>CAWIEZ010000001.1:0-1761349 GCA_963835245.1 uncultured Planctomycetota bacterium
ATGCCAGGTAGCTGCATCCGCGCTGTCCACTGTCCGCCGCTCTCGGTGAATCCGTCATGGCTTATGCGCGGACGGCATCGGGCATTCCATTCGGCGCTCCGCACGGTGGATTGACGGATCTGTTTTTCCTCATCTGTTGCCGCGATGACCGAACGCATCTGCGGGTGCTGGCTCGCTTGACTCGGCTGTTCCTCCGGCCTGACTTCCTCGATCAACTGAGATCCGCCGAGACGCCTGGGGAATCGTGGCAAATAATCACCGCCGCCGAGCAGCAGTTGTTGCAATAGGTGGCGAACCGGCAGCGTTAGCTGCCGGGTGGGAGCCAGAACCCGGCAGCTAACGCTGCCGGTTCGCCGGTTTGGGACGCAGCTCGCGCTCGAACTCCTTGATACGTTCGATCTGAACGGGTTTGCCGTTTTTGTCGCGGGCCTGATCGTCGAGCCAAGTGGGAGCGGCCTTTAGCCATTCGGCGACGGCTTTTTCGGCGGACATACCCGAAGCAACCCGCACGCAGCAAACCATTGTGCCGTCCCTGCCAATGCCGCGCAGGCAATGCTGGAACACCTTGCCGCCGCGCTTCCGCTCCGCCTCAATCACTCCGACAATCTGCCGCGCTTGCTCCAGACTGGGCGGTTGGAGATCCGGCCAAGCAATGTGTACGTAACGCAGTCCCAACCGTTCCAGCATCTCCCTCTCATGGGACGACGATTGACGCAAGTTGATGACGGTAGTGACGCCCTTGGACTTGAGCCAGCGATAGCCCTTCTCGGAGGGCTGGCCTCCAGCGAGATAATACGGCGTGACCGCGTGGATGTTGTGAGCGTCCCGATAGGCCAACAGATCCGTCTCGGTCGTCACGAGGTTCGCCGGCCGTGCTTTCCCTTGCCGGGCGGCCTGGAGCGATTCGAGATTTTCTTTGAGCGTCAAAAGCACGTCGCGCGCCGCGGCCAATCGGCCATCGGCCTCGAAGGCATCGGCGACGATGAAGAACGTCTCGATGTTTCGTTCGCTTTCCGGGCGCAGCCCTTTACCGTCCTGGCGTAACTGTTCGAGCAATGGCTTGATGTCGGCCTTGACGTGAGACGGCGGCTGCGCCGCCTCCGAGCCGCGCTGCTCGTCCTTGCTGACATCGAGGCGATAAGGGAACGAATCCGTGCCGGCCCGGAAATTCGCCGTCGGCGCAACATCGACGGCCGCCAGACAGAAAAGACCGGCCAAAGCAAAAGAATTCATTTAATGCCCCTTTTATCCATTAATCTTCCGCGACATGCCATGCCGCTGCCCTCGCGGCGCGACAGGCATATTCTAAGCTGGAGAGCGTGAGGGACAATACGGAGGCTCTTTACAATGGACGCCCAACTGTGTGCTTTGATCTCCGCTATCCATCGTGCCGGCCATCGTCTGGTCTTGGCGGCGACCGGCGGCGGAGCGGGGGCGGCGGCCTGGCTGCTGTCCGTGCCCGGCGGCTCGCGCAGTGTGCTGGAAGTCGTCGTGCCCTACGAGGAACGGAGTCTTGAGGAGTTTCTTGGCCACCGCCCGGCCTCCTTCTGTTCGGAGGAGACGGCCTGCTCGATGGCTCGGCGGGCGCTCGAACGCGCCCGCTGGTTGGCTCCCGGTCAAAGCGTGGTCGGTATCGCCTGCACCGCCAGCTTGCGTTCCGACCGCCCCAAGCGCGGCGATCATCGCTTTCATGTCGCCATTCAGACGAATCATCATGTTTGCAACTATTCGCTGATATTGGCAAAGGAAGCGCGTCTACGGGAGGAGGAGGAAACCGTTGTCGATCGGGTGTTGCTCAACGCGCTGGCCGAGGTTCTGAATCTGCATGAGCGCGTCGATGTGCCGCTGTTGCCGGGCGAGTCGATTGGTCGGCAGATGTATCCGGCGGACGATGCGTTGCTCGCCTTGGTGGAGGGACGCCAGCGGGTTGTGTGCGTAGAGCGCGATGGCCGATTTCTCGTCGATGTCCCTCGACCGCTTTTGTTGTTGCCGGGATCTTTCAACCCGCTCCACACCGGACACATCGCCTTGGCGGAAGTGGCGGCCCGTCTAACGGGACTGTCTGCCGCGTTCGAGCTAACCATCGTCAACGCCGACAAACCGCCCCTGTCCGCGGAGGAAGTACGGCGGCGTCTGGCATCGTTTGCCTGGAAGGCGCCGCTTTGGCTGACCCGCGCGGCGACGTTCGCCGACAAAGCGGAACTGTTTCCTGGCGCCGTGTTCGTTGTCGGCGCCGACACGGCGGAACGTATTCTCCAGTCCCGTTTCTATGGCGGTAGCGAAAGCCAACTCCAGCAGGCGCTCGATAGCCTGCGCGAGCGGGGTTGCCGATTCCTCGTAGCTGGACGGTTGAACGTCTCCGGAGATTTTATCGATCTCTCTAGTATCGATATTCCGCCTCGATATGCCGATTTATTCGCGGCCATTCCCACCGGACAATTCCGCATCGATCTCTGTTCCACGGATTTGCGTGCTACCAGCTGTTAAGGGTAAGGTCGGGTTGCAGCAATCGTTCGTTGACGCCGCGGCGCGCTAGCAGGGCTTCGGCGGCGAGGTAGCCGCTCCGCACCGCACCTTCCATCGTCGCCGGCCAGCCGGTAGCCGTCCAATCTCCCGCCACGAGCAAATTAGGAATGGGCGATGCTTGGCTCGGCCGCCACTTATCGACGCCTGGTACGGCGCTGAAAGTCGCCGCTCGTTCGGTCACGACCCTCACTCGTCGCACCGTCGCCGCCGCCGCTTCGGGAAACAGCCGCGCCAGTTCCTCAAGAATCAACCGTTGCACCTCGTCGTGCCCCATGTCGAGGAGTGGGCGGGCAGCGCTGACGACGACTTGCAGGTAATGCTCGCCGGGCGCGACTTGGCCGCGCCGAACACCCACTGACCCAGACAATCGACCAGCACGACATGAGGCAGACGCAGGACGGGCCGATCGTACCAAACATGCACACTTGTTATCGGCGATGTCTCCAGATGCCGCAACTGGCCGAAGTACGGCTCCGCGGCAATCAACTCCTCCGGCAGCAGATCCAACAAGCGCTCGAAGGGGACGGCGGCGATGTAGCTGTCGGCGTAGATGATCTCGCCGTTTCGCATTTCGACGCCGCCGATGCGTCCCTCGGTCATTGACAAACGGCGCGCGCCGCATCCCTTGCGCAGGCAGACGCCATGCCGCGTGAGCCAGGTTTGCAATTCCTCGCCGTAGAGCCGGCCGAGCGGCACGCACGGCAACTCGACCTCAAAGGCGCGGCGATGGCCGAGAAAACCCTCGACAAAGACCTTTCGCGCATACCGTAAGCCGAGACGTTGAGGTGTCTCGTTGAGGGCGCTGGTGAGAATGAGTCCCCAGAAGCGCTCTACTATGCGAGGCGTCTGCCGATGCCGCATCAACCAATCGAGGAAGGGAATATCGTTATCCGGCGCGGTGCGCCGCAGGCAGTGCAGTCCCCAGGCGATGCGCAGCTTCTCGGCGGGACGGAGATAATGCGCCCGCAGAAAACTCTCCGCCAAGTGTAGGGGAGCGGGCCACGAACCGGCGCGGAGGCGACTGATGCGCCGATCAGGCGTCATGAACCAGAGGACGTTTTGCCGTTGCAGCAGATGGGCAATGCCGACGCTGCGGCAGAAGTGGGCGAAATTCGTGCAGCAGCCCATACTGACGTGTTGGCACGTATCGATGGTTTGTCCACTAACGGCGTCGGTGAAGGAACTGGCTCGTCCGCCGAGCCGTTGTCGCGTTTCGAGCAAGGTGACGGCGAAGCCGCGCTCCGCCAACGCCGCCGCCGCCGCCAAGCCCGCTAACCCTGCACCAATGATCGCCACGCGATCCGCCATGATCGTCGAAGCCCTCAGGTAGCGTTGTTCTGCGCTTCCCATTTCCGGAAATAGATCTTGCGAAAGCACAGAAGTTGTTCTACAAAACCTCCAGACGAGCGTGCGGACGGGGTTGTTCCTCCCGACACGCTCGCCTGATTTTCCCCGATAGCTCAATGGTAGAGCAACCGGCTGTTAACCGGTTTGTTGTAGGTTCGAGTCCTACTCGGGGAGCCTTGCGATCGGGAGCGGATCTTCCGACCCAGCAGTTGACACGCTGGACTGCTCCCCAAAAAGTGGTCCAGGTGCTATGAGAGCCTCTGAGGCTCTTGAGCCGCTCCCTATCTTTGGACCACCCATTATGCGAGTTTTGACTCCCGTGAGCCAGACAGATGGGTCGCGCACTGCCAATGACGCAACGCATTCCGCGCGGCCTGACGATTCGCCGGCTTGTCGCTGTCGGCTTGCCTGGTTCGCGGGGCGAGATCGGTTCGCAGTCCGTCTACGCGAGAACGTCGTGGATGACCCGGCCGGAAACATCGGTCAGGCGATAGCGCCGGCCGTTGTGGAAATACGTCAACCGCTCGTGATCGAGTCCGAACAGGTGCAGGATGGTGGCGTGCAGATCGTGAACGTCTAGCCGATTGACAGCCGCCTTGTAGCCGACCTCATCCGATTCGCCGTAGGACACGCCACCCTTGATGCCGCCGCCGGCCAGCCAGACCGTGTTGGCGTGCGGGTTGTGATCGCGGCCCGGCTGCTTGCCCTTCTGCGATACCGGCAGCCTGCCAAACTCGCCGGCCCAGATAAGGAGCGTGCTGTCGAGCAAACCCCGCTGGCGCAGGTCGGAAAGCAATCCGGCCACAGGGCGATCCGTCTCGCCAGCGAACTGCGTGTGATTGCCCTTGATGTCGCGGTGACCGTCCCAGCTGCGTTCGTTCTCCATGCCGCCGGAGTAAATCTGCACGAAACGAACGCCGCGCTCCACCATGCGCCGTGCCATCAGGCACTGCCGGGCGACGTGATCGCACTCGGATCGTCCCACGCCATAGAGATCGAGAATGTGCTTTGGCTCGCGGCTGAGGTCGAGAGCGTCGGGAGCCGCCGACTGCATGCGATAGGCCAACTCAAAGCTCTTGATGCGAGCCTCTAACTCCGGGTCGGCGTTGGATTGCTCGGTGTGGAGTCGGTTCAGCCTGGCCATCAGGTCCAGCCGTGCTTCCTGGTCGGCCCCGGACTCTCCCGAAATTCGCTTCAGGTTGTCGATAGGGTCGGCCCCCGGCTTGAGCCAGGTTCCCTGGTATGCCCCCGGAAGAAAGCCACACGTCCAGTTGAGCGAGTGTCCCTTGGGGAGACCGCGCCCCTTGGGATCGGACATCACGACGAAGCCGGGCAGGTTCTCGTTCTCCGAGCCGAGGCCATAGGCGACCCAGGAGCCGACCGACGGAAAACCCATGCGCGGCAGGCCGGTGTTCATCATGAACAGGGCCGGGCTGTGGTTGTTCGATTCGCTGTGCAGCGAATGAAGAAAAGCCATCTGATCCACGTGCTTCGACAAGCACGGGAAGATGCTGGAAACCCATTTGCCGCACTGGCCGTACTGCCGGAAAGTGAACGGCGACTTCATCAGCGGGCCGACGTCGTTGATGAAAAAGCCGGTGTGCCGGTCGAAGCCGGGCAGCTGCTTACCATCGAGCCGGTCCAGCGACGGCTTGTAATCCCAAGTGTCCACCTGGCTGGGTCCACCGTTGATAAAAATCCAGATGACGGCGCGGGCGTGGGCGCGGAAGTGCGGCGAACGTGGAGCAAGCGGATTGAGCGGCGTCTCCGGCGCCGCGGCGAGCAAGCCCTCATGCTGGAGGAGATCGCTCAGAGCCACCAGACCAAGGCCGCCGCCGCAGCGTCTCAAAAGCTGGCGGCGCGTCAGCAACGATGGCGCCGAGACAAACGATGAATTGCGGATCGCTGGCGTCATGGTGTCTTTCCATCAATCGACATAGATGAACTCATTCAGGCTGAGGAGTACGAGAGCATAGTCGCTCAACGCTCGCTCGAGATTGCCGCCCCTCGCGGCGCGGCGGGCACTCAAAAACACTATGCCTCCCTCCCGCTCGCGCGGACTCGGCGGTCGAGCGAAAGCCAGCCGGTAGGCACGATCGACGGCCGCGGGCTAAATCCTTTTGCGCGTCGGGCAGCAGCCGGCCGGCCAGCCCAGCGGCACAGGCGCGTACTTGCGGATTATTCAAAAACAACAGAGCCTGCGGCGCAACCACAGTGGTCGGACGCGCGCCGGCGCTGGTGAGGCTGTCCGGCCAATCGAACACCTGCAAGAACGGTATCATCTTGCTGCGCTGCACCGTGAAGTAGATGCTGCGGCGGCGCATGTTCTCATCGAGCGTGCCGGGGCCGAACATCGCCGAGTCGAGCCGGCCGCCGACGGCGAGCAGGTTATCGCGAATAATCTCCGCTTCCAGGCGCCGCCGCGGCCGATGCCACCACAGCCGATTGTCCGGGTCCGCCTTCAACCCGGCGGCATGCGACGCCCCGGACAGCCGATACGCCTGGCTCAGAACAAACGTGCGGTGCAGCCTCTTGAGGCTCCAGCCGTGTTCGACGAGATCGTTCGCCAACCATTCGAGCAGTTCGGGATGCGTTGGCGTCTCGCCTTGCAAACCAAAGTCGTTGATCGTGGCCACGATGCCCCGGCCAAAATGGTGATGCCATAGGCGATTGACGATGACGCGCGCCGCCAGCGCCCCGGCGCCATTGCGGGTATCGGTGAGCCACTTCGCCAGCGCGGCGCGGCGAAAGGAAGAGTGCGCTCCCTCCGGTTTCGGCGTGATCCAGTGCGCCGCGCCGTCCGGGCTGCGCATCAAGACTTGCAGAAAGCCCAAGTCAGCCACGCCGTCCTTTTGATTGACATCGCCGCGCTTGAGATAGTACGTCTGCGGATAGAAGTCGGGGATGGAGGCATCCGCCGTATGCAGCCGCATCGGCTTCAGTCCCTCGGTGCAGATCTGCATTTTCACACGGGTGGACTTCGGCCGCTTTTTCTCCAATTCGCGCACCGGAGCATCGCGTTTCTTCCATTCGTCGTCGCGCGGCTTGAACCAGTTCAGCAGTTCCGTCCGTCCCTTGGCATCGAGCTTGTCGAACGTCCGGCTGCCGTTCCACAATCCCTGGAGCAGTGTGTGCAGATGCGTCTCGACCTTCGGGACAGGGGCATGTCGCCGCCCGTTGCGCCGCGATCCACGCCGTGAAGTGCTTCGGCAATTCCTTCTCCTCGAAGCGTTTCCGCTCGGCGACGAGCGGCTGCAACCGCGCCTCAAAGTCGTATGCGGCCTTTTTCTCCGTTTCGCTGCCAAAGTCCCACTCGAACTCGCTGCGCACCGTGGTCGTGAAGGCGGACAAGAGGCGGTAGTAATCACGTGTCGGAATGGGATCGTACTTGTGATCGTGACAGCGCGCAGGCGACGGTGAGAGCCAGCATGGTGTAGCCGGTGGTGGCGAGCATATCGTCGAGGGCATCATAGCGGATGCGTTCGGCCTCGCTGGTGGTGATCTGCGTTGGGAAGACACCCGCGCCAAGAAAACCGGTGGCCGCGAGCGCCTCGGGATCGTTGGCCGCTAGTTCGTCGCCGGCGAGCTGCCAGCGCACGAACTGATCGTAGGGCATATCGCGGTTGAAGGCGCGGATGACGAAATCGCGGTAGTGGTAGGCGAAAGGGCGTGGATAGTCGTGTTCGAAGCCGTGGCTTTCGGCAAAGCGTGCCGGATCGAGCCAGTGCCGCGCCCAGCGTTCGCCGAAGTGCGGGTTGGCCAGCAGACGATCGACCAGTGCCTCCCATGCCTTATCAAAGTCCGCTGCCGCGACCACGGATTCGGTTTCTTCGGGCGTCGGCGGCAGTCCGATCAGGTCGAAGTACAGCCGTCGCACCAGCGTGCGCCGCCCAGTCTCCGACACCGGCCTCACGCCGTGCGCCTCCATCTTCGCCAGCAGGAATCGATCCAGCGGCGTCCGTGCCCAGGCTTTATCCTCGACGGCGGGCGGTGTCACCCGCTGAAGCGGCCGATACGCCCAGTAATCCTTGTCTTTTTCCGTCACAGTCAGCGGTTTCTTCGCCGCTCCGACGACTGCCAGGGGTTTGTCGTAAGCGGCGCCGAGATCGATCCAGCGCGTCACCGCCGCGACGATGTCGGCTGGGGCCGCCGGCTTCTTCGGCGGCATGTACGGCTTTTCGGCGTGGCGGATGTATTTCACGAGCGGACTATTCTCTCCGCGTCCCGGCAGGACGGCCGCGCCCTTCTCGCCGCCCTTGAGCAGCGATTCGCGGGTGGACAGGTTGAAGTCCGACTTGACCTTGGCCCCTCCGTGACACGTCAGACAGTTCTTCTCTAGCCACGGCCGAACCGTGCGCGTGAACAATTGCTGGCTGGCGGCCATCTGGGCGGCATGATTGACGGCAACGGGGTGATCGGCCGCCGCAGTCCCACCGGCCAGTACGGCAACTACGACAGCCGCCCACGATCCGCGTGCGACTGGGACGCGTACGCTACCGTAGCGATGGGTGAGGTGGAGGCTCTTGATCTGTCGACCGGACGCTATTGTGGCCATGCAGAGGATCCTGCTGTCGTTCCGTCAGATGTTTGGTGGGCAGCGGTCAGCAAGTGCTGAGTACCGATCGCGGCTTGGGAGCGTGACTTTGTTTAGTTTAACCGATCCCAGCCTGCGAGCAAGCCGCAGCCGAGTATGGATGAAACGGTCGTGTTGCGATACGGTCAGAATACGCTTTCACCCTTCGGCAAGTGAGCGCTTGCCATCCGACTTCGTTAGCATGATTCCCTACCGCCCCAGTAGGCAATCCCGTGGACAGTCCCAAGAGTGCGTAAAATGAGGATGGCGCTACCCTGATACTCCAGCCGCTATTGGCTAGGGTTAACACCAGAGCGTGATAGCCCCAAGTACAGTCGTAAGCGATGTCCATGCCTTGCTTGCATTGGCCACTGGTCTCGATGAGGTAGCCATCCATGTCCACGATGGCTTGCTCATCGCTGACATCGATCTTGCCGCGGCAACGTGGCTCCTGGCGGCACGTTGTCGAACGGTTTCGTGATAGGGAGAATCTTGTTACGACACGAGGTACGGACCATCCGCTTTATTCCTCTTTCTGTTTACTCCCTTTGGACCCCGGACCCCACAGCGGCTTCGCCAACTCAGTGTTCCACTTCTGCCATGCCGCTTCGAGGTCCTTCCGCTTCTCCGGTTCCTTGGCCGCCAGGTCGTTCGCCTCGCCGATGTCCCGGGCGAGATTGTACAGCTTCAACTCCGTCGCTCCTCCCCTCCCCCTTTCGTCTCCGTCCGCGGCGGGATCGTAGCGCACCAGTTTCCAGTCGCCCTGCCGGATCGCCATCTGCTTTCCGAAACGCCAGTAAAGGGTTTCATGCGGAGCCGAGGTGTTCTTGCCTTCCAGATACGGCAGCAGGTTGACTCCATCCAGCTTCCCTTCCGCCCGCGCCTCGATACGGGCCGCGGCCAGCGCGGTCGGCAGGATATCGAGCTGGATAACCGGCATGTCGTAGGTCTTGCCGGCCGGCAGATGATCTTTCCAGGCGACGACGAAGGGCACGCGGATGCCGCCCTCCAGCGTGGTCCGTTTGGAGCCGCGCAGCGGCGTGTTGCGCGAGCCGTTGATGGTCGTTCCTCGCATCGTCGGCCCGCCGTTGTCGCTGAGGAAAAAGATCAGGGTGTCCTCTTCCAGCTTCTCGGCCCGCAGCTTGTCCAGTACCTTGCCGACAGCCTCGTCCATGGCCAAGATCATGGCCGCATAGGTGCGGCGGTTCTGGTCCGCGATGGACTCGAACTTCTTCAGCCGATCATCGGTCGCCTGCATCGGCGTGTGAACGGCGTTGAAGGCGAGATAAAGGAAGAACGGCTCGCGCTTGTGGCGGTCAAGGAAGCCCACCGCTTCGCGGGCGAAAGCATCGGTTAGGTATTCCTTCTCCGGGACGGCCTCGACATCGCGTAAGATGGGGGCGCCTTTCCCTGAAAAATAAGGGTGCGCACCGCCGAGGAAGCCGAATGTTTCTTTGAAACCACGTTTCCGCGGGTGGAACTTCGGCACTCCTCCGAGATGCCATTTCCCGACCCAGCCGGTGGCGTAGCCGTTGATCTGGAAGCGGTCAGCAATCGTCGTCTCGCTCAGCGGCAAGCCGGCGTCCGCGTTGTTTCCGCCGGGATTGAACTCATGGCCGAAGCGCGTCTGGTAGCGCCCGTCAGCAGCCCCGCCCGCGTGGGGCTGCAATAGGGACCGGAGACGTAACCGTTCGTGCAGCGGATGCCGCCCTTCGCCAGAGCGTCGAGATGCGGAGTGGGGATGTCCTTGCACCCCTGAAAGCCAAGATCGGCGTAACCCAGATCATCGGCGAGAAGGATAAGAACATTGGGTCGCCTCGCCTTGTCGGCAGCAGGCACCCCCCGGACCATGCCGAGGGAGGCGCCGAAGGCGAGAACGGCCACAAGGACGACGTTCCCTCGGAACAGCCCTTTCATCATACGATCTCTCCCTCATGGCTTCTTTGATTTCACCGGCCCTTCTTCCAGCTGATAGCCGGACAAGGGCTTGGTGCCCGGCTTGGTGCGGCCCAGGTTTTTGGCCAACTCCTCCGGCTCCAGGGTACGCCCTTGGTCTTTGCTCTCCTCGATCCACTTCTGTAATACCCCGCGCAGACGTTTAAGGACCGCCTGATGTTCCGGCTTGTCCGAGTCGGCGAGGTTGTGCATCGACCAGTTGTCGGCTTCCATGTCGTACAGTTCCTCAGGCGGCATTCGCGGGGCCAGGTAGAACGCTTTCTGCCAGTCGGTCAACTCTCCCTTCTTGCCCAACGCCGGGATGAGGGACCAGACAGGATACGCTCTCTGCTTATAATTGTTGGGCTGAAGAAAGGGTCGCTCCGGCGTGAAGTTGCGGATGTAGCGGTAGCGGGCATCGCGGACGGTGCGGAAGCGGAAGACCGTCTCGTCACAGCGATCGCGTGCGCCGAAAACGTACTCCCGCGGCGCCTCAGCCCGATCGCCCAGAAAAATGCGGCCTTCCATCGTGGCGGGTTTGGTATGCCCTGCCACGTCGAGGAAGGTCGGAACCAAATCGATGGCGGCGATCAGCTGGTTGTCCACCGTGCCCGCCCGGAAGTGCTTGGGAGCGGGATAATTCTTTGGCCAGCGGATGAGGAGCGGGATGCGCAGGCCGTCATCGTAGCAGAACTGCTTGCCGCGAACGTGCGATTCGCCGTGGTCGCCCATGAAGAGGACGATGGTGTCATCCGCCAACCCGTCGGCTTCCAGTTGTTTGAGTACCAGGCCGATCTTGCGGTCGAGTTCGGTCGCGGAATCGAGGTACTTCGCCCAGTCCTCGCGCGTGACGGGATGGTCGGGATAGATCGGCGGAATCTTGACCTTGGCAGGGTCGGCTCGTTTGGGCGCTCGGTAAGGACGGTGCGTCTCGTGGAAGTTGAGCTGGGCATAGAACGGCTGGTGCGTTTTCAGATCGTCCCAGCGGGTCGAGTCGAACGGCCGGCCTTGGTAGGTGAAGTTCCAGTCGGTCTTGCCGGTGCCTTTGAAGTTGCATTCCTTCGGCAGCGTGATGAGGTTGGCCGTGAAGTAGCCCGACTCGCGCATCCAGTCGGTGATAACCTTGACGCCGTCGGGGAGTTTGAAGCCGTCGTCGCGGTGGGAGCGGTGGTTGTGGGCGCCGATGGTCGTCTGGTACATGCCTGTGCAGAAGGCCGACCGCGAGGGCGAACAGACGGGTGCGGTCGTGAAAGCGCGCGTGTAACGGACCCCGGCGGCCATCTTATCGAGGTTCGGGGTCCAGACCTGCTGAGCCCCGTAGCAACCGAGATCGGGGCTCATGTCCTCGGCAATGAGCCAAAGGATGTTGGGACGTTTCGTGTCGGCCGCCCGTGATGGCGAGTCCGGCAGAGCGAGCCCGAAGACGGTGAGGAGGAGGAGACACAGCCATTTCTTCAAGGTGATGAACCTCCACAATGGCGAGCCAGGGCATCGGACCAAGAGGTTCCCGGGGCTAAGACCCTCGGCCCGCCATCAAGTTACAGCCGGAGTGTGGAATCGGGTAGGGAGCGTTTGGTCCTCAGTCCCTTTTTGCTGATCCTTATTTCTTCGTTGCAGCGGACTGGCGGAATGACCGCTCCACCATGTCGTTCGGATCGGTAGATACCGGTCCATCGCGCCACAGCCACCGCATCATCTCGGGCATAATCGCCCCGCCGAACTTCTGACCGTGCAGGTTCATGCCCCAGGCGTAGTTCACGTCGTAACCCTTCTCGGTGAGGGCCTTCATCAGCCGTACGTTCTGGTAAAACCAGTCGCGCTTCTCATCGTACACACCGTTGCGAGTACCCCGGTTGTCGTTCCGCCCATCGCAGAGAAAGACGCGGATCGGCTTCTTGTCGCTTTCCCGCACCCGCTCGGGATAGACATGGCCGCCCCGGAGATTGACAAAACTGCCGACGTTGCTCAGCACCTTGCGGAAATGGTTGGGACGCTCCCAGGCGACCGTGAACGCGGCAATGGCGCCCGAACTCGACCCGCCGATGCCGTGCATCTCCGGATCCTTCGAGATGTTGAATTCCTTGCGAAGTGCCGGCAGGAGTTCCTCCGTGATCACCCGCGCGTACCTATCATCGAGCGCGTTGTATTCGGTGGGCCGATTCGTGTCCCGATCCCCCCAGTTCCGGGCCGTCGGCTCCGGCTGGTCGGGCCGCCGGCCGGGGTTGATAAACACCCCGATCATCACGGGGATTTCGCGGCGGTAGATCAGGTTGTCCATCACATGCTGCGCCCGGATGTCTCCCTTTTCGTCCTTGAAGGCGTGCCCGTCCTGGAAGATCATCAGGGCCGCCGGAACCGACGGGTCGTACTGCGCCGGCACGTAGACCCAGTACGTGTGCTGGGTACCAGAGTAAACCGCGCAGGGGAGCGTAAACGGACCACGAATTTCACCCCTTGGAACGCCTTCCTGGGGCAGAGAATCCGGCCCCAGTCGGTATTGAGAATCCGGGTTCACCTTCGGCGGCTTGGGCAGCTGGCCGAAACGCTTCTGCGCTTGCTGTGCGGGGGACGGTTTCCCCGGAGCCAGCGCCAGGGCCATCACCCCCGCTCCCACACACATATATGTGGCAGCGTGCATCATCGCTCTGGTCATAATAATACTCCTTGAGTGAGCAGTGGCCCATCACTTTCTGTGTCCCGACGCCTGGAAACCGCTACACCGGGCCATGAAACTTGCAGGTGAACCGGGCATGGTCGATACCGAGGCCATGCCAGATCGTCGCGTTGAAGTCTTTGCTATGTGCCGGCCGGTCCACTACATTGTAGTTGCAGTTATCGGTCTTGCCGTCCCCCAAAAGTTATGGGGCGGGGCCAGGGGGGCTGGGAGTACTCGCTTCGAGGAACGCCCCTGGCGATCGGTCAGATGAAGAAGCTGCCCCGCAGCAAGGAATGATGGCGATGGACGCAAAAGTCCAGACATGAATGTCCGAATGCAAACTTTGGAGGGATGAGTTGGGAACAGGGCGTCTTGGTGGCGTGGCAACTCTACGATAAAGACGGCCAACCAACCGCCGAAAAAGGCCGCGTTGCCGGCGTGCCGGTCTGGAGCCTGATAGCCGTTTTCCCCCGCGCGGACGGTGGATTCACCATTGTTTATTAATAAAAATGGGCAGATCTTTTACGAGCCGGAAGCGTAAGCGAGGCACCATCCGTCGCTTACGCTTCCGGCTCGTCAAGAAGTGAAACCACGAATGGCTCATGATGGTATAACCCGGAATGAACCCCCCCACCCACTTCGTGGAAATAGTTGCATGACGCCGGAATCGCTCGCCGCCCCGGAAAGCCAAGTCGTCACCGTCGAACCCGCTCCGCTGGCTCCCGTTGACGCAGAGGAGCGCATCGCCTCGATTGACGTGTTGCGCGGCGTGGCCTTGCTCGGCATCCTCACCATCAACATCTGGGTGTTCGCCTTGCCCGGTATTTCCCTGTCCGATCCGAGCGTGGCCGGCGGTTGGTCCGGCCCCAGCAAGGGCGTCTGGATCGTCTGTCATTTACTCAGCGAGCAGAAAATGATGTCGCTGTTCTCGATGCTCTTTGGCGCCGGCCTGATCGTCATGGGCAAGCACTCCGATGCCCGCGGCCGACCGCTGGCGGGCATCTATTATCGGCGGATCGCCTGGCTTTTGTTGTTCGGATTGCTACACGCCTATCTGCTTTGGTACGGCGACATCCTCGTCTTCTACGCGTTGTGCGGTTTCGCCCTCTATCTATTCCGCCAGCTGAGGCCGCGGACGCAGATCGTTTTGGGGCTGCTCGTTTTCCTGACGGCGTTGCCGCTCGATACGGGGTTGGGGCTGCTGCTGCGATATTTGCAGAATGTCACCGGGCCGGAGAACAACCAGGGAAGACCCGAATTGCAAGAGGCGCGTCGCCAGCTAGAGGAAGCCTTGCTGGAATCGCGGGACATCGATAAGGACATCGCCCTCCATCGCAGCGGATATGCGGCGCAACTTGGCAAGCGAGCCATTCTCAATCTCGAAGACGAAACCGCCGGTTTCGTCCTGTGGGCCGGACCACGCGCCGGCGGACTGATGCTCATGGGCATGGGACTGATGCAGCTGGGCGTTTTCGCCGCCACACGCTCGTATCGCTTCTATGTCCGGCTGGCCCTCATCGGCTACGGGTTGGGCCTTCCCCTCGTCAGCTACGGCATCTACGACAACATCGCGCACCAATTCGATCTCGTGTATCAGTTTATCGTGGGCGGGCACTTCAACTACGTCGGCAGCCTGTTCGTCGCCTTGGGGCACGTCGGTCTCGTGATGCTGATTTGCAAGGCCGGTCTGCTGCGCGGCCTGATGGCCCGCCTGGCCTCCGTCGGCCGGATGGCGCTGAGCAATTATCTGATGCAGACGCTGATCTGCACGACGCTTTTCGAGGGCTGGGGCTTTGGCTTGTATGGCCGGCTGGATCGCTTCGCGTTGCTCGGCGTCGTGGCGAGCGTCTGGTTGGTGCAGTTGGCGTTCAGCCCCTTATGGCTGCGTCATTTTCGTTTCGGACCGATGGAGTGGTTGTGGCGCTCACTGACGTATTGGCGGATCTATCCGCTGCACAGGGTCAGCGATCAGACGGCGTGAGCCGTCTGATTTCGTTCCTCGTTGTCACGCAGTTTCGCCAATTGGGAAGACGTCGCTTAGGGAACGCTCTGCAGATCGTACCTCCCTGCCTGTCACATGAGTAGCGGCAATGAACTCCAACCCTTTGGATCCTTACGAACATTGTTTGAGCGAATTCAACAGGCCTGGGAGCCCGGTTGCTCGCGGTCCGAACGCTCTCGACAGGGCGGTTGACGCGCCAGGCGCCGAGGCACGCGCTCCGTCCACGCAAACTCCTGGAGTCAGTCAAAAAGAGCTTCCGCCGGAAAGTGACAACATCACCGGCCTCATGATTTGACAATCGGATTCTTCCGGCTGTTCATCGCCCATTCTCTCCGAATTGCACTGTGTTGAGTAGCGTCAAGGTGCCGCAAACCTGTGCGATAATTAGAGGGTTTGGTAGACTGTCTATTTGCCCTAATCCTGCGGACGAGTTAGTAACATGACGAGGTTGAAGGACTACCTCAAAGTCGCCGAGGCGGCCAAGTTGCTCGGGGTCTCTGAAAACACGCTGAGACTCTGGGCCGATGCCGGCAAAGTGCCCTCGCGGTGCAACCCCGCGAACGGCTACTGGCTGTTCAAGCGAAGCGAACTCGGTCGCTTCCTCCGGCGGGTCGAGCGCGCGAACACCGAGTAAGGGACGAGTGTTCCTCTTGATGCGTAGGGCGGAACGATTAAATGCCTACTCACCACGAACTAGCGAACTTCATCTGGCAGATCGCCGATCTGCTCCGCGGTCCGTACCGCCCGCCACAGTACGAACGGGTCATGCTGCCGTTCGTCGTTCTCCAATCGGTCTTGCCGCTTGTCCAAGGACTACGAGCGGACAACCGAGAGCAGTGAAGCGTTCGTCAAGGTTGCCATGATCCATCTGATGATCCGCCGACTACGGGTGTGAAGTCCCATTTTGGACAAGCTCTTAGTAACGGGAGTAAATATGTCAAAGGTTAACTTCTTGGCCGCGTGGTCGATGACGGCGGTACTCCTTTGCCGCGGATTCGCCGCCGGGGCGGAGATGGATCCCTACGAAAACTACGTCAAGACCTCCAAAGATTTCCGTCCGGTCAAGCAAGACAAGGGTTGGCTGCTCAAGGCGTACCCCAGTTGGTTGTACATGCCGTGGACCTATCAATGGACCATCGGCTACACCGATGCCTCGGCGAAGTGGAGCCTCGAACACGGCTACAACGGCGCCTTCGTCGATCGGGGCGAGATCGGCACCCGCGATTCCCGGACGGGCCGGATCGACTGGATCAACAAGTTCGGCTTACGGTTTTACATGGACCACCTCGCCGGCAAGGGCGAGCTGCACTTGTGGGATGGCGGCATTCCCAAGAACGACGTCGATCGGGTCCACGGCGGAGGCGTCCGCGTCAAGCCGGTCAATGAGGCCATGCGGCGGCGGCTGCACCAGCTGATGGCGCGGAATATCGCGGCGGTGAAGTCCTCGCCCGTTCGCGCCGCCTACGCTCTGGACGACGAGATCTCCTGGGGCCACTTCGTGCATCCGACCATGTGGCGCGTGACCGACGACGAGGCCGCCTACCCCGCCTGGCTCAAGGAAATCTACGGACCCAGAGTACCCCAGCGCACGCGCTGGGTCACTTACGAAGACATCCGCCCGAAGCTGGCGGATTGGTCGGTCAAGGAGTTCGATGCGTCGGCGCTCATGGATCAATGGACGTTCAACGATTCGTATTGGAACAACTTCATCGGCGATCTGGTCGAGTTCTCCAACCGCCTCGATCCCGCAACTCCTTGCGGCTGGGTGGGCGGCCAGTCGCCCAACGCCTTCGGCGGCTACGATTACGCCAAGGTCATGCGCAAGGTGCAGTTCCTCGAGTCGTACAACATCGGCGGATCGCAGGCGATCATCCGCTCGTTCAACCCGCACAACGCCATCCCGGCAGTCACCACCCATTTCCACCGCACGTCGGCCGACACGATCTGGCAGACGTGGTACTACCTGGCGCACGGCAACCGTGGCTTCATCGGCTGGGTCGAAAAGTGGTTTGACGGCACCACCCCCAAACGCTGGCACGATGAGGTCGCCCCGCACTTCTTGGCTGCCGGCCAGAAGATCGGACCGCTGATGAGCGGCGCCGAATGGCTGCACGACGGCGTGGCGATCTACTACAGCCATGCGTCCATCCAACTCGGCTGGATTCTCGATGCGGCCGCCCACGGCAAGACCTGGATTAACCGCAACGGCGACGAGCGCATCGGCTCTTCCCATCAGGGCCGAAAAGCGTGGGAAAACATGCTCCGCGACTCGGGACTACAGTACAGCTACCTGAGCTACGCCGACGTGATTGCCAAACGGCATCCCGGCGGATTACAAGGTGTTGATCTTGCCGGCATGCCTGTGCCTATCGGACATCGAGGCCAAGCGCATCCGCGCGTTCGTCGAGGCCGGCGGCACGGTGATCGCCGACTTCATGCCGGGCCTATGGGACCAACACGGCAAGGGACGGGGCAACGGCGGAGTCCTCGACGAGATGTTCGGCGTCAAGCACAGCCCGGACCTCAAGGTGTCCGGCGTGTTCGGCGGCAAACTCTGGTGCGAACTCAACCAGGATGCCAACTTTGGTTGGAAGACCTACCAGGAGTTCCTCAGCCGCGGCAACACTTGCATCAAGGATGCGACCGGCTTCGACAAGGCAGTTCGCAACATGGCGGTCGTCAAGGTCCATCGCGTCGGGAAAGGGACGGCCGTCCTGATGAACCTGTCGCCGCAGTGGTACAACGCTTACCGCGCCGCGGGAGCCGAATCGGCCGCCAAGCGATCCGCGTTTATCGATCCCGTCCAGTCGGCGGCAGGCCAGCGCTGGGTGAGTCTGCAGGGCGGCGGCGGAAAGGAACTCGGCTACGAGATCACTTATTGGAAGAAAGACGGCCGCACCATCCTCTTCGTCTGCATGAACCCGGAGATCGCCGTCTCCTCGACGGGCGGCGGCAACTCCGTCGGTCTCAAGGAGGACACGTTAGCGGTGACGCTCGCCTTCGCCGGCAAACTCGCCGGCGTCCGCGATGAGCGAACCGGCAAGGATCTCGGCGGCGGCTCGGAGTTCCAATTCGACTGGAAGATGAACGAGGCGATTGTATTCTCCTTCAACGGCGCCCCGCCGCGCCGGCCGTGAGCCATCGGCTGGCCAGCTCCTCGCCGTCGGCCAGACGGGCGGCATCGCCCTTTACAACCCGGCCACGGGCACCTCGGCCGGAGGTCGGGAGTCGGTTGGGCTTTCTCCCCCAGTAAGAGGCGGCCGCTTGCCGTCACGCTACGTTCTTGCCTCCATCTCCTCTGGCTGTTATCCTCGCCTTCATGCACAGCGAAGTCACACGTATTCTGGCCGCCATCGAGCGGGGCGACCCCCAGGCCGCCGAGCAGCTATTGCCGTTGGTCTACGACGAATTACGGCGACTGGCAGCCCGGCGGCTCGCCCAAGAATCCACCGGCCAAACGTTCCAGGCCACGGACTTGGTCCATGAAGCGTACCTTCGGCTGGTGGATACGGAAAAGGCTCAGCAGTGGGACAGCCGCGGCCATTTCTTCGCCGCCGCCGCCGAGTCCATGCGCCGCATCCTTATCGAAAATGCTCGCCGCAAGAAGCGCCGTAAGCACGGAGGCGGCCGTAACCGAGAACCGGAGGAACGAGATATTCCTTGTCCCCAGCAACCCGAGCGGCTGCTGGCCTTGGATGAGGCTCTGGACAGGTTGGCGATAGCCAGCTCGCAAGCGGCCGAACTGGTGAAACTCCGCTACTTCGTCGGCTTCAGCAACGCCGAAGCGGCTGCCCTGCTGGGCATTTCGCCACGCAAGGCCAATCAGGTCTGGGCCTATGCTCGCGCGTGGTTGCGCGAAGAACTCGGCGACGACGAACAAGAGTAGCATGAGCCGACTGCGCCGATTTTTTTGGATTGCGTGCGCATTTCGCGGTCAAACGTCGCATTAGGATATAGGACCGGACGCTCCAACGACGGAGGAACACCTGGCATGCACGAACAATCCCTTTTCATTGAGGCGCTGGAAAAGAACGACCCGGCCGAACGCGCGGCCTTCCTGGATCGCGTTTGCGCCGGTGATTCGGCCCTGCGCCAGCGGCTTGAGAGGCTGCTGCAACGGCACCAGCCGGACGATAGTTTCCTGGAACCTCCGGGCGCTTCCCTGATCGCCACCGCCGACGACCCGTTCCGCGAGCGCCCCGGCACGGTCATTGGCCCCTATAAACTTCTGGAGCAGATTGGTGAAGGCGGCTTCGGTGTCGTCTTCATGGCCGAGCAGACGCAGCCGGTGCGCCGCAAAGTCGCCTTGAAGGTCCTCAAGCCGGGCATGGACACGCGCCAGGTGGTCGCCCGTTTCGAGGCGGAGCGGCAGGCGCTGGCGCTGATGGACCATCCCAACATCGCCCACGTTTTCGACGGCGGCGAATCCGCCTCAGGCCGGCCTTACTTCGTCATGGAACTGGTGCGCGGCATCCCCATCACGGACTTCTGCGATCAAAAACACCTATCCATCCGCGAGCGGCTGGAGCTTTTCCTCAGTCTCTGTCAGGCAGTGCAGCACGCGCATCAGAAGGGCGTGATCCACCGCGACCTCAAGCCCTCCAACGTGCTGGTGACGATGCACGACGATAAGGCGGTGGTCAAGGTCATCGACTTCGGCATCGTCAAGGCCGTCGGCCAGCAGTTGACGGAGAAGACGCTGTTCACCAACTTTGCCCAGATGGTCGGCACGCCGCTGTACATGAGCCCGGAGCAAGCGCAGCTGAGCGGGCTGGACGTGGACACGCGCAGCGACATCTACTCGCTGGGCGTCTTGCTTTATGAGTTGTTGACCAGCACGACACCGTTTGGCAAGGAGCGTCTGCGCGAAGTGGGTCTGGATGAGATCCGGCGGATCATCCGCGAAGAAGAGCCGGACAAGCCGAGCGCGCGAATCAGCACCCTCAATCTGACCGCGGGCACGGTGTCCGCCGACCGCCAGAGCGATCCAAAGAAACTCGGCCGGCTCATGCGTGGCGAGTTGGATTGGATCGTCATGAAAGCGTTGGAGAAGGACCGCAACCGCCGCTACACGACGGCCAACTCGTTCGCTCTGGACGTGCATCGCTACCTGCATGACGAGCCGGTGTTGGCCTGTCCGCCGTCCGCGGCTTACCAGCTGCGGAAGTTTGCCCGGCGGAATAAACGGGCGTTGGCGATGACGTCGGTACTGGCCTTGGCGGCGCTGTTGGTGGTCGGCGTCGTTGCCGGCAGCGTCGGCTGGATGGCGCGCCGACCGATCCGTTCGTCAGGCCAAACTCAACCTTGAGGTGGAATACGCCCTCGATGAGGCCGAAAAGGCCTGCGAACAGGCACGGACGCTGACCGACAATCCCTACCAGTGGCAAGCCGCGCTGGCTGCGGCGGCGTCGGCGTGCAAACGCGCCGACGGGCTGGCGACCCAGGACGAAGCCGGACTGGGACCGGCCGTCCACGATCGCCTAGAAGCGCTGCGCGCCCGTCTGGACGCCGATGAGAACGACCGCCGCTTCGTCGCCCGCTTCGACGAAATCCGCCTGGAGCAGACGGAGATTCACGAGGCGGTAAGCGAGTTCAAGCTGGAGATCGGTTTCCCCGCCTTCCGGAAGGCATTCCAGAGCCACTACGCCATTGCCTTTGGCGCAACAGCGCCGGAGAAAGTTCTGCATCTCCTGGAGCAGCGGCCTTATCCTGTTCGGCAATACCTGGTCGCTGCTCTGGAGTTCAGTTTGGCGTATGTGCCCAAGGAGGAGCCGCAAGCGAAGGAATGGCTCGCGGCAGTGTTGCAGGCCGTGGACTCCTCCGATCCGTGGCGCAAGCAGACACGTGCGGCGATGGAGGCGCGCGATTGGCCAGCTCTGAGCAAACTCCTTGAGGAGCGAGCCGCGGCGCGGCAATCCCCTGTCGTTTTACTCGCGCTTGCCGCCATAAAAGGTTGGCATGACCCGAAAATGCTCGACATCTGGAGGTACATTCGGCAATCCTACCCCGGCGATTTCTGGGCCAACTACAGTCTTGCCCACGTGCTGCACTACTTCCATCGACCGCCCCGCTTGGAGGAAGCGATCCGCTACTACACGGCCGCCATCGCCGTGCGCCGCGCAATCCGGCGGCTTACATGAACCTGGGGAATGCCCTTCGCAGCAAAGGCGAGTTGGAGGAGGCCATTGCCGTCTACCGCCAAGTCGCCGCCCTCGCCCCCCGATACGCGGCCGCCCACGAGCAACTGGCTCTGGCACTTGTGCAAAAAGGCTGTCTGGACGAAGCCATCGCCGAGATGCGCGCCACGACCCGCGTCCGGAATTATGTCCCGGACCATATCCTCCTGGGTAACATGCTTGCCCGGAAGGGACTGTCGAACGAGGCCATCGCCGCCTGGAAGCGGGCGATCGAACTCGATCCGAAGGACGCCATCGGCTACCACCGCGGCAGCGCCTCGGACCTCGCCATCGCCCACTACAATCTCGCCACCGCCCTCCTAGAGAAGAAAGAGTGTCGGGACGAGGCCATCGTCAGCTTCCGCAACGCGATCGCTTGTCATCGCAAAGCCATCGAACTCAATCCGGGAGACGGGAGTTCCCGCAACAACCTGGCTTGGTTTCTGGCGACCTGTGCGCACGTCCAACTCCGCGATTCTGCCGAGGCCGTGAAGCTGGCCCAAAAAGCCGTCGAGCTTGCGCCGGGAACCGGAACATTCTGGAACACGCTGGGGGCGGCTCATTACCGCGCGGGCAACTGGAAAGAAGCCATCGTGGCCTTGGAGAAGGCCACGCAACTCCGCAACGGCGGCGACAGCTACGACTGGTTCTTCCTGGCCATGGCCCACTGGCAGCTGGGCGAAAAGGATAAGGCGCGACAATGGTTCGATCGGGCCGTGCAGGGGATGGACAAAAAAATGCCCAAAGGCAAAGAGCTTGGCCGCTTTCGTGCCGAGGCGGCGGAGTTGCTGAAGATCGAAGCTAAGAAAAAATGACCGCCGAGGCGCACACCGCCTCTCGGATCTAATCAAAGCGGCCGGTGAGGTCTTACCGCCAAGCAAGCCCCTCACCGGCCCGGCATCGCCCCGGCGCTCGGTCTGCGCGCCGGGATAGATCGCCGTCGCCATTATATAGCAGACCATCTGCTTCAAGGAGCAACTATCATGACTTCCCTATCGCTGTGGAACTGGCTGAAACCGCTGCAACGGCAAGCCAAGGTCGATCGGCGTCGCTCGCGCCGCCACGACCGCACGCCGCGGGCGCGAATCGTGCCCCGGTTGGAGGTGTTGGAGGATCGCCTCACTCCGACGACGTTCACGCCCACGGTGTTCACCGATAACCTGACGGGCGGCACCCTCCGCGAGGCCGTCATCAACGCCAATAGTGACACGGGTACGGCCACGGACACCATCCAGTTGTCGGCGGGCACCTATACGCTCAGCATCGCCAATATCGCCAACAATCACGACGTTTCCAGCACGCAAGGCGATCTAAACATCACCAGCACCGCTCACGCGCTCATCATTCAGGGCGCCACGGATGCCAATGGCAATCCCACGAGCATCATCGACCAGACGGCCGTCGATCGGGTGATCCAGATCCTCAATCTCGACGGCGGTTCGGCGGCTACGGTCACGTTCAAGAACCTCATTATCGAAGGCGGCAACGCCCAAGACGATGGCTCGGCGGGCGCGAAGGCCGGCCTGTCGGATGCCCGGGGCGGGGGCATTTTGAATGATGGAGGCAACGTCACGCTCAGCAACGTGGTGGTCCGGAGCAATCAAGCCACGGCCGGCGCCGCCTTGTCCGCCCAGGGTGGCGGCATCTACGCCCAGGACGGCGCGCTGACCATCAGCAACAGCGTTATCCAGAAAAACACGGCGACGGCCGGACTGGGCGGAGCCGACTCGTTCGGCGGCGGCGTGAGCATCGTGTCAACGGGCGCCTCCACGATCCAATTGAGCGTCACCAATTCCACGGTGGCGAGCAATACGGCCCAGGGCGGCGATAGCGCCGGCGGCGGCGTCTACTCCGCGGCCGACAAGACGATCCTCACCGCTTCCACCTTGTCGAGCAATGTGACCGACGGCGGAGCAACGGGAGAAGGCTTCGGCGGCGGAGCCGCACTCTACGGTAGCAACACGATCGTCAACTCGACGATCGCCGCCAATGTCGCCAAGGGCGCCAGCCAGGAGGCGGCGGCGTCTACTTCGAGAAGGGAGCCACCGGCCAGCTCACCAACGACACGGTAGTTGCCAACAAGGCCGCCGAAGGCGGCGGCCTCGACAACGATAACGGGTCCACGCAGCCCGTCACCCTCGTGAACACGATTGTGGCCGGAAATACCCTCACCGCGAACACCGGCGTTCCCAACGAGGATGTCACGGCGGATTTGACCAGCGGCGGCCACAATCTGATCGGCATCGACAATAATTTCAAAGGCCCCACCGATCTGGCGGGCACCGCCGCCAATCCGCTCAACCCCAACCTCGGTCCATTACAAAACAACGGCGGGCCGACGCAGACGCTGCTGCCCCTATCCGGCAGC
The DNA here is from genome assembly GCA_963835245.1 of uncultured Planctomycetota bacterium. Classification (GTDB taxonomy): domain Bacteria; phylum Planctomycetota; class Planctomycetia; order Gemmatales; family Gemmataceae; genus JAJPHU01. The sequence continues at coordinate 23,584 of CAWIEZ010000001.1, forward strand.
CCCGTCCTCGGCGCGGGCGATCCGTCGCTCGCCCCCAGCACCGATCAGCGCGGCAATCCGCGGCGGCTGAGCGGACCCATCGACATCGGCGCCGTGCAAGTATCGGGCAACGCGATCTCGCCGCCGCCCGCTCCTGCACCGGCGCCGACCTTACACACGCCGTTCCTGCTGGGGCTGCTCGACCATTTGTTCTTCGTGGCCTCGACCGAGATGGTGAACTCCGATGGGACCGTGTCGGTGACGGATAGTGTCATCGGCATCCGGTTCCTCGTGTCCCACTACAACAGCGCGGGCAACCTCGTGAGCGTCCTCTTTTTCGGCGTGAATGTCACGCCGCTGTTCACGCTGTTCGGTTAAGCCGTAGTTTCAAAACCTTCTGAGCGGGGGGCGTCAGCCCCCCGAGCGGACTCTCGTGGGGCTGACGCCCCCCGCTCAGAAGGATTGTCCGCTAGCTGTAAACAAAGCGGTCGGTGAGGTTCTTACCGCCAAGCAAGCCATCTCACCGGCCCGGCACCGCCCCGGCGCTCGGTCTGCGCACGGACAGAGTCGCCGCACTCATGTACCGAAAGCAGACCACTACCTCAAAGGAGACATCCCATGTGGTTCCACTCTCTGTTATCCGCCTCCGCGAACAACCGCACTCACAAAAGGCCGTCGCGCCGGTCGATTCGACCGATCCTGGAGACGCTGGAAAGCCGGCTGACACCGGCTGTGTTCAACGTCGCCGCCAGCGATGTCGCCTCTCTAATCGCCGACATGAATACGGCCAACAGCAACGGCCAAAGCAACACCATCAACCTCACGGCCAGCACCTACGACCTGCTTAACATCGACAACTACTGGTACGGACCCAATGGTCTGCCGGCCATCAGCAGCAATCTGACCATCCATGGCAACGGCGCCGTCCTTCAGCGCGACAGCGACGCTAACGGCGAATTCCGGCTGTTCTACGTGTCGGGCGGGATGGAACTGTCGGCGGGCAGCCTGACGATGGACAACGTGACGCTCGAAGGTGGCATCGCCAAGGGCGGCGACAGCAACGCCGGCGGCGGCGGCATGGGCGCGGGCGGTGCTATCTTCAACCAGGGCACATTGACCTTGAGCGCCGTGACGCTGACGAACAACGAGGCGTTGGGCGGCAGCAGCGGCGACGGCGGCGCTGGCAACGGCGGCGGCGGCATGGGTGGCGGCTCGCCCGCTTTGGATTCAAATGGAGGCGGCTTCGGCGGCTCTCTCGGCGGCACCTATGGCGGCGTCGGCGGAGGAGGCGGAGGCGGAGGCTTTGTGGCGGGGGCCAATGGATCGGACAGCCAAGGCGGCGGTAAGGGAGGCTTCGCCAACCTCGGGGAGGGTGATGGCGGTAACGGCAACTCCAATCAGGGCAGCGACGGCGACTTCGGCAATGGCGGCAGCGGCGGCAGTGGCGGCGGCGGCGGCGTCGGCGGAGGCGGAGGCGATGGCGCCAGCAATCTCGTCGGCAGCGGCGGCTTCGGCGGCGGCGGCGGCAGCGGCGGCAGCAACAGCGTCGTCGGCAAAGGCGGCTTCGGCGGCGGCGGTGGCGGTGGCGAGGGTAGCGGTGGCAGCGGCGGCAGCGGCGGCTTCGGTGCCGGCAACGGCAGCAGCGGCACCGGCGGCGGCGGCGCGGGTTTGGGCGGCGCCATTTTCAACATGGGCGCCGACTCCGCCGATGCCGGCAGCGGTCAGGCCACCCTCATCAACTGCACCCTCACCGCCAACACCGCCCAGGGCGGCGACGCCATCATCATCGACACCGGCAGCAATGCCGGCGCCCCCGGCAACGGCTATGGGGGTGCCATTTTCAATCTCGACGGCCAAGTCGTCTTGCAGGACGATACCGTGGCCGCCAACACCGTCAAGGATGGGAGCGGGGCGGCCACCGGCGGCGCTGCCGGGGGCGCCGTCTACAACCTGGGTTATGGCCATGACATCGATACAGGTGCGAAGGTCTCGGCCACGCTCGTCCTGAACAACAGCATCCTGGCCGCCAGCAGCGGCGGCAGCGATCTCGCCTCCCAGGCATTCGCCATCGATGAGGGCATCAGCGACGACGCCTCCATCAGCGGCAGTAACAACTTGGTGATGAGCAACGGCGGAGGCATCGCCGCAGGCGTCATCGCTAGCACCGCCGACCCCCAACTCGGCCTTCTGCAAAACAACGGCGGTCTGACGCCGACCATGCTGCCCTCGACGGGTAGTCCCGTCCTCGGTGCCGGCGATCCGGCGCTGCTCCTTCCACCGATCAGCGCGGACAACCCCGCCCCTCTGCCGGCCCTAGCGACGTGGGGTCCGTCCAACTCTCGACGGCACCGCCCAGCGGCGGCGGTTCGTCAGGCGAAAACGACAACGACGACGACGACGGCAACGACGAGGACGATCTGCCTAGCCCCCCGCTGACCAGTGTGGGCTTCTGGGGACTGGCGTTGGAGGCGTACGAGTTGACGTTGGACCGCATCGTCAAAGCTGCCGAGGTGCAGATGCACATGGATCAGCCGACTCTGGACGCGACGATCGCCCAGTTGACGACGGCGATCCATAACGACTCCTTGTTCGTCTCCGCCGAATTCATGGGTCACTTGGCGGTCTACTTGGGCCAGAGCGTCGCCCTGATTGCACTGGACGGCGGCTAAACGAAGGAAGCAATCGTTCGCCCTGATGGATGGAGTGCAGGCGGCGCTCCCAATCGTGCAGTTTTAGGAGGTTTCCCATACTTGTTTTCTCCTTGGAGGATCGCTTCCATGTCTCTTTCCACCTGGCTACGTCACGTCCACCCATTGTTTGCCTCTGGCTCCAAAGCGTCGCGGCGGCGGCGAAGACCGCCGCCTGCGCGGGCGCGTCGCGGGGTGCGGCCACACCTGGAACATCTGGAAGAACGCATCACGCCGACGACGTTTAACGTCACGCCCACAGGCGTCGGACTCAACTCCCTGCAAGGCGCCATCGCGCAAGCGAACCTCGACACGGGAGCCGATACCATCGTGTTGGCGTCGGGTACGTACAAACCGACCGGGCAACTATCGATCCAGAATCCCAGCAACGGGTTCAACCTGATCATCGAGGGCACCGCCTCGTCGGCGGACGCCACGGTCATCGATGCGCAGGGGAACAGTCGCGTATTCCTCATTCAGCCCTCCGGCGGCGTCACTCCCAGCGTCACCTTCCAGGATCTGACCATTCAGGGCGGCAAGGCCGGCGACGACGGTTCGGGCGCGAGCGGGACCGCGGCGGAAGGCGGCGGCATCCTGGACAAGGGCGGCGCCCTCACGCTCAACAACGTGGTTGTGCAAACCAACCAGGCGACGGCCAATCCCGACCAGTACGCCTCCGGCGGCGGCGTCTATGTGCTGACTGGGACGCTGACGATCAACAACAGCGTTATCCAGAACAACACGGTCACCGGCGGCGCCGCCGTAGGCACTGGCGCAGGCAGCAACGCCTACGGCGGCGGCGTCTATGCCTTCACGAGCGCGACCATCAGCGCTTCCATCCTGTCGGGTAACACCGTCACCGGCGGTAAAGCCGGCAGCGGCGGCGGTGGTAACTCCTTCGGCGGCGGCGTCTATGACTCCACAGACGCAACCATCACTGCTTCCACTCTGTCGGGCAACAAGGCTTACGGCGGCGGTGGTGGAGCCGGAGGCTACGCCTCCGGCGGCGGCATCGAGACCCGTGGTAGTTCGACCATCAGCGCTTCCACCCTGTCGGGAAACTACGTCACCGGCGGTAGAGGCGGCAGCGTCGGGGGCGGCGGTTCCTACGGCGGCGGTGCCTACGGCGGCGGCGTCTATGCCTCCGCTAGCACGACCATCAGCGCTTCCACCCTGTCGAGCAACTCCGCCAACGGTGGCTTCGCCGTTGGCAGTAACCACGGCGGCGATGCCTACGGCGGCGGCGTCTATGCCTCCGCTAGCGCGACCATCAGCGCTTCCACCCTGTCGAGCAACACAAGTCACGGCGGCAACGCCGACGTCAAAGGTTTAGGAGGCACCGCCTCCGGCGGCGGCGTCTATGACTCCGCAGGCGCGACTATCACGGCTTCCACCCTGTCGGACAACACGGCCGTCGGCGGCGGCTCCAGCTATGCCGGCGGCGCATTCGGCGGCGGCGCCTACCTCGGGAGCGTCAGCAAGCTCACCAACACGACCATCGCGGAGAATCTCGCCCTCAGCGGCGCGGGTTCCTCTCCCATCGCCTCGGGCGGCGGCGTGCTCGTCAACGATACCACCTTTATAACGCTCACCAACGTCACGGTGGCCTACAACAAAGCCGCGATTCAGCCCGGTGGTTCGGGCAGCGCCGCAGGCGGCGGCATTGGACAAACTAACGATCCGAATAACAGGATCAGCCTCGTCAACTCGCTGGTAGCTCTCAACAGCGCTGCCAGCAGTCCAGACTTCCAGGGCGCCGTCACCAGCAGCGATCACAACCTGATCGGCAACGCCGACGGCAGCAGCGGCTTCAGCGGCGTCAACGACAACCTGACCGGCACGAGCGCCAACCCGCTCAACCCCAACCTCGGCACACTGGCCGACAACGGCGGGCCGACGCGGACCATCGCTCTGCTGGCCGACAGTCCCGCCCTCAACGCCGGCGACAACAGCGCCGTGTCCGTCACCGGACCCAACGACCAGCGCGGCAGCGGCTATTCCCGCACGGCCAACGGCGTCATTGGCATCGGTGCTTTCGAGGTCCAGCCGCCACCTTCACCGCCGCCCTCGCCGCCACCCTCCCCTCCGCCCTTGCCGCCGCCCTTGCCGACCGGCGGTTCACCGGGCGGCGGCACTAACGTCAATCCGGTTAGCCCGGCGCTGACCAGTGTGGGTTTCTGGGGACTGGTGTTCGAGGAGTACGAGTTGACGTTGGATCAGATCGTCAACGCCATCGAGACGCAGATGCAAATGCTGCCGGCGTCCCCGGACGCAGCCATCGCCCAGTTGACGACGGCGATCCACAACGACCCCTTGTTCGTCTCCCCCGACTTCCTGGGTCATTTGGCGGTCTACCTGGGCCAAAGCGCCGCCCTCAACGCTGTGGGCGGCGGCTAAACGAAGGGTGCATTTGTTCGTCAGCCGCGACCGTGGTTGTCACGGCCGCCACAAGTTCCGGCATCATCCCAACAGAGGTGTTCCATGTTTATCAAGCAAGGGTTGCAGTGGTTGAAGCGTGTTTCTCCCTCGGTGCGTCGGCGTCCGTGCGGCCAACGCCGCGGTCGCCGTGGCGGCGAGCGATACCCCTTGAGGGTCGAGCCGTTGGAGGATCGTGTCCTGCTTTCATTGACGTTCGCCGACAAGCTGGTCCCCTCCGACTCCGGAGGCGCGGCGGGGAGCAGCGTGGCGGTGGTTGGGAACACGGCAGTGGTCGGCGCACCGGACGATAGCAACCTTGCGGGTGCGGCCTACGTGTTCACCGAGAGCAATGGCGTCTGGACGCAACAGGCCAAGCTCGTCGGCTCCAGCGCCGTGGGCACCACGGATCAGCAAGGCTCTTCCGTGTCACTGTCCAGCGATAGCAACACCCTAGTGGTCGGCGCACCTTACGATAACACCAATGTGGGTGCGGCCTACGTGTTCACGCGCAGCAATGGCGTGTGGACGCAACAGGCCAAACTGATCGGCACGGACGCCAAGGGCGCCGAGGGCACTGGCGACCAAGGCTATTCCGCGTCGCTATCCAGCGATGGCAACACCCTGGCGGTCGGCGCTTTTCACGATAACGGCATTACGGGCGCGACTTACGTGTTCACGCGCAGCAATGGCGTGTGGACGCAACAGGCCAAACTGATCGGCACGGGCGGCAACGGTCCTGGTCTCCAAGGCGATTCCGTGGCGCTGTCCGGCGATGGCAACACTCTGGCGGTCGGCGCTCTTTACGATGACAGCGGTGCGGGTGCGGTTTACGTGTTCACGCGCAGCAATGGCGTGTGGACGCAACAGGGCAAACCGCTGATCGGCACAACTCCCGGCGGACCTGGCGGCCAAAGCTCCGTGGAGCCTGGAGCACAAGGCTTTTCCGTGTCGCTGTCCAGCGATGGCAACACCCTGGCAGCCGGCGCACCTGAGGAGAACAGTCCTGAAGGCACCGGCGCGGGTTTGGGTGCGGCTTATGTGTTCACGCGCAGCAATGGCGTGTGGACGCAACAGGCCAAGCTGGTCAGCACCGACACCTCGGACCTTGGTGGGCTAGGCAATTCCGTGTCGCTGTCCGGCGACGGCAACACGCTGGCGGCCGGCGCTCCTGATGCGAGCAACGAAACGGGTGCGGCCTATGTGTTCACGCGCAGCAATGGCGTGTGGACGCAACAGGACAAGCTGATCGGCACCGATGCCAAGGGCGCTGGGGCACAAGGCGTTTCCGTGTCGCTGACCGGCGATGGCAGCATTCTGGTGTCCGGCGCAAAGTTCGATGACAACGGTACGGGCGCGGCCTTCGTGTTCACCAATGGCTCGACAGGCGGCGGCGGAGGTGGAGGAGGCGGAGGCGGCGGAGGCGGAGGCGGCGGTGGCGGCAACACCGGGGGCGGAGGCAACACCGGCAGCGGCGGAGGCTCGGGCGGCGGCTTGCCGAGCGACAACGACAACGATGACGAGGGCGACAACGATGAGGACGATCTGCCGAGTCCTGGGCTGGGCACCGCGGGTTTTTGGGGGCTGGCGTTGGAGGAGTACGAGTTGACGTTGGATCGCATCCTCAAAGCCGCCGAGGTGCAGATGCATATGGATCAGTCATCTCTGGACGCGACGATCGTTCAGTTGGCGACGGCCATCCACAACGATTCCTTGTTCGTCTCCTCTGAATTCATGGGTAATTTGGCAGTCTACCTGGGCCAAAGCGTCGCCCTGCTTGCCCTGGATGGCGGCTAAACGAGGTTTTCGACAGAGCAGGATCGAAACAAAGCGGCCGGTGAGGTTCTTACCGCCAAGCAAGCCATCTCACCGACCCGGCACCACCCCGGCGCTCGGTCTGCGCCGGAGAAGGTCGCCGCACTCATTTGAGAGAGCAGACCACTACCTCAAAGGAGACATGCTATGTGGTTCCGTTCTCTCTTAACCGCGCCCGCAGACAACCGCACTCACAACAGGCCGTCGCGCCGGTCGATTCGACCGATCCTGGAGATGCTGGAAAGCCGGCTGACGCCGACGGTGTTCAACGTCGGCGCCGACGACGTGGCCACGCTCGTCGCCGACATCAAGGCGGCTAACAGCAACGGTCAGTCGAGCAACACCATCAATCTCAGTGCCGGCATCTACGACCTGACGCAAATCGACAACTACTGGTACGGACCCAATGGCCTGCCAGCCATCAGCAGCAACCTCATCCTCCACGGCAACGGCGCCACGATCCAGCGCGATCCAGCTTTACTCATCCCGGATTTCCGGCTGCTTTACGTATCGGGCGGGATGGAATTATCGGCGGGCAGCCTGACGATGGACAATGTGACGCTCGAAGGCGGCATCGCCAAGGGCGGTGATAGCAACATGGGCGGCGGCGGTATGGGTGCGGGCGGCGCCATTTTCAACCAGGGCACGCTGAACTTGACGGCCGTGACGCTGACGGACAACGAGGCCATCGGCGGCAGCAGCGGCGTGGCGGCAGATGGTTCCTCTGCCAACGGCGGCGGCGGTATGGGAAGCAATGCGGCAAGCGATGGCAGCGGAGGGGGGTTCGGCGGCGACCTTGGCGGCGTCTTCGGCGGCAGCGGCGCTTCTGGCAGCGCAGGTAGCTACGCCGGCGGCGGTGGCGGCTTCCTGACTGGAGCCGATGGAGCCAAGGGCATGGTGGCGGGTGGTCTCGGCGGTGGTCTGGGCGGCTTCGGCGGCAACGGCGATGGCGGCGATGGCGGCTACGGCTACGGCACCACGACCGTCGGCGGTCATGGTGGCAACTTCGGGAACGGTGGTCAGCCTGGGAGCCCTCTTACGGATGCTGGCGGCGGCGGCGGCGGGATTGGCGGCGGCGGCGCCAGCGGCCAGATTGGCGGCGGCGGCGGCTTCGGCGGCGGTGGCGGCTCCAGTGGCGGCGGCGGCTTTGGCGGCGGCAGCGGGGCGGACTCCGCCAGCGGCGGCTTCGGCGGCGGCAACGGCGGCGGCGCCAGCGGCGGCGGAGGCGCGGGTTTCGGCGGCGCCATTTTCAACATGGGGGTCGATTCCAAAGATGCTGGCAGCGGACAAGCTACTCTCGTCAACTGCACCCTCACCGCCAACACCGCTCAAGGCGGCCACGCCACCTCCGGTAAGAGCGGCGCCGGTGGCGGCAGTGGCTATGGCGGCGCTCTCTTCAATCTCGACGGCACCACCACCCTTAACAACGACACTCTGGCCGCCAACACCGTCAGCGGTGGAACCGCTACCGGCGGCACCGCTGGCTCCACTGCGGGAGGCGCCGTCTACAATTTGGCCTTCGGCAACGACATCGACACCGGCAACGCGGTCGCGGCCACGCTGGTACTGCACAACAGCATCCTGGCCAACAGCAGGGGCGGCAACGACCTCAACTCTCATGCGAGCACCGGCAAGGGAAGCAACACGGCCACGGTCAGCGGCAGTCGCAATCTGATCATGAGCAGCCTGATCATGAGCAGCGGCGGCATCGGCGCCGGCGTCATCGCGCTGACCGCCGATCCCATGCTCGGCCCGCTGCAAAACAACGGCGGACTCACGCCGACGATGCTGCCGCAGTCCGGCAGTCCCGTCCTCGGCGCCGGCGATCCGGCGCTGGCGCCGTCCACCGATCAACGCGGCCAACCCCGTCCGTCGAGCGGTCCCACCGACCTCGGCTCCGTCCAAGTGTCGGTCGGCTCGCCGCCGTCGCCTCCTCCGGCTCCGACGCCGCCCTCGCTGTTCTCGGCCATTTTTGGCCTGTACATCGCCGAAGTCGAGAAAGACCTGCACTTCGGCAATGCGGCAGCGGTGCAGCAGACCATCGACTTCAACGCCCATTACACCGTATTCCTCGGCATCAACCTCGCGCCGTTCATCGAAATGATCGCCGATGCCAACGTCCAAGCCGCTCTGAGCGGCTCGTGATGCCGCGCCCTTTGGTTCCGATTCGTTATCCCTTAACTCCTTGGAGGTTCAGCCATGTTCATCACTCGACCAATATCACCGGCCGTCCGCGGCCGCAGGCGCCGGCCTGCCTGTCCTTCCGGCCGCCTCTGGAAACCTTAAAGGTCCGGCTGGTGCCGGCGACGGTTTTCTGACAGGGGACAAGGGTGCCAACGGCTTGAACTCTGGAGCCAGTGTCGGTGGTAGCGGAGACCGCCGCTGATGGCGGCTTCGGCGGCGACGGCGGAGGCGGCGTCAAGACGGGCTGTTCGCCGAACAGGCCATCGCTGTTCGCCGCGCCTGCGCCGACGGTCACGTTGTACGCCCCGCCGGTCGGCGTGGTGATCGTGAAGCCGGAGGCCGGCTGAAGCCTCACGACGTAGGTTCCTGGATTCACCGCGAACGCGAAAGCACCCGTCGTCGGACTGGAGCGTGAGCGTGCCGGCGGATGTCGTTATATCGCCCCAGTCGATGGTGGCGGCCGAACTGAGCTGCACCTCGCGCTGGGCGCCGCTCGGCGGCAGCGTTACCACCCTGGGCGGGATTGCCGGTGAGGGTGCAGTTGAGGAGAGTGGCCTGTCCGCTTCCGGGGTGAGCAGAATCAGCCCCCATGTTGAAGATGGCTCCTCCCAATTCCGCGCCACCGCCAAAGCTGCCGTTGCTGGCGCCGCGGATCGGTTTCTAGTTATGCCTTTTCTGGCCATTGCCGCTGTTGCGGAAGACTTTGCTCATGAGGACGCCGTTGCCGCGCTGATTGAAGACCACCTCAGTCATGTAGTGGCGCATGAGCATCAGGCCGCGGCCGCAGGGACGTTCGAGGTTCTCCAAGGCGGTCGGATCGGGCACATCATTGGGGTCGAAGCCGTTGCCGTCGTCGCGGATCTGCACGACGAAGCGATCGGCAAAAATCTGGTAAGAAATGTGGACCTTTTTCGAGCGATCCATCTGGTTGCCGTGTTTCATGGCGTTGACGATGGCTTCCTCGATCGCCAGTTTGATGCCGAAGATGTCGTACTCGTCCACGTGACGAGCTTGAAGATGTTGCTCGATCTCGTCCTGAATTGGGCGCGCTTCGGCGGCGTCGCTGGAGATGGTGATATCCGTTATTACCGCCGGTCTGACATTGCGCGGGAAATTCATGGTATTGGCAACAGTTAAGGGCACGGCAGGCACCTTGTTGACGCCGGGGCTTGTGGCTCCGCTAGATTGCGGGCTTTGCCTCGCCCTGTACAATCCGATCAGCCCCACGGATAGCGTGGATAGCAGCGATGCCACAAGCGATATTGTGCGGTCGGCCATTCGGACTTCTTTGGATGCAGACATGTCGAGTTGCTCCTTGACTAAACTGGTCTTTGCCGCCTCTCGGGCGGCGGCAGGGGAGGCACGGACATCTTGATCGGCGCGTCCTTGGGCAGAGCGCCGGGAGAAGAGCTAGTACTTTTTCTCGACGACTCGCCGCAGCCCGCGGCGAGCGCGGCGATTTGGGGTGCCAAAAAAGAGGCGATGGAGCGCGGAGAAGAGATCCTGACGTGGCATGATTCCATCTTCCTTACTCGTGAATCTTGTTTGCTTAGCCGGCATGCGCCGCGGCAGACACAAGCGCCGTCGCGAGCGCTGCGAGCTAGCAGAAGTCGAAATCGCGTTTACCGTCCCTCTATCTCCCTAATGCCCAAAAGAAATCATTTCGACACAAAAAAGAGAAAAAAAGGCATAATTTCCCCAAGACCTTTTTCCCGAGAAGGTTATTGACGGGCTATGGCTTCGTGTTCCACTCGTTGAGGAACTCCGACGTGCAAATTTCTTGTTTATTGGGATTTAGAGCTGGCGGACAAAACTCCGCCAGCCCACAGCGCAAGCAAGGGAAGAAGAAACCCTTGCTTGCGCCGCGGGCTGGCAAGGAAAGGTTTTGTCCGGTAGCTCTTAAAAGAAAGGCCACTCCTTTCAGAGCGGCCCAGAGAGTTGAGGGAGTGATTATTGGGATTGCTTCTTGGGCCATTGACCGGCGCCGCCGCGAGCGATCGGCTTGAGGCCGGGTGCCGAAGAGGCGGGCTGGACCTTCGGGTTTTTATCGGTGGAACCGCTACAACCCGTCCCCGCCAGCGACAAGAAGAGGCCCATCAGCGGGAGAAGAAACAGTGAACGCGGCATGGTAAGCAAACCGCCTTTCCAGTCTCAATAGGAGAAGGTGACCACGAAACCATCTTGGTATCCGCTCAAATTCACATACGAAGTGAAGTCGATCGAGTTGGAGATGTTTCGCACCGAGCCGTCGGCAAAGGCGACGTTGGTGATGTCGCCCGTGTGCGCGCTGCCGAACATTTCATACCCGGCTAAGGCGGGATTATTCGCCTGCTGGTAGTTGTACGGCGTCCAGAAGCCCGTGTAGTTAAAACCACAGGACCAACTCGTGCCCGACCAGCCGTTGGGAATGCCCCCCGTACCACCCCAATTGATGACTCCGCCGAGATACTCCATGAAGGCAAAGGTGTTACTGGTCCCATCCGGGATTCGGCTGAGGCTGTTCTTCGATTTGTACGTGAAGATGCCCGCGTACTGAGGAAACCACGTCGGTGCATAGTATCCTCCGACGCCCAGATAGTTGCTGCGTCCCATCACCAGTGCGCCCGGATAGTCGGAGAACAAGTGGCCAGACAGCGCCGCAGACGGATAATCTTGCCCCGGGACGCCGTAATTGACGGCCATTAAGACGGTGACGTACTGAGGCGGGGCGGAAGGACACAGGAAGTTCTTGATCGTTCCTTCGGTGCCGTAAATAGCGGGCGGGCGAGGAACGACGCTCGAGCCGGTGCTGGCGGGCCGATTCAAAGGATTCGCCCAATACACCGGGTAGGCAGGGTCGAAGGAGAAAAGTCGAAATTGATTGTTTTGCTCCATGAAGGGAAGCAAGTAGACCAGGACGCCGACATCCTGCGCATCCGACCCCGAGGGCAGATGATTGTACGTCGATTCGTAGTTCTGTGCGGCCAAGGCGATCTGGTGGAGATTGTTTGTGCAACTGGCGCGGTTGGCCGCTTCGCGCACTTTCTGTACGGCCGGCAGCAGCAGGCCGATCAGGATGGCGATGATGGCGATCACCACCAACAACTCGATGAGCGTGAAACCACGCCCGCGCTTGCGAAAGACGAATCTTGACATAAAACTCCTCCTTTCGAGGAAAAAACAAGGCCGAAGAAACTGCCACGCGGCCGATAAAGTCGGTCCTCACCGTCCGCTACGGCGGTTACTCGAACAAGAACGTGATGTTTATTCCGAAGACGGTCACGCTCGTGAGATCGCCGCTGCTATTGAAAGTGGACACCAACAGAGGGATGCCAAAAAAGCTGTCCGTAATCGTTTCGGTCCCGTTGCCGTTGACCGTCTCGACTGCTCCCAGCAACGAATCGATGAACGACAGCAGCGGAGGTATGTGCAACGTCGGCGGTGGGGCGGGACTGGGCGGCGAGCCGCCCGGCGGTGGCGACGACGGCGACTGGTTCTCGAAGGCGCCGATGTCGATTCTGCCGCCAACCACGCGCGCGAAGCCTGGGCCACGCTCATCGAACTGCCCGGTAAGAGACTCTTCGCTGTTGTCGCCGGCATTGATAGCGGGACTGTTGGATTGCAAGGGGATCGTTGGCACCACTTGTTGAGAACCAGGCGCTCCGGCGAGCGTCCCGCCGTTGATGGTGGTCAGCGACCCCAACAGGGGATTGAGCGGGTTGGCGGTGCTGCCCAGCAGGTCGCTGGTGCTGAAGCCGCTGCTGCCGGCGGCGTTGCCGATGAGGTTGCGATCGCTGCTACTGACGCTGCCGAAGTAGTCCGGGCCGTTGTTGGCGCTGCTGGCGTTGTTGCCGGCCACCAGCGTGTTGACCACCGTCATGGGCCCCCCGAAATTGGCGATGCCGCCGCCGTCCGTGGCCCCACCACCACTTGGGGATAGGTCGGCTTCATTGTCGGCCACCGTGTCGTTGGTGAGAGCGCCGGCCGCCGTGCTGGCGAAGAACAGTCCGCCACCGGCGGCCACGGGATCAATGGCAGCGCCTTGGCCGCCGATGGCCCGGTTGTCGGCGATCGTCGAGTTGATGAGTGTGTTGCCGCCACCGTCAAAGAAGGCGCCTCCGCCCTGTGCCGCACCAGCTCTGGCAGCGAGGCCGCCTACATTGCCGCTGCCGCCTGTTGCGGTGTTGCCCGACAGGGTCGAAGCGGTGATGCTGGCCGTGTTGACATAGAGGCCGCCGCCCGAGGCATTGCCGCCGACGCTGGAAGCGCCGCTGCCGGTGACGAAAGTGCCCGGGCCGCCCTGGAGAATGTTGTCCGTGATAAGGGAAGAGCCGATGGTCGTTTTGCCGGCGCCCAAGGCGTTGTTGACAAAGATGCCGCCGCCCGCGGCCGCGCCGCCGATGGTGCCGCCGCCAAGGGTGCCGCCGTTGTTGTTGAGGGTGCCCTGGCCGCCGGTGAGAACGGCGTCCGACAGGATGCTACCAGTGATAGTCATCGTATTGCTCATGTCGTAGATGCCGCCGCCCTCGGCATCGCCCCCGACGTCTTCTCCGCTAATACGGGAGGCGGTATCGACGTTGCCAGCGCCGCCGTTGAGAACATTGTCGTCAAAGGTAGAATCGATGATGACCATGGTGGTGTTCGCTACGAAGTCAAAGTAGGCGCCGCCGCCCGAGGCATTGCCGCCGTAGGAATGGGGGCCAAAGGCGCCGTTGACGGTATTGTTGTCCAGGGTGGAGTCGGTGATGCTCGTTGGGCCGTGGACAAAGATGCCGCCGCCCTCGGCGAAGCCGGCGGGGCCTCCGAGGGGCTCGCCGGCGTTGAGCGTATTATCGATAAAAGTGGAATTGTCGATGACCGTTGGGGCGATGGCAAAGACGCCGCCGCCCGAGGCATTGCCGCCTTCACCCGCGCTGCTGTCAGAGCTACCGGCGGTGACGATGTTGCCCGACACATTGGAATTGACGATGGTCGTTGCGCTAAGAGTGTAGATGCCGCCACCCTGGGCATCTCCGCCCCTGGAGTCTGGCTTGCTTGCGTCGCCGCTGCCGCCACCGCCCACAGCTTTGTTGTTGTTGATTTCGCAGTGGTTATCGATGAGCAGCGATCCTCCACTCCCCACGTAGATGCCGCCGCCTTCAGCACCGAGGCCCTGATTGCCAAAGGCTCCATTTTCTATCAGCGACACATTGCTGAGCGTGACGTTGCCGCCCTCGTCCAGAATGCCGCCGCCCTCGGCAGTCGTGTCGAATGGCCCCGAGCCGTCGTTAAAAGCCTGGCCGCCCTGGATTCTGAGGTTCTCGAAAATTACGGTGGTGCCCGGATTGGCGATCTCGAAAACGCGATCAAGGGCGTCAACCGACTGGTTGATGACGGTCGCGGGAGTGCCGTCGCTAGCCACGGCGCCCTCGATGACCAGTGTGTGGCTGGTGCTCGTGATCGTCAGGGCGCCGGCGGACGAGGTAAGATTGTATTGGCCACCCGCCAGCTGGATCGTGTCGATGCCAGTGGTGAGGTCAACGTTGGCTTCGCTGATGGCGTTGCGCAACGTCAACCCTTTGCTGGGGTCGTCGGTGAGGGTCGTGGGCGTGAAGGTATTGTTTGGGGTTATGCGATCTTCCAGCATCTCCAGACATGGCCGCACTCGTCGCCGCGACGAACTGGCCGGTCGGGTCGTGGAAGCTTGCCGCCCAAGCTCGCGGCGAGCGCGGCGATTTGGGGCGCCATAAAAGAGGCGATGGAGCGCGGAGAAGAGATCCTGACGTGGCATGATTCCACCTTCCTTACTTGTGAATCTTGTCTGCTTAGCCGGCAGCGTCGGCGGCGGATACAAGCGCCCGTCGCGGACGCTGCCAGCTAGGAGAAGTCGATCGCGTTTCAAAGTCCCTCTATCTCCCTAATGCCCAAAAGAAATCGTTTCGACACAAAAAAGAGAAAAAAACGGCATTATTTCCTCAAGTCCTTTTTTCCGAAAAGGTTAATGACGTACTAGGGCTTCGTGTTACACTCGTTGAGGAACACCGACGTGCAAATTTGTGCTTTTTGGGATTTAGGGAGATAGAAGATGGCCAAGCCTCCCAAGGAAGTGACGCGCTGGCTGGCGGCGGCACGACGGCCGCGATCTTCGCAATGCAGAATGCAGAAGGAAAGACAAGAATGGCTTTCCTTCTGCATTCTGCATTGGTTTCGGGGTCAGTTTTTCGTGACCGTTCCCTTGGGAATATCGATGGTGATCGTTTGCGGCGATTCGGCGGTCACTTCGTAGGTCAGCTTCGAGTGGGCCGCGTTGAAGTTCTTGTTGAGCGACGCGAAGTAAGCGGCGCGTCTCTCGCTATGCGGCGAACCCATGTACGGTTGCAGTTGAACCGCGACCGTGTACTTGCCGGCGGGGATGCCTTTCTTGCTAGGGCCTTGGGCGACGAAAGAATTATCGGCGACCGAGAGCTTCGCCGGGTAGCCCTGGCCCTTCTTGTCTTCGGGCGTGAAGCTGATCCGCACGCTATCCGTATCCATCAGTTTGACGTTCCGCGGGAGAACGAGGGTGCCCTTGACGGTGGCGCCGCTCTTGCCGCAGCCGGGTAGGACAAGCAGGCAGAGAACAACGAAGAGGCAAACAGAGAATAGTTTCGGCATGGTGTCAACCTGTAGAGAGAGAAAGAAATACAAAGAAGCACAGAACCCTCCGCTGGCCGGCAGTAAGCAGACCGCCGACCAGCAGAGGCTAGGTACTGTTTTGGAGCGGAGCCTCCTTGGGAACAACCACTTACTGGTCGAGGCTGAATGGTATGGTGTTCAGGTAGTTGAGCGAGGCGATGAAATTCACATTGCCCGACAAGCTGTAGTTGATCAGCCGCACGCTGCCGTCGCACATGACGAACGGACAACCGCCGTCAAACGGCGATCCCCAATCGTTGGGGAAGTTGTCGCCGATCGCGTCTTTCATGATAAATTCGCCGCTTCGTCCGGTGCCTTCGTAGCCGCCCGAGTAGATGCACTCGTCCCAGCTGCCGCTGAGGGGGTTGCTGTAGTTAGTGGGATCCATGGCCTTCTCGCCGGCCAGGACCGTGTTGGAGGTGCCGTTGGCGTTGGTGATGACGGACATCTGCAGCTTGAAGGCGGAGTTACTCTGGAACGTTTGCATGTTGATCGCGTAGTCGGTTTTGGGACCGAGGATGTCCGGGAAATTGCCGCCTTTGGCGGTGGCATATCCCGGCGTGTGGTTGCGCCCCGGACACATATAGGTCTTGACCGGCAAGGCCAGATAGTTGGCCGCTAACGCCTGATTGTAGATGTTCTGCTGTTCGATGTAGGGCAGGATCTGGAACGCCCAACACCAACCAGGGGGAGTGTTAGTGTTGGAGCCGTTGTTGGGCAAGGTGTTGTTCGTATCGTTGTAGTCGTGGCAGGCGAGGCCAATCTGCTTGAGATTGTTGATGCTCTGCGTGCGCGCGGCGGCCGCACGCACTTTCTGCACGGCCGGCACCAGCAGGCCGATGAGGATGGCGATGATGGCGATTACCACCAATAGCTCGATTAGCGTGAAACCACGCCAACGCTTCGGAAACGTGAACCTTGGCATGTGACTCCTACTTTCGATGGAAAAACAAGGCCGAAAAAGCTCAACCAGCGCCTAGGCACTGCGATGGGCAATGTGACGGCTCATTAACCTCTATCTCCCTAAGGCCCAAAAGAAATCGTTTCGACACAAAAAAGAGAAAAAAACGGCATAATTTCCCCAAGTCCTTTTTTCCAAAAAGGTTATTGACGCACTAGGGCTTCGTGTTACACTCGTTGAGGAACTCCGACGTGCAAATTTCGCGCTTTTTGGGACTTAGGGAGATAGAGACGATGGCCAAGCCTCCCAAGGAAGTTACGCGCTGGCTGGCGGCGGCACGGGGCGGTTCGTTGGAGGCCCTGGGGCAGGTGCTTGAAGCCTGCCGCAGCTATCTGCTGGGCATCGCTGGTCGGCGGCTCGGTGTCGAACTGCGGAGCAAAGGCGGAGCCTCGGATCTGGTGCAGCAGACCTTCCTCGACGCTCAGCGCCAGTTCGAGCGCTTCCAGGGCGGATCCGAGAAGGAGTTACTGGCCTGGCTGCGGCAAATCCTGCTGCACAACCTGGCCCATTTTCAGAGGCGTTATCGGGCCACGGGCAAACGCGACCTGAGCCGCGAAGCCCCTCTGGCCGGCGAGGCTTCATCCACCGACGGCGGAGCGGTCCCGGTCGCGCAGACGCCTACGCCCAGCGAGCAGATGGTCGCGCGCGAGGAAGCCGAGGCTGTGCAACAGGCCTTGGAGCGTTTGCCCGAAGAGCATCGTCAGGTGTTGGCACTGCGGCATCAGGAACAGTTGACTTTCGAGGAGATCGGCCAGCGCCTCGGACGCTCGACCAGCGGCGCTCGCGCCCTATGGCTGCGGGCCGTCGAGTTGCTCAACGACGAGTTGGGGAAATCGCCATGATCGCCGATGACTTGCCGACATTTCTGGAGGAAGAGTGCGCGGCCCTGCTGGCCGTTTGTGACGACCTGCTGGCTCAGGGGGATGAACCCGTAGTGCCCGACGACAGCGGCCTGTCTCCCGAAGTGAAGGGCCGGCTGCTGCGCGGTTTGGACTGTTTGCGGCGCTTGGAGCATATCTGGCCACGCCGATCTTCCCCCGGTCCGGAACGAACCGGAAGCGTAAGCGACGGAAACGCCCCCGTCGCTAACGCTTCCGGTTCGTTTGGGACTTCGGACTTCCCCGGCTACGAGCTTCTCGGAGAGTTGGGCCGCGGCGGCATGGGTGTGGTATACAAGGCACGGCAGATCGGGCTGAACCGGCTGGTGGCCCTCAAGATGATCCCCGCCGGTGCCGGCGCCAGCCCGCAGACACGGGCGCGCTTTCATACCGAAGCCTTGGCGGCCGGGCGCTTGCAGCATCCGCACATCGTTCAGATCCACGACATCGGCGAACACGGCGGCCAGCCCTATTTCTCGCTGGAGTTAGTGGAAGGTGGAACATTATATCAGAAATTGGCAGGTCAACCGCAGCCGGTCGGCGATACCGTCCGCCTAATCGAGACGTTGGCTCGCGCTGTGTATCATGCCCACCAGCACGGTATTATCCACCGCGACCTCAAGCCGACCAACATATTGCTCAGTGCCGACGGCACCCCCAAGATCAGCGATTTCGGCCTGGCCAAGAGCCTCGAAGAGGACAGCAGCCAAACGCGCACCGGGACCATCGTGGGCACGCCAAACTACATGGCGCCCGAACAAGCAAGTGGCTCCCTCTCCGCCGTTGGCCCTGCGGCCGACATCTACGCTCTGGGCGTCATTCTGTACGAGATGCTGACGGGGCGTCCGCCCTTTTGCGCAGACGCCGCTAGAGACCCTGGAATTGGTGCGCACGCAGGAGCCGGTGTCGCCGCGCCGCCTGCAACCGGGGACGCCGCGCGACCTGGAAACCATTTGCTTGCAGTGCTTGGCCAAAGAACCAAGCAAGCGTTACGCCAGTGCTTTGGATCTGGCCGACGACCTGGCTAGGTTCCTGGCCGGCAAGCCGATCCGTGCTCGGCGGACGGGCATGGGAGAGCGGACGGTCAAGTGGGTAAAGCGACGGCCCGCCGTCGCCGCCTTGGCCGCCACCGTCCTGCTGGCTCTGGTGGGCGGCATCGTGGCTACGACCTGGCAAGCGCTACGGGCACTTAGCGAGGCCGACCGCAATCGAAGGCTGCTTTATTCCGCGGATGTCCACCTGGCGTCCCAAGCGTGGCAAGCAGAGGAGGGAAACATTTCGCAGTGTCTCGAGTTGCTACTGGCTCACGTCCCTGGCCCTGGACAGCCGGACTTGCGCGAGTTCTGTTGGCGTTACCAGTGGAGACTATTGCACCAAGTTCCGGCCCTGCGCCTGCCAGTTGTTCCCCGCGCGGCCGGGGTTGCCGCCGACGACCGGGTCGTGACCCTCGACGACAAAGGCAAGGTGAATGCGTGGCTGATCGGCGACCGCACGGCGCGCGAAGAATTGACCCTTGCCGACGACGGCCTACTCGGCGTAACTCTGGCCCAAAACGGTGAAGTCGCGGCCGTCATTGATCGGGATGGTTCACCGAAAGTCTTTGATGTCCGCACCGGGCTACAGACAGTGCAGATTCGTGCGCCATCCGCATTGGTTAATCTCAAACTGTCCGCCGATGGACGGTTTCTGGTCGGCGTGGGCCGCGACAACCACGCCCGGGTCTGGGATTCAGTCCGTGGCAAGGAACTTTACGATTATCCGATGATCGACCCGACGGCCAGGTATATCGATTTGTCCCTGGACGGCAAGCAGCTTCTGGCGTCGTCGGGAGCTAAAGACACGCTGGTGATCCTTTACCGGGCGGGAGAAGAAAAACCGACGGTACTCAACCCCGAAGAAGGTTTGGGCGGTAGTGGCTTTATCAGATACCAAGGAGCTTTGTCTCCTGATGGAAAACTTGCTGCTGTCCCCAACGCCGGCAGCGCGATCGAGTTGTATGACACGACAACGGGCAAGTTGCTACGGTGGATGCGATCGCGGAGCACGCCAATTCGTCTCACGTTTTCCCCCAACGGCAATCAGCTCGCCGTTGGGGAGAAGACCGGGTTGGTAACAATCTGGCGCCTACCCCGACCGCTATTGCCGGCGGGCCAACCAGCGACCATTCTCGAGCCTATGCAAACCGCGGCCGGACAACGGCTCGCACGCCACTTGAAGGGGCATCAGGCCGCGATCGAAGCGCTGGCGTTCACTGCGGACGGACGGAAGCTCATCTCCATCGGCCGCGACAACTCGGTCCGCTACTGGGACGTGGGCGACCAAGAGGAGTCGCGGTTGGTGCAAAAAGGCCGTGGCCAAATCGACGCCCTGAGCTACTCCCCGGACGGCCGCTATTTGGTCGAATCCTCGATGAGCGATGGGATTCGCGTGCATGACCTGTCGTCCGCGGATTCTGCCGTGCTCGCTCACCACCCGCGGATCGAGGAGGGCCGTTTTTTCCCCCGACGGTCGATTGATTGCCGGTGGACCGGATCATCGCGTCACCCTTTGGGACGCTCAAACCGGCGAACTCCTGAGTACGCTTGCGGAACCGGAGCCTGACGAGATCGGCGCGATGGCGTTTTCTCCGGACGGTCGTTGGCTCGCCGTCGGGGTTGGGGGAGCGAACAGCTTCTCTGTTGACTCACCCCAAAAAGTTAGGATTTTCGACATTGCCAATCGCAAGGAACACCGGACCTTTTCCACTCCTACGCAGATGTCGGCTGTCTCCTTCTCTGCCGACGGCAAGCTCCTGGCGGCGGCGGGGCACAACGGCACAATCTGGTTGTGGGACGTTTCCAGTTGGGAGGAGGTCGGCCGCTGGCAGGGGTCTGACGGTGCGCGCTACAGTTCCATCGTATTCCTCGTGGGCGGCCGGGAATTGGCCGTGGGCAACTTGTCCGGACGGATCGACCTGTGGGACGTAAAGACGGCAAAGCTGGCGCGTCAAATCCGCGGACACATTGATTGCGTTACGGTCATGGCTTTGTCTGGGGACGGCCGTACCCTGGCAACCGCCAGCTGGGACCGCTCCATCAAGCTATGGGATAGCGGAACGGGCCGCGAACTGCGGACTCTTTATCGTGAAGAAGCGTGGATTTATGCCTTGACGTTCTCCCCCGACGGGAACACCTTGGCGAGTGGGGGTCTGAGCGCTATGCTGCGCTTATGGGAGGCTTCCTCGAAGGAAACGGTGGCCGCCGATCTCGCCGAGCTGGACCCGCCGTAGGCAATGCCGGGAGAAGCCCATGACACGGTTCCTGTTCGCCCTGCTCGTCGTACCCGCTCTGGCGCACACGATCCGGGCTGCCGATCCCCCGGTCAAGAAGCCCAACATCCTCATCATCCTCGCGGACGACATGGGCTTCTCGGATGCCGGATGCTATGGCGGCGAGATCGCCACGCCAAACCTCGATAACCTCGCCAAGAACGGCCTCCGCTTCACGCAGTTCTACAACACGGCCCGATGCTGGCCGACGCGGGCGGCGCTTCTCACGGGGTACTACGCCCAGCAGGTGCGGCGAGATACCATTCCCGGCGTTCAGAGCGGCGCCGGGGCACCCGGCCGTCGTGGGCCAGGCTCCTGCCGGAGATGCTGAAGCCGCTCGGCTACCGCTCGTATCACTCGGGGAAATGGCACGTAGACGGCCTCCCGTTGCACAACGGCTTCGACCATTCCTACAGCCTCAACGACCACGACCGGCACTTCACTCCCCGCCGGCATACCGAGGACGACAAGCCGCTCCCGCCGGTCGATGCCAAGGCCGGCTACTACTCCAGCACGGCGATCGCCGACCACGCCATCAAGTTTCTGAAGGAACACGCGGAGAAATACCGCGACCGACCGTTCTTCGAGTTCCTCGCTTTCACCGTGCCGCACTTCCCTCTGCACGCTCCCGCCGAGGACATCGCCCGCTACCGCAAGACGTACCTCTCCGGCTGGGACGCTCTGCGGGAGCGAGCGCTGGAAGCGGCTGCAAGAACTGAAGATCGGCGGCACCAGGCTGTCTCCCGTGGAACGCGACGTTGGGCCGCCCTATGCGTTCCCGGATGCCTTGAAGAAACTCGGGCCCAACGAGTTGAACCGCCCGCTGCCCTGGAAGGATCTGACTGCGGAGCAGCGTGAGTTTCAGGCGAAGAAGATGGCGGTTCATGCGGCGATGGTGGATCGCATGGACCGCGAGATCGGCCGCGTCCTCGCCCAACTCCGGGCGATGGGGGCGATGGACAACACGCTCATCTTCTTCCTCTCCGATAATGGCGCGAGTGCCGAGATCATGGTCCGCGGCGATGGACACGATCCCAACGCCGAGTGCGGTACCGGAGCGACGTTCCTCAGCATCGGGCCGGGCTGGTCGTCGCTGTGCAACACGCCCTTCCGCCGGCACAAGACCTGGGTCCACGAAGGAGGCATCTCGACCCCGCTGATCGTCTGCTGGCCCAGGGGCATCGCGGCGCGGGGCGAATTACGGCACACGCCGGGCCACGTCATTGACTTCGTGCCGACCGATCCTCGAAGCGGCCGGCGGCAAGCGATTGCAGACCTGGGGAGGCCGGCCCATACCCCCGGCTCCCGGGGAGAGCCTCGTGCCCCTCTTCGCCAAGGATGGTACGGTCGCCCACGATTCCCTCTGGTGGCTGCACGAGGGCAATCGCGCCCTCCGTAGCCGGCGACTGGAAGATTGTGGCGGCGGGTAAGGACAGCCCGTGGGAACTGTACGACCTCAGTTCGGATCGGTCGGAAACGAGGAACCTCGCCGCGGACAGACCCGACAAGGTCCGCCAGTTGGCGGCGATCTGGACCAGGCAGTTCGAGAGCTACGCCGCTCTCGCCGCCAAGAATGCGCCGCCAATGCCGAAGACCAAAGCCGAAAAAGTGAGCAATTCCGATGAGGGTCTCTCCCACGCATGCGTTGTTGCATGCCGTTAATTCCCGTTCATCTCTTTTTTAATTTTCGCTAACCAACGTTGACAAGAATTGTTGCTTCATCGTCGAATCTCTCAACAAGGACCGCCATGTTCTTTTCCTGCCTTCGCGGTAAAAAAACGCGCAAGTTCCGTCCGCCCTCCGCTCAAGGCCGCAGCCATTCCTCACGGCCGGCGGCGATGAAATCGTCATCGTTCCAACGGGGATAACAGCGATAAACCCGCTCGATTTCATCCGCTTGCCCTGGGCTGAGCGTTTCGGTGGGATCGAGACACCAGATCCCCTCAAAGAGTCCTTGCCGACGCAAGACTTCGTGCAAGCCGGCGATGCAACCGGCGAAGTCGTTGGCCGCGTCGAAGAAAGCGGCGTTGGCGTCCGTAACCTCGATGGCGCGACGCAACAGCTCGGCCGACACCGCATCCTCGCGGGAGGCGGCATGGCAAGCGGCAAGCAGTTCAACCGCTCGCCGCGTCCAAACTGCCCAGTGTCCGAGCAGACCGCCGACGATGCGCCTTTCGATTACTCGCCCGCCGCGAAAAAAACGGAACGGCGTCAGCAGATCGAGTACGATCTGATCGTCATTGCCGGTATACAGGGCCACGTCGTCCCGGCCGGAGTCGATGGCGGCCCGAACCACGTCGAGTGTACGATAGCGGTTGAAGGGAGCAATCTTGATCGCCGCGACGGCATCGAGTTCGAGGAAGCGCCTCCAGAAGGAGTACGACAACACCCGGCCGCCAACGGCAGGCTGGAGATAGAAGCCGATGAGCGGCATGATCCGACCCAGGATACGACAATGCTCGAGCAAGCGCTCCTCGCCGGCATCCTTGAGGGCGGCCAGGCTGACGAGAATCGCGTGATAGCCAAGTTGACGGCTCAGTTCAGCTTCGCGTTCGGCCTGCCGCGTATCGCCGCACACGCCGGCGATGCGCACGAGCGGTTCGTCGCGCCGCCGCTCGGCTCGTGTCAGCTCCTCGGCAGCCAGCGCCAGCACGGGTTCGAGCAGACCGACCTTCGGATCGCGGATGGCGAATTGCGTGGTGTGTACAGCCGACAGCAAGTCCTCCCGCTCCGGCGGCGGCGTAGTAGCGGCACAGCGCCCTCTGGCGGCGCTCGTCGAGCGTCCGCTGTGCCGTCAGCGCCAGTGGACACGCCGGCACCACCACGCCGCGATCGAGTACACGTCGGACCTGCGCGTCCATCTTCAGTAGACCCCTTCGCGGACCTCGAAATGCGTCGGTTTGCCGAGATTTTCGCCGCCGGCCCGCACCCAGGCGGCAATCCACTCGATCAGCTGAGCCGCGCTCACGCGCGGGTAGCCGAATAGACGGTGTGCCGCCTGAGCGTTGCTCAGAAACGCCTCAGCCGACTCGTTGCCGCGGTAGACGATGTTCTTGCCGAGCAGCCGGCCGAACTGTTCGGCCAGTCGGCGCACGCTGAGCAGTTCCGGGCCGGCGATGTTGAGTACGCGGGGCGGCGTCGCTGTCAGCGTGAACGCCTGTAAAGCTGCCGCGTTGGCGTCGCCCTGCCAGATGGCGTTGAGGTGGCCCATCGCCAGATCAATCGGCTCCTCCGCGAATACGCGCCGGGCCACATCCACCAGCACGCCGTAGCGCAGCTCGGTCGCGTAGTTGAGGCGCAGCAGGACCAGGGGAATGCCGCATTGACGGCTGAAATGCTCGAAAATGCGTTCTCGGCCCAAGGCGCTCATGGCGTACTCGCCGATCGGTCGCAGCACGTCGTCCTCGACGGAGCCGCCCAGCGTCATCGGCGTCAGTCCGTAGACGTTGCCCGTCGAGAAGGCGACGATGCGACTGTGGCGGAACTTCTGGCAGACCATGCCGGGCAGATAGACGTTCATGGCCCAGGTCAAGGCTTCCTGGCCGGTCGAGCCGAATTTCCGGCCGGTCATGAAGACGACGTTGGGCACGTCCGGCAGACGTTGGAGTTGGTCGGGGTTGAGCAGATCACAGCGGATCGGCTCAACGCCGTGAGTACGGAGGAAGACTTCGGCCCGGCCATCCCCGAAGCGCGAGACGGCGAGGACGCGGCGGCGGACACCGGCCGCGTCGAAAGCACGACGGGCCATGCGTGCCAGGCTCGGCCCCATCTTACCGCCGGCACCCAGCACCATCAGGTCGCCATCGAGCCGGGCGAGAGCCTCGAGAACGCCCGGCGTCGGCTCGCTGAGACGATCCTCCAGTTCGTCAACCGTCGCGATGGAATTCGAGAGGTTCACTCTTGTCTCCCCAGACATCTCAGCCCTTCTCCGGTCCGAAACTCGTCCACAGGTATTCGATGCGCTCGTCGGATTTCGGCCCGCGGCACATGCGATACAGTGGCCGCTGGGCCACCAGCGCCGCCGCCGTCACCGCGGCGACGGCGGCGCGATTCTCGGCGGGAACATCCAAAAAACGCGCTGGCCTGCCCGTTGCGCTAGGGCGTCGGCGAGCAGCGGAGGCCCCGCCTCGGCCGTCGCTAGACACGGTCCGATCTGCCAGGCCCGGCTGCCGGCGCGGGCGGCAGTGAATCCCAGCAGTTCCTCGCCCCGCATCGCCAACTGCCACCCCGCAGGCGTCTCCGTGTACAGATACCGCAGCAACACCGCACGATCCGTTTCCGTGATCTGATGATCGAAGCGAAGGACGCGCTCCTGATGTTCGGGCGCATCGCCAAGAGCGTTAGCTTATCCCAGAGGCCCGCCGTAGTCCCGCCGAGCGGCGCGACGCCCTCGAAGCGGGTCAAGGTGTATTCCTCGACGAATCCGCGTTTCTCGTAGAGGGGTCGGCCCAGCGGCGTTGCATCCAGACGCACGGTCGAGACATCGCGGCTGTCCAGGAAAGCGAGGGCGTGATCGAGCAGCGTGCGACCGATGCCCTGGCCGCGGACGGCGGCATCGACCAGCACCATCGCGATCCAGGCAATAGGCCCGAAAATGCAGGTCGTCACCGTGCCCACGGCGACGCCATCGCGCTCGGCGACGAAACAACCATCCGGTTGTAGCATCAGGCAGCGCTGCCAGTCCGCCTCCGTCTGGTTCCAGCCGGCCTGCTCCTTGAGACGCATCCCCAACGGCACGTCGCGCGGCACCATGAGGCGAAGGTGGATCATTGGGGATATCCTACTCAATCTTTCCCAGATGGAAATTTCACCAACGCAGCGGCTTCTGCCACGCCTCCTTGAGTTGCCGCAGCTCCGCCCAGATGATCCACTCGCCGTTCGCTCCCGGCGATGCGCAAGCGCGGCTCCTTGCATGTCTGCCCCAGTTGTGTCAACGGCGATGTCACTGCCTATACAATTCTGAAATGCCGCCGACCTTGTCCGGCCGTACCTCGACGACAAAGCGCGTCGTCGATTCGGAGAACAGCAGCACTTCGTCCGGCAGCGCGGTCGTTCACCAGGCGCGTCACATCGACGCCGAGGTCGCCGGCGAACGCCATCTCCGCCACGGCCACGGCCAAACCGCCCTCGCTGAGATCGTGACACGAACGCACCAGGCCGGACTGGATCGCCTCATGCAGCTTGCGCGAAGAGTCGCGGCGCTCGTTCGAGGTCCGGCCGCGGCACCGCCCCGCCTTCGAGTCCGCGCACGAGATGATAGTGCGAACCGCCCATCTCCTCCTTCGTCGCGCCGACGAGGAACAGCAGATTGCCCGGCTCTTTCAGGTCCATCGTCACGCAGCGGCGCACGTCGGGAACGCGGCCGAGCGCGCTGATGAGCAGCGTCGGCGGGATGACGATGTTGCGGCCGCCGGCGTGATATTCGTTGTTGAGACTGTCCTTGCCGCTGATGAACGGCATCGTTGTAGGCCAGGGCGACATCGCGGCACGCCTCGGCAGCGCGCACCAGCGAGCCGAGTACTCTCCGGTCGATCCGTGTTGCCCCAGCAGAAATTGTCGAGTAAAGCGATCCGCGAAGGGTCGGCACCGACGGCGACGACGTTGCGCACCGCTTCATCGATGGCGGCGGCGGCCATCGCGTAGGGATCGAGATCGCCGTAACGCGGATTGATGCCGCAGCCGATCGCCAGGCCGGTCCATTCGCCGAGTACCGGCATCACCACGGCGGCATCGCCGGGTCCGTCTTCGTGGAGCCGACCAGCGGTTTGACGACGCTGCCGCCCTGAACTTCGTGATCGTATTGGCGAATGATCCATTCCTTGCTGCACACATTCGGCGACGCGAGGATTTTCAGCAGAATGTCGTTGAAATCCGAGCGGGGGGCGTCAGCCCCCGAGATTGCGCTCGGGGGACTGACGCCCCCCGCTCGGATGGTCCGCCAACTCGCCTGGCGCACCACCGTCGGCCGGCCGTCGTGCAAGAAGTGCATATCGAGGTCGGCCACTTGCTGCCCCTGATACGACAAACGCAGCCGCCCCGTCGCCTCGAAGCGGCCGAGAACCGTCGCCTCCACGTCCTCGCTGGCGCACAGTTTTCGCAGCTGCGGCCACTGCTCCGGCGGCACCGCCAGGACCATGCGTTCCTGCGCCTCGGAAATCCAGATTTCCGTGTACGACAGTCCGGCGTATTTCAGCGGCGCCTTATCGAGTTGCACGCTGGCGCCCAGCCCCTCGGCCATCTCGCCGATGGCGGAACTGAAGCCGCCGGCGCCGCAATCGGTGACGGCGTGATACAGGCCCTCGTCGCGCGCTTGCAGCAGCACGTCGAGCAGTTTCTTCTCGGCGATGGCGTTGCCGATCTGCACCGCGCCGCCGCTGACGCGCTCCGATTCGGAGGTCAACTGCACCGACGAGAACGTCGCGCCGTGGATGCCGTCGCGTCCGGTGCGGCCGCCGACGGCGACGATCAAATCGCCGTCGCGCGGCTCCTTGTGGCAGCGATCGACGGGAATCAGGCCGACCGTGCCGCAGTAAACCAGCGGATTGCCCAGGTAGCGCTCGTCGAAGCAGACGGCGCCGTTGACGGTGGGAATGCCCATGCGGTTGCCGTAATCGCGCACACCGGCGACGACGCCTTTCATCACCTTGAGCGGATGCAGCACGCCCGGCGGCAGCGACTCCGGCGGCGTGTCCGGCGGCGCGAAACAGAACACATCGGTGTTGCAGATCGGCTTCGCTCCCAAGCCGGTGCCGAGCGGATCGCGGATGACGCCGCCCAGGCCGGTGTTCGCTCCGCCGTAAGGCTCAATCGCCGACGGGTGATTGTGCGTTTCCACCTTGAAACAGACGTGGTACTCGTCGTTGAAGCGCACGACGCCGGCATTGTCGGCGAAGACGCTGACGCACCAATCGGCGTCGCCGAGACGGCGGCGAATCTCCTGCGTCGCGGCGAAGATCGTCTCCTTGAGCAGATTATCGTAACGGCGAATACTGCCGTCCTCCGCCGTAAATTCGATACGGCCCTTGAGCGTTTTGTGCGAGCAATGCTCCGACCAGGTTTGCGCCAACGTCTCCAGTTCCGCATCGGTCGGATCGCGGCCTAGTTCGCGGAAATAAGTCCTGAATCGTCAGCATCTCGGCGAGGCTGAGTGACAATTGACCGTCACGACTGAGGTTTTCCAGCGCGGCGTCCTCGAGATTGCGCAGCGGCACGGTGACGAGTTGAAATTGGTAGGGCGAACCAATGCTCAGATGGTCGAGCGTCAGAGGCCGGCGACGACTTGTTCGATGGCCTCGTTGGCGAGTACCTTGCGGAACAGGACGGTTGCGCGGCTCCGGCGCAAGCGGGGGACCGAAGTAGCGGCGGAAAGTGCGCACCAGACTCGACGTGGATACCGAGATCGCGCGCGGCCTCGACAACGCTGAGGGCGGTTGGATCCATCACGCCGGGTTTGAGCAGGACGGTGGCGACGTGATCGGGACGCACATGCTCGTTGAGCGTGCCGAGCCGGCCGGTTTCGATGAGCGGATCGACGAGCAATTCATCGGCCAGCCGCTTAGCTTGCGGCCGCGACACCTCGCCCTCAATCAAGTAGCCGCGCGCCGTGGCGGCGATCAACTCCGCACCGTGGCGCGTGTGCGTCAGCAGGTCGTATTCCTCGACGACGCGGCGGCGCTCGGCATCGTCGCCCTTGGGCTGAATTTCGATCTCCCAAAGCATGCTGGCGTCTCCTTGGACTATTCCTCACAAGATCCATAACTCGAAAATGTAATTGCCGATGAAGACGCCCAGGAACAGGCCGCCAATCAGGAAACCGCTGGCGGCCACAATCATGTGCTGGCCGCGCGTCCGCAACGCCGCCACAGCTTGGCCGGTCCCCATAACGGCCAGCACAACCGCGGAAACGATCAGGATGAGGGCGAGCAGAACTAAGAGAACATTGCGGTTGGCGACCAAGGCGCCGACGATCAATAGTTGTCCCAGGATGAAAAGACCCCAGGCCGCAATGCTCATCAGTAGGCCGAGCAGGGCTTGACGAAAGTGGCGGCGCGCTTGTTCCGGGGCAGCCTCGCGCGAAGCCAGGCGCGCTCGACACAGGCGGCGCACAAGATTTGATCGCGCCAGCGCGTGCGGCAGACCTCACAGAAATAGTTGCCGCAACGACCGCATGTGCCAACCGTCTCGCGGCCGGCATGGAGCGCAGCAAGCGCCTTCGCCTTCGCGCGTGGGACGACTGGTGCGGCCGGGCGGTTCGTACAGCGGGTCGCGGCAGTTCGGGCAGCGGGCGCCGAGGCGCTCGCGGTCGTGCGGCAACGGATAATCGCAGGAAGGACAACGATTCATGGTCTAGCCTTGCATTTGCCGAGCGATGCTGAAGAGAGCGATAGCGAATCCCCAGACAATGCCGGCCAGTCCCGCGGTCGCTCCGGTCATAGCCAAAGCGCGGCCGCCCAGCGTCGGCTGACGGTCGAGCTGCCGCAAGGCCAGCCAAGCAAGGAGCAGTTCGCCGCTCGACAGAACGACGGCCATCAGGCAACAGAGAATCGTCCCGAGGATGCCCTTCTCGGCCACGCTCGCGGCGAAGACGGCGGCGATGCTCAGGATCAGACTGACGACGATGCTGACCAAAGCGAGGACGAAGGCGACGACGGCTAGAGGCAGCAGGCGAGCCGGTCGGCTCCGTCCGCCGAAGCGAAAGTTTTTGCACGGGCCGCACAGCGTCTGTCCTTGCAGTTCGACCACGCAGGCGGAACAGAACGAGCAATGACAAGCCGCGCAGATTGCTTCCTTGGGCGTCTCGTCGTGGTTGAGACAGTAGGCCGGATTGGGCCGGCGTCTGTCGCGCGAACGCCGTGGCCGAAGGAACTCCGCTTCGGGCCGATCCTCGCTCGAGTGGAGGTCGCGGGACGCGCGGCTGAGTAGGCGGCGCCGCTTGAGCTTCTTCCGGCGCCGGTTCCGTCACGGTACTCGACCACGGCACGCGATTGCCCTGGCCGCACTCGCAGAAAACGAGCGTGCCGGCCAAGTTCTCTTCTCGACCGTGACGCTTGCCGCATTGCTTACAAGCGAACCAGATCATGGAACCCTCTCCCGCCAAGCCGCCTCGCCGGGTCGCTCGCCTAGAACGGCGGCCAATTGCAGGACGAACTTTTCGGCGCTCTCGTACTCGTCCGGCGCCAACTCCAACCGCTGCTCGAAGAACCGCGCCGCCGCCTGAAACAATCGCGCGCGTTCGAGGACGCGCAATTGATCGCGGCGCAAACAAAGATCCAGCAACGTCTGTTTCTGCGCGCGGTCGAGTTGGCTCAGGCGTTGGCGGAGCAGCGCCAGACGCGGACGATCGACCTCGCCGCGCGCATCGGCCAGGGCAAGGAGGGGCCGAACATTCCGCTCGACGTGGACGACGAGCGTATCGGCGGCCAAATCGCCGAGGCGGCGATGCTCGCGGTTGCAAGCGGCCACGACGAAGCCGAGCAAACCCGGACCCAACGGCGCCGGCAGCGGCAAGCTATCGACGACGCGCAACAGATTGCGAATCGCCGACTGGAAGAAATTCATGGCCGTGCCGCGCCACTGGATGACGCGAATGCCCAGCAGCGCCTTGCCCGGCGTTTGGCCGTGCCACAACCACTCAAAAAATAGGAAATATCCCCACAAAACCACGAAATTCCAGACGATGAACAGCGCCCGGCCCAATCCGGGACGACCGGCGACAAGCACCGAGCCGACGAGGACGCCCAGAAAATCCAGTCCGACGATGACGAACAGATCGACCAACCAAGCGAGGAAGCGCGAGCCGAGTCCAGCAACACGATAGCTAAACGGCACCTTTTCGGTGGTGAGAACTTCGTGACGGATCACGCCTTACTCTCCCGCGCTCCGCTTGCATCTAAAACAATGCTTTTGCCCCCACTTACAGCGATCGGGCACCGTAAGCGATCTTGCTCCAGCATAAGCAAAAAGACACGGTTTTCAAGCGAAGTTATGCCCAACCGTACTCCTCTCAACCGGGATCGGTTCTTGTGAAAAGCCACATTCGTACAATGACGGCGGCGCGAGAGCGCACCGCCGAAGAAATGGGGACCGGCAATCAATCCATGAAGAAAAGGAGATACGATCATGGATGCACGAGTGATCCACGAATGCACTTGCCTGGCGTTCGAGGATAAGATGACGTTCGCGGAAACGGTGAAACGCCTGATGACGATAGGCGTGGAGCGTTACCACGCGGATCTGACACGACTGCAAAAGACGTACTACAGTGCAAAGGGCGATACGCACGTCGAGTCTCTACCCCTGGGAAATCCATCGCCCATCGGTGTGCATTTCGCGTCGGAGTCGGTGAAAGACGCCGTTTTAGCGATCCAGCGACAGCAGATCGATTACGGTGAATTTCTGCGGCGGATCATGGCGGCGGGCACGGTTTGTTACACAGTGTTTCTCGACGGCAAGAAGGCCATCTACACCGGCCGGAAGGGGGATTTCCACATCGAACACTTTCCGGGGAGTAAATAAAATGAACTGAGCCGCGACCGTAAGGGAGTGGTCTTGCCCAGCGCTCCCTTACGGTCGCGGCTCAGCTTGTGAGGCGGCTGTTATTGCACGTTGCGCTGGCCCCCTTGAGGGGTCGAGCGGAAAGAGCGCAAGGGGACGGCGTTGGCCTCGTCACAGCGCACGATCGTCGGACAATCGCTGGCTTGGGAAGTTTCTTTGACGACGCGGATGAATGGCAGCAGCACCGGCTGTTCGCCGTTGATGTCGTCCTGGGCGTTGTCCCTGCGCTCGGCCTCGCGCCGCCGCGCTTGCTGGAAGCGAAATTCGTTCCATAGTTTGCGGAAGCGCGACGAGCGGGCATTGCGGAACATGGCGATTTGCAGCACGGAGCGCGCCTCCTCGGTTCGGCCGGACAGACGCAGACCTTTCACCAGCTTGCCCAACACCTCAACATCTTCCGGCGCACCTTCGGCGGCCTCGCGCAAGCGCGCGAATCCCTCCTCCGTCTGTCCCAGACGCAGCAACAGGTGGCCGTAATCGGCGAGACACTTGACATGACAGGGATCGAGTTCGAGAGCGCGGCGATAATGTTCGCCGGCGCGTTCGAGGTCGGCGCCGTCTTCGGCGTGCAGGGCCGCGGCGAGCAGATAGTGATAGCGAGCGTTATCGGGTTGATGGCGCAGCGCCGCCGTCAGATGCCGCCGCGCCTGCTTGTATTTACGGCGTTTGAGGTAGATTTCCGCCAACCGTGCCTGCGTCTCCTCAGCGGCTTCGGCCGGCAGATAACGGAAATGCGACAGACGTGTGAGAACCATTATGGCATCGCGATGCCGGCCGACTTCCTGATAGCGCCGGCCCATAGCGAGAACGCGATCGACGAGATTCAAGTTTGGCATCATGGCGCTGCCTCCATGCAGCTTGGGGAGAAATGTCCCGCTGATCGCCCATCATAACGATCCGTCGTATTCGAGCAAGATGAAACGACTAAACAACCCAACCACCCACCTAGCAAGGGCTGGCAAAAATGCGGAGTGAATCGTTATAGTGGGGAAAGTTTGCGGGGAGGCACGATGACCGTCAACGGATTGCCGCGAATTTTGGTCTGCGCTCCTCAGCCAACCGTCTTGGCTGAGATGCGCCATCTTCTCGCCGGCACCGGCTGCGAACTGACCGGCCATTTGCTCGGCAGTGCCGATCCCGAAGGACCGAGCGGCTATCAGCTCATCGTCTTGGAAGGCAGTCAGTGTCCCGCCGCTTTCGACTTATGCCGCCGCCTGCGCGAACGACTCGATCATCTGTTCGTTCCGCTGTTGTACCTCAGCGACGACCGCGGCTGCGCCGCTCGTCTGGCCGGCTTCGAGGCGGGAGCGGATGCCTACTTGTCCAAGCCGTTCGGGACCGGCGAGTTGCTCGCCCAGGTCAAGGCGCTGTTGCGCATCAAGGACGCTCATGATCGCCTGGCCGGTAAAACCGCTGAGATGCACCGCATCAACAAACGTCTCCAACAACTTCACCAGCAGATCGATCACGAATTGCAACTGGCCCAGCGTATTCAGTCGAGCTTTCTGCCGCAGACGTTGCCGGTCGTGCCGGGCTGTCGTTTCGCCGTTCACTATCTGCTGCGCGATCGCGTCGGCGGCGATTTTTACGATGTCTTTCGGCTCGACGAGAATCATGTCGGCTTGTACGTCGCCGATGCTATGGGCCACGGCGTTCCCGCCAGTTTGCTGACCATCTTCGTCAAGAAGGGCGTCAAAGCCAAGGAAGTGTTTGGCCGCGATTATCGGCTGGTGCCGCCGGAGGAAGTGCTGCAACGACTCAACAAGGATCTCATCGATCAGCACCTGTCCGAGCATCCGTTCATTACGATGGCCTATGCGCTGTACAACCATCGCGACGGTGCTTTTCGCTTCGCGCGGGCGGGGCATCCCTATCCGCTGTACATTCCGCGCACGGGAGAGCCGGTCTTTTGGCGTCAGGACGGTTTACTCTTAGGCGTCGTCGATGCCGCCTTTCCGGCGCACAGTTACGCGCTGGCGCCGGGCGATAAAGTGTTGCTGTACAGCGACGGCATTGACACCGGACGCTTTGAAGATCATCGGCCGGGAACCGATAGCTTGTTGGCCTGTGCCGCGCGCCATCGCCATATGTCGATACAAGAATTTATCGATCGATTGGCCCGCGATCTTTTCGGCGCCAGCGCACAGCCCGACGATTTGACGCTGTTGGGTCTGGAAGTTACTTCTGAAAGCGTTTGACTTTCGTGGCTCCCGATTCCAACTCAAAGTGGTAGCCATCCGAGAACGCCTCGGCGAACTCTTCCTGATGCGAGACGAGCAGGATACAACGCATCTGACTGCGGAGATTCTGCAATTCTTGGATCATCACTTGCCGGCCCTGGCTGTCGAGGCAGCCGAAACCCTCGTCGATGATGACCGACTCGATGGGCCGATGCTGCCGGCTGGCGTATTGGCCGATACCCAAGGCGAGACTGACGGCGACACGGAATTTTTGACTGCCGCTGAGAAAAGCGACGTTGATCGGCTTCTCGCCGGTGCCTCGGTTGTACGCTTCCAAGTCCAGCGCCCGCGCCGAATTGCCCTCGCCGTTGGCCTCGCCGCTCAGCTTCAAATACAGTTGGCCGCCGGAGAGACGATCGAGTACGGCATTGGCGTACTCGACGACTTGCTTTTCCGCCTGGCGAACGAGATACAGTTGCAGACGGTCCTTGCCGAGCAGTTCGGCCAATGTTTTCTGATACGTCCACTCGCCTTCCAGACGAACGAAATCCTCGCCGATCTGTTCGCGCTGTTTGCGGTTGTCTTCCAGACGGGCGAGTTGTTGGCGCGCCGCGGTCAAATCCTTGTCGCGCAGAGTTTCCGCTTGTTTGGCCTTTTCCAGATCCGTCTTGATGTCCGCCGGATCGCGGCGCGTCTCCGCCGGAAAGGCGTCTTGTTGGGACTCCAGCACTTCCTTTTCCTGCCGGAACGAGTCGAGTTTGTAACGGGCATCTTGGAGTTCCTGGCCGCGCCGATCCGCGCCAGACGCTTCGAGGTCGGCGCGTTCCTTGTCCCACTGGTTGTACTCGGCGGTGCCGGCCATCTCCGCCGCCGTCTGCCATGAAGGGGGCAACAGTTTCAAGTTGGCCGCAATCGCTTTCTCAGCGTGCTGCCGCTCCAAATCTTTTTCCTTCAGTTTCACGGCGATCCGATCGAGTTGCTCTTTGGTCCGATCGCGTTCGCCCGTCAAACGATCCAGGTCCGCATTCGTTTCCTTTAACTGCCCACGCTGGATTTTCAGTTCACTCTCCAAGGTGTTGTGTCGCAAGCTGAGTTCGCTAAACGTCCGCCGCACCGACTCATGGTTGGCGGGCAAGTCGGCTTGCAGGCGCTCCAAGGTGGCTCGTTTGTCGGCCTCTCGACTTTTGAGTGTACTCCACTTCTGTAAAACCTCTTCCGCTTCCTGCAAGCGTTGCCGAGCGGCGGGCAGGGCCGTACTCTCCGCGCGGAAGCGTTCTAGATCTGGCCCTGTGGGGTATTCCGTTGTCAGCCAGTCGCCAGGAGGCGTTGGGCTGATCCGTCGTCGATGCTCCTCCGGCAATTCGTCGTAGGCGCGGCAACACTCGCCTTGCAGGCGCGTCATCTCGGCCCCCGCCTGGTTGACTTGGCTCTTGATTTCGCGGTATTCTTCGCGCGCCTCGCGGTGGTTTTGTTCCATCGCTTTCATCTCGTCGCGGAGGCGATCCTCTTCTTGCGCACCGCCCGCAACGCCGCCGAGGCGTTTTTAAGTTGCTCGTCGGCGCGGCGCGTATCCTCGGCACGACGGCGTTTCTCATCTTGAAGGTGTCCCGGCGTCAGTTCCAGCCCGCAGTGCCGGCATCTCTTGGAACCATCGAGTTGCGCGATTTCCGTCAAACTGTCTTTCGCTTGCTTGAGCAGAGTGCGCGCTTCGGTTTCTTGATCCTTGGCCTGCCGCGCCGCTTTGTCGGCCGCCTGTGCCAGCGGTTCCAGACGCTTCAGTTCGGCGCTCCACTGCTTGCCGCGCGTCTCCACCTCAGCCAGTCGTTGCCGCGCCGATTTCTCGTGTTCCAGCGCTTGCCGTAGTCCGCCTCGATACTCATGAAATCGCGCCAGTTGGGGCAGGAGTTGGGTGAGGGCGGCGAAACCGTCGTAGCTTTCCCGCGCGCGTCGCCGTTTGTCTGCGGCGTCGGCGGGCAGCAGGGCGAGTTCCTGATGGATGCGTCCGAGTTCCGCGAATTGCCGCTCGTGTTCCTTCAATTTCTCCATCTGAACCGTGACGGCGTTCAAGCGTGGAAACAATTCACGCTGATCTTTCTCGTCCGTCTCAATGCGCGTTTGCAGCGCTGTCCGCTTGCCGCGTGCCTGGCTCAAAGCACTCTCATGCTCGTCGAATTGCTTTTTCGCCTTCTCTTTTTCTTGCAGCAACCCCTTGCCGCTCAGATCCGCGTCTCGAATCGTCCCGCGCTGTTTGACAATTTCGCGCAGCCGCGGCAACACTTCGCGCAGTTCGCGCAGCCGTTCTACATTTCTTTCGATGTCCGCGGCATCTTCGAGCAGCTGCCCGGCGCACTGCCAGCGCTGTCGAGCGGTCGCCAGCTTGCTTTGCAGTTCCATCCAGGCGCGGGCTTGCCGTTCCATCTCGCGCAAACGCTCGACTTCCACGCGCGCCTGTTCGCGGGCTTCTTCCGCCGTTCGGATGTTCGCTTCCACCGCCGTTATTTCTTCCGGCTTGACCTCCGGTAGAGCCTTCAGACGATCGGACAAACCTTCTAGCTTTCCTTTCAACTCCTTGCGCTTGGCGTCCGCTTTCTCATGCAGCCGTTCGTAGCGTTCCAAATCGACGATGCTGGCCAGCACCGCCCGCCGTCCTTCCGGCTTGGAATCGAGCAGCTTATCGGCCTTGCCCTGAAGCAGCAGCACGGAAGACGTGAATGTCTCATAATTAAGACCGATTTTGTCGCTGATCCAATTCTCGAACTCGCGTTTGTAGTTGGTGCCTTCAAGGGCAACCCAATCGTGCTTGCCGCCCGGCTCATAACGGTAGATCTGCTGCGTCGAGGACGACGCACCTTTCGCCGTGCGGCGGAGAGTGCGGCGCACACGGTAAACGCGCTCGTCGAGACGGAAATCAAACTCGACGCTCAAACCGTCGCCGTCCTTGTTAATCAGTTCGACGGCGTGCTGACTGCCGCCGCGATGATGGCCAAACAGCGCGTAGGTGACGGCATCGAAGATGCTCGACTTGCCGCTGCCGTTGAGACCGGACAGCATCCACAGTGTCGCATTGCTGTCGAAGCTGATCTCCTGTTCGTCCTTGTAACACAGGAAACCCCTAAGTTGGATGCGTTGTGGGATCATTCGTCCACCGCTTTCATAAGGTCTTCGGCTCGCGCCAACACGGCATCGCGGAAGTCCTCGGCATGGTTGGTCAACTCTTGCCGCAAATAATCGCGCACGGTTTCCTCGACACTCTTCGCCGGACCTTGCGGGCCGGCGAGGGTTCCGTCTAGCGCATTTTTCTCGATAATCTCTCGATCGTACCAGCGCGGGAAGATGTCGTTTAGATCGCGGAGATCCTCCTCGCGGTTATCGACTCCCGCCGTGTACTCGTAGACAATGCGCACCAGATCGTTCTGGGCGTCGGGATAGCGTTCCTTCAATCCGGGTATTTCTTCGCGCGGCGAGCGGATCGGGATCTCATAGATCGGCGTCGCCGGCATCGGCAGCACGGCCGGTTCGCCGCGCAGCCCCTCCGGGCCGACATCAAACAAAACAACTCCTTTTTGGTCGTCTTTCTCGCCGAGGTCCATGCGCTCGATGCTGCCCGAATAACGGACGTGTTTCTGTCCGGCGAGATATTGCGCCCGGTGAATGTGACCCAGCGCGATGTAAGCGAAGCCGGTCGGCAAGTCGGCGTCGGAGAAGATCACGTCTTCCTGCTCGCTGATGCGGTACAACGTGTTCAGTTCGGCGCCGCGGACGTGAACGTGAGCGGCGAGTATCGTTTGCAGCGTTTTATCGAAACTCTCTTTTTGCTGAAGCTCGCTGAGCGCTTTGCTGTACGCCGCCATCAGATGGCGGTTTTTCTCGTCGAGGCTCTGATAGCGTTGGGCGGCTTCCTCCTTGAGATAGCGCGTCGGCGTCGGATAGGGCATGAGGATGAATTGCACGCCCTTGTCGCTGTCGCGGTCGAGCAAGCGCAACAGCGTCGGGCCGGTGGCGAGGTAGAGCCGGCCGGGCGGCACCATCTCGCCGAACTTGCTGCCGGCGGGAGCGGCAAGGTTCATGGCGTGCCGCAGTGTTTGGCAGAAGTTCTCCTTGTCGTGATTGCCGGTCAGCGTGAGGACCGTGCCGCCGTCGCGCAGGAACGGCTGGAAAGTCTCTTGCAGATGTTTGATCGCTTCGCGCAGAGCGTCCGGTCCGGCCAGTTCGCTGAATAGATCGCCGGCAACGAGTAAGACATCGACTTTTTCCGCATGGCAATAGTCGGCCACGCGCTCGACGGCCTTGCGCAGATCGTTGGTGCGATCGATGCGGCCGAGGCGGTCGGCCAAGTGCCAGTCGGCGGTATGCAGGATGCGCATGAGGTTTTCCCGGTTGGGCGACACAATTTGCCGCATTATCGCACAAACGGCGGGGATCATCAAACTCAGTAGCGTCGTTTACCAGGGCCATTTCAGGGCTGTTTGTTGTTTCACATTGGGCAAGCTGATTCGCCGTAAGTCCAAGAATGATGGCTGACCGAAGGTCGCCCAGCCTACCCAGCTTGAAACAACAAACAGCCCTGGCCCTGGTGCCTTTTCATCCCCATCGGAGCATGGGCCCGACCATACCCCACATAAAATGGCAAAGAACGTATAGGAAACCATCCGCTGAGGG
Source organism: uncultured Planctomycetota bacterium (assembly GCA_963835245.1). Classification (GTDB taxonomy): domain Bacteria; phylum Planctomycetota; class Planctomycetia; order Gemmatales; family Gemmataceae; genus JAJPHU01. Next base: position 61,836 of record CAWIEZ010000001.1, read on the forward strand.
AGCTTCGCGACGAACCGAGGTGGCTGAGTACGGTCAGCTGTCCAGCAAGGCCATCGCCTTGCTTGGGTAGCGGTCTCCCGCCGCACGATCCGGTAATTCGCGGGCGAGTTCAACGAGTTCCTCCGGTGTCAACTGGACGCCGACGGCGGACACATTGTCACGCAAATAGGTACGCCGCTTGGTTCCTGGAATGGGAACGATATCCTCTCCCTGTTGCAGCAGCCAAGATAGAACCACCTGCGCCGGCGTGCAACTCGTGCGCTCCGCCAGACGCCGCACCGCCTCCACGATTTGCTGATTGCGGTCGAAGTTGTCGCCCTGAAAACGCGGGTGATTGCGGCGTACATCATCGGGACCGTACTCCTCCGCTCGCTTCACCTGTCCGGTCAGGAAGCCCCGGCCCAGCGGGCTGTACGCCACGAAGCCGATGCCCAGTTCCAGGCAGGTTGGTAGTACCTGGGCTTCCACGCCCCGTTCCCACAGCGAATACTCCGACTGCAAGGCACTGATCGGATGAACGGCGTGGGCACGGCGCAGCGTCCGGGAACTGGCCTCCGATAACCCCAAGTAGCGGACCTTGCCCGCTCGCACCTCCTCGGCCATGGCGCCAACCGTATCTTCAATGGGCACGTTGGGATCGACGCGATGCTGATACAGCAGGTCGATGCGGTCGGTCCCCAGACGCCCAAGCGAATCATCGATGACCTTCCGGATATGTTCGGGGCGGCTATCGGTGCCGACCGTTTTGCCATCGGGGCCAATTTGGAAGCCGAACTTGGTGGCGATGACGATGTGGTCGCGTCGGCCCTGTAGCGCGCGGCCCAGGAGTTTCTCGTTCTCATAGGGGCCGTACACCTCGGCCGTGTCGAACAGGGTGATGCCCAAGTCGATCGCCTCGTGGATGGTGGCGATCGATTCGGCGTCGTCGCGTGGCCCATAGCCCCAACTCATGCCCATGCAGCCCAGACCCAATGCCGAGACCACCAATCCTTGTTCACCGAGACGACGCGGTTGCATGAATAAGCTCCACTTGAAGGTTGAAGGAACTTCGGCCCGGTGTTGCTGGAGCAATGCAGGCACCTCTGGCTCCTGCGAACGACCATTTGATGCTCACGTTCAGCCCTCCTCATTCCCTCGCATGGGGTGACTCGATCCACGAGAATGTAAATATCTACGGGAAATTATCGCGGTTTCCGTAATGGTTGACCAGTGATTACAGAATAGACTGCGGTGGGCTTTCAGAATTGGAATTCTCGTTGAGGACCGTGACTGTGAACAGTTCTCTTGCCCGCAGCCTACCTGAGCATGCTGCAACGTCCGCGCTGCCTTACGCTGGTTGAAGCTGGAAAATGTGTGGCTGAGAGGGCGAGATTCGACGCCACGGTCACAACTCTCAGGAGGTGGAACCAACGTGACACCTTCATCCTCCCTGCGGATTCTTCCCGCAATTTTGAGTCGAGGATCGGGTCCGTTGCTTCTTCTTCTGTTCGGAGTGGTCGGCTGCAATGAGTCCGAGTCTAAGCAACCGGCGACTGACATGCAATCTTCGCTTTGTGCTTTATTCACTTTTTCCTCATTCTTCGACTTGTGACGGCGACAATCGCAAAATCCACTCCATCACTCCCCTAGGCTACCCTCTGCGGAAATAGCGGCATGCAGTCTAGTGGTAGCGATTGGCGAACTGGCGCACCACACGCTGCAAGCGTTCATCCAGACGAGGCCAAACTTCCCTTTGGATGGCCTCCGGCACGCCACCGTAATAAGCCTCGGCAATGCCGCCGGCAATGCAGGCCATCGTATCGCTGTCGCCACCCAGCGAGATCGCCTTGCGCACGGCATCCTCGTAATCCTCCGACTCCAGAAAAGCCAGGATCGATTCCGGCACCGATCCCTGACAGGACACATCGAAGCGATAGTTCGGTCGAATCTCGTCCAAGGTGCGCTGTAGATCGTAATGAAAAGATTCTTGGAGATAGCGGCGAATGTCTTCCTTGCTCGTCTTGTGGCGAGCGAGGAACACGGCGGCCGTCGCCTGCGCGCCCTTGATGCCTTCCGGGTGATTGTGCGTCACCTCGGCACTGGCACGAGCCTTGTCCAGCACTTCTTCCAGCGACGCATAGGCGTAGCCGATCGGGCTGACCCGCATGGCCGAGCCGTTTCCCCAGCTGTTGTAGCCTTTGCGGCTCCGCGATGAGGCCCAGCGCACGAAATTGCCGCCATAACCGGCGTGCGGATAGGTGAGGAAGTATTCGCGCAGCCGATCGATGAAATCCGCGCAATCGATATCGGAGAGAATGCTGTGGGCCAGGGCCACGGTCAGGACGGTGTCGTCCGTCGGCCGGCAGCGGGGATGGAAGAGAGGGGAGAAGTGCGGCGTCTTGATGGGCCACCTCTCGTAGACGGAACCAATGATGTCCCCAGCGATGGCGCCGAGCATAAGCACTTCTCCTCAACCGGATCGTTCCTCGCTGACCGTCTATTGGATCCCAGTTTCGACTCGTGAAGTCGATGTTACCGCCGCGCAAGGTCGCTGGCAACGATACCCCATCTTGCTTAGCGTCCCCGCAATCAGGACGATCGGGGCAGCCAGACACCGGCATTCGATAAAGTTCGTTCGCTCATGGTTTTCTCCTGCGGGTCGTAAAGTAGAGCGGACGGCCCCGCCGCTGTTTCGTCTCAGCTACTGGTGGTATCGCGGCCGCCATTTGTTATGCTATCCTCCGGTCGCCCGACCTATCTACCGGAGTGGCCAGTGAGTACGGTAAAAGTCGGACTAATCGGAACCGGGTTCGTGGCGGACCTTCACGCGGCGGCGGCGCGGATGGTGCCGGAAGTGGAGATCCTTGCCGTCGCCTCGCCGACGCCGGGTAAGGCCGCTCGCTTCGCCCACGAGCGGGGCATCCCGCACGCCTTCGAGGACTACCGCGAACTGCTCAAGTTCCGGGAGGTCCAACTCGTCACGCTCGCGCTGCCGAACCATCGCCACGCCCAGGCGTGCCTGGACGCGGCGGCGGCTGGCAAGCACATCGTCTGCGAGAAGCCGTTGTGCCGCACCCTGGAGGAGGCGGATCGCATGATTGACGCCTGCCGGCAGGCCGGCGTTCTGCTCATGTACGCGGAGGAGTTGTGCTTTGCCCCGAAATATGTGCGGGCCAAGCAGCTGGCGGACGAAGGAGCGCTGGGACAGGTCTTCCTGGTCAAGCAGAGCGAGGAACACTTCGGGCCGCATGCGCCGTGGTTCTGGGACGTGGACCAGTCCGGCGGCGGCGTGCTGCTGGACATGGGCTGTCATTCCATCGAGTTCGCCCGTTGGGTGTTCGGCAAGCCGAAGGTCAAGAGCGTCTTGGCCGCCATGAACACCCATGTCCACCGCGACCGGACGCGCGGCGAAGACCATTGCTTGTGCGTGGTGGAGTACGAGACGGGTCAGGTGGGTCTGGCGGAGAATAGCTGGGCCAAGACAGGCGGTGTGGACGATCGCTGTGAGATTTACGGTTCGGGCGGCTTCACGCGCGCCGACCTGCTCCGCGGCAGTGCCCTACTGACCTACAGCGAGGCGGGCTACGGCTACGCCGTCGAGAAGGCCGCCACGACCAAAGGCTACACCTTCACGATGTTCGAGGAGATTTGGAATTACGGTTTTCCGCAGGAAATCGCCCACTTCGCGCGCTGCGTACAGGGCAAAGAGACGCCGGTGGAAACGGGCGAAGATGGCCGGGAGGTACTCAAGATCATCTGCGCGGCCTATGAATCGGCCGGTATAGGCAAGCGGATCGATTGGCCTTATCAGCCGCGGAAGGTGGACCGGCCAATCGACCTGTGGCGTGGGCCGTGAGGAGTGTAGGGACTTGTCCACCTGGAACACGACCTACGTGCCAGGCGAGATGATGAACGTCGGCAGCAGGTGCCGGAACGAGTACTCTTCCAACGCCATGAGGCGGTCCTCCGCGATGAGGGTGTTCACGTCCATCCAGGCAGAAGACGGACGGCGACAACGATATCCTAGTTCGGGGTTCGCCGGCGCACGGACGCGGGAGAGTGACGCAAAGCTAACAACGGGTTATCATAACCGGAAAGATCATGGTAAGGAGGGACACCAAAGGGGAAGAGGACGACACTCGATCTGGCACCCGGCGCGACCAAGGACCAGCTGCTGGCGGCCATGAAAGGCCACGTTTTGGCCGAAGGTCAGCTGATGGGCCGGTATGGCCGGTAGGCGAGCGTGGCATGGCCTCGAGGGGAGGCGGTGAGGTCCACGTTTACCGCGAGCAAGACGAGACCGACCGGGCGCTGGGTATGGGCCGGTAGGAGTACGGGCTGCTTTCTGGACTGCTCCCCAAAAAGCGATCCAGGTGCTATGAGAGTCTCTGAGGCCCTGCGGGGCCAGGAGACGAACCATGAAACGACACACGGCCGAAGAGATCATCCCCAAGCTGCGACAAGCCGAGGCTGACCTCGCCCAAGGCTTGACCATCGCCCAGGTCTGCCAACGCCTCGCCATCAGCGAGCAGACGCTCCACCGTTCGCGCAACCAGTACGGTGGACTCAAGGCCGATGAGGCCAAACGCCTCAAGGAACTGGAAACCGAGAACGCACGCCTCAAACGGCTCGTCGCCGAACTGGCCCTGGACAAGCAGATGCTCCAAGAGGTCGTGCAAAAAAAGTGGTGACGGCCGAGCAGCGACGCCAGGTCGTGCGTCAGCTCCAAGAGACCTTCGGCGTGTCGCAACGTCGCGCCTGCCGTGTGCTGGGGCAACCGCGCTCCACGCAGCGGCAGACGCCGAAAACCTCCGAAGAGGAAGGGCGTCTGGTGCGGCGGATGTTGGAGCTGGTACGGCAGCATCCCCGTTGGGGCTACCGACGCATCACCGTGTTGCTTGTGCGGGAAGGCTGGCGCGTCAACCGCAAGCGTGTGTACCGGCTGTGGCGGCAGCAAGGGCTGAAAGTGCCCCGAAAACAGCGGAAAAAACGTCGCCTGGGCCACAGCGGCAACAGTTGTGTGCGTCGGCCGGCGGAGTACAAGGACCACGTGTGGACGTGGGATTTCCTGCACGACCGCACCAGCGATGGCTGGCCTTTGAAGTGGTTGACGCTGGTGGACGAGTACAGCCGCGAGTGCTTGGCGTTGGAGGTTGATCGGGGGATGACGGCCAAGGCGGTGCAGGCGGTGCTGGCAGCGGTGGTGCGGCAGCGTGGCACGCCGGTGCATATCCGCAGCGACAACGGCTCGGAGTTCATCGCGGCGGCGATTCGATCGTGGATGGCGGCGGCGGGTTTGGAGACGTTGTACATTGCTCCGGGTGCGCCGTGGGAGAATGGCTACGCGGAGTCGTTCAACAGCAAGGTTCGAGACGAGCTGTTGAACGCGGAGGAGTTTGGCAGCGTGCTGGAAGCGAAGGTACTGGCGAGGGAATGGCGTCAGGAGTACAACCATGTCCGTCCTCACAGTTCGTTGGGGTATCGGACAGCGGCGGAGTTCGGGGAGATGTGTCCTCGTCCCGACTCCGCTGTGCTACGCCGGGCCGAGGACACATCTGTAACGGTTGATCCGACTCTCACAGCGCCTGGTACATAAAATGGGGGCAAGCCAATTTGGTTCCCATCGCCGAGGTCGCCCATATCGTGGCGATGGCATCGAGATCGGCATGGACGACTTTTCCACGAGAACCTCTCGCCGCCTGGCTTGTCGACCCCCATGACGAGAGCGTTCGTGGCGAAATCATCCGGGCGGGCGGGAGTGCTCGCCTCAAGGACCGGACGAAAAACCGAATGGGACATCGCCAACCACAAAGACGAAGGGCGTCCCGCTGCCGATGCGATCATCAAGGAGGACTATCGCCAAGGCTGGAAGGTCGCGTGTGTCAGCTTCATACCGGCTGTTCGTCAAAGTTCATAAGGGTTGGGCTAATGAAAAAGCACGACCGGAATACACCCACGCATCCTTCCTATCTTATTCTTCTCATCCTCCCTTGACCGCTGGCGGCAGGTGCTCTAATGTGCCGCCCGCCGGGAGGCACTTCATGCTCTTGCCCATCTTCTCCGGGACAGGAGGTCCGCATGATTCGTTCGCGCTATGTCCTCGTTTCGTTACTCGTAGTTTTGACGCTGACAACCGCTGCCAAGGCGGTGGACAAGGAGAAACTGCGGCGAGCGGTTTCTCTCCCCCAGATAACCGTCATTATTGGCTATGGTGTGAATGGCCGGGGCGAGTTCATGAATAACGCAGAGGCTATACCCGACCCGGAAAAAATCGCGGAAATGGAGAGAGAATTGAAGGGCGATGCCACGGATGCGGAACGATACCGCCGATTGGCTAACCTTTATTCTCGGGCTGGCCAGCCGACCAAGAGAAAGGAAGCTCGTCTAAAAGCGATTGCGCTATTCCGAAAGCAGCTTGAGCAGCATCCTGACGATGCCGCCATCCTGTGGCGTTTGGCCGACGCGCTCGATGATGCGGAAAAGTCAGAAGAGGCCGAAACTTTAGCCCGCCGAGTGGTGAAGGACCACCCGAACGATTGGCACGCCTGGCTGGTTCTCGGCGTAATCTTAGACGGAAAATGCTCGCGAGCGATCAAAGGCGTCAAGAGCTTCAATTCGGCTAGTCCAGAAGCCCTGTTGCAGTCAATGCGCGCAGCCAAACTGACGCCGGAGAGGATTGCCGCATCGCAACAATATCGCCAGGAAGCCGTTGCTTGTTTTGATCGAGCCGTAAGTCTCGCCCCCGGAGAAGCCGAAGTGTATTTGAGGCGAGGGGCTTCACGTTATCACTATGGCTTTCTCGAGTACGGTTTGCGTTTGTACAAGGGGGAGAAGGCCGATTTCTTCGAGTATGGAATGGGAAAAGAAGCTCTACCGGATTTGCGTCGAGCGATAGACCTGAATCGCCAGGAGTACAAGGTAATCGGCATGGTTGTTTTTTTTGAAACGATGACGGAGGCTCGCGATTACCCTGAGCAGAACCCATCTTCCAGACAGCCGAAGAGACTTGTAGATGCTCTATCGGAATCAACCCGGAAACACGTACTCGAGGATATGGCTTGCTTGGAGAAGGGCGCCCAAACCCCCGATAACAATAAGGCAGCGGAAGCGGCTGAGGTACTGGGATATCTACAGCTCTTCCTCTTCGCAGATGAATCCTCTGCGGATTACGTCTCCGCAGAAAAGAGCGCCCGCCGAAGTATTGAGCTAGATCCGAAACGGGAGGCCGCTTGGGATCTCCTCTGCGCTTGCCTGGCGGAAGCCCAGAATTATCGGGAATTGACGGCTGTATGCCGCGAACGTCTGGCGCACAAGGATTCCGCCCGCAATCGCTTGATGCTGGCCAAAGGTTACGAGCATCTCGATCAACTCGATAAGGCTGAGGAGGTTGTCAGGGCCGGACTCCAGCGCAAACCCGACGATTTCATGCTTCGTCTCACTCTCGCAGACTTGCTTCTGATGCGCGGGGATAAGGAGAGTTTGCATCAAGCAGGAAGAACCCTCGCCAAGCTACGTAACGAGAAACTCTCGGATGGCGGGAGCGATAACCGTTGGTCCAATTACACTTTCGCCAGCGGCATCTACTATGGACTGATCGGCGAGAGAGAAAAGGCCCAGAAATGGCTGAAGCAAGTACAGAAACACCAGCCGGAATATGACGGAATTGAAGACGCCCTGAAAGCACTCGAAAAGTAAAGCAACTTAACTCTCGTCCAGCGCTTTGACCAACAGCATCGCATAGCTGCCGCGCGGCAACTCGAAACCGAGCGTTAGCTTGTCGCGGCTGCGGTGGTTCTCGTCGGCAGCGAGCTCATGCCTCCGATCGTGCGGTAGACACAGGGCAGCGCGTTCGCCGCGTGAAAAAACATCTAGCGCACAGAAGAAGCGCTGCGACAGCGAGAGAGAATCGAGACGCGGCTGGCCGGAGGGCAGCCGCGTGTAGAAAGGGTGTTCCTGGAAGCAGGAGTTGAAGCCGCCGATCATGCCGTAGAACTCGTCGAAGCCGCGATCGATCGGTCCTGGCTTGGCGGTCAGGTGCCATTTGCCGACCAGGTACGTCCGGTAGCCGACCGTTTTGAGTACTTGGGCCAGAGTGACGCAGTTCGGCTGAAGCTGGCCGCGATAGCCTGGTTGCTTCTGATCGACGGTCATGTTACCGACGCCGCTCTGATGGGGATACAGGCCGGTCAGCAAGGAGGCGCGCGTCGGGCAGCAGCGGGCGCAGTTGTAGAATTGGGTGAAACGCAGGCCTCTCTTCGCCAGGTTGTCCACGTTGGGCGTGCGAATCTCGCCGCCGAAACAGCCGAGATCCGACCATCCCATGTCATCGGCCAGGATGAGCAGGATGTTCGGCCGACGCGCCGCTCGCCGAGGCGAACGAGGCGAGCAGCATCACGATGATGGACGAAAGTATGATCCGCATAGCTCTCTCTTGACAGCGTTCTCTGGGATGTTCCGCAGTCGGTTTCGACGTTTACTTATCCATGAGTCCGCAACGCCAACAAGGGCGGCTCTTGCTGACGCTTCGGACTGCTAAGATCGTTTTATCCAACCGGGCGGGTGGCGACCCGATGGCGGCAGGATGCGGCGTACTCTTTATTCGTGCTGGCCGTCCTGATATCCTGTTTCTGGAAAAAGGTCTTTCGACATGGACCTCTGGAATGGATCATGCGAAAAGTCGCTGGATAAGCAGCATAGAGTGCAAGGAACAAACGAGGAGCATTCCATGCGATTCGTTGCGGCGTGGTTGATGGTCCTCGGTGGGGTCGGATCGGCGTTCGCGGACGGCCAAGAAGCGCCCAAGAAGAAGCCGAATTTCGTCATCATCCTCGCCGACGATCTGGGCTACGGCGACCTGGGATGTTACGGCCATCCGACCATCCGCACGCCGAACTTGGACCGCATGGCCGCCGAAGGCCAAAAGTACACCAACGCCTATGTCGCCGCTCCCCTCTGCACACCCAGCCGAGCCGGCTTGCTCACCGGCCGGCTGCCCATCCGCAGCGGTATGTGCAGCAGCAAGCGCCGCGTCCTCTTTCCGGATTCTACCGGCGGTCTGCCTGCGAATGAGATAACCATCGCCGAAGCTTTTAAGCCGCTCGGTTACACAACCGCCTGCATCGGCAAATGGCATCTCGGCCATCTGCCGGCTTATCTGCCGACGCGCCAGCCCTGATGATCGGATCGCAAACGCTCTCGCAACAGGAGTTGAGATGTAAGGCAGTGAGAGGTCTACGCAGCAAAGTTGTTCATACCGACCGCCACGCCATCGCACTGAGATCAGCAACCTCGGCGGCGCCGTGCCAGAACAAGGCAACGGACAATGACCTGTTCGTCCGAGATCACTCGCCCTAGACTCGGTCCAGCGGTGGAGTATCGTCCGCCGAAACCGTTCTCATTTGACCAACACGCATCGCGACAGTTTGACCTGACTCAGTACCTGGCCATCGCACGTGCCTTGGATCGTGATCATCTGCTCCGGTTGGAGCTTGGCCACGTCCGCCTCGGCGGATTCGACGATGAAACACTGTACGGCACTGGCGTTCACCTCGGGGGCGTCCTCGGGCAGCAGTTGCACGGCGTAGCCCAGCAGCGGCGCCTTTTGCGCTGAGCCGAATTTGCCGGACACCTGGACGAGCTTGCCTTTGTACTTGGCGTCTGCGGCAACGGCATTCGTGCTGTATTCCTTCAACAGATCGCCGGCCTTCACGGTCGCGACCGGCGCGGCCGAGGGCTCCGCCTTCGGAGCGGTGCGGGTTCGGCAACCGAGCAAGCCGAGGATCAGAGCGAGCAGGGTGGCGAGGGGGACGAGACGGTTCATGGCATGATTCTCCGGTTCGAGCCTGCCGGGCTTCGAGATCCATGCTAACCATACTAGCCATTTTCCGGGTAGTGTCCCTGCAAATCTGGCTCATCGGGAGCATTTCCGCATCAAGGTATTCCCCGGTTATGCTCTGGAGATTAATGGGCGTGGGTGGGTGTGCCGGGGCCGTTCAGCTACATCCGCGACTGGCAAGTGGAGCAGGGCTTCCTGGGGCGTAACGCTGATTTTCTCCCCGCGCGGCCTTCACATCGTTGGCACCGGAACCCCAGGCGTGTGCGACACCAATAAGCCCGAGAAGATGAAGAGGAAGCCGAGTCCCGTCAGGGCCGCCGGTCGCCACGTCTCTTCCAAGTTCATGAAGATGTAGGCGTAAGTAAACAAACAGGTGCCAAAGCAAAGCATCCCGAAGACGTGGCTGTCCCGGTAGGCGACAAACCCGATCCAAATGTTGCCGACCAGCAACAGCGTGTTGCCGACCACCAGCAGCCATCGCCCCTTGACAGGCGACACCAGGGCGAGGACCAGGCAGGCCAGCCAAAGCCCGATCAGTCCGATCAGAACCCACCCAAAGGAGTTGATCGTTCCTGTGTAATAGCGCCAGCTGCTGCCATAAGAATTCGCCTGGCGTTTCCTCCGGCCCTTCTTCTTACGCCGGCCCCGCTTCTTCTCGGCCGGCCGGACCTCCGCGGCAACATCCTCGCCCAGCGACGTTGCACCGTTCCGTCCCGCTAGATCGGGCGCCTCGCCGAGAGCGGGGATGGCACTCCTGTCCACCGGTCCTCCCGCGCTGGCCAAGTACACGGCAAAGGGGTCTGCCTCGGTCCTTTGGGGATCTGACCGTATTGAGGTGTCCAGCCCTTGGGGAGAAAGGGGCGGGGCTGGGCGGGCCGGTACCGCCGGGATTGGCTCCGACGCGAGCGGTGGCGGAGGCAGCAAGGCAGTCGTTCCCGGGGGCTGAGTTACCGCGGCGGGAAACCGCAGGTATCGGCTGCAAGCGGCGCACTTGCTGACCTGTCCCCTCAAGGAATCATCCAGATCCTGAACCGCCCCACAGCTTGGGCACTTGATGCGCACCATGACGAATGCCTTTTGGAAGTGACCAGTCGCCCAATCTTTCTCGGATGGAAGCCTTCTGGGGCATCAGTTTGTACTTCAACAACCCGAGCTTACCCCCGCCAAGTTACGGCGTCAATGGTTTCCTCCTCTGAGTAGTGGTACAGTTTGAAGTGTTTTTGCTCGGTTTTCCAGGAAACCGGAAACAAACTGTACCACTACCCGAGGATGAGGGGAGAAACCGGAATTGCCAGGGCGCTCCTGAATCCGTCCTCTGGCCTGCTCGGAAGGGAGCCATCGCAAAGGTCAACAGACGGGCGTGAACCGCTTCCGGTGGGTCAACACCGATCCTGCCTTGCTGCAAGAGCTTGGGCTTGAGAATTGGAATTCTCAAACTCGTTGATGCCGCGATCGATTGACCATCCAGCCCGGTTATCGCCCTGGCTGACGGCCAACGCCAAGAGCAGCCCGCCGTCAATTGGCCACGGGCACGCCGGCCTCCACGGGAGCTTGCCGCAACCGTAGCCCGGAGCGCTCGCCCGCCAGCTTGGTAGCAATCTCAACCGGGGACCGCGATGGGACCAACAATTTGCGAACGGTGGCCAGCGTTTTGATGGCTGCCAGATAGCGCCGATGGGCGCCGTCGTGTTGCTGCTGGAGCATGCGGACCTTAGCAGGGGTGTATTCGCGGGTCTGGGCGATCAAGCTATCATAGAAGCTGACCTGCAACCAGCAGACCGCCACATTCTCTGCCAAGAGTTGCTCCAAGGGCGAAGGAGAATTGCCCGCCACTTCCGTTTGCAACTCTGCCGCCTTCCGCATCGGGCATTCGGCCAGAAGCAGGTTGGGGCCATGTCGGCTCCATTTCTTGTCCAAGAGATGGTCGAGGTAGACGTTGAGGAGCAGTGGGGAGAGATTGCCTCCCTGCCGTAGCCCTCTGGTCGTTTCCGTCAACACCACGCGCTCGATCAAGCGCTTCATCCTCTCGTCGGGGATATGCAGGCGCAGGATGTCGAGCAGGCGTCTCTGGGGCACCTCGTCAAACGCATTTCGGAGGTCCTCCGTCCGCCAGACCCAGCGGTTTCCCGTGGGGGCCATGTACTCAACTCGAGCCAGCGCCCTGATGGTATCGCTGCCCGGTCGGTAGCCAATGTAACGGGTCGGACAAGGGACGGGGATAGGGCCAATTCAAGAAAGAGCCGGCTTCGTGCCCAGGATCATCGCTTCCACGTCGGCCTTGGCTGCGGCATCGCGGACCCCGGCGGCGGCTTGGAGCTTGGCGATTTCAAGGCGGCGCTTCGCGATACGGTCGCCAATCTGTCGTTGCACGACAATAGTTGGAAGAGGAATTGGGGCGGCACGGAGTTCTGTTGAATTGATGCTACCCAATCCAGACGATGTTTTGACGTCACGGAAGAAATGATCTTTACCTGCCGAGGTGTTGAACCACGTCATCGCATAATCAATGCAGCCGCGAGGAATCGGTCGCCGCGCTGCACGTTGGCGACACGCAGATAGGGCGGGGATGCTGTCCGGGCCGATTGGCCGGACACTTTTGGATTCCATAGGACACGGTCGCCACATCGCCCAGACAAGCGACGGGATACTTACCACTGCTGAGGTCGAGAGCAATACGAGCAAGCTGATTGAACGTGACTGACCATCGCAGCAGATCCTTCCAACGCACAACAGAGGCTTTGGGAAGTGTAGTTTGCGCCGGAGGCTGCAAACCCAAATTTGTGTCCGCCCCTCGTTCAAGGCACCCCTGAAACCTGAAAGATTTTTCTGGTTTTTTCCTTGCTTTCGGCCCCCCCCTGTTACCCTAAACGGCCGTAGTCTCTACCGACATGCGGCGGTGTTGACGGGTCGCCGATTCGCCCACTGCCCCGAGAAGCCCTCAACGGCGAAGGGAAACAGGCAGATGAAGCGTGCGACTCTGGTGCTGGCGGCTCTGGCTCTGCTGCTCAGCTACGTAGGACCTGCGGACGCTGACATGATCGTCCTCAATGATTCGGGCGAAGGCTGGTTAAGCCTACAATTTGGCTCGGACGGCAATACCAGTTCCAACAACTACATTGCCGGCTCCAGTGGTGCCGGTCAGTTCCGTGACCACTTTGATTTCTCAATCCCGACTCTATCAGGGGCTCTGACGGGCGCCACCCTAACGCTGGATAATTCAGGAGGCCACGAGGGAGGGGCCACGACCACCTTTACAGTGTCAGGCCTTGGGGTCTTTGGTACTTATGGATATTCCGATATTGGGACCGGTACGGAGTATGGGTCTGTAGCCATATCCGCCAGTGGGACTGTGACCATCACTCTGGACGCCGCAGCCTTAGCGGCCCTTTCGGCTGACCAGGGTGGTACGTTTAGCTTGGGGGGCGTCGATTCTGGCGAGGCTGCTTTTCCACGAGAGAGTGACGATTTCTATGGTTCCGGCTTTAGCTTTACACCAAATACTCTTACCTTGGAAACGACCTCCGCCGTCCCCGAACCCTCCAGCCTCGCTTTGATCGTCACGGCAAGCGTCACGGGCCTTGGCTACTTCGGCTGGCGGCGAAGGCGAACGGCTACTGCTTGATCTTAGCCACCACTTTCTGCGTCAGCGTGTCGCCGCGGCCCTGGATGCCGCCAAGACCGTCACGGCGATGAAGCGGTCGGCTGAGGCCAGGGCGCTGTGGTGGGAACTGTACGCTGACCTGAACCAAGACCGGCCCGGGCTGTTTGGGGCGTGTACCAGCCGGGCGGCCCCCATCACCCTGCGCCTGAGCATGATCTACGCCCTGGCCGGATGGCGTGGACGTGATCGATGTCAAGCATCTGCGAGCCGCCCATGCCGTATGGCGCTACCGTGAGGCGTCGGCCCGGCTGGTGTTCGGGGACGAGGAGCAGCCTGACGCCCTGAGCGGCGAGGTCTACCGCCTGGTCTGCGAGCGCCCCGGCCTGACCAAGACCGACCTGATAAACGCCTTCAACCGCAACGTGCCGGCCAGGGACATCACCCGGGCGCTGGCCACGCTGCACGGCAAGGGCAGGGTGGTCTGCGTCCTTGACAAGTCGGGGCCGGGGCGACTGCCGGAACGCTGGTATCCGGCGGGGAAAGCTCCCACGCCGCCGTCACCGGACGACGACCGGCCCGAACGAAAGAACGAAGAAACGAGCCAGGCCCCCGCCGTCGCCCAGGCAGGGGCGGGCGGTCGTCCTTCGTTTCTTCGTTCGTTCGTGACCAAAGCTCAGGTCGCCAGCACCGCCGACCCTGAACCACTCTTCCCTTGTCCAATGAGGTCGAAGACATGAATACCGTGACCGACGACAACTTCCTGGCCGCACTGGAAAGGACGATTTCCAGGCTCCCCTTGCCGAAGCCGCCGCAGGGGGTATTGCGGACGCCCTGGGGCTTCACCGCCAGCGTGACCGACGTTTACCAGGGCTTCGCCAAGTTGCCTATGGAATACGCCGGCGGCGTGATCGTCACACCCCTGGCCAGGCTCTACCGCTTGGCCGTGGAGTCTGGAGCGGCTGAGGGCTGCCCCGACCTGGCCAGCCGCTTTCTCGATCTCGGAAACGGGAAGGTGCTTCTGGACGTGACCGAGGCGGAGTTGGGGCGCTGCACGAAGGCGTGAGGTAACGGACGGGGACGAAAAGGGGACGATTTTCGGCCACCTACCGAGATTGCCACCGCCTGAACCGGGGGATACGATGTGGAGAGTTGCCCCACAGCGATGCCGGGGGTAACTGCCTTGGAATGAGCGAAAGTCCTTGGGAATACGGGGAAAAAGAAAGAAGCCGCAGCTTTCGCCACGGCTTCTTTCACGTCGGGGCGACTGGATTCGAACCAGCGACCTCCTGAACCCCATGAAGGCGGTCGTAATCGAACTGAAGGAGGAAAAAGCCCGAAAATCCTTGCGTTTTCAGCTCAAAGAGTCACTCGACCCTTTCCACCATCTTCCAACTTTTTGAACCGTTTTCAATGGCTTTCTCTGCAATCTCTGCAAGTAGTGCCAGCGGATCGTGTGCCGATTCTACTTAGAAGTTTTTCATCCACAGCCGGCTTTGACGCCGACCGCCGGGCTAGCAGCCGACTTTTTCCAACTCCGCGCATCAATCCACGGCCGGCTGTCACGCCGGCCGCCATACGAGTCCGCGTACTGTTCATCGAGGACTAGGTAGTTTCAATCCACGGCCGGCTGTCACGCCGGCCGCCATCAGCAACAACAATCGGGCCTCGGCGGAGATTGGCGTTTCAATCCACGGCCGGCTGTCACGCCGGCCGCCACACGAAGCAAGCCGGGTTGATATTGCCAGAGGCGATGTTTCAATCCACGGCCGGCTGTCACGCCGGCCGCCATCAGCAACAACAATCGGGCCTCGGCGGAGATTGGCGTTTCAATCCACGGCCGGCTGTCACGCCGGCCGCCATCGTAGCCTTCGGCGGCTTATCGCTGCTGCTGGATGTTTCAATCCACGGCCGGCTGTCACGCCGGCCGCCACCGGACCGCCGGGGGTTTGCGGGGCACCGCCCGCGTTTCAATCCACGGCCGGCTGTCACGCCGGCCGCCACGTGTGCTACCCCCTACGTTGATATTCTGACCAGCCGCGTTTCAATCCACGGCCGGCTGTCACGCCGGCCGCCACGGCGGCGGCCCTTGAACTCAGCGGCATGGAGCCGGTTTCAATCCACGGCCGGCTGTCACGCCGGCCGCCACGTCAAGAATCCCAATCGCCTTGGCCCTCTCACGATGGTTTCAATCCACGGCCGGCTGTCACGCCGGCCGCCACGGGCCGGCTCTCGATAATTACGTCCGTTGGCTGGTTTCAATCCACGGCCGGCTGTCACGCCGGCCGCCACCGGAATCTATCCCCCTGGCCTATCATGGACCAAGGTTTCAATCCACGGCCGGCTGTCACGCCGGCCGCCACCGGGAGACGATAAAGCACCTTATCGACTCCCTCAAGTTTCAATCCACGGCCGGCTGTCACGCCGGCCGCCACGAGACAACAAGATAGTTATGGTTGCCAAGACTCGGTTTCAATCCACGGCCGGCTGTCACGCCGGCCGCCACTCGGCTCGGCTGGGAAGTTTGTACGAGTGTCGTAGCGTTTCAATCCACGGCCGGCTGTCACGCCGGCCGCCACGAGCCGACACAGCAAGTTGAGGAGGGGGAATAATTGTTTCAATCCACGGCCGGCTGTCACGCCGGCCGCCACGCCACTCCCTCCCGAAAAGCCGGTATCGTCAATCGCCAAGGGTTTCAATCCACGGCCGGCTGTCACGCCGGCCGCCACCAGTCGTCTCGGTAGCACTCATAGCACGCTAGACGTTTCAATCCACGGCCGGCTGTCACGCCGGCCGCCACACGATCACCAACGTCCGCTCGGCATGGTTCACTGATGTTTCAATCCACGGCCGGCTGTCACGCCGGCCGCCACCTTGGTTCCGCCGCGAATCTTGATGCCCTTGTAGCGGTTTCAATCCACGGCCGGCTGTCACGCCGGCCGCCACTGCTGTATGCGCAGCGATACTTTGCGTTCAGCCGGTTTCAATCCACGGCCGGCTGTCACGCCGGCCGCCACAATCTGTGGGGACCAAGAATCGAGATACCAAGAGAAGTTTCAATCCACGGCCGGCTGTCACGCCGGCCGCCACCGTAACGCGGCTCGTAGGCGATGCCAAGACGGCGTTTCAATCCACGGCCGGCTGTCACGCCGGCCGCCACGCAAGGGCCGCACCTATCTACCCGGCCCGGTCGCCGTTTCAATCCACGGCCGGCTGTCACGCCGGCCGCCACGCGGTGACGCAAGCCAGTGGTCCTTGGACTCAGTTTCAATCCACGGCCGGCTGTCACGCCGGCCGCCACAAGCCGGCCTGCTTGTTCGCCGTGATTCCCTTGGCGTTTCAATCCACGGCCGGCTGTCACGCCGGCCGCCACTTCCCAGCCGAGCCGAGCCAGCCACGCCGCGCCGGTAGTTTCAATCCACGGCCGGCTGTCACGCCGGCCGCCACGTGATGCTGGCTTAGGGCGTGACACCCCCCATGCGGTTTCAATCCACGGCCGGCTGTCACGCCGGCCGCCACAATCTTCCCTGGCTATTTCCGGCTCTCGGAAACCTGTTTCAATCCACGGCCGGCTGTCACGCCGGCCGCCACGGCCTGCTGTGTCGGCGTGCGAATGCCCCTGGGAGTTTCAATCCACGGCCGGCTGTCACGCCGGCCGCCACGCGTGGGCGGATCGACTACACGATTGAGGACGCGTTTCAATCCACGGCCGGCTGTCACGCCGGCCGCCACGGCCTGCTGTGTCGGCGTGCGAATGCCCCTGGGAGTTTCAATCCACGGCCGGCTGTCACGCCGGCCGCCACGCCCTGTTCGTATGGCTTCTGCTGTTCGGCGTCTGGTTTCAATCCACGGCCGGCTGTCACGCCGGCCGCCACGCCCGCTCTTGCCTACAGTGCGGGCGTAGTTGGCGTTTCAATCCACGGCCGGCTGTCACGCCGGCCGCCACACGTTGTCGAAAACCCAACGACCATCGGGTAGTTGTTTCAATCCACGGCCGGCTGTCACGCCGGCCGCCACTCGGGTCAGTCCCCAGCGTTCCCAGCGATCGATGTTTCAATCCACGGCCGGCTGTCACGCCGGCCGCCACCTTTCACCCTCCCCGATTATTCCAGCCAATTGATGTTTCAATCCACGGCCGGCTGTCACGCCGGCCGCCACAGCGGTACGCTCATCCCGATTAGCTCGCCTACGGGTTTCAATCCACGGCCGGCTGTCACGCCGGCCGCCACTTGCCACGTTCCGAGTAAGCCGGCGTTGCTGATGACGTTTCAATCCACGGCCGGCTGTCACGCCGGCCGCCACGCGAGCAGCAGCCCCAGCGGACGTGGATCGCCGTGTTTCAATCCACGGCCGGCTGTCACGCCGGCCGCCACAGCAGTACCAACAAATTCCCCGACACCAATGACGGGGTTTCAATCCACGGCCGGCTGTCACGCCGGCCGCCACTGGAGGAAGTGACGCCTCCCGACCCGCGTTTCCACGTTTCAATCCACGGCCGGCTGTCACGCCGGCCGCCACATCGTCCGTCAAGGTGATAACGGCGGTTTCGGTGTTTCAATCCACGGCCGGCTGTCACGCCGGCCGCCACCACGAAACGCATGTTGAGCGCGAAGCGGCCGGCGCGTTTCAATCCACGGCCGGCTGTCACGCCGGCCGCCACGGCGGTTCTGTCGGCGAATGCGGAGGCACATCAGGTTTCAATCCACGGCCGGCTGTCACGCCGGCCGCCACGCGCAAAGCGCTCGACCCCTTTGCCCGTGTCGATCACGTTTCAATCCACGGCCGGCTGTCACGCCGGCCGCCACGCGGCCCGCGAACGCGATGGCATGGAGCCGGACGTTTCAATCCACGGCCGGCTGTCACGCCGGCCGCCACGAGATCGACAAAGGCGAACAGTCAAAGCCGTAGGAGTTTCAATCCACGGCCGGCTGTCACGCCGGCCGCCACGATACCGGATTGGTGTATAGTTGCACACAGCGGCGTTTCAATCCACGGCCGGCTGTCACGCCGGCCGCCACTCTTCATACCTCCATTATGCGCCCGCGCGAAGGAGTTTCAATCCACGGCCGGCTGTCACGCCGGCCGCCACAAGAGATCGATCGTGCTTTGACCGAAGGAGTCAAGTTTCAATCCACGGCCGGCTGTCACGCCGGCCGCCACGCTCTTGGCCACGGGTGTCCTCGCGCCGGAACCGGTTTCAATCCACGGCCGGCTGTCACGCCGGCCGCCACAGAGACCGCGGCTCTGCCAGGATGGTCGCGTGATGTTTCAATCCACGGCCGGCTGTCACGCCGGCCGCCACGCGGTGGCCTGGAGCTGGCGGAAAGTGACGGCCCAGGTTTCAATCCACGGCCGGCTGTCACGCCGGCCGCCACCAACCACGGCCATGCGGTTCTCGTGTATCTCACCGTTTCAATCCACGGCCGGCTGTCACGCCGGCCGCCACATGGCAATGTCCTTGTCCTCGACCACATTCTCCTCGTTTCAATCCACGGCCGGCTGTCACGCCGGCCGCCACGCGGTTCTGTCGGCGAATGCGGAGGCACATCAGGTTTCAATCCACGGCCGGCTGTCACGCCGGCCGCCACGGCAACTCCTGGCTCCAAGCGTATTCGCGCAGGTGTTTCAATCCACGGCCGGCTGTCACGCCGGCCGCCACGCGGAAATCCTCTTGGCAGACCGACTCGTGCGCGTTTCAATCCACGGCCGGCTGTCACGCCGGCCGCCACTTCCAGACCGCGAGCGGGGCTAACCCTGTATGCGAGTTTCAATCCACGGCCGGCTGTCACGCCGGCCGCCACGCTTGCATCCACATTCAACAGTTGCTCGCCTACAAGTTTCAATCCACGGCCGGCTGTCACGCCGGCCGCCACGCCAATGCCACAAACGTCACCGTGCAAATCAATCAGTTTCAATCCACGGCCGGCTGTCACGCCGGCCGCCACGGCCCGAAGCCGAGCATGAGGATCAGCGCGAAATCGTTTCAATCCACGGCCGGCTGTCACGCCGGCCGCCACTCGCTCTCAAGGAATGATGTCGTCTCTAAGACACCGTTTCAATCCACGGCCGGCTGTCACGCCGGCCGCCACGTCGGCTTGACTTCAAACAACTTGCGGACGATGTTTCAATCCACGGCCGGCTGTCACGCCGGCCGCCACTGCTGGCGCGTCTCCTGCATGCGCTTGTCGCCGGGATGTTTCAATCCACGGCCGGCTGTCACGCCGGCCGCCACTCAATGCGTACGACCCACTTGCACGCCTTGCCGTTGTTTCAATCCACGGCCGGCTGTCACGCCGGCCGCCACCCGCCGCCGTGCATGCGCACGTTGCAGACGACGGGTTTCAATCCACGGCCGGCTGTCACGCCGGCCGCCACTCGTGTTATCACCGACTGCGGGGCCTTGGAGTCGTTTCAATCCACGGCCGGCTGTCACGCCGGCCGCCACTTGACGGGAGTGAGGGTGATATAACGATTCAGGGGGTTTCAATCCACGGCCGGCTGTCACGCCGGCCGCCACGGCGTACTGCAAATCGCTCTGACGGACGGCAGCGGGTTTCAATCCACGGCCGGCTGTCACGCCGGCCGCCACATCAAGGACAAGTCGCACGCTAGGGCCGAACCGGGTTTCAATCCACGGCCGGCTGTCACGCCGGCCGCCACTTTGGTTCAAGAACATTTCTGCCCCATCTGCCAGGCGTTTCAATCCACGGCCGGCTGTCACGCCGGCCGCCACATGGTTTGGCTGTCCTTGCCTGCCGAGGAGTTAAGTTTCAATCCACGGCCGGCTGTCACGCCGGCCGCCACGATAAGATCGTTGACGGGCGCACCCCTCGGCCAAGTTGTTTCAATCCACGGCCGGCTGTCACGCCGGCCGCCACTAGGGTGATGCCACTATTGAGACACGGCAAGGGGGTTTCAATCCACGGCCGGCTGTCACGCCGGCCGCCACTGCTCAGCGACCGGAACCGTATCGGCCAGCGCGGTTTCAATCCACGGCCGGCTGTCACGCCGGCCGCCACGCCGCAGACCTGACGGCCCGGATCAACCACCATGGTTTCAATCCACGGCCGGCTGTCACGCCGGCCGCCACTGGTGAACCCGTCGATTCCCAGCGGCCCGGTCGTGTTTCAATCCACGGCCGGCTGTCACGCCGGCCGCCACACGCTGCGTGCCACACTATGAACCCTCCGTAATTCGTTTCAATCCACGGCCGGCTGTCACGCCGGCCGCCACTCCACCCCTTCGTACGGGAATCCCAGGACGACGGAGTTTCAATCCACGGCCGGCTGTCACGCCGGCCGCCACGCGATGCACAATCTCACCGACTAGACCGCCGTTGTGTTTCAATCCACGGCCGGCTGTCACGCCGGCCGCCACATCGAACAACATGAAGACGCGCGAAGAAGTAAGCGTTTCAATCCACGGCCGGCTGTCACGCCGGCCGCCACAACGGCACCACCACGCTAACGAGTCCAGCGCAAGGGTTTCAATCCACGGCCGGCCGCCACAGCGTTGGGCTGGCTCACTGGCGCATCCATCTGCGGTTTCAATCCACGGCCGGCTGTCACGCCGGCCGCCACGCTGCCCGCGAACGCGATGGCATGGAGCCAGACGTTTCAATCCACGGCCGGCTGTCACGCCGGCCGCCACTTCGCTCTCCGGCAGACGCGGCGGTTCTGTCGGCGTTTCAATCCACGGCCGGCTGTCACGCCGGCCGCCACTAGATGCCGCAGCGCGGCCCATGCGTGGCTGTGCGTTTCAATCCACGGCCGGCTGTCACGCCGGCCGCCACGTCCATCAACTGGACCTTGATTCGGGCGGCGGATACGTTTCAATCCACGGCCGGCTGTCACGCCGGCCGCCACTCGAGACGGTCAACGACCTCGACGGCTACGTTGCGTTTCAATCCACGGCCGGCTGTCACGCCGGCCGCCACCAGGATATTGTCACGCACGCAGCAGGAATCGCAAGTTTCAATCCACGGCCGGCTGTCACGCCGGCCGCCACCCTTGCTCCGCATCGCACTCTGCGGCTACGTCGGCGTTTCAATCCACGGCCGGCTGTCACGCCGGCCGCCACGCGATGAGCGGCGATAGCGATGTCCGCATGCTGGTTTCAATCCACGGCCGGCTGTCACGCCGGCCGCCACATCGTTCCCTCCCTCTCTTCTCACCTATCCAGGGGCCGTTTCAATCCACGGCCGGCTGTCACGCCGGCCGCCACACGCCCCGCCTACCGCTGCCCCTATTGCCTCGGCGTTTCAATCCACGGCCGGCTGTCACGCCGGCCGCCACGCGTTCGCCCTCCGGCGAACGAAGCCGGTTACGGCGTTTCAATCCACGGCCGGCTGTCACGCCGGCCGCCACGGGGTAGTAGCCGAGCGTACAGTAGACGGTCTGAGTTTCAATCCACGGCCGGCTGTCACGCCGGCCGCCACTTGAGCGCCCGTCGCTTCGGCACGGACCTTGACGTTTCAATCCACGGCCGGCTGTCACGCCGGCCGCCACCAGGATAAACGGCACGCTTCCCGAACCGCTATCCATGTTTCAATCCACGGCCGGCTGTCACGCCGGCCGCCACAGGGCAGCGTGAGTTGCCGGTGGCATGATACCTCCATGTTTCAATCCACGGCCGGCTGTCACGCCGGCCGCCACATATCCTCTGTACCGCCGGCACGCTTAGCAACGCGTTTCAATCCACGGCCGGCTGTCACGCCGGCCGCCACGGTACTGTCGGCTGCACACCTTGCCGGATGAAATCGTTTCAATCCACGGCCGGCTGTCACGCCGGCCGCCACCACGTCGCCGCCGCGTCATGGGCCGCGTAGTCAAAGTTTCAATCCACGGCCGGCTGTCACGCCGGCCGCCACAAGGTAGCCGATAACCAGAGGGGCGACGTAGCCAAGTTTCAATCCACGGCCGGCTGTCACGCCGGCCGCCACCAGAACACTCTCGCCCCCTCCGTCAGACAGCGAGCGTTTCAATCCACGGCCGGCTGTCACGCCGGCCGCCACCAGAGACTTCGTGGTCAAGCCGTTCAAGCGAACCGGTTTCAATCCACGGCCGGCTGTCACGCCGGCCGCCACCCGGCACGTCAAGCACATGCTCTTCATTATGGACGTTTCAATCCACGGCCGGCTGTCACGCCGGCCGCCACAGCGTAGGGAGGGCTTTTACAGCGCCGTGGGAGACGTTTCAATCCACGGCCGGCTGTCACGCCGGCCGCCACGGGCAAGTTGTCGTGGCGGAGGAGGCGGCCATGTTGTTTCAATCCACGGCCGGCTGTCACGCCGGCCGCCACCATCTCGCCTCGATTGCAAGCCCGATCGCTTTCGAGTTTCAATCCACGGCCGGCTGTCACGCCGGCCGCCACGGCGGCGCAGCTGCTCAACTACTACGACGCGCGTTTCAATCCACGGCCGGCTGTCACGCCGGCCGCCACCGACCGGCCCCGGCTCCATCGCCGGCGCAGGCGCGTTTCAATCCACGGCCGGCTGTCACGCCGGCCGCCACGAGAGTATGCTTACAGGCGGCGTCAGAACCCTGTTTCAATCCACGGCCGGCTGTCACGCCGGCCGCCACGCGCGCCGCCCGTCTGGGCATCCGCCGTGCAAGCGTTTCAATCCACGGCCGGCTGTCACGCCGGCCGCCACGAGTACCTACGCCACGTCGTCATCGACTCTAAGCCCGTTTCAATCCACGGCCGGCTGTCACGCCGGCCGCCACTCGATAAGCCGGGCCATTCCGGCCAGTCTCACCAAGTTTCAATCCACGGCCGGCTGTCACGCCGGCCGCCACGACCGTACCCGAACACATCCGCGCGGCTTACCCGGTTTCAATCCACGGCCGGCTGTCACGCCGGCCGCCACGAAGCCGGCGCACGAGATGACGCGCGACGAATGGGAGTTTCAATCCACGGCCGGCTGTCACGCCGGCCGCCACATCGAGTACCAGTCCACCCGGAGGACAGAACGAGCGTTTCAATCCACGGCCGGCTGTCACGCCGGCCGCCACAAGCTGCGCATCCGCCTCTCGACGGCGCTCTCGACGGGTTTCAATCCACGGCCGGCTGTCACGCCGGCCGCCACGCTTTTCTCCCATCCCCTTGACCGCATGAGCTAGGTTTCAATCCACGGCCGGCTGTCACGCCGGCCGCCACTCTTCGCCGCGATGACGTTCACGCCGGAGGAAGGCGTTTCAATCCACGGCCGGCTGTCACGCCGGCCGCCACGATACGCTCCATGACAGTTTCCATATGTCACCTATTGTTTCAATCCACGGCCGGCTGTCACGCCGGCCGCCACACGGTCTGTCCGTCCGTCTTCATTTGTGTAATCAGGTTTCAATCCACGGCCGGCTGTCACGCCGGCCGCCACATCCTTCGCTCCAAGCGACGGGGCCGGGACGTAGAAGTTTCAATCCACGGCCGGCTGTCACGCCGGCCGCCACTCCTTGGCTCCGAGCGAGTCTTGACGGCCTCTCCGTTTCAATCCACGGCCGGCTGTCACGCCGGCCGCCACGTACGCGGCCTCTAACTACGGCGTCGATCTATCGGTTTCAATCCACGGCCGGCTGTCACGCCGGCCGCCACTGGCCGCTACGCTCGGTTGTATCGTGCCGCACATAGTTTCAATCCACGGCCGGCTGTCACGCCGGCCGCCACTCGCAGCCGGCGGGGGAGATTTTGAGGTCGTAGAGGTGTTTCAATCCACGGCCGGCTGTCACGCCGGCCGCCACTTGGCGCACATCTCCATCCATCATCCCTTTGGTTGGTTTCAATCCACGGCCGGCTGTCACGCCGGCCGCCACCTCAAGATACAGGGCGCTCCGCCCGTGACGATCCCGTTTCAATCCACGGCCGGCTGTCACGCCGGCCGCCACCAGCATCGTGCCCAGCTCGGAGAGGGCCGGCACGTTTCAATCCACGGCCGGCTGTCACGCCGGCCGCCACGTTGAGTCCGCCGGCTATTTCAGGCCGCGGTCGGACGTTTCAATCCACGGCCGGCTGTCACGCCGGCCGCCACCCGGCACGTCAAGCACATGCTTTTCGTTATGGACGTTTCAATCCACGGCCGGCTGTCACGCCGGCCGCCACGGCGCGATCGAGCTGCCGTTCGCATTCCGCTAGGGTTTCAATCCACGGCCGGCTGTCACGCCGGCCGCCACCCGCTGCCTTTTTACCGCGCTTTTGTTCTTGCACGTGTTTCAATCCACGGCCGGCTGTCACGCCGGCCGCCACGCCCTTGGCTGTGAATTTCTCCACCAACAGAGACGTTTCAATCCACGGCCGGCTGTCACGCCGGCCGCCACGTCTGGCCGGTCAGGTTGTTGCCGGCGTCCTGCACGTTTCAATCCACGGCCGGCTGTCACGCCGGCCGCCACTTCGTGGTGGACAGACGACCCGCCGATCCGAACGTGTTTCAATCCACGGCCGGCTGTCACGCCGGCCGCCACGCGGGATCGTCGAGGACGCCCATTTGCCTCAAGTTTCAATCCACGGCCGGCTGTCACGCCGGCCGCCACGGCCGGCGCGACGGGCGGCTACCGTGTCTATCGGGGTTTCAATCCACGGCCGGCTGTCACGCCGGCCGCCACAGCGTGGACGTTCACGCCTGGTACGCCTGAAGTCTAAGTTTCAATCCACGGCCGGCTGTCACGCCGGCCGCCACTCGACCTGAATCTACAGAGCCTCACGGACATCCTGTTTCAATCCACGGCCGGCTGTCACGCCGGCCGCCACGGTTGCCTTGGCCGGCCACTGGCATCAAACCAGCGTTTCAATCCACGGCCGGCTGTCACGCCGGCCGCCACGGCGGCGCAATTCGAGAACAATCAATACTATTGGTTTCAATCCACGGCCGGCTGTCACGCCGGCCGCCACAACAATAGTTTGGCTGTACCGATTGGCCGATTCCGTTTCAATCCACGGCCGGCTGTCACGCCGGCCGCCACTTTTGGTACTTGATGCCTTGCCCCAGCTTTTCGCCGGTTTCAATCCACGGCCGGCTGTCACGCCGGCCGCCACGAGGAATTGGATCGGACGCTGCCGCCGGAGAGGTTTCAATCCACGGCCGGCTGTCACGCCGGCCGCCACGCGCAAGCCCGTCCAGTGGCTCATGGCCGGCTGGATACCGGTTTCAATCCACGGCCGGCTGTCACGCCGGCCGCCACCGGGATCAGTGAGGTCAAACAAGGAGAGCCATCCATGTTTCAATCCACGGCCGGCTGTCACGCCGGCCGCCACCGCACGTCGCCTCTGGCGATGGAATGGTGCGTTCACGTTAAATGTTTCAATCCACGGCCGGCTGTCACGCCGGCCGCCACCATCCGCCCCCCTCGATCTCGGCTTCGATGAATGGTTTCAATCCACGGCCGGCTGTCACGCCGGCCGCCACAAGGACCGCCAGGCGGAATGGACTGGAGATATCGTTTCAATCCACGGCCGGCTGTCACGCCGGCCGCCACCTTTCCCCTCCTCAAATGGTGAGGCATTGCTGCTGTTTCAATCCACGGCCGGCTGTCACGCCGGCCGCCACCCGGCATGTCAAGCACATGCT
The DNA here is from genome assembly GCA_963835245.1 of uncultured Planctomycetota bacterium. GTDB lineage: Bacteria > Planctomycetota > Planctomycetia > Gemmatales > Gemmataceae > JAJPHU01. Next base: position 87,804 of record CAWIEZ010000001.1, read on the forward strand.
TTTCGTCATGGACGTTTCAATCCACGGCCGGCTGTCACGCCGGCCGCCACAGCGCACGCCCGGCACAGCGGCTCCCATTCCTCCGTTTCAATCCACGGCCGGCTGTCACGCCGGCCGCCACAGGACATCCGGACGGTGAGGGGCTACGTTGCGGCGCGTTTCAATCCACGGCCGGCTGTCACGCCGGCCGCCACATTCACGTCCGCTGGGGATGCTGCTCGCTGCACCATGTTTCAATCCACGGCCGGCTGTCACGCCGGCCGCCACCGGAGGAATACTGTAGGTCAATCGGTTAAAATTCGGTTTCAATCCACGGCCGGCTGTCACGCCGGCCGCCACACGATTCTGGAGGGTTATCCGTGGCTGGAGCGCGTTTCAATCCACGGCCGGCTGTCACGCCGGCCGCCACTTCAAACTCCCAGCATGAGGTCCGCGCGGTTCCCGTTTCAATCCACGGCCGGCTGTCACGCCGGCCGCCACCCGGTATCGGCGTTCACATAGGTGAGAAGGTAGCTGTTTCAATCCACGGCCGGCTGTCACGCCGGCCGCCACGACGCGCCGTCCGCTGTTTCATCGGGTTCATCAAACCGTTTCAATCCACGGCCGGCTGTCACGCCGGCCGCCACGTCGGCGGCCGTGCGGTAACTCGCCCGCGAGGCGGGTTTCAATCCACGGCCGGCTGTCACGCCGGCCGCCACGTGGAACGAATGATGTTGGCATTGGAGATACGAGTTTCAATCCACGGCCGGCTGTCACGCCGGCCGCCACTGGGCTTGCGATTCCGGATTTCCGGACTCGAAATAGTTTCAATCCACGGCCGGCTGTCACGCCGGCCGCCACGAGGCGGCGCGTGTTTGCCGCGTGTCGATCCGGGTTTCAATCCACGGCCGGCTGTCACGCCGGCCGCCACTCCAACTCCTTGAGCCATTTTTGCCCTTCGAGCAGTTTCAATCCACGGCCGGCTGTCACGCCGGCCGCCACACGAGGACGAACCGGGCTTGATCTACACAATGAAGTTTCAATCCACGGCCGGCTGTCACGCCGGCCGCCACGGCTGGCTTCGGAAGGAACAGTGGCGAAAGAGGTTCCGAACCGAACCACGCGGACCTCTTCTGGATGAGATGCCGTTGATACCTCTGTGTCGCTGCTGCTGCTTCCAAAGCTTGCCTTTCATTGTATTTGTGATCGCCGCGAACCGGCCAGGCTTTCCGCCTCAGCTTTAGGTCCGCGTGAACCTTAAATCACCAACGGCCCCTCGAAATCAACGTCGGGCTTTCGCCCATGGATCTCTCGGAACTGCTCCAGGTTCTCCGGGAGCCGATAAATGCGAAGGTTGTCCTCCTCAAGGTTCACTTCCTCCAAAAGTCGGCGACGCAGTTTATCGAACTGCACCTCCGTCACAGCACACTCAAAAACAGACTTCTGGACGCGCTGCCCAAAACCCATGCAGGTGGTGGCCACCCGCCGTAAGCGACGCTCCCCTTCGGGAGTCACGGTACAAACATCGTAGGCTATCAGGATGCGCATGGCGATCCTCCATCAGCGATACAGGAAGGGCGGATAGACCTCCATGTCGCCACGGAGAAAGCGGGCCAACAGGCGAGCCTGGACGTGCGGCAGTAGACCCAGCGGCGTTTTCTCGCGGGTCAACGGATGGGTCAGTTCCTCTTGCTTGCGCTGCTGGTAGGCGACCAGCACGGTCTTACGACCCGCTTCGCTGAGGCTGACAGCTCCTCCCGGACGTTCCTCGAAATCCGCGCGTCCAAGTTGCCGGCGATTGACGAGTGTCAAGGCCAGCCTATCCGCAAGCACCGCCCGAAACTCTTCCACCACGTCCAACGCCAGCGCGGGACGTCCCGGACGCAGACAATGGAGATATCCTACCTGGGGGTCTAGCCCAACGCCCTCCACCGCAGCTGAGCAATCGCCGGTCACGAGCGTGTAGAGAAAGGACAAAGCGCATTCATCCGATCCAGAGGGGGATGGCGTGTGCGACCATTCATGGTGAAGCCCTCGCGGTCTTCGCGGACCAGCCGATTGAAGACCTCAAAATACCGCCGCGCCACATCGCCTTCAAGGCCGCGGACGGTGTCGAGGTCCGGCGCGGTTTCCAGGCGGGGCAGCATATCGGCGATATGGCTGGCTAGCTCCTGAAGAGGGACTCCCTCAGCGGGGTCATTAGCCTCGCGGGCGCCGCGGAGCAATATCTGGCGCGTGTTCTGGATCTTGGCAGCCACGAAGGAGCGGGCCAACAGCAGGGTGCGCGCAGCATCGGTCAGGGCCGCATGCTGGGCTTGGCGCAGCAGTACGTTACCCGATACCGGCCCTTCCACGCGGCACTGGAAGCGGCCGGCGAAATTGAGGAAGACGATCGAGCGGCCATCGGCGGCACAGCGGTGTAAGAGGGCGGTGCTGACGCCAACGTCGCCAAAACAGTAGATGGCCCCGAGATGGAGCAGAGGTATTTGCAGACGAACCTCTCCCTCCACTTTGACCTTGAGCGTCTCGTGGTCCAAGTGCAGGTAAGATCGCGGTGTCTGCACGTACAGCGAATTGAGGAGTTGGTGCATGTGGGTTCTCTCGCGGCTGTGGTTAGGGCGACCCGCCTGCCGGGTCGGCGAGGGCGAACAGTTTCAATCCACGGGCGGCCCTATCGGGCCGGTCGGTGACGCTTGGTAGACAGGACTCACGCAGCGAACACTTATCGCAGCGGGCGTCATTGACGGCGGGAGGCAGCCTCCGAGCGCGGATCATGGCGCGGACGGCAGCGACGGCTTCCTCGACGGCAAGGCGGAGGTCCGGCGTGAACACCACCTCGCGGCGGCGTCGAGAGCCGTGGTGATACACGGCCCCGCGAAGGATGATCACGCCGAACATCTCTTCGAGGCAAACCGCCTGGGCGGCGAGTTGCAGGTCATCGTGCTGGCGTTGACGCCGCAGGCCGTGCTTGTATTCGACGGGGAAGGGCACGCCGCTTGGAAACTCGACGACATCCGCCTTGCCGATCAAGCCGAGACGGGTGGACCACAGAGGCAAAGCACGCTCGACGCGAACGTCGCGCTGCCATTCGCCCTCCGGCGTATCGACCAGCTCATGGACAGCGCGGCCGCGAAGGGTGTAGAGATTCTCGTCCCAGGCTTGGTCGAGATGAATCAGCCCGCACTGGCGCGGACAGTAACTCCAATGCTGGAGCGCGGAGATCGGCACGAGGTCGTCGTCGGACCAGTGAGGAGCAGTAGGCAGCATCGGGATCGTCACCTCCTTTTCGGTCTACGAGGAGTCATCTAACCGGAATGATTACCGGCTCGCCCGCAAACTTGGAGCAGTCGTACTCGATCAGTTCGACCCCATTGGGCATTCCTTCTCGGTTCACGGTCACAACGAAATCCTCAAACGAGCGAGCGACTTTCGTTGCATCCTTGAACCTAGCCACGACACGTTCTTGCAGGATGTGGGCCGGAGCATTGCCGAGCTTGCTGGCGTGCCTGAAGACGTATAGACCGCGCACCGCCATCTGTCCGCGACTAGCGGAGCGGTCGTGGTCGAACATTTGACAAAGCGCTCGCCAGAAGAGGCTGAGGTCCGTCTCAGTGAACCTGGTATCTTCGGCCAGATGGGGCGAGATGAATCCGTGAACACGGTAGAGAGCGTAGGGGATTGTCATCTTGCGGCCCATCTGGAGCGTGGCGGCCTTCTCGTCATCGCCGGTGGATTCGCGCCCTGTATCGCCAGCGTTGGTCAGCGCGCAGCGAGTGATGGCATGCTCCAAAGAGAGAATGCGCGAGACGGAGCGCGCGAAGGTAAGCTGCACCGGCCCCCGGACTTGACCGCAGTTCCATTGCCGAGTCTTGGGCTTCCCTGCCGGTTTGGGCAGCTCCTGCGCAGCTTCCGGCGACGGTAGGGTAGATGCTTCTTCCGCTCCAAGAGCGGCTTTCGCCTTACTTCGACCCGGTTTCTTGGCCTCACCCTCTTCGGTCTTACCCGTCGTCATCACCGCACCAAAGGCCCGAATATCGAAGAATGTCTGGCACATCCACTTGCGGGCACTCTCCTGGGGTCGATCCCCCGGCTCCAAATGGAGCGCGTGGTACGCTCGTCTCTGTTCGTTGGCGAGGATGCCACGTTCCTTGACGTAGATTCCGTACCCAGCCTCATCGTCCTTGGCGATGGCGATGAAATTGCGCACCTTCCGTTTCAAGCAGACATCGGTGATGAGACCGTGGCCGGTTTCCGGGTCGATGCGCGGTTGGTTGCCGGCGTCTGGGTCACCATTGGGATTGCCGTCACGCACCTCGAAGAGGTAGACGAAGTCGTAGCGATTAGCGAGGATCGAACTGTCTGGCATGGTCATTCTCCTTGTTCGGTGGGTTCCGCGGGATTGTTATCAATGTTTCGGCTGGTGAACAGAGCTTGACGCTGGTGGTAGTAACCGATAGCGAAAAGCCCTTGCTCTTCGAGAGTGAGAGTAGTCGGGAACGGACTCGGCGGTTGGAGGCCGTCGCAGATCGACTGGATGAGCTTCTCGTAAAAAGTCGTGGTCCCGGCCTTGAACTTCGTCAGGTGGTGCGGAGCCTTGCGGAGTAATTGGGGGAAGACGACAACGGGTGTAGCCGATGCCGCCCCATAGTAGCGGTCGCGGATGGTTGTGCTGGCGTTGGTGGCATCGGCCTGGACCTTCTCCAAGACGGCGAAAAGGCGGCCGATCCGATACGCTGGCGTCTTGCAGTCTTCATCGAGCATGGGTTTCACCTCTGGGAAGGAGGATGGAAGTAATTTGCCGCGACAGGCGCGGAGCAAGTAGGCTTTGATCAGCGACGCGCGATCGGGATAAAGGGTTCGTTCGGCCCGCGTACGTCGCACGGCGGCATCCAGGAGCAAACGAGGAAAGGGCCGTCCCTCAAGAATCGCAGCGAACAACTCGCTGGCCAGGTTCGGTGCGATGTTGTCGATTTTGCCCTGCACCGCGAGTTGACGAAGCAGTCCGAGCAAGGGGTGGGGCTTGCCCGTATCCGCGAGAGGACGGCAAATCTGCAAGTCATCGAAATACTGTTTCACGTTTCGTAACGCCGCCCCCAGCGTGGTTTCCTGCCAGCCCCGGATGGTTCCGCGTCCTTGGCCACCGCTGAGGGTGAGAGCGTAGAACGCCGCCGGGTCTTCGAGATTCACTGGCCGGCCTTTCCAGGTCGCCTTGTACAATGCCTCAACGGCTTCCGGTTGTCCTTGGCCGACCGAGTCGGCGAAAAGGTCAACGACTTCGTCAGATCCTTTGCTCCAGAAGAGAACGATGGTGTCATCCGAAAGACGCACGTTTCGCTTGGGCATGGGAGTGCGGGTTTTCGGATCAGGATAAGTTTCGTCCAGCAATCGCTTCAATGCTTCGGTGTAAGAATCAGCGGCAATTCGAGAGACCGGAGCGTTCTCGGATCGTTCCAATCCATAGGACTCGAACGCGGTGTCGTTGAAGGAAACGAAAGAGATGCCACTCGGAGTTCCGCCGGGCACTTTTTTCACCGGCGGGTGTTTGTCGATTGGCGAACACGGCTTTCCAGTAATCAGACACTGAAACCGCAGTCCGGTCTCGTTCGCTGGTTCGGCAGCCGCTCGCCGCTGGCTCCAATACTCGACCACGGAAGGCCGGAGATGAAGAGGAAGCCCGCAGTCCTCGACGAGAGCGAACGCGATCAAAGCATTGCTTTTCAGGTCGGCTGGAATCGTCACGGTCTGTCCGCCCGTTCCCTCTTCCATGAGAAACCGATTTACCGCCGCCAGACCTTCATCTCGGCTCGCAACCATGGCCTCACGGATTAGATCGTGAAATACCACTCTTCGCCGCTTTAGCTCATCTTCCGAGTAGTTTTTCTTGTCCACGTCTCCGGGCGCATTGATTCCCAATACGAAAGAGGCATTATCCACCAGGAAACAGGGGTCGATAGTGGTGCCCGTGCGTCGTGTGCCCGGCAGAGGACGAGGTACGGGGAAGAACACCTTTGCACCTTTCTTGGACTCCGACTGGTTTATCGGCCGGAGACCCAGGCACTTTCCATCCTTGCTGACTTCTAACAAGAAATGGATTGGCTTCTCCTCGAAGGCGGGATTCGAGACCAATCCCTCGCGTTCCGCCAACTCTTTCAGCGCCGTCAAGATCATGACTGGCCCTCCATCGTGATTCCATCGGCCACCACCGTCTGCTCGAATGGCGGAACATGAACGACGCCCTCCGCATCAATTTCCGCCCAGAAAAAACGCGGCACAATTCGTGGGCCAAATTCCAGGTCGTGCAACATCAGACCGAGATTGCGCGGTCGCCATTCGGGCGGCAAAAGGCTTTCCGGCAGCGGGTCAGGTGCCGGCTCAACAATGGCCGCGAACTCGCGGCAGCCGAGATAAGGTTGGGTGTAGGTCTGGCCGTTTTCCAGCCGGCGCGAAAACATCTCCGCATGCTTGGCAAAATTATCCTCCGGCCCCCATTTCGGCGTATCGACGAAGTGCGCTTCCACGATGTATTCCACATCGCGCAAGGCAACTGTGTTTCGCTGGGCACGGTCTTCATCGGCGAAATACGGTTCGATCATCACGCCTCTCAATCCCCGCAAGGCGACAGTCACCGGCACCCCCTTCATCACTTCATTCCGCTTGAAGCTGATGAAGCGAACCGGCGCCAGCACGCGGATGGACGTGACCACCCAGCGAATGGCCGGCTTCCAGTGAATCGCTTCAAGGACGCCGCGAGCGGCCGAAGGCGTCATCACCTCATAGCTCACACGCTCGACCTTGAACTCGGGGCGAGTGAAGCAGGCGAGGTAGCCCCGAATGCGCACGCGGAAGGTTTCGCTCGGCTTTGGCATGACTCAACTCCCTCCAGTTACCAGGGTGGACGGATCGGGCAGGACCGGACGGGTTAGGTCGAGTCCGAAGCGCTGGTCGTAAAGATGGCCGAACATCAGCGTTTTGATCGCTCGCACCGTGTCCGCCACCGTCTCAACGGCCCCGGCTTGTTCCAGTTGTTGCAACTGCTGGGGGTACAAGGTTACCACGAACGGCTGTAAAGCACGCAAGCGGCCGCGGCTCGCGCCATGGTCGCGTAGCTCAGCGAGATGCCTGTCCGAGTCGCCGAACGGGACGATCACGGCTTCACTACCGTCCTCCTCGATCACCGCGAATGCCTCGGCCACCGACTTGAACCTCAAAGCCGCGCGAAGACCCTGAATCCCCCGTTCGTCCCGTTGTCGCCCAATGTACAGACGGCGGAAATATTCGTCGAACAATTTCGGATCGAGCGGATCGAGATTCGGTTTGCCGGCCAGCATGATGTGTGCGACCGCCTTGCCGTCGCGCGGTGTTCCCTTCGGCGGCTCGGAGGGGGCGATGAAGACGCGGACCCGGCCAAGTCCGTTGAGCTGCCCCTCGCGATTACACCGCCCCGCCGCCTGGGCGATGGCGTCCAGCCCACCCAGCGCGCGATAGACTACTGGGAAATCAAGATCGACGCCGGCTTCCACCAGCTGGGTTGAAACCACTCGCACTGGCCGAATCGGTTCTTTCCGCTCCCGACGTTCACGGTTGGCCTTCAACTCGGCTTTGATGTCCTCGATCACTTGCAAGCGATGCTTCGGACACATCAACGCGGAAAGGTGGATGCTTTGGGGAATCAACTCCGCCAACTGGCGCGCATCGTCCCGCTTGTGGACGATGACCAAGACTTCCTCTTCCTTCTGCACCTCATCAGCCAGTTGTTCCCAGGATGTCGGCTGCTGCAAATCAGCCGGCCAATTCACCTCTACCCGTTTCAGGACGGCGAAGGTCGCGTCCACATCGTCTACGATTTCCGTCGTCGATTCAAAGCCGGGGAACACCTGGCCGAGCCCCCAGGATCGATGCTTCAGCGCCGGTTGGGTGGCCGTGGAAAGAACGAGCGTCACCCCGTAGGCCCGCACCAACTCCTTGAGTACATCAAGGATGGGGGTGAGATGCGCGATCGGCAACGTCTGCACCTCGTCGAAGATCACCACGCTGCGGACGATGTTGTGGATCTTTCGACAGCGGGAGGTCCGGTTCGCCAGCAGGCTTTCGAGGAACTGCACGCTGGTGGTCACGATGATCGGCGCGTCCCAGTTCTCGCGGGCGATGCGGCTGGATGGGTTTTCTCTCGCCGGGTTGTCGAGGTCGATGCTGGCATGATGCTCCAGGACGCTCTTCGCGCCGAAAAAGTCGCGGTACACCTTGGCATTTTGGTCAATGATGGACGTGAATGGCAGGACGACGATGATGCGTTCCAACTTATGTTTGTCCGCGTGTTCCAAGGCGAAGGCCATCCCGGCGAGCGTCTTGCCGCAGCCGGTGGGTGCGGTCAGCGTGAACACCCCTTGTGGACAGTTGCGTCCTTTTGTTCGGCACGCCGCTCGCACGCGATTCCTGACTTCGTTCACTATGCTGGGCGGGGACTTGGCGAACGTGTTCTCCAGTTCTCGGTCAAACCTCTCTTTCAACTCTGCCAGCCGGGGATACTGACCGCGCAATTGGAATTGCCGTTCGTTGAAGTGACGCTCCGTGTCGAGAAAGTCGGCATCGACCAGACACGAGAAGAGCATCCGCACCCAGAATTCATACCGTCGTTTCAGCTCGTCGCTACTGACCCCTGAGTAGGCTTGGAGGAAGGAAGGAGGACCCAGCGGAGGTGCGGCCGGCACCACCTTCGACGGGTTCGCCAAGGCCGCCTGCAAGCGATCTTTCTTCGCTAGCCGATTATCGAGGTTGGGCACCTTGTCCAGCAAGCCGGCATGATGGCCAGCGATGATGAACGCTAGCGGCAGCCCCAGTCCGGGCTTGAGAACCTCCAGGGCATGGATGGCCCCGGCGGACGAGTGATCGACGCGGCCAGAGCTACCTCCTTCGATGTGTGCATCGGCGGATCGAAGCAACTGGCTCTGGAAGTCCAGAGCGTTCTTGCCCAGATCGTGCCACAGGCCGGCGCAAAGAGCGAAACCGGCTGAATCAAATCGACTCGCAAACACTGCGGCCAACTCGGCGGTTTCGTGCAAATGCTGCGCGAGATCGTGAACCTTGCCCTGGTCATTGGAGGAGTGAGCTAGTGGAGAAGTCACAAGAAGCTCCTTGTCGAAGCTTTTTCAGAAATTACATTTTCGCTCATTCTGGGCAGCAGATGCTCAGAAGTCCAGCTTGGTAGCGTTCAAAATCGGTGCGAGTTTTCCGTGGAGCATTGGACCGGCCGATCCGTGCGGCTAAGGATGGCATAGTGCATCACCCTGTCCCCTGAGCCGACCTCTTGCTCAGCGACCCCGACAGCGAGCCTGTCTTGCGAAGGCATCTCCGCATGTTGTTCTGTCGTACTTTCAATATTTTAGCTACCTATCGCATCTTAATTTCACGCCAATCCGCCTCATTATGGAATGACGGGGGCTTACGTTTCCGTCATCGCCACAGGCCGTTCTTTGCACACTCCCCGTGCGGAGAACGGCCAGCTTCGTTCTTCATTGCCCGGCGATGTTCTGTCGCCGGTGGCCCAGCAGAGTTGCGGCTTCGCCGTCGGTAAGCTCCCGGATTTCGAGACACTTTCGGACAATCCAGTCGCCGAGGCCCTGCACGACAACACCAAGTCGCCGCCCGACGAGGCCGTTTGCTTCAAGCTGGACTTCACCGCCTGGCTCACCAGCCTGACGGAGTGAGACCATTGCATCGTCGAGGATCTGATGGTCGGCGAGCGAACGCGCGACGTTGCCGACAAGCATGGCTTCAGCCCAGCGCGCATCTCGCAGCTGAGAAGAGGGTTCTGCCAGGACTGGCGGACCTTCTGCGGCGAGTTGCCCGCAGTCTCGGCCCCCTCGTCTACCGTCGGCATCGCTTGAGCGCGGAGGAACCATGAGCGAGTATGTGTTGTTCGACGAATTCCGCCTGATCGTTCGCGTGCCCGCGGACCTGGAAAAGTCCGCGTGCGAAGCAATCCAGCGGACTGTGGAGGGCCGACCATTCCGCTCTGCCCTCCGCCGAGCCATCCACCAGATCGTCCGCCAGTTCCCAGATCTCGACCCGATCCGGGTCCGCATCTCCGGCTGACCGGACCCGAACCATCCTGGCTGCGGCGAAAAGGTCGGAACCGTGCCACACTGGTTCACGGAAAGGACCGATACCGTCACACCAACTTTTTGTCACCCATCCCAAGCACAGGAGGACCAGACCGAATGTCCCACATCGTCACTCTTCAGACCAAGGTTCATGATCCCGCCGCCGTGGCCGCCGCCTGCCAGCGGCTCAACCTCGCTCCGCCGCGGCAGGGCACCGCCGAACTCTATAGCGGCGAGGCCGAGGGGCTAATTGTGCAGCTGCCCGGCTGGCAATACCCCATCATCATCGACACCCTCAGTGGTGTCGTCCGCTACGACAACTTCAATAACTACTGGGGCGACCCGCAGCACCTCGATCACTTCTTGCAAATGTATGCTGTCGAAAAGACGAAACTCGAAGCCCGCAAGAAGGGCTACACCGTCAGCGAGCAAACTCTCCACGACGGCATCATCAAGGTGCAAATCATCGAGGGAACTTGACATGACCGCGCCGCGACACCGTATCATCCGACCCGCTGCTTCGCCATCGGCCAGGCAGCAGGCCCCTCATAGGCTTGCCAAGCTGCGCACACGGCTGGAGCAAGAACGCTTATCTCTGCGCGCTGGATGACGCGCCTCAAGAGGGCTTTTCACAGTGTGGAACGCCTCCAGCAGCGGATCGCTCGCCTCGAACGGCAACTCGCCCGCTGCCAGCCGTGAATGAACGACAGCACCCTCTCCCGACACAGTTTCCGTTCGTCAAACTCACACTCATCCCTACCGTGGAGGAATCCGGATGCCGCGACTCATTGAAGTGATTGTCTCGCCGCAGGGCGAGTCCACCGTGCAAACCAAAGGCTATGCCGGCGGCGACTGCATGCAGGCCAGCAAGTTCCTGGAGCAAGCGCTCGGCAGCGTCACCAACGAGCAAAAAACGGCCGAATTCTATCAGACAGAGACCGCTCAGCAGCAACTCACGCAGTAGCCCTTATCGCCTTCTCTGGCGGCCCTCGCATCGTGCCGTGCCTCGATGCGGGAGCCGCCCTCTTCTCCCCGATCCATCCCAATACTCCCCGAAACCCTCGCCGAAAGGAATGGACTGCTCATGAAGCTGACCGACCAACTGACCGACTACATCCATGCCGCTTGCACCGGCCTGTGGATCCACACGCACGAAGCCGATGAGGCCGAGCGGGAAATCCTCCAGCATGCCCGCCAACAGGACTGGAAGGCAGCCGTCTGGGACGTGGCCAACGGCCTGCGCCTGTCCGGCACTACCAGCGCCACCGGCCCGGACGCCAACGATCCCCTGGCCGCCTTGCGGGCTCTGCCCGCACTGGCCCAACGCAACGGCACCGCCCTGCTGCTGCTGCACCATTTTCATCGCTTCCTGGCCAATCCGGAAGTCGTGCAGACGACCTTCAATCAACTCATCGCCGGCAAGCAGCAACGCACTTTCCTGGTGGTGCTGTCGCCGGTCGTGCAGATCCCTGTCGAGTTGGAGAAACTCTTCGTCGTTCTCGAACATGCTCTGCCGGATCGCCCGCAACTGGAAGGGATCGCCCGCGAACTGACCAGCGATACACCCGATGACTTGCCGCAAGGCGAAGCCTTGCAGCGCGTCCTCGACGCAGCGGCGGGACTGACACGCTATGAAGCCGAGGCCGCGTTTGCTTTGTCCTTGACGCGGCACAGTGCCATCCGGCCCGAAGCCATCTGGGAACTCAAGTCCCAGACATCTCAAGAAGAACAATCTGCTCACGCTGCACCGCGGCGGCGAACGCTTCGAAGCGCTGGGTGGACTGGTCAACCTCAAGGACTTCTGCCACCGCGCCCTGCAAGCAGGCAAGAACGTCAAGCCGCGCGGCATCCTGCTTCTGGGCGTCCCCGGCACGGGCAAAAGCTGCTTCGCAAGGGCGTTGGGCAACGAGGTGGGTCGCCCTACTTTGCTCTTGGACATCGGCGCCCTTTACGGTTCGCTGGTCGGTGCTACGGAGGCCAACATCCGCCAAGCTCTTCGTATCGCCGATGCCATGAGTCCCTCGTCTACTGTTTGTGGATGAAATCGAAAAAGCGCTCAGCGGCGCCGGCGGTCAGGGCGACAGCGGCGTGGCCACGCGGCTGTTCGGCACGTTTCTGACCTATCTATCCGATCGCACCAGCGACACCTTCGTCATCGGCACCTGCAACGACATCTCCAAGCTCCCTGCGGAATTCTCCCGCGCCGAACGCTGGGATGGCGTGTTCTTTCTCGACCTGCCCAGCAGTGCCGACAAGGATGCCATCTGGGCGTTGTATCGCCGCCAGTTCGGCATCGCGGACAGCCAGGCTCGCCCGGATGACACGGACTGGACCGGGGCGGAGATCCGCTCCTGCTGCCGTCTGGCGGCCTTGCTGGACATGCCGCTGACGCAGGCCGCTCATCATGTCGTGCCGGTCGCGGTCACGGCTGCCGAAGCGGTGGAACGCCTACGGAACTGGGCCTCGGGCCGCTGCCTGAGTGCCTCTTCTCCCGGCATCTACTCACGTCATGGCAACGTGGGACCGCAGCCCAGCCGCAAGATCCGACGCGACCCCTCCAGCAACTGACGCTTCTCTCCAGTTCTGCTCGATCCATCCTCGATCCCTCCGCTCGAACCGTTCTCCCGGAATCCACGAGTGGTGTCGTGCGGAGGGATCGATCTCCTCTTCACTTGTTCAAGGAGTTATTCATGAGCCAGATCACCATCTCGGATATTCCACTGGTGCCGGAAAGCCCGGCCCAGCGTCTGCGCCGGCTGGCCGCCGCCGTGCGCGTGCATTTCACCTGGTGGGGAGTCCATCGCACACTTACCGCCCGCCAGAAGGAAGAAGTCGGCGTCACCTACGACGCCGATGCTCGTTTCCTCACCGCCGGCAAGAAGCTGGTGGACACCCGCCATGAAGCGTTTCGCCGCCTGACGTCGTTACGCACGCGCGTCAGCAATTACTGGCGTGGTCTGACACTGCCCTACGTCGAGGCCGGCGTCCGCCTCATCCGCCAGAACGACATCGAGCCGTTCGTCCATACCCTGACCGGCTTCCGCGAAGAGTTGATTCAGGCGGAGGCCGATCTCAACGCTGTCTACGAAGAGATCAAGGCCGACGCTCGCTCCCGCCTGGGACGACTGTACAATCCGTCTGACTACCCGCCGGAAGTCCGGGGATTGTTCGGTCTGGAGTGGGATTTTCCTTCGGTGGAGCCGCCCAGCTACCTGCTGCGGATCGCTCCGGAGGTCTACGAGCAGGAGCAGGAACGCATTGCCCGTCGCTTCGAGGAAGCGGTCGCGCTGGCCGAGCAAGCGTTTATCGAGCGAGTTTGCCCGTCTGGTTTCGCATCTCACCGAGCGGCTGAGCAGCGGCAGCGATGGCGAACGCAAGGTCTTCCGCGACTCGGCCGTGACCAACCTCACGGAGTTTTTCGAGCGCTTTCGCCATTTGAATGTGCGCTCGAATGCGCAACTGGATGAGTTGGTGGAGCAAGCGCAGCGGGTGGTGCAAGGTGTGCCTGCACAGGAACTGCGGGATAACGAGGGGTTGCGTCAGCACATGGCCACGCAGTTGGCCGGCGTGCAGTCGGTGCTGGATGGCCTGCTGGTGGACCGGCCGCGGCGAAGCCTTGTACGCAACCGGCCGACCCAAGGAGGCAGTTGATGGAATTGCTCATCACTCCGGGCGGCGAAGTTCGCTGTGTTTATGGCGAAGTCATTGATCTGCATACTCTGGGACAACTCTGCAATCACGCGCCAGCTTGGTCGAACCGGACGAGCAGGGACGCTGGTGGGCGGACTTATCGCTGGTGCATGGTCCGCTGTTGGGTCCGTTTCGGCAGAGGACGCTGGCTCTTGAGGCCGAGCAGGAATGGCTGAGCCGTCACTGGTTGACGGCGTCCTGTTCCGCCGCTCGGAGTTAGTTCCGGATGGTTCGCGGCCTTGCTCTCGTCCGAAGGTGAGGGTCGCGTCAAGCTGCAAGTGATCGATAAGTAGGGGCCCGGTGCCAGCCGGCGAGCCGGCCCCGAAGCACCCCCTCCGCCGGTACATGAAAAAGTCAACTAAGGAGAAAAACACATGAAAGCAACGATCGAGAACGGCGAGCTGATCATTCGCCTACCCTTGAACAAGACACCCCTTCCCTCAACGAGCGGCAAGACGCTGGTTGTGGCTTCGACGCATGGCAATCAAAAGACGGATGCCGTTCTCAACGGCCAGCCCATCGTCATCGGTGTCAACGCCTACATCGCCCGGCCCACACGCTGAGGTCCGCGACATGACATGGGCGCTCCGCGGTCAACCTTCGGTTCACCGATGGCGGCCCGTCCTTCCTCAAGCGGAGGGCAGGCCTTTCTCTTTTCCACTTTGCCACCTAGGAGGCCGTGATGACAACACCGACCGAACAGCCGCGCAAGGCCACGGCCCGCGACCTGTTCTTCTTCACTCACCCCGAACACTGGCCGACCTGGCCGTTCTTGCCCGTGGTCCGCCGTCAGGGCGATGGCGAGCTGGAATGCGGCCTACTCTACGACATCCTGCATCTCAGCGGCCGCACCGGCTTGAGCAGCACCGTCTTTCTGACCAACATCTTCCTGATGCCCAAGAACGAGATCGATTTCCTCGCCTTGCCCAAAGAAACCTTTGACACGCCGGAAGAGATGGCAGCCGCCGGCTGGTGCGTCGATTGAATCCTTTCACCGCTACGCTGGCGTACGGGCCAGGCGCCGATGCTCCTCCCGCTTCACCTGCTCTGGCTCGCGAGCCGATACAGCCTGTCCTCCTCCGTGAACAGCTTGTTCTCATCGCACAGGACTTGGACCCGCTTCCCCAACTCATTCTTTCAGGAGATCGTACCGTGATTGCCCTTTCACGCTCCCTGGCCCGGCAGTTCCGCACCTTTCTGCGTCGTTGTCTGCTACCGCCGGGTCCACGCGAGCCGCCGTGGATTCGCCTGCATGTCGGCCCCAAGGGTCTGGAGATGGCCGCACGCCAGCCGGAATGCTCGATCGTCTACCAGCAGCCCGGCAAACATCCACCCGAAACGCTCTTCTTTCCCGCCGACGTGCTGGCGGACATCGAAGGCAAGGACGGCTCGGTCACGCTGGAAGCATCCAGCGACAGCAAGGGCGAAGCCCGCTGGAACGACGGCGGTGTCCCGCGCCTGCGGCCATTCGACATCGTGCTGCCCGAAAGGAGGCAGGAGTTGCCGGACATGCCTTCACACCTAAAGCTGCTCGAACCGGCCTTTCTGCCGGCGCTGGCCGAAGCCGCCCGGACCACCGCTCGCGATGGTGTCCGTTATGCTCTCACGCGCATTCAGCTACGCGGGCGAAGGGGACAGGTGGTGGCCACCGATGGCCGTCAGTTGTTTATGCAAGGTGGTTTTTCCTTGCCATGGCCCGAGGATGTCCTCATCCCCGCTCTGCCTTTGTTCGTCAGCCGCGACCTGCCGACGAATGAGCCGGTCGCTATCGGCCGCACCGCCAACCACGTCAGCTTGCGCATCGGACTGTGGACCTTCCATCTGGAGATCGACAGCAGCGGCCACTATCCCAACGCCGACGGCGTCATCCCCAAGGCGGACACCCTGGCCAGCCGGCTGCACCTGTCCGAAGACGATGCGCGTTTTCTTGCCCACGTCTTGCCCCGGCTGCCCGGCGACAAGGACGACTTGTCGCCGCTAACACTCGATC
The DNA here is from genome assembly GCA_963835245.1 of uncultured Planctomycetota bacterium. Classification (GTDB taxonomy): domain Bacteria; phylum Planctomycetota; class Planctomycetia; order Gemmatales; family Gemmataceae; genus JAJPHU01. The sequence goes on from CAWIEZ010000001.1 coordinate 103,563, forward strand.
TGGGCCAACAGGTCGTACTCCGCGCACGGGCCGACCGTTCGCCGCAGGTCAGCGAAGTCGTGCTGTCCGGCTCGTCGTGCCAGGGGCCGGCCGTCCGCGTCGCCTGCAACCGCCGCTACCTGTGGCGGCTCGTGCGACTGGGCTTCCGCGACCTCGTTGTCCGTAACGCCACCACGCCCTTGGTGTGCCGCGATGAGACGCGCACCTATCTGTTCATGCCGTTGGAGGGAGCCTTGTCGCCCACGCCCGACGCCGTGCGCATCCTCTCCAGCGAAGCCATTCCCGACACTATCCGAGCCAAACCCAAACCCCAACCCGAAAGGAGTACAACAACCATGCCCCGACCTCAGACCAATAGGGACGATCCGCACAACGATCCCGCTGGAGTTCCGTCGCCACCTCTTCCCCCTTCCGAAGCTGAGCCGCCCGACCCGCTTGTGGAAGCGGAGGCGTTGCGTGCGCTGTTGCACGATGCCCAACTCCGACTGGGCCGGCTGTTGGCCGCGCTCAAGCACCAGCGGCGGCACAACCGTGCCCTGCGTACCGCTATGGATTCGCTGCGCCATCTGCGGCTGGATCACTAAACCGTTTGATCCTTAACCTGGAGAGTGCTTATGACCTGGGATACTTCGCGGACAGGGCCTGTCCGCGGCAAGCTGGCCCGCCACTTGGGCCGGTTGCAACAGCATCTGGACGCGGTGGGCGAGCAGGTGCGCGAGGCCATCGCCAACGCCGTCGGCCGCACCGTGGCCGAGGCGGTCGGCGAGGCGGTCTACGACGCTCTTTGTCCACGCGATGGCTCCTTCCGTTCCCTGCCTCCTTCCTCCTCCTCATACGGACACGCCGCGACGCCGCGGCGGGCGTGGGAGGAGTCGGACTGGCCACGGGATGCCGCTCGCTCTCCCTGGCGTGACCCCTACGGTTACGATGACTACGCCGAGGCGCGTTACGACGACGATCCGGAGGGGGAGGACACGTCCTCTCTTGCCGACGAGCCGCGAGTCCGACGTTGGCGTCGAGCGCTGGCGGCAGGCTTACAAGCGGCGTCCTGGTGGCTGCGGCGGCATCCCGGTCAGGTCTCGCTCGTGGCGGCCTTGGCCGTCGGGTGCGCGGCCGGCTTGACTGTACTCGCCGGCCATGTCAGCGGCATCGCCAGTGTGGTGCTGTCCGCTCTCGGCCTGGCCTACCTGCTCGACCTGATGCGCTCGGCCAACTCTCTGCTGGGCCGAGATGTCACGCCCTGAACGACACAAACAGTGAAAAGCGTGTCATCCCAGCCTGCGGCCGGTAGGCACCGGCTGCGGGCCTTTTTTCTCACCCCTTGAATGGAGATTACCGTCATGACCACGACAACGACGACGACACCCCGAACGGATAGCAACGGCCAGTCGCGTAAGACGCTGGCCAGTCAACTCGATCGCCTCGATGGCATTTTGGATGGTCTGGACGCGGCTCTGGCTGGGGCCGTGCAAGAAGCGGTCGAGCAAGCCGTCAAGCAGGCCGTGCAGGCCGTGCTGACCGAAGTGCTGACCAACCGCGAATTGCAAGAACAGCTGCAACAGGCCGCCCAGCCGGCTCCGCCGGCCGAGGAGCCTCGTAGCAAGAAGAATACACCGAACCGGCTTTGGCAGGCTGCGACCGAGGGCGCACGGCAGCACGGTCCAGACGATGAAGAGGATGGGCCGCGGCGTCGTCATGGCCGTGCTGGCCGCCGGCGCGGTGATTGCTGGCCTCGTCTATGCCGCCCGCGCGAAGATTGTCGCAATGTCCGCCGCCGTGTACCGCCACGGCAAGCGGCTGGTCCAGGGAGCCATCGCGGCTCTGACGAGCTTCTTGCCGTCGTTCGCTTTGGACGGCTGAGAAGAGACGTGGAGAGGCGAGGTTGGCCTGGCCGGTCCATCGCTTTGGCAGCGCGGCGGAAGCCGTGCCGGAGCGAGTCAGCCCGTGCAGTTGTCCTACCTGACCTCTCCACCCCCCCTCGTCCTCGCCCACGCGGTCTTCGTCCCTCAGTTTGCAGCGGAAGGCAGGATCCCGATGACAAGCATCAATCTTATCTGGAATGACTTACCAGAAGCCGCGCGGCAGATGGCCGGCAATTGGCGGCAGTTCTCTGCCTTCGCCTGGAGCCGGGGCTACCGCCTGGAGGACGCCGAGAAGTGGATGGTTTGTTACACCAGCCATTGCGATGCCGGCCTGCTGGCCCAAAGCAACGCCAAGGTTATCAGGGAGCGACTGGCTCCGTTCGGCGTGGGCGATGACCCGGACTTGGTGTTCGAGCGCCATTTTCACTTTGCCTTCGGGCACGTCGATGGCCTGTCCATCCGGGTCTATCGTGCCGATGGCACGATTACCGCTGCTTTCCGAGAGTTCTGCCGCATCCAGGAACGGCTGGAGGATTCTCCCATCCTCGATGAGCAAGACTACGGCCGGCGGGTGTACGAGGCCACGTTGGAGAATTACCGCGGCGAGATGGGGCGGCTGAGGGAGAAGCTACCCCGCGGCTGGGAAGGCGAAGTCTACTCGTGGTTTGGCGACCACGGCCAGGACCGCTACATGGAGAATCGGGACGATCAGGGCGGCCATGCTCCGTGCGAAGCGATCGTCGAGGCTCTGCACGACCTGGGTCTGTTGCCGAACGTGGTGGTAGAGAACTGACCGCAGGAAAAGAGTCATTTCTGGGCTTGACGATCCCTGACACTGTGATGATGGGTTCGGACGAAGGAGGAACGATCCTCTATTTGGCTTGCTGCGTTCGACCCTGACAGGTTATCTGGCGGGTGCTGGATTGGTTGAGTTGCCGGGCCGCGGATTGCTCTGCGGCCCGGCAAACTTCTCTCTCATTTTTTAGCTATCCGGTTCATGTTCGGCTGCTGTCAACGAAGAGGGGGCAGTTTCTCCTTCGCTTGCTCGGCCTGTCGCTTCATCTCATGTAACAGTAAACCGTAACGCGCTTCGGCCCATATGGCCACCTCACAGCGGACGTCCTTGCGGTCGCGTTGGCTAATCCTACAGCCGTACTTATCAATTGGGCGGGCGTGCCCCGCGTTTGCGGTAGTGGCACTCAAGCGCCCGCTGCTGGTGCGCCCGCCGCCACTCCGACCACGCCAGTGCCTGCTCGGCCGGCGTCAGCCGGTCCCACACCAACCGTAGCAGCAGCTTTCGCACCTCCGGGACAGTCAGGGGGATGAGCCGAGGCCCCTTTTTTTCCGTCGCGAGGGCTTCGCCGCTCGCGAGCGGATGACGGTGAGCGCCGCCAGGGCGAACAGGCTCAGGGTGACATGCCGATGCCACCCCGCCCAGCCCCGCACCTCGTACTCGTCCAGGCCGCAGTCTCCCTTGGCCAACTCGAAAAGATCCTCAATCGCCCATCGCGCCCCCGCCACCCGCACCAGTTCCGCCAGGCCCGTGCCCGGCGGCCCGCCGCAGGCGTAGTACGCCACCTCCAACGGGTCAGAGATGCTCCGGCGGATAAGCAGCCAGCGGGCGTACTTCGCGGGCTCGGGACTGTTGAGCGGCAGGGCCGCCCAGTCGTACCGCCGCGGACCCTTCGACCCGTCCCCGCAACTCAGCCGGCGCCAGGCTCCGGTGGCCAACTCGGCGAACAGCGCCTTGGCCCGCACTTGCCGGAAGCCGCGCCACGTCGCGAAGTCGGCCCGCACCCCAACGACGTAGCCCAGCCCGCGTCCCTCCAGGTCGGAGCGAAAGCCATAATCCGACCCGTACACGGCGTCCGCCGTCAGCCACGCCGCCTTCACCCCCGCGTCGAGGCCCGCTCGACCATCCGCCTCGCCAGCGTGATCTTGGTGGCGAAGCGGACCTGCTCCGGGACGCCCGCCTCCTCACGTCGCTCGGCGTCCTCGGCCCACTGCCGGGGCAGGTACAACGCGCGATCGAGTAGTGCCCGGCCGTGCCTGGTCGCGTAGCCCAAGAAGACACCGACCTGGCAATTCTCGATCCACCCCGCGGTCCCCGAATACTGCTGGGCCACGCCGACTGACTTGGCGCCCTTCTTGACGAAGCCGGTCTCATCGACCACCAGCACGCCAGCCGCGTGGTCGAGGTTCTCGGCGACGTAGGCGGTCAGGTCGTCGCGGACGGCGTCGGCATCCCATTCGGCTCGGGCGAGCAGGTGCTGGACGCCGTCGGGTGTCGCCTCGCCCATCTGTTCGGCCAGTTGCCAGCCATTCTTGCGCTGGGCGTCGCCGAGCAGCCCGCGGATGTACCCCAGCGCCCGCCGCCGCGGCTCCGACCGCTTGAATCGCGGGCCGATCCGCTCTCCCACCCGCCCCAACTCGTCCGCCCAGGCACGCACGTCCTGCACGGCCGGCCGTCCTGCCATCGCCCGCCCTCCCACAGCCAAAAGTGCTTCCGGCACCCATCATAGCAAGTACGGCTGTAGGACTAACAGCCAGCAACAGGTGCCGGTTGTACTCCAGCTTTCGGCGATGCCGCTGCCGAGCTTGGTAATCGATGCCGCCTGTTCGGCGTCCGCGCCGGCTCCATGCTGACGTTGGGCCATTGTCAACAACCGTGTCCGACGATTCGGAACGGAGTCTTGCTGCTTCGTCCCCCTTCATCGCTTTACTCCCGATGCGGTGCAGCTTCCGCTACCTTTCGGGAATAATTACACCGCCAAAATTGTTGCGAAAAGAAGTTGACGCGACAGGAAATGAGGATATACTCACTCCTTGCCATTCAATCGCGGAGCGATTCCTTGGCATATCAGCGCTTCGGAACAAAAAAAGAGTTTTTCGTTCTCCTCACGGACGGCACACGAGAACACAGCGGAAAAAAATAACAACCGTCCGTTGAGGGAACCGGCTATGGAGCAGCTGCCTGGATTGGTGGAGCCATTCCCGAAGGAGAGTGCCTCCGAGGATACATCTCCTCAGCGGGCTAATAGCGTGCGAATGTATGCGCACTGGAGGGCGATTTCTATCATCTGCGCTGGCCGAACTACTTGGCAGCGCTACCTCGATGTGATTTTGGGTGCCGTCCTCGTGCTGGCTGGCGTTCTCAAGGCTCAGCAGCTGCTGGTAGATACGTCTGTGGGGCGAGCGTCGGGGTTTCCACGCTGGTCGCTGTTTGTGGCGGCTGCCTTTGAGTTGGCGTTCGGTTGTTGGCTGCTGGTGGGGCTGTATCGCCGCCTGACGCGCTGGCTCGCCCTAGCTTGGTTCACCAGTCTGGCGGCAGTGGCGGTGACGCTGGCCGTGAGCGGAGCCGCTTCGTGTGCTTGCTTCGGTGATTTACACACTCCTCCTTGGTTTATACTCCTGTTCGATGTCGCGGCGGTTGCCTCCTTGTGGGTGTGGTCACCGAATGACCACTCTTCTCGGCAGCATTTGTCAGCGGCCTTGTGCCTGTCCCTCCTACCAGCGGCGGCTTTGTTCGGCCTCGCCGGCATACCTCGTGACCAAACTCTCTTCGCGGAAATCGATCTGGGCGACATCGTGCGAGGAGGGCTGAAGCAACAAGCCTTTCAATGCCACAACGACAGTGATGCGTTGGTGGAAGTGGCCGTGATCGAGACGAGTTGTCCGTGCGCGAGCATCCGTCTGGAGAGAACCGGCGTTCCGGCGGGCCAATTGCTGGCGGGCAACGTGACGCTCGATTTGCGTCAGGAGCCGGATTTCGTGGGCAATTTGGCCATCGACCTCAAGGGCTTGACGCGGGACGGGCAAACAGCGTTTAGGCTGGTGATCCGAGCGCGAGTGTATCCGGCGTCTTAATCGACCTTGTAGATTTGCATGACTAAGTCGGTTTTTGGTTAGCCTACAGCGCCGGCGAAGATACCCCTGGCTGTCGCTGTAGGCTAGCAAGGCATTTCGTTCGAGTTTCTCATCTTTCCGATACATATGTTCAGAAAATATACCTACGGAATCCTTTTTTCACAATTCCTAATTACTTACCTGACTGGAACTTGAGAAAACTTTAGAAAAAATTAAAAAAACTTTGTCCGATACCCCCCCTTTTTTCCGATTAAGTAAGTGTATCGCTCCGGTCCTTCCTTTTGACGGTTCTCCTCTTTCTTTTCTCCGCCCTACCGCCCAACTCGCCCGAAGATTCCCCGCATCAAGCAAGGACCGTGAACCTGACGGTCTGTGTTCGCTTTTGCACCCTTGTGGAGGTTCCCAAACCAGGATTGGCGCACTGTCCGAACTCGGAAATCCGCCGCCCGCAGAGTCACTTTCAGGGAGGCTTCATGATGCCGCATCGTGACACTATGAATTGGCTGGACGTACACCTCCGTCTCTCTCAAGGAGATATCGCCGCCGGGAATAGGATCGTCCAGTATTTCCTGCCGTGGGTGAGCCAGAGGCTTTGCCGCCATCGGCCTGACGTGGACATGGATCTCGCCGCCGAAAGTACCGAGAACGCCTTGCTGGATTATTTGAGCAACCCACGGCGTTTTGACGTAACGCGGGGTGTTTTCTTGGGTTATTGGTTGTGGCTTCAAGCCCGCGGCCACTTGTCTCGCCTCCTGCGCCGGGAACGGAGCCGTCAGGCGCACGAGCAGGCGGTAGGGGTGACGGACAAAAATTTTGAAAATTCTTTGTCCAAAGTGAGCCTTGAGATGGCTATTTATAGAGGGAGGAAAAGAGAAGAGACGGGGGAGCAGTTGCAGGCACTACATAACTTGCTGCCGAGGCTGAGTCTCTATGAACGAATGGAGGTGGAATTGCTGCGCTGCGGGACTCGGTTCGAGGAGTGGGTGGATTATTTAGGAATCGCTCATCTGCCCCTCATCGACCAACGGCGTAAGGTCAATGCGGAAAAGGCTCGCCTCAAGAAGAAGATTCGTCGCCTCGCGCAAAAAGTTTCGGCGTGTTGCGATGAATGATGTCTGACAAAGGATAGCGGCTATGCGAGGTCGATTTCTTTTGATTGCTTCCGTCATCCTGGCCATTCTGCTGGTTAACGTCGGGTTGATCTCGGCATTCCGTCCCAGCCTTTCCCTCGGAACGGGCCCGACGAGCCAAGGACCGACGTTCACTTTTGAATTCCCGCCCACTTTAGTGGACGAAGAGCATCCGTCGCTGGTCTGTGACCTTCCCGTCGCCAACAGGACCGATCATGCGATCCGCGTGAAGGAGGTCCAGACATCGTGCGGTTGCTCGAAGGCCCAACTGTCTACGACCGACCTGTCCCCCGGCGCGGAGGCGAAGCTCCACCTAGAGATCAACCTTCGCGGGCGGGATGGTCCGTGCCAGATTACCTGTCGGCTGCTCACGGACGACGCCGCGACGCCGACGTGGGAGTACGAGGTGAAGACGATCGCCATGCCGCGCATCGTGTTCGCGCCCAAAAGCCTCTACCTGGGCATGATGGAAACAGACAGTCAGTGTACGGCGGAGGTGGCCATACTTCTGACCGTGCCGATGGGCGTTGAGTTCCCGCGCCTGAAATCGGTGAAATCAAACTCTGCGTCATTGACTGTGGAGACCCTATCGCCAAGGGTCGAAGAGGTTCCGGGCGGCAACCGGCTGCGGATCCGGTAAAGCTCACTGCGAGGAGCGGCAAATCGATGGGAGCCTTCGGCGCATTGATTGATGTGCGCTGTGAGTGGGACCGAGGAAGCGCCATGCAACAACTGTGCGTGAATTGGAGTACCCACGGTTGCCTGACTATCAGTCCGTCGGTCGTCTTCTTCGGGAACGTGGGCAAGGGGACGGACGTAGTCTCCCGGAAGGTTCTCGTCCGTCGGAACGATGCCCAGCCGCTACACCTGACGAAACTGAAGTCAGGGAATCCAGCCGTGTCATGCCGGATCACATCCGTACTTGACAACGGGTGCGTGCTGGAATTGACGCTCGATCCGAGCCGGATGGAGGGGGGAGCGTTGATCGGCCAACTACAGGCCGAAACGGACCACCCAAGACTTCGCCAGTTAAAACTGGAGTTTTCAGCTCTGAAGTAAAAGTAATGAGGTTCCGGTTCGTGACCGGGGCTGTTCATAATCGCTCGCCCTTATGGAGGAAGACCCATGTCGGTGATCCGCTGTCCGAATTTTCTGTTCATCGCGCTGTTTCTCCTGGCGGTCTGTTTTCTCGGCGTGGCGATGGTTCAGGCCGCAAATGTCGGTGATTGTGTTGCCGGAGGCGCCTTCAACAACCGAACCGACTTCATCTGTGACCCAACGGCCCCCTGTAGGCCCAAGACTTGTTTCAAAGATGGTTTATGGAAGAAGTACCCGAACGCCATCGACATTGGCGAATGCACAGCGATGAAAACCAAGAATTGTAACGAGTGTCAAAATGGTGCCCTTTACTGCGCTGATGGCAATGGTTACAACACGCTCGCAGACTGTAACGCTGGGAAGAATTCGGTCGCCACATACGCTTACGCTGCTGGAAGCCCTGTGTGCAAGTGAGTTTCTGAATTCGCCGTAGCGTCTTTGGCGGGGGGGCTTTCTCAGGCAGCAGCAACTCGAAGGGTAGCGCGGGGTTCCGCGCTACCCTTCGAGTTTCGGTTAGGCTAGTGCTGCATTCACAGATCGACCCGTATTTGTGAGGAGTCTATGAATCTTAATCGTCCTGCTGTCATTCAAGGTGTTATGGCATGCGCCGTTCCCGGCGGCACATTTGTGGGCGCGGTTCTTTTAGCATTTGTGGGCGCGGTTCTTTTAGCAGCGGCTGCCTTAGAAGGTTCCCAGAACGTCAGTTCACCAGAATTCCAAAGATGTAACCCGGTTAAAGTTGATCACACACAGCTATCTCGCCAACCGGGAAGCGTTTTCTCAGTTCACCTGCCGGTTTCGTGTGAATTACGCTCAGGCTGCGGCACTCGATGACATTCCTTCGGGTAGCTTGAAGGATCGTTTCGTCACGAAAGGTATTTGGATCGTTGATCGCCCACGTGTCCGGCTCGAATTATTCTGCGATCCGGGAACGGTCATTCCTGAACTACGTAACAGTCCAAACGAAATCATCAGGCCGTTCCTACCATCCGCGTATCTAGGTGATTCGCACTATCGACTCGTCGCCAGTCCTACCGTTGGGATTGCGAATGTCCACCCGCCGGAATCTTACGCGGGGGTTCAGGGGACGCCGTTCGACATGGGCTGGATGGGCGACGATGAGAAATTCAATCCCGCCCATTTGATACGAGATGCGTTGACCAAGGAGGATAGTTGCCGATACCTCGGTGAGCGGATGTTCGAGGGGAAGAAGGTAGTTACGGTCGAGGTCGAGGAGAAGGAGTACAACAGAAAATACACGTTCCAGATGGATCCAGACCGGGCATTCTGGCCGATTCACACTGTTGTGACGGACGAGGGTAAGCCGTCATACGTCTACCGCATCACCGACATCAAGGCCGCGCCAAACGGGCAGTGGTATCCTGCCACTGCTTATTGGATCTCTTACCCGAACCTACTCTATAAGTCGTTCTCGATGCGCGAATTTATTGTTGACGAGTTGCGGTGCGAACCGCCGGCCGGAGCGAAGGATTTTTGCGTGACTCTCCCGAAAGGAACAACCATCAAGGAGGCGACGACTACAGGCGCGCAGTTTACACTCGATAAGGATACCGAATATTGCCTGAGCGGGTTACAGGCTCTCGCGGTCCATTGCCGTCTTACCGCCGAAGAGCGGCACGCTATTCTCGCCACCTCTCCAAAAAGTGGTCGGACGGGGAACCTTTACTTGATCCTCGGTCTCAACGCCGTTGCCCTGTTCGTCATCGCCGTCGTCTTCTTCATTCGGCGGGGTAGACGCTTATCATCGGCATCCGGCGGACACGGAGACACAGCTTCTCAGACATCGGGGGAATAGTCGGGATGATCGGGGCGAGTGGGTCATGGCCCGCTACGCTGATTAGAATCGAACGGGATGACCTATGATAGGTGTGATCCGCCAGCATTTACTGCCGCTCGTCCTGATACTGAGCGGGTTGGCCGCGATCCTCCTGGACGGTGCCTGGCGCGACTCCGTCACGGTGGACGAGTTCGCGCACCTCCCGGCTGGAATCACCCACTGGCAGCATGGCACCACGTCAGCTTATAAGGTGAATCCCCCTCTCTCCAAGCTCTGGGCGGCCATCCCCATTCTGGGAGAGACCTCCAATGTTGATCTCTCGGCCACCCAGGATCAGGAGGGGGAATATGGGTTCGTCTCCCTCGGCACCCAACTTCAGTCCCAGACCGCTAAACGATATCGGGAGCTTTACTTCCATGCGCGCTTACCCAACATCCTATTGACGCTTCTCGGGGCGGTCACCGTCTTCCTTTGGTCCCAGGAGCTTTACGGGAATGGAGCCGGCTACATCACACTGGCCCTCTATTGCCTCTGCCCTAACCTGATCGCCCACGGCCATTTCGTGACTCCCGACATCGGAGCAACTATCTTGGGTCTGCTGGCGAGTTTCCTATTCTGGCAGTACCTACGCCGACCAAGTTGGGTTTCCGCCTTTCTGGTTGGAGGTGTGCTTGGCGTTGCCTTGGGCGTCAAGTTCAGCCTGCTACTCCTCTACCCAGCCTTGGGACTCGTTTGGCTGGCGTGGATCATGCTACGCTCGTCCGGCCCTACCTCCAATCCGGGGACGGATTGGGACTCCCGCCCATTGGTCATCACTTCCGCAGGCCAATTGCTGGGGCTGTTCCTGGTCAGCTTCGTTGTCGTCAACGCCGTCTATCGCTTCGAGGGCACGGGCACTCCCCTGGGCTATTACCAGTTTTCCAGCCGGTTTCTTCGCGGGGACGAGTCTCCCGATAACTCCTCGGGCACTCCGGGAACCAGAGAGAAGAATCGCTTCCGCGGCACGGCTTTGGGTCATCTGCCGGTGCCGCTGCCGAAGCAGTTTGTCTTGGGCATCGACCGGCAGAAAGTAGACTTCGAGCGCGGGCTGTATTCTTACCTGCGCGGCGAGATGCGGCGCGGAGGCTGGTGGTATTACTACCTGTACGCTCTAGCCATAAAGACGCCTATCGGAACGCTCGCCCTGTTGGCCTTGGCGGGCATGAGCTATTTCCGATGCTGTTCTGTGCGGGCCGAGGATGAACTCGCCCTGTTGATTCCCGGGGCCGTGCTGATTGTCATGGTCAGTTCCCAGACAGGGTTCAACCACCACCTCCGGTACGTCCTGCCAGCCGTTCCGTATCTGCTGATCTGGTGCGGCCGAGCCTGGAAGTTCGTGACCGCGCCCGATCTTTTGGCGCGGACCCGCAACATCGGCGCAACGTTCGTCGCCCTGTGTATCGCCTGGAACGCCGTCTCGGTCTTGAAAAACCACCCCCACCATCTCTCGTACTTCAACGAACTTGTCGGGGGTCCGGCGAACGGTTACCTGCACCTCAGCAACAGTAACGTGGACTGGGGGCAAGATCTGTACGGGTTGAAGCAGTGGCTTGACGACCATCCCGAGGCGCGGCCCCTCCAACTCGCCTACTTCGGCTGTGTCGATCCCCGGCCCTTCGGGATTGAGTTTAGTGTTCCCTCGCGTGGGCCGACCGGCCGTCCCGACATCGATCTTCCCTTGGCCAACGAATTCGGTCCACAGGCAGGCTGGTACGCCATCAGTGTGAACTTCCTGCATGGGTTGCCGTTCGCGCTACCCGACGGGCAGGGCAGGATGATCTCGTCCGCTCCGTTCGCATTCTCCTATTTTCAACGGTTCCGGCCTGTGGATCGAGTCGGCTATTCGATCTTCATCTATCATGTTACCGTAGAGGAAGCCAATGAGGTTCGTCGTGAATTCGGTCTTCCTACTATCCGCCAATGATCTTTGCGCGTCGGTAGCGACTCGCGGGCACATAATCTCGCTGAACTTCTTCAGCCCCAGGCGGCCCTGAAATAACTGCCCTCGTACAAGATTTTTAGAAGGCATCGACAATGGTTCCCAACCTACTACTCTCGGTCATCGTGTCAGTTTACAACGATGAGCGGACGGTCGCCGCTCTGCTCCAACGTGTGACCACCGGACCTTATCGTTACCCCCATCTGCAAGTGGTTGTCGTCGATGATGGCAGCCGCGACCAGGCTCCGCAGTTCTTGCAACCTTGGATGATCGTGTCAGGAGTTCTGCTCCTTCGCCACCCCGTCAACCGGGGCACGGGAGCTGCTGTCCGAACCAGTTTTGCCGCCGCTAGCGGCGATTTCACCGTTATCCAGGACAGCGGCGGCCGCGAAGAGCCTCCATCGGCTTGTCCGTGGTGCTGGGCGGACGGTGGATAATACAGACGGGCAGCCCAGTAGTAGGTCAGGATCGACAACGTAGTGGAGGCCAGCCATGGGTCAGCAACTTGAGCGAGACGCATTCCATTCGTTATGGCGAACCATGCTCAGGAGGGTCCGCCGCCGATTCTTCTGGCTTGACCAAGCGAAAATCGAAGATGCCCTCGCAGACGCCATCCTGCGCCGGTTTGCGCAAGATGGTGGAGAGGTTGAGGGAGTGCGGGAAGGTACAGCGGCGTTGTCTGTGCATTCGCTGTATAGCGATGTTTGCCGTAGGGTTGGTCATAGTATACGGGCGGATAGACGGCGCCGTCGCCGGGAGCAGGAATACTCGTGCCAGAAAAAATATTACTTTCTTGAGGATTTTTTTGTCCGAAATAGGCCTTCGGTGGGGAATATATCTATAGCGGAACAGAAAGACGAATTAACGAGATTGCTGGAAGATTTCAGCACCAGCGAGCAGGCGTTTGTGGAGTTGCGCAAGCAGGGAATGAGAGACGTGACAGCTTATGCGGACGTGCTAGGCGTGTCGCAGAGCCCACCGGAAGAGCAACAGCGAGCGATCAAGCGATTCTGGGATCGCCTGCGGAAGAAGTTGCAACGGCGGAGGGAGAGGCAGGCGCAGGATTCCGACCGTTGAGGTCTGGTGAGTGCGGCGAGGACTTCCCAACAGGCTATGACGCAACAAAATTGTCATATAAGTTTATGTTTCCACGAAAATGCTGGCTCGGTAAAGTTTTCAACGATGGATGATGCGCATGCTGCGGCGACGGAACTTCCAGAATCGACGCTGTCTGGTCTTCCCAAGGAGGCGAGATTGCCCAGTGGCAGAGTTGAGTTGAATCCTCGCCGAGTGAAAGCGCGGGAGGTGGAGTTGCGGATCGACCGGAGCTTCGGGAAGTGTTGCCGGAACCGAGCGCGGCCACTGTGGCAGCATTACGGTTCAACCTGATCGCGCACGGCAGTTGTAGGAACTTCATTCTCGTGTAGGCCGGTACGGACACAATTACTGATGGGCACAACAGCTAAACGAGTTGCCCAAGCGCGAGAATCCACTTGGAGCGAACCGGCGTGCCCACTGGCCAATTCCTGGCGGGTTCCGTGACGCTGGATTTGCGACACGAACCGGAATTCGTGAGTGAATTGGCCATCAAAGCCGAGGGTTTGACGCGATGCGGAGAAGGGGCGTTCGTGCTGGTGGTCTGGGTGCGTGTGTGTCCGACTTCCCAAGCAGATCCAGCAAAAGTGTCGGGGAGTTTAGAATAGGATAGGGGAGTGGTCGGCCCCAGAGAAGGATCTCCTCAGCTAGCACGGTGAATAGTTGCCTCGTAATCGTGGGTTGCGACAAGCCTTATCCGTAGGCTTGCGATCGTTGTTCTTCACCATTCAGGAGGGACTCAACATGAAAAGGTATGCGTTTTTTCTCCTCATCGCCGTTTGGATTTTGGGCAATGTCTCGTTCCTTAGCCTGTCTCCTCTTCAGGCTGCACCTCCGAACCAGACTTGTACTGATGCTGTTCAATGTGGTGGATCTCCGGGCTTCGTTAGTCCCCCTGGCTTTATGAACATTTGCAGCCCAGAGGATGATGGAAAATCCTGCACCTATTGCGATGGTACAACCGCTGTACGTACTTGCCTCAACAACGGTCAAAAGACGTGCACCGTTCCGGATACACTGACTGTTTGTGGCACTGCGTTTGACGGCACATGTACGAAAACCTCACTCGGCGGGGTGACTTATCATTATTGTAAGAAAACCGGCGATCAGCAGGCTAACAACAATAATTGTAAGGTCACGAGCGAATGCAATGGGGTCAAATGAGCAGGTTGGCAGCGCCAGTGACCATAGTCTGCCGTGTGGTGTTGCCAATGTTAAAAGTTAACCGAAAGAACTTGGCCGGCGGTGCGAGTCCCCTGAATGCATCGAAAGCTCTCAGAGGGCTTAGCAGTACAGCGCGGGTCGTCCGAGCCGATGTTTTTGTGTTTCAAAGGGCGGAAGCTGGGAGGGTTCTGAGCTGCTACAGAATCTCTCCCAGACTCCGTAGTGTGTTCATCTTCCATGACGCGACTCGCCCATTTTGACATCCGCGCTGTACTCCTTAGAGCCGGTTCGAATAACCATTTGCCGCACTCATGACCTAACTTTTACCAGCCCGATGTCCGTTTACACGGATGGGTTCATAAGAGATGTTAAAATCGAGGTATCATCAAAGTGACGTACATCCATCTTTTCCTTGATCGCTTCCGACGAATCTTTGCCAGAGGCTCGCAGGGGCTGTTATCCCGCAATCATCGACCGTTCCCGACTCTTGCCGTGCGGAGTACGTTCGTGGTATCGCCAACGTCATCCCTCTTCTTAACCTGCTTGGTGAGCCTGGCTCTCACTGTATCAAGCAAGGGTGATGGGCCGGAGGGGATCAACGCGATTGCCGACGCCTTGCGTCGGCAGGATCATGCCTGGGACGACTTGACCGTTAGCTACAAGGCTGAGTTATGGACACCTTCTAGCGGAGGGTCTTATCAATACGCGCATACCACTCGATTCCGTTGGGTGATTACAAGCCAGCGATGGGAGAAAATCACTCGGATAACTCCGGGAGGCCCGGGAAGAGCAGAGGGGGAGTCGGACTGGGAGGAAACCGTAGCCTTCAATGGGGAACTGTATATGGGACGGGATTCCCAAAACCAGGGCAGCGGGACCATAGGACGCAAAGTGAACAATCTTCTCAATGATGCCATTAGTCCCAAGACATTCGGGCTAGTCGTGACGGGCCAAGAAATCTCCCAACCGATCTCGCCCGCCAACTTTCTCACAATGAAGAAAGCTAACGCCAAGGTAGTGCGGACGGAGAGGACTCAGGTCATCGTGCGGGGAGACGACCCAGTGGCTGAAGGCTACACGCTGAATCTCTGGCTCGACCCTGCTATGGGCTACAGGCCCGTTCAGATTGAGTCTCGAGATCGCAAAGGCCTCCATTCCCTGATCGGCGAACTCACTTACCGCTGTGTGAAAGGAGCGCGCGGAGATTTCTGGTTCCCCGTCAGCGGCATCCTGCATGGAGTTAAATCGGCCACGAGAGAATTCGGCAACCAGGTGCACTATCACTTAGAAAACCTTGAGACTGATCGCCACCCGAGCCGCGACGAGTTTCTTCTGACATATCCGAAGGGCGCGCTGATTCTAAACACGGACACAGGCAAATCGGGATACCTCACCGCGGCCACGACAAAGGACGATCTCCCCGAGTTCAAAGGCAAGCTCATGAGTGTGGCGGAACACGATCAGCAGAAAGAGCGAGAGCGCATAGCGCCAGGAGGCAAGCTGGAGCAAACGACTACTTCCACTCGCCATCTTCAATTTCCTGATTTTTGGAATTGTTTGTGCGAGCGTGTTCTGGCTACGTCGCCGTAAGCCTGCGCACGGGGCGCAGGGCTAAAGTGAGTGGCTTCCCATTGGTGATCGCGCACGGTGGAGGGTCAGTGGAATGAGACTCAGCATACCTCACTGGCTGATCATAGGACTGAACTTGATTCTCGCGACTGGCTGTATCAGGTCGGGGAACACTGCTCCGAGAATCGTTTTCCCGCAGTCGGAGATTTCGGCTGTTCCCGACCACGGTCACATCCGCCACCGTTTCAAGTTTCGTAATGAAGGAGCGGAAATACTCGAAATACTACGTGTTACCTCAAGTTGTGGCTGCACGACTGCCCAACCCGGACAGCAGAGTCTTGCTCAGGGCGAGGAGTCGTTCATTGAGGCCGACATGAGCGTGCGGCCAGGTCGCCGTGAATCATTCGTCACGGTCTTCACGAACGACCCGACTAAGCGTGAGGCGACATTGCGCATACGTGTGGAGGGCAAGTTTCCTCCGGAGTTCGAGTTCCTACCCAACTCAATTCACGTGAGCACGCCTGTCGGAGGAACGAGCAACGCAGATGTTCTTCTGCGCCTGACCGAGTGGAAGGCGAGCATCGGTCGGTACGACCTGGAAGATTTACAGCTTCCCTGCGTTTCCCGCGATGCGCGGCTAACAGTTCTTCGGCATGAGTCCGCGCGCCTCAAACGCGAATTGTTCGACGGTGGAGCGGTCAGAGTCTCGGAAAAGGGCTGGTACCGAATTGACAAGCTGGATCGGACCATCTGGCTGCTTCCCCTCCAGGTGGAGTACAGATCAGGGGATGAAAGAGGACTCCAACAGACTCCGATCGTGGCTAGAATTGGTTCCAGGGAAAACGAGTTGACTGCTTTACTATTGTTCTCCGCAGACAATGATTGATAAGCCTCGCCGGATCAAAATTCCTCCCAGGGTCGCGAGGCGACCGGAGGGAAGTTAGAATGAGGACGACATCGGCCAGCTGCATTGCTGTGGTGTTCATGCTGGCTGTTCATGCGGGATTGCTCACATGGGGCGATACGCTGCACAGTCCCAGCATTGATGAGGTTGGGCATTTGCCCGCAGGCCTCAGCCATTGGCGGCTGAAGAGATTCGAGCTTTACCGGGTCAACCCCCCCTTGGTGCGTCTGACAGCGACCTTACCACTGGTGGTCAGGGAGGGCCCGGTGGTCAATTGGACTTCGGTCAATTGGGCTCTGATTAAGGAGTTCAACAGAGGGCGCCCCGAGTTCCCTCTGGGAAAAGACTTCATCGCCACCAATGGAGAGCGGTCCTTTTGGTATTTCACCATCGCCCGCTGGGCCTGCATTCCTTTCTGTCTGTTGGGAGGGATAGTGTGCTATCTATGGGCCCGGGAATTATACGGGATCCCTTCCGGCCTTCTGGCCCTGAGCTTGTGGTGCTTTTCGCCCATGATCCTTGGAAATGCCCAGATGATCACTCCCGATACGGCAGCCGCTGCTTTTGGGGCAGCTGCTTGCTACCTATTCTGGAGGTGGTTGAAGCAGCCAGATTTCCCGCGCGGCTTCAAGCTGGCTTCGGTCTTGGGCTAGCTGAACTGACGAAATTCACTTGGATCCTGTTTTTTGCTTTGTGGCCCTTGCTCTGGCTGGCTTGGTCGCTAACGGGAAGCCCGCGCCGGAGCCGCTGGGCATGGCTCCGGGAAGGGTGCCTGATCGGATTGATGCTCGCGCTCGCTGTTGGGATGATCAACGTTGGGTATGTGTTTGAAGGATCGTTCGAGAGGCTGGGGAGTTACCACTTTATTAGTATCGCCCTAGGTGGACAGCCTACGCTCGATCCGAAATCCTCGCTAGGCCGCAATCGCTTTGCTGACAGTTGGTTCAGTGACCTTCCGGTGCCCGTCCCGAAGGATTATTTACTTGGAATAGATCAGCAGAAGTCTGATTTTGAGAGAACGAAGCGCTCTTATCTGTGCGGGGAGTGGCGGGAAGAGGGTTGGTGGTACTACTATACTGTCGGTCTCCTTCTAAAAGTACCACTTGGCACATGGTTCTTGGTGGCTCTCGCCTGCGTGGCCAGTGTGTTGGGACGGTTCGCAGGCGCTGACTGGCGGGACGAAATGGTAGTGCTGGTTCCAATAATTGCTGTGTTTAATTTGGTTAGTTCTCAGACAGGCTTTAGTCACCACCTGCGTTATGTGCTTCCGATCTTGCCATTCACTTTTGTTTGGACCAGTAAGGTTCTCGGGGCGGAGCGGCGGTGGCTACGAACTTCCTGGGTTCTTTCAATCTGTTTGGTGACTTGGAGTATTGCCAGTAGTTTGGCAGTATACCCCCACAGTCTCTCCTATTTCAATGAATTGGCTGGTGGTCCGCTCGGCGGACACGCCTATCTGCTCGATAGCAACATCGACTGGGGCCAAGACTTGCTCTTTCTAAAGAGTTGGTTGGATGAGCATCCGGAGGCGAGGCCACTTGGATTGGCTTATTTTGGCTATTTCGATCCGCGCGTCGCGGGAATCGAGTTCACCCTACCACCGCAATGGCCGCCGCCAACACCGCTTCCACCGGGCACGACCATCGAGGGGATGGGACCTTTGCCGGGATGGTATGCAGTAAGCGTGACACTGCTTCGAGGCCATCAATTCATGGTTCCCGATGGCCGGGGTGGGTATCCTTTTGTTGTCCAGCCCAGCTTTACCTATTTCCAGCGCTTCCAGCCTGTTGCCAGGGCGGGTTACTCGATTTACATCTACCATATAACCCCGGACGAGGCGAACGTCGTGTCGCAGATTCGGGGTTGCCAACTGTGGTTTCGAGGTGAGCTACGATGACATCGACACATGCTGAGCCAAAACGCCCGATACAACCTTTATTATCTGTGATCATTCCCGTTTATAACGAAGAACGGACTGTCGAAGCCCTGTTGCAGCGGGTAGTGACGGGCCCGTACAGTTATCCGGAAAAGGAAATCATTGTAGTGGACGATGGAAGTCGGGATCACACTCCCCAGATCTTGGAGCGCTGGGCCAACGTCTCCGGTGTTCGGTTATTATATCATGGTTGTAATCGAGGCAAGGGTGCCGCAGTGCGGAGTGGGTTGGCCCATGCGCGGGCGCGATCACCATTATCCAGGACGCCGACCTAGAATACGATCCGTCCGATTTACCGGAATTGATTGAGCCAATACGCCGGGGTGAAGCGACGGTCGTTTATGGCTCGCGCTATCTTAGGTTGCGGCATAGCTTGCCCTGGACGCGTTTCCGCCTGGCGGTGTGCCTGATGAACCGTCTGTTGTGGCTGCTGTTTGGTCGAGCGCTGACGGACATCGCCACCTGCTACAAGGCCATGCCGACCAGCCTGTATCGACAATTGGATTTGCAGGCAGAGCGCTTTGAATTGTGCGCCGAGATCACGGCCAAACTATTTCGTCTGGGAGAGCGGATCATGGAAGTGCCGATTCGCTACGAGCCGCGGACATGGGCGGAAGGGAAGAAGATCGGTTGGCGTGATGCCGGGCAATATGTCTGGACATTGCTACGGTGGCGGTTCGCCAGCACGGCGGGGCAAGGCTCCGACCGCCGGCGCGCGACCATCGCGGACGCGGTCGGTGCGGAATGGTTCCGCCCTCTCCGCCCTTCTTGGCAAACAGCTGCGCCGGGCATCCCCACGCGACTACCACGAACGGGAACGGCCCGCCTTCTCGCTCGCTTGTCTGGTCTAGCCCGCAGTCACTTCGCGGGCCTCATACGGAGTTTTCGTCAGCGTCCGAGACTGGCAAATCGGCTGATGCCAGCATACAATAACAACACTGGCGACCGCATTGTTGCTCCTCGAATCCCCCTGCTCCTGTTAGCTACTGTCCTGACGCCGCTGTATTAGCCGCGAACACGGACCTCCCCAGAGTGCTTGACAGCGACGCGTAAGTATTGAGGAACTGACTTCAAGATACTACTGTGGTGAGAACCATGAGAACACACAAGCCGACATCATGGGGGCATTCCTCTGCCTTCACCCTGATTGAGTTGCTGGTCGTTCTCGCCATCATGGCCGCTCTGATGGGGTTGCTACTGCCCGCCGTGCAAAAGGCAAGAGCCGCCGCCGCTCGCATCAGTTGCGCCAACAACCTCAAGCAGATCGGACTGGCGCTGCACCAGTTCCACGATGTCTACCACGTCTTCCCCAGCAACGGCGGCTGGGACGGCAAGCAGACTATCTCCTCGGCGGCTGGTTCGCCCTTCACCCCCGCAACGTTCGATCGAACGACGGGCCAGGTGTACTACTGGGGAGTGGGCGATCCGACCTTGGCTCCTGCGGCGCAAACGGGCAGTTGGGCCTATACCACCCTGCCGTTCGTCGAGCAGGAAGCAATGTACCGACAGCGAGCCTGGACGGTCGGCCTAGCCTTGTACGTCTGCCCGGCCCGCCGACTGTCGCCCCCTCAGGCCGTCGCCGCGTCGGATGCCTACGGCATCTACTATGGCGGCGGCTGGACCTGGGGTAAGATCGACTATGCGGCCAACATCGATGCGTTTGACAACCGCCCCCTCTGTCACGCCATGGCGGAGTTCAGCGATGGATTGTCCAATACCGTACTGGTCGGCGAGAAGGCGTTCGACCCCACGGTCGAAACCCTGCTCAGTTGGTACTGGGATGAGCCGTTTTTCTTGGGTGGCTCGAAAGGAACGTCGCGGAACGGCCTGGGTCTCGTGCCTGATCGGAGCGGCACTCCTTATAAGGAGAATTGGGGTTCGGCCCACGATGGCGGGGTGCAGTTTCTCTTCGGGGATGGCAGCGTTCACCTCTTGCCGTTCGCAACGAACCCGTCTCTGATGGCGGCCTTGTTGACTCTAAACGGCGGAGAGGCAGTGTCCCTGCCATGAAGACATCACTCAATTTCTTTTGGAGAGGGAGCCGTCAGCGCCTTATGTAACTTGTCTTTATCGCTGATCCACGAAGCCGCTCCCGGCACCAAGCAAGGGCGCTGACAGCGGCGGAAACGATGCGGTCGAAGGCCGCGACACAAAGGAAGACCTTAACGCCCCACAGGGGGAAGGCGTAGCGTTGGTAATAACTGATCAAGACGTACGGCAGCATCCAGAGTACGAACAACCAGACAGCGGCGCACTCCAACCGATGCCACGGACGCGGATGGAAAAATAGAACGAGGACACTCAAGAAGGGGAGCGGTTGGAAGAGCGAACAGAGCGTAAACCATAAGGGCCACTTCTCCTCAAGACGATCGAAGGGCACATAGACCAGCAGGGCGGCGCAGAAGCGATTCCAGATGCGTACTCCAAAATCGGTTGGGGAGGCATGTACGGAGGACCAGAAACGCTCGGCCTTTTCATCCAGGTAGGCTGTTTCCCCCAACTTCTTGTAATGCGCTCGTTCAGGAGCCGAACGATAGGGGTGGACGTTGAGACCGATGTCGCTGCGAATCAAGCCATCGGGCGTCAAGCATTGGGACTGATAGAGTTCATAGATGAGGTTTGCTTTGACGGGGATAAGCCGGCCGAACACCAAAGCGTTGCGAATCGTCCACGGGATGATCGTCACGCCGGCTAGGACGAGGGAAGTTGCCAGAAACCGGCGGACGGACGGCCTCCACCAGCGACTCAGGGTAAGGGCGAACCACCCCAATCCAAGAGTTGGCGAAGCCAGGGACGCCAGCCCCCCCGCCAGCCCCCAGCAAAAGGCGGCTCTTCCGCTCGGCCTGTCCGGCAGCCTGGCAAAGCCGAGGACTAAGCCATCAAGGGCCAGCATAAGGAACCAGCTATCATGCGTGAGTTGGAAGGCCATAGAGAAATCAAAGATGCAAACCGCCGTGAAAAACGCGACCACGAGCCAGGGATGCGGGCGCGGGAGAGTTCGTGTCGCGGCAACGAGGGTTAACCAGATGGTGCCAATGAGCGTGAGAGCCTGGAGAATGATGACGAGGCCGATTACCGTTCGTACATTACCGCCCGCCAGCCACAACATGCTGCCTTGGAGAGCGGGCAGCAGCGGCGGCATCCAGGCGGTCGGTCCTGTCGGCTCTCCGAAGGGGTCGGCGAACCCGCGCCCATGAGCCAAGGCTTGAGCGATATGCCAATATTCGGCTCCCAGGTGATCGGTTTTCAGTCGGTTCCAGTTGCGCTGGAATGGAGGGAAAAAACGATAGTCGGCAGGGTCGGTCACCAAGTAGGCGAGGTTGGCGTATACGGTGCATAGGACTACCAGCACAACCAAGAACCACAATCCACTTTTCCCCGTGGGCATCCACTTCGGCCGGGGGAAGAGGACGGTAGGCCGGTTCAGGGAGTTCGACATGGGTAAGACTCTTTCAGGGCTGAAGGTGGTGACAGCTTTAGGAGTCTCTTTGGAGGTCATTGTAACCGCTCGCCTGTCAAAGGAAAGATGGCTGACTTTTCGGCGGATGTCGCCCCAAGATGATTATTTCATGGGATGTGTTACTCGAAGCACCTCTTGGCTACTCTCTGCATGCTGGTGGCGGGCATCCCTACTCTATTTCCTGGCTACCCCGTTCAAGCATTTTATCGAGTGCGTGTAAGGGGATTTGGGGAACCTATGATTACAAGACTCTCCAGCTATGTTTGGCTTCCGCTCATCGTCTTTCTCCTTATAGGAGGGGATCAACCGATCCCCGCCGCTGATTCTTCCCCAGGCGTCAGTCTCCAGAACTTTGACGCAACCCGCGATTGGAGCAATTTTGGCCGGTTGTTTGCGCCTTATGGTGTCCGGAGCGACCGCACCGTGACGACCGAGGCGACGGGCTTGCGATTTCAACTCGGCCCTCGCAAAGATCCTGGTCATGTCGGCATGAAAGCCGATGCCCCTCTGTCCGGTAACTTTCAGGTCGAAGTCAAATACGAGATTGAAGCTTGTCCAAGCCGCATTGAGGAAGGCTATGGCGTCGGCTTCGGCATTTGGATCAACGTCGGTGATCAGGTCGGTGGTGCATCGCTGGTACATGGGATCTATCACCGACAAGGGGAGCGCTTCAATGCGAGCTTCAGCGTTCCCCGGTTCCAGGGCGTTTACTATGCCACGACCGTTTTCCCAACCAAGTCCAAACACGGCCGCCTGGCCGTGCGACGTGTTGGGCAGGAAGTCATCCTTCTCGCCGCCGATTCACCCAGCGGCGACCTGCTCGAACTCACGCGCTACCCTTGTCCGGATGTACCGACTAAGACGATTCACCTGTTCGCGGATACGGGAGGAGCAGCGGCGGAGTTCCGTGGGCGAATGTACGATCTCCAAATTCGCACAGGCTCCGCAGTGCCAACGGAGGCCAAGAAAGCACCGGGGGGCAAGGTACAAAGCCCCTATCTCCCACCGCAGTCGGCCTCCGCTCCGGTTCCTGACCAGGCCGACGTGTCGGTCCTGTCCCTGCCCACTACGGCACAGCCTCGAGCTGTTTGGTGGCTTCCCGTCCTTACTTTCATCCTGGGTCTGGGGATCGGAATCATGATTACCCGTCTAATGATACGGCGAAGTATGCCCAAGGCTTCAACGGGGCGCAAGTGAATGGGGCCTTTCCACCTCCTTTGGGCTGAGCTTCTCTACAGGCTTGAGCAGGACGGAGAACAGAGTCGGCGGTAACGTACATTCGCGTTTCGCGGATCATCCTTTTAGAGGGCCATCCCTAGAGGAATCCTACTTATGAGCGTTGTCGAAAGTCGAGCGAAGGCAGGCGAACCGCTGACTCCTGCAAGCCAGCAGTATGTTGCTTGCGATAAAAAAAACCGTCCTGAGACCCGATCCTTTGCTATCTTGATGCTTGCCATCTTCGTGGCACTCGGGCTGGCCTTACGCTGGCTCGCTCTCTTTGTACACCAAATCTGGTTCGACGAGGCTGTCTGGTGGCGAGCCGCTGGCCTGCCTGGGAACACTTTTCGCTCCGCCCTTCTTTATGACTCGCATCCTCCCCTCTTTTTGATCGTGTTACGATATTGGCTGCCCATTTGGGGAGAATCAACCGTCGCCCTCCGTTCCTTGAGCCTGCTGAGCGGCCTGGTGATCATTCTGGGTTCCTACCTTTTGGTGAAGGACGCTTGCCTCCTCCTCGCGCCGCAAAAGGACTTGGCAGCAGCGTCCGGCGAGGCTCGCCGCATTGGGCTTTTCACAGCCCTCCTCGTCACCCTCAGCCCTTTTCAAATACTCTACAGCGTTGAGGCGCGAAACTATGCTCTGGGCGGCGCCTTGGCCCTGGGTTCGAGTTGGCTGCTCCTTCGCGCGCTGGCCGCTGACCGGCGCATCTGTTGGCGCTGGTGGCTGGCCTACGCCGCTGTCACCATCCTGTTCACGTACACGCATTATTTCGCCCTTTTCACCATTGCCTGCCAGGGATTCTTCGTCGTTTGGCGCCTCTGCGAGAAAGAAAACGGACGGTGGTGGCTGTTACCCAGGCGGCCCGCGTTTCTCCTGGCTTGTCTCGGCTTCGGTCTGGTGGGCGTCGGCTTTTCGCCCTGGTTGCCGATCATGTACCGACAAGTCACTCAGGGGGCCGAGACGCGCGCCTGGCTGCCTCCTCTGACCTCAGGCTGGCAAATTCTGGAAATCGTCGCCAAATTGGTCGGTGACCCGGAGGCCCGGTTATCCCCTAGTGGAACAGCGCGGATCGCGTTTGTGCTTTTTTCTTTCCTCGCCATCGCCATCTATCGTGGGAGGGAGGTTGATTGGTTCTTCCTTTGCCTCGGCATTGGTCCGCTTCTTCTAATGACTGCTGCGGCACTGGCAGGAATACGCCTCCTGCACCCTCGCTATCTGGCCTTCGCCCAGCCGTTCCTTCTCGCCACCATCGCCTTGACGGCGCTGCGAGGACGATCGCTGGCTCGGATCGTCTTCATGGGGTTCTTCTTGCTGACTGCCAGCGCGTGGACCTGCGCCGACGCCTGGGTCTGGCCCGAATGGGCGAGCAAGCCCGGCTATCGGGGAGTGGCCCGCTACCTTGCCGAACACCGTCGCGAGGGGGAACCGGTTTTGGTTGCTAACGGGTTTATCTTCCTACCGCTCTTGTTCTACGCACCCGATCGCACAGACTTCCATGTTGTTCCGCCCGAACCAGGGCACTATGTGCCTGGTCAGATTACTCTCAAGGAAGAGGAGATTCCCCAGGGCGATTACTTCGCGGACTGGGCCGGCCGAAAGATCTGGGTGGTCAATACCAATGGGCTAGGTGGCCTTCCCAATCAAGTGATGGTCCCAGACTCCTGGCAAGCGAAAGAACGGAACGCTTTCCAGGAGTCGTCGGGGGCGGTAATCGAGGTCATTCGCTATGACCCGTCGACGCCGTGAGTGAACAGCAAGAGGCTTGGGGGAGTGGCCAGGCATTCCCTGACAGAAACGTTGCAGGAGTGATGATGACCTCTTCTCATGCTCAGCCTGAGGAATCTTCGATCCAGCGCTTCTCATTGCTGGAAGCTTTTCTTATCGTGGCTTGGTTCGTTCTCACTTGTGCTTTCTATGTGAACCTGTCCTCCGAGATCTCCAACCCGGACAACTACCGCTACTTTCCCCCGTTCATGCCGAACGTCAACAGGAACCTGAATGACCACTTAGGCAAGGAGTACTTCGACATCGCTCAATCGCTCCGCTCGGGGAAGGGCTATGCGGACCCGTTCGGCGATGAAACCGGCCCGACGGCCTGGATGCCTCCGGGACTCTCAGCGTTGCTTGCAGGCCTGTTGTGGCTCTTCGAGGGAGATAAGGACTCGGTCGTCCTGGCGGTTATTTTCCTTCAAGCCCTCACCATCGTAGCCACCGGCGTGTTGACAGCCGCCCTTGCCCGCGGAGGCGGATGCCGGACCAGTCTCCCGCTCGTCCTCGGCGTGTTCCTGGCCAGCATTCTGTGCAATTTTTGGCTCAGCTTCCAGTTCACGCATGACTGTTGGCTTGTCCTTCTGGCCGTCGATGGGACCGTGGCGGGGTTGTGTTGGGCACGGCCGCTTGCTTCGTGGAGGCGGGCTGTGGCTTGGGGAGTGGTCGGTGGATTAACGGCCCTTTGCACCCCTGTTGTCGCCCTGCCTTGGGCTGTTCTCTCTGCCGTAACCAGCATCCGGGCGCGCGCCTGGCGGAACCTGGCCCTTGCCGCCGTTGTGTCGATTGGCTGCGTCTGCCCGTGGGTCATCCGTAACCACCACGTCCTGGGCCGCTGGATTCCCGTCAAGTCGAATCTCCCCTTTGAACTGTATCAATCGCAGTGCCTCCAACCGGATGGTATTCTACAACCCAATAGTTTCCCCTTGCACCCTTCCAACTCGACCAGCCCCGAAGGGAAAGAATACCGCCAGTTGGGCGAGGTCGGCTACCTTGACCGTAAAGCCAAGCAGTTCGCGGAAGCCGTGCGGCAGGATCCTCTCGACTTCGCACGACGCGTCGGCCAACGCTTCCTCGCCGCCACCTTGCTCTACATCCCCTTCGACCGTCAACGAGAACCAGCCGACCGACCGCTGGTGGTATGGCTGAACCGGGTGTTGTTCCCGCTCCCTTTTCTGGCAGCCCTCTTTCTTCTCGCTAGTTGCCGACACTATCCCTTGACGCGATTGCAGGGGGTGGTTTTGGGCTGCTATGGGCTTTACTTGGCTCCTTACGTTCTCACGAGCTACTACGAGCGCTACGCCTTCGGCTTACTCGGCATCAAGGCTGTTCTCGTGGTCTGGGCTTGGGTGAGACTAAATCAATTTGGGGTCATCCACAACTCGGCGCAAGCCTTGCCAGCACGAGTTGCCGAGCCTGGGGATGTCTCGGCCACGCCGGAGCCTGCGGGCTTTTGGTCGCACCGATCCTTGGTTGCCTGGGCCTTATTGGCAGCCCTGATCTGCTGGCGCGGCGGAGTCTTCACGCGCTTTCTCGATCCGATTTGCGCCGCTCCGACCGTGTACTTGTGGTTCCGGCTTTCTTTGGTGACTGGTTCTCGGTTCAGCAGTGGTGGCGAGGCGCAGATCTGTACCTCTCACCCGCCGACAGCATTGGCCAGCAGTATCAGATCACTCTGCTGCCCGGCGCGATGATCGCGGGGCCGCACTTATCACCGCCTCCCTTCGTCGTAATGAACCTACCGCTCGGAGTGCTTGACTTCCCGACCGCGTTCGGCGTCTGGAATCTTATCAGTTTGACGAGCTTCGGTATCAGCGTCTTGATCGCCTTCCTCCGGCTAAAGCCGCCTCTGCCCGTGTGGAGTTACCCTATCCTGGCGATTCTCTTTTTGCTAAGCGCTCCCTTCTGGAGCCAACTTGCCAACGGCCATCAAGGATTCGTTGTGGCCGCTCTGGTGATTGGAGCGTGGTGCGCGGATCGAAGCAAGCGTAATGTGCTGGCGGGGATCTTATTGGGCTTTGCCACGGCGATAAATATGTCCGTGGCGTTCCTCGCCGTTTATTTCGCAGCCACAAAACGGGTGCGGACCCTGGTAGCCTTCGCCCTGACAACAGTTTGTTTGTGGTCTGAGGCTGTAGTCATACTGGGACCGGACGCGGTCTACGCCTATGGCAAGGCTTTCCTCGATGGTACTTTGCCGGGTGTGGCAACTCCTTACAGTCTGTCCCTCACCAGTTGTCTGTACCAGCTGTTCGCACTTGTTTTCACATTCGTGGATCAAACGACATTCTCGCCAGCAATTGCTACTATCGTAGTCTCGCTTGTGGTGTTCCTGGGATTAACTGCTCTCGTCGTTCGTTCCGCACGATCCGCGGAAGGGGAAGTCGCTGCTGCCCGTTCCTTCACCTTGGCTCTCATTGGAGCCGCCCTTTTGGCTCGCGATACCCTGGCCTCCGACTGCCTTGCGCTGGGCTTTTTCGTCGTTTGCCTGTTAGCCTTCGCCGCGAGACCATCGTGCATAGCATGGGGTGGGTTCACACTCTTTATTTTGGCCCTCAAGCCGGCGGGCCTGGCTGATGCATTGAGTGCGCTCCTTGGAATAAATGACCCAGCGGGCCAGAGCGTGGGGATTCTCGGTTGGCAACTTGCCCTGCTGACCCAAATCGTGCATTGCCTCGCCCTACTCAGTTTGGTCCGCCAGACCCGGCGGTTCGCTCTTACTTCCCATGGGCAACCCGCCAATAATGATGTGGAACAGGCCCTTTTTACAGTCTCAGTATCATCTCAACATCTTGAAAAGAGGGCGTTATGAGCGAAGCATCGATTCACGTGGGGACGCCTGATTCTCAGCCTTATTACCACGCCCTGGCGGTGTTGCTGACGGTATTGATTGTTATTAAATTGATTACATTCGCCATCGATCCAATCCCTCTGCTCTTCATGGGTGATTCCGGTGCCCACATCGAGACGGCGTTGCGAGGGTATGTGCCACGGGAGCGGTCTTACACCTACGGGTTAGTAGTTCGTGTGCTTGGAGCTTGGCCGGGAACGATGGCAACATTGGTGCTTGCCCAGGTTTTGGCCGGCGCCATGACGTCATGGCTACTGGCGCTGGCGCTGGTCCGATTCTTTGCCGTTCGGCCTACTATTGCCTTTGCTGCGGCCCTCGCCTGCTGCCTGGACCCTCTCCTGATCGTTCATGAGCGTCTTGTGCTGACAGAGGCATTCACTCAGTGTTTGTTCGCTGCCCATATCGTGTGCGCTCTGTGGTATCTGCACCGCGTGGAGGCATTCTCTCTCTTTGCTGTTAATCTCACCGGCATCTTCTTGCTGAGTTTAAGGACCGTATACGTCCCACTCATTCTCTTTAACGTCCTATTTCTTCCTTTTCTGACTCTGTTCATGCCATCTCAGAAGTTATCCTTGGCTAATCGTGCGAAGAGTTGTGCAGTACACTTCGGCTTCGGTTTCCTTGTCGCCGCAGCCCTGCACATCGGCTACCGTGAATGGCTGGGACAACGGACCAATGCTTCCCCCGCTTATCTGCCCGACGGAGACTTATTCCTGGTCTCTGCCTGGGCGCCTGTTATCTCGCCGGACGATGCGACCGATCCTGCGCACGACACAAGTTATCAAAGAGATTGCCGAGGGGCCTTCTCCTTTGAATGATCGTTCCTTACTGGAGTTTCACCGCTGGGATGAGGAAGGCTTCGTCCATCGGCTCTGCACGGCGTTCGACTCGGACTCCGACGCGGCCAATCAGGCCGCGCACAAGATTGCGATGAACGCCTTGCGCCGCGATCCCGAGGCCGTGGCTTGGCTCGGAGTACAAAAATATCTCGACTACTTCCGCATCTTCCGCGATCCTGCGCAACCAGCTGCTGGGAGAACAGGGCGAGGGAGCTCCCCTGACAGAAAGCTTCCTCCAAGACTTACGGAAGAAATTTGCCTTGGAAGCCGCAATGATTCCTTCGTCCATGACACCCGCCAAACGCTACCACCTCGCGGGAGCCCCTTGGTACTTCTTTCTACTTCTTTTCCCTTTTGTCGGATTGGTTAGCCTAATCGCCTGCCGCTCCCCTGCACGCGTCGGCGCACTGCTTGTACTCCTCAATGGCACACTCCAACTGTCTGTGACATGTCTCTTGGGTCAGCCTTTTATACGCTATTTGTGCCCGCTGTCGTTCTGCGCATTGATCACCCTTGCGACCATCGCGGAAAGCGGAGGGCGAATTGTACAGACGCTGTTGCTCCGTACCAGGAAACAATCATTCTCTTGGATGCTTGCCCCTCTAGCATTGATTGCGCTGGCAACCAGTTCCGCTTCTTCCGCTGAGGCTCCGCAAGTCGAGTTGAATTGTGTCTCGGATCGCCGATTGCTTGTCACACATTTTGCGCGCTACGGCTACTGGCCGGCGCGAACCATTATCCTGGAAACTCAAGGAGTTCGGTTCTGGCTGCCGTCCGGAGTCAAAGGAGTAGGTCAGACAGGGTTATATTCGTACTTTGCCTTGGCGGGTGATTTTGAGGTCTCCGCGAGTTATGAGCTAATCTCGCTGCCGCCGCCTCGCAGCGGTTACGGGGTGACGGTGGGGCTGTCCGTGGATACGGACGGTGCTGATGGAAGTGTGTCGTTGGCGCGAGGATACCTGCTGACGGAGGGCAGCGGCTATGTCGTGAGCTGGAGTAAACCATCAGATGACGGGATGCACTACGACGGGCGTCATTACCCGACACAGATGAATCGAGGAAGGCTTGTCCTTCGGCGCGAGAAGAAGGAGTTGATCTGCTTGGTCGAGGACGAACCGCATGGGGAACGGCACGAACTCTACCGAGTTCCTTTTACTGATAGAACGGTGCGGAAGGTGCGTATTTTCGCCGACCCGGGCGGTTCGCCCACGAAGCTGGAGGCGCGCCTGGCCAATCTCACTTTCCGTGCTGAGGAGATCGCGGGCGGCATACCCCAGCGCGAGCAGAACACTTCCGGTTGGTGGTTGCTGCTGGTGTTCGGTACCGGGGTCTCCATTGCACTGAGCTTCTGGTTTTGGAGGATCCGGCGGTCCAAGGCATAGGGTGAATCCTAACATTACAGACAAGGAGAGGAGTTACCGATGGGCGTCGGGATTTCCGTGATTATACCTGCTTACAACGAAAGCCAACGACTACCTCCCTATCTCCAGTCCGTTCGCGCTTACCTTTCGGGAGCCTGGGACGGCTGGTATGAGGTTCTCGTTGTAGATGATGGTAGCGAGGATGGCTTGTGGGAAGTCTTACAGCCGCTGAGAGATAATTGGCCCCAACTCGTGTTGCTCCGGCATATTGTGAACCGAGGGAAGGGGCCGCGGTACAAACCGGAGTATTGGCAGCAGGCGGGGAACTGCTCCTGCTTGCCGACGCGGATGGCGCGACTCCCATCGAAGAGGCAAGCGCGTTGCACGCGGCGATTGAACAGGGGGCGGATGTGGCGATAGGCTCTCGGCTCCTGAGGGGGAGCGCCGCGCCGCCAGAGCGTCTTCGCAGCCGGGCGTTCTGTGGGCAACTTTTCGCGGCGTTGGTGCGGGGGCTTTTCGCCCTGCCGCTGCGGGACACGCAGTGCGGTTTCAAAATGTTCCGACGTATCGCGGCTCAGGATCTGTTTCCATTCTGCCACGAATCGGGATACCTGCTCGATGTGGAAGTACTCGCCTGGGCGGTGCGGCGGGGTTATCGCATCGCAGAAATCCCTGTGCGCTGGATGGACGTACCAGGATCCAAGGTACGGCTGCTACGCGATGGTTGGAGGATGTGCCGCGGCCTATGGGATATCCGGCGCGCGTTGCATCTGTCGTCCCAAAGGCGTGCCCCTGCCAAAAATAGAGCATCCGATCAGATCCAAATAGATTTTTCCCACCAGAATACAAGAGAGGGATCAGTAAAGTAGATGTGAAAGCCACCTTGCCGTAACACCAATAATTACCAGGGTTTCTCTGAATAAAAGAGTGCGCATATCTCAAGAGACACTTCGCGGAGCGTCCGGTTCGGGGAGCCTTCCAGTCGGCAGCAGATCTTCCGCCCCAACAGTTGACACACGACGCCGAGAGGGAAAACTCCCGGTGTCGCTCGTTTTCCGGCACTGTTCCGCGATTGTTCGCGCCCTTCGGCTCTTGGTCTCGATCTCTTCCCTGCCGCTACGAGAGCGGCAACAGGACGCCACAAGATACGGACTTTGTGTCCAGAGGACGCCCCCCAGCGGCCAATATTCTCCGCCTCTCGCTCTCGCCACCGAGATACCGAGTTCACGCCCGAACTGCTCGGAAAACAGTGTTGAGCCTTTCGTGTCCTTCCGGCAGGCATGCATGAATCATCTCGGCTGATTTGTTAGAGTGGCGATCCTCGTTTTGGAGGATCGCGATGAATACAAGTAAGCGGGTCCAGTTACCCAAGGATTTGGCGCGGGGGCGGAGCCAGTTTCAGGCTTGGCGAGTGACGCGGCAAACGGGCAGCCGCATTCCCCAAACACTTTGGACACTGGCCGTCCGACTGGTGAAGACGCATGGCGTCAGTCGCACAGCCTCGGCACTTGGCCTCGATTACTACTGCCTCAAAAAACGGGCCGAACAAACTGTTGACCAACCGCAATCGAGCGGCCCTGCCTTCGTCGAGTTGCCCTCGCCGGTCGTGGTCAGCAAGCAGGGATTGTTCGAACTGGACAACGGAGCCGGAGCCCGCATCCGTGTGCAACTGGTCGGTTACGACGCGGCCGATGTCATGGCTCTGGTGCGCAACTTCTGGAACGCCGAGTAATGCTACAGATCACGCCGCAGATGAAGATCCTGGTCGCCGTCGAACCGGCCGATTTTCGCCGAGGCATTGATGGCCTGGCAAGGCTGTGCCGGCAAACACTCCAAGAAGATCCTTTCGTCGATGCCGTATTCGTCTTCCGCAATCGCAAAGGCACGGCGTTGAAGGTGCTCATGTACGATGGCCAAGGGTTCTGGCTCTGCCACAAGCGGCTCTCTTAGGGTCGTTTCCCGTGGTGGCCCTCAGCGGCCGAAGGCGGCACCCAGCGCTTGGCTGCTCACCAACTGGCGGTGTTACTCTCGGCTGGCAACCCGATGCAGACAGGCGCTGCCCCTGACTGGCGCCCCGTTGGTCCGCTGGCCTGACCCTGCCTCAACTGCTCTTGCCTCCTGACGGAAACCTTGCACCATTAATCTCTATTGCAAGCGGACAAGCCGGCTTTACGGGAGCGGCCGGTAACCTCGTTCTTTCTGCCAGTTGTCGCAGGATGCCAATCGTGCCGGAGATTGTTGAAGTGGACAACACGCAACTGGAGGAGGTTCTGTGCCGTGTCGAGCAAGCGCTCGACGAGAAGGACGCCGCGCTGATTCGCGCAGTCTGTGCGTCTTACATCTACGTGACCGATCTGGTGGAAGACAAGAAGACCTCAATTCGTCGGCTGCGGCAACGACTGTTTGGGGCACGCACCGAGAAGACGGACACCGTGGTTGGGCGCGGAGGCGATAAGCCCGAGGAATCTCCGCAGCGTGGCGTTGCGGTCAAGACCGAGTTGGTCGCCGACGAAACAGGCAGCGGCGTGTCGGCCGAAGAGGCTACAGAAACGGCCGCGCAAGGTCATGGACGCAACGGCGCCGACGCTTACCGGGGCGCCGAGCGAATCGTTGTTCCGCACCCGTCGCTCCGCGCTGGTGATCCGTGTCCTGCCTGCGATCAAGGAACCGTCTACGAAAAAGCTCCGGGCATGGTGGTACGGATCAGCGGGCAGCCGCCGCTCACGGCGACGATTTACCAGTTGCAGAAATTACGCTGCCATCTGTGCGGCCAGGTGTTTACCGCCGCAGCGCCCCAGGAGGCGGCCAACGGAAAGTATGAGGCCACGGCCGGCAGCATGATCGGGCTCTTGAAATACGGTAGTGGTCTACCCTTCAACCGCCTGGAAGGCCTGCAGGGGTATCTGGAGATTCCTCTGCCGGCCTCAACCCAGTGGGACATCGTGAATGCCGTCGCGGCGAACCTGGCCCCGGTCTTCGAGGCGTTGATCCGGCAGGCAGCACAAGGCGAAGTCTTGCACAACGATGACACCACGGTCAAGATCCTGGAGTTGATGAGACCGCGCGGCCAGTCAGAGGCCGTGACTGATACCGAGCACGAAGGGAACGACGGCGATGAGCGCACCGGCCTTTTCACTTCGGGCGTGGTCGCTCTACGCGACGGTCACCGCGTGGCCCTGTTCTTCAGTGGACGCCAGCACGCGGGGGAGAATCTGGCTGAGGTACTTAAGCTCTGCGCCGAGCAACTGCCGCCTCCGATCCAGATGTGTGATGCCCTGTCGCGCAATCTGCCGGGCGAACTGCAGACGATAGTGGCCAATTGCTTGGCCCATGCCCGACGGCAGTTCGTCGAGGTGTACGATCGGTTTCCCGAGCAGTGCCGCCACCTTCTCGAAACGCTGGCCGTGGTGGACTTCCCCACGATTAGTGGACAGCCAGTTAAGGGTGTATACTCACCCTGGGAGGTCCAGCAATGGCGAAAACACGACGCACCTACACCCCGGAGTTCAAGGCGGAGGCTGTCAAGCTCGTCACCGAGCAGGGCTACTCCGTTGCCGAGGCCGCACGCTCCCTCGGCATCTGCGAGAACCTCATCCGCAACTGGAAGCAAACCCTCGAAGCCCACGGGGAACACGCCTTCCCCGGTCGTGGCAAGCTCTCCCCCTTCGAGGAGGAGAACCATCGCCTCCGCGCTGAGAACAAACGTCTCTTGGCGGAGCGCGACATCCTAAAAAAAGCGGCGGCGTTCTTCGCCAGGGAGGCGACATGACCTACCGCTTCATCGACCAACACAAGGAGCAATGGCCCGTGCACTGGCTTTGTGACACTCTGGAGGTTTCCCCCGCCAGCTACTATGCCTGGCGGCGATGCCTCCGCAGCGCAGGGGAGCAACGACGCCACATCCTGCTCGTGGAGATCCGCGCCATCCATGCCCAATTCAAGGCCCGTTACGGCAGCCCGCGCATCCACGCCGAACTGGTGGTCCGCGGCCACGACTGCTGCGTCAACACCGTCGCCAAACTGATGCGGGAGGCCGGTATCGCTGCGAAAACCGCGCGGAAGTTCCGCTGTACCACCACGGACTCCGACCACGACTTGCCTGTAGCGGAGAACCTCCTGGACCGCCAGTTTGATCCCGCCGCTGCCAACGAGTCCTGGGTTGCGGACATTACCTACATCCCGACTCGTGAAGGCTGGCTGTACCTGGCCGCCGTCGAGGATCTGTACGCTCGGCGGGTCGTTGGCTGGACGATGGCCGAACACAGGGAGAGCCGGTTGGTCGTGGACGCCTTGGCGATGGCCGTGCAGCGACGATTGCCGGGCGAGGGTCTGCTGGCGCACTCGGATCGAGGCAGCCAGTACGCCAGCGAACATTACCAACTCCTCTTGGCCAAGCATGGGATCACATGCAGCATGAGTCGTCGGGCGGACTGCTGGGACAACGCGCCGATGGAGAGCTTTTTCGCGTCGCTGAAGAAGGAACTGGTCCACGACGCCGACTTCGCCACGCGGTTGGAGGCGCGGGCGGCAATATTCGAGTACATCGAGGTGTTCTACAATAACCAACGCCGTCACTCCTCGTTGGGATATGTGTCCCCGGCGGAGTACGAGCAATCATCTACCCCTTAACTCCGTGTCCACTTTTCGTGGGGAATTCCAGGCAGCACGTATCCATTTCGGTCTGCCACACCTCGCTCAGAATTGCAATTCTAAATTCGTTAATTCGTTAATACCACATGTCGGCAAACCTCTCCGGCGTTCGCCGACGACGTTGTTGCCAATCGTCTATCGCAGTGGCTGGATCCAGGCTGGCGGTTTCGCGATGAGCCAGTCCCGGTCTGTGTAAGCCCGGTGCCGGAGCATCGTGGCCTGCCGGGCGCCGTCATCGAAATCATCGGCCAGATCCACCAGCACAACCTGATGGTCGCCGCGCCAGCTGCGCGGCGGAAAACCCGGCAAGGCGTCCGGCCAGCCTTGGCCGCTGGCAACGACGAGTACATCCGTGTAAACATTTTCCAGCCGACTGGCTCGCGTGAGAGTCAGGACAGCGCGATCGAGGACGCCGAGATCCCAGATCGACTGGCCGTCCTCAGACTCGTTGTTGGGTTGTGGCGGCCTCGGCACGGCATCGAAGAGCTTCCAGCTGGGGAGCCGCCGACACAACTCACGCCCATGCTCGACAGACTCCACCAGGATCGCGACGGATCGCCTGTCGGCCGTCAGAAAAGCGCCTTCGTCCTCCGCGAGGAGGAGGCCGTGTTCCCACAACGGCTCGCTGTCGCCAGCCCGGAACGCGCCGGCTACAGTGGCAATCCAGCCATTTCGCCGGTCGTTGTGCCAGTAGGAGCAACGCTTCCTCTCCAGCGCCGCGAGCTCACCGGCCAAGTGGCAGGCAGGCGGCATACACCAATGCACCCGCACGGTCGCCTCCGTGTCACGCGAGTCAGGGTTGCGATAGACGACCGGCCCAAACAGCCCCTCCAGACGCAGGCGGTTCTTGAGACTGCACGCCCGAGCGGCGCGGACGAATCCGTAGACACGCTGGCATGGCAGTCTGCTGAAGGCCTCGAAATGGCCAGGTACGGCAGCCTGGCTCGCATCCGGGCAGACGATGACTTCCAGGTCGTCAGCGTTGTGGTGATCGAAGGTTTGTAGGGTGCAGACGAGCCGTCCTCCTTGCCAGGGCCATACATAATCTTCGTACACGTTCACCGGAGTACCGAGGGTGCGCTGGAGTTCGCGGCGCATCCGGGCGACCTGTTTGCGGGTTGCCACCGGCAGATAAATTCGGGCTTCCGGGAACAGCTTGCAAATCAGTGCCGACAAGCGGAGAACCTCGGTCTGCTTTCTCACCTCGATGAGACCACGCGGCTCGCGAGCGATGATCTCAAGAAAACGACGCGTGTCGCCTTGAGCGACTTCCATTGTCGGTACGCTCGGCGTCTCCTTGACGCTGAACACACGATGATCTTGAATGGTCACGCTCAGACCGGCGCCTTCGAGAATAGCTTTAACGCGACCGACATGGCCGACGAGGATGCGTAGAGAGCCGTCCTCCCCCCAATCAAAGAAACGATACGGGCGCGTGCAGTTTCGCGAAACCGCCGGAACGGTTCGGGACGAACGTGGTGTCTGTGTAGCAGAGCGCGGGCGTGACTAGGGGAGCCACGTCGCCCGGTCGTATCCAGGCGAACAAACTACCGATCTCCATCACGGCAGAATCTGATGGTGGCATGGTGTTCTTCTCCGTGCTGCGCGCCTGTGTTCTTGAGCGGCGTTGGCTCCGCCGGCTTTGGCAAATTGTGACACGCGTAGAACGTTTTAGAATTCAAATTCTCTAGGGACTCGTTCTGGCTCTGGCGACTGTCGCCGGTCGCATATTGTTGGCGGTGATATTGCGCACCACCTTCGTTGTCGGCAAGATTCGGCATCGCTCAGCAATGGAGCCGAGGGCAAGCAACCACGTCTGGGCACTCTCCGCTGCATTCGAGCCAAAACGTGTTGGATTTGTCTAGATTTGTTGGCATAGTCGTAGGAATGCAAAAGGTTTGCACTCCAAACGAAGATCTCTTGTCAAATCGTTCACGTATTTGGCACAACCGACTAGGTGGTGGATGGATTGAGTTCATTCAGCGCGCAAGACTATCTAGTGGCAGCGAAAGCTTGTGTCTGGCCGCTTTCGTCGGCGCGAGCGGATGGCGGTCACTTTCAGAGCCCATGAAATCGGCCTTGATGCCCGAGTCGAGTTGGTTAGGAACCGGCATGACCTCACGACGGAGAAATCGACAGCCAAACGGTTCCGCAGTTTTACCAGACCGTTCAGAACAGCAGCGTACCTTGTGTGACAACCGGAAATGCCTATGGAATTGTTAACGGTTCGAGAAGCGGCGCGGCGGTTGGAAGTATCGACGGCGACCGTTTATTCGCTCTGTGCCGAGCGCAAACTCACTCATCTGCGCGTTGGGACAGGGAGAGGAACCATTCGCATCCTGGTGGAGGATCTCGTGGCGTTCGTCGAGAGCCGCAAGGTGCAGCCGCGTATCTCGACGAACGCCACGATACTCCAGCACATCAAGTTGCCGTCAAGCGGGTAGCCTGCACGGCTGCTTGACGCAGGTGTTCCCGCTTCTCACGCAGATGCTGGTAGTGGCGCATCACGGTCTCCGTTGTCGTGTGACCGACTAACTCGGCGACCTGCACGATCCCGACACCATTCTCCAAGGCGTCCGTGACGAAGGAATGTCGGTACAGGTACGCCACGAGGTCGCCGCCCAAACCCAGTTTCTTACGGATGCGGCGGAAGCGGCAGCGGATGCTGTTGCGATTCCAAGCGTTGCCCTTCCTGTTACGGAAAAGAGGCGTTCCGGGTGGAACTTTCTCCATGAGCTTCTTTGTCATCTCGATCATCGGCGGCGTAAGGATGATGATGCGTGGCTTGGGAACCTTGGTGCGCTTGGCCGTTTTGTGGACTTGAAAGATCCAGACGCCCGCCGCCAGATCCGCGTGATCGGCGGTGACCATCGCCACCTCGCCGGGGCGTGCTCCGGTCTCCTGAAGGGCGATGAGAAAATCCCGGAAAGGGTCGCCATCGGGATAGTTCGTGAATATATGCTGGCGTTCCTCGACGGTGAGGACGCGGCTGCGAGCCATCGTGGGCGGCTTGCGTAGTTTCTTGAGGGGGTTGATCTCGATGAGGCCTTCATCCGTGGCCCAGTTGAAGACTCTTTTGGCGGCGATGATGGCGCAGCGGCGTGAGGACGTCCACTCTGGGTGTCGATCCAACCAGCGGGTGACGTGGAAGGGCTTGACTTCTGCGACGGGCATCTTGCCGCAGTGGTCGCAGAAGTCCTGCAAGTAGTCGCGATACCACTGGTAAGTGCGTGGTGCATTGTGCCTCTGGCACCAGTCGAGGAAGAGGTCGGCGAGAGCGGCGACGGTGGAATCGCCCAGCGACACGGGCATCTTGCCGCTGGGCCGATCGGCCATGACCTCGAAGTAGCGTCGGTGCGCTTGTGCCTCGTTGTCCTCGCCCTTGGCCAGTGGGATCTGCTTTTTGCCGATCTGCACGTACCAGGTGTCGTTGAAGCGGCGGTAGAATGGTTTCGGTGTTCGCATGGCAAACCTCCCAGCGTAGCGGTTGAAGCGAGCTGAAAGGTTCGCTTTTGAGTCCCCGGCTGTTGCAGCGGCCGGGGGCTTTTCATCACGAACTCTGCAAGGATCTCTGCAATTTTCCCCTCTTGGGGCCTTCGTGGTGTAGAAAGAAAAAGTCCTAACCCCTTATGGGATTAGGACTCTTCCTCGCAGTCGGGGCGACTGGATTCGAACCAGCGACCTCCTGAACCCCATTCAGGCGCGCTAGCCAAACTGCGCCACGCCCCGATGTTCGGCATTGAGGAGCCAAACGTCCTGGAAGGATTTTACGTCCCTCCGTGGCTTTTCGCAAGGCTTCTCACGCCAAGGCTCTTTGCTTGTGGGAAAAACACCGCATCATTCAAGAGACACTTGTAACTCATCCCTCCAGCACGCACAATAAGAGACTGAGTTTGCCTTCCGGCCCGCCAGAATCTCCTACCGTCCCAACGGAGACCCGCCGGCAGCCTACCCAACCGGCCGAATTGCGGATGATTCCAGAAGCAAGGAACCTGCCATGCGGACAATCCGTCTGATTCTCTCGCTTCTCGCCCTCGCACTTGCTCCCTCTCTCACCTGGGCCGATGAACTGTTGCCGCCGACCCAACCCATCGAACAGGTCGTCGATCACTACCTCGATGCGCGCCTCAAGGAGACGGAGCTTACGCCGGCGGGTCCGGCCGACGACGCCAACTTCATCCGCCGGCTGACCCTCGATCTCGTCGGCCGCATCCCCACCGTGGAGGAAACGCAGGCATTCGTCGCTGCAAATAAAACCGACAAACGCAGGGAGCTGATCGAGCGGTTGATGAATTCGGCCGCCTTCGTGCGCCATCAAGCCGCCGAATTGGACACCATGTTGATGAACGGCACGCGCGGCAGTGTGCGCGGCTATCTGCTCGCCGCCTTGGCCGAGAACCGCTCCTGGGATCGCATCTACCGCGATTTGCTGCTGCCCGACGACAACGATCCACAGCGAAAAACGGCCGGCGAATTCCTCCGCCAGCGCGTCCGCGATCTCGATAAGCTCACCGCCGAAGTCAGCTCCCTCTTCTTCGGCGTCAACGTCAGCTGTGCCCGCTGCCACGATCATCCTCTGGTCGCCGACTGGAAGCAGGATCACTTCTTCGGCATGAAGTCGTTTTTCAGTCGAACGTATGAAAGCGGCGGACGGCTCGCCGAACGCCCGACGGGACTGGTCAAATTCAAGACCACCAAGGGCGTCGAACGGCAAGCGCGTTTGATGTTCCTGACCGGCAAAGTGGTCGAGACCGACACCTTGAAGGAAACGCCCGGCGAGCAACAGAAGAAGAGTAAGAAGAACAGCCGCTCGAAGGGACCGCCGCCGCCGGCGCCGAAATTTAGCGCCCGCGCCGAACTGGTCAAACTGTCGCTGGAGCCGGGACAACGCGATTTCTTCGTGCGCTCCATCGTCAATCGCATCTGGCATCGCCTGTTTGGCTACGGCCTGGTTATGCCCCTCGATCAAATGCACTCGGAGAACGCACCCAGCCATCCCGAACTGCTCGACTGGTTGGCCCGCGACACGGTCGAGCATCAATACGATTTGCGCCGCCTGATCCGTGGCCTCGTGCTAAGCCGAGCCTATGCGCGCGATAGCCGTTGGCAGAGCGCAGAGACGCCGCGGCCGGCACTGTTCGCCGTGGCACGCGTCAAGCCCTTGACACCGAGACAGTTCGCTGTCTCGCTGCGCTTGGCCGTCGCGGACCAACAGAGCTTTTCGGCCAAGCTCAAGCCGGAGGAGTTCGATCGACGGTTGCAACAATTGGAGGCGAGTACCGGCGAGTTGGCGCGTCTCTTCGACCAACCCGGCGATGATTTTCAGGTCGGCGTCGGCGAGGCGCTGCTGTTCAGTAATGGCGAACGCATTCAAAAAGAATTGCTGGCCGACGGCGGAGATCGCTTGCTTAGCCGCTTGCAACAACTCAAGAATGCCGATGGGGTAATCGATCGGGCAGTGCGGACGATCTTGTGTCGTCCGCCGCGCGACGAGGAGCGCAAGCTGCTCGGCGAATACCTCAAGCAGCGCGGCGATCGGCCGTCCGAAGCGCTACGGCAAATGATGTGGGTGCTGCTAACGAGCGCGGAGTTTCGCTTCAATTATTGAGGTTTGGACAATTGCCATCCTGCGGCGCTAGCAAGAGTTTTTCCCTTGCTGACGCCGCGGGTGAGAGTGTGAGTGGCTGGATGGACATGAATCGTCCAACGCCAAAGCCACGAGGCCACCAGTATGGCTGGTGACGAGGGCGAACAGCGGCCCTCAACCGCAATGTTTGCGAGACAAAAAGTTGGCATCCATCTTTGTCTCCGAGGCAGTATCATGAGAATTCACGTAGGGCAAGTGACGGAGGTGGGACATGACGACGAAACGGGCTAATGCGTTGCTGTCAATCATCCGAGACTGGGC
Organism: uncultured Planctomycetota bacterium; assembly: GCA_963835245.1. GTDB lineage: Bacteria > Planctomycetota > Planctomycetia > Gemmatales > Gemmataceae > JAJPHU01. Next base: position 144,021 of record CAWIEZ010000001.1, read on the forward strand.
GTCCCGGCGCGGCGTGATGCTTTCAGCCGCCCTCATCGCTCCGCCCCTCTGGAACCACCCCGTGGAAGCGGCTGTGTCGTCCCGGCTCGCATCCGCCGCTGTTCAAGTCGCCATCGCGGACCCTTTGGTCGTGACGCTTTCCAGCATAGCCGGTGTCACGGCCGGCCGAATGGTGCGCACGTTCTTTCTGCTCCCCACGCAGGTTGCGCTCGGACCGCTAACCATCGCTTGTCTCGTCGGGGCGGGTGTGGAAATCGCTGACTATGGAACCGCGAAACAGGGTTTCCAGATACCATCTCCCATTGCGGTGAATCGAAAGGTCGCTGAGCCCAACCTGCCGCCGGAACCGCGGAAGGGAGACAGGGCTGTGCCGATCGATCCAAAGCTTCTGGCCAAATTGGCCGTGCAGCTGCGGAGCAAGAACTGGGAGGAGCGCTCCGCCGCCTTGGCAACTCTGGAGAAGATGGTCCCGGCGGAGGGGGCCGGAAAAGCGGATTTTGGGCCTGTGATCGAACCGCTCCTCGATCTCTCCGGCTGGGGCGGTGAGGCCAGGAAAGATGCGCACATAGCCGAGCGGCTGATCGTGCGCATCGGCGGACAGACGGCGCCGTCCCTCCGTCGGCGTCTGGGTTCGCATGACGCCCATGACCGCCGGGTCGCCGCCGAACTCCTGGCCCGGGTCGAACCGCCTGGGGCCGCCCTGACGGAACTGCTGCGGCCGTTACTGGCAGACAAGGACCACTATGTTCGCCGCGCGGCGATGCAGGGGCTGGGGACGCAAGGGCCGGCGGCGAAGGCGGCGATAAGCGATCTGGAAAAGGCAAGCACTGACTCGAACTTGCCCAACCGTGTGACGGCCCGCGTCGCACTGATCCACATTGCCGGCCCATCGAAGGAACGAGTCCGTGCCCTGGCAGACCTCCTCCGCCTGAAGGAGCCGTGCGACGGGGCGGCAGGGTATGCGGCGGCGGAGTTGGGCAAACTGGGCCGCCAGGCGAAATCCGCCGCCCCGCAGCTCCTGGACGCTGTGAAGCATACCGACGCTCACGTGCGCGTCGAAGCGGCCGGAGCGCTCGGCCGGGTCGGGGCGGACCGAGAAAAGGTGGTCGCCGCGCTGATCGCTCTACTGAAGGACGACCCGGAACGCGAGGTGCGCCGCAGTGTGGCCGGGGCGCTGGGCGAAATAGGACCGGCGGCCGCGCCGGCCGTCCCCACGCTGCGAGAGGCGCTGCGAGGCGAGGGGGGCGGCTGGTGGGTGGCAGCCGACGCGATCGGCAAAATCGGAGGGCCGGACGCCGTGCCCGCACTGGTCGAGGCGCTGGGGAGCAAAGACAACGACGTTCGCCTTACGGCGATCAAGCGACTCGGCGAATTGGGCGGCGCGGCCGCATCGGCAGCCGAGGCGCTGAAGAAGGCGCGGAAGAGTGACTCACGAGAATCGAACCGTAAGGCCGCGGCCGAGGCGTGAAGAAAATCACGGGAAGGGCAAGTCCAGAGGAGTGAGCGACATGCTGCCGGATAGGAACCCATACTCCTTGGCGAACGGCCGGCGTCAGCCGGCTGGTAGGGATTCCACCAGCCGGCTAACGCCGGCCGTTCACCTGCAAACGCCTACTTCGGAAGGCACATTCGGCGCTGCGGGCTGGTAAGAAAAAGTTGATGAATCCGGCTGTGTTGTGCCGATAGAGGAAGGATGTGCGGCGTCAGCTTTTCCTCGGAAGAGCCGAGGCGCGGCGACCCTCGATCGCGCAGCTTGGAGTTTCCCCTCATGCCGGATCGTCGCTATTGGCGTCTGTATCTCGCCGTCTGCATTCTGCTGGGCGGCGGCGTCTTTCTCACTCTCAGCGTTCTTACCTCCATCTCCGCCGCTGGGCCGAATCGTCTCGGCCCGCTCGGCGGCGAGATAGCCTACGAGTTGCGGCAGACGCTGGGCGCGGCCGTGTACGTCTTTCTCGCCGGATGGTTCACCATCATCGTCCGCATGGTTGTGCGACGGAGTTGGCTCAGCTGGTCATTGCGTTCGCTCGGTTGGTTCTTATTAGTTCCGTCCGCGGCCGTGTTGGCCGAGCGCTGGCCGGCGCTCGCTCCTGCTGGCGCGGTCCCTCCCCTCGGTCCCGGCGGCAGTCTCGGCGCCTGGGTGGCTGATTGGATGCAAGGCGCGTTGCGGCCCATCGGCCAGAATCTCCTCCTCGGCGGCTGTCTCGCGTTCGGTCTGATTCTGAGCGGGGATGGATTTTTGCGGCTCCTCTTGCGGCTGTCTTGGTGGTGTGTCCGCGCCAACCTGGGATTCTCCAAAACGAACGAGCAACGACCCACGCCGCGCCTCTACACCGCGCCGCCGATCGTACGAACCAAGCCGCCAAAGGAAGCCGACGAAGACGACCAAGACGAAGAACTTCCTCCCGCCGCGTCCGAAGCCGGGGAGCCGGCGACCACCGCCAAAATCATCCCTATTCATCATCACAATGAAATCGCTCGCCATGAAACTCAGGGACCGCACCTGTTCGCGCCGTCACGCCGTAAAGTTTCGGCGGAGACTGTCTCCGATCGAGAACGCTTCGCTGACTACGAATTGCCATCTCTGAAACTGCTGGAAGACGCGCAACCATTCAATTACAGCGCCCACGATCATCAATTGCGTGAACGGGCCGCGCTGCTGGAAAAAACTTTCACCGATTTCGGTCTCAAAGTCGATGTCGTCGGCATCAATACCGGGCCGGTCGTCACGCAGTTCGAGATCGCCTTGGAGACTGGCTTGCGCGTCCACAAAGTCACGCGCTTGGCCGACGACATCGCGCTCAATCTCAAAGTGCCCAGCGTCCGCATCGTGGCGCCGATTCCCGGCAAGAACACCGTCGGTATCGAAGTCCCCAACGAATTGCGCGCCGACGTGCGGCTCAAGGAAGTCCTGTTGGCCTCGGCGAAGAAGGTCGCCAAGTCCAAAATACCGCTGTTTCTCGGCAAGGACAGCGAGGGTCGGCCGCTCGTCCACGACCTCGCCGACATGCCGCATCTACTGATCGCCGGCACCACCGGCACCGGCAAATCGGTGTGCCTCAACACGATCATTCTCAGCATCCTTATGACGCGCCGACCCGACGAAGTGAAAATGATTATGCTCGATCCCAAGGGTGGCGTGGAGATGGAGGTGTACAGCAAGATCCCGCACCTGATGCACCCCATCGTCACCGATATGAAGAAATCCGAGGCCATCCTCGCCTGGGCCGTGGACAAGATGGAGGAGCGCTACGATCTGCTGCGCCGCGCCCGCGTCCGCAACATCGCCGGGTACAACGAACTGAAAGCCGACGAGATTCTGCGCCGCGTCAAGCCGGAAGACGATGAGGAACGCAAGCGGATTCCGCTGCACATGCCGTACATCGTTATCGTCATCGATGAGATGTCGGATCTGATGTTGCAGATGAAAAAAGAAGTCGAGGGGCACATCATCCGCCTGGCGCAGAAGTCGCGGGCGGCGGGGATTCATCTGGTCGTGGCCACGCAGAAACCGACCGTCGATGTGATTACCGGCCTCATCAAATCGAATCTGCCGTCGCGCATCTGCTTCAAGGTGACGAACAAGTCGGACAGCCGCGTCGTCCTCGATGCGATGGGCGCCGATAAGCTACTCGGCAAGGGCGACATGCTATTTTTGCCGCCGGGCACCAGCGATCTGATTCGCGCTCAGGGCACCTATGCCAGCGATAAGGAGATTCAGGAAGTCGTCGCCGTCTTGGAGTCGGAACCGTGCTACGCTCCGGAGTTGATGGAATTGCAAGTCGGCGGCAAAGAAGGCTCGTTGAGCGAGCGTCTGGGCAAGCGCGAGGATGAGTTGTATGAGCCGGCCATCGAGATCATTTTGCGCGAAGGGCGCGGCAGCGTGTCGCTATTGCAGCGGGCGCTGGGCATCGGCTACGGACGGGCGGCGCGGTTGATCGATTTCATGGCCGAGGATGGCATTGTCGGCGGCTACAACGGCAGCAACGCGCGGGAAGTGCTGTACACGCCGGAGCAATGGGCCGCCCTCCGCGGTGCGGGTGTGCGCGAGCCAAGCTGAGAAATGAAGGGCAGAGAATCGTTAACGGAGATTAACATCATCCCTTAACATTTCGTTAAGTAAGCTTAACCAAGTGGATTTCAGTTTATTGCGGCGGCGAAAAAAGTAAGATTTTTTTCTCCACCCCACAAGCTGTTAACCGTTTCGCCGCGACCCGCAGGGGAGCGCGTCGCCAGCGCGCTCCCCTGCGGGTCGCGGCGAAACAGCGATCACGCCTTCTCCACGCCGTTGGTGCTGTGCATCAGGCCGTACTTCTTCATCTTCTTGTACAGCGTGACGCGGCTGATGCCCAAGGCGTTGGCGGTGTGAACGCGACTGTAACCGTTGTTGACCAGCGTGCGCTGGATGATGTTGCGCTCGACCTGCTCGCGGTTGAGCGACAGCGAATCCGAATTGGCCCTCACCGCGAAGGGGATGCGCGCGGGCCGATAATCGCGGACTTGCTGCGGCAGATGGTTGAGCAGCAATTCGGGGCCGCTGCTGACCAGCACCGCTTGCTGGACGAAGTTCTCCAGTTGGCGGATGTTGCCCGGCCAGGGAAACGTCTCGATGGCGTCCATCGCCTGCGGGCTGATGTCGAACAACTCCTTGTGGAATTTGGTGTTAAAGCGGGCCACCAGGGTGCGGGTCAGCGGAGCGATGTCCTGCACGCGCTCGCGCAGCGGCGGCAGATGAAACGACATGACGTTGAGGCGATAGTACAGATCTTGGCGGAACTTGCCGGCCGACACCGCCTCTTCGAGATCCCAATTGCTGGCGACGATGATGCGGGCCGAGCAGTGCTGCGTCTCATTGCTGCCGACCGGCTCGAACTCGCCGGTTTCGATGACGCGCAGCAGACCGGCCTGTTGCTCCAAGCCCAAGCGTGTCGATTTCGTCGAGCAAGATGGTGCCGTTGCCGGCCGCCTCGAACTTGCCGATTTTGGCGCGGTCGGCGCCGGTGAACGCGCCCTTGGCGTGGCCAAAGAAAGCACTCTCGATGAGATTGGCCGGCTGCGCTCCGCAGGGCACGGTTAAGAACGGATGCGGTTGGCGCGGCGAGGAATCGTGAATCAGCCGAGCCAGAAAGGTCTTGCCGGTGCCCGTTTCGCCGGTCAGCAGTACCGTGACCTCGTGGGCCGCCGCCAAAGCCAGTCGATCGACCAGCGGCAACAGCGACGGCGTCTGCGTCAGCAATTGGCGGCTAATGACCTGTTCGACTGTTTCGCTATTGTCGGTGGCCAAGAAGTCGCGGACGCGGCCGATGCGCTCGCGGATCAGCTGCATCAATCGCGCGGCATCATACGGCCAACGGATACATTGAGCGACATATTGCTCCAAGTCTTCCATCCGGCCCACTTGCTCGTCGGCAATAATCATGATGATCGGCGGCAGCTTGCGGATATAGATCTCGCGGACCAGGCGGAGAATCGTCTCCGATTGCGCGTCGGAAGCGGCGGCCAATAATAGTAAGCCATCGGTTTCGCGGCTGAGGTGGCTATGGACGGAAGCGAAGTTGCACTGAAAAACTTGTTGACCGAGGTTTTTTTTCAGGTGCGTCTGAATGCTGCCGGCAAGGTGCTGGTCGTCACTGACCAGGGCGACACGACTGCTGCTCATCATTTGTCTCCCTACCGCATGTTTGTTCGGCAATCTCCCGGCCGCCAGCGGTATTCGCGCTAAGCCGCACAGCGGCATGGCATCCGCGCGGCGCACAAACCGAGAGAGTGCGTGTTGCGGGCAGCGAGGATGCCCCCTAAATTTCCGTAGGGGAGATAGCTTCCTGCGGACAATGGGGTCGCGGCAGGGGTTCCCGTTCAAACCATCGGATGCGGCGAGCGACGTGCCGAAAGTCTCCAACCGGCGCACGGGAGGCATGGCGTACGGCCACGCTGCACGTTGCCGGAGAAGACGCGGCGTCCTCTCGTTGTTCGGCTCGCCAACGATCCTTGGGCGGCATCCGAACGCTCAAACAGGGAGAGAGGCAGGCGAAGACAGACGGGGCTTCGCGCTGAGGGACGTCCATCCGGTGAGACATCCCGTTCTTCGGGGTGGGTGTTTCCTTTCCAACCCCAAGGCCAGCAACAAACGGGGCTGGCCTATGTAAGAGAACATTAACTTTACGTTATGGTCCGGCAACTGTCAACAAATCTTTCCGGATAATCCGTGACGTTTACGCCCGTGTTACCCTATTTACATTTTGGGGCAAAGGCGATGCCGCAGGCAGCGTGTCTCACTCATGTTTTCTCACTGGGCCGATCCACGAGGACTTGACCGTTGCAGTCGGGAATGGCCGGGAAATCGCTCGTTTCCGGGGAAAACAACGATTGCGCATCCAGCAAGCCTTGCGCGATGTCGCGGATGGGGCGGCGTTGGCGGCGCGACTGGAGGCGCAGCCGCTGGTACGCTTCCTTCTCCGAGATGCTTAAGCGTTCCACAAGAATGCCCTTGGCACGCTCGATGACGATGCGATCGTTCAGTCGTTGTTGCAGCTGATCGATGCGCGTCTGCCAGCCGCGTTGTCGATGCAGTCCGGCCAGCACGTTGACGACGGCCAGGCCGATCGCCTCGACGCTGGACGGCAGCGGCGTCAGCTGAACGGCGTGCTGCTCGGCCAGTATTCGGTACGGTTCGGCGCGTTCCGCAGACGTGGCCACAATCACGCCCACCCCCAACGTCAGTACGTCCGTGAGCCACGGACCCGCCGAGCAGGATGGTTCGGCCAACAAAAGTACATCCGGTTTACAGGCGTGCGCCAGAGCCGCCACATCCGGCGTCCAGCGCGGAAAATCGACGCACCAGTGGCTGTTTTCCGGCCGACTAGCCCAATGTCGCAACAAACAACCTAGGGCGTCGGTCTCGCTTCCTTGCTCGCCCTGCAAGAACCATGCTCGCATGGTTTCTCCTCTCCGGCCGCGGTAGGGTAGCAAATCCCGGCTCGCTACCAAGCCCCAACAGCGGGAGACGGACGATGGTGAGGAATGAACGCCTGCTTTAGCATTGGTTGCGTTGCCCTCCTTGTCAAGATACCATCCGTGCGCATCCTCGATGCCATAACGGAGATTGTTATAGCAACCTTCGGGCCGATCGGCACGTTGGTCCGGGGAGGGTGCCCGTGCCCGTTGACATAGTTGAGGATCGGCATGAAAGTTGCTCTCTTTCAACAGATCCGTTTCCCTGGTTTCGCCACCAACGCGGACGAGGACCAACCGGAGGAAAGATCCTGCCGGATTAAACCTCTGCTGCCAGCCCGCCCGTAGGTCAGGCGGGAAAGCCTGACCTACGGGCGGATTGACGAGTCAACGAGAGGATGCGCAGCGGAGCCATCCTCGCCTTTTGTGGGTGAACTTTAGATGTAGACGCACGTATGACGCTTCTTGTTCCCGAAAAGGTGATCGGCGCGAAAGCCGGCGCATCGTTCCCGGATCAGAGTGACCTGCTGGCCAGTGCCGTGGAATTCATCGGCGCGTCGGCCGGCTGGATTGGCTTGCGGGATGCCGGAGGTGCATGGTCGTTCCCGGTTTGCGGCGGCGCCTTCGCGGAGAGTTGGTTGCATTGGCTTCCCGCGCGGGGCAGCGTCTGGGGTTTCGCCGTCGCTGGCGAACCGGCTCTGCTCAATGATCTGCAAGCGTGGATGAAACTCGGCGATCCACCGTTGCGCAACTTGCTGTCCTGTCCGCTGGTATACAACGACCAACTTCTCGGCCACATCGCCTTGGCGAACAAGGCGCACGGCTTTGCCGCGGCGGATGCGGTGGTGCTGCAAGGTCTGGCCCATCACATGACCCGTCTGCTGGCGCGCCGGCCGGCGCCGCCGACGGCGGCCATCGATCTGTCGGCGGCTTGGCGGCGCATCCTCGACCGCGCCGCCGAGTCGATCCTCATTCTCGATGAGTCCGGCACGCTGATTTACGTCAGTGCGACCTGGCTCGACTGGACCGGCTTCCGCGCCGAGGAACTGTTGGGACGGACGGCTCCTTTCCCCTTCTGGGTTAGCCAGCAGGATCTGGTGCGCGCCCTCAGTGCGGCGCCGGACGTGCCGGCCAGTGCCTTGCCGTTCCGTCGTCGCGATCTGTCGCTGTTTTGGTGCCAGATCGAGACGGCAACGCAGCGCTGGGACGATCGTGTCGTCACCGTCGCCTTTCTCCAGCGGACGCCGGCGCTATCTCCCGCGTCCTCCGCGGTCGAACCGGCGGGCGGCGCGATCGAAGCAGAGCAACCGCCTCGGATCGGCCGAGCCGGGCCGGACTGGCTGCCGTTGCTGCTGGACCTCGACGGCGTTATCGACGGCTGGGGGCCGCGCTGGCAGGAACGCACCGGACTGTCGGCGGCCGACGTGCAAGGCAGCCGCAGCGAACTGGTGTTGGACTGGTTGTTCCCAAGGCAGCACGACCGCGACTGCGTCGCCGACTGTTTCCATCGTCCCACTTCCGCCGGCTGCCAATTTCTTCTCGACATCGCCACGCACAACGGCAGCCGGTCCGCACTCTGCACCTTCCTTCCGTGGGCAACCGGCGAATCCGCCGCCGTGGCCCGGCGCTGGCTGTTGCTGGTCGGCGAGGTGGAACCTCTTTCCGATCCGTCCTCCCGTGCGGCCGCGCACAAGGAAACCATTCGCCTCGATCCTTCCAGCACGGCGCGCGGCCCACATCCGCACAGCGAGTGTGCGTCGGTGCCGCCCATCGTTCCACCGGAAACGTAGGCGCTATGGGACGATGCCGGAAGTTTTGCTGGTTCGCTCAGCTTCGCAGAAGCGTCGAAGCCTGCCGACGCTTCTGCGAAGCTGAGCGAACCAACCATCCCCCGGCACGCATTTTTTTCGTCAGTGTCCGTGGACGACGCTCGTTTGCGGATACTCGGCGGCCCAGGCGAACCATTTGACCTGCACGCTGTCGAGCCAGTCGAGAGTCCAGCCTTTCAACGTGCCCTCGACAGCCCGGCCGGTGATGTCCCAGCGCGACTTGGTTTCCTTGTCGAGAAACGGTGCGCCGGGCACATACGGGTCGGTCGCCGTCAACGTCAGCGTGCGCGGCTCACCTCCTTCTTTCTTGGCGGGGCGGGCGGTTGGCCGAAAAGCCACGGCCGTCCGCGTCGCTTTATCCCAGAAAATCACGCATTTGCCATCGCCGATCCGCTCCGGCACAACGCCGCTGACGCCGAGCTTTTCCAGCAATTCGAGAGGATAAGCCCGCGCTTGCTTGCCGTCCGTCATGCCGAGTACGAGTGCATCGGCGGACAAGCGCTGGTCCGTTGGTCCGCGACTTTTGCGCGATCCCTCGTTGACCATTGCCGGCAATTCGACCGGCTTATATTTGTCGTACATATGATAGGCGACTGTGCCGGGATACTGCTCGGTCCAGAAGCCCCAATCGCTCATCAGCGTGGGAATTGGCCGCAGGCGTTCGCCTTTTTTTGAACCGGCGAAAGCGATACCGCTGAGGCAGGAAAACAGCGTGCCGTCCTTATGCTTCATAACCATGACGCCGTTGCGCCAGCCGTGGAATTTGAAATCGAGCGATGGTTGGTAGCCGCGCGCATAACCGGCGTCGGCGTCGTAGACGAACACGCCGTAGGTGTCGCTGATGACGCGATAGGGACAGAGAAAGAAACGCAGTGGAATGGCTCCGCCGTCGTACTTGCCGCGAATCCAACACAGGACACGATCGCTCTGTTTGAGTTCGCCGGCGCGGCGTTTCGCCTCATCGCGGCAGTGCGAGCAGTTGGGATTGACCAGCGTTTGGAAGGCGTCGGGCTGCTCGATCAGCTTCGGTTCCGCCGGCGATTGGGCGGCATAAATGATGTCCGCAACTAACAGAATTGGTAGACACAGATGGGTCCGCATCGGCGGCGCTCCTTGGCATGGATGAGAGACGGCAAGAGACAAGACGCCGGGTATTGTAGACGCCCGGGCCGTAAAAGAGGAGAATGATCCATAGCGATCCCATCCTCAGCCAGGAGGAAGGTATGTCTGCCCATCATCCAACTCTGCCGCCCGGTCCCAGCGCCTCGCCCGTCTGGCAGTTGCTTCGCTATTCGCATTCGCCGTTGCCGTTTCTGGAGGAATGCTCGCGCCGTTTCGGCGAGCCGTTCACGATCCGCCTCGCCGGTTACGGCTCCTTCGTGATGCTGACCGCCGCCGAGGCGATCAAGGACATCTTCCGCGGCGATCCGCACGCCCTGCACTCCGGTGAGGGCAACGACATCTTCGCCGCTACCGTCGGCGCCAACTCCGTTCTGGTACTGGACGACGAACCGCACCAGCGGCAGCGGCGCATCCTGCTACCGCCACTCAAAGGCGAGCGTATGCGCTCGTTCTTTGACGCCATGCGCACGGCGACCTTGCAAGAGATCGATGCCTGGCCGAACGACCGTCCGATTCGCACCGTCGAGCCGATGCAGCGCATCACGCTGCGTATCATTCTCCAGGCCGTGCTGGGGTTGCCCACCGGGCCGCAGCGCGACGACATCGAACGCCGCGTCGTGCGCCTGCTGGCCTTCGGTCGCGCCCCCAACGCGCTGATCCTCATGAAGTTGTTCCCGCCGCGCCTGCTGTGCCGCTTCCGCTCCCTGCCCTATTGGCGGCAATTGCACCAGCTGAACGACGCCCTGTATGCCTTTCTCGCCGAGCGCCGCCGCCTGCCCGCGGCGGAGCGCGGCGAAAACGTCCTCGCCGACCTACTGGCCGCTTGTCACGAGGACGGCTCGCCGTTGACGGACCAGGAAATCCGCGATGCTGTCGTGACGCTGCTCATCGCCGGGCACGACACCACGGCCATCGCCTTAGCCTGGGCGCTGGAGCAGGTTCTGCCGCGCGGGGACGTGGTGGCGCGCTTGACCGACGAATTGCGGGCCACGACCGGCGGAGAACTGCCGGAAGCAGAACACCTCCCGCGCCTGGAGTACCTCGACGCGACGATCCGCGAGAGCCTACGCGTGCGGACCATCTTCCCTTTTGTCGTCCGCAAGACCAAACGGCCGGTCACCGCCGGCGGCCGCGACTACCCGCCCGGCGTCATCCTCTGCCCCTGCAACCATCTCGTCCACCGCCGGCCGGACCTCTATCCGCAGCCGCACAAGTTCCGCCCCGAGCGCTTCCTGGAACGCAAGTACCCCGCCCACGAGTGGTTCCCCTTCGGCGGCGGCAACCGCACCTGTTTGGGCATGGCCTTCGCGCTGTACGAGATGAAGGTCGTGCTGAGTACGCTGTTGACACAAGTTCGTCTGGCGCGACCTACCGGCATCCGCTCTGTGCCCGTCCGCCGCGGCATCCCCCTGGTGCCGAGCGATGGGACACAGGTAGTCGTCAAGGATCGCCGGTGAAGGCCAAGTTGCTCCTTGATGATGTATTACCCGACTGAAACAATGACGCCCATCTAGGAAACGAGGTGGATTCATGCGGCGATTGCTCCAGCCACGCTGTTATCTCCTGTTGTTGGCTTGTTGCCTCGGCTGCACGCATGCCGAGCCGCGCGTTGTCCTGTACTGCGCTCAGGACCGCGACTTCGCTGTGCCGTTGCTCGACGCATTCTGCCAACAGGCCGGCCTGCACGTCGTGCCGAAATACGATACCGAAAAAAACAAATCGGTCAGTCTCTATGAAGAGTTGGTCGCCGAGCGGAATCGGCCGCGCTGTGACGTGTTCTGGAACAACGAGATTCTGTCTACCATCCGCCTGCAAAAACAAGGACTTCTGGAACCTTACGACAGCCCTTCCGCCCAGCCGTATCCTGCCCAGACGAAGGCGGCGGATCACACCTGGCACGCCTTCGCCGCGCGGGCACGCATTCTCCTCGTCAACACGCGCCTCGTGCCGGAGAAGGAGCGGCCGCGCAGTCTGTTGGATCTGACCGAGGCGCGCTGGCGCGATCGTGTGGTGATGGCCCAGCCGCAGTACGGCACGTCGGCGACGCAAGCCGCCTGTCTGTTCCAGGCACTCGGCGGCGATCGGGCGAGGAAGTTCTATCGCGACCTCAAGGCGAACGGCGTCCGCATCGCTCCCGGCAACAAGGACGTGGCCGTCTGGGTCGGCCAAGGGCGAACGCCGACCGGGCAAGAAGTCGCCATCGGCATCACGGATACCGACGACGCGATGGAGGAACTGCGCGAAAAGCATGACGTGGCCCTCATCTATCCCGACCGCGACGCTCCAGCCGATGGCAAGCTCGGCACGCTGTTCATCCCTAACACGCTCGCCATTTTGAAGGGCGTCCCAATCCGCAAGGAGCGCGGCGATTGGTCGATTACCTGCTGAGCGCCGACGTGGAAAAACGATTGGCCGAATCCGAGAGCCATCAAGCGCCGCTCAATCCCGAAGTGACGGCCAATCTTCCGCCTCAGATCGAGACGCCGAAAACGGTGCGGGCGATGAAGGTTGACTTCGAGAAAGCGGCGGCACTGTGGGAGGAAGTGCAGACGTTCGTGCGTCAAGAGTTCGCCGCGCCGTGATCGACGGATGTAGGTCAAAAGTGGACTGCACTTGACGCCAAATGCTGTTCGTATTCAAATCGGCCCATCCTCTTACTCCAAGGAAGGAGAATGACGATGGCTCGATGGCGATTTTTAGCTTTGGCCTTGTTGGCCCTGACCGTGGCTCTGGTGGGCAGTTCCGTGCCGACGAGAAGATCAATCGGACAAGAATTGATTGTGCCCTCCGCGACGCTCAAGATCACGGATGTTTCCGGCGCGGATGATCGATCCTATTCGATTTATTCGCTGAGCGACATGGGTTACGATGCGGACTTCGGCAAATGGATCGCCGAAACTATTCCGGAAGTGATCGAGCCGAACAGCTGGCAAAAGTCGGGCGGGCCGGGAGTTCTCCGCTACAATGCGGCAAAAAATTACTTGATTGTCAGCCACTCCGCTGGGGTCCAGGCCAAGGTGGACGGTTTTCTCAGGAAAGTGAAAACGTCTCTGCCGAAAGGAACCAAGACCAACTTCGCCGCGAACAAAAAATCACCGCACGCCGGCATCGTTCCCGCTTCCTACAGCGCGCCGGTTCTGCTCCACCCTTCCAATCCCGTGCCCGAAGCGTCCTCTTACCCCGTACCCGCTCCGGTCAAGCCGCCCAAGCATCTGTTTCACTTCCTCATCCGCTACGAGGGCGAAGGGATCATCGACGATAACGTCGTCAAATACATGAAGGTGCAGGCGCAGGGCGAGAAAAAAAATACAAGCGACAAGGAAGCGAGTCCGCCCGCGGTCACGGGCCACAGCTACAGTCCTGCTACCTCTCCAAGTCCGGTCCCGGTCCCGCCTGGAGCCGTACCCGTCTACAACGGGTCTTCTGGTGGAACTCCTTCCCCGTCTCCTGTGCCGCAGGAAAAGGAAAATAAGCCCGCCGACAAGAAGGCGAAGGAAGACAAGTACCTGCGATGATCCATTCGGATCAGCCGCTTGCGGCTTGGCGCGAAGCCGCAAGCGGCTACCTACTCTCTCTTCCTTCGAGTAGAAGGCAGACCTCGTCGAAGAAAGCGTCTCAAGAGGCCGTGAAGCCTCCTACACATCTCAGTCCAGAGCAGACGCACGGGCCACTGGCCGCCCTGATCCTGGATGAAGCGGACGGCTACAACATGTCGGTGGCAAGCGACCATCTCGCGGTGTACACTTATTGAAGAAGACCGGACCCAATCGCTGGGATGACCGGGCTCCTACCCGGCGAGACTCACCATGCCGCACTGCCGACCGCTGCCGACGACGCTCCTTCCACTCGCCCTTGCTCTCTTCGTCCCCGCGTCGCCGCTCTCCGCCGCCGAGAATAGCGATTTTTTCGAGAACAAAGTGCGTCCCCTGCTGGCGCAGCACTGCTATCGCTGTCACTCTGGGCAAGCGAAGAAACTGCGCGGCGGTCTGCGCTTGGACAGCCGCGAGGCGATGCTGGCCGGCGGAGACAGCGGGCCGGCCCTCACGCCGCGACAGCCGGACAAAAGCCGGCTTATCGAAGCCGTCACTTACAAAAACGTCGAGTTGCAGATGCCGCCGCGCGGCAAATTGTCCGATGCCGACATCGCCGACCTGACAACCTGGGTCCAAATGGGCGCGCCGTGGCCGAAACAACCATCGTCCGGCGAGTCGAACATCAGTCGAGCCGCTTTCGATCTCAAGGAGCGCAAACGTACTCACTGGGCCTGGCAGCCGATCCGCTCGCAAACTCTTCCCAAGGTGCGCGATGCGAATTGGCCGCGCGATTCGCTCGATCGCTTCATTCTCGCCAAGCTCGATGACAAGGGACTGTCACCGGCGAAACCTGCCGACAAGCGGACGCTTCTCCGCCGACTGTATTTCGATCTGATCGGTCTGCCGCCGTCGCGGCCAGAGGTCGAGGCATTTCTGCGCGATACCTCGCCCGATGCGGTCGAGAAGGTCGTGGATCGTCTGTTGGCGTCGCCGCACTTCGGCGAACGCTGGGGCCGCCATTGGCTCGATCTCGTGCGCTACGCCGAGACGCGCGGCCACGAATTCGACTATGCCATCCCCAACGCCTATCAGTACCGCGATTACGTCATCCGGGCGCTGAACGCCGATGTTCCGTACAACCAATTCGTCCTCGAGCATCTCGCCGGCGACTTGCTGACAAACCCGCGCCGGCATCCGCAACAGGGGTTCAACGAATCGATCCTCGGCACCGGCTTTTGGTTCCTCGGCGAAGAAGTGCATTCGCCGGTGGACATTCGGCAAGATCAAGCCGACCGCTTCGACAACAAGGTCGATGTGCTGTCCAAGGCGTTTCTCGGCCTGACCGTCGCCTGCGCACGTTGCCACGATCACAAGTTCGATGCCATCTCCACGAAGGATTATTACGCGCTGTTCGGCTTCCTCCAGAGCAGTCATTATCGACTGGCGCGTTTCGATTCGATGGAACACAATCGCCGCGTCGCCGCGGAACTGTGGCAACTGCGCGCGAAGAGCCGGGCGACGATTCAGAAAGCGTTGGCGGAAGCGCTGCGGCCGGGAGCGGAGCGACTGGCCGACTACCTATTGGCGGCGCGACGGCGATGTTGGCTCATGCGGATGCGCCGATGCGACGTAGCGGAGATCGCCCATGCGCACAAGCTCGATGCCGCCATTCTGGGCCAATGGATAAAGCACCTGGCAACGGCGGCGCGCGATGAAAACGATCCGCTGCACGTCTGGGCGAAGCTCGCTGCCGATCCCGCCGCGAAGTTTAGCCACGATCCGAAGCGAGACGCGGCTAAACGGACACAAATGATAATCGATTATGCCAACAGCAAGCCGGACGACTGGCTGACCGATGGGTTCGCTTTCGGTTCCGGTCCCGTGCGTCCGGGCGAATTGCACATCGAGGGCGATGCGGCCAAACCAGAACTGCACTTTCGCGAGTATGCTGCCGCCGAGAAAGATGCGGTTTGGGACGTGTTGAAGCCGGCTCGCGGCGCGGAGAACGATCCGGGAGTGTTGGGCAGCGTGATGCGCGCCGGCCGGACGATCCGCACGCCGACGTTCCCGCTGACCACCGGCAAGGTGTTCTATCTCGTCAAGGGCAGCGGCTTCGTCTACGCCGCCGTCGGTTCGCACGTCATGATTGCCGGTCCCTTGCACGGCGCAGCTGATCCGCACTGTCCATGCTGGCGAGCGTTTCCAGTGGATCGCACACGATCTCAGCGATTACAAGGGACAACGCATCCATCTGGAGTTCACGCCCATCGGCGACGCCGCTTTCGCCGTCGCGCAGGTGGTGCAGGGCGAACCGGCAGCGTTAGCTGCCGGGTTGGGCTTACCCGACAGCTTTGGCTTACCCGGCAGCTTTGGCTTACCCGGCAGCTTACGCAGCCGGTTCGCCAACACCGGCTCTCTCGACACGCTAGCGCAGTCGTATCAACAGCTTTTCCTCGACACGCTCCGCGAACTGGCCGCCGATCACCTCATCGGTACGGCCGATGCGGTCGATCGCGCCCGCCTGGTGAACTGGATGACGAAGCACGCCGCTCTTTTCGGTTGCTCTGCTCCTGCTAGTGAGGAAGCCCGCACATTCCTTGTCGAGCAAGGCAAGATTGCCGACCGCATTCACAAAGAATCGCGCCTGTGCGTGGCGATGATCGATGGCAGTGGGGAAAATGAATATGTTTTTATCCGCGGATCGCACAAGGCGCACGGCGAAACCGTGCCGCGCCGTTTCTTGGAAGCGCTCGCCGGACCTGCTCCGCTGGCGGCTCTACGCGGCAGCGGTCGGCTGGAACTGGCTCGCCAAATGATCGATCCCGCCCTCGATCCGTTTCTGCCGCGCGTTGTCGTCAATCGCGTCTGGCATCACTTGTTCGGTCGCGGCATCGTCGCTTCGACCGATAATTTCGGCGTCCTCGGCGAGCGGCCAACGCATCCCGAATTGCTCGATTACCTCGCCGATCGCTTCATCAAGGAAGGCTGGTCGATCAAGAGATTGATTCGCCATCTCGTATTGTCGAGCGCTTATCGCATGTCGAGCCAGCCGGACACGGCCGCTGATCGCACCGATCCCGGCAATCTGTTGCTGCACCGCATGCGCCTACGTCGTTTGCAGGGTGAAGCGATCCGCGATGCCATGCTATCTCTCTCCGGGCGTTTGGACAAACGCATGCACGGCCGTTCGGTGTTGGTGCATCTGACGGCGTTTCAGGAAGGGCGCGGCCGGCCCGCCAGCGGGCCGCTTGACGGCGACGGTCGCCGCAGTGTGTACTTGGCAGTGCGGCGCAATTTCCTGTCGCCGTTCCTGCTCGCCTTCGATACGCCGAGTCCCTTCTCGACCGTCGGCCGCCGCACTGTTTCCAATGTGCCGGCACAGTCGCTCATTCTGCTCAACGATCCGTTCGTGCATCAGCAAGCGTCGCTCTGGGCGAAGCGCGTCCTCGCCGAGCCTGGCCCGACCCGCGAGCGAATCATTCGCATGTATGAAAGCGCTTTCACCCGTCCACCGACAGAATCAGAGTTGGCGGCGTGCGTGGCTTTCCTCGCTCGCCAGCCCGCAACGCAAGCAAGGGACGATCCCGCTGTGTGGGCGGACCTCGCGCATGTGCTGTTCAACGTCAAGGAATTTATTTTCGTGAACTGACAGCGGCGGAACACTTGTATGCACTGCGGACGCTTCATCCCAACGCCCTTGAGCCGACGCGACATGCTGTTGCGTTGCGCCAACGGCTTCGGCGCCGTCGCGCTGTCGGCGCTGCTCGCCGAAGAGGGTCATTCCGCCGCCGCGCTGTCCGCGCCGCACTTCGCTGCCCGTGCTCGCAACATCATCTTTCTCTACATGGACGGCGGACCCTCGCAGGTGGATACCTTCGATTACAAGCCGCTCTTGGAGAAATATCACGGCCGCGATCCGCACAGCATCTTCAAGGTCGAGCCGACGCAGTTCAACAATGTCGGCCGCGTGATGGCCTCGCCGTGGAAGTTCCGCCGTCGCGGCCAAAGCGGTCTGTGGGTCAGCGATCTGTTTCCGCACGTCGCCGAGTGCATCGACGATCTCTGCGTCATCCGCTCGATGGTGTCGAAGTTCCCGGAGCATACTAGCGCCAATTATTTCCTCCACACCGGCTCCGGCGTGCAAGGTCGGCCGAGCATGGGCGCGTGGGTCAGCTACGGCTTGGGCAGCCTCAACAAGAACCTGCCCGGCTTCATCGTCCTCAACGGCGGCCTCATTCCGCCGGGCGGTGCGGACAATTTCAACAGCGGCTTCCTGCCCGCCGCTTATCAAGGATCGATCTTCCGCTCCACCGATCCGCCCGTGGCCAACATCCGCCGCTTGGAAGCGACCGACGAACAGCAGCGACGCAAACTCAATCTGCTGCGCCGCCTCGACGACAGCGTCGCGGCGCGCGGCGGACACGACGATGCCATCGAGTCGGCCATCGCCAATTACGAGACCGCCTACCGCATGCAGTCGGCCGTGCCGGAACTGATGGATCTCAAGGGCGAAAGCGCGGCGACGAAAAAACTGTATGGACTCGATGCGGAATACGCACCGACGCGCATCTTCGCCACGGAATGCCTCATCGCTCGCCGCTTGATCGAACGCGGAGCGCGCTTCATCGAGCTAACCTGCCCCAGTGTAGGCGTCGATCGCTGGGATCAACACGGCGGATTGAAGGACGGACACGAGAAGAACGCTCGCGCCGTCGATCAACCGATTGCCGCGCTCTTAAAAGACCTTAAAAGTCGCGGAATGCTGGAAGACACGCTGGTTCTCTGGGGCGGCGAGTTCGGCCGCACGCCGTTCGCGCAGGGCAGCGATGGCCGCGATCACGATCAATTCGGCTTCACGATCTGGATGGCCGGCGGCGGCGTCAAGGGCGGATATGTCTACGGCGAGACCGATGAGTTCGGTTACAAAGTCGTCGCCGACAAGGTCGAGATCCACGATCTGCACGCTACGCTGCTGCATCTCTTGGGCGTCGATCACAAACGTCTGACGGTGCGCTTCGGCGGCCGCGATATGCGGCTGACCGATGTGCATGGCGAAATCGTCAAGGACATACTCTCCTGAAAAACTCTCTCAAGATCTGGTAAAGAGCGTCGCCGTCAGCAGATAGCGGAAGCGATAGCGCTCCGGTTCCGCCTTCAAGCGGGCATGGATTCGCCCATATAACTCATCGAGGATTGTGCTATCGCCGTCATCTTCCACCAGGGCCGCTCGCGCCACCGGCTCGGAAAAAGCACGCAGAAAACCCGTATAATCATCTGCCAACTTCGTTCTATCTCCGCGGCGCTCAAACTCGATGAAAAATGGAATCGGCACTTCCAACGTCTCGGCGCGATCGACCGTGAACGCGCCTTTTACCGACGAGTCGTCGCGCTCCAGCGGCGCCAGCGTCTCCGCCACGGTGCGGAAATACAAGGGCATCGTGAAGCGCTCATAGCGTTGATGCGGCAGTCGGCCGGCGGCAACCAAATCGAGGCAGGCATCGTTGAGTACGTCGTAGATTCCGTCGGCGAGGCGTTGCTCGGCGGCATCGCCGGGGCTGACGATCAGCAGCTTGCCTCCAGAAACCAATTCCGCAGCGCGGCACTCCAGAAAACGAACGAGATCGCCATCGGCCTGCCGCGCGAAAGCGTCGGCGGTCTCCGGCGGCACATGCAAACCCGGACGCGGCGGATGCGGCCGGCGATAGACGACAAAGTCGGGCACGACCGCGGCCGGCAATTCATCGAGCCACAAGAGCGCGTTGAAGCACAGAGCGAAATGGACGCGGCAAGGCGGCACCAGCGGCTCGTAGAACGATCCCGCCGCCGCGCTGGCGAAGACGCCGGGATCGATACGGCCCGCCGTCCGCGCCTCGTGAAGATTCAGAAACAAGCGGTTGAAGTTATTGGATGGCAGATCGCTGTAAATCGTCTCCACGACCTGATCGCTCCGCCGTCGTCGAACCGCCTCCACGATCGTGTTCATGGTTACGAGCGCATTGCGTCCTTCCGAGGAGCCGAGATCCAGTACGGTCAAGGGGTGAGAAGCCGGCGGCAGCGGCAGGATAGCGACGGCGTTTTCGATCCAATCCTGTACTAGCTGCATCGATGCCAGCTGAGCCGCCGAGTATCGATCATAATAGCCCGCTCCTTTCATCCCTGTCGTCACCGGCATGAATCAATCTCCTCTCTCCTCCCCTTCGCTGTCCGTGTAGCGACGCTCCGCCGAAGCGTTGCTAATTCGCAACCGCATCTTTTGCTATACTGGGTTTAGCGAGGGAGGAGTAGGCGGCGCACTGGGCAAACAAGAGTTGAGAGATTGCAATGAACGATCGAGGGAGTGCAATCATGGGACGGATCAACGTGGAAGTCGGGCTGGCCAATAACATTGATGTTCAGATGTGCGGGATGGGTGCGCTAGCAGCAGACAAGGTGCGGCGACTGCGGCTCACCTGCATGGTAGACACCGGCGCCAGTCATCTGGTATTGCCGGAGAGCGCGGTCAACCAACTGGGTCTGCCGGATGTGGGAACCGCCCCCGTCCGCTACGCCGACCAGCGGAAGGAAGTTCGCCGTGTCGTCGATCAGGTCGAGGTCGAGGTGCTGGGTCGCCGCGGCACTTTTAAGGCCGTGGTCGAGCCGGCCCGCAGCGACGCCCTCCTGGGTGCCATTGTTCTGGAAGATCTGGATTTGGTGCCGGACTGTCGCACGCAAACTCTCCAACCGCGCGATCCCAAACAGGTCATTTACGAGATCGAATAAATCCACAAAGACAGCGCCTCACCTCATCAGAAACGGAAATTTAGATTGGTAATCACCTGATACTCATACGGTTTTGGTCCCGTTAAAGGCGCGTCCCACGCCGACGCCCAGCACGGCACGGCGCAGAAAGACGTAAAAACCACCTGTGAAATCCATTATGAAGGGAAAGCCGATCGGCAGGCTGTCCAGACCCTGGTGATTGAGCGGCGAAGTTAAGTGTAGTTCCGCGTCCGGCACGATGGCGCAGGAGCCGATTCGGCTCGTCGCTGCGATAAAGCCAGTAACCCACGCCCACGCTCTTGAAGAAGAGTATTGCCTCGCGCGCATCGGTGGGCACGGCCACCGATAGGAACCCCTGCACGAAAAGACTTTTGCAATTCCATAGGTCGCCGAGCCACGGCTGGAAGATGACCGGATTGACCGACGATTGACCCGGAAAATGCAAAGCCGGTCCCGTCGGAGCCGTCACCACCAGACCGCCCGCGAACACGTCGCCCGTAGCTCGATCATTAACGAAGGCGTACTTGAGAAGAACACTGACATCGCCGACGCGCGTTTCGTTCAAGCCAGGATCGCCGGTTAGCTGGAAGTACGGCAGACGCATACCGACCGAGGCGTTGCCTTGCAGAAACGTCTTCTCGAAGCCAATCATTTCGCGGTACACATTGGCATAAGAAGCATTGGACGCGAACAACGATCGACCCACGCCGTTGAAATACTGGCCGGTTACAAAGACGCGATCCAGAGGGCGAGGACTTTCGTTGTCCGAGATTTTGAAGGAACTAAGGAACGCCACGGGAGCGATGGCTTCAACGCGGCTGCCGATGGCTTGGCGAAAGGCTTCGATTTCCAGCAGATCGCCGAACATGCCGGGAGGAGAGAGGAATAGCGGCGATGGTATCGTCTCCATCGCGCCGCCACGCAGGGGGTCGGCGAACGGTTGTTCCGGCACGGACGGCGCGGGCGGCAGCGAATTCCCCTCGGCCGGAACAGAGAGGGGAGGAAGGATACTTACCGGCTCCTGAGACGAGAGGAACGGCGACGGTAGGACGAAATAACTTCCGAGGCAGAGAAGCAAGCGCAGCCACTTCATGTCGCCCCCGGTCCATCGCCGCTTCGGCGTCTTGGGCAAAATGGCGAAGCAAATCCAGCCGCGATTTCCCCGATGTCTGCCTGGCGATTTCGCGTTCAGCGGTCGGCGTCTATACCGTCTTCAAGGAATTGGCACAAGGGTAATTGTGATAGAATTATGATCGCATAGCCTGGAGTAAGCTGTTCCGGCTAAGGAAGTGCCTGGATGGCGACCTTGCCGTACTTGCGTACTTGCACCTTCAACTCGTAGCCGTCCAACAGCGCCATACCGATCAACGGCGCGGTGTCCGCTTCATCCACCGGGAGTTGGCGTCGCCGCCTGTCCCATACCACGGTGCCTTCATAGATGTCGAAAGGTGTTTCGCTGCCATCGGCCAACACAGCGTTACCGCGTCGCTGCCACGGCAACTCGAGTAGAGAGATAAGCGCGGGCGGTAAACTGAGCCAGCCGTCGAAGCCGGTATCGATCACCGCTTCGATCCGCTGCTGATTCCCGGTGGGACCGCGCACGAGGAGACGGACGATCGCCTCTCGGTCAACGTTGACGACGCCACGGATCATAAAGCCGCCGACCGTCGAGGGGAACCAAATCGGCGCGAAAAACGCGAGCCAACGCGCCGCATCCAGACTTGCGCGTCAGGGTGGCGCGCCCGTAGACGATCCGACGCGGCCAACTCGCTCTCATCCACTTCAAACGCCCCCGTTTCGATGTCGATCAGCACAAAATGGCTTACGGGGATCCCTTCGAGATGAGGGCGAATATCGCGCGCGAAAATCTCCTCACCGCGCCGAGCGAATTCTTCTTTACTGTAACGAGGTCGAGTAGATCCCATGATTTTTCTCTACCTTACAGAGAGGAAGTTCTGTCGAACCCAATGTAGACCATCTTCCGATGGCTGCCAAGAGACAAACCGCGAGCGTGTTTCCTCGAATCTCAAATCGCCGCGCACTCCAGGCCGAACGTGGCGGCGACGGCGGGATTCGTCACTTTGCCCTGATGCACGTTGAGACCGTGCCGAAGCGCCGCGTTGTCACCGATAGCACACTCGAACCCCTTACGCGCCAGTTCCAACACATACGGCAGCGTCACATTCGTCAGAGCATAGGTACTCGTTCTACCGACGGCGCCCGGCATGTTGGTGACGCAGTAGTGCAGCACGTCATCGACGAGAAACGTCGGTTGGCTATGCGTGGTGGGCCGCGACGTTTCGATGCAGCCGCCCTGATCGATGGCCACGTCGATGATGACGGCGCGCGGCGGCATGCGTTTGAGATCCTCGCGGCGCACCAGATTCGGCGTTCGCGCTCCAGGGATAAGCACCGCGCCGATGAGCAGATCCGTGCGCGCCAAACTGTCGAGGATGTTGTGGCGATCGCTGTACAGCGTGGTGACGTTGCGCGGCATCACGTCGTCGAGATAGCGCAGGCGATCGAGATTGATGTCGAGAATGGCGACGTTGGCGCCGAGTCCGGCGGCGACCTTGGCTGCGTTGGCGCCGACGACGCCGCCGCCGAGAATGACCACGTTGGCGGGCAGTACGCCGGGAACGCCGCCGAGCAGAATGCCGCGCCCCTCGAACGGTCGTTCGAGAAACTTCGCGCCTTCCTGAATGCTCATACGGCCGGCCACTTCGCTCATCGGCGTCAACAGCGGCAGCCGGCCCTTGTCGTCGCGGATCGTCTCGTAGGCGATGGCGCTGATGCCCGACTGCATGACGGCGCGCGTCAGCGATTCATCGGCGGCAAAGTGGAAATAGGTAAAGACGATTTGCCCCGCGCGCATCAGCGGCCATTCGACCGGCAACGGCTCCTTGACTTTGACGATGAGATGAGCATGCCGCCACACGTCGGCGGCGCTGGCGACAATCTCGGCGCCGTGCTGCTGATACTGTTCGTCGCTGATGCCGCTGCCCTGGCCGGCCCCCGCTTGGATGAGAACCTTGTGCCCCGCACGGGTCAATTCCTCGACGCCGACGGGAATGAGGGCGACGCGCGATTCGTGCGTTTTGATTTCGTTGGGGACGCCGACCACATAGTTCGATCCTTGTGGCATCTTTTTGCCTCGCAATTGTCGTAATTAGACATTCGGAGCCACAACCTTGCGGCTTCCTTCTCGCAGATCGCAGGCTATTGTGGATAGCCTCGTCAAGTGAATCAAGCGCTATTTCTCTCGTCCCCACGCGGAGCGCGAGAACGAGATGGTTGCAGTCACGGTTGCATCCGGTTATGATCGCTGCCGAGTCGCCGACTTTCCCGGAGAACTACCATGATTCGCAAAACCTCGTGTGTCCTCTTCTCCTTTGTCATCTTATCCGCCGCTGCTCGCGCCGCCGATCCTTCGCCTGTCGAACAGGCACTGGCCCGCGAGATAATCGGCCCGCGTCAGGCGCTTCTCGACGTGCAAGAGCGCATCGCCTCGCGCATTCCGCGCATGCCGAATGTGAAGAGCCGCGACGAGTGGGAAAAGTACGCTCAGCGGCTCCGCCGCGACATTCTCGATCGCATTGTCTTTCGCGGCGAGGCCGCCGCTTGGCGCGATGCCAAATGTCAGGTGAAATGGTTCGATGCCATTGCCGGCGGTCCCGGTTATCGCATCCGCAAACTGCGCTACGAGGCACTTCCTGGATTGTGGATACCAGCTCTTCTGTACGAACCGGACAACCTATCGGGCAAAGTGCCGGTGGTGCTGGCCGTCAACGGCCACGAACGCCAAGGCAAGGCGGCGGACTACAAACAGATCCGTTGCATCAATCTCGCCAAGCGCGGCATGCTCGTCCTCAATGTCGAATGGCTGGGCATGGGGCAGTTGAGCAAACCGAGCTTGCAGCACTACCGCATGAATCAACTCGACCTGTGCGGCACAAGCGGATTGGCGCCGTTCTACCTGGCGATCACGCGCGGTCTCGACGTACTGTTGTCGCTGCCAGGCGCCGATACCGAGCGCGTCGCCGTCAGCGGTCTGTCCGGCGGCGGTTGGCAAACGATATTCGGCAGTTCGCTCGATCTGCGCGTCAAGCTGGCGAATCCGGTCGCCGGTTACTCCAGCTTCCGCGTCAAATACCGCGATCATTTCAAGGATCTCGGCGATTCCGAGCAGACGCCGTGCGATCTCGGCACCCTCGCCGATTACACCCATCTGACCGCCCTGCGCGCGCCGCGGCCAACGCTGTTGACGTTCAATGCCAAGGACAATTGTTGTTTCGAGGCCGGCTATGCACTGCCGCCGTTGCTCGATGCCGCTCGGCCCATTTTCAAGCTGTACGGGAAGGAAACGGCGCTGCGCACCCACGTCAACGATGATCCCGGCACGCACAACTACGAGAAAGACAATCGGCAAGCGTTCTACCGCATGATCGGCGATTTCTTCTATGCCGGCGATAAAAAGTATCGTGCCGAGGAAATACCATCCGAAAAAGAGGTCAAAACTCCACAAGAACTAGAGGTCGATCTGCCGATGGGCAACGCCGACTTCAACGCGCTAGCCCTGGATTTGGCGAAGAAGCTGCCGCGCGTGCCGGCACTGCCGGCGCAGCGCTCGACGGCGGAAAAATGGCAACAGGTACAACGCGGTAAACTCCGTTCTCTTGTCCGCGCGGAGAATTTCACCGTGAAGGCGACGCGCTGCGGCGACAGCGAGAAGGACGGCTTAAAGGCGACATTCTGGAAACTGCGTGTCGGCGAAAAGTGGACAGTGCCCGTCGTCGAACTGCGGCGTGGCGATCCGAAGAACACCGTGATTCTGCTCAACGACGCCGGCCGCCGTGCCGATGCCGTCAACGCCGAGCGCTTGCTGCGTATGGGGCTGCGCGTCTTGGCCGTCGATCTGTTCTATTTCGGCGAAGCGAAGCTGATGGGCGAGGATCTGCACAAGCAGAAACCGCGCGATTTTCTGCTGGCACTGCTGTTGGCCTGCGTCGGAGATCGACCGCTCGGCGTGCAGGCGAGCGAGCTATCCGCCGTGGTGCGCTGGTCGATGGCCGAGCATAAAAACGGCCCGCTCGCCATCGCCGCTGTGGGACCGCGCATGAGTCTGATTTCGCTGGTCGCGGCCGCCCTCGAAGAGAAGGCCATCGGTCTTCTGGAATTGCGCGGCGCGCTCGGCAGCCTCAAAGAGATTGTCGAGCAGAATCGTTCGGTGGATCAGATGCCGGAGATGTTTTGTTTCGGTCTTCTCGAAGCGTTTGATGTCAAGCAGTTGACAGCGCTCGTGGCTCCGCGGCAGGTGTCGTTGGCGGGAGCCAGCGAACGGGCGCGGAAAGAGTTAGCCGATCTGCATACGTGGTACTCCGTATTTGGCCGCAGCTTCGATCCAATTCTCGGCCCCTTGCCGGCTGGAGTCAAGCTCGTCCGCGATCTGCCCTACATACCCGACGGCCACGAGCGCCACAAACTAGATCTGTATCTGCCGGAGAAGGCGCGCGGCCCGCTGCCGGTGATCGTCTTCGTCCACGGCGGCGGCTGGGCGGGCGGCAGCAAAGACGCGGGCCGTCAGTTTCTACTGTTTGTTTCCAAAGGTTACGCCGTCGCCGCCATCAATTATCGGCTCAGTCAACATGCCGTCTTCCCCGCCCAGATTGAGGATTGCAAAACGGCCGTGCGCTGGCTGCGCGCAGGCGATAAAATATAACCTCGATGCCCGCCGCTTCGGCGCCATCGGCGAATCGGCGGGCGGCCATCTCGTCGCTCTGCTCGGCACGACCGGCCACGCCAAGGAACTGGAGGGCAAGGGCAACCTCGATCAATCCAGCCGCGTGCAAGCGGTGGTGGACTGGTACGGTCCCACCGACCTGACGCGGATGGGATCGCGGTTCGCTCGCGCCGATTCTCCCACGGGCAAGTTGATCGGCGGTCCCGTCGCCGACAACAAGGACAAAGCCGCCAAGGCCAACCCCATCGCCTACATCACCAAGGACGCCGCTCCGTTTCTGATTCTGCACGGCACGCGCGACCCCCTCGTGCCGATGGAGCAAAGCGATTTGCTGCACGACGCGCTGAAAAAAACCGGCGTCGAGACAACCATCATGCGCATCGAGGGTGCCGGACACGGCGGCCCGCAATTTCATACGCCGGAGGTGCTGAAAAGCATTGAGGAATTTTTCGATCGGCATCTCAAGGCCGCCAATTCGTCTGAGGAAAAGAAGAAAGCCACCCGCGGGGGAGCGGGTGGCTCATAAAGGGGTTCGGGGACTTGCATTATAGGCATGAGGGGGATGGGAGAAGCGTCGCTCAGGCACTCGCTTTCGAGGGAACGCGGCGGCATGCGTCGAAGGGACGGGGGAGTCTCTCGACGACCTTCGCGTTCCCCCACACGGACGGGGTAGCCGTGGGCGAAGCGGTGGGGGAGACCGTTCGCCAACCGTGCGAGTACCCGACCGTCGCTTCCACTTATCGGTCGGGTCGCCTTTGGTAATTGCAAGCACCGTGCCGGAAAACCGTACACGGATGCTGAAGGGGATTAAGTGACGTATGGACAAGCGTTTAAGATTTTCCGTTCTCCTCTGTGAATGCCACGGAGAATGATGGACATTTGTAAAAACGAGTCGGAGCGTGTAACTGCTACCATTCGGCCACAGGTCCATTGCCATTCTTGCCTAATGTAGGCTGTCTTGGTAGGGTGGGTCGAGCGCAGCGAGACCCACCGGGGAGTGGCGGGTTCCCCGGTGGGTCTCGCTGCGCTCGACCCACCCTACAACTGAAGGAGAAGGACCACATCAGCCGAAACAGCCGAATCACGACACCGAGGGAAGCGGGAGAAAGATTATCGGCGTTCCCTCTTTGATGACCTTCAAGAAGACCGTATCGATCTTACCCTCGCCATATCCATAGAGAACCGGCCGTTCCTTTTTCAGTAGTTCAGGGAGCCTCTTCTTATCGAGAGGTTTACCATCGCTGCCGATCAGCTTGATTTCCTTGGCATCGTAGGTTTGATCTTCCCAACCTTCGACTGTCTCGTAAAAAGTGTGTTTTTCTTCAACTTCCTTACCATCTCGAATGATGCGCGTTGCCGTCAGCGAGACATAGCGACTTGTCCAGATTTTGAGAACGAGTTGACCTTTCTTATTCAGCCGTGCCATCGCCGCCGAAAGATTCCATGATTCTGATAAGACGGGAAACGGTGGAGGCGGTTTGGGAGCAGACGGCGTATCGGCGCACAGTCCCGTCGCCACGATGGCTCCAAGAATCGCCACGAATAGCATGCGTTTCATGTCAGATGCTCCTTTCAGGGGCTTTGCAATAGAACTGCCAAAATGACAGGCGTTCTCTTGCAGGCCAGTTCGTTTTCTTTCAACTGAATGGGTTCTCTTGCAGATGAACGGGTTTTCTTGCAAGCCGCCATCGGGCAACAGTTTAGCTAAGGATTGGCGTTGCCAGCGTGAGGATTCGCCCCTCCCTGCTGTGGAGGCAGAGCTTGCTTCGCAATAATTACGCCCGTAACCACTGTCCCGGCTGGCAAAGAGATTTGAGCGCCCCCGTCATTAAAGACGTATGCGTGGGCAAGGGTGATCGTAAGATGAGCGCCAATGGGCAAGTTAGCCGCAACGTCATCAACCAGCACTGGACGACTTCCCCCGACCCAGATGTCCAAGGCAATGTTGTAGCGAAACACGGTTTGTTCCCCCTCGCCTAGCTCTAGCCAGCCAACCCTCGTGGTGGATTGTAGGGGAAAGCTGCGGGACATCCCAGCAACGGCTCAGTGGATGCTCACCGCCCCGAAAGACGAATCTTGTGCCCGCCTTTGGTGGTAAACTCCTCGGCGTTTGGCGGCTCGTAGGTCAAGATGGCCTCTCTTGCCAGCATTGCGGCATCTCGAACGCGATCCACGGCCCGGTCCCTATCCACGGACCACGGCACGTTCTCAATTACCACCTTGGCGAACGCCTTCGCCGCTTCGTTGATAGCAGCGTATCGTTCTGCGTCCTCTGGCCGAGGGAACTTGCTGGCAAAATCGCGGTCCAGTTGCTCGATGCGTGTTTCATCAACAGATTTGAACATACTGCTCCTTAAAAAAAGAAACGGGCCGGTTAAGGCCCGTTTTAAGAGAGTGTCGTTGGCGATTTTTTGTGACTACTTCACGCGCACGACTACAACCTCTTCGCCGCACCACGGACAGAACCGTATCTCGGTGAGGCCCAAAATGCAGTTGCCACTCCTCTGCATGTGGTGCGACGTGAAGATGTTCACTTCCCTGCTGGTGGTGCGCCGGTGGCCTTTGACGCCGAAGCCGACAAGGATGTCCCACTCGTCCTGCATCTCTCGACAGCAAAAGTGGACAGCGATTTGCTCGTAGACAGTCTCGTAGCGACCACAACCAGATCGGTATGTAACGCGCATGGTGCTACTCCTCAGTTCAAGAGGGCAGGGACGGCTGGCTTCTCCGCAGGCCAGAACACCGGCTCGACGCCTAACTCGATCTGCGATTGGTGGATGACACAGATGTTGTGGCAGAGGAACTTGCACAGCACTTCGTTTTTCATCGCCACGTCCGTCCTGCTCCGCACATGGTCGCGGAACTTCGCCTTCACCATGCTGAACGTACTCTCCGCATTGCTGCGCTGATGGTAATGACTCAGGAAGTCCTCGCGGTGAAGCTGGTAGTACAGGTACATTTTCTCCCACAGGCTTCCTGCCTCACCGGGTTGGCTGTTGCACTTGAAGGGAATGAAGGCCGTGCCGCCAAGACGCTGCACCAGTTCAAGGTTGTCGTGGCTGAGGTAGCCCTTGTCGGCGGGCACTTCCTTGACCGTGAAGTTCTTGGCCGTGGTTTTCACGAGGTCTTCAAAGAGCGGACAGTCGTTCGCGTCCCGGTCCAAAATCTCAACCGACGTGACGATGTTCGTCTTGACGCCGCAGATGGCATGAGCCTTCACCCAATCATGCCCGCTCCGCGTTGTGCCGTACTTCTCGTCGAACCACCGCACGAAGCGGCTGGTGGAGAAGCCGGTGCTGTCGGGGGCGAAGACGGTTTCGACGGCCCGGAGCGGCAGACTGCTCTGGACGATGAGTTGCTTGAGAAGCGGCGTCATCGGCTCGTATTCGAGATAGGCACACACGCTGACGCTGTGCATCTTGTGGGAGAGGTAGCCTTTGGCGTAGGCATGTTTCAGGTCGGTGTCGAAGCGTCGGCTGGAAAAGGTCGTGTAGACCTTGAGGGCTGAGGCGAACACCATGTCCGACATCTCGGTGCGTTTCCGACCCGTCTTGGGCTGCGGGGCGGGAGGCACGGTGCGGCACAGGTCGAACAGGAGCGCTTGAAAGCGGTCCTTCTCGGTCATCTGGGCTTCGTTGTACTTCGGCCAGTCCTGCTTGTAGGTCTTCTTCTCGGTGAACGTGATCGAGCGGGTTTCCGTCACCGTGCCGTCTGGGTTTTGTTCGCGGCGAATGGTGATTTCGACGGCGTACAGGTGCTTGCACTTGTGACCTTCTTCCTTGTGGTCAGGACAGGTGCAGGTACAGTGGGTCGGGTCTACTTCGTACTTTTTGTCGTTCTTGGACTGCGACGGCACGAGCCAGATGCCATCATCGCGGCGCTGAAGCTTGCAGAGCGCGGCGATGATGATGCCGCGCTCCTCGCGTAGCTTGGCAGACGTGGGCTTGGGGGTGGTGGTTTGAGCGGTCATAGCGAAAAATCCCTTTCCGGTTCACGGCGGGATGCGCTATAATGCTCTTGAGCAGAACGCATTCGGGCGCGACCCGCCTGAGTGTGTCTTGGCCCGCGCTTCTGTTACCAGCAGAGGCGCGGGCTTTTCTTTCTGCCTACATTGTAGTAAACATCTGTCCACGAATCAATAGCGGTAGACATTTTTTGTTTGACTTTTTGCTACTTTTTGTCTACACTGAGCGTCATGGTACGACGAAGGAAAGACCCGAAACTCAGGATGGCAAAAGACCTTCGCATCCCCGTTACGGATGAGTTGAAGCGGTTGATTGAGGAAGCAACCAGCGATGAACCGGAAGGGATGGCGGCTTGGGCGAGGGGTGTTTTACGGGAAGCCGCTCAGAGGAAGGTGTCAGGCCGCGAGCGACCACAGGAGCCGCCCGACGAGAAGGCGTAAGCAACTTCGGCTGCGGTCCTTGCGGTCGTGGCAGCGGGCGTGTATGCTGTTGAGCTAGACGGTGGCGGTCGGGACAGTCCTCACCGAGCCGTCTGAGTCGCTTTTCGAGAGGGGCCGAGCGATGGCCCAACGCGAAAGTCCCACTCAGTTCGAGCTTGAGGCAGGCGCTCAAGTTCCCCACACACCCTATTGGCTCGTTCAGAGCATTGGCAAGGGATACTTCGGGGAAGTCTGGAAGGCCGTCCATCCGACGAGGGGCGAATTATACGCCCTCAAGTTCTGCAAGAGACGAGAGGCTCTCCCCTCGTTTCGTAACGAGGTACGGCATCTCGACCGGATCAAGAAGGCGGGCACTTTCGAGGGTTTCGTCGTCCTCAAAGAAATCTTTGACGAAGAGACCCGCGAGTTGCCCTTCGTCGCCTACGAGTACATTGAGGGCGTGGACTTTGGGAAGCTCCTCGAAAAGCGCTTTGCCGAGAGTGGGCGGTTCACCCCGTTTGAGGCAGCGGAAGTGATCTACGAACTGGCGAGCATCATGGCTCGCATCCACACCCTCAAAGACCCCATCGTCCACCGCGACCTCAAACCATCGAATATCCTCCTTCTCAACGACCGACCGCCGTGGCGGTTCAAGATCGCGGACTTCGGACTGGGCGTCTTGGCGGTGGATGAGGCTCGCGCCGAAGAACTCACTCTGACCGACATCGGGCGCTGGATGCCGGGGGCCGGTACTCTTTTGTATATGTCCTACGAGCAGCGCTACCCTGAGCATGTGGGCGATCTTGGAAATCCATCCGATGACGTTCATGCGCTCGGAGTGATCTGGTACGAACTACTAACCAAAGGGCTGCACCAAACCTGTCTCCCGTGGACGTGCGCAATCGGAGAAAAGCCTCGTCTCAAGTGGCCTTTTTGGCCTCCGAGCCTAAGTCCCAAGACCTTCCCTTGGAAACGTCTTCGGAAAATGTTGCTCAAGCGCGGCATGACGGAGCCAGAAGCAGACTTGCTTGAGTCCTGCCTGAAACGTCGTCCGCATCGGCCAGAACATGCCGGGGTGCTGGCGGCAAAAATCCGTGAGCTATACCCGCCACTCCGAGAAGAGGCACGCAAGGACGCTGCCGAACTGGAACGACAACGGCGAACTGGATGTGACTGGCTAGGATGCCTTTATCGGGTTGCCAAGAAGCAATTGGATACATGGAGCCAAGGTGCAAACCACTCCATCCCAGAAGCACACTGGCTCAAAGGTTTGTGCTTCCAGCATGGCATCGGCATGTACGCCGATCTCGACAAGGCGCGGGAGTGCTTTAGGTGGGCCTCCATCGCCGAATATCCTAATGCTCGGTGTGACTTGGCACTGCTGGACGCTGAGGATCAACGCGAACAAGCACTGGAACTTCTCAAGAAGGCTGCGGACCAAGGCCATGCGGAAGCTGCCTTTCGGCTCGCCAAGCTATTGTCAGAAGGCAGAGCGATTGACGTGCTTCCTTTCGTGCCTTCGGGCGACCCGGATGCTATTGCTGCATTGGTGACATGGAACGGCGAAGACGAAACAGGCACAGACTGTTGGGCAGGGGATCAGCAACTCCTCGCACGTTACATTCTCCATTTATGCGACGGAGGAGAAGCACCAGAGCTTCCTATTGGCGTCCAATATGATGAGTTTGAGCGCCCGCCAAACGTGGATATATTCGTTCTTGGCTATTCTTCGTGTGGAGTGCCACCCATCCGACTCTTGCTCGATTGTCCCATTGGCGAACTGCTCAATCTGTCGCCAGAAGTCAATCATCATCTCGTAGAAGTATTTGGTCGTATGTCAGAAGAAGAGATGAAAGTGCTTCCGCCAAGACTGAAAGACATCTTGTCGCTCACAGAGAAAGAGTATTCTCTTAAAGGGGGAGCCGAATGCACATTTGCGGCGATGCGAGCGATGCTGGCTCAGTTGTGGTGTGATCCGTGGCTCATTGCGCAGCAGAAGACGAGAGAGTTCGTTGAGAAGGCTGCAAGCCTTGGATGCGCCAAGGCTCAGTTATGGCTTGCCAAGGTGTGCGATGAACAGGAAAGACCAGTAGAGGCCGAGAAATGGCTTCGCCTTGTGGCTCGACGTGAGAATTGGGAGGGGACGTGGCAGGGGCAGTTGCAACTCGCCAAACAGTTATTCGCTTTTTTCAAAACCCACGAGAAAACAGATGGAGCCAAATGGTGTTTAGACGAGGCTTTTTCATGGTGCGCGCGTGCCAAGACTATCGCAGACGAAGTTGCTTGGATTAGGAGTGGCGGCGATGAATTACTCGACAGAATATGGGCAAGTTAGTTCATCGGCGGCGGTAGCTGACTCTGTGACGGGAAGTGCTGTGACAGATTACCCTGCTCCAAACGCTGTTTCTTGTTGGCGAGGTATTTGTAAACGGGCTGAAAGGCGTTCATTGCTTGACTTGACAACTTTTCCAGTTCTTCCGCGTTCACTTGTTCATCATCAAGCCAAGCATTTTCAAGCACTCCGTCCAAGTAGGAGAGTTTCTTGTACGTTTCAACCGCCCATTTCAGCGCTTCATCGAGGTTACGCCGGTCTGCTTCTTGTTCCAAGCGTGCTATATTCTCGCGCGATTGGTTGAATTGTGGCTGTGGCGGTTGCTCCCCCGGCAAGCGGTTCAATGCTTCACGAATGTTCTTTCGGCCCTTCTGCCAATCTTTGAAATAGCCCATAATGCTCCCCAATGACTTTGCAGATATATAGAGCAAGACAGGGTTTTTTTTTGATGAAAGCGCATTTGACCAACCGCCAAGAGGCCGAGCGCCTTGTCCAGCAACAGGGCTTCGGCATCCTCGCGCCAACTCTACCAGCACATCGCGGACTCCAATGCCACCGAATGCACCTTCCACTTGATGCCGCTGCCCGCCAAGCAAGTCGAACTGATCGTCAGCGACAACGACTCCCACCGCTTCACGGACCTGAACCACGTCCAAGCGGTCTTCAATGAATTACTCATGTTGGCCTACTGCCAGAAGGCCAAACTCGCCACAACGAAGGGCACGGTCGTCTTCACGGAGCAGGGCATGGAAACGGCGCGCCTGCGGACGAACATGGGCGCGGAGTTCTGGGCCACACTGGAAGGTGATGCCGAGCGCTACCGGCAGTTGGTGCAGGAGCTAGAGCGGGTGGTGGTGAGGCCGGGCTTACGGTTGGTTGTCCTTGTCCAAGAAGACGGGACGAGGATCGTCCGTGACGAAGAGGCCAAGGCACAATGACCTACCCCGTTTACTTCTTGCGCCTCGGCGATGAACTACGGGTCGTCTCCTCCCAAAAGGACATCGGCCACACCGACTTCTGGGAACAGACCGTCTCGCACATCGTCGCCAAGCACTACGGTATCCCGCAGCCGAAGCTGGCGAACCTGCCCTACTGCCAGCGAAGAGGCCGCGTCGTGGGGAATACGGTGTACTACGGCGAACGGTCTGCCCCTGAACTGCTGTGCCTGCTCCGCGAGGCGGTGGGCAACGATGAACTGGTGTTCTGCCATGACGAACACGAGAAGCGGCTTCGGGAGGACGTGCGGCAGTTCAGGCGGCTGGTGCGCCGAGCAAGGCAGTCAAGCTAAGGGCTTGCGCTTTTTCTTGGGGCGGGGTACTATATTCAAGTAGAGGCTTGCCGGTTATGCGAACGAGGCTGTAAAAGTGGGACACCCCCAAGCTCAAGCCGCCCCCGTTGCTATCTATCCCTGCTTAGGGGATTATCGGACATGGGACGGCACGCAATGGTCAGCAAGGGGCGTGTCCTGCCCTCCATTGTATCGCATCCGAGTGAGCGGAAAAGCATAAACGCCACGGCTCATCACCGTGGCGTTTCTGACGTTCTCTTGCAAATTGACGAGTTCTCTTGCAGGTTCAGGAATTCTGTTGCAACCTGACGGGTTGCCTTGCAAAATGGTCTTCTATTGCAAAGCCCCTTTCAGGGAGAAACGGTGAGCGATTCGGATAATTCCTTGATAATATCCCGATAAGAGCGGCGTTGCAAGGAAACGCCATTCTGCAATAGAACTCTCCCACTTGCAAGAAAACTCCCTCGCCAACCTTATCTACCTGAACAGGCGCGCACATCTTAAATAATTCTTCCATTTCTTGCAACCAGTTCTATTGACACCCCAAGAACACTTCTTACAATCAAGAAACAGGAAGAAATGTTCTTGGGGTCGCTAACCAGTGGACAAGCAGGCCGAGTTCGAGACCATGATCCAGCGGCATCTAACCCGCGCTCACAAGCTCCGCGCGATCCAGCAAATGATCGCCGAAGACCCCGGTATTGTTCCTGACATACTGGAGATATTGACGACCTCCGCGTGCGCACCCGTCGCCTCCGCGCGCCGAGGCCCGACGCCGCGTTGATGCCAAGACACAGGCCGAGAAGGTCGTGGCCTTCTTCAAGGCAAACGGCAATACGATGGCCTCGGTTCGCCAAATCGCTGACGCAACGGGCCTGACGAGGAATACGGTGAACGCCTTGTTCTACAACAGCAGCCAGAAAGGTCTGTTCAAGTCACTCACGATAGGGAAGAAGCGGAAGTTCTGGCGGCTGAAAGAGGACGAGCAGGACATGGATAGCGAGATGTCGCTTGAGGAGCTTGCGGAGATGGGCTTCGACGAAAGCGATCTCGATGGCGGTTCGGAGGACACGGACGAGCCAGAGGAGTAGCCAGTTGAGCTACGCCATTTTGCGGTCTAAAGAAAGGAGGGCAGCAATGACAAACGAGAGTGGCCGACCGGGTGGCCCACGAACGAAGCAAGGGCGGTAGGGTAATCCACCAAGATACCCCCTACCGCCCTTGACCCCGGCACGTCAGGCTTGCAGACGGCCTTGACCACACTTGTCGAGGCCCCGGAGATGGTCTGCACTCCGGGGCCGCTCATATTGATTTTAACGATGCAAGAAACATCGTCAAGTCTTTTTTGAGATTTCTTCCAAAGCTTTTTTCGCCAAGGCGATTAGCTCCGACCGCGCCCAAGTGGACGTATCGAGAGTCCTCGTCTCGGCAACCTGATCCAGCATGGCCCGCTCCTCCTCCGTGAGACGGATGCGCAGGACATTCTCGCGGGCCTGAGTTTCCAGCTTCTTTTTCCGTGATCCAGCCATGAAACACATTGTAGCCACACGCCTACCCCGCCACAAGACCGCGACGATTGTTCTGCCTACCAACCTTGAGTGCGCGGTCCAACGTGGCTACACTGTAGCTATAGTGAACGCGGGTATAGTTATGGCTGGGCCTTCCGATGGACCTCCGAGAGTTAAAGGGCTTGGAACTGGCGGCGCGGGTGAAAATCACCTACGTCGATGGCATCTGGTACGTTCCCTCGCAATCCGGCAAAGGCAGGTACGAGGTTCGGCTGAGTCCCAACCC
The DNA here is from genome assembly GCA_963835245.1 of uncultured Planctomycetota bacterium. GTDB lineage: Bacteria > Planctomycetota > Planctomycetia > Gemmatales > Gemmataceae > JAJPHU01. The sequence continues at coordinate 179,750 of CAWIEZ010000001.1, forward strand.
AGAATCCTGCACCTGCGACGACTTCCAGCTTCGCCAGAAGCCATGCAAGCACATTTACGCCGCCCGCAACGTCCGCGAGCGGGAGCATGGCGGCGAGGCCGTGGTCATCGACACGGACACATTGCCGAAAAAGAAGTCCTCCAAGCAGGACTGGCCGTTGTACAACAAGGCGCAGATGACGGAGTTCAAGCGGTTCCTCGTCCTCCTCCACGATCTCGTCCAAGGCGTTGAGGAGCCGCCACAGCCGCGCACTGGGCGGCGGCGGACGCTCATGGCCGACATGGTGTACGCTTCGGCCCTCAAAGTCTACATGACCTTTGCCAGTCGCCGCTTTGACTTCGCCTTGGATTGGGCCAAAGAGAAGGGCTACATCTCGCAAAGGAAGATGCACCCTGTTAGCGTCTGCGCCTTCCTTGAAAGCGACCTGATGACCCCGGTGCTCCAGAAGCTCATCGTCCAGAGCAGCCTGCCGCTTGTATCCATCGAGAGCATTTTCGCGCCGGACTCTAGCGGGTTCAGCACGTCGCGGTACGTCCGCTGGTACGACGAGAAGTATGGTGTGGACTTCCCCACGATTAGTGGACAGCCAGTTAAGGGTGTATACTCACCCTGGGAGGTCCAGCAATGGCGAAAACACGACGCACCTACACCCCGGAGTTCAAGGCGGAGGCTGTCAAGCTCGTCACCGAGCAGGGCTACTCCGTTGCCGAGGCCGCACGCTCCCTCGGCATCTGCGAGAACCTCATCCGCAACTGGAAGCAAACCCTCGAAGCCCACGGGGAACACGCCTTCCCCGGTCGTGGCAAGCTCTCCCCCTTCGAGGAGGAGAACCATCGCCTCCGCGCTGAGAACAAACGTCTCTTGGCGGAGCGCGACATCCTAAAAAAAGCGGCGGCGTTCTTCGCCAGGGAGGCGACATGACCTACCGCTTCATCGACCAACACAAGGAGCAATGGCCCGTGCACTGGCTTTGTGACACTCTGGAGGTTTCCCCCGCCAGCTACTATGCCTGGCGGCGATGCCTCCGCAGCGCAGGGGAGCAACGACGCCACATCCTGCTCGTGGAGATCCGCGCCATCCATGCCCAATTCAAGGCCCGTTACGGCAGCCCGCGCATCCACGCCGAACTGGTGGCCCGCGGCCACGACTGCTGCGTCAACACCGTCGCCAAACTGATGCGGGAGGCCGGTATCGCTGCGAAAACCGCGCGGAAGTTCCGCTGTACCACCACGGACTCCGACCACGACTTGCCTGTAGCGGAGAACCTCCTGGACCGCCAGTTTGATCCCGCCGCTGCCAACGAGTCCTGGGTTGCGGACATTACCTACATCCCGACTCGTGAAGGCTGGCTGTACCTGGCCGCCGTCGAGGATCTGTACGCTCGGCGGGTCGTTGGCTGGACGATGGCCGAACACAGGGAGAGCCGGTTGGTCGTGGACGCCTTGGCGATGGCCGTGCAGCGACGATTGCCGGGCGAGGGTCTGCTGGCGCACTCGGATCGAGGCAGCCAGTACGCCAGCGAACATTACCAACTCCTCTTGGCCAAGCATGGGATCACATGCAGCATGAGTCGTCGGGCGGACTGCTGGGACAACGCGCCGATGGAGAGCTTTTTCGCGTCGCTGAAGAAGGAACTGGTCCACGACGCCGACTTCGCCACGCGGTTGGAGGCGCGGGCGGCAATATTCGAGTACATCGAGGTGTTCTACAATAACCAACGCCGTCACTCCTCGTTGGGATATGTGTCCCGGCGGAGTACGAGCAATCATCTACCCCTTAACTCCGTGTCCACTTTTCGTGGGGAATTCCATCAAGTCGAACCCAATTGTTCTTGGCGAGGTCCACGTTGTACCACTTCTTCACTTCGGCTTTTGTCACCGGAGATTCTTGAGTAAGGACCGGCTCGACGGCCTTCACGGTGTCGGTCTTCGGCTGCTGGACAAGAACAGCAGTGGGTACAGGAAGTGGCGGGGCCGTTGTAATCGTTTGAGGTGTTGAGAATAAGTCCTTCACCTTGTTTGCTGGTATCCACTTCGTCAAGCCCTCGCGCCACATCATGTCGGTCGGCAGAAGTTGACCTGATTTCGCAAGCATCCGAAGTTCGGTTGATGAAACCGGACCATGCTTGCTCTTGCCGTCTCTCGTGTAAAACCACTCTTGCGCCATTGCAGTTCTCCCGGTTGGCGGGGCGCATGAAAAAGGAGCGCCGAACACTTGGCCGCTCCAGTGGCCCCCGCCAAGGGGCGCAGACGAACAGCACAAGACCCGACGCCCCTCTTGCGAGGGGCGTGCAAGCCAAGGGCTGCTTCGTCTGGATACAAGAGCGGTTGCCCGCTCAGGTTGGCGGTTTCACTGGAAGCAGTTCTTGACGCACGCGCGTCAATCAGGTTGTCCCCGTGGCCCTCGCAACGGTCAAAGCTCGTCGTCCTCCTTCAATGCGCAAAACGGTAATCGGCTGGCACTCGCCAGCCGTCACGATGATAACCGAGCAGAGAGCACTGTTCAAGAAGCCAGCGAAAAATCGGCTACCGACACTCCTTTATGGAGTACCGAGGCATAAACTACCGGGAGATCTGATGATGAAAAGCAGGTGCATCATGGAAAAGACGCTGAAAGTGCCGTTCGAGGAGATCAATCTAGTCCGCATTCGCTGCAAACAGTGCGGGGACGCTGCCATCGAGATGCCGCTCTCGGCACTGGTGAACGGGCCGTTGATGTGTCCGGGGTGCGCGAAGGATTTGCGGAAGTCGGCTGCGAACGTGGACAAAGCGGTGACAGACATAGCGAACGGTATTGTAGCTCTGAAGGACAATCCCATGATCGAACTTCAGTTCGTGCTGCCATTCGACCAGTGAGGTAGCTTTGCAAGAAAACTCAGCCGTATGCAAGAGAACTCATCGTTTTTCGGACGTTTTCTTGCAACGCCGATAAGAGCGGAAGAAACCACTTCAATTTGCTCCTCACCACAGGCCATTCCCACGCTTTCTTCTCGTTCCCAAGCTCTGCTTGGGAACGCTGGGCGAGAAGCTCCGCTTCCCGTCCCACGCAGCGGCCAGCCGCGAAGCAGAGCTTCGCAACCGTGCGTTCCCAAGCTCAGCTTGGGAACGAGAGAGCAAGAGCCACCCCCAGAATCGGCGCAGGCACCCTGCCGCTCGCGGAGTTGATTGCACCACTGGCGAACGAGTGCGGCTCGGCATAGGATGGCAGGCGCGGTTCGGAGTAAAGTCAGTTATCCGGCCAGTACCCCCTTCGATATTCCGTCCCGCCCTGTTCCACAAGGGAGACGCCAACGTGCCAGTCCTCTTCTCGTGTCCTTCGTGTTTTCCACTCCTCTGCGGGAGCGTGGCGCTCGCGGCGTGCCTCGTCGTCCCGTCCGCCAGTTCCGCCGCCCCGCCGCCCAATGTTGTCTTCATTCTCGCGGACGATCTCGGCTACGGGGATCTGGGCTGCTATGGGCAAAAGCTCATTCAAACGCCGAACCTGGATCGGTTGGCGGCAGGGGGAATGCGCTTCACGCAGGCTTACGCCGGCGCTACGGTGTGCGCGCCGTCGCGCTGTTCCCTGATGACGGGCCGGCACAACGGACACGCCTACATCCGCGGCAATCGAGAGATCAAGCCGGAGGGTCAAGTGCCCATGCCGGCGAACACGTTCACCGTGGCCCACTTGATGAAACGAGCCGGCTACAGTACAGGCATCATCGGCAAATGGGGTCTCGGCCGCCCCGGCTCCGACAGCACGCCGGACAAAATGGGATTCGATTATTTCTTTGGCTACAACTGTCAACGACTAGCCCACGAGTATTACCCGGAGTACCTCTGGCGCAACCACGAAAAAGTCATGCTCAACGGCCGGAAATACTCGCACGACCTGATGGCCGATGAGGCACTGGAGTTTATACGGCGGCACCAGACGAAGCCATTCTTCCTTTATCTCGCCTTCACCATCCCGCACGCCAAGTTGCAAGTGCCGGACCTTGGACCATACGCCAAAGAGTCCTGGCCGGACAACCTAAAGAAATTGGCCGCCATGATTACGCGGATGGACCGCGACGTAGGCCGGCTGATGGCGCTGTTGAAAGAACTCCAGTTGGACGGACGGACGCTCGTGTTTTTCGCCAGCGATAACGGCGCGGCTTATCAGGACAAGTTGTTCAATCATTCCGGGCCGCTGCGTGGGTTCAAGCGCGATATGTACGAAGGCGGCATCCGCGCCGGTCCTCGCGTACTGGCCCGGCCACATCCAACGAGGGGCGGTGAACGAACAAGTTTGGGCGTTCTGGGATGTTCTGCCAACCTTGGCCGCACTGACGGGGCAACGACTGGACGCGGAGGGAGACGGCATTTCCATTCTGCCGGCGCTCTTGGAAAACAAAACGATCCCCCATCCGCCACTGTACTGGGAGTTCCACGAGCGGGGATTCGACCAGGCCGCTCGCATCGGCGATTGGAAGGCCGTCCGCCGAGACGGGCCGAAAAGTCCCATCGAACTGTACGATCTGAAAACGGATAGCGGCGAAAAACACGATGTTGCCGTCCAACACCCCGATGTGGTGAAACGATTCGCGGACTACTTCAAGACCGTGCGCACGGATTCCGAACTGTGGCCCGTCCGCGAAGCCGTCAAAAAGCAATCTCCAGCCAAGGGGAGCAAGCCATGACCGTTCCCGGCACGCCAGACCGCTCTCGCCCCTCTGTCCTGGACCGCCGCACGGTACTGCGGACGGCAGCCGCGGCTGGCCTGGAGACTCTTTTCTCTGCCGCGGCGCTGAGCCGAGACGATAGCGGTCGATCCGCTGCTTCCTCGGCTGTGTTGACCTATCTCGCCGGGCTGGCCCGTCCTGACGGTGGATACGCCTGGTGGGAAGACCAATCGCAGACCCACCTCACGCCGACTTTCGCCGCGGTCGGCTGCTTCCGCTTGCTCAAGCACGAACCGCCCAACAAGGCCAAGCTCGCCGAATATATCCGCGAGCATCACCCTTTTCGCATCAAGAAGTTGGAGCGCGATCTCCGCGTCTTCGAGTGGCAGCAGATTCAAAGTCTGCTCTGGCTCGATGAAAATGTATCCGCTTTCCGCGATCAGGTCCGCCGCTGGACGAAACCGACGACTTACCCCAAACAATACGAGCAGCACGGCTATCCGGTCTTCCGCTCGGAATTGACCGCCTTCGTGTGCCGGCGTCTGCTCGGATTGCCGCACGATGACCTGACGCCGCAGTTTATCGACTATCTGCTGTCGCGCCGCCGAGACAACGGCAGCTTCAACAATACGCCCGCCTCGGACGGCAGCGACGGGCACGCGATGAATACCTGGTGGGGCTTGGAGGCTTTGCACGCCCTGGACCGCGAGGTGCAAGGTCCGGAAAAAACCATCGCCTGGCTGCGCGACTGCCAACTCCCCAACGGCGGCTTCACCTACCAACCGCGGGCGAGCATCGGCGGTATAGACGACGTGGCGTACACATGGGCGGCCGTGCGCGCCCTCAAGCACCTAGGTGCCGCACCCGCCGATCGGCAAGCGTGCGTCCGCTACCTCGGTTCGCTGGCCAACGCCGACGGTGGGTTCGGCGATCGACCCGGTTGGGCCAGCAATCCGATGGCAACGTACTACGCCCTCGATGCGCTGAACGTCTTGGCCGCCGCCCCGGCGACGCGCCAAGCCGCGCCGAAGCGCGCGCTGCGCTTCCCGACGATCTCAAAGTGTTCACGCTGCAAATGGAAGCGCACGGACAGGGCAGTCCGGCCGAGGCGGTGGACTTGGCCCGCGCTCTGCGCATCCACCTTTGGGCGCGAAGAACGCCAAGCCGCGATGGATCGCGCAGGCGCAAGCGTTGGCCGACCGGCAGAACGTGCCGGTGACTTTCTTCGTCGCCAACGAAGAATACGGCACCTGGGTCCAAGTGCCCGGCATGGGCACGTATAGCCACACCAGCGACATTATGGCGCCGGCGGGGACCGATTTTGGTCCATCTTTGGCCAACAAGGGAGTGGTTTCCTGGCTGGAGTTCTCCAAGCGACGCCTCGCTCCGCTCCACAAGGCGGGCGGGCGCTTGGTCTGGCAATTCGGCGAGAACGAGGAACTGACGCGCATTTTCCTTGATGAATCGTTGCAGCACAGCGGCTTCGCGGCCATCAGCACGTTCCACTTCGGCAACCCGGACTTCACCAACAGCGAACCGTTCTTGCAGCGCTACCGCCACCAGCTTCCGTTCCTCGCTCTGCAAGACGCGCACGGCGGCGAACCGTGGTGGTTCGCGGACATGACGACAGGTTTTCGCACCGTGTTCCTCGCGCGGTCGGCGACCTGGGACGATTGGCTGACTGCGCTGCGGCGGAACTGGGTGGTTGCCGTTCGACGCGACGCCGTTAGCCGATTCCAAACATGGATGCACGGCGGTTCGCGCGAAGTGTTGGACTTCGTCCGCCGGCACGAGCGCGACTGGCGCTGGTGGGACAATCCGACGATTCAGCGTCCTCTCGTGTCCATCGTGGCCGTCCGGCCCAGCGATGAGTTCGAGGCGGCGCGACCGGACAAAGGGGTCATGCTTCGCGTCCGCTGCGCGTGGGAAAACACCGCTCAGGGTCTTCCCAAGAAGCCCATCGCGGAGTTGGTCCAGCTGAGGGTAGACGGAGAGATCGTCATGCCGAAACTGGTGGAGAAGAAGCGACCGCGCGGCGACGCCAATGTTGACTACTACCACCAGTTTCACTTGCCCGAGCCGGGGCCGGGGCGACATCGAGTCCAGGCGGTGGTTCGCACCCTCGAAACCAAGGAGGAATCGAGCCGGTCGATTGAATCCACCGTCTGAAAAGCACATCGGGAAAAGAGTCAAGAGGTGCCAACCACGCAGCGCACCTCTCGTCCATCCTCAAGCTCCGCAATGCCTGCGGACAACAGATGCGGCTCGCGGATCGACGCTTCCGGGTCGTAGATGAAGACCACGAGAACGCGCCCCTTGCCTTCGCGCCGATAGTACGCCGCATCCTCTCGAAGCTGCTCGACGAGCGCCGGTTGGGCGAACTTGAGGGTAAGGGCGATGTCCTCGCCGGCCAGCAAAAAGTCCGTCCGCGTGCCGGCGGCGTAGCTCGGTGTGCGGCATTGCGGGCGGATGTCGTCGAAGTGCAACGGTAAAATCGATCTCAAAAGGTCTTCCAAGTCGTTCTCATCGGCGACGCGGAAGGGCGGACGATCACCGTGCCGCACGCGCAGTTGACGGATCGTCAACGGCAGACGGCGCAGCAGATTTTCGAGGACAAGGAGCGCTTCGCGTTTCGGCGGTCGTCGCCGCGTCGTCCAGGGGAAGGCGGCGCCGCACGCCGGGCAGTAGCGCGGCGCTTGGCGAACGCCCACCGGATGCAGGCCCGGCACGACGATGGCGCCCGGCAGTTCGCGGCCGCAGGTTTCGCAGCAATCGATGGTGGCGGAGCCACAGCGATCGCAGTGCGTCAAGGCGCGTTCGGGGCAGGTCCGCAGTAGATCCGTGATGACGTGGCCGTTGCGGCAAACCTGCATCACGTCCTGTGCGCTATCGGCGATACTGGACATGGTGATTCTCTCTTTCACGGGCGAACACAGAGCCGCGACCGTCAGGGAGCGGGGGCAGCATCGCTCCCTAACGGTCGCGGCTCCGTCGCATTACGACTTCACCGGCCCATTTGTCGGCGCCAGCGACGCCTGACGCAGCGATTCCAACGCTTCGCGCGTCAAACGCTCGCTGATCTCCTTGAGACCGCTGATCTCGCCGCTATCCACCGGCTGGAAGCCGGATTTCTCGGCCACCAGCAGATTGAGCAACAGTCCCAGCATGCCGGACACGCCGGCATTGCCGCCGGTCTCGCCTTGGCTTCCGGCCATGAACACGCGCTCCGGCACGAGCGGTTGACTACTGTGAGTCAGTTGCTCCGTGATGATCGACATGGCGTACAATCGTGGATCGCCAAAGGAGGCGATTTTGCGCATCAGCACCGACGCCTCGGACAGACCGATTTGCATGACGCGCTGCGCCTCGCCGCGACCGGCGAGGACGCGCTGCCGGCTATCGGCCTCGGCCGTCACCACGGTTTGCTCGGCCTGCCGTCGTGACTTCGCCAATTCGGCTTCGGCGTTCACGACCGTTTGCTCGGCCTGTTTGCGCGCCCGTGCCAGATCCGCCTCAGCCTGGCTCTCGGCAATCTGGATTTGCACGCGCGAATTGGTCAACTGCGTTTGCATCGCCGCTTGGGCTTGCGCCTCGTTGAGCATGCGCAGTTTGTCGGCAGAGGCGCGCTGGCGATCGTAGGTTTCCAACTGCTCGATCGACAGTTGACGGACGCGCAGTTGTTCCAGCAGCGTCTCGATTTTGCCGCCGGCCTCGGCGGTGTCCGGCTTGCCGATCAGCACATCGACGCATTCGATGTCGAAATCGCGGAACTTGCGGCGCAGTTCCTCGCGCGATTCGGCTTGAATGGCGTCGCGCTGATGCAGCAGTTCCAGCATCGTCTTTTTGTGGGCCACGTCGCGGAAGTAGGCGCTCAGCATCGGATCGAGCGTTTGCGTGATGAGTTTTTTCACGTCGCCGAAGCGCTGAATCACGCCGGGGGCTTTTTGGTAGTCGATGTGGACGACGACCGACAACGGCAGCAGCGGCTCGTAAGCGTCCTTGGTCACGAGGTCGATGGAGCGCAGGCTTTCGTCGTAGCGGTGCGCTTCGGAGCGGCCGGTGATCCAGTGCAGGACGAAGTTGGTCGTCGGCACCATGACCATCTGCCCGGCGTAGGTGTTGAAGGGATATTTGCCGGGACCGAGCGGGCGTTCCCACACGCCGCGTTCGCCTTCGGCGACGCGCTCGCCGTGCCGGAAGGCGTCGCCGGACAGATCGCGGCCGACGCGGCCATAGTAGCTGACCACGACGCCGACGTAGCCGATCGGCACTACCGTTTTGGGAATCATCTCCACGGTGGCGAACCAGCGGTTGATGAAGTAGGTGCCGTCGGTCAACGGCACGTACTGCCGGCCACGCCGGCCGCCGGCCCGCAGGAACGCTTCGGGATCCTGATAGTTATTGTGATAATTCGGATCGCTGCTGTCGTTTCCTAACGCCGGAGCGATGATCTCGCCGGGCACCAGCGAGGGACCATCTTGGACGGTGACGATGGCGACGGTGTCCACGTCGCGCTGCGCTTCGACATCCAGCGGCACGGGGGCTTCGGGTATCGACGCGCCGACGATACGCCCACGCTTGACTCGCTGGGGCGAATCTTCCTCATCCGCCTCGGCCGCCACTGCTTCGCGCACGCGCATCGAAGCGCCGACGATAACCGGACTGAAACCATCGATGCGCCGCAGTTCCTGCTGCCAGCTCATGAGGGTCTGATACTCGCGGGTTCCCGTCCGCATGCTCAGGTGATAAACGGCGTCCTCCGTGATGACCATGAACAGCGCCGGATTGATGGCGTAAACGCCTTCGCGCAGGATGGCCCGTTGCCGGCCGCGCTGGCCGCAGACGCTCGGCGTCCCCTCCTCGCTCGGCGAACCGAGGAAAGTCCGCGCATCCTGGAAGTTGTTGCAGGAGACGACGCGGCCTAGCGTCTGACTGGGCGGCAGCGGTTCGCCGTCGCGCGCATAGATGTAGCCGATCTTGCCCTGCGGGATGGTGACGAGCGGAACTTTGTGAAGGCGATATTGCCATCTCCAAAGTCCGAAATGCAGACCGCCGCGCAGCAGATCCGCTTGATAGCCGGCTTCGCCGTCCAGCGCGATGATGCGGCCTTCCGGCACCGAGCCACTGCCTGACCACAGTTTCTCGACGACGGCCGCTTGCTGGTTCGGGATATAGCGCACCGTCAGCCAGACGATCAGCAACAGCAAGACCATGACGATCAGCAATCCCACGAGGATTTGACTCGCGAGCGGAGAGAACGGGAGCGTAATGTCTCCGCCGTTAGCCAACAGAAGCAGAGTGGACATAGTGACACCTGTGGCGGCAATGCCACGAAAGAGAAGGGGGCTGCACTTCGTCTTGAGAGCGAGACGGGTGTGCCCTTTCACGTTGGCCCGAACACCGCATCCGGGTCCGCCTACGAGGTTAGCTGACGGGCTAGGATGCGAAAGTATCCCGGTCCCCGTGGACCTTCGCCCCGAGAGGCCGGCTCTCACCAGCCTGATGGTTCCCCCGTTCGCGCATGCACCGCAGCGCGATTCGGCTGCACTGTAGAGTTATTCTAGTTCCGCGTTCACTTCTTGCAAAAGAAATCACTTTTTCCCATCTGTTCGTCCGTTCAGAGGGGACGATTCTTTCGACACGCAAGGAATCTTCGCCACTACAATGGGATTGGTTTCCGGTGATTACTTTTCCTTACGATGCGGAGGAGACATGGCCGACTCAAACGAACAGGCTGATTTGCGGCAGCGCGTGGCGCGGGTTGTCGCCGAGGAGGTGGCTCCGCTGTTGGGCATGGACGGCGGCGGCATTGATGTAGTGGCGGTCGAGGAGGGCGTGGTGCAGGTTCGGCTGCACGGCGCTTGCGGCTGCTGTCCGGGTTCGGTGCAGGCCATCATCGTGGGCATCGAGGAGGAACTGCGCCGGCGTGTGCCGGAAGTCGAGTATCTTGAAATGGTGCCGTGAAGGAAGTAAATAGGAGTCGTTTTAGGCGAAAATACGATAATCAATGTCCGGAAATAGATTGTGCCGCCCTTCGATGTCGTTGAGCCAGCTTTCGTCGATGCAATCCTGTCGGATCGACTCATAGAGATGATTGAAATTGTTCACATGAACGCGCGTGCGTTCCTTGGCATACTCGACCATGGTGCCGGTCTTGAGGATGAAGGCCCAATCGCTCGACTGTGCCAACAGTAGTTCGCGGGCGGCCTGATTGAGAGCGCGGCGGCGCAGCGGCGACGGCTCGGCATTGACGCGGGCCAATTCGATCATGCGCTCCGCCCCCTCGTGTAAATGACGATAAATCCAATCGTTGGAACCTTCCAACCATACCTCGCAGTAACCCTTATATCCCCAACTCGATAGCGTCGGCTGTGCCACTTGCAGGCGCGGATGACGGTCGAGGTATTCGGGTACGGTGATGGTTTTCACCGTTTGTTGATCGAAGTGCATTTTCCGCAAGAGGAAATTGATCCAATCCGGTCCCTCGAACCACCAATGGCCGAACAACTCAGCGTCGTAAGGCGCGACAATCAGCGCCGGCCGGCCGTCCATCGAGCCGGACAGCCATTCAACCTGTTTTTCGCGGTTGAACATGAAATTGCCGGCGTGTTCGGCGGCTTTTTCCATGGCCGCCTTGGGATTATAAGGCAATTTATGATCGGTGCGCCCGGTGATCTTGTAATACTTGATGCCGAGCAAACTGCGAATGCCGGTTTGGTGCAGATGGGGTTTGAGGTACTCATAATCGAGATCGAAGCCAACGTCGCGGTAGAAATCGCGGTAATTATAATCGCCGGGATAGCCTTCGATGGCGCTCCAAACCTGTTTGGATGATTCGCTGTCGCGGGCCAGGCAGGCGACGTTGCTTCCGGGCACCATCAGCGGAGCATAGACGCCGAAGCGCGGCCGCGGCTCGGCGAACAAGACGGCGTGCGTATCGGTGAAAAAATAGCGAATGCCGGCGTGTTGCAGCTGTTGCTCGACGCCCGGGGCGTAGCCGCACTCCGGCAGCCAAATGCCGCGCGGCCGCCGGCCGAAGTGACGCTCAAACTCACGACAGCCAATCTCGATCTGCGCCCGCCGCGCGTTCTCCTGGTGGATCATCAGCGGCAGAAAACCGTGCGTGGCGCCGCAAGTGATTAATTCCAGTTTGCCCGAATCGAAGAAACGCTTGAAACCGTGCAGCAGATTGTTGCCGTATTGATTGACGAACACCTCGCGGGCGCGCGTGAAGCGGCGCTGATACATCTCGGCGAGGGGGTGAAACTCCGGCTCGAAGCGCGTGCGTTCGATTTCCTTACCGGCCAAGGCGATGAGGTTGTCGAGATGACGCAGGTAGCGCGATTGCAACAGCGGATCGCCGAGCATGGCGGCCAGCGTCGGCGTCACCGACATGGTGAGACGCCAATCGACGCCGTCGCGCTCCAGTCCCTCGAAAACTTCGAGCAAAGGAATATAGGTTTCGGTGATGGCTTCGTAGAGCCAATCTTCTTCGAGGAAATCCTCGTATTCGGGATGGCGAACGAACGGCAGATGCGCGTGCAGGACCAGGCAGAGATAACCGAGCGGCATTGTGTGGCTCCCCTTCTTGCTGTTCACCACAAGGATGCGGGTGGAGTTAGGGGTATGACTTTTCCACCGCGAGTTCAAGTTTAGCCGCGCCCCACGGAGGAGCATTTGGGTGGCCGAGTCGCTCCGCCACGGGCCGCGCACTCGCGGAGCGACTGCTCCCCACTCGGCATCCACGCTCGCGCCGAATCCGAATTGTCGCGGGAACCCTGTTCCTGGTATAATTGTCCTGTTGACGCCCCTTGTAAGGGCAGAACGATTATTCCCATGAGGAACGCGATGAACGCTGATTTACGACGCCGTAGCGATGAGGTTTTGAGCCGTTTGACCCAGCTGCGGGACTCTCTTTGACATCTCCAGCAAACAATCCCTGCGCGAACAACTCAACGCCCGCATGGGGCAGCCCAATTTCTGGGACAATCCCGAAAGGGCGCAGCAAATCATCGCGCAGTTGAAGCCGCTCAACGGTCTACTCAAGCCCTACGAGGATCTGGAATCCGCCGCCGGCGACGTGCAAGCGCTGGTCGAGTTGGCCGACGAAGACTCCAGCCTGGAGTCCGAACTGGAAAGCGAACTGACGCCGTTCGAGAAGCGTCTGGACGACTTCGAGATGCGCGCCATGCTCGATGGACCGCAGGACGCCAGCAATGCCTATCTGCGCATCCAGGCCGGCACTGGCGGCACCGAAGCCTGCGATTGGGCGCAGATGCTCATGCGCATGTACGCGCGCTGGGCCGAGAGTCACGGCTACGAAGTCGAAATCGTCGATGAATTGCCCAACGAGGAAGCCGGCATCCGCAACGCTACTTTGCACATCAGCGGCGATTATGCTTACGGCAACCTCCAGAGCGAGGCCGGCGTGCATCGCCTAGTGCGCATCAGTCCGTTCGACGCCAACGCGCGGCGGCAAACATCGTTCGCGGCGGTGGACGTGATCCCGGAGATCGAAGGGACAATCGAGATCGAAATACGATCCGATGAACTGCGGCGCGACACCTTCCGCAGCGGCGGTCCCGGCGGTCAGCATCAGAATAAGACCGAGAGCGGCGTGCGCTACACGCACCTGCCGACCGGAATCGCCGCCGAGAGCCGCAGTCAACGCAGCCAACACAAAAACGATGAGATGGCCCTGAAAATGCTCAAGGCCAAGCTCTATCAGATCGAGGAGCAGAAGCGCGAGCCGAAGTCGAGAAGCTGTACGACGAAAAGGGCGAGGTGGCCTGGGGCTATCAGATCCGAAATTACGTCATGCAGCCGTACACGCTGGTCAAAGACGTTCGCACCGAGGTGCAGACGCCGCAAGTGCAGAACGTCCTCGACGGCGAAATTGATGACTTCATTCAAGCGTATCTGCGTTTGAAGGCGGAGCGGCGGCACAAGAGAAAGTAAGAAGCGTGTCCTTTTGCCGACAAGCCCAGAGCGCCCGCGATGGGGCGAACCCGTCGCGGGCGCTCCGGGCTTGTATATTATCTCGTTCGTTCTGGTTTGTCCGTCAAATCGTAAGCTAGAATCTTTACAGATCGTCAAATCGTCCCCTCAACTATTCTCTCCTTCGAGGATGTTTTTATGAATTGGCGGCTGCGCGGATTCCTCGGACTTTTTCTGTTCCTAATCGTGGTCGGTCCAGTTGGCGGCGTGAAAAATCTGGTGCCGGACTCTTCTTTCGAGGAGCCGATGGAGAAAGATCGCTGGGGCCACGTCTTCGCCAAGTGGGGAGGGTGGATTTATGAGGGCGAGTGCGAATTTCGCGTTTCCGACGTTGCTCACAGCGGCAAACATTCGCTCCTCATGATGGGTGGAACCAATCCGAAAATCCGTGCTTGGCCGGAGAAACTTTCCCTGTCTCCGGGGCGCTACCGCATCATTGCTTATCTGCGCGGTTTGGACATTGGTACCAATGCGGATGGCCAATCGACGGAATTAATGTTTGACGAGAAATACATTGCAGCTGAACAAGAAAGGTACCTTCGGCTGGAGCCGGCTAACGTATGTCGGCGAGATTACGAAAGAGTGCGACAATGGCCATCCCAGTTTCGGCTTGATGGCTCCCGGCTACCTCTGGGTCGATGATGTGACCGTCGAGAAGGTCGGCGCCGAGACGGCGCTGACGCCGGAACCGATTCTTGGCAAGGAAGAGAAAACAATTGAACCGCCGGGACGCTTGAGCGATGCCGCCATTCATTGCCCGGAGTGCGGCTATCGCAATCTGCCGGCGTGGCAGCACTGCTATGCTTGCGGCTCCGCGCTGGAGACGAAGAAGACCGCCCCGGCTGGCGAAGCAATCAAACGCATCATCTCTTTCGAGAATAAGCAATCCCTTCGACGGCGGCACCGTGACGGACAAGCATGCCACGCACGGTGGCAAAGCTCTGCGTCTCGATTGCGGTTCTGCTGTTATGGATACTGCTCAGAACTGGAGCGGTTACGACTATCTCAAGGCCGATGTATATACTGACGCTGACTAAGCCGCTGGAATTGTATGTTGAGGTTAGGGATCGTCAAACACGCGATTATTGGACGCGCGTTAATTACACCACTGTCATACCACCCGGCGCCAGCACGCTTATCATTCCCACGGCTCTTTATGTCGGCGAAAAGGCGCGTCCCGGACGAGCGTTGCTGCTGGATGGCATCACACGTCTAGTATTCTCCATCGGCGACAAGCCGGAGGCACCGCTTTTCATCGATAATATCCGGCTGGAACGCGACACTGAAACGGCGCAGCGTCCAGTTCGATGGTTTGTGGGCCTTCGATGTCGGTCCAATCGGCCAGTCCGGTCATGGAAGGTTTCACACCGCTGGACATGAGCAAGCGATACACCAAAGGCCGCGGCTACGGTTGGAAGGACGCTCAATTCTGGCGCGCCTTCGACGCTCTGCAACCCGATCCGCTCTACCGCGATTTCCTCTGCATCGAAAAGGGCGGATTGGCTCTCGACGTGCCCAACGGCAAGTATCACGTTTTCGTCAACATGGATTCGCCCTCCGGCTTCTGGGGCGAGTATCAGATTTATCGCCAGCGAGCGCTGATCGTCGAAGGCGTTCGCCATGAAGATACGATGGATTTGGCATCGTTCAAAAAATGTTATTTCCACAATTGGGATAAAGAAGACCTTCCGACTGAGGACACCTTCGATAAATATCAGATACCGTATTTCCAAGAAAAGCACGTTACGGCTGAAGTCAGCGATGGGCAGTTAAACATCGAATTTGAGGGCGAGAATTGGGCCTGCTGCGTATCGGCCATCATCGTCTATCCCGATAGCAAGGCGGCGGAGGGGCAACGGTTCCTCGATTTCGTCAAGGAACGGCGGCGTTTCCATTTCAACAATGCCTTCAAGCGAGTGCTGCATACGCCTAGCGGCGATGCGCTGCCGAACTACCGAACCGGAGAAACAGCGGGGTTTCGTCGTCTTCGCGCGCGATTGGATGCGCGATGTCTACCACAACGATCGCCCTCTGCCCGGCGAGCGCGTCGAGCGTTTGAGCGCATCGGCTTTTGCTGGCGAATATGAGCCGATTACCGTTTCGCTCGTCCCCCTCAAAGACACCTGCTCCGTGACAGTCACTATCAGCGATCTGAATGGTCGAGAAGGTGCATCGATCTCCGCCCGACAGATCGACGTTGGTTACGTTCAGCACCGCATCACGCGCGTCAACGCGGAGGGCAGCGTCTACACGATCGCGCCGCGGCTGCATCATCCCGCGCAACCGGCGCCGCTGCCGGCCGGCGTGACGCGCACCTTCTGGCTGACGGTCAAGGTCGCCGGCCGACGCTCGGCCCGGCGTCTATCGCGGCACGGTGCGGATTCAAACCGAGCGCGGCGGCGATTGCTCGCTGCCGCTGGAATTCACGGTGCGCAAGGGGACGCTCGATGCCGTTGATGTTCCGGCCGGCCCTTTCGGCTACACCATCGATTTGCCGTGGTACGCTGAAGAGGCCGACCGATTGGAACCGCGATCTGGCCGTCAAATCGCTGCGAAGACTGCGCGAATACGGCTTCACCACCGTCAGCGGCTTGCCCGTCGTCGCCTATCAAGGCTTCAAGGACGGCGTGCCGCAGTTCGACTTCGCGCAGGCCGACGCCCAGATGAAGCTGCTGAAGGACAACGGTTTCCGCATGCCGGTCCTCTCCTACTGTCCCTTCAACGGCCTGAGTCTCTACTACAAGGACGAGGACGCGATGCACGACGCCGGCTTCACGGATTACAGCCGATTCATCCGCGCCGTGTTCGGCGCGGTGCAGAAGCACGCCGAAGCGGCGGGCTGGCTGCCGGTGTACTGGAACATCGGCGATGAGCCAGTCGGCGACGATGTGGAACGCAGCGCCGAGAACGCCGAGGCGTATCGCAAGGCTTTTCCCAAGGGTCCGCCCTGGTTCACCGCCGCCAGTTCGTTTCGCGGCTCCAAGCGCGACGATCCGCACTTCCGGCTGTCGCGCGCCCTCCACGTCGCCGACTGGAACGATCACGACGAGGCCAGCGTGAATCTTCTCCACGAAGCGGGCGGCGATTGGGCCTTCTACAACGGCGGCAATCGCTGGACCTATGGCGTTTATCTGTACAAGGCCGCCAAGCAGTTCGACATGAAGTTCCGCATCGTCGTGGCACTGGAACGCCGCGGCCGGCGATCCGTATTACGCGCTGGATTGCCGCGAGGACGATTACGCTTGGTGTAGCGCGAGTCCCGGACGGCGAGTTGATTTCAACGCCGCACTTCGAGCGGCTGCGCGAGGGACTGGACGATTATCGCCGCCTGTTGACATTGGCGCGGTTGGCCAAAGAACACGCCGGCATACCGGCCGCGCGGATGGCGGAGAAATTGCTCGCGGAAATTCTCGGCGGATTTCGGCTCGGCGATCGGGAAATAAAGGGCGTGGAGAGTTTCCCGAAGCTGCGTGAGCGCCTGGACGCGGTGATCGAGCGGCTTCGCGACGAAGGATAGCGCGACACAACTTTTCTTTGCCAGCCCGCAGCGCCAGCAAGGGTGAGTCATCCCTTGCTGGCGCTGCGGGCTGGCAAAGTTTTAGCGCCCGGACGACCTGCTTAGATCGAGACGCCGCAGCGACTCCTTGGCTTCGCGTGTCAATCGAGATTCCGGAGCGCCTTTCGCCAGTTCCTCCAGCAGCCGCCGCGCTTCGGAATTGCCGATGTCCTCCAACACGCCCACGGCGCGCAACGAACGCAACCGTTCTGGCCGCGTTACCGGGCCGCGCAATGCGCTCCAACACTGCTTCCACACGGCGGCGCATTTCCAATGCCGGCTTGTTCGCTAACGTCTCTCGCAACGCTGGCTCGGCCAAGTCGCCGAGTTCGGCCAACTCTTCCTGTGCCTTTTCGCGCACGGTGAATGGTTCGCTCTCCAGGTCGGCCAACAATCGGCGTAATCGCCGCGGATCGGCTGCTTTGGCCGGATGCAAGCGCTCCTTCAACAGCGTCATTGTCTCCGCCGGCGCTGCCGCCAGCGTCCAGCGGACCGCGAAGGCTGTGCGGGCGTCGGCGGCGAGATCGTCCCAGGCGCGCCGCAGACTCTCGGCATCAAGCGCGGCCGGTCGATCCTCGCCTCGGACAGCGGCCACGTCCCAAATCAACAGGGTGCTATCGTACAAACCGGAAATGAGCCGGCGGCCGTCGGGCGAGAATGCCAGCGAAGTCGTCGAGGAGCCGAAGTCTTTAAAACGATGCAGCTCTTTGCCTCTTCTGAGATCCCACAAGAGAATTTCTCCCTGCGGAGCGATCGCGGCCAGCAGACGGCCATCGGGAGAAACGGCGGCTTTGGCCGAGAGGTAAATGGAGATCGGCAAATCGAGCAACTCGCTCGCCGTCAACACTTCCCACAAGCGCAGCGTTCGGGTGAAACCGTTCGGCACCGCCGCCGACGGTGCCGAACCCGGCGCCGGCGGCGGTGCCGAAGTCGATGTGTCCGAGAGCAGTAAACGTCCATCGAGCGAGAAGGCCCGTGGGTTGGTTTCTCCTTTAAGGATCGGAAAAGTCAGCAACCGTTCGCCCGTCTCCACATCTTCCAGGCGCATCGGTTCGCGTTTCACGCTGGGGAAGGCGAATACCTTGGCGTCCGGCGATACCGCGATCTCCGGAAGGCTACTCTGAAAGCGCCAATTGGCGGCGAAACAGTTGCTTTCGCGCGATCGTATCCCAGCAGGTCATCCGCCAATCGTTCTCTCGCCCTCCTCCTGGCCCGTAGCCTCCCGGCGACAAATTGCGGAGGACGATCGCTTTGCGGCCGTCGCGGGATACGTGCATGCCCATGTAGGGATGCCCGTTCCGCCGCCTCCAATCGTTCGTTTCCAAGACGTGCAGTTCGCGGCCGGTGGCGGCGTCGGAGAGAAGCACCTTATCATCCCAGCACGAAATCAACGTCTTTCCATCGACCGAAAGGACGCACTCCAGCACTGTACTCGGTGAGCGACGCAGCAGCGCGAGCTGCCTGCCGGATGTCGCGTCCCAAATGCGGATCGTGCCATCCAAACCGCCGCTAGTTGTGACGCGCTTGCCGTCAGGCGAAAACGTCGGCGTGCGGACCCAGTTGGTGGAATGGCCTTCGGCTTCGGGCTTCAATTCGCCTGTGGCCACGTCCCACAGGTGGATGACGCCACACATGCCCTCCGCGATGGCCAGCGTCTTGCTGTCCGGCGCGAACGACGCCGCGGTGGAGTTGAACGACCGGCCCTCTCCCTTGAGGTGCCTGCGGTCTCGGCCACTGACCGTATCCCAGAAGTGGACCTCCCGCTTACTGACTGTGGCCAGCATTTTGCTGTCCGCTGTGAAGGCGACGGACTCGATACCGTCCTGATCGGCGGCGACGGTGTGCGCGGCCTTTCCGGTCATCAGATTCCACAATTGCACGAAAATCTTGTCGGCGGCGTCCCTAGATAGCGAGGCCAGCCAACAGCCATCGGGCGAGAAAACCAGGCTGTTATGGAAAGCGAAACGGCCCTCGGTTTTGAAGACCCATCGTTCTTTGCCGGTGGTCATATCCCAGACGTGGGCGGCCCCCGATTTATCGCCGGCAGCCAAAACATTTTTCCCCACCGCACAAGGGGCAGGGGTGTCGCGAAAAGGATCGGACAGGTTCTTCTCGGTGAAGCGCCGCTTCCGGCCGGTCGCCATCTCGTGAAGGTTGATTGCTCCTTTGCTCTGCCAAACAACCAGCGGCTGTCCGTCCACCGTCCAACCCAGACAGGATATGTTCTCCAATTCCACCTCGGCTGTTTTTTGTCCACCGTACACGTCCCAAATTTGCACGAGGGATTTTTGCTCCATCCGAAAGCCGGATTTCTCCCAGACGACTTTACTCCCTTGAGTCGCTGCTGCCAGTAGCCGCTTGCTATCCGGCGAAAATGCGATGCGCCAAAACGACGTAGCGTGTAGACGAATAGTTTTTCTCAATTTGCCGGTAGCCGTATCGAATATCCACAGCCCGTCATCGGACGCGGCAGCGATCGTCTTGCCATCGGGAGCAAACGCCAGTTCCCGCACATCTTGCGTATCGATGCGAAAACGCCGCGTGCCCAGCCGTGCCACGGCTCCCGGCGGCAGCGGCTCGCCGTCCCGATCGCGGCGCGGTTCGTCTTTCGCTTGCGCCGGCGGCGCGGCTGGTGAACCCACGGCAGGTATTTCCTCCCGCGGGGCACGGAGCATCGACAGACCGGCCGCCATACCAACCGCCGCCACAATCACAGCCAGCCCGGCGATCTTCAGTTTCAACGCCGGCATCATCCCACCGGCCAGGGCGTCGATTGCGGCGGGAACCGTTCCGCTCAGACCCCGAACGCCGTCGGCCAACAACTTCTCCGGCACTGCCGCAGGCGCCAGCAGCATCACGGCTCCCACGGACAGATCCAAACCTCGTTGGCTCAACCGCTCGCGTAGTCGTTCGCGGCCGCGCGTCAACCGGCCGCGCAGCGAACCGATGCTCCAGCCGAGTTGCCGCGCCGCCTCCTCGATCGTCCGCCCTTGCATCAAGCACAGCAACACCGGCAATCGATACACCTCCGGCAAACGACCGATCTCCTCATCGATCAACGCGAGCAATTCGCGGCCGCTGAGTACGTCCAGCGCGGGCGGTTGCGGATCGATCGGCTCCGGCGTCTGGGCATTGGTCTGCATCCGCTGTCGCCGCCGCAGCGCCGCGCGAGCTTTCCGCGCCAGCCGCCGAGCCACGGTATGCAAAAAGCCGGCCAACGATTCGGGCTGACGCAAAGGAGAAGTCTGACGCGCAAGGACGAGAAACGTCGCTTGGAAGACATCTTCGGCTTCTTGCACGTCGCCGAGAATGCGGCGACAGACGCCGAGAACCATCGGTCCATGCCGCGCCATCAGAGCGGTGAAAGCGTGTTGATCGCGCTGTTGCGTCCAACGGGTCAACAGCGCGTCATCCGGCGCCGCCGGCGCGGCGAGGCGATGCAGATGCGTCAGAAGAGATCGGCTGTGTGCGGACATGGCATGATCCTTATGCGGGCAACAACGAATGTCCTCTGCCCTTATTGTGTCCCGCCAGCCTTCCGCGCACACTCTTTTTTTCGTCATGAACTTCACGGCGCCGAGGACAGGACGCCGCCGCGTCCACTTTTTTCGTTCGACAAGGATAATTTCCCATGCACGCGCACTTCCTATAGTATGTAAATGATGCGACGACTCCTTTTCCTTTTTCTCATTGTGGCCTGTCTGCCCGCTCCCGCCCGCGCCGGCGACAAGGCGTGGATCGCTGTCTCAAAGGACAACAAAGGTTTTGTCCTCAAGCCGTCCGGGAAGCGGTTCGTACCGTGGGGCTTCAACTACGACCACGATGAGAAGGGCCGGCTGCTCGAAGATTATTGGCGCTCGGAGTGGCCGAAGGTCGAGCGCGACTTCCGCACGATGAAGAAGCTGGGGGCCAACGTCGTCCGCATTCACCTGCAACTCGGCAAGTTTTTGGACGGCCCGAATCAGGCGAATGAGAAGTCTCTCGACCGGCTGACGAAGCTCTTGCGGCTGGCCGATGAAGTCGGACTCTACCTCGACGTGACCGGCTTGGGCTGCTACCACAAGGCCGATGTGCCGGCATGGTACGACAATCTCACCGAGCGAGATCGCTGGGAGGTGCAGGCTCGATTCTGGCGAGCCATCGCCGAGCGCTGTGCCGGCAGTTCCGCCGTCTTCTGCTACGATCTGATGAACGAGCCGATCGTGCCCGGAGGCAAGGGAAACAATTGGCTGGCACCGGCCTTCGCCGGCAAGCATTTCGTCCAGTTTATCGCGCGCGACCAGCAAGATAGACCGCGGCCCGACATTGCTCGCCAATGGCTGCGACATCTGACGGCTGCCATCCGCGAGAAGGACAAGCGACATCTGATTACGGTGGGTCTGGTGGCTTGGAGTCTGGATCGCCCCGGCCTGACTTCCGGCTTCGTGCCGGAGAAGGTGACGGCCGACCTCGATTTCGTCAGCGTCCACTTGTATCCCAAAAAAGGGAAGGTGGACGAGGCGCTCAAGACGTTGGCCGGTTTTGCAGTCGGCAAACCCGTTCTGATCGAGGAGACGTTCCCGCTGGCATGTTCCGCGCAAGAGCTTGACGAATTTATCGAGGCGTCGGCGAAGCATGCCGCTGGCTGGATCGGCTTTTATTGGGGCAAAACTCCCGAAGAATTACGTCGCCCTGAAACAATCGGGGATGCTATAACGCGCGAGTGGCTGGAGCTGTTTCAGAAGCGAGCGAAAGCGCTGGGGAAATGACGGCGCCCCGTTACACCATTAGCAGACTCGCCACTAGCACGGCGATGATTCCGGCCAGCAGCGGAAGCGCGAGACGGCGCACCAGCTGCAAGGGATGGACCTCGGCCAGCGAAGCGGACATCAGCGTCACCGCCGCCACTGGCGACAGAGTGCGCCCGGCCGACGCCGACAGCGCGATCAACGCGCCCAGCCGCAGCGGATCGTAGCCGAGCCGATGAGCCGGCTCGACAAAGAACACGAATAAACTCTGCGTCGCCGCCATGCCGGAGCCGCACAGCAGAGCGAACAACAGCGGCAAAATAACCGCCGCCGGTGTCAGCAAGCTCGGCCATGTTTGCAGCGCCTGAGCGAGCAACGTCGCCAAGCCGATGAGCTTGATTGCCTCGCCGAAACAATTGGCGGCGACGATCAACGAGATGATCCGTGCGAAGGCGAAGCCGACACCCTCGAAGAACGTCTCCGCGGTGCGCGGCGACTTGCCGGCGATCCGTCAGCGCGGCGGCGGCCACGCCGAGGAGCATGGCCGCGCCGATCAGCCGGCTCTCGAAAACCGCGCGCAATTCCGACTCCGTGCCCTTGAAGTGGGCCACGTCCACCAGCCAAGTAACCGGCACAGAAAACAGACGAAACGGCTCCGGAAAGGCGGTTAAAAACAACAACACAATCGGCACGAACGGCATGACCGCCTTAAAAGGATTGATGCGGAACGGATCTTCCTCAGAGCCGCGACCGTCGGGGAGCGGTTTGGCCTCCGCTCCCTGACGGTCGCGGCTCAGCTTGGATTCGCGCACGGACTCAGCAGCCAGAAAACCACCGTCGCCACGAACAGTTCGATAACCAATAGAGGCAGCGCGTGGACAATCCAACGGTCGGCCGAGAACGGCACCTTCGCGGCCTCGCTGACGGTGCGCACTTCCGGCGCACCGGGGTTCAGCAAATCGCCGCCCAGCGAGGAGCCGAGCAGCAACGCCGCGCCGATGGTGACGGGAGAAATCCGCGCCGTCCGCAACAGCGGCACTAGCACCGTGCCCACCAACACCGCCGTACTCATCTGGCTGATGACGGGGACGTTCACCAGGACGCCGACAAGCACGGCGCCCGGAATCAACAAGGGCCGTACTCGCCGCATGGGCCGCACCAGCAGATGAACGAGGTGTTGATCGCAGCCGGTTTGCCGCAGAACGTAAGCGAATCCGAGCGAGCAACCCAGAGGAATGGCGAACTGCTCGTTGACCAGTGTGGTTAGGAACTTTTGCACGATGACATCCGGCCGGCCGGCCAAACAGCCCAACGCCAGCGCCGCCAACAACAACGTCAGACGCACATCGGCGCGGCGCACGATGGCCAAGATGACCACGACGATCACGAACAAGCCCGCGGATAACGTCATGTGCAAAATCCGAAAACAAGGCGGGAAACATCTCATTCATCCTCGTTCCCACGCTCCGCGTGGGAACGCACGTCTGGACGCTCTGCGTCCCGTACCGCCGAAACGCGACGCGGAGCGTCGCCTGCTTGCGTTCCCACGCGGAGCGTGGGAACGAGAAGGCGGCGAACATCTCATTTGATATTATGCCTTTGAATTGCTTTCGGATTTCGGATTTTGAATTGAAGGATCAAACCATGTCCATCAACGATACAACCATCCTCAACGCTCGTCCTCGCAGCAGCGCCGAGGGCGTCTCCTGGGATCTCGCCGACCTGTACGCCGGCGCGGACGATGCCAAGATTGGCCGCGATCTCGACGTCGCGTTGAAACGCGCGCAAGCCTTCGAGTCGGCCTATCGTGGCAAGATCGATGTATCCGGCGGTCCCTCCGCCGATGTCCTGCTCGCCGCTGTGCGCGAGTTGGAGAACCTGTGCGAGCAGATGGACAAGCCGATCATCTACGCCGGTCTGCTGCACGCCGCCAAGACCGACGATCCCAAGCGCGGCGCCCTACTGGCCCGCACGCGCGAACAACGCACCGTTATCAACAAGCACCTTATTTTCTTCGATCTCGAATGGGTCAAAGTCGCCGAGGATGCCGCAGGCCGTCTGTTGGTCGAGCCGTCGCTGGCGCGCTTTCGGCATTATCTGGAGCAGAAACGCGCTTGGCGTCCGCATTATCTGAGCGAGCCGGAAGAGAAAATCCTCGAAGAAAAAGCAGTCACCGGCCGCGCCGCTTTCGTGCGTTTGTTCGATGAATCTGTGGCCGCGCTGCGTTTTCCTTTCGAGCATGCCGGCCGGAGCGAAACGCTGTCGTTGCAACAGATCAACGCCTACCTCTACGACGCCGAGCGCGACATGCGCCAGGCCGCCGCCGAGGGCCTGACGCGCGGCTTGCGCGACAATGCACGGCTGTTGACCTACCTGATGAACACGCTCGTACTCGATCATCGCTCCGATTGCAACCTGCGGCACTTCGACAATCCGATGGGGCCGCGCCACCTCGCCAACGAGATCACCCCTTCCGTCGTCGATGCTTTGATGACCGCCGCGGAGCGCTATCACGGCACCGTACAGCGTTATTATCGTCTCAAGGGCCGCTTGCTGGGTGTCGATTCCCTCTACGATTACGACCGCTATGCTCCGCTATTTCCCGACATGCCGGCGTGCGATTGGCCGACGGCGCAAAGCATCGTGCAAGAGAGCTATGAGGCGTTCAGTCCCCGCGCCGGCTCCATCATCCGCGAATTTTTCGAGAAAAACTGGATCGACGCCGAACTGCGCGACGGCAAGCGCGGCGGCGCTTTCAGCAGCAGCACGGTGCCGAGCGCCCATCCGTACATCCTGATGAATTTCACCGACAAGCTGCGCGACGTGATGACATTGGCGCACGAACTCGGCCACGGTCTGCATCAATATCTGTCGCGCGGCGTGGGCTATCTCCAGTGCGATACGCCGTTGACGACGGCGGAGATGGCCAGCATTTTCGGCGAGATGTTGACCTTTCAGCGCTTACGGCAGCGCTACACGGAGCCGCGTATCCGTCTGGCCATGCTGTGCGGCAAGATCGAGGACAGCTTCGCCACGGTGTTCCGCCAAGTGGTGCTGACACGCTTCGAGCAAGCGCTGCACCAAGCCCGCCACGAGCGCGGCGAACTGACGACAGAGCAAATCAACGAGTTGTGGCTGAACGCCAATCGACCGATGCACGGCGACGTAGTGCGACTGACCGACGGTTACGGTTGGTGGTGGTCGTACATCGGCCATTTCGTGCATGTGCCGTTTTATTGCTATGCGTATGCGTTCGGCGAATTGTTGGTGCTGGCGCTGGTGCAGAAGCACAAGCAGGAAGGGGCGGCGTTCGTGCCGCGTTATCTGGAATTATTGTCGGCGGGCGGCTCGGCTGCGCCGCACGTGTTGCTCGGCAAACTCGGCGTCGATGTCAACGATCCGGCTTTCTGGGAGTTGGGATTGCGATTGCTCGACGACATGGTTTCGGAGGCCGAAGAGTTGGCGCGGCGCATCTGAACCACTTCAATCAATCGCCCTCGGCGTCCGATTCCGGCATGACGCCGGTCTCGACCGCGACACGCATCTCCTCCGAAGCGGCATCCCATGCCCGCTGGTAGGTCAACTCCAAGGGAACGGGGACGTGCATGCCGGCGGCCAGAAAAAGCGCCATGTCCGGCAGAACGTCACCCACCCCGACCGTATCGATGTACGCCGCCCGTTCGCTGCCGCTTTCGTAGGAGACGAGAAGGCGGTCTTTTCCTTCGGGAAACGTGAAATCCTCCTCGACGATTTCATCCCAAATCGCCTTGTGAATGCCGAATGGATCGCGCGGCGATGGCGGAAACAGATCGACGATCGAAACGTGAATCCCCTGGCGAAGAAAGTCCACGGTCTTGTCCACGAAATCGCGCAAGGCCGCTCGACTGTCCTTGTTTCCCGGCGACAAGATCTCGATAACGGCGACGATGCGGCCGAGATGGTGGCGGACAACGATGCGATTGGCCCTGCCGGCGTCCAGGGCGCGCGTCGTCCTTCGCACGATGCGGGTAACGGGGCGCTCCATCACCAACAGACCTTTGCCCTCGCTCGATCCCGTTCCTTGGCCGATTTTCGTCGATTCCACGGTCAAGACATCGGCCTCGCGGGGGCCAGCCCTTTGCTCGACCAAAGCGGATAGACCTTTCGGCAGCCGTCCCGCGTTCAAGGCCGTCTTGAGGTGGATCGACCAAGTTTGATGGAAGTCGTGAACCAGTCCCGAAGGAACTCGGGTCCAATCGTGCATCGGCATGGCCTTTCCCTCCAAAGGGGCAGTGGTCTCCTGCCCCCGACGCATTATAACGGGATAATGTTCACTTCCGCGACGACTCTTTTTCCGCAGCGACCTTCGCCTCATTCAGTTTCTTACGCCACTTGGCCGCTTCATCCTTTTTGTCCATCGCCTCGTACATTTGAACCAGGCGTTCGAGCGCCTCGGTCAAGTGGACCTTGCTTTGCGGCGGAATTTTCGCCTCACGCTGCCTCATGCCCTGGTAACTGGACAGTAGCAGCGGTTCGGCGTCGGTGAATTTCTTCTGTCCCAGCAGAGCGCCGCCCAGCGAAGAGTGAGCATGGAAAGTCTGCCAATCGTCGGGCTGCTTCGTCTGGTGGATCTTGAGAGCGTCGCGCAACATCGGCTCGGCGTCGGCGTATTTGTGTTGCCGCAGCAGACAGGAAGCCATCCACATCATCTGACCGACCGTGCGCGGATCGGCGGAGCCGAATTGTCGCCGCGCTTGCTCCAGCGCAGCGCGGCAGAGCGGTTCGGCCTTGGCGAATTGTCCGGCGATGCCGTACGCCTCGATCAGATTGCCGCGGCAGGCGAGCGTGTGGGGATGATTAGCGCCGAGCTTCGCCGCCAGCTGCGGGAGAGTCTGCTCGAAGAGCAGGATAGCCTCGGTGGTGCGGCCGGCGGATTGATACGTGAGAGCCAGGTTGTTGCGGGAGCGGAGTGTATCGGCATGGTCGGCGCCCATTTTGTCCTCCATCTGCTTAAGGGTCTGCTCAGACAGGTGGAGAGCCTCGGCAGTGCGGCCGGCGGATCGGTAAGCCTCGGCCAAGTCGTTGGCGGATCGGAGCGTATCGAGATGGTCGGCGCCGAGCTTGATCCCCTTCTGCTTGAAAGTCTGTTCGTGCAGACGGACGGCTTCGGCGGTGCGGCCGGCGGACAGGTACGTATTGGCCAGATTAGCGCGGCAGGTGAGCGTAGTCGGATGGTTGGCGCCGAGTTTGGCCTCCATCTGCTGGAGGGTCTGATCGAAGAGGCGGAGAGCATTGTCGGTGTGGCCGGCCGAGTGATACGCCCAGGCCAAGTTGTGACGGGAGAGGAGAGTATTGGGATGATCGCCGCCCAGCTGGACCTCCTTCTGCTTGACGATCTGCTCGTAGAGGCGGAGCCTCGGCGGTGCGGCCGGCAGACAGGTACACCCCCGCCAGGTTGTGGCGTAATTGGAGCGTGTCGGCATGGTCGCCGCCGAGTTGGGCCTCCTTTTGCTTGACGATCTGCTCGTAGAGGCGGAGCGCCTCGTCGGTGCGGCCGGCGGATTGATACGCCAACGCCAAGCCGCCGCGGGACCGGATTGTGTCAGGGTGGTCGGGTCCGAGCTTGGCCTCCCGCTGCTTGAGATTCTGCTCGTAGAGGCGGAGTGCCTCATCGGTGCGGCCGGCTGATTGATAGGCCAGAGCCAAATTGCCGCGGGATTTGAGCGGGTCGGCATGGTCGGCACCGAGTTGGGCCTCGCGCAACGCCAACGCTCGCTTGTATTGCTCGATCCCCAAAGTGAACTCGCCCAGATACCAGTAGGTCGCGCCCAAAGTGTTACGAATCTCCGCTTCGACTAGCGGACGATCCTTGAAAGCATCGGCGATAGTCGGCGCTGCCGCGTCCACCGCCTTGCGCAAGGTCACGTCATTTCCCTGACCACCGCCCTGACCCTTCGGCCGGCCCGCCGACAGAACCTTGGTGCGGAAGAAAATCAGCACCGCTTTGGTGTCCGCCTCCGATTGCCTGGTCTCTCGCTCGGCCTTGACCGCGCGATCGCGTTCCGTCGCCGTGGCCTTCCGCGCTTCCTCCGTCCGATCGCGCTGATCCGTGGCCTCCTTTTCCGCATGCACGGCCCGGTTCCGTTCGTCCAGCGCCCATACGGCCAGTGAGGTACTCACTATCGCAGCCACGACGACAAGCAGCAGCAACGCCGCCACCATCGCCAAGCCGCGGCGATGCTTCCAGGCCAGCTTGCGCAGCCGATACCGCGCCGACGGCGGACCTGCCTCTACCGGCTCGTCGGCCAGATAGCGTTCGATGTCGCGCGCCAAGCCGTTGGCCGTCTCATAGCGGCGGCTGCGGTCTTTCTCCAGCGCCTTCATGACGATCCAGTCTACTTCGCCGCGCAACGCCTTGACCAGCGCCGCCGGCTCCATATGACGCTGCGCCGAAACCGTCGCCAACGAATCCTTCGACCCACTCAAGCGCGTACTCGGACGCGGCGGCTCTTCCTCGCGGATCAGACGCAACACCTCCACGATCGATGTTTCGTTGAGACGCTGCCGCGACAACGGCGTACTCCCCGTCAACAGTTCGTACAGCAACACGCCCAGCGAATAAATGTCGCTGCGTGTGTCGATGTCTAGGGCATTGAACTCGGCTTGCTCCGGACTCATGTACTCCAACGTGCCCACAATACCGCCAAAGCCGGTGAACAGCGTGCGCTCCGTCAGCTTTCCGCCCGTCGCCTTGGCCACGCCGAAATCAATCACCTTGGGCACCGGCTTGCCGTCGTAAGCTGCGATGAGGACGTTGCTGGGCTTGATGTCGCGGTGGATGATGCCTTTCTGATGGGCGTGTTGAATCGCCTGGCAGACCGGCACGAACAACTCTAGCCGTTGCCGCGGCGTCAATCGCTGTTCATCGCAATACTTGGTGATGGGGATGCCCTTGACCAACTCCATGACGAAATAGGGACGGCCGCTGGCGGTGGTGTCGGCCTCCAACACCTTGGCGATATTGGGATGATCCATCAGTGCCAACGCTTGCCGTTCTTGCTCGAAGCGGGCGATGATTTGCGCCGAATCCATGCCGGCCTTGATGACCTTCAAGGCGACCATACGGCGCACGGGTTGTTGTTGTTCGGCCATGAAGACGACGCCCATGCCGCCTTCGCCGATCTGTTGCAGCAGTTTGTACGGCCCGATGCGGCTGCCCACCCCTTCCAGGGGAGCGGCGGACAAATCGCTGGCATCGAGCCACTGTCCGGGGGCGACGTTGCTGGTCAGCGCCCGGCGTGGTGTGTTTGTCCAGAAAGTTGTCGGCCTCATCGTAGGCATGCAACAACGCCTCGACCCGTTGGCGCAGTGGGGCATTGTCGCCGCAGGCTTCGTCGAGATAGGCCCGTCGTTCTTCCGGCGCGGTGATTTCGTGAGCGCGATCGAAGACGGACTTGGCGGTCGGCAAGAGGTTGTCCACGATGACGACTCCTACGCAGGGAGAAAAAGCTACTTCTTCGCGGCATTCTTGGTCTTCGCTTGACGAGCTTGCTCCAGTTGCTTGCGCCACTTGGCCGCATCCTCTTTCTTGTCCATTGCTTCGTACAGTTGTACCAGACGTTCGAGCGCCTCGGTCAAGCGAATCTTGCCTTGCGGCGGAATCTTGGCCTCGCGTTGTTTCATGCCGTCGTAGCCTTTGAGCAGCAGCGGCTCGGCATCGGCGTATTTCTTCTGACCCACCAGCGCGGCGCCCAGCAGCGATTGGGCGTTGAAGGTGGCCCAATCGTCGGGCTGCTTGGCGAGACGGACTTTGAGGCAGTCGCGCAGCAGCGGCTCGGCGTCGGTGAATTTGTGCTGGTGCAGCAGATTCAGACCCAGCACAGCCATTGGCGCCGCCGTACGCGGATCGTCGGCGCCGAACTGCCGCCGCGCTTGTTCCAGAGCATCGCGGTGGATGGACTCTGATTTGGCGAACTGTCCGGCGCGTTCATAGGTCTTGGCCAAAGCACCGAGAATCCAGGGGAGTTGAGCCGGCGAACCGCCGGGACGGTTGCGGCCGCGTTTCAGAGCTTCTTCGAGGAGCGGGATGGCATCCTTGAACCTTCCTGCATCGCGGTAATTGATGGCCAGATTGGCCATCACCTGGAGCGTGTCGGGGTGGTCGGTCCCGAGCTTGGCCTCGCTCTGCTTGAGGGTCTGTTCCAAAAGAGGGATGGCCTCGGTGATGCGGCCGGCGGACCAGTACGCCATGGCCAGGCCGGTGCGTGAAAGGAGCGTGTGGGGGTGGTCGGGTCCGAGTTTGACCTCCCTCTGCTTGAGGTTCTGTTCGTGCAGACGGATGGCCTCCTCGGTGCGGCCAACGGACCAGTACGCCAGGGCTAGATTGTTGCGGGAGGTGAGCGTGTCGGGGTGGTCGGTTCCGAGCTTGGACTCCTTCTGCTTGAGGGTCTGTTCGTGCAGGCGGATGGCGTCGGCGGCACGACCGGCGGACCAGTACGCCAGGGCCAGGTTGTTGCGGGATTGGAACGTGTCGGGGTGGTCGGGTCCGAGCTTGGCCTCCTTCTGCTTGAGGGTCTGTTCGTGCAGGCGGATGGCGTCGGTGATACGGCCGGCGACACGGTACACCTCGGCAAGATTGTTGCGGGAGGTGAGTGTGTCGGCGTGGTCGGGTCCGAGCTTGGACTCCATTTGTTTGAGGGCCTGTTCGTAGAGACGGATGGCCTCGGCGCTGCGGCCGGCGGACCAGTATGCCGCGGCCAGGTTGTTGCGGGATTGGAGCGTGTCAGGATGGTCAGTGCCGAGCTTGGCCTCCCTCTGCTTGATGATCTGTTCGTGCAGGCGGATGGCGTCGGCGGTGCGGCCGGCGGACCAGTACGCATTGGCCAGGTTGTTGCGGGAGGTGAGCGTGTGGGGGTGGTCGGGTCCGAGCTTGGCCTCGTACTGCTTGAGGGTCTGTTCGTGGGGACGGATGGCCTCGGCGATGCGGCCGGCGGAATAGTACGCCAGAGCCAGGTTGTTGCGGGATATGAACGTATGGGGATGGTCGGCTCCGAGCTGGGTCTCACGCAAGGCCAGCGCCCGCTCATGCTGACCGATCGCCAACACCGCCTCGCCCAAATACCAATAGGTCAAGCCCAGCGTGTTGCGGATCGACGCCTCCACCAACGGACGATCCGCGAACGATTTGGCGATGTCCGGCTCGGCCGCATCCACCGCTTGACGCAACATCACCTTATTACCCAAACCGCCCTCCTGACCCGCCGGACGGCCCGCCGACAATACTTTGTCCTGGAAATACGCCAACACCGCCTTGGCGTCCTTCTCCGACTCCACGGCTTTGTCACGCTGCTCCGCCGTCGCCGTCCGCGCCGCCACCGCTTCATCCCGTTGATCCTTGGCTTCCGTCTCCGCCATTGTGGCGCGAGCGCGTTCCTTCATTGCCCACACCGCCAACAGCGTACTCGCTACGGCGCCGACGACCACCAACAATAGCAACGCCGACGCCGTGGCCAAGCCGCGACGATGCTTCCACGCCAGCTTGCGTAGCCGATAGCGCGCCGACGGCGGACCTGCCTCCACGGGCTCATCGGCCAAATACCGTTGGATGTCGTGCGCCAGTCCATTGGCCGTGTCATAGCGGCGGCTGCGGTCCTTCTCCAACGCCTTCATAACCATCCAATCCACTTCGCCACGCATCGCCTTGAGTAATCCCGCCGGCTCCAAGTGGCGCTGCGCCGACACCGACGCCAACGAATCCTTCGACTCGCTCAGCCGTGTGCTGGGACGCGGCGGCTCCTCTTCGCGGATCAGCCGCAGCACTTCCAGGATAGCCGCGTCTTTGATCCGCTGTCGGCTTAGCGGTGTGCTGCCCGTCAGCAGTTCGTACAGCAACACGCCCAGGCTGTAGATGTCCGAGCGCGTGTCGATGTCCAGAGCGTTGAACTCGGCTTGCTCCGGACTCATGTACTCCAAGGTGCCCACAATGCCGCCAAAGCCGGTGAACAGCGTGCGCTCCGTCAATTTCTGTCCCGTCGCCTTGGCCACGCCGAAATCAATGACCTTGGGCACCGGCTTGCCGTCGTAGGCGGCGATCAATACATTGGACGGCTTGATGTCGCGGTGGATGATGCCCTTCTGATGAGCGTGCTGAATCGCTTGGCAAACGGGCGCGAACAATTCCAAGCGTTGCTTCGGCGTCAGTCGTTGCTCATCG
Organism: uncultured Planctomycetota bacterium; assembly: GCA_963835245.1. GTDB lineage: Bacteria > Planctomycetota > Planctomycetia > Gemmatales > Gemmataceae > JAJPHU01. The sequence goes on from CAWIEZ010000001.1 coordinate 211,864, forward strand.
CAATACTTGGTGATGGGGATGCCTTTGACCAACTCCATGACGAAATAGGGCCGGCCCGTTTGTGTCGTGCCCGCATCCAGCACCTTGGCGATGTTGGGATGGTCCATCAGTGCCAGCGCTTGCCGCTCCGCCTCGAAGCGAGCGATGACCTGAGCCGAGTCCATGCCGGCTTTGATGATCTTGAGAGCGACCATGCGGCGGACGGGTTGTTGCTGTTCGGCCATGAAGACGACGCCCATGCCGCCTTCGCCGATTTGTTGCAGCAGTTTATACGGCCCGATGCGGCTGCCCACCCCTTCCAGGGGAGCGGCGGACAAATCGCTGGCATCGAGCCACTGTCCGGGCGAGACATCGCTGGTGGCGCCGGCGTCGGGCTTGTCCAGAAAACTGCCGGCTTGCTCGTGAGCGCGCAGCAACGCCTCGACGCGGCGGCGCAGTTCGACATCGCCGCCGCAGGCTTGCTCCAGGAAGGCGGCGCGCTCGGCGGCATCGCGGCGCGCCAGCGCTTCGGCGAACAAAGATTCCTCGGTCATGGCGGACCCTCGCTGTTGGAGACGGCAAAAATTGACAGCTACATCCATCCATGCGAAAAGCGGGGCGGAAAAGCCTCACGGCGTTGACAATTTTTCGTCGCCGTCGTGGCCGCGCGTGAGTTCGACATGAAGCCAGACGCGCGTAGGTCCACCCCAGGCGAAGATAGGCTTCGTGAACGAGAGCTGTGGCGTCGAGCGTTGGTCCGGGTTTCTCGTGACCAGCGGCAATAAATGGTCGGCCGCGCGCGCATCGCCGGCTTCTAGGGCGTTCAAAAATTGGATCGCGTCGCTCATGTTCGTCGAGCATACCGCGATCCGCCGGCAATGCCAACTTTTTCCACCAGCCCGCCGCGCCAGCAAGGGATGCCCTTGCTGGCGCGGCGGGCTGGCAAGCCGGCTACTTCATCGCCTTCAACTCAAAGCGATGTGCCGCCGGCTGCACTTTTTTGTAGATCGCTTCCTGACGGGACTGAATCTCGTCCATGAGTTTTTTCAATTCCTTCGGCTTGCGTTCCTTGTAGACATCAGCCAACCAGTAGGCTGACGGCGGCGGCGCCATTACTACCTGACGGAAACGCTTGTGAACGATATTGTTCTTCTCGTTTATCATCTTGAACACTTCCTGCCCCTGGTCAAAAAGCGCTCCGCTGCCGAGATTGCCGAGGTTGACGCCCTTGCTCAACTCCTCCGCCGTGTATTCGCCGACCTTCTTGCCATCGATGCTCAGAGCATACTTACCGTCGCTCAACCCCGTCGCCTTGAGTCCGTAATAATTGAGTTCTTTTAACTCGCTGACATAAGGCAGAATGGGCCGCCAATCCGGCTGAATGGGCATCGGCAGCGCCTTGTCCGTGCGCTGGAACGAGATACCGTCGCTCGTCACCGCCAGTTCCTCGATGGTGCAATCGGTCGGCGTGGCCTTTTTGGCGGCGGCGTCGATCTCGACATCGCTGACGATGGCGGGCGCCCGCAAGCCGGTGAGGATCGTATGGGCCATCAGCAGGCCGCCGGGTCCGTTGGTGTGAACGCCATCCGGGAATGGGTGGACGTTGGCATTGTCCTCGGCGATCTTGGCCAGCACTTTGCGCGTCACGGCATACTGATCGACGAACGGCACGTTGTATTTCTCGGCCAATTCCTTGAGAGGAGCGTAGAACTTCTGCTGCGTCTCCAGGTAGGTCTTCAAGAACGGCTTGGCGCGGACTTCGACGGCGTTGGGCGAAATAAGGGCGACACGGACGCCGGCTTTCTTGGCGGCTTGCAGCATGGCCTCGGTTTTCTTAATGTACTCCGCGGCGAACATGGGAATGAAAGCTCCATAGCGGCCGTCGTTCATGCCGAAATCGATGGTCAGCGCCGTCGGCTTCTCGGCCAGGACGTGATTGGTGAAACGACTCGCGCCGCCGTTGGCCGTATCGCCGCCGATGCCGGTGTTGATGAACGTCATTTTGCCGTGCGGAAAGCGCGTCGTCAGATACAATTCGATGTCGGTGGAATACTGGTACTGCTCGGTGATGCTGTCGCCGAGAAAGACAATGCGATCGCCTTTGCGGAAGAAGAAGTCCTTGCCATTGTCCGCCGCGACGAGCGGAGCCGACACGAGGACGAGCGACACGAGGGACAGATACGATGTGGCGCGGTGCATGATTGAGATCTCCGGTAGGTTTTGGTCCAGTCCCGTTGTAACGGCGGCGCGCTGCCTCGGCAACTCCCTTCAACCGCGATTCAACTCCGTCCACAGGGCTTTGTAATAGCGCAGCATCTCCACGCCGGACGATTCATTCGGCTCGATGCGGCCAACTTCGCACAGCGTCGCGCGATCGTAACCGTGTTCGCGGAACAGGCGGAACAGTTCGCGGTAGGGATAGACGCCAGCCGCGTCCTTGTACAATTCATTGATGTGGCAAGAGCGAATCCACGGCCATAGAAGATGGAAATACTCCGCTACAGAACCGCCTTTGAGATCGCTGGCGTTGGCGTTCCACGTCAGGCCGACTTGCCGATGGCGGCAATGCTCCATGATGGTTTTCATGTGCGGCGGATGGGCCGTGCCGCGGCCGTGAACCTCGACCCAGATTTCGACGCCGGCATCCGCCGCCGCCTGGCCGCACGGAATCAACGCTTTGCCGATCTGCTCCAGCGTCTTCTCGACCGGCACATCCTTGGGCAGACCATTGGGCCGCACTTTGACGCCGCGTCCGCCGAGGTCGGCGACGAGATCGACGAAGCGCTTGCACGTTTCGATGTTCTTCTCGACCACGGCGGCGTCCGGCGATTGAAACTCGCAAGTGGTGCCGCAGCCCCAGATGGTGATGCCGGCATCGGCGAAGCGCCGGCGTACTTCCTTACGCTGGTCTTTGCTAAGCGATGGCTCGACGCCGTGCTTGTGCGTGGTGCGCAGCTCCACCGGCGAGATGCCGGCGCTTTTGCATACACGCAGCAGTGTGGTGAGATCCCATGACGCGGCCAGATTGTAGGTGACGAGACCGAGACGGAATTTCGGCGTCTTATCGTCTTTGACAGCTGGAGCGGCGGAAGCGGTTGGGACGGCGAGTCCGGCGGCGAGAGCGCCGGCTTGCAAGAAACGACGGCGGTGCATGGTGATAACTCCCGGAAGAAAAAATGGCTTGACGGCGCGGCGACCATTCATCCGTCGCCTACTCTATCCGGCGATACGGCGAATGCTAGAGAAAGAAGACGGATAATACCTTCGGGAGTTAGAGCCATTAACAGAATGAGCGAGTAGGCCGCCGATTACGACCGATGGGAGAATCTGTGGTACAAAAGGAGAAGGTTGAACCGCGAAAGACACGAAAAAAGGAGAAGACCATGACGACAACAATGGCGGTGGAAGACATCAAGTTGACGCTGCCGGATCTCCTCGACAGTCTGACACCAGGCGATGAGATCATCTTGACCCGGAATCAGCAGTCCGTGGCGAAGTTAGTGAGTACGGTAGCGATCCCACAGCCGAAGCAGCGGCCCGATCCTGGTCTGTGCAAAGGGATGATTACCTACATCGCCCCGGACTTCGACGCTCCGCTCGAAGATATGAAGGAGTACATGGAGTGAAACTCCTGCTCGATACGCACACACTCTTATGGCACGCCGACGGCGACCCGCGGATGAGTGCCACAGCTACCGCTTTACTCATCGACCCGGCGAATGCGTTGTTCTTGAGCATGGCGACCGTGTGGGAAATCGCCATCAAAGTGGGCCTGACGAAACTCACCCTGTCGGCCCCCTATGTCGCCTTCATGACACGGGCAATTACAGGATACGGGCTGACGGTGTTGCCGATGACGTTGGGCGACTGTGCGGCTTACGAGCAGCTTCCGTTTCCCCATCAGCAGCACCGCGATCCATTCGACCGGATGATTGTCATCCACGCCATTCGGAACGGACTTTCGGTGATTGGCGTTGACGCGGCGTTCGATCCCTACGGCATCAGCCGCTTGTGGTGAAAACCGGAGCGGAAAAGGTTCCTGACCATTTCTCGGTAAGCAGCAGGAATAATTCTTGCCGCCATCCTCCGGCACGATAGGATGGAGTTCCTGACATCGCTTCTCCGCCCTTCATCCTTGTTCACGGAGAAAACCATGCGCCGATTGCTCGTTCTCCAAGTGTTTGTCGTGAATGTTCTGGTTCTGACGGCGGCGCCGCCAAGCACGCCGGCCAAAAAGGATGCCACACCAACGCGCATTGTCGGCTACTTCCCGGAGTGGAGCGTTCCCGGCCGCAAAGCCGGCATCGCCGATCTGCCCGCCGACAAGCTCACGCACATCAACTACGCCTTCGCCCGCATTCATGACGGCGAGTGCGCTCTCAATGACGCCCGCGCCGCCGTCGAGAGGGTCTACCCCGGCGACGACATGGCTAAGGGAGCGCTGCACGGCCACTTCAACCAACTACGCAAGCTCAAGGCCAAGCATCCCCATTTGAAGACACTTCTCTCCGTCGGCGGATGGACGCTGTCCGGCGAGTTCTCCGACGCCGCTCTGAGCGAGCAATCGCGCGGCAAGTTCGCTCGTTCGGCCGTCGCCTTCTTACCCCGCTACGGTTTCGACGGCATCGACATCGATTGGGAGTTTCCCGTCGGCGGAGGGTTGGAAAAGAACAAGGCCCGACCAGAGGACAAGCGCAATTTCACGCTGTTATTGGCGGCGCTGCGCAAGGAACTGGATGCCCGCGGCAAGGCAGACAGCCGCCATTACCTGTTGACTATCGCCGCTCCAGCCGGTCCGAAAACTTATGCCAACATGGAACTGGACCGAATCGCGCCGCTGCTGGATTGGATCAACCTGATGACTTACGATTTTCATGGCAGTTGGAGTCCGCTGACCAACTTCAACGCTCCGCTGTATGCGTCGAAAGACGATCCGGCGACCGACGAAACGGTTCGTCGCCGCTTCAACGTCGATGCGGCGGTGCAGGGTTATCTCGACGCGGGAGTGCCGGCGGACAAGATCGTGGTGGGCGTGCCGTTTTACGGCCACGGCTGGGGCGGCGTCAAGGACGTCAATCACGGTCTGTATCAGCCGCATGGCCGCACCGCGCCGCACGGCGGTTCCTGGGACTACCGCGATTTGGCCGCCAACTATCTGGGCAAACTGCCGCGCTATTGGCACGCCGATGCCAAGGTGCCCTGGCTGTACGACGCTAAAAACGGCGTCATGATCTCTTACGACGACGCGGAATCGCTGAAACTGAAAGCGGAGTACGTTCGGCAAAAGAAGCTCGGCGGCGCGATGATCTGGGAATTGACCGCCGATGCCAAGGATTGGCCGCTGCTGGACGCGCTGCACGGCGCGTTGCGGGGAAAATGAGTGAAAGGGAGAGCCGATCGTTCGGTTCGTGCCTCGCAGCGAAGTATAATGGTCAAAGGAGATAATTGCCGATCTCTTGAGGCATCCTCCGCTTGGCCTTTATAATGAAAGCTGTCCGCGACGGACGATAAGAGCGTTCCCTGGGAGTCACAACGATGGCGACCGATCTGGGCCGCGTCAAGTCCACGCCGGCGAGCAAGTACGATGCCTTCGTCGCCTCGCAACTGGCCCAAGCCGAGAAGCGTATCCGTCTTCTCGACATGGCGGCCGGTCTACTCGGCTTCGCCGCTTTGAGCTTGGCCTATGTCGTGGTCATGGTTTTCTGCGATAGCAAACTAATGCTCGCGCCGCAGACGCGGCAGCGGTCGCTGTACTTCTTCCTGGCCGGCGGCGCCGTCTATTTGTTCTTCGTCATCCTCCGCCCCCTCTGGCTGCGCGTCAATCCGTACTATGCGGCGCGGCAGGTCGAGCAGCTGCTGCCGCACGCCAAGAACAGCATCGTCAACTGGGTCGATCTGCACGAGCAGCCGCTGCCGCCGGCCATCCGCGGCGCACTGGGCCAGCGAGCCGCCAAGGATCTGTCGCACGTCGATCTCGATCGCGCTATCAGCGGACGCCGTGCCGCCTGGATGGGCGGTTTCGCCGGTCTGTTCGCCGTCGTCTTTATCGTCTCGTTCTTCTTGCTCGGCCCTTCGCCGTTTCTGTCGTTGCTCAAGCGGACATTCAACCCGTTCGGCGGAGCCGGCATCTCCACGCGCACGCAGCTGACGCTTCTGAAGCCGCAAGGCGGCAACGCCACCGTCACGGTGGGACGGGGAATCAATTTCGTCGTCGAGGTCAACGGCAAGGTGCCCGATCCGAAAGCGCCGGATGCGGTGAAAATGCTGTATCGCTATGAAGAGGGCGATCCCTGGCTCGAACGTCTGCTCGTCCAGGAGCCGAGCCGCGAATGGACGACATCGCTGTCGGCCATCGAGGTCAAGAACGGATTTTGCTACCGCATCACCGGCGGCGATGCCGCGACAGAGGAATATCGCGTCGGCGTCCGCGCCGCTCCAGCCATCACCAATTTCCTGGCGACGTATCACTTCCGCCCCTACGTCGCCCGCGCCGATGAGATCCGCCGCGAACGCGAAGTGAAGGAGCTGCGCGGCACGGAGGTTCTACTGCGTGTGCGCACCAATCGCATGCTCCGCGATGGCCGGATGGAGTTCGAGGGCAAGGACGGCGCGAAGATCGTGCGCGGCGACATGGACCCCAATGATCCGCATACCCTGCTCGTTCGTTTCGTCCTCAATGAAGACGGCAAATATCGCTTGCACTTCACTTCGACCGAAAGCGAGGCGTATAGCGATCTCGTCTCCTATCGCGTAACGGTGATTGCCGATCGGCCGCCGGTGGTTGAGTTGACGAAGCCGGGCAAGGACATCCGTTTGCCGGCCGATGCACTGCTCACCCTAGAAGGCAAGGCCGAGGACGACATCGGCGTCAAGAGTTTGACGCTGCGTCTGCGCGTGGTTGCCGGCGACAAGCTGCGCGGACAGCCGTATCGCTCAGACAACCAATTGCGCTTGGCCGATGGCGGTTATCCGCGCAAGCTGGAATACAAGGACTTTATCGAACTGTCCCGCGTCAAGACGGAGGACGGTCAGGCATTTCCGCTGCGCGCCGGCATGGAGTTGGAATACTGGCTGGAAGCGAGCGACGCCTGCGATTATCCGCAGGCCAACGTCGCTGAGAGCAAGCATTATCGCGTGCTGCTAACCGAGCCGGAAAAGAATGAGCCGAAGCGCCAGCAAGAAAAGAAACAGAGCGAGAAAGACAAAAAACAGCACGAACAGAAGCAGGATCAGAAAAACCAGAAGGAGAATCGGGAACGTCAACAACAGCGACAAGAGCAGGAGGCACGGAACAAAGAGGAAGAGAACAAGAGCAAGGATGCCGACAAGGGTGCCGCCGGTGAACAGTCTAAGGGAAAAGAAGGTGAACAAGGAAATAACGCCGAAAACGAGGATAACAAAGAAGGACAGGGCGCGAACAACAAAGAGCAGGGCGAGAAAAATGAGTTGTCGAAAGAAGATCAAAAGACTGAGGAGCAGATCAAGAAAGCCCTAGAAAAGAAGGAAGCCGGCGAGGATGGCAAGGGCGAAGCCAAGCCCGATAAGGGCGATCGAGGCGAAGGGAAGGAAGGACAACAGGGCAAACCGGATGGCGACAAGTCCGGCGGTGAAGGCAAGGGAGCGGACCCAAAGGACGCCAAGGAGTCCGGCGAAGGCAAGGACAAATCTCAACCGCAAGCCGGCGGCGACCCCTCGCAGGGCGATGGCAAAGGCGATAACCAGCCCAGCCCGAAGCCCGGCGATAAGAGCGAGCCAAAAGGCAACGATCCGATGAACCAGACCGGCGCCGGCAAGACGAGCGAGGGCAAGGGCAAACCGGATGCGACGCCGCAGCCGAACAAGGGCGCCGGGCAGGATCGAGATTCCGCCAAGGGCGAAAGCAAACCTACCGACGGCAAAGGACAGCAAAGCCAGCGCGAGACGGCCGCCGACCCGAAGGGCAAGGGCGGCCAACCGTGGCGAGGGCGAGCGCAAGGACGACGGCAAAGCGGAGGCTAAGCAGGGCGATTCGCCGCCCAAGGGCGCGCCATCCACCGAGAACGGCGCTAAACCGCCCTCCGGCAAAAAGGAAAACGATTCCACGGGTAAGAGCGAGGGCAAGCCGGACGCCGTCGCTCAAGCGCGCAACGCCACGGCGAAGGAGATTGAGGATCTGGCCAAAGAATTGCAGAGCAAAGATGCGCCGGCAGCGCGAAGAGGCGAAGCGCCGGCTGCAACGCATCGAGAAGGAAGCCGCCGATCCCGATGCCCGCGACAAAGCCGGCGAAGCGCTGGAAAAAGCAGGCCAGCCGGACGGTCCCGCCGACAAGGGATCGCCGAAATCAGGCAACGGCTCCGATGGCAAGCCGGACGGCGAACGCAAGGACGGTGAAGACGGCGACAAGAGCAAAGGTTCCGGGCAAGAGAATGGCCAGGGCGGCAAGGACAAGCAGGGTTCGTCATCCGGCGATAAACCAAGAGAAAGTAAAAGCTCCGAGGGCGGCAACACGCCGGGAGACGGCGGCGCGCGCGGCGCAGCGGCGATGGCGACAGCAATCCGGGCGATGCCTCTCCTTCCAAAAGCAAACCTGCCAAGCCGCGCGATCATCGCGCCGCCCAGATGCAACTGGAAGACTTCGCCAAGAAAGTGAACAAGGACATCCTCAAGGACGCCGGCGTCTCCGAAGAGGCGTGGAAGAGATATCTTGAGTCCAAGCGCAAGCAGTTGACCGCGCGCAAAAACCGCGCCCGGAGACGCTGAGCGCTCCGCGGCAGGCGAGCCAATTGCCGAGCATGGGAGGCAAAACAATCCAGCCCGCCGCCTCCGGCCAGAGCGACGCCCAAGCTCCCGACCGCGGCCAACCTCCGCCGGAATACCGCGATTCCTTCCGCGAATTCACACGACAAATGACGAAACCCAAATAAGAATTTCACCACGGAATACACGGAAAACACGGAAAAAAGACAAAGAAGAAAGCACAAGAAGATCAGCAGGTAATCCAAGCGGAGAAAATTGCTCCTTTTTTGTCTTTTTTCCGTGTTTTCCGTGTATTCCGTGGTGAAATTCTTTGGTGGTCCTCATGGCGTTTCCCAAGCGTTATCTGGTCCGCTTCGGTCCCAAGCAGACGCCGCACGTTTTCACCGATTTGCTGGTCATCGGTGTCGGCATTGCCGGAGTGCGCGCGGCCCTGGCCGCGCCGCGCTCGCTGCGCACTCTCGTCATCACCAAGGATCGCCTGCAACAGAGCAACAGCAACTACGCTCAGGGCGGTATCGCCGCCGTGCGCTCGCCGGAAGATCGTTTCGAGAATCACATCGAAGACACTTTGACCGCCGGTGCTGGACTGTGCGATCGCGCCGTCGTCGAGATGGTGGTGCGCGAAGCGCCGCGACAGATCGACGACCTGATCGACTGCGGCGCGCGCTTCGACGCCGAACCCGGCATCGAGGGCGGCCACAGCTATCATCGCATCGTCCACGCGCTCGGCGACGCCACCGGCTTCGAGGTCATGCGCGCCCTCATCGAGCAGGCTCGCAAGACGGCCCATATCACCTTATGGGATCGCACCTTCACCATCGATTTGCTGACGCATGAGGGGGCATGCGTCGGCGCGTTGGTGCATCGCAAGCAACACGGCAAACTGCTGATCTGGGCCAAGCAGATCGTCCTCGCTTCCGGCGGCGCCGGCATGGTCTATCGCGAGACAACCAATCCGCCGGTGGCCACCGGCGACGGCATGGCCGCCGCCTACCGTGCCGGCGCCGAATTGAGCGACATGGAATTTATGCAATTCCATCCGACCGTCTTGTACGTGGCCGGCTCCAGCCGTTACCTCATCAGCGAAGCGGTGCGCGGCGCAGGCGCGTACCTGCGCGACAAAAACGGCGTCCGTTTCATGCTCGACGAAGACCCGCGCGCCGAATTGGCCACGCGCGACGTGGTCGCTCAGGCCATCGTCCGCCGTATGCAGCAAACGCAGCATCCCAACGTCTATCTCGACCTGTCGCACCTCGATCCGCTCAAGGTCCGCGAACACTTCCCCGGCATCGCCAAGGTGTGCGCCGAGTTCGGTATCGACATCACGCGCGATCCGATTCCCGTTCGTCCCGGCGCTCATTACATGATTGGCGGCGTCCGCGTCGATGCGCACGGCCGCACCACGCTGCCGGGTTTGTGGGCCGCCGGTGAAGTGACTTCCAGCGGACTGCACGGCGCCAACCGTCTCGCCTCCAACAGTCTGCTCGAAGGACTGGTTTACGGCACGGCCTGCGGTCGAGGAGCCGGCGAGATAGCGGGAAAAATGCCGGATGCTTTCGTCGTGCCGCCGGTGCAGGCCGCGTTTCAACCGGAGACCGGCGAACCCGCGCTCGATGTTGCCGATCTCACCAACTCGCTGCGTAGTTTGATGGTCCGCCACATGGGTATCACGCGCCAGCGCGATGGACTGCTGGAAGCCGAGCGCAGCGTGGCTTTCTGGTGCCGTTACGCCTTGCGCCGTGAATTTACCACACGGGCCGGCTGGGAATTGCAGAACCTGCTCACCATCGCTCGGCTGATGATCTGGTCGGCCTTAGAGCGCGGCGAGTCGCGCGGCGTTCACTTCCGCTCCGACTATCCCACGCGCGACGACGCCCATTGGCTGCGCCATCTCACCTGTCCCGCATGTCTGCCCGATCCCGTGGAAACTTTCCCGGCGATAACGGGAGCTTAACGGCCCGTCCGGCTTGGTTAGCGACGCTTCGTAGAAGCGTCGTAGCACCCCGACGCTTCTACGAAGCGTCGCTAACCGGCATCCTTTCTCCTGCGGGGATTCCTTGACGCCGAAGGAAATTCGCGTATATCCTCAGCTTCGACTGTTCCCCGCGTCGATCCCGCCCGACGTTTCAGCCGGTCAGGTATTCACCTATGAGCCAATTCATCTTAGAAGCGGCGAATGGTTTCCAATTGGTCCATTCTTTCCAGGGGCGACGGGTTCTCATTCTGGGCGACCTGATGCTGGATCGTTACTGGTGGGGAAGGGTCGATCGCATCTCCCCGGAAGCTCCCGTCCCTGTTATTCATAAGCAGCGCAGCACCCTAGCGCCGGGAGGGGCTGCCAATACGGCCTGTAACATAGCGGCTCTTGGAGGAGAGCCGTTACTCTTGGGGCTCCTGGGCGCGGATTTGGCCGGCCAGGAATTTAGAACGGCTCTGCTTGACCGACGATTAGGTGTGGATCACTTGTTGATTGATAAAGATCGCGCCACCACGGTTAAGACGCGCATTATCGCTCACAACCAGCATGTGGTTCGCGTCGATGAGGAGAACACGCAGCCGCTTGCCCCTTCGTTGGTACGGCAGGTGATGGATCGCGTCCATACTCTCCTCCCCTCCTGCGATGTCGTAATCCTTTCCGATTATGCTAAGGGCTTTCTGGTGCCGGAATTGCTTCAGGAAGTAATGCGTAGTGCCCATCGAAGCGGGCGGCGGGTGATCGTTGATCCCAAGGGCAGCGACTACTCTCGTTACAACGGCGCGTATGCGATTACGCCCAATCGGTCGGAAGCGCTGATCGCCGCGGGTTTCCTGCCGACCCACATGGATCGTGCCGCCTCCGCCGCCGCTCGACTTTTGGACACGCTGCGGGTGGAAGCTATCGTTCTGACGGAGGGGGATCAAGGCATGACTCTGTTCGATCGCTCTGCAAATCCTCGACACGTACCCGCGCTGGCGCGAACCGTCTACGATGTCACGGGCGCCGGCGATACCGTTATCGCCACACTCAGCTTGGCTGTCGCGGCGGGCGCCAACCTGTGGATGGCCGTCCAACTCGCCAATGTCGCCGCGGGACTGGCCGTCGAGCAGATCGGCACTACCGCCGTCTCCAGTGCCTCCCTCTGCCAGGCACTGAAAGAATTGAGAATGGAGAATTGAGAATGCAAGAGTGACTGGTTTGCATTCTCAATTCTCAATTTCTAGAGGCGACGTTATGATTCCTCCCATTTCCTCGAAGCTTGTCGATTGGGACTCTCTCTTAGCCGCCCGCTCGCGCTACGCCCAGGAGCGAAAGATTGTTGTCTGGACGAACGGCTGCTTCGATCTGCTGCATCCGGGTCATGTCCGTAGTTTGCAGGCGGCCAAGTGCCTGGGCGATGTTCTGATTGTGGGTCTCAACAGCGACGATTCCGTGCGCCAGTTGAAAGGTTCCGGCCGACCCGTGCTTTCCGAGTTGGAGAGAGCGGAAGTGTTGAGTGCTTTGACGTGTGTTGATTACGTCCTTATCTTCCCGGAGCTTCGCCCGGATGCGGCCCTTTTGCGGCTAAAGCCCGACGTGCATTGTAAAGGAGCGGACTACGCGCCGCCTCATGGCAAGCCAATTCCGGAAGCGGAGACGGTTTCGTCCTATGGCGGTCGTATCGAGTTCCTTCCCTATTTCGGCGGCATCTCGACCACGGAACTTATCCGCCGCATCCGCGCTTAGGAGATGAACGTCCACACAACCCAAGCAATCCGCGTTCACGTGGTCTCGTCCCAGAAGGGACGGAAATGTTCTTCCTTGTTCCGCTGCTTGCTCAGCGCCCGCGTCAAAGGCAGCAAGGCTCGGCAGTATTCGCGGAAGGCGGAGGGCAAATCCTCTTTCTTGTGCAGTTCTTCGGCGGCGGCGGCGTGATCCTCGTAGGTCTTCCAATCCGGCGCCCAGTGCTTTTCGTGGGCATACTGTTGCAAAGTCTTGACGGCGCGGATCAGGCGATCAAGCAAAGCCGGTTCGATGCGGCAAGTGGTTTGCCGATGGATGCGCGGCGCCGTCGGCTCGTCGTCCTCGTTTTCCTCCTGCCGGCGTTGACGGCGATAATGCAGGTACAAGCCGGCCAGTCCCGCCGCGATGGCGGCGAAGGCGAGAACGAAGACAAATCCCGCCGTCGTTCTCCATTGCTGAAATACCAAGAAGATAGCCAGCACGGCCAGCAAAATGCCGCCCAGCAGAGCGAAGGGCCACCACGGCAGACCCGACCAGAAGGGCCGGCCTGCGATCCTCACCGCCGGACTGACGCCGTTGGACTCGACGGCCGGACCGCCCACTCGGACAATGACGACGGTGATGTTGTCCGGTCCGCCGCGCATGTTGGCCAAGTCGATCAACAGCCGGCACGCTTCCGCAGGCGGCAGAACGCTGGCGATGGCGCCCATTTCGTGATCCGACACCGGCCCGCTCAGGCCGTCGCTGCACAGCAAGTAAATATCACCGCTCTGGAGCGGATGTGGCCCTTCGATGTCCACCTGTACCAGCGGCTCCGGGCCTAGGCAGCGATGAATGACGTTGCTGGGAATGTCCTGCACCTCCGAGGGATCGATGCGCTTGAGCCGTGCATATTCCCAGACCCAACTGTGATCGTAACTGAGTTGCTCGATGAGGCCGTTGCGAATGCGATAAGCGCGGCTGTCGCCGACGTGGCCGATCCACGCGCCTTCGGGACGGATGAGCAGAGCGGTAGTGGTCGTGCCCATGCCGGCGAATTCGCGGTTCTGTTGGCCGCAGGCGTGAATGCTGGCGTTGGCCTCGATGAACGCTTTGCGCAGCGCCGCTTTGGGGCCTTGCGGAACGTACTTGTGATAGGCGTGAGGGATGAGACCGGCGGCCTGCTCGCTGGCTTTTTCGCCGACGGCGTGCGCACCCATGCCGTCGGCGACGAGGAACAGATGGCCGCGCTGCTGCCACTGCTCTTCGTCGCGGGCGAGCTGAATGGCGTGGCTGTCCTGATTGTGGCTTCGCCGGACGCCCACATCCGTCAGGCTCGCATGCTCGATCTGGTCGAAGCGTGTCACCCACATCCCCTCGGACGCTGAACAGTCCTGCTTCCTTTATGCTACACCGCGGCGAAGAGCTTGCAAGGACGAAAAGACTGCAAAGGCGAGCCTCCGGATTTTGGCCCACCCGGCAGCTAACGCAGCCGGTTCGCCGGCGAACCGGCTGCGTTAGCTGCCGGGTGAAGGCTGAACGCGGCGATTAGAACGGAATATCGTACCCCTCTCGCTCGGCGTGGTTGTTGCTGAAACCCACGTGACGGCGTGGCCGGCTGTTCAACTCATGGCGATTGATGTCGAACTGTTTCAGCGCCCAACTCCAGTTCCACGTACTCGTTTCCATGAAGTGCATGACGAGCAAATTCTTCAATTCCTCGATCTCCGCGAAGCTGTAGCCGTCGGTCGAAGCGACGGCCTGCTCGATGTCGAGATGTCCGCGAATGTCTTCGTGCCAGCGCTCGAGCAAGCGGCGTCGCAGCGAGGCATCGGGCGCTTTGAAGTGCAGCACCAAATCGAGTCGGCCGGGACGCTTGAAGGCGCGATCGATGAGGTCGAGCGAGCAGTTGGTGGTGAAAACGAAGACGACGCCCTCGTTGATTTCGATGCCGTCCATGGCGCTGAGAAAAACAGCCTGATCCTCGGTCTCGGCGATCTTGTCGCGGTCGCGCAGCGCCAGATCCATGTCGTCGAAGAAGACGATGCCGCGGCGTTCGACGGTGAACAGCGCCTCGATGTTTTCGTGGGCGCGGGCGGCGCGGTAATTGTCCGGCGTGACCAGACGATATTCCCAGCGGCGTTGCCGACAAGCCTCCCAGATCCAGCGGCAGGCCATCGTTTTGCCGTTGCCGGGCGCGCCCGTCAGCAGCACGCCGCGCTGGCGCGTCCGCCGTAAGCCTTGATGCGCTCGATATTGCCACTTTCAAGATAGCCGATAGTGTTTTTCCAGAGCAAGTCGAGCTGATCCTGCGGTAGAATAGGCGGCACACAAGGCGGCTCATTATCGCGGCGGCAGCGCAGAGCGATCTTGTACAGCCGGCGATAGTCCTTGCCATCAACGACGGCGAAATCGAGTCCCCAACAGTTGAGAGTATCGCTGTGGACGAATCGTGCACGGACGAAGCGGATGCCTTCGATGTCGTAGATACGCATGCCGATTTGCAGACCGGGCGCGGAATGGCGGTTGTCGGGATCCCAATCGCGCACCAGAACGCCGTCCAGGGGCAGAAGCGGTCCGCGCTGCGCCGCCTTGACCAGCGGCGTATAGAACTCATCCATGTCCACGGCCACCGGCGACGAGAAACCCATCTGCCGCGCCACGGTTTCGAGCAAAAAACGATGATCGGCGGCGTATTGTTTGAGTTGGCTGTTCATAGTGAGTCGGACACCGGGTTGGGGGGGTGCGGTTCACTCGGACACCGCGCCGTCACTCGGCGACGGGCGATGAGTCACGATCGGGCACAAACCAATCTATTCTACTCGGACGGCTACGGCGCCCGCAAGGACCAGGGCGTGAACAACAAATGCCTGCCCCGGTTGCCAATCCAAGAGCATGAGATCCGCCGCCGCGCCGACAGCCAGCGGCCGAGGTTCCAGGCCGAGCAATTGTCGCGGCCGCGCCCCCGCCATGTCCACGGCATCGGCCAACGAAATCTCGCCCAGCGACAGCAAATGACCGAGGCAAGCGTCCGTGAACACGCCGGAGCCGGCCAAAAACGTGGTTCCGGGCACAACGATACGGCCGCTGGGCAGCACGTCCAATTCTTGTTCCCATTCGCTATAGCGGCCGGGCGGCAGACCGGCGAGGCTGCTGGCGTCGCAGGTCAGAATCGTCCGCACCGGCGTTTTGACGCGCAGGATGCAGCGCAGCACGGCCGGCGGCAGATGATGGCCGTCGCTGATGACGCTGGCCCATAGCTCATCGGCGGCGAGTTGCTCCCAGAGATAATTATCGTGCCGCGGCAGCAGGGCGTGCGAGCCGTTGCCCAGATGCGTGGACAGGCGCGCGCCGGCGGCGATGGCGGCGCGAATGCACGCACCCGATGCCGCCGTGTGGCCCAGCGCGACGACAACGCCGGAAGCAGCAAGTTTTTCGATGAATGACAGGGCACCGTCCTGTTCCGGGGCGAGCGTGACCAGGCGAATGCGACCGCCGGCCGCGTCTTGGAAACGGCGAAATTCGTCCCAATCGGGAGGGCGGACATGGCGCAGCGGATGGGCGCTGCGCGGACCATCCTCCGCGCTGATGTACGGTCCTTCCAGGTGCATCGCCGGAATAGCGCGCGCGAGATCGGCGTCCGCATCGCAGGCGCGGCGGATTGTGTCGAAGCCGTGAAGCAGCGCTTCGGAAGAATTGGTGATGAGTGTGGGACAGAAAGCGCCGATGCCGTGATGGCGACAGATACGAACAACACGGCGAATATCGTCCGCGTTGAGACTCGGCGAATTGAAGCTGATGCCGTCGCAGCCATTGATTTGCACATCGAACAGCGTGGGAGCGATCCAGTCCGCTTCAACATCGGCGGGTTCGTCTGCTGGGGCCGTCATCGTGGCGATGCGGCCGTGCTCACAGACGATGTCCAAGCGTTCGCCGGTCGCATAGTGGCGGGCACGGAGACGCAAGGGATTCATGGTCATGCTCAACTTGTGCTTTCGTCGTTTGCCCCTCCTCGGCGAACCGGCAGCGTTAGCTGCCGTGTGGACAGAAACCCGGCAGCTAACGCTGCCGGTTCGCCTGCGGAGAGTTATTTCTTGAATGCCAACCAAAAGCCAGCGAACGTGACGATGGCGCCCAGGACGGCGCCGATACTGAATATCAGGGAATCGCGCCGGGTTAGACGCCAACTCGTGACAGGCTCCGCCGCCGGAGCCGTAAGGTCGAACGGCACGAGTTCCACGTTGATTTTCTCGACCGTCTCGGCGACGGCAGCCGCCGGGATCGCCGGCACAGCCGGCGGTCGATGTTTCTTCTTGGGGCGCTTGTCGGTGCGCGTTTCCTTGGGCAGTTTGGGCGGATTGGCGGCGGAGGAAGGCTTTGTCGTCGCAGTCGCCTGCGCCGGGCTTGCGACGGTAGGCTGTTTGCTGCTCTCCCCTTCCAGCCACGTCAGGTACGGCCGCATGTGCGGGTCCGTCTCCGGAGCATCCGGAGGCTCGTTGCCGGCCGCCAGAAAAACCTGCAACGCCTGGGCGGCGCGCTCCGGCGTCGGATAACGCTGCGCGGTGTCCTTGGCCATCATCCAGTTGACGATTTGCTGCAAACCGTCGGGCACCGCCGCGTTGAAGGATTTCAACGGCTTAGGCGCCTCGGTGGCATGGCGGATCATCTGGCTGATGACATTGGTGTCCGGGAAGGGCGGTTGACCGGCCAGCAGATGATAGAGGACGCAACCGGCACTGTAGATGTCGGCGCGAATGTCGATGTGGCGCGGATCGCGGGCCTGCTCCGGAGACATATAGTCCGGCGTGCCCAACAGGACGCCTTCGCCGGTCAAATCGTCGTTGTCCGCCTCGGTCGCCGTCTCATCGAGCAGAGTGCGGCCCAGGCCAATGTCGAGGATTTTCAGCGTGGCGCGCAGCGTGCCGTCCGGCGTCGAGCCAACCAACATCAGGTTGGATGGCTTCAAATCGCGGTGGACGAGTCCTTGAGCGTGGATGTGCTGCAATCCTTGGAGTACCTGATAAACCAGACGGACGGACTCGGCGGGCGGCATTTTGCCGCGGCGGGCGAGAACGTCTTCGAGCGTCTCGCCTTCCAGATACTCCATGACGATGTAATGCAGTCCTCCGGCTTCGCCGGTTTGGAAAGTGCGGACGATGTTGGGATGTTTGAGGAGCAGCGCGACAGCGCGCCTCGCGATGGAAGCGGCCGAGCAGATTGGCTTCTTTGCTCTTGGAGGGCGGCAGCACTTTGATGGCGACGATTTGGCCGAGCTGATGCTGGGCCTTGTAGACGCCGGCCATGCGGCCTTTGCCCAAACGATCGAGGATCTTGTAGTCGTTGAGGAAGAATCCGTCGGCGTGGCCGCGCGCCAGCAGCTGAGCTTGGTATTCCGTGAGATACTTGTTGGCCGCCATCCAGGCGGCGAATTTCGCCAAATTGGCGGCGTCCTTGGACTCTTGCTGCCAGCGAGCGAACATGGCCTTGGCTTCGTCGATCGACAAAAGCTTGCTGCGCAGCAGCAGACCGTAAACATTCTGCACCGTGAGTTCCATGTCCGCCCCCGTAGTCCGTAGTCGGTAGGGTGGGTCGAGCGCAGCGAGACCCACCGAGGGCGCCGATGGTTCCGGTGGGTTTCGCTGCTCGACCCACCCTACGGACTACGGACTCTCTCTTATAATACTATCATGAACCTCGATATGGCGCTACCGCTTCTGTCGCATACTCCCGATGCTCCGCTCGACTTGGCGGAACTGGCTCTGCTGTTGGCGCGGGACGAATATCCCGCGCTGGACGTGGAAGCGTACCTCAGCGAACTGGACGGCATGGCTCACGAAGCGCGGGAACATTTACGCGGCAGCTTGGCCCAGCGTGTCAAGGGGCTGTGTCGTTATCTCTTCCACGACATGGGTTTTCGCGGCAATCAGCAGGATTACTACGATGCCCGCAACAGTTACCTCAACGAGGTGCTGGACCGCCGAACCGGCATCCCCATCACGCTGACGGCGGTGGCGATGGCCGTCGGCCGCCGAGCCGGCTTGGACGTGGTCGGCGTCGGACTGCCGGGCCACTTCGTCGCCAAGGCGATCGCCGGCGGCGAGGAAGTGCTGTTCGATCCCTTCCACGGCGGCCGTCGCCTTACTCCGGAAAAATGTCAACGTCTCGTCGAAAAAGTTACCGGCATGCCGTTTGAGGTGAACGAGGAGGCGTTGCGGCCCGTGCCGTTGGCCACGATGGTGTTTCGCATGCTGAATAATCTCAAAAATATCTATTTTCGCCATCGAGACTTCCCGCGTATGGCGCGCGTCATCGAACGTCTACGTCAACTTGCTCCGCACGATGTGCTGCAACACCGCGATCTCGCGGGAGCGATGATAGAGATGGGCCAGCCGGGACGAGCCATCGATCACTTGCAGGCGTATTTGGCGGCATCGCCGCAGGGAAAGGATACGGACATCGTGAAGCAATTGCTTGAGCAGGCGCGGGCATCGGTGGCGCGGTGGAATTGAATGCCTTACTTTTTTCGCTGTTTTTTCTTCGTCGGTTCTTGCGACAATTTGGCGAAAACATCGCGGAGCGGCAAGCTCAGCCCCGGCAGCACATCGCCGCCATCGAGAGATTGATCTTGCGTGAGAAGATGAGATTGATCGGGCGCGTTGTAGACGCGGACGCTGCGTTTTCGCGGATCCACCACCCAAGCGAGCCGCGTGCCACTGCGGAAATATTCGAGGAGCTTGCGGTCTATCTCCGGCTTGGTGTTTTTGCGACTGAGAACCTCCACGGCTAGATCGGGATACAGGTCCGGGATGGGTTTTTTCGGTATCTTGCGATTGGGAAGTTGGTCCCATGAAATGAAGGAAACATCCGGGATGCGAACCAAACCCGGCCAGAGACGTAGCATACCCGCTTCTCCCGCCAAAATGCCGAGATCATGCTTGCCCAAAAACTGGTAGAGAAGATGGCCCAACCACATCGCCAAAAAAGATTCCTCAAGTCCCATAGCCTTCTCCACCAAGACGCCTTCGACCAACTCGCAAAGCCTTCCTTCGCGTTGCTCGATAGCGAGAACGTCTTTTTCCGTGGCTGTTCCGGGTGGCGGCTCAAGTCGGACTCGTTCCGCCGGAATGCCGCCGAGTTTCTTCAGCAGTTCCGCTGCGGTCATAAACGATCCCTCATGGGCGAAATCATTTCGGCAGGTTTCGCAACAGATTCACCATTTCGATCGCGGTCAGAGCGGCGTCGAAACCCTTGTTGCCGGCTTTCGCTCCCGCGCGATTGATGGCTTGCTCCAGCGTATCGCAAGTCAGAATGCCGAAGATAACCGGAACATTCGTGGCCAAGGCCGCTCGCGCCACGCCGCCGGCGGCTTCGCCGGCAACGTAATCGTAATGGTCCGTGTCGCCGCGGATGATCGCGCCCAGGCAGATCACCGCCGCGTACTTGCCGCTGCCGGCGAGTCGCTGAGCCACCAACGGAATCTCGAACGAGCCGGGCACGCGCACGAGGTCGATGGCGTCGTCGGCGACGCCGTGGCGTTTCAGGGCGTCGAGCGCGCCGGCGACCAGCGGCTCGACGATGGCGGAATTGAAACGCGCCGCGATCAGGGCGAATCGCCCCGATGGCGGCGCGAACGAGCCTTCGTAGATGGTTGGCATAGGGGATGACTCAACAAGCCCGAAGCGTAAGCGAGGGCTGGGCGGCAGCCCTCGCTTACGCTTCGGGCTGGTAAACGATCTCCTTTAACTCAGGTTCATGCTCATCAAAAACTCGGCGTTGCTCTTGGTGCGGTTCATGCGATTGGTGAGCAGTTCCATCGCCTCGACCGGATTCATGTCGCTGAGGACTTTGCGCAGGATGTACATGCGGCGCAGCTCCTCCGGGTCCATGAGCAGGTCTTCCTTACGAGTGCCGGAGCGGTTCACGTCGATGGCCGGCCAGATGCGCTTATCGACGAGGCGGCGATCCAAGTGCAACTCCATGTTGCCGGTGCCCTTGAACTCCTCGAAAATCACTTCATCCATGCGTGAGCCGGTATCGATCAGCGCCGTGGCCAGGATCGTCAGCGAGCCACCCTCCTCGATGTTGCGCGCGGCGCCGAAGAAACGCTTCGGTTTGTGCAGCGCGTTGGCATCGACGCCGCCGGATAGAATCTTGCCGGAGTGCGGCACTTCCGTGTTGTAGGCGCGGGCCAACCGCGTGATGGAGTCGAGCAGGATCACTACGTCGCTGCCGTACTCGACCATACGCTTGGCCTTCTCGATGACCATCTCGCTGACCTGCACGTGCCGCGACGCCGGCTCGTCGAACGTCGAACTGACGACCTCGGCATGATCGCTCTTGACGGTGCGCTCCATCTCCGTCACTTCTTCCGGCCGCTCGTCGATCAGCAGCACGATGACGTAGCATTCCGGATGATTGCGCAGCACGCTGTTGGCGATCTTCTGGAGCAGAATGGTCTTGCCGGTGCGCGGCGGAGCGACGATCAGACCGCGTTGCCCTTTGCCGATCGGCGTCACCAAATCCATGACGCGCATGTTGATCTCGGTCGGATCGCTCTCCAGGCTCAACCGTTTGTCGGGATGCAGCGGCGTCAGATCGTCGAAGACGACTTTCTGCGTCAGGATCTCCGGATCCTGATAGTTGATGGCCTCGACGCGGAGCAGCGCGAAATAGCGCTCGTTCTCCTTGGGCGGACGGATTTGGCCGGCCACCACGGCGCCGGTGCGCAGACCGAAACGGCGGATCTGCGACGGCGAAATGTAAATGTCGTCGGGACAGGGCAGGTAGTTGTAATCGGGGCTGCGCAGGAAGCCGAAACCGTCGGGCAGCGTTTCCAGCGTGCCTTCGCCGAACATCAAGCCGTTTTGCTTGACACGCTCCTTGAGGATCTTGAAGATCAAATCCTGCTTTTTCAGACCCGTATAGTCCGAAAAGCTCTCGTCCTTGGCGACCTTGAGGAGTTGCGGCATGGTCATCTGCTGCAATTCGCTGATGTGCGTGCTGCCGCGCTTGATTTCCTCATAGCGGTTGTTGATCTCCTCATCGAAGACGGGGTAATCGTCGTCGCGTGGAGGACGGGGCGGCATCGGCCGCTCCGCCGGCGGCGACGATTCGTCGCCGCTAGGAGTATCGAGATCGCCGCGCGGCTCAATCGGCTCCCCATCGAGGGGAGCGGCGTCGGTCAGCAGAGACGTACTCTCCTCGGGCGTGCGCTCGTCCTCGTTGACGGGCAGGTCCGTCCTGCTCCGCGTGCGGGGTCGAGGGGTAAATTCGCGTCGGCTCTTGGCTTCAGCCATGTCATCTTCTCCTTCACAGATAGCCGGGGCGGAAGATCTGCCGAGCGAACGCGGAGATGTTGTCGTGTCGCGTTCGCTGCGGCCAAGCCCCAGCGGCGGGCTTCATTACTAGGGTTAGAGATACCTCAAGGAAACAAGTACGCGGCCGAGACGGCCGTCGGGTCAAGGTTCCGCTTCGCTCCGGGAGCAAGCGTGGGCCAGTCCCCAGAGATGCAGCAGGTCATTCACTTGCCGGTTCAGATGCTCAAGGGAGGTCGAGTTCTCAAGCACATGATCGGCACGAAGGGCCTTTTCCGTCAAGGGCAATTGTGCCCGTTCGCGGGCGTCCACCTCCTTTTCGCTCCAACCGCGCTGCCCAGCCACACGCTCCAAACGCACGGCTTTCGGCGCATTGATGTAAATGAGACGATCGCAGACATCGTTCCAACCTGCCTCCAACATGATCGCCGCGTCCAGGACGATCAACGGCACCCGCGGATCGCCGCGCGCCTGCTCGATCTCGGCACGGATACGCCGGCGAATCCACGGATGCGTGATGGACTCCAGCGCCTTCAACTCCGCCGCGTCGGCGAAGACGATGGCGCCGAGGCGGCGCCGATCGATTTCACCGCGTTCATCGAGGATGCGGTCGCCCCAGCGGGAGGCGACGCGGGCGCGGATGTCGGCATCGCGCAAGGCGGCTTGTCCCAGTTGATCGCCGGCGATGACGCGCGCTCCGTGACGGGCGAAAGCGGCGGCGACTTGGCTCTTGCCGCTGCCGATGCCGCCGATCAGCCCGATCACCAATTTGCCGGCCTTCGTCATGCCGATTTCATCTCCGTCACGTCGAGCCAGTTCGGGCCGGACGACACATCGACGCGCAGCGGCACTTGTAGCTCCAATGTCTTCTCCACCGGCGTCGTCATTTCCTCGCGCACCAACGCGGCGAGAGTTTGCAATTCTTCGGGCGGCGTCTCGAAGACTAGCTCATCGTGGATCTGCAAAAGCATCCGCGCGCGGCGTTGCTCGCGGTGGAGACGGCGTGAGACGTTGAGCATCGCCAGCTTGATCAGATCGGCGGCGGAACCCTGCACCTCCATGTTGATCGCCTCGCGCTCCGCCGTGTTGCGCTGCTGATACGTCGAGTGAGCGCGGATGGCGTCGCGGTCGAAGTGCCGCCGCCGGCCGAGGATCGTAGATACGTAGCCGTTTTCGCGGCAGTCTTTCAGCAGCCGATCCTGATATTCCTGCACCTTCGGATAGCGAGCGAAATAGGCGGCGATGAACTTTGCCGCCTCGTCGCGCGTCATTTCCAAACGCTGGCCCAAACCGATGGGGCTGATGCCGTAAATCACCCCGAAATTGACCGTCTTGGCCATGCGCCGCATGTTGTCCGTGACTTCCGCTTCCGGCACGGCGAAAATCTGCGCGGCCACGGCGGCATGGATGTCGCGCTCCTCGGCGAAGGCGCGGCGCAGTTCGGCATCGCCGCAGAAATGCGCGAGCAGACGTAGTTCGATCTGCGAATAATCCGCCGTCAACAGCAACCAACCCTCGGCCGGCAGAAATGCTTGGCGAATCTGCTGCCCCTCCTCGCGGCGCACCGGAATGTTCTGCAAGATTGGGATCGCTCGACGATAATCGTCCCGTCGAGGCCACCGTTTGATTGAACGCCGTATGCACTCTTCCCGTCGTCGGGTTGACCATTTCCGGCAGCGCATCGACATAGGTGCTTTTGAGCTTGGCGATGCGGCGATGTTCGAGAATCTTGCGCGGCAGAGCGGCGCCGGCATGATCGAGCGCGGCCAATTTTTCCAACGTCTCTTGATCCGTACTCGCCGCGCCGGTGACGCCGGTTCGTCCCTGCACCGGCAGTTTCAACTCCTCGAAAAGAACCTTGCGAAGTTGCACGAGTGAGCCGATGTTGAACACATGCCCGGCGAGATCGTAAATCTCCTTCTCGATGGCCGCTAGTTGTTGTCCCATGTCCGCACTGAGGCGGTGCAACAGCGGGATGTCGAGCCGGATGCCGTGGTATTCGAGTTCGGCCAGCACCTCGATGAGCGGAATTTCCACATCGTCGTAGAGCTTGCGCAGCGGCGAAGCATCAGTCCCCTGAGCGGGGGGCGTCAGCCCCCCGATAGACGCAGACTCGGGGGGCTGACGCCCCCCGCTCAGAGAGTTTAACTGTGCTTCCAGCAGTTCGCACAGACGCCAGGCCACGTCGGCGTCTTCGCCGGAGTAAACGGCGACA
Source organism: uncultured Planctomycetota bacterium (assembly GCA_963835245.1). GTDB lineage: Bacteria > Planctomycetota > Planctomycetia > Gemmatales > Gemmataceae > JAJPHU01. The sequence goes on from CAWIEZ010000001.1 coordinate 235,788, forward strand.
CGCTCGGTAGGCACTTGATCCATGCTCAACTGCGGCGTCTTTCGGCTCTTCTTGCCGATCAGGTCGGTAATGGGGATCACCTGATGGTTCAGATAACGGCGCGACAGTTCTTCCAGACCGTGACTGCGTTCGCCGGCGTGCAGCAGATAGTCGGCCACCATCGGATCGCCGGCCACGCCGCGCGGCTGCACACCGTGGCCGCGCAGCACCAACAAATCGTACTTGATGTTCTGGTTGACCTTGGCCACGCCGGCATCTTCGAGAATCGGCCGCAATCGCGCCAAGGTTGTCTCGGGATCGAGAACGGCGGCACCTTGCGGCCCGCGCAGCGGCAAATACCAAGCTTCGCCGGCATGCCAACTGAACGCGAAACCGACAATCTCCGCCTGCAACGGACTGAGGCTGGTTGTCTCCAAGTCGAAGGCGATGCGCTTCTGTTCGCTCAATCGGCGATAAAACGCCTCGAATTTATCTTCGGAATCGACTAGGTGATAGTCCGCTTGCCAATTGTCGGTCTTCGCGGCCGGGACGGCGGGTTCGTCGGCCTCATCGGGAGCATTCGCCCCGAAGGGGAACAATTCTCCTTGGAGCGGAGCGTTATTCCGCTCTGCCTCGTGGAATTGCTGGGATAGACTGTGAAAACCCCATTCCTGGAACAGCTGCCGCAGCCGGGATGCGTCCAGGTCGCGCAGACGCCAGCCGTCCCAGTCCAATTGGATGGGCACATTGCGATCCAAGCGCACCAGTTGCCGCGTGCGCTCCATGATGGCGGCGGAGTCGCGCAAGCTCTGTTGTCGTTTGGCGCCGGGAACGCGATCGATGTTAGCGAGAATGTTCTGAAGGGTGCCGAAGTCTTGCAGCAGTTTGGCCGCCGTTTTGATACCGATACCCGGCACGCCCGGCACATTATCGACGGAGTCGCCGACCAGCGTTTGCAAATCGACGACCTGCTCCGGTTTGATACCCCAATCGGCCAGCAGTTCATCGCGGCCAAAAACCTGGCGCTTACGCAGACTGTACAGACGGACGCGGTCGTCGATCAGTTGGCGGCAGTCCTTGTCGCTGGTGCAGAGATAAACGTCGAGTCCGCGCGGGGCAGCGGCGGCGAGGGTGGCGAGTACGTCGTCGGCCTCGAAGCCGGCGACGCTGACGACCGGCACGTTCATCGCCTCCAGCAGCCGATGAATGTGCGGCAGCTGCAATTGCAGATCGTTGGGTATCTCCTCACGGTGGGCCTTGTAGTCAGTGTAGATGGCGCTGCGAAAGGTCGGCTCGGCGCGATCGAAGGCACAGACGAGGTAATCGGGCCGCAGACCGCGCAGGAAGAGCAGATCGCGCGCGAAGCCGAACAAGGCGTTGGTCGGCAGGCCGGACGGACTCGTCATGCCGCGGATAGCATGAAAGACTTGGAAGATGAGCGTGTGCGCATCGACCAGATACAGAGTTCCGCTTTCCGTGGCCGACGACATGACGGCACAAATCCGCTGTTGACGTAAGGAAAAACGTGCTCGCAAGGGAGCGTGAAGGATGCACAGGTTTGGCCGCGAAAGGCGCGGCCGCGGTGCGCGTGTCCGCGTAAACGAACTCACAGGCCGCATCGTGGTTGGAGAGCCAACACGAGAGCCAGACGAGCCGGTGAGTGCGTGACGTGCCTCGGCGTGAAACCGGCACGAGTCTCGATTGAGGGCGAGAAAGCCTTTGCCTCCGTGGGCGCGATGCAGACAGGATTGTCGTGGCTTGCCCGCGAGCAAGCCGCACGCAACGAAAGGCTAAAGACATTATCTAACACGAAGTCTAAGGCTGCCGCCTGCGCGTGTCAAGAGCTTTTGAGTCATCGAACAAAAGCTTGCCAGCTCGCAGGGCCAGCAAGGGGTGCCCTTGCTGGCCCTGCGAGCTGGCAAGCTTGCCCGCCACTTCCCCACCTCAGTGCTTCTTGACGCCGTTGGGCTGCGCCTTGGTGACGGCCATTACGATCGGCATGGCTTTGCTTTTGGCGGCCTTGCCGGCCTTCGAGGCGGCCTTGAGCATGTTGGAATAGGCCTCGACTATGTCCTTGGCGTAGGGCTTAAGTTCCGCTTCCGACATTTTGCCGGACGCGATCTGCTCGCCCGCCTCACGCGCCTTATCGGCGGCCTTCTCCAATTTCGGCAGCGCCTGCTGGGCGGAGTTGTCGTCCTTGATCCCTTCCAGGATCGAGGTCATCTCGTTGAGAGCCGCCACCTGCTCCTTCGCCGGTGATGAGCCGCAGCCAGAGACACCGATCAGCAGAACCCCCGTCAACGCCAACACGATCGTCTTCTTCATCGCAGAGCCTTTCTCGTCAGTGAGAACAACCCTTAGACAAACATTCCACAACGCGCACTGGATGCGTTCCAGGAATTTCCATGGTGAAATATGGCATATTATTATCGTAAATGCCTACGGCGTAGACGGGCGCGATGGGAGGGTGGTTGATGACGGCGACGGATTCGGCCTCGCCTGAAAGCGCCGCCTCCCGCGATTACGCCGATCCCTTTCACGGCCGCCTCGACTACTATTAGGCCGCTCCGCCGCGGTTCGCGTTTACCACCGTCATTTTGTTTTCGCCCTGACTCCTCGTCGGACGTGCCTTACTTCTCATCATTGTGATACATATGTTCATAAAACTCACTTGCAGACTCTTTTATTCGTAATCCCTAAGTCCTTGTCCGAATGGACCTTGAGAAAACTTTAGAAAAAATGAAAAATCTTTGTCCGCTACCCCCCGTTTTTTCCGATTAATCATACGAAGGCTCCTATCGGCTTTCCTTTCTTCGCTCTCCACCCCTCCACGGAAAGGCCGCCATGAACGCGCAACACAGAGACGATCCGCATGACGACGCGGCTCAACGGGACGCCTGCCAACGACTGGCCGAACAACTCATCTTCTACCGGCAGCGAACGGCGGAGATTAGCCATCTCGTACTTCAAGCGAAGTTGCAGCCACGGGAAACGGAGAACGTCGCGCAGAACGCCTTGCTGAAATTCCTCGAAGAAGGACCTCTATTTACCGGGAAAAACGAGGAGCGATGTCGCGCCTGGCTTGTGAAGGTAGCCCGCCATGAGATCGCCAACGTGCAGCGCGAGCGCGGCGTCATCCGACGTTATCGCTGGATGCGCTAGGGATGGAGCCAAGAGACAGGCGTAGAGACGAGCCTTCGGCCACGGATCGGGAAGCGAAGCTCGAAAGACTGCGAAGAGCCTTGCGGGAACTGAGCGAACGGGGCACATGCGATTATTGCTTGGTAGTTGGCCGCCACCTGGAGGGGCGCAGCATCAAGGAATTGGCCGAAGCAGAGGGATTGACCGTCCGCGCGGTTTCGTGCCGTCTCAGTCGCGCCTGCGCCTGGCTGAAAGCCCGCATCTTGGAGGGTCAAGACGAAGTGTGAGGCGAACGGCTGGCGTCGCTTCCGGATTTTGCGCTATACCTCAGCGGCGCTGCCGCATAAACTGGAATATGGGGAAGAGAACCACTCGCTCCGAGGAGGTTCCTCATGCGTCACTCGATCGCCGTGGCGATGACGGTGGCGGCCAGCGTGTGCAGCGCGGCCGGCGAAGAGCGTAAAGCCACCACTATCTCTGATCTCATCGGCCAGCTTTCCAGCAACGACTTCCACATCCGCCAGCGCGCCGCCAAGCAACTCGGCAACCTCGGCTTTGCCGCGCGCGACGCCGTGCCCATGCTGGGCAAACGCTTGCATGACGTTTATCCTGACGTGCGTGGCAGCGCCGCCAAGGCGCTGAGGACAGATTGGTCCGCCGGCCGTGGCGGAATTGCTCAAGGCGCTCCAGGACCGCGATGCCGGCGTGCGCACGCGGGCCGCCCAGGCATTGCGACAAGCCGGACCCGATGCCAAAGAAGCAGTGCCGGCGTTGATCGCGGCCCTCAAGGACAAGCACGTCGATGTGCGTGTGGCGTCGGTGGATGCCTTGGCGGAGATGGGAGCGGAGGGTAAGGAATCGGCTCCGCGGTTGGCGCGGTTGTTTCACGATCCTAGCGTACGTGTGCGTGAGCATGTGCGTGTGGCGTTGGCGTCGATGGGACCGGCCGCCGTCGAGCCGTTGTGCGATGCGCTGGGTGAGGAGAAGATCGACGTGCGCTTGGATGCGATCAAGACGATTGCTCTTTTCGGTTCTGATGCGAAGAAAGCGGTGCCGGCGTTGCGTCACGCCATGAAGGATGCGGATCATCGCATCCGCGCCGCTGCGGCGGAAGCGTTGGGCAAGATGGAACTCGATGGCGCGGATGGCGTACCGGAACTTCTTCATGCGCTCCAGGATAAGAAGTTGGCTGTTCAATCCGAGGCCGTCACCGCCTTGGTGTTGCTTACATCGGCAGGTGTTCCCGGTTTGCTGCAAAAGGTCCGCGAGGCGGATCGAAAGATGCGCTGGGCCGTACCTGTCGCCATTGCACAGCAGGCTGTCAAGGCTCGAGTGGACCTGACTGCTTTGGTTAGTGATCTGCGCAGCAAGGATCCTCAGGTGCGTGCTAAAGCGGTCATTCAGCTTGGCGAACTGGGGCCAAAAGCTCAGCCCGCGTATCCGTTGCTCCGCAAAATTCTGGATGATGAAGATCCTCTCGTCCGCTTGGGAGCCGCAATGGTCATCGCCCGCATTGAGCGGAAGAAAGCAGAAATCATTTTAGCTCCCCAGTTGGCCATGCGAGAAGTGCAGCGGCAATTTCAAAGACAGATGGAGACTATTAAGCGTTTGCGATGGCAAGCTGCCATGATCGATCCACTGATTCAGGCGCAGCTGCGGCCTATCGTGATGTTCTATATTACGGCCAAGAAGGCCAGTCTTTACGACTCCGTCGCGGACGAAATGCTAGACCAACTAGGTCCAGAAGCCATTCCCGCTTTGGTGGATGGAATCAATTTTGTGGTTACGAATCATATCGGATTCTGCTGACCGATGGCGGGATTGAGTGCGAAACTCACCAGCCTGGTCAAGGCTGCCGAGGAACCGAGTATTTATCTGTCCGTTCTTGTGACGCTCGATGGCGGATCTCCGATGTCAACTGCTGGTCCCGATGGAGGCTTCCCGAAACGAGTTTACGAGTTGCGAATGTCTCTGATGAGGATTCCGTCCTTGTGGTACTCGAAGCTCCAACAACAACAGAGGGAGATGCTCCACGACAAATTGGTCCCTCTCGTTCTGGATCAGAAAGAGCGGCAGTTGGCGGCAACACTGTTCCAGCAATCATCGCTGGAGGTATTTATTCGGCATCTCCCGCTAGAACGTCCAGAAGCTCTACAGAAGATGCTCCAGAAGGGAAATCCCTTGGTACGCTTGCTTGCCATTTACGCAATTGGCCGAAGGCATCTCCACTTTGAAACGAACCTGATCGAGCGTCTGAACGCACCTAACGCGAGTATCCGGGAGGCGGCTCATGCGGCTCTGGTTCGTGTTGCGCGCGGCACCGATTTCGGTCCCATCCCCGGCGCCTCGCAGCGAGGCATCGCTCGCTCCATCGAGAAATGGCGGCAATGGCTGGCTCTGCAACAAAGCGCCTCGCCGGAGACGCTGGCCAAGGGCAGCGGCATCGCGGCCGACAAACCGGCCAAGGACCATGCCATCGAGCCTATTCCAGTCGTCCTTGAGCGTGACAGCCGCGAGCTAAATGCGGTTTTGCCCGAAGCGGCGAAACGGTGCGAGGAACTGGTGAACGCCAAGGGCGGCGAACAGATGTCCGTCCTCGCGCGTTTGCGCGATGCCAAGGGCATCGAGAACACCGATGCCCTCGCATTGGCCATCCCCAAACTGTCCGGCGACATTCGCAAGCAGGCGCGTGATGCACTGACGCAGCGTCTGACGCGCATGACGGCGGCGACGCTGCGCGACAAATTGCAAGAGGACAGCATCGAAGTGCGTTGCGCCGCCGCTTTGGCCTGCGGACGCAAGAACGCCAAGGAACACATTCCCGATCTATTGCAACTGTTGGACGATCCAGAGGGGGATGTCCTTCAAGCGGTGCGCGTGGCCCTGAGCGATCTGACCGGCCAGGATTTTGGTCCCGCCGCCGATGCCGGCCATCGCGGCCGTGCCGAGTCCGTCTCCGCTTGGCGTAAATGGTGGAAAGAGCGGCAGAGTGGCTCGAAGTAACACCGCAAAGGTGAACGGCCGGCGTTACTCAGCCCAGCATCCGAAAAGACACTGGTTAGCGACGCTTCGCAGAAGCGTCCCGGCATTCCGACGCTTCTACGAAGCGTCGCTAACCGAGGACCGTCTCTTTTGTCATGCTGGAGTCAGTAGCCGGCTGATGTGTGCCCACCAGCCGGCTACTGATTCCTGCCTTGGGACTCTTTCTCGTTCCCACGCTCCTGCGTGGGAACGCAAGGGAGCGACGCTCCGCGTCGCGGCTGGCCCGTCGCGGACCGGGACGCGGAGCGTCCGGACGTGCGTTCCCACGCAGGAGCGTGGGGACGAGGGAAAAGGCGAACGGCCGGCGTTAGCCGGTCGGTGGAAGCTCCACCAGCCGGCTAACGCCGGCCGTTCGCCTTTTTGAAAAAATTGCAAAATTTTTTTGAGAGATCCGGCGAGTTTTGCGTTTATATATATAGAGGGGCAATGACCGTTGGGTGGATGGATGCCCCTCCTGTCACGGATTATGGGTTCGCTGGACGGCATTGACGGCCGCGCGAATCCTGAGGAGGACTCTCCATGCACGCACTTCTTGCCGCTCTGGGCCACAAACGAGGCTTGTTGCGACCTTCGTCTTCTCAAACCGTTGCCGCCTTCCTCAGTTAGCCGCGACGCGCCGTGGAGCGCGGAACCCGCGCTCCACGGCGCGTCGCGGCTAACCAAAATTAGGCGGGGACGCACCCTAAGAATCCCTAGCCATCGCTGAAGATACCGCCCCTCAATCATGCTGCGCGCCACGCGCATCGTGCGGATGATCCCGCGCGTTGATCGGTTTCTACGCGCAATGCCTGTCCGCAGGCGTTCGTTTCACCTTTTTTCGTCTAAGGAGGTCCGTCATGTTCGCTTTTCTGCCACGGTTGTTCAACAAGTCCTTTCCCTACGTTGCGCATTGTTTGTCGCGCCGTCGGGAAGCTCGTTACACGCAACGGCAAGCGCGTCGCTGGCAAGCTCGTCTCGTGCATCCCAGACTTGAGGATCTGGAAGAACGATTGGTTCTCGACGCTTATACCTATGTTGGGCTAGATCCCAACGACCCGCAAAACTGGTTCAAACCGCTCAACTGGGAGGATACCAGCAATTACAATCAGCCCGGAGTGCCCGGAGCCAACGACACGGCGTACATCCCGGGCTACACGGTCAACCTGAGCGGCCAGGGTGCCACCATCGCGGGCCTGACGTTGGCCGGCGGCACGCTGAACCTGGGCGCGTCTCTGACCGTCGCGTCCAACGGTCAGCAGGGCAGCGGCTCCGCCGCCGTGCAAGACACCGGCACCAACGCCGTCGTCAACGTCGGCGGCGCGAGCGGCGCCAACGCCAGCCTCAACGCCATCAGCTTGCTCGACGCCGGCACCATCAATGTCGGCGGTCCCAACGGCGGCAGCAGCGGCGCCGTCTCTACGCAAACGCTGACCATGGGCGACTCGCAAAATACCGGCATCCTCAACATTGGCGCGCCCGGCAACGGCACGGGCGGCACCGTCACTGTCTCCCAGAGCATGACCGACACCAACGGCGAGAGTCTCACGGTCGGCGGTTCGGGCGGCAGCAGCGGCACCCTCGATGTGTACTCGATGAACGTCGGCGGCACACAAACCGTCAATTCCCAAGGCACAATCGATGTCGAACACGACGCCACCTTCAACGGCGGCGGCACCACCCTCAACGGCGGCGCGATCGATGGCTCTTCGGTGCGCCACGGTCAACTTGGGCGGAAATGTCAACGTCAACGGCGGGTCGCTAAGCGGCGGTTCCAGCAGCGATCTCAACAGCGGGCCCAATGCCGTACCCCAGGACGACCACGCCACCTTCGTCATCCCTCTGGGCGCTGTCGTCACCCTCGCCCCCGGTTCCTCGCTCGACGACGCCACGCTCATCATTGATGGCGGGTTGTTCGTCGATCTAGCCCTCACCCTCACCAGCGTCGATGTTACTCTGCAAAGCGACGGCGGCGTCACGGCAGCCGGAGCGATCATGGGCACCGGCTCGATCGATTTCAATAACACCCAGTTCGATTGGCAGGGCGGCACCATCGGCGGTTTGACCGGCGGCGGCTTCACTATCGACGCCAACGCCCAATTCGACACCTCCGGAGCGGCTATCAAAACTCTCGGCGCGATCATGACCAATGTGGGCGATGGAACGGCCAACTTCGACGGAACCGGCTCGCTGGGTATCCTCGGCGGGGGCGATCTCATCAACAATGCTTCCGCGGTTGTGCCCATGGAGTTGTCCCTGCCGGCGGTGACGGGCGGGGGAACCTTCACCAACAACGACACTCTGAAAATCGGCGGCGCCACCCCGGTGACTTTCTCCTGCGTGCTGGACAACCCGGCCAGCGGCACCATCAACTACGATATCACGGCCGGTCCCCTCACGCTGTCGAATATGGGCGGCGGCAGTAGCCTCGACGGCAACATCAACGTGAACGACAGCAGCCTGACGATCAGCGGCATCTACACCGCCGTGGCCGGAGGGTTAAACATAAGCAAGAGCCGCGCGACGACGGTGACGGGCACGTTGACCATCAACGCCAACGACGCTGCCAGTATCCCCAACCTGATCCTCATGGTCGGCACCGGCCCCGGCGGCGGCGGCCTCATCAACATTGCGGGCGAGCTGGACCTCTACGGCGACATGCAGTGGATAAGCGGCACCATCGCCGGCCCCGGCGTGTTGAACGTCACGCCGGCGGCCACGATGTCGCTCTCCGGCAAGGGCACGGTAGGCTGCAACCTGGACAATGAGGGCAAGGTGGAATGGCTGCCGGGAGCGATGTTCGGGTTTGCCAGCGGCACGATCGTCCACAATTATGCGGAAGGCGAGTTCGACTTCGAGAATTTCATGGGCGGCTTCATTCCCACGTTCAATAACGATGGTTTGCTGGATATTTACGCGGGAGATACGCTGGGGGTGGGCACGTTCACGCAGTCGGTTTATGGCACGCTGCAAAGCGACATGACCAGCGACACGTCGATAGGGGCGTTGGCGGTGGCCGGCGCGGCGACGCTGGACGGCACATTGAAAGCGAACTTGGAGAACGGCTATCAGCCGAATTCGGGCACGAGTTACACGGTGATGACCTTCGCTTCCAGCAGCGGCCGGTTCGGCGCGGTCGATCCATCCAACTGGTCGGTGGGATACGGTCCGACCAGCGTGGTTCTAACCTCGTCTTGATCGCGTTGCCGCAGCTGCCTTAGCTGACGGGCGATCTAAAATCCAAAGGCACATGCCACTTCCTCAACGGCCTTGCCGACTCGGTGCGCCCGATGCTATGGTAGAGCATTCACTCATTGCCATGTCCCGCGTGGCAATGTACGGAGCGACGCGTCGCGTCGCGGCAACGGACGGAACGGCTCATGCACCTGGATCGCGCGACTACAGAGCGGACGACGCCGGCAGGTTCGGTGTTGCGCGTCTATCTGCTCGGTCTCGTCGAGTTCGAGGCGGCCTTGACGTTGCAGCGGCGGTTGGCGTTCGAGGCGGCCGAGGAACGGTCTTCGGCGTCCCTAGTGCTGTGCGAGCATCCGCCGATCCTCACCGTTGGCCGCGATGGTTCGCCGGCGGACATCCGCTGCGACATCGACGATCTGCGCCGGCGGCGTTGGCCGCTGCGCTGGGTCAATCGCGGCGGCGGCTCGTTGCTCCACCTGCCCGGCCAGCTGGCCATCTATCCGATTGTGCCGCTGGACTGGCGCCATCTCGGCTTGGCGGATTACCTCCAGCGTTTGCAGCGACTCCTTCTAACCGTGTTGGACGATTTCAGTGTGCGCGGCGTCGTGCGTCCGGGACAGCCCGGCGTCTGGGTGGGGCACCGGCTCATCGCCAGCGTCGGCGTGGCCGTGCGCGATTGGGTGGCCTATTACGGTGCCGCCCTCAACATCAATCCCGATCTGTTCCCCTTCCGCATCGTCCGCACCGCGCCGGAAGAATTGGAGTCGATGACCTCCCTGGTGCGCGAACGGGGCGGCGGCCTGCGCCCCGCTCTGGTCCGCCAGCGACTGCTCGAACACTTTTTAGCGGCCTTTCCCTTCGAGCGCACGGCGTTGTTCTCTCATCATCCCTGCCTGGGACGCCGGCCGGCGCGGACCGGGCAACTCAGCGCCACCTGAACGGCGTTGTTCGCGCCAGGCGGCGCGAACCGGCATTGCTTCCGAATCGCGGGCAAGGCTATACTCTGCCATCTTTCGCCGTAGCCCGGCGATCGATCGTCGTTCCAGGGAAGGAACCCGATGGATTCTACTGCTACGTCTCACCTCTCTGTCTTGCTTCCGACGCCGCGCCGCCAACGTCCTCGGCCTCGGTTGGTGCCGGCCGTGCCGCGCCTGTCGGTGGTCGTGGTCAATTACCTGCAATGGCAGGACACGGCGACACTGGTGCGACAATTGCGAACGACGCCGGCTCTGCGCCACGGCGCCGCCGAGATCATCATCGTGGATAACGATTCGCCTTGGCATCCGCTCATCGCACGGTTGCGGCGCATGCCGGGCGTGTCGCTGCGGCGTTGGCACGGCAATCGAGGTTTCGCTCGCGCCGTCAACGAGGGCGTCCGTCTCAGCCGCGGCGACTGGATTCTACTGCTCAATCCCGATATGTCGTTGGAACCAGGCTTTCTCGACAAGGCGCTGGCGCGAGCCGAGGAGTTGGTCCGAAGCGACGCCCAAACCGGCATCATCGGTTTCGGTCTGCGCGATGCCGACGGCGGCTCCCAGCGCTCGGCGGGACCGTTCCCGACACTGGCATCCTCGCTGCTCCGTTTGCCGCTGCCGCGGCCATGGCGCAAATACTACCTGCGCGCCACGGCGGTCTGCCGTCCGGTGGATTGGGTGACGGGATGTTGTCTGCTGGTACGGCGGACGTGTTGGGAAAATCTCGACGGACTCGACAGCGATTTCTTCCTCTACTACGAGGATGTCGATCTCTGCCGCCGCGCCCACGAAGGCGGGTGGACGGTCTGGCACGAGCCGATTTTGTCGGCCACGCACCATCATCCGCTGCACGCCCGCGCCGTGCCGGCTCATCTGCGTCTGGTAACACGTCACGCCCTGTTGACCTACGCGCGCAAACATTGGCCGCGCTGGCAATCGCGCCTGTTGGCCGGCATCATTGGCGTCGAGGCATGGTGGCGTCAGCGGCAAGCGTGGCGGCGCGGCGACGGTCTGCGCGCGGGCTGTTCGATAGTCTCGGCCGCATGGTCGGCGACTTCGCGCGCGGCCGAATCGGCGCCGCCGGCCGGCGGCTACTGCGTGTGGTGCGCCGGCGGGAGGAATGGCGTGCGGCCCTGTCTGACCATCGTAATTCCCAGTCATAATCGCGCCGATCTGCTGCGTTCGTGTCTGGCCAGCCTGCAACGGCACGCCCCGGCGGATACGGAAATTCTCGTCGTCGATGACGCTTCGCCGAATCACACGGCCACCCAGACGGCCGCCGCCTTCGCTGGAGTTCGCGTGCTGCGTTTGGCGCGGCGGCGCGGCTTCTGCGCCGCCGTCAACGCCGGCATCCGCGCCGCCCGCAACCCCATCGTCGAACTGCTGAACGATGACACCGAGGTGTCAGCGGGATGGGCGGAAGCGGCTCTCGATCATTTCGTCGATCCGCGCATCGCCGCCGTCGCTCCGCTGGTGCTGCGCGGCACGTCCGCCAGCCCGAAGCACCAGCAAGGGGTCTTGATCGACAGCGCCGGCGACCGTTATTTTCTTGGCGGCATCGCCGGCAAGCGCGGCCACGGCCAACCTCTGAGCGCCCGTTATCTGCAAGGCGGCGAAGTCTTCGGCGTCAGCGCCTCCAGCGCCTTCTATCGACGCGACGCCCTCTTGGACGTGGGTGCCTTTCCCGAAGAGTTCGGCGCTTATTTCGAGGATGTGGACATATCTTTCCGCCTGCACTGGGCCGGCCATCGTCTCGTTTACGAACCGGCGTCGCAGGTATGGCATCGCGTCTCGGCGTCGCACGGCCGGCCGACGCGCCGTTTGCTCGAACAGCAATCGCGCAACGAAGAGCGCGTGTTCTGGCGCAATCTGCCGTCCCGCGATCTGCGCCGCGCTTTACCGTGGCACGCCGCCGTTCTCGCCGCCAAGGCGTATCGCCGCTGGCAGCAAGGCGGATTGCTGCCCTTCCTGTTCGGCAGACTGCGTATCCTCGGCGAAATGGCGAGTACGATTCGCCATCGCCGCCGGCTGCATCAGCGTAGTCATCCTGCCGATGCGCTGTCCTGGGGAGTCGAGTCGCGCTTTTGGGACTAACGAGAAATGGCAGGGCACGTCGTTTGATACAATACCGTGAGTGCCGCAAAACCCTTCCGTGTGTCTAACCGCGAGGCAATCATGGAGAATGCCACGATGGGCAAAGTGCTTGTGAGGGCCAAGATTGAGAATCTGGAGGATCTTTTCAGCGTCCATCAGGGACATCTCAAACTGGAGGAAGTGCGTTCCGTCGAAGTGACGGATGCTCTGGTGGATACTGGCGCGACGACTCTTTTGTTGCCCAAGCGATTGATCTCCCAACTGGGTCTGCGGTACCTCCGTACTCGGCCGGGTTACGGACTTGGCGGTTCCGTGTCGGTGTCGATGTACAGCATCGTCCGCTTGACGATTGAGGGACGCGATTGCTCTCTTGAGGCCGGTGAAATCGATGATAAGTTTCCTGTGCTGATCGGTCAGATTCCGCTGGAAATGCTCGATTGGGTCGTCGATACGAAAGGGCAACGGTTGATCGGCAATCCTGCCCACGGCGGCGAACAGGTGATCGAAGTGTTTTGAGAACGCTTCAACAGAAACGTACCCTCCGCGCCGAAATTGTTCCCCCCTTGCCGCCTCCTCCTGGCACTATACTAGAGGACGCACGCTTGCAAAGGGAACATACACATGCCGCAGCCAGCTCTTCAGCGCGTGTCGGATTATCTTCGCCGTCTCACGGCCCGATACGGCGATCCCTCCACGGATCATGAACTGTTGCAACGCTTCGTCACGCTCCACGAGGAAGCCGCTTTCACCGCATTGGTCCACCGTCACGCGGCGATGGTGCTGGGATTGTGCCGATCCATCCTCCGCAATCATCACGACGCCGAGGACATCTTTCAGGCTGTCTTTCTCGTGCTGGCGCAAGGCCGGCTCGATCCGCAAAGGTGAATCCGTTGGCAGTTGGTTGTATGCCGTCGCTTATCGATTGGCGAACAAAGCGCGGGTCCGCGCCGGCAAACGACGGCAGTGCGAGCAACAAGCGGCGATTCCAGCGGAACAGACGCCGATGGATGAGGTAAGTTGGGGCGAATTACGCGACGTTCTCCATGAGGAAGTGAGCCGGCTGCCGGAGAAATATCGTGCCGCCGTGGTGTTGTGCTACTGGCAGGGTCAGACGCACGAGCAAGCGGGGCAGCAACTCGGCTGCGCCCGTAGCACGATCAAGGATCGGCTGGAGAAGGCGCGGGAGATGTTGCGGACACGGTTGGCTCGTCGCGGTTTTGCCTTGTCGGCGGCGTGGTTCGCTGCTTCGCTATCGAGCGGCGCATCGGCGGCGGTGCCGGCGGCGTTGCTGCAAGCGACGATGCGTGGCGCCATGTTGTTTTCGATGGGCCAATTGCCGATGGGGATCGTTTCCGCCGCGGCGGTTGCTTGCGCCGGCGGACGTTGCGCCCGATACTCCTGAACAAGCTCAAATACGGATTGACATTGGTGCTAATGCTCGGCGTGCTGGGCGCCGGCGCGGGACTGACTACGCTGCGGGAAGTGGTGATGCCCGCTGAGCCGGAAGCACCGGCAACGCCGCCGCAATCCACAGCTGCCCCGAAGCAGGAGCGCGAACACGTCGATAATCACGGCGATCCGTTGCCATCCGGCGCCGTGGCTCGTTTGGGAACCCTGCGTTTCCGTCATTGCGACGCTATCAACCGTATTGCCATTGGGCCGGATGGCACGAGCATTCTCTCCGCGGCCGGCAAAGCCATCTATGTTTGGGATCTGGCCACTGGCAAGGAACGCCGACGTTTCCAGGGACACAAGACGGAGATTAATTCCTTCGCCTGTTCGCGCGATGGCAAGCTCCTCGCGTCGGGCTGTCAGGATGGAAAGATTCATGTGTGGGACTTGGCCACGGGCCGAGAACTCCACCACTTCGCGGCCCACAAAGATCAGTCGTCCGAAAGGGTGTTTCCGAAGGGCGCGTATGTCACCGACTTTACTCCCGACGGCCGACAGATTGTCTCGTGGGGATCGGAGAATGCCATTCGCTTCTGGGACGCGACATCGGGCGAAAAGATGCGCGAATTCGGCCCTTTCGCCGATGGGGGGTTCTCTTCTTCACTGTCTGCCGACGGCAAGACCTTGGCGTGCGTGGTCAAGAACGACAAAAGTTGGGAGCTTCGGCTGTTGGAAGTCGCCACGGGACGGGAACGGAAACGGCGGACATGGCCGGGTAAGCGAATTCTCTCCGCCGCTTTTTCGCCGGATGGCAAGATGTTGGCTGTGGAGATTGGCGAAGACTGGGACAAACCGTGCGACCTCCAATTGTGGGACGCCGAGGCAACGAAGGAAATTCGCACTTTGTGCCGTCATAAAAGCTGGGCAGGCTACACGTTCGCCCCCGACGGCAAAACCTTGGCTTCGTGGGACACCATGTACGGGACGACTCGGTTGTGGGACGTGGGCACGGGTAAGGAAATCCGCCGCCTAAGCCCCGATGGTCACATACCGCCCCTTACTCAACTCCTCTTCTGTCACGATGGCCGAACGCTCGTTTCCTACACGCAAAACGATCACACCATGCGTTTCTGGGACCGTGGCAGCGGCAAGGAAATCCGCTCGTCGGGAGATGCTCATATGGCCATCGATTTCCTCAGCTTTTCACCGGATGGACGGTCGCTGGCCGCCGGATCGAAAATCGAGTGGACCTTTCGTTTATGGGACGTGGCCGCGCGGAAAAAACTCCGTCGCTTTGAACTCAATCCGCTGACCGCGCTACGATTCTCCTCCGACGGCAGCCAGTTGGCCTCCGCTGCCTGGAGAGATGGTCAAGTACGTATTTGGGATGTCGCCGGCGGCAAAGAACTGCGGCGAATCCCGGCAAACGAGAATGACAAATTCATCGAATGTATGGCATGGTCGGGCGACGGCAAGGTATTGGCGACATGGGATGGAAGCGACCCCATCCGCTTGTGGAATCCCGAAACGGGCAAACCATTGCGTGAGTTGATCGCCGGCACGGATCTGATCGAATCGCTGGTATTTTCCTCCGACAGCAAGATATTGGCCGTTCTCGCCAGCGAACGCAAACCCGGCTCGCAAGAAAGCCGTATCTTACTATGGGCGGTAGATACGGGACGGCCCTTGCGATCTCTCGAAGGACCGCGTTTCGTCGTCAACGCGGATTTCTACACCCATGCCCGCGTGGCGTTCTCGTCGGACGGCCGCACGTTAGCCGCCGGGGGACAAGGGGAAGGGACGGCGATTTACTTGTGGGAATCGGCTTCCTGGCGCCGGCGACTCACCCTGAAACACGACCATGATGTTGCCTCTCTAGCTCTTTCGCCGGATGGCAAGCTATTGGCCGTCGTCGATGTCATCCACAGCGCCGAAGAAGGCGCCGCGACAGGGCGTATCCCCACCCCAGATGAAGTCCAGCGGCCGCGCGTGCATCTTTGGGACGTGGATGCCGAAAAGGAACTTCCGCCACTAAAAGGACACCGAGGATCAATTAAGTCGCTTTCGTTTTCGCCGGACGGTAAGCTGCTGGCCACCGGGAGCAACGATACAACGATTCTGCTGTGGGACGCGACGCGCTTCAAGCCGCATCCTCCTGCCGAAGTGCAACTGCGGCCCGAACAAATTGAATCGTTGTGGACCGATCTCGCCGGCGCCGATGCGGCCAAAGCATATCGCGCCATCCGCACTTTGGCCGCCGGATCGAAAGCGAGCATCGCGTTTTTGAAACGCCATTTACATCCGGCCGCCGCGGCGGATGCTAAGCAAATGACCCAATTGCTGGCCGATCTCGACAGCGAACAGTTCGCTGTGCGCGAAAAAGCGATGCAAGAGTTGGAGAAGCTCGGCGACAGAGCCGCCACGGAATTGCACAAGGCGCTGCAAGGCAAACCGACGCTGGAAGCCAAACGCCGCATCGAGCAACTGCTGGAAAAACAAAAAAAACAAAACGACGCGGAATACCTCCGCATGGTGCGCGCCGTGGAAACGCTGGAGAAAATGGCTACGCCGGAAGCCCGTGAATTGTGTGCGGCGCTCACAGTCGGCGCCGCCGATGCGCCGCTAACCCGCGAAGCACGGGCCACGCTGCGGCGCATGGCTCGATGACGGACCACTCGGACCTTGGAGAGAGAACACGCATATGCCGCAGCCATCCCTTCGCTCGTGTCGGCGTATCTTCGCCGCTTGACCGCCCGCCACGGCGATCCCTCCACCGATCACGACTTGTTGCAACGCTTCGTCACAAGCCGCGAGGAAGCAGCTTTCACCGCACTGGTCCACCGGCACGCGGCGATGGTGCTGGGACTGTGCCGCTCCATCCTCCGCAACCATCACGACGCCGAAGACATCTTCCAGGCCGTCTTCCTGGTGCTGGCGCGCAAGGCCGGCTCCATCCGCAAGGGCGAATCGGTCGGCAGTTGGTTGTACGCCGTCGCTTATCGATTGGCGAACAAAGCGCGGGCCCGCGCCGGCAAACGGCGTCGGTGCGAACAACAAGCGGCGATGCCAGCGGAACAAACGCCGATGGATGAGGTGAGCTGGGGCGAATTACGCGACGTTCTCCATGAGGAAGTGAGCCGACTGCCGGAGAAATATCGCGCCGCCGTGGTGTTGTGCTATTGGCAAGGTCAGACGCATGAACAAGCGGGGCGGCAACTTGGCTGTGCCCGCAGCACGGTCAAGGATCGGTTGGAGCGTGCGCGAGAGATGTTGCGGACGCGCTTGGCTCGTCGCGGTTTTGCCTTGCCGGCGGCGTGGTTCGCTGCCTCGCTGTCGAGCGGCCCATCGGCGGCGGTGTCGGCGGAGCTGCTGCAAGCGACGGTGCGCGGCGCCATGTTGTTCTCGATGGGGCCATTGCCGGCGGGGATTGTTTCCGTTGCGGCGGTTGCGTGCGCGCGGCGGACGTTGCAGGCCATATTTCTGAGCAAGATCAAATACGGATTGGCGTTGGTGCTAATGCTCGGCGTGCTGGGCGGCGGCGCGGGTCTGGCCTTACTTCGAGAGTCACCCACGGCGGAAGCGCCGAAAGCGGAACGAGAGAACCGCGATCGCCAGGAAGATCCGTTGCCTGCCGGCGCGATCAAGCGTTTGGGGACGCTGCGCTTCCGACACAGCGATCGCGTGCGCTGTATCGCTCTCGGCGCGGACGGCGAAAGCGTCGTCTCAGCGGCCGGCAAGATCGTCCACGTCTGGGATCTGGCGAGCGGCAAAGAACGTCGTCGTTTCGAGGGGCACAAAGACGAAGTGAACGCCGTTGCCTGTTCGGGCGATGGCAAGCGCATCGCCTCGATGAGCGTGGACGGGATGATCCATCTCTGGGACGCCGCCAGCGGAAGAGAACTGCGTCGCTTCGTCGCTTACAAGCCAAGCCGCAATCAAGTCTGGCGGGGCTGGCAAATGCCGGGATTCTCCGCTCTCGCCTTTACCCCGGATGGACGGCAACTCGTTTCCAGGGGCAGCGATAATACGATTCGTCTGTGGGACGTGGCCACGGGTAAAAACAAGCGTCAATTCAATACCTTCTCCCTTTCCGCTCTGGAATTCACGCGCTCTCTGGGATTCACCTTGTCTCCGGACGGCAAGGTCTTGGCCGCCTTTGAGGGAAAAATTGACTCTCCGCATCTCAAACTGTGGGATGTCGCCACAGGGCACATACTCAAAGACCCGTCACCGAAAAGTTGCGTCTGGGGCCCCGCTTTTTCACCGAGCGGCAAGACAATCGCCGTATGTGTGGGCAGCGCTCCTGGCGGTTCGTGCGATCTCGAGCTGTGGGACGTTGCCAGCGCCAAAAAGCTTCGTGCCTTTTCCTTGGCGGAAGGTGAGTGGAGAACCTTGGGGTTCTCTCCCGATGGCAAGGCTTTGATTTCGACGGGTGAAGACATGCCCCGTTTTCGGGACGTGCAGACAGGGAAGATCATCGCTCGTCTGCGGTCGGAACGCCCGATGCTCATCAACCAACTCCTCTTCTGCCGCGATGGCAAGACCCTCGTTACCTTCTCCCATTTAGAACATACCTTGCGTTTGTGGGACCGCGCCAGCGGGAAGGAATTGCGTCCGTCCAATGACGCCGTGTCGTCGGTTCGCTGTGTCTTTTCGCCGGACGGTCGTTTCTTGGCCGGTGGCTCTGGGGAGGGAACTATCCACCTATGGGATACGACCGTAAATAAAGAGGCTCGGCGAATTTATCAGAATCCTCCGCTCACCGCGATGCTGTTCTCCTCGGATGGCCAGCTGTTGGCAACAGCCAATTCCCTCGATCCGATCGTCCACATCTGGGAAACCGCCGACGGCAAGGACAAACGACAGATCAAGACGCCTGGACATTCCATCACGTGGATGGCCTGGTCCGGCGATGGCAAATGGGCGGCTACATGGTCGTACCAAGATCGATTGATCCTTCTATGGGATGCGGCCACGGGCAAGCAGGAGCGCCGATTGACGTGTGGCGATGCGGCGATCAATTCTTTGATCTTCTCCCCGGATAGCAAAAAGTTAGCCGCCGCATGCAACGGCTTCGACAAAGGCGAACTCCTGATGTGGGCAATCGACACGGATCGGCGACGGATTTCCTTCGAGGGTCCGCTGCCGGCCGGACTCAAGTGCTTGACCTTCTCTCCCGACGGCCGAACGGTGGCCGCCGGCGCGATAGATCGATCCGTTTATTTATGGGAAGTCATTTCCGGCCGCAAACGCGCCACGCTGAAGGTCGGCGAAGTCATCACGTCACTGGCCTATTCACCCGACGGCAAAGTGTTGGTCGCCGCGAGCAACACCAGTTACAGCCACGGCATGCTACTTGATGACGGAGTCTACCCGGACGACGGCAAACCTCAGCCTCCGCGCGTGCATCTTTGGGACGTGGCCGTGGAAAAGGAACTTCCATCACTCGAAGGACATAAAGGATCGATAACATCGCTTTCCTTTTCGCCGGATGGCAAGCTGCTGGCCACCGGGAGCAACGATACGACGGTTCTGCTCTGGGACGCGACACGCTTCAAGCCGCGCCAACCCGCCGAAGTGCAATTACAGCCCAAACAGATCGAAGCGCTGTGGGTCGATCTCGGCGGCGCCGATGCGGTCAAAGCGTATCGCGCCATCCGCACTCTGGCCGCTGTGCCGAAAGCGAGCGTGGACTTTCTGAAACGTCATTTGCATTCGGTCGCTGCGGCGGACGCCAAACAAGTAGCCCGTCTGCTGGCCGATCTCGACAGCGAGCAATTCGCCGTGCGCGAAAAAGCGATGCGAGAGCTAGAAAAACTCGGCGATAGCACCGCGACGGAATTGCACAAGGCACTGCAAGGCAAACTGCCGCTGGAAGTCAAACGCCGTATCGAGCAACTGCTGGAAAAGCAAAACGGCGTGGAACACCTTCGCATCGTGCGAGCGCTAGAATCGCTGGAGAAAATGGCTACACCGGAAGCCCGCGAATTGTGTACGGTACTCGCCGACGGCGTTGCCGATGCGCCGCTAACACGCGAAGCACGGGCCACGCTGCGGCGCATGACTCGATTGCCAAGTACGGCACCATGATCGATCCCACAGAACATGAATATACTTTTTATCCATAGAAAAATTGCCGCCGCTCCGCGCATGGAATCAGCAGCGGTCCTCGCGTACAATGGGACAAAAATCGCCCTTTTCTCCGAAGTCTGAGGTTCCACCATGCGGCGCCGCGATTTCCTAAAAGCAGCGGGTGCATCGGCGGGTTATTCCCTCCTGGTCTATGCCGATCCCCTGCCGCTCGCCGCGGCGGAGATCGCGCCGGAGGAGCGGCGACGTTACTTCCAGCGCCTCGCGCCGCCGTTGGATCATCGGCAGACGTTGGCGGCCGAGCCGCACATGACGCTGGTGGATCTGGCCTGCGATGTCCTCGTGGCCGGTGGAGGTCTGGCCGGAGTGCTGGCGTCCGTAGCGGCGGCGCGCAACGGCGCCAAAGTCGTCCTTATTCAAGATCGCTCGCGGCTGGGGGGTAATTCCAGTAGCGAAGTCAAAATGCACGTCGTCGGCGCCAACTGCCACAAGGGCCGGCCCGGTTCGCGCGAGGGCGGATTGCTCGAAGAGTTCCGTCTCGACGACGCCGTCAACAATCCACAGGGTTCCTTCGAGTTGTGGGATCTATTATTGTACGACAAGGTCGTCAGCGAGCCGAACATCACCCTCCTGCTCGATACCGTCGTTTACGCCGCCTCCCTGCACGAAAACCGCATCGCGCAGGTCGTGGCTCGCTGCGATAAAACCGAACATCTCTACCGCATCGCGCCGAAGGTGTGTTGCGATTGCACCGGCGATTCGCGGCTGGCTCTGGAAGCCGGGGCAAGCATGCGCCAAGGACGGGAAGCACGCGCGGACTTCGATGAATCGCTGGCGCCCGAAGAAGCCGATGAGCATACGCTAGGCAGCAGCATCCTCTTCACCGCGCGCAAGCACGATCGTCCTATGCCCTTTAAGCCTCCGAAATGGGCGCGTAAGATCACCAAGGAGCAGCTGCGTCTTCGCAAGATCACTTCCTGGGAGTACGGCTATTGGTGGATCGAATGGGGCGGACATCTCAATCCCATCCGCGACAATGAGCAAGTGCGCTTTGAATTGCTGTCGATAGTTCTGGGCGTATGGGACTACATCAAGAACAGCGGCAACCATTCCGATAGTGCCAATTGGGCGATGGATTGGATCGGCATGCTTCCCGGCAAGCGCGGCAGCCGGCGCATCAACGGCGATCACGTACTGACGCAGCACGATCTCGCCGATCCGAAGAAAGTCTTCGAGGATGCGGTGGCTATCGGCGGTTGGCCCATGGACGATCATCCTCCGGGCGGTTTCGATCGCGCCGATCTGCCGCCGGCGCGGCAAATAAAGACGAAAGAGGTTTACAATATCCCTTTTCGTCGCTCTGTACTGCAAAAACATGGACAACCTGTTGATGGCCGGCCGCAACATCAGCGCGACGCACGTGGCGTTCACCTCCACGCGCGTCATGGCGACGTGCGGCGTCATCGGCCAAGCGGTCGGAACGGCCGCGGCCCTGTGTGTGCGCCACGAACTTACGCCGCGCCGGCTGTATCAGGACAAAGCTCGCCTCCAGCAACTGCGACAAACGCTGCTGCGCGACGATCAGACGATCAAGAACTGCGGCAATGAGGATGCCGACGACCTCGCCCGCAAGGCGCAGCGTCAAAGCCTCCGCCGCTTTTGAGCATGCCGAAGCGGAGTACATTGTCAACGGCATCACGCGCGACATCCCCGGCCAAGCCATCAACCGCTGGACGACCACGATGACGCTGGAGGGTCCGTGGATCGAACTAAAGTGGCGGCGGAAACAAACCATCCGCGAGGTGCAAATCACCTTCGACAGCGGCTTCCAGCGCGAACTGACGTTATCCGCGTCCGACGGCATCAATCGCGGCATCATCCGCGCCGCCCAGCCGGAGACCGTGCGCGATTACACTCTCTTGTACCGCGAGGACGAAGACGGCCCACTGATTCCGCTGCTGAAGGTGGACGGCAATCATCAACGGCTAAATCGTCATCGTTTCAAACCGATCGCGGCGCAAGCGCTTCGGCTGCACATCCGCGCCACCAACGGCGACAAATTGGCGCGCATCTTTGAGATCCGCTGCTACGGTTGAGAGGAGGGCGGCGAGCGGCCATAAGAAAATGGACTCTCCCTAATGGCCGACAGCACCGCAGGCTGGCGGAAGATAGCAACCGCTCTCATCTCTCCAGTTGATCCGCCGTCAACCGGCAGCTCAAGAGAATCATTCTATCCTCGCGGCTGATTTGGCAGGCGCCGAGCAGTCGCAGCAGCGGCAGCAACTCTTTCTGCCGGTCCATCAGCAGCGACGCGGTAGGGGCTGCCTCACAAATGCTTCGCAAGTCCGTTTCCAGCAGGGTTGCGGCGTCGTCCGTCGCCGCGTGAAAATGCAACTCGACGTGCAAATCGTCGGCGCAAGTGATGCCGCCATAGACGCTGTCGGCATGGGCCAGCAGCGGACGCAGGACCATCTTCAGCAAATAATTATCGATCCCAGAGATGGGACCGAGCTTTTTGATCGACGCGGCCAACCAGAGATTTTGCCGGCGATCCACCTTGGTCAGCATTTCGCGCAGCGTCGCGTCGCGCACACAGACCGGCTGGGGATCGCTCGCTTGTTTCAAGGTCGCCAACACGCGGCTGGGCGTCTCACTGACAACGAGCAGGTCGCCAAGGGGAACCAACAGCGTCGTGCGCCGCGCCCGGCGATCGGTGTATTCCCAGGCGCGAAAATGATCGATGGTCTTCTCCGAGAGTTTGTCCGGCCCGATGCGGATGCGCGAACGGTCCAGCCGCCCGCGCACAGCCACAGAGGTTCTCCGCCGGCGTCCGGCGCGAAGGAGATTTGCAGAGTATCAAGATCGTCGAGAGGCTTTATGCCCAGCAGATCCATCCACGGCAGCTGCCGTTCTCCCTGCCGGAAGAGTTGTTGCAAGGGCGGCCCTAGGTGTTGCCGTCCCAGCGGCGATTCCAGCAGCGAACGCACGTTCACGGCCAACACGGCTTCGCTGTCCTCCGGCACGTAATCGGCCAAAACGCCGGACGGAAAACGATTGCCCCGGTCCTCGTCACCGCGCCAGAAACTTAACAGGCGATCGCGGAAAAAGAATCCCACAAGCAGAGCCAAGACGGCGCCTGCCGCGCCGGCCAGCAAGAAGGTGCGCCGAGGACGGCGGCGAGGAATGTCATCCGTGGCATTCGTGGTATCGTGCCGATCATTGTTATCCATGCTCGCAGCCGCTCCCCAGACAAGGGGTTGTCATTTCCATCTTCCATCGTACCTTGTCGCGTTCCCGCCGGCAAACCGCGTCGTTCGTCGTCCCTCTTGTAGCTCATGGGGCGGCATGGTAGAGGAGTAGAGAGAGCGAAAAGGGAGACGACGATGGTTCTCAAAGTGGTACTAACCGGCGGACCGTGCGCGGGCAAGACCAGTTGCTTGCGCGCTCTCCGCATGTACTTCGGCGAACAGATTGTCACCGTGCCGGAAACGGCGACGCTGCTGCTGGACAGCGGCTTTCCGCCGCCTAGCCATCCGCGTATCCGCGATTGCCAAGACGAATGGATTCGCTCCTTCCAAAGTGCGATCCTGTCGATCCAGCAGACTCTCGAAGAGACGGGCGAACGGTTGGCGCGGAACTGCGGAGCGCGGCTGATCGTCTGCGACCGCGGCGTACTCGACGGTGCCGCTTACTGGCCCGGCGGACGACAAGCGTTCCTGCATCACTTCGGCTTGTCCGTGGAGGATTGTTTCGCGCGTTACCGCGTCGTTCTGCATCTGCAATCGCTGGCCGAATCGCATCCACACCTGTACGGCTCGGAGAATAACGCCATCCGCTACGAATGCGTCGCGGATGCTCTTGGAGTTGAACGAGCCACATGCGACGCCTGGGAGGGACATCCGGGACGGATCATCCTGCCGGCGGAAGAAGAACTTCAGACCAAGATCACTCGTGCCCTGGAATACGTCCGCGATCTACTGGCGAACTTGTAGGGTGGACCGAAGCCCACCCTACGAAACCGTGAGTTCTCAGCGCGAAAAGCCCTGCCAGAAATTAAATGTTTGCCCTGCTGGGGGAGTGCTGAACGAGGAACCGATCGGGCTAGGCGGCGACAGAGAATTGTACGGCGACCCAATCGGTGTCGAGAAGTAAAACGTTGGCACGACGGCGCCGCGTGTCGTCGAAGCGGCGGGCTTGAAGCGGCCGTCCCACAATTCATCTATGCCGCCGGCATCGTGAGACGTGATAGTATTGTGAATAATCAAGGCTCCCTCATCGAGGCGGAAGCGGAAGCGGAACGGCGCATCGAGCAACCCATCCGCTTCCTCGTTCTCATCACATTCGATGCTGGTGATAATCCCGTAAATGACGCCGTCGCGCGTCATCGAATAATCGGCGTGCAGGGTGCCGAGCTTTTCACCGGCATAGTTGATGTGCAAGCGATGGTCTTCGACGATCAGCGTGACGTGGTTTTTGCCGATCTTGCGTTCCCATTTGCCGAGTGGTTTCGTCATCTCCTCCGCGCGCGAGACGCTGGCGCTCGCCAGGCAAACCATCAGTGTCAGTGCCGGCGTGAATTTCGCCATTAATAGGACTCCTTCTCCGGGACTGGGCGTTTTTGCGTGCCAGACTCCCATGTGGAGCGGGACAATACGGATTCATTGGGCGAAAAACAAGGCGGATTCCACATGGTCGGCTGGACAATGGTTATTGAAGTAGGAATCAAGTGGAGGACTACTCCGCCTTGGGTTTATCGCCGGGTAAGCGAAAGAAATCGATGACCTGGCAGCGAAAGCCGGCGAGGACGTCCTCGCCGGTTAGTTCCTGATTTTCCTCGACGACATAAGGCTCTTTGCCGGGCCGATGCACGGTCACGTTCCGCGTTTCCGGGTCGATCAGCCAGACCAGTTCGACGCCATTACGCAGATAGTCCATGATCTTGCGCATGACTTTGCCAAGCCGGTCGCTGGGAGAGAGGACTTCGATAGCCAAACGGGGCGGAATCTCCCCATATTTGGGATGTAGTTCCGCGAACGTATTCGCATCTTCATAGAGAGCGATATCGGGGCCGCGAACGGTGTCGGGATCGCGTTCCAGAATCACGCCGGAATCGTTGCATGTGAGGTAGCCGTGTCCGCGCACGAATGTGAAGTTGCCGAGAATGCGGCCGACGTTGAGGCACACGACTCCATGAGGCTTCATCGGCGCCGGCAATTCGATCACCTCCCCTCGGACCAACTCGAACCATTTGTCGGCCTGCTCCGGCTGGTGAACCCAATCGCAGAATTCCTCCGCCGTCATCAATTTCTTCGCCGTCGCCGCCGTACTCATTGGTTCTCCTTGAGCGCTCGGTGAATTGCATTTATCGCCGCGATTCTATCCGCCGAGTCTCCGGTGTGCCAGAGCGATCGCGCCATGCACCACCACTTCCTCGCCGAGCGCCGCCGGTACGATGTCGGTCAGGCCGGCGAAGGGTTTGAAAACACGCTCGGCAACCATCCGGCGTAGCGGTTCAAACAACATCTTTTTACCCATTAGCGCGACACCGCCGCCGATGACGATGCGGCGCGGACAGAGCAAGGCGATGACGTGGCAAATGGCGTCAGCCAGATATCCAATCGACGTGTTCAAGAGGGATTCCGCAAAAGCGTCCCCCTGCTGTGCCGCTGCGGCCACGTCCTTCGCCGTCAACGGGCGGTGTTGTTCCTGCATCCGCGCATATAAGATTGAGTGAATCGGCCGCTCCGCGATAAGACATCGCTTGGCCGTTTCCGCGATTCCCCATCCCGATGCAAGTTGCTCAAGCGTTTCTGCTGGACTGCTGAAGACGGACTGGATCTCCTTGAGCCAATAGGTCTTGAATTGCAAGTGGCCGATCTCCGCCGCCCCCCGTCCGCAGCCGCGATAAATCTCGCCATTAATGATGAAACCGCCGCCAATGCCCGAACCAATGGTGATATAAAAGATCGGCGATAGTCCTTTCCCCGCTCCGTGAAGCGCTTCGGCCAATCCCGCCACGTCGGCATCGTTGCCCAGCACCGCCGGCAAACCGACGACTTCCGCAATCCAATTGGCCAGCGGGAAATTGTCCCAGCCCTCAATCTGGTGCGATTTGATGACCGTGTGCGTGGCGTCATCCACCGGGCCGCCGAAACCGATGCCGGCGCCGCGCAAATCACCGCGTTCGATGCCCGCTTTGGCGAGCAGTTCCGGCACGGCGGCGACGATCTGCCGGCGGATGCCCTCCGGGCCAGCGGCGACATCGACGCTGCCGCGCCACAGGCGCGCAGCTTGCCGTCATCGGCGCCGATGCCGAGTTGCAATTTCGTGCCGCCGATTTCGATGCCGAGGTACACCGTTCACCCCTCAGAGCGAAATCCGCCGATGCAGGTCGTCCACGACCCAATGAAACGCCGCCAAATGGATCGATTCGACAATGCCCATGTCATCGAGCGGCACATGAAAATTATGTTGGGCCAGTGTGCGCAGTTTGCCGCCGGAGAAGCCGGTGCAGCCGAACGTCGTCAGACCGTGGCGATTGGCCCACTCGACCGCCCGCAGAATGTTCGGACTATTGCCCGAACCGCTGATGGCGATGAGCAGATCGCCGGAGCCGGCGAGGTTCTTGAGTTGCTCGACGAAGATACGCTCGTAACCCTCATCGTTGGCCCAGGCGAGGATGTACGGCGTATTGTCTGTCAAGCTGAGGATGCGCACGCGCTTCTTGTTATCGTTGTCGAAGTCTTCGCGGCGCAGCGTGCCTTTGCCGATGTCCTCGCAGAAGTGCGAGGCATTGGAGCCGCTGCCGCCGTTGCCGCAGACGAAGATGGTGCGGCCGCGCTCGTAACAATCGTACATGCGATCGGCCAGCCGTTTGATTTCGGCCGCATCGACGCGCAGCAATTCTTGCCCGACGCGCTCCAGAAACGGCCGAACGTCCAGTTTGATTCCCAACATCAATCGATCTCCTCATTCACTCTTCTTCGAGCCAGCTCTCTACCTGCAACCCCGGCACTTGGCGGAAGTCGCGCAGGTTCGCCGATAAAAGCAGTACGTTGTGGACAAGGGCGATGCAGGCGATTTTCAGGTCCATGCTGGCGATACGAATTTTTTCTTTTCGCAAGCGCTCGAACTCGGCGGCGGCGGGTTCGTCAAAGGCGATCAAAGAAAATCGGCGTAGAAACTCCAACAACTTCCGCAAATGTTCGTAGCCTATGACTTGCTGCCGGGGCGTGCGCTGACGATTGATCTCGGCTAACCAACCGCGTAGTTGCTCCTCAGCGTTGACGATGGTTATGGCAAAGTTCGGATCGCCCGACACAGCCATGCGCGCGGTTAGCCGGGCACATTGAGGGTTCTCTGGATACTTAAGCTCCGTCAGATGGTCGGTATCCAGGAGGATCATTTTTTGCCCTTCGTTCGTTTACTCCGCGTTGCCTTGCGGGCACGTTGACGATCTTGCTCTCGAATTTTTCGCCCGGCCTCATCAATGCGCTTCATTCCCTCGTCGCCGGCGAACATGCCTACAACGCTTCTCCAATCGTTCGGTTGCGCCAGCGTAGCGACCTGCGCTTTCAACTCCGCAACTTGTCTTTCCAACCCCGCCAGCCGTTCTTCCAGTGTTCTCTGTGACATGGCCCCTCCTCGTTCAAATCGTTTAACGATCGGTATCCAGCAGGCTCACGAGTGTACTCGTTTCTTGCTCTTAGATGGTTTCGGTTTGGTGCGGCGGCGATCTTCTTCCCGAATTTTGCGTCCGGCCTCAAAAATGCGCAGCAAGTCCTCGTCGCCGCCGAACCGTTCGACTACGCCGCGCCAGTCCGTTGGCGGCGTTAGCGTGTCCACCTTCGCTTTCAATACCGCAAGTTCTCTTTCCAGTCCCGCGATCCGTTCTTCTAACGTCCCTTGCGCCATGATCTTTTCCTTCCACTCTTGATGTTGCGGCATTGGCTTCTTCACGTTCTCCGCCGCATCAGGTTACAATAGAAGGATACTCCAAAGCAAGGGAAGCAAACCATGACCCGCGATCTGATCCTCGGCACGGCCGGCCACATCGACCACGGCAAAACTTCGCTCGTCAAAGCGCTGACCGGCATCGACTGCGATCGTCTGCCGGAAGAGAAGGCGCGCGGCATCACCATCGACATCGGCTTCGCCATCCTCGATCTGCCGCCGTTTCGGCTGGGCATCGTCGATGTGCCCGGCCACGAGCGCTTCGTCAAGAACATGCTGGCCGGCGCCACCGGCATCGATTTGGCCGTTCTCGTCGTGGCCGCCGACGATTCGATCATGCCGCAAACACGCGAACATCTGGAAATTCTTCGTCTGCTCGGTCTGCGTCACGGCGTCATCGCCCTGACCAAGTGCGACCTCGTCGATGAGACGACGCGCGAGGTGGTCGAGCTGGAGATCCGCGAATTGGTGCAGGGGACATTTTTGGAGAATGCTCCGCTCATCGCCACGTCGGCGCACAGCGGGCAGGGCATCGCCGAGTTGAAGGCGGCCATCGCCGAAGCGTGCCGGCAGGTAGAGGAAAGCAGCGGCCAGCGCTGGTTTCGCTTGGCCATCGATCGTTCGTTCATCGTGCAGGGACACGGCACTGTCATCACCGGCTCGGTGACATCCGGCAGTGTGCGCGTGGGCGACGAAGTGGAGTGGCTGCCGCGCGGCGAGCGCGTGCGCGTGCGTTCCTTGCAGAATCACGATCGAAGTGTTGACGAAGTGCATCGCGGTCAGCGCGCGGCGATCAATCTGGCCGGCGTTCACCATGAGGATGTGGTGCGCGGTCAGGAGTTGGCCACGCCCGGCTATCTGACGCCGTCGCGCGTTCTGACGTTACGCTTGCACTGCCTGGCCGACATGAAGCGGCCCATCAAGCACCGCATGCCGGTGCGTTTCCACATCGGCACCAGCGAGATTATGTGTACCGTCGCGCTGCTCGACGCCGACGCCATCGAGCCGGGCCAATGGGGATTGGCGCAGGTGTTTCTCGATGAGCCGGCGATGGCGGCATGGGGGCAGCCGTTCGTGCTGCGCGAATCGTCGGCCGCGCAGACGCTGGGCGGCGGACAAGTGTTGCAGCCGGCCGCTCGTAAGATTCGCCGCCGACACTTCGAGATGCTCGAACGCATCGAACGTCTGTGGAGCGGCGACGCGCGCGAGCGGGCGCTGACTGTGGCTTGGTTCGGCGCTTTCGCCGGTTTCACCATCTCGGAACTGGTGCGCGGCGCCAATATTGGGCCGGACGAAGCGGCAGAATTGGTCGCCGAGATGAAAGCGGAAGGCGAATTGGTGGAAGTGGTCATCAGCGGGGCGCGGCGGCTGCTTCTACACAAGGACATGATCGGCGAGTTGGAAGAGCGTATCCTGACGGCATTGGATCGACTGCACGAACAATTTCCGCTCATGTCTACGCACGATCGTCAGAAAGTGCAATCGCAACTCGATTACGTCGGTGATGACGGTCTGGTGCATGCGATGGTGGATCGGTTGATCACCGCCAAGAAGCTGGTGGGCGATCTGCGCCGCATCGGCCGCGCCGATTTCAAGCCGAAGCTGAGTGCCAATCTGCGCAAACTCAAGGACAAGCTGGTAGCGGCGTATCAGGCGGCGCGTTTCCAACCGCCGGAACCGAGCAGCTTCGCTGGTCAAGCCGGCGGCAACGCCGCCAACTTGAAGGATCTGTTCGATGTCTGCGTCGCCGAGGGCTATTTAGCCTACATCGCGGAGGATATTTATCTGCATATCGACGTGGAAGCCGAGATGCGGCGCTGGTGCGCGAGCGGCTCGCCGAAGGCAAAGGGCTGACGGTGGCCGAGATCCGCGACATGCTCGGCACGACGCGGAAATACGCGGTGCCGTTGTGCGAATATCTCGATCGCGCCGGCGTGACGCGACGCGAGGGTGACTTGCGAGTGTTGACGAATTAATTTATCTTGCGGATGAATGGCTTTCTCTTAAAGGAGATTGACGATGACGCTTGCGCAGCTTGAGGAACGGATGACGATGGTAGAGAAAGAAATCGCCGAGTTGCGTCGTTTGCACCAGCTTACCGAGAAGACTCCTATGATTTTTTCAGAAGGTGATATTATTCCGGGGACGGAAACTCCTATCGTCTTGTCTAAGCCTCCAGCGGAAACAATCCGCTGTGACGTTGTCGTCAAGTGGGTTCATAACTCCGAATCTCAGGGACTTGGACTTTCGGATGAGGAGTGGTCTAGCCTCGGTCTGGAGGAAGGTAATGACTGACACGGACTGGTACGAAGTCGTGGATGGCTCTGAGTTACATCAAGGCGACCTCCTGCCGCAATGCCCCATTTTAACCGCACTCGATCCGATGCCCTGGCCAATTCTCCCTGACGCCAAGTTTTCGGTCGGAGTCACGACGCGCGATTTGGTAGTGATGACCCAAAGCTGCGATCTGGCGAACAACAAAATTGAAGACGTAATCTTGGCCCAATTGGTGGGTTGGTCGCAAATCGTTGGCGTTGAAAGTAAGCAAGGGAATCAGTTCATCCGATCGGCGCAGTTTCGCAGACAATTGATCGCCGGCAATGTACCGGGACTCTCTCTACTTCATAAGCATCTTTCGGAGCCGGCATTGCCTTGGTCTGTCGTGGATTTTCATCATTTGTATTCGCTTCCCAAGTCATTTCTCCAAAACGCCGCGGCCGCCCTCGGTCCGCGCTTGCGTCTGCGTTCTCCCTATCGCGAACATCTAGCTCAAGCGTTCGCGCGCTACTTCATGCGCGTCGGATTACCCCACGATGCCCGTGCGTTCGAGAAAGAGGGAGATGTGAAACCGTGACGGCCGCTAATCCCTTCCGCAACCTCCCCGCCGTCAACGACATTCTGGATGCTCCATCGATCCAGGCTTTGACGGCCACGCATGCTCATGATGCCATCATCGCGGCAATCCGCGCGGAACTGGAAGAACTGCGCCAGAGAGTGGTCGCATGGAGAAACGCTGGACGTCCAGAGCGATGCCGTGTCTGTCGCCGCTCGCGTTGTGGCTCGTCTGGAGCGCGAATCGCGGGCTATACTGCGAACGGTTATCAACGCCACCGGCATCGTTCTGCACACCAATCTCGGTCGTTCGCCTCTCGCCGAGGAAGCGGCGCAAGCGGCGTATGAAGCGGCGCACGGCTATCTCAATCTCGAACTCGATCTCGATAGCGGCAAGCGTTCGTCGCGGCAGAGCGCCGTCCGCGAATGGCTGTGCCGGCTGACCGGAGCGGAGTCGGCCACTGCCGTCAACAACAATGCCGCCGCCACCGTCATCGTGCTGCGCAGCCTGGCGATGGGCAAGGAAGTCATCATCTCGCGCGGCCAACTCATCGAGATCGGCGGTAGTTTTCGCATCCCCGACATCATGGGCGTCAGCGGCGCCATCCTGCGCGAAGTCGGTACGACCAACATCACGCGCCTGGCAGACTACGAACGGGCCATCGGTCCCAACACCGGCGCGCTGTTGCAGGTCCATTCGAGCAACTATCGCATCTCCGGTTTCACCAAGTCCGTGCCGCTGGCGGATCTCGTCGCGCTGGGCAAAAAGCACGGTCTGCCGGTGATTGACGACATCGGCAGCGGCGCTCTGCTGGATTTCGCGCGTTTTGGTTTTCAGGGCGAGCCGGTGGCGCGAGCGAGCATCGCGGCGGGCGCCGATCTCGTGCTGTTCAGCGGCGACAAACTGCTCGGCGGGCCGCAAGCCGGCATCATCGCCGGACGCAGGGAATGGATACAAAAGATCGAAAAAGATCCTCTTATGCGCGCCTTTCGCCTCGACAAGATGACGCTGGCCGCCCTGGAAGCGACGCTGCGGCTGTATCTCAACGAGGAGAGAGCGCTGCGCGAAGTGCCGGTGTTGCGTCTGCTCGGCACGCCGCTGGCGGAATTGCATCAGCGGGCGGAGAAACTGGCCGAACAATTACGCGGCTTCGCCGGACTCGCTTCGGTGACGACGGCGGAGGATGTCGCCTACGTCGGCGGCGGCTCGCTGCCCGATCAGAGCATGAAATCGTGGGTCGTCGAGATCGCGGCGGATTCGGTCGGCGATGCCGAGTTGGCCCGCCGTCTGCGTTTGGGCATGCCCGCCGTCATGGCTCGTCTGCGCGGCGGCAAGCTGGTATTCGATGTGCGGACGATCTTCGCCCATCAGGAAACGTCGCTAGTCGAAGCGGTGCGGAATGCCCTCTTCGCGGATCGATGAACCGCCATAAATCCGTAGTCCCCCTGCTTGCCCTGTTTCACTCCATTCTTCGCAGTTCTCCTGCGGTAGCGATTCATTGGCGTGGTCAACGGTCGCCGTCTGCGAAAACCGCCAGATAAATTCGAGAAGGGAACCGGCGCGAACCGATGCGAAGACAGTGCCTTTGCCGGCATGGGAGGCCGACAGCGCGAATTTGACGAGAAGCGCGGTTGTGACGTATATCTCTTACGGCATCCGAACGGGGACCGATCCGAGGAGACTCGATCATGGCGAATGAAGGCTCCCGACCGGCTACCCTGAATTCCTTCTCCATCACGGCGGCCGCAGCCGATGCCCCAGCCCTGTCCGCGCGTCCGACGCCGACCTATCCTCCCTCCAGCTTGTTCCACGCCTTTCGGCGCTGCTGGCTGTTAGCTTCGACGTTGGGACTGCTGGCCGGCGCACTGGTGGGAATGCTGTGGTGGTTCGCCATTCCGGAGCAGTATAGTGCCGAAATCCGCGTCCGCGTCCCCGCTCCGTGGACCGCTGCCGTCGATGGCAATGCCCATGACGAGGAGATTACGCATTTTCAGCGAAGCCAAGCGGCCTTGATGCAGTCCACGGCGGTTCTGGAAACCGTGCTGCGGCGGCCGGAGGTAGCCCAACTGTCGGTCATCCAGCACCAGCACGACCCGCTGGCCTGGCTCGGTAATCATCTCCTCGTCGCCGTCACCTCCATCCCGGATATTTTGCTCCTTCGCGTCAGCAGCGAGCGGGCCGAGGAGGCGGTCGTGCTGGCTCAGACGATCGCGGAGGTCTATCGAAGCACGGTGGTCAATCAACGGCAGGCGTCCTTGCGCCAGTTGCAGGAGGTTCATAGCCGGACGGAGGAAACCCTGCGGCAAAAACGTCAACGGCTGATACGGCTGGAGGGTACGCGCCTGCTCTCCGCCGAGAAAGAATGTCAACAAGCGCGGTTCGATCTGCGCGTCGCTCGTGCCGAGTTGGCGGCTCAGGAGCGGCGCCGCGCCGGCGCGGATCACGTAACGGTTTCCGAGCAGGCCGTTCTCGCCTATCTCAAGGACGATTCCATCGGCCGCAATCGGCTCCGCGACGTGGAAGCGGCGGAGGAAAAGATCAAACGGACGATCCAGGTGTCGGCTCAGAAGGAGCGCGATCCGCAATTGCCGAAGTTTCGCCAGGAGCGCGACGAAGCGTACAAGAAGCTGGAGGCGCGCCAACAGGAAGTTCGATCAAAGGTCGAGGAAATGGAACGCGCGCGAGCCATCGAGAAATATCAAGGGCAGCTGAACCACTGCCGCGAGCGCGTGGTCTTTTGCGAAGGATTGGTGAAGTCGCTCGAAGAAGAGATGCAAAACCTCGGCGGCGCCGCCGCCTTTGAGGAGTTGAAGACGCTGCGCGAGGAGGTGGGCGCTGCCGGCGAAACGCTGCGCAAACTCGACTTGGATCAGCAGCGTTTGCAAAGCACGCCCGCTCCCGCCGCGAGCGGTGAGGCGGCCGAATTGATCGCCGTCCAGCGCCAGGATGCCAAGGGACGCTTGCGCTCGGCGAGCCTGGGCGGCGGCGGCTGTTGCGCTTTGCTCATGCTGGCCGTCGCCTGGCGCGAGGGGCGTTTGCGCCGCATCAGCGCGGGCAGCGACATCGCCAGAGGTCTGGGCTTGCCGATGCTGGGCAACGTCCCCTGCAAACGGCTGCCGCACCCGCTGAGTCGAGAGCAACTCGACGGCGGAGGCCGACTCGGCGAAGCCGTCGATGCCTTGCGCACCGTGCTGCTGCACGACGGCGGCAATGGACCGCGTTTGCTGCTGGTCACCAGCGCCGTCGGCGGCGAGGGCAAGACTTCGCTGGCCGCTCTGCTGGCCGCCAGCCTGGCCCGTGCCTGGCGCAAAACGCTGTTGCTCGATGCCGACCTACGCAAACCGGAAGCGCACCAGCTGTTCGGCACGCCATTGGAACCGGGGTTGAGTGAAGTGCTGCGCGGCGAAGCCGAGATCGCCGATGTCATTCAGCCGACCGAACTGAGCCGGCTGTGGATGATCCCCGCCGGCCATTGGGACACCCACGCCATCCAATCGCTCGCTCACGATGGCGCCAACCGACTCTTCGATCCGCTCAAGGAACAGTACGATTTCATTGTCATCGATGCCTGCTCCCTTCTATCGGTCGCCGACGCTCTGCTGTTGTGTACGCACGTTGATGCCGTGCTGTTGGCGGTGCGCAGCGGCCTCAGTCGCTTGCCGGTCGTCCAAGCCGCCCAACAGCGTTTGGCCACTCTTGATGCGCCTCTGCGCGGCGTCGTCCTCATGGGGCGCGATAGCGATGTCGGCGGCCGAACCGTCGTCTATGCCAAGACGGCGAAATAAGGAAAAAGAGACAACTCCTCGGAAGCCAAAGGAGCTGCCCGGACCTGCCACGTTACGCGCCGGCGTGAGAGGTGGTTACGAGGGATCGGGCCTTTTCAGACCACTTTTGTCTTTCAAGTCCCGATCCCATTTTTCGGTCTTCAAATGAGGGAACCGCCCTCTTGCGTTTCGACCAAAAGATGGCGCACTTAGCGGAACGGTCGCGGCTCTGTTCGCCCCACGTTTGCATCTCGTTCCGCCACGACCTAGATTTCCCTTGAGGTGGAGTCCGTGCGTGATCCGCACTGCTCGAAGTCGGCTATACCCTGTCGGGACTTACGGATGCTGCAAACCAGAAGAGATCGCCATCGCGAGCCAATACCCGGATATCATCTGATCGAGCCGTTGGGGCGCGGCGGTTTCGGCGAAGTTTGGAAGTGCGAGGCTCCCGGCGGACTGTACAAGGCCATCAAGTTCGTCGAGGGCGAATGCAGCCTCGTTGTCGGCGACACGGTGCCGGCCGTCGAGGAATTGAAGGCCATCCAGCACATCAAGTCTCTCCGCCATC
This sequence comes from uncultured Planctomycetota bacterium, assembly GCA_963835245.1. GTDB lineage: Bacteria > Planctomycetota > Planctomycetia > Gemmatales > Gemmataceae > JAJPHU01. The sequence continues at coordinate 270,789 of CAWIEZ010000001.1, forward strand.
CCTTTCTTGCTGTCGATGGAGCGCGTCGAGCTGATCGAGGGCGAGTTGGTCATCGTCATGGAGTTGGCGGACAAGAGCTTGATGGACGTATTCAACGAATATCGAGCGGACGGAGCGCCCGGCATCCCGCGCGACGAGTTGTTGCGTTACCTGCACGAAGCGGCGGACGTGCTGGATCTGATGAACGTGCAGCACGGCTTACAGCACCTGGACATCAAGCCCGGCAATCTCTTCGTCGTCAGCAATCACATCAAAGTGGCGGATTTCGGCCTGGTCCGCAGCCTGACCGATTGCGGCGCCGCGGCGGAGCGAGAGCCAAACGGCGAGAGGAGGGGGGAGGGGAAAGTCATCCCGCCTCTGGCTTCGCGTATGGCGGGCGGCATGACGGCTCTGTATGCCGCTCCCGAAATGCTCAAAAACTCCCTCAGCTCCACCTGCGATCAATACAGCTTGGCGATCGTCTATCAGGAATTGCTGACCGGCGTTCGGCCGTTCAACGGCAAGAATGTGCGTCAGCTGGTGATGCAGCACTGCACGGCGGAGCCCGACTTGAGTGCCGTGCCGGAAAGCGAGCGGCCGGTTCTGGCGCGAGCTTTGTCCAAGGATCCCGAGCAGCGCTTCCCCACCTGCATGGCGTTCGTGCAAGCGTTGGAGGCGAGCGGCAAGCCGGCGCGAATCCTCGTCCTTGACGGAAACGATTCGCTCCGGCGCGGCGCTGGAGGATGAGCCGGAGCCGGAGCGGCGCGGCCGACCGGCGAAGAAAGGTCCGGCGCGGAGCGGCCCGGTGCAGGCGCGTTACCTGCCCAATTATCAGTTTCACGGCTGCCTGGGACGCACGCCCTTTAGCGAAACCTGGGATGCCCGCACGCCGGACGGCCAACGCCGGCTCGTCAAGGTGCTGTTCGGCGTCACTTGGCCGGAGGCGGCGCGGGAACAAGAAGCGATCGCGGCCTTACAGTCGTTGCGGCATCCGATCTTGCCGCCGATGCGCGTCTTTCGGGCGGACCGGGTTGCCTGATCGTGGACACGGATTATATCCGCGTCAGCTTGCGCGATCGTTTCCTGGAATATCGCGGCGACGGCGAACGCGGCATTCCGCGCCGGCAGTTGCTCACTTGGCTGCGGCCCATCGCTGTCGCCCTGGATGAGTTGGCTCGCCATTACGACTTGCAGCATTTGGGCCTGAATCCGCGCTGCCTGCTGTTCGACGGCGACGAGCTGCGTCATCGCCGATTTCGGTTTGCTGCCGTTGGTGTGGCGGCCAACCGGCCAGCTGCAAGGACAGCTGCAAGCGCGCTATGCCGCCCCGGAGTTGTTCGAGCAGCACAGATCGGTCCCGCCTGCGATTCCTACAGCTTGGCCGTTCATCTTCCAGGAGATGACGACCGGCACGACGCCGTGGCGCGGCCGCCGCGCGGGAGTGCCGAACCTGGAAGCCCTGTCGCCGAGCGATCGCGCCGTGCTGGCGCGGGCGCTGGACATCGATCCCGCGTCAGCGCTTCGCCACCTGCACGGAACTGCTTTCCGCCCTGGAGGGCGGGCGATCTCCCGAAAGCGATCCGGCTCTCGAATACGACGGAGCGGGCCGGAGCCAGTGCCATCGTCGCCGAGTTGATCGTCGAGGCCAAGGGATCGCTGCCGGCGACGGAGGTGGATCGCTGGGCGTCCGCGCCGGCCGGTGCGGGCGTTTTGCAAGGCCGATTTCCCGCCCGCTTGTCGCTGCAAAACGCCCGCTCCGCTTTGGAGACGTTTCGTCGCCAATGGAACGCCGAAGTGGTCCGCGAGGCGGAAAATAGCATGGTTTTTCAGGTCGCCTTTCCGGGCAGCTTCTGGAAACGCTGGCTCGGCGGAGGGCGCGGTCTGCTCGTCGAGGTTCGCTGGACGCGGCCGCGACCGGCCAGCACCGCCCTGCCCGAAGTGTCCGTCCGCATCCGCCGTCCCGATAAAAAAGACAAGTCGGACGAGACGCTGATCCACGAAGTCGGCCCTCTGCTGATGGACAGCCTGCGTTCGCGGCTGGAAGCCTATCCGGAGCGGCGCACGCAAGAGCGCGTGACTTGGTCGCATCCGGTGCGCGCCACTTTTCTGTTGGCCGAGGGCAAGCGCGGCGAAACCCTGGAGGGCAAGGGCAAGGACATCTCGCTGGGCGGCATGGGGCTGTATCTGCCGCGCGCTCCCGCCGGCTCGCAGATTCAGCTGGAATTGCTCACGCCCTCGCGCAGCGAGCCGATTATGCTGTCCGGCCAATGCGTCCGCGTTCAGCGCTGTAGCGATGGCTGGTTTGAAACCGGCGTTCTGTTCTGAGTTTAGCCGCGACCCGAAGGGGAGCGCGTTAGCAATCTCGCGCTCCCCTTCGGGTCGCGGCTAAACATGGCGCCGGGCAGCGGTCAATCGCCGGGCAGTTGGCGGCGAACGGCTTCCACTTTTTTAGCATCCCAACGCGGCTGCGCTTCGCGCACCAGCCGAGCCGTCAACTCGACGCCCTTCTGGCTGCGTAGCACCATCCAATGCGTGCTGATAAAGGGATACGCGGGGATGCCTTGTTTCTGCAAATCCGGCGGATATTGCGAGCGATTGGACACCATACCGTCGCCGACCACCGTTCCCGTGCCGACGATGCAGGCGAACTCGATGTGTTTGGGGATCTCCTTGTCCGCCCGCTCCGACAAGCTGCGCCGCCGAGCCGGCTTGGTCAACGAATCGAGGAAATCGATCTGATTGGCCCGCACCGTTTGCACCTTCGCCCAGCCGGAGCCGACGTTAGGCGCGCAAACCTGAATAACCTTGGTCACGCCGCAATCGGGATGATCCTCGACGAACTGGCGGGCGATGACGCCGCCGGCACTGTGGCCGATCAACACGATTTCGCGGTAGCCGTCTTGGCGAAGTTTCCGCACGTGCTTCTCCAGATCGGGGCACTCGGCGATTTCGTCGGCGGTGACGGTTTGAGCGTAGGAGAAGGCGAATACGTCTGCTTCCTGCGCCAGCGCTTGACCAGCAGACAATCGGGTTTCTGCCAGCTGTGCAGATGGGCGCGGCTGACATTGGTTTTGCTGAACGGATGGACGAGTAGGCCGTGAATCAGCACGACGGCCCGCGTCTTGGCGGGTATTTTCCACCAGTTCTCTTGTGGCTGCGCGGAGGCAACTTGGACGAACCGCGTCTCGATCGCCGGCGCGGAGGCGAACAAGAGGCACAAGATGGGTAAGGTAAAACCCATGACAATCTCCCTCGATCCACGGACGACATCCGCGCGTAACTGTAGCGCACGTTCGCTGCTCGAAGTCAAGTTCAACCGCATCTGTCGCGCGGATGGAGGAGAGGGCGGACGGTGTTTCCCTTACCACGGGACGTTCCGGTAAAAGGCGTCCTCTTTCTGTGGTGGGAAAAAGGGGTAATCTCGGTGCAGCTGCGCCAGTCGAGCGGTGTTCGCGCACTCTGCCGGGCGGACTCGCCTTGCAAGCGGGCTGGCTGTGAGACAAAGTAAGATGCTTGGTCCAACAGCCCCTGAGGAAAGGAGAGGAAGCCATGGGCGTACTCGCCGACTGGCAGATTCAGCGCGAAATCAAGATTGAGCCGTTCGCCGAAAGCGCTCTGCGTCCCGGCGTCATCTCCTACGGCGTCAGCAGCTACGGCTACGATGTGCGCGTCGGCCGACATTTCAAGGTCTTCACGAATGCCCGCTGCGCCGTCGTCGATCCGAAAAACTTCGATCCTAAATCTTTTGTGGATATTGAAGGCGATTTTTGTCTTATTCCACCGAACAGCTTCGCGCTGGCCGAGACGATCGAGTATCTGGAGATACCGCGAGATATTCTTTGTGTCTGCGTCGGAAAATCGACTTACGCGAGATGTTTTCGAGGTGATACGCGCGTGGCCCTCGTCGATGGCAGTGCGCCAACGTTAGAGGAAATGGCACGCCGCTCTGAGGATGGCGAGATGTTCTGGGGCTACAGCATCGGCCTTCATGGGCGAATCACGGTGACGCTGCTGGAACAGCCACGCTACATTGGCCGCGATGCTTTGCAAGAGATCGTTCTCGATAATGGCGAATCGATTTTCTGCACGCCGGATCACCTGTTCTTGCGCCGCGATGGCCGTATGGCGGAGGCGGATCAACTGCGTCCGGGCGATTCTTTGATGCCGCTCTATCGGCAGGTGGCGAGAGGGTACGAGGTGGTTTATCAACCCTTGAATGGCCATCTGGATCCAACACATCGATTGGCCGATGAATGGAACCTCCGTCATCAGATCTATCTCGATACGCCCGGTACGCATCGTCATCACGTCGATCATGACCGCCGCAATAACCGCCCCTGGAACATCGTGCGGATGGAGGCAAGCGAACACATCCGTCATCACAATGCAGAAAATTACGGCGAGGAATTCGATCCCGGCGAACACAGTGCGGCGATTCGAGCCGCCTTGGCAACCCTGAAGGAAGATCCGCAATGGCGGAAGCGTTATTCGCTAACCCAGCGCGAGCGTGCGATGCGGTTCTGGCATGCGGAGGAGTATGCCGAGATCCGCGATCGTGTCTTGCTTCAACGTCAAAACATCTCGGAGGAAACGCGGGAGGCGCATCGGCAAGCGATGCTTCGGCGTTTCCGCGATCCGGCGGAACTGGAGCGACAAGCGCAGCTGATGCGAGCCGTCTGGGCCAAGGATGATGGCAGTCGTCGCCGCAAGCAAGCAGAGGTCGCTCGTGCCATCCGCTTGCGCGAGGAGATTACGGAGGCGCGGGTCTTGGCCGCACTCAATGAAACTGGCTCAATCCGGGGGGCCGCACGGCTATTGAACTGTGATCGCTCGGTCTTCCGCCGATTCCCCGGATTGATTGACAACTTCCGAGGCCGTCACCGCCAGCGCAATCACAAGGTTGCCGCGATCCATTCGGTTCCTGGAACCCAGGATGTCTACTGCCTCACGGTTCCCGAAGCGGAGAACTTCGCACTCGAAGCCGGCGTTTTCGCCCACAATTGCGGTATAATTTGCAATGTAACGCCCTTGGAGCCGGAATGGCGCGGAAAAGTTACCATTGAGATCTCTAATACTACGCCTTTGCCGGCGAAAATTTACGCCGGCGAAGGCATTGCTCAGATCCTGTTCCTGCGCGGCGAGGCCGTGTGCCGGACCAGCTACGGCGACAAGCGCGGCAAGTATCAGGATCAGAAGGGGCTGACACTGCCGTTCGTCGTCGGTGGCGAACCGGCGGGCTGACGAAACGATTTCCGCGATTTTGCTGTGTACAAGCGCCGCTGCTTTGCGGTACACTTGTCTACCACGGAACTGACCGCCGCTCCGTCCGTCCGACACGCCTGAGATACCAGCCCTCAACGAGTCGTGAACGATAGAGCGATCTTTTGTCGAAACTTCCATGCAAATCCCACGTCGTTACACCACGGCCGGAGGCGATCCCTTCGCTTCCTTCACGTTCATCAAACGGACCTCGCGCATCGCCAACCCGGATGGGTCGGTGGTCTTCGAGATGAAAGACCTGCTGGCGCCGGAAAGTTGGTCGCAGGTCGCCGTGGACGTGTTGGCGCAGAAATACTTCCGCAAGGCCGGTGTGCCGCTGCGCAGCCAAAAGGTCGCGGAAGAGGGCGTGCCGGAGTGGCTGCAACGCCGCGTGCCCGCTGCCGGCGATCCGCGCGACGGTCAAGAGACCGATGCCCGTCAGGTATTCCGCCGCCTGGCCGGCTGCTGGACGTATTGGGGCTGGAAGGGCGGCTACTTCTCGTCGGAGGCGGACGCCCAAGCGTTCCACGACGAAGTTTGCCACATGCTGGCAGCGCAAATGGCGGCGCCGAACTCGCCGCAGTGGTTCAACACTGGCCTGTTCTGGGCCTACGGCATTGACGGTCCCGCTCAGGGGCATTACCGCGTTGATCCGACGACGAAGCAAGTGACGCGCTCTACATCAGCATATGAACATCCTTCACCGCATGCTTGCTTTATCCAAGCCATCCGAGACGACCTGGTGAACGAAGGCGGCATCATGGATCTCTGGGTCCGCGAGGCGCGCATCTTCAAATACGGATCAGGTACAGGCTCGAACTTCTCCTCGCTTCGCGGCGAGGGTGAACCTCTGTCCGGCGGCGGCAAATCCAGCGGTCTGATGAGTTTCCTCAAGATTGGAGATCGGGCGGCGGGAGCAATAAAATCCGGAGGGACTACGCGCAGAGCAGCTAAAATGGCCATTTTGGATCTCGATCATCCAGATATTGAAGAATTCATCAATTGGAAGATGGTCGAGGAAGCCAAGGTCGCGGCTCTCGTCACCGGCTCGCGTTTGCTCAATCGCCATCTTGAACGCCATCCTCAAGGCGTGCTTGAATTGGGCCAATGCGGACGAACGATTGGATCGCCAGCGTAATCACGATTTACGCAAGGCCATCGTCGAGGCCCGCGCCGCCTTGGTGCCGATCAACTATATCGAGCGCGTTCTACAATTGGCCGAGCAGGGCGTCACGGCGCTGAAAATCGAAGAGTACAACACCGATTGGAACTCGAAAGCGTATTTCACCGTATCGGGGCAGAATAGCAATAATTCGGTGCGCATCACCAACGAGTTCATGGAGGCGGTGCACAAGGATGGTCCCTGGCATTTGTACTGGCGCACGGAGAAAGAAAAGGCGCGTGCGGAGGGCCGAGCGCCCAAGCCGCGTAAGACGCTGCGCGCCGGCGAACTGTGGGAGCAAATCGCCTTCGCGGCGTGGTCGTGCGCCGATCCCGGCGTGCAGTTCGATACCACGTTCAATGAATGGCACACCTGCCCGGCGGATGGACGCATCAATGCGACAAACCCTTGCAGCGAGTATGCCTTCCTCGATGATACCGCTTGCAATCTCTCGTCTTTGAACCTGCTCAAATTTTACGCCTTTGACACAGGCCGCTTCGACGTAGATTCTTTCCGCCATGCCACGCGATTGTGGACGTTGATCCTCGAAATCTCCGTGTACATGGCGCAGTTCCCCAGCGTTTCGGTGGCGCAAAAGTCCTACGATTTCCGCACGCTCGGTCTGGGCTACGCCAACATGGGTTCGCTGCTGATGGTGCAGGGATTGCCCTACGATTCGCATGAGGGCCGGGCCTGGTGCGGCGCCATCACCGCCCTTATGCACGCCGTCTCTTACGCGACTTCGGCGGAGATGGCCGCCGAAGTCGGTCCCTTCCCGCGCTACGAGGCCAACCGCGAGGCCATGCTGCGCGTTGTCCGCAATCATCGCCGCGCCGCCTACAACGCGGCGAAGGAAGAATACGAGGGACTGACTATCGCGCCGGTCGGCATCGATGCGCGTTTCTGTCCGGATTATCTGCTCAAGGCCGCTCAGCGCGAATCGGATCGCATGGTGGAATTGGGCGAGAAGCACGGCTATCGCAACGCGCAGGTCACTTGCATCGCCCCGACGGGTACTATAGCGTTGGTAATGGATTGCGATACCACCGGCATCGAGCCGGACTTCGCTCTGGTCAAATTCAAGAAATTGGCCGGCGGCGGTTACTTCAAGATCATCAACGAATCGATCCCGCCCGCTCTGCGCCGCCTCGGCTACACGCCGCGGCAGATCGAGGACATCGTTCGCTATTGCCGCGGAGCCGGCACGCTGCACGGCTGCCCGCACATCAATCACGCCGCCCTGCGGGCCAAGGGATTCCCCGACGATGTGCTGCGGCGCATCGAGGCGATGCTGCCGAGCGTCTTCGAGTTGCCTTTCGCCTTCAATCGCTGGACCGTCGGCGATGACGTGCTGACCGGCAAGCTCGGTTTCAAGCCGCAACAGATCGAGACTCCGGGCTTCGATCTCCTTGGGGCGTTGGGTTTCCGCCGCGAGCAGATCGACGAGGCCAATCTCCACGTCTGCGGCGCCATGACCATCGAGGGCGCGCCGCATCTGCGTCCCGAACATCTGCCGATCTTCGACTGTGCCAACAAGTGCGGCAAACTCGGCGAGCGCTTCTTGTCCGCCGAATCGCATATCCGCATGATGGCGGCGGCCCAGCCGTTCATCTCGGGCGCCATCTCCAAGACGATCAATATGCCGCACAATGCCACCATTGAAGATGTCAAAAGAGCCTATATGCTCAGCTGGCAGCTTATGGTCAAGGCCAACGCTCTCTATCGCGACGGCTCGAAACTCAGCCAACCGCTCAACACGGTGGCCGACGCGCCCGATCTCGACGCCGAGACGGCCCAAGCGGTGCGGCAGGAACCGAAGGCCGAGGCGGTTCGCATCGCCGAGAAGATCGTCTATCGCTATATCGCCAACCGCCGCCGTTTGCCGGATCGCCGCGCCGGCTACACGCAGAAAGCTCGCATCGGCAATCACAAGATGTATCTGCGCACCGGCGAATACGAAGACGGTACGCTCGGCGAAATTTTCCTCGACATGCACAAAGAAGGCGCCGCCTTCCGCAGCATGACCAACTGTTTCGCCATCGCCGTGTCGCTCGGCTTGCAGCACGGCGTACCGCTGGAAGAATACGTCGATGCTTTTCTGTTCACGCGCTTCGAGCCGAACGGTATGGTGCAGGGCAATCCGCACATCAAGATGACGACATCGATCATCGATTACATTTTCCGCGAGTTGGCCATCACTTACCTTGGCCGGCACGATCTCGCCCAGGTGGAGGCGGAGGATCTGCGCGGCGACGCCATCCACCGCGAGCGCGACGAGCCGGATTTCGAGTCGGAAGAGGTGATGGAGGAGCGCATCGTCGAGCCGCAGCCGGTGGCCAAGGCGTTCGCCACGCCGCGCAGCGGCCATCTGACGCCGCTGCGCGAAACCAGTCCGGCCGCGACCAACGGCAACGGACACAAGAGCGATGGCACGGCCAGCGGGGTGCGCGAGCAGACGCATGGAGCAAAAAATCCGCCTGGCGCGTTTGAAAGGCTACGAAGGCGATCCGTGCAGCGAGTGCGGCCAATTGACCCTGGTGCGCAGCGGGGCGTGCTGCAAGTGCGATACGTGCGGCGCCACATCGGGTTGCAGTTGAGTTGTCGCCGCTTGCCAAAAATCCGCCGATAAAACTCTTGACAGCCGGTTGTAACGATCGCATAAGATGGAAGGAGGAGAAGAAGGCGGCCGCGTTCACGGCACAAGGGGGCGGATGTCGTGGACGAGCCGATGATACCAGCAAACATAGCAACCGGCGCGACGGCCCCAACCAGCACGAGCAACCTGTGATGATCCCGCCGGTGCTCCGAAAGGAGTGATCGCCATGATCTATGGCGAGCCAGAAACGCCGCGGTTTCTGGTAGCGGTGCAGCGTCTCAAACGTCTGCTCCGCAAAAAAGAGCGGCAAACTCGGTTGGCCAAGCAGCGCGTCCGCGCCGCCCTGCGAAAAATGCGCGAGTGCTAACCGAAGCCGTCTCGTCGTATCCGTACAACTCCGGGCACGGCCTCTATAAGCCGTGTACGGAGTTGTTGTCTTTTCCGGGGAGTACCAAGCCGTCATGGTCTATCTGTCGCGCATCTACACCAAATCCGGCGATCGGGGCGATACGGGACTGGGCGACGGCAGTCGAGTACCCAAGGACCATCCGCGCGTCGCCGCCTACGGCAGCATCGATGAACTGAATGCGATCCTCGGTTTGCTTGTCAGTCAGTTTCCGCAGGCGGCCGAGATCGATCTGCTCCGCAGCATCCAAAATGATCTGTTCGACGTGGGCGCCGACCTGTGTTTGCCGCAGACCGCGGATGAAAAAGCCGGCACCCACCTGCGCGTTCGCGCTGAACAAGCGGAACGTCTGGAACAGGCCATTGATCGCCTCAATGCCGGCCTGACGCCGTTGACCAGTTTCATTCTGCCGGGCGGATCGGGAGCAGCCGCGTGGTGCCATCTGGCCCGCACCGTCTGCCGCCGCGCCGAGCGCGAAGTGGTTACGCTGAGCCGCGGCGAGACGGTCAATCCGCAAGTGATCGTCTATCTGAATCGCTTGTCGGATCTCCTCTTCGTGTTGGCCCGCGTCTACAACAACAATGGCCGCGATGACATCCTCTGGCAGCCAGGCCAAACGCAGAATTAGGAGTGAGGTGGCCGTATGCAGGTGTACGAATTCATTGCCCCATACTTTGAGTTTGATCCAGTCTCGCTATTCCTTGGATTCGTCAACGAGGATACCAAACAGTATTTTTGGATGCAGCGTGAGGAGGAATCACTGGATAGAGCCATGCCCGATGTAAGCGACGTGTGGATCGAACGGGACGATCAGCAGTGGGGTGGAACGGGTGGCATCGTTCACGTTCTTCTCTACCGTGACAGTTTGAGCATCGAGTTGACTTCGGAGATGGCCAAGCACATGGGTGGATACGATAGTATCCGCGTGGTATTCTCTGTTACGGACGTGGAGTTCGATCAAATTCGGAAGCAGTTACGCAGGGTTATGCGTGGTTACGAGTCCATCGTGGAGTACCGCACTGACCAATAACTCTTAACCAATGATTAACGATATGTTCACCCTCAGCGCCTTTGCCGATGAAATCTCCCCAGACCCCCAGGAGCAAATCGACGTACTCCGCTCGTGCGGTGTGCGGCACATCGAACTGCGCTCCATCCTGAAAACCAACGTCCTCGACCTGACCGATCTACAAGTGACGGAACTGAAATCGCTGCTGGACCGCCACGGCTTCCGCCTCAGCGCCATCGGCTCGCCCATCGGCAAAGTCGCCATCGATCAACCCTTTGAGCCGCATCTGCAACGCTTCGAGCGGGCCATCGAGCTATGTAAGTTTTTTGGGACGCCGAATATCCGTATTTTCAGCTATTACAAGCCGGACGGCGACGAGTGGCCGCGCTGGCGCGATGAGGTCATGGCGCGGATGACGGAGAAGACGCGCCGCGCCGAGAAGGCGGGCGTTTATCTGATGCACGAAAACGAACACAACATTTACGGCGACGAGCCGCGCCGCGTGGTCGATCTGTTTCAAACGGTCAACAGTCCGCATCTGCGCGCCGTCTACGATGCGGCCAATTACGTCTTCTGCGGCTACGATCCGTGGCAGGGTTGGCGGATGACGAAGGCGTGGACGGCGCATTTGCACATCAAGGATTGGATCGTCGGCGAAAAGCACGGCTGCCTGGCCGGTGAAGGACAAGGACGCATTCCCGAAGTTATCGCCGAGGCCGCGCAAACTTACGACGGCTTCGCCACGCTGGAGCCGCATCTGCTCGGCGGCGGACCGACCGGCGGCGTCACGGGGCCGGAGTTGTTCCCCAAAGCCGTCGCCGCTTTTCGGAGCATCCTCGACCGCGCGGGCGGCAAATATCAGTAGGATTGTCTAAGCCGCAACCGTAAGGGAGCGGGGGCAACAACCGCTCCCTTACGGTCGCGGCTCGGTTCATGGCTTCGCCGCCTGAATGGTCACGGCTTGGCCATCGCGCACCCCGGACAGATTGTCCCGCACGATCGGCTCGGTCCCGGTCAGAGGCTCCCACGGATCGTGCGGCCGGGATCGTTTCCTCAGCACCTCGACGCGCTCTCTGTCGCCGGTTCCCAACTCGAGCAGCAACCGCCGCACCTTTCCGTCCTCTACCTGATAGCAAGAATGCTGGTAGCCGCGCGTCACGTCGCCCTCGGTGGCGACGGCAGAGCGCGGCAAGGTTATCCCATAAGGGATGTCGGCGCTCAGGGTGGCGTAGACGTACATGCCGGGCCGCAGCCGACCGTCCGTGTTGGGCAGATCAATCTCCGCCCGCAGCGTGCGCGTGGTTCGCTCCAGCGACCAGGAAATGCGTGCCACCGGAGCTGCGAACGTCCGTCCCGGTAATGCCTGCACGCGGAGACGCGCCTCCGCTCCCTTTTGAACCCATTCGGCTTCGTTCTCCGGCACCTGCACGACGACGCGCATGCGGTCCATGCGATGCACGACGTAGAGCGGCTTGCCCTCGCCGCTCGTTGCCGCCCGCACGAAGTCGCCGGTGTTGATGGTCCGCTGGATCACGACACAATCGTAGGGGGCCGGCAGACGCATGTAGCCCACTTCGTCTTTGACGTAATCGCGGTTTTTCTCGGCCACTTTGCGATTCGCTTCGGCGGCGCGGACATCGGCGACGGCCTTGCTCCACTTGGCCTTAGCCTCGTCGCGCATCGTCTGTGCCGCCTTGATTTTGGCTTCGGCTTCGACTACGCCCCCCTGGGCCGTCTCGTAGCCCAACTGCGCTTCTTCCCTGTTCTCCTTGTCGATGACCTTGTCCCCTATCCGTTCCAGGCGCTGAGCCTGCATGTGCGTGCGCTCCTGCCGTTTGAGGAGTATCTGACGATTGGCCTCGGCCACTTCGATTTGCGCCGCGGCGCTCTTGTAGGCGGCCTCGGCGGCCTTTTCCGCCGCTCGCGCCTGGACGATCGCCGCCTCGGCTTGCTCGATCAGACTCTCTTTTTGCTTGAGTTTATCCAGCAATTCCGGCACCCACAGTTCGACAAGGATGTCGCCCTTATGGAGCGTAGCGCCGATGTCCTTCCAGCCCTCCTTGACGTAGCCGGCCGCCTTGGCGTACACCGGCGTCTCCTCGAAAGCCTCGATGGCGCCGGGCTGGGAAACCTCACGGTGAAGGACGGCCCGCTTCGGATAATCGACCGTCACTGCCGCCGGCGCGGCGGCGTCCGCCGGCGCATCCGGCGGATGGCCGGCGGGTGAAGGGCGGCAGCCGGCCATCGCCGACAGCGCCGCCGCCAGCCACCAGGCGAGGCGCCGGTGCGTTGGGACAACGCGGTCAGGCAGGCTGTTCATGAGTTCTCTCCTGGTCGTAATGAGGACTTTGCGGATCATCGGGATCGAGGGAGGCGGAATGAGCGGCACCGCCGCCCATGATGACGGCGAACAGCGCGGGCAGGACGGTGAGCGTCGTCAGGGTCGAAGCGGCCAGACCGCCGATGACGGCGCGGGCCAGCGGCGCCATTTGCTGGCCGCCCTCGCCCAGAGCCAACCCCATCGGCGTCATGCCGGCCAGCATGGCGCAGCTGGTCATGAGGATCGGCCGCAGTCGGCTCGACGCCCCTTGCACCGCTGCTGCGCCGGCCGATGCGCCGTTCTGCCGGCTCTCCTCGGCGAACGTCACCAACAGAATGGCGTTGGACACCGCCACGCCGATGGCCATGATCGCTCCCATGAACGACTGGATGTTCAGCGTCGAGCCGGCGGCCAGCAGCATCACGGCCACACCGGCGAGGACGGCTGGCACCGCCGACACCGACACCAACGCCAGCCGGATCGATTGGAAATACGCCGTCAAAAGCAGGAAGATGACCACCACCGCCAGAGCCAACCCCAACGCCAAGCCGCGGAACATCTCCTGGAACGGCTGGATCTGGCCGCGCACATCCACCTCGACGCCGCGCGGAGGTTCGCCGGCCGCCGCGATGGCCGCGTTGATGTGCTGGACCACGCGCCCAAGTCCTCGCCCTCGATGTTGGCCGTCATGCTCACCACCCGCCGCATGTTATAGCGATCGTATTCGCCCGTCATCGTCCCCTCGCGGATCGAGGCCACGTCGCGCAGCAGCAGATGTTTGTCGCTCTTGCCCTGGATGGGCACCATGCCGACGGCGCTGGCCGAGTCCATCTGAAAGGGCGGCACTTCCACCTGCACCTGGTAGCCGATGCCGGTGTTGGGATCGGCCCAGAAGTTGAGCACGACGAAGCGGCTGGACGAGGTGGCGGGGACCAGCGAACGGCTGACATCGGCGGCGGTGACGCCGCTGAGTCCGGCCCGCTCGCGGTCCACGCGCACATCGACCGCTGGATAGTCCAGCGCTGCGCGATCTGCAAGTCGCGCAGCGACTTCACGCGGGCCAACTGGTCGAAGACCTTGGCGGCGTAGGCGCGGTTGTCTTCCATCTTCCGCCCGCTGACGGCGACCTCCACCGGCGTGGGCGAGCCGAAGCTCATGACCGTATTGATGATGTCGCCCGGCTCGAACGACAGGCGCAGCTGGCGGACCTGCGCGTCTACCTTATCGGCGGTCAGCCCGTTGGCGAGCAACTTCCGCCGCAGCCAGATGCCGAGGCGGCGCGGCAATTCCGCCCGCAAGCGCTCTTTGAAATCGCTCACATTCAGTCCGCTGCCGCGGCGCAGCACCACGCGCAGGAACGATTCCTCCGGCCCGCGCATCCACTGGTGGACGGCGCTGATGGGGTACGCAGTGGGAATCAGGCCGACGTAGCCGGCCGAGATGGCTACCTTGTCGGCCCCGGCTTCCTCCTCGATGATGGCCAGCGCTTGCAGGGTGATCTCTTCGGCGGTTTCGATGCGTGTGCCGTCGGCGGCACGCAGGCGCAGCTGGAACTGCCCGGAATCCACACTGGGGAAGATCTCCCAGCCCAACCGGCCGCCCGCCAGCCAAATCAGCACGGCGGCGGCGGCGAGGTAAGCGCCGGTCAACGCCCAACGCCAGCGCAGCAGGCGGCGCAGGCGCCGGCATGGAGGCCGCGCAGCCGCGCCACAGAAAACCGTCCCGGCCGCGCCTCTACTACCGCATGGGTGTGACGCAGCAGCCACACCGACAGCACCGGCACGAACGTGCTGGACAGGAAATAGGAGGTAATCATGGCGAAGCCGACCGCCAGCGACAGCGGTACGAACAGCCCCTTGGCCGCTCCCTCCATGAAGAAAGAGGGGATGAACACGGCCAAGATGCACAGCAGGGCCAACAGTCGCGGAACCGCCGTCTGGGCGTTGCCCAAGCGCACCGCCCGCGCGATGGACGGCGTATGCTCGAACTGCGTGTGGATATTCTCGACCTCGACGGTGGCCTCATCGACGAGAATGCCGACGGCCAGCGCCAGGCCGCCCAGCGTCATCAGATTGAGGGTCTGCCCCGTCAGCGCCAGCGCCGCCACCGACCCCAATAGAGCGAAGGGGATGTTCAGCACGACCACAAGGGCGCTGCGCCAGTCGCGCAAAAACAGCAGCACCATCAGGCCGGTCAGTCCGGCCCCCAGCAAGCCTTCCTCGCCCAGACCCCACAGCGCTCCGGTGACGTAGGGCGACTGGTCGAACTCCAAGCTCAGCTGAACGTCTTCCGGCAAGACCGAGCGCATGCGCGGCAGGTTGTTCTTGACGGCGTTGACCACACTCAAGGTCGAGGCGTCGGCCCGCTTGGTCACCAGAATGTACACGGAACGGTGCCCCTTGACGAGAGCGTAGCCGACGGGGATGTCGGTGCTGTCCTCAATGACGGCCAGATCGCGCAGATAAATGTTCTCGCCCGGCCGGATGGGGATGGAACCCATCTCCTGGATGTCTTTGAGCATGGTGTTGATCGGCACGATGGGCATGGTGTCCTGGATGCGGGCGTTGCCGGACGGGCTGACGGCGTTGCCGGCGGACAAGGCGGCGACGATCTCCTGAGGAGAAGCGTGGTAAGAACGCATACGGTCGGGGTCCACCTTGACGACGATGGCGCGCTGATTGCCGCCGTAGGGCGGTGGAGCGGAGACACCGGGAATACTGGTGAACATGGGCCGCACCGCGAACAGGGCGAGATCCTGCATCTCGCCGATGGGGCGGGTCGGACTGGAAAGCACGAGATAGCCCACCGGAGCGCTGCCGGTGTCCAGGCGCGTCACGAACGGCGGCACTGTTCCCGCCGGCATGAAGGAGCGCGAGCGGTTGACGTAGCCGATGGTCTCGGCGAAAGCCTCAGCCATGTCGGTGCCGGGATGGAAGTACAACTTCATCAGGGCCATGCCCTGGATGTTCTTCGACTCGACGTGATGGATGCTGTTGATGTACAGGAAGTGATATTCGTAGTAGTTGGTGATTAAGCCTTCCATCTGCGCCGGGTCCATGCCGCCGTAGGGCTGGCAGACGTAGATGACCGGCAGGTTGAGTTCCGGAAAGATGTCGATGCGCATGCGCGTCACGGCCAGGACGCTGCCCAAAACGAGGGCGAGAACGCCCACCATGACGGTGTACGGATGCCGCAACGCGAAGACGATCGGATTCATCGCCCCACCTCCGCCTGTTTGCTGTTCCTTGGTTTTTCAGGGTAGTTCGCGGAACCCCGCAGGGCAAGGACATTCCCAGAGCGATTCGCACAAGATCGCGTTAGCGAAGCGGTTGCGGCGGCATGGCGGGGAAGGGTTGAGGATCGGCCTGGCGCGGCATGGCGGCGGTCGTGCCGGACTGTTCCAGGACGAGCTGCGCCGGCTGTCCCAGCGCTCGGTAGAGTTGAAACTGGGCCCGATTGTAGTCGGCGATCGACAGGTAAAAATCGACGTAAGCCTGTTGCAGCATCTGCACGGCGGCCACCACTTCCAGCGGCCGCGTCACCAGTTGGATGGGACCGCCCTCGCCCAGCCGCTGCGTCTGTCCCAGCGCCGCCATGTTTTCGCGCACCAGTTCTTGCGCGTCCTTCAGTTCGGCTTCGGACTCGTGGATGCGTTGCTCGGCCGTCTGCGCCAGCGCGTACGCTTGCACCACCTCGGCGGCCACCCGATCCTGCACGCGGAACAGATCGACGAGAGCCACGCGGTTCTCCGCCGCTCTCTGCTTGATGAGCGCCCGGTTGCCCAAACCGAAATTCTGGAGCGTCCACAGAGCTTGAACGTCCCAATCTTCGCGCATGCCGAAATTGCTCAGGTCGCTGTTCTGACCGCCGCCGAAGTAGCCGAAGCCCAGCGTGCCCGTCACCGGCGTGGACCAGCCGCGCAACAGAATGCTGGGAATCAGCGGCCGCATCTTCTCCAGCCGCAGCTGCCGCAACGTCGCCTGCACCAGCGCCTGCTGAGCGGCCAACTCCGGCCGGTTGGTCAGAGCCACCGGAATCAGTTCGTCCACTACCTTGTCCAGCGGCAGTAAGGGGACGCGCAAATGCGGCGGCTCGACCGGCTCGACGACCAAGGTGGGATCGAGGTACAGCACGCGGAGCAGTTCGGCGCTGGCAGCGCGCCAGTTGTTTTCGCTTTGCAGCGTCACTTGCCGCAGCCGCGCCGACAGCGTGCGGGCACGGTTGGTCTCCAGAACGGGCGTCAGAGCGGGCGCCAGTTTATCCAGGCGGCGCAACAATTCGTTGGCGAATTGCAGGGCATCGCGGTAGCCGGCCAGCTCGCCGCGCGCCTGCTGGACGTTGAAGTAAGCCTGAGCGACCATCAACAGCGTGTCATTGGCGGCCGCCTGCACCTGGGCCTGACGAGGCGCATCGTCTGGCGAGCGGCCAAGGGAGAGAAAATAGCCTCGGCGACAGCGAAGACGGCATACGGTGCGCCGCCGACAATGAAACTCGATCGGCTGTCGTTGATGACCGGCCCTTGGATGGTTTGGATCGGGCCATCGTGGCGGTTGTAATCGGCGCCGAAAATCAGGCTGGGCAGCCACAGAACCTTCGCTCCTTGCAGCTGGGCCGTCGCCACTTGTAATTGCCGCGAGGCCAACTCGATGTCCAGGCCGCGCGCGTTGCCCAATTTCATCGCTGTGGGCAGATTGATGGGATAGGGCTTGCCGGCGGCCGTGGGAAAGGAAGTCGCGGAAGGAGGTGTGGGGATGTTGGGCATGCTCGGCGTTAGCGGTCGAGGAGCGGGTGCTTGTTCCTGAGCTAAGGCCGTCTTCGGCCGCGCCGCCGCGAGCAAAGCTAGGCTGGCCGCGATGGTCAGGAAAAATGGCCGATATACGGAAAAAAACACCATTTCGTCCTATGCCGAGAACGGAAGCTCTTCTCCCGAGCCGCAGCAGCGCCTATCTCTGGAATCGGATCGCGGCATGGATGGCGATAACGCTAAATCCCGCTCGTCCCAGAACCTCATTCGTTTAGCCGCGACCCGAAGGGGAGTGCGCTGTCGCGCTCCCCTTCGGGTCGCGGCTAAACAAGAGAACTTGTTTTTGCACAACTGCTCAGTTCTTTGTAGAAATCGCAGGTCCGCCGCGCGATGCTCGGCCAGCCGAACGAATGCTCGACGCGCTCGCGCGAACGGAGTCCCATCTGCCGGCAGCGTTCCGGGTCGGCGAGAAGACGATTGATGGCGGCGGCGAAATCGAGGGCAAAGCGTTCTGGATCGCGCGGCTCGAAATCAGCCGCCGCCGCGCGGCTCCAGCGGCACCAGCAAACCCGTCTCTTCCGGAATCACTACTTCCTTGATGCCGCCGACCGCCGAGGCGACGACCGGCGTGCCGCACGCCATCGCCTCCAGGTTGATGATGCCGAACGGCTCGTAGACCGAAGGACAGACGAACAGAGCAGCCTGCGAATACAGCACAATGATCTCTTCCTTGGGCAGCATGCGCGCGATCCAGATGATTTCGATTGGCCGTGCGCCGCCGCGCTTGTTCGACCGCTTCGCTCATCTCACGGCCAATCTCCTTCGTATCCGGGGCGCCGGCGCACAGAACCACCTGCGTCCCCGCTTGAAGATGAGGAATGGCATGGACGAGGTGAATGATCCCTTTTTGCCGCGTGATGCGTCCGACGAATAGCACGAACGGCTTGTCGGCGTCGATGCCGTGGCGAGCTAGCACGGCGCGATCGGGCGTCGGCTTGTACTGGTCGAGATCGATGCCGTTGTGAATAACGCGAATACGTTCGGGCGGCACGCCGTACAACATCTGCACGTCCTCGCGCATCGCCTCGGAGACGGCGATAACGCCGTCGGCGTTTTGGTAAGCGGTGCGTTCGATCCACGAACTGGCCTGGTAGGCGGTTCCCAGCTGCTCGACCTTCCAGGGACGATGCGGCTCCAGCGAATGCGTGGTCAGCACCAGCGGCGCGCCGGTCAGTTGCCGGGCCAGGCAGCCGGCCAGATGCGTGTACCAAGTATGGCAATGGATGACATCGACATCGCGCAGGCTACCCGCCATAAGTAGATCGCGGGCCAGAGTGTCCATGAATTTCTCATGGCGCGGATCCTGAAACGGTAAAGTGAAATCGGGCCGTACGCCTCGGACGGTCAGATTGCCCGCGCGGAGGGATTGTTCGCCGAAGGCGAGGACAGTTACGCTATGTTCGCCGTTATCCAGGCGCGTTAGTTCGCGCGTGAGATACTCGACGTGAACGCCGGCGCCGCCGTAGACGTGCGGAGGATATTCGTTGGTGAGAATGGCGATGCGCATTCGGTCGCTCTCTTTTTGGACGCTACTACAATTAACCGCCAAGACGCCAAGAACGCCAAGAGAAAAACAGAGAGAAGAAAACAAAAACAAGCAAGGATATTGCTTCTTTCTGTTTTATTCTATTCTTCTCTCTGATTTTCTCTTGGCGTTCTTGGCGTCTTGGCGGTTTTTTCCCACTACCTCGCCGCGGCGGCTTTGGGATTGATAGCCTTTTCCGCCAATCCGGTTAGTTTCTTGTCGGTTTCCGCCTCCTCGTCGAGCGTCTGCTGGAGGAGGCGAGCGGCGTCCGGCTTGCCCAGCCGCTGCGCGAAAGTGCGCGCCGTGCCGTAAGCGGCGATTTCATAATGCTCGACGCGCTGCGCCGCCGCGATCAACGCCGCGTCCTTGACATTCGGATCGCCCGTGCCGCTGATGACTTCGGAGCCTTCCTCAACCAGTCCCTTCATCGCCTCGCAGGTTTTGGTCTGAGCGCTTTTGCCCAGATGCTTGAAGACTTGCTCCAGGCGCGACACATGAGTTTGGGTCTGACGAAGATGCTCCTCGAAGGCGGATTTCAAGGCGGACTTGTGCGCCGCGGCCGCCATTTTCGGCAGCGCCTTGGTCAAACGCTGCTCGGCGTCGTACAGATCTTGTAGCTGCTCGACAAACAAATCATCGAACGAATTCAACGCCGCACTGCTGCTGAAAAGACCCATGCACGCACTCCTTATTGCTGGGTTAGCGTCCGGTCGGCCTCGTCCACACGGCGCGGCCACACCGGCATGGGGAATCCGGTTAAAATGAGCAAACGGGATGCCGGGTTTGTCGAAAGAAAATCGCCGTTAGGCGCGATAAGGTTTCGCTGCTCCCTTGTACTTGTAGAAAGGAGGGCTTGCCGCATGAGCGATGCGCCAGCGACTCGGCTCAGTCTCCTGGTCCGCCTGT
Organism: uncultured Planctomycetota bacterium; assembly: GCA_963835245.1. Taxonomy (GTDB): domain Bacteria; phylum Planctomycetota; class Planctomycetia; order Gemmatales; family Gemmataceae; genus JAJPHU01. The sequence goes on from CAWIEZ010000001.1 coordinate 290,755, forward strand.
GCGATGCCCGCGATGACGGAGCTTGGTCGCAATTTGTGGAGATTTACGCCCCGTTGGTCTACGGCTTCGCGCAAGCACGGTCTCCAGGACGCCGACGCCGCCGATCTGACGCAAGATGTTCTGCAAGCTGTGTCGGGCGCGATTCGCCGGCTCGACTACGATCCGCGGCGCGGCTCCTTCCGTGGCTGGTTGTTCACGGTGGTGCGCAACAAGCTGCGCAATTTCCTCGCCGCCCAGAAGCGTCCCGGACGCGGCAGCGGCGACAGCGACGCCCAGCACCGGCTGAACGAACTGCCCGCCCGCGCGGAAGATCAAAGCGTGTGGTGGGATGAGGAATATGAGCGGCGTGTGTTCGCCTGGGCATCCGAACAGGTGCGCGGCAGCTTTCAGGAAACGACGTGGCAGGCGTTTTGGCAAACGGCGGTCGAGGGCAAGACGGGGCCGCAGGCGGCTCGACAGCTGGGCATGAGCGTGGCCGCCGTCTATCTCGCCAAGGGGCGGGTGATGCGGCGTTTGAAGGAAGTCATTCGAGAAACACTCGAGGAATCGATGCAGCAGTAATTCTCTTACAAGCCCGGAGAGCCAGCGACGGGCTAGTAGATCGTCGAGTTGATTTGGGTGAGTCTTTTTCACCCATCGCCGCCTCGTTGCAACGAAGGGCGGGCGCGGTTGCAACGAAAATAAGCGAGACAGGACAAGGAGTTGCGCCACGCCGGCGATGTCGTTGCAACGATGCGCATTCGTTGCAGCGGGTGTGGGGGGGCGATGCAACGAAAACAGCGACGGAAAAGAACCAGCCCAATCAACGAGACGGGCTAGTAGGCCGTGGCGCGTTAGGGCGTCGCGGCGACACGAAGACGAGGGAGGGAAAAGTCATGGGATGCTTTGAGTGGTTGGTGCTGCTGGGAATCGTCATCATCATCGCCCGCCTGGATGCTCTCCGTGAACACCGAGGTTCCCGCTGGCTCGGAAGGCTGTTTGGACGCCTCCTTCGTCGCGCCCGCCGCATTCCCCTCCATCACCTGGGGCTGATGTGTATCTTCCTGATCGTTTTGGCATCCTTGATCCGGGGTCCGCAGACACGCAAGCTAGAAGACCCCTTCGCCGTGTGGACGTTTCGCTTGGTTGGCGGCTCGGCGATTTGCCTGCTCGCATGGGTAATTTATCGACGAGCCAAGACGCCAGACAACCGCTATTTTTGCCCGCCCATCGACCTTCTGAAAGATTTTTTGGCCGAGAGTTTGTCCTCGGATGAGCGCGTCCGGCTGGCCGCGCATCTGGAAGTTTGCACCGCCTGCCAGCATCGCGTGGAAGGACTGACCGCCGGACAAAAATCCTGGCCGGGCATGGCTCGCAAACTGAGCGCATCGCCGCCGTCTCCCGAACCGGCTCTCCGCAAAGTCATGGATCGCCTCAAGGAGAACGACGCCGAGGCGACCGGCGATGAGCCGGTCTTCTGCGGCGATCTGCCGCTCGGCTTTCTCAGTCCAACGGACAAACCGGATCAACTCGGCCGCTTGGAACGCTATGAGGTATTGTCGGAGATCGGCCGCGGCGGCATGGGCATCGTGCTGAAAGCATTCGATCCGTCGCTGCATCGCGTGGTGGCCATCAAAGTGTTGGCGCCGCAGTTGGCGACCAGCGGCGTGGCGCGCAAACGCTTTCTCCGCGAGGCCAAGGCCGCCGCCGCCGTGACGCACGATCACATCGTCACCATCCACGCTGTTGACGAAGCCAACGGCCTGCCCTATCTGGTAATGCAGTACGTCGCCGGCATGTCGTTGCAAGATCGCATCGACAAGGATGGTCCGCTCGAACTGACCGACATCCTGCGCATCGGCATGCAGACCGCTTCCGGCTTGGCGGCGGCGCACGGCCACGGCATCGTTCACCGCGACATCAAGCCGGCCAACATTCTCCTCGAAGACGGCGTGCAGCGCGTCAAGATCACCGATTTCGGTCTGGCGCGGGCGATGGACGATGCCAGCCTGACGCAGAGCGGTTTCGTCGCCGGCTCGCCGCTGTACATGGCACCGGAGCAGGCGCGCGGCGAAGCGCTCGATCATCGCGCCGACCTCTTTAGTCTGGGCAGCGTGATTTATACGATGTGTACCGGCCGTCCGCCGTTCCGCGCCGCCAACACGTTGGCCGTGCTGCGCCGCGTCTCCGAAGATACGCCGCGTCCCATCCGCGAAACCAATCCGGAAATCCCCGATTGGCTCGCCGACGTGGTGGCCAAGCTGCTGTCTAAAGATCCGGCGGAACGTTATCAGTCCGCCGCCGAAGTGATGGACGTGCTGGGGCAACACTTGGCGCAACTGCAACAGGCGGCTTGGGTGCCGCCGCCTCGTCCGCCCGCGCGTCCCGGCAATTGGCGACAACGCCGGACTGCCGACCAGTCTGACCATCTGCCCTTCTTGTGGGGCCAATTTGCACGTGCCTGAACGGATGGTGGGCAGTGTGGTGCATTGCGCCGAGTGCGGCAAACCGTTTCATGTGGAGCAAGGGTCCGAGGTCATGCAGGTGGCGCGGCCGGCGCAATGGCCTCTTCGGCCGCGCTTTCGCCTGCGCCGGTGGTTCCACGGCTGTATGTGGATCATCGCGGGATTGGTGGTGTTAGCGTTCTTGTTGATGCTCTTTTTCGGGATTTTCTACCTATTTAGGGCAACGCCGGTTACCATGCCGTCAAGGCCGCCGGCGCCGGTGAAAACAGGTGGACCAACCATCCGACCTCTCGACTGCTGGGGCCAGCTTCACGGACTTCCACCTGGGGCAACCTTGTTTGGAGCCATCGATTTTATGCCCGCGGGAAATCTTCTCACTCTCGATGACGAACGGACGCAAACACTGCTCCGTCTATTCTTGCCGAAGGAAACGGCCAACCGAATAACTTCGGAAAACCTCGGCCGCATCCAACTCAACGGCATTGGCCTGGCCTGCTATAACAGTGCCAAGGGCGAGGACGCCCTAGCGCTCGTCCATCTGAACGGTACGGCCCTAGATGGCCGCAAGCGCATCGCTGACTACGCCGCCGAGCCACCCAAGCCAAGGTTATGATCGAAGGAGAGAATAAGGGTCAGCCGATGGGCGCTATTCACCTCAGCAGTCGTGAATTGCCCTTCGCGCTCAAGATCGTCGATGACCATCATGCTTACCTGGCCGTCTACGGGAACCCGCGGAACCAGGCGCCCGAACTTCTCAAGATACAGAAACAAGTGCCGTCCTCGGTCAATATATTGTCTAGCTACAATGTTCCTTTGATCAAAAACGTGCTGAATAGCATTCCCCAAGATGCTTGTGGCTTCTTCCTTGGCGTGATTCCCGTCGCCTGGAGAAATGCTTTGACCGACGCCCTCAACATCTGGCTGCGCGTGCATCCGCGTTCCTTCGTTTGCCATCTCAAGAAGGAATCTCAGGGCGTCACTTTCTTTCTGGCCTTGAACGTGGACAAGGCCAAAGCGGAGGGGATGTTGCGAGACGATCTCGAAAGATGGCGCGGCCAGGCGCTGGACACCTTACGAAAGAAATACCCCGCGCTGCGAAAGGAACGCGAAGCGCTGGCGGCGCTCGGACAAATCCTTCAGCGTATGCACTGGACGGTCAACAACGGAAGTGTGCAAACGGAGGTGCGTATCTCTAGCCAGGACTGGAAAGTCTTGTGGGAGGCACTGGCCCGAATGTCCCAAATGAACAAGGAGGAACGAAAGCAACCTTGAGACGATTCGCGCCCGCCATGCCGCATTGGCATCTCCTTTGCATCTCCCTTCGTTGTAGGGTGGGTCGAGGAACGAGACCCACCGCGTCCCCGGTGGGTCTCGTTCCTCGACCCACCCTACAACGAAGGGAGATGCAACATGAGATTCCTATCTATAACGGGAGCATTAGCGGCTTTGACGCTGCTAGGGGAGGCGGGAAGCACCTTCGCCCAGAGCTATTCGCGTCAGCCTTACGATTACAAACCAGGCAACGCCGGCGTCATGGGCATCGGCCCCGGCGGTCGAGAGGCGTATCACCCCGACTATTATTCCGGTGCGACTTACGGATATGGTTTCGGCATCTACGGCGGATATGGACCGGCCAACTACTCTCCCAATATCACCGGCCTGCCTTCGCAACCGATGGCCGATCCGGACTCCGCTAATCTCGGAGCTTATCGATCTCGCTACTACACTTCGTCCGCTTCGCATCCAAATGCGGCGGCAATCGACGTGAAGGTGCCTAGCGGCGCCAAGCTGTGGTTCCAGGGACGCCAGACCCGTCAGAACGGCACGGATCGTTTTTTTGAATCGCCGCCGCTGGAGCAAGGCAAGAGCTATGCCTATAAGGTGAAAGCGGTGTGGACCAACGCGAACGGCGAGAAGATCGAACGAACGCGGACGGTCCAAGTACGCGCTGGTACTCATGTCGCCGTGGACTTGCGTAAGCCCCAATCATAACGTCCACCCGGCAGCTAACGCTGCCGGTTCGCCTGGACACGGCGAACCGGCAGCTAACGCTGCCGGGTTGAGGCGTTCGCCAAGCCTAACAACCTCTTGACAGCGGAGGGATGTCGTTGAGAATGAGTTGTTAGCGTGCTTCTGCGTCGCCGAGGCACGACACCGAACAGACAGGAGCCGAACGTGAAACGTCTGTCTCCGATTCTCGCCTTCTCGCTGCTGGTTATCTTTTCTTCGTTGCTGCCGGGACAAGAATCGCCCCCAGCTTCGCTCTCTCAACTGGAAAAAGCCTTCACCGACTATTCCGGCGTCGGCTGATCTTCGCCTCCGCGGATCTGCCGGAGGGTACGTATCACGACCGCATGCCGCCGTTGAACGAAGAGGGACGGTTGCGAGCGGCGCGCATTGCCGTGCGCGAGATCCACAAACTGCCGCCGCGTTATCTGGAGAAAATGGGACTCAAGGCTCTGGGCATTTTCGCCGCTTGCATCGCCAATCAGGGCGACGGTTTTCGGCCTTACGACGAGAAGTTGAAGGGTTATCGCTATTTCGGCATCTACAACGGTAAGAACGCGCTGGTCGCCGCCTACTACAGCGATACCCAACTGCCGACGACACTGCACCATGAAATCTTCCATCACGTCGATGCCACCCTGCGCGGCGAGACGAAGTACACGATCAACTTCGTGCGCGATGATCGTTGGCAGGCGGCGCTGTCCGGCGAGGAGCGTTATCGAGCGCTTCGTCTCATCGAGGCGGATCTGATGGCGCTGAGGAAACTCAGCAGAGGGCAAGTGTTGGAAAGGACCGTGAGCAGCTATGCCGAGAAGAGCGTCGGCGAAGACAAGGCCGAGACGGCGCGCTACCTGATGACGACTCTGCCCGATGCGCTGGTGCAAATGGCCACGCGATCGGAATTGGCCGGCAGCCAACGTCTGCTGCACGTTCTGCACAAGTACGGCCAGGCGATTGCCGGCGGACCCGGCGTCGATTGGTTTGTGTCCGTGGCTCTGGGACGAACCACGCCTGTTCATCCGAGCCGCACCGCTCCCTAACGGTCGCGGCTCAGTTTTCCGGCTGCTGCTGCGTCAGGCAGTGCAATGTGCCCAGACCCCAAACCAGATCGACGGCATGGATGCCGATAACCGTGCGCTGGGGAAACAACTCGGCGAGAATGTGTAAGGCACGGCGATCGTTGGGATCGTTGAAGGTCGGCACGAGGATGCGATCGGTGGCGATGTAGAAATTGGCGTAACTGGCCGGCAGACGCTGGCCGGCGAAGCACAACGGCGCCGGCATCGGCAGCGTATGCACCTCCAACGGTTGGCCATCCACGTCCGTCATGCTCCGCAGCCGTTGTAGGTTCTCTCGCAGCGGCTCGTAATTGACATCGCCTTTGTCTTCCTCAATCGCCGTCACCACGCGGCGCGGGCCGACAAAACGCGCGTATATCATCGATGTGGCCATGTGTATCATCGCCGGCGATACCGCGGCCCAGCCACAGCGTCTTGCGGACGCCGAGATAGTCGGCGAACAGGCGCTCGTAATCCGCGCGCGTGAAGCCGGGGTTGCGCGTCTGCACGTCGCCGAGCAGACATTCCTCCGTGGTCAGCAGCAGTCCTTGGCCGTTGACATCGATGCTGCCGCCCTCCAGCACGACGCGGCGGCCGTTGACTTGCGGTTGCCAAATTTTCTTCCCTAATTGGTCGTTGATCTGCCGCGTCACATCGTCATCGCGTTGCCAATTGTCGTACTTGGCCCAGCCGTTGAAAGCGAAATCGACGATAGCACTCGTGCCATCGGCAGCCGTGAGGAACAAGGGGCCGTAGTCGCGCGTCCAGACGCGATCCGTGGGAATAGGCCAAAACGAGATGCGGCCGCGATCCAGAGGGAGTTTATCGAGGACGGTCTCCGCCCGCCGCTGGCCGTCCGCATCGTTGATCAAGATGCGCACTTCCTCGGCGCGGTGTAAATGGTGGGCGATCTCGCCGTAGACCCAGGGAATGGGATCGAACTTATCCGGCCAATCGTCGGGCTGATGCGGCCAAGCGAGCCAGGTCGCGCGGTGCCGCTCCCATTCGGCGGGCATGCGGAAACCGAGTTGGGACGGAACAGCCGAAGATTTGTGAGACATGAGATCCGGTCGAAAACAATTAACCACAGAGACACAGAGACACAGAGACACAGAGAAGAAATAAGAAACGTGTGTTATTTTTTCTTGTCTTCTCTGTGTCTCTGTGTCTCTGTGGTTAATCCTCTTTGGGAACACTCAAGAACGCAGCGCCAGCGTGCCGCGCTCGGGGTCTTCGGCGTATTCGCCGCGCTCCAGAGCGCCGACAAACGTCTCCAGCCATGCCGTCAGCGACGGCGCCGCCACGGGATGATCGGCGCGGCCGCGCCAACACTCGCGCACCGGCGAACCGGGCGAGCCGAGATCGAGACACAAATAATTGCCGTTGTCGTCGTCGAGGAAGGGGATCCAATTTTTGTGCCAACCTTCGTGAGGCTGGGCGTCGAGTTCTTTCTTGGCTTCGGCGATATCGTCGGTACTCATCAGCATCCAGTTCCGCTCGAAGGCGCCCGGCACATCGGGATTCTGTCCATTGTGCCAAGTCAGCAAGGCGCACAATTCTTCCGGCAACGGCTTGCCCAGCGCCGCCGATAGGGCATGACATTCCGCCGCTGTCGCGCCAGGCTGGAGCGCTTGCTGGAAGCGTTCCCGATGGGTGTTCAACCACTGATCGAGGCGGGCCAGCAGCACCATCATTTTGTCCGCGGCGTCTGCCGGGGCGGCAGGGGTTGTCGCGGGCGCGTGAGATACCGGAGCGGAGGAAGGAGCGGATTTAGGCTCTGAAGCGGTTTTTTCCGTCGTTTTGGCCGCGCCGGCACGCATTGCCTTGAGAACTTCCTCAATCTGCTCGGCTGTCGGCGCTTGGCCGGCGCGCTCCACGCAGGCGTATAGGCACGCTTCCCAACTCATCGTGTGCGGCGGACGCCGCCCGCCCACCGGACGCACCGATAAACCCTCCTTCGTAAGCGTGAGGGCCAACCGTTCGCCGCCTACCTGGATTTCGCGCGTCAAGTCTCGGGTGAACTGCTGCATGACAAGAACTCCTCGTTTGCCTTTTCTTCCGCATTGGCAGACTATTCCGGCATCCTAGCGGCGACAAGGCGGCGTGGACAGGCATGCGGCGGCAAGGTACAACGAGAATCAGCGAACGAATAGTTAATGATCGGGCACGCGATCAGTTTAGCCGCGACCCGAAGGGGAGCGCGCTTGCGCTCCCCTTCGGGTCGCGGCTAAACGAAAAGAGGAATACGAGCATGACCACTCTCCCCCTTGCCCCGGCCGCTCCCGGCGCAGCGCAGCGGCACGTTCCTCGGCCATCCCGTCGGCCTGTACGTCCTGTTCTTCACCGAGATGTGGGAACGCTTCAGCTACTACGGCATGCGCCCCTGTTGCTCTTGTACATGCTCGATCACTTCAAATGGACGCAGCGCGAAGCCTCCAACGTCTACAAGTGGTACACCAGTCTCGTCTATCTGACGCCGCTGCTAGGCGGCTATCTCGCCGACCGCTATCTCGGCAACAAACGCGCCGTCATCATTGGCGCCATCCTCATGGCCATCGGCCAATTTCTGCTGACGTTCGAGCATTTGGAGTTTTTTTACGCCGCCCTGATGTTCTTGATCTTCGGCAACGGTTTTTTCAAACCGAATATGTCCACGCAAGTAGGCCGGCTTTATCCGCAGAACGATCCGCGCCGCGACGTGGCGTACACCATTTTTTACATGGGCATCAATCTCGGTGCGCTTTTGTCGCCGCTAGTGTGCGGTTGGCTGGCGGTGAATACGATCGGCGGACGGCATACCGGTTTCATGGCCGCCGGCATTGGCATGTTATTGGGATTGGCCGTCTATCTCTTCGGGCTGCGTTGGGTCATTGAATTGAAGCCGGCCGCCAGCGCGTCAACACCAGCTAGCAGCGAGGAACCCGCACCGATTATCGGCCGTGCCATCTCGGAGGAGAAAGCCGAGCGGACCGATTCGGTAGTCCCTTCGCTCAACCGTCTTTCGCCGGGATTGTTTTTCGCCATCGGCTGCATCCTGGCGATTGGCACCCTGGCTCTCGGCACGATCCGTGGCGTCCTCGTACTACTGCCGGCGCAACAAGGCGCTGAGCCATCCTCTCTACAGACGCTCTCTCTGTCCAAGCACATTGCCAATAACACGCTGATTTCGCTGGCAATTGTGGCCGTATGCGCTCTGATCGCCAGTTGGATTCTCCGACAATCGCAGCGCGCCATGCGCGATCGCGTCCTTACCATCTATGTTCTGGGCATTTTCGTGGTGTTTTTCTGGGCTGCCTTCGAGCAGGCGGGCAACACGCTTAACGTCTGGGCCGACAAGACGACAAATCGCTATCTGACCGGCCCGGCCAAGACGCCGCCGCTGTATCCGGAGGAAAAAGGACCAGAAGGCGAAGCCCCTGTCCTGGCGGATACGGATTTATCGCGCTGGGTGACCATGTGGCGGCTCAAGCCGGTCAAGGCCGAGGCGACCGTCAAGAAGGGCGGACTGCGGGCCTGGTTCGCTGATCTGTTGAACCCCGTGCCCACCGAATGGTTCCAATCGATCAATGCGCTGGCCATCTTTCTGCTGGCGCCGCTGATCGCCTGGCTGTGGACGGTCCTGGGACGCCGTGGACTCAACCCCTCGGTGCCGGCCAAAATGACCATCGGCCTGCTGCTCATGACCTTATCGCTAGCCGTCATGATCGTGGCCGCTCAGCGCGAGAACCAACCGACCCATCTCCCCTTTAGTGGACATTTACCGTCGCAAATTAAGCTCTCCGCGGCGAATCAGTTGGGCAGTGAAGAAGATCACGAGATGAAACTCTATCAGGCAGGCCGGCTCACCTACGATCCGGGAGAACACGTTCTGCACATGCACGGCGTCCTCTCCAGCACGGAGCGCGATCGCATCGTGCGCGACACGGCGCCGGATTATTTCGTCAACGCCGTTATGCAATTACAGCAGAAATCACAATCGACGGCCCGCGGCGCCGGCCCCGTTTCCCTCACGCTCGATCCGGTGCCGCCGGGTTTCGATCTGCGCTATGCCGGTCTTCCGAAGAACAAGGTCCGCTATGAAGAGCGGACGCACATGTTGATCGCCACGGCGCCCATCGCCGATAAGGATGTCAAATCGCTCTTGGTTGCCGCCGGCGAGCCAACCTTCCGCGCTGTCGTCAACAAGCTCTATCAGCAGTCGGCCCTCCATCGCGTCAGCCCGTGGTGGCTGCTCTGGTACTATATTCTGGCGACGCTGGCCGAGTTGTGTCTGTCGCCGGTCGGTTTGTCGATGGTGTCCAAGCTGGCCCCCGCGAAGTTCGCTACTATGTTGATGGGTTTATGGTTGTTGACGACGTTCTTCGGCAGCTTCCTGGCGGGCGCTCTGGGTGAACGCTGGGGCGAGTGGACGCCGACCGAGTATTTCCTGTACATCATGGCTTTGCTGGGCGGAGCGGCGCTGGTGCTGTTCCTGCTCGTCCGCAAGATCGGCACCATGATGCACGGTGTCCGCTAACCCTGTACCGACATGACACGCTGTAAAACCTGGACTTTGACCGACGTGCATGGCGATGTCTGGCTGGACAGCTTCGCCGCCGGCAACGATACGCTGCACCTGCCGACGCCATTCGATTGGTCGCTGCGCAGCGCACCCTGCGCGGTGGCCTGCGCGACGGACTCGATGTCATCGAAGTGCATAACGGCGTCTTGGCGTTCTCGATCCTGCCGACGCGCGGCATGGGTTTGTGGCGCGGCGATTATCGCGGCAATCCGTTGGGCTGGCGCGCTCCGTTGGTCGGACCCGTGCATCCCAAGTACGTTCAATTGACGGATCGCGGCGGCCTCGGCTGGCTCGCCGGTTTTGACGAATGGTTGTGTCGCTGCGGCCTATCGTCCAACGGCCCGCCCGGCGACGATGGCGGTACGCCGCTGACGCTGCACGGCCGCATCGCTAACTTACCCGCTCAGATCGTCGAAGTGCGCGTTCATCTCGATCCACCCTACGAACTGAGCGTCAGCGGCGAAGTCGAGGAAGCCGCTCTGTTTTGTCCGCAACTGCGTTTGACCACGACTTACACGACTGTTCCCGGTTCGAACCGCCTGGTGATTCACGATGTCGTAGTCAACCGCGCCGCGCGGCCGGTCGAAATGCAACTGCTCTATCATTGCAATCTCGGCCCGCCGTTTCTCGACGCCGGCAGCCGCATCCTCGCCCCCATCCGCGAGATGGCCCCACAGACGCCGCGCGCCGCCGAAGGCATCGACACACATGAAACCTACGCCGGTCCTCTCGTCGGCTTCGCCGAGCAGGTCTACCTGTACGATCTGCTGTCCGATTCGCGCGGCCACACGCTCGCCCTGCTAGTCAATGCCACGGCCGACCGGGCCGTCGCCCTGCGCTTCAACCGCCAGGAATTGCCCTGTTTCACGGTTTGGAAGAATACCGGAGCGATTGAGGAGGGTTATGTCACGGGGTTGGAGCCGGCGACGAATTATCCGAACTTCAAGAGTTTCGAGCGGCAGCAAGGACGTGTGCCGTTGCTGCCGCCGGGCGGACGTTGGGAGTGCCGTTGGGTGATCGAGGTCGCCGACAATGCCGCCGCTGTAGCCACGCTCATGGCCAAGGTCGCCACCTTGCAGGCGCAAGCCCGCGCCATCATCCATCGCGCGCCGCATCCACGGTTTTCACCAACATGAGGCTTCATCATGCACCGCTTGCTCACCGTTTTGCTCGCTTTATCCCTCGCTGTCCCCTGCTGGGCCGCCGACGAGGCCAAATTCAACACATTGACGCCGAAAGAGATCGCCGATGGATGGATTCTGTTGTTCGACGGCGAAACCACCTTCGGCTGGAAGGCGACGTACGATTCACGATGGACCATCGCCGACGGAATGCTCGCTCCGCAGGCAAAGACCACCGGAGTCTTGCTGACGACAACCCAATTCAACGATTATGAACTGAGCATAGAGTATCAAGCCCAGAAGGACGGTAGACCCGCCAAACGAATTATCCTCAGTAGAGACATGCAGTTAAAGAAGATCGAAGATGACATGGATTTGCGCGTCATGGGGAGTGGCTGGCATCGACTCTACATGACGGTTAAGGGGGCGAAAATTGTAGAATTCTCCTACGAGAACAAAGGTTTTTTCGGCGGCGTGGGAATGGCGATGAAACGTCCATCGAACACCTCCGCGCCCGCGTCCAGTCACATTGCTTTAGCCGGCAACGGCTTCGTGGTTCGCAATATCAAGTTGAAACCCCTCGGCACAAAACCACTTTTCAACGGCAAGGATCTGTCCGGATGGAAGAAATTCGAGGGCGACGGCAAACGTGCGAAATCGCAATTCACCGTCACCAAGGAAGGATTGAGCATCAAGAACGGCCCCGGCGATTTGCAAACGACGGGTGAATGGTCCGATTTTGTGCTGCAACTGGATTGCCGAACCAACGGCGAGAATCTCAACAGCGGCGTCTTCTTCCGCTGCATCCCCGGTGAATACCAAAACGGCTACGAGGCGCAGATTCAGAACCGCAAAGCGAAGGAGCCGAAGACATACACCATCGAGGAGTACGATCCCAAGACGCACAAGCTCGCCAAAAAGAAAAAGATCGAGAATTGGTCGCAGGATTACGGTACGGGCGCTATCTATCGACGCATGCCGGCGCGGCGATCGGTGGCGAAGGATCACGAATGGCTCACCATGACCGTGATCGTGCGCGGCCGGCACATCGCTACCTGGGTCAACGGGATGCAGGTGGTGGATTGGACCGATAATCGACCCGAAAATGAAAACGCTCGCAACGGATGCCGGCTGAAGAAGGGACCGATTAGCCTGCAAGGCCACGATCCGACGACCGATCTGAGTTTCCGCAATATCCGCATCGCCGACCTGGGCGATTAGCGACACTTCCGCGAAGCGTCGCTAATCGCTATTGCCGTGGACGGCGAGGGCATGGGCGACGGCGTAAGCGCGGCAATGAGACAGTGACAACAAAATGTCACTGATCCGCTGGCCCTGCGCGATGTCTTTGGCCGCGCCGCAGAGCATCACCTTCGGCCGGCTCCCCGGTTCCATCCGCACTTCCATGTCGGTCCACGACAGGCCGCGCCGCCAAGCCAGACCGAGGCATTTCAAGATCGCCTCTTTGGCCGCCCAGTGCGCGGCGAAATGCTCCGTGGCGCGCCGCCGCGACTGACAGTAGCGGATCTCGCGCTCCGTGTACACGCGCAGCAGAAACAGTTCGCCGTGTTCCTCGATCATGCGGCCGACGCGCAAACACTCCACGATGTCGGTGCCAATCCCCACGATTTCCATAACGGCTCCCACCCTTTTCGCCGATGCCGTTGACTGCTACCGATCTTAGCAAAGGAACGGCTTCCGGGTACAATCCGTGTCGAGCGTCCGTGTTCCCTTGTTCAGCGGAAGGAGAAAAACCGCGATGACGCACGAAGCCGAACAGGATTTGCTGTCCGATCTGACGCCGGCGCAGCGCGAAGCGGTCACGCATTTCGAGGGACCGTTGCTCATTCTCGCCGCGGCCGGCAGCGGCAAAACGCGCGTCATCACGCGCCGCGTCGCTTGGCTGCTCCAGCAAGGCGTGCGGCCGAGCAACATTCTCGCCATCACTTTCACCAACAAAGCCGCCGGCGAAATGCGTCAGCGCGTCGAAGCGCTCGTGCCCGGCAGCCGCCTCTGGATCAGCACTTTTCACAGCTTCGGCGCCCGCCTGCTGCGCCAGTACGCCGACCGGCTCGAACTGGATCGCAACTTCACCATCTACGATCAGAGCGATCGCGCCCGCATCGTCAAAATGGCCCTGGAAGACGCCGGCATCGATAATGCGCGTTTCTCGCCGGAAACCATCGCCGGTGCCATCAGCAAAGCGAAGAATCAGCTTCTCGGACCCGAACGCTACGCCGAGCGCGCCGGCGATTTTTACGAGAAGACCGTCGCCGGCATTTATCCGATTTATGAAAAGCGCCTGCGCGACGCTAACGCTCTGGATTTCGACGATTTGCTATATTGGCCGGCCCTGGCGCTGAAGCACGATAGCGAACTGCGCGCGGAGTTGGATGCACGATTTCGCTTCGTGCTGATTGACGAATATCAGGACACGAACCAGGCGCAGTATGCCATCGTGCGCGGTTTGTCGATCGATTATCCCAACCTGTGCGTGGTGGGCGACCCAGATCAAAGTATTTACAAATTTAGAGGCTCTGATATAAAAAACATTCTCGATTTCGAGCGCGATTTTTCCGAAGCTCGCGTACTGACGCTGAGTACCAACTACCGCAGCACGAAAGCGATTCTGCACGCCGCCGGACATTTGATCGCTCATAACCGGCAGCGCAAACCGAAGGATCTCCTCACCGACAATCCGCGCGGCCAGCCGGTGACGGTATTGACGTTCGATACCGGCGTGGACGAGGCGGATGGCATTGCCCGGCGCATCCGCGAAGCGGTCGAAGCGGGTAAACGCTCTTACCGCGATTTCGCTGTCTTTCTTCGCATCAACGCGCTCTCGCGCGGATTGGAAACCGCCTTTGTGCAGCAGCGCGTGCCGCATCAGATTGTGCGCGGCCTGGCGTTCTTCGAGCGTAAGGAAAACCGCGACATCCTCGCCTATCTGCGGCTGATGGTCAATCCGCGCGATGACCTTTCGTTCCTGCGCATCGTCAATGAGCCGGCGCGCGGCATCGGCAAAGTGTCGCTCGATCACCTGCGCCAATATGCCGAGCCGCGCGAGATGAGTTTGCTGTCGGCGGCCGGCGAAGCGAACAAAATCGCCGCCATCAAGGGCAAGGCAGTCTCGGCTCTGCGCGGCTTTCACCAACTCATCAGTGATCTGCGCACGCTGTTCGAAGCGCCGCCCGATGAGGTCATTCGTCAAGTGCTGGATCAGAGCGGCTATCGGCGCATGCTGCTGGGCAGCAACGACAGCGAGGATCAGGAGCGCTTGGCCAACATCGAGGAACTCATCACGGCGGCGAAGCAGTTCGCGGCGGACGACGCCAGCCGGACCATCGGCGATTTCCTGGAGAACATCACGCTGGCCAGCGATCTCGACAGCTGGGACGAGCAACAGGATTGCGTATCGATTATGACGCTTCACGCGGCCAAAGGGTTGGAGTTTCCCGTTGTGTACATGACGGCGGTGGAGCAGGGATTGTTGCCGCACGAACGCAGTCTTCCGCGCCCCGATGAGTTGGAGGAGGAACGCCGGCTCGCCTTCGTCGGCATGACGCGGGCCAAGGAAGAACTTTATCTTTCGCATGCGCGCAGCCGCGAGTTTCGTGGTCAGACGGTGTATCCGGTGGAAAGCATGTTTTTCCGCGAATTGCCGGCGGAGGCGATCGAACACATCGATCTTTCCGGTGGGAACCAAGAGCTAGCCGCTTTTGAAGACTGGCGCGGCGGCGGCGCGGCGGCGCAGCAGGGTTGGAACGATGCCGGCGTCCGCGCGAAGCCGGCTCCCCTTCCGCCGTCTTCCGCCGACGGTGACGCGCAACAAGGTTTCGTCGAGGGCATGCTGGTGCGCCATGCCACCTACGGCATGGGTCGAATCGTCGAGATGAGCGGGCAGGGAGCGTTGCGGCGCGTCAAGATTCGCTTCGCCAGCGCCGGCGAACGGACATTCATTGCCGGCAAGGTAAAGCTGGAAATCGTGCGAAAAACGTGACCTTTCCGTTTAGCCGCGACCCGCAGGGGAGCGCGTCCGCGCTCCCCTGCGGGTCGCGGCTAAACGAGAACGGCCCGCGGATTGCCCTGGACAATTTCTTCGCCGTCGTGGTATGCGGCGAACACACCATGTCCTAGCCTGCTTCGTTTGACGCTGCTAGGCAGGTCGTCTACCCGGATTCGACGTTCCAGCAATCTCAGGGCGGTAATGGATCGATCCACGTCTTACCCACGCACCAGCCTCCGCCTCGCGCTTGGCTTGCTGGCTCTCGTTTTGCTCGGCGAGTCGGCCCAGGCCGCGCCGCCTTCTCCCTCGCCGCGCTATTACCTAGACATCCAACTCGATACCGCTGAACACATCGCCGTCGTTCGCCAGCGCGTCGTGTGGACCAATTGCTGTCCGCGTCCTACGGCGGAAGTGATTTTTAACGCGCATAGCCATTATCAGCTGCCCGACAAGGAAGTGGGCATGACGGCCAAAATCTTCGAGATTTTGCGCATGTACCCCAGTGAAGCGCTCGATTTCGATGGACACGCTCTGGACGTGCGCCAAGTGCGTCTGGTGAGTCTGGAGCGAGCGGAGAGTGCGGAGGAATTGGGACAGCCGCGGAAGTTGTCCTACCAGAGCGACGATGCGGCTACTCTGCCTCCGCCGCGGCTGCTGCCCCCTTCCTCCTTACCCTCTCTCCCCGCGGAAGGAGAGAGGAAGGTGACGGGGAACGGCGAGAATTTGCCCTTTCGCTACCAAGAGAAAAACGATTCGGCTCTAGTTGTGCCGTTGCCTCAGCCGGTGCGACAAGGCGACACCGTCACGCTCGATCTGGAATTTGTCCTGAAACTGCCGGAGAAATGCGGCCGCTGGGGCCACTGGCACGGCATCACGTTTTTGACTAATTGGCTGCCGGTGCTGGCGGTTTACGATCGCACTGGCTGGCAGCCGACGCCTTATGTGTGCTGGCATCAGCCGTTCTTCAACGAGGCGGGCTTGTTCACGGCGCGGCTGACGCTGCCGGCGGAACAGGGCGTGGCTTGCACCGCTCCGGTGCTGAAAGAAGGCATTCGCGCCGACGGACGCCGGCAGATCGAGTTCGCTCCCTGCCGCGCCCGCGACTTCGCCATCGTGTGCAGCGCGCGCTTCCTCGAATTTACCGGCCAGTGCGGCGACATCAAGATCCGCTGTTTGGCCACGCGGAAAAACGAGTTCTACGCCCGCTTCATGGTTGAAAGCGCCCGCGAAGCGTTAGCCACGTACATACGCTGGTTCGGGCCGTATCCTTATTCGCAGTTCACCATTGTCGAATCGTATTTCGGTTGGCACAGCAACGAGTGCGCCGGCCTCATCATGATCGATTCGCGCATCTTCGGCATGCCGCACTTGGCCAAGCCGTTCGTCGATTACCTCGTCGCCCAGGCGACTTGTCATCAATGGTGGTACAACGTCGTCGGCACGCATGGCTACAGCGAAACCTGGATGGACGAAGGCTTGGCCACCTATTTCGCCTACCGCCTTATGAAAATCAAGTACGGCGCCAACGATCCGCTCGTCAACTACCCAAAAGGTCTCAAATGGCTGCCGAACGTGCGCCGCAGCGATTATCGCTATTTCAACCTGTACGGCACGCTGGGCCGCGCCGAAGCGGCGCCGACCGTGCAGGACATTCCCAAATTTGGCCATATTGTCGATCTGTATAGTATGTGTTATGAGCGGGGCAGCAAGATCGTCGGCATGATCGAGACACGAGCTGGGCGAGAAGGCATTTTTCGATTTCATGCGTTTTGTTTATCGACGGCATGCCTTCGGCATTCTGCGCGTCGCCGCCTTCCAGCGCGATCTCGAAGAGTACACGCATAAATCGTGGCAAACCTTCTTCGATCATTGGGTCTACGGGGCCGGTATGACCGATTGGTGCATCGACAACGTCACAGTTCAGGCGCTGCCGCGCGGCCGGCCGCATCGTCCGCCGCCGATCTTCCGCCGGCACAGCGCCGCCATCCGCAGCTGGTTCCGCCCCAAGAACCCTTGTAAAGTCACGGTCATCGTGCGACAAAAAGCGGAGTATAACGATCCCACCGTGATCGGTTTCTGCCTCGACGGCGGCGAAGGCTATCAGGTGCGCGTCCCCGTTGTGCCGGAGGCTGGCTTGGTCGAAACCACCGACCCGCCCGGCCGCGTCGAGACGCTGGAGAACAATCGCGTCAAGATCGAGGTGCTGTTGCCGTGCTGGCCGACGCAGATCACCGTCGATCCCGATGAAATCCTCGTCGATCGCAACCCGGCCAACAATTCTTGGAAGCCGCGCTTTCGCATCCGCGCTACGCCGCTCTACACTTTTCTCGATGAAACCGAATTGACCAACGCCTACGACCGCTGGAACCTCATCTTCGGCCCGTGGCTGTTCGCGCCAACCTACGATAATCCGTGGTTCACGCGCTCGACGCGCTTCGGCGTTCGCGCCGGCGCCTACCGCACCGGCTTCTTCGAGGGCGGCGTCTATACCGCCTATCGCGGCGATTACCGCGATATTGTCGAGGGCGTCGATGCCGTCTTCGACCATTGGCCGTGGGCACACACCGAGTGCCGGCTTCGTCTTCGAGCGCCGCATCGCCGGCACTTACGCCGGCGAGTATCCGGCCAACCGCGGCGTCGTCTATGGACGCTACGTCATCGATTATGGCGACAGTCTGTATTTGCCGCCCTTTCAGTACGTCGAAAGCTTTCTCACCATCACGGACGATCTGCTGCCGTTCGCCGTGGAAACCGTGCCGGGGGCCGAACGCTTTCGCCATCAAGGTATGGGCGGACTCCACTATCACATCAACTATCTGACGCCGTACTGGAACCCGGAAGGCGGCTTTTCGGCCGATGTCAGTTATGCGGCCGGCCTGGTGCTGCCCGGCGAGAACAACGACCCCCATAATACGCCGAATCAGATCTTCGGACTCAGCGGCTCGCATCAGTTTTTGGGACAAGCGACTTATGTGCAAGCTCTGCCGGACGGTCTAGGTTGGTTCTCCGACACTGTGTTTGCCTTCCGTGCCTATGGGGCGTATGGGTTGCCCAATTACGTGCAGTATTTCGCTCTGGGCGGCAGCGAACTGTTCCGCGGCTTCAGCCTGCGCAACGTCAGGGCAACATGATGTGGGTCGGCAGCGTGGAGTGGCGTTTCCCCGTGGTGCGCGACGTGAACTGGAGTTTCTTCGACCGTGCGCTGAATTTGAAGAGCATTTACGCGGCGGCTTTTTGCGATGTCGGCGACGTGTATCTGAAAGGCGAATCGGTCGGCGGCGTCGCCGAGGCTGTAGGCGGAGGGTTACGTCTGGACCTGGCTTGGTTCACTTTCGTGGAGCGCACCATCCTTCGTCTCGACGTGGCCAAGACCGTCCGCAGTGCCGCGCCCATGCAAATCTGGGCCGGCATCGAGCATCCCTTCTAAACGCCGATTTGTTTCACCGCGATCATGCTACTCCAGCCCCGCACCGCGCAACTTGCTTTTGGCGGCTTGCCCCAACTTCGTCCGCGGCGAACGCTTCAGCAATAAGCGCAACAATTTGCCGCCGAACTGTCTCTGTTGGCCCGACTGCTCGGCGAAGTGAAATCCCAGATAATAGAGATCGTCCGGCTCCAACCATTTGCGTTTTTCCAACTCGGCCAATAGTTCCGCTTCGTAGCCCTGGCAGAGCGTGGCGAAGTGCGACAAGCACGGATCGCTCGCCCGCGCTTCCGCCGACAGATCGTGAGGGGACATTTTCAGACCGCAGCAAGCCAGTTCCAGACGGATGGAAAAACCGCTCGACGGATCGCGGATCAGCAGCCGCAGATACAGCAAAGCCGTCTCGTAGTCCTTTTTTTTACGCCAGTGGATCGCCCGTTCTTCGAGCTGTTGCCGCAACTCGGCGGCGTCCGCCTCGCGCAGCAGAAACAGCAGGGCGTCAGCGCGGCGGTCGTTGTCCTCCAGATATTTACATGCTTGCGCGAACATCTGTTCGCGCCATTGGGGCGGATATTTGCGAGCGAACGGCGCCTGGCGCGGGCCAACATCCAGGCTCGATCCGGCGAATCCGCCTCCAACAGCGCCGTTGTCAGCGCTTGTTGTCCGCGTTTGAGGCGGGTCAGCGCGCGAGAGCGCCATCGCGTAGCGAGCGATCGGGATGACTGAGTTGTTGCAAAAGCGCTTCAGCAACCTCGGCGCTATCGCGGTCACCGATTTTCTCCATCGCCAGTTTGCGCACCGCCACATCGGATGCTTGCAGCAGTGTCAGCCACTCCGGCACCGTCCGCTCGGCGACCGGCAGATTTTTGAGCAACACCAACGCCGGCGCCGCCAAGCGAAAATCGCTGTCGGTGGCGCAGGCGAATAGTCGTTTGAGTTGTTCCTTACTGGGCGAGGTCGTCCATTTGCCCAGCGCTTGCAGAGCAGCAGCGCGCACCTCCAGCGGATGTGGCGGCACAATGCGATCCCACAACACCGCCTCGGCGCGGATCGTCCAGCGCGGCCAGTAAGCGCAGCAGTGCCGATTCGGAATGCGAACTTAACGGCTCTTTTTTATTCCCAACCAATTCCAGGAGTTGCTCGGCGAGCGTTTTGCGGTGAGCCGGCGTCAGCATTGGCACTTGCGCCAACAGCGAGCGCGAAGCGGATTCGACGACGCCGACATCGCGGTCGAGCAGCACGGCGACAGCGGCCGTTTCGGAACTGGCCGTGCCGGCCGCCGCCAGTGCCGCGGCGATGTAGCGGCGCAAGCCGGGCGCCACTTTCGGCATCAATTCTTGCAGCGTGCGCGTGCCCTTGGCGCCGAGTTTCGCCGCCGCTTGTGCCGCCTGTTCCGCTTCTTCGCCGCCCTCCTTGACGCGCTCCAGCAAGCGCGGCAGCGCCGCCTCGATGCGCAATTTGCCCACCGTTTGGATGACCTGCAAGCGCAGTCTCGGCTCGTCGTCCTTGAGCGCTGCGCAGAGTGAGCGGGTCAACTCGGCGTCTTTGGTGCCGATCTCGCCGAGAACCAAAGCGGCGGCGCAGCGCATGTCCAGCGGTTGATTGGCGCTTAACAACCGAAGAATCTTTTCCGTCGTTTTCGTATCTGCCATAGCTTTTTCCTGCCGTTGGCATACTGCCGGCGCTGTGGGTGCGGTTGATTCTATCGGCAATGGCTCTTCCGGCGAACGCCCAGCGCTTTGCCATTGCCGCCGCTGGCTTTTCTTTCCGTTAATTACTAGGGATGATAGAATCGAGAGAGGAGAAATTCGCACTGAGATACTACACTTTACGTCCGGGAGTTGGCGGCGACTAGAGCAAAATTATAATGGAATAGCCGCTGGGTGTTCCGGCGAACGTCTTGACCCGACACGCGCACTTGTGCGTTCTCGAAAGGCGGTAGCGAACCTATGAAGCTAAAAGTGATTCTGCTGCCAGAGGCGGAGGGGGGCTTTTCCGTAGCGGTGCCGGCGCTGCCGGGTTGCTATACCCAAGGAGAAACGGAGGCCGAAGCGCTGGCCAATGCCTGCGAAGCTGCCGAAGCGTGGTTGGAAGCGAGCAACGACAACGACAGTCCTTTTGGCAACGGCGATGTCGCCGTCAAGGAAATTGTGCGTGAGATCGAGTTGTGAAAGCGGTTTCGGGCAAGGAAATGTGTCGTGCCCTGGCGCGGCGGGGCTGGCTCCTGGATCGTATCCGGGGAAGTCATCACGTCTACAAGAACCCATCCGGTGGCCATGTAAGCGTTCCCGTTCATAGCAACAAAACGCTCAAGTCTGGCACGCAACGAGCGATCATGAAGGACGCCGGCTTGACCGAGGCAGACCTATAATGCTTTGATCATCACCGACGAGTCCATGACATACTTTATGGGAGCGATCCGCGCAACTCGCGGATGGCGGGAATGGCGACATCCACGAACCCATGCTTCTGGAAGGTTTCTTCACGGATCAAACGACTGCGTTCCTGAACTCGATGCGCAACCTCGGGATCGACGGGAGTTCCGCTCAGGAACGCCTGCATGACCGCCTCTTCGTCGGCCTGGACGGAGGGATCAGAGAGTTGGTCGGTGAAAAGGATGATCATAAGATTATTTTCCCGACAAGCGATTTTTTTGTCAATGGCCGCTTGAAAACGCGGAAAAGAAGAGGTCGCAAATGCACGATGCAGCCGGTCCCGGAAGAGGACGACCGAACCCCGTCGTTATGTCGTGAACGGCGCCGACCGGGACGAATTCACGCTGTCCCTTTTTCCGTTCTTTTTCCGTTCCTAGCCAACTGCTCCACACTGGGGCTTACAGGAGCGTGTGCTTAAGACTGGAAAAGGCGGTAGTGGTCCGCCGACTAGCCCGGGGCGCCAGCGACGGGTTTCTGCAAACCAGTCGCTGGCGCCCCGGGCTAGTAACTCATTCATGCCGCGCCGCGGGCCACTACCAAAACGACAACGCCGTGAATCGGCTTCTTTGCTCCGATCCACGGCGTTTATTCGTTCTGCCCGGCAGCACGTCCGTTCCGGCAATTAGTCCTTCTCTTCCCTCTCCTTCGGTAGTGCTGGCGGTGCGCCCGATGGAAGCGCGTCCTTCTCGGCCGGTTGAGCATCCAACTTTTTTAGGATTACCCGCTCGAGTTCGATATTACGGCCGACGACTTTTTCGGATGGAGTTCCTGCCATCCGAACTTTGTCGATGCGGATCTTGATTAAGTACCCGTCATCGCATGCCTGAAATCGGACAAAGGCGTGCTGCTGAATAGCTGTGCGGCTTCTGAGAGGCTCTAGTTTGTACGCTTCAATCCGGCCCTCGTACTGGTTGGCGTAGATGATTTGCTCAAAACGTCCTGCCACGATGCCGAGCGTTTTGATGAACAGGTCTTTATACTCCTGTGGTCCAGTTCTGATTTTGCTATATCCCGCGCTCTCGCCGCTCTTGGACGATGCGGCCTCACTCTTCTGTTTCTTTTCCAGTTCTACCTTCTTTCGCTCCCCCTTCGGTTTTTCCTTGTTGAATACGATCAGGATATAGTTCGATCCTGCTTTGCTCTCGAAGGCAGTTGGTCGCTCGCCCTTTTTCGGGTTGATGCAGATTTTCAGCGTATTTCCGGTAATGGAATAGATGCCTTCTATACGCATATTGGCATCGTCCAAGCGTTTATCGAACACCGCCGTATCGAACAAATCATCGGCTTTTCCTGCCACGATGTCGATCCGTTTGGGAGTCATCGTCTCATCTAGCCGGAAGCGATAATAAGACGTGAAGGCTCCAGTGTTCTTCGTCGCCGAGAACACGTGTTTGATCGTCGTCTCTTTGAACGTCCACTCCGCACTGACCTCTGGCTCATCCTTTTGGCCATCAACTACAAACGAGACCATCTTCCATGTTCCCTGAAGGCGTTCCTTGTCAACCTTCTCGGTCGCCGCCTGCGCCTTCCGCTTCGGGGCAGGCTCACGTTTGAGAATCAAAAGAACCGTGTTACCAGCATCTTTACTGGTCAACGCCTTGGGGCGAGTTCTTTCGTGAAGACCCATGCGAATTTGTAGAACGTCGCTTTCCAGAGCGTATATTGCCGGAACGGTCCGGCCAAGTATCCTGAGGTCCAGTATCTTTGGGCTGCTTGAAGGGTCCAGTTTGTATCCGAAGCCTACTCCTCCCCCTTCTTTCATGCGGATGTCCATGAACTCGGCGTGAATGATCCACCGACTCCCCTTCCACACGATCGCCCCTTTATCCGCATCTTCTTCGTTGTCGTATTGCACGGAAATTACTCGCCAAACGCCTCGGATTGCAAGCAGATCATCTTTCGGCCTTTGCAGCTTGCTCGGCTTGGGGTTCTCGTTCTTCTTGGCGGCGGAGTGTTTCTCCTGCTCGTCCTTCTCGGGCGCCTTGGTTGTCTTTCGCTGTTCTGCCGCCTGCGTCTGGTAAACCAGCCCTGCCGCACCGCACAGCGAGGCGACCACCAGCATCATCCCCATGACCGTCTTTATTTTCGTCAAGAACATGGCTTTCAGCACTCCTTCCGTGAGAGCGGCGACGTGGACCGAGACTAGCCCGGTCGTCGTTTGACCTGCCGCAAGCAGCGTTGCGGTCTTCACCGTGGAACTCAGCAGCGAGACAGCTACGCTCGCCGATGCCGCACTTGGCGCCAACGCCGCCGTCAATGTTCCGACCGATACGGCCAGACCGTGCCGAGCCAGCCGCTTTGCCAGCATCCTGCGGGCCGTCGTCAATCGGCTGGAAAGCGTTCCCTCGGGGAGCTTGAGTTGTCGAGCGACTTCCCTCCGAGTCCGCCCTTCTAGATCGCACAGTACGATGGGCAAGCGAAACTTGTCCGGCAGCCGGGCCAATTCCTCATCGAGCAGTTGGCGCAGATCATCTTGAAGGTCTCTCGGTTCTACTTCCGGTTCGGGCATGTCGGCCATCTGCTTCTCACGGACGCGCCGCTTGGCATTTGCCGACCGGAGCCGAATTGCGGTCGTCCGGGCCACGCCGTACAGCCAGTTGCCGAGCATCTCGCGCGGAGAAACCGATTCGGCTTTACGAGCCAGGACGAGGAATGTGGACTGAAAAGCGTCCTCGGCATCGTGCGGATCGCGGAGGATGCGGCGGCAGATGCCAAGAACCATTGGACCGTGCCGTCGCACAAGAGACTCGAAGGCCGCCGCATCCCGGCGAGAGACGAACTCTTCCAAGAGTTGACCATCGGTCATCCCGGCTCCGTCAACTCGCAGCACCATCCGCCGAAGGTGCCGGATAATCGTCCCCGTCTCGCTCTTTGCCATGTCGCATCCTCCATGCTCGTCTCCTGCCGTCTCTGCCTATCATTCCTCGATAGAAGTCGTTTCCATCAATTTTTTTCTGGCCGCATGGAACCGCGTATGAAGAAAGGATCGCGCGGGGTAGTGAGGCAATCTCGGCGAGCATTAGGTCAGGCCACCGCCCCGCGCCGCGCTCGCCACTCCTCTAGGTGCTTGCGGGCCGCTGTCAACAATTCGTCGTCTTCCATGTCCCAGATGGACTCGTTCGACAGTCCGCGCGCGATGTAGGACAGGTTCACAATCAGCTGGCCCAAGCGCACTTCGGGAACCAATTCGCTTAACTCCGCGAGTACCTGCAACACTTCTTGCCGAATTGGATTCATCATGGCAGTTGATCTCCCACGGTTGGATAGTGCAGCCCCGGCGACGGCAGATCTCCGATCACATCGATGGGAACCATCTGGCCCGGCAACAGCTTGGCAATCCGTGTTGCACGGGTGACGCCATCGTAGATCACCAGTGCGCCATCGGCTGCGCGGAAGACAATCAGTCGCGGCATCCCGGCCGTCGTTTTTCCGTGCCTGGCGATCTGCCGATGCAGCTTCACGGGATCGGCGCCGCTGGCCCGCGATGGAGGCAAATGTAGCGTTCGCGGATCGACATCGAGCAATTCCGTGGGCATACAAGGGAGTTTACCACAATCATCGCCTTGACGACCACCAGAGATTACATCGGGCGCTTGTTAACGATAGCCGCCGCCGTGGGAATCCGGCCTGTTATTCTCTAGGATAAGCGAATCCGAATGAATGTTGGTCCAAGATCGGGAGAATCGATCCGCCATGCCGGAGGAAGCACAAATAACGCCGCGTCCAATTCGCAAACTGCTCGTCGCTAACCGCAGCGAGATCGCTATTCGCGTTTTCCGCACCGCCACCGAACTCGGCATCCGCACCGTGGCGATTTATTCGCATGAAGACCGTTTCGCTCTGCATCGCTTCAAAGCCGATGAGGCGTATCGCATCGGCAAACCCGGCGAGCCGATCCGCGCCTATCTCGACATCCCCGGCATCGTCGCCCTGGCGAAGCAGCACGAAATTGATGCCATCCATCCGGGCTATGGTTTTTTGTCGGAGAACGCTAACTTCGCCCGCGCTTGCGAGGAAGCCGGCTTGACGTTCATCGGTCCGCGCGTCGAGATCCTCGAGCAGCTCGGCGACAAGGTGATTGTGCGCGGCATCGCCCAAAAGGCCGGCGTGCCCATCCTCGCCGGCAGCGCGGCGGTCAAGATGAATGAAGAGGCGCATCAGCTCGCCGCCAAGCTCGGCTTTCCGGTGATGATAAAGGCGGCGATGGGCGGCGGTGGACGCGGCATGCGCGTCGCCGTCAGCGCCGACAAACTCGACGATGCGCTCGATCAAGCACGCCGCGAGGCCGGCAGCGCCTTCGGCATCCCCGATGTCTTCCTGGAAAAATACATCGCCCGCGCCCGACACATCGAAGTGCAACTGCTCGGCGATCGGCACGGCAACCTCGTTCATCTCTTCGAGCGCGATTGCTCGCTGCAGCGCCGCCATCAGAAAATCGTCGAAATCGCTCCGGCGCTCAACCTCGATGCGGCCTTGCGGCAGCGCATCCTCGATGCGGCGTTGGCCGTCGGCCGGGCTGTGCGTCTGGATAATGCCGGCACCGTCGAGTTCCTCGTCGATGCCGACAGCGGTAATTTCTACTTTATCGAGGTCAATCCTCGCATTCAGGTCGAACACACCGTCACGGAAGAAGTAACCGGCTATGATGTGGTGAAGTGTCAGATTCTCATTGCTCAGGGCCGGCCGCTCAGCGATGCGGAAATTGGACTCGGCGATCCCAGCCAAGTCCGCACACACGGCTACGCCTTGCAGTGCCGCGTCACCACGGAAGATCCGGCCAACAATTTCCTACCGGACTACGGCAAGCTGAGCAATTACCGCTCGGCCAGCGGCATGGGTATCCGGCTCGACGCCGGCTCGGCGTTCACCGGCGCGGTCATCACGCCGTTTTACGATTCGATGTTGGTCAAGGTGACGGCGCACGGTCTGCGCTTCGGCGACACCGCCCGGCGGATGATGCGCAGTTTGCAGGAATTTCGCGTCCGCGGCGTCAAAACGAACATTCCGTTCCTCCTCAATTTGGTGACGAATCAAGCGTTCTTGGCCGGCGGCTGCACGACGCGCTTCATCGACGAGACGCCGGCGCTGTTCAAGTTTGTTCGCCGTCTGGATCGGGCCACGCGCCTGCTGCGCTACATCGCCGACGTGATCGTCAACGGTCATCCGCTCATTGCCCACAAACCCGCTGCCATTGCGCGCAACGGTGCCCTTGCCGGAGTCCGCGCCGCCCTTGAGCAGTAAACCTACTCTGCCGCCGGGCACGCGCGACAAGCTCCGCGAGCTAGGAGCCGACAAGTTCTCGCGCTGGGTGCTGGAACAACAGCGCTTGCTCGTCACCGACACCACCTTCCGCGACGCTCATCAATCGCTGTTGGCGACGCGCATGCGCACGCAAGACATGCTGCGCATTGCGCCGTTCTACGCCGTCCGCTTGTCAGGGCTATTCTCGCTGGAGATGTGGGGCGGCGCCACGTTCGATACCGCCATGCGCTTTCTCAAAGAATCGCCGTGGCAACGGCTGGTCGATCTGCGTTCGCGCATGCCGAACATTCTCTTTCAAATGCTGCTACGCTCGGCCAGCGCCGTCGGCTACACCAATTATCCCGATAACGTCGTGCAGGCGTTCGTCAAGGAGTCGGCCCAAGCGGGCATCGATCTTTTCCGTATCTTCGACGCCCTCAACGGCCTGCCGAATCTGCAACTGGCCATCGAGGCGGTGCGCGACACCGGCATGCTGTGCCAGGCGGCCATCTGCTACACCGGAGACATTCTCGATCCGTCAAGGACGAAATACAATCTCGCCTATTATGTCAACTTGGCAAAAGAGTTGGAGAAGCGCGGCGCCAATCTGTTGGCGATCAAGGACATGGCCGGCCTGTGCAAGCCGTATGCGGCGCAGCTGTTGGTGCGAACGCTGCGGCAGGAAATCGGCATCCCCATCCATTTCCACACGCACGATTGCGCCGGCGGACAGATCGCCTCGTATCTGTTGGCTGCCGACGAAGGCGTGTCCATCGTCGATTGTGCCATGGCGCCGTTTTCCAGTATGACCAGCCAACCGAGTTTGCACGCGCTCGTCGAGGCGCTGCGCTTCCGGCCGCGCTCTCCCGCCCTGAACGACGACGCTCTACAAGAGGTCGCCGACTATTGGTCGGGTGTGCGGCGGTTGTACGCCTCCTTCGAGACGGGCCAACTCGCTCCGACCGCCGACGTGTATCTCAATGAGATGCCCGGCGGACAGTACACGAACCTCTATCATCAGGCGCAGCGCTGGGACTGGAATCGCGCTGGCGCGAAGTGTGCCGCATGTACGCCGAGGTCAATCGCCTGTTTGGCGACATCATCAAAGTGACGCCAACCTCGAAGGTGGTCGGCGACATGGCCCTGTTCATGGTCGGCAACAACCTGACGCCCGATGACGTACTGCACGGTTCGCGCGAGTTATCATTCCCGGAATCGGTGATCGAGTTCTTCGAGGGCCGGCTCGGCGAGCCGCCCGGCGGCTTTCCCGAAGCGCTGCAACAGCGCGTGTTGCGCGGCCGGCAACCGCTGCGCGGCCGACCCGGCGCCAGTCTGCCGCCCATCGACTTCGCTGCCGCACGCACCACCTTGGAACAGCAAATCGGCCGAACCGTCACCGACCGCGAGTTGTTGAGCTACCTCCTCTATCCGCGCGTCTTCCCCGATTTGGCGGCGCATCAGATGAAATACTCCGATACCAGCGTGCTGCCGACGCCGGTGTTCTTCTACGGCATGGAACCCGGCGAAGAAGCATCCATCGACATCGAGCGCGGCAAGACGCTGATTCTGAAGTTCTTGGCCGTCGGCGAAGCGCACGCGGACGGCAGCCGAACCGTGTTCTTCGAGTTGAACGGCCAGCCGCGCGAGGTGGTGGTGATCGATCGCGGTCTGAGCGGCAAGGTCGCCGCTCACGCCAAGGCTGAACCGGGCAATCCACTCCAGGTCGGCGCGCCGATGCCGGGCTTGGTGGTGCGCGTGGCGGTCGAAACGGAGGAGCAAGTTGTCGCCGGACAGAAGCTGTTCACACTCGAAGCGATGAAGATGGAGACGACCATCTACGCCGAGCGCGCCGGTACGGTGGCTCAAGTGTTGGTGCAGGCGGGAACGCAGGTCGATGCCGGCGATTTGCTGCTGCGCTACGAGGGCTGATGCGACGGTTCGCGCGGGCTGCCCTGCCGCGTCATGGCTTCGAGCGTGATGGCGGGGCAGATGTGGCCGTGGATGTAATCCAGCAAGCTGGTGGCGGCACTTCGGATGAACTTCTCGGTGTTGGCGTCGCGGCAGTTGCCCTGCTCATCGAACACCTGTTGCACGCGCGCCACGGACACGGCCAGAGGCAGAACAAGCGCGCCGACGTGGGAACAGATGCCGCGCAGTTGCTCCAACGACTTGATCGCGCCGATCACGCCGGCGGCCACGCCGAGGAGGGATATCGGCTTTCCCGTAAGCACGCTGGGGAAGCCGAGGTTGTCGATGGCGAGCTTCATGGGGCTGCTGATACCGCCATGATACTCCGGCGAGGCCAACAGCAGGCCAGTCGCCTCTTTCACACTCTGCTGGAAGCGTTCGACGGCGGCGGTGTCTTTAGCAGGCTTGCCGGGCAGCGGCAGTTCCATCTGGTCGAGGAAAACCGAAGTCACTTCCACATCGGAGTGCTTGGCGAACTCATCCAGCGCCAGCCGTAGCGCCTTCGACGTATAGTTGCCCGGTCGCACGCTGCCGCAGATCGTCACGATCTTGATTGCCATGTTCGCTCTCCATCTCGGTCGCCTGAAAACCGCACCATCCGTCCACAGTAAAGTTAGCCGCGTTCAGGTCCATGACGGCCAAGAGAATTAGGGAATGATGTAGAACCCCCCAAGGATAGCTCCATATACCAGATGGGCGATCACGATGGAGATCGGTGTTCGAGTGCCGTAGTGAAGGGCGAGAAAGCCAGGCGGCTCCAGTTGTCGAGCGACGGTCGGGCCGTACTGCTCGTTGGCCATGCGCGGATGCAGGGCGGGCAGTAAGGGCAGACCGGCGGTCAGGACGAAGGACGAGTGAACCAGCCCCGTGAAGGCTCCAAGCCACCACGTCGCCGCGCCCCAGGCGTGGAAGGCGGCGACGTAAATGAGCGAAAAAATCCAGCCATTCACGAAATGAGCGAGGACGCCAAGGAGCTTGGCCCGGTCGCGGTTCGGCGTCAACATCGTTCCGAGCAAGTATGGGGCATTCATGCGCGTCATGCCTAGCCCCTGACTGCCATTGAGGAGGGCGGTTAGCACCACGGTACTCACGAAGCCCCACAACAGCCAGCTACCCACATTCATGAGCGCACCTCTGGCAGAGCCTTCTCGCGGAAGACGCCGAGGGCGCCTTCTTGGAGGCGTTCGGCGTCTCGCGGATGTTCCCGTTCTTCTCGTTCAGCCAGCGACAGAGCCGCATTGATAAGTCCTACGTGGGTAAATGCCTGGGGGAAATTGCCCACGGCGTCGCCCGTCTTGGGATCGATCTCCTCGGCAAACAGGCCGAGATCGTTGGCATAAGCTAGGGTCTGGGCAAAGGATTCGTGCGCCTGCTGCAAGCTGCCGCCTCCGCGTGCGAGGAAGTCGGCCATCCAGAAACAACAGATCGCGAAGGCTCCTTCACCTGCTTGGAAACTCTGCTCATAGCGGTAAATCAACCCAGGACCGCCTCTCAACCGTTCTTGGAGGCGTTGATAAGTACGCCGCATCCGATAGGAAGATGCCTCCTCAAAGCCGTGAAAGGCCAGGATGAGGAGCGCGGCGTCCACAGTGTCTCCGCCGCAAACCTGAGTGTAGCTCTCCAGCTGGGGGTTCCAGCACTTTTCCTCAATATCGCGGCGGATCTGCTCTCGGTCGCGTATGAATCGCTCCACCGGGATGCCGGGCAGCCGGCCTTGGCGGTGCATCTCTAGAAGTCGGTCCAAAGCCACCCAACAGAGTACCCGCGAGAGAGTGAAGGATTCGCGACGGTCGCGCGGCTCCCAGATGCCATTGTCCGGTTCTTGCCAGTGGCGGCGCGCATACTCCCCGAACTGCCGCAACAGCGTCTGTTCTTCCCGATCCAGTTCGCCGCCCTGATGCACGAAATAGGTTACCGCCTCGATGAGTCCTCCATACATATCGAGTTGGAGTTGGTCCTGTGCCGCATTGCCGATCCGAACAGGGCGGGAATCCGCGTAGCCCCGGAGATGGGGCAATTCCGTTTCGGCAGGCGCGCTTTCCCCGTAGACATCGTATAAGACACGAAGTTCGGGACGGGTGAGGCGCGTGGCGTGCAACATCCAACTGACGAAGGCTTCCGCGTCTTCCCGATAGCCCAGGCCGAACAAGGCTCGCACGGTAAACGCGGCATCGCGCAGCCAGCAGAAACGGTAGTCCCAATTCAGGTTGCCGCCGACGCGCTCCGGCAGCGACGTGGTAGGGGCGGCAACAATGGCCCCTGAGGGAGCATAGGAGAGAAGCTTCAGCATCAAGGCGCTTGCGCACTACTTGGTCCCGGTACGGCCCGTTGTAATGGGCACGAGCCGCCCAACGCTGCCACCAGCCGGTCGTGAGGGTGAGTTTCTGAGAAAACAGTTCGCTCGGCGGCGGGAGTACGGCTGGTCCTTCGGACGAATACAGAAGAGAGAAAGTGGCGGATGTCCCGGCCCCTAGCCGGAACCGTGCCGATGCTCCCCCCTCGACGGTCGGAGTCAACTTGACATCGCTCAGGAGAGTGATGAGATGGGAACCCCGGTCGATGCGCAGGCCCAACTTTCCCGCGTCCCGAAGAGCTACTCGAGCGCGGCCGTAGTCTGGGCGGGGATCAAAGCGGACCTGTACCTCCATCTCGCCTCGTTCGCACTCGACCCGCCGCACCAACTCCTGTTCCGGCCAGAGTATCCGCCGCTTTTCTTCCTCGTCGGCGGCAGGCATGAAGTCGGTGAGGACGAGAAGTCCTGTGGCGGTGTGAAAGCGCGTTTGCAGTACATTCGTATCGCCGAGGTAACGACGCTCCACCTGAGCTGTCTCGGTCGTAGAGATACTCCACGCGCCGCCCGCTCGCGCGTCCAAAAGGCCCGCGAACAGGGACGGGCTGTCAAAGCGCGGCCAGCATAGCCAATCCAAAGATCCGTGGCGCGAAATCAGCGCCACGGATCGCCCGTCGCCAATGGCGGCGTAGTCTTGGATCTTCGGAGCCGCTGGCATCGCCTCATCCTCCTTGCCTCAGTCGGCATGGCCCAGGCGCTCTTGCAGCCAGTCGTAGGCGGCGACCGTGACCGCGCCGTAGACCGCGTGTTCGGCAGCCGGGGCAAGTGCTTGCGGGGCATCCTGTTTCCAAACGGGACGCATCAATCCCAATGCCGGCAACCAGCCCAGATAGCCCGTTGCCCAGGCGGCCGCTCCCAGCAGAAGGCCGTCCAGCAAGGGTGAACCTCCTCTAGGGCGGAGGGCCGCGTAGAGAGCGCCGAAAGCCAACCCGTAGCCGACCCCTAGCGCCTGGGCCGCCGCTTTCTCGGCCACATCCGGGATGCTGTCCCGAACCTGTTCCGGCAGCGACTCTTCCGCTTTTTCGACCATGAACTCACCCGGATGTTGGCGAAGCGGTGGGGCTGCGCTGGGCAACCATTCCTGGCTGCCGCTTAGGAGCGCCTGGAGGGCGAGGGTGCCGGCGAATCCTCCCGCCGCGCCGAGCGCGATTCGCTTGAGGAAGTCGGGATTCTTGTGCATGGTGCTTTCCTCGGTTCTGCGCGTTGATGCGTTTGATTCAACACCTCCGCCTCTGCTCCCCAGTCAGGGGGCAAATAGGATGCCGCCGACCTTCCCGGCAGGAAGTTCAGGGTTCGAGTGACGATTCTTCACGAACTCATGTGCCCCATTCGACCGCTCTGGTAATCGCGGATCGCCTGACGGATCTCCTCCTGCGTATTCATCACGAACGGGCCGTAACTGACGACCGGCTCGTTGATCGGCTCTCCGCTGAGGACCAAGAGGGTCGCGTCTTCGGCGGCTTCAACAGTGATGCGATCCCCGCTCCGATCGAAGATCGCCAGGTCGGCCTCTCCGGCGGATTCCGAGCCATTCATCACTGCCTTCCCCTTCAAGACGAGAACGAGCGTGGTATATCCTTCGGGAAACGTCATCTCCGTGCGATGTCCCGTTTTCAGCCGCACGTCCCACAGGTTGACCGGGGTGAACGTGCGGACTCGGTCCCTTCACGCCCCGGAACGCGCCGGCGATCACGCCGCGCCGTGCCGCCGCCGTCCAGATCGACAGACGGAATTTGCTGATCGCGGATGTCCTGATAGCGGGGCGGCTCCATCTTATCCTTGGCCGGCAGGTTCACCCACAGCTGTACCATCTCCAGCACGCCGCCGCGCCGGCCGAAGGCGCGTTCGTGCCATTCCTCGTGGATGACGCCGGAAGCCGCCGTCATCCACTGCACGTCGCCGCGTCCGATCGTGCCGTGGTTGCCGGCCGAGTCTCGATGTTCCAGCTCGCCCTGGTACACGATGGTCACGGTCTCAAAGCCGCGGTGCGGATGCTCGCCCACGCCGCGCGGCTGCTCCGACGGTGGGAACTCGGCCGGCCCGGCGTAGTCCAGGAGCAGGAACGGACTGATGCACTGGCCGAGCGTCTGGAACGAGAAGATGGTGCGGACGGGGAAGCCGTTGCCGACCCAATGGGCGTCGGCATCGCGGTTGATGGCTATAAGCTTTTTCATGTCCATTTCCTTCTGTCAAGGGTTGCCTTTGACCGCCCGCAACCACAGCAGGACGGTGTCTTTCGGGTCGATCATCCACTTATTGCCCGCGGCCATTGCTTTCTCCTTGCGTTCGAGTGAACGGAGGCATTGAGTCGCCCCTTGGCCTCGGCGATCTTACCCGTTAGGATAGATTCGTCAAGAATGCACATTTTTGTAATAAAGTAACTTCAAGGATACCAAGTGAACCTATGAACAAGAAAGCGGTTGGGTGTCCGGTCGAGATCACCCTCGCCGTGATTGGCGGGCGCTGGAAGGTGATGATTCTGCATTTCCTGTTCGATGGCGTCATGCGTTTTAGCGAGCTACATCGCGCACTGGCCGGTGTCTCGCACCGGACACTGGCTCAGCAGCTTCGCGAGCTAGAGGCGAAGGGGCTTATTCGCCGGAAGGTCTACCGGCAAGTGCCACCCAAAGTCGAATACTCCCTGACGCCGCTTGGCGAGAGCCTTAAACCCATCCTTGACGCGATGCACGAGTGGGGCGAGGCGTACCCACGAAGAAAGAGAAGCAGGCGGGAATAGCCCGCGTTGAAAAGGACCGCCCCCGAGGCTGACCGCGCGGACTGCTATAATGGGAAGAAGCGCTGCGCGCCGGGGTATTGGAGAGAGGAACATGCTGACTTACAAAGCGGCCTACAAGTTGGTCGAAGGGGTCTATCTCGGCGAAGTGCTGGATTATCCGGGCACCGTGTCGTTGGGCCATACGCTGGATGAGGCTCGGAGAAACCTAGCGGGCGCCCTCTACGATATGGCCGAGACAAACCTGTTACGCGGCGAAGCGCTGCCCTTGCCCGATGCTAGCCGCTCCGACGCGGAAGCGGATTTGGAAGAGCCGATTTATCTGACGATTCAGACCGGCCAGCACGTCTCCGTTAATGTCGGTACAACCGTTCCATGAAACGACGCGATGTAATCCGTCATCCGGAAGCGCACGATTGCCGTCTTGCCCGCGAGGGACGCAGTCATAGCATCTAGGAGGCAATTGACGAAGGTGGACTCTTCGACGCGCTCACAGGCAGGTATCGGAATGTTTCCACAACGTACGCGCTTCGATTATCAGCGCGACAATCCACATCACCACCAGTAGCGCCTCGACAGCGGCGTCGAGCAGATAAATCGGATCGATTACTTGGCGGACGACAAAGACGACATCAACACCGATCAAGGCCATCGCACTGGCGAGAGCGAGCAGAATCACTTCGGCCGTGGCCCGCCGGCGCCACACCGCGGCGAGCAAAACGGCCGCGATGACCGCGATTAGCGCACCAACCGTTTGCACCAGCCAGAGATCCGTTTTTGGCCCGGTGACCATTTGGAAGGTGTCAATACTGACCAGCGGCCAGACGCCCGTGAGAACGTAATAGACTCCTTGAATGAGAGCGGGATAGGCAGTAGGGCTAAAGAGTGTCGATCCCGTTCGGTCTGCTTGCCCTCGATCAATCGAGGGAGGGTATTTCGGCACAGCAGCCATTAAGAAACTCCCCTCCTACCGCCGCGATGGCACCATCAACTCCGTCGAAGGACGGTTTATTCGCGCGGAGTCTTACCGCCTCGCCTCTCTATTAAAGAAGTGAAATGCAAGCATTGTGCCGGCGGCCAATCGAAAAAACTTGCCGCAACGATTTGACCGCCCCTCCATTCTTGTCCTAGAGTTTCACGTCTGACTGGAATACGGGCGGCCCTAAATGGGCTGCAAATGGTCATGGAGCTTTCCGCATGCTTGGCACGCCGCCGCGCGATTCGAGCCGATCCGCTCTGGAGTTCGTCCATCGCCTTCTGATTCCGAGCGGAGAAGAATACACCGATCTGGCCGAGTTACTCCGCGAATTGGCCGCCGCCTTCATGGCCGGCACGGCGGGCTTGGCGACCTTCCCCGAAGGCGTGCCGCTGAGTATTCACCCTCTTCCGCCGGGACAATCGCTCGGCGAGATATTTCTGCCATGGCGCGAGCAGGCCGACTTGATCGATCGTCTGTCGCGTTCGCGCCTCGCCTTGACGGTCACTCGTTCCACGGGCGGCAGCTGCCTGCTCGCGGTTTTGGGGACGCCGGAACGCGGCGGTTGGCTGCTGTGGCTGGAAGACGCCGGCCGCACGCAATGGACGGAGAGCGAAGCCGCGCTGCTGGTGCTGGCGGGGCATGCCTTAACGCACCGTTTGACGCGCGACGACACGCCGCGCTGGGCCGAACAACTCGAACGCGGCATCCGCCAGCAGCGTCTCGACGCGGCGGCTCGAATCGTCCGCCGTCTAGCCCACGACTTCGGCAACGTCCTCACCGGCGTCCTCGGCTTCAGCGAGTTGGCCCTCGCCCAGCAGCTCGCCCCCAGTTCACCGTTGCACGCCTACCTGACCGAAATCCATCGCGGTGCCCAGAACGGCGCTCAGTACACCAATCAATTGCGTCTGTTCGCGCGTCGGCAGGCGGCCAGCACGCGCTCTTGCCATCTGTCCGCCGTGTTGAGCGAAGAAGAAAAACGCTTGCGCCCTCTGCTGGGCGCGAACGTGCAACTCCAGCTGGATTTACCCACCGATCTTCCCACGGTCGCGGTGGATGCCGAACCGCTGCGCCAGGCGTTGGCCATCGTTCTGGACAACGCCCGCGAGGCCATCTCCGCCGCCGGTGTCATCGAGGTTTCGGCGCGGACAGTGCAATTGAACGCTCTGCAAGTCCGCGATCTATTCGGCGAGGCTCGGCCCGGAGCGCACGTGGAAATCCGCGTGGCCGACAGCGGCGGCGGACTGACGCCGGAAGCGCAACGCCAGTTGTTCTTGGAGCCGTTCTTCTCGACCAAACCGCGCAGCGCGGTTTCGGCTTGGCCATGGCCTACGGCATTGTGTCGGCGCACCGCGGCGGATTGGAGTTGCTGCGCCGGCCGGAGGGCGGCACGATCGCTCGTCTGGTTCTGCCTGTGGCCGCCATCGCTCCATCGGAGCCGCGGCCGTTAGGGAGCGGAACTGCCCAACCGCTCCCTAACGGCCGCGGCTCCGACGGAGCGACACCCAACGAACGAGTGCTTGTTGTCGATGACGATCCGATGATTCTCCAACTCGTCACGACGACGCTGGAACGTGCCGGCTTCCGCGTCCAGGCCGCCGGCAGCGCCGAGGAAGCCCTGAAGAGCTACGCCAACGCCGCCGCCGATCCGTTCCGTCTCGTGCTGTCCGATGTGCTTATGCCCGAAGTCAACGGCATCGATCTGGCTCGTCGTCTGCTGGATCGAGATGCCAACGTGCGCGTTCTGTTCATGAGCGGGCAAGTTCCCGCCGAAGTCATGCAGCAGGCATTTGGGCCCAATCGTTTTGAGTTATTATCCAAGCCCTTCCGCCCCGATGGCTTGGTCCGCGCCGTCCGCGCGGCCATCGACCGTACCTTTTCTCGCCAGCCTGCGGTGCCAGCAAGGGAATGACTTCCCTTGCTGGCGCTGTGGCTTGGCAAGATTTTGTCTCATTCTCTATGAAGGAGTTCGCCGTGGTCAGCGTTCCTCTCAGTTCCGCCGAGGCCGTATCCTCTGTCGCCGAGCTTGTCGGCGACGGCGCCAGCGAAAGCCGTCCCGCCAACCACGACCATCCGGGCTTGTACTGCCCCAATGAGGTGCGCATCCTCATCCTCGATGACGACGAAACGATCTGCCGCATGATCCAGGCGGCTCTCGCTTCCAGCACGTTCAAGGTCGATACCGTTTCCGACCCAATGCGGGTGGAAAAAGTCCTGCATTCGGGGATTTATCAAGTGATCGTCCTCGATTTCGTACTGCCCGGCTTGGAGTCGGAGCAAGTGCTGGATTGGATCCGCGAGACGCAGCCCGACGCCAGCATCATCGTGGTGACGGCCTATCCGTCCATCGACAGCGCCCTTAGCTGTTTGCGGGCGCGCACCTACGACTATCTGACCAAACCGTTCCAAGTTTCGCATTTGCAGCGCGTCGTCAATCGCTGCTTGGAGAGCCGCGGTCTGTTGCGCATGTCGGAAGAGGCGCTGCGCGAATCGCTGGGAACGATCATCCGCGAACGCCGTAAGAGTCTCGGTCTGACGTTGGCGCAGATGGCCCAGCGCACCGGCGTCTCGCTCGGCTATCTGTCGCAGATCGAACTGGGCAAGAACTCGGCGTCCATCGAAACGCTCTATCGCATTTCGTTGGGACTGGGCATGAAGATGTCGGAGTTGTTTCAGAGCGTGCAGAATTCGTGAGGAGGTAGCTCAGCCGAGCAGACCCCGGAACTGTTCCCGATCCAGGCCGCAGTCCCGCAGGATCTTGCTCATCAGTCCCGGCCCGATTGTCTCGCCGGCATGGAGCGGCACCATGGTCGTGCGTCCATCCGTGTGCCGCAGGAAGTGATGGCTGCCGCGAATCCGCGCGATGGTAAATCCACCGCGCTCCAGCGCCTGGATCACCTCTGCGCCGGTCAGTGCTGGCAGCTTGCCGCTCATGTTGGGACACTCACGCGCTGGACGCCGACGAACTCTAGGCCGTCGGCCTCCTCGGCCTTGACCTCCAGGCACAAGGCGATTGCCTCGCGCACCCGGTCCATCAACTCATCGAGCGAACGGGCTTGGGTATGGCAACCGGGGAGCGCGGGGACGGAAGCGACATAGTATCCTTCCTCATCACGCTCGATGACCACACTGAACTCGCGGCTCATAGAATCTCCCTCCGATCCGTCAGCCCTGCCATTCTCTACACGCCCAATTCAACCCCCAGGATGCCGCGCTGTCAAGCGCATGGCTGGATCGTCGATTGGCGAGATGATAGTCTGAGCATCGGCGGATTTATCTACTTCTCTTGGAAGGATTGTCCGAATGCCTGGATCTTCGCGGCTTCTTCCCTGGCTCGCGGTGTTGGCCGTGGGATTGTTCGCGGCACCGGCCAGCGCTCAGGAAGGAGCGGACGAGGACGAGCCGTTTCTACCCGGCTTGACCGCGAATTACCGCAATGCCAAGGGACATACCGCAACGCGGCTCGATCATCAGCTGGCGTTCCATTGGGGCGACGCGCCGCCCGATCCGCGTTTGACGGCGGGCGAGTTCCGCGCCAATTGGCAGGGAAACCTCTTCGCCACGCCGCGCGGCAACTATCGGTTTTTCGTCTTCGCTTGCGGTGAGGTTGAACTGAAAATTGCCGGCCGCGCGGTCATTGCACAGCAGATAGTGCGGAATGGCTGGTTATCGTCGGCGGTGGTCGCACTGACCGCCGACTATCATCCGCTGGAACTATCTTTTCGCAAGACGGAAAAAGACGCTCGTTTGATGCTCTTGTGGTCCGGCCCCGATTTCGGCTTGGAGCCGATCCCGCCGCGTTGCTTGTATCATCCGCGCGAGAAGCCTATCGAGCGCGATTTCGAGCGCGGCCGGTTGCTGGCGCGCGTGCTGCGCTGCGGACGCTGCCACGTCGAGGAACAATCGCGTTTGCCGGCCCCGGCGTTGGATCGCCTGAGCGGACATCTCTCGCGCGAGTGGCTGGTGCGCTTGCTGAGGGATAGCGAACACACCGCCGATGAGCGCTCGCCGCGGCGGATGCCGGCGTTCGGCCTATCTCAGATGCAGGCGGAAACCATCGCCGATTGGCTGCTGACGCTGCGAGGACAGGAAGCAGAGCTTCCCGACGTGCGTTCCCAGGCAGAGCTTGGGAACAAGGGGAAGGGGAAGAAAGCGCCGAAGCCGAACGCCAAAACGGGGGAGCATTTGTTTGTGTCGCTGGGCTGTTTAGCCTGTCACAGCTGGCGCGACCTGGGCGCCAGTGGTTGGCTCGGCGGCGGTGATCTGACGCACATCGCCGACAAACGGCCCGCCGACTTCTTCGCCGTCTGGCTCGCCGAGCCGAGCCGCCTCAACCGCGATCACCGCATGCCCGTCTTCCAACTGTCGAACGCGGAACGAACGTCCCTCGCCCTTTTCCTCGCCG
The DNA here is from genome assembly GCA_963835245.1 of uncultured Planctomycetota bacterium. Lineage (GTDB taxonomy): Bacteria > Planctomycetota > Planctomycetia > Gemmatales > Gemmataceae > JAJPHU01. The sequence continues at coordinate 329,485 of CAWIEZ010000001.1, forward strand.
AGCAGAAATCAAAAGACCATAAGAAATCTATACGATCTCAAAAATCGCCTGACACGAATAGCGAAGGCCGCAAACTCGTCGAGCAACTCGGCTGCGCCGCCTGCCATCGGCTGCCCGAAAGCATCTCGGACAAGATGATCCGTTCCGCGCCGCGGCTCAATGACCGCAGCAATTGGGATCGCTCCTGCCTGAGTGCGCCCGATGCGGCGAAACATCGTCCCGGCTATCGTCTGAGCAAGGACGATGCGCCGCGCCCTTCGCCGCTACTACGCCGCTGTTCGCTCGGCTCTGCCCGACGGACAGTTATTGCTGGCGGAACACAACTGCCTCGCCTGCCACGCGCGCGAAGGGACGCGCGAGGCGATGCCGCTATTGCCGCCGCTCTTGGCCGATAAGCTCACGGCCGTCGGCAAGCGCTATGCCGATCTGGCGCCGCTGCTGCCGGCGCTGACGCCGCCGGCTCTCAACAGCGTCGGCGACAAGCTCACCGATTCGGCCCTCCGCGAGTCCATCGCGCGGCGCGGCGAAGCGCACCGGCCTTACCTGCGCGTCCGTATGCCGCGTTTTCCTCTGGCCGATGGCGATTTGCAAACACTCGTGAATCACCTGATCGACGCCGATCGCGTTCCGTCGCGTGAAGGCTTTCCTCGGGCGCTGACGCGACCCCCCTCGCCGAAGCAGCGCAACGCGATCGCTACATGCTCGCGGGCGGCCGGCTCGTCTCCAGCGATGGTTTCGGCTGCACGAGTTGCCATGCGGTTGGCCGCGTCCAGCCGGCGAACGATTCGCTCAATGCGCGCGGACCCGATCTGTCGCAACTGGAGCGCCGCATTCGCCGGCCCTGGTACGACCGCTGGGTACGCAACCCGGCGCGGATCGTGCCGCGCATGGAGATGCCGTCGGTGCAAATCCCGATCGCCGGCATTCTCGACGGCAAACTCGACGACCAACTCGCCGCGGTCTGGCACGTCCTCAATGTGCCGGGCTTCCAGCCGCCGTCTGCCCAATCCGATCCGCGCACTTCGCCACTCCGGCAACAATGCCGCCGCGGAACCGATTGTCCTCACGGACATTCTTCATCAAGGCGAGCGCACACGCATCAAACCGTTCCTCATCGGTCTGGCGAACCGGCACAATGTTCTGTTCGATTGGGAAATCGGCGGCCTGTCGCAATGGAGCGCCGGCGATGTGGCACGGCAGCACACGCGCGGTAAAGCGTGGTTCTGGGAACCTGCCGGAACCGTGATCCTCGATACCGCGCTCACGCAACCGGACTTATCCTTGATGATCGATGGCCGCGAATTGACCGCGCGTCCGCTGGGGCAGTTTGTCACTGAGGCGGATGCGTGGCAGACCGAAGGAAGCAGCATTGATCTGCACTATCGCCTCTCGTTGCCACGCTCCGCGTGGGAACGCGCGTCCGGACGCTCCGCGTCCCGTCATGCAGCTGAGATCGTCGTGCGCGTCCGACGCAAGTTTGCTCCGGTAGCAACCGGCTTTGCTCAGGAACTTACCGTGCAGGGCATTCCCGCTGGAGCGAAAGTGTGTCTGCGTCTGCTCTCGGCGGACAGCGCGGCGAAGGCGACGTGCAGCCCGGATGGCCGCATCTTTCGTCTGGGAGATCGCTTCGCCAGCCGCATTGTTCTGACGCAACCCGCCGCAGCCAAGTTCATCGAGAACGGCAGAGAACTGCTCTTGTCCGCCAATAAGGAAGGCGTCCTCCGAATTGGGCTACGCTACGAGTCCGAAATTCCCATCGATCATTTCCCAGACGTGCCGCAACCGCCGGCCGCCGTTCGCAAGGGTGAGTCGGTGGAGATCGCGCCGGGCTTCAGCGGCGAACGATTGCCTCTGCCGCCCGACATCATGCCGACCGGACTATGTTGGCGGCCCGATGGACGATTGGTCTTTTCCTCGCTGAAAGGACAGGTTTTCGAGGCCATCGATACGGACAAAGACGGCATTGAGGATCGCTTGCAGATCCTGGCGGATGGCTTGCCCGCTCCCTACGGTGTCCATGCCGAGGCCGATCATGTGGACATTAGCGCTAAAGACGCTCTTCTTCGCCTCTTACATGCCGATAAGAACGGACGGCGCATCGAGGTCATCGCCTCCGGCTGGGGTTACAGTTCCGACTACCACGATTGGACCGTGGGTCTGCCGCGCAACGAGCGCGGCGAATACTTCCTCGGCATCCCTTGCCAGCAAGACAAACGATCGCCCGCCGCCGCACGCTTCCACGGCAACGTCCTGCGGCTGACGCCGCGCAAGCCAACGCTCGACGATCCGCGCTTATTCACCCTGACGCCGATCTCCGCCGGTCATCGTTTCCCGATGGGACTGGCGCTCGACCGCGACGGCGAGTTGTTCGTTACCGATAACCAGGGCAATTACAAACCGTTCAACGAACTGAACCACGTCCGGCCGGGCGCTCACTTCGGTTTCATCAACGCGCTCGAGCGCGGCAAAGCGGCTCCGCCGCGCACGCCGTCGGCCATCGACATCCCGCATCCGTGGACGCGCAGCGTCAACGGCATCTGTTTCCTGTACACGCCGAAGGAGCTGCGGCGAAACTTGGCCGCGATGTGTTCGGCCCGCTCGAAGGCCATCTGATCGGTTGCGAATACGACACGCGGCGGCTGATCCGCATGACGCTCCAGCGCGTCGGCGACACCTTCCAAGGGGCGGCGTATCCGCTGAGCATGACGCCGAGCGATCCGCAGCGCGGTTTTCTGGGACCGTTGGTCTGCGCCGTGTCGCCGCGCGGCGAGTTGTACGTCGGCAGCATCCGCGATAGCGGCTGGGGCGCCGGCGCCAACGTCGGCGAGATCGTCCGCGTTCGCGTCCATGCCGATAAGCTGCCGTGCGGCATCGCCGAGGTGCGGGCGACGCACGATGGTTTCGTCCTCGATTTCTTTAGACCCATCGACCGCGACTTGGCCGGACACCTCGACAGCTACACGATCCAATCGTATCGCCGCGAGGCGACGCCGGCCTACGGCGGACCCGACCGCGATCGCCGCACGGAGAAAGTGATAAGCGCGGCCGTTTCCAGCGACCTTCGCCGCGTGACGCTGAAACTCGCCGACATGCGTGCGGGTTTCGTGTACGAATTGCGCTGAAAAACCTCGCTCTCCAGGGCGGCGACTTCCACCCTGCCGAGGCGCATTACACGATGAGCGTCGTGCCGAAATGAAAAACCTTTCCGCAACAGTCGTGCTTGACGCGGGAGCGGAGCTTGACTAGGATCGCGCCCCCTCGGAAGGGGCAGGATCGGCGTCCGCTGTTGGGAAGGAGAAGGCACAATGGCAATATGGGCAATGCGCTGGGAGAGCGTCGTGCGGCGTCTGAGCGTGGCCGCGCTCATCGGAGCCTTGGGATTGATCGGCTGCGGCAAACAGCCGGCGCCATCGGAACCAGCGGCCGGCACGTCGCAAACCAAAGCCGCCACCAATGGGCCGAGCGCCGGCACTTCGGACAAAAACGATGCCTCCGCGAACGCGCCGCTGCCTCAAGACGGCAAGCACGAGTTGTTCGACAAGGCAACGCGCGGCGGCGACGATCCGCCGGCCAATATCAATCTACCTCCCGACATGACCGTCAGCGGGAAGTCCGTCTACAAAATCTACAAGGAAGTCGTCGGCCTGTGGGACACCATCCACTTTGTCGCGCCCGATGGCAAACCCATCCACTACTCGGCGACTGTCGAGACGGATTTCGGCGTCATCGAGATTGCTCTGCGGCCGGATCTCGCTCCCAATCACGTGCGCAACTTCGTCGCTTTGGCCCGCGCCGGCTACTACGACGGTCTGCTCTTCGATCGCCTTTGTCACGAGGAGAACGAGGTCGAGCCGGGCAAAGTGCAGGTGTTCGACAGCATCGAGGCGGGTTGTCCGCTGGGCAATGGCGAACCGGGAAACGGCAGCATCGGCTATTGGCTCAAGCCGGAGTTTGCCGCCGCCGATGCCAAGGCAACGCACGAGCCGGGCACCGTCGGCGCGTGCCACGGCATCGAAGCGGACACCGCCGCCTGCCGTTTCTATATTACCCTGTGTGACGCGCCGTTTCTGGACGGCAACTTTACCATTTTCGGAAAAGTTACCCGCGGGCTGGACGTGGCGCGTACAATAGCAAAGCAGCCGACCCGCGAGTACGAAGAGGACGTGGCCGGCAGCCTGCGGCCGGACAAGCCGATCAAGATTAAGAAAGTGACCATTCATACGTCCGTGGCGGAGTCCGGTAGCTAAGAACTCGTAGGTCAGGCTTTCTAGCCTGACGGGCTGTAGGTCAGGCTTTCTAGCCTGACGTTCTGCCCGTCAGGCTAGAAAGCCTGACCTACAGCCCCGTTTTCCGAAGCCCGCCGTGAGGCGCCGGGAGGGGACCCACCCAGAGGAAAGTTGCGAACCGGGTCAGGCCTTGACGGGTGCAGCCCTAAGCAGCGGACCGAGTGGCGTGGATCAGCCTCTCCCGGCGCTCCACGGCGGGCGTTCTTCAATTAGTTCTTGTTTAGCCGCGACCCGAAGGGGAGCGCGCTGACCAGCGCGCTCCCCTTCGGGTCGCGGCTAAACAAGTGGTTGGCGAGGCGCCACGGATCATGGCCAAGCACGAAGCCGACACCAGCGACGACCGAAACGGCCCCCGAAGGCTACACGGTGCTGGCGCGGCGCTATCGACCGCAAACCTTCACCGACATCATCGGCCAAGAACCCGTCGCCCGCGCTTTGGCCAACGCTCTCAAAAGCAATCGCGTCGCGCACGCTTATCTGTTCACCGGCGCCCGCGGCGTCGGCAAAACCTCCACTGCGCGCATCCTGGCCAAGGCGCTCAATTGCGAGAAAGGACCGACGGCCACGCCCTGCGGCGAATGCGACATCTGCATCGAACATCGCCGCCGGCGAAGACATGGACGTGCTGGAAATCGACGGCGCCAGCAACAACGGCGTCGATAACATCCGCGAATTGCGCAGCAACACCCAGTACATGCCTCAGCGGGCCCGCTTCAAGATCTACATCATCGACGAAGTCCACATGCTCTCCAAGGGCGCGTTCAACGCGCTGCTCAAGACGCTCGAAGAACCGCCGCCGCACGTCAAATTCATTTTCGCCACCACCGAAGTCGAAAAAGTGCCCATCACGATCCTGTCGCGCTGCCAGCGTTTCGATTTCGCCGGCATCTCCGTGCCGCGCATCGTCGAGCATCTGCGCGAGATCGTGCAGCGCGAAGGAATGCAGGCCGACGACGAGGCGATCGAGTTGGTGGCGCGGCGAGCCGGCGGTTCGATGCGCGACGCTCAATCGCTGCTCGATCAGTTGTTGGCCTTCGGCGGCGAACGACTGACGACGGATCAGGTGCATAGCCTGCTCGGCACCGCCGGCGATGAACGCATCGTCGCCGTGGCCGAGTCCGTCCTCGCCCACGAGGTCAAAACCGCTCTCGATCTGCTCGATGAGGCCGTCGTCAATGGGCTGCAACTAGGGCGAATTGCTCGATCAGATGATCGCCTACTGGCGCGATTTGATGGTGGTCCACTGTGCCGGCACCGAGGGCCGCGATCTCAGCGTGCCGAGCCGGCATCGGGAGACGCTGCTTCGGCAGGCCAAAGCCACCAACCTCGATGCCATCCTGGCCGGACTCGACATTCTGTCGGCGGCCAAGAGCCAATTGAAGAACAGCAATCATGGCCGAACGCTGGTCGAGATGGCGCTGATTCGACTCGGCCGGCTGGAAAATCTCGGTCGCTCTGCCGCATCTGGTTCGTTTGCTCAATCAGCCAGCGCGGCGGAACAGCTGGCCCTACCTCCGCCGCGTCCGTGGCTCCACCGGAGGGAGTAAAAAAAAAGCTCCCGGCTCCCGCTCCTGAAAATGGAACAGCCCCTCAGCAGCCGTTAACGTCGGAAAATCTACCGGCATCTCTGGGCGCAAACCCTGCGGAAAGTGCCCGGTATGCTGGCACGTTCTCTGGAACGCGGCGGGATTCCAGCAATTATTGCGCCAAACGGACTGGTACTTCGCTTTCCCGTGGAATATAATGGCGCGAAGGAGCATTGTCAGGATTCTTCCTGTATCGCGGAGGTGGAGGCGGCTCTGCGAGACATAACGGGTCAGCCGTGGAAGCTGCGAGTGGAGAGCTGTGAGCGATACGGCTCCTCTGTCTTCCGCCTCCAGCGGGGACGGAAGAGCGTCAGAGCGGGAAGCGGACAACGCGCGAAGTTCCCGTTCCTCGGTTGCGTCCGGCTCGCGCCGCAATGCCCGCGAGGAGGCCGAGAAACTGCCTCTAGTCCAGCGCGCCCTCGATGTTCTGGGAGCCGCGCTCCAGCGGGTGGACGAGGGCTTCGGGGTGCTGCCCAACGTCCCCACAAACCCCGGATGAGGCTCCCGTGGAGGATGAATCGTGAGTTGGCTCGGCAACATCGGTCAGTTCGCCAAAATCATGGGACAGCTGCCCCGTCTCAAGGAGGAGGCGGAGCGCATGCAGCAACGGCTGGAGCAGATCGTCGTCGAGGGCGACGCCGGCGCCGGCATGGTCAAGGTGCGCATCAATGGGCGAATGATGGTACTCGGCTGCGCCATCAGCCCCGAAGCGCTGGCCCTCAACGACCGCGAGATGCTTGAGGATCTCATCAAGGCGGCGACCAATCAGGCATTGGAAAAAGCTCGGCAGGCGCTCGGCGAGGAGACGGCGAAGTTGATGGGCGGCATGGGCTTGCCGCCGGGGTTGAATCTACCGGGAATGGGCTAGTTTCGCCGCGCTCGCGAATCGACCTCGCGCGAACCGCAAACAAAGGATGAGGATCGAATCGTGGAACGCGAGCCGGCCGAACCGATCGCCCGTCTGATGCACGAACTGGGCAAACTGCCCGGCATCGGACCGAAAACGGCCGAACGGTTGACGCATCATTTGCTCGCGGCCTCGCGCAGTCAGGTCTACGCCTTGGCCGACGCCCTGCGAGCCATCAAGGACAGCATCCGCCAATGCCGGCAGTGCTGCCAGTTGACTGAGAACGAGTTGTGCGACCTCTGCGCCGATCCGCGCCGCGATGCCTCGCTCGATCTGCGTCGTGGAGCAGCCGCGCGATCTGGCCGCCCTGGAGAGGACCGGCACCTATCGCGGACTTTATCACGTGCTGCACGGCCGGCTAGCGCCCTTGGACAACATTGGACCGGAACAGTTGACCATTGATCGCCTACTCCAGCGCCTCCGCGGCGGAGGCGTGCAAGAGGTCATCATGGCCACCAATCCCACGCTCGAAGGCGATGGGACCGCCTTGTATCTGTCGAGTTTGTTGGCACCGTTGGGCGTGCGCGTGACTCGTTTGGCACGCGGTTTGCCTTCCGGATCGGTGCTTGAGTTCGCCAACAGCCAGATGCTCGTCGATGCCTTGGAAGGCCGGCGATCGTTCTGACGCAAGGAGGCGGGACGACCCGCACAGAGAAGAGAGAGACGGGGTATCGGATTATGCGACTCGATACGACGATGAATCAACGCATGGCGCAAACCATGCATTTGGCTCCGCGGATGATCCAATCGATGGAGATCTTGCAGTTGCCGATCATGGCTCTGCAAGAACGCATCCAGCAGGAGCTACAAGAAAACCCCGTGCTGGAGTTGAAAGACGCCAGCGACGAACCGGCCGCCGACGGCGACGGACTCGAACTCGAATCCCCGGCCGACGACATGCCGCGATCCCGGCGACGGCGGAACTCATCATCGACGACAGCGGTGGCAACGAACTCGACTTCGACCGCCTCGAAGCCCTGAGCCGCGATTGGGGCGACGTTCTCAACGAAGAGCATCGGCCTTCGCGCGGCGGCATGGATGAAGAGGGCGACAAAAAGCACGATGCCATGCAGAACATGGCTTCGCGGCCGCAGTCGCTCCAGGAATATCTCAACGAGCAACTTTCCTTCTTGGAACTGAACCGCGAACTCGCCGATTTAGCTCGCTACATCGTCACGCACATCGACGACAACGGCTTCTTGACCGTGCCCGACGAGATGGATCCGGAATACGTCAAAACTTCAGCACGATCCGGATCACAAGCCCTCGCGGGCGTTGCGTCGCCGCTGTCCGAAACTGGAGGAACTGGCCGCCGGCTACCGGGAAGGCACGACGCCGGCCCAGATCGAGGAAGCGCTGCACGTCGTCCAGAAGCTCGACCCGCCCGGCGTCGGCGCCCGCGATCTCCGCGAATCGCTGCTTTTGCAATTGACGCCGGAGACGCCGCACGCCAAGGTGCTGCGCGAGTTGATCTCCCATCACCTGGAAAACATTGCCCACAATCGCTTGCCGGCCATCCAGAAGGAAACCGGCTTCGATCTACAAACCATCAAGGACGCCATCGAGGTGCTGCGCCATCTCAACACGCCGCCCCGGTCGCAGCTTCACCGCCGACAACATCCCCTACGTCGTGCCCGACATCCTCGTCGAGCGCACCGAGGAGGGCGAGTACACGGTTCGGCTGTTGGACGATTGGCTGCCAAACATTTACATCAGCCGTCGTTACATCGAGTTGTACCGCGAGAAGGGTGCCGATCCCAAGACCAAGGAATATCTCAAGCGTAAAATCCAGTCGGCGCAATGGCTGCAAGAATCGATCGAGCAGCGCCGCAACACGCTGGAGAAAGTGACCAAGGCCATCATCCAGCATCAACGCGCGTTCCTCGACAAGGGGGCGGAACACATTGAGCCGCTGAAAATGCAGCAAATCGCCGATCAGGTCGGCGTCCACGTGACGACGGTGAGCCGAGCCGTCGATGACAAGTGGGTGCAGACGCCGCGCGGCATTTTTCCGCTCAAACGCTTTTTCGGCGGCGGCACGCACAACACGGCCACCGGCGAAGAAGTCGCCTGGGAGACGATCAAGCAGAAATTGCTGGAGATCATCGACCGCGAAGATAAGTCCAATCCACTGTCCGACGAGGATCTGGTCGCCAAGCTGAACGAGGCCGGCTATCCGGTCAAACGGCGAACGGTGACGAAGTATCGCAAAATGGCCAATATCCCCTCATCGCGCCAGCGCAAGGATTGGACCGCCGCCCAATCGTCGTGAAGAAAAATGACAAACCACGGATTACACGGATAACACGGATAAAAGACAAAAGAAAGAAAAAGGGGAGAACAAACATTTCCATTAGTTTTTCTCCTTGTTTTCATTTATCCGGGTAATCCGTGTAATCCGTGTAATCCGTGGTTTGTCTTCTTCTCTTGTCTGCGGCGGGGGGAAGAGGTATAGGAGGTTGATCGAGATAAGGTCAGGAGGACCGTCGATGCCCATTCTGGAAGCGCGCGGGCTGGTGAAGTTTTACGGCCGTCGCAAAGTCGTGGACGGCGTTAACTTCGAGGTCGATGTCGGCGAAGTCGTCGGCTTGCTCGGACCCAACGGCGCCGGCAAGACCACCAGTTTCCGCATGACCACCGGACAAGTCACGCCCAACGACGGCAAAGTCTTCTTCGCCGGCCATGAGGTCACGCGCCTGCCCATGTATCGCCGAGCGCGCCTCGGCATGGGCTACCTGGCTCAAGAGACCAGCGTTTTCCGCAAGCTCACCGTCGAGCAGAACATTCTCGCCATCTTAGAGGCGTTGCCTTCGTACCGCAGCCTCGGCCGCAAGCTCACCAAAGCCGAACGCTACCGAAAGACCGATGAAGTGCTGGAGAAATTCGGCCTCAGTCATCTCCGCAAAAACAACGCGGCGCGTCTGTCCGGCGGCGAGAAACGCCGTCTGGAAATCGCTCGCTGTCTCGTCTGCGATCCACTGCTGATCCTGCTCGACGAACCGTTCACCGGCATCGATCCGCAGACCATTGAGGACATTCAGCAGATCGTTCGCGGCCTGCGCGGCGAAGGTATTGGCATCCTCGTGACCGATCACCGCGTCCGCGAAATTTTGACGATCACGGATCGTAGTTATCTCATCAAGGGCGGCCGCGTGGTGACGCACGGCACGCCGCAGCAGATCGTCCGCGATCCCATCGCTATCAGCGAATACCTCGGCAACAGCTTCACGAACGACACGCTGACGGCCACGGCGACGGATTCGGCGGAGGCCGCGGCTCCGCCGCCCATCCAGGCCATCCATGAGGTTGTCGAACACGAACGAGTGCATCGCCTCATCGACCGCTTGCAAGCCAACGATCCGTCGGCGGTCGGCGAATTGCTTGGGCATGGCTCCGATGCCGTGCCGGCTCTGGTCGAAGCGCTGGAGCGACGCGATGTCGAGCTGCGCCGCCACGCCTTCGAGATCCTGCAACGTCTGCTCGGCGGACAGCTCGATTTCGACCCCTACGCGCCGGAAGCGGAGCGACGACAGCAGATCGCTCATTTGCGCGAACGAAATGAGCGCAAGGCGGGTTGACAACCGCCGCCTCATCCATAATTCCACAGCAGCCCCTTCGTTTGGCCGCGTCGCCCTTCATGCACCAGGGAGGTTCCCCATGAGCGTAAGCCTGACGCAATTGATTGCGAACTACGTCGATGGTTCCCGGCTGCTCCGCGACGCGGTTGGCGGCTTCAGCCGCGAGCAATTGTTGGCTCGCCCCATCGCCGGCAAATGGAGTACGTTGGAGGTCGTCTGCCATCTCGCCGACTTCGAGCCGATTTTCGCCGACCGCATGAAGCGTGTCCTCGCCGAGGAGCGGCCGCAGTTCGCCGGCGCCGACGAAAAGCGTTTCGCCGCCGCCTTGGCCTATCACGAACGCAGCTTGGAAGAAGAATTGCCCCTCATCGAGCATACGCGCGCCCAGCTGGCGCGCATCCTGCGGACGCTGCCGCTGGAGGCGCTGCAACGGGTCGGTATCCACAGCGAACGCGGCCCTCTGACGCTGGAACAACTTCTGACGGGCGCCACCCGCCACATCCTTCATCATGTCCCGTTCATCCGCGAAAAACGCCAAGCGTTGGGCGTTCGTGGATGACCGTTCCGAGGCTTGGCCGCGAGCATTTTTCGCCGCCGGCGCCGTCTTGAAAAATCAATCCCACAAAGGTTTTCGGATAGCTTGACGAGTCGAATCAAGTTTACTAGGAAGGGATTACCTTGGACCATCCAGGGCGGTAAAGAGCGCGTTCGCCGCGGCTGTCGCGGTGGATCGCCGGATGGCGAGAAGGAGACGGTTCGCGCCGATCGTACAGGCGGCGAAGGTGAGTTTTTTCCTCGGCGGCAGCGCCGGGGTTGTAGGGAAATACAGGGTTCACGCCGATAAGACGAGGGAGCGGCAGGATGCGTCCCTCCGCTTGCGGCTTTCTTTTGATCGAGGATACTCTGATGTTCGCTGGCAAACTGTTGATCTCCTCTCGACGGCAGGCGGAAGGCGCGACGCTCGAATGGCTGGCACCGGACCTCGATCCCGTTCCTCTTTACGCGGCCATCTCGCGCGATGACGAAGAGGACGAAGACGAGGAGGACGACGATCTCGAAGACGAGGAGGACGACGAGGACTTCGACGACGACGAGGACTTCGATGATGAAGACTTCGACGACGAAGATGATTTCGACGACGAGGACTTCGACGACGAGGATGATTTCGACGACGATCTCGACGACGACCTCGACGATCTCGACGACGACGAGGACGAGGACGAAGAGGACGACGATCTCGGCGACGCGGATGTTTGATCGCGCTGATTCTGTTGCCCGCGCATGGGTAGGGTGGGTCGAGCGCAGCGAGACCCACCGGGGACATGGTGGGTCTCGCAAGCTCGACCCACCCTACCCCTACGGGCGGACAGATCCGGCTCCGTTTGCGATGACATCCTTTGCACTTCCTTCGGCAGACGGTTATAATCAGGGACGGGTTAGCATGGGGGCGTCCTCCCAGGCGCGGAGGCTCGCTTCCTCTCCCATCCGGACCAATGCAGGGGGAAGCCAATGGCGCAATCAGGCAAGCACTTCAACGAAAAGCCCGAATCCTCCGCCGCTGGTCAGCCATCGGCGCGCGTACACGATCAACGGCAGTTGGATTTCGAGCTGGATTTCTTCGCGGGCGTTCTCAGTCGCTGCCCCGATTATGTCGATGTCTTGCGGATCATGGGCAACCTGTTGACCCTCAAGGGGCGTTTCGCCGATGGACTTCAGATCGATAAGCGGCTGGTGCAGCTTCGGCCCAACGACGCTCTGGCCCACTACAATTTGGCATGCAGTCTCGCTTTGCTCAAGCGGCCGGAGCAGTCGCTCAAGACGCTGCGCCGCGCCGTCGAGTTGGGCTACCGCGACTTCCGCTACATGAAGGAAGATCACGACCTCGATTCGATTCGCCACGATCCGCGTTTTCGCCAACTGCTCCGGGAATTCGAGAATCGCTAATTAGCCCTTCGTGTTTAGCCGCGACCCGGAGGGGAGCGCAGCCGCGCTCCCCTCCGGGTCGCGGCTAAACGCGGAAGACTACGGACTAGACCGAATGGACATCCTTTCTCAGGGTGACGGCGCCCTGTTTGGCGATCCGTCCGCTGATCGCGCTCGTCAATTCTTCGCCGACTAAACCGCGAGCCTTAACCGACAAAGTTATGACCGTGGACGAGGCCGTCCGTCGTTTCGTCCGCGACGGCGATTATTTCGCCAGCGGCGGTTTCGGCTGCGCCCGCATTCCCACGGCGGTGCTGCACGAAATTCTGCGTCAGGGCCGGCAACGCCTGCATTTCGCCGGCCACACCGCGACGCACGACTTTCAACTACTGTGCGCCGGCAACGGTCTGGGACGAGGTTCAGACGTTGGCTGCCGTGGACATCGCGTATGTCGTCGGTCTGGAAGCGCGGGGGTTGTCGCCGCACGCTCGCCGCGTCATGGAGTCCGGCGAAATCGCCTGCACGGAGTGGAGCAATTACACGCTGGCCGTGCGTTTCAAGGCCGCCGCGATGGGCGTGCCCTTTCTGCCGGTGCGCTCGCTGCTCGGCACCGACACCTTTCGCCACAGCGCCGCCCGCGTCGTCGCTTGCCCGTTCACCGGCGCGAAGGTGGCGTTGGTTCCCGCGCTGTATCCCGACGTGGCGGCCATCCACGTCCATGAGGCGGATCGCTACGGCAATTGCCGCATCCGCGGCACTACCGTCGCCGACCTCGATCTGGCCCGCGCGGCCAAGCGACTCATCATCACCTGCGAACGGCTTATCCCCAGCGACGACATCCGCCAAGATCCCAGCCGCACCGTCATCCCGTTTTTTTGCGTCGATGCCGTCTGCGAAGTGCCCTACGGCAGCTATCCCGGCAACATGCCGTATGAGTATTTTTCCGATGAGGAACACATCCGCCAATGGTTGATCGCTGAGAAAGATGTCGAGGGGTTCCGCGATTTTCTCCAGACATACATTTACGGAGTCCACGATTTCGCGGCGTATTTGCAGCACTGCGGCGGCTTGCCGCGCATGCAGGAGTTACGTCGTCAGGAATTTTTGTTGCATCGCGGAATGTAAGGAGTTTTTTGTGTCCGCCGATGCCGCACTACAACGCGATGGAACTGATGATCTGTTGCGCGGCGCGTCTCTTGGAAGATGGTCGCACGGCGGCGGTCGGCACCGGCGTGCCCTGCGCCGCCGCCATGCTCGCCCAACATACGCACGCTCCCCATTTGGTCATTCTCTTCGAGGCCGGCGGCGTGGCGCCGCAACTGCCGACCATGCCCATCAGCGTCGGCGATTCGCGCTCTTTCCATCGCGCCGTCATGGCCACCAGCATGGCCGACATCATGGAAACCTGTCAGCGCGGCCTTATCGATTACACCTTCCTCGGCGGCGCCAGATCGATGCCTATGGCAATCTCAATTCGACGCACATCGGCGGCGATTACCTCCGTCCGAAAGTGCGTCTGCCCGGCAGCGGCGGCGCTAACGATCTCGCTTCGTTCTGCTGGCGCATCCTCGTCGTCACTCATCACGATCGCCGTCGCTTCGTCGAGAAACTCGATTTCCTGACGACGCCGGGCTACCTGACCGGCCCCGGTGCGCGCGAGGCGGCGGGATTGCCGGCGGACAGCGGACCCTATCGCGTCATCACCGACTTGGCCGTCCTGGGCTATCACGACGAGAGCAAACGTATGGAGATCCACAGTCTGCATCCAGGCGTGACGCTGGCGCAAGTCCGCGCCGCCACCGGCTTCGAGTTGGGCGTCCGCGAACCGTTGGCGGTGACAGAGCCGCCCACACCGGCGGAATTGCTGCTGCTGCGCGAAGAAGTCGATCCGCATCGCTACGTCATTGGGCGTTGTTAGCTGACCCCATTTGTCTCTTACGCGGCTGGTTGCACACGCTGTTCGATGCAGGTACGCTCGTAGGCAGCTTCCAACTCGACGGGCAGGCAAAGTCTGCCGCGCAGCCAGAGAGGCAGTGTCGGCAAGCGTTGACCCACCGCGATCGGTTCACGCCAGATCTCCAACGCTTTCACCCCGTTGCTTTCGACCGGCCGAAAAGCCGATCCGCTGAGGACAGGCCCCGGCCCCGGGTCGCCCATCCCCAACCTTATGAGGAGTTCGCGATAAAGATCGGCGGATCGTTCGGTCACCACATCAACAAGCACCAGCCCGACGCCCGCCTGCAAATAAGTCACGCACTTCGCCACGAACGCCTCTCGATGCAGTGGCCGATCCTTGTTGGCTGGGCTGAGCAACTCGACGGCACCAGCCAATTGCGGGCCGCCAGACCGGCTAAAGATTCCGACCTCAATTACGACGCCAGCCATCTCAAAAGGAAGACGCGCCGAAGGGGGCGGCGGTGTCCAACCAGTCGGCGCACCGGCGATGCCGGCCTCTTCAAAAGCGGCAACATCGATTTCGATGCTGAATTGTACATTCGCCTCGGCGAAGTACCCAGCAGGTAAAAGCGCGTTGAGTTGGGAAGACAGGTAGGTCGCCCAAGAATTATGGAACGAGTGCCAATGGCGCCGTTCGCTCAACGGGGGGTGGAAGTGATCCAGAAGCGGCATGGCGTAGCGTCCTCGCTGTAACAACCGATCACATTTAGAATACCCCAGCGACACGACGAAAACCACCCTCTCCCTTCCCCGCTGTTGACTCAACCAGCCCGGAGCGCCAGCGACGGGGGAGAAGAACCCATCGCTGGCGCTCCGGGCTGGTTGAATCATCTCTCGTAATCGGTCTTGTTCGCGCCGGCGCACGCTGAGTATACTCCCGCCGCTCGCGGAGAGGAACTTCGCGGCATGCCAGGCGCGGTGCGCGCCGGGCGCGGTTCCAAGGAGGGAAGACGATGGCCCATCAAACTCGGCCGTTCGTCGGCGTCAACGCCGATTATGTGCCGGCCAGCAAAGTGAACGCTCCGTTCATCCGTCTCGGCGCCGGCTACCTCGACAATGTTGTTGTCGCCGGCGGACTGCCCGTGGTCGTGCCGCCTCTGGGCAAGGAAATCGATGTCGATGCCTGGCTCGATCGCCTCGATGGTTTCATTTTGACCGGCAGCGGTCTGGATCTGGATCCGCGCCGTCTGGGTATGCCGTCGCATTCTTCGGTACAGCCGTTGCCGGAACGCCGCGATGACAGCGATCGGCTCTTGGTGCGTCGATTGTTGGAGCGCCGCCTGCCTCTGTTGGCCATCGGCCTGGGCATGCAGCAACTCAACGTCGCTTGCGGCGGCAGTCTTTATGTGCATCTGCCGGCGGACATGCCGCGAGCAATGCCGCACCGCGATCCGACGGGCGCTCCGCACCGCCATCTCGTGCTGGTTGAGCCGAACACACGACTGGAGGAGATTTACGGCGCCGGCGAAATTCGCGTCAACAGTGCTCACCATCAAGCGGTTCGTCAAGTCGGCGACGGCTTGCGCGTCGGCGCCCGCGCTCCGGACGGCGTCATCGAGTCGGTCGAGAGTACAGAGGCCAATTGGTTCTGCATCGGCGTGCAATGGCATCCCGAATCGGAGACGGCGTCGGCGTTGGATTTGCAACTGTTCGAGTATTTCATCCAGGCGTGTCTGCGTCAGGCGCAACCGCTGCAAGTGGCGGCATAGAAGCGATCGTATTCTTGCCAGCCCGCAGCGCCAGCAAGGGCATCCCTTGCTGGCGCTGCGGGCTGGCAAGAATGCAGCAGAGGAACCCTCCTATGTCCCCGCGCTGGCTCATCGGTCTGGCTTCCGGTTCCAGCGTCGATGGCGTGGACGCCGCGCTGATGGAACTGGAAGGCGTGGGGTTGGAGTTGCGCGTTTGCCAGGTGCGGGGTTTGCACCAGCCCTACGGCCAAGAATTGCGGGCGTTGCTCCGCCGCGTCAGCACTTCGGCTCCTTGTGAGATTCGACAAGTCAGTATTTTGCACCGTTTGTTGGGCGAAACCTTGGCGGCGGCGGCGCGAACGGTGGCCGATCACGCTAGCCTGAGCTTGCAACGAGTACAGTGCATCGGCTGTCCGGGACATACCGTCTGGCACGACTCGGAGGGACGATTCCCCTCCACCCTCGGCCTGGGTATGGCGGCGGTGGTGGCGGAGCGCTGCGGCGTGACGACGATTAGCGATTTCCGCTCCCGCGACGTGGCGGCCGGCGGCCAGGGCGTGCCGCTGGCGGCGCTGACCGATTACATTCTCTTCCGTCATCCCCAGGAAAGCCGTCTACTGATCCATTTGGGCGGACTGGCACGCATCGTCTTCGTGCCGGCCGCTTGCCGCATCCAGGAGGTGGTCGGCTTCGAGGCCGGGCCGTGCAACGTGCTGCTCGACGCGCTGATGGGCCAGCTGACCGGCGGCAAATCGTCGTTCGATCCGGGCGGCAAACACGCCGTTCAGGGCAGGTGCATCGACGCGCTGTTGCAAAGCTGGCTCAATCATCCGTATTTGCAGCGCCGTCCTCCCAAGAGCCTGCCGCGTCATCTATTCGGCGACGATTTCGCCGCCGCCGCCGTGCAGCAAGTACGGCAACAGGGCGGCAGTCTGCACGATCTGTTATGCACTGCCACGCACTTCGTCGCGCGCGGCATCACCACGGCGGTGCGGCGATTTTTGCCGTCGGCTTCGCGCATCGATCGCATTCTCTTATCGGGCGGCGGCGTCCGCAACGGTCTGCTGTGGCGGTTGTTGGAGCAACCGTTCGAGGGCACGCCGTTGCAGCGCACGGATGAGGTGGGTGTGCCGGCGGATGTGCGTAAGGCGTTGTCGTTCGGCATGCTGGCGGCGTTGACGCTCGACGGCGTACCGGCAAGCGTGCCGTCGGCGACAGGGGCGGCCGGTTCGCGTTTGCTGGGCAGCATCACACCCGGTTCGTCGATCAACTGGGCGCGCTGCTTGGCGTGGATGGCCGCGCAGACCACGCCGCCGTTCTGCCCGGAAATCTAATGCTCGGCGTTCACAACGGATGCAATTCGATCTGTGCGACGGTGCGCGTGCGGCCATCACCGGCCAACAGCCACGCTTCTTGTTTGATCGCATCGCTGCGTGCCGCTCGCAAGCGTTCGATCAATCGCATCGGGGCATGCACAAGTAAACGATGATCGGTGCGTTCCAGCCGGCACGCTTCGACCTCGGCCGGCGGTAAACCGCGCGGATGCGACCATTCTTGCCAAACGCGACGCCACATCTCCGGCGCTGGCTCCGCGGCGAGATCCGGCAGCGCTTCTTCCCAGCCGTCGGCGAGCGTCAACAGCGGTTCCGGCTCCAGCGTCCAGCCTTCCGGGCGCACCGCGAAGCCTAGCACTCTCGAACTACCGGACGCTTGAGCCGTGTGGATGAAGACGAGCATCCGGGATTCCACGGTATCGAGAATCACGCGCCGCCAGTTCGTCTCTGGCGGCAGCAGTGCCGCCACATCGGTCGGAAAGCGATAGCGCGCCTTCCACTGGGGCATCTGCCGAATACACGCCTCCAGGTTGGCGACATCAAATGAACAACCGGCCGCCTCCGGCGCGGGAGCGGAGACGAGAGGAGGCAAGCGCTTCAGGGGCAAGAAGTGCGGCGGCCGACCGAGCGCGGCATGGTCCACGAAGATGAAGGTGCGACGCTCCTCGTCGAAGACCGCCAGCGCGCCCGTCGCCAGAGCATCGCGTCCCGCCAGCGTCATCTGCCAGACGCCCGTGCCGTTCTGGTGCAGCAGGCCGGCATCGGTCAGTTCGCGGACGAGTTGAACGAGTACCTGCGCATCCATTTGCAGATCGGTTAAGGAGCTTACTAACTCGCCGCAGGGTACACGGGCGCCGGCCAGGCGCAACAGCGCCAGTTGCCAGCGATCCAGGGTGCGCGAACGATGGACGCGGACCAGGGCTTCGACGCGATGGAAGAGAAGTCGGCTGATGCGTAGTTGCTGAGGCTTTCGGTCGGCCAGTTCGCGCCACCACCCCAGAAGAACACGGCTGCCGGGCCAGGACGGGACAAAGGCAGCGCTCATACGCTCTCGGCTTTCCCCAAAGAGAGCCACCACGAATCACACGAATAACAAACCACAATCAAGGACGACGACGGCGAATGTTTTTACTATTTTTTTTGTCTGTATTCGTGTTATTCGTGGTTTGACTCTTCTGGCATGTCGGACAAGAGGGCGCGGAGTACGCCGGCGGCGGATCGAGCCGATAGGGCACGGTCAAGAGAGCCGTGCGCCCGAGCGAACGGAGTCCCAGACGCGCGGCGATCCACTCCTCGCGCGCTGGCGAGTCCAGCCGTCGGCGCGGGCAAATTCCAAAGAACAAGTGTGCCAATCTATTCCGTCTATCGCGGGTGGATCGTCTTTCGCCGGCAGGCGCGCCAGACGCTCGCGCACACCGCCTTCGAGAGAAATCATCACCGTCTCGACATCGACACAGACGGCCAGTTCCAGAATCACCGCGTCGGCCGTTTCCGCCCAACTCGTGCTTCGGCCGCGCGTTTGTATGGCCAGCTCCTCCAGTTCGTGCAAGAGGAACTGTTTGGCCTCGCCGATGTCCATGCCGGCAGGGAACAGCACTTCGACGACTTGCGGCGTCAGCCGAGGCACGGACAGGATACGCAACTCGATGTCCGGCCGATCGATGACCGGCTCGGTTTCGATCCACTTTGCTTGTTCGGCGGAGAACAGCCGCAAGCGACAGAGAAGGCGGCCCTCGCGGCGCATCCAGGCGAAGGGCAAGCGGTGCGGATCAGCGTGCAAGTTCCGCCACAAATGCTCGAAAGGTGGGAGGCGAACCGGCAGCGTCAGCTGCCGGGTGGAAGCGCCCCATCCGGCAGCTGACGCTGCCGGTTCGCCCTCCGCTTCCCCAAGGGATTGCGGCTCACCGATGAGTACCCAGCGACGCGCGCGGCGGGCGGCGGCGGCGAATTCCGCTTCCGTCAGCCGATGTGCTTCTTCCAAAATCAGCAGATCGAACAGGACGGCGGGAGTGCCGTTGCGATCACCGAAATGCTCATCGCCGGCCAGCGCGGCCGTCGTGGCGGCGATGGCATTGGCGCAGCCGACCAACTTCTCCGGCAGAGAGCGCACGCCCTCCTCGATGGTTTGTAACCATTGCTCCGCGGAGACGGCTTGTTGGGCGTTCCGTTCGCGTAAATGTTCCCAGGCGGTGCGCCCCGCCGCCACGGCTTGCCGAGACATCTCGGCCGGAACGGCCTCGCTGGGGAGTGTCGGGCAGATCGTTCGCCATTGTTCGTGCAATGCGTGCTGTTCCCGCGCCACGGCGGCGATCTCGCTATCCAATTCGGTCTGACGGCGAGCGATTTCCTCCTCTTGCAAACGCCGGCGCTCGGCGGTGTAACGGTTTTCGATTTCGGCGCGTTCGTTCCGCCGCGCCGCGATGCCCTGCTCCAACCGCTGCCGCGCCGCCGTCAGTTCCGAACGACGCGCTTGTAGATCGCGCAACTGTTCGTTCAGACCGCCGTGCCGCATGGCACGCCACCACGAGCCGGTCCAGAAACGCCGTCCTTGCCGCGCTTCGACCAACGGTCGAATCGTCTGCCATTCGCTGTCGAGATGAATTTGTTTGCCGGTGATGGTCTCCAACTCGGCTTGCAGCCCAGCCAACTGGCTGTCTAAGTGTTCCAGAGGCTCGGTCGCCGCGCGTTGGCACGCCTGCCAGCGTTCGCGGTAAGAAGCGGAGACTTGCTCTAGACGCTCCACTTCCGCCGCGATGCCGGCCCGCCGCTCGGACAAGATCCGCAAGCGTTCGGCGAGGCGCTCAGCTTGTCCGGCCAGTTCTTCCAGCCGCGGCCATTGCGATTGCTCGCTGGCGCGGGCATTAAGCGTTTGCCGGGCAGCATCGCGGACAGCGCGAGCGGCCGGCAGTGTCGTTTCCCGATACCAACGCAGACGCTCCGGCAGCGTTAGGCGGGCGATGGCCGGAGGTAAAGACGCGGCCCGCTCCTCGGCGGCGAGACAGCGAAGGGGGCAGACCGCCGGCTGTTTGTCGAGCCGTTCCAACACGCTATCGAGAGCGGCCGCGGTCGGAGCGAGGAAAAGAACGCGCTCGCCGCGCTGGGCTGCTTGCACAATGATCTCGGCGACGAGGCGCGATTTGCCCGTGCCGGGCAAACCCTGAATCAGACAAACATCAGGCGTGGCGACGGCCCGCGCCGCCGCCTCGCGCTGCGTTCGATCCAGTTCGCCATCGTGACATTGCAAGGCCGGCGGATGCAGCGGCTCTAACTCCTTGACTTGGCCGTTAAGCAAGCCGGCCAGAAGCGAGCGGGCCGACGCGGCGGAATGAACAGGCGCGGTCAGCTGGTGCGCGTAGAGAATGCCTTGCTGAGCGGCCAAAAGCAACGCCTCGCGCTGCTGGACGGCAGAGGCGCGCTGAAACCACTCGGCCCACAAGGAGGCATCCGGTGGCGAAGACGGCGAAGCGGACGCCGAACGATCGGCCGGAGGCGTCCGGATTGCGTCGCGGGCAGACGCTTCATCGGTGGTGTGCCGTTCCCGGTGAGTCATTAAATCCCTCGGATGCCAACCGTTGGGCGGCTCCATTCGTCGTCGCCGTCCGGCCGTCCTCGTGCTTGCCTGCTTCTTATCATGCGGTTTATTGCTCGATGCGCCTACTGATTTTTCGGCGGACAGGTTCGCGGGTGAGGATTCGGCGACAGGTGCCCTCTTGAGGTCGGCGAGCGGCGCCTGAACTGCCCCGCTTGCCTACCAACCGTTGTCGGTGTATTTCAACCGTCCGTAGTATAGACGGAATCCGCCCGGCAAGCTATGGAATTGCCGTTTGTTTTTCCCTTTCCCCGTTCAAAATCTGAGCGGGGGGCGTCAGCCCCCGAGCCTAGTGTCTCTCGGGGGGCTGACGCCCCTCGCTCAGAAGGTTTGCAAACTACGGCCAAACTCAACTGCGGCGTTTCACCATCGTGATCTGATTGCCGCGTTCGTTGTGTTCGACGCGATCCATGAACGTCTGAATCAGCAGCAATCCGCGGCCGCTGACGCGGCCGAGGTTGGCCGGATCGGTCGGATCGGGCAACAACTCCGGGTCGAACCCCTCGCCCTCGTCGCGGACGACGAAGACGGCCTCTTGGCCGGTCAGCGTGGCGCTGACATGGACGCGACGCTCGCACCAGGGCGGCTTCGTCCGCCGTTCGGCGATCTGCCGATAGTATTCTTTCTCATCCGTTTCGCGCAATTCCGAACTGACCCCTAGGTTGCCGTGCAGGATGGCATTGGTCAACGCCTCGTGCAAGGCGACGCCGACGAGAACCAATCCGCTCGGTTCGCACAAGCGCAGACGCTCCACTTGATGTTCGAGATGGCCGACCAGCGGCGCGACCAGGGCGACATCGTTGTCCAAGCGATAGTGCGTTTCGTGGCGGAGCAGGCAATCGAGAACGAGCCGTTCGCGGCGATTGCTCTGGCTGGCGGCCAGCACGCCGTCGAGTGTTTCGGCCAAGTCGCGGGCCAAGCTCTTTTTGGGCACATAGCTGGCCGCTCCACTGCGCAGCGCCTCGATGGCCAAATCTTCGCTGCCGTGCGCCGTCATCAGAATGACCGGCACCAGCGGATGCTGGACGCGGATGGCGCGCACCAATTCCAAACCGTCCATTTCCGGCATGAGCATGTCGGTGAGGACGACATCGGGTGTCTGCCGCTTCAGGATTTCCAGCGCTTCCTTGCCGTGTTCGGCGAACAAGGTTTTCCAGCCGTCGATTTTTTGCACGATGGCGCCGGCCAAATGGCGATCCATGGCCGCGTCATCGACGATGAGGATAATGTGGGCCGCGTCGGCGGCCTCGGATGCCGCCACCGAGGTCGGCATTTCCGTGGACAGATTGGCAGGACTCATGATGACGCCTCCTGAGCGTTCGTGCCGTTCTTCCTGGAGCGTATCCGCCGGCGCGGCGACTCGCAAGCAGAAGTTGGCCCCCGTGGTCATTTTTTGCTCTTGCGGCCAATCGTCGATTTTTCTATGGAGATCGTCCTTTCGCGGTCCTACGGAGGATGGTTCCGTGTTTGGTTCGACGGATTCGCTGCCTTTATTCATCTTTGCCGCCGAGGTTTGCGTGGTGACGCTTTCCACCATGCGCACCATCTTCGTCGCCCGCGGCATGAAGTTTCTGGCGCCGCTCTTGGGCGCGTTCGAGGTCAGCATTTGGCTGTTCGCCATCGGCGAGGTGATGAAGAACCTCAACGACTGGCGTTGCTCGGCGGCTTTCGCGGGCGGTTTCACGCTCGGAAATTTCCTGGGCATTCTCCTGGAAGAAAAGTTAGCGATGGGCAGCGTCGGCGTGCGCATGATAACTCATCGGGACGCCCGCCAACTCATCGACCAGCTGCGCACCGCCGACTACGGCGTCACCAGTATCGACGCCGAAGGCGCGACCGGGCCGGTGCAGGTGATCTATACGGTCATCAAGCGCAAGGAACTGGACCGCGTGCTGACGATCGCGCGACGATTTCATCCTCAGGTGTTTTATTCGGTGGATGATCTGCACTCGGCGGCGGTGGGCGTGGCGCCGTTATCGCGCCGCCGTTGGGGCGGTCTAGCCCCCAGTCTGTTCAAGTACCAGCGCGTCGTTTGAACCGCTTGCGGCTTATTACCCCGGCACGGAATTGAATCACGAAAACACGAAAGTACGAAAACACGAAAGCGAGAAAACACAGAGAAGTAAGCCATTCGGTTCGTTCGTGCTTTTTTTCGTGTTTTCGTGATTCAATTTTTTGTGCGGAACTAACTTGCCAGCGTAATAGCGCTAAGCCGCAAACGGCCGATCACAAAATGAACGGCACCACTTCCTCGTGCAGCAGCGGGCGCGTGAAGGGACCGGCGATCAGATAGTGCGTACCGCCGTTGCGAAACGAACGGACGACCTTCATGTCCATCGCCAACGAGAAAGTATGCGAATCGTTGACGAGCAACACGCGCAGAGGCGTACCGGGCGCATATTCGCGTTCCGCCAACACGGCGACGCCCTTGTACGAGAGGTTGTGAACGATCCCCGCCGCCGTTTCGCTGTCGTCGGACGCTTGAAGCTGGCAAAGCGTGCGGTGAACCGGCACGATGCGTTTCCCGCCGCGCCGTTCGATCTGGAGCCGCCGTTGAACGAGAACGGATAATTTATTGCGCAGAGACGACTTCATGACCCCGCACCCTCGCCGTTGAGATTTAAGCAAGCCTAGAATGCGGTTGGCTCGCCGTCAAATCGCCTTTTCGAGAGACATCCTTGCCGGCCAACTCCTCTTTGATGGCCACGCCGCTTATCTGCCGCCGCCGCATCTGTTCGGCCAAGGCGACAATGCGTCGCGCCGCTTCCTCATGGCCGACGCCGCGAGCGTGGATGTTCGAGACAAGGTTGCGTTGCGCGTCGTTGTGCCCCGGCCGCGGTCGATAGGCGAGATAGGCCGATAGACTCTCCGCCGTGGCCAATCCCGGCCGTTCGCCGATCAGCAATACCACCACTTCCGGATCGAGAATGTCGCCGATGTCGTTGAGGACGCCGACGCGGCAATGGCGGATGAAAAAAGGTCGTCCGAAACTCCAGCCGCGCCGCCGGGCTTCTTCGTCAATCTGGGGCAGTAGTTTGGGCACCTGCGCCGCGATCGCCGCTGCCGACAGACCATCGCCGATGACTGCCTGCAAAACACAACCGGCGGGACATTCCTTGCGGATGGTTTGCCACGCCGCGTCGTCGAGCCGCCGGCCGAGATCTGGCCGCAGCAGATACTCTTCCTTCGAGGATGCCCGCGTGCGCACCTCGAACGGTTGAAATCGCCGCACGAACTCTGCGCCGAGATCGCGCTGCATATCGACTTCCGCATGCACGGCATCGCGGGCGGCGGCGTGATCGCGGCGCAGTTGCAGCTGCGTCGCCGTGCGATACGAAGGACCAGCGCGGCCAACGAGGATGCGCGCCGGCGTGCGTTCGCGGATGGCGGCGATTAAGTCCAGGTGCTGGGGGGCAAGCGGTTCATTCATTCGGCACTTCTCCTCTTCTTTTTGGGTGTCTTTGTTGCAAGTACATCCATGAGCGAAGAGAGTATAATATCGGAGTTAGGCGAAGGAGACAGCAATGGGCAAACGTAGCCGATATCGTGATGATGTAGACCCAGAGTACCAACGCTGGGGCCGTAAATATCCGCGGTTTCCTGGCGTAGCTGAGTGCGCTCGCCTTATCCGAAGCGGCAAGGCGCGGGGATCATGGGCGGATATTATCGCTCATGAACTGGCGGAAAATGCGGCCATTTGCCTACCCGACTTGATTGACACGTTCCGCAACGATCCAAGCGAGAGCGTTCGGCTATATGTGATGATGGCATTGGACATCGCACAAGTGCCGGAATCGGTGCCATTTCTTGCCGAAGTATTGCAGGAAGGTAATCCACGATTCACTCCGTATGCCAAGCGTGCGCTAATGGAGATAGCTACCCCCGAATCGCACTCGGTTCTATGGAAAGCGGAGCATGCCGAGTCAGACGCTCCAGCAGACCGTCCATGCGACTGAGTTCTTATCGAGTCTGGGACATATTCTCGTTACCGCTTCCCTCACAGGAGGCTGCCATTTATCGCTTCACCCCTCTTCCTTGGCAAGGACGGCGATCCGGGCCATGTCAATCTCAACCTCATGGCATTGCAACGTCGGTTCCGGCACTTCATCACCGTCGCGCAGCATGCCCTCAATGTGAAACTCGATCGCCTCGCGGATCATCTGCCGTACTTCATCGAGCGTATCGCCCACGGAAATGCAGCCTGGCAAATCCGGAACATATGCTCCGTAACTCCGTTCGCCTTTTTCGATGACTACAGCGTATTTCGCTATCATAGTTAACCGTCTTCCAATCCAGCCTGTTTAAGGATGTTGTTAAGCGTTCCCGGTGGTATATCCACGGAAGGTTTTCCTGCCACGGTCACTTTACCCGGCTTGGTAGGGTGCTTGAACTGGCGATGACTCCCTCGCGTTTTGATCTGCACCCAACCATCGGCACGCAGGCGTTTAAGTATTTCGCGCACCTTCATGGGACGCCTCTGCCTGATGATCCAACAAACGCCCAACAGCGTTCAGCAATGGCTGCTGTCCTTCCCGCTCGCCGGACAGCAATCGCCCATCACGGAAGATACCATGTTCCTCTAACCACACCAAGAACTCCGGCGCCGGCCGCAGTCCCAATACTTGCGCGCACGCCGGCCGCGTCGTGATAGCTCGTGGACTGGTAATTGAGCATCACATCATCGGCGCACGGCACGCCCATGAAATAATTGCACCCCGCCATCGCCAACAGCAATAACAGATTGTCCGCCGAGTTCTGATCGGCCGCCGCGTGATTGGTGTAACAGACATCGACGCCCATCGGCAAACCCAGCAGCTTGCCCATGAAGTGATCTTCCAGACCGGCGCGGACGATCTGCCGTTCGTCGTACAGATACTCCGGGCCGATGAAGCCGACGACGCTGTTGACCAAGAACGGCTCGAAGGCACGAGCCACGCCGTAGGCTCGCGCTTCCAGCGTCAGCTGATCGAGCCCGTGATGCGCGTCGGCGGACAGGGCGCTGCCTTGGCCGGTCTCGAAATACATCACGTTCTCGCCAACCCAGGCAACCTCGCGGCGGCGATGACTCTCGCGCACGCGCTCGCACCCCTCGCGCAGCAGCGATAGGCTGACGCCGAAGGCGGCGTTGGCGGGCTGCGTGCCGGCCAGCGATTGAAATAGCAGATCCACCGGCGCGCCGCCTTCCAGGCAGGCCAGCTGCGTCGTAATGTGCGCCAGGCAGCACGATTGCGACGGCACGGCGAATGTATCGATGAGGCGAGCTAGGCCGTGCAGAATGGCCGATACCGTTTCCACCGATTCCGTCGCCGGATTGACGCCGAGAACGGCATCGCCGCAGCCGTACAGCAGGCCATCGACCGTGGCCAACAGAATGCCGCCGAGATCGTCGGCCGGATGATTGGGCTGAACGCGGATGCCAAGGACGCCGCGCTGCCCCATTGTGTTGCGGCAGCGCGTGACGTTGCGGATCTTGCTCGCCGCCAACACCAAATCTTTGTTGCTCATCAGCTTGGCCACGGCGGCGGCCACGTCGGGATGAAGGGCGCGCTGAATCGCTCGAATCTCCTCTTCGCCGATGGCATCGTCGAGCAGATATTCGCGGAACTCGCCGACGG
Source organism: uncultured Planctomycetota bacterium (assembly GCA_963835245.1). Lineage (GTDB taxonomy): Bacteria > Planctomycetota > Planctomycetia > Gemmatales > Gemmataceae > JAJPHU01. The sequence goes on from CAWIEZ010000001.1 coordinate 355,947, forward strand.
TCAGGCCGCGCAGCGGTTGAAACGCCGCGTGATCGAGCGTGTCGAGTAGGAAGCGGCTGACGTCATCCTCATCGGGATCGAGGAGCGGATGATTCACGAGGTCGCCGAGCGGCACGTCGGCGAGAACGAGCTTGGCGGCGACGCGCTCGCGCTCGGAGCGCGCGGCCAAGCCGGCGAGGTGATCGCCGGACTTTTCCTCATTGGCGCGGGCCATCACCCGCGCAGATCGGCGAAGGAAAAATGTTCGCCGCGGATAGTCGTTTGATACGCCATGATCGGCCCCTTTGAGAGAATATAGCCCCTGGCTTGCCGGGGGTGAAGCGATCTCCCGGTAAGCCGGGGGCTATAGGAGGAGGCGCCGGACGGTCTTGCATTAATCGGCCAATCGGGAAAAGATAGCAACGGACGCTCGGCGTTCCGGACAAGGAGGTGGTATGTGAAAATCTGTTGTCGAAGTAGCGGCGCGACGCGGCGAAGGATTCGTCCGCGTTTGTGGACGACGCTGGGGTTGATGTTGACGGTTGCCGCCCTCGCCGGCCGGGCCGAGTCGCCCGATCCGCACGGTGAACGGCCGAACCATTTCGCCATCGCCCGGCTGATCGAGCAGCTGGGCAGCAACGAGTTCCCAGAGCGCGAGCGCGCCAGTCAACGGCTCGGCCAAATCGGCGAACCCGCCGTGGGACGCCTGCGCGCGGCCGTGAAAAGCCCCGATCTGGAAGTGCGCTTCCGCGCCCGCGATGTACTTCAAAGCATCCATCATCGTCTGTACAGTCAACGTCTTGTCTTGGAGGGGCATGGCGATGTCGTCGTCAGCGTCGCCGTCTCGCCGGACGGACGCCGCGCGCTCTCCGGCAGCAATGACGGCACCATCCGCCTCTGGGATCTAGAGAGCGGCAAGCAGATTCGCCGCCTGCACGGCCATCGCGGCGCGGCGTGGGCGGTGGCTTTTTCGCCGGACGGTCGGTACGCCCTAGGCGGTGGAAAGGACGGCGATCTATCTCTCTACCGCGTGGCCAGCGGCGAGCAAGTACGGAGCTTCGCGCGCCATCCGGAAGCGGTGCGCGCCGTCGCTTTTACGCCGGACGGACGCCGCGCCTTTTCGGCCTGCTTCGATAAGAATCTGCGTTTGTGGGATGTTGAAAGCGGCAAGATGCTGCGCCAATTTGAGGGACATAAAGACTCGATTATGTGCGTCGCCTGCTCGCCGGATGGCCGCAGCGCTCTGACGGGCGGACTCGACAGCGACCGCACGGTGCGCCTGTGGGATGTGGAGACGGGGCGTCTGTTGCATCAGTTCGCCGGCCATGGGGAGCGCATTATGAGCGTGGCCTTTTCGCCGGACGGCCGTCTGGCCGCCTCCGGCAGTTGGGATGCCACCGTTCGTCTGTGGGATTTGCAAACCGGCAAGGAGCTACGCTGCTTTCGCGGCCACAAGGCGCACGTCTACGGCGTCCTCTTTTCGCCCAGCGGCAAGCACCTGATCTCCGGCGATGAGAGCGGTGCCTTGTTCGTCTGGGACGCCGCCACGGGCGAGCATCTGGATACCTTCGAGGCACGGCACAATGGCCACATTAGCGGCCTCGCTCTGAGCGGCCAGCGGCCGCCGGCTGCTGTCGTGCGGCGGCGATCGCGCCGTGCGCGTATGGCTGGCGCCGGAGTGATGGCGATCTCCTTTCACAAGCCCGGAGCGCCAGCGACGGGTTGCATAAACCCGTCGCTGGCGCTCCGGGCTTGTGAAAGGATTCATTCTTTGCGATACGGCTTGCCTTGCATGTACAGCTTGAGCCGTAATTTCGCCTTCTCCAGTTCCTTTTTCGGAAAATCGTCCGGTGACTTCAATGCCGTTTTCTGCGTCTTGACGGCGTCGTCGAACTGGCCATTCTCGGCGTAGGCGGCGGCCAACGTATCGAGGAACGTCGCTTCTTTGTATTCGGTCAACTGGCACGCTTTCTCGGCGTACTCCACCGCCTTTTTGCCGTCGCGCAGCTCCGCCTTGGGGCAGGTGGACCAAATCCACGCCAAGCCGGCCAGGGCGTCGGCGTTGTTGGCATGCAGCTGCAACGCCTTGCGGAAATCCGCGATGGCTTTCTCGTAGTCGCCCTTCTCGTTGTAGGCTTCGGCTCGGCTGACCCGCGCCGCGCATCCTTGGCATTGATTTTCAGAACATGGCTGAAGTCGGCGATGGCCCGCTCGTATTCTTCTTTCTCCATCCAGGCGTCGCCGCGTGCCTGATACGCTTCGGCGCTCTTGGCATCGATTTCCAGCGCTTTGTCGAACGCCTTAAACGCCTTATCGAGATCGCCTTTCTCCTGAAAGACGACGCCGCGACCGATGTGGCCGGCCGACGAATTTCGGATCGATTTCCAGCGTCTTCTCGAAGTCGGCCAACGCTTTGTCGAGATCGTGATTGAACAGATGCGTTTGTCCGCGGTTGGCGTAGGCGGCGACGGATTTGGGATCCAGCTCGATGACTTTGGTGAAGTCGGCCAGCGCCTTGTCATAGTCGTGCTTGATGTTGTACGCGCTGCCGCGGCTGAGGTAGGCGATGCTTGGTTCTTGGGATCGAGGTCGATGGCCTTGTCGAAGTCGGCCAGCGCCTTGTCGGGCTTGCCGATTTCCATGTACAGGACGCCGCGCGAGATATAGGCGAGGACATTTTTGTCGTCGAGCTTCAATGCTTTTTCGTAGTCGGCCAAGGCGTCGTCGCGCTCGCCCTTGCGGCTGTGAGCGATGCCGCGCAGGGCAAAGGCGCTGGCGTTGTTGGCGTTGAGCTTGAGTACTGCGTTGAGTAGAGGCGATGGCCTGATCGTAGTCTTGCTTGTCGAGCGCCTGGCTGGCGAGTTTGAGCGTCTCGTCGGCTTGTTTGGCTGTGTCGGCATCGTCCGCCCCGCCGAACGCCGCTAGACAGCACCATCAGGATCGCGCTGCTCGCCCATCGTGTCGCCGTCATCGATTCATCCTCCCATCCAGGGCTAGTTGCTTGCTCCTGTCGACCGAATAATCCGCATCATTGTAAAAACGCCCGGAAAACGCACAACCCCGACATGCGCCATCGGCGAACGCCGGCCCTTTTCGGAGAGGAGCGAAAGAACGGGACTTTCTTTTTGCCGATTGCGAGATCGATTTCCTATCATCGCCAACAAGGCCGAATTCCGGCCGTTCTCCGTCTTCCGTCGTGAACGAGGTGTCTCATGTCCCGCACGCCGACTGTGCCGCGCGTGTCCCGCTTGATTCTGGACGCGGTGCGCACCGCCGACCTGATGACGCCCAATCCGATGTCCCTCCGCGCCGAGGCGACCGTGTCCGAGGCCATCGCTTGGTTGACCGAAAAGGGTTTCAGTGCCGCGCCGGTGATCGACGAGTCCGGCCGTCCTCTCGGCGTCGTCAGCCGCACCGACATTCTTGTCCACGAGCGCGAACGGCTGCGCTCCGCCGCCGCCTCGCACGGCGATCGCGCCACCGTCGCCGACATCATGACGCCGGCCGTCTTCTCGGTGACGCCGCAAATGCCGGTCGAACTGGTCGTCGAGCAACTCCTGACGTTGAACGTGCATCAGCTCTACGTCGTCGATGAACATCAGTATCTGATCGGCGTCATCAGCGCGCACGATGTACTGCGTCATTTGCACATATAGCACTTGCGCCGCTCCTGGGGTTTCTGGGACCGGAATAACCATGCCTTCCGGGCCGCACTCCTGCGGTGATACTGGAATAGCGAATGCATGGTTTGACCGCGAGAGCCGTTGTGAGACGTGTCCCCTTCCGTTCTTCAAGAAAAGCGCCGCTGGCAGCCTCGCGCTCCCCGCCAGCCCGCCGCGCCAGCAAGGCTATCCCTTGCTGGCGCGGCTGGGTCATCTGTGGGTTGGTGTGATTATCCAACGCCGTTCTTGCAGGAGGCCACACCGGATGCAAATACCGAAACTCCGTAACCTCTGGGATTTACACCTTATCCGTTACAGTAATTTCGTGCCATAGGCACTCGCTTCCAGATTAAGGGAGTTAGGGAGATGACGGCCGTGCGCAACCTTGCTTGCTTGAATTGTTTGCTGATGCTGGGATGCGGCGCCGCGGAACCGGCCGCTTCGCTGTCCTCGAAACCGGCGGATGGTTTCGTGTCCGCCAAACCCGGCGATCCGCTGCCCAAGGATCTCCGCACCCGCACGAGCGGCAGCGATTGGCCGCGCTTCCTCGGTCCCAACGGCGACAGCATCTCCACCGAGAAGGGCATCCTCTCGCCCTGGCCCAAGGAAGGGCCGCGCCTCGTCTGGCATCGGCGGCTCGGCGAGGGTTACGGCATGCCGGCCATCAGCCGCGGACGGCTGTTCGTCTTCGACCGCGTCGGCGATCGCGCCCGGCTGAACTGCTGGAAAAGCGAGAACGGCGAGCCGCTGTGGACCTTCGAGTATCCCAGCGAATACACCGATCTCTACGGCTACAGCGGCGGGCCGCGCTGTTCGCCCGTCGTGGACGGCGACCGGCTTTACATCTACGGCGCCGAGGGCGTACTGCACTGCCTCCGCGTCGAGGACGGCAAAGCCGTCTGGAAGGTCGATACTCTCGCCGATTTCCACGTCCGGCAAAACTTCTTCGGCGTCGGCAGCACGCCGGTGATCGAAGGCGATCTGCTCATCGCCCAGGTCGGCGGCAGTCCGAAAGACGACCGCTCGCGGACGGCTGCGCGATCGGCCCAAGGGCGACGACAGCGGCATCGTCGCCTTCGATAAGTATACCGGCAAAGTCCGTTATCACGTCACTGATGAACTGGCCAGTTACGCCGGCCCGGTGCTGGCGACGCTCGGCGGCCGGCGCTGGTGTTTTGTTTTCGCGCGCGGCGGGCTGGTCGGCCTCGACCCCGCTACCGGCAAGGTCGATTTTCGCTATCCGTGGCGCGCCCGCGACCTCGAAAGCGTCAACGCCAGCAATCCCGTCGTCGCCGGCAATCGCGTCTTCCTCTCCGAGACGTATGGACCCGGCAGTGCTCTGCTCGAAGTCAAGCCCGGCGAATGCAAGGAAGTGTGGACCGATCGAGACAAGGGCATCCGCGACAAGAGCATGCGCTGCCATTGGAACACGCCCATCCACGTCGGCGGTTATCTCTACGGTTGCAGCGGCCGGCATACCAATGAGGCCGAGCTGCGCTGCATCGAATGGGCCAGCGGCGAAGTCCGCTGGAGGAAGCGCGGCCTGACGCGAACCTCACTGCTGTTCGTCGATAAGCACTTCATCTGTTTGGGAGAAGATGGTATCCTACGGCTTCTGAAAGTGAACCCGGACAAGTACGAGGAGGTGTCGAGCGTCGAACCGAAGCGGCGGGGAGCGGACGGCAATCCCGATCCGCGGCGAGCCGTTGCTCAATGAACCCTGCTGGGCGGCGCCGATTCTGTCGCACGGACTGTTGTACGTGCGCGGAGCTGATCGCTTGGTTTGCCTGGAACTGATTCCGGAGACGAGGAAGTAATCAGGACTGGCAAAAAGCATGGATTGTCGAACTTTTTTCAAGGAGGATACGCGGCATGTGGCAACGACACTGGACTAGCACGCTCGTTCTCGCCGCGGCGGCGAGCGGTTTGATCGGCGGCTGCGGCAAGAGTGACAAGCCCGCCTCATCGGCAACCAACTCGACTCCGAACGCGGCATCCGTGCAAATGAACATTGCCGGCGCCCCGGCCGCCGTCCTGAGCGCGGATAACCTTCAATCCGAAATCGACAAGGCCGGAGCCGGCGTCAAGCTCGTCAAGCTCGATCTCGGTTCGGTTGGCCTGCCCTTGACTCTGGACGCGCCGGAGGGCGCCAAGGCCGAGCGCGATCCGCGCCTTGTCTCTTCGACGCGAGGCCGGCGATGTCGAAGTCTCTGCCGGTGAGCGTTTCGCCATTCGCATCCGCCTCGGCAAGCATCCCTTTGACCAGAAACGACAGCAGCTATCCGGCCAGAACGTGCTGATTAACAACAAGAGTTTGCTTCTGTCCGCCTCGTTGTTATTGCTGGATGAACGCTACGAGTTCGTCCGCCACGTCGTCGCCGGACTCCAGGATTACACCATCGAAAACGTCGATCCGCTGTTCGGCCAGCAGATCAATCACAGCCAGGCCGATTGTCTGCTTATGCTCAAGTGCGTCGGCACCTTGGCGGCAAAGATGCCGCCCCCCGCCGATCCCGTGGCCGCGCTTCAGCAGTTGGGTGCCGTCCTCGTCAAGGGGGCCGATGGTCAAATTGTCAACGCGACCCTCGATTCCCGGCAGACCACCGATGCCACGCTCGCTCTGGCAGCGAAACTGCCGACGCTCGAACGGCTCATCTTGAGCCGCTGCTCCATCACCGACGAAGGACTCGTTCATCTGGCGGGTTTGACCAAGTTGAAAGAACTCAACCTCGCCGATTGTCCGATCACCGACGCCGGACTGTCCTCGCTCTCCGGCCTGGTCCATTTGCACGTACTCAACCTGGCTTCATCGTTCGGCGATAGTCCGCGGATCAAAGGGCACGGACTCGCCGCTCTGACCGGCTTGACGGAATTGCAAATTCTCGTCCTCGATAAGAACCTCGTCGATGACGACGGCCTGTCTGCTCTGAAAAACCTGCGGAGCCTTCGGGAACTGTATCTGGAGCAGACGCGCGTGGTCGGGCCGGGATTGGCGAACCTGAAAGAATTGAACGAATTGGCAGTGTTGTCCTTGAAGGAGACGAAGATCGCGGACGCTGGACTTATGAACCTCAACGGACTGAACGGACTGAAACGCTTGAATTTGGAAGGAACGCAAGTGACGGAAGCCGGCGCGGAGAAACTCAAGGCGACGCGGCCGGGAATCGAAATCACGCTGAGATGAGCGCAGCGGACAAAACTGCTGAGCGGGGGGCGTCAGCCCCCCGAGACGCGGAAGACTCGGGGGGCTGACGCCCCCCGCTCAGCAGTTTTGTCCGTTGGTCTTTAATGCCTGCCGACCGGCGTATGGTCGCCGGCCGTGGACATCGACGCCGCCTCCTTCTCCGGCAGCGCCTGCTCTTCGCGCGGAATGCGCATGGCGTAGAACGACCGCCACACGAATATCAGCGCGACCACCAGCAATCCCACGCCCACAAGCGGAGCGAAGTCTGTTTTGTTGTATTTCATGGCATCCTGCCGAAGATTGACGGCGATCTCCACAGCCAGCAAGCCGAACAGCGTCGAAAACTTGATGATCGGATTGAGCGCCACCGAAGTTGTGTCCTTGAACGGATCGCCGACCGTATCGCCGACGACCGTGGCCGCGTGCAAGGGTGTGCCTTTCTCCTTCAAATCGACCTCGACGAGCTTCTTGGCGTTGTCCCAGGCACCGCCGGCATTGGCCATGTAAATCGCTTGGAACAGACCGAAAATGGCGATGGAGATCAGGTAGGCGACGAAGAAATTCGGATCGAAAAAGGCGAACGCGAGGGTGATGGTCATCAGAGCGATGAAGATGTTCCACATGCCGCTCTGAGCGTACTGCGTGCAGATGCGCACCACCGTCTTGGAATCCTCAATGTCGGCCTCTTTTTTATCGAGATTCATATTCTTCTTGATGAACTCGACGGCCCGATAGGCGCCGGTGACGACGGCCTGCATGGAGGCGCCGGAGAACCAAAAGACCACGGCGCCGCCGCAGATGAAGCCGAGAAGCACGGGCGCATCCGTCAGACTCAGAGCCAGCAAACCCGCGTTCTTGAGCAGCAGGATGATCGAGAAAATCATCGTCGTGGCGCCGACGACGGCGGTGCCGATCAGCACCGGCTTGGCCGTCGCCTTAAAGGTGTTGCCGGCCGAATCGTTCGCCTCCAAGTAGTGTTTGCCGCGCTCGAAGTTCGGCCTGAAACCGAAATCGCGCTGGATTTCCTCGTGGATACCGGGAATCTGCTCGGTCTGCGCTAGCTCGAAGACCGATTGGGCGTTGTCGGTCACAGGGCCATAGCTGTCCACGGCGATGGTGACCGGCCCCATGCACAAAAAGCCGAACGCCACCAGGCCGAAGGCGAAGACAGAACCATACGAACCCATGACGTGGACCAATTCGGCGGAAAACCAGTTCGATTGCACGGAACTGACAGCGTAGGCGACGGCCATCAGAGCGGCGATGAGCATGCCATTCCAGAAGGCACTGAAGTTGCCGGAGACGATGCCGGACAGGATGGTCAGCGACGAGCCGCCCTCGCGCGAAGCGGTGACGATCTCGTGAACGTGCTTGGAGTGCGAGCTGGTGAAAATCTTGGTGAATTCGGGGATCAGCACCGCGGCCAATGTGCCACAACTGATGATCGTCGCCAATTGCCACCACAGATCCGGCATCGCATGAGGCACCTTATCGACCACCACCGATAGATCTTTGAGCAGCAGCCAGCTCATGCCGAAGGAGGTCGAGATGCACAGGATCGAGGCGATCCAGATGAGGCGCGTTAGCGGCTGCTCGAAGTCGAACTCGGTTCGTCCCTTGTACTGCCTCTCCGAGATCCATTGGTTGACGAAGTAGGAGACGCCGGACATGAAGTCCATCAGAAAGCGCATGGCGAAGATCCACACGATGAGCTTGGCCTGCAAGTCGAGATAGTTCGTCGTGGCATGGGCGTCATCCGGTCTCGGGCCGGCTGGACTGTCGCTCAGGCCGTAAAGACCGCGGATGACATTTTCGGTGACGGCCAAGGTGATGAAGCTGATGAGGGCGACGCCGGTGACGCCGTAGGTCTCGAAGCCGTCGGCGGTCGGGCCGACCGAGTCGCCGGCATTGTCGCCGGTGCAGTCGGCGATGACGCCGGGATTGCGTGGATCGTCTTCCTTGACCTTAAAGACGATCTTCATCAGATCGGAGCCGATGTCGGCGATTTTGGTGAAAATGCCGCCGGCGATGCGCAGCGCCGAAGCGCCGAGCGATTCGCCGATGGCGAAACCAAGGAAGCAGTAGCCGACGATCTGCCGCGGCACGAACAGCAGGATGATGACCATCATCACCAGTTCGAGCGAGATCAAGAACAGACCGACCGACATACCGGCCCGCAAGGGGATGTTGACGACGTCCCAGGGCACGCCGCGCAGCGAAGCGAAGGCGGTTCGGCAGTTGGCATAGGTGTTGACGCGGATGCCGTACCAGGCCACGGCGTAGGAGCCTCCCATGCCGACGATGGCGAAAAACAGTACGAGAATGAGTGTGGTAATGGGGCTGATGCGTTCGGCGGCGGCCGCTTTATCGACGTCCGCTTCGTGGCCGAAGCCTACCAGATAGTAGCCGATGGCGAAGGCAATCAGCACGAATAGCATCAGCAGGAACTTGCCCTGCTGGATCAAGTACGTTTTGCAGGTCTCGTAGATGATGTCGGCGACGTTGAGCATCGATCGATGGGCGGGCAGCCGATGAATCGACGTGCGGAGATACAGGCTGAAGCTGAGGGTGCCGACGATGACCCAAGCGCCGACGAACAGCAGCATCCAGGCGGTGATGCCGCTGTTGGGGACGCCGGGAGTGGTGAAGAAGCGACCCTCGTGCAAATCGGGGATGGCCAGGTCGGCCTCGCTGGCACGAACCGAGGCCGTCGTCAACAGCAGCGCGGCGAGCGCAACGAGGATTGTTTTCACGCTGGCCAGCCCGCGGCGCCAGTAAGGGTATGCGGTAATCATGAGCGGCGAAGTCTCCTTGGAACGGATGTCCCTATCTTCCTACGAAATATCACCCGCCGGGATCGAAGCCGAGGCGAATCGGCGTACATACCGGAACACCATAAGGATAGAGGGCACTGGCGGCGAAGTCTACGGAAGGGGAAAAATCTATCGACGGTAGCGATTGTGCCGTTGAACCGGTACCATGACGGCTTATGCGAGTCTCCAGGAAAGGGTTCTCTGCATGAACGCGCCGCCCATCAACGTCCTGACGGTCGCCGAGTTGCAGCAACTTCTAACGAAGGCGGACCCGGCCGCTCTCTTGGTTCCGCCGCGCATCCTTCGCCGCGTCATCAAAAAAGATCGCGGCCTAACAGGTCCGGGGCTGCAAGTGCCGCATCGGAAAAGCTATGTCCTCGCGCGCGAGCGCTTGCTGCACATCGCCGACAGCGACGAATTGGGTCTCGAACCCGGCCGCGAACTGCCGGCGACGTTGTTGCTGTTGCGGCGTCCCGATGGGCAACGTCTGGCGGCCCGCGATCGCGCTACGACACTACTGCAATACTGGCGGCTGCTGTTTCACGCTCGGATTCATGTCGCCCTACAAACCGACAAGCCCGCAGCGCGAGCGGCGGGCGAATTGCGTCAACGCATCCAACGTATCGGCCTGACCGAGTTCGATGAGGCGACGGCAGTGCTGCGGCAGGAGCATTTTCTGCTGCCGCCCGGCGACGCGGCGACGATCTACGAGGAATTTGCCGCCGTTTATCTGGAGTTGCGCTATTTCGCGCCGCACATGCTGCCGCTGTACTTCCCGGCGTGTTCGCGGTTGGAAACGATTGACGCGGTGCTGGCCGAGGATGTGGACGCGGCGGCCTCTTCGCCGCCACGCGCCTGCAAGGCGCACTTCCGACCCTGACCCTGCTCCGCCGTCCGGCGAACCGGCAGCGTTAGCTGCCGGGTGGTTTGCTGCCAACCCAGCAGAAGACCACCCGGCAGCTAACGCTGCCGGCTCGCCGGACGCCCCGCGCACCTATCGCCGTTTGCTTCGAGCGCGCCGATAACGCCAGTGCGTGCGGCAACATGGTCCGCGCCGCTATCTTCCGCATGCGTGCCGTGCCGCTGGCGCCGCCCGGCCAGGCCAATCCCACCCGCGCCGCCGCCCAGCGCGAGATGGAACAGTTCAGTCGCCGTTTACAGAACGCACTCGGCTACTCCGACGAGGTAGCCGCCGATTGGCGGCAGGCGCTGTTCGCCCTGCTGGAGCCGGCGTCGCGCGGCATCTGGCCCAGCGAAAGCCGTATGCTCTACGATCTGCAAAAAGCGTGCATCGATCGAGAACGGCCCGTCTACGCCGTCGATCTCGTCGAATGGTTCGTCTCCTGGGGCCGCCGGCCGATCAAACGCTTGCTGCCTTTTCACGATTCGGTTCGCATGGTCAAGCATCTGCGCAGCGCTCTGCACCGCTTGACCGTCATCCGCATCGCCGAGCCGATCCGCCGCCGTCTCCTCGATCTGCTCATCGAGTCGGCGCATCGGCGGCGAGCATCGTCTGCGCGAGCGTCTGCGGCCGGTCGTCCGCGCCGCCCTGGACAAGGTCGGCTTGCAGCCGCGCAACATCGCCGAGCAGGTGGCGCGCGACAAAATGGTCGAGGAATTGATCGACCGCGTCGTCGAACATGGCTTTCTCGGCATGAGCGATCTGCGCGACGCCATCGCGCGGAATCGCCTCAAACTGCCGGACCTGACCGAAACGGACACGCCAGCCCGCAGCGTCAGCAAGGGACATTTCTTCTCTAGCTCGTGCGCTACGGGCTGGCGCGGATGGCTCGCGGCTTTCGGACCTTCTTCCTGGGCGATCAACTCCTCCGCGCCAATCGCCAGTTGGCTTCCGATCTCGACGGCGTCTATCATCGCGGCGAGATTTATCTGCGTTGGCTCCAGCGCTTCAGTGCCGCCGCCTTCGGCACTTATCTTGGCCGACTGCTGACGCTATACATCGCCCTGCCATTCGGCTGCTCGTTGGCTCTACTCAAGATGTGGGATCATGTGCTGGAACTCTTTCAGGGAGCGCCGCCGGAGGACAGCGAAGCGGCCCGCGAGGCGGCCAAGCACATCAATCCCTACGCCTTCACCTTGCTCGGCCTGTTTTTCTTGGCATTGTTTCACATCGCTCCGTTCCGCCGCGCTCTGCTGCTGACCGTCGTGAAAAGCTGGCATGGGCTGCGCTGGCTGTTCGGCGAACTGCCTGCGTGGTTGCTGCGTTTGCCCTGGATAGTGCGCATCTTGCAAAGTGGGCCGTGGCTGTTCTTTTATCAGTTCGTCCTCAAACCGCTGCCGTGGGCCATTTTCTGCACTCTGGGCCTGTATTATCTGGGATTGAGTTTGTCCGTATCTCTTGGTCTGGGATGCGCTGTCTTCGTGGCGAGCAGTCTGCTCTTGAATTCACGTTGGGGCATCGTACATTGAGGAGATTGGGACCGATAGTCTGGTGCGCACTTGGCAACTCATCCATGCGGATCTCGTGCCCGGTCTGGTGCGCTGGGTGATCTATCTGTATCGCCGTTTGCAGGAAGAGGTGGAACGCCTCATCTACACGGTGGACGAATGGTTGCGTTTCCGTCCCGGTGACAGCCGCTTGTCACTCTATGTCAAGCCCGCTCTCGGTCTCCTGTGGTTCGGCGTGACTTATCTGTTCCGGCTGATTTTCAATCTCTTCGTTGAGCCGACCTTCAACCCCATCAAGCATTTCCCCGTGGTGACGGTGACGGCCAAGCTGATCGTGCCGATCTACGGAGAATTACTGCACTTTTTCCGCACGCCGATCGAGCCGGTGCTGGGCAAGCCGTTGGGCAACACCGTGGCGGGGGCGGCGATCTTTCTGCTGCCCGGCTTGGCCGGCTTCCTCGTCTGGGAGTTCAAGGAGAATTGGCGTCTGTATCGCGCCAATCAGTCGCCGACGCTGCGGCCGGAGATCGTCGGCCATCACGGCGAGACGGTGCTGCGTTTGATGCGCCCCGGTCTGCACTCCGGCACCCTGCCGAAGTTGTACGCTCGTCTGCGTCATGGCCGCGGCCGGTCGCCGCGCAAGCAGCACGAGGCGCTGCACCATCTCCGCGCACGTTTGCGGCAATTCGTCGAGCGCAATTTATTCGCCGTGCTGGCCGGCAGCAAAAGCTGGGGCAACGCCCTCCCTTTGACCGTTGGCGAAATTCCCATCGCCACCAATCGCATCCGCATCGAGTTAGGGGGACCGGCTTCAAGCGTTCACGTCGATTTCGAGGAACACGGCGGTTGGCTGCTCGCCGGCCTGACCTGTCCGACCAAATGCCAAGAAACTTGGCTGTCGCGCCTCACGCCGGAGCAGGGCATGGTTTTCCGCGATGCGCTCGGCGGTTTCTACAAGTTGGCCGGTGTTGATGCTGTGCGCGAACAGATTGAAGCTCAACTGCCGGCGGCGATGGCTTACGATCTGACGGACAAAGGGTTGGTCGTCTGGCCGCGAGCGGGGCAGAATGGCGAAGCCGTCTACGGGTTGGGAGAAGGCAGCGAAATTTGGCCGCGAACGCACGGATCTTTGTTGTTGCCGCCGCTGTCCGCCGACGCCGTGCTGTATTCGGAGACGCCGATCCGCTGGACCGATTGGGTTCAGACGTGGCAAATCGATTGCGACGGCAAGGGACATGCACCGCTGTTACCGTTGCGGGTGAGATTATTGCCGTTCGCCGGATGAGTGGTGGGAGGACTTCTTTCTTATCCGTTGCCGCCTAGAATACAAAAGACCGTGGCACTCAGAACCCGCTTGCGGCTGGCTTGCCGGCTGAGACTTTAGAAGGTAGGACATCATGACGGACGAAAAAACTTCCGAAGACATTTCCGCGACTTCCCAAGAACACGGCGAAGCGACGGCCACCGCGACGGAGCCGGTCAAGCTCCAGCAAACCGTCGAAATCCGCGACGTCGGCCCATGCAAAAAATACATCAAAGTCACCGTCGATCGCAAGGACATCGATGGCCGTTTCAGCGAGAAAATCAGCGAACTGGTCTCCGATGCCAACGTGTCCGGCTTTCGGCCTGGCAAGGCGCCGCGCCGCATCGTCGAACGCCGTTTTCACAAGGAGGTCGGCGATCAGGTCAAGAGCGAGATTCTGCTGGCCAGCTTGCAGCAACTCGCCGAGGACCACGACATCGCGCCGTTGAGCGCTCCCGACATCGATCCGGGCAACATCGAATTGCCGCGTCAGGGTCCGCTCGTCTACGAGTTCGAGGTCGAGGTTCGGCCGCACTTCGATTTGCCCAATTACCGAGGTCTCAAGATCCGCCGGCCGATCCACACCTTCACCGAAGAGGAAGTCGTTCTGGAGGAACGCCGGCTGCTGACGCCCTACGGGCAGATCGTGCCCAAACCGGAGGGCGACGCCCAGATCGGCGATCTGCTCGTCGTCGATGCTGTCATCAAGGCCGGCGACCGCGAGATCGGCAAACTCAGCGAAGCGACCCTGCGCGTCAACAAGCAACTCGCTTTCAAGGATGGAGTCGCCGACAACTTCGCCGATGAGGTAAAGGGAGCGAAGGCCGGCGACACGCGCGAAGTACACATCAAGCTGTCCAGCGCCGCCGCCGATCCGTCGCTGCGCGGCCAATCCGTGCAGGCGACGTTGACCATCAAGGACGTCAAAACGGTGGTGTTGCCGGAATTGACGCACGAGTTTTTGCACAATTTCGGCGTCCATTCGCCGGAGCAACTGCGCGAACTACTCCAAGTTCTTTTGCAGCGCCGCCTGGAATATCAGCAACGGCAGTCGGCTCGTCAGCAAGTGATGGAGCACATCAACGCCGCCACCACCTGGGAACTGCCGCCCGAACTGCTGCGCCGTCAAGCTCATAAGGCGATGGCGCGCAAGATCATGGAGATGCGCGCCGACGGCATTTCCGAAGAGGAAATCCAGGGACGCCGACGCTTGCTCGAACAGGACATTTTGGAAAGCACGGCCTTGGCGCTCAAGGAACATTTCGTCCTTCAGAAATCGCCGAGGTCGAGAAGATCGATGTCGATGACGACGATCTGAACGAGGAAATCGAGCGCATCGCCGAGCAGGACGGCGAATCGCCGCGCCGCGTCCGCGCCCGTTTTGAGCGCGAGGATCTCCTCGACGCCCTGGCCGCGGAGATGATCGAACGCAAGGCGCTCGATCTGATTCTCGACAGCGCCGAATACGAGGATGTGCCGTTGGGGCAGGAGGACCAATCGGCGGTTTCGACGGTCGAGGCTCAGGCGGTGCCCGGCGAGATTCACGATCCCACGGCGGAGCCGCCCGCGGCGGAAGAGAGCAACCACATGACAAGGCGAACCGGCAGCGTTAGCTGCCGGGTTTGGGCTTCCACCCGGCAGCTAACGCTGCCGGTTCGCCATCATCCCGACAGGAGTTTACGATGCTCAACTTCAACCATCCCATGCCGCTCGATCCGCGCAACCAGCGCTATCGGGAATACACGCGCCAACGGCAGTATGGGACCAATGATATTTTGCTGGACAATCGCATCATCTTTTTCGGTTGCTCCGGCGGCAATGTCTACGAGCCGATCATCACCGACATGACGGCCAATCTCGTTATTCAGCAGTTGCTCTATCTGCAATACGAGAACCGCAATCAGGACATCCATTTTTACATCAACTCGCCGGGCGGTTCGGTGACGGCGACGCTGGCCATTTACGACACTATGCAGTTTTTGGAGTGTCCCATCAACACTTACTGCATGGGCATCGCCGCCAGCGGGGCGGCCATCCTGTTGGCCGCCGGCACCAAGGGCAAACGCTTCGCTCTGCCGCACGCCAAGGTCATGATTCATCAGCCGTGGAGCCAGGGCATCGGCGGACAGGCTTCCGACGTGGAGATCGAAATGAAAGAGATCCTCAAGGAGAAGAAGCGTCTCAACGAGATCCTCGCCCATCACACCGGCCGAACCCTCGCCGAGATCGAAACTGAGACCGAGCGCAATCGCTATTTCACGTCTCAGGAATCCAAGGATTTCGGCCTCGTCGATGAAGTATTGGCCAAGATGGTCAGCGAGAAAAAGAGTTAGTTTTCAGTTTTCAGTTTTCGGTTTTCAGACTGAAAACTGAAAACTGTGGAAATTGCTTATCTTACCTCAACCCGGCTGCCGATGAACAAGGCGAGCCGGGTTGGCTTGGAGATTTTGCCATGCCACTCGTGCCGTATGTTGTGGAGCGGAGCGGCCGTGAAGAACGGGTTTTCGATATTTACAGCCGGCTCCTCAAGGATCGGATTATCTTTCTGCAAGGCGAAATCGACGATTACAGCGCCAATTTGATTGTGGCGCAAATGTTGTTCTTGCAGTTCGATGATCCCAAGAGTGGACATTCACCTGTACATAAACTCGCCGGGCGGTTCGGTGACGGCCGGCATGGGTATCTACGACACCATGCACTATGTCACCTGCGATGTGGCGACCTACTGCATCGGCATGGCCGCCAGCATGGGCGCGACGCTGTTGGCCGCCGGCACCAAGGGCAAACGCAACGCCCTGCCGCACGCCGAGGTGATGATCCATCAGGTACTCGGCGGCGCCCGCGGCGCTGCCACCGACATCGAAATCCGCACGCGCCATCTGCTCCGCACCAAAAAGCTCATGAACGAGCTGCTGCAAAAGCTCACCGGACAGCCGTTGGAACGCATCGAACGCGACACGGATCGCGATAATTTCATGTCGGCCCGTGAAGCGCAGGAGTATGGCCTGATCGATCAGGTTCTGGAGCGTTTGCCGCCTGGACAGGCAGTCCACAAGCCAACATAGCTGGTAGTCCGTAGTCAATAGTCCGTAGCAAAGACAGGTGCTTCTTTGCTACGGACTATTGACTACGGACTACTGACTAGGACTACTGGAAGGATTCGGCATCATGCGCTGCCTCGTGGCTTGCTGCTTCGCTCTGTCCTTGATAATCGCGGTCGGCGGATGCCGCAGCTGCGAGCGCGTCGAAAGCTGAATTGCGCGTCCGCGAGAACGATGTCCGCGAACTGCGTGAGGAACTCGACCGCTGCGGCGTTTACAACCAAACCTTGCAACAAGAAGTGCATGCGTTGCGCGGCCAACTCGGCATGCCGCTCAATGGTCCGCCGCCGGCCGCTTATCCGGTGCAGACGCTGGTACTCGGCCGGCAGACCGGCGGACGCAGCAACGACATTTGCCCCGGCGACGACGCCCTGCAAGTCCAGGTTGAGCCGCGCGATCCGGAGGGACAGGCCATCAAGGCGCCGGGCCAACTTCTCATCCACGCTCAGGAAACCAACGCCCAGGGAATCATGCGGCCGCTGTCCTCGTGGATGATTCCGCCGGAGCAATTGCGCCGCTCATGGAAAAACGGCCTGCTGACCACCGGCTACCTGCTGAATCTGCCGTGGAAAGTCTGGCCTTCCACGGAAAAACTGCGCGTCAGCGTGGAGTTCCAACTAGCCGATGGCCGCGTCTTTGCGGCCGACCGCGACGTGACGGTTCGGCTGACGCCCCTCAATCAGCGTCCCACCGTTGTGCCTAACACCGCGCCCAATGCCGCGCCGCCAGCGGGCGAAGGTGCGCCGATCCTGTTACCGCCGCCGCGCCCCGTCGATCCCGCCAAGCCGGACTCTCCGCCGCCGTCCGACGCGATTCCCGGACCCTTCCTCGGCGTCTCGCGCCAGACGCCGATCCCTCCCCAACAAGCCGAACCGCCGTCTCCGCCGCCGGCCGCGGAGTTTCTCGCCCGCTGCCGCTCAAGCCCAATACCGAGAAACGCTGAATATCGGATACAATGACTCTCGCGTTCGCGGCCTTCCTCCGGCCCGCGACGGGGAGAGTGTGCTTGTGAATGAACCAACTTTTGAGATACTCTATGAGGACAACCATTGCCTCGCCGTTTACAAGCCGAGCGGCGTCCTGAGTACGCACTACGAGGGCCGCGAGGAAACGCTCGATCGCGCCGTCAAGACGTATCTCAAGGACAAATATCACAAGCCCGGCAAGGTGTTCCTCGGCGTCGTCCATCGTCTCGATCGTCCGGTGTCGGGCGTGCTGATGTTCGCGCGGACCAGCAAGGCCGCCGCACGCCTCGCTCAGCAGTTCCGAGAAGGCACCATCGAAAAAATCTACTGGGCCGTCGTCGAGGGCGAAGTGAGCCAGACGGCCGGCACGCTGGAAGACTGGCTGCGTAAAGACAAGATGCGCGGCCGTGCCGAGATCGTCGAACCGCACGACAGGGGCGCTCGGCAAGCGCTGCTGCACTATCATCGCCGTGCGGCGCACGGCGGTCTGACGTGGCTAGAGGTCCGTCCGCAGACCGGCCGCACTCATCAGTTGCGCGTGCAGCTCGCCCATCACGGCCATCCCATCTACGGCGACGCCAAGTATGGGTCCATTCACACGTTTGGCCGAGCCATCGGTTTGCACGCTCGCGCCCTGACTTTTCTGCATCCGATCCGTCACGAGCCGATTACGCTGACGGCCGACGTGCCGCGTTCGTGGCGCGGACGTTTCGCCTATTTGCTGCGGGAGGGTTCGCCATGAGCGCCGTCCTGCTCGACAATCTCCGCGCGCTGATCCAGCGCGATGTCAACAACCGCGGCCTGGCCCGCGATCCCCACGCCAATCTCTTCACCGCTTGCCGCGATGACTTCGCCAACGCCTGTCATAGCATCGCCGAGACGCCGCAGCCCGTACTCTTTATCGTGACCGGCTTTTTCATTCCGCACGCGCAACCGCCGTGCGGTGAAACCGATGGCCCTCTCGGAGCGATCTTCCTGGCGCGGGCGGGGCAATCGCTGGGGATCAAGGTCGTCTTGGTCACGGATGCCTTTTGTCGGCGAGCGCTCGAAAGTGGTCTGGAAGCATGTAATCTGGAAACTACCGTTCCGGTTCTCGTGCTGCCGGATCGACGGTATCCGGTCGCGTATCACATGTGGTTCTCGACATTACGGGTCGCCTATCACGGAGAATTGAGGGGATACACGGAACCAACTCACCTTCTTGCCCTGGAGCGAGTGGGACCAAGTTTCGACGGCCGATGTCGGAACATGCACGGCCGAGATGTCACCGAAGAAATGGCTCCCGCACATCTGCTCTTCGAGAATGTCTTCGAGAGTGTCGCTCGTCCGATGCCGCCTCCATGCACTATCGGTATCGGCGACGGCGGCAACGAGATTGGCATGAGCAAAATTCCGGTGGACGTGATTGCCCGTAACATTCCTCACGGCACCCGCGTGGCTTGCTGTGTGACCACCGATCATTTGATTGTTGCCGGCGTCAGCAATTGGGGCGCCTACGCTCTGGCTGCCGGCGTGGCCGTGCTGCGCCATCAGTGCTTGCCGGCATCGCTATTCAATGTTGAGCGCGAGCGCGAATTTCTGCGCGTCATGGTGGAGCAAGGACCGCTGGTTGACGGCGTCACCGCGCGACAGACGGTCACGGTAGACGGACTCTCGTTTGCCGACTACGCTGAACCGCTGCGGCGCATCGGCGAACTGCTGGAGAAAGAACAATGCTTGACCTACGAGGAGCGACCGGGGCCGACGTGAGACGATGCGCCCGCTGTGGCGAACTGACAGGGCCGACACCGGGTCTGGCGCTGAGTTACGTGCAGGCCAATCTGGTGATCGTGCCGCGCGACATCGCATTTGATTTTTTGCTGTTTTGCCAACGCAATCCGCGGCCGTGCCCGCTGCTGGATGTCACCGATGCCGGTTGCCCCGATCCGCGTCGTGCCGCACCCGGCGCCGACCTGCGAACCGATGTGCCGCGCTATTGTGCCTATCGCCACGGCGAACTCATCGACGAGCCGAGCGATCTGTTCGGCTGGTGGCGCGACGATTTAGTGGGCTTTCTTCTCGGCTGTTCGTTCACGTTCGAGAACGCCCTGCTGAAAGCGGGCATTCCCGTACGGCACATCGAGCAAGGCCGAAATGTGCCGATGTATCGCACCAACATCGCTTGTCGGTCCGCCGGCATCTTCGCGGGGCCGATGGTCGTCTCGATGCGGCCGTTGACGCCAGCGCAAGCGGAGGCGGCGACGCGCATCTGTCAGCGATTTCCGTTGGCCCACGGAGCGCCGCTGCACGTCGGCGATCCGGCTGCGCTCGGCATTTCGGACATCAATCGTCCCGATTTCGGCGATGCCGTCGAGATTCGTCGCGGCGAGTCGCCGGTCTTCTGGGCGTGCGGCGTCACACCGCAGGCGGTGGCCATGCAGGCTCGGCCATCGCTGCTGTTGACGCACAAGCCGGGACATATGTTTGTCACCGACCTGCGCGACGCGGAGTTAGAGTCACTAACAGAATGACTTGCCAGCCCGCAGCGCCAGCAAGGGCAACCACACCTCTTTGGCAGCATCGTCAGCGATCAGGCGGCGATAAGCCGAAATCGCCATACAAATCTAAGCAGACCATCTGGTAATCGATCCAGGTCTGCAAAAGTTGGCGGGAATCTCTACTTTTTCTTGGTCTCGCGGAAAAGAGGCGACTCGGCCAAGGTGAAAACGACAACTTCTTCGCCGCTGACGGTGCTGATGTCGTGGTGGAGGCTCACCACCTTGACGCCGGTGATCGCCTGGACCATCGCCTCCATTACCGGACGCGCCGTTTCGCTCAAATGGGTGCGCACTTGCTTGAGCAGATCGCGGCCCTTCTCGGCCGGCAGCGTCTTGACGAGTTGCTGTTCGGCCACGGTCAACACGCCTTGGAGGCGAATCACGAGGAGGTCGCCGAGCAGGAAGGCGTGAATGTCCTTGGGACCGCGTCCCATGTATTCCTGCTCGAAACGGCTGATGCCTTCACAGATGGCGGCTTCGATTTCTCCCTGTGTTTTCATGACGGCCTCAAAGGCATCGTTGTTCCCCGTCGCGGTTCCGCATGGGCGAGAGGGTGGAGGGGATGGCGGGACAGGGGTTCGTCCGCTCCCGACGGTTCTCAGGACATGATAGCCGGCGCGGGACAATAATCCACTTGCTTTCGCCGTTACGAACTGTAGAATGAATTGAGGATGGAGCCATAGTTAACCCCTATCAAGCTCCGATAAATACTTGGTTTGAAATCGTCGGATGACTAGGTGAAGGGCAACCCGGCCATGTCGGGGGGTCCGTTAACGAGTAAGCCGGCGCGGCGGAATACCTTTGTGGGTGTTCCCCCGCGCCGGCTTTTTTTTGTGATTTAGCAGGAGAGAGGCAATGATCCCAACTACCAAGGATGAACCCGATGGACAGGCCGCCTCAAGAGCGAACAAGGATGGAACTGATGGACAGGCCGCCTCAAGGGCGAACAAGGATGGAACTGATGGACAGGTCGCCTCAAGGGCGAACAAGGATGGAACTGATGGACAGGTCGCCTCAAGGGCGCAACAGATCGCTCAGGCGGCGATGGATTTCGAGTACGAGACGACGGGCCGCGCGCCCAAGTCGGTGACAGTGGTTCTCAGTGACGACACCCTGGTGATAACGCTGCACGGGGCTTTGTCGCCGGCCGAGAAGGATCTGGCCGCCAGTCCGGAAGGCATCGCTCAGGTGCAGGAGTTTCACCGGCAGCTGTTCGCCAGCGCCTCGGAATCGCTGCGCCAGCAAATCAAACGAATTACCGGAGTGGAGGTGCGCGAGGCGGCTGCGGAAGTGGAGACGGCCACGGGCACGGTGGTGAAAGTGTTCACCAGCGGCACCGTGGTGCAGGTGTTCCTGCTCGCCCGCGGCGTACCCGCGGATACGTGGAGCGGGGACGGTTCGACCAATCAATGAGGATTGGGAGGTTGTACCATGTTGAGCATCCGTCGAGAATCACTTTGGGAAAATAGCTTAGAACTAGCGGACAAAATCTTTGCTTGCCAGTCCGCAGCGCAAGCAAGGGAAGAAGTTGCCCTTGCTTGCGCTGCGGACTGGCAGGGTGACGCGATGGCGCGCGTTCCGGTCGGCAAGCGGATACTCCGCGTGCTGGTCGTCGATGACAACCACGACTGCGCCGACAGCTTAGCCAGGCTGCTACAGATGTGGGGGAACGAGGTGCAGACAGCCTACGATGGCGCGGCAGCCCTCAAAATGGCGGTTGTTCGTCAACCCGACGTCGTTCTGCTGGATCTGACGATGCCGGAGATGGACGGCTACGAAGTGGTGCGGCAACTCCGCCAACAGACGGCTTTCGCGGATACTCTGTTGATCGCCGTCACCGGATGGACGGACGAGGTCCACCTTCAACGCTGCGGCGAGGCTGGTTTCGACCGTTACCTGATCAAGCCGATCGACCTCGCCCCCCTGGAAATCCTGTTGTTCCGCGAACGCCGCCGGCTGGCCGATCGATCGGCCGAAGAGGTGGAAACGACGAAAGAAACCGGCGGGGCCGTGATGAGGGCCGTGAAAAAAGCCGTGTTCCGGAGGGTCGGCAGTGTTGTGTACTCCTAATCGCTCGTGTTGTACAGCATTGATGAAAACGGAGGTTCTACCATGTTGGTCTTAACTGCGCAAAAACCAGGAAACGGTGGTCGTCGGAGGCACCGACGGCTTCGAGCCGATTCTTAAAGTCACGGTGCTGCGCATTAAAGGCGGTTCCGTGCTTCTGGGCTTCGATGTCGCGGCCGATGTTCCCGTCCATCGTTTGGAAGTATGGGAACGAATCCACGACAGCAGCGCCCGCAGCGACAAGCCGACGTGAGCCGCCGCGAAACCTATCCGGGGATGGGACGCGGGAGGTTCGCGACACTCGCAGAGAGCAATCGCAGGTTCGGGCGGCACTTCGCCAACCGAGCCCAATCTTCGTGATGGAGGATCTGACCATGTTACGTTTGGCAATCGCGTTTCTCGTCATCGCTCTGATCGCCGCCTTCCTCGGCTTCGCCGAGGTGGCCAACTTATCCTGGGATGGAGCGAGAATTGTCTTCGTCATCTTTCTCATTCTCGCCGTGCTGTCGTTCGTGGGGCATGGCTATCGAAGGCGGTCTTTCTGGGGGTAACGGGACGACGTGTTCCGAAACGGGCCCGTGAGGAGGTTTTCATGCGCGCGCTTCTCATCATTCTGGTCGTTGTCCTGGTGGTCATCGGCGGCGTCGCCTATTGGCTCAACTGGTGGCACATCTCCCCCGTGGCGACTACCGAGAAGGGTAAGACCGGCGTTCAACTGACGACGGACAAGGACAAAATGAATCAGGACGTCAAGGATGCCGAAGGCAAAATCAAAGAGGAACTTCACAAGGTTAAAGGGGGAAACCCCTAAACAAAATGGCGAACGGCCGGCGTCAGCCGGCTGGTTTTAGCACGCGCCGCCGGTTGATGCCGGCCGTTCGCCATTTTGTTAGCGGCATTAAGGAAAGAGGAGACATCATGTCCATAAACTGCGCGGTCATCCTACGCTGGGATTCGTTGCCGGAACAACAACGGGCGCTGGGAGCCGCCTTGTGGCGCTGGTGCCACAAGGCGACGAGGAGCGCCGGGATGTACCCCTACCTCGACAATCAGGCATTCGCCGACCTGCTCGCTGGTCGGTTGCCGACCTCGGCGGTCACGGCATGGGACGCTGGCATGCCGCGCGTTCAGTTCACGGTTCCAGGCGACCCGGCTCGCGATGGTGAGGAGACGCTCGAAAGCCTACGGCGAGCGATACCGGGCGAGGGGATCGCCGAGATCCGTGTCGATGGCGTCAACGGACGCCGGGAGAAAGCGATCCTCGAAAGAGAGAAGTTGGACGCCAGCCAACGGACTCCGGGCACTACCTCTGACGACAGCGGGCGGCTCTCGACGGGCATTCCACTATCCGCTATCCGTCCAAAACAAAAGTGGACTGCGGATAGCGAATAGCTATTCCTCCTCTTTGTCAGCCGCTAAGTTCCGTCACGGCCGGAGACCATCAGAGTATTTCGTACCATGTGCTGCCTTACCCGAGCCGGAGAATAGTTCCATCGAACACAAGGAGAGACTGCTATGCGTCTGCAATGGAAACCTTACCTGGAAATGCTGGGAGATACATATCAGGAAGCCACGGACAAAGCCACGGGTATCACCGCCGTGGTGGAGTGCGACGATCCAGGCAGCCTTGAGCCTTGGGCATGGTATCTGACGAATTACCCGGTCGTGAGCCGAGAGCCCACCGACAGCGAGGGACCGGCCGGGAGAGCTTCGACCAAGGAAGCCGCTATGGAAGCCGCCGCCAAAGCCTTGCCCTCTCTCCAGCAAGGCAGCGACCTCCAGAGGCGGGAAAAGGAGCTTTACGAAAGTGAACAATAATCGGCACCGCCCGTCGGATAGAGTCCGAGCAAGGGACGGACATTTCAGGAACCGCAGCGCAGCGCCGTGGCCGCTCTGCCGCCGCGCGCCAGGGCACGCTGCACCAGATCGATCGTGAATTGATCGTGCGCGATGCCCGCCGACGTTAAGCCGCCGGCCAGACCCGCCGTCGGACTGAAATCCGGGTTGGGATTCACTTCCAGGATGAACGGCTTGCCGGCGCGGACGCGGAAATCGACGCGGGCATAGTCGCGGCAACGCAACAGACGGAACGCCTGTTTGGCCAGCGTTTGCAGTTTGTCGCGCAGCCGCGGCGCCACGCGAGCCGGATAGGCCGGCGGCGTCGCTTCGTAATCGCGGCTGCCCGGCTTCCATTTGGCGTCATACGTCACAATCGGCCAAAAATCCGGATCCTTCTCGACGAACAGAATCTCCGAAACCGGCAAGACGTGCAGTTCCGGCGCTTCGACCAATCCGACGCTGAACTCGCGGCCGCGGATGAACTCCTCGATCAGCACCGGCGGACCGTAGGTGTCCAGCAGGTAGGCGATGCGCTCGTTGAGGCGCTCCAGGTTGGTGACGACGCTGCCTTGATCGACGCCGACGCTGGCGTCCTGCGTCGCCGGCTTGACGATCACCGGCCAACCGAGCGGACAGTCCTCGATCGGCACATCTTCCACGACAAAGAACTTCGCCGTCGGCAGACCCGCATCGGCCAGCAGATGCTTGGTGACGTGCTTGCGCCGCGCCAAGCACAGCGTTCGATAGGGGCAGCCGGTGTAGGGGATTTCCAGCCATTCCAAGATGCCGGCGACGTGCGCTTCGGTGTCGCCGAGGTCGGCCAAACCCTCGAAGAGATTGAAAACCACGTCGGGGCGGAGGTCGCGCAGTCCGTCGAGCAGCACGGCGGGATCGCGCCCCACGCCAAGCGTGCTGACCTCATGGCCGGCCTCGATCAGCACACGCTGCACGAACTCGGTGGTGGACAGGATTTCGTGTTCGGAATCGGCGTCGGGATGATCTTCCGGCAGAATTGGCTGGTTGTGCAGAACGACGACCCGGAAGCAGGAAGAGTGGTCGCAGGTTGGCGTCTCGGCAATCATAAGCAAGTCAAATCCGAAGAATCTCTATTTCCGCAAGCAAGAGAACATCCTTTACGACAAGGACAAGTATCGAATAGAAGGGGTCTTCCTCGCAACCCCTATTTGCGCGAAATCGTGACAATTCGCTGTCTTTGTCTCGGATTGTGGCAGTCGTCACGGTCCTAACGATCCCTACTTCGCTGTCCGCTGCACAGCTGCTTGCAAAATGCTTTCAATCAGCTGCTCGTAGCTCCAGCCGGCCAAGCGCGACAGGATGACCAAATCGCTCGATTCCGGGTTGAGACCGGGCAGCGGATTGACTTCCAGAAAGTACGGCGTGCCTTTGTGCAAACGGAAATCGATGCGCGACACGTCGCGGCAGCCGAGCGCTCGATAGACGAGCAGGGCGGCATCCGTCACCGCCTCGAAGTGCCGCGGCGGCAGACATTCGTAACGCACTTGCCGTAGATAGTCGCGCTTGACCTCCAAGCTGTAGACGAAGCGCTCGACGGCGTGCGTGGGCGTCACGCGCAGGATGCCGATGATGCACGGCCGTTCGTTGCCGACGATGCCGACGGTCAACTCGTCGCCGGGGATGTACTCTTCGACGAGAATTGGCTGCGGATGCGCACGGCGGAGAGCGGACACGGCTTCGATCAACTCGTCCACGCGATCAACGACGCATTTACCGCGGATGCCTTTGCTGGAGCCTTCCCAGGCCGGTTTGACGATAGCAGTGTACGGCAGACACGGCAGAGCGGCCAACGTGTCCAGGTCGTCGTCTGATTCGACGACATTGCCGCGCGGCACGGCCACACCGGCGGACTGGACGAGGCGCTTGGCACAGTCCTTGTCGAGCGTCGCGGCCAAGGTGAGTGGGTCGGAGCCGGTGTAGGGAATGCCGAGCATCTCCAGCACGGCCGGCACACGCGCCTCGCGGCAGCGGCCGATTCCGTTGCCCTCGGCGATGTTGAAGACAAAGTCCGGCGGATCGTGCAACAGGCGTTCGAGCAGTTCGCGGCCATCGCCGAGCAACTGCGACCTCGTGACCCAAGCCGCGCAACGCCGCGGCGATGGCGTCGAGGGTGACGGGACTGTCAAATTCTTCCTGGAAATCGTCGGGCAGATCCGCCGACGCGGGCAGGTCGGTTTTCAAATCGTAGCTGATGCCGATCTTCATCCTGAAGTTCTTTCCCAAAAATCTAACCACAGAGACACAGAGGCACAGAGAAGACAAGAACCAAATTCATTTCCTGTTTTTTGTCTTCTCTGTGCCTCTGTGTCTCTGTGGTTAGTCTCGTCTTTTCACGAGCCGCAGCCGTTGGCCAGTACGCCGAGGGAGAGTAAGTCCTCGCTGTGGCCGTTCACTGTGGCCATTGTTCGATGGCAGGCGTCCTGCTCGTCCGAAGTGTGCGCTTGTTGGTTGGTGAGCACGGTCAGTTCGCGGCGGGCCATGCGGTCGTTGCCGGCAGGGATGAGGGCGGACTTGCTCCCCTGCAACAACGACGATACGCCGCGCGACGCGGTCGGCTGAACGGTATGCGGTTTGTCCTCCGCCTGATAGCGGACCAGCATGCCCTCGTAGTTCCGCAAGACAACCGCATCGTCGCTGGCGGAGATGAGATAGTTCGGCATGATCGGAATCTTGCCGCCACCGTGCGGACTATCGACAACGTAGGTCGGGATGCCCAGCCCGGACATATGGCCGCGCAGCCCTTCCATGATCTCCATGCCCTTCCACACCGACGTGCGGAAGTGTCCCGCGCCGATGACCGGATCGCAATGGAAGATGTAGTACGGACGCACCTTGATGCGCAACAACGCCCGCATCAGAGAACGCATGGTTTCCAGTGAATCGTTGACGCCCTTGAGCAGGACGGCGTGATTGTTGACCGGCATGCCGGCCTTGAGCAGAGCCAAGCAGACGCGGGCCGCCTCCGGGGTGATCTCGCGCGGATGATTGAAGTGCGTCTGAATCCACACTTTGCCGGCCGAAGCCAAGCAGGTCGATCAGGTTGCGGATCGTAGAGCTTCTGCGGCAGCGTCACCGGCACGCGCGTGCCGATGCGGATGACATCGACGTGCGGAATGACCGCCAAGTTGTCGAGAAAGAAACGCAATTTGGTCGTGGGCAGCGTCAACGGATCGCCGCCGGACACGATGACATCGCGGATCTCCGGATGATCGCGGACGTACTCGATCATGCGTTCGTCATTACGGCTGATGGCGTCCCAGCCGCCGCGCACCATGGTGGCCCGTTTGCGCGTGCAGAAGCGGCAATACATGGTGCAAACGTGCGTGGTTACAAGCAAGGCGCGGTCGGGATAACGGTGCGTCAGTCCCGGCACCGGCGAATCCTTGTCCTCCTCCAGCGGATCTTCCAGTTCGTAGCCGGACGGATTGAGCTGCTCCAGCGGCGAAGGCACCGCTTGGAGACGAATCGGATCGTTGGCATCGCTGGGGTCGATCAGGGAGAAGTAGTAAGGCGGGATGGCCGTTTTGTACTCGGCCTCAAGCGAACCGATGGCTTCGAGTTCCGCCGGCGAGAACGAGAGCAGATCCGCGCAACTGCCGGACGGAACGGATGGCATTTTGCGACTGCCATCGCCAATCGTCCCAGAGGTGATCGGGGACATGACGCCAGAGCGGATGGCGTCGGGGTTTACCGGGAGGTTCTTCGTCATCGAAACCGCGGCAGGTTTCGTGCAACGGCCGCGGCTCGAACCCGGTGCGCTCTTCAGATTCACTCATCGTCCAGGATGCCTCCAAAAGACTCAGATGCCTCGCATGCCTTTGAAC
Source organism: uncultured Planctomycetota bacterium (assembly GCA_963835245.1). Classification (GTDB taxonomy): domain Bacteria; phylum Planctomycetota; class Planctomycetia; order Gemmatales; family Gemmataceae; genus JAJPHU01. The sequence goes on from CAWIEZ010000001.1 coordinate 383,666, forward strand.
GATCGCCGATCCGCCCACCGCTTTTGGGTCTCTCGCCGGGACGATGCGAGAGTCCGCCGGAGGACAGCAGCTGTCCACGGCACTTCACATCCACGCGGATGCTAACGCGAAGCCCACAAAATGCAAGTCCTACCAGAACAAAAACAGTCTCGCGCATCGATTTTTTTCCAGCATTGTCGCCATAGCTCACCCAACCCGGCAAGTCGCCGGCTCGCGGCGTTCTTATCTCGATGCACGCAACTACTCCTTCCGACTTCATTGCTCCGCCTGCACGTCGATTCGCCGAAGCGCCCAGCTGCACCAGACAGCCGACGAATCTGAGCAAGTGTAGAACGAGCTTGCCTTCCGGCCAAGGCGACTTGGAAGAAAAAAGCGCCAAGAACGGAAAATTAATTATGTCATCGGCGATCGCCGTGCGGGAGTTGAGTGAGGACACATAGTTCTTGAGACATTTTTTAGCGCGAGCCGAGCCTCGGCCGGAGAGGAAGGGCAGCCTACGGCGATATTTCGCCTTGACCCCCTCCGCCGTAAATTGAATAATTCGCCAACCTCGATAGTTCCGTTTCGTCTCTGGCCGGACCAATGGGGAGTTGTCTTCATGCTGACTTTAAGCTATGGCCACACCGCCGATGAGGTGGGCGATTCCTTCCTGGGCAAGATAGCCGATTCGGAGCAGAAGCGTCTGGCGCTGCTGCATCAATTGCTCGGCGAACCCGCCTGCCGGCAACTGGGCATCTACCCTATCCCCGATGGTTTTAAGCTGTCGGTGGTGATCCCCGTCTACAACGAGGAGCGCTGGATACGTGAAGTGGTGCGCCGCGTCCAGGCCGTGCCCATCCCCAAGGAGGTCGTTATCGTCGAGGATTGCAGCAAGGACGGCACGCGCGACATTCTCAAGGAACTGGAAGGCGGCGACATCCGCGTTTTTTATCAGCCCTACAACCAGGGCAAGGGTGCGGCTCTGCGGCGCGGTTTTCAAGAGGCCAGCGGCGACGTCATTCTCGTACAAGACGCCGACCTGGAGTACGATCCGGCCGAATATCCCCGGCTGTTGCAGCCGATCCTGGAGAACCGCGCCGACGTGGTGTACGGCTCGCGCTTCATCGGCGAGACGCATCGCGTACTCTACTACTGGCACTACGTCGCCAATAAAATGCTGACGCTGTTGTCGAACATGTTTACCAATTTGAACCTGACCGACATGGAGACGTGTTACAAAGTCTTCCGCCGTGAAGTGCTGCAAGGGATGACGCTGCGTTCGGATCGTTTCGGGTTCGAGCCGGAAATCACGGCGAAAATCGCCCGCAAGCGTCCCGGTCAACCGTCCTGGCGGATCTATGAAATCCCCATCAGCTATTCCGGCCGCACTTACGAGGAAGGTAAGAAGATCGGACTCAAGGACGCCTTCAATGCCTTCTATTGCATTCTGCGCTATCGCTACCTCGATTGAAGACCCTCAGAGGGTGTTCCCGAAGGTTGTGGCAGCACGTTTTCAACGTGCCGGCGAACGGAAAAAGTCAGCACCTCGGCACGTTACAAACGTACCGCCACAACCTCTTTGGACAAGATCTCAGGAGCGCAATACCTTGAGCGGCCACACGAAACCGTGCGCATCCACTCTGGCAATGGCCGCCAAGCGGTTGGCCTCATCGAACACCGCCGTTTCTCGTTCCTCGGCGCCGCAAGGCGGAATCTCGTGCGGCGCGAGTATCGATCCTCGACATAAGCGCGTCAACGCCGTCTCCGGCAGCACTAGTCGCGGCAACTCGACGACAGCCATCTCGATCGGCAACAGACGCGCGCGTGCCGTCTGGTCATCGGCTTCCAGCGTCAGCGCTCCGTCCGTGGTGAAGGGTCCGACGCGCGTACGCCGTAGGGTTTGGACGAGCGCGCCGCATCCCAGGCGCTCGCCGACATCGCGGGCCAGGGAGCGAATGTAGGTGCCTTTGCCGCACCGCACTTGTAGTTCCAGGTGCGGATACTCATAGTCCAGCACGTTGATCGCGTGGATAGCCACGGAGCGCGGACGCAGCCTCACCTCTTTGCCACAGCGGGCGAGATCGTAGGCGCGTCGCCCGCGGACCTTGGCCGCCGAGTACGCCGGCGGCATCTGCTCCTTCACACCGATGAACGCCGCTAAGCACGCCGCCACCGTCGCCGCTTCGGGAGCCGTCGCGCCCGGCACCGGCGCGATCGTGCCATCGGCATCGTCGCTGTCGCTGCGCGCACCGAGCAGGAAGCGCGTGCGGTAGGTCTTGCTCATTCGCTGGACGTATTCGGCCAGGCGCGTGGCCCCGCCCAGACAAAGGACAAGTACGCCGGTGGCCAACGGATCGAGCGTGCCGGTGTGGCCGATGCGCGTCCGTCGTGTAAACCAGCGCAGCACGCCATCCACCACGGCGCGCGAGGTCATGCCGGTAGGTTTATCCACAACGAGGAGACCCTCAGCAACGGAAGCATTCATGAGCCAAAGATCCCTCGCGGACACCAGAGCGAGAATAATTGAGTATAGAGCCGCAGTTCTGCCTTCACCAACGAGGACAGGGGAGTCGAACGGGTTCGCGCTTTGCTCCTAGCCCGTGGAGAAGCAGAATAGCCCATCATCACAACCTTACGAAGAATTAATGTTTCTGCGATTGCCGCCCCGATACGGTCCATGTACTCTAGGATTATCACGTTGATTGGGCGACAACGTGATGTCGGTCGGCACCCTCACCGGTGCCGGCCGATTTTTTTTATACCTCCTTTGTCTCTGTAACTCCCCGCGAGATAGGCGGTCTATGTCCTTTTTGTCTGCTCTTGACGGAGGTATTGCAACCCCCTATCTTTCAGGCAGCCGGGCGCTTAGCTCAGTTGGCTAGAGCACCAGCTCGACAAGCTGGGGGTCACTGGTTCAAGTCCAGTAGCGCCCATTCCTAACTCGAAATCCAATATGTCCAGCCCTCAACCTCATTCCGATTCGCCTTGCCTAGATCGCCGCGACGTTCTCCTCTCGGCCTTGGCCGGCGGTGCCGTCGCGCTGGCCGCAGCCGACAAGGCGTTGGCCGCCCCGGCTGTACGGCCCGACCTGCGCCGCGCCGCTCCACGCCGTTACGACATGAAGAAATCCATCAACCTGTGGGCATTCCCGTATCCGCAACGGATGTCGCTCAAGGAGTGCCTGCAACTGGCTAAGGACGCCGGTTTCGACGGCATCGAGTTGAATTACGATCTGGAAAACGACCTGTCGCCGAAGTCCGGTACGAAAGAGTACGAGGCCATCCGCAAGATGGCGGCGGACATCGGCATCGCCATCAGCGGCATCTGCTCGTTTTTATATTGGCCGTATTCGCTGACCAGCAACAAGACTTCCGATCGGGCGCGCGGCATGGAATTGGCTGGGCTGATGATGCAGGCGGCGCACGAACTCGGCACCGAAAACGTGCTGGTTGTGCCGGGGGCCGTGTACATTCCCTGGATCAAGGATTCCGAGCCGGTTGCCGCTGATCTCTGCGATCGCCGTGCCCGCGAAGCCATCGGCAAACTCGCGGCCAAGGCAGAAGCGCTCGGCGTCTATCTGAACATCGAGAACATTTTCTTCAATGGCTATCTGCTAAGTCCGCAGGACATGATTGCCTTCGTGGACGGCTTCCACAGCAAGCACGTCCGCGTTCACTTCGACACCGGCAACATTATGCTCTTCCAGTTTCCCGAAGACTGGATCGCCGTTCTCGGCAAGCGCATCAAGAACGTCCACTTGAAAGAGTTCACCAAGAAGGGCACCGATCACTCGCTGGAATCGTTCCGTCCTCTCTTGGACGGCACTACCAATTGGCCGGCGGTGATGGAGGCGTTCGAGAAGATCGGCTACCGCGATTATCTCACGTTTGAGTATTTCCATCCGTTCCCGCATTATCCGGAGGCGTTGATTTATCAGACTTCAGATGCCCTGGACCGCATTCTCGGCCGGAAGGCAAATTAAAGGGCGAACCGGCAGCGTTAGCTGCCGGGTCATGGCTCTCACCCGGCAGCTAACGCTGCCGGTTCGCCATTAATCCATCATGGCGGCGAGTTGCGTCTCGTTGAGCATAACGCGGCGGATGGCTTGGCTCTGGCCGGTCGTCACGTCAATGTCTACCAGCGCTCCGGCCAAGCGCGGATCGCCGGTTGCCACATCGAAAGCACTAGGAACGAATGTCAGTGTCGTCGGCAGCACGCGATCGATGCGGCGGCCGAGAATACTGTCATACGGTCCGGTCATGCCGACATCGCTGATGAAGGCGGTGCCGCCGGGTAGGATCTGTTCGTCGGCCGTCGGCACATGGGTATGAGTGCCGAGAACGGCGCTGACACGGCCCTTGAGATGATGGCCGAGCAGATACTTGTCCGCCGTGGCCTCGGCGTGGACATCGACGACGACGCAGCTTGTCCGATCCGCCAACGCCGTCAACACGCGGTCAGCGGCGCGAAAGGGGCAGTCCACGGAACGCATGAACGTGCGGCCCAGCACGCACAGGACAGCCACGGAAGTTCCGTCGCGCCCCGCGGCCACGGCAACCTCTCGACCGGGTGCATCGAGCGGAAAATTGGCCGGCTTGCAAATATGCTCATCCGTTTCCAGCGTCGAAATGATTTCGGCTTTTTTGTAGATGTGATCGCCAAGTGTCACCAGATCAACGCCGGCTTCCCGGATGCGGCGATAGAGAGAGGGCGTCAATCCGGAGCCGTTGGCCGCGTTCTCGGCGTTGGCGATGACCACATCGATACTTTCGCGCGCGATCAATACCGGCAGCGCTCGCCGCAAAAACGTCACGCCGGGCGAACCCACGATGTCGCCGATGAACAGGAGGCGCATACAGTTCCCCAAAAACAGTAAAGTTTAGCCGCGAGCCGTAGGCGAGCGCGGTCGCGCTCGCCTACGGCTCACGGCTAAACGCAATTGTTATCGGGCGAACTCGACCGCTCGTGTTTCGCGGACCACCGTGACCTTGATCTCGCCGGGGTAGTGCAGTTGCTCCTCGATCGCCTTGGCGATGTCGTGACAGACTTTGATGGCCTCACTGTCCGACGTTTGCGCGGCGTTGGCGATGACGCGCACTTCGCGGCCGGCCTGGATCGCGTAAGCATGCTCGACGCCGGGAAAGCCCGACGCCACCGCCTCCAGCTCCTCCAGACGCTTGACGTATTTCTCCAACGTCTCGCGGCGGGCACCGGGCGCGAGGCGCTGATGGCGTCGGCGGCGGCGACGAGGACCGTGTAAATGTGATCGATGGTCACGTCATCGTGATGGCCGGCGATGGCGTGCAGCACGTCCTTGTTCGTCTCACCGTAACGGCTGGCCAGCTGCGCGCCGATTTTCGGATGACCGCCCTCCATCTCGTGGTCCGCCGCCTTGCCGATGTCGTGCAACAGACCACAGCGACGCGCCAGCCGGCCATCCAGACCCAGTTCCTCGGCCATCATGCCGGTCAGGTGGCACACTTCCAGACTGTGCTGCAAGACGTTCTGGCTGTAACTGGTGCGAAACTTCAGCCGGCCCATCAGCTGCACGAGCTTTTCGTGCAGAGGGCCGATGTTCGCCTCCTGCACCGCCTGCCGGCCGACTTCCAAAATGTGCTTCTCCATCTCCGCCTGCGTCTCCGTAACTACTTCCTCAATGCGCGAAGGATGGATGCGGCCGTCCTGAATGAGCTTGGTCAGCGACAGACGTGCGGTTTCGCGGCGGATGTTGTCGAAAGCACTGACGATGACGACGCCGGGTGTGTCATCGACGATGACATCGACGCCGGTGCATTTCTCGAAGGTGCGGATGTTGCGCCCCTCGCGGCCGATGATACGGCCTTTCATGTCGTCGCTGGGGATGTCCACGGTGCTGACGGTCGTGTCGCAGGTATGCTCGGCGGCGTAGCGGTGGATGGCCGTGGCCAAGAGACGACGGCTGCGCTCCTCGCACGCCTGCCGCAACTGCTCCTCGTGCCTCTGCAAGCGGGAGGCGATGGTCTCGGATAGTTCGCGCTCCAGGCGCTCCATCAGCAGCTGTTCGGCCTGATCGCGGTTGAGACCGCTGATCTCGTGCAGCCGTCGCGTCTGCTGATCGATGAGCTTGTCCATCTCGGCGGCGCGTTTCTCGACTTCACTCTTGCGTTCGCTCAACTTGGTTTTGAGATTGTCCAGGTTGCGTTCGCGTTTTTGCAGATCGCGGCTCTTCTCCTCCAAGCCGTCTTCTCGGCGGGCGAAGCGGCGTTCCTGTTCGCGCAACTCAGCGCGGACCTGTTCGGTCTCGCGCTTAAATTCCTCGCGTTGTTGATAGAGGTCGTCCTTGGCCTTTAGCTCGGCTTCCTTTTTTATTTTCTCGGCTTCTTCGCGGGCGCTCTTGGCGATCTGCTCCGCCTGAGTGCGGACGCTCTTCAGACGGGAGCGATCCCACAAACGGGCGCCGGCATAGCCTAGCGCCAATCCGATCAGAGCCGCGAGACAGCTGGCGATGAACAGCTGCTCCATTCAGCCCACTCCTTCTAGTGGGCCGCCGCGTCTGTCGCTACGATACACACGGAGGATGCGCTTCGGCGTGGCCGAGTCGCTCCGCGACTCGGAACACACTCGCGGAGCGAGTGTTCCACTCTTCGCGCAAGAGGAACATGCGAACGGGCAACCTCAACCGATCACGTCCCACTTCCGATTGCGAACGCCGGCTTGCCTAGCGCCGGCGATCCGCCATCCGCAATTACCTTGGCCGGGCGCGCGTGATGACGCGGGGCGGAGGCAAACGATCGTGTGGAGGACTACGGGAAGGGATCGGGACGGGCCGCGCAAGAACGCGGCGCCGGTTGACGGACTCCAAACCAGCGGAGCCATAAATCGCCCAGGACCGCGCGTACTTGCGGGCAGGCGGCGAATCCAACCAGTAGCAGACACACACACAACAAGCAGAACAAAGTCATGCGGAACTCGCTTCCGTAGTCCCTAGTTCGTTTAGCCGCGAGCCGTAGGCGAGCGCGTTTGCGCTCGCCTACGGCTCGCGGCTAAACGAACTAGGGACTAAGTGAACAGTCGGTGATGGCGCCCGCGGCACTTCCGGTCCCACTGCAAACCGTGCGTCGTGGTCCAGACGCTGCGGACCTCGTAAGCCCCTACGTGTTGTCAATCCACTCTCGGCCTTCGGGCCGTGAGGAGAGTTTTTGTAAGTACCTGGGATCATTATGCGGGAGAACGCGGGGCGGCGTCAACTAAAAACGAGCGCCTTTACGAGCGCGCACCGAAATAAAATCCGACCAGAGCGGCCAAAATGGCTTCCACGATCGGCAAATCTATCTTTTGCTCCAGCGACACGCTGGTGTTGACGAACAGCTGAATGATGAGAATGACGCCCATGCACAGCATGGCCAGAGCGCCGCCCACGCCTGGATGTCCTGGAACCAATACGGCAGCACGCCGCCGGAGAAAATGCGGATCGCCGCCGTCAGCACATGGCCCAGGAAGAAGCCGCTGATAAGGACGAGCAAGAGGATGACGGCGCTGGCGGAAGGGTAGTCGAATTTCGGCTGCGTGCGATAGAGGAAGACAGCCAATCCTAGATAGCCGGCCAGCAGCAGGAAGCGAATGCTGCCGCGCGGCAAACCCAACGGCGACCGCTGGGAAGCGTTGGCGCGGATACTGTGGCCGTGGGCCGCGAAAAAGTGGGCCAAGATCAGCACCATGAGGATTTGTAGATCCATGAACACGGTCGGCAGTTTGATTTCGCCGAGCGGCTCGCCGATGCCGTACATGGGCTGGAGTGCCAGTAGCCACAGAAGGCCGAGTACCGCTACCGCCAGCAAGGCGCGGACGCTGCCGGCCGGCAGTCCCAGAGCGTGACGAGGCGGCAGAGGGGCGGGAATGTTCGACATGGATCGAATCTCCGGGGCGTTCGCTCGCCGTGACAAGGAACCCGATTATTGTATGGATCGCCTGTCGGAAACGGCGGCCATGATTTGCCCCAGAGCGATGCCGCCGTCGTTGGGCGGGATTCGCTGTGGCCAATAGACGCGGAAACCGGCGGCGACGAGGCGCGTCACCGCCTGCTCCAGCAGATAGGCGTTCTGAAAACAGCCCCCCGATAGGACGACCCTCTTTTCCCCCACGCGCCGCGCTACCGCTACAATTATCTCGGCCAAGGTATCATGAAATCGCCGCGCGATGGCTCCCGTCTCCGAGCCGCGCGCGCGGTCTTCTAGGATCGCCTGGACCATCGGACCCCAATCGAGGACGCCGCCTTCGGCAAAGTCGAACGGATAGGGGCCGATGACTTCGGCACCCTCCAGGGCGAACTCCAACTCCATCGCCGCCTGTCCCTCGAAACCGGCCATCTGTCGGATGTCGAGAAGAGCGGCCACGGCGTCGAAGAGACGGCCGGCGCTCGATGTTCGCGGCGCGTTGACGCCGCCGCGGAGCATGCCGCGCAACAGGCCGCGCTCAACGGTGGAGAAACCCCGCAGCGGAGCGAGATCATCGCGGTCGAATAATGGATCGCCGAACAGTTCGTACAGCAGTCCCAGCGCCGTGCGCCGCGGCTCGCGCACCGCGCTCGCCGCCAGGCAGCCGGAAGGTGCGGAGATGGGCGACGCGCTCGAAACCCTCATCGGTAATCCGCAAAAACTCGCCGCCCCAAATGGTATCGTCCAGACCCAAGCCGGTGCCGTCCCAAGCCACGCCGAGCAGCGGGCCGGACAGCCCGTGTTCCGCCATGCAGGCGCGAACGTGCGCGTGATGGTGCTGTACGCGCACAATCGACAGTGTCATCTTCTCGGCGTGGCGCGTCGAGTGGTAATCCGGATGCCGGTCGCAAACGACCGCCTTCGGCTCCAGCGCGTAAAGGCGCGGCAGATCGACGGCCACGCGGCGGAACGCTTCCAGAGCGAGAGGCGTGTCGAGATCGCCGATGTGCTGACTGACAACGATTTGACAGCCGGCGGCGATAGACAAGGTGTTCTTCTGATGCGCGCCGACCGCCAACATGGACGGCAGTGGTTCATCAACCGAGACCGGATAGGGAGCATAGCCGCGAGCGCGACGCAAGACCATCTCATGCTCCATAACGACGCGCACCACGGAATCATCGACTTGCCGAGCGATGGGACGATTGTGAACGAGGAACACGTCGGCGATGCCGGCCAAGCGTGTCAGCGCCTCGCGCTCGTCGAGGCAGATCGGCTCATCGCTGCGGTTGCCGCTGGTGGCCACGATGGGAAAACCCAGTTCGGCCAACAGCAGATGATGCAGCGGCGTATACGGCAGCATGACGCCGAGATAGGGATTGCCGGGAGCCACCGCCGGAGCAATTCGTGCGTCCGGCGTGCGCCGCAGCAAAACCAGCGGCGACTCCGGCGAGAGCAGCAGTTGCTCCTCCATCTCGGAAACCCGGCAATCGCGCCGCACCGATTCGATGTCGGGATACATCAGGCCGAACGGTTTTTCTTCGCGTAATTTCCGTCGGCGCAGGCGAAGAACCGCTTCCTGATTGCTCGCTTCGACGAGCAAATGAAAGCCGCCGAGTCCCTTGGCGGCGACGATGTCGCCGCGCCGCAACGCCTCCGCCGCCGCACGGAGCGCCTCGTCGTGCATGGCTTGCACATCGCCGCCCGCATCCCAAAATTCCAGATGCGGACCACAGCGCGGGCAGGCATTGGGCTGAGCGTGGAAACGCCGATCGGCCGGGTTGTCGTACTCGGCGCGGCAGGCGTCGCACATCGGAAAGCGCTTCATCGTCGTCCGCGGCCGATCGTAGGGCAGATCCTCGATGATGCTGTAGCGCGGGCCGCAGTTGGTGCAGTTGGTGAACGGATAACGAAAGCGGCGATTGCTTGGATCGAACACCTCGCGCAGACAGTCGGCGCAGGTGGCCAAGTCGGGTAGGATCACCGCTGTTTTTGGGCCGTCCTCACTGCTACTGCGCACCTCGAAAACGATATAGCCGACCGGCGCGAGGAACGTGGGCGTCAGACTGTGAAGGACGCAAGGACGTGGTTTCTCATCGGGTAGGCGGCGAAGAAACTCGGCGATTCGCCCAGCATCTCCTTCCACTTCGACGGCGGCGCCCTGCGGCGAATTGTTGACCCAGCCGGTCAACGTCAGTTCGTTCGCCAGCCGGTATACGAAAGGACGGAAACCGACACCCTGCACGGTTCCGCGAACCTCTACACGCAGCCGCACGCGCTCCCCGGTCGATGGAGGCGTCGGCTCGGCGGCGAAGTCGCGGAGATTCATCAGTCGCTTGTCCCTGTCGAGGGTGGGGCGGAGGAGGCGGAATCGTCCGGGAAGGTGAGTAAACCGCCCTCAGCCAGTGTCTGCTCGAAGGCGGGGTCCAGCTTAGCACTCTCGCGTGCTAGACGGCTCTTCTTTAGCCGTTGGAACTGATGACGGATGGCCTCCTGCATGGCGCAGCTGCGGTTGGGGAACTGCTTCTCCTCGACGAGTTGGTCGAGTCGGACCAATAAGTCTTGCTCGATGAAGACGGCGATTTTTACCGTGCGCATAAGAATCTCTCGATACGATTGAATGTCTTACCTGCCATTCCGCCACCCTTGCTTGCCAGAGAGTCATTCGCCGGGCGAGCGCTTGTCCTCAACGTAGATGATTTCAAGTTGCTGTGCATCCTGATCCCGCTTCCCACGCCCGATCAGGCCAACAACTAAATCGCTCAGACTTTCCGCCCCAACCTCTTCAGGGCCGACGTAGGTCAAGATGTCGTTGTGGTGGGACGTCACCACCCAACCCGGAGCATTGTCCAGATCGATCGTTCCAAAATCCCCTGCCGAACATCCCGGATACACCTGGCCCCACTCTTTCATCAAGGCGACTGCTTGGGGGGCAAGGTCCGCCTCGGGTTCCATGAGGATGACGCATGTCCCATTCTTGAAAAGCACCCACGACTTTTCAGGACCCACAATGATGGTGCGCCAGATTTCAATTAGTTGGTTCATCGGCCACCTCTGTCCGTAGCTCCTCGCGGATCTCCATAAGGATCCGTCCAAGCATGTTCTTGCCACTACCGTCTCCGCCATCACCCCAATAAGAATCGTTCTCGGTTTGCTCGACAATTCGCGCATCACCTGTGGACAGTAAAATCTGGCGGATGTCTTCGTGTTGCGTGAACTTGGCGCGAACAGCTTTCCGCATGACCGTGATCTTGACGGCTTCCCAGTCTCGGCGGAGCGGCTTTTTTCGATCACGTCCCATGCGAGCCGCGATCATGGGGGACTTTGTCTTCCGTATCGCCTCCTGGTGTTCGCAATCTTCAAACTTCTGAGCTTGAAAGTAATGCTCAGAAGTCGGCCACTGTTTGCCATCCATTTGAATCGGATAAGGTGCGAAGTTGGAAAAGCAACCATAGTCGTCGGAGACACGATAGAAATTGATAATATTAGGCATGACCAAACCCTCTGCGATTAAAGTCACTAACAAAATGGAGAACGGCCAGGTTAGTCCGGCCGTTCTCCATTTTTTCTTACTGCTCTGCTCCTTGCAAGGTTAGTTGATAGCACACGGCTTCTTTGTCATTGCGAAGCAGCAAATACGGTCCCGACAACACCGGATTGTTCCATGTCTTGCCGTGAAGAGCCGGCATCCGCGCCACTTCCTTGAAGTCGTTGGGATTGGCCTCAACCAGCGCCACCTCGCCATCCTCGGCCTGCACGACAATCAGATCGCCGACGAGCATGACCTGGCCAAATTCGTAGGTCTTGCCCTTCCACTTCCGTTCGCCGGTCGCCAGATCGATGCAGGCGAGTTCGCGGCAATCCAGTCCGAAGGCGCAGTTGTGGGCGATGACGACATTGGAAAACTGCGTACACATCTTGTTGCGGCCAGCCCGCTTCTGCTCGACCGCCCATTGTCCGTCCGAGCCGCGGCTGACGTGCAGCAGAACGCAGCCGAGTTTGTAGCCGGCCGATAGGAAAATGCGATCGCCGGGCAGCGGCACCGGCTGCGATGTCTTGGCCATTTCGCCCGGCCAGTCGAAGGTCCACAATACCTTGCCGTCTTGCGGATCGTGGCCGGTGACGCTGTGAGCATTGACGCTGAGGATCTGTTTCTGACCGTCGAGCGTCGCCAACGCCGGCGAAGCGTAGCTGGCGGCATCGACCCCGGCCTTCCACAACGGTTGACCGCTCTCCCGATCATAGGCCAACAGGCAGTCTTTCTTTTCCTGACCGCCGGTGACAATCACCTTGTCCTCGAAGATCAACGGCGAACAAGATTTACCCCAAATCAGATTGGTTAAGTTGTTTTCGGTGAGCGTGTCGCGCGTCCACAGATTCTTGCCGGTCTCGCCGTCGATGCAATCGAGGATGCCGGTGCCGCCGAGCGTGTAAACGCGGCCTTCCACGATAGTCGGCGTGGCGCGCGGACCGTCGCCGCCCTGCTTATCGTGCAGCCGAACATCGTGTTCGTGTTTCCAGCGCACCTTGCCGGTCTTCACTTCGTAGCAAACGACCAGTTCCTTGTCCTCGCGCTGCTCCTGCGTGATGGCGTAGTCGCCGGCCACGGCGAACGCCGACCAGCCCAAACCGATGCTTCGGCGCCACAGTTCTTTCGGCGGCTGCGACTTCCAATCGCGGACCAGGCGGACGCCGTGGGCGACACCATCGCGGTCGCGGCCGAGAAATTGAGGATAATCCGTCTCCTTATAGGTGTATACTGAGACTGGCTTGCCATCTTCGACTTTCAAGTCATTCAGCAATGCCTCATCAGACGGCGTCCAGATCCAGCGTAATCGAGGAATGCCGGAACCGCCGAGCGAACCGTCCATGCGCACCACTTGTGTGAAGCCGAACAGCAAGCCGGCTGTCGCTGCGGCGCCGATTACCAAATAGGCCAGACGCCGCCGCCAACCGAGGCCGCTGAGAAACAACAGCCAGAAGACCAGCAGCAGCGGCACCGCCAGCATGATGCCCATGCCGATGAAAAACTGCTGCATTGGTTCCAAGGCGTCAGCCAATACTAGCGCCGTGAAACCGCTCACTCCCAGAAGCAGCGTCGCCATCGGCATCCATAGGCGTTTCAGCCGCCGCGGTTCGTTGGTATCCATCGCGTTTCCTCCTCCGTTAGGCGTGCGCCGTAAGGGCGCGAATATCCTGTCTCTCCATTCTATGGACAATGTCTCGATCAATTGCGCCCAGATCCCATGTCCAGGCTTGCTCATCGCCTTGATGCACAAAGAGTACCCGCTTGCGGCGTTAGCAAGGGCGACGGTTTGCCCTTGCTAACGCCGCAAGCGGGTTTTCTAGTTCGAACTGACGCTCCGCCCGAAGTAGGATCGCCGCAGGCGCGGGAGCCGGCCTCTCTTGCGCAAGTAGACCAGCCGCTGCATGATCTCTTGCAACTCCAGACCCGCATCGCTCACGCGGCCTCGGAGTGCCGCAGCGAACGACTCGGCCAAGTCCGGGTTGCCGATAAATTGATCGGCGGGAGTATCAAACTCTCCGTACAGCGTGACCAAGGCATCGTCAAGCGTGGCGGTAGCCATCACGCACCTCCCTTCGCGCCGGCACCAGCGAGTTCAGCGGTCTCGACCGAATCGATCTCCGTGTTCTCGCTGGCCTCCCCCGCATCCTCCAGATCACCGCCTGCATCCGCCGTCTGGGACGGCGGAGGAACGGGGTTATCCAGACAACCAGGCGGGAGCTTCTGGGCCAGCCCGTCCACGGCCTTCAGGCGTTCGATGTCGCGATCTGTCAGAGGAAGGCCACCGACCGCCTTGACGATAGATCCACCCAGTTCGATCACGTTGCCGCCACGCGCTACGCCGGGGCCGACCCGCAATGTGCCCTCCCATAGCGGATTATCGCGGGACCAGTCGATCTTGGCGACGGCTTCGACAGCCTTGTCGATGCTGGCGCGACCGAGGACGGCCTCGTGGCCAACCATGCCCATGACGGCTAGGCCGATGCTATTGAGGCACATGTATTGATCACGAGCCTTGATATAGTCGGTGCTATCGGGATCTTCCAAGATCGCCTGGAAGCATTCCACCTCCTGCGACAACCGCGAGAAGTAATTGATCACGAGGTCGCGCAACCGATCATAGGCCGCGCCGTCCAACTTCTCGGTTAGCCGGCGTTGGGCCTCGGCCGCGCCAAGACGCGTATTAGCCAATAACATCGCCTGCACGGCCGTTTTGAGATTCGATAGACTGTAGATATTGTTCGAGTTTTTGCGGACGGACGGCCGCCGAAACTCGATCAACTGCTCGGCGAAGATCGGAATACTCTCCACCATTTCCTTGACGAGTTTTGTAACGGGCTGGCGGTAGTCCATGTGGATCTTGATGGTCGGCTGGATCGGCGCGGTCTGTCCCAGATCCACGAAATCCTGTTGGCGCTTCTGGCGGCGCGGCTCGATCATAATCATCGCGGCGATCCCCTGCGATGGATGTGTCAGGGCCGGATCGCCTTTCTTGATACGGTTGAGAACCGTCAAGATACGGTGTTGGCCATCGGTGACTTCCAGGCGGACGCCATACGGAATCCACAAAATCCCCGAGCAAACGTCAATCTTGTCGTTGATCTCGTCCAATTCCGCCGCCAGGGACCGGCTTTTCGACTCGTCCTTGGTCTCGCCCGCCTCCTGATACTTCTCATCGAACTCCTGAAGCAGCCGATCCGTTTCCTCATCGCTTGACTTGAATGCAACTTGGTGCGCGGCTGCTGCGAGGCGTTAAGAAGTGGCAGTTGATGTAGCGCCTGCACTCCGCTTGGGCCGTCACTTTTTCTGGTGTTTCAGTAGTTCCGGGAAGGTAAGGGCGAGGAGTTCCAGCAGGCGCACGGCCCTTGCCCGGTCGAAGCGGATCGCCTGTTTCACGTCGCCCATCATCCTGCCTTCTTCGGATGCATAGGTATCCAGTTGGAGGTAGACGGCCGGCTCGTAACAGGCCGTGCAAGGTCGCGGGGCGTGGGTAGACTGGGCCTTCGGCTTCGAGATGACTTCGATTTCTCTGACCAGCGCAATTGCTTGACTCCGTGCAGATACGAATGGCATGGACTTTAGCCACAACTATTAACTCCCAAACGGGATCGGGCATCCTGCCGCGATTCGTTGAGCAACGGGTAATGCTTGGGGCGACGCTTGCGGGCGCACGGCTCATAACGATTGGCGCACTGGCCGACGCGATGACTCCGTATCGCCGCACGCAAACGCCGCATTATCTCCGCAATCTCGTCCACCGCCGCCGTCCACAACACCGACGCCAACGCATTGACCACCTGCAACGCGCCCTTGAAACTTACTTGCAACGGCAACAGGCCGCCTTCCTCCGCCGCCCGCGCCATCTGACCGCGCAGCAGGTTGTAGGCCAGCAAGTGTGCCCACACTTCCTTTTGCACCATCTCCGGCGACTGGCAACGGAGAATGTCCATCTGCATTGTCTGCTTCAAGGACCGCAGGTCCAACTCGGCGTACCAACGCATGCGGTACAGCACCGCCACGTCCTCACGTCCAAACGCCGCCGCATCCAACAGCGTGGTGGCTACCACCAACACCTTGGTACGGAAGCCGGCCGCACCTACCCGCACCCGGACTTCACGCACCGCCAACGTCGCCGGCAACGACGCATAGCTCGCTTCCTCCAACCACTCCGGACGCGGCGGTTTGCTCCAGCAGACCACATGATCCTCGCGGCCCAAATGGCGGCCGCTGCGGAAGTCGGCGCGGCGGCGTTGGTGCAGCCGGCAAACCATGTCGGCGCCGCGTTGTTGCGTCAACGCCAGTTCCCAGTATGAGCCGTAATAGCGGTCGGCCAGCAGAAGATCGCCTGGCTCCAGGTTGTCTTGCAGGCTGTGCCACAGGGCGGTCTCGCCGCTGTGCTTGCCCTGGTAGCGTCCCAGGGCGGCGTCGAGAACGGTGCCGACGGCCAGGGAGAACAACACCACCAGGCGGGCGATGGGGAAACCGACACCGGCCTTCTGGGTGTGTGCTTGCGGGAAGGCTTTCTGGTTGGCCTCGGTGTCGGGCATGGACACGGTACTGCCATCGACGACCTTGAGAGTGCGTCCGTTCCAGCGCCAGGGGGCAGGGGCGCGCTCTTGTGCCTGTCGGCCGGTGAGACGTGTGAGGCGGTTCAGGACGCCTTGGGGCAAGCGCTGGCGTGCCTTGTTGTAGGCGCTGGGGTCGGCGGAACAGGGGGCCAAGCCTTGGGCACTGCGCCAGGCCAGGAAGCGTGCCACGGCTTGGCGGCAAGAATGGTCGGGGTCGAGAACCTGGGAGAGGAAGACCCAGAGCGTGACGAGCGGGGAGAAGAGTCGCTCGCGGAAGGAGACGGCCTCGTCGCGGATGGCCTGTTCGGCCAGACCGCCGGCCAGGAGTTCGCTGAAAGGCAGGGCTGGGGCGTGGGCAATCTTTTGACGAAGTTGTCCGACTTGGCGACAGCGGCGTGGGGGGGTAGCATGAGTCATGGATGGCCTCCTTGTGGTGAGGTTTCGTAATCACCCTCAATCTAGCAAGGCAGGCCATCTTTGTTAACTCCCTCACCACGCAAGACTTGTGGCTAAAGTCCATGCCATTCGGTGCCGAGACCAGATTTCGTTTTCTCCAGGCAGCGGAAATGGTAACGAGAGATCTTATGGGGATAAGCAAGACGATTCAGTGCAAGCCGGCGGAAAAGCTCTTCCCTGGGGATCGTATTGATTTTCCTGATCGGGAATGGTCGCTGTATGTCCCCAGCACAGGTACACTGGAAGCCGATAAACTATTGGCTGAGTGGACGATCTTCCTGGACGACACGATTCCCAGTAGCGGGGTCATTGACTTGGGAGTAGTCTTTCAAGGCAGGCAGCGGCAAACAAAAGCCATTGACTTTAACGTCAATGAGACGAACAATTCATGATACTCAACCAGAACCGCATCACGTCGTTTCTCGGTGCGCAGGAGGAGAGGGACATGACGTTCAATCCGCAGCAGTTCGGTTTCACATGGCCCCAGGAAACGACGCTCACAAACGCTACCGGCGAGACGATGGTTATCCGTCCGGATGCCGTCAAGTTCGTTGGACTGCGTGACGCAAAGGGGCAGCGGATCGAGGAATGCTACCGCTACTATACCTCGTCCGGGGGGGATATGACCGAGCTTGAGGTCAAGACCTGGCTGGCTGGCGGTCCTGAGGTCTGCGCGCGCCTGCTTGCTGCCTTCCGTGCCCTCCTTGGCGAGCAGCCAGGAACGCCGCTTTCTCTCAGTTCAGTGATCTCGTCCTTGGAGTCCCAAGGGTTTTCGGATAGCACCATTGAGATTATCCTGCGCTGGCTTCTACATGACGGCTATATTGCTGGTCAGCGATCCGGAGACGATTGGATGCTGAAGGTCATCAAGGAGTGATTTTCGCCGACAAGAATCGACTGACATATTGAAATCGCTGACCCCCAAAAGAGGGGCTGGAGAGACCGATGAGCGCACCTAGCCAATCATCGACCACCCGCGAGTGGGTTTACCTGGCGCCGAACCCGAAGTCGTCTTATAAGCAACTGTTTATCAAGGGGACACGCATCCGGGCCGAAGTGGTGTATCGCCTCTCCATCGGCCGGGAGCCGATGACAGCGGAGGAGATTGCCGCAGATTACGGCTTACCGCTGGAGGCGGTCAAGGAGGCCATCGCCTACGGCACATCTAGCCCGCCGGAGATAGAGACCGACCGACGGGGGGAGGAGCGGGTGATGGAGGCCGCGGGAATGAATGACCCCGACTACAAGCGGGGCGGCAAATACAAGATTCTGTCCCCTCAGGAGCGCGCTGTGCGTGGCCTATGAAGATTTACCTGGACGAGGACACGCCTCGGCGCTAAAGTTGCGGAGAAAAAACATGGCCAAAAAAGCAAGCAGCTTCCCCCTCGACTCGTGGGCCGTTGAGACTGGGGCCACGACGGAGCAAGTCAAGAGCGCGTGGGAAGACCTGCAGCGTCGAGGGCTGGCAGTGGTGAAAGGCGGCAAGCACACGGTTTCGCCCTTGGCCCTTCGCCGCGCCAACAGTCCGGTCCAGCGCAGGCTGGCGGCGCATTTGGCTGGCTTTTTGCTCACCGAAAACCCTTTCATCGTGCGTCAGGCGGGTGATCCGCCAGGCAGTCCCAGCATCCTGAATACCCGTATTACCGTGGAACACATCGCCCACTACTTCAAGGAAGGCTGGGGCGTGACGGACATCCAACGCGATTTGCCGCAACTGATCCGCGAAGAAATTGAAGCCGCCATTCAGTACTACTTGAACCATCGCGAGGAAATCGAGCGCGACTTGCAGCGCAGCCAGGAAATCTATGCGGCCCACGCTCCCAAGCAGGAGTCCATCCCTACATGACGAAGGAAGCGCTGTTCGTCCGATTGCTCTGCGACGTGATGATCCCGGCCGAGTTGGCGGAGGCACTGCGGACACAAGGCTACGATGTGGCGGAAGCGCGTTTGTTTCCTCTCGACCTGCAACAGGACGACGCGGCCCTCCTGGAAGAAGCAGTGCGCCAGGATCGCGCGGTGTTGACCTGCAATTACAGCGATCCTCGGAGCAACTTCTGTGTTATTCATGACGAGTGGTAGTCGCAGGGGAGAGAACACGCCGGAATCATCCTGGTCCCTCAGCATCAGGTCAGCAGTCGTTCGCACCGCTGGCAAGTGCGTGACCGCTTACTCAAGTTCTTGAACTGCTATTTAGCAGATGAACTGCGGAATCAACTCTGGTGGCTACCCCAAAGTTGACCGAGAAACCTGCTATCTTGATTGTACGCTTGCGCTCCCGGCTCGTTAAGGAATTGACATGACCGTGGTTATCGATCCCATTTGGCCGTGGTCGTATTTGCCGTCGTTTTTGGCGGCGGCGACGAGCGATGTCGTCGCCGCCGTCGCGCTGTCCGGTCTAGTTGCGTTCGTCCTGCCGATCTTCTGGCAGCTGCGTCCGCGCGGCGTCACTCCTCGCCAACTGGTGCGCATTGGCGGGGCGCTGCTGGCGATGCTGCTCGGCTGGACGGCCATCCAAACCTGGAGTTTCGTCAGTGCCCCGGCCGGACGCTGGCACGGTCTGGCGATGGCGGCGCTCATCGTGCTGCCCGCGATTCTACTCGGCGTCACCGTGGCGACTTATCTCGTCAGCCCTGCCGCGATGCGCCGCCGCACCGTCATCGCCCTCGCTTTACGTCTCTCGGCGTTTCTGCTGGCCGGCATAGCGATCGTTCGACCGTCACTCGCCTCCGCCGAGCATAATCCGCTGCGTTCGCTGTTGCTCATCGTCTGCGATGGCTCCGGAAGCATGACCATTCAGGACGAATCCGGCCATCAATCGCGCTGGGAACTGCTATTGCGATCATTGCGCGAGAGCGCTGCCAGAGTTGGATCGGCTGCGCGAAGAGCAGCAGGTGGACGTGCATTTTTACAAATTCGCCGGCGATGTCGCCGCTTTTCAGTCGGACGACCCCGGCGCCGCCGACGGCAAACGCACCGATACCGGAGCGATGCTCCGCACCCTGTACGAACAACGCGGCGGCCAACAACCGCCGCGCTCGCTGTTGCTGCTCAGCGACGGCGCCGATAATGGCAACGCGCGCATACCGGCTTTGTTGGAGGCGGGGCGCTGGCGCGGTTTGCCGTGTCCTATTCACGCTTTCGCCTGCGGCAATCCAACCACCGCCGACCGTCAAAACGACGTGGCCATTACTTCTCTCAGCACCGCTCCGGCGCTGGTGCCCAGTAAAGGAAAGTTGTCGGTCACACTCGGCATCGACGCGCCCGGCTTCGAGAACAGTACGGTGCGCATCCGCCTATTCCTCGATAACGAGGAGGTGCTGGCCCGCGATGAAGTCTTAGCGTTGACCAATGGCAATACGGTCAAGCTGGAATGCAACTGCGCCGGCCAAGCCCGGCGAAGTCAAACTGCGCGTCCAGGTGGATGATCCCAAGCGCAAGGACGAAGCGCCCAACGGCGATCTGTTTCCTCTCAATAACAAGATCGAGACGTACATTACCGTGACCAAGGAAGGCGTCAGCGTCTTGTTGGTGGACAAGCAACGCGCGTGGGAGCCGCAGCTCATTTGCGATGCCCTGGCGCACGATCCGCGCATCCGTGTCACGCCGGTCTGGCTGCGCGGCGGACAAACCATCGACGCCAACAGCGGCGACTTGTTTCACTTCGACCGGCAGCCCTACGATGTCGTCATCCTCGGCGACGTGACCGCCGCGCAGATGCGAGCCGTCAGTCCGCAATCGCTGGAAGCCATCGAGCATCTCGTCTCGCGCGGGTCCGGTTTTCTCATGCTCGGCGGCTACGACACGTTCGGCAACAGCGATTGGCAGGGCACGCCCATCGAGAAAATGCTGCCGCTCGACTTGACGGCCTCGCGCGGGCAGATCGAGGACAACCGCAAGATGCTGCCGACCCAGAGCCGGACTGGCGAAGTTCGCCTACCTCCTGCGTTTGACTGACGGCGACAAACCGGAGAAAGCCTGGGAGACGCTGCCGGAGCTGGAGGGCATTTCGCGTCTGCGCAAGTCGAACAACGGTATTGAAACCGTGCTGGCCGAGTCGGACAAGAACGAGCCGATCCTCATCGCGCAGAACTACGGCGAGGGCCGTGTGTTGGCCTTTGCCGGCGACACCACGAATCGCTGGATCGTCAATCCACAAAAGCAGCAAATGCACGGACGTTTCTGGCGGCAGATGGTGCTGTGGCTGGCGAAGCAGGAGAACGCCGAGGGATCGGTGTGGATCAAGCCGGACACGCGGCGTTTGCCGGTGCATGGCGATCTCGGTTTCAGCGTCGGCGTCCGTAGCCGCGGCGGCGTCGATCTCAAAGACGGCAGCTACAGCGTCGAGGTTGTCGGTCCCGATGGCGTCAAGATTCCCGTGCCGACGGCGCGGACGGCGAGCGACGATCGCGGCACGTTCGTCAAGACCGACGTTCCCGGCGAATACCTCATCCGCGTTCACGGCAAGGCGACTGATCCGAGCAGCGGCGAAGTGATTGACGGCGAGGCATTGGCGCATTTCCTCGTTTACGACGAAGACATCGAAATGATGCGGCGCGCGGCGGATCACGATTTTCTCAAGAAATTGGCCACGGCCGGCGGCGGCGACTTCCACCGCGTTGAGGAATTGCCTGCATTTCTGCGGCGCATGCAAAGTGAGAACCTGGCGCGCCACAAGCCGAAGTTGCTTCTGCGTCCCGACTGGCGCACGACGGGGCGATCATCGTTTTTGATGATCTTTTTTGTGCTGTTTGTGACGTCGCTATCGCTCGAATGGCTGTTGCGCCGCCGATGGGGCATGGTTTGAGCGGCAATGCCATTTTCACCTTTAACCGTCCTGGGGAACGGTTGCCACCCTTTTTTGACCAAGTATCGCTTCGACACGAATAGGCTACCAAAGTCGGAGCTACTCAATGGATTCAAACTGAGGGACGCGAACCAACGGATGACTCGGCCTGTCCAACTCTTCACGGATATACTGTTGGGAACAAGGGCCGGATGGTGCAGGACAGGGTTACTTCTGCTGAATTCGACTGTCGTGGGTTCGAGTCCCACCTGCGCAAGCAGTAGCTCAGTTGGCAGAGCATCGAAAGAATCCCTGCTCGATGATTTCTCCGGTCCCTTGCACGCAGAAACTCACCGGACGGTGCAGGCAAGGGCTACTTCTGGTCCCCATTGGGTTCGACTCCCAAAACCCTTGTCGCCGATTTCTCCGGTGTTCTTTCGCCATCGAGCGAAAGGAGGATGGCCATGTCGAAGTTTGGAATGAAGAAAGGCTCGATGCACGACCGCGCCGATGCCGAGCAGGTCGCCCACAAGCACGTGCCGGGCCGCGCCTACGAGGTCAGCGATCCCGTCACGAAGCTGATCCACACCATCGGCGGCGGCTTCTTCAATGAGCCGAAGTATTACGACAGCAACCGCAGCGCCGCCGAGTTCTATGCCGAGCTTCTGACCACGGGCCGTATTGCCTCGAAGATCGTGGACGAAAAGGGGCTGACGGAGCAGGCCCGCGAAGTTCTGGAAACGGCGACGGGGGTAGCGAACGGTGAATCCCCCGAGGACTTGCTGGTGATCGCGGCATGGGCGCGGGACACGGAAAATGGTCTTAAGTTGCGCGCCACGCCGCAGATCATGCTGGCTTTGGCAGCGGCGCATCCGAAGACGCGCCCTTTCGTTCCGAAGTACGCCACGGCCATCATGCGTCGAGCAGATGAAATCCGCCAAGTGTTCGGCGCGTTTCGTGACCTGTTCATGAGCGCGAAGCCGGGTACGCACTCCCGGCAGCATCGCGGTTCGTTGCCGCACGCGCTGCGGAAGGCGTTGGCTCATGCGCTGGCAAAACAGAGCGACTTCGCTCTACTGAAATACGATGGCAGCGATCGGCCCACGTTCGCCGACGTGCTGAAGATGGTCGGCGGCTCAAAGGAAATCGGCAAGTATCTGGAAAAGGTCACGGGTGAAAAGCGCCCGGAGCTGGCCGATCAGCAAGGCGATGTTCGAGTATCTGGTCAACGGAAAGTACGTCGAACCGCTGCCGCTCATTCTCGTAGCACGGCGACAGTTCTTCACCAACAACGATGCGGACGCCGTTTCGCTGGATCTGGTCAAGGAAGCTGGCTTGACGTGGGAAAACGTCGTTTCCCATTTGGGAAGCTCCAAGAAGGTCTGGGAGTTGTGCATCCCAATCATGGGGGAAATGGCTCTGACGCGGAATCTGCGCAACTTCGAACAAGCCGGGATCTCGGCCTCGGCATGGGAGCAGATCTACGAACGGATGCTGACCGTCGAAAGCACTGTGCAGCTGCCCATTCGGTTCTTTGCGGCTGCACGAGAGGTGTCGTCCATCGAGGCCAAGACCTTGGTGGCGAAGCTGCTGGATCGTGCCGTGGAAAAAATCGCCGACTTGCCCGGCGTGACGATGGTACTCACCGATAACAGTGGAAGTGCTGTTGGCTGCGCCATCAGCAGCAAGTCGAAGCTGCGCGTTTCCGACTGCGGCAACATGCTGGAAGCGATCCTTGCCAAGAAGCTCGGTCGCCGAGCCATCATCGGCGTCTTCGGCGACAGCATGATCTGGGTTCCCTTCTCTCAGGAAGAGAGTACCTTGTCGATCAAGACCAAGATCGACTCGATTGCCCAGAAGGAAGAGCGCGGTAACTACGGGGCGCTGGCGATCCCCCAGTTCAAGAAGGGAGAAGGTGTTGGTGGTGGGACCGAGACCGGATTGTGGTTCGCCCTCGATGATCTGACCAAACGGAAGGTGCATGTAGATCGCATGATCTTCCTGTCGGACCTTTGTTGTTACACACAGGGGGACGATGGCACGGCCCGAAACTGCGGGGTGAACATGGAGGAGTATTTCGGCAGGCGGGCCACCATGCAGTCGATGGTGGACCGTTACCGGCAGACCGTCAACAGGGATTGTTTCGTCTATTCGGTAAACTTGAGTGGTCATGGCCAGAGCCAGTTGCGACCGAAGGATGAACGGACTCATCTGTTATCGGGCTGGTCGGAAAAGCTGCTCGATACGATCCGCGACCTCGAAGCAGGCAAGACGGAACAGTCCGAGCCGAGCATCGAGGTTCCGACCATCGAGGTTCTGCGCAGCCGTTATCAACGCTGAACGGACGGCAAGTTGAGTGGCTTTCGCGCTCAACTTGCCGTATTCTGGATTTGCCGGGATGGTGCAGGTTTGGGTTACTTCAACTCTTAACTGAAAGCCCCAAATCGCTTATTTCTCCCGGCTTTTTTCTTGCGCTATGAGGATGTTTCCCTTTTCGCCCGCGGGCTGAAGCGTTATCATCGCTTTCGGATACTCCCCGCCTTGGGGTCTGGCCCGTTTCCGCTTCCCTGTGAGATCGCATCATGAACCGTTTGTATTATTTTCTCGTGAGCATACGTTTCTCTATCGCCCTTCTCTTCATTCCGGTCTGCATCGGCGACGGCCACGCCCAGAAGCCGCCGGCTCTTGCGGTCAATCCGCAAGCGCCGGTGTTGAAACCGGCGGTGCCTCTGGGCATGCAGCGCGGCAGCACTTTCGATCTGACGCTCACCGGCAGCAACCTCGCCGAGCCGACCGGCCTATGGACCAGCTTCCCCGTCAAGGTGAGCGTTCCCACGGAGGGCAACAGCGGCAAGGACAACGGCAAACTGCTCGTCCGTCTGCAAGTGCCCAAGGACGCTCCGCTCGGCTTCCATTCGATCCGCCTAGCGACGCGGCGCGGCATGTCGAACCTGCGTTTGTTCTGCATCGACGATCTGCCGCAGGTGTTGGAAAGCACGATGAACCATACGCCGAGTACCGCCCAAACCGTGCCGCTGCCGTGCGTCGTCGCCGCCAAGGCCGACGCCGAGACGACCGATTACTTCAAGTTCCACGTCACCGCTGGGCAGCGACTCAGCTTCGAGATTCTCGGCCGGCGTTTGGGCAGCTTGTTCGATCCGCAGTTGCAGCTGCTCGACGGCACCAGCGGCCGGGAGTTGCCGGGCGCTTATAGCAACGATGCGCCGGCGCTGGCGACCGATGCACGGCTGACGTACACCTTCAAAACGGCGGGCGATTATCTGGTGGCCGTGCGCGATGTCAGCTATCGCGGCGGTGACGATTTCCATTATCGGCTGCGCATCGGCGATTTTCCCTGCGCCACCACCACCCTGCCGTTGACGGCCAAGCGCGGCAGCAAGCTGACCGTGAAGTTCGCCGGTCCCAACGTGGACGGCGTTGCTCCCGTCGAGGTGACGACGCCGAGCGATCCGTCCATCGAGTTTCTCTCGCTGGCGCTGCGCGGGGCGAATGGATTGCACGGCTGGCCGGTCAACCTGGCGCTCTCCGACATGGAGGAAACGCTGGAAAAAGAACCGAATAACGAGGCGGCGAAGGCCAATCGTCTAGCCGTGCCCGGCGCCATCACCGCGCGCTTCGAGCAGAAGGGCGACAGCGATTCGTTCGTTTTCGCACTGAAAAAAGGCGTGCGCTACCTCATCGAGACACAGACGCACGAGTTAGGATCGCCGACTGAGGTGTACATGACCCTGAGTGATGCCAAGGGAAAGCAATTGCAGGTGAGCGATCCGGCGAAGGCGGCGCGGTTGGATTTCACACCGCCGGCTGATGGCGATTACGTGCTGCAAGTGGAGCATCTGCATTTGTGGGGCGGACCCGACGAGGTTTATCGCGTTAGCGTTGCGCCCTTTGAACCCGGCTTCGATTTGGCCGTGGCGCTGGATCGTTTCAACGTCGCGCAGGGCGGTAAACTGTCGATCCCGATTCTCTCGCCGCGGCGCGATTTCGGCGGGCCTATCGAAATTAACGTCCTCGGCCCCAAGGGCGTCAGCGGACAACTCACCATCCCTGCCGGCAAGGCGCCTCCAGCTAATCAACCGATCAGCACGCTCGTTGTCAACGTCGGCAACGAGGTGTCCGTCGGGCCGTATGCCTTTCAGATCCAGGGCAAAGCGGTCATCAACGGCAAGACGGTGGCGAAGCTGGCCAGTGTGCGCACGGTCGTCAGTCAGGGTTTGGCCAATCTGCCGCTGCCGCCGCGAAGCACGCTCACGTCCATCGGCTTGGCGGTCACCGAGAAACCGCCGTTCGCACTAGCGGCGATACTCGATGCGGCGTCGTATCAGCCCGGCAAGCCGGCGACCCTAACGGTGGCGGCCGCGCGCACACCCGGCTTCACGGCGGAGATCGCCCTCAGCGCCGCCGGTTTGCCGCCCGGCGTCACGGCGATGCTGAAGAACATTCCTGCCAACCAGAACGAAACCCAGGCGATGCTGACGCTGACGCCGCAAGCCAAGATTGGACAGGCCGCCATCATCATCACGGGCAAAGCCAAGCATCAGGGCCGCGATGTGACGAATGACGCTCCGCCGGTGATGCTGATTATCAAGAAGTGAGTTTGGATGCACCCGGCAGCTAACGCAGCCGGTTCGCCGGTGAACCGGCTGCGTTAGCTGCCGGGTACAGGCTAAAACCCGGACACCTTGCCGTTGATACGGTGATCCGCCGCGCCGATGTACTTGCCCGTCTTGCGATCCAGTCCAATCGAGTGTGCGTCGCCCTGCCGTGTACCGCGCACGGAGTGGCCCATCGCCTCCAAGCTCTGCACCGCCTCGGCGTACTCGATGGTGCCCTCGAAGCAGGCCGTATCCGGAAACCACGGATGATGCAGGCGCGGCGCGTCCACGGCGGCTTGCAGGTCCATGTCGAAATCGATGACATTGACGATCATACACAACACCGTATTGATGATCGTCCGGCTGCCGGGGCTGCCGGTGATGAGGACGACTTTGCCGTCCTTGGCCACGATGGTCGGCGTCTGCGACGACAGCATGCGTTTGCCGGGCGCGACTTGGTTCGCCTCCGTGCCGATGCCGCCGTCGCGCGTCGTCTCGCCGGGGTACCAGTTGAAGTCCATCATCTCGTTGTTGAGCAGGAAGCCTGCGCCCTTGACCACGATGCGCGAACCGTAACTGCGTTCCAGCGTGTAAGTGTTGGCCACGGCCATGCCGTCGCCGTCGAGGACGCTGAAATGCGTCGTGCTGTCGCCCTCGCCCTTGAGCGGGATGTCCCTGGCCAATTTCTCGCTGCACGTCGCTTTGTGGAGATCGATCGATTGGGCCAACTGGCGAGCGTAGTCCTTGCTGGTGAGGAACGCCGGGATTTTGATGAAATCGGCGTCGCCGAGATAGCGAGCGCGATCGCAATAGGCGCGACGCATCGTCTCGATCATCAGGTGCAGCGTTTCCGGGGCGAAACGGCCGTGTTTGCGAAGATCAAAATATTCGAGGACATTGAGCATTTCGATAAGGCAGGTACCACCGGAACTGGGCGGCGGCGGGCCGTACACATCGTAGCCGCGGTAAGTGCCGTGGATCGGTTGGCGAGCCTTGGCCTCATAGGCGGCGAGATCGGCCTTGGTGATGAGTCCGCCGCCGCGCTTCATCTCGGTGGCGAGCAAATCGGCGACCGTCCCCTTGTAGAAACCATCCGCCCCTTTTTCGGCGATTAAGCGCAGTGTCTTGGCCAGATCCTTTTGTACCAACCTATCGCCGGCCTCCCAAGTAGCACAGCCGTCCTTGCCCAGCACGCGCTGGAGTTCGGGAAACTCCGGCGAACTGCCAACGATCCAGTTGAGCGATCCGGCCAGCGCGGCATCGATGACGAAACCTTCCTCAGCGAGCTTGACGGCCGGCATCACCAGCTCTTTCCACGGCAATTTGCCGAACTTCGCATGGGCCAAGGCCAAGCCGCGCACCGTGCCGGGCACGCCGACGGCCTTGGCGCTGTACCAACTATCTTGTTTGCTGTACATCGTTTTGTGAGCGGCCAGCGGAGCTTTTTCGCGGTAATCGATGAGGATCGGCTCGCGCTGGCGCTCGGCGGGATAGATGAGCATGAAACCGCCGCCGCCGAGGTTGCCGGCCGCTGGATAGGTGACGGCCATGGCGAAAGCTGTCGCCACGGCGGCGTCCACGGCGTTGCCGCCTTTCTGAAGAATCTCGCGCCCGTATCAGCGCCCGGCGGCGAAACGGCGACCACAATTCCATGTCTCTTCGGGCAACTCGGCTCGGCAGTGCCGGCAACTGTTGCCATCCCTCCGGCCAGCAAGAGCATCAAACTCGTGCAAAAAAGCATGCGGGCGCGGCGGCTCACTCCGCGACGACAGATGGCGGCACAACCGAGCATGGCGGATTCCTTGCGGCAAAGACGACGATACGGGGAAGATGGCGAGATTAACACTGACATCGTATCGCTTTCCGCGCGCAATAAGAAAAAACGCATCGACGGGAACGAACAGCAGCGCCACCGCGATCCGCTGAATCGAATGTCCCGATCGTATCGCCGGAGGAATGGCCGAGCAGCCCCTCACCGCTCGCGGACGCTCGTGGCTCCGATTTTCGGATTGTTATGCGGGCCGAGTCGGCGGTCGCAGCCAATCGAGGTTATCGCCATCGTGGATGACGAGGAAGCGATAGGGTTCGCCCTCCGAAGGCAGCAGTTCCGCCTTGAAGGTGCTGCCATCGAAGACGGCGGGAATATCGCTGGGGATGGCCTTATCGGCAATGAGGTAGACCTGTGCCACCCGGCCATTTTGAACGAAGAGAAGACTCGCCACTTTGCGACCCGGATAGCCGGGCAACTCCGCCAAGAACGGAGGGCAAGCCAACAAATGGTAATCGAGGTAACGCGAGAGCGGCGTTTCCACACCCAGCCGCTGGAGCGCTCGCTGTACACGGGGCGCGGATCTTCCGTGGCATCGTTGCTGATGGCGTTGATAACGCAGTGCGGATCGACCGGAGTTGCCATGCGTTCCATGAGCCAGTGCCAGCCGGTCCAGCCCAGCAGCAGCACGGCGGCGGCGGTGGCGAGCAAACGCGCGTTGTGCGCGAAACGCTGACGATACCAATCGCCGCGCGCCGACTCCAGCCGAGTCAACAGCTGATCGCGCAGTCCGGCCGGGATCTCGACCTGGCGCATGGCCTTGCTCAAACAAGCATCGAGCTGTTGCTCGCCGCGTGCCTGGCTATGGCAATCGGGGCACTGGTCGAGGTGGCTTTCGAGCGCCCTAGCCTCTTCCGCTTCCAGTTCGTGCGCCTGGGGGCGGACGAAGTCGAGCAACAGTCGGGCCGTTCTACAATCCATCGGTCGCCCTCCGGGGGGCGCGGCCGTTGGCCAACACGGGCGCGCTCGGCTCCACAAGCCGAGTGCGCAGAAAAGCCTTGGCCCGCGCTAAACGAGACATCACCGTACCGATCGGCAGATCCATCTGCTCGGCGATGTCTCGATAAGCAAAATCCTCGAAATAGTACAGAATAATCGGCGTCCGAAACGTCTCCGGCAAATCGTTGAGCGCTTGCTGCAAGCGCTCCGGGTCGATGTCCGGCAGAGCCGGAGGCATCGGTTCGGCGAGATCGCCAATGCTGTCCAGAGGAACGCAGTGCTGCTGCCGCTCGGCACGGACGCGATGCAAGTAGGCATTACGCAAGATGCTGAACAACCACGGCCTAGCCCGCGATGGATCGCGAAGTTGGCCGAAGTGGCTCTGCGCCTTGCAGAACGCTTCCTGCGTTAGATCTTCGGCATCGGCGGACGAACCGGACAAGCGGTAGGCGTAGCGATACAGAGGGACATAATACTCCTCGACGAGCCTTTGGATCGTCTGTGGACTGCCGGGCTTAGCCATGTGTACGTCCCTCTGAAAGTAGGAGCCTGTGGCGGGGTAATTTATTCCCGACGGGCGGAAAAAAACGGCCGAAAGTTTTGCCGGTTAGCGACGCTTCGCAGAAGCGTCGGCGGGCTTCGACGCTTCTGCGAAGCGTCGCTAACCACACGGCCAAGCTGCTGACGCCGTACCTCCGCTCGGACTGACCCTTCTTTTTTTCGCTCGCCGCGAGCGAATTTTTTGGAATAATTTCACGAACTGCGTATCTTATTTTGTGGAACGCTCGCCAGTGGGGCGAGCGGCGGAAGCTCTGTGCTTCCCAAAGTGTATCGAAATAAGGATGAATCCACCATGAAGAAGCTGCTCGCTCTATTCCTCGTCGGCGGCCTGCTCAGTATGGTCACCGGCTGCCCGCCGGCCTCCTCTACCCCGAAGGCCACCCCCAAGGGGGGTGAAATGAAGGGTGACAAGGGCGGCAAAAAGAACATGGATCAGGACGACGCCGCAAGGAAGGCCCAAGAAGGCAAGAAGCACCAAGCCACCGGCAAGGACATGGAAGCCAATGCCGAGAAGTTGAAACAGGCCGCAAGCAAGAGAAAAGAGGCCGAGAAGCTCAATGATGAGGCCA
This sequence comes from uncultured Planctomycetota bacterium, assembly GCA_963835245.1. Lineage (GTDB taxonomy): Bacteria > Planctomycetota > Planctomycetia > Gemmatales > Gemmataceae > JAJPHU01. The sequence goes on from CAWIEZ010000001.1 coordinate 413,404, forward strand.
AGGATTCTCGAAAAAGCTAAGAAGACGGACGACGCCAAGAAGAAGCGGGAAGACGCCAAGAAGTTGGAAGACGACGCCAAGAAGTTGGAAGACGAGGCCAACAAAAAGTAATTTCCCCTGAGGAAATAACGCCGCAGGGACTTGCCGTACGCTCGCCCCTGCCGTACCATGACTCCCTCATCGACGGAGAAGAGGCGTATTGTGGGTTGTGCCACGAAAGAGAGATTCCCTGAATGGTGTATGGGGATCGAAGGAACTAACGACAATTCTGGAAAGGACGGTTACACCGTGAAGAAGCTGATCGCGTTGCTCCTGGTTGTTGCATTTGTTTGCGCCAGCACCGTTGGTTGCGGCGGTAGTTCGAGTCCGGCCGCTCCCGCCAAGACTGGCGGCCCCGGTGGCGCCAATCCCGGCGGCGCCGCTCCCGGCGGCGGCAAGACTCCGTAAGCGAGCTATCGTTCGCTTTCTACTCGGACCCATCCAGGGCCAGTCGTGTTCTGCGCGGCTGGCCCTGTTGCATTTCCAGCGGGATGACCTATGAAAACATTTTCGTATGTTCTGATGGCGGCGTTGTTGTTGACTCTGACGCCGGGATGCGGTTCCGACAAGGAAAAGGGCATGAATCGCCCCGATCAACGCAAAGACTTGCCACGCGCCGCGCCGCCGGAAAACAACAAGTGATCGCAACCTTGCTGACGCCGCGGGCTGGCTGTCACTTTTCCGTCGGTTCCTCGCCGCGCTGGTAGATGGGCAAAAAGCGATATTCAACCGTCAGAGCGAGGATGGCCATGGCGGTGCAGTAGGGACGGCCGCCCTGCTGGGCATCGCCGCTCTGTCCGTCCCAGAAGCCGGCGCCATTCTGCATGCCCAGCAGCACCTCGTGCAGCTTCGGACGGAACACCTTCCAGTAGTTGCCGCCCAACTGGAAGGCCGCTTGCGAGCCGTAGTAGATCGAATAAAAGAAATACGACTGTCCCTTATGGGGCAGGTTCGGTGTGCGGAGAAGGAAAGCGCCGCCGCGCAGCGCTTCGTCACTGTGGTGATGCTCTTTGCCGCAAATCTCCAGAGCGAGGATGCTGGTGCCGGTGCAGGCCACCGTCACGCCGCCGCCGGGCTTATAACGGAAACCGCCGCCTTTATTGTCGTGACAACGCTTGATGTAGGCGACGGTGCGCTCGATGGACTCGGCGGGCACGTCGCAACCGAGATTGCGGGCGGCGCGGAGAGCCATCACCTGCCAGCCGGTGACGCTGATGTCGCTGCCCTCGACGTGGGCGACGCGATAGCGCCAACCGCCGCGATCGTCGCCTTTGGTGCGCTGCGCCACGAGGATGACGCGCACCGCCGTCGGCCAGGGATTTGCGGATGTCTTGGCCGATGTCGGCGTCGGTCATGCCGGCCGCCTCGGCCAACATGAGCGTGGCAATGCCGTGCTGATACATTTCTTGCTGGCCGTTGTCGGCGATCAATCCGTTAGCTTGTTGCTTGCGCAGCATCCAACGAATGCCCTTCTCGACGACCGCTCCATAGCGTCCCTCGCCGGGAACGTGGCCGGCGGACAAAAAGGCCATGACGGCGAGTCCGGTGACAGCGGAGCTAGGACGATTGTGCCGATCGCGCCAGCAGCCCTCGGTTTTGTCCTGCATGACTTGCAGCGTCTCCAGTCCGCGTTCGATGGCGCGATCCACGCGCTCGGCGTCTTCCGCGGCTGAGGATGCCAAGGTGGCAAGATGGCAAGGTGGCAAGGTGGCCAACAAGACTAGGCATGGCGCCGTCCAGTGGAATCTCGTCTTCCGATTCATGTTCCCTCCTTGTCACTTTGTCGCCTTCGTGTCCGCGATATGCTCGAAATAATACTTAATCATTCGAGCATAATCGTCGCCGTAGCGTGTCTTCATGTCCTGCACGATTTTGGTGCGTAGCTCGCCGGGCAGTTCGCCCCAATTCTTCCCGGCGTGGGTCGTTTTATCCAGACCGTAGGCGCTGAGGTCCGGCAAACCGCCGGGCAGTCGGCCGAGTCCGATCGGTTGTACGGGTTGTCCCGGCTGACCGGGCTTCTGTTGTAAATTGGGCGACATCTGTTGCGCCGCCTGGGCCAACGATTGGGCCGCTTGCTTCATTGCCGACTGGGCCCGCGCCGGTTGGCTCTGCTGGAGTTGTCCTTGGGCGTCCGCCATCTGCCGTCCGGCCTGCGCCACGGCTTCGCCGGCTTTCTCCGAGCCGCGACCGTTAGGGAGCGGGGGTTTGCCGCTCCCTAACGGTCGCGGCTCAGAGGCCGCTTGAGCTGCCTGGTCGAGTCCTTGGGCGGCGCGCTCCTGAGACTGCTTTTCGGCGACGGATTCGCCTCGTTGAGCCTGCTCGCGGGCTTGTTGCATCGCCTGCCGGGCCTGCTGACTGGCGCCTGCGGCGCGCTGCATCGCGGCCTGCTCCGCTGCCGAAGTGCGCGGCTGTTTCGCCAAGCGCTGGAATTGCCGCATCATCTCGCCGGTTTCCTGTTGGAGATGACGTTGCTGATTCTGCTGTTGCGCGGTTTGAGCGCGCGTATCGCCGGCCAACGGCTGCAAGCGGCGATTGATCTCTTCTTGCCGCTGCTCAAGCTGTCGCGTCTTCCGCAAGGGATCGGTAGCTTGTTCCTCGTCGCCGCGCGGCGTGTGCGCCAGCCGAGCGGCGAGTTGTCGTAAGCGCTCGGCGGTTTGCTGTCCCGCTTTTTGAGCTTGCGGCAAAGCGCCGGCCTGCATGTGCTGGGCGGCTTGCCGCGCCTTCTGCCGCGCTTGCTCCGCCTGCCGGGCGGCCGGCGCATTCTCGCCTTGGTCTCGGCCAATGTTTTGAGCCAGATCGGCCGCTTGTTGGGCCACTTCCGCTTGTTTCTGGGCCAGTTCTTCGACGGGGTTGTCGCGCACCACCGGCCGTTCACCGCGCGCCGTCTGTGCTGTGCGTTGCACGGCGTCGCGCAATTCGCGCTGCTGTCGCGCCAATTGGCGGGCTTGCTCGCTCTGTTCCTTGCTGGGCAAACTATGCGGCGCGGCGTTGGGCGTCTCTTGCGGCTCGCGTCGTGTCAACGGGGGAGTCTTCACCGGCAGTTGTTGGGCTAATCGTTCCAGAGCGTCGGCCGCTTCGCTTTGTTTCCGGGCCGCTCGGGCGGCATCCTTCCGCGCTAGTGCTTGCTCCGCTTTGTTCATGACGGCGCGAGCCTGCTCCAGTCCGCGCTGCGCCTCGTTGGCGGGCAGCCGCGAGGCTTGCCAATTCAACTCGCGCTGTTGCTGGGCAAGATCCTCCATCGCCTTACCCATGCCATCTTTACCATCCTGTCCGCTGGAGGTGTTGGCGGCTTTTTGCGTGGCCTGCGCCAACTGACGCTGCTGCTGGGCCATTTGCTTCGCCAACTGGCGCGGCGACTGCGCCGCCGGTTTGGCGCTGGTTGTTCGCCCGGATGGTTCGACGGGCTTCCGCGCTGCCGTGGCTCTGCCCAGTTGTTCGGCGAGTTTCTCGGCGGATTCGGCGGCGCGAGCGACGGCGCGTTTGGCCTCGGCCGGCGATTTCGCCCGTTCGAGCGCTACCGCGGCATCGGCCATCCGCAGGCGCGTCTCGACTACCTGCGGCAGCGCATCCTTGCCGTCCAGACGCCGTAGCTGTCGGGCCAACTCGGCCTGACGATCCGCCGCGCGCTTGGACTCTTCCGGCGACGCCTTCTTCGTCTCTGGTTTCGCCGTCTCATCGGCCAACGTCGCGCTGCCGGCGAGCGATGTCGTTGGCCTTGGCCGCCGCATCCTCGCGGCCGGCCAGTCGATCCGCCAGATCGTGCAGGGCGTCGGCGGCACGACGTTGGGCGCCGGCCTGTTCCTTCGCCGGAACTTGTTGAGTCTGTGTCAGCGCTTCCAGCGCTCGTTGTTTCTCCCGCTGCGCCTCACCGCCGCCGCGAACTTCGCGCGCCTCACGGGCGATTTCTTGTTGACGGCGCTGTGCTTCCGGCGTGGCGGGCTTACCCCGTTGCCGCTCGGACTCCGCCGCCGCCTCGGCCTGACGGCGCGCCAGTCGTTCCGCCCGCGCGGCATCGCTTTCCTCACCAGCCAACTGCCGGGCTAACTCATCGAGTTTGCCGGCCGCTTCCTCCATGCGTTTCCGTGTTTCGTCCGACGTGGGTTGTGTCTGCGCCGCTTGCGCCGTGCGCTGAGCCGCTTCGGCCGCTTCACGCTGTCGCTGCGGCGCTTCGGACGCCGGCAAGCTACGCGTCTGCTCGGCCAACTGCTGCTGCTGACGTTGGAGTTCCTGCTTTTGTTGCGGTGTAGTCTTCGCCTCACCCGCATCTTGCGCGAGTTTCCGCTGTTTTTGTGCCAGTTCGCGCGCCGCTCATCGGCGGGCTTCTGTCCACGCAGCGCCTGATCCAGCCGTTCGAGTTGCCGCTTCGCCTCTTGCTGCGAAGCAGACAAATCCTCGCGCCGGCCGTCCAGGAGATCGGCCAAGGCGCGATTGAGCGCCTCGGTGGTCCGCTCGCGCCGCTCCTCTTGGGTGGGCGCATCCATTTTGCTCAGCGCCTCAGCGGACTCCGCCTGACGCCGCGCCGCCTCGGCCAAACGCTGCGCCGCGCTGGGATCGTCCTTCTTGAGTTGCTCGACCTGCGCGCGATCTCTTCTTGATGACGGCGTAAACGCTCCATCTCCCGGTAGGCATGCTGCCGTCGCTGATCGAGATTCGGCAACAAATCCGCTAGGCGACGGAGCAAATGCCGCGTCTCGTCCATCCGCGCCTGCGCCTGCGGAGCATCTTGCTTCTGAAGCGCTTCCGCCGCCCGCGCGGCGCGTTCGCCGATCTGCTCTTTCACCTTGTTCGCTTCGGTATGTTTCGGAGGCACGGACAGTTGCTCGACCGCGCGGCGAATGGCCTTCTGCTCCGCTTCCAACGGTCCCAGACGTGCGCTCAACGGCTGCTTATCGTCCTTCCGCGCCGTCTCTTCTTGGACGCGCTGCCGCAGCGCTTTCTCGGCTTGCTCCAGTTGCCGGGCCGCTTCCTTGGGATCGGCCGACACCTTGACCGCGCGCTCGAATGCTTGAGCGAGCCGTTCCAACTCGTTGGCCGCTTGCTCCTGCCGCCGAACGGCCTCCGGCGTATTGCCTTGCTTGAGCGCCTCGGCGGCACGCTGGGAGTCTTCCGGTTTTAGCGGAGCAGTCTGGGCCACCGGAGCCGAAGAGCGCGTTTCCCGTGCCAGCTTCGCTTGACGCTCGGCCAATTCCTGCTGCCGGCGCACCAGTTCGGCGAGCCGATCTGCTTGCTGCTGCCGCTCCGTCTCGCTTTCCGCCCGCGCCAAGTCGCGCTGCGCCTGCGCCAGCTCGCGCTCGTTCCGCCATCTGCTTGGCCTGCTCTTGCCGCGCTTGCTCAAGACCTCGTTTCAACGGTTCGCTCTGCTGAGCCAGACGCTCCAATTCCTGAGCCACTTCGGCCTGTTCGCGTTTGATCTTCTCGGCCAACTCCCGCGCCTTGGGATCGAGTACCGGATGCTTCGCCGCCAACTCGGCGGCTTGCTCGGCCAAGCGTTTCTCCCGGTCAGCCAGCGTCTCCAGCTTGGCGCGATCGAGTCGCTCCTGAGCCAGTTGATCGTTGGTTTTTTGCAGTTCGTCGAGACGCTTGACGGCGGAGTCGAGTTGTTTGTCGGCCGTCTCGAATTGATGGTTTCGCTCCGCCGGCCCCGCCTGCCGCGCCGCTTGCTCCAGCGCTTGCTGACTCTTGGCCATCTCTCGATCGGCCACGTCGCGCGCCCGTTCGGCAATCGGCTGCAATGCCGGCGTGGCCTCGGCGATTTGGGCCACGTCGTCCAAGGCTTTCCGACTGGTGCGATTATCGTCCTGAAGTTGTTTGACGCGCTTGAGTTTGTCGGGCGATAGAGACGGCCGCAGCCGTGTTTCTTGCCGCACTTTGAAGACGCCGCGCCCTTCCTGGATCAGCGCTTCGCGGATGGCTTGCAGCCGGCGATTGATGTCGTCGCGCTGAGCGAGGATGTCCTGTTGCTGGAACGGATCGCCGCGCCGCGCGATCCGCAATGTCCGCCAGTGGTCGGCGGGGTAAACAATGACGTGCGGCCCATCGTACTGCTTGGGCAGATTGTCGCTGATATGAAAACGATACGAAAAGCGATCGTCCTCCTTGACCTTGCCGGCCAGTTCCAGAACGTGCCGAGCGACGGCGGAAGTTGCGTTGCCTCTCTGGAGATCCAGCGGCTGGCGCACGGCTTCGCCGTCATTGATGCGATACTCCAATTCGACGCCGGCCACGCCGATGTCATCCGCTGCCTCGATTTCCAAGGGAATACTCTCATACGGCAGCACGCTGCGCAGTTCCTCCTTGCCGGCGAAACGCCGCACGGACGGCGGCTGATCGGGCTGAACGCGGATGGTTCCTCCCGGCAGTTCGGTGCGGATGCCGTGTTCCGCTTCCAGCACAAGGCGATATTGGCCCTCTTTTATAGCCGGAATGGTGAGATGCGCTTCTTGTCGATCCGCGCTCAGAATCAGGAGATGGCGGACGGCCTTGTCTCCCACCTCCAAATATGCCGCCGCAGCGGGCCGAGTGAATCGAAAATCGAAGCGAATTTCGCTGTGTTGCAGCGGTGAGAGATCAACCAGTCCGTGAAACGTCTCCTCCTCTTTGACGGAACGCGCGTAGGCCGGCGGCGCGATAGTGATGCTCGGACTTTCGGCGGCTAGTTCGACCGGCGCGATCGCCGTCAGGCGGTACGAATCGCTGACAACTTCGCCGGCTTCGATGCGATAGGAAACATCGCCCGACACTTTGTAAGCGAACGTGTAATCGCCGTTGTCGGCGCGCGGCATCGCTTGCCGCGTCTCCTTGCCGTCCTCCTCGATCACAAGGAGCGTGGCGGAGTCCGGCAGAGCAATAGTCTCGCTACGCGGCGTGATGCGAGCGGACAGCGTGAGAGAACGTCCGCGCGCGGCGATGGCATCGCCGGGAGACACCGCGATGTCATAGGGCGCCGCCGTGGGAGCGATGTCCCAGGGACGGAAGAAACGCTGCGTGAGATCGCCATATTGGCGCGGCCGGACGAACGCGGGAGCAGCGATCAACAAGGCAACGACGGCAGCCAGCGTGGCGAGGATGCCGGCCCGGCAAGCGGACACCGCCGGACGAAAATCGAGACGCGCACTCCGCTCCGCCGTCTCCTCCAACAGCAAGGCGATAAGCAGCGGCGAACCATGTCCCTCGTCGGAAGCGTCGGCCAACTCGACGGCACTGGTGAGCCGTTCGCCGAGATCGGGATATTTCTCTTCGATGACGGCAGCCAGCGCCGCCGCGTCGATCCGCCGGCTCAACGGCACGACCAGACCCAACAGCAGCACGCCGACTCCCTCGGCGAGCCACACGCCGAAGAGAATCTGCCGCGCGAGAGCCGGCAGTTCGAGCCAGTAATCGGCGATCACCGCCGCCGCCGCCGACAGAGCGAGAACGAGGACGAGCCAAGCGAAACCGCGCACGGCCCGCAACAGGCGAATGCGCCGTCCGATGGCGGCCAGGCGAGTGCGCAGCAGGGAAGGCAGGGTGATGGTCGCGGACATGACGCGGAACTCCCCTCGAGTGGATGTCTCTTGCACGGTCCATCCGTCTGGGCGTCGCGGCTGCGTCCGGCTGGGACGACAGGCAGGTATTGAATTGTAAGCCGCTCCAACAGGGAGAGGCAAGCAAAATCAGAAGTCGTTGCCGCGCCCGTTCCGATTACTTTTCAGGGAAGATGGGTTGCGATCCGATCTTTGCTCGGTAAAATCGGATTCCAGAGATTGCACCATCCAAGTTGGCCTTACCCCAGCGAGGATCAGCCCTATGCCGATCCGCACCACCTGTCCCAGTTGCCGAACGGTTTATTCGTTGGCCGATCATCTGGCCGGCAAAACCGTGCGCTGCAAAAACTGCCAAGAAGCCATCGTGGTCCGCGCCGCCAATCCGAGCGCGGAAACAGCGTCCTCTGGCGGCAGTAGCGGAGCGCGGGAGAAAATCCAAGCGCGGCCGCAGCTCAAACGTCCTCCGGTAGCAGAAGCGGAAGAGCCGCCGCGTTCGCGGCGAAATCGAGACGACGAGGACGATTCGCCGCCGATCCGCCGCGGCAATCGAGGATTGCTGATCGGCCTCATCGTGGGCGGTGGGGGATTGGTACTGCTGCTGGGAGGAGGGGTGCTTGTCGTCGTTCTCCTGCTCGCCGGTAGCAGCGGGAACAAGCGGCCCGGGGCGGTCTTTAACAGCCCTGCTCCGCAGCCGGGGGTTCCAGTGCCCCCTATGGGGCAGCCGGCGGCTCAAGAGCCGCCTCAAGCGCCCCCCGCTGGGCCCATCTCCGTGACGCTCCAAATCAGCGGCGTCGCCAATCAGGCCACGCGCGAAGCTATTACCGATAAACTGGAGGAAATCATTCAGGCCGACCAGGGCGGCCTCGTGCATAACACCTTCAACCGTGGCGATCGCATGACGGTTGTCGTCATGCCCGTCAAAGATGTCCAAGCGTTTTCCCAGAAGTTGGACTTTGGCACCGTCAACAAAATCGACGGCAACACCATCACCATGACCGCCCGTAAGGTGGATGGACTGCCGGACAACGCCGATGCGGTGACGAAAGCGTTGCACAACCTGAAATCGACCAATCCGCGCCGACGCGCCGATGCCATTCGCAAACTCACCGAAACCCTGCCCGATGACAAGCACCGCGCTGAAGTCGTCAAGGCGCTGGAGCCATTGATACACGAAGGGGACATCTTCACCCGCCAGAACATCGTTAAGGCGATTGGCGCCTGGGGTAACAAGGACGCCGTGCCGATTTTGCTCGACGCCATGCGCGATAAAGACACGCGCAGGGCCGCCATGAAGGCGCTGGGACGCATCAAGGACGAACGCGCGGCCGAACCGCTCGCCGAGCGCTTGGAAGATTTCTTCGATCGCCATGACGCTGCCGAAGCGCTCAAACAAATGGGGCCGGTCGCCGAAAAGGCCGTCCTCGCTCGTTTGAACCACCACGATTGGCAAGTGCGCCAGCCCGTTTGTGAGATTCTCCAGGTGATCGGCACCAAGCAGAGCATTCCGGCCCTGGAGAAAGTGGCGGCGGATAATAACCAGCAGACGAGGATCCTCGTGGCGCCGAAGGCGCGGGAGGCTCTCCAGGCCATCAAGGCGCGGCAGTGATATGTCCGCAGAAAAACCTTGACGGACGCCCCGCCGATGTGGTGTTGTTTACTCGATGGCTCTTCGTATCGACCGATGGACAACAGAGGGTAGGCAAACCATGAAGCAAGAAAGCGACACGAGGACGAGCGCGACGGATGTGGTGTGGTTAAAGAACGACGATCCGGAAATCTATCACCTTCTCCGCGCCCTCGACGGCGATTTGGACGCGCTGCGTTGGTTGAAACATCGCGGCGACGGCTTGTTTCTTTTGGTCGAAGCGCTCAGCGGCGCTAAGGAAGCCGTGGACACGTTAGAAGCGCATCCGGCCGACAAACTCCACGCTCTGTTCGACACGATTTCGCATTGCGACGTGGCGGAATGGCTGCGCGAGAACCACCCAGAGTTGCATTGTCTGTTCGCCTTCGTGCGCGGCGACGACGACGCCTTGAAAGGGGTCAAGCACAAGAGGACTACCCTCAAGCGCGTCGCCGAGATCCTTCGCGCCAAGTATCCGCATTATCGAGATGAGGACGCCGACGGCGCGTCGCCCTCCGGCGGCGCGGCGGCAATGGCCGAAGGAGCGGCGGCCGACGTGGGATGTCTCATCGGTGAGATGCACCTGCACAATCGAGAGTATCACAAAGCCATCGAGGCGTTCAGCCGCGCCATCGCCAACGATCCGACGCCGGACGCCCATGCCAACCGCGCCTGCGCCTATCGCGCTTTGGCCGCCCTCGACGATCACGCAGCCGCGGAATTACGCGCACGCTCCGCGCGCTGAACATGCTATCCGAGCCGCGACCGTAAGGGAGCGCTACAGCTTTTTGCATCAGGCGGCGCAAGTCCTTATTTCTGCGTCGTCTGATGCACCTTCTCGCTTCAGTCGGCTCAAGACGAGTTTGGCCTGGACCCACCGACGCACCCGCCGGTGGGTCCGTACCCACGACGGCAAACCACTCAGCCCGCCGCCCCAATTCGTTAAGTTGCCGAACTGCCGCTCAATCTCCGACCGATCCTGCAACAGACGCTCCGCCAAGGCCGGAAAAGGACTCTCCGTCCAAGCGAGGGACCACAGGCGGCCCACCGCCTGCTGGCGGTGACCCGTTCCCTTGCCTGGCCCGTAACGCCGTCGGGTCACCAATGGCAAGTTACCACGCCCATCGCTGATCTGATGCAGCTTGTTGGAGTCATAGTTGCTATCCGCGACAAGATAGCCGTAGACTTCCGGCGGCGCCCCTTTGAGCAACCGTTCGGCCAGAACCCGTTCCTCCTTGTTCATCGGAGCCAATCGCCAAATCGCCAGCGAACCGTCCGAGCCGATCAGGGCATGCAGCTTGTAGCCCTTGGCCTTACCGCCGGCGGCCCGTCCCTAGCCAGCCTGCCGGTCTTTGGAACAACCGCCGATGGGCAAGGGCTTGCCATCGATCATCCAGAAGAGCCCTGGTTTCTTGGGAGCGGTGACGCGGCGTTGCAGGGTGTCCAGCAAGGCCACGACCGAGGGCGACCGCAGCCGGCGGGACATGGTGGCGGCCGAGGGCAGCGGCCGTTTACGCAGGTGAATCGGCCAGTGTTCCTTGCGGCAGGCCCAGGAGGTAGGCCGATCGTGGATGACCGACCAGGAATAGACCTTCACGATGTCCTCGTCGCTCCAGTCGAAGCGTGTCGGGGTTGGTGGCTTGTCAAGCGTGAGCAAGACGGCCACAATGGCTTTCCACAGTTGGTGTTCCATGAGCATTCTCCTGTTGGTTGTGCTTCAGGAGTTATCATGGACACCAACTGCTTTTCCTCCAAGGGCTTCCGCTGCGTCATGCAAAATCCTGTGGCGCTCCGGGCTAGTGGACGCCGCCAGAAGTTGAGCCGAGTGGTTAGCGACGCTTCGCAGAAGCGTCGAGGGGCTGCGCCGCTTCTGCGAAGCGTCGCTAACCAACAGAACTTCCGGCGTCGTCCACTAGTCGCGCTTACACCTCCCAATACTTCTTGTGTCCCGCCGCCGTCAGCAGCGCGCGCTTGACGGCGACGGTGACGAGTTTGACCTTATAGGCGTTCTGGCTTAGCGGCATGGCTCCTTCCGCGGCGGCCTCACCAGCGGCGGACGCTGTCGCCTCGGTAACTTCCTTGCCTTCCAGCGCCTTGGCCGCCGCCTCGGCGATGTGCGGCGTTGGCGCGACGTGGCCCAGCACGATGCGCACGTCCGTGGCTTTTTTATCCTCGTATGTAAACGACACGGCCGCCTGCACTAGCGGCCAATCGTAAGACTGCTTGTGCCGCACTTCGTAGCTGGCATTGTGAGGATTCCGGGAAGCGTTGATCCGGACGGCCATGACCATCTCATTAGGATGCAGCACATGCTCGCGTTCCGTTGCCGAACTGGGTGCATGGAAGAATTCGGCTAACGGGATCGAGCGCTGACCCCTTCGGACCCTGGACGATGGCTGTCGCGCCCAGAGCGATCAGGACCGGCGCCAACGTCGAGGGATTGACGATAACACACTTGTGCCCCTGCGAGAAAAGGGCGTGATAGCGGTTTTCGCCGTCGATGGCGAAACATTTGTCGCCGCCCTTGAGTAGGCAGTGCGTATGTTCGTCGCGGAAGTACCAGCAGCGGTTGCGCTGGCACAGGTTGCCGCCGAGCGTGCCCATGTTGCGGATCTGCGGCCCCCCGATGTCGCCCGCCGCCCTGGTCAGGGCTGGAAAGTATTGTTTGAGGGATGTTGACGCAGCGATGTCGGCCAGGATCCTGCCGGCGCCAATGAAGAAAACGGGCGGTTCTCTTTCCAAGACTACCATTTCCCGGAAGGTGAGGCCTGTTTTCTCATCGACCTTTTTGAGGTCGCGAAGACTGATGACCTTGTCCGGCTGGGCGATGTACTCCTTCTGCAGATCGAGCAGATCGGTGCCGCCGGCCAGCAGTTCGCTAGTGCCCCATTTGTCATCAAGCAGAGCCACTGCTTGCTCGGCCGACTTGGGACGATAATAGGCAAAATTCTTCATTTTCCACCTCCTTTGGCGGCTAAAGCGGCCAAGACTCGTTCCGGCGTAAACGGCGTGTGCGGCACCCTTACGCCGATGGCGTTGAAAATGGCGTTGCCGATGGCGGCATGCGTCGAAATCACCGGCGGCTCGCCGATGCCGATGACGCCGCGCTCCGGCATGTCGTGCATATGCACGATAATTTTCGGCATGTCCTCGATGCCGCCGAGCTTGTAAAACTCCATGTCGGCGTTGACCTGACGGCCGGTCACGCGGTCCATGATACGCTCCTCGAAAAGCGCATAATTGAGACCCATAATGACTCCGCCGGCCACCTGCGATTCGCAGGTCAGACTGATTGACGACCATACCGCAGTCCTGCACGGCGACGATTTGCGTGCAGCGAACGACGCCGGTTTCGGTATCGACCGTCACCTCGGCAATCTGCACGCCGCCGACGCCGGAACTGGATACGTCCTTATTCTCCGCTTTGTTCGATTCGTTCGAGGTCCAGAAGCCTTCGCCCTTGGCCTGCTCGCCGCCCAGCGCCGCGCAGGCTTGCTTCCAATCCCACGTTTTGCCGCCGCCCGCCGTATCGCGCACTTTGCCGCGCTCGATGACAAGTTTCTCCGCCTTGGCGTCGAGCTTCGGAGCGATCTTGGCGAACAGATCATCGCGGGCCGCCGTGGCCGCCCGCAGCGTGGCCGGCGATTGCGATGGAATCGTCGTGCTGCCGCCCGAACCACTGGAAGAGCCGTTCAGGCTTTCGCCAAATTGCAAAGTAATTTGCTCCGGCTCCAGTCCCAAAATCTCCGCCGTGATGAGGGCCGTCACCGTGCGCTGGCCGGTGCCGAGATCCTGCGTCGAAGTGCGGGCCGTCACCGATCCATCGGCGGTGATGGTGATGATGCACTCGTTGCGTTGCGGGGCAGCTTGCCCGCCCCAGGTGTGCAGCGCCATGCCGATACCGTGCTTGATGATGCCCGGCGTCTGGCCCGGCGGATGCCATTTCTCCTTCCATTTCGACAGCGCCGCGGCAATCTGGATCTCGTGCGTGTAGATCGTATGTCGCAAAGCCGCCAGAGAGTGTGGCGCGTTCGTGATGGCGTTGGCATCGTTTTGCGGCAGGTTTTTCAAACGCAGTTGCATCGGGTCCATGCCGAGTTTGGCCGCCAGATCATCGAGAATGAACTCGGTGAGCGTACTGTTCTGCGGATGGTTGGGCGCCCGCATGGCGCGCTGCTGCTGCGCGTTGGTGCGGATGGGCGTGTGTTTGCGCTTGTACGGGATCGGATAAACATAGGGCAAAGCGTTGAACGTAACGGTCGGACTGGCACCGATGCCGGGCGTGCCGTAACAATCGACTTCGTAAGCGGTGATCTTGCCGTCTTGCATGGCGCCGACTTTGACCTTGCCGTAAGCCGAGGGACGGCAGCCGCCGGCGATGATCTCATCGGCGCGATCGAGCATGAGCTTAACCGGCGCTTTGGCTATCCGCGCCAGCTCCGCAGCCACATTCCCTTGAATGTCGGGTCCGAATTTGCTGCCGAAACCGCCGCCCATGTAGTGCGTGATGCACTGGACCTTACTGGCCGGCAGATCGAGCTTATACTTGCCGGCAAAGTAGCCGGCCAGCGCGGCGGCAGTGCCCCAGACGGCCTGCGTCGAGGCCCACACCGTCAACCCGCCATCCTCGCCCCACTCGGCGACCAACCCGTGCGATTCCAAGCACTGATGGCAAATGGTCGGCACGCCGTACTCTCCTTCGACTGTCACGGCGGCATCGGCCATGCCTTTGGCGAAGTCGGCTGCGGTTGCCTCCAGAGCCGCCATCACATTGTTGCGTTTGCCGCGGCTGACGGAGACCGTCTGGCGATCCTGCTTGAGCGCATCCTCTTCCTTGACGGTATGCGGCAGCACTTCGTAATCGATCTTGATGGCGCGGACGGCATCGAGGGCGTGTTCCTCGGTGTCGGCGGCGAGTCCGAGAATCTCTTCACCGGCCCAGAACAATTCCTCGCCGACCTTCTTGATGACATAGACGGCCTTGACGCCGGGCATCTTCTCGGCATCCTTGCTGTCGAGGCTCTTGATCTTGGCGTGGGCGTGCGGGCTGCGCAGCAGCACGGCATGCAGCATGCCCTTGCGATTGATGTCGTAGCTGTATTTCGCCTTGCCGGTGGCCTTGGCGGGACCATCGAGGCGTTGAATTTTGGAGCCGATGAGTCGGCGTTTTTTCGGCCAAGACGTTCCCATGACTCAGCCTCCTTTCCGTTGGTTTTTGCACAGCGCGGCGATGGCGTCGCGCATCTGTTGGTAGGTTCCGCAGCGGCAGATGTTGCCGGACAGTGCTTCTTCGATTTGCGGCCGGTGTCGCTTGCGGGTTTTTGTCGAAGGCGGCGCGCATGGCCACGACGAATCCGGGCGTGCAGAAGCCGCACTGCTGAGCGTCGTGCTGCACGAAGGCGGCCGGCACGGCGTCGAGCTTGCCGCCGTCGATGAGACTCTCGGCGGTCTTGATCTTTTTGCCCTCGGCCTCCAGCGCGAGCATGGTGCAGGAGTAGACGGGTTTGCCGTCCACCATGACGGTGCAGGCGCCGCAAGTGCCGCGATCGCAGACGCGCTTGCAGCCGGTGACATCGAGATAATTGCGCAGGGCGTCGAGCAGCGTAACGCGCGGCTCGATGGTGGTGGTCATGGCGGCGCCGTTGACGTCGAGCCTAAGCTCGATCGGCTGCGGCCCGATGGCCTTGGCGGCGCCTTGGGCCGCCGCGTCCTCGGCTCGCGCCGGCGGCGCTTCGGCGAGAACGGCGGCAGTAGCGGCGGCGGCGCCGGTCGTGCGCAGGAAATCGCGCCGAGACAGGCCCGCTTCGTTGGTTGCGTCCCTGGATGTTGCTCATCTGTCGGGACCCTCCCTTTGCATGGCTGGGATGAAGACAATCCGTGGATCGCGCGAACGCGATGGCGATGCGAGGATTCTAAGGGCGGAGAGGGGAGGGAACAAGCAAATTGTGAATTTTTCATGGCAGCGCAGCTGCCGGCAGGAGATTGACGATAGCTCCGAGGAGGGGGGAAATGCGTCGGCATCGACTGTCCCCCGTACTCCAGCGGCAGCCTTGTCCGACTTCGGAGGGGTGATAGGATGAGCCATGACCTTCGTGCCGGTCGGGGATCGGGAAGGACTTGAAGGCGTAGCTCAGTCGGTAGAGCAACGGACTTTTAATCCGTAGGTCCTGGGTTCGAGTCCCAGCGCCTTCACTAAAGGCTTATCTCCAAATGTCTGTGCGCTTGGCAAAATAGTGGCATGTGCCTCACTTGCTGGGTATGATGATCGGCGGTTCCCGCGAGAGCAAACTTTCTCTCCTGCTGCACGGGGCAGCCGCCCACTCGCCGGAACGCCGCACCCACCCAACACCCTCCGCGGAATTTACCAATGCCACACACTCTCCTCCTCCCGCCGCTCTGGCGCCGACTCCTCGCCCTCACTGTTTTGGCGGCCGTCTTCTCCGCCGCATTCGCCGACGACAAGCAACCGAGCAAAAACTCAACCGTTTCGCTCGACGAGAAGACGGTTCAGCCGCCCAAAGGGTTTACCGCCCTATTCAATGGCAAAGATCTGTCCGGCTGGCACGGTGCGAAGCAGGACTTCAACCCTTACAAACTCGCGGCCCTGGCCGGAAACGAAGCCATTACTCTGGGCACTCAATGGATGGACGATGCGCGAAACACTGGCACGTCGAGAACGGCGAGATCGTCAACGATGGCCACGGCGTTCATCTGGCCACCAACAAGGAATACGGCGACATCGAGTTGCTGATCGATTACAAAATGTATCCCAAGGGCGATAGCGGCATCTATCTGCGTTCCACGCCGCAAATACAGATCTGGGATTACACCAAGGAAGGCGGCAAATGGAACCTCGGCGCCGATAAGGGCAGCGGCGGATTGTGGAACAACAGCCGCGGCGCGCCCGGCAAAGATCCGCTCGTGCTGGCCGATTATCCATTCGGCGAGTGGAATCGCTTCCGCATTCTGATGATCGGGGAGCGCGTCACGGTTTACCTCAATAACCAGCTCGTCGTCAATAATGCTCGGCTGGAGAATTACTGGGATCGCAAACGGCCATTGCCCCGCAAAGGTCCGATTCAGCTGCAAACGCACGGTAGTGAGATCCGTTGGCGGAACATCTTCGTCCGCGAGATCCCCAGCGACGAGGCCAACAAATTGCTGCGCGAGATGAGCGGTCAAGAAGGTTTCCAGACGGTGTTCAACGGCAAGGACTTCGAGGGTTGGGCCGGACCGCTCGAAAATTATCAGATCGAGGACGGTGCCATCCTGTGCAAGCCGCGCAAAGGTGGCGTCATCTTCACCAAAGAGGAGTACGACGATTTCGCCGTACGGCTGGAGTTCAAACTGCCCAAACGCGGCAACAATGGTTTGGCCATCCGTTATCCCGGTAAGGGCGATACAGCGTATCTGGGCATGTGCGAACTGCAAGTGCTGGACGATGACTATACGGGCATCGATCCGCGTCAAGCGCACGGCTCGGCCTACGGCATGGTGCCGGCCCAGCGCGGCTATCAACGGCCCATCGGTCAATGGAACTATCAGGAAGCGACCATCAAGGGATCGACCATCAAAGTCGAATTGAATGGCACCGTCATCCTCGATTGCGATTTGAGCAAGGTGACGGAGTACATGGCCAACAGTCCGCATCCGGGCAAGGATCGCAGCCGCGGGCATTTCGGCTTCGCCGGCCACAACGATCCCGTGGCGTTCCGCAACATTCAGATCAAACGGCTGGACAAGAAATAACCTCAAGGGTAGGCGAACCGGCAGCGTTAGCTGCCGGGTAGGACGCCTCAACCCGGCAGCTAACGCTGCCGGTTCGCCTGCCCTTAGAATAGAGGAAAATCTCATGACATCATCCCGCATTACGCGCCGCGCTGCTTTGAAGCGCGCCCTGGCAGCCGGCCTTGCTGTCCCCTTTGCCTTTCGAGTACATGCCGCCGCGCCGAGCGAAACGATTTATCACGCCAGCTTCGGCGCCAGCGGCATGGCTTTCGCCGACATCGGTTCGCTGACGGAGAACAAGCACCTCAAGCTCGTCGCCGTCGCCGACGTGGATCTAAAGCGCACCGCCGAGGTCCGAAAACGCTTCCCCAACGTCAAGATTTACCAGGACTGGCGCGAACTGCTCGACAAGGAGAAAAACCTTAACTCGGTCAACGTGTCCACGCCGGACCACATGCACGCACCGATCAGCATGCGCGCCTTGCAGCAGGGTTTGCACGTTTACACACAGAAACCGCTGACGCAGACGCTCTACGAAGCTCGGCAGCTGACGCGCGTGGCCAAAGAGAAGAAGCTCGTCACCCAGATGGGCATTCAAATCCATTCGCATCCGATACATCGGCAGGTGGTGGCGACGATTCAGGCCGGCGCCATCGGCAAAGTCAAGGAAGTGCATAGCTGGAGCGGCAAGCAATGGGGCGATCCGAAACCGCGTCCCGATCGCCGCGATCCCGTGCCGCAAGGACTCAATTGGGATTACTGGCTGGGCGTGGCCGCCGAGCGGCCATTCATCGGCAACGGTTACTATCATCCGGCCAATTGGCGTAAACGCCTCGATTTCGGGACCGGCACGTTCGGCGATATGGCTTGCCACATTCTCGATCCCGTATACGGCTCATTGGCGTTGACGGCGCCTGTATCCGTTCAGTCGCTGGAGAAAGAAATGCCCAACGCCGATAACTGGAGCCTGAACGTCCATGTGAAATACACGTTTCCCGCCACGGCACACACGACCGATCCGCTCGTCTTGCACTGGTACAACGGCCACGACCGACCGCCGGGGGAAGTGCGGACCTTGTTGGGCGGACGAAAATTGAACGATCAAGGATCGATCTATCTGGGCACGGAGGGCGTGCTGTATTCGCCGTACATCGCCGCGCCGGTACTGCTGCCGGCCGAGAAATTCAAGGACTACAAGCTGCCTCCTCTCAGTGGCAACGATCATTACGCGCAGTTCGTCGAGGCGTGTCGCGGCAACGACAAAACGTCGGCGCCGTTCGCCTACTCTGGGCCGCTGACGGAGATGGTGCTGCTGGGCTGCCTGGCCACGCGCTTCCCGGAGAAGGCGCTGCAATGGGACGCGGCCAAGCTGACGGTGACGAACGAGAGCGCAGCCAACCAATTCGTCCGCCGGCGCTATCGCAAGGGTTGGGAAGTGGAAGGACTATAAAATGTTTAGCCGCGAGCCGTAGGCGAGCGTTGTCGCGCTCGCCTACGGCTCGCGGCTAAACATCTATTCGGATTTCGACGGGGCGGCGAGAAGGATCTCGACCGCTTCGCGTCCGGTCATGCCGATTTGAATGCCCAACGCGCGGGCGTGCGGCGTGAGATCGACGATTTTGGCCTCGAACAAATCTTCGGGATCGACCAGCGGTTTCGCCGGCGTGCCGCGCACGATGGCGACAGCCTGCCCGAACTCGCCGGCCGTCTTCACGTCGTAGATGCCGCAGCCGACCAGACCGGCCTCGGTCAGAATCGTGCAGTATTGTCCCTTGTGCCAGCGGTTGCTGATGCCGATGGCGCAGCCGTTGGTAAACTGGAGCGGGCGCGAAATGATGCGCGGAAGCGGATCGTTCATGGTGTTTCTCCTTGCAAAACCGAGCGGCGACTAGCGGAGCGTAGACAGTGGCGTTATAGTTGAGAGGAAATTGTCCAGCAATACCGCTCCTTCTTTGGTCGGTCCATGCACCCGCTGCAAACCTATCTGAGTGAACTTCACGACATCCGTTCGACTGGCGCCGCCGTCAAGGAAACGTCTTATTATCCGCCGTTGGCGAACTTGTTCAACGCCGTCGGCCAGACGATCAAGCCGCGCGTCCGCTGCGTCATCAACCTGAAGAACCAGGGTGCCGGCATGCCCGATGGCGGACTGTTCACGCCGGATAAGTTGCAACGAGGAGCCGATGTCCCGCTCGACGGACAGCCGCCCGCCCGCGGCGCCATTGAGTGCAAAAGCACCAAAGAGGACGCCTGGATAATCGCCGACACCGAGCAAGTCAGCAATTACTGGAAGAAGTACCGCCAAGGTCTCGTCACCAATTACCGCGATTTCGTGCTGATCGGCCAAGACGCCGATGGCCACCCCGTAACGCTGGAAACCTATCGCCTCGCCGCGCTGTTGCTGTTGCAACCGGCGCTGGATGCGAACTATCAGGCGGTGAAAGCCGCTTGTTATGTTTGGCCGAAAACCACTATCAAGTCATAATGTCTTGATAGTCTCTTTTCTACGGCAGTTCCAGGGCTGCTTTCAGAGCCTGATTGATCTGTTGCATCAGCGTGTTCGATAAATGCCCAATGACTTGCAAGACGCGGCGCTGCCGTACAGTGGCCAAGTTATAACATTTGACCACTGAAGGACCACTCAGCCCGGAGCCGGTGCCGTCCGGTGTTCGTGGATCGACGAACACGGTCGTCGGTTGCCCCGCGTCATCGAGATTGCCGGTAATCATCGCCAAAATGGTGTTGGCAAGCCTCTGGTTCTCGGCGTCGCTCTGGACCACCACGGCTGGGCGGATCTTCTCACCTGGCTTTATCCTGACAGGGGAAGGGCACGACAACGACATCGCCTCGGTTCATGTTTGTTTGCCGTAATGCTGGTAACTCTCCAGGTAAGGATCTTTGGCATCATCGTCGGCCATGACTTCGTTGATGTATCCGGCTCCTTCGTCGGGATCGTAGTCCTCCAGCGCCACAAGCGCTTTGAGACGCTCGTAAATTTCACGACGAACGAGGATGTAGGTCTGCCGCGTCTGAGGATCGATGGCGACAGGTTCGGGATCGTTCAGTTCCTGCCGCTGCTGTTCGGTCAGTTCGATCATGGCTTTCTCCTTTCTCGCAGAATGCGAAAATGGAAGCGTGAGCACCCGCCAATTGCTCCAGACCGAGCGGGCCGCGCTGATCGGCCACGGTGCCGATTTCTCCCGGATAGGCTTTCCGGCTATTAGTTTAACCGAGCCGGAACAATGATACAACGAAGGTCAAGAGGTATTAAGATTCATTACGGCTCTTTTTTGTCATCCGCAACACGCGCCAGATCAAAAACAAACTACACGGCAGACCCAGCACGCCGGGAATGGAAATATCGAACCACGGCTCGGCGAGGACGCGATGACACAAAAGCAGCGTCGATCCCAAAAACAGCGACGCCGACAGCATGCCCTCCACCAGCAGCGCCACTGATGTCTCGAGCCGGCGATGCTCCAGGTAAAACTTGAATTTGCCGCGCTTGGTGCGATCGAGAATGTCGCTGACATCGCCGGGCAGCGTGCGCATCAGATGGTCCCATTCCAGAAACATCCGCCGCAGATGACGAAAGAGGCGTCGCGGCGAAAGTTTTTCCTGGACGGCTCGCCGGTAATACGGCTGGATCATTTCGGCGAGGCTGAAGGAGCGATCGAGCTGCCGCGTGGTGCCTTCCAAGACGATCAGCGTCTTGAGCAGCGGCGCCAGGTTGGCCGGCAGCAGCAGATGATAGCGGCGAATGATGTCGGCGATGCCGTTGAGGGCGCCGGAAACGTCGAATTGATTGAGCGATTGCGTGCCGTAGTCGGCGAGGAAGTCGTGAACCTCGGACTCGAAGGCATCGCGGTCGAGATCAGCCGGCACACGCGCCAAGCGTGTCACCCGGTCGGCAAGCTGCCCGGAATCCTTGGCGATGGCGGACAGTAGCATGGTCGCGAAGGCGTCGCGCATGTTGTCGTCGAGCCGGCCCACCATGCCGCAGTCGAGTACGCCGATCACCGTATCGGCCAGCACGAGCAGATTGCCGGGGTGCGGATCGGCGTGATAAAAGCCATCGCGGAAAATCATGCTCAGAACGATGTTGGCGCCGCGGCGGGCGATTGTATGTAAATCGTGGCCTTCCAATTTGAGACGTTCGATGTCGTTTATGCGGATGCCGTCGAGATAGTCGAGCGTCAGCACGCGGCGGGACGACAATTGCGGATGCGGCGTGGGAAAGCGCACGGTGCGATCGTCCTTGAAATGGTGAAGGAACTCCTGGATGTTGCGCAGTTCACGGCGAAAATCCAACTCGCGCAGCAGCGTGCGGCGAAACTCGGTCATGGTGGCGCGCGGCCGATAGTTCTGTAGCTCGGCGCTGTATTTCTCGCCCAGTTCGGCGAGGGCCATCATGATGTCGAGATCGGTGGCGACCTTGCTCTCGATATTGTGGTGCAGCACCTTGACGACGACGCGGCGGCCGTCGCGCAGCCGTGCGCGGTGGACTTGGCCGATCGACGCCGACGCGAACGCCGCGTCCTCAAACTCGGCGAATAGTTCCTTAAGAGGCCGGTGCAACTCCGCTTCGACAAGAGCATGGACCGTGTCCGGCGCATCGGCCGGCGTATCGTCCTGCAACGACGATAGTTCGTCGGCGAGAGCGGGGCCGACGACATCGGGGCGCGTGCTGAGAATTTGGCCGAGCTTGATGAAGGTGGTGCCCATCTCGGCCAAAGCCATGCGGATACGCACCTCGGTGGGCAGGCCGGCGATGGGTTGGCCATCGAAACTGGTGAGAAACTTACGCACGGGGCGGACGTTGACGGCCTTGAGCCAGTCGGCCAGGCTGTATTTGCAGAGAATCGTCACGATCTGGGCCAATCGGCCGGCCGTTCGCTGCCCACGGGCCAGAGTCGTGAGATCCATGAGGCGAGCCAGTCGTTGCGGAGTAAGGAGTTGTTCAAAAACAAGTTCCAAGTTTAGCCGCGACCCGAAGGGGAGCGCGACAGCGCTCCCCTTCGGGTCGCGGCTAAACGACTTCCACCCCAAAATCGCGGATGGTGAAAACCGATTCGTAATGAGCGATCCCTTCGGCCTGGAAGCGCTGAGCCGCTCCTTGCAGACGATCGACCAGGGCGAGAACCAAGACGATCTCGCAGCCTTGCTCTTTCACTTCTTTGATGGCTTTGGCGGACGAACCACCCTGGGTAATCACGTCGTCAACGATAACAACGCGCGAACCGGGCCTTAGATTGCCCTCGATGAGTTTTCGCGTCCCGTGGGCCTTGGCTTTATCGCGGACCCAGAAGCCCTCCATTTTTCTACCCTGGAGATGGTAACTAATGACGGCCGCCGTGGTCAACGGCACCGCGCCTACTTCCAGACCGCCGATGGCGTCTACTTGCAGATCCTTGGTGCGTTGGTACAGAATCTCGCCGATGAGATGGGCCGCCTCCGAGAAAACTTCGGTCATCTTGCCGTCGATGTAGTAGTCGCTCATACCCCCGGACGATAGGCGGAAGGTGCCGCGCTGGAACGAACGCTCTTTGAGAAGCTGAAACAGTCGTGCTTCGGCATCGGTCATCGCTTGGCTTCCAAGGTTAGCCGCGACGCGCGGCGGAGCCCAGGGCCATCGCGCTCCGCTGCGCATCGCGGCTAACCGAAATGATTCGTGGTCGCGCCCTAATCTAAATTTTACTGTACAAAATCCTTGCTTGCCAGCCCGCGGCGACCCTCGATTTCTTCTTGGGTCCACGGGCGGAATCGATTACACTCAATGGAATAAGATGTTCCAGAGGATGAACTCATGCTCGGACTGCACGATAAAGGAACGCAATTGTGCGACGGCCTGACGCGCCGCGAATGGCTGCGGGTTGGCGGTCTCGGCGCCCTGGGTCTGTCGCTGCCGGCACTGCTGGCAGCGCGCAGCGCGGCATCGGCGTCGGTTGGCTCTTCTTTCGGCAAAGCCAAGTCGTGCATTGTGCTTTTTCACCTGGGCGGGCCGCCGCAACATGAAACTTGGGATCCCAAGGATGATGCTCCGCTGGAAGTACGCGGCGAACTCAAGTCCATCGCCAGCAATGTCGCCGGCATCCGCGTCAGCGAACTGATGCCGCGGACGGCAGGGCTGCTCGATCGCATCTGCGTCCTGCGCACCATGTCCACCGGCGACAACGCTCATTCGTCGAGCGGTTACTGGATGCTGACCGGCACACCGCATCAGCCGATGAACTCGGAAAACTCCAAGCCGGGCATCCCAACGATTGGCCCTGTACCGCCGCCGTCGTCCATCAGCTGCGGCGCGGCCAAGGCGGTTTGCCATCGGCCATCGCGCTGCCGGAACCGATCTGGAACACCGGCATGATATTCTGGCCGGGCCAAGACGGCGGTTTCCTCGGCCGCACGGCCGACCCTTGGCTGATCCGCTGCGATCCATCATCGCCTGATTTTCGGATTCCCGGACTCAACCTCTCCGCGGAGGTGTCTTCGCAACGACTGGATGCGCGCTTATCGCTGTTGGAGCAGGTCAATCGTGGATTGGATGGCGTGGAACGCAGCGAAGCGATGGCGCGTTTCGATCATCGCTCTCAGCAGGCATTCGATCTGCTGCGTGCCGGTAAGGCGCGACGCGCTTTCGACCTCGACCGCGAACCGGCGGCACTGCGCGATCGCTATGGCCGCAATCGTTGGGGACAGAGCGTGCTGTTGGCGCACCGCCTCGTCGAAGCCGGCGTATCGTTGGTGCAGGTCAACTGGACGCGCATGCCCGGCGACACCGACGACAGCCCCGCTTGGGACACACACAACAAGAACGCCCAGCGCCTCAAGAACAACCTCATGCCGCCGATGGATCTCGCTTATTCGGCACTGCTGGAGGATCTCCAGACGCGCGGTCTGTTGGAAGAAACGCTAGTGGTGTGGATGGGCGAGTTTGGCCGTTCGCCGAAGATCAACGGCGGCGGCGGCCGCGATCATTGGGGCCGCGTCTTCTCCGTGGCCTTGGCCGGCGGCGGCGTGCGCGGCGGACAAGTCCTCGGCTCATCCGACAAGATCGGCGGTTTGCCGCGCGAGGGCCGCGTCCAGCCGCAAGATCTGACGGCGACGATCTTTCATTGTCTGGGCTATTCTCCGCATACCGAGATGCGCGACACACTCGGCCGGCCGCTGGTCATCAGCCGCGGCGAGGTCATTCGGCAGGCCGTATAGGCAGACGCCGCACTCGCCAGGATGTTGCCTACAATAGTACAATCGGTTGAGTTATTGTTGCGGAAATTATTCAAGGGAATAGCCATGGCGCGAACCAAGAGCGAAGGCAATGGTCGGTTGGAAGAGGCGATGGCCCTGTTGATTCAAAACCAGGCGTCTTTTGTGGCCGAGATGGCCGAAATCAATCGACGCAATGCCGAAACAGATCGGATCAACTCCGAACGCTTTGGGCGGATTGAGGCGCTGCTCCTCGAACACAGCCGGATTCTTGTCGAACATAGCCGGATTTTACAATCGTTAACGGATGCCATCCGCGAGAAAATTGGTTTCAAAATTCCCCAGCCGCCCGCCTAGGACGATGCCTCCGCAAGACGCGGCATGTCTCTTCACCCTTCATCTACTGGTTCCCCGCCTCAGCAATCGGCGAACCAGGCGATACCAATCCCGTTCTATCCAATCTTCCCCCAGAGGCGGTAGGCGATAGTGGCGCCAACCGCCTAGTTCAAATTCCCCGCACATCCAGACGGCGCGTTCGCCGTTGCTCGTGTGGATAATGACGGGGCAGACGGGAGCAAGAGCAGCCAGAGTCTTCGTTACCTCCCATCCAGTTCCCGGATCGACCGTGTTCCCCTCTTCAGGATCGAGATCGTGATCCAACGAGATGAGGCGAGCCTTCGGTAAGTACATATGCACTTCCTCAATCATCACCCACGCATTCCGCCAGACTTGAAGCGGCAAGGCCGGGTCGATTCGCCGTAGGGTTTCGCTGAAGCAACGCACCCGATCCACATTGTCTTCTAGCAGCAACAGCATGGTAGCCTCGGTCACGATGATGGTTCGCGTTCCTGCCGAGATTGAAAAATCCAATAAAGAATCGTTTTCATCTCAAATGCCTTCAAGTTAGGCCGCAGCGACAGAAGGCGCGCGGCGATTCCGGCGAGGTGCGGCGCGGCCCAACTCGTCGCCGGCTCGGCGGCGAACGGGCCGAGATAACCTTGGCCATGCGCCTGAAATTCGATCGGCTCGCTGAGATGATAAGCGAAGTCGAGCGGATCGGCGAACGACGCCTTGTCCACCGACAATAGCGGCGGCGCGAAGGCGGCGGGATAGCTGCGCAGCAGGGGATGTTCGTTGTGGGCGGCGGCGACCACGATGACATCCTTGTAATATGCTTCCTCGATGGTGCGCAAAAGCTGTTGGCGGCGCTGCATCGGCTGCAAACGCTGCTCCGGCACGCCTAGCGAGAGATTGATGACTTTGCAGTGCCATACGTCCATCGCCCAACGCAGCGCGCGGATGACCACTTCAACCTCGCACGTTCCGCTCGGGCCGAACACGTCGGCGGAATACAAGCGGATACGCGGCGCCAACGTCAAGAGAATGTCGGCGACGGTTGTGCCGTGCGGTGTGCTTTGATGGCCGTCGTAGGGCAACGGTTCGGCATCCTCGGCAGTGAAGATGCCGCCTTCGATCGGGTGGATCGTTTGACCTTGGCGGCGGAATTTGTCTTCGAGCAGCGCGCGTTCGACGCCGCTGTCGAGGATGCAAACGGAGACGCCTTCGCCGGTGGCGCGCGGATGATGCAGCAGGCGGTGCGGTGTCAGTAAGGCGAAAACGTCGGCGAAAACATCGTCGGGCGGAGGCTCGTCGCTCGCGCTCTGGGTTTGTGGCGGCTCGCTCACGACCGCATCTCCCCGGTCATCTCATCGAGCAACTGGCGTAGACTCTCCACCAGCCGGATGCAATGGTTCACGGCGGACGATCCGTGACGGACGGCGAGGACGCGGATCGACTCGGCTAGACGCAGGGTAGCATCGGCATCGACCCCATCGCCGCCGTCCTCCAACCCTTCGCGCAGGCGCTCAAGGACGGCGGCGGGCGGCGGCTCGTCCGGCCGCGGCACGGCGCCGTCCAGTGCCAGCGCCATGGAATCGCTGGCGCCCAGTGCCGCCTCAATGGCATCGAACAAAACGCGGTGCATCTGCCGCTCGGCCAACGCTTGTCGGAGCATTTCGATGCCGAAATCGGCTGCCGCGGCGGCGAGTTGGCGATCCGACTCGGTGAAGCTACTCTCGCGGCCCGGCGGCGACTGTTTGTCGAACAGTTCCAGCACCGCTTGCACGCCGGCAGCGATGTTCAGCGGAGCGGCCAGCAGCGAACGGCGGCCACGCTCGAACGGTTGCAGTTCCAGATTGCCGGCGCTGGCCGCTTGGTCCAATCGCTCCATCAGCGAAGGCTTTTGCATGCTGGCGGCGCTGCCGGCCAGCGAACGCGCGAAGGGAACGAGGGGCACGTCAAGCCCTTGGCCATTCGTGTCGTAGGCGCGACAGATCTCGGCGGGTTGGCGGTCGGCGTCGTAGCTGCGCACCAGCAGAACACCGTCGCGGGCGCCGGTTGTCCGCATCAGAAAACGAAACAGATTGCCCACGGCGGCGGGCAGCGGCACCGGATCGTGCAGCGCGGCGGCCGCCTGCACCAGCGGCAACACTTTCTCCACCGCCGAACGAAAAGCGATCAGTCCTTGGTGCAGACGCTTGACGCGGCGAGCCGGACGGATGCGGTCGAGTTGCCGCCGCACTGCCTTGAGGAACGCCGTGCGGTCGAGATCCTGATTTTTATCGAGATAATCGCGGACGCCCATGCGCATGGCTTGCAGCGGCGTTGCTTGGTGAGCGAAGCCGGTAATCAGGATAGCCGATACATCGGGGTTAAATAGCGTCAGATCCTCAAGCAACCGCAGACCGTCGTTGCCCGCTCCGAGGTTCCAATCGAGGATGGCGAGGTCGATAGTGTGCTGATTGGCCTGCACCAGAGCCGACTCGGCGTCCGCAGACGTCAGGATTCGACAATCCAGGCCGGCGCCGTCGAGCCATTCCTGGAAGGTCCGGCGCACCGGCTCTTCGTCCTCGACGATCAAGATGGTTTCGGCCGATTCGCTGCCGGTCGGCATGGCGGCTTGTTCTCCCGCATTTTCTCCCCTCTTGTGGTTATAACACGGCGTCGCGGCTCTCACCAGTCGGAGCGGCGAGAGATTCCACCCAGCAGCTAACGCAGCCGGTTCGCCATGCAGACCATCGCCCGGCAGCTAACGCTGCTGGTTCGCCTGTTCTCGGCGAACCGGCAGCGTTAGCTGCCGGGTGGAATATGGGAAAGACGCTCCATCCAATGCTGTGAATCGGGCGAGAAGGTCAAACCTTGCTTGACCGGGGAAGACGATTTGGGACATAACAGTAAAGGGATACTTTGGTCGCGCGGAATCTCTCATGCCAAGCTCTGCAAGCGTCATTCGCCAGGCGGGCGTCCTGGCCATCCGTGGAGAACAGCTTTGCGTGGTGTCTTCGCGCAGCGGCAAGCGCTGGGTCGTGCCCAAGGGCTGCCTGGAACCGGGCAAAACCGCGGCGGAGATCGCTTTGCAGGAAGCCTGGGAAGAAGCCGGCCTCGCCGGCGTCCTCCAACCGGAGCCGATCGGCACCTATCTCTACGAAAAAGCCGGCTTCACTTGCCATGTCACCATCTTCGTGATGAACGTGACCGACATGGCCGAACACTGGCCCGAAGACGGCCTGCGTCAACGTAGCTGGCTCAGCGCCGCCCAGGCTCTCCAGCGCATCGAGGATGCCGGTCTGCGCGAACTCATCCGCGAGGCGATGACTGTCAAGAAGGCATGAATCGGCTCGACGCGCTTCACCGTCTCTTCACTTCGCCGCATCTTCCGAACCCAAAGACGCCGCGGTGCCGGGCGATTTGTCGGCGGGCAATTCCTTGCTGCCGACGATGACCAAACTGGCGTTGATGAGTACCGGCACGTGCTGGCCGTCGATCTCGATGGTGGTGCGGCCGTTGAGATACCAACCCAGCGAGCCGGTCGAAAATTCCTTGACCTCGGCCATCTGCGACATGCCGCCGATGGTCAGGGTGATGGGTTTGGCTTTGGCGCGAAAGTCGGCGCGGCTGATGGGACAAGTGGTTTTCTTGGCCATGACGATCTCCTCCCAGAGTCGGGGACATTCGTATTCAAGCCCATGCGGGCGGAGAATCATACCACGCCCCGGTAGGGAGGAGGCAAGCGAGATTGGTGATCGAGAAGGATTTTTTCTCGTTCCGCACGGGATCGAATCCGAGCCTGAAGCGTGAGCGAAGGTTGCACTTTCTTCGCTTACGCTTCAGGCTCGGACGGGTTTTGGCCGCTCGTCCTTAACGCCCCAGTCCTGGAGTGGTCGAGGACATACCCGGCATGGGATAACCGGAAGACGTCTGAGACGGGAACGCACCCGCTCCGCTCGGCATCGCCGACGCGCCCGAAGCCTGGGACGGAACCCTGTTGATACATCGTCGGGCCGCCCGTGGCTATCGGGCCGCCCATAGTCGTGCCGCCGACGGGCGCGCCGCCGCCGCCGCCGCCACCGCCCCCACTCTTGCAACCGATCACCGCCGACAACAAAATGGCGCCATGCAGCCACCAGAGACGGCTGGACTTTCTCATACTCGACATCCTTTCCGTGTGAGCCACGAAACGGCCCGGGGAGCCTTCCTGGCTCTCCGCTCCAGACCGCTCCTCGTACTGCGGCCCCTCCAACGCTAATCATCGGCATTCGCCGCCGCGCGGCATTGCTCTGTTTGACGGAAAATCCACTTTTTTCGGAATAAAACGAACAAGTTACGGAAAATGCGGACAGAGGGAGAGAAAGGCATCAGCGCGCGGCGGCTTGTGCGCCGTAGGGGATGCCGTATTCGGTGCCGCTGAAATTCTGGCGGATGTGAATGTAAGCGAGCATGTTCGCGGAGAGAAAGAGTTGCGCGCACCATAAGGACAGCAGTACGACGCGGCCAAGGCGGACGGAGCGCGGCGACGGGACGCCGCAGGCCAGGGCGAGACGGGCAAGCCAGAGAAATTCCAGTGGAAACAGCACGATCATGTAATGGCGATGGATGGAGAAGCTCGAGAGCGTCAACAGCAAGCCGAAGCCCCACAGGGCGGCGTTCTGCGTGAAGGCGCTGGCCGATGCGCGGCCGATCCACAGTTCGCGCCAACTCCGGCGTTGAAGCCACAGCAACACGGCCGCGCGAACCATCAACAACAGAGCGAGGCCGGCGACGAACCAATGCAGCACGCCCACTAGATAAGTGGGCCGACCGTCCCACAGCGGATAACGCTGAAAGTCGCGGAAATACGGACCAAACGTATAGTCAATGCCCAAACCGAACGATTCCGTGAACCAGCGAATCCAAAACTTCATCTCGAAGGCGTGAACCCAACGATGCGGATTGATGGGCCGTTCGTTCGGATGGAGCAGCAAATGGACCAGCCAGGGCAGCATCGGCAATGCGCCCAGGACGCTGCCGAGCAGCCAACTTCGCCAGGCCACGCGCTCGCGCCAGGGACGATCGAACAGCAGCGCCCACAGGGCGAAGCCGCCGGCGAAGAAAAAGCCGGCCATGTGAATTTGTCCCAGGCAAACGCCGAAAAAGCCCCACACGAATGCCGGACCGCGCCGCCGTCGATGCCACCAGCCATAAAGCATCGCTAATGTCAGCAAAGGAAGCAGGCATGGCGGCCAGATTTTGCGATGGAACAAGACGGCCAACGGATTGACGGCGACGAGAGCGGCCGCCCATAACCACGCTTCGCGCTCGCTGGGCGGAACGTAGCGAAAAGCGAAGCACACCAAAAGGACGAGAGCGGCGACGTTGACCACTTGCACGGCGCGCGCGAGCGCCGGCGGATCGTCAGCGCCGCTGACGCGCTGCAACAGCATGAAGCCCCATAGGCTCATGCCGGGATTGGGAATGTCCACGCTCGACGGCATGCCCAGCCAAGGCAACTCGGCATCGCGGCTGTGTTGGAAGGTCCAGGCTTCATCGGCTTTGTATTCGATGTCGCGCGGCCAGATGAGGCGCAGACTCGCGCCGGCGAGAAGGGCGACGACGATGCCGAGGATGGCCCAAGATCGGTTCATGGGAAATCGCAAGAACCCGTTTAGCCGCGAGCCGTAGGCGAGCGTTGTCGCGCTCGCCTACGGCTCGCGGCTAAACGAAGAAGATTACGCCGCGCGTCGGCTGGCCAGCGCACACGCCTTTTGCAGCAACACCGGAGGCGATTCCTCCGGCAGCGCCAGGACCGTCGGCGAAATGAAATACGAATGTTCCAGCGCATAGCGGCCGCGCAACACCGAATGACTGCACGTATCGGTCATCGCCAACCAAACACAGCCGGGCGGGAACGTATGCAGATATTTCGGACCTTTTTCCTGGAATTTCTCATTCAACTTGAGATAGTCGTGAAAGCGGAGCATGAACAAATCGTATTCGGATCGACGGCCGACGTTGGGGCGAAAGAGGCCCAACACGGTTTGACCGAGTTGTTCCAGCCATCGGCTACCGTGCCGGCTGGGCAAGCCGGCTGCCTCGCCATAACGCTTGAGCAGCTTGGCGAACGGATCGCTCGTTACCCAGATACGCGGTTCGCGCGGATTGATGTTGGCGAAGACGCGCAAAATACGGTTGCCGCGCGACGGCCGGCCGGGAAACGCATCGACGTGCAGCAGATCGTTGCGCGCCTTGGGCCGTAAACGCCGTGTCGCCTCTTCCTGTGGTCGGAAACTGGCGCGATCGAGCTGCCAACCATGACGATATTGCGGAACCAGCGTGGCCAGCCATTCCGTCGCCGCCGTCGAGAACCGCGCGAAGATGCCGCGCAGCTGCTCGACTTGCTCGGCGGTGCGGCGCACGAAACCGTTGACCTTGCCGTTGGCCGGATTGTAACTGATGTTCTTATGGGCTAAGCTGCCCAGTTCTTGCTGAAGAAGGAAATCCAGATCGGCGCCGCGCGGCAGCGCAAACGGTGCAGTGGGATAAAACAGGACTTCGCCGCGTTCCAATCGCTCGGCGGGACTGCCGTGCCCCGTCGCGGCGACATCGTTCGCTTCCATGAACGTACTCTCCTGTGTTTCCGATTTCCGCGCCGAGAGATGCTATACCATCGCCATCGTTGAACAATCAAGGCCAGCCCACGGCGTCCCCTGAGGAGGGCGTAACCAATTTTTCTGGAGGTTGCTTTGTGAGGCCCGGCGAACCGGCAGCGTAAGCTGCCGGGTGGGGACGTTGCAGCTTCCACCCGGCAGCTAACGCTGCCGGTTCGCCGGCGCGACGGCTCACGATCTAAAAAAACTTATGCGATCCGCGACTTGTCCGGGCACTTTCTTGATAGAACGTCCTTCAACCTCGCGGAGCTTTATCATGGCCGCTTCCCTTGAACACATCTTGTCGCAGATCCAACGCTGGACTTCTCCGCGCATGGCGGAACTCTCCGACGCGGTGTTACTGGAACGCTTCATCCACTACCGCGAGGAGTCGGCCTTCGCCGCCCTGGTGGCTCGACACGGCGGCATGGTGCTGCGCTCGTGCCGCCGTGTCTTGGGCGATGTCCACGAGGCCGAGGATGCCTTCCAAGCCACGTTTCTGATCCTGGCACGCAAGGCCCACACGTTGCGGCAAGCGGCGGCGTTGCCGGGCTTCTTGCACCGTGTCGTCCGGCGTGTCGCCCTCAAGGCGCGGAGCAAAGCCGCTGTCCGCGCCGGCGAGGAGCGACTCGCCGAGGACATGCCCGATTCCTCCGCCGATCCGCTGGCGCGATTGACGGCGCGCGAACTGTTGACGGTGTTAGACGAGGAAGTAGCGCGCTTGCCGATGGCGCAGCGAACGGCGGTATTGTTGTGCTGCCTGGAGGGGCGCACGCAGGAAGAGGCGGCGCGTCAGCTTGGCTGGACTCCTGGCTCATTGAGGGGACATCTGGAGCGCGGCCGCAATCGGCTCCAGGCACGGCTGCTTCGTCGCGGCATCGCCTTGCCAGCGGCGTTGGCCGTCGCGGCCGTGTCGCACGGTGAAGCGATGTCGGCGCTGTTCCTACGGAGTACCGTCACGGCGGCGCTTAACGGCGGTATGGGCAGTTCGTCCGCCGTACTGGCGCATAGCGTTCTCCAGACGATGTTCGTCAGCAAGTTCGTCGGCGCGACGGCCGTGGCATTGACGATCGCGCTCGCCGCTTCCGTCGCCGCCACGTTGGCCTATCGCGCTCCTGTAGCGGAAACTTCCGAAGATAAAACACCGGCTGTTCCCGCTGAGCGAAAGAGTGCGGAGGCGCCGAAGGCGGCGCGGGTAGACCGCTATGGCGATCCGCTGCCTCCTCATGCCGTGGCTCGTCTCGGCACGGTGCGATTTCGGCATGACTGGACGATTTTTACCTCAGCGATTTCGCTGGACGGTCGCTTATTGGCGGGCGCGAGCGGCAAATCGGTACAAATCTGGGACGCCCAGACCGGCCGGACATTGCATCGCTTGTCAATGCCGGGTTTGCGGTGTGATGTCTTAGCCCTCGCGTTCGCGCCCGACGGAAAGAAGCTGGCCAGTTACGAGGAGGCCGCAGTCGAGCCTCAAATCAAGGGCCGAATTGAGCGCCGCGGCAAACTGCGGATCACCGATGTCGCTACGGGCAGAACGCTGAGGCAATTCGACCGCGCGAAGTATAACGGGCGGACTAGGAGCATCGGCATTAAGTACCTCGCTTTTCTGGCCGACGGCAAACAGCTCTTGCTCCGCGATGAAAGGGAAGTCGTCGTTCGCTTGATCGATGCAGAGAGCGGCAAAGAGATCCGCGCCTTCCACTGCCAAGAAGAACAACTCCATAGCTTCACTCATTCACCTGATGGTCAATTGCTTGCGGTCGGCGGACATATGGGGATGGTGCAGCTCTGGGAAATTGCCACCGGCAAGCAGCGATTCGTCATGAAAAAGCATCCAGATTCTTGTATTGCCTTGGCATTTTCGCCGGACGGCAAGCTCCTGGCTTCCGGCGACAAAAAAGGGATCGCCCACCTTTGGGATGTTTCCACCGGAAACATTGTTCATACGCTAGATGCCAAGATCGATCAAGGCTCCGGCGGCCCTCTCGGCATCGGATCGCTGAGTTTCGCACCGGACGGAAAAAGTCTCCTGTCGAGCCATCGCGATTGGGCCGTCTTCTGGGATACGACGACAGGAAGGGAAATCCGCCGGATGCCCAATGAGCCATCCCGAGCGCTGCGCTCCTTCCCCGGCAGCAAAATGTTGATCGCCGGCGGGGATAACCACTGGGGCCGCGGCGATAACATGTTTCGCTTCTTCGATCCAGAATCCGGCAAACCGTGCCGCCTTTTTGACGGCCTCGGCGCTTCGGTCGAAACCCTAGCGTACTCGCCCGACGGCAAATACATCGCGGCGAACGATGGAGGCAATACCGCTCCGTCGGAACTGCGGGTGTGGGAAGTAAGCTCAGGCCGTGTGGTCTTTCAAAACATCCCAAAGAACGGGGTACACATGACTGCGCTAGCCTTCAGCCCCAAAGGCGACACATTGGCGTCCGCCCATTGGAACACGATTACGCTCTGGGACTGGAAAAGCGGCAAGCCGCGCCGGACGCTGCCGAACTATCAGGCCGCGCCGGTCGGCGCGCTGGCTTTCTCAATCGATGGCGCCAAGCTGGCGTGCGCCGGCCAAGACGATAGCATTCGCGTTTGGGATCTGGCCGGTGAAAAGGAGTTGCTGAACTTCCATCTTGGGGTGAAAACGCAGCACCCCATCTTCGTGCGAGATTTGTCTTTTTCTTCCGATTTGCGTTTTGTTGCTTACGGCAGTTGGGATGCAGACTCGATCCGCTTATGGAATCTCTCGACAGGCAAAGAATGCAAGAGCATTCCGCGCGGCGGACGCGGGTTAATTAATATCACCTTTTCGCCGGATGGCCGCACTTTGCTCGAAGCAAGCGAAGGCGGGCACAAATTGTTCCTATGGGAAGTCGCCACGGGACAACTTCGTCGAACCGTGTCGCTGTCGAGCCTTCCTCATTGGGATGTCGCGTTTTCCCCCGATGGCCGCCGCATCGCGGTCACGCAAGACGCTCCGGGCGAGAGGAGCGCGGATAATCTGCCTTCCATCTGGATCATCGACCTGGCAAGCAATCGCCCCCCAGCCAAACTTATTGGCCATGAGGGTGCGATTAATGTGCTGAAGTTTTCACCCGATAGCCGGATGCTGACTTCGGGCAGCAGCGATACGACGGTCCTACTCTGGGACATCGCCGGTCCTGGGGCTGAACGCGCCCCCCGCACCACTCACACCTGAACAGCGCGCCGCTTGCTGGGACGACCTCGCCGCCAATGCCCAGCGAGCCTACGATGCCATGTGGAAGCTCGTCAACGATACGGGTAGCCTGGAACTGTTGCGAGAAAAAGTGAAACCGGCGCCCGCGCCGGCCGATGCGAAACTGGTCGTCCAACTGCTCGCCGATCTCGACAGCGAGCAATTCTCCGTGCGTTCCAGGGCGGAGGAGCAACTGGCCAAGCTCGGCACCGCCGCCGAAGCACAACTTCGCAACGCCCTCACCCGCAAAACCACGTTGGAGCTTCTCAAGCGCGTGGAAACGCTGCTGGCGACCATCGAAAGCGAGCGGTTGCGCACTCGGCGAGCAATCGAGGCACTGGAGCTAATCAATAGCGCGTCGTCTCGGCAATTGCTCCAAACACTGGCCAATGGTCCCGCCGGCGCCTGGCTTACGCTGGAAGCGAAAGAGTCGTTGGGCCGCCTGAAACGGAGGCCGGCACAGTGAGCGGCGAGGTTATGGAAACCACGTCTACGCTCACGACGCATGCCGGCCGTTGACGCAAGGCAATTGCAGCAAAGGAGCATCGGCGCCGTCGCTATCGGGCTTGCTAAGGCGAGGCAAACTCAGCACGAAGCGCGTCGGCTCGTGGCGTCGCGGCGGCTCCAGACGAACATCGCCGCCTTGCAGATGAGCCAAGCGCCAAGCGATGGGCAGACCGAGACCGCGGCCGCGTCCCGCTGTGCGACCGGAATAGAACGGATCGAACAGATGCGGACGCTGGCTCGCCTCTGGCCCAGGGCCGTTGTCCTCGATGCTCACCTCGATTGCCTCGCCCTCGACCGGCCGGCGCAGCACCAGCCGCGCCCAGCCGTCCGTCGGCGCCGCCTCGATGGCGTTGCGCAACAGACACGACAGAGCGGTACGCAATTGGCCGGCGTCGGCGTAGACGGGCAGCCGTTCCGGCTGAAGCGCCGTCTCGATGCGGACACGCCGCTGGGCCGCTAACTCGCCGAGACCGGATGCCACCTCGCCCAGAAGCGACGGCAGATCGAGCCAACCGGGACACGGCGACGGCGGCTTGGCGAACTGCATCAGATCGCGCAGGATGCCGTGGATGCGGCGCGTTTGCGTGACGATCGCCTCCAACGCTTTGCGCGGAGCGTCCTCGGAATCCTCGCGGAACCAGTCGCTTTCGTGACTGAGAAGATACTGAGCTTGGCCGGAGATGACGGCGAGCGGATTGTTGATCTCGTGGCCGGCGCCGGCGGCGAACTCGGCCAGGGCGGTTAGCTTGCCGCCTTGCAGACGCTGGGCCTCGCCATGAACCTGTTCTTCCAGAGCGCGGTGCAGCGCATCGATCTCGCGTTCGAGATGATCGTGCAGCGGTTGCTCGTGGAGACGGCGATTCTCGGCGGCCGACTCCAGCAGATCGCGCAGCAGCGGAACCTCGCGCGGTTCCTGCCATTCCAAAGAAGATATATCGTTTAGCCGCGAGCCACAGGCGAGCGCGGCTGCGCTCGCCTGTGGCTCGCGGCTAAACGATATATCCTCCGAAGGAATCAGCAGAGCGGCGCGGTCAGCGGAAGTGAACGCGCCATTGCTCAAGCCGAGATCCACGCCCTGCCGCCGTGCTTCGTCAATGGCTAGGCGCGTCAGCGGAAAGAGGACGGGATCGGCTCGAAACGTCTGAGCCAACTCGCTGGGCAAGTGCAAATGCTCGGCGGCGGCGGTGGCCCAGGCGGGCAAGCGCCAACGCCGTGCCAATCGTCGGGCGATGGCGGCTTGATCGATGCCCCAGTGACGACGCTGCGTTTCGGCCGGATCGGAGCGCAAAGCGGGATCGGCCAAGCAAGCCGATACCGACTCGGCATCGACGGCGCACATGGCCAACCAGCCGAGCGGAGCCAGAAGACCGCACGTCCACGCCGCTTCGGGATCGCACTGTCCCGTTCGCTCGGCCAAGTGCCGCGCCAACTGAGCGAAGGTCAGGCAGGCATCGTAGATTGGCTGAACGGCGGCGCGGTTCCAGTCCACAAAGCCATCGGTTCGATCAAGCAAATGTAGAGCGTCTTCGATCAGGGCGGCTTGCTCGAAGGCGGCAGCGTGGAAGGAAGGCGGAGGAGCGGAAGAACTCCGCCCCGGCCACGGCGCTTCACCGCGGCGAACCACGAGCAACACGGCGCCCGGATCGCGGCGGATGGCCGGCCACGTCGCGGCGCTCGCCGGCCGACCAAGGACGGCCAACGATGCGGCGCTCGGCGAAAGCCAAGACAGGCGCAGCACAGCCTCCGCCCGCTTGCCCGGGTCGCTCACGACTCACTCCATTCGTGACAAGGTGATAAAGGTGTCTCGTTTAGCCGCGAGCCGGAGGCGAGCGTTGTCGCGCTCGCCTCCGGCTCGCGGCTAAACAGGGGAAGAAACGGTTCCTACGCCGGGGTTGACGCCGGCTCGATTTCCAACAACGCGCACATCTCGTCGATCAACTCCTCGACGTCGAAAGGCTTGTGCAGGAACTTGTCGGCGCCGGCCAAACGCAGTTCCTGAATCTTGTCCTCTTCGATCATGCCGGAGATGCACAGGATGCGCACGTCTTCCAACGAGACATCGGCGCGGACGCGATGGCAAACTTCCTTGCCGTTGATGTCCGGCAGCATAACGTCCAGAACGATGATGTCCGGGCGATATTCCTTGACCATCATGCCGGCGTCGAAACCGTTGGAGGCGATGCGCACCTCGAAACGGCCGTCCTCGTCGAGGAACTTGTTCATCACTTCGACCAATTCGGCGTCGTCGTCCACCAGGAGAACCTTGCGCTTTCCGCTCTCCAAGGCGTCGGTGGGGATGCCGTTGTCCCTCATGAATTTGTACAGGGCTTCGCGCGGGATGCGCCGGAAGCGCGAGCCGGGCACGCGGAAACCCTTTAACTGGCCGTTGTCGAAGCAACGGATAATGGTTTGCTGGCTGACCTTGCAAATTTTGGCGGCTTCGCCGGTCGTGAAAACAGTTTTCATGCGTTCTTCATTCCTTACTGGCGCACGGCCAGTCGCACGAGTGTGGTCTCGAACGTCTTCCCATCAGCCGTCCGAGACCGGGATCATCCCTGATCTGCCTCTTGCCCACGTTCCTTACCTGCGGCCACAGCCCGTAGGCCGTGGAGAAGCGGTGTCGTCCCGGAACTCTTCTCGCTCCAGCCGTCGCGCTTCTTTTCCTTCTTACTTCCGAGAGCCACGTTGCCGTGGCCGACAAAATCTACCCGGAGACCTCAAAGGTGAGACCCGCGACGGTGAAGCCCATCCCGCGTGCGATTGGAGCCGATCAAGTTCGGAGGGGATTGCCAATCTTTCCAACAACCGCGATTATAACCAACTTCCGGGGCGTGTCAACGCGAATCGTTTCGCATTCCTTGCTCTAACCCCTTAGCTTACCCGGACTTCCTCCGAGCCTAGCAAAAATCATACGCAGTTGTGAAAAATTTCCCTGCTCGCCGCGCTTGGCCTTCCTCGAGCAGATTTCCCAGAAGCCCTCCGTTTCGCTTCTGGATTTTCTTCGCTGTTCTTATCGGAGCGCCGAGGCTGCGCTCATTGCGTTCTCTCGCCCAGATTGCCGAATCGCCGCGCACCGCCGCCGCTACGATCTGGCCCATCCATCAATCCAGATAGATCAGCAGGACCGCCAGGTCGGCCGGGCTGATGCCGCTGATGCGGCTGGCCTGACCGAGATTGACCGGACGGATGCGACTCAGTTTCTCGCGGGCCTCGGCGCGGAGCTGCGGCACGGCAGCGTAATCGAAGTGCGGCGGGATCGGCCGCGATTCCAGCCGCTGGAAGCGCTGCACTTGCTCCGCCTGCCGATGGATGTAGCCGGAATACTTCGCCTCCAGAATCACTTGCTCCAGCGCGTCGGCCGGCGTCTTGAGTGCCTGCACGCCAGGGTTCATGGCGACAATTTGACGCCACTCGATTTCGGTGCGGCGCAGCCATTGTTCCAGCGTGGCGTTGTCGTGGCGATGGCCGCGCAGATAGTCCATCAGCGTGGCGATGGCAAATTCCTTGCGCTGCAAGCGATCCCAGGCTTCCTCACTCACCAGACCGATGCGCCGGCCGATCGGCGTCAAGCGGCGGTCGGCGTTGTCGTGGCGCAGCAGCAGGCGATACTCGGCCCGGCTGGTGAACATGCGATACGGCTCATCGACGCCCTTGGTCACCAGATCGTCGATGAGGACGCCGATGTACGCTTGGCTGCGATCGAGAAGGAGCGGCGGCTCGCCTTTGATCTTGAGGGCGGCGTTGATGCCGGCCATCAATCCCTGGGCGGCGGCTTCTTCGTAGCCGGTCGTGCCGTTGATCTGTCCGGCGAAGTACAGCCCCTCGACGTGCTTGGTTTCCAGCGTCGGATGCAGCTGCGTCGGCGGCGCGTAGTCGTACTCGACGGCGTAGCCCCAGCGCAGCACCTCGGCGTTTTCCAGTCCGGGGATGAGGCGCAGCATGCCTTGCTGCACGTCCTTGGGCAGACTGGTGGAGATGCCGTTGCAGTAATACTCCCAGGTGTTGCGGCCTTCCGGTTCGAGAAAAATCTGATGGCGATCCTTGTCGGCGAAGCGCACGACTTTGTCTTCGACGGAGGGACAGTAGCGCGGCCCGCGTCCGTGGATCTGGCCGGAGTACATCGGCGCACGGTGCAGATTGGCGCGGATGAGATCGTGGACGGCTTGGTTGGTGTAGGTGATGTGGCAATCCATCTGCGGCTGGCTGATGCGCTCGGTGGCGAAGCTGAAGGGCCGGGGATCGTCGTCGCCGGGTTGGCGTTCGGTCTTCGAGAAATCGATGGTGCGGCCATTGAGGCGGCAGGGCGTGCCGGTCTTGAAGCGCGCCAGTTGGAAGCCGCAGTCGGCGAGGCTGTCGCTGAGCGATTCGGCGGTGCCGTCGCCGGCGCGTCCGCCGCGCGTCTTGGCTTCGCCGGTGTGCATGATCGCTTTGAGAAACGTGCCGGTCGTCAGCACGACGGCCTTGGCGCGATACAGCGTGTCGCCGCGCGCGACAACACCGAGGACACGGCGGTCTTCCAGCACCAATCCTTCCACCATCTCTTGGCGCAGCGTCAGATTCGGCTGCGCCTCGACCCGGTGTTTCATGGTGTGCTGATACATCTTCTTATCCGCCTGCGCTCGCGGCGAGTGCATGGCCGGTCCTTTGGTGCGGTTGAGCATGCGAAACTGGATGGCGCTGGCGTCGATGACCTTGGCCATCTCGCCGCCCAGCGCGTCGATTTCGCGGACGATCTGTCCCTTGGCGACGCCGCCGATGGCCGGATTGCAGCTCATCTGCGCCACGGCGTCGGCGTTCATGGTCAACAGCGCGGTGCGCAGTCCGAGCCGGGCGGCGGCCAGGGCCGCTTCGGTGCCGGCGTGGCCGGCGCCGACGACGACCACGTCAAAATCGTAGGTCAACGCGAACATGGTGATTTGGCTCGATGGTGTGGGGCAGACCTCTCTCGGCAATATACCCGAAGAGGCGGGAATGGAAAAAGACGGAAATGTCCGGCAACGAAAGCGCGGGGGTAACCGGTAGCCTCGGCGAACCGGCAGCGTTAGCTGCCGGGTGGAGACGCCCTACCCGGCAGCTGACGCCCTACCCGGCAGCGAACGCTGCCGGTTCGCCGCCGCGACAACAGGACGAATGGCGCCGTTTTCCGGCAGGTCGGCCAAACCGCCGCCGAGGAAGACATGATGCCACAATTGCGTCGCCAACACGCCGACCAGACCCATCTCCACGGAAATCCGCGCCGTCGATCCGCGTCGAAATCTCTTGTAAGCCCGCCGCCAGTGGCCGACCGCCTGCACATCGAAATAGCCGGTCTTGCCCAGCGATTCCGCGCTGAGCAGTTGCGCCACGAACGGGGGAGCGCCTTTCTCGTGGAAGCTGTCCAAGGGACGCGCGGAACATGGCCTTGTGGCGACAAGCAATCGAGCGCGGCAGCCAGCGCTCGGCCAAGCGGCGCAGCAAATACTTGTCCTGAAAACCGCGCAGCTTCCAACGCGGATGCAGACTGCGCCAGGTAGGCGAAAACGTCTTCATCGAGAAAGGGATAGCGCGTCTCGACCGACGAGTGCATGGCGACGCGATCGCCCTTGGCTTGCAAGAGCAGACCGGGCAGCTGCACGCGGATGCCGAAATACAGAGCGCGATGCAGTGGATGCCAACGGTCCAGCCGGGCGCGGTCGATTCCCAGGTCGGCGTAAGGAATATGCTCGGCCAACTCTCGGCGCAGCCACGGACTGAAAAAGCGGAGTTTGGCGATGCTCATTAACCCATAAATGTCCATCCAGGCGTTGTAGCCGCCGGCGATCGCGCAAACCTTGCGCCACCGCGCCGGCGGGAACGTCGGCTGTCCCGTCAGTCGGAGAAAGCCGCGCCGCGCCAATTGGCTGAGCGGCAAACCCGGGATGCCATCGAGAAAGCTCAGCAGCCGATCGACCTTGTGCCAGGGATAGCCGGCCAGATATTCGTCCGATCCTTCGCCGGTCAGCGCTACCTTGTAGCCGCGCGCGTGGACCGCCTCGGCCAAAAGCAGCATGGCCGTGCAGGACGTGTCGATGACCGGCGCTTCGACGGCGCAAATAAGGCGCGGAAAGGCGCCATGCACCTCGGCGGGGCCGCAGTGGACGACGATCGGCGCGGCGCCGATGTGGCGAGCGGCAAGATCGGCGTCACGCGTTTCATCCAGTTTGGGATCGGCGATGCGGATAGTGAAAGTCGGAATCGGTTCGCCGCGAACGCGGCCGGCCAGGGCGGCCACCATCGTCGAATCGACGCCGCCCGATAGATAGGACACAACGGGAACGTCGGCGCGCAGCCGTTTCTCGACGGAGCGCAGCAACACCTCTTCGAGACCGTCCACCAAGCGTTTCTCATCGCCGCCGCGCATGTGATCGCCACGATCGGGAAAATCGATTTGCCAGAAGCGATGCTCGCTCCAACGGGCTGGTTCCCCATGAGCGCCGCGCTGGACGCGGACATAGTGGCCGGGCGGCAGCAGCTCGATACCGGCAAAACAGGTGACGGGTCCGGGCTGGGCAAAAAAGGTGAAGATGTGATTCAGGCCGCGCAGGTCGGCTTTGGCCTCGATCAGACCGGAGGCGAGCAGTGCTTTGATTTCCGAGGCGAACAACAGCCAATCGCCCTGCCGGCTCCAGTACAGCGGACAAATGCCGAAGCGATCGCGGCCCAGGACGAGCATTTGTCGGCGCTCGTCCCAAAGAGCCAGGGCGAACTGGCCGCGCAGCCGCTCGAACATGCCTTCGCCATGCTCCTCCCACAGATGGGGGATGATCTCCGTATCGCAGTGCGTCGTGAAGCGATGGCCTCGTTTCTCCAGGGCCGTCCGCTGTTCGGGATAGTCAAATAATTCGCCGTTGAAAACAACAGTGACGCTGCGATCTTCATTAGCGATGGGTTGCCGGCCGTCGGCGAGACCGACGATGCTCAGGCGGCGCGAGGCCAGACCCAGACCGGGCAGCCGCAGGAAACCTTCCTCATCCGGGCCTCGATGATACAAGCTTTTCGCCATCGCGCTCAGCATCTCCGGCGCGATGGCGCGGCGATACCCCAGATCAATCAGCCCGGCAATCCCGCACATACCATCCACCATCTTGATTCACTGCCGCAGGTGCAACGGGACTCGCGGCAAAGAGATGGGAGAAGAGAGGCGGATTGTTCGGGTTGTGCCGGCTGGCGCGATTGTGCGGTGCCTCTACGGAAAACTGCCGGCATAGCGGCGCACGCGTTGGCCGTGGGCGGCGAGCTGGGCGTACTCTTCGGCGGACAAGGGTTCCGTCCGACGCAGCACTTGCAGATCCTCATCGAGTTCCGTCCGGTTCGCGGGAGCCATCACGGCGACCGCGACAGCCGGATGCTGCAAGGCAAAGCGATACCACGAGGGAGCCGAAGGCACGACAAAGTCCGGCGGATCATCCGGCGTCGGACGCAACAA
Source organism: uncultured Planctomycetota bacterium (assembly GCA_963835245.1). Lineage (GTDB taxonomy): Bacteria > Planctomycetota > Planctomycetia > Gemmatales > Gemmataceae > JAJPHU01. Next base: position 455,648 of record CAWIEZ010000001.1, read on the forward strand.
CGCACCCCAGCGCAGGCAAGTGTAGACGACGACGGGAAGTCCTCGTTGGGTCGTCACGGGGAAGATTTCGTTTTCGGCGCCGCGATGAGCGGCGTTGTAGCGAATCATGAGCATGTCGAGCAAACCGCTGTCCGCCATCTCGGCGGCGAGGCGGCGCTGATGGCTCGTCACGCCGAGCATGCGGATGCGTCCGTCGCGGCTGCGCGGCCGCACAGAACTCCAAGGCGCCGCCCGGCCCGATGATTTGCCGCCATTCCTCGCCCTCTTCGACGTAGTAAAAAGTCAACACATCAATGAAATCCGTGCGCAATTGCGCGAAAATATGTTCAAACTCGTTCTTCGCATCCTCCGCCGTGCGCGCCTCGAATTGCACGCAAACGGCGACTTCGTCGCGGCGCGGGCCGAGTCCAGCGACGAAGGCGCTCAAGCCATCCTCGACGCCGCACCAGTTGAGGAAATTGATTCCCGAATCGACGGCGTGCCCTACGTCGTCCGGCGTAAGTGCGGAATTGTCGCGTGTTGCCAGGCCGAGACGGCAAATAGGCCGTGGCAGCACGACGCGCGGACTGCCGAAAGATGTCTGGAGAAAAGAGGATCGTTTCCGCGGATCGTGCATGGCTATCTCCGCGCTTATTGTAGTGGTTTCCGTAGTAGAAATGGCCGTCTTTACGAAAACGGGAAAATTGAAAGAAATTGCTCGGGTGCCGTTGACTACCTATATCTCGTTCGCTAGAGTGAATGTTGGAAACAGAGAACAGGGTGGCGGTAGCTTCAGAGTTGAGCTTCCGAGGGTCGCGCCCATGTTCCCCATCAAGATCGCCGAAAGCAAGTCCGAAGACTACAGCGCCAAGCGCCAAGCGCCAAGATTATCTCTTCTCCGCTTCGTGCCATCTAAACGTACTCGTCCAGAGGTCAACTCATTGGCCTCAGAGTGAGTCCGCGCATCGTGGATACTTGCCCGATGTGTTCCCATCTCGTTGCCGTTGGATCGCTTTTTAGGAAAGGGGCAGGGTTATGATTCCCAAGTCTCGCGGAAAGTGGCGATTGGCCATGTGCCTGTGCGGCGTCATCTTCGGCCTGACGTTGCTGTATCTGGGTAGCTATGACGCGCTAGGGCAAATCCCGCCGCCTGATGGCGGCATACAGCCAACAGTTCAGTTCAGTTCCAGCATTGGCTACCCCGTGCCGCAAGGGTCGAGCATCGCTGTCGGGGTCACGTTAAGCGCGGCTTCCCAACAGGATGTGTCCGTTAACTATGCGACGAGCGATGGGACGGCGACGGCTGGGGTGGATTACACGCCCGCCAGCGGCACGTTGACTTTCCCGGCAGGCACGACGTCGCAGAGTTTCACGGTGCAAACGCTGGCCGATCCCAACGGCCCGTCAACGTCCACCGTCAACCTTACTCTCAGTGGACCGTCCGGCGCGACGTTGGGGAATCCTTCGACATCGACGTTGAACTTGCAAAACAGCGGCTCTTGTTCCCAGTAGTCCATAAGGAGCGGGCATTACCTGTTCGCTTCGGCCGCTCGGAGGTCTTGGCCATGCGTTACTTCTGGCAGTGGTTCGCTTCCTGGCCGATCTTGAGCGGGATGTTGGGTGTGGTTTTGCTGGCCGCCGTCGCCCTGAAAGGGCACGAAATAGCTACCGAGGAACTCCTCGAGAACAGCTTGCTGACCTCGCGTTGGTTTTTGATAGTGGTCGTGGAATGGGAAATCTTCTTCGCCCTTTGGCTTCTGGGTGGGTTCTATCGGTTCTATCCGCGGACGACTCAGTGGGTCGCCTTGTTGTACTTTTTCGCCTTGTTTGTCGTGGCAGTAGATTCCGTCCTCAAGGGTAAACCGTCGTGCGACTGCTTCGGCAAGGCCATCGTGCCGCCCTGGATTGTCGCGGGGTTCGACCTCGCGGCGCTCTTTCTCTTGGCAATCGTTCCGGTGCCGCCGGTTTCCCACGAAGCGGGGCAGCGCGCTCGGTGGTTGGGTCTGACTGGCGTCTTTTCCGTGTTTGGGCTTCTCAGCCTGACCACGATGTTGGATTACAGTACATCGGGCGCCATCCCCAGCATTAGAAGGAATCCGCGTCTCTTTGGCGTGGTATCGAAGCATGGCGTGCGGCCGTCCACCGAAGAAATTCTCGTATTTCTACGAGATGCGACGGGGCTGAACATGACGGCGGACGAGCGACTGCCAAGCGGTCAACCCACTCATGCGATTTGGGACTTGAAGAACGTGCAGCCGTGGTTGGTGATGGAGATGCTGGTGCATCAACAAACGGTGCCGACGCGCTGGGAGAAGGTAGACGGTGACTACGCGCTGGTTACAGCGGCTCCGTTTGGCAAAAGTCGGCTCTTCTGGTTCGGCGGCGCGGCTTTGCTAGCTTTGGCCATGCTGGGCTTGCGCTGGCCGGATTTGGTCAAGGACCGGAAGAAGGCATTATCGGGTGATACCTATGGGGAGGCGAATGTCCGTTGCCGGTTTGCGTGGGGCAAGGTGTCGCTAACGACTTGTCGCTTTTATTTGGAGGATAGAACGATGTGGAAGCGAAGTTTGTTCATCGTGGCCATTTGCACGAGCCTCTTTCTTGGCATATGCGGGGCAGAGCGTCTTCTGGCGTTCGGCCCTGGCTGGGGCTATTATTGTACATCGGGGACACCTACCACTTGCCCTTTTGGTCAGTGTAATTACAAATTCGGTGTATGTACAACCTGCGGCACGGCAGGCGCACTGTGCAATAAGCCCGGTAATTGTTCATTTTGTCAATTTAATGCGATAACGCCTTGTTGTCTGAATAACAACACATGCCCCGGCTGGGACATAGCCAACGGCGTTGGTTGCAACTGCGATGCCGACGACCTACCCCCTAACGGAACCGTTTTCTTCTGCCAGCGCCCACCCTCAGTCTGGACGCTGTTTGCTTCCCAATGAAGTAGCTAGACAGGAGAAAGCGGTCGGGCGCGGCAAGATATACCGAGGCCGTCTGAGCTTGAGCTAAGAGGAGAGGTAAGCATGTTCCCTATTATCGTTTTTCTTGCCGTACCCGCGCTAGCCAGCGCTGCCCCTCAGCAGGAACTTACGCTCCAGCAAGTTTTGAAGGCGAACGCGGCGGCAATGAATGCCATCCGATCTATCCATGTCACCATCGAGGTTTCCAGTAATCATCCCGCTCCAGGAGAGAAGGAGCTTCCTATAGAAGCCCGACCGTACCAAACTACAGAATGGTACAAGGATAGCGGGCGTGAGCGCGTGCGAGAGAATCGGCTCCGCCGTGGTCAGGTCAAGCCTGGCCTTGATGCATCGAATAGCCCCAAGGGCTACAAGGCGCTCCATAATTATGACCCCGATAACCCGCCGAGCGAGTCGGCTGGGGGGCGTGCCGGAGGCGAACTCGACAAGACGCAGACTGATGATGCCCTTGGCGGCTATGCCCGCGCCTATTCCTATATGCAACAAGTCGGCGCCAAACTGGAAGAATACGTGGCGGAACACCCGGAAAGCAAGCTGGCGGCGACACCGGCAACCTCCAAGCTCGGTTGCTACGAGATCACTCTCGTGGAGAAAATACCAGTTCCAGGATCAAATTCTAAAGAAGCTGATCTACGCGACCTACGGATTTTCGTGGACCCCAAGGCCGGCTTCTGGGTCCGCCGGATCGAACGCGGCCCCTCGCGAACGAGTACCAACCCGCGTAATAAGGGCACGTTCATCGGTGAAGTTCAAGAATTCAAGGACTGCGGCAACGGCATCTTTTGGCCGCTACGAATCTACCAGAGAACTCGCTGGCCCGGCGAGACGTGGGGAATGGATACTTTCATTCGCCACACCTTGCACTCAATCAACCAACCACTACCGCAGGAAGACTTTGAGGTCCATTTCCCGGACTGGCTCATCGTCAATGATAGGCGTACCGGCCAAGTCTTCCTTTGGGGGCCGGATGAGAAACCGCGGATGATCTTCGCTTCGCAGGCCGAATTTAACGAATGGGACAGGCCGAGGGTGGAGGCTCAGGCGGGGATCGGTAGTATCCCACAGCGAACTCGGTGGATGTGGCTGGCCGGAGTTTCCGTCCTTGTGGGGCTACTGCTCGTTCTCATCATCTGGCGCCGGAGCAAGACTTCGCATCGTCTGAAAACGGCCTCTGGAAGCCCAGAAATCACTTCGTCTCCGAACGAGCCTGAAGGGAGATGATGCCATGATTCGAGCGCACGGTTTGTCCTGGCAGAGAAACCTCTTGTTATGCGGCATGGTCGCCGTCGGAATCGGGTTGGTTGCTGGTTTGTGGCTCTACGCGCGCTTGTATAAGGAATATTATGTTCTGCGTTTTGAGCAACTAGAGATCGACTTGTGCGTCTCCCGCCATCGAAGACGAACCCATCGAGGTTGTGGCCAAGTTGCACAATTTCGGCAAGGTTCCCCTCCGCATCACCCAGATGGCGCCGAGCTGAGGGTGCATGATGGTTGGGACAGTTGTCTCAAACACGAGCGAAGCAACGCCGTCTGAAATCGCGCCGGGGGAATCGGTGCCTATACGCCTGCTCATCTGCACCGGGCTTGGCGGCGGCGAGAAAATTTCTCACCTTCAAGTCCAAGCGCAGACGCCTGACGGCTATGATGTCGCTCCGGCCGAACTCGCTGTCTTCACCTACATCATGGTCCCGCTGGCGGCGCAGCCGCAATCTTCGTCGTTCGTCGTCCATGAAGAGGATCTATCCGCCCCTGTCAAACAAACGGTCGTGCTGGCCGATTTGTGGCCGGGAGATGGACTGCCAATCAAGTCTATCACCTCCACGCTGGGAGATAAACTTCACTATCAACTCACGCCTTCACGCGGCGAAATAGGGATCGACTCCCGTATGTTGCACAAACGCTATAACCTGGAATTGAGCTTCATACTCGATCCGACGAAACCCGATTTCGACCACACCGTTACCATCACTCCCGACCATCCGAAGGCGAAACCCGCCGAGATTCGCCTCTTCGGCAAGATCATCCCGCGTTGCAGCCTGGATACGAACAGCTTGGCGTTCTGCGGCGCGAAGCCCGGCCAGCGGATTACGCGGCGGATCGAATACCGCTATCACAATCCCAAGGATCGAGAAATTCGCGTGGTGAAAGCCCCGGATTGCCTGAAAGCATCCGTGTCGGAGAGCGGCGACGGCTTGAAGGTGGTCACACTTACTTGCATTCTGCCCGAAGGCAACAGCGCCCAAGCGGACGAAGTGCGTTTCGAGTTTGGCCGAGATAAGAAATGCTCGGTCCTTCCCGTCTTCATCTCCTGTCAGACCGACGATCCGAAACGTCCTGGCTAAAGGAGCCTATCGTGCGATCCGCGCCTAAGCATTTAGGCTTCACCTTACTTGAACTCATCGTAGTCCTCGCCATTATTGGCGTTCTTCTCGCCCTGGTGCTGCCCGCCGTCCAGCGCGTCCGCGAGAGCGCCAGCCGCACGCGCTGCGTGAATAATCTCAAGCAAATCGGCTTGGCCCTACACAACTATCACGGCGTCTACAATGCCTTTCCGCCAGCGCAACTCGATGACCCCATGTATAGCGCGAACAAAAAAGTCCAGCGTCCACGTTATCCCTATCTCAGCTGGCGCGGCTACCTTCTGCCGTTCGTCGAAGCCGACAATCTCTGGCAACAGACCGAGCAAGCCTTCGCAGTCCAGAAAGAGTTTTGGCACAATCCGCCGCACGTCGGCCTGTCTACCCTTATGCCAATCTATAGCTGTCCCTCCGATCCCGGCGAGCGTCAACTCCATCCGGTGAAAGCCGAAGATGAATTCGGCGGCTCTGGCAACATCCCCATGCCTCACGTCGCCCTTTCGGGTTATCTCGGCGTCAACGGCGCCAATCTGCTGAGCGGCGACGGCGTCCTCTTCGTCAACCAACGGATCGAAATTCTCGACATCCACGACGGCACCAGCAATACCATCATGGTCGGCGAGCGGCCCGCGGTGGAACCTTACGTCTTCGGCTGGTGGTACGCCGGCATCGGCCAGTTCGTGCCAAACCGTCCCGGCTCCCTGTCCTCCAACCTCCAACAACGCTTCGTCTACAATGGAACCTTCACCGGCTCGGCCTCGCAGACCTTGGGCGCCGCCGAACTTAACATGCAGTCCAGCGGCTATTCCCAATACGACAACTGCCCGGCCGGACCTTATACTTATGGTCCGGGCAAGTTGAGCAATCCGTGCGATGCCTTCCATTTCTGGAGCATGCACTCCGGCGGAGCCAACTTCGTCTTCGGCGATGCTTCGGTGCGTTTTCTCAGCTACGGCATCGGTCCCAATTTGGTCAAATTGGCCACCCGCAATGGCAACGAGACTTACAGCGAATGGTAGTCACGAACGCCTCTCGCCGGTTGTGGAAAGTTCGCGACGAATGCGCTCCCGTTGCCGGTCGATTTGTTCTTCCGTCGCGCCGAGGCGGCGCAGGACGAACTCGGTCATGGTCAGCGCCAATTCTCCTTCGCCGGAAAAGACGGCATCGGCGCCGGCGTGGAGTAATGTCTCGATCTCGCGGAGGTAGGTCGTGTGCGCCAGTACACGAATTTTCGGATTCGCCTCGCGCGCCAGCCGAACTACTTCTTTAATTCCCTGCATTCCCGCACTGGTGAGTATTAGGGCGGTGCTGCGCTCAATCCCCGCCGCCCTCAGTGTATCCTGGTGCAGGGCGTCGCTATAAACGGCGCGTATCCCTTCCGCCTGAAGGCGTCGAACGGTATCGAGGTTCAATTCGATCACCGTCGGTTCAATGTCATTTTCGCGGAGTAGGCGCGCGAGAGTTCGTCCCACGGGGCCGTAACCAACCACAATCGCCTCGTGCCGCGCGTCGCCCTCGGAGGAGTCGTCGCTTGAGGCAACTCGGCCCGTCTGCCCTCCTGCCTGTGTGTGCGCATTCGGCCATCGCCAGAGGCGCGCGTGGCGTTGCAGCCATTTTTCGAGCGGATCAATCAGCCGATACGCGAGGGGATTGAGACAGATGGAGACGATGGCGGCAGCAACGAGCGTGTTGGTCGAGCTATCCGTCAAAATGTTCAATTGCTTGCCCAACGTGGCGAGAATGAAGGAGAACTCGCCGATTTGGGCCATTCCAACCGCCACCGTCAAGGCGGTGCGCGGGGAATAGCCGAGGGGTCGAGCGATCAGCAGCGCGGCCAGCGGTTTGCCGAATAGGACAATCGCCAGTGTGGCGGCGGCTAACCCCGGTGCATCCAACAAGTAGACGGGGTGGAATAACATTCCCACCGAAACGAAGAAGAGTACCGCGAAGGCGTCGCGCATGGGCAGCGCCTCGGTGGCGGTCCCGTAGGCTAAACTCCGACTGTCCCACTACCATGCCGGCGAGGAATGCTCCAAGAGCCATCGAAACGCCGAACAAAAGGGCCGAGCCGACGGCGATTCCCAGCGCCGCCACCAGGACGGCCAACGTAAATAGTTCCCGCGAGTGCGTTGCCGCCATGTGGCCGAGTATCCAGGGAATGAGGAGACGACCGATGCGCAACGTGAACACCAAGAGCAAGACGAGCTTCAGGATCGACCATCCCAGAGCCAGAGCGATGTTTACCGCCCCCGTTTGATCCGAACGAAACAGCACGGGCAGGAGAACCAGCACGAGGACGGTGAACAAGTCCTCGACGACCAGCCAGCCGACCGTCATGTGTCCGGCGGGAGTGTGCAGATGGTTGTTGTCCGCCAGAACGCGAAGAACAACCACCGTGCTGGCCACGGAGATCGCTAGTCCGAAGACCAGTCCCGCCGGCCAACTCCAGCCGGCGGCGACGGCCACGAGGCAAGCCAGAACGGTCGCCGCCAAGCTATGGATCACCGCTCCCGGCACGACCACTCGCCATGCTTTGAGCAGGTCGTCGAGGTGAAACTGAAGTCCGACGCCGAACATCAGAAGGATGACGCCGACCTCGGCCAGCTGGTCCGCCAGTTCCTGGTTGGCGATGAAGCCGGGTGTGTGAGGTCCAACGGCGAAACCGGCAAGAAGATAGCCGACGATGGGCGATAAGCCGAGACGATGCGTGATGTAGCCCAGGAGCAAGGCAGCCGCGAGACCGCCGGTCAGTGTCAAAATCAGTTCGACATTGTGCATCGCGCCATGTCCGCCGCCTCAGCTCAGAGCGCCGCTGAGCATTTTAGGCCGGCGGCTTGCCTCAGTCAGCGCCCGAGCAGACCAGACAATAGGGAGACATCCTGCTCATGGGCTTGCGGGTGATGGCGCAGGCGTATGGGCGGACGGCAGCGATCTCTCCATGGCCTGGCGCGATCATTTCCGCATCGTCACCTGATAGCGCAGGCCGGTCGTTTTCAAGTCTTCGCCGGGGATGCGGCTGATGAGAGTGAAGCGCTGGCCTTCACGCTGATACTCGAAGGGTTGGCCGGTGCCCGGATCGTTCGGAATGGGCGCAATGACAACCTGCGCCAGGTTGTCGGGCAGTTGTCCCGCATGGGCGGCGTGCATCCGTAGCGCTTCAATCGTCCGCAGTGCTGCCAGTTTGCGCTCGATACGCACCTGAGCCAGTTCGACCTTGGTGATGGCCGGAAGGAACAGATTTGCCACGCGCGCCGCTTCCGTATCCGGATTGGCTTGCCCCCGTTTCCGCTTCGCGGCGAGCAAACTGTGGGCCTGGGCGAAGGGCAGATAGGTGGACTGGAATGCCTCATCGCGTTTTTCGTGATAGTAATGCGATAGATAAAGTAACAATATCTGGGCGGGCGGCATCGACTTGACGGCGGCGGACGACAGACCGACAACATCGGCGAGATAGCGGCGCGCCTCCGGTAAATCCGGCGATTTGCTGGCGGGATCAGTTGGCGCGTTGCCGGGACGCGGCGCTTTGTAGTCGCGTTCAAAATGGTTAATGCGATCAAGCTCCTGACGAACTCGCCTCAGAGTTGCATCCCACTCCTCCGCCGAGCGGGAACGATGGATGTCGTCCAGGTCGGGGAACTGCATTTCGAGCATTTTCTGCTCGAGTTCGTTGGCCCGGCGCAGATCGATGAACGGCCGAGGAATCACCGTCAGCGCCCAGTACAGGTTCGGCGCCTTGGGACGCTCGATCAACTCCAGCAGGCAGTCGGCGAATTGGCTGGCGACGGCGATGCCCACCAGACCGCTGATGAGGAACGGCCCCTCGCCGACCTGTTGACTGAACGAAAAGCCCGTCTCCAGGGTGCGAAGGGCGTCGGCATAGCGGCCCTCGACGATCTCCACGCGCGCTTTGAGGACCAGCAACGGCGCCTGCATGCGCATTTCCGCGGCATCCGGAAGCAGAAGGCCAATGGGATCGCCAGCGTCGAGTGTGTAATTCCAGTCGGTACTCTTGCGTCGCGCCCCCAAATCGAGTTGACGGAAATTATACTTGTAGCTGTCGAGGAATGACTTGACCTCGGTCAGCGGCAGCTTCTCCAGGGGCAACTTGTTCCACGCTTCCGGCTTTTCGCGCAGGCGTTTTTTCAGTTCGTCGTTGCGTTCGTGAGCAAAACGCAGGTAGATGGGCACCGCGTTGCCGTCCTTGCGCTCCGAAGAGATGGGGAACAAGCGATACTTCAGAACAGGAACGGGAGCGGATTGCGTCGAAACGGTCAGGCCGCGATCGAGCATCCATTGCTCCGCCGGTTTCTCGCCGGCCTTTTTCTCTTTCGTCTTCGCCTTCGCATCCTCGCTGTGTAGGGCGGGGAGGCAGGCGGCCGCGAAAACCAGCACGGTAAGGGCGCAACTTCGGCGCAGTCGAGTCATGGACAAATCTCCTGGAAGAAAAGAAGAGTGAATAATCCTCCTGAGCGGGAGGCGTCAGCCCCCCGAGAGACGCCTGACTCGGGGGGCTTACGCCCCCCGCTCAGGAGAATTGTTCGCCAGTCTCACGGATCGAGAAGAACATCGCGCTGCCCAGCGTGGAAGATGAGCGAGGGAGGCGGGGGCGTGCTGGGTTTGTCGCCCTGGACCGGCGGCCGATCCGGCCAATCCTCCAATCCCCGTTCCAGTATCCGGTGAGTGACGAGAAGGCTGCTCTGCGGCGGTTCCTCCTCGGCGGTGGACTCCGTGGGCGGCAGCGAGGGCGCGAGCAAAGGCTCAGGAAGCGGCGCGGGCACTAATTGCTGAAATCGTTGGGCAAGCCCAAGTCGTTCGGCGTGTTCCAAACGCAGACAGACGGCAAGGACGGCCGCCAGCGCGGCCATGCCGCAGGCCAGTGCCGGCCAAACGAAGCGCGTCGGCCCGGAGCGGGCGGAGACGCGGCCGGCGGCGAACAGCATGGCATCGGCGTGCAGTCCTTCGACGGCAGGCGCCCAGGAGGCCAAACGGCGTTCCAAGTCGCTCAGGTCGTCGGCGTGGTGGGAGTTTGCATCCATCGGCCTTCGAGCCTCTCTCGTAACTGAGCCAAGCCGGTCTGATAGCGGCGATGGGCGGTCGCCAGCGAGCAGCCGGCCAATTCGGCGATTTCCTCGAATGTCAAACCGCCCCACAAACGAGCGACGATCGCCTCGCGCAGCTCCAGGGACAATTCGCCCAGCAAACGGGTTGCTTCGCGGGCATCAAGATGGTCTTCCGCCGTACTGAACCACAACTCCGGCGTGCTGGCGCGCTGCTCGCGTCGGCGACGCCGGGCCGCGCTGCGATAAGACGCCCGCGCTTCATTGCGGACAACCCGATACAACCAGGGCAGAACTCGTTCTGGAGGCGGAGCCTGACGCGCCAGGCGCACAAAGGCATCGTGAACCAGATCCTCGGAACTCTCTCCCCACTGGCGGGCGTACAGCCGCAGGGCCGGCGCATGCCGGCGATACAGCCGTCCAAGAATCGTCGCTTCAATCGGCCCCATTCGCGCCTCTCGTGACTTCTCTCTCCTTTATGATGCCGCGCCGGCTCGACTTTCTCACGGCTCGTTGCGTTTTTTCGCTTTCAGAAGTAGGCGAAGGGCCAACGTCACCAACTGCTGTCAAGCGTCTGCCCGTCCGACGGATTGAGGGCCAGGTTCCACGAATACTGCGAAACGCCCGACGACACCATGCGCACACTGCCATCGCCCATGCCGACCATTAGGCCGCTCGCATACGGCGACTGCAAAAGCATGGGATCGCAAGCGTTGACGTTGGGTGCCATTTGCGGCAGCATCAGTGCTAGATAATCGGACGACGTATAGTAGTATGGCCATGTCGGCGGATTGCCGCACATGCCCATCTGCCAACCGACCGCCATTCCGTCGCAGATGGTGAAACGCTCGCCGAAGACGATGGTGTTCGATGTGCCGTCGGAGAAAGTGGATGGAATCTTCGCCGAACCGCCCGGCGTATTGCCGAACACCACATAGTTCGAGGCGTAGCTGCAACCGCCATAGGGACCGCCCATCATCGTGACGATTCCATTGGCCGGCATGGTCGGATCGGCTGGACCCATGAACACCTTCAGCGACGAGTTCATAGCATTATCCGAAGTCATCGACACCGAATTGTACAGGTTTTGCTGTTCGAGAAAAGGCAGCAGGAAGTATTGCAGCGTGCCCATACCGGCGGGCGGTCCCATCGCCCCGTTGGGGTTGGGATAATTATTGTAGACAGGCGGTAAGACGCCATAGGTATCGTTGCAGTTGTGCAGGGCAAGCAGTTGTTGCTTGAAGTTGTTGGCGTCCTGCGTGCGGGCCGCCGCTTCGCGGACCTTCTGCACGGCCGGCAACAACAAGCCGATCAGGATGGCGATAACGGCGATCACCACCAGCAATTCGATGAGCGTGAACCCGGAACGATGACGATTCATAACAACGCTCCTTTACAAATTCGCGCCGGCCGCTTGCAAACGCTGCCAGCGACGACGGCGCTCCCAGTAAAACAGAACGGGTAAGAACAGATCGATGACCTCATCGGCGATGAGAATGCCGCCCAAGACCGGCACGACCATCGGCTTGATGACTTCCGCGCCGACGCCGCTGCTCCACAGCAGCGGCGCGAGGCCGAGAATCATGGTGCCTTCGGTCAGCAGTTTGGGACGCAGACGATGGACGGCGCCTTGCATGACGGCCTGGCGCAACTGCTCCAGCGTCAGATTGGGCAAACCGCCGGCGCGGGCGACAGCTTCGCGCAGATAGACGAGCATGATGATGCCGGTCGCCGTGGCCATGCCGAAACAGGCGATGTAACCAACCCACACCGTCACGGAGAAGGGATAGCCGAACAGCCATTGAGCGAAGACGCCGCCGGCCAATGCTCCCGGCACGGCCAGCATCATCAGCACGGCGTCGGCCAGATCGTGATACGTCAGCCATAGCACAAGAAAAATCAGGCCGATGACCAGAGGCAGAATCAGCCGCAGCGTGTTGTTGGCTTGCTGTTCATGCTCGAACTGGCCGGTCCATTCGAGATAGACGCCTGGCGGCAGTTCGACGCGAGCGGCGACGGCGCGCCGTGCTTCGTCCACGAACTCGGTACTATCCCGGCCGCGCACATTGAGACGGACATAATTGCGTAACAGTCCATTTTCACTCTTTATTATCGCCGGGCCTTCGGCGATGCGTACGTCGGCCACGTCGGCAAGGCGGACATAGCCGCCCGGCGTGCCGAGAACGGGCACGGGCAGGTTGCCGGCCGATTCCTCGTCGGCTCGCCATTCGGAGGTATAGCGGATGCGCACGGCATGTCGTTCGCGCCCTTCGAGGGTCTGCGTCGCCACCTTGCCGCCGAGAGCGACAGCGATAACGTCGTTGATGTCGGCCACGCTCACGCCGAGACGAGCGGCGCGGTCGCGGTCGGGATGGATGTGCAGATAACCCTTGCCGCGCAGGCGGTCGGCGACCACGTTGGCCGCGCCGGGAATCTTCGCCACGATGGCCGCCACGTTTTCCGAAGCGCGAATCACGTCGTCGAGCCGCCGGCCCAAAACGCGCACGCCGACGGTGGTGTTCACGCCGGTCGAGAGCATGTCCACGCGGTTTTGGATGGGCATGGTCCAAACATTGGTCCAGCCCGGCATCTGCATGGCTCGGTCCAATTCGCCGCTAGGTCCGGCCAGCTCGCCGCGCTCGGAGGGCCAAAGCACGATTTGCTTTTCGATCTCATGTTTCAGGTCTTCCTGGAGACGATCCAGCGGCGGCGGCGGAGGGAGCGGCAGGAGAGCGGGGGTGCGCATCGCGTGCCGCATCGACATGCCGTAGGGAACCTTCGCGGTTTTTTCGTCGTTCTCTGAAGCGGCGTGATGACGGTGATCTTTCGCGGCATCGGTGGGAAGGTCGAGACGGACGCGGCGGCGCTTCTGAATGTAGTCCAACACCTTGGCATCTTGGGCGGTGGCGCGGTCGCTCAATTCCTCGACGATGAGGTAGAGGAAAAGCTCCACGGCCCGCGGCGGCAGTTCGTTGTTGAGCTTCCGAACGTGTTCGCGCCAAAGGGCGAGACGTTCGGCGGTAAGCTGGTCGTGAAGATGACCGATCAAATCCGGCACGGTCCCGCCGAGAAGTTGGTCTATCTTCTTGACGGCGCGGATCGCCAGCCCCGGCTGATAGCGGAAAGGATCGCTGCCCGGCCGCAGAAAACCTAATTCCTCCATGCGGTGAACCGCGTCGCGGACCAATAGGCCCATGTCCTCCGGCGTCAGGTCACGGGCAAGACGGAGCGAAAAACCGTTGTTTTCGAGTTCGCCCCGTCGTTCCGATTCGGCCAAGAGCGTCTTCTCCAAATCGCTGAGGTTTCGCTCCAGCGATCCATTCTGCCGAAGTACTTCCATCAGCCGCGCCCGTCCGGTCCCGGAGCAGACGATAGGCCAGCACGTTCTCGAACTCTCGGTTGCGCTGATAGGCATACTCGCGCATGTGAGCGTCGAACATGGGCAGGACGGCCATCACCGCTTCGTTGACCACGGCCGCTCGCTCCGCCTCATCGTGGGGATGGGTCATCAACCCCGCCTGCGACAGCGCATCGAGAACCAATCGCGCCAGCCGTTCGGCGTCGGCGGGACGCAGTTTGCGGCGCGGCCACAATTCTTGCGGACGAAAATTCACCATCGTTTCGATCATGTCCAAGGGCGCCGGATCGGTGGATGTTTCGGCGCGGCCGGCCTTGCCGACGACCATGTCTACTTCGGGAAAACGGCAAAAAATCATGTCGTGCGCTTTCAGATCGTCGGCCGCCTGCGCCACCGACGCCCAAGGAACTGTGATGGGCATGTCCATAACCATGCCCTCGTCCAGCGGCGTGATCGGTTCGTAGCCCAGCGGCCCGATCGTCTCTTTTGCCGTCAACGCGATCGCCGTCAGACTGATTACGACGGCGATGCGGCTGAGGACTCGCCGCGCCGCATACAGACTGCCGAGTAAAGCGGCCGCCAACGTCAACAGAAACAGCCAGCGCGAGCCAAGCGGCGCCAAGCCGACCAGGAACGTCGCACCGACGAACCAGACGATGACGACAGGATGGTTGAGGGCGAAGTTAAGCATCGGGCGATAGGCGGCGAGCGCGCCGCGCATCAGCCAGCTATCCATCTCGCCGCACAGTCGGCCACGGATGAACAGCGTGCATAAGGCCGGAACCAGCGTGACGGCCAAAACGGCGACGGCGATCAAGGCGAAGCATTTCGTGAAGGCCAGCGGTCGAAACATTTTGCCTTCGATTCCACCCAGCGCGAACACCGGCAGAAACGACAACAGCATGATGACGACCGAGAAAAAGATCGGCCGGCCCACCGTGCGGCAGGCCGACAGCACCACGTCGCGCACGTCGCCTGTCACCGGCCGATTGCCGAAACGCTCGTGCAAGCGGTGCATGACGTTCTCGGCCACGACAATCGAAGAATCGACGAGTACGCCGATGGAAATAGCGATGCCGGCCAACGACATGATGTTCGTTTGAATGTCGGCGATGCCCAGACGGCGTAGCATCCACATGACGAGAAACGAGGCGAGGGCGGCGAGCGGCAAAGTCAGGACGATGACGAAAGAAGTACGGAAGTGCAACAACACGAGCAGGACGCAAACCGTCGCAGTAAAGATGGCTTCAAACAGCGTGGTCGTGACGGTGCCGATGGCGCCGCGAATCAGAGGAGTGCGATCGTAAAAGGGGATGATGCGCACGCCGGACGGGAGGCCGGATTGCAATTGCTGGATCTTGTCCTTGAGTCGGCGCGTCACTTCCAGGGCGTTTTCGCCTTGCGCATGAGGACGACGCCTCCGACGACTTCGTTGCCGTCTTTTTCGAGAACGCCGCGGCGCGGCGCGGGAGAGAGTCCAATCGCCGCTACTTCCGCCAGGCGGACGTTGCCGCCGGACGGGCGCGGCACAAGGACGTTCTCCAGATCCCGGAGAGCGCGTTGCGGATCGAAGTCGTCTTCTTCTCGAACGGGATGGCCTATCCAGCCGGCGGCGTGGACGATGTATTCGGCGTTGGCCTTATGGATCACGTCGCCGCCGGCCGCCGCGTTGGCGCGCGATACGGCCTGTAGAACATCGGCCAAGCGCACCCCCAATGCTTGCAGGCGGCGCGGGTCCACCGTGACGGCGTATTCGCGGTTATAACCGCCGACGCTGGCAACCTCGGCGACGCCCGGCACAGATGCGAGTTGCGGTCGAACGTACCAGTCTTGCACGCCGCGCAATTGGCCGAGATCGTAGCCC
Organism: uncultured Planctomycetota bacterium; assembly: GCA_963835245.1. Taxonomy (GTDB): domain Bacteria; phylum Planctomycetota; class Planctomycetia; order Gemmatales; family Gemmataceae; genus JAJPHU01. Next base: position 471,247 of record CAWIEZ010000001.1, read on the forward strand.
GAACCTTCGACTGTATACCAGAAGATTTGACCCGTCGCCGCCGCGTCCGGAGCGAGAGCCGGCACCACGCCGGTAGGCAGACCCTCGCGGGCGCGTGTCAAGCGTTGACCCACCCGATCACGGGCCGCCGCGAAGGTCACGCTATCCTCGAAAATGACGGCGATCATCGAGAAGTTGAAATCGCTCGACGAGCGCACGACGCGAACGCCCTCCAATCCTTGCAGATGCAGCGACAGCGGATAGGTGATTTGCGTTTCGATTTCCGGCGGGCTGTGGCCGGGCCATTCCGTGAAGACGATCACCTGATTTTCGGACAAATCGGGGATGGCATCCACCGGCGTATGATAAACAGCGTATAGCCCGCCCAGCGCCAGAAGCAGGCCGGCGGCAATTACGAGCCAGCGATTGCGGATCGAAAATTCGATGATGCGCTCGATCATGGTGGCGTCTCGTTTCGCTTCGCCGGCAATTTCGACAGATACTTCGCGGGATCTTTGCGCAACGGCTTGATACATCCTTCGCAGCAGACGAACACGATTCGTCCCGCTACCTCGACCCGAATCGGGCCACCCATCGAATCGAGCGGTTCGCCCGTAACCGGGCAGATTTTCTGTTTGGCCGCCAACAATCGATCCTCCGCCGCCGGCGCTTGCGGCGATGCGGACGGCGGCGCGGAGGCTGGTGTGCTGGGGCCGCGCGTAGCGCCGAAGTAGGTGGCGGCCAAGTCGTGGTTCAGCCACATCTCGGCGTCGATCAAGAACGCACCCGTCGCGGCCACGCGCTGGCCCTCCTCCACGCCGCGCAGCACCGCGTAAAAGTCGTCGCAGCGCGGGCCAACCGCGATCTCAACGGCATCGAACATTCCCGATCCGCTCTCGACAAAAACCACCTTACGCGATCCGTGATCGATGACGGCGCTGATGGGAATGGCCAGTCCGAACCCTTCCCTAAGAATGGCTTGCTTACTGGCTTGCCGCAGCAAGGAGTGCAAACCGCCGGGGAAACCGGGGACGGCGGGGGTCAGCAGCATGTGCAGCGCCACGTCGGCGGCTGTCTCGTTCCGCCATTCCTCCAGCGCGGCGCGCCGCCACCACGACAAACGCGCGATCGGCGCCTCGGCGCGGGCCGTCACGATCAATCCCGATCGCAAATCGCCATCGGGATCATCCAATTCCAATCGCACGGCGACAGCGCGCCGATCCGATTTGTCCTCCGTTTCAATTCGCGCGATTCTCCCTCGAAAGGGCACATGACCTTGCAGCGCCTCACTGCTCGCCTCAATAATCTGCTCTTCGGCCAAAAAAGGGAGATCTGAAGGAAAGATCTCGGCTCGAATGACCACCACGGCCGCGGAGAGCCTTCGCTCCACGCGACCGACGAGTACGACCTCGCGGCGCAGAGAATGATACTCGACGGCGGCGGTGCGGATGCCAGCCAGCTGCACGCGATAAGGCGAAAATTGCATGCGCGCCAGCACGCCGTCGGGCAGAGGCACGGATTCTCCTTTCTTGCGAAGCACGAGAGCCATGTTGCACACCGGACATTTGCCGGGCCAGTCCGAGACAACTCCCGGACACATGGGACACCAAAATTCCGCGTCGTGATCCATCCCCCTCGCCACGGTGGACCCTGCCCCCGTCAAACGCTGCCCATAATGGCGCAACAGCGGCCAAGCACTGACCAGCAGCAACACGGCCAGCAACACGAGGAAGAAGCGCAAACGGACGAGCAGCACGCGCAAGGCCAGCCAGACGGACGAAGACATCGAATTGGGTGATGACATAGGGGTTTACTTGGTTCCCTCCCAGCTGGAAGCCATTTTGTAATCTTCTTCTCGGAAGACCCAGAGCGGAGATCTACCGACGACGAGGTAATGAACTTCCTGGGTAGCGGACGGTTTCTGGAGGTTGAGGCGCACTTTGAAACAGCGCCGGCCGTCCGAGCGCGACACTTCTTCGAGGATCTCGTAGCTGGCCAATTTGTGCCCCTTGCCCCAGCCGGAGTCCACCGCCTGAACCGGCGGCGAAGCGGTCTCGATTCTTCCGACGGCATGGCCGTTTTGCCAGGCGGTCAGCGCCGACTCCAAGGCTTGCCGGTCCCGATCCTGCCGAGGGGACGTAACTCCTGGTCCGGTTACAGCCGCATGTCCAGAGGGTCAGCGGCAAGATCAGGAAAAACAGAAGGACGTGGCATTGAGGTCGGCGAACCGGCGGCGTCAGCCGCCGGGTATCGTCCTTTACCCGGCGGCTGACGCCGCCGGTTCGCCGACCTATGCACCACCTGAGAATATCCGGCATAGCTCTTCTCCTATAAATCGGACCCGATCAAATCGCCGCCGTTGCGCGTGCCCAAGGCTTGCCACGACGGCAAGGAGATCGATTCGGTGACCAGATGCACCGAGCCATCGCAGAAGAGGACGTTGACGCCGCCGGGATGGGCGCTGGTGGGCGGCGAATCCATTGCCATGTCCTGCATTCCTGTCGGAAAAGGCACGCCTCCACAGAATAGCGTGTTCGGCTGCGAGACATGGTTGTACTGCGTGCAACAGTCTTCTCCCATGGCCCAACACTCGCCCGTATCCAGGCACATGAGCAAGGCCGTGCTGGGATTTAGACTCTGACAAGCCTGATAGGCTCCCGCCAGCGTCGTCTGGTTGGGCATGAGGAAGAGTACGTTCGTGCCGCGCGGGTTGACGCCGAGACGGCCGCCGCGCAGATGCTCGCTGAACATGGCGGTTTGACTTGTGCCATCTGTGATGTCCGCTATCTTGACTTGGCTCTGATTGTAAAAGATGCCGTTGGGTATCAGTCCGGGGGCGGTGGTGCTGCGCAATTGCGGAGTATCGCCGAGGTCGCACATAAAGGACGTTCCCTGACTGCTGCGATAATTGTTGCCGGGATAAGGAACTCCATTGGCCGCCACGGTCATTTCCGGAGCGGGATCGGAGGGACAGAGAAACATTCGGATGAGCGTATTGCAAGCCGCGTTGATCCCACCGGGATTCGTGTAGGCCGGCATGCACGCCGCTCCTGTTTGCGGCGTCTGCATGTCGCCGGTGTTGGGTGGGAAGGCGAAGTTGAGAGCGTTGTACAAGTTACCCTGCTCGATGTAGGGCAGGATTTGGCTGTGTGCGGACCAGCGCGCCCACACGGGAGCGCCGGGGTAGCTCGGACCTTTCCCAAAGGGGAAGCGGCGGTTGACGTCGTGGAAGTTGTGCAGAGCCAGGCCGATCTGCTTGAGGTTGTTATCGCACTGGACGCGCGCCGCCGCCTCGCGGACTTTTTGCACGGCCGGCAGCAGGAGACCGATGAGGATGGCGATGATGGCGATGACCACCAGCAACTCAATCAGGGTGAAGGCGGATCGATGACGAGTCATGATAAAAGATCCTCGACTACGGAGAATGAGTGCGATCCATTTAGCCGCGACCCGAAGGGGAGCGCGGGCACGCTCCCCTTCGGGTCGCGGCTAAACGCCAAAAACGGCAATACGAACTCAAGCGTCCATGTGGCAGGCACGCACCGTCGGCACCGGCGCATGGACGCTTACAAGGAATTAGTGGGTTGTGGACGAAGGCGAATCAGGAAGAGAGACGAGGCGGGTGATAGATCATAGAAGGGTGCCGCGAGGGCGGCGGAATCGGATCATCCGAGACGCGAGTTTCGCCCTGAGGAGGGACGAGGAGAAGTCGAGGAATCAGCCGGCTCCACTCCGGTGTTGTCGTGGAGTTGACCGAGGAGGGGACCGGAGGAACCAGCGGTTGACGCGAGCAGTTCGGGCCGGTGCAAGGACAAGGTTTACTCGGCATTCGCGGATGGGGCTTCGACGCGGCTGTGCTGTGCAGCAGTTCGGTTGCGGGATCAGTCGGCGTGCGTTCGATGTGCGTCGGATAATCGCAACCACCGCGCACCGGCGCGGCGCGAGAAGAGCGGCAGCCAGACATGCCAACGGCACACTGACGGATGGAAGAACCAAGCGTCGTAAGGAGACACGCATATGTTCTCTCGCTCGATACCGATGATACATCTCCTCCGCTTCAATGCAAGCAAAAAAGCGAAATTTTTCTCGGCGAACCGGCAGCGTTAGCTGCCGGGTGGTCTCTACCCGGCAGCTAACGCTGCCGGTTCGCCTGTTTTCCTTGCCAAAGTTCGCGGTTCGCGCCATACTGTTCTCTACAGCCCGACATTCCAAGAGAAACACCCAGGGCCAACAGCCAGGAGTGAAACCATGCCCCAGAACGAACATTCGTCGTCGCCGATCACGCGCCGCCGTCTCCTTCACAGCGCCGCCGCGCTGACGGCCGCCGCCGCGCTCGGCGCCGACCGCGCCGCCCAACCGATCATCAAGAACAAACGTCTCAAGCAGTCCATCGTGCGCTGGTGCTTCGACGAACATTGGAACCTCGAGCAGCTCTGTCAACAAGCGAAACGGCTCGGCTGCGACAGCGTCGAAATCGTCGCTCCCCAGGATTGGCCGATCCTAAAAAAGCACGGTCTCATCTGCGCCATCGCGCCCAGCCACACTTTCGAGAAAGGGATGAACAATCCCAAATATCACGAAATGTGCCTCGATAAGATGCGCACGGCCATCGACGCCTGTGCCGAAGCCGGTTATCCCAACGTCATCACCTTCACCGGTTTCCGCGAAGACATTGCCGACGACGCCGGCATCAAGAACTGCGTGGCCGGTTACAAGAAAATCGTCGGCTACGCCGAGAAGAAAAAGGTGACGCTGTGCCTGGAGATGCTCAACAGCCGCGTCAACGAGCGGATGAAGGGTCATCCGGGATACCAAGGCGATCACACCGATTACTGCATCGACATCCTCAAGCAGGTCGGCTCGCCGCGCCTCAAGCTGCTCTTCGACATCTATCACGTGCAAATCATGGACGGCGACGTTATTCGCCGCATTCGTCAGTACGCCGACTATATCGGCCACATTCACACGGCGGGCAATCCCGGCCGGGCGGAGTTGGACGACAAACAGGAGATCAATTATCCGCCGATCATGCGGGCGCTGGTGGAAGTAAAATATACGGGACATGTCGGTCAGGAGTTCATTCCGACGCGCGATCCGGCGAAGGGTTTGGAAGAAGCGGTGACACTGTGCGATGTGTGATTGACGATCCGTTTAGCCGCGACCCGAAGGGGAGCGCGTGGCTCGCGCTCCCCTTCGGGTCGCGGCTAAACGGATGAGATTACCGAGGATCAAGGCGGCGCATACGAATGCGAATCGTCCGCATGCACGGCAGACGAAAACCACTCACCGATGGGATGCTGCTGGTGACACTCCGGGCACCTCGTCATGCGGTAGAGCTGCCCGCATGCCGGGCACTGACCGCGATGCTGGAAGGTATCGAAGTGCGTACCGCATTCCTGGCAGAGCCAGAAATTGCCGGTGGGCGGCGAAGCTTTGCAGGAAGGACAGGCGGCCTCGGCGCGGCGCGGCCTACTGAGGATACGCGACAGCATACGTCCATAGCGGAAGCCCGCCGAGGCCATGAACAACACGAACGCCGACAAAATGCACAGTCCCAAATCGTGGCTCAGAAAAGCCAGCATCATTACGCCGCCCCCGACCACCATGCCCAGAATGCTCACCACCATTAAACTGTCGGCGCGGCCGATCAGAAACCACAACACGGCATGCAGGATCTGGCCGCCATCCAGCGGATAGACGGGGATCAAGTTGAAAATCAGCACCAAGACGTTGATCCCGCAAATCGCTCTGAGGAATAAGGGCAAGTCGGGACTAAGGGCGTTCCAATCCACTGGGCCATCGAGGAAGGCCAGAGCGCCAAGTAGGGGAATGAGCAAGACGTTGACGAGGGGACCGGCGGCGGCGGTCCAGAGAAAAGCGCCGGGTCGCTGCGGCGGTTTGACAAAGGCGATGCCGCCTAGAGGCCACAGGACGATGGTATCGGCCGCGCCGCCGACCTGTCGGCAAGCGAGAGCATGACCAAATTCGTGCAGCAGGACGATGCCGAACAGCGCGAGATACTGAAGAGCGTACCAGTGGCTCGATTCATAAAGGGGGAGGAGCCAGTTTCCTTCCTGCGCCATACGGGCACGATACTGAACCTGGAATATCGCCACCAACAGCCAGGACCAGTGTACGTACACGTCGATGCCGGCCAAGCGAAACAGCCAAAGAGAGCCACTACGGAATAACGACATACATCCTCACGAAAGAGCGTCTCCGTCGTGCTTGGCGGAGACGGATACTTTATTGTACGCCGTTGGCGGCTGAGCGCGCAGCGCGAAACCGCCAGCGGCATCCGCTTTGCTCTGCAATTCACGGAGGGACGTTCGTTCTTCCCTCGCCCGCCTGACGCGGCGACAAACGGCACATTAACCCAGGAGATGGCTTTATGATCGAGACACGAAAAGACCTGGTGATCGGCGTGTTCGAGCAGGAGGCGCAAGCGGAACAAGCAGTGTCGGCGTTATGGCGCGCCGGGTTCGCGCCGGATCGCATCGACATGGCCAATCGTCGCATGGGAGTCGTTCCCGGCACTCCTCGTTTGCAATTCCAAAAGGATGCGGCCGAGGGCGCCACAACGGGCGCTGTGGCGGGCGCCGCTTCGGGCGCTGTGGCGGGCGCCGTGGCCGGTTCGCTGCTGCCGGGCCTCGGCACCGTTCTCGGCGGCATTGGCGGCGCGGCGTTGGGCGCTGCTGGCGGCACTTTCCTCGGTCCCTTCTTGGCTATGGAGATTTCCGAGGACGACGCGCATCATTACTCCGATGCCATTGATCAGGGGCGAACTCTCGTCATCGTCCGCCAGATTGGACGCACCGACGAGGCGCGCGACATTCTCCGCGATCAGGGCGGTTTCGAGTTGCCCGATTATCTGGCCCACGAGGCCCATCGGTAACTCCACGATTGCGGATCGCGCAATTGGTCGCTCATATTGGGGCCGTTTCGTTCCTACGCCTCCCAGCTTGCTGGGAGCCACAGGAACGGAGCGGCCCCGATCTTTTTGATTGCATCGCGCTTTCGTCGGGTGTAAGCTCCAAGTGCAATCCCGATTATGCCGCATGTAAGCGTGGAAGTTGACGTGCCATGACTCCCTCCCCCAACAACGACTTGGCCCATGCTCTCCTGGAAGAAGCGGGCGATGCGCAGTTCCTCTTCGATCCCGACAGTGATCGGCTGCATCAAGTCAGCCGCATGGCCGTCGAGTTGACCGGCTTTGGCCGCGAGGAGATGTTGGCGCGTCCGGCCACTTATTTCTTTCGCTTCGGCGGCAAGGGCGGTCAGCGCCGCTTCCGCGAGGCAGCCACGCGCACCGGCGTCTTTCACTCGCAAGAGGGCTTCTTTCTGCGTACTCGCCAGGACGGCATATGGATTCCCGTCAACCTGAGCATCGCCCGACTGCACGTTCATCCCAAGACGCTGGCTCTCATCACCGCCCGCGATGTGCGCGAGCAACACGAGACGATGCGCCGACTGGCCGACATGGAAGCGGAATTGCGCCGCGTCATGGCGTCCGTGTCCGATTGTCTGTGGAGCGGCGAGTGCAACGGCGAGCAAAGTTGGGTGTATCGCTATTTCTCGCCGGTCGTCGAAAACCTCACCGGCCGTCCGCCGCAAGCGTTTCTCGGCGGGCCGCACCAATGGCAGAACATCGTCCACCCCGACGATCTGCCCTGCTGGCGACGCGCCGTCGAACGGCTGCGCTCCGGGCAGGACAGTCAGGAGGAGTATCGTATTCTCACGGCGGACGGACGGACGCGCTGGCTGCGCGAGAGCATCCGCGTCACGCGGCAACCAAACGGACAATCCTGGCGTCTGGACGGCGTACTCAGCGACATCAGCGAGCGCAAGGAAGTGGACGCCCTGCTTCAGCGCGAGCGGCGTTTGCTGCGCAGCCTGATGGACAATCTGCCCGACGCCATCTTCATCACCGACGCCGCCGGCCGCTATGCCATCGACAACACCGCCCATCAACGCTTGCTGTGCGTGAACAACGGGCGAGATGTGATCGGCAAGACCATCTTCGATTTCTTCTCCACCGAACAAGCCGTCCGCTACGATGCTGACGACCGCCGTGTGTTGGCCACGGGCCAGCCGTTGATCGACCGCGAGGAGCAGCTGACCGATCGCGCCGGCAATCGCCGTTGGATGTCGCTGACCAAAGTGCCACTGCCGGGCGATGGCGGCGCCGTCGCCGGCCTGGTTGGCATCTGCCGCGACATCACGGAACTGAAGCAGGCTGAGGAGGAGCGCGATCGCTTCTTCACGCTGTCGCTGGACATGCTGTGCATCGCCGATTTCGACGGCTATTTCAAACGTCTCAATCCCGCTTTCGAGCGCATCCTCGGCTATTCGCTGGAGGAATTGCAGGCCAAGCCGTTTTTGCACTTCGTACACCCGGACGATCAACAAGCGACGCGAGCGGTGACGGCTCAACTCGTGGCCGGCGGCGATCTCGTTTCCTTCGAGAACCGCTATCACTGCAAGGACGGCTCGTACCGCTGGCTGTTGTGGACGGCGACGCCGTTTATCGAGCAGCGGCTGATTTACGCGGCGGCCCGCGACATTACCGAACGCAAGGCCATGGAGGAAACCCTAGCACGCGAACGCAATCTGCTGCGGGCTCTGATGGACAATTTGCCCGATCACATTTTCGTCAAGGACACGGCCAGCCGCTTTGTGACCGCCAACGCCGCTACCTTGCGTTCGCTGGGAGCGGCGCGTTTGCAAGAGGTTCTCGGTAAGACCGACTTCGATTTCCTCCAAGGCGAACTGGCCGAACACTTCTTCAGCGATGAGCAGGACGTGTGCCGCCGCGGTCAACCGTTGATGAACCGAGAGGAATTGCTGATCGATCGCGCGGGCCAACGCAAATGGCTGTTGACGACCAAGGTGCCGCTGCGCGACGGCACCGGCGAAGTCATCGGCCTAGTCGGCATGAGTCACGACATTAGCGATCGCAAAAGGATGGAAGAGCAGTGGCGGCAAGCGAAAGAGACGGCCGAGATCGCCAATCGGGCCAAGAGCGAGTTTCTGGCTCGCATGAGCCACGAGATCCGCACGCCCATGAACGGCATCCTCGGCATGACGGAACTGGCCCTGGAGACAACTCTCACCGCCGAGCAGCGCGAATACCTGCAAATGGTCAAGGGGTCGGCGGACAGCTTGCTAACGGTTATCAACGACATCCTGGATTTCTCGAAAATCGAGGCCGGCAAGCTGGAGTTGGAGACCGCCCCGTTCGCCCTGCGCGACAGTCTCGACGACACGGTGCGCACATTGGCTCTGCGCGCTCAGCAAAAAGGGCTGGAGCTGGCCTGTCACATCTGTCCCGACGTGCCGGATCGATTGGTCGGCGATCTGGGCCGGTTGCGGCAAATCATCGTCAACCTGGTCGGCAACGCCATCAAGTTTACCGAGCGCGGCGAAGTGATTGTCACGGCGCGGTTGGCCGGCGAACCGGCAGCGTTAGCTGCCGGGTTGGAGGCAAGCAACCCGGCAGCTAACGCTGCCGGTTCGCCGCATTCTGCATTCTGCATTCTGCATTTTGAAGTGACGGATACCGGCATCGGCGTTCCGGCGGATAAGCAGCGGATCATCTTCGAGCCATTCGAGCAGGTCGATGGCGGCGACAGCCGCCGCTACGGCGGCACCGGCTTGGGTCTGGCAATTTCATCGCAATTGGTAGCGCTGATGGGCGGCCATCTGCAAGTGGAAAGTCCGTTGGAACGGGTAGCCAACGGCGGCCAGGGACCGGGTAGCCGTTTTCACTTCACCGCGCGGTTCGGTCTGGCGCAAGGAGCCGACACGTCTCCACACAGCGAGCCGGGCGATTTGACCGATCTGCCCGTCCTGATCGTGGATGACAACGCTTCCAACCGCCGTATCCTCAGCGAGATGCTGTCCAGCTGGCGCATGAAGCCGATGGCCGTTGAGGGCGGCCATCAAGCGCTGCGCGAACTTCGCCGCGCCGCCGACAACGGTGAACCGTATCCGCTCGTGCTGCTCGATTCGCGGATGCCGGAGATGGACGGCTTCACGTTGGCCGAGCAAATCCGCTCTCAACCGGATCTGGTCGGCGACACCATTATGATGCTCGTCTCCTCGGATCGTCAGGGCAGCGGCGAACGCTGCCAAGAGTGCGGCATCCGCGCTTGCCTGATGAAACCGCTCAAGCAATCGGAATTGCTCAACACCATTCTCGATCTTTTAAGTACACAAGAAGGACGTTTAGGAATCGCGGAAGCCGAATCGGCGAAGGGACCGGCTCCCGCCGGAGAAGAGCGTCCGTTGCGCGTTTTGTTGGCCGAGGACAACACGGTCAATCAGCGCTTGGCGGTGCGCATTTTGGAGAAGCGCGGCCATTCCGCCGTGGTGGCCTGCAATGGCAAGGAAGCGGTGGCGCTCTTGGAGCGCGAACCGTTCGATCTGGTGTTGATGGATCTGGAAATGCCGGAGATGAGTGGTTTTGAGGCGACGGCCGCCATCCGCGCCCGCGAACGAGAAAGCGGCCGGCGCATTCCCATTCTGGCGCTGACCGCCCACGCCATGAAGGGCGATCGCGAACGCTGCTTGGCGGCCGGCATGGATGGCTACGTCGCCAAGCCGGTGCAAGCCCGCGAACTTTATCAAGCGATCGCCGCCTTGGTTCCGACGGCCGCGCTCTCGGAGAAAGATGCCGCGCCCGCCCCGGTCGTACAAGATCGAAGCGAAGCACTGGAGCATGTCGGCGGCGATGTGGAGCTGCTGCGCGAGTTGACGACGGTGTTCCTGCAAGATTGCCCGCGCATGATCGAGGACATCGTCGAGGGACTATGCGCCGGCGATGTCATCAAGGTTAAGCGCGGGCGCATTCGATCAAGGGAGCGGTCGGCATCCTTGGCGGCAAGGCGGCGTTCGAGGCCGCTCTGCGGCTGGAAACCATCGCGCGGCAGGGCGATCTCAGCCACGCGGAATCGGCATGGCAAGCGTTGCGGCAGGCTTTGGAACAGTTGCAGCATCTTCTGATGAAAGGATGATTATGCGACGTATGTACTGTCCCGTGGCGTTGGTCTTTCTGTTCTGCGCCGCCGGTTTGCTTGCCCAGGAAGGTATTCAGCGCGGCAAGGTCAAAAAAATCGATGCCGACAAGGGAACCATCGTCATCACTTCCGGGGGCAAGGATCACACCCTCGCTGTCCCGGACGATGCTCGTTTCATGGATGAAGCGGGCAAACCGATTAAGGAACGGTTGGCCGATAAGCGTCTCAAGGCTGGCGCGGCGGTGATGTTCAAGGCGGCGCGGCGAGACGGCAAGGAAGTGTTGCTCGGAGGGAAGCTCGGCGTGCCCCCCGCTTCTTCTCCGCCGCCCAAAGTGGATCTGTCAGGGCTGAAACCGCTGACGGAATTGACCGAGGGCGAGTACAAGGGTTTTCGCGGCGGACTGTATCCCGATGGCCGAAACGAACGGCCGGCCGCCCATGAGAAGGCAGGATTGGCATTGGCGAAGAAGGTGCGGCCGCTCGATGCGGACGGCAAACCGGCGAACGACGGCAAAATCGTGCTGCTGTCGGTGGGCATGAGCAACACCACGCAGGAATTTTCGATGTTTCAGCGGTTGGCTAACGGAGATGAACACAAAAATTCCCGCCTCGTGCTTGTTGATGGCGCTCAGGGGGGTATGACGGCGGCGGTGATCCGCAACATCGAAGGGCCGCGAGGAAAACAGTTCTGGAACACCGTCGAGGAGCGTCTGAAAAAGGCGGGCGTCCGTCGAGCGCAAGTGCAGATTGCCTGGCTTAAGGAAGCCGACGCCGGTCCCAATCAGGGGTTTCCGAAGTACGCGCGCACACTTCAGGAGGAGATGACGGACATCGTCCAGTTAATGCACCGCCGCTTCCCCAATCTGAAAATGATTTACCTGTCGAGTCGAATTTATGCCGGTTACGCCAAGACGCGGTTGAATCCGGAGCCTTACGCTTACGAATCCGGCTTCTCCGTGAAGTGGCTGCTCGAAGAACAGATCAAGGGCGATGCGGCCCTGAATTACGATGCGGCCAAGGGAGAAGTCAAGGCGCCGTGGCTGAGCTGGGGTCCGTATCTGTGGGTGAAGGGCACGGAGAAACGCTCGGATGGACTGATGTACGAGGAGAGCGATTTTGTCGGCGATGGCACGCATCCCTCGATGTCCGGGCGGCGCAAAGTGGCCGAGCAGCTTTTGCGATTCTTCAAGAACGATTCGACGGCGAAACCGTGGTTTCTGGCGAGTTGAAAGCGCGTATGATAAGGAGTTGACCGCGATCTGTTTAGCCGCGACCCGAAGGGGAGCGCGTTGCAGAGCGCGCTTCCCTTCGGGTCGCGGCTAAACGAAAAGAGGTAATTATGTCTACTGCCGAGAATGCCCCGGCGGGCGGCGCGCCGACGCCGCAGGAACTGAAGCAGGCACTCAAGGCGTTTCGCAAACGCTTGAAGCTCACGCAACTCGATGAGGAATCGAAACTCGGCGGTGGTCCCTTGAGCCACAACCGCGCGCGCATCGTCGCCATCACGCCGCCGAACCAGTTCCCGCCCGCCGTATGGGACGAGTTGGTCAAGCAAGGCAAGCTCAAGAAAGCGGGCGGCGGCACGTATGAACTCATCGAACAATGAGAATTGTGTACCCGCGACGGCGAACCGGCAGCGTTAGCTGCCGGGTGGTCTACCCGGCAGCTGACGCTGCCGGTTCGCCAAAAACTTGTGGAGAATCGTTCATGTCCCAAGCAACGTTGTCCCGTCCCTCCTTGGCCGAACGCTATGCGGCTGCTTTTCCGCGTTCGCGGAAGCTGCACGAGCAGGCCCGCTCCGTCTTTCCCAATGGCGTCACGCACGACGCGCGCCATTTGGAGCCGTTCCCTGTCTACGTCGATCGCGCTCTGGGCGGACGCAAGTGGACCGTGGAGGGCCGTGAGCTGATCGATTTTTGGTCCGGCCACGGTGCGATTCTTCTCGGCCACAGCCATCCGGCCGTGGTCGCGGCGGTGCAGCGGCAGATGGAGAAGGCGACCCACCCCGGCGCTTGTCACGAACGCGAGATCGAATGGGGACAGTGGGTGCAGCGTTTGGTTCCCTCATCGGAGCGCGTCCGCTTCACGGCGTCGGGCACCGAGGCGACCATGATGGCGCTGCGGCTGGCACGCCTGTTCACGAGCCGGCCGCGCGTCCTCAAGTTCGCCGGTCATTTTCACGGCTGGAATGATTTTCTCTATCCCGGCGCCGATGCTCCCTATGACGCCGCCGTGCCGGGTGTCTCCGCCGAGGTAGCGCGGAACACCGTCATCATTCCGCCCAACGATCTCGATGCGGTGGAAAAGACATTGTGCGATGATCCGCAAATCGGCTGCATCATCCTCGAACCGACCGGCGGCCATTGGGGACAAGTGCCGCTGCGCGGACCATTTTTGCGCGGGACTGCGCGAGATCACGGCGCGGCACAATCGCTTGTTGATTTTCGACGAAGTTATCACTGGCTTCCGTGTTTCGCCGGGCGGAGCGCAGGGGCATTACGGCATCAAACCGGATCTGACGACAATGGCGAAGATTTTGGCCGGCGGTCTGCCGGGCGGCTGCGTGGCCGGCCGCGCCGACGTTCTGGCGCACCTGGAATTTCGACTGGGCAAGGAGAAAATGCGCCATCCCGGTACGTTCAACGCCAATCCGTTATCGGCATCCGCCGGCATTGCCACGCTGCAAATCGTCGCCGAGGGCGATGCCTGTCGCCGTGCCAATGCCACGGCTCAACAACTGCGGCAACGGCTCAACGCTCTGTTTGCCGAGCGCGACGATCCGTGCGTAGCCTACGGCGAGTTTTCCATGTTCAAGCTGCTGCCCGGCTATCGCGGACCGCGGCCGGCTGGTGAGGGCTTTGTTCCATATGGCGGGGCGCTGGAGGCCATCAGCGGCAATCTCACGGTGCGGCAGACACATGCGTTCCGCCAAGGCATGCTGCTGCACGGCGTCGATCTGATGGGGTTGGGAGGCATGGCGACGGCCGCTCACACGGAGACGGACATCGAACAGACCGTCGCGGCAGCGGCAGGCACGCTCGATTTGCTGCGCGAAGAGGGGCTGGTGTAAAGCGCTACCGTTTAGCCGCGAGCCGTAGGCGAGCGCGGAGTTCGCGCTCGCCTACGGCTCGCGGCTAAACTAGAATAGAATCGTATTCTCTCGCACTCGGGCAAAACAACCATGCCGCGCGATTATTACGAGGTGTTGGGCGTCGCTCGCAACGCCTCTGAGTCCGACATCAAAAAAGCCTATCGCAAGCTCGCTCGCCACTACCACCCCGACCGCAACCCCGGCGACAAGCAGGCCGAAGCGCGTTTCAAGGAAGTGCAAGAAGCCTACGACGTACTCAACGACAAGGCCAAGCGCGCGCAGTACGACCGCTTCGGTTTCGCCGGTCTGGGCGGCGGCGGACAAGGGCCGTTCCGTGCCGAAGGCGGCGGGCCGGGCGGCTTCGAGTTTCAGGGCGTCAATCCCGAAGACCTGGAAAGTATCCTTGGCGCGTTTGGCGGCGGTGGTTTCGGCGAGATGTTCGGACGCCGCGGCCGCGGCCGCGGACGGCGCCGCTCGGCCACCGGCGAGCGTCGAGGCGGAGGTCGCCATTCCCTTCCTCACGGCGGCGCTGGGCGGCACGGTGTCGCTCAACGTCGATGGCCGTGCCATCGATGTGCGAGTGCCAGCCGGCGTCGAGGAAGGCAAGAAACTCCGTCTCGCCGGGCAGGGACCGGGCGGCGGCGATCTGCTCGTCCGCATCAAGATCGAGCCGCATCCCTATTTCCGCCGTGAAGGCAACAACGTCATTCTGGACGTGCCGGTTTCGGTGAGCGAGGCGATTCTCGGCACCAAAGTGGACGTGCCGACGCTGGACGGCACGCATCTGACGGTCAAGGTTCCGCCGGCACGTCGAGCGGCGCACGGCTGCGGCTGCGCGGCAAGGGCATCGCCGGCGGCGATCAGTTCATCGAGATCAAGATCGTCGCGGCCAAAATCGGCGATGAGCGCAGCCGCGAACTCATCGAGGAGTTCGCGCGTCTGAATCCTCAGAATCCGCGCGCCAACCTGCCGTGGAGTTGACCGTCCTGCTGCCTTCGTTCCGCTTCCGCAAATACGAGCATCTGCGCCGCGCCGCCGACTTTCGCCGCGTCTACGAGCGCCGGCGTTCGGTCAGCGACAATTGGTTGATCGTCTACGCTTGTGCGAACGGTCTGCCGTATCTGCGTCTGGGTCTATCGGTGTCGCGCAAGATGGGCGGCGCGGTGCAGCGCAATCGACTGCGCCGTTTGTACCGCGAAGCATTCCGCCTGACGCGCCATGAGATGCCGGTGGGATTCGATCTGATCCTCATTCCGCGGCGGCCGGAGCCGCCGTCGCTGGCGGAGTTGAAGCAAGCGCTGCCGCGCCTGGTGCGTCAGGCAGCGCGCAAGCTGGAGCGCGAGGCCGACAAATCATGATGGGCCGTCTCTTCGCCGGCGTTCGCTTTGTCGGTTCGACCCTGCTGATCGGCGGCGTGCGTCTCTATCAGGTTTGTTTGCGGCCGATGCTGCCGGCGGTGTGCCGCTTCGAGCCGAGTTGCAGCGAGTATTTCATTCAGGCGGTGCATAAGTACGGCCCCTTGCGCGGCGCTTGCAAGGGCACCTGGCGCATCTGTCGCTGCAATCCCTTTTCGCAAGGCGGCTTCGATCCGCCGTAACTTCGTGGAGACAGCAATGAGCCTAAAATGGACGCTTCTAACCACCCTGGCACTTTTTGTCCTGGTTATTGCGACATTCGTTGTATTTGAATTCACAGTTCGACCGCTGCCCTCGCGGCGTCAACAGTTTGCCAATGGCGTGTGGACCCTCGCGGGTTTGCTCTTCCTCGCTCTCTGGGCGTGGTTTTCCCTCAGAAAAGGGAAGCGAGGCCAGTGAATGGGAATGCGTCGATTCGATTGGACGACTGACCTACGATATGAAACGGATCTGAAAAGGTTCCGGGAATTTTTCCTTCCGTTTTCCTTTTTCTGCTCAAGTCGTTGTCAAAGATAATTCCTTGGCAATTGATTGGAATTCTTGCCCCGAACACGGGCGAAAATTCGATGGCCAGCAGGCATTCATCCGACAGAGCAAGCGGTGTTGCAAGGGTGCGTCGAGGTTGACGCGCTCCACCGTTACGTTGACGAAATCCGGATGGCATTGCCTGCATAGCTCGCGCACGTCAGAAGCTAGGTAACGCGGTACGTAACCGATCCAGAAACGGTCGTGATCCCCAGAAGTTCGGAGGGCTACCGCGTGATGATCGTAGGGATTGCTAAGGTCCAGCATCAGGCCCAGCGCTTCGCCCCGTTGAAGCCTGCCAATTCGCTCGATGGCCGCCGGAGGCATCCAGCGGATTCCGTGCAGAAAGAACTTGTTGATGAAACATCCGTCTACATCCGGCAGCGGGCAGGGGAACACTTCCAGCGAGTCGGTCACCCGCCGTCCTTCCGTCACACCTAGCACGGCCAGCGGGTCGGGCGGATTGTTGGGATCGAAACCGCCCCAAACGAGAAATGCCTCGTACTCGGGCCGGGAGCGAGCCAATAGCCGGTTGGCAAATAACGGAAACAATTCTTCCGATTCATAAACCGCCGTCAGATCGGGCATTCCGGGAAAAGGACGGAAGCCAGCCAAGGTTTGAGCACCGCGCGTGTAAACGAACCGATAGCCGTTGACAACGTGTTCCAGCCGTCCCACCGGACCCCAGCGTCCGTTCAACGGATCGTCAGATCGCCAAGCCACAAACAACTCATTATTCACGCGTCGTCTCCACTCACAAGCCGTTTTTGATTTTCCTTCAATAATCCCATCGTAAACTGTCGGCAAACTGCGGTCATCCGATTCGAGGGAATTTCTCTCAACAGATGTTCCACGACTTGCTCGTTTATTTGTCTCAGTCGTTCCCGCCAGATGGAGGCAGCTTGCGGAGTTCGCGCCGCCCAAGCTTTCCAAGCCTCCATCGTGGACATCGGTTTCGCTGCCCCGACGCTGGCATAGAAAGCTGACCGCGCCTTGCGGACAAACGCGGCAACCTGCCGGTTCGCATCGCGCGTTGTCAACCGCTCCTGACGCTCCCGATCCGTCACGTTTCGAGCCATCGACGCCCCGTGATCGAAGGAGGGAGCCAAGTATAACGTATCATCCCGACGCAACGATCCCCAATTGTTATGTAATTGGTGCGGGAGCTGGCAAAAGTGGGTCATTTCTCTGCCGCATTCGGCGCATTCTCTTGTGCGATGTACGGATCAATCACGCGCATCTTCGCCACATACCCCGCATATCCCGTGGCCGCGAAGAGAAGAATCAACACCAACCACCCCTTCAAACGAAACAAATTGAACAAGCCGAGGACGATGTGTAACAACAGTCCGACGGCGACGATGGCGCCGCTGACGATAACTGCCTCCGCGAACACAGGTCCGTATGGCTCCGGCAGACGGGCCAGCCACCAGAAACTGATGTCCACCACCTGCACCAATAATGGCAACGGGCAAAGCAGCAAACGCAGCCAACGCGGATAACTGCTGAAAGCGAGGATCAAGCCGGTCAGTCCGTACAGCATCGAAAAGCCGAGCAAATGAACGTGCGTCGTCTGGGCCAGTTTCGTCATCGACATGCCGCTGGAGGTTTGCACGCTAACGTAAGGCTTGAGTTGCTTGAAATTCGTGAGCGGAAACTCGCCGGCGTTGGGATCATCGCCGCTTGGCTGATGGCAGCGGACACAGCGATCTTGCAGGATGCTCTTGATCTTGGCCGTGCGCGGCTCGGCGATCTGGCCGTCTTCCTCGACGAGATAATCCTTTTTCACCGGACGATCCGCCAGTTCCTTCGGCAGCGGAAATTGATCGTCGTTGTATTCCTTCTCGTTGGCCCCTCCCTGAATCCATGCCAGCAGAATGCGTCTTTCCGTATCGTGTTCCTGGCGAACTTGCTGCTCCGCTTCCCGATCGATGGCTTCCTTGTCGGCGTTGGCTCCGGCCTTCTTCGCCAATTGTTTCGCTCGCGCTTTTTTTGCCGACTTGAAATCCTCGGCTTGACCGAAGAACGCCGCCGTCATTTGTCCTTGGCCATTGAACGGTTTGCCTTGGTAATTCTCCGGCAGGAGTTGCTCGATCTTGCTTTTCGGCTTGTCGCCGACATCGCCATGAAATACACGGATAGCGTCGTCGCGGGTGGGCAGCAGTCCGCCGGGCGTGGCATGCTGGAAGTGAAGTTGCACCAGAGCCGAGACGTAGCCGATGCCGACCGAGATCAGAAACAGGGCCAGCGTCAAGCGGGCGGCGAGGGGCAGATCGCGCAGGGTGATAGCACGAGGGACGAGGGAAGAAGATCCGTTCATGGGATGGGACTCCTAGGCGGGATCAAGGTGTGCGTTCGAGTGCTTCGCCGACGGCGGCCAGAACGCGGCGGCGAGCGTCGTCGAGGGTGGTTTCGAGAATAGCGCCGGAGGCCAGACGATGACCGCCGCCGCCGAAGCGCTCGGCCAGCCGCGCCACGTCGATGCGTTGCCGCGATCGGAAGCTGACTTTGACGCCGCCGCGCGGCTGCTCCATGAAAAACAGACCGACCTCGACGCCGCCGAGACTACGGGTGTAGTTGACCAAATCCTCGCTGTCCTGCGGCGTGGCGCCGGTGGAGGCGTAATCATCGCGGCGGATCTCGGTGTGCGCCACCTTGCCGCCGTGCGTGATTTGCAAGCGCGACAGCACCAGACCCATCAGCTGCAAGCGCGCCAACGTACTTTGCTCGAACAGGCATTCGTAAGCCTCGGTCGGGCGGGCACCGGCGCGGACCAGATCGGCGGCCAGAGTGAATGTGGCCGGCGTCGTATTGTTGTGGCGAAACCAGCCGGTATCCATCGCCAGGGCGATGAACAGAGCATGCGCGGACGAGGCGGGGATTGGTCCGCCTAGCGCCGCGATGGCTTCGTAAACGAGTCGGCCGGTCGCCTCGGCCGTCGTGTCCACCAGCCGCAGCGCACCAGATCGTCCTGCGTCAGATGATGATCGATGACGGCCTTGGCGATAGGCAAGGAACGCAAGAGCGTGCCGAAGTCGCCGAGTTGGTTCCAGGTGCCGGTATCGAGAACGATGGCGGCGTCGGCGTCGCGGTACGGATCGCCGGGCGGCTCGAAACGACGGATGCGCCGCAGCGGATCGAGAAAGTCGTAGCGGGGCGGCAGCACACTGGCGACGGTCATGCGCACCGTCTTCGACAGCGGCGGCGCTTCGAGTACGTCGGCCAGAGCCAGCATCGAGCCGAGTCCATCGCCGTCCGGCCGAATGTGCGTGGTCAAGACGAAACATTGATGGCGGCGCACCAAATCGACAAAAGGAGACCAATCGAGTGGCATGAGGAACCTTTCGAGGCAGGCAAAAAGTTGATTATAGATCGACGCGGCGAAGCGGGGAAGTCGGATACAAGCCCGGAGTCTTGGCGAACCGGCAGCGTAAGCTGCCGGGTGGAGGCGTTGCAAGCACCACCCGGCAGCTTACGCTGCCGGTTCGCCAAGAGAGGCAACATTGTTTTAATAGGGAAATGCCTCATCCATCGGCGCGACGGCCAGTTCGATGAGGAAATCACCGAGACGCTCGACGAGTACGTCCATCAAGCGGCGTCCTTTCTCGGCCGTGGCCGGGCGCGGATCGCCGAGTCCGGTGTTGACGCTGACGAGATGCCAGGGCCGCGTGATGCTGATCCAGCCGCGATTGATGGCGTCGAAGCGCGACGGCTTGGCCGCACCCTCGTCGGCCAATTCCGGACGAAGCAACTCCGGAAAGAAAGCGAGTCCCAGACTCGTTTCGATCTCATCGGCATGCTCGCCGGGCGCCT
Source organism: uncultured Planctomycetota bacterium (assembly GCA_963835245.1). GTDB lineage: Bacteria > Planctomycetota > Planctomycetia > Gemmatales > Gemmataceae > JAJPHU01. The sequence goes on from CAWIEZ010000001.1 coordinate 491,088, forward strand.
CGAACAAGCCCGGATAAATATCGCGGGCCATGCGGAACCAATCGCAGACGCACAGAAATACCGAACTGCGATGGTGCAGTTCGCGCGTCAGCGGTTTCAGTTCGTTGCCGCCGTGGCCGTTGAGCAGCACGAGTTTGCGCACGCCCTGACGCTCCAGCGAATCGACGAGATCCGTCAGCAAGTGCAGCAGTGTCGTCGGCGTGACCTGAACACGCCAAGCCGCCGGGAATACGCAGATGATTGGTGTTGACGCCGTAAGGAATGGCCGGCAGCAGAGCGACGCGCGCGCGGCCTGGTAGGCACGTTCGCAGGCGCGCTGAGCGATTGCTTCCACTTGGAATGTGTCGGTGCCGTAGGGCATGTGTAGGTTGTGCGGCTCGGTGGCTCCGAAGGGCAGCACCGCCGCTTGCCAAGATTGCTCGCGGACAAAGGCGTGCGTCTGTTCCGCCAAAATGCTCTCACGCATCAATACCGTTCCTGTTCAAAAGTTCATATACAAACGTCCCGCAGATGCAAACGACCGAGTCGCCGTCCTTCGGGCCGGAGTTGTTATAATACAAACTTCCCCATCTGGAGGTGCGGTATGGAACGGCCGACAGCGCCGGCGACGAAGGCTCTGGACGATCCTTCCCTTTATTTCAACCGAGAACTGAGTTGGTTGGAGTTCAATCGCCGTGTTTTGGAAGAAGCGCAGGATCCGAGCGTGCCGCTCTTGGAACGCTTGAAGTTCCTGGCCATCTTCGAGTCAAATCTCGATGAATTCTTCATGGTCCGCGTCGGCGGCCTGCAACAGAAGGTGCAGTCGGGCATCGCTTACGGCTCCGGCGCCGACCGCATGCCGGTCAAGGACCAGCTCGAACGCATCGGCCAACTCGTCCGCGAGATGACCGATCAGACGTATCATTGCCTCATGGAACAAGTCCTGCCTGCCCTGGAGCGGGAAGGCATTCTGCTCTTGGCGCCGAAGGATTTGACCGAGGCACACCGCAAGCATCTGGCGGAGATGTTTCGTCGCGAAGTCTTTCCCGTTCTGACGCCGTTGGCCGTCGATCCGGGACATCCGTTTCCCCATCTACTGAATAAATCGCTCAATCTCGCTGTCATCCTCCAGCGGCCGGGCAATCCCGAAAAACTGTTCGCCGTCGTGCAGGTGCCGAGTGTGTTGCCGCGCTTCGTGCCGCTGCCGGTCGAAGCGGGGACTACGCCGCGCCACGTCTTCGTGCCGCTGGATGCCATCATTCGTCTGCACATGCCGGAATTGTTTCCCGGCATGCAGATCGAACACGACACGCTCTTCCGCGTCACGCGCAACAGCGATTTCGAGATCGACGACGATGAAGTCGAGGATCTGCTCAAGACCATCGAGGAAGAAGTGCGGCGGCGGCGGCGCGGCGCGGCGGTGCGGCTGCAAATCGAGGCCGACGCGCCCGACCGAGATCGAGCAGTTCCTTATGACCGCTCTCGATCTCGATCCGACCGACGTTTATCGCCATCCGGGGCTTCTCGATTTGACCGGCCTATTTCAGATCCACGGTCTGCCGGGCTATCCGCACCTGCGCGATCCGCAATTCGTACCGCAGTTGGTGCCGGAGTTCGTGCAAGCGACGAACCTATGGTCGGCCATCCGCAACCGCGACATCCTCTTGCACCATCCTTATGAATCGTTCAGCCACGTCGTCGATTTCATCGATGCGGCGGCCAATGATGAGCGACGTCTTGGCCGTCAAGCTGACGCTGTACCGCACCAGCAGCGATTCGCCGGTGGTGCGGGCGCTGCACCGCGCCGCCGACAACGGCAAGCAAGTGACCGCCGTCATCGAATTGAAAGCTCGGCTCGATGAGGAACGCAACATCGTCTGGCGCGCGAGCTGGAGAAAGCCGGCGTTCACGTCGTCTTCGGCTTCATCGGCCTGAAAACGCATTGCAAAGTCGCTCTGGTGGTGCGCCGCGAGGACGACGGCATTCGCCGTTACGTTCATCTAGCCACCGGCAATTACAATCCGCAGACGGCGCGGCTGTACACCGATCTCGGCATATTTCACCTGCAACGCCGACTTTTGCGAGGATGTATCGGCATTATTCAATTACCTGACCGGCTACTGCGAATTGCCGCAGTGGCGCAAGCTGATCGTGGCGCCGAGCCGGCTGCAAGCGTTTATGATCGAAAAAATTGCCCGCGAGACGGCTTTGCAGCAGCAGCGGCAAGGAAGGACGTATCTTCGCCAAAATCAACGGCGTGCTGGAGCCGGCCATCGTGCAGGCGCTCTATCGGGCCAGCCAGGCCGGCGTGCGCATCGATCTGATTTGCCGCGGCATCTGCTCGCTGCGGCCCAACGTCCCCGGCATCAGCGATCACATCCGCGTCATCTCCATTGTGGATCGCTTTTTGGAGCATAGCCGAATCTTCTATTTCGGTAACGACGGCGATCCGGACGTTTACATCGGCTCGGCCGACTGGATGGACCGCAATTTGAGCCGCCGCGTCGAGGTGGTCTTCCCCATCGAGCCGGTGGAGTTGAAACAGCGCTTGATCCGCGAGATCCTGGCGACTTCGTTGGCCGACAACGCTAAAGCGCGCCTGCTGCTGCCGGATGGCAGGTACGAACGCATCAAACCGGTCGGACAATCAGATGCGCGTCCGCAGTCAGGAGCGTTTCTTGGAAATGGCCGTCCAAAACGCGGTGCGGCCGCTAGTGGACAACACGCCGCCGCCGATCCCCTTCGTGGAAGAGCGTCCCGCCCCCGCCCGCCGCCACCGCAAACGGCAAACGAGTTGAAAAAGAGCTAACCACAGAGACACAGAGACACAGAGAAAGAAGAAAATGAAAAATCAGAAAGTCTTCCCATCTTTTCTTTTTGTTTTTTTCTCTGTGATTTTCTCTGTGTTCTCTGTGACTCTGTGGTTACTTTTTGTATTTTTTTCGGGGACGACCGTGAACGCCGATGAAGGCATGTGGCTGCTGAATAACCCACCGCGTAAATATCTGCAAGGATCGGCACGGTTTTATTCTCAGCAACGAATGGTTGGAGCGCGCTCAGAAAGCGGCCGTGCGCTTCAACAACGGCGGCTCCGGCAGTTTCGTCTCCGCCGACGGCCTTATTGTTACCAATCACCACATCGGCGCCGACTGTCTGCAAAAACTCAGTCCCAAAGACAAGGACTATCTCCACGACGGCTATCGAGCCGATACGCGCAACAAGGAATTGCGCTGCCCCGACCTGGAGTTGAACGTCTTGCAGTCCATCGAAGACGTGACGGCGCGCGTCAATGAGGCGGTCAAGCCGGACATGACGCCGGCGCAAGCGTTCGCCGCGCGCCGTGCCGTCATGGCCGCCATCGAAAAAGAATCGACCGACAAAACGTCGCTGCGCAGCGATGTGGTGACGCTCTACCACGGCGGCGCCTATCACCTCTATCGCTACAAGAAATACACTGATGTTCGTCTCGTCTTCGCTCCGGAACACGCCATCGCCTTCTTCGGCGGCGACACCGACAATTTCGAGTATCCGCGTTTTAATCTCGACATTTGCTTTTTCCGCGCTTACGAGGATGGTAAGCCCGTACATCCCTCGCACTTCTTCCACTGGAGTCAAGCGGGGCCGAGCGAAGGCGATCTCGTCTTCGTCCTTGGCAATCCTGGCTCGACCAATCGCCAGGATACGTTGGCCAAACTGCTGCACCGCCGCGACATTACCTTGCCGTACTGGCTCAATCGCCTGCGTTCGCAGGAAGCGCTGTTAGCGCAGTTTTCCGGACGCGGACCGGAGCAGGCGCGGATGGCGCAGAAAGATCTGCATCGCGTCGCCAACTCGCGCAAGGCCATCGGTGGACAATATCAGGGTTTGCTCGATCCGGCCATCATTCGCCGCAAGAACGATGAGGAAGCGGCGCTATTATCCGCCGTGAAGGGCAAGGATGATGGCAAAAAACACCAGGCGCTGCAAGACGCTCTGACGCGCATCGAGGCGGCGGAGAAGACGCTTGCCGGCTTCGAGCGCGAGTATTATCTGTTGGAGCGCGGCGACGCTTTCGATTCGGAGTTGTTCCACATCGCCCGGCATCTGGTGCGCATGGCGACGGAGTTGCCCAAAGCGAACGCCGAGCGGCTGCGCGAATACCGCGATTCCGCCTTGGAATCGCTGAAATTCCAACTCTTTTCGCCGGCCCCCATTCACTCGGAACTGGAAAAAGCGCGATTGGCCAATTCGTTGACCTTCCTCGTCGAAAACTTGGGCGGTTCGCATCCGTTGGTAGTCAAAGTGTTGGGCGAGCGTTCACCGTCCGCCCGCGCAACGGAATTGATTGACGGCTGCAAGTTAGCCGATCCCGCCGAGCGGCGGCGACTTGGCCGACGGCGGCGCCAAGGCCATCGAAGACTCAAGCGATCCGCTTATTCGCTTTGCTCGCTTGGTGGACGGTGACGCCCGCGCCTTGCGCAAACGGCATGAGGATCAGGTGGAGGAAGTGGAGCGCCAGGCCAACGCCCAGATCGCGCGGACGCGCTTCGAGGTCCACGGCGCCGCCATCGCGCCGGACGCCACGTTCACGCTGCGCTTGGCGTTCGGCGTCGTCAAGGGTTATGCGATCGAGGGCGTGCGGCTGCCGTATACCACGACGTTCGGCGGCGCTTTCGAGCGCGCCGAGAAGCAGCGACACCGCGAACCGTTTGTGCTGCCGCACCGCTGGCTCGACGGCAAAAATAAGCTCGATTTGCAGACGCCGTTCAATTTTGTCTCCACCGCCGACACCATCGGCGGCAATTCCGGCAGTCCGGTACTCAACCGCGACGGCGAACTGGTCGGCATCAACTTCGACCGTAATCGTCATGGTCTGGTGCGCAATTTCGTCTACACCGACGAGCAGGCACGGCACATCGCCGTTCATTCGCGCGGCGTGCTGGAAGCGCTGCGGACTCTGTACGATGCGAAAACATTGGTGGACGAATTGATGCAACGATAATGGAAAATCATCGACGCGCGGGCGTCCGCTGCCCCTCTTATTCGATAGGAGGCTCGACACGGACATGAGTACAGACGGCCTGCGGAAGTTTCTCAACCACCTTGAGGACGTTCTCCGTCCAGCCGAGAACGCTCCGACAGACGGCCAACTTCTGGCGCGCTTCCTGGCCAACCGCGATGACGACGCTTTCGCGGCACTGGTGCGAAGGCACGGCCCGATGGTGCTGGGCGTCTGTCGTCGCATGCTACATCACACTCAGGATGCCGAGGACGCTTTCCAGGCGACGTTCCTCGTTCTGGCGCAAGGCGGGATCGTTGGCCAAACATCAAGCGCTGGCCGGCTGGCTTTATCGTGTGTGTTATCGCATCGCCCTGGAGTCCAAGGCCATCAACGACAGACGAAAAAAGCGCGAGAAGCAGGTGCGCGATCTACCGCATCCCGTGGTTGTACCCGTCGAGCCGCCGGACTGGCGGCCCTGGCTGGATCTGGAGCTAAACCGTCTGCCGGAGAAATATCGGACACCGATTATCCTTTGCGATCTGGAAGGCCGAACGCGCAAGGACGCGGCCCGGCAGTTGAAAGTTCCGGAGGGTACGCTGTCGAGCCGTTTGGCCACCGGCCGGCGGATGCTGGCGAAACGAATGTCTCGCTACGGATTGTCGCTGGCCGGCGGCGCTCTGTCCTCCTTGCTGAGCGAAGGCGCAGCGTCCGCGCTGCCGGCGCCGCTGGCGTCGGCCACCGTGAAAATTGCCGTGTTGGTGGCGGCGGGAGAATTGACGGCCATTTCGACCTCGGTCGGTATCCTCGTGAAAGGAGCGTTTCAAACCATGTTGCTTGCGAAGCTGAAACTAGCGGTCGGGACGGTGATAGTGGTGATGGCCCTCGGGGCCAGTGGCTTGGCTTATCGCTTATCGGCCCAGTCCGTACACCCGTATGCGCCCGCCGAGAAGGCGCAGACGGAGAACGACGGCAAACCCGCGAGCGAATTGGAGGCGCTCCGCAAAGAGAACGAGTTGCTCAAGCTCAATCTGCGAGTGCTTTTGGAGAAAATGCACGCTCAGGAGGCGGAATTGCGTGGCCTCAAGACCACCCACGCAGTTTTTAGCCCGGATGGCCAACGTCTTGTAATTCGTAACCCGGCAGGGCAACACGTTTGGGTATGGAATGTCCGAACCGGCAAGCAGATTAGGTTGAGTGGGGAACAGCAGATCGGTAAGAATTTCCACGATCCAAAGGAATTGCGGCGTGATGAGCTGCAGCGTGCCGTGGATGCGTTGGAGAAGGCGGTGAAGGATCTCCGCGAGCAACTCAAGAAACAAGAAGGCAAGCCCGGAGGACGCTGATATATCGCCAGACCGGGCGAGCGGCGGGGTTTATCCCCGCCGTGAAGACCGCCGGGATAAACCCGGCGGCTCGCCCCACCAACCGCGACAACGAAGTCATTTCGCCGTGGCGTAGCGATGGGTCGGCTGTGGCCGGCCGGGACGAAAACTCTGCATGGTGTGAAACTCCGCCCGCGCGCCGCGGGCAGTACATGCCGCCGTCACCGTCTGCCGCACTTGCTCCGCCATCGCCTCCGGATCGACCGCCGCCCGTGCGTTGACGATCAGATCCAGTTCTTTCACGGCGCCGCGCGCCGGCAACGATAATTCCGGCCGGCTCGCGCTGCTCACCAAATTGGCCACACCGAACGATACTTCCGAAAGACCTATCGCCTTCAAATGCGCCACCTCGCCACCGAGTCGCGTCAGCGCTTGTTGCAAACGACCCACGACATCGAGCAAGAAAGCATCGACTGACAACGGCTTGTCAGCGACGATGTGTGCGCTGCTGTTGAGCCAACCTAACTCCGCCTCGCCCTCGGCGTAAATGTCGTAATCGATGTCGAGAATCTTGCGGCCGAAATCGCCGTGTTGATCGAGCAATTCCGTCAGCGCCTCGAAACCCTGCCCCGTCTTCGCTGACAAGCACAAGAGCGGCGTGCCGGGGAAGGAGGCGCGGACGAGATCGGTCAACTTCGCCAGCGCGGCGGCGTCCAGTTCATCGATGCGATTGATGACGATGGCGTCGGCTTCTTCGAGTTGCTTGCGGAAAATGTACGCGGCTTTCGGCGAAAAACCCGAATTCTCTTCGGATTGCAGGATGCGTAGACCGTGGCTGGGCTTGAATAGCACCGGATAGGGACCGACCTCGAAACGGCCGCCGTACAGATCCTTGAGCGGCTGCACGACGGTGGCGACCAAATCGGTACAGCTGCCAACCGGCTCGGCGAGAATCACATCGGGCCGCTGATTGGTTTCCAATTGTCCAACTTTGTCAACCAGATCGTTGAAGCGGCAGCAGAAGCAGGCGCCGGGCACTTCCTCGACGGCAAACCCCTGCGAACGCAGGCTCGTTGTGTCCACGAGATCTTGAGCTTGATCGTTGGTTACGAGACCGACCTTTTGACCGCGATCGAGATAGAAGCGGGCCAGACGCGCTAGCGTCGTCGTTTTGCCGGCGCCGAGGAAGCCGCCGACCATGAGGAAGCGTAGAGGTTTCATCGGTGAAAAATCCTATTGAGGGTCTGTAATGTCCTCTGACTGACCAACCCGAAGCGTAAGCGAGGGCGGACAAGACAGCCCGCCCTCGCTTACGCTTCGGGTTGGTCAACAGACATTCTAGGAACCCTCTACCGCCGCTTCACCCTCCGTCTCCTCGTGCGGATCTTCCTTGACCACCAGCGAGTACAGAGCCGGAACGACAACCAGCGTAGTGAACAAGCTGGCCAGCAAACCGCCGATGACAGCGCGGCCCAACGGAGCATTGGCCTCGCTGCCTTTCTCTAGCGCCAGCGCCATCGGAATCAGCGCGAACAAGGCCGCCAGCGCCGTCATGACCACCGGACGCGCTCGAATCTTGGCGGCCTTGACGATGGCCTCGGTAGGGCTGATCTTTTCCTCTTTGCGCGTCGTCTCGGCGAAGTCGGTCAGCAGCACCGTGTTGGACACGACGATGCCGACCATGAAAATCACACCCAGAAGCGACTGTACGTTGATGGCCGTGCCCGTCACCCACAAGAGAGGGATGACGCCTACCAGGCCGACGGGAACCGCCGAGAGAACCACCAACGGAATCAGGTACGAATCCAGCAACGTCACCATGAGGAAGTACACGAAGACCACGGCCAGCGCCAATCCGACGCCGAAATGGAGGAAGGTGTCGTTCATACGGCCGTATTCGCCGGACAGTTTCATCATGGTGGCTTCCATGTGCTTTTGATGGCTGGAATCGTCCGGGTCGTAAGGATTCCATTCAGTCTCTGCCTTGCCGGACTCGCCCAACGAGAAGGCCGACTTCTTCGAGCGTTGGCCGAATTGGTCGAGCAATTGTGAGACATCGGCGGCGACGTGGCCGAGGTCGCGGCCGTGGACGTTCATCTCCACGTCGATGGCCGATTTCAGATTGTCGTGCGTCACCTCCGCGGCGATACTGCTGGCCTTGATCTTGACGATATTGCTCAACGGCACAGCCTGGTTCTGAATCGGACTGGTGATTGACACGTTTTTCAGCGTCTCCATCGACTTGATGTCGGACTCGGCATACTGAACGCCGACGAAGTACTGGTTTTGACTTTTGGGGTCGATCCAGAAGTTTTTCTTGTTGAACTGGATGCTCGAATTGAACGCGGAAATCACGCTTTCCATGATCTCTTTCTGCGTCAGTCCGAGTTCGCGGGACTTGGCCCGATCGACCTCGATGAGATACTCCGGATAATCCAGACGCTGAAGGATGCGGGCATCGACCACGCCATCCACTTTTTTGACCTCGCGGATGATCTGCTCGGCGAGCTTGCGCGCCTGGCGCGGATGTTTGCCTTCGATGCGGAGATTGATCGGCGTGGCCGGCCCTCGTTGAGAGCGCTGCGGATGGTGCCGCCGGTGTTGAACGCGAATTCCAGATCGGCGAATTCTTTGCTCTGAGCGAGCTTGCTTCGCAGCGCCTGAGCATGGAACTGAGCGCTCTTGTCCCGTTCCTCCTTCAATTGAATCCGCAGGATGGCGTCCATCGGGCCGGAGTTGGGCGTATAGGCGGCTGACCAATCGGCCCAAACACCCAACTCGCTGATGACTAACTCCATATCGCCGCCGATAGCGTCCTTGATGATTTTTTCGATCTCTTTTATACGCTCTTCGGTGCGCTCGATGCGCGTGCCGCTGGCGGCTCGGACGTAGATTTCAAAGGCCCCGGCGTCCACGTCGGGGAAGTACTCGCGGCGCAAGAACGGGCCGGCGCCAATCACCGTGACGAGGAGCAACACCAAGGCCGTCAACACCGTCAACAGGCGGTGATTCATCACCCATTCGAGTCGGCGGCCGTACCAGGCGATTGCCGACTCGATGAACGCTTGCCAGCGCGCGAAGGCACGGCCGATCGGCCCGCGCGGCTCTTCTTCACGGTTCTCATCGGCCGTTTCCTCGCCGCGTTGCTGCTGCTCCGCGGAGGACTCGCGCTGAGAATGTTCGCTCTGAATATGTTCGCGGCGATCCGGTTCTCTCCTCCTCTCTTCTCCCTCTTCGCTTTCTTCCCGCTCGCCGTGTTCCGGCTGCTCTTGGTTTCCGCGGGCATGGCCTTTGGCCTTCAGCCAGGTGGCGGAGCGCGACGGGATAAACGAGCGCGATAGGATGTAGGCGACAGACATGGCGAAGGCGACGGCCAGGGCCATCGGTTTGAAGAGGAACTGCCCGGAACTGGGCATCAAGGCCAAAGGCGCCAACACTAACAGCGTGCTGCAACTGGCCACCAGTTCCGGCAGAGCTACCTCGCTGGCACCGAGCTTGGCCGCCTCGCGCACCGAAGTCGCCTTTCGACAGATGCCGCTCGGTGTTCTCCAGACAAATGATGGCACTGTCCACCATCGGGCCGATCGCCAGGGCCAAGCCGCCCAGCGTCATGATATTGATGGTTTGCTTGGTTATGTACAAGAGAAACAGCGATGCCAGCACCGCGATGGGGATGGTCAAGACCGCCATGATCGTCATGCGCCACTGGCCCAAAAACAGCAGAATCACCAAGGAACACAGTATCGCGCCCAGCAGACCCTCGATCGCCAGACTCTTGATCGACTGGCGCACGTAGACGGATTGGTCCATGACCAGCTTGAGGTTGATGTCCGGCCGGCTCAGACCCGGCGCCCAACTGGGCAAAGCATCGCGGAGATGATCGACCACTTTCAGAGTGCTGGCCCCATGCTGGCGATAGACCGGAATGTAGACTTCGCGCTTGCCGTTGATGCGGACTACGTTGGTCTGAATGAAGTGAGCGTCTTCGGGGCTGGCCACGTCGCCCAGGAAGTCCACCTTGTCCGGCTGAACGCGCAGCGGGATGTCCTTCATGTGTTCGATGACCTGAAACATCGAGTTGGAATCGATGGCATAATCGAGATCGCCGAACTTGGCGTCGCCGGTGGGCAAAAAGACGTTGTAGCGATCCAGCGCTTCCATCACGTCCACGGGGGAAAGCCGACGCGCTTGCAGCTTGATGGGATCGAGATAAGCCAAGACGCAACGGACCTTGCCGCCGTAAACGACTGGAGCGTTGGCGCCGGGCGAACTCATGATGCGGTTGCGGACTTCGTAGCGCGCCACGTCGTACAGTGCCGATTCGCCTTCGCTGGAGGAATCCACGGCGACGATGCACGAGGGCACCGTGTCGGTCGGATCGTAGGGCAGGACGATGGGCGGCAGAGTGCCGGGCGGCAGATTGGGAATCTCCGCCAAGGCCAGCGATTGCACCTGCGTCAAGGCGCCGTTGGGGTCGATGTCGCTGTGGAAGTAGTTGCGGACGATACTGCAACCGAGGATGGAACGCGATTCTTGACGCAACATGCCGCCCGCCGTGCCGGTCCAGCGTTCCATGCGATTGGTGATGGCGTGGGAAATGCTCTCGGCCGGCATGCCCGAATAGAAGGTGAGTACCTGCACGCCCGGCCTATCGTAAACCGGCAGAATATCCGTGGGAATCATCAGCAACGCCAACACGCCAAGCAACACGAGGGCCAGCATGGCCACTGTGACCGCCCGTGTGTTATTCAACGCCAATTCAATCAGCCAAGTCATGACATCGCCCTTCGCATGCTCCTCGTTCCCACGCGGAGCGTGGGAACGAGGGGGAACAATTTCTCGCGCACTCGGTCATTTTTGCTTTTGCTTCTTTTGGCGGGATTTATCGTTATCGGAAGCGGGCATCTTCTCGCGCTTGTCGCTGCTGCTCGCTTCCTCTTTCTTGTCGGAGTCCGCGGCGCGCTCGTGGAGTACTTCGACGGGCGAGTTGTCGGTCATGCCGGAGGGCCGATCGACGACGACTTGATCTCCTTGTTTCACTCCCTTGCGAATCGTCACTTCGATGCCGTCGTCAATGCCGATCTCGACTTTGACTTCTTTGGCCTTGCCTTCGCGGACGACATAGACGGCGCGCTCGTTGCCCTTTTCGTTGCCGGTCAGACATTTCGACGGAATTCGCAGCCCTTTTTCGCGCCCCAGATGGATGGTCATTTCGCCGTACATGCCGTCCTTGAGGAGTCCGTCGGGATTCTCCAGATCCACTTCGGTTCGCATGGTGCGCGTGTCGTAGCTTTCCTGATAGGCCATACGGGCGACCTTGCCTTTGAAATGTCGATCCGGCAAGGTATCGATGCGGAGGGTGACGGGGTCGTCCACTTTCAGATAGGGCACGGCGGTATCCGGCACTTGAACGATGATGCGCATCTTGTCGGTGCGGGCGACGGCCAGCACAGGTTTTTCGCCTTCTCGGCTGGCATCGCGGATAAAATCGCCGTTGTGGAAGTTGCGTTTGGTGACGACGCCGGTGTAGGGTGAGACGATCTGCGTGTACTTGGCGAAGACCTCGGCCCGATCCAGGGCGGCCTGAGCCACGCCCAAGGCGGCCTTGGCATCTTCGATATTCGCTTTGGCCTGGACGACATCGGCTTTGGCAGCCTCCAGCTGGTCATAAGCGGTAGTGACGGCCTTCTCGGCGGCGGTCTCGGCGGCCTCGGCAACTAGCTGCGCTTCCATCTTTTCATCGACCAACTCAAGCTGGATGGCTTTATCCTCGGCCAAGCCGCGATAGCGCTTATATTGTTTACGGCGCAGCGACACCATGGCCTGGGCCTTTTTCACGTCCGACTTAGACTGCTCATAGCGCGATTGGGCAGCTTTTTGGTCGGCTTCGGCTCGGTTCAATTGCGCCTTGGCCGCATTCACGTTGGCTTCCGCTTTTCGCCGATCCGCACCGGCTTTTTCCACATCCTTGTACTTCTCCGGCGCGTAGACTTCGGCCAGCACATCGTCCGCCTTGACTCGCCAACCGATGTCCACTTTCTGGTTGCGCAGATAGCCCGATACCTTAGCGTACAGATCGGCGAACTCGAACGCCTGCACCGTGGCCGGCCGACGGACCAAACGCTCTACCCCTCCCTCCTTGGGATAAGTCACTTTGACGCGCATCGGCGCCGCTTGCTGCTGCTTCGTCGATTTCGAGCCATCGCCCTGGGCGGAAGCCTTGTTCGCTTGCTCGTGGAAATGGAAGAAATAGAAGATTCCCGCCGCGATCAAGACGGCGGCCACACCACTGACGCTGAGCCAAGTGGTCTTTTTGTGTTCTTGGTACCAACTCATGGTTGACTACCCTCTGCGATGTGGGAAAGGAGCCGAGCGCGACCCTGAGCGCGGCTTCCTCGGAGAGACACGCGGCGCGTCCACGGGCCCATTTTTTGACTAATTGGACATGCAAATGCAGTGCCGGATAAGGCGCTCTCCCCGCTGTCGGCATGGCGGATTACACTATCTTTCGCTCTCGATATAGCTCCCGGCTTGCCGGGGGTTCCCCTTCACCTCCGGCAAACCGGGGGCTATAGGAAGACTTTCCGCCATGACCTCGACTGTCCGCGATGAACGCCGTCTCGATCTCTTGACCGCCCTGTATCGTTCGATGCAGACGATTCGCCAGTGCGAGGAGTTGCTGGCAAAATCGCATCAACGCGGCCTGATCCACGGTGCCTGTCATACCTACATCGGACAGGAAGCGATTGCCGCCGGCGTCTGCGCTCATCTACGGTCGGACGACGCGGTGTTCAGCACACATCGCGGCCACGGTCACGCTTTGGCGAAGGGACTGCCACCGCGCGAGCTGATCGCCGAGTTGTATGGCCGGGAGACCGGCTGTTCGCGCGGCCGCGGCGGCAGCATGCACCTTTTCGCCCCCGAAATCGGGTTGATGGGCACCAGCGGCATCGTCGGCGCCTGCATCCTCCAGGCCGCCGGCGCCGGCTACAGTTTCCAACTGCTCCACAGCGACCGCGTTGCCGTCGCCTTCTTCGGCGATGGCGCGGTGAACAATGGCGCGTTCCACGAAGGCTTGAACCTCGCCGGCATTTGGAAATTGCCGGTGCTGTTCGTCTGCGAGAACAACCAGTTCGCCACGGAAGTGCCGTTCGCCTACTCGGCCGGCAATCCCAGCGTAGCCGTCCGCGCCGCCTCGTATGGTTTGCCCGGCCGCGAGGTGGACGGCAATGATGTCGAGGCCGTTTACGAAGCGGCCGGCGAGGCGGTGCGCCACGCCCGCTCCGGCGGCGGCGCCACGCTGATCGAATGCAAGACGTACCGCACTCGGCCGCACGCTGAGGGCATGGGAGACTTTACCTATCGCACGCGGGAGGAGGTCGAGGAGTGGAAGACGCGCTGCCCGATCCGCCGCTTGCACGAACGTCTGCTTCACGACGGCGGCAACGGTCGAGCGTCGTCGGCCGCGCTGGACGCCGTGGATGCCGAAGTATCCCGGCTCATCGCCGAGGCGCAGGAGTTCGCCGACAAAAGTCCGTGGCCCAATCCGAAGACGGCGGCAACGCACATTTACGAGGGATCGCCCTCCGCGCAACGATCCGCGCCGCCGGGGACCAGCGAGCGCGAGATCACCTTCATGAAGGCGACGCATGAAGCGTTGGCGGAGGAAATGGCCAGAAATCCAGCAATTTTCGTACTCGGCGAAGGCATCGGCGAGCGCGGCGGCAACTTCAAGACGACCGAAGGACTGTTCGCTCTGTACGGTCCTCAGCGGCTGCGCGATACGCCGATCTGCGAGCGCGGCTTCGTCGGCTTGGCTTGCGGCGCCGCCATGACCGGCACGCGCCCGGTAGTCGATTTCATGTTCGCCGATTTTCTCCTCGATACGCTCGGCGAGATTCTCAATCAAATCGCCAAGATGCGCTACATGTCGAGCGGACGCATTGCCATGCCGATTCTGCTGCGCGGCTGCATCGGCATCGGTCACTCTGCCGCCACCCATCATTCCGGCAATTACTATCCGTTATATGCTCATTTCCCCGGTCTGCGCGTCGTCGTGCCCTCGACACCGTATGATGCCAAAGGGCTGCTCACGCGCGGCGCTGCGCTGCCACGATCCCGTGCTGTTCTTCGAGCATCGGGAATTGCTGGCGACGAAAGGGCCGGTGCCGCCGCAGGACTACGAGATCGATTTCGGCACAGCGTCGGTTGTCCGCGAAGGCCACGATGTTACCGTTGTTGCCTTGGCGCTGATGGTGCGGCGGACACTGGAAGCGTGCGAGCGGTTGGCGACGCGCGGCATCTCGGTGGAGGTCATCGATCCGCGCACCGTGTCGCCGCTGGACGGCGAAACCATCTTGCGCTCGGTGCGCAAGACGGGCAGGCTGCTGATCGTGGACGAGGCGTTCGCTCCGTTCGGTCTGGGTGCCGAAGTCGCCGCCCGCGTCGTCGATGCCGGCTTCGACGATCTCGACGCGCCGATTCGCCGCCTGCACGGCGCCTTCACGCCGACGCCATACAGTCCGACACTGGAAAAAGCCGTGACGCCGCAAGTCGATGACATCGAGCGAGCCATCGTCGATTTGCTCGAAGAATAATCCAGGGAGTTCCACTGTGGCGACCGCGATCCTTGTTCCCCGTCTTGGCTGGTCGATGGAAGAAGGCACTTTTGCCGGTTGGCTGAAGCAAGACGGCGAGCGCATCGAGCCGGGCGATGCCTTGTACGCGCTGGAGAGCGACAAATCCACCGCGGAAATCGAAGCGCTCGACGCCGGCATCTTGCGCCTTGCGGCGGATGGACCGAAGGCGGGCGAGGCGGTGAAGGTCGGGCAAGTGCTGGCTCATCTCGTCGCCGATGGCGAGTCCGTGCCGCTGCTCAGCCCTCCCCGGCTTTCTCCTCCCGTCGAGATACGGTCGCACGAGGAAGCGATTCCTGCCGCTACGGTGACGCGATCGAAACGAGCAATCTCGCCGCGCGCTCGCCGCCTGGCGCGTGAGTTGGGCATCGACCCGAACAAACTGACGGGCAGCGGTCGCAATGACCGCATCCGCGAGCGTGACGTTCGGGCTACATCCGGGACGCAGCGCGATGGCCGCTTGATTCCGCACACCACCATTCGCCGCACCATCGCCGCTCGCATGACCGCCGGCATCCATGAGGTCGCCCCCGTCACGCTGACGATCAAGCTCGATGCCACCAACCTTGTGGCACTGCGCACGCAGTTCAAGTCCGCCGCGAGGACGGCGGATGATTTCGTGCCCAGCTACACGGATCTGATCGTCAAAGTGACCGCCGCCGCTCTGCGGCGACATCCTCTGCTGCAAGCACAATGGCGCGAAGATGGCCTGTTCGTGCCGGAGCGCATCGACATCGCCATCGCCGTCGATACGGAGACGGGTTTGCTCGCGCCCGTGGTGCGGGCAGTGGAGCAGATGCCATTACGCCAGGTTACGGCTCGTTGCCGCGAACTGATCGAGCAAGCTCGCGCCGGTCGCTTATCCGCCGACGATATGCGCGGAGCGACGTTCACGATCTCCAATCTCGGCGGATTCGGTATCGACACATTTACGCCGATCATCCATCTACCGCAGTGCGCCGTACTCGGCGTCGGCGGCATCGTCCGCGAACCCGCCGTGCGGGGTGATGCCATCGTTCCGCGCGACATGCTGACATTGAGCCTGACGTTCGATCATCGCATCGTCGATGGGGCGCCAGCGGCGCGATTTCTCCAGACGCTACGGGGGTATCTGGACAATCCGGCTCCCTGGTTGATTTCGTAAAGATCGCTATCCATCGGGTGAAATAGACAAACTAAAGAGGAGGGATGGAACGACGAATCTCATCGAGCAGGGCACGAGTGCCGTGTTGATCGCACCAAGAGTAGACGTAGGGCCAATCGATGTTCGCCCCTTGCACGGCGACGACATCCCGCACGTCATCTCGGTCCTTGGTACGCCGCAAATTCAGTACCCAACGCAGCTTGGTGATAATCACATCCTCGGCGGTGGGCATGCTGATTTCGCGGCCCATCGTTTGTACTCGCCGACGACGGCGGAAACGCTCTTGATCGTGCGGATCATCGCTGAGGTGGAACAGTTCGATCTTAAAGGGAACGCCGATAACGGCAAGAATGTGCCGCTGGGTCAGGGTGGCTGTCTCGAACGTCATCTGCGGATCGAGGCGGAAGGCGGCGCCGAGATGGGCAGCGAGACGGGGGAGGAACTCAACGCCGCATTCAATAACGAAGTCGGCATCATGGGTTGAACGCGGGACTCCATACACGTTGCTCGATAAGGAACCAACCAACATGTAAGGAATTGCCAGCGCCTCCAAGGCATCAATCACGGCCAGAGTCGCTTCGTTGCCCGTCATCCGGATTGCCTCAAACGCTGCAAGAGTGCCAATCGCGCCAGGAGGAGTTCCTGGACTCGCTGCTCATCGGCGTCGGGATATTCGTTGCGAATTCCATCGGCCATGCGCTCGCAGACCTCGGCGAAGAGTTGGGGGCCGAGCAGCAGTTTCTTGTCCAAAGGCGTATGGCGTGCCCGCAAGACACGTTCCCGATAAATACTGTCAATGAGTTCCTGAGTAGGTTCCATGATTGATGATCTCTGTTGCACTTCGTCACGATGAATCAATTGTGCCTGCACGCGCGGAATTTGTCAATTCGGCGCTGACGGCGTCAGAAACCGCCGAATCACTTCCGCCAGAATCTCCGGGTGCGTGTAGCTGGGCACATGGCCGCAACCTTCGATAACGACGCGGCCGGCATTGGGCAGTCCTTGCAGCAACATCTCCTCATGGACGCGCGGCACCACACGATCCAGGTCGCCGCAGATAAGAAGGACCGGCTGACGGATTGCGGACAAAATCGGTCGTAAATCGAGACGATGCAGCAGGTGGGCCTGGCAGGCGAAGGCCGATAGCCGCGCTCGCCCCGAACATTCGAGGAAGTGGTTCCAAATGTCGGGGAACGATTCCTTGAAGGTCGTGCCGGCGGTTTTGAGCAGCACCTTTTCGCGCAGCGGCACGCCGGCCATTGTGCCGGGCAAAAATCGACCCCAATACGCCAACAAACGCTCCAGGCGCCGCAACGGTCGATAGGCCAATCCGCCTTGCAGGATGCCCCGCGGCAAACGCTGGGGACGAGCGTGCATCGCCTTCAAAACAATCGTGGCGCCGAACGACGAGCCGAGGATGTAGCTCTGCGGCAATCCCAAGTGATCGAGCAAGGCCCACACGTCGGCGACAAGATGATCGTGGGAGTAGCGGCGCAGGCGGGCGCCGTCGCGGTATCCGCTCGGCAGGTCATAGGCGATGCAGCGGAAATGCGCGGACAGCCGCGAGATCGGCTGCACGAACGAACGGCAACTGTCGCCGACGCCGTGGACGAAGAGCAGCGGCGGGCCCTCGCCCCAAGTGTAGTAGGGCAGGCGATAGCGGCCGGTGTCGCAGACGCCGTGGACCGCCTCGCGCGCGAAACGCGCCTGCGCCTCGGCGAAGACGATGGGCGCGACCTGTTCGCCGGGATGCAGGGCGCACACGTCGGTACAGGAAAGTGCGCAGTCGTGGGCGTCGCCTCCGGGGCAAGAGTTCGGCGCCCTATCTTCGAGGGGGAGCTTGTCGTTCATTTGTAGAAAACCACGCTGGCGAAACTGACGCTCTCGAAACCATTGGGATGGATGTATTGATCGTAGTGCAGCACGTCGCCGCGGCTGGGGTGCAGCGCTTCCAAGACAGTGTAGGTAGGCGGCAGGCCGCAGATGCGGCGGGCATCGCCCTCCTCGGCGATGATACGGAAGTAGGCGGCGGCGTCCGGCGGCGCGGCTCGGCGCGGCATGTTCGCTCCCGCGCCGAGTTTATGAAGCAGAGCATAATCCTGACGATGGCTGTGCGTCAGGAGCGCGGGGTGGAGCGGGCGGGGATCGCCGAACTTTGGGCCGATGTGCGCCAGATCGCCGCTGATAAGGTAGCAGATCGGCTCCTTCGTTTCGCGCTCGACGGCGCAGGGCGGCGATCATCCGGCCGATGTCGTCGGCCTCCCGGGGATCGCGGCCGGAGACGATGCAGTCGTGGAAAGAACCCACCACCAAAGGTACGATGCGAAAGGGCGTATCGGGATAGAGATACTGTAGAAATATCACTTCCAGTTCGATCGAATGTTCGGGCCAATGCGCCAACAATTCGTCGTCGAACAGGCCGTCGCCGTAATGGGCGGCCAGTCGGTCGATGTAGGTCTGGTCCGTATGCACCAGGCCCAGCGGCGTCTGAAAGTGTTTGCGCGTCAACGTGAAGCGATGATAGCTGTAGTGCGAAGTGCCGACGATGACGAACAGCGAGGCGGGGGTACGTTCAAAAACTTCCTTGAAGGCCCAAGCGTAGCTGCATCCGCCGCGTGCGTAGTCGATGTGCGGAACGAGTACAGCGCGGAAACACTCGATCGGGCCGGCGCGGTTCGGGACGGCCGGGACCATCGGCAGCGGTGAAAAAGCGATCGAGCGAACGGCGCAGGGTGATGGGATCGTCGCCGTAGCTGGCGGTGCAGGCGGGTGGACGGATGGGAGCGCCGGCCTGTTCGCGGAGGCGGGAGCGGAAGCGTGGACTATCCAGAAACAGCGCCTCGTCCAGTTTCCGCATGAGGTGCTGGAACGCCTCCCTCGGCTCCGTCGAACCGTCGATGTTTCGCGGAACTTCGCCCTGAATGTCCTGGGCAGTGCGCCGGCCATCGAACAGTTGCAGCCAACGCATTTCGAGGCTCGTCAGACGGAGCTGGCGAACCGCGAGGCGCAGCTGGTCCCAGATGACGAAACCTCCCTGGCCGTCCGCCTCGCAGGCCAGATGAGAACGCAACCGTGGTCGCTCCAACGCGGACATGGACCGATCCTCACCTCGATGCTTGACCGGCAAGCCCTCCCCTTCCCGCTCGCCGTACAGGCTCTTTCTTATTGTTGTGTTCGGTGGGCGAATGGGTCAAGAGGCGATGGAGCCTTGCCCGCGACGCCAAGGCATAGCCGCGTGAAAAAATACTCAGGAATTTATTTGACGCGCTTAAATTCGTTGATATGCTACTATCTGACTCGTAAAAGCAGAGGGTGATTTGTCGCGGCCTGCTCGCGGGCAGGGATTGGTTCCGCGAAACCATTCGGTTGCCGTAGACTTTCGCCATCGGCTGCTTTTGCTTTCCGTCTCCTCTAGCTCGGTCGTGCGTGCGTGTTCGTCCGGCCTTGCTTGGAGAGTTCGTGTTTTGTTCGCACTTACTGGGTGTCCGCGCGTCCATCAAAGCGCTCTTGCTCCATCGCAGGAGATGGAGGGGATCAAATACGCGCTCGCCGACGGCGCGCGGAATGTGGAGGATTCAGCCTTGACCAATCATGCTACCGCCGTCCGAACCCGCTCCGCCAAGGTCGAAGCGTCGGCCCCATCGCCGATCCGCATCTCCGATGAGACGATCGCACGGATGACCGCCGTCTTCAAATTATTGTCCGATCCGTCGCGCTTGAAAATCGTTCTCGCCTTGGCTGAGTACGGCGAACTGCACGTCTCGGCTTTGTGCGAGATGCTCGGCCAGTCCGAGACAAACGCCAAGTATTCGCAGCCTGCCGTCAGCCATCATCTGACGCTGATGCGCATGGTCGGCCTCGTCGGCTTCCGCCGCGATGGTAAACACAACTACTATCACCTAATCTCCGCGCATGTGCGCGACCTCTTCGAGCAGTTTTTCGCCGACTCCGGCAATGGCCACAAGGCCATTCAGTTCGATGAGTTCGTGCTGACGTTCAAACGTCGATGATGCGCCACTTTTGGCATGCCGTTTGCGGCCTAACGCGGACAGCGCTAGGCCGCAAACGGCGCGCTTGAGTTGGTGAGAGAATCGATGCTGGTACGTCTCGTCCCTCTCTGCCTCGCCGGGAGTGAGTAGGATGATCGTGCAACCGCGCGATGGGCAGCTGCTGCTGATCCGTCAGACCGACCATGCCGCCGTGGCCGGCGTCTTCGCCGAACACTGGGGCAACGCCGATTTCGTTCGCCCATCGCCGCGCGATGCGCTAATCACTGCCGCCGTCCACCACGATGATGGCTGGCTGCTGTGGGAAGCGGCGCCGCGCATCGATCCGTCCACACGCCGTCCCTATCAGTTTACGGCCATGCCGATCACAGAACACATTAGCTTCTACCGGGCCGGCATCGAGCGCGTGCTGCATCACACTCCTTATGCCGGACTGCTCACCGTTATGCACCTGGCCGGCCTGTATCAAATGCGCTTCGGCAGCGATCGGTCGATGCCCGCCAAAACCCTGTCCGCCGACGAGGAGCGCGTGCAGCGACAATTTCTCGATGAACTAGCGGGTCAGCAGGAATCGTTGCGCCGAGAATTGCCCCGCCACGGCGTCCCCGCGAGTTGGTTGGACGAGCGACGTCTGTGGTGCAATTACAAATTGCTACAGATTTACGACCGCTTATCTCTGTATTTCTGCATGGCGCCGCCGCGGCCGGCCGCGCTGGGGCCGGCGCCCCTGGATTACGAGGGCGGCGAAACGCAACTGGCGCTGACGCCGCTCACCGAGCGAACCGTGGCCGTCACGCCGTATCCGTTCGACCGCAGCCCCTTACCGTTCGCGGTGCGCGTCCGCATCGCCCCGGATCGAGACTACAAAAGCGACGACGATTTCCGTGCTGTCTTCGCCGCGACGCCGACGATGGATCTGCACTTCGAGATTTGTGCGCCGGCATGAGTGGTCCACGGCGACGTTCACTCCAGTTCGTCGGCGTCCTTCCGTGAGGGCGGCGAACTGCGATACATGAGGACGCCGGCCATCACGAAGAGAAATAAACCGACATAGATCCCCAACCGCCCCGCCAGCAGATAGGGAGGATTTCGCCTGTGCGGCGCGACACGATCGAGCCGTTCGGGTAAGGTATCGTCCACGCCATCGGCCCGGCGCTGGTCGGCCAATTGGCGTAGCTCCGTGAAACGACGCTCTTGTTCGCTCTGTTGCGGCGTCCAGGGCGTGTAGATGGTGGCCGCGTAGCCGCCAAGCATCAGCGCCAAGCCGAGAGCCGCCAGAAGCAGCGGCTGATTCCATTGGCTCGGCGCAGAGCGCAATTCGTCCTCTTCATGCACTTCGTCATCGTGTTCGTTGTCGAAAGTTGCCATGTCGCTCTCAGGAAATCTTCGCCACCAACAGTGTGCGATCGTCGTGGATCGGATGGCCGCCGGTGAACTCCTTTAAAGCGGCCAGCACCAACTCAAGCAAATCCGCCGCGCTGGCGTCGCAATCCGTCAGCGCCTTATCGAGCCGAGCCAGACCGAACATCTCGCCCTGTTCGTTGTGCGCCTCCGTGATGCCATCGGTGTACAGCACCAGCTGATCGCCGGGCAGCAGGCGATACGTCTGTTCGCGGTACGTCTCAGTCGGCGCGATGCCCAACGGCAGGCCGTTGACACCGTGCAGCAAATCCAGCGTACCACCCGCGCAGCGTTTCAGTCGAGGCGGATTGTGCCCCGCCGAGGCGTAGGTCAACGAACGCTCGGCCGGATCGTAAATGCCGTAAAATGCCGTCACGAAAGTATCGGAGTTCACGGTGTAGCGCGCGGTGAGATGGTGATTGACATATTCGAGCATGCGTCCGGGCGGCGTCGGCGTGCCGGGGTAGGAGTGCGCCAGGCTGTGCGTGACGGCCATGAGGACGGCGGCCGGCGTACCGTGGCCGCTCACGTCGGCAATGAGAAGACCCCATTTGCCATCCGGTAAAGGGAAAAAATCGTAATAATCGCCGCCGGCGCGGTGGGAGGTGTGATAGTAGGCGGCCAGCGCCATGGTCGGAATGTCCGGCATATTCCTCGGCAGCAGCGAGCGCTGGATATCGGCCACCACCTTCATCTCGTTATCGACCGCCTCATAAGCCGCCTTGAGTTGTTCCGAGAGTACGAGATTGTGCGTGGCCCGGCCGAACAGGTTGCTCAACCAGACGATTTCGGGGAACTGCTCTGGGGGAAACGCCGCCGGCTCACGGCGCATGGACACGATCATGTTGAGGGCAACGCCTTGATCGTACATCGGAATGGCCGCTATCGACGACATACCGGCCACGTACTCGGCGGCGGGATCGTCGTCGGGCAGCTGCACGTCGTCGAACAGACGCGGCTCATCACCGTACAGCAGTTCGGCGAACAATCCACCCTTGAGGAGCGGTAGACGATGAGGTTCTTTCCAGGGATTGATGTCTTCTTTCCACAGCGTGCAGCGCGTCACACGATACCAAGGATATTTCAAGCCGCGGCGGCTGATCGACACCCGGCGATCAATTGGCCGCAGCGTTTGCATGCGTTTGCCGTAGGCTCGGCTCATCTCTTGCGGATCGGTCTGCCGGCTCATCTCCTTCATCGTCTCGACGATGATGTTCAGCCGTTCCCGCCAATCCTTAGCCACCTCGTCGAACAACCCTGGTGCTGCTTGCATGAATCGCTCTTCCTTTGCTGGAGGACGTTACCCAGAGTCTTTATTATCCGCAGATGTCTCTTCGTGGGGTAGATCAGCGGGAGGACAGAGGGAATCCGTTTTCCTCTCGTTCCCACGCTCCGCGTGGAATCGAGGGCGGCGCGCCGCCCCAATCCCTTGCCGCATCCGTGAAAAAATGCCCTGCCGTGATTTTTGAGAGATAACCCTTGCACTATCCTCTTCGCGGAGATTAACTTCACCCAGTAGCGTCGGCGTCGCGACCCGAAGGCGGACCATCGGGAAAGATCGATTCAATACTCGTCCACAGGGAGAGATGGCCATGCTTGTCGCCAAATGCAAAGAGGTCAAGGCTGGCTTGATCGTTTTGGCCCTCGTGTCCGCTGGAATCGGATGGGTTATTCCTCGTGGCCTCCTCGCGCAATCCGCCGAACAAATCGAAGTCGCGGCCGACGCGGAAGCACAACAAGAGGGAAAGTCTCCGCCGCCGCCGCGCCTCGATGGGCAGGGTAATCCTCTGCCCGCGAGTGCCGTAGCGCGTCTGGGCAGCGCGCGCTTCCGACACGAAGGGCTTGTTGGACCGTTCGCACTTTCGTCGGATGGACGAACCATCGCCGCCGTGGTTCGCTGGCGCGGCAAAAGCGTGGCGTTCTGGGACGCAGCAACGGGTAAGCTGACGCGACGCATGACGTTTGAACATCCTGTCGATTACCTGGCCCTCTCCCCGGATGGCAAATCCGTGGCGATCGGCTCGGCCGGGGATCTCAAGCATCCGGATGGGAGCGTACGAATCTTGAATCTCGACACCGGCGTGGAAAAACTCCGCTTCGAGGGACTCCAGCGTTCCGGATACCTAAAAACTCGTTTCGGACCTTGGGGCGCGGCTTATTTCACCCCGGATGGCCTCACGCTCCTCGACCATCGCCGCGATGGCTCGGTGCGAATGTGGGATGTGCGATCGGGGAAAGAAAGGGGCCATCTGGCGGGCGTCCATTGGAATGTTTGGGATGTCTCGCCGGACGGTAAGCTCTTAGCGGCCGCACAGGAGGAATCGAAAAACGTCCTTCGCCTGATGGACGCGGCGACGGGAACGGAAGTCCGTCAGCTGAAACATTCGAGCAACACAAGCAGCGCGGCGTTCGCTCCGGACGGCAAAATCCTGGCGGTCGCATTCGGCGGGCCAGCCAGGGAAGGCCGTCGCGGCAACTCAGGGTCTGCGCAGATCGCTCTGTGGTCTCTGGAAAACGGCAAGTCGTTGGGCGTTCTGCCGGGGAACAGATCCGAAGTGACCGCGCTGGCATTCTCGCCGGACGGCAAAACGCTGGCCTCGGCGGGGCGATATAGCCCGCTGCGCCTTTGGGACGTGGCCTCGCAAAAAGAGATCAAAAAAGCGGAGTTTCAATATTATTCCATCTTTCAACTGGCCTTCAGCCGCGACGGCAAGACGTTGATTCTCCGCGGCGATGAGAATAATCTGCGCCTCTGGGACGTCGTCGCCTGGCGCGAGCGGTTCGCGGAGGAAGGGCCAGGACACGAGATCACCGCCGTTGTTTTCTCTCCCGATGGCAAACTGATCGCGTGTGCATCCCCCAACCACTACTATGCGTTCGGCAGCAGTGTCTGGGTGTGGAAAACGGACACGGGCCAATTCGTGCGGAAGTTCGACACCGCCTCATGGCCCATGATGTTCTCCTCCGATAGCAAATCGTTGAGGGTGGCGGGTAGAGGTTTTGATTCCAATATCTGGGATCTTAAAACAGGAAAAAGCAAACCTGGCCCTTCGATCCGAGGAATTGTGAGGGGAACGGTTGCCGTATCGCCGGACGGCAAGACAATTGCCTCTTGGGACCGCAACCTCATAATTGATCTGGCACCCATCGGCGAACGGAAGATACCGCGATTCGTTGAGCTGCCTTCCGATCCACCCAGAAACAAATCCTATGTAACTTCGCTCTGTTTTTCGCTCGATGGCAAGACCTTGTATGCCGGCGGCGTGTGGAAGCAAATCCTTCGCTGGGACGTGGCCACGGGGAATGCGCTTCCTCGTCTGGGCGAACACGATAGCCCTTTGAGCGCGATCGCGTTGTCCGCGGACGGTCGATCCCTCGCCGCCATGACTGTGGTGGGAAGTTTGTATCTCTGGGAACTGGCGAGCGGTCAAGCGCGGCTTGTTAAGAAAGACGCCGGACCCGCGAATCAAATGGCCTTTTCCCCGGATGGCCAACTCCTGGCGCTGGCGAATCGAGTTGATGGTACTATGGCGTTGCATGAGTCCTTGTTTCCACGCCCGCCAGCCAATCGAGAGCAGATTCAACTCGTCCGCATGGCCGACGCTAAGATGATTCGTGGCTTTTCCGGCCACCTGGGCGGCATCGACTGTCTGAGCTTTTCTCCCGATGGCCGGCGACTCGCATCCGGCGGCCACGATACGACCGTTCTCCTTTGGAATGTACCGTCCTTGCGGGAAAACAAGGCGCCCCTGTTGGAATCCGCGAAACTTGAGGCGCTGTGGGCATCGTTGAACGGCACGGCTGCGGAAGCGCACCTCGGCATGGTGACGCTGACCGCCGCTCCGACCCAGACCGTGCCGTTTCTTCGCGTGCGATTGAAGCCGCCCTCCGTGGATAGCCGCGCGTCGCTCGGTTGCTCAAGCAATTGGACAGCGACCAATTCCAGGAGCGCGAAGAAGCAATGCGCGAATTGAAAAAGCTGGGAGAAGCAGGCGAGCCGGAATTGTACAAGGCACTCAAGGACAAGCCCTCGCTAGAGATGCGTCGCCGGCTGCAACAACTTCTCGAGGATTTACGCGGCGGAACAAGCGCCACGGGCGAACGTGTGCGCTTCTTGCGAGGGCTAGAGGTACTCGAATACATCGGCGATAGGCAAGCTCGTGAGGCGTTACGGCATCTCTCGGAAGGCGAGGCAGGAACGTGGTTCATGGAAGAAGCTAAGGCGGCGCTCTGCGCCTGCAACACCGCACCGCTTCGCCGTGAGCCGTAGGCGAGCGGACAAGAAAGTCCGGCTAGAGTAGGCGCATGGCGCTTTGTTCCAGGAGTCTCCCTATGCACCGTCCGAGGTTGTCCCCATTGCTCGCTCTGATCTTCCTGGTCGGTCCAGATATCCCCCTCCGGGACCAAGCCAGCCATCGAATCCGCGAAGAATTTCCAGACAGTTGCCGAGCGCCTGACGGCGTTCCTTGAGCGCGAGGTCCGCGCAAAAAATTGCCGGCGCTGTCCATCGCTCTGGTGGACGATCAACGCATCGTCTGGGCGCGTGGCTTCGGTTTCGCTGATCCGCAAGCGAAACTCCCCGCCACCGCCGACACGGTGTATCGCGTCGGCTCGGTGTCGAAGTTGTTCACCGATGTCGCCGTCATGCAGCTCGTCGAGCGCGGCGTCCTCGATCTCGATGCACCCATCACGAAGTATCTGCCCGACTTCAAGCCGGACAATCCGTTCGACAAGCCGATAACACTACGGCAGATGATGGCTCATCGGTCGGGGCTGGTCCGTGAACCGCCTATTGGGAATTATTTTGATCCCACAAGTCCGTCTATCGCGGCGACGGTGCAAAGTCTTAACAAGACGCGGCTAGTTTACGAGCCGGAGACGAAAACGAAGTACAGCAACGCGGCCATCACTACCGTTGGCTTCGTGCTGGAAAAAACGCAAAAGCAGTCGTTCGCGCCGTACTTGCGGCGGACAATTCTCGATCCGCTCGACATGAAGCACAGCGGCTTCGAGCCGGAGCCGGCGATTGTGAAGAACCTGGCGAAAGCGGTGATGTGGACTTATCCAGGCCGCGAGTTCGCGGCGCCGACCTTCGAGCTGGGCATGTCTCCGGCCGGCAGCATGTACACCAACGTCCTCGATCTGGGTCGCTTTCTCACCGTCCTCTTCGCCGGCGGCAAGGGACCGCACGGACAAATCATTAAACCGGAAACACTCGAACAGATGTGGACGCTGCAATTCATCAAGAAGGACGAGAAGCAACCGAAAGAGGGTTTCGGACTCGGTTTTTACATTTCGGAGTTGGCAGGCCGCAAGAGCATCGGCCACGGCGGAGCGATGTACGGTTTCGCCACGCAGTTGCAGGCATTGCCGAAAGAAAAGCTCGGCGTCATCGTCGTCGCTTCGCGCGACGTGGCCAACGGCGCCATGGAACACATCGCCCAGATTGCTTTGGAACAGATGCTCGCCGCCAAGGAAGGTAAACCCCTGCCGGCCATCGAAGAGACGAAACATATTCCCCTCGAACAAGTTCGCCAACTAGCGGGGCGATACCGGAGCGACGATCGTTGGCTCGATCTACTGGAGCGCGACGGCCATTTGTGGGCATTGCCCGATCGCGGGGGTTATCGTCTCGAATTACGCGCGCGGGGCGATCGACTTGTCGTCGATGACCGGATGGCTTATGGCCTGAAAATCGACGTGCGCGACAACAAACTACACTTCAGCGGCAAGACCTATGAGCGCGTTCCGCTGACGAAACCGAAGCCCTGCCCCGAGAAGTGGCGCGGTCTGCTCGGCGAATATGGTTGGGATCACAACACGCTCGTCATTCTGGAGCGCAACGGTAAGCTGCATGCCCTGATCGAATGGTTCTTCCTCTATCCGCTGGAGGAATTATCGGAAAACGAGTTCAAATTCCCCGAATATGGTCTTTATGTTGGAGAGAAACTGATTTTCGCGCGCGACGACAAAGGACGGGCCACGCGCGTCGAGGCGGCCAACGTCGTTTTTTCGCGCCGCAAGATTGATGGCGAGAACGGTGAAACCTTCAAGATCAACCCGCTACAACCCGTCGAGGAGCTACGCCGCGCCGCCTTGCAAGCCGAACCGCCGAAGGAGAAAGGCGATTTTCGCAAAGCGGAGTTGATCGAATTGATCCGTCTCGATGAGACGGTCAAACTCGACATCCGCTATGCCACGACGAATAATTTCCTCTCGACGCCGTTTTATAAGTCGGCGAAAGCGTTCATGCAGAAGCCGGCCGCCGAGGCGCTGACGCGCGTGAACAAGAAGTTGGCCGAGCAAGGTTATGGCCTGCTCGTTTACGACGGCTATCGGCCGTGGTCGGTCACGAAGATGTTTTGGGATGCGACGCCGGAGAAACTGCGCGTGTTCGTGGCCGATCCGAGCCAAGGCTCGCGGCACAATCGCGGCTGTGCCGTCGATCTGACGCTGTACGAGCGCAAGACGGGAAAGCCGGTCGAGATGGTCGGCGGTTATGACGAGATGTCGGATCGCTCTTATGCGGATTATCTCGGCGGCACATCGTTGCAGCGCTATCATCGCGATCTACTGCGGCGAGCGATGCAGGGAGAAGGTTTTACGGTGTATGAGGCGGAGTGGTGGCACTTCGATTACAAGGATTGGCGGAAGTATCCGATTGGGAACAAGACGTTCGAGCAGTTGGCGGCCGGAGAACCGAAGAAGTGAAGGCTGGAAAGGACGACCTACATCTCACGGCGTCTTCCGGATTTCCTCCAAAATCAATTGCTCCACTACCTCCGGTCGTGCCGTGCCCTTGGTTTCGCGCATGACGGCTCCCTTGATCGCCTGAGCGGCCTTGGTCTTGCCGGTCTTGAAGTCGGCGACGGCCTTGGTGTTGGCGGCGAGGGCGCGACGGACGATCTCGACGAGCGCACCCGTGTCGGCAACCGGCTTGATGCCCAGATCGTCCATCGCCGGCTTGGCGCCGCAACCGCTGTCGAGCATGCGGTTGTAAACCTCGACGGCCATCTGCTTGTTCAGAGCAATCGCCTTCTGCTCGGTAATCAGTTCCGCCAGGCGTTCGGCCGTCAGCGGGAAAGCCGCGAACTCGATCTTCCGCTCCTTGAGGGTGGCGAGAACCTGATTGGTGATCCAGTTGCACGTCGCCCGCGCATCGCCGCTGCGCCGGGTCACGTCCTCGAAGTAAGCGACGAACGCTCGTCCTTGCTCGGTCAGCACGCCGGCATCATACGGCGACAAGCCGTATTGCTCGATCAGGCGCCGCGCTGCGCCGCCGGCAATTCGCCCATCGCCGCCCGCGCACGCCCCTGCCAGACCTCATCGACGACAACCGGGGCCAGATCCGGCTCCGGGAAATAGCGATAATCCGACGCTTCTTCCTTGCGGCGCTGCACCTTGGTTACGCCGCTATGCTCGTCCCAACCGGCCGTTGCTTTCGCAACTTGTCCCAAACGATAATTGGCATCCCGTAACGCTTCTTCATAATGCCGCTGCGCCTCGTACTTCATGGCGCGCTCGACGGCCCGGAAACTGTTGAGGTTCTTGACCTCGACAATCGGCGTCTTGATGACGAAACCATCGGTCTGCGGAATGTGGATATTGATGTTGGCATCGCAACGCAGACTGCCTTCTTGCATCTCGCAATCGGAGACGCCGATCTCGCGCAGCAGCAAGCGGATCTCTTCGAGATACGCTTTCGCCTCCTCCGGCGAAGACAGATCCGGCTGGCTGACAATTTCCAACAGCGGCGTGCCGGCGCGGTTGAGATCGACAAGACTATCCTTGCCGGTGCCGTGTTCGTCGTGCAGCATCTTGCCGGCGTCCTCTTCGAGATGAACACGGATGATGCCGATGCGTTTGCCGCCGGTCGGCGTTGGAATCTCCAGCCAGCCATCGTGACTGAACGGCAGGTCGTACTGGCTGATCTGATAGTTCTTCGGCAGGTCGGGATAGTAGTAGTTTTTGCGGTCCCATTTGGTGAACGAGGCGATGCGGCAATTCAGCGCTAGGGCGGCGCGCAGGGCGAGATCGAAGGCCAAGCGATTCATAACCGGCAGCACGCCGGGCAGGCCGATGCACACCGGACACGTCGCCGAGTTGGGCGGCAGACCGAATTGCGTGCCGCAACCGCAGAACAGCTTGGTCCGCGTGAGCAGTTGGACGTGAACTTCCAGACCGATGACGATGCGATACGGGAGGTCCGCCATGATTGGCCTCGGCGAAATCGGCTCGGTGAAAGTGTTCAGTGTAGAACCTCGCCCGCGCGAATACAACAATGCCGCAGTCCTATTTCTTGCGGATAGGAGAATCCTTGAATTCGGCGGTGTCGATCCGCCGCGGGCGGGCGATCTGGTCCGATGGCGTCTTGACGGCGAATCGTTTGAGCAGTCCCATCGCAAGTTATTCCCCCGCGGACAAAGCAAATTCGATGGATTGCGGCGTTTTTACCTGTTCGGAGGCATCCAGCAATTCAATGGAAACGAGTCGGCCGGCTTTGTCGTAGTCGAGAATCAGACCGGGTTGCGCCTCGTCGCTTTCGGCCACCTTGCCCGGACGCAGGATGAGCGACAGCGTGTCGGTTTCTTTGTCGTAGATGACTTTCATGGCGTCCTCCAGTATTTAGCGATGTTGCTGGTCTTGTAGGCGGTTATTACATGGTAGGCGTTCGCCGTCTGCTTGACTACGACGCGAAGCAGCAAGCGGCCGGCGCGGCCGACCAACCGCTGGTAAATTTCCCGTCCTTTGCTGGATGGCAAAACTTGTCCCGGATTGCGGATGGTTCGGACGACATCGCTCGACCGAATGCCGCGGCGTCTCATTTCAAAGCGCGCATGTGCGCTGATTTGAACCGACTTGGCCGGCATGATCCACTACCTCCCCGATGTCTCCACAATCCGAATCTCCTCCTCAGTCAAGCCGTACAGTTCGTAGACGAGTTGGTCAATCTGCCGATCCGTAGCGTCGATCTGGCGCTGAATTACGGTCTGATCCTGCGGCGTCTTGGCGGCGGTGAGTTGCTTGTGGAGGGAGATCATATGCTCGACCGTCTGCACCAAGCGGTCGTGGCGAGCCTTCTCAGCCGGATCGGTGAAGTTAATCATGCGGATAGGAAGCTCGCCAAAATACTGCTTCGTGCAGGTTATCCAACCACCCCGAAAGATATTGCTCATGTGTTGTAATTTCCAAAACAGCAGACGCGAGTTGAGAAGGCCAAGTATGTATTCGGTTTTAAGGGAACAGTCTGGCGAAGGCGTGATAGTGAAACCCCCGCTTGCCATTGGACAGAGCTTCCCAAAAGTATCTGGTGGGATTAAAGCGAACAATCCACGATCAGCTAACAGGGGTACTATGATCTGCGCACGTTCATGGAGTTCCAAGTTTCGAGGGGCGCTGAAACCAAACCAATCTTTGAACTGCTTTCGCTTCTTCAATTGCACTTGGTGCGATAAGAGGTACGCGAACGACTTTGGAAATTTTCTACGCAGTTCGTCTTCCGTGTAAAGGCGAAAAAAGTCGTTGCTGAAGACATAGGGGAAAATAATCCGCCACTTACCGGAAGGGAAGAAGCTGTACCGGCCGAAGTCAGAGGCAAAGACCGGGATACGCAAGATTTCGGGTTCGATGTCCAGGCTTTGCTCCTCAAGGACAAATGTTTCATCATCACCGCTGCTGCTACCCCTACTCATATCTGCCGGAAGGTCAAGTAATCGTTTGCTGTTCTCCCCCAGTTTGGCTAGCAGTGTCAAGGTCTCTTCGCTGGCGAAAAGCCATCCCTTCGAGTTTAGGGTTTCACTGCTCTTGCTAATATACTGTAGATTGAGCAATGCCTCGGGTTTGGCCAGCGCTTCAGCGTAATTGAAGCTGCGATTGGCTGACTTGGATAAGAAGAGGAGACAGGTGTAAGTTGTCGCGTTAAAAACTTGGCTCGATCCAAAATCCACTATCTCGGCCGCCGCCTTGTTCATTGCGATGAGTGCGCGTAAGCCTTCACCGTAATCCGTTTTAAAGAACTTATTGGGGACAATCTTTCCCAACCGGCCCTGGGGCGTCAGCAGTTCGTAGCCTCGTTCGACAAAGCTGACGTACAAATCGCAGTTGCCCTTCGCAGAGCGGTAACGCGCGGTTAGGTAGCTAATCTGTTTGCGTGGGAATCCTTGAATCCGAACATACGGCGGATTGCCGATCACCACATCAAACCCGCCCGCCTCCCGCAGCCAGGGAAATGCCTTCTGCCAATCGAACACATTGATCCGATAGCGTTCCTCCTCATCGAACATACTCAACTGCTGCCCCTCATAGAAATCCGGGCCGATCAGCGAATTGCCGCACTGAATGTTGCTCGACAGATCCGGCAGCGCTCGCTCGTGGAACATCCGCAGCTGCGATTGCAATGTTTGCTCCGATTCGCCTTCCAGCACTTTCAACAGCAGCGATAGCTTGGTCACTTCGACCGCCTGCGGATCGATGTCCACGCCGTAGATGTTGGCCAGCAGAATGCGTTTCTTCTCCGCTGTGGTCAAGCCGCCAATGTCCGCCGGCGCCCTGGTACAGTTCCTTGGTGTGCTTCTTTGGCCCGTCCTCCAAGTAGCGGTCGCGGTGCCAGTCGAGCAGCCGTTGGTAGGCGCCGAGCAAGAACGAACCGGAGCCGCAGGCCGGATCGAGGATGCGCAGTTTGGCGGTCTGCTTCGGCGTCAACCCGGCGGCGGACGCCGCCGGTTCGCCAAGCAATTTGCCCACCGTCTGCTGGACGATGTAATCGACGATGTACGCCGGCGTGTAATAGACGCCGCCGGCCTTGCGCACCTCCGGCTTGTCCTCCACCTTCGCCTGATGGCCGGCGGTCAGGCGGATCACTTTGCCGAGAAACTGCTCGTAGACCTGGCCGAGGATTTCGCCGGACAGCACCGAGAACTCATACGGACATTCGGGATAATACAGACCGTGTAAGATGTCTTTGAGTGGTTTGTCGTCGAGAGTCAGCGACAGGGTCAGCGTGTCAGGCGTTTCGGGACGGCCCTTTTCGGCGTTAAAATGGAACAGGCCGGAGTTGTAGCGGTCGTCGGCCTTCTGGTACAGGACGATCAGGTTTTGATAAATGTCCGGTTCGAGCAGTAGTTTTTGCAGCTGGCCGTAAGGTTCGACGCCGCGATCCTCGCACATGCGCAGGAAGATGATGCGGTCGATGGTGACTTGTACGGCGTAATTCAGTTCGCGCTGACTCAGATTCGGGTTGCGCAGGGCGAGATTGCGGGCGAGCAGATCGCGCCAGTTTTCGATCTCCTGCAAGAAGGCGGTATCGACGGCGGCGGTGCCGCGTTTGGCCTTGTTGGACTCGGCGAATTTATCGAACGAGCCTTTGAGAATGGCATCGCGGGAGAAGACGCCGGCCAGTTCGTCCCAGCGCTCGGCATAATCGTCATAGCGCAGGTAGAGAATGCGGGCGGCACCGGCCTTGTCGGTGTGGGCCGGTTTCACGCGGCAGTCGTAGACGGCGAACTCCTCGAAATCGGTGAGGATCGACAGCGACAGTTTGCCGGTCCAGGCGTAGCGGCGCAGCTGGTAGGCGGGCGCGGCATCGTCCTTGAGGTTGACCGACGGCCGCTTGGCTTCGAGAAAGAACTTGGCGGCGCCGCCGATGCGAAAACAATAATCGGGCGCCTTGGTGGCACCGCCGATTTTGATGGCGGCTTCGTGGATGACATCCTTGTAGGCTTCGGCGTAGCCTTGCTCGTTGTCCATGTCCCAGCCCAGACACTTGAACAACGGATTAATGAACTCTTGTCGAACCATCGCCTCGTTGTATTGCGGCGCGTGGTAGGCTGCGGCGTTGCGGCGGAACAGATCGACCAGGTCGAGAACTTTCGCTGGCGCGCTCATGGCGAATGGTCCGAGTCGGAAAAAAAGCCCGGAACCTTTTTAATACTTTTACCACCCAAAAAGGTTCTAGACCTTTTGTTGGTCTGCCGTTGGCAACAGCAAGGAGAAGATTCGCGGCCTTGTTCTCTCTTATATCGCGCGGGAAGGCAGTGTCACCAGCGGAATTTGAGCGAAAGGAGGACGGAAGGCGGTCGGGTCGTCGCCGGCGGCAAAGTGGCAAAGGGGGGCAGGGCGCAAGCCCTAAACGCTTTGTGAAAAAGGAATTGCAGGATCGACCCGTCTTTGCCAGGCCGCGAAAGCGTTGGCAAAGTGGCAAAGAGTCTCCTCGACGGGAAAGCGACGATGGAAGGCCGTCGAGCCGACGGCGAAGAAAAAACTCTCCTTGGGGGCAGAAAAATCCTTGATCCCCGCTCGCCCATCTGCGAAGATAATCCGCAGAGCTTTACCAACCGCCCGCCAAGCTGTCCTCGCGGCCGCGAGGATCCCGCCAAAGAACTTTTGCTTGCCGAGGAACGCTTTCATGAATGTGGGTCGATCTTTCCTCCTCGCCGGTGGATTGCTGGCGTTGTCCGCGTCGTTCGGCATCGGTGCCGAACCGTCCGACAAGAAAGAACCGAGCGAAGTCAGTTACTACAAGGACGTTCGCCGTATCTTCCAGCAGCATTGCCAGGGTTGCCATCAGCCAGCCAAGCCGCAGGGCGGCTATGTGATGACCAGCTATGCCGATCTGCTCAAAAAGGGCGATCACGAACGGCCCGGCGTTGTGCCCGGACACGCCGAACAAAGCATGGTCGTCGAGCAGATCCTGCCGAATAAAGGCAAGAAGCCGGCGATGCCCAAGGGCAAGGATGCGCTGTCCGCCGCCGATGTCGAGATTATCAGAAAGTGGATCGCCGCCGGGGCGAAGAACGATACGCCGAAGACGCAAGAGCACATCGTGGACGCCGAACATCCGCCGATGTACACGCTGTCGCCGGATCTGAGTTGCGTCGCCTATTCGCCGGATGGCAAGCTGTTGGCCGTGTCCGGCTATCACGAAGTGCTGCTGCACAAGGGCGACGGCACCGGACCTGGTTGCCCGCTTGGTCGGCGAATCGGAGCGCATCGAGTCGATCGCTTTTTCGCCGGACGGCAAACGCTTGGCCGTGGCTGGCGGCTCGCCGGGACGTTTCGGCGAGATTCAAGTATGGGACGTGGCCAAACGCAAGCTCAAACTGTCGGTGTCCATCACCTTCGATACCGTGTACGGCGTCAGCTGGTCGCACGATGGCGACAAACTGGCGTTCGGCTGCGCCGACAACACCGTCCGCGCCATCGATGCCGTGAGCGGCAAGCAAGTGCTTTACCAGGGGGCGCACGATGATTGGGTGCTGGGCACCGTTTTTTCCAAGGACTCGACTTTTCTCGTCTCCATTGGCCGTGATCGTTCGATGAAGCTGACGGAGGTGGCAACGCAGCGTTTCATCGATAACGTCACCAGCATTACGCCGGGAGCGCTCAAGGGCGGTCTGTTGGCCGTGGCCCGCAATCCGATTAAAACGAGATACCAAGGTCAAGAACACCGCCGCCGGCACCGATCAGAGCGAGAAGTGGTACGATGAACTGCTCATCGGCGGCGACGACGGTGTGCCGCGTTTGTACAAGATGCACCGCACCACCAAGCGCGTCATCGGCGATGACGCCAACAAGATCCGCGAATACGAGAAGATGCCGGGATTGGTGTACGCGCTGGGCTTCAGCGCCGACGGTAGTGTGTTCGCGGCCGGCAGCAGTCTCGACGGCAAGGGCGAGTTGCGCGTTTACCAGACGGCGGACGGCAAAGTCGTGTCGAAGCTGACCGGCATCGGGCCGATTTATTCGGTGTCGTTTCGGCCGGATGGCAAGGTCGTCGCCTCGGCCGGCTTCGATGGCGTGGTTCGCCTCAGCGACGCCAAGACCGGAAAGGTCGTTAAGGAATTTATCCCCGTGCCGTTGACCCGGACAGCGAAGGCGCGGTGAACAAAAATGACTGTAATGGTGGTCGCTGGAACCAGCGTTGTCGATCGGGCAGGAGAATCAAAATGACCGCTTCGACTTGGACCGAAGCCGATTCAAACCGAGCACAAGATATTTGGTCGGAATATCGGCAGCACCATGATGTGTCGGCAAAAGTAGGGCAGACCGCCGGAATCGATCCCGTCAGCGGCTTCATCTGGTTTGGCGACTCGATCCAAGACGTTATCGCTCAACGAAAGGCCGACGGAAGTGCAGCCCCCTTGTTCTTCATCCGCGTGGGATCGGAAACTTACTATCGCAAGGGAGGCCACCGTTGATCGACGGCACCATTACGGAAGATGGCGTTCCAGCGATCGATGTGGAAGTCGGCGGTCAACACTGGCAGGCGATCATTGATACAGGCTTCAACGGCGAGTTGGAACTTCCCGAGCGATTGCGAGCGCATGTGAACGCGCAGTTCGTTGGCCGCGCGACATCGCTTCTGGCAGCAAATCAGCGAATCGAGGAAGACGTCTTCCTTGTCGATTTTCCATTTGATGGCCGGACGGTTCGAGCGCAAACGACGTTTGTGGACGGCGATGAGATCCTGCTCGGTACGGGTCTGTTGCGGGATTATCGGCTCCGGATCGATTTTCCTGCCCGAACTGTTGCCATCGAGATGCCCTGACGGAGATTCATTTCAAGCGGCCAGGATGAGAGAAAAACACTTGATGTCCGGCCGCGCATCTGTAATGATAATTCGCATGGATTGATCCACCCGCCGCGTTGCCCGCGCCACCAGAGTATCCCTCCCTGCCCGGATGCGGACGATTCGCCGCGTTGCCGATTCGACCGGCTACAAGAGCCAGAGAAACATCCTGAGGAGCGCTATGATTCGCTATTCCATCGCCGTTCTGACCTTCGCTCTGTTTGCCGCGACGGCGAACGCCGAGCCGGTCGAGGCACTGCCGCCCGGCGCCAAGATCGTCAAGCTCCAAGCGCATCCGCCGCGCATCCAACTCAAGACGCCGTTCGAGTACAGCCAACTTCTGTTGACCGCACAGCTGGCCGGTGGCGAACAAATCGATGTGACACGCTTGGCCAAGATTGATCCGCCGACACGGCTGGTTCGCCTCAATGGCAGCGGCGTGGTGCGGCCGCTCGCCGATGGCAGCGGCATTCTCAAAATCAGCCTGCAAGGGCAGACGCTAAGCTTGCCGGTCGAAGTTAGAGGACAGAAGGAGCAATACAAGGTCAGTTTTGTCCGCGATGTGATGCCGACCCTGTCGCGCATGGGCTGCAACGCTGGAACGTGCCACGGCGCAGAAGGGCAAGAACGGTTTCAAATTGTCGCTGCGCGGTTACGATCCTCTCTTCGATCATCGCTCGCTGACCGACGATCTCAAGGGCCGGCGCTTCAATCGCGCTGCTCCCGATGCCAGCCTCATGCTGCTCAAATGCACCGGCACCGTCGCCCACGTCGGCGGCGTGTTGACGCAGCCGGGCGAACCGTACTACGAACTGCTGCGCAGCTGGATCGCCGATGGCGTCAAACTCGATCTCAATAGTCCGCGAGTGCAGAGTCTAGAAGTGCTGCCGAAAAACTCCATCATTCCGCTGCAGGGTATGAAGCAGCAGATGGCCGTGCGCACGACCTACACCGATGGCAGCGTCCGCGATGTCAGCGTCGAGGCGTTCCTGGAGAGCAGCAACACCGAAGTGGCGACGGTCAACCGCGCCGGCACGGTGACGGCCGTGCGCCGCGGGGAGACGACCATCCTGGCCCGCTATGAAGGCGCTTACGCCGCCGCCGGCATCGTCATCATGGGCGATCGCAAGGGCTATCAGTGGCACGACGTGCCGGAGTACGGCTACATCGACAAGTTGGTAGACGCCAAGCTGAAGCAAATGAAGATCCTGCCCAGCGAGATTTGCACGGACGCCGAATTCATTCGCCGGCTTTATCTCGATCTGCTGGGTCTGCTGCCGGAGCCGGCTGCCGTCCGCGCCTTCCTCGCCGACAGCCGGCCGGCGCGTGTCAAGCGCGATGCTCTGGTGGACAAACTGATCGGCAGCCCGGAGTTCATCGAACATTGGACGAACAAATGGGCCGACTTACTGCAAGTCAATCGCAAGTTCCTCGGCGACAAGGGCGCGACTGCTTTCCGCGACTACATCCGTAACGCCGTCGCCGCCAACAAGCCGTATGATAAATTCGTCTACGACATCCTGACCGCTCGCGGCTCGAACGTGGAGAACCCGGCCGCCAGCTATTACAAGATTCTGCGCGATCCCGGCGCCGTCATGGAGAACACCACACAGTTGTTCCTGGCCGTGCGCTTCAACTGCAACAAGTGCCACGATCATCCGTTCGAGCGCTGGACGCAGGACCAGTATTATCAGACGGCGGCGTTCTTCGCGCAGGTGGAACGCAAGGAAGATCCCAAGTTCAAGGGCCAAAAAGTCGGCGGCACCGCTGTTGAAGGCGCCACGCCGCTGGTGGAGATCATTGCCGACAAAACGTCCGGCGAAGTAACGCAGATCCGCACGGGTGAAGTGGCGAAACCGACGTTTCCCTATCTGCACAAGGATCTGCCGCCGTCCACCCCCGGCCGCCGCGAGCAGTTGGCTCGCTGGATCACCTCGAAGGAAAATCCCTATTTCGCCAAAAGCTATGTCAATCGTCTGTGGAGCTATCTGCTCGGCGCCGGCATTATCGAACCCGTCGATGACATTCGCGCCGGCAATCCGCCGACCAATCCCGCTCTGCTTGACGCCCTGACCGGCGAGTTCATCAAGAGCGGTTTCAACGTCCGGCACATGCTGAAAACGATCTGTAAATCGCGCGTTTATCAGCAGTCAATGCGGAGCAACGCTTTCAACCGCGACGACGACATCAATTACTCGCACGCCCTGGCCCGCCGTTTGCCGGCCGAGGTACTCTACGACGCCATCCATCGCGCCACTGGCTCATTGAGCAGTTTGCCGGGCTTGTCGCGGGGAGCGCGGGCGGCGCAGCTGCTCGATTCGCGCGACGACGTGCCGGGTGGTTTCTTCGTGCTGTTCGGCAAGCCGGCCCGCGAAAGCGCCTGCGAGTGCGAACGCTCCACAAGCCTCATGTTCGGCCCGGTACTCAATTTGGTGAACGGCCCCGTAGTCGGCAACGCCATTAACGATCCGAATAATCGCATTGCCCGCCTGGTTGCTGCCGAGAAGGACGACGCGAAAGTTATCGAGGAGTTGTTCCTCGCCTTCCTGAGCCGTTTGCCAACTCAGGCGGAGTTGCAAATCGGTTTGCAATCGCTCAAGGATGGCGGCGAAGTTTATCAGCGCTTGGTCGCCGAAGCGAAGATGCACCAGGACGCTCTGGCGGCGTACGAGAAGGGGCTGGAGGCTCGGCAAGCGCAGTGGGAAGCGACCGTCAAGGCGACCGTACCGCCGACGTGGACGCCGTTGGACATTCTCCGTGCCGACTCCAAGGGCGGCGCGGTGTTGTCCCGGTTGACGGATGGCTCGCTTCTCGCCGGCGGCAAGAACCCGCTAGCGGATACCTACACAATCAAGGCGCGAACGAAGTTGAACGGCATCACGGCGATTCGTCTGGAAGCGCTGACCGATGCGAGTTTGCCGGCGAAAGGACCAGGCCGCGCTGGCAACGGCAACTTCGTACTCAACGAGTTCAAGCTGTCTTTCACGCCGCCCGGTGAGAAGAAAGCGAAGCCGATTGCCCTCAAGAATGCTCAGGCCGATTTCGGTCAAGCGGGCTTCCCGGCCGCCAACGCTATCGACAACAACCCGGCGACCGGCTGGGCCGTCGTCCCCGAAGTGGGCAAAGCGCACACGGCCTACTTTGAACTGGCGGCACCGCTGTCGCTGCCGAGCGGCGCGACGATGAACGTGACGATGTTGCACCGCTTCGGCGGCCAGCACGTCATCGGCCGCTTCCGCGTGTCGCTGACGACGAGCAAACCGCCGCTGTCGCCGAAGGGACCGCCGAAGGAGATTGCCAAAATCCTCGCCGTCGAGCAGGCCAAACGCACGCCGCAACAGAAGGCGGGGTTGACGAACTACTATCGTTCGCTGGACCCGGAGTTGCCGCGGCTGCGCCAACTTGTCATCGATCATCCCATGCCGGTCGATAAGCGACTGCCCGGCGCAGGATTTGTCCTGGGCGTTCATCAATGCGAAGGCGTTTCAGTTCAATCATTGAGGACGCTTCGGTTCTCGTCTTCCGCGGCCCGGCGTGTCTGGTCATATCAGACAAACCGGGCCGTTGGCGTTTTTCTAACCGGCGGAAATGTCAGGCAAAGCGGGGTCGCGGAAGGCGTCCTCCTTTGGCATAATTCACTATCAACCTGAGACGGAGGTTCTACCGTGACTGAAGCGACCGAACAACTCTTGCAGTCTGCCTTGGCCTTGCCCGAGGAGGAGCGTCTTCAGTTAGTCGAGGCTCTCTTAGCCGAGTGCGACCGTGCTCTCGCTCGGCCGTTTGACGATGCCTGGTTAGCCGAGGTCCAGCGTCGATCCGCCCAGATTGACGCGGGCACGGCGACACGGACTCCCTGGCCAGAAGTGAAACGGAGGGTGCGGCAGCGATTGGAGGAGCGGCGGGATGGCTGAGATTTCCATTCATTAGGCGACTTCCGGGGTTCTGGTCGGATAGGACGTGACAATTCGCCGGATTAACAGACATCGACAAATGGCTTCATCGTCGAAGGGGAGCTTCCCATGATAATCCGCAAGCATTGCTTCTCCGCCCTTGTTCTCGTCCTGCTCGTCGTTGGACAGGGCGCGCACTCCGCCGACGACGTGAAAGAGCGAGACACCGCGCTACCGAAAGTCGGTCCAATCCCGAAGAAACTCCGCGAAGAACTCAAACTCGATCCCTTTTATACGAAATACAGCGATTACAAAGGCTATCTCATCCTCAGTTCCAAGAAAGTGTCCGATGAAGCGCTGCTCGAAGCGCGCTATCTCATCGGCA
This sequence comes from uncultured Planctomycetota bacterium, assembly GCA_963835245.1. Classification (GTDB taxonomy): domain Bacteria; phylum Planctomycetota; class Planctomycetia; order Gemmatales; family Gemmataceae; genus JAJPHU01. Next base: position 531,399 of record CAWIEZ010000001.1, read on the forward strand.
GGATGCTGGGCGACCGCGACGACATTCTCCAGGCTCTCCGCAAGAAGAATTGCCGTTTCGTAGTCATGGCGCCGACGGAGATGACGACGGACGTACCGGAGCAGCGAAACATGAAACCCAAAGCATACTGGGACAAACGAGCCCGTGGTCTGGGAGGTCGAATCACTTCCTGCGGCGAGGAAAACCTGCTCAACCTCAAGGGCGATCGCTACTTTAACGAGAACATCCTCATTCACGAATTCGCTCACTGCATCCACGAGCAAGGATTGCGCACCGTCGATTCCACGTTCGATGAGCGCTTGCGAGCCGCCTACGCCCGCGCGCTGGACAAGGGCTTGTGGAAAGGCGCCTATGCGGCGACGAATGCCAAAGAGTATTGGGCTGAGGGCGTGCAGTCCTATTTCGATTGCAATGCACCGGCCGGCGGCGTCCACATCAACGTCAACACGCGCGCCAAGCTGGCGAAGTACGATCCCGCCCTCTTCGAGTTGATTGACGGCGTGTTCAAGAAATCTTCGTTTCGCTACGTCCGCTACGACAAACGGCACAGCGGTGACAAGGAAAGGAAATGAATCGAAAGGCCGTTGAGAGCGAGAACGCGCGCCGCTAGGGTGCTAGACAATTCCGCTTCTTGTGCGACAATGAAGAACGGCGAAAGGTCTTGCGGCGACAGCGAAGCGGGAGCGGGACATGCCTTCACGATGGTTTCGTTTGCTGATCGTGGTTTTTTGGTTGACGACGACGGCTTGGTTGTTCTGGCACGATTTATGGCCGAGTTGGCGATCCGGCGAGCCGCCGCCGTATCACATCGATCCCGTCGATGAAGTAGTCAAAGGCGACCCCCTACGCACCTTCTGGACGGTGCAGCGACTTAAGCAGGGCGTGCGACAGCGGATCTTCCGCGCCTCAACGTGGGTGGATTATCGGCCGGATGACGACACATACATCCTGCACGCCAGTCTCAATGCCGAAAAAGACCTAACGTTGCAGCCGGTCTATGTGGCGAAATTCCTCAAGATCGAACTCGTGACCAGCGAGTATTGCGTTAATCGCCTCGGTCAATTGCGTTCGCTGGAAGCGACCGTAAAAACGACTCCCCATCCCGAACAACTCCTTTCGGGACTATCGCCGCTGCTGGGTGGGATCTTCAGAGCGCCGCCGGCGGCGAAATCCGGGATCCCCTCCAACGACGACCAGATTTCGCTGTACATTTGGGGGGATGTGCAGGGCGATCAATTCTCCGCATATTGCCGCGCTGAATCGCCCTCTCTGCCGAAGCCACTGCAATTTGATCTGCCTTCCACCACCGTGTCGCGCACAGCTTCGGTGCTGATGCCGCTGCATCCGGTCAATCACATTCGCGGCCTGCGGTTCGGTCAGACCTGGCGGCAGCCGTTGGTCGATCCTCTGCGCGATGCTTTCGCTTCGCTGCCCGGCCTCTCCGGCGGCGTGCGCGCGCTCAACGCGCGCGTCCTCCCCCAGCCGGAGATGCTGAAGATCGGCGACAATGAGATGAGTTGCCTGGTGATCGAATATACCGACGACGAAATGGAAACGGTGGGCCGCACCTGGGTGGAGCAGGACAGCGAACGGGTGCAACAGCAAGAAGCCAACCTCGAAGACGGCCTGTGGATCATGCGGCGCGAACTGCCGCCCCGAAGCTCCAGGCGTCCACCGAAAGGATGACCCGCTTCGACCCACGCCAGCCGCGGAACGAAATTATGATCCAACTCGATCACGTCACCAAGAAATACGGTGCTAAGACAGCCGTTCACGAATTGAGCTTGGACATCGCCACCGGCGAATTATTCGCCTTCCTCGGTCCCAACGGCGCCGGCAAGACAACCACCATTAAGATGATGTGCGGCCTGCTTTTTCCCACCTCCGGCGCCGTGCTGATCGGCGGACACGACCTGCGCCGCGACGGCGATCGCGCCCGTCAATTGCTCAGCTACGTTCCCGATCAACCGTTCCTCTACGAGAAGCTGACCGGCCGCGAGTTCTTGCAGTTCCTCGCCGACATGTACGGTCTGCCGCGCAGCCGCGCCGCCGAACGCATCGCCGAAGTGATCGAATTGTTCGAGTTGCACGAATTTATAGACGATCTGACCGAGCGTTACTCGCACGGCATGCGGCAGCGCACCGTGTTCGCCTCGGCCTTGGTCCATGAGCCGAGCGTGTTAATCGTCGATGAGCCGACGGTCGGTCTCGATCCGCACAGCGTCCGCCGCTTGAAGGATCTGCTGCGCCGCCAGGCCGATCAGGGCACGACGGTGTTTCTGTCGTCGCATTCGCTGGACGTGGTTGAGGAATTGGCCGATCGCATTGCCATCATTGAGCATGGCCGCCTCGTCGCTTGCGGCAGCCTCAAGGCACTGCGCGATCAAGCCGCCGTGGACGGCTCGCTTGAGGAGGTGTTCCTAACACTGACGCGACACGAGACGGAACTGGTTAGCGACGCTTCGCAGAAGCGTGCGGACGACGCTTCTGCGAAGCGTCGCTAACCGAAACCAACCGAGAGTGCATCGATGGTTACGTCAACATCCAGCGCGGACGCCGTGAATCAAGCGTTGTTGTTTCATAGGTTGCGAGTGCGTCTGCTGCGCAATTCCTGGCGCGTGATGATTGGCCAATCGTCGATGCGGCCCTTGACCATATTGTTGTGCAGTCTCATCGTCTGGGCGTTCGTCTTCTCGATTAGCTGGGGCGGTTTTCGGTTTTTGCGAACGGAAGTTGGCGTTCCGCTGACGGGCGAGATCGTCGGCATCCTGCTCGACCTACTGTTTCTGTCGCTGGCGGTGCTGTTGATTTTTTCCAGCGGCTTGATTCTTTATGGCAGCCTATTCGCCTCGGCGGAGACGGCGTTCCTGCTCTCCAAGCCGGTAGCGGCGGATCAGGTGTTCGCTTACAAATTCCAGGGCGCGGTGGCGTTCAGCAGTTGGGCCTTTCTGCTGCTGGGCGCGCCGATCCTTCTCGCCTACGGCTTGGCCTGTGACGCGCCCTGGTATTTCTATGTGTTGCTACCCTTGTTCTTCCTCGGTTTCGTGTTGCTGCCGGGATCGCTGGGTGGTTTGGCAGCCCTGTTGATCGTCAATTACGTTCCGCGGCAACGCAAGCAAGTGCTGGTCGTGTGCTTGGCAGCGCTCGTCCTCGTACTCGCTTGGTGGATTTACCGGATGGTCCAGGCGTCGCCGTCCGAATTATGGCGCGACGAAATGCGCGAAGCGGTGACGCGGCTGCTGAGCTATTTCAATTTCACGCGCAATCCGTTGGCGCCGAGCCATTGGGTATCGCTCGGCTTGCGGCGCGTGGTCCGCGGCGAGGCAGGTGTCGCGCTGTACTATCTGACTCTGGTGTGGAGCAATGGTCTATTTTTATATTTAATATCTGCGAAGGCGTCCGTGTGGCTGTATCGCCGCGGTTACAACCGTATGGCCACAGGCAGCGATTTCCGAGCGGCTTCTCGGAAAGTCCGCAGCGGAAGCGAGGGTCCGGCCTTCGACGAGGGAATGGCCCCCGCTGACGCTGTTGGCTCCGAGCGTCCCTCCTTCCGCGAAGCGTGGATCGATCGGCTTCTTTACGTCCTATTGCCCTTCGTCCATCCCTGTACGCGCCTTCTGCTCGTCAAGGATTTCCGCACCTTCCGCCGCGATCCGCAGCAATGGGGACAGATTCTGGCCTTCAGCAGTCTGATGCTGCTGTACTTCGCCAACATCCGCCGCTTTATCGAGAGCCTGGCCGGACCCTATCAGAGTACCATCAGCTTTCTCAATCTGTGGGCCATCGCGCTGTTGCTCTGCACATACACGGGCCGTTTCGTCTATCCGATGCTGAGCCTGGAAGGACGCAAATTCTGGATTCTCGGTCTTCTGCCGCTCCAGCGCGAACAACTGTTGTGGGGCAAGTTCGCCTTTTCCATGACGGGCGGACTGCTGATTGCCGAGGGGTTGGTGCTGGTCAGCGATTTCATGTTGCTGATGCCGACGACGCCGATTCTGCTACATCTGTTGACGGTGGCGGTGTTGGCTGCGGGACTGAGCGGCTTGAGCGTCGGCCTGGGCGCGTGCATGCCGAATTTCCGCGAAAGCGATCCTTCCAAGATCGCCGCCGGCTTCGGCGGCACGTTGAATTTGGTGGCGGGTCTGCTGTTTTTGTTGCTGGTGTTGGGGTTGATGGCCGCTCCGTGGCATCTGGAATGGATGCTGCCGTCGATGCGGACACCACCGTCGCCCGCCGATGCCCCCGAGCCTCAATCCACCGTGACGATGGGGAGTATCGTGGGTATCGGTCTGGTGCTGGGGTTGGCGGTCGGCGCGGCGAGCGTGTATTTTCCGCTCTGCGCCGGACATCCGCGCCTGCGCGAGATGGAGTTTTAGCGCTCAAAGGGGTGCCCATGCCAGCGCACGGATCTCACCGAACTCGCGCGGCAAGCGCTGCCATGATGCACCGCCGTCGAGAGAGCGATAGATCTGCCCGCTGACGCTGCTGGCGTAGATCATCGCCGCATCGGCGGGGTGGACGGCGAAGTTCCAAATGGTGCTGTTGGCGCGGCCCGGCATGTCGGCGAGTTGCCAAGTGCTGCCGCCATCCTGCGAGCGGCCGATGACCCCGGCCGTGCCGGGCGGAGCATCGCCGTTGCCGAGCAGAACCACCTCCGGCCGACCGCACGGCTGCATCAGCGTCCGGCAGTACGACCACGGCATCATTCGACCGATTTGCAAGGGCCGCCAAGTCGCGCCGTCGTCCGCGCTGACGTTGAGATCGTTGTTCGTCGCCGCCAGCAAGCGGCGCGGTTTGCCGTCCTGAGCGGGGACGATAACCAGGGCGTGAATGTCGCGCGAACTGAGTCCGCTGCCGATCGACTGCCAAGTACGGCCGCCGTCGCGGCTGTGATGAATGCCGTCAATCTCGACGCCGGCCCACAGTAAATTCGGTTCGTTCGGATCGCCGGCAAGACAAGTGACGCGCGTCCACAGCAAGCGCGGACATTCGCGCTCCAGCCGCGCCGATGCTTCTTTCCAAGTGTGTCCGCCGTCCTCCGAACGAAACAGATGCGAAGGGCAAGTACCGGCGAGAAGAAGTTGCGGATTATGCGGCGCGATCCGCAGCGACCACACTTGCAAACCGTCCAGGGGGCCGGCAGCTTCGTCCAACTCTCGGCGCCATCGGTACTGACGAACAACCCCAATTCGCTGCCGAGATAAAGCGTAGCCGGCTGCTGAGGATGTACTGCCAGGGCGCGGACGTGACACTCGACGAACATGCCTTCGCAGGCGCGGCGAAAACTCGCGCCGCCGTCGAGACTGCGGAATAGCCCTTCGCCGATGGTGCCGACGTACAATCGATGTGCGATCATGTCTGCACTCCCGGTGTCACGGGCGTCTGTTGGCACGGCAGCGCTTGCAAGCTGCTCGCTCCCGGTGGAAGTTGCGCTTCCTCAACGAGCATGCACGGCAGACCTTCTTTGATGGGAAATTTAAGGCGGCAGCGCTGGCACATCAGGCCGTCCGCTTCCTGTTCCAGCCGCGCTGCGCGGGCGGGATCGAGCGGACAGCGGAGGATGTCGAGAAGCTCTTTGGCGATCATGAACGCCCCGCGAAAACCGAGGATGACTGCCCATCACCGTGTAACGGAGGCATTGTAGCGAATTGACCGCGATTGCCAGCCTGCTGCCTCTACGAGGACCGCCGCCTTTTCCGCGAACCGGCGACCAAAGATCCGAGCAAGTCCTGCCAGCTGGTTGCGGAAGGCAAACGCCGGAGCAAATCTTCCAGTTGCACTAGATCACTGATCCGCTCAATGGTTGCAGCCGTTCGGTCATCCGGGACTCCGAAGGCATCGTCGCCCTGAAACCGCAGCACTTTTTTCGCCTCGGCGACAGCTCCTTCGCTTCGCCCTATCTGCTGCCCCAATTCTCGCCCTTCTTCGAGAATGGCTTGATACGTCGAAGATTCTTTCATGGTCACTACTCCTCGGAATAGTTGCGCCGCCAAGGCCGGCGAATAGCGCAAGCCCAGCAGGATATACGCCGCTCCCCACACGATCGGAGCTTGCCTCCGTCCGCGCCGGCTGCTCAAACGCTGCTCCATTCGCTTTATTATGTCTGGCAACTCGATTTCTGTCACCGCGCTGATGGGAGCCAACGGCAACAAAGCCAAACCGCCGGTCAGCAACGGCTCCGGCGGAAGCTGCCAAACGCGCACCACCGCATAGCGAAACGTCAAGTACGGCTCCTCGCCAGGGAAGCGCATTGATAAAGCCCGGTTAGCTGCGGCGAATCGGCCTGCGGCCGCAGCAACACCGCGGCGCTGCGCACGTGCAACCCATGACGATGCACCAGCAGACTATGACGCATCAGCAGCGTACTCGGCAACGTCGCCGAATCATGGCCGGAGACGAACTCCAGATGCAGCAAATACGCCGGATCGCCGGACACGCGCAGCACCTTATCGGCGGCACCGCTGATTGTGGCGATGTCGGCATCGATCACCTCCGTAGGTGCCTTGGCATAGCCGAGCAGGACCGGCCACGACTGCGGCTCGATCTCGACCAGCGTTTTCAGCGTCGGATCATAGGGCTTGGCGGTCACATGCGCCTCCGCGAGACCGCATAGCGGCGGTTGGAGTCTTAGCACGGAAACGCGCTGAACCGCAAGCGGCAATCCTCAATCCTGCCGTGCCGCCGACGCCGCCCAGCGGCGCGGCGCGATTCTCTTTTTGCGATCACTGGCTGTACACCATAACGCATGAATCTCGCGCCAGCGTTCGTCTTCCGCCGCCAATCCCGCCGCGTACACGATCCGCTCGACGTGGAACCACTTCACCGAATCGTCTCGGTCGATCTTTTGCAGATCGCGGATGAGAACGGAATAATTGAACCCTAAGCGTGGACTGAAATTGCGCAGCGACTCCGCTACTTCGCCGATGAGCAAACGCAACTCGACGGCCAAGGGCGAGGGACAACTCCGCCGCAAATGCTCACGATAGCGCTGCCTCCAATCGTCGTGAACGTCGTCCATTTCCACGATCTCACCGGCGCGGGCGATGCGCTCCAGCACGCACCAGGGCGGCACTTCCTCGCCGCGGCTGATGGCGCGCAGCCGGGCCGTCCACAGTCCTTTTTGTCCCAGACGTTTGAGATGGCGCGACAGCGGAATAAGGCCGCCCTCGCGGTCGGCCAAGAGCGCGATCAGCGCCCTCACCGACGAGGGGCGCTGCCAGGCGCTGCGCTCTGCCTCGCACTGCCGCCGCCGCTGTAGCAACTCTTCCACTCGACGCCGGCCCGCTTCGTCGATGGCGTGCAGGATGCGCTGGCGTGCCGTGTCGGTCAACGACTGGACGCCACGCTCGATTTTTTGATATTCCAGAGAGGAATAGCCGAGAATCAATTCCATGTCGCGCGGCTCGAAGCCGTACAACTCGCGCGCCAGCCGTAAATCAATGCGCGTTTCCGGCCGATGGCGGCGATGAAACCGCGTGCGTCGCCGCCGCCACGCGGTCAACAGTGCCGCGCGTTGGCGCTCGTCCTCGATCAGCAAAGCGGCGAGACCGGCGGGATGAGCCTGCGCCGAATAGAATCCGTCCTCCTCGATGTACTTGATGATGCGCGCCGGTTTTTTGCCGCCTATGGCGAACAGATCGGCCAGTTCACGGCGAGAGATGCCGTGCTGCTTACGAAGCTGTCGCAGACGGGCGCCGAACTCGTCGGGCAGCCCGGCGGATTGATTTTTCTCCTCGCGGCGCCACAAGCGTTCCAAGGTCAGCAATTCCTCGTCATCGCTTAACTGACGAACCACTTCGACCACTTGACGCCAGGGCGGCAGTTCGAGATAGCGTAGCCGCCGCAAAGCGGCAGTAGCCATGCCCAGCGACAACAGATGTTTCTCGGTGTAGCCGGCGCGGCCGCACAACATCCAGAACTCGACCAGCGCTTCCGGGTAGCCGCGCTGCCGCAGTCGTTGCCGTTCCGCCTCCCGCCACAGCGGTTCGGCCGCGGCGGGGGCCGCGCCGACCGCCCGGCACATCCGCCGCAACAGATCCAGCGGTAGCGGAAAATGGCCGCGGCGGTATTCCCACAGTGTCGCCGCACTGATGCCGACGCGGCGAGCCAGTTCGCGCGAAGAGCCAGCACGCAGTTCCAGACGAGCGATGAATTGCTCCAGCGTATCGCCGGCTCCGGCGTAGAGGCGGCGCAACTCCTCCAGGTGGTTGCCGGCAACGCCGGCCCGCTGGTAAAAAGCGAGTAACTGTTGCAAGATGCGCCGCGTCGGCGTGTGAATGCCTAGTTCCAGATTGCGCAGCGTGCCGCGACTGATGCCGGAGCGACGAGCCAACTCCAGGCGCGTCAGACCGAGGATCTGCGCCCGGATGGTGACAAGGAGGCGAGCCAAAGGCGGCGCCGTCTCCGCGCGACGCAGTGCGCGCTCACGCAGATGGGCGTTGCGCAGGGCATGGCCCGTCAATGAATTGGCAGGATCGTGTGAATGCGGCGGCATGGAACTGCCTCGCGCCCGGCGGCGGAGCCGGCTGGATCACTATTAACTAAGGTCACGAGGGCGATTGCTGGCAGGTTGCGGTCGATGGTAGGTCGAGGATGCCGCAGGGGGGTAAGAAGCGGCATCCGAACGTAACTACTTGCATGCTATGGGGAGGGGAAGCGAATTGCAAACAGATTCGTGAGAAAATGTTTTCAGTTTTCAGTTTTCCGTACACTGAAAACTGAAAACTGAAAACTGAAAACGAATCGTTACTGCACCGGAACGGGCGCGACCGGCTGGATGGGCGGCGCGAAGACCGAACCCGGCTTAACGATGGGCGAAGGCGTGCCGTGCTGGAGGGGGTAGACCTGGCAATCGCAACGGCCCTGGCAATGGTTACGACAGCAGCCAGCCAGCAAACCAAGCAAGCCGGCACTGACGGACAACAACAATGCGCGACGCATAGTTTCCTTACCTTTCCTGTATAGAACAGGGGCATCGTTCGAGGGCCATCCCTGGCGCTCGCCGATTGCATCGACGGCGTAAAGCACGACCCTTGAGGAAATCCCGCTCAGACGGGCAACCCTCGGAAGATGCACAAGCCGATCAATCGGCATAGAGTCCGTGGATGGAGCATTTTATCGTCGCCCTTGGTTCGAGCGCGGAGATGTCACAGTATGGATGCGATCATTTTGGCGGCCGGCCTGGGCACCCGTTTGCGGCCGCACACGCTGCAAACACCCAAACCTCTTTTGCCGGTGCAGGACCGGCCCATCCTCGACTGGACGCTGGGCGCGCTGCCCAAGCAAGTCGAGCGCGTTCTGGTCGTCATTCATTATTTGGGCGAGCAAGTAGAAGCGTATCTGCGCCAGCAGAAGCACTTCAAGCAATGGCAGGTGGTGCGTCAAGAGACGCCGCGCGGCACCGGCGATGCCTTGCTGGCCTGTCGCGCTCATCTGCGTTCCGAGCGTTTCTTGGCCCTCAACGGCGACGATCTTTTCGGCGCCGCCGACTTGGCGAAGCTGGCGAGTTGTCCCGCCGGCGTTCTCTGTCATCCGGTGGACGAGCCGCGCCGCTTCGGCATCGCTTTCCGCAAGCCGGACGGCACACTCGACCGGCTCATCGAAAAACCGGACTTGGATGGCCGCCAGTTGGCCAACACCGGCGCTTATTCCTTCCCGCGCACGGTCTTCGACATTCCCTTGACTCTTTCGCCGCGCGGTGAATACGAGGTGACGCAATACGTGAGCGAATTGGCGAAGCAGCAGCCAGTGCAAGTGGTCGAGGCGAGCTTTTGGCTGCCGATTGGCACCGTCGAAGTATGGCAGGCGGCGCAAACAATGGATTTGCAAGCGGTCCGGAGATAGGACCGCGGAGAGAAAACGCCCTTTCATGGAGGGGATTGCCGATGAGCGAAACAACCCTTACATTATACTCCATCCGTTGAGCCAGAGCGCCATTCGACCGCCTCTCTCGCTTGCCGATGCGCGGCCAGGTTGCGTGAAAGGGGTTTCTTCCGATGTGGACCATCCTCGCATTGTTGACCGTCCTCGGCGCGACGCCGGGACAATCCGGCTTATCACTGACGCACGTGCGTTCGACGCACGGCCTGCTCGGTCCGCCGCGCAACAACGAAGCTCTCGTGCCGGGCGATGTTTTCTTTCTGGGCTTCGACATCGAGGGCATCACCGTCGAGGACGGCGGCAAAGTGCGATACAGTTTGAGCATCGAGGCCAGCGATTCCAGCGGCAAGGTCATCTTTCAGCAGCAGCAGCCGCCGGATAACGAGGCGACGGTCTCTCTCGGCGGCGATAGCGTGCCGGCCTTCGCTCGGCTCGATGTCGGACTCGACACGCCGCCGGGCGATTACAAGTTCAAAGTCACGGTCAAGGACCGCGCCTCCGGCAAGGAACAGAGCTTGACGCGCGATCTCACGGTGCTGCCGCGCCGCTTCGCCCTGGTCCGCCAGACCATGAGTCTGGACACAGAGGGCCGGTATCCGGCCGCGCTGTTCGTCTGCGGTCAGGGCGTGTGGGTGCATTGCAGCGCCGTCGATTTCGCCCGTGATTCCGCCAGCAAGCAGCCCAATCTGGTCTTCGAGGTCCGCGTCCTCGACGCCGACGGCAAACCGACGATGGCCAAGCCGCTGATCCACAAGGTCAACAAGGACGTCCCGGCGAGCGAGAAGAACGTGCCCCTGTCGTTCCCTTTATCGCTCAACCGCCCCGGCAAGTTCACCCTCGAAGTGCTGGCCAGCGACGAGATCAGCGGCAAAAAAGCGAAAATCGTCTCGCCTCTCCACGTTCTATCCGCCGCGAAAGAATGAAAACTCGCCCACGAGAACACATCATCGTTCTTTCGAGAAGGAGGTTCCCATGGGTCAGCGCATCCAGGCCGCAGTGGCCGCAGCCTTCCTGCTCGCCGGTGGGGTACACGGCGCGTCCGCAGAGGAGCGGAAAGAGGTCGGCAAGCTCGTGTCGCCGGAAGGCACGCTGTTTCAGCGCGCCAACAGCGGCGGAGGGTGGAGTATCGTGCCGGCCAAAGGAGCGTTGCATACCGGCGACCTTCTGTTGGGATTGCCCGGCGCCGTCATCGAAGCCGGCAAGGGCGCCGTCCGTCTAACATTCCTCTGCAATCTGGACAATAACTCGCCCTATCCTATCCTTGAGGCTGCCATCATTCTTCATGCCAGCCCGGACGGCGACGTCGATTTCACGCTCGATCGCGGACGGGTCGATGTCGCCAACCTCAAAGAGAAGGGCGCGGTGCGCGTGAATCTTCGTTTTCACGAGCAGAAGTGGCAGGCCATTCTGGAGGAACCGGGATCGCGCTTCGCCGTGGAGTTGTATGGCCGTTGGCCGAAGGGGGCGCGCTTCACGACGAAACCCGGTCCCGGCGATGTGCCTGCCGCCGATCTGCTGTTGCTGGTGCGCCAAGGCCGCGTCGATCTCCGCCACGGCAGCCATCAGCATGCGCTGTCCGCTCCGCCTGGCCCCGCTCTCCTGCACTGGGACAACAGCGGCGATCATCCCGAAGCGCCGCAAAAGCTCGACAAGCTCCCGCAATGGGCCGCGGAGAAGACGACTTCGGAACGAGGACAGCGGATCGAGAAAGCGCTGGAGGCGTTTCGCCGGCAGGCGCGGATGTCGTCGCCGCGAGAAGCGCTGCGGGTCTTCGTCCAATCCGAGGACGCCTACAAACGATCCGTCGCCGTCGTTGTCATGGGAGCGATGGACGACATGGAAGGATTAGGCGAAGTGTTGACCGCGACGCGCTATCCCGATACCTGGGATCGAGCCGTCGTGGTGGTGCGACACTGGCTCGGCCGTTGTGCCGGACAAGATCAGATCCTCTATCGTTATCTTCTCGACAAGCGCGACATTAAGCCCGCTCAGGCGGCCACGATCCTGCAACTGTTGCACAGTTTCGACGACGCCGATTTGGCGCAACCGGAATTGTATCGCATGTTGGTTCGCTATCTCGATCACGAACGGCTCGGCATCCGCGGTTTGGCTTATTGGCATTTGTCGCGTTTGGTGCCGGCCGGCCGGAAATTCGGCTACGATCCGCTCGCTGCCAAGCAAGAGCGCGACAAGGCCGCCGCGTCGTGGAAAAAACTCATCGAGGACGAAATCGCCAAGGGTGAACTACCACCGAAAGAGCGCAGCCAAAAATAATTATTCCGCCGCTTACGCTTTCGGCGCTGATGAATTGGATCGTGCGCGGCAGCACGTGCGCGACTGCTGATACAGACGGCGGCGCATCTGCCACTGCCGCAGCTGCAACCACAGTTGATTCAGCGACGGCAAATCGAACGGCAAGGTGCGGATGCGCGCCAGTCGATAATCGTCCAACCGCACCGAGGCGGTGCCGTCTTCATGGCCTACCACCCACGGATCTCCGGTGAAACGCAAATCGAGCAACGAAGGCCGAACGCAGCGCAAGGGGCCAACCGTTTTGGGGGAGTATGCCGATTGCGCCATCGCGCTTCCGAGAAGTTTCAACATCGTCCTCGTCCCTCCGGGCCGAGCGGGTAGAGGTTTGAAAGGATGTTTAGCGAATCGAGTGCCAAGCCCGCACCCTGTTTGGAGAGTGCTACTTCCTGTCAGCATCTTCTTGCCCTGTAACCGATTAGATCGCGGCGACGTTTGCAGTTTTTTCGCCGATGATTCGCCGTCCGTGCGACGTTTTCAAACAGAGTGTGCGATCGTGGTACAACGCGGGCGTCCCCGTCCCTTGGCGGTTGCCGCAGGATCGGTGCAATCGGAACACCTCGCCGCCCTTATCCCTCATCCCGCCGTCGTGGCGTAAAGGGGGGAAAGGTTGGCGATCCGGACTACCGATGTCAAAAGCAAAGTGCCGCGCGGAATGAATTGGCTAGGCCGCGGCACCCGTAGGGTCTGCCCTTGCTGGCGCTGCGGCCTGGCAAAAACTGGTACAATAGGAGAGATGGACGAGTATCCATCCGGCCCACCAGGAGCATGACTGCCATGTTGCCGATCCGTTTCGCATCCTTCGGCCTTGCTCGCCGCCTGGGTTTTTGGAGCGTGCTGATCTTGTTCGGCGGAGTCGTCCTCGGCTCAGCGGAAGCTCGCCCGCTCGATCAACCCGGCATTGAGGAGTTCCGCGCCTTGATCGATCCCAAGCGCGAGCCTCGGCTGGAGGCGTCAGCGGTGGGCACGGCCACGTCTTTGGCCGAGTATCGGCGGAAGATCCGCCTGGCGACTGCCCGCCTGCCCTCTCTCGGCGAGGTGACGCGCGTCCTGCTGCTACCGGAGTGGCGCTCGGCTGACGACGACAGGGAGTCGCCTGTGCCCTTGGCTCAGGTCAAGAAAGCCGTGGCGAAGGGCGATGAGCGATCCTTCCAGCAGGAGGTCGAGAAATTGCTAAGGATGAAGCCCGACTATCCTGCCGACGTCCAGCGAATCATCATCGTCGAGATCAAGCGCGACGTGCGTGCGCGGCTGCTCCAGCGTTTGGACGATCGCCTGCGCCACTACCTGCGCGATGGCCGCGCCGAGGATCGCATCGCGGCGGCCAACTTGATCGGCGACACTGTGGCCACCGCACGCCGTCAGGAATCCTACGATTTAATGGCGCCCGAGGTGACCAAAACCAGTTCGAGCCGACTCAGCGGCCATTATCTCAGTCGTCGCTTAAGCGAGCTGGCAGGCGATCTGCGAACTCTAATCCAGAACGGCAATCCGCAGGTGCAGGCGGCGGGCGTCCGCGCCCTTAGCGAGTTGGAGATCGATCCAGCCGTCAACTTGGCCGCCTTCACGCCGTTGCTGGCGTCGCCGCAAAACAACGTCGTGGTGCGACGGGCGGCGGCGGCGGCGCTGGCTCAGATGCTCGAGGTGAAATCCTCTCAAATGAACAAGAGCCGGCCGCAGCCGATCGTCGAGGCCGTCGAGCAGGTCTTGGCGGTCGCCGTGCGCGGTTTGGCCGATGCCGATGCCGACGTGCGCCGCGCCAGTCTGGCGGCCTGCCAGCGCGCGGCGCTGATCGTGGACGATATGGCTAGCGATCCGCAGACGCCGCTGGATCGTCGCGCGGCATTCCGATCCGCGCTGGCTGCTGTGGACCGCGCTCTGCCGGCCCTCAACCGCTGCGCCCGCGACTCGGAGCCGGCGTTGCGCGTTCTCGCTTGTCGCACATTGGAGACGATGGTTTTGGCTTCGCAGAAAGTGCGGCATCTCAACGAGCAGCCTCTGCCTCCGCCGCTGCCTGAGCCGAGCGAACCCGAAACGACGCCGCCGCCGAGCCGCGACCGTAAGGGAGCGGTTTCGCTTCCGCTCCCTAACGGTCGCGGCTCGGTTGCGTCCGCTTCCCGGCCGTCGCCGTGGGCGACGGCGCGGCTTTCGGAGCCGCGACCGTTAGGGAGCGGGGCGGACAACCGCTCCCTTACGGTCGCGACTCCGAAAGATTCGGTGGCGCCGGCCGTCACTCTGGAGCGGCCGATCAAGCTGTCAGCGGCGCAGCCGCGTCTCTACACGGAAGGGCTACGTCCAGCGGCGTTTGTCGCTCGCCAAATCGACGAATTGCCTTCACCCGCTCCCGTTGACGCTGGCTTGCAGGGCACACTCAAGGCCATGATCGACGACTTGAGCGATCCCGATTATCGTGTTCGTTTGTCCGCCGTGGATGTGCTGGAAACGCTCGGCGAGCGGGCCGAGCCGGCAATGCCGGCGCTGATAAAGAGGCTCGATGATTCCAACAAGTTCATCCGCTGGGCGTCGGCGCGCACCCTGGGCCGGCTCGCGCCGCGGCGGGCCGAGGAGGTCGTGCCCCGATTGAGCAAATTGTTGGACGATCACGAAGATCCCAGCGTCCGCATCACTGCCGCCTTCGCCCTGGAACAGTACGGTCCAGCCGCCAAGGGGGCCGTACCGCTTCTGGCGCGCGTCATCAATCGCGGCGACAAGGATTACGTCATCGCCATTCTGCATGCCATTCAGGGCATCGGCACCGACGCCGCCGCGGCGCTGCCGAACGTCGCCTGGGTATTGCGCGACCGTTCGTTACCCCCCAGTGTCCGCGTTGAGGCGGCGCAAACGCTGGGCCGCTTCGGCGACTTGGCTAAGAATCAACTACCCAGTTTGCGCCCATGATGAACAACGATCCCGATGCGACTGTCCGCAATGCCGCCAGCACCGCCGTGCTGGCCGTTGATCGACCCTTGAAGAAATAAATCCGAGTATGTACCACCCGGCTGCATCAGCTGCCGAGTTTGGAGATGCAACAGTTTTTCGTACACTGTAAGCATGTCCTCCTCGGAGCCTTTTTCATGCGTCGCGCCATCCTCGTTTTTCTCGCCGTGTCGATGATCCTCTCATTCTCCGCCGCGGCGGAAACAACTCTTCCGCCCGAACGCGCCGTCGAGCGCATCAAGCTGCCGGAAGGCTTCCGCGCCAGCCTCTTCGCAGGCGAACCCGACCTTATCAAACCCATCGCCATGACCACCGACGACCGCGGCCGTCTGTGGGTTGTCGAATCGCATTCCTATCCCAATTGGCTTCCCGAAGGCAAACAAGGCCGCGATCGCATCCTCATCTTCGAGGACAAGAAGGGAACTGGACATTTCGACTCTTGTAAGGTCTTTTGGGACAAAGGCACGAACTTGTCGGGCATCGCCGTCGGTTTCGGCGGCGTGTGGCTGTGCGCCACGCCGCACTTGCTATTCGTGCCCGTCCGCCGCGGCGAAGACAAACCGGCTGGCCCGCCGAAGATCGTCCTCGACGGCTGGAGCTTGGAGGCCAAGCACAACGTCTTCAACGCACTCACTTGGGGTCCGGACGGCTGGCTCTACGGCTGCAACGGCATCACCGCCACATCTCACGTCGGCCAGCCTGGAACGCCGATGGAAAAACGCACCGCCCTCAACTGTGGCGTTTGGCGTTATCACCCCGTCAAGAAAACCTTCGAGGTTTTCGCCTGGGGCACAACCAATCCGTGGGGGCTGGACTTCGACGACTACGGCGAAATGTTCATCACCAACTGCGTCATCAAGCACCTTTTCCACGTCGTTCCGGGCGCTCATTTCGTGCGTATGTTCGGTCAGGATCTCAACCCGCACTGTTACGGCTTGATGGCCAGCTGCGCCGATCACATCCATTGGGGCGGCGGCGAGTGGACGAGTTCGCGCAGCGGCAAGGGCGCGCACGACGTTGCCGGAGGCGGCCACGCTCACGCCGGCGCCATGGTGTACCTCGGCGACAATTGGCCCGACGAATACCGCAATCGTATTTTCATGTGCAACCTTCACGGCAACCGCATCAATCAAGACGTGTTGGCGCGTCACGGCTCCGGCTACGTCGCTCATCACGGCAAGGATTTTCTTCTGGCCAACGATTCCTGGTTTCGCGGCTTGTGGCTGCTGGGCGGTCCCGATGGCGGCGTGTTCGTCAGCGATTGGCACGACACCGGCGAATGTCACGATTATGACCGCGTCGAACCGTGCGGCCGTATCTTCAAGGTGACTTATGGCCAACCCGCCGCCGTCAATGCCGATCTGTTCGCGCTGAGCGACGAACAGCTTGTCCGCCTCCAACTGCACAAGAACGACTGGTGGGTTCGCCACGCGCGCCGCTTGCTGCAAGAACGCGCCTACGCCGGCAAGCTCGATAAAAACGTCCGTCCTCTGCTGCGGAAAATGCTCGACAGCGAGAAGGACGTGCGGCGCAAACTGCGCGCCTTGTGGGCGCTGCACGTCACGGGGCTTCTCGGCGAAACGACGCTTTCGGATCTACTCGACAATCCACAGGAAGCGATCCGTGCTTGGGTGGTGCGGCTGATGGTAGAGGATAAACGCATCTCGGACGAGTCCGCGCGATGCCTCGCCGAATTGGCGCGGAGTGACAAGGCAATGTCAGTGCGCTTAGCGTTGGCGTCGGCGTTGCAGCGCTTGCCGCTGGAGCAGCGCTGGACTATTGCCGAGAGATTGGCTCAACATGCCGAGGACGCGGCGGACGACAATTTGCCGTTGATGCTCTGGTACGGCATCGAGCCGCTGGTGTCGGAGGATGCCGAGCGGGCCGCGAAACTGCTGGCGAAGTGTAGGATTCCGCTGGTGCGTCAATACATCGCCCGCCGCATCGCCGTGATGGCCGAGGGGCCGGTTTCGCGCACTCTCTGGCCGCTTGTGCGCATCCTCGCTGAATCCAACGATGCCGCTGTGCAACTCGACGTGCTGCGCGGCATGCACGAAGCGTTGCAGGGACGCCGCAGCGTCGCCGCGCCGGAGGGCTGGACCAAGGTGTATCGCAAACTCGCCGACAGCAACAACGCCGAAATCCGCGAGAAAGTGCTGCAATTGTCCGTCCAGTTCGGCGATCCGCAGGCGCTCGCCGCCCTGCGTAAGACGGCAGCCGATCCGAAGGCCGAGGCGGCGGTTCGCCGCAACGCCTTGCAAACGCTCGTCGAGAAACGTCCGTCCGATCTGCTGCCGCTCTTGCGGCAGCTTGTGAGCGATCGCGCCGTGCGCGGTGCGGCCTTACGCGGCCTTGCCGTCTATAACGATCCAAAAACTCCTCCACTCATTCTCGATCGCTACACCTCCTTCAGCGATGCCGAGAAAACCGATGCTATTGCCACCTTGGCGTCGCGGCCGGCTTATGCTCTCGCGCTGCTCGATGCCATGGAAAAAGGCCGTCTGCCGCGACGCGATCTGTCCGCCTTCACCGTCCGCCAACTTCTCGCTTTCCAGGACAAAAGGCTGAGCGAACGGCTCACGAAAGTCTGGGGTTCGATTCGTCCGCCATCGGCGGACAAGACGATGTTGTTGGCGAAATACAAGGCGATGACGCCGCCCGCCGCCCTCAAGAAAGCGGATCGCAAACATGGCCGATTATTGTTCACACGCACCTGCGCCGTCTGCCACACGCTGTTCGGCGAGGGTGGCAAGATCGGACCCGACCTGACCGGCTCGCAGCGCGCCAACCCCGAATATCTGCTGAGCAAACTGCTCGATCCCAGCGCCGTCGTGGCCCGCGATTATCAAATGACAGTCGTGACGACGGCCGGCGGCCGCGTGATTAGTGGACTTGTCAAAGAGGAAAGTGACAAGACGTTGACACTGCAAACGCAGAACGAGGTCTTGCGTCTGGACAAAGCCGACATCGAGGATCGGCAGCGTTCGCCGCAATCGATGATGCCCGATGGTCTGTTGACGCCGCTGAGTTCCTCTGAGGTGCGCGATTTGATCGCTTATCTCTCCGGCGCCAGCCAGGTGCCGCTGCCAGCGTCTTCGCCGGCGGCGGGAAAATAGCGACGCCGACTTGCAATCGACTTCGCCGCCGTCTTCACGGATAATGGAACCAACCGCGTGAGGCGGCGGAGATCGCCGCGACGACATCGGACGGGAATCATCGAGCGCGTCATGAGTGAGGACGGCCTACACCCTTTGGAGACGATCTTGCGTTTGTGCGCGGCGGCCGCGCCCGAACCGTGGTATCCGCGCCTGTTCGCTAAACAAGCTGGCGTCGATCCGCACGCGCTGGGCCGCTGCCTCGAAGAGCTTTGGCTGAGCGGCCTCATTGAACGCGCGGACGGCGGTCCTGACAAAGGACCGGCCATTTCGCTGAGCCGTGAAGGCCAGCGTGTCCTTCTCGATCCGGAATCGTTACGGCGTCTGCGTGCTGGCGAGCCGATCTCCGCCAACGACCGCGGCGCCATCGTCCGTCAGGCGCTGCGCGGCCCGCTACGGCCACACATCACCGTTCTGCTCGTCCTGCTCAATGTCCTCGTCTTCGCTGCCGGCTACTATCGCGCCCGCCTCAAGGGGGAGGACGTTTCTTTCCTCCGCGGCGCTCCGCTGACGGCGACGGTGGAGGAACTTCTGGAAAAGAGCGGCGCACTCGTACCGTCCGATCTGCTCGATGGCCAATGGTGGCGGCTGTTGACGGCCGGTTTCGTCCACATCGGCTTTCTGCATTTGCTGATGAATATGGCCTGCCTTTATTTAGCGGGCCGCTTCATCGAGCAATTGTGGGGGCACCTGCGTTATCTGGTGATTTACGTGATTGCCCTGCTGGGCGGCAGTTGCTTGGTAGCGGCGCACCCTGTCCTTCTCAGTGCTGGCGCCTCGGGAGCAGTGTGCGGCATACTCGCCGCGGAGGCGGTGTGGTTCCTCTTCAACCGCCGCTATCTGCCCCGCGCTCTCGTGCGTCAGGCGCGGACGAATTTTCTTCTCAATCTCGTGCTGCTGATCTTTATTAGTTCGTTCAAAAACGTCAGCGGTTGGGGACATTTCGGCGGCGGCGCCGCTGGAGCGTTGGCCGCCATGCTGTTGCAATTGCACCGCTTCGGCCCGCCCATCTGGCGCTGGCTGGCGATCGCCGGTTTCGCACCTCTGGCATGGTACGGCCTTTATGTCATCGAACACGCCCGAGCAACCGATCCGCGCTGGCATGAAGTCGAGAAACGGGTACTGAAAAAACACTTCGCCGATCCCGTCGCCCAGGCGCTGGCCGAGGCGAATAAAGTCTACGTGGACACGGCTTTGCCCGTGTTGGAGAAACATCCAAGCCGCCGCGACGCATCAAAAATGGAGCAGGTTCTCCCGGCGTTGGCGGAGCAGCGCGACAAACTGCAAGCGCTCGATGACGAGTTGGCCCGCTTCGGGCCGCTGTTCAATATGGATGTCGAAAAGATCCGTCAGCAATACCGTAAGGGGATTGGTGGTCGTTTGCGCTTGATCGAGGAAGCCGAACAGGCGCTCCGCAACGGAGACAAATGGCAAGCTCCGGCGGAGCGCGAACAACTCGACTTCGAGACGCATTACTTGCGGAAGACAGCGATGACCTTGTCCGCCGCGCGGACGCTCTACCGCCAACATCTCCGCCCTCTGTTACAGGCCGAACCGTCGCGGCGAGATGCGGCAGCCGTCGAGAAGGCGCAAGCGGCTCTCGCCGAACAACGTCCGCAGTTGATGGACCTGCTGGAGGCTTTGAAAGCAGCGGGACCGTATGACGATGACATGGCGGAGACGGCACGGCGCACCGCCCACGCTTACGCGGCCGCCTATCTGGAACTACTCGATTTCGCTCAGAGCGGTTTGGATGCCGGCGCGAAATGGAACGATGCTCAGAAACAGGCTCTCAAAAAGCGAGAGAGTCAAGTGGATGAATACCACCTTAAATGGAGAAATTTAGTGGAGTAGCCCGTTCATCGCGTCGAGGTTCGCCCGACGATAGCAAGGATGTTTACCAAGGAGGGATCCCCATGACCGCAAGTCGCACTCTGCGCCGGCTGGCTGCGCGGGCCGTCGGCGGACTACGCCGGCTGACGGGCCGGCCCGCCGGCATCGATTATCGCCGCTGGTACTCCACCTGGGATTTGCAGCGCGATTACTGGACCATCGTGGGGCCAGCCACCAAGGAAGAATACGAGCGGCTCAGCATCGTCAAGCTGCAACTGCTGATCGATCTCGGCCTGACGCCGGAAGCAAAGATTCTCGATGTCGGTTGCGGGACCGGCTTGCTGGCGGCGGCGCTGCACGATTTTCTCGACGAACGCGGCCTGTACGTCGGCGCCGACATCAGCCCGGAAGCGGTCGCTTTCTGCCGTTCGCGCTTCCCGCGGCGCAACTTCACTTTCCACCTCAGCGAGATGACGAAGCTGCCGGTGCTGACGGAGCGCTTCGATTTCATCGTATTTTACAGCGTGTTCACGCATACCTATCCGCGCGAGACGGCGCTGTTGTTGCACGAAGCGAGCCGGCTGTTAACGGACGGCGGCGTCATCTTCGCCGATATATTCACCGCTCCGCTCATCGAGGAGCATAGTGGCGACCGCGGCGCGGTGGAGATCAATCCCGATTATTTGTTCCGCTTGTTGGACGGCAGCGGCCTGCATGCGAAGTTGATCGACATGCAGTCGAGACCGCGGCTGGGACAGCGATTGTTCTACACATTCACACGCGGCTCTGGGTAAAAATTGCCATCTCGCAGCGCCAGCGTGCCAAAACTGCCAGCTTTGGCACGCTGGCGAAAAAATATTGACGCATCAGGCATTGCGGTGAACAACACGCTCCGTCAGCGCTTCGAGGATGGAGCGGCACGTCGAGGGCGGCAAACAGACCAACTCGGCGCGAGCCTGCGCCGCTAGTTCCTCGGCACGACGGCGAGCGTATTCCAGACCGCCGCTCTCGATCAAACAGGGCCGCAGCGCTTCGCGCTTGTGATTGTCGGCACCGCACAGGATTTGCCGTACACGCGCGGACAATTTCTTGTCGTCCTGGCTCAGAAGATAAATCAACGGCAATGTCAGTTTCTGTTGTTCCAGGTCGGTGCCCAGCGATTTGCCGGTCGTCTTTTCTTCGCCGATCAAATCGAGTAAATCGTCGGCGATCTGAAATGCCAGTCCCACGCGGCGGCCATAGCGGACCAGCGCCTGCACCACGTCCGGCGAAGCGCCGCTATACAACGCGCCTAGATGACAACAGCACGCCGTCAATTCCGCCGTTTTACCATCGATAATATCAAAATACTCCGTTTCGCTCAAATCGAGATTACCCCGTTGGAGTACCTGGCACAACTCACCTTCGCAAACGCGATCGGTGGCGGCGCCGATCATGCGGCAAGCGCGGGCGTCGTCGAGCGTGCTGGCCAGATGGAAAGCGTGCGTGAACAGATAATCGCCGAGCAGCACGCTGGTCTCTACGCCCCAGACGGCGTTGACCGTCGCCACGCGGCGGCGCACGCGGGCAGCGTCCAGCACGTCGTCATGCACCAGCGTCGCCGTGTGGATCATTTCGACGACGGCGCCCAGAACGTGATGGGCCGCCGTCACGCGGCCGCAAGCGCGAGCGGTCAACAGCAGCAGCATCGGCCGTAGACGTTTGCCGCGATAGTGCTGGACGTGATCGACGACCTCGGCGACGCGCGGATGCTTGTTTTTCAGCACGCGGGCTAAGATGCGCTCGACTTCTTCCAGGTCGGCGGCGATGGGCGCATAAGGGTCTAACCCTTGGGCGACCGACGG
The DNA here is from genome assembly GCA_963835245.1 of uncultured Planctomycetota bacterium. GTDB lineage: Bacteria > Planctomycetota > Planctomycetia > Gemmatales > Gemmataceae > JAJPHU01. The sequence goes on from CAWIEZ010000001.1 coordinate 553,357, forward strand.
CGGAAGGGCCAGCGTGACCGGATTCATGATGGGTCCACCATCGAGCGGGAAAAGTTCGTTTAGCCGCGACCCGAAGGGGAGCGCTCGGCCTGCGCTCCCCTTCGGGTCGCGGCTAAACATCACTACGGGTTTCAGAAATTTCAATTCCCGTTGAATACTTATGGAGCGGCGGCGCAAGCGTCAATCATCGCACCCCAAAGGGCCGCGACCGCCCCTCCTCTTTTTCAACCGGATGCGATCGATGGTTTTAACAGGCAGCGCGAATCGACGGCGATTATCGGGCTTCTCGATGATCCGTCCGCGTCTCCAAACAGTGCAAGGCGGCTTGTGCTTGGCGGGTTAAGCGATGACCGGGGGAGCCTTGAGCCAGAGTCCGCAAGAGTTGTCGAGCGGGCGGCGTGGCGGCGTGCAGAAGAATTTCCACGGCGCGGGCCTGACGAACCGCATCGGCGGACGGATGTTCCAGCACGTCGAGCAATCGCTGGAGACGGATGCGTTTTTCGAGAGATGGCTTTTCTTTCAGGGCGGCGCGCAGAAGCGGCTCCGCCGCACTGCCCGCTTGCTCCAACCCCTTACTTGCCTGCTCGCGCGTTGCGAAGGCATCGTCATCCAGCGCGGCGATCCAGCGGTGGAGTTCTTGCTCGTCCACGCGGATCGGCTGAAGATGGCGGCGCAAGAACGGGACGCTGTGCGGTGCGTCATCGGCCAGGGTGCGCAGAGCCGCATACGCGCGCGGCATATCCAGACTGGCCAGATCCTTCCAGTGCGATTCGATTTCAGCTAGCGTCAGATTATTCTCTTTGCCCACCGGCTGCCGGGCGAGCGCGGCCGAGCCCCAGAGCAGAGCCGTGGTATCCGCACTGCCGGAAAGAATCGTTGGACTGCCGCCGGCACAGGCCACGGCGAGGACGCTATCCGCATGGCCGTGCAACCGGCGCACAGCTATACCATGAAGCGCGTCCCAAAGGAGAACATCGCCATCGTCTCGACCCAGGATCAATGTTCGTCCATCCGGCGAAAATGCGGCGCTGGTGATTTCATTGCGTCGTTGGCGGATCGCGTAACGCTCTTTCCCTGTGGACACTTCCCATAGACGCAGCATGCGTCCTTGGCCATCGTCTTTTTGTCCTTCGAGGACAATGACGTATTCGTAGAAGCTGATGGCCGCGAGCGTTTGACCATCCGGGGAGAAAGCTAAGGCGGCGACGCCTTCGGAACAACCAAGGGCGGAAGAGGGATCGTCCGCGCTCTGAAGGTGACGAATTTCTCGCCCCGTGCGTGGATCCCAGAGGTGGATGGTCGGATCGTCCCGGCCCGCCGTGGCCAGTAGGGCATCATTGGGCGAAAAGGCCACGGCGGAGACGCGACCTTGCTTAGCTTCCAGGGAGCGCGGTTGGCGGCCGCTCCGCACATCCCACAGCCGCACGGCGCCGTTTGCGTGACGCGCGCCGTTGGGAAGACCCGCCTCCATCCCCTCGGCGGCGGCGAGCAGCCGGCCATCGGGCGAGAAAGCCAACGCGGTGACGCCGAGTTGATGTCCCGTCAGCGTGCGCAGTTTCTCCCCGGTTCGCGCGTTCCACAACCGCACGCTGCGGTCATAGCCGCCCGAAGCGAGGACGGTGCCGTCCGGCGCGAAGGCCAGAGTGGCCACGTGGTCGCGATGACCCCTCAATTCCCGCAACAACCGAGCGGTGCCAGCCTCCCAGAGACGCACAATCGGATCATCGCCGCCCGTGGCCGCCAGCCGTCCATCCGGCGACAGGGCGACAGCGGCCACCGCGCCATGATGGCGGACGCAGGGACGAATTTCCTTGCCGGTGACGGCGTCCCAGACACACACGGCTCGATCGTGGCAACCCACTGTCGCCAGGGTTTTGCCATCGGGTGAGAAGTGGAGCGAATTGATCAGGTCGAAGGGAACGGGCAACCGCCGGCGCATTTCGCCAGTGGTCGCGTCCCATAGACGGACAGCCGGATCGACGCCGCCATGTCCGCAAGCCAGGCTCTTGCCGTCGGGAGAGAACGCCAGGGCATAGACAGTTGAATGCTGGCGCGGGGGCAAATGCAGGCGTTCCTTGCCGGTGGCCAGATCCCAGAAGCGGACGATGGAGTCGGGGTAGGCGCCGCCGGACGCCAGCGTTCGACCATCGGGAGAGAAAGCAACCGCGTACACTTCGCCGTCAGGGCACGTCAGAGGCGGCAACTCCTTACCATCCTCTATCCGCCAGCGACGCACCTTGCCCTTATCGCCGCGGGCCAAGATCGTTCCATGGGGAGACAGAGCCGAGCGGCCTGGGCACGAACCCTCGAACTGATGGAGCAGGCGATTGCGGACCACATCCCACAGGTGTACGCGGTAACCGCTTCGACTGCCGTTGCCGACGCGGATCTCGTATGCCTGTTCGATGGCGAGCCTGCGGCCGTCCGCCGATAGAGCGAGATGATAGGAGATTCCGTCTCGCGGACCAAAGCAGCGGAGCGATTTGCCCGTTCGCGCGTCCCAGAGATGAACACCGTCACGATCCGCCGCCGAAAAGAGAGTTTTGCTATCCGGCGACCAAACAACCGCCCGCCCCCAGCCTTTATGATTTAAGCGGCGCAACTCCCGGCCGTTGGCCGCGTCCCATAAGCGTACCTCATTATCGTAGCCCGCCGAGGCGAGCATTTTGCCGTCGGGAGAGAACGCCGCGTCCGAGACATTGCCGCGATGGGTCCAGCGTGTTGTTCCCAAACGCGCCAGAGCAAACGGCGGCAGCGGATCGCCGGCGTTATCCATCAGCGGCCGGCGCATCGACGGCGCGGCAGCGGCGGCAGCGCCGGCCAAGACGAGCGACAGGAAGAGTGGTTTGCGCATGGATCTCTCCAGAATAGCTCTATCCATTAAGACGAGAGCCGCCATCAATCCGCGCTGAAAAGTGCCGCTGCGGCCACCGCTTTTCTCTTCCAAGCGGATGCACTCAATGGTCATAGCGCGATCAACGGCCTTGCACATATCGTAGACAGTCAGCGCGGCGACGCTGACGGCGGTGAGCGCCTCCATCTCGACGCCAGTGCGGCCGAAGACGCGCACCGTCGCCTCGATGCGCAGCAGATCGTCAGCGTCAAAAGTGAAATCGATGGTAGCGCTGGTGATGGGCAGAGGATGGCAGAGGGGGATCAAATCGCCGGTGCGCTTGGCGGCCATGATGCCGGCCAGGCGCGCGACTTCGAGAACGTCGCCCTTGGTCAGACCGCGATCGCGGATGAGAGCGAGAGTGGCCGGCGCCATGCGCACCAGGCCGCTGGCCTTGGCTTCGCGCAGCGTTTCCGCCTTGGCGCTGGTGTCCACCATGCGCGAGGCGCCGTGTTCATCGAAATGCGATAATTCAGTCATAATACGCTTACTTATCGGCTTCTTTCAGCAGCAACCGCACGTCCTCGCGCACCCACGGCGGCCGGAAAAATTGCAAATCGTAAATCTCACGCAGCCGTCCCCGGCCATCGAGAAGAAAGACGCGCGAGGGATGATCGAGTTGTCCGTTCGCCGCTGGACGCACCCACATGCCCCAAGCGGACAGCACCTTATCGATCTGCTTTTGCGAGCCGGTCAGAAACGTCCAGTGCTTCGCATCGATTTCATACAGGCGCATGTAGTCGCGCAGCACGGCCGGCTTGTCGCGCGCTGGATCGAGTGAGATCGATAACAGATGCACTTTGTCGCTCAAACCGGCCTTGGCCAGTTTTTCGGCGGCCATAACCATGCGATGCGTCGTGGCCGGGCAAGTTCCGTTGCAGGTGGTGAAAACGAAACTGACCAGCACGACCTTGCCGCGCAAAGAGGACAGACGAAAGTTCTTGCCGTCCTGCGTCGTCAGCGTGAAGTCGGAGGGAGTGCGGATGACGGCAAGACGCGAATCCCACCCGGCAGCTAACGCAGCCGGTTCGCCCAGGGCAATCGGCAACGCCGCGAGCAATCCCAACACGAACATGGAATGGCCCTCAATACAGCAACATATCGTGGCCGCGTGCCGGACCCGTCTTGAATTTGGTCAGATCGACCTGGAATTTCGCGTCCAACTTCATGCCATCGGGACCGACGCGGATGAGGCGCACCCAGAAATCGTCCGAGCGGTCCATCGTACTTAAGAGCGAATTGGTGACGTACATGCGCTGGCCGTCGCCGGTCAGATGGAGCATGTTCGGCTGAACGCCGGGCTTGATCGTGCTAGCCAATCGCGGTTTTTTCAGATCGCTCATGTCCCATTGTTGCACTTCGTCGGACATGAAGCAGCTGACGAACACGAAACGGCCGTCCGGCGATTGGCTGAGATCGGCCGGCAGCTTGCCGGTTTGGCATAATTTGCGGGCGCTGTAATGGTCCACACCATCGCCCTGCCAAAGCCAAATGGAGTCGTCGAGGGCGCAATTGACGTAGCCATGATTGGCGTCGTCCGCAAGCGACCAACGGCATTCCAGCGGCGCGGCGCCCGTCTTGAGCGTCGCCAACACCTTGCGGGCGCGAAAGTCCCAGACCAGCAGCTTGTCGCCGAACTGCTTGAGATCCATCTTCGCCATCGGTTTGCGGTAATTTCGCGGCGGCGTGAAACTGGACGTAACCATGCGATTGAGGCTCGGCTTGATGGCCACGTCGTAGCCGTAGGGCGCCTCCGTGGGCAGATCGAATTTGCGGATGAAAGTGCCGTCGTTGCGGAACTCAGCGAGTCCGGCCGGCAGCCCGCCGTCCTTGCCGCCGAGATAACTGATGAGCATGCGGCCCGGCAAAGCATACGGCGAATGCGGGCCGCTCAAGCCGGTTTTGTCGGCGGCATCGAACGAATTCACCAGCTTCGGCTGGGCGGGATCGCTGGCCACGTCGATGACGAACAGTCGATTGGAAAACAGACTGCAACCCCAAATGTGCGTGCGGTCGTCGGTGAAACCGAAGTGGTGCGTTTCGTTGCCCGACGAACCGAGGTCCAGTTGATGGAGAATGTGGCCGTACTTCGCCGATTGCGCATCGACATCGATGACGGCGAGGAAATCGTTGTCCTTGGCATCGGCATCGACGCAGAAGACGTACAGATATTTCTCCGCTCGATCCAGTCGCTTGACGAACGGCGACAAACACGTCTCGGCCAGCACGGCGGACAGCCCCAGCAGTGCGGCGAACACAACCCCGATCCCGGCCATCACGACAGGACGCCATCGCAGTACATTCATGATTGTCTCCTAATACCTCCGGTGTACCGACAAACACTCAGCGAGTCAAACCGCGTAGGTGAGAAACGCTATTCGCCACCTTCCAGTTCCTTCACCAACTCTGCCACCAATTCCGCTTTGTCCTGTTGGAGTAGGTGATCGATGCGCGACTGCGGCACGCCGAGTTTTTGCATCGCCGCCACGACGCGCGTCCATACTCCTTGCCGCTTCTTGCCGTTGCTCAGGTACAATTCGCTCACCAACTCTGCCAGGCGCTGGAGTTGGAGAACGTCCTGATTGTCGTAATAGCGCTTGATGATCTTTTGCTGATGGGGTGTGAAATCTGCCATGAGTTTCTCCCAAGGTGCCCGCGAGTCTGATCGTAGATTAGCGTGATGCAATTCGGCGCTGTCGTCAAGTCAAATTCACCGCCGCGACGGGAGAAGGGAAATTTCGACCGCGCCCCGCTGCCGCTTCATCGCTATAATCACCGTTCAATTGGACGAAGGGCTTTGCTTATTCCATCCGTGGGAAGCGGCATGCGAGCCGTCTTGCAACGAGTCCGCCGAGCCGCCGTCGTCATCGACGGCGAAACTGTCGCCGCCATCGAGGGCGGTCTGCTCGTGTTGCTGGGCGTCGCAACAACGGATACGGCGGCCGATGTGCAATGGCTGGCGGAAAAGACGGCTCATCTCCGTATCTTCAACGATGAGGCCGGCAAGATGAACCGCAGCGTCGCCGACGTTGGCGGTTCGCTGCTGGTAGTCAGTCAGTTCACGCTGCACGGCGATTGTCGCAAGGGCAGGCGGCCAAGCTTTCTCGACGCCGCGCCGCCGGAGATCGCCGTGCCGCTGTACGAAGCGTTTGTCAATGCACTCCGCGCGATCGGTCTTCCGGTGCAGACCGGCCGTTTCGGAGCGATGATGCAAGTGGAACTGCTCAACGATGGGCCGGTGACTCTGATCCTCGATACGAGGGAAGTTTGACTGTCGTTTAGCCGCGAGCCGAAGGCGAGCGCGAGCTTGCTGTCGTGCTCGCCTTCGGCTCGCGGCTAAACGACAGTCAAACGAATGAGGAAATCCATGTTCTGGAAACGACTGTTTGCCACGAAATCGCTGGAAAGCCTGCAAGCCGATGTCCAGAGTGAGCATCGTCTGCGCCGCGTGCTGGGACCGATTTCGCTGACGGCGCTGGGCGTCGGCGCCATCATTGGCGCCGGCATCTTCGTCATGACCGGCCGCGTCGCCGCTCAGGACGCGGGGCCAGCCGTGGTGCTGTCGTTTGTGGTGGCTGGAATCGGCTGTCTATTCGCCGCCCTGTGCTACGCCGAGTTCGCTTCGATGGCGCCGGTGGCCGGCAGCGCCTACACCTACGCCTACGCCACTCTCGGCGAGATGTTCGCCTGGATCATCGGCTGGAACCTGGTTTTGGAATATGCCATGGCCTGCGCCTGCGTGGCCTCGTCGTGGTCCAAGTATCTCAACGAATTTCTGACTTCTTTCAGTCCGAACGCTAAGGTGCCGGACTTCCTTTGTTCAGACCCGTTCTCGACGCCGGGCGCCTGGTTCAACCTGCCCGCCCTGCTCATCACCTTGGCCGTGACGGTCATCCTCGTCCGCGGAATCCGCGAAAGCGCCGTCACCAACGCTATCTTGGTCGGTATCAAACTCGGCGTCGTGCTGTTTGTCATCGCCGTCGGCATCGCCTTTGTGCAGCCCGGCAACTGGACCGACATTCCGGTCAGCCAACGCTTACCGTCCGCGGCCGGTCAGGACACGGAAAAATGGGGTCTGCTCGGCATGATCGGCCTCAATCGCTGGCTGGTGCCGATAGATGACGCTACTCGTAGTCCGTTTGTCCCCTATGGTCTAGCCGGCATCATCTGCGGCGCTTCCATTGTGTTCTTCGCCTACATCGGCTTCGACGCCATTTCCACTCAGGCCGAGGAAGCCAAACGGCCGCAGCGCGACGTACCGCTGGCCATTCTGGTTTCGCTGGCGCTCTGCACGGTGCTGTACATCGGTGTGGCCGCCATCCTCACCGGCATGGTGCGTTATCCGGACATTGATGCCAAAGCGGCCGTGGCCTCGGCGTTCCGTCTGGCAGGCGAGCAGCGGAACAATACGATGCTCAAGGGAGCTGGCGGCCTTATCGCCGTCGGCGCCATAGCCGGCATGGCCAGCACGCTGCTCATCACCTTCCTCAGCCAGACGCGAATCTTCCTGGCCATGGCCCGCGACGGATTGATTCCGCCGAGCATCTTCGCCGTGGTTCATCCGCGTTTCAAAACGCCGCACCGCTCCACGCTGCTCATCGGCATTGTTATTTCCCTGGTGGCCGCGTTCACGCCGATCACCATGCTGGAGAAGATGGTCAACATCGGCACACTGATGGCCTTCGTCATGGTCTGTGCCGCCGTACTCGTGCTGCGCGTGCGCCGGCCGCACGCCGAACGGCCCTTCCGTACCCCGTGGTTATTTGTGGTCGGACCCTTGGGCATTGTGGTCAATCTGATTATGATGCTGTTTTTGTCGCCGGATACCTGGGTTCGCCTGGTCGTCTGGCTGGCGGTCGGTCTGGCCATCTATTTCGGCTACGGTTGGAGGCACAGCCATATTGGCCGGCAGTTGCTTTTCGAGAAGGTAAATGGACAGGGAACGGAAAGAGACAAAAAAGATTTGAATACCATTTGACACCCAAATGAACATGCGCATCATTCGAGTCGATAGCCAGTTGTTGAACGTACCGCTGTCCCGGCCGCGCGCCTCCCCTGCCGAGGCGGCGGCGGGCCGGCTCAATCACATCATCGTCTTGCTCGTCCACGTCCACACCGAGGGTGGCTTGATCGGCCTTGGTTTCGCTTATGCGTTGCAGAGCAGCGGCCGAGCCATGCTGGCGCTCGCCGAGGACGATCTCGCGCCGTTGGTCGTCGGCGAGAACGCCCTGGATCACGAACGATTAGCGGCGAAAGCGTACTGGCGCTTGCAAACGATCGGCCGGCGCGGTTTGGTGCAGCAGGCGTATTCCGCCATCGATCTCGCCTTGTGGGATCTCAAGGGCAAGGCGGCGGGACTGCCCTTGTGCAAGCTGCTCGGCGGCGCGCGCGTCGGCGCCGGTGTACGGCTCGGATACGGCTTGGCTGTGGATGAGTCCCGAAGAGATCCTCGACGCCTCCAGGCCGTATCTCGATCAAGGCATGATGGGCATCAAGGTCAAGGTGGGCGCCAATCCGGAGGCGGACGCCGAGCGCTTGACGCGCTCCGCGAAGCGCTCGGCGATGATGTATGGCTGGGCGTCGATGCCAACGAGCGTTACGACTACGGCACCGCCTTGGCGATGGGTCATTTCTTCGAGGAAGAGATCGGCGCCGACTGGTTCGAGGAACCGATCACCTGCGAGGACATCGAGGGCCATGCCCGCCTGGCGTCGAAACTGGAAATCGCCATCGCCGGCGGCGAAATGCTGTTTGGACTCGACGAATTTCGTTCGTACCTGGAGCGCGACGCTTTCGCCGTGGTGCAGCCGGACGTGACGCGCTTGGGCGGCTTGACCGGCTGGCTGAAAGTGGCGGCGCTAGCGGAAGCGCACCATCGTCCGCTGTCGCCGCATCTGCTGCCGGAGGTCGGCGTACACCTGGCTTGCGGTCTGCCGGCGGTGACGAGCGTGGAATACATGCCGTGGCTGTATCCGCTATTCACGAATCCGCCGCGCATCGAACAAGGCCGTCTGGTGCCGCCGCCGGGTCCGGGGCTGGGGCTGGAAATCGATGCCGACGCCGTGGGTAAGTATCGCGTGAGGTTTTGATTTGTTTGCCCGTCTGGCCGACTTCAACGCCAGCCATGCACATAAAGATCCCCATCGAAGATTTCGTGTTGCCATTCGGCCAATCGCAGCGCCTCGGCCATATGCTGCACACCACTGCCGCCAACCGCACTTGTCGCCGCTGTTCCCCCGGCCAGACGCGGGGCGATGAAGACGTGAAACTCATCGATGGCCGCGGCATCGAGAAACGCTCCGAATACGCCGCTGCCGCCCTCGACCAGCACGTTCGTGAAACGCCGCCGTCCTAATTCCGCCAACAGTGCCTCCACACTCACTCGACCATGAATCTCCGGCAGAATCAACACTTCGCAGCCGTGCGCTTGCAGCGCGGCTCGCCGGACTTCGGGCATGCGTTGGGTGGCAGCGAGAATCGTCGTCGTGGCGCGAGCGGTCTGCACGAGGATAGCCTCATCGTGAATGCGACCTTGGCTGTCGAGGATGATGCGGGCCGGCGTGCGGGGTCCGGGCGGACGGGCGGTCAGCTGCGGATTGTCGGCCAGCACGGTGCCGATGCCGGCGATAATCGCATCCATGCGGCCGCGCAACTCGTGGACGCGGCGGCGCGAGGTTTCATTGCTGATCCAGCGCGAATCGCCGCTGCGCGTGGCGATTTTGCCATCGAGCGTCATGGCCCACTTGGCATGCATCCACGGTCGCCCTGTCGCCAGCAATTTCAGATACGGAGCGTTGAGCCGCCGCGCCTCCGGCTCGCACACGCCAATATCGACGGCGACACCGGCTTGTCGCAGCAGTTCCGTGCCCTTGCCGGCGACGGCGGGGAAGGGATCGAGCATGGCGGCGACGACGCGGCGAATGCCGGCCCGCAGCACCGCATCGGTACAGGGCGGCGTCTTGCCGTGATGACAGCACGGTTCGAGAGTGACGTACAGAGTGGCATCGCGTGCCGCCTCACCGGCGGCGGCGAGTGCGTGAACCTCGGCGTGCGCTTCACCGTAGCGCTGGTGCCAGCCCTCGCCGATGATTTGGCCATCGCGCACCACCACAGCGCCGACCAGCGGATTGGGCTCGACATAGCCGCGGCCGCGCTCCGCTAACTCCAGGGGGCGGCGCATCCAGCGCTCGTCGGGATTAGTCATGGTCGGAACTTTTGGACTCTGTTGGGGGACTCTCGATTTTTTATTTCGCCGGGCACCGAATATAAATACGATAATATCCGAATCCTCATTGAGGGGCTAAAGCATGGAATCTGCAAGCATGCCTGAGCCGTTTCCATCGGCAGCCAAATCGCTGGTCTCTATCAAAGTAGAGTATCGACTGGACCAGGAGGACTACGTCGCCTGGTGGCTTCACGCCTGGGAGAGATCCCTTACGCGCCCGAATCGAGGATTCGTCTATTGGTTTGATCGCTGTTCCAAAGCGTTAGCTATCTTGTGGATGGTTCTCCTCGCTTTTCTGTTGGGCGTCCTCTCCTTTGCCTTGGCCGAGAAGCCGAACATCCTTTACTGGCCCTTCGCGGGAGCCGCACTCCTAATACTCCTCATGGTGGTCCTTGCTCTAATTGGTATCGGCCCGCACAGCTTTGCCCGAAAAGGGGCCAGAAGGCTTGCCCTACGAAGACTGCGACGCCTGGCTGAGCGGACCTCGGCGCACCAGCAACAGTTAGTGCTGACGCCGGATCAGGTGATCGAAATTATCGAGGTGCATCGCGACGAGCGGAGCATCGACGTTCATGAACGAAAAGAAACCGTCCTCGATTGGTCCATGGTCGTCTCGATCGACTTGGCCGGTCAGCACGTCTTCTTCATCACCAAGAACAATTTGGCCCTTATCGTCCCACAGCGCGCGTTCACGGACGAGAAAGCGTTTCTCGATTTCGTTGAAACGGCCTGGATCTTTCATCGACAGGTCAGGGAAACTTCTCCTACCACCCAACCGGCCAGCTCTTCTCCTCTGCAAGCAGATCAGCCGGACTATCGGATAACCACCCGGTCTGATGACAGAATCGTGTCTTGAGGAGAAGGGTCGGTAGTAGGATTGTTCAGGACGGATTGTTGTCTTCAGGGGAAGGTTCAACCGGCTCCGCTCGCTCCTCCGGCTCCTCGCGCGCCACCTGGGCGATGCTGGCGATCTTATCGCCCTCATTGAGATTCATCACGCGCACGCCCTGCGTGTTGCGGCCGACGACGCGAATCTCGCGGACGTGGGTGCGGTTGACCATGCCGCCGGTGGTGATGAGCATGATGTCGTCGTCGTCGCGCACCGACACCACGCCGACGACGTGGCCATTGCGTTCGCTGGTGCGGATGTCGCGGACGCCCTTGCCGCCGCGGCGCTGCTTGCGATAGTGCATTGACGAGCGCTCGCCGCCCTCTTCCTCGCCATCCACGGAAGCGGGCGTTTCCGGCTCGCTATCCTCCTCGACCCCTTCTTCCGTCTCGACGTGTTCAGCGCCGGCCGTGTTGGCGCCGAACGGCGTCCGCTTGCCGTAACCGTTTTCGCATACCGTCAGCAGATAGCCCTCCGGATCGGCGACCACCATGCCGATAACCTCATCGTCGCCCTGCAAGCGGATGCCTTTGACGCCGCGGGCGTTGCGGCCCATGGCGCGAGCGTTGGACTCGTCGAAACGGATGGCCATGCCGTGGCGCGTGCAGAGCAGCACTTCATCGCCGGGGTTGGTCAGAGCCACGTCGATAAGCGTATCGCCTTCGTCGAGACTGATGCCGATGATGCCGCCGCTGCGCGGCCGGCTGTACTCCTGCAAAGCCGTCTTCTTCACCAATCCGCGGCGCGTGGCCATGATGAGATGGCCGCCGGCGTCGAAGCGGCGCACGGGAATCATGCTGGTGATTTTCTCCTCCGGCTTGAGCGACAGCACATTGGCGATGGCCCGGCCCGTCGAAATGCGGCTGCCGGGCGGAATGTCGTAGACCTTGATCCAGTACAGTTGGCCGCGATTGGTGAAACACAACAAATAAGCATGCGTCGAAGCGACGAAGAAATGCTCGATGAAATCGTCTTCGCGCGTGGCGCCGCCGGAGACGCCTTTGCCGCCGCGGTGCTGGGTGCGATAGGTGTTCGACGGCAGCCGTTTGATGTAGCCGGCGTGGCTGATGGTGACGGCGTTGTCCTCTTCGGCGATCAGGTCTTCCAGATTGAGCCGGCCGACCTCACCGGTGATGTCCGTCTTGCGCTCGTCGCCGTACTTGTCGCGCAGTTCGCGCAGATCCTTCTTGATGACCTCGCGGATGTTCTGCTCGTTGCCGAGCAATTGCTCGTAACTGAGAATCTTGCCGCGTAGGTCGTTGAATTCCTTGAAAATCTCATCGCTTTCCAGCGCGGCGAGTTGGCCGAGCTGCATGCGCACCACCGCCTCGGCCTGCGCTTCCGTCATGCGATAGCTCGACGAGACGCCGATCTCGCGCTGGAGCGATTGGAAGTGTTCGTCGCCCAGCGCTCGGCTCATAACCGCCGCCGCCACTTCGAGACCCTGCAAACGCACCTTCGCCTCGGCTCGGCTCGGCGAACGGCGGCAGATGGCGATGACCTCATCCAGCGACGAGATGGCGATAAGTTGGCCTTCCAGAACGTGGGCGCGCCGCTTGGCCTCGCGCATCTGATGCTCGGTACGGCGGCGGATCACCGATGCCCGATGGCGGACGAACTCCTCTAGCATGCGTTTGAGCGACAACACTTCCGGCCGGCCGTCCACCAGCGCCAATAGGATGAGGCTGACCGTCTTTTCCAGCGGCGAATACTGGTACAGTTGATTGAGGATCAGGTTCGGATCGGCGTCGCGCTTGAGGTAGACGACGAGGCGCACTGGCTCGCCGTTGCGAGCGCTCGATTCATCGCGGACATCGCGGATGCCTTTTATCCGCTCATCCTTGACGAGATCGCCGATGGCCGCGGCCAAACGATTGCGCGTCTGCTGATACGGCACTTCGGTAATGATGATCTGCGCTTGGCCATTCTCCTCGCGGATGTCGGCGCAGGCGCGGAGCGTGACCTTGCCGCGCCCCGTAGCGTAGCCGTCGAGGATGCCCTGCCGGCCGCAGATGATGCCGCCCGTGGGAAAATCCGGGCCGGGCATAATCTCCAGCAGTTCCGGCAGCGACACGTCCGGTTCGTCGATCAGCTTGATGGCGGCGTCGCACACTTCGCGCAGATTGTGCGGCGGAATGTCGGTGGCCATGCCCACGGCAATGCCGTCGGAACCGTTAACCAACAAATTCGGAAATTTACTCGGCAGGACGAGCGGTTCGCGATACTTGCCGTCGTAGCTGTCGATATAATCGACGGTATCAGCTTCGAGGTCGGCAAGCATCTCGGCGCCGATGGGCGTCAGCCGCGCCTCGGTGTAACGATGAGCGGCGGGGGGCAGACCGGCGACGGAGCCGAAATTGCCCTGCGGATGCACCAGGCAATAGCGCATGTTCCAATCTTGTGCCATGCGCACCAGCGTCGGATAGATCGATTGATCGCCATGCGGATGATAGCGCTTCATCGTCTCGCCGATGATGCCGGCGCACTTGCTGGTCGCGCCGGTCGGTCCGAGTCCGAGATCGTTCATAGCCACGAGAATGCGTCGCTGCGACGGTTTGAGGCCGTCGCGCACGTCGGGCAAGGCCCGACTGATGATGACGCTCATGGCGTAGGTCAGGTAGCTATCCTTCAGCTCATCGGCGATGTTGAGCGGATCGTAGCCGTTGCCGTTGCTGCCTGGCTCGGGCGGGAGATGGCTCGGCGGTTCGGCGGGGGGAGTCGTCGTGGGCGGAATATCGTCTGGCAAAGCAAAAATCCTCCGTGGCGCCGCATCGAAAAATCGCTGCGCGCCAGCGAATGTTTCCTTGAATTTCTCCGGTTTATTTTAACAAAAATGGTCGTTTTGCACCATGCCGGTTGTCCGCCCGGTGGAACCATTTTGCTTTCGGAACGGACAAAGAGGATGATAAGATGTTGCTGAGGAATCGGTGGGCCGTTCGCGGCCGTCGATGCAGCGTAAACACTTTGATTCGGGAGGAGCGATCATGCGCCGTCTTGTTGGGATCGTCGGTCTTTTCGTCGTTTGCTTAACGGGTTTCGCCAACCTGTCCGCCGCCGATGAGAAGGACACGCCCAAGGCCGCCGCCACGCGGAAACTACTGAAAACCAAGGTGTCGGTGGACTACAAAGACACCACGCTAAGCGATGTCATCGACGACATTAAGGATCAAATTAAGGACAAAGCAAAGAAGACGGTTTCCATACTCAAAGACAACGCGGGCGGTGTCTCCAACAACACCAAATTCACTTACAAAGCCGACGACAAGCCCCTCGAAGTGGTGCTTGATGAGATGTTTAAGAAGAACGACCTCGGCTACATCGTGATCTCGCAAAGAGGCAACGCCTACGACGGCGCTCTCAAGATCGTCAAAGGCAAGGCGCGCGGGTATCCCTCCAAGAAAGATGACAAATGAGCAAATGCTCGTTTAGCCGCGAGCCGTAGGCGAGCGCGGCAGCAATCCGCGCTCGCCTACGGCTCGCGGCTAAACGAGCATCCGAATCATGGCACCACGTCTATTTCTCGATCCCGAACGCGCGGATGCCGAGGGACTGGTTGGCGTCGGCGGCGATCTGAGTCCGCCGCTGTTGCTCGAAGCCTATCGGCGCGGCATCTTTCCGTGGTTCGACGATGACAGCCCGATTTTGTGGTGGTCGCCGGACCCGCGCGCATCTTCGAGTTGGACGGTCTGCACGTCTCTCGGCGATTGGCCCGCACGGTGCGCTCCGGACGGTTCTCGGCGACGTTCGATCGCGCCTTCGCCGAGGTCATCCGCGGCTGCGCTCATCGACCGGGAGACGGCGTGTGGATCACGTCGGACATGATCTACGCTTATGTGCGCCTACACGAACTCGGCCACGCTCACAGCGTCGAAGTTTGGCACGACGGCGAGTTGGCAGGCGGCGTTTACGGCGTGACGATTGGCGGACTGTTCGCGGGTGAATCGATGTTCACGCGCGTCCGCGATGCGTCCAAAGTCGCTCTCGTTCATCTGATGGAGCACCTGCGTCAGCGCGGTTTTCGGCTTTTCGACGTGCAATTCCTCAACGAGCATACGGCCCGTCTCGGCGCCATCGAGATTCCGCGCCGCGAGTATTTGGCCCGGCTGCGTAAAGCCATCGCTTGCGAAGTGAGCTTTGTGTAACGAATGCCTGGCACTCCGATACGGCCGCGCCTATGACTACTGCTGACGCCATTCCGTCACTCGTAGAGGACACAGCTCATGCCCTGGGACGCCATCACCTCGATCGCCACGGTTATTTCCATGATCGCTTTCGTGCTGACGGCCCTGTTCATCCGGGCGGAGTTGAAAGCGCTGGAGAAGGACCGTTATTTAGCGGTCACCAACGAGTTGTTTTCCATCTGGCAGAGCAAGGAATTCATGGAGTCGCAGCTGTGGCTGTTGCACCGTTTGCAGGAGACGAGTTGGCCGGACTTCGTGCGCGCCCATCGGGCCGACGTCGGCGAGGCGGCCTTCCATCGTGTCGGCTCCTTCTATGACCGCGTCGGCACGCTGGTCCGTCTCGGCTTGGTGAACAAGGACGAGATTCTGGTCACTATCGGCGCCCACGCCATCGCCGTGTGGCAGAAGATTCACGGCTTGGTCGAGGAGACTCGTCGCATTGAGCATTCCATGCTGTTCGCCGATTTCGAGCGCTTGCTGCCTTCCTGCCTGGAATGCTACGTCCCCGCTTTAGGGCCGGAAGGCCGGGTCCATCCATTCTCGCTGATGCAGCCGAAGCAGCTGTCCGTCGCGCACCTAAGTCAACAGCAAGTGAAAGAACGACTCGATGGCGGCGAGCCGGCGATGCTGCTGGATGTGCGGCAAGCGGCGCAAGTGGACCTCGATCCGCGCACGTTGCCGAACGCCGTGTGGCTACCGCCGGAGGATCTGGCCAAGCGCATGGAGGAATTGCCCCGCGATCGGGAACTGATCGTTTACTGTACCTGACTCGACGAGGCGACCAGCGCCCGGGTGGCGCTGCTGCTGCAAGAACGCGGCTATCGAACGGCAGCGCTCGTCGGCGGCTTCAACGCCTGGCGCGATGCGGGGCTGCCCCTTGTGCCGATCCATCGTTAACGCGGCCGTTCGCCGTCACTTCGCCCCCTTGTTCCAGTAGATACGCGCATTATGCGATTGCCGGCCGACGGCCACAATGTCGATGCGGCCATCGCCATCGAGATCGGCGGCGGCAAGATCCTCGACATGGACGCCGCCTGCATCGAGCAATTGACGATCCCACTTGCCGCCCTTATCGTCGCGCGCCTTGAAAATCCGCACACCACATTTTTCATCTGGTTTGTCGCTGAGATTGTCGCGCACGCCGATAATCAGTTCGTCGCCGCCGTCGCCATCGAGATCGGCGCACCAGACGGCATGGCCCCATTTGAGTTTGTCGTCGAGAACGTGGCGATCCCATAGAGCGCCCGATTGTTCGGGCGGCGTGTAGACGACGATTTTATCGCCGTGCCACGGTTCAATGGTGGCGAGGAAGGGCCGGCCGTTCTTGAGCTTGCCGCGCTTGATCTCGCTGGCGCCGCGGCTCTTGTCGAGATTCGCTTGATCGCCGACGCCGAGTTGACGGCGCGTCCATTTGTCGCCGTCACGGTGAAGGAGATGGACGCCTTCGTAGCTGGCGGTCAGCACGTCCATGCTCTTGCCGCCTTCCGCCGGAATGGCCTGAAAATTGTGCATGACGTGCATGCTCTGATCCACAACCTCCATCGGCCAGCGCTCGCCGACGGGATCTTTCGGAATGCGATAGGCCAGCACGCGAACCGGCTGGCCGTCCATGTGATTCTTCGCGCCGGTGCTGTCGCGTCCCATAAGCGGCACGGCGAGCAGGACGGGTTTGCCGTCGCCGTCGAGGTCGGCGAAGCGGATGCGATGCAGCGTCGGCTCGTCGCCGATGGGATGCACGCTCCACGGTTCATCGAGCGTCTTGCCGCGCCGCAGCCATTGCAGCGTGCCGCCCGATTTGGTGTTGCTGGGGTTCCACGCCGCTCCCAAAGCGAAATCGAGCTTGCCGTCGCCGTCGATGTCCGCCGCCGAGATGCAGACGTTATCCGGCTGGGTCTGGCCCTCAATGATGTTCCGCCGCGTCCACGAAGGATTCTCGTACCACACCACGCGCTTCTGATCGACAACGACGATGTCTTTCTTGCCGTCGTCGTTGACATCGACCAACAGCACGGCATAGCCGACGCCGAGATCTTTTTCGATCTGCTGAATACGAAAATCCGCGATGGATTTCGTTTTCTCTGCCGCTAAGAAAAATGGCGATGCCAGCAGAAACGACAGCAATGGCGCTAGAGCAACAAGGGCGGCCACAAAGCGACGAGCGAGACGGCTGGACATGGAAGGCACCTCCGAAGTTGACACGCGAGGTATTCATCTTACGTCATACGAGGCCGGCGTCTCGGCCACAAGGGGCGCGTCCATTGAGAAGGGTACGGAATAGAATGAGAAGACGCGGATCGTCCAACGCGGAGGAGAAAGTCATGGCGCTTCGCATCCATCGCGTGCAGGTGTGGTCGGGCGAGATCCCCAACAAGCCCGGAGCGGCGGCGGCCATGCTGGAGCGCTTGACCCGCGCCGGCGCCGATCTCGAATATCTCATGACGCGCCCCCATCCCAGCAAATCCGAGGTGAGCGTGCTGTTTTTGGCTCCGGTTCAAGGAGCGCGGCAGACCGAGGCGGCTCAAGGCGCCGGGCTGGCGCCGGCGCGCGATGTCGCCATGATGTGCGTCGAAAGCGACAATCGGCCCGGCATCGGCGCCCAGGTCATGAGTTCGTTGGCCGTCGCCGGCATCAATCTGCGCGGCATTTGCATTTCCACGGTCGGTGATCGTATGGCCGCGTATCTCGCCTTCGATGATGAGGACAATGCTCGTCTGGCGGTGCAGGTGCTGGCGATGCTGACGTGACAATCCTCTTTCGTTTAGCCGCGACCCGAAGGGGAGCGCGAACGCGCTCCCTTCGGGTCGCGGCTAAACGCTTACTTCTTCATTTCCGGCATTCGGTTCGGTCCCTGAATCTGCGCCAGCCGCACTTGGGCGATGTCGGCGTTGCGCGTGTTGGGGAAAGTCTGCACGATGCGCTCCAGATAGAAGATGGCTTGCTGCGGTTGGCCCTTTTTGAGCCACGTTTCGGCCAGCGTCAGATACAGCGTGCTGAGGCGTTCGCCCATCTGCTCGCAGGCTTGCTTGGTCCATTCCGGATTGGACTTAATCTCGGCCGCCAATTTGTTCGCCTCGGCTCCCTCAGTCAGATCGGCGTAGTTGGCGCTGAGGTTCTCGCAGCGGTCCAAGCAGGCGAGATACTGTTGACGGCGATAGTCGTCGCGCGCTTGATCGAGCAGTTCGCGTGCCATGTGGCCGCGGGCGTTCTCGTGCGGCACGACGCGGCTGGCCAACGTCACGAGAAGCCGACCGCCCTCGTGCGCCGCCTTGGTTCCGGGATAGACGCGCACCAGTTCCGTGACCGTCTCGACGGCCTGCGTGACTTTGCCGTTCTCAACGAGTTGCCGCGCCTCGGCGCAGCGGCCGGCCGCTTGCAACTCCAGGTCTTGCAGCAGTTGCCGGGCTTGGCTCTGCGCCGCAGCTTCCTTGGCGGTTTCGGCGACCGGCTTGAGCAAAGCGATGGCCCGTGGATAATCGCCGATGGCGATGGGCGCTTGGCCTCCTCGATCTCGCGGTTGGGATTGGGCGCTCCGCCGCCCGCCAGCGCCGCCGTGAAGAACAACTTGTTCAACCGCTCGCGCAAGGCGCCCGCTTCGATGAAACCTTGCTGGAAGCCGAGAATTTTCTTTTCAGGAGTAGCGAAAACCAGCGTCGGATAATACTCCACCCGCAGAGCCTCGGCCAAGCGGGGATGCTGCTCGGCGTCGATACGCAGCGGAATGCAGCGCTCGTTGAGCATGCGGACGATGGCCGGATCCTTGAAGGTGCGCATGTCGAGCTGCTTGCAAAAATGACAGTTCTCGGTGCCCACGTCGATGAGCAGCGGACGATTCTTGTCGATGGCTTCCTGAAGAGCCTTGCCGTAGTCCAGCCGCCATTCCACTTCCTGAGCCGTGGCCGATGCGGACAAGACCGTGTGCGGCAGGCAGCAGGCGCAGCACAGACAAATCAGGCGGAGGGAGTGGCGAGTCCTCATGCTATCAACTCCGTTGGTCATTCCGCATACGGCCTTTCGGTGCCCTTGCTGGCGCGTCGGGCTGGCAGGGTTCAGGCACGCGGGTGCGCCTTGTGATAACTATCGCGGAGACGCTGCGTGCTTACGTGCGTGTAAACTTGCGTCGTCGCCAAACTGCGATGTCCCAGCAATTCCTGCACGCCGCGGATGTCGGCGCCAGCGTCGAGCAGGTGGGTGGCGAAACTGTGCCGCAGCGTGTGCGGACTGGTGCGCGGATCGAGTCCGGCTTGGGCGAGATACTTTTCCATCAGCCGACCCACGCTGCGCGTCGAGAGGCGCGTGCCGTTGCGGTTGAGGAACAGAGCGGGCTGATGGGCCGCTCGCGGTCCGGCCAGCTTGCCGCGCTCCGGCAGCCAGTCCTGGATCGCCGACACCGCCTGCGGTCCCAGCAAGGCCAACCGTTCCTTCCGCCCCTTGCCGCGCACCATCGCCATGCCATCCGCCAACTCGACATCCTCGACGTTCAAGCCGGTCAACTCGCTGACGCGCAGTCCGGCCGAGTACAGCGTTTCCAAAATGGCCCGATCGCGCAGCCCCAGCGGCGTGCCGGCGGGCGGCGTCTCCAGCAAGCGCGTCATGTCTTCGCGGGAGACGAAGTGCGGCAACGGTTTGTCCTGACGCGGACCGCGCAGACCCATCGCCGGATTGGCCGACAGCGTGCCCTGCCGGCACAGAAAGCGGCACCACGAACGCACGGCGGCAAGACGGCGAGCGATGGTGCTGCGGGCATAGCCCTGCTCGCTCAACCAAGCCAGGTGAGCGCGTAACAGGCGCGTCGTCAATTGTTCCGGCCGCGGTATTTGATTGCCCAAGCGTGTGCGGAAGAACTCCACGGCCTGCGTCAAATCCTCGCGATACGATTTGACCGTATGCGCCGAGGAGTTTTTCTCCAGGGCCAGATGGCGCAGGTATTCGGCCAGGGCTTCTTCCACGATGCTTCCTCTCAAAAACGCGGCGAAACCTCCGAGGTCGGCGCGGTGGCTAGCTTGTTCGCGGGCTTTCCGCGTCAACACCGCCGCGTCGAACCAGTTCAGGCTCAAGTTCGGATCGGCGGCCTGGTCGCGGAATGTTTCCAGCAAGGGCGAACGGCTGGCGTCATCATACACGTAGACGTAGCGCTCTTCGCCCTTAATCAGCGCCAGGACGTTGAACTCCCGCCCCACGCACCACCTCCCTTCGCGCCCACCGTGGATAGTCGTCAGGAGTATCGTCCGTCGCCGGGAGGGGGTACGACGAAAAAAACGGCTCGTCGAGCTTGTTTCGCCGCGCCTGGCCGTTGCCGCCTGTTTTGTCAGACCAAATCGCGCAAACCGCGCAGTCCCACTTCCTCGCGCGTGATGAACGGCTCGCCGTAGGCAGCACCGATTGCCCAGCCCCAATAACGAGCGCGATCCTTCAAGTCGTCGAGCAGCGTCGGCGGCGTTTGCGGCCGGCCCTCGATGAATTGCGAGCGATAGCAGGCCACCGCGCGCATTTTCGTCTCCAGGTGCGGCGTGATGTCCAGAACGAACGACGGACGCGGATGAGATACGGAGATGAACGCTGAAATAATAAATGATTTGTTTGGGATAGTGCGGCTCGCCCGCAAGATCGCAGCGCGTCAGCTTGGCCCAGAAGCGCGCGGCATCGACGAGGGCGCTGGCGGCGACGTGATCGGGATGGGCGTCGTCCCAATGGGGAGCGAAGAGGATGCGCGGACGCAGTTCGCGCAACACGCCGGCCAGCCGCGCCGCGCTTCGAGTGTCGCTTCTAGGCGGCGATTGACCAGACCGAGATTGCCGCGCCAGGCCAAACTCAGCACGGCGGTGGCCGCGTCCGTTTCGCGGCGGCGTATTTCCGGGCTGCCGAACGGCGTCGGTTCGCCGTCGGTCAAATCGAGGACGCCCACGCGCGCCCCCTGTGCTTGCAGCAACGCTATCGTGCCGCCGACGCCCAATTCGGCATCATCGGGATGAGGAGCGACGATCAAATAATCCAGTGCTGTCATAGGGTTGTCTCTGCTACGGATGGGGTTCAGGAAACGCCATCGGATTGTCACTCAGACACGCTTGCATTCGCGCTGCTGCGCCTTTACTATCCGAATAGCTGTGTTGTAGACAAAACCTTGCCAGCCCGCAGTCGCAAGCAAGGGGAGGATGACATGGCCAAGAAACGAAAGACACCCGCCAAACCCATCTCGCCCGCTGCCGGCGTCACGCCGGAACGCTTCGTTCGTTTGTATCGCCTGGTCAAACTACTTGCCGGCGGTCCGCAAACACGGCAAGCTCTGGCGCGCCGTCTTCGCCTGGACGTGCGCGGCTTCTACCGCGATCTCGATCTGCTGCGCTCCTCCGGCGTGTCCGTAATGCTGACCGTGGGACGTTACACGCTGGAGCAGGACGCGGAGGAGGCGCTGGCTTTTCTGCCGTTCCCCGATCCACGTCTGACCCTGGGCGCGGTTCGCGCGCTGGCCAAGGGACGCAGTCCCGTTCATCGCGCCCTCGCCGAAGCGATTGCCCGCGTCGTGCCGTCTCGATGAGCCGACCCCGCTAATCTTCCTTAACGGGCTTTACATCCCGCACTTGCTTCGCCGTTACATCCGCCGCCCCGCCGCGACACCCTCACGATCCGAGCGGCGACCCTAAGCCATATTATACAAGCGACTTATGATCGGACGTTGTTTTGAGCGGTTAGGTTCCGCACTCAGGCACGACTTCTGCAATCCTCCCTTCGTGTCGCCGCGAAGGGAGAAGATCAATCGATGCGGAAAATTCTAGGGAGATTCTGGCGAAACGAGCGCGGTTGTGTGCCGGCGACGGAGTGGATGATCGTGGCCAGCCTTTTGACGCTAGGGTCCATCGCCGGATTGTTGGCCATGCAGTACGCCGGCTGGTCGGCCGTCCTGATGCGCTAACGGGACGGTCTTGCCAGCCGAGGCGTCGGACGGTCTAATCCGCTTATCCGGCCCTTCGGCCCGGACAAGGAGGTCCGCATGAAAACCGCCATCATCATCCCCGCTCGCTATGCTTCCAGCCGTCTGCCCGGCAAACCGCTGCTGCGGCAAACCGGCAAGTATCTCGTGCAGCACGTCTACGAACGCGCCTGCCAGGCGCAACAGGCTAATCACGTCGTCGTCGCCACGGACGATCCGCGCATCGTCACGGCGGTGGAGAGTTTCGGCGGCCACGTCGTTCGCACGCGCCGCGATCATGCCAGCGGCACCGATCGCGTCGCCGAAGTCGCCGGCCAACTCGACGCCGATCTGATCCTCAATCTTCAGGGCGACGAACCGCTCATCGAGCCGGCCCATCTCGATCTGCTTTTCGATTTGTTGATTCAACACGCCGACGCCGACATGGCCACCTTGGCGACGCCGCTGCGTTCGCTGGAGCAGTGGCAGCAACCCCAACTGCGTCAAAGTGGTCCGCGACGCCGCCGGCCAAGCTCTTTATTTCAGCCGCAGTCCCATCCCCTACGTCCGCGATGGCCGGCCCGACTTCGCACTGCGGCCGGCGCGGTTCCTCCTGCACGTCGGTCTGTACGCTTATCGCCGATCCTTTCTGCTGCGCTTGGCCGCGCTGCCGCCGGAACCGCTGGAGCAACTGGAGAAACTGGAGCAACTGCGCGTTCTGGCCCTGGGACATCCCATCCAGGTCGGCGTTGTCGAACAAAGCGGAATTGGCGTCGATACCTACGAAGATTATCGACGCTTCGTCGCGGCTTACCGTCACAATCCGACCAGCCGCGCCGCCTGAAACGTCGCAAGGCGTCCGGCTGTGACTGACAAGCGGCGCTCGATTGGGTATCATTGCGCCTATCTCGTTTAGCGGCGCTTCGCAGAAGCGTCGCAACCTCTCGACGCTTCTACGAAGCGTCGCTAAACGGGTGGGATCATTCACTCAAAAACCAGATAACACCATGACGGCATCCGCCAGCAAGCAAACCAAGCACATCTTCGTTACCGGCGGCGTGGTCAGTTCGCTCGGTAAAGGGTTGACCTCCGCTTCCATCGGCATGCTGTTGGAGCATCGCGGCTTGCAAGTCCGTTTGCAGAAGTTCGACCCCTACATCAACGTCGATCCCGGCACGATGGACCCCTATCAGCACGGCGAGGTCTACGTCCTCGACGACGGCACCGAAACCGACCTCGATCTCGGCCACTATGAGCGCTTCACCAACGCCCCCCTGACGCGCGATTGCAATTACACCACCGGACGCATCTACGAAGCCGTCATCAAGAAAGAGCGCAAAGGCGCCTACCGCGGCCAAACCGTGCAGGTCATTCCGCACGTCACCGATGAGATCAAGTCGGCGGTGCGCAAACTGGCCACCGCCGACGTGGACGTGGTCATCACCGAAATCGGCGGCACCGTCGGCGACATTGAGGGACTGCCCTTCCTCGAAGCGATCCGCCAATTCGCTCTCGACATCGGCAAACAGAATTGTCTGTACATCCACCTGACGTTGATTCCCTACTTGAAAGCGGCCGGCGAGGCCAAGACCAAGCCGACGCAGCACTCCGTCGAACGCTTGCGGCAGATCGGCATTCAACCCGATATCCTCATTTGCCGCACCGAACGCGAAATGAGCAAAGACGCCGCCGACAAGATCGCTCTGTTCTGCAACGTCGAGCCGCGCGCCGTCATCGAGGAACGCGATAAAGCCTTCAGCATCTACGAAGTGCCGATCAGTCTGGTCGAGAACCACTTGGACGAGTTGATCGTCGAGAAGCTGGCGCTGCGGCGCAGCCGCTGGACATGAACGGCTGGCGCACGCTGGTACACGCCATCGTCAACCCGGCCCACGAGACGACCATCGCCGTGGTCGGCAAGTACATCAAGCACCAAGACGCCTACAAATCGATCTACGAATCGCTGGATCACGCCGGCATTGCCTTGTCCAGCCGCGTCGTGGTGCGGCGCATCGAGGCAGAGGAAGTGGAGCGCGAGGGAGCCGAGCGCGTGCTGGGCGGCGTCGATGGCATTCTTGTGCCCGGCGGATTCAACTATCGCGGCGTCGGCGGCAAGATCGAAGCCATCCGCTACGCGCGCGAAAAGCACATTCCCTTTTTCGGCATCTGTCTCGGTTTGCAGTGCGCCGTCATCGAATTTGCCCGCAATGTCGTCGGCCTGGAGGACGCCAACTCGACGGAGATGGACCCGCGCTGCGGCCATCCGGTCGTCTGTCTGCTCGATGCCCAATTCGCCATCACCGAGCTAGGCGGCACGATGCGGCTGGGCAGTTGGCCGTGCCATCTCGCCGAGGGCAGCCGCGTCCGCGCCGCTTACGGCGATGAATTGGTCAAGGAACGCCATCGTCATCGCTACGAGTTCAACAATCAGTATCGCCAACAGTTTGCCGCACATGGCATGGCCTTCTCCGGCGCCACGCCGGACGGCAAACTGGTGGAGATGATCGAACTGCCCGCTCATCCGTGGTTTGTAGCGGTGCAGTGCCATCCGGAGTTCCGCTCCAAACCGACGCAAGCCCATCCCCTTTTCCGAGGTTTCGTCGAGGCGAGCCTGAAACGGCGCGAAGCGCGAAAAAAAGCTGAGGCCGCCCGGACGCGGGCGGCCGTCGGCGCTTCGTGATTCTTTTCGTTTAGCCGCGAGCCGCAGGCGAGCGCGAGATGCTCCCCGCGCTCGCCTGCGGCTCGCGGCTAAACGGGAACGGATCCTTCTAGCCGTTCGATGCCTACTTCGGTTTCGCTTGCTCGATCTTTTGCAAGCGCTGGCGTAGTTCCGTCTGCTCTTTTTTGAGTCGTTCCACTTCCTCGCGTAGTTTCTTCACTTCCTCGGAAGCCCCGGACTTGTCCGCCGCGCGAAGGCTCTCCGCCGTCGTCTTGGCCAGATTGCGGATGCGCCAGTCCGAGGCATCGCGGCTGATTTTGTCCACCGCCGGCAGGACGGCAGACGCCAGCGGGCCGGTGGCGCCCCGCACGGCCCCCAGCACCATCACCGACGACTGCACATCATGGCGTGCAATCCGTTCCACATCGCCTTCGAGCGCCGAAGTGAAGACATCTACAATCTGCTTAGTCTGCGCTTTGTTCGGCTTCGCCTTCGAGGCCATTTGCACGAGTCCTTGCAGCGACGCCATGCGCGTGGCCCGAGCGTTGCCGGGCTGGGCGTAGCTGATGAAGGAATCGAGCAGGGCGAGGTCGTGCGTCTCGGCCATCGCCCTCAAGGCCGCAGCGCGTAACAGATCGTTATGCGACGGCCTCGACAGCCACGGAGTTAACACGGACCCTGCGTCCTTGCCGCCGTGCTTGGCGTAAGCGAGCATGGCCGCGCCGCATACGCCGTAGCTCGACTCATCCTTGCGCAGCACGTCGAGCGCCGCGGCGGCAATGTCGGCGTTGGCGGGGAGCTTGGCGAGGTTCTCCAGACAGGCGCGGCGCACGCGCGGATTGGTGTGCTTCGCGCCGTGCAGAAGCGCATCGCGGGCCTTATCGCCGCCCAAGACGGCCAGGGCCGAGGCGATTTCATTTTGCACTCCCCAGTATTTCTCCTTGGCCAACGCATCGGCCAACAAGGCGCGGTCCTCATTGTCCTTGCTGTCGCGGAAATGGACGATGGCCCGCAGGGCGCCGCCACGCCCGACCCTCGGAGCAGCTGCTCGGCCCAAAGCTCGCGGCTCTTAGTTTCCTTGATCTCGCCCAGCAACGTCTGCTCCGGATCAACTTCGACCAAAGAAGGAGTGCCGGGCACGGGGACGACTAACGTATATTCCCGATCCGTTACGTTCTGCTCAAGAACGATCGGTTTGGCGGCTCCCGCGCAGTGTAGCCGGATGGTGAGCGGGAAATGGAATGGCTCGCCGGCCTGCGTCTGCTTGATGACGAACCGCGCCTGCCGCGTGCCGGGCGCGTACGTCGTCGCCACTTCGAGGACCGGACTGCCGGCCCGTTCGGTCCAGTCGTAGAAGAAGCGTTCGAGGTTGCGGCCGCTGACACGCTCCAAATGGCGGCGGAAGTCGGACGTTTCGGCGCCCTGAAGCCGATGCTCGCTGCCGTAAGCCTGGATCGCCTTCCAGAAGGCATCCTCACCGACTCGGCGACGCAGCATGTGCAGCAACCACGCCCCCTTGGGGTAGGAGCGGCCATCGAACATCGAGCTGGGCGTCGGGTAACGCCGATCGACCACGGGCCGATCCTTGCCGCCCGAGATGGCGTTCCGGCCCAGAACGCCTCCTCCGTGGGCTTTTTGGTACATGGTATAGTCGTAGGCGTCCGGCCCGTTCTTGTTCTCCTCCCAGAGCGCCTCGGCATAGGAGGCGAAACCTTCATTGAGCCAAACGTGCGCCCAATCGCGGCACGTCACCAGATCGCCCCACCACTGATGCGCCAATTCGTGGGCGATGATCGGATCCGAGTCGCGGTCGAGTAACGAGCGCGCGTCCTGCAAAATGTCGCCCATCGTGGTGGCGCTCGTGTTCTCCATGCCGCCGACAAACCTGTAGGCGACCACCTGCGCGTACTTGTCCCAGGGATAATGGATACCGAAACGCTTGCTGAAGAACTCCAGCATGTCGCGGGTGCGGGCAAACGTCGTCGCCACCTTGTCTTTGCTGCCTTTGGGCACATAGTAGACGACCGGCACCCGGTTCCACTCCTCGCGGACGACGTTGAACTGGCCGATTACCAGCGTCACCAAATAGGCCGGGTGTTCCTTGTTCTGACGCCAATCGAAGGTCACGGTCTCGCCGTCCGGGTTCGTTTTTTTCGAGAGCAGTTTGCCATTGGAGATCGCCTCGAACCCTTTGGGGACCGTGACGAGGATCGCCGTGGTTTGGCGTTCGTCGGGTGCGTCGATGCAGGGGAACCAGTAGCGATTGCTGATCGGCTCGCCCTGGCTCCAGACGGTCAGAGGGGCCGTGGGATTGTCCTTGGTCGGCCCGAAGAAATGCAGTCCCTCTTTGGGATTCTCGACGCGATAATCCACGCGCAGGGTCGCTTCCTGCCCGCTGGGCCAGGGCGGATCAAGGACGATGGTGAGTTTTTTGCCATCGTGAATGAACGGAACGGTGTGCGGGTTTTCCTTCGGATCGGCGGCCAGTCGGACACTCTTGACCTTGAAGGCGGCGGCATCGAGTTCGAGATGCTTCAAGTCGCGGAGGCCGCGTAGTTGCAGGATGGCGGTGCCTTCCATCACCTTCTTGGGAAGGTCGGCGCGGAGTTCCAAGCGGATGTCGCGGATGTCGATGGGTCGATCGACGGCCGTGCGCAGCGGCTCCGGCTGGGCGGCGGCCGGCGTTGGCGCCGCCGATCCGACAGCGACAGCGTCGGTCGCCGGCGCGGCACGTCGCCCTTGTTGTTGGGCTTGCGCACTTGGACAGCAGACAAAAAGGCCGGCGGACAAAATCAGTGCCGGCCAAACACCACGCATGCGAGTCATGTTTGCGTCTCCGAAACGAGGGGGGCTGATGGGGGCGAAGTTCCTTCACGATTCTCTCCGCGTCTATGTGAGAAATCCAGTGAAAACTTGAAATTGGATATTGACATCCAGAATCACCTTGTTAGATTACAAGGATCATCGACCCTCCAGAGATTACGATAGACCACAAGCGGGAAAGGCGGTGGAACATCATGTCAGGAAGCATGCGCCTGAGCACGGCGCTCCTTGGGGGAATGGCCGTCGTCGCGGCCGTCGCTTGGTTCGCTTATGCCCAAGGCTCGCGGACGGTAGAGAAGAAATATCACGTCATCCCCGGCTTCGCCTGGGACCGCGACGAATGGGCCAAACGCACCAAGGGACTTCGCACCAGCTACAACCCCGACCACGATCTCAACGCCGACACGCTCACCCTCGTGCCCGGCGATGAACGCTGGCTCGATTTCGTCTACTGGTGCTACAACAACAAGGTGATCGAGCATCAGGTCGAGGCTTACGGAGGGACGGAGTGGGAAGGCCCCAAAGGCGGCGTGTTGTTCCACTGGGCGCCCGGCTCGCGCTGGGAGACGCACACGCTAGCCAGCTTCGGATTCACCGTCGGCCACGTCATCGGCGAACACCGCTGGATGGACACCATGTTTCCCGACTTCTTCGAGAAGTACGGCGGCGTCTACGGCGTCAACGTCAAGGATCGCTTGGCCGAAATCGATCCGGCTTCGCCGGTTCCCTGGGTCGAATTTCTGGAGTACGGCGGCGGCGCCAATAGTCCCTACTATCGCTATCTGTTTCATCGCCCTTCGGTGATCGATCCCGTCCACGAGCGCATCTATCTGCTGGGCGGCCAGGGTTCGGGCTTCGAGTACACTTTCGAGCGCTTCTATCACGAGGTGCGCGAGGTACTCACCGATGCCAAGGCGTTCCAGTTTTTCCAGCTCTACGATCTCTACGGTCCCGGCTTCGCCTGTAAAGGCGCATGGGCGCGGAACAATTTGACGACGAACGTGCGTAATCTTCTTTACGCGCTCAACGACGAGAGCCATTGGGCCGTCCATCCCGGCGTCGCCAAGTCGGAAAAGTATCAACCCAATCCGCCGGCGCCGGTCATCCCCGCTGATATACCCGAAGCGGACGCCGTTCGCCGCGGGCAGAAGCTCTATCAAAATCAATGCGCCGTCTGTCACGGCATCACCGGCGACGGCAACGGCTTCCTCGCCAACGGTTTTGACGTGAAGCCGCGCGATTTCCGCCAGGGCTGGTACAAATTCCGCACCACCAAGAGCGGACAACTGCCCACTTTCGAGGACATCGAACGCACCATCCGTCAGGGGGTTCCCAACAGCACCATGCCGGCCTGGGGGCAGTTCCTCAAGCCGGAGGAGATTCATGACGTGGCCCGTTATCTGGTCGTCTTTTCCGAGTCTTTCACAGATGACTGGAAAGCATCGCGGCAGCCGGCAAAGCTGACCGTCTCCGAACCGCCGGCGGATCTCGCCGCTCTCCATTCGCGCGGAGCCGAATTGTACAAGACGTTCAGCTGTAACGCCTGTCACGGCGACAAAGGCGTGGGCGACGGTCCTTCGGCCCCTACCTTGAAAGACAACTGGACCAACTCCACGACGGCCACCGACCTCACCTACAAGTGGCTGTTCAAAAATGGTCACGCGCCGGCCGATGTCTACCGAACAATCATCGGTGGCCTAGCGGGTACGCCGATGCCGGCGGCGGAGAGTTCGCTCCCTGATGAGCGTGATCGCTGGGCGCTGGTGTCCTATGTCCTTTCCCTTTCGCCCGCCGAACGTCCGGTTCTGCACTTAAAAGACTTCAAACGCCGCTTTCCAGAGGCGATTGACAGCAAAGGCATCGTAAGGAGATAACTATGCGTTGGACTTACTCTCGCGTGATTTTGTGCGTTGTGGTACTGGCGGCGGCGGTGACGGCGTCTTTGTACACCGTCGGCGTCGGTCGCCGCGAGCCGCCGCAACGCTTTATGAACGTCGGCGGCTCGAAAAATCCGTGTACCTGCACGCAGCGTCTCGAACGCTGACCGCACCGTCCGCTCTGCAATAACTTCGTTTAGCCGCGACCCGAAGGGGAGCGCGAAGGCTCGCGCTCCCCTTCGGGTCGCGGCTATAGCTTCGGACAAAAGTAATGTCCGTTCCGCCTATTCATCGGCTGGGACCGTTGCGCCGTCCCGGCCAGGGTAATTGTGACGTATGCCAAAAGCTACGCAGACAATCTTGGTCCTGAGCGACACCGTCCAGCGCACCGCGGGCGACGCCGTCCAGGTGCCCCGCGTCCACCGGGGCGAAGTTCGCCAACCGGCCGTATTTCAGCCAGCGCCACACGCCTTCCACCGGGTTCAGCATGGGCGCGTAGGGCGGCAGTCGTTCCACGCTCAACTGCGGTGCGAAACGCGCGAGGCATCCGCGAATCGCATCCCCCTTGTGCATGGGACCACCGTCCCACAACACGATCAGGCGGTCGGACGCCTTCGTCATCAGCGCTTCCAAAAACGCGGCGGTGCGGTCGTTGTTGTAGTAGCCATTGACCAGCGTTTGATAGGCCAACTCCAGCCGGTCGGCCCACGGCGACCACGTCAGCGCCGCCGCCACGGATACCCGCTCGCGGTGTTTGCCACGCTGCCGCAGCACCGGCGTCTGTCCCCGCAAGGCCCAAGTGCGGCGAACCAGCGGAGCCATCAACAAGCCGCTTTCATCGATCAGCACCAGGGCGGCCCCTTGGCGTTGCGCTTTTTTGATCCGCAGCCAGTCGTCCGTCAGCCAGGCGGCGATGGCGTCCGCATCACGCTCGCGCGGGACGCGCTGGGGCTTTTGCAGCGAGAAGCCCTGCCGATGCAGCCAGCGACGCAACGACCGCGGATGCAAACACACGTCCCATTCCTCATGGATCAACTGGGCCAACCGCGCCGCCGTCCACAGGTCGGTGGCGAAGCCCAGGTCCGATGGCTTCTCTTGTAGCCAACGCCAGACGATCTTCTCCTGGGTGTGGGACAACTTGCGTGGCCGTCCGGGGGTTGGCTGCGCCGCCGGTGCCGCCCGCCCTCGGCGGCGGGCTTGCGTCAGCCAGCGACGAACGCTGCGCGCTTGCACGCCCAAGAAGTCGGCGACCTCGTCGGTCGCATACCCTTCGGCTACCCGCTGCACCGCCAAACAGCGACGCCGTTCCAGTTCTGCGGCGGTTCCTTTGCTTCTCATAACCCACAAGAGGCAAAGGCCGTTCCGCGGACATTACTTTTGTCCGAAGCTATAAACATATGATTTGCCTTCAGCGCGCGGTCAGTTCAAAATCCTTGCGCGTCGTTCCTTTCGCCCTCAACTCGATCACTTCGCCCTTAGCGCCGTCCTTGTTCAAGTAGCCGCACGCCTCATGCCAGGCGAGGATGCGCACCTTGCCGGCAGGCGGATTCTTGATTTCGTAAGTGCCGAATTTGGGATCGGCCTTGGCCACCTTGTTCTTGCCATCGAGCGTATCGGAGAAGCTGAGGGCGTAATAGGGCGTATCGACAACCCACAGGTAGGCGCTCATCCACGGATGGATGTTGCACTTGATGGTCACTTCCTTCGCTTCGGGCACCAGGTTATCGATGATTCGCTCTGTCCCCTTTCCGAGAATCAAGTTGTCTCCTCGGTTGCGCGAGCCGCCGGACCAATTGGTGTTATGGCCGATTTGCGCGTCGTTAGCGACCTTCAAAACCTGCCCGGTCGGCTTGATTTCTCTGGGCTTCTTCGCATCGGGACGATACTGAGAAAAGAGAAAGGCGCAATGGGGAATGAAAGCGCAGTGCGGTTGGCGGATCTTGACTTCCTTATCGAGTGCCTTGAGTTGCTTGTCCTCGACCTCGAAGAAAGTGCCGGTATCCGGCCTGATCCATACGAAGACGTTGCCCACTTGCCGGTTATCCCGTCCGCCCAGCCGATAGGTCTGTTGGGTCTTCTCGGGATCAGCGCACTTTAGGCAATAGTCCGTGTCTTTTAGCTTCATCACTTCCGCGAGTCTTTTGTTCAAAGCCTCCAAGTCGGGAGGATCGCCCTTGAGCTTGATGGTGCCTATCAGCGCATGTCGCCGCGACACAGGCGCGGGCGCTCTGCCTACTGCGTTATCTCTGGGAGCGGTGAAAAACAACGCCATCGCTAACGCCGTCATCAGCACGATAACCGTATTCCGCCGGATCGAGCGCATGAGTGAATCCTCCACATCGCCCAAAGAAAACGACGAGAGGAACCAGCTGAAACGTCCAGCCGTCGCCTCTCGTCGTAATCCGCCGGGCATTACCCGGCCCATTCGTTCAACCGAGTTCGGTCGCCAAAGAGATTACTTCGCCGTCGCCTCGAAGTTTTTCTCGGTCGCTTTGCCGCCGGGCAGAATTTCAATCTCTTCGCCCTTGCCGCCCCCCTTGTTCAAGTAGCCGCACGCCTCATGCCAGGCGATGACGCGCACCTTGCCGGCGGGTAAATTTGTGATCTCATAAGTGCCGAATTTGGAATCGTCCTTCCCTACCTTGTCCTTGCCGTCGAGCGTGTCGGAGTGGCTGATGGCATAGTAGGGCGTATCGACGACGCGGAGATAGCCATCCATCCACGGATGGATGTTGCATATTACCTTCACTTCCTTCGTTTCGGGCACCAGGTCATCGACGGGTCGCTCTTTGCCCGCGCCGAGAATCTCGTTTCCGCCTTTGTTTTTCGAGCCGCCGGACCAGTTGGTGTTATGGCTGATCGTGGCGTCGTTGGCGACCTTCAAAATCTGTCCGGTCGGTTTGAGGGCTTTAGGCTTCTTGGCATCGGGATGATACTGGGAAAAGAGAAAGGCGCAATGCGGCACGAAAGCGCAATGCGGTTGATGGATCTTGACTTCCTTAGGGAGCGCCTTGAGTTGCTTGTCTTCGACCTTAAAGAAAGTGCCCTCAGCCGGAATGATCCATACGAAGACATTGCCCAAGGCGTTTCCTTTGCCCAGACGATACTCCTGTTCGGTTTTTTCCTCCTCGGAACCCTTCATGCAGTAATCCGTGTCCTTTTGCTTCATTTTCTCCTGTAACACTTTGGTCAGACTCTCCAAGTTCGGCTGTCCGCTGAGCGTGATCTTGCCCTTGAGTACGCCGTCGCCGGCTTCGAGAACCTTCAGCGGTTTTGAGGAGTCTTGAACCACCTCGCCGCTACCGCTGCTGGATGACGGATTGCCTTTGTCCTTATTATCGCCGCCGCAGCCGGCGAGCATCAGAGGGAAAGCGAAAGCGGGCAGCGCGACCGTCGCCAGCCCTAATAAAAATCGACGCATCGTCGTTCCTCCAGGTTGGACTTTTTACTTGCCAGCCCGCAGCGCCAGCAAGGGACGCCCTTGCTGGCGCTGTGGGCTGGCAGGGTTTTTGTCTAAGCCGCGAGCGGCTTCCAGTTCCTCAATCCTTGGACGGTTTCATCGGAATTTTGCCCAGATCGGCCGTCTCGCCATCCTTGATGGTGATTTTCTTGCCGTTCTTGCTCGGTTGCGTATCGCCGATGACCCAGCCATTGTCGTGCGAAATCACCAAGCGAAAGTCGCCGGCCGGGGCATCCTTGATCTCGAACTTGCCGTCCGCGTCCGTGACAGCGAAATAAGGGTTCTTCAACACGGCAAGACGGCCGGTCATCCACGGATGAATATTGCAGGCGACGTTGTACGGGATGTAGCGCGCGGGGATGTCTTCGACTTTTACTTTTCCGCCCGCCGGCACAAGAGGATTGACGCCAGGCCAGGCGCCGACGCCGGTAATGTTGGTATTGTGCGGGATGGTCGCCGAATTTTTGACGAGCAACGTCTGCCCTTGACGCATCGCCAGCAAATGCGGCTCGAACTGGCAGCACGGCTGGTCAAGCTCCACCGTTTTGGTCTTAATTTCCTTCAGTTTCGGGTGGATGGGGATGTCCTTTTTGAAATCTTTCGCATCCATCAGGTAAACAAGACACCAGCGCACGCCCTTGCTTTTCGGGTTGACCACGAGCTTATCCGAGATAAGCTCGCCCTTCTTGGTGCAGGCGGCCTTGTCCTGATGCTTACTGAGATCGATCGGAGTCGGCTTGGGAACCTCACCGTCCCAGACCACTTGCCCCTTGATCGCGCCCCAACCCTCCGTCCGATCCGCGCCCTGGACGGTCAACATCAACGCGCCGATTGCGGCCAGCGCGAACAAACCCGCATACCACCGCTTCATCACTTGCCTCCTCCCGCCGCCACGGGCGCCCGCGAACGATTGCCCGGCATGTCGGCCACGCGCGGCAGATCCATCAAAATGTCGCGCACGGCAATCACCTGATCGATGGTGCTGCCGGTGAATCGATCTTGATACTGTACGGAATCGTTGGGGAAATTCTGCGGCATCGCCGGTTTGTAGGCGAACAAGCGATCGGGGTTGGCGATCCACTCCTTGACCCATTCCGGCCGTAGCCGCGCCGCCGTCAGCGCCAGATTCGGACCCTGCGGCGACGAGGTGCGCACGTCGCCGACATCGTGGCATTGCAAACACAGTTGGCGATCGGTCAGCAGCTTGTAGGCATCGCTGGCATAGGCGCCGATCTCCTCCCACTCCTTGCGCAGTCGGCCGTAATTCTTCTTGTCCAATTCGTCCTTCCAGTTCTTGACCCGTTCCTTGAGCGCGTCGAGATCCTGCTGTTTTTGCTTTTTGACCTCATCGCCCTTGGCTTGTTTGACCGCCTCCTCGGCGGCGCTCGAAACCGGCCTCGACCTCGGCGATGCGCCGTTTCAGCGCATCTTGCCAAACCGGCTCCATCTCCTTGATGCGTTCATCGTACTTCTTGTCGGCCGTGAGCCGTCTGACGTATTCGGCTGTGCGCATGCGCCAATAATGGTCTTCGCGTTCCGCCACATTGACGTACTCCGAAGTGACGCCGGCGCCGGGATTGGTCAGCCGCGATACACCGCTGAAATAGTTGGCCAAGGCGCGGGCGTCCTCACTGCTCATGTTGAACTTGGGCATGCGCAGCATCATAAAGTTGGTTGGCCGAATCGGCGGCGGATTGAGCAGGAAGCCGTACAGCCAATTCGGCTGCACGCGCTCGCCCTCGCGGATGAGCGGCGGCGGCACCGTGGAACGCACTTTGTCGGCGTCCTTCTCGCGCGGCTTCATGTACTCGATCATCAGATCGGCGAACGTGCCGCCCCACGGATCGGCCCGCGCCACGAGATCGTCAGGGTTCATGGCGATGTTGCTGGAGGCCGGCAGATTGCGAAGGACGCGATCATTGCCGGCGAAGCGCAACGCATCGGTAGCGCGGACCACCAACATCGGACGGTCGAAGTCCGTATCGTTCATCCGCGGTTGCGTGCCATGCACCGTTAGGCGATCCGCTGTCGTCTGCGCCGCGCCGATCCAGGCATTGTGGCCGGCGAAAACGTGATCGGTTTTCAGACTGCTCTTGCTGGTGTTGTAGGTGTCTTCCAGCACTTTCAACCCTTCCGGCGTCGTCTTGAACTCGTAAACGCCGGATCGAATCTGATGGCAGCCGGCGCAGTTGAATTTCTCCAAAACTTGATGGCCCTTGACTTCGGCCAGCCGGTCGGGAGCGGGACGGTTCAGATATTTCAGCGGCATCGGCTCGGCCACCAAGCCGAGAATGAACGTCATAACCGCTTCGCGCGCCTCCGCTTCCTCGAACTCCTGCCGAGCTTGGAACGCCTCATCACTTTCGCCGTCGCGCTTCTTGGTGCGAGCGAAACGGAACTGCGGCATGCGCAGCCGATCGTCCCAGGTGCGGATGCGGTGGAAATCGAAGCTGCGCGGCTCCATCAATTTCTGATGCAGAAAACCTTCGCGGCTATGATGGTTGACCGCTTCGGTGTAGACCTTCTCGTAAGGCTGTTTGCCGTCTTGGACGTGCCAGTCGGCGGCCGGCTTCTTCGGATCGTTGGGATCGTTGCGCAGCGACACCGTGTGGTAGTGATCGCGGACGAAGATGTCGGCGTCCTCGAAAGCCAGACGTTCGGCGTCTTTTTTACCCCAATCGTTGAGCGCCGTGCCGATCGGCTTGGCCGTCTCGAAACCGGGCACATCATGGCAGCCGAAGCAGCCGAGACGGTTGATCGCCTTGCGGCCGACGTACCATTTCAGTTTGTCTTCGTTGATCGGTCCTTCCAACTTGCGCTCATCGGAGTCCGGCGGCAAGTTGGTCAGTCGTTCGCCAAGAATGCCCGGCAACTCGCCGCCCGTCGCCGGCAGAATGGTATCGACATCGGCGCGGGTGAAGCCGGGCGCTTTGCCGAGATAGACGCGCGCCAGGGAGACGAGGTCTTCCTTCGTCGGTTCACCCGGTCCCTTGTCGTCCCAATCCGTGACTTTCTGGCCCAGCAGCCATGCGGCTATGTCGGCGGCATCCTCCGGCGATAGATGCGTAATCGGCATGCGCGTGCGCGGATGATACACCGTCGGATTCAGCACCCATTGCACGACCCAGCGCCTTTTCGCCTCTTCCATATCTTTTTCACCAGCGATCTCCGGAGCGATCTTGGCAGCGAGGCGACTCAGGTTCGGCCCGAAGTTCGCTTCGCCGTGGGCCACGCCGACATCTTGTCCGGGCTTGGTCGTGCCTTCGTGGCTATGACAGGCCAAGCAACCCTTTTCGGTGAACAGCTTACGGCCCTTGGCCGCGTTGCCCGCTTTCGGTAACTCGACTGGCTTGCCCTCTTCATCGAAGATGGCGAGGGCAAGCGGCGCGATCTGCCCCGCTGCGATCAGTTCTTTTGTCCGCGCCTCCAATTCTTTGGCCGCTGCGCGTCAATTCGTCCTGTTCGCCGCCGCTCAACTCGCCCGGCTCCTTCTGAGCCTTGAGGTTCGCTTCTTTTTTGCGCAGCTCTTGCAACGACTCCTGCGCTTGCTTCTGCAAAGCGATAAGGCGATTGATCTCGTTCGCCTGTGTGGGAACCGACATCAGCGCCAAATCGCCGAGCCGGCGGCTGGCGTCTTGCAATTCCTTCCACTCTCGATCCGCCAACAGACCGTTCGCCAGTTCCTTCTGCCGCTTCGTGATAATGTCCTTGAGGGTTTCGCGTGTGGTGTCTTTGCCTTCGAGATTGCCCTTGCTCTCGGTCAGCAGGTAATGGGCGATACCAGCGATCTCGGCGGCGGGGAATTTCTTCTGATCGTCGGGCAGATCGGGGCTGTCCACGCTGTTGTTGCTCAGGCCGTAAAAGTGCGGCATTTTGGTATCCGGCCGGAAGCCGCGCGGCGATTGTATCCACTTGCGCACCCAATCCTGATTGGTCTTCTCGGCAATGCGGCGCAGACTGGGGCCGACTTTGCGATATTGGCCGGGCAGATTGAGCGGATCGGCTTTCGCTTTGTCCTGCTCGGCGGGTGTGAGATATGCCAAGGCCGGCTGCGGCTCCAAGCGCAGATCCGGGTCCGACCTCGCGGCCTGCCTTGATACTGGAAATCTCATGGCAGCCGAAACAGCCGTTCTCCTGCACCAAACGATAGCCGCGCAGCAGCTTCGGCGCTTCTTCCTTGCTGCCGTGGCGGATCAGGTCCGTGACTTCGTGATGGCATTTCACGCAACTGGATTCGATGAAACGGCTGGACAGCATGGGGAAATCCCAGAAATGGCTGTGCGCCCAACCGTATTCGTTGTGCCATTCCTCTTCCTGCTCGGCGTTGGCCGGCGTGTGAGCGGCGAGGACGAAATCGGTGGCGCTGCCTTGTCCGGCGTGGCAGGCGGTGCAGCCGAATTTCTCCATCGGATGCGGGCAGTTGGCATCGACGAACAGATCCAGTCGCGGATGAGCGGCGTACTCCTTGATTTGTCCCTTGTCCAATTTCAGCCAATTCACATTCTTGGGTAAATCGCCCGGATCGAAACCGAGATTCTCCCCGGCATCTTTGCGGCCCATCAGAATTTCGCGGGCCTGCCTCAGTTTCCCTTCCAAAGCCTCGGCCGATTTGTACTCCATCGCCATCGCGTACAAGCGGCGTTTCCTCTCCAGCGCCGCTTTCTTGTCCTCTTCTTTCTCTTCGGCGATCTCTTTACTAACCGAATCGATTTTCTCCCTGATGTCGCTCTCTTTGGCCTTTTTCAGTGCATCGATTTCATTCTTGAGTGTGCCGCGCTCGCTGGCGTCCACTTTCTCCAGGGTGGCATCGATGTCCCTGTCGATGATCTGCGGCGAGCGCGTCAAGCGCGTCAGCGACGCATGATCGAAGCTGCCGCGTTCGATGCCGAGATGACAGGAAATGCAGCGATCGTAGCGCGGCACGTCCTTGAAGCCGCCGTAATCGATGGTCAAATCCGGCAGCCATAGTTGCTTGATTTTCGTCGGCGACTCGAAGGCGTCGAGGATGGGTAGTCGGCGAAACTCGTCGCCGAACTTCCAGCGTTTCTGCGCCGTCACTTTGGCAAAGCGATCGAAAGGCGGCTGTCAATTTTTTCAGATCGTCTTCCGCCTGGTTGACTTGCTGTTGCGGCTCCGCCAGCGGTTGCGCCACGTCCTTGCGAACGTCCTGGTCGATCTTATCCAATTCGTCCTGCGCCTTGGTGAGTTGGGCTTGCAGTTCTTTCAGTTCCTTATCGAGAGCATCGACTTCCGCTTTCAGAGTCCGTTGCCGATTCGGCTCGTTCTCCTTGCCGAGATGCTCGACGGCAATGTTGTAAAAGCTGGTCTTGGAGTCGAAATCGGCCTTGATGGAGCGATAGTTATTGTCCGCCAGATCGTGCCGGGCCATCAATTCGCGTTCCTTGGCGCGGACCTTGTCGTGTTCGATTTCGTAGTTTTTCTTGGCTTCGCTGACTTTCCTGCGCGCGTCGGCCACCTGCTCTTGGCTGGGCAGTTGCGCGAGCATCTGATACTCGTTCATCGATTCTTCGACATCGCGGAATTCGCGCTGAACGTGCTTGAATTGGCGGTCGTAGTCCTGCCAAAACATCCACAGGGTACTCAGCAGCATCAGGATGCAGGAGATCGCGAAGACGATGTCCAGCGTCTTCTGATTGTGATACGTCTGATCGGTGGCGGCCATGATCGTCCCTGGATCTAAATGTTAAAGAAGATTTCGGGGATGGCGACGATGTACTTCAAGTTGATGATCCAGCGCAGCACCATTTTGATGGGCAGCGCGGCCATGAACTGCATCAGCGTCACCAACGTGATAAAGCGGACAAAACCCATCCGCAAAAAGAACCCGCGCATCACCGTCCGCGCCAAGAGCGGCGGCAGCGCGAACAAATACAGCAGCACAAGGATGATGCCGGGAAGTTCGCGGATAATCGGGCCGAAAAAGTTGCCGAAGCGAACCTTGAAGTCGTCGAGCGGCATGTGGAACAGGTTCAGCCAAAACAGTTGCGACAAGTTGACGTTGTTCAGCGGCAGCACCTTGTGCGCGATCCCAATATTCGAATGGCCCGAAAAAGTTCCAGTTCGGCCCGCGCAAAAAGGTGCCCAGCACGATCAGCGTCACCCATAAGACGACGAAGCCGAACATGAAAATCGATACGGCGAATTTGCGCTCGGCGAAGGAGAAATAGCCGTTGCCTTGGCGGTTGAAATCGATGTAGGGGATGGCGATGAGTCCAATGATAATCATGGTCGGCAGCACGACGCCGGCCATCCACGGATCGTAGTAGACGAGCATCTCTTGCAGACCGAGGAAGTACCACGGCGCTTTCGATGGATTAGGGGCCTTGGCGCTGGTAGCCGGCTGTTCCAAGGGCGCCTTGAGCAACACGGCCCAGATAATCAGCACAAAGGTGGCGACGATCATGGCGATCAATTCGGTGTACACCAAATCGGGCCAGACCAGCACTTTTTCGTCTTCGATTTTTTCCAGCACCGGCTCGCCGCGGGCGATGCGTTCGTCGTTGTGCACGGCGCGATAGAGAGCGGCCCAGGTGAAGAAGCCGACCGAGAAGATGAGCATGCTGATGGGCACGTTGTCTTCCTTGGCGACGATCAGCTGGAAGTTGCGATCGGTCATGGCCCAACCGCCGGCCAAGAGGCTCAGTTGCAAGATGGCCCAGGCGACGTGCGGCTGCACGAAGAAACGGCGGAAATACAGCAGCACGATGAAGCCGACGATCGATAACGTCGTGTAAACGACCGGCCCGGTGAGGTTGTCGATGGTTTCGCGCAGTCCCACGGGTAAGACCCATTGGGCATGCGCGAAATAAGCGATGCTGTGAATGAGGAAAAGAGTGCCGACGATGCCCCAGATGGTGCCGGCGAGCATTTTCTTGGCGCCGTAGCACCAGTAGATGGCGAAGCCGAAATTGAGCAGGGCCACGAGCAAATAATAAACGGCCAGCCCGTTCTGCATGCCTCGATCAAGCGTGTGCATTGGGATCGCCCTGGTAGTATGCGTGTTGACCAGCCCGGAGCGCCAGCGACGGGTTCGCCCCGTCGCTGCGCGCTCCGGGCTGGTAATGCCTATTTTACAGTGGTCCGCTAATGCCGCCGTCCTTGCGCACGCGCCAGAAATGGACGGCGATAAGCACGGCGGCGGCCAGCGGAATGGCGACGCAGTGCAACACATAAAAGCGCAACAGCGTCTCGCCGCTGACGAAGCGTCCGCCCAACAAAATAAACCGCGCATCCGAGCCGGAGTGAATGAGCGAGACATCCCCCACTTTCAGGAACGTCGCGCCCGGTCCCTCGTAGCCAAGGAACGGCGTGGCGCGAGCCATGTTGCTGCCGACAGTGATGGCCCAAATGGCCAATTGGTCCCACGGCAACAGATAGCCGGTGAAGCTCAACAGCAGCGTCAACACCAGCAAGATGACGCCGACGCCCCAGTTAAATTCTCTGGGCGGCTTGTAACTGCCGGTCAGAAAGACGCGATACATGTGCAGCCAAATGGTGATGACCATGGCGTGCGCTCCCCAGCGGTGCAGTTCGCGGAGGATGCCGAGCGTGGCCACGTCGCGCAGGATGAGGATGTCGTTGTAGGCGTGTTCGAGCGTAGGCCGATAGTAGAACATCAGCAGCACGCCCGTCACGGTCAGTTCCAGAAACATGAAGAACGTCAACCCGCCCATGCACCAGGTATAGCTCAGATCGATGCCGCTTTTGCGCACCGACACCGGATGCAGATGCAAAAAGACGTTGGTGAGCATGACCACCACGCGGTTGCGGCGATCGCGCGGGGCGGGATGGCGGAAGATGCTCTTCCACACCTGACTATTACGAAGAAAATCACCGACGCTCACGGCTGGCTCCTACACCTTGATGAATGATTCGGGGTTGCTCCACTCGCCGCGTTCTTGCTGGAACTTTTTGCTCATATCGACGACGATCTGTCCGTCATCGCCGATGGCGACGGCCCAGCGCTCTCAGCGGCCGCGGCGCCGGACCTTCAAAATTGATGCCGCTGATGTAGAAACCACTGCCGTGGCAGGGACATTTGAATTTCTGTTCGCGTTCGAGCCAGTTGGGCGTGCAGCCGAGGTGCGTGCAAGTCGTACTCAGCGCGTAGATGATGTCGCCGAACTTCTCGTCCTTGCGGCGGACGATCCAGGCGTGCTGATCCTTGTAGCGTTCGATAACTTTTCCGTCCTCGTAGCCATCGGGAAAGCCGACTTTGATCTTGCTGGGCGGCTCGGTCAGAATGTTAGGAAAGAGAAAGCGCACGGTGCCCAGCGTCATCAGGGCGAACGACGCTGTCATGGTCGTCCAGGCGACGCCGAGCCAGGTGCCGAACATGGCGTAGAGAAAGCCGCGTCGTCCCGGTTTTCCTTTGGCGGCGGGCTTGGCCGCCGGTTTGGCGGGAGGCGCGGCGGCCGGTTTCGTCGTCACCGCCGCCGGGGTCGGAGCGGCGGCGGTCGGATTGGTTGTGACGCCGGTTTCGGGCTTATCGGCGGGAGGCGGGCTATTTCCGGGGATATTTGTATTGGGGTCTGACATGACGAATGCAACGCTCCGGATACGGAAACCAACACGGGCGAGAGCGATGGACCAAACCACCGTGGGACGTTTTAGCCCTTGCGCCAGCCGTGTCAACTTTTTCTTTGAGCGCGTTCTCGTATGGTCGGTTTTTAGCAAACAGAATGCCAACATTTACCGCAAGAAAGGCCGGGTAAATCGGGCCTCGTTGGCCGTGCTTTCCTGCAAATGGTAATCGATGCGGCATTTCGTCTCGGAAGTGAGAAGCGTAGTAGCTCCTGAAAACCGGACTACCTAGCGAACGTCCGTAGCGTCATGGGTGTGGAATATCCTGAGATGCCGGCAAATCCGAAAAGAACGTGAACCCCGGAAACAACTCCTTGCAAGGGAGGGCGGGATCGGCGAGGCGAAACGATTTACCTTCCCGCAACTCCTGCCCATGCTCCCGCAAGAATCGCAACCAGACCGATTTGCAGGCGCGTCCGGCCGCGCCATTCAATTCCGTGCGTGTCGGTGAGCTATAGCTGGAACGGTCGGAGAGGACGCACGCCCCCAGTTGATCGAGGCAAGCCGCGCCCATCCCCTCCTCATCGAGCCGAGAGACAAGCACGCCGATGCGCTCCATTCGCAGACCTAAATCGTAGGCGGCATTATTGGCCTCTTGGAATAACCAATCCTCCTTGGCCGACATTAGCACGCGCAAGACGGGTTCACGCAACTTGGAAGTCTTCGCCTTCCCCGCCAGTTTGCAAGCGGCGATCTGGACATCAATGTTTTTATCCGCCAAGGCGCGGAGAGGAGCCTGAGGAACCCTGGCGGGAGCGGGAGAGGCAGATTGGAAAGTCCCACTTCCCGCACGAAGGGCAGTTCGGCCTGAAGCAGGCGGGCGTAAATCGCCTCCCAGTCGGCCGGGCGAAATTGAGGACGGGCGCCGATGGAGGTGGCGAACAGAATCATCTCGCCGGACGAACGAGGAGGGATGGGCGGCGAGATGCCGCGCTGGCTCATCATCCGCGCGGTGCGCAGCAATTCCTGACACGCGCCGCGCGGCCGCGGATAGATGCCCTCTTCCAGAGGCTGCTTGTTGCGGCGGAAGACCGCCCAGTCGAGAGCCTTGGCCAGAGAGGGCAGATCTTCTTTCTCTCCCAAGCACTCCAGGATGAAGGCGCCGCAGTCAAGGCTCACTCTATCCACTCGAACGAGCAGCAGTTCGCGGCCTGCTTTCCGAACCGCCGGCGCGAACTCCGGCCGCCAACTCCGTTCGCACAACCAGCGGCGATGGGCCTCGTGAGCGTTCTCGAAGGGGTTCCGCCCACCGATTTTGCCATCGAGTTGTGGATCGGGCAGACGCAAGTTGAGGGTCTGCGCCGCCTGGCGGGCGAATGCCGCGTCTTTGTGATCGAGCAGGCGAATCAGGGCCGCGGTCGCCTCCGGAGTCGGGATATTTCCCAGCGCTTCCAGTGCATGCTCGTCTCCTTTCGCGGCACGCGGAACCAAGAGCGGCAAGTACACGGGATAAGCCAGCGTCGAGAAGTCGGCGGAAACGGGCTGTCTATCCCCGTTCTCTTTCCGCAGATACATCTCCTCGACAACCTTGCGGGCCTGTTCCGCGTTTGGTTCCACCAGGGTGATTGTCGCCTCGGCGACGGGGAGCTTTCGTTCCTTGGTCGAACGCCAACCAAAGTCATGCGCGACACGAAGCCGATAAACACCCGCCTTCTCGAAGCGGCAATAACGTAACAGCGGCAAGGATTCGATATGTTTCTCTCCCGGCTTCACACCCAGATTCCCGCCGAGGCCGCCCATGCAGAAACCGGACGGGTCGGGATCAGGTACTTCTTGGCCCTGCGTATCCGTAGCCGTGACCGAGAAGCGGAGATGCCGGGACGCGCCGCGGTAATCGCCGCCCAGTTCGATGGAGAAACCTTCGTGACCGCAGTTCTCAACGAAGAAGTGAA
Source organism: uncultured Planctomycetota bacterium (assembly GCA_963835245.1). Lineage (GTDB taxonomy): Bacteria > Planctomycetota > Planctomycetia > Gemmatales > Gemmataceae > JAJPHU01. The sequence goes on from CAWIEZ010000001.1 coordinate 596,764, forward strand.
TCACCATGTTCTCGCCCAGGAAATATTGTTTCCTATCCAGCAGAACACCGACACGAGCGTGTTCGGGAACCGGCCGGCTCGATTCCAACTCGGGAGTGGTTGAAGCGGTCGCCGCGATCCGTCGGATCGATGGTTTGACCTTGGGGAGCTTTCCAAACAGGAGGAATAGGGAGGCGACTATCGCAAGGAATACAAACCATCGGACCATGAGACTCCCTCTAAATCTTGGAGTGTGATGCGGTGCGGAGAAAATCGTCTCTTTGTAAGGTTCAGAAAGGCGCTCCTCATTTTATTTCAGAAACGAATGGCATGGACTTTAGCCACAACTATTAACTCCCAAACGGGATCGGGCATCCTGCCGCGATTCGTTGAGCAACGGGTAATGCTTGGGGCGACGCTTGCGGCGCGCAGGCTCATAACGATTGGTGCGCTGGCCGACGCGATGACTCCGTATCGCCGCACGCAAACGCCGCATTATCTCCGCAATCTCGTCCACCGCCGCCGTCCACAACACCGACGCCAACGCATTGACCACCTGCAACGCGCCCTTGAAACTTACTTGCAACGGCAACAGGCCGCCTTCCTCCGCCGCCCGCGCCATCTGACCGCGCAGCAGGTTGTAGGCCAGCAAGTGTGCCCACACTTCCTTTTGCACCATCTCCGGCGACTGGCAACGGAGAATGTCCATCTGCATTGTCTGCTTCAAGGACCGCAGGTCCAACTCGGCGTACCAACGCATGCGGTACAGCACCGCCACGTCCTCACGTCCAAACGCCGCCGCATCCAACAGCGTGGTGGCTACCACCAACACCTTGGTACGGAAGCCGGCCGCACCTACCCGCACCCGGACTTCACGCACCGCCAACGTCGCCGGCAACGACGCATAGCTCGCTTCCTCCAACCACTCCGGACGCGGCGGTTTGCTCCAGCAGACCACATGATCCTCGCGGCCCAAATGGCGGCCGCTGCGGAAGTCGGCGCGGCGGCGTTGGTGCAGCCGGCAAACCATGTCGGCGCCGCGTTGTTGCGTCAACGCCAGTTCCCAGTATGAGCCGTAATAGCGGTCGGCCAGCAGAAGATCGCCTGGCTCCAGGTTGTCTTGCAGGCTGTGCCACAGGGCGGTCTCGCCGCTGTGCTTGCCCTGGTAGCGTCCCAGGGCGGCGTCGAGAACGGTGCCGACGGCCAGGGAGAACAACACCACCAGGCGGGCGATGGGGAAACCGACACCGGCCTTCTGGGTGTGTGCTTGCGGGAAGGCTTTCTGGTTGGCCTCGGTGTCGGGCATGGACACGGTACTGCCATCGACGACCTTGAGAGTGCGTCCGTTCCAGCGCCAGGGGGCAGGGGCGCGCTCTTGTGCCTGTCGGCCGGTGAGACGTGTGAGGCGGTTCAGGACGCCTTGGGGCAAGCGCTGGCGTGCCTTGTTGTAGGCGCTGGGGTCGGCGGAACAGGGGGCCAAGCCTTGGGCACTGCGCCAGGCCAGGAAGCGTGCCACGGCTTGGCGGCAAGAATGGTCGGGGTCGAGAACCTGGGAGAGGAAGACCCAGAGCGTGACGAGCGGGGAGAAGAGTCGCTCGCGGAAGGAGACGGCCTCGTCGCGGATGGCCTGTTCGGCCAGACCGCCGGCCAGGAGTTCGCTGAAAGGCAGGGCTGGGGCGTGGGCAATCTTTTGACGAAGTTGTCCGACTTGGCGACAGCGGCGTGGGGGGGTAGCATGAGTCATGGATGGCCTCCTTGTGGTGAGGTTTCGTAATCACCCTCAATCTAGCAAGGCAGGCCATCTTTGTTAACTCCCTCACCACGCAAGACTTGTGGCTAAAGTCCATGCCATTCCGTGCAGATACCAATTTCGAGATGTTGGGTAGTCTATCCGCCGGTGTTGGCTCGGACCAGGGCCATTTGATTCCTATCACCCTTCCTCTCCGGTGGGAAAGCTTCATGGGAAAGGCCGACTAACCAACGGTCTTCAGCGGATGGCAGTCCCCGAAAGGTACCAGCGACTGACAATCCTGCTTGCATGAACCCCCACGCGAAGCCGCCGGCACCACAACATAAATCGACGACGGCAGGGCCAGGTGGACGGTGTTTGCCGCTTGCCATGCACAGATCTTGCAAGCAGCACGTTTCGCAAGCCGGATTGATCGGCGTGCAAGTGGTTCGGCCATGTTGAACGAAGCCCACATGGAGCGTTCGCCGTAGATGGGGAGGAACGAGAGCCTGAGCAGTGTCCGCCAGCGTCTCTGCCCGCCGACTTCTCCAGTTGATCCATCCAAGCCGCTCCATGATCCGCAGGCAGTTCACATCGGCGGGAAACACCTCGCGGTTGAGAGCATACATCAAAACACATCGCGCAGTCTTGATACCTACACCTGGCAGTCTCGTCAGATATTTTTCCGCCTCTTCGGTGGGCAGTTCGCGCAAATGATCGAGAGATGGTGCGCCGCGATCCGCCTCGATCCGCTGCATGATCGCTTTGATGTAACTGGCCTTCTGGCCTGACAGACCGCCTCCAGCGATGATCTTCTCGATGTCACTTACGGACGCGCGGGCAAGTCCGCGCCACTGAGGATAGGCAGCTTGTAATGCCGCGAAAGTCCTCTGGTACAATGCTTCGTTCGTCTGTCCAGACAGAATTATGTACAGCAGATTATCCAATGGGCGAGTGGGATTGCCCAGATCCGTCGCTGGATAGGCAGCCGTCAGACGAAGTGACCCACGGCTTACGTCTTGTCTTGTCCGGGCTTCCATTGCCTCGATTCCTCCTCACAGACGATTCAAAATACTATCATGTGTGAAATCGTCTTCATTCGGTAGCTACCTCACACGAGGGTCGAATTGATAGTTTACCGGCGACATCCGAAAGCGCCAGTGCCTAAAAGGCATGATAGGCGTATTCCCCGCCCTACGATGCTCCAGGCTTATCATGTGGATACGTGCCGCTGGAACTTGACAGTCCCGCCGACCAACACGGTCTCCGCCCGGCCGTGAACCTGCCAGCCGACGAACGGACAATTACGGCTCTTGGAGCGGAACTTGTTGGGATCAATGGTCCACTCGACGGCCGGATCGAGAATCGTCACGTCGGCGATTGCGCCCGGCTTGAGCGTGCCGCGCTCGACACCGAGAACGCGCGCCGGATTGATCGTAATTTTTTCGATCAATTGCGGCCAGGTCAAATGTCCCGGCTCGATCAGCGCCTTGACGCAGATAGGCAGCAGCGTCTCCAAGCCGATGATGCCGTTGGGCGCTTGATCCAGTTCGCGCATCTTTTTTTCCGGCGCGTGCGGCGCGTGATCGGTGGCAATCACCTCGAGCGTGCCGTCGCGCAGGCCGGCCAAGATCGCTTGCACGTCTTCTTCGGTGCGCAGCGGCGGCGCCATCTTGTAATTGCTGTCGAAAGTGCGCAAACATTTATCGGTCAGCGTGAAGTGGTGGGGACAGGCTTCGCCGCTGACGCGGACGCCGCGCTGTTTGCCGCGACGGATCAATTCGACGCTGCCGGCCGTGGAGACGTGCAGAATGTGGACGCGCGCTTCGGTCAACTCGGCGAGAGCGATTTCGCGGTAAACCATGACCTCCTCGGCGGCGGCCGGCATGCCGCGCAGACCCAGACGCATGCTCTCGAACCCTTCGTTCATAACGCCGCCGCGCGTCAGATCGAGATCCTCGGAATGACTGAGGACGGCTTTATCGAACATCTTGCAGTATTCCATGGCCCGCCGCATGATCTCGGCGCTGACAACCGGCGAGCCGTCGTCGGTGAAGGCGACGGCGCCGCCCTCGACGAGTCCGCCCATCTCGGCCAGTTCCTTGCCGTGGCGTCCCTTGGTGATGGCGCCAATGGGAAAGACGTTGGCGTTGCCGGCACGTTTGGCTTGCAGATAGACGAACTCGGCGGCGGCCTGACTGTCCAGGGCCGGTTCGGTGTTAGGCATGCACGCCACCGAGGTGACGCCGCCGGCCAGCGCCGCGGCCGTGCCGGTGCTGATGGTTTCGTCCTCTTCACGTCCCGGTTCGCGCAGATGGACGTGCATATCGATGAGTCCGGGGCAGACGATCTTCCCTGTGGCGTCGATTGTGCGATCGGCTTGAGCCGAAGGATGCGGTCCCACGCCGAGGACGTGTTCGCCGCGAATCCACAGGTCGCAAACCTGATCAAGGTTCTGCGATGGGTCGATGACCCGGCCGTTCGTGATACGGAGGGTGTTCATAGGGGAGATTGTATACGCTCCTGCTGGTTAAAACATGGTTTCCTTACTAGCCCGGAGCGTTAGCGAGGGGTTACGCGAACCCGTCGCTAACGCTCCGGGCTAGTCGGCAAAATGTTAGAACCGCTAAGGAGAGACTGCTTATCTCTCTCTTTTACGGTCGCGGCTCCGGTTTGTCCTGGACGGAGATACGATGCAATACCAAGCGATCATTCGTGGTAGGTATGATGATGAGGAGTTTGGCCGAAGGAATGAGGTAGATGCGTTTATCGGCGGGAATCCTCTCGCGGTTCAAACCCTGGAGGTGGATATCCGCGGGCATGTCCATCTCGGGCAGCGTAATCAATGCCCGTTCCTCGCCAACGCGATGCACCGTCAGAGTACCGCGCACGCTCTTATCGCGGCCCGGTGGAGATTTCGCCTCCACAGCCAGGAAGTAATCGCCCTGCACGGCGGGGAGGTAGTACGGGGCGCCTTTGCTTTGATCGTCCAGAGGCTTGACCTGGTTGGTGTACCGGCCCTTGGCGGTGTAGATCACCTTGCCGTCCGGGCCAGGAGTGAGATGGCCCGCCAAACCATTCTCGTGGTAGCCCCGCGCCTCGTTCCCGTTCAGGACAAGCGTCCGCATGCCCATGTAGATGCTCCACATCCCGAACACCCGGCCGTCCGCCGAGGCGCGAACGCCGTCGCCTTCCATCATGTGAATGTGACTGTCGCCGGTCTTCTCAATGGGCAGCTTTTTGAGAGTGGCAATATCCATAAAGAACAGTTCGGGACGCCAAATCCCATCCGCGGATGCCACCAACAGCGGCCCATCGGAGTTTGATCCCATGGCAATCAGGCTGAGCTTGAATTGCACCGACAGCGGGGCTGTCGCCTCGCGCTGGAGGGTGGCCAGGTTCCAACGCTGGATGCGGTTGTCGCTTCCCAGCGCCACGATCAGCTTGTCCCGACCAGCCGTGAACTTGATGTTGTCGCCGGCCAACGGGACGTAGCCCTTGATCTTGGCCTCGCTGACATCGAATACGGCGAGCTTGCGCTCCCGCGGCAAGTGCAGGATGAGATAGCGGCCGCCGCCGCCTACCGTCACATCGGCGATGGCCGAGGGCAGCGTCGTGACGACCGTTTCCGCAGACAGCTGTGGCGGCCGGATGACGGAACTAGGCCGAATCGGCGGCGGAACGGGCCGCTCGGCCGGCGTTTCCGGCTCTGGCGGTTTGACCGGCTTCGGCTCTTTCTCCGCCGGCCGGACCAGCTCCAGCTGCACCGGGGGATTGGCCCGCGCATCCGGCGCTGGCTGGGGTGGTTGGATATTCCCCGGCGGCAGCGGCCCCCCTCCAGGCGGAAGATCGAAGCCGGGGCGTTTCCGCTGTTGCTTCTTCGATGCTTGGTTCTGGTCCGGCGGTCGATTGTCTTCTTGGGAGGCTCCTTTGCCTCCCGCAATCGGGCTGACCGCTGAGGGATGCGAAGAAAGAGTGGAGTACAACCACCACCCCAGCAACCCGCAAACGGGAAGGACGCAGAACACGAAACCGGCCGCCCCGCCGCCCACCACCCACCAAAGGACGCGCGAACTCGATGCCTGGGCCGATGGCCCGCGAACTGTCGGCCGCCGCGCCGCATCAGAGCGGGATGTTGCCGCGGACTTGCGGGGTGCTGGGAGTTGATCCGTCAATCCCGCCGGCGATTCCTCGATCACTTCGACGGTAAGGATCGGCTCCTGGGCGGAGGAAACGGCAAGCCGCGGTTTCCGTTTCCTGTCCCTGGCCTCGGGGGGGCGAGCCGCGATCGCGCCGATGATGATAGCGAGCAAGGGGCAGGCCACAACGATGCCTATCTCGACGATGGCCACCTTGAACTTCAACTGGTCGAGATTGAGCGGCTTCCCCTGGCTGGCCTGCAGCAGGCCGATGAAGGCGCCGGCCGCGAGAGCCAACGGCATAGGCAGGATTAGCATCACCCCGGCGATGCGGGCGGCCGCGCCCGTGGCAATCCGCTTGGGGCTGAATTTGATTTTACCCGTTACGAGAGCGATGATGCCGAAAATCAACATCCCGATTTCCAAACCAAAAATCATGGCAAGCTCCTCTGGGTACTCCGGCAATGGCAGGCATGGGAAAGTTTGGATTCATGTTATTTGCGCGGGTCGATTCTCACGGATGCCCACGAATGGCTTTGATAGGGAAAATCTACCTACGGCGAGCGCCCGCGCCAACCGGCGCTCATTTATTTTTTCTTGCGATGGGTTCTCGAACCCGTCGCTGGTACTCTACAAGCCCGGAGCGCGAGCGACGGCTCAGAGCGCCCATCGCTGGCGCTCCGGGCTTATCGGCACCAAGTTAGGAACTCTTACGCTTGGCCCAAAATCGTTCGCGCCGCGTTCCATCCCGCCGCGCCGATGACGCCACCACCCGGATGCGCCGCGGCGCCGCACAGATACAAGCCGCGGATTGGCGTGCGATAGCCGGCGAAGCCCGCCGCCGGACGCAGGAAAAACAATTGATTCAGCGTCATCGCCCCCTGGAAAATGTTGCCGCCCGTCAGCGCGAAGATGCGCTCCAAATCCAACGGCGACAGCACTTGCCGAGCGATCACCGAACGCTTGAAATTCGGCGCATACTCGTTGAGGATGTCGAAACAGCGATCGGCGAAGCTGTCCTTCAATTCGTCCCAATTGCCTACGCGCAGCTTGTAAGGAGCGTACTGAATGAACATCGACATCAAATGCTGTCCCGCCGGCGCGACGGTGTCATCGACAGCCGACGGCAGGGTGCATTCGAGAACTGGATGCTGCGAGGGCCGGCCGTACTTGGCATCGTCGTAGGCGCGTTCGATGTAATCTTGATCGGGACAGATGTGGATGGTGCCGCGGTGCTGCGGGCCGGGCTGCGAGCCGGGGCAGGCGGTGAAATTCGGCAGTTCCGACAGGGCGACGTTGATTTTCAGCGAAGCACTCTCGTAACTGATGCGGTTGATCGCCTCGGCGAAGGCCGGCGGCAACAGCCGATTGTCCAGCAAACGATTGAAGGTGATGTTGGCGTCGGCGTTGCTGGCGACGACGCGGGCGCGGATCTCCGTGCCATCGGCCAGGGCGATGCCGTAAGCGGTGCCGTCCTTGATGAGAATGCGGCTAACCTCGACTTCGGTGCGGATCTCGACGCCGAGCGATTTGCCGGTGCGGGCCAGGGCTTGCGTCAGTCCGCCCATGCCGCCGCGCACATAGGCCCAGACGCCGCGCTTGCCGTTGGTCTCGCCCATGACGTGATGAAACAACACATAAGCCGTGCCCGGCATGCTGGGCGCCGCCATAGCGCCGATGATGGCGTCGGTGGCCAACGTCGCCTTCAACTGCTCCGACTCGAACCAGCGATCGAGAATGACGCGCGCCGGGCCGGTCAAGATCTCGACGGCCTCGCTCATGCCGGCGCCCATTTTCTGAAAGGCTCGGCCGAGCTTGAAGAGGTTCCACACATCGCGCCAACCGGGATGCAGCAAGTTCGGCGGACGCATCAGCAGCGTCGGTTCGATGACATCGGCCACGCGCTCCAGCATGGATTCGTACTTGGGATAGTTCTCGGCATCGCGCGCGCTGAACTTGGCGATCTCGGCGCGGTTGCGAGCGCCGTCGGGTCCGAGAAGAAGATAACGGCCATCGGCGAAGGGGGAAAAAGAAGATGGGTTGCGTTCCAGCACCTCGAAGCCGTGTTCGCCCAGGCGAAGATCGCGGATGATCTCCTTGCGGAAGAGACTATTGACGTAGGCGGCGGTGGATACTTTGAAACCGGGGAAAATCTCCTCGGTGACGCAAGCGCCGCCGACGACGTGGCGGCGCTCCAGCACCAGCACCTTCCACCCCGCCCGCGCCAGGTAACACGCCGTCACCAGACCATTGTGACCGGCGCCAATAATGATCGCATCGTAGCTGCCTGCCATGATTGTGCATCCTCTCCGGGCGAAGTCTGTCGTTATTGTAGCCGCCGCCGTCGCGGCGACGATGCGCCGGCAGCACGCACCTTTCCTGACGCGATTGATCCCTTCACCCTGTTTTCTCGTTCGTCCGATTCCTAAAATTGCCCGCGACCTCCTCAGGGCGAGGAGGCGCCAAGAAAGGTATCATCATCTCCCAGGGGTGGAAGTTTTATGCCGAAGGTTGTGTTCGTCAATGAGAAAAAAGAAATCGAAGTGGACGCCGGCGCCGAATCTGCGCGAGGCGGCGCGCAAGGCCGGCATCTCCGTCTATAAAGGGGTGGATCGTTACCTCAACTGCATGGGTTTCGGCCTGTGCGGCACCTGTCGCGTGCTGGTCAAAAAAGGCATGGAGAACCTTAGCCCCAAGACGTTCGTGGAGCGCCTTAATCTGTCCGCACATCCGCTGACGATGTTCGCCCGCATCGGCCACGAGGACGAGATGCGGCTGTCCTGCCAGGTGAAGGTCAACGGCGATTGCAGTGTGCAGACGACGCCGGAATTTAATCTCAGCGGCGAGAATTTTTGGCAGAAGCCGTATCCCAACAAGTAGGTCGGATTACCCGTCCGGCCTACTCGCCGGCCGGCGTCCCCAACTGCCAAGGCGATTTTTGGTTGTAGCGAGCGCGCACCGCATGCACTTGCTGATCGACGGCCAGCGAGCGCAACGACAATTCGATGACCCGGCCAAGCTGTTCGCGCATTCCCTTGGGGAATACGTAGACAATGGCGATCTTTGTTGTGCCCTTCTGGGAGACGTTCACCGAGTAGCCCAAGGTGCCTTCGTTGAACTCCCAGCTGTCAAAGGGCAAGGGCGGCGTCCGCTGTGGCACCCCCAGCTGCTGCCCGGACGGGTAACTGTTCACCACTCTGGCGGCGAAATCCTTGTCTTCCTGGGCGAAAGCCATTTCGACATATCGGAAATAACTGCCGCTCTTTTTCGGTACGTATTTCCACAAGAAGTTATTACGCGGCTCCGGCTGCGGATTGGCGTCGATGCCCTTGGGCGGCTGGAAGAACGCCTTGGCCAGTGACTTTTCTTTGCCTTCGTTGTCCTTTTCCGTCGGTATCTTCACCGGCCCATCCAGATACATACTCTCTTCGCGGAGTTGATCCACGCGTTTCTGCGTCTCGCTCATCCGCGCTTCGTAATCCGACAATCCACAGGCCGGCACGCTGGCCAGCAGCAGAAGCAAACCGAGCCAACGAAGACGGATCCACAGCGAATCGGCGGAAGCTGAATTCATGATGGCATCCTCCCGCAAGGGAATCTCTCATACAACATACCAAAAGGATGAACGTCCGTCCCGCTGGAAGGCCGTGTGTCTTTTCGCGTTCGCCGGGCGGAGTCGATCGCGGCTCCGCGGAAAGAGAACGGAGGATGGAATGGGAACTTTCGCCGAACACAATTTCGGTAATGACGGGGCGATGGAATACCTGTCTCTGCTGACCGCGAAGCTGGTGGCCACCATCACCGAAATCATGGACGATCCGGAACGCCTGGCTCCCGACGAGGACGGTGAAAGCATGCTCATGCCCAGCGTCGAGATCCTGGCGCTGCTCTGCGAACGCTACGCCTCCCCGCCGCCGAAGCCGGCTACGGTGCGGCAATGGAGCCAAAATTACTTGCAAATGTACGAGGACAGCATCGACCGGATTACTTCCGATGCGCATTTCAAAATGGCCCGCCGCAAGGCCATCGAGCAGACCTTCCGCTGGCTGGAGAGCTTGGGCACGAGTTACTGGGATAGTTGACGGCAAGGCGAGGAAACAAAAGTGCCATGAATCCTCTGATGTTTCGCCGTGGATGGCAACCTCGTAGCCAAGGTCGGCTGCCGAGCAATCAGCGCCCGCCGGCGCTTTATCGTCTCGTCTTGGAAGAAAGGCCGGGAGGGGCAGTCGGCGAGTTGGCGCGCGATGCCCGGTTGGCGGTGATCGAGGCGGCCTTGCTTGCTGCTGACGAACCGCTGACGTTGCGTCGTCTCGCCGCCGCCGCGGGCCTGCTCGATAACGCCGAAGTTCGTCGTCTCGTCGAACGCTTGCAGGCGCTGTATCAGAGCGATGGCAGCGCCTTCCAGGTCGAGGAGTTGGCGGGCGGATTTCAATTACTGACTCGACCGGAGTATCATCCCTGGCTGGCGCGTCTGCGCCGCGCCGGCAACGAATTGCGTTTGAGTGCCGCGGCACGAGAGACGTTGGCCATCGTCGCCTATCGCCAGCCGATCACCCGCGCCGATGTCGAATCCATCCGCGGCGTGCAATCGGCGGACATGCTGCATCAACTCATGGAAAAAGGACTGGTCCGCATCGCCGGCCGCGATGAGTCGCTGGGCCGGCCGGTACTCTACGGCACGACACGGAAATTTTTGCAGACATTCGGACTGCGAAATCTACGCGATTTGCCGCAAGCGCAAGAATTGGTTGACCCGGCGCGGAAACGGAAAAAAACGGACGCCGATGCGGAGGGTTGAGAGGTAACACGAGGGGGAGGTTTGTCCTGCCGCGCTGGGTCTGCAAGACACTCCATCCCCCATCGGAAAACGACATCTCACCAGCCATACACACCCGGATAGTAGAAGCTGCTATAACCCGGCGTGTAATAGTAGCTACTGGAGTAAGGAGCGTAGTAGCTACTGTACATCGGCGTGTAATAGGAGCTATAGGACGGCGTGTAGTAGCTACTATACATCGGTGCATAATAGTAGCTGCTATAGGAAGGAGTGTAGTAGGCCGGATAGCCGTAAGAGTAGCTATACGCCCCCGGATAATAGTACGCCGGATAGCCGTAATAGCCCGCTCTCCACCGACCCCACAAGGCATTCGCCTTCGCGGGCGTCGCGGCCATTCCCACCAGGGCGGCACCGAACAATACGACTGTCAACATGAGCTTGCGCATCGGATGGCTCCTCCACAGGTTAAACCCAGCGGAATCCGGGGGAGGTTGCCCGCCTGATTGCCCCGGTCCTCTAAGAGATCAAAGTGCAAAAAAAGTGCCGAACCAAGCGCGGCTCAGCGCGCAGATACCAGCGTAGATAGTGCGGCAGCCAAGCCCAGAGACGGAAACGCGATTGTCCCGCCGTGCGATCGCGCCAGACCGTTGGCACCTCGGCCAAGCGCCAGCCGCGCCAGTGAGCCTTCAGAGTCAGTTCCAGCGCCACCGCGAAACTCGCTTCTCCTTCAATCGGAATCTGTTCGATCGCACGGCGGCTGTAGGCGCGAAAATTATTCGTGGCATCGTGGATGGGCAGGCCGGCGAGATAGTGTAAGGACATGCCGGCTAGACGAGAGAGGGTCCGCTTGAGCAGAGGTCCACCCTCTTGCCGTCCGCCGCGCACATAGCGCGAACCGGCCGCCACGTCCGCCCCTTCGCGGATCAATCGCGCCATCGGGGCGATGGACAATGGATCGTCGGAGCGATCCGCCATCATCACGACAATGACCTCGCCCTTGCTCGCTTGGAAGCCGGCCTTGATGGCATTGAGGACGCCGCGTCCCAAGGTGTTATGCACCAACCGCACATTGGGACACGGCGGCGTCAAGGCGGCGACCGCCGGCAACGTGCTGTCTTCGGGGAAATCGTAGACGAGGAGGATTTCGTGCGCTTCGCCGACGGCGTTCTCCACGTCGCGCAAGAACGGTTGGATATTGTCCGCTTCGTTGTAAACCGGAACGACGAGGGAAAGCATCACGTCTCAAATGTTACCGTATTCGACCTGCTGGCGGACCCAGGGAATCACGATGTCGAGGATGTCGCCGAGCGGGGTGGCGGCGCGGAAGCCGAGCAGGCGCTCGGCCTTCTCGATGCAGGGCACACGCTTCTGCACATCATAGGCATAAGGCGGATCGCTTATGTAGCTAAAAGATTCACCGGGGCGGATCTTTTTCCAAATCATCTCGGCCAATTGCAACACCGTCGTCGATTCGGCCGTGCTGAGGTTGAAATCCTCGTTGACCGCTTCGGGTCGCTCGATGCACAGACGAATGCCGTGCGCCAGGTCGGCGCCGTAGGTGTAGTGGCGCACCTGCCGGCCGTCGCCGAGGATGCGCAGCGGATCTTGCCCCTTGAGAACCTTCTGGATCAGGTCCGGCACGACATGGCTCATGGCCAACCGCACGTTGCCGCTCTTGACTTCCTTCTCGCACAGCGCCCGCCGCTCGCCGACGCCGACACAGTTGAAAGGCCGGACGATCGTGAACGGCAGGCGATACTGCTCCCAGGCGCCTTGGGCGTAATACTCCGTGGCCAATTTCTGAAAGCCGTAGGTCGAAGCCGGCGGCGGACAGCGGCGCTGCTCGCCCTCCGGCGTCGGCCACACCGCCGCGTTCTCGTACACCATCGACGAACTGATGACGTTGATTTTCTTGAGCGTGCCGCGCTGAAAAGCGTGGATCGCGGCATCGAAGACGGCGGCGGTCAGACGCTCATTCTCGGCCAACAAATCGTAAGCAAATTCGTGGAAATAACTGATGCCGCCAATGCGAGCAGCGCCGGCGACGACCTGATCCGCGTCGGCCATCAACGACTTCAGCAACGCAACATCCTTGGCGTCGCCCACGACGAAGCGATAGCCGGGATGTTCGAGAGATGCCTGTTGGACGGTCCCATATTTGGAATAGTTGTCCAGGCCGATGACCTGATGACCGGCTTGGAGCAACTCTTCCACGAGGTAGCCGCCGATGAAGCCGGCCGCGCCGGTCACGAGGATCTTCATTGCCTGCATCCGTATACGCACCACCCGGCAGCTAACGCTGCCGGTTCGCCAGGCCTGGCGAACCGGCAGCGTTAGCTGCCGGGTACGAGCCAACCGCGGCTCCCCTTCGGGTCGCGGCTATAGCTTCGGACAAAAGTAATGTCCGCGGAACGGCCTTTGCCTCTTGTGGGTTATGAGAAGCAAAGGAACCGCCGCAGAACTGGAACGGCGTCGCTGTTTGGCGGTGCAGCGGGTAGCCGAAGGGTATGCGACCGACGAGGTCGCCGACTTCTTGGGCGTGCAAGCGCGCAGCGTTCGTCGCTGGCTGACGCAAGCCCGCCGCCGAGGGCGGGCGGGCCTGGCGGCGCAGCCAACCCCCGGACGGCCACGCAAGTTGTCCCACACCCAGGAGAAGATCGTCTGGCGTTGGCTACAAGAGAAGCCATCGGACCTGGGCTTCGCCACCGACCTGTGGACGGCGGCGCGGTTGGCCCAGTTGATCCATGAGGAATGGGACGTGTGTTTGCATCCGCGGTCGTTGCGTCGCTGGCTGCATCGGCAGGGCTTCTCGCTGCAAAAGCCCCAGCGCGTCCCGCGCGAGCGTGATGCGGACGCCATCGCCGCCTGGCTGACGGACGACTGGCTGCGGATCAAAAAAAAGCGCAACGCCAAGGGGCCGCCCTGGTGCTGATCGATGAAAGCGGCTTGTTGATGGCTCCGCTGGTTCGCCGCACTTGGGCCTTGCGGGGACAGACGCCGGTGCTGCGGCAGCGTGGCAAACACCGCGAGCGGGTATCCGTGGCGGCGGCGCTGACGTGGTCGCCGTGGGCCGACCGGCTGGAGTTGGCCTATCAAACGCTGGTCAATGGCTACTACAACAACGACCGCACCGCCGCGTTTTTGGAAGCGCTGATGACGAAGGCGTCCGACCGCCTGATCGTGTTGTGGGACGGTGGTCCCATGCACAAGGGGGATGCGATTCGCGGATGCCTCGCGCGTTTCGCACCGCAGTTGAGCGTGGAACGACTGCCGCCCTACGCGCCGATGCTGAACCCGGTGGAAGGCGTGTGGCGCTGGCTGAAATACGGCCGGTTGGCGAACTTCGCCCCGGTGGACGCGGGGCACCTGGACGGCGTCGCCCGCGGCGCGCTGGACGGTGTCGCTCAGGACCAAGATTGTCTGCGTAGCTTTTGGCATACGTCACAATTACCCTGGCCGGGACGGCGCAACGGTCCCAGCCGATGAATAGGCGGAACGGACATTACTTTTGTCCGAAGCTATAAACGACTTTATCATCCCGGTGATGTCGAGGATCGGCTGCCGGCATTTCAGATCGCGGTAGCAAGCGTGCGGCGTGCCGACGATAAGCAGATCGGCTTGATCCAATACTTCGGCCAGCGGCGTCAGTCCCGTATCCGGCACATAGGGATCGGTGCAGAGGACGCGCTTACATTCCAAGAGCAGAATTTTGCGCAGCTTGTACGACAGCGACGAACGCGGATCATCACTCTCCGGTTTGAACGCCATGCCCAAAAGTCCGACCGTCATGTCCGCCAGCGGATAGCCGCGCTTGATGTCTTGGACGACGAGATACGGCAAGCCTTCGTTAATCATCATGGCCGCCTGGCCGAGAACGAAAGAGCCGTGATTGAAAGCGCCAAGCTGCATGGTGTCTTTGAGCAAGCACGGACCCGCCGCGAAGCCGGGACGCGCCAGCGATTGCATGCGCGGATAGTCCTCGCGCAGCGCGTGATAAATGGAGTGGAAGTCGGCCTCGAAGTGCTGCGCCATGACGTAGAACTGATTGGCAATGGCGAAATTGATGTAGCGCCAAGCATTGCAGAACAGCTTGGCCAACTCGGCCTCGACGGGCCGCAGGAACAACACTTTGGGACAGACGAGGCGGAACAGCGCCGCCGCCCGGCGAGCCGCCCGCGGCGTCGCGCCGGCAATCAGCTGCGGCAAGCGCTTCAACTCGATCAGCGATTGGCCCTGCACGATGCGCTCCGGACAGTACGCCAAGTCCACGTCGCCGCGTCCCATTTGCTCGAACTGGCGAGCCAGCCGGTCAGTCATGCCGGGAAAAACCGTGCTGCGCAGAACGAGCAATTGACCGGGACGAGCTTGCTTGAACATCCGCGTCAGAGCGCGATCGAACTCGCCGACGGCCGGATCGAAGTATTCATCGACCGGCGTGCCGATGGTGATGATGACGGCCGAGGCGTCTTCGAGGACGGCGGCATCGGTCGTCGCCTTGATTCGTCCGTTGCGAATCGATTCGGCCAACAGCGGCTCGGCGTCATCTTCGTGGAACGGCATTCGGCCACTGTTGACTAGAGCCACGCGCTCCGTGGAAGTATCGAGCAGATCGACCGCGTAGCCCTGGGCGGCGAAGGCCAAGGCCAGCGGCAGACCGACGTGGCCGCAGCCGCCGACGATGGCCAAGGGACCGACTTCAAGCTCCTTCTCGTCCGGTGTGTCGAGAGGGAAAGGCTGGTCGGGATGGTCGGCGTCGAGATGGAGAGGATTGAGCGGAGTGTGCATTACCATGCCTCGCCACGGTGATTCGCAAGGAGGAGGACATTCTTCCGGTTGTACCAGTCTGGTGCAGACTCGGCAATACTCAAACTCCTCGTTACTCACGCAGAGCGTGGGAACCAGGGTGTGTGCGCGGCTTGGGCAAAATGGAAGGGTCGGCAGTCGGGTGAACTTGTGCAGACAAAAATCGCCGGAAAGGCGACAATACTCGGCGCGTCCGCAAGAGCGCGGGCGAACGGCAACGAGCAGGATTGCAGAAACGGGAGAAACGCCATGAAGGGGTGGATGCGAGCAATGGCGTTGGCGGCCGTGATCGTCGCGCTGGTCTGGGCCGTCAGTCGTGGGCAAGAGACGCCGGATTGCGGAGCGCCGGTCCCTATGCCGGGCGAACCACCGATGGTTGATGCGCCGATGACGCCGCGAAATGCCGATTCGCCTCGTCCGCCCTTCACGCCTCCTCCGCCTACTCCTCTGCCGCCCGAACAGATCGCCCCCTTCGCGCCGGCGGCGCCCTTCGTGCCGACGGAACTGCGAGAGCCTCCGATGCCGATTGTGCGGCTGCGCGTCCAGGCGCCCGCATCGAGCGAGCCGGATAAAGAGATCGAATATCGGCTCACCGTGGAGAATGTTTCCCGCGCCGATGCTCATCACGTCCTGCTGCGCGATCGCTTGCCGCGCGGCATGGAAAAGGATTTCCGCGCCGAGCCGAAACCAACTCGGCAGACAAAAAGTAAAAAAGACTTGACGGACCTTCTATGGGAAATTGGAACCTTGAAGGCAGGCGAACACAAGATCATTGTACTGGCGATCAAACCCCAAGGCGCCGAGGATGTTCCGAACAGCGCTTTCGTGCAATACGAACACGGCCAGACCGTTAAGACGCGGATCAGCAAGCCGGGCTTGCGGCTGAAGGCCACGGCTCCCGCTCAGGCAATTTTGTATGAATCGATTCCCTTTCACATCGACATCACCAATACGGGAACCGCTCCGCTGCGGAATGTCGTTCTGACGGACGAACTGCCCACCGGCCTGGAGTTCGTGAGCGGCAAGCCGGAACCCAAGCCCGAGAAACCGTTGACGTGGAAGCTGGGGGATTTGCTCCCCCATCAAACTCGTCGCATCGATTACCAGGTGATTTCCAAACAAACGGGGACGTTGCGCAATAAAGCGAAAGTGACGGCGGCGGGCGGCGTGAGCGCGACCGACAGTGCCGCCGTCACGGTTGGCAAGGCGGAGGTGAAAATCGACACGAGCGGACCCGCGCGGCGATTGGTCCATCGTCCCATTCCCTATCACATTACCGTCCGCAATCTCGGCACGGTCCCGCTAACGAACGTGCAGGTGTCCGACGAGTTGCCGCGCGAGCGCGGCGTCGAATTTCTGCACGCCAGTCTGGGGGGACGACGCGAAGGCGGCTTCGTGCGCTGGTCGCTGGGCACCTTGCCTCCCGGCGAACAGCGAACGATGCTCATGATCCTCCGCGTCTCCGAGTCGGGAAGGATGTGGAATGCGGCGACGGTTCGCGCCGATCACGACTTGTCGGCCAAGGCGATCTCCGAGGTGACGTACATCCATGCGCCGAGCACTCCCGCAATCGAAATCGACAAAGAGACGGATTCGCTGCGGGTGGGACAAAAAGCGAGTTACACGATCCGCCTTTTCAATCCGGGAAAAAAGCGGATTATGAACTTGCACGTCGTCGCCGTCGTCCCCGAAGAAATGAGCATACTAACCCAGCGCGGCGCGACCACGGCCCAACGGGAGGGGCAAACGATTCGTTTCGATCCTCTGGATGCGCTCGAGGGAGGCGAAGAGAAAGTATACACGATCGAGGCGGAAGCGAAGAAAGCCGGCAAGGCCGACTTGCGCGTCCGGTGGATGGAAGGAGTGCAAGATACCGCGCCCTTGCAATGGTGGGAGGATCGCACAATCATTCTCGATCCTGGCCAGCCAACAACCTCCGATATAGCCCCCGGCTCGCCGGGGGTTGAGCCTACTCCCGGCAAGCCGGGGGCGATATGATCCGCACTTTTCGCGGTACGATGTTGGGGTAGCGGATAGGCGATCCGCCCAGAGGAGAAAAAGATGCTCCGCTATGGATGGACTATCGCCGCGCTATTCGTCGCCGCCTTGCCGGCGTGCGGCGCATCGGCGGCACAATGGATCGTCGTGACGGCGCCAGCCTTTCGCAAGACCATCGAGCCGTTGTGCGAGCAGCGCAAACAACAGGGAATGCACGTCGTCGTGGTGCAAACAACGGATGTTCTCCGTCCCGATGAAATCCGCACCGGCGCTGTGCGAAAACTTCGAGAGCATGTCAACAAACTTTGCCGTACACACAAAGGACCATCCTATGTCCTCCTCGTCGGCGCTATCGAATCCGGGCGGCTGGCCGAGCCGGAAAAAACCGTGGTGCCGGCTCTATCCGGCACAGTCGGCCGCATGAAAGGGCAACCCAGCGACAACGGCTATGGCTGTCTCGATGATGGACGTTTGCCGGCGGTGGCCGTCGGCCGCTTTCCGGCGTCGACGGAGGAGGAGGCGCACGGCATGGTCGCCAAGACGTTGGAGTACGAGCGCGCGACACCGCCCGGCTTGTGGCGGCGCCATTTGACGATTCTCGCCGGCATTCCCGCCTACAATCCGCTGGTCGATCGCATGGTCGAGGGGTTGGCGCTGGCGCGCTTCGCGCGGCTGTCGCCGACATGGACGGGGCGTGCGATTTATAGCAATCCGCAATCGCGTTTCGCTCTGCCCGATGATTTGCTGCATAAGCGTGCCTTGCAGTACGTGCAAGAGGGCGAAGCGTTCACGTTGTACCTGGGCCATTCCAACGCCGAGGGACTGTATGGTGGGCGAGCGCGCTATCTCGACCGCGACGATTGGTCGCATCTGCGCATCGAACACGGCAAAGGTGTCTTCGTCACCTTCGGCTGTAATGGTTGCCAACTCAAGGGCGATGATGGCGAAGGTTACGGCGTGGCGGCGATGCGCAATGCCAATGGTCCTGCGGCGGTGATCGGCTCGCACGGCATCTGTTTTGCCGCCATGGTGCAGTTGGCGGCGGACGGTCTGTTCGAGTCCACGTTCGCCAAGAATCCGCCGCAGCGCCTCGGCGAGAGTTGGTTGGCCATCAAAAACGGAGTGTCGCACGGCAAAATCGACGATCTCACGTTTGCCCTGCTCGACGCCGTGGATGGCGATAAATCGATTCCGCAAGCGGCGCAGCGTCAGGAGCATCTAGAGATGTTCCTACTGCTCGGCGATCCGGCGTTGCGCTTGCCGAAGATGGCGGAGGATGTCGAGTTGAACGCGGAAAAGTCCATCGCGCCCGGCGAGAAAATGATGGTGAGCGGCAAGGTTCCGCCGCGTCTGAGCGGTGCGCGTGTACGGCTGACGCTGGAGCGGACGGTCAATAGTGTTCCGTTGGATTTGCAGACGATCCCTCGTCAACCGGGGGCGGAGCGCGATCACACGATGCTCGCCAACCACGAACGGGCCAATCGCTTCGTTCTGACCGAGAGCGAAGGCACGGTGAAAGACGGCCAATTTCAAGCATCGCTCGCTGTGCCGGCGAAGCTGCCGGGGCCGCATGTGATTTTGCGCGTTTACGCCGCCAATGAACGAGAGGAAGGCATGGCGGTGCGGACGCTTCGACGAAGCGTCGATAACCGGAGTGAGAGACCATGAGTCAACACTATCAAGCTGACGGCATTTCTTTCCATTATCCCGACGATTGGCGGCTCGAACGCGAAGAGAGCGCGGACGGCTGGACGGTATTGCTGCAAAGCCGCGGCACGGCGTTTCTGACGCTGACGTGCGATCACAGCGGCGCCAGCACGGAGGAAATGGCGGCTACCGCCCTAGAAGCGCTCCAGGCCGACTATCCCGCTCTGGAAGCGCGGCCGCAAATCGACACGCTCGCCGGGCAGATGGCCGTTGGCCACGATATTCAATTCTTCAGTCTCGATCTGACCAACACCTGCTGGACGCGCAGCATCGACAGCGAAGCCGGCGCCGTGCTGATTCTGTGTCAGTGCAACGACCTGGAACTGGAACAGTACGAGCCGATCCTGCGGGCCATCCGCGCCTCGCTGAGAGTCGAGGAAGAATAGAGGAACAGGCCCGACCCCCTTATCGATGCTCCAGGTGAGGAGTGTCCCCTCGCTCTCCATTTGCGTTTATCGAGCCTCGGCCAAGAATCGGCCTACGACAGCGGCTAATTCCTCGGGCTGGTCGCTGAACAGGAAATGGCCCGCACGACCGGCCCCGCGTGTCTTGCCGTTCTTAACCACGTGCAGGCGAGCGTTGGGGAAGGAAACCCCATACATGCGGCTCATACGCTCGGGAACCAAGTCGTCCTCACCGTGGACGATCAACGCGGGAGCCTGCACCCCTCGAAGTGCCGCTCGGTAGTCGTGCCGCTTCCCCATGCTGAAGTACACCGCCTGTACCATCCACCCGCCATTGTCGGCCGATTCGCCGGCCATGCTGGCCGGCTGATCTCCCGAGGCCATAAGGAAGAACTCGCCAACCCGCCGGTTTAACTTCGCAAGTTCCTCCTCCGATTTAGAAAATACTCGTCCGAAATCGAGGTACTCTTGCAAAAATCGGCCATAGTCATCCCGTTGGACCTCCGGCAGATGCCCGCGGATCAACTCGAAAAAATCACCCTCCTTATCGGGAAGCACCAGTACGCCGCTGGGGGCGACCAGAACGAGGGCCTCCACGCGATCCGGGAATTCGGCCGCGTACATCGACGCCAGGAAGGCTCCGAAGGAATGCCCAACGAGGATTAACTTTTCCTGGCCTAAAATGCGCCGGATCCGCTCGATGTCGGCAACTTGGGCGCCGATGCCGAGCGTGCGTTCCAGTTCCTTCATGTTCGCGTAGAAGTTTCGAGACTCGAATCGGTCGAACGGCTTGGTAGATCGGCCACAGCCCCGTTGGTCGTAGTAGTAGAATTTATAATGCCCCGTGAGCGGCTCAAGACCGGCCAGCGGCTGGCGGATGGGATCACCCGGCCCGCCGTGGAGGACGAGGACGGGCCGGCCAGCACCCTGCGTATGGTAAAAGAGGCGGACATCTCCTTCGACGAGCCAGAAAGACCCCTCCAAGGTCTGTTCCGGTGGGACCAAGGAGCTTCGTAGGTTCTTCCCGGATCGTACCATGCCAGGTTCGTACAACGGTTGGCCCATCCGCTGCCAGAAGACGATGCCTCCAATGGCAACTAGAACGACTAAGGCGACGACGATTCCCGTCATTTTCTTCCTCATGTTGGTTCCCGAAATGAAGGCGTCAGTTCCGCAGCAAGGGTAGGTGAATGTCCGTGAGGAGATCCTCCGGTCGAGTATCCCGCGGCGAGTTCCGATACATCTCAAGAGAAGCGGCCGAGCGTAATTCCCGGCCGCTGCCGGGCAACCACTGGCCGCACATCCGGGCGTACGTCTCTCCCAGTGACTCATAAGATCCTCGATGCGTGGCCACGGCATACTCGCCATCGATCTCCTGGACGCCGATCTCTCCCTCGGGTCCGGAAGCTGCCGTCCACGACGATGCAGGCGTCATAGCGGATTTTGTCCGGCGACGTTACTTCCGGGTCGTCATGCACGATACCCAGGATTCTCGCCCCCCGCCCGGCAAGCCCTCTCGAACCGGCCCATGCGAAGAACTTGCCCCAGGTCTGCCCAACATTCCCGTAGGGACCGACGTGGCGCATGAAGGCCACGCACGTGGCAGAGAAAGAGGTGAAGTGAGCATCTAAGGATGGCTTACCGTCCCGCACATGCCGGTAGTCTTCGAGTCGGCCGTCCGGTTGAAAATGGACTCCGCAAGGAACCTGCGGGAATGGCAGCGACCGCCGCTTCTCCCGGAAGCGTGACGGCGACTGTCCGAACATGGTCCCAAACGCCCTTGTGAATGCTTCGTGATTCTCGTAGCCTGCCTCCAAGGCGATTCCGATGATCGGCCGGTCCCCGAACTTGAGATGGTGAGCCGCCCGCTCCAGGCGGAGCCTACGGATGTGTTCCATGACCGACTCACCTACCATACCCCTGAAGATGCGGTGGAAATGGTGAGGGGAAAAGTGAGCGAGAGCCGCCAGCCTCTCCAGCGAGACTGCCTCGTTCAGGTGGTTCTGAATGTACACCAAGACGCGGAGAATCCGCTCCTTATACGTCCGCTCCGTATGCTGCCTCACCGCTACCTCCCGAGCCGCTTGAGCCTGCCTTCTCAGCCGCCCAATCGTACACCATCGCTCCGGGCGTTGCTTGACCGTTTTTGCGGATTTGCCGTACAGGTCGGAGGGACGACAATACCGAGGTCCGCCCTTGGGGGCGAGCGATCAAAACTTTTGCTCACGAGCGCGCGGCGCCAGCAAGGGCTTCCCTTGCTGGCCCTGTGAGCCGACAGGGCGTCCAAGTCCGTGCGGGCTGAAACTCGGATGCCGCCCGGCTGGTAAAATCTTTATGCTATTGGTATCGTCTGCTGGGCATTATTCCCTCGATTCCTCGCATGGAGAGAAATCCTATGCCACGACTGCTTTCGCGGTCGCTTTTGTCGATTCTCTTTCTGGCTCTGATCGCCTCGACCGGCGCATCGCTCGGCGCCGATTCCGAGGTGATCGTCGATAAACTCAACAAAAAGATCGATAACATTACGTTGCACGACGCGCACGGCAAGCCTCACTCGCTGTACGGCGTGAAGGACAAAAAAGCGATTGTCGTCGTCTTTTTGTCCTTTGAATGCCCCGTATCCATCAGCTACGTCCCCGTGCTGGCGGAGTTGGCGAAGACGTATCGGGACAAGCAAGTCGTGTTCGTCGCCGTCAACAGCAGCGATGACGGCGATGCAGCCCACGTCGCCAAGCAGGCCGCAGAGTACAAATTGCCGTTTCCCATCTTCAAAGACGAACACTTCCGCGCAGCTGACGCTTTCAAGGCGGATACCGTGCCTTCGGCGTTCGTCCTCGATCGCAACTTCGTGCTGCGCTACCGAGGGCGCATCGATAATGGCTACTCCGCTCGTCTCAAAAAGAATAGCCGCATCACACGCTCCGATCTTCGACAAGCCCTCAATGAAGTGCTGGCCGGAAAAGCCGTGTCCGAGCCGGCGACGAAAGCCATCGGTTGCGCCATCGTCCGCGAACGGAAGACCCGCAAGGACGGAGCCGTCACGTTCTACCGCGATGTTTTGCCTATCCTGCAGAAGAATTGTCAGGAGTGTCACCGGCCCGGCGCCGTGGGGCCGTTCGCGCTGATGACCTACAAGCAAGCGGTCAATTGGGCCGACGACATCAAGGAATACACGCAAGAACGCAAGATGCCGCCGTGGAAGCCGGTCGAGGGGCCGGCCTTCCACAACGAGCGCAAGCTGTCCGACAAAGACATCCGCACCCTGGCGGCATGGGTGGACGGCGGCATACCGCAAGGCGATGCTAAGGATGCGCCGCCGCCGCGCCGGTTCGCCGAAGGTTGGCAACTCGGCCAGCCCGATCTCGTGCTGACCGTGCCCGAAGAGATGACCGTCGCTCCCGGCGGTCCCGATCTGTTCCGCTGCTTCGTTCTGCCGACGAAACTGACCGAGGACAAGTTCGTCACCGCCGTCGAAGTGCGGCCCGGCAATAGCCGTATCGTGCATCATACGCTCAACTTCTTCGATGCCAGTGGCAAGGGGCGGGATTTGGAAAAACAAGCACACAAGAAGGTGGACGACAAGCAGGCCGATCGTGGTCCCGGTTACTCGGCGGCGATGGGGCTGGGTTTCCGCGCGGCGGCGGGTCAGATCGGCGGACTCGGCGGCTGGGCGCCGGGCAATGTCCCCCATCATCTGCCGGAAGGCTACGGCTATTTCCTCCCCAAAGGCTCCGATGTGATCGTGCAAGTTCACTACCATCGCAACGGCCGCGTCGAGAAGGATCGCACGTCCATCGGTCTGTATTTCGCCAAGGACGCCGGCAAAATGAAACGCTTCAAGGGCATGGTCATTCCTGGCCGCTTTCTGGTGATCCCGCCCAGCCTAGAGCGCTTCCGCGTTCGGGGCGGATTGGAAGTGCTGCAAGAATGCACGCTGTACTCGGTCATGCCGCACATGCACATGCTGGGCCGCGAAATCAAGGTGACGCTCACACCGCCCGGCGGTAAAGCGATGACGTTGGTGGCCATCAAGGACTGGGAGTACAACTGGCAAGAGACCTATTTCCTCAAGGAACCGATGACCCTCAAGCCTGGGACGCGGCTGGAAGTCGAGGCGTTTTACAATAACAGCGGCAAGAACCCTAATAACCCTTTTAGCCCTCCGCGATGGGTTAAATTCGGCGAGCAGACGACCGATGAGATGTGTTACATCTTCCTCGGCGCCACTTCCGAAACGCCGGGGAGGATCGAGGTTCGCCGTGACGGCCAGCGCGAGAAACCCAAGGCGAGCGAATCCACGAAGAAAAAATAGCGCGAAGCGGTCGCGGTTCGGAAAAAATCGTCTGACGCTGCTATAATCCGCGAAGGGTCGCCTCATCGCTGAATCCGCATCCGGGAGTCCCGCCATGAAAATACTTTGGCCGTCCGCCGTCCTGACGGCCCTGTGTCTTGCGCCGTCCTTGCGGGCCGAGGAGCCGCTCAAGACGCCGCCCAAATCCTTTCAAGTGCCTTACCGGCTGACCAAGGCTAAGCACATCTTCGTACGGGCCAAGATCAACGGCAAAGGACCGTACAACTTCATTGTCGATACCGGCGCGCGGCGCTGTTCGTCGCCGTGCCCGTCGCGCGCAAGCTCGGCATCAAGACCGACCAAAAGGGCTGGGGCGTCTTCGATCGCTTCGAGATCGAGGGCGGCGTGGTGCTTCGTAAGGTCAAGGGACGCATCGAGACGCCGCCGCAAATCGAGGGCATGAACGCGCTGGGATTGGCCGGCGTCGAACTGCACGGCATGATCGGCTACGACATCCTGTCGCGCTATCGTATGGAGATCGACTTCACGCGCGACAAGATGGTGTGGACGCCGCTCGACTACAAGCGCAAGGCGGCGATGTCGCTGGCTGGGGGTCGGGGGACGGGCGGTCTCGATCTACTCGGCAGCTTGATGAAATCGTTCGGTTCTCTGCTCGGCACGCAAGCCAGTCCGCCGGTGCGGCTGCGCGGCTTCCTCGGCGTGGAACTGAAAGACGACGACGACAATCCCATCGTCCAGTCGGTCCTCGTCGATGGACCTGCCGCCAAAGCCGGATTGAAAGTCGGCGATCGCATCACGCACGTTCAGGGCCGCAGCGTCCTCGACACCGGCGACGTGCAGCGCTACCTACGTCGGCGCAATCCCGGCGACGAAATCAAATTGACCGTGCAGCGCGGCAAGGACGAGAAAGACATCACCGTCAAGTTGGGGGAGGGGCTGTGACATGAAAGCGCACCATTTGATTCTGGCGGCGGTCGTCTTCATCCCTTGCTGGCGCGGCGGGCTGGCCGAACAGCCGTCGGTCAAACCCATCGAGAAGCCGACCGCCAAACGCATCGTCATCCCGTTTGAAACGCTCAAGAGCGGCCACATGGCCGTGAAGATCAAGGTGAACGGCAAGGGTCCGTACCGCGTTATCTTCGACACCGGCGCGCCGATCAACTTGCTCAATAACAAACTGGCCAAGGAAGCCGGTCTGCTCAAGGACGCGCCGCGATCCATGCTGCCATTCTTCGGCGCCATCGCCGAGGTCAAGGTGAAGGAACTGCAAGTCGGCGAGCGAAAAAGCGGCCAATCAGCAGGCCATCGTCATGGATCATCCGCTCGTCGAGTTGATGTCGAAAAAGCTGGGACCGCTCTACGGCATCGTCGGCTTTCCGTTCTTCGCTCGTTACAAGATGACCGTCGATTACCAGGCCGAGACGCTGACGCTGGTTCCCAACGGTTACAAGCCGGCCAACATTGTGCGATCTCTGGAAACAACGATGCTGCAACAGATGACAGGCGGCGCACCCGATGGCGAAAGTGCTGTCGCCGGCCGCTCAATGGGGAATGACGGCGCAGCAAGAAGGCGGACGACGAAGATGCCGGCGTAGATGTCAAGGAAGTGCTGCCCGGCAGCGCCGCCGCCGAGGCCGGACTAAAGGCGGGTGATCGCCTGTTGACGATCGATGGCCGCTGGACGGATACGCTTGTCGATGTGTATGAAGTCGCCAGCTATCTCAAGCCGGGCATCACCGTTTCTGTCAGTATTACTCGCGATGGCAAGAAGATGGAAATAAAGGTCAAGCCGCGCGCGGGATTGTAGCGCCTCCGCCGGCCCGGTGGGCTGGCGGAATAGGAAATCTCTTCTGTTTCTAACGATGAATCCGTCCGTCGAATAATCGCCGCGACTCCGCCTTCCTGGCGAGTCGCGCTCTCGGATTCCTATACTGACAGCATGAGAAGTTCCCATCAGTCGGCGTTCACACGTTGATGCGAACGCCCTTGCTCCCGCGGATCAGGAGGCTGGATCATGTCGATGCGCTGTGTTATCGGATGCGTGTTGATTGGCTCCCTCGCCGCTCTGTGCGTCCACGTCGGCCCCAGCGCCGAGCCGAGAGCCGCGGAGGCGCGCAAAGCGGCCGATTTCCGTCTCCAAGATCCACGAGATCGAGGCAGCGTCTCCTTGTCTGCTTTGCAGGAGAAAAATAAGGCGATTGTCGTTGTTTTCCTCGGCGTCGAATGTCCAGTCAGCAATCAATTTCTCCCCGTTCTGTCCGCCTTCTGCAAGGAGTACGAGAATAAAGGGGTCGCTTTTGTCGGCATCAACGCCAATGCCCAAGACAGCCTGGAGCGCGTGGCGGCGCACGCCCGGCAACATGCCGTCCCCTTCCCGGTTGTCAAAGATGCTGCCAACAAGGTCGCCGACCAGTTTGGCGCCCGCCGCACGCCCGAAGTGTTCGTCCTGGATAGCTCCGGCACGATTCGCTATCAGGGGCGCATCGACGATCAGTTCGGCATTGGCTACGCGCGGCCCGGCAAACCGACGCGGCGCGATCTAGCAGTCGCTCTCGATGAGATCCTTGCGGGCAAGTCGGTAGCCGTGCCGCGCACGAAGGCGGCCGGCTGCCGCATCGGCCGCATTGCTAAACCGAAAGCGGAGGGGCGGATCACCTACGCCAAGCACGTCAGCCGTATCTTGCAAAAGAATTGCCAGGAGTGCCATCGTCCCGGACAGATCGGTCCCATGTCGCTGTTGACTTTCGACGATGCGCTGGCCTGGTCGGACACTATCCGCGAGGTTGTCGGCGAAGGGCGAATGCCGCCCTGGCACGCCGATCCGCGCTACGGCAAATTCAGCAACGATCGCCATCTGTCCAAGGAGGATCGTGAGACGTTGTTGACTTGGCTCGACGGCGGCACGCCGCGCGGCGACGACAAGGATTTGCCGCCGCCGCGCCGCTTCCCGGAAGGCTGGAGCATCGGCAAGCCGGATTTGATTGTCAAGATGCCGCGCGCCTATGAGGTGCCCGCCCGCGCGCCGAAGGGCGGCATTCCCTACCAGTATTTCACCGTCGATCCCGGTTTCAAGGAAGATCGCTGGATTCAACGTGCGGAGGCGCGGCCGGGGGCTGCGGCCGTGGTGCATCACGTCGTCATCTTCATCCAGCCCAAGGGCGAGTTTTTCAATCCCGATGCGCCGGGCGCCGTGTTGTGCGGCACCGCGCCCGGCGATATGCCAATGGACCTGCCGGACGGCTTGGCCAAGAAGGTGCCCGCCGGCGCACGACTCGTCTTCCAGATGCACTACACGCCTAATGGCGAGGCGCAGCGCGATCAAAGTTGCATAGGCATGATCTTCGCCAAGAAACCGCCTCGCCATCGCGTCCTCACCAAGCCGGTTTATAGCGTCCCGTTCATCAGCCGGCTGGATCGTATCCCCGCCGGTGCGGGCAATTACAAGATCGAATCCGAACACGTTTTCGAGCGCAACGCGCATTTGCTGCACTTCATGCCGCACATGCATCTGCGCGGCAAGGATTTTCTCTACGAGGCCATTTATCCGAACGGCAAGAAAGAGATCCTGCTGTCGGTGCCGCGTTACGACTTCAACTGGCAGAGCGTCTATCGTCTCGCCGATCCCATCGCCATGCCCAAAGGCTCGAAGTTGCACTGCATCGCGCACTTCGACAATTCGGCGAAGAATCCAAACAATCCCGATCCGAAAAAGGTCATTTATTGGGGCGATCAAACGTGGGAAGAGATGATGATCGGCTGGATCGATTATTACCTGGACGACACTCCTCCAATAGACGGCAACACCGTCATCCGCGCCAAAGCGGGAGATTCGGAAATCGTCGTCACGACCGCAAACCGCGTGGCGGGCGCCATCCATTCGCTGAAGTGGAACGGCAAGGAGTTTCTCGACAGCACCGATCATGGCCGACAGATGCAATCGGCGTCGAACTTCGATTGCGGCAAAGACTTCATTGCCGAGACCTTCAATCCGACGGAGGCCGGCTCGCGCTCCGACGGTACCGGCGACAAATCGTCGAGCCAATTACTATGCATTCGCGCCAGCGGACCGGAGTTAGAGACGACGGTGCGGATGGCATTCTGGCTGAAACCCGGCGAGAAATCGGAGGGGCATCCTGCCCGCAATGACAAGGTGCTTTCCGATCATCTCGTCCGCAAGCGCGTCCACATCGGTCATAAGTCGCTGCCGCACGCCATCGAGTACGACGTGACATTCACCGTACCCAAGGGCGAGAAGCACACGTTCGCGCAGTTCGAGGCCGTCACCGGCTACATGCCGGCGGAGTTCAGTCGTTTCTACAAGTACGATGCGGAAAGCGGTGAACTGAAACCGCTGCCGCGCGGCCAGGGCGAGCAGGCGTCGCCGGTGGTGCTGGCCACGGAGAAGGGCGGCCATGCGATGGGCGTGTATTCGCCGGATCAGCCGTCGCGCGGCTTCGAGAATGCCGGCTACGGGCGATTTCGTTTCCGTGCCGAGAAGGTCAACAAGTGGAACTGCGTCTTCCGCGTGCGCGATCCTCACGGGATCAAACCCGGCGAATATCGCTACCGGATGTTCGTGATCGTCGGTAGTCTGAAGGACGTGCGGACGACGCTGCAAGCATTGCACAAGGAATTCAAGGCTCCTTGAAGCCTCGGCATAATTCTCAGGAGCGGAAACGATGACGTCAACAAACGTATCGCGCCGGTGCGCGATGAAGAAAATGGCCCGCCTCGCGGCAGCGAGTGCCGTGGGGGGAACCTGCCTTCAGGGTAGATCAGCGACCGAACGCGCCGCCGAGATGTCGGTCACGGTGCGTCTGAAGGAGGCCATCGGCACGATCAAACCGGCCATTTACAGCCACTTCGCCGAACACATCGGCGGCGTCATCTACGATGGCATCTGGGTTGGTCCGAAATCGAAAGTGGCGAACATCGACGGCATTCGCCGAAGTCTGATCGAACACGTCCGCCGGCTGGGGCGCGTGGTAGTACGTTGGCCGGGCGGCTGCTTCGCCGACAAGTATCACTGGCGCGACGGCATCGGCCCACGCGAGAAACGGCCACGGCGTTTCGGTCGTTGGAAGGAAGTGACGGAATCGAACCATTTCGGCACTCACGAATTTATGCGTTTTTGCCGGCTGTGCGGCGTCGAACCGTACTTGGCGGCCAATGTCGGCACCGGCTCGGCGGAGGAGTTTCAACAGTGGGTCGAATACTGCAACGCTCCGGCCGGTGCGACGACGCTGGCCGACGAACGCGCAGCCAACGGCGATGAGAAACCGTTTGGCGTTCGTTACTGGGGCGTCGGCAACGAGAGTTGGGGCTGCGGCGGCACGTTCACACCGGAGGATTACTGTCGGGAATATCGCAAATTCACCGAATGGGTTCCCGGTTATCGTGTGCCGCTGTACTTGATCGCGGCCGGGCCGAACGGCAACAATACGGAATGGACGCGTCGTTTCTTCAAGAAGTGGACCGATTTCGCCCGCGCTCCGCTCGCCGGTTGGGCGCCGCACTACTACTGCGGTACGACCGGCCACGCTCTGAAATTCACCGACGATCAATGGTACGAACAGCTCGACAAAGCGAACCGGATGGAGAAGCTCATCACGGATCAATGGGCCGTCCTCGGCGAGTTCGACCGCGAACACAAGGTCAAACTGATCGTCGATGAATGGGGCTGCTGGCACCCGGCCGGCACGGAAATCAACCGCGAGCATTTGTTCGAGCAGATGGGATGTCTGCGCGATGCTCTCGTGGCCGCGCTGACGCTGGACACGTTCAACCGTCACGCCGACAAAGTGGACATGGCCAACATTGCCCAGCTGGTCAACAATCTACACTCGCTGTTTTTGGCCGACGGCGATCGCTTCGTAGCCACGCCGACGTTCCACGTCTTCGAGATGTACAAACCGCATCACGAGGCGAAAGCCGTAAAGATCGACGTGCAGGCGCCGGAGATTTCATTCCGCGCCGGCGGGCAGGAACGCAAGGTGTTCCGCGTGGCCGGAGCGGCGTCGGTGAAGGAAAAACAGCTGACGCTGACGCTGGTGCATACGCATGGGCACGAGCCGGCGGAGATTATCGTGCGGTTGCGCGATGGCAAAGCTGATGCTGTACGGCAGACGGTGCTGACCCACGAGAAACTGAACGCGCATAATACGTTCGATAATCCGAACGTGGTGATGCCGAAGACAATGGAAATGAAGGAACGCGGCGAGGCGATCAAGTGCGTGCTGCCGCCCGCCTCGGTGGTGCGGTTGGATATACGGCTGGGATAAGCACCGCTGAACCCCAACGCCAGACAGGCCGGGCGACATTGATGCAAAAGGTGTTATGCGAGATTGACGGGAGAAACTTCTCGACGCTTGAGGATTTCTATTCCGAGATCGGTCGGCTGTTAATCCCTGGGGTCTCCTGGGGCCACAATCTCGATGCTTTCAACGATATTCTGCGGGGAGGATTTGGCACACCTGAAGGCGGATTCATCCTGCGCTGGAAGAACTCGCAAGTGTCCCGACAGCGGCTCGGCTACCCGGAAACCGTGCGACAATTGGAGTTGCGTTTGAGTCGCTGCCATCCCTTAAACCGATCTTTTGTAGCTCAAGACCTCGCACGGGCGAAGAATAAAGTTGGCCCCACGGTATTCGACTGGCTAATTGAAATCATTCAAATCCATTGCGTAGGCGGAAGAGAAGAGGAGGATGGGGTAGAGTTGGTGTTAGACTGACCATCATCAGAGCCACTAACAGAATGAGCGACAAGCCCGGAGCGCCAGCGACGGGCGAAAGAACCCGTCGCTGGCGCTCCGGGCGGGCCAAAAAGTTAGTGGCTCTCGAGTTCGGGAGAGATCGCATGACTACACGAGTACCACGCTACAGCGGCGAAGAGTTTGCCCAGCGGGGGCAGGAGATCTACGAACGGATCGTCCGAGCCGCCCTTCAGCCAGGCGACGATGGCAAGTTCGTTGCTATCGACATCGAGTCCGGCAACTACGAGATGGACCCTGATGACTACACGGCGACCGAGCGTTTGTTGAATCGACTCCCGGATGCGCAGATTTGGCTGATGCGGGTGGGACAGAAGGCTGCTCATCGCTTCGGAATGGGCTCGGATTCCAGGAGAGCGGAATGATTACGGGAACCGTCAAAGCCCGCCACGATGGCTGACGCCCATCCCCCGCAATCTACGATCCGCGAATGCCGGCAACGGCACAGGTAGACGCCGCCGGTGTCAGCACGTCGCCCGCGGCCTACGCTTTCCGCTTGCCGTCCTATCTGCTATCTTGAGCGCAACCCGTGATCTCCCGCGTCCGATAACGAGAAGGTTTTCATGCCACTAGATCCCTATGAGCCGTGTAGCTGCGGCAGCGGCAAAAAATTCAAATGGTGCTGTCAACCGATTTTCGCCGGTATCAATCGCGCCTGGGAACAGGAGTCGGCCGGCCAGCATGAAGCGGCATCGCGGCTGATGGAGCAAGTCGTCCGCGAACACGAAGGCAATCCGGAAGCCTGGGGCCAGCATGCGCGTTTGCTGTTCAGTCAAGGTAAGATCGAGGAGGCCGACGCCGCCTTGCAAAAGGCGTTCGACCTCAATCCGAACTATCCCGCCGGTCTGCTGCTGCGTGCCACGTTCCGCTTTCAGGAAGGCGAGATCGCCGGCGCTCTGCTGCTGGCTCGCCGCGCCGCCGAGGCGTATCGACCCGGACGCCCGGCCGTATCTCGCCGAAGTGTATTTCCTCATTTTCGAGTGCGAAATGCGCATGAATCGGCCGTTAGCTGGCCGCGCCGCTCTGCGCCTGGTGCTGCGCTTCGCACCGGGCGAAGAGGAAGTGCGGAAATCGTTCGAGGCGATTTTCGGCGATGAGGGCCGGCTGCCCGCTTTGGTGCGGCGCGAGTACACTTTTCGCAGTCCCGCGAATGCGACCGGGACGAAACGCGCCGCTTGGGACCGTGCCTTACAGAGCGCAGACACGCCGCGGCTAGCCGATCTGGTGCGCCTCTTCGAGCCGCTGACCAAGGACGATCCCGCCGATGCGGCGGCGTGGTATAACCTCGGCCTCGCGCACGCCTGGATAGGCGACAACGCCGCCGCTCTGGAAGCGCTGCGGCGCTATGTCGAGTTGGAGCCCGACGAAAAAGCGGCCGGCGAGGCGGCCGCGCTCCTGGAAGTCCTCCGCTGCGGCCAAGGCCAGGAGGACGACAGCGATTATCACGAACACGTCTTCGGCTATCAATTCCGCGATCCGCAGCCGATTGTCAATCTCTTGCAGGAGTGGGAACGCGGCGGCCGGCTCGTCGCGCTGCCGACGCAGCAGGAAGGCATGTTCATGGGCCTCGTGCTGGAGTTGAACACGGCGGGACTCATCACCGTCGGTGCGCCGCCGTCCGACGCCGGAAGACTGGGAGGCTACGTCGTCATCGTCGGCAATCTCTTGCAGTTCACCAGTCCCTTGAAGGAACCGTTCGATCGCCTGCGCGAGGAAGTCCGCCAGCGTCTCTCCCTCGGCCTGACCGACTTGCAGCAACGCCACGCGCCGATTCAATTCCAGGACGTGACGGCCGACGCTCTGCTGTTTCCCCTCAAGAAAGCCGACGACAGCGCAGCGCGTGCTGGACCACGTGCAAAAGCACTATGAGGAAACGTGGATTCACAAACCGCGCCGCGCGTTGTCCGGCAACACGCCCATCGATGCCGCCGCTCATCCAGCGCCTCCGCAAACATCTTCGCGGCGTCATCCAGTTCGTTCAGGACTGTGCCCGCGGCGGCATGATCGGCAACTACGACTTCGATAGCCTGCGCCGCAAGCTCGGCCTCCTCGGCGAACCGGCAGCGTCAGCTGCCGGGTTGAATGCCGGCGCAGAACACCCGGCAGCTGACGCTGCCGGTTCGCCCTTGAACATTGCCGCGATGGGAACCGCCGAGTTGGCCGCTTTGAACGCTGCCAACTTTCCGACGAGCAACTCGAACACGCCTACCAGGCGGCGGTGAAGCTCGACGCCGAGGAGTTGGCGGCGAACTTCGCCCGCAATCTGATCGCCCGGCCGATGCGCCCGGAGCAGACGGATCGTTTCCCCTGGTACTCGTATCTGACGCAGCATGCCCTCAAGAGCGACGATAAGGACGCGGCCCTCGATTACGTCAATGAGGGCGAAAAGGCCGACTGCGAACACAATGAAGGCCGGCGGCGCAACGATTACGAACTGCGTCGCGGCCAGATCCACGTCAAGCGCGGCGAGGCCGAGCAGGCGGCCGAGGTATTTCAGCGACTGATCGAGCGCGTGCCCAACAATTTCCGTTATCGCGGCAGCGCCGCCGAGTCGATGCTATCGCTGCGCCAGGGAGCGCGGGCGCTGCGCTTCGCTGAGGAGGGCGTGGCCGCCGCTCGACAGGCGAACGACCGCGATTCGGAGCAGTATCTCCAAGAACTGGCGGCGGCGGCGCGAAAACAAATGGCATAAAAAAGCTAACCACAGAGTCACAGAGAACACAGAGAAATACACAGAAAAAATAAAGACAAGATAGAGAGAATATATTTCCATTTTTTCTTTTCTTCTGTGTATTTCTCTGTGTTCTCTGTGACTCTGTGGTTAGCTCTGTTTCGGATTTATTTCGGATGCACCCGTTACACGGCAAAGTCGCGCTCATCACCGGCGGTTCGTCCGGCATCGGTCGGGCAACCGCCTTGCGTCTGGCCTCGTTCGGCGCTCGCGTCGTCGTCGCTGCACGCACCCTGGCGGCGCTGACGGAAGTTGTTCGAGAAGCCGAGGCGCTCGGCGTCGAAGCGCTGGCGGTGCCGACCGACGTAACCGACATCGAGCAATGCCGTCACGCCGTCGAAACCACGGCGGTGCACTTCGGCCGGCTCGACGTGCTGATTTGCTCGGCCGGCGTGTCCATGCGCGGCATGTTCGCCGACGCCGAGCCGAGCGCCCTGGAACACATCATGCGCGTCAACTTCTTCGGTACTCTCTATCCGACTTACTTCGCCGTGCCGCACGTCAAGCGTTCGCGCGGTTCGCTGGTGGCCATCAGCAGTCTGACCGGCAAACGCGGCACGCCTTCCTACGCCATTTACGGCGCCAGCAAGTTCGCCGTGCGCGGCCTGTACGATAGCCTGCGTTTGGAATTGGCCGCCGACGGCGTTCACGTCGGCGTCGTTTCGCCGGGCTTCGTGGCCACGCCGTTGCGTCAGCGCGTCCTCGACGCCAGCGGCCGACCCTGGCCGACGCCGCCGCCGCCGCCGTTTCGCGTCTGGCCGGTGGAGAAGTGCGTCGATCGCGTGGTGCAT
Source organism: uncultured Planctomycetota bacterium (assembly GCA_963835245.1). Taxonomy (GTDB): domain Bacteria; phylum Planctomycetota; class Planctomycetia; order Gemmatales; family Gemmataceae; genus JAJPHU01. The sequence continues at coordinate 630,903 of CAWIEZ010000001.1, forward strand.
CTCATCGTCAAACGTAAACGACAAGCGCTGCTGCGCGCCTTCCTCAGTCCCTTGCTTGCGTTCGACGAAATCACCGGCGGCCGACTCGGCGACTGGTATCTCGGCGGCAAATTCGACCCCGCCGATGTTCTCTCCGAACCGCAAGCGTAAACGCCTTCTGGGAGGGACATCGACCATGCCGTTCCCTTTCGTGCGCCGGCGATTCCTGACGTTACTACTTGGAGCGCTCGTCGCCGGACTGCTCGTCCTGATTTACTGGCGACGTTCCCCTCCTCCAGTCTATGACGGCCGGTTGCTGCGTTGGGGCGGCGATGCCAGCGGTGGAGCGCCGTACATCATCGAGCGACGATCCAATGAGGCGCCGTCAGGCTTCGAGGGCGATTTGGCGGGATACCTCGCCGGTCGTCTCGGTGTGCCGGCGCGCTTCGTGCAGAAAGATTGGGACATGCTGCCGCCCGATCTGGCACGCGGCGATGTCGATGTCATTCTCAACGGCTACGAGTGGTTGCCCGACCGCGAACGCAAGATGGTCTCGACCATTCCGTATTACGTCTATCGTCTGCAACTTATCGTCGCGGCCGGTTCGCCGATCGGCGGTTGGGACGATCTGCGCCGCACGCGCTCCGGCCGACAACTCAAGGTCGGCGTACTCAGCGATTCCGCCGCTCATCGCCATCTACTGAAAGCGTACAACTCCAGCGATGTACAAATTGTCGCGCTCTCGGTCGAAGGCAGCACGGGTCTGATGAACATGGTCCGCAACGGCACGCTGGACGCCACCGTTCAGGACAACCTGGCCGCTTTGTACTACGTCCAGCAACGCCACGAGTTCGGCGATTTGCGCATCGTGGGTCCGGCCATCGCACCGGGACATTTCGTCATATACGTCCGGCCCAATGACGCGGAATTGCGGCAACGTCTCAACGAGGCGATCCGCGCCGCCCTGCGCGATGGCACACTGCGGCGTATTTGCGATAAATACGGTCTGTGGAATGACGATCAACAAGGATTGGAAAAAACAGCAGAGAATTGGCCGCCGTCGCTGCCGGAGCCGGAGCAGACGTTCGCCGATTACGTTTGGCTGTTGACGAAGGCGGCGGGCGTGACGGTCTTGCTCGCTTGCTTGGCGATGCCGCTGGCCATGCTGATCGGTTTGCTCGTCGCGCTGGGCCGGCTGTACGGACCGCGCTGGCTGGACCGGATTCTGATGGTGTACGTCGAACTGCTGCGCGGCACGCCGGTGTTGATGCAGCTGTTCGTGATCTACTATTTGTTGCCGGAAATCGGCGTGAAAATTGACGCCTTCTGGGCCGGCATGCTCGGACTAGCGATCAATTACTCGGCCTACGAAGCGGAGAACTATCGAGCCGGTTTGCTGGCCATCCCGCGCGGTCAGATGGAGGCGGCGTTATCTTTGGGCATGAGCAAAACGACGGCGCTGCGGCGCATCCTCGTGCCGCAGGCTGTCCGTCTGGTGATCCCACCTGTGACCAACGATTTCATTTCGCTGTTCAAAGATACCTCCGTGTGCAGCGTCATCGCCGTGGTCGAGTTGACGAGCCGTTATCGCAGTTTGATGGTCAATCATCCGCAGTACATGCTGCGCTTGGGACTGGTGACGGCGTTGTTGTATTTGTTGATGAGTTATCCGTTGTCGTTGACGGCGCGGCGACTGGAGCGGCGGCGAACGTAGGCGGTAAATCCTCGGATTACGGAGCCTACCATCTCTTGAACTATCGAACGGCTTTGACGACAGAGCGAGCATGCGGCGAAAGTCGGCTTTACATCGCGGTCATTATGTTTATCCTCCGCCTCGGACGGTGCGAATGTCCCTTTCTCAAAATGGAGGGTGACGATGGTGAAACGATGGATAATTGGCGGTGTTTGGGCGGTGTTGGTGGCGGCGGGGCTGTTGGCGTTTGTTCGGAGCTTGCGAGCCGAGAAGCCGTCGGCATCGGGGAAAGTTCTCATCAGCGACATCATTATCAGCGGCAACCATCGCGTGAGCGCCGAGAAGATCAAGGCCCATCTGCACACGCAGGTCGGCAGGGAATACAACCCTTCGGTCGTCGAGGACGACGTGCGCGAACTCTATAAGACCCATCAGTTCAGCAACATCACCCCGTTCCTTCAGGACGAAGGACGGGGCAAAGCCAAAATCTATTTCGCCATGCGCGAAACGCCTAACCTGGTGCAAAAGGTCACTTTTCTCGGCGCCAAGCACATCAAGGAAGAAGAACTGCGCAAAATCGTTGGCATCAATCCGGGCATGCCGCTCAATCCCAACCTCAATTGCCAAGGCTGCCAGAGAATTCTGGCCTATTACGAGGGGATGGGCCGGCCGTTCTCGTACTGCAAACTGGTCAAGGGCAGCGACTTGGCCGATACCGAAGTCGTCTATCAGATCACCGAAGGGCCGAAAATCAAGGTGCGCGACATTCGATTCACCGGCAACACTTTCGTCAGCGGCGCTCGGCTGGCGACCCAAATCAAATCATCGATCGACGGCGCCTACAACAAGACAATGGCCGAGAACGACATCGACGAGTTGTACAAATACTTCCGCGATTTCGGCTTTCCAGACGTGCGCATCTCGCTGGAAACACAGCGCTCGGCTGATCGCAGGGAGGTGACGCTCATCTTTCACATTCAAGAAGGGCTGCGCTATCGAGTCATGGACAAAGCCGAACTCATCGCTCCCAAATCTCTTCCGCGCAAACGTCTACAAGATTTAACGAAGATCGGCAAAGGGGATTATTTGACAAGGAAAGCTCTTGATGCAGACGTGAAACGCATCACGGATTACTGCCAATCTTTGCACCACTCCGTCCGCGTTGAAGTAATACCTGTTTGGCTCCTTGATCGGCCTGGAAGGGTGAATGTCCGATATGAGGTTGGGGAAATCCACCCGGATTGACAAACCTCGATGACAAATCAACCCTGCCAACTCCGCCCGACCCGCCGCGAAGCACAATCGCGGCGGGTCGGGCCGTTTCTGTTCTCACACCAATTCAAGCGAACCTCTTTTCTTCTCCCTGCGTCTTTTCTGGCGGTGAGCCGAGACGAACATCCCGGTGGTGTAGTGGAGAACATCGGCCTCTCCGAAAGGCCGGTCCCTGGTTCAAATCCAGGCCGGGATACTGAGAAACAACGCGAATAAGGAGCAGGTTTGACTGTCTGTTGCAAGTTCGATCTCCGTCGTCCCGATTGATGCCGTGACGTAGTTAATAGACGGTGCATATTTACTATGAGAGAGGTCTACTTTATCTCGTACTGCAACGAAACAATCCCTGTCTTGTAAACCTTGTGCCCAGTCAATTGCAGCTTCGTTTGTCTGGCCGGGGACGGAAGCAGCGGAATACCTCCGCCGAGAAGTACCGGAATGACTGCGACCTCCACCGTGTCCGCAAATCCCGCGTCAAGGAGACTGCGAAAGAGCGAGCCGCCGCCGAACAACCAGATGTCCTTGCCGGGCTTCGCTCGCAATTCCGTCAACGTCTCCTCCATCGTCTCCGCCACGATAGTCACTTTCGGGAAATCGCTGGGCCGTAGTGTCCGCGAGAAGACAAATGTCTTCATGTTCATGTCGGCCATCCTGCCGCCGCCTCCACGTATCATCGACTCGAAAGTCCGGCGCCCGATGAGAAGGGTATCGAACTCGTTGTACAGCGCGGCAAAGTCGATTTCCGGATTGAAGAGGATCCAATCCGCTTCACCTTTTGGACCCGCGATGTAGCCGTCCAAACTTGTCACCACCACATAGCGAATTTTCCGCATAGCCTCCTCCGAATAACCTTTCCTGAGCGGGGGCGTAAGCCCTCCGAGAGACGCCGGACTCGGGGGGCTTACGTCCCCCGCTCAGGAGACTTGCATACAAGGAATCATTTCCTAATCGTCGTCTTCGTCCTGGGCGCGCGGCATCACGAAGGCGGCGCACACCGGAGCCGGCATTGGCGAATCCGCTCCCTTCACCGAACGCCAAATGACTTCGTTGAGCAGCAGATCGTCCGCCGCGTCCTCCTTCGCCAAATTGAACTTCTCCGACAATTTCGATCCCCAAGCCGCCGCTCTGTTCTTCTCCTGCAAATCCACCTCCGGCACCGCATGCTCGTAGATGGCCAAGTCCGCCTTGGCCTGGAACGAGTGGTACATTGGCCGAGCGGCGGCGTCGAACTGGCTCATCGGCTTCAGGCCGAGAATCAACTCCATCGTCCGCAGCATGCTGCTCGTCGAATACATCGTCGAATCCACCTGTTTGCGCTTGGTGTAGGGGCTGACGACCAGAGCCACCGCGCGATGGGCGTCCACGTGATCGGGTCCGTTCTGGGCGTCGTCCTCCACGATGAAGAGGGCGGTATCCTTCCAGAACTTGCTCTTGCTGACGGCCTCGACGACGCGGCCGAGAGCCAGATCGTTGTCGGCGACCTGAGCGCGCGGCGTCGCGCGCCGGCTTTCGTGCCGGAGGTGTGATCGTTGGGCAGACGCAGGATGGTCAGACTGGGAAAACCGCCGTCGCGCTCGAAACGGTGCAGCTCATCGATGAAGCGGTCGGCGCGTTTCTGATCGAGATAGTTGAGATCCCAACCGCGGAACAGCGGATCGATGTGGCCCTCCAGCGCCTTGACGCGCGCCTTGGCCGGTTCGCCGGCATTCTTGCCTTCCTGCACCCATTCGCCGTAACTGCGATAGCTGACGCCGGCCTCGGCGCAGCGGTCCCACAGATAACCGCCGGCCGGACGAGCAATCGAATCGAAATTGCCCTCGGAAGGATACAAATTGAGGTTCTTGATCGAGCTTTCGATCGGCCGGCCGCGATAGGACAACGGCCATACTTTCTCGACGAAATCGGTGGCGTAAGCGCCCATAGTCCACTGATGACCGTCGGCGGATACCTCGCCTTCGACATAGAAATTGTCCAGCAGCACGAACTGCCGCGCCAGCTTGTGATGATTGGGCGTCGCCTTGTTGCCGAATAAGCACAAATTCGGATCGCCATTGCCCTCCTTCATGTCGCCGAAAACCTGATCGTAAGTGCGGTTCTCCTTGATGATGTAGATGCAGTGCTTGATGGGGCTGGAATCGCCGATCTTTTTGGGGATGGGATTGCCTTCCGGCCAATTGCCGGGCGGTGCGAGATCGGCGCAAGGGGCTGCACGCATAGGCTTGTTTGGTGTACGCCGCCATCTTATCCGGCGTCGGCATGTCGATAATGGAGAGCGTGCCTTGAAACAGACGGCCGATGTACTGTTCGACGGACGGAAAGCGCGCGCCCTTACCGGGCTGCGGTCCTTGGGGATTGGCCCGCGAAGTCAGCCCTTTGCCGTTGGCGACGTAGATTTTCTTGGTCTTGGCGTCGAAGCGCACGGAAGTCGGATACCAACCGGCGGGAAGGAAGCCGAGCGACATGGCGCTTCGGCGGTTGACGACCTGGAAGACGGCGACGTTGTTGGCGTCGGCGTTGGCCACGAACAAGAGCTTGCCATCCGCGGACAGGCACAAGCTGCTCGGCGTATTGCCCGATGGCGCATTGGGGTGCAGGGCGCAGCCGATCGTTTGCAGCGCCTTGCCGTCGCGCGTCGCGTCGAGAACGCAGACGCGCGTGGAGTTGGCGCACGAGACGTACAGCGTTTTGCCGTCGGCGGTGAGAGCCATTTCCGTCGGATGGCTTTCGGTCGGCCAAACGGCGGCGATCTTGTCGCTCTCCAAATCGAGTACGGCAACGCCGGCCTTGCCCCACAGACTGACGAACAGACGCTTGCCGCCCGGCTCCGGCAGACAAGTGTAGGGATAGCTGTCCTTGTCCAGTTTCACCGTGCGGAGTTTGTCGGGGTTGTCCAGCGGCACGATGTTGACGGCATGGCCCCACAGACCGGCGGCGAACAGCGTTTTGCCGTCGGCGTCGCTGGCCAGACCGCTGGGAACGAAGACCTTCGGCTTGTCGGCCATGCGGATGGTGCGATGGCGGGCAAGCAGTCCGTCCGCGAAGTCCCAGGCGTGGACGACTTCCAACTCGCCGCCGCTGGCAAAAAGCGTTTTGCCATCGGGAGCGAAGCACAAACCATAAAACGCCTGATCGACCGGCACACGGCAGACAATTTTCGGATTTCCCTGGAGAGTGAGGAGGACGACTTCATGCGTGCCGTAACCGGCATGCAGCGCGGCGAGCCATCGGCCGCTGGGATGCAGGACGAGATTGACGGGGAAATCGCCAAGCGGGATCTGCTTGCCGACCGGCCGCAGCGCCCACTGATTCGGCAGACGAATCGCTCCGCCTGGCTCGACGCCCGGCAGCATCGGTTTAGCGATTTTCGCTTTCCGCTTTTCGCTTTCCGTTTTGTCTTGACCTTCATCGGCCCGCGCCGAGTGCGGCGAGCGGAGGGGCAGGCCCGCGATAGCAACGACAAGCAGGGCGGCAGCGAGAAAACAGTGCTTCATCTCATTCCCCAGAGGACGGAATCAGGCGAATAGTCCCGCCTGCCCGGCGAGCAGGCACATGGAGTAGATTATTTCCTCTGCGCGAGGTAAGACAAAGAAGATTTTGTCAGCGGAGGCTTTTTTCATGACTTCGACCGGCGCGGCGCCTGGTCCGCCGCGGTGGCAGCGGCAATGCTTGGGCTGGTGCGTCCACTTGTACACGGCGATGGGTCTTGTCGCCGCGGCGGCCATCGCTGTGTTGCTCGTGCAGGGCGGCATCGAGGCGTATCGCCGCGTCTTCCTGCTCATGGCCGCCGCCACGCTCATCGACGCCACCGACGGCACATTCGCCCGCTGGGTGCGCATCAAGGAAGTGCTACCCGGCTTCGACGGCCGCCGTCTCGACGATCTCGTCGATTTTCTCACCTACACCTTTCTGCCGCTCTTGCTCATCTGGCGCGCCAGTCTATTACCGGATAATTGCGATGTTTTTTTGTTGTTGCCGCTTTTGGCCAGCGCCTATGGTTTTTGTCAAACGGCGGCCAAGACCGACGACGGCTACTTCCTCGGTTTTCCGTCGTACTGGAACGTGATAGCGTTTTATTTGTATGTGTTGCAGCCGTTGTCCGGCTGGTTCGCGCTCGGCGTGGTGGTGTTGTTCGCGCTGCTGACGTTCGTGCCGAGCCGCTATCTCTATCCGACGCAGCGCGGCCTACTGAATCAAATCACGAGCCTCATAGGCACGTTCTGGGCCATTTTGTTGATCTTTATTATCTGGAATATGCCGGAGAACTCTACGCGGCGCTTGGCCGTCCTGTCGCTGGTCTTTCCGGCGTGGTATCTGGCTGCATCGTGGATCATCAGCGTGCGGTTCTGGCGGCGGAAGCGATGGCGAAAAGGCGAGCGGATGGGTGCGGTGTTGTCATGAGAAACGCCGGCGGGGCAGAGCTTTTTCCTTTTCCCCCTTTTTTGCCTTCTTCCGGAAAAAATTCTTGCAATCGTATCTTCGAGAGTTAGAATCGTCGAGTGGCGTCTTAGCCTAGATCCTGAGAGAGATCTTTCTGGGAAAGATCGGAAAAGCGAGGGAACGTAACCGGAGGTGACGCACCCATGAGACGCTGCCTTGTTCTAACCGCGTTGCTGTTGATGTTGCTACACAGCTATAGCTGGTCACAAGCGGTCCAAAGCAAGCAAAAGGGCAACAGCAAATCGAAAAGATTACCGCCCAACTCGGTCAAATTGCCTATTCCCGACTACGACATCGTGTGTAACCTTTCCCTGTGGAAAGGGTCGTTCGTCGTTACGAAAGTGACCTACGATAAAGATGAAAACCAAGTCGTCTTCCTGCTCAGGGCGCTGCGGGACTTTACTTTCAAGGACGATGGCTTCGAGTCGATCAAATTTTTCGATGAAGACGACGTGGACATGATTAAACAGAAGAACGTCAAATTCGATCCCGAACCCAAAAAGGGTCTCAAAAGGGGGGAAAGAACGCGCGCCGGCTGGAGATCCCCGATGAGGAAATCCTCAAGAAGACCAAGAGATGCGCCGCTGTCGCTTCGGGGTTCTTCCAGAAAAAATGACACCCAGGTAAAAAAGGAGCGATCACGATAGTTTGCGGTGGGCGGCTTGCAGGCGTTTGACAAAGGCGGCATGGGCGCGGCTGGCAAGACCTTGCTGAAGCACTTCCATCAATCGTGGGGAATCCAAACGCAGCAGTGCCGCCCCATCCAACCACAAACCGGGAAACACACGCGAACGACTGACGCCCTGGCGATTGGGCGGGATCGTATCGCCGCTGGGAAAGTGAAACCAGTGGACTTCCTGTTCCTCCATGCAGACGACGAGATATTCGATGACGCCGGTTCGTTGGTAATCATCGCGCTTGCCGTGCATGGCCAGAGCGCGCCGACTGTGGGCGATTTCGACGAGCATTTCGGGAGCGCCCTCAAAATAGTCGTCGGCCGTCGTCCGCGATTGTCCGCCGTACTCCGGTAGGATGCGTAGCCCCAGATCGGGCTGCGGTTCACTCTCGTCGCCGAGGATGGTGGTGGCGTTGTGGAGAACCTCTGTACCCGGCGTTTGGCGTCGATAAGTGGCCAGAAGATACCCTATCTCATCGTCATAACCGGAGTGCCTACGTCTTAACGGAGAGGCCATGTAGACAATACCTCCGATTAATTCCCACTTCTCATCTTCGTCATACGCCTTGTAACGGCGATGAAACTCCGGCTGCTTCATGCGCTCACCGTTGACGAGCAAGCCGGGGCTTTTTTCGGTGCGCGAAGTATGCCGTTCCGGCAGAATGCTCATGACCCGATTTCTTAAAAAGTGAGCAAAACTGTTGGCGATTTCTTCCGTCCGCTGCCGTGTGTCCGAAGTCACTTCGTTTCAAAGCGTGCAGCCGGCATAAGCGGCCCGCTGTAAGAGCGCTCACGCGGCGCACCGCGCAAATGGACATCGAAGAACTCGCGAACATACCGAGCCGTGCATGACAAGCTGGTGCGTGAGTCCATCCGGCTGAGAAGTTTCATTAGTATCTGGCTCTTCACCAGTGCTTGGTCGCTGAAGCTGAAATGGTGCGCTCCTTGAAGCGTGACGATCAGCCGGTCTCCGGGGAGTCGATTCGACACGGCGCGAATATTTGCGGCGATGGTGCAATCAGGCGAATGCCAAGCATCGCCATGATCGCTAAGCAGAAACAGGAACGGTTGCCTGAGACCTTCGCGCACCACACTTCCATAGAGAGCGCCATCAATATCCATGCCGGCCCGAAAGCGAGCATCATCGTGGCAAATCTGTGCAGCCGTGGCGCCGCCGAACGAATGGCCGACGACGCCAATGGCCTCCATGTCGAGCCGGCCGGTAAATGTGCCGGAGGGATCATCGGCGTTGAGATGAGTAAGCTGATCGACTAGGAATTTCGTATCCGCGCTCCGAACGTCGATGAGAGTTTCCAGCAATCTCTCCCGCTCAGCGTCTGAGACGGGAGCATCGCCGGGATTGCCCGCTGTGGTCTTGTGAATGACTCGACCATCCGGCATGACAACCACACAAGTGCTGTAGGGTGTATCCGAGCCGACGACGATGTATCCGTGACTGGCCAAATCCTCGGCGATGGTAGTGTAGTCGAGTGCGCAGGCGCCGATCCCTGATTTGAGAATGATGACGGGATAGGTAGACCTATCCGCCGCCAGTTTGACGTCCGCGAAGCTGTGCGCACGAACCTTGGCTGGATCGCGCGTCAGGAACTGCGTCAACAAGACGCCGGAATACTCCGCAAGAGCTTTCTGCCACGGTTCGGGAAGGTACTCGGCGGCTGGCGAATGGTCGTCGGGCGAGGCGGGATACCAAAGCCAAACGGCGAGTTCCCGCTTCTGGTCTGGCGCTGATGCAAACGGATCGACCCGTTCCTTATCCACCCAGCCTGCGCTGACACGGCCAACTGCAAATGGGCCAGTTGGCAGCGGCAATTCCAAAGGTTGGTTGTGCTCCAGCCATAGCAGGGCCAGCAACAGCGTTATGCCGAACACAAATACCAAGACGGTCCGCGCGAACCATTTCCTAACTCGCTTGCGACGTTGCGGCAGAACGCTCATGACTAATTTCCTCCACCCGATGATAAACGGACAAGCCAAGGGGCGGAAGGTCAACCACCTGCGAGACGGGAGCCGACATTTCGGCAAAATGTAGTCGCAAGGAAGTACGAGAGTCAGTAAACTAATAAGCGTAGCTCACCCAGAAGTTCGCCGGTTGATCCCGCCGTTTGAAACTTTCCGCAAAAGGCGATACCTCATGAACGCTTTGTTATCGCACTCCTTCTTTCTCGCCCGCCTCTTCTTCGCCGCTCTGTCGCTGAGCCTGGCTGGCGCGGGGACATCCTCCGCGTCCGCCGTCGATGCCGCGGACAAAGCGGCCATTATCGGCCAGCCCGTCGCCTTGCAAGTGCAGCCTGCCTCCATCGCACTGCGCGGCCGGCATGCCAACCAGCAATTGATCGTCACCGCACGCTATGCCGATGGCCGTGTCCGCGATCTGACTGCCCTGTGCGATGTGAGCAGCGAGGCGGCGGATGTTGCCACCGTCGTGGACAGCGGTTTCGTCGCGCCGAGGAAGAATGGCCAGACGGCCATCATTATCAAGGCCGGCGGCAAAACGGCGCGAGTGCCGGTGATTGTCAGCGACTTCGACAAGCCGCACGTCACCAGTTTCCGCAATGAAGTGATTGCTTCTTTGAACGTCGGCGGCTGCAACGCCGGCGCCTGTCATGGTACACCCTCCGGCAAGAATGGCTTCAAGTTGAGTCTGCGCGGCTTCGATCCCGCCGCCGATTATTTGCAGCTGACGCGCGACGTGCTGGGCCGGCGCACCGACCGCCAGCAACCGGACGCCAGTTTGATTTTGCAGAAGGGATTGGGACTTGTGCCGCATGAGGGCGGACAGCGTTTCTTGCCCGATAGCGTGCCGGTGCGCGCTCTGCGCGATTGGCTCGCCGAGGGGCTGCGCGATGATCCGCCGTCCGCTCCGGCGGTGAAGAGCATCGACATCTTGCCCGGTTCGCGCGTGCAACTCGCACCGGCCCGCTGGCAACAATTGGCCGTCATGGGTCACTTTGCCGATGGCAGCGTCCGCGATGTGACGCGGCTAACCGTCTTCAGCAGCAGCGATCCCGGCGTGGCCGAAGTAGGAAGCAGCGGACTCGTCCAATTCAAGCAGGCCGGCGAAGTGGCCATTCTATGCCGCTATTTGATGGAACTGCAAACCGTCCGCCTCACCTATCTGGAGCCGCGCGAAGGTTTCGTTTGGCCCAATCCGCCGGAAAATAACTACATCGACAAGTTCGTCTTCGCCAAGCTCAAGATGCTCAGCATTCCGCCTTCCGAACCATGCACCGATCAGGAGTTCGTGCGCCGCGCCTATCTCGATGTGTGCGGGCTATTGCCGGCGCCGAAGGAAGTGCGCGCCTTTCTTGCCGACAACGCGCCGAACAAACGAGCCAAGTTGATCGATGCTCTGCTGGAGCACCCGAATATGCCGACTTATGGACTCTCAAATGGTCGGACGTGTTCCGCAGCAGCCGCAAGGCCATCCAGGTCAAGGGCACGCACGTTTTTCAGCATTGGCTGCGCCAGAACATCGTCAAGAATACTGGCTTTGATGCCTTGGTCCGCGAACTGCTGACGGCCAGCGGCAACACCTTCGCCAATCCGCCGGCCAACTACTACCGCGTCGCCCGCGATCCGCAGAACCTCGCCGAAACGACGGCGCAGCTGTTCTTCGGCATCCGCATGCAGTGTTCCAAGTGCCACAACCATCCCTTCGAGCGCTGGACGCAGGACGATTACTACAGCATGGCCGCCTTCTTCGCCCGCGTCCGCTACAAGAAAGATCCACAGGAGCCGGGAGCGGGCCCACAGAAAGTGGGCGGAGCCGAGATCGTCTACGACGGCCGCTCCGGCGAGGTGACGCAGCCGCGCACCGGACAAGTGATGAAGCCGAAATTCATGGGCGGCACCGTGCCCAACATTTCACCGGGCACCGACCGCCGGCAAGTGTTGGCCGACTGGTTGACCAGCGGCGACAATCCCTTCTTCGCCAAGTCGATCGGCAATCGCATTTGGTATCACCTCAACGGCAAGGGCATCGTCGATCCGGTCGATGATTTCCGCGACTCCAATCCGTCGGCCAACGACGAATTGCTCGACGCTCTGGCCAAAGACTTTGTCGCCCACCAGTTCGACGTGAAGCATCTGATCCGCGTCATCATGAATTCGCGGACCTATCAGCTCAGCGCGCAGACCAATCAATACAACGCCGACGACAGCAAGTATTTTTCGCACGCGGTAACGAAACTGCTGACGGCGGAACAGTTGCTCGACGCCATCTGCACGGTCACGGAAGTGCCGGAGAAATTCGCCGGTCTGCCGCTGGGCACTCGCGCCACGCAACTGCCGGACGGCGACATCAATCACACGTTCCTGAAAACCTTCGGCCAGCCGGCCCGCGAACTTGCCTGCGAGTGCGAACGCGAAAGCGACAGCAATCTGGCCCAGGCGCTGCAACTCATCAATGGGCCGACCATCAACGAGAAAGTGCGCAATGCGAACAACCGCATCGGCCGGCTGCTCAAGGAGAAAACTTCGGACGTGGAAATGCTCAACGAGTTGTATCTGTCCACGCTGTCGCGTTTGCCCAATCAGGAAAACATCAAGGTAGCGCTGGAACACGTCGCCCGGGCACCGGATAAACGCAAGGCGTGGGAAGACATTCAATGGGCACTTTTGAACGCCAAGGAGTTTCTGTTCCGCCATTGATTCAGTCGGTTCCAACTGCTTAGAGCCGCTAACAGCATGCCCGGATCGTGCATTTCATGTCTATCCGACACTTCACCGGCGGTACTCTTATCCTCGCGGAGCGTCTGCTCGAAGGCGGTTCCGTGACGATCGAGGATTCGCGGATCGCGGCTGTTCACCCTATTGGGGTGCCAGTTCCAGCGGATGCCGAAATCATCGATCTGCAAGGCGGCTATCTCGCGCCAGGTTTCGTCGATCTGCACGTCCACGGCGGCGCAGGCGCCGACTTCATGGACGGCACCGCCGAGGCGTTTCGTACCATCTGCCGCGCGCACGCGCGACACGGCACCACCAGCCTTCTGCCGACAACCACCGTCGCCCGTCACGAACAGCATCTCGCCTTCCTCGATGTGTGCCGTCGTTTGAAAAGGGAGGGCACCGGCGGCGCGGCCATTCTCGGCGCTCATTTCTATGGTCCGTATTTCGCCCCCGAGGCGCGCGGCTGTCATCCGGGCGCCGCCGTGCGCGCTCCGCAACCGGCCGATTACTTGCCCTTTCTTGAGTTCGCCGACGCCATCGCCACCGCGACCGTCGCTCCGGAGTTGCCGGGCGCCGAGGGGTTCGTCCGCGCCTGCCGCCAGCGTGGCATACGCTGTAATGCCGGGCATTCGCATGCCACGTTCGAGCAGGTGGAGGCGGCAATCGCTTGGGGCGTGCGTCACGTCGATCATCTCTTCTGCGCTATGTCCGATCGCGCTCGCCTGCGCCAGACGCAGACCTATCCCATGCGCGGCGGTTTGATGGAAGCGACGCTGTTTTTCGACGCCCTGACAACCGAAGTTATCGCCGACGGCAAGCACTTGAGCCGCGAATTGCTGGCGCTGGCGCACAAGATCAAGGGAGCGGATCGACTGGCCCTGGTGACCGATTGCAACCGCGCACTGGACATGCCGGATGGCGAATATCTCTTTGGAGCATCCGACGGCGGCGAGCCGATCCTGCGGCGCGACGGCGTCGGCGTGATGCTCGATGGCAAAGGATTGGCCTCCGGCGTCATGGGCATGGATCATGCCGTGCGTACTTTTCGTCGTCTGACCGGCGCGCCGCTGGTCGAAGTGGTACGCATGGCCAGTCTGACGCCGGCGCGGATCGCCGGTTGCGATAGCACTCTCGGCAGCATCGCCGCCGGCAAGCGCGCCGACCTGCTCGTACTCAGCGCGGAACTGGAAGTTCGCCGAGTGTTTGTCGGCGGCCAACTCATGAATGGCTGAAACAAACAGAAATACCTCGCCCTCCTGGCTGCCGCAGGCGCGTTGACAGCGGAAACGTCGATCTCTATAGTTATTTCACGGTGCAGACGGCGATTTCTCGGTCGCCGGATCGCCGCTGACGCACCTGTAGCTCAACTGGATAGAGCATCGGTCTACGGAACCGAAGGTTGCAGGTTCGAGCCCTGCCAGGTGTACTAAACTTAAACCCTTCGCCGAACGCACTTTAAGCGTACCTGTCTGTGTCGGACAGCGCGGCCGAAAAATCCCGAAAAGCGCGGAACCTTCCGCGCAAGGGAGAAAGCCGCATGTCCACGAACCGAAAGCCTCGCATCCCGTCCTATCGCCTGCATCGCCAGTCCGGGCAAGCCGTTGTCACCTTAACCGATGCCGTCACCGGCCAGCGCAAGGACCATCTGCTCGGCGAGTACAACAGCGCCGCCAGCAAGGAAGAATACAAGCGTGCCGTCCTCGATTGGGAAGCCAGAGGCCGGCGTCTGCCTCAGTCCACACCGGCAACCGACCTGACTCTCGCGGAACTGATCGCTGGCTACTGGCGACACGTCGAGGAGTATTACCGTCATGTCGATGGCACGCCAACCGGCGAAGTACAAGCCATGCGCTATGCGCTGCGTCCGCTCAATCATTTGCACGGCTCGATGATCGTCTCAGCGTTCGGTCCTTCTGCGCTGAAAGCCGTCCGCGAACTGCTGATCCACGGCTACGAGCATCCGAAGTACGGACCTCAGAAACCGCTCTGCCGCACGCGAATCAACGCGCAGGTGAAACGCATCCGCCGCATGTTCAAGTGGGCTATCGAGAATGACCTGGCGCCGGTCGGCGTTCATCAAGCCCTCTGTGCCGTGGCTCCCCTCAAGCGCGGACGCACGCCGGCACGAGAGAGCGAGCCGGTCAAACCCGTCGCCCGCGCCGTGGTCGAGGAAACCTTGCCGATCCTGCGCCCACTGTTGGCCGATATGGTGCGCTTGCAGCTGGAAACCGGCATGCGTCCGGGTGAGTTAGTCGTCTTGCGTGCTTGCGACCTCGACACGACAGGTTCGGTGTGGCTCTACCGCCCTTCGGCGCACAAGACGGAACACCACGGGCATGAGCGAATCATTCCCATTGGTCCCAGAGGGCAAGAAATCATCCGCCGCCATCTATCCACGGATATGCAGGCGTTTCTGTTCTCGCCGCGCAAACGGATGGAGGAACGGGCCAATGCGCTGCGGGCGGCGCGTAAGTCGAAAGTGCAACCCTCGCAGCAGTACCGCAAGAAGAGACGACCGAAGAAGACGCCGGGCGTGCGTTACACGCCGCAATCTTACGGACATGCGATTACCGAAGCCCTCAAACGGCACAACCGCGACAAACCCGAAGCGGAGCGCCTTCCTCATTGGCATCCCCATCAGTTGCGTCACCAGCGCGCCCTGGAATTGAAACGGGAAGTCGGCTTGGACGCGATCCGCGCCGTGCTGGGGCATCGTTCGCCCGCGATCACGGAACACTATGCGACGTTGGACATCGCCAAGGCAGCAAGTGTCATGGAGAAGATGGGTTGATGGATTCCTCGGCGAGTAGTTCGGGCCGGCTGTCGCGGTCTTTCTCTGCGGTGCCGGCCCGAATAATCCGAAGCTATTTGTCTATGGCTTTCACCGTTGCCGCCGGCCGTTGTCGTTGCGGTAGATCCACGCGAGGCACCGCGCATCCGACAAATCCTGCCCCCTTGCCAGCTGAGCGAGTGTGAGACAAAGTATCCCGTGCAGCCCTTTGCGGCTGCGAGTCAGCACAAGCGGGGTAACCAGCGCTGTCCCGCTAGGCAGGGACGCCGCAACACCTTAAGGTTGAGGCGTCAATGATTGATCTCAAGATAGAAATACCTCTTCCCCTCGCCGACGCGGCCAGATTGATCCCCCCAGCGCGGACAGGGAAAAAAACGCACATTTCAACTTTGGTCCGCTGGATACAGGACGGCTTGCGCAACCACGCCGGCCAAACTGTCAAACTTGAAGCGCTCCGGCTGGGCAACCGCTGGATGACGAGCCGGGAGGCGCTTCAGCGCTTCGCGGAGCGGCTGACGCCGCCGACTGGAGGCGAGCCGATGTCGCCGCCACGGACGCCAACGGCGCGGCGCAAGGCCAGCGAGCAGGCAGTGCGCGAATTGGACCGAATCGGGATCTAATCAGGATCTAAAGGGGAACGGCCGGCGCGACGGTCAAGGTGCGTGCCGGCCGCAAAAACATGGTGCTGTTATCATGGCGAACAAAACGCGCGGCGTCAAGCGCCTCTCGGCAGACGCGATTCTCGACGCCATCAAAAACAACCTCACTCGCCGCGAGCAGAATCGGCTCGGCTTGCTGCTGGCGACGAAGAACGCCTTACCCGGCTGGCGCGTGGTCCGGGCGCGCTCCCTTTGTGCAGTGACGCAGGAAGGACTGAGCGGCTATCAGGCGATGCTGTATAACGCGCTGTTTCCCGAAGGCTCAACCCACGACGAAATGGAAGTGATGCGAAAGCTGTGGCCAGACGACGCTTTTGCCGCGAGGATCAACCCGTCCTTCCTCGTTGTGATTCAAGATCGTTTACGGCAATTGCAGCGGCGCACCAATCAGCAGCTAGAGCTACTCGACGGCGGCTTTCGCAGTGTTCGGCGGCGTCCAGAAGGCAAAAAGCTATATGTCTACCTGGAATATCGCAATCGCGTGGAAAAAGATCAAGATTTAGGCTTAATTTGAGGAAAAAAAGGAGTGTGTGACATTGGAGTCACAAGGGAAAACCCTGTGGTATACTCGCCGCCGGAAAATTGGGAGGGACGGACCATGAGTGACACTGATAGACCTCTAGAGCAATCACTGCCGACTGTAGCCGAGCTGCGCGAGCGGCTGTGCCGAGCGCTGCGCGAGGCGGATTTGGTGAGAAAGTTAATCAAGGTCGCTGAAAGACGAGATTCTTTTCGCGCGGCTGACGCGGCTCGGCAAGAGAGGGAAGAGCCGGCGCGGGAAGACGGGGGGCGAGATCGAGAAACGAAGCGACGGGCGGCAACGGTTGCCGGCCACTAAACACAGCGAGCCGGATCGAGAAATCCGGCTCGTGTGTGCGTGATCGGTTGAGACTACAACCACGACGGCAAGTCACGACGAGGTATATTGTGGATAATCCTATCCAGAAAGTCAATGGCCACGACAATTGGCTACCCTTCTTCTGCGTTTCCCCTTTGTCGCCAGAACAGGCGAAAGCAGCCGAGCAATCGGATCTGGCCCGCTGGCGCCTCGACCAACGCCTCGCTGACCTGCACGCCACACCCGCGCCGCGCGGACCGCAATGCGGACGTGGCGGCACCCTGCACCTGCGCCGCGAGCGCGAGGACCGAACGGTACAAGATGCGCTGATGCGCCTGTCGTGCGGTCGATCGGATTGCCCGCACTGCTGGCGGAGGCGCCTCTCCCGCACCTACCGACGCGCGGCGGCAATCCTCCTCGACGAGGACCGCGAAAACCGCTTGCCGCGCGTGGGAAAATTGCACGTCGCGGAAACTGACTGGCGCCGGTGGTCCGCACTCGACCGATCGATTCGGCGGCAGCACGGCAGCGACGTTGGCCGATTGCGCGTGCGGCGGACGGACGGCACCCTGCTAGTGGTGTGCGCGGAGCCGTTTCGGGGATCGCGGCCGCTCGCGCCCGCCGAGGTCCGTGGACCTAGTGTGCGGCGCGATAGAGCAGCTACACCTCGAGCGGCACGCCTATCGGCAGCTGGGCACATGGTCTGACGCCCAGCCGCGCCAGTGGCGGCAGGTCGCCAGGTACGGCCACAGGCTCGACTATGAGGCTGTGCGCGAGGTATTGGCCACGCACGGCGCGAAGTGTCGCCGGCTTAAGCGCCCCGACCTAGACGGCTTGGTGTGGCGTGCCGTCACTGAGGCAGACGCGACCGCGCTCCAGGCGGCGATCGCGCGACTGGCGACGGCGCGACCGAGTTTCGCCTCCAATAAGGAAAAACGTAGTAAGAGGATAAACTCGGTCGCGCCGTCGCCGAAAACGTGGCGCGATCGGATGGGTGATTCGCCGGACCCTGGAGGCTGACGATCGGCGCGCCGTTTTCCGCGCTGAAACCATCAGCACCCACCCACCCACAACACGAACCTAACGCCGTTTTTGCGGTGTGCGATAGTCGGCGTCCGCATGAAGGAGTCTCATCGATGAGTCTCAAATTACCGTTCGGCAAGTTCAAGCGGAAGCCGCTCGCCGATGTTCCCGATGATTACCTTTTGTGGGCACTCCGCAAATGCCGGCTGTCATCCGGTTTGTGCGCCGTCATCACTGGAGAACTACAGCGCCGCAACCTTGATGCGCCGACTACTCCGCCGCCAGTCATTCCAGCATGCCGTCGTTGCGGCGATGTCGGTTATCTATGCCGCTGGCGCGTGGATCGTCTGGGGCGTAAGCTCATTCGCGCCGATTGCCGCCGCTGCGGCCGGAAACTTACGTTCGTGCCGCTTGTTCCACCCTTCACGGAGGAAGCATGTTAGGAAGATTAACGGATATGAGAGATAATAAGTATATTTATAGTAGCTATAATCAATGTTGAACCGTTTCGCCTGGAACTGTTTCTCTCGCCGCGATCGCGCCTCGCCGTGGAATTGGCTCGCCGCTGGCGAGACCTACGGCGCGGCCAACGTCGCCGGCTTGCTCCGTGAGCCGCGCGGCGAGCGGGTAGTGCTGTTCGGCGCGGTGCTGCCCGATGCCGATGGCACACCGCGAGCAACGAAGGGGATTGTGCGATGACGTGGTACGGCTGGCTTTGGGTTGAAGATGCCCAAGTCTGGCGGAAGGTCTGCGAGGGTAAATCCCTCTCTCAGTGTTGCCGTCGTCTCAGCCGCGAAGGCAAAAAATGGAGAGTGCCCGATCGTTTGCAGGTAATGACAGGCGGTGGCGCACCTTCGTTCCGGCCGGTCGTTAAGAAGGGGAGCATTCATGCAAATTGAAGCGTCCGCCGACTCGTTGTCGGTGGTTCTCTCTGTGACAAGCCCGCGACCCGTGGCAAGGGATTGCCGCCGGCGCGGGCGGAGAAACAACTATAACGCCAATTTGGTATAATGATTATCGGAGACTCGAAGATGAGTGATTGGGTTGTTAGTCTGAGCCAACATATCCGAACCGCCGCCGATGCCATCGCGTCCGCGTCCGCTGTGATGCACAGTAGTATCGGTAGTCACCCTTCCGATGATACCCTGACGGCAATAGTCGAGATCCGAGCAGCGGTGGGATTGCCGGCTTATGGGGTCGGCGACGAACAGGTCAAAACTGCCGCCTCCCGTTGGCCCACCCTAGCGAATCTCGGCACGCTGCTGCAATCGATCGAGCATACTTTGACCGCTGCCGCTGCTGCCGGCCGCATTGGCTTGCTGCCGCGACCGCCGAGGCATGTCTCTTTGGTCGTTCGCAACGACGCCATGCGGTATGGCATGCGGTTGCCGCCGTCTTCGTTCGGCGCTGTCGTTTTGCTCTCCGCGTTGCCGGTCGAATCACCTTGGCGAGCCGCGTTCTCCGCGCAAGCTGTGTTAGCTCGAATCGACGGCCAAGATTCGCCTGGTGATTTTCCAGAATGGATAAGCCGCGAATTAGTGTACGCGATCCCAGACACCGGCGCGCTGAATGACGATCAAATCAGGATGTTCCAAAGAGAACGCGAAGCCCTCGACGAGCAAACTACCCTCTTCGTCGCCGAGCAGGAAAGGCGGAAGGCCGACATTGAAGCGAGAAAAGCACAAGTGCTTCTCAACCAAATCACGTCGGACGTTATACACGAAAACAAGCGTGTTGAGGAACGAGCCGCAAATCAAGTGAGGTATCGATGAGCAGCAATTACACTCTGCATCCGCCGCGCGAATTGGACCCGTATCAAATGTGTGACGAAGTGCGGCTTCATCACGATCGCGCCTGCGAAATCCGCAAGCAAATCGACGAAACGGAGGAAGAGCGCCGTTGTCCCACAAGGGTTGTAAGGGGGGGCTTATTCGTTCGCCGCGCGGACAAAGAAACCGCCGCCATCGACGCGAAACTTGCCCGACTCCAACAAGAATACCGCGAAGCGCAGCGTCTTGAAGTGGAAGCGGTCGAGCAGTTCTACCGGAGTGAATCTGTGCAGGAAGAGATGCGCCGAAGCGAAGAGCAGGCGCGAGCCAATGCCGCCGCGCAGATGCGTGGTTACTAACCAATAGGAGATGATAATGCGCACCGCATTTTATGATGATGTTGACGCAATCGATTGGGGCCCCCTGCTGCCCCGCCTGTATGGTGTAGCGAAGAGCATCGATGATTTGAATGAGCAAATGGAGCGCTCGCATCGCCATCTCATCCAAAGCATCGACCGCCTCAAGTTCGCGCGTGCCGCTGGGGTCATCCGCCGACAATTTCAGAAGCCACTTTCGGCGGATGAGAAAGCCTGCTGCTACGTCATGCACCTAATGAGCCGAAGCGGCAATCCTTACCCAATCTTCGGGCGGACTCCGCAAGAATGCGAGGGTGAAGCGAAGCAGTTTGCAGCGCTGCAAACTTATTGGAAACTGCCGAAGGATGCCAAGCCGAAGCCAGTGCGGCAAGAGAAATCGCTGAACCGCGATCGTCAGACCGTCGCGCCGCCGCCGGACGACCCGGACGACAGCGCTTGCGAAGCCTGCATCGAATGCGAAGACGGCGGCCGGCTGTGCATCAAGGGCCGCAATCGCGCCGACGTGGAGCGGCAGCTACGCGAGTTGTCCGAGGTACTGCCCAATTGGTTCCACCGCGCGCGCAGATCCATCCGGTGACCAAGAGCGCGCCGTGCCGCTGTCATGGGTCGCGGTGTTACTGTGGCGTGTAGCCGGGAGGGGTCGAAAACCCAGTCAAATGTAGTCACAGGTGCGTCAAATGCCTGCGCGGGGGAAGAAAAACTGTGACGAACCGCTGCTGCTGGCGTTGGCCGGCGGGGCGTCTGTCGTCGAGGCCGCCAAGCAAGGCAAGTGCAGCGAATCGACTGTCCGCCGTCGTCTCGCCGATGCCGAATTTCGCTCGCGCGTGCAGGCGGCGCGGAGTGAATTGGTCGGCGCCGCCGTGGGCCGGCTGGCAACGCTGGGGACCAGTGCGGCCGATGAACTGGATCGCCTGATAAAGAATGGCAAGGATGACCATGTGAAGCTCGGCGCCGCGCGTGCCGTGCTGACGCACATGCTCGCCGGCCATGAGCATCAAGTGCTGATCGGTCAGGTTGACGAACTGCGGCGGAAGGTCGAGGAGTTAGAGAATGCTGGCAACGATGCGCACCGAAGTGAAGCGGCTCAAAGCGCGGGTAGAGCAGAGGACGAACACGGAACCGCCGGCACTGTGCCGTTTGCGGGATGATCCGGCGCGCCTGCTGAGCGATGCCGGCATGGTCCCTGATCGCTGGCAAACCGATCTACTTCGTGCCCACCATGACCGCGTGTTGTTACTGGCATCGCGGCAATCGGGCAAGAGTCAGGTTGCCGCCGCCATCGCGCTCCGTGAAGCGTTCTTGCGGCCCGGTTCGCTGATACTGTTGCTCTCTCCCACACAGCGGCAGAGCGGCGAATTGTTCAAAGACAAGGTGAAGAAACTCTACATCGCGCTGGGGCGTCCCGTGGCCACGCTCCAAGAAAGCGCGCTAACAATGGAACTGAGCAACCACAGCCGCATTGTGAGTCTTCCCGGCGATGAAGGGACTGTGAGAGGTTATTCTGGCGCGAAGTTGTTGATTTTAGATGAGGCATCGCGGATTCCCGATGAATTGTATCAGTCGGTGCGCCCCATGCTGGCCACGAGCAAGGGAAAGTTGATTGCTCTGTCAACGCCGTGGGGTCAACGCGGTTGGTTTTTCGAGGAATGGCACGGCGTCCATCCTTGGCACCGCGTTAAAATCACGGCGGACCAATGCCCGCGCATCACGACTGAGTTTCTGGCAGAAGAGAAAACATCGCTCGGCGAGAAGTTCTACCTGCAAGAGTATTTTTGCAGCTTTGAGTCTGTCGTGGGAGCGCTGTTCACGGAGGAAGTGATCGAAGCCGCTTTTTCCGACGACGTGAAGCCGCTTAACTTATAGGAGTGTTGTAATGTTTGGGGTTTTCGGAACGAAAGCGAAACAGGCATTCGACGAACTACGCCGAACCGGACCCGATCCGCAGGCGCAATTGCCGTCGCCCTCGCCGTCGTCATCGGAGCGATGGCTTGTCGGGCTGGACCTGGGACAAGCGCAGGATTTCACGGCGATGGTAACGCTTCACCGCACTACGGTAAAGACGGCAGCGGAGACCTATCGTGAGTACGCCTGTCCGCACATCAAGCGTTGGCCGCTGGGTACGACCTACCCAGCAATCGTGGCTGACCTGCAAGTCATGCTGCCGAAACTGCCGGACAAGCCCGTCTTGGTTATTGATGGCACGGGTTGCGGTCGGCCGGTTGTGGACATGATCCGTCAAGCCCGCTTGCCGGTTCGCTCGTTGGCTCCCGTCATTATCACAGGCGGGGCAACGGAGGGTGGAGTCGGTTCCTATCGCACTGTACCCAAGCGCGACATTGTTGGCGCATTGATGGCCGTTGCACACAAGGGGCGCTTACATATTGCGAAGGAATTGCCGGAGGCATCCACACTGAAAAAAGAGATACGCGCTTTCACAGCGAAAATAACAACCGCCGGTAATGAACAATATGAAAATGATTGGCGCGTTGCTCCGCATGATGATATTATACTCGCGCTCGCGTTGGCCTTGGAGCATGACCGCAATTGCAGGCACTTGAGAGCGGAGCATTTCTTTGTGTGAGCGATTATAGATTATAATGTCCCATTATAACGAGCGAAAGGAAAAGCCATGCCAGCCGCACCTACCGCCGCCTCGAAGGCACTCCAAGACTTGCTCGCTCAACAGCAGCGTGTCGCCGCCTTGATGGGTCAGCGTCACCGCGAAGACATGACGATGCACCAGCGTCAATGGCAGCAGCGTCAGCAATGGCATCGCGAGCAAAAAACGATGGAGCAACGCCAGCAGCGCAACGCCAAGCTGTTGCAAAATTTTCATCAACAAGAGCAAGCAAGACAAACTCAGCACGCGCGGCAGCAGCAATTGTTTCAGCGTCAGCAATTACAGGCGCAGCGGCAAAACCTTAGCCGGCAGCACCATCAGCAGGCGCACGCGCTGGGGCAGAGGCAGCAACAAGAAGCCAC
This sequence comes from uncultured Planctomycetota bacterium, assembly GCA_963835245.1. Lineage (GTDB taxonomy): Bacteria > Planctomycetota > Planctomycetia > Gemmatales > Gemmataceae > JAJPHU01. The sequence goes on from CAWIEZ010000001.1 coordinate 654,088, forward strand.
ACTCTTGAAAGCACTGCATGGGCAGCAGCGCACCTCGCAAGCCAGCGTGTTTCAGCAGCGATTCCAGACGGAGAAGACGCAGCAGAAGAGAGCCGAGAAGAGTACCCAGCAACGACACACGCAGCAGCGCGCAGTTGTCGGTCAACTCGCCGCCAAGGTATTCTCCGGGCACGCTTTGGTTCAGGAGTTGAAAAAGCTGCCGGGCGACTGGAGCAGTCTGTCGTCCAGGCAACGACAACTTCTCGAACAGGGTGCGCAGAAGGGGACGCGAAGCAACGACCTTTACCAGCTATTCGTCAAGCATCAGGAGAAGCGAGAAAAGCGCCAGCAGCAGCAGCACCAGCAAACCTTGGCATTGACGCGCCAGCAGTTCCGCCAGCACCAGCAAACCTTGCGCGGGCAGCAGCAACAACAGGCGCACTCCGTGGGTACACGACACGAGCAAGAGCGCGGGCAGTTGCAGCAGAAGCAAGGAAATCAGCTCGAAAAATTGGTCCATCAGCAACGGCAAGCTCTGGCACAATCCCGGCAGCAGTTTCATCAGCAACAGCAAGCTCTGCTCGGCAAGCAGCAGCACGAAGCGTTGAGGCGCACCGCACAGCACGGCAAGGAGCGTGAGCAGTTACGCCACCAGCACAAAACGGAAAAGCGGATGGCGAGCGAAGCGATTGATCGCTTACGCGGACGGCGGCGGCGCGAGGACATGACGCACCGACAAGACCGACAGTTTGCCAGCACCGCCGAGCGGCATCAGCGGATGCTGGACCGGCAGAGGGAAAGAGAGGAGAGCGTCAAGCAGCGTCAGCAAACGCTGGCGGAACGCGAACAGAAGCGGCAACACGAACACAAGGCCCGGCACCGGCAACAGTTCATCGCCACGCTGCCCTATCATGCGACGAGTGCCATGTACTCCGCCGCCGCCATCGGCAACGCGGTAAACAATCCGCTGCTCTCGCATCAGCAGACGGTGGAGCATGTCGGCCGCGCCATGCCCGGCATCGTCGGCGAAGCGATCGGCAGTCTGATCGAGTTCAGGCGCATGATCGACGGCACCACCCTTGCCTTTCAGCGTCTACAGAGCGTGACGCCCTTCATCCATCTCCAGGCACGGCAGATGGGCGAGAAGACGGCGCTAGAGCATCAGCGGGACTACGCCGTCTTGCACCAACAAAATCGAGCGGCGGCGCTGCGCGGCAAGCAGCCGTTCGTGCAGGCGATGGGCGATGTTCTGGTGGACATGGCGGGCAAGCGGGACACTTGGCAAGGCGAGTTAGCCTACCAAAAAGCCCGGCAGCGTTTCGGGGCACGGGCACAAGTGACGCGAGCGGAAGCGGAGGCGGAAGCGGCTCGCAAAACCTATGAGGCGACTCAGCGGCAAGTGCAGACGGGCCGCATGACGCCGCGCCGGCTGGGGGAGCCGCATCGTGATTTGCCTACGGGGATGAATTATCTGAGGGAGTACGGGAATGCTGCGGATCGCACGATGCGTAATTTGCAAAACGCGCACACGCAAGGCAACGCGGCGCAAACGGTCAGTTCGATCACGGCGTTTTTCGGCAACCCGAACCGGCAGACCGGCGGCAACGCTTTGAGTCAGATACGAAACTTTTTCGGCGGCAATCAAGGGCAAGTGGCGAACCAGCTGGAAAACTCGTTGAAGGCGCAGCAAGCCGGTCTGACGGCGATCCGTCAATTGCATGAAGACATCAACCGCTCAGGTGAAGCACGCCTGACGCAACTGGAAAAAGAAAGACAGCTACAGCAGGCCAAGCTCAACGAACTGAAAGTCGAGCGAAACATCTTGCAGCAGGAAGAGCAGCGGCAAGCGAACGCGGCGCAGACGTTGGGAGCGATGAAGCCGTGGCAAAGGAATCGGGCGCTGATGAGCGCCCGCATGGGTCTGAAATTTGGCGAGGACATCGGCGCGATGCCGGAATTTATGAAACGGGACTTTCAGGCGATCGCGCCGGGTATGTATCGCAAAATGACGGAGCAAGCGGGTCTCAAATCAAGAGAATACAAGGAGATGCAACAACTTGGACTCATCGATAAAGGCGAGTTGGCTGAGACGCGCAAGAAGATGGCGAAAATCGACGCCAAGGTGGAAGTGAAGCTGAATTTCAATGAGACGGTTTTCGCGGACAAGGTTGCCACTGCCTTGGCGATAAAGTTTGGCAACTTACTCAAAGCCATCGAGGCGAAATTCCACATTGAACGGAATCAAGAGATGACGAATCAGATGAACCGAGCAGCCAATTCTCATTAGCAAAAGCAGGAGAAATGAAAAAGCACACACGCGCTGCTTGCCGCGCTTCGCCGCATGATCCAGGCGCAGCGTGAGGCGCAAGAGTCACTGCGGGGGCATGAGCGCTATCGCGCCGAAGCCCGTTCCATCAACGCCGCGCCGACCGAGGGCTTGAACCTTGAACAATTACAGGCGCGGCTAAGACGAGTGGAAGCCCTAGCGGAGCAATCCCGGAGATGGCGTGAGGCTTGGGGGGCACGGTTAGAACGCCACGTCCGGCATGTGGAGCGATTGCAACAGCGGGCGCAAGAAGCATGGCAAAGCGGAGCGGAAGAGATGCCGCCGCTGGAAGTGTTCTTGCGCGAACAAGCGGCGATGGAGCAGTTGGACGCCCAGCTTGGAGACATTCAGGCAGCGATTGCCGAGCGGGTTGCCGAGATGGCGCGCGATCCGTTTTGCGCGGCCGAGTTGGCAAAGCGTGGCATCAGCGGCTAGTCTGCACGAGGATGAAGCTACTATGCGCGACTTTTTTTCTGCCGTCTTCCTCATCAACCTCAAGCGCCGTCCTGATCGGCTGGAGGCGGCCCTTGCCGAGTTGCACAAGGGCGATTGGCCGTTTCGAGAGCCGCAAGTAGTTGCTGCGGTCGATGGCAGCAAGATGCCCGTGATTCCTGCCTGGAAGGCCGGCACCGGCGCTTGGGGGTGTCGGCAGAGCCATCTGCGGATTCTGGAAGACTGCATCCAGAACGATACCGAGCCGGTCCTCATCCTCGAAGACGACCTGTCAATACGTGAAAATTTTCGCCACGATTGCGCGAAATTCATCGACACGCTGCCGAACGATTGGGACGGCCTCATGTTGGGCGGCGTGCACGTTGCTGGCGCCCCGCTCGCCCTACGGCCCGGTCTCGTGCGCTGCGTTGGCGCCGCATGCACGCATGCCTATGCCGTGCGCGGCCGTCTGCTCCGCGACTTATACCGTGAGTGGGCTTCGCCCTGTCGTATCATCCACATAGACATGACGTACACTCGTTTGCAATCCAACTATAATGTTTACGCCCCGGACCCATTCTTAATCTCGCAGAGCGGCAGCAAGTCCGACATCTCGATTTCCTCGGCGAGCGAGCCATGCTGTACTCCGCCTGACGTGTTTTGTCTTTCTCCCCAAGGGAGCGCCCCTCTGCTGTTGCTCCATCGCGCGGACCTCGTCGCCAAACAACTAAGCGAGGAGTATCGAGTCAAGATCGCCAGCGTCCCGGAGGAGATTGCGATGGACCGTGCCGAGGTGCATCGATGGATGACTGCCAGGCTCCAGGAAGCACGAGCTGCGGGGGCATATCTGGCAGTACCCGCCAACGGGCGGCCGAGCGAAGTGCTTTTCCAAATCTGGGAAGGCCCAGTGATTGAAGTGTTAACGATCAAGGACGTGGAGCGGTTGCGGGTTGTGCCGCGACGCTTGACGGCCGACTCGCTGGCTTAAAGCAAAACGATCAAGTAAAATCATCGCAGCCGGCTCGTTGCCGGCCAACATTGCGGGCGGCGGGACAATGTGCTTGACCCTGCCGCCCTTTTTTTACTCCTCTGGTTGTTCTGGCGAGCGGAAGCAGCGGCCGTCGCGGATGACATCGCCGGATCGTTCCAACCTAGCCAAAGCAACCTTCACATCACTTTTGCTGAATTGCGGCATCGCGCCGCACAATTCGCCGAGCGTCATGCGTTCGCCACGGTCTTGCAGCGTGGAAAGGATTAGCGGTATTAAGCCTGTCGGCATGTCCTCGGCGTCCTCGGCGTCCTCGGCGTCCTCATCCTCGGCATCGCGGTTATTGGCGTCCCCGGCCGGCTCTGTCGGCGCTGGCACTTCCGCAGCGCCGGCCGGCAGACGATAGCCCCGTCCGGCCAAAGATTCGAGCAAACCGCGCCGCACCATGCTGCGGAGCATAAAGGATACGTCGCGTAGGTCGATGAGGTTTGCCTTGTCCGCCAGTTTCTCGGCGGTGAGCCAATCGCGGGTCGCCACCCTAAGGATTGCGACTTCCTCCGGGAGAAGTCGGATGCTTGGTGTGGTTTCTGCTGACGGCGGCATGGTGACGGCAGCACGCAAGCGAAAGCCGCGACCGGGTGCCGATTCGAGGAAGTCGCGGGCTACCAAATTGCGGAGGATGACGCTGAGATCCCGCACATCAAGCATTTTGGCCTTGGCGGCGATTACATCAGAGGATTGCCATTCCGACGTCAGCACGCGCAAGATCGCCTCTTCCATCGGAGATAGCCAGCGTCCGGGCCGGCTCGATTCCGTGGCAGACGGGGCGAACGCGGCGGCATCTTGTGCAGCAGAGCCGCCATCCTCCAGGGCGAATGGCATACCGTTGACAGTGAGGTTCATGGAGGCGAACTCCACCGTTAGCGGATGATCGGCGATGGTCAGTTTGATTCGTGGCATCGGTTGGTTTCTCGCTGGGAGGAATGGGCGATGTCTCTTCTCTGTTTTTGGGAGCGCGCTGGAAAAAGTGCGTTTTTCTCGGTGTTTTTGGGGTCCAATAGGGTGTGGGGAATTTCCCCACACCCTATTGACCCCTCTTTTCGCGGTCGGCTACACCGTCGCCTTGCGGCGTCTGTTCGTCGAGGGTGACGATTCGCCGTCGATGACTTCACCGACATGCGGCAAGGCGGCGGGCATGTCGTCGAGGGCAAGTTGCTGGCGTAGCATAGGTAGGTTTCTCGCTGGGGGTGAGGGACGGGCGATTTTGGGAGCGCGCTTGAAAAAGTGCGTTTTCTCCGGTGTTTTTGATGGTCAATAGGGTGTGGGGAATTTCCCCACACCCTATTGGACCTTCCTTTTCGCGGTCGGCTACACCGTCGCCTTGCGGCCGTTTCTCTTCGTCGAGGGCATGGGTTCGGCGTCGATTACTTCGCCGTGGTGAGCCAGGGCGTCCGGCTCATAGTCGAGGGCCAGCTGCTTTTGCAAGCGACCGCTGGCCGCATCGATGACGCCGGCCAGGGCGTTGACGCTGGCGGCGAGGTTGGCGAAGGCAGCGAAAACCGATCGAAGCGCGTTCATGCTCGAATCTCCTATCGGGCGATGGTGCTGAGGAAGGAAAGCCTCTCTCTCTCCGTAGTGCGGTTCGGCTCAGGCGGATTGCTTCCTTGTTGGCGTGTTCGCGGCCGGCGGCGCCGGTTCCCGATGGGCGGGCAGTGCCCACGCGGGCAGCTGGGGCGGTTTGACAAACTCCCTCTTTTGAGGGTCATAATCGACCCACTGACGCGGCAAACGGTAGAGATACCTGCCGATTCCGCACTTGATGGCGGCGCGCTTCAAAGCGTCGCTAAACGCGGCTTTCAGCTTGTCGCCATCGTCCGGCTGTTCGCTGGGAGAGCCTACGTCCGTTTTGTCGATCCATTCGCCATCGACCTTGACGGAGAGCGTGCAGACAACGGAGCCGCCGGCTACCAGCTGGTAGGCGTCCTTCCAGCCGCCGACGCCGAAGACGCTATCGAGCCGCTGCATGATGGCGCGGGCATCGAGGTAGGCGGCGGCGAGGGCGCGGTTGCCCTTCACGGCGAGCGGTTTGAAGTGAACGGCGTCCGGCGGGAACGGCGCGGTCAGTGCGAGCGAGAGTTGTTTCGTGTCGGTGTTCATGGTCGGTTCTCCAAAGAGAAGGCGAGCGGGGCGAACGCTCGCCGTGGCCGTGGTTTTCAGGGATCGTCAAATTCCATCGGATCGGCGGCGGATTCTTGCCGCTGGGGTTGCGGCACGTCGATGCCGGCTTGAGCGAGAGCGGCGCGGAGAGAACGGACGTGCTTACATTCGCGGGAGCGGTATTGAGCATCGGGGCAATCACACTGCCAGCCGTAACCGGGGGTAACGTCGATCTCGTACAGCTTGCGGTCAACGATGTACCACGCCAGGCGCGTCAGGCGGAATCCGATCGTGCGGCCGTCGCTATCGGCGAGGCGTTGCACGGTGTAGTTCGCTGCTTCGCCGCGTTCGGGGTAGATCGTCAGCATCGCTTCGCCAGCGTCCAGAGCGTCGGCGAGCGGGAGATTGCAGGCGGGGACGAGTCGGCAAGAGCCGTGTCGAGGGGCGGTTTGCTTGGGGGTCGCGGTTGTCATGGTTCGTACTCCTCTTGGGGGAGCCGTGGACGGCGGCTCCCGTTTGTTCTTGTTGCTTACCACGGGCATTCGCTGTAGTTCGGTTCGGGCAAGAACGGATCGGCGGGTAGGACGGGCATATCGTCAATCGTGATAGTGTCCGTTGTCAGTTCGCCGGTTTCGGCGTCGATGTACTCAAGCTGCATGGTGAAGGCGTTCATGGCGTGTTCCTTTCGGTGGTAGGGGTTGTTGTTTTCTTCGTTTCCGTGGGTTGTTTCCGAGATGCCAGTCAATCGCTAACCGTAGGACTGGCGGATCGGCTTACTTGGGTCTGAGGGATGCTTTCGCATACCGTTGGGCCGATCCCGATTTGTCAAAGAGCCGCGTCAGCAACGCCTCTGTATAAAGCATGCCGCGTACCAAAGAGTAAAAAGAGCGTAAAAATCGGCTATATGGCATGAGGACGCGAGATAAGCCGCGCCTGCCGTGTTGACAGCGGTGGAATTGAACAGACGATGTAGCAGCATTGTACGCCAAGGCGTTCAGTGCGACAAGGCGTACACTGAATTGTATCCGTGTTGCTTCACTGCACAGGCTGGCGTAGGATGAGGTATCCGCGAAGGGAGGGTTTATGCGCTTCGGTGAACGGTTGCAAGAACTACGTCAGCAAGCCGGCTTGTCTCAACCGGAATTAGCCACGGCGAGCGGTCTGCCTGTAGGGTCGATCCGCCACTACGAACAGGGACGGCGCGAGCCGTATTGGCAAGTCGTCTTCAAGCTGGCGTCCGCCCTCGGCGTCTCTTCCGAAGCGTTCGCGGTCTGCATCGAGAACGCCACGGCATCGAGCCACAAGCCGGCCGGCGCGAGCGCTCCGCCGCCAAGGGCAAACGAAAGGAATGATCCCATGCGCTGCCGCCGCTGTTGTCGGTTTGATGGGGAACGCATGCGAGTGAATTTGTCCGCGCGGCGACACGCGCGGCATGGCGATGCTATGGCGAGAGCAAGGCGACATTATAGCGAAGAGGAGCGAGCCAGTGCCTTAGCGGCCTTGGCGGCTAATGGCGGCAACATTAAACGTACCGCAAGTCCGCTCGGCATCTCAGAAAAAACCCTTAATAATTGGGCAAAAGGAATCAGGCACTCCGAATCCGCCAAAGTCGGCGACCAAAAAAAAGGAAAATATGGCGGACGCCATGCCGCACGTCGGCGAAGTTCTCGACGCGGAGGCGTCACCTCGACGAAGCGAACCGGCAACTAGGAGACGGTGTAACTGACGGAAACGGGAGCCTCAATAGGGTGTGGTAAATTACCACACCCTATTGGCGTTAAAAAGCATCGGGAAAAACGCAGGTTTTCAACAACGCTCCCAAAAATGAGGGTTTGACGTGGCGATTGAAACCGAAGTCGTCGAGGGCTGCGAATAGTACGGCGAAGAAAAAGCCGGCGCGGGCAATCCCAGCAATAACCCATCGTGCAGCGCACCAAACGCTCGCCGTTGCGGCCGGCGGCTCGATGCTGCTTTGCTTCCTCATCGCGGCGAGAAGGCGCGGCGGAGGGGAGCGTAGGCGATGCTGGAATCCTCTTCGTTCTTGCGCGGAATCTTCCGCGCAACGATTTCAGACATGCGGAATTTCCGCTGTTTTTCGCATTCTTCCGCAATCGTTCGCACGGGCTTGCCAATAGCCGTGGATGTGCGTAAAATACTGGAAACCAAGGGGTTTTTCGACCTTTCGGCGAGGGAATAAGGCGCGGCTACGGAACCGAAGGTTGCAGGTTCGAGCCCTGCCAGGTGTACTCTCTTCTTCTCCGCTAGAGGCTATTTGCCATCCGTTTGCGGCGGCGCACTTGGATGAAGGAATTGACGCACAAAGCGACAAAGACGGCACACAACAACGTCATCGCCGTCAAACTGGTGCCGCCGACGCCCTCGACCTTGCCTTTGCGTATCAGGTTGGAGATCAGTCGCGCGGCGGCAGCTCCGAAGCCGAGTACGCCGAGTAAGGCAGCAGCGTGCATGGCGTGCTTGAGCAGGCTTTCCTTGAAAGCCAGCATTCCCAGCACGACCAACGCCGCTCCGACATAGGCGGGAATCAAGGCCGTGCCGCTCAATTCCGCAGGCGCAGGAAAGCCGAGCGGCTCCCACAAACCCAAGACGCCTCCCCAATAGCCCCAAACACCCACGACGACGAGCAACACGCCAAACACGACCGATATGGCAGGCACGAAGCGACTCCTCAGCATAGGCGAACGGGGCGTTTTGGTGCCTTCAATCCTAAAACTCAAGGTTAGCCGCGCCCCGAAGGCAGCACTGCATCGAACTGCATCATTGTAGACCGCGGCGCCAGCGCCGGCCATGTATACGGGCAGACGATTCGACTGACTTGCATCGCGCCGGCCGGCATGGTAAAGTCCTTCTGTGCAGCCGGCGACGGCCGCACAAACCTCTGCAGTGTTCGTGAACCGGCGATCCTTTTGACGAACCGATGGAGTACCCGCTGGGAGCCAATAGCGAGGTCGGGGCTTGCAAGCCCACCGCAACGTAGTGGGATCCAAAAACCGGCCCTGAGGCGCCCCCTGGTCAATGCGGGTTCTCAAAAGCGCCGACACGGCACAGGTGGAGGTTTTTTCTTTTCCGACACTTTTCCTTGTCCTAAGTGCTGAAATCACAAAGCACTTACAATAGGGCTTGCGTGTCCTAATCCACCTGTCCTAAAATCTGTCCTAAATCGGTTCGGTTTCAAGGGCGGTCAGTGCGGAGATTCCACGATGGACAACCCGATGCGAAGCTATCTCATGTCGTGGAACAAGAGCCGCAACCGTTGGCAGAAGATGGACGATGGACAGATGCACTACTTCTATCCAGACCGGCACGGACTACCGGCCACCAAAGAAGGATCGTGGCAAGCTGCTAACCAGTTTTGGCGGGACAAGCTCGCCGAACTGAACTACAACCGCAAGGCCAGTCATCCACAACGAGAATACCTTGCCGTCTTGGAACGTCGTGAGGCATGGTCCCGAGCGCACGGGGACACCGTGGAGGCGGATCGTCTCGCCGGCCAACGGCAGGAAGTGGAGCCGATGACCGTGGCCGATGATCCGCCTGCCCTGTCGCCGTCTGTCGATGATCGTGTGGAGACGGCCCGCCTGTTCGGCGTCGATGTTCCCAGCGACCTTGACCCTATCGTCCGTGAGCATCTTTTCGGCGATGGTCGTCTCTGGCAGGATCGGCTTAAACGAGAACAGCAGACGCCAGAGCAGAAGACCATCGGCTACCAATTTGATGTTTGGGTGGAGGGTGAACAGGCCAGAGCCAAGACGGGCGAAATCAGTCCAGACCGCGCCAACAACTACGAAGGGGCGGTCAAGCACTTCGTTCACTGGCTCGGGCGCGGCGCGGCGGTTGCGGCCATCATGGAAACGACGTGGCGGGACTTCTGCATCAAGCTGGTTCGTGGCAAGATCGTGGCCGGTGAATGGTCGGAGAGCTATGCGGCGGACGTGCAACGGCACACGCGCCGGTTCATCAAAACGCATCTCTGGGAGTCCGGCACTCTCGACACCCTGCCACGCAACCTCACGAACAAAACGCTCGCCGTCACCATCCCGCAGCGGAAGAAAGTCCAGTTCACCCTTGACGAAGTGCAGACGATCTTGAACGCGGCCACGGGCAAGCTGCGCTGCTTTCTGCTGCTGATGCTTAACTGCGGTTACACCCAGATGGACATATCCGACCTGCACCCGGACGAAGTGGATTGGCAGCACGGGCGCATCACCCGCAAGCGTTCCAAGACGGAAAAGAGGGAAGACACGCCAGAGGTTTCCTATCTGTTGTGGCCGGAAACCTTCCGCCTGATGCAGCAGTACCGCTCCACCGATCCGCAGCACGTTTTTTTGACGAACGGCCACAAGCCCTATGTCATCCGGGGCCAGCGCTGTGATAAGTTTATGTCGTTATGGCGGCGCTTGAAGAAAGAAACCGGCATCACCAAGCCGCCCAAGTCGATCCGCAAAACCTCCTCGCAGTTGTTGGAGGACCATCGCCAGTATCGGGACTTCGCACAGCACTTCCTTGGGCACGCGCCCGTCACGATCAAGGATAAGCACTACACCGACCCATCCGGCAAGTTGTTTGATGCCGCCGTCCGCTGGCTCGGCAAGCAATACGGCTTGGTGGAGTGACACCCTCTCGGATCGTCACAAGGGGGCCGTCCGGCGTCGATCAAGATGACGGACGGCCCGGCAGTCGTTTGCCCTCTGGCTTGGGTTTCTTGACTCGTTTTCGCCCTGTCGCCTCTGCCGTGAGTCCGCTATCAGGTAGCGGAGGCTCGATAACATACGGGTTGTCTCTCTCAAACTCTTCCGCATCCTCTTGAGTGGCGAACGAGAGGATGCCGAACTCCGTTTCCACGCAAAAGCAAACCGGAGCGGCAGCGCGGCGGGCGAACGTCTCCGCTATTTCGATCACTTCTCGGAACCGCTTGGGGAGTCTGTCAAAACGACGGCAACGAAGGACGGCTTGGCCGAAGTCGTGCGCAAACTTGGCTGGTTTGTTTTGGAGAATGCGTGCGAGCGTGTCCTGTATCCGCGCAAGGCGTTGGTCCAGCAAGGTCGGTTTCCGGCTCGGCATGGCTCTGGCCCTCAGTGGGTTCGTGGCCCGCGTCTGCATCGAATTATACGCTCCGCGTAGATACCATCATGGCGAACCCTGTCAAATTTGGCACGAAACGCAAGTTACTGTTCTTGGAACAACTTCGCCGTGGCCTCCGTCGTGGTGCTGCCGCCCGTGCTGTCGGCGTCAGTCGAGAAACCGTCCGCTTCCATCAAAAGCACGATCCAGCCTTCGCCGCTGCGGTCGAGGATGCCGAGATGGAAGCGTGTGAAGAGATTGAAGACAAGTTGTTTGAACTGGCCCTTGCTAGCAACTTCCGTGCCATTCAGATGATTCTGTGCAATCGCCGTCCCGACCGATGGCGCTGGCCCGTGCGTCCGGCAGCTGCCACTGCGGAGGACGCCAACCAAGAGGGAACCCTTGCGGTCATCCTCGCACGGTTGGAGATGAGGAACCACGGACAGACGACGGACGCCGGTTGATCCAATTCGGTCGGTTCACGCGGGCACATGCCGTTGTCCTCATGCTGGTTCAAGGCGAGCAAGTAATTCTAGGGTTGGCCCGGCGCTGGGAAAAGTGGCAGACGTTGGCCAAATCGGACACGGTGTCGATTTGCCTTGCTGTTCTTGCCGCCCTCTCTAGGATGGCCGCATGAACGAACTGGACCGCATCGCTGAACGCATTGCCGAGCTACACGGTTCCCATCCGTCTATTGTGGTCCGTTTCGATTGCAAAATAGTGGTCCCTCCCAAAATCTTTTGGCTCGCCACTATCATAAGTCATGGAAACTCAGACCTATTTCAATGTTAAAGACGTGGCGGAACAACTCGGCGTTTCTTACTACAAAGTGTGGTACTCGGTGAACATCAGCCGCCGTATAAAGCCCCTGCGCGTCGGTCACAGTACGTTGTTCACGGCGAGAGAAATCGACGCATTGCGGACCTTGTTCGGCTTGAAGGTGACGCAGTGAAAATGCCCTTTGGCAAGTACAAGGGCCAGCCCGTGACCGAACTGCCGCACGATTACCTTGAATGGCTCCGCGCTAATGTGGACCTATTCGGCAATCTCGCAGTGGAAGTGGCGGTTGCTCTCGGTGAGGAGTCGCCCGTGCCGCAAAGCAAGAATGACCTTGTGGACGCGGTCAAAGCTGCCGCCCTGCAACGGTTGCGAGAAAAGGATGGGCGCATTCTTGGGGAAATGGTATAAGGAAAAACCCTAGTGGGCCAGCAATCCCACTAGGGTTAAAAGTTTGTTCAACCACCTACGGAGAACCGATGTATGATAGTGTCGGAACAGGAAAAAATCAATCTCTATTTGCCGCATGCACACACGACAGCGGCTACGGTCGCTATGAGTATCGCCGTGTGGACGAACAGGGCCGGCCCGTCCAATCTGGTCATCAGGGGCCAGTGTTCAAGCGGTTGCTGCAAGTGCCGTGTGCTACACTCGGCAGGGGCCAAAGGTGTCCGTGTGTCCTTTGTCGGCAGTCATGGGCGCGTATCGAGTCCGCCGTCCGTGCCAAGAGTTTTGAGACACGTCCGCCTACTCACTTCGTAGTCCTCAAGTATCCTACCCGCTCGCCGTCTGAGTTTGTGGCGGTTGTTGATCGGTTCGTCCGTCGCCTTCGTGATTTGCAGACCAAACTCCGCAAGCAAGGCACAGAACTGGAATGGAATATCGACCTTGAGGAGTCGCCCGGCGAACCGCCGCATGTGCATGTTCTCATCAGGACGAACGCCGACGATGCACTTAACCTCTATACTGTCGTTAAGTCGCCGGACGCGCCGCCCGCCATCGCTCTAACCAAGTCGCTGCTACGCTCCCTGTGGTCAAGTGCCTGTTGTGATGACGCCGTGGCCGTAGACGTTCACAGCAATATCCGTGTGTACTGTGAGCCGATCCGCGATGCCGAGCGGTCTGCCCGCTACACCACGAAGTTTTGGCTAGAAAAAGACGGTCATCGTTGGCGTTTAGTGGAGCCGTGGCTACCCGGCCCGGAATGGCATGGCGTCAGGCTCCATCGGCCCTCGCGTGGTTTCTACGCGGCATCCCGTGAAGACCTGTACGCAATGGTCAAGCGAGACTGGTTTGTAGAGGAGGTAGACGACACCGAAACTCTACCGGACTGGCAACCTCCATCGGACGATGCACTTAACCTCTATACTGTCGTTAAGTCGCCGGACGCGCCCTCTTTCCGAGACAACAGCCGAGTTATCTGGACTGCCGCGCCGGACCTTGAGGCCACGGTTCAGACCTACTCGCCGTTTGAGAGCGGCTATACGTTGCGCCTCCATCTGGACACCGAGCGGCTAGAGGCACTGCCGGCTCCGATCCAAGATCGGCTCTATAGACCTGTTCCCGCTAGTCAGGACTTCTTGGTTCGTGGCGTCAAGTCCTCTGAGTTATCGCTGCCGGTTGAGCCAATCCCGTGGCCGGACTTCTGCGCAATGCTGGACAAGATCGGCAGAGAATTGGATCAAGTCGCCGTCCCTGCCGCGTCCTCCATCGCGGCAAGGGTCAAGCGACCTGCCGTCGATCCTGAAACCGTGGTTCCCTGTTTTGAAGACTGTAGGAAACTATAGGAAATCAGAGGATGTGCAGAGCGAGCGGGTGTCCGACCTGTCTACTATAGGGCATGAGCAACCATGCCGCCGTCGCCCAAGTCCTCCGTGAAGTACAGGACAGCCCGCAGTTTGTGGCCTTGATTCAGCTACTCGCTAACTCCCTTGTGGAGAACAGCTACTTCGCCGACTGTCCACGGGACGAACACGGCCACTGCAAGCCCAGCGGCAGCAGCAAGGCCAGCAAGCCCAAGGGCAAGGCCGGCAAGCCACCCAGCAAGCCCGCCACGCCGCGATCTACACCCAAGCCAACCGGCAAGCCGTCCACCGCCACAACCACACCCTACGGCGCGGAGGCGCAACGCCACGCCGAAGGCAACCAAGAGAAGTTGGCGAAGTCCCTGCCGGATGCCCGCGCCATCGACGGCAACGCGCCTTCTGACGTAGAACAGGAATCGTGCAAACCAAAACCGTGCCATCGGCATCAGGTCGAGATGAAGACGTTGTTGACGAACAAGAGGGGGACCGTCCGGCAAACCAGTGCCGCCCAAGCCCGCAAGCTCGAACATCTCGGTGAAGGACCGCAACCCGTCCGGCGTCAGTGGACGGTAGTTGTCGATCATCGGAACCACTACGCCGCTGGCAAGCTCGACAACGCCAAGGTGTTCCCGTTGTACATCCGAGAGGGCACGGGTAGTTTTAACGTCAAGTCCATGCACAAGGTTGAGTCCGCCGACGAACTGCAAACCGTGCTGAACACGCCAGCCGAGAAGCTGCCGGACAATGCCCGCCCTCCGACCTCTGGTTTCTACGCGCAGTGGATGGAATCGAGTGCTACCATGAAGAAGCGCATGGCGAAAGCCGCTTATGCCCGTGAACGTCAACGGGTCCAAAGGAAACAGGAGAAAACGAAGTGAGCCTCTACTTGAATTGCCGATTCGATGACGGCGAACGTCTGGCCCTAGAGATTGGCACGCCCAAGGGTGTCGCCGACTTCTCCACTTGGGCCAAGTCCCTGCCCAAAGAGTTTGCTCTTGTTCGCCGTCTCGCCGTGAAGGGCGCAGCGCCCGGAGCCAAGGCACTCCGCGAACAACTCCAAAAGGCCATCAAGGAACACAAGCCGAACCCGTCCGCCCGCGCCGTGGCGAAACGCATCCACGAAGTTTATCCGCACGAAGGCGAGACAACCCTCAGCGACGAACCGGACGATAGCGAGTTTGACGAGCAAATCAACCTTTAGAGATTTTTTTTGTGGACAACTTGTCATCCGGCCTTGAAATCAGGACCATAGACGGACGCCAAGAAAGCGAGCATCTCGACACGGGTGAACCACGGGTTTGCTGGGTCTTGAGCAAACTGCCGACACGGACAATCGACGCCGGGGGCGCAGCAATTGCCGTCCTCTGGGACGGTGTACCAAGTACCGTCAGGCAAGCGACCCACAAACCGCCTGCCGTGGTAGCGATGGGGGTGACCGCAGACGCACCGCGCGTCCACTATCTCGGCTTGCCGAGCCGCCGAAACGAACATTGTCATGGGTGTCCCTTCCTATTTGTTGTCTGACAACAATAACAGAAAGGTATAGAAAGGTATAGACACAACTACCCTTTTGGTTCCGTCCCGTGGCGGCGCGGGTGTGGTTGTCTGCACTTTGGCGGTTTCCCTTGCTGCTGACCTTGCTTGTCCTAATTTTTGTCCTAAAATGGTACGAAGTTAGGTCAGATTTAGGACACGAAACCCTTAAAAACATGGGGATTTTCGCACTGACCCACACGGCACAGGTGGAGGTTTTTTCTTTTCGTCCATGTTTTAAGTCCTGAAAACAAAGGACTTACAACAGGGCTACCTGTCGGAAACCCCTGGTACCTAAAATGGGGGCGACAACGCCCAACGGAGTTCTGGGACGAATGGCACGGACTTTAGCCTCAAACATTGAGCAGAGAAAGGGTTAGCAACAGATGGCCTGCCTTGCTAGAGTGAGGGTGATAACGATCCTCAAACCGCAAGGAGGCCATCTCATGGCTCATCGTACTTCCCCTTCGCCCCTCTGCCAAGTCGCCCGACTCCGCCATCAATTCACCCACGACGCCGCCCTGCCCTTTGCCGACATCCTGCCGGCCGATCAGGTCCAGCAGGCCGTCCACGACGAACAAGTCCGCTTCCGCAATCGACTCTTTAGCCCCGCGGTGACCTTGTGGATGTTCCTCTCCCAAGTCCTCGACGCCAGCCATTGCTGCCGCCAAGCCGTCGCCCGCTTCCTCGCCTGGCGGCTAGGCCAAGGACTCGCCCCCTGCTCGGCCGACACCTCCGCCTACTGCAAAGCGCGTGGCCGCCTCCCCGAAGCCGTACTCGCCCGCCTGGTCCGCCAGACCGGCCAACGGACGCACGACCGGATGCCGGCGGCCTGGCGTTGGGCGGGACGCGCCGTGAAAGTGGTGGACGGCACCACGGTCTCCATGCCCGATACGCTGGCCAACCAACAGGCTTTCCCCCAGTCGCGCGCCCAGAAGGCCGGCGTCGGTTTCCCCCTGGCCCGCATGGTGGTGCTGTTCTCGTTGGCGGTGGGCACCGCCCTGGACGCCGCCTTCGGCCCCTATCGTGGCAAGCAGACCGGCGAATTGTCCCTGTTCCGGCAACTGCACGACCGGCTGGAGGCCGGCGACATCCTGTTGGCCGACCGCCACTTCGGCTCCTTCTGGGAACTGGTTCTGGTGCGCGAGCGGGGCGGCGATGTAGTCACGCGGCTGCACCAACACCGTAGGGCCGACTTCCGGCGTGGCCGGCGGCTGGGATGCGGCGATCATGTGGTGAGCTGGGCCAAGCCCGCGCGGCCGGAGTGGATGACAGCGGAGGAATACGTCCGACTGCCGGAGACCCTGGCCGTCCGCGAGTTGCGTGTGTGTGTGACGCGGCCAGGCTACCGCACCCGCGTGCTGATCGTCGCGACGACGCTGCTGGATGCGGATGTTTTCTCCACGAGGGAGGTGGCGTTGCTGTACCGCGTGCGTTGGTTCGCGGAGTTGGATCTGCGGGCGCTCAAGGCGACCTTGCCAATGGGCATCCTGCGGGGCAAGACGCCCAGCATGGTGCGTAAGGAGGTCTGGGCGCACCTGTTAGCCTACAACCTGATTCGCGGGCTGATGGCGGATGCGGCGTCTGAGGCCGGTCTGCTGCCGTGGCAATTGAGTTTTGCGGGGTCGTTGCAAACGGTGGTGGCCTTCGCGCCGTTGGCGTGGGCCTGGGAGGAGGAGTGGGAGCCGATCGGCGTCGCATTGCGGGTGGCGTTGCGTGAACACTGTGTCTGCGAGCGGCCGGGGCGTGTTGAGCCGCGGGCGCAGAAGCGGCGACCCCAGCATTACCCATTGCTCACCGAGCCGCGCGATCAAGCCCGAAGTCGCTTGATCCAAGGACGTTGTGCCTAAAGTCCGTGCCATTCAGTTCTGGGACCGTATCCGGGCGTGCGTTTCGCGGAGCCGGAGGGAGCGAATTTCGCGTTCGTGGACGCCTCGGTTCGATTTCTGGGATACTCTGCCGCGGCGGTGTTACCTGCCTTGGCCACTCGGGCCGGTGGAGAGGTGATCGAGATGCCGTGAGTCTAAGTAACGCGGAGGAATAACCTCGTTTCGCCGCGTCCCAGGGGAGTGTTGTCGCGTTCCCCTGCGGGACGCGGCGAAACGCGGACTCTTTTTTCCTCGCGCTCCCTGCGCGAATCGCCGCTTCGTCATTGACAGACGCCTTCCCATGCGAGACGCTTTGTAGAAGAGTGCGAGACATAACGCTTCTGCGAAGCGTCGCTAAACCTCTACTTTCTCTCCGCAATCACCATGAAAATCTATTCCACCATCCCGTTGCTCCTCATGGCGAGTTTCCTTTGCCTTCCCGCTGTTCGAGGCGCGGAAAGACCTCTGCCCCAAGCGTGGGACTACCTCGCGGTCATGACAAAAGTAGCCGCCAAGTTTCACGGCCGCGAGGGGGTCGTGCTGCACGTCGGCGATTCGATCACCTACGCCAACCCTTACGGCCAGTGGCCGCGCGGCGGCGAAGGCAAGACCGACGAGGACAAGGCCATCCTTAAATGGATGCACACGGGAGCCGACAATGACACCGACGGCTGGTGGCTGGCGCGCTTCGATCATCCCGATGGCGGCCGTTCGTACACGGCCTGCGGCGGCATCCGCGCCGATGAGATGCTCGCCGGCGGCAAACAGCGTATGCCGCCGTTCGCCAAGCTGCTCGACACCTACAAGCCGCGCATGGTCGTCCTCATGCTCGGCACCAACGATGCCTCTGCCGGGCGAACCGTCGCGGCGTATCAGCGCCGACATGGCCAAGGCGATCGATCTGATGCTGGAGCGCGGCATCATCCCCATTCTGTCCACCATCCCGCCGCATCCCGGTCAACCGAAGAGCGCCGAAGCCTACAACGAAGCACTGCGAGCTTTGGCGAAGAAACGCGAAATCCCGCTGATCGATTACGAGAAGGAAATCCTCAAGCGCCGACCCGACGACTGGAACGGCACGCTACTGGGCAAGAACGATGTCCACCCTACGACGGGAATCAACGAAACAAAAACCACTTCGCCGCCGACAGCGGAGAACCTGCGCAACAGCGGTTATCTGCTGCGCGGCTGGCTGTCGGTGCGGAAAATCGCCGAAGTCAAGCGTACGGTACTCGATGGTCTGCCCGACGCCATCGGCGGTGAAAGCGGAGGTGGTCGCAAACCAAGCGGCGAAGCGATCCGCGCGGCGGTGACGCGCGATACCTGGTTCTCCAACGTCGGCCACGAAGCCGACTGCAATCTCGGCGGTTCGACGCAACTCAAGCTGAAATCGAACCAGGAAATGAGCCTTCTCGACATCGATGCCAAACCGCTGCGCGGCCGCGTCATCCAGGGAGCGACGCTGCACGTCCATCTCGCCGGCCCGGAGCGTCTGCATCGCGTCACGGTTGGCAGTTTCGCCGCCGATTGGGTCGAGGGAACGTCGCCAAGCTACGCGCCGCAGAACGGCAGTTCGACGCACAACCACCGCCGTCATCCCGATGTGCCGTGGACCGTGCCGGGCAGCGATCTGTGCAGCGTCATGCTCGGCGAAGGCGGGACACTGTGGAAGATGGCCGACGCTTTTCCGCCGGATGAGCGGCGCTGGCAGCGCGTGGCCGTCGATCCCTCCGTCGTTGCCGCGCGCGTGGCCGGCATCAGCTACGGTTTCCTGCTCTTCGACGACACCGGCTCCGAATGGACGCGCCAGGGCGAGCAATTTCACCATCGCCTCTTCCCCAATCGCTTCCTTCACAGCCGCGAATCCGGAGCGGCGACGGCGCCGTATCTGACGATCTTTCTCGGCCCGGAGGATAAACAAGCGCCTGCCGCGCCAGAGGGGCTGCAAGCGGAAGTCAAGGATCTCCCAGCCGGCGAGGCATGGGTTTCCTGGACCACGCCGGCGGATGAGGGCGGCGCGGGGACTATCGGTTTCTTCGTGAGTGTGGACGGCAAAGAAGTGCCGCGTTACCTCATCCCGTTGGCAGGAAAAGCCGGCGAACAGAGTGCGGATGCACCTGCGCGATTTGCAGATAAAACCGGGCGCTGAAGTAGAAATTGCCGTCCGCGCCGTGGACGGCGCCGGCAACATCGGCCCGGCGACGAACGGCAAAGTGCGCGTGTCGAGCCGGATCGCCGCGCCGCTGCCCGGACGTACGCCGCAACCATTCACGAAGCAAGCGGCCCTGCCGCGCCTCGGCGATGCGGAAATCGCCATCCTCGATGAACTCGACAAAGTGCATCCAGCGAGCGGCGAGATGATCCCTCAACAGGCGGACGGCTATCGGGCCGCCAATCATCTGTGGAGCGCCAAGGAGAAACGAATCCGTCTGCACGCCGCGCGCAACGAGTTTGTCGGCTTCCAAGTGCTGCTGCGCGGCCCGATCAAGGGCGTGCGCCCGAAGCTGGCGTTCGCAGGGCGAGGACGGCGCGAAGATCCAAGTTGCCTTCGGTAATTACCATCATGTACACTCGAAAAAGGGGCCATTGCCCGATCCCGATTGTCCCGCTGTCCGGAACGGTGAGCGTACCTGCCGAGGATGAGAACATCGACGGACAGAAGAGCGGCAGTCTGCACGCCGAGATCTATGTGCCGCATGAGATCCAGGCCGGCGATTACAAGGGCAAGCTCACGCTCGAAGCGGGCGAGAAGACACTCGCTCTCGATGTCTCGCTGCGGGTGTGGAATTTCACACTGCCGGATTATTTGAGTTTTCTGCCGGAAATGAACTGTTACGGTCTGCCGGCCAACGAACGCGGCTACTATCGCTTGGCGCATCGCCATCGCACCGTTCTCAACCGTGTGCCCTATTCGCAGGGCGGCATCGTCGCCGATGGCTGCGCTCCCGGCTGGGACGGCGAGAAGCTCGATTGGTCGGCGTGGGATCGGCGTTTCGGTTCTTACTTTGACGGCTCAGCGTTCGCCGATCTGCCGCGCCGCAGTGTGCCACTGGAGATTTTCTATCTGCCGCTGCACGAAAATTGGCCGACGCCGATGGCCGGAAATTACAACGGCTCGTACTGGGCCGATCGCGCCTTCCCCGCCAGCTATCGCCGTAACTTCGTCGAAGTATCGCGGCAGATGACCGAACATTTCCAGGGAAAGAAGTGGCACGATACGCTTTTTCACGGTTTCCTGAATAACAAGGTGGATTTCAAACGTAACGGCTGGTCGCGCGGTTCGTCGCCGTGGCTGCTCGACGAGCCGTCGAACTTCCAGGATTATTGGGCGCTGCGTTACTTCGGCATGGCGTTTCACGAGGGCCGCAACCAGGCGCCCGGCCAAGCGAAAATGGTCTTTCGCTGCGACATTTCGCGGCCACAGTGGCAGCGCGACGCCTTCGACGGACTGCTCGATTACAACGTCGTCGGCGGCGCCATGCGGCCGTATCATCGCCTCGTCTTCGACCGCAAGGCCGCCAACGGTGAGATTGTCATCGAGTACGGCGGCAGCAACGCGCTTGAGGAGTCCAACATGCAGGCGGTCGGCTGGTCGCTCGATTCGTGGTCGCTGGGCAGCGACGGCGTGCTGCCGTGGCAGACGGTCGGCACCGGCGATTCGTGGCGCCGCGCCGATCCGCTGGCCCTGTTCTATCCCGGACGCGATGCCGCGCGAGCGCGAGCCGATTCCGTCTATCCGGTTGAAAGCCTATCGTCGCGGCCAGCAGGACGTGGAGTATTTGACCTTGCTGGCTCAAGTTCAGGGCGAGCCGCGCTGGGCGGTTGGACAGCGAGTGCGCGAGGTGCTGCATCTGGCGGGTGAGCGCAAGGGCACCGGATTCGCCGGTGAGGACGCCGGCATGATCCACTTCGCTCAGCTCAAGCCGCAAGACGTGGAGGCGCTGCGCGTGCGCCTCGGTGAAGTCCTCTCCGCCGCGGCCCCCGCTCCGAAACGCCGTCTCATCGAACTGCGCACGCCGCCGCGCCATCCGCAGACATTATCTCCCGGTTATGTCTCCATCGGCGAAGTGCCTCCCATCGAGAAGGGAGCGGGCGACGCGGCGGCGACCGGCGGCGCGGCGAAGATATTGCAAGGCCGCGCCGCCGTGCGCGACGTGCTGCTCGATCCGAGCCAAGCCGACCGCAAGCTCGGCGATGCGGCGCGCGACAATGCCATCCGCAAGGCGGAGCAGTCCAGCGTATTTCTCGTGTACTTCGATCTGGATAAGCTCGCTTTGCCGCGCGGAGCCAAACCGCGCAAGGCAACCGTGAGCTTCTCCGTCTGGGATCCCAGCAGCCGAGGCAATACGAAGGTCTGCGCCTTCGCGGTGCGGACGCCGTGGCAGGAGTCCGCCGCCACCTGGCGACAATCCGCCGAGAGCAAGGCGTGGAAGGACGGCAAGTCGTTCGCCATCGGCAAGGATACGGCGGAAGCGGCCGGGCATGTGGTGGTCAAGGCGGATCAGGGCAGCGATACGGTCGATCCACCGCTGGAGTACCAGATCGACGTGACCGGCCTCGTTCGCGCCTGGCTGGCCGGCGACACGGCCAATTATGGTTTGGCCCTCGCTCCCGTCACCGATCGCACGGTGGATGATGGTTTGCAAACGCGCTTTCAGATTTACGCTTCGGAGCATCCAGAGGCGAAGTACACGCCGAAGCTGACGATCCTGCTTGAGCCTTGATGATACCGTTGTCAATTGAAGAGCCAGCGGACAAAATGGGTGTGTGGGATTAAATAAAAGACCGCTGTTCTGTGCCTTGGAGAGCAGGGGGACCGTATGAGCGATGCGATTGTCGTCCGCGGCAACTATGTGGGCCAGGTTTTCATCCCCGGCGAGCCGATGCCGCTTGTGGAAGGCCCCGCCGAATTGATCGTTTTCCCCCGCGAGAAAAGCGAACCGTCCGCGCACCCGTTATCGATCTTCGATCTCTTCGGCAGGGCGCCCATCCTTCGCTCCGCCGAAGACATTGAGGCGCAGAGGCGCGAAGAACGGCAGGCATGGGGCGAGGAATGATCTACACCGACGCCAATGTCCTTATCCGCTTGCTCGAAGGCTCCCCCGCTGTTCGCGCACCCCTCGAAGCTCGCTTGATCCCCTTGCGAGGGACTGGCCGCTTCTTGGCCACTTCGCGTCTGAGCCGTCTGGAGTGCCGTTGCAAACCGCTGCGGACGGGCGATACGGTCCTACTCGCTCTCTATGAGGCGTTGTTTCACGGGCCGGAAATGCTACTCGTGGACATCACTGCCGATGTCGTGGAGAAGGCCACCGAGTTGCGAGCCAACCTCAATCTCAAGACTCCCGACGCCATCCATTTGGCGCGCGCTATCCTGGTCAAAGCCTCCGCCTTCCTCACAGGAGACAAGACCCTCGCGCGCTGCGGAGAGATCGCGGTTGAAATTCTTTGAAGAGTCGTTTCTGAAATGAATGGCATGGACTTTAGCCACAAGTCTTGCGTGGTGAGGGAGTTAACAAAGATGGCCTGCCTTGCTAGATTGAGGGTGATTACGAAACCTCACCACAAGGAGGCCATCCATGACTCATGCTACCCCCCCACGCCGCTGTCGCCAAGTCGGACAACTTCGTCAAAAGATTGCCCACGCCCCAGCCCTGCCTTTCAGCGAACTCCTGGCCGGCGGTCTGGCCGAACAGGCCATCCGCGACGAGGCCGTCTCCTTCCGCGAGCGACTCTTCTCCCCGCTCGTCACGCTCTGGGTCTTCCTCTCCCAGGTTCTCGACCCCGACCATTCTTGCCGCCAAGCCGTGGCACGCTTCCTGGCCTGGCGCAGTGCCCAAGGCTTGGCCCCCTGTTCCGCCGACCCCAGCGCCTACAACAAGGCACGCCAGCGCTTGCCCCAAGGCGTCCTGAACCGCCTCACACGTCTCACCGGCCGACAGGCACAAGAGCGCGCCCCTGCCCCCTGGCGCTGGAACGGACGCACTCTCAAGGTCGTCGATGGCAGTACCGTGTCCATGCCCGACACCGAGGCCAACCAGAAAGCCTTCCCGCAAGCACACACCCAGAAGGCCGGTGTCGGTTTCCCCATCGCCCGCCTGGTGGTGTTGTTCTCCCTGGCCGTCGGCACCGTTCTCGACGCCGCCCTGGGACGCTACCAGGGCAAGCACAGCGGCGAGACCGCCCTGTGGCACAGCCTGCAAGACAACCTGGAGCCAGGCGATCTTCTGCTGGCCGACCGCTATTACGGCTCATACTGGGAACTGGCGTTGACGCAACAACGCGGCGCCGACATGGTTTGCCGGCTGCACCAACGCCGCCGCGCCGACTTCCGCAGCGGCCGCCATTTGGGCCGCGAGGATCATGTGGTCTGCTGGAGCAAACCGCCGCGTCCGGAGTGGTTGGAGGAAGCGAGCTATGCGTCGTTGCCGGCGACGTTGGCGGTGCGTGAAGTCCGGGTGCGGGTAGGTGCGGCCGGCTTCCGTACCAAGGTGTTGGTGGTAGCCACCACGCTGTTGGATGCGGCGGCGTTTGGACGTGAGGACGTGGCGGTGCTGTACCGCATGCGTTGGTACGCCGAGTTGGACCTGCGGTCCTTGAAGCAGACAATGCAGATGGACATTCTCCGTTGCCAGTCGCCGGAGATGGTGCAAAAGGAAGTGTGGGCACACTTGCTGGCCTACAACCTGCTGCGCGGTCAGATGGCGCGGGCGGCGGAGGAAGGCGGCCTGTTGCCGTTGCAAGTAAGTTTCAAGGGCGCGTTGCAGGTGGTCAATGCGTTGGCGTCGGTGTTGTGGACGGCGGCGGTGGACGAGATTGCGGAGATAATGCGGCGTTTGCGTGCGGCGATACGGAGTCATCGCGTCGGCCAGCGCGCCAATCGTTATGAGCCGTGCGCCGCAAGCGTCGCCCCAAGCATTACCCGTTGCTCAACGAATCGCGGCAGGATGCCCGATCCCGTTTGGGAGTTAATAGTTGTGGCTAAAGTCCATGCCATTCGTCTCGGCACCAATTTTGCGATTCCTCTCGTCCAAGAATACCAATCGCTCATCGTGATTCACAACGCGAACCACTAGGACAAAATCCCGTATGGTCAACTCACCCGTATTGACGACGGCAAAGTTGAATTCGTATCTATCAAAACCTCGCCTTGGTACCGCAAGCTCTGCAAGTTCTTCGCGTGAGGGTTCAGTACGACGGCGAGGGAAGAATCCAGCGTTCCATTCAGCCTTGTTCTTCAGATGTCTCTGGATCTCTTGATCCGTAGTTATGCGCTGCCGACTTCCCAACTCAAGTCGAGCCTGTGGAGTTCGTCCACGCTGCATCCTCAAGCGAACCTCGTGATCGGGCATGGGCTTGGTCTCAAACTCGGACCTGCTGTAGTAACGATGATCCCTTGCCTGATAGGCAGTAGTGCCTTGTGGGACGTGGACTACCAACGTCAGTCGGCCTTCCGGATGGCTGGAGAGCGGAACTCGCTGAACCGCCAAACCCGGCAGCCAAGGGCTAATGCACGTACCAAGGATTTGATCAAACTGTTCCGGCGATTCGATGGCGTTCCCTGGGCCGATGACGATTCCGTCCAACTGGGCCGCAACCCGTGGCTTCTTCTTGGTATTTCGGTCTTCGTCCATGCCGATCACGATGATCCCACCCTCCGAGTTGGCAAACGCCGACACAGCCGGAGAAAGCTGTTTGGTAATGAAGGTGTCTTTATCCTCCTTCTTGGCAAGAGCCTTTCCCGACTTGAACTCAAGTCTGCTGGACTCGGGCTGGCCGAGCAACGAGTGAAGGTATTGTTCGGTCCATTGGCTAGGATTCCAAGGATGCATTATCTCTCCTCATTAACGATAAGGGAGCTCCTAGCAGAGATAGTCCTTTGACCCTACGCAGAAGGAAAGGACGTCACCACGCAGTCGGCTAACACGGAGTTCCCGCTTAACGGCGACAAACCGTCATTCGTGTGGCCGGTATGCAGAAGCGCACGGTTCGGCCTCGATACTCGCGTGGTGCGGCGACCTGCAACGGATACGGGATCGCCGTACCACGCGAGGATGTCAGGCGCCCTACGCTCAGCGGCTCACGGCGCAAACACCGAACAAGAAGCCCAAGAACGCGCCAAACCCTCCCCCGAAAACAAATCCGACCGCGGTGGAGATTCCGATCGCGAATACGGAACTCAAGACCAGATCGCGACCAGACCAGTGTACCACATGCACCATTGGAATCCTCCTGTTATTTCTCGTAGCGTCCACATGACGCGACTTAATAACCACGACGCCCCTCCCGCCCATCAGGTTCGCGCTCTTTCCCTCGCTTATGCTGCGGGCTCTAACGAAACCTCGTTTGTCCTTGCACTCGCACGGCTGTCCGTTGCTAACCACGGCAGAGCGCAGCCGTCAAGGAGTCAGCGAGCGGAGAACTCCCGGAGCCTGCGGGCGCTTACGCTCTCGGCTCGCCGGGTATCGCGCCCGTTTCCGCAGACGCGGCGCGGCGATAGAAACGATTGGCAAGCAGGCTCTCGACCGTCAACACCACCAGCACGGCCATCATCAGCCACGGCAGCAATTCCAGTGGCGGCGGACGCATCCCTGCCAGGGCGTCCTTGAGGCTGACCGCACGACCCACCTGCAACAGCGTATCTTTGCCCAGCACCGACTCGATCTCCTCCGTCGGCACACGATCCAATTCGCTTTCCTGCGGACGGACGTTCAGACTGCATCCGGCGACGATCCGTTTTTTCGCATCGCGGACGGCGTAATTCCCCGCTGCCGCCGCTTGCGGCAGTGACAATTGTGTGTCACCCTCGTTGGCCTTGACGTTCGTTTCAGCGACGGCGAGGCCCGGTCCATCCAGCGTATACGGCGGCGCCGCCAACGACGGCGGCAGAGGAATGCGCGGCACCTGGCCGCAGAAATAATTCAATTCCGGCGGCGTCGATTCGCCGGCCAGATAGCGACAAACCTGA
The DNA here is from genome assembly GCA_963835245.1 of uncultured Planctomycetota bacterium. Lineage (GTDB taxonomy): Bacteria > Planctomycetota > Planctomycetia > Gemmatales > Gemmataceae > JAJPHU01. Next base: position 679,997 of record CAWIEZ010000001.1, read on the forward strand.
TCTTCGAGTACCAGTCCGAACGACGAATCGCTCCAGTAATTGTGCCAGTAGCGATTGCGGTCCAACTCGCGCGCGTCTAACGGCGTCGTAAAGAGAATGACGTGTCCGCGTCCTTGTGTGCGCTCGAGCAGAGCCGGATGGTGTTCTCGACCCTCATACATTGCCAGCACGACGGCGTCCTTCTCCGCCGGCGCCACGGTCCAGAAAGCGTTGACGCCCGGCCACGATTGCCGCTTACCGAAGTCGGGATCGGCGGTGCGAAGCGCCTTGTCGAAGAACGCCGGAATGGAGTGCTTGACCTGGAAGTTCAACCAGCGAATCAGCGGATGAGCCGGTGGATTCGTCTCGATTTTTTGCAACTTGCCCGGCAGCAGTCCCGCTTTCGTCCCTTCTTCATTGTATTGTGGGATCTGCCGCCGCATCTCTTCGCCGCCGGGCACCAGCACCAAGCCGCCGCCGCTGCGGACGTAGCGCTCCAGCTTTTGCCACAGGGCCGTACTCGGCACTATCTGAAAGACGCACACGACGGCGTAGTCGCGCAATTCCTTATCGTCCAGTTTATCCGCCTCGGCTGAAGGGCGGATGTCGCACTCGAAGCGCTCGCCCACTTTCATCGCCATCTGCCACGCCTTCCAGGGGACCGGCTCATCGCGAGGCGGCTTGTCGGCCACGATCGTCAGCACCTTGCGGTGTTGGCGCGTCAGGAAGGTGGCGAAGCAAGTATTGTTGAACGGAAGTGCATCGGCCGTCTGATGCTTCACCGTCACTTGATACGCCATTTCGGCGAATCCGCCGTGCGGCTGCTGCGGCGCTTCGCGCTCGAAGACGATGACGCGGCCTTGTCCGGCGGCGAGCTGGATCGGCTGTTTGTCCGGCGCACGCTCCGAATCCGGATCGTTGTCGAGTTGGCAAAGCAACTCCGTATCGAAATCGGCGCCGGTGGCGCGAACGGTTGCCTGAATCCGAATGCGGCCGCCGGGCGCGACGACCGGCGGCACGATTTCCACTTTCTCGATGGCCAAATCCTTCGGCTTCTCGGCGCCGACATCGACGAACAGAGCGCGAACGCCCTCCGGGACCGTCCGAGGTCCGGCGCGGACATCCCAGCAAGCGCGGGTGCGGTCGGCGAACAGATACACAAAACGCGGCGGCGGATCTTCGCCCTCGCCAACTTTCTCCAGCAGCCGTACTCCCCGGTCGATTTGTCGATTGAGAGCGGCGTTGGCCGGACGGATGCGCAGACCATCGAGGCGCGTCTGCGCCAGCGCCGGCGACATCCATTCGCTGCCGCCTTCGCCGGCATCATCGGCACTGTCCAGAAGCGCGATTTGACTGTTGGCGTCCATTTCGTCGAGCAGTTCGCGGGCGCGTTGCTTGGCTTCTTCCAAGCGCGTGCGGCCCGCGGCGCTGTACTCCATGCTGGGGCTGGTATCGAAGATCAGCACGGCGGCGATGGGGCGCTCGTCGCTGAACAGCGAAGCCACGCGCTCGGCGGCGACGCGCGGCCGGGCCAGCGCCAGACACAACGCCGCGATGACGGCCATGCGCAGCAGCAATAACAGCAAGTGCTGCAAACGCAGCTTGCGGCGATTGATGAGATGGCGCTGGCGTAAAAAACGGAAAGCGGGGAACTGTAAAGAGCGCGGCTTCTGCCGCAGGATGAGATGCAGCAACACCGGCACGCCGGCGAGCAGCAGACCGGCCAATAGATAACCGTGGATAAAAGTCATGTCCCCATCCCCTCCTCGGCATCCTGGATCGGGTAGAATTGCTCGCCTTTTTCGGCAACCCAGCATTCTTGCGGCGAGTGTGCGACCACACGACTCCACATCCAAAAGAGCCCACAAGCAACAACAGAGAAGATGAGCAACATAATCAAACCACCCGCCGCAGGATGCAGTTTGGGCTGGACGATGGGTTCGAGCGCTACCTCAATCGCGACGATGACGAACCACGTTATGAAATTCTGAAATATGCCGATGAACGGCACCATGTTGATTTGACCGTGGCGCGGAGGCCAGAATCGCTCTTTGTAGGCCCTGCATGGTCCGCTGTCTAACCAGATGCGCACCCCATTTCGCCAGGCCGACCAGAGAGTGATGTAAGCCAAAGGCAAGAATAAACCGAACCCTATGAAGGCAGCAGTAAGCACTCCCACGGCCACTGGGCGAACTCCGCGCAGCACGATAATCTGGCCCACAACTGCCGGTATTTCATTGAACATCGAGGGAAGTCTCTGATTGCCAGCCGGCCCAGGAAGAAGACCTGGGAAGTTCACATCCAGATAACCAATTGGAATTACCGCCAGCATGGCTAATATGGCGACTTTCCAGAGTCCATAAGTCAGATAAGCCCAGAAGCACGTCCGGCCGCGCCCACCGTCGGGATCGACACGGCGCAGCCAAAAGGCGGTGGGCACATCCGCCCAACTGAATTTGGCGCAGGCGACGAGCGCGGCCAATCCCGGCTGAGCCGTGAACTCGTACAAGAGCCAACCGGCTAAAAGCAGCATCGGCCAACTCAGATGCAGCCGGCCAAACCAGCTGCTTCGCTCGGCCTCGTTCTCGTCTCTCCAGTCCATGACGACAACCTATCCGCCACGGAAATCGAATCCTCCTTGTTACTTTACCGGATTGCCAGACATCTCCGCCATATTTTCGGGAGATCCTGCGCGGCTCCCGCCACAACAAAAAGTCCACGGCATCGCCAAAGCGCCGTAGATATAATATCGAACGCCCTGCTTCACTGAGGTTCGCCATGTATCAGGGTTCCGGCGATCTCCGCAGTGCCCAGCGATCGCGCGATACGCTCACGGGGTTCAGCCCGGAGGTGACGGCGCGCACCGTTCTGGCGCGCCTCCGCAAGATGCTCGATGCCTATGTGCCGGGAATGCCGGTTGAACGCACTTGTCCGCCGGATCTCCTCGCCGTCACGCTCAACGATTCCGTCCTGGAACGCGAACATCTCTTCATTCTCGGCTGGCTGCACTGGCTGAATGACGAGTCGACCGCGGCGGAGCGATTGTTAGCCGAAACATTGCAGCGCGGCCGCGAGGACAATGCCGGTGAAGCGGTGGCCGAGTCGGCGTACTGGACCGCGCGCGTGCGTCTGCTGCTGGGACGCGCTGAGGCATTGGCGGAGTTCGAGAGTGTGCTGCGTTCGTTGGGCGGTTCGCCGCGGGCGACGGTGTGGTTCGTCGATCTGCTCGGCCGTGCCGGACGCATTGATCGAGCCGAGCAGGTGTGGAAGTCGGTGCGCGGCAATCGCCGCGTGGCCGACTGCGTCGAGGGGCCGTTGTTCGATGCGCGAATGCTGCTGCGCCGCGGCGAGTGGACGCCGGCCGAGCGCCTGCTGAGCGAAACGATGCCGGCCAACGGTGTCGTCTGGGTCGAACGACTCCTGTTGTTGGCGTGGATCGCGGCGAGTCAGAGACAAGCGGACAAGGTGCGGGAACTGTTGCGGCAGGCGCGGGAAGGACCGTATCCGGTGGCGGCGCTACAAAGGTGGACGACGCAAGTCGAGCAACGGCTTGGCGGCGAAAGGATTGCCGAAGAGGACGGACGTGTTCCTGCGTCACTGCGCGATTTTCTGTATGGCCAACAAGCGCGGCGGCAGGGACGAAACGAAGAAGCGATGACGGCGTATCGCGCCGCCCTGGGCAGCCCGATGGCGCAGCCGTTCGCGCGCTACGCGCTGGCATGTTTGGGACATGAGGACATGGCAGCGCTTTTGGCGAGTCAACCGGGACTGTTTCTCGCCGTGCGCTGTCGTGCGCGATTGGTCGAGGAGCGCTTTCGCCGCCGGGAGGCCAGGCCGGGGGAGTATCTCGACGCTCTCCAGCATGCCGCTACCAACGGCTACGAGGACGCTGCCGCCGAGCATTTCCGTCGTCTCGCCGTGGCTCTGCAACAGCGCCAACCCGATCCTGCTACCGTCCACGAACTGGCCGAAGATCCGTATACGGATGCCGCCGGACGCAACGCTTTCCGCGCCTCCTTGGAGTTGGCCGTGCGCCGCTTGCCCGCCGCCGAAGCTCGGCAACTGCTGCTCGGCTGGGCGAAGCGGCCTGATCTGACGGAGGAGTTGCGCAGCTCGTCGGTCGGCAGATGTTGCGCTTATTACTGCTGACGGGAAGCGATGACAAAAGGATTGCGGCGCTGGAAGCGCATTGCCAGCCCGCCGCGCAAGCAAGGGATGATGATACACTTCCAGAGCCGGCCGCGCGCCTGTGGCGGGCAGCGCAGCAACTCGATCCGCAAGCCGCCGATTCCGAACAATGGCGCGATGAGGTGCGCCAACTGCGTTCGTCGCCGCGTTGGAAGGGATTGGCGCAGGCGCTCTTGCTGCAAGAGGCCGCGCAGCGCGGCGACGTGGCGACGATGCTGGCTTTGCTCGATGATGTGGACGCCTGGCGCGGTTTGCGGACGCCGCCGAATTTCGTGCTGCGCGCGCTGGAAAACATCGTCGCTGTCCAGCCTACTCACCCTGGCTGGCGGCGCAGCCTGGCTCGTTGGCGGCAAGTCTGGGATCTGGCCTCTCTCGGTCCACACGGAACGACTCTGGCGATACAGGCCGGCTTGACGGCAGTGCGCGGCGACACAGCGGAGCCGCCGACCGGCGTGCCGGCCGTGCCGTGGTTTCTGCATCAGGCGGCGCGAGCGCTCGGCCGCGATGACACCATCGAGGCACTCGCCTTCACGCGCCGCTCCCTCGCTCTCGATACGGATCTCGCCGGTGTGCCGGATTCGCGCGTGGTACACGAAGCGATGCCGGAGTTGGAACGCCGCGCACGCGCCCAGGCTCTCGCCGGCGCTGGGCAACCGGCCGGCGCTCTGATGGATGCCGTGGAAGCGCTGGCGGAGATGCCGGACGGCGCGGCTGTACTCGAAGCTCTCGATAGCGGCGATGAAGCGGCGGCACGCGCTCATCTGGAGACGTTGAGCGAACGGCCGGACTTATCGCCGCGGTTGGCGCACCATCTCGCCTTGCTGATGCGGCGCACCGCTATCGCTTGCGAGAAACGCAATGATACCGAAAGCGCCGAGCCGTGCTGGCGGCGCGCCTGGCTCTGCTGGCTGCGTTTCCTCAACGGCACGACCGACCGCGCCCTCGGCGCATTCTCCTCGATTTCTTGCTGCAAGAGCATCGCCATCGCCTTAACGATCTGCTGGCCTGTAACGCCGTCGATGCCGCGCACCGCCATTGGAACCTCATCGGCGACTTGCCCACCCAAGCCGGCCGCGTCGAAGAGGCGCTGGACCGCGATCTCGTCGAACGCCTCGAACGGTTCCGCGAAGAGTTAGCCACCGAGTACCTGCTGACCACGCGCGAGGCCATGCGCTTCGGCGTCATCCCCGAAGGTTGGCGGGCCGATTATGACAAAGGGCTAACCTACCTGCGCCGCCTACTCAGTCTGGACCGCGACAATCCTCGACTGCTGGCCGCTCTCGTCGAAATCTGCAATGACTGGTTTCTCGATCTCTATCACCTACACGATGCGGCGACACTGCGAGGGCAACTCGATCGGTTCACGCCGTTCGCTCTCCAGCTGGCGCGGCGCCTCGACGAACGGCCCAATGACTTGCTGGCCCGCGCCGCGTTGGCGGAATTCTGGAAGTTCCGCGGCTTCCTCGCTGCCGGCCGCGACCAGAAAACCGCCCTCTACCGCGAAGCACTGCGTTTCAACCCGGCCAACGACAACGTCCGCGATCTGCTGGCGGAATTGACTTCAGAGGGAGGCAACCGATGACTGCTAATCCTTTCGAGGCTCTGCGTCTGGATCCGTCGGCCACGGAGGAGGAGATTGTGCGTCAAGCCGGCCGTCTGCGGCAGCGCGCCACCGACGAAGCGACGCACAACGCCATTCGCCAAGCCGTGCAAGCGCTGACTGGCCGCGCCGAGGATTGTTTGCTGTTCGCTCTGCTGACGCATGCCGCGCCGCGCCATCACTGGCCCGCTCTTGAGCGCTTCGCCGCCGCCTTCCGGCGCGCGCCGCCGCAGTCACCGCCACTGAGCCGTGCCCGCCTCTGGACATGGAAGAATTTACAGGTCTTTTTAGGGAGTTAGCTGCGGAAGAATTGAAATTGTCTCCGCCCTCCTTCGAGCCGATTGCCGCCAGCGAAACGCCGGCGGAAATCGAGCGGCAGACGGCGGAAGCGCTGTGGCAGAGTTTGCTTTTCGACCCCGGTGCATAAAGAAGGTCCAAGTGTAGCTGCGGCGCCCGGCGGCCCAAGAGGAGCGGATTTCTCGTTTCGACGATTGACTTTCGCCGTGAATCGGAGAAACTGGTAAACGTACCTCGCTCGGCAAGTTCCCACCTATTACCCTACGGGGAGGAGATCCATCGTGACTGATACAGCGAAGCGCGGCCCGACGCGCCGCGACGTGATGACGACGACCGGCAAGGTCGCCGTGGCCTCGACTTTGGCCGGCCTGGCCATCCCGACCGTTCACGCCGCCGAAAACAACACGATTCAGGTGGCCCTGGTCGGCTGCGGCGGCCGCGGCACCGGCGCCGCCGAAGACGCTCTAGTCTCCAAAAACGGCCCTACCAAACTCGTCGCCATGGCCGATGTCTTCGCCGATCGGCTCAACGGCTGCTACAGCTACCTCAAGCGGTTTGAAAAAGATAATAAGGCCGAAGTGCCTTCCGACCGCAAGTTTCTCGGCTTCGACGCCTACAAGCAGGCCATGGATTGTCTGCGTCCGGGCGACGTGGTGATTCTGACGACGCCGCCGGCTTTCCGCTGGGTTCACCTCACTTACGCCATCCAAAAAGGTCTCAATGTCTTCATGGAAAAGCCGATCACGGTAGACGGACCCAGCACGCGCAAGATCCTGCAATTGGCCGAGGAAGCGCGAGCCAAGAACATCAAGATCGGCGTCGGTCTGATGTGCCGTCACTGTGCCTCGCGCGGTGAATTGTTCAAACGTATCAAGGACGGCCAAATCGGCGATTTGACGCTGCTGCGCGCCTACCGCGTCAAGGGACCGGAAGGCTACGCTTTTTCCGGCCCGCGTCCGTCCAACATACCGGAACTGCATTATCAGATTCGCCGCTTCCATTCCTTCTTGTGGGCCAGCGGCGGCTGCTACAGCGATTTCCTCATCCACAACATCGACGAATGCTGCTGGATGAAGGACGCTTGGCCGGTCATGGCCAGGGCGATTGGCGGCCGGCAGTACCGCAATTACTCCGGCGGACACGACATCGATCAGAACTTCGATCACTACGCCGTCGAATACACCTTTGCCGACGGTGCCAAGCTGTTGCTGGAAGGGCGCAATACACCGGGCTGCTGGCAGGAATTCGCCAGCTTGGCGCACGGCACCAAAGGTTCGGCCATCATCTCCGTCTCCGGGCACATGCCGTCCAAGTGCCGGCTGTTCAAGACACAGAACAACACGCTCGACAATAAGCAGGATGTCATCTGGCGCTGTCCACAAAAGGAGCCGAACCCCTATCGCTTGGAGTGGGATCATCTGTTGGAGGCGATCCGTCAAGATAAGCCGTACAACGAGGCCAAGCGCGGCGCGGAAGCCAGCTTGGTGACGGCGATGGGACGCAAAGCGGCGCACACCGGCCAAATCGTCACCTTCAAGGAGATGCTTGAAGATCAGCACGAGTTCGCACCGGAGGTAGATCGATTGAAGATGGATTCACCCGCGCCCGTGACGGCCGGTCCAGACGGCAAGTATCCCGTTCCGCAGCCGGGCCGTAAGAAGGATCGTGAATACTAACAGCGGACTAAGAAGCACTAGCTTGTTACCGACTAGCCCGGAGCGCCAGCGACAGGCCGAACCTGTCGCTGGCGCTCCGGGCTAGTCGGTCTTTTGTTCGTGCCGCTCAATTACAACAACACGACACGCGAAAAGCTGCGCACGCTGGTCCGCAATCTCCTCGAAGGAAAAGTGTGAGGCCGGTTATGGGAATACTACGACAACCAGACTGGACCGTGCCGATGAAAACGGCGTTATGGGGTCTCGGCTATCGGTTGCGAGATAATCGAGTGTTCGTATTGTTGTCGAATGAGACGTTGTTTCTAAACGATAATCCAGATCGTCTTCGGCCGTTTATCCTCACCGAAGATCAACGACGAGATAGACAGGTTGAACAATCGCTCTCCAGGCACGAGAATTTCAGTTCGCTCCTTGAGCCTTATAGTCTCGGTAAGGATATTATTTTGTGTGTTCGTGAGAAGCATCTGAACGAATTGTTGGATCGGTTGGAGAAACAGTCTATTCAATGCAGTTGCGAGGAATAATCGGCGTCTGAAACCGGAAGGAAGACAGGAAACGGCGAACGGTTCAGGAATTCTCATCGGGGTTCAAAAACCCGCGCAGCACCTCTTCCGGCGCCGGCCGATACTTATACGGCTCCATCGACGACGACGCCCGCCCCTGGCTTAGACTACGCACCTTGTCGGCGTAATCGAACATCTTAGACAGCGGCACAATCGTCTCCAAGAGACAAATCCCGTCTCGATTCTCCAATTTGTTGATCTCCGCGCGGCGGGCGTTGAGGTCCGACGTTACCGGGCCGAGAAACGCATCGGGCACCGTCACTTCCAGTTTCATCCACGGTTCCAGCAGCACGATATTATCGCGCATCGCCTTGTGAACGGCATCGGCGCCCGCCGCCGCGAACGCCGTGTCGTTGGAAAACTGCTCGTCCATCTCGCCGCCGAGGAGGACGGCCTTGACGTTCATCACGGGAAAACCCAACTCGCCGGAATCGAGAGCGCCGCGAACACCCTGCTCGGCGGCGGCCACGAACAACGGAGGTAACGTATCCGGCGGCAGACGCGATTGGACGACAATCGATTCCTCGCCGCGATACGGCTCGAACGCCACTTCGAGCTTGGCGAACAGTCCCGATTGACCGGCCTGCTTGATGCACTCGCTGGCCACCGACCGCGCTTTGTAAAATGTCTTCGTTGCTCTTACGGCCTATCGACGAAAGGAGCTATCGGCGTCGATGCAGTATCCGCCTCGGTCGCCCTTTCGAGTCTGTATTTGGACTCTAGCTCTTCCTTCCACTTGGTGCATAAGTCGAGGAGATAGGCATTCATCACCTCGACCAGCTTCCGGGTGATAGGCTCCAATGCCGCGCGTAATTCAGGAGGCCCGACCGAAGTCAGAGACGCCGCTTCAAATGCCTCTCCCCGGGCGATCGTGTAAGCATAGATGGTATGTCCTCCTCCTCGCCCTGCCGATTCGGCGATGTTTCCGAGGATAGACATGGAACAGCGATCAATCTGATTCCACCAGTTCCACCACGGAGAGTCGGGATACCGGATGTCGGCCTTGGCTCTGCTCTCCTTCACTGCCTGAACTACCTCCACGGCCAGTTTATAGTCTGGAGACGCCGCCAATCGATCCAAGTCAGTTTCCTGGCAGAGAGCGATGGCCTCGTCCAGCGTATTGCAATATTTCTTGTCCTCGTAATTCATCGTGCCGGGGATTCTCTTGGCCATGATCGTCGCTCCTTGCAACGTGAAAATCGAAAAGAGAGTGCCAGAATAAAGGCTCGCGAGTCGTTAAGAGCCACTATCAAAATGACCGCTGCATGCCAGAAAAACCCAGAACTTCTCCCCGATCACGGTTCAGGGGCAGCGGACGCCGGACGCGCTTAGTCCGATAGCACGATGTCGTGGGTCTGCGGTCCCGGCTTCACCGTGTATTTCAAACCCGAAGTGAGGGGATCTTCAAAGTGGGAGGGTATTCGCATCCATCGCCGAATGGCATGGACTTTAGCCACAAGTCTTGCGTGGTGAGGGAGTTAACAAAGATGGCCTGCCTTGCTAGATTGAGGGTGATTACGAAACCTCACCACAAGGAGGCCATCCATGACTCATGCTACCCCCCCACGCCGCTGTCGCCAAGTCGGACAACTTCGTCAAAAGATTGCCCACGCCCCAGCCCTGCCTTTCAGCGAACTCCTGGCCGGCGGTCTGGCCGAACAGGCCATCCGCGACGAGGCCGTCTCCTTCCGCGAGCGACTCTTCTCCCCGCTCGTCACGCTCTGGGTCTTCCTCTCCCAGGTTCTCGACCCCGACCATTCTTGCCGCCAAGCCGTGGCACGCTTCCTGGCCTGGCGCAGTGCCCAAGGCTTGGCCCCCTGTTCCGCCGACCCCAGCGCCTACAACAAGGCACGCCAGCGCTTGCCCCAAGGCGTCCTGAACCGCCTCACACGTCTCACCGGCCGACAGGCACAAGAGCGCGCCCCTGCCCCCTGGCGCTGGAACGGACGCACTCTCAAGGTCGTCGATGGCAGTACCGTGTCCATGCCCGACACCGAGGCCAACCAGAAAGCCTTCCCGCAAGCACACACCCAGAAGGCCGGTGTCGGTTTCCCCATCGCCCGCCTGGTGGTGTTGTTCTCCCTGGCCGTCGGCACCGTTCTCGACGCCGCCCTGGGACGCTACCAGGGCAAGCACAGCGGCGAGACCGCCCTGTGGCACAGCCTGCAAGACAACCTGGAGCCAGGCGATCTTCTGCTGGCCGACCGCTATTACGGCTCATACTGGGAACTGGCGTTGACGCAACAACGCGGCGCCGACATGGTTTGCCGGCTGCACCAACGCCGCCGCGCCGACTTCCGCAGCGGCCGCCATTTGGGCCGCGAGGATCATGTGGTCTGCTGGAGCAAACCGCCGCGTCCGGAGTGGTTGGAGGAAGCGAGCTATGCGTCGTTGCCGGCGACGTTGGCGGTGCGTGAAGTCCGGGTGCGGGTAGGTGCGGCCGGCTTCCGTACCAAGGTGTTGGTGGTAGCCACCACGCTGTTGGATGCGGCGGCGTTTGGACGTGAGGACGTGGCGGTGCTGTACCGCATGCGTTGGTACGCCGAGTTGGACCTGCGGTCCTTGAAGCAGACAATGCAGATGGACATTCTCCGTTGCCAGTCGCCGGAGATGGTGCAAAAGGAAGTGTGGGCACACTTGCTGGCCTACAACCTGCTGCGCGGTCAGATGGCGCGGGCGGCGGAGGAAGGCGGCCTGTTGCCGTTGCAAGTAAGTTTCAAGGGCGCGTTGCAGGTGGTCAATGCGTTGGCGTCGGTGTTGTGGACGGCGGCGGTGGACGAGATTGCGGAGATAATGCGGCGTTTGCGTGCGGCGATACGGAGTCATCGCGTCGGCCAGCGCGCCAATCGTTATGAGCCGCGCGCCGCAAGCGTCGCCCCAAGCATTACCCGTTGCTCAACGAATCGCGGCAGGATGCCCGATCCCGTTTGGGAGTTAATAGTTGTGGCTAAAGTCCATGCCATTCCATCCATCGCCCTTTTAGGGATTGACTTGATTCGGCGCCGGCTTTCTTCGGAGCGTGCGGCCGCTTTGATTCGGAGTTCGACTGCAACATCCCAATCATCACACTGATTTGCACGTCGCCAACGGGAGCCTCCAGCTGGTAATTGCCGTTCTCATCGATTTGGCACAAGGAGGCGAATTCGCCGTTGACGTGGAAGAAGGTCACGCGGCCTCCTGGAAAGGGCTTGCCTTGGAACAGCACCCTGCCCGAAACTTTCATCATCGAGTATGGATCTTTGCCATAGCTCCCTATAACACAATCACTAAACTTATAGGTCTTACTCTTGAAATCAGCGCTCTGAAATGTACCTTCGATCCCTACTCTATCCACTCCAGGGCGAAGTTTAATTAATTGTTCGGCTTCACTTGAATTAAAATAAAATATGAGATGTTCAAACATTTCCTCGTACTCAGATCGTCTAAGAATATAATGATTGCCTTGCTTGGATATTGATCCTACCAAAATTGTATGCGTGTAACTAATTGGCTCCTTGGTTCCCAAGACAACTCGTTTGCCCAGTTGCGGCTTCACAATAGACTCCCATTTAATCTCATTCGCTTCCCCAGCTTTTGGGAACTGAAATTCAGCAGTTCGCAGTGCCAAAATGCCACTTTTCATATCTCTATAATCCACATTTCGACCTGGTACCTGAATGTGGGAATCGTCCGTGCTGTTCTTGCGGGAGTTCATCTGCGTGTCGAGATAAAAGTAGATCCCGAAGCCGAACAGGCCCGCGCCGAAGACGATGACTGTGATAATGGCAAGTAGGATCAATTTGCGCTGGGGCGAACGTCGGGGTACTTCGGCGTGTACATCGTTCAGATTATCAGATGATGGTATGGAGTGACCGCGATCCGATTCCGACATTAATGGGACTAGCAACTTCTCTTTGCTTGCAGCCGGCTTCACCGGATTGGGCACCAGAAGCCGCTGACCGCAGTTCGGGCACGCGACCTTGTCGGCCGCCGTCGGGCCAGGGGATTGGAGAATGGACTTGCAGGCGGGACAGGTAAAGCGGATCATGTGAGATGCCTCAACCTGGGCTTTTGGGGGACCAGTCGATTGCAAACTCTGCACTGGAGGTGGGGCCGAGTGCCAATCTCGATCCGGTTCCGTGACAGAATGCGATGGAGGGATGTTTGCGTCGTCTCTAGGAAAATAGGAGAGGTCCGCCTTGTTCGGAGGTGGAGTAGGAACTACAAGCTTTTGGCCGCAGCGAGGGCAACTTGTACTTCTCCCTATAGCTTCAACCGGGGCTTTGCACCGCTTTTGGCAACGTGGACAAATGAAGCGCAACATGGATGGACTCCTTCATCGCGCGAGTCATCCCCTACAACCTCAGCCATTTGCTCTTTATCATCATTTGGCGGTCGAGCGATGTCAAGCATAAAGTCGAGAAAATCGGTATCTCGGTTTCTCTCAGTACGACTCCTCCGGATGCAACAGCGCACGCAACACTTCTTCGGGTGCCGGCCGATATTTATACGGCTCCATCGACGATGACGCCCGGCCCTGGCTCAGACTACGCACCTTGTCGGCGTAATCGAACATCTTCGACAGCGGTACGATCGTCTCCACAGTGCAGATGCCGTCGCGGTTCTCTAGCTTGTTGATCTCCGCGCGGCGAGCGTTGAGGTCCGACGTCACCGGGCCGAGAAACGCATCGGGCACCGTTACTTCCAGCTTCATCCACGGCTCCAGCAACACGATGTTATCGCGCATCGCCTTGTGAACGGCGTCGGCGCCGGCTGCCTGAAAGGCGGTTTCGTTAGAGAACTGCTCGTCCGCATAACCGCCGACGATAGTGGCTTCAACATTCATAACCGGGAAACCCAACTCGCCTGAACTGAGCGCGCTGCGGATGCCCTGGATCGTAGCCTCCGTGAAAGCAGGCGACAACACCATGTCAGGCTTGAGTTTTGCCGTCACCTTTATCGGTTCGTCACCGTGGTACGGCTTGAACTCTACCCCGACCTTGGCGAAAAGGCCGGCCGTACCGGCTTGCTTAATGCACTCACCGTTGACCCATCTCGCGCGCGGATCGTTTCACGGTAGCTGACGCGCGGTTGGCCGACGCGCACTTTCAAGCGAAAATCGCGCTCCATGCGGTGCTGCTTGATCTCCAGATGCAGCATGCCCATACCGTTCATCAGCGTTTGTCCCGTGTCCTTGTCGGTGTTCCAGGTGAAGGTCGGATCTTCTTTGCGCAGCACGTTGAGGACGGAGATGAGCTTGTCCTTGTCCGCCGTCGATTCCGGCTCGATGGAGCGGCTGACGACGGCCTCGGCGAACTGAATGCGTTCGAGCAGAATCGGATGCTGCACGTCGCACAGCGTATCGCCGGTAATCGATTCTTTCATGCCGATAACGGCGACGATGTCGCCGGCCACCGCCTCCGAGACTTCGGTGCGCTGGCGCGGGTCGGCCTCCGTGTGATAGAGTTTGCTGACCATCTCCTTGCCGTCGCGGCCCGGATTATAGGGCCGGCTATTGGCCTTCAAGGCGCCGGAGTAGACGCGCACGAAGTACAATTCGCCCTTCACGTCGGCGACGATCTTGAAGACCAGGCCGCAGAACGGTTCCTTGGGATCGGGTTTGCGTTTCTCTTCCTTGTCTTTCTTTTTCGGATTGATGCCGACGACCGGCGGACGATCGAGCGGGCTGGGCAGATACCACGTTGCCGCATCCAGGAGCGGTTGAATGCCGATGTGTTCGCGTCCCGATCCGCACAGCACCGGCTGAATGAGACGCTTGAGCGTCTGCTCGCGCAGCACGGCACGGATCGTATCTGCGGAGATGTCGCGCCCTTCCAGATAGGCGCTGGTCAGTTGATCGCTTTCGTCGTGCTGCGTCAGTTGATCGAACAGCTTCTCGCGCCAACCCTGAGCGGTAGCTCGCAGATTGTCGGGGATCGGTTCGGCGCGGAAAGTCTTGCCCTGATCGGCGGGATCGTAGTACAACGCCTGCATGTCGATGAGATCGATGATGCCTCGAAAAGGCGTGGCACTGTCCTTGACGGAACCGGAGCCGATGGGGATGTTGACGGCGACGGGATTGGCGGCTAATCGGCGGCGGATGGACTCCAACGAGTTCTCGAAATGGGCACCAACCACATCCATTTTGTTGATGAAGACCAAACGCGGCACTTCGTACTTGTCGGCTTGCCGCCATACCGTCTCTGACTGCGCCTCAACGCCCTTCTGAGCGTCGAAGACGACGACGCAGCCGTCCAGCACGCGCAGACTGCGTTCGACCTCGGCGGTGAAATCGACGTGGCCGGGCGTGTCGATGAGGTTGATGGTGCAATCGCGCCACTGGAAGGGGATGCAGGCGCTGTAGATGGTGATGCCGCGTTCCTGCTCTTCCTGATCGTAGTCGGTGGTGGTGTTGCCGGCGTCCACGGCGCCCAGTCGGTGCGTGGCACCGCTGTAGTAGAGCAAATGCTCGGTGGTCGTCGTCTTGCCCGCGTCGATGTGGGCGATGATGCCCAAATTGCGGAACTTGCTCAGATCGATATTGCTCATAGCATCACCCCCAAACAATTAAACCGCCAAGACGCCAAGAGCACAAGAAGAGCTAACCACAGAGTCACAGAGAACACAGAGAAAAATATGGAGAAAGAAGAAAATGAAGACAGACGGCCTTGCTATTCGTTCTTTTTCTTGATTTTCTTCTGTGTATTTCTCTGTGTTCTCTGTGACTCTGTGGTTAGCTCTTCTTTCTTCTTGGCGTTCTTGGCGTCTTGGCGGTTTAACCGTTTTACCAGGCGAAGTGGGCGAAAGCCTTATTCGATTCGGCCATCTTGATGGTGTTTTCGCGCTTGGTCATGGCCTCGCCTTCGCGGCGGTAAGCGGCCATCAATTCGTCTGCCAAGCGTAGGAACATCGGCCGGCCCGATTTGCCGCGCGCCGCGTCGATGATCCAGCGAATCGCCAAGCTCTGTTGGCGTTTCTTGTTGACCTGCATCGGCACCTGATAGGTGGCGCCGCCGACGCGCTTGGAACGCACTTCGACGGGCGGTTTAACGTGTTCGACGGCTTGCGTGAACACGTCCATCGGCTCGGCGTCGGGCATGCGTTTCTTGATCTGCTCCAGCGCGCCGTGGAAGATGCGCATGGCGGTGGCCTTCTTGCCCTGCCACATGACGCAGTTGACGAACTTGGTGGCCAACTCGGATTGGCCGCTATAACGGGCGTTCTGCTCCAAAGTCTCTTTGCTGGCGGTTCGCTTTCCCATGATTGCTTCTCGAACGATGGATGGCTTGTTCTAGTTCACCGATGGTTCCAACAGCGTCCGATAGCATATGCACGGCCGCACCGAACGCACCGTGCCGTTGCTCTCGAACGACAGTCGATTGTTGGTGCCACAGTGGGGACAGGGCACGCTAACGGCACGCAAGTCTTGATCCCTCAAATTATCCTCTCTCCATTGAACCGTGACGGTAACACCGTCTTCACAACCACAACACACGAAACCGAGGGTCAGTTTCAATTCCATCATCGCGTCCCTTTGCTCCTCATTGAGACCTCGAGGGGATCGCGGCCTGGGCGCGGGAGGCGGCGTCGCCTCGTCCGCGAGAACGCTGGCACAACGCTTCCACTCGCTCAGCGAGTGGACCACTTACTTGCCTTCACGCTTGGCGCCGTACTTGGAGCGCGCCTGCTTACGATCGGCTACGCCCTGGGCATCGAGGACGCCGCGGACGATATGATAGCGAACGCCGGGTAGGTCGCGGACGCGACCGCCACGCACAAGCACAATCGAGTGCTCCTGCAAATTGTGGCCCTCGCCCGGAATGTACGCCGTCACCTCGACACCATTGGATAGGCGGACGCGCGCTACTTTGCGCAGCGCCGAGTTGGGTTTCTTGGGCGTCATGATCTTGACCTGCAAGCAGACGCCCTTTTTCTGCGGGCAGCCGTGCAACGCCGGATGCTTGGGCCGGCGATACTGCTGCACGCGCGGCTTGCGGACTAACTGGTTGATCGTCGGCATGTCGAACTCTTCTCGCGTGAAGGAATCGTAGGAAGATTACCGTAGTGGCATCCGGGGCAATGGTCAAGAGGTTTCGCCACGGTTTCCAAACGACATGGTTAGCGACGCTTCGCAGAAGCGTCGCGGGATGCCAATACGCTTCTGCGAAGCGTCGCTAACCATGTCGTTGGTTGCCGATTACTCTGTGGTGACGACGATTTCCGGCTGATCCGCCGCCTCCTCGTCGCCGTCGTCCTCACCGTGGCCGCCGAATTTCAGCGCCGGCGCGTTCAGCCTGACCTCCGCTTCTTGATGCGTATGGAAGCCGGTGCCGGCCGGAACCAGATGGCCAAGGATGACGTTCTCCTTCAAGCCGACCAGATAATCGACCTTGCCGGCCAACGCCGCCTCGGTCAATACCTTGGTCGTCTCTTGGAACGACGCCGCCGAGATGAAGCTTTCCGATTGCACCGCCGCCTTGGTGATGCCCAACAGCTGCGTGCTGCACGTTGCCGGCGTCGGCGTCGTGAACGTCGGTAACTCCTTGCCGTCGGACTCCAAACGCGCCCGCTCTTCCTCGAACACTTCCTTGCTGACGATCTTGCCGATCTCGTATTTCGAGTCGCCGGGATCCTTGATCTTGACGCACTCCTTGAGGCGATCGTTGACGGCGCGGAAGGAGAATTTATCGATGACGCTGCCGGGCAGCAGTCCCGTGTCGCCCATAGTTTCGACTTTGACCTTGCGCAACATCTGGGCGACGATGACTTCGATGTGCTTGTCGTCGATGTCCACGCGCTGACTGCGGTAGACCGACTGCACTTCCTGGACGAGATAGCGCTGCACTTCCTCGATGCCGGAGATTTTGAGGATCTCGTGCGGCACCAACGGGCCAAACACCAGCCGCGCTCCCTCCTTGACGCGGTCGCCGTTATGCACCGACAGATGCTTACCGGGCGGCACCTGATGCTCGCGCTCTTCGCCGATTGACTTGCCGCTGTCATCGACGGGCTGGACGTAGATGAGACGTTTGCCGCGTTTCTTTTCGCCCAGGCGAACGACGCCGGCTACTTCGGCCATCTTGGCCGGATCGCGCGGCGTCCGCGCCTCGAAGATTTCCGTGACGCGCGGCAGACCGCCGGTGATGTCTTGCGTGCCGGACACTTCGCGCGGCGTCTTGGCCAACAGCGTGCCCGCCGATACCTTCATGCCTTCGCGCACTTCCAAGAATGCCTTCTCCGGCATGTGGTAGGCCGCCAAAATCTGCCCGCGGTCGTCCTCGACGATGATCTGCGGGTGCAGATCGCCCTTGTGTTCCAGGATGACCCAGCGCTCGGCGCCGGTGGCCTCGTCGCGTTCCTTTTTCAGCGTCTGCTCCTCGACGATTTCATCGAAGCGGATACGGCCGGAGAACTCGGCGACGATGGGCGTGATGTGCGGATCCCATTTGCACAGCACTTGCCGCTCCTGCACGGCTTGGCCGTTCTCTACCAGCAGCACGGCGCCGTTGGGCACCGAGTAGCTCTCCAATTCCTTGTCATCCTTGCCGCCGGCGCCCTTGGCGGTGACGACCTTGATTTCGCCGTTGCGGGCTAGCGCGATGCGCTCGCCCTTGTCGTTGATAACGTCCTTGATGCGTTCGTATTTGACAGTGCCGGCCTTCTTGCATTTGATGTCGCTGTCGCGCACTTCGCCTTTGACGACGCCGCCGATGTGGAAGGTACGCATGGTCAACTGCGTGCCCGGCTCGCCGATCGACTGAGCGGCGATGATGCCCACCGCCATGCCTTCCTCGACCAGGCCGCCGGTGGCCAAGTCCATGCCGTAGCACAGCCGGCACACGCCCAACGCCGCCTGACAGGTCATTGGCGAACGCACGAGAATCTTGTCGATGCCCATCGTCTCGATCTTGCGCGCCGCCTCCCAAGAGACCATCTCGTTTTCCTTGACGACATCCTGACCGGACACCGGATCGCTGATGGTATTACGGCTGACGCGGCCGCGGATCGTTTCCGACAACGGCCGTTCGATCTGCTCGCCCTTATAGACCACGCCCTTGCTGACGCCCTGCGTGGTGCCGCAGTCGTGCAGGGTGACGACGACGTTCTGGGCCACGTCCGCCAGCTTGCGCGTCAGATAGCCAGAGTCCGCTGTCTTGAGCGCGGTGTCGGCCAAACCCTTGCGGGCACCGTGCGTGGAACTGAAATACTCCAGCACGCTCAGACCTTCGCGGAAGTTGGCCTTGATGGGCGTCTCGATGATGGTGCCGTTGGGCTTGGCCATCAAGCCGCGCATGCCGGCCAATTGGCGAATCTGCTCGGTACCGCCGCGGGCGCCGGAGTTGGCCATCAAGTAAATCGGATTCAGGTACGGACGCAGCCGGCCCGACTCGTCCTTGCGATGATCGTTGCGCAGATCCTCCATCATCTGATCGGTGATCTGATCGCGGGCGTGCGTCCACAAGTCGATGACGTTATTGTAGCGCTCGACTTCGGTGATGTTGCCGCGATCGTACTGTTTACGGAAATAATCGACCTTCTTCTCGGTGTCGTTGAGTACCTTCTCCTTGTTGGCCGGCGTGCGCAAATCGTCGGTGGCGAACGACAGGCCGGAGCGCGTCGATTCGCGGAAGCCGAGATCCTTCATGCGATCGAGCAGATCGATGGTCTCGCGTCGGCCAAGCTGCTGGTAGCAGTCGGCGATGATGCGCGCCAAATGCTTGCTCGACAGGGCCAAATCGTAGAACGCCATCTTGTTGCTGAGGATGTCGTTGAACAACACGCGGCCGACCGTCGTGAACACTAAGCCGTTCGACTTGCGCGGGATGTCCTCGACGCGCGTTTTGCTCTTGTCCACTTTGATCTCGCCGATGACCTTCTTCTCGATGGGCAGGCGAACGTAGATGCGCGCGTGAACGCCGAGCTTTTTCAGAGAGAAGGCGGTGAACACTTCCTGGACGCTGGCGAAGGTCTTGCCCTCGCCGGCTTCGCCGGACTCGCCGAGATCGCCGCGCGTCGCCGTCAGGTAGTAGCAGCCCATGACGATGTCCTGCGACGGGCTGATAATCGGTTGGCCGTTGGCCGGACTGAAGATGTTGTTGGTGGACATCATCAGCACCGTCGCTTCCACCTGCGCCTCGATGGACAAGGGCAGATGCACGGCCATTTGATCGCCATCGAAGTCGGCGTTGAACCCCTTGCACACCAGCGGATGGATGCGGATGGCGTTGCCTTCGATCAACGTCGGCTCAAACGCCTGGATGCCCATGCGATGCAAGGTCGGCGCCCGGTTGAGCAGCACCGCATGGTTCTTGATGACCTCTTCGAGAATGTCCCAGACCTGATCTTCCTTGCGTTCGAGCATTTTCTTGGCCGACTTGATGGTGTCGGCGTGGCCGAGTTCCTTCAAGCGGCGGATGATGAACGGCTGGAACAACTCCAAAGCGATCTTTTTGGGCAGACCGCACTGGTGCAGGCGCAGTTCGGGTCCGACGACGATGACCGAGCGGGCCGAGTAATCGACGCGCTTGCCGAGCAGGTTCTCGCGGAAGCGGCCCTGCTTGCCCTTAATCATATCGGTCAACGATTTCAGCGGTCGATTGCTCGATCCCAGCACCGGACGCTTGCAGCGGTTGTTGTCGAACAGGGCATCGACCGACTGCTGGAGCATCCGCTTCTCGTTGCGGATGATGACTTCCGGCGCGTTGAGATCGACCAGTTTCTTGAGGCGGTTGTTGCGGTTGATAATGCGACGATAGAGGTCGTTCAAGTCGCTGGTGGCGAAGTTGCCGCTGTCCAAAAGAACCAGCGGGCGGAGATCCGGTGGAATGACCGGAATGCACTCCATGACCATCCATTCCGGCTTGTTCTGCGGGCCGCCCAGTCCGGAGTCGCGCAGCGACTCCACCACCTTGAGCCGCTTGACCAGATCGCGCTGTTTCTGCTTGGACGGCTTGTCCTTCTGATTCTCGTCATCGAGTTTCTGGCGCAGTTCGCTGGCCAAATCGACGAGGTTGAGTCCTTCGAGCAGTTTCTTGACGGCCTCGGCGCCGATGTCGGCCTCGAAGGCGTCGCCGAAGCTCTCGCGGGCCTTACGGAAGTCCTCTTCGGTCAACAGCTGGTTTTTCTTCAGCGTCGTATCGCCGGTATCGACGACGACGTAATCCTGGAAATAAATGATCTTTTCCAGACTGGTCGTCTTCATGTCCAAGAGCGTGCCCAGTCGCGACGGCATGGCCTTGAAGAACCAAATATGCACGACGGGCGCGGCCAATTCGATGTGGCCCATGCGTTTGCGACGAACGCGGCTGTGCGTGACCTTGACGCCGCAGCGATCGCAAATCATGCCCTTGTACTTCATGCCGCGGTATTTGCCGCAGGCGCACTCCCAATCCTTCTCCGGGCCGAAGATGCGCTCGCAGAACAGACCGTCCTTTTCCGGACGGTAGGTCCGATAATTGATCGTCTCCGGCTTTTTGACTTCGCCGAACGACCAGGATCGGATGTCGTGTGGGCTGGCCAAGCTGATGCGCACCGCCCCGTAGTCATTGATACGATCGTAATTGATGTCGCCGTTACTCATGCGTGGCCTCCCCGAGTTACAGGGTCTAAATAGCTGCTCTTCAAGAGGGTTCGAGACGTTCGACCGCCATTGCGGTTTGTCCTACCCTCGTAAAATCGAAAACACGTAAATAGATTCCTCGAAGCCCTCAGGGGGCTTCTCCCATTTCTCCCGCAACCACTCGTGCTGTCTGATCCAGTACCCGCTGCCGGTTGTAGCGTGCGGCCATGGTCCACATCGACTCCTCGTCGTAGAAAAGGATCACGGCATATCCCTCATCGCCCGTTGGGTCCGAAAGCCATGCGGCAAACAGGTCGGGTTTCACATCTCCGGCATCCAGCCCGGTCTGGAGACAGAGTTTCCGAACACTAACCCATTCACCTACGCGTTGGGCGATCAGCAAGTGAACGGGAAAAGCCTCCCACCGTTTCAAGCCGACCAAATCCGCACACAAGTTGTTCAAGCGCGTGAGTTCCTCATCTTCCATTTCAGCACCGTCTTAAGCGATGAACCCTTTGAGCTTCTGATATTCCTCATCCGTGGCCGGTCGGATCACTCCGCTCCGCAACCGAGCTTGGTGAGCTGCATCCGATCGATGGACCGAAGTGACATGCTCGCCATCCGCTTCGATGATGTGTTCTCGTCCGCGCCCGCCGCGGACGACAAAGCGGCCATCATCCGGTTGCACGAATATATCATTCGGTCCCGCCCTCTGGACATCGTTGACCACTTGGCCGATCGGGCGACCTTGTCCCGAACGCAAGCGAGCATGTCCACTCCTTGGAATGCCAGAGCTTCCGGATTGCCTCCCGCCGTCTGAAGGGAGAGGATCACTGGAGTTAGGCACAAGTATCCTCGCATCAAATGCGCTTCTTCTCCAACTGCATGTTCAACGCCAGACCGCGGATTTCGTTGGTGAGTACGTCGAAGCTCGCTGGCGTGCCGGCCTCCAACGTGTTCTCGCCCTTGACCATCGACTCGTAAATCTTCGTTCGGCCCTCCACGTCGTCGGATTTGACCGTCAGCAATTCCTGCAAGATGTAGGCGGCGCCGTAAGCTTCCAAGGCCCACACTTCCATCTCGCCGAAGCGCTGTCCGCCGAAGCGCGCCTTGCCGCCCAGTGGTTGCTGCGTGATGAGCGAATAAGGTCCGGTGGCGCGGGCGTGGACCTTGTCGTCCACCAGATGGTGCAGCTTGAGCATGTAAATGTAGCCGACCGTGACCGGCTGCTCGAAGCGATCGCCGGTGCGGCCGTCGTACAGATACGTCTTGCCGGTCTCGGAGATGCCAGCCTCCTTGAGACACTTGCGGATCTCCTCCTCGGTGGCGCCATCGAAGACCGGCGTGATGGCCTTGAAGTCGAGCTTCTGCGCCGCCCAGCCCAAGTGCGTCTCCAGAATCTGACCGACGTTCATACGGCTGGGCACGCCCAGCGGATTGAGCAGGATGTCCACCGGCGTACCGTCGGCCATGTACGGCATGTCCTCGACGGGCAGAATCTTGGAAATGACGCCCTTGTTGCCGTGGCGACCGGCCATCTTGTCGCCGACGGAAATCTGCCGCTTCGTGGCTACGTACACTTTGACCATCTGCTGCACGCCGCTGGGCAGCTCGTCGCCGCGCTTCAGCGAGTTCAGACGCCGTTCCTTGTCGTCGAACAGAAAGTCCAGCCGTTCCTTGTGACGGTGATATATCTCGCTGCACTGCTTCTTGCGCTCGGGACTGCGGATGTCCAAGTGATCGAGCCGGAACGAGTGCGCCTGCTCGACCACGCCCTTGTCGTCCTTGTCCTGGCCGAGCGTCTTGTTGCTGATGTTGTCCTTGAGCGTGTGCTTCTCCAGCACGGCGGCCAACTCGGCGATCATGGCGCGGAACTGCTCGACGATCTGCTTGTTGAAGCGATGCTCCAACTCCTTCAGTTCCTTGTCGAAGACTTTCTTTTCGTCCTCCGACATGGAAGCGCGGCGGCTGAACCGCTGCGTGTCGATGACGATGCCCTCGACGCCGGACGGCACGTCAAGACTATCGTTTTTAACGTCTTCGCCGGCTCGGCCGAAGATGGCGTGCAACAGCTTCTCTTCCGGCGTCAGTTCGCTCTTGGACTTGGGCGACACTTTGCCGACCAGGATGTCGCCCGGCATCACGAACGTGCCGATGCGGACGATGCCGTACTCGTCGAGGTTCGACAGCGCCTTGGGCGAGACGTTGGGAATGTCGCGCGTGAATTCTTCCTTGCCCAGCTTGGTCTCGCGGATCTCGATCTCGAACTCTTCAATGTGGATCGAGGTATAGGTGTCCTGCTCGACCAGCTTCTCGCTGATGATGATGGCGTCCTCGAAGTTGTAGCCGTCCCACGACATGAAGGCGGCCAGGACGTTGCGTCCCAGAGCCAGTTCGCCGTGGCTGGTCGCCGCGCCGTCGGCGAGAACGTCGCCTTCCTTGACCTTTTGGCCGACGCGCACGATCGGCTTCTGGTTGAGGCAAGTATGCTCGTTCAGTCCAGTGAACTTGCGGAGCAGATACTCGCGCTCATCGACGCGGATGCGCTGGGCATCGACGTGGCTGACGGTGCCGCTCTTCTCGGCTCGCACCACCATGCCGCTGTTGTAGGCGACATCCTTCTCCAGACCCGTGGACACGATCGGAGGTTCGGTGACTAACAACGGCACCGCCTGGCGCTGCATGTTGGAACCCATCAGCGCCCGGTTGGCGTCGTCGTGTTCCAAAAACGGAATGAGACCGGCGGAGACGCCGACCATCTGTTTGGGGCTAATGTCGATGTACTGCACCTGATCGGACGGAATGGAGGCGAAGTCGCCGCCGAAGCGAGCGATGATGCGTTCTTGGGTAATCTTTTGGCCGTCGGTCGGCGCGTCGGCCGGCGCCAAGTGGGCCAACGATTCCTCATCGGCGCGCAGCTGCTTCACGTCGTCGGTCAGTTTGCGGTGCTTGACCGAGCGATACGGCGTAATCAAGAAGCCGTACTCATCCACGCCGGCGTAAATGCTCAAGTGAGAAATCAAACCGATGTTAGTGCCTTCCGGCGTTTCAATGGGGCAGATGCGGCCATAGTGCGAGATATGCACGTCGCGCACGTCGAAGCCGGCCCGCTTACGGTTCAAGCCGCCAGGTCCAAGGGCGGATAGACGCCGTTCGTGCGTCAACTGCGACAGCGGATTGGTTTGATCGACGACCTGGCTCAATTCGCCGCGGCCAAAGAAGTATTCGATGGCCGCCGAGATCGACTTGGGATTGATAAGGGAGCGCGGCGTCATGTCCTGCTGATCGCGGATCGACATGCGCTCCTGCACGGTGCGGCGCAGCTTGAGGAAACCTTTGCGCAGTTCGTCGGCCGCTAACTCGTCGATGGTGCGGACGCGGCGATTGCCGAGGTGGTCGATGTCGTCGATGTGCCCCTCGCCCATGCGCAGCTTCATGACGTAGCGGATGGCGTTCAAGTAATCCAGCGCCCGCAGCGTCATCTCTGACTCTTCGATGTCCTGATCGAATTTGCGGTTGATACGGAACCGGCCGACCTTGCCCAGCCGATAGCGGTTGGGATCCTGGAACTTCTCCTTGAACAGTTCGCGCGCCTTTTCCAACTGCGGCGGATTGCCCGGACGTAGACGTTGATAGATTTTCAGCAGCGCTTCCTCGTGCGTGCTGGTCGGATCTTCGTTCAGCGACGTGAGGATGAGCGGATCCTTGATGCGCGTCAGGATCGTCACTTCGCTGACGGGACTGGCGAAAATGATGTCGAGTTTTTCGTCGGTGAACGTCTCGCCGCTGTCGAGGTAAACTTCACCGCTCTCCGGGTCGATAACATCGCCGACGGCGAGGGCGCCCAAGATTTTGGCGCGAGCGTCCTTGCTGTTGGTCTTGATCGTCTCGGTCGGATAAAAGGCTTTGATGATGTCGGCGTCGGTGGAATAGGCCGGGTCCATGGCGCGCAACAGCGTCATGGACGAGAACTTGCCGGACTGATCGATGCGAACGCCGAGGGTGTCTTTTTTGGTGACGTTAATCTCGATCCAGCTGCCGCGTTCGGGAATGATGCGGCAGGAGTGCAGTTTTTTATCGCTGGCCTCGGTTTCGACGACGAAATCGACGCCGGGCGAGCGGTGCAGTTGGCTGACGACGACGCGCTCGGCGCCGTTGATGATGAACTCGCCGCCGCCGATCATAATGGGCATGTCGCCGAGGTAGACTTCCTCTTCAACCGGCTGTTCCTTGCTAAGGCGCAGCCAGACGCGGAAGGGCCGGCCATAGGTCAGGCGCAGTTGCCGGCACTCATCGGGACCGTAGCGCGGCTTGCCCAACTCGTAGCGCAGATATTCCAGCGACAACGTGTTGTCGTAGCTTTTGATGGGGAAGATTTCGCGCAGCACGCCTTCGAGTCCGTTGGCGGTGCGTTTGTCCGGCGGCGTGTCCAGTTGCAGGAAACGCTCGTAGGAGCGCGTTTGGATGGCGGTCAACGGCGGCACCTTGGCGGTGTCGCCGAAGCGACCGAAGTTACGGGTAGCTTTTGGCACCAGGGTGCGAACAGAGGGGACGGGCATAGTGGGTTTGCTCCTCCCAATAAAAGACAAATACGCCCCGGCGCGAGCCTGACAGGCACGGTGCGATCGCTATGGGCCGCGTCGAGTCACCGGGCCGGCTCGGGCCAATAGGGCCGTCGGCTAGTAGTCGGATGATCGTTCAAGGATGCAAGAGTCGCTGGTGGAGGCACCCCAAGAGGGACGACGCCGAACGGCCCTGTCCGGCGATGTTTCGCTGCGGGGTCTCCAACGGGTCTGTTCCTCAGGTTACCCATGACATTACCCGGATGGCGCGCGGACACAGCCAGGCACGAAGCCTGGCCTTTTTTCATCCGGGGGCGAGGAGGAAGGCTGACTGGTGGCACGCTGCAATCCACCGCATGAACCACGAAACCGCCTCGATCGAAGAGGGCGGGACATCCGAGCAACCGCCGATCGATCGCGCCGCGCCTCAACTCCAGGATACGGAAAGCAAGCCGATATATTTCACCACAAAGGCACGAAAAATGCAAAGGGAAAAATTCCTCATCGGGAAAATTTTTCTCGCCAAGAATGATTAGCGACGTTTCGCGGAAGCCTCGGAGCTTGCCGGCGCTTCGCAGAAGCGTCGCTAACCAATCCCCCTTCCAGCATCAGCCTTACTTGAGCGAAACCTTGGCGCCGCCTTCCTCCAGCTTCTTTTTGATGTTGTTGGCCTCGTCCTTGGCGATGTTCTCCTTGACGGGCTTGGGCGCGCCTTCGACGAGTTCCTTGGCCTCTTTGAGACCGAGATTGGTGATCTCGCGGACGACCTTGATGACGTTGATCTTTTTGGCCGGGTCTGCCAGTCCGTCGAGGACGACAGTGAACTCGGTCTGCTCGACTTTCTCGGCAGGCGCGGCACCGCCGCCGCCGGGACCGGCGGCCATCACCACACCGCCGGCGGCCGGTTCGATCTTGTACTTTTCCTTGAGATAGTCTTTCAACTGGACGGCCTTGGTGATGGTCAAGGCCGCGATCTTGTCGCCCAGCTCCATAATGTCGGAAGCGAAGCTGGTTCCGTTTCCTTCAGCCATTGTCGTTTGGTCCTTTCCTGATGCGGTTGCTGCTTGAAGCGGAGCAGCGGCTCGCGTAATAGCCTATCGTTTGAATCCGTTTAGCCGCGAGCCGTAGGCGAACGCGTTCGCGTTCGCCTACGGCTCGCGGCTAAACATATCGATTTATCCCGCCGCCGGAGCGGGGGTTCCTTCTTCGCTTTTTTCGCTGATGGTCTGAATCTGGCTGGCCACCTGCGAAATCGGGCCGGTCAAACAGCCGGCAATCGCCGACCCTGGCCCCAGGATCGTGCCGACGATCTGAGCAATCGCCTCCTCGCGCGTCGGCATCGTCAGCGCCAGATCGAAGCCGATGACCTGTCCATCGGCGAGGGCGCCCTTGACGTTGACCTTGTCCTTGTACGCCGCCGCATTCTTGGACTTTCTCAATTCCTCGTCGATGGCTCGGCTTAACTCGGCGATGCTGTTGGCGCCCCAGGCGAGCGTCGTCGAGCCGTTCCACATCGGCGAGTCAGCGCCGATGGGAATGCCCAGGTCGCCGAAGACGCGCCGCGTCAAACTGTTCTTGACCATCTTGAGGCGGATGTTTTTCTTGCGCAGCGTCGCGCGCAGCGAGCCTTCGAGCTGGCAGTTCAGCCCTTTCATGCTCAGCACTACCAGATCGCGGACGCCCTCGAAGTTGCTCCGCAAGGCGTCCATTTCCATCTGCTTGATGACTTTACTCATGCTGGCAATTTCTCAGGGGCGAACTCGTTTAGCCGCGAGCCGAAGGCGAGCGCAGTCGCGCTCGCCTTCGGCTCGCGGCTAAACAACTTTACATAGTGACCGGGATGCCCGGAGTCATAGTGGCCGCGAGCGTGATCGATTTCACGTAGTTGCCTTTGACGCCGGACGGCTTGGCGGCGCGGACCTGCTCGACGAAGGCCGTGATGTTGGCGGCCAGCTTGTCATCGTCGAAGCTGATTTTGCCGACGCCGGCGTGAACATTGCCGCCCTTGTCGGAGCGATACTCGACCTTGCCGGCCTTCTGCTCGCGCACTGCCTGGGCAATATCTTGGCCGGCCGTGATGACGGTGCCGGCTTTGGGCGTCGGCATCAGACCGCGCGGACCGAGAACCTTACCGAGGCGGCTAACCTTGCCCATCATGTCCTGCGTGGCGAGTGCCACGTCGAAGTCGAGCCAACCTTCCTTCTGCACTTTCTCGACCATTTCATCGCCGCCGGCGAAGTCGGCGCCGGCCTCCTTGGCCTTGGCGACGTTATCGCCCTGGCAGAAGACGGCGACGCGCTTGACTTTGCCCAAACCGTGCGGCAACGGCACACTGCCGCGAATCATCTGATCGCTTTGCGTCGTGTCGATGCCCAGCGACATATGAATCTCGACCGTCTCATCGAACTTGGCTCGTTTGATCTGTTTAAGCAGAGCGATGGCCTGCTTGAGCGGCGCGACGCCGGCCTTGGCGATCTTCTGGTGTTCGTTCTTGATGCGGTTGAGCAGTTTCTTGCCGCGGCGCGGCGGATGACCGGGCTGTTGTCCCTTTTTCTTCGTGGGTCCGGTTGGAGCTGCCGCCGTGGCGGCGGGAGCGGGGATCGCCGAGGGAGCGATGGGCGGAGCGGGTTCGCCGGGCGGAGCGCCATCGCCCTTGGGCGCCTTGGCTTTGGGAGCGCGGGGTTTCTTCGCTTCGCCGCCGGCGGGTTGCTCGGCCGGCGCTGCCGGCTTTTCCGTCGAGTCGGTGGGTTTGTCGGTTTGTTTCTTGGCCATGATGATGCTGATTCTCGCTCACAAATACTCCCCGTTCAGCGCGCGACCCGAAGGGGAGCGCGACGGCGCTCCCCTTCGGGTCGCGCCTAAACGGGAACCGATGGTTCGTTCACGCTTCGACGGCGAGTCCCAAACTGCGGGCTGTGCCCTCAATGATACGCATGGCGTGATCCACGTCGCGGGCGTTGAGGTCGGGCAGTTTTCTCTGGGCGATGTCGCGCACCTGCGCCGACGATACCTTGAAACCCTTGTATTTGCCGCTCTGTTTGGTCTTCTCCTCGGCGTTGATGACTTCGCCACCCTTCTTCTTCTCCAGAGGAATGCCGGCCGCTTGTTTGAGCAGCACCGCGGCCGGCGGACTCTTGATGATGAAGTCGAAGCTGCGGTCGTTGTACACGGTTATCACCACCGGCAAGGTGATGCCGCGCATCTCCTTGGAGCGGTCGTTGAACTGCGACACGAACTGACCGATGTTGACGCCGTGCTGACCGAGGGCGGGACCGACTGGCGGCGCGGGCGTCGCCTGTCCTCCCGGAACCTGCAACTTGATCTGCGCGGTAACCTGACGCGCCATGCTGCAACCTTTCTACGTTTAGCCGCGACCCGAAGGGGAGCGGGGGGTTCGCGACTCCCCTTCGGGTCGCGGCTAAACCTCATTTACGCTTGCTCCACCTGCCAGTATTCAAACTCCACCTGCACCGGCCGACCGAAAATCGTCAACTCGACCGACACGCTGCCCTTCTGTTCGTGCAACTCCTTGACATCGCCTTCCATGCCGGCGAAGGTGCCATCGGTGACTTTGACGCGAT
Source organism: uncultured Planctomycetota bacterium (assembly GCA_963835245.1). Classification (GTDB taxonomy): domain Bacteria; phylum Planctomycetota; class Planctomycetia; order Gemmatales; family Gemmataceae; genus JAJPHU01. Next base: position 708,981 of record CAWIEZ010000001.1, read on the forward strand.
CACCGGGACCGAAGCGCGGCTTGGTGTACACGACCTTGCCTTCTTCGGTCTTGGCTTCGCCGCCCTTCTGCTGCCCATGCAGCATGCGTTCGATCTCACGATCGGACATCGGCGGCGGCGGTCGATGCACCGATCCGCCCACGAAATCGCCGACGCCGGAAGTCTCACGAAATAGATAGAGAATCCGATCGTTGTATTCAACCTCGACCATCAAATATCCCGGATAGAGCTTGCGTTCCTTCTGGACGCGCTTGCCATTGCGCATCTCCGTGACGCGCTCCACCGGGATGACGATTTGGCCGTAATACTCTTCGAGACCCTCGATTTTGACGCGGCGTTCGATGGCTTCCTTGATGGATTCCTCGCGTCCGCTCTGCACTTTGACGACGTACCAGTGCTTGTTGCTCGGCGGCGGAGGCGGTGTTTCCGGCTCGATGGCCACAGACGTTTCGTCGCCGCTGACCGGCGCCTCGGAGACCGGCTCGGCGGGCATCGCCGCTTCGGGGAGCGTCTCCGTGGGCGGCGGAGCCGGCGCCGGCGTGTGTTCTTCGTGAACGGTTTCCGGCGGCGCGGGCGGCGTCCCCGCGGTCGTGGGGTCAGGGGTGGAAATGTTTTCTGTCATGACGCAGACTCTTTGTCAGTTCTGAGTTCTGAGTGCTGAGTTCTGAGTCTCAGCACTCAGAACTCACCAAGGTCGGTCCTCGACGGGTTGCGCCGCCTCCGATTGGTTCTCGGTGGGCAGTTGCAAGACGCGAATGGGCCCCCAACTCAGCACCGACTTCCAACTCACATCGCAGAAGGCCAGATAGAAAGCCATCACGATCACGGTGACCAGCACGACGATGGTGTCCTGGACGAGCCGTCGCTGCGTGGTCCACGATACTTTATTCATCTCGGCCTCGGTGGCGATGAGGAAGTCGGCGAAGACCGGCACGTTGACTATGCGCCAGGCCAGCCACAGCGTCGCCGCCAACAAGAGCAGCGGCACCGTGAACTGCACCGACGGCAGCAGCGTCAAGGCGCGATGGACCATCGGCCCCGAAGCCGGCTGCGGCGCGCCTACTTGCGGCTCGGTTTCCCCCTCTTCCTTGAGCTTCGTGACTTCCTCGTTGTACTTGCCGCGCTCCACGACTTGATCCGTGCGGAAATTGGACGAGCCTGGCTCGATGATCTTCACGAACTTGGCCGGATCGATGGTTTGATTGATTTCTTTCAGCGTGTAACGATCCACGACGAGCAGATCGGGAGTCTTCGCGGTCGGCGGCGTTTTGTTGGCCGCGATCAACGCTCGCACCGTCCGATCAAAGTCAGCGGTCGGAATAACCTGTCCTGGCTGGAGATCGCGGGCATCGTTGGCCTTTTCGATCTTGACGAACGCGGTGGGGTTCAGGACGTAGGAAGCGGGATCGGCGATCGTTGTGGGAGTCAAATCCTTATTCGGGAACCGCTTCGCTAATTCGTCGCTAACGTCTCCCGCATTGTCCACGATCACGCGGCCAGTGAAGGGCACATTCATCTGCCAGTCGGGCGATCCCTTGCGGAGCGTGCCGTGCGCCAGCAGGGTCCAGATGCCGGCGCCGACCAGCAGAAGGATACCGAAGATGGTGCCGCGGCGGACGCGCAGTCCTTGCAGCGCCTTGTACGGTTTGGCGGTGAACCATCCTTGCTCCTCCAGACGCACCAAGAACCGCTCGGTCCTCGGCCGGAGGAAACAGCGGATCCCCACGATCAGCAAGCCCAAACCGACGACTGCGGTGAGGATTGCCCCGGTAGACGGGCCGAACAAACCGCGCTCAAAGCTCCAGTATTCGATCCACAAGCTGGCCCAACGTGTCAGCAGCAGGATCAAAAGGAAGCCGGCCAGAGCGACGAAAATTCCGGCCCGCGTACCGGCCGACGCTTTCGGTCCCAGAATCCGAGCGCCGAATATCAACAGCCCCACCAGCGCGGCGAACTGGAGCAGTCCGCGGACGATCAGCGCGGCGTTGTTTTGCCAGCCCTGAGATTGCCACAGGAACGGCAGCAGGTAGAAGACGATGCCGAGCGTGCCCAGTAGGTAAGCGGAGCCGGCGAGGGCAGCGGCCGGCATGTGGTCGAACAGGCTCACCGAGGCGACTTCCGGCGTGTTCTTAACGTCCACGGCCATGACTATTCCCATCCTGACAAAAGGCCGGAGAGGAGCGAACCGGCCACCGTGCCGGTCGTCGTCTCCACGCGGCTGCCGCTCAACTCCGATGCCAAGCAGGGGCGGAGCGACTCGAACGCTCAACCGCTGGTTTTGGAGACCAGTGCTCTACCAATTGAGCTACACCCCTTCGTCGTCCGTCCTTGTTTAGCGACGCTTCGCAGAAGCGTCGCTAAACAAGGACGGCGAGCGATCGACAAATCGCTACTTTTTCCGCGATTCCTTGTGCGGGGTGTGCTTGCGTTCCTTGCGGCAGAACTTTTTCAGTTCCAGGCGATCGGCCCCGCGCGTTTCCTTCTCAGTGCGGTAGTTCCGCGCACCGCAGACGGTGCATTCCAGCCAAACGTACTCGCGCATGATTGCTCCGGATGATTGTTTAGCGACGCTTCGCAGAAGCGTTTCGGCGAAACACTTCCGCGAAGCGTCGCTAAACGGCACAACTTACTCCAGAATCTTGGTGACGACGCCGGAGCCGACCGTGCGGCCGCCCTCGCGGATGGCGAAACGCAGATTCTCTTCCATGGCGATCGGCGAATCCTGCGATCAATTCCACTGTCACCTTGATGTTATCGCCGGGCATGCACATCTCGACGCCCGACGGCAGCGTCACACTGCCGGTCACGTCGGTGGTGCGGAAGTAGAACTGCGGGCGGTAGCCGTTGAAAAACGGCGTATGCCGGCCGCCTTCGTCCTTGCTCAGTACGTACACCTGCGCCTCGAACTTGGTGTGCGGCGTGATCGAGCCGGGCTTGGCCAACACCTGGCCGCGCTCCAGATCGGTGCGCTCAATGCCGCGCAGCAGCACGCCGACGTTGTCGCCGGCCACGCCGTATTCCAGCGTCTTGTTGAACATCTCCACACCGGTCACAACCGTCTTTTTCGGCGCCTTCATCAGACCGATGATCTCGACTTCATCGCCGACCTTGCACTTGCCGCGCTCGATACGGCCGGTGCCGACCGTGCCGCGGCCCTTGATCGAGAATACGTCCTCAATGGACATCAAGAATGGCTTGTCCTCGGCGCGCTGCGGCGTCGGAATGTAGGTGTCCAAGGCGTCGAACAGATCGTCGATGCACTTGCAGGCGGCATCGTCCTTGCCGGACGACTGCATGGCCGCCAAGGCGTTGACGCGAACAATGGGAATCTCATCGCCGGGAAACTCGTACTTGGACAGCAGTTCGCGGACTTCCATCTCGACCAGTTCGAGCAGTTCGGGATCATCGACGGTGTCCACTTTGTTCAACGCGACGACGATGCGCGGCACGCCGACTTGGCGAGCGAGCAGAATGTGTTCGCGCGTCTGCGGCATGGGACCATCGTTGGCGGCGACGACGAGAATACCACCGTCCATCTGCGCCGCGCCGGTGATCATGTTCTTGATGTAATCGGCGTGGCCGGGACAGTCGATGTGGGCATAGTGACGATTGGGCGTCTCGTACTCAACGTGGGCCACGGCGATGGTCACGGTCTTGAGACTATCCCGTTCGGTTCCGCCCTTGGCGATGGCCTTGTACACGTCCGCCGCCGGGTCGTCGATTTTCTTGCCCTTGAACGTGGTGATCTTGTTGCGGTGCGCCGAGCGCATCACCAGGGCGGCGGTCAGCGTGGTCTTGCCGTGGTCGATGTGGCCGATGGTGCCCACGTTGACGTGTGGCTTGGTACGCGAAAAGACTTCCTTAGCCATCGTTCCTCCAAAGATTCAAAACTAGTGGTCCGAATGTCGCTCCGGACTCAGGTTGATACCTTTCGTCAAACCAAAAGCTGCTGCTGGGACTTGAACCCAGAAAACCTCCGCCTTACCAAGGCGGCGCTCTACCGTTGAGCTACAGCAGCGATCTTTTTAGTCTATTAGTCCCAAACGTCGGAATGTGCGCACGCGGTGACAAGTCGGGCATACAACCTCGCACTTGGCGATTTCCGCGACAATTGTCTGCCACCCCCACTTCCGGGCTGGGCCACAGCCAATATCAAACAATTTCTCCGTTCCGGGCTTATGATCGAATTCCATCACCAAGGCTGGCCATCGTCCGCCGCAATCTGCACAAGGTTTATCCTTGGCATTCAGCTTCAAACGCTCGAATCTTGGACTCGTAGCGCATCCGCTTTCGCACGAAACTTTTCCTTGTTAGAACAATAGGATGCACGGTAGTAAGCCCGTATCTCCTCGGCTGTCTTCATTGACTCCACTCCCAGAAAGCGAAGCGGGTGACGGGAATCGAACCCGTAACATTCGGCTTGGAAAGCCGATGCTCTGCCAGTTGAGCTACACCCGCAGTAGAAAAATCGCTTTTCTCCTCTTCGCCCATCCATCCACATATTTACATATGGGCAGAGCAGGATTCGAACCTGCGTAGGACGGAGTCCGCCAGATTTACAGTCTGGTGCCATTGGCCGCTCGGCCATCTGCCCGTTGTCCTTCCTCCAACACCAGACTTTCCTGGGAGGATTGTCGCCCGACCGGGATCTCCCGGCGTGGAAGCTAGCGGTGGGAGTTGAACCCACAACCACCGGTTTACAAAACCGGTGCTCTGCCATTGAGCTACGCTAGCGGACCCCGGCGTGCGGAAAGAGTAAGTATAGGAGGGCGGCATAAGTGTTGCAAGTCCTGTTTCTCGCTACAATCGGACTCCGTTCGCCGCCCTTCCCGCCGTTGGCCGCTCCTCTCGGAAAGGACACACTCCACCCCGGAAAGTTCATCTCTTGCCAGGGTAGCGACGACGAAGAGGCTCGCAATCGGAACGAACCGATCACTTGCGGGTCATACGTTGCAAGGATGACTTGGCTTCGCGGGTGAGTTGGGCCTGCGGAGCGCCGCCGGCCAAGGTGAGCAGGACGTGCTTGGATTCGGTCGTGCCCGTATGCTCCAGCACTTCAATGGCGCGCAGATCGCGCAACATCGGAGCCGATGTCGCGATGAGACCGCTTGCTCCACCAGACGTTCGAGCCGTTTGCGCGCCTCCAGGGCCATCTCGCCGCTCAGCGCCTTCTTCATCGCCGGCAGCGCCTGCTCGGCGATTTTGCTCAGCGATTCCGTCGCCTTCTCGCGCACCTTGAAATCGTCGGCGGCGAGGTTGTCCAGCAGCGTGGCGATCTCCTTCTCTTCGGCGACGAGGAATCGGCTTCAACTGCTTTGCGCAGCAGCGTCACGGCCTGCTGGGGCGCGGCCGACAGGGCACACATGGCCTTGAACGCTTTGGCCGCGTCGTCGCTGCCGAGATCGGTCCACAGTTCTTCGAGCGTGGCCTGTCGCGGCCGTTCCTTGCCGGCGGCGGCAAGGTGATCGAGAGCGGCTTTCGCTGCCAGGGTCAGAGCCGACGCCGGCCGCTCCCTTGGACAGTTTCGTCAACGTTTGCTGGCTTGCGCCGTGCCAATTTCTTCGAGGATGTGGACGGCCCGCAAATCGCGCTGCCGCTCCGGCGAGTTGAACTGGGCTTGGAGCTTTTGCATCAGCAGCATGGCGGCCTGATTGTTGCCGCCCGGACCCATGAAGAAATCACGCCGGCGGGACCGCCCGCCATGCCTCCCATGGCCATACCTCCCATGGCCATACCTCCCGCTGCATTTCCGCCGCCACTGTTCTTCCGCATCAACGCAATCAGCGCGGCCTCACCGTGCTTGGTGCGCAGCTCGGTCATGGCCTTGCGGCGCGTACCGGCGTTGGCACTGGACAGATCCTTGATGAGTCTGCTCAATGCGCTCCGTATCGCCCGCGGAGACGGGCTGCAGATGGCTGCTCAACAGCGGCACCGCGCGTTTGGGATCGGCGGCCAAGTGGCGGCGCGCCCGATAGACGCGGAAGACATCCGATTCGGCGAGGTCGTTCCACAGCTCGGCGAAGTCGTCATCGTTCAGCGGCGTCAAGCGAACATCGCCATGGCGCCGCAGCGCCTCCATCTGCCAACTCAGGTGCGTGCCCTCGGAATCGACGGCGATCAGTTCCTTGCCGTCCGGCGAGAACACCATGGCGGAGACCTGCCCACGAAAGCCGGTCAGCGGCGCCAACTCGCGGTTGCCGTGCAAGTTCCAAAGGTGGATGGCCGAATCCTGTTTGCTGACAGCCAAGAGGCGGCTGTCCGCCGAGAAGGCCAAGGCGAGAATGTTGTTGTTGGCGTTGTTGTCGGCAAAGGGGGCGATGAGGAACATTTTTCCCCGTCGCCCCGCGTGCCGCGGCGCGGGGGCGGCGCCGAAATGAACGACGGCGCGTTCCTTGCCGCTGGCCGTCTCCCACACGTGGACGGTATCCGGCTCATTGCCGAGAGCGGCGATCATTCTGCCGTCCGGGCTGAAGGTCATCAGCCGATACATGACGTTCTGGCCGGCGGGAAAGATTCTAACTTCCTCTCCATTGTCCGCATTCCACAGTTCGATTCCCTGCTGAGTGCTTACGGCGAGGAAGCGGCCGTCCGGCGCGAGGGCCAAGCCGAAAATCTGCTGATCGTTATCGATCTCGCGGATTGGTTTGCCGGTGGTGGTGTCGAAGAAACGGACGGCCATGTCGCCGTTGCCATACGGCCCATACATAGGTGCGAGGACGGCCAGCTTACCGTCCGGCGAAAGTGCGCCGGCGGTGTTGAAGATGTTTTCGCTATCCAGCGTGCGCGGCTTGCCCAGATGACCCGCCGTGAGATCCCACAGCAGGAGGCCATTGCCGGACATCAACAGCTTTTTGCCGTCGGACGACAGCGATTGCGCACCGCCGTTGCCGTAATTGCGGAACGAGTCTGCATTGTCCTTGCCGAGCAGCGATCGCGTGACTGGCGGCACCGGCGTCAAATCGCCGGTCGGCTCGTCGGCGGCCCGCAGATCCGCGGCGGCGAGCGCGCCGCCAATCAAAAGCCCCAGCGGCATCCACAAGCGAAGAACAACCGACATGGCGACACCGATTCCTCATCGGAGACAAAAGATGTTACCCACGACGCCGGATTCCCGCATGGTAGAGGAGGCGGCGCCGCTTGTCCAGGAAAAACGCTTCGCCGCGAACCCGAAGGCTCCGAATCCTCAATACAAAAGATATTCTTTCCGTACTTTCCGAAAATCTTCCAGATCCTGCTGCCACAGCTTCATAATCTGCTCCGGTGAATCGCCGCGCTGTAGCGCCGCCAACGTCGGCGGATGGGCCAGCAAGACGCCATAGCGTTTGCTCTGCCACTGCTCCGGATACAGCTTGCGCAAATGACACGCGAGGGTGATGCCCAGCGGCAGCGATTGGAATTGCCGCCAATCGTCGATAAAGATTTGTACGCCGCCGCACTCCTTGTCGGCATGGGTGCTGCTTTTGGGCGTGAAGCGCACCGGCACGAAACGGACGCCGGGAAGATGCGCCGCCGCCAGTGCCGCCGCCAGACGGCGACCGTCGAGCCAAGGATGCCGAGGATCTCGAAAGGGCGCTCCGTGCCGCGGCCGACGCTGACGTTCGTGGTCTCCAGCAGGCCAACGCCCGGATACAACAACGCCGCTGCCAACGTCCGCATGTTCGGCGACGGATTGATCCAAACGAGATTGGTACGGTCGAACAGGTCGGCGCGCCGCCAACCCTCAATGGCGATGACTTCGAGATCGGCGTCGATTTTGCGCTCGCGGTTGAAGAGGCGGGCCAGTTCGCCGATGGTCATGCCGTGCCGCAACGGCAGCGGGTGATAACCGACGAACGACGCCAGCTTTTTATCCAGCACCGGGCCTTCGATCGCCAGTCCACCGATGGGATTGGGTCGATCGAGAACGACGACTTTCAACTTGTGTTCCGCCGCCGTTTCCAGAATGTAGCCGAGTGTCGTCTCGTAAGTATAAAAGCGACAACCGATGTCCTGAATATCGTAAACCAACGTGTCTATGCCCTGAAGCTGCTCCTTCGTCGGTCGTTTCCGCGCTCCGTAGAGGCTGTACACGGGCAGGCCGGTCTTGTCGTCCTTGCCGTCGGCGACAGGTCGATCCACTTCGCCGCGAATGCCGTGTTCGGGACTGAACAACGCCGTCAGTTTGACGCCTTCGGCTCGATGCAGAAGATCGATGGTGCTGTGGCCGTCGCGGTCCACGCCGGTATGGTTCGTCACCAGACCGATGCGCCGGCCCTTCAGTTTGCGGAAGCCGTCGCGCTTTAGCACGTCGATGCCATTGAGGACAGAGGATTCGCCCGGCTCGACGATGCTGGCGGCGACGAGGGAAGCAACGCGGCCGCGCAGACGATTGATTTGTCCCTTGCCATCGGGATGAACGCGGTTGCTCAGAAAGATGACGGCGATCTGCTTGGCCGGATCGATCCAGATGGAAGTGCCGGTGAAGCCGGTATGGCCGAAACTGTGGTCGGAGAAACCATCGCCGCGATTGGAAGAGAAGGCGGTGCGCACATCCCAACCAAGGGCACGTTGCCCCTTGGGCACCGGGCGCGGCGTCGTCATCAACCGCACCGTCTTCGGCTTGAGGATGCGTTGGCCGGCATAGCTGCCGCCGTTGAGGATCATCTGCGCGAAAACGGCGATCTCATCGGCGGTCGAGAACAATCCCGCATGGCCGGCGACGCCGCCGAGAAGATAGGCGCGCGGATCGTGAACCTCGCCGCGCATCCAATGATCGCCGCGCTTCTCCGTGGGGGCGGCACGCTCCGCCAGCGCCTTATCCGGCCGAAACGTCGTATCGAACAGGCTCAGCGGCGCGAAGATGTGCTCGCGCGCGAACACATCGAGAGTTTGGCCGCTGAGGCACTCGACCAGTTTGCCCAGCACGATGAAGTTTACGTCCGAGTAACGGAATTGTTGCCCCGGCTCGGCGAGCGGCCGCAATTGGTAAACGCGCTCCAGGGCTTTCTTGCGGCCGTCCTGGTAATCGGCCAGCGGATTGTCGGCGATGAGGCCGCTGGTGTGCAGCAGCAAATGTTCGACCGTGATCGCCTCCTTGCCGTTCTGTCCGAACTGCGGCAAATGTTGCGCTACCCGATCCGTTAACTTCACTTTTCCCTGTTCCAGCAGAATCATGACGGATGTGGCCGTGGCGAGGGGTTTGGTGAGCGAGGCCAGATCGAAAACGGTATCGACGGTCATGCGAACCTCGGCCGGCTGCTTGCTGCGCAGTCCATACGCCTTGCGGAAGGCAATCTTGCCTTGCCGTACCACGGCGATGACCGCACCGGGAAGTTGGCCCTTGTCGAGGCTGTCCTGGACAACCGCATCGATTGGACGGAGCTTGTCGGCGTCGAGTCCGACCTCGGCGGGCTTCGCCGATGGCAGTCGCGTCGGTGGTTCAGATCCAACGCCGGCGGCGTGCGCGGACAGAATGAGCCAAACAGCTAGGTGAAAGCAGCTACTTAGGTTCATGGTGATGATTCCGTGTGCGGGCTGGATGGAACTATAAAGCAGAGTAGGCAAAAAACTTCATCCAGCAATAACGACAAGTCCCGAACCCTTTTCTTCGCCCCTTCTCTTCGTTGCATCCTTCCTCCCTCACGCCTTGCAACGATAAGCGCGCCGTTGCAACGACAGCAGAACGCGCGACGCAACCTCTTGCATTGCCTCAAGCTAAGTTGTTGCAACCGCGCACGTCGATGCGGCTTGCCTCATTGCAACGCAGGCAAGACCGCCATCGACTGCGGAAACGGTGACGGAAATGTTACCTCTATCGCCTCCCGATCGGAGAATGCGCATTTCAGCGGAAGTGTAAGAACAATAAGGAATAACGTAGAGCGTCACCAATTTCCAAGTCGAGGGGGTATCTTAGACGGTCGCGGCTCGTAAGTGAGCGTCGGCCTCACGGGCGCGGCCCAGAGCGCGATACAGATTCGCCAGATGGTGCCGCGCCGTCGCCCGCCGCTGCCGCGCCGCGCCGTCGCCGCTATCCGTTTCCAACAGACGCAGCAGACACGTTTCGGCGTTGAGGACATCGCCGCCCTCGTGTAGCAAGACGCCGTGCAACAGCAGCAAATCGGCATCGTGCGGACAGTGCAAGCATCCCGCCTGCGCCGCCGCGATCGCCTCACGCAGACGACCCGTGCGGCGATACAGCACCGCCAAGTTGCGCCACGATTCGCCCTGTCCGGCGTCCATCTCGACGATGCGACGCAACAGCGGCTCGGCGGTACTCTCGTCGCCCGATTGCAGTAGCACATGACTGAGGATCACATACGCCGTCACGCCCTGTGGCGCTTGACGGACGGCTTCTTCGAGCAATTGTCGCGCGGCGGCGAATTCTTTCGCGCCAGGTGCATGCGGGCACGCAAGACGGCGGCATCCACCGGAGCTTGCGGCTCCAGCTCCGTGAGGATTGTTTCCAACTCCGGCCAGCGTTCTTGGCGCACGAACAGTTCGGCCAGACCGAGACGAGCCGGCGGGAAAGCCGGCGTCTGGGCGAGCAGGGTGCGCCAATGGTTTTCGGCATCGGCCAATTGTCCTTCTTCGCGGGCCAGCACGGCCAAATGATGCCGCGCCAACGGACCATGCAAACCGGCATCGACGCTGCGGAAGACGCCATCCGTCGGAGCCGCGACCGTTAGGGGGCGGTTATCGAGCAACTGCATCCAACAGGACCCGCGCACCGGCCCGGTCGCCGCGTTGATGGCACAATTGGCCCTTGAGAAACAGCAGTTCGGGATCATCGGGACAGCGAACGTGGCCGGCGTGGCAGACGGTCCACGCCTCGGCATGTTGGCCCAGACGGCGATGGCACAGCGTCAGCAGCGCGTACAGCTTGGGCGTGATGGAATCGGCCAGATGCGAGTGCTGCAAACTGCGTTGCAAAAGCGGAATGGCTTCGCCGCAGCGGTCGAGATCGGCGTAAGCCCAACCGAGATTGAACAACGTGAACGCATCGTTAGGACACTCGGCCAAGTCGAGGTGCAAGAGCCGCAAGTTGCGTTGCAGCTTTTGCTGTCGCAGCGCGGGATTCTGGTAGCCGGTGTGCGTGATGGTGATGCCGGAGAAACGGACGGCATGTCCGGCTCCGTGCAAGCTGGGCAGAATCTGTTCGTGAACGCGATATTGCCAGCGGATGTCGGGGTGATTGCGGAAGAGACGGACGTGATCGACGACGGCTCCGCTGGTGCTGGCGCGGTCGGGCAGGCACAGGCACTTCATAACGTAGGCGGTGTTATCGTCCTTGAGGTTGGCGAGCAGGGCGCGGAGTTGGTCGCGGTTGTTATCGTCGAGGTGTTCGTCGGCGTCGAGCCAGAGGAGCCATTGTCCGGTAGCGTGTCGGATGGCTTCGTTACGTGCGGCGGCGAAGCTGTCGGGCCAGGGCAGATCGAAGACGCGGGCGCCGCGCTGGAAGGCGATGTCTTTGGTGTTGTCGTGGGAGCCGGTGTCCACGACGATGATTTCGTCCACAAGATCGCGGACGGAGTTGAGGCAGTGAGCCAGCGTGGCGGCTTCGTTCTTGACGATCATCGTCAGCGACAGGCGGGTACTCATAGTATGAAACTCCGTTGATTCGCGTCTCTTTCAACGAATCGCGAGTACAAAACTATGACCTCCTTGCAGTTTGAGGGTCAATGTCATCCTCACTCTAGCAAGGCAGGCCATCTGTTGCTAACCCTTCGGTACTCAATGCTTGGAGCTTAAGTCCGTGCCATTCAGTACCGACACTCTTTCCGGCCCTCTCTTTCCGGCCTCTTTTCTTTCCCGGTTATGGAAATAGATAGTCAAACGTCCGAGAACCTGGCGTGAAACGATACGGTTTTCCATCCTCGAAGAGAGCCAAGCGGCGTTTATATTCCGTTAGATAAGGAAAACTGAAATCCGCCTTCTCCAAGGATTTCTTGGCTGAGCGAACCGCCTCCTTGTAGTCTCCGCATTCCGCAGAGGCCATCGCCAGTAGCATCAGATAGCGAGGAACCCGATTTTCCGTTTGTTCGCATAATTTAGATGCTAGAGTTCTCGCCAGCGGACCATCGCGGAGGCACGCCTCGGGACAAGTTGCCAACAGGTAAGCTTTCGCCGCTCGTGTCATAGGAAGAATATCACCATCACATTGCGCGAGAGCCTTATCGTAATCGTGTAAGGCTTTCTTATACGCTTTTTGTGTGAAGTACACTTGACCGCGGTACAAATAACTTCCCCAGTACTCAGGCATTTGGCGAACCATTGATTCAGCCGCCTGCAACGCTTCCTCATGCCGGTTGCGCTCAATAAGGCAAACCACTCTTATGCCCAACAGTTCGGGCTGACGCGGATTTTCTGTTGCGAGTTGTTTGCTGAGTTGAAATGCCAATTTATATTTCGCAGTCTTAAAATAATACTCGCATAGCAGACCTTTTGCACCCCCGCCGGAGGGGTTAAGGCCATAAGCCATCATCACGCTCGGAAACCCTTTCTTGGGATTATCGAAGCATTTGATGAACAAACCTGCTTTCAGAAAATACGGGGTAGCAGCTTCCGCTGTGCCCATTCCGTAGCTCAGAAGAATACATTTATTAATATCTTTAAGCGCCTCCTTGTAGTCACGTTCTCTTATGCGAATCTTATAACGAGCTAGATATCCATAAGGCTCGTCCGGATCCAGCGCAATAGCCTTCTCGGCGAACTTCTTGCAGGAATCATAATCACCGGTTTGATCCGCTAAAAGTGCCAAGAATCCATAGCCGACTCCGGATTTCGGCTGTATTTTTACGACCGATTCGAAATCGGCACGTGCCTTGTCATATTGTCCCAGCGCGACATAAGTTTCGCCGCGATAACGAAGCGCTTGACAGTCTTTCGGGTGAAGTTTCAACAATTCCTTCAGGTCGCGTATTGAATCTTCGTATTTTTCGATATGGTACAGCGCTATACTTCTTGTAAAATAGAGCCGGCAAAGCTGGTCATCCTTCAATTTTGGTTTGTTATCCAATGCCCGCGTGCATACATCAATTATTTTTTGCGGATCGATGCTAACCCAATCGGAGCTAGCCCAATCGGAAGGATCTAATTCCAGCAATGTCTCAATATCGCTAACATCTGCCGCGACAAGAGGGATGAGGCTCCCAGAGAGCAGGCTAGAGGTTGCAACAACGAATGCCAGGATCAGTAACTGGAAAATAACACTTTTCCGTCTCCCCCTTCTTAAAATTGCCGCGATAAGATTGTCTGAGCAGCCATGGCCTCGCTCCATGTTTCCAAGGCGGTATCCCGTGGTTCGGAACGTCATCCGGCTCATAATTTGAATCCTCCACCTCTGACTGTTTTAATGCTCTTCGGAACGAAGGGGGCGTCCAAGGCAATCGCACCACATAACTATGTTTCCCGCAAAGAGTTGCATTGCTGAGCTTCGGCAAAACAGCTAAAGCTCAGCAATGCAACTCTTTGGTCCAACAGGACTTCGAGGTGTGATTGCCCTGAGGGCGTCCAAGAATAACTTCCAGGTTTGGCGAACTGTCGGGCTTGTCTCGGCGGTTTTGCCTTGTCGAAGACAGCCGGGATAAACACCGCCGCTCGCCGAAATTATTTTTGGACGTGCCTAATCAATCAATTTCCTCCCGGTATCTCTGGTCCCGATCCGTGCCAACCCCAATTTGGTCCAGCCGGACTTATCTCATTCGGGTGCCAATGGATACCCCATTCCCCTTTCCAGAGTGCTCTCCAATCTATCCCTATGTACCACATTATTTGCGCCTCGCCACGGCCGGGGAGCCCATGCACTTCCGCAATCGGTCCATATGGTCCGGTCTTATTGGGGGGGCCTCCTATTAGTCCAATGGGCGGTCGCCAGGTGCCTAGCCCAATAATGGGAACCTTGAACCTGTGTGAACCGCGAGGGGGTCGAGGAGGTAGTGGTTTCTTCGATAGAATGGGATCCAGGAGGTTTTTCGGACCTCCGGGGATGAGAGGCCTCCTCTTATCTCCGGGCCAAGGACCCAGACCGGTTGGGTCTGCCTTATTGATCGGCGAATTGAATACATATCGATATAGATCCGTATCCCCCGCCGCAAAGGCTGTCGGATCGGGAATTGAGAACCTGCCAATTGCCGGCACATAGAGGCGATACTTGAGCAGGTAATTTCCCGTAAGCGAATCCACGGCCGCGCCAGTGTATAGGAAACGTGGCGCGTTGGCCGCGTTCGTCTGATTGAGGATGTTGCCATAGGGATCGTAGGTGATCGCATCCAACACGTTGCCGCTGCTATCGACGACCAAGCGGATCGAGTTGATATTGTCCGTCAAGAACCACTGCACCGTTCCGCTGGCGCTCACCTGGCCGTAGAATTGACTCAAAGCATTGGGATTCGTCAGATAGCGTTGCGTCAACGTGCCGCTGCCGTCGAAGTCGATGTACGGGTTCTTGCCGTCGTACACCGTCCACAACTGCTGCACACCGTTGAGAGACACGCCAATGCGGTTGTCGTTCACGTCGTAGGTGAACTTCTCGTCGTTGAGGACGTTGCCGTGGTTGTCCTCCTGCTTCACCTCCGTCAGACGGTTGCGGTAATCCCAACTGTAGTACGTCACGTAACCCGTGGTGATGTTCGTCTGCAACGTCGTGTTGCCGTCTTTGTCGTAGGTGTAGTTGTACGTGCCGTCGCTGAGCAATTCGTTGCCGGTGCCCGTCTGATAGCCCGTCATTGTGCGGTTGCCGTTGGCATCGTAACTGTAGCTGACGCCGTAGCTCGATCCGTTCAGCGTGCCGGAGGCGCCAGTCAACTCGCCATTGGCGTCGTAGCCATACGTCAGCGAACTGTTATTATTGTCCTGATAGCCGGTCAACTCGCCGCCGGTGTAGACGTAGCTGTAACTGGCCAGCGTGAGCGACTTGGTCGTATCCGTGTCCGTGATGTTGGTTAGTTCGTCGGCATTGTCGTAGTTGTAGCTGCTGGCGATCGTGTCGCTGCCGTAACTGCCGGTCGTCCGCGTCAGATCCCGTCAAGCGTTCCGCAGCGTCGTAAGCCATCGTCACCTGCGCCGCCAGCGTGTGGCTCATCCCCGACCACATCGTCAGACCCGTCAATTGCAATTCGCCGTTATAAGTGTAGTCGATGCTGTTGCCCAGGCTGTCCGTTAAACTGGTGCGGTCCCCGTAAGCGTCGTAGCCGTAGTTGAGCGTCACCATCGGCAAGCCCGGCGTGCCAGCGTTGCTCACGCTCGTCTCTCGGCCCGCCGCGTCGTAGGTGTAGGCATACACCGAATACGGATCGCTGGCATTCGTCAACTCGCCCGCCGCGTTGTACTGATACGTCGCCGTGTAGTTGCCGCCCACCCACGTCTCCGATGTCTGTTCACCCACCGCATTGTAACCGTAATCGATGGTGCGGCCATCGGCATCCGTCGTACTCGTCAATTGGCCCGCCGCATCGTAGGTGTAAGTCGTCGGATAACCGAGCGGATTGGTCATACCAACCTGCTCGTTCACCGCGTTATAGCTGTAGCTCGTCGTGTTGTTATCGGGATCGGTCAACGACAGCAGGTTGCCGGCCAGGTCGTAAGTGTCCGTTGTCACGCCGCCATTGGGCGCCGTCGTCGTCAACACACGCCCCTGCGCATCGTAGGTGTACGTCGTCGTCTGCCCCAGCGGATTGGTCACGCTGGTCTGGTTGCCGTTGGCGTCATAGGTGTACGTCGTCGTCTGATTGAGAGCGTTGGTTTCGCTTACCAGCTGGTTCAGGGCATTATAGCTGTACGCCGTGGCATGGCCGAGCGGATCGGTTTGACTGATGAGATTGCCGTCGGCATCATATTGGGAACCCGTGGTATTACCCGATGGATTGGTGTCCGACGTTTGTTCGTGCAGGGCGTTGTAGCCCAGCGTCGTGGTCAGTGTCGGATTCGACAATCCCGCCTGAAGGATCGACGTAACATCGCCCGCCGCATTATAACTATAATTCGTCACGTCGCCCAGCGGATCGGTGACGCTGGCCAACTGGCCCAACAGCGTGTAGGCGTAGTTGGTCGTCTGATTCAGCGGATTGGTGATGGAAGTCATTTCGCCGGCTGCGTCATAGGTGTAGGTGGTCGCATAGCCCAAGGCGTTGGTGACGCTGACGAGTTCATTGGCGGCGTTGTAGGTGTTGGTGGTCGTCTGATTCAGCGGATTGGTGACGCTGGTTTGATTACCATTGGCATCGTAGCCGTAAGTCGTCGTCTGGTTGAGGGCGTTGGTCGTGGCCGTCATCTCATTGACAGCGTTATAACTGTAAGTGGTGACGTGGTTGAGTGGGTCGGTCGCGCTGGTTTGGTTGCCGGCTTTGTCATAGGTGTAGGTATACGTCGAGGAGGTCGTGCTAGTATCGGCCAGTGTCTGGCCGGTCAGGCGGTTGAGCGCGTCATAGGTATAGGTATTGGTGAAGCCCAGGGGATCGATGGTGCTGACGACTTGTCCGGCGTTGTTATAGCCGTAGGTCGTCGTCTGATTCAGCGCATTGGTAACGCTGGTTTGTTCGTTGAGCGAATTATAACTGTAAGTGGTGACGTGGTTGAGCGGATCAGTGGAACCTGTAACCAGGCCGGCGTTGTTGTAGGCGTAGGTCGTGCTATAGTTGAGGGCGTTGGTTTGTTGCGTCAGGTCGCCCTTAGTGTTATAGGTGTAGGTGGTGATGTCGCCGGTGGCATCGGTGTACTGCGTCGGCTCGCTGAAACTGTTGTACTGATACTGCGCGTAGCTGTCGTCGGGCTGGACGACCTCGGTGGCGTTGCCCTGGCTATTGAAGAACGCGCGGGTGCGCCGGGCCAAGGCATCGGCCGATAGCCACGCCAGGCCGTTGCCATCGCGGTAGATCAGCGAGGTATCGCCCAACGGATCGGCGGACAACACCGGTAGACCGAAGCCGAGCCAGTCCAGGCCGGCCGTCCAGATATTCGTGTTGGCGTCGGTGAACTGCGCTTGATCCCCGGCGGCCAGCAGCACGGCGGTAGCCGGATTACCGGGTGTGCCGGTTCCGGGCGCGGCCAAGCCATTCATCTGCTCGGCGGTCAACGCTTCGGTGCTGCCGTCGGGCTGCGTCACGCTGGAGACACGATCGGCGAAATTGTAGTTGAACGTCGTCGTATGGTTGTTGGGATCGGTCAAGGTACTCAGGTCGTTAGCGGCATTGTAAGCATACTGCCAGACATCGTTGCCGGGATCGGTGATGGAGGTCAATTGGCTGCCGGTGTAGGCGAGCGTGGCGGTGCGGTTGGCCGGATCGGTAATGGTGGATAGCAAACCCGAACCGTTGTAGGCCAGCGTCGTAACCTGACCGTTCATGTCGGTGATGGTCGTCAGTTGACCGGAACCGTTGTAGCCGAACGTCGTGGTATTGCCGTCGCGGTCCACCGTAGAGGTTTGTTGACCGCTGCTATTGAAATTGATTTGCGTGCCATCGGTCAGCGTGCGCGTATAGACACCGTTACTGTAGGTCAGCGTAGAGAAGTCGCCGGCCGGCGTGGTGAAACCGCCTTGGCCGTTGCTGGCAAACCACAAACTCGTGCCGCCCGGTTGCACCAGAATGACGCCGCCGGAGACGGATACTAATTGCTCCACATTGTCCAGTGACCAGCCGGCGCCGAAAGGACTGCTGGCCTGGTTGACGATGTTCACGCTGCCGCTGTAATTGGTGTTGGTGCCGTTACTGACGGTGATCGACCAGGGATAACGGCCGGTACTCAGGCCGGTAGCGTTGGCTTGCAACGCTATCTGCACGATGTCGCCGGGATTCAACCCCGATGTGTTGTACGTCACAGTAGTCAACGGCGTGTTGTTGAACGTCAACTGCGCCGTGATGGTCGAAGGCACCGCTTGGCCGAATGGCAGTTGATATTCAGCGAGGAAGATCGGTTGCGCATTGGCGGTGGTCGAGTTATAATCCAGACTTACCGGAGTGGTATTGGGGTTATAGGACGGCATGCTGAACGAAGTTTGCACGGAGCCGTCTGTCAAACCCACGTTGGCGTAAGGTCCGGCAGCTTGCGTAGCTTGGCCGCTGCTGAGTTGATCCGGTGTGAGGACGCTGGGCCAAGTGCTGCTGCTGGTCGGCCGGCTGGCGGAATAGGCCGGCGAGTCGGTGCCGGCGACGAGGAAAGTCATCGTCTGCGTGAGAGGCATGCCGCTCTGCGGCGTCTCCGTGACGCTGATGGTGTTGGTGCGAGCCGGGCCGGTGAAGCTGGCCCAAGTGCCTTGCAGATTAGCGGTGGTCGTGCCGCTGACGTTGGTGAGATCGGGCGCGTGGCTGAGGTTCCAGGAATAACTGCTGACAGTAGCGCCGGACACCTGCGCCAACAAGTTTTCGCCCCAGGTCGAGAAACTGTTGAGCGTGGCATTGGCGCGAACGGTCTCGCCCGTGTTCATGTCCAGCACGTACAGCGGATCGCTGCTGTGTCCGTGGCCGTGCCGATGCCATGGCAGCGACATGGAATGATTCAAGGGTGCCAGCGGCGTATCGTGCGTCGGCGCCGTCATTGAGTAGGTCGTCTGGAAATCCGTCAGCGGCGACGACGCGGTTTGACTGCTGGATGAGGTGATGGTGTGGGGCGTTGGTGGTGTTGAGGGAGTGACATTCGCCGTCGGCACGCCGTTGGAATCACCGAGATTGTCGCCTACAAACTGCCTGGCGTTGATGAGTCCGGGACCACCGCCGCCGCCCGTCGGACCGCCGCCGCCACCGCCAGCATTGGGCGTCGAAGAGCCGCGGGGACCGCTGCCGCCGCCGGCAAACGCTTGTGGATTGGCCGGCTTGATCGGCGTCGGCGGCGTGGACAACGGTGAGAACTGCTGCCGCGCCGGCAAGCGCTCCGAGGACGACGTGTCTTGCTGATTGAAAATCGTCGGCGTCCACGACGGCCCTTGTACGGTCGGCGCCGTATTCGTGGATACGGAATTGTCGTTCTTCTGGGCCAGCGACGCCAATACCAATTGAATTTCCTGGCTGGAAGTGACCCCGGCCAGATTCTCTCTCTTCCACGTTTGGCCGCTCTGGTAAGCCATGTCCCTGTTAATCTGGGTAATAGGGGGGGCGCAGGATCTCCCAGCGTCGCGCCGCTGAACGACGTGGGCGCGGCACGTTCTTCGAGAACGGTCAACATCGGTTTGGCCGAGTAGACCACGGGTCGCCGTCGTGCCTGGACGCTCCAGGGGAACCAACGGCGCAGCCACGAGAATATCCACGCGCGAGAGATCCGAGCAGCCATGTTTCCTACTCCACGGTGCGAGTCCAGGTTGCGTTGCACTTGCCGCTCAAGTGCCTGGCCGTGTGCTGTAGTCGGGGCCGCTGGATGGCGCCATTGTCAAGCGCGGCGGTCGAGAATGAGAAAAGATGAAAAGAGTCTACGCCGCTCATCCCAAGTTTGGCAAGAGCAAAAAGATTAATTCTTCGTAAGGTTGCGCAGGGCGAATGATTTGCGGTTGGCCCATGCGACGAGCCGCGAGGGTCAGCGAGCGAACTCGCCTACCGCTCGCTTGCGTTTGGCCGCGACGACCGCTAAGTTAACTCCGTGGTTTCCGCGCGACGGTCGGGAAGATCCGCCATGAATAAACACCTACTCGCCAGCTTGTTTGTCCTGTGTTTTTTGTCGAGGGCTGTCGCCGCGCCACCCACTTTGAAGGAAGCGCGGCAGCGCTGGCTGGGCGGCAATTACGGCGAAGCGCGCGAACTGTTTGAGACGCTGGCCCAAGACGCCACTCTGCGGTCCGCCGCCACCGTCGGACTCAGCCGAGCGCTCGAAAGCGAGGGCGAGTACGACAAGGCGCTCGCCGCCATCGAGGCGGCAATCAAAGACATCCCGAAAGATGCCGGTTTGCTGGCGCGGCAAGCGGAGTTGCTGTACCGGCGCGGCCGCTGGGACGACGCGGAGAAAGCGGCCAACGCCGCCATCGATGCTCATTCCCACGCGGAGCGTGGGAACGAGGGAGGAGCGTTCCTCGCCCGCTGGATTCGCGCTCAGATCTACCGCGATCGCGGCGACATGAAAAAGGCTGACGCCGAGTGCAAATGGTTCGTCCGTACCTACACCCAGCGCGATGAAAAAGATAATCCCATCAAGGATGCGGAAGAGTTGGTGCTGGTCGGCCTGGCCGGTGCCGAGAATGCACGCTGGAACAATCTGCCCGATCAATTCGAGTTCATCCTCAACGATGTGTATAAGGATGCCTTCAAATACGACAAATTATATTGGCAAGCGGAATATCAGGCCGGCGTGCTGTTGTTGGAAAAATACAATCGGCCCGAAGCGCTCAAGGCGTTCGACAACGCCTTGAAGGTCAATCCCAGCGCCGCCGAGGCGATCACCGCCAAGGGCGAGCTTGCCCTGACGAAACTCGAAATCAAGGAAGCCGAGCGCTTCGCCGAGCAAGCCTTGAACGTCAATCCGAAACTCCCCGCGGCACTGCGGCTGCGCGCCGATGTCCACTTGGCTTCAGAAAATCCCGCGGCGGCACTGAAAGAACTGGAGCAGGCGCGCAAGGTCAATCCGCGCGACGAACGCACCCTGGGACGCATTGCCGCTTGTCTGGTGTTGAAAAAGAGAAAAGACGAGTTAGCAGCTCTCACAAAAGAAGTCGAGCAATTCGATACGAAACCCGCCGCCTTCTACTTCGCTATGGGCGAACGGTTGGACGAACGCCATTATTTCGATAATGCGGAGAAGTGTTTCCTAAAGGCGACGGAACTGCGGCCCAATGTGCCGGAGGCGCTCAACAGTCTCGGTCAACTTTACATGCGCATGGGACGGGAAAAAGAAGCGCGGGCCACACTCGATAAAGCGTTCAAAGCCGATCCTTTCAACGTCCGCACGAAGAATCTTCTTAAAGTTCTCGATCATCTGACGAAGTATGAGACGCTGAAGACCGATCATTTTGAGTTGCGCTATGATCCCAAGCACGACGACACACTCGCTCATTACATGGCGCCCTATCTGGAGACGATCTACACCGATTTGGCCGAGAAATTCAATTATCGTCCCAAGGGGCCAATCCTCATTGAGGTTTTCACCAGCCATCAGATGTTCAGCGGCCGCATCGTCGCGCTGCCGGATCTGCACACCATCGGCGCCTGCACCGGCAAAATGTTCGCTATGGCTTCGCCCAACAGCCGCGATCTCGGCAAACCATTCAATTGGGGCCGCGTTCTACGTCACGAAATGGTCCACATTTTCAATCTCGAACAGACGCATTTCCTGGTACCGCATTGGCTGACGGAAGGATTGGCGGTCAACAATGAAGGCTTTCCCCGACTGCCGAAATGGAATGAGCTATTGCTCGAACGAGTGCCGGCCGGCAAGCTGTTGAACCTCGACAGCATCGAGTTGGGTTTCATTCGGCCGCGCGATCCGGACGAGTGGAACATGGCGTATTGCCAGAGTCAACTTTACGTCAATTACATCAAGGACAAATACGGCGCGGCGGCCATCGGCGACATGCTGGCGGCGTATCGAGACGGCCTGGCAACCGCGGAAGTGATTCAGCGCGTTTGCAAGGTGGACAAGGCGACGTTTGAGAAAGGCTACCGCGCTTACCTCGATGAAACGATCAAGCCGCTTCAGGGCGGCAAGCCGGCCAAAAAGCAGCGGACGCTGGCCGAGTTGAAGACGGCCTACGAGAAGGACAACGACTTGGAGGCCGGCGCCGATCTCGCTTTGAATTACCTCAAGCGCGATCGCGTGCAGGCGCGCAAGCTCGCCGAGGAAGTTCTCGATCGCAAGAAGAACCAGCCGACGGCGACCTATGTGCTGGCTCGACTGGAGCGCTTGGCCGGCAACGTCAAACGCGAGCGCAATCTGCTCGAAGAAGCTCTCAACCGCGACGATCCCGACCCGCGCGTTCTGTCTGGCGCTGGGAAAAATATACTACGATGCCAGCGACTTCGACAGGGCGGCGCAGATGTTCGAGCTGGGCCACAAGGCCGAGCCGTTTCAGCCGGAGTGGCTGAAGCAACTGGCCCGCGTCTACGCTCAGAAGGACGATAAGGCCAAGCTCATTGGCGTACTCAAGGAACTGGTACCGACCGACGCGGACGATTTGGAGCAGCGATTGCGGTTGACCCGGCTGCTGCTGGAAAACGGCGATGCCATCGAGGCAGAGAAGTACGCTCGGCAAGCGCTAGAGATCGACGTTCGCGGCAAGGAAGGTCGGGAACTGCTGATTAAGACGCTAGAAACGCAGAAGAAGGACACGGAAGCGGATAAGTTGCGTCGCTTATTCGGAGAGAAATAAGAGAACCTAACTTTTTGCCAGCCCTCAGCGCCAGCAAGGGCGTCTCTTGCTGGCGCTGCGGGATGGCAAGTCATTCGGTTAGCCGATCTGCTTCAGGGCTGGTTCGGCGTGAAGCGCATCGTTCTCCTTTGCTGAAGATCAGCGATCACGCTGCGAGATAAGGAACCCCAGAAACGAAATGCGCTGCCGCCATCCGCTCTCGCGACGGATTCGGCCCCGTTGCCGCCATCGCTGATAGCCTTATGGTCGTTCGATCTTGCGCCCATCTAGCGGCAGAGCCCGGCGAACGCGATCCCAGTCCTTGCACCCCCTAGCGGCAGATCATGGACTTCATGCCCTACCATGCTGCCTAGGCAGCATCTTGCGGAACCTTTATCGACATTGATGAGGATGACATCACCGTTCCCTCCGTATGCCTTCCAATCGATCGTCCTATCCGGTTCTGGTTCGGGCGGAGGTTCAATCGCAAGCGTTCCTCCGGTGTCCCCATCGTAGCTGGCACTTTTGAAAAGAAAACCGCAGAGGCCGGCGGCCGCGCTGGACGGATCGCCTGCGCAGAAACGGCGCGGCTTGGCGAACGGTATCAAAGGCTGCACGGCCTCCGCCTACACGCATATAAACTCCCGAACTGTAGCAACCGTACTCATCGCAGCAGACAAAGATCACCGGCCGTTCCCAATCTTCCGGATCTCCCTGCGGATGTGCGTTTGCACGATGATAAATTCCCCAGCCGAGTAAGGCAGCGCCTATCGCGCCTCCCAGGGAGGCTAAACTCAAAAAAGTACGACGATTCATCGAAGACCTCCGCTGAAAGCTGGCGTTGCCGCCGAACAGGTTCTTCTGGCACGCTGCGCATCCTAATATACTCCCCCTTACTCCAACGTTCAAACGACAGCCGACGCCCATTGACCCTTCCATGTCCCTGCTTTACAATCGGCGCATCATGGCTTTAGCGCCCTTGCGAGTCCGTGACATGCTTTTTCGCGGCCTACCGGCGGTTTTTTTCCTGACGATCCTTTTGCTGTGGTGTTCCACCGTTCGCGCCGATCCGGGAGAGACGGAGAAAGTCCACTGGTCCTTCCGCAAACGCGGACAGCCCCCGATTCCCAAATTCCGTGATCCCACACGGCGAGCCTGGGTGCGCAACGCCATCGATGCCTACATCCTCGCGCGGCTGGATCGAGAGGGACTGCGGCCGGCGCCAGAAGCGGATCGCCGCACGCTCATCCGCCGCGTTTTTTTCGATCTGACCGGCCTGCCGCCGACACCGGAGCAAATCGCCGACTTCGCCGCCTCCAACGATCCGCTCGCTTACGAAAAACTCGTCGATCAACTGCTGGCCAGCCCGCACTACGGCGAACGCTGGGGCCGACATTGGCTCGATGTCGTCCGCTTCGCCGAGACGGAGGGGTTCGAGTACGACCGCCATCGGCCCGGCGCCTGGCGCTATCGAGATTACGTCATCCGTTCGTTCAACGAAGACAAGCCCTACGATCGCTTCGTCGCCGAGCAGTTGGCCGGCGATGAAATCGCGCCCGCACAGGCCGACAGGGAAGTCGCCGTTGGCTTCTATCGGCTCGGTCCCATCCGCCGCAATGCCGGCAATGCCAAGGTGGCGTTCAGCCGTAACGAAGTCCTCACGGAGATGACGGATAGCATTGGTGCGGTTTTCCTGGGCCTGACGGTTGGCTGCGCCCGCTGCCACGATCACAAATTCGACGACTTCTCGCAGGCGGACTATTATCGGCTGCAAGCGTTCCTGGCCCAGACGCAGGAACATGACATCGTGCTGGCAGACGCCAAAACGAAAGCCGATTGGCAAGCGCGCACCGGCACGATTCAGGCGGAGATCCAGCGCGTCAAGCAAACGCTCGAGACGGCGGAGGGCGACGAACGGATGCGGATGCGGGCGCGGCTGGCCGACATGCGGCGCCGGCTGCCGCCGCCGTTGCCGACCATGAGCAGCGTTCAGGATAAGCCCAGCGAAGGCACGGAAATCCACATCCTCAAGCGCGGCGATCCGGAGCGACAAGGGCAAGGCGGTCGGTATGCGCGTGCCGTCCGCCCTACTGACCGCGCCGACGCCGGAGTTGCCGCCGGAAACAAAGAATCCGCGCTCGCTCCTCGCCGCCTGGATCAACGACCCGGATAATCCACTGGCCGCGCGCGTTTTCGTCAATCGGATCTGGCAATATCACTTCGGTCGAGGCATCGTGGCGACGCCGAACGATTTCGGCGTCAACGGCAGTCCGCCCAGCCATCCCGAATTGCTCGATTATCTCGCCAACGAGTTTCTCGCGGATGGCCGCCGGCTCAAGCCGCTGCATCGTCTGATTCTGCTCAGCAGCACCTATCGGCAAGCGTCGCGCTCGCCGGACGGCGCCCTCGGCCGTCGTAAAGATCCGGAGAATCGGCTGCTGTGGCACGCGCCGCGGCGGCGATTGGATGCCGAGGAAATTCGCGATGCCATGCTGATGCTGGCCGGCAAGCTCAACATCAAAGCCGGCGGTCCCAGCGTGGTCGTTCCCGTCGATGCCGACTTGGTGAATCTGCTGTACGATCCGCAGCAATGGACGGTCACGGCCGACGCCGCCGAACACGATCGGCGTTCGGTGTATCTGCTGGCCAAACGCAATTTGCGCCTGCCGTTTCTGGAGGTGTTCGATCAGCCGGACGCGGCGACGAGTTGTCCGCGCCGCGTCGCCAGCACGCACGCTCTGCAAGCACTGGAATTGCTCAACGGCCCGACCGCGAATCGGCTCGCCGACGCCTTCGCACGGCGACTGCAACGCGAGGCGGGGTCGGACCCCGCTCGGCAGATCGAACGTGCTTACCTGCCTGGCAGCGGGCCGCGACCCCGACGCCGCGCGAGAAGGAGTTGGCCGTGAAGTTTTTGGCGAAACAGCCGCTGCGCGAGTTCGCTCTCGCCGTGTTCAACTTGAACGCCTTCCTCTACGTCGATTGACGCTAGACGCCATGCACATGCTCTTCCGATCGCCGTGCTTTTCTGCGCGATGCCTTCTGCGGTTTCGGCACTCTCGCCCTGACCTCGCTGCTTCACGAGGACCGCCTTCGCGCCGCCGCCGCCAATCCGCTGGCCCCGAAGACTCCGCATCTGCCGCAGGGCAAAGGCGAAATCCGTCATCTTCCTGTTCATGGCCGGCGGGCCGAGTCATCTGGAGACGTTCGATCCCAAGCCGCTCTTGAACAAACTCGACGGCCAACCGCGTCCCAAAGAGTTCGGCGATGCGAAATATCAGTTTATCGCCAAGGATGCCCGCCTGCTCGGCAGCAAACGGCAGTTCCGCAAGTGCGGCCGCAGCGGCATCGAAGTATCCGACCTGTTCCCCCACACGGCGCGTTGCATCGACGACCTCGCCGTCGTGCGTTCCTGTCACGGCGATTCCGTCGTTCATTCGGCGGCGCAATACGAACTGTTGACCGGCCGCGTTGTGCCGGGCTTTCCGAGCATGGGATCGTGGATCGTCCACGGCCTCGGCTCCGAGAGCCAATCGCTGCCGGCCTACGTCGTCATGCCCGATCCCCGCGGCGCGCTGGAAGCCGGCCAGCCGATGTACACCAACGGCTTTCTTCCCGCCGTCTATCAGCCGACCATGTTCCGCGGCGGTTCGCGGCCCGTCCGCAACCTCGATCTGCCCCCGGCGTCCGCCTGTCGGCCAGCGGCAAGCGACCGTCGATCTCATCCGCTCGCTCAACGAGGCGGCCCTGGAGCCGGACGACGACGAGTTGGCCGCCCGCATCCGTTCCTATGAGCTGGCCTTCCGCATGCAGACGGAAGCGCCGCAAGTGTTCGACCTGTCCGGCGAAACGCGGCAAACGCTGGATCTGTACGGCGTCGGCATCGAGCCGACCGACAACTACGGCCGGCGCTGCCTGCTTGCTCGCCGGCTGGTCGAGAAAGGCGTGCGTTTCCTCGTCGTCGTCTCCGGCGGCGGCGCGCAGCAGTGGGACGCGCACAAGGACATCGAAGGCAACCACGCAAGATGGCGGCTGAGGTGGATAAACCGATCGCGGCGTTGCTGAGCCGATCTGAAGCGTCGCGGTTTGCTCGATTCGACGCTGGTGCTGTGGGGCGGCGAGTTCGGCCGTTCGCCGGAAGCGCAGGGCGGCAAGGGCCGCGATCATCACAATCTCGGCTTTCTCGATGTGGCTGGCCGGCGGCGGCATCAAGGGCGGCCAAGTCGTCGGCGCCACCGATGACATCGGCTTGCGCGCCGTGCAAGATCCCTATCACTTCCGCGACATTCACACGACGATCTTGCATCAACTCGGACTCGATCAGGAGCAGCTTGACGCTATCTGCATCTGGGCCGCAAGGAACGGCTGACGTCGGTGCTCGGCAAGGTGATTCGGCAGATCGTGTGAATCGCTCTATGAAGTTGTGGCGGCAGCCGACAGCATTGAGTGACAGGTGAGGGCGGACTGTTCAAAATCCGCAGGTCCACCCGTCCTTATGGTCCCGCCGTTCGCTGCTTCCTTGACGCTTCGCGCGACACGGTGTAGCATCCCGAACAGGGAGATCGGGACAGAGGAGCGCATTATGCCGCACGCCACGCAAATGTCCGCCGCCGATACGGGCCTGCTCGTCATCGATGTGCAGGAAAAGCTCGTTCCACTCATCGCCAATGGCGATGCTGTCGTACGCAACATCGCCTTTCTTCTCGACGCCGCTCGTCTGCTGAGCCTGCCGGTGCAATGCACCGAGCAGTATCCGCGCGGCCTCGGCACCACGGTGCCGGAGTTGGCCGAGAAACTATCGGAGCGCCGGACAAAATCGCTTTCAGTTCTTGTACTGTGCCGAGCATCGTCCAGGCTTTCCATCGGGAGGCTCGGCCGAAATTGGTCCTCTGCGGCATCGAATCGCACGTTTGCGTGCTGCACACGGCCCTCGATCTGCTCGCCCTCGCTTTTCGCGTCTATGTCGTCGCCGATGCCATCGGTTCGCGCTATCGGATCGATCACGACTTCGCCCTGCGCCGCCTGGAACGAGCGGGCGCGATCTTGACGACCAGCGAAATGTGCGTCTTCGAGTGGATGGGCGGCGCCGGCCATCCTCAGTTCAAGGCCGTCAGCCGGCTCATCCAGGAACGCATGAAAGATGTTATGATTCTGTCCTTTCGCCCAACGACTTCGCGACCCTTGACTGCTATGAACCTCCCCGGCCCGTTGAATCCGCCGCCGCGTCTGTTGCTCGGTCCCGGTCCCAGCGACGCCCATCCGCGCGTTCTCCGCGCCATGGCCACGCCGCTCTTGGGCCATCTCGATCCGCAGTTTCTGGAGATCATGAACTCCGTCCAGGAGATGCTGCGAACCGTTTACCAGACGAAAAATCAGGTGACGTTTCCCGTCAGCGCCACCGGCATGGCCGGCATGGAGACGTGTTTCGTCAACCTCGTCGAGCCGGGCGATCGCGTGGTTATCTGTGTTGCAGGTTTTTTTGGCCAGCGAATGGTCGAGATGGCGAACCGCGCGGGGCGCAGATCAACGGTAATCGAACGGCCGTGGGGCGAGGTGTTCGATCTCCAGCAAATCCGCGAGACGGTGCGGAAAGTGCGACCCAAGCTGCTGGCCATCGTGCAGGCGGAGACTTCAACGGGAGCATGGCAGCCGCTCGAAGGACTCGGCGAGTTGTGCCACGAATCGGATACGCTGCTGCTCGTCGATGCCGTCACGGCGCTGGGCTGCATTCCTCTGGCCCTCGACGCCTGGCAGGTCGATGCGGTGTACAGCTGCTCGCAGAAAGGCTTGAGCTGTCCGCCGGCGCTGTCGCCGGTATCGTTCAGTCCACGCGCCGTCGAGGTATTCTCCAAACGCAAGACGAAAGTGCAGAGTTGGTATTTCGACGTCAATCTCGTCGAGCATTACTGGGACAGCGATCGCTTCTACCACCATACCGGGCCGATCACGATGATCTATGCTCTTTACGAGGGGTTGCGCTTGGTGTTGGAGGAAGGCTTGGAGGCGCGCTGGGCGCGGCATCATCGCAATCACGAGGCGCTCAAAGCGGGCCTAACGGCTCTGGGCTTGACGTACCTCGCCAACGGCAAGCATCAGTTGCCGCAGCTCAACGTCGTGCGCATCCCGGCCGGCGCGGAGGATCTGGCCGTGCGGAAACGGTTGCTCGGCGAGTTCGGCATCGAGATCGGCGGCGGACTTGGCGATTTCAAGGGCAAGGCGTGGCGAATCGGTTTGATGGGACACAATAGCCGGCCGGATGTAGTGCTACTGTTCTTGGGGGCGCTGGCACAGTGTTTGGCGAATCAGGGAATTCAGATTCAGCCGGGCGCCGGCGTGGCGGCGGCGAACCGCGTTTATCTGGGAGGAGCGTGAATCTCATGGCGCATTCCGGCGAGCCGACGGCTTGGCGACCGGGCGGTTTCCCTATTGTCCGGCCGCGTCGTCTGCGCCATCATCCGCTGATCCGCGACCTCGTCCGCGAAACGACGCTGACGGTTGAGGATCTGATTCTGCCGCTCTTCGTCCGTCCCGGCCACGGCGTCAAAAAAGAAATCGCTTCGATGCCAGGCCATTATCAGTTCAGCATTGATCGCCTCATCGAAGAAGTCGGCGCCTGCCTCGATCTCAGTGTGCGCGCCTTCCTGCTGTTCGGCATTCCGACGCACAAGGACGCGACCGGCTCCAGCGCTCTCGATCCCGATGGGATCGTACAGCAAGCGCTCCGCGTTCTGCGCAGGCAATATGGCGATCGCGCCCTGCTGATGGCCGATGAGTGTTTCTGCGAATACACCGATCACGGACATTGCGGAGTCCTTACGGATGTGGTAGGCCGCCTCGATCTCGACAACGACGCCACGCTGCCGTTGTTGGCCGAGCAGTGCGTCAGTCACGTCCGCGCCGGCGCCGATCTCGTCGCGCCCAGCGGCATGCTCGATGGCATGGTCGGCGCCATCCGCACCGCTCTCGACGCGGCCGGCTTCGCGCACATTCCGATCATGAGTTACTCGGCCAAGTACGCATCCGGCTTTTATGGTCCGTTCCGCGACGCCGCCGAATCGCCGCCGCAATTCGGCGATCGCGCCAGTTATCAGATGGACCCGGCCAACAGTGACGAGGCACTGCGCGAGGTCGAGTTGGACTTAGCCGAAGGCGCGGACATCGTCATGGTCAAGCCGGCCTTGGCGTACCTGGATATTATCCACCGCGTCAAGGAGCGTTTTGGCGTGCCGGTGGCGGCGTACAATGTCAGCGGCGAGTTTGCTATGGTAAAAGCGGCGGCACAAAAGGGCTGGATCGACGAGCGCCGCATCGCCCTGGAAATTCTCACGAGCATCAAACGAGCCGGCGCCGATATGATTCTCACCTATTTCGCCCGCGCGGCGGCGCAGTGGCTAAAGTGAAGCATATTTCTTGCCAGTCCGCCGCGCCAGCAAGGGACGCTCTCGCTGGCGCGGCGGGAGGGTACGGAAATGGCGCGATACAGGTGCAACCATGCTGGTCGGTAAACAATTCGGACCTTTCACGATCGACATGGAACTCGGTTCCGGGGCGATGGGGACTGTGTATCGCGGCCGCTACACTCAGACCGGACAGATCATGGCCATCAAGATCATGGCGCCCGGCATCGGTTCGACCAACGCCGCCGCCGTCGATCGTTTCGAGCGCGAAATCGCCATCCTCAAACAGCTCAATCACCCCAACATCGTCCGTTTTTACGGCGCCGGCAAGAAAGAGGGCATGCGCTACTTCGCTATGGAATACGTCGAAGGCGAATCGCTCGATAAAGTGATGGCCCGGCGCGGCCGTATGACCTGGGAGGAATTGGTCGAGCTAGGCCAACAACTCTGCTCCGCCTTGCAGCACGCGCACGAGAAAGGCATCATCCACCGCGATTTGAAACCGTCGAACATCATGGTGCTGAACGACGGCACGCTCAAGCTGACGGATTTCGGCATCGCCAAGGACACCGATCTCGAAGCGTTGACGGCGACCAACTGCACGGTTGGCACCGCCGCCTACATGTCGCCGGAGCAGTGCAAGGGCGAACGCAATTTAACGCACAAGTCCGACCTGTATTCGCTGGGTATCATGTTCTACGAATTGGTGACTGGCCGCAAGCCGTTCCAGGCCGACAACGCGATGGACATGTTCATGCAGCACGTCAACGGCACTTTCGAGCGGCCGTCGCGCCAAGTGCTGGACATCCCCGTCTGGATGGACACGCTGATTAGCCAATTACTGGAAAAGAAACCGGAGCAACGACCGCTCGACGCCAGCATGGTGGCGAACTCCCTGGGCGCCATTCAGGAGAAGATCGAGACGCAGCAGAGCGCCGGTGTCGAAACCGTCCGCCGCCGTCTCATCGACCGCGCCCCCGGACAAAAACGACTGGAGGAGGAGGACAAGGACGCCGCTCGCGTCTTGATGACCGGCAAGGCCAAGGCCAAGCGCAAACAGACGAAAAAGCCGTTCTATCAGAAGGTGTGGTTTCAGGCGATCGGTTTGACGCTCGCGCTAGGCGTCGTCGCAACGCTGTTGTATCTGGTGTTCCGCCCGCCATCGGCCGACAAGCTGTATCAGAAGGCCAAAGCCGTCATGGATTCCGGCAATGTCGAGGCCCAAGAGAATGCCATCGAGCCGAATGGGGCCATCACGAAATACCTTCGCGATTACGGAACGCCGGATAACGAGCGGAGTCGAGAAGTTCGCGGCTGGAGAGAGCAGATTCAGATGGCCCGATGGGAGCGTCTTCTGGACAAACACATGCAGCAAGAGCGCGAAAACAAGCCGTTCAAAATAAAGCCGGATGGCGAGACGCAAAAGAATGCTTTTGCTGCCGTGGAAGCGGAAGAGCAGGGCAATCGCAAGACCGCCATCGAACATTGGCAGGCGGTCAAGGAGCAAGCAGGAGGCGATTCGAGCTGGGCGCGCGTGGCCGACAAGCACTTGGCGGAATGGGACGCCCTCACTCAGATCGACGGGCAATTCCAACAGATGTACAAGCGCATTCACGATTTCGGCGAGGAACCCGCGCTGACGGACGAACACCAGCGCCAAGCGTTTCTCGCCTGCGCGCGGAAAATTCCGAAGAAGTGGGCGATCCCGGATTGGCCAAGACATTGTTTAAGTCACTGCGCGATGAAATGGACAAGGAAGCAGGCCCGCGATCGCGCTGGTATTTGTACGCGGCCTGGCACAAGCACGAATTGGGCGAGGCGGTCATCGATTGGCCCAAGCTCCAGGAGAAGGTCCACAACAGCCTCAAAATGGTGCGCGAACAGCGGACGAAGGAGCTAATCAGCAAAATCCATGCGCGAGCCGTTTGCCTGGATGTTCAGGCGCTCTATGGGGAAGAGAAGGCAATGAAGCCGGTGGTGGAAGAGGCCAAAGCCCTTTTCGATGACACCGTCAAATAAGATAGGAAATGGCGAGGAAGTTCCATGCCGCCGTCGCGCGTCCGCAGTCGAGAAGCCTTTCAGCGCGCCTGCCGTCTGATTCCCGGCGGCGTCAACAGTCCGGCCCGCGCCTTCGGGGCCGTTGGCGGACAGCCGTTGTTCATCGCGCGCGGCGAAGGACCGTACCTCTACGATCTCGACGGCAATCAGTATGTCGATTATGTCGGCTCGTGGGGTCCGCTCATTCTCGGTCACGCCCATCCGCGCGTGGTCCATGCCGTCGAGGAGGCGATGCGGCGCGGCGCCAGCTTCGGCGCGCCGACCGAAGCGGAATCGCAACTCGCCGAGTTGATTATCGACGCCGTGCCGTCGATTGAGATGGTGCGCCTGGTCAGTTCCGGCACCGAAGCATCGATGAGCGCCATTCGCCTGGCGCGGGGCTTCACCGGCCGCGATGGCATCATCAAATTCGCCGGCTGCTATCATGGCCACGTCGATAGTCTGCTGGTACAGGCTGGCTCCAGCGCCACCACGCTCGGCGTGCCTAACAGCCCCGGCGTGCCGGCCGGCTGCACGGCCGATACGCTGGTGCTGCGCTATAACGACGTGCAGGGATTGGCCGACGCCTTCGCCGCCCACGGCGAACGTATAGCCGGCGTCATCCTCGAACCCGTCGTCGGCAACATGGGGCTGATACGGCCGTCCGCCGAGTTCCTGACCGAATTGCGCCGCCTCACCGACAAACACGGCGCACTGCTCATCTACGACGAAGTGATGACCGGCTTCCGCCTGTCCTACGGCGGCGCGCAGCAGTTGTTCCGCCAGATGCCGGATTTGACGGTACTGGGCAAGATCGTCGGCGGCGGTTTGCCGGTCGGTGCGTTTGGCGGGCGAGCCGACGTGATGAAGCACGTCCTACCGGCCGGGCCGGTATTTCAGGCCGGCACGCTATCGGGCAATCCGTTGGCGATGGCCGCCGGCATCGCCACCTTGCAAGAACTACGCGATCATCCGCCGTACAGCCGACTCGAACAACTCGGCGAACGGCTGGCCAACGGTCTGCACGAAGCCGCCGCCGCCGTGGGGCTACGGCACTGCGTCGCGCGCGTCGGCAGCATGTGGACGCTATTCTTCACCAGCGGTCCCGTGATCGATTACGACACTGCGAAGCAAGCGGACACGGCGCGATTCGCGCGTTTCTTCTGGGCGATGATGGATCGCGGCGTGTACTTGCCGTGCAGCCAATTCGAGGCCGCCTTTGTGTCCGCGGTACATACGGACAAACACATCGAGCAGACCCTCGCCGCAGCGCGTGAGGCGCTGACGGAGATTGCCCGCGTCTGAATCGCTTTTTTTCTGACTCTCAACGCGATCTCTGGTAATATCGGATCAACTTCAGCGAGCAAGGAAAGGAACTCGCCCGTTCTATCCTTCGGGGAGTCGTCCGATGCCGTGGGCTGCCATCGAAGAGTTCCGCAATTGGACCGCCAAGCGGAAGCAACTATTGCAGGGCTTGCTCGGTTTGGCCGTCGAAGGGGTGGCTTGTTGCGTGCCCGGCGGCACGTTAGGGGTTTGGGCCACGCGCATCGTCGGCGAATTCGCCAAACATGGCGTCCATCGTTTGGCCGACGCCTCCGCCGCCGTGCCCGATGTCAAGCCGGCCGGCCAGTCCATCCCCGCCGAGCAACTCGATCAACTCAACGGCTGGATGGCGTCGCTGTCCAAGTCCTACGCCGGCCTGCTCGATCGTCTGGATTCGCTGGTGACGCTGCGCGACGAGGAAGCGGACGAGCAACTGCCGTCGCTGGTGCGGCAAGTTCTGTCGCAGCACGCCGACCTGGCCCGTGAATTCGACGCGCACGCCGAGGAAGCACGGCGGCAAACGCTGTCGCTGGCTCGCATCGAGGAACGGCTCGATGAAATCTATCACGGACAAAAGGGCATCCACCTCAGTCTGGAAGAAATCAAAGCGCTCCTCCTCCAGTGCGCCGCGCCGCCCGGCGAATGGGAATTGTTGCGGCAAGCGCGGCCGGAGACGGTGCGTTTGCTCGTCGAGGCCGACGCCCACTTTCTCGCTGGCCGCCGCGAGGCCGGCATGGACCTTCTTCTGCGGCTGTTCAACGAGCGCGGCGTCGGTCAGGCGACGCTGTGCCGGCGCTTGGGCGGGGCATGGCTGGGCGAGGGCAACTTGAAGGAGGCGGGACAGTGCCTGCAACAAGTCACCGGAGCCGATGGCCGCCCGCCCGCCGCCGTGACGCGGACCTTGACCAGTCTCACCAGTTCCACGACGCGCGGCAGTCGCTTGCCGGTCTGGCGCAGTCTGCCGCGCGGCTTCGTCATTGAGGAGCGCTGGCGCATCGACGGCGAAGTCGGTCGCGGCGGCATGGCCAGCGTTTACCGCGTCGAGGGCATCGACGACATCAACCGCGAGCAAATCGCCGCCATCAAAGTCCCGGCCCCCGGCCTGCTCGACGACGCCGCCAGCCGCCAGCGCTTCGTGCAGGAGATCCAGGTTTCGCAAAAGCTGTCCCGTCAACACCATCGCTCCATCGTTGAGACGCTCGGCTGGGTCCGTCTTACCGATCCGCACACACGCAAGCCCCTCTACGGTCTGGTACTGGAATTCATCGACGGCCAAACCCTGGCGCACTGGCTGGCCCAACGTCAGACGAGCGGCAAGCCGCTTACCCCGAAAGAGATCCAGGTCATCCTCGAATCCGTCTGCGCCGCCCTGGAGCATGCCCACGGCCAAAGCCCGCCCATCCTGCACCGCGACCTGAAACCGCACAACGTCATGGTGACGCGCGACGGACGCATCAAGCTCATGGATTTCGGCATCGCCCGCATCCTGGAGGATCGCCGGCAAACCATGACGGGCGGCGCGATGGGAACTCCGGCGTACATGCCGCCGGAGTTCCTCGATCCGAATTATCAGCCCGACATCCGCAGCGATGTCTATCTCGCTGCGAATCTGCTGGTGGAACTGCTGACCTTCCATCCGCAGGGCAACGCCGAGAAGCGTTCTGATTGTCCTGACGCCTGGTTGGAGTTGATCGGCGATGGGATGAATCGCGTGCTACGCAAGCGGCCCGCCTCGATCCGCGAGTTCCGCGAGCGCCTGCGCGCCGGTTTGTCACCCAAGCCGGAGGTTGTGCCGAACAAGCAACCGGAACAAAAACCGAAGCAAGAGAACCGACCACGCGAGATCGTCAACTCCATCGGTATGAAACTCGTGCTTGTTCAACCGGGCATCTTCCTCATGGGCTCGCCGCCCAACGAGGCGGAGCGAAGCGACGATGAACACCAGCACGAGGTCGAGATCGCCCAACCCTTCTACGCGGGAATCTATCCAGTGACGCAGGAACAATACCAGCGCGTCATGGGCACGAATCCGAGCCACTTCTCTTCCACGGGCGGAGGCAAGGACAAGGTGAAGGGCATGGACACGGGCCCGTTCCCAGTGGAGAGCGTCACCTGGGACGAAGCCGCAGAGTTTTGCCGCCGCCTCTCGGAACTCTCCGATGAAAAGATGAATGAACGCCTGTATCGCTTGCCGACCGATGCGGAATGGGAATACATTTGTCGAGGAGGGCCGTTTATCAAAAAGCCTTCGCCACCATTCTATTTCGGCAACTCCTTATCTCCCACGCAGGCCAATTTCGATGGGAACTATCCCTACGGCGGCGCAGCCCAGGGACAATATCTTCAGCGTCCTACCAAGGTCGGCTCCTATCCCCCCAATGCTCTCGGTCTCTACGACCTGCACGGCAACGGCTGGGAGTGGTGCGCCGATTGGTTCGACGCGGAATACTACAAACGAAGCCCTCGGCAAGATCCACAAGGGCCGGAAAACGGCGAGCGCCGTGTTTTGCGCGGCGGTTCCTGGAACATCGTTGGCAGGCACTGTCGCGCCGCCTGCCGCGTCGGTGCGCCCGGCGTTCACGACAGCTACGGCGGCTTTCGCGTTGTGTTGGTTTCCGGCGCGAGGACTTAGTATCTGCTTGTTTCGCTTGCTGTCTTTACGGCTGCTCAATATAATTCTAACAAATAGCTCTGGCTTCGCTGCGTCTCGTCCACGGTTTAACATGGCACGCGAAAACTTTATCGATGATCTACGGCTGGCATCTCGACTTCTCATTCCTTTCAAGGTCGATAGCGGGCGGAATGCGGAGATGGACACTCAGCTCCGCTCCGTTCTCCACGCCGCCGATCTCTGGCTCACTCCGAAGTCTGTCGAAGGTTTCGACCCCGCGGATTTCGCGGACTGGTCTCAGGAGGACCGGGAGACGCTGGAAAACGAAGTAGCTGCATTTCGGGCTATCGCCGAGCAGGTTCCCGCGAATAAGGCCGCATCCAAAGCCCAGAGCAAGCAGGCTCGCAAGCACCTGGAGGGAGCCATCAAAGTAGTTCGCCATCAACTCCTGCACGAATGGCTTGAAGCCCTAGAAAAAATGATGCACGAGGCAAGGGAGGCGGCCCAGAAAGAGGGTTGGTACGTCCAGAAGGATGAGAAGGACATCCGCGAGAGCCTCCTTGATTCTTACAAAGCTCCCCGGCTTCGCATTAGGGCAGAGGATAAGGAGGTGGTACTCGATCCCATTGCACGCTTCGGCAGCGGACGGCAAGGAGTGGTAGATTTGGTGGTGATGCCCACTTACGAAACGGCATACCTAGTGGTTTTCAAGGACAACAATTGGCAAATCGTCTCTCCGTATGGATCGGCACACAGAAAACCGTTTACACAGCGTGCATTTGTGAAAACCGTCACGAAGCTCTTTCATTCTAATGCGACGTTTTGATTGCCATGATGCTATCAAACAGACCAAGAGCAGTTACCAGACGGCTCTTCAGACGGTAAGCGCCTTGATAGGGATCGTCGAAGAACAGCCACAGTATTTATACGACCATAATCTCGATCTGAAGGAAATGAGATTGCTGGCCGAGCAACTACACGATGTCTACTTCGTTCGGATGTTTGCTCGCTTCGAGTCCAGTCTTCGGCACTACTGGAGAACAAAGGTCAGGGACACCAAACCGTCAACTCAGCAACTCCTGTCTTCGCTGGCGGGAAAAATTGGCGTCCCGCAAGACACGCTTGATACAGTTCATGAAATTCGTGACTTTCGTAATTATTTAATCCACGAAGAACATCAAATCAAGAGGCGATTCACGATTGATGAGGCGAGTAGACACTTAAACACTTATCTCGCCCGCCTGCCCATTACATGGTAATGGTGATTTTTTCTTGGTTTCAAGCCTGTTACCCCTTTACCTTCCCGTGGCGAAGCCGCGCGGTGCGAAACGTCCATTCCTTCTTAAAAGCGTCGATCCGTCCGGGCTGGCGAACTGCGAGGAAATCGTGTACTTACAGGCGTGACCGCAATGGTTGCGTAGGCGACGAGTCGGCCCCGGAGTTCGCCTTGACAACGAAGCCCTATGACCCGACGCTCAAAGCGCTGGTCGAAAGCGAGCCGGAGGCGTGGGGCCTGCCCTGCTCAGCCGTCCGACAGGTCCGACAGAGGTGATCGACGCGGACATCGCCACCGTCAGCGGCGCCGCCGACAAGGTTCTGCGCGTGTCCGCCGCCCTTCGTACCTGCTGCATCTGGAATTCGTCAGCGGCCACGACGCCCCGGCGCTGCCGCGCAAGCTGCTCGTGCGCAATGCGCTGCTGGAGGACCGTCACGTCTTGCCGGTGCGCAGCGGCGTGGTGCTGCTGCGTCCCGAGGCCGATTCCCCGCAGTTGAGCGGACGGTACGAACGCGGCTTCCCCGCCGAGGACGCCTACCTGGCCTTCCGCTATCAGGTGCTGCGTGTCTGGCAGCTTCCGCCGGGTCCGCTGTTGAGGGGCAACCTGGCCTTGCTGCCGTTCGCCCCGATTAGCGCGGTGACAGAAGTGGAACTGCCTGGCATAATAAAGCGGATGGAGCAGAGATTGAACCAACGGCGTGTGCGGAGGCATGCTTCGTTGGTATTGGCGTCGTCATACATCCTACTAGGGCTGCGCTACTCGCCCGCGCTGGCGGCCCAACTGTTCCGAGGAGTGATGTCCATGAAAGAGTCTTCGACATACCAGGCTATTCTGGAAGAAGGACGAATGGAAGGGCGCAACGAGGGAGCTTTGGTCGAGGCGAAAAAGGTGCTGCGTCTTCTGGGCGAAGAGGCGTTTGGTCCCCCCGACGCTCGGATTGCCGCACTCATCGAGCAGCTAAATGATTTGACCCGACTGGAAGAATACCTCAAGCGGATGCGAACGGCAGGGAGTTGGCAAGAATTATTCGACCGGCCCGAACCTCGCACACGGAAGAAGCGATCAGGTCGCGAAGGTACGGCATGACCGAGGCGGTACTCCAGGCCGCGGCTCAGGCGAGCAGATCGGTCACGACATGGCCGTGAACATCGGTCAGCCGGAAGTCGCGGCCGGCGTGGCGGTAGGTCAACTTCTCGTGATCCAAGCCGAGCAAATGGAGAAGGGTCGCCTGAAGGTCATGGACGTGGACGGGCTTCTCGACGATGTGGAAGCCGAGTTCGTCGGTGACGCCGTAGCTCAGGCCCGACTTGATTCCGC
The DNA here is from genome assembly GCA_963835245.1 of uncultured Planctomycetota bacterium. Lineage (GTDB taxonomy): Bacteria > Planctomycetota > Planctomycetia > Gemmatales > Gemmataceae > JAJPHU01. Next base: position 747,177 of record CAWIEZ010000001.1, read on the forward strand.
CGCCGGCCAGCCACATCGTAAAAGCCTGCGGGTGATGGTCGCGGCCAAGACTACGGCCTAGGGCCGGGTTGGTTTCGACCATCGGTGTACGACCGAACTCGCCGCCCCAGATCACGAGCGTGTCGTCCAGCAGGCCGCGCTGTTTCAAATCCTTCACCAACGCCGCCGATGCACGATCCGTGTCGCCGCAGTTTTTCTTGTGATTGCCTGTGACATCGGAATGGGCGTCCCAACCTTCGTGATAGATGTTGATAAAGCGCACGCCTCGTTCAATGAGCCGCCGCGCCAGCAGACAGGCCCGCGCGAAGGACGGCTTGTCCGGATCGGCGCCGTACATCGCCAGCGTTGCCTTCGTTTCCTGACGCAGATCCATCAGTTCCGGAGCGGACGTTTGCAAGCGGAAGGCCATTTCATACGAAGCGATGCGGGTGGCGATTTCCGGATCGCCCTCCGTCTCCAGACGCCGCCGGTTGAGCGAGCCAATCAGATCGAGGCGCGTCGCGTTGAAGGCGCGCATCGACGCCGGACGGACTGGAGACGTTGAGGATCGGATCGCCCTGGTTGCGCAGGCGCACGCCGGTGTAAATGGTGGGTAGAAAGCCGCTCGACCAGTTGGCCGAGCCGCCGCTGATGCCGCTGCCGGTAGACATAACCACGAACGCCGGCAGATCGCGCGTCATCGATCCCAGTCCGTACAGTACCCACGAGCCGAGACTCGGCCGGCCCGGTTGGGCAAAGCCGGTGTTGAAAAAGATCTGCGCCGGTGCATGGTTGAACTGGTCGGTGTGGACCGAGTGGACGAGGCAAATGTCATCGACCACTTCGGCCAGATGCGGGAGCATTTCCGACAATTCGGCTCCGCATTGGCCATGCTTGGCGAACGTGAAGCGCGGACCGAGGACGGCGGCGTCGGGGCGGATGAAGGCGTAGCGCTGGCCGCCGATGACCGAGGGTGGCAGCGGCTTGCCTTCCAGCTTCGCCAGCTGCGGCTTGTAATCGAACAGGTCGAGTTGACTGGGCGCGCCGGCCATGAACAGGTGAATGACACGTTTGGCCTTCGGCGCGAAGTGCGGCCGGCGCGGCGCCAGAGGGTCAACGGCCGGCGAGCGGAGTTGCGTCAGCGCTCCGAGGGCCGCGGAAGGCCGGGACGCCCAGGCGTTGGTCAGCAGGCCGGCCAGGGCGATCTTGCCCACGCCGAGCCGCAGTCCCGGAAAAAATGCCGCCGCGTCACCTGCCGGCAGAATTCGTTGGATGTCGTGCATGGCTCAATCCTTCACGATGGCTTCATCGAGGTTGAAGCAGGATGCGGGCCAGCACCGTCCAGGCGGCCCGCTCGTTCGCGTCGTCGGTTCCTGGCCCGGCGATCTTCGCGGCGTCGAGTTCCTTATGCTCGAAGCGGCGTTTCTGCATCTCGTAAAACTTCACGAGCTGGACCGCCTCCTCGGCAGTCGGCGGCCGGGTCAGGCAGCGGCGGAACAGATAGTCCACGCGCTCGACAGCGGATCCCTTCCGCGCCGCGATCATTCGTCCTAACGCCTGTGCCGCCTCGGTGAAAGCGGGGTCGTTCAGCAGCGTAAGCGCTTGCAGCGGCGTGTTGGACACTTCCCGGCGGGCCACGCACACCTCGCCGCTGGGCGCATCAAAGGTCGTGAACAGGGCGAACGGCGCCGTGCGCTTGCTGAAGGTGTACAGGCCACGGCGATAGCGATCCGGCCCCGCGCTGACCTTCCATTGCAACTGTCCGTAGGCACCTTCCGTCGTCACGCCCGGCGGTTGCGGCGGGAAGACGCTCGGCCCCCCGACCTTTTCCGAAAGCAGACCGCTGGAACGCAAGCATCGCATCGCGCACTTGCTCGGCTTCCAGCCGCACGCGCGAACCGCGCGCCAGACAGCGTGTTGTCAGGATCCTTTGCCAGCAACTCCGGCGTCACCCGCGACGCTTGCTGGTAGGTCGCGCTCAGGACGATGAGTTTGTGCATCTTCTTCATCGACCAGCCCTGGTGGACCAATTCGACCGCCAACCAGTCGAGCAGTTCGGGATGGCTAGGCGGTTCACCCTGGTAGCCGAAATCTTCCAAGGTGCGGACGATGCCGCGTCCGAAGAACGCCGCCCACTGACGATTCATAGTCACTCGGCCGGTCAGTGGATTGTCCGGCGAAACCAGCCAACGAGCCAGACCCAGCCGATTACGCGGCGCGTCCTTCGGCAAGGGCGGCAGGATCGAGAACACGTCCGGTTCGACGCCCTCCTTGGGCTGCAAGAACTCGCCCCGGTTATGCACGAAGGTTGGCCGAGGGTTCTCCGGCGGACGTTCGGCCAGGACCAGCGTAGTTGGATACGCCGGCATTTCTTTGCGTAAGCGGTCGATTTCGGCTCGCTCCTTCGCCAGTTCGGGGGCGGTCTTCAAGAACTGCTGGAACAGGCGTTGTTGTTGGTCCACCGTCCGCTTCTGCTCCGGGATAAGCAGTGCATCCTCGATGTCGGCCGGCATGTCGCCTGCGGGGATCGCGGCGCGAGTGTCCGTTGTCGCCGAGATGCGGAAGCGACCCAGGCCGGCCGCGTGATAGCGCTCGAACAGCATCTGCACGCGCAGATTCGTCGCCTCGGCGAGCGGCGCGGCGAGCGTGAAGACGGCGCTATGAGGGCGGCCCTGTCCGCCATTGATCGACCAGCCCGTTTGCGGATCGCCGTCGATGGCCTTGTCCGCCGTCGCTTTTCCGCTGGCGAAACTGTGCGCCGCCTTCGCCACGGCGGCTTTCTTGTCCCCGATGAAGACGCGGAACTCGGAGAGGAAGAAATCGCCGAACGGCCCTTCGTAGTAGACACGCCCCGGCCCGCCGCTCGGCAGCCGTTCGTCCGGCAGCACTTCCAGCCGCAGGGCCGTGATCCCGTGCAGGTCGGTGGGGAACGCGACATCGTAGGTGTCGCTCTTGCTCTGATCGCCGCTGGCGAAGACGGAGTTATCGTCGAGAATCGTCAGGTGAGGCAGGTTGGCTTTCGCGCTGGTTGGCCGGAGTACAGTCCAACGCACGGTACGGGATGTTTCGCGTTCCTGCCAGGCACGATACTTGCGCTGCCCATGCGCCCGCCGTCGCTCTTCAAGAGTGCGCGTTTCCTTAGCGGCCTTGTCATCGGGAGGAAAACGGTTGGGCAAATCGGCGACGAGGGCGGCGATCTTCTTCTCAATCTCTTGACGCTGCCGCGTAATATCCGGCCATCGCACGGCGAGAGACGGCTCGTCGGCATTATTAAGAAAGGCCAGGAACTGGTAATACTCGCGGTGGGGGATCGGATCGAACTTGTGCGTGTGACACTGGGCACAGCGGACGGTGAGACCCAGCCAGGTCGTTCCGGTAGTGGCGACGCGATCGACCACGGCATAAAAGCGATATTCCAGAGGGTCAATACCGCCTTCCTCGTTGAGCATGGTGTTGCGATGAAAGCCGGTGGCGATCTTCTGTGCGAGCGTGGCATCGGGCAGCATGTCGCCGGCCAGCTGCTCGATGGTGAAGCGATCGAAAGGCATGTCGGCGTTGAGGGCGTTGATGACCCAATCGCGGTACGGCCAGATGGAGCGCGGCCGATCTTTCTCGTAACCGTTGGTGTCGGCGTAGCGCGCCAGGTCGAGCCAGCGCCGCGCCCAGCGTTCGCCATAGTGCGGCGAAGCCAGGAGGCGATCCACTAGCTTCTCGTAGGCATCCGCCGACTCGTCCTTGACAAATGCCTCGGCTTCCTCCGGCGTCGGCGGAAGGCCGATCAAGTCGAGGTAGAGGCGACGTGCCAGTGTGTAGCGATCGGCCTGCGGGGATGGCTTCAGCCCTTTGGCTTCGAGCCGCGCCAGGATGAAACGATCGATCGGGTTGCGCGGCCAGTTCGTCTGCTTCACCTTCGGCAAGGACCGTTGCCGAGGCGGCACGAAGGCCCAGTGCTGACCGTAATCGGCGCCGTCGGCGATCCAGCGCTTGAGGATTTGCTTATCTTCCTCTCCCAGTGGGTTCTTGGTATTCGGCGGAGGCATGACCTCGTCTTCGTCCGCGAAGATGCGGCGGATCAATTCGCTCTGTTCGGGATGTCCGGGCACGATGGCGGGCTGGCCGGACTTGCCTCCGCGTCGAGCGGCTTTGCTCTGATCGAGCCGCAGTCGGCTCTTGCGTGCCTTCTCGTCGGGGCCGTGGCATTTGAAGCAGTGCTTCGCCAGAATGGGCCGAACCTTGGTGTTGAAAGTATCTTCCGCACCAACCGCGCCCAGGGGCGAAGCTATGCCGATTAATAACGAGAAGACAACAGCGGTCGGCCGCATGGGATTTCTCACGTCGAGAGGCGGGCGGGATCTCTTTTTAGGATACCGCTTTCCGCATCTTTTTCCATCGCGCACTTTGACGTGGTAGCATTAGGGGTGTAAGCAGATTTTCAGGGGGTTGATTTGTAAGGCCCGGCGAACCGGCAGCGTAAGCTGCCGGGTGCAAGCCGGAACGTCCCCACCCGGCAGCTTACGCTGCCGGTTCGCCGCTAAGACAACTCGGCAAGCTGAGACACTACCCGATGCTTTCGACGCTCCAACTCGGCGGAGGTCAGGAGGAGCCATCGGCCTGAGATCGACTCGCGATCGACGTGGGACGCCGGCGCGGCCGCGACAACGCCAACGCCTCGCGGAAATCGATCTGACGACAAAAACTACCCGATTCCAAGTATCGGTGCATCATTGCCATCGTCTCATCGACCAAATCGACCTGGATCAACAGTAGCTCGCCGGGTCGAACGCTGGCCAGAGCGTGTTCGAGTGCCGCGAGGGCTCCTTGCACTTCCTCGATGTGCTTGACGCGCCGCCGACCGGCCAAACCCTGACGGAACAGGGCATTGATTTCACCCCAAGCCCGGCCGCGGATGCAGTTCTCTTCCTCGTAGAGGACAACGCGATCGAAAGCGTCGCCCAGCAGTTGGCCCTGACGGATGAGATCGGCGTTGCGGCGGTCTCCCGCGGCGGAGTAGACGGCCGAGCGGTATTTGTGCGGCAACGCCTCGAACGTCTCGATCAGCGATGCTAACGAAGAAGTGTTGTGGCCATAATCCATGACCACGGTGGCGTTGTTATACTCCAGCAGGTTGAAACGAGCCGGCGCACGGTCAAGGTCGGCGACGAACGATTCGAGGCCGGCGAGGATGACTTCGCAGGGCACGCCCAGCACCCAAGCGGCGGCGGCAGCGGCCAAGGCGTTCTCGACCTGAAAACCGACGTAACCACCGTGCGTCAACGGCACATTCTCTAGGCTTACCAACGGGATCTCCTGCGCTCCCTCGGCGAGGATAATGCGGCGATCGCGGACAAAGGCGGCGCGTCCGCCTCGATGGCGGTGTTCGACGATCCGCGGATGATGGCCGTCGCGCGCGAAGAAAACCACCCAGCCGGGACAGTGGGAAGCCATCTCCGCCACCAGCGGATCGTCGGCCTTGAGGATGGCATGTCCGTCCGGCGCGACGACCTCGACGATCGTTCGCTTGACGCGCGCCAACTGCTCGACAGTTTCAATGTCGGCGATGCCCAGATGATCGCCCTCGGCTATGTTGGTGACGACGGCAACATCGCAGCGGTCGAAGCCGAGTCCGGCGCGGAGAATGCCGCCGCGCGCCGTCTCCAGCACCGCCGCCTCGACGCGCGGATCGTTTAAGACGACACGGGCGCTGAGCGGACCGCTGCAATCGCCGGACTCGATGCGCTGGCCATCGATGTAAATACCCTCCGTGCAGGTCATGCCGACACAGCGCTGCTTGCGGGCCAAAATGTGCGCGATCAGCCGCGTCGTTGTCGTCTTGCCGTTGACGCCGGTGACGGCGGCGATGGGGATGCGCCCCGTTTGTCCAGCGGGGAACAGACGATCGACAAGCGTATCAAGCGGAGGTGTCGTGTTCGCCAGGGAGACACGCTTTTGGTGGATTCCGTGACCGAGCAGAAAAACGTCTGTCTCGTCGAGCCGACCGATGGGCAATCGGCGCTGGCGGGCGGCCTGCTTCAGAGCGGTTTCCATTGGATCGGGACGGAGCCGCTGCGCCAATTGACGCAGCTGAGCGATAGTGTTGTCCACATTGAACGGCCGATCGTAAACGGCGGCAAGACAGAGATCGCGGCCCCACTCCAGAGCGGCGCGGCCGAGATCCTCGTATTCGTATTCGAGCGCGACTTTGTAGACGCCGTCCTCGTGGGTTTCGCGCGTTCGTCCAAAGCCGACCGGAGTGCCGGCCAACGATTGCAATTCCAGGGCGACGTGTTCGAGAATGTGCGCCTGCCAAGTGCCGCGGCGAAGACGCTCGAAAAAGCCGCCGCGCCGGCCGACGCTACAGCGGTGTTCAATCAGAGAGGGGAGCCACGCCGTGAGGCGTTCGTTGAAACCAGGGAGTTCGTCGGAAGGAGAATCTTTCAAAACTCCTAGATCGACCCAGGCTTCGAGGACAGGAAAATTCGCCCAGATGTTGGGACCGCCAAGAACCCGGACGCGCCTGAATTCCATGTGTTCTCCTCCCACCCTATCGTAGGGGTGTGGCGATGAGCATGGAGCCGCCGCCCGCTTCGACTCCGTGATGTCCGCGAACCCGCGCGGCACACGACCGCGGGGTGACAGCCTCTGTCCTTGTCCGAGCGGCAACGACGGTGTTGCCACTATCCGCACAGGACTAGCCCGGAAATCCGTTTCGTGTACGAAGCTGAAGATCATCTGCAAACGGCGTGCCTCTCCAGAGGGAATAGGCCCATCCGCAGCGATGGGCGGAGATCACGCCGACTCCAGCTTGAAAGGTTCCACCGTCGCCCGTACCTGGACGAACCAGGTACTCCTTGCTAACGGCGTCTCGACGATGAGACAGTCTGCGGAACGGCTAGGCTGCCGCTCAGGCTGACTTTGCTCTAGTGACACCTAGTATAGTGAGTAGAGGCGTTCGCGGTCAGGGGTACGACTAATTGCACCCCTCAATGACGGTCGGTTGACACCCCACAATCGGGAAGGCGAACCGAGTTTGAGCAAAACGCCCCGTTCGCCATCAATCTGGGAGAGGCAGGCAAAGTTGAACGGAACGGACGCGAAGGCGATCGCGCTGCCGGCCGAGTCGCGCGAGGAATTCGCCGGCCAACTCCAAGACGGCGAAACGCCGTTGGCCTGGTTCGAGCCGGATCTAAACGAGGAACTGCGCTACGCACGGGGACTGGTCGTCCTGACGGATCGGCGCGTGCTGCGCGCGGGCAAGACGAGGCGTCGGCGCCTTGGCGAAGTTGGCCCTTGACGGAGGGCATCCGTCTGCGCACGGCTGAGCATGGGAGTGCCGCCGCGCTGGAGTTAGTGGATGCCGTGGGACGGCTGGCGTGTTGGCACTACACGGCGGGCCGGGGCACGGCGGCGCATCGGTTGGCGCAAAAACTGGCCAGTCGGCATCAAAGACGGCAAGACAGCGGCGATGCAACGATGGCGGTTTGTCCCAGTTGTGGGACGGCGATCGACGCCGACGAAGGACGCTGCGCGGCCTGCGCGGCGGGACCGGCCAAACCGTCGCTGTCGGCGCTGTATCGGCTAATCGTCTTCGCGCGGCCGCGCGCCGGACTGATCGTACTCGGCTTCACGTTCACCTTGGCCGCCACCGCCGCCGGACTTGTGCCGCCGTACTTGACGATGCCGCTCATCGATAATGTGCTGATTCCTTATCAAACCGAAAAAATCGACAATTTCTATCTGGCAGAGTGGTATCTCGGTGGATTGGTGGCGGCGGCTCTCCTCGCCTGGCTGCTCGACTGGGCGCGGCTGTACGTCTTAGCCTGGGTCAGCGAACGCATCAGCGCCGATCTGCGCGGCAAAACCTACGCTCATTTGCAGCGCTTGTCGCTGGAGTTTTTCGGCGGCAAACGCACCGGCGACCTCATCGCGCGCATCAGCAACGATACGGAACGGCTGTGTAATTTTCTCTCGTTGAACCTCATCGATTTTGGCACCGACATCCTTATGATCGCCATGACGGCCGCGATTCTGCTATCGATTGATCCACTGCTGGCCGTGGCGGCGCTCTGTCCCTTTCCGTTGATTGTGTGGATGGTAGCCCGCGTTCGCGGCCGGCTGCTGCGCGGCTATCGTCAAGCGGGGGCGGCGTGGGGAGCCATGACCAGCGTACTCGCCGACACCATCCCCGGCATCCGTGTCGTCAAGGCGTTCGCACAGGAGAGCCGGGAGATCGAGCGTTTCGAGATCAGCAATGAGCGCGTTTTCCACTCCGCGAATCGCTTGAATAAAGTATGGTCGCTATTCGGGCCGACCGTGACCCTGTTGACGACCGGCGGTTTGCTGGTCGTTTGGACGTTCGGCATCTGGCACGTCTACGAGGGACACATCAAAGTCGGCGTGCTATCGGCGTTTTTGGCGTACATCGCCCGTTTTTACACGCGCATCGAGTCGATGATCCGCATGGCCTCGGCGGTGCAGCGCGCGGCGGCTAGCGCGCAACGGATATTTGAGATCCTCGATAAGCATACGACTGTACCGGAGCCGGTTCGGCCCGTCCATCCCGGACGGCTACACGGACGGATCGAACTGCGCAGCGTGCGCTTCAAATACGGCGCCCGCGAGGTGCTGCACGGCTTGGATCTCACAGTTGAACCCGGTGAAATGATCGGTCTGGTTGGCCCCAGCGGCGCAGGCAAAAGCACGCTTATCAATCTCATTTGTCGCTTTTATGACGTCAGCTCCGGCGCCATCCTCGTCGATGCCACGGACGTGCGGTCGTTTCCGGTAGAGGAGTATCGCCGCAACATCGGCATCGTCTTGCAGGAGCCGTTTTTGTTTTACGGCACCATCGCCGAGAACATCGCTTACGGTCGGCCCAACGCCAGCCGCGCCGACATCGTGGCGGCGGCACGGGCGGCACGCGCTCACGAATTCATCCTGCGTCTGCCTTGCGGCTATGATTCGCTGGTCGGCGAGCGCGGCCAATCGCTCTCCGGCGGCGAACGGCAGCGCATTTCCATCGCCCGAGCGCTGCTCATCGATCCGCGCATCCTTATCCTCGATGAGGCGACCTCCTCGGTGGACACCGAGACGGAGCGCGAGATTCAAGCGGCGCTGGAGAACCTGATCCGCGGCCGAACAACCATCGCCATCGCTCATCGCTTGAGTACGCTACGCCGCGCGGATCGGCTCGTCGTTGTCGAGAACGGCCGCATCGCCGAGATTGGCCGACACGACGAACTGCTGGGAGCGCGCGGCAGTTATGCCCGCCTGCATCAAGCGCAAATGGAATTGGTCCACGGGAGAAGCGGCAATGGAACCTAACGGCGCGGCGAACGGCCAAGCAGGATCGCGGCCGTTCGCCCTCCATCACGACGCCTGGGGCCGGCTCGTGCTAACCGACACCGATGGCCGGCAGCACATCGGCGTCGAGTTGATCCGCGCCTTTCCGCTGTCCGATCCGCGCCACGGTATCTCTATTTGCGACAGCGGCGGGAGAGAATTAGTATGGCTCGCCGATCTAGAGGGGCTGCCGGCGCCGCTGGCGCGGCGGATTGAGGAAGAATTGGCTAAGCGCGAGTTCGTGCCGATCATTCTGCACATTCTGAACGTGTCGGCGCCGGTGGAACCGTCCGAGTGGGAGGTTGAGACGGATCGCGGCCGCACTTCCTTCGTGCTTAATAGCGAAGACGATGTTCACGAGTTGGACGAGCAACGGGCGCTCCTCACCGATGCACACGGCATCCGCTATCTGATCCCGGACATTGCGCAGCTGGATGCGAACAGCCGTCGGTTGCTTGAGCGCTATTTGTGAACGAACCCTTGCTCGCGCTGCGGGCTGGCAATCCCCTCCAGCCAGCCCGCAGCGCAAGCAAGGAGCAATGGGCAAGAACGCTGTTAGCTCCGCGGCCTTGATTCGTCTTTTTCTTGGACGCCGAGCAGGGGATTCCTCTGGCCCACGGACGGGGGCGGATGAAATAATGGAACTATGAACCCAACGCCGCCACCGGCCGATGTGCAGCGAGCGGACTTCGAGCGACTGTACGAACGTCACAGCCGCGAAGTCTGGGCGTTGGTCTATGCGCGGTGGCTGAACGCCGACACCGCCCTCGACATCATGCAGGAGACGTTCCTGCGCTTCTGGAAACAAGTGCAAAGCGGGGAGACGATTCTCAATCCGCGTGCTTGGCTGCTGCGGGTAGCGCGCAATTTGGCCGAGGATCACGCCAAGAGCGCTTTTCGCCGCAACGGCACCCATCCGCCGCAAACGATGAACGGCGTGCGGACCACGGAGCCGATGCCGCTTGAAAATCTGGAACGAGAAGAAACCTTCGCGCAACTGCGCGAAGTGATGGAACAACTACCGAAAGCGGACCGCGAGATCCTGACACTGCGGTACGCTCTGGACTACGAAACAGGGGAAATCGCGGAGTTGCTGTCGATCAACGCCACCGCCGTCCACATGCGTTTGAGCCGCGCACGGCAGCGCCTGGCCGAACGGCTCAAGGCGCAAGGCGTCGGACAGCTGCCGTGAATCCTCGAACGCGGCTTCCGGTCGGACGGCAGCCGCTCTTTACGAGATTATTCCATGAATTTGGTTAAACCACCTTCCCTGAAGCCCGGCGACGACTTCGATAGTCTGCTCCGCGCATTCTTCCGAAGACAGATGCCGCAGCCGTGGCCGTCCCTGCCTAGCTTTTCCGCCGCGCCGCTCAAACATCGATCAGCCCGTGGGCGGAGCCTGATTCGCAGCCGCTGGGCGCTGGCCGCCTCCCTGGCCCTGCTCCTGCTTGGCTCTCTGCTTTTGCCGGGGCGACTGCCGCAAGATGCGAAACCGGAGCAAATCATCAGCGCACCCAGCACCGCCGATAGCAACATTTTGCCGAAACGGTCGAATCGGCCGGAAAACAAAGCAAATGAGAAGAAGATCAAGCCCGGCTTGGCGGCCGACGAGGGCGATCAAGTCCCTGAAATGGACGAATCGGACATACTGTTACTGAAGTGATTTCTCCCGGTAAACCGGGGGCTATATGGATTTATCCTCCGCCATCAATCCGCGCAAGGTCGCCAGATTGACGGCGTCCATGTCGCTTTCCTCCCCCGCCTCTTTCGGCGTCTCCAGTATCATCGGTCGATTGCGGAAACGCCGATCGTTGACCAGCAGACGAAACGGCTCCAATCCCATCTCGCCGCGGCCGATGTGGGCGTGACGATCCACACGACTGCCTTGCGGTTTGAGACTATCGTTGACGTGAAAGACGCGCAAGTGCCGCAGACCGATGGCGCGATCGAACGCACGCATCGTCGCTCGATACTCCTCAGCGGGCGCCAGAGAGTAGCCGGCCGCGAAGACGTGGCAGGTGTCGAAACAAACGCCCAACCGATCCGGCTGCCGACACCAGCGACAGAATGCGACCCAGATGCTCGAAGCGATGGCCCAACGTGCTGCCCTGGCCGGCGGTCGTCTCCAGCAAGACGCGGACTTTGCATTTCGGCGTGTGGCTGTGGATCTCATCGAGAGCGGCGGAAACGCGGACCAAACCGGCCTCCTCGCCGCTGTCCACGTGCGCTCCCGGATGCATGATGAGATAGCGCAGTCCCAACCGCTCGACCCGCCGCAGCTCGACGAGGAACGTCTCCAGGGAACGACGATAGAGCGATTCATCCGGTGAGGCGAGATTGGTCAAGTAGCAATCGTGGGCCATCGGTTGACGCAGCCGCGTTTGCCGCAGAGTGCGGCGGAACAGACGCATTTCCTCATCGCTCAGTTCGCGTCCGCTCCATTGGCCGGGAGCGCGCGTGAACAACTGCACGGACTCGCAGCCGCGCGCTGCGCTTCAAGCAGCGCGTTATGACAACCGCCGGCGATGGACATGTGAGCGCCGAAAAGCGGCATGGGATTCCTTCCCCTCATTCGGCGCGGTGTTCGTTCAACTTTGGGCAGCGGGTTCCTGCCACCACGGGCTAAGGATGCGGATCTTCTTGAGGATTGTTTCGCGCTCGGAGTTGCTTTTGACGGTGGACAAGCGCGCTTTCAGCTTGGCCATTTTCTTCTTGCGATGATAGCGACGCTTCAGTTCGCTGCGACGTTCGACCATGATCGTTGTTCCTGAAATTCGATTTCGTGCCCTTATCCTATCCGCGCCGGCGCGGCGGGATGGAGGATTATGTTACTGGCGTTGGCGTTCGCTGCAAGGGAGATCGTCTTCGCATCGTGGAGACATTTCGCCGCCGTCGGTGTTTTTGCCTTTCCACCGTGCCGTTGGCATGGTATCAAGATCGGAACCGGACGTGTCCGAAGATGCCGGCGTCCGCGCCGGCGCAGCACGGAAAAGTATCATGCAGATCACTCCTACGGCGATCCCTGAAGTCTTGCTTATCGAGCCGAAGGTCTTTCAGGACGAGCGCGGCTTTTTCTTGGAGACTTTTCAGGCGCGGAAGTACACGGCTGCTGGCATTCATCTGCCGATCGTGCAGGACAACCATTCCGGCTCGCGTCGGGGAGTGTTGCGCGGCCTGCACTACCAGATCCACAAGCCGCAGGGCAAACTGGTCAGCGTCTTGGCCGGCGAGGTGTTCGACGTGGCGGTGGATGTGCGCCGCTCGTCGCCGACGTTTGGCCGTTGGGTCGGCGTCACGCTGTCCGCCCGCGATCATCGGCAAGTCTGGGTTCCCGCCGGTTTCGCCCACGGTTTCTACGTCATTAGCGATTGGGCGGAAATTAGCTACAAAGTGACGGATTATTACGATCCGGCAAGTGAGCGAACGCTCATTTGGAACGATCCGCAAGTGGCGATCCGCTGGCCCTTGTTGGACGGCGGCAAACCGCTGCTCTCGCCCAAGGACGCTCAAGGACTACCGCTATCGCAAGCGGAGTTATTTGCCTGAACCATTGTTTTTTCCGAGGATGCTATCATGACTCACCATCCGAGCGAAGCGTCCGGCAGGCGCACTTTCCTCAAGCAAGCCGCTGCCGCGGCCTCCAGCATGGCGGCGCTCACCCCCGTCGCGGCCGAAGATGCCTCCACCGCGCTACTGCCGACGATCAAGCTGGGAGAACACAGCGTCACCCGGCTCATAATCGGCGCCAATCCCATCTACGGCTACTCGCATTTCAACAAGCTGCTCAGCCAACATCAGACCGATTGGCACACGCCGCAGCGCGTCGCCGACCTGCTCAAGCGCTGCGAGCAAGCCGGCATCAACACTTGGCAGAACAGCTACGCCGAGCGCACGCTGCAAGACCTTGATCGCTACCGCGAAGCCGGCGGCAAAATGCACTGGCTCTGCCTGGGCAAACCGGACTGGGACCAACATCCCGAACACATCGACGATGCCGCTCGCCACAAGCCCATCGGCATCGCTCCGCACGGCGCGCTCGCCGAGCGTCTGCACCGCCAAGACAAGCTGCATGTGCTGACCACGCTGCTCAAGCGCATCCGCGATAAGGGCGTTCTGGTTGGTCTCTCGGCTCACAACCCCGCTCTGATCGAATTGGCCGAGGAGAAGAATTGGGATGTCGATTACTATATGTGCTGTCTGTATTATCTGACACGGCCGCGCAACGAGTTGCACAAGCTCTTGGGCAAGGATCTGCCGCTGGGCGAAATCTATCTGGCGAGCGATCCGCCGCGCATGTTCAAGGTGGTGAAGGCGACGCGTAAACCGTGTCTGGTACTCAAGGTGCTGGCCGCCGGGCGGCGCATCAACAGCCCCGCCGAAGTGCGCGCCTGCTTCGCCACGGCTGTGGAAAACATCAAGCCGACCGATGCGCTGATCGTCGGCATGTATCAGCAATTCGGCGATCAAGTGGGAACCAACGCCAATTTGGTGCGCGAGCTATGCGCAAGCGCGGAACCTGAACCGCGAGCGGCCGCATTGACCGCGCGGAGGCGGAACAAGTAGAGTAAGAGAGGAAAGGGGGTGCAATATGCAGCGCATCCAATTGACCGAAGAACAGACGCGCATCCTGGCCGAGGCGAAAGAAAACGTCGAAGTTTACGATTCTAATGGCCAGTTGGTGTCGTTTATGAAATGGTTGGAACCGATGGACGCGGAAGCAGTCGCCAACCATCTACGGCGGCGCGGCCTTCCGAAAGAGCCGGGCATTCCCTCCTGCGCAGGTCCAGGCTCATCTCCGGAAACTGGAAGAGATACGCCAACGCGAGGGAATGGACGAAACCAAGATGAAAGACATTCTTCGCCGCTTGCGAGCGGGAGAAGAAGTATGATCTCCTACACGGTGGACTGGACGACCGCCGCAGAGGATGCGTTGACGCAAATATGGTTGCAGACACACAACTCAGGATAGATTGGTCATCCGTCCGGCGCAGCGGAACCCCAGACAGCGGCCGAAGGACTGAGGCGGCCGTCCGCGCTCGGTAAGTAGGCCGGGCCAACTCCGCCGGGCCGACCCAGCTGCCGCCGCGCTCACTGCGCACTCCAGTGGCCTCGGCATTCTGCGCATCGGGGGCGACCGCCTCTGGGCGGCGATAAAAATCGGCTCGATACCAGTCGCGGCACCACTGCCAGACGTTTCCCGCCATGTGGTGCAAGCCAAACGACGACATGCCCAGCCGCTCCGACACTTCCGCCGCCGGCAGCGTCTCCACCGTGTAAGCCGCACCAGCGACGTGTCGCGCCACGCGCGGACTCTCCGCCGCCTCTTTATCATCCCAAGGAGAGCGCCTCTCTTCGGGACCGTGGGCCGCATATTCCCATTGCGCCTCCGAAGGCAAAGAACTCTCCAGCCACTCCGCCGGCGGCGGGTCGGCAGCCACGACCGTCTTCCGCAAGATCCTCGACAAGGACACCATCGCCTCGGTAATAACGCCAATCGCGGCGGTTGGCCCACAGCGAATAGGCGTTGGCCCCGTACCAGGACACGAGGATGATCGGCTGCCGTCCGGTTCCCGGCAGCGGCTTCCAGCCGAACCAACTTTTTTCGAGCGGGAAATAGCGCCCTCTGCCGATCACCACGGTTAAACAGGCACCACTCGCTCAGGACCGGGGCAGGTACTCGCCCTACCGAGTTGAGGAAGCGAGCGAAGGCCGTAGTGGAGACCGGCTCCGCATCGATCAGAAAGGGTGCAGCCAGACGCGATGAGAGGGTTGTTGATCGGGAAGAGCGCCGCCCTCATCGCAGCCGAGCGAAACCTCGCCCTCCGGCACGATGATGCAGCGCATGCCGTCCGTGCGCCGCCGGTACTGGAGATGTCCCTCGCGGTTGCAATCGAGCGGTTCGTACAGTCGTCCCTCATGCCAATCTCGCGCCTCGAGGCATCCGCCGAGTTGGGTAAACGGGACCGCCTCCGCCGCCGGCAGCGCCGGCCGCAGTTGGGTCCAAGCACTGCGATCCGGCCTGCCCGTCCTCTCGAGATGCCAGATCATTGCCGCGAGGTTGCGGATAGTCAGCGGCTGATGCGTGAACCACTCTTGCGCCATCTGGTCGGAGATGGCGACCTGGAATGCCTCCTCCAACTCCATCATGTACTCGACCATGTCGAGACTGTCGCCGACAATGTCCTCTCCCAGACGAGCATCGAGAGACACTTCCTCCGGCCGATACCCGTAGCATTTACAGGTGATCTCCAGCACCCGCGTCTCGAGGTATTCGGGTTCCCAGCGAGCCGGGTACGTCAGATGTCGATTCGTCGTCGCCGTCATCGCCGGCTCCTTTCGATCAGAGTTGGAAGCGTTCCTTACAAGACGCCCAGCAGCAGCTCCGTCAGCAGTTGATCGAGCCGTTCATATGGCAATCTGCGCCCGCTAATTGCACCGCATCGAAAGGCATGTCTTTGAGTTTCTGCGCCGCCTCCTTACTATATTTCGCGGTCATTCCGCGCAGATTGGCATTGGCGCCGTGAATCTCCTTTAGCAGATCCTGAATCTCTCGATTGTCGTTGAACTGCTGCACCTTCGCTTTCATGATCTTGTAGGTGCGCATGTTGCGATCGACGAAGTCCCACGGATCGGCCTCGCTGCGATAGGGATGCGCATCGAAGCCGATGGTTCCGGGATACTTGTGATCCATGAGCAGCTTGGTCGTGAAAAACGCATCCTTCAAATCGTCGCTGCCGAAACTGAGATCCTGATCGAAACGCAGCGGTTTTTGGCCGTTGAGATGTACGTCGAGCAGCTTGCCGGCGTCGAGCGCCTGAGCGAATTCGTGATAGGGATTCAACCCCGCCATTTTGATGTGGGCGGTCTCCGGGTTGATGCCGGCCATTTCCGGATGATCGAGCGTGGCGATGAAGGCCAACACACTGCCGACGGTCGGCAAATAGAGATCGCCGCGCGGCTCGTTCGGCTTCGGCTCAATGGAAAACTTAATGTCATAGCCCTGGCTGAGAACGTAATTGCACAGAAAATTGAGCGCCTCACGAAACCATTTGGTCGCCTCGACTGGATCTTTACTGGCATCGACCTCCACGCCTTCGCGTCCGCCCCAGAAGACGAACACTTGCGTGCCCAACTCGGCGGCCACGTCGATGGCTCGCATGACTTTCTGCGTCGTGTACAGACGCACGGCCGGATCGGTGCTGGTGAAAGCGCCGTCCTTGAAGACGGGATGATAGAAGGTATTGGTGGTTGCCATCGTGGCTTTGATGCCCCAATCGCCGATGGCTTTTTTGACATCGCGGAGAATCTGATCGCGCTGGGCGGCGCTGGCCCCGAAGGGGAGAATGTCGTTGTCGTGGAACTCGAAGCCGTAGCAGTTGCGTTGCGCCAGTCCCTTGATGCACTCCAGGGCCGGCAATTCCGAACGTGTCTGGTCGCCGAAAGGATCGCGGCCGCGGTTTTGCAAACACCAGACGCCGAAGGCGAAGCGGTCTTCTTTAGTAGGGGCGAAGACGTTGGAAGGCATGGGTTGTCATCTCGTTGGGTGTCAGGGTTGGATGTTGGTATTCGGACGCTCTTTCGGGGGCAATTGCAGGGCGGTCGAGGGCGGGGCGAGCGGAGCCGGTTCGCCGCCATCAAGGACCGCTAACCGGGCCTGTTGCTCGGCTTCCGCGCGGGCGAATTTGCGCAGCATCACGTACATCTCCGCACTCTCCGCAAGCAGACCCAGCAAGCCGGCCCAAAACAGCAATACCAGAAACTGCTTGAGGAAGTCGGCCTCATCCCCCGGAGCCGGCAGATGAGGCCAGGCGGCGCCCGTTAAGAGCATGGCCAAAAAACCAACCGCCATCAGGACGACGCAGAGAAAAAGCGCGATGGACTGAAGCAACAAGTAGGTAGACCGCGTCAGCCACAGTATGCCGTAATACTTGATGCGAACCGGCCCCATGACG
Organism: uncultured Planctomycetota bacterium; assembly: GCA_963835245.1. GTDB lineage: Bacteria > Planctomycetota > Planctomycetia > Gemmatales > Gemmataceae > JAJPHU01. The sequence continues at coordinate 764,447 of CAWIEZ010000001.1, forward strand.
CGATCTCCCTTAACGTGCGCCGGCCATCGCCGGCTTCGTCTCCCGCACCGTTTGGATAATCGTTTGCATAAACGCCGGCAAATCATCGGGCTTGCGGCTGGTGATGAGATTGCCGTCGCGCACAACCTCCTCATCGACGTAACGCGCTCCGGCGTTGCTGACGTCGTCCTTGATGGCGAAAAAGCAGGTGGCGCGTTTGCCTTTGAGCGCCTGCGTCGAACACAGCACCCACGGGCCATGACAGATGGCGGCGATAACTTTGCCCTGCTCGGCCATGTCGCCGACAAAGCGTATCACGGATTCATGGCGGCGCAGAAAATCCGGCGCGAAGCCGCCGGGGATGACGAGCAGATCGAAGTCCTTGGCCGATACGTCCTGAGCCGCCTTGTCGCTCTTGGCCGGATAGCCCAGCTTGCTCGGATAGCTGTGACCCGCTTCGGGACCAACCAGCGTCACTTTGCAGCCGGCCTCGCGCAAGCGATAAACCGGATACCATACCTCCATTTCCTGATACTGCTGTTCCACCAAAACCGCGGCGCGCTTCCCTTGCAGTTCCATCATTGTCTCCTCGGATAAAGAGTGAAGGGGTATCGTCGATATTCTAAGCATTCTGCTTGTACCAGGCCACTGTTTCGCGCATGCCGTCGTCGAAAGTCCAACGCGGCCGATAGCCCAATTGCCGTTTCGCTTTGTCGATGCTGAAATCGAGGTTCAGGCCGAACAGCTTGAGCCGGCCCTGCGTCACGCGCGGCGCCTTGGGACTGTTCTTCTTGCGGGCGTTGCGCTCCATCCACCAGGCCATGATGCGCGCGGCCCACAATGGCACCGATACCGGCTTGGGACGCGGCAAACCCATGCCCTCGACGATGCTATCAATGAAGTGCCGCTTAGAAACAAATTGGCCATCGGTCAGATTGTAAATCTGTCCAACCGCTTCCGGCTTCTCGACGGCCAACAGCGCCGCCTCGACGAGATTGCCGATGTAAATGCAGTTCATGGCCCGCTTGCCGCCATCGATGTAGCGCACCTTGCGTTGACGCAGGTTCTCCAGCAATTTCGGCATCAGCGTGCGATCGCGCGGACCGTAGATGAACCCCGGCCGCAGCACCACCACGGGCAGCTGATGTTGGCGATGGTAGCTCAAGACGAGTTGTTCCGATTCGACTTTCGTTTGCGTGTAGCCGTCGATGTGGTGAGCCGGCAGCGGTTCGTTTTCGTCGGTGCCGTGGTGATGCCGCGCGGCGTAGACGCCGAGACTGCTGAAATGGACGAATCGTTTCAGCGGTCTCTCTCGGCAGGCATCGAGCAGGCCGCGCAGCGCCTCGACGTTGACGGCGCGATATTCCTCGACCGGCCCCCAATCGCCTACCTTGGCCGCACAGTGGAAGACAACTTCGATGCCTTGCAGCGCCTCACGGATCGCGGACTTATCGGTCAGGTCGCCGCGGATGACATGGATGTTGGGACGATCCAGCAAATCGATGTCGCTGCTAGGGCGAGCCAGAGCGCGGACAGTCCAGCCGCGTTCGGCGCAGGCTTCCGCGAGATGGCCGCCCACGAAGCCCGTCGCGCCGGTGATTAAACACGATGTCGTCATGGCTGCAAGATCCTCGGTCGATTCAACGGCGCGAAGTCGGCCACAAGGCGGCACCGTAACGCGCGGCGCCCTGCAAATCTTCCTCAATGCGCAGCAGCTGATTGTACTTGGCGATGCGATCGGTGCGGCTGGCCGAGCCGGTCTTGATCTGGCCGGCGTTGACGGCCACGGCAATGTCGGCGATGGTCGTATCCTCCGTCTCACCGCTGCGATGACTGATGATCGTCGTGAATCCGCTGCGGCGAGCCAGTTCAATGGCGTCCAGCGTCTCCGTCAGCGTGCCGATCTGGTTGACCTTAACGAGAATGCTGTTGCCGGCCCCTTTGTTGATGCCGTCTTGCAGGCGCTTGGTATTGGTGACGAACAGATCGTCGCCGACCAACTGCACCTTGGCGCCGAGCTTGCGCGTCAACTTCTGCCAGCCGTCCCAATCGTCCTCGGCCAAGCCGTCCTCGATCGAGCGGATCGGCCAGCGCTGGCACAGTTTGTCCCACAAATCGATCATCTCGTCCGACGAGGCGACGCGATCCGGCTGGCTCTTGAAGAAGCAATAACCCGTCTTGCCCTTCTTTTTGGCCTCGTCGAACAATTCCGTCGCGGCGGCGTCGAGTGCGAAGACGATGTGTTCGCCGAGCTTGTAACCGGCCTGCTCGACGGCCTTGGCCAGCATTTCCAAAGCCTCATCGCTGCTCTTGACGTTGGGCGCGAAGCCGCCCTCATCGCCGACGGCGGTACTCAGATGGCGGTCGTGCAGCACTTTCTTGAGATGGTGAAACACCTCGGCCCCCATGCGCAGCGCGTCGCGGAAGTTGGCCGCGCCCAGCGGCACGATCATAAATTCCTGAAAATCGACGTTGTTGTCGGCATGCTTGCCGCCGTTGAGAATGTTCATCATCGGCACCGGCAGATAGCGAGCGTTGCTGCCGCCGAGATAGCGGTACAGCGGTAGACCCACCGACACGGCGGCGGCGTGGGCGACGGCCAAGGAGACGCCGAGCATGGCATTGGCGCCCAGCGTCGCCTTGTTCGCCGTGCCGTCCAGATCGAGCAAAAGCTGATCGATGGCCGCCTGTCCGAGCGCGTCCTGACCGTGCAGGCGCGGGGCGATGGTGTCGTTGACGTTGTGGACGGCTTTTTGCACGCCCTTGCCGAGATAGCGCGATTTGTCGCCATCGCGCAGTTCCAGCGCCTCGTGGGCGCCCGTGCTGGCGCCGCTGGGCACGGCGGCCCGGCCGGCGGAGCCGTCGTGCAGAATCGCTTCGACCTCGATGGTCGGATTGCCGCGGCTGTCCAGGATTTCGCGGGCGTGAATGCTCTCGATGCTGCTCATGTCCAATCCCCTGTTTAGCCGCGACCCGAAGGGGAGCGCGGAGGCGCTCTGCCGCGCATCGCGGTTACACGATTTTTAGGTGTTCGGGGCTTGGATTTCCAGTGCGAAGGGAGGGGAGCGCCGCTGCTCCGCTCGCGGGGACGAGTCAGAGCAGCGGCGGCGAGTCGGCCGCAGGAACAGACCTCCGCGGGGTCGGGGGCTTGGTGGAACAGAGGTCTGGGTCGCCGCCGGCGGCGACGCTTCCTGACGGCCGCGGCATGTGGGCAACGGGGCCAGTCGGCCGCGTGGTCGTAAGGACAGAAATAGTTATCGGCCGGGCGCTCCACGGACTTGAAGCAAGATGGTGAAGTAGACAACCGCCGCTCACGGCATCACGCGCACCGACACGCACGACGGCATCTCCCGCGAACGATACACGCGCTGCGTCGCCTTACGGAAGTCCGACTCTTTCGCCTGATAAATGTCCACGAACGTCTGCGGATTGCGATCGACCAGCGGGAACCAACTCGATTGCACCTGTACCATGAGGCGATGTCCGGTGCGGAACGTGTGATAGCTGTCCTGCATGGTGAACGATACCGCCGCCGCTTTGCCCGGTACGAACGGCTCCGGCTTCTCGAAGCTGTTGCGGAACTTGCCGCGCATCACGTCGCCGCGCACCAACTGCTGATACCCGCCCATGCGCACGCCCTTCGGATTCGGATTCGGATCGGGATAATCGTCGGGATACACGTCGATCAGCTTGACGATCCAGTCCGAATCCGTGCCCGTCGTCGAGACGTGCAGATCGACTTCGATAGGCCCGGTGATAGTCACGTCCTCATCGAGTACGTCCGTCTCATAGACCAGCACGTCGGGCCGGCGGCTTGCGAAGCGTTGATCGCCGACCATGTAATCCGCACGCATCCCGATGTCGATTTTGTTGACATAGGGAACCGGCTTTCTCGGATCGCTTATGTATTCATCGTAACTCTTGTCCTCACTCTCCGGCGGCTTTTTCCAGGACAATTTCCCCTTGGAGTGCAGATAGAGGGAACGGCGTTTCGCCGACTTCGGCGGCCAGGCGTCGTGCTTGCGCCACTGATTCGTGCCTGTCTCGAACACCCATGCTTTGGGATGCTTAAACTCGCCGACGGCTTTGAGATGAAACTCAAAAAACGGAAACTCGATCTGTTCGCGGAAAAACGCCGAGGTTTTACTGTTGAAAGACACGTCGCCGAGCGATTCGCCGCCGCCGCCGCCCCAACCGCCATGCAGCCACGGTCCCATCACGAGGACGTTGTTCCGCCCTCTACTTGTCGCCTCGACTTTTTTGAACGTCTCCAAGGCGCCGAACAAGTTCTCGGCGTCGAACCAGCCGCCGACCGTCATGACGGCGGGCCGTATGTCCTTCAGATGTTGCCGGAGATTGCGGGCTTTCCAGAAATCATCGTAAGTGCCATGCTTCATCGCCTCGCTCCAAAAGGCGACGTCGTCCTTGAAATAGCGCGCGTTGGCGTTTGTCAACGGCCCCAAGCGCAAGAAAAAATCGTAACCGTCCGGCGTCTCGTGATCGAATTTGTAATCGAACTTCTTGATCGGCCCCGTGCGCGGCCGGCCAAAAGTGGCCATGAAATTGAACATATGAGGTAGAAATAATGCCCCATTGTGGTGCCAATCGTCGCCGATGAACCAGTCGGTAACGGGTGCCTGCGGCGACGACGCCTTAAGGGCCGGATGCGCGTCGATCATGCCGGCCGCCGTGTAGAAACCGGGATAGGAGATGCCCCATTGACCGACGCGGCCGTTGTTGTGCGGCACACGTTTGACCAGGAAATCGATGGTGTCCCAGGTATCGCTGCTTTCGTCGATGTCGCTGTCTTTCTTGGCCGGATTGTGCGGACGCATGTTGACGAAGTCGCCCTCCGACATCCAGCGGCCGCGCACGTCCTGATAGGCGAAGATGTAGCCGGACTTGCCGAACAATGGCGACGGGCCGAGGTTCTCTTTGTACCGATCAACGCCGTAGGGCCGGACATTGTACGGCGTGCGCAGCAGCAGAATCGGATAGCGCTTCGATTCATCTTTGGGGACGTAGACGGCGGTGAACAGTTTTTTGCCGTCGCGCATGGGAATGCGGTACTCGTACTTGGTGTAGTTGGCCTTGACGTATTCCAGTCCTTGGGCGGCGGCATCGTTGACGGGCACGGCACACAGCACGAGACAGAGTGCTGTCCGCAACCTAGGCAAGTGCGGATTCATAGGAGGGTTCTCGGGGGAGGTTTACGGCTAACGGCCGCCGCGCAGGCGCTCGGCGAGAAAGTCGTCCAGCGCCTCGACCTCGCGGATCTTGGCGACCGTCGTTTCCACATCGTACTCGATGCGGCGATAGCGGATGGTCATGCCGTCGAGCAGGACGTAACAGGCGCGCCAGTCGCCATCGCGCGGCTGGCCGACCGATCCGACGTTGCACAGCGTCTTACGGCCGTCCAACTTGTACTCGAAGTCGATTTCGTCCGGACTGAAAAATTCCAGCGATTCGGTGAAGATGCCGGGAACGTGCGTGTGTCCCTGGAACATATACGCGCGGCACCTGAGCGAAAATGGAACGCATCTTCGCTTCGCTGTAGATGTCTTCGGGAAAAATGTATTCGTTGAGCGGATTGCGCGGCGAACCGTGGACGAGTAGAAAATCGCCGTCGCGGTGTTTCAGAGGCCGCTCGGCGAGGAACTCCCAGCGTGTATCGGCGGCGGCACGGGTGGGGAGCGGCCGATCCAGCTGGCCGCGCGTCCACATGGTCGCTCGCTCGGCCACCGGATTGAAGTTCATGGGATCGAACAGGACGGCCTGATCGTGATTGCCCATCAGGACGACGGGATAGCGCATGATTTGATCGAGGCATTCGCGCGGATTGGGACCATAGCCAATCACGTCGCCCAGGCAGTAGACGGCCTCAACGGGATGCTGGGCAATGTCGGCCAGCACGGCTTGCAACGCTTCGAGGTTGCTATGGATATCGCTGATAAGAGCCTTCATGCGCGGATCCCCGGACAGGACACGAGGCGATCTCGTGGGAATGGATAGACCGTATTGTATCCTACTCGCCCGCGACGCCACTCTCAAGCGAATGCAGAATGAAAGACAAACGGTTTTTCATTCGGCATTCTGCATTCGCGCGAAATTGCCCGCTGCTCGTTCATGGCCTATGTTCTGACAGGAGGTTCATCATGAACGAACAGACTCCAGCTGACGCGGATCGCCGTCGTTCGCGGCGTCAACATCCCAAAGCGAGTACCGAAATCATCTGCCGTTCCGACGCGCGGATCGTCGGCTCCAACATGGCGGTGTCCGTCCTCGACATCTCGGCGGACGGCATCCGTTTGATGGTCAACGCGCCTCTGGAAAAAGGGCAGCGGATTGAAGTGGATTTGCAAGGCATCGGCTACTGCCGTCCTTTGCAGCTGACCGCCGAGGTCGTTTGGTCGTTGGAAACGGCCGATGGCCAGTGGTGTATCGGTGCCAAGTTTTAAGGTTGTCCCCGTGGTTTAGCGACGCTTCGCGGAAGCGTCTTCGCGGACGCTTCCGCGAAGCGTCGCTAATCGGATAGGATCGCGGAACCGATGTCTCAGAAGAAGAACTCCAACTGAGCCTGCGGTCCAAAATAAATGATGCTGCCGTTGTTATTGACGTTGCCGTGCGGGATGCCGTTCTGGACTTGTTGAAGCAGTTGTAGGTTGCCGCTTGTAACGGCATTGGCCACGCCTTGAAAACCGAACTGCTGCCGCGCTTCGTAGCCCTTCAAATCGAAGTCCACTTGATCGTTGGCGGTGGCCACACCGATCAACCACGTCGCCGTGTAACCGATGCGCAGACGCAAGCGCTCCAAAATGTTGATGTTGGCGAAAACGCCTATGTTATAAAGCTCGCCAAAGACCGTGGCGTGACGCAGCGTGTTGAAGGCCGTATAGCCATCGCCGCGCGTCATGTTGACGTCGCTCGTCAGGTAGTTGACGCCCCACGCTCCCTTGCCCATGGCGGATAAGTGTAGCCAGCTGAAAAGCTTCAGAGTGTACTCGAGGCCGAGTTGAGGGGCGACGAGGTTGTTGTGGGTAATCACCGAATAGGTCGTCGAATCGACGCCCGGCGTTTTCAAACCGAGCGAGTTTTCAAAGAAGGAGTAGCCGGTCGTCTGGATGTTGAGAATGTCGTTCTGACGAATGTAGCGCGCTCCGATGATGAACTCCAGACCGGCGAAGGCCGGGTTCCAACGGCGATAGTTGGCCTCGGCGTTGAACAGGCTCGATCCTTGGGTCAGGCTTACCGTGTTGGCCATGCGAAACAGACCATCGCCGACCATGGTCAAGGGCGGATTGTAAAAAAGCGTATCCAGGCTGAACGGCATCGACGCCGTGGCTTTGGCGTCGTCCTCCCAAATGTAGTAGGAGGAGAACTCGACAGCCTGGTTGTGCCACAGGTAGCCGGCCGTGCCGATAATGCCCAGCGACAGCGCCGGCTTGACGCTGTTGAAACTCAGCGCGCTGCCGGTGCCGGTCGGTGTCTGCGTGAACGGGTCGGGCAATTGCGGCGTGGTTTGGCCCATGACGGTGGCGTTGTAGACGGCAATATCGCCGGCACCGAGATGATTGCGCTGCAAGGCGATTGGACCGATGTTGAAGTAAAAGCCGTTCTCCTGCACGAAGTTTTCCGTCTGAAACGCGCCGGTGTGATCGTAGGGCAAACTCAGGTCGTCGGTCGGCCCCATCGGCGCAGCCAGCGGGCTGATGGGACCGGGTACCAGATTCGGAGGCGGCTGCGGGTTGGGATTGGGGACGGCAGGGATCGGCTCCGGCATGCGCGCCGCGCCGACCGGACTTGGATAGGTCCCCGTTTGAGCCTGGGCCGGCAAATTTAGGCACCAGCACGCCGCCACCAGCGCCACGCCCTTCCAGCCTCTGCACATGTTCGCGTCCCCCAAGAACCCGCCGCGACACCGGGACCGCTTGGCGGCGTTGATCGTCGCCAGCGCGGTCAGCATTCGCCGGATACGCTCTGTCATCCGTTAGGACATCGGCTGTTCTAACCCCCTTTCTTGAAACTTTCCGCACAAATGGAATAAACGGCGAATCGGAGCAAAGCGCCGCATTTGCCAGGAGAGCGCCGTTTACGCCGCCGTTTAGCCGCGAGCCGTAGGCGAGCGCGGTTGCGCTCGCCTACGGCTCGCGGCTAAACGATGACGCCTTTTCACTTGACCAGCCGCGCATCGGCCCAGTTCACCACATCGCGCACATCGCCGCCGCCGCCGAAATCGACCTCTAACGTCAACTCGCGCACGCCTTCCAGACTCAAACGAACCGGCAGAGCGCCGTCTCGGCTGGTCAAGGCGCGATCCAGGAGCGTTTGGCCATCGGCCAACACGCGGATGCGCACGTCGCCGCCTCGGCCATCCTTATCGTCCAGCCCGACCTGCGCCTCGAAACGCCGATATGCCCCATTCAGCCGATAACTCAGCCGGCCGTGACTGTGCATGCTGACGCCCTTGTCGTAGGTCGAGCCACCCAACAGCAGATCGTGTTCGGCGACATTGCCGTCCACGGCAAACGGCCATCTCGCATCAAGAAAGGGAGCAAAAGTATATTTGCTCTCTTTGAGATCGGAAAGATAGACGGCGGCGCCCTGGTGGAGATCGAGGGCGGCGATGTCGCGCAGCGGCACATGCAGACGAGCGCCGAAGACGGTGGTAGCCGTCAACGCGGCGTCGTCGGCCGAGGCCGAGGTCAGCGACAGGCGGCCGCCGTGGCCCGCCCGTTCGCCCAGGAGGGTCAGACGCGCATACACGCCCTTGGGCCGCAACGTATCGGCCAACTCCGTGTTGAAGGCGATGTAGGCCAATTGCGGTATCTTCACCGTCACGCGGCGTTTGTCCACCTCCACCACGGCATTGTCTTTGTCCAGACTGGCCAATACGCCGGCGACGACATCGCCGTTCCGCAGGCAGACCGTGTCGCGCGTCCGCTTGACGGCGATGAGACGGCGACGCAGTTTTTCCGCATCGAGCGTCTTATCCGGAGCGCTGTGCCAGAGGACGGCGATGGCGGCCAGCGGCAAAGACGCTTCCTTACCCTCTTGCAGGTTGGCGTGGCGGAAGTAAAGCTTTTCCTCGACCAATCGCAGACTCGTGAACGGCACGCGATCGCCGTTGGCGAGAATGAGGTGATCCTCTGTCGGCAGCGGGGGCAGCGGCACGCCCCCGCGCCGCACACTCACGACGTTCGTGCCGGAAATCCACTTGCCCGCGCCATCACCCAGACGCAGCGACCAATCGGATTTCAACTCGCGCCAACTGCCTTTCACCAGCGCGCCGTCTACCGTCCGCACAACGAAAAGCGGTGCGGGCGCCGCTTCATCTGCTCGGGCTGAGGCGGTAGACGACAGAGCTAGCGAAAAGGCCAGCGGAAAATACTGCCATGAAATTGACATTGCCCTCTTGACAGTCGCCGAGAAATCCATATTGTTTGATAAATGGGAAAGAAATGATGGACGAGAAAAGGCGAGCCTAACGCGATGGCCAAGGCGTTCTCGGACATCGTTGTTCTCGTCCATCGGCTGCCAGGGAGGTAGAGCCACCCCACAATGCTTATGCTACGGAATGCCGGCGATCGCCGCAAGAGACGCAACGATCCGCTGCCAACGACCGTGGTATTCAACCGTACCACTTTAGCTTCGTGCCTTCCGTCCGTATCGATGCGCGGAGGTCAGGCAGTCCCGTACTTTCGTTCGCCCCACTGTGCCCGTAAGCCTAGTAATAACGCATAAGACACAGGCGAGGATGAGTCGGATTATTCTCTCCCTTGACGATTGCCGCGGCTTGGATAGCGTAGTTGTTCACAGCGGTTGTTGAACTCGCGCGGCAAGGGTGCGTCCAAGACATCGTTTAGCGACGCTTCGTCGAAGCGTTGTCAGCTGACCGATGGAGATGGAAGGGGACGTACCTGGACCAACCCCTAGAGCAGGCTGGAAAGCCTCCCGTTGCACGGATGCGCGGCACCTTGGAGGACAAACGTGAAGATTGCCTTGTTTTCGTGGGAAGCGCTGCACAGCATCGCCGTGGGTGGAGTGGGCGTACACGTCACCGAGTTGGCGGCGGCCCTGGATCGGCGCGGTCATGAAGTTCACGTCTTCACGCGCCGCGGTCATCTCCAGCCTCCTTACGACCGCGTTGACGGCGTGCATTATCATCGCTGCAACTTCCCGTTGCACACGAATTTCGTGGAAGAAATCAACAACATGTGCCGGGCTTTCGTCCACGACTTTTTCGCTGTCGAAGATCATGTCGGCCGCTTCGACATTATCCATGCCCACGATTGGCTGGCCTCCAACGCGCTGGTGTGGATCAAGGACGGCCGCGGACGCAAAGCCGTGCTGACCATGCACTCGACGGAATACGGCCGCAACGGCAATCAGTTCTTCGGCGGACAATCGCCGCGCATTCAAGACCACGAACGGCACGGCACCTACTGCGCCGACCGCGTCATCACCGTGTCCAACCAGCTCAAGGATGAAATCCGCTGGCTGTATCAGTGCCCGGAACACAAAACCGCCGTCGTCTACAACGGCGTCAACGCCCGCACCTTCGATTATTCGGTCGATCCCGGCGAGGTCAAACGCCGTTACGCCATTGGCCCGCTCGATCCGACCATTCTCTTCGTCGGCCGCATGGTCGTGCAGAAGGGACCGGACATCCTGGTCCGCGCCATGCCGTCGGTTCTTCGCTTTTATCCCAACGCGAAATTCGTCTTCGCCGGCGATGGCCACATGCGCAACGAAGTGTGTAGCTTGGCCCATCATCTCGGCGTGGCCGGCGCTCTCCGCATGCTCGGCGACCGTCGCGGCCGTGAGTTGCACGATCTGTTCAAAGCCTGCGACGTGGTGACGGTGCCCAGCCGCAACGAACCGTTCGGCATCGTCATCCTCGAAGGCTGGTCGGCGCACAAGCCGGTTGTCAGCACCAAGCGCGGCGGACCCGCCGAGTTCGTCTGGCACGGCGTCAACGGCCTTCAGGTGGACGACACGCCCGATTCGGTGGCTTGGGGTCTGGGCACGATGCTGTCCGATCATGGCCGTTGTCGCTGGATGGGTGGCAACGGACGCGCCGCCGTCGATGCCGCTTTCAGTTGGGACCGTATCGCCGAACAGACGGAAACCGTTTACGCCAGCGTCGCCTGAGAGTTCCCCGTTTAGCCGCGAGCCGCAGGCGAGCGCGGACGCCAACGCGCTCGCCTACGGCTCGCGGCTAAACGGAAAGATATGCCTGGACACGCCCCAAGAGAAACGGGAAGCAGAGCTTCCCGGCCGGCGTTCCCAAGCAGCACTTGGGAACGAGAAGAATTATTCTTCCTCGAATGGATGCCTGAACAGTTATGGATACTCCGAGTTTTGCTCTTCTCGATTATGTCTCGTCCGGCAGCGTGGCCTGGGAGGAAGAAGTCGGCTCAGCGCGGGTGGAGCTACGGTTGACGGCTCCAGCCGCGCCTCCTCTGGACGCCGAAACGCTTCGTCGCTGTGCCTGGGAGATCGGCGAAAAGCGGCCCGCCGAAGCCTATCTGCCGGAAGATAATCACATCGCTCTGGGGTCCGTCTCTCCTAAGCACGGCTTCGTTCACTGGCGCATCCGCCAAGAATGGGTGGACGAGACGGCGCGGCGGCGCGGAGCCGCCTGGAACAACTGCCGATTGGTTTTGCGTCTATATGATGTCTCTTATATCCATTTCACGGGTTTCAATGCCCACCGCATTCAGGATGAGTCGCTGCCGAGCCTGTGCGGCCAGCGCTTTTTCCATCTACCCCGAAGCGGTACGGCGCAGCTAGGCGAGGTCGGCTTCGTCCTCCGTAGCGGTGAATTTCTTCCCGCCGCTCGCTCGCATGCCGTGCAGTTTGCCCGCGATAGCTGGTCGTCCCAGCGCGATCAGACCGCCCTGTACGTGGACGACCGTTGGCGCATCGAGACGGTCGGCAATGTCTGGGAGCAGGAGAATTTCCTGCGCGAGCGCCGCCGCCCGAAACTGCGGCATCCTCTGCGCATCGCCGCCTTCGCGCTTAACGGCGAGGACGGCCTGCCGGCGCCGTTTGTCCGCGAGTTGACCCTGCAAGAACACACGCTGGGGCACGAGGTTCACGTCTTCGTTCCCGTCTCCGAATCGCTGTCCCAGCCGCTTGCGCTGGACGGCGTTCACTATCACCCTTTGCCGATCGTTGCCAACGGCTCGCCGCTGGAGACGGCTCAAGCGTTCGCCCGCGCCGTCGAAGTCGCATTTGCACGACGCGCCCGCCTTCGATCTGCTTCATCATCACGAATGGCCGACCGGCTTGGCGGCGGCTCGGCTGCGTCGTCCGCGCGTGCTGTCGCTGACTTCCTTGGAGGCGACGCGGCGCAATGGAACGCCGCCCACCGCTCTCTCGCGGGCCATCCAAGAGTCCGAGCGCTCCATCGCTCGCGGCGTCCGCTGCGTCTTGACGCCGGATTGGCTGCGCGAGCAGGCCATCACCGAACTGGGCATGGACGGCGTGCGCATCCGCTCCTTCCCCATGGAAGGCCGTCTCGCCAACGAGTGGGAATGTCCTCTCGATTATGGACAGATTAAGGGCGAAATCGGCGTCGGCCCCCTCGATCGTCTGATTCTGTACATCGGCCCGTTGGAGCATTCCGCCGGTGTCGATTTGTTGGTGGAAGCGCTGCCGGCGGCACTGCGCCGCGCCGGCAACTTACGCTTGGCCTTCATCGGCTCCGGCCCCATGCACGGCCATTTGGAACAACGCACACATCAACTAGGCGTCGCCCACGCGCTGCGCCTGCTGGGACATCGAGAGGGAGCCGCAGGTCAATCGCTTGGTCCGTGCCGCCGAGGCGCTGGTGCTGCCGTCGCGCTGCCGAGTGCCTTTCGATGACGCCGTCGTCGATCTGGCCCGCAAGGCCGGTCGAGCCGTCGTCACCACGCACGGCGGCCCGGCGCATTTGATTCGCCACGACGAGAACGGTTTCATCACCTACGACAACCCTGGTTCGATGGTCTGGGCGCTGGATCGCCTCCTTGGCGATCCGGGCCATACGGAACGGATGGGGCGCAACGGCAAACGCGGCGAAGGCTCGATGCAGAGCTGGAGCGACGTCACTCGCCACTATCTGGAATTGTGCGCCCAATGTTTCCCGGAATTGACGATTACGGAACTGTAAAAGAGACGTTGCGGATTTGCCGGCCGGAGGGCCGGGGATAGGAGACCACTGATGATCACCACGGCATTGAGCCGAAACGAAGGCACGGCTCCCCCAGCCAGCGACAACACTAGCAACGGCCACGCGCCAGCCGGGGAAAACGGCTCCGCGCTTGCCAACGGCAAGCCGGCGCTAGAGAATGGACATGCCCCGCAAAATGGCCATGCGGCCCAGAATGCGCGGGCCGTGGAGAATGGACATGCCGTCCGCAACGGCTACGCCACCGACAACGCCCAGGCTAAGCGCAATAGGAAGAAAGTGAAGCGCGAGAAACGACGCATGGCGAGGTCCGCTTCCTCCTCGCGGAGCAGCCTCCCCGCCGCTCAACGCGGCGGACGAGCCGCGTCCGGCTCTCGCCGTCTTCTGCTGGGAGCATCCCGACACACCGATCGGTCAGTCCGTTGTGCAAACCGTCGCCGCCCTGGCGCGGCGGCGAACGACCGTCCACCTGTTCTCTCGCTTTGCCGCCAACCTGGATATTCCCGACTTGCACGATCACCCTATCGGCGAAATCGAGGGCGACGATCTGTTCGCGCGCGTGCAAGAGTTCACCAGTCGGGCGGCGAATGCCTTTCTGCATCAGTTCCCCGGCGGCAGTCCGCACGTCACGCTGATGGGGTACGAGTGGTCCGGTGCCGGCCCGCTCGATCTACTGCGCGGTCTCAAGAACAACCGCACGATCTTTTCGATTAGTTCGCTGGAGCGTCAGCGCAGCGACATGACTTCGGAGATCAGCAAACGCATCAATGAGATGGAATGCGCCGACGCTGCGCGAGGCGCAGGTGATTCTTACGCAGGAGTCGTCCGCCGCCGAGGTGGCGCGCTTCTGGGTGCCGGAGTGTGCCGCCCGCCTGACCGCCGCGCGGCAACCGTTTCCGGTCGCGCCGTTCAACAGCAAAATCGATCCCGGCCAGGTCAAGGCCCGCTTTCAGGTCGGTCCCATCGATCCGACGATTCTCTATGTCGGCGACTTGAGCGATCGCTATGGTCCGGATTTGCTGGTCAAGGCCATGCCGGCGATTCTTCGCAATCATCCGCAGGCGCGTCTCATCGTCGTCGGTGATGGTCCGCAGTATTGGACGCTGCGCGTGTATTCACGCTATCTGCTCTTGGATCACGCCATCCGCTTCCCCGGCAGCGTCGTCGGTCAGGCGATGCACGAATTGGTGGAGAGCCGCCGACATTATCGCTTTGCCGAGCCGCGATGGGACGCCGTGGTGGCCGATCCAGGCCGCCTGGGCCGCGCAGCGCCCCGTAGTGGCTACTCATCACGCCGCGCCGGGGTTGCTCGAACACGAACGCGATAGCGTTCTGGTCTATCCCGTCGAGCAGAGCTTGGTCTGGGGCATCGAACGCATCCTCTACGATGCCGACCTCAGCGTCGCGCTCGGCCGGAAGGGGCGCGAAAAACTCGAAGAGCGCTTCGGCTGGAACAACGTCGCCGAGCAAATCGAACAACTGATGGGCGTCCCCGCCCGCAGATAAAGACTTTTCACCACGGAACACACGGAACACACGGAAAAAGACAAAAAGAAATTAGCAGATGGATCTGGAAAGACTCTTTCAATCCTTCCTTCTCGACCTTTTCTTCTTTCTTTTTCCGTGTTTTCCGTGTGTTCCGTGGTGATTTTCTTCTTGAGGAGCATCATGCCGAAGGGATACTTGCTACTGGTTCTGCACGCCCATTTGCCCTACGTCCGCCATCCGGAATACGATCGCTTTCTCGAAGAACGCTGGTTCTTCGAGGCCGTCACCGAGACCTACATCCCGCTCATCAAGTTCTTCGACCGCCTCCAAGCCGAAGACGTTCCCTTCAAACTGACGCTGTCCATCTCGCCGACCTTGGCGAGCATGATGGAAGATCCGCTCTTGCGTCAGCGCTGTCTGCGCCACTTGGATTTATCGCTGTCGCTGGCCGAGAAGGAATGCGAGCGCAGCAAAAATTGGCCCGACGTACACGTTTTGGCCGAAATGTATCGACGGCTGTTCGAGGAGGCGCGGACGATATTCGTGGACCGCTGCGGCACACGTCTGGTTACCGCCTTCCAGCAGTACGTCGAGACCGGCAATCTGGAATTAATCACTTGCGCCGGCACGCACGGCTATCTGCCGCTGCTAGCCTCCGAGCCAGCCACAGTGAAAGCACAAGTTTTCACCGCCGTGGACGAACACGCGCGCATTTTCGGCAGCAAACCCAAGGGCATGTGGGTGCCGGAATGCGCCTTCTATCCGGGACTGGATGAAGTGCTGGCTCAGGCCGGCATCCGCTATTTCCTGGTGGACGGCCACGGGATCGAACACGCCGAACCGGCGCCGTTGTTCGGCGTCCACGCGCCGGTCTACTGTCCTTCCGGCGTCGCCGCTTTCGGACGCCATGCCATGACCTCGAAACTGGTGTGGAGTACCAGCGTCGGCTATCCCGCCGACCCCAATTACCGCGAATACTACCGCGACATCGGTTTCGATCTTGAGCAGGACTATCTCGAACCGTACCAATACGCCAAGGGCGTCCGGCAAAACACCGGCATCAAATATCATCGTATCACCGGTAAAACGAACAATAAGCACCTTTATAATCCGACATTGGGGCGCGGAGGCGGCGGTGCGTCACGCCCACGATTTCGCCCAGCGCTGCCGCGATCAGGCACGCCGCGCCGGCGGCAGTATGCCGTTCCCCTGCGCCATCGTCTCGCCATACGATGCCGAGTTGTTCGGTCACTGGTGGTTTGAAGGACCGCAGTGGATCTACCACGTCCTGCGCGAACTATCCAACGGCGGCGATCTGGAGCTATCCACGCCGGGCACTTATCTTGGTGTTCATCCCGTGCAGCAACGCGGCATGCCGGCATCGAGCAGTTGGGGCCGCAACGGTTACAGCGAACACTGGGTCAATCCCAAGACCGAATGGATGTGGCGGCCGCTGCACGAGGCGGCGACGCGAATGCGGCAAACGGTGCGGGCACACCCCTGCGCATCGCTGGGAAGTTTGGAAGATCGCGCCCTGCGTCAGGCCGGACGCGAACTGATGCTTGCGCAAGCATCCGATTGGCCGTTCATCATCACCAATGGTACTACTGAGCAATACGCCCGGCGGCGCTTCCACGATCACCTACACCGCTTCCACGATCTGCTGTCCCGCGTTGAGCGACGCGAGATCGATCCGACGCGCTTGCAGGCATTAGAATACATGGATGCTTTGTTTCCCAAGCTCGATTACCAGCTGTTCGCAGCCGAGTGAGACGCTGTTTGCGGCGGAATGCCCAATCCACTTTCCCCTTTCTCCCGTCGCCCCCTTGAGGGAATTTCGCCTGCAGCCAAGGGTGTGCGAAATCTCGCCGCGATCGCGGCGAGGCCAGCGTTGTCGGAGGCACGGGGTTTGCATCACAACGAAGTTAGCGGTGCTTTTCGTGTAGGCGCGCCTCCACGAAGTTATTTCTCGACGAGGGGCCGATATTCTGACCTACGATTTCCGATAAGAGAATCGGGTGAGGCTCATGGTCCGCTGCTTGTTTCTCCGCCCATCTCACGGGGTCTGCCATGCTCGGCCAAGTAAACGCATCGTCGCTGTCGGATCAACAAGGAGGGCAAAGTTTACCGACTGCGCGGATTGCGGCGTCCGCGCCGGTCTTCCAGTCCAGCCGCGGTTGTTGCCGTCCCTTCGGCGCTACCCCGCGCACCAATGGTGTCAATTTCGCCGTCTTCTCGCGGCACGCTCACGCCGTCAGTCTGGTGTTGTTCCGCGAGGGACGCGAAGAGCCGGTCGCTGAGATTCCCCTCGATCCCGTCCTCCACAAAACCGGCGATGTTTGGCACATTTTCGTTCACGGCCTGACCCCGGACTTTCTTTACGGCTATCGCGTTCACGGCCCCAACGCGGCCAAGGCCGGCCATCGTTTCAATCCTTCGGCTATTCTGCTCGATCCGCACGCGCGGGCGATCGGCGGCAACGCGCGTTGGGGCCAGCCCGATGTACCGCACGGCCAGAGCAACGGCCGACTGACGCGCCGCAGCCGCATCATCGCCGATGACTTCGATTGGCAAGGCGATGCGCCGCCGGCCACGCCCATGGCGCAGACGGTAATTTACGAATTGCACCTTCGCGGCTACACGCGCCATCCGTCATCCGCCGTCTCTCATCCCGGCACCTACTTAGGACTGATCGAGAAGATCCCTTATTTGCAATCGCTCGGCGTGACGGCCGTGCAACTGATGCCGGTTTTCGAGTTTGACGAACTGGAACACACGCACCGCAATCCGCTGACGGGCGAACCGCTGCTGAATTATTGGGGCTATTCGCCGTTGTCTTTCTTCGCGCCCAAGGCGGCGTATGCCGCACGGGTCGGCCAACAAGTGCGCGAATTTAAGGAAATGGTCAAAGCCTTCCACAAGGCAGGACTCGAAGTCATTCTCGACGTTGTTTACAACCACACCTGCGAGGGCAACGAGAACGGCCCGACGCGCAGTTTTCGCGGTCTGGACAACTCTCTCTATTACATGCTGGACAAAGAAGGTCGCTATTATAATTTCTCCGGCTGCGGCAATACCTTCAACTGTAATCATCCGTTGGTCCGCGATCTCATCCTCGACAGCCTAACCGAGTGGGTCGCCGAGATGCACGTCGATGGTTTTCGCTTCGATCTCGCCGCCATCCTCGGCCGCGGTGCCAATGGCCAAGTGTTGGACGATCCGCCGTTGATTCAGCACATCGCCGAGCATCCTCTGCTGGCCGGCGTTAAATTGATCGCCGAGGCGTGGGATGCGGCCGGCCTGTCGCGCATCGGCAAATTTCCCGCCTGGGGGCGCTGGGCCGAGTTAAACGGCGTTTATCGCGACGACGTTCGCCGTTTCATCCGCGGCGACGCCGGTGCCACCGCTAACGTCGCCAAGCGCATCTGCGGCAGTCTCGATCTCTATGGGGACGCTGCTCGCCATTCCAATCATTCCGTGAATTTCATCACTTGCCACGATGGTTTTACGCTCAACGATTTGGTCAGCTACAACGGTAAGCATAACGAGGCCAATGGCGAGAACAATCGAGACGGCTGGGACGCCAATTTCTGTTGCAACTATGGCCATGAGGGACCAACGGACAACGGCTTCATCAACGCCGTGCGCCAGCGGCAGATGCGCAATTACTTCACGATGTTGCTGATTTCGCAGGGCGTGCCGTTCATCTTACACGGCGACGAATTCGCCCGCACACAACGCGGCAACAACAACGCCTATTGTCAGGACAATGACGTTTCCTGGGTCGATTGGAGTTTGACGCAAAAGAATGCCGGCCTGGTGCGCTTCGTGCGCCGGATGATTGCCCTGCGAAAACGCCATTTCGCCCTCAGCCGCGAGCAGTTCGTCAATCGCGTCGGCTGGCACGGCGTCAAGGTCGGCGAACCCGATTGGACCGGCCAATCGCGCACACTGGCCTTTCATTTACACGGGAGGCCCGATCTGTATGTGATTTTCAATGCCCACTGGGAGAGCCAGCGTTTTAATTTGCCGCCCTGTAACGGCCAGTGGAAACGATTGGTGGACACGAGCCTGCCGTCGCCGGATGACATCGTTGAGGAGCAGCAATCCGTGGCGCTGCGGCCGACGGATCATTATATCATGTCGCCGCGCTCGGCGGTGATTTTGATTGGCTCGTGGTGATTCACTTCTGCAAAATCGGCAGATAATTATTCGGCACTTGCAGGATGATGCAGGCCATCGCCGTAGCGTAGTGACCGCAAATCTGATCCGTCCATGAGCCGTCCAGTCCTTGCCGGTTTATCAATTCATCGCGGATGGCGGGATACCACTCCGACCAGTAACGTCCGCCGGCGGTCCACATGGCCTGCACGGCATAGTAGTGGCCGTAAAAATAGTGCATGTCCGGGCGTCCGAAGCCGCCGACCGTCGGCCGCGAATGGCGGAGAAAATCCAGACCCTTTTGAATCTCGGTGCCCTTGTAGATGCCGGCGCTGTACAGGGCGCAGACGCCGGCGGCGGTGCGTGCGAAGCCCTGAGCCGCCGCCGCCGCCGCCTATCTTCATGTAGCGGAAGAAGCCCTGACTGCGATCCTGACACCCCTTGACATACTCGACGCACTTATCGACCTTAGAGCGCGGCACAAAGATGCCGGCGTTGCGAGCGCGCGCAGGGCCATGATCTGGCAAATCGTCACCGAGATGTCGGCGTCCTGACTGTCGGGCTTGTAACGCCAGCCGCCTTCGCGGTTCTGACCGTTGAGGATCAATTTGACGGCCAAATGTAGCTTGTGATCGAGTTCGTCACGCAGTTCCTTGTCGTGAACCATGCCGGAAGATTCGGCCAGAAATAGCGTTGCGAAACCGTGGCCGTACATGTCGCCGTGCGGCGAGGCTTGGGGGTTGTGCAGAAAACCGGGGTGAACGCGATCGCGGTTCTCTTGGCGAAGCACGAATTTCAAGGCATTGGTGATGATTCGGCCATAGGGTCCGCGGTTGGGCATGTCGCCGTGCGCCATGAAGGCCAGCGCCGCCAAGCTGGTCACGGCCACGTTGCCGGTGTAGCCGAGGGTGCCGAAATAACCGTCGCGGTTGGCGTGGGCGTTCAAGTAGGCCAGACCGCGATCGATGGCCTCGTCGGCCTTGGGCGTAATCATGCCCTTGGAGGCGGAGCCATCGGGAACGACGGCTTCGCGGTTATCGCCGGGCAGAGCGAAACAGGTGCCGGCCGTGCCGAGCATCGCCAGGCCGCTGCGGGACAAAAATTGACGGCGCGTCCACATGTTTCACTCTCCTTTACGGCGTCCCTGTTCGGCGATGGTGCGATAATAACGCTTGATCAGATCGTCATATTTCGGCATGAACGGCTGCGGATTCGAGTAAGCGTCCATCTGGGCGCGGAGCGTTTCGGGGAGATGGCCCCAAACGTCCTTGTACTGGTCAGCGGCGCGGTTGCGCGCGCGATCGTCTTTATTGCCGCCTCCGCCGCCGTTGCCGCCCTTGCCGTCGCGGCCCCCCGGTTTCTCGCCCTCTTTACCGCCGCCCGCGGCGCGCTGGTCGCCACTGGGCCGTTGCTTGACGCGGGATTTCGAGACGGTTCGCCGTCTCTTGACCCACTTGCTGCCGAAAATCGATTTTTTCTTCGACTTCTTACCGCGGCCAGCTTGCTGTTTTTGATCTTGTTGGCCGTCTCCGCCTTGCTGACTCTGGTTCTTATCCGCTTCTCCGCCACCCTCTTCCCCGCCGTTACTCTGGTCATTTTCGTTCTGCTGTATGAGCGACTCGATGTCTTTGAGAATGTCGCGCTGCGTCTGCTGCGTGGCCTCACCGAGATCGTTCTTAGCCAGTCGTTCCTCAACGCTGTGGACGTTCTTGACGACGCGCTGGAGAACTTCCTTTTCCTCTTCCTGCGGCGTGACCGGCTCGACTTCGCGCGGCTCCGCTTTCTTGTCGTCCTTCTTCTCGTCTTTTTTCTTCTCCTCCGGTTTTTCCGGCTCGGCTTTTGGCTTGTCGTCGCCGCGCGGTTTTTTCTTCTTGAGGCGCACCGGAGGTTCTTCCTGCCCCGCCGGTTCCTGAGCGAGGGAGAAGCCGGCGAGGCAGACGGTGCCGGCCAACAACAGGGCCAATAAACGCTTGCTCATTTCTTGTCTCCTTCGCCGTCGCCCGCCTCATCCGCGAGGCGGTTCAATTCGTCGATCAATTCGGCCACGTCCTGCTGATCCTTGCGAATCGATTCCAATTCGGCGCGATTTTTCTCCGGCAGGTTTTTCACATCCGGATGCTCTTTGCGAAACGTCTCGGTACGATGGTTGATGTCTTTCTGCAAATCACGGAGCAGTTTCAGTTGAGCCAGGGGCGGAATGCCGTCGCCGGGAGGGCGGGCTGCGTCCTCGTCGCCCTCGCCGTCACCGCCGCCGCCCTTGGCCTGCTCCATTTTCTCAGCCGCTTCCTTCAAGGCATCGACCACCTGCGTCAAGCGGCGCTGGGCTAATTGTTGTAAACGCGCCGTCTCGGCATCGGGGAGATCCTTCGGCTCGACGGCCTCCTTGGCAACCGTACTCATGCGTTCGCCGGCTTGCGTCATCGCCTCGCTGGCGCGGCGCATCAGCCGCGCGAACACGGCAGCTTTGGTCAACCGCTTCTCCGCCACCTCTTCGGTTTCGGCTGCCAATCCGCGCTGCGCCTCACTTTGCCGCAGGAAATCAAGGCGGAGCGGGCGGGGCCAACTGCCCTTACGTTGGATGTTCTCCTGAAAGCGATTCGTCTCGGCGCTGAGAGCTTCCTGGCGTTCTTTCAAGGGACGAATGAGATCGGCGAGCCGCGTGATCTGCTCGCGGCCAAGTTCTTCCTCGGCCTCCTTGCGTGCGCGTTGCAGTTCGCGCTGCGCCTCGTTGAGCCGTTCCAGCGTCTCTTCCTGCTTCTCCTCGACCTCTTGTCCGCCCTGCATCTGCTTGCCGGTGTCCGCCATTTGCTCGCCGGCCTTACTCAACTCCTGACCGGCCCGCGGCGCCCGCAGGCGCGTCAACTCGCGCACCATCTTCTCCGTCTTTTCTTGCAACTCTTTCTGACGGCGGGCCAACCGCTTCAATTCTTCCTCACGTTTGGCCTTGTCGCCGATCTGACCAGCCTCTTTCGTCTTTTTCCGCAGTTCCTCCTGCTCCTTGACCAGTTCGGCCAATTCCTTCTCCTTCTCCCGCAATTTCTTGGCCAAACGATCCAACTCGGCTTCGCGGCGATCTTCCAGATTCTTGACCAGCTTTTTCAAATCGTTGACGCTTTCCTTCTGACTGGTCTTCGCGTTGTTCAATTCATTGCGGGCGATCTGCTCGCGCGCCGCCCTCATCTTCTCGCCGATGTTGTCCTGCTGGGCGTCCTTGAGAGCGTCGCGCAATTCGCGCGCCGTCTCCGGATCTTTCTCTTCGCGCTGCTGGGCGACGCGATCCATTTTCTCTAGCAATTGCCGCGTACGTTCTTCGAGTTTCTGCTGCGCTTCTTTGAGGTTGTCCAACTCGGCTTGCTGCGCCTTGGTTAATTCCGCGGGCAGCGTGCCAGCCGCGCCTTTCTTCTCCAGTTGCTCGGCCACCTTCTCGACCTCGGCTTGCAAGCGTTTCTGTTCCTCCAGAAGCCGATTGGCCTCGCCCTTGATTTCATGCGAACTGGTCCACGGTTCCAGGCGGCGGGTGAGCAAATCGTTGAGCGTCTTCTCGACTTCCTCTTGCGCCTTGCGAGCTTCGGCGAGCGTCTTGCGCGGTTGGGCCGGGTCAGGCGTCTGTTGAGCGTCGCGGCGATCGCGCTCGGCTTGTTCGCGCCGTTCGCGCGCCTGTCTGGCGCAACTCCTCGGCTCGTTGGCGCTGACGTTTCGCCTCTTGGCTCTGGCGCGTCTTGTCGGCTTCCGTGGCGCTCTGTTCGGCCTTTTTCTCCGCCTCGGCGGCTTCGCGCTCTCTCTTGTCGGCCGCCTCCTCCGACGCCCGCGCTTCTTGCTCCGCTTCCTTGGCGTGCGCTTCGAGTTGTGCCTTGCGCTCCGCGCGCGCCTTCTCCTCCAGCAACTCGGCGAGCTTGCGAGCGTTCGTCAAGCGCGGCTCTATTTGCTGCAATTCATTCTCGGCCAACCGATCAATTTCGCGGGCCACATCCGTCATGCGTTCCGCGGCAGCGGTCTTCTCCATGCCGTTTTGCTTGAGGGTCTCAAGTATGCGCTTCAAATCCGAGCGCAGTCCTTCTTTGTCGGTGCCGACGCGCTCGCGGATATCCTGCTGAATCTTCTCGGCTTGCAGCAGTTTCTCCTGGTCGCCATCGCCGAGTTTTTCTCCCTTTTTGAGACGGTTCTCGACTTCCGTGACTTTGCCCAGAGCCTCGCGTTGCCGCTCGCGCAGCGCAGCAATTCCTGCTGGATACCGGCCTGCTCCTGGTTGAGAACGATGTCGAGCGCATTGCGGCCGACGATGCGAATTTCGATCTCCGGGCTGTGGCCGATTTCCTTGGCGGGGTTCACGTCGTCGTAGTCGTCGGCGCAGGCGCGGAGAAAGACAACATCCTCTTCCTTCAGGCTGCTACCGTCGGCATGCCGTATCGACTTCAAGGATAGTTTTTGCCGAAAATCGAGGCGCTGCGGCCGCGCCGCCAGGGGAGGTGCGGCGAGGACCGAAGGTCCGATCCACGGCGCCAAGAGCGGCGCAGGACCGATGGCGGGATCGTATAGGTGCAGGCGTCGCGGCGTCTCGTCGCGGTGCGTGCGGTATTCGAGGTACACCGAGCGCACGGCATATTGCTGATCGTCGGCGTTCACTTCCAGTTTCAATTCGGCGGCCGGCAGCACCTGGAGAATGTCGCGCGCGGCGAGGGGCGTTCGAGGTTGACTGTCGGCGCCGGATCGGCGTTCAAGCGCAGCTCGAAGAGCCGGCTGTTGCGCAGTCCGGTTTCGTCCTCGAAGTGCAGCACATAGTCGCCGCCGATGGTCGGTGTGAAATCAATGGTGAAAGTGCGGCGATCGTCGTCGAGGACGGCGGCCACAGGCTGCCACCACGGCCGGCCGCCGGCAAATAGCGTGAGGACGTCGCCGAGTACGACGGCCGGCTCTTTCGGTTGATACTCGATCCAGGCGCGCTGGAGCGGGCGATCGACGCGCGCGCACAGCCGAGCGGCGGTGCCGACGACGGCGTCGATGTTGCCCTTGCCCGGCGACAGCGATTCCGGCGACGGCAGGCCGGTGTAGGCGGGATAGAACAGTTGCAATTGCGGCGACGGTTTGCCGTCCAGCGCCGTCAGCGACGGCGGCGGCAGCACTTCGACGCGATATTCCGCACTGACGGCGTCGTTGGCCTTCACCTGAAAGCGGAAGTTGCGCTGCGACGCGGCCGGCTGGCAGACGGGTGTGCAGTTGGCCGACGCCCGTTTCATCCGTCTTGATGTCGCAGAAATGTTCGAGATTGGGGAAACCCTCGAAGCGAAAGACGACGGTAGCCTGCGGCGGGATGACGCCGTGCACCCGGCCGCGCACCTCAAACGCCTCATTGCGGCCGATGCGCAGGCGCGGCTCGTCGATCTCCAGTTGCGTCTTTTTCGGCCAATCGATGTCGCCGAACGGATTGGCCAGGCGCAGAAATGCCGTCCGCGCCAGCAGCGGCGCGAACACAATCAGCGTCACGGCCAGCACCGTGAAGACGCCGCCCAACGCGCCGGCCCAAACCAGACCGCGTTTGTTGACGACCTTGCCGAAATCGCAGCCGGACGCACTACCCAAGGCGCGTTTCACCGCCTCGCGCTCCAGGGCGGCGGAGGACGAATCCGTCGGCGAACCGCGCTGTAAAAACTGCACCGTGCTGGCCAGGGCGTCGTTGAGCGCGGGATATTCTTCTTCGACGCGCAGCGCCAAGCTGAGATCGTCGCTGGGCGCGCTCAAGGGACGAAAGAGATAGCGATAGGCGACAACAATGCCGCCAGCGAGCGTGGCAACGAGGATGACTGCCCGCACCAGCGCCGGCAAGTGCCAGAGCCAATCGAGCAGACCGGCGACGACGGCTGTGGCCAACAGAACGGTGAGCAGCAAGCCGGCGCCCCGCACCGTTGCCACCAGACGCAGGCGTCGGCGTAGACTAGCCAGGCGTTGCCGGAGCATTGTCCCATCCAGGACCGGACGTTTGGCGGTGGGCATCGCGTGAAACCTCTTTATCGCATCGGGCCATCGGTTGCCCGCAGCGGATTCGTTGCTCGAACAACAGTCCTACTATAGCAGGTAGATGGGCCGGCACAAAAGCGATTCCCTGATTCGCCAAACCGTGTTTCAGAGTTCATTCATTTTTTCGAGTCGATGAGCATGCGTCGCCGGAGCCTTCCGTCCGGAACGCGGCTACGGCCATCACAGAGGCATCAACTCCAGTGTCTGCACGGCGGCCTGACGCACTTCCTCGTCAGTCCAAGCGATGGGCACGCCTTCGCCGCGCTGCCACAGAGTAAACAGATCGTCATAGTGCGGAGAGAGCGGATTGCCGGACTGGCCGCCGGGCAGCGAAAAACGGCTATTGCTCCAGGCGCCGACATCGACGACCATGCGCAGCGAAGCGATGTTGTCCACCGATGCCAGTGGGTTGAGCGGCAGCACCGCTCCTTGATTGATGGTGTCGGCGTCGCCGCCGTAGGGAATAGGGCCAAGGTTGAAGAAGGGCGCCAACCAGCGCTTGCGGCTGAGAGGATGGTGCAGCGTGAGCGTGCGCAGGCGGCCGAAAGCCCAGCTGGCGGGATCGCTGCCGTGCTGGATGCGCAGTCGCCGGATGACCGCCGCCAAGGCGTCGGCGAGTTCGTCCGGCCAGGAACGCGAAAACCAGCCGGCGGGCTGCTCGCGCAGTAGCCGCGCCAGGTGGCCGGTGCGGCGATAGCAGAGGAAATTGAACGGCACGATCGGCCCCATCGGTTCGCCGAGGACGATGGCGAAAGTGCGCGGCGCCTTCGCTCGTGCTAACCTTCCCGCCATCTCCGCCAAGAACAGTTCATACACCGTCGCGGCCGGGGAATCGATGGACACATGGCCATTCCAGCCGCGCAGCATCTCCACGGCTTGCCGAGCATCGGCTTCGGCATCGGACGCGGACAGCACGGCATCGCGCAGTTCGTCCCAGGCGACGGCGCGTTGATTCATCTGCAACGTCATGGTGCGCGGCACATCCCAATCGACGCGCGCGCTCAACTCGCGCGATCGAGGCGATGCGGTAGCCATCGATCCAATCGGCGCCGAGATAGGGACCGACGCCGTCCGGCAGCGGTTGATTGTTGGCCGTGGCCACGAAACCTTGCGGCGGATTCTCGACGTGCGGCAATTGCTCGGCGGGCACGAGATCCGCTTCCCAGCCGGCGCCTTCTTCCCAACCGGCCGAGGGAATCAGTCCCCAACCTTTGCGCCGCTTCGGCGCCTGGCCGAACATCTGCCAGCCGATGCTGCCGGTTTGGTCGGCGTAAACCATGTTCCACGACGCGGCCGGCCAATGCTCGGCGGCTTTGCGGAAATCGGCGAAGCTGCGAACGCGATGCAGACGAAGCAGCCCATCCAACGGACGCGGATCGAGCCATACGGCCCGCAGCGACAGCGCTTCGCCGGGACCGCGCAGGGCCGGACTGATGATCGGGCCGCGCGGCGTAATCAGCACCTCCTCAACGACGCTGGACTCGCCCTTGACGGCGATAACCTCTTCGCGCACCTCGCAGGGTACAAATTGATCGCCCTGACGCACACTGCGGCCATCGGGTCCGATCTGTTCGCGGAACAAATCGGTGTTGTCGATGAGTCCGGCGGTGATGCCCCAGGCGGCGAAACCGTTGTGACCGGCCTGCACGGCGCCGCCGCCGAGGAACGTCGCACCGGCCAAGGACCAGTTCGGGGTGCGCGGCGTGGATCAAATACCAGTGCGGCGGCAAACGAGCGTCGAGGTGCGGATCGTTGGCGACAAGAGGCCGGCCGGTGGCGGTGCGGCCCGCCGACACCGCCCAGTTGTTCGAGCCGCCGCCCTTGCCAAACAGATCCGCGAACATCTTCAACTCTTCGCTCAGACGATCGACCATGGGACCGGCTTGCTGTCCGGGCGGCGCCGTCACCGGATGCCAAGATGGATACGCCGGATCGAGGGCGGTCAGCGCTTCGGCGCCGTCTTCGAGCAGCACCTTGAGGCGCGCCAACTCGATGTCCCAATTGCTGGCCAGCGTGAAGGAGATCAGTTTGACGACGCCAAGACTATCGAGCGGCGTCCACGGCGTCGGCCGGCTGCCGAGCAGGGCGAACTCATGCGGGCGGCGCGGCAGTCCGTGCGCGGCGCCGGCGGCGACGCCGCCGGCGTACGACTCGATCATGTCGCGCACCTCGGCATCGAGCTTCGGCCATTGCTCGGCGGCGGCGCGATGGAAACCGATGCGCCGCGATAGTCGATCGATCGGCAGAGCAGCGGGACCGACCAGTTCGCAGAGTGTGCCGCGCACGGCGCGGAGAAACAGTTCGAGTTGAAAAGGGCGGTCCTGACCGTGGCAGAAACCGATGGCGAAATAGGCATCGTGATCGTGGTCCGCTTCGATGTGCGGGATACCCCAACGATCGCGGTGGATGCGGACGTTGGCTTGCAGGCCGGGCACACGGAGAGTGCCTTGCGTCAAGGGCAAGCGCCGGCCGAGCAGCAATCGCAGCAAGAGACGAGGCAGGTTCACCATCGCTCTCCATTAGGGGAGGCAATGGAGAGAGAATAGGGGAGCCTTCCCGCGGAGGCAACGTCCCTTGCCGCGCGCAGTCGGTGAGGAACCAATCCTTGTCGAGACGCTTGGCAAAGGGATCAATGCCACGAGTGAAGAGATCGGACGCGGCGGGGATGAGTTGCAATTGAGGGAAAGGAAAAGTATCGGAAATCTTATTTTTCTCCCCGTGAGGAGCGAAGTACCAGGAACCTGACTTTCTTCTTGAGACAGAAATAGTTATTTACGACGACAACGGTTGAGTTGGGTGGGACCACATTCATCGGACATGGTCGTTAACACGGAGGATGCCGTGGCCAGCAGGAAAAAAGCCAAGGAAGAAGAGGAAGAGCCTCGGACAGCAGAGAGCGTCTCTATACCGTCGGACAATGAGCGAGAGAAAATAGCTTGCAACCCGGTGCCGGTGAAACGAGACAAGTTTAACGAAGCCGCAATCATTCCCTATGGATGCACGATCGACCATATTTATCAGGCGATGAATGAATTCCTGGGTTTCCTGGGTTTCATCAATTCACAACTCAATACAAAAGGCATCCAGCGTTTTGAATCCATGCTTATGCCCGCCAACTTCAGCAGCATGGTAGGGGAGTTCCTCATTGCCACTATCCCCAAGTATTGCTCGACACTGGCCAAGAACCTCTATCACAACGGCCACCCCGACCTGCTCCCGAAGGGGAAGGCCGTTGGTGATTCCGTTCAGCACGGGACGGAAGGCATTGAAATCAAGGCATCACGCTACAGCAGAGGCTGGCAGGGACACAACGCCGAGGAATGCTGGCTTATGGTCGTTGTCTTCGAGAGTAATCGACCTGCGGATACAGTCAAAAGAGTGCCGCCAATTCCATTCCGCTTCCAATCGGTGTTTCTGGGGCGACTTACCTTGGCGGATTGGAGCTTTTCCGGCCGGAGCAAGGAGAGTCGCAGAACCATCACGGCCAGCGTGACGAAAACGGGCTTTGAGAAGATGACCAAGAACTGGATTTATCGCGATGAGAGATAAAGCCTCCAAATTAACCCTGAAAAAGTTTTGTGCGCAAGCTGGGACAAGAATCAGAAGAGAAGGGGTTCGGGCTTGTTCAGCATGGGTGAGCGAACATGTGCGCGAGCGCGGGACGGCATTGCAAGCCAGAGCGAAGTAATCGGCGAACCGTTCGAGGCCGATGCCCGCCAGGACCGAGGGCCGCAGTCGCCGCAATGGTCGATCCCGATCCCATGAAAGGGTCCGCGATTATACCAACGCCAAGAGGTAGGGCGGCGTGGACAAGTTGCCGAAGGAACGATTGCGGTTTCAGGCTGGGGTGGTCGGCGATCTGACGTTCCGCTTTGGGCGTGCGTTCGCTATCGATGACATCCTCGAAAGGCAAGCCGTTCGTCCGACGCCGCAATCCGCCCGTCTGATATTCGCGGAGGCAATCGCTCACTTTCATTCCTGCCGGCATCGGCTTGCGGAACAGACCCCACGGCTCGTAGCAGCCGCGCGGTAGAGAGGACACCTCCGGGAACTCAATCTCCGCGTTCTTGGGGCGATCGCCACCTCGCAGGGTTCGGACGAGGCGGATAATCTCTCCGCGGAACTCAAGTCCTCCTTCCACCAGTGCGGAAAAGACGAATTGGGAGAGAAAGGCGTTGCTGGCGAGAAATAGATGCCCGCCCGGCCGCAAAATACGCACTGCGAGTTTCGCCCACTCGATGAAAAAACGTCGCAGTTGCTCGCGCTCTTTCGAGTTGAGGGCGGTGAAGCGCGGCAGCGGAGACCGCGTATGACCATCAAAAGAAGGAGGGATACGCCAAATTCCGCCTTTGCCGTTGGAGCGTTTCGTCAATTGATCGAAGTCGTATTCCTTTACTCCATAAGGAGGATCGGTGACGATGGCATGGATGCTATTTACAGGGATACGGCCCATCCACTCGAAACAATCCGCATGGATGAGGAGAGAAGATCCAAGTTGCTGAGATCGATAATCGAGGCGAAACGCTTCTAGGTTGATTCCGTCCGACATAGTACCCTCCATATACTTTCGTACATCATACTATAGATGGGAGGGGATGGCAACAGATGAGCTTTGTATCTCTCAGTCTCGTCCTTTTGGGGTGGCAGTCGTGGTCGGAAAAATCGGCAAACTCTCTTCTCGCCTCTCTCACCACTTTCTTCCTTTTTCTGTCCGAGCAGTAGAGGTCTTGCCGCCTTTGTTGGGCGTTGGCATCGGCGCTTGGATGGCCGCGCGCCAGGCACGCATCTGATTGTGCAACTCCTTCACTTTGTCGGGCATCCGTTGGGCGAGATTGTTCTTTTCGCCGATGTCGTCGTGGAGGTTGTAGAGTTCGAGCCGGCCATCCTCGAAAAATTCCAGCAGCTTCCAATCGCCGACTTCGATGGTGCCAGCGGGTGTGGTGCGCCACATATCCTTGCCCGCACCGAGATAGCCGGGAAAATGTTGGTAAATCGCCGTGCGCTTCAGACGGCCCGTTGCTGTCGCGGAACAGAGGCACAAGACTTTCACCGTCGAGCGGGTAGCCGGCGGGCGGCGACGCGGTGGCGATTTCCAGCAGCGTCGGATAGAGATCGACGTGAATCGACGGCACGTCACACGTCGAGCCGGCTTTCACCTGTCCGGGCCAGCGAACGAGGAACGGATCGCGCGTGCCGCCCTCGTAGAGACTGCCTTTGCCGCTGCGGAGCGGCGCGTTGTCGGTGATGTTGCGGACCTTGAGACCTTCGCGCCCATAACCGCCGACGCCGCCGTTGTCGCTGGAAAATATCAGCACCGTGTTATCGGCCAACTTGAGTTCATCGAGCACGGCCATGACACGGCCAACGCTTTCATCCACGCTGGCGATCATGGCGGCATAGGTCGGATTGCCGTGTCCGCCCGCGGCCGGCTTACGATTGAACTTGTCGATCAATTCCTTCTTGGCCTGGAGCGGAGCATGCACGGCGAAGTGCGGCAGATAGAGGAAAAACGGCCCGTCCTTGTGCCGGCGGATGAAGTCCACCGCTTTGTCGGTCAGCCAGTCGGCGAGATAAGCGTCTTCGGGATGATCGACGGGCGGCTGCGTCTTGAAATGGAAATGCTGCTCCATGGAGGTGATGGCCTCGTCGAAGCCGCGCTGGCTCGGATGATGGGCGGCTCGCCGCCGAGGTGCCATTTGCCGAACAGGCCCGTCGCGTAGCCGGCTTTCTTGAGCGCTTGGGCGATGGTGATTTGGTCGAGCGGCAAGGCGGTGACATTGTCCACCGGCCGCAGCGGCCGCGATTGCCAGGCGAAGCGATTGATGCCGCCGACGGTATAGACGCCGGTGCGCGGCGCGTATTGGCCGCTCATCAGCGCGGCGCGGGTAGGCTGGCAGTTCTGGCAGTTGTGATAGCGCGTCAGTTTCATTCCCTGCGCCGCCAGCCGATCGATGTTCGGCGTTTCGTAATACTTGCTGCCATAGGTCGCCGTGTCGGTCCAGCCGAGATCGTCGGCGAGGATGAAAACAATGTTGGGTTTGGCGCGCTCAGCGGCGTTGGCATCGGCAACCGTCCAACCGAGCAATAGCAGTGACACCAGCAGAAAGCGTTCGAGGGCGTTGCTTTTCTGGCTCACGAGTTATTTCCCCTCGAGCTGAATCAGGCCAGCACGTCCGCGAGAACCGCGCCATCGGGAACCAGCGACACGGGCCGGCCGCCGCGATCGTTGAGGGTGGTTTGCGGATCGATGCCGAGAAGATGATAAACGGTAGCTAAAATGTCCTTGGGCGAAGTGGGCCGTTCGATCACGTCGCCGGCGATCTTGTCGGTTTTGCCGACGATTTTGCCGCGGGCCACGCCGCCGCCAGCCAACAGACCACAGTAGGCGCGCGACCAATGATCGCGGCCGCCGCCCTTGACGTTGTGCAACTTCGGCGTTCGTCCATGCTCGCTCAGGCACAGCACCAGCGTCTCATCGAGCAGGCCGCGCGCATCGAGATCTTCGATCAGTCCCGCCAAGGCGAGATCGAAACCCGGCATCAATTCCTTCTTCATGCGCGGATAGTGGTCCCAATGCGTGTCCCAAGCCGAGCCGGCGAGACCATATTCGTCCCAGAAAACACTGACGAAGCGCGAACCCGCCTCGATCAGCCGCCGCGCCGTCAGAGCGGCCTGACCGAACAACGTCATGCCGTAGGATTCGCGCAGGCGGCGCGGTTCGTAGCTCAGATCGAGAGCGGTGCGGATCTTCTCGGAGCCGATGAGGCTGTAGGCCATGTCGCGGTAGCGATCGAAGCCGCGACCGGCGTCGGTCGCCGGTAGATCGCGCCGCGCCCGCTCGAACTGCTCGACCAATGAGCGGCGTGTATCGAGGCGATCCAATGTGATGTCGCGCGGCAGGGCGGCAGCCGTCGCCAACTCGAAACGGCTGTCCGCCGTGATACCCATGTACGGCTCGGCCACGTTGAGCGTTTGCTCTTGCAGCGTCTTGACCATGTGCCGCGTGGCCTGGCCGTGAAAATCGGTCCAGATCGGATTGTAAGCGCCGCCGAGGAAGGCGGCATAGGGACCGGCGCGAGCGACTTCGCCGACGCGGCGCGTGCTGAAAGGGAAGGGCAGGGCGAGATTGTCCGGCACGGGACGCGGTTTGCGTTGTGCCTTTTTGCGATGTAGATAGTCCACTACGGAGCCGATAAAAGGCCAGTGCCGAGGATCGCGTGGATTGAGTTCCATCGGCACATCGATCTGCGGCACGCCGGTCAGAGCGTAAGCGACGCCGTGCAGTGGATAAGGATGGGTTAGCGAGCGCACCACGGTGACGCGATCCATGACGCGCGCCGCATTGGGCAACAATTCGCAGACATCCAGTCCGGGCAGGCGCGAACGAATCGGCTTGAGTTCACCGCGGATCTCGACCGGCGCATCCGGCTTCATATCGAAGGTTTCGAGTTGGCTCGGTGCGCCATACAGATAGAGCAAGATACATGCTTTGGCCCGGCCGAAACTCTTGTGCAGCCGATCCGCCGGCCGAGACGCTTGCGTCTCGCTTAGGCGGAGGTAGTCCGCCAGGCTGATGCCGAGCAGCCCTAATCCGCCGGCGCGGAGCATCTCCCGCCGCGTCCAGCCGCTACACAGACGTTTCGCCGATCCCAAGATGCGCAACATGCCGCCTTTCCTCCGATGCTTTCTCCTATGCTACGCGAACATCCGGCTACGCGGCAAGCAAGAAACGCTAAACTATTTGTCAACAAGCCCGAAGCGCCGGCGACGGGTTGCAAGAACCCGTCGCCGGCGCTTCGGGCTTGTGGATATTGTTAATATAAGGGTCTACAATGTCTAAAAATACCGGCTCTGCGGCGATCTGGGACGTGGATGGAACCCTGGTCGATACGGCGGAACTGCACTTCCAGGCGTGGCAGGCCGTGTGCCGCGAGCAGGGCCGAAGCTTCAGCCGCGCCGACTTCACGGCGACCTTTGGTCGGCGCAATCCGGAGATCCTACGCAGCTTATTCGGCGAGGACTTGCCCGACGATGAAATCACCGCCTTCGGCGACCGCAAGGAAGTCCTCTATCGCGCCGCTGCCGCTCAGGGCGTCGAATTGCTGCCCGGCGTCAAGAAACTTGTCGAGGATTTGCACGGCTGCGGTTTCGCTCAGGCCATCGGTTCCAGCGCTCCGCACGCCAATCTCGAACTGATCCTGCGGATAACGGGCCTCGCTCGTTTCTTCGCAGCGGTGGTGGGCAGTGAGGACACTCAGCGCGGCAAGCCGGACCCGCGGGTGTTTCTGCTGGCGGCCGAGCGACTCGGCGTATCGCCGTCGTGCTGCGTAGTCTTGGAGGACGCTGTAGCCGGTGTCCAAGCCGCTCGCGCCGGCGGCATGAAGTGCATCGCCGTCCGCTGCGTCGGCCATCACAGCGAAGCGAGTTTGCGCCAGGCCGGCGCCGATCTCGTCGTCGAGACGTTCGATCAAGTCTCCGCGCGGGCCGTTCAGGAATTATTAAGGTTTTTCGTTTAGCCGCGACCCGCAGGGGAGTCGCCAGCTGCCCGCGCTCCCCTGCGGGTCGCGGCTAAACATCTCTTACACTCGGAGTTTCTCGTGACGCCTTTGCCGCTGTATCCGGCCCTCTATCAGATCAATACCCGCATTTTCCTCGGCGAAATCGGCCCACGAGCGACTCTCGATAACATCCCCGACGACTTGCTCGATCGTCTGGCGGCCGGCGGTTTCGATGTGGTCTGGATGCTCGGCGTCTGGCAGACAGGAGCGGCGGGCCGGCAAGTCTCGCGGACGCAAGCGGATTGGCGGCGCGGTTACGTGCAAGACTTGCCGGACGTGAAGGAAGAGGACATTTGCGGTTCGCCATTCGCTGTGCGCGAATACACGACGCACAGCGATTTCGGCGGCGACGCGGCGCTGAGCTCGACTGCGCGAACGAATGCACAAACGCGGCCTGCGTCTACTGCTCGATTTCGTGCCCAATCACAGTGCCCTCGATCATGCCTGGACGCAAAGCCACCCGGAGTTTTATGTTGCTGGCGGCGAGGCGGATCTGGCGCGCGAGCCGCATAACTGGCAACGGATTGTCAGTGGCGTCGCACCCTCATTTTGGCGCACGGACACGATCCGTACTTTCCCGGTTGGCCGGATACCTTGCAGTTGAATTATCGCCATGCCGGCCTACGCGCCGCCATGCGCGCCGAACTGCTGAGCATCGCCGAGCGCTGCGATGGCGTGCGCTGCGACATGGCCATGCTCCTTCTGCCCGATGTGTTCGTGAAAACATGGGGCGATACGGCATGGCCAAACGATGGCAGCACGCCGGTTGATGAACCGTTCTGGCCCGACACCCTGGCTGCGGTGCGCGAGCGACATACCGACTTCGTGTTTCTCGCCGAAGTGTACTGGGATCTCGAATGGGTCTTGCAGCAACAGGGCTTCACCTACACCTACGACAAGCGCCTGTACGATCGCCTACACGAACTGAAGGCCGGGCCGGTGCGCGGCCATCTCAGCGCTCCCTTGTCCTTTCAAAATCACTGTGCGCGGTTTCTGGAAAACCACGATGAGAAGAGAGCCGCCGCCGTGTTTTCGTGGGAAGCGCATCAGCCGGCCGCTCTGCTGACGTTCCTAACG
This sequence comes from uncultured Planctomycetota bacterium, assembly GCA_963835245.1. Taxonomy (GTDB): domain Bacteria; phylum Planctomycetota; class Planctomycetia; order Gemmatales; family Gemmataceae; genus JAJPHU01. The sequence continues at coordinate 798,896 of CAWIEZ010000001.1, forward strand.
CCGGGGCTGCGTTTTTTCCATGACGGACAGCGGGAAGGCCGCCGTGCGCAGTCGTCGCTCCACCTGGCGCGCCGCCGTGTCGAGCCGGTCGATGCCGACGTGAAGAAGTTTTACGACCGCCTGCTCGACTGCCTCCAGCGCCGGCAAGTGCGTCAGGGCCGTTGGAGTCTCTACGCTTGCCGGCCGGCTTGGGAGGGCAATGCGACGGTGGATCAATTCCTTGTTTTCGGCTGGGAGCCTGGTCCGGAACCGCGACTGTTGGCGGCGATCAACTTCGGGCCGACGCGCGGGCAGTGTTATGTCGTGCTGGCGCTGCCGGAGTTGCTCGGCAAGCGCGTGCTGCTGCGCGACCTGCTGAGTACCGCTCAGTACGAGCGAAGCGGCGACGGACTGGCGTCGCGCGGTCTTTACCTGGACATGGCGGCCTGGGGCTATCATCTGTTTGAGGTTACGGCGACGTGAACGGCGGGGCAGAAGAACAGCTAACCACAGAGTCACAGAGAACACAGAGAAAGAAGAAAAAGGAAAAGAACAGAAAGCCTTTCCATCTTTTCCATTTTTTGTTTTTACCTCTGTGTATTTCTCTGTGTTCTCTGTGACTCTGTGGTTAGCTCTTGATCCTTCTCCATCCCTCCGAACATCTCTCACCATTCGCATCCTTCGCCGCTTCGCGCTCGCCAGAGGACGCGGCCGAAAAAACCTTCGCAAATTCCAAGAAAAAAACGAACGCCGGCTAAAGTCCGCGCCAAGTCCAGCCGATAGAGTTATTACTCCCTGTCAGTTCAACCTCGAAGGATTGTCGGGGGATCGTTCGATCGCGTGGCTGGGATGCCCCGGATGACGGAGCATCGGCCCGTTGATCGTGGCTGACTTCATGCTCCTGCCGGGGGACAGCGCTGTGAAGCAGATCGCCATGCCTCGCCCTCGTAATGGGCCTCGTTGCTAACACGTCTTCGCCGCGCCGTTTGTCCCGGAGCGCATCTCCGGGATCTCTCTGGCGCGATCCAATCTCCTTTTGCTTCCGTTGCCGTGACGGATGCTCTGTCAACCGAGGCGTCGCGCCATAGACCGTGGGTCTGGCCGGTGTCTGTCCTGGTGTCGTATGTTTCCGCCAAAACATCAACGAGGATGCTCACACCATGTTTCCACCACGGAACCGACAAGAAAGGCGATCGCGCCGGCCGATCGCCCAGCCGCTCACCCTGGAAGCGCTTGAGGATCGCACGCTTCCCAGCGCCTCTCCCACCACGACCGTTCTCGATCTGAATGGATTAAGCGTTAACACCAGTCAGTACAGTTCGACGGACATCCTCGTGCAGTTCCAGAAGACGCCGGGGACGCCGGGCGGTCCAGCAATCGTGACGGGCACCACGCTGGCCGGCCAATTACCCATGGCGACGGGCTTCTATCAGGTGGATCTGGGCAAGGGAATGACCGTCGCCCAAGCGCTGTCCGCTTATAAGGCCGAAAAGGGCGTCCTCGACGCCGAACCAGACTACGATCTGACGGTTTCCTCCGTGCCCAACGATCCGCTGCTCTCCCAGCAGTGGAACCTCAATAATACCGGCCAGAACGGCGGTAAGCCGGCCGCGGACATTCACGCCGAGCAAGCCTGGAGCGTCACCAGCGGCAGTCCCAAGATCATCGTCGCCGTCATGGACACCGGCATCGATTACGATTCCCCTGATCTGTACGACAACATTTGGATCAACCAAGCCGACATCCCCAGCTTTTGGTACACCAAGTCCAACCAATGGAGCGGCTACAACAAGATCGTGTACAAGTCGGAGATCAAGACGGCGACGCCAGGCGTCATCACGTTCGCCGACCTCAACAACCCCGCCAACAAAGGACTTGTCTGGGACAACAACGGCGACGGCCGCATCGACGCCGGCGACCTGCTCCGCGCGACCAGCCAAGGCGGCTGGGAGTATTCGGGAAACACCCAAGACGGCGACAAAGCTCATCCCAACGACTTGTTCGGCTGGAATTTCGTCAGCAACAATAACAACCCGTTCGACGACAACGGCCACGGCACCAATGTGGCGGGCATTCTCGGCGCGGTTGGCAACAATGGGACAGGTGTGGCCGGCGTCGATTGGAACGTGCAGATCATGCCGGTGAAGTTCATTGGCGCCGACGGCAACGGCAGCGTCAGCGCCTTCATCCAGGGATTGAACTACGCGGTCCAGCACGGCGCCAAAATCAGCAACAATAGCTGGGAGGGAGCGCCGTACAGCCAAGCTCTGTTCGACGCCATACAAAACGCCCAGCAGCACGGGCAGATTTTCGTGGCGGCGGCCGGCAACGAAGGCGCCAACGACGATTGGACGCCCGACTATCCGGCCAGTTTCAGTCAAAGCCTCAACAACGTCGTGGCCGTGGCCGCCACCACCAACACCGATCAGTTGGCTTCGTTTTCCAATTTCGGTTCGCACAGTGTCGATTTAGCGGCACCCGGCGTCAACATCCTCAGTACGCTGCCCAATGGGAAATACGGAGCCATGAGCGGCACCTCCATGGCCGCCCCGGAAGTTAGCGGAGCGATGGCCCTGGTGTGGGGACTCCATCCGAACTGGAATTACACGCAGGTCATCGATCAGGTACTCAACACCACGGACAAGCTGCCGAGCTTGCAGGGCAAGGTTTCCAGCGGAGGACGTCTCGACCTCGCCGCCGCCGTCGGCTGGAATCTATCCACGCCCACTACGCCGGTCATCACCAGCGTCACGCCTCAAGGATACACCGCCAACTCGATGTACGATCTGGTGCTTACGTTCAACGAGCCGATCGACATCAGTTCGTTCGGCTCCTCCGCCTTCACCCTGACCGATCCCTCCGGCCGCACCATTCCCGTCAATGTGAGCGTGGTTAGCAATTCGTCGGATCGGCAAATCCGCTTGACGTTTGCCAATCAAACGCTGCTGGGCAATTACAAGCTGTCGGTCAATTCCAGCGTGCGCGACATCATGGGCGTGGCGATGTCTCCGTATCAAGGCATCATCAGTCTCGCGGCGCCGCGAACCTATTCGAGCAGCGCGGCGGTGCCTCTGACGCCCTACGGCTTGGCCATGTCGTCGATTACCGTGCCGGCCGGCGTCACCATCGGCAACCTCGAAGTGAAGCTGAACGCCGCCTATCCCGACGACTCCAACTTGTACCTTTATCTCATCTCTCCCACGGGTAAGACAATCGCGCTGGACTACAATCGCGGCGGCACGGGAGCGAACTTCACCAACACCGTCTTTTCCGAGCAGGGCGGCACTTCCATCGCTTCCGGCAAGGCGCCGTTTGTGGGAACGTACCTCCCCGAGACGTCGTTGGATCAATTGGTCGGCGGAAGCGCCGCCGGCACCTGGAGGCTGGCGATCCGAAATTATGGCGGACACAGCGGCACGCTCGTCAATTGGTCGCTGATCGTCACGCCCGCTCCGGTGACGACTAGCAACGTCGAGGTCAGTTCGACGCCGACTACAGCGGCAAAAACCTATACCAATAGCGCGGCTGAATCCATCAAGCCGAAGAGCTTGGCGGTGTCCTCCGTAACCGTGCCGGCCGGCACCACGGTCGGCAACGTCGAGGTGCGTTTGAACGTCAATTATCCCGACGACGCCGACCTGTACGTTTATCTGATTTCCCCAAGCGGCAAGACGATTGCACTGGACTACAACCGCGGCGGCAGCGGAGCCAACCTGACCAACACCGTCTTTTCCGAGCAGGCCGGCACCTCCATCGCTACCGGCAAAGCGCCGTTTGCGGGCACCTACATCCCCGAAGCATCGTTGAACCAGTTGATCGGCAGCAACGGCGGCGGCACCTGGAGGCTGGCGATCCGAAACTACGGCAGCCAATACGGAACCCTTACCAACTGGTCGCTGATCCTCACGCCTGCCGGTTCGACGAGTGATGTCAAAACCAGTTCGGTGGCCGACTCCGTGCCCACGACGGTCTCCCCATCGTCCACCACGGCGGCTCCATCCACGTCGATCCAGGGTGTGGGAACGCCGCAGTTATCGGCAGTCGGCGGCGAAACGAACGCGGCACCAATTCTTCCTCCGCTCTCCTCGCAGAACAACAACGCGCCGCCGTCGTCTCCAACCTTAGTCGATACGATCGTCTCCTCCAGTCGGACGCTGGGGCAATTACTGTCCCGCTTGCTGGCCGGCAAACGACCGACGCAAAATCTGATTGCCGCGGTCAACGAATGACCCGTTCGTTTAGCCGCGAGCCGAAGGGGAACGTGCCAGCGCTTCCCTTCGGCTCGCGGCTAAACGAGATCCTTATGGCACGGTCTTCATCTGCTTCAGCAATTCCTTCAGTCGTTTCACCGTATCGGCATAGGCGGGATCGTCGGCGAGGTTGGTCCATTCATGCGGATCGTTGTCCCAATCGTACAATTCAGTCCCCTTCTTACCATCGTCCCATTCGGTGTAGCGCCAGTGTTCGGTGCGCACCGTGCGTCCCATGAGCTTGCCGCGCGTCACTTGCGCGAACGCCGCCTCCTTCCACTTCCCCCTCGGATCGTCGAACAGCGGCACAAGGCTCTTACCCTGCAAGTTCGCCGGCGCTTTCAGACGGCATAGCTCGGCTAGCGTTGGATACACGTCGATGGATTCGACCGGACGCGAGCAACTTTTGCCGGCCGACTTCATGGCGGGCGCGGCGATAATCAGCGGCACGCGGAGCGATTCTTCATACAGACTCATCTTCTGCCACAAGCCATGTTCGCCGAGATGCCAGCCGTGATCGCCCCACAGCACGACGATGGTGTTGTCGGCCAGCTTGAGGCGATCCAAGGCGTCGAGTACCTTACCGATCTGCGCGTCCACAAAGGTGACACAGGCGTAGTAGGCGCGGATGGCCTCGCGGCACTTTTCCTCGCTCAATCCGTAGTTGGCCTCCTTGCGATTCTGGCCCAGCAGGGCGAGTTCCGGTTTCGTCGCCCGATCCTTCGCGGGGATCTCCGGCACGCGGATACGATCGAGTGGGTACATATCAAAATATGTCTTCGGCGCGATCCAGGGAACGTGCGGGCGATAGAAACCGACGCCGAGAAAGAAGGGTTTATTGCGGTTGGCTTCGAGTAATTTGATGGCCTCGGCGGCACCAATGCCGTCGGTCTGTTCCTCGTCCTTGCTGTCATCGCCGAGATAGCAGAGCGACGCGCCGAGGTTGCGGATCTTGGGCGTGAGGAGATGTAGCTTCTTCTCTTCGTCCTTGTCGATGCCGCGCGGATTGATGCGCTTTTGCCAAGATTGGGCATCGTCCAGACCGTTTGTGCCGATCTGGCCGGGCACGCCGTAATGAAAGATCTTGCCGACGCGGGCCGAGAAATAGCCATTGTTGCGGAACAATTGCGGCAGAGTCACCACGTCGGGATGGCGTTTGCGGAAATCCGTTTGGAGATCGAACACGCGCGTCCAGTCAGGGCGCATTCCGGTCAGCAGCGAAACGCGGCTGGGACTGCACAACGGGAACTGACAGTAGGCGCGCTCGAAGAGCAGACCGCGAGCCGCCAGGCGATCGATGTTCGGCGATTTCACCAGTGGATGACCATAACAACCCAGGGCAATGTTGAGGTCGTCCACGGCGATAAACAGGACGTTCTTCTTCCGCGCCGTCTCGTCGGCGCAGGCCATTGGCCCAGCGGCCAGCGCAGGGAACAGGGCGAGACAGATTGCGAGTCGTCTCATGGTCTCCCTCGAAAAAAGGACCGAAAATGCTCTGGACACAGGCGGACGGTTTTGGCATATCCCTTCGCCATTCTATGAAGGCGGCCAGCAATAAAGTCTTCGTTTCGCCGCGACCCGCGGGGGAGCGCCGTCGCGCTCTCCCGCGGGTCGCGGCGAAACGGCTATTTTCCGTGGAGGAATCGGATGCGGCGATGGTTGGCCCTGGCCATCCCCCTGCTTTGCCTGTCCGCGCTCAGTTGCCGCGGCAGCCGCAACGTCCGCACCTACCACGCGCCGCCGCCGACCGACATCCGACCCACGATTCTCCATTACGTCGAAACCGATGCCTTCGACGAACTATTCGAGACGGTCCTTACCAGTCAGGAGCCGGTCATCCTCATTCAGACGGACACATCGCAGCCGGACTGGGGACCGCATCTGAATGCGTGGATCGCGGCCTGGAACCAGGGCGGCAAGGTGGTCGATGAGCCGCGCCGGCGCATCCGCATGCAGGCGCCGCTCTCGCCCACGGTCATCAACGGCGACACTGTCCGCGAGTTCCGTCTGCTCGTCGCCGACCTGATGACGCGCGCCGAGGATTTGGCTCGCCGGGGTTCGTCGTGGTGGGCCGAGGAGCGCGTGCTGCGCCGCCGTATCGATCTGCTGAAACCTTACAGCTTGCGCTTTTACCTCGATGAGAATGGCAAGATTCAACTCATTTTCTTCAACGGTCGGTACGCACGCTATTATCGCGAGGTCATGGAGTCGATGGCGGCGGGTGCCGCGGCCGATGGAGAAGGATGGTCGCGGACCGTGACGTGTTCGCATTGCAAAGAGAAGGTGCCGGGAAGAACCGTACAGCGGACGCGGATTGTCTCCGATTGATCCCTTTGTCCTTGCCCCCGCGTGTTCTCTACAACCACTGTGGGCCGATGGGGCCGAGTTGTGCAACAAGGCTGGGCCATGACACAGGGGGATCGGACATGCGAAATCGATGTTTGGGGCTGATGGGGTTGGTCTGTTTCGCGGCGGGTGTGTTGGCGGGAACGTGGTTGCTGCGCGGCGTCGTCTCCGCTGCAAGCGGAAGCGGCACGCCCGCAACCGGCCGGCCGACGCGCGGCGCCGGCGGATGACGGCAAGCTGCGCATTATCTGTTTTGGCGCCCATCCCGACGATTGCGAGTTGCAAGTCGGCGGCACCGCCGCCTTGTGGGCGGTGCGCGGCCATCACGTCAAGTTCGTCTCCGTGACCAACGGCGACATCGGCCATTGGCGTGAATCCGGCGGGCCGCTGGCGCGGCGGCGCACCGCCGAAGTCGAACGCGCCGCTCGCCTTCTCGGCATCACCACCGAAGTACTCGACATCCACGACGGCGAACTGCTGCCGACCTTGGAGAACCGCCGCACGCTCACGCGCCTCATCCGCCAATGGAAGGCCGACATCGTTATGAGCCATCGACCCAACGACTACCACCCCGATCATCGCTACACCGGCATTCTCGTGCAGGACAGCGCCTACATGGTCACGGTGCCGTTCTTCTGCTCCGATACGCCGATCTTGCGGACCAATCCCGTCTTCCTCTTTTATCCCGATCGCTTTCGAAAGCCCAATCCGTTCCAACCCGACATCGCCGTGTCCATCGATACGGTGATCGACCGAAAGCTCGACGCCTTAGACACACTGGTATCGCAGTTCTACGAGGGCGGCGCCAACGGCTCGGCCGATCTGCTGCCGAGCGATCCGGCCAAGCAGGCGGAGCGTCGCCGTCAAGTGCGCGAGGGATTCGCCGCTCGTTCGCGCGGTGTGGCCCAGCGCTTCCGCGGCCAATTGCAGGACTGGTACGGCAAGGACAAGGGCGGCGAAGTGCGGCATGCCGAGGCGTTCGAGGTTTGCGAGTACGGCCGGCGGCCAAACAAGGAGGAACTGGCGCGGCTGTTCCCGTTCTTCGAGAAATAAGACCTCTAGACCAACCTGCAGTGCCAGCAAGCGCATTCCTTGCTGGCGCTGCGGGCTGGCAAAATCGCCTCGACGCGATTTTTTCGCTGGCGAAACCATCCTCCGAACGGTACGTTACAAGGATAGGGGAGAAGGCTGGTGCGTCCTTCCACTCTGAAAGGGGAACACCGATGGCCGCAGCGATTCGGCGGATCATGCCGCTTGCTCTGTGCGTAACGACTTTGGCTCTGTTTGCCGGTACGGCGTCGGCGCAATCGCGCGATCTGTTGCCGGAGGTCCGCGAACGCCTGAAAATCGAGGCCCAGCGCATCGAGAAAGAAGTGCAGGACGGCCGTATGCGAGCCTATCGTTTGCTCCGTAGCGAGCCGGACGAAGCGCTCGATGTTCTCAAAGGCTTGATCGGCACGCTCCGCAAAGATACTTCGTTGTCGGAGGAACGGCGCAAGTCGCTGTTGGCGACGTTGCAGCGCGATCTCGGCAACGTGCGCGCCTTGAACAGCGTGCGGCGATCGACCGAGCCGGCCGCTTTGGCGGCGCGGAACGAAGCGCGTTGCGCGCCGGATCCGCGCGTCGGCGCCGGGCAGAAGTCCGCCTATGATACCGCTGCCGAACACATCCGCTCGATGAGCGGCCGCGTCTCCGCAGCGCGCGATCTCCGCCAACAACGCGGCGCTCGCATGGTGGGCGCCATGACTCAGGTGGACAAGTCCGCTACGCCGCCAGCGTCCGATTACGACCTCCCCGATGATTGGCTGGAGAAATCCAAGAGACGTTCGCCGCTGGCCAAGCTGACCGATACGGAAAAGGCCATCCTCGAAGCGCTCAAGAAGCCCGTCAAGGTGGACTACAGCATGGAGACCTTCCAGAGCGTCATCGACAATCTGTCGAAGCAGCTGGGACAAAGCATTCTCATCGACAAGCAGGCACTGGAGGAGGCCGGCGTCACTTACGATACACCGATCACGCTGCGTTTCAACAAACCCGTCAGCGCCCGCACCGCTCTCAAGCGCGTGCTGGCCGACGTTGGCTTGACGTATGTGATCCGCAGGGAAACCATCGAGGTGACGACGGCAGCCCGTGCCCGCGAAATGATGACGGTGCGGACCTACTACATCGGCGACCTCATGGGCGTTGTCAGCCCCATGTTGCCGGCCGTCGCCAATCAGTTCCAGATGATCCAGGCCGTCGGCATGATTCTCAACCAGATTCAGGGCATCGATCCGGAAAGCTGGGAGGGAAAAGGTGGTCCCGGCACCGTCACCTTCGATGCGGCCCGCATGGCGATCGTCATCAAGCAGAGCGCTGAAGTCCACTACATGCTCAACGGCCTACGATAAGATTATCGTTTAGCCACGACCCGAAGGGGAGCGCACGAGCGCTCCCCTTCGGGTCGCGGCTAAACGGGGAATATTTATTCACGATTGTTTATGAGCCTGTTCTTCCCCACCGCCGAGGAAATGAGCCGTCATACCATCTTTCCCGGCGTTGACATTCAGACTTGCGCCGTTGACAAGATGATGCTATCGGTGGTCGATCTGGCGCCGCATTCGGTCGTCGAGGAACATGCGCATCCGCACGAGCAGGTCGGCATGCTCTTGCGCGGCCGGGCTATTTTTTTCATCGGCGGCGAGCAGCGGACGCTGCAAGCGGGCGATCTTTATCGCATTCCCGGCAACGTGCGTCACAAGGTTGTCACCCTGGACGAGCCGGCCCGCGCTCTCGACATTTTTCACCCCATCCGCGACGATTATCGCTGAGCCACATGCGGCTGAAGGACATGCCATGATCGAGGTGCGCGATCTGGTAAAGAATCACGGTTCTCTGCGGGTACTGGACGGCGTATCGCTGACGGTTCGTCGCGGCGAAGTGGCGGTCCTCATCGGTCCTTCGGGCGGCGGCAAAAGCACTCTGCTGCGCTGCCTGAATGGTTTGGAGACATTCCAGAGCGGCGAAGTGCGCATGGATGACATCGTTCTGCGCTCGAGTGCGTCCCCGGCGGGAGACGACGCGACGTTGCGGCGATTGCGGCGGCGCGTCGGCATGGTGTTCCAACAGTTCCACTTGTTCCCGCATCTGCGCGTGCTGGAGAACGTGATGTCCGGCCCCTTGTGGGCGCTGGGCCAACCGCGCGGCGAGGCGGAGGCGACGGCGCGTCATCTGCTGGAGCGTGTCGGTCTGGCCGACAAGATCGACGCTTGGCCGGAGCAATTATCCGGCGGCCAACAGCAGCGCGTCGCCATCGCGCGGGCGCTGGCGATGAAACCGGAAGCCATTCTCTTCGACGAACCGACGAGCGCTCTCGATCCGCGCATGGCCGGCGAGGTGCTGCGCGTCATCGCCGATCTGGCGGCGGAAGGGCAAACGATGGTCGTGGTCACGCACGCCATGAGTTTCGCGCGCCGCGTGGCCCACACCGTCCACGTCATGCACGATGGCCGCATCGCCGAATCGGGACCGCCGGAGCAAATCTTCGGCCAGCCCCATCAAGAGGCGACGCGCTCATTTTTGGCGCAGGTGACGGAAGATTGAGTGAATCATGTCGCCGCGGAGGCACCCCCCACGAGAGTCATGGACTTCGATCAACGTCATCGGCTGGCAACACATCAAGGACAGGCTCCGGCTCTTCGTTATCCATCCCGCCCCTGGACTGGTTCTTGTCCGCCGGTTTCGGTTCCATCGCAACTTTGTCGAGCTGTCGGGCCAAATACCAGATGCCTCCCGTCAAACCGACCAGGAAGAGAAAACCCACGGCGAAAAGTCCCAACTGAAGCGGGTCCGACTGGTTCTTTGCCTTCCTCAAGGATAATGCACTTGTTCGGGTCCGTTCCGGGATAGCTTCTTTTTATGAGTACGCTTCCTATGATCCCCGGCTTCGGCGCGTCCGGATTGACCATGCAGCGCAGTTGAGAGCGGTCGAACCACTGGTGTACTTCCTCTTCGCTGCCGACGTGTTTGCTGAACACGAAAGCACGGATGGCTGCCGGCTTACCAGAGGCGTTTTCGTCGTCGTCCGTGGGAATGATAGGTATCCAAACCTTGGTCCACTTTCCCGACAGACGTTTCTTCTCATAGATGTAACCCTCGAAAATGGAGAAGTCCTTGAGGATGATGTTCGGATTTCCTTCTGGTCCACGAGCGATCAGATCCCGAAGCGAGATTTCTTCTGGCTCGCGCGACGACCGTGCGGACAGAAGATATTCATGTACTCCGAAGATCGCGCAGGCACCGGCGCCCATCAGAGTAAAGAACATGAGATAGTATCGTAAACGCATGATTGCGTCCTCTTTCGGCGTCGAAGGCGATTAACCAAGCCCGCAACGCCACGAGAGCTTGGGGAGGCAAGGCGCGAATGACTGGCTCGATTCTTGAACCGTATGTATGGCGGTATCTTATCGCCCCACGATGTATATCGCAACGCCTCGTATTTCCTCTTTTTCGCCGAACAAATTCCGTTGCGTGAGGGAAGGAACCTTGGCTTCCCCGGAATGCGCCGCCCTTGTGGCTGCTAGGCGACATCCGTATACTAACGGTGGGGCAATCTTTCGTCACAGGAAAAACGGCCTTCCCGTTATGGATAACAGCACCATCGTCATCCGCGGCGCACGCGAGCATAATCTGCGTAACGTCAATCTCGATCTGCCGCGAAACCAGCTCATCGTCTTCACCGGCGTCAGCGGTTCGGGAAAAAGCTCGTTGGCCTTCGATACTCTTTATGCCGAGGGCCAACGGCGTTACGTCGAATCGCTGTCCAGCTATGCACGCCAATTCCTGGGGCAATTGCAAAAGCCGGATGTCGATTATCTCGCCGGTTTGTCGCCGGCCATCAGCATTCAACAGAAAGCGGCGGGACGCAATCCGCGCTCCACCGTCGGCACCATCACGGAGATTTACGACTATCTGCGCGTCCTCTATGCTCGCATCGGTCAGGGCCATTGTCCCGAATGCGGCCGGCCCATCACGGCGCAGACGCGCGAGCAAATCCTGTCGCGCATTCTGGCTCTGCCGCAAGGCACGCGCTTTCTGGTTCTTGCGCCGTGGTGCGCGGGCAGAAGGGCGAATACAAGGATCTGTTCGCCGACATGCTGAAGCGCGGCTTCGTCCGCGCCCGCGTCGATGGCCAAGTCGTCCGGCTGACCGACGATTTGAAACTCGATCGCCGGATCAAACACAATATTGAAATTGTCGTCGATCGGTTGAAAAACGATTCCGGCGTGCGTTCGCGGCTGGCGGAAGCAGTCGAGCAAGCGCTGGGATTGGCGGAAGGTGCGCTCATCGTATCGGTGGAGGCGGACTCGTCCGGCCAGCCCGCCGCGCAAGCAAGGGAATCTTCCGATGAAGACATCCTCTTTTCGGCTCACTACGCTTGCACGCACTGCAACCGCAGCTATGAGCCGCCCAGTCCGCAGTTATTCAGCTTCAACAGCCCGCATGGCATGTGCCCCGACTGCGATGGCCTGGGTACGCGCTTCACCTTCGATCCGGCGTTGCTTATTCCCGATCCGTCTCTCAGTTTTGCCAACGGAGCGATTCCTCTCGTCGGCAAGATGCGCGGCATGGGTCGCTGGCGGCGGCACATTTACGAAGGCGTCGCTCGGTCGCTGGACATCGACTTGAAGACGCCTTGGCTGGATCTGCCGCGCGAACAGCGAGAATTATTGCTTTACGGCAGCGGCGACAAGCACATCACTTACGAATGGAAGCAGCGGGGCGGCGGCGTGTGGAAGCACGGCGGCAAATGGGAAGGCATCGTGCCGCAGTTGCTCAGCAGCTTCAAGAAGACCGCTGCGGGGCCGCGACGCTTGCAGCTGGAAAAATACATGCGCGTTGTTCGCTGCCCGACATGCCAAGGACAGCGGCTCAATGCGCAGGCGCGGGCCGTGCGCGTCGGCGGCAAAACACTCGTCGAAGTGTGTGCGATGCCGGTCGGCAACTTGGCCGCTTGGCTCGACCCGGAGATGGGTGATCTCGAAAAGAGTTTAACGCCGCTCCAGCGCACTATTGGCGGCGAGGTGCTGAAGGAACTGCGCGGCCGCGTCGGCTTTCTGCTCAATGTCGGTTTGCACTATCTCACTTTGGATCGCGGTGCGCCGACGCTGTCCGGCGGCGAAGCACAGCGGATTCGTCTGGCCGGACAGATCGGTTGCGGTTTGGTCGGCGTGCTGTACATTCTCGATGAACCGAGCATCGGCCTGCATCCGCGCGATAATGAACGGTTGTTGAACAGCCTGCTGCGGCTGCGCGACATGGGCAATACGGTTGTCGTCGTCGAACACGACGAGGACACCATGCGAGCGGCGGACCACCTCGTCGATTTCGGTCCCGGTCCCGGCGTGCGCGGCGGCGAAGTCGTGGCGGCCGGCACTTACGCCGACATCGTCGCTAACTCGGCCAGTCTCACCGGCCAATATCTTTCCGGTGCCAAGCGAATTGATGTGCCGCCAGAGCGCCGGCCGCCCACGGATAAGAAACTGTGCATCGTCGGCGCACGGCATCACAATCTGAAAAACATCACGGTGGAAGTGCCGCTTGGCCTGTTCGTGTGCGTCACCGGCGTCAGCGGTTCCGGTAAAAGTTCGCTAATCAACGACATTCTCAAACAAGGATTGTGGCAGCGCTACCAGCCCGCGGCGCAAGCAAGGGACGCCGACGAAGACGAGCCGATCAACGGCAAAAGCGTCCCCGTGGGCGAACACGATCGCATCACCGGCACGGAAAACATCGATAAAGTCATCGACATCGATCAATCGCCCATTGGCCGCACGCCGCGCTCCAACCCGGCGACGTACATCAAAGTGTTCGATGAAATTCGTTCACTGTTCGCAGACTTGCCGGAAGCGAAGATACGCGGCTATCAGCCGGGACGCTTCAGCTTCAATAAACCAGGCGGGCGCTGCGAGGCGTGCGAGGGCAACGGATCGAATCGTTTGGAGATGGATTTCCTCGCTGATGTATGGGTGACGTGTCCCGTTTGCGAGGGCCGGCGCTTCAACCGCGAAACGATGCAAGTGCGTTTCAAGGCCAAGAGCATCCACGATGTCCTGGAAATGGACGTACAGGAAGCGCTCGACCATTTTCAGAATGTGCCGAAGATTCGCGGCATGCTGCAAACACTGCACGATGTCGGACTCGATTACATCAAGCTCGGCCAGCCGGCGCCGACACTGTCCGGCGGCGAAGCTCAGCGCGTCAAATTGGCCCGCGAATTGTGCCGCCGTGCCACCGGCCGCACGCTGTACCTCCTCGATGAGCCGACCACCGGCTTGCACTTCGACGATATCCAAAAACTGCTGCAAGTGCTGCACGGCTTCGCCGATGCCGGCAATACTGTGGTCGTCATTGAACACAATTTAGACGTAATCAAGACGGCGGATTGGGTCATCGATCTCGGCCCGGAGGGCGGCAGCGGCGGCGGCGAAATCGTCATCAGCGGCACGCCGGAACAAGTCGCCGAGTGCGAGGCATCCTTCACCGGACAGGCGCTGCGTCCCGTCCTTGCGCCGCGGTCAGCGACGAACGGCCGGAAATCGAAAACCGGCAAACGCAAGGCGAAAGCGGACAACCGAAAGCCGATCGAGGTGCTGACTGTGCAAGGAGCGCAGCAGCACAATCTCCGCAATCTGACCGTCGAGCTGCCGCGCGAGAAAATGAGTGTTTGTTGCGGGCCGAGCGGATCGGGCAAAAGCTCGCTGGCTCTGGATACGATCTATGCGGAGGGGCAGCGGCGCTACATCGAATCGCTGTCGGCCTACGCCCGGCAGTTTCTCGGCCAGATGCAGAAACCGAAGGTCGAACACGTCAGCGGTCTATCGCCGGCCATCAGTATCGAGCAGAAAACGACCAGCAAAAGCCCGCGTTCCACCGTCGGCACCGTCACCGAAGTTTACGATTATCTGCGCGTCCTCTATGCGCGGCTGGGGCAACCGTATTGTCCCGCTTGCCAAATCCCCATCGGCACGCAGACAGCCGACGAGATCATCGAGCGTATTCTGTCTTTACCCGAAGGCAGCAAATTGTATTTGATGGCGCCGTTGGAACGCCGCGGTCAGGAGAAGTACGACGCCCTCTTCGATGAAGTTCGCCGCAGTGGTTTCGTCCGCATGCGCGTCGATGGCCGTTCGTACAACGTCGAGGAGCCGCCGAGCATCGATCATCGCCGCAAGCATCTCGTCGAAGTCGTCGTCGATCGCGTGGTGGTGCGGAGCAATCAGCGGACGCGCATCGCCGATGCGGTGGAAGCGTGCCTCGATCTCGGCCGCGGCGTGATGCATGTCGCCTACGTCGAAGACAGTAAGCCGGAGCCGGATTGGCGCGTCGAGCGCTACAGCCAGCACTTCGCTTGCGATCACTGCGGCCGTAGCTTCGAGCCGCTGAATCCCCATCATTTCTCGTACAATAGCCCTCTTGGCTGGTGTCCGTCCTGCGAGGGACTGGGCGTCCAGCAAGGCGCCTCGCCCGCGCTGCTCATCCGCGATCCGCGCCGCTCGCTGCGCGACGGCGCGCTCGCCGCCTGGCCGGATCTGAATGCGAATTCTTCGTTTCTCCGCTTCGCCGAGGCACTGGGACGACACGAGGGCTTCTCCCTGGATACGCCGTTTGAGGAGCTGACCTCATCGCAGCAGCACGCTATCTTGCACGGCAGCGGCGAAGCATGGATCAATCTCAATCCACCCAGCGAGAACGGCGATCGGGAGCGCGGCGTCCGCTTCCAGTACAAGGGTCTGTTCCCCGCTATCGACGAGGCGGTCCGCGTCAGTCCCGCCTATCGACAGAAGCTCGATCATCTGGTCAGCGAAGTCGCCTGCTCGACGTGCCACGGCTCCCGTTTGCGCGACGATGCCGCCGCTTGCCGTCTGTCTTTCGGCGCGGATCTTCCCTCCCTGACGCCGGGCGAACTGTGCGCTCTGCCTCTCGGCGAGACGCTGAAGCTGTTTACGACTCTGAAACTGACAACGGCACAGCAGCAAGTGGCCGGCGAACTGCTCCGCGAAGTGCGCAACCGTCTGCAATTCCTCGTCGATGTTGGTCTGGATTACCTGACGCTGTCCCGGCCAGCGCCGACGCTGTCCGGCGGCGAATCGCAGCGTATCCGCTTGGCCAGCCAGATCGGCAGCGGTCTGACAGGCGTGTTGTACGTTCTCGATGAACCGACTATCGGTCTGCATCCGCGCGACAACCGCCGCCTGCTCGCCGCTCTGCAACATCTGCGCGACCTCGGCAACACGCTCGTCCTCGTCGAACACGACCGCGAAGTCATCTCCGCCGCCGATTACCTTCTCGATTTCGGTCCCGGCGCCGGCGACCGCGGCGGCGACATCACGGCGCGCGGCAGCGTCAAGCAAGTGCTGCGCAGCAAAGCGTCGCTCACCGGACAATATCTCTCCGGTAAGAAGTCAATCCCGGTGCCCGCGAATCGCCGCATGCCGGTGGCGAACCATCGCCAGCCCGCAGCGCAAGCAAGGGGCGAGAGAGGTTGGCTGACCGTCAAAGGAGCGCGACAAAATAATCTGCAAAATATCGATGTATCTTTTCCGCTGGGCGCTTTCATCGCCGTCACCGGCGTCAGCGGTAGCGGCAAGAGTTCGCTGGTCAACGAAGTGCTGTATCTGACGTTGGCGCGGCGTCTGCATCGCGCCCGCACTCCGGCGACCGCTCACGACGACATTCTCGGCCTGGAGCAGATCGACAAGGTCATCAACGTCGATCAAGATCCCATCGGCAACACTCCGTCGTCGAATCCGGCCACTTACACCGGCGTTTTCGATTTGATCCGCCGCTTGTTCGCGCAATTGCCGGAGTCGAAGGTGCGCGGCTATCGGCCGCAGCGTTTCAGCTTCAACAAGCCCGGCGGCCGATGCGAAGCATGTGAGGGCAACGGCCAAAAGAAAATTGAGATGCACTTTCTCCCCGATGTGTGGGTCGAGTGCGATGTCTGCCACGGTCAGCGCTACAATCCGGAGACGTTGGCGGTTCGTTACAAAGAGCATTCCATCGCCGACGTGCTATCAATGCGCGTCCATGAAGCGCTGGATCTGTTCGGCAATCTGCCGAAGATCCGCCGCGTCCTGCAAACGCTGGCCGATGTCGGTCTCGATTATTTATCGCTGGGGCAGGCCGCGCCGACACTATCCGGCGGTGAGGCGCAGCGTGTCAAGCTGGCGGCGGAGTTGGCGCGACCCAGCACCGGACGCACTCTGTATATCCTCGACGAACCGACGACCGGCCTGCACTTCGACGACATTCACAAACTGCTGGAAGTGCTGAATCGCCTAGTCGATCTCGGCAATACGGCCATCGTCGTCGAACACAATTTGGACGTAATCAAAACGGCGGATTGGATCATCGATCTCGGCCCGGAGGCCGGCCCCGCCGGCGGTCGCATCGTCGTGCAAGGCACGCCGGAAGAAGTGGCCAAGGCGGCCGCCGTGAGCCACACCGCCGCCGCCCTCGCTCCCGTACTGAAAGCCGGACCGCGCGTCGAGCGGCCGCGCTACGATCCCAACGCTGCTGAGACGCCGCGCCCCGATGATGTCGAATTGGAAGCGGTCGGCAAAGACGCCGCTATGCCGTGGCAGACCGATGGACGGCGCTGGCACACCGTCGAGCGCGTCACCAACGAAGGCAAACCGTGCCGCTGGGAAGGCCACATCCTCGACTGGATCGATGAGCGCGTTCACGAACTGGGCGACTTTAGCGACACCGTGTGGGACCAGCGTTCCATCGTCGAGATCGCCGCTCCGATACGAACGCAGGGCTGGTTTCTGCACGCAATGACCGGGCAGGAATGGCTGTTGCGTTTGGTGTTCCGCGTCGAGAAGAATCGCTTCAAGGACGCCGATCTCATTCGCCGTCTCGGCATTCGTCCGTTGAACGAGACGCCCGGCCTGGAGGTTTACAGCAATGAGGAGCGCGTCTGGACAACCGCTCACAAAGGACCGTGGCAATCGGTGACGGTCCTGGTGCATCGTCTCAGCGAGATTGATACTCCGGGTTTCCGTGACTTTCTCGCCGAAGCGGTGGCATCGTTTCACAACAACCTGAAACGTCTGCGCACCAAGCCCGAAGACGTGATGCCGTGGAAGATCAACGGCGAACGCTGGCACCTGGGTGAAAAAGGCTTCCCGCCCGGCAAGAAAGTCCGTTGGGAACGCTCGTTGCTGACGCGCTTGTTACAACTGGTGCGCGAAGTGGAACCCGGAGTGCAAGTGCGCTGGGACGCGCGCGACTCCATTATGCTGCGCGTGCCGGGTATCAGTCGAGCGTGGGCGCAGTGGCGCACCAAGAAGGCGATCGCTTTGGAGTGTCATTTTCTCGGCAAAAAAGGACAGTTCAATCTCAGTCAGATCGAAGACCTCGGCATGTCACCCAATATCGGCACGCAGCGCAAAGACGGCGATTTGCTCTATTTGCACTTCCAGAAGATGGATCAGGAGCAAGCGCGCCGTTTGAAGGACTTGCTGGCCGAGCATCTGCGCGGCTTCCGGGAAGTTTTCGGCAAGAATGGCGAGTAAACAGAGAGCCATTGTTTGCGATCAGGCGAAAGAGCCAATGTCGGTTTTACTAACGCGAGAATTCTAGCTCTACGGTGCTTGCCAATGCGCCTTTGCCCGGCGATAATGGCCTTCAACCGTCCCAAAGCGCCCGAACCCTCACGGGCATCAGAAGCCCAAGGGAGGACAGCCTATGATCCTCTATTCCTGTCCGACTTGCGGCGCAAAGCTGGAAGCTGAAGAACACTGCGCAGGCCAAAAACACCCTTGCCCGCAGTGCGAGCAACGTTTGCAGGTTCCGCCATCGCGAAACAAGACCGTGCTGGGTAAGCCGCTCGACAAAGACAACAAGACGGTCCTTGGCAAGCCGCTCCATGATCCGGTTGTTCTGGAATTGGCGGATGAAGACGATGGCTACAGGGTGTCGCGTCGAAGGCGGCGTTACTCGCCGTTTGAGTGCCCGTACTGCGGCAGCCGCGAGAAGCCCGAACTCAAAAAGGAGACAGCAACGGTCGGCTGGATCATGTTCGCCGTCCTCCTGCTGTTTTTCTTCCCGCTTTGCTGGTTGGGGATCTTCATGCGAGAAACATGGGAAGCTTGTTGGGAGTGCGGCCGCAAGGTGCACAAGGTCGAAGATGTGACGTTAAACTTCTGAATGCAAAAGGGGAATGCAAAAGGTGTCGCGGTTTGTAGATATTGAGTATCGCTAAAGAAGTTATAATTGTCCGAAAATCGGTCTGGAGTGGTTACTTGAATTGCTCCAAGTGGACAAAATTGCCGATCATTTCCTCCGCCGTGAAGTGGTTGAGTAGACGCAGCAGCCGTTGGAGAAGCAGTCCGTACTGACGGTTGCCGAGTTGCTGCGATACGATGATACCGGCATGAAGACGCCCGGCCGCTTGCAATGTTTCATGCAGAGGAGCGAAGTCGCGGATGTTGAACGTGAGGATGGCCCGTTTTCCGGCCGTGGCGAAGACGAGTTGCTCCTCATCGGAAGCCGTATCTTTGTTAGCTTCCTCGGTCGTCAAGATATCGTAGCCGCGGCCGCGCAGATCGATGGCCAGCCGCTTCATGATGTGCCGGTCGAAGTAGAGTCGGATAAACAGCCCTTCAAGGCTTGACGAATCGGGCATGAGCCTGCTCTTCCTGGGTGATTAGCGCAAGGATTTCCTCGCGATGGTCGGAGAAATAGCTGAGAGCGTGGAAGACTTGTGCCTCCGTGATGCCCAGCGCCTCAGCGATCTCCAGGATACTTTCGCCGCGGCGGTGAAGCGTGACCACGTGGCGAACGCCCACCCGCAAGCCATCAATCACCGGCTCGCCGCCGCAGACGCCCTCGCGGCGGACAATGTGAGGATGCTCAGTCTTGACGATCTCGGCCATTGACGAATCTCCGAAAGAAAGAATCTCCATTCTTCGCTAGTATAACACCCAGCGCAAGGACGGCGATTTGCTGTACTTGCACTTCCAGAAGCTGGACCAGGAGCAAGCGAGCCGGTTGAAGGATTTGCTGGCCGAGCATTTGCGCGGATGCCGAAAAGCCTTCGGCAAAAGCTAGGTGCAGTCAGGGAGAGCTACCCTCCGCTGAAGGGCGAGAAGTCGCTTCATACACCGGCAGCACGATCCGCGACGGGTACTGTAAGGACAGGTGAAGGGTGTTTTTCGCCACGCGGGTTTCCTTGTCGGCGCGGAACGGTTTGCCCGTATTCGGGTTGGCCTCGAAGCGCGGCGAGTTGGAAGACGACACGGCCACGCGCAGGCGATGTCCCTTGTTGAACACGAGCGAGGTACTCCAGAGATCCACGTTCAATTCGTAGATCTGGCCCGATTCCAAGAATGATTCCTTCTCGAATGACTTGTGATAGCGTGCCCGCAAAATGCCGTCGGTGACGAGCATCGATCGGCCATCGGGGTAGACATCGCAGAGTTTTACCGTGAAATCGGTGTCGGGACAGTCGGACGAGACGAACAACTTGGCGGTGATACGGCCGGTTACTTCGAGCGCTTCCTTCAGTTCTTCGCTGGTGAAGAGCAGCACGTCCGGGCGTTTCTCGACGCGGCGCTGGTCCATCGGCCCTAGAGGGCGGCTCAATTCTTGGCCGCCGACGGTCGGAACAGGATTTTTCGGATCGTAGGTGTAGGTTTCGCGGTCGTTGCCCTGGGGCGGCTTTTCCTTGACGAGCGCGCCATCGGCGTGGAAGTAGAAGGGGGTCGGTCGAGATGGAGGCGGCCAATCGTCGGCGTGCCGCCAGAAATTGCCGGGCGCTTTGGGGTCGGTCGGATCGCCCATGACGTAGTAATGGACGGCTTTTTCGCGGGCGACGGCATTGTCCTTGCCCAGCAGGACGTGATCGAACCAGAGCATGGCGTCTGCGCAGGCAGGCGCCTGGCCGGGTCTATTCGGATATTTCAGATCATTAATAGGCCCATGACCGACCGGAGAGATTACCAGCCGGCACTTGCCGCGCGCCCCTTCGCCGCCGTGATAGTGGACGGCTCGGAAGGCATTGATAGTGCCTTGGAGGAAGATGTCATACCAGCCGCCCATGTAGACGGCTGGTGCCCGCACTTGGGAGGCCCGCGTTTCCGAATTCAACCGCTTCCAGAAGTCGTCGTAACACGGATGGGCCACGAACGTTTCCAGGTTTTTTTCGACCAGCTTGTTCGCGCGCAGCCAACCCTCCAAGAGTTGCTTACGAAAAGCGCCGCCTTGGTAGGCGCATTGACTGTAGTAATCGGAGAAGGCGACGGAGACGTACTGGGCTTTCAAAACGTCGGGCGCGACGGGGGCCGTCATGTTTTGGACGATGCCTAGTGCGGAACCGCCCCAGCTGCCGATCTTGCCGTTGCACCAGGTTTGCTTGGCGATCCATGCAAGGGTTTCGCGGCCGTCCTGGTGTTCGCCGCCGATCCCTTCGTTGGCGAAGATGAAGACCGGCTCGCCCTCGGACTGGAAGCGGCCGCGCAGATCCTGGACGACGAGAGCATAACCGCGCCTCGTCATCTTCTCCGCCAACCCGCGGCCGTTTTGGCTCTTGTTGTAGGGAGTGCGCACGGCGAGGACGGGATATTTGCCTGCGCCGTCGCCGGGCAGATACACATCCGTGGCTAACTTGACGCCATCGTGCATGGCGACCTTATACGTCGTGGCCTTGGGAACGGAATGTTCTTGGCTAACGCTGGCGATCCCCGCGATCCCCAGAACCAGAATCGCCAGACTCCACTTTCGGATGTTCAACCGTCGCATGAGTTGAGCCTTTCGTCGCTGGCAACGGACAATGTGAGGATGCTCCGTCTTAACGATCTCGCCCATCGGCTCGTCCCGGAAAGAAAGAGACGCAATTCCTCGCCAGTGTAGCAGATGGCCAAGGAACGGAACAGGCAACGCTACTCAACTTTCGGGTAGCAAAGAAAAGAGGATATGGCTCGGGCAGGCTGGACACCGGAAGTAAGGAAACTTCTCTTGAAAGATAGCCAGACTGAGCCTATCATGTTTGCTTAAAGCTATTTACGGATCATCGATTTCGTGATTGGCGGTTTGGTTCAGCATCGGAGAGTTCCCATCGTGTCTGTACTGAGTCCGTACACGTTGAAATTGCGCGAGGAGATATTCCACGTCGATCTCATCACGCGGACGTTGCCGGAGAGGCCACCGAAGCGGCCGCATCGTATCATCGCCGTGATGCCGGCCTACAACGCCGAGCGGACGCTGGCTGCGACGCTGGCCGACATGCCGGCCGGTTGCGTCGATGAGATCATTCTCGTGGACGATGGCAGCAAAGACCGCACCGTCGAGATTGCCCGCGAGATGGGCCTGACCGTGATCGTCCATCCGCGCAATCGCGGTTACGGCGGCAATCAGAAGACGTGCTACCGCGAAGCGCTGGAGCGCGGCGCCGACATCGTAGTTATGATTCACCCGGATTATCAGTACGATAGCCGGGTCATTCCGCAAGCGGTCGGCTTCATCGAGTTGGGAATTTGCGACGTGGTGCTGGGCAATCGCATCCGCTCGCGTCAGGAGGCGATGAGCGGCGGCATGCCGGTCTACAAATACATCAGCAATCGCTTTCTGACCAGTTTCGAGAACTTCGCACTCGGGCAAAATCTCGGCGATTTTCACAGTGGATTCCGCGTCTACCGGCGAGCCGTACTCGAACGCATCCCCTTCGAGAAGAACTCCGATGACTTCGTGTTCGACACGCAGTTTCTCGTGCAGGCCGTGCATTTCGGTTTTCGGCTGGGTGACATCCCGGTGCCGGTGCGCTACTTCGACGAGGCCAGCAGCATCAACTTCCACCGCAGTCTAAAGTACGGCATCCGCACGTTGGGAGTGGTTGGCCAATTCTGGCTGCATCGCCTCGGCATACGGCGTTCGCGGATGCTGGAATGTCCCTAAACATTGGCCTATACTACCGCACCATCCGCCATACACATTGGCTCCAGCTGCTATGGAGGCTTCGCTATGTGTTGCAACGGCGCCGTCCACTCGATGAACGCGCCGCTTCGCGCTGGCGCTGGTCGATGGCACACCGCCCTCGCTTACGATCCGATTTTCCCGACATTCCCCTAATCCACCCACCGCCAGCGGACGAACAGCACGAGAAGGATGGACTGGCGTGCGGCGCGTTTCGGTTTCTGAACCAAGCTCGTGCGCTGGGCGCGAGCGGCCGGACTGGAGGCTCGGATCGGTCGCCACCGACCGGCTTTGGACCATCACTCTGCATTACCACGCTTGGGCTTACCAGTTGGCGGATGTGGCAGCTCGCAACGGATCGAAAGCGGCAGAAGCGGCAAAGTTGTTTCGTCATTACCTGTCGGATTGGATAGCGCGCTGCGTTGTGGAGGCTCCCGGCGCTCGCGATCTCGCCTGGAACGCCTACGCCATAGCCACGCGATTGACCTGGTGGATTCGCTGCCATAGGCGGCTCGGCCTCTTTTGGCGCGACGAGGGCCAGTTCGAGGAGGATTTCCTCGCCAGTCTTTGGCAGCAAGCCGCTTATTTGCCCGATCACCTCGAATGGGACTTGCGCGGCAATCACCTGATGCGCGACGCGGTAGGATTGGCCTGGGCGGGCCGGTTTTTCGAGGAAGATCGAGCGCGCGGATGGCTGGCCGCAGCTACTCGTCTGGCCGTGGATCAGGCCGAGGAGCAAATCTTGGCCGATGGCGGCCACTTCGAGCGCAGTCCCATGTACCATCTCCACGTCATGGAGGATGTCTTGGCGCTGGCGCTGTTGGTCGAAGATCCGCAAGCGCGGAATCATCTCCGCGCCAGCTGGCGGCGTATGGCGGAGTTTCTCGCCTGGCTGCGCCATCCCGACGGCGATCTCGCGCTGTTCAACGATGGAGGACTTCAAGGAGCGTCTGTCGTGGAAGCTATGCTGCGCGCGGGCGAATCTGTCGGTGAAGCAATCGACCCAGCGCCGCGGCGCGGCGGTGCATTCTTTCCGCATACCGGACTGGCGGTCTGGCATGGCGATCCGTGGACTATATTCTTTGATGTGGGGCCGGTGGGTCCGGATTATCAGCCGGGACACGCTCATGCGGACACCTTGACCGTCGAATGTTCCTTTCAAGGGCGGCGGCTGTTCGTGGACGCGGGAACGTATGCCTATGATTTCGACGATCGCCGCCGCTATGATCGCTCGACCGCCGCTCACAATACGGTTGGCATTGATGGACAGGATTCGAGCGAAGTCTGGCACATTTTCCGTGTCGGTCGCCGCGCTTATCCGTGCGACGTGGCGGCGAATTTCGCGGCAGAGGGATTCCAGGCGACGGCGACGCACACGGGCTACGATCATCTGCCCGGCCGTCCTCGCCATACGCGCCGCCTCGACCTTGGGGCAGACGGACGGCTCGTCATCACCGATAATATCAAGGGACGCCGCCGCCATCGATTGGAAGGGGGATTCCTCCTCGGGCCGGTATGGACGGCGGCAGGAGACGGGGGCGGATGGACATTAACGAACGGGGAGAGCCGTATTCGTGTGACGGTGCGCGGAGCGGCTGGATTACAACTTTACCAGGAGAACCGCTCGTATCATCCGGAGTACGGGCGTGAGATCGCCTGCACGCGATTGAGTTGGCGTCTGGAAGATGATTTGCCGGCCGAGGTCGTTACGGTGGCGGAAAGAGCTTGATGCGCATTCTCTACGTTTCGCAGTATTTTCCTCCAGAAATGGGCGCCCCGGCGGCGCGCGTGTATGAGTTGTCGCGCGAATGGGTCCGCTTGGGACATGACGTGACGGTGCTGACCGCCTTCGCCCATCACCCAACCGGCGTCAAGGCGGCGCGCGACCGGGGTGTGCTGACGCGGCGCGAGAGTGTGGACGGCATTCGCCTGCTCCGCACTTACGTCTACGCGGCGGCGAACAAGGGTGCCGGCAAACGCATGCTGTCCTACGCTTCGTTCATGTTGTCCGCCGCGACGATCGGCCGGCTGCGCGTACCGCGGCCGGATGTGGTGGTGGCCACCTCGCCGCAACTGCTGTGCGCGGCCGCCGGTTGGTTCTTGGCCCGGACATTGCGGACGCCCTTCGTCTTCGAGGTGCGCGATCTGTGGCCGGAGACCCTCTTGGCCATCGACATGGCCAAGAAAGAGGGCGTTTTTTTCCAGGCGCTACGGCAGCTGTCGCGCTTCCTCTACCACCACTGCGAACACATTGTCACCGTCGGCGAGGGGTACGCCCGAGGCATCCACAGGCGCTACCACGTCTCGCCGGACAAAATGAGCGTCATTCCCAACGGCGTGGACGCGCGCCTGTTCGTTCCCGGTCCCGAAGGATGAGGCGCTTCGCGGCGAGTTGGGGTGGGGAGATAAATTCGTCATCCTCTACCTGGGAACTCTCGGCATGTGCCACGGCCTGGAGCAAGCCCTTGAAGCCGCACGGCAGTTGCGGGGCGATAAGGACAAACTGTTTGTGATCGTGGGAGAGGGGGCGGAGAAGGATCGATTGAAAGCGCTGGCCCGGCAGTGGCAGTTGGACAACATTCAGTTCGTCGATCAACAGCCGCGCTCTCGGGTTCCTCTCTATTACCGCGCCTGCGACATCGGCTTGGTATCGCTGCGGGACACCTCGCTGTTTCAGGAAGTTTTGCCCTCGAAATTGTTTGAATATCTGGGCATGGAGAAACCTGTGGTCCTAAACGTGGACGGAGAGGCGCGTAAGCTGGTCGAATCCGCCGGGGCCGGACTGTTCGTTCCGCCCAGCGATGTGACGGCCCTGACGCGAGCAATCCGGCGGATGTCGGAGGACCGCAAGGCGCTGCGAGAAATGGGACGAAACGGCCGGCGCTATGTACTGGAACACTACGATCGAACCGCACTGGCCCGCCAATACCTGGCGGTTCTTGATTCGGTCTGTCGCGCCTCCGGCTCGCGCAACGTGTGGGAGACCGCGCACCCATGACCAAGGTATTGACCAAGTATGTCTTCATCCAGGACGACCCCTTCTATTTGCCTCGGGTGCTGGACAAATACTTGCGGGAGTTTCACGACTCCACGCGGGGCGTCCTCATCCAGTCGATTAACCAGGGCAAGCGGAGTACGCTGCGCACGGCCTGGGATCTTTACCATCTGTACGGCCTACGCTATTTCACCTGGAAGGTGCGGAAATTATTGGCGGCCAAAGTCAAGGAACGCCTCTTCAATCATCTGCTCGGCTCGACTCGCCACTGTTATTCGGTGGCCGCCGTCGCTCGAAAATATGGCGTGCCGGTTCGGCGCGGCGCGGATGTCAACAGCGACGAGTTCCGCACCTTCCTCCGCGACCTCGGCGTCGAACTGATCGTGTCGATTTCCGGAACGCAGTTTTACGGTGCCAAGCTGCGTGCCCAAACCCCCGCCGGCATCATCAATTGTCACGGCGCTTTGCTGCCTAAATATCGCGGCCTTATGCCGTCCTTCTGGACGCTCGCCAACGGCGAACGAGAAGGCGGCGTATCCGTGCATTTGGTAGACGGCAAAATCGATAATGGGCCGATCGTCGTTCAGAAGCGCTATCGCATCCATCCCAGCGACACCCTCGAAGACATCATGGCCCGCGGCAAGGATCTCGCCGCCGAAAGCATCATCGACGCCGTCCGCCTTCTCGAAGCAGAGAGAGGCGAACTACTACCCAACCCCGAGAGCGAGGCTACCACTTATTCCCTGCCGGGACGCGAGGATGTCCGCCGTTTCTTCGCCAATGGCCACAGGTTCTATTGAATCATGCTCGACGAACAAGCGATCCGTCATGCCCTGTCGTTCGACATCGAGGACTGGTTCCACCTCGTGGAAATCAAGGCCGTCGCGGATCCCGCCCTCTGGCCTTCGCTGCCGTCGCTGGTGTGCCAGAAGACGAAGCAAATCCTCGACCTCCTGGCCGAGCATCAGGTGCCGCCACCTTTTTCATCTTAGGCTGGGTGGCGGAGCGCTACCCCGATCTCGTGCGGCGGATAGCGGACGGCGGACACGAGATCGGCACACATTCCTTTTGGCATCGCAAGGTTTACGAACTGGACCGCGCGGCTTTCACCGAGGATCTGGCTCGTTCCATCGACGTGATACAGCGGCATGGCGGCGTGACGGTCTACGGCTTCCGGGCACCGTCCTTCTCGATCACTCCCGGCACGGAATGGGCCTTCGACGTTCTGGCAGCTGCCGGCCTTGAGTATGATGCCAGCCTGTTCCCGGCGCGGCGGGGTCATGGAGGCTATCCCTGTGTCGCAGGCGTTCAGTGGGTGCAAGGGTCCGCCCGGCCGCCGATGCCCGAACTGCCCGCCAGCACGCTGCAATGGGGACGCCTGCGCTTCTGTTATTCCGGGGGCGGTTATTTCCGTCTGCTCCCCCATTGGCTGATCGACCTCGGAATCCGACGCGAAGCGCGGCAGGGGCGTCCCACCGTCCTTTATTTGCACCCACGCGATTTCGCGCCCGACTGCCCGCGCGTTCCCATGCCCCTGCATCGCCGCTTCAAGTGCTATGTCGGTTTGGCCAGTACCGAGGGCAAACTGCGGAGATTGCTGCGGCGGTATCGTTTCACCACCTGCCGAGAGGTGATACGGCAATACTTGCCGTCCGTCACGCGGCCGGACTGAGGATCTATTCGGAGAATCGCATGCACATTCTTCACGTCGTCGGCGCGCGTCCCAATTTTATGAAAGTCTCCCCGGTGCTGCGCGCTCTGGCACCGTACCCTGATGTCCGACAAACCCTGGTGCATACGGGGCAGCACTACGACGCCAATATGTCGGATGTGTTCTTCGAGCAGCTGGGCATGCCGCGCCCGGATGTCAACCTCGATGTCGGCTCCGGCAGCCACAGCCGGCAGACGGCGGAGGTCATGACGCGCTTCGAGCCGGTCGTGCGCGAACGCCGGCCGGATTTGGTACTCGTTTATGGCGACGTCAATTCCACCGTGGCGGCGGCTCTGGTGTGTGCCAAACTGCTCGTGCCGGTCGGCCACGTCGAGGCGGGATTGCGCTCGCGCGATCGCACCATGCCCGAGGAAATCAATCGGCTCGTGACCGATCAACTCGCCGATTGGCTGTTCACGCCGTCGGCGGACGGCGATGCGAACCTGTTGCGCGAAGGCATCGCCGCCGAGAAAATCCATCGCGTCGGCAACGTCATGATCGACACGGTGGTTCGGCTGTTGCCGATGGCGTTGCAGCGCTGGCCCGCTCTCCGCGCCGATCTCGACGTGGGTGAAAAGCCTTACGCCCTGGTGACGCTGCATCGGCCGTCAAACGTCGATGATGCGGAAAGTCTGAGGCGCATCCTCGACGCCCTGCATGACATCGCCGAACAGCTGCCGATCATCTTTCCCGTCCACCCGCGCACGCGGCAGCGGCTGGAATCTTCTCTCCACGAAGGGCATGGCTCCAAACTTCGCTTGATCGAGCCGGTCGGTTACATCGATTTCCTGGCGTTGCAGCGTCACGCCGCCATCGTCATCACCGATTCGGGCGGCATGCAGGAAGAAACGACGTTCCTTGCGGTTCCGTGCCTGACCCTGCGGGAAAACACCGAGAGACCGATCACGGTGGAGCAAGGAAGCAACGTGTTGATCGGTCGAGATTTCGACCGGCTGCGAACGGAGGTGGCGCGAATCGTTCGGGAAGGCGGTCGGCGCGGCTGCGTTCCGCCTCTGTGGGACGGCAAGGCGAGCGAACGAATTGCTGTCGTAATCCTTAGAACCGAGCCGCCCCTGTCAGAGAGTGGTTCACCCCACGCTCCCTGACAGGGGCGGCTCGGTCTTAGCGACCCGCACCTGTCGTCGTCGGGATGGGCAACGGAACCGTGTTGGTCGTCGTACCGGGCACCGCGGTGAAACTGTGACTCACGTTGGTGTTGAGGGACATCGGCGACACCGTGGCGGGTCCATAGCCTCCTGGAGCCGCGAAAGTGGCGCCGGTGAACAGATTCGGTCCCGTATTGATCAAGTAGTAGAAGGGCAAATTGATCACTTGCGTGAGGTAACGGACTACGGCGTTGCCCGGAGCCTCTTGGAGAAGAAGGAAGTCGCCGGCCTGGACCAAGATTCGTTCGCGGGCGTCCTTGGCGGCGGTGTTGAGATCGACGCGGATGGAAACCTGACCGCAGCCGTTCGGCTGACGGCGGATCACCGTCAACAGGTTGGGCGATGGTTGGCCGAGACCGAATAACAGGACGGTGCCGACGAGGTTGCTGGTGGCGAAACCACCGTTGAACAGCGCCCCACGGCGCGGGCCACGGCTTCGAGAACGTCGAGATCCGTGTTGCGCGGCAGAATGTGTTGGCCCGGCGGCAGTAGGCCGCCGGTGTAGAACAGCCGCTCTTCGCGGGCCGGAACGAACACGACATCGCCATCGTTTAGAACGACATCTTCGGGCCGAATCGGCAACGGGGCGCCGGACGGCGCACGCAACGGAATTTGCACGATCGGGCCGCCGGGGATGGGAGCGGGGCAACCGTGGCTCTGGAACTCCTGGGTAATGACATCCCAATTGCGGCCGCCGTGGGGATTCCGTTCGATGATGACGGTATCGATGGCATCGGTGCCGGGCAGACCGCCGGTCTTGGCCAAGGCGGTGATTACGTCATTCTGGTAGGCCGGAAGAACCAGAATCCCAGCCGGTTCCCTTGCGCGACACGCCGATGTATTCCGGCCCCGACCCTCCCAGTTGACTGGTCACCACTGTCTGCACGGGCTGCGGCGAATCTTGGCGTAAAACCAGGATGTGATAGGTGCGCGGACGCATCAGACTGACGATGATGCGTGGGCGGCCTTTCTCGGTGAGGAAGTTGGGGACGTAAGCTCGACGGATGGCTTCCTCGGCCTCCTTGAAGGTCATACCGGCGACTTTGAGAGGCTCGATCCAAGGAAGAGAGATGGTCCCATCACGCTGGACCTGGAACGGAAAGCCCATCGAAGGGGGCAGATCGGCGTTGCCCAGATGGACGGGGGTCTGGATGGGCGGCTGCTGGCCTTTTTCGCCAAGCACGCCGTCGATCCACACGCCCAGCGTGTCCCCGGCATCAATGCGGTAGTCTTTGGGTCGCTCTTGTCCCAAAAGTGACAGCGGGATGGTCCGCATCCCCGCCACGCTCTTGCCGCGCAACTCCGGCGGCAGCAGATGCACCGGAATGCCTTGCACGCCGGGGTTGCTCATGGCGGCGCAACCGGCCGCCAACGCGCCCAGGAAAACGACGAAGGCCGTGAAACGGCGACGAAACACGATGGCAATGACTTTCCGCATAAGCTCTTTCCATCCTGGAGCAAGCCGGTAGTCCGTAGTCTCGAGTCCGTGGTTTGTAGGGTGGGTCTCGCTGCGCGAGACCCACCATTCCCTCGGTGGGTCTCGCTGCGCGAGACCCACCCTACCGACTATGGCCTACGCCCGCCGCCGTCCCCATCGTGACGGCTGGTACAAACGCGCTTCCACTTGGGCTGCTGGGGCAGTACGAAGTGGGTCGTAGCGGAGGGCCGACCGGCGTATTCCCGTCGCCGCCTTTGGGCGGCGGTGTACCCGGCACGGTGCGCGGAACAGGCAACACCTCTACGGGCGGCACGGGCGTTGCCGGCGCGGCCGGCACTTCGCCGAGTAAAGGACCGTCCGGCAACGGAGGCGGCGTGCCGCATTTCTCGACCGGGACGACGATCAACTGGCGGTATCCACTGGCCTTGGCCGCAGCCGCTCCGGCGTGGAAACCTTTTAGCCAAGCGCAGGTGGCCGCTCGCCCTTCGGGAGTCTCGTGGCGAATTTTCCAGTAGCGTAGGGGCGGAAGAGGATGAGAGGAGCCGTCGCCGCCGCTCTCCAGATAATCGGCGTAGCCGAGTTTGAACCCCTTGCCGAAGTCCGCCGAGTCGCCACACTCGGGATGCCCGGCCAGATATTCCTTCCAGGCCGCGCAAGCCAGCATGCGGTAATAAACTTTTCCTTTGACTTCATCGACGAACAAACACGTCTCGAAGACGACGTTGTGAGTAATGTCCGAGGCCATCCGGCAGCCGGATACGCAAAGGCAGAGTAGGATGGCACTGACGATTGACTGGAGGCGCATCACTTTTTACCCTTCCACGACGACATCTTCGCCAGTCCTCCGACCAGCGCTTTTGATGTGCGAGGGAGATAAATTCCGCCGGTTATTATCGGTGTGCCAGTAATGACGGCTTTAACATCTAGGTAAAATACTCCCCGCTCCTGCGCCGTCAGGGATGTTGAGCAGACCGAGAAGGATGCGTAAGATATTCTTGAGGCGATGATCGAGGAAGCGTCGGTTGCGAAAAAGTGCGGGAGCGATCCAATCATGGTGCCGTGGCTGTTTCTCGTGCTGGCGTGCGGGCAACTCGTCGAGTCCGATGATTTCCCCAAAGCGCTGCAAGAGCGCGCGACGGCCGCCACCGTGCGGATCGTCAACCGCTCGCAGCGGCTCGAAGGCAGCGGCGTCGTCATCGGACGCAAGGACAAATCGATCTACGTTTTGACAGCCGCTCACTTCCTGGACCGCCGGATCGCCTGGAAATCGCCACCTTCTCGGCGGACTCGTATCCACGGCCGGCTAAGGTCTACACCAAGGCCGAGGTCGTCGCGCGCACAAAGGACATGCGCGATTTGGCTTTGATCCGCCTGTCGGCGGACGATCCGCTTCCCGGAAGCCTTGCGCTCTGCCCCACACGGCTGCTTCCCAAGGACAAGGAATTCGCGGCCTTGAGCGTCGGCTGTGGAGCCGCCGAGGCGCCCGTGTGCATCGTCGAAACGGTGAAAGGCGACAAGCCGATCCGTCGAAGCGAGAAAATGCGGCCGGCGCGGTTCTGGGAGACGGCCGGCGAGCAAAGCGCGGGTCGTTCGGGTGGGCCGCTGATGGATCGCCAAGGACGACTGATCGGCGTGGCCAACGGCGTCAATCGCGGCAAAGGTTACTACTGCCACGCCAGCGAGATCCGCCGCTGGCTGAAATCGACCGACTTCGATTTTTTAGCTGCGGAGAAAGAAGCCGCCCCGCGTTGAATTGTCTTGCATCCCTTGCTGGCGCTGCGGGCGGGCAGGTTCGGTTAGCGACCCTTCTGATCATCCCGTCTCTCGTGACTCTGTTCGCGCACAATCTCGTTTTGAAGCTCTCGCGCCTGCCCATTATTAGGGTTCTGATTCAGAACTATCGTCAACTCACGACGCGCCTCTTCCAGATTGCGCAAATCGTACAGGTAGAGAGCGAACTCGAATCGCCAACTCGTCTGAGAAGGCTCGCGGCTGAGGAGTTCACGGTACGATTGGATCGCTTCGTCCGGCTGATCGAGAGCTTTGTGGACCAGTGCTTTGATATGTAACTCGCGCGCTTCCCGCTTCGCCGAGGAACGATCCAGCAAACGCAGCGCTTTCTCCAGAAACGGACGCCTTTGCTCGATCGCGTCGGCGTCGGGATAACGGCGCAACGCCGCCGCAAACAGCACGTCGGGACTATCCGGCAAGACTTTCTCCACGAGTTGATCGGCGGGAAGGTCGTTCGTGTGGCTCAGGACTTGCGGAAGATAGTCACTCGATAGTTCCAGGCAATGCCGCCAGGTCTCATACGCATCCTCTGGACGGCGCAACATCATTTCCCGTAAGCCGCACAGATACCATACTTTGGGCTGCCCCGGCGCCAACAGTTTGGCGCGGCGCAAATAGTCCTCTGCCGAATCACCGCTTTGCAGCTGGTTCGAATAGTCGGCGATGCCCAGTTGCGCCATGCTCAGCAAGGGGCAAGCGTTGCGCGCGCGTAAAAACTCCCGCAACGCCAACGTCGCTTGTTCGGGAGCGGAGCGGCGATTCGGTACATCGCCTGCATTGGCCAATTTCGCCAGCCGGGCGTAGGCGGAGCCTAGTTCATAATGAAGCTGGGCATCCTCCGGCGCCAACGAGACGGCCGCGGTATAGCAAGCGATGCGCGCACGCAGTTGATCGGCGTCGGCGTCGCCCGCTCGGATGGCCGCGTCTTCCAGCCGGTCTACGAGATGAGCTTTCCAGCCGGCGGCGCAAAGCACCACGCCGAGTCCGGCAGCCGTAAGCGCTCCCAACACAGGGGCGATTCCTCCGAGTCGGAGGCGATATTCGTCCTCATCCGTTGCTGCCCCCCCGGCATCGCCGGACGGGTCTTGCACGGCGCGGAGTCCGCCCCAGGCGCAGAGGTGCGCGCAGATGACCGTCGCCAGCAGAGCAATGGCGGGAATGTGTACGCCGAACTCGCCGAAGCTGTGCAGCACTAGGGTAGTGAAAGCGAACAGTGTTCCCAGAGCCAATCCCGCCAGGGCACGTCCGCGGTTGCGAGCCAGAGCGCGATAGCCGAGTCGGTAGACGACCGCGAGGGCCAGTACCGTCAGACCCAGAGCCAAAACGCCGCCTTCCACGAGAATTTCGAGGTAATCGTTATGGGCGTGCCTGAACCAAGCCTTGTCCCGCGCGTCGCCGCGATACTTTTGCTCGATGTAGCCGAAGGTTCCGTAACCCGTTCCCCAGATGGGAAAGTCCGCTACGATGGGGAGGGAGCGAAGCCACAACGGCACTCGACTATCGAACGCTTCGCCGCTCCAAAAAGTCTCGACGCGCTCCTTGACCAGACGGACTCCGAACCAGGCCGACAAAGCGACGACCACGCCGGCCACCAACAGGAGGGAGCCGAAACGGAACGAACGGCCGAGGCGCAGCCGGCCGAGGACGCCGCAAATCACAGCGGCGCCGAGCAATGCCAGCAAACCCCCGCGCGAACGACTGAAGGCCACGGCGCTAACCATGAAACCGAGAGCGGCGCAAATCCCCAGAGCGAGAGGGCTATGCAGCAGCTGCATCAGCGCGCCGCCCTTGTCCGCGGAGTCGAAGGAAGAAACGTAGCGCCGATCCGCGGCGGAGCGCCCCTCGTGGCTCACCAGCAATCCAATTCCCAGGCCGATGCACAAATTGACGTAATCAGCGAAGTGATTGTGGTTGATGAATGGACCGAACACCCATCCCATTGTGGGATATTGCCAGTACACCGTATTGCGCGGCGCGGCGAAGAACTGGACCAGGGCGAAAAGAGACAGAAAAAATCCGTTAATCAGCACGGCGATGCTGAGTCGAAGCAAAGCTCCCGTCGAGGTGAGATTGTTGTACACGACGGCGAAAACCAGCAACACCGCCAAGAGCCGGTCCGCGGTCAAGGGCGGCGCGGACCCTTCCCGCCGCCTCGCGCCGGGATAAAGACTGAGCGTCGAGCCAGGCGCTGGCCCCGCCCTCGATCCAGCCGCGCCGTCCAATAGCGTCTCCGGTTGATCGGGCAACAATTGCTCGTAGCATCGAGCGGCGCCGGGCGACAGCAGGGCCAGCACGGGACGCGGCAACGGCGTCCGTTGCCAGACGCCAAGAAGAAACAGACCAGCCAGACAAAGAGCCACGGCACTTTTCTTCCAGCGGAGTCGTCCTTCCAGGAGCATCCGTATCCCCCAAAGCGTCAGCAGCACGGCAATGCCAGCATCGACAAGGAACTCAAAGCCGGGATGGACGGCTCCGTAGGCCCACGGCGACAGACAGACCAAAACGAGAAGGACGGCTTCCATCATCGCCACAACGATGGTTATGGCCTTTTGCCGCGCCAAGGGAACGAGCGGAGATTTGTCCCGGTTGGAGATGGTTTCACTTGACGACATGGCGGTTCGTTGAGGAAAAAGGAACGGACAAGTAAGGCTTTCCAAAAAAGACTGGCTCCCACGCCGCGCGTGAGAGCCAGAAAAATACACTCAACTCCCGGCCCGTGTGCAAGCCGCAATCAACTGCTAGGCGATGCCGGAGGCGCGAGGAGGGAGAACAACCGATTGAACTCAATCTCAAAGGCGACGTACAGCATCACGTTCTCCATGTCCATGCCGTTCTCAATCAAGCCTTGATTGACATACGACTCAAAGAACAACAGAAGCTGTTCTATTTGATTGAATTGAGCGAGTGTAAGGCTGGTGTTCTTCCAATCGCCGACGAGTAGGGCGGCGACATCAACCAAATCCTTGCCGTTCAGTTCATCCTTCTCCTTAGCCTGAAAAAACGCCAAGGTTGATGCGGGAGCCTCAAACGTCAAGAGTCCCTGCGAGGCGGCAAGCGCCTGCTCCGCGTTCTCGGGAGCTTTCCAGGACGCCAGTACGTCCGAACCAAAAGAGGCGAAACCCACGATGGCAACCGCCGACAGCATAACGACGGTCAGGGCGGTTCCAGCGGTCCCCTTCCAGTTGCCTCTCAAACTCTGTCCAATTGCGATGACATAGCGCACGTCGAACCTCCTCTCCAAATGGATGATAAACGGAGTAGTGCTGCTCATGCAAGGGAGTCTGACTCGCCTCTTCCGCTCGATCCGTCAGCCCAACTCGTCAAAATCTTCTTTGAAGGGAGAGTTGTTTCCTCCCCATCATTCGCGACGTTTGCGAATGTGCGGGCACACCACATAACATACTGTCGGTTGAGTATATTCTACCCAAATTGCCATTGTCAAGCGGTTTTGGCGTGATTTGGGGGCTTTTCTAATCCGATAAATCATATAAGTAGGGCAAACGGCACCCTGGCCAGGTGGGTTGAGATGGAGCGTGGCGGACATGGAAACAAAGAGCGTCGGACGTTTCGTTGGGACGAAACGTCCGACGCCCCAAAAACCGGCGGTCAAGTGAAACGCGCCGGGAGTTTCAATCCGCCCCAGCCGTTGGGCCGGGGAAACATCCACGATTCGTTCAACTGCTGGGCGAAGCTGGCGGAGCGAGAAGGGCGAATTGCTGTAAGAACAGAAGCTGGAAGAAGATGATCGCATCCAAGTTCTGTTGAGGAATAAGGCCCGCCAGGTAGGTATCCTGAACGATCCAAAAGGTAATCAGGAATCGTTGCAGATTCTGGAACTCGGCGAGCGTAAGGCTAGTGTTCTTCCAGTCCTTAACGAGCAGAGCGGCGGTGTCAACCAGATCCTTGCCGTTCTGAGCATCCTTCTCCTTGGCCTGAAATTGCGCCAAGGTTGATGCGGGAGCCTCAAACGTCAAGAGTCCCTGCGAGGCGGCAAGCGTCTTCTCCGCGCTATCGGGAGTTTTCCAGGACGCCAACACGTCCGAACCCAGGAGACTGAGTCCTACGATGGCAACGGCCGACAGCATAACGATGGTTAAGATGGCCCCAGCGGTCCGCTTCGTTCTCTGTCCAATTGTGTTAACAAAACTCACCACAAACCCCCCTCTCCAACTCGGCGATGAACGAAATAGTGCTGTTCACGCAATGGTGTCTGGCTCATTTCCGCGACATCCGCGCACTTGCGGACATGCGCTCTATCCTGCTGGATGAGTATATTCACCCCAAATTGCCACGTCAAGCAGCAACGAGACTTTTTTGAAGTTTTTTATCGGAACCGCGACCGTGAGGGAGTGGTTGCTTGCCCCGTTCTCTTACTGTCGCGTCTCGGTTTTCTCGCTGGACCGGATCTCGAACGGTACTCCTTCTCGAATGCTGCGCACCGCCAGGATGGACGCCAGAGACACCGCACGCAATTCTTCCCATGAAATCGGGCACACTCCGCCTTCGGCGAGGACGCGGCCGAACGCCGTCACTTCTTCGCCGTGCCCTTTGTCTTGCTGCCAGGCGCGGGTTTTCTTCCGCTTGCCGCCGCTCGACATGACCACTTCGCGGAAATCGTCGATGACCGCCAACCGTCCGCCGCCCAGCACCTCGACGCGCTCCTTGGCAAAAGCCTTGTCGCCGCCCGCCAGATAGGCGATGCTCGATAGCGAACCATTGGCATGTCGGAGCGTGATGAAACACTGATCGTCGGTGATGGCTGGGGCATTGGGTCCGCCGACCGATTCGGCGAAGACGCGCAGCGGCGGCGAGCCGGTCAGGAAAGTCGCCAAATCGATGGCGTGGCACGCCTCGCCGATGATCCGTCCGCCGCCAAGGATATCGTCCTGCGTCCAATGGTCCGCCGGAATCGCGCCGGCGTTGAAACGGATGGATACCGTCAGCGGGCCGCGGACTGGGGCAAAGAATTGTTTCACCTGCACGGCGGCGGGAGAGAAACGGCGATTGAAACCGACCATCAACAGTGGCTTCGGCTCCGTCGCCGCCAAGACGGACTCGATTTCCTCCACCTCTTCGACGGTCAGAGCGAGCGGCTTCTCGACGAACACATGCTTGCCGGCGCAGCCCCTTGACTACCTGACGGGCGTGCTGATCGTGCCGGGTGAGGATGAACACCGCTTGTACGCCGGCATCGCGGAACACCTCGTCTTCATCGGCGGCGGCGAACTCGAAGCCGAGCTTCTCGCCGCTGTGAACGGCGGTCAGACCGCTGGCGGAACACAGGATGCGCGGGTGAAGCACTCCCGTTTTGCGGATAGCCGGTAACAATACCATGCGAGCGAAGTTGCCGGCACCGAGACAACCGATGCCCACCTGATTCCCACGCTCGGCGTGGGAACCGCCGGCTGGCGTGGCCCGCAGTTCGATACGGCGGTCGCTGGAACGCGCCTCCGGGGCCGGATAATCGAGTACGATCGCCAGATACGGCTCGCTGCCGCTCTCGATCAGACGATACGCCGCTTCCGCTTCGGCGATGGCAAAGCGATGCGTAATGAGCGGCGACAGATCGAGCCGACCGGCGCCCATCAGATCCAACACCGCTTGCATGTTACGCTGTTCGGTCCAGCGCACATGCGCCGCCGGATAATCGTGGCCGCGCTCCTCGTACTCGGCATCGTAGCGTCCCGGCCCGTAGGAACACGAGACGACGAACTCCGCCTCCTTGAAGTAGTACGGCCGCCGCGGCAGATTGAGTCCGACGGCGCCGACAGCGACGACGCGGCCTTTCGGCCGCACAGCCTCGCCGGCCAGAGCAACGGGACCGTCCGATTTCGTCGAAGCCGTCAACAACACCGCATCGGCGCCCAGGCCGCGCGTCCGTTCCTGAATTTGTCCGGCGCTCAGTCCCGGTTCCGCATCTTCGGCGCCCATGCGCACCGCCAAGCGGCATTTGTCCGCATCGAGGTCCGTCCCGAAAACCCGGCAGCCGTTGGCCCGCAGCAGAGCAACCGCGATTTGCCCGATCAATCCCAGACCGATGACGAACGCCGTCTCGCCCAATCCCACACGCGCCAGACGAACGCCTTGCAGGGCGATGGCTCCCAGGACCGTGAACGCCGCCCGATCAAAGGGAACGGCATCGGGTACATGGGCGCACAGGTTTTTCGGTACACAGACGACGCCGGCATGCGGGCCGTTGGAGGCGACGCGCTCGCCGGGCTTGCAACTCTGCACGCCCGCGCCACAGGCCAACACCACGCCGGCCGACGAATAGCCCATCGTCATCGGCTCATCGAGCTTCTCCAGCACTTGGCGGACGGTATTGAAGAAGCCTTCATTGCGCAGCTTTTCCAGCACGCGGCGAACGTGATCCGGCCGTTCGCGCGCTTTGCCGAGAAGCGACTTCTTGGCCAACTCCACGATCATCTTTTCCGTGCCGGCGGAGATGACCGAGCAGACGTTGGCGATGAGTACGTGGCCCGACCGGACCATCGGTTCGGGCACAACGGCGACGCGGAGTTCTCCGCTGCGGACGTTTTGAATTAGCTGCTGCAAACCTTCATCCTTCGGAAAATCGGGTAAGCTCGCGGACGTAACTCAACAAGGCAATTACCGTGGGGTCGTCCAATATCCCTTTATATATTTAATTACTTCGCTCAATTATTACTACCTCTTGCGGAAGTAAATGTTCAAAAACATTCCCATTTTGACCAAATCCATGATGGACATTGGTATTCGCATGAAATAGGAAACGGGAGCACTCAGAAATCCGAGTCGCATTTTACGAGCAAGTCGTTTTCCATCGGCACGACTAATGGTTTGAGAAGCAAGGACGGTAAATCCGTGCCGTTGAAACAATCGTTCGAGTCCCCGCGCAGTGAAGAAATTAAGATGTTCGGGAGGGACAATAAACATGTCTCTTCGACCTTGCAGGATCGAAACCAGCGACCGGAAATGAGGTACTGCAATGGCCGCGACTCCACCATCGCGCAGCAGGGAATAGAGAGCGTTCAACATCCAATCCAGATCGCGGACATGTTCCAGCACTTGACTCATAAGCACAACGTCGAACTCACCGACGTGGGCGTTCGTGAACCCCTCGTTCAAGAGAATGGGAAGCGAGTCGAAACCGTTCATGAGTTTGAATACTTGTTGACAACTCGGAGCCGGTTCGAGCGCCGTCACCTGAAATCCCTGCTCGATGGCGGCTTTGGTAAAAAAGCCATAGCCTGCGCCGATGTCTAAGAAGCGGTTCCCCGAAGTCCAATGCCGGCAAGCGGCGCTGATACGAGCCGCGTCCACGGTAGAGTTGGGATAGGCTTTTTCTCGATCCATCACCCCGGCATACCTGGCTTGCGGCGAATCCTTCTCATCGTGGCGGTAGGTTGTGGATTTGTAGAAGGATTCGATTTCCTCAGCCTTTGGCCGCGGCATGACAAACCCGCTTCCACATTCGCCGCAACGGACCACGGGATAATGCCCATATTGGTTGGAGGAAGTGAACCAGGGGGTCAGGGAATCCGTCTGGCATGATGGGCAGGTAAGTGCTAAACACATCGGGGATGCCATCGAGTTAATCTCTCCGCTTTTGCAATTTCGTGAAAACATTCAAATTGTTAATCCTCAAACATTCGCCGCATCTGTTATCGTCTCACGGATGTCATGAATCGCTCGCCAAAAGGCGGCGTGTATGGGCAGTTCGGCGGACGCCACAGCAGCATTCCGAGCGATGTGATCGGTTTGATGCATGCCACAGATTACAACACCCGCTGGGTTCGCAGCCAGGGCATAAGTGAGGAGCAACTTTCCGATTCCTTCCGCGGAACGAACATCAATACCGGTTTCCTCCGCCCATTGGGCCATCTTAGTGGGCGCGGTGATAGCTAACTGTGCCAACCGTTCGATAAGCAGCTGTCTACCGAATGGACAATAAGTTATCGCTCCTATTTGGTCCTTTCGGTGCAGCGCATCGAGTTGGCAATCTGACAAGCTATTTTCAAGTTGGATGATTTGAAGCGATGGGAATGCTTCGAGGATTCGATTTGCGTTGTGGACATCCGCGGACACGCCAATCGCCCGCGCCTTGCCAGCGCGTACTACCTCCGAGAGAAAGCCGACCAGTTTGCCGTCAGCAATTTGCTCGTACAGAGGAGCATGGAGTAATAAAATATCGACATAATCGGTCCGAAGTGTCTTGAGGCTCGTATCCACACTCGCTCGGGCCGAGTCAACATCAAAGCAGCGTTGCAGCAGCGGTGTGACGCGCTGCTGGATTTGCGAGCGGATAGCCCCTTTCACTGTAGTCAACCGATTGCGCGTGGCTAGGCCGAGGAGGTCGCGAACAAGCGGTTTCAGGAACTGCCGCAGGCGATTCCGCGGCGGCGGGAGAATGCCGAGTTTGGTGATGAGAACCAGACGGTCGCGCCGTCCGCGAGCGAAATCGCCGACAACCGCCTCCGACTCTCCCCATCCATAAGAACGCGCGATATCGAAGACCGTTATCCCGTGATCGTAGGCTGCGGCGAGAGAGCGAAGGGATTGTCGGCGGCTGATGCGGCCCATCAGCCTGGCGCAGCCAAAGCCAAGGACGGAGCAGCGGATGCCGGTTCCGGTCAGTTCGATAGAGCGCATCAAATCTCTCCCATCATTATCCGTGGCATGTCTATCAGTGATAACGGATTTGGAGCAGCAACCGATCGGCACTAATGGGCGTCAACGCCTTATGATAGCACGAAGTATCTTCAAGGAAACCACTGCCGGCCGCTCCTTGGAGGCAGACGATCTTTTCTTTGCCGTAGTGGCTCTCAATCGCTTCATCGGTTTGCCGAGATGAGCCGAGCAGCCAGCGGAAGGGCTTGGATTTATGGGAGCCAAGGACCATGAGATGGCTCCCCGACTTGATGTCCGTATCGGTCAAGTAGATATGAGCGTAGCAGAAATTGTAGTCGTGAACATCAAAGTGGTATTCGATAGTCTGGAGCATGCGGCGGCGCTCGAAGTCGAGTTCTCCTCCGGCAAAACTCCAGTAAAGCTTGACGTCCTCGGAACGAGGTGTGTAGCCGAG
Source organism: uncultured Planctomycetota bacterium (assembly GCA_963835245.1). Classification (GTDB taxonomy): domain Bacteria; phylum Planctomycetota; class Planctomycetia; order Gemmatales; family Gemmataceae; genus JAJPHU01. The sequence goes on from CAWIEZ010000001.1 coordinate 839,593, forward strand.
ATAATTGATCACCACGGCTTGAAGCGCCGGATCGTCTCGTATTTTACATATGGCCGGGCACTGGGTTGGATTCCGACAGTAAGCGAGTGGCACGAAAGTGCCATCGGCAAGCCGTGCGTTTTGAACGTCCGGATAGCGGAAGACGGGAGAATTTTCCCTACCCAGCACACAGTCGCTCTGCCGGGCAAACTGCACGATCTCTTCCCTCATGGCGGACGGAAGATTTATACATTGAGCCAGAGCGGTCTTTCGCAGTGCCTCCACTGCGGCTGGCGGCTCCAGGCGCATGATTTCGGACGCCGGCAATCCGTCCAGAGACGGTATGGATCGACCGCGAAACTTATCCTGTTGACGCATCCAGCGGGCGTACAACCAACGAATCGAACGGAAACGACCGAAAATATAAGATTTGCGTATTGTAAACGCTCTTCGAGCGTAGTAGAGGACTTTCATGGGTTGCTCCGTCTAAATAGTGATTGTTAGAGAGTGGTGATGCCCTCCTCCTTAACGGCTCCCGCTCTGTGTTTTTCAGCCAGGCAAAACTCTATAAATTTACCTACCCAGCGAAATGTTGTCAACTATACTTTTTCGCGATTTCCGCTCTCATTAAGCCGCCAGCAATCACGGCCGCAATTCGACAATCAATTGGCCTTTCGGCTCGTTGCCGACCTCTACGTCGCCGTAGCGTTTCGGTTGACAATCATGCTCTCGCGAGTAGTCGATCACCTCGCGAAATCCGGCCTGCCGGGCGAAACTGTCGAATACGCCAAAAGAGTAAGCGTATTTGCACGCGCCATCGCAGAACAAATGATTGATGGCCTGGCCTAAAGGGTCCTCGAAGGAACGCGGCCATCTCGATTCGACTTTTCCGGCGGCGATGTCCAGCACATACTCGAAAGATGGAGCGGAAATGCGCGCGATGCCGTCGGGCCGCAACACCCGGCGAATCTCTCTTAGCAGCCGGATCGCTTCATGGGGAAGAAAGTGCTGGATCGAATTACAAAAATATACGAAACATACGCTGCCGTCCTTGCAGGGTAGTCCATTGCGTAAGTCCAACCAAAAATCGGTTTTCCGAAAGAAGTACCCATCAATGTTGACCATCCCGGAAATATATTTTGTTCCGCAAGCCAAGTGCAAATAATGGCCGTTCGGAGGGGTGCGCCAGGCGAGCCGCAACTTGGCAGCATAATAATTCGGGAGAGTCAAAATCCGCGTCAGTAGGTAATAGATTTCTTTCGTTTGTGCTCCAGTCATATCGACTAGTTCCTTTTCCAATCAATAACAGAAATCAGATACGATCCCATCCGATCAGTTCGTGCCCCTCTCGGCGGGCGAGTTCCGCGAATCGCAGGACGCCGAGCCGCTCTTGGTTGCGCCAGTCCTCTTGCCGTCCGGGATGGATGCCTATTTCTATTGTATCGCCGCGCAGTTTCGGCAGCAGCCCCGTCCACCAATCCTCTCCTCGAAGGCTGAGATGGTAGGGCATGTGAAGGTGATCGGTGGTGCGGAAGTCCAGCATCAACAATCGCCGCCACAAGGGGCCGAGCCAGTAAGTGGGACTGTGCCATTGGCGGCGGAAGTAGATGTCTTGCACATTGCGAACTCGGTTGAGTCCAAAGCGCGGCAACACTCGCTGTAGCGCCTTGCGGAACGGCGCGAATTTATGCAAATGGCTGTGCGAGTCCACATGAGACAAACGCACCCCTTGACCCTGCACAAACGAAAGCTGCGCTTCGGTTTCGCGTTCGATTTGCTCGACCGGCAGACGGCGCAGCAGCGCCCGCCGCCGCACCGTGCCCGACGGAAAGAACCGCCCGCTCTCGTCCAGCAAATCCGGGATCGCCGACGGAGAGGAGAACGGTTTTTCGACGCCGACACGAGAATACGTCAAGTGTACGCCGAAGCTGAATTGCGAATGCTTGCGGGCGAACTCGATGGCCCGCGCGGCGGCCGGCATCGTCGCCATGATCGTCGCACTGGTCAAGGCGCCGCTCTCGAAGCATTCGATGGTAGCGTCCACCGTATCGTCGTCGTAGCCGAAATCGTCGGCGTTGAGAATGATTCGCACGATGTAAACTTTCCCCTATGGGTGTGTTTGCCGGCGGCCGGCCCGCACCCGGCAGCTAACGCTGCCGGTTCGCCGGCACAGGCGAACCGGCAGCGTTAGCTGCCGGGTGGTCCCATAAACGGTCTCCAGCAGACGGCGAATCGACCTGTTGTTGCAGTGGGCTGGCCGCTACGACGGGATGAGGAACGCCCCGCGGCGGCCAGAGGACGACGGGCAACTCGCCCGTAATCCTATATTCGTCCCATTTCAAATCGATCCAGTACAGATAAGTCGCATGCAGGAACGTGAAGCGGAAGCCGGCGCGTCCGTCCAGAAATCCCAGCCGCACGAAGTAGCGATACAGAAAATATAGCAGCGGTCGCGCCGGGAGGCGACGGAACAGCTTGCGCAGCCACATGCGCCGCTGTTCCGGTCTGCCGAACAAGCGCGGCTGCGTTTGTCCCGTCACGTCGCCAGCCGCGAGCGACTGCGCCTGCATCGCCGAATAGCGATTGTGGCGATCGATCCAGTGTCCCAGGCTTTTGTAATCGTGATGATCGATCGGCGCCGCGATGGTGCCAACCTTGCCATCGATAAGCAAATGTTCGTTCACGTCGCGGCGGCCGAAGCGTCCTTTGCCGTGCCGCCACAGGCGAATGTTGCCATTGGGATAGAGTCCGCCCCATTTCACCCAACGGCCCAGAAAGATCAAGCGCCAATGCACGATGAAGGCATCCTCTTCCGGCTCGGCGTTCAGCAGGCGTGCATCGACTTCGCGGCGAAATTCTGCCGTCGCCCGCTCGTCGGCATCCAGTTTCAACACCCAAGGCTGGCGAATCGGTAGACGCGATAAAGCCCAATTCCACTGCTCGGAATAGTTCTCGAAACGATGCTGGACCACTTGCACGCCATCGGCCGCGCGCCCCAGGGCGATTTCGACAGTGCCATCCGTGCTGTACGAATCGACGACGAAGACCTCCGCGGCCCAGCCTTTAACCGAGTCGAGAGCGGCCGCGAGGTTCGCCTCTTCGTTGAACGTCAGAATGATGACCGAAAGTGATCGCGTCATGTATTGGATGTCCGTTATCTCTCAATTGGTGCGCACCCATGCCGGAGGGGTTCCGCCGCCGAGCAGCCAGCGATAAGTCTCCAGCATCTTATGCCCGACTTCTTTCCAGGAAAATTCTAGCTCCATCCACTGCCGACCGTGGCGTCCCTTGTCGCGCAACTGCTCCGGCGTCAGAGCCAGAGCCGAACGCAAGCAATCCGCCAGCGGTGCCTCTCCCCCTTCGATCCACCAGCCGCACTGATTGGTTTCCAGGCCCGGCCACGGGGCACCCTTGGTGACGATGGCCGGTACGCCGTGGGCCAACGCTTCCGCCACGGCGACGCCGAAATTCTCCGAGTGGCTAGGGAGGACGAACAGATCGGCCTGCTGGTAGCGCCGCGTCTTGTCCGCGCCGAAGGCCGGGCCGGGGAAAGCAACGCGCTGGACGCCGAGACTGCCGGCCAATTGTTCCATCTGGGTTTGGTAGCCGGGAGCGCTGACGCCGACGATTTGCAATTCCCAATCGGGGAAACACGGCTCGATCCGCTGCCAGGCGCGAAGCAGGGTATCTACGCCTTTTACGGGATGAAGTCGGCCGAGAAAGAGCAATCGTCTGCGGCCGTCCTTGGCGGCTTCGCGGGCTGGTTCGGGGCCGAGGTCGATGCCGTTGGGGACGATGGCCACCGGCCCGCGCAATCCGGCGGCGCGGATGTCGCGGTACTCGCTCTCCGCCGTCGCATGGATGGCATGCGCATCGCGCACAGCCCTCCCCTGACACAGCCACCACATCAGCCGTTTTTGCCAGGCCGACCGCCGAAGTGCCCAAGATGACAGCGTGCCGCGCGGTGACATGACCAGGCGGCACGACCGCCCTCGCACCGCCCATGCCGAATAAACATTGGGCATCATCCATAAACCGTGATTGTGGATCACTTCCACTCCGTCGGTCGCCCGGCGCAACCCGCGCCTCATCGCCGGAGAAATACCGAGTTCGTGCAGGAAACGCCAAGGGGGATGGGCATGCACCCGATAGGCGCCGGCTGCATCGACGGCGGGCGCCAACACGTGCAAATGAACGTCGGCACCCAGCTGTCCCAGGCTGTCGGACAAACGCGGCACACTGTACGAAGGGCCGCTCGCCTCGTTATTGATTTCGGGAACAACCTGGATGACCTTCAAAGCACGCCTCGCGCTTGTGTTCTCCTCAACTCGCGTCTCCGCAGACTGTGGCATTAGAGCGCGAGTTTGTGCCGATGCAAGTAGTAGCCCAAAACAAACAGGGTCCATGGCCGGCTCCAACCGACCGAGGCGGGACGGTTTTGGAACCGCTGCCACAGTTTGCGGACTTGGCGAATGTCAAAAATATCCGAAGAGCGTCCAAACGACTCAATCTCTTCCTGGACGCGGGGGCGCAAAATTCCGGTCAGCCAAGGCTCGAAAGGCAGCGTGAACCCATGCTTGGGCCGGCGCCAATCTGCTTGCGGCAACCATTCGTGAAGGGCCGCGATCAACGGCCATTTCCGCACTTTTCCCCGCGGCAACCGAACGGCCGGAGGTTGAGCCAGAACCAACTCGGCGAATTCCGCGTCGAGAAACGGCGCACGGATCTCCAGGCTACAAGCCATGCCCATGACGTCCGCATCGCGCAGGAGAGTTTGCCCCAGATACGCCTCTAGCTCCAAGTTGGCGATGGCATCCGGCAACGGCCGATCGCCTGCTAGAGTTTCAAGCTCGGCTTCGCGCTCCGGGGCCAGTCCATTCAGCCAACTGGCGCCGACCAGGCCAGGCGCTAACTCGCCCAGCGGCCGGCTGGTAAAGATTTTCCTGCGGATAAGGTACACCGGGACGAGACGCGCCGGCCCATCCAGCAGATCGATGAGCTTATTCCGTCGGCCACCGCTCCGCGCCAACACGTTCAGTAAGCCGCGCGCCACCGCCCGCGCTGGCGCGATGGCGCGGCGAGCCTTGAGCAAACGCGGCACATCGGTGAACGACGCATAGCCGCCAAACAATTCATCGCCGCCTAGACCGGAAAGCGCCACGGTCAAGCCGGCGTGGAGAGCCGCCTGGCTGACGATATAGGTGTTGATGGCATCGGTGGTGGGTTGATCCATGCAGTCCAGGGCTTGGTTCAACAGGGCCAGCACGTCGCGTCCCGTCATCGGGATTTCGCTATGGTCGGCGCCGCTGAGTCGAGCGATGCGGCGAGCATGTTCCGCCTCCGAGTAGCGCGGTTGATCCGGGAACACCACCGCCAAAGACTTGACGGCGCCGCTGGCTTGGCGGCAGGCGCTGGCGACCACGGCGGAAGAATCCACTCCTCCGGAAAGGAACAGCCCGATGGGCACGTCGCTAACGAGATGCCGCCGCACGCTTGCCGCCAATGCCTCTTGGATTTCCCGCGTCGGGACAGGTTTTTTCGCGCGGGGAGGCTGCCAGTAGACGGACTGCTGAGGCGTTTGACCGGCTGTCACGCTCAAGGCCGTCGCGCGCGGCAACAACTGGATGCCGGCAACGATGGTGTGTGGGCCTTGCACCGCCCCGTAACAGAGATAGCCGCGAATGCCAGCCGCACTGGCACGCCGTTCTACCAATCCGGAGGCCAACAGCGCCCGCACCTCGGAAGCGAAGAGGATACCATCGTGAAATGTCGTCCAGTAAAGAGGTTTTTGTCCGAAGCGATCGCGGGCGAGCAGCAGACGCTTCTCCCGATCGTCCCACAACGCCAGCGCGAACATGGCGTTGAACCGCGCCAGTGCGGCCTGTCCGTCGTGCGCCAGCGATTGCAAGACGACTTCCGTATCGCCGCTGGACTGAAAGCGCACTCCTCCGCTTACCAATTCCTTGCGCAATTCCGGAAAGTTATAGCATTCGCCGTTGTAGGAGAGGACAAAACGGCCCTCAGACGTAATCATGGGCTGTGCGGCGCACGGAGAAAGATCGAGGATCGCCAAGCGGCGATGCCCCAAAACGCACTCTCCCCTCGGCAACGTCCATACGCCGCTACCGTCCGGTCCACGATGCCCCATAGACGCGAGCATGCGAGTCACAGCGTCCTGGTGCGCGGCTGCGTTGCCGCCAAGAATCCCCGCAATTCCACACATCTTGTTAATCGGTCCTCAACGTCAAGTGTCCAGAAACGCACGTAGAATAGGCAAAAACCTCCCCTTGAAGGCGCTATAAGTGAAATGCTCGCGCCAGCGCTGTTGGCCGTTGCGGCCAAGGATCGCCGCCCGGTCCGGGTTCTTCAAAAGATAGATGATCCGTTCCGGCAGTTCGTCCGGCTTTCCTAGATCCACGTTGTAACCCGTCACGCCTTCCAGGTTGACCTCTGGAGCGGCATCGTGGACGGAGGCGAGGACCGGCAATCCCTGCCGCATGGCTTCAATATAGACTAGCCCGAAACCTTCGCCGCGGCTGGGCATGGCGAAAAGGGTCGTTTCGTCCCAGACTTTGGCGATATCCTCGTCGGGGACGAAGCCTTTGAAAACAATGGATTCGGCGGCGGGAGAAGCAGCGGCCCGCCGCCGCAGTTCGTCCTGGCCCGTTCCTTTGCCCACGATCAACAGCCGAGCGCCGGCAACGGCGGCGGTCACCCGAGGCCAGCAGTCGATTAGTTCATTGTGCCCCTTATACCTCCCTTCGTCCATGCGAGCGAGGATCAGGACGGTCGGCCGGCGGTCGCCGAGCGTGGGCAGAGCCGGCATGTCATCGGTTTCCGTTCCCAGCCAGCAAATGGGAACGTCTCGAAAACCTCCGTGTATGCGGTCGGCGCGCTCGCGGGTGTAGGCGCTGATGGAGACGAGCATGTCAGCTCGGCGGGCGCACGGAAGACGGGCGGCGGAGGCCGTCTCCCAGATTTCGACGCCGCAAATCCAACCCATGCACCGCCGGCGCAACAGAGGGAGGCGGCAATGAGACCGCATCATCCCCAGGTTATCGTAGAGGAAATGGTCGCACGACAGGGCCGCTTTGTAGACCTGCCAGACGAACCGGGCCTTTGATCCGCGCGCCATATTCACCGGCAAGCGGATGTCCGGGAGGTCGTCATCGAGATAGGAAGCCACACGAGCGGTGAGTCGGCCGGCGGCCTTTTCTTCCGACAAGACGCGGACCATCAGACGGGCCACGCGGGCAATGCCGCCGTTGCCGGCGCGGAGAGTCGCGGAAGCAAGAAAGACATTCGCAGGCATGTTCAACCTCGGTCGAGTTGGCTGGCTGTTGCACGGCTCCCTGAGTTGTCCAAAACCGAACAAATAAGCCAATAGTAGGCTAAGTAGAGAACTATTCCATTCACATAGGTGGATGCGAACCAGCTGGTAATCTGGAAACCCGATTGGATGCCCATGAAAGCGCAGGGCAGGAGGAGCCATTCCGATCGGGCCAACATGACCAAGGCGGTTCGACTCAACCAGGCGAACAAAACGCCGATGTAGCAGCAACTGAAAACGACGAACGGCCAGCCGCCATTCCAATAGGCCTCGCCAAAGACTCCCATCCCCGTCTGAGTAGTTCGGGTTCCGGAATAAATCTCCGAAAAGTCCGCTCCGGGTGTGATGGTCGGTTTGTCGGGCCAGATGAATCGGGGGACCAGTCCATAAACGGCGAGTCCGAACGACTCGCCGGGCCGTCCATTGTCATACAGGTTCATGGCGATCGTCTGGACGCTGGCGTAACTGAATCGCGTCCACCATCCGCCGTGATGTTCCTCGGATAGACGGCCCATCGACCAGAGTTCCAGCCCGCGTTTAGCAATGTCGAACCGCTCTTCCAGAGGGACAGGAACATCATAGCCGTGTTTCAAACCGATCTGAACGCGACTCCAGCTGACGATCGGTTTGACCGCCAAGTACATGGAGAACGTGAAAATCACTCCCACAATCAATTCGGGCCATTTCCGCGATGCCTGATAGCGGCCGAGGACGGCCATGATGAATACCATGAGAAAGGCCGATTTGTTGAACATCAGCAATTTCACCGCGATCTCGGTGCAAAAGAGCATCCAGAACAAAGCCGGCCATCGCCCTCCGGACTTGACGGAGAGATAGGCGAGCATAAAAATTGCCAAGGAGGGCAGCGCGGAAAGAGCGCCAATGCTGCCGGGAAGGACGAAAGACAAGAATCCGAGTTCATACGGCAAAATCAGCAGATATTGCAGTGGCAGCCCAACACCGAGAAAGATGTAGGCGGCGGTATTGGCGCGCGAGTCCTCGAATGGAGGCGGATTCCTATCCGGCAAGCGGCGAGAACTATGACGGTCCATGACGCGGCAGCTGAGCAGGAAAGTTATTACGATCAGAAAAATACCAAGCGTATTGAGTACGTTGGTGCGCCAAAGGGCGCCGGCGTCCACCGGGCAATGAGCATTCATGTAGGCGATCATCTCTTCATCGCTGAACGTATACGAGAGCGGGCCGAGTCCGAAGAAAAGGCCGCAGGCCAGAAGGAGCCAGGGAATGGGCGTCCAAAGGGTATGCGGATTGGCGCGAACGATCTCATAGGTAGTCCAAAAACAAGCGGCCAACAACACCGCCGGACCCATCCAGTTCACGAGATGAAGCCAACCATCTCCGGGCAGGAAATCCGTGACCCGGTAAGACACGAACAAGCCGCCAAGAACGATCGCCAAGCGCTTCAGCGCCGGATAATTGATGCGGAGCGGGTCCGCCGAGGACCGCGCTCGTCCGCGCGTTCCCGCCGAAAACTTTTCGGGCGCTAGAGCAAACCCATTCAACCGCGCATCCGCAGGGATGGCCATCGGAGATACAGGATGATTCATGGTTGCGACTCCGTTCGATGGTGCGCGGCTCGCCCCGACAAATATCCGTCCGTCGCCGTCACTCGCGGCGAGACATCGGCCGACTCCGCTTGACCCATAAGTTGATGAACCCGGTCCAAGATCTCTTTCACGCGATCGGCGCTGCTGTATCCGCTCGCCAAGCAGCGCGCCCTTCCGGCTGCCGCGATACGGTTACGTTCTTCGTCGTGATCCAGATAATAGCGAGCTTTTTGCACTAACTCCTCCTCCGAGGAAAAGAACGCGGCCTCTTTGTTTTCCTCGAACAGCGCCTGATGCTCTTCCGTTCGTTCGGCCAGCAGGAACGTCCCGCAGGCAGGGATCTCCAGAGATCGCGTCGTGCTGCGGTCGGGGCACAGTGGCGAAAGAATGCCCATCGCTATTTTGGCACAACTCAGAGCCAGCGCATAGTCGCGTCCGCCGATCGACCGGCCACGAATGGCTCGCTGAAGTTCGGCATCCCGGCACTTGGTCCACAGGTTGCCCCAGATGACTAAATTGATTCCCGCTCGCGCCAGCGGCCGCAGGTACTTCTCGCGTCCAGGAGCATACGATCCCACAAATACCACGTCGGCGTCATACCGGGACGACTCTTCGGCTGTGGGAACTTGCGGTTGATGCACGTCTCGATCGTAACTTGGATATTGTAGCAGCACTTCACGCGCCCCGTATCGCCGATAAAGTTCCACCTCGTATGCTTTAGTGGTGACCACCAAATCGTATTCCGGAATTGAGGCGAGAAAGTGGCGCGTTTGGTGGAGGACAATCGCCGGATCGGGGGTGTAGTGAATCAAGATTCGCGTACCAAGGCGGCGAACCTCACGGAGCGTTTTGGGGTAAATCCAAGTCCCTTTCTCAACCCAAAGGACATCGGGACGGCAGGTCTGAGCGCGGCGAACGATTTCGCGGTTTAGCCCCCAGACCGGCGGACCCCACGTCAAGCGATGGATAGGCGCTCCGATCCATCTTCCACCCCAACTATCATAGGGAATCGCATCCACGGGGATGATGTCGCTTCCCATACGCTGCGCTTCCTCCATGCGCATCCGGGAAGTGGATATCCAACCGGCTGGATATAAGTGAGCCACGTAGAGAATCTTCATAGACAATCGACCCTACCTCTGCCTTTTCATAACGAATAAAAATGCGCTCATGTCTTCAAACCAAGCGACTGTTTAATCCCCGCCGCGCTGGCCTCAGTGGAGTAGCGGCGGATGTGTTCACGGGCGGCGGCGCCCATCGCGCGCCCTCGTTCGGGCACATCGAGAAACTTCTGAAGACAGGCGGCGAGTCCCTCCGCACAACCCGACGGAAACACCAAGCCGGTTTCTCCTTCGCGGACCAGATCCGCCGCGCTGCCAACGGCCGAGCTAACAATCACCGGCAGGCCGAAGTGCATCCCTTCGTTGACGACCAGACCCCATGTTTCAAAGTGCGAGGGTAGGACGAAGACATCGGCGGCTCGAAAGTAACGACCGAGCTGCGTTTGATTGACGAAGCCGGGCAGGACGGCGCGGCCGCCCAGCAGCGCCTTGGCCCGCGTTTCAACCTCCGAGCGTAGTTCACCGGTCCCTGCCATGATGAGCGTCAGCCTGTCTCTGTCCGCCAGGCGTGCGATCGCTTCGAGCAGCAGCAGCGGCGCCTTCCGGGGGATGAATTTGCCGCTGAATAACACCACGAATTGCTCCGGGGCGATACCCAATTCATGCCGGCACTGCTCGTGGTCGAGCCGCTTGTGCTGTTCCTCAAACAGATGCGAATCCACCGAATAGGGTGAAAAAAACATCCGCTCTTCGCTTACTCCCATGCGCAGTAGATGGCGGCGCGCGTTCTCGCCAATGTAACAGAATCTATCGATTTGTTTGTAAAACCATTTCAAATAACTCTCTCGGAGCAAGCGGCGATACCATTTGACTTGATAGCTCCGATCGTCCGTCAGTTCTCCGCGAAGCACGACGCGGATGCCAAGTCGCCGCGCGGCGCGGACAAGCTGGATCTCAAAGCGGCAGGTGTAGCCGTGGATCATGACCCAATCGAATCGGCCTTCTCGCAACGTGGTCCGCGCATCGGGGATGGAGATACTCAGATGTTTTGAAAGGTCGGCGGTTCGGCTGACGAAGGTATGATCGTACCCCTCCAAAAGAGGCACGTCCCAGGCAACGGGGACATTGAAGCCGGGATCGATAGCGCCGCGGATGCTTTGATCGCTGAAGAAATGGACGCGCACCGATAAATTCGGATCGGCGGCCAGTTGCGCCAGAGTGGCGCGAAATACTGGATAGGGTGCGTCACAAATATGCCAAGCCGTTTAGTCATCGTTTGGACTCCAACCGCTCGCAGTGTGATGCGGTCGCGGCCAGAAAGTTGTGCGTGCAATCCGTCCGTCTGGTGTCCAGAGCGGAACTCAAGCGGCCAGCACGGCTAATTTGGTGGAAGGAGTAATCCCTGCCGGCGATGGCGGCAAACACCTCCAATATGTGATGGAGGCTGGTCTCGCTGAGCGCCTCGAACTGGATAAGAGGATGAAAACGGCGGATTAGATCGGCTGCCCCGTTGAGTGCCTGGGCCTCGTGCCCCTCAACGTCGATCTTGAGAAAATCGGGCGGCCGATAGGTGGAAAGTAAGCTATCGAGCGTGATGCCGCGAACTTTCATTGCGCGTTCGTCACCTATTGCATCGCTTACCAAGGCGGACGTGTCAAGGGCGTGTTTCTCCTCAAAGTACAGATCGTCTTCCCGGTCGCTGACAGCGAACTGCAAAGGGACGATATTTGTGTATCCGCGAACATTCCGGGCGAGGTGGTGGAATGCTTTCGGGCTTGGTTCAAAGGCCAATACAAATCCGCTTTCTCTCACACATAAACTGTAGAGGATCGCCGTATACCCGATATTGGCTCCCACGTCCCAAACGGAATCGCCTGGTCGAATAAATTGAAATGCCAGTCGATCCTCCGCGAGTTGATGGGGATAGCAACCGTATTTCCAAAGGGGAAAGCAGACGGATTCTCGGAGATCGACTTTCAACGATGTTCCCGGAGCCATAACCAGGGAAACTTCATACTGTTGCAGTGCCGGACAGCGCTGGGCCAGTCCACGGACCAAAGGCCAACCGCCTCGAGGCAGGCGTCGGGCTAATCCTAGAATAAAGCGCAGTGGAATATTCATGGAGCTAGTTCCCTTACGGATTTACTGGTCGTGGCCGTCCACGCGAATCTCGAATGCCTCTTCGGTGGCCCGGCGCGACAAGTAAATTGCCAGTACCGCCGCGACGGCATACCCAGCGGTTGTCGCGAGCGCCGCACCCGTCAGACCCCATGTCATAATCAACGGAATCCCAACCACAAGCATCGCCGCCGCCCCCCCACTCTCCGACCACAAGACGCGCTTGGTTTTCTTGTGGGCGTAGCAGATGGTGGCGAATGCGTGGTATAAGATCATGAGCGAGAACCCAACCGCTAGAATCGGCATGATGGCGGCTCCCGATCGATATTTGGGAGCCAACAGAAGCTCGGCAATAATTTCTCGAAAAAAGAATATACCCAACACTCCCGCAATACCCAGGAAGATGTTCGCACTCACCCACAGCCGCAATGTTCGCCGTTCTACTGCTTTGTTTCCGCCAGCTATCGCCTCATAATACACCGGCCGCAACGTCTGGGACAGTATTCCGCCCGCCATCAAAAACGGACGACTGATAAGCCCGTAAGCCGCTGCATAAATGCCCACCAGTTCCGGCCCCGCCAATTCACCCAAAATGTAACGATCACTTAAGGCGTTGATCCAGCCGACAATCGCCAGGGGAATTAAAGGTTTAGCGTAATGAAAGATCTCCTCGGCCAAGGCACGACGGGCATATCCATCCTCGGAAATGGCTTCCGCCCTCTTCCCCCGCGAACCAGTGCGAAAAAAGAACAGAATCCCCGCTGTGGCTACAGCATATCCAGCCAGTAACGCCGTAGGCGTCACACCGAAGGCCACTACGGCGAGGATACCTAAGCCGGGCCGAGCGCAGCTTTCCGCCACAATCCATGCCGCGACCGCCTTTTGCCGCCGCGCCGCGCCCAAAAGGCTGGTTTCCAGTGTGCGGAATACTTCGCTGACCAGAAGCGCCGCCAAGGCCACGAATACTCCGAAGAACAACCCCGTGCAACGCGACCAGATAGCGCCGCCGACAAGAATCAATACCACGAGAACGACGCAGGTGCGACGAAGACTTTGCACCACCACAGCCCGCAGACGACCGACCTGGTTCTGTCGAGCCAGATCGGGATAAAAACGCACGGCGGCCTGCAACTGCGGATTGCAAAAGAGAGTCGAGCCGAGCGCGGCGACGCCGATTAGCAGGCTAACGGTGCCGAAGACCTCCGGCGGCACGTACTCCGTCAGCAGCCGCATCCCCATCAGCACTGCTGCCGAGGTGGCGATCTGCCCTCAGCGCGACCCAGACGGCATCGCCCAAGAGCTGTTTTTTCCCCGGCGAAACGCGCCTCCAATTCCACCACCCTCCCAGCCGCGTAGCGAAACTCCCGACGAGCGCGCTAGGGGACGTGCCAACCGCGGGCGATTCCGCTCGTCTTATTTCTGCACTTTCCATCATTTACCTTTTCCGCTCCGAAATGTCCTCCGCGCTGGGTTTCTTTCGCGCTCCTACCAGAATTTGGCCAACCACGTTGTTCGCCTCGGCTCCGGCTTGGGTACTTGGAACGGCAATCCTTGCAAAATGGCCATGCCGAATGTGCTGCACACGCGATCGGCGACGGCGTGGCCGGCCCATTGCCGGATCTGCTGATACGCTGCCGCCATCCGCGGCGGACGCTTGGTGGACGAGTGGCCGTCCGAGCCGAGACAATGGACGATGCCGCGCCGGAACCAGTCCTTTACGCGCCTTGGCATCCGTGCGGTTGCGCGGCAGCGTGACGCTGCTCGACGACACCTGCACCAGACAGCCGGCCTCAATGAGCCGTTCCATTTGTCCGGCTTCGTGCAGCAGCTCTTCGTGCCGCTCCGGATGAGCCAGGATCGGCCGAACCCCCTGAGTGGTCAAGCCGCGCACCGTGGCTTCCAGATCGACGAAGCAGCCGTGCGGCATCTCCATCAGAAGATAGCGGTGTTGGCCGGCCACGCCGAGAAGATGGCCGTCCGCCCAAGCCGTTTCGATGTCGGGATGGACCATGACCTCGGCGCACGGGAACACCAACAGCGGAATGGCGGCGTCCTGGAGCGAACGTACGAGAAGGTTCCAGCTCGAACGGATGCGCTCGGGCGTGACATCGGGCCAGCGGTCGTTTTGGTGAGCCGTCGCCGCCGCCATGCGCGTGCCGTCGGCGTAGGCGAGGCGGCACATGGCCAACGCCTCCTCTTGAGTGGCCGGACCATCATCCAGGCCAGCCAGCAGGTGACAATGCGTGTCGATCAACGGAATCATCGGTCGGCCTTGCCCAAAACTCGGAGATCCCTCGCTGCCGGATGGCGTCAGGAGTTCGCCACCGGCGTCCCATTGCTCTCGTGTGTCGTTGCCGCGTCTTCGGCTCGCAGCGGGCGGGCGTGGCGATCCACGCCGTTCCGCACCGCGTCGGCCGCATCGCTTTCATATTTTTCATATCCGTAATATCCATATCCCTCCCCACTCGGCGCGTGGTCCATGTCATTGAGGACGATGCCGAAGATGTTGATGCCTAGATTATCGAGGATCTCCTTGGCACGTTCGGCTTCGACGCGGCCCCTTTTGGTCGCACGCAGCGTCACGATGACGCCATCGACCTGCGGCCCCACGACACCGGGATCGGTCACGGCCAACAGAGGAGGCGTATCGAGGACGATGTAATCGTAGTGTTCGCGCATCCATTCGAGTACTTCGCGCAAACGCGGCGCGGTGAGCAATTCCGAGGGGTTGGGCGGCAGCGGCCCGGAGGGCATGACGACCAGTCCGGGCACGCCCGTCGGGCAAATGGCTTCGCCCATCTCCGTCAGACCGCCCAGCACCGAGGCGAAACCGGCTGGGTTGGTGATGCCGAACAGCTTGCCGATGGTCGGCCGGCGCAGGTCGGCATCGACAAGCAGGACGCGCTTGCCCGATTGGGCGATGGAAACCGCCAGATTGGCCGCCAGGGTGCTTTTGCCGTCACCTTGATTGGGACTGGTGACCTGAATGATCTTGCGGCCTTGTCGGCGCATGCTACTAAAGTAGAGAGCGGTTCGCACGCCGCGGTAGGCTTCTGCCTCTTTGGAAGCCGCCCGATGCCAGGTGCAAATGTTCGGGTCCAACTGCGCTGCGCCCTCACCGGCCGGTACAAGCACCTTGGCATTAGGCTTGAGCCGGGGGATGAAGCCCATAATCGGCAAACCGAGACGACGGCGGACATCCTCGGGCGAGCGGAAACTCTTGTCCGTTAACTCCGCGAGATAGGCCAGACCGCCACCCAGCAGAAGCCCCAGGAACAGAGCCATTGGCAGCACCACGGAGCCGCGCGGGCAACCTTTTCCGCTTCCGTCGGCGGCGTGATGACCTGCGTTTCAAAGCCGCCGGAATCGCTGACAAGGTTCAGGTTATCCAGCTGTTTGATGATGTTATTGTAGAGGAGTTGGCTGGAGGCGATCTCGCGGCGGAAGGATTCCTCTTGAGCTTCGTAAGGGAGTACTTTTTTGGCCTCGCCCATCTCGCCCTGGAACAGGGCGTCCAGCGACTCAAGGCCGCGCTTGGCTTCCGCAAGCTCCTGTTTGAGTTGGCCGATCCTCAATTCGACGAGATTTTCCTTGGCTCGTGCCTCGCGGTCGCGCTGCTCGGCCGTTTGTCCTCGCGGCGTGGTAGAGGGAGCCAGCAAGCCGCGGATGGTTTGCTTGCGATCGCGGAGAGATTGGACGCGCGGATGCGATGGACCGAAATCCTCCAGCAATTTCCCTTCCTCTAGTTGCAGCTGGATCAATTCTTGTTCGAGACTGCTCGACAGGGCGCTTTCCCCCTTCCCGCCGCTGTCCATGCCCTGACAGACCTCTCTGCATCCTTCCCCCCCCCATCATCGGCGATTGGCCGGGCAGGGCGGAAACAATGTCCAGCAATTCCGCTCGGTCGCGTCCTTCCTTGACGGCCGCATCCACCGCCTCAAGCGTGGCGCGAATCCGCGCCATGCGCACGACCAGGACAGCGCGCTGCGCGTCGATGCCCGCCAGACGATCCTGATGCAACGTGGTGCCATACTGCGACTTCCAGAGAAACGGCGATTTGTGGCGAAATTCATCGTAGGCTTTCTGTTTCGCTTCCAGCTTGTTCTCCAAGAGTTCGCGGGCATCGTTGATAAGCTTCAAGGTCTTCTTGGCGGAGTTATGCGAGTCGTCGTTCAGAAAGTCGCGGTAGCTGTCGAGTACGGCTGTGAGGACCGGACCGCAGTCTTCGGCATGGTTGCAGCGAAAAGAGATATTGAGAACCTGACTCGTCGCGCTGGCCGACGCGCTTTTGTCGCGATCGCGACCGACCGTGAGGGCACGAAAGAGATCGCGCGCCGGCCGCTTGCTGGAGCGGAAGGTTTCCAGATCGCGCAGATGTCCCTTGGCGACGGCGTTGCTGAGGATAACCGCGCTGCGGAGTACGGTTTGATGCGTACTCAGGAAGTCCTCGGCCGGATTGGTGTCGCCCGCCAAGGACGCTCCCTCCGTGGAGGAAAGGGGCGCGTTGGGCTGCTTCTTCAGCACCCAGACTTGCGCCGATGATTCGTAGACCTTCGGCGTCATAGACCAGTAAAGCACCCCCAGGGCCAGACCGACGACGGCACCCAAGGCGACGTAGGCTTTGCGCTGCCAAACGATTTCCCAAAGGGACGGCCCGGAGGCGGTCGGAGCAGCATCGGTGGGGACGGGATGATCGAGAAATCGGTCGTGCATGATGTCGTTCTCCACTCCTCGGATGACAGTTGCGGTGTTTTGGACAGAGCCGGAAGCGTCCGCGACGGACTCTTCGCCGTCGCGGACGCTTCCGGCTCGGAAGAGTTTTTCTCAGGCTCGGACTATTCGCCCTTCGACATCGCCAACGCCGCGCGTGGCGTTGCGCGTATCCACGACGAGCGGCGAAAAGCGGACGATCTGTTCCCAGTCGTAGGCCGAATGGTCGGTCACGATCACTACGCAGTCGCGCGTGCGCAGATACTCCGGCGTCAGTTCCTGGCTGGTCAAGTCCAGAGAAGCATGACGTCTCGTCCGCGGCAGACGGGGAATATGGGGATCATTATAGTGGACGATGGCCCCTTTGCGCAGAAGCATTTCCAATAATTCCAACCCCGGCGATTCGCGCGAATCGTCCACATCTTTTTTGTAGGCCATGCCGAGCAGGGTGATCTTACTGCCGCGGATCGGTTTGCCGTGTTCGTTGAGGGCGTCGCTGATCCGTTCGACGACATAGGCGGGCATGGCCGTGTTAATCTCGCCGGCCAATTCGATGAAACGAGTACCCAGGCCGTGTTTGCGCGCCACCCACGTCAGATAAAAGGGATCGATGGGAATGCAATGGCCGCCAAGCCCCGGTCCCGGATAGAACGGTTGGAAACCGAACGGCTTGGTCTTGGCCGCTTCGATGACCTCCCAGATGTTGATGCCCATTCGCTCGTAGAGGATTTTCAACTCGTTGACGAGGGCAATGTTGACGGCGCGATAGGTGTTCTCCAGGATCTTGCAGGCTTCGGCGACTTCGGGGCTGGAAACGCGAACCACGGCGATCATGGTTTGACCGTACAGCTGGGCGGCTAATTCCAAACTGCGCGGATCGATGCCGCCCACGACTTTCGGAATGGTCGGCGCCGAGAATGCCGCATTGCCCGGATCCTCGCGCTCCGGGCTGAAGGCCAGGAAGAAATCGCGGCCGGCACGCAGACCGTTCTTTTCCAGAATGGGCAGGACGACATCGCGGGTGGTTCCCGGATAGGTGGTGCTTTCCAGCACGATGAGTTGTCCGGGCCGCGGGTGAGCGGCGATGGACTCCGTCGAGTTGAGGACGAAGGACAAGTCCGGCTCGCGCGCTTCGGTCAACGGCGTGGGCACGCAGATCAAGACGGCGTCCACCTCATCGAGGCGCTCAAAGCGGTCGGTGGCCTCGAAGCCGTTGGCGTTCATGTCGCGGACGGTCTCATCGGAAATGTGGCCGATGTAGCTCTTGCCTTGGCCGAGTCGAGCGATCTTGGCCGCATCAATGTCAAAGCCGATCACGGGAAAGCCGCCCCGGCTAAAAGCGTGCGCCAGCGGCAGGCCGACGTAGCCCAGTCCAATGATGCCGACGCGCGCGGTTCGCTCCTCGATCGCTAACAGCAATTCCTCGTAGGCGTTGCCGGCGAGCGGAGTTGTGTCAGCGCCCCGCGGGCGGCGTGTCGTGCTGGTCGTCAAACGCTCGATCGGTTCGATCATAACAGACCTCCGGAAAATGAAAGCCGGACATTTGCGGAAGAACTTATTATTCCGCTAGAGACCCGCGATGCAACTCCGGCTCCTCCCGGCTCGCCGCGCGGAGGGTGGGCAGGCCGGACGCTTGCGATGTCGAGTCCGGCGGCGTGATGCCGTCGGTCAGTAGGGAGATCGTGTACTCGAAATCGTGAACCATTTGCGCCAGGACGGCGATCTTGTCGCCAATCGGTTCGCCGTCGCGCCGGCCGCTTATCTCCAACTCGCCGAGGAAGCGGCCTTTGACCTCCAAGGGGATTTGCGCATGCCAAAGTCGTTCATCTTCTTCGGTCGTCTCGGGGATACGGGCCCAGCGGGCATGGTAGCCTTCGCCGATGGCCGGAGCGTTCACGTCCAGACGCAGCCGGCACAAATTGAGCGAAGTATCCCAGCTGATGATCCGCTGCCATAACTCGTGCCAATCCACCGTTCCTTGCAGACGCATTTCGATCTGCCGCGGCTCGTCGGCGGGCTGCATGTGCAGTAGGGACGCCAACAAGGCGCGCAGCCGCTGGCCGACCATGCGAAGCTCGGCGTGCCCAAACAGACGAGTGCCGATCAAAGCGACGACGACCGAGAGGCTGGTGAGGACGACCGCCAACTCGCTGCCGAACATCCCGCCTACCAACACCCCCGCGCCGATGGTCGCGCAGCACAAGGCGATGACGAACAAGACAAGACGGGGGTCGCCGAAGCGGAGGAGCAAACAGTGGTGCAGGTGGCTCCGATCGGTGCTGTAAATGCTCCGTCCGGTCAGCTTGCGCCGCAGGATGGCGGCGGCCGTGTCCAAAATGGGCAGGGTAAGCAGGGCGACCGGGGCGACCAACGCCATCCCCGTGACGGGGTGGTGCGAACTCTTGATGGCCAGAACGCCGACGACCAGTCCGATCAGCATACTACCCGAATCTCCCAGGAAAATGGTCGCCGGGGGAAAGTTGTAGCGGAGGAAGGCGAACAAGGCGGCCGCCATGGCGAAAGCCACGCAAGCGGTCAAGTCCTTGCCGGCGTGCAGCGCCAGCGAGCCGAGGACGAGACAGAGGATAAGGGCCACGCTGGACAGCAGGCCGTCCATGCCATCGAGCAGGTTGAGCGAATTGATGGCTCCTAGCAGGAAGAAAGTCGTGAAGGGAATGGCCATAATTCCCAAGTCGAAATGGAGATGAAAAAGGTGGACGCTGTCGATGCGGACTCCAGCCGCGATGGCGACGGCGATGGCGGCCAGTTGTCCCAGGAGTTTATGACGGCCCCGCAAGCGACCGAGATCATCGATCACGCCCACGGCGCAAATCAATAGGCCGGCCAGGAGAAGACCGAGCAGACGAGGACCTGCGTCCAGCGCTTGGCTGCGGATGGCATCGGAACACAGGAAAGCGGCCAGCACGGCAACGCCAACCGAGAAGAGAATCACCGGCCCTCCGGCCGCGGGGATGGATCGGTCGTGCAACTTCCGTCGCCCATCGGGTCTGTCTACCAGGCGCAGCCGCCAGGCCCAGGCCCGCACTCGTGGCGTCAGCAGGAAGCACAAGCCGAAACTCAACACCACTTCGATGAACCGTTCAACCATCTTTGTTGCCCGATCAAGGTGTAAGGCGATGGCGGCAGCTTGGCGGAGAGCGGCGACAAGCAACCGCGTTACTCTGGTGCTGGTGTCCGTTAAGAATGTTCCATCGAGGAGGCCGAGGCGCCTCGAGGGGCGAGGTCCCGTGGATAAAACTCTGCCAGCCTGCAACGCAAGCGAGGGACGAGAGTACCCTTGCTTGCTCGGCGGGCTGGCAAGCAAAAGTTTCGTCCTGTCACTCTTACCGCACGGGGGCCGGGTTCGGCGAGGAACCATGTCCGCTCGCGGCGCTTGGTGAAGAGTCCTTTCTGATCGACAAGTGAATCGGCGCTAAGAATGGCGGGCATGCGGGACTGCAAATGTTCCTCCGGGATTAGTGGAAATCCCTTCTCCATCAGTTTGGTGGAGGCCAACCGACGCTTCACCCGATTGACCTTTGTCCGACGGCATCCATTGTGCGGACAGACCGGCCGATGCCCAACACGGCCGGACGCGCCAGACTCGTGACGCGATTGCATCCATCAAGCAAAGGGGAGAAATCGGACGGCGAGCGAACAGGATCGCGTCGTTGCCCTCGACGCGATAGAGAGAAAGCATGCTTCCGAGGCAGAAGATGGCGGCGCCCAGTTCGCATCGAGCCGGAACGAAGCGGCAAAACAAGCCGACATCTTTTTTTTCCGACGTGGAGCCACGTCAGAAGGCAGGCGAACAGTTTCACCATCGGCGACAGCATGGAAAAAAAGACTCCATTGTCAGGGGCTTTCCGTTAGACGACCATCAAGGACGCTAAGTTCCCGATAATTCCAGCATAGTTCCCAGAACGCACCTCGGCCCTTTGCGCCCCCGCTTTTTCGGGTCCAGAATAGTTCAAAAGTGTTAATAATCGGAAACAGTTCCACATGCCAGTGGAGAACGAATAACTTAATTGGTCCAAGGGTGCAAAAAGAGTTGAAGAAGGGAGTCTCATGCTCAACCACGACTTCAAACTCATACTCAGCCACTTTTCCTGCTGCGTAAAACTATTGAGAGTTGTCGCCTTACAGGTTTGGAGGGCAGAAGCATCAACCGGCAAGGAAAAGAAAGCGAGTTTTCGAGGATATTCATCGCCGCGGCTGCCAAGAGGCACTTCGCCCCGTTGTTGCGGACGCGAACCGTTGACGCTCATGTCGCTCGGACTCCCAATGAAAGTGAGAACGGTTACACGATGACGATCTATCCTTTATGCACCGCTGCATTTCAAGGATTACCTACTCGACCCTCCACGCGGGGTAATGTCTGCATCCTTTATAAGCCCGCGATTATGTGTTGTCAAGTGTATCGATTTTTTGCAATGCAATCGTGTTAGCAACTATTATCTTTTACTATCCCAAAAATACCATCCGCGACTTTCGCAGTTGGGCCGGTTGGTTCGGGAACCAACCGGCCCAACTTCCCGCGTCAAGACGACGGGGTTTTCCATTGTTCCTCCGCCGAACTGGGACGCAGATAGAGCGGCTCCAGCAGCCACGGATCATCGCTCTCTCCGGCCAGGTAGCGCGGCAATCCCCTTCGCAGTAAGCTCGCCGCTTGCGGCTCCCAAAAGCTCGCCTCCAGACGCAACACCTCCGCCGGCAAACGTCCCGCCCATTTGTGCAAACCTGGTCCTGTCACCCAAGCACTCCCTTCACGCGCGGCGAGCCAGTCGGCGACAGGACGGATCGCCAACGCGGACGACGGTTGCCATTGCGTTGCCGCGCGAAGGAACGATTGCACGTACACCTTGTCTTGCTGCGCGTCAGCGATGACATCGACGCGCGTCGCCGAGGCGGGCGCTTGCAGGGCGATGGCCGTGAAGGTATCCACAGCGATCAATGCACAACCCGCGGCGTAGGAAAAGGTTTTGGCGGACATGAGACCGACGCGCAGGCCGGTGTAGCTGCCGGGACCACGGCTGACGATCACCGCCTGCACGTCGCGCGGACGCCAGCCTTGTTCGGCGAGCAGCGCTGCCATTGCCGGAGCCAAATCGCGCGCGTGTCGCCGAGCTTCGTCCATCTGGCGCACGCCGCGCAGATCGTCGCCCAGCGCCAGCGCCACCTGGCCGATGCGACTCGATGTTTCCACGATCAACAGACGAGGAGCCGCAACAGGATTCATCGCACACCACCTACTTTGATTGACGCCCCTGGACGAGGATTTTACAATACGTCCCTCGTAAGGGCGAATAAGGAGGCATCGTATGACGGAATCCGACGTTCTCACCATTTACACCGATGGAGCATCGCGCGGCAATCCCGGCGAGGCCGCTTTCGCCTACGTCATCAGCCGCGAGGGTCAACCGCCCATCGAAGAGGCCGACTGCCTCGGCCAAATGACTAACAATCAGGCCGAGTACATCGCCCTCGTCCGCGCTTTGGAGCATGCCCTGGAACTGGGGGCGCATCATCGCCTCCTTGTCCACAGCGACAGCGAATTGATGGTCAAACAGATGAATGGTGAATACCGGGTCAAAAACGAGGAGCTGCGCGGCCTGTACGATCAAGCGTGTTCTCTGCGCCGGCGTTTCGAGGGGCCGGTGACGATTCGCCACGTGCGGCGAGTACAAAACAAACGCGCGGACGAGTTGTGCAACCAAGCGCTCGACGGCAAGCGTTAACCGTCGATCAGGGTTTGTTGAGATCCGTTTAGCCCGCGGCCCGAAGGGAAGCGCTGTCGCGCTTCCCTTCGGGCCACGGGCTAAACGATACGCAAAGGAACCTCCCCATGTCACGCCGTCTTCTCGTCCTGCTTGGCCTCCCTCTGATCGCTCTGCTTTGGGTCGCGGATGTCCCACGCGCGGCGCCGGGCGACGACGAACTGCAAGCTGGTTTCGCCGAGACGGACATCACGCCCCACGTAAAAGAAAAAACGGTTTACCTGGCCGGCTTCGGCCACAATCGCAAGGCGAGCGGCGTTCACGATCCGCTCAAGGCCCGCGCTGTCGTCTTGAAACACGGCAAGGAAAAGATCGCACTGGTTGCCGT
Source organism: uncultured Planctomycetota bacterium (assembly GCA_963835245.1). GTDB lineage: Bacteria > Planctomycetota > Planctomycetia > Gemmatales > Gemmataceae > JAJPHU01. The sequence continues at coordinate 862,464 of CAWIEZ010000001.1, forward strand.
CGATCTCATCGGCTTTTTCCATCCCCAGGTCGAAAGCGTCCGTCAGCGTCTACCCGGATTCAGCTACGTTCTCGTCGCCAGCACGCACAATCACGAAGGACCGGATACACTCGGTTTATGGGGTTCCACTCCCTTCAAGAGCGGCGTCGATGCGGCGTATGTCGCCGAGGTCGAAAAGCACATCGTCGAGGCGGTGAAAGCGGCCGACGCCGCTCGGAAACCCGTCACGGTTCGCATCGGCAGCGCTCGCGCTCCCCAACTGCTGCACGATGCGCGCGAGCCGTTCGTCAAGCACGATGAGTTGATCGCCCTGGAGTTTCGCGGCAAGGACGGCAAACCGGCCGGTCTGGTTGTGCAGTGGAATTGTCACCCCGAAACGCTCGGCGACAAGAACACGCGGATCAGCGCCGATTTCGTCGGCGCTGCCGTCAAGGCGCTGCACGAAAAGCACCGCTGTCCCATCGTGTATCTGACCGGCACCGTCGGCGGACTGATGACATCGCTGCACGTCGAGATCAAGAGCGCCGCCGGTGAAGCGCTGAAAGAAGGCACCTTCGAGAAGACGGAGCGCTATGGCGAATTGCTGGCCGAGGTCGCGGAGGGCGCTCTGAAAACAGCTCGCTATGTGAAGTTGACGCCGCTGCAAACACGGCGGCGACTGGTGTTCTTGCCGTTGGACAACAAGCTATTTCTACTGGCGCGGCAACTCGGCGTCCTCCAGCGCGAAGCGTTCGTGTGGAGCGGCGATCCCTACCAAGCGGAGCCGGTGAAAGAATTCAAAGCGGACAAACCGCTGTGTACGCGCACGGAAATCGCCTGGCTGCGACTCGGCGATCTCGACATCGCCGCCATTCCAGGGGAAATTTATCCGGAATTAGTGCTGGACAAAGTGCAAGAGCCGGCCGATCTCGGAGCCGACTTCCCCGAGGCGTCCGTCGAAGCGGCGATTTACAAACAACTGCGTGGCCCGCACCGTATGCTGATTGGTCTGGCCAACGATGAGATCGGCTACATCATCCCGAAACGCCAGTGGGATGAGAAAGCGCCTTACTGCTACGGTCGCAAAAAAGCGCAATACGGCGAAGTCAACAGCCTGGGGCCGAACACGGCTCCGTTGCTCTGTCGCGCCTTCAAGGAACTGGTGCAGGGTAATAAGTGACAGTCGGCGAGCGGGGTCGCGTCAGCGCCCCGAGCGAGTAATCACTCGGGCGCTGACGCGACCCCGCTCGCCAGCGAGTTATCGACGGCGAAGACGCGAGGAACTTTCAGCGGGGAAAGGCTGCGCCGCATTGGGGATCGGAGCTAAGCGTCCGGGATCGGCCGGCACGGCCGGCGATCCCAGACTCGGTGGCAACGGCCCTGGCATTCCCAATCCCGACGGCGGCAGCGCCGGCGGCGGAACCGCCTCCATTGGCGGACCCGGTGGCTCCAAAAGCGGTCCCTCTTCCAGCATCGGGCCGGCGCCGACAATCGGAACGCCTCCCCCAACATTGCTACAGCATTCGCACGGGCAGGACGCGCGCGAGCGGAACATACTCATACGTCGAAAGCCGCCGCCACAGCCGCAGGGGCTTGCGCACCCTGCCGCCAACAAGACGCCGGCCAGCATCGCCGAAGTCGCCAAAGCAAACCGATTCATGTGCGGTCCCCTTGTCGGAATCATCCCAGAACGGGAGCGAAAGACGGGTTTTGCGCGGACAGAATAGCTCGTTTCGCGACGCTTCGCAGAAGCGTCGTTCAGCTGTCCGCGAAACAATCATGCGCCAGGAAGGGCAGCGCGGCAATCGGACATGAGAAAAAAAAAGACCCAAGAGGCAATCCTCAAGGGTCTGGTATGCGTCACTGGATTTGTCGGTCAGACAAGCATAGACGGACCTTCGTATCGCCGGCGAACCGGCAGCGTTAGCTGCCGGGTTTTGGCCCACCCGGCAGCTAACGCTGCCGGTTCGCCGGCGATACGGGAACTAGCCGGCCTTTCTCCGCCCGTCGCGGCTGGCCGTGCTGATCTGGCCGCGCAGATATTTCAAGGCTTCGTCGAGCTGTTTGTCCTTGAACTCCTTGACCGGAGCCGGCTTGTCCTTGCGCTGAATAACCTCGATGGCATTCAGGTGTTCCTCAAGATCCACGCGCTCCTTGGCCGTCAACTTGACGATCTTGTTGGGAATGACACCCCATTCGTCCTCGTCCTTGCCGGACGTGCTGGACTTGTTGAGGTTCTTCTTGCTCGGCCGCCAGAAGGTGGCGGTAGTCAGCTTCAAATCGCCCTTATCGAAGTTAATGATGTGCTGCACGCTGCCCTTGCCGTAGCTGCGCTCGCCAATGATGTAAGCGCGGTCGTGATCCTGCAAGCACGCCGACACGATCTCGCTGCCACTGGCGCTGTGGCCGTTCACCAGACACACCATCGGGAAGTCGAGCAGACTGCCGCGCGAGTGCGCCGGCAATCTCTTTCTCCTGCTTATTGCGCTCGCGGATGCTGACAATCGTGCCGTCGTCGATGAACAGATCGGAAATATCGACGGCGCTATCGAGCAAGCCGCCCGGATTTTCGCGCAGGTCGAGAATAAAACCTTTGATACCGGCCTTGGTGAGTGCGGCCACGACGCGCAGTAGATCGCGCGAACTGTTGTCGGCGAACTGCTTCAAACGGATGTAGCCGATCTTGTTGACCGGGTCGATCATGTAATCCCAATTGTCGTTCGCCTTGCGCTTGAAGCCGATGACGGATTCGACCTCGACATAGCCGCGCGTCAGATTGAACTCGATCGGCTTGTCCTCGCCCTCGCGCTGGACGGTCAGCGTGCACTGGGCGTGCCGGGCTTGCCGGTGATCTTATCGACGGCTTCGGACAGCTTCATTCCCTTGGTGGGGAGGATTTCCGGCGACTTGAGCGGCTCGCCTTCGCTATCCACCTCGCGGGTGACGGTGGTGATGACATCGCCGGCCTGAATGCCGGCCTTGTAGGCCGGACTGCCCTTGATTGGCGTCACGACGAGACAACTGATCGGTGGCGCTGTCCTTGCGGATCTGGATGCCGACGCCGGGGAAGCGTCCGCCAATGTCGCGCTCCATCTTGGTCTTTTCATCGGGATCGATATACGTCGTGTACGGATCGGTGTGCTTGTAAAGCATCCGCTTGAGCGTGTAGTCGATGTCCTTGTGCTTGTCGAGGTCTTCGCGCTTGCCCAACCCTTGGCGGGCGTCGGCCAACAACTCGGTCAACTCGTCCTTGCCGAGGTCGTTGATATTCTTCAGCCGAGCCTCGATTTTGTCGGGGATCTTCTCATCCACGTGCCGATACAGACCCCGGATGGCCCAGACAACCAGATCGTGAGAATCGAGCTTCTTGACGTAGCCGTGCGTGACGGTGTTGATGGCGTCCATGATTTTGTCGGCGAAATCGACGGCATCGCCGCGCTTGAGTTTGGTACTGTCGATAATGCTCTTGCGCTGGCTGACGAACTTATCGAGGTCGATCTTGCCGTCGATCAGCGCCTGATATTCCTTACGCAGTTTGCGCTGCGCTTCCAGGCGCGGCATGCGGGCCAACAGCGTCTTGCCCTCTTCGGCGTAGTCGGCGGGCACCTTGCCGTTCTCGACCAACTGAGCGAACTTATTTTCTTGAGCCTTGACCTTAGCGGCCACGGCGGGATTGTGGGTCAGGACGTAGTGAGTGCCGCGCTCGACCAACGGCACGAAATACTGCTTGCGTTCCTCTTCCGTCTTGCCGTTGGTGCGAATCAGTTCGCGCATCTCCTTGTCGAGAAATTCGGTCAATTCATCGACTGTCACGAGACCGTCCGGCTCATAGCCGCTCTTGTCGGCCGCGCCTTCGAGACCCTTCAGCACGGACTCGGCGAAGATGCCGTGGTTCTTGAGATCCAGCGAGTGAATCAGACCGTTACTGGCCAGGAACACCGCACGGCCGGGTTTGGCCGCTTCATCCTCGCCGTCGCCGGTGCCGAGAAATTCCTTGTAGGGATTGCCGCCCAGCGTCGGCTCCGCGACCTTCTTGTCCTTCGTAGTAAAACCCTTGAAATCCACGTCGAGCAGGACGCAGAAGCGTTGGCTCTTGAGATTTTTGAGTGCTTCGCCGACTTCTGAGGCGGCGACGGCGTTCTTATCGCGTCCCTCAAAGGTCGAATCGGCGGCGAAGTAGCAGCGATGCGCGCCGCTGTCCCCCACTGGTCCGCCCTCTCCGAAAAAGCCGAACACGACGAGATCGTTGCTCTTGGCGTTGTCGGCGATCCAGTGCAGCGCTTTGAGAATGTTATCGCGGCTGGCGGGTTGGCTGCCGGCAACCTTGGACGAGTCGCCCAGCAATAACCGGCTGTGTTCCGCATCGACGCCGAGATATTTCTTATCGGCGAACAGCTCGTAGAGCGCCTTAGCGTCCTCTTCCGCATGGGCGCGGGGTTTGATTTGTTTGTCCGCGTAGTTGCTGATGCCGATCAGCACCACATACGGCTGAGAGGTCTTGACCTGCTCAGCTTTGGGTTGTTCCGCGCGCAGGGGAAGAGCCAGCAGCCCGACGGCAAGCATGGCTCCCAGCCAACGAGTCCACATCGCCTGGGTCATGTAACATCGATCCTTTCGCTTTTCCTTCTTTCGAGGGGGGTCCATAGCTGGACGGCTAAGAATAGAGAAGCCGGCAGCGACCCCATCTATTCCTATTTTGACGGACATCGCAAACCAGTCAACCCAAACCTGTTTAGCCGCGACCCGAAGGGGAGCGCGACAGCGCTCCCCTTCGGGTCGCGGCTAAACGAGAAACGCGCCCCGCGCGGCCTTTTTTGCTACAATAAACCGGACAACGAACAGGACAGCGTTGACCCCTCGAAAGCCAGGCAGGACGACATCATCATGCGGCTTCCTGGACAGGACAACCGGCCTCTCCCGGATAGCGCTGCCGGCGAACGTCTGGTTTTTTACGAATACTGTATCTCGCTGATTTTTCTCAGTTTGCGCCGGCCAAGCGTTCCGGTGCGTCTCTGTCCGGGGCAACGCGGCTGGATAAAGGGACTTCCGTACACTATGGTAACGCTCATACTCGGCTGGTGGTGCATCCCTTGGGGATTGCTGTACACGCCGTTGTGTTTGTGGACCAACTTAGCGGGCGGTCGGCCGATAACGGCGGAGGAATTGGCGCGTTGGCAGGCGTCCACGAGCGACGAGGGATGAGGTGACGGTATGCGTCGAATGGTGTTGAGCGTGGCGATGCTGATAAGCGGCTTGTCGAACGTCGCCGCGGTCCAGGCCGGCGTTTACAATCTCGATGCGCCGCGCAAATATCCCAGCGATTACGTCATGGCCAACTTCCCGCAGCCGTTGAATTTGCTGATGGACTATCTGAATGAGCTGCGCGCCATTCGAGACAATCCTGTTAGTCCGCAGAAAACAGCCGAGCCAGGCTCCCTGCGCGCAGCTATTTGAGACAGCTTGAGGAGTTGGAGACGAAGCGCAAGAAAGGCATTCTCAACCCACGCGAGCGCGTTAATCTCGGCGCCTGCCTGATCCGTCTCGGACGCTATTCCAAGGCTCAAGAAGTGCTGGAAGAATCTCTCCGCATGGTTCCGCGTGATAGTTCTTATCGTTTTTTACTTCAACTCAACTTGGCTGCGGTTTGTCAGGAGGACAATAGCCTTCTTCAACGTGCCCTTGACTTGCAACGAGAAGCCTTGGATGCTTGGCCTGCTCTCTTGCCGAGCTGGAACCGCCAAGAATCGTCCTGGTTCCGCCACGTCGAGCGCTACGCTCTAACCGTCATGGAGTTACGTAACCGCGAACAGATACTGCGAGGCGGTCGGCCGATCCGCGAACAACTGCCGCCCGACCTGCTCTTTCCAAGAGAGGAACGAGACTTATCGAAGAAGGTGCAATTCATCGGCGACAGCAACGCCTATGAGGCGGGTGGGATCGCTTGGAAACAGTGGGAGCGGCTGCCCGCCGACGCTGATCGGGTCGTCCTGCAACTCCTGTTCTGGCGTCCCCACGATCCGCGTTTGCTCTGGCTGCACGGCGAATTGCTGAACGCGCGCGGTCAGATTGATTGGGCGTATTATGCGATGTATAATGTGCGCGAAAATTACCAGTGGCGCAACCGCGAATTGGATCAGCATTTTCGCGCCCTCGACGCCGCCGTCAAACCTTATCGCGTGTTATTCGCGGATAAAACGCAATCGGGAGAGAACCTCCGCGCGCAAGCGTTGTTGTTGTGGCAGCTGATGCCGCGCGGCGCGATGCTGGCACCGGGAACCGCCGCTGCGGCCAGCGAAATCGGCGGTGTGACGGCCTCGACGTTTGCCGGCGCCCTGAGCGGGGGGCGTCAGCCCCCCGAGAGAGACCAGACTCGGGGGGCTGACGCCCCCCGCTCAGGGACGATCTTGCCGGATTGGCGCCATCTGACGGTCAGCTTCCTGACAGGAATGGTCGTGGCCGTGCTTGCCGTGCTGCAATGGCAACAATGGAGACGGCATCGCCGCATTGTTACGACGGACGAAGAGATTATTGTCCCCCGCTCGTGATGTTCCTTGCCAGCCCGCAACGCCGACAAGGGTTGCTATTCGAGAAGGAGCCGACATGCTGGAACCGTTCGCGCCGCCGCCCGACGCCGCTTCGCCGAGCCGCCAACCGTTGCGGATCGGTTGGAAGGAATACCTGCAATTCACCGAATGGGATCTGCGGCGCATCCGCGTCAAAGTCGACACCGGCGCTCGCACCTCGGCGCTGGACGTGGTGCGCTACGAGTTGATGGAGACAGCGGGAGGCGGTCTGATGGCGACGTTGCTATTGGCTCTGGACCGTCGCCATCCCGGCCGCTTCACCCGCATTCAGACGCCGGTGCTGCGCACGGTCATCGTCAGCAACAGCGGCGGCATGCGCGAGGAACGGCCGCTCGTCGAAACGGCGGTGCGCATCGGGCCGATCCACAAGCGCATCCGCATCACCATCACCAATCGCTCGCGGATGCGCTATCGCATGATTCTCGGACGCGAAGCGCTGGCGGACGATTTCCTCGTCGATGTCAGTAGCAAGTATGTGCTGAAGAATGCAACCAACGAAGGAGTTTAGCGACGCTTCGCAGAAGCGTCGGAGCAGGACGCTTCGCAGAAGCGTCGCTAAACGAACCCGTGAGATTGATTCCATGCGTCTTGTCATCCTGTCGCGCCGCGAAGAGTTGTTCAGCACGCGGGCGCTGGTCGAAGCGGCCCGCCAGCGCGGACATGATGCGCGCGTACTCGACACCTTGCAGTTCGACATCCGCGTCAGTCGTGGCAATCCCGAACTGCTCTATCAGGGACAGCCGGTCGGCCCGGTCGATGCCGTCGTGCCGCGCATCGGCGCTTCGATCACCTACTTCGGCCTCGCCGTCGTCCGCCAGTTCGAGATGATGGGCGTCTATTGCCTTAACGAATCGCAGGCCATCGCCCGTTCGCGCGACAAGCTGCGTTGTTTGCAGCTCTTGAGCCGACACGACATCGGTTTGCCGCCGACAGTGTACACACGGCAGGCCGAACACGTCCCCGATTGCATCGAACAAGTCGAGGGACCGCCGGTCGTCGTCAAACTGCTGCAAGGCACGCAGGGCATCGGGGTTGTGTTGGCCGAGACGGCGATGGCCGCTCATTCCGTCATCGAAGCGTTTCACGGATTGGAACAGAACATCCTCATTCAGAAATTCATCAAGGAGGCGGGCGGCGCCGACATCCGCGCTTTAGTGGTGGGCCGCAAAGTGGTGGCGGCGATGCGGCGGCAGGCGTTGGCCGGCGAGTTCCGCTCCAACATCCATCGCGGCGGCACGGCCAAGAAAATCCGTCTGTCGGCCGAGTCGCGCCGCACTGCCCTCGCCGCGGCGCGCTGTCTCGGCCTGACCGTGGCCGGCGTCGATTTGATCGAGTCCGACGAAGGACCGATGGTCATGGAGGTCAATTCGTCGCCCGGCCTGGAAGGCATTCAAAAGACGACCAGCGTGGACGTGGCGGCGGCGATCGTCGAACACATCGAATCCGAAATTCGCAATCCGAAAACCGAAAGCCGAAAGAAATCGGAAACCCGCAAGCCGAAAGCGCGAAACAAAAGCTGAAACCTCAGCGCGCCGCCGCCGCCCATTTCTCCTTGATGAAACGCAGTCCCCGCGTGCATACCTCATCGGCGTTGGAGAACAGATCGCGCCAGACTTTAGTAGCGGCAGCCAAGTCCGGCAGCGCAGGCCGAATGCCTCAATGACCATCCAGCCATCGTAGCCGACGTGCCGCAGCGCTCGGAACGTCTCGTCCCAAGCAATATGGCCGGTGCCCGGCGTGCCGCGGTCGTTCTCGCTGATGTGAACGTGGATGAAGCTGTCGGCGATGCTGGTGATGCAAGCACCGGCGTGTTTTTCCTCGATGTTGGCGTGGAACGTATCGTACATCATGCGGAAGTTCGGATGATCGACGGCCTGCACCAAAGCGCGGGTGTCGGCAGCGGTCGTGAGGAAATAGCACTCGAAGCGATTGAGATATTCGATGGCCAGCATGACGTTGGCTTTCTTCGCTTCCTCGGCGGCTTGCCGCAGCGTCTCGGCGGCCCATTTCTTTTCATCGGCGGTCGGCCCGCTGCCGGAGAAGACGCCGAGCGGCGAGTGATACGGCCCCGCCATGTTTTCGCCGCCCAGCGTCGCCGTCATCTCAATGGCCCATTTGAGATGATCGACGGCGGCGCGGCGCAGACCCGGGTCGGGACTGATCGGATTGGCAGCCTGCGTGGCGATGCATACCGTGGTGCAGCCGAGTCCGTGATTGTCCAGTTCCTTGCGGATAGACTTGTAGTGTGCGGCGTCTCCCGCAAACAGAGGGATTTCAACGCCATCAAAACCCGCTTGTTTGAGTTTGCCCAACAGCGGGAAATGCTCCTGGGTGACGTGGGTAGTCCAGAGCAGGAGGTTCATGCCGGTTTTCATGAGGGTGCGTCTCCGTGGCGAGGAATAGACAGAAGGACGGATGCTCGGTATTGTCCGGTCGGCGCGTTCGCTTGGCAAGTAGGAGTCCGGCGGTGGAACAAATCAATGCTCGCTCGATCTTCAGCCCAGCCACCGGCTTCATCCGCCGCGGCGGTTTCGATTGGACGTGCAATCCGTATGTCGGCTGTTCCTTCGGCTGCGCCTATTGTTATGCCATGTTCCTTCCGCAGAATCGCCGACCGCGCGAGGAGTGGGGCAAATGGTTTCAGGCCAAGATCAACGCCCTGGAACTCGCCCGCAAACAGGCGCCGAAAGTTGCCGGACAAGCCATCTACATCTCCAGCGTCACCGATCCGTATCTTCCCGCCGAGCGCGGCTTGTGCTTGACGCGCGGCATTCTCGAAGCATTACTTCCCTACCAGCCGCGTCTGTTGATCCAGACGCGCGGCCCCTTGGTAGTGCGCGATCTCGACGTGCTAACGCACTTTCGCTCGATCCGCGTGAATCTGTCGATTCCGACCGACAGCGAGGAAGTGCGGCGCGCTTTTGAGCCGAAGGCGCCGCCACTGGAGCGGCGCTGGCAGGCGCTGGCGGAAGTGAAAGCGGCGGGCGTGGCGACCGGCATTTGCGTGACACCGATGCTGCCGCTAGAGAACCCGGAGGGGTTCGCGCGACGGATCGTCGAGTTTGACGCGGACGTGGTGGTCACGCAGCATTTTCACGATTCCGGCGGCGGATTCGGAGCAGACACAGGCGCGGCGGCGCGACAACTGCTCGCGGAGCGTCGCTGGACCGAGGATGATTATCGGCACTGTGGTGAATTACTGCGGCGACAGCGGCAAGTTTACGAGGCCGAAGCCGGATTTTTCCCACCTCCTATGTAATGATCACGCCCTGATCGTCCCTTGGAGGGCCATCAATTCCCCTGCTCCACTCCGGGCGGCGGCAGCGTGAAATCGCCGACGCGACAGCGGAAGCCGGAAATCACCTCCTCGCCGCTGATCTCGTCATTCTCCCGGAGGATGGCACCGGGGCCACTGATCCGGTGGATTTCCACCGTCCGCTGTTCCGGGTTGACGACCCACACCAACGGGACGCCCGCATCGAGAAATTCCCGCACTTTTTCGTCAATCTCGTAAGCGGTATCGTTCGGTGAGATAACCTCGACAGCGAGATCGGGCGCGACCGGGCAATGTCCCTCCGTGGTCGCTTGCGCCAGCGATAAGCGCTGCAAACGGATGAAAGAGACATCCGGTTTGCGGACCTTGCCGGGGTGCGCCGGAAAGCACTGGAAACTCGTCCCTTCGGGAAGAACCCAGCCAAGGCGGTGTTCGCGGCAGAAGGAATCGAGAAGCCGAAAGATCACCCCTGCAACATAGCTGGACCAAACGCTCATTTTACGCTCCACCAAGCGGCCATCGACTAACTCATACAACTCGCCATCCGGCATGGTCAGCAAGTCTTGCGGAGTGTAGCGTTTTTCAGTTGCAACGGTAATCATGTCATCAGCCCTTCTGTAGCGGCTCGGATCATTCTCTCAACCTCGCGCTACTGTAACCCATTTCTGCTCGCGCGCCGATTGGAGAATCGCGTCCAGCACCAACTGCGTCCGATAGGCGTCGCGGAAGTCCGGCATTGCCGGCTTGCCCGTCTCCAACCCTTTAAGGAAATCGGCAACCTGATGCACGAAACTATGCTCGTAACCGATTTGCAATCCCGGCACCCACCAATTGCCCATGTACGGATGATCGCTGTCGCTGACGTGGATCGAACGCCAGCCGCGCACCACGCCCTGATCGCGGTGATCGAAGTATTGCAGACGATGCAGATCGTGCAAATCCCAAAAGATAGAAGCGTGTTCGCCGTTAATCTCGAAGGTGTAAAGTGCTTTATGGCCCCGCGCGTAGCGCGTCGATTCAAACGAAGCGAGGGAACCGTTGTGGAAGCGGCCCATGAAAATAGCGGCGTCATCGATGCCAACCTTTTCGACCTTGCCCGTCAGATTGTGCTTGCGCTCCTTGACGAAGGTTTCCGTCATGGCGTTGACGGTGGCGAGATCGCCGTTGAGCCAAAGCGCGGTGTCGATGCAATGGGCGAGCAAATCGCCGGTGACGCCGCTGCCGGCGGCGGCCACGTCCAAACGCCACAGCGCCGCGCCGCCCTGCGGCAACTCCGGATTGATCGTCCAATCCTGCAAGAACTTGGCGCGATAGTGGAAGATGCGGCCGAGGCGTCCTTCGTCGATGAGTTGCTTGGCCAGCGTCACGGCGGGCACGCGGCGATAGTTGTACCACACCATGTTCGGCACTTTTGCCTTTTCGACCGCCTCAACCATGCGCAGACCTTCAGGGCCGGTCATCGCCAACGGTTTCTCGCACAGGATCATCTTGCCCGCCTTGGCCGCGGCGAGGGCGATTTCGGCGTGCGTGTTGTTCGGCGTGCAAATGTCGATCAGGTCGATGTCCTTGCGTTCGATCAGCTTGCGCCAATCGGTTTCGATGGATTCGTAACCCCATGTGTCGGCGAACGCTTTGGCCTTGTCGGCGCTGCGAGCGCAGATGGCCTTGAGGACAGGACGATATTGCAGGTCGAAAAAGTGGTTGACTTGAGCGTAGGCGTTCGAGTGGGCCTTGCCCATGAAACCGTAGCCGATCGTACCGACGTTCAGCGGTTTGCTCATGTTGGAGATCCTTGGCGATTATTTGGGTGTGGTTGCCGAATGTTTGGCGGCGGCGAAATAATCGTAAACTTCCTTCGCCACCCGCGCACAGCATATTGCCGGCGTTGTCGGACTGCCAGCGGCTATCCTTATTGTTGGTCGTCAGCACGCAAACAGCGACGATGCCGCCGGGCGTGTGGATCAGTCCGGCGTCGGTGCGTGTCTCGCTCGTCGAGCCGTCCTTGTGGATCACAACGGCGTTGGACGGCAGGAGGCGCTTGAACTTGTCCTTGTCTGCGTTATTGGCCAGATGGTTGAGGACGGCCAGTTTGCCGAACGGCCGCAAGCGATCACCGCTCTGTAACTGTTCCAGCAAACCGACCATCTCGCGGGCCGTCGTCGAACCGAGGCTGTAACGGCGCGTGCGGGCCGGATCGACGGATGTAATCGAACCGCGATACACTTTGGCGTTGATCCTCGTTTCGGGAAAGCCCCATGTCTCCATGCGCTTATTGACGGATTTGATACCGATGCGCTCGAGGACGAGATTCGTTGCCGTGTTGTCGGAAAAGGCGATCATCAGTCGAGCCGCATCGCGCAGCGAGAAGTCCGCGCCATCGCTGAAGTGATCGGTGAGGATGCCACTGCCAGGCACTTTGTCGGCGGCGCGCAGTGTAACGCGCTCACTCAGTTTGAGCCGGCCTTCCTGCGCTTGCCGATACAACTCGATCAGCACGGCGATTTTGATGAGGCTGGCCGTCGGCATGACTTCATCGGCGTTGAGGTAATAGCTCTCGCCGGTTTCCAGGTTCTTGACGGCAAGAGCGACCTTACCTTGGTGGTGTTTGGCCAGCGGAGTGAGACGCGCTTCGAGAGTCTTCTCCGCCGACGGACCAGCGGCCAAAAGCGAGCCGAGCAACAAGACGGTTAACATGCGTACGGACCTCCCAAGTGAGAACCTCTTAGCGGCGGCGTTTCGCGCAGGCCAATCGTATCACGCCCCATATTTCTTGCGCATTTTCTCGAGGAACTGCTTGCTGTCGGCGGTCACGTCCCAAGCGTGCGGCCAAAAGCACAGATCGACGCACCACCAATCGTTGGGCACGCCCGCCTCGTTGATCGCCGGCAGCAGCTTGTCGAAGTCGAGCTTGCCGGTGCCGAACGGATTGTGCGTACTCGTTTGATGCTCGTTGAGCGAGCCATCCGAGTCGATCAGATGGACGTGCGTTATCTTGCCTTTGAGCTTTTGCAGCAGTTCCAAGGCGCCGCCGGGCAGCGTTTCCTTTTGGCCCGGCTGATTGGCTCCGATGGCGGCACACATGTGAGCGTGGCAAGTATCGTACAGCACGCCGAAATTCGGATTGCCCTTGGCCCGCACGCCCTCGACGATGTGCAGAACATCCGACGGCTTGTTGAAAATGAAGCCCGGCTCGAACTCGAAGGTGACGTTCATGCCATGATCGGCGGCGATCTTGGCGCATTTGTCCCAGACGTTGATGAGTCGTTCCATGCCGGCTTTCGGTTCCATCTTCGCTGTTTGAAAAACGTCCGGCGGCTCGACGGTATCGACGCGGATGGTCTTGATGCCGAGATCGGCGGCGAAAACGGTGTAACCGAGAAACGCCGACACATAGGGGAGGGGAGCTTCATCGAGGATCGACGGTCCCGGTTTTTTGAAGCTCCACAGATCGACGGCGATGCCGGAGAACTCCAGGCTGTGATCGGCGACTTCTTTTTTCAAGGCTTGACGAGACGCCTTGGTCGGATGCGATAGCGGCGTGGGATGCAAGCCGAAGCTGCCCAATTCGACGCCGTCGTAGCCGAGGTGATGCAATTTGTGCAGGATTTCGTGGAAATCGTTGGTCGGCTTCTCTTGGTTGAAGATGTACGCCCAGCTGCCGATCGAGAGTTTCTTCTTCATGATTGCTCCTTGGATCGTAACGCTTCGGCGGGCACGGATGAGTTGCCCTTTTCGTGGCCTATCATACGAAGGCGGAGGGTTGACGGCTGAAGATTGCCTCAGCGAGTGGGATCGGCGTCTCGCTGGTCGGAGCGGCGAAGGAGAGTTTGGCCGGATCTCACCAGTCTGCGCCAAGCTTTTCACCGCCGTTACGGGTGATGGCGGCGCGAAGGGTCGCTTCACCGATGTCCCCATGTATGTAATGGACCGAGCCATCGGCCATACCGACTCGGATCAGATCGGGAAAAAGCCGGTTGAGGCGCGGCAGCGAAGCATCGGCTTGGTAAGGCAAATCCTCCGGCTTGGTCCACGGCGCCGGCGGCCCGGCTTCCACGAGCAGAATCGTTGTCGAGGTTCCATCGGGAAAGTCCGCTGGCGTTTTTAACTCTTTTTTGTCCTCAAAGGCCGCGCCTTTGCCGATGAAGACGTGACAAACGGTATGATACGCCGGCATCCGCGATTTCTTCCCCGGCGGCGGGGCATACGTCCCCGGCATACGCTCCAGCAGCGGCAGATTGTGCGGACTGTCCCACGGCTCATCGAGATGGAATTGCTTGTAGAGATCCTCCTGAGCGATGTAGGGCAACAGCAGCACGCGCCAACTGTAGAGAGGCCGACCATCTTCACCGTACACGACGGCGGGAGGCAACCGGCCGTGTTCATCCTGGTAAGTGAACATGGCCAGCGCTAATTGCTTCAGCGTTCAGGTGGCGCGATCGGAGGCATCGCGCACCTTCTCGATGAAGCCGAACAGGAGTCCGCCGGCAACGAGGGCGGCCAGCAAGCCCAAGGAGACGAGAAAGGCGCGTTGTCGCTTCTTGTTGAGGGTATTCTCAAAATGATCCGACATTTTCGCTCTCCGATGAAGAGAATGAATCCTTGTAGATCACTGGTAATTATCTTCGCGGAGATTCGGACGGGCAAGCGCGATGTCGCCGGTTATGCCGCGCGGCGGATGGAATTCGCTGAGCGGAAGAGATCCGCCAAGTTGCACAAATCTAGGTAACAGCGCACGACATCAGCCGAGGCTCCCGCCTCGGCGAGATCGTCAATCGTCATGCGATGATGCACCAGCGAGGGATCGATGCGCCGACAAGCTCGCTCCGTATCTTCCAGCGTTGCGGTGATGCCCGACCAGTGCAGCACGCGACGCAGTTCGGCACGGGGATCGCGCAAATACATTTCGCAATGCGTGACGAGTCGGCGCTCGGCGGGAGCCGCCGCCAAAACGCGCCGGTTGTACGTCAGCCAGAGAGCGAACGAGTCGGCGTAGGAAATACCATCGCGGACCAAGAGGGATTCCGCCACGGCCAGCGGATTGCGCACGCAAATCAGCACTTTCATCTCCGGCAGGAGCTTTCGCCACAGCGGCAGCGTCAGGCTGTTGCGCAGATCTTTCCAACCCCACGGCTCTCGATCCTCGAATCGCCGCACTAACTCCGCGGCTTTCTCACGCAGAGAATGCAGGGACGGTGCCTTTTCCCAGCCGGCGACATCGTTGCGGGGAGGATGGTCCCAGCTTCCGCCTCGTGCTTTCAAGATGGCGTCGTTGAGGCGAAGAAAGGATCGGCTCTCCCAGAATCCTTGCGGATTGTTCGGAGCCGGAGGCAAAAAGTCCCTTTTCGGACCAAGATCGAGTCCGCAAGTGTGCAGCAGACTGGCGATCATCGAGGTTCCGGAGCGGTGCATTCCGGCGATGCACAAGGGCATGACTTACCCCACGAATGAAGAAGCGAGGCACATCCGGGCATGTGATAACACATTGCGCACGGCCGAGTCAACGGAGATAGATAAACTAATGAGAATGCGTGAGAAGGGTTCTCCTATGCCTGCTGCTCGCAAGTCCGGCGTGTCCTCGCGGCAGGGAAGAACCTCCCCCAGAGCGCCCCCAGAGCGCCCCTTGACAGGCTGCAAGGGAAGCCCATACTGGCACAGGTTCGGCGACAACCCTCGTACCTATCGCTACCGTGTTCCTCATTACGGAAGCGACCAGAGGAGAAAGTCATGATGCGCTCCAAGCCCTCTCGGTGGAACCCTGCTGCGCTGCTCTGTTTGCTGGCCATCACCGCCATCGCCTGCCACGATCGCGGCACCTCGCCTACTGTGCCCCCGCTCGGCGCGACCGTCCACAGCGGCGGCGCCACCTTTCGAGTTTGGGTTCCCTTCGTGGACTCGGTATCGGTGAAGATCAACGATCAGCCGCCTGTACGCGCTGAAAAAAGAGGCGGGAAACGGCGACAATACCATCTGGTCCGCCGACATCGCCGGTGCGAAAGCGGGCGACCGCTTTCAGTACCTCATCGCGGCCAATGGCGTCACCCGTGCGTTCATCGACCCTCGTGCCCGACAACTGACCAGCCCTGAAGCCGGCGCCTCGTCGCTGATCCTGGACGGCAGCGCGGAGCCTTCTCTCTCCGCTGAAGTCGGCCTGAACCGGCTGGTGATCTACGAGTTGCACATCGGCACCTTCCACGTCCCGCCGGGTAAGCAGGTCGGAACATTCACCGACGCGATTGCCAAGCTGGATTACCTCAAAAATCTGGGCGTCAACGCCGTCGAACTTATGCCGGTCCACGAGAACATTTGGTCGCACGATCACCAGCCGGCCAACTACAACTGGGGCTATGATCCGGTGCAGTTGTTCGCCGTGAACTCCTCCTACGGCACGCCCGACGACTTCAAAAGGTTCGTCCGGGAATGCCATAAGCGCGGCATCGCGGTTCTCCTCGACGTGGTCTATAACCACTTGGCGGATGGAAACCTGCTGAAGCGCTTCGGAGGGGCTGTCGGTCCCGGCTTCCAGGATGGCATCTACTTTTACGGCGATGGTCGTGAGAACACCGGCTTCGGCCCCCGTCCCGATTACGGCCGGCCGCAGGTGCGGACCTACATCGAGGACAACGCTCTGATGTGGCTGCGCGAGTTCGGTATCGATGGTCTGCGCTGGGATTCGACAGTCAACATCCGGGCCTACAACAACGGCCGTTCCCCCATTCTCGAAGGCGGGACGTTACTCCGCCAGACCAACGACGATTACCGAACGAGTGAGCCGAAACAACCGCAAAAGATCTCCATCGCCGAAGATCTCCAGAGTTCCGCGGACCTGACGGCACCCACCGGCAAGGGAGGCTTCGGTTTCAACAGCCAGTGGGATGACAGTCTGTTCTTCGATCTGCGCCGAGCCGTGCTGATGGTGGACGACCGGGACCGGGACATCGGGGCGATTAAGACTTCCATCCTGAAGAAAATCGGCGACGATGCCTTCGGCCGTATCATCTACTCGGAGAACCACGACAAGGTCGGCCACCCGAACGATCCGGTCGATGGCAAGCCGCAGATCCGGCTGCCGGCGCTGATCGACGAGGGAAACCCAGAGAGCGTATCCGCTAAAAAGCGCTCCACGCTGGCCGCAGCCATCGTGTTGACCTCCCCCGGTGTGCCGATGCTGTTCCAGGGACAGGAAATGCTGGAAACGCAAACCTTCGATTTTTACAAGGCCACGCCGCTGCGCTGGCAGCGGACACAACGGTTCGAGGGCATCGTGCGGATGTACCACGATCTGATCGGCCTGCGCCGCAATCAGGGTAAGAAGACTGGCGGATTGACCGCCCAGGGCGTGAATGTTTTCCATGCGGATGGGCAAGACAAGACGCTCGCCTTTCACCGCTTCGGAGAAGGCGGTTCGGGCGACGACGTAGTGGTGGCAGCCAACTTCTCCAATCGGCGTCTGCCGGCCCTCAACATGGGCTTTCCGCGTCAGGGGAAATGGATGGTGCGATTCAACAGCGGCGCGGCGGACTACGACCCGGACTTCAAGGATGGCGACAGTTCGGATACTCTAGCGAGGCCCGGAGCGAAGGATGGTCTGGGCTTCAATGGCGACATAGCCATCGGCCCCTACAGTCTAGTCATTTTCTCTCAGGATTGACGGAGGCTTTTCCCGCCTCCATCCCTCTTCAGAAAAGGAAGGCTACCGAACGGCAAGGGGAGTTATTCCCGAAATTCCCACAAAGAGGCTTGCTTTTTGGTTAACTGCTGCCAAAATGGGCGCAAGTCGAGGACTTCGCAAGGGGGTGATCGCGCGGCGGCGAGTTGATCGCGGGCCGCGGATCCCCCAATCGACCGTTCCGAATCACGAGGTCGCCCATGAATCCGCAGATGCTGTCCGCCCTCCGCGTCGACTCTCCAGGTTTCCCCACCCCCCCTCTGTGGAAGGCATTGTACTTGCTATATGAGGCTTGGATTGCCGCGCGCGGAGAAGGTCAAGATGTCTGGCAGTTCGCCGTGGAGATTGACCAGCTTCGTGCTTTGGATCTGAGCCATACCGAGTTGCGCTGCCTCCTCCGTCGGGGTTACCTCGAACACGCCTGCGAACGCACTGTGGCCGGCAGCCGCCGGCGCACCTTCGAGCCGCTCCGCGCCCTGATTCTGCCGAAACGAACCTGCTTTGTCCTCACGGCGAAGGGCTGGAAGGCCGTTGCCGAAGGGGACGCGGAAAAAGGCAAGAGAGTTTTCACCTCTGCGATGAAGCAGCCGGAGGCGCCGCGCTGGAATAGCACATCGCGGGAATTATGCTGGGGAAACTACTTAATCAAGCAATTCCGCCTACCAGCCGTCAATCAGGAAACCGTGCTGGCGGCCCTGGAGGAGGAAGGCTGGCCACCGCGGATCGATGATCCTCTGCCGCCAACGCCGGACCTCGATCCGAAAGTCCGACTCCACGATACGATCAAAGCCCTCAACCGGCACCAGAGGCGCCGCCTGATCCGCTTCCGAGGCGATGGCCGTGGCTGCGGCATCCGTTGGCTCCTCGGCAGTTGACAGCGAATCGATCTCCGCCGTCCTTCCCCACATCTCCCCCAGAGCGACCCTTGACGCCGCTCTAGCCGGCTCGACAATGCAACAGTCTCTCAGGGGATAGATGCACCATCACGATTGTGTAAAGCGAGGAGGGAGACGATGAGCGACCCCGTTATGCCGGATGAAATCCGCACCTGGATGCAACAACTTCATTGGGGCATGCACCATCTCGAATGGCATACCGTCCGTCAATGGGACCGCCTGCCGCCCGCCGCCTTGAGTTGGGCCGAGCAGCAAGGCTGGCGACGAGTGGATCGACAAGAGGGCGAAAGCGGCAATGGCTTCGATTTCCTCATCATGCACCGCGCCATGATCGATCTGCTCCGCGGGCAGTTTCCCCAACACGCCGCCTTGTTCGCGGGCTGGCCGACCCCGCCGACTGACCCAGCCGATCTCAACGATCCTTTGCCCAACGGGGCGGACACGCCTTTCGATCCGAACATGGCCCAAGCGATCCAGCGCGTGCAGAAAAACCCGCAATCGTTCCAGGATGACAACGATTTCGGCCTCTATGTACAGACGCGCTTCCGTCCGACCGCAACCGATCCGTTCGCTCTCTCCCCGGACGCAACGACCGGGCTTCACAACTACATGCACAATCGATTTGAAGACGATAGCAGCCCGGTCAACATGGGTGATCCGCAGGTCAACGTGGAGAACCAACGGTTCTGGCGGTTGCACGGCTGGATCGATCGCTGTTGGGGAGATTGTCGCCGCGCCCTGGGACTGTCCGACAATGACCCGGCCTATCAAGCAGCACTCGATGCGGAGAAACAGCATATGCAAGGCCACATGCCGGCGATGGCGGTTGCCGCCGTCGCGCCGCGCCCCTTGGTGAACGTCCCCGCGACTATCCGTCATCCCTTCCGCGACAGCACGGCCCGGCGTTTCCAACAGTTGATGAAGACGACGCCGAAGCCGAGTACGGTCGAGCAACTCAAACAGTATCTCCAACTGGCGATCCATCTGGAACACTTCACTATACCGCTGTACCTGACAGCCCTGTGGTCCCTGCGAGCCGGCGGCACGACGAAAGCACAGCAAGACATCCTCCGTGGGATTGTGCTGGAAGAGATGCTGCACATGGGCTTGGCCGCCAACCTGCTCGTGTCCATCGGCGGCAAACCTGCCATCAGCGATCCGGACGGTGTGCCGCGCTATCCCGACTTTCTACCGGGAATCTACATCGCGGAGCCGTTCGCACTGGAAGCCTTCTCGCGACCGCAAATCGAGCGCTTTCTGAAAATCGAATGGCCGGAATATGGACCGATTGTGAGCCTTCGAGCCTTCGGTATTCCCGGTGTGAAGTTTCCCACCATCGGCGACTTCTACGACGCTATCGATAGCGCTCTTACGAACCTGCCGCTCACCTTCGATGCCGCTGGCCAACGAGCGACATACATCGGCAGCAATGAGTTGTTCGTCATTCGCAATCGCGCGGACGCCCGGCGAGCGGTGAAGTTGATAAAAGAGCAGGGCGAGGGCACCGACGTTTCTCAGGGAGCGACCGACGTGGGCGGCGAACTGGCCCACTTCTACAAGTTCGAGCAGATCGTCCGCGAGATGCAATACGTTCGGCAGCCGGATGGCCGATGGAAGCTCGATCCCTCCGCGCCGCTGCCGTTTCCCCCGGCGACGGCAATTTACCCGATGGCTCGCATCCCAGAGGGCGGATACCCCGGCGTGGCGGCGGCGGAGACATTCGACCGCATGTACACGGATATCGTCAACAAGCTGCAAGAGGCGTGGGAACATGACAGCGATGCCGCTTTGCAGGATGCTATTGTCGGTATGTACGCGCTGCGCTCGCCCGCCGTGAACTTGATGAATACGCCGCGCGATCCGACGTTCGGCACCGGCAACTACGGCCCGACGTTCCGCTACCTCATCACCCCGTCGCCGGCCAGGGCTGCCGTCCACGCACGGACGCTTAGCCGGCCTGCAACGACGCTTCCCGGCTATGCGCGGATCAAGCAAATTCTCGATGACGCCGTGCAAGGACAGAACATCGGCAAACATGGACCGTTCTGGCGGACGCTGACGCGCGATCAATTCGTGGCTCACTCTGTCTTCGGCCGCAAGGTGATCGCCGTCAAGCCGAATGGCTCGTTCGATGCCGATGAGTCCAACTTGGTCAAGGCGCGTAGAGGGCCGCGCTCCGTTCGGCGCCGATCTCAATCCGCCGCCGCCCGGAGCGCTCTTCAATCGAATGCCGGATGGTTTTCCGCCGGTCCCGGCGGATCGAATCAAGGAGATCCGAGCCTGGATCACCGGCGGCTGTCCCGACAAAGCGACGCTGACGACGGCTTGGATCGATCCCTCCGCGGGAGGGCCGGCCGATGCCGCTCTGCATATCATCTTCTGGCGCGATCTCGACGACCGTTCCATGTTCCATGCCACGCCAACGACGCAGCAAGACATCGACGCTTTCTTCGGCGTGGCGGACAATTGGTTGGCGTTCGCCAAGGACGCGACGAAAGAAGCGGTGTGGCAGAATGCCTTGAGCGATGCCGCCGTCCGCGCTGCGGTCGTCCGTCTGGAAGCGTTACAGCGCGACGTGGTGACGCAGCATTACGGCAGGCTCGGTCCCGCTCTTGACGCTCCTGGACGGTTTCGAGCGCTTCGGGGCCGACACGCTTCCCGACGATCCGCAGCGGCCGCAGGACGTGCGCCATCGCATGAACGGCAAGATCATGTGGTTCTACTGGTCAGCATTCGCCGACGCTTGCCTCCGCGCCGCGGAGGCCGCGATTCCCAAAGAGTTTTGGATCGGCCTAGGAAGAGGCATCTTGCTGGGACTGCTCAACGATGGTCTGTTTCGCCATCGTTTCGCAGTCAGGGGATTCACGGCGGATGATGCCGGACGGCAGGCGATGCGCGATTTCGCACGCCGGCTCGCGCCGGACAAAGTCGCCGCCGAACTAGCGGCGCGCTACCGGGACAGTGGTTTGTGAACTGTTCTCCCGCTCCAGCGAAGTAAGCGAACGACTGAGAGAAGCCGGCCGTTCGCCAGGTAGCAGCTGATTCGCAGGCATGGAAGAGAAACTGTATTTTGACTTAGCTGCTCGATGGCTGAGTGAGAACCGCGCTCGAGCGCGGTTCTCAGCGCGGAGGAGATGTCATGGGCGACGACGAAAATGTGCGGAAAAACGGGCCGATGGTGCTGTTGGTCGCGGCGCTGACGTTTCTGGGCGTTCGCTCCTTCACGCCGGAATCCGCGCCTCCTTTCAAGACGTCATCAGAGACTCAGAAGGAACCGCGCAGCGCGCAAGAGCAGGACGGCAACGCAGCCGCCGACCGTTCGGCGAACGACACGAAGCGGTTCTGGCAGCCGCTGCTCGACCACTACGATGCCAGCGCGGAGAGCGAACTGGCCAAGCAGATCGACAAACTGCCGGACCTCCATGACGATGTTCGCTGTCTCATCGCCTGCGTGCCGCACCCCATCGACTCCACCTCCGCATACCGCTTCGATGGCTTGATCGATGCGATGCAGCGCGCGGCCGAGAGGAAGGGGTGGGTTCTGGATCGTTACTTCTATCCCTGGCCGCGACGGATGAAGAACGCTCCGATCGAGGCGGCGGTTCAGGAATTCGGTCTGATTCTCAAGTATTCACCCCTAGGAATCAATCTGATTCTCAAATATCCGCCCCTAATAGACCACTCGGAGCATCAACCCGGCGTCCTTCTGCTCCGCAACACTAACAACGACCCTTCGTCTCGCTTGCTCCTGATATTCCTGGTCGGCGAGATGGCGACCACGGGACTGGACAAGAAAGCGTTCGCGGCCAGCCTGCACCTTATCAAGAAATCGAAAGAGCATCGAGACAGTAAAATGATTCGCGTTGTCGGTCCCTTTTTTTCCGGATCGCAATTATCCCTTGAGCAGACAATCCGAACGTGGGCCGAACGAGAGAAGGGAGAAAAACCCACCTTCCGTGTGATTTCGGGAGATGCGACAAGCATCGACAAAGAGAAGCTGCGGTGCAACTGCGCCCCGGCCAAGGTGATTTTCGACGCTACCGCCTTGCCGGATGTCAGCGTGTTCGCGGCGCTTCTGGAGCATCTGGATCTGGGTAGCCGTCTCCCGAACGGACAGTTCACGTTCAAGGGCGATTTCGCCGTCCTGTACGAGAGCAATACCACCTTCGGTCAACGGGCGGCGGGTCCGTCGGATCGACACAAAGGCTCCGGGACGGGGCCAACTTTTTTCCCTTTTCCTCTGCATGTTTCGGAAGTGCGCAGCGCCTACAACAAAACGACGAATAGCACGCGGGAGACGGCGTTACGGTTACCCAGCTTCGGCAGCAAACTTCCGGCGCGCGCGGACGACGGCAACTATCCCCGCGACGTCGAACCTTCGCTGGATTCTCCTTGGACAGCCGTTACCAGTGAACGTCTGCTCGGCGAAATGTTGGAAACCATCTCCCGCGAACGCTTCCGTTACGTGTTTATCGTGGCCACCGACGTGCGGGACCAGTTGTTCCTGGCCGGCCTGGTTCGCCAGCACTGCCCCGAATCGCGCCTGGTGTTCACCAACTCGGACCTCTTATTCACTCATCCCGACTACAGCGCCGATTTGCGCGGCTCGCTCGTCGGCTCCTCCTACCCGATTTATGATCGCAATCAGCGCTGGAGCTTTCCGTTCCGGGGCGCGGAGCGGCGTTTCTTCTTCCCTGGACCAGGCGAGCAAGGCTGCTACAACGCCGTCCTCGCCTTGCTCGATAGGGAATCTTCGGGAGATCTCATCGAATACGGGCCGCCCTTCCTAGCTTCGGTTTGCTCCGCGGATGCGGACAAATTGTCTCAGGATCTCAGCAAAGGTCCAATAGATCGGCGACGGCCGCCCGTCTGGATTAGCATCATCGGCCAGGGCGGCCTGTATCCGCTGTCCGCGATTCCGGCTCGGCTCGCCCGCGATAAAGACGGAAAGGAGATCGACAGCTACCGCGATTACGTTTTTCGGGCGGCGGCCCTTCAGGACGAGCAAACATTCCAGCCGGAGTTTGTCCCCTTGCACACAGGTCTATGGATCGTGCCGGTGTTGGGAATGACGCTCCTGCTGATATACGTGGGCAGGGCGTATTCCAATGTGTTGAAGCGTTCCGCCGAATGGACTCGCGGGCGTGCCCGCGAAAGCGGCACGGCGATGCAACAACTGCTTTGGCCGCGCTCCCGGAGACTGCGACGCGCCCAGCAGTTCTACGCAGGCGTTTGCTTGGCCTCCGTGTTGATCGTCTACGCTTACTTCGTCTTCGTCTGGATGATTCCCTTTGTCCATTGGTGGTTTCCGAAATCGCCGGTAAAGGTACGGCTTTGGCACTGGATCATGCCCGCTGTCCTACTTGCGCTTTTGGCGTGGTTTGTCTTGTTGTTGTTCCAGCGAGCCCGCTTGGGAAGGCGAGGCGGATTCGACCCGCTTGAGGCGGCGGTGCCGGAGAGACCCCGCGTCCCTGAGACATCGCCGCGCCCCCTGAGCGAAGTCATCGTCCGCTATCGGATCCAATTGCTGTGCGTCCTCATGCTGCTCATCATGGCCGTTTATCTGACCGTGAATGGCTGGCCTCCGCATGTTTGGCGCGATGGAGAGGGATTGCTGTTCGCCGAGCGGGCCAGCAGTTTGGCCAGCGGCGTCACGCCTGTGGTTCCCATCCTTTTCCTCGGCCTGGCTTTTTACTGTTGGGGCTACTGCCAACTCAAACGATTGTATCTGCTCGATGAACACGCGGTTCCCCTCTGCTCTCTGGCTGGGCAGCCGAGGTTCGAGCAGATAGATCGCCGGCACGGCGAACTCGTCCGCAACCTGAAAGCGGCGAAAAAGTCGCTCTCCGGTAAATGGATCTGGCTCCTCTGGGTGATGCTGTTCTTTGTCTTTTCGCGCTTGTCCAGCCATTTCATCCCGACTGCCGAGGACATTTTCACCGAGAGCGCCTTGCTCCTGAGCCTCGCCGTCCTCGCCGTCTTAATCGTGTATGGCTGGCTGCATCTGCGTAAGGTCTGGGAGAGTACGCGCCATCTGCTCAACGCCGTGGCCCTGCTGCCGCTCCACGAGGCGTTCCGGCGCGTTCCCGATGCCATCACGAAGATGTTCGGCCCTTATCTGTCGTCTCAGAGGCCGGGGCGTCAAGAACATCTGTCCTATCGCCTCCTGCAACGCCGTTTTCTCGTGGAGGCTTACGAGCGCATCTCCGATGACCTTCGAGCGGCGGTGCCACTCACGGCGATGGACAACGCTGCCCTCGCCGCGGCGATGCAGCTGGCCCCGGCGAATCGGGGCATTTCCTTGACGCCTGCCCAGCCGCTTCCTGCCGCGGCGCAAGCCTGCCTGCTCGTACTCGAACACATTTGGCGCGACTGCGCTCTGGCGGAACGGTTACTGGAAAAGTTCCCTGTCGAAGAGAAGGACAAATCCGAAACCTCGCCCTCATCGCTCCCCGCCCTGGTAATCCACAAGACCGTACGAAACGCGGCAGGCGCTACCGCCCAGACCATCGATGAAACCGTGACGGGGGATGCTCAGGCCGCGGAGAAGGCGATCCGCTGCTGGCTGACGCAGGCGCGCGACTTTGTCGCCTTGGAAATGACCGTTTATCTCAGCCAGTTCTTCGTGCATCTCCGCAATCTCACCCTGTTTCTCACGGTCGCTCCCTTGCTGATGCTGCTTGCCGTGACTTCGTATCCCTTCCAGCCTCAGCGTCTCTGGCTGTACTTGGCCATGGCACTGATTGGCACGACGACGTTAACCGTGATCTCGATTGTCCTAGGGATCGAACGTCACGAATTGGTCAGCCGTATTGTCAAGACAACGCCCAACCAGCTCAATTTCCATTGGGGTTTTTTCTCCCACTTCGTTTTTTATGCCGCCCCCTTACTGGGGATTTTGGTGGCGATGTCCAGCGATCTATCAAACCTCGTTCATGCCTGGGTAGACCCCTTGCTCCAGGCGTTGAGGTAGTCGCTACACGTATACAGGACGGTTCACGTCTTGACGGCGATCTTCACCGCTTCGATGGCACAATGACCGGACTTGCGGAACGGGCGGGGCAGGGGTTGCGGTTGGCCCTTCTCGTCAATGGTTCGGCAGCGGAGCGTGTGTTCTCCGGCTGGCAGTCCGGACAGCAGGGCCGCCCAGTGGACCTTGCACAGTCGAAGAGGCCACGTCAGCGGTCGGCCGGTCGCCGGGTCGAAGCCCACCGTGCGCTCTCGGGATCTTACCCTCCGGCAAGTCCCCGCCCCATTGCCGAGGCGGCGGAAGGATGCGGGCGTCCGTCCACGCCGCCTTAGCAAAGTGTGGGTCATCGGCGGGCCATGCCGCGCCGCTGGGGTGAATCCACACCTGTACCTTCGATAGCCCGGAAATGCCTACCTGAGCGTAGCCGGTGATCGGGATCGGCTCGCCGCGCTTCACTTCGGCCGGCACCGATAACGTCGCCGCGAAGGTCTTCAAAGCGCTGTCGATGTCGTTGTTGCCCTGCGCGTAGGTGTCATTGGCGTGGTACAAGTTTGTCAGGACTAGGTGCGTGAGCCATTTGACCGATTTGAAACCATAGCCTTCGGGCACGACCATCCGCACCGGGCATCCACGCCGGCTATCGAGCCACTGGCCATTCAGCTTGTAGCACAGGATAACGGGCGGCAGATCGTAAGGATCCTCCAGCACGCGATCGATAGCAAGCGAACTGCGGAACATCTGTTTGGGATCGTCGTTGTGGTAGCCGTGATAATATGCGCGGCGAAGGTTCTCGCGCGGGCGGGTGAGCCAGATCACCTCCCGGAGCGGGACGCCCTCCCAGATCCCCATCCCCAGGGGGCAGCCGATATTGAGGCACGTCATCACTTTGGGGAAGCGGACGGCATGCTTGTCGGCCAGATGAAGTAGACCCTTGAAGTCCAGGGCGGTGCCTCCTTTCTTGGTGAATTGCTTGCCCAGGGTCGCCGGGTGGTCCGGGTCGGAGAGGACTTCGAGTTTCCAGGTCTCGCGCGTCAGACCGACTTCACGCTTTTTGTGTTCGGGCAGGGCGTGGGGCAAGGGCTTGCCGCGGGAAACATCTCGAAAGTCTGCCGGGAGTGTGAAATAAGGCTCCAGTTTGGCCAGCGCTTCGACCAACTCCGGCGCGGCTGGCTCCGCGCTTTGGGCGAACGATCGATCGCCTCCTGCCGCCATGCAGGCCGCGCCCATGCCGAGAAAAAAGCGGCGCGTCAACCTCAGATGTTCGGCGAGGAATTGTTCCGGATCATTCATGGCCAAGTACCTTTGGTGCGGAGATCAATCGGGAGAGTTACCGCAGAACATTCTATATCCTATCGCGTATTCGTGACCGAGGATGGTACGATCCGAACCCCTGGCGGGTCTTTTCTAATGTGGGACTCCATAAGATGGAACTCGTTGCCATCGCCGAGCGCCGCACCAAAATGAAGGAGCCGAACGATGTATCGGTATGGGAAAACTCTCTTCGCCCTCGCACTGCTTGCCGCGAGTGGTTCCGTCTGCTTCGGAGCCGGTCTCCCTCGAAGTAGTCCGGAGGAGCAAGGCGTCGATTCTTCTGTTCTCCGCGCTTTCGTCGAAGCGGCGGATACCAAGATCGACTCGCTGCATAGCTTCATGCTGATCCGTCACGGTCATGTGGTAGCGGAGGGTTGGTGGGCGCCGTATGAAGCTCAATCTCCTCACTCGCTGTTTTCGCTGAGCAAGAGCTTTACATCAACCGCGGTTGGGCTGGCCATCTCCGAAGGAAAGCTCGGTCTGTACGATGAGGTGCTGAAGTTCTTTCCTGACGAAGCGCCGGAAAAGCCGAGCGCCAACCTCAAGGCGATGCGTGTCAGCGATCTGCTGCGCATGTCCACCGGCCATCAAAGCGAGCCACCCCGAACTGCTACGCAGTCCTGGGCCAAGACCTTCCTGGCGCAGCCCGTGCCGTTCAAACCCGGAACCCATTTCCTTTACAACACCTCGGCCACGTACATGCTCTCCGCCATCGTCCAAGAGGCGACGGGGGAGACGGTCCTCGATTACCTCAAGCCCCGCCTCTTCGAGCCACTTGGTATCGAGCGACCGACTTGGGAAACCAGTCCGCAAGGAATCACCATCGGCGGTTACGGTCTGAGCATCCGAACCGAAGACATCGCCCGATTCGGCCTACTTTATTTGCAGAAAGGGAAGTGGCGGGGGAAGCAGCTTGTGCCCGAGTCGTGGGTCGAGGCAGCCACCGCCCGGCAGACTTCCAACGGCAGTAATCCCCGGAGCGATTGGGACCAGGGCTACGGATACCAGTTCTGGCGCTCTCGCCATCGCGCTTATCGAGGCGATGGAGCGTTTGGGCAATTCTGCATTGTCTTGCCCGATAAGGATGCGGTGATCGCCATTACCAGCGGCGTTAAAGACATGCAGTCCATCCTGAATTTGGTCTGGGACAAGCTCCTGCCCGCGATGAAGGCAACCAACTTGGCCGCCAATGACGAGGCTCGGAAAAAGCTCGAACAGAAGCTGAAAGGGCTTTCGCTGCGTCCGCAGACGGGTTCGGCCCTTGCCGTCAAGGGATGGGGCAAGAAGTACGCATTTCCGGCCAACGACGGCAAACTCGAATCGATCTCCCTGGAATACGATCGCAAAGCCGGAGAGGTGACGCTCGTCTCTCGATTCAACGGAATTGAGCGACGGATTGTCTGCGGTCACGGAGCCTGGCGAAAGGGTCGGGGAAGTTGGGGCAGATTGCCCGAGCAACCGTTGGCGGCCAGCGGCGCCTGGACCGAGGACGAGACGTTCACGGCCAAGCTCTGCTTCTACGAGACGCCGTTTACCTTGATTGTCCGCTTCAAGTTTTCCGGCGACGAGGTGAGATACAGTGGCGAGTCAAACGTCGGTTTCGGCCGGCTTAGACAAGCACAACTCGTGGGGAAAGCAGTCCGACCCTAACCCGCGTGAGGCTCTTGGCGTCAATCGCGTTCCCTTGCAGTCAGAGAAGCGAGGCGGTTCACGATCATTTGGCCAGGCGCTTCAGGGCTGCGTTTGCCTCGTTCGTAAGATCGGCGGCCGGAGCGCCCTTGGCCAATTCTTCCAGCGCTCGCCGCGCTGCCGGCGTGTCCATGTATTCCAGCGCTTCTACTGCACGCAGCATGCGCAACCTCGCGGGGAAAGGATTGTCTCTCATGGCGGCCAGCTTCTCCAACAGTCGGTCGATCCGCTGGCGTCTCTCCAGCGGCGGCTGGTCCCGTAACCCTTCGCGGAGAGCCGGCTCAGCCAACTCGGCGAGTTCCTCCAATTGCTCGGTGGCTTTCTCCCGCGTCGCAAATCGATCGCTGTCGAGGTCGGTCACGAATTGAGCGATGGTGCGGGCATCGACCGGCGCGACCGGCCGCAGATGTTTCCGGATGAACGGGATACTGTCCTTTGCGCCGGCCACCAGTATGCGGATCGTTCGCTGCGCCGCGGCGGCATCGGCGGAAGTCAAATTGGCCCACAGCGTTTGCAATTCCTTTTCGGAAAGCGACGTTAATACCGGCCGATTCTTTCCCTGGAGGCCGGTTGCGTCCCACAGCAATACCGTGGTGTCCTCACTCCCCTGGGCGAGCGTGCGGCCGTCCGGAGAGAAGGCCAGCACGGAAGGTTTGTTATCCGGCGATCGGAGTTGGAAGCGCGATTGACGGGTGGCCATTTCGCAAACGTGGATGGAACGATCCCCCTCGGCTGTAGCCAACGACCGACGATCCGGTGAGAAGACAAAACTCCGAACAGCGCCCCCCTTCGCCAATGGCCGCAACTTCTTGCCGGTAGCCGGATCGAGAAATGTGATCCCGTCGTAGGCAAGGATCTCGCCGTCCGGAGAGAAAGCCAGCATTCCGATCCAACTGTGCAGACTCTTGATGGAAAGCACTTCCTTTCTCGTGGCCAGGTCGAGAAGCACGATCAAGTTGGCACCGCCGCAAGCGAGAAGTTTGCCGTCGGGGGAGAAAGCCAGGGAGTGGACCACGAATTGCAGATTGATCTGCCGCAATTGCCGTCCCGAGGCCGCATCCCACAGACGGAGCGTCTGGCTCCTCGAAGCGAGGAGCTTGCCGTCCGGCGAAAAGGCGAGGTACGCAATCCAGTTTTGATGGCCCTCGAAACGGCGGAGTTCTTTCCCCGTGGCCGTTTCCCAAATGCGGATGATCTTATCCTTGCCGCCCGAAGCGAACGTCTTGCCATCGGGAGAAAAGGCTACCGAGCGCACCCATCCTTTATGGCCGGCGTACAAACGGAGTTCCTTACCTGTGGCCACATCCCACAGCCGGATCGACCCATCCCAAGCGCCGGCGAGCAAGGTCTTGCCATGGGGAGAGAAGGCAATCGAGAAGACCCGTCCCACGTTGCGATAGCGCACCTTCCCCAGCCGGGCGAGAGCGCCGGCCGGCAAGGTGTCGTCTTTCGCTTGCGCTTGGATAGGAAGAACGAAACCGAACAGCGCCGTGACACCAAGCATCAATCGAGACATGGGGCACCCCATCCGAAGCCGTTTGCGGATAGCTCTTCTTATAATACACTGCGCGAAAGCGTCGGACGGACACAAATTTCCTAGGAGTATTGCTGGCCATGTTCCTGACCAAACGAACGACCGCTTGGGCGATCCTACTCGCAATCGGCGCGATCGGAGCGAGTACGGCCCTGATCGTCAAGGCCGACGAAGCCAAGAATGAGACGAAAAAACAGGACGATGCGGCGCAGAAGGCCGCCCGCCAGCGCAGCGCCAAGAACCTGCAAGATCTGATGCAGGCCATGTGGAGTTACCATGAGATCAATAACCATTTTCCGCCGGCCGCGATCCGTGACAAGGATGGCAAGCCTCTGCTCAGTTGGCGCGTGCTGCTGCTGCCCTACCTGGAACAAGACGATCTGTTCGCGCAGTTCCACTTAGATGAACCTTGGGATAGCGCGCACAACAAACCGCTCTTGGCCAAGATGCCGAAGCAGTATGCTCCGCCGGTCCAGGGCAAAACCAAGGAGAAATACGCCACCTTCTACCAGGTGTTCGTGGGCAAAGGGACGATCTTCGAGGGCGATGAAGGGATGTCGGTTACGGACATAACGGACGGTACAAGTAACACATTCGCCATCGTCGAGGCGGCGGAGGCGGTGCCGTGGAGCAAACCGGCGGACCTGCCCTACGATGACAAGAAACCGCTACCCAAGCTCGGCGGTCTATTCGATGACGGCTTCCACGCGGCCATCGCGGATGGCTCGGTTCGCTTTTTCACTCCCAAACTCACGCAACGAACCTTGCGTCTGGCCATCACTAGGAATGACGGCCAGCCTATGGGGCCGGATTTCTAAGAACCCGTTCTTCGTCTAGCTGCGTCGCGGCAAAACGAAGTTACCGGCCGGGAAGCGCGTCATCTTGATGTTCCACTCCACGCGCTCTTTCCTGCCGCTTCCGCGGCGATAGTGATACGGATGACCGTCCGTTGGATCGAACTGCGCCGTAGCGAAGTTGTTTGCCTTGGCCGTTTCGTCTTGCCGCAGCCCCGCCTCGATCTGATCGAATAGCGCCGGCACACCATATCGTCCGGGATCTTCGGGCGATACGGCCAACACTCCCGGACCCGTGAGTACGGCCATCGTCGGATCGAGGTACACTATGTCGCCGCCCTCCACGACCAGAATCACTCGACCACCGCGTACTTGCACCAGATACGCGCGCTCCTCTTTCTGCTCGCCCTGCCTGGTATTAACAAGATATTCCAGATCGTAATTCGGCGATCCCTGTTCCCGCCAGCGCCGCCGAGCGTCGGTCAATTGATCCGGTGTCAGTTGAATGCTCAGGTTGTAGACGAGGGGCACGATCATCGCCGTGGTGCCCAGCACGGCGAGGACGACGAAAAAGCCGATCCAGCGGCGCGAACGACGGCGAGAAAGCTCAGCGGTCATGGCGAGGCTCACGATTGCTTGAGACGTTCCGCGAAGGTTTCGGGAAGCTCCGACTTGGCGATGACGACGACGCCTTGCTCCGTCACTGTGAAGCCGCGCTGCCGATCGTGTTCTAGGTTGAAACCGATGGTCGTGCCTTGCGGAATTTGCACGTCCTTGTCGATGATGGCGCGGCGGATACGGCAGTGCCGGCCGACGTTGACGCCGTCGAATAGGATCGACGATTCGACGACGGCGAAGCTGTTGACGCGCACGTTGGTCGAGAGAATGCTGCGGCGCACGTGTCCGCCGCTGATGATGCCGCCCTGGCAAACCATGCTGTCGTGCGCTTCGCCGCGCCGCGCGTTTTCACCGGGTCCGTCGTTGAAGACGAACTTCGGCGGCGGCAACTGCGGCTGATATGTGCGGATTGGCCATTCGCGGTCGTACAGGTTCAGCACCGGATCGACGTTGATGAGGTCCATGTTGGCCTGATAGTAGGCATCGAGCGTGCCCACGTCGCGCCAGTACGGCACTTCCTTGCGGTTCTGATCGCGGAAGCGGTAAGCGAAGACGCGCTGTCTGCCGAGGATTGGCGGAATGATGTTCTTGCCGAAATCGTGATCGCTGTCTCCGCGCGTGGCGTCCTGGCAGAGCAACTCGAACATAGTGCGAGCCGTGAACACATAAATACCCATCGATGCCAAAGTTTGACCGGGCATATCGGGCATTTCCGGCGGATCGGCCGGCTTTTCGAGGAAGCCGAGGACGTGATCCTGTTTGTCCACGTCCATGATGCCGAAGTGAGCGCCGTCCTTGCGCGGCACGGGGATGCAGCCGATCGTCAGATCGGCGCCGCGTTCGATGTGCGAGCGGATCATGGTGCCGTAGTCCATCTTGTAGATGTGATCGCCGGCCAGAATGACGACGTAACGCGGATTGGCTCTTTCGATAGTGTAAATGTTTTGATAGATGGCGTCGGCGGTGCCCTTGTACCAGTTTTCGTCGATGCGCTGCTGCGGCGGCAGCACTTCGATGTATTCGTCCAGTTCGCGCGGCAGAAAGCCCCAACCGGCGCCGATGTGGCGCGACAGGCTGCGCGCCTTGTACTGCGTCAGCACGAGGATACGGCGAAGATCGCTGTTAATGCAATTGGAAAGGGTGAAATCGATGATGCGATAGAGACCGCCGAAAGGTACGGCCGGCTTGGCGCGATCGCGGGTCAAGGGTTCCAGGCGCGTGCCCTTGCCGCCGGCCAAAATCAACGTCAACACCTCGCGCACGAGCTAAATCTCCTCGAAAAAAACCTAACCACAGAGTCACAGAGAACACAGAGAAAAGACACAGAGAAAATGCTAAAAGAAAGAATAGCAGAGAGATTCACTCATTATCTTTTTCCTGTCCTTGTTCTCTCTGTGTTTTTCTTCTCTGTGTTCTCTGTGACTCTGTGGTTAGCTCTTCTCTCCAGCGTATCGCCGCGCGCACGTCTCGGCGAGCCTGGCCACGGAGAAATGCTCGCGCACACGCTGTCGGCCAACCTCGCCCATGCGCCGCCGTCGTTCGGCGTCATCGAGCAGGAGGCGGGTCTGGCGTGCCAGGACGGCCTTGTTGTTCGGTTCGACCAGGAATCCGGTTTCGCCGTCCACAACGATCTCCGCCAGATCCGGCAGGCGCGAGGCGATGACGGGACGGCCAGCCGCCATCGCTTCCAGAGCGGCGCAAACGCCGCCGCCCCGCAAGCTCGGCACCCAGACCACCTCGGCGCGATGCAAAAGCGATGCCACATCGGGGCAAGCGTCGAGGAAATGGACGTGTTCGCGCACGCCGATCTGTCGAGCGAATTGCTCGACGCGCGGCCGATCCGAGCCGCTGCCGGCGAGGATCAGATGCACGTCGTCATACAGATGCCGCACGATGTCGAAAGCCCAGACCGCTTCGCGGAATCCCTTGTGCGGCTCGATCGGCCCCAGCCCGAGCAACACACGATCGTTCGCCGCCACGCCCGGCAACTCGGCCGGCTTGCTGGTGTCCGCGGGAATGGTCGTGGCGGGGGATACGACCGTGATGCGCGCATCGGCGATGCCGAGCCGACGATAGCGCTCCGCCTCCGCCGCCCCGAAGGCTATCACTCCCCGGACACGCGCAAGCAGCCAGCGATCCAGCCGGCTCGTCTGCCGCGCGAAAGACAGCGCGGCGCTGACCCACAGGCGATTCGCCGACCGGCTGCCGGTCAGCACGACGGCGCGCAACGCCGTCGCGCCCCAAACGTGAACCACGTCCGGCCGCGTGGACTTGACCAGCCGCCGCAGTGCCGTAAACGGCAGCACGTCAAACGGCCGCCGCCAATTCAGCAACTCGACTGCGACTCCCTCACCGCGCAGCGATGCAACCCAAGGCGTCTCCGTACCCAGCACGGCGACGCGCACACGGAACGATTCGCGCGCAGCGCCGCCGCCCACAGAGTTAGCTGGCGGGCGGCGCCGCCGTACTCCAAACTCGGGATGACGAAGAGGATGGTTGTCGATGGCATGGAGGTAGGAGCGCGTTAGTTTTCCGGTGACAACGAGCTGTCATCGGACAGCACGGCGATATAGGGCAAATGGCGATATTCGTCATTGTAATCCAATCCGTAGCCGACTACGAAGGCATCGGGGATGTCGAAGCCGCGATAATCCACGTCGAGAGGCACCTGCTGGCGTCCCTCCTTGCGCAGCAGCACGCCGATGCGCAGCGAAGCGACGCCGAGCGATTGCAAATGCGCGTGCAGATGAGCGAGTGTTCGTCCGGTGTCGAGAATGTCATCGAGCAGCAGAACGTGCCGGCCGCGCAGGTCGGGCAGCAGTTCCGGTTGGATGCGCAGGGTGCCGGGCACGGTCGTCTCGCCGCGATAGCTCGACGCTTGCAACAGGGCGATGCGCAGGGGCAGATCGAGATGGCGAACGAGATCGGCGAGGAACATCAGACAGCCGGTAAGTACGCCGACGATGGTGACGGGCTGGCCGCGATAATCGGCGGCAATCTGCCGAGCCATCTCGGCGACCCGTCGCTGAATGTCGTCGGCCGACAGCAAGAGTTTCATGCGGCGCACTCCGGCGAGACACGAAGGATCGTAGGGAACATGATAAGCATAGGAGGGAAAAATGGGGAGTTGCCGGATGGGCCTGGGCGATTTGTAACTGTGTCGAGCGGAGGGGAGGCGATACAATAGAACGGGACGATGGACGACTCTTAAAACGGAGACGGATTCATGTTGCTGACGACGCTCTGTCAGCGAGGTCCACGAAAAGCTCGCGTCCAGCCGCTCTACCGCGAGCATCTCGCCAAACACTTTGCCGATACCTACAGCCACATCGGCCTACCGGAACCGTATGCAACCGATTAGGCCGCCGGAGTGAACACTTGCAGGCTGTCGGTGTCTTACCGGCAGGTTGCGAGACTGTACACAAAGGGAGATACAGCATTATGCTTCTCGAACTGGCGGTAGGCGATGCCTATGGGGCCGGCTTTGAGTACGCCCCACTCGACGTGGTCCGCAAGCACAACACGGCCACATACTACATCCAACATCCCAAGCACAACATCCATCCGGGGTGCTACACCGATGATACGCAGATGAGCGTGGCCATCGCGGAAGCGTTGGTATCCGGCGAGCGCTGGACGCCGCAGAACCTCGCCCGACGTTTTGTCGAGGTGTTCCGCCGCGATCCGCGTGAAGGCTACGCCGGTGGATTCTACGCCTTCTTGCAAGAGGTACGCGACGGCGATGACTTCCTGTCGCGGATTCGGCCCGACAGCGACAAGAGCGGAGCGGCCATGCGGGCGGCTCCCTTGGGCGTGTTGCCGACCATCGGACAGGTCGTTGACAGATGCCGCGTCCAGGCGGCGTTGACACATAACACCCCCGACGGTATCTACGCCGCGATTGCATCCGCCCTCATGTCTCACTACTTCCTGTATCGCCTCGGCCCCAAGGCTCGTCTGCGCGAGTTTCTCCAGAGCGAAGTCCCCGGTCCCTGGTCGGCCCCCTGGGAGGGCAAGGTCGGCGCCAAGGGCTGGATGAGCGTGCGGGCGGCGATTACAGCAGTGGTCCGCAACCAGCGGCTGAGCGATCTGCTTCGCGATTGCATCGCCTTCACGGGCGACGTGGACACCGTAGCCACCATCGCCTTGGCCGCCGCCTCGTGTAGCCCGGAATATGAACAAGACTTGCCAACCAACCTTATCGCGATGCTCGAATCGGGCCCTTATGGGCGTGAGTATCTCGTCGCGCTCGATCAACAGCTGCTCGCCCTCACCGGATAGCCGAATCTGCGCGGATAGCGACCCGCAATATATAATAAGCGGAGATGCTCCGCGAAAGGAAATCAACTTCATGAACGGCGCCTGGACTCGCTTGGACATCGGCGGCAAATCCGCCGACGTGTACGATCTTGCAGCGAGCGCCAAGCCGCGTTTCGGCATCCTGTATCTGCATGGTGCCGGCCTGGAAACGCTCGTTGATCGCCCGCTCTTCACGCGCTTGTTCGATGAGTTGAGTTTGGTCTGCGTCTGCCCGCATGGACAGCGTTCGTGGTGGACCGACCGCGTCTGCACCGCCTTCGATCCGCAGGTGACGCCGGAGCGCCATCTTCTGCAAAACATCGTGCCGTTCTTCGCCGCGCGCTGGGGCATCGCGCCGCGGAGCATCGGTTTAATCGGCATCAGCATGGGCGGCCAGGGAGCGCTGCGGCTCGCTTTCAAATATCCGCATCTGTTCCCCGTCGTCGCCGCCATCGCGCCGGCCATCGAGTATCACGAATTGTACGGTCAAGGCACCCCTCTCGATGAGATGTACGACAGCAAGGAGCAGTGCCGGCAGGACACGGCGCCGATGCACATTCATCCGAGCAAGTTTCCGCCGCACATTTTTTACGGCATTGATCCGGCCGACACCACTTGGTATCGCGGCAACGATCGGCTGCACGAGAAACTGAGCGCCCTGGGCGTGCCGCATCAGATCGACCTGACCACGCAGGCCGGCGGTCATAGTTGGGACTATTTCAATCACATGGCCGAGCGCGTGCTGCGCTTCGTCTATCAGGGACTCGAACAAGAGAGCCGGCGGCTGCTGTGAACCCCATGAAAGTCTCCCTCCTCATCACCTGCCTGGGCGACGCTCTTTTTCCCGATGTCGGCGTGGCCACGGTGCGCCTGCTGCGCCGTCTCGGTGTCGCCGTGGACTTTCCCGAAGCGCAGACGTGTTGCGGTCAACCGCATTTCAACAGCGGCTATCACGACGAGGCCCGCGAACTGGCACGCCACACACTCCGCACTTTCGACAATGGACAAACCATCGTCATTCCCTCCGGTTCGTGTGCGGCCATGATTAAGTTGGAATATCCGCATCTGTTTCACGATGACCCCCTCTGGCGGCCGCGCGCCGAGGACATGGCGCGCCGGACGCATGAATTGTCCGATTTCCTGGTGAATGTGCTGGGCCTTGAAGACGTGGGGGCGCGGTACGATGGCAGAGTGACGTATCACATGGCTTGCCATCTGCGCGGTCTGGGATTGTTGACGGAACCGGAGCGGTTATTGATGCGCGTGAAGGGACTGGAGTACGTCAAGCTGGAGCGCGCGGACGAGTGCTGTGGATTCGGCGGCTCGTTCGCCGTGCGCTATCCGGGCATCAGCGGAGCAATGGTGCAGGACAAGGCGTCCTTTATCGAGAAAGCCGGCGTGTCGGCGGTGGTGGCGACGGATGCCGGCTGTTTGATGAACATTGCCGGCTGCCTGCGCCGCCGTGGCAGTGCGGTGCAAACATTGCATTTGGCGCAAGTATTGGAGAAGACATGATGGACGAGGACGTGCTCGAACGTCTGGCCGCAGTGGAACATGAACAATGGATCCACTGGTCGCAAGCGGTGGCGGCGGAGGTTTCCGTCGAACGCCGCCAACTCTGGCAGGCGTGCTGGGCGCCGTATGAGGATCTGCCCGAAGAGATGAAGGAGCTGGATCGCTTCTGGGCGCGAAGGGCGTTGGAGGCGATGCGGCGATGCTGAATATCCTCGCGCTGATACGGCGAATGTTCGTCAGACTGCGGCGGTCGCTCGTCTGTTTGATGATTTTGCCTTGTCTGAGTATTCCCGATTTCGCGTTGGATGAATTCAAAGCTCTTCGCTCGTGGATATGGGATCTGCACAGTTCCGACTGGGGCGAACGAGCCATGGCCTGCCATGTTCTGGGGGCGCAGGGCAAGTGCGCTCGTGCGGCGGTGCCGGCGCTGATCGCGGCCCTCCATGATGAGCAATGGCTCGTCCGGCGGGCTGCCGTCGATGCCCTCGGAGAGATTGGAATGCCGATCGACATTCTTGTGCCGGTCCTTCTTCCCCTTGCGGACGATAAAGTATCCGAGGTTCGTTCCTCGGCGGAAGCAGTCCTGTTGAAGCTGTTAGCGAAGTGGCGCAGTCAACCCAAATCATAAGACTTGAACGTGATGAGGAAGAAATACTTTCGAGTCTCTTGTCGGAATGGGAACGAACCGTTGCCTCCCACGAACTCACTCCGATTCTTATCAAAGTACTCAAAACACAGAAATCGATGCTTCAGTTAAATGCGTCCTTCCATTTGTCCAGAATACACCCTGATCCGCATCTCGCTCTGCCGGCCTTGCTTGAAGGACTCGATTCCGAATACGACCTTGTTCGATGCAATTGTCTTAACGCGATTTCCCGGTTGGGACAAGAAGCACGAATAACACTTCCGACGATACGGAACCGAATGCAGTCCGACCCAAGTGAGTTGGTACGTGTTCGGGCCGCGATAGCCGTGTGGAGATTGGATAAGGATGCCGAAAGGACTGTTCCCGTAATGCTGGCTGAGATAGAGAAGAACGGGTTCGGCAATTTTCTCGTCGTCTCCGAGGCATTGGAGGGCTTGGCAGAAATGGGGTCTGCGGCGCGGTCGTCCGTACCGACCCTTCGCGCCTGGCTACAACGGGAAGATAATTGGATCTCGGAGGATGGCATCAAACGGGCATTGGTGTCCATTGAGGGGCAACAAGATAAGCCATCCGCGAATAATAAGTAACCGCTCGCGCCTTCATGTTGTCGGAAAAGAGGCGGTTTCAAAAGTACAAGCCCGGAGCGCCAGCGACGGGCTGCAAGAACCCGTCGCTGGCGCTCCGGGCTTGTCCGATGGATGCAAGGGTTTCGAGGGTTTCATGAACGACTACGCACGGCACGAACATCACGACTTCCTCAACGCCGCTCGGCAAGCCTTGGCCGATCCGCCCTTGCAGGCGGCGCTGGTGCGCTTGACCAGCACGCTGATGGCTGGCAATCGCCGCGGCTACGCCGCACTGGCCGATATTGACGCTCTGCGCGATCACGCCAAGCGTATCAAGGAACATACTCTCTCCCATCTCGACCACTATCTCGAACAGCTGGAAATGTCGGTTCAAAACCACGGCGGATACGTCCATTGGGCGAGCAACGCCGAGGATGCGCGGCGCATCATTCTCGACATCGCTCAGAGGACGAATAGCCAGCGCATCGTCAAATCGAAGTCGATGACTTCCGAGGAAGTGCATCTGAATCCCGCGCTGGAAGCGGCGGGGCTGGAGGTGACGGAGACGGATTTCGGCGAGTTCATCATTCAACTGGCCGGCGAACGGCCGTCGCATCTCGTCGCGCCGGCGGTCCACCACACACGCGAGAGCATCGCCCGCATCCTATCGAAACACAGCGGCGAAACGCTGTCCGATGAACCGCAGGCGCTCGCCCAAGCGGGACGGCGGATTCTACGCGAGAAATTCGCCCAAGCCGACATGGGCATCAGCGGCGCCAACTTCGCCGTCGCCGAAACCGGCACCCTTGTCCTCATCTCCAACGAGGGCAACGCACGGCTGACGACGACCTGCCCGCGCATCCACGTCGCGCTGATGGGCATTGAGAAGGTGCTGCCGCGCTGGATCGATCTGCCGGTGTTTCTGAAATTGTTGGCGCGAGCGGCAACGGGACAAACGCTGTCGGTGTATACGAGCCTCATCACGGGGCCGCGCAGGCCGGGTGAGACGGATGGACCGGAAGAATTTCATCTGGTGTTATTGGACAATGGCCGCTCGCGCGTGCTGGCCACGCCGTTCCGCGAGAGTTTGCAGTGCATCCGCTGCGGAGCATGCTTGAACGCTTGCCCTGTTTATCGCCGCATCGGCGGCCATGCTTACGGCGGCGTCTACTCCGGGCCGATCGGCAGCATTCTGACGCCGTTGTACGATAGCGTCGCCGACAATCCGCATCTGCCGCATGCGTCGTCCCTGTGCGGCGCTTGCCAGTCGGCGTGTCCGGTGAAAATTAACATTCCGCATATGCTCATTGGTTTGCGCGAATTGCAAACGCATGAGAAGGGCAAGAGCCGCTGGGAACGGTTAGCCTATCGGCTATTGGCCGCAGTGCTGCGGCGACCGTGGTTGTATTGCATGGCTCTGCGCTGCGCTCGGTTAGTGCTGCGTCCGTTGGCGCGCGATGGCTGGCTGCGGCGTCTGCCGGGAGCGGGCTCGGCATGGACGACGGCGCGCGATTTCCCGGTACCGGCGGCGCGTTCATTCCGCGAGCGCTGGCCGCAATTGCGTTGAAAATCACTTTATTTCGCAGATTTCATCGCCGGATTACGC
Organism: uncultured Planctomycetota bacterium; assembly: GCA_963835245.1. Lineage (GTDB taxonomy): Bacteria > Planctomycetota > Planctomycetia > Gemmatales > Gemmataceae > JAJPHU01. Next base: position 902,411 of record CAWIEZ010000001.1, read on the forward strand.
GCGAAGAATCCCGCCGGGACCAGCTTGAAACCGGCCCGATGCACGGGCATCAGCGGCCATTCCTCCGGCCGCGGAACGTGCGTGACGCCCAGCGTGTACCAAACAACAATGTCCGTATCCTCGATGTCCCGATTGGCATGGGTCCACTTCGGCAAACCCGCGCCGGCTGGACCGCCGTTGACGTAATCTCCGGCCGCGTACATCTCCTCCGCTCGATACGGCGTGACCCACAGATGATGATTGACGAACCCCGCATGCCGGCGCAGAAACGATTTCTCCGTGGCATGTGGCACACTGTTCTCGCCGGGAACCAACACATAGGCGGTCGGCTGACCCAGGGAATTGGTGGAACAAGTGTTGGCAATCTTCCACTTGCGATTCGTGGCTAATTTCATCCGCCGCCGCGCCTCCAGTTCGCGGCTCAGCGCCGTCTCCTTCATCACGAAGGCGTTGCCATACGGATTGTCCGGCCCTTCCGGCAACGCTTCGGTATTTATCTCCATCACCCTGTTGCGACTCGGGCCATCCACGTCGAAATCGAGGCGAAAATTGAAAAAGTGCTGATGATTCGGCGCTTCGCGGTGCGGCTCGACCAAGTGGCCGAAACTGGGCCGTCCTTCGTGTCCCTCTTCGTCCTGTTCGCGCTCGACGACCTTGACGTTCATGCGGCCGGTCAACAGCACTTCCATCGCCAGCGTACCATCCTCGTGGAAAACCCAGTTGAAGCCGTAATCGTATTCATCGACGCGGACAAACGATGACAGCACCAGTTGCCGCGTCCGCCGAGCGCTGCGGCCGTGCCGCCACAACACGCCGCCATCCCGTTCGTAGATGGCGGCGGCACGCGGCAACTCCACCGGCGTCCCCTTGCGATCGTGCAGCCAGGCGCTGAAATACGCGGCGTCCTTCGGGGCATCGATGCCGTAATTCAACGGCGTTTTCGCATACACGCCCATGCCGTATTCGCCGGCATCGAACGGACACCAAAGAAACCAATTCGGATCGCCATAAGGGACAACCATCTCGGACAGGCTTGCCCGATAGAGAATCGAGCGGATTTTCCCCTCTTGCTCATAGCCGACCGTGTAGAGAACCAAGCCCACACGCGGATGCAGCGCGAAGCGGAATCGCCAATGGTTCCAGCGCACCTCGTTGCCGAGAACCTGAAATTGAGCCTCACGGGAAGGTGGTTGATTTGACGGACCCGATGGCTCCTTTTCTTCATCGTAGGGGTCGAGAGGAATGAAATCGCCGCGCTTCCGCCGCGCTACGTTGGCGACTTTGTCCTTTAATTCGATGACCTTCTTCGCCGTCAGATCCACGAGTACAACCAGATCCTCAATGGGTCCGCCTTCTTCTGTGTACATGGTGACGAACGCTCGCCGGTGTCCGTCATCCTTCCCGGTCGTATAAACGCCGATGGGCCAGCCGTAGAGGTCGATTTTCTCGATGTCCTTGATGCCGCGTTTTTTCATGGCCTCGCGCCAGCGCGGATCGCGCGAACGATGTCGGTCGTCTTTTGATGATCGTCGTCAGGCAAGATACCGGGTTGAACCTTGGGGACGTTCTTCCACGAAAGTAGTTTTTTCTCACGCAGATCGACGACGGCTTCGCTGGTGGTGTTGCTGCCCCAATCGTAGAGAACGGCGAACGCCTGGCGCGGCAGCGTCTGTCCGGGACGGTAGACGAGTACCTTTTCCTTGGGCGGTTCGTGCAAATGAATCAGTACGAAGCGCGTGGAATCGGCGGCCTTGCCCGCAGTCTTGAGTACGGCTACGGTGCTTGTCAATTCCTCCTTGCCCAGAGGATCGAGTGGATGAGACGCGATTCGCTTATCGGCAGCGTCGGCCCAGCAGCGCGGTGATTGATTCAGCGGGAGAGCGACGGCCAATAGCACGGTTAGAAGGGGAAGCGTTTGCAGCGGCATGGAATCATTCCTTTCTCTCGATCAACGGTGAAGAATCTCTTCACGCGGAGTTTATGGCGCTGGGGGCTGGACTTCAACAAGGCACGGTGTCTGTACTCCGTTCCGCGCATCGACAAAAGGCACCTCGAAATTGCTGGACATGTCGGGAAAATCGATTAGAATGGAGGAAAAGTTGATCCGGCATCCGTCCCTCGACAAGGACGTTTTCATGCTCGACTGGAAACAACTCGTCCTTGAGTCCGATCAGCAACTCGCCAGGCGCGATATAGCTGAGATCCATTTTGCGTGCGCCGCAGGTCTGCCGGGCACCGAGCGGATTGATGTTCCATCTTATCTTCGGATAATCGATCAATATGCCGAGCAGGTGCGCTCGACCACCGATCATCTTTGGCATGTCTTCGAGCGGCAACCCGAGAAGTTTGGCCATTCCGGTGCCTACTTTCGTATGATGGTGATGGCAACGGTTTTCCAACGCGACCTCGGTTTTCGCACCACCGGCAGAGCAAACCGCGACGATTACAAGCTCCTCGATTCCCGTGATGCGTTCCTGCACGGCCTCATCGAAGTGGGTACGGGCAGTTGCGCCTCCCATCCGGTTCTCTACGCGGCCGTTGGTCGCCGGCTGAATTACCCGATTCGGCTTGTCACCAGCCCTCGCCACCTTTTTGCGCCTGGGATGAACCGGGTGGTGAACGGCTCAACATCGAATGTACCTCAACCGGTTTTTTCAGCCACCCGGACGCCTATTACCTCCGCTGGCCCAAGGTGGCAACACCCGGCGAGGTGTTCGGAACTTATTTCCTCAAATCACTGACGCCGCGTGAGGAATTAGCGGGGTTCTTGATCAAGCGCGCCCAATGCTTGTTGCACAATGATCGGCACCGAGAGGCGGTCGAGTCAGCCTGTTACAGCCACGAATTGGCTCCGCACCATCGGCTTCATCTGGACGAAACGGTAAATCGGCTCTTACTTCAATGGCGTGCCAAACTGGAACAGCGGATGCCGATACCGCGTCCGGCTCTGGGCATTTACTGGCCGCCGCGGAAGTACTCAAAGGTGCCGCCGTTGATTCAGCGAGAGATAGTCTGTCTGGAAGTACTCGATCATCTATCGATGGATCCGGCAATCCAGGCGGCTTACCGGCAACCCGTCCGGCGATCACTGACGACGGGAATCCCGCTAGGCTTGCCAGAAAAGATCACTGTGCGGTGTGATGAAAAGAGCAACATTCGATATCTGGTTAACGCTTAATTTGGGAGAGAATCATGACAGATCCTACTATCGGCGTTTGGATTTCCGAGGATGGGGAAGTGGGAGCGCCGGACGCTCGCAATCTTTATCGCTTTGAGGGGAACAATCCAGAGAATGCAGTTGATCCGAGCGGCGAAGGCGCGATCTCCTCAGTGGCGCAGATGATTTGGGATACAGGGACCGCAGTTATCACTGGTGAAGAGCCGCCTCCGTCATTTCGGCTTTTTATGGGGATGGTTCTCGCTCCTGCTCATCCCGCTATCCCAGACGTGACGAAATTATACAAAACTCCAGCACGTGCTTTCTGGGAATGGGTCGCTAGCGACCAAATGGAAGCGAAAGGGCGAAAGTTTGCCGGACTGCTTCTCCGGCATTCTTTGCAGGATAATCCTTCAAAGTTGGTATTATCTGAAAACCATTTTGCCACAATTGCAATCAGAAAATCGAAGGCATACAAAGATGTTATCGCCAAGATTGTGAAGGATGCCAAAGCGGGTAAATGCGAAGGTACTCTAGTAGTTGATTTTAGTGGTATTCCGGATCTCGATGTAGCTACCGGGCACGGCAGCTTCAGATATAAATTAAACAAGGTGGACAACGATAATTATGAGATCGAGGTGCAAGTATACGATCGCTATAACTTTGAAGTCCATGTTGAACCCTATTATGGTTATGGAAGGAATACATACGATAGTTTCGTGAAGGCGAGTGGAAACAACGCGGCATGGGCTAGCCAGTGGTATATGGTAATTAACGGCTATGATTGGGAAACGGAATGGCTAAAGGAAAAGAAAGGAACTGTGAAATGAGCGCCTCCCACAGTTGCTTTTTTTGGAGAAGTAGTCTAACTATCGGGATCATCTCGATTTGGACGAGCGTAATTGTCACTCCCTATGGTACATACCTCCAGACATTATCGCCACATTTTCCAGAATATGAACAGCATAAACTAACAAAAATGGCCGCTGCGGGTCTAACTAGTCCCGGTGCAGGGATCGGTCTAACGTTTGCCTCTGCGTGGCCCATCGTAGCTGTTTTTTGCGCTGCCGTCGGTCTGCTATTTATTTTTGGAGTGTGGGTATTGCGGTCAATTGCTGGTTGGAACCGCGATCTGGCGCTAGTGGCTTCGGGAGCCTTCATCTGTGGTTGCCTCATTGGATCTTTTTCGGGAATTCAGGAAGCTATTAGCAATTTGCGGTGGGGGTTTCTCATCCTCAGCATTGGTTATCTGATGTCAGCGGTGGGTTTGATTTTTGGCGCTATCGGAGTACTAAGGCTCTGCTTAAATAAATCCGCACATTATAGCAAAAGTGCGTCGATGCCAATAAAAAGATAGAATGCGGGTAACTTTATTCGTTTTCTTATGAATCGTGGGGAGAGCTTTGCATGCCCATCATTTGCGAAGGCTGCGGGCAACGGGTGCCCATACCCGAAGGCTATCGACGCAACAAAATCCAGTGCGCCTGTGGTATTATCTGTGCCGTGCCGGAGGCGGCGCGTCAGGAAGCGGATGCGGCGTCGCCGAGGCGTCCGGTCGCGGCGGCCAAGCCGACGCCCGCCGTCGAGGAAGAAGCGGAACGCTGGTTGCTCGACGACGATCCGCCCACCTCGATGCCGGTGAGTGAACCGCCGCTCTTTCACGACCCGGAACCGGATGCGGAACCCGCACCCGCGCGGAAGCCGGCCATCGCCGAGATGTGTTTCCCTTGTCGTCGCTGCGGCCGACTCGTTCGGCGACAAGGTGAGTGCCCCGATTGCAATGCCGACACGATGCCGCCGGCCCCGGCAACAGAAGAACCCGTGTGGTGGCCGTCGGTGGAAGCGCCCGACGAGGAAGAAGACGCCTCGCCCTACGGCGTCGAGGGTGCCGATGACGTGCAATGTCCGAAGTGTTGTTACAGGCTGCCGCCCGACTCGGTGCTGTGCGTGCGCTGCGGTTTTCATCTGAAAAAACGCAAGAAAATCGCTCGAACTTATCAGCCCATCGAGCGCGTCTGGGAGACGACGGCTTCGTATTCGACGCGGCGGATGATCTTCGGGATCGTCGAGGTCGCCGCTCTCACTCTGGGACTTATCGGCGTCTTCTGGGGCGGCGCCGATCTCGGCGTCTTTATCGGCTCCTTCCTCGTCCTCACGGCGATGCTGGCATTTCTGCTTGGCACCTTCGATCGCATTCATTTGAAACGCGACGCGCGCGGCCGAGTGCAACTGACTAAGACGTGGCGCGTCGCTTTCTTCGCCCGGCAGCCGAAAACGACTGACGTGCGCGGCTACGGCGGTATTGCCGGCGGACGACACCGTCCCGTCAGTCCTTGGGATAGTTGGCTGTTCTTTATTCTGATTGCGTTCGGCATTATTCCAGGGATTATTTGGTGGTATCTCGTCTTTTATAAAATTACCTACCATGTGTCGCTGACCCGCGATCACGGTCTGCCGGTGTATCTCGTCTACTCCGGCGGGAGTGAAAAGCAGATGAAAGAGATCGCTTATACCTTGCGCGATGCCAGCGGACTGTCTTACGAGGAAGGCTGAGAGGCGGTGAAAACGCGCCGGGCGGGCGGACAGAGTGCCTCTTCTCTGCTATCGCTCCCTTCCGCCCCGCTGCGGGTCTTGCTACAATCGCCCGAATGAAAGCTGACAAAGGTAACCCAAGTCCCGCGCCGCCGCCCTGGTTGTACGCCGGCCGTATTCCCAGCCTGGATGGTCTGCGGGCCTGCGCGGTTGGGGCCGTCGTCCTCGCTCACGCACACCAGACCCACGGCTTCCCAAATATCTGGGCGTTGCGGGTTCTGGGGCAGTGCGGCCATGTCGGTGTGGACCTCTTCTTCGTCCTAAGTGGCTTCTTGATAACGCTCCTCCTTGGCAGGGAGTACGACCGCACGGAGTCCGTCGCGCTTGCGCACTTCTACCTGCGCCGCGTGCTGCGCATCATCCCGGCCTACATCGCCTACCTCGCGACTGTCGCCGTTCTCCAGTTTGCCGGGGTGGCGGAGGTGCCGGCCGTGGACTGGTTGGCCGCCGGGACGTACACGATGAACTTCCGGCACCGCCCGGCCTGGGAAGTCGGCCACACCTGGAGCCTATCGATCGAGGAACACTTCTACCTCCTCTGGCCCCCCTTGTTCGCTCTCCTGCGCGCACGACGACTTGCTTGGCTGCTGGTCATTTTGCTCGTGGCCGAGCCGCTGGTGCGCATTGCTATCCTGATCTTCGCCCCGCACGAGTCAGCGATGACTGACCTATGGACGTTCACGCGGTTGGACTGTATTGCCGCCGGCTGTCTGCTTGCCGTGCTTGGCCGCAGCTCGCGCCTCCAGTGTCAACTTGATCGCGTGGGAAAGTTTTGGCCCGCCGCCCTACTAACCCTAGCCGCCGCGCTGACCTGCTCCTTTTTGTCAGGGAGTTTTGAAGTGGCTGTTGCGCCGAGTATGATCGCCCTCAATCTTGCCCTCATAGTCTGGGCAACGGCGCGGCGCGCGCCGCGCTGGCTGAATGGTTGGGTCATCGCCGCGGTCGGCGTCGGTTCCTACAGCCTGTACCTATGGCAGCAGTTGTTCCTCAACCCTCGTCGCGAAGCCTGGTGGACCACGTTTCCCCAGAACGTCCTGCTCGCCGCCCTGTGTGCCTTGGCGTCTTACTGGCTTGTCGAAAGGCCGTTTTTGCGCTTAAAGCGCGAACCCACAAAAGCTGATCCAACTCCATACCTCTCGAATGCTTTTGTCGGGATCCATAAGCGTGTACTCCAGGGGAACATTGGGCAGCACCTCTCCCTCACAGTCGCGGCTCGGACGCGGATTCGACTCCCGACCCGATTTCCCGATCGAGCAACAGGGCGACCGGGAAGCGCGCGAAAAGCTGCGCCGCCGGCAGAGCAGCCCGACCCTGATGCGATACCGCTGTCAGCGTCTCGCCGGTGAACAGCGAATGCCACGAGCGAGCCGCCAATTCCTCCGGCAGCGGCAGCATCGTTTCGCCCCACACCTTCGGCCCGTGCGGCAATCCCGCGGGATCGGGCATCAGCTTAGCCGTCAGTCGAGGCGCCGCCACGAGAGCAGCGCACTCCAAATGACGGCGAACGAAGCTGAAAACGTGTTCGGCTTTCGTTCCCACCGCTTCGACGGCGGAATAGGAACCGACCGAGAACAGCCCCGGATGCGCTCGGCGGCAACGCAGCGCCAGCGCGGTGACGTACAACTTGATGCGGCCATCGGCCATTGTGTCCACTAGCTCGGCGGCCAATTCGCCGCGTCCCTTCGGCTGGCGCGAGCGTTCGAGCAACTCCGCCAACAAGCGGCGGCGCTTCTCGTAATCGACCGGCCGGCGATTGTCCGGATCGACGAGACTGAAATCCCACATCTCCGTGCCCTGATAAGTGTCCGGCACGCCGGGAGCGGCGATTTTCAGTAGGCACTGCGACAGCGAATTGAAAAAGCCATAACGGCCGATGCGGCGCTGGAACGAACGCAACTCGGCGAGAAAGGTCGAGTTGGCGGCGGGATCGAGAATATGGCCGACGAACTGGCGCAGCGCTTGATCGTAGTCGGCGTTGGGGTTGATCCAACTGGTATGCACCTTGGCCTCGTGGGTGGCCTTTTCCATGTACGCCTGGATGCGGCGAATAAAGTCGGCGTATTCCTCGTCGCTGTATGGCTCCGCAGGCCAAGTGCCCAGCAGTGTTTGGTAGAGAAGATATTCGACATTGCGATCGGGCGCCTTGTCGTCCTCGACTTGAACGCGGTACGGTTCGTTGAGCGCGCTCCAGCGCGCAGGCACTCGCGCCAGGCGTCGGGCATCTCGGAGAGAACGCTGATGCGAGCGCGAACGTCTTCGCCGCGCTTGGTGTCGTGTGTCGCCGTCGTCGAGAGGGCGCGCGGCCAATTCTGTTGACGGGCGGCGAAGTTCTGATGGACGACGGCCGGAGAGATGCCGAAACGACCGGGATCGCCGCCGACCTCGTTGAGCGCGGTCAGGCGGTTGAAGACGTAAAAGGCGGTGTCTTCCAGACCCTTGGCCATCACCGGCGCGGTCACCTGCTGAAACTGGCCGGCGAAACGCTGCTGCTCGGCGATCTCCTCGTCCGTCACCCGTTCGTCGTGGCGCAGAAGCAGCATGTTGCGCAGGAAGTGAAAGTGGGCGCGGTTGAGAGTGGGATTGCGCTTGCGGGCTTCGCGGATGGCGGCGTCGATGTACTTACGGTCGTCGTCGTGTACGGCGCCGCCGGCAATGTAGGAGCGATAGACGGGAAAACAGGCGATCACTTCACGGAGGACGCGGCGCAGACTGTGATGCGTAAAATCGCGCGAGCCGCGCCGCAGTTGCGCCATCCGGTCCAGCGCGAGCGACAGCATCTGCAACTCGCTCGAAAGAGATAATTGGAGTATCAAGAGCTTTTTTTGGTAAACCATTTCCGGGAACGGTGTGTAGTCCTCGACCCAGTCGCGGTACAAAGACGTGAACGGTTTGACGCCGGCCGGATCGACGAACAGGCCGCCGAGGACGTTGAGGAAGTCGTAGCCGGTCGTGCCGTGGACGGGCCAATCGGCGGGCAGCGTTTCGTTGACGCCGAGGATCTTCTCGACGACGACGTACAGCGAACGGTCGGGTAAAGCACCGGAGTTGATGCGCGTCCGCAGCGGTCCCTCCAATTCGTTCCAATCGACGCCCTGGTATTCGGGACGCGATTGATGGATTTGCCGGGCCAACTCCAACAGGTAATGACGCTGCAAACGCCGCAGATATTGCCGGGGATCGAACAGGCCATCGGGATGGTCGATGCGCAGACCATTGAGTTTGCGTTCGCGCAGCAGTTGGAAAATCAGCGTGTGTGTGGCGGTAAACACCTCCGAGCGCTCCATGCGCAGCGCGGCCAATTCGTTGATGTCGAAGAAACGACGATAGTTAATCTCGTCGGAGGCCACGCGCCACGACGATAAGCGATACGCCTGATCGTCGAGCAGTTCGTCGAGTGCGTCGAAGCTGTGCGGGTCGCCGGCCTTACCGTTGTAGAAGACGACGAGGGCGGCGAGGTGTTCGCGGATTTCGCCGCAGCTGTCGGTCAGGGCAGCGAGGCGGCGCTTGATGACTTCCTTCTCGCGCTGCCGCTCGGCGATGCGCTCCGTATTGGTTTCGCTGCGTCCCGGCAGGTTGCGCACGGCCGTCAAGATGCTCTGATATTCCTGGAAATGCGGCGAATCCTTGCCGAGCGTCGTTTCCAGCTTGTCGAGATCGTGACTGAGGATTTTGCTCCAGCTACACGGGGCGAGCGGCAAACGATGTTCGTAGTAGTGAATGGTGAAGGCGCCGGCCTCGTAGCGGAGGCGGATTTGCCCCGCTTCGAGAACTTGGCCATAAGGATCGCCAAGCAGCGGCAGCAGCACGCGATCGCGCAGCGCGGGACGCGGCGAAGCCTGCCAAGCAATGTCGAAATAGTTGGCGTAGGGCGACGATGGGCCGTTCTCCAGCACGTCGTTCCACCAGACGTTTTCGTTGCCGACGATACCCATGTGATTGGGCACGACATCGAGAATTTGGCCGAGGTTGTAGCGGCGCAGGGCGTCGGTGTAGGCGGTATAGTCGGCATCGCTGCCGATTTCGGGATTGAGACGCTGATGATCGAGTACGTCGTAGCCGTGCTTGCTGCCGGGCCGGGCCTTCAAGTAGGGAGAGGCGTAGACGTGACTGATGCCGAGATCGTGAAAATAAGGGGCGAGATGGGCGGCGTCCTGGAAGGTGAAACCCGCGTGGAATTGCAGGCGATAGGTCGTCTCCGGCGCACAGCGGCGGGCGGCGGCTTCGCGCTCCACATCGGCTAACAGGCTGGCTAGGACTTCCGCGCTCGTCATAATGCTCCTCATTTAGCCGCGACCCGAAGGGGAGTGCAACCGCGCTCCCCTTCGGGTCGCGGCTAAACGAATTATAACCGATTCCCTGTCATGCCTTGTCGATCATCTGGTTCAAATTCCGCAACAGCATGCCGGCGCGATCGGTAAGCGTCGCCAATTCGTGGCGCAGGCCGGAGAGGTTCCAACCCAGCCGGTAGAAATCGAGCAGCAGCGTCAGCGACACCGGGTCGCGCGGCAACAGAGTCTCCGTGCCCGGCACGGCGCGATACTCCTTGAGAAAAACCACCGAGGCCCAGCGTTGCCAGAAGCGCGCCCACGGCTCCAGCGCCGGCACGTCTTCGGCGCGGACGCCGCCCTGCTTGAGCGCCGCTAGAGCGGCCTCTTGCAAGGAACGATGCAAGCTAGCCAGGTCGCGCACCGGCGAACGCTTGCGGCGGCGGTGAGGGATGGAACGATCCGGCTCGCCTTCCAGATCAATGACGAGAAAGTCCTTGCCGGTGTACAACAGGTGGCCTAGGTGCAGATGGCCGTGACAGCGAATGCGCGGCGCTTCGATCGGACGTTCGAGAATGCGATGGGCCAAACGCATCAGTTTGTCCTCGCTTTGGGCGATGCGGCCGGCGGGATCGCGCAGCCCTTCCGGCCAGGACGCCAACCGCTGACGCAGCACAATCAATGTTTGGCGAATGCGGCCGCGCATCGATTGGTAGAGCGAACGCTGATATTGGCCGGTGAACGGCTCCGGCGCGAAGTCGGCATTGTCCGTCACTGAGGCTAGGGCGACGTGCAGTTCACCGATGCGCCGCGCGAACAGACGCGCAATCTCCAGGTAGAAACCGAGCAATTCGCGCACTTGTTCGGGGATCTCCTGATCGCTCAACTCGACCGCCGAGCGCTGGCCATCCACCGAGGGCGGATTGCCGGCCCCGGCCAGGATGCGATCGAAGTAGCGATGCAGCGCGTCCAGCGTCAGACGCCAGGCATCGCCCTCGTTGGCGATAAACTCCTGAACGATGCCGAGCGTGGCCGACTCGCCTTTTTCGGAGCGATAGTGCAAGCTGCCCAGCAGCGGCGGCAACTGCGTGAACGATGTCTTCGCCGACAAGACGCGGTTCACTTCCAGTTCGGGCTGGATGCCCTCTTCGATACGGCGATACAGCTTGAGTAGAAGGCGATCGCCCAGTACGACAACAGTGTTGCACGATTCCAGCACGCGCGGTTCAGCGGGCGCGGGATCGGCGGCGAAGGGGCGTTCCGGCTCACCGCGTAGTTCGCCGGTTTCGCCCTCGCGGCGGCCGTTGCTGACGAGCAGATCGAGGACCATCGCCGCGAAACCGCGTTCGCCGCTGGGGTCGTAGAGGAAGCCGGCAAGCCCCTCGTTGCCGCCGCGCGGCCGAACGTGCAAGCGGGCAATGACCGGACCGGGCACCGAAGGGGGATTGGCGGCATCCAGCGGCGGCGGCGCGAAGGCCAAGGGAAGCAGATAAACTTCCGCCTCGCCCTCCAGGTAGTCCACCTGCGCCAGCGTCAGACGCGGCCCTTCCTCTTCGGCGCCGAGCGGAATGACATCGCGCAGGATAACTCCCTTTATGGACCGCAAATGACCCTGAAACCACGGCCGACTGCGCAGATACTCCGGCAGGGCGTCCTCCAGTTGTTGCCGAGGCCGACCGCGAAAAAGTCCCGCCCAACCGCCCGCGCCGGCGACGACGATGGTGGGCGGCTCCGGCGTGCCGGCGGCGGCGACCGTCTGCGGCTTGAGCAAAAACCAGTAGAACGTATGCGGACCCAGCGTCAAGAAATACGGCGTCTCGCCGATCTCCGGCAGCGTCGTGCGGCCCATCAGATCGATCGGCGTCGTTCCCTTCCACGACGACAAATCGACGCGCAAACCCTGCATGAAACGCGACAAGTTGGCCACCACAAGAATCGCCTCGCCCTGCCAACGACGCAAAAAGGCCAACGTCTTGGGGTTGTCCGGCGTCAGCATCTCCAGCGTACCGCGGCCAAATGCCTGATGCCGTTTGCGCAGAGCGAACAGGTATTTCATCCACCACAAGAGCGAATGAAGATTGCCCTGCTGCGTCTCGACGTTAATCATCTGGTAGTGAAATTCCGGATCGATGACGAGCGGCAGAAACAAGCGCTGCGGATTGGCCGACGAGAAACCGGCGTTGCGTTCGCCGCTCCACTGCATGGGCGTGCGTACGCCGTTGCGGTCGCCGAGATAAATGTTGTCGCCCATGCCGATCTCATCGCCGTAGTAAATGACCGGCGTGCCCGGCAGCGATAACAACAGGCCGTTCATCAACTCGATCTTGCGACGATGATTTTGCAGCAGCGGCGCCAGCCGCCGACGAATACCGAGATTGATGCGCGCCTGAGGATCTTGCGCGTAGACGCGGTACATGTAATCGCGGTCGTCCTCCGTCACCATCTCCAGGGTCAATTCGTCATGATTGCGCAGAAACAGCGCCCACTGCGAATTGGCCGGTATGTCCGGCGTCTGTTGAAGAATGTCCACAATGGGAAATCGATCCTCCATTTGAATGGACATGAACAAGCGCGGCATGACGGGGAAGTGAAAGCACATATGGCATTCGTCGCCGTCGCCGCCGCCGAAGTAGGCAACGGCATCCTCCGGCCACTGATTGGCCTCCGCCAAGAGGACACGATCTTTGTACTTGCCGTCGAGGTAGGCGCGCAGCTTTTTGAGGAAAGCGTGCGTCTGCGGCAGGTTCTCGCAGCTGGTGCCGTCGCGCTCGTACAGGTAGGGAATGGCGTCCAGGCGCAGACCATCGACGCCGCGCTGCAGCCAGAAATCGAGGACGCGGAAGACGGCCTCATGCACGGCGAGATTGTCGTAATTGAGATCGGGCTGGTGCGAATAGAAGCGATGCCAGAAAAAAGCGTTGGCGACGGGATCCCAAGTCCAGTTGGACAGCTCAAAGTCCTTGAAAATGATGCGCGCTTCCTTGAAGCGGTCGCGCGTGTCGCTCCACACGTAGAAGTCGCGTTCGGAACTACCCGGCGGCGAACGGCGGGCGCGCTGGAACCACGGATGCTGGTCGGAAGTGTGGTTGACGACCAATTCGGTAATGACGCGCAGACCGCGGCTGTGGGCCTCGTCGAGCAGACGTTGGAAGTCGTCGATCGTGCCGTAAATCGGATTGACGCTTGTATAGTCGGCGATGTCGTAGCCATCGTCGCGCAGCGGCGAAGGGTAAAACGGCAGCAGCCAGACGGCGGTGATGCCCAGGTCTTGCAGGTAATCGAGCTTTTCGACGATGCCGAGGAAATCGCCGATGCCGTCGCCGTTGCTATCGCAAAAGGCGCGGACGTGCAGTTCGTAGATGATGGCATCCTTGTACCAGAGCGGCTCTTCCTCCAGCGCGATGATTTCGTGCTTGCGCGTGCGGCGAATCACGGCCTCTCCTATCGATGTCGGCGGCAGAACTCAGCAATGGCCCCCTACAATTTTACGAAGAAGGGCAGGACGCATGCCAATAGCGCGTTATTTGTTTTCCGTTTAGCCGCGACCCGCAGGGGAGCGCGGGCTTCGCGCTCCCCTGCGGGTCGCGGCGAAACGAATCGATGGCACTGCATTTGCACCCCCACAGCGACATGAACCAGGAAGTTCCCCGTCGCCTCCCCATTGGTGCGGAAGTACAGCAGGACGGCCGAACGCACTTCCGCGTTTGGGCGCCGCGACGGCGCACGCTGGAGGTCGTTCTCGAAGCTTCTGGCCGGAGTACGTTTCCACTCCAGGCGGAAGAGGGTGGCTACTTCTCCGGCTTCGCGCCGGCCGCCGCCGGAACGCGCTATCGCTTTCGCCTGGACGGCGATCAACTCTATCCCGATCCCGCTTCGCGCTTTCAGCCGGAGGGACCGCATGGACCCTCGCAGATCGTCGATCCTTCGACGTTCGACTGGACGGATCGCGGCTGGCTCGGCCTAAGCCTTCCAGGCCAGGTGATTTATGAAATGCACCTTGGAACCTTCACTCCGGAGGGGACGTGGGCGGCGGCGATGCGCGAATTGACCGAATTGAAGACCCTCGGCGTCACCGTACTGGAGATCATGCCGCTGTCCGACTTCGCCGGCCGCTTCGGCTGGGGTTACGATGGCGTCAACCTGTTCGCACCGACGCGCCTGTACGGCACGCCCGACGATGCGCGCCGCTTCCTCGATCGTGCCCACTCTTTGGGCATAGCCGTCCTTCTTGACGTGGTTTACAACCATCTCGGTCCCGACGGCAACTATCTCGGCCAATTTTCCAGCGACTACGTCACCGATCGCTACCAAACCGACTGGGGACCGGCGATCAACTACGATGGGCCGAATTGCGGACCGGTGCGCGAATACATCGCCGCCAACGCTCGTTACTGGATCGACGAATTTCATTTCGACGGCCTGCGCCTGGACGCAACGCAAAACATCTACGACAACTCGGAAGAACACATTCTGGCGACGATCAATCGATGTGTGCGCCAGGCGGCGAACGGTCGCGCCACGATTGTCGTGACGGAAAACGAGCCGCAACAGATTCGGCTGGTGAGACCGATGGAAGAGGGCGGATATGGGTTCGACGGCATGTGGAACGACGATTTTCACCATACGGCCCGCGTTGCCCTGACCGGCCGAACCGAGGCGTATTTCACCGATTATCGCGGTACGCCTCAGGAGTTGCTTTCGACGGCCAAGCGCGGCTTTCTCTACCAGGGCCAGTATTATATCTGGCAGAAGAAGCGGCGCGGCACACGGACGACGGCCGTTCCGCCGGCGGCGTTCGTCCTCTTCCTGGAGAACCACGATCAGGTTTCCAACACCGGCGGCAAACGGCCGTGGCAGATGACCAGTCCCGGACGCTATCGGGCGTTGACGGCGCTGCTGCTGCTGAGTCCGGGAACGCCGATGCTCTTCCAGGGGCAAGAGTTTGCCTCTTCCAGCCCCTTCTTCTATTTTGCCGATCATAAGCCGGAGTTGGCCCGGCTCGTCTACAAGGGTCGCAAGGAGTCCCTGTCTCAGTTCCCCAGCTTGGCGACTCCGGCTATGCAGGAACGCATTCTCGATCCAGCCGATCCGGCGACATTCGCACGCTGCAAGCTCGACTTCTCGGAGCGCGACCAGCACGCCGCCGCCTACGCCCTGCACCGCGATCTGCTGCGTCTGCGCCGCGAAGACGCCGTGTTTCGAGCGCAGCGTTACGGCGGCGTCGATGGAGCGGTGCTGGCCCCACTCGCCTTCGTACTGCGCTATTTCGGCGAGAATGGCGACGACCGGCTCTTGCTCGTCAATCTGGGCGCGGATGTTCTGCTGGCGCCGATGCCGGAGCCGCTCTTCGCGCCCGATGAGGGAATGTGCTGGGAGACGCTATGGAGCAGTGAGGATGCGCGGTATGGTGGAGATTCGGCCGTCGCCGAAGAGCGGCAGGACGGTTGGCGTCTGCCGGGCGAGTCGGCCGTGGTGATGCGGGCGAGAAGGATACCCGTTTAGCCGCGACCCGAAGGGGAGTGCGAATCTCCGCGCTTCCCTTCGGATCGCGGCCAAACGGGAAAGCCGTTCGCCGTTTTCAAGAACGACGATCCGATGGACGAACTGATTCGACGAATGCGCTGGACGGGAGCAAGCGCGAATGATGCGCGGCCGCTCGTCGAGCGGGAATGGCTGGTGACGAACGGGCTGGGCGGCTACGCCTCGTCCACGGTCGCCGGAGTGTGTACGCGCCGCTACCACGGGCTGCTCGTGGCCGCCTTGCCGGCCCCTCAGGGTCGCACGGTGATGCTCAATCACCTAACCGAGCAGGTTCGCCTGCCGGATGGGCGGACGGTGCGTCTGGGCGGCGAGCAGCACGCCGACGGCAAGCTGGAACTGCAAGGCATCGAGTATTTACGCGAGTTCCGACTGGAAGCCGGCTTGCCGGTGTGGCGCTGGGAGATCGACAGTTGGGCGCTGGAAAAACGTCTCGTGTTGTTACACGAGCAGAACACGGTCCACATCGGCTACTGTCTTGCCTCGGGCGAAGGCACCGTGCGGCTGAAACTGCGGTTAGCCGTTCACTTCCGGCCGCACGATGAAAAGGTGAGCACGGTATTCGAGGGACCGTATGCGCTGACGGCCACGGAGGACCGCTACGAAGTAGCGGCCGGGACGGCTCTGACGCCCTTGCGCTTTCGTATGCTTGGGCGAAGGCCGGCCTTCACGGTGGAATCGCAGCGGACGCAACCGCTGCTCTACGGGGTGGAGGAGGCGCGCGGCTACGATTCGCGCGGCGAATTGTGGAGTCCCGGACATTTTCGCATCGATCTGACGGCGGATCAGGAGGCGACGCTGGTGGCTTCCACGGAGAAGTGGGAGACGATGGATGCCCTGTCGCCAGCCGTCGCGCGCGTGGCGGAACACGAGCGGCGACGACGCTTACTGTCGCTGACGGCTGCCGCGGCGCGGACGGGACCGGGCGGCGAGTGGACGTTGGCCGCCGACCAGTTTCTTATCACCCCCGCCGGCCGCGTCGAGGAAGCGGCGCGGGCCAAGGCGGCCGGCGACGAAGCACGCACGGTCATCGCCGGCTATCACTGGTTCACCGACTGGGGCCGCGACACCATGATCAGCCTGGAGGGACTGACGCTGACGACCGGCCGGCACAGCGACGCACGCTCCATCCTGCACACCTTCGCCACCCACGTCCGCGACGGACTCATCCCCAATCTCTTCCCCGAGGGCAGCAAGGAAGGACTGTATCACACCGCCGACGCTACGCTCTGGTTCATCCAGGCCATCGGCCGTTATTATGAGGTCACCAACGATCGCGAGACGCTCGAATTCATGGTGCCGATCGTCCGCGACATCATCGAGCATCATCTGCGCGGCACGCACTTCGGCATCGGCGTGGACGAGTCCGATGGCCTGTTGCGCCAGGGTCAAGAGGGCTATCAGTTGACGTGGATGGACGCCAAGTGCGGCGATTGGGTGGTGACGCCGCGGCGCGGCAAGGCGGTCGAGATCAACGCCCTGTGGTACAACGCCCTCCGCTGGCTGGAGCGCTGGGAGCGCGATTTCAAAGACGAGGCCAGGGCGAAGAGCGTCGCCGAGTACGCCGAACGCGCCCGCCGCTCCTTCAATCAGCGCTTTTGGTACGCCAAAGGCGGTTTCCTTTACGACGTGGTGGACGGCGAAAAGGGCGACGATCCATCTTGTCGTCCCAACCAGGTTTTCGCCATTTCGCTGGCGCATCCCGTTCTCGACCGCGAGCGTTGGAGTTCCGTGATGGACGTGGTGCGGCAGCGTCTGCTGACGCCGTTGGGTCTGCGTTCGCTGGCGCCGGGCGAGCCGGACTACAAGCCGACGTATCACGGCGATCTGCGTTCGCGTGACGCCGCCTATCATCAAGGGACCGTCTGGCCGTGGCTGATAGGGCCGTTCATCGATGCGTGGGTGAAGCTACATCCGGACGATCGGCAGGGTGCGCGGCGGTTCTTGGAGGGGTTAGCGGATCATCTCGGCGAGGCGTGCGTCGGTTCGATCAGCGAGATCGCCGACGCCGAGGAGCCGTTCAAGCCGCGCGGCTGCATCGCCCAGGCGTGGAGCGTCGCCGAAACGCTGCGCTCGTGGGTCCACACGGCGGAATAATCGTTTTCGGCGAACCGGCAGCGTTAGCTGCCGGGTGCTTCGCTCAACCCGGCAGCTAACGCTGCCGGTTCGCCGGGTCGCGGCTAAACAAGGCAAGTACGCCGAGTCCATAAAAGGTGTATTCCACGTCGTATCCTTCATCCCACAGTCCGCCGTGAAAGCCGCCTTCCGGCCGCTCCAGCGATTCGGCGTATCTCCGCACTTGCTCGCCGTCCAATCGTTGCAAGCCGCTGAGTTGTTCGAGGGTCCAAGCGGCGGTGAACGTGGACAGCAAATCGGCCAGCGGCGCGCGACCGTTCGCGCGCAGTCCACCTTCCGGCGAGGCCATGCCGGCGAGAAAATCAATCACGCCATCGCGCACTTCTTCCAGCGCACCCGGCATCTCGTCGGAGGCCATTTGCAGTAGACCAACGGCGGCGGCGGTTGGATTGGTGCCGCCGCGGCGCATCGGCGCCATCTCGACGTAGCCGCCATCTTCGCGGCGTCGTCCGGCGACGAAGCGCACCACGTCGGTCAAGCGCGGCAGCGGTCGCCCCAGCAGTTGATAGCACAGGGCCACGAGGAACGTGTGGTACGTACTGCCCGAAACGCCGCCGATGGTTTTCGCATAACCGCCATCGGAGGTACGGAAACTCTCCAACATTTCGGCGACGCGGTCAGGCCAGTCCGGCGGACTATCGCCAAGCACGTCGGGACCACCCGACAATTGCACCAGTAGATAAGCGTAGAGCAACGAGAAGAAATCGATCGCGCTGGTTTGTCGAGTCAGGCAGCTGCGTAGAAAGCTCGCCGTCCGCTCGCCGAGGGCCGGAGTCAAGCCGTCGAGTACGGCTAGGCTGCGGAGAGCGAAGCCGGTGTAATACAGATCGGAGCCGCCCTCGCGGCCGGAGAAACCGCCGTCGGCATTCTGCGCCGACCGCAAATAAGCGATGTGGCGCGCGCGGACTTCGGCCGGCAGCCGAGCTACGCCGTCGGCCAATCGAAGGGTCAAACGCGGCAAGTACGGTTGCATCGTCATGAAGCGAACGCCTGCATAGGATCGAGGACCATAAGGGGACATTATAGCGGCCGTGTATCGACGATTACACTTCATCGGGAAACTGCTGCCCAACCTTCGCCTAAATATCCCGCAGCGATTGCTCCTCTCGGTTCGGCTTCCTAAAATCCTCTGTGGTACTTCCTGATTTCCACGGAGACGATCGGCAATGCGGCACGTTTTGTCGGCGCTGGTGCAGAACCAACCCGGCGTCTTGGCTCACATCTCCGGCATGTTGGCCTCGCGCGGTTTCAACATCGACAGCCTGGCCGTCGGCGAAACCGAGCAGCCCGATTTGTCGCGCATGACTTTCGTGGTTCACGGCGACGATGCCGAATTGGAGCAAGTCCGCAAGCAGCTCGATAAGGTTGTCACTGTCGTCAAGGTGCAGGACATCAGCAGCGAGAACTTTGTCGAACGCGATTTGATGCTCATCAAGGTCAACGCCGCGCCGCAGCAGCGCGTCGAGATCAGCCTTCTCGTCGAGATGTTTCGCGGCCGAGTCGTCGATATCAGCCCCGCTAACCTGCTCGTGGAAATCAGCGGTCAGGAGAGCAAGATCGAAGCGTTCATCGAATTGATGCGGCCTTATGGCATCCTCGAATTGGCCCGCACCGGCCGCATCGCTCTGGTCCGCGGCACGCCCGGTCAAGGAGACATTCTGTGAATCCATCCTCGTCTTCATCGCTGCCGTCGGCAACGCGCCCGGTGCGGTCGGAGTTGGCCGCGCTGCTGAATAGTTTGCGGCCCGGCCAGCGAATCCGCATCACGCAGACGGTGGCCATCAACACGCGGCGGCGATGGAACACTACCGTCGAAGGGGTGTTTCGCGGCGTCAATTTTCTGGCCACCGGCATCGCCACTGACCGCGTGCCGGAAGATGACATCGTCGTCGTCACCGTCCACTTCGCCAAGGACAACGGCGAACTGTCGAGCGTCACGCTCGATGAAAACAGCCGAGTGGAAGCGATCGGATAGCCATCACTTCCGGCGCCAAACGTCTTCCTCACGGAGACCGAGTTTATCGATGGTCTGGCGAATCGCTTGGAAGAAACGGACGGCATCACCGGGATAGCCGGCCGTCGGTTTCAAATTGGGCACATGCTCTCGCCAAAAGCGATTGAACTCCAACATCAGCACTTCGCGCAGATATTTGCTGGTCATCGAAGCCAGGGCGACGCACAGATACTCGGCGTCGGCACGCGGTTGGAAGCACAATTGCACGCCGCGCTCCAGACCGCGAACGTCGTAGCGGCTGCACGCCATGCTCTCCTGCGTGGCGAGGATCAGCCCATCGGGCAGAGCGTGCTGGATCATGGCGGCGTAGGAGTTACGACCGCCGTGCTTGTCGATGAAGAACGCCAGAGCGTCCTCACCCGGCAAGTTAGCTCGCTGCCAACGCAGCAAATACGTCAGAGTGTGAGCGAGTACATGGCCTTTCGTGCCGCCCTCGTCGAGCAGGGCGTTGAAGCGCGACGGACAGACGACCGCGCCGCGGACCTGCCAGCGACCAACGCTCGCTTCCGCGCAGACATCCGCGAAGCGCGCCGCCCACGTCTCGACATCCTCCGGCAGTCGATGAACCGGCAACGGCTGAACACCCCGATACCACACTTCGCGGCACAACTCCTCACCATCATCGGGGCAAATCCTTTCGATCAGTTCGGCCAGCGAGGTAGGTTCCGTGAGCCGTTCGCGCCAGAGCGTCGCCAAGATGCCGCGCTCCAGACCAGCCAATCCGCGCCGGTGTAGACGAGCTTCGAGTCGTCGATGAGCAGTTGCCCCTCATCGGCGTCCGAGCAGCGGCGGACGGCGGGACGCAGCAATTGCCACAGATTGGCGTCGCGGTATGAGTCGGGAACACGGCAGGCGATGGAGGTCATGACGAACGGACCGAGGTTCGGGCCATAGCCGGCTTCATCGATGCCGATGATCCACGTCATGACGGCCTCTCTCGGCTGGACGGTTGAACAAGGCGAGGATACCGGCTATGGTACGCGAATGGCCCCGTTGAAACAGGAGACCACGACATGCTTTCGGACAACATTTTCCTCAAGATCGTCGAGAAGAAAATCCCGGCCCGCATCGTCCACGAGGACGAACACTGCGTCGCCTTCCACGACGTCAATCCGCAAGCGCCGATCCACGTCCTCCTCATTCCGCGCAAAGTCATTGCGACACACGCCGACATCAAGGCGGAGGACCGCGAACTGCTCGGTCATCTGCATGTGGTGGCGGCGCAGCTTGCCGAAAAGCTCGGCATCGGCGACGGTTATCGGCTGGTACTTAATTGCAAGGAGCGCGCCGGCCAAACGGTGCCGCACTTACATCTGCATTTGCTCGGCGGACGCGATTTGACGTGGCCGCCCGGATGAAGAATTTCACCACGGAAAACACGGAAAACACGGAAAAAATACAAAAGAGAGAAAGTGAATATCTAAAATTTGGCCACTGGACACTCCTTGTCTTTTTCCGTGTTTTCCGTGTTTTCCGTGGTGATTTTTTGTGGTTTAGCGAGGTTCGGGTAAGATGTCCGGCTCGACCTGATAAGCGTCGGCGAGGCTGTTCATCAGGTTGAACAGCCCGACCACGGCCAACACTTCGCCCAGTCCTTCGTTGTCCAATCCCAGCCGCTGCACGGCGGCGGTGTGCGAGTTGATTCAGTAGTGACAATTGTTCGTCGCCGACACGGCCAGAGCGATGATTTCCTTGGTCAGCAGATCGACCTTACCCGGCCGCATGATCGCCTTGAGGCGCGTCCAGCATAGTTCGAGATGTTCGGGATGACTGGCCAAGGCCCGCCAGATATTAGGTACTCGGTCGATCTTTTTTGTCGCCTTGATGTCGGCGAATACTCGTTGGACGATGGGATGATCGCAGTTTTCATCGACGAGCTTCACAGTAGCCATTGGACTTCACTCCTTTCGTTCGCTCGATCTTTTGGCAGCCGGCTGGGCAACGCGGAAATCCAGTTGCCGACGCGGCACATCAACGCGCACCACTTGGACGCGCACCTTGTCGCCGAGCCGATAACGCTTCTTGGTACGACGGCCAATCAAACTGTGCGTCGCTTCCTCATAGTAATAATAATCCTCGGTCAACGTGCTAATGTGAACCATGCCCTCGACCGGCCATTGCTCGGCCTGGGCGAAGAAACCGTAATCGGCCACGCCGGTGATGATCGCCTCCAACTCCAGACCCAGCCGTTCACTCAGATACGTCAACAGTTTCAGCTTGATTAGTTCGCGCTCGGCCATTTCGGCGCGGCGCTCCATCCTGCTGCAATGATCGCCCAAGCCCACCAGCTCCGTTTCCGAACTGCCGCATTTACCGCGGCGCAGCCATTGGTCGAGCAGGCGATGCACGGTCAAATCAGGATAACGGCGGATCGGCGAAGTGAAATGGCAGTAGTTCGCGCTGGCCAAGGCGTAATGGCCTTCCTCTTGCGGGCTGTACACGGCCTGCTTGAGAGATCGCAAAAGGGCATAATGGACGGCGTATACTTCCGGCCTCGTCGCCGACTTGTCGAGGATGCGTTGCAGCGCGAAGCGGTCAAAGTCGGTCGGCATCTTGTAGCCGAGACTGCGGGCGAAATCGGCGAAAGCGGACAGTTTCTTGGGGTCGGGATCGGGATGAACGCGGCGTAGAAAAGCAACATCGAGCTGGGCCAGATGTTCGGCGACTGCTTCGTTGGCCGACAGCATGAATTCCTCGACGATCTGATGGCTGACATCGTGTTTGCGGAAATGGGCGCCGATAACCTGCCCTTTCTCGTCGTACTCGAGTTCCGCCTCCGGCATGTCCAATTCCAGCGCCCGCGTCGCAGGCGCCGTTTGCGCAGGATCATGGCCAGATCGCGCATGCGTAAAAGAAGATCGTAAATATCCGGCTCGACTTCACTCGGCGTCGGTGACGTGGGGCGTTCGAGGAGAGCTAGGATCTGATCGTAAGTGAAACGACGGCGGACGTTAATGGCACCGTTGGCGAAGCGCACGCTGGTTTTCTGGCCCTCCGGCGTGAAGTCGATGACGACGCTTTTGACGTAGCGTAGCCGGCCCTGTTGCAGACTAGCGAGACTGTTGGAGATTATTTCTGGGAACATCGGCAGCACGCGCTGCGGCAAATAGACGCTGGTGGCGCGGCGGCGCGCTTCGCGGTCGAGAGCGCCGCCGGGCGGAGCAAAGTGGCTCACGTCAGCGATGTGGACCGTCAACCGCCAGTGGCCGCTGTCCACGTCGCGGATCAACGAAATAGCGTCGTCGAAGTCGCGCGCGTCGGCGGGATCGATGGTGACAACCACGTCTTGGGTGAAGTCCTCGCGGCCGTCGAAGTCTTTCTCGTCGAAGACGGCGGCGGCGTCACGGACCTCGCGCAAGGCATCTTCGGGGAAGACATCCGGCAGACCGAAGGCGCGAATGATCGATAAGGTATCGACGCCGGGTTGGCCGCGCGATCCGAGGATCTCGGTGATAACGCCTTCGCCGCGGTCTTCCGGCGTCGGAAAACGCAGCATCTCGAAGACGACCTTGTCGTCCGGCCGCGCTCCCTTCGCTCCCGGATCGCCCACATAAATGCTGTGGCTGAAGACGGTGCCATCGACGCGCACCAACCCCTGGCCGTCGCGCTCGAAATAGGTGCCGACAAACTGGCGCGTGGCCCGCTCCAGGACGCGGAGGATTTCGCCGGAAGCGAGTTGATCCGGGCGATTCGGTTTGCGGGTCAGATGCACCAGCACCGTATCGCCGGTGGCGGCGTCGAGAGAATGATCCTCTTTAATGCGAATCTCGGCGCCGGACTGGCCCTCGACCAGATGCGGGCGGACGAAACCAAGTCCGCTGCCGGTGCGGCGATAGGTGCCAGTGACGGTGCCGTGCGGCGGCTTGGGCTTGACCGAGTGATTCTTGCCCATGTCAATGCGGCCATCGCGGTGCAGACTGCGCAGGGCGCGGCGGAAGTCAGCGTACTGCGGCGCGCTGACGCCGAGCTTGCGCCAGCGCTTTGGGCTTGAGGGGCTGATAATTGCGGCGCGACACCGCCGCGAGGATCTGATCTTCAAAACTGGGCATTATGCGCTCGGGTTGCGAGGACGTTTTTTGCCGGGCGATCAGTCTGCGACATCGGGATTCATCATAACAGATTCCGCGGCGCGGCGTGGCTCCGTGTCAATTGTTTAGCCGCGACTCGAAGGGGAGCGCGTTTGGCCAAACGCAGCTCCCCTTCGAGTCGCGGCTAAACAGGGAATATGATTTTGGACGATTCCTGGCGGACTCGTAAACTATTGTCTATAGTCGCTCAAGCTCGCCTTTTGCCTATTTTTCTCAAATTGCCCATTTACATATGACGAATTGGCCGTTTATAATGTCGGGCTATAGTTCCGGCGGTTGCGGGCTGCGCTGAAACTCGTTGCCATCCTCCGACAATCCCAGCGCACGATCCTCCGCCATCGTCGGGTCGGTTTTTCCTTTATCTGTATGAGGTGCGCTTCATGTCGCTGTCTCCGTGGTTGCGTCAACTCCATCGCCGTCTGTCCTCCCGCCCATCGCGGCGAAATTTGATCCGCCAGTGCGTGCGGCCACATCTGGAAGCATTGGAGGATCGCACGTTGCCGGCGGTGTTCAACGTCGGTGCCGGCGACGTGGCCACGCTGATCGCCGACATCAACACGGCCAACAGCAACGGCCAAAGCAACACCATTAACCTCACCGCCAGCACCTACGACCTAACGGCGGTCAACAACTCTTGGTATGGAGCGGATGGCCTGCCTGCCATCACCAGTAATTTGACTATCAACGGCAACGGAGCGACGATCCAGCGCGATACGACGGTGGGCACGCCGAATTTCCGACTTTTTTACGTGTCGGGCGGTTTGTCGGGCGAACTGCCGTTAGGGAACCTGACATTGCAAAACGTAACGCTGCAAGGCGGCGTTGCCAAGGGCGGCGACAGCGACAGCGGCGGCGGCGGTCTGGGCGCGGGGGGAGCGATCTTCAACCAGGGCACGTTGTCTTTGACCGGCGTGACGCTGACGGACAATCAAGCGCTAGGCGGCAGCAGCGGGGTCACGGGACTGGGTGGCGGCGGCGGCGGCATTGGGCAAGACGCGGCGACGGGAAATAACGGCGGCGGCTTTGGCGGCACTCTGTCAGGCGGCCCGTTTGGCGGCGCGGGCGGCACTGGCGGGGGCACTAGCGGCGGCGGGGGCGGCGGTGGCGGTTTCTTGACGGCCGCCACAGGTCAGAGCGGCACCGCATCGGGCGGCGGCGCGGGCGGCGGCTTGGGCGGCTTGGGAGGCGCCGGCGGCAGCAGCACCGGCGGAGCCGCCGGCGATGGCGGTGGCGGCGGCGGCCAAAGCGGCGCCAGCGCCAACGGCGGTAGCGGCAGCGGCGGCGCATTCGGCAGTGGCGGGGCGTTCGGCGGTCCCGGCGGCGGCGGTGGCGGCGTTGGCGGTGGCGGCGGCGCGGGGCTTAGCAATGGCGGCGGCGGCGGCTTCGGCGGCGGCGGTGGAGATGGCGAAGACGGAAGCGGCGGCGCAGGCGGCTTTGGCGGCGGCGGAGGCGGCGGCACCGGCAACGCCAGTGGCGGTTTCGGCGGCGGCAGCGGCGGCGGAGGCGGTGCTGGCATGGGCGGTGCCATCTTCAACATGGCCGGCACGGTCACGCTCACCAACTCCACCCTCACCGCCAACACCGCTCAAGGCGGCAATGGACGCAGCGGCGTGACCACAGGCGGCGGTGCCGGCAATGGCGAGGGCGGCGGCATCTTTAATCTCGATGGCACCCTCAACCTCACCTTCGATACCATCGCCTTCAACACGGTCTCCGCCGGTTCAGGCAGCACCGGCGGCACGGCCGTCGCCGGCGCCGTCTACAATCTGGCCTTCGGCAACGGCATCGCTACCGGCAACGCAGTGACGGCGACTTCCACTATCACCGATAGCATCTTGTCCAACTCTACCGGCCTCATCGATCTGGCCAACAACGACGTTAACGGCAAGAACACCAACACCGCCACCGTGACCCTGAGCGGTCCCAATCTGGTGATGTCCTCCAGCGGCACCATCTCCGGTACGCCGCCTTTAACCGCCGATCCGCAACTGGGATCGCTGCAAAACAACGGCGGACTGACGCCGACAATGGCTCTGCCGATTGGCAGCCCCGCCTTCCACGCTGGCGCGCCGGTCGCCGGAGTGACCACCGATCAGCGCGGCTTCGCGCGTCCTTTGGACACGCCTTCCCTTGGCGCCTTCGATCCGCAGCCCACGGATGCCACCGTGCAACTCACCAACGTCGCCATTGCCCTCAATCGCACGGACCCCGACCTATTCAACTGGACGGCCCATTTGACGATGACGGTGCAAGTGAACGATCCGGCAGGCGTCGTGAACGAGGGGGTCGTGACCGTCACCGTGCTGGGCGTCTCGGCCCAAGGCAACGTGGTCAACGGCACGGCTACCGTGCAACTCGACTTGCCGCTCTTTGTGATGAGCGACACGCAGCAAGTCCAACTGAATTATAACGACAACGCTTCTTCCCCCATCTTCGGATTCGCCAAGGCCACGACACCGCTGGTCTTGAACCTGTTCAACGAGTTGGCGCCGTCGAACGTGTCGTTCAACTCCAACGGCGAGGAAACGGACGCTATCCAATACTTGCTCGCTCCGCTGAACTACTTCTACACCAATCAACTGTGGACGGATTTGCATATCGGTCTTATGGACGTGCAGGTGCAAGAAACGAATGTCAACGGCAATGTGCTGGTCACGCTCAATGGCTTGCCCTGGCAGCTGCTCATGTTCAATTCCCAGGGCCAATACCAAGGCGCCGCCACGGTCGAACAGGGCGATAGCGGCGCGGTCGTCTGGCTGTCCAATACCCAAGGGGAGCTAATCGGCATCGCGCCGTCCGAAATGTGACAAGGAGACAAGGTGACAAGTGCTTTCTTTTACCTTGTCACCTTGTCACCTTTTTCTCCGTCTCAACTCCTCCATCCGTTCGCGGATGACCGCCTCGTGGCCGCGGTCCACTGGCTCATAGTAACAGCGCTCTTCCGGCAGATAGTCCTGGGCAACCCAGCCCTCCGGGTGGTCGTGCGGGTACTCGTAGGCTTCTCCGTGGCCGAGCTGCTTCGACCCCTGGTAGTGGGTGTCGCGCAGATGGGCGGGCACCTCCAGCGTGCGGCCGTTGCGGACATCATTGCGAGCCTTGTTGATCGCTAGGTACGAGGCGTTGGACTTCGGCGCGGTGGCCAGGTAGGTCACGGCTTGAGCGAGGTTCAGCTGGCACTCCGGCAGCCCGACCAACTCCACCGCCTGCATCGCCGCAAGGGCGATCAACAGCGCTTGCGGGTCGGCGTTGCCGATGTCCTCCGATGCCTGGATCACCAGGCGCCGGGCGATGAAGCGCGGATCCTCGCCGGCCTCCAGCATCCGCGCCAGCCAATAAATAGCGGCGTCGGGGTCGCTGCCGCGCAGGCTCTTGATGAACGCGCTGGCCACGTCATAGTGTTCGTCTCCGGTGCCGTCGTACACCAGCGCCTTCTGTTGGATCGACTCCTCCGCCAGGCGCGGGTGAACCGAACGGGCCGCTCGGCCGTCGATAACACGCCGACCTCCAGCGCCGTCAGCGCCCGCCGTGCGTCGCCATCGCAGGCTTCGGCGAGGAATACGAGCGCGTCCTCGTCTATCTCCACCGGCACCGCGCCCAACCCCCGCTCCTTGTCCGCCAAGGCTCGAAGAATCAGCGTGCGGATGGCGGCGCGATCCAGCGGAGCGAAGGAAAAGATCGAGCTACGGGATATTAGCGGGCTGTTGACCGCAAAGAACGGATTGTGCGTTGTCGTGCCAATCAGCGTAAGACGGCCCTCCTCCACCTCCGGCAGCAAGACATCCTGCTGGCTGCGGCTGAAGCGGTGGATCTCGTCCACGAACAGGATCGTCTGCGTCCCGCCCGCCTCCAACTCGGCCCGCGCCTCGGCGGCCTCTTCGCGCACCTCTTTGACCCCAGCGGCGACGGCATTGAGCGGACGGAAGCGGCGGCGCGTCTGCTTGGCGATGACATGGGCGAGCGATGTCTTGCCGCAGCCCGGCGGCCCGTGGAATATCAACGATCCCAGCCGATCCGCTGCAATCAGCCGGCGCAGCAGCTTGCCGGGGCCAAGAAAGTGTTCCTGGCCGGCGAACTCGTCGATCGTGGTTGGCCGCATGCGGGCGGCGAGCGGCTGCGCCCGTGCGAGGTTGGCCGCGTGGCCGGCGGCGAACAGGTCTGGCGGTACATGGCGCTTGCTCATCCCTTTATTCTATCAACCGACTCTATCTGCTCCTTACTCTCCCTAATAATGTGGACCGTGGAATATGCTGGCCAAGTGTTGCGTAATCCGCCAGAATGCATCCATGCACCGAAAGATTCCACTGCGGAGTTGCCCGCCGGAGGGCTTCCAACATGACCGAAACTCAGGGCGTTCGGACCGGGCTGGACTATCTATGCGAGCAGAATTTCACGCCGCTGCGCGGCCTGCGTGTCGGACTGGTCACACACGCGGCCGCCGTTGATCGCCGGCTACGGCACGCCTGTGAGTTGCTGGCCGAGACGCCTGGCGTAAACCTGGCGGCCGTGTTTGGACCAGAACACGGCCTGATGGGCGAGGCGCAGGATCTCATCGGCGTCCGCGACGGCACCGATCCGCACTCCAGACAGAACGTCCACAGTCTCTACGGCGATTCGTTGGAGAGCCTCAAACCCACCCAGAAGCAACTGCAAGGTTTGGATGCCCTGGTGATCGACTTGCAGGATATCGGTAGCCGCTACTACACTTTCCAGGCCACCATGCTCTTCTGTTTGGAGGCAACCTCTCAACATGGTCTGCGAACCATCGTCCTGGATCGTCCCAATCCGCTGGGTGGCGAGGCGGTCGAAGGCCCCTTGCTCCAGCCCGGTTACGAGAGCTTCGTCGGTGTCCATCCTCTCGTCACGAGGCACGGTTTGACGATCGGGGAGTTGGCCCGCATGTACAAAGCGGAGCGGAGACTTGGCGGCGAACTGGAAGTGATCCCCTGTATCGGCTGGCGGCGCAGCATGGACTTCGAGCAAACGGGGCTGCCCTGGGTTCTCCCTTCGCCCAACATGCCGACACTCGACACCGTCTTCGTCTACCCAGGTCAGTGCCTGCTGGAAGGGACGAACCTCTCCGAAGGACGCGGGACGACCCGGCCGTTCGAGCTGTGCGGCTCTCCCTGGATTGATGCTCGTAAGTTATGCCGCCGACTCCAGGAAGAGGCACTGCCAGGCGTCCTCTTTCGGCCGGCGTGGTTCCAGCCGACCTTCCACAAGTTTGCCGGACAGACGTGTGCGGGGTTGCAGTTGCATGTGACGGATCAGCAGGCGTTTCAGCCGGTGCGGACCAGCCTGGCGCTGCTGGCGGCGGTGCGCGATCTGTCGGGCGATGCCTTCGTCTGGCGGCGCGAGCCTTACGAGTTTGTGGCGGATCGCCTGGCCATCGACCTGCTGTTCGGCAGCGCCGCGAACGGAACGCGCTGGAGAAAGGGATCTCGGCGCGGGACATCTGCAGCGCGTGGGAGGCAGAAGAAGAGACGTTCCGTAAACGCCGGCAGCCCTTTTTGCTCTACTGATTCGCGGATGACAGGGGTTCCGAGCTGGTGTTGATTTCCTCAGAAGCTAACTTTTTCGGCGGCAGCGAATC
Organism: uncultured Planctomycetota bacterium; assembly: GCA_963835245.1. Classification (GTDB taxonomy): domain Bacteria; phylum Planctomycetota; class Planctomycetia; order Gemmatales; family Gemmataceae; genus JAJPHU01. The sequence continues at coordinate 931,791 of CAWIEZ010000001.1, forward strand.
GTTAGCGCCAATCGCCGCAGAGTACGAAGGCGGCCCAGTAATACGGCGGTAGGCGATCCTGTTGGGCAACGTCGCCATGCGAGAGGGAAAGAAGAAACTCGAATGGGACGGCGAGAACATGAAGTTCACGAACGCCTGGGATGCCAATCAGTTCCTGCACTTCGAGTATCGCAAGGGTTGGACGCTGTAAGCATTCTGATCTGAGCCGCGACCATTAGGGAGCGGGGGCAGCACCGCTCCCTAACGGTCGCGGCTCGGAAAAAATGAACGCACGTGCTTGACTTGGTGTATTGTTGGGCATTAGTATCGCTGATTGCTGTTCCCTCTTTCATCTCAAACGGGCAACGATATTCAGACATCGAGAGGGAAAGAGGATGTGATTCCTCAGATGAGGTATCTAGCCGAGGGTGCCACCCATGATCCGCTTCCAATGCCCCGCCTGCCAAAAAGTTCTCAAGGTTGTTGACGGTGGAGCCGGACGCAAAATCAATTGCCCCAAATGCGGGCAGCGGATGCTGGTCCCCGCGCCGGCACAACCAACAGCGGCCAACAAAACCATGCTGGGCCAACTCACGCCTTCCGTTTCCTCCACGGTTCCCGGACCAACGCCGTCTGCTTCTGTCGAGTCCGATAATCTCGTGCTGCTCGGACTCAGAAAGGACGCCGAACTAGAGGGGAGAAGCGGAGAACAATCCGGTCACAAGCCGGCACGGTCCTGGTCCGGTACGCTGTGCGCATTGCTGGCGCTGATCCTTGCCGTCGCCGCAACGCCAGCGACTGTTATTCACCATCCACTGCTCGGTGCCGGGCTTGCCGCTTTTGGGATTGTTCTCGCCCTGTTCGCCGTCTTCAAGTCGCTGTTTCGCAGAGGTCTTGGCCTGGCGGCGGCTGCACTCATGGTCGGAGGGTCGGTGTTGTTCAGCATCATGGCTCTGGCCGGTGGGCCGATGGGATTGCTACGGCCGGTTACGGATCGCCTGGTCGCTCTGCATCCGCAAGAACTCAAGGGACGGACAGAGGAGAACTCGGATCGCCAGACTCTGTCTGAGAAGGGAGAAGAAGAACCGAAAAGCGAAGCCAACCAGACGGAACCAATACGAGCCGAGAGAGAAGGACAAAAGGAAGAAAAACCCAATCGGCAAACGCGGCGACTTGAAAAGGAAGAACCACCGCCAAAGAGAACGCCGAAGCGCTCTCCTCAGTCCAAGACGGAGTTGGATCGCACCATCGAACAGCTCAAAAGCGAGAAGGCGGAAGAGTGTGTCGCCGCTGCCGAGCGGTTGCGGAAGATGGGAGAGAAAGCCCGCCCGGCGGCTCGCGCCCTGTGCGAAGCGATTGTAGGTACGTCAGAGTCCGTGCGCCGCTCCGCTTTGGAGGCGCTGGAAAAGATTGATCCCCCCCTCTACAAACAGGTTGTTTTGTTAGTCGTGGATGAAAACACTTACAACCACGTCCAGGCCAGTGCGACCCTCGGCGCTATGGGCACCGAAGGTGAGGCGGCTGTCCCGGTACTCCTGTCTCACGCCAAGAAAGTTTCATCAGCGGAGTACCCAAATGATGCGATGCTGATTGCGGACATCGCAGCCTTGGCGAAACTCGGACCCGCCGAGTCGGAGGTGGTGAAACTGTTCGTTGAGATGACCAAGCTTCCCCAGGGGAGGTTCGGGAGAGGTTGGCAAGTACGTCCAGCGGCCATCAACGCTATCGTGGCGACAGGCAACGCGCAGCCAGCCCGACGCAAGGATCTGGTTCAGGTACTCATCGCCGCGACCGAGATCACCGTTTTCGGGCAGATCGACGAGGGAACACGCCTGGCTGCCATCAAGGCTCTTGGGGAGTTCGGGACGGATGCTAAGGCCGCGATCCCGGCGCTCAAGAATCTGAAACTTAGCTCGTCCATGCGGGTTCGGGAAGCGGCGCGGGCTGCCCTGGATAAGATCGAGAAAGATGCCGAAAAGTGAAAATCCTGGCTTTCCAGCCCGCAGCGCCAGCAAGGGATATGCCCTTGCTGGCGCTGCGGGCTGGAAAGTCTTGGGCATTGACCGCCGGTTTGAGGAGGGGTTCCCTCGCCCGCATGTATTCTTCAGGAGGTTCCCCAGCATGCCTCTCCACTTCCGCTGTACCAACTGTCTGCATCTGCTCTCCATCGGCAGGCGGAAAGCGGGCACCGAGACGACTTGTCCTATCTGTCATCATCTGCAAAAAATTCCTGATCCGGCAAACCAAGAGCCAGCCAATTATCTCCAGACCGCAAAAGTGGGCGAACCGCGGCGCGCGGCAGAGACGGCCGCCCGCCTTATCAGCTTGTCGCTCGCTCTGGCGATGCTCGGTTTTCTCGGCTGGCTCATGTGGATATTTCCACGTCTTTCGCCTCCGCCAATGGAGCAACGATTGGGGAATGAGGAGCAGCTGGCGAGCCTGGCCGAAGTAGATCCCTTGCCTTTGTTGCAGCCGGAAATTGAAAGCCCTCCAAGGGATGCTTCGGCTCCTTTATCGTCTCCGCTACCTCCGCCGCCGCCCAACCCGCCTGCCGCCGCTAAAAATCGCTCATCCGACCCGCCGCCCGTACTTGAGAGGCGTCCGCCCGATCTTCCGTCCCTCGCACCGCCCGCAAAAGATACTCCCAAGAAGAAACCGCCGCTGCCCGATACGAAGCGGGGAGAGGCCGATTCGCTCGGTGAAGAATTGGTCGAGGCCGCGCCCGAGCAGCAAATGGTGTTATTGGAAAAACTGCGCAATGGCAAAGGCGCTGAGTACACCCAGGCGCTGGCCGCTGCCATCGGCCGGCTCTCGGATGAGGCCAAGAAGAAGGCACGGCAAACTCTGGCCGACCGATTATCGAGATTTACGTCAACTACCTTGCTCGCCTACCTGGGGAGCGAAAACCCGGAACTGCGGCGCGCCGCCGCCCTGGCGCTGGGTATGAAGGATGATAAGGATCACATTAGTGAACTTATCGATTTACTGGAAGATCCTGAACCGTCCGTGGTGCATGCCGCTCATGCGGCCTTGCAAAAAATAACCAACCCGGATTCTTCCTCTGGAATCAAGAGGGCGCCGGAAGGGAGTGCCGAGGCTCGGACGCCACAAACGCCCCAATCGCGGGAACCGGCATCACCCTCTCGTTCGTCGATGCCGTCCGCAGAGGTGAAAGCTCCAGCGGTGGACTTGCAAGCATCGAAATCCAAGCAGCGAAAGCAGGACGATGACCTGCCGGATACGTCTCTCGTGCCTCCCCCGGAATCTCCACCAGGGGTGAAGGCTATCATCCGAGCCAACGCGCTCGCCCTTTACTCCAAGCGTGCTTCTGATCGGCTCCAAGCCGCGCGTGCGCTGGGTGGACTGGCTGAGGAGGGCAAACCCGCCCGCCGCCTCCTGTGCGGCGCCATGCTCGATCCCGTCATTGCTGTCCGTGTGGCGGCCGCCGACGCTCTCAAGAACATCGATCCCAAGATGCACTATCTGGCTGTCGTGCTGGCGACCGAGAATGATGCGGACCGCCTCTCGACCCTGCTGGGGAAGATTCAAAAACTGGAGGACGATGGGGAGCCACTGGCTCCCCTGGTTGCCTATGTGGTCAAGTTCGCGGCAAGCAAGGGCATCAATACGCTTCTCACCACGGCCTTGACGACGCTGAGCCGCATCGGCAAGAAGGATCTGTCTTCGTACCGGGTGATCGCCACGGCTTTGACCAATCGCGATCCCTTGATCCGGGCCATTGCCCTGCGAGGGTTGGCGCGCATGAAACACGGTAAACTGGCCGTACCGAGAATCCTTGCCCTTCTCAAGATGGACATTCCTATCAACCGCATTGCCGCAATTAAGGCTCTGGCGGCTTTAGCCGACGAGAGTACGGAAGAGATCATTGCTGAAGCCATTGCTACTCAGCGCTACCACAATGATGCAAGTGTCCGCAGGGCCGTCGAAACGGCTCTAAACAAGATAGAGAATAAACAGAACCCGTAACCGGAGGCCAACCATGCGAAGCAAGTTAATGACCGTGCCTCTTAGTCTCCTTCTGACGGCTGCTCTCTGGGCCGATGAGCCTCAGCTGAGGACGGTAGATTTGCCGCCCACGGCCCGCCACGGCACCACCATCGAGTTCGTGGGCACTCCCGGCGAGGCGGCGAAGCTGGCCGCCAAGCAGAAGAAGCTCGTCTTGGTCTTGCACGTCTCGGGCCACTTTGAGACCCCCGACTTCACCTGAAACAATGCCGAGGCGCTCCGTGTGAACGCCTTAGCCAACCCAAAGGTTGGCGAGCTTATCAACAAACACTTTATCACCTCCTTCCAGCGCGTGGGCAGTTTCAAGATCGACGGTAAGCAGAAGCAAGGGGGCAACGTGGCGACGTACTTCTGCGCCGGACGGCCGCGTTCTCAATGCCATCGCCGGCCCGGTGAACGCTAAGACCATGCTCGAAGAGACAGAGTGGACGATTCAGAAGACGCGGGAGGCGGTTAAGGAGAGTAAAGGGAGCGCCGATAAATTCAAAGCGCTGCTGAGGCGATACCACGCGGAGCGGCTGCGGGAAGAGTACGGCGTCCGCGTCACGTCTATCTTGAAGGATCAGGCCATGCAGAATCTGGATACGGCCCTCGCCTACCGGGACGCCGACGGTCGGAAACTGGCTCCGATACTATCTTTGCCGCCAATCGAGAATAAGGGCGTGGTACGGCAACTCCCCAACGGCGGTAAAGTTCACCGGCTATTAGCGGCTCACGCGGGAGCGAAGATCGAGCAACTCTATGGCGCGGTGTTCCAGGGCATCCTCAACGAAAAAGTGACGACCAAACCCGTGCAGGTCAAGACGCCGTTCCCGTGGCGGAAAGAGGCCAAGGCACGTTGAGGCGACCTTGTCCGCCTGGACGCCGCTGGCATTGATGTGGAAGGCATGGACATAGAGCCGAGGCGAGAAAGGGTCGGAGTCGTTTCTTACGGGCAGAGAAACGATCCCGACCCTTTCCACCAAGCAACCCTATCCCGTTATTTCATTTTGAGCGGCGCCGACGCGACCGCAGCACGCGGATGGCCGGAACCGTCGGGGAACCGTCTTTTCCAATTTATATTCCGGATATCGCTCTATCCGCGTCCTTGTCGGTTCTTCCTGCGGCGAGCCAATCTCGATGAGCATCTACCAGCCCCGCTTCAGATGCGGCGGCGCATCGCTCGTTCGCTCCGTGTCAGCGGTCTGGGTTGGATGGTGCGCAGGCGCGGTCGGGACTTTTCGAGGCTCATTGGTAATCGGCATCGTGAGGAGGTCCAAATTGCAGCAAACGGCAAGGAATCTTGCCGTTGTACAACGGCGTTTCCGCGACCGGCGTCCGTCCCATGGCAGCGGCCAGGCGCGGATTGCCGGTGAACACGTACGCCGTCCAGCCGGGGCAGCGCTGGGCGAACACCTCGCCAAGCAAACGATAGAGGGGAAACAAGTCTTTTTCTTCGCCGAGGCGTTCGCCGTAGGGCGGATTGCACAGCAGGACGCCGGGCGCTCCGGGCGGCGGCTGGAAGTCGCGCACGTCGCGCTTGTCGAAGCGCAGCAGATGACCGATGCCGGCGGCACGAGCGTTGTTGATGGCGAACGACACGGCATCGCCGCGTACATCCGCGGCGAGGATCGGCGCGGGCAGCGCACGGCCGACACCGCGCCGCGCCTCGTCGCGCAGCGCGGTCCATAATCCGACGTCGAAATCCATCCAGCCCTGAAAGCCGAAACGCTTGCGCGTCAGTCCCGGCGGACGCCGCAGCGCGATCCAGGCGGCCTCGATCGCCAGCGTGCCGGAGCCGCACAACGGATCGGCGAACGGCCGTTCGCCGCGCCAGCCGGTCAGCAATACCAGCGCCGCCGCCAACGCCTCGTTGAGCGGAGCGCGCGTCTGGATCGGACGATAGCCGCGCTTGTGCAGCGATTCGCCGGAACTGTCGAGACTCAACACGGCGCGATCGCGATAAATGTGCAGATTCAGGCCGATCATCGGCTGTGTCCACATCGACGCTCGGCCGTTTGCCGCAACGCTCGACGAACTGATCGCAGATGGCGTCCTTGACGCGCAGGGCGGCGTACTTGGAGTGCGTGATGTGCGAATCGCGGACATTGCAATCGACGGCCAGCGTATGTTCCGGCGTCAGGTATTGCGACCAGTCCAGCGAGCGGACGGCACTCGTACAGTTCATCCGGCGAGGACACGGTCGCTTCGAGGATCGGGCCGCAGAACGCGGATAGCGGTGCGCAGCCAGAGATTGGCCTGGTACAGCAAGGCGCAGATCGCCGCCGAAGTGACACGCCGCCGCGTCCCGGCTTCACGTCCGCCGCGCCGAGCGTACGCAGTTCGTCCGCCAACACCGGCTCGATGCCGCGGCCACAGGTGGCGAAATAACGTTCCGTTTCCAACATCGCTCCTTGTCACGCCCGTTCTCCGATCGGCGTTGACTTGCACGCCGGAACCGGACACACTGAAGGAAGACGGCTAACCTTCATTGTAAAAGGGATTCGCGGATGAGCGTGCTGCCCGCCGGACAATCGTTGAGTCGTTTCGTCCCCGAGCTTGGAAGAACTGATCGAAAATCCGCGCGGCTATCTGGTCCAGGAGCCGCTGACGATTGGGCCGCGACAGATGTACGGCTTGGTCTTTCTGTTCGGCTTCGCCGGCCTCGCGTTCCTGCTGTCGTGTGTGGTCCTCGATCGGCGAGCGGCGAGTGGCGAGCGGTTGGCCTTGGGCATCGGCTTGCTGCTGGGCGGCCAGCGTCTGGCTAGGCTGGTCGCTGCGGATGCGCGGTCATTCGCTGGTGCTGCATCCCGACGGCGTCGAAGTCAAGTACCGCGATACAACCGTGTGGTGTCCGTGGGCGCTGTTCAACGTGGACGGCCATGCGTTCGTGCCGGACGGCGACAGTCCGCGCGTGGGCCTGACGTTGCCGGTGGCGCGGGAGGCTATTCCCTTCGTCGAGCTGCGCCGCGAAGATACGCCGATCGCGCACGGTGCGGAGATCAAGGCGCGGCAATGGCATATTTGTCGGCGCCGATACGGTCGTGCTGCCGGCGCGCTATGAAGTGATGGCCGGCGAATTGGGCGAGTTGCTGCTGCTGCTGGGCCGTCGTCTGGGGCGGCGAATTGCCCAAGGGCGTGCCGCCGCCGCAGGCGTATGCGATGGCCGGACTCGACGATCTTCCGGCTGCGCCGGATGCCGGCGGATGGATCACCGTGCCGCTGACGCGCCTGGCGTTTCCGCCGCGCTGCTGCGATTGCGGCGAACGCACTCCTCGAACGATGAACTTTCCCATCGCCTCGCGCGGCGAAAGCGTTCATGAGCATCTTGGTGCCGGCCAGTCAGCCGTTGGAAGTGGCGATTCCCGTTTGCGAAGCCTGCCAACAACGTCATCCGCGAACAGCAACATCGCGGCGGTATTCGCGGTATGCAAATGGGAGCGTTCCTCTTCTGCGGCCTGGCGTTGCTGATGGCCTGGAGCGAAGGTTGGCAAGATCGCTCGCTGTTGTTGGTGGTCGGTCTCGCCGCTCTGGCCGTGGGCGGACTTGGCGGTTTCCTCTTCGGCACGCTGGCTTCGAGACGATTGCCGGCGGAGCTGAGCGGTTATTCGCCCAGCCGCGGCACGTTGAGTTTGCGCTTTCGCCAGCCGGAATACGCCGCTGACGTTCTCGCCGCCATGCGGGCGCAACCGCGTACCGATAATCCAGGAGAACGGGCGTTGTGATTGTCACCGCCTGACAACAGATTCTGCTCTTGGACTCTTTTCGATGCCTCATCTCGGCGGCTGTGGCACTAGTGCGGTGAACGGAGCGACATACGCCTGCAACAGTGTTATCAATCCGACAATCACGGCGAGTAAAATGCTGTGCCACAGCACCGCCTTGAAAATGTCCGCCTCCTTGCCGAGTTGGTTGGTCGCGGCCGTCGCCACGACGATGCTCTGCGCATCGATCATCTTGCCCATGACGCCGCCCGTGCTATTGGACGTGCAAATAAGCACCTGCGCCTGTCCCAAGTCGAGATGGCCGCCGAACGCTCCGGCACCGTGAATCTGGGTGGCGGTGATCTTCTGCAAGCTGCCGAACAGAGCGTTGCTGCCTGCGTCGGTGCCGGTCAGAAACACGCCGAGCCAGCCCAAGAGCGGCGCGAAAAACGGATACAACACTCCCGTACCGGCGAATGCGAAGCCAAGCGTCGCATCCATGCCGGCGTAGCGCGTCACGTAACTGAGTCCCAGCATGAAGCAAATCGTCGGAATCGGAATCTTCATTTGCACGAATGTTCGCTTGAACACCCAAGCGATTTGTCGTCCGTTCATGCGTAGAAGCGCCATCGAGAGGAGTGCAGCCGCGCACACCGCGGAGCCGGGAGCCGTCAGCCAGGCGAAGTTAAACGTCGCATCCTCCGGCTTCTCCGCTTGGCCGTTCCCTTCGCGCAGACGGGGATCGCGGAACGATTGTTTGTCCAGCCACGGAATCGGCACGATGTAATTGGTTTCCAGCGGCCCGATCCGCGCCGGGCCGAGTTTTTTACGCTCTCCCTCTCGTTGACGCACCAACCCTGTTAGCAGCAACAGAATCGACATCAATACGAAGGGAAACCACGCCACCGTGACATTCCAAACCGTCAAGGGAGACTCTTTGACCGGCGCGGTTTCCAGCAGCGCTTTCGCTTCCGCCGCGTGAGAATCGTTCGGATCGAACGCCGCAGGCGCGCCAGGAGTGGGCGGCACCGTCGTTTTCTCGAAGTGCCATTCCTTGCGCGGTTTCCAGAACTTGAGGAAGATGGCCGTGACGATCAACGAAAAGATTCCGCCGCCGATGTCAGTCATGGGATAGATGACAATCTTCGGTGCATAGAGGTGCATGGTTGCGAAGACGAACTGGAAGACGGCGAAGGAGCCGCCGGCGACGAGCAGGGCCGGCCACACTTCCCAAGTCTGTTTCCACGAACACATGCACTTGACCATGTACAACGGAATAAAAAGCGACAAAAGAGGCAGTTGATGTCCGGCCATAATGCTGAGGGTTTCGGTGGGCAGTCCGGTTACGCCGTTGAGCGTGATAAGCGGCGTGCCGAGTCCGCCGTAGGCGACGGGCGACGTGTTGGCAATCAGACACAGCACGGCGGCGAGGAAGGGATCGAAACCGAGTCCGACCATGATGGCGCCGCAGATGGCCACCGGCGTGCCGCCGCCGGCCGAACCTTCAAGGAAGGCGCCGAAAGCGAAGGCGATGAGGATGGCCTGAACGCGCGCATCGCCGGACAGGCCGGCCACCGAGCGGCGCACGAGATCGAATTTGCCGGTCTGCACCGTGACGTTGTACAGCAGCATGGCGTTGAAGATGGTCCAACCGACCGGCAGCAGACCGAACAGCGCCCCATTGATGAAGGCCATGCCGGCCATCCGCGCCTCCATGCCGTAGACGGCGACGGCGATGACGAGGGCAGTGAGCGCGGCCATCGCTCCGGCTTTCGGGGCCAGCCAGCGGCGCGGCACCAGCAGCCAGAATAGCACGACGACGGGCAGGGCGGCGAGGAGGAGGGAGAACAGATTGGAGGCGGGGAGTTTGCCGGCTAACGGATCGAGGCGTTGCTGATAAACGGCCCAGAGCATGAAAGAATCCTTTGCGGAGCGAGCGCGGTGCGATGACCGATTCTATCGCAGGACGACAGGGATGCAAGCGGCAGGCTCGCGGAAGGGTGTGTCTCTGGGTTTTGGCCCACCCGGCAGCTAACGCAGCCGGTTCGCCGCGACAGGCGAACCGGCTGCGTTAGCTGCCGGGTGGGCCAACCGTCCAAAATCGCGGAGGATAGTGTTAATTGCGCTGACTCGGCAGCGCCGGGATCGGCGTCCATTGATACGGACCCGGCACCTGCCAAACCTGGAGCGCCACCTGCTGCCGGCCGCGCCGCACTTCCTCGGTGTGAACGATCTTGGCGGCTTTCTGTTTGAGGGTGTGTTCGACCGCCGTTTGCAGGGTAATCAGGCGCGGATGGCGATTATCCGACTTTTCCAGAACAACATAGAAACAACTCGGTTTGTGGACCGGCAGCTCGCGGCAGCCTTCGACGAACACGCGGCCGGCGTAGTAATAGGCCCAACAGTACGGATCTTCGATGAAATCTCCGGGACAGGTGTTCTCGGCCAGCCAGCGACCGAGGGAGCGGAAGCCGGCGCGCTCGGCGTGCAATCGAGCCAGCGTGCGCGGCAGCGGAGCGAGGGTCAGAATCAGCACCAGCCCCAGCGACCAGATTCGCCCGTCCGTCCACCGCCGTCCCGCCAAGCTCGGCCACAGCCGCGCCGCTCCCAGAGCCAGCTTGTCGCCGAGTACAAGAGCGCCGGCCACGGCCCAATAGACGCCGCACAGGATAAGAAGCAGGAAATGGCGATCGGACAGGTAGCCCATTTTTTCGGCCATGCGGTAGAGTAAAGCGGTCAGGATCGCGCAGACCAACAATCCCACCCACGCGCCGGGCACCAATCGGAAACGATCGCGGTTCCACCACAAACCCAACAGCGCCGGCATCCACGCCACGTAAAAGAAACCTTTACCGAGTTCGATGGCGAACGCCTTGAGCGCCCAGACGTAGCGCGAGGGCAGCCGATGGTTGGGAAGATCGCGGAGATCGTGGATGTTTTGCGCGATTTTGTCGAAACTGCGCTCGCCCGGTCCCCAGAAAATTGCCAACAGCGTCGAAGGGGATGCCGTTGTTCGTGAGGAGCGCTCTTCTTGGGCCGAAGGACGTAAGCGTTTTTCCCAATCGGCGTCCGGTCGTTGCTGATGGATCATAATGTTGGGTGTGTTTTTCACGGTTAGGCCGTGGATGACGAGCATGTACGGCGCCATGACGGTCAACGCCGCCAGCGATAAAGCGGACCCTTGGGCCAACACGTTCCGCCACGGCTGCCGCCAACGCCGGACGAACTGTATCCCCAGCAGGACCAATCCGCTGGCGGCGATGAGGAGCGCCCCCTCTGGCCGCGTCAAATACGCCCATCCGCCGGCCAATCCCGTCAGCGCGAAGCAGAGCCACGATCGGCGCCGCAGGGCCACGCAGGCCAGACACAGAGCGGAGCAAGCGAACAGCAAATAGAGCGTGTCCGACAGGCCATCGCCCATGACCTTGCCGCTGGTGGGCAGGCACTGAAACAGCACGCACGCCCAAAAGGCGACACGGCGATCGAACAGTTCGCGTCCGAGGTAGAACATTGGCACGACCAATAGCACGCTGGCCAGGGCGCTGACCAGTTGCGCTGATCTGCCAGGCGCGTGGGGCATCGTCGGGGAAGAAGTGCCGCAGCGGCAGCGAGGCGGCGAGAACGGCCAGCGGATAGGCTGGATGCTGCGGCGATGCCGGCATCACCTCGCGCCAAGGACCGTGTTCCAGTTGCCAGGCGATGCGGACGTAACTGATGCTGTCGCGCGAAGCGACTTCGGTATGCGCGATCTGCCAGCCGCGCACGGCCACGACTAGGACAACCAAGATCGCTAGACAGCGCAGATCCGCCGCTTTCACACCGGCCACCGGCGCGGACGCACACCGATCTTGCTCTTGCATGAGCGTCTTCTCCCCGTATGTATATGGCCCCCGGCTTGCCGGGGTTCTGCTTCTCCCCCGGCAAGCCGGGGGCTATATTTGCGTGGCAAATCGAGAGGCGGGCCGATGGTAGATGCTTTGCGCCGAGGCGTCAAGACGATCCGCTTTCCGCTTTCCGCTTTCCGCTATAGGCTATCTTCCTGTTTAGCCGCGACCCGAAGGGGAGCGCTGTTGCGCTCCCCTTCGGGTCGCGGCTAAACAGGAAGATAGCGGATCAGACATGCGTATAGCTCTTCTTTCCGCCGGCGACGGCTGGCACGTCCGCGATTTACAGCGTGCGGCGGCGCGGAAGGACCACCAAGCGCTACCTGTCGATTTTCGTCGCTTGTCCGCCGGCATCGCTCATGCCTCGGATGCACTGGCCGGCTTCGATGGTGTTCTCGTTCGCACCATGCCGCCCGGTTCGCTGGAGCAGGTGGTTTTCCGCATGGATCTGCTGCATCGAGCGCAAGCGCGCGGCGCGGCGGTACTCAATCCGCCGTGCGCCGTGGAAACCTGCGTCGATAAGTACCTGGCGACGGCGTATCTCGAAGCCGCCGGACTGCGGGTGCCGCCGACGGTTGCCTGTCAGCACGCCGACGCCGCGCTGGAGGCATTCGCGGCGCTGGGCGGCGATGTCGTCGTCAAACCGTTGTTCGGTTCCGAGGGGCGCGGCATGGTGCGTGTTTCCGATCCGGAGATGGCTTGGCGTACTTTCCGCACGTTGGAGCGCACGCAGAGCGTACTATACCTGCAACAGTTCATCCCTCATCCGGGCTGGGATTTGCGTGTTTTCGTGTTGGGCGGACGAGTGTTGACGGCGATGCGGCGCTACAGCGGCGGCGACTGGCGCACCAACGTCGCCCAGGGCGGTCGGGGCGAGATCGTGCAACTGGATGCGGATGAGGAACGGCTGGCTCTGCGCCGCGGCGGCATTGGGCGCGGCGATGGCCGGCGTCGATCTGCTGCCGGGACCGTGCGGCGAATGGTACGTCTTGGAAGTGAACGCCGTGCCCGGTTGGCGCGCCCTCGCCGCGGTGACGGGCGTTGACGTGGCCGCCGCCGTTGTCGATTTCCTGGTCCACGACTACCGCGCGAGGTGACGCCGATGCTCGATGCCGGCCTGTGCGCAAATCGCCTGCATCTGGGAGGCGACGGCCCGCAAAGCGGGCAACGTCCATCGCTATCGCGATTTCGCCGACAGCACCTACACCGATTTCTTGCTCAGCGCCGCCGCCATTGCCCCGGTAATGACAACGGCTTGTCAGCGGCGCGTTGGCGCAACCGTTCTCGATGCCGTCCGCGCCACGCGCCGCGTCGTCGGCACGAACACGAACCTCGGCATCGTCCTGTTGTTAGCGCCCTTGGCGAGTGTGCCGCCGGAGGAGGAGTTACGCGGCGGCGTCGAGCGCGTTCTTGCCGAATTGGATGCCGAGGATGCCCGCTTGGTTTACGAAGCGATCCGCTTGGCTTCGCCCGGCGGCTTAGGGCGAGCGCCCGAGCAGGATGTACGCACCGAGCCGACACAAACGCTGCGACAAGTCATGGCCTTGGCCGCCGACCGCGATTTGATCGCGCGCCAGTATGCCAATGGTTTCGCCGAAGTGTTCGACGACGGTGTGCCGGCTTTATTGATGGCATTGGAGCGCACCGGCTCGATAGAGGGCGCGATCATTTTTGCCCATTTGCATTTAATGGCCCATCATGTCGATACGCTCATCCTTCGCAAACGCGGCCGAGCCGAAGCGGAGGAAGCGGCGCGGCGAGCCAGAATGGTTCTCGATGCGGGATGGCCCGCGCTGGCGGACTTCGATGGTTGGCTGCGCAGCGAAGGGCATTCCCGCAATCCGGGAGCCACCGCCGACCTTCTGACCGCTTGCTTGTTCGTGGTTCTCCGGGAGAATAGGATAACATTGCCGCCGCAATCCCCCTGGTCCGCTGGATTCGACCATGATTGAACACTTCAAAGTTCGTGTTACCAAGGACCATCTCGTCTTTTGCAGCGGGCACTTCATCAGCTATGAGGGCGACAAGTGCGAGCGCCTGCACGGCCACAACTACCGCGCCGCCGTCGAAATTGAGGGCGAACTGGACGGCAATCACTACGTTTTCGACTTCATCGCCCTGAAGCATCGTACCAAGGCCATCACGGATGAGCTGGACCATCGCATGATGCTGGCGACGCGCAATCCGCTCATCCGCGTCGAAGAGGAGCCGCGCAGCATCCGCGTCCGCTACCGCGATCGGGAATGGTTATTTCCGCGCGAGGATTGCGTGCTGCTGCCCATCGAGAATACGACGGCCGAACTGCTGGCGCGCTGGATCGCTCAGCGGCTCATCGAGGAATTGCAGCGGCAGCACAATTATCGGCCGGCCGTGCTGCGCGTCGAGGTCGAGGAGAACGTCGGCCAATCGGCCACCTGCGAATGGCGTCCGTCATAGCCCGTCGAGGTCCGCGCGCGACAGTCGGCCATCGTGCAGCGCCGATGCCACTAAGGCCATCCGCACACCGCAATCCCGCAACGATTCGAGATCGCGGCGATGGCGCACGCCTCCGCCGGCGCTGACCGCCACTTGCGGATGGTCGGCGCACAGACGGGCACACAATTCGCGCGTCCCTGTGCCGTTATCCAATCCCACACGAGCCAGATCGAGTACCAGCAGACGGCGAACGCCGAAAGCTACAGCCTCGGCAGCGATGCCGCCGGCGTCTCTCCCTTGCCACGCATCGCGTTCGCCCAACGGTTCGCCCTGACGCAGATCCAGCGAGAAGACGAGGCGCTCGCCGAATGCTTGCGCCATCTCGGCGAGATCCGCCGGACTCGCCACCGTCTCCAGCCCGACGACGATGCTATCGATGCCTGCATCGGCGAGCGGACGGGCATTTGTCATCCGCCGCACGCCGGCATCGACCCATAGGCGGAATCCCCGTTGATGCAGAGCGGCGTAGATCGCCCAGGTCGGTTCGCCCCCCAGGATGGCATCGAGATCGGCGACGTAAAACTCACCAAAGTCGAAAGAAAACGCCAGCGCGTCCGCCACGTCCAGCGGGCGGCTCGATGCGGTCAATCGGCTGATAATTGGACGATACTCTTGGCGGCGTCCGCCCACGCCGCGCACCACTTCGCCGCCCATCACGTCGAGAACGGGGATAACACGCATAGCCGTCAAGATACTTCGTCAAGAAAATCGTTGCAAATCGGCCGCTGCCACGACAGGATAAACACTCGTCCGGCGAAGGGTCGCCGGAGAAGGTTTTTTCTCGGAGGACACCATGCGTTCCATTCTGCTGCTTGCCGCCCTCGCCGTCACCACCGCGCTGCTGGGGGCCGATTCGCCTTCCGCGCCGGACAGCCGCGCGACGGCCAACTCTGGTTTCTTCAACGGCAAGAACCTCGACGGCTGGGAGGGGCTGTCAAAATACTGGAGCGTCAAGGACGACGCCCTCGTCGGCTACACCCCGGAAGATCCCAAGCACAACACTTTCTTGTGCAGCAAGAAGAAGTACGGCGATTTCGAGTTGCGCTTCAAGATCCGCCTCAAGGATGGAGTCGGCAACAGCGGCGTACAGATCCGCAGCAAGCTTGTGGACCCAGAGAAATTCATCGTCGCCGGACCGCAGTGCGACATTGGCGCCGCCTACTGGGGGAGCCTGTACGGCGAACGCTTTGGCGGAATGATGAAACAATCGCCTGGCGATCTCGTCAAGAAAGTCGTCAAACCCGATGACTTCAACGATTACCATATCAAGTGCGTCGGCAAGCACGTCACCATCAAGGTCAACGACGAAACGATGGTCGATGACGAATTTGCCAAGATGCCGGAGGATGGGATCATCGCTTGGCAGCTGCACGCGGGCTTCAAGTCGATGGAAGTGACCTTCAAGGACATTCAGTTTATGGATCTGAGTAAGCCGGAGGAGAAGAAATAACGAGATAGGGCATCGGGTTTAGGGTTTAGGGTAAAGACAGCAGGATCGATGCTTCCATCGCATCCTTCTTACTCTAAACCCTAAACCCTTGGCGTCGGATTTCCCCTGGACGATACACGGTGGCGAGGGCCGCCGCTCTTGGATAGGATTTCTCCACGGTAACGATTTCCGCCCAGGCCCGCATACCGGCCTGGGGGTCGCGCGAAGGAGAGAGCCATGTGCCGACGATATCTGGCCGGATTGTTGCTGCTGGCGGCCGCAGGTTGGCTAGCCGGAGCCGCGCCGAGTACAGACCAAAACCGAACGGACGCCGCTCCAATTCCTGACGGCTGGACGACCGCTTCGCCGCGCGACGAGATCCGGCCCGCGTTCTCTTACGAGCCTTCCGGCGGGCTGGAGGCCAAGGGTGCCTTCGTGGTCAAGCACGACCGCCGCGAAGGGCTTGACGGCTGCTGGACGAAGATGTTCCCCGTCCACGGCGGCAAATACTACCGTTTCAAAGTTTACTACCAGTCGCGGGGTGTGGCCTTGCCACGACGCAGCATCGTCGCACGGCTGGATTGGCGAAACGCGGACGGCCACAAAGTCGTACTCGACGAGCCGACCGTGGCGAGCTATCTGCGCGGCGCGACGCCCCAGGCGGAAACCGAGTTCCCCGCCGCCAAGGGCATCGACGACGCCGGCTGGACGGAGGTATCTGGAACCTATCGGGCCCCATCGAAGGCGGCGCGGGTTGTCGTCGAACTCCACCTGCGCTGGGCACCGGGCGGCGAGGTTCGCTGGAGTGATGTGACCCTGCACGAGACGGAAACGCCCAAGCCACGCAAAGTCCGACTGGCAACGGTCCACTTCCAGCCCCGCAACGGCAAGTCGCCGGAAGACAACTGTCGGCTGTACGAACCGTTGATCGTCGAGGCCGCTCGGCAGAAGGCCGATCTGGTGGTCCTCGGCGAGACGTTGACCTACTACGGCCTGCGCAAGCGGTTCGCCGACATCGCCGAGCCGATCCCAGGGCCTTCGACTGCGTATTTCGGCGGTCTGGCAGAGAAGCACGATCTTTACATCGTCGCCGGGTTGGTGGAGCGGGCCGGCTCCCTGATCTACAACACGGCCGTGCTACTCGGCCCCGATGGCCAACTCGTCGGCAAATATCGCAAGGTAAGCCTGCCGAGATCGGAGATCGAGGGTGGGATTTGTCCCGGCGATGAGTACCCCGTGTTCCAGACGCGCTTCGGCCGGGTAGGGATAATGATCTGCTACGACGGCTTCTTCCCGGAGGTGGCGCGGCAGCTGGCCAACCACGGTGCCGAAGTGATCGCTTGGCCGGTCTGGGGTTGCAACCCGCTGTTGGCCCGAGCCCGCGCCTGTGAAAACCATGTCTACTTGGTCAGCAGCACCTACGAAGACGTCAGCCGTAACTGGATGATCTCCGCCGTCTTCGACCACGCCGGTGAGGCAATTGCCCATGCCAAAGAATGGGGAACGGTGGCGGTCGCCGAGATTGATCTCGACAAGCGAACCAAGTGGGTGAGCCTGGGTGACTTCAAGGCGGAGATCGACCGTCATCGTCCGGTCTGGAAGCCGGAAGCCACCAAGGGGAAGTGACCGATTCTTCGAGGCCGATCGGCCGTCCCTCGCAACAGCGGCAACGAATCACTTTTTCAGTGCTTTTCCGAGGAACGCAAACAACGCTTTTGTCGCCGGATCGTCGGGTAAGCCAAGGTCCGCGTTGATTTTGTTGTGGGTGGTTTCTTTGGCGCCGAAAACCGTGACAGGAACGCCCGCATCTTTCAGCACGTTAGCCAAACGGTGTGCTTGCGCGCTCGTGTCGGGATGATCGGCTACATGCAGGATCAGGAATGGAGGAATTCCTTTGTCCTTGGCAACGTGCGTGACCGCGGAGAAGTCACGGTGCTTCGCCGGATCGTTGCCGAACTTCTCACGGTGGCCAAACTTCGCTTGCGGCAGACCATGTACTCGTCGCCTTGTTTCCGCTGTCTCGATGATGGCCGGTACGTCATAGGTGTCCCCATCGACGGGCACGCAGCCTTTGGTGATGGCCAAGGACAGACCCTCGGCCTTCAAATAGCGATCGTCGGTGCAGATCAACGCAGCTAGTTGCGCACCGGCGGAATGGCCCATGATGAAAAGGCGCTTGGGATCGCCTCCATATTCGGCGATATGGTCATGCACCCACCGGATGGACTTGGCGATGTCGCGCACAATGGTAGCCATGTCCACGCTCGGCAAAAGTCGGTAGTTGGTAGAGACAAAGACGAACCCTTTGTCCACGAAAACCCGCGGCTTAATTTGGACGCTCGTTTTGTCGCCCGTTTGCCAACCGCCGCCGTGAATCCAGAAGACCACAGGCAGGCTTTTGGCATGATGCGGTGAATAAACATCGAGTACCTGGCGCTCGTGCGGCGGATCGGCGTAGGGGATGTTGCGTTTGACATCCTGGGCTGGCGACTCGGATAGGATTGCGATGGCGGCGAGAAGAGAGGAGACGCGATTCATGGTACTTATCCTTTTTCGGCAAGTGCGATAGCATTGGCGACCGACGAGGACCGCACCTTCGGGATCTTACTTCTTGAGGAGAGTTGAAAGCTCCGGCGGAGCCGGCGTCGGTGGTTCGGCGGCTTGCTCGGACGGACGCGCGGGCACGCTGTCCCCAACGGCCTCGACAATCGATGTCGGTGTGGGCACCGCGACTTCCTCCGGCGTGCTGATTCGCACTTCCCGCGCCCGCAGCCGGCGGAAATAGTGATAGACGAGATAGGCGATGACACCCACCGCCACCAGGTATACCACCCAATTGTTGGCGTAGCGGTGAATCAGGCTCATCAGTCCGGCCCCGCAGAAGAACAGCAGACCCACGCCGAACACCGCATAGACGGCATCGGCAATGACGAAGCGGATGAACGAAAACGACAGGGCGCCAGCGACGATGAAGACGCCCGTCCGCAAGGGCGGCAACAGCCGGGCTGTCAGCAGGATCTTAATGCCGTGGCCGTGAAAGAGATGCTCGAAACGCCTGCGCCGCTCTGGTTTGACGATGCGCTGCACCCAATGGTACTCGAACAGACGCGGCCCGCACCATCGACCGAGGCCGTAGAGGGTCATGTCGGCGCACAGGACGCCCGCGCCGGCTGCTGGCCAGGCCCACCACCAATGCACGTTGGGATGCACTGCCGTCAGCCAGGCGGCGTAGCCGATCCCGCC
This sequence comes from uncultured Planctomycetota bacterium, assembly GCA_963835245.1. Lineage (GTDB taxonomy): Bacteria > Planctomycetota > Planctomycetia > Gemmatales > Gemmataceae > JAJPHU01. The sequence goes on from CAWIEZ010000001.1 coordinate 950,510, forward strand.
CTCTTCCGGGAATGGCGGTAGACCGATTCCCGTGAAGTACAGCCACAAGAAAATCGAGGCGTACCAGCCCACCGCTTCGAGGAAATTCTCCATGCTCTTTTCCTCCCCTCCGTATGTCACCCTCCTCTTAGATCCGTTCGTTTCCTCTCCAATACCTCTTCAAATGCTGTGCCAATGTCTGCGGCAGGGAACCGCTTGTGGTGTCTCCGTTAGATCGCCAAGAAGTGTTTTTTCAGGACTCGGGCGCCAAACGGAGACACGAGCGAGCGAGCGGGAGCATCCGCCCTCTGTTGCCTCTCTGAGGCTGATGCCCCCGCTCGCCGAGCAGGGCGGAGTCCGCTACTGCTCCATCACCAGCTTGGCTGCCCAAGAACAAAGCGCCTGCACTTGCTTGCCCTCCATGCCGGCCTGCTCCATGACCGGGATGATCTCCTTGCGGACGTTGTAGAAGACCGTTTCGATGTCCTTGTCCTTCCGCCACTCCGGGCCGCCGTAGTGAGCGCACAACCGCTTGTAAGTCTGCAAGAACTTGTCTTGCCCCTCCTTCAAGATCTTGACCTCCGCCCGCACCTGTTCCACCAACTCGTTGGGAATCATGATTTACCTCCGCCATCCGCCAAGGCGTACACGCCGCGAACGCTCGTGAAAACGTGCCGCGCCCGGCGTTCAGACATTGTAGGTCGTCGAGGCCGTAGTGCCTCCCCGGCCGGTCCAATTGGTGTGGAAAAACTGCCCGCGCGGCCGATCCACGCGCTCGTAGGTGTGCGCACCGAAATAGTCGCGTTGGGCCTGGAGCAGATTGGCCGGCAGCCGAGCGCTGCGGTAGCCATCGTAATACGCCAGGGCCGCGCTCATCGCCGGCAAGGGGATGCCGCCGGTGATGCCGGCACTGACCGCGCGCCGCCAACCGGCCTGGACGCGGGAGACTTCGGCGGCAAAATAAGGATCGACCAGCAGATTGCTCAGCTTCGGATTGCGGTCGAACGCCTCCTTGATCTTACCGAGGAAGGCGCTGCGGATGATGCAGCCTCCTCGCCACATCAGCGCCACCGCCCCATTGTTGATCGTCCAGCCCGACTCCCGCGACATGGCGTTCATTAAGGCGAAGCCCTGAGCGTAGGAGGTGATCTTACTGGCGTATAAAGCCATCTCCACGTCGGCAATGAACGCCTCGCGGTCTGCCGTCCCCTGCGGCTGCGGTCCGGGTAGCAGTTCGGCGGCGGCGACGCGCTCATCCTTCTGAGCCGAGAGACAACGGGCGAAAACCGCCTCGGTGATAAGCGTCAGCGGCACGCCCAGTTCAGTGGCCGATGCGACCATCCACTTGCCCGTTCCTTTTTGGCCGGCCGCGTCGAGGATGAGGTCCACCAGCGCTTGGCCGGTTTCTTTATCGCGATAGCCGAAGATGTCGCGGGTGATTTCGATGAGGTAGCTGTCCAGTCGCCCCTTGTTCCAGCGAGCGAAGACTTCGTGCAAGGCGTCGGCGTCCAGTCCGGCCAGGCGGCTAAGCAGATGGTAGGACTCGCCGATTAGCTGCATGTCGCCGTACTCAATGCCGTTGTGGACCATCTTGACGTAATGGCCGGCCCCTTCGGCGCCGACCCACTCGCAACAAGGGGAGCCATCGGGCGCCTTGGCGGCGATGGCCTGAAAGATCGGTTTGACGTGCGGCCAGGCCGCCGCATCGCCGCCGGGCATGATGGACGGGCCGAGCAACGCCCCTTCCTCGCCGCCGGAAACGCCCGTGCCGATGTAGCGCAGTCCCCGCTCCTGCAACGCCCGCAGACGCCGGCTGGTGTCGGGATAGTGCGTGTTGCCGCCGTCGATCAAGATGTCGCCCGGCTCCAGTAGAGGGGCGACCTCGGCGATGACTTGATCGACGGCCGGGCCGGCCTTGACCATCATCAGCACTTTCCGCGGCCGTGCGAGCGCCGCGACCAACTCGCCAACGGTGTGACAGCCGATAATGCGTTTGCCGCGGGCGCGGCCGGCCAGAAAGTTCTCAACGCGCGCCACGGTGCGGTTATACACGGCGACGGTGAAGCCGTGGCTTTCCATGTTCAGCACCAGATTTTCGCCCATGACGGCGAGGCCGATCAGGCCGATGTCCGCGCTGCTTGCGATCATTGCATAAGCCCCTTGAGGATGGATTGGTCTCGGAGTGCTGCTGGTTTTCGGGAGCGTACAATCGGCCGCTCTGCCGCCTCTGGGGCGGCATGCTCTTATCATAGCGGCCGGTCGATGCCGCGGAGAGTAGCGCGAAGGGGGGTGGAGACAACAGGACAAGAGAGACAATTACTCCTCGCCGCGTGGATTATAGTTGCTCGCGGTGGAGTAACTCCTGGAGTTGCGGCACGGATGCCGTGCCCGTCGTGCCTAACTGGTGAATCACCAGCGAGGCGGCCGCGCCGGCAAGTTCCACGGCCTCGCCGATTGAAGCGCCGGCGGCCAGCGCGGCGAGGAGGTTCGCGGAGACCGCATCGCCGGCCCCCACAATATCGATGTCTCCCCGAAGCGGAAAGGCGGGAAGATAATCCACTGTCCCCTGCGGAGCAGCGCCGAGAAGTCCCCGTTCGGCCAAGGTAACAAATACCGGCTGGCCGTTGTGCCGTGCTAATGCGACCGCTTCTCTCCCGATCTCCTCTAAGCCGGCGTCCGGGTGTAGTCCGGTCAATCGACTTAGTTCCGCCCGATTCATCTTCAGACACAGCGGCGGAAAACCGCGCAGACCGCGCCGGCTGTCGGCAAGCACGCGCAACGCCGGCCGCCGCGCCGCGAGATCGGCCAGTTCCTGGAGGATGCGCGCCGTCACCACCCCGGTTTCCGGTTCGTCCACTTGATCCATCACCATCAAGGCGTCCACCTGATCCGCTGCCGTTCGCAAGACGCGGAGGAGTTGGTTTTCCACCTCCGGCGGCGTGGGAGTCCAGTTCTTGATGTCGAGGCGATGGAGTTCGCGCGGCGGTTGGTCCACTTCCACGAGCAGCGGTTTGCAGTAGGTGAACGTATGCCGGAGCGGCGTCTGCACGAAATAGTCCAGCCGAACGCCGCGCCGCTGCCGGAGAGAGCGACAGAGTTCATAACCTTCGCCATCCTCACCCGCGAAGCCGATCGGACAGATTTCGCCTACGCCAAGAGCCGATAGATTATTCAGGATCGTTCCCGCCGCTCCGGGCTGGGCCCGAATCCGCACGACGTTATGCACGGCAAGTCCGGTTTCCAGAGACGTTTCCTGTTTGCGCGCATCAATTTCCAGATAGCGGTCGAGGCAGAAATCGCCGAGTACGGCGATACGCAAACGTGGATAACCATTCGTGATTTCCGCAAAACGCTTGGGAGTCATCGACGGTTCAACTCATAATACAGATGATGCAGGAAGGCAAGGTTGTCGCATTGGACATAGTGCATGGCGCCGCCCATGCGGGCATAGCTCTTGCAGAAGCGCAGATAGTAGGCGGGATTCGTTTTCGCCGGTTCCCCCCGCGACCAATCCCACTGCCCGCCGTCCTGGAGGTCCACGACGTAGATTGTATGCCCGGTGATCGTGGAACGCCCTTCTTGCAAGCGCAGATTGTGTACGCAACTCAGACTTTTCTCGAAGATCTGCGGTCCCATGATCGCCGAGCCGATGGACAGCACGACACCGCCATCCAGGCTGTCCACGGCGGCGGCGAATTGGCGGAAGTCGAGTTCCGCCGCGCGGCCAATGACGGAGCCATTGAACATCGGATGGTTGGCGAGGATGTCGTAACCGATTCCCGGATGCACGGTGAGAGGGATTTGCTGGCGGAAGGCTTCGCCCAAAAGCGAGAGGTGTTTCCAGGGATGGACCACGGTATGCCGTCCCGGCGGCAAGTGGTGCAGGCGCATGGCCCGCAGTAAGTCGGCTCGCGCCGGGGCCAGCGGATGTCCGGGGTCTGCCCGCAACGCCTCCTCCAAACTCTCGGCAGACGGCAAAACGGTCCCCTCTTCGTGAATGAATCGTCCCAGCGCGCGGCCGTAGCCTTCGCCGGCGATGCCTCCGGCCAGCAAGGCTAGATGAATGTTTCGTCCCGTTTCCGCCCAGGCGCCGAACGTGCCCGTGGCCACATTTGCCGCCACGCTTTCCGTGGAACGTCCCAGCCAGGCGAACTCCCAATCGTGAATGCTGCTCGCTCCATTGGTGGCCAAGTGGCCCAGCCAGCCCTGTTCCATCATTCGGGCGAGAATTAGGGCCGCACCGTTACGCAGCAAGTGCGCACCGCAAATCAGGAGGATGCCGGCATCGCGGCTGCGGGCGGCACGGAGATGCTGCGCCGCGGCCTGCACGGCGGCGGCCACTGTCTCTTCGATTGGTGGAGGTGGAGATGCCGGATCGACGACAATCTCCTCGATCCGACTCAAGCTTCTGCGCTGTTCGAGCGGCAGGACGCGCAGGCGCGACAAATCCAGAGGTGCGGGGATTCGCTTCATGATTCGATCAGTAAATCCAGCAGGGCGTCCGCATCCCGATAGTCGGCAATCACGACATCGGCCCCCACTTCCAGGAGCCGACGGCGTTTCCATTCGTCCATGCGGCCGGAGCCATTATGGGCTTCATCGCTGGCCACGCCAACCGCCAAGCCGCCGACCTCCTTCGTATTGGCGATTTCCACGTAGCCATCGCCGAAAGCAAGGAGCCGGGCGCCGGCGACCTGATTCTCCGTGAGGATGCGGTTGATGAGGAGCTTCTTGGAGAATTGCCGATAATCGTCCAGGGCACCATAAATCCGATCGGGAAAATAACGGTCAAGATTCAGCAAGGCCGCCTCCCTGCGAACGCACGGCTCATCGGTGCCGCTGGCCAAATAGAGGGTCAGCCCCCGGCGCGTCAGCTTTTCCAGCAAAGGCCGCGCACCATGAACCAGAAGATCATCCGCCGTCAGCCGTCCGCTGCCCAGACCTTCGATACGGTCGCGGATGCGTTCCTCAAGACGGCGAAGATATTCGTGCTTATACCAGAGCGCTCTCGGGGACTGCCGCCGCGCTGGCGGATGCGCTCCACCAACTGAATCATTTGATAAATGGTCTGCTTGCCGTTGAGCCGCATGATGTCTTCCATAACGAGGGGGCGCAGTTCATCTTCAGTTTCACCGGCGCAGCGCGGAAGCATTTCCAGAAAGAGAGGTGCCATCACGTCCGGCCAACCCTGCCGGATCAGCGACAGAGTGCCATCGAAATCGAACAAAACATGGCTGATCCGGCGTGGCGGCGAAAAATGTGGGCTGAATTCCACTGAACCGACAAATCGCTGAACCGTTTTCGTCAAGTTTTCTCCTTGAAAGAGGAAATACCTCGAAATTATCCGCGTAACATAGGGCCGGGGGCCGCCTTGCTCTTCGTAGTAGTAGGGTGGGTCGAGCTTGCGAGACCCACCAGGCGAGCGTGGTGGGTCTCGCAAGCTCGACCCACCCTACAACCTTCGTAGTATAGTACCAGAGCGGTGGTAGCTTCTAGCGAAACACTACTTCGTAATAAATTGTCTTATCCTCCGTCCCATCGAGGACGAACCGCCCCTCCGTCACGGACAGGGTTCGGCCAGTACGGCGACCGTCGTGGTCGAGGATGTTCACCGCCGCGATCGGCCGGCTGCCGAGGGACAGAGTCGCTTTCACTGGCTCCAGCAGGATCGGCGGCCGGCCATTTTTCAGCACCTTATGATCGGGCGCGAAATAGGTGAAGCCGGTATTGCTCTGCCGGGCCAGCACGGTAATCAGGGCGCGCTTGCCGCTGCTGAGGTCGGCGTTGCGATCCAAAGCGGTGACAAAGAGCGAAGCGAACGGGCAGTCGAGCCGGACTTTCATGTCTCCTAGGATCAACTCTCTTCCCTTCGCGAAGCCGACGACCGCTTTGGTACCCGGCGTGTTCACTGTGAAAAAACCCTGACCGGAAGTATCCCAGACGAGTTGTCCCGTCGTCGAACGGATGACCGAATCGCGGCGGTAGCGGCTCATGTCCGGCAACTGGGACGGTTGGGACTTGTCGGTAAATTCGACGACGACTCTTCCCGCGGCGAGCGCTTCCGGCGGCACGCTGCGGCCCAATGATTTCACGTCACCGCGCTGTTCCACCTTGTCCGAGAAAGAAAAACGGCCCACGCTCATGTCGGCGGGACTGACGCGACGCACCGAGATCACGTCGCCTTCTTTGACATCATTCCGATAGACCATGCGGGCAAGGGCAGGGTACTGGCCGAGCGACGTAGGCACGTCGGCCTCCCAGACGCCCCAGGGGAACTGGCCTACGAGGTCGCCGAAGACTCGGCGTGACGCCTGGGACTGGAACTCATACGAGGCATCCCAGCCTTGCAGACCCAGACCGTAGACGGCCAGGATGGCTGGCCCTTCCGCGCTGTAGACGTTGGGATAGACGTGAATCCACTCGGACAGGGCGAACGGCCGATCGATCACTTGCTGGAGGCCGCTGCTGAAATAGCCGCTGCCCGGACGGGTGAGCATGGAGGCGAACATGCCGGACCCCTGGCCCTCGAAGTAGTTGTGCCGGTCGATGTAGCCGACTTTGTAGTCAGAGTACAGGTTGTAGTAGTGGGGCAGCATGCTCGGAGCCTGCCAGGGCGAACCGTTCAGCGGACCCCGATAGCCGGCGTCGCGGATGGCCTTGACGAACCGGCTGTAAAAACGGCTCTGAACGTCGTGGAGAAAGGCGGCCGTGTCCAGCAGTCGCCGCCGCGCTCCGCCTTTCTGGCTCGGCAGATGATCGTCGCCGTAGAACCACGGGTTCATCTGCGGCACGATGCTGCTTTCCGCCAGCATCTCGCTCGGGCGCAGTGCCCCCTCCCAGGCGGCCCGGAGTTTCTCCTGCGAACCATATCGCTCCTTCAGCCAAGACGCGAACCGCGACAGGAATCGCTTCTTATAGGTCGGACAGGCGTTGAAAGCTTTCTCGGACGTGTAGAAGAAGATGTCGTCCTCGTTCTGTAGCTCGATGAAGCAAAGGGCCGGCTCGTCGGCATAGGTCCGGCCGGTGTAGGGGTTGCGGTGCTTCAGCAGGTTCACGACCATCTCGATCATCAAATCCTGCACGTCCTCGGCGAAGTGGATGAAGGCATAGGTATTGCCTTGGAGGTTCTTGGCGATCTCGTCGTAGGCTACCAACCGCTTGCGGTCGCCGGGCACGACACGGAAGCCGTAGCTGTGCGACCAGCCGAAGTATACGCCGTGTTCCTTCAGTCGGGAGACGAAGTAATCGAGCCGATCGAGTCCCTGCGGGTCCATGCGCGTCGAGTCGTTGGGGTCGCCAATACCCATCTGGTCCTTGGGGTAGGAAAACTTGTGCATCCGCACGGCGTTGATGCCGTACTTGGCGAAGCGAGCAGCCGTGAAATCCGCCGTCGCTTTGTCGGGCGCGCTCGCGGTGTAAGACAGGTTTGTACCCCAGAACTTGACGGGTGTGCCGTCCGCGAACTCGAAGTGATCCTTGACCATGCGGACGCCGCCGCGCTTGCCGGCGGGGCGCTCAAGCCATCTGTCCATGTCCAGGACGCCCGGTGTCACTTCCCGCGATGGGCGAAAAGCAAACCAGTTGGGAGCGGCCAGCGTGCGAGTGAATCGGTCGAGGTCGGCTTGTTTGGCGTAGAAGGCTACCTCTTCCGGGAAGGTCAGCGTCAGCGTCACGCGGCGCGTTCCCTTGCGGAACACGTCCGCCGCCAATTGTACGCGCATGCCGTTGTCGAAGCTGATCGGGCAGGGAGGATCGATCTGCATGGTGACTGTGCCGCCCTTCTTGAAGGCGAGCGAGACCTCCGACGTGGCCGGGGCGGTGCGGATGCCGCGTACGGGCAGTCCGAGCCGGCTCTGCTTGCCGTCGGCCTGGTTCAGCGTGAGCGTACCCTGGCTGCCATGCGACGCAAAGTTGACCCCGGCCATCAACAGAGTGAGAGGCACATCGCGGGCCGCGTCCAGGTCGTAGCGGAAGGCGATCTGCCGGCCGCTGGCTGCCACGCCTCGAAATGGACGTGGATGACCTCGCCCTTATCCTTGTTCACCACGAAGGGCACGCGAATCGATAGCCGGTCGGCCTCGGCCTTCTTCTGGGCATGTATTCCCACCCAGGACCAGTGCGGACCCCAGCCGCCGAGTCCCATGTGGAAGACAGGCTCGTCGCCACGACGGAAGCTGAATGACAGCGAATTGTCGGGATTAATCAGGGCGCTCCACGAGTTGGCTGCCTGTGCGGCCGCATCCAAGATCAGTACGAAGGCCAGTGCCGCCCACCAAGTTCGTCGGATGACGCCAACGTGCTGGTTTGTTTTTTTGTCCATGCGGATCTCGTGAAAAGTGTCTTGCAGTTGCCCGGCAAGAGGCCGGCTGCGGTATGTTACGCTGCGGCAACAACGGTGGCCACGACCACCTCTCCGATGGTTTGTCGCGTTCACTCCGCGTCTCGGCGGTGCGAGCGCGAGGTCGCGGAGCGACTGCCCCACAGACCGTCCTTTACGGACGTTGGCCCGCCTCGCTTCGCTCAAGCGTCTGCCGCGCTTCCTGGGTCAAACGCGCGCCGCCGGCACCCTCCGCCAACTTCCGCAACACTTTCCGCGTTTCCGGCGTGTCGATGTGTTCCAATACTTCCAACGCGCGCAATGCCTGTAATTGTCTTCCATGCGGCAAACCATCGATTTTCTCCAGCAACGCCTCGATGCGACGCCGCACTTCCAGCGCTGGCTTGCGGGTCAAGATTTGCCGCAAGTCGGCGGCAGCGGTTTCGGCGAGTTTTTCCAACTCTTCCGCCGCGCGTTCCCGTTCGGCGAACTCCGTCGAGTCCAAGGCGGCGATCAAGCGCGCCGCCTGTCTCGGCTGCGGGTGGCGATGGGCGGCACTTTCTCGCTCACAAGAGCGATGGTTCCTTCGGGATCGGCGGCCAGTTGCCAGATGGCGTGGTAAGCGGCCTTGGCATCGCTGGATACCAGAGCCTCCCAAGCAGTACGGCGTTGCTCGGTCGAAAGGCGCATGGGATGCCATTGACCATCGGGCATGCGGCCGGTGAGATCCCAGACGTAACCTAGCGAATCGTAGCCGCCGCTGACCAGCATGCGGTCGTTGGCGCTGAAGGCCAGCGCGCCAATCTCGTAGGATAGGTGGCCGCGCAAATGGCCGCGCTCCTGGCCTGTCGCGGTCTCCCACAAGTGGATGACACCTTGCAAGTCGGTTGTCAGCATCGTGCGGCCATCGTGTGCGAAGAGTACGTGCATTCCGCCTTGACGATTCGGCACCGTGAGATAAGCGAGACGTGTACCCGTCCTCATGTCCCACACGCGCACGTCTCGGTGCGCTTCCCGATCGATTACATGGGCTGGCGACGCCGACCCTTGCGCGGCCACGAATCGACCGCCGGGCGACCAGATAAATTCCCAAACCGTCTGTAGCGCTTCGGCCAGCGGCTCGACTTCTTTGCCCGTCGTCAGATCCCAGCGGCGCAAGCGACCTTCTTCGGTGGGCAGGATGAGCCAACGGCCATCCGGCGAGAGGCACAGGTACTGATCGAGAAACCACCGCAACTGCTCACTCTTCGGCAGGTCGCGCAGGACAAATGTTTTGTTGACCGTGTGACGGTGAACGTGGATCTCGGTCGCTTTCTCTTTGGGTTTGTGATTGTACCAAACCAGCACATCGCCGTTCGCCGAGAGTTTCACCCCGAAAGCGACTTCGGCAAGGCGGTAAACACAGCGGCGGCCACGCACGTTCAGCACACACATCTCGCCGGCGCGGCCGCGCACGGCGACAAAGCGTCCGCCCGGCGCAGCCACGGCCTTGGGTGGGCCAACGTCCGGCCGGCCATCGAAACGCATCACCTCCTCATCCGTCCGCATGTCGCGCAGCAAGAACCGTCCTTGAAGCGGGTTGCTCGTCCGCTCCCCGGTGAGCAAGTAACCGTTGGGCAACAGCGGCGCGGCGAACTCGTGGCCCGGTGGTAAGAAGGGGAGGCGACGCAGCAGCTTTCCGGTTCGCGTCTGCCAAGTATAGATAGCGTTATCTCCGCGACTGATAACATGGTTTTCATCCGCACCGAAGGCCAGATCGATAACGGGACGAGCATGGGCGTCAAAGGACGCCGCTTCTTTGCCGCTGGCGACATGGCGCAGAGAGACGACGTGAGCATCCGTCACCACGGCCAACAACTTGCCGTCCGGCGAAAAGCAAGGCGGCTCGAAGTTATTAACCGGCTCGCCGACCGGGCGCGGTTTGTCGCCGTCGCATTCGACCGTCCAAGGTTGGGCCGTTCCTCCCCGCTCGCCAAAACCTATCCAAGCGAGTTTCTTGCCATCGGGCGAGAAGACGGGCCGGCTCGCCACGCGGCCGCTCCAGGCACGACTCTTTTTTCCGCTGGCTACGTCCCACAGCGACAGGCCATTGCTCACGATCGCCAACGTCTTGCCATCCGGCGCCAATGCCAGCATTGTGCGGCCATTGGCGGCGACGGTGATCGACTGCTTCGCCGCGCCATTCTCCAAGTCACGAATTTGAACCAAAGGTTTTTTCTGGTTTTTCCAGGCGGCCATTCGTCCGTCCGCGGCCAAGGCCAATTCTTCGATCCACTCACCGGCGGCCCATTGGTGTAAACGCCGCCCCATCCGTGCGTCCCAGACATGCACCTGCCAAGGACCGATAAAAGCATTGGTTGTCACTAATGTTTTGCCATCTTCCGCGAAGACACCGTGCGTACCATCGACCGCGAACAATTCCTTGCCGCTCGATATATCGAGAATATGGCAATGCAAATTATCGGAGCATGCCAAGCGCTTGCCATCGGATGAGAACGATAGATACATCGATGGAGCGTCGATTTGCCGGACCTCGCGGCCCGTCGCCGCCTCGCAGATGATGACGCCTCCTCCAGCGGTCGCGGCAGCCAACCGTTTACCGTTCGGTGAAAACGCCAGACATCCGCGGACGCCGCGGAAACGCAGCGTGCCCAGACGCGCGATGGCTTGCGGCGGCAACGGATCGCCGTAACAGTCTCTCCGTGGTTCCGGCTGCTGGGGTTGCTTCGGCGGCTTGCCTGCTTGCGCCTGTAAGGCGAGTATCCCCGTTCCGGCGAGGACGAACACGGCGCGCAATAGTCCTGCTCGGATCGCGCTGCCGCTCCAGGCTATCCCGCGCAACATTATGCCGGCGAGAGCGGCAGCAACGCGAGTGGACGCCAGGCGGCGGATGTGTTGGACAAGTTGTTCGGATCGCCCGACCATGATCGTACTCTCGTAATTGAGGGCGAGAAGGTTCATCTTCTCTCGACTGCCCACCCGTTGACAAGCCCGCTCCTTCATCGCCTGCTTGAGAATCCCTATCTTTATCGAGAATGGGTACATCCGTGGAAGCGGAAATTGTCGGGGATGTCATGTCCGAACTGCAAGAAAGAGTCGCCATCGTCACCGGCGCAAGTCGCGGCATCGGCCGGGCGTTGGCCTTGGGACTGGCGCGGGCCGGATGTCACGTTGTCATCGCCGCCAAAAGCACCACGTCCACCGAGAAACTCCCCGGCTCCATTTTCACCGTTGCGGCGGAAGTGGAAGCGCTCGGCGCGCTGGCGCTGCCAGTGCAGGCGGATTTGCGTGATGAGCGGCAGATCGAGGACTTGACGGCGAAGACGCTGGAACACTTTGGCCGCATCGATCTGCTCATCAACAACGCCGGCGCGCTGCATTGGAGCAATCTGCTCGATACGCCAGCGAAGCGTTTCGATCTCGTGATGAGCGTCAATGCGCGAGCCGCATTTCTCTGTTGTCGCGCTGTGCTGCCGGCCATGATCGCGCGACGTTGGGGCCACATCATCAACATGAGTCCGCCCCTCGATCTGTCGATGGTTCCCGGCCGCATCGCCTATTCGATCTCGAAGCTCGGCATGACGCTGTTGTCGTTGGGTCTGGCGGAGGAAGTGCGGTCGCACAATATCGCCGTCAATTCGCTGTGGCCGGCGACCATCATCGAGAGCCAGGCGTCGATCAATCACGCGCTGGGCAAACCGGAAATGTGGCGCAAGCCCGACATCCTCGTCGATTGCGTGCTGCGGCTGGTCCGCAAGGAACCCGCCGAGATGACAGGGCAGATGCTGCTCGATGAGGATTTCTTGCGCGGGGAGGGAGTGGCGGATTTCAGCGGCTATGCGTGTGTGCCAGGGACGCAGCCGCCGCGCTTGTCGTGGTCGATGCGCCCAGAGCCGCGACCGTAAGGGAGCGGTGCATTCCACCGCTCCCTTACGGTCGCGGCTCTGATACGCGGTTCACGCTGAGGACGAAACGCCGATGAGCGTCAGACCGATGGGCAGCTTGGCCTTCTTCTCGCCGGCCTTGGCGTCCAGCAGCAACAGCAAAACCCAATGATTCTCTTCCTTTTTCTCCAGCTTGGGGGCCGCCGCCGCTCCCTTGCCGGGAAAGAGCAACAAGACGCCGGGATGACTGCCAGTGGTCTTGCCGCTCATCTCTTGCAACTGCTTCGCTTCCATGATGTCCGGCTTCTTGTCTTCGGCGGCCGGCGATAGCAAGAGAAAATCGCTGTACGGCGCGGTGCCCATGTGATCGCCGTCCATCGGCTGAGCGGCCAAGCGCAGCGTATAGACACCGGCGGGGATCTTCTGCTTGCGGTAATCGGTGATTTGCTTGGGGAAGCGGATGGCACCGAAGACAGTCGATTCGGTGACTTCGCTGTAGGTTAGGCCGTTCTTGACCTGGGCGTCGGTGGCTTTGGCGGGCACGTCCTTGCGAAACCACATCTCGGCGAGAACATCGCCCTTGGCATCGAGCAGTTGCACACCGCGTTCGTCAAGCAACTTGCGGATCGGCTCTTGCACTTGCTTGGGGACGGACGTTTTCTCCACCGTCTTGATGCTGTAAGCGTTGTCGGCCGCGAACAGAGGCAGGGTCGCCAAGACCAATAGGCCGGCCGCACCACCCAGGATACGCAAGCGCATTGATCGAGACTCCTTTGCAAAAAATCGTTTAGCCGCGAGCCGAAGGCGAGCGCTGTCGCGCTCGCCTTCGGCTCACGGCTAAACGGAATGACATCCGGTTAACGAAGACTGAACGTGCCGAGGTAGGCGCTGCGACGGCCGCTGTCCTTCCAAGTGCCATCGAGTCCCTTGCCGGTGAAAGCGTTCTCGGCGGCAAGCGCCGGCTGAACCTTCACGTCACGAGCCAACGGTGGGAAGAAGGCCGATTCGTTGCCGCAGACCTTGTCGTGTTTGTGATCGAGACAGCGCGTCTCGATGCGGGCGTCGCCGGCTTGCAGGATGCCGCAACCGCCCTCTTCACAGTTGCACACGCTCAACTCGACGCGAACGGAGCGAACGGCGACGATATTGCTAAGCAACTCGCCGCCTTGCTGTTTGGCCAAGGCGATGAGAGCGTCTTTCTGTTGACGGCTGGCCCGCTCATCGACGATCAGGAGTGCCTTGCCCGCTGCCGTTTGCCGCGTGCCGAGCGTATCGCTGGCGGAGAGGACGGCGACGATGCCGAGTCCGTCGAGATTGACGTTGTTGAATTGGCCTTTGTCGATCTTCCAAGCCATGATGGCGTGCTTGCCGCCTAGATTGACGTCGGCGTTGGCGAAGCACGGACCCGTCCATACGTCGGTGGTGCGGGCCTCGATGTACTGGCCGCTCAGGCCGGAAGCGGAAAGCGGAGCGGCGGCGAGTAGCACCGCGAGAGCAGCAAAGGTCAGGGACTTCCTCATCGTTGATAGTCTCCTCGAGGATGGGGGATACGATCGTTGGGTGAGTAAACTACTGTCTGTCATTCTTCAGGGAAATCGCGGAGCCGTCAAGAGGCTTTTCGATAAAACCGTTTTTCCCTTCCCTCTATGCGTCCATCCCTTTACTATGTGGCCTAACCGAGTCGCATTCCTCCGGTCGATGAAGACCGGCTTTCTAGGGAAAACATCATGACCGAGAAGGGTTCGCTCTCATCCGATGCCGCGATCACGCCTCCGCCGCCCATTCAGGAACAGCCGGAGTCCATCGCATCTCCTTCCCTCTTGACGGCGCAGTCGCCGCTACCCGGCGCGGATGGCCCTGATTCTGTTGCTTCTCATCAACTTGTTCAACTACATCGATCGCCAGGTTTTGGCGGCGAATGTGACGCCCATCGAACGGCAATTGCTGCCCTATCGCGAGCCGGATGCGGTACGTCTGAGCAGCACGCTTGGCATGCTAGTCTCGCCGTCGGCTTACGCCCCATTGACGGCGGCGGCGGCGCTGAATCCCCCGCGCATCGAACAGGGCCACGACAACAAGGAACGCATTGGCGATTTGGCGATGGCGTTCATGCTCTCGTACATGCTGATCGCGCCCTTGTTCGGCTGGTTGGCGAATCGCATGCCTCGCTGGCGGCTGATCGCCATCGGCGTCGTTCTGTGGAGCTTGGCCAGCGGCGCTTCCGGATTGGCCGGCACATTCCACGACAGCAAAGCGATAGCGACGGGAGGAATCGCCGTCTTTTTTGGTTCTTTCGGCTTTTTGTTGTTGACGCGCTGTTTCATCGGCGTCGGCGAAGCGGCTTACGGACCCATTGCTCCGACGCTCATTTCTGACCTCTATCCGGTCAAGATACGCGGCAGCGTGCTGGCGTGGTTCTACGCGGCCATCCCCGTCGGCAGCGCCCTGGGTTACGCTCTGGGCGGACTGCTCGGTTGGCCGTCGGCTTTCTACTGGGTTGTGCCGCCCGGCTTGTTGCTCGGCTTGTGGTGTTGGTTCATGCCCGAACCCAAGAGCGGACAGGCTGATCTCGGACCCGGCCAAGTCGTGTCGCATCTTCGCCTAAGCGACTACCTGGTTTTGCTGCGCACTCCCTCCTATGTCTTGGACACGCTGGGCATGACCGCCATGACCTTTTCGATTGGCGGCATCGCCATTTGGATGCCCGATTACATTTACTCCTACCGCGGCGAGCCGGACGCCGACCGCATCAACATCGTGTTCGGCAGCATCGTCGTCGTCTCCGGATTGGCCGCCACCCTGCTGGGGGGCATCGCCGGCGATCGACTACGGCCTCGCTTCGCGGGTTCGTACTTTCTCGTTTCCGGCCTGTCGATGCTAGTGGCCTTTCCTCTTTTTCTCGCCGTGCTGAAAGTGCCTTTCCCGTGGGCGTGGATCTGCATTTTCCTCGCCTGTTTCTTCCTTTTCTTCAACACGGGACCAACCAACACTATCCTCGCCAATGTCAGTCATCCGCTGATCCGACCTCAGGCGTTCGCCATCAACATCCTGATTATTCACCTTTTAGGAGATGCTTTTTCTCCAAAAATCATGGGCCGCATCGCCGATCGTTATGCCGTGGGCGGTCGGGCCAACATGGATGCCGCCTTTCTGGCCGTCTCCGGAATGATTCTTCTCGGCGCCCTTTTCTGGCTGGCCGGGACACCGTTTCTGGCACGCGATACGGCTCGGGCACCGCGACGATTGGATGCACCGCGGGAGACATCTTCATGAAACCGGCGACGGATTCGCGGCGGCGCTCCTTCGTACCGGCGCCGCCGCAGTCGCACTTCCCCCTTGAGAATCTGCCCTATGGCGTCTGTCGCCGCCGCGGCGGCGAGCGCTTCATCGGCGCGGCCATTGGCGAACACATCCTCGATGTCACCGGCTTGGAAGCGCTAGGGTTGCTCGCCGTCCCCGCCTTGCAGGGTCAGCGCGTGTTCGATAGCGGGAAGCTGAATGTGTTCATGGGCCATGGTCGAGCCGTCCGGACGGAGATCCGCGCGCGTCTTCAGCAGCTTCTCGATGCCGACGAGCCGACCCTGCGCGACAACGCCGAGACTCTGGCGGGTGTCCTCGTGCCGATGGCCGAGGTCGAGATGCTGTTGCCCGCAGACATCGGCGATTACACCGATTTCTATTCATCGCGCGAACATGCCAGCAATGTTGGCACCATGTTCCGCGGTCCAGACAAGGCGCTGCAACCGAACTGGCTGCATCTGCCGGTCGCCTATCACGGACGTTCCAGCTCCGTGATCGTCAGCGGCACGGATGTGCGCCGGCCGTGCGGCCAGAGCAAATTCGACACGGCAACGACGCCGATTTATGGACCCAGCCGATCCCTAGACTTCGAGTTGGAGATGGCCGCCTTCATCGGGCCGGGCAATGCCCTCGGTCAGCCCATCCCTCTCGCGGAGGCAAACGATCATGTGTTCGGCATGGTGCTTCTCAACGACTGGAGCGCCCGCGATATTCAGGCGTGGGAATATGTGCCGCTAGGTCCGTTTCTCGGCAAAAACTTCGCCACGTCGATTTCGCCGTGGGTAGTGACAATGGAGGCGCTGGCACCGTTTCGCATCGCCGCGCCGCCGCAGAATCCGCCGCCATTGCCTTATCTGCACGACCCTTCGCGCACCAGCTACGACATCCAGCTAGAGGTGTATCTGCAAGGCGAAAAGATGAACGAATCACGGCGGATTTGTGCCTCGAATTTCCGCTATCTCTATTGGACCCTGGCGCAGCAAATGGCCCATCACACGGTCAACGGCTGCAATCTCCGGCCGGGCGACTTGCTGGCCTCCGGCACCATCAGCGGCCCAACGCCGGACTCGTATGGCAGCTTACTGGAATTGTCCTGGCGCGGCACCCGGCCTCTCACCGTCGGCGATGAATCACGCACGTTTCTGCTCGACGGCGACCGCGTCATCCTGACGGCGTGGTGCCAAGGCGACGGCTATCGCGTCGGCTTCGGCAGCGTGACGGGGGTGATTACGCCAGCCCTCCCCTCTCGGTAATCATCAGGCAACCGGCGCCTGAAACTGATCCGGTGACATAGCGATCATCTTCTGAATCGCGCTGACCTTCGAGTCCACGAACAGGACATTGGGAATGCTGACGGTCTCACGACGCACGCCGGTGGTCGAGATCTGAATGTCGCCGGAACCGAGCCCGAGAACCCAGTGGCGGAAGAGATCCTGCCGATGCTTCTCGAAGACCATGCCGCGCGTATCGTAGCTCTTCTGCGCGCCGCCGATGACCGCGTCGTGCGTGAGTTGGCCCGGCGTCACGCGCCAGTAACCAAGGCGGTCGTAGACGAAAACCGAGAAGGCCCACACGAAGAACACAAGCGTCGAGAAGAAAACATAGAAACCCATGTTCATGTAGATCGACACCTTGCCCATCCAGTTGAGCGCCTCTTCCCACCAGCCGAAGTAGGCCAGCAACAGCGCGCCGAAGGCCACAGCCAGAATGGCCACCACCGAAGCCAGGCCGCGCAAACTGATGTTGGTGATAAGAATGACGAGAAAGAAGATCAGCGTAAACAGCACGCCGAGGTTTTTACTGGGGTGCATCCACACCCATATCCCGGTATCGCCCATCTGTATGTGTTGGCCGTCTAGGCGCGTGACCAGGGCCATGATGTAACCCGTCAGCCAAACCGGCCACCAATAGAAGAACGTCGAGTGACTGTAAATGCGCAATTCCAGCGCGTGTGTTTCGGGATGATGCTGCGGAGCCAGTGTGGTTTGCGCCACCCGCTGCGGAGCCGGCTGAACCGGAGCGACCGGAACTACCGGAGACGCGGCAATAGGTTGACCGGGAGATCGTGGATACGATGAGGGAGGGGGAGCAGAAGACATAACTGCCTCCGAGAACATCCGGATGCGGGCGCGACGCCAGCGACGCTTTCTGTTTTTCGTGCAAGTGCCATACCAACGCCAGGAGAAAAAACGAGAGTTGGGGTCTCGTTTGACTCTTTCAGACATGACGCTGAAAAGGCTTACGACGTGAAATAGACCGCTACGCCTCCACGAAGCGCCGCAGTTCCTGAGCGGCTTGGCCAGGCGTCGGGAAGCGGAGGGCCGGATCCTTGGCCAGCATGCGATCGTGGACGGCCTGGAGTCCCGCCGGCACGCCGAGGTTCAGGCTCGCCAACCGGGGCGGCGGTTCGCTGGCGTGACTGAGTACGAGCCGAACCGCGCCGCGGTCCTCGAAAGGAGGTTGGCCGGCGAGCGCATGATACAGGATGCACCCCAGACTGTAGATGTCCGAGCGGATGTCGGCCTGACGCGCATCCTTCGACTGCTCTGGAGCGCAGTACAACGGCGTGCCGAGTTGATCGCCCGTCGAAGTAAGGTTGATGGGGCCAGTCCCCGGCGCTCCTTCATCGAACACGGCCCGCCCCAAACCGATGTCGAGTATCTTCACCGTGCTTTTTAGCGTGGTATCTGCTTGGTCCGCGCTCCCCGGCAACAGCATCAGGTTGGCCGGCTCCAGGTCGCGGTGTACCAAGCCCTGTTCGTGGACGTGCTGGAGTCCCTGGAGCGCCTGATAGAGCAGCCGAATCGCTTCGGGCGGAAACAGCCGGCCGCGCCGCAGCAGAACATCCTTGAGCGTCTCACCGCGGAGAAGTTCCATTACCAGGAAATGGATGCCGTGATACTCGCCCGCTTGGAAGGTGCGGATGACGTTGGGATGATGCAGGCGCATGGCCAAGCGAGCTTCGCGCTGGAAGCGCGCCAGCACCGTCGGGTCCGCCGCTCGTGCCGGCGGCAACACTTTGATGGCGACGGCCTGCCCTTGCGGATGGACGGCCTCATAGACTCCGGCCATCGGACCGCGGCCAATGCGTCCGCGGACTTTGTACGATCCGAGGACGAGGGGATCGTCGCGGCGGCGGAGCAGCACGCCCGCTTGGTAATCGGTGACATGCCCGTGATGGGCCAGCCACTTGGCGAACAGGACGGGATCGCTGGCCGATGTACCGGCCTCATGCAGCCAGCGCTGGCGCAGGTTGCGAATGTCTAGAGCGGGCAGCAGTTGTTTGCGGTTCAACTCGTTGCAGATCCTCTCCACGGATAAGGTCATGGGCTTCGATCCTCCGTTTTCGCTGCTTGTGTATTTCCTTCTGGCAATCGCACTCGACTTCCTCTCGATCCGCTGGTCTAATCATTCAGAGGCACGGAGGTTTACCATGCCGCAGCAGCGTTTTGACATCGGCAGCAAGTGGCTGCTACAAAAACAGGGCAAAGGCGCCCTCTTGGTCGGCGGCATCAAGAACGTGCAGCGCATCGAGCCGATGCCGGCCGAGATCGTCCAGAACCGCAAATATCCAGACGGACTCCTGCGTGTGTATCTCGCCGGCCAACGCAAGCCGCATTACGTCCTCATCGAGATCGCCACCTACTCGGAGACTCGGGCTTTGCGGCAAGCGCTGGACGATTTGACGTTGTCGTACCAGACGCTGGGCCACTTGCCGGAACTACTGATGCTGGTTCTGCGACCCAAGGGCCGCTTTCGCATCAGTGGCCGGCATGCGGTGCGGAGCAAGCTGGGGCTGTCGCGGCTGGAAGCCGAATGGAAGCCGGTCGAACTATGGACCCTGCCGGCGGCGGAGTTCCTGGCCCAAGGCGATGTCGGCGTGACGCCCTGGGTGCCGCTCATGGAATTCACGGGTCCGCCCGAGGCGCTGTTGGAGCGCTGTGCCGAGAAGATCGAACGCGAGGCACACTCGAAAGACCGCGCGGATCTGTTAGTTGTATCGCAAGTGATGGCGGGACTCCGCTTTCCGGATCCCGCGCTTTTGCAATTACTTGGAGGACAACGTCCCATGATTGAATCCCCCCTGATCCAGAAAGTGATAGCAGAATCCATCCACCAAGACATCCTTGCTCTTTTGAAAGACCGCTTCGATACGGTCCCGCGGAATGTGACCAATCCGCTTCGGGAGATCCTCGACGAGAAGAAACTGCGACAGTTCATCTTGCTGGCGGCCAAGTGCCCGGACTTGGAGGCATTCCGCGAAGCCCTGTTGTCGTGAAAGCGCCAGATGACGGCATGCCAGTCGCCGGGAATGCCGCGGCTCCCGCCGGCTTCGCGCAGCCAGCGCTGGCGTAGGTTGCGGATGTCCAGAGGCGACAACAATCCGTTGCGATTCAACTCGTTGCAGATCCTCTCTATGGATAAAGTCATGAGGGTCGATCCTCATTCACGGCAGTTCCTTGATCTCGATTTTGCGGAACTTAACCACGCTCCTGGGGCGACGGGTCAATCCGATAGCTCCTTGGCTCCGAGTATTATCCGTAGCCGTATAATCGACAACCATCACATCATCGATGAAAACCTTGATGTGCGCCCCTTGGGCCAAGATTTCTAACTTGAACCATTTTCCACGTTGCAAGTCCACCTTGGGCGCAATACTCAATCCCTCCTCTCCCGTATCCTCACGGAACAGGCTTCCGGTCGGCCAGGGAAACTGAGCGGGGCCGGGTTCCCCGGCAATCATCACGCCATAGTGTGTTTCTCCCGACGCTCGAAATAGAAACCTTGAATTGAATCCATCGCCGAGCATCACCTCTGCACGCAGATGAAAATCCGCGAAATCCCCGCGCTCCGAGAAGAGGCTACTCGAAGTTGCCCCCGAGCCGATTAAGGCGCCGCTTTCGTTGACGCGCCAGGTAGAATCGGGGGATGGGTTCCACCCGTCTAGATCCTTGCCGTTGAACAGAGGTAGGAAGCCTTTGTCTTTTTTCACGCGCTCCGGATCCGGACGCGGAGGCTTGATCGCTGGCGACTTCGGCAGCATACTCACGCGAATGGGGCGACACTCGCCAGCGTCCAACTCGACTTCTTCGCCGCGGATCTTGAAACCGCCTTTTTTGACCTCCAGCCATTGCTTCTTGCCTGCGGCGACGTGGATCTCTGCCGTTTTGCCATCGACCCACTTGACAGTTACGCTATTGCCATCGACCGTCACGACCGCGTCTTCCGGCAGGTCTTTAAGCACGATGGTTCCCTCCGGCGTCTTGACCATGATGATGACCGCCATCAGGATCAACGCGAGAGAAACACCGATAGCAGCCGCCAGCACGCCGGGGCGTTTCCAACATGCCTTCCGCGACGACTTCGCTACCGCTCGCACGACTTCCTGCGGGGCAGCGCCCGCGTCCGTCAGATCGGCGAATGGCGAAGCTGCCTCCTCCTTCGCTGGCACCCTCTGGGGTGGAATCTTCGCGGGTACGTCGCGCAGAATCTTCTTGATTTCGCCGGTATCCGCGGCGATTACCGTTCCCTTACCCGGCGATCCCGCGCCTTGCGGAAGCATCGTACCGCCTTTCGCATCCTGTTTCGCACCCGCCTTAATGAACGGAACTAACGCCTGCGCCACATCGAGCGGTTTCTGGAAGCGCTGGGCCGGCTTCTTGGCCATAAGTCGCGCCACGACTTGCCACAACTCCGCCGGCACCTCCGGCCGCAGTTCCGGCAACGGTCGGGGTACTTTCTGAATGTGAGCCAGAACGGTATTCATCCATGTGTCCTCTCGGAACGGCGGGCGACCGGCCAGCAGATAGTAGAGCGTGCAGCCCAGGCTGTACAGGTCGGCGCGGATGTCGGCCGTTCGGGCGTTTTTGGCCTGCTCGGGGGCAATGTACTCCGGCGTGCCCATGCAGGCGTCGGACGGCGTTAGCCCCTCGCTCATACCGCGCTCGCTGACGACCTTGGCGAGTCCGAAGTCGAGGATTTTGACCTGGCCTTTCGGCGTCAGCATCAGGTTTTGCGGCTTGATGTCGCGGTGGACCATGTTGTGCTTGTGGGCGTGCTGCAAGCCCAGCGCTACCTGACGCATGTAATTGCAGGCGTTCGCTATCGGCAGCGGACCTTTCTTTTGCAGCACTTCGGCCAAACTCTGGCCGGGCACGAACTCCATCACCAGCATGTGCGAATCGCCGACCCTCTCCGCGTCGTAGGCGGCGACGATGTTCGGATGGGACAGCAGGGCCGCCGCCCGTACCTCGCGGTGGAAGCGCTCCAGGGTATCGGGACGATCGAGCAGCGCGCGGTTGATGACCTTGATGACGACTTGACGATTCATCTCCTTGTGCCGCGCTTGGTAGACGACGCCCATGCCGCCTCGGCCCAGCTTGCGCAGGATGAGATACTTCGGATGGCGTACCAGTTCCGGCGGGACATCCGGGCAAGAGACAGCAGGCATGGACGGTCGGCTCACGCTGCTGGGAGCGTTGCCCGCCTCGGCGAGACCGGGAGGAAATGAGGAACTCTCCTGCTTGGCGGCGCGGACTTTGTCGAGGAAAGAATCGGGCGGCACGTTGGCGACGGCCTTCCGGCAGGCGGGGCAAGAATCCAGGTGGGCGGCGACGATGGCGGCGGCGCGCTCGGGCAGTTTGCCGAGTCCGAAGTCGGCCAGTTCGTGCAGCGTCGGATGAATCATGGCGTCCGGCATGGCGAAACCCTCTCGAAATAAGCGAGCGAACGACCTCCCGGCCGGCTCCCTCGCGCCTCGGCTTGTCACTTCGCTCGGAATAAGAAGTGCGCAAGCGGGGCAAACCTTTCAGAAAAATTCACGTTCAGTCGATAAGCCCCTTTGCTTCCTGGCGTAACCGGCTCAGCACCCGCGACTTGGCGACCAAGACAGCGTTGAGCGACAGGCCCAACTCCTCCGCCACCCGCGCCGGGGCGATGCCATCGACGGCGACGCGGCGGAAGGCGGCCAACGTCGCCGGCTCGAACAGCGGCGCGATCAGTTCCATGAGGCGATTCAGTACGTAGCGGTCGTGTTCGCGGTCCCACTGGCGGCCCAGCTCACTTTTCGCGTCGGCGAGTTGCATCAGCGGCGAGTCTTGCAGCGGAGAACCCAGCGCCACGGGTCGGTTCTTCCGCGAACGGTAGAAGGCGCCCAGACGGTGGGCGGTGATGGTGCGCAGCCAACGGCGAAACGAGCCGTTTCGCCGCCGCTGAAAGTCGGGCAATTCGCGGACGAGGACGCCCATGACCTCCTGGACCACGTCCTCGGCTTCCTCGCCAAGAGAGGGATCGCGAAGCAGCCAGCGGCGGATGAGCGGCCGGTAGAGATCGTCAAGGCGCCGCCAAGCCGCTTCGTCGGGCGATGTGCGCAGCCTCTCCAGAAGACTGGCGGACGTTTCCATGAAGGCACTCCGGGATCGGCAAACCGATCCGCGCCGTTGGACACGCCTCTCGCACTCGCTCCGGCTGTAACGCTAAAGTTATCCCGGTGACGAAGTGGTTGCAACTATTTTCCCCTCCTCGGAGCCTCCCCATGGCGGAGTAGCGGTGCGACTCAGGAGGGTAAGGCGTTTGGTCTTTTTCCGTTTGGCGGACTAGGGCACAATAGGGCCGCACTTTGCCCTTCCGCCGCGCCAGCAAAGTATGCCTTTGCTGGCGCGGCGGAAGGGCAAGCAAGAATAGAGGCAGCATTTTTTGCAAGGAGGCATCATGCTTCTCGGCGGCGAACTCGGCTATCGAGTGCTTCAGCGATTCCCCATGCCCCGGACTTGGCAGCCGTGCCAAAACGATTCCAGCACGCCGGCGCCGGGCAAGCTGGAAACCTACTGGGGTCCGGAGATCTGGAACCAATTGGCCGGACGAACGGTCATCGATTACGGCTGCGGCTGGGGCGGAGATGCCATCGAAATGGTGCGCCGAGGAGCCGAGCGCGTGATCGGCTTGGACATCGTGCCGCAAGCGTTGGCCAGGGCCACCAGGGCGGCGGAACGCGCCAACGTGGCGGATCGCTGCTTCTTCCGAAAGAAAACCACAGAGAAAGCTGATGCCATCGTCTGCATCGATTGCTTCGAGCATTTCGCCGATCCCGCCGCGGTCCTGCGGACAATGGCCGGATTGCTCAAACCGGGAGGAACCGCCTTCGTCTCGTTTGGTCCGCCGTGGCTGCATCCCTACGGCGGACACAGCTTCTCGGTGTTCCCTTGGGCACATCTGCTCTTCACCGAGCGTTGCCTGTTGCGTTGGCGCTCGCATTACCGAATGGATGGAGCAACTCGGTTCCACGAGGTGCGCGGCGGACTCAATCGAATGACGGTTCGACGATTCGAGCGCCTCGTTTGCGAGAGTCCCTTGCGGATGAGGGATTTCAGGGCCGTCCCCATCCGTCCCGTTCGCCTGTTGCACAACCGGCTAACGCGCGAGTTTTTTACCTCCATAGTTCGCTGCAAACTGACGGCGAAAGGGGGACCGGATCGGGCTTGACCTCCGTGACCGGCGGTGCCATAGAAACCGCTTCACGGGAGGTTCCGTCATGCGCCTCAAGGCGACGGCTTATCTGGCAGCCGTGTTCGCCGCCGCGTTGAGCGGCTGCGGAACGGTGGTCAATTGCACCAACGTCAACGGCGCCGCTGCCTACGGCATTTACGGCGGCGTCCGGCAAGATGCGAAAAACGGCGCCAGCCATGTCGCTGAAGCGTTTTCCGGACCCGCTCCCGCCTTCTCCAAAATTCCCAAACCGCCCAGCGCGGTTCGAGACTTCGCTTCCAAGTCGTTCTGCGCCGGCTGCGGCGTGTGCATGCTGGCCGTCGATCTGCCCATGTCCGCCCTCGCCGACACGTTGACGCTGCCCGTCACCGTGCCGGCCACGCTGATGAAAAAAAAACCCGCCGCCAAACGCTCGCATCGACCCAAGGTCATGGGAATGCCCGCCTCCGCCGTGCCGCCGAGTCGCTCGTACTCGCCGTAGGCGGTACAAACTTCCTCTTCGCGCACTTCTTGCCATACGGTTGTGCTTCCCTATAACGCTGAGGAAGCGAGCATTCGTTCGCTATTCTTCAACAGGAACCGTTCGGCGACAATTCGCAATAGCAGTGGAGCCGGACATCGCCCAGCCAGATCTGGGAAGGCGCGCGATCACCTTTTACACCCGGCTGGGAGGATCCCTGACGGTGAACGTAGACCTCTTTCAGCGCATCGTCGAAACTCTCGACGACGTGATAACCTTGCAAGACGCGCAAGGGCGATTGATTTACGTTAGCCCTTCCGCGCAGCGTTTGCTCGGCTTGGCGCCGAGCAACTGCTTGGAACCCTCGGCGACGACCTTATCCATCCCAACGATCGCACGCGCTTCGATCTATGGACCGACGAGCCTGCGCCGCTGGAGCGAACCGCCGAAATCGAATTTCGCTGCCGAAGGGGCGACGGTTCCTATCGCTGGTTTCGGGCCACCGGCGAAGTCTTGCACGATGCGGGCGGGCAAGCTTTCCTGCTCCGCCGTCTGAGCGACCTCGATGCGGGCAACGATCCGCAAGGGCAAGCGGACGAGATGCGCAAGCGGCCGGCAATCGGCCGGCTGGCCGGCGGCATTGCCCACGAGTTCAACAATCTGCTGACCATCATCCTCGGCTACACCCTCGTCTTGCTCGACGCTCATCATCCCGGCGACGCCGACCACGAGCCGCTAAGCCACATCCAGAGCGCCGCCGAACGCGCCGCCGACTTGGTTGATCAACTTCTGGCCGTCGCCGGCAGGCAAATGATCCATCCGATCGCCTGCGATGTTAATGCCATCGTTCTGGACCTGACCGAAGTAATCAAGCGCCTCTTGGGGCCGGACATTCACCTTCACTTGGACC
The DNA here is from genome assembly GCA_963835245.1 of uncultured Planctomycetota bacterium. GTDB lineage: Bacteria > Planctomycetota > Planctomycetia > Gemmatales > Gemmataceae > JAJPHU01. The sequence goes on from CAWIEZ010000001.1 coordinate 975,844, forward strand.
TCGATCCCTCTGTGGCGCCGATTCACACTGACCCCCTGGCGATCGGGCAGGTGCTTCTGGATCTAGCCGCCAATGCCCGCGACGCCATGCCGGCGGGCGGCCAATTCACCTTGACCACGGCGAATGTGACGGCCGACGCCCTGCCGCCGGGAATGTCGCCCGGACCCGCCGTCCGCCTGACGGCGGCTGACAATGGCCGCGGCATGGATGAACAGACGCTAAGGCACCTATTCGAGCCGTTTTTCACTACCAAGGATGTGGGCCAGGGCACGGGTTTGAGTCTAGCGGCGGCTCACGGCGTCGTTGGGCAATGCGGCGGTCATATCGCCGTCGCCAGCCAGCTCGGCGAAGGAACGACCTTCACCCTCACGTTTCCCTGCGCTCAGCCGGAGGAGTAGCCGTAGGTTTATAGCTTCGGACAAAAGTAATGTCCGTTCCGCCTATTCATCGGCTGGGACCGTTGCGCCGTCCCGGCCAGGGTAATTGTGACGTATGCCAAAAGCTACGCAGACAATCTTGGTCCTGAGCGACACCGTCCAGCGCACCGCGGGCGACGCCGTCCAGGTGCCCCGCGTCCACCGGGGCGAAGTTCGCCAACCGGCCGTATTTCAGCCAGCGCCACACGCCTTCCACCGGGTTCAGCATGGGCGCGTAGGGCGGCAGTCGTTCCACGCTCAACTGCGGTGCGAAACGCGCGAGGCATCCGCGAATCGCATCCCCCTTGTGCATGGGACCACCGTCCCACAACACGATCAGGCGGTCGGACGCCTTCGTCATCAGCGCTTCCAAAAACGCGGCGGTGCGGTCGTTGTTGTAGTAGCCATTGACCAGCGTTTGATAGGCCAACTCCAGCCGGTCGGCCCACGGCGACCACGTCAGCGCCGCCGCCACGGATACCCGCTCGCGGTGTTTGCCACGCTGCCGCAGCACCGGCGTCTGTCCCCGCAAGGCCCAAGTGCGGCGAACCAGCGGAGCCATCAACAAGCCGCTTTCATCGATCAGCACCAGGGCGGCCCCTTGGCGTTGCGCTTTTTTTGATCCGCAGCCAGTCGTCCGTCAGCCAGGCGGCGATGGCGTCCGCATCACGCTCGCGCGGGACGCGCTGGGGCTTTTGCAGCGAGAAGCCCTGCCGATGCAGCCAGCGACGCAACGACCGCGGATGCAAACACACGTCCCATTCCTCATGGATCAACTGGGCCAACCGCGCCGCCGTCCACAGGTCGGTGGCGAAGCCCAGGTCCGATGGCTTCTCTTGTAGCCAACGCCAGACGATCTTCTCCTGGGTGTGGGACAACTTGCGTGGCCGTCCGGGGGTTGGCTGCGCCGCCAGGTCCGCCCGCCCTCGGCGGCGGGCTTGCGTCAGCCAGCGACGAACGCTGCGCGCTTGCACGCCCAAGAAGTCGGCGACCTCGTCGGTCGCATACCCTTCGGCTACCCGCTGCACCGCCAAACAGCGACGCCGTTCCAGTTCTGCGGCGGTTCCTTTGCTTCTCATAACCCACAAGAGGCAAAGGCCGTTCCGCGGACATTACTTTTGTCCGAAGCTATAGCCGCGACCCGCAGGGGAGCGCGTCCAGCGCTCCCCTGCGGGTCGCGGCTAAACCTACGGCTGTCAGCGAGACGAGAACAGATCGGCGGGCAGTTCGACTTCCGCTTTCGCCGGCGGCTGGATGCCCAGCGCCTTGGTCAAGATGACGGCGGCGGCCAACGGCGTCACCGCTTCGCGCCGCACACCGGCACGGACGCCCGCTCCATAGACCAACAGCGGAACATGCGTATCGTAGGCGTGCGGCGTACCGTGAGTAGTGCCCGTCAAGCGCGTCGTCAGCAAGTGGTACGGCTTTGCCAGGATATACACGTCGCCGGAGCGCTCGACATGGAAGGATCGCCGCACACTCTGGCCGATGGCATCGTCCGCCGCGATGCCGGACAAGAGTTGGCTGCGCGTGTACACTCGATAAATGCCGGGCTGTTTGCGCAGCCAGCCGGCCAGCGCCGCCTCGACCTCCGGCTGCTTCAGATGATGACGCGCCAGCAGGGCGCGATTCAGATACAGCCACGGCATCTGCTCTGCTTCCAGCCAGCGATTGTCCTTCGCCGGCACAGGAAACGTCCCACTGAGGAAGGCGCCGGCTCGTTTGAGTAGCGCGGTCGTGTCGATGCGCGCCGCTTCCACGCCGCGCCGCCGCGCCGCTTCCGGCAGCGGACAAACACCGTGATCCGCCGTCAACACCAGCACATAACGCTCTCGACCCACTTGCCGATCGAGGCAAGCGAGAAGCTCCTTGACGATGTCATCGCTGCGCAGCGTGACATCGAGAACTTCCTGCGAATCCGGTCCCCAGCAATGGCCAATGGGATCGTTGGATGAAAAACTGAGACAAAGAAGATCTGCTCGGTCGCGTTTTCCCAATTGCTCGGCCTCGATGGCGCGCCGCGCCAGTGCCAATAGCACGTCGTTGCCGAACGGCGAGTTGTACAGCGCACCGTAGTACGCTGCCTTGACGCTGACGACGCCGCCGCCGCCCAGCGGGTGCGGGAAACGTCCGTCCGAACAACAGCGTTCCCTCGCCGGCGGCATCATCGGGACCGCTGTATTGTCTCGTAATCCAGCGATTGCCGAACGCGCGTCCACGGCTTGCCCATCCAGGCATCAATAAGGCCGGAGCGATTAAATTCGTTCACCCACGGATGTAACGCATCGCGATAGAATGTCGAAGTGACGAAACGTCCGCTGGCCGTATCCAGCCAGTAACAGGCGTCGGGCCGCTGTCCAGCCGGCAGTACGGCCGAGCGGTCCTTGAACGACAGCGACACGACGCGGCCTTTGCCGCCGGTCGCCGTCTTGAAGGCATCGCCGACGGTCGGCGCCAGCAGCCGCTCCGGCGACACGCCCTTGGCGTTTTTCTTGTCGCTTTCCGCGTCGAGGTGGAGAGTCGCCGGAGGCACGCGGGAGTAACGCTCCGATGCGACGCAGTACACGGCGGCGCCGGCCGTGCGGTCGTACCAGTCGTTACCGATGACGCCGTGCGTCCGCGGCGAGCAGCCGGTTGCCACCGAGGCATGGCCGGCCGCCGTCACCGTATTGGAATAGGGATAATGGCAGTTTTGAAACCACGCTCCTTCTTTCTCCAACCGATGAAAGCCGTCCGCGCCGAACAGCGCATCCCAGCGCGTCAGATAATCGCCGCGAAGTTGATCGAAGTAAACCAGCACCACCAGGCGCGGCGTCGGAGCGGCGGGCGGCTCGGCGAGCGAAGGCGCGGACATACCGAACAAGCCGAGCAAAAGGGCGAGAAGGAGCAGAGTCGGCGAAACAAGACGGCGAGACATCATGACCGTTGGCACTCCTGAACCGTCATCGTTACTCCGTAATCACCAATCGATCCCCAGCATCAGACAGTTCAAACCGCTGCCGATGCCGAGAAATCCCACGCGGTCCCCTGGACGCAGAAATTCGCGTTCCTCGGCCAGCGCCGCCGTCAACGGCAGCGACACCGTACCCATGTTGCCGAGAAATGGATAGGTCGAAAACTCTTTTTCCTCGGCGATGCCCAGCGTCTTGAGAATCGAATCGCGGTGGCTGGCTCCGACCTGATGACAGATAACCTTGTCCACCGTGTCGGCCGCCCAGCCGAGCCTGCCTAGGAAAGCTTGCCACGTCCGCAGACCCAATTCGACGCCGTAGCGGAGGACGGCGACAGAGTCGGTAGACGTGAACTGCCGCAGCGCATTCAACATACCCTCCAAACCCCATCGGCAAAGTCCATAATGTTGCGGCGCTGCTTGCATGCTGCCGCCGAGGAGGCGGCGGCGCGGTTGGGGACAGAACGAACCATCGGTAACAAGCACGGCCACGGCGCCGGAGCCGCCGGTCAACGTGGCCAGCGATTTCTTGAACGCTTCCATGTCGTGAGTTTGCAGCAGAGTTTCGATAGTGGCGTCGTTAATCTCGCGGGCTGTCTCGCAAGAAACGACCAAGCCGGCGCGGACTTGCCCCAATTCAATGCGGTTGGCGATGTCCACGATGCCGTTGAGGACACCGAGACAGGCGTTACTGATGTCGTAAACGGTTTCGGGATTGATACCCAGTTCGGCGGCAACGCGGCAGGCGGTGGCCGGCTCGAACTCCTCGCGGCAGACGGCGGCGTAGATCAGCACTTCCACATCTTGAGGCCGGACGTTCGATAGGGCCAACGCTTTGCGTGCCGCCCGCCCGGCACCGCGCGACGGCGGATAGCCCGGCTCCCACCAGCGACGTTCGGAAATGCCGGTCAGCGCTTCCAACTGTCCTTCGGCCAGACGCAGCGTCTCGTAGACCGGGCGCAGCCGCGCCTCCAGTTCTTGTGTCGTGACGACCACGGGCGGCAACTCGTAGCCGATGGCATCGATGAAGACACGCGAATAATTCATGTCGCTTCGTCTACTCTTAGAGTGAAATCATTCATCTGATAGATAATCAATCCATCCACCAACAGGAAACCTTCGGCCGTCAGCGTCCGTGTGGCGTCGTCGCGGGCCGTGAGGACAGCTTGCACCGTCACTTCCTTACTGAGCGGGACGACCTGGCCGCGATAGCGCCAGCGATGCGGCTTATCCGGGCAAGCGCGGAAACGTCCATTCCGGCAATTCGGCCAGTATTCCACGGCCGCCGCCTTGAGCAGTTGCAAGAACGCTTCCAAGCCCAGCGAGCCGGGCCATACCGGATCCTGATGGAAGTGGGCTTTGAAAAACCACTCCTCCGGCCGCACCATCTTGCGGCCCTCGATGAAGCCCAAACCGTGCGGGCCGCCGTCCGGCACGAAACGCTCGATGCGATCGATCATGCGTAGCATTTCATCGGGAAACGGCGATTCGCGCGGATAGTCGAAACCGCGTCCTCCCGCGATCTCATATGGCTTCGCCTCACGGATGCCGACCTGCTGAGCCAATGCCTCCCGCGAGAAGAAACCAAATGTCGTTTGCCCCCGATAGACTGGCCGCGCCCCGCACTGCACGGCGAACTCGTAGCCCTGAATAATCATGCCGCCCGATGAGGCGACGCGCAGCAGACGGACGCGCGTGGTCAGGGTGCCGGCGTCGGGAGACACACTTTCGAGGAGTTCGGCCTCGCCTTCGAGATTGCGGAAGGCGAGATCGGCCGGGCTTGTCAGCGCCGAGCCGGCGTAAGCGGCGAGGAAACCGCACGATTGCAGAGCGATTTCCAACAGCACGGCGAACGGCATAACCGGCTGTCGCTCGGCCGCGAAGTACCAGGCGTCGGCAGGGACATCATATTGCGCTTCGATGACGCCGCCCGCAACCATTTTGTACGGCTCGGCGTCGATGCGCGTGATGCGATCGAGAAACGAGAACGGCGGGCCGGGCAGCCGGGCGACGAAACGCCCTTCGTCGAAGACGCGGTACGGCTCGCCGAAGGCATCGGAAGGTTTGCCGGTGGCGAAGGCGAGAATGTGATGGCGGTCGAACAGCGCCGGCGAGCGGGGTTGCGTCAGCGCCCCGAGTGCATGCAGCTCTCGGGGCGCTGACGCAACACCGCTCGCCCAATTCGCGGCAATCATCTCGCGCGTTAAGCCCGTCACGCGCACCGACATATTCGTGATCTCGACGATAAGTTTACCGTCCGCGTACATAAGCGCATCGGCGAGAGCGTAGGGTTCGGGGCGATAGCCGCGCTCCTTGAGAATTACCTCGTAGGTGACGGTGCGCGTCGCCGCCGTCACTTGGCCGCGGCACTTCAGCACACTTGCCACCCCCGGCACCGGCTCGCACACCACGTCATCCACGTCGGCAATCCAACCGAGCCGCAGCAGGTAAATCCGCAGCGTGTGCAGGCAACATTCGTACATGAGCGTGCCCGGCATGACTTGATCGTCCACGAAATGACAGGTTAGAAACCAGGCGTCCGGCACGATGTCGGCCTCGGCGCGGATGACGCCGATTCCGAAGCGTCCGCCCTTGGGATCGAGGTGCGCGACGCGATCGACCAGTTTCATGCGGCCGCCGGGCAAACGCAGACCATCCGGCAAACGCCGGCCAGCGAACAGCGAACCGAAACATCCTTCGGCATCGCCGGCGCGAAGCGCGTCGAGTTGCTCGGCGCTGTACGACTCCTTGTCGATGGGCGGCAGTTCAGCGGCATCATCGGGTTGGATGCCAGGACGAGGCCGCGTGTCAAGGGTAGTCTGCACAACACCCTTGCCCGCCGCCAATTCCGAAGCGGTGAAGAAACCGGCGCAGCCGTTTTTCATCGTCAACAGCGGTTCGCCATCCACGCTGCCCTCGAACTGGAATTTGAACAGGAACGTCTCGCCCTGGCGGAAAAAGCGTTCGATGCGGATGTCGTAGCGGATGACTTGATCGGGCCGCGGCAGACCACGATGGAACGTGACTGCGGCGTCGAGCAATCGATAGACGGCGAGGCCGCGCGTCTGAAAATCGATGCCCAGATACGCCGACAGAAAGAGATCCGCTTGCCCCGCTTCGATGGCAATGCACGTGGCGATGCGGTCGCTGTCGAGATACCAAGCGCCGGTTTGAATGTCATGTTCGGTGACGACGCGGCCGGCCGTAAGCGAACGCGACTGACCCTCAATGGCGAGGATGCGATCGACCAACATCAGCGGTTCATCGGGCAGGCGAACGCGGGTCGGATAATTGTCGATGGCGGCGAAGTCGGGACCGAGTACGCGGGCGATGGAGCCGACGGCAAACTCCAAACACTGACCGCGATCGAGAGCGGCCGGCGAGCGGGGTCGCGTCAGCGCCCCGAGTGAGACACGCTCTCGGGGCGCTGACGCGACCCCGCTCGCCAAGATGTGGTCGGACAGTTGAGCCTGGAACTGGAGATTGTCCATCAGACCGCGTTGGAGCGTGGTGGACAGACGCAGATACGCGGCATGCGCTTCGATGACGGCCTGGCGCGCGGTTACTGTTTCGGTAATCGGCGGAGTTAGCTCCCTCGTTCCCACGCTCCGCGTGGGAACGCACGGCTGCGACGCTCCGCGTCGCGGCTGGTTCTCGGGAGGCAAGGGGACGAGACGCGGAGCGTCCGGACGTGCGTTCCCACGCGGAGCGTGGGAACGAGAAGACGGCGGCACAACGAATGGCTGACCACCTACCGGAACGCTCAACAGCCGCCTCTCGGCAGCCGGAGGCTCAACCCGAATCGTCGTCTCCGGAACGTACAACGGCGACAGATCCACCGGCACGCGCTCGGCGATCAGCTGCGCCAGCAATCGCAACACCAGCGAAACACCATCGGCGCCGGCGACGCAAGCGGAGCGCGCACGATGGGGCCGATCGCCGAGAATGGCATCGATCATGCGCGTGCAGGAAGCGCCCGGACCCATCTCCAGGAAAAGGCGCACGCCGTCGCGGTAGGCGGATTCGATAACGGCGGGAAAATCAACGGTGTCCAGCGCCTGCGCCAAGATCGCCTCAGCGGCGCTGTCGGCGTCAACTCGAACGAACGGGCCAGAGCTGCGCTATAGAAACGGATTCCCGGAGGCGGCTTTAGTCGGTAAGCGGTGCAGATCCCGATAGGCTTCCGCCACTTCGCGGACTACCGGACAATGCACCGTAGCGGTCTCCGGCAACGGCAAGAAGTTGCAACCAAGGCGCTCGACGATTTTTTGCACTTCGCCGCGCTCGCCGCCGATAACACACTCGCGCGGCGTGTTGATGATGAGCAGATACGCCCGCCGCAGTCCGGCACAGGCATTGCGCACTGCTCCCGGTCCACGGTCCACGATGCCCGTCACCCAATCCACGGCCATATCGGGAGGCAAGCGCCATGCCTTGCGGGCCGCATCACAGGAGCCGGTCAGATCGTTAACGAACAGAGTCGAGGCGTTCATCGCTTGCCGCATGGCATCGCGGTCGGTCCAAGCACGCAGAGCAAACAGGCCCGCCGACTCGCCGAGACTGTTGCCGATCACCGCATCGACGCGAACGCCGAAACGACGCACCACGTCGGATAACAGACTGCCCAGGGTAACTTGGCCGAAAATGCGGTCGCGCACCGTCGGCGAGACATCTCCATGGTCGGTCCAAAAGATTTCGGGGATATATTGACTACGCAGATAATCATTCTCGGCATCCTGACGGCGGAGGATTTCCGGCCAGTAAACGGCGAGATCGCGGCCCATTCCGCGATAGTCGTTACCGGAACCGGGGAAGACGAAAGCGATGCGGCCGGTTCGTCCCAGCGGCACGGAAGCATGAAACACGCGATCGCGGAAAGCGGGAGGCAGTGAAAAGGGTCGTATCGGATCGTCGCGCAGATTGCGCTGGGCGGCGTCGATCTGTTCGACCAGTTCCACGCGGTCGCGCGCCACCAGCGCCACGGCCAGAGGCAGGGCAGGAGATAGCGGGTTTTTCTCATGCCAGCCGCGGGCCAGTTTTTCCAGCGAAGCATCCGGCGACGCTCCCAGGTGGCTGCGCAGACGGCCTAGCCCATCGATTAGAGTACGGGCGTCGCGGCCTTCGATGGCGAAGAGCGCTTCCGTATGTTTGCCCAGCGGATGCAGGCGATCGGGACGATCGACACAGGCGGCCGGTTCCCAGGCTTCGAGGACAACGTGAACGCAATTGCCGTCCACGCCGACGGAACTGACGTCCGGCGCGGCGCGGGCCGGCGGCGCGGTCGCGCAGCCAGTATTGCGGTGTGCGCGGCAGCAAAAAGCGATTCGCTGGCTCCGTCAATTCGCTCCGCTCCAACGTCAGGTTGCGCAGCGGCGGCAAAATCTGATGATCGAGGCATAGACAGACTTTGATGATTGAAGCGAAGCTGGCGGCGGCGCCGGTATGGCCGATGTCGGCCTTGGCACTGCCCAGAGTGAGCGGATGGGGAGCAGAGTTCGCGGTAAAGAACGAGGCGAGTGCTTGCGACTCCATGCCGTCGTCGGCGGGATCGCCGCTGCCATGCGTCTCGACGTAAGAGATCGACGCCGGATCGACACCGGAGTCGGCGAAAGCCCGCTCCAGGGCCGTCTCATAGGCGGCGGCAACACCGACGCCGCGGATAATGGCGTGGATGGTGTCGCCGTCGCGCACGGCATCATCGAGACGCTTGAGGACCACGGCGGCGGCTCCTTCGCCGGGCAGCGTGCCGTCGGCGCCGGCATCGAACGGGCAGACACGGCCGGAGGCGGAGAACGGCCGATGTTGATGGCTCGCCAGCATGGCACGAACGTCGCCGGCCAGATCGACCGCTCCGGCAAGGGCGCAATCGATTTCGCCTTGTTGCAGAGGCGCGCACGGCAGTTTCGAGAGCGCGCAAGCCGGAGCTTTCCTCGCTGCTGACGGTGAAACTCGGTCCGCCGAGGTGGAACTCGCGGGCGATGCGGCTGGCGACGATGCTGCCGAGCGATCCCATCGTTCGACTTGCCGTCAGCGGCGGGCCGGCGGCGTCGCGCAATTCCGGCACCAGCGACCAGCGAAGATGGAAATTGGTCGTGTTCAGGTCCAGACCGAGACCGATGAAAACGCCGGTGCGCGAGCGGTCCTCATCGGGCAAGCCGGCGGCGTCGATAGCTTCGGCGGCGACTTGCAGCATGAGAAGCTGCTGCGGCAGCGTCTCCTGCAATTCGCGCGGCGGGATGCGGAAGCGATCGGCCTGGATGGTGACCTGCGGATCGATGTAATAGCCGGCGAAGGAGCGGATGTCGAATCCTTGCTCGCGGAACCAGGCGCTTTCCGGCACGCCCCACCAATGCGGCGGAGGGGATGGTGACACCGAATTGTCACCACCGAGGACGCGCTGCTGAAAGGCGCGGAGCGATTTCCAGGGTCCGAAGTGGACGGCCATGCCGACGATGGCGATGGCTGGTGCCGACAAGCCCGCAGCGCCAGCGACGGAGCAAACGCCCGTCGCTGGCGCTGCGGGCTTGTCAATCCACTCTTCGAGCAACAGATGTGCATTGATGCCGCCGAAACCGAAGGCGCTGACGGCGGCGCGGCGCGGCGTCCGTTCGTCGCGGCGATTCCACGGTTGGCCATGATTGAGGATGCGAAAGGGGGAACCCTCGAATTCCAGGCCCGGCGCTGGCGTCGTGAAATTAGCAGTCGGCGGCAACGTCTGCGTCTGCAAGGCGGACAACACCTTGACGACACCGGCCGCGCCGGCGGCGGTCAGCAGATGACCCACCGTCGATTTCACCGAACCGATGACGCACTGCCCCGGCCGCCAATCGACGGAACCCCACAAAGATTTGAGACTTTGGAACTCCACCGAGTCGCCGACTGGCGTGCCGGTGGCATGGCACTCAATGAGATCGACCGTCGCTCGGCGTCCAACCGGCTTGGCGATAAGCGGCGTGCATGGCACGCAGCTGTCCCTCGCTGCTGGGAGCGAGTAAATTGCCGTCCACGTCGTTGGACAGACCGATGCCGGCGATCACCGCCAGAATTCGGTCGCCATCGCGCACGGCATCTTCGAGACGCTTGAGCAGAAAGACACCGGCACCCTCGCCGACTACCAAGCCATCGGCCCGCGCATCGAATGGCGAGCAGCGTCCGGACGGCGACAGGGCGCGCAACTGCGAAAAACCCATCTGTGTATACAGGCAATCGGGACGCGATACACCGCCGGCCAGCATGGCATCGGCGCGGCCGGCTCGCAGCTCATCGACCGCGAGCTTCACGGCGTACAGCGAGGAAGCGCAGGCCGCGTCGAGCGTGTAGCTGCCGCCGCCGAGTCCGAGTGCCTTGGCCAGCACTCCCGCGACCAAGCCGGGGACATAGCGATTCAGAGGATTAGGAAGGTCGCTTGAGTATGTATCCTCGCCCATCTTCTCGGCAAGGGTGCGTCCAAGGTAAGCACGGGCGAGAAGCGAGATGCGCTCGGTCGGCAGAGCGATGTTGCCGAGGATGACGCCGACACGGCGACGATCCAGGTTTCGCGTCGCGCCGGCCTCGAACGCTTGCCAACCGGCGTGTAGGGCCAAGTGAAAGACGGGATCGAGTTGGGCCAGAAGATCGGCGGGAACATCGAGTCCCGCGGGATCGAGCGGGATTTTATCGAGGTAATAGCCGCGGAGCGAATAGACGCGATCGGCGCGAGCGATGGCGGGATCGTAGGCATCCTGCGGATCGAGCAGCCAACGACCGGACGGCACTTCACGGGCGCCATCCACTCCGGCGATCACCTGCGCCCACAATCGTTCCGGACTCGGCGCGGAGGGGAACAGGCCGCCCATTGCGACAATGGCGATTCGTCCGCCCTCTCTACTCGGAGAGAGCAGACGATTGTTGTGGGACGCAACGGCCATGCGGGCTTCTCCGTTCAGGGTGCGGCAAAGACAAGAGGTTGCCGGCCGAAAGCGCGCCGCAGGGCCGGATCGATGACGCATTCATAGCCTTCTAGGCGAGCGATGAGCTGGCCGCGCTCGTCGAGATAGTCGATGTTGGCCAAAGCATGCAAATCACTGTCGCGCGTCACGTGGATGACAACGCGGACGGCAGCCGGCGGGAAAGTTCGTTGATATTGCCGATAGCGGGCGATATGGCAGGGCAGCGAGGGAGCGCCATGATTCTCTTGGCTCCAGACGACCATCATCTGAAAACTGCTATCGAGGACGAGCGGATCGGCGAGCCAGCGCTGGCGCAACGGATGATGTATCCATTCGGCCGGCGGCGGCGCGGTGCGGACGCGAGCCAGAATGCCGCGCTCACCGCAACCCTCGATTTGCTCGATGCCGTGCAGATCGGGACCGTGGAACAACAGATGTTGATACGCTTCTTCCGGGGTGCGGCCATAGGGACGGCAGTTCGGCGCGTGGATGGCCGCCGGCGCGGCCGACAACTGATTGGCCAATACGATCTCGGCGCGGGCGTGTAGAATCTCGCGGCCATCCGCACGCACACTGCGTAACTCAACGGCGGCGACGAAGAAGCCTTCGCGCTTGACAACCTTACCGGCATCGACGCGCAGCGCCGGGGCTGCATCGTCGTCGAGGATGACGCCGTGCAAGATGCGAAGATCGTTGCAGCCGTGAAACAGCAAACCGGGATTCTGATGCAGGGCGCCGTGCGCCAGCCATTCGAGGATCAGCACCGTCGGCAGCACCGGCCGACCATCGAGGATGTGCGATTCCAGCACCGGATGGGCGGAGCGCTCCAGGATGCGCTCGAAAGCATTGGGCAACGAGGAGGGCGGTGACGATGCGGCTGCCTGCTTCTCGTTCCCACGCTCTGCGTGGGAACGCACGTCGGCGACGCTCTGCGTCGTGCGCGTCGGCGGGGAGAAACCGTCAGTGACTACCATCACCTCGACCGCATTGCTTGGTGGCGAACGCAACTCTTCGATGAGATAGTTGGCACCTGACTCCAGCGGAATGAGGCCGATGCCCTCCTGCGCGAAGACGTTCTTCAGCGCGGGGCCAACCATGCCACCGTCCCACGGTCCCCAATTGACGGAGACGACGCGGCAGTTGGGAAGGCGGCGCGCCTGCTGCTGGGCCAACTTGTTCAGCACCTCGTTGGCAATGGCGTAATCGACCTGGCCCGCCCGGCCGAAACGTGCCGTCGAGGAGGAAAACAGCACGAGCGCCCGCAGTTGGTCCGGCTCGACCGCTCGCAGCAACGCTCGCAGACCATCGACCTTGGTTTGATAGACACCCTGAAACTGTTCGATCGTTTTGTCCACAATACGAGCATCGGCGAGGACGCCGGCGCCGTGGACGATGCCGCGGATCGGCGCGTTCACCTGCTGACATGCCGTTGTCAGCACGGCCTTGACGGCGGCCGCGTTGCGGATGTCCACGGAGCGATAGAGCGCGCGAGCGCCGGCTGCTTCAATGCGGCCCAAAGTCTGCCTGATCTCGCGCTGAGCGGCCAACAGACGATATTGTTCGCCGATTTTCTTGAGCGAGGCGTTGCCGTTGGCACGATTACCGAGTTCGCGTTTAATGTCGGCTTCGTTGGTGAGAGCGGCGAGCCAGTCGGGTTCGTCGGTCGGCTCCGGCGTGCGGCCGAGCAGTATCAGCGTTGGCCGAAACGCCCGCGCCAGAGCCACGGCGACTTCCGCTGTCACGCCGCGCGCCCCGCCGGACAACACGATGACATCGCCGGGTGAAAAGGGTACAGCCGCACCAGCGGTCAGCGGCTGCCCGATGCGCTCCAGCGTGCGCCGTTGGCCGCTGGCCAGTCCGACCTCGACGGGACCGGCGCGAAACATCTCTTCGACGATTGTAGCCGCAGCCTCATCCTCATCGGCGAAATCATCGGCCAAATCGAGAGCTTTACATTGCACTTCGGACCATTCGTGCCCTACCGTCTTGGTCAGGCCGGCGAGACCGCCGTCGATGGGATCGCGTCCGGCATCGAGATCGATCAAACCGAATGCGCCATCCACACGAGAAACCGTCACGAATAGCGCCCCTCCTTGCCGACCGGCGGCACGCAGAGCCGGGCCGGCGTGCTGTAATCCGAATAGAGCATGTTGCAGGAAGGCATCGTCCTCCGGTTGCCGTGTCGCCGCGATTATCAGAGCGCCCAGCAGCGCCGGCCGCTCTTGTTCGCGGATGGCGGCAACCGCCATTTGCTGCGGCCGATAACCCAACGTGCGCAGCCGCCTATCGAGCGCCGAGGATAACTCCGCATCGTCCGAGGCGATCCAGATCTCCGCGCCGGCTGGCAAGCCAATCTTCCGCCGGGACGAGTCGTTTGTCAGCGGAACCGCTCGCAAGATGCTCCGCTCAACTTTTTGTCCCTCGTTCCCACGCTCCGCGTGGGAACGCACATCGGCGATGGGGAGCGTCGCGGGAATCGGCGCAGCCTTATCTTCCGCGGCGAGGAAGGCGGCGATTTGACGGAGGTTGTGCAGAGTGCCGAGATGTTCCGGCTTGATGACCGGCGCTTCGGGCAGACGTTCCTGCAAGGCCGACAGAATCTCGACGCGCTTGATGGAGTCGATGCCCAGGTCGGCGTCCAGTGCCATGTCCAATTCCAGCATCTCCGATGGATAACCCGTCTTCTCCGCGATGACCTCCAATAAGATCGCTTCGGCTCTCTCGTTCCCACGCTCTGCGTGGGAACGCACGACTTCGACACTCCGCGTCGCGGGCATCGGCGCAGCTTTGTCTTCCGTGGCGAGGAAAGCGGCGATTTGACGGAGGTTGTGCAGAGTGCCGAGATGTTCCGGTTTGATGACCGGCGCGGCCGGCAGACGTTCTTGCAAGGCCGACAGAATCTCCACGCGCTTGATGGAGTCGATGCCCAAGTCGGCGTCTAGCGCCATGTCCAATTCCAGCATCTCCGACGGATAACCCGTCTTCTCCGCGATGACCTCCAATAAGATCGCTTCTACGCGCTGATCCGAGACGGCGGGTGCGGGCGGCAGAGGCGCAAGTTGCGGTAGAGCAGGGGGAACTACAGCGGCAGCCGGTGTGGGTGGGGGGAGGGTGTTGGCAACGGATGCAATCGGGGTAGCCACGGGCGCGGGCAGGGCGGGAGCCGGCGGCGCTGGCAGCGAAGTGGGACCAATCGGCAAACCGAGCGATGCCTGCAACAGGCGTTGTTGTTGTTCGACCAAAAACTGCACGGTGCGCTGCGCGGCGTCCTGACCATCGAGGAACTGGCGGTGCAGTTGCGCCGTTTGATCCTGCATGCGTTGCAGCGCAGTCAGGCTGTCGCGCGTCAGGTGCAGAGCTTGGGCCAAGGCAGCGTCGTCCACGGCAGGCGCGGCCGGCGCGCTATTTACGGCGGGAGCGGTCGGCGGCGAGGGGGAGTGGGATCCGTTCATCGTCGGTTTGGAAATTCCGTTTGTTAGGGATCGAGTCGTCGGTGGATCGGCGGCGCCGGCAGGAGACATCTCTTGCTGGGGCCGCGGGCTGGAGGGTCGTGGCGATTTCGGTTTGACGTAGTTGGAGCCGTGGAGTGGAACCACAAGCGTGGGCTTCCGCGTCTCCGCGGCAGGCGGCGGCGGTGCATCGGAATCCCAGGCGGCGAGATGGATGTCGTACCCCATCGCCGCCAAGTCCGCCAGACAGCAGGCTAGATCGTACAGGCCGCAACGCTGACCGTTGGAGCTATCGAGCGCCAACGCCCGATGCTCGCGGCCTTGCAGGATGGCGGAAACCAGACCCGTCAGGCGATGGCCGGGACCGACTTCAAGGAAAGTACGGACGCCGCTTTCGTGAAGACGTTCGATCTCACGAACGAACTCGACGGGGCGGGCCAATTGACCGGCGAGCAGATCGCGGGCGGCGGCGGAAGTGTCTGGATACACTTCGGCCGTGCTATTAGCGAAGACGGGCATGGCGCCGGCGTGAAACTCCACTTGTTCGAGGGCGGCGCGGAACGGCTCGGCGGCGGCGGCGACGAGCGGACTGTGAAAAGCCGCCGATACGGTCAATCGCTGAGCGCGAATCTGCCGCGCAGCGAAGACGGAGGCGGCGTGTTCGATGGCCGCGCTCGGACCGGATAGCACCGTTTGCTGCGGAGCGTTCTTGTTGGCGAGGACGAGATCGAGCTTTTCGGCGCGGAGAACTTCGCGGATGGTTTCCTCTGTCGCTGGCACGGCGAGCATGGCTCCTTCCGCTCCACCGACATCGGCCATGAGCCGGCCGCGCAGACGCGACAGATGGAAGAACTCGTCGGGTTTGAGACGACCGGCCGCGCACAGGGCGGTCAATTCGCCGTAGCTGTGGCCGGCGACGGCATCGGCGCGGACGCCTAACCGTTCGAGGATTCGCCAGGCGCCGAGAGAACAGCGCCAAGAGCGGGCTGAGCGATTTCCGTCGCGCGGAGAGCGTCTTCGTTGGCGATGCGGTCTTCGGCAGTGAAAGAAATAAGTGGATAAATACGGTCGATTAAATCCCTTACTTGCGCTTCAGGATGGCATGCCTGAATCAGCGTTTCATGCAAAGGGGGGAACCGGCAAGCCAACTCGCGCAACATGCCCGGATACTGTGCCCCCTGTCCGGGGAAGAGAACGGACAGCTTGCCCGCACGAGGACCGCTACCGAAGAAGATCCCTTCGGGACTGTTTAGCCGCGAGCCGGAGGCGAGCCGGCCGCCGCGCTCGCCTCCGGCTCGCGGCTAAACAGAGATCGCGCCTTTTCCAGCAAACGCGGCAGATCTGTGCGTTCGCGTTGGACGACGAGCAGCAGCCGGCAAGCGGCCGTCGCATCCCACTGACACCGTGTCTCAGCGGCGCGAGCGCGGAGTTCCGGCCATTCCAGATTATCCGGCCACTGGCTCAACTGTTGCTCGATGTGCCCCGCTGTCGGGCCGCTGAAAGCGAGAATCTGCGTCTCGCCGTCCCAATCGATGGTTTCCTTGTGGGGGCCCGCTTCTTCGAGAACGCAATGGAAATTGCTGCCGCCGAAGCCGAAGGCGCTGACGGCGGCGCGACGCGGATGGTCCGGCGACGGCATCCACGGCCGCGCCTCCGTGTTGACGTAAAATGGGCTATCGCCGGATCGAAGCGACTCGATAGGCTGCGTCACCTTGATCGTGGGCGGCAGTACCTTGTGATGCAGGGCGACCACGGCCTTGATGAAACCAGCGACGCCGGCGGCCGCCTTGGTGTGGCCGATCTGCGACTTCACCGAACCGAGAGC
Organism: uncultured Planctomycetota bacterium; assembly: GCA_963835245.1. Classification (GTDB taxonomy): domain Bacteria; phylum Planctomycetota; class Planctomycetia; order Gemmatales; family Gemmataceae; genus JAJPHU01. The sequence continues at coordinate 992,412 of CAWIEZ010000001.1, forward strand.
GCACCACGGCCGTTCGCGCTCGGCCTCACTGTAAACCTCGTTCAACGCCGCCACTTCCGTGGCATCCCCAACGCGCGTGCCGGTGCCGTGCGCCTCGACCATCTCGATGGTATCCGGTGTAACCCCGGCGACCCGATACGCTTTGCGCAGCGCCTCGACCTGCCCGGCAGCGCGCGGAGCGTAAATGGCGTTGCCGCGGCCATCGCTCGACGAACCGAGGCCGCGCAGAATCGCATAGATACGGTCGCCGTCGCGCCGCGCATCGTCGAGACGTTTCAGCACGACCATGCCCAACCCTTCGCCGAGAATGGTGCCGTCGGCGGCAGCGTCGAACGGCTTGGCGTTGCCTGTCGGCGACAAGGCCGGCGTCTTGCTGAAACACATATACATGAAAATATCGTTGAACGTATCGACGCCGCCGCTCAACACCATGTCGGCCCGGCCGGCCGTCAGTTCCAGAGCGGCCAAATGGATGGCGCTCAGTGACAAGGCGCAGGCGGCATCGACGACGCAATTCGTTCCGCCCAGATCGAAACGGTTGGCAATGCGTCCGGCCACGACGTTGCCGAGCAGACCGGGGAACGAGTTTTCCTGCCAACCGACATACGAATCGCCGATGCGCCGCACGACATCTTCGGCCACGTCTTCGGCAACGCCGGCCTCGTTCAGAGCGCGGCGCCAGATCGGATGGCCCAGCCGCGCTCCTAACGGAATAACCAACTCCAATGTGCCGGTGACGCCGAGAATGACCGAGACACGGCTGCGATCAAAGGAGCGCTCCTCGCTATAGCCGGCGTCGGCGAGCGCTTGTTGGGCAACCACCAAGCCGAGCAGCTGAGCGGTGTCGGTGGCTTCGAGACTGTTGGGAGCGATGCCGAAAGCGGCGGGGTTGAACGGCGTGGCGTGCAGGAAGCCGCCGCGCACCGTGTAAATGCGGTCGGGAGCTTTCGGATCGGGGTGGTAGTAATCCTCCGGCCGCCAATGCGTCGGCGGCACGTCGGTGATGGCATCGATCCGATTGCGAATCCGCGCCCAGTACGCGCCGAGATTGTCGGCGCCGGGAAACAGGCAACCAATGCCGATGATCGCCAAGGGTGTCGCCGAAGCTGACGTATTCAAGCCGTCGTCCTCAAAAATTAACTAACCACAGAGGCACAGAGACACAGAGAAAAAGACAAGCAGAGGGAAAAAGATCGCCGATCATACACCTATAAACATGAAAATTTGTTTACCTCTACCTCTTCTTTTTTCTCTGTGTCACTGGGGTTAACTCAAATCAGAGCTTCAAGCGCCGCGAGTTCCAGGGGTGCGAGGCGCGACCATTCGGGCAGCAGCGGCAAACCCTGGCTGCGCAGCGTCTGCAAACGCAGCAGCACCGTCGCTCCGTATAGGATATTGAAGGCCACCGTGACGACGCGACGATTTCGCGGCTGTTCGAGGAAAGAGCCTTTCGTCCATTCGTTGAAGGCGCCCATCGCCGGACCACACCACACCTGATAATCGAGTCGCCGCGTCGCTTCGCCGGCATTGGCCCAGCGCGACGACAAACCGAGATACCAACGAAACACGAGAGCCATTTTATGTTTCGCATCGCTCTCGGCACGCGCTACCTGGGCCGGATCACGCTGGAGAAAAAAGGCGCGCGTCTTGTCCCAGATTTCCGCCAGCGGCGCGCGGAATAGGTTCTTCTCGATGTTGCCGCGCTCGGCGTCGGGCAGCGCCTCCAGGCTGGGATAAGTGCGATACAACTCATAGAGCTTGGCGGCGCGCATGGCGAACATGGTGCCACGCTTGAGTACCTGCACTTTGACGCCCATCTCGAACATATCGGCGGCCGGCGCCATGATGGTATCGGCTTGTTCGGCCTGAGCGAGCATCTCGCGCACGGCGTCGGAACTGCCGGACTCGACGCACGCTTGATTGACGGAGCCGGTCAATACGTAGGCGGCACCCATCGCAAAGGCGGCGGCCGCCGAGGCTGGCGTGGCAATACCGCCAGCGGCGCCCACGCGCAACGGTTCCTGGAAACCGTACTGCGTCTGCAAACGATCGCGCAGGGCGATCAAGGTAGGCACTAGCGTAATGGCGGGTCGGTTGTCGGTGTGTCCGCCGGAGTCGGCCTCGGCGGTCACGTCCTGAGCGATGGGAACGTGTGCGGCGAGAGCAGCTTGATCCGGCGTGAGATGACCCTGACGGATCAGCTCTTGCAGCATGCGCTCCGGCGGCGGCGCTGAAAAACTTTGAGGCGACCTCGACACGCGACACCTTGACGATAACGCGATTGGGCACGACGATCTTGCCGGCCGGATCGCGGTGGATGCCGTGCAGGCGATAGCGCACCACCGGCAGCGTCAAATCGAGAAACGCCGACGCCTCGACAAGTCGAACGCCGCGGCGGAGATAAAGATCAACGACGGCGCGTTCGAGGCTCGGCTCGCCCGGACTGTGGATGAGGTTGAACCCGTAGGGCGTCTCGCCGAGATTTTTCTGAATACGGTCGAGAGCGGCCTCAACGGTTTGCACCGGCAAGCCGGCGGCTCCAAAAAATGCCAGCATGCCGGCTCGGCCCATCGCTTCGACGATGTCCGCCGAGCCGATACCGTTGGCCATCGCTCCGGCCAGGTACGGATAACGAATGCGATGATCGCTGCAAAAAGTCGGATCGCCGAGGTCTTGCAAACGGTAGGCGGGAGCATAAGCCATCCGCATTCCTGGCGGCGCGGACAATTTTTCTGGGGAAATCAACTCGTAACGGCCGTCGTTTCCGGCGAAGTGGATAGGCCGGCGAATGACGCGGATCGCGTCCTGAATGATCGCTGCATCAGTCATGGAAGCATCCCATCCGCCATGCGCTCGTCTCACAGGAAGTATGGGGAAATGATACCGGCTCGAGCAGCTATCCGCCAGCGTTGGATTTTCGTTTCGATCGAGATCATCGTTTCCTCACCCGAAAGGACAAAAGGCTTTGGCAGACTATAATAAGCAGGGCGAAGAGAATCCGCTTTTCGCCACTTTTCCACTCTTTGAAGGCAAGCGCCATGCAGATGCCGCAAGCAGAGAAACTGTGGCTCGCCTCGCTGAATAGCGGCCTGGAGGCGTCCAAGCGGGGAGACCACGCGGAAGCGCGAAAGCATCTGGAGTCCGCGCCCGGCAAGCCGAAGAGGCTCCCCTTGAAGCGCGCCATCAGGCGGAAAGTCTCGGCCATCTGGCCGAGTTGTTTTGTCGGATGGGAAAATATAAGCGGGCCGAGGCGTTGGCGCGGCAAACCTTGGATGTGGCCCAAGCGGCTGGGGGGGAGGCGGGAGTATACGCGCGGTCCATCGCTCTGGATTGCTTGGGGCGGCTGTCCTGCTCCGTCCACGATCGCTACGATGAGGCCGATAGTTGCTATCGGGAAGCTTTGACCCTTCGCGCTCGGCTATGCGGACGGGAGAGCCCGGAAGTGGCACGGCTTCTGACCCGCCTCGGCCAACTCCGCCTCCTCCAAGACCGGCAAGGCGAGGCGCGGGTACTATTGGAACAGTCTCAACGGCTGCTGGAAGGAACGCTTGAGACGGATCCTCTGCTCTTGGTCGAGAATCTCCGCTGCCTGGCTCAACTGCGCAGAGACGGCGGCGAGGAGGCAGTAGCCGAGCCGCTGCTGCAACGGGCCTTGATCCTCGCGGAGCAACAGTTCGGCCGGCATGATGGCCGTCTGATCCTGTCCCTGTGCCCGCTTTGTTCGCTGTTTTGGCATCAAGAGCGGCATGACGAGGCGATGCGGCTGCTACAGCGCATCTTCCGCATCCTGCATCGAGCTCGCAACTTAGCTCCCGCTGATCTCCTGCCGTGCCTCGACAACTTGGCCACTATCTGGCGTGACGCCGGCCGTTACGCCTGGGCTCGAAAGATCTGGAAAATGTCGCTGGTCATTATCCGCCGCTGCTACGGGCGCAAGAACCGCTACTGGCGCATACCCTGGCGAATCTGGCTACAGTCTATCATATGGCGGGGAAGATGGAACGGGCTGAGGCGCTATACCTTAAAGCTGCGGCCTGCATGCGCCGAGTAGTGGGAGCCGATCATCCCCTCGTCGGCATGGTATTAAGCAACCTGGGCCAACTGTACCACCAGTATGACCGACAAGCCGAAGCCGATCAGTGTTATCGTCAATCGTTGCTGCTCCGTTCGGAAGCGCTTGGGCCCGAACATCCCAGTCTGCAAAAACTGCTCCACCACTACGCCGAACTATTGCGGCAGACCGGCCGAGAAGAGGAGGCGGCCGAGTTACAAGCGCGGGCAGATAAGATGACTGTCTGCTCGGCGCCCGCGCCGGAGGCCGGCAACCCAGCAGAGGATAACGACGCTCGTCAACTCCTCGATGGACTCTTGCCGCCGACGCCGCTTGAGCGCTGGGCCGCTTTGATTCACTCTAGCACTCAGGCTGCTGCTCGACGCGATTGGCAGCAGGTGGAGCAAAATTGCTTAGCGGCTCTAGAGATCATGGAACGAGAAGAAATCTCCCCGCTAGCGCGGGCGCTAACGCTCCGGCCGCTGGCCACCGCCTATATTTTCCTTGAGCGTTATGCCGAAGCCGAGCCGCTCGTGCATCAGTTTCTAGGGATTTACGAGCGGAATCAGGGGGAAGAACATGCCGAAGTAACCGACCTCCTTTACCACTTCGGCAAACTGTTCCAGACTCGCTGCCGTTATAACGAGGCCGAGCCATTGCTGCGAAGATGCTGGACGATCCGCGAGAAGGCGCGCGGGCCAGACGATGCCGGCGTGATAGAAGTCCTCGATGCTTTGATGTGGCAGTACGACAAGCAGAGACGATTCGCCGAAGCGGAAGAACTTGCGCGGCGCAGTCTTGGCTGCTCGGCAGCAAACTTTGGGGTCCGAACACGCCGATGTGGCCGGTTGCCTTTGTTTCCTGGGAGGTGCTTGCGCGGAGTTAGGCCGCGAGGCGGAGGCTGAGTCGCTGTTGCTACAAGCTCTGGCCATCTACAAGAAGGTTCCGGGGCCGCGTCCTATCCAAGAGGGGTACAGTTTGTACCGTCTGGCTACGATTTATCGCGATCAAAAACAGTATGCCAAGGCCCAGCCGCTTTGGGAATCCTGCCTGGCGACCTACGAAAACGCATCGGGCCGCGAAGCTCGTTTCGCGACCAACTGCTTGTACGAATTGGCCTACGGCCACATCCAGCAGGGGCATTATGCCGAAGCCAAGTCCTTCTACTTGCGTTGGTTGCCGCTAGGCGAGCGCGATCTGGGGCCGGAACACGGCAAGGTGGCGCTAGCCCTCAACGAGCTTGGCGTGGCCAACCATGTCGAGGGAGAGTTCGCGGAGGCGCTCTCGTGTCACCAGCGCCTTGGCGATTCGTGAGCGCACCTTGGAACCCGATCATCTCGATGTGGCCATGAGCTTGTACAACCTCGCCAGAACTTACGTGGAATTGGGCCGGAACGCCGACGCCCAACCGCTCTTCGAGCGCTGTCTAGCGATCCGCGCCAAGGTACTCGGTTCCGATGATCCCGGCACGGCTGAGTGCTTGTTCTATCTGGCGACGGCTTACATTCGCCAAGGCCATTACGCCGCGGCCAAGTCCTCTTACCAGCGTTGGCTGCCGCTAGGTGAGCGCGATCTGGGGCCGGAACATGCCGATGTCCTGTATGCCTTGACGGGCCTCGGTGAGGCTTACCATGCTTTGGGGGAGTTCGCCGAGGCGCTCTCCTGTCACCAGCGTGCCCTGACAGTTCGTGAGCGCGTCTTGGGATCCGACCATTTCGGCGCGGCCACGAGCTTGTACTACCTCGCCATGGCTTACGCGGCGCTAGACCGAGATACGGATGCCCAACCGCTCTTCGAGCGCTGTCTAGCGATCCGCACCAAGAATTTGACCGAGAGCGACATCCAGATTGGCTTGGTTTTGACCAACCTAGCCTTGCTGCGGGGGAGGCGAATGCAGCAGGGGCAAGGCGAATCGTCCGAGGTCGAGGAATTGTACCGGCGGGCGCTGACCGTTTGGGAACACCACCCGCGGGTCGAACAACTGATGGCCTGCATGTGCCGGCACAATCTGGCTTTCCTGTATCATAGCGCCGGTCGCCACGCGGAGGCAGAGCCGCTGTACCGGCAGACCGTGGCGATCCTACGAGACATTGGGCATTGGGATCGCGCCGAGACGGCCCTTTGCTTGTATCACCTGGGCCAGCTCTACCGTGATTGCGGAAACCGTAATCAGCGCCGATACTTTCTTTCGGCAGGCCCGCATGGTCTGGGTACGGCTGGACCAGCTGCGACATCCTTCCGCCGTCCGTTGCCTGCGCGAACACGCCGACCTCTTGCGGCGGATGCGCCGCTCGGCGGATGCGGCCGAGTTGGAGTTCCTTATCGAGACGCTCCCCGCGTACTCTTGGAAACGGAAGAGAGGGCGGAGAGAGGGGGGTGTCTACTTTGAGGAAGTGGCTCATGGCGGTTTATCGGGAAAAGGCGGCAGCGAGTTGAAGTAATAGTGCGGGCAAGCCAAGAAGCAGTCCCATTTTTTACGAAGCGGCACGAATACTATAATCGCCATTGCCAATCGTTCATCTGCTCCAGCAAAACCGCCTGCGTCAGATCGAATTGCAACGGCGTCACGGTGATCCAGCCCTCGGTGAGAGCGGTCACATCCGTATCAGGGTGTGGATCAGGACAAAGAAGGTCCGGTTTGGACCAGAAATAAACTCGGCCGCGTGGATCGGTACGGCGGTCGTAAGCCTCGACGTAGGGCGCGATATTCTGCGGCACGGTACGGATGCCGCGCAGCGGACCGCGCTCCGGGCTGGGGATGTTGACGTTGAACAGCGTGCCCGTCTCCGGTTCGTGCATCAGGATTTGCTCGATGACGCGGCGAGCCAGTTCGGCACCGCGGGAAAAATCGAGCGGCTTCAATTTGGTGTACTCTTGCGAGCAAGCGATGCTGGTACAGCGAAAGAAGGCGCCCTCGATGGCGGCGGCGACGGTGCCGGAATAAAGCACGTTGATGCCAGCGTTCGAGCCGGCGTTGAGGCCGCTGACGATCAAATCCGGTGGCTCCGGCAACAGTTCGCGCAGAGCCAATTTCACGCAATCGGCAGGGCGACCTTCCACCGCCCAGCCCATCGGCTGCCGCTCTTCATCGAGTACCTCTTGAACGACTAACGGGGTCGTCAATGTCACCGAATGACCGACGGCGCTCTGTTCCGTGGCGGGAGCCACCACGATCACCTCGCCCAGCTTCCGTAACTGCGGCCGCAGCGCTCGCAAGCCGGGAGCGTAAATGCCATCGTCATTGGTCAACAAAATGCGCACGCCGGACTCCCTTCATTCTTCCAGTTTCTTCCGTCGCAAAAGGTGGTGATAGTGCTGGGCGAAGCGATGGGCTTCGTCGCGGACGTACTGCAATAGCCGCAGTGCCGCCGCGTGCCGGCTCAGGCGCAGCGGCTCCGCTTCGCCGGAACGGTAAATCTCTTCCTCGCGCTTGGCCAAGGAGATCAAGCACGGCGGCTCGACGCCCAGAACGGCAAAGGCGTCCCGCGCCGCGTTGAGTTGGCCCTTGCCGCCGTCGATCAGCAGAATGTCGGGGAAAACCCGCTCCTCATCGGCGTGCCGGCGCGAACCGACATTGCGGAAACGCCGCGTCACCACTTCGCGGATCGAAGCGAAATCGTCAATGCCTTGCACCGATTTGATGCGATAGCGGCGATAGCCCGGTTTGAACGGCAAACCGTCGATGAAGCTCACCAAGGATGCCACGGTGTCGCTGCCGCCGAGGTGGGCGATGTCCACGCCTTCGATGGTGCGCGGCGTTTGCGGTAGGCCGAGTACCTTGCGCAGTCCGGCGAGACCCTTCTTCGGATCGATGGGAAACACTTCCGGCTGCACATCGCGCTCGACGCTGCCGCGCTGGTCCTAGCGACTGCAAAGCGGCGATGTCGTCGCGCAGCCGTGCCGCCTTCTCGAACAGCAGCGCCTTGCTCGCTTCCTCCATCTCGCGCTCCATTTCACGGATCAGTCGATCTTTCTTGCCTTCGAGAACCATACGCAGCGCTCGGATCTGTTTGCGATATTCTTCTTTGGTGACGCGGAAATTGCACGGCGCGGTGCATTGGCGGATGCTGTGCAGCAGACACGGCCGAAACCAGCGCCAACGGCTGTCATCCGCGTCGATGTCCAGCGAACAAGTGCGAAACTGAAAGATGCGCTGCAAAACGCGGATGGCGTGGCGCAGCGTGCGGGGGCTGGTGAACGGGCCATAGAGACGGACGCCGCGGCGGCGCGGCTGGCGCGTGAACTCGACGCGCGGGAAATCCTCACGGATGCGAATTTGTAAATACGGAAATGTCTTGTCGTCTTTCAGCTCGACGTTGAAGCGCGGCTGAATGTCCTTGACGAGCCGCGCTTCCATCAGCAGGGCATCGACTTCGCTATCAGCAGCGAGGTAGTCGATGTCGGCGATGAGCGGCACGAGATCGGAAGTGCGCGGATCTTCGACGGCGGCCTTGGTGAAGTAATGGCCGGCGCGGTTGCGCAGGTTCTTGGCCTTGCCGACGTAGAGAACCACGCCTTGGGCGTCCTTCATAATGTAGACGCCGGGTGCGGCCGGGAACTGCTTGACTTTCTCAGCCGGCGGCAGGGCGGCCGGATTGGCCGGCGGTTCGCTGGACATGAATCGCCTCCGGGCGCGGAAGTTCCGCTCGGCCCCGCTCTCCGCCGCGGAGCCTACTTATTCATCATACAGATGCCCGGAAAAAAAGTGCGCAGGTCTCGTAGTCGGAGATGATCCGTTCTCGCACTCCGGCGCGGAGGGGGTTAACCTTCTCGCCCACACTACTCCCGGCGGGGATTACTCCACTGTGATGCCCTCGCCGGCTGTCGCCGTACTTGCGCCCTGTGTTACCGTTGCGGTTATCGTGGCGATCCCACTGGGGATGGTCGGAAAAGTTGCAGACCAGTTGCCGGTCCCATCCGGCCCGGTAACTACTCCGTTGTACTGATTTCCTCCGGAGTTTATCGTACAGGTTACAGTGCAACCGACCCCCGCAACCGTGCCAGTTACCTTGATGGGATTGCTGACCGTTCCTCCTGCGGGCGGATCGAGAATCGATATGGCGAGAATACCAGGAGGTCTCCCCACGCCGGCCACCCCATGAACTTGGATATCTTCGCTGGTTTCTACCAAGGCGATTAATCGGTAGTTGCCCGGCGCCACTCCATTGAACGTGGCGAACCAATTTCCACCTTCTTGATTAGGCAGAGGCCCTATGACTGTACCCTCTATCTGCGTCTCCCGTGGCAATATTTTTGAGATGGACCTTGATAGGAATACCGCTGTTCGGTGCCGTGCCACGGACAACAAAGTCAGGGCTGACGACTTCTCCCGCAGCAGGATAAACAATGACAAGCTCGCACCTAGGCATTTCATGCTCCTCTGGAGGTTTTACTTATTAGTCAAAGGTTCCACCACAACATTGCGGAATTCGGCCCCTTCACTTTCAACGTATAATCCAAGAGCGCCTCGCGGCGCGAAAGCGGGCGATGGATATGGAAGAACCTGTCCATGCACCTGGATCCCCCACGTTTCGTGGCTCGGTTGAAGCTTGCGATCCCAGAACTTGTATTCCCCCATTTGCCGCCCATCGAAAAAGGCGAGGAAGTGGTCGGGGGTCACTTCCACAGCAAGATTATGCCAGCCCTTCAATAATGCTGGAGCCAACCCTTGCGTCCTCAAGTTTCCGTACCAAGGCTTAAACACTCCATTCGTGAGTTCCGGATCGAGGCAACAAAAGCAGCAGACCTGCGTGAGATTGGCGGGTCCGATCGCTCCATAGCAAAACACGCAGCAGTGCTGTTCTGAGCCCAGAAGCGTCGCTTGTTCGTCGGCTTGAAAGAAAATCCCGATTCGGCCGGGTTGATCGGTTCTCATGTTACGGTAAAGCCGAGTGTCAGCGGAAAAACGATAATGTTGTCTCATGGGATCGTGCATCAACTCCAATAGACATAATCCCCAGCTGCTCAGGGAAAAAGGCTTGTCCGGCTGCATTGTCATCGACGGGAGCGTGTTTTTATCGATGCGGCTTCGATACAGCTTCGGCGCCCCGGTTGCACCGATCAGAGTGACCGACTTGCCCGCAGTCAGATCGTGTTGGATCGCCTCTAATATCCGCTGTTCCCGCGCTTCCGGTGAGTAATAGGAGAAAATGCCCCAGACTCCGGCCGCGCCGGCGCCCATTAGCAGAAGCCCAACCAACAGTAGCAGCATTCCCTTCGTCCCCACGCGGCGGCGAAACTGTCGTCGTAGTCGCTGCCAGCGCGGCTCCGGCCGCGCTTGGATCGGCTCGCCGCGCAGCCAGCGCCTCCAAATCATCGGCCAGTGCGGCGGCCGATGGATAGCGCCGCGCCGGCACCTTCTCCAAGCAAGTGAGGACGATCGTTTCCAAATCGCGCGGCAAATCGGCACGCAGGCCGCGCGGCGACGCAGGATCGGTGTGCAAAATTTTTTGCATCGCGTCCTCGAAGCCGTCGCCGACAAAGGGCCGGCGACCGATCAACAGTTCGTAGAGAATGACTCCCAGCGACCAAATATCGCTCGCCGCCGTCGCCGCTTCGCAGCGCGCCTGCTCTGGCGCCATGTAAGCCGGTGTGCCGATCGGATGCGCCGGCAGTGTCATCGTGGGGGACACTTCCAGACGCTTAGCCAGACCGAAGTCGCTCACCACCGGCTCGTCGTGTTCATCCAGCAGAATGTTGCCCGGCTTGAGATCGCGATGAATGATGCCCCGTTCGTGAGCCGCCTGCACCGCCCGCGCTACTTTGACCACCAGTCCCACAGCGCTCCGCATGTCGCGGCGATAGTCCGCTAGGTGCTGGGCCAGACTGCCGCGCGGAAACAAGGCCATCGTGAAACAGTGCTGCCGCTCGTGCAGCCCCATGCCGTAAATGGGCACGATGTTGGGATGACGCAATTGTGCCGCCGCCTGCGCCTCCCGATAGAAACGCCGCACTTCGTCGGCGCTGGCCAACGTGCCGGAGCGAATCACTTTCAAGGCCACCACCCGATCGAGTACCAAGTCGCGCGCTCGGTACACTACGCCCATGCCGCCCCGGTCGATTTCCTCCAGGATTTCATGGCGGCCCAAGACGGGAGCGTCCCTGTCCGTATCCACGGCGGTCAACTGGTCGGCGTCCGAATAGGACGGCGTCCGAAACTCCGCCGTTTCCCGCTCCGCACTCTCGAGGACATCCGGCGGCGTCCCTTCCAGACGCACTCGCAACTGCTCGCGCCAGGGAGGGAAGCGTTCGTACCACTCGGATGGTTGGGGATTTTGGCCCAGTTGCCGGCGGAATTGAAATTCCAGGACGATCAACTCCACGGCGCGAACCGGGTCGGACGCCAGGGAAGGGAAGGCATCGAGGACGGTTTCCGCGCGGCAGTCCTGACCCGACTCCAAGTGTCGCCGCAGTTCGTTGGCCGCTTTGTGCAGCAGTTCATCGGCTTCGTTCTGAAGCAGAGAATCCGGGAACACGGGCGTTCTCCTTTTGTAGCGTTCGGTCCAACCGTGCCGGTGCGGAGGCGCCGCCGCTCCGAGCGCCGGGGCATAGGACATCCTTGAAAATGGATTGCGTTGAGATTATCAGAGCAACGAACGCTAATCAAGACTGTAGAGAGGAAAAAAGTTTCTGCTTGCCAATCAGGACCGAGCAGCCGGTGGATCGATGCGTTCCTTGCCGACCCACGGACGGAGCACCTCCGGCACGATCACCGAGCCGTCGGACTGCTGATTGTTTTCGAGAATGGCGAGCAGAGCGCGCGTGACGGCCACGGCGGTGCCGTTGAGCGTATGCACGAAGCGCGTGCCCTTCTGCTTGTGGGTCTTGTAACGGATGTTGAGCCGCCGCGCCTGGTAATCGGTGCAGTTGGACGTGCTGGTCACTTCGCCGTACTCGCCGCTTTCGCCGCGTCCCGGCATCCACGCTTCCAAGTCGTATTTGCGATAAGCGGGACCGCCTAAATCGCCGGTGCAAGTATCGATGACGTGATAGGGCAAACCCAGACCCTGGAAAATCTTCTCCTCGATTTCCAGCAATTCCCGATGATGCGGCTCGCTCTGGTCCGGCGTGCAGAAGACGAACATCTCGACCTTGGTGAACTGATGGACGCGATACAGGCCGCGCGTATCACGGCCGGGAGCGCCGGCCTCGGTGCGGAAACAGTGCGACAGACCAACGTATTTCTTCGGCAAATCCAGCTCGTCGAAGATATGATCGCGGTGCATGCCGCCCAGCGTGATCTCCGCCGTGGCGATCAAACACAGGTCCGTATCGCTCAGCGAATAAATTTGTCGTTTCTCCGGGTCGGGATCGCGCGGAATGAAACCGATGCCCTCCAGCACTTCGACGCGGGCCACGTCCGGCGTGATGATCGGCGTGTAACCTTCGCCGATCAACGTCCGCATGGCATACTGCACCAACGCCAATTCCAGCAAAACCGCTTCATTTTTCAGGTAGTAGAACTTCTGTCCGGCCACGGCGGCACCGGCCTCGAAATCGACCAATTGCAGCGCCTCGGCGAGGGCGACATGATCTTTGGCGGCGAAGTCGAACTTGCGTGGCTCGCCCCAGCGATGGATGATTTTGTTGTCCTCCGCCGTGGTGCCGACCGGAGCATCGGGATGCGTCATGTTGGGGATGGTCAACAGGGCGGCGTGCAACTGCTCCTGAATCTCCTTGAGTTGTTTTTCCCCGCCAGCGGCCTCTTCACGCAGCCGTTTGCCTTCGGCGATCAACTCCTGCTTGGCGCGGCGTCCTTCTCCTTGGGAATGAGTTTGGAAACTTCATTTTGCCGCTGCTGAATCACTTGTGTTTGCTGAATGAGGCGCTTGCGTTCGTCGTCGATCCGAACGACGCGCTCCACGTCGGCTTTGACGTTGCGATTACGACAATTGGCTTTAACGGCGTCCAGGTGTTCTCGAATGAAGGCGGCGTCCAACATGGGAGGACTCGATTATTACCGGAGAAAACGGCGCTCAGGGAGAGCCGGGGATCAGGTCGCGTTGGGAGATTTTACGAGCCTGTCGGCAATCGAGCAACCGAGAAGAGAGACGCCATCCATCGGTTAGCGATGCTTCGCAGAAGCGTCGGGCAGACACTTCTGCGAAGCGTCGCTAACCGATAGCCACGGATCACGGCTCCATTTCCAGGGCGATCCGCATTTGAATCGGCTGCGGACTGCCCTTCCAGTACCAAACATAATCCGCCTTCTCCGAAACCAGCGCCAACGATGCCAACGTCTGCTTCGTGCGGTCCTGTCGCGCCACACCCACGAAGCGCGCGGTGACGCGGCCTTCGGTCGGCTTGCCGTGCGGGAAACTCAATTCCATCTCGCCTTCCAACTGGATGCGCGCCTCCTCATCGGACACGGCCATCAACTTGGCCTGCAACGTCCCCTTCAGTACTTTGCAATCCTTCACCATCCAATACGAGTTCGGCGGATAGCCGAACTGAAATAGTTTGTGCGCGATCTCATCCGGTATATTCCACGAAGCACCCAACCGCGCATCGGCGGGCGGCAGGAATGTCTTCCACTCCGCCGCCGTCAGTTCGACGCGATCGTTGCTCACACTCCGGTTGTTGCCGCCGCGATCGATGCGCGTCCAAAGGTGAACGAGCCGGCCATCGGTCGTCTTCGGTTTCCCTTGCACCGGCTTGGCGGTGCTGGCGCGAATCGCCTCCGGGTTGCGCGGCGTCAGTTTATGGTCGGCGATGATCTTTTGCAGAAACGGCAGGAGATTTTCCGGGTTGTAGGCCAATTGCACGCGCTGCGTCGCCAGCACGTCGCCGTTGGCAGCCACGATGAACACGCAGACATTGCCGCCTTCCAAACCGCGCTTGCGACGCTCGCGGTCGAGGCGGTCGAGTTCCGCTTTTTCTTCTTTGCTGCGCGGTTGGAGTTGATAATCGTCGCGGGACACCCAGGCGGGCACGAAATACTTGCTAATCAGTTCGCTGACGCGCGGATCGGAGAGTGAACTCACTCTCATGCCGTGAGCGCCGCCTCAACAACGGCCGGTTTCGATGTTGCCGTCGTGAGTGAACAGAAAAAGTGGTTGTTTCTCGCTTTCGCTGGCGTGCCGTGCCGCCAACAGCGAGGAGGTCCAGGGGATCTTTCGCCATCCGGTAATATCGCTGTTCTTGATGCTCTGGATGCGCTGTTTAATCGATGCTTCGTCGGGCGGCGTGGCGGACACGACCGCTACGGCCAAGGCCGCCAGAATGATTCCAAGTCCTCGAAAACGCATGTTCGCCTCCTTGCGTGTTGAACGAATAGCAATTCGTCAACAAATATATCGCAAGAGCGACAGGCAATGCCAGCCCGCAGCGCCAGCAAGGGAAGAAAAACCCTTGCTGGCCCTGCGGGCTGGCGTTCGCATCTTGGCAATTCCACGCATCCTTCGCATAATGCTGCTTTGCCGTTCGCGGTGGGCGGAGCGTCTCTTCCAATGGTATCCACTCAGGCCGCCGTCTTGCGCGAGGAGCGTTGCAAATGATGATGTGGAACAAAATCAAGATTGTCGGCGCGATGGCGTGCCTTCTCGCTCTGGCCGGCACGGGCGCCGGCTGGCTGGCTGGCGGTCGAGGCGAAGCGGAAGAATCACCTTCGGCCGCAGAACCGCCAGTAAACAAGGATACTCCGCGTGCTGCTCCCAATCGGAACGATCTGACAAAAGACGAGATTGCAAAAATCCATGCGGAGATGGATTTGCTGGCCAAAAAGGAGCGTTTAGAAGAAGAAAAGTTAAGCAAGTTGGAGATCGAGGCGCGTCTGCGACTGGCCGAGTCGCAGGACGACCTGCACCTGAAAGAACGTGAATGGGACTTTGAACGCGAAGAGGAGCAGGGGCGCCTCAAGGACACCGCTCAACGCATTACGGAGTTGGAAAGACGCAGAAACGACATCATCGCAAAGCTCGCTAAAAAGTCTGACGAGAGCGAGATCATGAAAGCGCTTGCGAAACGACTGGTGAATGAGAGAGAAACACTTCGGCAAGCGCGCGACGCTTTCCTGGATAATGAACGGAATCGTCATGAGCAGCTCCGTCCCTTTCGCAAACGAGTATTCCAGGCGGAACACGAACTGCACCGCATTGAGGTCCGCCAGGCACGATTGCACGAGGACGTTACGGCGAAGCGTCAAGGATTCCTCTCACGTCTCCAGCAGTTGCAAGAAGCATCCCTCCGCCTGGAACCTATGGATCGTCTCCGCGATGTGGAACGCAAACTCGACGCCCTGCATCGTGATGTCGGCGAACTGCGCCGCGCGCTGGAACGACAGGGGAACGATTCCCGACATAAACCCTAAACATTCCCTATAGGCGCGATTGGTTAGCGACGCTTCGCGCAGAAGCGTCGTTCTTCCGACGCTTCTGCGAAGCGTCGCTAACCGATGGATGCCGCTCATACCAGGCTTTCCAGCAAATACTTCAACTTCCGCACTTCCGGCTGCATGGCGAACGGCGCATCGGGAATGTCGTGAATGTCCACGCTAAGGACACGGTCGTACTGATAGCGGGCCAGTTGAGCGATGACACGGCCGTACTCGACTTCGCCCTGGCCGATGCGCACTTGAAACTGATTCGCTCCGCGGCCGGTGTCGCGCAGGTGAACGTGCTTGACGTAGGGATACAGGGCATCGTGATTCTTACTCGCGTGCGGGCCGGCGATGTAGGGGCTGGGATCGAGCGTCAGCGCCAATCCGCGGACGCGCTGGCACAGAGCCAAGGCGACTTCCGGATCCTCCGTCAGTGTGCCCATGACCGTGGACACCGACAGCTGAATGCCGTCGGCGGCGGCGAGGCGGACCAGGCGCCGAAGACGTTCGATCTCGTCGTCGAGGCTGGTCTGAACCGCGGCGGCTTTGACCGTGACCAGCGGCACGGCGGAGATGCGCGCCAGCCGGCAAACGGCCTTCAACAGTCGTTCGTATTCGGCGGCGTTGGCGGCGTCGATCTCGACGTTGAAGGCAGCCGGCATCAGACCGGGACCGTGGCGCAGCCGAGCAGCGGCCTGGCTAATGTCGGCGGCCACCTCCGAAGGTCGCAATTGCCGGCCCTGCTCGTGCAGCGCCGCCTCAAACTTGCTAAACTCCAATTCGGCGATGGCGCCCAGGGCGTCTTCCAGCGACAAGCGGCCAAAGCATAAAGTGGAACAAGCTACGAACACGGCTTCCTCCTGCGATCATTCGCGCCCGCCGAGTCCCGGCGAGAAGGGGCTGTGGTCCAGGCTTCGACCGCGGCGGGCGGGCTTATAATCATTCGACCCGTTCGAGGCAAGACCAATGTGGCTCGTTTCCGAGACGATTAAGCATGAGTGAGGCGAATAAGCCGAGAAGACGGGGAAAGAAGGACGCGGCACCGGCCGGCAAGCGGTCGTTCGACATCGACGAAGCGATGCCCCTTCTCCGCGCAGCCGTCGCTCCTTATCCCAAGGCGGCGCTCTTCGAGTTGGCCACCGAGGGGCATACCTCCGTTTTCGAGATCCTCATCGCCTGTATTTTGTCGATTCGGACGCGCGATGAAACCACTTTGCCGGTCGCTCGTGGACTGTTCGCCCAAGCCCCTACGCCGACGCAGGTTGCCGCCCTATCGGTCGCGCAAATCGACCGGCTCATCCAATCGTGTACCTTCCACGAACCCAAGGCGCGGACGATCCGCGACATCGCGCACAAGACCGTTCAGGAACACGGCGGCGTTCTGCCGTGTGATCGGGATGTGCTGCTGGCCTTGCACGGCGTCGGCCCCAAGTGCGCCAATCTGACGCTGGGCATTGCCTGCGGTTTGCCGCTCATCGGCGTGGACATCCACGTTCATCGCGTCAGCAACCGCTGGGGTTACATCGAGGCGGCGACGCCCGAAAAGACGATGGCGGCTTTGCAAGAGAAACTGCCGCAGCCTTATTGGATCGAGATCAACGCCCTGCTGGTGCCGTTCGGCAAACACATCTGCACCGGCACACGGCCGAAATGCTCGACCTGCCCCTTGCTGGAGATGTGCCAGCAAATCGGCGTCACAGCGCATCATTGATGCTGTATGAGCCGCGAACGTAAGGAGGGGCACGATCCTTTATCGGACGCCGATCAGTTTCTCGAACTCGTCTTCCGTCAGCACCTTGATGCCGAGTTGCCGGGCTTTATCGAGTTTGCTGCCGGCCTCGTCGCCGGCAACGACGTAATCCGTCTTCTTGGACACGCTGCTCGTCGCTTTGCCGCCGTGCAAAGCGATGACATCTTCGATCTGTTTGCGGCCGTAATTCTGTAAGGTGCCGGTGACGACCACGGTTTTGCCGGCGAGCGGACCGCTGGTGACTTTGGCTTTCACGTCCTCGGTCAACTTCACGCCGGCATCGCGGAGATCGTGGACAAGTTTTTCGCCAGCCGGGCTGTGGAAGAAGTTGTAAATGCTCTCGGCGCGCTTGGGTCCGAAGCCCTTGACGGCGGCAAGTTGTTCCTTGGAGGCGGCGAGCAGCGCGTCGATGCTCGGAAACTCCTGCACGAGAAGCGGACCCATCGTCTCGCCGACACCGTAGATGCTCAGGCCGGCGATCAGTCGAGCAAGTCCGCGATTCTTGCTCGCCGCGATGGCGTCGAGCAGATTTTGCGCCGACAGTTCGCCCATGCGCTCCAGGTCAATCAACTGCTCCTTTTTGAGCCGATACAGATCCGCCACAGTTTTGACCAAGCCACTGGCGACCAACTGCTCGGCCAACTTCTCGCCCACGCCTTCAATGTCCATGCGCTCGCGCTTGGCGAACGATTCGATGCGTCCTTGCAACTGCGCGGGACAGGTAGCCGTGGCCGTGCAGCGCGGCGTCGGCGCATCCGCCTCGCGCACCGCCGGTGCGCCGCAAGCCGGACATTTCGACGGAAAATTGAAGACCTTCTCGCTTCCCGTGCGGGCATCGTGCAGCGCTTGCTCGACGTAGGGAATGATTTCGCCGCGCTTCACTACGATGACGCTGTCGCCGACGCGAATGTCTTTCAGCTCGATCTGGGCGGCGTTGTGCAGCGTGGCGCGCGATACCGTCGTGCCACACAACGGCACCGGCGGATCGAAGATCGCCACCGGCGTCAGCGTTCCGTCCTTGCCGACATCAATTTGTATTTCTCGGATCTTTGTAATTGCTTGTTCGGCCTCGAACTTGTACGCCACTGCCCAGCGCGGTTCCTTGTTGGTCGGCCGAGCCGGCGCCGTTGATCGAAGTCGTTGACCTTGACGACCATGCCGTCCGTTTCATACGGCAAATCGAAGCGTTTCTCCGCCCAACTCGCGCAGTAAGCGATGACTTCTTCCATCGTATCGAACGCCTGGGTTTGCGGATTCACTGGGAACCCGTATTGCCGCAGCAGATCGAGCGCTTCCAAATGCGACTTGATGGCCACGCCCTCAACGGAGCCGACCGAATAAGAGAACAGCCGCAAGCGGCGCTTGGCGGTGATGCGCGAATCGAGTTGCTTGAGCGAGCCGGAAGTCAGGTTGCGCGGATTGGCGTAGCGATCGTCGCCGCGCGCGGCGACCTCTTCGTTGAGACGCGGCGAAGTCGGCCTTGGACATGTATACCTCGCCGCGCGCCTCGAAGTGCGCCGGCGGATTGTCGCCGCGCAAACGCAGCGGCACGCCGCGCACGGTTTTGAGGTTCTCGGTGATGTCGTCGCCGGCTTTGCCGCTGCCGCGCGTCGCTCCCAACGTCAGCAAGCCGTCGCTGTACGTTAGCGACACGGCCACGCCGTCGATTTTCAATTCCACAACGTATTGGACGGCTTGTTTGCCCAGCGCTTTGCGGACGCGGCCGTCAAACTCGCGCAGCTCGTCAGCGCTGAACGCTTTGCCGATGGACAGCATCGGAATGCGATGCGTGACGGTTCGGAAGCCGTCGAGCGGCTGACCGCCGACGCGCTTGGTCGGACTATCGGCTGTCACCAATTCCGGGTGCGCCGCTTCCAATTCCTCCAGTTCCTTGAGGAGAAGATCGAACTCCTTGTCGGAGACTTCGGGCTTGTCCTCGACGTAATACTTGTAGTTGTGATGATCGAGGATGCGGCGAAGTTCGGCGGCGCATTGCGCGAGTTTCGACATGGCACACCAAGGCTAGGGGGATGGTTTCTCCTCTTGCACTGATGGGATTGTCACTTCGGCGCGTTGTTTTTGCAAGGTCCGCAGGTGATCGACGGCCATGCTGGCGACGCTGAGGACGACGACGGCGCCGACTTCGTAGAGCAGCCAGCGCCAACCGTCTTTGCGCAGGGCGTCGCGGAACGGCGAGGGCAGCGGCGGTTGGCCAGCGTCCACGGCTTTCTGTTCGAGGATCGGCACCACGGCATAGGCCAGGGCGGTGACGATGAACAGTAAACTCGCCAACAGGAGCAGAAAGTACAGCGGATTACGCGGCTCGGTATTAGTCACGAAAGATTCTCGCGAAAGAATATCACCACGGAAAACACGGAATACACGAAAAAAAGACAAAACGAATAGATAATCGTTGTCTTGTCAGCGGTAATTGGACTGATTGATTGCTCTTTGCTTTTTCCGTGTATTCCGTGTTTTCCGTAGTGATATTCTTTCATCCTCCCACAATCCAAGGAGCATCGACGGGTTGATAGCCGACCAATTCCTCCGGCGTGAACCACAGCGCCACCTCCGCGGCAGCGTTCTCCGTGCTGTCGCTGCCGTGGATGAGATTGTTCTGCACGCTCAAGGCGAAATCGCCGCGGATGGTGCCGGGCGCCGCCTTGGCGCCGTCGGTCGCGCCGATCAGATTGCGCGCCACCGCCACCGCTTCGCGTCCTTCCAACACCAACGCTAACGTCGGCCCCGAGACGATGAACTTCAGCAACGATTCGTAAAACGCCTTGCCTTTGTGGACCGCGTAGTGCCGCTCGGCCAAGCTGCGGCTGACCTGTACCAGTTTCATGGCGGCCAGGCGCAGGCCCTTCTGCTCGAAACGCTGCAATACACTGCCAACCAGGCGGCGATGAAGGCAGTCCGGCTTGAGGAGAATCAAGGTTCGTTCCATGACTTTTCCACTTTTCCTCTCGGCAACGAAGTTTCATTCATCCGAAAGGTTCATTCTATGGAGAGATGTTCCGTAGGTCAGGCTTTCCAGCCTGACACGCCGAACGTCAGGCTGGAAAGCCTGACCTACCGGGACGGCACGGCGATGCGTTCGAGGAAAGCGGCGTTGGAAGGATACTCGCCGATCTTCTTGACGAGCATCTCCATCGCTTCGACGGGCTTGAGGTCGATCAACGTGCGGCGCAGCAGCGTGACGCGCTGTAAAACCTCCGGCGTCAACAGACGTTCCTCTTTGCGCGTGCCGGATTGGCTGATGTCGATGGCGGGAAAGACGCGGCGGTCGGCCAAGCGGCGGTCGAGTACCAGTTCCATGTTGCCGGTGCCCTTGAACTCCTGAAAAATAACTTCATCCATACGGCTGCCGGTATCGATCAGGGCCGTTCCCATGACGGTCAACGAGCCGCCTTCCTCGAAGACGCGCGCCGAGCCGAACAAACGCTTGGGCACTTCCAAAGCGCGAATGTCCACGCCGCCGGACATGGTTCGACCGCTGTTGCTGACGTTCTTGTTGTAGGCCCGCGCCAGCCGAGTCAGACTGTCCAGCAGCACGAACACTTGTTGACCTTGTTCGGCCAAGCGCTTGGCGCGTTCGACGACCAGTTCGGCACAGCGGACGTGGCTCTGCGAATCGCGGTCGTTGCTGCTGGCGATGACTTCGCCGCGGGTGGTGCGGCGTATGTCGGTAACTTCCTCCGGCCGCTCATCGACGAGCAGCATGATGAGGTGCATCTCCGGGTGATTGACGGCGACGGCCTGGGCGATGTGCTGCAAGAGGATGGTCTTGCCGGTGCGCGGCGGCGCCACAATCAGGCCGCGCTGCCCCTTGCCGATCGGCGTCAATAGGTCCATGACGCGCGTGGTCAACGGTTCCTGGCCGGTTTCGAGAGTGATGTGTTGGTGCGGATCGATGGGAGTGAGATCGTCGAAATTGCGCCGCCGGAACTGCTCCGGCGGTTTGCCTTCGATCTGCTCGATGCGCGCCAGTCGCGGACCTCCCGGCTTGTTCCGTGTTCCGCCGTTGACATGAACCGATTCCAGCGGGCCGGTCAGGAGCAGCCCCTCGCGCAGTCCCAACCGCTGGATGAGCGGCGCGGGCACGTAGGGATCGGCTTGCTGAGCGATATAGTTACGGGCGGCATTGCGCAGGAAGCCGAAGCCTTTGGGATGCAGCTCCAGAACGCCTTGGATCGAGTGCTCGTCGCGGACCATGAGATTCTCGTGATGAGGGGCGAATTTCCACAGGAGAGAGAAGAGTATTCTCGCCGTGTTTCGCAAGCGGCTGAAGTTTACTTCGTTCTCTCTCCCTCAGTATTTGGCTCAAACTTTGCGATGAGGCGTGGCCGCCTCGAAAGTGCCGTCGGGCAGGGGCACGAGTTGGTAATCGCTGAATAAATGCGGCGCTTCGGTCTGCATAATTTGCAGCACCTTAACGGCCAGCTTTCTAATCTCAACCTCGGCATGGCGGCTGGCCCGCATCTCGATAAAGTGCCGCAAGGCGCGGGCGTTGGCGGTGACGAAAATTTTCGTCTCCGTGGCGTTGGGCAACACACTGCGGGCGGCTTGGCGAGCCAACTTGCGACGCGATGTTTTATCCGGTTCATCCTTGTAATGCTCGGCCAGTTTCTCGACCAGCTTGACGTATGCCTGATGAGCGTGAGCGATAGCCTCCAGCCAGAGAGCGTGCAGTTGCGGGTTGGCGGCGATGACATCCGGCTCGACGTATTCGGCGATAGACTCATCGACGTAGCGCTGACTCAACTGGGAATAGCCCATGTGCCGGTGTCTTACGAGTTCATGGGTCAGGGAGCGACTGATGCCCGTGAACACGAAGTTCCACACCGCATGTTCGAGGACGGAGCCATGTCCGACCTCCAAAATATGATGCAGATACGCTCGGTTGCCGCCGGGGCGAGGTTTGGCGAAGCTCATGTAACAAACACGTCCCGCTGTTTCGGCCAAGTGTTCGGCAGCGACCTCGGTATCCGTCTGCCAGCTTACTCCATGATCGGCGAGAAAGCGATCCACAACGGCGGCATCGACGGTTTGCCGGCCAACCAAATAGACGGCGGGTTCACGAAGGATGCGGACATCGCGGGCGGGATCGAAGCCAGTCACGGCGGTCGTTCCTAATTGTAGCATGAAGGGAATCCTTTCCCAACAGAGTTGCAGCTCACTCCGAGTCAACTATCCGTGTCCGCGTTTTTTCGTTAGCCCAGCCCTTTAGGGCTGGGAGGAGCGGTAGGGCGATGGATTGCCTTGAGGGCTTCAGCCCCTCGGAGAGGGCTTTAGCCCTTGACTCTCGAACGAAAAAAGCCAGTAACGATTCGCCTACCCCCCGTGATCCAAGGGGGGAGTGCTAATCTACGCCTCCCATGCGAATGTGTCCATCCCGTCTTTGTGGCGAATAGAACTACCCTCGCCATCTAATCCAGCTTATCACAAATGTCCTCCACCGCCATCAGCAAACTGCCCGAACGAATCAAACGCTCGACGGCTTCGAGATCGCGGTGCAGGGTGCGATCGCGTCCGAGCGGCCGAACGTGTTGGCGAATATGCTGATACGCCGCCAGGGCTCCGCGGCCGGGACGCAGCCCCGTATGAAACTCCAATCCCTGCGCGGCACACAGCAGTTCGCAAGCCAGGACGCGCGTGGCATTGGTGACAGCTTGCCGGCACTTGCGGGCGGCGCCGGTGGCCATCGAGACGTGATCTTCGCGGTTGGCCGAAGTCGGAATCGAATCGACGCTGGCCGGAAACGACAGCGTCTTGTTCTCCGAGACCAGCGCGGCGGCGAGAACTTGCACGAGCATCATGCCGGAATTGAGTCCGGGATGCGGCGTCAGGAAACCCGGCAACCCGCTGAGGTCGGGATTGACGAGATTCTCGACGCGCCGCTCGCTGATGCTGGCGAGGTCGGTGATCGCCGCACACAGCAGATCGGCGGCCAGCGCGATTGGTTGAGCATGGAAATTACCGCCGGAAAGGACTTCGCCGCTGTCGGGAAAGACCAACGGATTGTCGGTGGCCGAGTTCATCTCGCGCTCGACGATGGCGGTGACATGAGCGAGAGCATCGCGCAAACAGCCGTGGACCTGCGGCATGCAGCGCAGGCTGTAGGCGTCCTGCACCTTGGAGCAATGAGCGTGCGATTCCATGATGGTGCTGTCCACAAGCAGGCGGCGCAGGTTGGCGGCGCAGGCGGCTTGACCGGGATGCGGACGGATCGCCTGAATGCGCGGATCGAACGGCCGCTGCGAGCTTTTCGTGGCCTCGACGGTCATAGCGCCGGCGATGTCGGCGATGCGGGCCAATTGCTCGGCGCGCACCAGGGCATCGGCGAGGAGAGCCGTGCTGATCTGCGTGCCGTTGATGAGCGACAGTCCCTCCTTGGCTTGCAGTCGATACGGTTTCAGATGTACGCGGCGCAGGGCGGCGCGGCCGCTCATCGGTTTTCGGGTTGGCGGACCGGCGGCGTCAGCCGCCGGGTTGTTACGAACGACAAAGGCGTATCCCTCGCCGATGACGACGAGAGCCAGATGCGCCAGCGGCGCCAGATCGCCGGACGCGCCGACGCTGCCTTGCTCCGGGATGGCGGGCACTACACCGCGGTTGTACATCTCGGCGAGTTGATCGATCAATTCCACCGTCACGCCGGAGTATCCCTTGGCCAGCGCCTGAATGCGCAGAGCCAGGGCCAGCCGGCTGACGCCGAGCGTCAACAACGGCCCCATGCCGACGGCGTGGCTGCGCAGCAGATTTTCTTGCAAGGCGAGGACTTCATGCGGCTCGATGCGCTGGCTGGCCAATTTGCCGAAGCCGGTGTTGACGCCGTAAAGTGTCTCGCCGCGAGCAAGCAGGTCGTGCAGACAGCGGCGAGCCTGTTCGACGCGGCGGCGGGCTGACGGCGTCACCTGAAGCTCGGCGATTTGGCCGTGCAAAATACCGCGAGCATCGGCGAGAGCAAGATTGTCGCCGCTCAGTTCCAACGAAGCTCCGGAAGAAGGAATGCGGTTCATGAACTTTATTCTAGTCGAACAGCCCGCTCGCGCCGGCTAGGGGAGCCGATCCAGCCGGATTACTTCGGCGTCAATGGCGCACCGGCGTGTAAGCAAATTTTCTGGGGCTGGGGTTGTAGGGTGGGTCGAGCTTGCGAGACCCACCGGGAGAGTGCAGGGTCGTGGTGGGTCTCGCAAGCTCGACCCACCCTACAGAAACGCCCACGCCCCAGAAAATTAAGTTACACCCGCGCACCGAAAGGAAGGGGAATCTGCTGGACAAGCAAGTGGGCGAGGCGCAGACTGATAGGTGCCGGATATTCGCATTCATGGGTCTTCCGCCTATTGTCGGCTCGCACCTGGGACATTCTCGCTCAGGAGATTACCGTGAAGATTTTCTACCGGATCGACCACAAGCGCGTGACCTGGCGCGAGTATGCCGTCGATACCCCCTGGCTGTCCCTGCCGCTGGCGACCCTGGTCAAGCTGCTCCCCCTCCGCGTGTTTTCCTCATCCGATGATCCGCCCGTGGAGTCGATTGCTCCCTTTGAAGTGGAGGAGGCGGCCGTCCCGGCCGAGGTGCGCGAACGCTTCGGGCCATTGGCTCAGGAGTTGACCACACTCGGTTTCGGCCAGCCGATCTATCACCGCATCTACCATCCACTCCACTTTACCTCTATCTACTGGGCCACGTTTTTGCACCCGACAGGCCGGGCGGTGGTGCGCATTCATCATCGGGTCTGGTCCCAAGGGGCCATCCACAAAAGTTACCTCTTTCCCGTCTTCATCTCCGAAATGGAGAACGGAACCTTCGTAGTGTCGTCGGCGGGTCGGCCGGATTTATTGACGCCAGCACTGGTTCAGATCGTTTACGAACCCGGTGCTTCGGCCACAGAGCTTTGGGAGCGTCACCAGCGCAGGCTCGACGATCTCCTCCCCGGCCGATCCGTGACGGTGGACACGCCGCCGCGTCAACGCGAGTTGATCGAACACCATCATGGTGCGCTGCGGGATTTCCAGCTGGACCGCGGCGTGTTCGAGCTGGCCAGCGAAGCGGAGCAAGAAAAACTGGCGGCGCAGTGCGAAGCGATCCCGGCAACAGCGGCGCCCCCTTCGGTGGAAGAGGCCGTCCTGGCCCGGTTAGAGCGGGTGCCACTCGAAAAGCCGAGCTGGCGGAACACCATACTCATCTTGGCGATCTCGCTCTTGTTGTTCCTCGCCGCCGGGGTCCGCGATGCGCCAACGAAGATCCTGTGGATCCTCATCGGGGTACTCCTTTTCCACGAGCTTGGCCATTACTTGGCGATGAAATGGTTCGGCTACCGCAACGTGCGGATGTTCTTCATCCCGACGCTCGGCGCGGCCGTGACGGGCAAGCATTACAACGTGAGCGGGTGGAAGAAGGCGGTGGTTGCTCTCATGGGTCCAATCCCCGGCATCGTTATTGGCGCCGGGGTCGGCGCCGCAGGGATTTGGTGGCACCGACCGCTGCTGATAGAGATCGCGTTGCTCTTGGTGATTCTGAATGGCTTCAACCTGCTGCCGTTCCTCCCCCTGGACGGCGGCTGGGTGTTGCACTCCGTCCTTTTTTGCCGCCATCCCCTGCTCGACCTAGCCGCTCGCGCGCTGGCCGTTCCGGTCATCTTAGGCCTGGCCCTCCTGGGCAGCCGCTGGATCGCTCTGTTCGGGATCGTATTGTTGATCAGTTTACCCGCCTCTTGGCGTGCTGCCCGGACGGCTCAGCGCTTGCGCCGCAAGGGCGTCTCGGCTATGTCTCCTGACGCCCTTTCCATCCCCCCTTCGACTGCCAGGGCGATCCTAGCCGAGTTGGGAGCGGGAAAGCATAACCGCATGACAGCCAACGTGCTGGCGCAGCAGGTAGTCCGCGTCTTTGAGACCCTCAACGCCCGGCCGCCGGGCGTCCTGGCGTCTCTGGCCTTGCTTGGCATCCACGGCGCGGGCTTCCTGGGTGCCTTGGCGCTTGTCGTGGCGTTCGTGTTCGCCCAACGGGGCGGTCTGAGCCACCTCCTCCGAAGACCTGTCTCCGAACCTTCCCCTCCCCCCTACGCCTATACGCCGGGCGATACGCAGGAATGGCGGGGTGCGGCCGCGCTCGCCCTGCCGCCGCCGCCGTCGTCGGTCACGCTGGTTGCCAACTACGCAGACGCTCAGGCGGCGCAGGCCCAATTCGCCGCTCTCCCGGCCGAGCTACCGGAGTGCGCGACCCTTCTTTGGTTTGGCCAAAGTCTACTGTTGACCTTGCCCGAAGGCGAAAAGACCGAAACGGGCCGGTGGACGGATCGCCTCTGGCAACAGGCCCGGGATGTGCATCTCCTGCGCAAGGCTCCCCTTGAGGCTCCCCTTGCTCATCATGTCCATTTCGCCTGCGTGTCCCCCAGCGAGGAAAAGACCGAGAAGCTCCGAGAGGAACTTGAGGATTACCTTCGTGCCTCCAACAACGAGTTTCTATTGGCCCCGTGGTCAGCGGCGTGGCAGGCGCTGCCCCAAGAGGACCAGCAGCGCTTCCAGAAAGCCCGGCGCACACTCGGCCGGCTTCAACACCTCAAGCGAGAGGTCATGCATAGCCCGGAAGTGCGCGCGCATTTGCCTCACCTACAAAGCAAACGTGGCTCGGACGCCTACCGGGAGAAGTTCGCGGTTTTCCAGCAAGCGCGCAATGCCGAGGAAAAGCGGTTGCTGGCTGGCATCATTGCCGAAGGGGAAGAGACTGTAGATCATGCCATGGTGAAGTTATGGCAGCACTGGATGGCACTACTAAAGGAAAGGATCGGGGGGGAGAGCGACGCCGATGATCCTGCCGAAAAGCGGAAAGCGGAAGCATGGCAGCGGCAGGAGAGAAGGCTCTGGCGAGAAATGGCGGAGCGTATGGGACCGCTTCCCCTGACGGGAGGCGAACCTCGTCCCGGCACGAACGCGGAGACGGCACAATTCGGCTACCCGGTGCGAAAGGGGTCGTCTTTATCCATCCATGCGATGTGGTTTCGACAACTCGACCGAGGACTCCCTGCTTTTGCGGAGTGGCTCGGACAACAGGGTTGTAGCCATATCCGCTACGGAATCGACATCGAGACAGAGGAAGAGCCTGACGAATGAATAATACGCCGCCGCTGCCCTTGACGCTGCGGACGGCGCACTTATCATAACTTTTTCGACACCCGCGTTTCGGACGAGATGGAAGTACGAGCATGTCTACCTTCATGGCAAAGCCGCGGCAGGTTTCGCAGCGTTGGTTGCTGATCGATGCCACGGATCAAGTGGTTGGCCGCTTGGCCGTGCAGATCGCCAACATTCTGCGCGGCAAGCATCGACCCGAATATACGCCGCACGTTGATACCGGCGAGTTCGTCCTCGTCATCAATGTTGACAAGATCCACTTCACCGGCAAGAAAATGCAAACCAAGACGTATTCGTGGTACACGCGCTATCCCGGCGGTTACAAGACGGTGCTGGCGCGCGACGTGATGAAGAAGAACCCGGAGCGCATTCTGCTCGAAGCGGTGCGACGCATGGTGCCGCGCAACAAGCTCGGCCGGCAGCAGATGACCAAACTGAAAATCTACGCCGGCTCGTCGCACCCACACCAAGCGCAGCAACCCGTGGAATTCAAGCTGAATCCCTGACAGTAGGTCAGGCTTTCCAGCCTGACACTGGCACAATGTCAGGCTGGAAAGCCTGACCTACGGACCCTGATTCGGAGAGCGATCGTGGCCGATACGAAGACTAAAAAGACCTATTATCTGGGCACCGGACGCCGTAAGACATCGGTGGCCCGCGTTCGTTTGTGCGAAGGCGGCGGCCAAATCGTCATCAATGGCCGCGGCCTCGACGAGTATTTCACCGAGGACAAAGATCGCAAAGCCGTCACCGGACCGCTCGATCTCACCGAGATGGCCAACCGTCTCGATCTGTTTGTGCAGGTGCGGGGCGGCGGCATCACCGGCCAGGCCGGCGCCGTTTGCCAAGGCGTGGCGCGAGCGCTCAAGCAAATGTTCGGTCTGTCCACTGCGTCGCAAGAAGAAGCCGACGGCGCCGATCAGGTCGGCGGCATGGCCAAGAAGCTGCGCGATTCGCACTTCCTAACCCGCGATGGCCGTATGAAGGAACGCAAGAAATACGGCCGCAAGGGCGCACGCAAGAGCTTCCAGTTCTCCAAGCGTTAACGGACAACGCGCCGGCGGGGCGTTGACACGCCCCGCCTTGGTCTCGATAATCAAATCAGGGGTTCGGTTTCCGCCGAATCCGATCCCTGCCTCCGATGGCGCTCGCCGCATGCCGGTTCTTACCGGAGGGGACATGCGGGCGAGAGGGGTCACTGGAGTTGGTGAACGCGCCGCGGCCAGCCACGGCGTTGTCGCGGTCTCCCTGTGTACCTTCTCTTTTTTTGCAGGAGGCGGGCATGTCCTTTTTTATGCGTTCTATTCGTATTGGCTACATCCTGAGTCTGTTTTTGATCGTGTTGCTGCTGGTGCAGCCGCGCGCCTCGCACGGACAGTTTCGCGGCAACATTCCGGGTCCGCTGATGATGCCGCCCGCTGGCAATTTCGCTCCTGGTTTCGGTTTCGGCTTTGGGGGTTTCCCGGCTGCCGGTTTTGGCGGCTTCAACGGTTTCGGCATCGGCGGTTTCAACGGCATGGGTGGTTTCAACGGTTTTGGTTTTGGCGGCTTTCCGGCTGTCGGCTTCGGCGGTCTCAATGGTTTCGGGGTCGGCGGCTTCAACGGTTTGGGTTTCAACGGTTTCGGCGTGGGCGGTATCGGCGGTTTCAATGGATTCGGTTTGGGCGGCTTCAATCGTTTTGGCATCGGTGGCTTTAATGGTTTGGGTTTCGATTTCAACGGTTTCGGTTTCAATGGTTTTGGATTTCCCGCCTTTGGTTTCAACGGTTTTGGTTTCAATGGTTTTGGTTTCAATGGTTTCGGCTTTCCGGCCTTTGGTTTCGCGGGTTTCCGGGCCTTCGACGTGGGCGTCCGCTTTCCAGGCGGCTTCGTCAACGTCGGCATGGCCGGAGTGCCGGCGTTGGGTTTTCGGGGCATAGCTCCGATCGGGATTATGGGCGGTTTCGCCGGCAAGGGTTTGGGCGGCTTCAACGGCGGCAACGGTCTGTGAAAAATACTTTCCGAGTAAGGAAGGAGAAGCGGCGGCGCTAAGCAGACTTGCCGCGATCCTCCTTCGGAGTCTATCTTCTTGAGGTGGCACCATGCCGATTCTCACCTGCACTTGGCGGCTGGGATACGTCCTCTCCTTGATGATCTGCGTGTGCTTATTGTCCTGGCCTGCCCCATCGAGGGGGCAATTTCGCGGTGGTCCGGCCTTTCCCGGTGGCCCTTACAGGGCCGGCTTGCCTGGTCCACCGATGGCGCTGCCTCTGAATAATTTCCTCACCGACAGCACCGCAGCCTTTGACCTGACGCTCCTCGGCCTCAACCCCGCCCTCACGGGTTTCGGCTACGGGTTTCGCGGCTATGGTTTTGGCCGGATCGGTTTCAATGGTTTCGGTTTCGGCGGCTTCAATGGTGTCGGTTTCGGCGGCGGTTTTCGAGGTTTTGGCATTGGCGGCTTCGGCGGCTTCAATGGTTTCGGTTTCAACGGATTCGGCTTGGGGGGTATCGGCGGTTTCAACGGTTTCGGCTTGGGCGGTGTCGGCGGTTTCAACGGTTTCGGCGTGGGCGGTGTCGGCGGTTTTAATGGTTTTGGTGTCGGCGGTTTCAACGGTTTCGGCGTGGGCGGCTTCGGCGGCTTGGCTGGTATAGGCGGGTTCAATGGCTTCGCGGGAATCGGCGGCATGGGGGGCGGCGTCTTCATGCCGCTCGGCATTGGCGGTTTCGCTGGAAAGGGCTTTGGTGGTTTCAATGGCCACAACGGCTTGTAGGGGTTCCAACAGAGCCGCGACCGTCAGGGAGCGGTAAAGCGCAACCGCTCCCTGACGGTCGCGGCTCTGATTCGCCTTGCCGTGTTGGCGGTCGGACGCTAAGATCGCGCCGCTTGCCTCTGGTCCACGATGGAGCGGAGGAGCGCCTTTCACGGAAGAAAGGGGCGCGGACTCGTGCAGAACACCGTTACGCGGTTGGCGGAACTGGTGCAAGGGCGCGTTCACGGCGAGGAGCGGATCATTGTCGCCGCTCGTCCCTTGAACGAGGCCGGTCCCGACGACATCACCTTCCTCGAGAGCGATCGCCACCTCCGTCAGTTGAAAAAGTGTCAAGCTCACACGGCCATCGTTCCCGCCGCGCTGATCGTCCGCCGTCACGAGTTGGTTAGCGCCGACGGGACGCCTCTGACGCTGATCGAGGTCAACGATCCGCTGACGGCCTTCGTCGCCGTCGTGCGTCATCTGCACGGCCAAGCCGTCGAGCCGCCACCGGGTATCGATGCCCGCGCCATCATCCATCCGACCGCTCAGATTGGCGCCGAGGCCACGCTGCATCCGTTCGCCGTGATCGGCGAGGGCAGCGTTGTCGGCGCGCGTTGCCGGCTGTACAGCGGCGTCGTTATTGGCCGCAATTGCCGACTCGGCGATGATGTCGTGCTGCATCCGCACGTCGTTCTCTACGACGGCACGATTCTCGGCCATCGTGTCATCGTCCATGCCAACGCCGTGCTTGGGGCCGACGGCTTCGGCTATCGTTTCCAGGGCGGCCGTCACGTCAAGATGCCGCAGTTTGGCTATGTCGAGGTCGGCGACGACGTGGAGATCGGCGCCGGCACGACGATCGATCGCGGCACCTTCCAGGCCACGCGCATCGGCGCGGGAACCAAGATCGATAACTTGGTGCAGATCGGCCACAATTGTCAGATCGGCAAGCACAATCTTTTTGTCAGTCAGGTGGGCATCGCCGGCTCGTGCGGAACCGGCGATTACGTGGTCATTGCCGGCCAGGTCGGTGTGGCCGATCACGTCCACATCGAGGACCGAGCCGTCATCGGCGCGCGTTCCGGCGTGGTCCGCGACGTGCCGGCCGGCGAACGTATGCTCGGAGCGCCGGCCCGGCCGGAGAGCGAGGAGAAACGCATCCTACTCAGCCTCAGCCGGCTTCCCGAACTGTGCCGCGAGGTCCGGCAGGTGAAACAGAAACTGGGACTCGATCGAGGAGCGGCGTAAAGCTCTTACAAGCCCGGAGCGCCAGCGACGGGTTCTGTAAGAACCCGTCGCTGGCGCTCCGGGCTTGTGGTGCCGAAAACGAGCGACAATGACATGTCACCGAGTTCACCGATAGGTTTGTTGGCTGGCTGGGGTCGCTTCCCCATCGCCTTCGCCCACAAGGCACGCAGCCTGGGTTTGCCGGTCGTCTGCGTGGGCATTCGCGGCGAAGCGTCGTCGGAATTGATTCCGCTGGTACACGCTTTCTACTGGACGCAGCCGCTGCGAATCGGACGCATGATCCGCTCGTTCAAGCGCGAAGGCGTCGAAAACGTCGTCATGGCCGGCAAGGTGCATAAGGCCAATCTGATGCATCAACCGTGGAAGCTGTTGACCTTGCTGCCCGATTGGCGAACCGTGAGCTGGTGGTACTTCCGCAAGCGGCGCGACAACCGCGATGACACGCTGCTGCTGTCGGTCGTCGACGAGTTTGCCCGCGATGGTCTGCGTATCGAAAGCGCCCTGACTCTTTGTCCGGAGTTACTGGTGAGTCCCGGAGTCCTCACGCGCCGTCCGCCGACTTCCCGCGAAGAGCGCGACATCGCCTTCGGTTGGGAGTTGGCCAAGGAAATGGGCCGGCTCGATGTCGGCCAGAGTGTCGCCGTCAAGGAACGCGCCGTCCTCGCCGTCGAGGCCATCGAGGGCACTGATCGCGCCATCCTCCGTGCCGGTGAGTTATGCCGGGCCGGCGGTTTCGTCGTCGTCAAGGTGGCCAAGCCGCAGCAGGACATGCGCTTCGATGTGCCGACCATCGGCTGCACAACCATCGAAAATCTGCATCGCGCCGGTGGCCGCGTCCTCGCTATCGAGGCGGGTAAAACCATCGTACTCGATCGAGAGCAAACCCTCGCTTTGGCCGACCGCTACGGCATCACGCTCGTCGCTCTGCCGGAGGGGTCAGGGGACAGGGATCAGGGGTCAGAAAAGTAGCTGGCACGAAAAAGTTCCTGTATAGTGTATTTGAAGGTTGCCCGTTTCCGTTGGATAGCAAATGTGGATCGGCAACTGCTGACCCCTGACCCCTGACCCCTGACCCCTTATGGGCACAATGACGTTTCAACTCCCGTCCAGCCTCCCCGCGGATGCCGCTCGGGAATTGAAACGTACTTGCATGGCCGGCGGGCCGGACAACATGCCGTGGCCGACCGAACTGCACTTCACGAACGATCGATTGAGCGTCAGTCGCGTCGTGGACGAGAGCGGCTATTTAATCGTGCCGTGGACCATCGACGATCGCGGCCTGATGATGGGCACCTCCGCCACGCTCATCGAACGTCCTCATCCCTACAACCTGCTCGTCGAACTGGCGCGCGGCAAGGTCAACCAACTCCGCTGTCAAGCATTCGACTGGCGCGCCGGCGGTTTGGTCCTGTCGGCGGATCTGGAGCGGCGCATCCGCGATGCCAGCTTGGCCTTCGCGCACGCCATCACCGGCGTTCCCCCCGAGGAAGCCGCTCAACAGGCCCAGATCGCTCTCGACCTCGCTTACCAAGCCGCCGAGCAGCTCGTCTACGCTTACGTCGCTCAGGTCTTTCAAATCCGCCATCAACGGCAAGCTCGGCTCGATTCGACAATGGCCTGCCGTCTGAGCAAGTCCGTTCCGCCGCCGAACCTCGCCGCACCGCTGATTCCTGCTTTCAACAGCGTGTGTCTGCCGTTCTCGTGGAGCAACATTGAGAACGAGGAAGCGACGTATCGCTGGGAAGAGTCCGACGCCTTGGTGGACTGGGCGCAGAAACAGAAACTGGAAATCTCCGCAGGTCCGCTCATCGATTTCTCGTCGGCGCAGCTGCCCGGCTGGTTATGGCTGTGGGAGCGCGATCTGCCCAGCTTAGCCGCCTTCATGTGCAAATTCGTCGAGACGGCGGTGCGCCGCTATCGTCAGCGCATCCGTCGCTGGCAGCTGACGGCGGCGAGCAATTGCGCCAACGTGCTGTCGTTGTCGGAAGACGATTTGCTCGGCCTGACCTATCGATTGGCCGAGTCCGCGCGGCAGATTGATCCTTCGTTGGAATTGGTCGTCGGCATCGCTCAGCCGTGGGGCGAGTACATGGCCCTGAGCGAGCGCACCCATTCGCCGTTCATCTTCGCCGACACGCTCATCCGCTCCGGCCTGAGCCTTAGTGCCCTGGACATCGAACTGGTTATGGGTGTGACGCCGCGCGGCAGCTATTGCCGCGATCTGCTGGACATATCGCGCGTACTCGATCTGTACGCTCTCTTGGGCGTGCCATTGCGCGTGACGCTCGGCTATCCTTCTTCCGCGCAACCCGACGCCGACGCCGATCCGGATTTGCACGTCGAGGGCGGTCATTGGGGCAGCGGCTTCACTCCCGACGTACAAGCCATCTGGGCCGCCGAGGCTGCCGCGCTGGCGCTGTGCAAACCTTACGTGCAGGGCGTCCAGTGGACGCACTTCCGCGACGCCGAGCCGCATCAATTTCCTCATAGCGGTCTGCTCGATCCGCGCGACCAGACCAAGCCCGCCTTGCACAAACTCCGCGAACTGCGCGAGAAGCATCTGAAATAAGTTTTCTGTTTTCAGTCTGAAAACCGAAAACCGAAATCCGAAAACCGTTCTATCCTTTACTCGATGGCCACAATGCTCTTTCCCACCGATCGCTGGACGCGCCTGTTGCTGGCGCCGGCGCTGGTGTTCATCGCCACCGCCGTCGATCGCAATTATCAGACGGATCTGTGGCACCATCTGGCGCGCGGCCGAGCCATCGTCGCCGAGGGCCAGCTGCTTAACGTGGATCGTTTCACCTATACCGTCGCCGGTCGGCCATTGTGCGACGTGAATTGGGGTTGGCAAGTGCTGTTCTATCGGCTGCACGCGCTGGGCGGTCTCGCGCTGGTGCAGACGGTGAACTCGATAATCCTGACGACAATGATGGCCGTCCTCGTTGTTTTGGCCTGGCGGCGCTGCGGCTCGTTGATCGCCGCCGTCGCCGTCTCCATCTTCGCTTTTTTCGGACTCTGGCAGCTGCTCATCATCCGTCCACAGACATTATCGCTCTTTTTATTCGTCCTTTTGCACGGTGTCTTGGAAGCAGCGGTTCATCGGCGCTGGCTACTGCTGTTGCCGCCGCTGTTGATGACGATATGGGTCAATGTGCATGGCGGTTTTCCTATTGGTTTAGTGCTGATCGGCGCTTACGTTGCGGCGTTCGCCATCGAAAGGTTCCCTCCGACAAGTCCGCAGCGCCAGCGACGGGATTTGAGCTTATGGCTGTTGTGTCTGTTCGCCAGCCTCGCCGCCACGCTGGCCAATCCCTACGGCTGGCACGTCTACGAATACGTCGGCCTGACCTCGAATGCCGCTTCGGGACGGCACATCGACGAATGGTTGCCGCCGAGTTTGCATTTACTGACCGGCAAGGTTTGGGCACTGTCGCTGTTGTTGCTGCTGGCCGGCTTGGCATTGTCGCGGCGCCGCCCCACGGTTCGGGAGATGTGTCTGCTCGGTTGTTTTCTGCCGCTGGCGTGCGGTTCCATTCGCATGACGGCCTGGTGGCTATTGATCGTCACTCCCATCCTTGCCGCCCAGCTGACGGAACTATGGCCGCACTTACGGCAACTCGATGTCCACGATAACCGTCCTTCTTTCGGCAATTTCCTGGCCTGCGGCATCCTCCTCTTGGTGATAGTTTTCAGTCTGCCCTGGCTGGAAGCGTTCAATCCCATCTTGTCGCAGCCGGGCCGAGCGCATCGGACGGAGACGGATTTGCAAGAAATCTCCGATCGCCTCCGCGCCGAGGAGGGCGACGGCCGGATCTTCACGCACTTCGCTTGGGGCGAATATCTCGGCTGGAGTCTGGCGCCGCGCTACACTGTGTTCATGGACGGACGCATCGAGATCATTCCGGACGACGTATGGATGCAATACGTCGCTGTGACGCGCGGCCGCGCGGACTGGCAAGAAATCCTCTCCGATTACGATGTCGATTATTTGCTCTTGGACGCGAGCGGTTATCACCACGATCTGTTGCCCCTGGTGGAACGCTCTTGCTTGTGGCGGCAGGTGGAGCGGCGCGGCGATGCCATCCTGTTCCGAAGGGTGAACCGAGCCGCGACTGTCAGGAAACAGTACACCCAATCGCCTACCGCGTTTGGCAAGCTGGCAGGGACAAGACGTGCCAAGACGTGCCGACTGTCGCGGATTGGCACGACTTGGCAGCGGATTTTCCCAATCGGTGGCAAAGTGGCAAAGTGGCAGACGGAAAGAAGAGCGGCTGAAGGATCTATCAAAACGGCCGCCGCGACCGCTTGCCGGTTGCATGGAGCGGCGGTAGACGTTCTAATGACGGCCGAGACGTTCGCCTTGTCCTTTTGCCTGCCAGGGAGTCCGCCATGTCCGCGCGTGTTCGTCGTTACGCCGTCGCCCTCACCGCCGTTGTCCTCATGATCGTCGTGGCCGCCTCGCAGAAGCAAGCCGATCCCCCGCGCCACCTCTTCCGCATTACCGTGGGCCTCAAGGACAAAAAGCCTACCGACTGGAGTGGAAAGGTCGATATTTCCGGCGGACAGATCGCGTCCATAACGGGCTGGCGCTTCGAGGAGAAGGACGCCGTGGACGGCGTGCGCGGCTGGAAGTGCCGCACCCATGAGAACATCGCGCTCGGCGAACGCTTTCCAATCGCCCTGGCTTCCGGCAAAGTGCCGGAAACGCCGAAACAACCCTGGCCCAATGGCGTCACCCTCACGGTGCGCGGCGAGACACCGGCGCTAACCCTCAGCCTTGCCGCCGGCGAAATTAAGTTCAACAGCGACGACATTCCGCTGGGCGAGGAGAAGACGTACCTGGATGGCCAAGTGCGCGTTGAGCGTCTGCCGCAGACAAGTGTATTGCGGCCGGCGGCGCCGCCAAAAGCCGCCAACCCGGTGCAGGACGATTATCCCGCTTTCTGGGTGCGCTATAAGAGCGGCAAGCAGTACCTCGCCTGGGTTGCCTATCGGATGCAGAAGGATCGCGTTCTGCTCGCCGAGCGCGACGGAGCGGATGGCGCGTGGTCGGAGCCGAAAGAAGTAGCGGGTCCGGGCGATCATTTTCGCGTCGCCCTGGCCGGCACACACGGCGAGGCACTGTGGATTGTCTGGGCCAGCCAGCGCGAACACAATTGGGATCTGTTCGCCCGTCCCTATCGAGACGGCAAGCTCGGCGACGAGATCCGCCTGACCGATGACGCCGGCCCGGACATTTGGCACACGATGACCACCGATCAGCGCGGCCGAGCTTGGCTCGTTTGGCAGGGATTCCGCGAGGGTCAGTCCGACATTTTCGCGCGCTGCGTCGATGGCGAGGGCTGGCACGATGCTGTCCGCGTCAGCACGGCCAAGGCCAACGATTGGAATCCCGTTGTCGCCGCCGATAATAAGAGCGATCGCCTCTGGGTCGGCTGGGACAGCTATGAAAGCGGCGATTACGGCATCCGCGTTCGCAGTCTGTCCGGTGGTCCCACGCCGACACTCGGCGACATTCTCTGCCCCGACAAATCGCCGGTGTTCCAGGCCCATCCGAGCTTGGCGTGCGATGGCGCCGGCCGCCTGTGGGTCGCTTGGGATCAGTCCGGTCCTCAATGGGGCAAGGACGCCGGCCATCAAGTGCGCGAGAACGCCGGCACGCGCTTGTATCACGACCGCGGCCTGCGACTCGCTTGCCTGGTTGAAGGCAAATGGCAGGAGCCGGAAGCGGCTTTACGGGAAGCGCTGCCGGTGGAACTGCGAACCTACAGCGAATTACCCTGCCTGCAAGGTGATACAGAAGGTCGGATGTGGCTGGCGTTCCGACATCGGACGTGCCGTACTCCGCGCGTGGACGATTGGGGGGCGCCGGTCGTTGGGACATATACGCCACGTCGTTTCTCGGCGACCGTTGGAGCGGCCCGATCGCGCTGCCGTCGTCGGCGGGCCGCAATGACATGCGGATGTCAGCACAGCGCGACCCCAAGGGGAGCGTTTACTTCGCCTACGCCAGCGACAATCGCGGTTGGAACCCGCCTGCCGCCATGACGGAGAAAAACCTCAGCGTCGCCGTCAGCCGTCTGCACGGAGCCGGCCGCCCAATGGAAGCTCGTTTGCGCGATCTCCGCATTTCGCCGCGGGCGGTGAAACGCATTCATCCGCGCGAGACCGAGCAGGTCAAGCGCATCCGCGACTACAAGGTCGAATCGGGCGGCCGCACTTATCGCATCTATCGCGGCGATATGCACCGCCATACCGACATCTCTCCCGATGGCGTCGGCGATGGTTCGCTAATGGATCTGCATCGTTACGGTCTGGACGCTGCCGCCTTCGATTTCATCTTCGTCACCGATCACAACATGGGCGGCAACAAGGAATACCCCTGGTGGCGCACGCAAAAGGCCAATGATTTGTACACGCTTCCGCAGGCTTTTATTTCGATGTATGGCTACGAACGCAGTGTGCCGTATCCCAATGGCCATCGCAATGTGCTATGGACGGAGCGCGGCCATCGCACGCTGCCGGTGCCGCAGGCCGGCATCCGCAAGCAAATGGCCGAGGACACCGGCAAACTGTACGACTACCTGCGCCGCACCGGCGGCATCTGCACACCGCACACCTCCGCAACCGATCAGGGCACCAACTGGGTCGAACACGACGATGCTCTCGAACCCGTTGTCGAGATGTTCCAGGGCTTCGATTCGTCCTATGAAGCGCCCGGCGCACCGCGGACGATCAACGACAAGAGCGAGCGCGTCCACGGTCCCTATCGAGCGGATGGTTTCGTGTCATTGGCCTTGGCCAAGGGCTATCGCCTCGGTTTCCAGTCGTCGAGCGATCACGTTTCGACGCACATCAGCTATACCTGCATTTTAGCCGAAGAATATAGCCGTAAGGGGCTGATTGAAGCGCTGAAGAAACGCCACAGCTATGCCGCCACGGACAACATCATTCTCGATGTGCGCATGGGCGCGAACCTGATGGGCGATGAGGTCCGCACCGGCAAACCGATGCTGGACGTGGTTGTACTTGGCACCGGCCCGCTGGACCGCGTGGAGGTGCTGCGCGATGGTGAAGTGATGCACGCGCATCGGCCGGAGAAAGCGGTCGAGGAAGCGAAATTCCATTGGGAGGATGCGGCGCCGAAGAAGGACGGCAAGGCGAGTTACTATTATGTGCGCGTCATTCAAAAGGACGGACAGATGGCGTGGGCGTCGCCGATCTGGGTGAAAGGAACGGACTGATTGGTGAATCGATCCATCCCATCGCGCGGAACCATGCCACTGTTTCGGCGAGCGTCTCGGCCACCGGACGCGGCTGCAAATCCAACTCGGCAAGACTGCGCGAAGGATCGAAGTGCATACGGCGGCGCGTCAGCTTGACGCCGGTGATCGTCGCCGCCGGCGCGCGGTGCGTAAACACATCGGCGACAAACTCGCTGGCATACGCCGCCGCCAGGGCGACAGGGTAGGGCACGCGCCAGCGCGGCGGGGGCAGTCCCGTTAAACGCGCCAACATCTGAAACGCGCTGAGGATCGAAAAGTTTTCGTGTCCGAGCAGATAGCGGCGGCCCGGTTGGCCGCGCTCCATGGCGCGGATCATGCCTAGGGCGACATCGCGCACATCGATGAGGTTCAATTCGGCGTCGAGATATTCGCGTCGTTTGCCTTGGCAGAAATCGAGAATCATCCGCGTCGGCGGCGATTGACCCAGATCGCCGGGGCCAATGGGGAGGGTCGGATTGACCACGATCACCGGCCTCCCGCTCGGCCTAACCGCAGAGCATGGCGTTCGGCGAGATATTTCGAGCGACAATAGGGACCGATTACATCGTCATAATTCACATGCTGTTCCTCGGTGATGGCGCCGATCTGACAGGCGCGAGTGAGGATGCTCTCCGTACTGGTGTGCAGGACGCGGCGGGCGCCAGCCGTCAACGCGGCTTCGAGGACGTTGACGGCGCCAACGTAATTGACCTGACGAAATCGACCGCGCTGCTGCACCCACAGATTCGGATTGCCGGCCAGATGATACACTTCCCGACAGCCGCGCACGCGCGAACCGGACGGCATTCTTATCGCGGATGTCCGCCGCCGCCAGTTCAATACGATCCAGCGGTAGATGAGCGACAGAGGCGGTAGGGAGGTCGAGGACGCGCACCGCTTCGCCGCGTTCAACGAGAAGCCGCACGAGATGGCTGCCGATAAAGCCGGCGCCGCCGGTGACAAGAATCTTCGCCTCGTGTTTGTTCATGGAATGAGAGGAGAGCATTGCCGGGGTTGATTCATCCGCTAAACGGCGTTTCTTCGCATCTGCCGGAGAGCCGGAAAGCGACTTGCCAAATCCGCATTGGTCGTCAGCCAGGCGAACAACTCGCGTATCTGCTCGAATCCCGTTCGGAGCAGAAAGCTCGAATTACGGCCATAACTTTTAGCGCCAAGAACGAAAAAGTTTGGCTCCGGATGGCGTAGCGCCGCCGCTCCTTGAGTTGGAAGAGCGAGAGCATCCCCGTCCGCGTACGTGAGCAAACCGGCCGCGACATTCATCGGTCCCAGCGACGCATAACACTCGTGGATTTGCAACTCGCGGTAGAGCGAATTATCCGGCGAGTAGCCGACGTTGGCGATTAAGCGATCCGCCTCCCACGTCTTCGTTTTGCCGGCACCCAGGGCGCGCACTTTGAAGCCCTTGTCGGCGCCGGCGCAGTCGATGGCCGTCACAACGGTCTGAGCGTGGAACTCGACATTGCCGTCGCCGCGCGTAGCCAGCATGTTGGCGCGGACGGCGAGTTGATCGCGTTCCTTGAGGGCGTCGTTGACGAAGCGCTTGATCGGTTGCGTGCCGCCGCCGCGCGCCAGCCAAATGACCCAAGTGCCCGGATGCTTCTCCGCCAACTTCGCCAAGTTGCAAACCGTCGTTGCCGCGGAGTAGCCGCCGCCGAGAACCAGCGTGGTTTTGTCGGCATAGAAGCCGCTTCGTTGGCCCAGAACGTCCTCCAGTCCCCCGGCGATGTGCGGCCGAGCCGCCGTTTCGCCGATGGCGAGGATGCCGCCGTCGCCCAAGGATCGCGGTTGACCGTAGGTGCCGGTGCAGTCGAGTACCACGTCGGCCTCTTCGACAATTTCGCGTTTGTCGTTTCGCAAAAGGAGGAGGAACGGTTG
This sequence comes from uncultured Planctomycetota bacterium, assembly GCA_963835245.1. Lineage (GTDB taxonomy): Bacteria > Planctomycetota > Planctomycetia > Gemmatales > Gemmataceae > JAJPHU01. The sequence goes on from CAWIEZ010000001.1 coordinate 1,032,813, forward strand.
TTGAGCGCGGCGAGGATCACCCGCATTGTCTTCCTTGAGGAAGCCGCGCCGTCCGATCTGGACAACCGTTGTCTCGGTGCGGATGTGCTCGCGCAGCAGCGGCGATTGAGCCAACGGTTCGAGATAGGCCGCGACATGTTCTCGTCCGCTAAGAATGTCGGAATCGCCCGGCAGATCGTGTTGCGGAAGGTCGGCGCGCAGTCGGGCTTTTCCCAGAGTGGTGCTATTCATGCCGAACGGACTGAACAGGCGGACGTGTCCCCAGTGACGCAGATGCTCGCCGATCCGGCCTCGTTCATACACGATGAATGGCAGTTTAAGGATAGCGGCTTGAAGGGCCGCTTCCAGCCCGATGGGTCCGGCGCCGAGAATGGCAAGGCGAGGTAGATCGCCGCGAGACATTTCGCACTCCTTGCATGATGCTTTCGCGCGTCCTACGCTTCGGGATCGATTCCCAGCGCGCGCAGTTGAGCCGCCAACTGTTCCGCACGCCGTTCGCTTCTGGGCTTGCTGTTGTGCTACTTGGACTTGTTGTTGCGCTTCTTGGGCTTGTTGTTGCGCTTCTTGGGCTTGCCGCTCGGCCTGTTCAGCCCTGCTGTCGCTCGCGTTCTTGCTGTTCCTTGGTTTCCAGGAACGGCAGAAAGCGCTCGTTGCCAGGGCCGTAGATCGCCAACTCCTCGCCGGACATATCGAAGCGAATGCCCAGACGCGGGCTGACCCAGTCGTGCATCGGCTCAATCGCCTGCAAGCGATCTTCGACGCGCCGCCAGCCGGCAGCACCACGTCATCAGGATCGTACTGATAATATTCCTCGACGCCGTAACGCTCGTAAAACTCGAACTTACGCGCCAGATCTTTCTCACGGTTGCCGGGCGAGAGGATCTCGAAAACTACTTGCGGCGGAATGCCGGCCTCGCGCCATTGCATGTAGGAACCGCGATAACCCTTGGGTCGGCCAAAGACAACCATCGCGTCCGGGGCGGTGCGAATCGCCGGCTCACCCTCGACGGCGTACCACAGCAGATCGCCAGCGACGAACACATTGGGATCGTGGCGAAACAAGGCATCCAGGTTGCCTTTGACGGTCACGATCCACTCGTATTGAAGGGTGTTGTCGGCCATCGGCAATCCATCGCTGTCGGGGTATAGTTCCTTTTCCCATTCCTCTTGCGATTTGAAGATCATTTTCATCCCCTTTGTCGAACCGCTTGCGGCTTAACGCTAAGCCGCAAGCGGCCAATCGTCACGCCGATTAAATGAACTTCGTCACGCCCGGCCGAGCCACGGGCGCCACGGGCAGAGGACCGAATGCGTAGGCGGGCGGCGTCAAATCTTCCTTGGAATGCAGCGCCTTATCCCATTCGATGATCTGGCCGGTATAAGTGGCCATGCGGCCCATGATGGCCATCAAGGAACTCTTGGCCATCCATTCGCCGTTGTTGATCGGCTTGCCCGCGCGGATGCTGGCGAACAGTTCATCGTGTTCGTTCTGGTACATATCATCCCGCGGCGGTCTTGCGCCCTGGAGAAACCGACTGCCAACGTCTTTCTTTTCCATCGGTGATGATGCCGCGCGCCGGCGACGAAGTTTCGATGTGGCAAGTGCCCTTGCTGCCCATGATGTGATCGGACACATCGCCGGGACATCCCGGTTGCTGCCGGCAGGCGCTGAACAGTTTGACGCCGTTGGCGTATTCGTAAACGACGGTGTGATGATCGAAAATGTGGCCGTAGACCGGCTCCGTCCGCACTTGACGCCCTCCACAGCCGGAGGCGCGGACGGGGTATTCGTCGCGCATGGCCCAGGCCATCTTGTCGAGGCTGTGAACGTGCTGCTCGACGTTGAAATCGCCCGATAACCAGGTGAAGAACAGCCAATTGCGCAGCTGCCATTCCATGTCGCGTCCAGCCGGCTTGGCGTTCGCCGTTTCCACAGGCGTCGTCGTGTAATAGGTGCATTGCAGAGCGTTAATATCGCCGATAGCGCCCTCGTGGACGCGCTTCATCGTCTCGCGCATGCCGTGATGGTAGCGCCAGCACAGCCCGGCGACGACGGCCAAGTTCTTCTTCTTGGCTTCCGCGCAAGCCTTCAACACGGCGCGAACGCCGGGAGCATCGACGGCGCAGGGCTTCTCGGCGAAGACGTGCTTGCCGGCGGCGACGGCGGCTTGCAGATGAAGAGGCCGAAAGTGCGGCGGCGTGGTCAGCAGCACGACATCCGACAACTCAATGACCGACTTGTAAGCGTCGAAGCCGGTGAAACAACTATCCGGCTTGACCTCGACGCGGTTGCCGACGGCCTTGCTGTTCTGAAGACGATGCAGGCTGTCTTGCAAACGATCGGCGAACATATCGCCCATGGCGACAAGCTTGGTGTTGTTGTCGGCCCGCAGGGCTTGTTCGGCGGCGCCGGTGCCGCGGCTGCCGCAGCCGATCAGACCGATGCGGAGAATATCGCTGCCGGCGGCGTGGACGTTGGCTGTCAGCGAAGTCAAGGTGGCCCCGGCGGCCGACAGCCGCGCCGGTCAGAGAAGTCGCGCCGCGTCGCGGCTTTCGCCGAAGAGGTGGCTTGCGTCAAGGTCGAGTCTCCTTTACAGGGCAGGGGGGATTATCAGGCGAGCATCCGCAGATTGTATTAGTCGCATTCTTGCCGGCACTTGTCAAGGACTCGCTCCGGTCGAGGGGCCGTGCGGCAGGATTTGCCAGACGATGCGCGCCGCCTCCTGAGCGGACGGCGAGCATTTGGTGAAACACTTTACGGATCTTGTTTTCGTCAATCTCGGCGCGCAGACAGCGCAACAGAGCGACTCCGTGCGCCTCGTCGAGTTGTTCCGCCACGGCCGGTAACAGCCACTCCTCAATGCCGTTGATCTTGCCTACCGCCGTGCAAACCGGGACGATGCCGGCCGCATAGGCGCCGACATGATGCCAAGCCGTTGTCAGCGCTTGCTGGATGTTCTCCTCTTTGGACCGCGTCGGCTGCCGCCAATCGTAGGGCGGCGACCACTCCAAGGCCGGCGAGAGCAAATCGATATGCGTCAGCACGGCCAGCAGAGGCGGTTTCTTCAGTTCGGGATGAGAGGCGAACCACTCTTGCAGTTCGCGGAGCAGCTGCACATCGGCCTGCCGTGCGGGGTTGCGCGCGTGCAGCACTAGCAGCATCAGATCCGCCTGCCGGGCCAGCCTCCCGCGTCGCGGCGAGTTGATCGGCTTTCGGTCCTTCATGGCCATAACCGACCGTATCGAGAAGAAGCAAGCGAGCGGGGATGTTCGGAGGATGCAACTCATAGCGTTCGATGCCGGCGGTAGCCGGCAGTACGTCGGTCAGGCGCGCTGCTCGCCGAGCAGAGCATTGATGAGGCTGGATTTACCGGCTTTCACCTGGCCCAGCACCACGATCGTCACCTGGCGGGCGGACTCCGCCGGTTGCGGTGTTTCGCCGTGGAAGGGATGGCGCTTTGCATCAATTCACGATAGCGAACAGCGCCGATTCGCAGACGGCCGCTATTCAGTTCGATCAAATACGTACCCAAGCGATGGACATAGGCGGTGTAGAACCACACCAGCAAGATTTTGTTGGAGCAATTGCCACGGCTGCGCGAGGCCGAGTTTTGTCGCCGTGAAGCGCGATGCCGTTTCCAGCGGCGCAAACAAAGCGGCGATGGCCCAATAGACATTACTGCGCCGGCCGATACCAGTCGAGAGCCTGACGGGCGCGCCGCCAATCGCGCACGGTCAACAGATGCCCGCCCGGCACATATCGATCGACCAACTCGGATAGATCGTGCGCCGCCAATTCGATAACGGTCAGGATCTCCGGCACCGTCAAGTTGCTCACCGGGTCCGTTGTCCCCGGATGGTAGAAAGCCGTCAGTTTCTCGGCCATCTCCTTAGCCGTCGTTAGGTAATGATCGATGCTGCTTAGCTTATCGGCGGGGAAAGAGCCGGCGGCTTGCGCGTGGGCTTGAACGAGTTGCCAGGCGCGGTTGTCTTGCTCGGTCCAGTGACGCGGAGCCGATCACGTCCGGCGGATGCAGCAGAAGGCGTTTGCGTTGCCAGTACCAGCCGAGCGTGTAGCCGATACCCATGCACAGCGCCAGCGGCCACCAGGCGAAGAAGCCCCAGTGCAGCGTCCACAGATAATAGGAGCCGGTGCTGGCCAGAAACAGAATGGGCGTCAGGATCAAGCCGATCACCACGACGACGCGCCAGCGGCTCATCGGCCATCCTCCGCAAGTCAAGGTTTGCGTTTCCAGGCTTGTTCCGCCTGCGCTGAATTGTTCGCGGTAATAACGCCGCAGTTCCTCGGTTTTCGGCACATGGCCTTGATGCACGGCCCGGTAGTAATAGCAGAACGCCTTGCCCAGTGCGAAGGTGGAGGCGCCCGCCAAAGTGCCGCCTGGCCACCGAGCCGAGCGACGGGTCCAATGTACGGAATACATTTCAAGCAGCGTGCGCGTCCCCTGGCGAAGCAGCAGACCGAGGCCGAGCGTACTGGCGATTTCCAGGAAACGCTGAGCGGTCAACGGTTGCCCATAGAGTTGCGCCAGGTGATAGACCATCCGCGACTGAATGCCGGATAAGAGGAGGAGATCGACGACAGGGAGCCGGCAGGGCGGCGGCGCTGGCGGCGAGCGTACTGTAAGCGAGGATGTGCGGTAGCGCCTGCCGTGCGAAAAAATCCTGCAACTCGCGGCTGGCATCGCCCAGAGAGAGTAAGCGTCTGCCGGAAGCCGGCAGGCAGCAATTCCAGCAGAATTTGACGCAATAGCGGGCCGCCGTAGTCGGGATCGTTGAATCCTTCCTCGATCGGCGTCAGATCAACGGCCACGACGCGATCTACCAAACCCGCGAAGCGCCGCCGTTGCTCCGCCAGACTGCGAATCAGATCCGCCGGCAGGGCAGGGGGGTCGGCGAGCGGTTCGCCCTCGGCCGAAAAGGGGTAGGGCAGGGGATGCTGCTGCTGCGGATACGCTTCGTGCAAGCAGGTCAATACCAACAGCACGGGGCGATAGCGTTCCGCTCGCCGGATGGTGCGCAGATGCCGCAGCACATTTTCCTGAGCATGGTCCATCGCTTTGACGGTGACGAGCAGGACGTGCGCCCGATCGTTGAAATGAGCGAGATCCTCCGCGGGATCGTAGCCCGGTTCATCGAGCCCGCGCGTGTCGAGGAAGGTCAGCAAGTGGCGCCTCGCGGAGAGGAAACTGGTATTGCTGAGAGAAGCGCGTGCAGGGTTGGAAGCCTTTGCCGATCTCGGCGGACTCGGCGCCGGTCAGGTACTTGACGATGGATGTTTTGCCGCTCTGCGTCTTGCCGAACAGCCACAAGATCGGGACGGGGATTTCCCGCCGCAGGCGTTCCAGATGTTCTTGCAAACGTGCCTCGCGGGCCGAGGCGGAAAACAGACGCTTGAGGCGGTCGAACATGACGCTGATCCTGAGGACGCTTCGGCGACTTGCCGAGCCGGCGAAAGAACGGCGTTCGCGCGGTCTCGGCAAGCTCCGCAGTCTATTGTAAGGCGGAAAGGGAGAGCGGATGAGTTGGGTCGTGTGGACTTTTTTCGCGGACAGGCGCTCTTGACGCGCGGAGACGGATGGGCTATGCCCGCAACTGCTTGGGGGAGATCCGCAGGCAGCAGCCGCGGACAAGGCGGGGTCCGGTACAAGGGGAGAGGGCATGGCTGACTCCTATTCCAGTAAATTGCAGCTGTGGGAGGGCTGGATGCCGGCACGGCTGAAAGGGCCGGCGCCGCCGATGCCGGACGATCGCGCTTCGCTGCCGCCACATTATCGGCTGGAGTTTGCCGATCGTCTCTTCGCCGGCGAAACGCTGCACGCTAACGGCCGCGTCCACGAAGGCACGCAGCCGTTCTCCTTGCAATGGTTCCTGGACATCGAGAATGCCCGCCATAGCCGGCAGGGCCGTTGGATTCCGCGCTTGCTGGAGTTTGCCAAGCACGGTGGCGAAACCCTCCTCGGCCTGGGCAACGGACTAGGCACCGACTGGATTCAGTATGCCCGACAGGGCGCCGAGGTCATCGCTTGCTGTCCCTCCGCCGAGCAACTCGCTCTCATCCAGCGGAACTTCGCCCTACGCGGCTTACACGGTATTTTTTTGCACTCCAATCCGCGGACGATTCCTCTGGAATCCGCCTCGATCGATGTGATCTGCGTCGCCAATCTCCTGGAAGATGTGCCCGATCCGCAAGCCGTGATCGAGGAGATCTATCGTCTTCTCAAGCCGGGAGGAAAGGTGTTGGCGGTGACGCCGGCCCGTTACGATCTCGATTTTTGGCGCCGTCGTTTCCTGCCCTGGCACGCTTGGCTGCGGCCGAAAACTACTTCCCATGCGGAGACGGCCTCATTCAGTGCGCGCGTGCTTCGGCAGCTTTTCGGCCGATTCGTCGAATCCCGCGTTTACAAGCGTCATCTGCGCCGCTCCGAAGTGCCTCATCTGTGGCGCTGGCTGCCGCATCCGCTGCTCGAACGTCTGCTCGGACGCTTACTGATTATCAAGGCGTTCAAACCGCTTAGCGCGGCAATCCCCGTGCCTCTGGCCGCGTAGATTTCACCGCCTCGAAACGTACAAAGCACAACAGACCCACGAACCAAGGTTCGTGGGTCTGTTGATTTAATAAACTCGAGGTAGTGGCTCCCAGCGCGAGGCGGCGGCTCAACGCGAGCGCCACCCAGCCACTACCTCGAATGCTCAAGGTCGAAGCATCTGTCTGATTGAAACCTAGCCGATGGTTTCTGCCTCAGCAAGCTGATGGCGCGCACCGCTGTTCGATTTCCGCTCGTGGCGGTTCCGGCCGTGACGGCTGGGCGGATTGGCGCGATGGGAGAGATGGCGTAGGCGCACCTTCATCTCGGAGTACACCGCATCATGCCGCGATTCGTCATCCTCGAACACGATCATCCGCTTCTTCACTGGGACTTGATGTTAGAAGACGGAACGAGCCTGCGCACCTGGCGTCTGGCGACCCCGCCGTGTGCCGGCGAAGCCATCGCCGCCACAGCAGTGTTCACTCATCGCTTGTTCTATCTGGGTTATGAGGGACCGGTCTCCGGCGGTCGCGGCCGGGTCGTCCGATGGGAACGCGGCACTTACACCGGACAGGTGCGCGGCGAACAACAAATAACCGTGCATCTGCAAGGCGAACGCTTACACGGCTTTTTGTATCTGGAACACGCGGAGGGAGACGCCTGGCGCTGCGAGTTCCGTATGGATGCGGCCGATGCGTGAAGGGCAGGGCGGTTCGTTCGACTCACTCCATCACGAGCTTGAGATTTGCGAAGGGATTGGCCAGGAAGGCACGCAGCGAGGCCGGATCTTTGGTGCGCCCCTCAATGCGAATCGCTCCCGGCTCCAGCTTAATCGTCTCCAGTTCCAGCGTCGGATGCGGCTGCTCGGCCTGAAAGCGGAGCAGAGCCACCGGTGCGCCGTCATCGCGATACCAATCGACGCCGATGCCGTTTTTCTGGCAGGTCTGCGTGATGCTCTCCAACAACGATTGCGCCGAGATGGGCAGGGCGCCGGCGTGGAAACCTACTAATTTCATGGCGACGACGTTCGGTTCGCCCTTGACCAACCACAGGCGCAGATCGATCGAAACCACGGTACTCCACAAACCGCTGCCATAGCGGAAAGCGATGCGAATCTTGTCCGCCTCGATGACGATGCGAGGCTGGCTGATGCCTTCGGGTAAGAACTCCTTGTCAAAGCGGCTGAGGACGAAATTCTCGGCCAAATAACTATTGATCTCTTCATCCGTGAAGCTATGTCCCCATATCTGTTCCTCTGGATTGGCGACGGCGCTATACAGTTGGAGCAGTTCGTGCCAGCATTTCTCCGACAATTGGTGTCTCTCCTCACCCGGCGGCACGGCGGCTTGCAGGTAGACGCGTGGCTCGTAGCGGACCAACACCCACAGAGAGGCGCCCACTCCGGACGTCAAGCAGAGGAAGATGACGATGGCCAGCAGAAAAGATCGACGGCTCATCCGTGAAGCCCCCTGATAGGTGAGGGAAGCCAACACTCCGCGTCCTACGGAGCAATCCAGAATCGGGGATACTCCTTTTGCCGTCAAAGATCAACGCCGACATCAACGCTCGGTGACAGGAAAAATGGCTCTAATTGCCGCGAAAAAAGCGTTGGGACAATCTGCGCGCGATGAGGATGCCAACGCAGGTCAGGGGAGCAGGTTAATCTCGATAGAGAGGGGAGGTCATGGCACTTCAGAAATCGGTTGGGCCAGAGAAGTCAGCAAGTGGAACATGAGAGCCATGCCCTCGCGCGCTTGGTTTTCCGTGATGACAAGAGGCGGAGCAATACGGAGAACTTTTCGGGCCAGCGGTCCCAGGAGGTGAATGCCGTCGCCGTTATGTCCTTCGCCCCGGTAACAGGCGAGGACGGCGGCATTGGCCCACTCGACAGCGGTGCGGCCGGCGTGATCGCGGAATTCTACGCCCCAAACCATACCACCTTTTTCCCCCCGGACATAGGCGATAAATGGCAGTTGCTTCAAACACACTAATCCCTCTTCAATGGCCGCGGAAGCGCGGCGGCTGTGGCCAAGGATGTCGCCAGCCGCGAATTCTTCCAACGTGGCAAGGACGGCGGCACAGCAGAGCGGATTAGCGCTCCAGGTGTCGGACCCCTCGCCATATTCCAGACTGGCGAAGACATCGGCGCGGCCGGCAGCGGCGGCGACCGGCACACCATTCCCTAACCCCTTGCCCAGAACAACAATGTCCGGCTCTAGACCGTACGTCTCATAAGCGAACAGATCGCCGGTGCGGCCGAAATTGGATTGCACCTCATCGAGAATGAAGACGAGATCGTGTTGACGGCAGAACGCTTGCAACATCTGCAGATAGGCGGGGGGCGGATGATAGGAGCCGCCGCCGCCCAGGTACGGCTCGGTTATAAGCACACCAAGACGCCGACCGAACTGGTGGAGCAGGGCATCGAGTTCGCGGCGATAGGGGAGGGGATCGAACGGCTGGCCGCGCTGGCTGATGTCGGCGCATTCGGCCATCGGGAAGCTGATGAAGCGCACACGGGGATCGCGTTCGCGGTCGGTTTCGCAGCCGGTGACGGCGCCCGCCAAACCTTTTTTGCCGTGAAAGCCGTAGCGCGTGGCCACGATCATGTCGCGGTTGCGATCGCGGGCCAGCGCCGCCCACAGAGCTTTTTGAATCGCCTCCGAGCCGGACGCCGCCCACAAGACCTGCTGCAAACGCTGTCCACCGGGCCGGCTCTGGAGCGTTTCAATCAGTCGCCGCGTCGCTTCAATTTCCACCGGCGTTACAGAGTTGTACGCCGTCATCGGCAGGGCAGGGGAGTAGTCGCCGGGCGCATTAAACTCGGACCAGTTCATGTGCTGCATGAATCGCCGCATCCACGATTGCGGATTGTGGCCGAGGTTGGCGACGAGGACGCCGGAAGTGAAATCGTAAAGGCGCCGCCCCTCCGGTGTCCAGAGAAACACGCCGGCGCTGCGAGCTAGGACCGCCTGCGTCGGCGTGTAGGTACGCAGAGCGCGCGGCTCCAACCGAGCGACGCCCTCGCGGACCACATTGGAAGCGGATTCGTGCGCATGATGAAGTGGTTCCGTCATAACACCTCCACGACTCAGACATTTGCATCCATCGTATTGAACCGCCAAGGCGCAAGAACGCCAAGAGAAAAACAAATAATTTCTCATTACACTCTATCGGCATAGACGACGACCGGCTCCGCCCGGCCTGGAACGTACAGGACAAGACCGCCTAGCGGTTCGTTGACGGTCACGACACATCCCGGTTCACCGGCGGCATGGCGCTGCAAGATCGCCTCCATTGCCTCGACGGCCGCCACGGTCGGACGATCCGCCGACAAGTCATTGTAAGCCAAGCCGCGCATCCGTTGTAAGCGCTGCTCCCGTTCACCGGGCGAATCGCCGAACTCGACGTAGGCCACTTCCTCGAAGAAGCGGCGTAATATCTCCACACCATAGCCGCGTTGACTGCGTTCGTCCCACGGTTCGAGAAACATCGCATTATAGTGATGATTGGGTGTGTATTTCATATCGTGCGGCGTCCGTTCCTCCACCGTGACCTCGACGCCGCGCTTGCGCTGGTGGGCGTTCCAGACACCGTTGTCGAAACGAAATTGTACTTCCTGCTCGACATAACCGGGGAAATTGTCGGGCGTCACCCAGCTGGTGTGAATGTCGAAGGCCGCTTCGCGGTTATCGGAATAGCGATAAATCATTTGCAGCTGCACCGAATCCCAAGTGGGACCATTCGCCGCCCCAACCAAACCCCGCTGCCCCGTGGCGCTGATGCGCGACAGACGCGCCCCATTGGGAAGAGAGGAACCGAAAGTGAAATCGATCAGCTTGATGTAGTGAACGGCGACATACGTTCCTGGATTGCGTCCCGCGATCCACTCGGCGAACTGTTGGCCGCTGATTTGCTTTGGTTCGAGCAGCGAGCAGTAACCATTATTGACGTGGCGCAGCACGCCATCGACGACGTGGGTGCGCAGTTTTTTGTGATCGGGATCGGCCAACTTGTGATAGACCACCTTTGCAAGCACCCCATTTCGGTGAGCGAGGGTTTGTAGTTCGTCCAACTCCTGTAAGCGCAGAACCGAAGGCTTCTCGATGAGGACGTGCTTGCCGGCTTGGAGCGCTGACCGCGCGGCGTCAAAGTGGCGATCATCCGGTGTAGCGACACAAACAACATCGACGTTTTGAGCGAGCAGCTGCGCGACGGCATCGGAGCCTTTGCAGTTGACGAATGGCTCAATTCGTCCCGCAGCGTCGCGCTGGTAGCGCTCGCCGCGGATGCCGGTACGACTGGCGACGGCGGCAAGTTCCACGCTCACCAAGCCGAAGTCACGGCGATACAACTCCTGGGCGTGGAGTTGCTCGAACAAGGGACGATAGGTCTCGTCGAAAATCATGCCCATACCGATCATGCCGACGCCGAGACGATGAGGATTCAGGTTCACGGATGCTCGCATGGCAATATCTTGAACTGGCAGAACGTCAGTTCCTCCTTTTCCTTTGTTACAAGCTATAGTTGAAACACACTCTGCGAGGAGAACATCGGTCATCGTGTCTCCCCGGAGTACAGTCAACATACGGTCTGTTCGCAAGGCGGCAGCATGAGCTTCTGTTCATTGCAATCCGAGCCGGCGCCGGTGCTGAGCATTGTCGTGCCGCTGCTGAACGAAGAGGCTGTGATCGAAGAAACGTATCGGCGCCTCAAAGACCAGCTTCATCGGCTCGGCGAGAGCTACGAACTAGTGTTCGTCGATGACGGCAGCACCGATCGATCGCGGGCCATTCTGGCGGCCAAAGCGATGACCGATCCAGCGGTGCGTGTCATTGGACTGTCGCGCAATTTCGGTCACGAGATGGCGACGACCGCCGGCTTAAGGTATGCGCGCGGACGGATCGCCATCGTCATGGACGCGGATTTGCAAGATCCACCCGAATTGATCGAGCAGTTCCTCGCCAAGTGGCGCGAAGGCTATCAGGTCGTCTACGGCATCCGTAAGGAACGCAAGGGCGAGAGCCTGTTGAAAAAAGCCACTTCTTTCCTCTTCTATCGCTTGATGAACCGGATCGCCGACGTGCCAATACCGGCGGACACCGGCGATTTTCGCCTGATGGATCGCTGTGTCCTCGACGTGTATCGACAGTTTCAGGAGGAGCCGCGATTCTTCCGTGGACTCATCGGCTGGATCGGCTTCCGCCAGGCCGGCATCCCATTCATTCGCAACCCCAGGGTAGGGGGGGAAACGAAGTATCGTTACGGCCGGCTCCTCAAATTGGCTTTCGACACCATCACCGCCTTCTCGACGTTGCCCGCTCTGTGCATTACCTTGTTGGCCGGCACTCTGGCCGGATTGAGTTTCGCCTTCATCGGTTGTGTCGTCGCGCTGCGGACTTGCGGAGTAATTGCCCTGCAAGGGTGGATGTGGGCAGCCCTCGGATTTCTCTTCTTGTGGAACGTGCAATTTCTGTGTCTGGCCTTGCTCGGCGAGTATGTCGTCCGCACGCATCGCCATACGCAACGCCGTCCTCTCTTCGTCGTGGACACCATCATTGAGTCGCCAGAGGCCGCGAACGCCCCGCGGAGCGTGCAGACCGCGGAGCGCGAAGTGACACTCGTTTGTCATCCTTCCATTCTCTGCGAGACGTGAGGAACCCTTGCCATCTGGCGCGGAGGAAGTCTCCTTCATGCCGACGCTGACTTGCTCTCTCAACGATCAGGGCAATGCTGTCCGTTCCACGGCATCCGTTCCAGCGGCCTCCGCCCCTTCGCCGCGTTGGTATCACGTCAGCGGCGCGGATGGAGTCTTCATCGTCGTCGCGCTCCTTGTCTTCTGGACCGGGAGGCAGGGCTTATTGGATGATCCGGGCCTTGGTTGGCATCTGCGCAATATCGACACCATGCTGGCGCAGGGCGGTTGGCTCACCATGGATCCTTTCAGCGAACCGCGCGACGGTCAGCCGCGACCGTGGTTGAGCAATCAATGGCTTGGTGAGATTCCGTTTTGGCTCGGCGAGCGCTGGGCGGGGCGGGAAGGTATTGCCGCCGTCGCCGCTCTTGTCATCGCCTTGCTGATGCGCTGCCTGTATCGCCTGTTGCTCCGCGATGGCTCGCCTTGGCCGGTCGCCGTCTTCTGGACCTCTCAGGCGGCGATGGGTGTTTCATGTTCCTGGGTCGCTCGTCCCAATCTCTTTACCTTATTGTTTATTTTGGCCATATCGCGGATCTGTGTTTTATTTCACGAGGGACGCTGTAGTCGGCGAATGACCCTCTGGCTTTTGCCTTTATTTGCTCTGTGGGCCAACATTCACGGCGGCTTCCTCGCCGGCTTCACATTGCTGGGCGCCACGCTTGCAATCGAAACCGCACTCGCCGTTCTGTCTTCTCGATCCGAACAAAGAGATGACGCACGGGGTCGAGCCATTCATCTGTTGCTGCTGCTGGTCAGCTCGTTTCTGGCCACCCTTGTCAATCCCTACGGCTTATCGCTGTATCGCTGGCTCTTTCAATTGCTGGGCGATCCTTTCTTCATGGATTTGCACCAAGAATGGAAGTCACCGGACTTCCATGCCAAGGGCGCGATCCGTTTCGAGGGGTTGATGCTGCTCTTGCCACTACTCCTAGCCGTGAGCAAACGACGACCGCACGTCATCGAGTTGGGTCTTGCTCTCTTATGGTTACATTTCGCTCTGACCGGCTTCCGCTACATGCCTCTGTGGGTCGTCATCGTCGTCCCTCTTCTGGCGCGCTCCAGCCTGGAGATCCCTTGGCTGCAAGAACAAGCGCATCGCTTTCTCGCCGCAGGGGAGGGCAGACGATGGCTCGCCATCTCTGGAGGCCGTGTGCCGTGGCTGGGAAGTCTCCTCGGCACGGTGGTCCTTATGGGATTGGCTCGTTGCGCCGAAGGCCAGCTCGCCCGTCATCATCCCGACATGCTGGCAACGGATGCCCTCGACCGCTTCTTGCAGATCCATAAGGAATGGCGGCAGCAACATGGCCGGCGTCCGGTCGTCTTCCACTCCTACGACTGGGGCGGCTATCTGACGTGGCACGGCGGACCCGACTTCCGCAACTGGATCGACGACCGCAACGAAGTCCAGGGTAAGGAGCATATCCAGGCATACTTCTCCATCCTGGAGACCGAACCGGGTTGGAGCGACAAGCTGGACCAGGGGCACGTTCAACTCATTTGCATCCACAGTAACGCTCCACTGGCCTTTCGTCTCGCCGAATGCTCGACCGTCTGGCGAGAATGCTACCGCGATGAGCGGGCCGTCATCTTCGAGCGCGTGGCGAAGCAGCCAAGCAAGCCATAACTGCTGCGGGATCGCTCAGGACGCCGGAAACGCTTTCTGGATGAGACTTTCCGTCATTTACCTTGAAGGTCGGTTTTGTAGGGATAATTAAACATAAGAACTCTTATCGGACGTTACTGGTTTGCTCCAAGAAACCTGTACAAATGATGCTATAAAAGTTTGCGTCCGATAATGTATATTATGTTTAATTAACGTGCTTTTCTTTTGCCGCTCTAAGCTGCCCAGAATCCAAGAGTTTACTCAACCTCACGCGCAGGCGAATCCTGCACAGGTTGCCCTTGACGGGCTGGATGAGGAAGGCGATAGATGCCCTAGGTTGGGACGCCGAGACGGAAGCGGAGGCGAGCATGGCGGCTTGGAAGGGTAGATTCGTAGAGGGCGGCTGGCTCCTGTTCTGGATCATCGCCAGTTCCGTCTGGTGCGTGTCGGCGTCCCCGCGCTTGAGCGCCACCTTTGACGAGCCAACCTACATCACGTTCGGCCTGGAGAGTTGGCGAACGGGCAGCTACAAACGTCTGATCGACCTGGGCACCATGCCCCTTCCCCCTCGAGTGCAGACGCTCCCGCTGCATCTCTGGGAGCGCTGGCGCGGAGAAGCATTCGATCCCGCTAGGGATCTCGATCACTTGCTGCCCGTGGCGCGAATGGGTACGCTGCCGTTCTGGTGGCTGCTGCTGCTGTACGGCTGGCTGGCGGGCCGGCAGATGGCGGGAGTTTGGGGCGGACGTCTGGCGGTGTTGTTCCTCGCCTGCGAACCCAATCTGCTCGCTCATGCCAGCCTGGCAACCACCGATGTCGCCGTATCGGCGTGCCTCCTCGCCTTGCTGTATCACTTCCGACGGGGGAGATCCGGCTCATGGCGGCGGCGCGTTTTGATTCCGGCCATCTGGTTTGCCCTCGCCGTGCTGAGCAAGGCATCCGGCCTGGTGTTCGCCATCATCGGCCTATCGATGATCGAACTGGAATATCAACTGGCTGCCGTCTCGGCGATAGCGGACAGACGAACGCGATTCCAGGGCGCGGTGGCAGCTCTGTTCCAAAAGCCGTTTCGACGGGATATGTTGCAAATTGGCTCGCTCGGTTTGCTCGCTGTCTTTTTCTATTGCGGCTCGGAATGGTTGCCCTCGCCGTCTTTCATCGCCTGGGGCCGGCAATTGCCGGAAGGACCGACCCGTTCCGCGATGGTGTGGATCGCTGAGCATCTGCGCATTTTCAGCAACGCCGGCGTGGCCCTCGTCCGACAGGTGCGCCATAATGTGCAAGGACACGGCGTCTTCCTCCTGGAACAGGTCGAGAGCAGGGCGATCTGGTATTATTTCCCGCTGGCATTGAGCATCAAGTCTCCCCTGCCTCTGCTCGCGCTGCCGTTTCTACTGGCTGTCGTGTGCCGGCGCGGCCTGCGCAATTGGGCTTGCCTCACAGCCCTCGCTCTGCTGATTTTCTCGTTTGCCTGCCGAGTGCAGACCGGCATTCGCCTCGTTCTGCCGCTGCTGACTTTCGCCGTCGTCGGTGTGGCGGCGGCGCTGGTTGTCGGCCGAGAAAAAATCGGACAGGGGTGCCGACGAATGTTGCTGACAGCGAGCGGTGCGCTTTGCGGCGCATGGCTGCTTTGGGCGTCGTTGTCGGTATGGCCGCATGGATTGTGTTACACCAATGAATTGTGGGGCGGAACAGCGAATGGGTATCGCTGTCTGAGCGATTCCAATTATGATTGGGGACAGGGATTGAAAGACTTGGCTCAGTGGCAAGAAACGCATCAAGTGCGCGATCTCAATGTTCTGTATTACGGCACCGATACGACCCTTGGACGTTTACCGATGCGTCCCCTCCTTGTTGGAGCATTAAAGTTGGGTTCAGACAACCTGCCGGTCGCGGTCCAAGGACACACTCTCGCCGTGGGCGCCTCCATTGTTTACGGCAGCGTCAGCGAGATATTCCCGGATTTGAAGTTGCTGGCACAAACGCTGCGCGAGATCAAGCCCGTCGACCGGACAGCGACGTTTTTCATTTACCGCTTTCCGCCGAATGAAGAAATCGCCGCCACGGAAAATGCCGAAGAAACGATGATGAGCGATTCGCCTTGAAATGCCTTAGGAAACACTGCCAACGGCTCCGAGAGGAGCGGGGCCGGTCAGGTAATAACCCATTTTGCGGAACTTCTGATAACGAGCCTCAAGCAAATCTTCCATGTTCAAGGGCCGCATTTCGCGGATGTAGCGGATCAGATAAGTCTTCAAAGTGTTGGCCATTTCCCGATGATCGCGGTGTGCGCCGCCTAGCGGTTCGGGAATGATGTCGTCGATGACGCCGAACCGTTTCAGATCTCGCGCCGTCATCCGCAGTGCTTCGGCAGCGAGCGGTTTCGTCGTTTCGGTGGCCACCTTCCACAAGATACCGGCGCAGCCTTCGGGACTGATGACGGAATAATAGCCGTGTTCCAGCATACTGACACGGTCGCCGATGCCGATGCCTAGCGCGCCGCCGGAACCGCCCTCCCCTATCACCACACAGACGATCGGCGTCTGCAAACGCGACATCTCCAGCAGGTTCACGGCAATGAGTTGAGCTTGGCCGCGCTCCTCGGCGCCGATGCCGGGAAAAGCGCCGGGGGTATCGATCAAGCAGATGATCGGCAAGCGGAACTTGGCCGCCAACCGCATGTTCTTGAGCGCCTTACGATAGCCCTCCGGATGAGCGCAGCCGTAAAAACACTCGGTGCGTTCTTGCAGCGTATGGCCCTTCTGATGGCCAAGCAGCATGACGCGGAAATCGCCCAGGCGGGCAAAACCGCAACGAATGGCACGATCGTCGCCAATGGCGCGATCGCCGTGCAATTCGACGAAATCCTCGAAAATGAGCTTCACGTAATCCATCGTCTGCGGTCGATCGCTGTGCCGCGAGACGAGGACGGTTTGCCAAGGGGTCAAGTTGCTGTAGATCTTGCGTTTGAGTCCGACCAGTTCGCGGCGAATGCGGCGGATCTCTTCGCTGCTGCCAAGCTGGCCTTCGGCCCCTGATTCCAGGCGCTCCAACAGATCCTCCAACTCGTAAATATCCGACTCAAAAGGCAATCGATTGCGTGGAGGCATAGTCCCTTCCTCGACTCGCGGCGATCAATCCCCTGCGCGGCGCTGTGGCATACAGGATAGCGAAGAGGCGTTCCGCGGCCAACTGATCTTGTCCCTGTCGCCAATACCATGCTATCACTAGCCGACCGTCCTCGCCGACCGTGGCCGAATCGCTCCGCGAATCGGAGCCGCACTCGCGGAGCGAGTGTTTCACCTTCTTCCTTCGGAGACTGGAGATGGGTAAACCCTCTTCGTTGGATTTCCTTGCTCGCGCCGCGGGCTGGCTGAAGGAGCGACCCTTCACGGCATTGGGGGGCGTGTTGTTGTTGATCGTGGCGGTCGTGTTTTGCCGGCGACAAGATTCGGAATGGGAGCAAGTCTATCTGACAGCGGCCGCCCACTTGTCCAAAGGCGAGGACATTTATCGAATACAGAATGGCTATTTGTATCCGCCTTTCATGGCGTTGATCGCCCTGCCCTTTCTCTCCTTTCCCGCTCCTCTCCCTCGCCTCCTCTGGTTCTCGATCAATGCGGTTTGTCTCGTCGCGTTGATTCGTTGGAGTTGGCGATTGGCCGGCGGCGAACGACTAGAGGGTTGCGAAGGTGCGCCGACGAGCGAACGCCTGGCCGCTCTACTCGGTTGTCTTTGCGGCATCTCCTATCTTCAAAACTGTCTCGCTCATCAGCAAACGGATATTGTCATTGGGGCGATGCTGGCGGGTGGCTGTTTGCTGCTGGGATGCGGCCGACCGATCCTGGCGGCCAGCGCTCTGGGCTTGGCGGCGGCGTGCAAATGCACCGCCCTACTCTTCGCCCCGTATCTGCTTTGGCGCGGCCGGCCCTGGGCGGCTCTATGGCTACTCGTCGTCGCTGGAGGAGTCAATCTGTTGCCCAATCTGGCCGGCGCCGCGCCGTCAGGCCAATCCTGGTTTGAAGAATATGCTTCGCGCTTCCTCATGCCTCTCACCGCTTCCGACCATTACATCGGCACGTGGGGAAGCGATCCCGTGTACAATCAATCGCTCACCGGCTTGGGACAGCGTTGGTGTACGACGGCCTGGACGTGGAAGGCGACGGACTGCACCATCGAAACGAGTTCCCCTCGTCTTCGGCCGCAAACCCTCCGCGTCTGCGTCTATGGAGTGGAACTGAGTTTGTTGGCCGCCGTCCTAGTCATCTGTGGCCGACCCTTCCGCTCCCTCAACGAGGACACGGATGGAGGGCGGCAAGCTCTGGAGTGCAGCATGGTACTGCTGCTCATGTTGCTGCTCTCGCCCATGTCCAGCAAAGCGCATTTCGGCACGCTGATCGTGCCGGGTTTTTGCTTGGCACGAGCGGCGATCCCCTCGCGCCGCCGACTCTTCAAGGCGATACTGGCAGGCGCGGTGCTGCTCGGCCTGCTCTGCAACAAGGATCCTCTCGGCGAAAGATTGTACACGCTCAGCCTGTGGTATGGCGTGGTCACCTGGCAGACACTCCTGTTGTTGGCGGGATGCCTGCTCATCTACCGGCGCGAGCAAGGCGCGCTCTGTAAGAATTTGCCCAGCCCTGACATGAGTCCCGGCTCGGCGAGTCGGGCGGCCTGAGCATTTGTCACTCCTTCTTGGGGCTGAAAAGGCGGACGGGCCGCAACTGCATGAGAACTTCGTGGAAATCGCGCGGTCGATCCTCTTTCTTCTTGGCCAGCATACGCAAAATCAAGTCGGCGAACTCTTCGGTGACTTCCGGGTTGTAATGCCGCGGCGACACGGGCTTTTCGGTGATGTGCTTGGTCAGTAATTCTTGCGACGAGGCGGCGCGGAACGGCGGCCGGCCCGCCACCATCTCGTAACAGAGGGCGCCGAAACTATAGACATCGGCTCGGCCGTCGAGCGCTAGTCCGCGAATCTGCTCCGGCGACATATAACTGCGCGTGCCGGCCGGCTTGCTCTTGCGCTTGAAAAACTTGGACAGGATGCTCTCCTTCTGCTTACGCTGGGCCAGGGCGAAATCGATGAGGCGAACGTCGCCGCTGCTGGCGACAAGAACATTATCCGGCTTCACGTCGCGATGCACCCAGCCCTTGGCATTCATGAACGCCAAACCCGTGGCCGCCTGTTTGAGGATGTCGTGACCTTTTTCACGGAGAAAATCGTGTTCCTTGCGCATGATGCGCAACTTCAGATTGCCGGCCGGGAAATACTCCATGACGATGTGCGGGTTGTCCGCGCTGCGATCGACCTTGACGATGCGGATAATGTTGGGATGCGCCAATTGTTTGCCGACCTCGGCTTCATGAAAGAGAAATTGGCGATGGACCGGATCGTGGACTCGTTCGGGCAGCAGCAATTTCATGGCGAAGTGCCGCCCGCTGGCAGCCTCCACCACTTCCCAGACTTGGCTGGTCTGGCCGGTCACCATATGTTTGAGCAGGCGGTAACCGCCAAGCAAATCTTCCGCCATGTCCTTCTCCGCTATCCGCTCTCCGCTATCCGCTATCCGCTTTTGTCTTTCGGCGGATAGCGGAGAGCGGAGAGCGGTTACCAAAATTCCTCGTAATGGAGGTTGCCCTTGAGCTTTTGGCTCGGCTGGTCGGTCTGGAAGCCGCGTTTTTCTAAGATCTCGATGACGCCCGGCGGCTGAGGAAAGCTAAACTCGCCAGTGGCGCGGTTCTTTTCCGGCACACCGATCATCTTGGGATTGCCGCATAAAAAAACATGCGTACGCCGCGGGTCGAGCGCTTGACCTAGGCGTTCCTCCAATTGACCACTCGTTATAAGGTCTTGAATGTAAACTTTATGGTCCTTACTTTCGACTTCCCGCGTCGTCAGAGGAAGATAAGTGTAATGGGGATAACGGCGCATCAGTTCATCGTGGATGGCGAGATAGCCAAGATCCTTGCGATAGCGAACGCAGCATGCCGAGAGAATACGGCCGCGATGGCCGCGACGCAGCAATTCCCACAGCATATAATTGTGCGGCGCTTCGCCGGTGCCGGTGCCCAGGAACAGCACGGTATCCTCGGCTTGGACCGGATCGAGCGTGAAATGACCGGCGATCTTTTCGCCCATGAACAACCGATCGCCCTCTTTGAGCAGAAACAAACGCGGCGTCAGGGCCGGCGGCAACACTTTGCCGCTTTCGCGGACGAGGACGATGTAAAACTCCAGCCAGTCCACCTTTCCGCGATCGAGCAAGCGCATCTGATCGTCGAGAACAGAACAACTGATGGAGTAGGAGCGACGGGCCAGCTTCGTCCGATCCGCGGGTTGCAAGTCCTCCTCAGCAGTGCCGGGGAAACGTGGCTCCCAGTAACCCAAACCGAGAGCGGTATACTGACCGGCCTTGTGAGGCTGGAGTTCGTAGTCTGGGCGGACACGCATGATGAGCAGGTCGCCGTGGACCTTGATCAGCCGTGTCACGCTGGCATTGTATTTCTGCCGGCGCAGGTCCGCGATCTGTTCGGGTGTCATGCTCGTATCAATCCTCTGACCGAAGAAAGCACTCCCCAAGGCAGCCTCGCCCTGGAGGAGCCGCATTCTCAGATATTATAGACAATTCCGCCGATTTTACAGAAGTAGATGTGTCTGGCTTTCGTCTTTGCTTGCCAGCCCGCGGCGCCGGCAAGGGCAATCCTTGCCGGCGCCGCGGGCTGGCCAACTCTTAGCTGATTTTCTTGACCGATTCCTTGACGACTTGCACACACGCTCGGACATCCTCGACCGGATTCTTGGCATGAGCTTCGTACTCGATGCTGAGCATGCCCGCGAACTTGACGTTGCGCAGCGCCTTGAGGACGGCGGGCACGTCGAGAACGCCCTTGCCGAAAATCACGTCTTCCTGCCGTTGGTTGTCGTGATCCTTCAGGTGAATGCCGAAATTACGCGCGCCGATGATGCGGATCTCCTCCGCCGGATCGAGTTTTTTATTGAGCTGGGCGGCGCGGATCAGATGGCCGGTGTCCAGGCAAGAACCGATGAGGGGATTATGATCCTTGACCGCCTTGAGGATGATCTCGGCAGAGTACCAGCGGTGTAACCTTCGACCTTGCGGCCCGTGAGGATGAATACCTATGGCGATCTTGTATTCCTCACAGAGCTTGTCCAGGCTGTCGAAGCTGTCCGGAGCGGGGTCCGCGCTGAACATCTTGACGCCCAGCGCTTTGCCGAAATCGAAGACCTTGCGGTTATCGTCGGTATTCTTCGTGAAGCCATGCACGCCCCAAGCCAGCGGCGTGACCTCATATTCCTTGCACAGCTTCAACAGGGCTGCGATCTGTGCCGGGCTGCTGTTGAGTGGAGCATGCTTTTGATATAGCTCCGCGTAATGGAGATCGAGATCCTTCATCCGCTTGAGAGTGGCTTCCAGATCGAACTCGCGGAAGGTGTAACTCTGGGCTCCGAGTTTGAAGCCGCCGAACGCATCCTCCTTCCTCTCATCGGCCCGGAGGAGGCTCGGCAACGATGACAAGCCTACCGCGGCGACTCCGGCGCGGAGGAAACGACGACGATCCAACGAAAGATGATCGGCGATCATGACAGTATACTCCCTGCGAAGAGGAATGGGGTAAGCGTGCGCTGCGCTATTGGGTTATCAGGAGTGAGGAAAGGTGTCAAGGATCGCGGAGGCCGTTGACGAAAAAAAGAAACCCCACGCCGGTTGGGCGAGCCGGCGTGGGGGAAACAATTGAAGGCTGCTTCATTGGGCCTTACTTTTTGACGGCGAACAATTTGGCGATCTCCTCGTCGCTCAGCTTGTCTTTGCCGGTCCCGGTGTCGATCACCAGCGCGGTTCTATTGGCGCGACCCAGACGAGATGATTGCCGAGTTTGAAGAGTTCCCTCAGTTTGGGCTGGCGCTCGAGCAGCTTAAAGTAGGCGTCGCTCTGCGCCTTCACCACGAGAGCGGTCATCTTGGGATCGAAGTCTTCGTCGATCCAGACGCCGCCGATCTCGAGGCAGTTACGGCCATAAACCTTGCGCACGGCAGTCGGCTCCAGCCGTGCCTGGTTGCGGAGATTCTGCGTCTGTAGGGACAGCTCGACGCCGAGCCGGCCGGACTGTACGGCGTCCTTGGCCTTGTTCTCAAGGTGTCGGCGAGCGCGATCGTAGATTTCCTTCTTGTCGCGCGCTTGTTCCAGAGCCTTAAATGCCTCTCCCCTGCCCTGCCCTTCGCGGAGTTCTTTGTCGGCAAGCTCGCCGCGATTGCGGGCTAGGTCGCCGGGCTTGGCCTGTTTCCGCTTGGCGAATTCAAGGACCGGAGCAGAGACATTACGGAATGTCATCGGCGCACCTCGAAAACCGCCGCCCACGGGCATGGCGGCATCGGGCACGACGAGATAGCTGGTGTACGGCGTGGTGATGCCGTACTTCTTCGCCAAGCTCACTACCTCTTGAACCAATTCCGTCTTTTCGCCGTTGGCGCGAATCTGATCGAGCAGGTAGCCCACTTTGCGACGCGCCCACAAATGCTCAACGAACTCGCGCTCCTCGCCCGTCTTCGCTGGAAACGTCAACTCATAAACGAATTCTCGGCTCTCCATCCCGACCTGACCCGACAGCTTCACCGCCGCGGTGCCTTTGCCCGAATAACGCCCCAGCACGATAAGTTGACTGCTGTGGAATAAATCCGGCAACTCCGGCGGATAAACCTCGCTGAACTTGATGTCCGCCGTGGCCGTCAGCTTGAGATTGGTCAACACGGGATTGCTGATCTTGCTGTACAAACCGCTGACCTTGTTCTCGATGTCCTCCGCCGGACGAACGTAGGTCGAGAGCGCCCGCGTCTTGTCGGCCAACCGATCAAGCATGGAGGCATTGACATCGTCGCCAACGCCGAAGGTGAAGATGCGCGTATTCGCCGTGTTTTTGGCCAGCGTGTTCTTGACAATCTTATCCGCGTCCGTTTCACCGATAGTCGGCAGACCATCGGTGAAAAAAACTACGGTGAAGGAACGTCCTTCCTCGTTGCCGCGCAATTCCAGCGCGGAAGCCAGCGCATCGTTGATGGCGGTGCCGCCGGTGACTTCCAATTCCTCAACCCACTTCTTGGCCTTGGCGACCTGCTCGGCATTAACGGATAGTAGTTTGTCCTCATAGCGGTTGACGGTGGTGGAGAAATTAATGAGGCCGAAACGGTCGTTGGCGCCGAGATTGTCCAGGCAGTATTTCAGCGCCTTGCGGGCTTGCTCCATCTTGCGCTGCGCATGCTGCCGGAGGTATCCAGCACCAATACGAGATCGCGCGGCACCTGATAGCGCTTGGCCGTCTCGATGCGCGGCGTGATGAGCAAGGTGAAGTAGCCCTTGTCTCCGCTTAGGGGCCGGTGTGTCAGAGCAGTTAGTCCGATGTCCTTGTCGCCGGTATCGTAAAAAAGCTGGAAATCCTTGTCCAGAAGTGCCTGGTTCCGATCGAACGTGACGGCGACTTCCCGATCGTTGGCGCGTTTGAGGGAGATAGCGTGCGTGGGACTGTAGACGTTGCTGACGTTGTGTTCACTCTTGATGGAGGCGGTGAGGGAGAACTCCTCCAGAGTACTTGTCGCCTTGCCGTTGGTTTTCAAGGGATAAACATACTCCACTAATTTCCCTTCTTTGGCGGCGATGGAGGTGAAGCGGAGCGCGACTTTCTGATCTGCCTTGGGCGGGATGGGGAAGACACGCAAACGCAGTAGATTGTTGCCCATGTATTCGAGCAATGCCGGATCTTGCGTTCTTCTCACAATGGAGGTGTAGATGTCGCGCGCTTTGTTGGCTTCGACGAGTTCGCCCTTTGTTTCCTTGCCATTAACCCACATGGAGAAGCGGTTGACGGAAGCGCCGGTCGGCACCGGGAAGAGGTAGGTGGCTTCGAGATTGCGGCTGGTGTGATTGCGGAAGGTTTGCTCGACGCGGGTGACGGCGAATTGGTCGTCGATGCGGATGCGGACCTTGTGATTGAGCATGGCCAAGGGCGGCAGGCTCTTGTCTTCGGGAATCAGCAAACCGTGAGCATGGATGGCGCTGCCGCTTAGGAACACGGCCAGGACGGCGAGATAGTGGCGCATGGCAAACCCTTTCCAAAAATGGACCGAGGTTCGGACCACTTATAAGACGAATGGCGCGGCCAATAGATTGCCTGTACGGTATTGCGTTTAGCCGCGAGTCGAAGGCAAGCGCGGCCGCCCGCGCCTTCGGCTCAAGGCTAAACGAGTCGTTAGCTGCGCAGAACGAGAAGAACGCGGATGGTACCGGAACGGATGGGCTTGCGGCTCTCCAGAAAATGCTTGATCTCCTCCGAGGAGGGAGAAGGCCGAACGAGATTAGAGGTGAGAACCAAGGCGAACTGTTCCGGCGGTTTCGCGGTGGGCTTGCCGGTCTCCGGTCGAGGCGCACCCCCCTGCCCCGCCAACGCTCGCCCTAACTGTTGCGCGGTCAAATCGGCGAGCGGTTTGCGCGGATCGGTGCCCAGCGGTCCCGACGCTGCGGGAGTCGTACTGAGGGGTTCGATGCCTAGAAGGGTGGATAGCTCCTTGCGCTGCTGCGCCGTCAGGCGCGTCAGCACGAGACGATCGATTTGGGCTTCGGCGGATTTGTTCGCCACCATTTTGCGGTCTTCGCCGCCGATCTCCCGCACGAAGCGAATTAGCTCTTCCGGCGTGAGGTTTTCGACATAAAGGACATAACTCGTCCTCCATTTCTGCTTAATTCGCTCTTGGGCTTGCTTCTCAACGATCAGGCCGAGATGGATCGTCGTGGCGGCCCGCTGAACGCGCTCAAACGCTTTGGTCCCGTTGGGACACGGCAGTTCCATGCGAAAATCGCTGTCTTTGCCCAACTCGGCAAGCAAATTCTTGCGCTCATGCTCCTGTTCGAGATCGCAAACCTTGAGGATGATCGGCAGAATGTCCGGCACGCGGTCGAGTTGGAACATCTCCAGACGCTCGGTCAACGCCGTCTCTTTTTTCGGTAGCGGAGGCTTATCGGAAACGCTTGGAGTGGTTTTAGCGGCGCCATTCTTGGCGACTTGTGTTGTCGTGATGAGCGAGGGGCGGACATTCTTGGACGCCGGCTTCTGGTGAGATGCCGTCGGAGGCGTTTTTTCTGTCAGGGCGAGGGATGGCTGTCGCTGTTCCGCAGGAGACGGCGGAGTGGAAGATTCTGGCTGTGTTTGAACCACTTCCCTATTCGCCTGAGAATCCAGGGAAGCAGCGAAATAAAGATAAGAAGCCGCTCCCAGGATGAGGAGGACGGACGCGGCAGCGGCCCAGGAGGCGAGCGGTCCCATCCAGGAGGAGGCGGAAACGACGGCTCGTCGGTGTTGACCAGGAGTCAGACGGCGTTCCCCGATAGTGCGAAGCACTCGGCCGGTTAGATCCACCGGCATATGCGGCCGAGGAAGATGACGCAGTGCGCGAGCGTCTAGTTGCAGACGCTGGAGCAGTTGACGAGCCTCCGGCGAACGGCGCAGCAAGCGAGCGACATGGCGTCGCTGCCGGCTGCTCAGTTCGCCATCGACATAGGCGGTCAACAGTTGACGATAACGATCCCGAAGCATGGACGCGGATCCTTTCGCTCGCAACAATTCAGGTGGGCGAGAGACATCCGGTCTTTCCTGGAGGGATGCTGTTCCGGCCCCTTTTTATCCCTCGCGCTCGCTCTTCTCCAGCAATTCGCGTAGTTCCAGCCGCGCCCGATGCAGCCGGCTACGAATGGTGCCGATGGGCACCTGCAAAACCTCGGCCATCGTCTCGTACTTCTGCCCTTCCATGTCCTTCATCACCAAGACGGCTCGATGCTCCGGCGACAGCCGGCTCAGCGCTTCGTGGACGCGGCGTTCCTGCTCGGCCTGCTCCAGCGCGTATCCGGGCCGACTCTCCTCGGACGGATCGAGTGGATCGATCGTCTGCTCGCCGTTGCTCCCGGACTCCATGCGTACCATAACACGGCGTTTGCGCTTGAGGCTGATGGCCGTGTTGACGGCGATGCGATACAGCCAGGTGAAAAACAACGAGTCGCCCTTGAAACCGTCCAGCGACTGATAAGCGTTAAGGAACGCCTCCTGGACGACATCTTGGGCATCCTCGGCGTTCTCGACCAAGCGGTAAACGCTATGGTACAGACGCTCTTGATAGCGGCGCACCAACACCCCAAAGGCTGCCGTGTTGCCTTGCAGACACTCAGCAATGAGACGTTGGTCGTCGGCGCTCACGGTTCCCTACCGCTATTGGACGTTGGCAGCGCCGTGGAAGTTCCCAAAAGGCGAATGGCCCTTTTTTCTGAGCCGCGACCGTAAGGGAGCGCTGCGGATAACCGCTCCCTTACGGTCGCGGCTCAGAAAACTGAACACGGCGCAAGCAGAGGCGAAGTGCTTTTTATGATGCCACATCGCCATCGACGTGTCAAAGAGAACCTGTTATAGCAACGCCATCGGACGGTCGCCGCTGGTCCGTATCAGGGAGGGTGCGATGGGCTTCCGCAAACGATCGGAGAAACTCGCGGAAGGAATGGTTCTGATCGTCGCCCTCGGAATCGCGCTCGTCGTCGCTCGTCCCTACGCCGGCAGCTGGAACGATGGCAGCCGGCTGGCCACCGTAGAATCATTGGTCGATCAACACACCTGGATTATCGATAATTCGACATTTGTGCAGGTTCCCCCTACTGACCGATTGGACACCCCCCTGCCCTACAATCCCCGCGAGCCTTCCCTCCTCAAACAGGGCACCTTCGATAAGTTGTTCATCGACGGTCACTATTACTCCGACAAATCGCCGGTGCCTGCTCTGCTTATGGCCGGCGCCTATCAGTTATGGCAATGGACGACCGGCGAGACGGCCCGTACTCATCCGGATCGCTTTTGCCGGACGATGACGCTCGTTTCCTCCGGATTGGCGTATGTCTTGGCCGTGTGGTGCATCTATCGATTGGGCCGACGTGTGGGCCTATCTTTGTGGTTGCGTTTGGTTTTGACGGGCAGTTTCGCCATCGCCACGGTGGCTCTACCCTATGCTCAGCAGGTCAACAATCACCTTCTCTTGTTGGCCGTAACCTCCGCGTTGGCGTTGGCCGTTGTGGGAGTACGCGAGGAGAGGCATTGTGGCATCTCATTATGGCGCTTCGTCATGCTGGGAACGCTCGCGGGACTGGG
Organism: uncultured Planctomycetota bacterium; assembly: GCA_963835245.1. Classification (GTDB taxonomy): domain Bacteria; phylum Planctomycetota; class Planctomycetia; order Gemmatales; family Gemmataceae; genus JAJPHU01. The sequence continues at coordinate 1,059,853 of CAWIEZ010000001.1, forward strand.
TTATACAATCGATCTGGGCGCGGGGCCGGTGATCCTGTTGTGTACTTCCATTCTCATCTTGTATTGCCGCGTGCCCTACCAGCCAGCCGCGCCAGCAAGAGACGCCCTTGCTGGCGCGGCGGGATGGCAAGGAATTGTCTTTTTCGCATTGGCGGCGTTGCCGTGGTTGGCTCTGCATCATGCTCTCAACTATGCAATTGGCGGTTCCTTCAAGCCGGCCAATGCCAATCCGGAGTATTTCCGTTGGCCCGGCTCGCCCTTCGCCGCCGCCAACCTGACCGGAAGTTGGATTCACCCCAACATCGGATCGTTTCTGCTCTACGCGGCCAGCATGTTGTTCGGCAAACGCGGCTTCCTCGGTCACAATTTGCCGCTCTTTCTGATGATACCCGCTTTGTTCGTTTTGGCGCGGCATCGCCGAAAGATAGGGGCGGAGATTTTCTGGGCGGTCGGTTGTTGGGGAGGCACCTGGCTGTTGTACGCCGCCACCTCGAATAACTCATCGGGCCAGTGCTGCACCATCCGCTGGTTTGTGCCGCTCTTGGCGCCGGCGTATCTCGTCTTGGCGTTGTTGCTGCGGCACTATCCGCGCTATTGCCTTGATTTTCTGCTGTTGAGTGCGTGGGGAATGCTCCTCGTGTTCCTGATGCGCGAAGGGCCGTGGTTGGGAGGCATGGTCCGATTCTTCTGGCCGATTCAAGCCGCCGCTCTGTGCAGTTGGGCCATATGCCATCGACTCCGCCGCCGGAGGGATTGGCGTTTCCAGGCGGACACCCTCAGCTCGGTTCCTGCAAACCGTACTGCCGGATCTTATCGAACAGCTGCCGCCGGCTGATACCCAGAACACGCGCCGCCCGCGTGCGATTCCACTTCTCCTGTTCGAGCGCTTGCCGAATGACACGGCCCTCGGTTTCGGCCAGGATGTCGCGCAGCAGCAGCGAGCCGGTTGGAACGGGTTGCGCTGCGGCCTGCGCGGGAGCAGTCGGAGCTTGCAGATCGTTGACACCGATGATTCGGCCGCGCGCCAAGATGGCCGCTCGCGCCAGCACGTTCTGCAATTGCGCGCACATTGCCCGGCCACGGTTGAGCAGTCAAGTACGCCAATGCTTCCGGAGCCAGAGCGAGATTCGGCCAATCGTACTTGCCGGCCAGCTTGCGGAGGATGTGTTCGGCCAACGGCTCAATGTCCTCGTGCCGCTGCCGCAGCGGCGGCAATTCGATGGTCAGCACGTTAAGGCGGTAGTAGAGATCCTCGCGGAAACGGCCTTCGGCGATGCGAGCCGGCAAATCGCGGTTGGTCGCCGTCAGTACGCGAACATCGACTTGCAAAGTCTCTTCACCGCCGACGCGCTCGAACTGGCCGGTTTGCAGTACCCGCAACAGTTTGGCTTGCAAATCGATGTCCAGTTCGCCAATCTCATCGAGAAACAGCGTTCCGCCGTGCGCCCGCTCGAAACGTCCCATTCGCCGTGTCACCGCTCCAGTGAAGGCGCCCTTTTCGTGTCCGAATAGTTCACTTTCCAGCAGCGTCGGGCTGAGAGCGGCACTGTTGACCTTGATGAAGGGTTGAGCGGCGCGGTCGGAGTTTTTGTGGACGGCGTTGGCAACCAGTTCTTTGCCGGTGCCGCTTTCGCCGACAATCAGCACCGGCTCGCGCGTCGCCGCCACGCGGCCGATGGTTTTGAACACCTGCAACATGCTCGGCGATCGTCCTACCAGTTCTTCCTCGCCGTCGTCGCCGTTGGGACGATCGCGCAACAGCGCCTGCACCTGAGCCACCAGTGCCCGCTGCGTCAAGGCGCGGCGGATGGAAAACAGCACTTCGTCGAAATCGAACGGTTTCGTGAGGTAGTCGTAAGCGCCGAGTTTCATGGCCTCGATGGCGGCCTTGCTGCCGCCGAAGGCGGTGACGACGATGATCGGCGTCTCCTCCAGCCGATCCGCATGGCCGCGCAACACGTCCATACCGTCGAGAACCGGCATCTTCAAATCGAGCAGCCCCAGGGCCACGTCCGTATCTTGCAGCAAGCGAGCGGCTTGACCGCCATCGGCCGCCTCGCGCACCTGATAGCCCTCCGATTCCAGCAACAATTTCAGATTGGTTCGGATGGCTGGTTCGTCGTCGGCGACGAGGATGATCGGCGCATAGGGTAACTTGGTCAAGCTGGCCTCAATTCTTATCTTGATGTAGCGCCTTCGAGTTCAGCCGGCGATGGTGGTGGGCGCGGCTAATTCCAGAAGTAACCTATATCCCTCCTCCGTTTTTTATACTAAGCCGCTCGGTATGTTATCGCGGGCCAATCGTTTCGCGCGCCCCGACAGATCGTCGGCCAATAATTCGTCGATCAACTCGATGACGCCCTGTCCTTCCGCGCCGGTGGTGACGATGTCGGCATGTTTTTTCAGCGCCGGCAGAGCGTTGGCCACCGCCGCGGAACACCCGCACATATCGAGAAAGGCGTGATCGTTCTCGGCGTCGCCGATGGCGACAACATCGTTCGGCGACAGCCCCAACTCTTTCAGCGCCGCTCTCAAGCCGCTGGCTTTGTTGACGCCGGAGGGTAGGACCATGACGGCTTCCTTGTTGAAGATAACCTGCAATTCCAGACCTAAATCGCGGATGGCTTCCAGCACCACGGTTTCATAAGGCCGGACAGTTGCGACGATCGTTTGGCCCACCTCCAGGCGAGCGACGCCGCGGCTGCGCAGCGTCTGGACAAATTCCTTCGGAGGGGGTGAGGCTAGGATCTTCCGCTCGTGCGTGACAGGTCGGTAGAGGACGCCGCCGTTCTCGGCCACGACGCGATCAAAGACTTCCAGATGCGGGCAAATATCCCGCAGATCGTCTACTTCGCGGCCGGTGACAAGGAGCAACTGAAGCCCGGACGCGCCAGCCGGCGCACCGCCTGCCACGTTTCCTCAACAACTCGACCATCCGAAGCCAAGGTTCCGTCATAGTCCGTAGCCAGGGCCGCGAAGCGCATATCTCTTCTCCCAATTCATGTAGGCATAGGCGACAAACTCTCGCCGATCGGTCGCATCTTCGTCCATCCATCTCATGTGTGCAACTACCGCGCCTGACGAATTTGGCACTTGACGGGAATGCGGCCATCGGCTACAGCCATCGTGCCGCCTCGCGGCATCGCGCGGCAGACTCATTATCGAGGAGACCCTATGTCCTACTCGGCAATCATCAATCCCTATCAATACGACGATTTGCTCGTTCGCAAGCTCGATCTGTACGCCGACGCCAAATATCGGATTCTTCTGGGTCATTTGCAGGGCGAACGGAACCTGTCCATTCTCAACGCCGGTTGCGGATCGGGCGAATTGTCGCTGCAACTTGCCGCCGCGGGGCATCAGGTGCTGGGCATCGATCCCTCATCCGACTACATCGAACTAGCTCGACGCAACGCCGAAGACGCCAGCATCGACCTTTGCTCCTTTCTCGTGTCCTCCATTGAGGATTTCGCCGCGGATGACGTATTCGATTGTGTCGTGGCAACCGATGTTCTGGAACACATCGAAGACGATTGCGCCGCTTTCGAGAAATTGGCGGGACTGGTGAAACCCGGAGGGATTCTGCTTATCACCGTGCCGGCGGGGCAGTGGTTGTATGGTTTTCACGATGAAGCTCTCGGTCATTATCGCCGCTACTCGCGGAAACAGCTGACCCGCCTGGTGTCGCCCTTCTGTCGCATTGAATCGTTGCGCTATTTTGGCTTCAGCTTGATGCCGGTCTGCTATCTGTACAGCAAATTGCTGCGCCAACCGTATCCGGTCGGCGCGTCCGGCGACGCCTCGAAAAATCCGCTCGTCGCCTTCACGCTGCGGATGATGCTGCAATTGGATCGCCTCTTGCCGATGCCTCTCGGCACGAGCCTGATTCTGAAAGCGACACGCCCCCTTCGTCAAGGGAGGCTTGCTCGTTTAGCCGCGACCCGAAGGGGAGCGCGGACCATGGCGCACTCCCCTTCGGCTCACGGCTAAACAAAGAGACAACCTCTCAGGTGCCGCGACGGTTGCCGAAAAGTTCAATGTGCAGACGCGGACAATAGCGAAAACCGTGTTGTTTGCATATCTCGATCAGCCAGGCGCCGCGACGATCCAGTTCGTCGCGGCTGGTTCCCTGCGGCATCAGCAGCACCTTCGCCGCATCGACTCCGCGCAGTCCATCCACGATCGAACGCACTTCCTCGACATCCTCGGCCCGCTCGATAACGAATTTGAGTTGATAATCCGACTGGTCCATAAATGCCTGGATGACCTCCAGCCGCAGACGGAGACGGTCGTGCCGTTCGGCCCAACGACCGCCCTCGCGCTGGTGCGGAATGGAATTGGATAACTTCGGGCTGAGGCTGGTCAAGTCGCAGGCCAATTTCTTGAAAGACACAGCCGCCGTCTCGATGGTGATGTGATAGCCGTTTTCCCGCAGGCCGGCGCACAGTTCCTCGATACCGTGAGCGATGAGTGGTTCGCCGCCGGTGACGACGACGTGGCGCGTGGGAAAATCGGCCAGCCGAGACAGGATGCACTCGACCGCCACAGTCTCGCCCTGTGGATGCCAGGAGGTGTAATCCGAATCGCACCAGACACAGCGCAGGGGACAGCCCGTGGTGCGCACGAACGCCGACGGCACTCCCAAGAGACGCCCTTCACCCTGAATCGAGAAAAAGATTTCGGCGATCTTCATTGTTGTCTCGGAAGCGAAGCAGAGCCGCGACCGTCAGGGAGCGGTGCGGACAACCGCTCCCTAACGGTCGCGGCTCCGCTAGGTTCGCCGGTGCGTGGGGACGAGTCAGCGGGCGACGCACTCCTGATAGAGCTGCTCGAATTTCGGGCTGGTCTTGGTGGCCGACTTCTTGATGCGCGTCAGGAATTTCTTCTCGTTGGCGTCGATCTTGCCATCGGCGAAGAGCATCTTGCGCAGCCAATCGGCCTCCTTGGACGTGATTTGACCGTCGCGCAGGACGTTCTGCTCGATGGCCTTGAAAAATAGCAACTCGAATTTCGGATTCACATCCTCCTTTTTGCTCTTGGCCTTTTTTTGCGCACTGTTTCGCAGTTCGATGAGGAACTCGATTTCCTTGGCGTCGATCTTGCCGTCGGCCCATAGTTCGCGCTGCAGGATCTTGACCTCCGGGTCGTCGATCTTGCCGTCGGCTAGGATGGCTTCCAGAGCCAATTTGCGCCAGTCTGCCATAAATAACCTCCCTTAAGGCGTCAGAAAGCCGGCGGCCTCCCGCGGAGACATGGCACCGACTCGATGCACACCAATATAGGGAGGTTGGGGGACTTCGCCTGCGCCGGCGCGGACAATTCGGCAAAGAAAAAGAGCCTCACGCAAAGGCGCAAACAGCGCAAAGAAACCAAAGAGTCTTCTTCTTGTCTTTTTTTGCGCTGTTTGCGCCTTTGCGTGAGGCTCTTTCTCTCTTATGCCGATTCGCGCAAGCCGGCGGCGACAGACTCCTCGCGGACTTGACGGACGAAGCGTTCCCAAGCGGCGGTGTTGGCCGGCACTTCGCCGCCGGCGCGGTCGAGATCCTCCAGCAACGCCGCCGTGCTGTTATAGCGCTTCGTCTCGTCGTCGTGATGGAAGCGGCTGAGAATGCCTTGCAGCGCGGTGGGCAGCCCTTTGGCTTTGCCGGCCTTGGCCGACGGTGCGACGGCGGCCCAGCCGGCGACAATGTGGCCCAGCGCCGCCAGATCGCCAGTGATCGACGGCTCGCCGTCCTCCTGCGGCGGCGGCACCGCCAACCAGCGCGGCTCACCCAAGCCGCACAGTTTCAGCACGCCTTCGCGGGCGAATACGAATGATGAGCCATGCAGATGGCCATGCACCAATCCCGCCGTATGGGCCGCGTGTAGTGCTTGAGCGGCCTGCGACAGCAAGCGAAACCACACGCCGGGAGCGCCGGCCAACACCGGCCACTCCGTACTGGGCAGACCGTGCAGCCATTCTTGCAACGCCGCGGGCCGACCCACGATTTCCAGCACTTCCAGCGTCCGCGCCAGGTTTTCCTGCCGCACCATCGCCGCCGCCGCGAAGCGCTGACGAAACTCGTCGGGCCGAACCGCATCCTCCATCTCCGACTCGGCGAGATGACGCAGCATCAACTCGCTATTGTGACGCGGATCGAAGACGCGATAGACCGCCTCGCGCGGCGTTGCTTGCAGTCGATCGATGACGCGCACCGGCCCCAGCACCAAGCCATCGAGATTGCCCGCCTCGATGAGAGCCATCTGGTACAGCGTCAGGTAATTGCCGGCCAGGAGCAATTGCCGCAGCGAACGCCGCTGCCGTCGCGCTTCCAGCAACAGCGCCGTCAGCGTGTCGGCGTCGATCAATTCCAGCGAGCGCAACAAATCGCCGAGCTGTCGATCGCCCGGTTCCACGTCGCCCGTCATCGACAAAATGCCGCGCTCGCCTCCATCCACAAAAGCGGACGTATCCTCGCCGACCAGTGCCACCGCCTCGGCGGCATCAAGGCCGGCCAGTTCGCGCATTTTGCGGCGATACCATTCGCGCATGTCGCCCAAATGGCGATCGACCTCGACGCGCCGCTCGGTCACGATTTGTTCTTGCTGCTGTAATTGTTCGGCCTGCTGGGCCAAACGCGCCGATACGTCGGCGATCTGCCGCGCTTGCTCGTTGACCTCGCTGGCCCGGCGTTCCACGCGCGATTCGTCCAGGTGCAACGCTTGCTTCAAGTCGTTGAGCCGGCCCTGCCATTCGATAATCTGCTGGCGGAAAGCGGCGACGGCCAAACGATGCTCGTCGCGGGCGACATGCAGATCCAACTCCTGTTGGCGGACGCGCTCGACCTCGGCCTGGAAATCGCGCCGTACCAATTCCATGTCGCCGCGGCTCTGGCGAACGTAACCGTGAACCTCGGACAGATGCTCGCGCAGCTGCTCGCGCGCTTGCGTCAGCCGGTCCAGCGCCGCCGACGCCCGCGCCTCCATCTCCGGCAACTGCCGCCCCAGTTCGATGACATCTTGCCGGCTTGCCTCCAACTCGGCGCGCTGACGATTGGCCTCGTCCTGCGCCTTCTGCCGTTCGACCTCGAAGGCGATGCGCTCCGAAGCCAGCACTTGCCGCTGTCCGCCCAACGAGGCGTGGATTTCCTCGCTGCGCTGCTGCTCTGCCTTCAACTTTTCTTCCGCTTCGACGACCTTGCGCACCTGTTCGTCCAACTCCGCCGCCCGCGCGCCGAGTTCCTGCCGCGCCAGGTTCATGCGCGTGTCGGCAAGTTGCCGATCCTGCTCGATGATCTTCGCCTGCTCGCTCAGCCGCGCCGTCTCGTCCTGAAGGCGCTGCTCGTCTTCCGTCTGGAGACGCTGCTTGTCGTTCAACTCTTCGACGCGGCGGCGCACTTGCTCTTGCAACGCCGCCAGCGCTTGCTCGGCCCGCACCAGGGCCAACTCGCGTTCGTGCAGCGTTTGCCGCTCTTTTTTAAGTTTTTCCTGTTCTTCCTCCATCTGGTTCCAGCGCGCCGCCAGCAGTGCGCCCTGTTCGGCTTGATCGGCGGCCGCTGTCCGCACTTGCTCCTGCTCGGTGCGAATCTGCTTCTCTTCGCCGTCCAGCGCCTCGCGCGCCTGCCGCAGTTGCGCGACGGCCGCTTCCAGCGTGGCTTGCCGTTCCTCGAAGCGCCGCCGTTCTTCGTCGTGCAGTTGCCGATCGTTGTCCACTTCGACGCGGAGTCTTTCTGCCTCGGCCAAGCGCGTGCGCAGATCGTTCTCGGTCGCTTCCTGCAAGACGCGCTGATCGCTGAGGGCTTGTTCCTGTCGCCGCAATTCCTCGCGCATGCGTTCGAGCCGAGTGCGCAGCGTCGTCAGCATGGCCTGCTGTCCTTCCAGCGCCGCTGCCCGCTGATCCAGCTGGCCGATCTCCGCTTCCTGCTCTTTCTTCCGCTTCGCCAACTCCTCCGTGTCGCTAACCAAGCGGTTGTGCCATTCGTCCAGCTGCGCCGCTTGCTCCTCCAGGTCGCGCGTGTCGCGCTGCAATTGCTCGTAGCGACGATCGACTTGCAGAGCGCTGGCCTGCAACTGCTTCTGCCGCTGTTCCAAGGCAGCCTGGATGCGGTCCAGCCGCACCAGATCCGCCTGATGCTGCTTCTGTCCCTTCTCCAACGCCGCTTCCGATTCGTTGACTTTCGCCTCGCGTTCTTGCACTTCCTTGAAGCGTTCGCTTAGCTCGCGTTGCACTTCCTGCTGGCGGCTGACGATGAGGCGATGTTGCTCCTCCAACAGTTGCCGTTCGCGCTCCACCTGTTCACTGCGGCCTTCGATGTCGATTTGTTTTTGTTCCCACTCTTGTTGTCGCGCCGCCAGCGTCGCCTCGCCGGCATCCACTCGCTGTTTACGTTGTTGCAAGCGCTGCGCCGCTTTGTGAATGGCTTGCTGCTGCTTGACGAGCCGTTCGCGCCGATCATGGTAGCGCTGATAAAGCTGCTGGCGAATCTCCGCCAACTCGCGCCGTGCCGCGTCGCCTTCCTGGTTATGTTTGCGTGTCTGCTCATCCAGCGCCGCGATTTCCCGCTGCCGTGTTTGCAGTTCTTCGTGTTCGCTTTTCCATGCTCTCTCGCGTTCTTCCTGTTCGGCCCGCGCCGCCGCCAACTCCTGCTCTTGCCGCTGCAAACGCTGCACGACTTGCTGCAAACTTTCGGCACGTTGACGGCACTCGGCCTCGATCTCCTCGCGGCGGCGCGACCACAGGACGCGATCCGCTTCCAATTGTTCGCGTTGCTCTTGTAGCTTCCGCCCGCCGTCTGCCCCATCCTCTCCATCCAGCGAGGTATTCTTTCCGGCCTGCACACTCACGACGATCTCGATGGGTCCAATCGTGACGGTATCCCCATCGCGAAGGTAGGCTGAGGCGACGGCTTTGCCGTTGACGAGGATGGGCAGCACAGGCGCCATTCGCCGCAAGCTGGCGGCCGCGGCAGTGCGACCGATAAGGCAAATGATCGGCGGCAGATTGGAGCCGGGCAGACGTAGATCGCAGCCGGGCACACTGCCGATGATGAAGCCGCCGTCACCGACCTCGTACACGGTGGCGCGGCCAACTCCCGAACGCACTTCGAGCCGTACTGTCGCCAGCGCACTATCGCTGTCCAGTGCCGACGGTCGAGAAAGAGATGACGCATGTGCCATAGAAGGAACCTGGTCCCGGAATCTGCGCATGGGCGAGCGAGCCGGATTGGAACCAATTCCCTCGATTTTGGAAAGGTCAAAAAGAGTTAACCACAGAGTCACAGAGACACAGAGAAGACAAGAAAGAGAAGACAGCAAAGACAGGAAGGAGAAGACAGACGAGCGTTGCCAATTAGCTGTCTTTTCTCGCTTCTTTTCTTTTCTGTACCGCAAAGTAACGGTTGCCTCCTGCGAGAGGAGGTCAAGTTCAAGGACATATCCGGCCGTCTACTATTCCAGACCCTCTTGTTTTTTTTCCGCAAGCCTAGCTTCTCGAAATACCAGTACCAGCTTCCGCTTTCCTTGGGTAATCGTCAAATCATACCGGAAATTGTTCAACTTGCCTTGAATGACCGCGTTTTCGAGCAAAGACTTGGCAGAGGGCGTGTTGCTTGCGGCCTCTTGTAGGATGGCGAGAACTTCCTCTTGAGACATGCCCGGCTTGATACGATCTGCGACCGCTTTTGATAGGACCGGGGACTCACTCTCCGGTAATCCGATAGCGGCCGTCGTCCCGGCTTCCTTTGACAAGGTTGGCGAACTCTGTTGACAGCCTACGAGCGTGGGCAGCGAAGCAGCCAAACACGCCAGGAGAAGAATCCGGAATCGACAGGAGTGACAAAACATTGGCATCTCCAACTCACGAGAGCAGAACGGGGAACGTACCCAGTGGTCGAACAATATGCTCAGCAAGCGACGCGCGCGATAAGCTCTCGGCGCTCTTCGGGGAATTTATGGGAGCGGAGATGTGGTGTCAAACAAAAAATCGGCTTCTATTCCCAAAAGTGCCATTTCTGTGTCTCTATAGTTTATTTTAGGAACTTATGGCTCGACGAGTTCGGCTCCAACTTCCGTAAACGTGCAATCCACGGCTGTGCCTCGTCTTTCCGATCGCGCTGGAGCAAGCGATGGATGTGACGAGCCAGGTATTCCGGGTTGTTCCGTTCCATCGTCAGCAAATCGAGCATCCGCTCCCGCGCCATCTCCTCATCGTTGTCCGCCTCGTACAGGCGCACCAAGCAGAACAACTCCTCCGGCGTGAACGGCTGCGTTTTGGCCGATACTTCCAAGCGTCGCAGCACCGTGCGGCGCTCCGCCGCGCGCGTCGCTTGCACGAGCAGCCGCGCACGGCTTTCGAGAACTGCTTCCTCTCGACGTCGCGGCTCTTCCGGCACAAGAGTGAGTGCTTGCTGATATTTCTCGTCGCCACCGGCAAACGCTAAGAGTAGCGCTAATTGCCGCCGTGCCCATGCCCGGTTGACAGCCGGCACGTCCGTCTCTTCGGCGAGCAAGCGGCGCAGCAGCGGCTCGGCCTGCTCAGTATGGTTCAAGCGCACGTGGAAACGCGCCGCGCGCTGAAGGACCATCGCATCATCTGGCGTCTGTGCGAGTGCCTGACGATAATATCGCTCCGCATTATCCCATTCGGCCAGTACTTCAGCGGTGATCGCCAGAGCGAGCGGCAGCTGTTCGACTGGCAAACTCCGCCGCATCTCTGCACATGCCACTTCCACCTCACGGGGTTGCCGGCTCTTCACCAGATGAGCGATTAGGGCGAGCCAGGTCTCGGCGAGATCGCCGCGCTGAGTCACGGCCCAACGCAACGCCTCCTCGCCTTCGGCGGGCTGACCCGCCTGCGTCAAAACCTGCCCCAACCAGATCAATTGCAAATAATCGCTTGTGTGCTTGGGCACGGCCAAACGAGCCAGTTCTACGGCTCGTTCGTTGCCGCGCTGCCGCAGGGCGATCTCCGCGCCCAGCCGAGCCAACTCCGCCGATGGCCGCGCTTGCTGCTGAAACTGGCGAATCACTTCGGCTCCATCGTCGAGCCGCCCTTGCTCCGTCAACAGGCCGGCCAGGCGCTCAGCCAAACCCGGCTGGCGTTCGCCGCCGCGGAAGGCACGCAGATAGGCGTCCGCCGCCGACGACGGATCGCCGTCCAACTCATGTACATATGCTTGCAGTAGTGCGCCGCGCGGCCAGTCAGGGCGACGGCGAACGAGATCCTTCACTAACACGCGCGCCGCTTCGCGCTCCTTGGCGTCGCCGTTCCGCCCCTTCAACAGCCGTCGCGCCGCCTCACCGTAACGCCACCACGTCCCCTCCTCGCCCTCCAGACGACGAACGGACGCCGTGACGGCGTCAAGCAGCGTTTCATCGCCGCCTTGCAAGGCGAGATCGAGCAGCGGCAAACACGACATCAAGTCTGCCGGCACATTCTCCGATAGAGAGCGACACAGCCGCCGCCCTTCCGTCGATTCGCCGAGTTGAAAGTAAGCCGCCGCCAACTGCGCCAGCAAGTGCGATTGTTCCTCCGCAGCCAAGCGAACGCGATCTTTCTCCAATTGTTGGAGTGTCTGCTTCGCGTGGTGCGGAGGTTGCGCCACAGCCAAGGCGATCTCCATCTCATACAGTTCGCGGCGATCGCTGAGGCGCTGCCGTGTTGCTTCGAGAATCTGGAGAGAGCGGTTGGAATCGCCCTGCCGCAAAGCGAAATCGGCCAGGGCCTTACATAAGTCGAGAGCATCGGGATGGGAGGCCGCAGTCTTTTCCAACCGCGTCCGCGCCTCGTCGGCGCGTCCTTGCTCCAATAGTACCTCGGCCCCCAGGACGGCGAGCGGCACTTCTAAGGTCGGCAGCCGTCCCGCACGTTCCAACACTTTCTCGACTTCCTGCCAACGCCGTTTGCGCGGCGGCAGCGAGCGATTGCGTTGCACCAGCATCCGGCCCAACAGCACCCAGCTTTCCGGCGGCGCCTGCGCAAGCCAACGACTTCTCGATACTGCTCCAGCGCTTCCTCGATCCGTCCCCTGCCCTGGAGCGATGCCGCCAAAGCCAACCGAGCCGGCGCGGAAGTCGCATCCAAGGAGACCGCTCGCCGCAGCGCGGCCAATTGCCGCTCGCTGTCGCCGCGTTGCTCATGGCAGCGGCCGAGGACGAGACTGGCGCGACTAGCCAGGGCGGCATCGCTGTCCGGCGACTGGACCACGTCTTCGAGTATGTGGATCGCTTCTGTCCATTTTTTGCGATGCACGAAAAGCAGACCGTTGAGGTAATGAGCCAGTCCCGGCGGTGAACCCTGGCGACGCAGACGATGGATCATTTGCTCCGTGCCCGGCTCGTCGCCCAGGTCCAAGAGCGTCTCGGCCAGAAGAAGCATCAGGGCCGGATGATCGGGCAACGTCTGCAAACCTTGCTGCAAACAGGCGACGGCTTCGCGCGGCCGTTGACGCTGCCGTTCGAGTGTGGCCAAGGCGAGATGCAAGTCGAGATTGCCCGGCTCGCGCTGTCGGCCTTTGCGCAAGCAGCGGCAAGCCTCTTCCAACCGGCCGCACCGCCGTTCCAACTCGGCGGCCATGAGCAGAACACGCGGATCGTCGCCGGACAACTCGCGGGCGCGCTGCATGTCGCGCCTCGACTCCGCCAGCGAGCCGTGGTTCATGCGCTGGATCGCGCGAGCCAGATAGGCGTCGGCGGATCGACCGTTGTGGCGCACTAACTCGTCGAAAACACTTTCCACCTTCTCGGCTTGATCGAGTCGATACTGAAACAAGAGCGCCAAACGAACATAGGCTTCGAGTTGGCTGGGATCGTCGCGGATGGCATTCTGATACGAGGCGGCGGCCAGCGCATACTCGCGTGCTTCCTCTTGGCACTGACCGAGCATACATTCCAGATCGCCCTGCCCCGGCTGTTCGTCCAGCAGGATCGTCAGATGAGCGCGAGCCTCGCTGCTCCAGCCCAGACGCAGAGCCAGCCGCGCCAGCCGGCGGCGAATGTCCTGACGTGATGGCTCGATGTAGAGAACCCGTAGATACACGTCCACGGTGCGCCAGCGTTCGCGCTCGGAGGTAGCGAGCTGCTCCATGATCTCGCCGCAATGCGCTCGTGCGGCATTGTCATCGGACGCGAACACGAGATAACGCTGAAGCAAACGCATCGCTTCGTCGAGACGCCCTTCTTTCTCGGCCTGGCACGCTCGAACCATCAAGGTGCGTGCATGCCGCCGCGTCTGTGCGGAGTGCGTCAGGAAGACGATTCCGACGCCGAAGGCCAGCACGACGAGCAAGCGAACTAGGAGTCGATAATTGATTGGTCGTTTCATCATGGTAGTGACAAACGAATGCAGAATGCAGAATGAAAGATAAGATTGTTTTTCATTCCGCATTCTGCATAACGCATTCCGCATTAATAAACGGGGGCCGACTTACGCCGCCGGATCAGCAGGTACAGGGCGGGCACGCCGAGTAGAGCCGAAATCAAGGCCGCCGGTTCGGGAACCACATGACCATGATGACCGGGGGTCGGCGATTGGCTCTGCGATTGCGATTGGCTCTGCGATTGCGATTGAGACTGCGACACATTCACGTTCACCGGCGCTGCTGTCGCCGTGGCAAGAGGGAAGCGGCTCAGGAACAGAGAGAGCAAAGCTCCGGTGAAAGCCGGCGTCGTGGCGGAGGTTCCCTGAGCCTGCGTGGTGCCGCTGCTGGTTCCGCCGCCGCCGAAGCCGCCGCCAAAACCACCGCCGCCGAAACCACCAAAGGGGAAGCCGAAACCAAAGCCGCCACCGCCGAAGCCGCCGCCGCGGAGCAATCCGCCGCCTGCGGTAACAGCGCCCATCGGCCCGCCTAAGTTCGCCAAGGCATGACCGGGCGCAGGGATGCCCTGCTCAAAGGCCACCGGCGTAGGCACTTCGCCGTCCGCCCGCAGATTGGCCGGACGAGTATCCGCCACGGGCGCCGCTGGACCTTTGAAGGCAAGATTCGGATTGCCGCGCACCCGTACGTCCTCATAGACCGGCGGAAAGTTGGACGTGAAGCCGAACAACGTGCTGCGCTGACCCGGGCTAGTGCCGACCACGCCGGGACGCAGCGGATCGTCGGTCCAATAAGCCACCACCGCGGGAGCGCGCCGCAGCGCATCGCTGTTGGCGACATTGCTCATCGCCATCATTCCCGGCATTCCCGCAGCCATGCCCATCGCGCCCATTCCCGCCGGCATCAGGGGACTAGCCGGGTTGTAATAAGGATTGCCAAGATTGGAAGAGGGCAGTGCCAACCGTGTGAACGGCGACTGCGGCAAGGACACGCGATCTTTTACCAGCCAGTTCGGCGCGCCGTCAAAGTTAAACGTCGATTGCAGTACGACACGCTCCGGCTCGCGGCCGGTGTCCTCGCCATCGGTCATCGGCATCGGTTTGTTGTTGAGTTGAATGTTAGAGAGACCATAGGGTTTTGGCGAATGGAAGTACGGCGCCGGATCGCGATATACGTCGTCCGTCACGCCGGAATGATTGGTAGACAGCGGAAGGGTCATGCTTTTCGCATTAGGATTTTTCGGATCGGGGTTATCGAATAACATCGAGAACCCAATACCTCTCACCGCATCCTTATCCTTCCTCTCCGCGAAGTGCCCCCAGGAAGTAATCAGATGAGGTGGAACCAACAAACGGATGGCCGCGCTTTTGACCTGGCCTTCGCGATAACTATCGTTGACGACCTGATAGAGATACAAGTAGCGCGCCGTCGTGTCGAGTTTCTCAATGTTACGGCCGCGTGCTGCCTGCCCCGGGACGAATAGACGATCGAGATCCTTGACGCCGGTTCCCCAGGGATCGCTGGTATTCTCACCGCCCAACTCAAAGACCTTGAAATAAACCGTGGCGCCGATGGCGCCCTCATCTGCCTTGTCGCCGCCGACCTTGATGGCTCCAGGCGGCGCCGTGGGAATGCCCGGCCGTGTATAGCCGGTGAACTTCTTCAGTTCCTCCGCCCGCGCGGCGAAGGGAACGAGGATCAAGCCGAGCGCCGCCGCCCAGCCGATCATCGCTTGCTTTGCTTTCGTGCGTTTCATGGCCCTCGTTCTTTCTCGCAAGCTGCACGAGAGAAGCGAACTGGATCGCCTCCCCCTCTGCACCAACCGTCTCCCGTGTATTGTCTCGCCTGAATCGCCGGGAGGTA
The DNA here is from genome assembly GCA_963835245.1 of uncultured Planctomycetota bacterium. Lineage (GTDB taxonomy): Bacteria > Planctomycetota > Planctomycetia > Gemmatales > Gemmataceae > JAJPHU01. The sequence continues at coordinate 1,075,008 of CAWIEZ010000001.1, forward strand.
CTCTTCTCCGACCGTAATAACCTCCAGGGACGACTGCCTGGACGGTGTATCGGCAGTCTCTCTTATAGTCATCATCTAAATAGCATTTATTGTTCCTAAACATCGAGCAAGTATTATTCTGCACATATCCGCCGCCTTGATGAGTGTCCCTCCCGCGTTTGGGCCTGTGCTGAGGCATTGACCCTTTCTTCAGGCAGCGACGAGATGCTGTCATTCGTTTGCGGGGTTAATAAATCGCGCTTCGGTTCGTGAACATTATGGCGTCGCAATAAAATCGTCAATCCAAGAGCGGCGTAGATCATTAAAAACGGCATGTTGGCATCGCGAAAACGCGGACTGCCCCAAAAAATCACAGCCGTCGCCACAGTAGCCAGTACGACGCTATGCACGATCAACCAATCCGTTCTCCAGAAGTCGCGTCGCCGCAGCCAACCTTTCAGACCGACGATCATCAGTAGCAGAAACGGTGCATAACCCAAGATGCGCAACACAAAGAAAAAACGAGAATCGCCGTCAAAGTCCGGCAGCCAAAAACACATGCGCGTTACCTTACATACACATAGGAAAGGCACCGTTGTGGGGTGTTCGCGCAGCCAGTCCAACCCTAATTTCCATTCCCTTTTATCGTGTTCTATTTCCGTGGGCGCCGCGTCGATCCAGTCGCGGTGCGGCAATTCGGTTGTGGAAATCCAATTGCCGAGTTGTCGAAATTCATGGGCGATACGTTCATTATTGCCGCCGTAGAAAGTGGAGCCGCCGTTAGTGGCGACGAGTGCGAATCGACCATGCACGCACTGGTTGCGGACCGTCCACGGCACAATGCAGGCGAAGAAGGCGAGCGTGAATGTCAGCAAGGGCAGCAAGCGCGGCTGCCGCGCCGGCGCAAGAGCCAAGACGGCAAGTAGAATCGGCCACATCAGCAGCGCGAACGGTCGCGTCAACGTCGCCCAACTCAGAACCAAGCCGGAGAGAACCAACAGAACCGAAGAGGTATGTTTGCGGGCAAGAAGAAATAGCCAGACCCCCAAGGTTATGCAAGGAACGAAGAGACTTTCCGAAAGAAAACCAGCGGAGAAATAAATGTGGGGTAAATAGATCGCCGCCAGCAATCCCGCGGCGCGTGCGGTCCGTTCCTCGATCAGTTCGCGCGCCAACAGATAGGTCAGCACGCAGGACAATGTGCCCAGCAAACACATCACGCCATAAACCAGCGGCACACAGGGTCCAGCCAGCCAGTACAATCCCGCCAGAAACAACGGCCAACCCGTGCTCGGAAGGAAGTCGGATACCCTTCATCACCGACATAGCCTTCACCCCGACTAACGTGCAATGCCAACTTGTTGAATTCCACGTCATCGGCTGAGCAACATCCAGAGGGGCCAGTTTGAATGTCGCGCAAGGCCAATACGGCGGTCGCGCGCACGACAAAGGAAAAAACGAATAACACAAACACAAACGTAGCTGTTTTCAAATTCATGGTTAGCTTCCCAATTCAGACGAGCAAGGCGGGAACGGCCGAAGTAGAGGAGGAAGCGAACGGCGAGGCCAACTCGAAATCGAGCGCCTCGGCGACGCCGCCCCGCCAGCCCGCCTCAGCCGCCTTGACGAGGTTATACATCTCGCGCGCCGTGACATAGTGGAAGTGAAAATGCGGATTGTCGTGGGCGCGGCGAGCAAGATCTTCATGAAAGCGGACCATCGACTCGCCAAGCAGAACATCATGGTTCTCCTCGGCGCCGCCGTGCGTGTGCAGTTTGACGAAGAACCAGTCCGGCCGCGACGGCACCTGTACGCGCGCGTGCAGCCAACGCGCCAGTCGTTCGATGCGCGCCGGCTGATTGCCCTGGATGCAGGCGTTTTCCAGACGCGGAAGAAGACCGAACTTGCGCCGGCTCCAGTCGAGTACAAGGGGGCCTTGAATCAGCATCAAGGATCGTTCCGGCCGTGGAGCCGATCCTACGTCGATGCCCGTATCGTGCGATTTCGGCCGTCCCGGATCATCGACCGCATAATAGATACTGTTGATCTTTTTCGTCTGCGTAGGGTCCGGCGCCGATGGCAGCGTGAAATCGGCATAACAACCCGTCTCGCGCAGCACGTCCAATTCGTTGTTAACACCGCACATGCGGCCGCACGGCCGGGAGTTATCGAGCGCCCAGTTGCCGTGAATGAAACCATAGACCGGCTCGCCCGTGCGCGGATCGTGCGCCAATAAGCCATGTTGCTCCGCCAGGATTGTTTTGAATGTCAGCAAAGTTTGACGGAGATTTTCCGGCGTATCGTCATGGTGGTGCAAGTGAATCTCCACTTCGCCAAACCCTTGCCGGCAAAGGTTGGCCAGGGCGGCGAGGTATTCCGCCTCGTACTCTTCCGCGGGATAGAAGAAGGTATGGCGGGGCGTGCGGCCATCGCTATCTCGGAAACGGCCGAATTGGCGCGGATACTCCTCGACCCAACGGCGGACCCGCGCCCGGCTGACCTCGGCGGTAGGACGATACTGCTTCGGTTCATAATGATCGGCGATGCACAGCAGCAGATGCACCTCCTCGTAACGATGAATCCTGCGATGGCGAGCGGACTGCATTACATAGGACGGCAGCCAGCGATCTATGCCGAGTTGACGGATCTTCCACACCAACCAACCGACAAACAAAACACAAGCCAGAACTAGCACGAGCAGCGAATTAACCATGATTCCTCAGTTCCGTGGTCCCCCAGCCCGCAGCGCAAGCAAGGGTGATTCATCTCCTTGCTTGCGCGGCGAGTTATTGATCTGTTGCTGATAAATGGTTTTGCTCCAACTCTGCTCGGCCTTGCCCAATAGCCAAATCCAGAAGGCCAACCAAGCGGCGCTGTTAAGCACAAGAAACGAGCCAGCCGTAGAGGCGATGCGCGAGCGCGTCGATAGAGCCGGAACCAATCCTAACAACGCCAGCCCATAGAACTCCATCTGCCAAAGCAGAGCCAGGCGATACAGCGGGCTGGGGAGCAACGCGCCGGCGGCGAGCAATGCCAGGAGCGCCCACGGAACCAGCAAGCGGAGAACCTTGTGCGAAAGGAATTGCAGCCAGATCGGATTTCGCCATGGCACAAGAGCCGCCGGCAAGCGCGTCAGCAGTTGAAAGTTACCGCTCAGTGTGCGGATCTTGCGGCGAAACTCATCGCGCGTTTTCAGCGGGAGTCGATCGTAGGCGATGGCTCGGCGATCGTGAATGACGCGATGGCCCTGCATCGACACGCGCAGCGGCCAGTAGACATCATCGAGAAGCGTGCCGCGCGGGATCGGCTGGAATAGGCAGCGGCGCACGGCGCAAATAGCCCCCGTGACGCTGACGGCGGAACGGAGACGACTCTCGAAGCGCCGCAGCATTTTCTCATAGCGCCAGTACGCGGCCACGCCGGCCAGCACACCGGCCGCGTCGCGCAACAGCAAATCACCACTGACCGCGCCAACGTGGGGATCGGCGAAATTCTCCAACAAAAACGATAAAGCGTTCGGCTCCCAGCTTTGTCGAATGTCGGCGAAAACGAGGATCTCTTGCTCGGCCAACGCGCAGCCCTCGTTGAGGGCGGCCGCTTTGCCGACGCGCATGGGCAATTCGCGGACGCGCACGCGCTCCTTGGTGAACATTCGCGCCAAGGGCACCGTACCATCCGTCGAGCCGTCCGAGACGAGAATGATCTCACCGTCCAGCCCGCTTGTGTCGAGCAATTGGGATAATTCTTGAAGGCGGCGCTCGACCGTCTGCTCCTCGTTATGAGCGGCGATGATGATGGAGACCGAGCGCGGCGGCGGTCCTTCCGCGCACAGCGGCCAGCCGCGCCAGCGCGCCAACAGCGCCAGCAACAACGGATAAGCAACGTAGGTATAAACCACGCAGCCGGCGCACAACCAGAAGATAATCTCGATGAACGACATCACGGCTCCTTCACTGCTCTTCGCCTTCCGCCATCCCCTATCCAGAAAAACAAGCTACAGGCAGAGGATGACGGAGCGCGGAGGGTGGCCCAATCTCCAGATTGAAACGCTGGCGCACGTCCTCATGAGCGATTTCCATATGCGGACTATCCTGCGGAACAGCAAGGCAGGGATCGGGGCGCCAACACAACGGTGCCAGATCGCAAGTCCACTCCTGACCGGCCGCGATTGTGTGTTGCTTGAGGATGTCGTTGAGCCGCGCGCTGCTTTTGAAGCACGAAATATGTTGTTCCGCCCAGACCCGCGGAGTATAATGGTCCGATTCGGATATTAATTCCATCAATTGGGCAGCCAAATCGCCGTCGCGCAGCAATCGCCCAGTGGACCGATTGATGAAGGCGCGTGAGCCAATTTCGGCATCTTCCAGCAGCGCCGCGGGCGTGTCGGCGAAAAGCGATTCGGCGACGACCACACAGGAACCCTCGCGCCGCGACAGAATGACACTGGCGCGAACGACACAAGGCATCGACTACCACTTCGTAGCTCGTATTGCTCAGCAGTTGAAAGCGATCGCGCACGCCGTAGCAGTGGGCAACGTCCAAAATCGTCTGTGCGGTGCGCGAATCTTGATCCTGGCCAATGAGGAGAATTCGCAATGTAGCGGGCATTTTCCTCAGCGCCTTGAAGAGCGTGTGATGCCGCTTAAACTTGGCGAAGTTAGCGACCATCACCAGATCGATGTCGCGCTGCGAGCGCGGTCGAGGTTCAAAAAGGCCGGGATGCACCCAACTCGACGCATACAGAGGCACAATCGTGTAATTGGCCGCGATGCGCGGCAGAACGTCTACTTCTTCGGGATGACTTATCAGTGTGAAAATGGTCGAAGGATATTGAGTAGGGAAAATATAATTCACAATGTTGTGTGGATCGCCGCTGGGAGCGATGACAAGATGATAGCGTCGAGAAAACTCGTCCAGATTACAATGTTGGAGTAATTGGAACCACTCGTACTCAAAGGAAACAAACAAGACGCCTTTTTCGCGCTCGCTGATATAGGGCTTGAGGAAAACGGCACGACCGATGCGGCGATGGCCGGGGTCGGGAACGAACTCGCTCCAATCCACCTGGGCCGCGTTCAAACGCCGAACTTGCTCGTGAATGCGATCGATGTGGCGCAGGGCTTCCTCCGGCGGCGCCAGGCGCGCGGCGGCGCAAGAGCGCGGATGGTTCGTACACGCTCCTGATCGTCGGAGGGATTGGCGTAGGCATGCCGCAGCCGTTGCCAACCGCTCAGCCAACTGCGGACGCGCGGGCTGTACCGAAAACGATCCTCACCCTCGATGGCGCAGCGTTTGAGCCAGGAAATCATAACCGCCCTCCGATGTCCGCTGTGTGCTGCTCGCAATTCACAGTCTGCAAACGGTGAATTGCAGATTGCGGATGGATTAAGGAGGAGAACAACCGTTGATATTCCTTTGCCTGAAACTCGAAGGTGAATTCCTGTCGAATGAGTTGGCGTCCTTGCTCGCCCATGACACGGCGCTGAATCTCATCGCTCAGCGCATCGCGGATGCGTTGGGCCAGCGCGACCGTATCGCCCGGCGACACCAGATAGCCATTGACGCCGTCGTAGACGACCTCCGGCGTGCCGCCAACGGCGGTCGCCACTACCGGCACGCCGGCGGCCAACGCCTCCAGCACGATGACCGGCAAGCCTTCCGTCCACGAAGACAGTACTAGCAGATCGCAACTCGGTAGAAAGCGTTCGATATCGGTGCGAAAGCCGGCCATCACGAACGTGCCCGCTAGACCGCAAGCATCGATCTGCCGTGTCAGTGCTTCGCGCAGCGGACCTTCGCCGAACAACACGAAACCGGCGTCCGCGTCCCGCTTTGCCACCAAGGCCGCCGCCGCGATGAACCTATCGAAACCCTTCTCCGGACTCAGGCGACCCGCCGCCGCGATGATGCGGCGGCGGGGCCGCGAAAACCACGACTGCATCCGCGAACGATAAGCGGGATCGGCGTTGTCGAACGGCTCGGTGTGGATGGCATTGCGGATGACGACGATGCGTTCGGCGTTGACGCCGGCGCGGCGCACGCGATCCGCCTGCGCCGCCGACACGCAAACGATGCGATCCATCCAGCGAAGAACTAGGCGATCGAGACATTCGTTGATGCGGACTTTCAGTGTCGCGGCTGTCCATCCATGCGAGACGGCGACGACCGGCACGCCGGCCCGACGCGCCGCCCGCCAGCCGATTACATCGGGCTTGTAACCGTTGCAACACAGAACATCGGCACCCAAGCGGCGTAAATGGCCGGCCACTTCCCGCACCGCGCGGCGCAGATGCGGTGCATTCTCGCTCAACTCGATGGACTCGAAACCGCGCTGCCGCGCATGCTCCAAAAATGGCCGGCACAAGCCACGCTCCGAAAAAGAGAGAAACACAGTCTCATATTCCGCCGGCAGAGCGCCGGCCAGACCGAGTACCTGTCGCTCGGGACCGCCGACAAACGGCGAAGCCATCAGCTGGACGATACGCATACTTCTCCCACGCGGCGTTGCCGCGATTCGCCGAACACACATTTTTCCCAAACGCGCTCCAGCTTGGTCGCCAGGCTATCCCAGTCATAGCGTTCGCGGACAACCTCTCGTCCTTGCCGCGCCATCGCCCGGACGCGCTGGGGATGGCGAATGCTGTCCACGAGCGCGGCTGCCATGTCCTCAACACGCTCAACCACGATCAGATCTTTGTCGGGCCGAAGTTCCAGCCCCTCGGCGCCGATGCGCGTCGAGACGACGGGCAGGCCACAGGCCAGCGCTTCGAGGATCTTCAACCGTGAACCGCCGCCGATGCGCAGCGGCACCGCCAGCACGCCGCTCTCGGCCAAGTACGGCCGCACGTCGGCGACATTAGCGTGCAGTTCCACGTTGACCATTTGCGCCACTCGCTGTGCGAGCCAGTCGGGAGCGTTACGGCCGACGAGGCAAAGACGAGAGGACGGTTCGGCCCGCTGAACGGAGGGAAAAACGTCGTCGAGCAACAGACGCACGGAGTCGAGATTGGGCCGCCAATCGAGGCTGCCCAGAAACAGAATCACCTGCGACTTGCCGCCGCCACGCATGTTCTCGAAGTACGCGCCGTCAACGCCGTTCTCGACCACATCCACGTTCTCGACGCCGAATTGCCGGCGCATCAGGGCGGCGTCCTCCGGGCTGACGGCAACGATGCGATCGACTTCGGCAAACACGCGGCGCTCGAAGCGCTCGAACTTGCGCCATTGCTGGCGGATGTAGAAACGCTTCAGAGGTTGCCGCTCGTTTTCGTAAAAGCGCTGCCAGATCAGGGAATCGACATTGTGTGCAATGAGTAGTCGGGGCGCCTCGACCTGCGCGGGCAGAGCGGCGACGTAAGGGGTCCACTCCACTTGCCACAGATCGACCGTATGAGCGGCGGCGTAGGAACGAACCGCCTCGGCCATGCGCCTGCTACGATGCGAGGCGGCGGAATAGGGCAAGGGCGAGAGAAGATTACGGGCCAGACGCGCGTAAAAGCCAAGACCTTGTTTGCGCGGCAGCGGATCGTCGAGAAGGATCGCTTCAATGCCGTGATCGCCGAGGTAGGTGGCGGCTTCGCCGATCTCGCCGACTCCGTGGTGAGCGCGGGCGATGTAGGTGAGACGATGACGCCGAGCGAGGCGCAGCATCAGATGCAGCGTCCGCAACCGCTTGCCGGAGGACGGCGGATAAGACACATCGCCATCGACAACGACCACGTGCATCGCTACCTTCCCCTACTTCCGCGCCGCCGTATCGGGCCACGAAAGTTTAGGTCACGAATGCCGGCCATGCGTTACTGCCCGCGCTCTAACGGTCGCCGTCTTGCTGGGGAAGCGGCTCGCGGGCGGTCACGAGGAAAGCGCGGCACAGATCATGGCAGGGGATGCCGAACACATGGAGAACGGTGCAAGCGAGGACGCGAAAATCGAGCCAGCAGCTGAGATGGCGGAGGTAATAGAGATCATGGGCCACCTTGAGACGGACGCCGGCAATGTCCGCATCGGGTGGCAGTTGCACCTGAGCCAAGCCGGTGAGGCCGGGCGCACTTGCAGCCGAGCGCGATAGTTCGCAATGGCCTGCTCCAGTACCGGCACGAACTCCGGCCGTTCCGGCCGCGGGCCGACCAGACTCATGTCGCCGCGCAGGATGTTCCACAATTGCGGCAATTCGTCGAGATGGCTGGCGCGGAGAATGCGGCCCAACGGAGTCACGCGCGGATCGCCCGGTTGCGACCAACGGGCGCCGCTCGCGCGCTCGCACTCGTGGACCATTGTGCGGATCTTGTAAATCGAAAACGGCTTGCCGTGGCGCCCTAGACGAACCTGCGAATACAGCACCGGGCCGCGCGAGGTCAATTTGACGAGCAAGGCGATCAGCAACAACGGCGGCAGAGCGAGGATCGACAAAACCAACGTGATACAGAAATCAAAGACGATCTTTCCCGCAGTGTACCAACTCCGACGCATGAGAATGGGTTTTTCGCTGGGCAAATACGACCTAGTCTGGCGTGTCGGGGCCGTTCTGGGCGTCTTCGGTGCTATGAGTTCTTTGCTGGTCGGTAGAGTCGCTTGCGTAGCAGAGGATGCGAACATCTCTTCATCGTCTCCGAGAAGGGAGTGATTTTGTGGGTCCGACTACAGGAGGGGAAGATGCGGAATCGGGGAGTGGTCTTTCGGTTGCCTGCGGCGCCGGCAAGGATTCCTCTTGCCGGCGCCGTCAGGTGGGAGGTCTTGTGGCAAGTTTTAAGCAAATGGAATGCCATAAGGATCAAGTCGGCTCGGATAGTAACAACGACCTGTCATTCATTGGTTTTGGCGTCGATGCGGAACAGAGCAGCCAGAAGAAAGTTTCAAAACGACACGCACGGGTTGTTAAGGGCGTTAACACACGGATACAACGCTTCGTACTGGACGACCATGCGGCGAACGTCGAACATCGCTTCGACGCGGCGACGCCCCGCCTCGCCCAGACGCACACACAAAAGATGATCGCACCGCAAACGCAGCAGAGCGTCGGCGAGGGCACGTGGATTTTGAGGCGGCACCAAAAAGCCGGTTTCGCCATCGCAGATCACTTCGGGATTGCCGCCAACGCGCGTGGCGATGAGGGGAAGTCCGCACGCCATTGCTTCCAGCAAGGTCAGCGAGATCCCTTCCGATAGTGATGAAAGCACGAACAATCCCGCTCGCGCCAACAGGGCGGCCACATCGCGCACTTCACCGAGAAAACGAACGTGTTCTTCCAAACCGAGGGAGGCCGACGTTTGCCGCAAAGAAGACATGCAGGGACCATCGCCAGCGATCTCCAAGCGAAACGAGGCGTCCTGGCGAACAACGAGGGCCGTCGCTCGCAGTAAGGTGTCGATGTCCTTCTCCGGACTCAGCCGAGCGACGAGTACCGCCGGGACCATCCATCTGTGGCCCCGTGTAAGCGAAGCGCTGCACATCAATGCCGTTTCGGATGGTTCGCACTTTGTCCGCGCGGACGCCTTGCCGTACGGCGAGACGCGCGCTGTCCTCGGAGACACAGACGAAATGATCGAGCGAGCCGGGAAGCGGCGTTGACCAGCATTTTTTGACGGCGGCTCAATTGCGGACTGCGGCCGTGCCGGGTGTGAATAATACTCCTCACGCGGGCCAAACGACCGGCGAAGGTGCCGTAAAGATGGGCGCGGTCGTCGTGCGTGTGAATGACATCGGCTTGCCAGTGACGCAAGTGTTTCGCCAAGCGCAGGAACAAGCCGGGACGCAGTCCGTGCGGTTCACTCAGCGCGGTCACTGGCCAACCACAGGCTTCAATGTCGTCGGCGAGGACGCCGCGGCCGCCCAGGGCGACGAAGCGCAGGGCGAAGCGACTTCGATCGGCATGGCGGGCGAACTCGACGAGCAGTTTTTCCAGCCCGCCCATGTCCAAACCGGGAGTGATGTGAACCACGCGCAGCCGGCGTTCTGTTGAGACGAGGGTTGCCAAGAAGCATTATCCTCAATTAGTCCGGAGGGCCAGCGACGGATCCTCACCCCGTCGCTGGCCCTCCGGACTAGTAGGTCAAGGACGAATCATGTTAATCCCACCGGCGCGCCGGTTTGCGTCCGGTGAGCCGCGCATGCCACGCCCAAAGGGTTGACTTGAGCAAGATCCACCAGCCGCGGATCGACCACGGTTGATTGCGGACGCGCTTCCAAGCTGGCCAGATGGCCGCACGCGGCTCACCATTGCCCAAGTGAGCCGCCGCCCATTCTCGATAAACGCTGCAATTCCCAGAGGCGCACGCCGGCGAGGCCGAACACGGCGACATGCCGGCGGACGACGGCCAGCATGTTGCGGGAATCGGCCGTCACGTCCGAGCGCGACAGCGATCCCGGTTCCAGTACGGCCGTCGCCAACGGCTCCGACATCAGATACACCGGCGCCGCCAGCACCAAGCGAATCCACAAATCCACGTCCTCCGCCGTCGTCAGCGATGTATCGAAACGCTGCTCGGCCAGCACGGCACGGCGAATTAGCACATTGGAAGTCCAAATTTGCCGGGCGATGGTCAGCGTTTCCGCACCCCGCACCGAAAGCACGCGATCGCGGCACCACGGTGGCGGCAGGTTGTTCGGGATAGCGCGGCCGACCGGGCGGTTCGAGATAAAAATGGCCGGCGATCAAGCCAATTTCGGGATGACGCTCCAGAATCGCTAACTGATGCTCCAGCTTGTAAGGTTCCCAATAATCGTCGGCGTCGAGGAAGGCGATCCGTTCTCCGCCGGCCAGATCGATGCCACGATTGCGGGCGCTGGCCGCGCCGCCGTTGGGCTGACGATGCAGACGCACGCGCTCGCCGTAGCGGGCCAAGGCGGCGGCCAGGTCGTCCGGACTGCCATCGTCGATGACGAGAATTTCGTCCGGCAATCGAGTCTGCGACAATAGGCTGTCAATGGCCCGTCCAATAACATGGGCGGCTCGGTACGCCGGGATGATGACGCTTACGCGGCCATGTCCGTCGTTGCTCACGATGTCAACCTCCACGAAGCCGTATCCAGCGATTCGGGCGGTCGGATTTTCAACTTCCTCACCACAAGGGCGCGCAGATGCTCGGCGCGCGCATAGCCGAGGAAGCGAGCGAGGAGGCGGAAACGCCAACCGTAATCGCCGAAACCTTCGAGCGCCTGCAATTCCTTGATCCGCTGCAAGAGGCCATCGAGCAATTTCGGCTCGCGCAGACTCAGACGTACCAACACCTCGTAGGTGCCCTGCTCGAATTTCAAGAGATCGAGTCCGAACCAGTCGCGCCGGCCGCTGACGCGGAGGAGATCGTGCAGTTGCACCAGCAGCCGCGCTTGCGAACGGACCCAAGCGGAGCGATCGGCGCTGGCCGAACCGGCGCGCTGGCGGTAATAGCAGCCGATGCGGTGATCGACTGTGAAACGCGGATCGAGCAGGCCGACGCGGCAAGTGAAAAACCAGTCCTCGGCATGCGTCACGCCCTCGGCGAATCCGCCAACCTCTCGGACCAAGCGAGCCGGGAACAGAAAGCCCAAAATGCTGCCCCAGTCGAACGGTTTGAACAAATCGGGCAACAGTGCCTTTGCCGGCGGAAGGTGATCGAGGTATTCTTCAGGCTGCCCATCGCGGAACAAGCGGACGCCGGTGAATGACACAGCGTTGTCACTGCCGCCGATGGATTCCATTTGCCAGGCAATCTGTTGGGGATGCAGATAGTCGTCGGCGTCGAGAAATTTCAGATAAGCGCCGCGGGCGTGCTGAATGCCGCTGTTTCGTGCCGCCGAAATGCCGCCATTGGCACGCCAAACATAGCGAATGCGTTCGCCGTAGCGATGGGCGACGGCTTCGGTATCGTCGTCGGAGCCGTCGTTGACGACGATAGCTTCGACGGCCGGGTAACTTTGACCGAGTACGCTATCGATCGCTTCGGGCAGATAACGCGCCTGCCGATAGCACGGGATGATGACGGAAACTAGCGGTTTATCGCTCACGGCATTTCTCCGATTGCGGGCGGCGTCGCTCCCCAGTGCTGCGGGATCATGCAGTAGCCGTTTTTGTCCGTCATCGGCGAACGGGCATCCTGGAGATTGCGGAAATAGTTGCCCGGCTCGACGCGCAGCACGGCACCATCGAGAAGGTAATCTTCCGTCTCGCCCATGATGCCGCACCACAGATCGAGGCGATATTGACTCGGCAGCAGCGGCAAGCGAGGAATGTGGCAGACGACTTCGCGGGCAGCGGCGCCGCTGGTCGGACTTTCGCCGGTGAAGTGCGAGCCGACTTCGGTGATGCGCAGCCCTTGCGGCTCGCGGATGGCGATGCCGATTTCCAGCGGTGCGGGCAGCGGTCCCTCGTTGGGAACGCGCAGCCGGACCCGCAGATACAGATCCTCGCCGGTGACGGCGTAGGCACGCGGCCGGCCGTCGGCGTCGAGTACCGTCAGTTCCTCGAAGCGGAAACGGCCTTCGCCGTCCGCGGTCGTGGCGTTCGCCCAGCGGCGTGTGTGCCGCGGCGTCGCTGGCCTTGAGGTACTCCGTCACCACTTCCCGACTGGTGCCGATCTGTTTGACGCGTCCGCGTTCCAGCAGCACGGCGCGCTGGCAAAGCGTCTGCACCGCGCCCATGTTGTGACTGACGAACAACACCGTGCGCCCCTGCCCGGCCACGTCGCCCATTTTTTTCATGCACTTGCGCTGAAACTCCGACATCGCCGACGGCCAACACTTCATCGACGATAAGGATCTCCGGCTCCAGATGGGCGGCGACGGCGAAGGCCAGACGCACGTACATGCCGCTGGAATAGTGCTTGACCGGCGTATCGAGAAATTTCTCGACTTCGGCGAAGGCGACGATTTCATCGAACTTGCGGGTGATCTCGGCACGGCGTCATGCCCAGGATGGCGCCGTTGAGATAGATGTTTTCGCGGCCGGTCAGTTCCGGGTGAAAGCCGGTGCCGACTTCGAGCAGGCTGCCGACCCGGCCGCGCAGTTCGACCTCGCCCGTCGTCGGTTTGGTGACGCGCGAGAGGATTTTCAGCAGCGTCGATTTGCCCGCGCCGTTGCGGCCGACGATGCCCAGCGTCTCACCGGCTTGCAGCTCGAAGCCGACATCCTTGAGCGCCCAGTATTCCTCCGTCCTCGCCGACATCGCCGCCGAGAAACGGCGCAGCGGCGAGCGCAGCACTCTTCATCACGTCCTCGCGCAGACTGCGGTAGCCGTAGCCGCCGCGCGGTTGAGCGTGGTGGAGCCGATAACATTTGCCGAGCTGTTCGACGCGAATGACGGGAGGCATTGGTGGTTCTCTAAATCACGTCGGCGAACGAATCCTCGACGCGGCGGAAGTACAAACAGCCGGCGAGGAACACCAGCACGCTCAAAGCGGCGGCGAGACCGACCTGCCCCCAGGCAATGACGCCGCCCGCTTCGCCCAGCACGGCGGCGCGGAAGGCGGCGATCAGGCTCGTCATCGGGTTCAGGGTCAGGAAAAAGCGCAGACGCGCCGAAGCATCTTCCATCCGGCTGCATGTACACCGTCGGGGTGGCGAACATCCAAAATTGCGTCAAAAACGGTATCACATAGCGGAAATCTCGATAGGCGACGTTGAGAGCGGCCAGCAGCGTGCCGACGCCGACCGCCGCCAACAAGATGATCGCCATGAACAACGGAGCCAGCAGCAGACCGCGCGTCCGGCACGATGCCGTTACACAGCATCAGCACCAGCAGCAGGCCGCAGGCGATGAAGCTATCCACGACGGCAGCTCCGACCGAGGCGAACGGCACGGCCAGGCGCGGAAAGTAAACCTTGGTGATGAGCCGTTCCGAGCCGACGACGCTGTTGCCGGCGCTGGTGATGGCCGTGGCGAAGAACGTCCACGGCAGCAGCCCGGCATAGACGAACACCGAATAATCCACGCCGCCGGAGGAGACGTGAGCCAGCCGGCCAAAGAAGATGGTGAAGACCACCATCATCAGGCCCGGCTGCAGGACGGCCCAGGCCGCGCCGAGCAGCGTTTGCTTGTAGCGCACTTTCACATCGCGCCAGGCCAGGATGTAAATCAACTCGCGATACTGCCACAATTCGCGGAAGTTAATCAGCTGCCAGGCCCGTGCCGGACGAATGAACGTGACGCCTATCGGAGCCGCGACCCTTTGGGAGCGGTTGTATTTCCCCGCTCCCTAACGGTCGCGGCTCCGACGATCTTTCACCTGGATAATCGATGTCGATACTCAGTTACCACACCACGAAGAAACGGACGAACAGATTGAAGCCGACCAGCACGGCGATGCTCAAGCCCACCCAGACGCAAGACCAGAGAGGCATCGCAGCGCGGCACCGGCAGAGGAGGAGCGGCGACCGTCATGCGCCGATAGACGATCGCCAGGCCGAGCATCGTGTACGTGGGAATGATGTAGCACAACGTCAACGACAGCATGCCGACGGCGTAGGCGGCGAGCATGGCAAACAGGTAGGGATACAGACGGCGCAGTTCCGGATCGAGGATGTGCCGGCCGCCCGTGCCATAGCGCACGAACGATTCCAGAGCCAGGGCGAAGGCGCCGACGTAGAAAAAACCGCCGAAAAAGCCCATTTCGACGAAGGCGTGGATGTACGAATTATGGGCGACATGGCCGACCTGCTGATCGTACTCATCGACGCCGATGCCGAAGAGCGGCGCTTCGCGGAACAGGACCAGTCCATCGCTCCAGATCTGGATGCGTTCCTGGGCCGTGCCTTCCGTGGTCGAAATGCTGGTCTGCCGGCCGGCGAATACCAGCAGCAACAGCGGCAGCAGGACCGTGCCCAACAGCAAGGATTGCACCCAGCCAAAGCGCACACGCATGAAGACGCCCAGTCCCGCCAACAAGCGCCACCATGCCGCCGCGCGATTGCGTGTTGGACAAGGCGTAAGCGAACAATAGCAGCGGACCAAGCATAGCAGACGCAAAAAGCCGGAACGCGCGTCCGTCAGCCAGTACAGGCCAAGCAGCAGCGAGATCACCAACAAAATGCACAGATCATTGGGATCGTGAAAAATGCCCGGAGCCTTGCAGTCGATAAATAACCGTGTCCTTGCCGGCCGCATTGCGCATACTTTCCTTGATGGGATTTAAATTGGGCAGCTTGATGATATCGTGAAATTGCAAGACGGCGAGACCGGCGACGACAGCGGCGAACAGCGTAAAACAGAGGAGAAAAATTCGCAAACGCCGCGGCGTGCTGACCAGACCGACGAAGAGCAGGAAATACAAAATCATTTTGAAAAAATTCCCACCCTTCCTGCACCGCTCGGTCAAAGTGGAAGTGCGACAGATGCGACAGCAGCACCGCCAACAGCAGACCGAACACGCAGACGGTGATCGGCCGATTTTCCAGCGAACGCGGCATCAGCTGTTCGAGAACGACCGGAAAGGAAAAGAACAGGCAAGCGAGAATGACGACGAGATAAATTTCCCAGCCGAGCAACGCGGGGATGATCTCCGCAGGGCGCACAAACAGCACGGCGTTGAGGATGAGAAAGAGAAGGAAACCTAGAGCGCAGGGCGCGGGCAGATGTCCTCCACCCGGCTGACTCAAGCCGGCAGCGGGAGCGAGGCGGAGATCAGTTGCGGCGAGGGAAGCCATCGATGCTCACGTCCGTTCCGAAGATTGCAACTCGTCTGAGCAAGCATAGCCCATGCGCGGCTGTGAGGATGATCCTTCCCTTCGTTTAGCCGCGAGCCGCAGGCGAGCGCGGCCGCGCTCGCCTGCGGCTCGCGGCTAAACGAAGGGAAGGATCAGGGGCGTGTCAGCGCCTCGCTGAGGGTGGGGAGAAGGTGTTGGAGCAAGTCGAGCGAGGGATCTTGTTCCAGTCGCTCTTGTCGCGGCGGCAGTTCGCGTACCGCATACAGTTTGTACAAGGCCGGCAAGTGAGCGAACGTCAGACGCGGACTGGCCGGCGCTTGCCAACCGCCGTCGCCGAACCAAGTCCAGAAAATGCGCAGCTGCACGCTGCCGCTGTTTTCCTCCTTGCGAAAGCGAGTCGTCCAGCAATGGGCGGCGGGATCGCCGGCGATCTCATAAGGCACCGGCTCGGCCATCATCTCGTATCCGGCCCCTCGATAGCAGTGTTCCGGCTGATGCACGCTCATCTTCCCGGAACGTCCCGCACAACAGGATGACCAGCACGGAGGCGCCGCTGCGGGCATCGGTGTAGCGCCGCACCCAAGAGCCTTGTGCGCCGGCGGCGGTCAGAGCGTCCGCGTCCAATTCGACCGGCTCGGCCTTCCACGAGCCGAGGTCGCCCGGCGCATTGCTCAAGCGGCGGATGGCCGCCTCCATATCGGCGGATTTCTGCCAGCGTTGCGTCCACACGCCCTGCACAAGAGCGGTCGCCATCACGACGAACAAACCGGCCAAAAGCGGGATACTTCGTTTCATTGTTTCATCTCGGCTAAATAACGCTCGGCACCGTAGCTATCGGCGTTTTCGCCGAGGACGACGGCGCCCAGCATGGGAATGTCCAGCGAGGCCAATCGCCGTTGGGCCTCATAGACGGCCGGCAGACGGCTGAAATTCCGCATTACAGCCAACACCACCGCATCGGCGTGCTGTCCCAGCAACAGAGCATCGGCCACCGGCAGCACCGGACAAGCATCGACGATGATAAACTCGTACTCGCCCTTGAGATGCTCGATGAGCTTCCCAATGCCGTCCCGCGCCAGCGCTTGGATAGCTTGGCGGTCGCAACAGCCCGCCGTTAGGATCGACAACCCCTCGACCGGCGTGGCGCGGATGAGTTGCTCCACCGGCGTCTCTTCGCGGAGGGCTTCGGCGAGTCCCGGCTGCACGGAAAGAGCAAATGGACGGTGTGCGGCGGGATTCCGCAAATCGCCATCGATCAACAGCGTCTTGTAGGAACTGCGCGCCAGACTGGCGGCGAGATGGCTGGCCAACGAGGTCTTGCCCTCGCTGGCGATGGCGCTCGTTACCATCACCACACGCCGCGCTTCGTGCCGGGCTGCGTGTAGCAATTGCGTGCGAACGCCGTCCACCGCTTCGGTGAGGATCGTTTGCTCGCGCAGCATCACGGGACCGGACGGTACAAGGTTGCGAGCGTGTTCCGGCGAGTCCGGCAGCGTGCCCAGCAGGTTCAGACCCAGACCACGCGCCACGTCCTCCGATTTGTACACGCGACGATGGCGAAACTCCAACAGATCCGACGCCGAGGAACGCCAAACCGAATAGGCCGAAACCGACGGCGCCGGCGGCTTTATACTGGCGATCGCGTTTGCGCGCCGAGGGCGGCTTGGCCGGCTCCAATTGCGTCACACCCGGCGTCGCCGGCAGTGCCGCTTGCAGATTGCCCAGTTCCTCGCCGACCTTCTTGAGAACCAACTCCATCTGGGCTACTTCGTCGCGCAGGGCATCGATGCCGGACGTGGATTTGTCCAGCGGCCGACCCATGCCGCGCAGCGAAGAAACCAGCCCTTCCAGCCGGCGGATCTCGCCAGTCCATCGTGCGCTCCTGATCCTTGACGAAATGCAAGGTCCGCTCCAACTTGAGAATGGTATCTTTTGCTTCGGTGATTTGCTTGGAACGCAGCCGAGCCGCCACCGTCGTCCGCATCGAGGTCTGGTAGTCGGCCATCGCCTTTTGCACGGCGGCGCGTTGTCCCTCGAATCGTTTCAACTCCGCGCTGTTGCCATCGTTGTTACGGGTGGCGGCGACATGACGAAACTTCTGGATTTTTCCCTCGATTTCCGTCAATTGATCGAAGTGCTTTTTCATCACCGCGTCCAGCTTCAACTCCTCGGCGATGGCGAAATCGGAGATGGCCATGCGCTCCGGCTGTTTGACGAGATCGCGCAGCCCGTCCAACTCAATCTGTGTCTCCTGGCGTTTCATCTGTAGCCTCACCCGTTCCGACTGCATCGTACCGAGTTGTTGCAGCGTCGTCGTCTGGCGCATGCGTAGCGTTTCGGGATCATCGACGCCCATCTCCTCCTCACGAGTCAACAAGGTTTGCCGGCGTTCGCGCAGTCTCTCGGCGCATTCGCGGTAGTTCTCTTTGAGGTGCTTCATGCGTTCCAAGATGCGGCCCTCTTCCTTGCGAGCGGCTTCTTTCATGTAAACACGGATCAATTCGTTGAGCAGAGTTGCCGCGTCTTCGGAGCGGTCGCCGTTGAGCGAGACGCGGATGATTTCCGGGCCGAGCAGCGAATCGGCGATGATCGCCTTGGACAGCCATTCGGTAGGATCGGAGTGAGCGCGAACCTCGGCCAACTCGGCGACGTTGGGCCGCTCCAGCGTGCCCTGAATCACGGCATAGCTTTTCAACAGAGCCGTCTGCGAACGCTGATAGGAGAGTACGTTGTCCTCGCCCTCGCCGGTGCGCGGGCCGTGCGGCGACAGTTCCAGCAGCGTCTGAGCGGTGTACTGCGCGGGCGCCACACACCAGGCGATGGCTCCGCCCAGCATACCGGCCAGCACGCCCAAGCCGACGGCCAACGTCCAGTGACGGCGCACGGCGTGCCACAGCGATTCCAGACTGGGAGGCGCGGACAAGCCCGGAGGGCTGACCGGCTCACCGCGCGTCGCCGGGACGACGGCTTGGGATAGAGCGTTCGACGCGGATGTCGAGAGCGCGGAGGGCATGGATCTACTTCCTTTCGATTTCCGGGAACAAGCGGCGAAGCAAGAACAATTCGAGTCCGACGGCGGCCAGAGCCAGCGGCATCATCAGCCAGCCGGCCAAATCGTGAAAGAACGTCTGCGCGGCCGGAGCGCCGATGACGGCATAGACAAGGCCGGTTGCCGTCAAGCGCAGCAGATTCATCAGCACGCCGATGGGGATGGCGCTGAGGAATACAGTCAGCCGATCCAGCAGCGGCCGGCGAATCACCAGGGCCACGGTCGTCGAGATGGCGAAGAAAGCCGACAACATGCCCAAGCCGTTGCACGCTTCCAACACGCCAATGCTCAGATCGTCGATGAGGATGATGTTGCCTTCCGAGACGGCGGGCAGACCGAGCGTTTGCAGGGCGAACGTGCTAACCACCGTTCCCAACCGCTGCAAGGGCGCCGACACAGCGCCTTCCAGCTGGAAGGGCAGCGGCAGCATGAAGAACAGTACGCCGATGGCCGGCGTCATCTGCCGGGCCAGCGGCCAACCGCCGATGAGCAGAACCATCCCTAATAGCATCGGCAGGAGCGAGAGGCCATCGAAGAAATCGAGATAGTAATAGGCGCCGATCAGCCGCAAAGACGCGCCGCTCACAAGAACCGGCAGCCCTAACCAACTCGGTTGCTTTTCCAACAGCGGCCGCGCCCGGCGGCGAACCCACCACACGAGCAACGCCAGCAGCGGCACAATCAGACCGTGCGAATAGCGGGCATCGGAGAGCCAGCGCTGGGTGAGGCCGGTCAGCGCCGGCCAGTAAGCCCAGAGGAGGAACGGCAGCACCACAAGCGGCGACAAAGCGTGCCAAGGACGACGGCTTGTGTCGTGGTCGGCGGTCGGCAAGTTGTCAGTCGCCTGGCTCATGGTACGCATGCGTCTCGCAAGACCATTCGGTAAACGCGCTGCGAGGAGATCGTTGCCTGAAGTGGGGAGAAGCAAAGTAGCCAGTATAAAAGCAACCGGCATGCCAGACATGCAGGCACAAGATTAATTGTCTCATCGCAATAAGCCGCTGCCTCAAGTTGCTCATTTCGCCGCGATCCTCAGGGGAGCGCGGCTGGCTTGTAGCCGGCAGCTAACGCAGCCGGTTCGCCTGTTCTCGGCGAACCGGCTGCGTTAGCTGCCGGCTACAAGCCAGCCGCGCTCCCCTGAGGATCGCGGCGAAACGAAAAGCGCGATCCGTTTTTGCCGCGACAAAAAGTCGAGAGGCGGCGGAGTGTTGCGAAAGGTTAACGGCGAATACGTCGTGAGTTTTCGAGGGTTAACCTTGCGGTACGATAAAGTTCCCTCTTCCCTTGGCGCTCGCTCGGACGGATAATCAGGCAGCATCCTCCCCGGTTTCCCCAAGTGGAGCGACGGACATGAGCGAGTCCGGCACTACCTACGAAGGCTCTCTCTTGCTTACGCTCGAAGAGATTAGCCAGCTGGTCGCCCACAGCCATCATTCGAGCGAGACGTTGACGAACATCGTCCGTCTCATCCAGGGCCGCTTTCACACCGCCGTTTGCTCCGTGTATTTCTTCGTACCCGATCGCAAGGAGTTGGTTCTGGGCGCCACGGTCGGACTTCAACCGCAAGCGATCGGCCGAGTGCGCATGCGGCTGGACGAGGGCTTGACGGGATTGGTGGCGCAGCAGATGACGCCCGTGGCTGTGGCTGACGCTTTTCAGCATCCACGATTCAAGTATTTTCCAGAGGCCGGCGAAGATCCGTATCACTCGTTTCTTGGTGTGCCACTGGTCGAAGGCGGCACACTGCAAGGCGTGCTGGTGGTGCAGACGCGCGAGCCGCGGCAATTCTCGCCCAGTGAGGTGCGCATGCTGGTGACGGTGGCCGCCCAGCTGGCCACCCTCGTCGGCGATGCCTTGTTGCTCGATCAAGTGTCCGCCGTCATCCACCCTCCTGCGGCGACTCTGCCCATCGAGTCGGGGGCCGGGGTTCCGCTGAAGGGAACGCCTCTCAGCCCCGGCAGCGGACTGGGCCAAGCGTATGTCGTCGATGCCGTCGAAGATTGGCGGCGCGACGTGCCGATTAAGGGCGCGGCATCATCGAGGAGCGTCGCCGGCTCATCGAAGCCATGCAGCGGGCGCGCGAGGAAATCACGCACCTGAGTCAGCGCATTTCGGAATTGGTCGGCGAGGATCACGGCGCCATTCTGCAAGCGCAACTGATGATTATGCAGGATCGCAGCATCGAACGCGATCTGGATGCTTGCCTGGAAGCCGATTCGTCCGCCGAGGCCGCTCTTCTGACCACGCTCGATAAATACGTCGCCGCCCTGCAAAAAGTGGCAACGCCGTTCTTTCACGAGCGCATTTACGACATCAAGGACGTTTTTCATCGCATCTTATGGCAGTTACGGCCGCGCCAGCCGGCGGACGCGGCGGGTGATCGTCTCGTCTTGGTGGCGCGCGAGGCGTCGGTGATGGAATTGTTCGCCGTCGATCTCGATCGCTTGGCGGCGGTGGTCGTCGAACACGGCGGGCCACAGAGTCACGCGGCCATTCTGGCGCGCAGTCTGAACATCCCCATGGTGGGTCAACTGAGCGACTTCTTACCATTGCTGCACTCCGGTCGGCGTCTTCTCGTCGATGGCTCGGCGGGAACGGTGGTACTCGATCCGCCACCGTTGTGCATGCTGACGCCGAGCCAAATCGGCGTCGTCGCCGGTCGTCCCTCCATCGCCCCTCCGCCGACGCCGGGACTGCCGGGGATCGAGGTCAACGTCAACCTGCTGTACGAGGCGCGTTCCGCTTTCAACCAAGGTGCAAGCGGCATCGGCTTGTACCGCAGTGAATTTCTCTTTCTGGCGCGACGCACGCTGCCGACGGAGGAAGAGCAGGTCGAGATTTATCGCAAACTGCTGCAAACGATGTCCGGTCGGCCGGTCACGATCCGGACCTTTGATTTACGACCGGATAAGTTGGCGGCATACTCGCACTTCGGCTCGATGGCGGCGCGGCCGTTCGATTGGCGGCTCGTATTGGAGTCGCCGCCCTTGCAACAGCTTTTTCAGGATCAAGTCCGTGCCATCCTCCGCGCCTCTCCGGCGGGTTCGGTGCGCATCCTCGTACCGCTGGTCACCAGTACGGAATTGCTGGATTTCGTGCTGGAATCAGTGGCCAAAGCACGCGACAGCTTGACGGCGGAGGGGTTAGCTTTCGTCGCCAATGTGCCGCTGGGCGTGATGATCGAGGTGGCGGCGGTGGTTTCGCTGGTTTCGTCGTGGGCCGAACAGGTCTCTTTCTTCGCCCTCGGCACCAACGATCTGACGGCCTCCGCGCTCGGTCTGGACCGCGACGATCCAGTGATGGCGAAACAAGCCGACGCCCTTCATCCGGGCATGATTCGATTGATCCACGATGTCGTAACTGCCGCTCATGCTGCCGATCGGCCGGTGTCGGTGTGCGGCGAGATCGCCGCCGATCCGCTTGGCGCGCTGGCTCTCGCCGCGTTGGGAGTCGATACGCTGAGCGTGCCAGTCAATCAATTCGCCGCTGCGCGGCAAGCGATGGCCGGCTTCAATGCAGCTGGGTTGGCGGACGTAAAGGCGGAATTATTAGGTCAGCGCACGACCAAGGCGATCCGTATGCTACTTCAAAAATCGCAAGATGCTGTTAAAAAGATTCCTGCACGCTCTGCCGACGAATGAGATCGATGACCCAGCATACGTCGCGGAAGCATCGGCCCCCGATGCTTCCGCGAAGCATTGTTGGTCCGTAGCTTCCCGTTTTGATAGGGGAAGTTGTGTGCGCCATGGTGGGAGGATAAGGGCGGAAAGCCAACGGACAATAACGATGCGGGCCGTTGATACGCTTTGCCCTGTCTGCCCTAGCTGGCAGGTTGGCAGTGACAAACCATGCCAAGACGTGTCTGCTGTCGTTGTCTGGCACGACTTGGCAGAGGATTGTCGAGGTGCGTGGCAAGGTGGCAATATGGCAGAGCGACAAAAGGACCGCCCAGGGATGGCCCTCGGCAACACCGTGAAGCTACTGTTATGCTTCTGGCTCTGACGAGTCGCCATCGTAATCTGGCATTAGCGCAGGTCATGTTGACGAAGCAGCTTGGCGGCCCAGGCGGCGTCCTCACGAGACAGCGGCGGTTGCGGCTCGCGGCGATAATCAAGGGAGATATCGTACCGAGCATTATCGTAAGCGGCACGAAATACAACACCGAGATCGAGCGCGACATCGGGATCTTTGCCGCGCAGCGGCACGCCGATGACCGGCAGCGTCTGGCGCACGCTCACCGGCCAAAACTTGCCGTAGCGGCATTCCTGGCAACGCGCCGCCACGATGCGGTAATCGCAAGCCGCTCGCGCCAGCCTCGCCAGCGATGGCTCGCCGGTCCGCAGCAAATCGATCTCAATCCAGTGGACCTTCGTGGCCAACATTTCGCGGCGTTTCTCGAGGAAGCTCTTCCGTCCCGCCGAACCGCGAATCTTGTTTGCGGGACTGAGTACTTCAAGAACCGTAACCAGCGCCTGAGATTCAACGTGGCGAATTTCCAGGCGCGCTTCTTCGATCTCCTCATCAGTCAAGAAAGGAATGGTTAAAGGCTCGGCGATAGCGACCCCGTCGGGCTTTTGTGATCTCTTCGCTCCTTTGCGATGCGGTGGTTTCTCAAGGCGAATGTCCGGAACGCGGAAATCTCGTCCTGGATCATCTTGATCCGAGACATAGACACACAATTCAACCCGTGCCACATAACGCGGCTGCAGCACAGGATTCAATGCCGTGCGGATCTGGCTGATAAGCTCGTGATGCACGTCCGGCCACAACTCCGGATTCTCAAGATACGGGTCCATTCCCGGAAACGGCGACGGCATAATGAAATCTCCTCCGCTATCGTAAATTGTTATTCCTGTGGTTGTAGTAAGCGTAGGCCGATGGGCAGCGAATCGCCGAGCATCTGCCCCTGTTCTTCCTGTTCCAACTCCGATACTTCCTCGACCATGCGCACCCAATGTCCGGGAATCGATAGTTTGCGCAGCACGCGCAGCACGTTCTCGCGGTGGCCGTCGTCGATGTCGAGAGCGCGCTGGCCGGTGCGGCGAGCCAACTGCGATAGGCAAAACGCCCACGCCAGACGTTCGCTTTGGTTGCTCGGCTCGAACGGCAGAATCGATTCCAGCCACTTCTCGGCGACTTGATGATGCACGACGGCATTGAGCGGTCCATACAGCAGCGCCCGCGCTCCCAGGCGCGTCAGCGCCCAGAAACCGTAGGTCGGCACGGGACTGCGGCGCAGCGGCTTGAGCAAGACCGCGCCCAGCGCTTCCTTGTGCTTGACATCGAGACGCTCGAAGGCGGCGGCGGCGCGCCACATCTCCGCTAGTTCATTGGCGCCGGGTTTGGCGACGGCCTTGTTTTTGGCCGGCAGCAGCACCGGACGCAGCCGATCGTACAAGCGCTGCTGCAACGTCGAGTGCAGTCCGCCGGCCACGCGCCGCCACATGATCCAAGCGTCGGCGCCCGTCTCGGTCAGACGCGGAGCGGTGCCGCGCGCTCCCTTGCCGGCGTCGGCGCGCGGCGGCGCGGCCATCATCTTCCACAACTGCTCGATACGGAATTTATCCAGCGGATCGCCGAAACCCGGACGCAGACAGTAGCCGGTCAGATTGTACCAACGGCTCAGGTGCGACGGCGAACGGCGGCGCTCGTCGGCGACCTCGGCCAAAAACTCCCACAGGCGGCGACACAGGCCGGTCGGCCAAGCGTGCCGCGGCGCATCGAGCGCCGCCTCCAGCGATTTCGTCAACTCTTGCGGTGTCAAGTCGTTATCAGTTGATTGCTGTGCATAGACGGAGCGAATGCACTGCGCCGCCTCCTGCACTTGTGTCTCCGGCCAAACATCGGTAACGCTCGACTCTGTCGTCGATGCCGCTCCCTGACGATCGCGGCTCGGCTGTTCGGCTGGCGTCTCCTGCACCAGATCGCGGACGTTAAACTCCAATCGCCAACGATTGTTGCTGTCACGCGCCACGCAGAACAGTTCCAGCGTGCCGATGGCGGTCGAACGGGCGGCCAACGTCACCGGCACCGATTTCGTGCCGCTGCGCTTGCCGCCGCGCAGGATCGTATGCAACGGCGGCATGCGCAACAACTGATCGGCAGTCACGGTCAGCAGATCGCCGGCCTTGTCGTCGCCGCGCACCGTCGAGGTATACAGCGGAAACATCACGGGTTGACCGAGCGCCAGTTCCAGTTCCGGTTTGTCGAGAACAATGTCCTGTCCTTCTTCCATGTGCTGCGGCACGACACAAACGACGGTGATGTTTTCGTCTGCCCCGTCGCTGGCGCTCCGGGCTTGTTGCACGCCAACGTAATAAGAGCGGGCGATACCGCCGCCGATGCGGCGTCCGCCGGTGTGCCGCAGCCAAGCGAAGTAGGCGGCTCCCCACGAAACGGCCAAATCCAACGAGGGATTCGTCAACACTAACGGCTGCCACGGTTGCTCTGGCCGTTCGTACCAGTGCCGCAGCACTTCAACCACGCGCTGACGCAGCGCCGGCGGCTGGAAGACGCCGCCATTAAAGAGGATCGCCGTCAGGGTGGGACCGGCGTCTCGCCGGTCTGGTTTTTGAGAAAGGCCGCCAGGTGGCGCGTGATGGCGGGATCGCTGACGTAGGGTAGACCCATCTCGTGCAGACCGGCGCGGCGCCGCGCTGCGGCAGAGCGTCGGCGGCAACCACCGGAAAGAAACCATCGAGAATCACCTGCCGCACGTCCGCCGACGTCAGCGGCGCATGCAGTGTGCCGCCAATCACGGCTCGGCCGCGACCGATGACGGTGACGGTGTAACTCGCCGGCGCATTGGGACTCAGCAGCGTTTCCTTGGCCGAGCGGCACGCCTGTGTCAGCAGACCGTATTGCACGGCGTCGAGTCGGCCGGCGCCGGGCAGCTTCGTCTCGACGAATTTGGCCAATGCCAGATCCATATTGTCGCCGCCGAGCAACAGATGATCGCCGACCGCCTGACGCACGAAACCGAGTTCGCCCTGCTGCTCGACCGCCTCAATGAGACTGAAATCGCTGGTGCCGCCGCCCACGTCAACCACCAGGCAGCGCGTCCCCGGTTTCAGGGCCGCCGCCTCCTTGGTCGAGTGCGTCGCCTGCCAACAGTAGAACGCCGCTTGCGGCTCCTCCAGCAGAATCAGATCCTCCAGACCCGCCTTGCGCGCCGCCTCGACGGTCAGGTTGCGGGCCACGTCGTCGAACGACGCCGGCACCGTCAAAACGACGGTCTGTTTCTCCAGCCGATCATCCGGCCGATCCTTGGCTATGACGTGATTCCAGCTTTCGACCATGTGCCGCAGGTAGCGTGCGGACGCTTCGATGGGCGAGATGCGCGGCACGTCCGGCGGGGCGGTCCACGGCAACAGACCGGCCGAGCGATCGACGCCGCCGTGACACAGCCACGACTTCGCCGAACTGACGAGCCGGCCCGGCACCTTGCCGCCGTGATTGCGCGCGAACTCGCCAACGGCGTAAGCACGCTGCGCATCCCACGGCAGAGCGGTTGCTCCCGGCGGCAGATCGTGCTGCCCCGGCAAGTAAAGAAACGACGGCAACAGGGGGCGTTCCTTGATCTCGCCCGGCGCCGTCAGCTGCGGGATCGGAAATGGCTTGATGTCCACGCGGTTGCCGCGGCGAGGATGCTGCAAATCGAGATACGCCAGGGCGCTGTTGGTCGTGCCCAAGTCGATGCCAATTAGGAAACGTGCCATGATTAATTCATCATCGGAAGAGTGTTTTCGGAGGACGGTGCTTCCTTCCCTCATCATACGATTGTCCTCGTTTAGCCGCGACCCGAAGGGAGCGCGGCGGTCCCGCGCTCCCCTTCGGGTCGCGGCTAAACGAGAACGCCATGGTTTTGGCATCTAATTTGAACACGTTATCTCTTTACGGAGCCGTCCATCGTGTGCGGCTCCCGGAACGATCGGCAAGGGGGAGAGACATATGGCCCGCAAATACGGTGAAAAAGCACAACAGACGGTCAAGGAAGCGATGCACGAGTTCAAGCAAGGCAAGCTCAAGAGCGGCAAATCCGGCAAGAAGGTGACGAACCGCAAGCAAGCTGTCGCCATCGGCCTATCCGAAGCACGGAAAAAGGGCGCCAAAGTGCCCGCCAAGAAAAAATCGAGCAAGTAATCGCCAAGTTCATCAGTGCTGAGTTCTGAGTTCTGCCTTCCCACGGAACTCAAAAAGGAGGTCTGAGCAATGTCCCGATTGGTGTTATCCGTTGGAATGATCGCCCTGCTCTTGAGTGTCGCCGCACTGGCCGCGCAAGTACGCGAGCCTCGGCAAACTACGGCTCCCTTGCCCCAACCCCAACAAAAAGCCGTCGCGCCGGCTAGTGGCTTGCCCGCGGTTGGAAAAGCCGCCGTGGACAAGAACGCACCGGCGGACAAACAAGCCCAACGGCGGCGCTCGCGCAACCGCGTTTACCTCGGCGTCTACACCGTTCCCGTCGAGGACATGAGCAAGCGAACGCTCAAAAAGCTGAAGCTGCCCAGCAACGACGGTGTCTTCGTTGTGGAGGTAATGCCGGATTCGCCGGCGGATGAGGCTGGGTTACGGCACGGCGATGTCATCACCCACGTCAACGGCAAAATAGTCGAGGATGAGGAAGAGTTGAGCAACGATCTGCATCAGCTTGGGGCCGGTAAGCCGGTCAAGCTGGCCGTCATCCGCGATGGCCAAAAACAAGAGATCACGGCCGAATTGGAGGAAGGGCCGGCTGGAGAGTTTTCCGGTGCGGGGGACGAGGATGAGGAATTGATGGGCATGTTCCATCAGAACGCCCAACGAATCGAACGGCTGGAACGGAAAATCTCCCGCTTGGAGAAACGATTGGCCGAGATGGAGAAGACCCGTTCGGCTAACAAGCCGTAGGGATGCCCTGCCGCGTTTCCGCCAAGTTAGTCGGCGACGAAAGTGGGCATGATGTTTGCATAATCTACTCGGCGAGCCTCAAGGAATGTTGAGGCGGCCTGGAACAGAATGGCGGCCCGGGCATCTTGCTCGGGCCGTCTTTTTTTCTCCGTGAGGAATACGCGGATCGGCAACCAACAAGCCCGAGGAGATCGTTATGAACCGTGAAGAAAGAGAACACTATCGACAGCGTTTGCGGGAAATGGCCGTGCGGCTGAAGAACGATGAGGTAGGTGTGATGAGCGAGGCGCTCCGTCAAACCGGCGGGGGAGCCAGCAATCTCTCGAACGTGCCCTTGCACTTGGCCGACATCAGCACGGAAGCGTTCGAGCAGGAAATGAGTACCAGTCTGCTGACCAACGGGCGGCAGATGCAAATCGAGGTTGCCGCCGCGCTGGATCGCATTGACGAGGGAACATTCGGCAAGTGCATGCAGTGCGGCGACGACCTCAGCGCGGGTCGGCTGCAAGCTCTGCCCTATACGCGCTATTGCTTGGATTGCGCCCAGAACGCCGAGGAGGACGGCGAGGTAGGATTCCAACCGACGCTGCTGTAAGACGGGATAGCCCGCGAAGCCTTTCTGTTTGCGAAACGATTGCCGTTGCGTTAGAACGGTAAACGGGCAAGAGTCGAGCTTACGGAGAGCGAAACATGCGTTCCGCATGGTTAACGGCGGCAATGGTGGCGATGACGGCGGGGGTCGGCCGCGCCGAGGCACCGAGGCGGCCGAACGTCCTGTGGATTTGCGCCGACGATCATGCGCCGTACGTCTGCGGAGCCTATGGCAACAAGATCGTGCGCACACCGAACCTCGATCGTCTCGCTTCGGAGGGCGTGCGTTTCGATCGTGCCTATTGCAATTCGCCCGTCTGCACAGCATCGCGGCAGTCGTTTTTGACGGGGCGTTATCCGCGCACTCTCGGCGTGACGCTGCTGCAAACGCCCTTGCCTCAGGGCGAGCAGACGTTGGCAACCCTGCTCCGCGCCGCCGGCTACGATACCGCCGCCATCGGCAAAATGCACTTCAACAGCAACCTCACGCACGGCTTCGATCTTCGCATCGATTTGCCGCAACACGACGCGCTACCTGCGCGAGCATCCGCCCAAACCACTGCCGCCGGACATGGCGATTCAGCCGCCGTGGCGTCCCTTCCGCGATCCGGCCCGCATCTGGCTCAACAGCGCCTGCCTGCCGATGGGTGGCGCGATGACGACATGGCCGGCACCTTTTTCGCGCGGCAGACCGCCCACTATCTGCAAGAGGGCCGCGACAAACCGTTCTTTCTCGTGGCCAGCTTCTACGAGCCGCATTCGCCCTTCCGTTTTCCCATCGAGTATCGCGGCAAGTATCGGCCCGAACAGTTCGCGGTTCCGAAGATCGGTCCCGAAGACGACGCGCAGATCCCGGCCATTTTCCGCAACCTCACCGACCGCGAGAAGCAGGGCATTATAGCTGCCTACTACACCTCCACCGAGTTCATGGATAAAAATGCCGGCTTGGTTCTCGATGCCTTGAAACGCTCCGGCCGCGCCGCCGACACGGTGGTGATTTACACCGGCGATCACGGTTACATGCTCGGCCAGCACGGCCGTTTCGAGAAGCACTGCTGTTACGAGCCGGCCGTGCGTGCCCCCTTGATGGTGCGCTGGCCGGACCGCTCA
Source organism: uncultured Planctomycetota bacterium (assembly GCA_963835245.1). GTDB lineage: Bacteria > Planctomycetota > Planctomycetia > Gemmatales > Gemmataceae > JAJPHU01. Next base: position 1,104,239 of record CAWIEZ010000001.1, read on the forward strand.
AAGCCGGACAAAGCACGAAAGCGCTCGTCGAGTTCATCGACATCGCGCCGACGATCCTCGACTTCTGCCGTGTGCCGATCCCGGCCACGGTGCAGGGCAAGAGCCTGGCATCGTTGTTGCGCGGCGAGATCCACAAGCACCGCGATCATGTTGTGGTCGAGTATTCCGAGAATGAAGAGGCGATGATCCGCACGGAGCGTTGGAAGTTCATTTACGGCACCGGCAAGCGCGAACGTCAGGACGGCTACGCCACCGGCCGACCGCTTCCGGGCCGAACCATCCGCCTCTACGATGAGGAAAACGATCCCGAGGAAATGACCAATCTCGCCAGCAAGCCGGAACACGCTCGTCTCATCGCCGACTTCACCGCCCAACTCGCCGCACACATGAAGCGCACGGCTCGTCAGCCGGAACTGATACCCAAGGAGGGCGACGTGCATGCCGTGTTGGATTTTTGTTTGCAACCGCGCGACGTGAAACAAAAACCCGCCAGCCCGCGGCGCCAGCAAGGGTAGGTCCGTCCCTTGCTGGCGCCGCGGGCTGGCAAGACAGGCGGCGTGAGGGAGGACATCCTTGAAAGGGCATTTGTTCATCGCGCCGGGCGATTTGACACGACTGAGCGCCCATGCCATCGCCTACTCGGCCAGCAATTCGCTGGGCCGCGACGGCAACTTGTACTCCGCCTTCGCCGCCAACGTGCCCGGCTTCGCCGAGTGGTACGATAGCCAGCGGCCAAAGCCGGGCCAACTCCACGAGGTCGGCGACACCTTCTGGATGCCCCTAAACAAGGATGCCCTGCCGCGCGGCGTCGTCGCTGTCGTCTCAACCGGCGGATCGCAGACCATTGAGGACAAGGCGGCCCTCGCCGTGCGCGCCGCCCTAGCTACGGCTGTGCGTCATCTGCGCACCGACCACGGCGACAAGGAACACTTGCTCATCGCTTTGCCGACTTTTCGGATGGGCAAAGGCGGCGACCGTCGAGAGCGTCTTGCGTTCCGCTCGCGCTCAGATCAAGGCCGCCCGTGAGTTCCTCGCCCAACACGATGGCGTCGATGTTGCTTTCATCGCCTATACCGTTCCGCTCTACCAGATTTTTCTCGAAGCACGCCGCGAAGCGCGAGACGGCTCCACGATCATCCCGCCGCGTTACGCCGATCTGGAGCAAGCGCTGTTGGCCCGCGAATGCGTTCTCTTCGTCGGTGCTGGCCTATCGTCCGGCGCCGGTTTGCCCGACTGGAACAGCTTGGTACGGCGCCTCGGCGACGATCTCGGTTTGCCCTGGAGCGAGCGGCACGATTACCTCGATTTGGCGCAGTGGTATCGAGAACGCTTCGGCCCTAAGCGTCTCGCCGATGTCCTCCACGAGATGTACGCCACGCCGGCGCAAGCCGACCCTCGCCCATTATTTGCTGCTGTCGCTGCCGGTGCGTCACGTCATCACCACCAACTACGACGACCTGCTCGAACGCGCCCTGATCGGACTCAAGCGGCACCCCGTCAAGATCCTGCATCAAGAAGACGTAGCCCGCACCGGCCAGAACGAGGTTTTCGTCGTCAAGCTGCACGGCGATACGGCTCATCCCGACGAGATTCTTTTGACGCGCGACGATTACGATGAGTTCTTCACGCGCCGACCTGCCATGGCGCTTTTGTTGGAAGGTTTGTTGCTCAATCAGACGTTTTTCTTCGTCGGCTACGGTCTGCGCGATCCGAATTTTCGCCAGATCCATAGTCGTATTGTCCGCATGCTGCGCGAGGCACGGCGTCCGGCCTTCGCCACGACATTTGAGGCGTCCAGCGGCAGCGGTCCCTATCTACTCGAACAGTGGCGCAACAAGCAACTCAATCTCATTAGCATCCCCGGCGAGTCGCTGGCCGAGCAGACGCACGCTTTCCTGCGTTTTCTCGACGATTTGGCCGATCTGGTGGCGCTGCAAATGCCGCAGTTGTTCCTGGCCCCGGAGGTACAAGTCTCCAATGAATTGACGCGCCTGCGTCAGTTGCTCATTGAGGAAGTCGGCGCCGAGATGGAGGCGTTCGCCGAGCGCGACCTGAGCGGCGAGACGGCCCAGCAAGACGTACGCTACTTGGCGGAGGTGCTGGAGTTTTTGAGCGCGCACGGCTGGCGGCCGACACCGCGCGGAGGACTGGATTTGTGCCGTCTGTGGGAGCATCTGTCGGCACACGCCTCGACGCCCGGCGAGCAGCGCCGCCTGCTCATCGCCGCTTTGTCCACGGCGGAGGCATTCGTCGATGTCGAGCGCATTCGCCACAAACTTGCGGAGTCAGAGCGCTCGGAGTAGTCTGCATGTGCTGGCGGTTTAATGGATCAAGCGCCTCCGCGCTTGAAGAGATTGGCCGTCCGAGGTATGTTCGAGGAGGAATGAAGGAGCAAGAGATGGCGGGGAACCAGAATGGGAGCTTCGCGGGAAAGGTGGCGTTCGTGACCGGGGCCGCGAACGGAATCGGTCGCGCGACGGCCTTGGCGTTCGCGCGCGCGGCGCGAGCGTGTTGGTCGCAGACATTTCCGAACAGAGCAATCAGCAAACAGCCCGCATGATCGAGGGACTCGGCGGGCGGGCGTTCGCCGTTATGTGCAACGTGACGCGAACCGAGGACGTGAAGGCGGCTCTGGACAAGACCATCGAAACCTTCAGGGGGCTGGACTTTGCCTTTAACAACGCCGGTGTTGAACAGAGGATGGCCCCGACTGCGGAACTCGAAGAGGCCGAGTGGGATCGCATCGTCCACATCAACTCGGACGGATGGGCCAGCCCGAAGAGATCGCTAATCTCGTCCTCTGGCTGTGTTCAGATGCGGCCCACTTCGTCGTCGGGCACGCTATGGCCGTTGACGGCGGGCAAACGGTGTAGAGGCATGTTTAATGAAGCGGCTGAAAGAGTAATTACCTCATGAACAATCCGTTGGACTTCAGCGGCAAAGTGGCTCTCGTCACCGGGGCTGCATCGGGTATGGGACTGGCGACGGCGCAGGCGTTCGCGGAGGCGGGCGCGGCCATCGTTCTGGCGGACTTCAAAGCGGACGCGGTGAAGGCGGCGGCAGAGAAACTGGTCGCCAACGGTCATAAGGCGCTCGCCGTCCGTTGCGACGTGAGCGATGACGCCCAAGTGGCCGCGATGGTGGACCGCGCCGTTGCCGAGTTCGGCCGACTCGACGCCGCGTTCAACAACGCCGGGGTCATGGCCCGGATTGCTCCGACCGCTGACAGTACCCGCGAGGACTGGGACCGCGTGATCGGCGTCAACTTACGGGGCGTGTGGAGTTGCATGAAGCACGAACTGCGGCAGATGGAACGCCAGGGCAGCGGCGCGATTGTCAACAACGCCTCGGTCGGCGCGTTGACCGGCAATCCCGGCATCGCCTCCTACATCGCCTCCAAGCACGGCGTGGTCGGCCTGACGCGGACGGCCGCGCTCGAATATGTCAAGCGCGGTATCCGCGTCAACGCGGTGAACCCCGGCCTAATCGACACGCAGATCGCCCGCGATGTCGTCAACGGGGATGAGCGGGCATATGCCGAGATAGCGAAGCAGGTTCCCATCGGCCGCGCGGGCAGACCCGAAGAGATCGCCTCGGCCGTACTCTGGCTGTGCAGTCCGGGGGCAAGTTACGTCGTCGGCCACGCCCTTACGGTGGACGGTGGGATGACCGTCGTTTGATTCGTGGTCCCGAGAGAGTGCAAGGAAGAACAGGAGTCAGCGATCCTTCGGCTCGGAGGAAGAATGCTATGTCCAGTAAACAATTGGCGCTGGACGCTCTGGAACGCATGCCCGATACCGTCACTTTGGAAGAAATCAGTGAGCAAATCGCCATTCTTGCTGCCATCTGCCGTGGTGAAGAAGCGGCCGACACAGGACGCTTCGCGTTGCATGAAGAAGTCAAACAGAGGTCGGCGGCATGGACTACGAGATAGCTTGGACCGAAGCCGCGTTGAAATCCTGACACTCTGGCACGCGACGCGTGGAGAGCCGCAACTGCCCAACAGCGAATAATCGGCTTTGTTTCTACTGGATTTCTGGAGAGATAGCCGATGCGGCGGCAGCGCCGGTTTCGGATCGCCTGGGGCTACGATTGGCGAGGGTGCTTTTTCACGGCCTGCGGTCGCGGCGCCACCGCCGGGATAAGAGGTTTCTTCTCCATCTTCACGGTTCTCTCTCGACGATGACGCCGCCAAGCCCATACTCCGCCGGCAAAAATAAAGACAACAAAGGCAGCTAATGTCATGTATGTCAACGGTCGCCGCCAGCGCGGGGCATTCGGGGATACGACCGCCGGTACACCCCATGCGCGAATCTCGAAGTCGCCGATGCGGACCTCGATGGGATCGTTGGAAGTGCCTGGATCTGCCGCCACGCGGACGAGGGTGAGGTCATCCGTGCCCAGCTCAAACTCGTGGATCTGCCGGAAGTCCTCGCCGCCGGTCTCGGCGGCCCAACAGGTAACGACTGAACCCTGGCGGGTTAGCCGAAGGCGACCGGCGCGCGTCTCGGTGGGTTCGCGGTGAGCGTGGGCCGGCCGCCGATTCCCCTTCGCATCCGTACTCAGATGCAAGCAATTGTAAATGTGCCCCTCTTGCGGAGAGTGGAAGCGGCCAAACATGATGGCTTCTTGAGTGGGAGATTCCATCATCAGATACAACTGCACCCCTACCCCCCAGCCGTTCGATGGTTTGTCGGCCTTGAGCAGTTCGTAGGACGTGGTGATCTCAAAATCCCCCGGCACGCGGAAGGCCGTCACCAGGCCGGTGGGCGGAAACTTCTTTTCCGCTGCCGGCAAAGTGATCCGCAGTCCTTCAGGCTCCTCGATCATCTGTCCGCGCACACCCGTGGGACGAAACAAATTAAAGTCAATCGGGCGGCCTCGGAAATCTTGATAAAAGCGCGTCATTTCATTCTGGGTCGTCCCATCCGGTTTGGGTTCTTGGCCCAGGCCAAACAGGCCAACTCCCGCGACGAGGCACACGGCCGCGAACAGCCAACGCTTCGACCGACCCCGCTTCGTTTGCCGGGAGCGCCACGGCAGAGACGGCTGCGGCGCCGTTGCCGGCTGTTGGAGATAGGCGAGATATTGGCCGAGCAGATCGGCGACCTCCGCCGCCGACGCGAAACGCTGAGCCGGATCCTTCGCCTGGAGAATAGCGATGATTTCCGCCAGCCAGACCGGGATGGCGGGATTGATTTGCCGGATGGGCTGAGGCATTTCCTCGCTGATACGGCGAAGGATGGCGAGCGTGCTGGTCGCCCGGAACGGCGGCCGACCCGTACACAGCGCGTACAGGACGCTGCCCAAGCTGAACAGGTCGGTTCGATGGTCGAGCGGTTCGCCGCGCGCCTGCTCCGGTGCCATGTACTGCGGCGTGCCGGCGAGGATGCCGCTCTGCGTCTGGCTGGCATCGTCGGCCGCGCGGGCCAAACCGAAATCGGTGATCGTGATGCGCTCGACGTTGTTTTCCAGCAGGATGTTCGCCGGCTTGATGTCGCGATGGATCAAGCCCTGTGCATGAGCGGCGGCAAGCCCCGCAGCCATCTGCCGGCCAATGCGCAGAATCTCCTCCACGGCCAAAGGGCCATTGCGATCAAGCCGTTGTTGCAGGGAAATTCCCGAAACGTATTCCATGACTAGATAGGGCAGCCCGTTCGCTTCTTCGACGCTATGAATGGCGACAACGTGTTCATCGCGGACGGCGGCCGCCGCCCGCGCTTCCCGCGCAAAGCGCTTGCGTGCCGCCGCATTGCTCGCCAAATGGGGAGCGAGTACCTTCAAGGCCACGAAGCGATTCAAGGACGGATCGAGCGCCTTGAAGACCACGCCGAAGCCGCCGCGGCCAATAACCTCCACCACTTCATACGATCCGAGCCGGCCGAGATGTCCCGGTGTTTCCGACGGAGCGAGGCTGCGCAGCAGTATCTCCTCGTTCCAGTGGATTTCCTCCATCGCCTCCGGCGCCGGCGTCTGGTCTTTGAGCCGCTGCATGGCTTGCTGGAGCATATCCGGCAAGCTCGGTGCCTCGGAGCCGTGCTGGAGTTGCCGTCCTACGTCAGCGGCGATGCCGAGCGTGAGCGATTCCAGAGTTTTTTGGCAACGGCCACAGTCCGACAGATGATCGGTCAACTGCGTCTCCAGGTCGCTGGCCAGCACACCTTCCAACAAACCCTTGAGCCTCGCCGCGTCGGGGCAAGAGATAGGTGCGCGCATGGACTTCTCCCCAAGGAATGTTCACTCGCTCTGGACCGACTCGACCAACTCCTGAATCCGCGCCAGAACGCGGCTCTTGGCGACGTAGACAGCACCGACGGAAAGACCGAGGGCGGCGGCCACGTCGCGCACCTCCTGTCCCTCCACGGCCGTCCGCCAGAAGGCTTGCCAGGTCGATTCGCGGAAGTGCCGTCGAGCTTTCTCAGCGGCCCAATGGAACAGCCGCGTCTGATACTCCTGATCCCAAACCGCCTCCTCGTTTTCGCAGACCGCTTGCTGTTCCAGCCGTTTTTGTGTCGCGGGATCGCCGCTGCCGCGCGGCTGACGCTTACCCGCCTGAACGAGTTTGCGCAGCTCATTGAGGGCGATGGTGAAAAGCCACTGGCGAAACGTGCCGCGTTGCGGGTCTAGCGTGAAACGCGGTATCGCCTTGACGGCGGCCCGCAAAACCTCCTGCGTGAGATCGCAGGCATCGGCATCCTGCAAACCGCGCCGCCGAGCCAGTCCGTACAACAGCGGCGCGTAAATCTCAACGAACTCCTCCCACGCGGCGGCATCGCGCACGTCGCGCAGGCGCACCAACAGCGACAACCTCGTCAGAGGAGATTCGTCCACCGTGCTTTCCTCTCTACCGGGAAGTATCATGTTCCTACCGGAATCTTACACGGATTTCTTTGATCCATACGTTTTTTCTCTCGGCCGCACGCCAGTCAAAAATCGTTGTAAGATTCTCGCCCTCCTCCGATACTTCCGAATAGAGCCGCTTGGGGGCGAACGGCCGGCGTCAGCCGGCTGGTTTGGGCGATTAACGGAAGGAGGTCGAGATGGTTCTCATGGAGACAGAGCGCTTACGCGAAGACGAATCCCTAACGGGAGAGATACGGACGCCAGCTGGGTGAGTTATGCTGAAAGAGTTGATGAAAGCGGATTGGTTACGCATTCTGGACCTTCCAGCCTCTCGGATTCCCGACGTGGTCATCCTGCGGGGCACGCGAAACTTTCGTAGCCAGTACAAGGCCATGCTGCCTTACTTTGATAAGGTCCTGGAACTGGGCACACCGAACGGCATCCTTGAAGACGTGCTGATCGGCGAGGTGGATGGCCACTCGGTTGGATTCGCCTGCGTCTACGGCAGTTCGATGGCCTCGGAAGTGGTTCACCTCTTCGGCGTTCTGGGTACACGGACGGTCATTCAAATCGGTAACTGCGGTGCGCTGGCCGATGGCTTTTTGGCCGGCGATTTGTTCCTCGCCGAACGGGCTTTCTGTGGAGAGGGAGCGGCCCAATACTATAAACCGGGGGGAAAATGGGTCGCAGGAAGCTTGGGACTCCTCCAATCCAAAACGCTCTCCGCCTTGAACGAGGGGGATTATCGCCTCGGTTCGATTTACTCGACGGCGGCCTTGTTCGCCGAAGGAGAGGAGGATATTGAGCAGTGGTTTCAGGGCGGTTTTGCGGCAGTGGATCTGGAGACGGCGGCGACCTATGCGGTGGCCGAGTATTTCCGCATGGACCGCCTGTCGATCCTGTACGCTTTCGACAATCCCCGCTGCCGCGAGCATTTGCTGTTGAGCGATGCGGCGAAGGATGCGCGGAGGGCTGAGTCCAACGCTCGTATGATACGCCTCGCTCTGGACCTGGCCGTTGAAATTAGTTCGCGGGGTAAGTCGAAACGAAAAGATCCTGGCGACAAAGTGGAAATCACCCGTGAACGCCCCGACAGCCCCGATGCGGTCGCGCTGATTACGGAGCTTGAAGCCCACCTTGAGACGCTTTATCCACCCGAAAACCGTTTCGGGTATAGTGTCGAAAAGTTGCTTACCCAGGCCGTCGCGTTTTTTGTGCTGCGTGAGAACGGCATGCCCGTCGGCTGCGGCGGTATCCAGTTGTTCGGCACGGAGTATGGCGAACTCAAGCGCATGTATGTGCGCCGCGCTTTCGTGGTTTGGGTTACGGGAAGATGCTGCTCAAACATTTGGCCGATTATGCCCGAACCCAAGGAGTTGGCCTCCTTCGCTTGGAAACCGGCATTCATCAAGCCGCAGCCATCAACTTATATGAACAGATGGGGTTTCAACGTATCCCACCGTTCGGAGCCTATGTAGAGGATCCGCTCAGTCTCTGTTACGAGAAGCGCATCCTGTAAGAGCCACGAACAGAATCCCTTGCCAGCCCGCAGTGCCAGCAAGGGTAGCCTTGCTGGCACTGCGGGCTGGCAAGATTTTGTTCGTTGTCTGTAAGATTCCCATTCTCGTCCGATACTTCCGTGTAGAGCCGCTTAGGAGCGAACGACCGGCCTCAACCGGCTGACATCGGCCGTTCACCATTACAGCTTGGCAAAGGAGCTACACATGAGAAATCGTTCGACTCCTCGGAAGATCGCTCAGCGGACGTGCCGGCGATGCGGCTTCACGCTGATCGAACTGGTAGTCGTGATCGCCATCATAGGTGTGTTGGTCGCGCTGCTGCTGCCGGCGGTGCAAAAAGTCCGCGAAACCGCCAGCCGCATCCAGTGCGCCAACCATCTTAAACAGATCGGCTTGGCGTTTCAGTCGCACCATAGCCAGTTGGGGTATTTTCCCACGGCCGGCGACACTTGGGCCACCCCGCCCACTTACCTGAATGGCGTGCCGGCCGTGGGAGAACAACAAGGCGCGGGCTGGGGCTTTCAAATCCTGCCCTACCTGGAAGCCGACAATGCTTGGCGGGGCGGCGGAGCCACGACCGACAATGCCCGTCAGCGGGTTGCCGTCGCCGCCGTCAATCCGCTCTTTTTCTGTCCCAGCCGCAGGACGCCCATGACCGTGACTTATGCCGATCATTACATCAGCAAGTCCGCCGCCGACTTGGTGAGCCATGCCCTATGCGATTATGCCGGCAACAACCTCGATGACGGCAGTGGCGCCATTCAAGGCAGCAACTTCGGTCCGCCGCTCAGCCTCGCCGACATCACCGATGGCGCCTCCATGACGCTCTTGATCGGTGAGAAGCGCCTCAACCTCCATTACCTTGGCCACATCCCGCGCTCGGACGACAACGAGGGCTATTCGGCCGGCAACGATTGGGACACCATGCGCAACGCCAACGATCCGCCAGCCCATGATACCAATGCGGCCACGACCGAAAACGGCTTCCCCGAATTCGGCTCGTCCCATCCGTCCGGCCTGAACGTGGTGTTCGCCGATGGTTCGGTGCATCATGTCCCTTATACCATTGATCCGACCGTCTTCTCCCGTCTCGGCAGCCGCGCCGATGGTCAGACGGTTAATACGAACGACTTTTAAGGCAGGAAAACACCTTTTTCGAGGATGCCGATGAGGAAAGCGAGCGAATATGTCCTGCCGCTGTTCGGCTTGTGTCTGTGGTGGTCGTTCTGCACAGGCCAAGCGATCCGGGCCGCGGAATTCACCCAGGATTTTCGGGGGCGGCCTTACGATGTGCGCTACTTTCGGCCAGTCGGCAGCCATACTCGCCGCGCCATCCGAGCAGACTCTTGGGGATTGCGGATAAGCCCCGTAGATGCCGAGAGTAAGCTCCCCGTCGGTCTGGCCTCTCGTTTGGGCGTCCGGGGCGATTTTGAGATCACGATGGCGTTTGAAATCCTCCGCCTGAACAAGCCGACCAGCGGCAACGGCGCGGGGGTGAGCATTTACATTAGCGCAGCTTCGCTCAGCCGAGAAGGCGCCACACTAGGCCGATTCCTTCGACCGAGCGGCGAGCAGGTCTTTCTCTGTCACCGCGCCTTTACGCCGCCCGGCGAGGAGCGTAAGCACGAAGGAAAACGTCCGCCGACTTCGGCCCTATCGGGCAGTCTGCGCTTGGTCCGCACAGGGACGACGCTTTCTTATCAGGTCGCGGAGGGAGGCCGCTCCACTTTTCAGGAGTTGTATCAAACCGAGTGGCGCGGCGAGGACTTGGATACGGTTCGCTTTGCCGTGGACAATGGCGGTTCGCCCACGCTCGTTGACGTGCGCATTAAAGCCGTGAGCATCCGGGCGGATGACTTCGGGTCGGCCAGACCCGCCCCGCAACCATTTCGTTGGTCCACCGGAATGACGGTGGGTCTAATGGCCATTCTGCTCGCAGTCGCCGGTCCTTGGCTCTGGTTGCGCTGGCGGCGCGAGCATCGGTAGTGTCTTCGTTCGATCGCCAAGAAACATTTTTTCAGGACTGCGGGCACAAAAAAAGACACTGCCGAAAAATCATTGCATTTCCCACGCAAACACTCTAAACTGTGCAAAAGGCTGACGCTGCGCCCCTAAGAGAACGATTTCGCCCCCGAGCAACGACCATGTTTCCGCTGCTTCTTCCCCTGCTTGACGCGCCTTCTCTTTGGAGAGATGGTTCCTAGGAGCATCACCAAGATCGTGTTTGCCACGCTTGCTGAGTACAGCCCTGGGAGCCGAATCCTGGGGCTTTTTTATTTTGCCGGAGCGCGACCATGACCGAACGCCTCATCATTTTCGACACGACGCTGCGAGACGGCGAACAATCGCCGGGCGCCAGCATGAACCTGGCGGAGAAACTGCAAGTGGCCCACGCCTTGAAAGATCTCGGCGTCGATGTCCTCGAAGCCGGTTTCCCCATCGCTTCGCCGGGCGATTTCGAGGCGGTGCAGGCCATCGCGCGGGAAGTGCGCGGCCCGATCATCTGCGGCCTGGCCCGCTGCAACGCCGCCGACATCGATCGCGCCGGCGAAGCGCTGCGCGACTGCCCGCGCCGCCGCATTCACGTCTTCCTCGCCACCAGCGCCATTCACCGCGAGTTCAAACTCAAGATGGCCAAGGAGGAAATCGTTCGCCGCGCCATTGAGGGCGTCCAGCGCGCCCGGCAATACTGCGACGACGTGGAGTTTTCGCCGGAGGACGCCGCGCGCACCGAACTGGATTTTCTGGCCGAAGTCGTCGAAGCCGCCATCGATGCCGGCGCCGGCACCGTGAACATTCCCGATACGGTCGGCTACGCCGTGCCCAGCCAGTACGCCGCCGCCATCGCCCATCTGAAAAAGCACGTCCGCAACATCGACAAGGCGATCATCAGCGTTCACTGTCACGACGATCTGGGCATGGCCGTCGCCAACAGCCTCGCCGCCATCGTCGAGGGCGCGCGGCAGGTCGAATGCACCATCAACGGCATCGGCGAACGCGCGGGCAATTGCGCCCTCGAAGAGATCGTCATGGCCGTGCGCACCCGGCAGGATTATTTCCAGGTGGCGACCAACATCAACACCAAGAAGTTGTATCCGACCAGCCGCCTCGTTTCGCACGTCACCGGTATTCAGGTGCAGCGCAACAAGGCCATCGTCGGCCAAAACGCCTTTGCCCACGAGGCTGGCATTCACCAAGACGGCATGCTCAAGGAGCGCACGACTTACGAGATCATGAATCCGCAAGACATCGGCGTGCCGCAGACGGAGTTGGTGCTGGGCAAACACAGCGGCCGGCACGCGCTGCGCCAGCGCGTTCTCGATCTCGGCTACCATCTCAACGAAGAGCAACTGCAAAAGGTGTTCGATGGCTTCAAAGCGTTGGCGGATCGCAAAAAGGTCATTTACGATGCTGATGTCGAAGCCTTGGCGGAGGCTCAGATCCATAGCGGGCCGACTTTGTGGACCCTGGAGGCGGTGACGTGCAACGCTGGCTCGGCGACCATCCCGTCGGCGGCGGTGTGTCTGTGGCACCAGGACGGCACCATCGTCCGTCAAGCCAGTCTCGGCGACGGTCCCGTCGATGCCGTTTTCAAAGCCATCGAGCAGATCACCGGCATTGAAGTGAAGCTGCGCGATTACCGTATCCGCAGCGTGACGGTCGGCGAAGACGCCCAAGGCGAAGCCCACATCGAGGCCGAGTATAACGGCCGCGTCATCAACGGCCGAGCCGTCAGCACGGACATCATTGAGGCCAGCGCCTTGGCGTTCTTGCAGGTCATCAACCGCATCGCCCTGCGGATGGCGGCCGAGCAGCGCATCCATTCGACCGAGGCGCCGCCGCGCGAAGCGGCGGCCGCGAGTTGACGTGCGCAGAGGAATGGTGCCATCAACAACAGTGTAAAAGAGAACGGCGTTACGGACTGCGTAATTTCGCTCGGCTCAGCACGGTGTAGATCGGTCCGCGCGGCGTCAATTCGCTGCTAAAGACGCGCACCTCGCGCACATCCGTTTCACCGCCGCGCCATTTCGCTTGTCGTGCCAGCGCCGCCGCCAGGGCTTCGGTTGGCTCATCTCCCTTGACGCGGCCCAAGGTGATGTGCGGTGTGTAGGCGCGATCCTCACGGCGATAACACCCCAATTCCAGCAGCGGCGGCTCAAGCGCATCGTGCAACGCCGCCACTTCGGCAGCACCCGTACCGACACCTACCCAGACGACGCGCGGCCGGCGCGGATTGGGAAAACAGCCAACCGATTCAACGCTTAACGGGAAGGGGTTGTGTTCCGCGCAGCAGTCGGCGACGGCTTGGCACAGCGCCGGCAGCGTGCGATCTTCAACCTCGCCGAGAAACAGCAAGGTCAAATGTAGGTTCTCCTCCTCGACCCACTTCAGTTCCACGCCGCCGCGAGCCAACGTGTCTTGCAGGGCCAGGCAACGGTCGCGGATCGTTTTGCCCAGGTCGATGGCGATGAAGGTTCGTATACGCGCCATGGAATTACTCGAACGATAAGAAAAACCAAACCGCTCCCTTACGGTCGCGGCTCAGATAGAAGCCAGGCACTCATCCCAGAATTGCTGTGTCCCGTGGTGCAAGCGCGCGCCGACCTGGCAGATGACCTTCGTGGCCAGGTAGCAGGCGGCCCGCGCGGCTCGATCGGGAGCGATGCCGTTCAGGATGCCGTATAAAAACGTCCCCGCGAGCATGTCACCGGCGCCGGTCAAATCGACGGGCTGGCAAGGGTATGCCGGTACATGCGTCTCGATGCCGGCGTGGCGGACGTAGGCGCCGTGGGGACCGTCTGTCACCAGCACCGACGGCACCTTGTCGGCGAGGGCGGCGAATGCCTTTTCCGCGCTGGCCGACCCGGTAACGGCGCAGGCTTCGGAGGCATTGCAAAACAGCAGATCCGTCTGAGCGAGAGTCTCGAAGAAGGCATCGCCAAACTGGTTGACGATAAAAGCCTCCGAGCAGGTGAGGGCGACGCGCACATCGTGCCGGCGGGCCAGACCCAGCGCCTCGCGGATCGCACTCTGCCCGGTTTGGGGGTTGGCCAGCACATAACCCTCAAGGAACAGCCAGCCGGCGTTCTTCAGGCGCCTCTCGTCCACGTGCCGCGCCGCGAGATTGCTGCTGACGCCCAGACAGGTACGCATGGTGCGCTCGGTGTCCGGCGTGATCAGGCAGAGGCAAGTTCCCGTGTTCTGGCCAACGACGACGGGGTTGCCGACATCAATGCCTAGTTCCTCGAACTCGGCCTGGTAGAACAGGCCGTAACGATCGTCGCCGACGCAGCCGAGAAAGGCAGCCTGACCGCCCAGTTGGGCGAAGGCAACCATCGAATTGGCGACGGAGCCGCCGCTGACCAGGCGCGGCTCGCGGCTCTCAAAACGCTCCAGCAGCATCCTCTGTTCGGTCGAATCCACCAGTCGCATCGAGCCGCGCTGGAAACCGAGCGCGGCGAACTCTTCCTCAGACAGTTCGATGAAGATGTCCACCAGGGCGTTGCCCAGTCCGTAAAGCTGAAACTCTCTCATCCGGGGTCTCCTTGAGCGGGAGGCGGCGTCAGGTCTTTTTTCTCGGCGTCGGCCGGAACCCTTCCCTCTCCCAAATTGGCAGCGGGAGAAGGGAGGGCGGCGCCCGGCCTTCCACCAGGGTCACGGTGACGCCCTCCTGCACGATCTTGCGTTCCTGATTGATGATCTGCCGCTGCCAGGCGATCTCGCCGCGCCGGCCACGGCCGCGCACTTCCTTGTTGACGACCTTGTTGACGACGCGCAGCGTGTCGCCGATGAAAACCGGGCCGCGCAAGTGCCATTCGCGGATGGCCAAAAACGCCAACGTGCGCATGGGCGGGCTGAACAAACCCAGACCGCTGGCCACCGAGAACACCAGCAAGCCATGCGCGATCGGCCGGCGAAACGGCGTGCCGGCGGCAAACTCGTGATCGATGTGGATGGGATTGAAATCACCGCTCAGTCCGGCGAAGTTGACGATGTCCGTTTGCGTGATGGTGCGGCCGAGCGATTCCCACTCCTGACCGACCTCCACATCCTCGAAATACAAGTGAGAAGATGTAAACGACATGGTCGTTCTTCCTTGCACCAACGTCGGCGGGCGACATCTGCCCCAAGTGTACTGAAAGCCAAGGGAGCCCCGCAAGCCCCTGGCATCGAACGGATGAACTTTTTTCTATGTTTTCGCTGCGGCAACAGGTATGGTGGACGAATGAAAGGCAATCGGGGAGAGTTTCATTTTCGGCGTTGCGCCCACGCCGTTCAAGGAGGCCGTCCGATGTCGATGTCTTCTTCACCGCCCGCCGCCAAAACGGAACTGGAAACCGTGGTGAATTGGCCTCTGCTCGTCAGCGCGGCGACGCTGATGGCTCTACTGCTGGCCGTGCCGGTCGTATTGGCCTGCATCGCCGCTCTGAAAGGCGATGCCATCAAAGACAAGGTTGCGAAGGCGCCAACGCCGCCGGCGGCGAAGCTGGTAAGGCTCGCGCCACGGAGCAAACCCGTTCGCGCCGTCGTCCCCACCCAGCCGAAGGAGAGACCGACGCCGTTGCCGATTTACGTCGAGGCTGGCCGGACGCCGCGGAAGTGGACGCCAAGACCGGCAGCGGTCGTCACGTCTACGCCGCCGCCCGCGCTCAATCCGCTGCTGCAATTACCGGAAGTGAACAAGCCGATCTTCAAACGCCTCGATGACATGCCCGAGTCCTATCTGCTCCGTCACTTTGCCGAACAAGCCGCGGAAGTGGACCTGGAGAGGGTCAAGGGAACGCGCGAAAAGTTGTTGGCCAAGGGACGCGAGGACAAGGACAAAAAGAATCCGCCAATTCTGGCGTTATGCGCCGAACGTGCCGACCTCAAAGGATTGCCGATGCGTCAAGGAGCGGACTGCCAGGCTCGCCCCGCCGCCGTCAAAACGATGCAGGAGATTTCCACTCGAGCTGCGGCGAACCATCGGCAAATTGGGCCGCATTGATAGCGGCGACCGATACGCAAGCGTCCAGCGAGCCGAACTTCTCAAGCGACTGTTTCAGCGTTCCGAAAACTGGTTTCGGGACGACGGCCTCTCGACGCTTTGGCAGATGGTTCAGGTCGAGGATAGCGTTACCCGCCGCGAATTCCTCAAGCAGATGGACTCCATTAAGAGCGCGAAGGCCAGTGTGTTCCTCGCCCGCCAGGCACTGTTCGATCTATCGGCGGAGGTCCGCGAGGAAGCTGTTAAGGCACTGAAAGAGCGGCCGCGAGAGGAGTATCGCCAGGTGCTACTGGACGGCTTGCGCTATCCGTGGGCGCCGGTGGCCGCACACGCCGCGGAAGCGCTTGTGGGGTTGAAGGATCGGGAGGTTGTCTTCCGTCTGGCCGACATGCTCGATGAGCCCGATCCGTGCGCCCCGCACCGCGACAAGAATAACAAATGGGTCGTATCGGAAGTCGTAAGCATCAATCATTTGCGCAATTGCCTGCTCTGCCATGCCCCATCGACCGCCGTGAAGGATCCGCTGCGCGGCATCGTGCCCACACCTGGGCAACCCTTGCCGCGCGTCTACTACAGCAGTTCCAAAGGGGATTTGGTACGCGCCGACGTGACTTATCTGCGTCAGGATTTTTCGTTGATGGAGCGCGTCGCCCGGCCCGATAAATGGCCGGAATGGCAGCGTTTCGATTATCTGGTGCGCAGCCGCGAGTTAACAACCGAAGAACTGGCCGCCCATCGGAAGAAGGCTCGCAAGTCTGGTCTGTCTTCTTATCCGCAGCGGGACGCCGTGCTGTTCGCCTTGCGCGAATTGACCGGGAAGAATGTCGGCGAAGAGTGCGCCGATTGGTATGATCTCCTCTACTCGAACGACGAGTCCGACCAACATTGATCGTTTCACCGCGACTCGTAGGGGAGTGCGGCCGCGCTTCCCTACGAGTCGCGGCGAAATAAATTATTCTTAGATGAGGTAAATCGCATGAATCCCGCCACACGCCGTCAATTCCTGCAATCCTCGCTGCTTGCCGGCACGGGGCTTGTCTTTAGCGACGGCTCCACCGCGGCCATCGAGCCGATCCGCCGCACAGGTCCGGCCCATCTGCGTCTCAGCCTCGCCGCCTATAGTTTCCGCCAAGCGCTCGATCTCAAGCCGAAGAAGCGCGATGCGAAGCCGTCGATGACGCTCGACGATTTCATCGACCTCGCCGCCGGCATGGATCTCGATGCCGTCGAGTTGACCGCCTACTATTTCCCCAAGACGACGCCGGACTATCTCGCTCATCTGAAAGGGCGCTGCACGCGCCTCGGTCTGGATGTGAGCGGCACTGCGGTCGGCAACAATTTCTGCATCGCCGATTCGGAGAAACTGCGGCGCAGACCGATTCGGTCAAGCAATGGATCGAACACAGCGCTCGCCTCGGCGCCAAAACCATGCGCATCTTCGCCGGCAACGTAGCCAAGGGCGACACGGAGGACGAGGACCGCCGCGCTGCGTGGCGGCCATTCAGGAAGCCTGCGATCACGCCGCTAAATATGGAATCTATCTCGCCCTGGAGAATCATGGCGGCATCACCGGCACCGTCGAGCAGATCCTGGCGCTCGTCCACGCCGTCAAGCACGATTGGTTCGGCGTCAACCTGGACACTGGCAATTTCCGCACCGATGATCCGTATGGCGATTTGGCGAAGGTCGCTCCCTACGCCGTGGTGGTGCAGGTCAAGACGGAGATCCAACGGCGCGACATGGCGAAGGAGGACGCGGATCTCAAACGTCTGATCGACATTCTGCGCGGCGTTCGCTATCGCGGCTACGTCGCCTTGGAGTATGAAGCTGCCGAGGACGCGCGCACGGCGGTGCCTCGGCACATCGAAGCGCTGCGGAAACTGCTACGCTAACCGATGCCGCGGCGCCAACGGAAAGGATGGGCTTGTCGGCCGGCGATTCTTCCGCGAAGATCCATCGGGAGACAAAGGATCGAAAGCGGAGAAGGCGTATGAGCAAACATTTCGACGGCCGCAGATATTTCAATCCGGCCGCCCCGAAATACGGTTTTCGGGCTTGGCGTGTGTTGAACTGGTTAGCGCGGCGACGGCCGCAACGCTGGCCGCGCTGGATCGACGATCCGCTCCTGCCCGATCCGCCGGCCGTCCTCGCCGGCCACGCCGTCGCCGCCACGTTCATCGGTCAATCGACGTTCCTGCTGCAATGGGACAGTGTCAATGTGCTGACCGATCCTATTTGGTCGGTGCGAGCCAGTCCGCTGCGTTGGGCGGGTCCGCGCCGCGTTCGCCGGCCGGGAGTGGATTTCGATAAGCTACCGCCCA
Source organism: uncultured Planctomycetota bacterium (assembly GCA_963835245.1). Taxonomy (GTDB): domain Bacteria; phylum Planctomycetota; class Planctomycetia; order Gemmatales; family Gemmataceae; genus JAJPHU01. The sequence continues at coordinate 1,121,911 of CAWIEZ010000001.1, forward strand.
TCGATGTCGTGGTACTCAGCCACAATCATTACGATCACATGGACCTGCCGACGCTGCGTCGTTTGCAGCAGCGTTTCGCGCCGTTGTTTGTCACCGGCCTCGGCAATCGTCGTTACCTGATAAAACGCGGCCTGACGCGCATCGAGGAACTGGATTGGTGGCAGACGTGGGAAGGAGCCAACGGCCTGAGCGTGACAATGACGCCGGCCCAGCACTTCAGCCGCCGCGGTTTGTTCGATCGACTGCGTACTCTGTGGGGAGGTTTCGTCCTGACGGCTGCGGACAAACGGGTGCTTTTCACCGGCGATAGCGCCTATGGCGATCACTTCGCGGAGATTCGCCGCCGTCTGGGACGGTTCGATTTAGCGCTTCTGCCGATCGGCGCGTATGAGCCGCGCTGGCTGATGCGCGCGGCGCACATGAACCCGGAAGAATCCGTCCGCGCGCACCTGGATCTGGCGCCGCGCCTCAGTATCGCCATGCACTTCGGCACCTTCCAACTAACCGATGAAGCGATCGACGCGCCCGCAGAGGAATTGCGTCACAGCCTGCGCCGGAACGGCGTCCCGGAGAGTTCCTTCCGTGTGCCGGAGTTTGGCGAAACCATCGTCGTCGCCTCGTCGGCGATGCCGGGATCGTAGTAGAATAAGCCGTCGGAATAACGTCCGAATTCGCTGGAGAATCGCATGTCCGCCGCCTCTTCGCTTGTGCCGCCACCCACTCCCCCCCTGTCCGCGCCGCGCGCCTCGAATTTTGATCGAAGAACACATCTCTATTCCTCCCGAAGTGATCGATCTCGATTCGTTCTGTCGCTGGGCGATTTCAGAGCAGTATCCCGAACGCGGCCAATTCTCCTATCTTCGCGGCGTCATCTGGGTGGATCTGAGCATGGAAAAGCTGTATAGCCATAACCGAATCAAAACTCGTTTCACCATCGTATTGGGTAACCTTGTGGATTCGCTTGGTCTAGGGATGTTTCTCAGCGACGGGATGCTGCTCCGAAATAGCACGGCGGATCTATCCACCGAACCGGACAGTATGTTCGTCTCCTACGACGCGCTGAGCAGCGGCCGCGTTCAGCGCATCGATACCCCGGACTGCTTGATATTGGAAGGCTCGCCGGAGATGGTGTTGGAAGTAGTTAGCGAAACCAGCGTGCGGAAGGACACGGAGGAGTTACGCGAGTTGTACTGGCGCGCCGGCATTCTCGAATACTGGTTGGTCGATGCCCGCGCCGCGACGCCGCGCTTCGATCTTCTCCATCGCGGCCGCAAAGGCTACACGGCCACGCGCAAACAAGCGGGCGGTTGGCGGCGTTCCAACGTCTTCGACCGTTCCTTCCAACTAACGAAAACGACCGATCCGCTCGGCGATCCGCTTTATGTTCTGAACGTGCGCCCTGAGCCGGCACATCGCCGCGCAAATCCTCTTCGCGCCAATCGTCGCGCGGTTATAATCCGGCTCCCCGGACAGTCTGCGCCGTGCCGGGATTGCCTGTACGTCAAGGAGGATCCATGTCTGCCAAACCCGTCTTTTTTCGCTATAGCTCCTATGACGCCATCGTCGCTTTTGCGGCCTCCTCAACTTTGCCTTTCTCCTGTGGACATTCCTTGCCTTCCCCACCTTGCCCGGCTGGGCCGTCGGCTTATCCTTCCTCGTCCTCTTCTTGTGGTTCAACAACGGTTATCACCAAGAACATCATTGGGATCCCAAAATGCACTGGACGCGTATGAAACAACTCTCGGAGCGCATTCGGCCGTACATGGAAGCCAACGGCACGCGCGTCCTCCGCGGCCCACACATGACGGGCTTGATCGAGGATTATCTCAAAGGCTCTCACGGGGAGGGATCGCGGCTGGCGAGCGGCGCCTGTGCGCAACGCGCGGCCTGAGCCGATCCTTCGCGGAGGTTGTCATGCTCGCAGCGCTACAAACCAACCGCACGCGGATCGTACTATGTCTGGTCAGCGCCGGCTGGGCGTTCAGTTTCGGCTTGAGCGCTCCGCTGGCGTCGTTTTGGCTCAGCGATGCCGGTTATCGAGATAGCGTCGTCGGCTTGAACACGGGTGTCTATTATCTCGGCATCGCCATGACGGCCCTCGCGGCTCCTCGGTTGATGCGGCGATGGGGTCGCGGCTGCCCCACCGCCGGCTTCGTGCTGTCCGGCGCCGCGGTGATGCTATTTCCATGGGGCGGAGGGCTATTCGGCTGGTTTGCGCTGCGTCTGTTTAACGGCATCGGCGGCGCGCTGAGCCTGATTCCGCTGGAAACTTACGTCAATCGCCATTCGCCGCCGGAGCAGCGTTCGCGCAACTTCGGCTTCTACGCCGTGGCCATCGCCATCGGCTGGGCGCTGGGAAATCTCATCGGCCTGCAAATGTATGACGGCGCGGCGCGCTCGGCCTTCGTTCTCGGCGGCACCGTCCCCCTGCTGGCGCTGCCGTTTTTGTGGCATGGTTTGCCCTGGCCGTCCGAGCCGGCGGCACAGCACGACGAACGATTGCCTCTGCTGTGGCGGCGCAGTTTGCTCAGCTTCGGCAGCGGGTGGGTGCAAGGCTTTCTCGAAGGCGCGATGGTGTCACTGCTGCCGATCTATTTGATCTTCACCGGACTATCGAAAGACGAAGTGGGTTGGCTGACCAGCGGCATTATGATCGGCGTGATTCTGTTCCAGGTTCCGGTCGCTTGGTTGGCCGATCGCCTCGGCCGTGCCGCCGTGCTGTTGTCCTGTCACGCCCTCGTCCTCGCCGGTTTGATTGCTTTACCCTTCTGCTCCGGCCGCATTGTCTTGTCGATCTGTCTCTTTCTCGTTGGTGCCTGTTCCGGCGCGTTCTATCCTCTTGGCCTGTCGTTGCTCGGCGAGCAGGTGCGCGATGCCGCGCTGCCGCGCGCCAGCGCCTGCTATTTAGCGCTGAACTGCCTGGGCAGCCTCATCGGTCCCATCGTCACCGGAATGGTGATGGACGGTTTCGGCAAGGCGGCGATGCCCGCCAGCGGCATCGCCGCTTGCATGCTGGTTCTGTCCGTGTGGTTGATCCTTCGCCAATGGACGGCGTCCGCGAACCCTCCGCTGCGCTACGTCTACCAAGGGCCGCGCGAGGCGGCGTGAAGACGCCGTTGCCAAGGAGTTGTTGAGCGGGTTATTGCTCTGTTATCCTGAAGGGCAAGGGGAGAGACTTGGCAGCCGAGAGGAGATACAAGCGATGTCCGATATCAACGCGGTGCAAGAACTCAACGAGCAACTGGCCCGAAGAATACACGCCGAGACGCAGAAAGATCCAAATTCGCCATATGCCAACAAATACATTGGCATCGCCAATGGCCAGGTTGTGGTAATTAGCGACGATCTGTATGAAACATATCGCTATCTGCGGGAATCCGAAGCTGATCCGCGCACGTGTTTTTGCATATGGATCGATCCGAGCCTGCATTATGGCGCGGCGGATGAAATCTGGAGACTTTGCTGATGCCGCGCATCCTCTGGCCTCTCTGGCAAGATCGGCCGTGCGTGCAAGTAGTCCTCACGATGGCGGCAACGGGTCAACCTCTTCCCCGGACTTTGCTTGCGGACAGCGGCGCCGCTTCGCGCCTTTCCTCTTTTGAATTTATCCTGGATGAGACGGATTGCCTGCGTTGCGGCGGTCTGCCAATATCCTCAAAAGCTCTCAGCGGCGCTTACAGCGGCAGGTTCCCGGTCTATGATCTTCTCGTGCAGCTTCCGGCGCTCGGATTTGTTCAGCATCTTCCCGCAGTCGGCGTCCCCTCGCCTCTGGCAGGTTTTGACGGCATCGCCTGTTTCCGTTTCCTCAATCGCTTCACCTACGGCAACTTTGGCGATCCCGACCAATTCGGCCTGGAATGTTGATCGCTCAATCGCATCCGCCATTTCATATACTCCCTTCACAGGAAACGCACGAAGTATCCATCACTCTCCAGGAGACGAACATCATGAGGCGTGAATGGCGAAGACAATCTCTAGCTCTACTCGGCGTTTGGGTTGTGCTAGGCGCAATGACGGCGCGGGCGGCGGACTGGCAGCCAGCCAAGGGACCGCTTCTGACGCGCTGGGCCAAAGACGTTAAAGCGGACAAACCGCACCCGGAATATCCACGTCCGCAGATGCAGCGCCAACACTGGCAAAACCTCAATGGTCTTTGGCAACTCGCCTTCGCCAAAAAAGACGAGGGGGCGCCGATCGGCAAAAATCTCTCCGAGCGCATCCTCGTGCCGTTCCCCGTGGAGTCGGCGTTGTCCGGCGTAATGAAACACGCGGAGCGCTTGTGGTATCGCCGCCTCTTTACGGTGCCGAAGGAGTGGTTCAGTCAGCGGACGCTGCTGCACTTCGGCGCGGTGGACTGGGAAGCGAAAGTCTGGATTAATGGCAAGGAGATCGGCAACCATCGCGGCGGCTACGACGCCTTCGCCTTCGACATCAGCGACGCCCTGAAATCCGAAGGCGAGCAGGAGTTAATCGTCGGTGTCTGGGATCCGAGCGACGCCGGCACGCAGCCGCGCGGCAAACAGGTCAACAAGCCCGGTGGCATTTTCTACACGCCGACGACCGGCATTTGGCAGACGGTGTGGCTGGAGCCGGCACCGAAGGCCCACATCGATGGCCTGCGGATCGTGCCCGAGGTGGACCGCAAGCAGGTCCGCGTCACCGTGCAAGCGGCCGGCGCCGCGGCGGGCCAGCGGGTGATGGTCCTCGTGCGCGATGGCGAGTCGTTCGTCTCTTCCGTTCGCGGGGCGGTTGGCGAGGAGTTGGCTCTCAACGTCGCCGAGCCGAAACTGTGGACGCCGGAGTCGCCGTTCCTCTACGATCTCCGCGTCGAACTCACGCAGGGCGGCAAAGAGGAACCCGTCGATTTCGTCACGAGCTATTTCGGCATGCGCAAAATCAGCGTTGGGCAGGACGGCAAAGGCGTCACGCGCCTGCTGCTCAACAACAAGCCGTATTTCATGGTCGGCCCGCTCGATCAGGGTTTCTGGCCCGACGGCCTATACACCGCGCCCACCGATGAGGCTCTCCGCTATGACATCGAAATCACCAAAAAACTCGGCTTCAACATGGCCCGCAAGCACGTCAAGGTCGAGCCGGCCCGCTGGTATTACTGGTGCGATAAGCTTGGTCTGCTCGTCTGGCAGGACATGCCGTCCGGCGACAAGAGCATCGGCGGCCAAGATGCCGATTTGAAGCGTACGCCCGAATCGGCGAAAATATACGAGTTGGAGTTGAAGCATATGATCGATGGATTGCGCAACCATCCGTCGATTATTATGTGGGTCGTTTTCAATGAGGGTTGGGGCCAGTTCGACACGCCGCGCATCACGGCTTGGACGAAACAATACGATCCTTCGCGTTTGGTCAATTGCGCCAGCGGGTGGACCGACCGCGGCGTCGGCGACGTGCATGACATGCACCTCTATCCCGGACCAGGCTCGCCGCAACCGGAGCCGAAACGCGCCGCCGTTCTCGGCGAGTTCGGCGGCCTGGGACTGAAAGTCGATGGCCATACGTGGGAGAGCAGGACGTGGGGCTATCGCGGCGCCAGCAGCAGGGAGGATCTCACGCTCCGCTACGAGAAACTGCTGGCGGGTGTTTATAAGCTCAAGGACAAGCCTGGCCTCAGCGCCGCCGTTTACACGCAGACCACCGACGTGGAGACGGAGGCGAATGGTCTTCTGACCTATGATCGCGCCGTCATCAAGGTCGATCTCGACCGCGTCGCCGCCGTCAACAAGGGCGATTTGTCGCGCGTGCCGCAGTCGGTCGTCGTTGTGCCGACTGCGAAAGAGAAGGGGCTAACCTGGCGCTACACTCTGGAGAAGCCGGCCGAGAATTGGCACAAACCGGATTTCAAAGATACGGATTGGAAGGAAGGCGCCGGCGGCTTTGGCACGCGGCAGACGCCGGGCGCCGTGGTGCGCACGGTCTGGGATACGCCGAACATCTGGCTGCGGCGGACGTTCGATCTGCCGGAAAATGCGCCCAAGGAATTGCACTTGCTGCTACACCACGATGAGGACGCCGAGGTTTACCTTAACGGCGTCCTGGCGGCGAAGGTCCGACGCTACGTCACGGATTACGAGGAAGTGGCGATTGATCCCAAGGCATTGGAGATGCTCCATCCGGGCAAGAACACCATCGCCGTCCACTGCAAGCAAACGAGCGGCGGTCAGTACATCGACGTTGGTCTCGGCGCGTACAAGAAGAGGGCGAACCGACAGCGTTAGCTGCCGGGTGGATAGGGTTTGCGTAAATCGAGACGGCGGAGCGATGCCTTGGCTTCGCGTGTCAGCCGTGCTTCGGGAGCGCCTTGCGCCAATTCTTGCAGCAGCCGCCGCGCTGGCGTTGTGCCGATGTCCTCCAACACCGCCACGGCTCGCAATGAACGCAGCAATTCCAGTTGTTGGACGGGACCGCGCAAGCGCTCCAACACCGCCTGTACACGGCGACGCATTTCCAGCGTGGGCTTGCTCGCCAACGTGTTTCGTAGTGCCGGCTCGGCCAAGTCGCCGAGTTCCGTCAATTCGTTCTGCGCCTTTTCGCGCTCGCTGAACTGCTCGCTTTCCAGATCGGTCAGCAGCCGGCGCAGTCGTTGTGGATCAGCCGCTTTTGCTCGATGCAATCGCTCCTTCAACAAAGCAATGGCTTCTTTCGGCGCGGACGCCAACGCTCCGCGTGCCCGGAACGCGCGGGGGGCGGTCTTACTGGCGAGATCGGCCCACCCCCTAGCCATAGTCTCGGCTCCCCGTTTATCGATGGGCGTCTTCGCGCGGGGATGCACTTCCCACACCAGGAGGGTGGAGTCAGATAGACCGGAAACGAGCCGTCGGCCATCGGGAGAGAACGCCAACGAAGTCACCTGCGCGTTGAAACCTTTGAAACGCTGGCGCTCGTGGCCAAGCATCAAATCCCAGATGAGAATCTGTTGCGCGGGCGCGCTTAGGGCCAGCAAAGTGCTGTCGGCAGAAAAGGCGGCGACGGTTCGTTCTTCAAACGGCAGTGCCAGGACTTCGGCCGCCGTCGCTGTCTCCCACAAGTGAAGCGCGCTCCCCGTCGCGGCGTGGGGATCGCCTTTTTTGTCCTTTCGCTTCCGATCAAAGTTTTCCGAGGCGAGCAAGCGTTCATCCGGCGAGAAGGCCAGCGGCCACGTCTGGCCTTGCAAAGCAGGGAAGGGCAACAGTAGTTCTCCGGTCGCCGTGTCCTCCAACCGCATTGGACCTTTGGCTTGTCCCTTCGCCGTTTCCCCCAACGGCATTGGAGCTTTGGCTTGTCCCTTGGGGGAACCCGGATGAGGCGCGGCCAGCACGCGGCCATCCGCCGACAAAGCGTATCCAAAAGGCATCTTCGGACGGCTGCGCTGAAACAATTGCTTGCCCGTGGATGCGTCCCAGCCGCTCACCCGCATTGACTCATTATCGTCGGTGATGAAGCCAATCAGACGAGAACCGTCGCCGGACAAGCGCAGGGTCAAGACGGACTGCCGGCTCTTTAGCCGGTCGGCATTTTCCAGTCTCAGAACGCGCAACTCACGCCCGGTGGCCGCATCGTGGAAGCACAGTTTATCGCCCCAGCACGAATACAGCGTTCGACCGTCCGCCGAGAAAGCGTAACTACCCATCCACTCGTCCCGCTGAATGCGGACGAGCGGTTCGCCCGTCACTGGGTTCCAGATGAAAAGAGGCTTTTCCCATCCGCCGGTTGCCACCCGTTTGCCATCAGGCGAAAACGAAGGGCGCCCCGGCCTATCCACATGCCCTTCGGGTTCGCGCTTCCTCGTCCCGCTGGACACATCCCAGAGATGGACCGCCGCGCCGAAGCGCTCCGTTGCGGCCAACGTCTTGCTGTCGGGCGAAAAGGCGATGGCCCCGCCAATGGATCGGCGGTCGTCCTTGATCCGGCCGCGCTCGCGGCCGCTGGCCACGTCCCAGAAATGAACCTCCCACCAGTAGTTGACGGTGGCAAGTGTGTTGCCGTCAGGAGAGAAGATGATCTGGTCGAGGTGATCTCGGTTCGCTGCGACACGATGCACGGCCTTACCCGTCGCCGTATCCCACCAGGCGCGGAAAAGGCGCCGGCAGCGTCCCGAGTCAGCGCGGCCAACCAGCGCTCATTCGCAGAGAGCGCTAGGCTGAGAGCATATGATCCCTCCTCTGCCTTGAGGACGCATCGTTCCTCACCGTTGGCTCGATCCCAGAGGTGGACGTGACCGTTTTCATCGATGGCGGCCAAAACATTTTTCCCGACGGCACAGCCCGAGTATTTCGACAAGTCTTTCGCGGGAAATCGTCGCTCGCGGCGTGTCATCAAGTCGCGCAGGACTACGTCGCTCTTGCCGACGTAGGCGGCCAATAGCTGGCCATCGGACGACCAGCCGAGCCACGCGAACGCTCTCGCTGGGAACTCTTTCGCCGCGAACTCGTTCACCTTACGTCCGCTGGGCAGTTCCCGAATTTGCACCACCGTCTTGTTCCGATCATCATCCGACCATAGTGTGCAAACAGCCGCCAGCCGCTTACCATCGGCCGACAAAGCGATGCGCTCAAAGAGCGTGCCGGCGGGACGAATGGTCTTTAACCGCTTGCCATTCGCCGCATCAAATAAGCACAAACCATTTGTCGGAGGGTCTCCCCGCTCCGACTCGGAAAGAACGACCATTTTACCATTCGGGGTGAATGCCAGAGACTCCACATCACCGCAGGCGCGCCATCGTAGTGTTCCCAAGCGAGCGATGGCTCCTTGAGGCAGCGGATCGCCGTAACGATCGTGGCGCGGTTCGTCCTTCGCTTGCGCCGGTGGAGCGACTGGTGAATCCGCAGCAGGCATTTCCGGCTGGGGAGCGCGGAGCATCGACAAATGGGCTGTCAAACCAATCGCCGCTGCCAGAATCACAGCCAATCCGGCAATCTTCAGCTTCAACGCCCGCATCATTCCGCCGGCCAGAGTGCCGACCGTCGCGGGAACAGGGCTGGTCAAATGACGAACACCTTCGGCCAGCAATTTTTCCGGCACCGCCGCCGGCGCCAACAATGCCACAACTCCCACGGACAGATCCAAACCCCGACGACTCAACCGTTCGCGCAGCCGTTCCCGGCCGCGCGTCAGCCGGCCGCGCAGCGAACCGATACTCCAGCCGAGTTGCCGCGCCGCCTCCTCGATCGTCCGCCCTTGCATCAAACACAACAACACCGGCAAGCGATACACCTCCGGTAAACGACCGATCTCCTCATCGACCAAAGCGAGCAATTCACGGCCGCTGAGTACGTCCAGCGCGGGCGGTTGCGGATCGATCGGCTCCGGCGTCTGGGCGTTCATCTGCATCCGCTGTCGCCGCCGCAGCGCCGCGCGAGCTTTCCGCGCCAGCCGCCGAGCCACGGTATGCAAAAAGCCGGCCAACGATTCGGGCTGACGCAAAGGAGAAGTCTGCCGAGCAAGGACGAGAAACGTCGCTTGAAAGACATCTTCGGCTTCTTGCACGTCGCCGAGAATGCGGTGACAGACGCCGAGAACCATCGGTCCATGCCGCGCCATCAGAGCGGCGAAGGCTTGTTGATTGCGCTGCTCGGTCCAACAGCTGAACAGCGTGGCATCCGGGGCCGCCGGCGCGGCGAGGCGATGCAGATGCGCCAGAAGAGATCGCGTGTGCGCGGACATGGCATGATCCTTGTGCGGGCTATAACGAACGTCCTCTGTTCTTATTGTGTCCTGCCGGCCATTCTGCGCACACTTTTTTCAGCCGGCAGTTATTGTCTTTGGTTCGGGTGATTCGTGGCGGCTCTGTTGGATCATCGCCCGCAGCGCCTTGTAGTCGGTCTTGCCGGTGCCCAATACGGGGATGAGTTCCACCTGCCTTACTTCGTCGAGCCGCATCACGCCGCGAAATCCTTCTTCCATCAAGCGCGCGTTGGCATCGCGCAGGTTCATCGGCTCTGTCGTGAACAGCACGATGCGCCGGCCCGATTCGGTTTCGACACCCTCGACCGCCACACGCGGGCCGTCCTTGGTCGGCGGATAGAGTCTGACGAATGGCTCCTCCAGAGCGGGCAGAGAAATCATTTCGCCTCCTGCTTTGAGAAATCGCTTGAGCCGGCCGCCGAAATGAATGAATCCATCGTCATCGACGCGAGCCAAATCGCCGGTGATGTACCAGCGTTTGCCGTCGCGCTCCTGGAACGGCGACGGCCCGTCATAGCCGATGTAGCCGGGGAAGACCGTCGGGCCGCTGACGAGCAACATACCGAGGTGGTTCGCCGGCAGCGGTTGATCCGTTTCCAGATCAACGACCAGCACTTCAACGCCGGGCAACGGTTTGCCGAGCGTGCCGGGACGATTGGCGGAGACGGTGTTGCACGCTACGACCGGTGCGCATTCGGTGATGCCGTAACCCTCCAACAGCGTCGCCGACGGGGCCAACTCGGCACAGCGCCGGCGCACGCTCGGCGGACAACTTTCGGCGCCGACGACGATCAGACGCAGTGAAGTCAACTGCTCGCGCTCGGCTCGCTCGAAAATGTAACTCACGAACGTCGGCGTACCGGCGAGGACGGTCGGCCGGTATGCGCCGAGCTTGCGGGCCAGGCCGGAGGCGTCGGTCGGGTCGGGGTGATGGACGACACGCATGCCGCCCAACAGCGGCAACAGACACGTGACGGTCATGCCGAAGCTATGGAAGGCCGGTAAGAAACCGAGAAGGGAATCGCCATGCGTTAGGCCGAGGAAGGGAGCGCCGTTGCGCTGATCGGTGAGGATATTCTGATGCGTGAGTGGCACCGCTTTGGGCGCCTTCTCCGAGCCGCTGGTGAACAGCACCACGGCCGGCTGATCCGCCGTCCGATGCGGAACCAGTTTGCGAACATGGCCAGGCAGACAGCGCACCATCAGCAGCGTGCGCAGCAGCTCGAATTTTCCCATGCCGCCGCGCAGCGTTTCCAGATAGAGATATTCGACGCCTTCGATTTCGATGCCGGTGCGGTCGATGAAGGCGCGCGAGGTGACGACATGGCGGAGTTCCATGAGGCGAGCGGCATGGGCAAGGTTGGCGGGTCCGGTCGTCCAGTTGAGAACTACGGGGAGCTTACCGGCCAGATGCAGCGCGATCAGCGCGATGTCACCGGCAACCGACGCGGGCATCATCAGGCCGACGTTGGCGGTCGGCAGCGCGGCGAAGCGCCGGCTCATGGCCAGGGCGGCCGTCAGCATACGCTCATAGTTGACGGCGCCGGCCAGGTCATCGGCGGCGGCGACGGTGCGCGGATGGCGCTGAACGCGGGCGACGAAGGCTTCGGCGATGGTGTCGCCAAGAATCTCCACGCTACCCTCGCCGGTTTGCGAGGCGAACCAGCCCGGCGGCGGCGGTTTCGGCGGTCCCTTCTCCACCAGTCCTTGCGCCAGTGCCCACAATTGGCCCAGTGTCGTCGGCACCTGATCCGACGTGAAGCCGTACTGCTGCTCGACGCGCAAATTCAGTTCCATGCGATCGAGGCTGTCCAGGCCGAGTTGATCGAAGGTGGTGTCCGCCTTCAGTTCGTCGTCGCCCAACGGCCGGCCAAGTTTGTCGGCGATCATGTGCGTGACGGCTTCGCGTATCTCCGGCTTGACCCGCGACGGATCGACTTCCTCCAAGCTCCTCGGCTTGGGAAAGTCGAAAGTTCGGCGACCGAAGAGGAAGTGATAGGGCACATAGGTCGGCGTCTCCGGCCCATTGTTTTCGTTGTACCACGCTTCCAGCCAGGGATTGAGCGTATCGCGGCGCAGCTCCGGCAGCCGGCCGTACTCGACGGGCTCGATGGTGATGTCCACGCGGCGGCGCGGCGTGAAGAAGATCAGATTGGCGAGCAACCAACCGAGTCCGGCGGCATAGCGGCCGATGAGGTTGGGGTGTTCGTTGGTTTGGGCATAGCTGAACATGCTGCCCCAGAGGCCGCGCGTCCGTATCCGCACGACCGTCGTTTGCGGCACCGCTTGCAGAATGTCGGCCAGGGCGCGGCGCCGCCAAGGTGTTCCATGCCATCGTGCTGGATGTGGCCGGACGGCCAAAGAATGTGATTTTCGCCGTCGTTCAGTCCGGCGATGACCATCTCGACCGCTTGGCGCGGCGCAGTGCGCGTTTGGCGCTGGCCTGAAGCAAGGCCGGCACGCGCACGGCGTTGAGCAGCTTCATCAACAGGCGCATGATCGGATTGGTGAAGTTGCCTTCGTAGACCATCGGCCGCGGCTTCAGCGCCGGCCAGATGGCCGACAATACCAGCAGCGGATCGTTCAGCCCCGGATGATTGGGTAGAACGAGAACCGGACTTTTGAGATTCTGTATCTGCTCTAGTCCGTGAATGCGGACGCGGTAACGCAAGGACAGAAACACGCGGGCCAGTACACATAAGAGATAACGCAACGGCAACAGCATGACATTCCTCTCGTGGGACGGATCGCCTTCCGCGAGCGTGAGGTGATCCGTGCAACACTGTATCGGAAAATGTCAAGCGCTGCCAGAGGGGCGAACGGCCGGCGTTAGCTGGCTGGTTGTAGCCACCAGTCGGCTAACGCCGGCCGTTCGCCTATTTCTCCGCGGGTTGATCGAGCAATTTGGTGATTTCCTTTTCGAGTTCATAGGGGTTTGCATCCGTGCGAAGGATGCCTTTGCGGTCGAGGAGGAGTAATTGCTCCCCCATCAGTCCGTTGGCTTCCTGCCACAGTTTTTGTGTTTTCCAGTCCGGGACGAGGACTTGCGGCCATGCTAGCCGCTGCTGAACGCAATACTTCTTCACCTCCTTCTCCTCATCATCCAAGTTGACTCCGATGATCTCCAATCCATTTTTGTGATACTGGTCGTAGAGTGGTTTCAATTTCGGTATAATCCCCGGGTGGTAGTTCAGACCCCAGATAGCAATTAAGATGACTTTGCCTCTCAGGTCGCGGGCGCGGACTTTCTTGCCGTCCAGTGCGGTGAGGGTGAAGTCGTAAGCTTGGCCAAGGCGGGGGGGGCAGCACTTCGATGCCATTCGCTTGAGCGCGATCCGCGATGGCTTTGCGACCCTCGACCGTCAGCTGCTCGACGCCGCAGTAACGAATTTTTTCGACCGGCAGCGTTTTGGTAGTCAGAGTGTAACGGGACATGCGCACGCAAACATTGGGGCCGCAGCCAACACTGCCACCATGGAGAAAATCGGGCAGGTAGCGTTTACGCTGGGCGTCAAAGACGACGGGCCGATATTTGGGTGTCGATTTTAAGTCCGATCCTCCTGTGACCATAGTAAACAAGACCGTCTTGTCCTCATCCAGATCCACCATCCACATGAAGCCGTCCCTGCTGCGGCTAGTACCCGAGACGCTGCAAATCCCTCTTCCCGGATTATCCCTATTCCATTTTAAATGGAAGAGTGAGTTATCGTCCTCTGGAACTATCTTCCTTGGAGATAAAATCCAGGTGTATCCGAACGCATTTTCAAAGCGCTCCTGAGGAGGGTTTTGTCCGGGCGGGAGCGGCGCTGCTGCCGCTCCGGGTGGGACCGCCGGCAGCGTCTCCGCTGTTGGCGTGCCGATTTGCTTTTCGGCCAGCACCCCATGAGCCAGCACGCCGGCGCCGGCGGCAATGATGCCGGCCGTTAGCAACCCGAGTCCGGTCAGACGAATCTTGGTCACGAACATGGCTTTTAATACCTCTTTCGTCAAAGCGGCGACTGGCTCCGTTGCCAGGCCCGCCAGAATGGTTTGACCGGCCGCGATCCGCAGCGCGGCCTGCGTGGTGATGGTTCGCAAAGCGCCCGGCACCGCCGCCGATAGTGCTTGTTGCGCCAGCGATGTGGCGAGCAGACTCGATGACAGAGCCAGCCCGCGGCGCAGCAAGCGTTTGCGTAAGAGGTCACGCGCCTGCGCCAGACGGCTGGAGAGCGTCCCGGCGGCCAACCCCAGAATCTTCGCCGCCTCGGTGTAGGTTTTTTCCTGCAAGTAGCAATGTACGATGGCGTCCCGATACTTGCGCGGCAGACGATTGATTTCCTCATCCAAGACGGGCCGCAGTTCGTGCCAGGCGAGATCCTCAACCGCCTCCGCGGCCGGCAGATCCTCGACGATGCTTTCCTGAGCGCGGCGTCGATTTCTCTCCATCTTGGCGCGCACGGCGGTGCGCTGGGCAATGCGATACAGCCAACTGCCGAGGGCTTGCGGCCGGCCGATGGATCGAGCCTTGTGAGCGAGGACAAGGAAGGTAGCTTGAAACGCATCGTCGGCATCGTGCGCATCGCGGAGAATACGACGACAGACGCCCAACACCATCGGCCCATGCCGGGCCATCAGCGCCTCGAAGGCCGACTCATCGCGCAGGCTCACGAAGCGCTCCAGCAACTGCTCATCGCTGGCCTCCGCGGCTCCGCCAGGATCGGCGACTCGCCGCAAATAGCGGATAACCTCACTCAATGGACCGCCCGGCATATGCTGGTTCCTCCGGCGATGATTCGCTATCTATGGAGTAAGTGCGTGGACGGGGGTGAGCGCGTCCAAAATTTTTCGTCTGGCCGGACAGGATGGCCTCCGGGATCGTATCGCTCGCCTACGGATTTCACAACACGGAGAGTCAGTGCCGATGAACACCGCTCGCCGCTTCCGCGAATTATTGAGCCAACCCGGCATCATCCGCAGCCTGGGCGCTCATGATGTTTTCACCGCGCGCTTGATCGAAGCGGCGGGACTGGAGACCGTGTTTCTCGGCGGCTTCGGCACGTCCGCCAGTCTGCTCGGTCTGCCGGATGTGGGATTCATCACCCTGAGCGAAATGGCCGATGCGGTGCGGCGCATGGCGATGCGCGTGGACATTCCCGTTGTCGCCGATGGCGACACCGGCCACGGCGATTTACACAACGTCGTTCGCACCGTGCGCGAGTTCGAGCGCGCGGGAGCGGCCGGCATGCTGCTCGAAGATCAGATCACACCCAAGCGATGCGGCCACTTTCAGGGCAAACAGATTATTCCGGCGGCGGAGATGGTCCTCAAGTTGCGGGCGGCGCTCGATGCTCGGCGCGATGCCGATTTCGTGATTATCGCGCGCACCGATGCGCGGGCTGTCGAGGGAATCGAGGGCGCCATCGAGCGCGCCAATCGCTACGCGGAGGCCGGCGCCGACGTGTGTTTCATCGAGGCACCGGAGAGCCGGCAAGAACTGGAACGTATTCCGCGCCAGGTGCGGCATCCGCTCTTGGTCAACATGCTTAGCGGCGGCGTCACGCCGATTTTGACCGTCGAGGAGCTAGAACGACTCGGCTACAAGATCGTCGTCTGTCCCATCGAGACGCTGCTAGTCGCCGGCAAGGCGATCCAGCGCGTCATTCAAGCGTTGTTGACGCGCGGTCGAGCCGATCTGCCGGAAAGCGAGATGATGACGTTCGCGGAGGTCAAGCGGCTGTTGGGATTGGATGACGTGCTGGGTCTGCGTGGCCGGCTGGAGAAACCCTGATGCCACTTTTTTCGCCAGCCCGCAACGCCAGCAAGGGATGTGCCCTTGCTGGCGCTGCGGGCTGGCAAAGGACGCTATTCGCTTGTTTTCGCCCCATTTCTGGCACGAGCGCGGGCCAGAACGCTCGCCAACGTCACCGGCTTGCCGCCCTGCCGTTTACTCTCATCGGCGGCCTCCATGAAAGCGTAAATCTCCAGCGTCTCCTCCGCCGTCACCGGCCCTTTGCCGCTGTCGAAAAACTTGCAGATCTCGACCAACAGCGGCTCATAGCCCCCATAGGCGCCGCTTGGTCCGACCGCCTTCGCGCCGAACACCATCGCCCCGTAATTGGTCTTGCCCTTGCGGATGCCGCGGAACGTACCGATACGGCCATCCTTCCATTTACCCGTTACGAACTCCGCATTGTCTGTTTCCGTTCGCGTCACCGATTCGCAGCCCGGTCCCATGATTGTGAACAACGTCTCGACACCATGAATACCGTACCAGAACAAATCCGGATGATGCGGCTCCAGACTGCACGGTCCATAGGCATCGCAGCCGAGGACGGCACCGAACTTGGCATCGTCGCGGACGCCAAGGATACCCGGACTGAAGCGCAGCGACGAACTGGAAAAACACGGCGTTCCCGATTCCTTGGCCAAGCGATATATTTCGACGGCGTCGGCCAGCGAGCCGGCCACTGGCTTATCGATGAACACCGGCTTTTTCGCCCGGAAAACCGGCTTGACCTGCTCCAGATGCGGCCGGCCATCCACGCTTTCCAGCAACACCACGTCCACTTTTTTCAGCAACTCGTCGATGGAATCGACGATCTCGACGCCATACTTATCGCGGAGTGTCTTCGTGAAACCTTCGATGCGGTTCTTGCTGTCGGGAATGTCCGGACTACCACCCGGATAGGCGGCCACGACGCGCACACGGGACAGAATGCCCTTGGCCTTGGGATTGTTCAGCGTCTGCGTGAAGGCGACGACGTGCGAGGTGTCCAGGCCGATGATGCCGGCCTTGAGCGGCGGTTTCTCGTCGCCGCGGGCGGATAGGGGAACGATCAGGGTCATCAGGAAGGGGACGGTGAAGCGGTGCATGATGTTGTCCTCATGGAAGGCGTGATGGGGGCCATCCTATCCGCAAACCGCCTTCCGGCAATTGCTGATTCTTGATATTGCAGACGCTCGCTCGGCATCAGACGCCGCGAACGCCTTGGCGCAGAGCAACCCGTATTTGACGTTTCGCTATGCGGTGGTGCGTGTCTGGCAGCTTCCGACGGAGCCATTGTTGACGGGCGGACTGACCCTGTTGCCGTTAGCGTCGATCAGCGCGGTGACAGAAACAGAGCTATCGGACATAATAAAGCGGATGGAATAGCGTCCGGCACCGCATCCGCGCAGGCAGTTGGACGGCGAATCGCCCCTCGCCCGGCAAGGACCATTCGCATGAGCTTCGCCATTTTGGGGCTGGGGACCGCCGTGCCCTCCACGCGCGTGACGCAGGACGAAGCCGCCGGCATCGCGCGGCGCGTGTGCTGTCGCACCCGCGAACAACAAACCTGGCTGCCGCTGATGTACGAACACACCGGCATTCGCATTCGTCATCTGACGTTCGGCCGCCAAGTGGTCGAGGACGTTCTGCACGAGACGACTCAGTCGCAATCGATTTTCCTGCCCAATGGCCGCGACGACGACCGGGGACCGACGACCGGCCAGCGCATGCAAGTGTTCGCCGAGGAGGCGGGACCGTTGGCCGTGCGCGCCGCCCGCCAAGCGCTACACTTATCGCACTTGCCCGCCGGCGAGATAACGCATCTCGTCACCATCTCCTGTACCGGTATGCAAGCGCCGGGCGTGGATTATGAGTTGATTCGGCAGCTCGGCCTGGCGCCGACCGTGCAGCGAACGAACGTCGGTTTCATGGGTTGCCACGGAGCGATCAACGGTCTGCGCGTGGCCCGCGCTTTCGCCGATTCAGAACCCGAAGCGCGCGTGCTGATGTGCGCCGTCGAATTGTGCGATTGCATTATCATTACGGCTGGGATCCGCAGCGGATCATCGCCAACGCCCTTTTCGCCGATGGAGCCGCCGCAGTCGTTGGCACTGCCGATCACTTGACGCCGGCCGGCGCCTGGCGCGTGACGGCGAATGGCTCCTGTCTGATTCCCGATTCGCGCGACGCGATGAGTTGGACCATCGGCGATCACGGTTTCGAGATGACGCTCTCGAGGCGCGTGCCCGGCTTGATCCGCGAACATCTGCGACCGTGGCTGGAAAGCTGGCTCCGCGGCCGCGGACTGCATCGACAGAGGGTCGGCTCGTGGGCGATCCATCCAGGTGGTCCGCGCATTCTCGAATCCATCGCCGAAGCGCTGGAACTGAGCGACGCTCAACTCGCCGCTTCGCGCGAGGTTTTTGCCGCCCACGGCAATATGTCCTCGCCAACCGTACTGTTCATCGTCGAACATCTGCGCGGCCGGCTCGCGCCGCTGCCGTGCGTGGCGCTCGGCTTCGGTCCTGGACTGGTCGTTGAGGCCGCGCTGTTCGAGTGAGGAGAAGGTTGGGCGTGTCGCCGCGCGCCGCTCATCGGTATAGGTTGATCGGGTAGGATGCCGCCCGCGGATCGCCCGTGTTGTTTCGGAGATCCACACCATGTCTGCTCGCACCATCCGCGCTTTTGCCGATGGAGAAGCTCTCAGCACAGCCGCCGCCGGTGAGTTCATTCGTTGTGGCAGCGAAGCTATCGCGGCGCGCGGCCGCTTCACCGTCGCGCTGTCCGGCGGCTCCACACCTAAGCGGCTCTATCAACTTCTGACCGCCGAGCCGTTCCGTTCGCAGCTCGATTGGGACCGCGTCGAAATCTTCTGGGGCGATGAGCGCTGTGTGCCGCCCGATCACGCCGATTCCAACTACCGCATGGCGCGCGAGGCGATGCTGGTTCATCTGCCTATCCCCATCGAACACATCCACCGCATCGAGGCCGAGCGCTCCGACCATGACGCCGCGGCGCGCGATTACCAGGCTGTCCTCGCGCGCGTGTTCGGCGTCCGTGCCGGTGGCGAGCCGCCCGTCTTCGATATGGTTCTCCTGGGCATGGGGCCGGACGGCCATACCGCTTCGCTGTTCCCTCAGACCAAGGCGCTCGACGAGACGACGCGCTGGGTCGTGGCCAATTTTGTGCCGAAGTTCGACGGGGATCGGCTGACGCTGACGAGGGCGATCTTGAACCGCGCCAGAGAAGTGCTGTTTCTCGTAGCCGGCGCCGACAAGGCAGAGCGGTTGGCGGAGGTGCTGAACGGTCCCGCCGACCCCAAGCGCTTGCCGGCGCAATCGATCCAGCCGGCCGGACAACTCGTCTGGTTCGTCGAGCGCGCCGCTGCCGCACGCTTGCCGCCGTCGTAACACCGGCGAACCGGCAGCGTTAGCTGCCGGGTAGAAGCAATACCCGGCAGCTAACGCTGCCGGTTCGCCAAGAATGTGCAAGGATAAAAGTATGACTGCTCCCGCGATCAAGCTGGCTCCATCCATCCTCGCCGCCGACTTCACACGGTTGGGCGAGCAAGTGCGCGAAGCCGATCAGGCCGGCGCCGACCGCATCCACGTCGATGTCATGGACGGCCATTTCGTGCCCAACATCAGCATGGGGCCGGTCGTCGTCAAGGCACTACGGCCGGTGACGAAATTGCCGTTGGAAGTTCACTTGATGATCGAGCAGCCAATCCGCTATCTCGACGTGTTCGCCAAGGCCGGCGCCGATGCGCTGCTGGTTCACGTCGAAAACTCGGTCAATCTGCATCGCACCGTGCAGCACATCAAGGGACTGGGCAAGAAAGCCGGCGTCGTGGTCAATCCCGCGACCTCGCCCATCGCCGTCGCCGAGATCCTGCCCGACGTCGATCTCGTGTTGGTGATGACTGTCAATCCCGGCTTCGGCGGCCAGAAATTCATTGCCAATACCCTTGGCAAAATCCGCATGTTGCGGCAAATGATCGAGGAGACCAAAGCGGACATCGAACTGGAAGTGGACGGCGGCATCGATGCGGCGACGGTGCCGCAGGCGGTTGCGGCAGGCGCGCGCGTGTTGGTAGCCGGCTCGGCGATCTTCGCCGCTGCTGACGGCGTGGCCGCCGCTATGAACCGCTTACGCACCGCCGTCCTCCCCGTTATCCATTCCTAAAACGAATCACGAAAACACGAAAGTACGAAAACACGAAAAGGAAAAACATGGGACACAATTTTGAAGAGCTTTCGGGGCGCGTTCTGGCAGCGGCCGTGGACGTTCACAAGGCACTGGGACCGGGCTTTCTGGAGTCCATTTATCAACGTGCTATGGAAGTCGCCCTGGAGCATCGGCATATCGTCTTCGAGCGGCAAAAGGAGATTCACGTCTTCTTTGAAGGAGTGGACGTGGGCCTCCATCGCCTCGATCTGGTTATCGAGCAAACACTCATTCTGGAACTCAAGTCGATCAAGGCATTTGAAGACATTCATTATTCCCAATTAAAATCTTACTTGAAAGCCATGGGCCTCCACATCGGCCTGCTGTTGAACTTCAATGCTCCCACGCTTGCTATCAAGCGCCTTGTCCTCTAGGTTGTTGCCTTTTTTCTGTCTTTTTCGTGTTTTCGTCCTTTCGTGTTTTCGTGATGGAATTTAGACTATGACCACCCGCGAACACGAACGTCTGCGCGAAATCCACGACGATCACAGCGGATGGCGTCGCTGGGGGCCTTACGTCAGTGAACGCTCCTGGGCCACCGTCCGCGAGGACTACAGCGCCGACGGCGACGTCTGGAACTATCTATCCCACGACCTCGCCCGCAGCAAAGCCTATCGCTGGGGCGAGGACGGCATTGCCGCCATTTGCGACCGCTATCAGCTTCTTTGCTTCGCCCCCGTCTTCTGGAACGAACGCGATCCTATCTTGAAGGAACGACTGTTCGGCCTGACGGCGCACGAGGGCAATCACGGCGAAGACGTGAAAGAGTGTTATTTTCACGTCGATAACACGCCGACGCACTCGTACATGAAGTATCTCTATAAATATCCGCAACGCGAGTTCCCTTATAGTTGGCTGGTCGAGGAAAACCGCTGTCGCAACGGCCAGGGCCTCGAGTTTGAACTGCTCGACACGGGCATTTTCGACGACAACCGCTATTTCGACATCGTCGTCGAATACGCCAAGGCGACGCCGGAGGATTACTGCATCCGCATTGAGGCGTTCAATCGCGGTCCTCAGCCCGCTCCGCTGCACCTGCTGCCGCACTTGTGGTTCCGCAATATCTGGCGCGCGGCCCCAACGCCTGGACGTTGCACCTGACGCCGGAGCCGAGCATCCATCTCGGTCCCAGCGGCCCCGGCTTTTGCAGCCTTGTCAGTGATGATTCTGCCGTTGAAACCTTGACGAACATTCCCGTGTCCTACCGGCTGGGTCCACGTATCTTGTACGCACCGCCGGGCGGTCGGCCGCTGTTCACCTTCAACGAGACGAACGGCCCGCGCGTCTTCGGCCCCGGCAACAAGAGCCGCCGGCCCAACGTCAAAGACGCTTTTCACCGCCATGTCATCCACGGCGAGGATTGTCTCAACCCCAATCGAGAAGGCACCAAAGCCGCTCTGCATTATCGTTTTGCGACTGTGCCTCCCGCCGGCTCGGTGGTGTTGCGCCTGCGTTTGAGCGACGAGGCGGCACTGCCAGCACCGCTGGAGGAGGTGGACGCCGTGGTTGCCTGCCGCAAGGCCGAGGCCGACGATTTTTATGCCGCCCTCGCTCCCGCGAACGCCAGCACCGAGGAGCGCGAGATTCAGCGCCGCGCCTTCGCCGGCTTGCTGTGGAGCAAGCAGAACTACATCTTCGACGTGAACGTCTGGCTCAACGGCGATCCCGGTCTGCCGCCGCCGCCGCCGTCGCGCCTGCATATCCGCAACCAGCGCTGGCGGCATCTCAACTCGCTGCGCGTTCTGGTCATGCCGGATAAGTGGGAATATCCCTGGTTCGCCGCTTGGGATCTCGCCTTCCAGTGCGTCCCACTCGCTCTGATTGATCCGCAGTACGCCAAGGATCAATTGTATTGGCTGCTGTTCGAGCAGTTCCAGCATCCCAATGGGCAGATCCCCGCCTACGAATGGGAGTTTTCCGACCTCAATCCTCCTGTTCATGCCTGGGCGGTTTGGCGCGTTTACAACATGGACAAGATCCGCGCCGGCAAAGGAGACCGCGGCTTCCTGGCGCGTTGCTTCCACAAACTGCTCATCAACTTCGCCTGGTGGGTCAACAAGGTCGATCGCGCCGGCAACAACATTTTCGAGGGCGGCTTTCTCGGTATGGACAACATTACGGTGGTCGATCGCAGCTTGGAGTGCAGCGATGGCGCCGTACTTGAACAGTCCGACGCCACCGGCTACATGGGCATGTTCTGCCTGAACCTCATGCGCATCGCCCTGGAGTTGGCCAACGAGAACCCCGTCTATGAGGCGATGGCCGTCAAGTTCTTCGAGCATTACGCTTACGTCGCCGGCGCCATGAAGCACATGGGCAATCGGGCCTATCAATTATGGGACGATCAAGACGGCTTTTTCTACGACGTGCTGAGTTATCCCGATGGGCGTTTCCGCCAGTTCCGCCTACGTTCGCTGGTCGGCCTCATCCCGCTGTTCGCCGTGGAGCGCCTGGAAGCAGCGTGGATCGCGCCGTTCAAAGAGTTCAGCGGCGCCTTCCAGTGGTTTCTGCGCAATCGCTGCGATCTGGTCCGCGACGTGGTTCACGAGGTCGGCGAGGGTGCGGGCAAAACTTACGTCCTCACCATCCTCAACGAGAACCAGCTGACGCGCATCCTGGAGCGCGTTTTCGACGAAAACGAGTTCTTATCTCCCTACGGTATCCGAAGTCTGTCGCGGGCGCATCTGCGCGAACCGTTTGAATTTGACGGCAACGTGGTGGGTTACGAGCCGGCTGAGAGTACGTCGAAGATCAAGGGCGGCAATTCCAACTGGCGCGGGCCGATCTGGTTTCCGACGACGTTTTTGTTGATCGAATCGCTGCGGAAATTGGGTGCGGCGTTTGGACCGAGTTTCGGGGTGGCCACGCCGGCATCGGCCGGCGAGCCGATCACCTTCCCGCAAATGGCCCGCGAGATTGCCGATCGCCTGATCCGTCTGTTCACGCGCGACGAACAGGGCCGCCGTGCCATCCACGGAGGACAACGCATATTCCAGGACGATCCGCATTGGCGCGATTTGCTGCTGTTTTACGAATACTTCCACGGCGACAACGGAGCGGGATTGGGTGCGAGCCATCAGACGGGCTGGACGGCCCTGGTGGCATCGCTGATCGACGAATGGCGGAGTTAACTTATCCGCTCTTAACGCTCCAATCCTACAATCCTTGAACTTCTTTCGACATTCGCGGTTCGCGGTCTATTTGCTCTTGCCGTCTCCGCAGCGAATGGTTATACGCCTGCCTCCTGCTTCCCTGGCTGGGACTGCGCGATGCTGTCGGCGCGTCGTCCCGCTGCGCCGTGGCAGAGGAGCGGGAGGGGGAAAGAGAGGGAGTCTGTGCAGCCACGTCAACCCGGACGTTCGCAAGCTGCCGGTCGCCGTTTGCTCGGCGTCGCCGCTGCTTGCTGCGCCCTCAGCGGCTGCGCCGGCTTTTGGGACGATGTCACCAGCCGCGATTTCAAATTCAAAGAAATGTTTAAGCCGCCCCCCGACCCGCTATGGGTCATCCGCAACAGCAACGACGGCGATAAAAAGAGCAAGGCGCTGCGTTCGCTGAAAGAACCGCGGCAAAACGGCGGCAGCCAGCAAGAACAAGACGTGATCGTCAAGCTGCTGGTTTGGAGCGCCACCAGCGATCCGCAGCCGTTGTGCCGCCTGGCCGCCATCGCGTCGCTCCAGCACTTCAAAGATCCGCGCCGCCCAGGCGTTGAGCGTCGCCTATGATCGCGCCGCCTATTTCCAGCGCGAGCGGCCTGACGCAATGGAAACCATTCGAGAGCAGGCTCTACAAGCCCTCGGCGTCAACGGCAATCCCATAGCCGTCGATCAACTCGTTAAGGTACTCAATGAGTTCCCTGTAGACGGAACAGACAAGGACAAGCAAAACGAACTCAATCAGCGCATTTACGCCGCTCGCGCCCTGGCCCATTTCCCGCAGTACCAGGCCGCCGAGGCACTCGTCTCCGTCTTGCGCAAAGAACAGGACGTGGCTCTGCGCAATCGAGCCACGGAATCGCTGCGCGCGATTACCGGCCAGGAACTGCCGCCCGATGCGCAAGCGTGGGCCGACTTCCTGCACAAGTCCGGCAAAGAGGCACTCGTCAAGAAACCCAGCCTCGGCGACAAGATTCTCAAGCTGATCTCCTTTAATCCCTAGTGCGTAGTCGGTAGTCAATAGTCCGCAGCAAGGATAGAATGCTTCATTGCTACGGACTATTGACTACCGACTACGGACTACGGACCAATGGCACACCGCATCTTGCGCGTTGGCCTGATCGGCGCCGGCGCCAACACTCGTTTGCGTCACCTTCCGGGCTCCGGAAGCGCTGACGGACGTGGAGATCGTGGCCGTGTGCAATCGTCGGCCAACCTCGACGGTCGCCGTGGCGCGCGAGTTCAACATTCGCCACACCTACGAGCGCTGGGAAGACCTTATCGCCGACCCGGACATCGACGCCGTGGTCGTCGGCACTTGGCCGTACTTGCACTCTCCTATCACTTTGGCCGCCCTCGCCGCCGGCAAACATATCTTGACCGAGGCGCGCATGAGCATGAACGCGGCGGAGGCGCACGAGATGCTCGCCGCCTCGCGCCGCCATCCGCGCTTGGTCTGCCAGATCGTGCCCAGTCCCTATGGACTCAAGGGCGACGAGGTGATGCGCGAATTGATCCGCGAGGGTTTTCTCGGCGAACTGCGCGAGGTCCACGTTTTCAGCCGCAACGGCGCTCTGGCGGATTCGGCCGCGCCGCTATCATGGCGGCAAGACGTCGCGCTGTCGGGCGTGAACATGCTGACTTTGGGAATCGTTCACGAGACGCTATTGCGTTGGGTGCCGCCGCCGCTGCGCGTGCTGGCACAGGCGCACGCCTTCACGCCCGAACGCATCGATCCGGAAAGCGGCGTGCGCCGGCCGGTCGGTACGCCGGACAGCGTGCAAGTGCTGAGCGTCCTCAAAAACGGTGCCCGTGCCAGTTATAACCTCAGCGGCGTGACGCCCTTCGGTCAGGGCGCCGGCATTCATTTATATGGCAGTGAAGGCGTCCTTTATTACGATCTGCTGGACGATCGCATTCTCGGCCACAGCCGCACGCACGGCGCCGGTGCGGGGCCGGCGGAATCGCTGCGTGAAATTCCCATCCCGGCGGAGAAAGCACGCGGCTGGCAAGTCGAGGCGGATTTCGTGGACTCGATCCGCCTGGGCACGCCGGTGCGGTTGACGAACTTCGAGACGGGCGTGGCGTACATGGAGTTCACCGAAGCCGTCGCCCGCAGCGCTCGCAGCGGCGTGGCGGTGAAGCTGCCACTGAGCGAAGCCGAGTAATGTCCGCTGTTTCGCGGGCGTTGCGAAACCAATTAGACGAAGGCGAGAAGTGCGTAACATTGCCTGTGTGAAACTCCGTTGTAAACTATCGAACGAGGCCATCAAACGAACACGGCTCGGATCAACGATCCTTTTTCTCCGCAAAACTCATTGAGCAAACGAGGAATCGATCATGGCATCGCAACGGCTGTCTCGGCGCCGGTTTCTACAGAGTAGCCTTGCGGCGGGCGGGGCAATGTCCTTGACCGCCCTGAGTTGGTCGCGCGCTGGGGAGCCAACGAACGCCTCCGCGTCGCCTCGGTCGGCGTGGCGGGCAAGGGGTGGGAAGATCACACCTTGATCGCCGCCAGTCCGCACGTCGAAATTGTCGCCTTGTGCGATGTCGATGAAGACGCCAATCATCTCGGCAAGGCGGCCAAGAAATATCCGCAGGCTCGCCGCTGTACCGATTGGCGGCGGCTGTTCGAGCAGGCACGCGATTTCGATGCCGTCATTGTCTCCACGCCGGACCACATGCACGCGCCGATCGCGCTGGCGGCGATGATGCTGGGCAAACACGTCTTTTGTCAGAAACCGCTGACGCACACTGTTTTCGAGGCCCGGCAAATGCATCGAGCGGCGGAGAAATACCGTCTCGTCACCCAGATGGGCAATCAGATCCAATCGCACAAGGCGTATCGCACCGCCGTCAAGCTGGTCCACGATGGCGTCCTTGGCCGGGTGAAGGAAGTCCACTCGTGGCAGAGCGGCCCGATGCGTTGGATGCTGGCCGATGACCGCCCTGCTGGTGCCGATGCAGTGCCGGAGACGCTGCACTGGAACGATTGGCTCGGCGTCGCTGGGGAGCGGCCGTACAAATCGAAAATATATCACCCGTTCAACTGGCGGGCCTGGCAGGATTTCAGCAACGGCCAACTCGGCGATTTTGGCTGTCACATTCTCGATCCGGTGTTCCTGGCTCTCGGACTCACCGCACCGACGACGATTCGCGCCGAAGCGCCGCCGATCAACCGCGAAGTGTGGACGAAACGCTGCACGGTCCATTACCAATTCCCCGGCACCGAACGCACCGCCGGCAAGACGCTGACGCTAACCTGGTACGATGGCCAAGGACACTTGCCGCCGCCGGAGACGCACGGTCTGCCGAAGAGTTACAAATTGCCCGGCTCCGGCTCGGTGCTGATCGGCGAGAAGGGTTCGCTGGTCATTCCTCATGTGGCCATGCCGAAGCTGTTTCCGGAGGAGAAGTTCGCCGACTTCAAGATGGAGGTAGTGCCGGCGCGCAATCATTACACGTCTTGGGCGGACGCTTGCCGCGGCGAAGGGAAGACTACGTCTCCATTCAGCTACGCCGGCCCGTTGACGGAAACGGTATTGCTGGGCACCATCGCCATCCGCGTCCGCGGCGAGACGCTGCACTGGGACAGCACGCGCTTGACGATCCCCAACTCGACCGCCGCCAACGATCTGCTCACGAAGCGCTATCGCAAAGGTTGGGAGCCGGCTTGGATCGCGTAAGCGCTCATCAACGGTAGCTCCGTTCTACTTCAAAACGCCGCTACGGACGATGGCCTCGGCGCTGAGTCGATCGTTCATCGGATCGTCCAGCGCCAATAGGTCGCGCAGTTCAGCTGATAGCGATTGCCGCACTTGTGGACTCAGCAAGCGTTTTTGGTATTGCTGCTGCGGTTTGTCGCGCCGGCAGTAGAAGGCATGCAGAGCGGTGCGCGGACAATCCGTGCGGTTGGCGGTGCCGGCGTGCCAGGTGTGCGCATTGATAATCACAACACTACCGACCCGGCCCGTTACCAAAACCTGATCGTCATGGTCGGCGAGCGGATCGGCGAGACTCTCGGCCGGCAGTCGGCCAAAGCGATGGGAACCGGGAACCACGCGCAAGGCGCCGTTGTCCGGAGTGAAGTCGTCGAGCATCCACAGGGTATTGCACACCCACGGGCCGCGCTCGTCGGCGACAGCGGACATATCCGCATGCAACGGCTGGCCACGGGCACCGTGGGGATCGGCGGAACGCGCGTGCAGGCTGCTGAGTTTTATGCTCGGTCCCAGGACGTAACGGACGTATTGCAGCAAGCGCGGCAAGACGATGACTTCGCGGAAGACGTCACCCTTGTCCACGAGGTTCGCCAGACGGCGACAGCCGGGTTCCAGCTTGAACTCGCTGCCCGCCAACGCGCCTTCGATGCGGAATAACTCCTCGATCCGCTGGCGCAGCCGAATCAGCAACACGGCGTCCAGGAAGTTGTCCACGATGACATAGCCGTCCTCGTCCAGACGCAGTTTCTCGTTGTCGGATAGCGTCATCGGTACTCCTCGCCACGACCCGGCGAACCGGCAGCGTTAGCTGCCGGGTGTTCTAAAATCCGCCCGGCAGCTAACGCTGCCGGTTCGCCACTAAACACTTATTATTGCAATTCTCCCGCGCAAAAAAAAGAGGCGTCCGCAAAGCGGACGCCTCCTCGTCGCTGCTCTTCCTTGATGGCAATGTCCTAGTTGCTGGGCAAGAACTCTCCCCCGCTGCCGCAATCGGCGCAGAACGACTCCATCTGCATGCAGGGCATCATCCGCGGATAGGCGTAGTAGGGATAGGGCTGCGTGTGATGACCGCTGCGGCAGCGATGGAACAAGCCGTGGCCGTGTTGCTTGCCGCAACTGAAGCAATTGGGATCGGCGAAGCCGTTGTAACCGCCATCGACCATGTTCGCTCCCGGCACCGGATAATTCGGCCAACCCGGATAACCGCTGCCGGCATAGCCGTAGCCGGACGAGCATCCATGTTTACGCTGGCATCGGCGACAATGGCACTGCGGCTGTGGCGGCGGAGGCATGTAGGGAGCGCAGCAGCCGCCACCGAAACCGCCATCCAGGAAGCCGCCGGAACCCATGCCCCAGCCGCCATAACCGCCGCCATAGCCAGAGCCATAGCCCCCATAGCCGCCATAGGAACCACCCCAGCCTTGATTTCCGCAGCCGTGCTTGCGTTGACACTTGCGGCAATGGCACTGCGGCGGAGGCGGCGGAGGCGCTATGTAGGGAGTGCAAGCGCCGCAGCAGCCGCCGTCCAGGAAACCGCCGCCGCCCATCGTGTTCCATCCACCACCCCAACCGCCACCAGAGAAATTGCCGTAACCTTGATAACCGGAGGCGTTATATCCGCAGCCTTGCCGGTGGTGGCCTCGACGGCCACAGCATTGCTGAGAAGGATACGGCTGCGCACCGTAGCAGCCGGGATAGCCGCCCATGGCGCACGGCCAACCAAGATACGGATTGCCATAGCCCGGACCATTGTTTCCGCAATGCGCGTGCCGCTGCCTGCGCTGACACTTGCGACAATGACAGGGGGGCGGCGGAGGCGGAGGACAGAAGGGAAGGCAGACTGGCATCGTCGGGCATTCGACTTCGACCGGGCAAGCATCGGTTGTCTCGGTCGCGGAGGATGCGGATTGCTTTTGCGGCGCGGGCTTGAGCCGCGGCGACGTCTCCTGCGCGAGGGCGGCGTCGAAGGACGTTAGTTCGCCATCCACCATGAGGCTGAGCAGGGGATGGTTTCTCTCGGCCGAGAATTGCCGGAGGAAATCCACGGAGCCGGGACTCGGGGAATCGAGGGGCAATTCGGCCGGCGGTTCGGGAGTCTGTCCGACTACCGTTGAGGCGGCCAGCAATAGGACAGCGACTCCCCGGAATGGGAGGAGGA
Source organism: uncultured Planctomycetota bacterium (assembly GCA_963835245.1). Taxonomy (GTDB): domain Bacteria; phylum Planctomycetota; class Planctomycetia; order Gemmatales; family Gemmataceae; genus JAJPHU01. The sequence goes on from CAWIEZ010000001.1 coordinate 1,150,594, forward strand.
CGCGGACCATCAAATATCTCCTTTTGGGAACCTCTGAGCGGCCAGAAGGGTACACACGGGCGGGGACGTGCGCACCGGCGATTGAGCAGCATCGTTTCGCTTATGTCTCTTCGGTTCGTCGCCCTACTCTTCCCAACCGGGAATCGTTGCCGGCGCCGCCTCCGCGCGGATCGGCAGCGCCATCCTCCGCGCAGAAGGCATTTCTCGATTGATTGTTGTCTCGTTCAGAGGAAGGCCGCCGCGCAGCCCGCACGATTGGCTCATCGCGAAAAAATGACATGACTCGCGCTATGATTCGTTTAGCCGCGACCCGCAGGGGAGCGCGACAGCTCTCCCCTGCGGGTCGCAGCTAAACGAAAGGATTTTTCAGCGCTTTTCCCAGTAGATCGTCCGGCAGTGGACACACTGGCCCATCTCATATTCGATTTGTTCGCCCGTCTGGAAAGTAAACGAGTAACTCTCCATTGGGGGCAAGGAATTGCCGCAGGTGCAGACGGGGGCTTCGCTGTCCTCGCGGCCCAGCAAGCATCCCCAAATGGGATTGGCGAGCAAACCAATCCAGCCGTTAGGGCGTCGCAGCTGACGACTCCTACGGCACCAACGGACATCTTCGGGTTCACTCATGCCGAGTTTCCGGCAAGCACGCACAATTGGATAAGAAGGGGCATCGCACTCCACTTCCAGCGGTCCCAAATGGCTCAACATGACTATTCCCTCTTCTCGTGTTCGATCCTTATCTCGATACGGCTACTCTGGCTCTTCTCCGAAGAAGAGGCTACCGCCGAATACTCCAGTAAACAGCAAGTGCCGTGCCATCGGAGCCGCGACCGTAAGGGAGTGGTGCATCCAACCGCTCCCTTACGGTCGCGGCTCCGATGGTTGACATCGAGAACCGGCGATGGAAAATAGCACCATTGGTTGTCGTCGCTTGTCGTGGGGAGATAGTTGCCATGCGTCGTTTTTTCAGATTTGTTGTCCTTTCCGTGTTCGTCGTCATGCCCGTGTTCGGTGCGGAAGAGAAGTCTTCCTCGGTGCCAACAGAAGGCGTGCGGCCGGTCGGGAGGGATGGCAAACCGCTCAACCTCGATTTGGAGAGTGGCACGCTCAAGGACTGGACGGCCGACGGTGAAGCGTTTCGTGGCCAGCCCATCAAGGGCGACACCATCGCCCGGCGCCGCGGCGACATGAAGAGTCAGCATCAGGGCGACTACTGGATCGGCAGTTACGAACGCAACGGCGACAAACCGCAAGGCACCCTCACCTCGGCGGCATTCAAAGTGACGCATCCGTGGGCGTCGTTCCTCATCGGCGGCGGACCGTGGCCGGAAACCTGCGTCGAACTGGTGCGCCAGGATACACAAGAGGTCATCGCGCGCACGTCCGGCATTGAAGAAGAGAACCTTCGCCGCGTCGCCGTCGATTTGACGGCCCAGCGGGGCAAGACGATCTTCATTCGGCTGGTCGATAAGCACTCCGGCCACTGGGGCCACGTCAATTTCGATGATTTCCGCTTCCACGCGGAGAAACCGAGTTTCCCCGTGCGGAAAGGGCCAGCGACGCCGGATGTCTACAAATACGCCGGGCTGACGCCGGAGAGAGCGGCGGCGGCGATGACCGTGCCGGAGGGCTTCACCGTCAGCCTATTCGCCGGCGAGCCGGACGTATGCCAGCCCATCGCTTTCTGCCTCGACGATCGGGGTCGGCTGTGGGTCGCCGAAGCGTACAGTTACCCCATTCGCCGCTCCGATAAGGAGGCGAAAGATCGCATTCTGATTTTTGAGGACAGCGACGGCGACGGTAAGTTCGACAAGCGCACCGTTTTCCTGGAGGGACTGAACCTCGTCAGCGGTTTGGAGGTCGGCTTCGGCGGCGTGTGGATCGGCGCGGCGCCGTACCTGATGTTCGTGCCGGTCCAAGCGGGTGAGGACAAGCCAGCGGGTAAGCCGCGCATCCTGCTGGACGGCTGGCACTACGAAGACACGCATGAGACGCTGAACGCTTTCCGCTGGGGACCGGACGGCTGGTTGTATGGTTGTCATGGCGTCTTCACACATTCGCGCGTGGGCAAGCCGGGAACGCCGGACAAGGATCGCATTCCCCTCAACGCTGGCGTCTGGCGCTACCATCCGACGAAGCACGTTTTCGAGGTGTTCGCCCACGGCACCAGCAATCCGTGGGGGCTGGACTTCGATGCGCATGGGCAAGCGTTCGTGTCGGCGTGCGTCATTCCGCACGCCTATCACATCATTCAGGGCGGCCGTTATCAGCGACAAGCCGGATCGCACTTCAATCCGCACACCTACGCCGACATCCAGACCATCGCCGATCACCTGCACTGGCGGGTGCGCCAATCCGTGGGCGGGCATCTCCTCGGACGGCAGTTCCGGCGGCGGCCATGCGCACTGCGGCCTGATGCTCTATCAAGGCGGGGCTTGGCCGGAAGAATATCGCGGCAAAATGTTCATGGGCAATATCCACGGCCATCGTCTCAACATGGATGTGCTGAAGCCGAAAGGCTCTGGTTTCGTGGCCTCGCATGGGCCGGATTTTTTGCTCGCTAACGATTTCTGGGCGCGTTTCATCAATCTGCGTTACGGCCCGGATGGCAATGTCTATCTCCTCGATTGGTACGACAAGCAAGCGTGCCACCATCACGATCCGCGCATTTGGGATCGCGGCAACGGCCGCATCTACAAAATCAGCTATCGCGGCACCGAGCCAGTTACAGGCGTGGACCTGAGCAAAAAGAGCGATAAAGAGTTAGTTGATCTGCAATTGCACAAAAATCAGTGGTTCGCGCGTCACGCGCGGCGGCTGCTGCAAGAGCGGACGAACCGGCAGCGTAAGCTGCCGAGTGGGAGCGAGGCACTGGGGAAGATTGCTTTCGAGTCAACGGACGAGGCGCGGCGGTTGTGCGGCCTGTGGACGCTGCACGTCAGCGGCGGACTGGCGGAAGAGTGCATACTCAAGGCGCTGGACGATAAGGCTGCGCACGTCCGCGGCTGGGCGGTGCAATTGGCGTTGGAGGACGGTAAGGCGTCCGCGCCGCTTTTGAAAAAACTCGCCGACATGGCGATCCGCGATGAGTCGCCGGTAGTGCGGCTCTATTTGGCGTCGGGACTGCAACGATTGCCTCTCGAACGGCGCTGGGACGTTCTGCCGGGGCTTCTAGGCCACGCCGAGGATGCGGGCGATGCCAACCTGCCGCTGATGTATTGGTATGCCTTGGAACCTTTGGCCGAACTGTCGCCGGAGCGAGCGCTCCAGTTGGCGTCCGAGGCCAAGGGATCGCCGCTGTTGCTGCCGTTCATGGCTCGCCGCCTCGCTTCGTCGGCCACGCCGGAAGCACTGGCGCTGGTGGTGAAACAGCTTGCCGCCGAGAACGACGCCGGGCGGCAGCGGGCTGTGTTGCGGAGCGTTCTGGAGTCGCTCAAGGGCCGGCGAAGCGTCGCCATGCCGAAGGCATGGCCCGCCATTTTCGCGGAATTATCGCGCAGCCCGGATGCGGAGGTTCACAGACAAGCGATGGCCCTGGCCGTGACCTTCGGCGATCCGAAAGCGTTTGCGGAACTCCGCCGTGTGTTGACGGATCGCTCGGCGGATGCACCGGCACGACGGAGCGCGCTGGCCGCGCTGCTGGATGCCCGCGATAAGGAAGTCAATCCCCTTCTGCAACAACTTCTCGGCGATAAGTCGATGCGCGGCGCTGCTCTGCGCGGCTTGGCTTTCTATGACGATCCGAAAACGCCGCAAATGATCTTGCAGCCCTTCGGCTCCTTCAGCCCGGAGGAGAAGCGCGATGCGCTGAGTACGCTGGCCTCGCGGGCCGCCTACGGCAAAGCGCTCATCGAAGCCATCGCCGCCAAGAACGTGCCCGCCTCCGACGTGCCCGCCGAGATTGTGCGCCAACTCCGCAACTTGCATGACAAGACGTTGGACGAACGCATCGCCACGGTTTGGGGCATTGTCCGCACCACACCGGCTGAGCGCGTCAAGTTCATCGCCGATTGGAAGAAGAAACTCCTTACTCCCGCTCCCGCGCCGGATCTGTCGCTGGGCCGGGCCGTCTTCGCCAAGACCTGCCAACAGTGCCACACCTTGTACGGCGTCGGCGGCAAGGTCGGACCCGACATCACCGGCTCGAATCGAGCGAACCTGGATTATTTGCTGGAAAACGTCCTCGATCCCAGCGCGGTGATCCCCAACGATTACAAAATGACGGTCGTGACGCTGAAAAGCGGCCGTGTCGTCACCGGCATTGTCCGCGGCGAAACGGCCGCCGCGCTAACGGTCGTCACCGCCAACGAGACGCTGACCGTTCCCGTCAACGACATTGACGAACGGGCATCCAGCCCCACGTCGATGATGCCCGATGATCTGCTCAAACCTCTGCGCGAAGAGGAAGTGCGGGCGCTGGTCGCTTACTTGCGTCATCCATCTCAAGCGCCGATCCTCGCCACGCCAGACAACGCCAAGGACTTCTTCAACGGCAAGGATCTGACCGGCTGGGATGGCGATGGCAAACTGTGGTCGGTCGAGAACGGTGAGATCGTCGGCAAAAGCGCCGGTCTCAAGCGAAACGCCTTCCTCACCAGCCAAATGCTCGCCGATAATTTCCGGCTGACGCTGAAAGTGAAGCTAGTTCCGAACAAGGAGAATAGCGGCGTTCAGTTCCGTAGCGAGCCGTTGCCGGACGGCGAGATGCGCGGCCCGCAGGCGGATATCGGCGCCGGTTGGTGGGGCAAGCTCTACGAGGAGAATGGCCGCGGTCTGTTGTGGGACAAGTCCGGCGAGAAGAACGTCAAGACCGACGATTGGAACGATTACGAGATCGTGGCCGAAGGCAACCGCGTGCGGACATATCTCAACGGCAAGCTGTGCGTGGACGTGGACGATGCGGCTCTGGCGCGGCGCGGCATCTTCGGCCTGCAAATCCACGCCGGCGGGCCGATGGAAGTGCGCTTCAAGGATCTGAAACTGGAGGTGCTGTCGCCAGGGAGGAAGTAGGCGAACGACTAATTCGACCGACTCACACCTGTTGCGGAAAAATCGGAAAATCGGAAAAATCGTGACTTTTTTCTTGACAGAGGGGTTTGCCGCTGTACTATCAAACCATCTTCTCGGCCTCTTCTCTGTTCCGGCCCCGCTGTTCGACCTGCTTGCAGGGAGTTCAGCGGGGTTTTTTATTGTCCTCTCTCCTCGGCGAAAGCACACGGGATCTTCCGTTTATGACGAAAAACGGGGCTGTTAAGGAGGCAATCCCTATCGAAGAGGAAAAAAGGGTTGATTGTACGGGCCATGCGCATCGTACAATGGAGTGGCTCAATATGGGGTAGACCGTTCTCGGAAGCATCTCCGCGGTCACGCCCGGCATGGAAGCGCGGCTCCCGCTCGTTTCCGAAGCTCCGGTCCTCCTCTCATCTTACCCGGAGGAAGCGAACATGCCTCGCTACAAACTCATAACTTCGACGGCGTTCATCCTGGCGGCTTTTCTCTGGGCAACGGTGCCGGCGGCGCATGGCCACGGTGGCGGTGGCGGTCATGGCGGTGGGCACGGCGGCTTTGGCGGCTATGGCCATCACGGTTTTGGTTACGGCGGTTATGGCCATCATGGTTTTGGTTATGGTGGGTATGGCTACGGCGGCTATGGCTTTCGTGGTTTTGGTTACGGCGGATTCGGCTATGGCGGTCTTGGTTATGGGATGCTGGGCTATGGCGGTCTTGGTTATGGGATGTACGGCTTGGGTGGGTTCGGTCTGAGTGGATTTGGCTATGGCGGATTGGGCTATGGTGGTCTCGGCTATGGCGGATTGGGCTATGGCGGTCTTGGCTTTGGTAGGCGCGGCTACGGTGGTTTTGGCTATGGCGGTGGTTATGGCTACGGCGGCTATGGCGGCATGTATTCCGGCTGTGGCTGCACATGCATCGTCCCCGCCTATGGAGCAGGGATCACTCCTGTTCCGGGCGTCTCGACTCCCGGTGCCGGCGGAACTACTCTGCCGATGCCCAATACGGTAAGCTCCTCTTCGCGTTACACGGACTACTACGCGCGCAACGCCCCTCCGATACCGTCGTCCGCGATTGCCTCCAGCGCTGCCGGCTCTGGTTCCCGCTATCTCGACTACTATGCAGGCAATTCCGCCCCGCGCACCTCGTTCCGGGTGACGAGCCAGCGTGTCGCCACGACTTCGGCGGCGCAAGGGAAGGACAACAAAGCTCGGCTGCGCGTTTGGCTCCCCGCCGACGCCGTGCTGTGGCTCAATGGGCAGCGCATGCGCCGGATCGCGCGGAGCGCGACTTTATCTCGCCGGAACTAGCCGAGGGCGAGAGCTACGTCTATCAGGTGAAAGCAAGTTGGACGCAAGACGGCCGGACGCAAGAGGAGAGCCGGGAGGTGAAAGTGAGCGCTAATAAGACGACGAGTATCCGCTTTGGGACGGCGCCTCTCGTCAAACGCTGAAAAGACAATTCACCAGCGCATCACGGCCGTACCCCAGGCTAGGCCGGCACCGAAGCCGCTCAGGACCGCGAGTTGCCCTGGTTTCAGCCGTCCTTCGGCGATTGCCTCATCGAGGGCCAACGGCACCGAGCCGGCGGACGTGTTGCCGTAACGATCGAGGTTGTTGAACACTTTGCCGCGCGGAATGTGCAGCACGTCGATGGCGGCGTTGATGATGCGGATGTTGGCTTGATGAGGGATGAACAAATCAACGTCCTGCGGCCGAAGATTGCTGGCGTGCAGCACGTCGAGAATAGTGTCCGACAGGATGGCGACCGCCCAGCGGAAGACGGCTCGGCCATCCATGTGCATGTAGTGCAGCCCCTTGCCGATCAACTCCGGCGTGGGCGGCAAACGGCTGCCGCAAGCGGGCCGGCTGAGCAGGTCGCCGCCGCCGCCGTCAGAGCCGAGACTGAAACTCAACAGCCCTTGATCTGGTCGGCCGCGCGTCAGCAACACGGCGCCGGCGCCGTCGCCGAACAGCGGATACGTTTTGATGTCGTGCGGATTGAGAATGCGCGAGTTGCAGTCGCCGCCGACGATCAGAGCCGTACTGCTCGCCCCGGAAGCGACGTAGGCCGCTCCGGTGATGAGCGCATACATGAAGCCAGCGCACGCCGCTTGAACTTCCAGAGCCGCTCCGCTGATTTTCAGCCGATCTTGCAGCAGGCAGGCCGTCGAAGGGAACGACATGTCCGGCGTGAACGTCGCCAGCACAATCAGATCGATGTCGCGCGGCTGCGCCCGGCATTATCGAGACAACGGAGAGCCGCTTCGTAACAGAGATCGCTGGTGGCTTGATGGGGCAGCGCGTGGCGGCGTTCCAGGATGCCGGTGCGTTTGACGATCCAATCGGAATCGAAACCGAAACGCTGATGTAGGTGATCGTTGCTGACAACGGCATCGGGTACATAGCTGCCGGTCCCCAGAATGCGCACGCCCATCAGACTACGACAGCGCGGGCGCGGGAGGGGAATGCGTTCTTCGCTCATGAAAATCGAACCGCCTGCTCTGAGGGACCGGCGCCAGACCGGGCGTAAAGTGTTCAGGAAGCGCACCGCGGTGCGTGGAGGCATCTTTGTCGTACTATACTGCCATCCGCCGATTTTGACTAGCCCCTGCTAGGTAGTTAGATGGTTCGGTCATTAACCACCTAACAAGGGCTGGTAAGTCATTCCACGTCCTCCAGGTATGTCACTAGAGCCGACAAGGCGTGCTGCGTGTAATCGATGCGCAAATTGCCGTCCTGGGAGGAGGCATGAAAGCCGCCGACAAGACGCGGACGATACCACTCCTCGAAGTGCTGGGTATTGGCATCGGTGTACTGCAAGCGCACCAGGAATTGCAGACAGCGTTGCAGCACTTCGCTGTAACGCTGATAGCGGGACAGATCGGTGCCGGCTCGCGCCGTCCGCCGCGCTTCCGCCAGGCTCTCGGCATACACGGCCGAACCGACGCTCGGCGGCGTCTCGATCGACTCGCCGTTGACCCACGTCATGAAGCCGCCGTACCAGGCGAGGCGGCGCGGATCGATCTGATCGTACTGCAAGCCGCACAGCCAATCGTTCATCTCGTAAACGAACTCCGCGAAGCCGGCTTCTTTGGTCTGCACGTAAGCTTCCGTCCAAGCCGCCGTTTGCCAAGACACGAACGCCATGCCGCGATGGCCCTTCCACCACGTCCGGTAATAAGCGAGCGCTTTCTGCGCCAGTTCCGTCTTCCAGGCGGCCGGCCGATGCTTCTGGCTTCGCAGCACGGCATAGAGCGCGAGGCCCGGATACTCATGGACGCGGTCGGCATCCTCGGCGTCCGGCTTGTCGTTGTCGCCATCGTCGCAGCGCAGCGAGCCATCGGCACGGGCTTGGCGGCGAATCCAATTGCACAGTTGCTCCGCCTTGTCCAGAAGATCCTGTTGCGGCGCCGGCAATTCGTGGATGGCCAACACAAGCAGGCCGGCGGCGCCCAGACGATTGAGGGCTGCCGATGGCAACGACGTATGCCGGCACGTCGCCTCGCTAGAATCGATAACCGTGTCATCGAGCAGGGTCAGGATGGCCTGGGTGGCGCGAGCGGCGTAGCGATCCTGTCCGAGCAAGCGGGCGGCGCGAGCCAGGGCGAAAGCGGCTCCGGCTTGCCGCAAAAAGTTATCCCCCTCCATCTCGCTATTGAGGGCCGGCAAATAGCCGTGCAGGAAACGTCCCTTGGTGCCGTTGATGCGCGACAGCCAATCGGCGCCGCGCTGGCAACTGACCAGCATTTCTTTGGGTAATTCGTCGAGCTTGGAGAAATCGCGGGCCGGTCCGGGGGTCAACGAAGACGAGCGCGACGAGGACGACGGCGAAGCGGCAGGCGAACCGGCAGCGTTAGCTGCCTGGTTAGCTTCACGGGTCGATGGCGTCGGAACAGGCGGATCGCTCCGTTGCTCCTGGCCGCGAATGAGCGAAAAGGTCATGCCGCCAACGAAGATCAGCAGCACGACACTGAGGATGCGGATGCGCATGGTCGGCCTCCTTGCCCACGTTAGCGCGTTCGCTCGGCGACCCTTCTTCCCGGCGGGCCGGCCGATCGTCAATGTGAGTTATACAGCGCCGGGTGCGAATCGAGCAACCGGAACCCGTCGTTTATATAGCCGCGACCCGAAGGGGAGCGCGACAGCGCTCCCCTGCGGGTCGCGGCTAAACGACGTTAGGATTGTTGAGGGGCGGTCGGCGGCGGAGCGGCGGGCGGTTCCTGACCGGGCAACAGAATGTGGTGGATGCGCACGCTGGTGTACGGCTGGCGATGGCCGCGCAGCCGCCGATAGTTCTTGCGACGACGGAAGTGCTGAATGTACAGCTTCGTGGATGGATGCTCCACTACTTCGCCGAGAATGCGCATACCATCGACCAGCGGTTGGCCCATGCGGGTGTCGTCGCCGTTGGCGTAGAGCAGAACGCGGCCAAACTCGACGCGCGCCCCCTTGTCGCCGGCACGGTAGTCTACTTTCACCACATCGCCTTCGCTGACCGTGTATTGCCGTGAACCATCTTCAAAAACTGCATACATGCTCGTTCAACCGTGTTGGATGTCCTCGACTCCGCTTCCCGCAGTCTGCCGGAATCGTGCGGATGCCTTTCGGAAAATGTAACCTTATCAGGCGCGGCGTCTTCTGGCCAGTCCGCAACGCCTTCTTTCTTCTTTCGCGGCGAACCCTCCACGGTTTCATATTATTTCCTGTGAGGAAACGCAGACCCTGCTCACGAGAGATCACCATGACGACGCAGACGACGTTCACCAATCACCTCAACCACGAAACCAGCCCCTATCTACGGCAACACGTTCACAATCCCGTAGACTGGTATCCCTGGAGCGCCGAGGCGCTGGCGCGCGCCAAAGAACTCGATCGGCCCATTTTTCTCAGCATCGGCTACTCGGCCTGTCACTGGTGCCATGTGATGGAACACGAGAGCTTTGAGAATGAGGAGATCGCCAAAGTCCTCAATGACCACTTCATCAGCATCAAGGTCGATCGAGAGGAGCGGCCGGACCTCGATCAGATTTACATGGCGTCGGTGCAGATGTTGACGGGTTCGGGCGGTTGGCCGATGTCGGTGTTTCTAACGCCGGACCTGAAGCCATTCACCGGCGGCACCTATTTTCCGCCGGACGATCGCTATGGCCGGCCCGGTTTCAAGCGCTTGCTGCTGCACATCGCCGAAGTCTGGCGCACGCGCCGCGCCGAGGTTGAGGAAGCGGCGTCGCAGATCACCGGACATTTGCGCGATTTCGGTCGGTTGGAAACAGAAGAGGGCGAACTGGATGCCTCGCTGCTGCGGCAGGCGTTGGTTGGTTTAGAGCGAGCGTTTGATTCGCGCCACGGTGGTTTCGGCCAAGCTCCTAAGTTTCCGCATCCGATGGATGTGCGCGTGTTGCTGCGTTGTTGGAAGCGCTTCGATAATCCGCAAGCGTTGGAGATGGTTCGCGTCACCCTTGACCATATGGCGATGGGCGGCATTTACGATCATCTCGGCGGCGGCTTCGCGCGCTATAGCACGGATGAGCGCTGGCTGGTGCCGCACTTCGAGAAGATGCTGTACGACAACGCCTTGCTCGTACCGTGTTATTTGGAGACGTACCAAGCCACCGGCGAACCGTTTTATCGCGAGGTCGCCGAGGAAACGTTGAACTGGGTGCTGCGCGAGATGACCAGTTCCGACGGTCCTTTCTACAGTACGCTCGATGCCGACAGCGAGGGCGAGGAAGGTAAGTTTTACGTCTGGACGGCGGCGGAGATCGGGCGGATTCTCGGCAAGGACGATGCCGATATTTTCTGTGCGGTTTACGGCGTCGAGCCGGAAGGCAATTGGGAACACGGCAAGAACATCCTGCATCGCGTCAAGACGTTCGGCGCAGTATGCCCGTCTCCACGGCCTGAGTGAGAGCGATCTGCGGACGCGGCTCGACGCCTGCCGTCGCAAACTGTTCGAGGTGCGTTCGCGGCGCGTGTGGCCGGGACGCGATGAGAAAGCGTTGACATCGTGGAACGGTCTGATGATTGGCGCGCTGGCGCAAGCGGCGGCGGTGTTGGATCGCCACGATTACGCCGATGCCGCCGCTCGTGCCGCCGATTTCATCCTCACGCGCATGCGCAGCCGCGACGGACGATTGTTGCGCACCTGGAGCGCCGGTTCGGAAGCGAAACTGAACGCTTATCTCGAAGATTATTCGTTCCTGCTCGATGGTCTGGTGTCGCTGTACGAGGCGACCTTCGCGACACGCTGGATCGAGGCGGCGCTGGATTTGGCGGAGGTGATGATCGGGCAATTCTGGGACGCCGAGGATGGCGCTTTCTTCTACACCGGGCGCGATCACGAATCGTTGATCGCGCGCGGCAAAGATCCGCACGACAACGCTATTCCATCGGGCAACTCGATGGCCGTGACGGCGCTGTTGCGCTGGTGAAGCTGACCGGCCGCATGGATCTTCAAGAGAAAGCGGAGACGACGTTGCGGCTGTATCGCGGATTGCTGAGTGCGCATCCATTGGCGGCGGGACAGATGCTTCTGGCGCTGGATTTCCACCTCGGCCCCGTGCAGGAGATCGCCATTGTCGGCAATCCAGCAACGGAAGACACGCGGCGCGTGCTGCGGATCATCCACGGTTCGTATCAGCCGCATCGGGTGGCGGCACTGAAGGCTCCCAGCGGCGACGAGAAGAAGATGGAGGAACTGCTGCCGCTCTTGGCGGGCAAAACATCGCAAGGTCCGGTGACGGTGTACGTTTGCCAGAACTTCACCTGTCAAGCGCCGCTGGTCGGCGTCGAGGCGATTGAAGCGGCGTTGAAATCGTAGGGTGGGTCTCGCTTCGCTCGACTCGCTCTGCCATTCCAGCGCTTCGGCGTCGCTACGGAAATGCACCCGCCAGCCAACGGTTTACTTGTCGGCATCCTTGTTGGCCGCTCGTTTCGCCAGTTCGTCCACATCATGCCATAGGGCTTGCCAGGCGGCGCGTTCGTTGTCGGCCAGGCGGTCGAGCGCTTGGGGATCGCGCCGCCAGTGGCTCAGCCGCTGTTGGATGGTTTGTTTCATCGCGGCATTGTTCTGTCCGGCGAGACGGGAATAGGCCGTCAAATGGTCGCGTAGCCAGCCCAGCGCCCAGCGGCGGAACATGGTCACGACCTTATCGGGCAGCAAGCGAGCGTCCTCGCCCTGTCCGGCGGCAGCCAGGGCGGCGCTGTAAGCGGCATTGTAGCGATGTTGTTGGTTCAGATCGGCGGCGAGCGAAACTCGCCGCCGAGCCAAACCGGCGAACCCGCGCCGGGTGCAGCAGTATTTCCGAGCCATGACCGTGAGGGAACGGGGGCGAACCCCGCTCACACTTTTCCGGCCTATTCGATCCGGACGCGCACGCAAACGGATCAAAAATCATGCTGAAATTGCTTGCACGCGATGCCGGACAGGACGATGATGAAGGAATCCTCGGCGAGAGGGACAGCGAAGGTGGAAACCGAATCCGACGACAGGAGCAAGAAACTCCCCGCGATAATTTTTCACCCTTTGCCTGCCAGTTTTTTCTGTCCGCGATTCGGGAGACTTGGCCATGCCTAATACGAACGTCTTGCTGGAATGCATCGCCAAGACGGCGGTGAAGTATTTGGTAAAGGGCGCTGTGAATTGGGCTACCTTCGGTATTGGCGGCACCTTCGTGATCGACGTCTGGGATAGTTGGGAGAAGGTGGCGTCAGAGGAGAAGCGACGAAAGGAGTTGCAAGAACTCACCCAACCTCGTGCCCCGCAGGAACCCCCTATAAGCGAGAAGGTCATGCGTGAAGTGGTCAGCGAGCAGACTGGGTTACCTGATTGGAAACGAATCTGGCTTGATTCGTACCTGAAGCTTATTCCAGCGAGGGCGAGACTTCCACATGAACCCCGTATCGAGAACCCTAAGACTTGCAGACAATCTTTCCTCTGGTCAACTCCATCGGAATGAGGTGTATGCCCATCCCTCCAGGGAAGTTTCTCATGGGGTCGCCCGAGTCCGAACGAGAGCGACACGAGCACGAGGGACCACAGCATAATGTCAAGATTAGCACCTCATTTTACATGGGAGCTTATCCAGTCACGCAAAGGGAGTTCGAGACGATCATGCACCACAATCCGGCCCACTTCCACCAATCGAACGGTGGTGGAGAGTGGCATCCTGTGGAGAGGGTCAAATGGCAGGAGGCGATGAAGTTCTGCGACCGGCTCTCCAATCTTCCAGACGAGAGGTCGGCCGGAAGATCCTACCGGCTGCCGACTGAGGCAGAGTGGGAATTCGCCTGCCGAGCAGGGAGTTCGACAATCTTTCATTTCGGTGACACACTCATCTTGTCGCAGGCGAATTTCGATGGTAGTCAGCCCTACGGAGATGCTTCTCCCGGCGTCTCTCCAGGAAAGACAACGCCTATCGGTTCCTACCCTTCCAATGCTTTCGGCCTCTTCGACACACACGGTAATGTCTGGGAGTGGTGCTCCGACTGGGCCGATTGGCCGGAACTAGGCCATTTCTACCGCATCAGCCCACCCTCCGACCCAACTGGTCCGTTGCATGGCAGCTATCGAATCATGCGCGGCGGTTCCTGGGCTGATCCTGGCAAGAACTGTCGCTCCGCTAGTCGGGGTGCCGCGAGTCCTGGTGGCAAGAAAGAGTGGATAGGTTTCCGTGTCGTCTGCAAGCAGGAAAATGATATAAGGTGAGGACGGTCAGAAAGAAAACAAAAACATATGTGCATTGCTGGCAGATAATTATGGTTCATCTCTTGAAAAGAAGGGCACGCCCTATGACGAAATTCTGTTGCTCCAACTGTGGTACCGACTATGAAGTGGACGATACGCTGGCAGGAAAAGGTATCCGTTGTCGGATGTGCGGCGAGTTCGGGAAAGTCCCAACCCTCAAGCCGACGCCGATTCCCTCTCCCACGGCTCCCGTCCCTCGCGCAGTTACTCAGCAAGGAAGGAAGCCGTTTTTGGCGAGCCGTATATCGACAAAAAATCCCATTATTGTCATTTTTATCGGTATAGGTTTGATTGGTCTGATATTGGGAATTGTGGGAAACTCGGGACGAATTCGGGCAATGAAAGAGTTGGCTTCGGCTGAGGAGAGAGTTATATCGACAAGCAACCTCTTGAAAGAGATGGAGTTGCGTGATAAATGGGTTGGCCGTAGTAGGGTCTCGGAAAGCCTTGATTTAGCGGTGGAGTTGGTCCGAAAACACAAGGCGACAATCGAGACTTGCACGATGGAGTTGGTACTTGGTGCCGGGCTATTCAGTTATTCAGCCCTCTTTTTTCTCGTGTTAGCTGCCTTGACGGTCGCCAAAGAATCGCCTCGATTCTCCGTATAAACCAGTAAGCAAAAAGGGTCGAGAATCTCTCTGCCCTCACTCATGGTTAAAGGGACATTAGAGATAGACATTATCGCACGTTGGGGCACGGTCTACAGACGTGCCCCAACGTAGCGGCAAACCGACGCCATGTCAGCCGATCAAATGAATTCCTCCACCAACTTCCGCCGCTGCTCCGCCCTCAGGCTGCGCGGCTTGGCGACGAGCTGCCCATCTTGCAGCGCTGGATCGAACAGGCGACGGTTGGCTTTCACCCGGCAGCTAACGTAGCCGGTTCGCCCAGACAGGCGAACCGGCTACGTTAGCTGCCGGGTACTCCAAAAGGAGGCCACCCACGAGTCGTCCGAGTTGCGACCGTTAGAGAGCGGTTGGCAATGCCGCGATCGTGAGCGAGCGGCTCAGCTTTGTCCATTCGTTTTAAGCTGGTTTTCCTCGACCGGGGCGGGTAAAATTCAGATGTGGAAATCGTCCGCAGCCCCGCGCCGCATTGATGGGCTTGATAACGGCGCTTGAAAGGATGAGTGATGTCAAACTGCGTCAGGCCATCGCGCTGGAAGCCGCTCGCCTGATGTACGAACGTGTCGAGTCCGAGTATTTCACCGCCAAACGTAAAGCCGCCAAACGACTCTGTCGCCGCGGCGTCAAACCCGAAGACCTTCCCTCCAACGCCGAAATCCGCGAACAAATCCAACTGTTCGCCCGCCTCCACGAAGGAGATAAACGCACCCAGAACCTGCGCGACATGCGCCTGGAAGCGCTGCGACTGATGCGCCTGCTGCGGCAATTTCGGCCGCGCTTGATCGGCAGCGTGATGACCGGGCATGTCCGCAAAGGCTCCGACATCGACTTGCACATTTTTAGCGATAGTCCCGCCCTCATCACCGATCTGCTCGAACAGGCCGGCTGCCAGTACGACCTCGAACGCAAGCAAGTCGTCAAGCACGGCGAAGCGCGTGTTTTCACGCACATTCATATCCACGACCGTTTCAACTTTGAACTGACTGTCTATCCCGAAGACAAGGCGCACTACGTTTTCAAAAGCTCGATCACCGGCAAGGCCATCGAACGCGCCTCGATCCTCGAACTGGAGGAACTGCTTGCCCACGAATATCCGGATCTCAATCTCGATGAAGAACTGCGCGCCGCGGAGTCGGAGATCGATCCGTATCCCGTCTTCCGCATGTTGCTGGCGCCGCTGGAGAACGTGCAGGGTTCACGGACGTATCATCCCGAAGGCGACGTGCTGTATCATTCGCTGCAAGTGTTCGAGTTGGCCCGCGACCGCCGGCCTTACGATGAGGAGTTTCTGTTGGCGGCACTGTTGCACGATGTCGGTAAGGGACTCGATCGGAGCAATCACGTCGAGGCCGGCTTGCAAGCGCTGGACGGACTCATCAGCGAGCGGACGCGCTTCCTCATCGAACATCACATGCACGCCCACGATTACCGAACGGGCAAGATCGGCGCTCGGCTGCGGCGCGAGTTGGAAGCATCGCCGGACTTTGAGGAACTGATGCTGCTGCACGAATGCGACAGCGGAGGCCGTGTGCCCGGTGCCATCGTCGGCACTCTCGATGAGGCGCTCGATTACCTACGCGAACTGGAACGCGACAATGGATAAGAAGTTAACACAGGCATGGCGAACCGGCAGCGTTAGCTGCCGGGTGGGTTGGGCCAAACCCGGCAGCTAACGCTGCCGGTTCGCCATGCCTGGGCTAGTTCTTATCTCACATAAGACGGTTCGTCTTTGTCAAAGTACATGAAGAAATCGCGCGGACTACGGGCGTAGGGATGCGTGGGGAAGAGCGGCGAGCCGTCGGGGCCGCAGTTGGGAGCGCAGGCAGCGCCCGCAGCGCCGGGGCGGCGCGACGGCGGCGGTCCTGGGACCATGCCCTGGAACGGCGGATACGGCGGATAGACACTATGGGAAGGACCATACGTCATGCCGCAAACGCTGGTCCAGTAATAGCCGGGATTGCACAGATCCGGAGCTTGCGGGATCGGCGGATAGTAGCAGCCGAGTTTCGGTTGGGCCTGGGCCAAGCCGGCGCTCAGGGCCAGACTCGCGAAGACCGCGAGCGCGACGGGCAGTCTTGTCATCACGACTCCTTTCGGGCAGGGGTGTCCTGAGGAAGGCTCGACACCTTCCCCGAACCAGCTTACCCTACAAATGCGGAGCGGCGAGACGATCCATCGAGATTGGTAGAAGATTTCACCGTCGTTGAGAGAGACGGTGTGGAGAATGCCGGAGATGAGGAAGCAACAGGCCGACCCCCGCCGCGGCGAGGACCGGCCTGTGAGTACGGATAGCCGAAGGCGGATCAATAGCCACCCGGACCCGGCATCATGCCCATGCCGGGACCATACGGGCGCCGGCGCCAGCGGCGCAGCCAGGGCCGGTCGGCGGTCCACCCGTGCAGCAGTTGGGCACGGCCCACTGCATGCCGGGGACCACGAACACCGGCGCGTAGTTGATACGGCCGCAGCAACCGCCGCCGGGACCGCCGCCGCAACCCGTGTTGATCTGGTAGCCGTGGTTCTTGTAGTAGGCCACCCAGTCAATGTGATCGAGGGCGCAGTAGTAGTTTTTCAGGGCGTCGTAATAGTCGTGCCAGAACTTTTGCAGACGCTCTTCTTCACAGGTGAGGCACTTGTAGCGCTTGGCGAAGATGTTCCAACAGGGTTGATATCCGCTGTAAGTCAGCGCACTCCAACTGGCGTGCGATTGACTCGTGCTCAAAGCCAGTCCCAGCACGGCGCAAACCAGCAAGCCGATCCGTTTCATCGCGACTCCTTTCACAGGGAAAACCCCAGTCGTCCACGGGGCGGCCGTCAGCCGGGGGGTACTCCGTCGTCCCCTGTCCGAATCCCGTGCGGGGGTGAGTGTAACGCGATGCGGCCTTGTCTTTCACAGTAGCGCCGCATCCGGCACATTTAGAATCGACCGATGCGGCAAGGAAGTGCGGAGAAAACAACTGCGCGAACGGAACGCGGAAACAGCCTTTTGGGCATAACAGGTAAAGGCGGCAGAACCTCGCGCTCTTGCCCCAATTCTCCATCACTCCCGGGGAGCGGGGTCAACGCAGCAGATCGCGCTCGACGCGCTCGATCAACTCGCGGACGCGGATGCGGCGCTGGCCAAGCGCCAATTCGTCATCGTTGTCGAGCCATTGACGGACCTTCTTCTCGGCGGCGACGGCGGTGCTGTGATTGCGGCCGCCGAAGTGTTTGCCGATCTCGCTGTACGATGCCGCCGTGTGCTTGCGCGATAGGAACATGGCCGCCATGCGCGGATGGCTGACCGCCCAGGCTCGCCCCTTCGACTGCAAGATGCCGTTCTCCAGCCGCAACACGGCGCACACCGCTCGATCGATGTCGGCCAATTGCACGACGCGCACGGCATGACGCAGCAGTTCCGCCAGCGCTTCGCGCACCAAAAGAACATCGATGGCTCGGCCGGTGACTCGACTGAAATGGCGAATGCTGTGTAGTGCGCCTTCCAACTCGCGGACGTTGCCGCGCAGTTGGCCGGCCAGGAAACGCAGCACGTCGTCGGCCAGCCGTTTCTCGCCCTTTTGCAGCGACTTGTTGCGCAGAATCTCCAGGCGCGTCGCCGCATCGGGCGGCGTCAATCCCCAGATGACGCCGCCCAACAGACGGTCGGTCAATTCCGGCGTGAAATCGTCGGCCAAGCGCGGGTGACAATCGCATGTCAGCACCATTTGCCGGCTATCCGCTTGCAGGGCGTCGAAGGTGTGCAGGAACTCGGCTTGCGTGGCTTTCTTGGAGGCCAAAAAGTGTAGATCGTCCACCAGCAGCGCATCGCACTCGCGGAACTGCTTGCGAAAGCTGCTCAGCTTGTTCAGCCGCATCGCCTGCACGAAGCGATTGGTGAAGTCCTCGCTGGTCAGATAGAGGACGCGCCAATCGGGATGAGCGCGGCGCACGCCGGCGTAAATGCCTTCGAGCAGATGCGTTTTGCCGGTGCCGACCGGACCATGCAGGACGATGGGATTGGCTCCTTCGCCCGGCGCCTCGACGACGCTCTGAGCGGCGGCGTGAGCCACGCGATTACAGGAGCCGACGATGAAATCGCTCAGGCGATGCCAACGCCGGGAGCGGCGCGGCGCTTCCGGCACGGCAGGCGCTTCCTCGCCGCGACCGTGAGGGAGCGGTGCATCCTCTGCTCCCTTAGAATCGCGGCTCTGCTTGTCCGCTCCCTTACGGTCGCGGCTCTGCGTCTGCCGGGCCTCGTCTTGTTCGCGCCGCGCTGCCTGGAACAACTCCGGGTCGATGACGAAACGCACCTGCATGGCGTGTCCGAACACTTCCCGCGCCGCGTCGGATGTCGCCAAACCGAAGTTCTTCTCCACCCATTCGCCGAAATGACGATTGGGCACGCCGACCGTCAACTGATCGTCGTCCCAGTGGAAACGGGTTCGCCCTTCAAACCAGAGTTTGTAGCGTGGTTCGCCAATGCGCCGGACGATGGCTTGCTCCAGCGCCTGCACCAGATTGCGTTCGCGGACAGTCACGGGCGTTCCCCCGGCGCGCAGTCGATCTGCGAAGGTGGGTCGTTGTCGGCTGGGAAGAGAGATTAGACCCGCGGACAGGACGGAAACCTGTTCCGGTAGGATCCCACGCTAGGACGGGCAATTGTAGACCGCGAACGACGCTTCGCCAACAGCAAGTCGTCGCTTTTCGCGCTGTGGCGACGAAGCGGGTGCGCCATTCTCGTCACCTTCGTTTATCCGCCCCCTGAAGGGGAGGGCGCTAAACGGACCAAATCGCCAGGTAGACGACGCGCTGATCGTAAGCCTCGAATCCCAGGGCGCGGTAGAGTTGCCAGGCCGGTTGATTGCGGGCATCGACGGACAACGTGACGGAAGGCGCATCGGCGGCGCGGGCGGCGCAGAGAGCGTGCAACAGCATCTCTCGACCGAAGCCGCGCCGCCGAGCTTCCGGCACCACGCCCATGTACGCCACTTCCCAATCGCCACTTTCCGGCATTTCCGTCATCATCAACACACCCACCGGCCAGTTCCCATCGCGGACCAGCCACCAACGATCCGGATCGAACGCGCCCTGCGCGCGATGCCCTTCTAGCACTTCTTCAATGTCGCGGACGCCGTTGATTTCCGGACAATCCAAGGTGCCCTCATAGGTGCGCGGCAACGTCTGTCGAAACAGCACGTCATCCGCGAACGGTTGGAAATCCAGGCGAGCAGGGATATTCAGGCAGTCTATCGGCAAGTTCAGATCGTGCCGCATGTACCACAGGCGCGTGAGAGCCGTGAATCCATTACGCAGCAGAGGCGCGGCGAGGAATGTCTCTTCGGGAGCGAGCAGGGTTTGCGCCAGCTTCACGCCGCGCTGGCGCAGCCAGACACAGGCATGACGCAGCAGCGCGTCCTCCACCGCGAGGCGCCGATCCCTCCTCGGCACCGGGCGGCCAAACGAGCGCACTGTGTCCGGGAACCGGCAGGCAGACGAAGAGCGCCGCGCAGATCGCAGGAACCGCGCAGGACGAAAATGCCTTGGGGATCGAGTTCGCCGCGCTGAAGCAGATACAGGGCGTTGGCGCAGCGGCGCTCGCGTTCCTCGACGGGAAGGTAATGAAAAATGAGACGGAACGCGGCCGCCCAGTCCTCGGTGCGAGCAGGCTCCGGCACGGCGTCCATCGGTTTGTCTCCGCACGGCGGGCGATGTCGTTGATTATAAGAGCAACGGGAAGCTATTATTACGCCGACAAGTTAGGTCCGCACAAAAAATTGGATCACGAAAGCACGAAAGTACGAAAACACGAAAAAAACACGAACGAACCGAATGGCTTGCTTCTCCGTGTTTTCTTGCTTTCGTGTTTTCGTACTTTCGTGCTTTCGTGATTCAATGAAAACGAACAGGCTCCGGCGCGCAGTCCGGAGCCTGTCGTGACGGGGTGAAGGAGGTTCGGGATGCTTACGGATGGTTCTGCACCGCGCCGGCCGCACAGCCCTTGCAGCCGCGATAGCATTCGGGCGTGAAGGTTGGATGAATGCCGCAGCCCTCGACGCACTTGGGATTCAAGAAGAGCAGATAAAGCGGCAAAACGCCCTTGTACTGGCAGCTATTGCAACAGTTCGTGAAAGAGCAAATGCGCTCTTTGGGACAATAGGTGGCCCAGATGAAGAGCTTGCGCAAGAAGCAACCTTGCGGATGGCAGGCATGTCCGCCGCAGCCCGCGCAGCCGCCTCCGGGTGCGGGAGCGGCCGCGCCGGCAGGGACGCCGGAGGCGGCGGAATTGGCGCCGCTTGCAGCCGTGCCAGCCGGAGCCTCGACAGCAGCCGACGATAGCTGCGGAGTCTGCTGTTCCTGAGCCGGAAGCAAGGAAACGCTCGCTCCCACAAGGATCGTCAGGATCGCGGCCGTCATCGGTCTCATGCCTCGCCTCCCTGCTCTGAGTGCGTCCAGCGGATTCCGCCCTCGTCCGCACTCTATAAATCGGCGAACGGCAAGCGGAGAGGCGAGCGAATTCGGTGAAAGCAGCGAGAATGCGCTGAACAGGTTGGCACATCAGGGAGAAATTACCCCGTCGGGCTGGTTTGCCGTGGGCGGCTCGGCGGAGTGGAAGGGCGATTCATTCGGCAACCTTCCGTTGCTCATTTTTCAGATAGCGGTCGAACCAGTCGGCCAGCGTTTCCGTGTCCCGAAGAATAGTGAACCAGCCGTGGCCGCAGTCCTTCTTAACGATTAGCTTGGCCGGCACGCCGGACTCTTTGAGCTTGGCGATCATGCTTTGCGATTGCTGTAAGGGAACCAAGCGGTCCTTGTCGCCGTGGATAATCAAGGTCGGCGCATCCTCGCGGCTGACGTGGTTGATCGGTGAAATGTCGCGGAGCAGTTCATGTACCTTCGTCTCATCGGTGACGCGCTTGAAAATGCGTTCGTCGGTGTCGAACACCTGGAAATCGATGGCCGCCTTGAAGCGTCGATCCATGATTTTGTAGTCGAGGACGGCGCCGCCCTTGCCCCAGTTGAGAAAGTCGGTCGGCGGAAAGAAGCAGCCCACGGCTTGAACGCGGCTGGAAACGCGGTCCACGGGATCTTTCGCCTTGGCATTGCCTGGTGTGCCGGACGTGCCGATCATCAGCGCGAGATGGCCGCCGGCCGAACTGCCGGTGATGCCGAGATGATCCGGGTCGATGCGATAATCCTTGGCGTGATAGCGTATGAAGCGGACGGCGCGATGAACGTCCTCGATAATTTCCGGGACGGTGAATTTCGGCTGCGTTCCGTGGACGACGGCAAAAACGGTGTAGCCGCGTTGGTAGAAGGGAGCATACGTTTCGGGGCGAATCGATCCGGGGCTGGAGCGCCAGCCGCCGCTGACGACGAAAACGATGCCCAGACCGTTGGGCTTGTGCTTGGGAGCGATCACGTCCATCGTCAGCGCCAAGCCGGCCTTGCGGCCATAGATCACATCGCGGGTGCGTGTGAAGACCGGAGCCTCTTGCGCGTGGATGGCGCCGGCAGACAGCAAGACAACGAAACAGCCGGGCAACAGCGATTGCAGCAGTTTGCGCATGGTGGTCCTCGAAGCTCGGAAGATCGAAACAGCGGATGACGTATTCAAGGTACCGGCTTATTTTCGGCGGCACAAGCTACGGTTTTGTGTTGTCGGCGATTTGCTAGAATGACTCTCTTAGGAGAGATGCCCGCGGCGGCATCGCCGAAGGAGCGAGGCCCAATTGAGAGCATAATGGCGTCTACGCGAACATTTACCTTCCTTGGCACCGGCACCTCGATGGGCGTGCCCATGATCGGCTGCGATTGCTCCGTCTGCCAGTCGTCCGATCCGCGCAATCACCGCTATCGCTGCGGTGTCCTCATCCGCACGCCCAAGGGCAATTTGCTCATTGACACGCCGCCGGAGTTGCGTCTGCAACTGCTCCGCGAGCGCGTCCGCATCCTCCACGCCACGCTGTATACGCACTATCACGCCGATCACCTGTTCGGACTCGACGATCTGCGGCCGATCGCGCGCCTTCTGGGCGGGCCGATTCCGCTGTACTGCACGGCCGAAGTCGAAGGTAAGATCCGCACTTCTTTCTCTTACGCCTTCGGTCCGGAGGCGGATTCGCTGCCCGCCGGCTTGATCCCCAAGCTCGTTTTTGAACGCATCGGAGATGAACCGTTTTGCGTCCTCGATCAATGGGTGACGCCCATCCCGCTCCTCCACGCCCATTTCAACGTATTGGGATTTCGGATCGGCGATGTCGCTTATTGTACCGATGTCAGCCAGATTCCGCGCGACAGTTGGCCGCGTTTGGAAGGACTGCGCGTCTTGATACTCGATGCCCTGCGTTTCAAGCCGCATCCCGCCCATTTCGGACTGGAGCAAGCGCTCGATGTC
This sequence comes from uncultured Planctomycetota bacterium, assembly GCA_963835245.1. Lineage (GTDB taxonomy): Bacteria > Planctomycetota > Planctomycetia > Gemmatales > Gemmataceae > JAJPHU01. Next base: position 1,173,349 of record CAWIEZ010000001.1, read on the forward strand.
ATTCGCCAGTTTTCCCCGGAACGCGCTTACCTTACGCACATGAGCCACGAATTAGAGCATGAGACGGTGAACCGCATGTTGCCGACCAACGTGCAACTGGCTTACGATGGATTATCCTTTGATTTTTAACTCTCTCCACGAGGTTCGCATGGCCGCCCCCTCGATGACTGTATCGCAGGAATTGCGACAACAATTGCATCATTATCGGCAAGATCACGTATTGGCCTGGTGGGATCGGCTCGATGATGCCGAGCGCCGCGGCCTAATCAAGCAGCTAGAGAGCATCGACCTGGAACGTCTCGCCCAACTCTACGGCGAGCGCGAACATACTTATCGAGTGCCGGATTCTTCGCGGATCAAGCCGCTCGACATCGTGCCGGCCGACGCGGCGGACAACGGGGTCATGCGCACGGCGGGCGAAGATACGCTGCGGCGGGGCGAAGTGGCGGCGCTCATCGTCGCCGGCGGGCAAGGCAGCCGTCTCGGTTTCGATCACCCCAAGGGCATGTACGAAATCGGGCCGATCAGCCGCAAGAGCCTGTTTCAGATCCACGCCGAGAAAGTGCTGGCGCTAGGGCGGCGTTACGGCAAACAACCGCCGCTCCTCGTTATGACCAGCCCGGCGACCGACGCCGAGACGCGCCGCTTCTTCGCCGAAAAGGCGTATTTTGGACTTCCCGGAGAGGAAGTGTTTTTCTTCTGTCAGGGTACGATGCCGGCTCTCGACCTGGCGACCGGCAAGCTGCTATTGGAAGCACCGGGCCGACTGTTTCTCAGCCCCGATGGTCACGGCGGCACCCTGACGGCGTTGGCCAAGAGCGGTTTGCTCGAACAGCTTGCGCCAGCGCGGCATGCGCCACCTGTTCTATTTCCAGGTGGACAATCCGCTCGTCAAAGTGGCCGATCCAATCTTTCTGGGCCGGCATCTGTCGCGGCGCTCGGAGGCATCGTCGAAGATCGTGCCCAAACAAGGACCGAAGGATCGGCTGGGCAATCTCGTGCTGGTTGATGGCCGCTGCACCATGATCGAGTATTCCGATCTGCCTGATACCTTGGCCAACGAGCGCGACGCCAACGGCCGGCTGCGCTTGTGGGCGGGCAGTCCGGCGATCCACGTTTTTGACGTGGATTTTCTGAGCCGCGTGACCGAGGGGTCCGGCCTGCTGCCATTCCACACCGCCCGCAAGAAAGTGCCGTATCTCGACGACAAGGGACAGACAGTGCAACCGCAAAAGGAGAACGCTCTCAAATTTGAACGCTTCATTTTCGATGTGCTGCCATTGGCGGAGCGCTGGCTGGTGATGGAGACATCGCATCGAGAGGAGTTCGCGCCGCTGAAAAACGCCGAGGGAGCCGATTCGCCTCAGACGGTGCAAGCGGCGCTGACCCATCTCGCCGCCGATTGGCTGAGGCACGCCGGCATCGAGGTGCCGCGCTCGGCGGATGGCGAGCCGGCTGTGCCGCTGGAGGTCAGTCCGCTGTTCGCCCTGGACGCCGATGAGTTCGCCGCCCGCCTTGATCGCGGCGCACGGATCGACGGGCCAAGATATTTTTCGTGATCTCGTTTAGCCGCGAGCCGTAGGCGAGCGTGGTCGCGCTCGCCTACGGCTCGCGGCTAAACGGAAACAGGAATGAAAGGTCAAGAGAATGCTTCACGCGGCGATCATGGCGGGCGGCGGCGGCACGCGCTTCTGGCCGCGCAGCCGGCAACAGCGTCCCAAACAGTTTCTCACGCTGGGCGGCGAACGCACGCTGTTGCAGCAGGCGATGGATCGCATCGAAGGACTGCTGCCCGCCGAGCGCACTTGGGTCGTCACCGGACAAGCCTACCAGGCCGAGACGGCGCGCCAACTGCCGCATCTGCCGCCCGATCACATCGTCGGCGAGCCGTGCGGCCGCGATACGGCGCCGTGCATCGGTCTGGGCGCGGCCCTCATCGCTCGTCACGATGCCGATGCGGTCATGCTGGTGACGCCGGCCGATCACGTCATTGAGCCGCTGCGCGAGTTCCAGCGCGCGGCGCAGGTCGCCGTGCGCATGGCCGAGGAGCATCCCAACGCTCTCATCACCTTCGGCATTCCGCCGACCTTCCCCTCCACCGGCTACGGCTACATCCATCGCGGCGAGGAGATCGGCCAGCGTCAAGGCATTAGCATTTTCCGCGTGCGGCGTTTCGAGGAGAAACCGCCGGCCGATCGCGCCGAGCGTTTTGTCGCTTCGGGCGAGTATTATTGGAACAGCGGCATTTTTGTTTGGCGAGTAGCGGCCGTGCTGGACGAACTGCGGCGCCAGCAGCCGAAATTGCACGATGCTGTGCGGCGCATCGCCGACGCCTGGGACACGCCGCGGCGCGATACCGTGCTGCGTCAAGAATACGAGACGATGGCGAAACTCAGCATCGATTACGCCGTCATGGAAAACGCCCGCGAAGTCCATGCCATCAAGGCGCCGTATCGTTGGGACGATGTCGGCAGTTGGCTGGCTCTGGAGCGCATGAACGCGCAAGACGCCGACCACAATACGGTGCTGGCCGCGCACTGCGGTCTCGATACGAAGCATTGCATCATCGTCGGCGACGCCGGCCGGCTCATTACGACTATCGGCGTGGCGGATTTGGTGATCGTGCAAGACGGCGATGCCACGATGATCGCCAACCGCCGTGACGAAGGCGCTGTGAAACAACTCGTCGATCTATTGAAGAAAAAAGGACTGGAAAAATATCTGTGAGTGCGCGGACTCGATTACTCGGTGTGGACTACGGTACGGTTCGCATCGGCCTGGCCATCAGCGATGCAGAGCGCCGCTTGGCGTCGCCATTGGCCGTACATACGCGGAGTAGCCGGGAGCGCGATGCCGAGTATTTCCGCTCTGTAATTGCAGAGGAGGAGGTCGGCGCCCTCGTCGTCGGCCTGCCGGTACACTGCAACGGCCGCGAGGGACAGAAGGCGGCGGAGGCGCGTGCCTTCGGGGCGTGGTTGGCCGAGGCGACGGGATTGCCGGTGACGTTTTGGGATGAGCGTTTCAGCACGGTCGAGGCTGAATCGGCACTATGGCAGGCGGGGCTGACGCACAAAAAACGCAAAGCGCGCCGCGATCGCGTGGCGGCGCAGATCTTGTTGCAGGCGTATCTCGACGCCGGTTGTCCCGATGAGTCCGCCGCCGGTCCGCTAGAGGGCTGATGTTGCTTTAACACGCTACGTCGATATGGGGGTTGTATCGATCCTAATAATTAAATGGCTTCTATTCCGGCAGAAAGTGGGCATCCGCTTGCCGTGCAAATGGACTAATGTATACTGTCTAATTGAGATAGACTTGAACTGCACGCACGCCAGAAGTCGAAGGTGAGGTCGTCGATGAGTCAACGACAACGACGCAAGCTGAAACTTGACCAGATTGGCTACTGGTCCGAGGTTAAACTCGACATTATCCGGGACTATGCCAGAGCGTATTCGACCATCCTAGCTGCACAGAGGCGACCCCGTCTGCATCATGTCTACATCGACGCTTTCGCCGGGGCCGGCGTCCACTTGTCGAAGACGAGAGAAGGAGAAATTCCAGGCAGCCCTCAGATTGCTGTTGCCACCGAACCGCCTTTCCGCGAATACCACTTCATCGACCTGGACGGCTCGAAGGTCAAGAAACTTCGCTCCCTGTTCCAAGGGAGGTCCAACGTCCACATCTACGAAGGCGACTGCAACCGGGTCATGCTGGAGCAGGTCTTTCCCCATGTTCGATACGAGGACTACCGGAGGGGTCTGTGTCTCCTCGACCCTTATGGCCTGCACCTGGATTGGGAGGTCATCCACACTGCCGGCCAAATGAAAGCATTCGACGTATTCCTGAACTTCCCGATCATGGACATGAACATGAACGTATTCTGGAAGAACCCCGAAGGCGTGGACGAGGCCGATATTGGGCGGATGAATGCCTTCTGGGGCAATGATTCGTGGCGGAAAGTAGCCTACCGGGAAGAGCAAACGCTGTTCGGGCGGTGGAAGAGAAAAACGCCAACGAGATTGTGACCGAGGCATTCCGCGAAAGATTGCGAAAGGCGGCGGGATTCTCGAACGTGCCGCAGCCCATTCCCATGCGGAATACCACGGGGGCAACCGTCTACTACCTCTACTTCGCGTCTCAGAAACCAGTCGCCCAGGATATTGTGAACCACATTTTTGACAAGTACCGTAACCGAGGGGCAGTTTAATGGTCCAGAACTCTGCTATCGAGTGGACCGAGACGACATGGAACCCGCTGACCGGCTGCACCAAGATTAGTCCCGGTTGCAAGCACTGCTATGCCGAGCGAATGTCGTTACGTCTGCAAGCGATGGGTCAAGCCAACTACGCCAACGGCTTTAATCTCACGCTGCACGAGCGCATGCTGGAGGTGCCATTGCGGTGGAAAAAGCCTCGGTTAGTGTTCGTGAATTCGATGAGTGACTTATTCCACAAGGACGCCCCGGAGGAGTTCATCCTCCGGGTGTTCGACGTAATGCGGCGAGCGTCCTGGCATGTCTTCCAAGTTTTGACGAAGCGTTCGGAGCGACTGCTCAAATTATCTCCGTGGATCGACTGGCCGGATAACGTCTGGATGGGCGTGAGTGTCGAGCAGAAGGACTATACGTTCCGTATCAACCATCTGCGGCAGACCGGAGCCAAAGTTCGGTTTCTGTCCTTGGAGCCGTTGCTCGGTCCTCTGCCTGGCCTGAACCTTGAAGGTATCGATTGGGTCATCGTCGGTGGCGAATCGGGGCCTGGGGCAAGGCCGATGCAGGAGCGGTGGGTAAAGGACATCCGGGACCAATGCCTCGCTGCCGAAGTCCCTTTCTTCTTCAAGCAATGGGGTGGGGTATTCAAAAGTCGCAACGGACGAACCTTGGACGGGCGGACATGGGATGAGATGCCGCAGGTCGAGGAGCCGAAGCTGACACGACGAGTCGCCCTTGCGGTGATTTGATCGGATGGATTTACGAATCTCGACGCCGTTTTTTCGACAGCTTCATTGACGAGCGGCCGAACGGACGCGGGCCTCGAAGCGAGCGATTTCTTCTTTGAACTGATTGATCCGTTTCATGAGAGAGCGCAGCGTCAGTTCTCGAACATGCTCGCTCGCCGCTGGACCTTGCCGGATTTTGCGCCGAGTTGCTCCAATTCCTGAAGTTTCTACCGTGTGTTCTCCAGTTGGCGCCGGTTTTTAATGCTCATGGGATAACCTTCACCGTGGCTCGATGAATCCCTGGCGACAAATAACCCTCATCATTGCAGTGCGATATCAGGGGAGTTGCCGGGCCTTGCCTCCTATGCTTCCCTTCAGGATCCGGCTGTCCTGATGATTTCGCCGCCAGCCCACTGGAAGGCTGAGGTTCCTTCAACGCCCTCTCAAGGGGTGTCCATGCTGATGCCGCAGGCTCGGTTGGATACTACTGTTTCCTGGCTCCGCAGCAAGATTACCTGTTCGGTTCGGCTGACGATACAGCCTTGACGACGACCGCCGTCATGTCATCGAGTTGGGGTCGGCTGCCGCAAAAGGCGCGAACAGTGCTGTAGAGAGTGTCGATGATCTCGCGGGCTGTTTTTGCCTGATGAGTGCGCACCACGTCGAAGACGCGGTTAAGACCAAAGAGCTTGTTATCTCGGTCGTGTGCCTCCACAATGCCGTCGGTAAGCAACAAAAGTATCTCGCCCGGCTCCAGCGAAGGCGCGGAGACGGTGGGGAAATGGCTATTGGGTAGGACCGCCAGCGGAACACCCGTGGCCTTAAGGATTGCCTTGATCTCACCGGAGCAACTGAGAATATAGCCGGGCACATGGCCCGCGCTGGCGTAGATGAAGGAGCGGGAAGCCAGATCGAGACGCGCCAGCAACAGGGTGGCGAAGTGGCCCTCCGGGGCATCTTCGGCCAAAGAGCAGTTGAGCAAACGGACAATCTCCCCAACGTCGGTGCGCGTCCGCATGAAAGCGCGCAGGTAGGCGCGCAATTCGGCCATCAATAAGGCCGGGCCAAAGCCGTGGCCGCTTACGTCCCCTATGACCACTGCCAAGGCGCCATCGCAGGTGGGGATGTAATCGAAGTAGTCGCCGCCTGTGGCCTCGGCCGGGTACGACGCTCCGCTGATGTCCAATCCGGCCGGCGGCAGGGGCACGACCGGGAAGAGCTTCTGCTGGATTTGCCGGGCCAGGCGAATTTCTTCACGCAGGCGCTCGACTTCAAAACGCTCCTTGGCTTCGGCCAGTTGGCGTTGATGCTCCTGCAACTCTAGTTGACGTACCAATTCCCCCTGCTGCTTGATCTGCTCCGTTTTGCGGTGGATGTCCACGAAGACGGCGACCTTGGAACGCAGCACCTGGGGAACTATTGGCTTACATAGGTAATCGACCGCCCCAAGCGCATAGCCCTTGAACATCTGGATGTCGTCGCGCTCCGCGGCGGTCAGGAAGATGATCGGCGTGTGCTGGCTGCGCTTGCGCTGACGGATGAACTCCGCTGTCTCGAACCCATCCATATGCGGCATGCGAACGTCCATTAGAATAAGGGCAAAGTCATCATGGAAGACGTGGCGCAGTGCCTCCTGACCCGAAAGGGCTTTCACCAGTTCCAGGCCGAGTCCAGTCAGAATCTCTTCCAGAGCCAGCAGATTGGCAGGCATGTCATCGACGCACAGAATCTTTACGAATGGACCCGCTTGCTGCCCCGCGCCATCGGGGCGGTTCTGCGCTTCGGGATTCAGGGTAGCGTTCATGAAAACTCATCCTAAGCAAAGCTCATGCACACGAGCAAAGAAAGGGATTCATCCCTCTCCCAAACTTTGGGAGTCCGGCAATCCTATGGAGGGCCGCCTTTGACTAACAAACCAGGCCAGCCGCGGCGAGTCGCGGTCAAACGCGTCTGGCTTCAGAGGAGATGGAGCATTTTCAATGCCAAGTCCGATCCGCATCGCCATCACGACGCAAGCTGGACCGCAAAAGCCGCTTACAACAATGCGAGAAATGAGTGAATCAAAGGAATGGGGATTCAATTATTTATGGAGAGTTGCTTCGAGGGCTGGAAGGGGAGAGGCAAAGTCATCGGAGTAAACTGTCACTACAGAGACATAGCACTCCAGCGACATGACGGAGAGCAAAAAACGATTCGCGATCAGTCGCTCACCAATCTTCGCCGACTTCCTCGCCTCCCGCAGTTGTGACGAGAGCTTCGAGAACGCGCGGCGAAAGCGACTCGGTGAGGAAGCGCACGGAGCCGTCTGCCAACTCCGCGTTGGTAATGGCCTAACAGCACAGCGCGTCATCGGGAATCTTGAGCCAGCAGTTTGTGCAGATGGAGGTGAAAGGGGCCAAGGTTGCCGCCGTAGTTGCCGGCGCTGATGCGAACGATGCCGGAACGACAAGCGGCCTGGACGCCGGCGCGCGTGGCGTGCTCGACGGCGGCAAGATCGAGTCCGTCAATGACTATTTCGTAGACGGCATTGACGCCTTCGGGCAGCGCGGATTCGACCAGGCCGCGCAGCGTTGGACAATAAGCGTCGTTGGTGCTGGCCTTCAACTTTTTGTAGCGGCTGCCGACTTTGCTGCCGCTGCGGACGATGCCGCCGGGAAAAGGACAAATGACGCCGGCCACTTGCCCGATGGCGGCGATGGCCGACTCCGCCGCAGCCAACGCCGTCGCTTGACTGTCGCCGAGGATGAGAAAATTGCCGCCGGCCACACCCTTGACGGTGCCGAAGCGATCTTCGCAGACAAACTCTCCGTCCATGACCGGCACACGCCAAAAACGTCGGCCATCGAGTTTTTTGCTGAACTGAAAACCGTCGCCGAAGAAACGCAGATTGCCGCCGATACGGATGTTCTTGTCCTTGACCGGAGGTAGGCCGTTGTAGCAAGCGGTCGTGGCGCAGGTAAGGATGCACTGGCCGACGCGATTGACGACGGCTTTCTGTAAGGCGTCGCGGCTGAACGCGAACAACAGCAGACTCACGCCCGGCCGGCCATCCGGCGTTTCTTCCGGCGCGAGCTCGCGCTCGATGCCGGCCTCGGCGTCGCAACCGATGACGGAGGCGGCATAGCCCGTCGCTTCACGCGCGGCGATGTCGGCCCAGCGTGGTGTCTCGGCCGTCACGATCAGCCGGGCCGCCGTCATCGGAAATGCCTCGGCGAAAGTGTCCTCGATGAGCGTGGAGTGGATGGTCAGCACGGCCTCGTTCTCCGTTTCTCTGTCCTCGCCCTCCACCCGGCAGCTAACGCTGCCGGTTCGCCAGCACTAACACTGCCAGGTCTGGCGAACCGGCAGCGTTAGCTGCCGGGTAGGTCAAATAAACGGCTAAACAAAGCGTATACGAGTCGGCAACCATCGGCTATGATGATCTTCTATGGCAACCAAGCGTTTCATCATGAATGCCGGCCGCACCAGCAAGCAGGGCCAGCAAATCAACATCGGCAAAGACCACGCCGAGTATCAGGCCATCGTCAGTACCGTGACGATGCACCCCGACGACATGAAAGCACTGAACCTCGTCGCCGGAGCAAGCGATTCGCGTTCGCTCCGAATACGGCGAGGCCGTCTTCCAGTGTAAGGAAGGAAAGGTTCCTCCCGGCATGCTTTTTGTCCCGTATGGACCGCCGACTTGTCTGCTTATGGGCGGAAGCACCGATGGGACGGGGATGCCGACTTCCAAGAACTGGGAGGTCGAGGTCGAGCCGATGCCGGCGGATTCGCGCGTAAAGATGCTAGACTGCAACAACGGAGGAAATATGGACCCGATACAAGAGCACCAGAGGGCAGCTTCGATCCCTCCGACTCCTGATGGCGCGCCGAGGCCGAGACAGGTTGCGGCCTGGGAGGAAATTGAGGATGGGCCGGTACATGCCGCGGCGCGTGCGCGGCAGTTGTCACGGCCGCGAACTCGGCTGAACGTTTCTTCTTCCGTCCGGTTCGGACGGTCAATTACGGCGATAAAAGGGAGCGGGAATGGATCTTACAGTTGTGAAAAACGCGACCTGCACTTTCTGCGGTTGCGTCTGCGATGATATCGAGTTGCACGCCGACGGCGAACGCATCGTCGAAACCAAGCGCGCGTGCATTCTGGGCGAATCGTGGTTCAAGAACCACACGGCGGAGCGGCTGTATCCCGACGCGCTGATCGACGGCCAGCCGGCCACGGTCGACGACGCCGTCGAGACGGCGGCGGAGTATCTCTACAACGCCAACATGCCGCTGGTCTACGGACTCAGCAACGTCACCTGCGAGGCGCAGCGCGAGGCGGTGGCTCTCGCCGAGATGATCGGCGGCGTGGTCGATAGCCATACCTCGCTCTGACACGGTCCCACGGAAATCGCCGCCCAGTTGGGCGGCAAAGTTACCTGCACGTTGGGCGAAGTCAAGAATCGCGCCGACCTCATCATCTATTGGGGCGGCAATCCCGCCGAGTGCCATCCGCGGCACTTCACCAAGTACACGCTGACCCAGAAGGGCAAGTTCGTGCCCAAGGGCCGCAAGGACCGCACGATGATCCTCGTGGACATCCGCGAGACGCCCAGCGCCAAGGCCGCCGATATTTTCCTCCAGGTGCGGCCGACCAAGGATTTCGAGGTTCTGACCGTCCTCCGCGCTCTCGTCAAGGGCCAGCGCGTGAATGCGGAGAGCCGCCGCCGAAACCGGGCTTGACGCTGGAGCAGCTGCAGGATTTCGCGGACCGCATGAAGAACGCGCAGTTTCGGCGTGCTCTTCTTCGGCATGGGTTTGTCGATGACGCGCGGCAAGCACATGAACTCGGCGGCGCTGTTGTCGCTGGCGGCGGAGTTGAACGCTTTCACGAAGTTCGTGGCCATGCCGATGCGCGGCCACGGCAACGTCACCGGCGGCGACGTGGTCATGCGTTGGACGACGGGCTATCCGTTCGGCGTCAATCTGTGTCGCGGCTATCCGCGCTTCAATCCCGGCGAGTTTTCGACGGTGGATCTGCTGCTGCGCGGCGACAATGACGCCGCACTCATTCTCGGCGCCGATCCCGGCGCGACGATGCCGCAGCCGGCCATCGATCATCTGGCCCGCATTCCGACCATCGTACTCGATCCCAAGGTGACGCACACCAGCCGGCTGGCGCGCGTTCACATCACGACGGCGGCCACCGGCATCAGCGCGCGGCGGAACGGTGTATCGCATGGATGAAATTCCGCTGCCGCTGCGTCCGGCGCTGAAGTCGCCGTATCCGACGGATGAGGAAGTGGTTCGCCGGATTTACAAGGCCGTGGCGAAGAAGCCGGCGTGGATTCCCGGCTCGAAGGATGGGACAATGACCAAGGTGAGTTGAAATGCCATTGCTCGATCACTTCCACCCGCCGTTACGCGGCCCGCGCCGTTGGGAAGGCTTTCATCATGCCTGGGCGGCCAACATCGCCCAACATCTCAATCGAGAAGTCTTGCCGGCGGATTTTTTTGCCGAATCCGAAATCAGCCTCGGACCGACGTTGGAAATCGATATCGCCAATCTCGAATTAACCAATGGGCGCGAAGCATCGGCAACGGCGACGGCAACGGCGGTATGGGCTCCGCCTAAACCCCTCCTCACTTTTCCGGTGGATTTTGCACGTTTGGATGTCTGCGAAGTGCGGGTTTATGAAGAACTGGGCGGAGCGCAATTGCGAGCGGCAATCGAACTGGTCAGCCCCGCCAACAAGGACCGCCCCGGAAGCCACCGAACCTTCGCCGCCAAGTGCGCGGGTTATCTCAAGCAAGCCGTTTCCGTCATCATTATCGATGGGGTGACGGAGAGAACGGCCAATCTTCATGCGGATCTGCTGGAAGCTCTGGAAGTATCGCAGACTGTGTGGGAATCGCCGACCCAACTTTACGCCGTAGCCTATCGCCCCGTTCCGGTGCAAAATCTGCAAAGCATCGAGGCATGGCCGGAGACGCTGACGCTGGGCCAAGCCTTGCCGGTTTTGCCCCTGTGGCTAAGGTTGAATCTATGCCTCCCTTTGCAGTTGGAAGAAACCTATACTGCCACTTGCAGCGGGTTGCGGATTCCTTGTTAGACGGCAGCTAGGCGGGTTGAGGAGCGAATATCGTGGCGATTTATCTGGTCGTACGTCATCGAAGAGACATGAACCAGCGTTGGAAGAATTTATGGTTCGACGATGATGACAATAAACTCCAAGCCATCACGACCACGACGCAAATCGCTCGCATCTGCGAGAAGGCAAAGATTGATGGAGATCACCTGTTCGTTCACCGATGTGGTTGGGGAGCGGATAAACCGTCGATTTGTTGTTCCGTAATAGTCGCCAATGTGTCAATCCGCGATGGCCGCAACAGCTACGTTGAGTTTGCTGAGCCAATGCTACTTGGCTGCGACCCTCCACATACACCAGGTCGCGGCGAGAGTTTTTACGAATGCGAGCCAGTGGAAATATAGGCTCGTCTAGATTCTCAACGCAAATCGGCAGGTTTACTCTGGCTGCTCGCCTCCAGAATCACGCGGAAATAGGAGAGGAGTGGAAGTTGCACGGCAACTCGGTGCTTCGCATCAAGGGCGGCAAAGTTTACGACCCCGCCAACAACATCAACGGCGAAGTCCGCGACATCTGCATCTCGGACGGCCGGATCGTCGCCGACATCGAAGGCGGACGCACCATCAATGCGACCGGCATGATCGTTTTCCCCGGCGGCGTGGACGTGCATACGCACGTTGCCGGTGCCGCCCTCAACTTCGCGCGGGCGATGATCCCGGAAGATCATCGCCGCAACGCTCCCTTCGTTCGCACGGAACGGAACCGCGGCGGCATCGGCGGTGCGACGCCGACCACCTACGTCACCGGCTACCTCTACGCCGGCATGGGTTGGACGACGGTGAACGAAGCCGCCGTGCCCATCCTCTCGGCTCGGCACACCCACGAGGAGTTGCGCGATACGCCGATCGTCGATAAAACCTGCTGCGTCTTGATGGCCAACAATGAGATCCTGCTCGATCTGCTGGAAGCCGGCGAGATCGAACGCGCCCGCCACGTCGCCGCTTGGCAGATCTGGGCGGCCAAGGCTTACGGCGTCAAAGCGGTCAATCCCGGCGGCGTCGCCGCCTGGAAGTGGGGCAAGGACGCCAAAGGTCTTTTCGAGCCAGTGCCGGGTTACAACAAAGTGACGCCGGCCAAGATCATCGCCGCCCTTGCCGGCATCGTGGACGATCTCGGCCTGCCGCATCCGCTGCATCTGCATTGCAATAATCTCGGTGCGCCCGGCAATTTCACGACCACGCTCGAAACCATGAAGGTGCTGGAGGGCAATCGAGCGCACCTGGCCCATCTGCAATATCACGCCTACGGCGGCGACGATTGGTTTACGATGCGCTCCGAGTCCGCCGCGATCGCCGACTATTTCAACGCTCATCCCAACCTCACCACCGACGCCGGCGCCGTGCTGTTCGGCAACACCGTGACGATCACCGCCGATGGACCGTGGCAGCACTTGCTGTACAAACTCACCGGCCGCAAATGGGGCAACCTCGACGTCGAAAACGAAACCGGCTGCGGCATCGTGCCCTATGTGTACAAAGAGAAAAATCTGGTCAACGCCGTGCAGTGGGCGGTGGGACTGGAACTGCTGCTGCTCATCAACGATCCGTGGCGCGTCTATCTGACCACCGACCACCCCAACGGCGCCGCCTTCTGGCGTTATCCCGAAATCATCCAGCTCTTGATGGACCTGGACTTTCGCCGCGAGCAGCTGAAAGCACTGGCACCCAAGGCGCTCAAGCGCATCGTTTTGCCGGAACTGGATCGCCAATATTCGCTGTCGGAAATCGCCATCATCACCTCCGCCGGGCCAGCGCGGGCCTTGGGACTGCCCAGCAAAGGGCATCTCGGCGTCGGCGCCGATGCCGACGTGGCCATCTTCAACGACGGCAAGGACATCGCGCGCATGTTCGCCTATCCGCGCTATGTCATCAAGAGCGGCGAGGTGGTTATCGAGGAGGGTGAGATCCGCAAGACTGTCGAAGGACGAGAACTTGTCGTCCGGCCGGCCTACGACGAGAAAATTGAGGACTACATTCGTCCGCTGTTTCAGCAATACTACACCATGTCGTTCGACAACTATCCGGTGGAGATGGAGCGTCTGGAAAATGCAGAGGTCCGCCCTTGCAAGGATGCGACCGCATGAACACAATCGCGCTAACCCTCAAGGAACCACCCACGGTTCCGCTCGAAGCCGAGGTTCTGTCGCCGGACACGCTGGCGCCGCTGCGCCACAACGAAATCGGCGCCCTGCCGATCTTTTTGGGCAAGCGACAGCTTCGCCTGGAGGATTTCTTCACCGTCGAGGGAGAGGGAAGCGACGAGTTGGAGATTCGCGGCGATCTGGGCCGGGTCAAATGGATCGGTCGCGGCATGACGCGCGGCAAGATCACCGTTCTCGGCAACGCCGGCATGCACCTCGGCGCTCACATGAAAGGCGGAACCATCGAAGTACGAGGAAATGCCGCCGACTGGATCGGCGCCGAGATGACGGGCGGTCTGATCCACATTCACGGCGATGCCGGCGGTCAGATCGGCGCGGCTTATCGGGGGAGTTTGTCGGGGATGAACGGCGGCGTCATCCTCGTCGAGGGATCGGCAGGCATGGAGATCGGCATGCGAATGCGGCGCGGCATTCTCGCGGTCAAAGGACCGAGTGCGCGACTTCGCCGGCTTGCAGATGAAGGGGGGCACCATTTTTCTGCTCGGCGGTGCCGAAATTCGCACCGGCGCGTGGATGATTCGCGGCACCATCGTCTGCTTGACGCCGATCGCGCTGTTGCCTACCTTCTCGTATGCTTGCACTTACAAGCCGACATTTCTGCATTTGTATACCCGGCGTCTGGAGGCGCTGGGCTTCTCGATTCCTTACCGGGCTGGCGACGGCGGTTTTAGGCGCTACAGCGGCGATGCGGCGGTTCCCGGCCAAGGGGAGATCCTCGTCTGGCAGCCGGCGTCCGATAAATGACTCTGCGAGTGTCACGAATCGATGTTGACATCGTGACGGCGTATTGGCATGCCATCCACGTCTTCTGCCGCGCTGCCGAAGCGAGCGTGAGGAAGTAAAGTGGCGAGGTTGAGTCATGCACAACGGCCGGCTGGCTCGGTATTCGCTTTGCCTGGTTCTCCTCCTCTGCCTAATGTCCGGCTGCCAGATGTTTCATGCCGATCAGACTGTCGCGGTGCTGGTGCGCGACGCCGAGACGAAGAAGCCGATCCCGACGGCGGAGGTCTATCTTTGCCAACTTCTCAAGCAAGATGCCGTGGCGCCGTGCCGCTCATCGGGTTTGACGCAAGCGGACGGCATCGCTCGCCTGACGACCGAGCCGGTTAAAGAATTGGGCATTCAGTTGCAAGCCATCGCTCCCGGCTACCTATCCGAAAAGCTGGATGTATCCGTCGATGCCCTAAAAAAGATTGCCACCGCCCCCGCGGCGCGGACTAACGAGCCGCGCCGCCCGGATTTTGTCGTCGAAGTGTACGCCGAGCCGGCTTTCACGGTGGAACTGGTGATTCCACCCGGCTATCGCGGCCTGGTCAAAACCGAGATCCAGCGCCAAGAAAATCTCTCCCTTCCACCTGGCCAACGCTGTTTCCGCTTCGCGGTGCCGCCGTCGGGTATTGTGCAAGTTGTCGGTCCTTCGTTGCTCCAGCGCATCGCCGCACCGGACTACCGGGCGCGCTATGCCGGCGGTCCCCTGCTGGGCACGGCGATGGACGCCGACAAGATCGGCTTCCGTTGGCTCAAGGGTACGGGCAACGAACATTATTTTGTGGTCGGCACGCAATTGGATTATGAGACGCATCACCACCGACTGGTGCCGGAGAAGACATTGGCGACGAGCGACTCCTGGGAGGATCCGGAGCAGATAAGCAAACGAGGAAAGTATCACTACGATCACATAACCGGCAAAGCAGCCTTGGCGAACAAACAGTAAACAACGACCGCGTACCTCACCTATCTATCTCGCCCATGACGATGTCGATGCTGCCGACGATGGCCGGCACGTCGGCGATAAGGCAACCCTTGCAGATTTCGTTGGTGACGCTGAGATTGCAGAAACTCGACGACCGCGCCCGAACGCGCAGCGGCACCACGCCTTTGCCCGGCGCGCCCACCACGTAAAAACCCATCTGGCCGCGCGGACACTCCGTCTCCACATAGGTTTCGCCGGCAGGGAGATGGCGCGGCATTTCGATACGGTGCGATCCCTGCGCACGGCATAGCGATCCAAGGCTTGCTCGCAGAGGCGGATGCTCTCGACCACTTCCAGCATGCGCACCATGAAACGATGCCAAGCATCGCCGATGACCGTCCCTCGCGGCGCCTGCCAACCCCATCGATCGTCGAACGGCGGCACCACGACGTTGAAATCGTAGGTTTCGTAACCGCAGTACGGTTCGAGGCGGCGCAGATCCCAATCGGGATCGCCCAGGCGGCGATCCAGCGAGCCGCGCAGCATCGGGTCCGGTGCAGCCGTTAGCGATAGCCACGTCCTTCGGCAAATTGCCGATGTTCGCCGTGCGCTTGACGAAGATGTGATTGGTCGTCAACAGCGCGTGGTACTCCGGGATACGCGGCTTCAAATAGTTGAGGAACTCGCGGCAGCGCTCGACCCAACCGGACGGCAGATCGTCGTGAACACCGCCGATGGTGATGTAACTGTACGTCAGCCGAGCGCCACACACTTCCTCGAACAAATCGAGGATCATCTCGCGTTCGCGGAAGGCGTACAAAAACGGGCTGAACGTGCCGAGATCGAGTCCGTACGCGCCCATGCCGACGAGATGGCTGGCGATGCGGTTTAGCTCGGCGATGAGGACGCGGATGACGTTGGCCTTTTCCGGCAGCTTCATGCCGCACAGCTTCTCGACGGCCAGCGAATAGGCCAGGTTCATGTTCATCCCGGCCAGGTAATCCATGCGATCGGTGTAGGGGATGAACTGAATCGGCGTGACGTTCTCGCCGATCTTCTCGGCGCAGCGGTGCAGATAGCCGAGGTGCGGCGTCACTTCGGAGATGACTTCGCCGTCGGTGCGCAGCACCAGACGCAGCACGCCGTGCGTGCTGGGATGTTGCGGCCCCATGTTGACGAGCATTTCGTCGGTGCGAACGTCGAACTCGACGACGGTTTGATCTTGTCTTTTGTCCGGTGATGCGACGGTGGCCATGATAACCTTTCTTGACATAGCCCCCGGCAAGCCGGGGGTCCGGCGCCGCCCCCGATAGGCCAGGGGCAATATAAGCGGTCCCTAACGACCGCGAATGCCGTGATATTCCAACGGAAACTCGTAATCCTTTCGCAGCGGATGTCCGATCCAATCGTCGGCGAGCAGAATGCGCGTCAGTTCGGGATGGCCGGAGAACCAGACGCCGGAGAGATCGTACACTTCGCGTTCGTGCCAATTGGCGGCGGGCCACAGCGACGTGACCGAAGGCACTTCCGGCAGTTCGCCGGGCTTGTCGTCCTTCCAACGAGGCAGGATCAACTTAACAACGAAGCGGTGACGATGGCGGAAACTCGACAGGTGATAGACGACTTCCAAGTGCGGATCGAAGCCAGCCTTGGGCGCCTTCTTCGGGTCCAACTCCAGGTAATCGACGCCGCTGATGCAGTTGAGAATATCGAACTGCAAGCGGCTATCGTCCTTGAGAAAGCGGCACACGTCGAGCAAATTGGCTGCTTCGACCACCACGAAGGGATCGATGGTTTGCAAGTTTTTCGACGAGATGCACGAAGCGAACTGCTGTTCGAGAAGGGCGATAATATCAGCCGCAGTCATGCGTTTGGTTCCTTAAACAATCTAACCACAGAGACACAGAGACACAGAGAGGAAAAAAGAGATAAATAGATGCTGAAGACAATCAAACACGAATTTCGTCCTCTCGTCCTTATTCATCTTCTTTTGTCTTCTCTGTGTCTCTGTGTCTCTGTGGTTAAAAAATTCACGCCTTGGCGGGGGCGGCCAGTTCTTTGGTTTTCTTGGCGAAGTCGTTTTGTTTCTCCATCGCCTTGACCGGATCGGGGTCGCTCAATTCCGGCGGCAGCAGCGTGTAGCCGGTTCGCGCGGGATCGGCACCGTCAACGGTTGGCCGTGCGTCAGATCCTTCATGGCGCGGACCTTGTCCTGAATGCGCATGAGTCCTTCCAGCAGCGCTTCCGGCCGCGGCGGACAGCCGGGAACGTAGACATCGACCGGCACCACCAAATCGACGCCCTTGACGACGTTGTAGCCATATTTGTAGTACGGGCCGCCGCCGCAGGTGCAAGCGCCCATAGCGATGACGAATTTCGGATCGGGCATTTGGTTGTACAAACGGCGCACGCGGCTGGCCATTTTGAAATTAACCGTGCCGGCCACGATCATCAGATCGGCCTGGCGCGGCGTGGCGCGAAAGGCGCCGGCGCCAAAGCGGTCGATGTCGTAGCGCAACGCGCCGGTAGCCATCATCTCAATGGCGCAGCAGGCCAGACCGAAAGTCATCGGCCACATGCTCGACTCGCGCGCCCAGTTGATAGCCTGCTCAAGCGACGTGGTGATAACGCTCTCTTCAAAGCGTCCTTCCAACCATCCCATTAGCAAAACTCCTCTTCTAAAAGAAACTAACCACAGAGTCACGGCGAACACAGAAAGAATACAAATACTTTTTTCCTTTTTTCTTCTCTGTGTTCTCTGTGACTCTGTGGTTAGTTTTTTATTTACGGATTCGGCAGCGCTTCGCCGCTCGGCCTTTCGGCTGCCAAGCTGCGCACCCAGGCGAGATCGCCGCGCCGCCACAAATAAGCAAAACCCACCAATAGCACACCGAAGAACACCCCGATTTCCAGCAGCGCTAGCCAGGCGAACGTCCGCGCCTGCCTCTGCGTTTCTAGGACGACCCGTTCCGGGTACTCCAGCAGATCCAATTCATTCTTTTTGTCTTGAGATAGTGTGAAGCCGGAGTTCGCTCTTTCTTTTCTCAGTTCGTTCAAGCGCGGCAAGTCCTCCTGCTTGACCGCCATCAGATGGTTGTGTTGCGTCTGGATGGCGGAGCCGGCACGGAAGGCGGGAGGGTCTAATTCCCAGGCACGCTCGCCGGTTTCATGGTATTGCTCGACGCTAGTGGGCCGGCCGATGGCGGCCAGTGCGTTGGCCTTACCGAACACCACTGCCCACGGAAAGAAGAAAGCCACCTCGACATCGAAGATGACAAACAGCAGCGCCACCACGTAGAAACGCAGATCGAACTGAATCCAAGCGCTGCCGATGGTCGGCTCGCCGCACTCGTAAATGGTGCGCTTGGCGGCGTCCGGTTTATTCGGGCGGATGAGCTTGCCGGCCATCAGATGGACAAAGATGAAGCCGATACCGACGGCCACGAAGAGCAGCAGATAGGCAGCCAAGGGAGTCATGCAAACCATCCCGTCTGTTTCCGTTTAACCGCGAGCCGGCGAACCGGCAGCGTTAGCTGCCGGGTGTTTCCAACCCGGCAGCTAACGCTGCCGGTTCGCCGGCTCGCGGCTAAACGAAGGTTCTCAATTTCTGTCGTCCCGCGAAGCCGGCTTCGAGTTCGTGCCAGTGCGCTACTTCCGCTTCACCCAGCCGCCAGCACAGATAAACTGGCCGACCGTGCATCAGACTGGGGAAATCGATGAGGCCACTGAAGGGATCTTTCAACTCGGCGCCGATCTCTTGCAACTCGCGGACGTACTCCTCCATCTTCTCCTGGCCGCGTTCCAGTTCGGCCCGCACTTGGCGAAGTTCCTCTTCATGGGCGTCGCTGAGGCGGAAACGATCATTGGGCTTTAGTCGGTTCAGACGCTCGTGGCGTTCGTGTAGTTCGTGCGCCAGTTCGGCGATGTCGCCGACGATGGCGCGGACCAACGGCAAAGCGTTGTTGGCCTCGGCCACCGTGAAAAATCTTTTGCCGGTCTTGGGTGCGGCCATCTTTCTACCTCCTTCCGCTGTGCCGTGCGCCGGTCGAGGCGGATGAATGGGAAGGATGAGGCTTCCGATCCGCAATAAGAGGCAGGAATCGTTCCTGTTACTCTCATTGTAAAATCGCCGCTCTGGGTTTGCCAGCCCTGGCTTCGCAGGAGTCAGGGATCAGAAAGAATCTACTCTCTTTCTGACCCCTGGCCCCTGACCCCTGAACCCTATTTCTTGGCCGCTGGCGCCGGATCGGGCGGCTTGGTCCACACCGGCTCGGACCTGGAGCTTGGAAGCGGCCACGGAGGTCGGATTGAGCGTCGCTTGCCCCCAGGCTACCTCCACCGGCAGCTTGGCGAAATCGACGATGCAGCCGTCCCGGCTGAAACAACTCTGATCATGCGTCGAACCCATGAAGATGCAATCGACCGGACACGGATCGACGCACACGCGCAAAACATGCACTTGGTGTAATCGATGGTGAAGCCGTTGACGCGGAAGCCCTTGCCGACGGGGTTCTTGATCTTCTCGATGTAAATGCAATCGACCGGACAAGCACGGGCGCACTTGTCACAGCCGATGCAGGTGGTCAGGTCGAAGCGATGGAAGCCGCGGTAGCGCGGCTTGACGGGCACCGGCAGTTCCGGATACTCGAAGCGTTCCGTGAAGGTTTTCCGCCGATAGGTTTGCAGGAAATACCACAGAGTAATGTACATGCCCTGGGCGACGGTTTGAATCGCCACAAGGACGTTGTGGAACCAGACGCGCATAGCAGTCTCGCGTTGTGGGCGGCTAGTGAAGGAGGATCAGAGGAACACACGGAGATTCTATTCCGCGGCGGGGACAGCCGCAAGAGAGGGGCGAAGAAAGAGCGCGGGGAACGGTTCTCTTGCGAAAAAACAAGCACGCCGCTACCTTGAACAAGCACGTTCCGCACGCCGCTATCAGTTTTTTCCCGCGCGGGTCGGATGGGGATGGCAGATGAATGAGAGGCAACGTCCACGGGGGAAATGGCCGTGCTTGGCGAGCAGCGGCGTTCTTCTCTTTATCGCCGCCGCGACTTTCTGCACCCTAGGGGGTTGTTCCCGCAATGGCGGAGGCGGCTCGGAGGTCATTGCTCCGCCGGCCAATGCCGTAGCGACTCCGCATCTGCCGCAACGCATCCAACTCTTTTGCGGCACCTGCCATGAGAATCCTCCCGCCGATACTTTTCCACGCTCCGCCTGGAAGAGTCTTATCGAAAACATGTACCTGACATTCAACGAGTCGGGCCGGCCTTTGAAACCGCCTCCCATTGAGGAAGTCGTGCGTTATTTCGAGGAGCGCGCTCCGCTCCACTTGCCGCCCGCCGACATCCGCCGTGCCGATGGTCCGTTGCTCGGTGCGCTTCACGCGCCTCGACTATCCGGTCTTTGCGGGACCGCCGAACGTCTCGCCGCCGTACATCTCCAACGTCAATCTCGTCCACCTTTTCGATCCGAAAAGATTGGATGTACTCGTCTGTGACATGCGGGGCGGTGCTGTGCTGCTTCTCCAACCTTATCTGCCCGAACCGAAGTGGCGCGTCCTGTATGGACCCGGAGCCGACAAAGACTTTCATCCGGCGCACACGGAGGTTGTCGATCTGGACAAGGACGGCATCGCTGACATTCTCGTCGCCAACCTGGGCAACATGCTGCCTACCGATCGCCGCTGTGGCAGCGTCGTTTGGCTGCGTGGGCTGGGAAACGGCCAATTCGAACCCATCGCTCTTTTGAAAAACAAGGGCCGCATCGCCGACGTGCGGGCGGCGGACTTCAATGGCGACGGTAAACTCGATCTGCTCGTCGCTTCTTTCGGCTGGAGAACGGTCGGCGAGATTTACTACCTGGAAAATCGCACGGAGGACTACACGAAGCCGAGCTTCACGGCCAACAAACTCGATGAGCGTCATGGCACCATTCATGTGCCGATTGCCGATCTTAATGGCGACGGCAAACCGGATTTTGTCGCTCTCATTAGTCAGGAACACGAAACCATCGTTGCCTTCCTCAACGACGGCAAGGGCCAATTCGCCGAGAAGCGAACCCTCTACAAAGCGCCGCACCCCAGCTATGGTTCGAGCGGCATTCAACTGGTCGATCTCAACGGCGACGGCAAGCTCGACGTGTTGTATACCAATGGCGACGTACTCGATGAGCCGCATCTGCTCAAGCCGTATCACGGCGTACAATGGCTGGAAAACAAGGGCGATTGGGCATTCGTGCCTCATCCGCTGACGCCGATGTACGGCGTTCATCGCGCCGTGGCCGCCGACCTCGACGGCGACGGCGATCTCGACATCGTCGCCGTCAGTTTTCTGCCGGCCAATAACTTTCAGGAACGCACCCAGCGGAAGTTGGACGCCGTCATCGTGCTGGAGCAGACCACTCCGGGAGTGTTTGCCCGGCACAGTTTGGAGACGGAAACGTGCGATCACGTCAGCTGCGCCGTCGGCGATGTTTTCGGCAGAGGTAAACTTGATGTAGTAGTCGGCGATTTCAACACCGAATCGTCGAAGCGCGCCATTACCATCTGGAAGAATCTGGGACGGCAATGAGCGTTGTCCCTGTCTTTGCCGCGTATTTAGAGTAAAATATCAGCATTGCTTTCATAAATATCATCGTGCCCCCTGAGTTCTTTCACGGAAAACCACCCTCTATGACCGCATCCGACGATCTTCATCCGTCCAGCGGCGACCCGACTCCTCCACCCGCCGCCGCGGAAAATGTGGCGCTGCTTCCTCCCCCGAAACTTCCTCCTCAACCTTCAGAAGCCGACAGCCACGCCAGCCTCTCGACGCGCCTGCTCGATCGTCTGCTGATGGTTGGCGTTTTAGCGTTGGCCTTTCTCCTCGCTTCGCTGCCCGCGCGCAACAGCGATGTCTGGCTACATCTGGCGAGCGGCCGATTGTTGGCGCAAGGACAATATCATTTCGGTGTCGATCCTTTCGCCTTCACCACGATCGGCGTCCGCTGGATCAATCCTTCTTGGCTGTACGATTTGATGTCTTTCTTGCTGTTTCAATGGGGCGGAGGCAGCGCTCTGGTTATCGGCAAGGCCGTGCTGATGGCACTGTTGGCCTGGACGTTGCTTCGCCTGTGCGGGGCGAGTGCGGATCGACAAAAAAGCGTCAGGAGTTGGCTGGCCGTTCTCTTCGCCGTCCTTGCGCTGCTCGTCGTCGGCTCGTGGATGCCGTTGCGGCCGGTCTGCGTTTCCTACCTATTCCTCGCTCTGACGCTCTGGCTGCTGGAAACGCGCTTGGCGGCGGATCGACCGCGCTCCTTCGCCGCTTGGTGGCCGATGCTGCTGTTGTTTGCTTTGTGGGCGAATCTGGATGCGTGGTTCCTCCTCGGACCGCTTACGGTGGCTCTGTACGACCTGGGAACCGAACTGAGACTACTGTTGACGGGTCGTGAAAGGACGCGGCGGCTCGGTCTGCTGTTTCTCGCCGGCTTGGCGGCTTGTCTGCTCAATCCGTATCATTACCGCGTCTTCGCCTTACCGCCTCTCTCCTTCCTTGCCGACGCCAAGCCCTTGCGGGACGATCCCATCTTCAGCCGGCTGTTTTTGTCTCCATTTCAAAGCGATTATCTTCACTTCCGCGACATCCCCGATCTTGGCCGGCTGCTCTACTACGTTTTGGCCCTTCTGGGAGTCGTCTCCTTTCTCCTCAACGGCATCGCTCGCTCTTCGTCGGCATGTCTTCACCGATTGCCGACCTGGCTGGCCTTTTTTGCCCTCAGCGCCGTGGATGCCTCGACGATCCCCTTTTTCGCCATTGTCGCCGCTCCCGTGACGGCCTTGAATTTTCGGGATTATGCGCGCCGCCGAGAAGCGGCGCGTTCCGGCACTTCTCGGTCACGGTCGCCGTTGCGACGAATAGGAGTGATTGTCACCTTGGCGATCGTCCTCATTCTGCCGATCGCGGCTTGGCCCGGCTGGCTGCAAGGACAGCTTCGGCAGCCGCGCGGCTGGAGCGTCGAAACCGATTCGTCTCTTGTGGACGCTGTGCAACAAGCGGCGCGTTGGCGGCGCGAAGGTCGAATCCGCGATGGGGAGAACGGTTTCAACTTCTCTCCCACCGCCGCTCATTACGCCTCCTGGTTCGCCCCGGAGGAAAAGGGCTTCTGCGATTCGCGCTGGCGGCTCTGCGCTTCGGTCGCGACCGACTATGTGAATGTGCGCCGTGCCCTGCTAGGCGCCGCGCCCGGCGACAACGCCTACCGCGACATTCTCCGCGAACATCGTGTCGCTTATGTCGTGTTGCACGATAGCGACGTTCAACGCACGGCGGCTGTCTTTCAGCGCCTCGTGAAGAATCCGGAGGAATGGTCTATCCTTTTTCTCAAAGGAGATACGCTCGTTTTCGGCTGGCGCGATCCGGCGCAACGCGAACGGGCGGATCGATTCGCCGATTGGCGTCTCGACTTTCATCGGCGTGCCTTTCAACCGCCGGAGGAAGAACGGGCACCCGCGCAAGGAGCTGGCCTTGAGCCGAACGCCTCCGGCTGGCGCTCCTTTTGGACAACGGCCTCGACCGCTTCTTCCCATGCCCGCGATGAGGCGGCTCTGTATCTGATCTACTTCGATACGCTTCGTCCCTTGTTCTTGATGCGTCAGCGCGCCGTCTGGGAACACAGTTTGGCCGCGGCGCTTGTCGGCGCGGCGCCGGCACTGTCGGCTCTGCCGCGGCAGTTTCTGGACTTCTCCGCTCTGACGGTCAGCCGCGCAGGACCGCGGCCGTGCGCCGACGGCGGCATTTGGCCGTTGGATACCTTGGCGATGCGCCTGGCGGAAAACTATGCCATGCAGCAGGACGAGGGGCCTCCCAGTTTGTTGCTTCTGGCCGTCCGCGCCGCTCGCCGCGCCATCCACGAGGATCCCAACGACGCCCAGGCTCATCAAATTCTCGGTGAAGCCTATCTGCATTTGATGCACAATAGCCGCGAAAGGGTATGGAGAAACGATCTGCCCTCGCTGGCTCACATCCGTCGAATCCAGGCCGCCTGCGCCTTCCATCAATCGCTGCTTCTCCACCCCGATCGCATCCAGCCCCACACCGACTTGTACGTTCTGTATCGGGACATGGACCTACTCGACCTCGCCTTGCACCACGCGCGGCAAGTCCTTCATCTCATGCAAACGCGCGGCGAATTTACCGGCGAAAGTCAGGAAACCTGGAGCCAACGCCTTCGCCGGATGGAAGAGGTGGTGCGGCGGCTCGATGAGGAGGTGCAACGGCGTCTGAACAAGTATGAGTTGGAAGCGGCTCGGCGTTCCGTACTGGAGCAGGCCGTCCTCGCGCAAGAGTACGGACTGGGCCGCAAAGCTCTGGATATTCTGCTCGCCTCCGACGTGGCGGTTTTCGGACCACGAGGAACGGAGATGGAGCTGGATTTGTTGCTCACCAGCGGTCGAATCCGCGACGCGCGGCGATGGATGGCTCCCGATCAAGGAATAGACCTGAGCAGCGACAGCTATCATCGCTTCCGCATTCTGGTCGCGGCCGCCGATGGCGACTACCGGACGTGTGAGGAGGAGCTAACCGAGATGGCGGCTTCCCTCGATCGGCCCATTACGATGGTTTATGATGCCTGGAAGGTCGGCCCCCTGGTGAGGGCGCAGCGCGAGCTTCACGCGGAAAAGTCCGGAACCGCTGTCCAGGTCTCCGCTCGACAAGCCGTCGCCTTGAAGGCGGCTCAGCTGCTTCTGGACATGCCGTTGCAACGACAAACGATATCTTGGTTGTTGACAACCCAGATCGAAAAAGCGCAATTTCAGGAAAGCATCCAGACGATGGCCGGGAACTTTCGGCAGCGGGCGGAAGTGGACGTACTTCGCGGCGCCCTGGCCTTGGAGAGCGGCGACGTTTCCCAAATCGAACCCCTCCTGCGCCGCGCCTTGTCGGTGTGGCACAGCGAGACGGATGCCGCCTTGGGCGGCGGACTTGACTTTGGCGGCCGGCGCACCGCCCAGGGAATGCTGGATTGGCTGTATCGAGAAAACGCCGTGCCATGACGGACGATCGCAAGCCAGATACCGATTCTTCTTCGCAAACGCCAGGCCGCTCCCTTTTCGCCCGCCGGCGCGCTGGCGGCGCCTCCTCGTCATTGTTTTCGCACTCGCCATCGTAGTCGCGGCCCTCTGTTGGGCCAGGCCGTTCTTCTCAACTCGCTCGCCGGCTCCCTCCGGCGCTTTGCCCTCCGATCCACGGCTCTTGTATAACGGGCCGTTTCGCAATGTTCATCCCGATGTAGCCTATGTCGGCGACAAAGCCTGCGTTTCTTGCCATGCGGACATTAGCCGATCCTTCCGCCGTCATCCGATGGGACGCTCATTGACTCCCATCGCCGACGCCCAGGAAACGCAATGGTACGATGCGGCCCATCACAATCCATTTTCGGCCTTGGGAGCAACCTTTCGCATCGAGCGCCGCAACCAAAGCATCTGGCACACGGAGACGCGCGCCGATGCCGAGGGCCGTCCCGTTTCCACGTTCGAGATGGAAGCGGCTTACGCCATCGGCTCCGGCACGCGCGGTCGATCCTATCTCGCCAACCGAGACGGCTATCTTTTTCAGACCGCCATCAGTTGGTACGCCCAAAAGGGTATTTGGGATCTCTCGCCCGGCTTCGACGGCGCTGACTCTCAGCGGGCGCCCCGTGGCCGGCCAGTGCTTGTTCTGCCATGCCAACCGGGCGCGCTTCCAGGAAGGATCGCTCAATCGCTATGACACGCCCCTTTTCGACGGCCATGCCATCGGCTGCGAACGCTGCCACGGACCCGGTGAAAAGCACGTCGTCAGCGCGGATCGACTCGACATCGTCAATCCCCAGCCGCGACGATTAGCGGCGGAGCTGTGCGACGCTGTCTGCGAGCAATGTCATCTCGAAGGTGTGCGGCGCGTCGTCCGCCGCCAACGAGGGCTTTACGATTTTCGACCGGGACTGCCGCTGCAAGATTTCTGGCGCATCTTCGTGCGGCCGAGCAAACCCGGCACCAAGCACCGTGCCGTCACTCACGTCGAACAAATGCGCGCCAGTCGTTGTTATCCGGGCAGGGCGGAAACCGGACGAATGCTTTGTGTGTCGTGTCACGATCCGCACGTCGCCGTCGCCGCCGAGGAGCGCGCCGTCTACTACCGCGCTCGCTGCCTCCAATGTCACCAGGATCACGGATGCAGCCTGCCGCTTCCCGATCGTCTCCAGAGGCAAGCCGACGATAGCTGCATTGCTTGCCACATGCCGCGTTTCGCCACGGCGGACATCGTTCATACCGCCGCCACCGATCATCGTATCCCTCGCAGGCCGCCGGACGCGGCCAAGGAGCAACGCCATGCCGAGAACGACGAGGATCGAGAGATCAAACCCTTTCACCCCTATCCTGCCGAAGACGAAGCGGAGGTCCGCCGCGATCTGGGATTGGCATTGGTCGAGATGATGAACGACAACGAGGCGTCACCGGAACGATACAGTGCGTTAGCGGAATCGCTGCTCGACGGCGCGGTTCGACAGGACGCCGACGACGTGCCGGCCTGGGAGGCGCTGGGATTGACGCGATTGATGCGGCATCGCGGACAGGAAGCGCTTGCGGCCTTGGAAAACGTCCTGCACCGCGATCCCAATAGGGAAATCGCCTTGAGCGCCGTCGCCACGCTGGCCTGGAACTTGGGACGGCGAGAGGAGAGTTTGGCGTATGGTCGGCGCGTCATTGCCGTCAATCCGTGGCTGCCGACGTATCGACGCTTCCTGACGCAACTGCTTCTCCATCAGGGCGAATGGGACGAGGCGCGTTCTCAGTGTCGAGCGTGGCGGCGTCTGGAGCCGATGAGCGTTGAGGCGCGTCAGGTTTGGATCGATCTGTTGCTGCGCGAGGGCAACAAGAGCGAGGCGCGGGCGGAATTTGCACGGTTGGAAGCGCTGAATCCTCCTGATCTCGCTTCGTTGCGGGAATGGTTCGAGGGGCGGATGCGCTGAATCGCGCTGAGGAAAAGATGCGGTCGTTGGTTAGCGACGCTTCGTAGAAGCGTTGCAGCCCCCCGACGCTTCTGCGAAGCGTCGCTAACCAGTGTCTTTCCTGGCCAATTGCTGGCGATGAAACGCCGCGTCTTTCTCGCCTTTGGAGCCGAGCTTTTCATAGTAATGCAGCAACTGCTCGTGAGCGGGCCGGTAGTGCGGATCGATGTGCAGAGCGGCGTGCAGCCAGTACAGGCCGCGCCGCGCGATGCCCAGACGCAGACAAATCGCCCCAAGCTCGCAGCACAGGGCCGGATCGGACGCCAACCCCTCCGACTGATTGTTCGTGAGGTCGAGCATCCGTGCCTGGTCTTTCTCCAAGCGGTCGAGATGGTCCTGCCATTCGCCGGCCGATTTTTCGTCGCCCTGCCGTTGATAGCACAGAACCAAGTGGTAACAGGTGGTGGCATCGCCGGGATTGGCGTCCAGAGACGCTTTCAGAAAGCGAACCGCTTCATCCAAGCGGCCATCGGCCTCCGCGAGCCGTCCTTGTAGATGCAAGACCTCCGCATTATCCGGTTTTTCGCGGTACAACTCTTGCAACAACGGCCGTGCCTCTGTCCATTCCTTCATATCGGCGTAATAAGACGCCAGACCAACACGGGCGGCGAAATTGTTCGGCTCTTGCTGAAGCACGGTTTGAAACTCCGCGGCCGCCTGCTCGTTGTGATGGCGTTCGCGCAGCACTTGGGCCAACAGCAAACGCGCCGCTAGGTGCTGAGGATCCAACTCCAGTGCGCGGCGCAAATCCTGGATGGCCGATTCCAATTTCATTTTCAGCGTGTGGTAGGTGCCGCGGAGGTACAGAGCTTGCACGTTGTCCGGCTGCAATTTCAGCCAGCGATCCAAGCACACGCCGGCGCGATTGAATTGATTCGTGAATAAGTAAGCATGCGTGAGTGCTTCGAGAACCAACGGGGTTTGCGGGTTTTCCTGGAAGAGATAGCCGGAAAGATAAGGATAAACTTGCTCCACTTCGCTGCTCTGGACGCGAAGCAAGTATTCTTCGAGTTGGACATCGGACGACACGCCCTTCTCCAACTCGCGGCAGCGGTGGAGATGTTCCCAGGCGGCGGAGAAATTGCCGGACCTGCCGCGCCGTGCGGCCGGCGAGCAAGTGAAGTTCGCTGCTGCGCGGCCGGAACCGCAATGCCTGATGCAATTCGTCCAAAGCGGGACGATAGCGTTGCCGCGCTAACATCTGCTGAGCCTGCCGCAAGTGGTATTCGGCCAGAACGTGGAAGGCGGCCATCCAGAGGCCGAAAGCGATCAGCCCCAGCAAGCAGCAGACCACGAAGGTACGTTGGATGGCCCGAGCCGTCAGGAATCGGCGCATGACGAAGGGTGGTCCGCAAACGAGAAAAAGGCTGATAACTTCGTTTAGACGCGATCCGAAGGGGAGCGCGGCTGACTTCCACCCGGCAGCTAACGCAGCCGGTTCGCCGGGTCTGGCGACTTCCACCCGGCAACTAACGCTGCCGGTTCGCCGAGAGAACAGGCGAACCGGCAGCGTTAGTTGCCGGGTGGAAGTTGTTCATTTTGAGGACAATTGGACATCGAAAGTGTTCGATCCCGATTTCACTTCCAGAGTCAAGCCGGACGATTCGGCCTTGGCATACTTCTCAGGTATGGGGCGATATTTGGCCTTCAAATCTTTGACTTTGGCGGCAGCTTCCTCCGCCTGCTTTTTTCCCTCTTCCACTTGCTTCTTGGCGTTTTCAGGCATGTGAGCCAGCTGATCGGCTGAATATTGGGCATTTGGACCCCTTCCTTGGGTAGAGGCGACAAAGCTGTCTATCTGGCGCTTGGCAGCGTTAGCATCTACCGTGACGGAAACTTTGCCTGTGGGCACCCTCTCGACGGAATATTTGCCGTCTTCGATAGGGGCACTGGCTCCTGGTCCTTGGCTGGGGATGAAGGCGATGGTGCCAACCGCCAGCGGTTGGCCATCGAGAGTGACCGTACCGCTCACGGTCCCTTTCCTGCTCCCGCAACCAACCGCCAAGGGAAGCAACAAGGCGAGCGCGCCGAGAAAAGCGAAACAACGCAGAGCGAAACGAAGTTCATGGAAGCGCATGAAAAAATCCTACTGAACCCGCAGCGCCAACAAGGGAAAGAGGATCCCTTGCTCGCGCCGCGGCCTGGCAAAACAAGGTCTCGTCCGCTGATCCTTACCAATCGCTGCCTAACGGCAAGCCATCCTGAGGGTTGCTCGCCAGGTACCAACTGAGTTCGCTGACGCCCTGGGCGACCATGCCGCACGGACCCATCGGCCAAACCAACCTGACAGCCTCCAGAGGTAATCGCATTGGGCAAGCACACATTCGGAGAGGTTGTAATGCTCTGGTAGGGCATATTGGGCGGAGTAAACGGATACGTGTCCGTGCCGCTCATCCCCGGCGCCCTACTGACGCCGCCGGGTAAGAAAAGTAGCCCGCCCCCCCTTGCTCGCAACCCTCATAGCGGCTACCCCAAAGAAAGTTCCAGCCGGGGATGCTAGCTGATATGCGTATTCCCTCAGTCTGCCGCCCCATTCTGTCCGCCTTGCCCAACGGTGTAGTAGCCTTCCGCGAAGGTAATCGTGTTGGCGGTGCCGTCGGAGATGGTGGCGGGAAACCGTGAGTGATTCTGCCAATTATTATTACTGATCTCTCCTGGTGGGTTGCAAAACAGCCACATGTTATAGCGGTAGCTGATCGGGTCATTGTTCGGAGTGCCAGAAAGCGACGCATCGCCGGGGGCTATGTAGGTCTTGACCGCGCGGGGGACACCCGCCCACTCCAGCTGCATGGATAGCCTGCCGCCGCTGGACGTGACACCAAGGTTGTACAGGTTTTGCTGTTCGATGTACGGCAGGATGTAATAGAAAAGAGTGCCTTCCGTCCCACCGGAGGCTCCCCAGCCGGCTCCAACAGAGCCGTAGCCAAGCGGCATCGACCCCTGGAAAGTATCGCAGTAGTTCTGCACGGCCAGATTCATCTGCTTGAGGTTGTTCTGCGACGATGATCGGTTGGCTGCCTCACGGACTTTCTGCACCGCCGGCAGCAACAAACCGATGAGGATGGCGATAATGGCGATGACGACGAGCAGTTCAATCAGTGTGAACCCTCGCCACTGCTTCCAGAAACGTAACCGTGGCATGTCTGCCCCCTTGTAAAAAAAGTAAGGCCGATCCGTCCGCAACGAAGAGACGGATGAAGGACTTTAACGTGCAACAAATATACCAAAAAAGCAAAGAAGGGCGAAAGCTCTAGCGTATCTTTAGCTCATTGTCATCATGGGAGAGCGATTGTCAAGAACAAAGATAACAAAAAGCGGAGATTCGGCCGCAGATTCACTATCTTCTCATTAAGGCGCTTGATCGTTCTTGCCATTGAGGCGATGTAGCTGAGCCAGTGGTTGCGGCGCCTGCGTCGTCATCTGGTGCAGTGGATAGCTTCGCTTTGGGTTTCCGTTGACATTTCCATCCCTTCTCACCAAAGCCTCGTCACGCCATAGGCATCGAACGCCGCATCGACGCTGACAATCGCCATTTGTTCGACCGATGCTTGAGCGATGAGCATGCGGTCGAACGGGTCACGGTGGCTCGTTGGAAAAGGCAGTTGGCTAACAGCAAGCGTATGCGTCGGCTCAATCGGTAACATTCGGAAGCCATAGCTCTTCAAACAGGCGTCCAGAAACTTGTCGAAAGTCTGGTTCATCACCCACTTGCCCTTGCTCACCTTGAGGGCGATTTCCCAAAAGCTTGCCGGGCTGATGAAGACCTCATTCGTAACGTCCTGGATCACCATTTGGGCCGCCGCACTCAGTTGCGGGTCGCCCGTGGTGTACCAGTAAAGCGTGTGCGTATCGAGGAGAACGCGCACTACATGTACTCCTCGAAGTCTTTCAGGTGGTCCTCGTCGTCCGAGACGATAGTTATCATCCCCTTACACAGCCCTGGTCCGGGCCGCTGTTTCGGCGGTTCGATCAGTTCCGAGCCCGCGTTGGTGAAAAGGTCTTCCCAATCTTTCTCTGTGACAGGCGGTTTCGAGCTTTCGGCGGTAACGAGAATGTCCACATCTTGGCCGAGGAACGCTTTCAGTTCCGGCAGATGCAGCGTCTCCGAATCGATGTGCCGGCGAATGCGGATGGCTGTCATGTCTGGTTCCCTCGCGGACTTTTGCTGTATTCCCTCTGTAATTCTACTCCTTGCCCCCACTCTCCAGCAACGCAAGCATCACAAAAGAGGTTTATCGTGCGCCATTGCTCCCCAGCGTATGCAACTGCTTCAGCGGTCCCAGAGCCAGCGTTGTCACGCGGTCCAGCGGATAGCGTTCCAGCACTTGACGAATGGCCGGCAGCGTCACCGCCTCGTAGGCGCAACTCATCATCCACCGAGCGATAGCCGTGCTGATAGATCCAGTTCATGCCCAGCGCCATCATGCGTCCCTTGGGCCGTTCGCTGCCGCGCACCACGCGCGACAACACTTTGCTGCGCGCCTGGTTCAGCTCCTCTTCGCTGATGCCGTCGCGCTGCACGCCGCGCAGCACGTCCACAACAAGGGCGAGATCCTCTTCGGTCTGTTCCGGCTGGCAACTGAACGACGAGTAGAACGCGCCGGCGCCTTCGTATTCGTGAAAGCTGCAATCGGCGGAGTCGGCCAAACCGGGATCGACCAGTTCCCAGTAATAGCGGCTGCCGGAGTCGTCGCCGACGGCCATGCTCAGCAGATCGGCGGCGTGGCGCAGCGGCGAATCGGCCGGCGGTCCCGGCGAAATCAAAATGACGTGTTCCTGCATCACCTTGTCTTTAGTCATCACCTCGAAACGCGCCGAGCCGTTCGTCTCGCCGACGCCTTGACGGCCGAGGTAGCCCCTTTGCCAATGGCCACAATGTTTGTCCACAATGTCCACAAACTGCTGCCAATCGAAATGGCCGGCGACGGCGACAGTGATGTTGGCGGCGACGTAGCGGCGCTCGAAATAGGCGTGCATCTGCCGGCGCGTCAGAGCGGTGATGCTTTGCGGCGTGCCGAGGATGCTGTTGCCCAGCTTGTGTTCGGCGAAGTAGACGCGCTTGGCGTTGTCGTAGGCCGACCACATCGGCTGATCCTCGTACATGCCGATCTCTTCGATGATGACTTTTTTCTCCATGTCGAAGTCGTCTTCGCGGAGGCTGGGCCGGAGGATGTCGGCGAGAATGTCCACGGCTTGCGGCAGATATTCGGGCAGGACGGCGGCGTGAAAGACGGTGTTTTCCTCGCTGGTGAAGGCGTTGTAGTCGGCGCCGATGGTGTCGAAATCGCGGTTGACATCGAGAGCGGTGCGGCGCGGCGTGCCTTTGAAAACCATGTGTTCGAGGAAGTGCGTGACGCCGCACTCTTCCACTGTCTCATCGCGGGCGCCGGTGCGGACGAAAAAGCCCAAGGCCGCCGAACGCGCCGAGGGACTGGTTTCGCCGATGATTTGCAAACCGTTGGCCAACGTGTGTTCGTGGAAAGGCATGTTTCGATCTCCAAGTTCGAGGCGAACCGGCAGCTAACGCTGCCGGGTTGGGGGCAGCATACCCGGCAG
This sequence comes from uncultured Planctomycetota bacterium, assembly GCA_963835245.1. GTDB lineage: Bacteria > Planctomycetota > Planctomycetia > Gemmatales > Gemmataceae > JAJPHU01. The sequence continues at coordinate 1,205,852 of CAWIEZ010000001.1, forward strand.
CTAACGCTGCCGGTTCGCCTAAGCGAGAAGCGGTTTCGGTCCTAGGGTCACGATGGTGAAATCATCGGGCGGACAGCGGCGCACATGTTCGCCGATGCTCTTGGGCGTCAGAGCGTCGATGGCCGCTTGGATTTCATCGAATGTCCGTACACGGCCGAGATAGTACCAGTCCGACGCCAGCGATAGGGCGCGGCCGGCCGTCGATTCTTGCTGCATGATGAGCGACGATTTCAAACCGGCCCTTACGCGCTCGACCTCATCGTTCTCGACGCCTTCGGGCAGACGGCGCAGCTCGCGCAATAGCACGTCGAGGGTGCGCTGCGGCGCGTTCGTTGCGCGAACCGGCGTAGCAGACGACGCGAGCGCGGTCTTTCAGTGTCTGATAGTTCGCCCACACCGAGTAGCACAGACCTTCCTTCTCGCGGACTTCCGTGAACAGACGCGAACTCATGTTGCCGGACAGGACGTTGACGGCGCCCAGGGCGTCATAGTAATCGGCGCTGCCGATGGGCACGCTGGGATACGCGACGCCGATTTGCGTCTGCTCCAGATCCTTGGGGAGATGGGCGCGCTTGTCCGGCTGTGCGCCGACCGCGAGAGACGGCTCGGCTTTGCCGCTCCAGTCGGCGAACAGCCGGCCGACTTGATCGAGCAACGGTTTCCATTCAATGTTTCCGGCCACCGACAGAATGGTGCCGGCGGGATGGAACAGCCGGCGATGCTGTTGGCGGATGTCTTTAGCGTTCAGCGCGGCGATGCCCTCGGCGGTGCCGCGATGATCGTTGCTCAAAGGAGGCGGATAGGAGTGTTTGCGCAGTTCGACGAGGATCTTGGAGCGCGGCTCATCTTCCAATCCGAGCAGGTCTTGCAGAGCCAGGGACTTGACGGCGTCTACTTCGTCATCAGGCAGATGAGGACGGCGCAAGATGTCGGCGTAGATGTCGAGGGCGGCGGGGAGATTGCGGGCCACGGTGGCACCCCAGAAACGAGTGTGCATCAGGCCGACGCTTTCGCTGCGATCAACGCCGAGATTATCTAGGGCGAGCGTCAGCTGCCGGCTGTCGCGCGGCCCAGCGCCGCGGGTGAGCAGATCGGCGAGTACGGCGGCGATGCCGAGTCGATCGGGCGGATCGTAGACGCAGCCTGACGGCACGAGAAAGTTCAGCGCCGCCGAACGCACGTGTTCCATGCGTTCGGCCAATAAAGTCAATCCATTGGCGAAAGTGTGCTGGTAAACTTCGGGCTGCACGAGTACCTCAGAATATGGCTCTTGTTTAGCCGCGACCCGAAGGGGAGCGCGATTGCGCTCCCCTTCGGATCGCGGTTAAACAAAAACTCCCATCAAAATCCGCGCCACTCCGGTACGGCTTTGTACAACGTCTTGGCGCGGCGAAATCCCAGACGACGATAGAGACGAATGGCGGCATCGTTCTGCGAGGTCACTTCCAAGAGCGCGCGGCCTAGCCCCGCTTGACGAAAACCGTGTAGGGCTTGTAGCAACAGAGCCTCCCCCAGACCACGGCCGCGCCAACTCGGCAGAATGCCGAGATTCTGAATCGATCCCAGACCGCCGCGTTCGCGCATGCCCTGCACCGTGCCGCACGGCCCAAGCGGCCCCATCAGCAGCCACGTCGCCTCCGGCAAAAAGCCGCGCTTGCGCGTCATCTCGATCATCAGGCAGAGCGAACCTTGCCGATCGCCCAAGCTGGGGAAAACTTGGGCGTCGATCTCTTGGTGGAAGCTGCCGAAAAGGATGTCGGCATGCGCGTCGAGTAGTTCGTAGTTCCAGGCGATGAAGTCGAATCCGTGCGGCAGCCGCGGAGATGGGAGCGCACGCAAATCTGTTTCCATTTTGTAGCGCTTGAAGTAGGATACTGCCGCCACCGTCGCCATGCTGTTTCTCCCTCATCGATTGCACTGATTCTAGCAAGCGCCGCGCCGGGGGTCAAAGCATCTCAAGTGTTGGCGAGCGGGGTCGCGTCAGCGCCCCAGTATTCGTTCTCGGGGCGCTGACGCGACCCCGCTCGCCAACACTTGACTCCGCGCCGGAGTGCGTTTATCTCTGACGTAGCCCGAAACGATCCATCCTCCAACCGCTACGGATGCCAGCCATGTCTTCGCCAAGCAACGCCAACATCACCAGCGTCCTCAAGGAAACGCGCTCCTTCGCGCCGCCGCCGGAGTTCGCCGCCGCCGCGCACATCAAGAGCCTCGCCGACTACGAACGCCTCTGGCAGCGCGGCAAAGATGACCCGGAAGGTTTTTGGGCCGAACAGGCCGAATCGTTGCAATGGATGCGCCGCTGGGACAAAGTGCTGACGTGGAACGAGCCGCACGCCCAATGGTTCGCCGGCGGCCAACTCAATGTCAGCGTCAATTGCCTCGACCGCCATCTCGCTGGCCCGCGTCGCAACAAGGCCGCCCTCATCTGGGAGGGCGAGCCGGGCGATAGCCGCGTGCTGACGTATCAGATGCTGCACCGCGAAGTATGCAAGTTCGCCAACGTCCTCAAGAAACTCGGCATCCAGGCCGGCGACCGCGTAACGCTGTACATGCCGATGGTGCCGGAACTGGTCATCGCCATGCTGGCCTGCGCCGCATCGGCGCGACGCACAGCGTTGTCTTCGGTGGCTTCAGCGCCGACGCCGTCGCCGACCGCAACAACGACGCCAAGGCGAAACTGCTCATCACCGCCGACAGCGGTTGGCGGCGCGGCAAAGTCGTGCCGCTCAAACACAACGTCGATCAAGCGCTGAGCAAATCGCCGACCGTCGAAAAGTGCATCGTTTTCAATCGCTGTAATCAACAGGTGGACATGAAAGCCGACCGCGATCTATGGTGGCACGAATTGATGGCCGATGCCTCTCCCGACTGCCCGCCGGTCGTGCTCGACAGCGAACACCCACTGTACATTCTGTATACCAGCGGCTCGACCGGCAAACCCAAAGGCGTGCTGCACACGACGGCAGGTTATCTTCTCGGTGTTTCCCTCTCTCACAAGTGGGTTTTCGATTTGCACGAAGGAGATACTTACTGGTGTACCGCCGACATCGGCTGGGTGACGGGCCACAGTTACATCGTCTACGGCCCGCTGTGCAACGGCGCAACAACGCTCATGTATGAAGGAGCGCCGAACCATCCGCGCGAGGATCGCTTTTGGTCGATCATCGAAAAATATCGTGTCAGCCTGTTCTACACGGCGCCGACAGCGATCCGTGCGTTCATCAAATGGGGCGACGATTGGCCGGCCAAGCACGATCTGTCGAGCCTGCGACTGCTCGGCACCGTCGGCGAACCAATCAACCCGGAAGCATGGATGTGGTATCACCAACACATCGGCAAAGGCCGCTGTCCCATCGTCGATACCTGGTGGCAAACGGAGACGGGCATGATTCTGATCGCGCCGCTTCCGGGCGCCATCGCCGCCAAGCCGGGTTCGGCGACACGTCCACTGCCGGGAATCGTCGCCGATATTGTGGACAAACAAGGCCGCTCCTTGCCGGCCAATCAGGGCGGACTGCTCGTCATTCGCCAACCGTGGCCGAGCATGCTGCGCACCCTCTACGGCGACGATGACCGCTATCGCCAGCAATACTGGAGCCAGATTCCGAACTGCTATTTCACCGCCGACGGCGCCCGCCGCGATGAGGACGGCTATTTCTGGATCATGGGCCGCGTCGATGACGTACTCAACGTGGCAGGTCATCGACTCAGCACCATGGAAATCGAAAGTGCCCTGGTGCATCACGCCAAGGTGGCCGAGGCCGCCGTCGTCGGCAAGCCCGACGACATCAAGGGCGAGGGCATCGCTTGTTTCGTCTCCCTTAAGGGTGGCATCGAAGCGTCCGAGGAACTCAAGAAGGAACTGCGCGAGCATGTGGCGCGCGAGATCGGCGCGCTGGCCCGCCCGGACGCCATCCACTTCACCAAGGATCTGCCCAAAACGCGCTCCGGCAAGATCATGCGGCGTCTGCTGCGCGACATTGCCTGCGGCAAAGAGACGACCGGCGACACGACGACGCTGGAAGATTATTCGGTTTTGGCCAAGCTCCGCGATACGGAAGAGTGAGTAGAATATGGAAGGACCATCTTCCGCAAACATCCGTTGGGAGGGCATCATGGAGATTACGACGATGGGGAAAGTGATTGTGACGGCGAAGATTGAAAACCAGGAAGACTTGTTTGCCGTTCAGCGGGGCAAGCTATCTGCCGACAAAGTGCGGAGCGTGGAAGTCAGCGATGCCTTGGTGGATACAGGAGCCAATATGCTGGGAATGCCGAAACGGTTGATCGCTCAGCTGGGTTTGTTGCCCTTCCGTACGCGCACCGTGCGCACTCCCGGAGGTATGGCGACGTTGCCCCTGTACCATGTCGTGCAGGTGACCATTCAGGACCGCGAGTGCCATTGCGACGTCATGGAACTGCCGGATAATTGCCCCGTCCTGATCGGTCAAATTCCTTTGGAGCAGTTGGATTTTGTCGTCGATCCCATGAATCAACGCTTGATCGGCAATCCCGAACACGGCGGCGAACATATGCTCGATGCTTTTTGTCGTTTATGAATGCACTTCTTCTTCGCTAGGGGTGCCGCCGGAGGCGACAGCCTGCGCCGGCGTCGGCGTCCAGTCTCCCGGCAGCGGACTGTCGCAATGGAAACAGAGAACCTTGCCGGGGAAACGCGAACTGGTCCCATGCACGTAGCGGCCTTGGCGATGCAGCGTTCCCAGGATTTTGCGCGGACATTCGCGGGCCAGCTGGACCCAGGCTTCGTCTTGACTCATAGGCATTTCTCCTTCGGCGCGGCGATTCGTGAACTCGCCAGGCGCAGCCGAACACGGGCCGCGCTCCCCTTCGGATCGCGGCATGCGCTCCACTGCGCCTAGCGGTTATACCGGGAACTGGTTTTTGCACAGCCCCAAACGATGAGATCAGCGTCCGTGGAACATGATGGTTTCACCGGAAGTTCGACGGCGTGATGGCGAACGCTTTGCAGTGTAATATCGCCGCCGGGCAAGTGCCATATCAGTCGCGCGGACTAATATCGGCACCGGCATTGATTTGCCCGCCTAATCGCTACCTTCATTAGTTTCTCACCCGCGCCGGGTTGCTCTGGACACGCATGCGAAGTAGTTGATATGAGACGGAGCGGAAATCGGCGCCGACAGCTTGGAGGGTTGAGGAAAACGAGGCGAGATAGGTGGATTATCCCCTGCTATCTAATGCGGAATGCGGAATGTAGAATGCAGAATGAAAAACCGACTCATCCATTCTGCGTTCTATCTTCTGCATTGCGCATTCGTTTTCGCCCTCCCTCCTCCAGGACGCGCGGATACGAACGAACCGTGGCCGGCTTGGTTGCCGAGCTACGAGGTCAACATGGATCTCGACCTGGCCGCCCATAATGCGTCCACGTCGCCCTGCGCGCCACCTGGACCAATCCGCAGCCGTTGCCCACGCGCGAACTGGTCTTCAACGCTCATTCGCGCTATGTCATCCCCAAGTCCGACATCGGTTTGTCCGCCAAAACGCTGGAGTTGCTGCGGCTGGCGCCCGGCGATGCGCTGGGGGTCAAAGGACCAGCCCTGGACATTCTGCGCGTCGCACAGCTGAATGAATCCGGCACGTCTTCTCCGCTCTCCTTCCGTTATGAGGGTGATACGAAGACAACGCTGGTTGTGCCGCTGCCGCGTCCGGTCGGTTATGGCGAATCGGTGACGGTGCTGCTTGAGTTCACGTTGCACTTGCCTCCCAAGCAGGGACGTTGGGGCCAATGGCAGGGCGTCACGACGTTGAGCAATTGGCTGCCGGTGTTCGCGTATTATGGTCCGCGGCGCGATCCGCCGACGTGCAAACCGGCTGCCGGAGCGGTCGGCCCGCAACCCGTCTGCGTCTGGCAGCCGACGCCGTTTTTGCCTTGGCATCAGCCGTTCTTCAACGAGTCGGCCCATTATCGCGTCCGCGCCACGCTGCCGGCCGATCAGCACATCGCCTGCACCGGCAGCATCCTCGCACGTCGTTCTCTGGGCGATGGCCGCCAGCAAGTGGACATTTTCGCTCCGGGCGTGCGCGATTTCGCTTTCTTGTGCAGCGCTCGCTATCGCGTCTTCGAGGGTACGGTGTCTGTGCCGCGTGAAGAACTCAACGACGATACGCTGCACGCGCCGCGGCCGGTGACGGCTTCCCCCTCATTTCCAAACCTTCTGAGCGGGGGGCGTCAGCCCCCCGAGTCGGGCGTCTCTCGGGGGGCTGACTCCCCCCGCTCAGAAGGATTTAGGGGTGAGGGGAAAACGCGCAGCGTCCGCATCCGCGTTCTTGCTTTCCCGGAACACGAGCATTTCGCGCGAAATGGTCCGCATCGCCACCGAGGCCATCGCCGCGTACAGCAAATGGTTCGGACCCTATCCGTGGCCGGAGTTCACCATCGCCGAGGCGTTCTTCGGCTGGAACGGCAACGAATGCTCCACTCTTGTCATGATCGACGAACGCATCTTCGGTATGCCGCATCTGGCGGGCGGCTACGTCGATTACCTCGTCTCCCACGAGATCTGCCATCAATGGTGGTACAACTTGGTCGGCACCAACGGCTACTGCGAAACGTGGATGGATGAAGGCTTGGCCACCTATTTCAGCCATCGCTTGCTCAACCAGAAAATCGGCAAGAACAATAACCTGATGAAGTATCCGCGCGGTCTGGATTGGCTGCCGAACATTCCGCGCGAAACCTATCGCTCCTATGGCCTGTACGGCACGATCGGCCGTGGAGAGAACGGTCCCGCTGTTCAGCCCATGTCCGGCTTCGGACACGTCGCCAACCTCTTCAGCATGACCTATGACAAAGGCTCGCGCATCGTCGGCTTGATTGAGAACCGCCTCGGCGCCGCCGCGTTTCTCGATTTCATGCGCCGCGTCTTCCATCGCTATCGCTATCGCATCCTGCGCGTCGCCGACTTCCAGCGCGAACTGGAAACCTATAGCGGCGGATCGTGGGACGAGTTTTTCAAGAACTGGCTTTACGGTCCCGGACTGACCGATTGGTGCATCGAAAAGGTGAGAGTGCGACCGCCTCCCAAGTGCGCCAAAGCAACCGCCAAACTCCTCATCGTCCACCTGCATCAGAAAGCCGACATCAACGAACCAACCGTACTCGGCATCGCCTTGCCCGGTCAGAAGGGCTATCCCATCCGCATTCCCATCGTGCCGCGGCCGGAGCCTTATGACTGGGACGCGCCGCGGCGCACGTCGAATCGCTGGGCGATAACCGTGTGCGCGTCGAGATGTCTCTGTCCGAGACGCCGGAGCAAATCGCCGTCGATCCGGATCAGATTCTCGTGGACCGCGATCCGGCCAACAACTTCTGGAAAGCGCCGATCCGCTATCGCGTCACGCCGTTGTACACTTTCCTCGAAGAGACCGACATCACCACGGCCTACGATCGTTGGAACGTGATCGTTGGGCCGTGGATGTACGGCACGGCTTACTACGACGCCTGGTACACGCGGACGACGGCGACGATGGTCGGCGTTCGTGCCGGATTGTACCGCACGCAGAATTTCTGCGGCGGCGTCTACAGCGGCTATCGCACCGATTATCGCGACGTGGTAGCGGGCGTGGACGGCCTGTTCGATCATTGGCCCTACAGTCATTTCCAGGTCGGTTTCGATTTCGAACAGCGTTTGTTTGAGTTTTATCCGGCGCAGCAAAACGCCAAGCGCGGCGTGCTGTTTGGCCGCTACATTTTCAAATACGGCTCCAGTCTCTATTATCCGCCGATGGAGTTCATGGAGTCGTTCGTCACCTATCAGGACAATTTTTTACCCTTCGCCGCCAATCCGACGATTGACGGCGTTCGCTTCAACGAAACGGCCACGGCCGGCTTCCATTATCGCAAGGATTATCTGACGCCGTACTGGAACCCGGAAGGCGGTTTTCGTTTCGACTTCTGGTATGAAGGCGGCATGGCGATGGGACCGGCCACGGTGGGCATGCAGAAATTGTCCAGCCAATTTTCCTTCGTCCAGTCGTTGCCGGATTTCTCCGCGGCGGCGGCGAATATGCCCTGGTTGGTTAGCCCTCTCCAGTGGTTGGGAGAATCGCGCTTGGCCATGCGCGTTTATGGCGGCACCAGCATGCCTGGCCGCGGCGAGTTTTTCAGCATGGGCGGCAGCATGTATTTTCGCGGCTTCAGCCTGGCCCAACGTCAGGGCAGCACCGTCTGGGTCGGCAGCGTCGAATGGCGTCTTCCGGTGGCGCGCAATCTCCACCTCGACGCTTGCGATCACATCTTCGGACTGCACAATGTTGACGTGGTGCCATTTTACGACGTGGGCAACGTCTACACTTACGGCCACTCGGTCGGCCCCACCGCTCATGCCGTCGGCGCCAGCTTCCGCTTCGATGTGTCTTGGTTCGGCTTCGTCGAGCGCACGCTGCTGCGCTTCGACATCGCCAAGACCTTGAACGTCAGTTCCGGCACGCAGTTCTGGTTCGGCGTGGGAGTACCATTTTAAGTTTATAGCTTCGGACAAAAGTAATGTCCGCGGAACGGCCTTTGCCTCTTGTGGGTTATGAGAAGCAAAGGAACCGCCGCAGAACTGGAACGGCGTCGCTGTTTGGCGGTGCAGCGGGTAGCCGAAGGGTATGCGACCGACGAGGTCGCCGACTTCTTGGGCGTGCAAGCGCGCAGCGTTCGTCGCTGGCTGACGCAAGCCCGCCGCCGAGGGCGGGCGGACCTGGCGGCGCAGCCAACCCCCGGACGGCCACGCAAGTTGTCCCACACCCAGGAGAAGATCGTCTGGCGTTGGCTACAAGAGAAGCCATCGGACCTGGGCTTCGCCACCGACCTGTGGACGGCGGCGCGGTTGGCCCAGTTGATCCATGAGGAATGGGACGTGTGTTTGCATCCGCGGTCGTTGCGTCGCTGGCTGCATCGGCAGGGCTTCTCGCTGCAAAAGCCCCAGCGCGTCCCGCGCGAGCGTGATGCGGACGCCATCGCCGCCTGGCTGACGGACGACTGGCTGCGGATCAAAAAAAGCGCAACGCCAAGGGGCCGCCCTGGTGCTGATCGATGAAAGCGGCTTGTTGATGGCTCCGCTGGTTCGCCGCACTTGGGCCTTGCGGGGACAGACGCCGGTGCTGCGGCAGCGTGGCAAACACCGCGAGCGGGTATCCGTGGCGGCGGCGCTGACGTGGTCGCCGTGGGCCGACCGGCTGGAGTTGGCCTATCAAACGCTGGTCAATGGCTACTACAACAACGACCGCACCGCCGCGTTTTTGGAAGTGCTGATGACGAAGGCGTCCGACCGCCTGATCGTGTTGTGGGACGGTGGTCCCATGCACAAGGGGGATGCGATTCGCGGATGCCTCGCGCGTTTCGCACCGCAGTTGAGCGTGGAACGACTGCCGCCCTACGCGCCGATGCTGAACCCGGTGGAAGGCGTGTGGCGCTGGCTGAAATACGGCCGGTTGGCGAACTTCGCCCCGGTGGACGCGGGGCACCTGGACGGCGTCGCCCGCGGGCGCTGGACGGTGTCGCTCAGGACCAAGATTGTCTGCGTAGCTTTTGGCATACGTCACAATTACCCTGGCCGGGACGGCGCAACGGTCCCAGCCGATGAATAGGCGGAACGGACATTACTTTTGTCCGAAGCTATAGCCGCGACCCGCAGGGGAGCGCGTTACCGAGCGCGCTCCCCTGCGGGTCGCGGCTAACCGAATGAGATTTACTTGGAGGGCAGCACAGCGATGGAGCCAGTCTCGGAAACATAGATGAGGTTGCCGTTCTCCTCATCTTTATAGACTTCGATGCCGTATTTCTTGGTCTTCTCATTGAAGTCGTATTCACTGAACTTGCGCGATTTGACGTTGAAACCGTGCAGCCAGGTCGGCGCCTTGACTTTGTTATCGGCGGCGCGGACGAAAGGCAGATGCGGGGCCAGTAATAGACCGCCCAAAAAACATACCAACGCCAGGAGAGGAATTTGCACGCGCTTGGACATGATGGACCTCGTGGGTGAAGACAAGCCCGGATGCTTGAGAGAGACGCATTCCCTCAAGGCAAAGGGACGATCCAACCGCCGCGAGCTAACGCGGCGCCGGAGCGAACAGAGGAAAAGTAGCGATTGAAGCGGCCTTGTCCAGCGGCTTGCCGTCCTCGTCCGTAGTCCGTAGTCCGTAGGGTGGGTCGAGCGCAGCGAGACCCACCGAGGTCCGCCGATGGTTCCGGTGGGTCTCGCTGCGCTCGACCCACCCTACGAACTAAGAGCGGGGAGAATAACAATCATGGCGATGAGCAAGGCGGAACTCGGCAAGACGCGGATCGGCTGGATCGGCACCGGCGTCATGGGGCGATGGATGTGCCATCATCTGATGGCCAAGGGCTGCCCGGCCACGGTGTACACGCGCAGCGGCGACAAAGCCAAGGCGCTCCTCGACGCCGGCGCCTCTTGGGCCGATTCGCCCAAGAGCGTGGCCGAGCGATCCGATGTGATCTTCGCCATCGTCGGATTTCCCGCCGATGTGCGCGAGGTCTTTCTCGGCCCGCGCGGCGCTCTCGCCGGCAGCAAGACCGGCAATGTGCTGGTGGACATGACCACCAGTGAGCCATCTCTGGCCGGTGAAATATACCAGGCGGCCAAGGCCAAGGGCGTCGGCAGCGTGGATGCGCCGGTCTCCGGCGGCGACGTGGGCGCCAAAGAGGCTCGGCTGTCGATCATGGTCGGCGGCGATGCCGAGGTCGTCGAGTCCATCCGCCCGCTTCTGGAGTGCATGGGCAAAACCATCGTGCATCAAGGTCCGGCCGGGGCGGGACAGCATACGAAGATGGTCAATCAAATCCTCATCGCCACTAACATGATCGGTGTGTGCGAGGCGCTATTATACGGCTATAAGGCGGGATTGGATTTGAAGACGGTATTGCAATCGGTTGGTGGCGGCGCGGCGGCGAGTTGGTCGCTGAACAATCTCGCGCCGCGCATCATGGATCGCAATTTCGAGCCTGGCTTTTTCGTCGAGCATTTCATCAAGGACATGGGCATCGCTCTCGATGAGGCGAAGCGCATGAATCTATCGCTGCCGGGTTTGGCCTTAGCGAATCAGTTGTATCTGGCCGTGCGGCGCAGGGCTACGGCAAAAAAGGCACGCATGCGTTGATGTTGGCGCTGGAGCAATTGTCGAACGTGAAACGGTGAGGCTCGCTGGTATAATAGACATACCCGGCAGCTAACGCAGCGGGTTCGCCGGCGAACCGGCTGCGTTAGCTGCCGGGTTGGGTATGTATGTTGTTTGCGGAGCCTCCGTGCATGTGGCCGATCTTCGAGCAAGCGCTGACACGTTATCACGAATTGGAACAGCAACTCAGCGATCCGAGCGTGGCCGCCGACCGCGCGCGTTTCACGCGCACGGCCAAGGAACACGGCGCCCTCGCCAAGCGCGTCAAACCCTATCTCGAATACAAGAAAATCAGCGACGATCTCAGCCAGGCTCAAGCCCTGCTTGATGCGGAAAGCGATCCGGAAATGCGGCAGTATGCCGAACAGGAATTAAGCGATCTACGAAGTCGCCAACAAGCCCTGCAAGCACGTTTGGAAGATTTCGTCTTGGCGGAGGGCGAGACCTACGACAGCCTCATTATGGAAATCCGCGCCGGCACCGGCGGCGATGAAGCCGCTCTGTTCGCAGGCGATCTATACGGTATGTACACGCACTATGCCCGCGATCGGGGTTGGAAAGTCGAGGATATATCCTTCAGTCCTGGCGAGCAAGGCGGTTTCAAGGAAATCGTCTTCGGCATCAGCGGCGACGATGCTTTTCTGCATCTGCGTTACGAGAGCGGCGGCCATCGCGTGCAGCGCGTGCCCAAGACGGAGCAGCAGGGACGCATTCACACTTCCGCCGCTACGGTCGCCGTGCTGCCGGAACCGGACGAAGTGCAAATCGACATCCGCGATCAGGACATCGAATGGGAGCGCATGCGCGCGGCGGCGCCGGCGGTCAGCACGTCAACAAAACCGAAAGCGCCGTGCGCATCTGGTACAAACGCGGCACGCCGGACGAGTTGGAAGTGAAGTGCCAGGACGAGCGCAGCCAACACAAAAACTACGAACGCGCGCTGCGTATCTTGCGCAGCCGCATCTATGAATCGCAGCAACAGAAACTGCACCGCGAACGCGCTCAGCAGCGGCGCACGCTGATCGGCTCCGGCGACCGCAGCGAACGCATCCGCACCTACAATTTCCCACAGAATCGCGTGACGGACCACCGCATCAACCTGAACCTGTACAAGCTCGACGCCATCATCGCCGGCAACCTCGACGAGTTGATCCAGGCTCTACGCGACTTCGACAAAAAACAACGCCTCGGACAGACACAGGAAAAAACAAACTAACCCCCGACCGTAGTTCCAAGAACAGCGGCTGAACGCCAAGGGCATCGCTTGGTCCAGGAACGCCGTTGTACTCTTCAATTTTTTGGAAGTCGGCCTCAATTGATCGTCTTGCCCAACGGCTCTGCCAAGCGCCGCAGCGCTTCCAGCAGACAAAGAAACGACTCGAAATTCAACGACTGGCGCTCCATCGGACAGGGCACGGTCCGGTTCGGGGTGGACTTCAATGAGCAGACCATCGGCGCCGGCGGCCAGCGAAGCGAGGGCCATCGCCGGCACGTAATCGCGCTTGCCGGTGCCGTGGCTGGGATCGACGAGGATCGGCAAATGCGAGAGATGCTTGGCCGGCGGAATCACCGAGAGATCGAGGGTGTTGCGGCTATGATCGGAAAAGGTGCGGACGCCGCGCTCGCACAGCACCACGTTGTAATTGCCGCCGGCCATGACGTACTCGGCGGCCATCAACCACTCTTCCAACGTCGCCGACAGACCGCGCTTGAGCAGCACCGGCTTCGGCGTACGGGCGACGCGCCGCAACAGACTGAAGTTCTGCATGTTGCGCGTGCCGATCTGAATAATATCCGCCACACTCTCCACGGCGTCGGCATTCTCGGTGTCCATCAGTTCGGTGACGATGCCGATGCCGGTGCGTTCGCGCACGCTGCGCGAAGATGTCGAGACCTTCTTGCCCAAGTCCCTGGAAAGTGTAGGGACTGCTGCGCGGTTTGAAGCGCTGCCGCGCATCAGATGGACGCCGTGCGAACGTAGAAACTCGGCGGTACGCAGGATCATGTCCTCGTTCTCGACCGAGCAGGGTCCGGCGATGAGTGTGAAGGTGCCGGGTCCGATGGTCGTATGCGGCAGACGCACATAAGTATCGGCTTCGTGCATCTCGCGGCTGGCCAGCTTGTACGGCTTGGTGACGCGGATCAACTCGAAAACGCCCGGTAGCACTTCCAGAGAGCGCGGATCGACGGTGTTCATGTTGCCGGTGATGCCGATGGCGGTGCGCGTGGCGCCCGGCAACGGATGCGGCGTCAGATTCATGCGGCGAATGGCGGCGAGAACCTGCTCGATTTGCTGCGCTGTCGCGTGGCTGTGCATGACGACGAGCATGACGGATTCTCCGCAACAAGTTTCCCGCTCACCATATCAAGATCCGCCGCCGAATGCAAAAATCCTCTGGCCGCTGATGGTCCCGAAAGAGAAATTAACCACAGAGACACAGAGACACAGAGAAAACGGGAGAAAAAAATGAGCAAACCATGCTTGCGCTGGAGACGCCATTGTCCGGTTCTTTTTTTGCTTTTGTTTTCTCTGTGTCTCTGTGTCTCTGTGGTTAGTTCCGAACCCCGAAACAAGTTGCTCGTGGTGCGCACCGCCGCCGACTGGGCCAAGCGGCGCGAACGCATTCTCGCCAACATGCAACTCGTCATGGGGCCGTTGCCCGACGATCGCCATAAAGTGCCCCTCGATGTGAAGGTTGCCGAAGTTGTCGAGTTGGCCAACTACGTCCGCAAGAAGTTGAGCTTCGCCGTCGAGAAAGACGATCGTGTGCCGGCGTATCTGCTGATACCCAAGAAGCGCGACGGCAAGTTGCCCGGCGTACTCGTGCTGCACCAGACCATCAACATCGGCAAGGACGAGCCGGCCGGGCTGGGCAAACAAGAGAACAAACGTATTGGCGTTCATCTCGTCGAGCGCGGCTACGTCGTTCTCTGTCCCGATTATCCCAGCTTCGGCGAATATCGCTACGATTTCGCCAAGAGTACGTTTTCATCGGGCAGCATGAAAGCGATCTGGAACAACATGCGGGCCATCGATCTGCTGGCGTCGCTGCCGGAAGTCGATGCCGAGCGCCTCGGTTGCATCGGCCATTCCCTCGGCGGACACAATACCATGTTCACCGCCGTTTTCGATGAGCGCATCAAGGCGTGTGTATCCAATTGCGGCTTCACGAGCTTTCCCAAGTATTATGGCGGGAAATTGAAAGGCTGGACCAGCACGCGCTACATGCCGCTCATCGCCAGCAAGTACGAGATGAAGCCGGAGAAGGTGCCGTTCGATTTTCCGGAGATCGTTGCCGCTCTGGCGCCGTGCGCGTTCTTGGCCATTGCCCCATTGCACGATGACAATTTTGAGGTATCCGGCGTCAAGGACTGCATCGCGGCGGCGCGGCCGGTGTACGAACTACTCGGCGCCAAAGACAAATTGGCCGCGAATTATCCCGATTGCAAGCACGATTTCCCGCCAGAGGCGCGTCGAGTGGCTTATGCCTGGCTCGATCGTTGGTTGAAGAAGGGAGAAAGCGGCAAATGAACGGCAAAGTGTGCTTGTCGGCGAACATGGTAGAGGGTGCGCTTTTTGCACGATGATAAGCGCTCGCGTTTCGGCGCGAGTCGCCTGTTTGCGGAACACCGAGGAGGAACGCAGTGCAGACTGTTAATCGCCTTGATGATCTGGAAGCGGGGTGTGATCCATCGTTTGAGCGCCGCTGGTGGAGCATTCAACGCTTTTGCTGGATCATTCTTACTCTACTGCTGTTCGGCGGTGTGGCGGGGCTGTTAGGTAATGGACCGTTGAGTAAGGCGACAGCCGTTTCTCCGGGCGGCGAACTGCAAGTGCGCTACGAGCGTCTGGCTCGCCGTGAAACGCCGGCTATTCTGGAGGTACATCTGCAAAAGCAGGCCATCGTCTCCGGCCAGGTTCGCCTTCGACTCAACCGCGAATTGGTCGATCGACTGCGCATCAAGGACATCGTTCCCGCCCCCTTGGCGACCGAGCTGCTCGCCGACGGCGCCCGCTTCATTTTCCAAACCGATCCCACCCTCGATTCGGCCACCGTGGTCTTCATCCACGATCCCTCAACGCCTGGCATCGTCGAGGGCGAGGCGGCCGTGGAGGGAGCGAAGCCGGTGCGTTTCCGTCAATTCGTTTACCCCTGAGTGAAGGCTCCCGCATGGTCACCATCGTTAACGCCGCCATCATTTACTGGGTGCTGCTGTTCGCTCTGCGGTTGGTTGGACGCCGCAGTCCCAACATGATGACGCCTTTTGAGATCATTTTACTATTTCTGATGGGCGGCATGGGCATGCAAGCGATAGTGGGCAACGATCACTCGTTGACCAACGCCGTGCTAGGCATCGCCACCGTGGTCATGATGCACGTTCTCGTCGCCTCGTTGAAAAGCTGGTCGGAGCGATTCGGCCGCATCGTGGACGGCACGCCGGTTATCGTCTTCGGCAAGGGCCAATGGCAGCACGAGAATATGGGGCGGCTGCGCATCCACGAACAAGACGTCATGGCCGCCGCTCGCAGCCAGGGAGTCGAGCGACTGGAGCAAATCAAATACGTCGTCGTCGAACGCAACGGCGGCATCTCGGTGCTGAAGCAGGAATAAAAATCCTATCGCTTTTGTGTTCGTTTAGCCGCGAGCCGTAGGCGAGCGCGGTTGCGCTCGCCTACGGCTCGCGGCTAAACGAGGAAAAATGTTACCCCTCGCGCAGTTTGAACGACACATATTTTGTCTCTAGGTACGCCTCCAATCCTTCGTGGGCCAGTTCGCGGCCCAGACCGCTTTCCTTCATGCCGCCGAACGGACACTGGGGCGCCGCCGGCACTGGATCGTTGATGCCGATGATGCCCGCTTCCAATCCCTCGGCCATCCGCCACGCTATCGTCAAATCGTTGGTGAACACATAGGCCGCCAAGCCGTAGCGCGTGTTGTTCGCCGCTCGGATCACGTCGTCGATCTTGCTGAAATCCAACAACGGCATCACCGGCGCGAACGGTTCCTCCGTCATCATGCGTAGCTCGCCGGAGACGTTAGTCAACACCGTCGGTTCGAAGAAGTAGCCCTTGTCGAAGCGCTCGCAGCGCTTGCCGCCGGTGAGAATTTTAGCGCCGCGCTGGCGGGCGTCCTCGACGAGATCAACTGTCTGCTGCATCGCCTTCTTCTCGAACATCGGCCCGACTTCAATGCCGTTTTCCAGACCGTTGCCGAGCTTCAATTGGCGCGCGAACTCGACGGCGGCTTCCGTGAACTTCTTCTCGACATCTTTGTGGACGTAGAAACGGCTCGGCGCGATGCACACTTGGCCGTTGTTGCGGAACTTGCCGGTGACGGCGATCTTAGCGCCGACTTCCGGGTCGGCGTCGGGAAAGACGATGAACGGCGCATGGCCGCCCAACTCCAGACTGACGCGCTTGACGTGTTCGGCGCAGCCGCGCATGATGTGCTTGCCGACCTCCGTGGAGCCGGTAAAGCTGATTTTACGACAGATGGGATTTTCCAAGAACTCATCGCCGATTTCCTGAGCGGGACCGATGACGAGGTTGGCGACACCGGCCGGCACACCCGCCTCGATCAGACACTCGAAAACCTGGATCAAACACAGCGGCGTCTGGCTGGCGGGTTTGCAGACGACGGTGCAGCCGGCCGCCAAGGCGGGAGCGATTTTACGCGCTTGCAGCGTCACCGGGAAATTCCACGGACTAATCGCCGCCACTACGCCGACGGGATGCTTGACTGTGACGTGCCGTTTACCGGGGACCGAGTTGGGAATGAGTTGACCGTAGGCGCGTTTTCCCTCTTCGGCGAACCATTCAAAGGTATCGGCGGAGTGCAGCACTTCGGCCTTGGACTCGGCCAACGGCTTGCCTTGCTCCATCGTCAGGGTGCGGGCGATGGCATCGGCGCGCTGGCGCATCAGTTCGCCGGTCTTTTTGAGGATCTTAGCACGGTCCCAGGTGGTCAACTTCATCCAGGCGGGCATGGCGCGTTGAGCAGCTTCGATAGCCCGGCGCGTCTCGGCGCGGCCGCCGTAAGCGACTTCGGAGATCACTTCTTCCGTGGCGGGATTGATGACGCCCAGAGTGCGGCCGTTGTCCGCATCGCACCATTTGCCATCGATGTACAGGCGACGAAGCGCCGCCGTTGTGGTTGCCGTGGTCATGGAAGGCTCCTGAGAAAAGACCGGCGATCATTGGGGAAACTGCTGTACATTGTCGCCTTCGGCCGCGCTTCCGGCAAGCATTGCGCTGTCGCCGTTTTGCTGATCGGCAACTAAACGGCGCACTTTTTCCTCGGACGGTTATAATGCAAGGAGTAGGCTTGAGTTAGACCTGATTCGATGGGAGAATACCGCGATGGCGACGCTTGTTCTCGACCAGATTCCTGACGAGTTGTTGAGCCAGCTGGAGCGATTGGCGGCACAAGACCGGCTCCCAGTGGCGGAAAAGACGCTGCGACTACTCCACGAGGCCGTCGGACAAAGAGCGCAAGCGAACAACGCGCGCGTCCAAGAAATCCTTGAACGCCTGATCCGCAATCGCTTCCGTCCCGATCCAACTGGCCCGGACGTAGTCGAGATGCTGCGCGAGGACCGCAATCGATGACCGCCCCCATTGTCTACGTGGTCGATGCCAGCGTGGCGGTCCAGGTGGTCTCGCCCGAACCGTTGACAGTTCAGGCGACGGCCTTGTTCGCCTTGCTGATCGGAGGGCAAGCCACCTTCCACGTCCCCGAATTGTTCTACATCGAGTGTGCCAACATCTTCTGGAAGAAGAAGCAACGCGGCGTTTGCTCCGAGAGCCAAGCCGTTCAAGCCTTGTCCGATTTGTTGGCGCTGCCGTTGATTTCCACAGCCCATGCGGTGTTAACTGTCGATGCGTTAAAGCTGGCCCTCGCGTTGGACATCACAGCCTACGACGCCTGCTACCTCGCCTTGGCCGAACGGTTGGCCATGCCTTTGATCACAGCCGACCAGAAGCTGGAGCGCAAGGTCGCTGGCAGCGGCCGTGCGATTGTCTGGTTCGGCGCATGGACTCCGCCGAGTGGAACCCCATGACAGGGATGGAGCTATTTCGCTTCGTCCATTCAGGCACGGGGATGTCGCACAACCGGAAGCCCATTCGCCGGCGTCAATCGGACTGTCCCCAGACGACGCGCAAGATCAGCACGCCATCGCCGCCGCGCTCCGTCGTCAAGACGCCGCCCAATTGACGCAACAACGACTGTCCCGCTTGTCGGCCGATCTCATCGAGGTTCTGCCAGATTATCGCTTCGATGGTCGGCGATTCGCCCTCCGTGCTGAGGTCGGCGGGAGCATCAGCAATCGTCAGACTCAAGGCGGCGCCGCCCTCCTGAGTGTCGGTCGCCGCCGTCACCGTTGCTTTCGTAGCCGCGCAGACGCTCTCTAGCAACAGACGAACGAGTTGCTTAACGGCGGTGTGGGTGCCTTGAAGGGGCGGCACGCTCTCGCCAAGACGCGGCGACAGGCGGCGGCGCAGTTCCACTTCCTCTTGCAGAACATCTGTAAGCACACTATTGAGATCGACAAGATAGGATTTCTCGCGTCGTTGCTGAACGACGTGTTGGAGGGAACGGATCAGTCCGGCCGCCTGAGCGCCGTTTTGGCGGATGGTGGCCAAATCCTGGCGCTCCCGCGGCTCCGCCCGCATTTGCACCATCGACGCTTGCAGCATCATGCTGTTGAGCGCGTTGTTCAGATCGTGCGCTGAAGCCGACGAATGCTTGCCCCACCAGGGCAAAACGCGCTAACTCTGCCTGTTCGCGTTGCAGAACCGCCAGTTGCCCACGCAGCACCACGGCAGACGCCGCCTCCGCCAAGAGGGCTTCCGCTCGCGCCCTCTCTACCTCCGCCGTTTCCACGGACAAGCCGATTACCAGGAATCCCCGCGCACGCTCCTCCTCGTGCATGGCTGAGACCAACACCTCATGGCCCGGCAGCGTCTCGACCGTAAGCCTCTGCACGTCGGAAGCTAAAGGATCAAGAAGCGACAATTGCGACTCAAATAATCTTTTTTGTTCGGAATAAGAATCACTCGCCGGCCGAATGGCTAAACCGGCTGTTCCTTCGCCCTTCAGCAAACAGGCCGTCCACACGGCATTCGGCGTCAACTGGCGAAGCAAGTCGGCAAGGCCAGCGTCCGTTCGGCGTGCGTTGCCGCTTGCCGAAAGATTGCCGCGATTCCGCTCTGGCTGCGTTGCAGAATGCCAGCCAACTCCGAAGGAGAGCCATTCATAAACTTCTACTCCGTCTAGCTGCGTAAGCGCACAGCTAAACTAAGCCTCTCAACAGGGCAATGAGAACCGCTCTACCCAGCTACGGGCATGATTCTCCCTATCCGTTCCGAACAATCTCTTGTCCGTATCGATTTCCGCGTGGAATATTTTTCCGCCTCTCTAGACTGGAGGCCGTAAAAGGTTGCGGCACGAACATTTGAGACGGACACTAGCTCTACCGTGAACGGCCTTCCCGGAAATTGGCATCTCAATTGCCTTAAGTTCTTGGGAGCGAGCGAACCTCGAAAGAGGAGCGAGCCTCCTCCCGTTTGTCCGAGAAATCGGGCGAGGCTCAGGACGAATGGGCGGGAGGCGCGGGCGGCCGGTGGGAAGCACCGGCCGCCTGCATTTTCGCTACTCCAACCACTCCCTTTTGGTCGCGGTTCCGTTTCATTCGCTTGTTCACTCTTCCTTGAATGACTCTTTCTTGATGTTATATTCCGCCAGCTTGGCTGAGATGCTGCGCCGCGATAGGCCGCAGATTTTCGCACAGCGGCCGACGTTGCCACGACTTTTTTTCATGGCCCGCGTCAGATAGCGGCGTTCGAGATCCAGCGTCACCTCGCGCAGCAGATCGGGCAAAGGTTTGCTCAGATCCACCTGGCGCCGCCATCGCTTTGGCGGACGTGCAGCACTTCCAACGGTAGATCCTCGGCCTGAATGTTCGGCCCGCGCGCCGTCACGCAGGCGCGTTCGATGGCGTTCTCCAATTCGCGGATGTTGCCCGGCCAGCTGTGATTGAGTAGTTTCTCCATCGCTTCCGGCGCGAACGTCGGCGGCCTCTCGCCGGGACGGCCATGCTTGCCGGAGAAATGGGTGGCCAACAGCGGAATGTCCTCCGTTCGCTCGCGCAGCGGCGGTAGATCGATTTTGACGACGTTGAGCCGATAATACAGATCTTCGCGGAATTTGCCCTTTTTGACCATCGTCGTCAAGTTGCGGTTGGTGGCGGCGATGACACGCACGTCCACTTCGATGCTGACCGTGCCGCCGACGCGCTCGAAGCGGCGTTCTTGCAGCACGCGCAGCAGTTTGGCCTGCATGGTCATGGGAATGTCGCCGACCTCGTCGAGAAACAGCGTGCCGGTGTCGGCCTGCTCGAACCGGCCCTTGCGCTGGCCGACCGCTCCGGTGAACGAACCTTTCTCATGGCCGAACAACTCACTCTCCAACAGCGTCTCCGGCAGAGCGGCGCAGTTGATGGCCACGAAGGGACCGGAACGCAGCGTCGAGGAAGCGTCATGGATGGCCCGCGCCACCTGCTCCTTGCCGGTGCCCGTCTCCCCTTCGATGAGTACCGTCGTCGTCGTCTGCGCCACGCTGCGGATCAACTCGAAGACCGCGTGCATCCGCGGATTGACGCTGAGGACGCCGCGAAAGGCGTATTGCTCCTGCAAGCGTTCGCGCAATTGCAGCACTTCATCCTGTAAGGTCCGCTCGCGCATGATGCGCTCGATCACTAGCCGTAAGTGTTCGTGATCCACCGGCTTGGGCATGTAATCGTAGGCGCCCGCCCGCATGGCCTGCACCGCCTGATCGATGCTGCCATAGCCGGTCATGACGATGACCGTGACGGGTAACTTGCGTTCCTGTATTCGTTCAATCAGCTTCATACCGTCCAGACGGGGCATCTGCAAATCGGTGAGAAGGATGCTGTAGGGATGCTCAGCGAGAACTTTGAGGGCCGCTTCGCCGTCGGCGACGGTATCGACCTTGAATCGTCCTCCGGCCTCCAACAGCGTTTTGAGCTGTTCGGAAGTGGCCTTGGAATCTTCGGCGAGCAGAATTCTTCGTTCCATGGCGCCCTCGGACGGCAAAACTGAGAAGCTATTTGCATGGTAATGAGAACTGCCCTGCTTGACAAGCAGGCTTCACTCGATTGGCGAACGCTTGAGGATTTCCTCTCCGTGGGGGCATTCTTTTGGCATCTACTGTGCATAGGGATCTAGCATACGGTGGGCCATTTGCTGACTCAGAGTGGAGAGTCTGTCGAGAAAGCCGCAAGCGGCTTAAGCTAGGCCGCAGGCCACTCGCGGCTCGGCAGGAGCATGGTGATGGCAACGATTTTGTTGGTTGAAGATCATCCGATGAACCGCAAACTGGTGCGCGACATTCTTCTCTTCCAGTTCGAGGTGGAAGAAGCTGTCTCCGCAGAGGCGGCAGAGGAATATCTGCGCGGCCATCACCCTGACCTAATTCTCATGGACATCCAGTTGCCCGGTATGGATGGCCTGACGCTGACGCGCCGCCTCAAGTCGGAATCGGCCACCGCCGACATCCCCATAATCGCACTATCGGCCCACGCCATGCAGCGCGACCTCGACATGGCGCGCGAGGCCGGCTGCGTAGACTACATCACCAAACCCATCACGGACGATCCGTTTACGTTTCTCGAACGCATCGCCGGGTCGCTCAATGCTGCCGCGAGGCCCGAATCGACGTCTTTTCGCTCGTAAGGCCGACTAATGCCTCGCCGGGAGCTTGGTTATGACCGCACGGTCTTCGCCGTTCAACTCCCTGCGCGTTCGGTTGCTCGTCGGCATCGGCTTCCCTCTCGTCCTCTTCCTCGCCATTGCCGTGGCGGCTCTCAACTTGGATCGCGGTGTGCGGAACAGTTGGACCATCGGCATCGGACTCATCGCCATCGTCGCCGTCACCATCCTCACGACTTGGCGCGTGGCGGAGAGCGTGACGCGGCCGGTCGATCATTTGCGGCAAGCAGCTCGGCAGTTGTTGACCGGCTCCTTTCGCATGCTGCCCCCGGAAGGACCGAATGAGATCGCCCAACTCATCGTCGATTTCAACCATTTGGGATTGTCGCTGACGGAGCGTAATCTAAGCTTGCGCGAGCAGGAAGAGGGGTATCGTCAATATCTCGTCGCCACTTCTCATCTCATGTGGCGAACCGATGCCGACGGTCGAGTGGACAACGACATGGCTTCGTGGCGCGCCTTCACCGGCCAGACCGTCGAGCAGGTGCGCGGCGAGGGCTGGCTCGACGCCGTCCACCCCGACGACCGGCCGCGTGTCCGCGAGCAATGGCGGCACTGTGTCGGCACACGCACCTTGTTCGATGTCGAGTATCGTCTGCGTTCGGCGTCCGGACTCTACCGTTCGTTCGTCGTTCGTGCCGTGCCCGTCATCGCCGCCGACGGCGCGGTGCGTCAGTGGATCGGCGCTTGCACCGACGTGAGCGAACGCGCCGAGATGATGAGTTTGCGCGACGAGAAGGAAGCCGCCGAGGCCGCCACCCGCGCCAAGAGCGAGTTTTTGCGCGCATGAGCCATGAGTTGCGCACGCCGCTCAACGCCATCATCGGCATGTCGCGCATGCTGACGACGCAGCGTTTCGGCTCGCTGACTCCCAAGCAGGCCGACTATCTCGGCGACGTCATCCATGCCGGCGAACATCTGCTGGCGCTCATCAACGACATTCTCGATCTGGCCAAGATCGAATCGGGGCGCATGGAACTGCGGCCGGAGGGTTTCTCGGTTCGCGCCGCCATGACGGCGGTTGTTTCGACGCTGCGGCCGTTGGCCGCTCCCAAGAATCTGCCGCTGCGCATCGAGCCGTGCGAGCCGGACGCCGAGATTGCCGCCGATCCGGCGCGCTTCAAGCAGATCCTTTACAACCTGCTGTCCAACGCCATCAAATTCACGCCCCAGGGTTCGGTAACAATTCGTTGTCAATGGGTGACGGGCGTCGCTGCCGACGCCGCGGCGGTCGCCGAATCCGAGGCGACGGCTCTGCGTGTGGCCGTTCTCGACACGGGTATCGGCATCGCCGACGAGGATCGGGAGACGATCTGGGAAGAATTTCGACAACTACCCGCGGCGGCGCAGCAAGTCGGTGCCATTAGCGGTACGGGTCTGGGTCTGGCGCTGACGCGCCAGCTGGTACAACACATGGGCGGCATCGTTTGGCTGGAGAGCAAGCTCGGCGAGGGCAGTACGTTCACCTTCATCCTGCCGCGCAATCCGCCATCCACCGGGATGGACAGCGGACAGCGGATAGCGGATAGCGGATGGCCGATGGCGGATAAGCCGTTGGCCCTCGTTATCGAGGATTATCCGGCCACCCACAAACTACTCGTGGACTGGCTGAACGATGCCGGCCTGGCCACCGCCTCGGCCTTCGACGGCGAATCGGGGCTGATCCAGGCGCGTCAACTGCATCCGCGCCTCATCCTCCTCGATCTGCAACTCCCGCGGTTGGACGGCTGGCAGGTTCTGACGGCGCTGAAACAAGATGCGGCGACGGCGGCCATTCCGGTGGTCGTCGTTACCGCCACGGAGGAGCAAGGACCGCCGAGCGGACTGGAGGTACAGGAGTTTTTCGTCAAGCCGCTGAGCCGCGAAGATTTCTTCCGCCGTCTCCGTGCCATCCAGCCCAACCTGTTCGAGCGCTTCCATCCACTGCGCGTACTGGTGGTCGATGACGAGCCGGCTGACCGCAAGTTGCTCGCCGACCTGTTGGCGGCCGAGGGAAGCCAAGTGCTGACGGCGAGCGATGGGCAGGAAGCCCTGGAATGCTTGCGCAACGAGCGGCCCGATCTCGTCGTCTTGGACCTAATGATGCCGCGGGCAGATGGCTTCGATGTGGTCGAGGCCATCCGTGGCCGGTCGGACGGTCACGAGATCCCCATTCTGATCGTCACCAACAAGGATCTGAGCGCCGAAGAAAACGATCGACTCAAGGGTCGCATCCAGGCATTGCTGGCCAAGCAGAAGCTGACGCCGGAACGATTTTATCAGCAACTCGCCTCGCTCGGCCTGCTCCGCCGTACCGGCGCGGCCGCGGAAAACACCGCGAAATGACATTCTTCGTTTAGCGACGCTTCACAGAAGCGTCGAGAAGCGGCGACGCTTCTGCGAAGCGTCGCTAAACGATGACGGTGTCTTTTGTCCTGCGGGACTCGGTAGATGTCCAAGGAACCGGCAAAATCCGCATGAAGGGCGAAGACGGAAAAGCCGATAAGGGAGGTAGTTCCCCGTTTAGCCGCGAGCCGAAGGCGAGCGCTCGCCTTCGGCTCGCGGCTAACCAGGAAGGAAGGAGGCCGCATGACGCAGCCCATCTCTCGCCGCACCGTCTTGAAATCGATGGCCGCCGGTTGCCTGGCGTCGCTGCCGGGCGTAGAGCCGTCCGCCGATGCCGGCCGCAAAGCGCCCCCTGATGTGGTCGCCGGCAAGATGAGCGGCGCGGCGGCGCTGGTTGCCACGCTGAAAGCCGAAGGCGTGCCCGTCGTCTTCGGCATTCCCGGCGCTCAGGAAAACGAGTTGTGGGACGAGATGAAGAGCCAATGTCTGCCGTATCTGCTGGTGACGCATGAGATGTCGGCGGCGTACATGGCCGACGGCGCGCGCGCAGCACCGGCCGGCCCGGCGTCATCGCCATCGTGCCGGGTCCGGGCGTGACCAATTCGCTCAGTGGTCTGGGCGAAGCACGGCTGGATAGCGTGCCGATCGTGGCCATCGTCGGCGACGTGGCACGCGGCGACAAATATCGCCCCTTTCAGGTCCACGAATTGCCGCAGGTCGGTCTGTTGCAGCAGGTGTGCAAGGGCGTCTTCGAGGTTTGCCACGCTTGCGAGATCCCCAACGCCGTGCATCAGGCGTTTCGCCTGGCGATGTGCGGCGAGCCGGGACCAACCGCCGTCGTCGTGCCGTACACGCTGTTGATCGATACGTGCAAGTACGATTGCCTGCCGATGGCTCCTTGCGATCTGCCCTTCGAGGAAGGGGCGTTCCTGTGCCGCTCTGGCGCTGCTGCGACAGCGCGGCTGCAAGGTCGGCATCTACGCCGGCATGGGTTGCATGGATTATAGCCCGGCGCTGACGAACGTGGCCGAGGTGCTGCAAGCGCCGGTCGCTACCAGCGTCTCCGGCAAGGGCGTCATCAGCGAGTGTCATCCGTTGGCCGTCGGCTGGGGCTACGGCCCGCAAGGCACTCGCACCGCCGAAAACGCCTTCAAAAAAGTGGACATCGTTCTCGCCATCGGCGTGCGCTACAGTGAGGTTGCCACGGCCTTCTATTCGATACCGCAATCGCCGCACATTATCCACGTGGACATCAACCCCGCCAACATTGGCCGCATCCTCAAGACGGAAGTGTGCGTCAACGCCGATGCCGGCGTGTTCCTGACGCACCTACTCGAACACGCCGACGAAATTCGCCGTCCGCCGGACAACGATCTCATCGCCTGCATCCGCAAATGGAAGGTCGAGGATGCTTGCGAACACGCCAAATGCTACGCCCGCTGCGGCGTCGATCCGATGGCGTTCATCCTTGCACTGCGCAAGGCTACCGTGCCGAACGCTCTCGTTTTCGTCGATGTGTCCTGTTCGGAACACTGGGCCGCTGAGGCGTTCACGGTTTGCCAACCGCGCACCTATTTCAATCCGACCGATAACCAAGCGATGGGCTGGTCGATCCCCGCCGCCATCGGTGCGCAGCGCGTTCACTTCGATCGCCAGGTCGTGACGCTTACCGGCGATGGCTGTTTCTTGATGACGGCGATGGAGATGTCCACGGCGGCGCGCGAGGGGCTGCCGGTGAAGTTTTTCATCCTCGACGATCGCGCGTATCACTACATGCAGGAGCTACAGACTCAAGGCGTATCGCCGCACCACGGCGACGCTGCTGGCGCACTTGAATTACGCCGCCTTGGCGCAAGGCGCTCGGCTCTGGAGTACATCGAGATCAACGGGCCGGATGGTTTGTGCGGCGGCATTCATGCGGCTTTAGGGCATGCGGGTCCGGTGCTGGTGCGCGTCGTCACCGATTACGGACAGCGGCCGGTTCGCTGGCTCGATGCTACCCGCAAGCGCTACACGAAGGAACTATCGAGCGAACAGAAGTTGCGTTTCGCGGCTCGGCTCGGTTCGCGGGCACTGGATCATCATCCCAATAATGACTGAGCGCCTAATGGGCGGCCAGCGCCAGCACTTCCTCGCGCGCGCAACACTCGTTTGTTCGCGGGCTTGCTCCTGGGTTTGGATGACCAGCTGTGCCTGCAAAACCTCAAGCACCTTCTGTAGCGCTCGCAGGGAGAGGTCCGCGCGACCGGCAAACACGCGGCTGAGTTGTCCCGGATCGACTCCGGTGGTCTGACAAAACTCCTGCCGCGATCCGAATTGGGCATCAATCAGATCGGCCAGGAAGTCGCGGTAATCTGGCGGCGACACGCTACCCTGGTGGATCCCCAGACGGGCTTCGAGATCCTGACAAATCCGGTACACAGGAGACTTGGTGTTCAGGCCCGTTCTGTTAAACTCCGCGTTCCACCAAGCGGCAAAGCGGGTCCATTCCAGCCGTCCGTGATATTTTTGCTGCACACGCGACAGAAAATCCTTCTCCGACCGACTGAGTTTAGATAGGGGAATGCGCCGGCCGGTTATGGTCTGGTAAACCAAGGGAATCTTTTTTGCCATTTTCCATCCTTCCCTTTTTCAGGGGATCCGTTTCGGCTTAGAGACAACCGTCCTCTTCGGTGGGAATCACAAACTCGACGGTGCCCGCGACGGACAGGTAAATGGCCTGCTGATCGAAGGTATGAGCGGCCATCTTCAAGAGCAGACGCACATCGTTCACCTTGCCTTCCGGGATCGCCAGAATGTAGCGGCGGCTGATGTCGGTGATGGGCGGGGTTCCGGGACTCTCCTCATACTCTCCAGGAACCAGAGCGTCGCCGCGATAAAATGTTTCTGGACCGCTATGGCCGGCCGGGAACACGCGGCGGATTTCGTTGACGAGAAGGTTCCAGGCAATCGGCTGGTGAGGTTTCTTATCCGCATTACGCACGATCGGGATAAAGAATTCACATTGCACTCGGCGTTCATCCATAGTCCGTCCTCGGCAGGGACGCAAGCCTACACCAGCGATTATACCAGTCATTGACTTTAAGTCAAACATTGACTTTAAGTCAATAATGCTCAATTCGCGCATTTCGGTCGCGACCTCGTGCAGAAGTGTTTGCCGAAGGGCGATGTTTCCGAGCCGCAAGCGTCAGCAAGCGGCCCGTTCCCCCGCCCTGACGGTCGCGGCTCGGTAGTGGACCCCTCGCGCAATCACTTCTCCGCGCACGCTGTCAAGGCCAGGACGGCGAACGCAGTGCCCGCATTGGTGATGTAGTGCGCCCGATCCGTGTTGAGCGAGCGGGTGAACCAGCGCCCGGACGCACGCTGGTTCGTGCGCAGCCAGCGGACGCCACGCTGGAGCGTTTCGTCCTTCGCCGGCACGCCGGCTTGCCGCAGCACATAAACGATCAAGCCGGTTCCATATCCATCACTCGGCGCGTTGGGGTCGTTCTCTCGTTTATCGAAGCCTTGCCAATCGCCCAGCGAGGGCAGGCTCCAGCCGCCGTCCTCGCGCTGCACGGCCAGCAATTCCTTGATGGCTCCTTGGCGCTCCTCCGCCGTCAACAAGCCATCTACCTTCATCGATGCCCACAATAGCCAAGCCTTGTGATGCAGGTTCGGCGGCTGTGTCTTGCGGAGATACGCTCTCAGTTTGTCCAGCCCTTGCCGCGCCGCATCGGTGCGTCTGTAATCGTCGGGAGCGGTGCCTGTGCCGACGGCGGCGAGGACGGCGCCGAAATAATCGTCGTATTCCAGCGGCGGCCACGAGCATTTCAGCCAATCCCATGCACCGTCGGCTCGCTGCCGCATCCACATGCGATCGAGCGCCTTGCGGGTGAGAGGATGCAACTTGCCGCTCGTTTGGGCGTCGTGGAAAGCCAGGGCCACGGCAGTGACCACGATTTCCGCATCGTGGCGCGGTTTGGCCGCTTGCGCCTCATCGTCCCAGTGCGCCACGCGCTCCTCGAAGAAGCGGCGAACGATGGCCGCGCCTTCCAAGGGAGTATCCTTGAGGACGGGCCGCGCCATCAGATACGGAACATTGGTATGACAGGTGGCGCACTGGCGATCGCGCGTCCAGTTGACCGCCGCCGAGTCGAGAAAGTGTGCGGCGGCGGTCAGCGAAACCGATTTGGCGCGTGGCTCCTCCGCGGAGTTTGCCGCCGGCTTGGGGAAAGCCTCCGGCGTCTCGGCGCGCACCGCTATCGCGGTCCACAAGTCAACGTCACAAATGGCAGGCTCGATCGCATGAGGGTCGCCCTCTCACGATGCCCTCCCTTTGCCGAACGGGAGCATCCAAGGAGCGTACCATCTCGAAGGGCGGAGAGCTAGCTGCTCTTATCGGGGAATTTCTATTTTCGGTCATTTCTTCGGAGAGAGGCGCCACAGCCGGATGTCCTTAATGTCATCCGATGTGGCTAGGAGGCTGCTGTCGAGGCTGAAGGCCATAAACCATTGCCCCGTGAGCGCGCCGCGTTCCTTTCCTGTCGCCACGTCCCAGAGGTGGATGCCGCCTCTCGGTTCCGTGGCCAGGATCTTGCCGTCGGGGCTGAAGACCACTTTTCCTCTTCCCTTGAGCGTGGCGCGTTTCTTTCCCGTCGCCACGTCCCAGAGCTTGACTGTACTCTCGTCAAAACTTTGCGTGGCCAGGATTTTTCCATCGGGGCTGAAGACCGCCTGTGTGCCCACAACCTTGCCGTCGGGGTCGAGGAGTGCTTCGCCGACTCCTTCGAGTACGGCTCGCTCCTGACCCGTTGCCACGTCCCGGAGCTTGATGGTGCCGCCGCTCACTGTAGCCAGGATCTTGCTATCGGGGCTGAAGGCCAGAAACCATTGGTTCCAGTGCGCAATGCGCTCCTTCCCTGTCGCCACGTCCCAGAGCTTGGTTACGTTCTTCTTTGTGGTGGCCAGGGTCTTGCCATCGGCGCTGAATACCGCTTCTCCGCCTCCGTTGAGGGTGGCGCGCTCCTTTCCCGTCGCTGTATCCCAGAGCTTTACTGTGTCAATTTCCGGTTGGCCTCTCGGTTGGCTCGGATCGTGGCTATCTATCATCGCGGCCAGTGTCTTACCATGCGGGCTGAAACGCATTTCCCGAATCCCTTCGATCGGCCTTTCGAGCGCGGCGCTCTCCTGAGCCGTCGCCACGTCCCAAAGCTTGACCGTGACATCTGTGCCTACCGTGACCAGCGTATCGCTCTCAGGACTGAAGCTCACGGACTCGACGCTCGGGAACGCGGCGAGTTCCCGCCCTGTCGCCACGTCCCATAGCTTGATGCTCCCCATGCCTAGCCTTGTACCGCCTATCGCTGACGTGGCCACGGTCTTGCTGTTCGGGTTAAACACCACTATGGCGGGAGTTCTCCCCGCCCGTTCGAGCGCGGCACGCAGCTGCCCCGTGGCCACGTCCCATAACTTGATCTCGCCATTAATTACTCCTGTAGCCACTCCTCCGGTAGCCAGGGTCTTGCCATCCGGACTGAAGAGCATCACGCTGGTTGGCAGAAGCGTGTCTGTCTTCTTGAGGATGGCGCGCTGCTTTCCCGTCGCCACTTCCCAGAGTTGAACCGTGTCCGCCAGGCGCACGGCCAACGTCTCGCCGTCCGGGCTGAGCTTCCATTCCCTCAACTGATTGGTTAACTCGGTGAGTGTGGCTCGCTCTTTGCGCGTCGCCACATCCCAGAGTCGAAAGACGCCTGCCCCCGCGAACAACGACTGACCTCCCGTGACCAACGTCTTACCATCCGAGCTGAAGGCGATCAAAATGTGCTCCTTGGCTTGGCCTTTGAGCTTGAGCGTGTCGAGCAGCCGACCCGTCGCCGCGTCCCAGAGCTTTACGATGCCGTCCAGAGTCTTGCCGTCCGCGACCTCCTTATTGACTGTGGCCAGAATCTTGCCATCCGGCGTGAAAACCGCCTGATGGATCTCCGGGAACACAGCGAGTTGCTTCCGCGCCGCCATGTCCCAGAGCTTGGATGTGAACGCCATGCCGGTGACCAGACGCTTGCCATCGGGGCTGAACTTCAAATAGGCGACCCGCCGGAGGATCTGCCGTTGATTGGCCGTTGCCACGTCCCAGAGCCTCAGATTGTAATTCTCATGCGTCGCCAGGATTTTGCCGTCGGGGCTGAAGATCAAGTCATGCTCTCCTCGTGGGCCAGGCTCATTTATCGTTATGAGCTTGGCGCGTTCTCTACCTGTCGCCACATCCCAGAGCTTGACCGTGCGGTCCTTTCCCTCCATCGTGACCAGATTTTTGCCGTCGGGACTGAAGACAGCTTTGCGTAAATCCATGACTGGCCGCTGGAGGGCGGCACGCTCTCGACCTGTCGCCGCCTCCCAGAGTTTGATCGTGCCGTCCGTCCCGGCAGTGAGGATGGTTTTTCCGTCAAGGCTCAAGATCACCACGGGTTGAATCCCGTTAGCGACTCGGAGAACCTCCTTGGTTTTGAGCGTGGCGCGTTTCCGACCCGTCGCGGCATCCCTGAGCATGACCGCATCCTCCAACCCTTCCAGGACCGCCGTCTTGCCGTCAGGGCTGAAGACCACCGACCGAATGCGCGAATGCCCCTTGAACGTGGCGCACTCCTGCCCCGTCGCCACATTCCAGAGCTTGAGCGCGATCCCTTTGTCCCCGAACCCTGCCGTGGCCAGCGTCGCGCTGTCCGGACTGAAGTGTAACGTGCCATCGAGGCCGCCGGCACGTTGGAGGACTGGTTTCCATGCGAGCGCGGCCCGTTCCAGGCCCGTCTCTACATCCCACAACTTAATCGTGCGGTCGGCTTCCGCCGTGGCCACGGTCTTGCCATCGGGGCTGAAGACCGCCACATTGATCTTGGTCTGTCCTTGGAGAGTCGCTTGCAGAGGCAGTTCCGTCGGGACGTTTTTAAGCAGATGATGGGCCAGCAGCAATGTGCTTACCACGACTAAAGCCGCCAAACTCGCTACCGCCGATCTGCGCCGCAGCCACTTTATACACCGTTGCATTGCCTCTGTTGGAGGAGATTTGGGGCAGAAACCTGGGCGAGAATCCTTGTGCGGTTGAATCATAGCTGGGCTCCTGGTTAGAGGCGCTAACATTTTGCTGACTAGCCCGGAGGCGCTAGCGACGGGTTTCCGAAACCCGTCGCTAGCGCTCCGGGCTAGTTGATGTTACCTCTCGGAGGAGCGTTTGCAATGATTTTTCGTGTTATCCGCAGTTAATTATCTTTCGGCGTGCCCTTCAAGAAGACGACGCCCAGCGGCGGTACGGCCAGCGTCAACGAGTACGGCTGTCCGTGCCACGGCGTCGCCGCGGCCTCGACGCCGCCGTGGTTGCCGACGCCGCTGCCGCCGTAGACGCGGGGCATCGCTATTCAACACTTCCTGCCAATAACCCCCGAACGGTACACCGACCTGATAATCCGGCCGCGGAACCGGCGTGAAATTGCACAGGACAAGGATCGTCTCGCCGGTGAATGCGCCCTTGCGGACGAAACTGATGACGCTGGCGGCCGAGTCGTTGCAGTCGATCCACTCGAAGCCGTGTGGTTCGCAGTCTCGATCGTGCAGCGCCGGCTCGGTGCGATACAGACGATTCAGATCGGCCACCCACTGTTGTACGCCGGCGTGCCAGCGGATGTTCGAGTTGGTGCCAATCCAGGCTCGCCTCATGGCTCCATTCCGGTCCCTGCCCCCATTCGCCGCCCATGAACAGCAGTTTCTTGCCGGGTTGGCCGAACATGTAGCCGTAGAGCAAACGCAGATTGGCGAACTTCTGCCAACCGTCGCCGGGCATCTTGGCCAACAGCGAACCTTTGCCATGCACGACTTCATCGTGCGACAACGGCAGCACGAAATTCTCCGAGAAGGCGTAGATCATGCGGAACAGCAGTTCGTTGTGATGATACTGCCGGTGGATCGGATCGTGGGAAAAATAGCGCAGCGTATCGTGCATCCAGCCCATGTCCCATTTCATGCCGAAACCGAGACCGCCCAGGTAGGTCGGACGCGACACCATCGGCCACGCCGTCGATTCCTCGGCGATGGTCTGCACATCCGGATAATTGCGATAGACTTCCTCGTTGAGCCGGCGCAAGAACGAGATGGCTCCCAGGTTCTCGTTGCCGCCGTAGATGTTCGGCACCCATTCGCCGGCCTTGCGCGAATAATCGAGATACAGCATCGACGCCACCGCATCGACGCGCAGACCGTCGATGTGATAGCGGTCCAGCCAGAACAGGGCGCTCGATAGCAGGAAGCTGCGCACCTCATGGCGATCATAGTTGAAAATAAGACTATTCCAATCCGGATGGTAGCCGAGTTGCGGATTGGCGTGTTCGTACAGGTGCGTGCCGTCGAAATAACCCAGGCCATGCTCGTCGCTGGGGAAGTGCGACGGCACCCAATCGAGAATGACGCCGATGCCGCGCTGATGCAGATAGTCGATCAGCCCCATGAAATCTTGCGGCGTGCCGTAACGGCTCGTCGGCGCGAAATAGCCCGTTGTCTGATAACCCCAGGAGCCGTAGAAGGGATGTTCCGTCAGCGGCAAAAACTCGACGTGCGTGAAACCCATGCGCTGCACATAGTCGGCCAGACGCGGCGCCAGTTCGCGATACATCAGAGAGCGATTGTTTTCTTCTGGCACGCGCATCCACGAGCCGAGATGGACTTCGTAAATCGACATCGGCGCCGCCAGGCTATTGTGATGGCGGCGCTGCTGCATCCAGGCCTGATCGCGCCAGTGATAATCGAGATCCCAGACGATCGAGGCGGTGCGCGGCGGCACTTCCTGATAAAAGGCGAACGGATCGGTCTTATCGACCTGATAGCCGTTGATAGCGTGAGACGATGTGATATTTGTAGGCGGCACCGGCGCCGAGGCCGGGAAAGAAGCCGCTCCAGATGCCGGAGTGGCCGCGCGGATGCAGGCGATGTTTTCCCTTGGTCCAGCCGTTGAAATCGCCCATGCACGGAGACCTGCTCCGCCGCCGGCGCCCACACGGCGAAATGCGTACCCGGCACGCCGTTGCGCGTGCAGGGATGGGCGCCCAGTTTGCGATAGAGTTGATAATGGCTGCCTTCATTGAACAGGTACAAATCCTGTTCGCTTAGCAGCGTCTCACCGTGAAGAATTAGCGTCGTCGGTAGATACAGCTTTTCGATCATGGAGCGCTCTCGGTGTCATGGCGAACCGGCAGCGTCCGCTGCCGGGTGAGAAGCACTCCACCCGGCAGCGGACGCTGCCGGTTCGCCGAGATAGTGTCAACCCCGTCTTTCTTTCGTCCGAGAGCGCGGGTTGAGATTAACGGTCGAGGGGTTCCGAGCGCGGTTCGCCGTGCGGCCGGTCGGCAAGATTGATAGAAAAGTGACGACGCCGCGTCGAGATGAGCTGCGTCCCTCCGGTCAGGGCGTTCGTCTCCACCGGCAGCAAGTATCGGCGCGCGATGGAATCGGCCAGGTCGCGGCCAAGCCGCAATCCTTCCTGATTGTCGAACTCGTAATGAATGCCTCCGTAGATACGGCTGCGTCCGGCCTCCTGAGCGGCGGCCCAGAAGCCGGCGTAGGCGCGGATCGCATCGGGCGTGCCTTCCGAACCGATGCGGAAGGGAATGGCATCACTGCCGAAGAAACGAGCCAGCGCGGCGGCAGCGGCGCCGCTGAACGTGCTGTGGCCGGAAGGATACGACGGAAACGGCGGCGTCGTCAGCAGCGAATCCCAGACGCGATCCGGCGCGGTGGCGGGATTGCCGTCGAAGTCGGCCTCTTGGATGGCCGTGATGGGACGCCAATAGCTGAAGCCGAACTTGCCCTCCCAGCACACAATGCCGGCATCGGCCAGACTGAGGTTGAGTAGAGCGAACAGGCGAGCATTGTCGGCCAGCGACAGGCCGCGCTGCCGGGAGACGGTCTGAGCGATGCGGTTCCAGTGGCCCGGCGGCGTCACGGTGCCGTCGCCATCGTTCCAGAAATGAGCCACCATCGTTTGGTCTGGCGTCCGTGTGCTGCCGTCGCGGCGGCCCAGAGACGCAACCTCGCGGAACGCTTCCGTGTAAGCCGCACTGGTGAGAGCGGGCGGGATGGCCGGTAGAAATTCTTTCGTGCTGGAGATGGCGAACGGCGTGACGTAACGCCACTGCGGCAACAGCGCTTGGCGGAAACCGGGCGGCGTTGGCCGCCACAAGCCAGGAGTATAGTTCGGCGTGTAGCGGACGGTACGGCGTGAACCGTCCTCAGTTCGCCAACTGAGGATCTGCTCGGCAACGCGCTGACCCAGGGCGACGCCACCCTCTTTGGCGGGACCGTCCGGGATACTTTCCAGCGAGGTATCGAGAGCCGAATCGCACGCTTCCACCATCCGTGGGTACAACTCCAGCAAGACGCGATGAGCGGCGATGGCCGAGGCAACCTCGGCGGAAACCGCTCCTTGTGGACGAATCGTGACGCGATAAGGACGATGCTTGCCGTCGATGGCGTTGACGGCGTCGTACATAGCCGCGTGCAGAATCGCCAAGTTGCGCGCCGCGAGCGGCGGCGGCGTGCGTTCCGACTTGATCGCATGGAGAGCCGCTTCATTCCAGTACATAATCACATCCGAGCGCGTCGCATTCGCGGTGAACGGCTTGTCCGTGACGCGAATTTGCGGAGCGCCTTGCGGGATGGGAACAAGGCGTTCTTGCGGCGGCGCCTGAGCAATGCAATCCGCCGTTGCGATCGTCGTCAAGAGCAGCAAACTATACATGGCATGACTCCGGTTCGGCCAACGATTCCGCCGAATGTACGTCCTGTTTGGATTGTTCCTCCTTTTTCTGTTGTAAGTCAAAGCGGCGGCTGTCACCACCCGCAAAGGCCGTGCGGCGAGAAGAAAATGTCGTTGCGCGTCGCCCTGTGCCGTTTACACAGAGTTTGCCGGTTGCTCTTCTTCTCCCCTTCGGGTCGCGGATCAACAGGGAAGGTTGTACGGCTTGTGCCGATTGAAGGGGGATTCGCGTTTGACGGGATGTTTTTTCCCCTCCGCTCTAATGACAGGCATATAATGGATACACGATAATTGAGGGCGGAGAAGGAGGGCCGGAAACTCCTCTCTCCACCAGAAGGAGCGGAGAAGATGCGCCGACTTTTGTTAGTGAGTCTGCTGTCGCTGATCGGTTGCGCGAGCATAGTGGGGCCGCGCAAACGCGATGCGAGGCCGGAACGAGTTGATCCGCCCGGTTTGCCCATCCCCGAACAGAAGCAACGGGCGCGGGCCGATCTGCCCTATCCGGACCCGAATCCCTGGCTCGGACCTCGGAACTTCGCCGAGATCCCCGAGCAACAGTGGGGCCAGCGCAGCCATTGAAATCCGTGCCAGCAAGACCGGCGCGATTCTTCGAGGTGCATCATGAAAGCTGTTTTGCTCTGTGTCATGCTTCTGTTGCTCGGCTGTGCGGTGCCGGCCGAGCGTGTGCCGCTGCAACCGCTGCCGGAAAACGGCCAAGTTCTGCCCTACGCCGAACTACTGACGCGCATTCGCGCCCAGGCCAACGCCGCCAACGACGCCTTCTATCTCGATCGTTGGGGCGATCTGGAGGATCTCGCCAAGGGGATCGAACAGACCAGTCGTTTTCTGGCCAAGGCACAGGAAGTCCCTAAGAAGAACAAGGACATCCTCGTGGAAGTGACTCGCGATCTGGCCCAGAACGCGGAGAAGCTCAGGGGTGCGGCCGTCGCTAAAAATGTCAAGGACACCACCGACGCACTGCAAAAGATCAACTCCAAGGTCCGCCAGCTGCGTCTGACCGATTGAATCCCGCTATCCGCTATCCTCAACGACAAAGACGGATAGCGGATAGCAGATGGCGGATAGGAGAACTACGCATGTCCCCGATCATTCCCTTTTGGTTTAAGCAGCGCCAATGCAAAGCCGAGCCGGCCGGCGACGAGAAGACGTTGAAAGTGAGCGGTCCCAATCTCGGCGAAGCGTTCATCGGCATCGCGCGCGGCGAGAACAACCGCTGGCGCGCCTTTTTGCGGCAGAGCGCCGATGGTCCCGAAGCGGCCGGCACGGAGGCGGAGATGGACAATCCGACCGATGCCTGGGAAGCCGCTTTCGAGTTGTTCCGTACGGGTGTGATCGTGTGAACCCTTGGTTAGCGACGCTTCGCGGAAGCGTCGATGCACATCGACGCTTCTGCGAAGCGTCGCTAACCGAGGACCGTTCGGTGGACCACTTCACTTTTTCTTGATCTGGGCCGGCTTGTCCTTAATCTCTCTGTTCTTGGCAGGAGTTGGCTTGTCAACTTCCTTGTCCGAGTCTGATCCGCCGCCGCGGATCTCCCGCAGCCGCGCTTTCTGAGCGGCGGTCAGAACATTTTCCGTATCCACTTTTTCCTGCTCTCTCAGGGCTTCAAGCTGCTGTTTGAGCTTTTCAATCTCGACGGCATACTTGGCGTGGATTCTGTAGATCTCGTTTTTCTGCTTGGTGCTCAAGCCGAGTTGTTTGTAGTTGTTCGGCAATCGTTTGGAGACGATAATCGGCTCCTTGTCCGTCTTTTTGCCTTGCCCCAGCAGGAAACCACTCGACAGCAAGCCAACGACAAGCAACGGCACCACAAACCGTAGGCGGTACATCGGACCCCTCCACAAGAAAGGAAAGGAAGCAAAAATGGTTAAACCCTAAATGAGCAGTATGGGTTGGCGACGGAGGCGGTGCAACAAAAAAACCATGAAAATCCCATTTTTCCTTACCTGCCGGAATGGGACGGCGCGGCAGGCTTTGCGGAAGGAAACAGCTGACCGGCGTGGAAAAAACTTGACGGAAAGTCGAAAAGTTCCTTGCCAAAGACGGATTCGCCGATATACTTTTCACACATCCAGGCGATGTGAGATAACTCCTTTCTTGGGGCACGAGGATAAGCGTTTATGTTAAGCAGTGTCGTGGCGGAGGTGGACTTCATCGAGGAGTTGCGTCTGCGCCGGTGGGCGCGCGAGCATTATGTCCCGCGCAATCAACGTGAACTGTCCTGGCATCCGGTCATCCGCGATGAAATGGACCGCAAGGACCACGAGATGGTCGAGATCGAACCCGTTTGCACCTGCGCTTGATCGGCGCGCCGACAATCCACCGGAACCTCGCGGAGTCCGCTACGAGCGGACTCCGCGAGGTTCCGCCGTTTTCTGGCTCTTCGGATTCGCTTTCTTACGCTGCCGGAAAATGTTTTTGTGAATGCTGGCATCTGGGTGCGCGAACCGTTACACTGCTGGTTAGACGATTTGCCCCACCCCAGGACGCGCACCCGACATGCCTTCTTCCCTCTCCGACTCGACTCTCCTCGTCCGCAACCGCTCGTGGAAATGGTGGATTTGCGGCTTACTCTTGCTGGCCACCCTCGTCAACTACATGGATCGGTTGACGCTCAATCAGATGGCCAAGCCGATCATGGCGGAATTCGCTCTCGACGCGCGGGAGTACGGCCAACTGGAGTCGGCCTTCGGCGTCGCCTTCGCGCTGGGCGCGATCCTGATGGGCTGGTTGGTGGATCGCCGCAACGTGCGCGGCGTCTACGCCGCCGCGGTTTTGCTGTGGTCATTGGCGGGCTTCCTCACGGGATTGGCTCAGGGATTCGCCACGCTGTTGATCTGCCGTTTTCTGCTTGGCCTGGCCGAGTCGGGAAATTGGCCGTGCGCTCTCCGCACTACGCAGCGCATTTTGCCGCCTTCGGAACGCGCCATGGGCAATGGTCTGTTGCAAAGCGGCGCCGCCGTCGGCGCCGTGCTGACGCCTCTCGTCGTCCTCGTGCTGTTCCGCGAGGACAAGCCGGACACTTGGCGTTATCCTTTTTTGGCCGTCGGCGTGCTGGGACTGCTCTGGGTCGCCGGCTGGTTGCTCAGCGTTCGCCGCCAAGACTTGCGCTGACGGAACGCCAGCGCTCTCCTTCGCTCATCACCATCCTCGGCTTTCTGATCGGCTTGTATGGCATCGATCTCTGCGTGCATCTAAGGTTCGCGGATCGACCGTGGATACCGCTGAGCGTCAAGTTCGGCGTGACGGCTCTGGGCGTCGGCGGGGTGGCGTATTGGCTGGCGCGAGCGACGCGCGAGGAAGCGGCAGGCGAGCGGGTGGTCTTCTTTCGACGCTTTTGGGTGTTGGCCGTGCTGGTGGTGACCATCAACATGACCTGGCACTTTTTCCGTGCCTGGCTGCCGCTGTTCTTGCAGAATCAGCACGGTTACAGCCTCACGGAATACGGCCGATTCAGCATGGCCTACTATCTCGCCGCCGATGCCGGTTGCCTTAGCGCCGGTTTCGTGACGCTCCGCCTGGCGCGCGGCGGCGTTTCCGTGCATCGCAGTCGATTGCTCGTCTTTTCGACGTGCGCCGCCCTTGCCACGTTGAGCGTCGTCGCCGCCGTCTTGCCGGCCGGTTGGCCGCTGTTGGCCGTGCTGCTCATCATCGGCTTCGCCAGCCTGGGGCTGTTCCCCAATTACTATTCATTCACGCAGGAATTATCGGTACGCCATCAAGGCAAAGTGACCGGCGCGCTCGGCTGTATTTGCTGGATGTTCATGTCGCTGTTGCATGAGGTCGTCGGAGACGTGGTGCAGCGCAGTGGAACGTATTCGCAGGGCGTGGCCTGCGCCGGACTGCTGCCGTTGATGGGCGTCGCCGGCCTGTTGATGTTCTGGGGCAAGACGACAGCCGCGCCGGTTCCGATCGCGGTTGGAGACCAAGCACCGCGACCGCAAGCGGACGGAATACAGACGGGCCGTCTTGACACCTTGCGCATTCGCGCTAGATTAGGCCGATTAGACCGCGTTACCCCGTGCCGACTGCCGTTTTGCCGTCCGATGTTGTGACCAGGAACCTGTCGCCGGGTCCGTGCAGGAGAACTCAGGCAGTGCCTACCACCGCAGTGCTAACTTCCGAGACGCTGGACGTTGAGAAAACCCCCACCCCTCGCTCTCACGGCGAACCAGGACATCTCGATCTCTCGCGGATCGCGCAGGATCTGCAAATTCGCAAAGTGCAGGTCGAAAACGTGGTGCAGTTGCTCGATGAAGGCAACACCATCCCGTTCATCACGCGCTACCGCAAGGAACGCACCGGCGGACTCAACGAGGACATGCTCCGCACCATTGCCGAGCGCGTGCAGCTGCTGCGGCATCTCGCCGAGCGCAAACAGACCATCCTCCGCAGCATCGACAACCAAGGCAAACTGACGGCGGAACTGCGGGCGGCCATCGTGGCGGCGGACAATCCGCGCCGTCTCGAAGATTTGTATTTGCCCTACAAGCCCAAGAAGCGGACCTTGGCGACGACAGCCCGCGAGAAGGGATTGCAACCGTTGGCCTTGGCGGTGTGGCACAGCGATCCGGCCGTGGGGAATCTTGCCGAAATCCTTGCGGGCATGCTCAACCCGGAGAAGGAATTGACGGCGCCGGAACAGGTGTTAGAGGGTGTGGGGCACATCCTCGCCGAAATGATCGCCGAGGCGGCCGATGTGCGCTCCGCCGTCCGCAATGTGCTGTGGGACACCGGCAAATTATGCACAAGCAAGAGCGAGAAACTCGCCGAAGGACAGGGACTCGAATATAAGGATTACTTCCAGTTCACCGAACCAATCCGCCACATTCCGCCGCACCGTATTTTAGCCATCAACCGCGGCGAAAAGGAAAACGCGCTGCAAGTCAAGCTGGAATGGGACGGCGAGTTGGGTCTGCGCATCGCCCTGGAACGTTTGCCCTTGCCGCTGCCGGGTTCGCCGCCGCCGCTGCCGGATGTGCCCATGCCGGCGGTCGCGCCCAGCGAAGCGCTGCCGGCGCCGGCGGTCGAAGCGAGTGCGCCCGCGGCGATAGACGGGGAGCAGATGCCGGTTGCGGAAGCGGCTCCGCCGAGGGACGAAATGGTTCCGCGGGCCGAGACAAGTCCGGTCGAGATGCCGCGCGTGGCCATCACGCCGCTGCACCAGCGTGCCGAGGCGCTGCAGAAGCATCCGCACGCCGATTTTCTGCGCCAGGTGACGGCCGACGCCCTGACGCGCCTGCTGCTGCCCAGCCTGGAACGCGAGATTCGCCGCGAGTTGAAAATGCGCGCGGAAGATCACGCCGTCAGTGTCTTCGCGCGCAATCTACGCAGCAAATTGTTGGCGGCGCCGCTGCGCGGCCGCCGCGTGTTGGCCATCGATCCCGGTTTCCGCACCGGCTGCAAGCTGGCGATCCTCGACGACATCGGCAATCCGCTCGAAGACGTTGTCATCCATCCGCACACCGGCAACAAGCGAAGCGAGGCCAAGGCGAAGTTGGAGGAACTGGTGCGCAAGTATCAGATCCACATCATCGCCATCGGCAACGGCACCGCTTGCCGCGAAACAGAGGAACTGGTTTCCGAGTTGATCGCCGAACTCGACGCCCGCCGCCGCGGTGAAGCGCCGCCTCCGCCGCCTGCTCCCCCCATCGCCGAGATGGCGCCGCCTCCCATGCCGCAAGAGATTCCGACCCCCGCGCCCGTGGAAGCAGAAGCGGCCGCAGCACCTCAGGCCGAAATCCATGTGACCGCGCCCGCGGAGAGCGTTCCGCAAGTCGTCGAAGCCGTCGTTCCACCGCCGTCCGAACCGCCTGCGCCGCCTGTCGAACCGCTGCCGGACGCACTGCCCGAACTGGCCTACATCATCGTCAACGAAGCCGGCGCCAGCGTCTATTCCGCCAGCCCCATCGGCAAAGAGGAGTTCCCCAACCTCGACGCCACCTCGCGCGGCACCATCTCCATTGGCCGACGCTTACAGGATCCGCTCAGCGAATTGGTCAAGATCGATCCGCAGCACGTCGGCGTTGGCTTGTATCAGCACGACGTTCCCGCCAAGGAATTACGGCAATCGCTGGATGGCGTGGTCGAATCGTGCGTCAACCAAGTGGGCGTCGATCTGAATACGGCCAGCGTCCCGCTGTTGCGTCACGTATCCGGTCTCAATCAACTCGTCGCCCACGATGTCGTCGAGTATCGCAAGGCGAACGGGCCGTTCCGCGATCGCCGGCAGCTGTTGCAGATCAACGGCATCGGCGAACAGCGCTTCATCCAAGCGGCCGGCTTCCTCAAGATCGGCGACGGCGAGAATCCCTTCGATGGAACCTGGATCCATCCCGAAAGCTATGGCTTGGCCGAGCAGATTCTCCAGGACATCGGCTATCCGCCAGAGAGCTTGCGCGACCGCGAACGGCTCGCCGAGCTGCGCGAGAAGCTCAAGACCGTTTCGCCGGACGACGTGGCCAAGCGGCTGCACGCCGGCGCTCCAACCGTGAGGGACATCCTCGATGCGCTGGCTCGTCCCGGCCGCGATCCGCGCGAGGATCTGCCGCCGCCCGTCTTCAAGAAGGGCATCCTCAAAATCGAAGATTTGCAGCCGGGCATGGAGTTGAAAGGTACCGTACTCAACGTCGTCGATTTCGGTGCCTTTATCGATGTCGGCCTAAAAGATAGCGGTTTGGTGCATATCAGCCAGATGGCCAACCGCTACATCCGCAGCACCTATGACGTGGCATCGGTCGGCGACGTGGTGACGGTGTGGGTGCTGTCGGTGGACAAGGAACGGCATCGCGTGTCGCTGACGATGATCGCACCGGGCACGCAGCGGAAGCCACAGGAGAAGAGGGCCGAACCGCGCGAACGTCACGGCGAGCGTGGCGAACGCGGCGGCGAACGTCAAGAACGTCGAGAGGGCGGCGGTCGGCGCGAGGCGCCGGCCGGCGGGCGTCCGCCTCAGCAGCGCGGCCGCCGGCCGTTGCCGCCGCGCGGCGGCACGTCCCGCCGCTCAGGGCGGTGCGGCACCCGCTCAGGGCGGCGCGTCGCGTGGAGCAGCGCCGGCGCAGAGACAACCACCGCCGCCGCGCAAACCGCGCCGACAACCGCCCAAACCCAAACTGTCGCAAGCCGCTCTCGCCGGCGCGACGCCGCTGGGCACCTTCGCCGAACTCGCCGCCTTCTGGGAGGCCAAAAAGAAGGAAGAACCACAACCCGTTCCACCGGCGCCCCCTCC
The DNA here is from genome assembly GCA_963835245.1 of uncultured Planctomycetota bacterium. Lineage (GTDB taxonomy): Bacteria > Planctomycetota > Planctomycetia > Gemmatales > Gemmataceae > JAJPHU01. The sequence goes on from CAWIEZ010000001.1 coordinate 1,248,161, forward strand.
TGACGCCGATGGCGGCGTTGAACCGCAACCGCCCGCGTGACCATCTGGTCCGCTTGCCGTTTCGCCGCGACCCGAAGGGGAGCGCGCTCTGCGACGCGCTCCCCTTCGGGTCGCGGCGAAACGGCAAACGTCTTCATCGACTGTTTTCTCGATCATCCGCTTCCAGCAGACGTTTCAGCAACACTGCGTTGATGACGCCGCGGAAGCGCACTCGGCCATTGACAACCACCACCGGCACACATTCGCCGTACTCGCGCAGCCCTTGTTCGTTCTCATCGACATCCACTTGCCGCAATGCGAATCCGTAACGCCGCTGAGCCTGTTCGAGCTGCACCCAGGCTTGCTCGCAGAGATGGCAGCCCTGCCGTGTGTACATCACGATGTTCGAGGACGTTCGCTTCTTGCTCGGCCACAAAGATTTCAACCACTTCCACGCCATCGGCTACTCCTATCTCCTGACATTTTGCTAGCCTCTCAGCGCTCGATCCCTCGCATAGTCAGGTTGCGCGGCTTTTGCTATCTTAGATCCTGGGTACGTTTATGTGATGTGTACGTTTCCGGGTGAGGGCCCCTGACCATCGCGTGCCGCGCCTGCCGCGCTGGCCGACGGAACCGGCACAAGGAAAGTGAAGCCGACGCTACGCCAAGAGGATTTCTTATGCCCTCCGATCCCCCGCCGAATCCCAATACTCCTCCGTCCCCGAAACCGCGCCGTCGTCCCGCTCCCGGCGTGGGAGGCAATTTTCTCTGGATCATCGTGTTGGCCCTGCTGGTCCTCTATTTCGTCTTCAGTGCGCAAGGTACGGGAGGAGCCATCGACTGGGGCGATTTCTGGGTGCTCCTCAGCCAGCATAAACTCAAGAAAGTCATCGTCGGCAGCGATCGCATCAGCGGCGAATTGAACGACAAGAGTACCGACGATCTGCCGGACACCGTCAAAAAATCGCTGGAGAAGCTGCGCAGCGGCAAAAAATTCACCGTCGAGCGCATCCGCCTCGACGATCTGAGTCTGTTGCCGCGCTTGCAGAAAGAGGTGGAGGAAGAACACATGCAACTGGCGCAGGAGCCGGATTATTTTGGCTTCATGCACCCGTTCTTGGTCTTTGTTCTGCCGCTGGTGATCGTATTGGCGGTGCTTCTTTTCCTGCTGCCGCGTTTCCGCGATCCGTTGGGCGGCGGCTTTTTGAGCAACTACATCAAAAGCCCGGCGCGCCGCTACGAACGCAGCAAGATGCGCGTCACCTTCGAGGACGTGGCCGGCATGCAGAACGCCAAGAGCGAGTTGCAAGAGGTGGTCGAGTTTCTGCGTTCGCCGGAGAAGTTTCAGCGTCTGGGCGCGGTGGTGCCCAAGGGCGTGCTGCTGGTCGGCCCGCCGGGCACCGGCAAGACACTGTTGGCCCGCGCCGTGGCCGGTGAGGCCGGCGTGCCGTTCTACAGCATTAGCGGATCGGAATTTATTCAAATGTTCGTGGGCGTCGGCGCAGTCGCGCGTCCGCGATATGTTCAAAACCGCCAAGGACAACGCGCCAGCCATTCTTTTCATCGACGAAATCGACGCGGTAGGCCGCATGCGCGGCGCCGGCGTCGGCGGCGGCTCCGACGAACGCGAGCAGACGCTCAACCAGATCCTCAGCGAGATGGACGGCTTCACGCCGACGGAGGCCGTGATCGTCATGGCCGCCACCAATCGGCCGGACGTTCTCGATTCGGCGCTGTTGCGGCCGGGCCGATTCGATCGCCACGTCACCATCGACCGCCCAACTTGGCAGGGACGCTTGGCCATCCTCAAGGTTCACACGCGCAATAAGCCGTTGGCCGACGACGTCAATCTGGAGTCCATCGCGCGCGGCATGATCGGCATGACCGGCGCCGATCTGCGCAACTTGGCCAACGAAGCGGCTCTATTGGCCACGCGCGAAGGCAAGGGCAAGATCGATCGCGTCGATTTCGAGCGCGCCGCCGATCGTGTGCTGATCGGTCCCAAGCGCGAGGAAGTGCTGTCGCCGGAGGAGAAACGGCGTACTGCCTACCACGAGGCCGGCCATGCTCTCGTCACCTGGCTGGTGCCGGAGAGCGAGAAGCCGATGAAGGTGTCCATCGTGCCGCGCGGCCGCGCCGGCGGCGTCAACTGGATCGCGCCCGATGAAGACCGCTTTCATCACGGCCTGGATTATTTCAAGGCGCGGCTGATTATGCTGATGGGCGGCCGCGCCATCGAGCGGCTGATCTACAACCAGTCCTACGCCGGCGTCGAGATGGATCTAAAACAGGCGACCAAAATGGCGCGTTACATGGTCACGCATTGGGGCATGAGCGATCGCCTTGGCCCGATGTCGTTTCGCATGGGCGAAGAACACGTCTTTCTCGGCAAAGAGATCCAGGAGGCGCGCGATTTCAGCGAGAACTCGGCGGCCATCATCGACGAGGAAGTGCAGAAACTACTGCGCGAGGCCGACGAGCAGGCTTACGAACTGCTCAAGGCCAACCGCGACAAAGTGGAGCGCATCGTCGATGCCTTGATGCAGCGCGAAGAATTGCTGCGCGAGGAAATCGAGGTCATCCTTCGGGAGACGAGTAACGGCATCGTTACACAACCGTCGAACAGCGGCGGTCTCATCGCGCCCGGTGAGCGCGGCATGTAAGTAGACACAAACACGGCCAAAATCGCCGCCGCCTTTCCCTCCCTCGGAAAAAGTCGCTCCTGCGCATTGTGGGATTTTCACCGCGGCAACCGCATTCTTGGAAAAATCCTTGCACACGTTACTCCGCGGTGATAGATTCAATTCGTTGACTCGCAGCTGACGCTCAAGATCACGATCGTCTGGGAAAGATCGGGAAGGGCATGCCGCCGACCGAGTCGGCGTCGGTGCAAGCAGTGGTAAGTATCAAGAGGGGGAAGAACATCGTGTAAGGGTACATCGGTGGGAGGATGCAAATGGGGCACGGGTGTAGTTCACGGTTGTCTCTATCGGTGCGTGCCGGCACGGTCGTCTGTTGGTTCGGGCTGCTGATGCTGGCGGGCTGCAAAGACGCCGGCCCATCGCTGGGCAAGCTTGTCCCGGTGCAGGGGAAAATCACGCTGGCGGATGGAAAGCCCCTGGTCGGCGGGGAGGTGACGTTCGTGCCGATTGACAAGGATTCTAATGCCCCGTCCTTTACCGCCGATGGACCTATCGAGGAGGACGGCTCTTACACGCTTTACACCAAAGGCAAACCGGGGGCGCCGCCAGGTAAGTACCGCGTGGTTTTGACACGCGGTTCGGATAGAAAGTCATGGTTTGCCGTCCCGCCCCCCTATTTCAGCCAAAAGAAAAGCACTTTGGAGATCGAGGTTACGGAGAATAAACCCGAAGGGGGATACAATCTGAAGCTGCGGCCCCGATAAGGCCGCTAAGACTAAACGCCGCAAGGGATGAGAACAGTGCAGAGGCGTGGTCTACTTGCTTTTTTCCATCTTTTTGGAGGCAGAATCATGTACGTTATCCGCAGCGGTCGTCGTCATGGTTTCACGCTAATCGAACTGTTGGTGGTAATCGCCATCATCGCCATCTTGATTGGCCTGCTGTTGCCGGCCGTGCAGAAAGTGAGAGAGGCCGCCAACCGCGCCCAGTGCAGCAACAATTTGAAGCAGTTGGGACTTGCCGTCCATAATTTTGAATCCACTTATGGCGTCATGCCGCCCGCTTGGTACTGGGACGCGGCGTATGGCGGCACCTATGGTTACGAATCGGCCACCTGCAAGCCGCAGGTGATAGAAGGTTCTTGCCAGTACTTTCTCTTGCCCTTCATCGAACAAAACAACCTGTGGACTCTGTCTGCGGGCAAAGCAAGTAACGTGAAAACCAATGTCGTCAAGACCTTTATTTGCCCTTCGGATGGAACGGCCTGGCCGGCGGGCCAGAACTTGAACTTTTTTGGCTGGGGCGTTTGTAGCTATTTTGACAACGTATGGGTGTTCGACCCGCGGAATCAGCGCAATATAATCCAGGCCTTTCCCAATGGTACATCCAACACGGTGTGCTGGGCCGAACGCATCATCAATTGTTACAATGCGGCCTATCCGTCGGGAAAGCGCAATGATTTCGGTGCTGCCTGGGGCTTTAACATTATGGTCAATAAGGGCGGCAGCATCGATAATCCCGTGTACGGCTGCCCCTCCTCGGGTATAGCCTATGGTTTCTGCATTGACTACGATCAGGGTGGCATCCTCTTCCAGGTAGCACCGCCGGCGGGGCAGTGCTTACCCAAAGCGCTGGGTACGGCCCACACCGGCGGTATGATGGTCGGCGTCGGGGACGGCAGCGTCCGCATCGTCGCCCAGGGCATATCTTCGTTCACATGGTATGCTGTCAATTATAACCCTTCCGGTGCTGTTCCGCGTTCGGACTGGTAGCCGCTTTTGTCACGGGCAAACGGCCTCCTACCCTCCGGCAGCGCCAGCAAGGTCAATCCTTGCTGGCGTTGCCGGAGGGCGGCAGCCGTCCGCCGCTAGAGTTGCGCCATGCTAACACGGTTCCTCCGCTTTTTCGGTGCGCAAGTGAAGCGGCTTCTTCACCTGCGTATCCCATTGCCATCGCCAACCGTCGGTCAGACGGCCGCGAGCTTATCCATTCTTGGCGCAGTCGGCCTCGGCTATCTGTTTGGCGCGGCCGCTATGTTTTATCAATGGCCTTCCGCCGATTTTTTGGACAAGTGTTTCGCAGGCGCTCGCGCCTGGCTTGACCGCGGACGTTCCACGCTCGATCTTCCCCGATCCGGCTCTATTGCCCAGGAGCCGGAAGGAGTCCGTGTAGACAAAGCGGAGAAAACCTGTGACGGCTTCACTCTGTACACCATGACCGACGGCACGCGGGCCATGCTCCTGGACATGCGCGGAACCGTGGTCCATCGCTGGGAGTTGTCCTTTCGTCAAGCCTGGCCGCGGGCGCCCCATATCGACGCTCCTCTTGCCGACGATCACATTCATTGGTTTTGCTGCCGTCTCTTTGCCAACGGCGATTTGCTCGCCATCTATCACGCCGACGGCGATACGCCCTATGGCTACGGACTCGTCAAGCTGGACAAGGACTCCAAGCTGCTGTGGCGCTATGCCGAACACGTCCATCACGATATTGAGGTGGGCGAGGGCGGCGCCCTGTACACGTTGATACAGGAGATTCGGACGCAGCCGCTGACCGGCATGGAGGAGTCGGTCAGTGTTCCTTTGCTTACCGACTCCCTGGTTGTTCTCTCGCCGGAGGGACGAGAAGTGCAACGCATCCCTCTTCTGGAAGCCTTCCGCGATTCGCCCTATGCCTTGATGTTGGCCTCCACCACCAAGCAGTCCGCCCTGATCGACGATGATGATACGCCGGTTCCTGTCCCTTCGCCGTCGGACTCCGCGACGGCGGACAATCGATCCAAGAAGTTGCCCTGGAGAAAAGATCTGCTCCACGCCAACAGCGTTCGGGTTTTGCCGCCGGCGTTGGCGGCGAAATTCCCGCTGTTCAAGCCGGGTCAGGCTCTCATCTCGCTGCGCAACCTAGATGCCCTTGCGGTAGTGGACCGGCAGAGCCGCTCCGTGGTCTGGGCCAGCGGAGGGATCTGGCGCGGCCAGCACGACGCCGAGTTTTTAGAAAACGGACGACTGTTGGTGTACGACAACTTCGGCGCGGTCGCCAAGGGAACGCGCATCGTCGAGTACGACCCGTTGACGCAAGCCATCCCCTGGTGCTACGCCAATGAGAATTCGCGCCCGTTCAGTGCTGCCATGCGCGGCATGAAACAACGGTTGCCCAACGGCAACACCCTCATCGTTGATCCGAATAATCAGCGAATTTTTGAAGTGACGCGGAACAAGGAGGTGGTATGGGAGAGCCGCTGCCCCTCATGCCCTATTCCGCAAGGCCAGCGTCCCAGAGCCTCCGTCATCACCAGCGCGCGGCGGTATCTTCCGGAAGAGTTGACGTTCCTAAAAGGTGTGGCGCATGCTCGACCGTAATCTCTGCTCCATTGGCAAGGTCTTGTTGGCGTTGTCGCTCGTGCTGTTGGGGACCAACAGCGCGCTGGCCTACGTCGGCCCGGGGGCGGATCTCAGCTTCATCAGCTACGCCCTGACCCTTGTGGCCTGGATCTTTGCGGCGTTTTCGGCGGTCCTTTTGTGGCCCGTCTACGCCCTGCTGCGAAGAATTCGTAGCGCTAAGAATAAGTCTACGACGGCAAATCTAACTCCAACGACCGCGGAGAAAGCCCCTACCGACCCTTCCTGAGCCTTAGCACTCCCACTGCCGCGCCGTTGAGGCCGTCTCTTCTTCAATGACAGCGAGTTCCGTCGAGGTGAAAGAATTCGTGTAATAATCCGGTGGGGTAATAGTGGGGGCGAAGCGCGCGACGAGACGTTCGCCTTCTCGGAGACCGCAGTGTTCAAAGACAGTTCGCAGGGTTTCCGCCGGCGCGTCGCACATCCTCTCGAAGCGCACCACCAGCGTCGCTTCCCGGACGCGAATGTCCGCGCGCAGCACGGCGGCAAGATAGTCGTAGACCATGGCCCAGTAGCGAGCCCAGCCGCGGATTTCTTCTCCCGACGCCCAGGCCCGAAGGATTCCCTGCACCCGCGGAATCGCCCAGGTTCATCGGTCGGCGATCCAGGCCGAACTCGAAATGGCCAGAGCGCTTCATGTAGGCCAGTGCGCGACGGTGTTTCCGCTGGCCCCGCGCGAACCACTCGTGCTGCCGTATCAGGGAAGCGATGTGGCCCAGCGGCTCGCGCACCGGGATGAGCAGCTTTACGTCCGGGAAAAGACGGACCAGGTAGGACAAGCGAGCCACATGGTAATTCGCCTTGGCGACGTAGCGTGTCGCGCTCTCGGCGAGCAAGAGTTTGCGGATGTGATTGCGATAAAACGACTCGAATTCCGGATGCCCCCTTTCCGCCGTGAGGACATTGCTTATCGACGAATCGTGGCAGCGCGGGAAAAAGGCCATCCACAGCATTTCATCGAGGGAGTCGGGGCTCTCCGACGTGATGACGATCCGGTCACGGTGAGGACGTTCGCGGGGGGGAGTTGCACGGAGCCGAGCCGTCGCCTGCCGCCACCAGAATGGCGTGTAAACCATCGGATAATCCTTGAGCCGATGCGTAGCAAAACCCGGATGAGCGGCGATCATTTCATGCAGCAACGTGCTGCCCGAGCGAGCCAGACCGCAGACGTAAATCGGGCTTTTCAGGGGGACGGTGCGTAGTTCTTCCGCGAGCAGGCTTGATTCCAGGCGCCCTAGCCCCAGCCAGAGCGGACGCAAGCGATCGACCCATGTGCCGAGGAAGTCGAGGATGGGAGGAACGTAAAAGAGAGAGTCTTGGTCCCAAACGGACATTGTTCTCGACACAGGTTGCTCCCGATCAGACAAAACCCGCCAGCCCGCGGCGCCAGCAAGGGTTGCCCTTACTGGTGCCGCGGACTGGCAAGCCGTTCTGTTCTCTTCGTGGAACCAACGTTGCGACGATACACTTCTTGTGGCGCATCCTCATCGCATTTATAATCTACGCGATCTATTCCTTCGCATACCTTGGACGAAGGGAACTCTCTGGTGTCGGATCGACCGCGTTTTCTGGTTCTTGGCGACACCGGCTTGACCGGAGCGGAGTGGCTGCGCCTTTGCGGTCTGGCGGGAGACTTCGTTCACGTCGATTCCTGGGACGCTGGGCTGGAGCAACTTCGTCGTCAGCCGATCGATGCCATTGTGGCCAATCCCACCGATCCCGCCGTGCTGCATGGTCTGCGCGCTTGGTGCGCTCGCAGCACCTCCTCGCCGCTCTGCCCGATGGTGTGGCCATGGTCGATGCCGATTTGCGCATGCGCTGGGCCAATCCGACCTTCGAGTCGTGGTGTGGCGGCTCCGCGGCGGGACGCGATTTCTACACGGCCCTTGGCTGTGCAGCGGAAATTATGGGCCTGGAATGTTGTCCTTTCCGCGCCGCTCTAGCTCGCTCCGACGTTGTGCCGCCGCCAACAATCACCGCGCGCTTGCGCTGCCACGGCGAAAGAGCCATCGATTTGCACATTACGCCCATCAGCGAGCCGGATAGCCCGACACCGCTCCTGCTTGCCTTGGGTCGAGATGTCACGGCGCTGGTGCGGCAGCAGCAAAAGCTCGACGCCTTACACAAAGCGGGGCGCGAATTGGCGGCGTTGTCGGCCGATCAACTCGCCGACATGAGCGTCGCCGAGCGCATCGAACTTCTGAAACTCAACATCCGCCGTTTCACCCGCGATCTGCTCCATTATGAAGTCATCGAGATCCGCCTGCTCGATCCGCAGACAAATCGGCTCGAACCGTTGATGCAGGATGGCATGACGCCTTTGGCCGCCAATCGCGTGCTGTTGGCCAGCCCTGAAGGCCAGGGTGTCACCGGCCACGTCGCCGCCAGCGGCAAAAGCTATCTCTGTCCCGACACCGCCGCCGATCCGCTCTATCTCCCCGGCTCCGCCGGCGCGCACAGTTCGTTGACCGTGCCGCTGATCTTTCAAGACAAGGTCATCGGCACCTTCAACGTCGAGAGTCCCCGACCGAATGCTTTTGCCGAAGCCGACCTGCAATTCGCCGAGATTTTCAGCCACGAGATCGCTGCCGCCCTACACACGCTGCAACTGCTGCAAGTCGAGAAAAGCACCACGGCCAGCCAGTCCGTTGAGGCGATTAGCCGCGAGGTCGCCCTGCCGGTGGACGACATCCTCGCTGCGGCCACGTCGGTCCTGGAACGCTACATCGGCCACGATCCGGAGATGGCCGACAAGATCCGTAAGATCATCGTCGGCGCGCGGGCGATCAAACAATGCATTCAAAAAGTCGGCGAGGACATCGCTCCCTCTCGTCCCGCTATTGGCGTCAAGGAGCCGGCGCCGCCGACGCTGAAGGGTTTGCGCGTCTTGGTCGCCGACAACGACGACCGCGTCCGCCGTTCCGCGCACGGTCTGCTCGGCCGCTGGGGTTGTATCGTCGAAACAGCCCGCGACGGCCAGGAAGCGCTGACGATGGCGCGACTCGGTTCCTACGACGCCATCCTCGCCGACATCCGTTTGCCCGATATTTCCGGTTACGAGGTCTATCGCCGTCTGCGCGAGGCTCAGCCGCAGGCGCACGTCATCCTCATGACCGGCTACGGCTACGATCCGACGCACGCTCTCGTCAAGGCACGGCAGGATGGCCTGCGTTTCGTACTCTTCAAGCCTTTCCGTGTCGATCAACTCCGCGATGCGCTCGCTACCTCCGACGCGCCGCCGGAAGCGGCGCATCGTTCGTCTTCGTCCGATCGTACTTGATCAAGGATTGCTGATGTTGTTGCTGTTCGCCGGCGCTTGCCTGGGCCATCTCGTTCTGATGATCGTCAGCCATAACGGCTGGTATGGCCTGACGCTGCCTCGTCATGCCGGAACCATCATCCACTTCGGCCACGGCCTGCTAATTCTTGCGTTCCCGCTGGCGCTGGTGTATGCCTTCGGCTGGGATCTCGCCGGCCTGACGTGGCCATCGTCGGCTTTCGCTTGGACGCAATTGCCGGCGCTCTATGTGCTGGTGTGCGCCGCCATCGGTTTCGTCGCTCTGCCTCTGAACACCGTCCGGCGTCTGCTGCGCCGCGATCCTTCGATTGAGAAGCACAGCCGCATCCTCGATGTCGCCAAGCATCTCGGCCATCGTCCCCTCGGCGACAGCAAGCAACGCTTGCTCGCCCGCCTGCCCGGCAACGAAGTGTTTCAGGTCGAACTGGTCGAGCGCACGCTGCGCTTGCCGCGTCTGCCGGAGGCATGGGACGGTTTGACAATTTTACACATTAGCGATCTACATTTTCATGGAACGCCGGATCGAGACTATTTCCGCTTCGTCATGGACCGTTGTGCCGATTGGCAGCCGGACCTTGTCGCCCTCACCGGCGACATCGCCGACAGCACGCGGCACATGCGCTGGATCGTGCCGATCCTCGGCCGGCTGCGCTGGCGCAGCGCCGCCTTCGCCATTCTCGGCAATCACGATCACTGGTTGGACACGTCGTACATCCGCCGCCGCCTGCGCCGTCTGGGTATGCACGTTCCGAGCAACAGCTGGCAGCAGATCGAAGTGCGCGGCGAACCGTTGGTGGTCATCGGCCATGAAGGTCCGTGGCTGAAACCGCCGCCGGATCTCCGCGACTGTCCGCGCGAGCCGTTCCGTCTGTGCCTGAGCCATACGCCGGACAATATCCGCTGGGCGCGTCGAGCCGGCGTCGATCTGATGTTGGCCGGCCACGTTCACGGCGGGCAGGTGCGTTTTCCGCTGTTCGGTTCGGTGTTGGTGCCCAGCCGCTATGGCCGGCGTTACGATTGCGGCGTCTTCGACGAATCGCCGACGCTGTTGCACGTCAGCCGCGGTTTGTCCGGCGATCATCCGCTGCGCTATCTGTGTCGCCCGGAGGTCACCCGCTTGACACTGCGGCGCACGGAAAATCGGTGACAGGTTATTTTTTCGCCTTCGGCGACTCAAAAATGGTCTGTCACCGATTTTCATTGAGTACCGACCCTTTTTCTTTTCCTTCTCTTTCCCCGACCCCTTTTCTTTCCCCCTTTTCTTTCCTGGGTTGGTATGCGCCGAACCATCCTTGGCTGCCTTAGCAAGTTAGGGCGAAGACGGTTTTGGATAAGCCTGGGAAGTTTACCAAACCTCCAGGGCCGGGGACAGACCGAGTCGTGTACCCTCCCAGCATCAAGGCGAAGTGAAGGGCTTGACGCGGCCTGACAAAACGGCTAAGTGCTTGCCCACGAGGTTTATTACATGGGAGTGTAAGTTTTCCCAGTATTTTCGGGCCAGGTGTTGTCAAAAATGTTGAAGCACTTAGATGTCAAGGGCAACCGCGGAACTGGCTCGCTGTACCCGTCCAAGGAGATCCTCCTCCTATGACCCGATGGTTCCTGAGTTTGAGCCTGCTGGCGATCGGCGGCCTCGGCTGGAGACTGGCATCTGCGGCGGAAGCGACGGATCGACCGTCCGTCGAGCGGGGCCGGGACGCCATCGCGGCGTGGCAGTTGATCCCGGGTGTCTGGTCGGTGAACGCTTACGACACCGTCTGGAAGGTGTGGGGCCTGAAGGAGAAGCCGGCCCATTTCACGCAGCTCTTCCGGGAGCGGTACGGCTTGCATGCAGCCCCTTTCGACAACCACGGCCGGCCGATGGGCCTGTCCGAGGTTTCGGGCCCGTTCGGCAAACGCCTGATCCAAAACTGCTTGATATGTCATGCCGGGGCCGTCGCGGGCCAGACCATCATCGGCCTGGGCAACTCGACGCTGGAGCTGCAATCGCTTTTTGATGAGCTGAGCCAGACGGACGGCTTCCGGCTGCCCATACCGCAGATGAGCTACGTGCGTGGCACCACCGACCCGGTGAACCAGCTGATCTCCGCGCTTGAGTACCGCGACCCCGACCTGAACGTGCAGCCGCGTGTCGCGTGGAGCCATACCAAGGACGTGTGCAGCGACCCGCCCGCCTGGTGGCTGATCAAGAAGAAACGAACGCGCGACTGGACCGGAGCTATCGACGCCCGCTCCACGCGCATGGACATGGTGAACCTGCTCACGCCGCTCAACTCGGCGGATTACGTCAAGAGACAGGAAAAGGTCTTCGCCGACATCAAGGCGTTCGTACACAGCATCGAGGCGCCCAAGTATCCGTTCGCCATCGACAAGGCCTTGGCGGAACGCGGCCACGGAGTCTACCTGAAGCATTGCGCCAACTGCCATGGGACGCACGGGGCGGACGGCAACTATCCCAATAAGATCGTGCCCCTGGAGAAGATTGGCACCGATCCGACCCTGGCTCGGGCGGTCAACCACCCCCCGCACCAGGCGGCGTTTTTCAACAAGAGCTGGCTCGGCCAGGAGGTCGGCCCCGACGGCAAGCTCCTTCAGATGGTCAGGAACGAGGGCTATCAAGCACCGCCTCTGGACGGCATCTGGGCGACCGCGAGCTATTTCCACAATTCTTCCGTGCCCACGGTTTACCACACGCTTAATTCCAAAGCGCGGCCGAAGATTTTCACGCGCACGTACCGGACCGGCGTGGAAGACTATGACGCGGTCAAGCTCGGCTGGAAGATTACCGAGTTGGACAAGCCCGCCGCGGCAGACTTGCCGGCCATCGAGCAGCGCAAGATTTACGACACGACACTGCCGGGTCGTGGCAACGCCGGTCATCGATACGGCGACAACTTGACCGAAGAGGAGCGCATGGCGGTGATTGAGTATCTGAAGACGCTTTAGCGAGAGTCCCTTTCGGCGGCCCGCGCCGCCCTAAGGACAAGAGGGGCCATCCGCGGCGGGCTTGAGGAGCGATTCGTGAGACGAGCGCATTTCCTGTTCCTGGCCATCGGAATCGCCCTGAGTATCGCTTTCGTCCCCGCTTGTGATCCTGCCCCACAAGCTCCGGGGCGAGTTTCCTGGACCGAACAATTAGTTCAGAAGGCCCACAACGTCCCGGTCAGCCGAATGCATCGCGCCGACTCTCGACGGGTTGCCGGATCGGGGAAGCCTGCTCCGGGGCGAGTTTCCTGGGCCGAACAGTTGGTTCAGAAGGCCCACAACGTCCCGGTCAGCCGGCTGCATATCGCCGACTCCCGACGGGTTGCCGGATCGGAGAAGCCGGTCGCCCTAGTCGAGGCCGAGTTCACGTACCTCGACCCCCACGGCGAGGAAAAGAAGGCCCGAACCAAGTTGTATCTGCCCGATGTGCTCCAGACGGACCCCAGGGCGAAGGTGCCGCTCTACTACCTGGCCGGTTATGAGGTGACCGATAAGGTAGCCCTGAGCCACGTCCAGCGCGGCTGGGTCGTCGTGAGTCCCGTTCAGGTCAAGACGCATCCCTTGGTCCTCTCCGACAACTCGGATCTTGCTATGCTCCATATCGCCCGCTCTCTCCCCTTCGTGGACGATGCCAAGGTTGTTATCGGCGGTGCCAGCGCGGGCGGCTACATGGCCCTGCTGCTGGCGGCCGAGACCTTCCCCCTGGCCGGCGCCGACGTGGCGGTGACGCCGATGAATTGGGGATACAACGGTGCCTACCTCTTCAAACAGTACGACAATGTCCTCGCCGCCTCCGTTACCAGGCAAGGCCGCGAGATGCCGTTCCTGGCGACCGTTGCGACAATCATGCTCGGCGCCAATCAGCTGTACGGCACGGAGTACGGCGATCTCCTCTGGTTCCGCCACTCGCCGCTGTGCCACCTCTCCACGATCACTTGCCCGGTCTCGGCCCTCTGGTCTACCGCCGACGTGCTGGTCCCCCTGCAACAGATCGGGGATCGGTGGGTTCGGCCGTTCGACCCGAAGGAGTTCCCGGAGGGCTTCACGATGGACCCCGCTCGCTTGACCGCGACGCGGGAAGGCCGGCTGCGGCTGACGGACGTACTCGCCGACGAGGAGTACGAGGTGTTCACCCTGCCGGTCCCGGATACGGTGCCCCCTAACAAACCGATTGAACTGCCGGTCAGTGCCCGGAAGCGCTGGTCGGTGACCATCCTGGATGAGGGGCCGCCCCGGCCGAAGGGGGGCCATTTCAAGCATAAACTCACCATCACGCGGGAAGAGTTCTTTCGGCGTATCATGAGCGGCAGCCCTCCGGCCAACCAGCTGACCGCCGCGAAGCTGGAGCGGTTGATGGATCGGTATGCGGGCAAGGAATGGCTCCCGACCAAGCTGAAGCACCTGGATTACGCGGAGAGTGAGCGGGCGGATGTGCTCCGCGGTCTAAGAACCTACGTCACGGCCTGTCCGGAGAATGCCCAAACCTTTGCGCGACTCTACCGGCAGCTGCCCCCCGCCAAGCGGGTGCTGGAGCCGGAGGTCGTTGCAGCTTCGTCACGGCCGCATCAAAACCACGATGAAGTTCAAGACACTTCGGCCTTTTCCCAGCGGAAGCGGTAGATGGGCTTGCCCTGCTTGCGGAACTTGCGTTCGGGCCATAAAAGGGACAGCATTCATTTGCGCTAAATAGGATCGTAAATGAACTCTATCCCTTTTTCTAGTCCGTGCCGATTCTCAGCCGGCTGCCCTGGCGCAGCGCCGCCTTCGCCATTCTCGGCAATCACGATCACTGGTTGGACACGTCGTACATCCGCCGCCGCCTGCGCCGCCTGAGCATGCACGTTCCGAGTAACAGCTGGCAGCAGATCGAAGTGCGCGGCGAACCGCTGGTGGTCATCGGCCATGAAGGTCCGTGGCTGAAACCACCGCCCGATTTGCGCGACTGTCCGCGCGAGCCGTTTCGTCTGTGCCTGAGCCATACGCCGGACAATATCCGCTGGGCGCGTCGAGCCGGCGTCGATCTGATGTTGTCCGGCCACGTCCACGGCGGTCAAATACGCTTCCCGCTGTTCGGTTCGGTGTTGGTGCCCAGCCGCTATGGCCGGCGTTACGATTGCGGCGTCTTCGACGAATCGCCGACGCTGTTGCATGTCAGCCGCGGTTTGTCCGGCGATCATCCGCTGCGCTATCTGTGTCGCCCGGAGGTCACACGGTTGACCCTGCGACGCGCGGCAAATCGGTGACAGATCATTATTGAGCCGACAACTGCAGAAAAAGTGATCCGACAGCGATTTTCCTTGAATCCCGACCCTTTTCCGGCCGAGAACGTAATCGGCTACCACCGCATCGTAACTTACATCGCCGATTGGACAATTGCCTCCGTCGTAAATATGGAGGTTCCGAAGGACCGGATTTTTCCTCGCGTCTTCATCCACGTCTAACCCGTCAAGCGACGCGAAGTTCTCACATAAAATGTGGAGGTCCGGTATTTTGGTCAAGGCTCCAGTTCAAGAATGTGTTTGTCATTCGACAAGTGTTTCTGGATTAATTCATAGAACTGTTGAGTTCCATTTACCCAGTTATTTCGCTTGCAATAAAAACGATTGAGGTAGCGTTCCTGCCATCTCTTTGTCTGCGTCGTCATCAGTTTGTTTCTCCACATTTACCTCTTGATTTCCATGTGTAGATAAACTCTGTTTGCTTTATAGGATGAGCGACAAAAGAGTCTAGCAATTAATCTCGTGGGCGGCATAACACTCCTGCGTTATGATAGTTTGGGGGCACATCCCTTGCTCGGAGTCTCTCAGTCGTCTCCCCGTTTTCATTGATTAAAAAAACCTCGTACCCAAGGTTCTCCACTTGGGCCAATAGATCCTGACCGGATCGTCCTATCGCCGCCAGTTCGAGAGGGGCGATTTCCATCAGGATGGTCGGCCGAAATTGGGCCAAGGTGTTCGCTCCACCCTCGAAAAAAAGGGGCTCCGCTCCTTGAATGTCGATCTTCACGAAATCTAATCGGGTCAATCTTTCCCGCGACGCGAAATCATCCAGCGTTGTCGTCCAAACTTTGATCGGCTCAACGAGCAGTCCCGTACCACAAGGAACAACAATGGACCCCAATCCTTGGTTAGGTGTAGCCGAAGCGGCAATCGCCATTGAGATTGTTCCTATCTTATTGGATAATGCTACTTGGTGGAGCCGTATGATCGACTGAAGGCGATTACGTTCAATGTTCTGATTCAGCCGTGTGAAAAGATGCGGGACGGGTTCAAAGCAATGGACGGCTCCCTCCGGTTCCGTTCTTTTAGCCAAATGAAGACTCATGAGGCCAATGTTAGCGCCTACGTCCAGGCACACCATCCCCGCTTGGATGTTCTTGTCGATATACTTAACTATAGAAGGATCAAAAATGCCGAAGGCTATGATCGAATGGTCAATCTGATAATGTGGGTGAAGCAGCAACTCAAAACCAAATCGGTCACGATACCACTTAAAATCAGAAGTGCTAGGCGCCTCGTCGTATGCTCTTCGAGCTAACCAGTTCTGAATCCGTCGAGGTCTGATTCCACCAAAGGGTCTGCCGAAAAATGCAAACAACCAATACAGAGCCTTGTACATAATATCTCCCATTAATAAAACCTTGACCATTTTTTCTGCCGCCGCTTCCGCCCTCAATTGTCAAATATCCGCAACCGCGCGTCCTATCTCTACCCAATTGCTACCATTATAGACAAACGAGATGGTTCGACGGAAACCATTGGCGGGATTAGTAAAGGCACCAGCCAATTTGAAGCTGGGATCCCAGGTGATTGTACCCATCGCGCTGCCCGAAGAATTCATGATCTCGAAGGTGATGCGCGCGCCGTTCAAGTGTACCGATGGGGCGTTGATGGTGAACGCGGACGTATTCACCACATTCAGTATTATATACTCTCCAGCTTGGGGATTAGGATTGACGGGTGGTGAGGAGTTATCCAGAGACTGCACGGTTCCTGGACGTGCTGGACTAGCGAAGTAACCAAGGATGTTATCTCCAGAGTCCAACTGGATCACGCGATCTATTACAAGCGGCCATGTATTGGCCCCTATGGCGGTTTGGGTGTAAAACGGATATACTGCTTGAATTTGTCCGCCAATTACTTCGATACTACCACCCGCCTGTCCGTAGAATTCAGTAATGATATTCGCACCAGCCTGGACTCCCATCTCGGAGATATTGCAATTAATGATCCTCAACGACGTTGGATGGAAAAGATGGAATAATATGGATGTAGGAGTATGATTCACTATGTCGCAGCTGCGCACGGTAATTATCTCGTTTTCCGCAGCATCACCCGTACCTACATGTAGGTAAGTTTGTCCTTCTTCACTCCTGTCGTTCATTATCTCGGCTACAGAACCCCCCGAAAAGCAAAAGTCACAAGCGTGATGACTACCACCGCCGCCAATCCAAGTAAAGGTTTGGGAAGATAACAAGACGCCGTACATAGGACTGCTGCCCAAAAGATCAACTAGGTAATTCGTACCATAAGCGGCAGCAGTCGTGCCATTTATTCCCCTCGTACAACCAGTAAACGAAGTGGAGGTCGTGCCTGTATAGCTGATCTGCTCAGATACGATTTGCACACTGCCAGAGGTTGGAAAACCAGACGTTGAGATGACATTAATGGTAGTATCAGCAATCCCCACAGTTTGATTAGTGAAAGCTACCGTTGGTGTGCTTAACGTATAATTGTTCGCAACAGATGTTTGTCCGTAACTAGCCGCCGTTGTGCCGTTGATGCCCCTGGTACAGCCGGTAAAGGACGAAGAAGTCAACCCCGTATAAGCGATCTGTTCTGAATTAATTTGTATCTCTCCACTCGTAGGAAATCCAAGAGTAGAAAACCCGTTGGCGGAATTGACCGCTATGTTTACATCTGTGCTAGCTACTGTTCCCGTTTGCGTGAAGATCGTTGTGTTCAGATAGCGTCGCCAGGTGTTAGAAGCAGCGCAATTAATATAGAGTTGTCCAATGGTGTTGTTGCCTCCAATTTGCCAAGCAATGTCGCCATATTGGTTTCCTTCACCTTGCACATTACAATTTTTCCAGATAAAATCAGAGTTTCCTGATCCTGTGTTAGTCGGTGATATTTGTCCTATACGCCAAGCGACGTTATTTCCACCCGTCCCAAATTGCACGTTGCAGTTTTCAAAAACAACACTATACATATTGTTATATGTGACAGTCGGCCATATATCAAACACAACGGTCTGGCTCACGGAATTGGATAACAAGACATTAATGTTGCTAAAAGTGCATAGTGTAGCTCCATGTACGACAAAAATGCTGCTGTTAGACTGCCCGTTGTATTGGATGTATTGGTATCTTCCCTGACCATAAATGCGGATCGAACAGGTTCCCTCGTTTGGACCTGTATTGCTGGGCTGAATGTAAAGCGAGGATTTGAGCAAATAATTTGTTATTGGAGGAGGTAAGTAAACAGTACCATTAATGAGAATGGCATAGTTAATGGCTGCTTGGAAGGCTGCGGTGTCATCCGTCACACCGTCGCCTTTGGCTCCGAACAAGGATACATCAGCGTATGGCATCGATTTTAACTCCGAGTCCTGAGTGCTGAAGGGGTCAATACAGATGGGCTAGTTTGCTAAAGCGAAGGTTATCAAAACACTTCACCACAAGGAGACTATTAATGGCCTATGCTACCCCGACATGGAGGTGTTGTCAATGGTTGACAGGTTGGCAAATAGTCTTGTTCGGGTTTTTCCCACTTCCTTACTGGCCCTTGCTGGTCGGCCCTTGTATCCTGGCAGGGATGGAGGATGCCTCAATGATCGGTCTGGTTGCTTGCTGCAAGACGAAGCTGGCGGAACCGGCCAGAGCTGAAGAGCTTTATTGCTCGCCGCTGTTCTGCAAGGCCAGAGCCTATTGCCTGGCCCGTTACCGCCGCTGGTTCATCCTGTCGGCTAAATACGGTCTGGTTGATCCGGGCCACGTCATCTCCCCGTATAACTGCACGTTGCTGGAACTGGACCAGAAGGCCTGAACCAGGGGGGCTACGGGTCTTCTCCCAGCTTGGGGGGCGGGGCCTTGCCGGGGAAACCTTCGGGCCGCAAAAGGAGACAGCGTCGTTTTGCACATAATCGGATCGTAAATGTCCGCCATGCCTTTTTCTGACTAGCATTATGGGCCGGAAAAGGGACAGCGTAGATTTGAACACAATCGGATCGTAAATGTGCGCTATGGCCTTTTCTGGCTAGAGTTGTGGGACATAACGACGGTGAAGGTCATCCGTCACCTCGTCACGCGCGGCGGACCCGGCTTTGCCCTGGTGCCCATAGAGTTGTCGCTCGGCCTGACCGGCGGCGATGATGCCAGCGTCATTCTCTGGGATATCCGCGATGGAAGAGAAGTCCGCCGCCACGAGGGACACACGTTGGGCGTCAGCAGCGTGGCTTCTCGTCGGACACCAACCAAGAGCTGAGCGGCAGTTGCGATACCACCGTGCGCTTGTTCGACGGGAGAACCGGCAAGCAAATCTACTGCCTGCGCGGCCCCAAAGTCCTGGCCCAACTGCCCGAAGATGAGGGCTCTGCCTGGCTGCTCCTGTGGGCCGATGTTGTCCAGATTCTGGCTAAGACCCAGAGAAAAATCCCTGCGGAAAAAACATCCGACACGAAATAACCGCCGCGCGATCACACGGCGCATAGCGCGTGATGCCCGGCACGCGGTCGAAATCACTGTCATGGCTGGCGATGTGGACGATCGCTTGATCCTGCATGGCGGCCGCGGTGATGGCATCGTTGGTCAGCAGGCCATGTAGTTGAGCGAGGGACGCAGCCAACGGCAGAATGTGCCGCTCAATCGGTAGGACTTCGATCCCCAGGCGAGGTATTTCATCGATGGCCTGGCGGAAACGCGACAGTTTCCGGATTTCGGCCGGATGCTTCTGTAGTCGTGCCGTGATGCCGGCCAAGGACCAACCAAAGATCTTGGACGCTTCCAAGATCATCAGCTGATGGGAGACCTCGCTCAGAATGTGGGTGGACGTTAACGCGCTAAAGTCCTGGTACTTGCAGATCCGGTCCATCAAGAGTTAGCATTCGGGACCAAAACCGGGATCGGGAGTGAAGTAGTAGATGAAGATGTTGGCATCAATGAATACAGCCGCGTTGGCGGGTATTTGGGCAAAGATCATGGGCTCTCCAGGATGTCGAACTCCGGATCCAGGGCGACACGGCGCACGGTTTCCGCGTCGCCGGTCCACCCAAGTAAACCGTATGCCTTGCGGACGCGATCTTCCTCCGCGTCGGTGTGAAGGGTCAGCCAGATGCGCGAACCATCCCGGATCGATGGTAAAGGCTGCACGGGTTTGAGAACGCCGTTCTCATAGACAGCCTCGATTGTCAAAGCCATGATTTCGACTCCGAAAGAGAAAAGAAACCGCCTCCGCTGAGTATATCGCCGGGACCGTCGCCAAAAAAGGGCGGTACTCGGCTGACAAATCGATGATCAAGAGAAAAGGCGGCCGATGAGTTCGCACCGCCAAGCACAGGGCTCACCGGTCTTGGCAGCGCCCGGCGGTTTATTTCACTAGTGGCTTTTGCGGTCTTCTTGACACGCCCCGACAACCCTGCTTCCATTCATGCGGACATCGTAAAACAAACCGAAGTGGTATCATGGCCAAAAAATTGTACATCGAAACCGTCGGCTGTCAGATGAACGTCCTTGACAGCGAGCTAGTAGTCGGCTCGCTGCGCCGCCACGGCTACGAATTGACTTACGAGGCGACCGACGCCGACGTGATTCTCTTCAATACGTGCAGCGTCCGCCAGCACGCCGAAGACAAAATCTACAGCGCGCTGGGCCGGCTGCGCGGACACAAGCAACGTCATCCCGACAAGGTGGTCGGCGTTCTCGGCTGCATGGCGCAGAAGGACCAGGAATTGATCCTTCGCCGCGCTCCCCACGTGGACATTGTGTGCGGCACCGGCCAACTCGCGCAACTGCCGGAACTGATCGCCGCCGTGCGCGACACGCGGCAACCGCAGTTGGCTCTCAGTCTCGATCGCAAGGAAGGTTCGCGCCACGAGGTCGAACGCAGTTTCGAGAGCTACGATCCGCTGCGCGATCCATCGATGCGGCCATCGCCCTTTCAGGCTTACGTTCGCATCATGATCGGCTGCGATAAGTTTTGCACCTACTGTATCGTGCCGAGCGTGCGCGGGCCGGAACAGAGCCGGCCTCCCGAACACATCGCCGCCGAGGTCCGCCAACTCGCCGCCGAAGGCTGCAAGGAAGTGACGCTGCTGGGCCAGACCGTCAACAGCTACGAATACCAATACGGCGATGGACGCCGCCAACGGCTGAGCGATTTGCTGCTGCGCATTCACGATACGCCGGGCATTGAGCGCGTCAAATTCATCACCAATTTCCCACGCGACATGAGCGACGATCTGCTCGACGCTGTGCGCGATTTGCCGAAAGTATGCGAATATCTGCATGTTCCCGCGCAATCGGGCTGTAACGACATGCTCAAGCGCATGAAGCGACTGTACACGGTCGAGTTTTACCGCGACATGCTGCACCGCTGCCGCGAACGGGTGCCGAATGTGGCCATCAGCAGCGATTTCATCGTCGGTTTCTGCGGCGAAACCGAGGCGTCGTTTCAGCGGACGTGCGATCTGGTGCGCGAGGGCGGCTTCAAAAACAGCTTCATTTTCAAGTACAGTCCCCGTCCGGGTACCAAGGCGGACGAACTGTTCGCCGACGATGTTCCCGAAGAGGTCAAGAAGCGGCGCAATAATGACCTATTGGCGATCCAAAATAGCGTCAGCCTCGCCGACCATCGCCGCCGCGTGGGTCGGATCGTTGAAGTTCTCGTCGAAGGGCCGAGCAAGACATCGCTCAAGCACGATAGCGGCTCGGGTCCGAAACAGTTGACCGGACGAACGATGACGGATCACATTGTCGTTTTCGAGGGCAACGAACGGCTGATCGGTCAGACTGTGGAGGTTTCCATCGCGGAGGCGACGGCGTTCACGCTGTTCGGTACAGTAGTTACGGCCGAGCGGATCGGCGTGGCGGATGGGGAACCAGCAATGGACCGGCGTGGGATCATTCGCCAAGATAATTCGAGGAATCGGCTGGAATTGCCGTTGGTTTAAGATTACGCTGACAGAGACGTCAAGGACAGCACTCAGAGGAAGGATCGCCTTAAGCGAAGACCCTTCACCTCGATGAACCCCTCTAGGAGTCCGCCCATGAAGCCTGCAAACGATTTCTCTCCGATCGTCGATTCGCAACTCGACGCCAAGGCGATTCTCTTGCTGCTGTACGCGTATCAAGAGCAACAACGCCGACAGCAGAATCGCTTGGAAGAAGTCCTGGTGGCCGAAGATGCGCTGATCGATTCCGGTTTCACGGCCGAGGCGATCCGAACCTCGGCGGCGCAAGGCTATCTCGTCTGCAAGCAAGTCCTAAGCGTTGAGGAGGAAGCAACCGTAGCCGTTCCGGCTCTCACGCTTACCGAGTCCGGGGCAGCCTTCGCGGTGGCTGCCTGGGGTCTGAATCGGCCGACGCACCACTCGCCAGTCCAGCAGATGAACGGGATGACCAGCAGGCGGCGCAGGCAAAAACCGTACTGGGACGGCCAAGCCCGTAACCTGTACTATGGCGAGACGCCGATCCTTCACTTTCGCCGCAGCGCTCCCAATCAGATGGGCATTCTGGACGCTTTCCAGGAATTGCACTGGCCGGTCCGCCTTGACGATCCGTTGCCGCCGCGCGGCGGTGTGGATCGCCGCGAGCGGTTGTATGAAACCATCCGCAGTCTGAATGGCGGACAGGTTCCTTGGCGCATTCGCTTCCAAATGGAGGCGGACGGGCAGGGAGTGCGCCAGTCGGTTATCGAGGCATGAGGCCGAGAGCTTCGTTCCCTTTTATCTCCCGGTTATCTCCCGGCTATCTCCCCTTGCTGAGCCGTCCGGCGAGGCGTACAGTCGTGTTTCTTGACCGGCTCCTTTCCTAGTGACGAAGCAACTCCGCACCAGGAGACGCCCTATGCTCCGACAGATGCGATCCGTGGTCCGAATCGATTCTCCTCATTTCCCCACTCCCCGTCAGGGGAAGGCGTTGCACCTGCTCGGCGAGGCTTGGATTCTCGCCCGCTGGACGGGCCAAGATGTCTGGCAGTTTGCCGTGGAGATCGACCAGCTTCGTGCCCTGGGTCTGAGCCATACCGATCTGCGCTGTCTCCTTTGTCGGGGCTATCTCGAACACGGCCGCGAACGCTCTACAGCCAGCACCAGCCTGCGTATTTTCCAACCCCTCAGAACCCTGATGCTGCCGCAACGAACCTGCTTCGTACTCACGGCGCGGGGATGGAAGGCCGCCTCGGAGCTTGGAACCGAGAAGGGCGCGAACGGTGTCGCACGCCCGGAAGAAATGAGGGCGGTGCCCTGTTCTCTTCCGAAGACGCCGCATTGGGACGGTGAGGCTCGGCGGTTATGGTGGGAGGGATACCTGATCAAGGAGTTTCGCCACCCGGCGGTCAATCAGGAATTGGTGTTGACGGCACTGGAAGAGGAAGGCTGGCCGCCGCGGATCGATGATCCTCTGCCGCCGACGGCCGGCATCAATCCGAAAGTTCGCCTGCACGACACCATCAAAGCCCTCAATCGCCATCACCTGTACCGGCACATCCGCTTTGGCGGCGATGGCAGAGGACGGGGAATCCAGTGGTTCTTTCTGGAGGGGGATAGAAGCGACCTCCCCTAGATCTCCCCCAGAGCTCCCCTTGCAGTCCAGGACGCTTGTGGGATTTTAAGAGAGGAAATGTCGCACCAGCAGGCGAGGTCGAAAACATGGATTCGGAAACTGCCGGGTTGAAAGCCGCTCTTGAGTACCCGCTGTTCGATGCCCTTTTCAACCGCCGGTCGCGGCGGATTGGCAAAGGTATCCCGGAAGTTCGCGCCGGCAGCTTGACGTATGTCTCCCAGCAAAAGCCGCAGCCGTTAAGCTCCTTGGAAGAGGCGATTCTCATTGCGGCGACGGGAGCGACCGGCGTGACGCTTCCCGATCGGCCGTTCCAAGATGAGCGCGGCAACGCCATCCTGGGAACGCCAAACCTGAACATGATCGGCCGCGCCGCCGGCAGCACGGACAACGCCCAAGCAACGCATTTCTTTCTCCTCAACGACGAGGGAACGTATTTTCTCAAACGAATCGCCGCTTCCCCTCTCCCTTGGCCGGCGCCGGCGGAAGAATTGATCCGCAGAGCGGGGCAGGCCAAGCACTTGCTCCAGGCGGGACGGTTAACATTCCCCAGGCAATTCCCCTACTATCTGGATTCCAACCGCTTTCTTTCCAACGTGCCGGGAAGTACCGTTCTCTTTCCCGTCGTGGACATGACGCGCCAGTACATCAACGCTCTGATGTATTTGTTAACGGAACCGGATGGTTTTCGCCCGCTGTTCCTCGATGACCGCAACTTTTACTTGCCGGCGGGAGTGAAAAAATGGAAGCGCAACGGCTTTCTGAACAAGGCTCTCAAACTGCCTCTCGGCGTACTTGGGCCGATGCGGACGCAGATTGAGGCGGATCTTCTGTTGCAGAATCTAATGCTCGTTATCCAGGCGATGGGCCTAGGCGGCTGGATTCACGCCTCGGTCGCTCCTCCTCACCTTCTGGGTAATCCTTACGAATCCACACAGAAGGGACTCGGTTTTACGTTCCAAAAACCGCGCTTCCGCCTTCTGGATCTGTTGCGCTGGGGAACATTCCTCACCAAGCCGCGCGCCCATCCGGTCGGGTTGGCCGACCTCATCCAGGGTATGTGTCCGCCCTACTACAAGACCATGGGCGACGCCGTGGATGCTGTGATCGCTCGGAAGTATGGGACGCGCGGCATCTACGAGGATCGCGACTACTTCACCGGCATTTTCAAAGGCGATGGCGGCGAGCGGTACATCCGCGAAGTGCCGCACTACGATCCCCGCATCATCGATTGCGTCAAGGATATCTGCACCTACATCTATGAGACGCACGGACGATTTCCGGCCCACGTCGATGCCATTTACGTGCCCGGCGTCTGGTTGCAGGTGCATCACCTGGACCTGGACTATTACGACAAACTGTTCCAAGGCGGCTACACCGACACGCATAGACGACACCAAGAGTTGTGGCACAGCCAAAACGGCGCGGCCGCCTTGGAAACAGGAAAAAGACCATGACCGCGACACCCGAACACCGTGCAGGTTCGCCGCATTTCGCCGCACCAGCCGCCGCGTGGGCGTTTCGCGCCTGTCCGTGCTGGCGATCGCCGCCGCCGCGGCTTTGCTGCTGGCTACGGCGTACCTCCTCGGCCGCGAGGCGACATGGCTTCCTCAGCCTCCGAGCCACTCCGGCGAGAAAGAGGAGGTGCGAAACGAGAGAGCGTTCTTCCACGGGACCATCGGCACCGAAGTCGTGCCGCTGCCGGTGCTAAAAGTGCTGCCGGCGATCTGCCCCAATCACTTCCAGCCCTTCGGCGAAAACGCGGGGAGTTGGATCGAGCAATTTGGCTTCCTGCCGTCGTCGCTGGCGCCGGCGTCCGCCGCTGTAGATCCGTTGGCCAAGGACTTGCCGTTGGGGTTCACCGTTTCTCACTATCGACCTAAATCCGGCGCTCCGTCGCCGGTTGTCTTCGTCGGTCTGGCCTGCGCCACCTGTCATACGACGAGGATCAAGGGAAAGTTGGTGATCGGAACGGGAAACAGTTCTCTCAACTTGTTCGCCTGGATCGACGCTTTTCAGGCGTCGCTGCGAGACGAACGGCTCTCCTATAACGCCTTCCTTGCGGCCTACGAGAAGAACACGGATAACCTTCCGCTGTCGCTGGAGGAAAAGGGGATGATCCGGCTGTGGATCAATGGCGCTCGCGCCAAGCAGGCGGAGGATGCGGCCAAATACGACGAGCCGTTCGGCAACGGCCTGTCGATGCGGCCGGAGTACGTGCCGACCGGGCCATGCCGCACGCAGCCGTTCCGCACCCTTGTCCGCACTCTGCTGCAACGACCGGGAGCGGACATGAAGGTCTACACCAAGATTGCCGCCATTTACCAGGAGCGGAACAACGAATGGGGGCAGTTCGACGGCGGCATCCACGGTCTGTATCGCCGCAGCTCCGCCGCAGCTCTGGCGGCCGGCGCCACTCCTCAGAATATGTCCCTGCCGGAGATCGCCGACAACATCAAGTGGGCGAGCGATTTCATCTCCGCCCAGCGGGGACCAACCTGGAACAGCATCTTTCCCGATCAACCCGTCGATCCCAACAACCAGAAGGTCAAGGACGGCAAAGCCGTCTACGTGGCCCATTGCAACCGCTGCCACGGCCATCCTGAGGGAGATCAATGGCTGCCCGGAGAACTCGACGGCGAACTGATCGCGCTTAAGGAGATAGGGACGGACCCGGAGCGAGTGACCTTTCGTTATTATGAGGAAGTGCCCGACGTTCTTTCCACCTATTTCCCGAAAAACCACCCCTTCGATTTCCCCAGGGAAGAACTGCGCCGAAGCCCCGACAGAATCCGCTGGACCCTGTCGAGAGAGGTTTCATCAACAAGCGGATGCACGCGATGTTCAGTCGCGCGCCGTACCTCCACAACGCCAGCGTCCTGACCCTCGCGGAGTTGGTCAACCTGGAGGTGCGCAAGCCGGTCTTCTTCCGAGGAGCCAACGAGTACGACACCACATGGATCGGCCTGAAATCGCCGGGTGAGAAGGAGCATGACGCCAACGACCGGAAACTCTATTACCGCTTCGATACCTCGTCGCCAGGCAATTCCAACAAAGGGCACGACTACCCCTGGACGCGCGAAGAGGTCGAAAAAGATACCAAGAAGCAAGACGACCTGAAGGCTTTGCTTGAGTACCTGAAAACGCTGTAACAAACGGAGAGGGGCAGCCGCTTCGACCCCTACACCCTAGACCTTGTGGACGGCTAGCGCATGTCAAACTCATCTTCGCGCGGATTCACGCTGGCCCAATGGACGTTCACTTTCGTCCCCTTCGGCGTGCTGCTTGCGGCGGCGCTGTTGGTCCCGGAGATGCTGACGCCTGGCGGAACGCCCAAACTTCATTGGTTGGATCATGCTCTCGGCCTCGACAACCCGGCTGGTCGGCCGGTGCCGCCCGGTACTCCGCTGCTGGCTCTGCTCCGAGCGATCCTCTGCATCTGGCTGTCCACCGCTCTGCTGATTCCCGCGGCCTGCCTGTACATTTTGCGGGACAAATCGGATACGCGAAAGCGCTATGCGCTGCTCTGGTGGACTTTCAGTTACCTCGCGTACATGGTCCACTTTTATTACACGGCCTTCGTCATCTTCGGAGGCGTGGCTGGGACGTTCGCCAACATGCGCTGGTGGGTCGCCGCCACGAATTTCCTGCTAACGGCCTGGTGGACCGTGGACGTGCTGATTGCCTGGTACGCCGAGCCGGAACAGAAATCTATCCGCTGGGAGCGGAGGCTCGCTCTGGCCTTCATCGTCCTCGTCTACGTTGTGACCGATCTGTTCCTTCGCCCCACGATTGTCCGCTACCTCGGTGCCGCCCTGGCGGCGTCGGTCCTGCTCTGTCTCCTCGTCCGCCTCAGTCAGGGCGGCTTTCGCGAATCCCCCCAACGGAAGGAGAGCGTCGTGAGCCCGATTGCCCGGTTGTCCACTCCGCGGTTCTGGTTTGTTTTCATTCTGTTCGCCGTCCTCATCGGCGCCGCGCACGTGGCGGCCGAGCGGCGGGCTACAAAAGACGCGGAACTCGCCGCGGCGCTCCAGGACCGCGCCGCCGACCCTTGGAAGGGACAACAAGGAGAATTTCCCGCGCCGCACACCGTCGTCTATTACCGCATCGTCTTCACGATCTGGGTCGCCACCATCCTCCTCACCGTCGCTCTCTGTTTCTACGCCCTGCGCCGACCCAGCGCCCCTTCCAACTATTGGGTACTCTTCTGGACGTTCGCCTACTTGGCCTACCTGCTGCACTTTTACTGGTCGGTCGGCGTCCTCTTCGGCTGGGATTTTACGAGCAAGGATGGCATCCTTCATAGCCGCATCGGCGTCAACCCGGACCCGGAGAAGGTGGTCTGCAACCCCATCCCCGATCTCGTGCTGACCGTGTGGTGGGGGTTGGATGTGCTTCTCGCCTGGCTTGTCTTCGGGCGATCTTGCCCCAAGTGGCTGCGGATTGAGCGCGGCGCGGTGAGCCTGTTCGCCTTCGCGGCCTTCTTCGGGGCGACTGTCCTTGCGGCCAAAGCGGGGCCGGTCGTTCGCGTCCTCGGCGTCCTGATGCTACTCAGCGTCCTGTTCTGCTATGTCCTGCGGATTATCATGCGGCCGCTGGAGCCGGGATCGCTGGCCGCTTTCCTCTACGTCGGTTTCTTCCGTCTGTTGAATCTATTTCGTCCGTGGTATCGACTGCCGACCTTTCTCGGCGTTATGAACTTGGCGGCGCTGCGCGAGGTGCTGCGCGCACACAACCTGCACAGCACCTCGAAAGAACTAGACGGGCGGGAAACGATTCCCGTCACCAACCCCGCGGCCGCTGCCAGCCTCCGCCTTTCGACGCCGCCTTGCTCGGCGAGCGGCAGGCAGACGGCTACTACGATGACCTCCACGATCCGGAGATGGGCAGCGGCAGCGAACCGGATCCAGCCGCCCCACTGCCGGGCAGCTTTCTCCGCAGCAATCCCGGCGCACGCTTCGGCCGAAACGTGCCCCTCAAGGATGCTAACCCGGAGCCGGAGTCCGAACTACTTCAACCAAGCCCGCGCGAGGTCAGCCGCGCCTGCTGCGCGCACACCACCTTCAAACCGGCGACGATCCTCAATTATCTCGCGGCAGCTTGGATTCAGTTCGAGACGCACGACTGGTTCTTCCACGGCAACCCCGCTCAGGGCGGAGAGTTCAAAATCAATCTTGAGGCGGGCGATCCTTGGGGTCCGAGTCCCATGCTTATCCGCCGCACTCCGCCGGACCCAACGCGCTATCCGGGCGACGGGCCGTGGCCGCCGACTTACGTCAACGCCGAGTCCCACTGGTGGGACGCCTCGCAGGTATATGGCGATGACCCCGCCACAATGGCGAAATTGCGGCGCGATCCGAGCGGCAATCCGATGCCGGACGGCCGGTTCTATGTGAGCAGTGGTCTACTGCCGATCGACCCGGCGACGCGAAGCGACATGTCCGGCTTCACCGGCAACTGGTGGATCGGCCTGACCCTGCTGCATACGCTGTTCACCCTGGAACACAATACCCTGTGCGAGCATTTGCGGCGCGAGTACCCTCACTGGAGCGACAATCGCGTTTTCAACACGGCCCGGCTCGTGAATGCGGCGCTGATGGCCAAGATCCATACCGTCGAGTGGACGCCTGCCATTTTGCCCAATCCAGCCTTGAAGATCGCCATGAACGCCAACTGGTGGGGGCTGCTATCCGCCAACGTCAAGAAAGCCTTCGGACGGATCGGCGGCAACGAAGGGTTCAGCGGTATTCCGGGTTCGGAAACCAACCACCACACAGCACCTTATTCGCTCACCGAAGAATTCGTCGCCGTCTATCGCATGCACCCGCTGATGCGCGACGACATCGACTTGCACCGCATCGCGGATGGAAGGTTCGTCGGCACCGTGCCG
Source organism: uncultured Planctomycetota bacterium (assembly GCA_963835245.1). Lineage (GTDB taxonomy): Bacteria > Planctomycetota > Planctomycetia > Gemmatales > Gemmataceae > JAJPHU01. Next base: position 1,277,130 of record CAWIEZ010000001.1, read on the forward strand.
CTGCCCGCCCTGTTGAATGATGGAGCGCGGGCTCACATCGATCCGACGCCGCCCGTTGCTCCGAACGCCGCGCCGACCCCCGCCGCGCAATTCAAAGGATCTATGCCCGACTGGTTTTACTCTTTCGGCATCTGCAACCCCGGCGCGTTGGTGCTGCGCAACTACCCCAACTACCTGCGCGATTTGCTGAGGCCAGACGGCAATCGCCTCGATTTGGCCGCCGTGGACGTGCTGCGCGACCGGGAGCGCGGCGTGCCGCGCTACAATCGCTTCCGTGAAAAGCTGCATTTGCCTCCTGTCGCCTCCTTCGAGCAGATGTGCGATGACCCGGACCTGGCCAAAGAACTCAAAGCGGTCTACGGCGACGTTAACCGCGTCGATCTGATGGTCGGTATGTACGCCGAGACGCCGCCGCCGGGCTTCGGCTTCAGCGATACCGCCTTCCGCATCTTCATCCTGATGGCGTCGCGGCGGCTGAAAAGCGATCGATTCTTCACAACCGATTTCACTCCCGAAGTGTACTCGCCGGCCGGCATGGATTGGATCAGCAACAACGGCATGACGAGTATCCTGCTTCGGCACTACCCGGAACTGGCCCCAGCGCTGCGCGGCATGGACAACCCTTTCGCTCCGTGGAGGACGCTCGCGGAGTCTCAGGGATATCAGCCCTATGAGAGCCGCGAGGATGCAAAAACCCAGCCGCAGGCGAGTTGTCACGGGATCGGCAGCGAAAAAAAATGACGACACAACCCATCGGAGCGGGGGGCTTACGCCCCCCGAGTATTCACTCGGGGGGCGTAAGCCCCCCGCTCCGATGGGTTGTCCGGTAGCTCTTAACTCGTTCTCTTTCCACGGGAGGTTCAAGCCTATGTCGCACCACTTCCTTGTTCCCACGAATGAAAACGGCATTAGCCTCGACTCTGGCATCGGCAACGACATCGACCGGGCCATGAGGACGCCGTTCGCGTTTAAGGACATCTTCCTCTATTCTCATGGCTGGTGGACCGATGCCATTCAGGCGATGCAGGGCTACAACCGCTTTACTATCGAGTTCTCGGCTCAATTCCGCTCCGTCGCCGTCCTCAGCGGCCTGCCGACTCTAAGCATCGGTATTCACTGGCCCTCCACGTTGACGGAGGACCAGTTCTCCCTGCTCAACTACGCGGAGGCTCTCTCCTTCTTCACCATGGAAAAGCGGGCGGATACAGTCGGCGAGAACTGCGGTCACGCTCTTTTGAAGTTTATTCTGAACGGGCGCCCGCCCGGTCCCGACCCGCTCCGTGTCCATCTCGTTGGTCATAGCTTCGGCTGCAAGGTGGTCTGCAAAGCGTTGCAACAAATCGCCGAGGAGAGCGCGACCGATCCGCTTCCGGGCAATGTCGCGTTTAACGTCGTTCTGCTTCAGGCCGCCTTCGACAACGATGAGTTGGAGCCGTCGAAGGATTACGGCGGCATCACCGGCCTTCCCGGTCTGCGTCTGCTCATCACTCATTCCGACCGCGACCGCGCCCTTTCAACCCTCTACCCGAAGGCCCATGAGATCGCCCATCTGTTCCACAATGTCCAGCCCGCTCTTGGCAGCAGCGGCCCGACGCCCGGCATTGTCAATCGGTTTGAGAGTGTCCGATCCATCGTCGTTGGAGCCGATTACGAACCCGGCCCGCTGGCAGAGCGTCTTATCGTCGCCGATCTCACGCCGCTCCACGACGCCCATCCGGAGAACAACGACTCGCACTCCGGCCATCATTCCGACATCTTTCATACGGAGATCTATAAGCTGATGGCCGCCTTTTTTTTCGGCAGATAATAGGCGCTACCCGTTGCGATGGGAAAGAGAGATCGATACCAGGAGTTCGCTCATGAGTAAGCCAGCAGAGGGCTTTCGCCAACTCTTCAGCAGCACGTTCCGCTCGGAGTTGAACGCGGTTGAGGCTCGGCGACGGCGTTACCGGATCGAGCAGACGCTCGGCCATCTGCCGGAAGTTCCCCAGCCTTTGCCTCCGCCGACGCCGATCGATCTTCCGACGGCAGCCGCTCCGCCGCCGACTTTGGACGACCTTCAAAAGAAACAAGAGGAGATGGAGCAGGCGCGGCGAAAGTTAGTGGAGGTTCGCCGTTCCCCTCCGAAAGACGCGCCTGCAGAGACACCTCCTTCGTCATCCGTTATGGAACAAGGAGGCACCTCCGGTTCGGTCGCCGACGCGGCGAGAGAATACCATCAGGCCGCCCGCGAATGGTATGACCTAGCGCGGTGCTACCGGGACGCGCCAAGCCCGGAACCTCGGACCATGCCCAAGGAACAGGCGGAGTCCATTCTCCAGTCCGCCGCCAAGGCTCTCGCCGACGCGGCCGTGCAAGCCAACCGCGAACTGCCTGGCGCCGAGGCAGGCGCGGAGGTGCAACAGCTTGCGCGGCAGGTTAGGCCGGCGGAAGCGGAACTGCGAGGAACCCTCGCTGCCGAGTTTGGCCTTGTACTCGCCTGGGAGCAGGAAGCCCAAACGAGACTTGAGGCGCTCTGTCAGATCGAGGAAGAGAAGTGTCGAGCCGCCGACGCCTTACGGCTTGAGGAACGATGGCGCGAAGCCCTGTACCAGCTGGCGTGGGCGGAGCAGCGGTTGTTTCAGAAAGCGCGTTGCTGGGTGGCCGCCGATGCCGCGGAAGAAGAGGTTCAGAAGAGGTTGCGCGAATGGAATGAAGCCCGCTCCCGATGTCCGCCGTCTCCTCCCCCCGAAACCTGGCCCCCTTCATCTGAAGGGCCGACGCCGCCCTCGAACCCGCCTCCTGCCGAAGAGACGGGAGGCGGTGAAGAAAAGCCCGCGAGTCCCGACTACGCGCCGGGCGGAGAAGGACCTCCCGATGGACCGCTCGCCTTGGCTCGCCAAACCGCCCTTGGTCTGGATCTCGTGGGCTTGGCGCTGTCCGGCGGAGGCATTCGCAGCGCCACCTTCGGACTGGGCGTACTCCAAGGGCTGGCCCAGCTGCGACTGTTAGGTTCGATCGATTTTTTGTCCACCGTTTCCGGGGGCGGCTACATCGGCAGCTGGTTCGCGGCTTGGGTGCGGCGCGAGGGCAGTCTGGCCAACGTCGAAAAACAACTCAGCCCCAATCGCGTCTCGCAGTCCTTGGCCGAGCGCTACGAATGGGACGGTCGAACTCGACTCGATGATCGTCCCCGCGATGAAGAACCGGAGCCGGTCCATCACCTGCGCGCCTACAGCCGCTATCTCTCTCCTCGCTTCGGTTTGTTCATGCCCGACACCTGGACCTTGCTCACGATCTATCTGCGAAACCTGTTTGTCAACGCCCTGTTCTTTTTGCCGCTGGCGGTGTTTGTTGTGTTCGCGTGGCGGCTGTTACTGTATGGCTATACCACGCCTCTGGGAGCCTGGGAGCTGGGCCTGAACAGCGCGCATCTGCTCACCTGGCGTTTCGTCCTCACGGCCCTGTTCGGGGCGGCCTTCGCCCTGGGAATCGGATGCCTGGCCTGGGAGCAAGAGAACTTGTTCGAGGCGGACATGGACCGTTCCTTGCGCGACGGTTACGCGGAGGCTCCCAAGTTTACTTACTTCATAATCCTTCTGCTGCTGCTGGTCGTTGCCGTACTCGGCTCCTGGCTCTTCAGCCTTGACCCGGATCGGTACATTAGCAAAAAGGGCGAGCAAGCCAAGGTGCTGAACCATTTCGGCCAGAATTGGCTGACGGATTGGTTCTCCGTTGTTAGCCCCTCGAACGTCGCTCAATTCCCCATCGCCTTCGTCGTTATTGCCCTGTGGCCTTCGCTGGGTGTTCGGCTGTGGCGTTGGGGCCGGCGCTGCTGGAAGGTGCGCGACCTGAGATCCTTCAACTGGAGGGGTTTGTTTTCCAATGTCTTGCTGGCTTTCTTTTTCGGCCTGGCCCTGTCTCTGGTGATCTATCGGGTGATCTGGCCGCTCCCCTCTTGGTTGAGCCTATCCCCACGGGGCCAGATGGAGATACCGCCGCCCGATGTACTCTGTCTGCTGCACGCCATCGGCATGCCGGTAGTCTTGGGGACGATGGTGCTGGGCGGGTTCGCGGAGATGGCGATTGTTGGCCGCTTGCTGAGCGAATACGAACGGGAATGGCGCATCCCGTTTGGCGGCCTACTTGCTCATGGGTGCCGCGGCCTGGCTCCTGTTGGCGGTGGCGATCTTCCTCGTGCCGTGGGCTATGGAGAGGATTCCAGCGCACCTCGCTCCCGCGACGCTCAAAGGGACTTTGGCCGCGATTTGGGCCGCCATTTCGGGCGGCGGCGCCTGGCTCGCCCAGCGCCGCGCCGGACGCGCACGGGCCCCGCCCCGCCTGGTGGTCCCGTTTGTTAATGACCGTCGCGCCGGCGGTGTTTCTGATCGGACTGTGCGCGGGGGTGTCGGCGTTCGGTCAGGAGGGGGTGAAGTTCCTGGCCACCCTGTCCCCCTTTGAGCAGTGGGCAGGTCCGGCAGCCTCATCTTCCCAGACGCAATCCGCTTTCTTCGCCGAAGCGGCAAGCTGGCCCGGCACGAACGTCTTTCTGGTCGGAGCCTCCCTCGTACTATTCTGGACCTTCGGCTTTCTGATTAACGTCAACCGTTTCTCCATGCACATGCTGTACGCCAACCGGCTGACGCGCTGTTACCTGGGCGCTTCCGCCCGCAAGCAACGGAGCGGCTCGCGCGCGCGCCGACCGGAGTAAATGAACTTCACCCCCCTAGTCCCGATCGCACACACTGGCCTCGCCTGGCCAACTACTTCACCGGCTTCGATCCCCTCGACGATTTTCCCTTGGCCGAACTGCGCCTCATCGGCGGCCGCGCTCCGTACACCGGGCCGGTGCCACTTATCAACAGCGCGCTGAACTGCTTGGCCGGCGACGAACTCGCCTATCAGGACCGCCGCGCCGACGCCTTTCTGTTCACGCCGGAATGGTGCGGTGGTCTGCTGACCGGCTACGCCCGCACCCCTCATACGCCGTCCGATGCCGCCAATCTGACGCTCGGCCGCGTTATGACCATCTCCGGCGCGGCCGTCGATCCCAACATGAGTCATTTGTCGCCGCCGCTCACCGCCCTGATGACCCTGTTCAATACCCGCCTCGGTTGGTGGCTGGAGAACCCCGACCCTAGCCGTAGACCTTGGAAATGGCGACGGAACCCCTGGGCGGCGAGCGAACCAGGCATCGGCTTTCGGTTGCTGGGGGAATTTCTCGGTCGGACCAGCGAGGACTCCGCTTTCGTCCACGTCTCGGACGGCGGCCACTTCGAGAACCTCGGCGTCTACGAATTGATCCGCCGCCGCTGCCGATTCATCGTCGTCGCCGACGCCGGCACCGACCGCGTGGCCGCCTCCGATAACATGGCCGCCATGATTCGACTGATCCGCACGGACTTCGGCGTCCGCGTCGAACTGGACCCAGCCCGAATGCAGCTGTCCGGCGACAACAGCTACAGCGCGTGGCACTGCTGCGTCGGACGCATCCGCTACGATGAGGTCGATAATGAGGCGGTTCCCGGACTGATGGTGTACTTGCAGGCTACCCTCACCGGCGATGAACCGCCCGACCTCCTCCAGTACGTCGCGCGTCACCCTCACTTCCCCCGACAGAGTACGCTCAACCAATTCTTCGATGAGGCCCAGTTCGAGGCTTACCGCGTTCTCGGTCATCACATTGCCACCGAGGTTTTTGCGGAGGCCGCCGCCGCTTGGACGGGCGCCGCGGCCAGCGCGGCCCACGGACAGAAGGAAGTGCGGAACGTCTTCGCCCGTCTCCGCGCGCAGTGGCTGCCGCCATTGGACTGTGAAAGTGCGGAGTGGATCGCCACTGCGGAAGCCGCCGTCAACCTCAAGCGTAAAGTGTACGGCCCTGCAGCGCTGGCCACTATGGCTAATGCGATTTACCCGGAAGTGAGTCCCGCTCCTCTACTTGACTTCCGCGCGGTCAGCCACACCCTCCACGTCATGGAAATGGCCTGGAAGGCGATGAAACTCGATGCCTTCCACTCTCACCCCCTCAATCGCGGCTGGATGAATGCCTTCCGCCGCTGGACCAACTCGCAGGAATTCCACCTCTTCTGGCCTTTCTTGCGAGCCGAGTACAGCCGGCCGTTCGTCCGCTTCTGCGAGGACATTCTGAATCTGGAACCGACAACGGTAGACCGTGAGAGGGTGGTTATCGGCGCTCTTCCTCAGAAGACGCAGGAGGTGCTGGCGGCGATGGACATTCAGTTCGCCTACGAGTGGGCCGACCAATTCGATCTTCTCGAAATCCCCGTCGCCGGGTTCCCACGGAAGAGTTTCCTTGCGGACTTGCTGGGGCGGACGATCAGTAGCCCTCTCTCCAACAAACCTCTCGCTTGGTTGATCAACCAGGGGAAAACCTTGCCGTGTGGGGTGATGGGCGTCGCACGCACTCGCCGTCAGCGGCTCCTTGAGCCTTCCTTCGATCCGGACAAAGAAGCCGAGTTTTTCGTCTGGTTGAGCGGTCCCTATCGGTCAATGGGCATCGGCCGGGAGGTCGCCGCCGAAGCGCTCCGAGACATCGATGAGGAGTGCGCCTTTCAGCAGGGTGCGACACGCATCCGACGCCTGGTGGCCTACTATCCCCAGCGCAACGCCACCGCCGGATGTCGGCTGGAGTTGCAGCGCTGGATGGATTTCTGTTTCGATCTCGGTTTCCGCCGCGAGCGCCAACCGGAACGCGGACTGGGAGCGAAGTTCGTCATCGTGAAACGACAGATCGTCTAGTGGATGACGCCGGAAGTTTTGCCGGTTAGCGATGCTTCGCAGAAGCGTTGCGGCAGGCCGACGCTTCTGCGAAGCGTCGCTAACCGGCAAGAGAATCGCCGAAACAAAAAACTCAAAGTCAACCGTTTTCCTCTTGCATCAATTGCCTACCTTTTGTATAAAATTGTTTCGTTGCGTAAGGGTTCCAGCACGAGGCTTGAAACCGCCCCCCACCAATGGATTACTTGCATGGAAGCGCCCCACCTGCCCCGTTTCCCTTCTTCCATTGCCTGCTTTTTCTCGGTCTGGGACTTGTGGTATTCGGCCTGTGCCTAGGCTCGAAGAACGTCCACCCTGCACCGTTTACGAATACCTCCCTGTCGAGGTTCTTGTACTTTGCTCCGTGTCCCGCTTATGGAAGGAACCGCTGATGCTAGTCTTGGCCCGTCGAGTGAACGAGCGCATTGTCCTGCCCAGCGTGCCGGCGGCGATCGAGGTCGTCGCCATCAAACCCAACGGTGTCCGCCTCGGCATCGACGCCCCAGTTCAAGTCACCGTGCTACGCGAGGAAGTGCTGCGCCGCGGCGACGTGAAGCCGCGCGATCTGCTCGCCCGAACCGAGGCGGATGCCCAGACGAGGCTGAATCGGATCAAGCACGTTCTGCGCAATCGGCTGGCAAGCGTGGCGCTGGGACTCGATTTGATCGGCGAGCAAATCGGCGACACGGTCGCATCCGAACTGCAAGCCCTGCTCCAGCGAATGCAGGACGAGGTGCGCCGCCTCGATCAACAACTGCATACCCTTCTGTCCACTTCAGCGGAGCCAGACATCTCTCTCTGTACCGTGGCGGAGGCGGATGACGAGTTCGCCATCTAAACGCCGTCCTCGCGGAGAGTCGGCTTCTTTTCGTTCGAGACGCTCCGGCCTCACCGTGCTATGATGAGGGCCGGAGACGATCTCGCTGGGAATACCGCGAGGGTTGCCGTTATGCTTTGCACTCTGCTTACTACCCGCCTTCTGGCTTTGGCGCCGCCCGAATGGCTCGATCGCGGCATCCGCGCCTGCGCCGCCCTGGCCCCGCCGGACAGCTTTTTCTCTTGGGATTTCAACATCCGTTCCTTATTGGCCCTGATTCTCGTCAGCTTGTGCTGCGGCGCCATCGGCTCGCTGGTGGTCGGCGGCCGTATGGCATTCTTCAGCGACGCGCTGGCACACTGTTCCTTCGCCGGCATCAGTATTGGTTTTCTGCTCTTTTTGTTCTTCGGTCCACAGACAGGGCAGTTCTGGGACTGGGTCACGGTCATCATGACCGTTTTCGGCATCGTGGCCGGCTGTGGCATCGTCTGGGTGCGCACCGTCACCGGACTGAGCAGCGATACGGTCATCGGCGTCTTCTTCGCCGGCGCCGTCGGTCTCGCCGCCGCCCTGAAAGATCTCATCAACGATCGCGCCCTGTTCAACCTCGAAGATTTTCTCTTCGGCAATCCTCTGTTGGTGTCCAGTGCGCACTTGCTCATTTTGACTTGTCTCGCCGTCCTCACCGCCCTGTTGCTGAGCCGCATCTACAATCATTTGTTGTTGGCCAGCTTCAACCAGAGCTTGGCTCTGTCGCGCCGCGTGCCGGTGCGGCTGGTCAATTACTTGTTCATCATCCTTCTGGCCCTGACCGTCAATCTTTGTCTGCGTTTCGTCGGTGCCCTGCTCATCAACGCCCTGCTCATCATCCCGGCGGCAACGGCCATCAACCTCAGCCGAAACATGCGCCAATTGTTCTGGCGGACCATCTTTCTCTGTTTGCTCCTCAGCGTCGCCGGAACGTGGATTAGCTGGGATCTGGGCATGGGCGCGAACCTCAAGCTCGGCGTGTCCGGCACCATCGTGTTGCTCAACGTGCTGGTTTTTCTCGTTTCGATGGCTGTCGGTCCTTGGCTGCGCACTCGCCGAGCAACGTAATCTTTTCCTTGGCGAATTTCTCCACGAGGGGCTTGACACGGCGCATATTCTGGATAAACTTGTCCATATATCCTTCCTGCCTGCTTCTCCTCCTGCCCGGCGGGCTTCCGGCTAAGGAGCCGATTCATGCGCGTGAACTCCTTCTTCTCTTGCTTGCGCTGCGGGCTGGCATTGCTGCCGTTGCTATTGCCTATTCCGGCCCATGCCGTGGATCTCGACCGCGAACCCATCAACTACAGCAGCGCCGAGCCGAACAACGCCGTCGAGCGCCTGCAACAGCGCCTCGAAGATGGCCAGGCGAAATTGACCTACGAGGAAGGGACAGGCTATCTTCGTTCGCTGCTGCGTGAATTGAATGTGCCGCTGTCTTCGCAAATGCTCGTGTTCTCGAAAACGAGCTTACAGCGGCAGCGCATCAATCCGCGCACGCCGCGCGCCCTCTACTTCGGCGACGATGCCTATGTTGGTTTCTGCCAAAAGGGCGATTTGCTCGAAGTGACCGCCGATGATCCCCAATTGGGAGAGGTATTCTACTCGTTGAGCCAGAAGAAGAACGCCAAGCCGCGCTTGCAACGGCAAGGCGATAGCTGTCTCATTTGCCACGCCTCATCGTTCAATCAAGGTTTTCCGGGGCATCTGGCCCGTTCGGTGTTTGCCGACGGCTCAGGCTTGCCGATCCTCGCCTCCGGCACCTACCGCATCGATCACACAAGCCCGCTGCGCCAGCGCTGGGGCGGCTGGTACGTCACCGGCACCAGCGGCAAGCAGACGCACTTGGGCAACATGATCGTGCGCGACAATCATCCGCGCCCCGAAGACATCGACAATTCGGCGAACGTCAACGTCACCAAATTGGATCGCTATTTCAAGACCTCGCCGTATCCGACGCCGCACAGCGACATCGTGGCTCTGATGGTGCTGGAGCATCAGTCGGAGATGCACAATCGTCTGACGCGGGCCAATTTCCTGACGCGCCTCGCTCTACGCGAAGAAGCGGAGTTCAACAAGGCGCTGGGCCGGCCGGCCGATCATCGCTCCGAAAGCACCGTCAGCCGTATCAAGAACGCCGGGGAGCCGGTCGTCCGCTACCTGCTCTTTTGCGAAGAAGCGCAACTGACCGATCCCCTTAAGGGCACATCGGGGTTTGCCGAGGAGTTTGTCCAGCGCGGGCCGCGCGATCACCGCGGGCGGTCGCTGCGCCAATTCGATCTGAAACGCCGCTTGTTCGCTTATCCGTGCAGCTACGTCATCTATTCGGAGGCGTTCGACGCGCTGCCGCCGCCGGTCAAGGATTATGTGCTGCGGCGGTTGTGGGAAGTTCTCAGGGGCAAGGATACGAGCAAGGAGTTCGCTCATCTGTCGGCGGAGGATCGGCAGGCGATTACAGAGATCCTTCGGGCGACAAAAACGGATTTGCCGGATTATTGGAAGTCGGCGGCGACGGCGTCGCGCTGAGAAACAATCATGGTGGACTCCGAGGAAGCCGCGGGGGGACGAGCGGAAGAGCCACGATTGCAACGACCGCCGTTGCGCTCCGACATGACCGTCCGGCAAGTGGCCGCGGACTATCCCGGCTGCCGCGAAGTGCTGCGGCGTCATGGTGAGCCAGACGATCGGCCAACGAAGTTCGGACACCTGGAACCGCTCGACCGTTTCGCTCGCCGTCACGGCATCGACCTGGATCGACTGCTGGCCGAGCTAGCTCAAGCCGCTGGCGTGGAGGTGGATCGAGAGGGAGTCCAATCCCAATTTGTCCATCGCCCTTTCATCGTCTCGGCGTTGCTAATCACTCTTTCGCTGGGCGCCGGCTGGGGCGCCTGGCTGCTGTGGGAGATTGGCCGAGCCGAGCAATTCACCGCCGTTCCTTCCGGCTACGTCGTTGCGCATGGAGCCGCCCAGCTGTGGGGCTTCATCGCCTTTTTCGTTGTCGGCATCGCACTTCGCTATCTGCCGATGATCGTCGCCGGGCCGCGTGCGCGTCTTCGCTTCTGTCGTTTTTTGCTGGCCGCTCTTCTCTTGGGTGTGATCGGCGGCTTTCTGTGGTCGCTGCTGCCGGAGCGGGCTGGATGGCTCGGTCCCCTCAGCGGCTTGGCTCTGGTGACGGCGGCCATCCTTTTTTTCCTCTTTCTGCTCCGTCAGCTTACCGGCAAACCCCGCCCCACTTGGGCGCGTCTGATCCTGGCCGCCGGTGCGTGGATGATCGTTTGGGCTGGCGTCACATTGTTGCTGCGCTATTGGGCGGGCGCCGCGGGGCCGGGCAGTTACAGCGAGCCGATGCGCCAGTTACTCATGGAACTGGCTATCTTCGGCTTCACCGTGAATGCCATCTACGGTTTTGGCCAACGGCTGCTATCGGGCATCGTCGGCAGCGCCACGCCGCGCGGCGGCGCCATCGAACTTACCTTCTGGCTACACAACGGCGGACTGTTGCTGATATTGCTGAGCCATGTCGGTTGGCAGCCCTGGTTGGATGCGGTGGCGGTCGCGGCGCTGACGGCGGCGGCGTTCGCTTACGCCATCGGCATGCGCGGTTTTCTGCGTGTGCGGCGGACGACGCCGCGGCCGGAAGTAGGACAAGGATTGCTGGCGCGCTACGTGCAACTGGCTTTCTTTTGGCTGTTGGCAGGGATGGCGTTGCTGTTGGGTGGAGATTGCTATGCGGCGGCAACGGCGCAGGAGCCGCCGCACGCCTATCTGGGAGCGGTGCGCCACGCCTTAACAGTCGGCTTCATGACGACGCTGATCCTGGGCGTCGGCCAACGTCTGCTACCGATTCTCGGACACACTTTGCTGGCTTGGCCGCGCTTGGTTGCTCCGACTTTCGTTCTCATCGCCGCCGGCAATCTGTTGCGCGTCGTCAGCGAAATGGCGACGCTCTCATTCGCTCCGTCCTTCGCAATCATGCCCTTCTCCGCCTTGCTAGAATTGACGGCCCTGACGTTGTTCGCGGCCAACATCGTGCGCACCTTATGGCCGGCCCCTGACCCTCTAGTGCGCACCGGCCAGGCGACGCCGACAACCTCCGTAGCCGTGCTGCTGGCCGAGCATCCTTGGCTGGAAGATCAACTGATAAGTTGGGGATTTGCCTACGTCGGCCGCGTGCGCTCTGCGCCTCGCGAGTTGACTCTGGGCACGCTCATCCGGGGAGAGAATAAGGAACCCCACGAGATCATCGTCCGAATCAACGATCTGCTACGTCAGCATCAGACCGCCATTTGATTACCTCTGTTTCGGTTATTTTCGTTAGCCCAGCCCTTTAGGGCTAATGAAAAAAACACAATCCCTTACCGCGTCCAAAGCCTCAGAAAGCGGAAGAATCGCTTGACACGCACCCGCGCACCCACTGCACTAGCAGCATCATTCTCTCCGACGCCGCCGAGGACCGAGCGTTTCGGTTGGCGGGCGCTCGGCCTGTGCGAGGAGTTTCTTCATGCATCGACGCGACTTGCTCAAATGGACCAGTCTCGGCGCCGGCGCCGTCGGTCTGCCTTGGCTGCTGACGAAATCGCTCGGCTCTTCCGAACAACCCGTCCCCGCCGCCCCACCGCCCGCTGTCGCTGACAAGAGGCTGTCACCGCTGAAAATCACCGATGTCAAAACTATTCTCACCGCGCCGGCGAAAATTCGTCTGGTCGTCGTCAAGGTGACGACCAGCGAGCCGGGTTTGTACGGACTCGGCTGCGCCACCTTCACGCAGCGGCCGCGCGTCGTCGAAACCGCCGTGGACAAGTATCTCAAGCCGTTTCTGATCGGCAAAAATCCCCTGCAAATAGAGGATATTTGGCAATCCTCGTTCGTGTCGTCGTACTGGCGCAACGGCCCGGTGTTGGGCAACGCCATCAGCGGCGTGGACATGGCTTTGTGGGACATTCTCGGCAAGCGCGCCGGCTTGCCGGTGTATCAATTGCTGGGCGGCAAATGTCGCAAAGCCGTGGACGTGTATCGTCACGCCAGCGGCGCCACGTTCCAGGATGTCGAAAAGAGCGTCCGTCGTTACATCGAGCAGGGCTACCGCCACGTCCGCGCTCAAGTCGCCGTTCCCGGTTACGCCACCTACGGCGCTACCATCCGGCCGGGCCGATCCGACGTTGCCGGCAACAACCGCCCGCGGACTTGGGAGCCAAGTTATTACGCGCGCACCGTCCCGCGTCTCTTCGAGCATCTCCGCAAACAGCTCGGCGACGAGGTCGAACTGCTGCACGACATGCACGAACGTCTCCCGCCCATCCTCGCCATGCGCACGGTCAAGGATCTCGAACCGTTCCGCTTGTTTTTTCTCGAAGATCCCTTCAGCCCGGAGGATGTCGGCTACTTCGAGCATCTGCGGCGGCAGACGACAACGCCTATTGCGATGGGAGAACTCTTCAACAATCCGAACGAATGGCTGCCGCTGGTGTCGGGCCGGCTGATTGATTTCATCCGTATCCACATCTCGCAGGTGGGCGGCTTGTCGATGGCGCAAGATCGCGGCGCTGTGTGAATTTTTCGCCGTCCGCACGGCTTGGCATGGTCCCGGTGATGTGTCGCCGGTCGGCCACGCCGCTAACGTGCATCTCGACTTGGCGTCGCACAATTTTGGCATCCAGGAAGCCCGCGACTTCATCCAGGCGGAGCAGGATGTGTTTCCCGGCTGTCCCACGCTTAAGGATGGCTATTACTGGGCCAACGACAAACCGGGCTTGGGCATCGATCTCGATGAGAAATTGGCGGCGAAGTTCCCCATCAATGACGATCCGCCCTTCGACATGCAATGGGGCAACCTCCGCCGCCGCGACGGCACGGTGACAAAGCCATAAGCGCTTCACCACGGAAAACACGGAAAACACGGAAAAAGACAAAAGAAAGAAGCAAAGAGTTCAGAGAAGATCGAGCGGAGCAGCCATGGATCGCAAGTTCATTCCTTTTCATTGTCTTTTTTGTCTTTTTTCCGTGTTTTCCGTGTTTTCCGTGGTGATATGTCTTCTGGAGATCGCCTCAGTGGCGCGAAAGATCATCGCGGATCTTCTTGCCCTGTTGCAAGAGGGCTTCCAGAGCGGTCCAATCGCCTTGGTGAAGCGCCTGCCGGAAGTGCCGCAACTGCTCTTCGAGGCGATCCAGCGCGGCGAGGAGATGAGCTTGATTGCTACGAAAGATCGGCGACCACAGATCCGGTTGTCCGGCGGCGAGGCGAGTCATGTCGCGGAAGCCGGTGGCAGTCAGTTCGTGCAGTTCCGGCGAAAGGATGCCGGACAGAGCGGACGAGAGAAGATGCGGTAGATGGCTGGTCAGAGCCAACGCGCGATCGTGTTCGTCGGCATCCATCAGCCGCACGCGCGCTCCCAGCGCCGTCCAGAAGTCGCGGATGCGTGACAAGGCATTGTCAGTAGAACTCGGCTCCGGCGTGACGATGACAAGGCGGCCGTCCAGCAGATGAGCGCTGGCGTGAGCCAAACTGTGCTTCTCCGAACCGGCCAGCGGATGACTGCCGATAAACTCGATCCCGGCGGGCAGCCGTCCATGCAATTGACGCAAGATCGATGCCTTGGTGCTGCCCACGTCGGTGAGCAGACAGCCGGATCGAGCATGCTCGGCGGCGCACAACACCTGTTCGACGATGCGATCCACCGGCGTGCAAACGACGACCAACTCGGCATCGGCGACGGCAGGCGATGGATGCGAAAACACCTCATCGAGCAAGCCATCGCGTAAGGCGCGATCCAGTACGAGAGGATCTCGATCCGTGCCGATCAGACGACCGGCGACGCCGCGCCGACGCGCCGCCAACGCGATGGAGCCGCCCAACAATCCGACGCCGATGATGGCGAGAGTGGAAATTCGCATGCCTTCCAGAATACCGCGCCGAATAGATTACTCCAGGCGAGGCCGCGTGCGCAGGAAACGATCGGCCATCTCGCGGCGATGCGCTCGCGCATCGCCTGGTCGCGCAGCCCATGATCGCGGCCAGGAATGATCTCGATGACCGCACCGCTGCCCAATCGCGCCAACGACTCCTTTAGCCGTCTCACCGCTCCTTCGAGATAAAACGTATCCTCGCTGCCGGTCCAGACGTGCAGCTTGCCGGACAGTTTCGGTGCCAGATTCTTCCAGTTTTTTTCGAGGATAATACGGATGTTATAACGATCCCAAGTTTTCGCTACGTCCGCATCAATGGCTCCAGTCGTCCGGTCCCAGAGTTTGCGCGGTCGGCCGTCGGGGCCGCGCTCGCTGAAGACCGCCTCAAACGAAGCAAGCTGTCCGCCGTGCCCCATCACTTCTTCCATGTCGGAAAAGTATTTGTAGTGAAGGACCGGCTTGCCGCGCAAGCGAGCAATTGGCCGTTTCTCGCCGAGCCCATCCAGAAACGCATTGGCATCCGGCTTCATCAAATCGATACCGGAAAAATCGCGGAAATCGACGGGATCGGGCGACGTGGACCAAACGCCGTTGAAATGATCGGGATAAGTGATCTGCAACCATAGACTACTCCATCCGCCGGACGAGTGGCCCGTCACAAAGCGCGCCTGCGGCGTGCCGATGCCGCGGTACTTCGCTTCCAGATACGGAATCAATTCCTCGATGAGAGCGCGTCCGCAGGGGCCATTGTTGGCCGAGTCCGCGAAGACGTGATGGCCGAGCCGGCAGTTCGGATCGAGAACGACATAAAGCATCTCGACGCCGGCCACATTGCTAGCGTCGCGCTTGGCCGCCTCGTGCGCGCCGAAGTGGGTGCCACTGAAACCGGGGATTTCGTAAACCACCGGATAACGCCGGCGCGGCTCCTTGGCAAACGAACGCGGCAGCACGACGCCGGCACGCAACCGCGTCGGTCGTCCGTAAAAGGCCGTCAACAGCTTACTTTCGATGTCCACCAGCTTAACGCGCTCCGTCTCGGCGAAGGGCTGCTCTTTGTAGACTTGATCGATCCGCAATTCCACTGGCCCGCTCGCCGTGCCGTCCAGTTCGCGGCGGATGGTGCGGCTGTAGCCGTTGCCCTCGGCGGCGCTGAAACTACGTTCGCCGCGATTGAAGTCCATGACCGCCTGGATCGAATACGTCCCTTTGGACACCTTCGCCATCGTCACCGGAAAACCCAATGCCGCGCCGTCGAAAACGAGAGGTTGGCCGGGCTGCCAATCTTTCACGTCCTTGGCGAAGAAAGGATCGGTCTGAAACCAGTTGGGACCAGGACGAAGTTCTTTAACGTCTTGCTTGAAGAGCATGACATAAACGCGGCCAGTGAAGGGCTGTGCGGAAACATGGCGCTCGAAAGTGAGGCGGAACTCCAGTGGCCTCGACTGTGCGATGGTGGAGGATGGCGTCAGAAGTAACAGCAGATACGCGAAACGGACGGGGAGGCGAAGAGTCAGCGCTGACATGAAGGAAATCCTCGGCTTCTTGACGGATGAATACGGACGTAGCTCAATCCAGGAGTGTAGAAAGCGAAGTCCACGAAAACAAGATCGATCTGCACGCCCTTTGTTCTTCGCAGTCTCGTTGCACCTCGCCGCCGCTCTGGGCCAGCCTCTCGTCACTCCCTATACTTGCACCAGTGTCCGGCTCAGTGAACCTTATCCCTGCCAGGATTGGTGCAACCGAAACGCCCATTGCCTGTGGCTTTCTTTCGCCGAGGTTTTGCGTTCATGGTCGAGTCGAAGCCGATGCGCCTGATCCTTGCCAGCGCCTCGCCGGCGCGGCGCGAGCTGCTGGCTCGTCTGGGACATCCCTTTGAGGTTCTACCCGCCGACATCGACGAGCCGCAAAGCGGCTTCGCCGATCCGCGCACCTTTGTGCAAACGGTATCGTGGCTCAAGGCCGCCGCCGTGGCGCCGCGGATTGAGGATGGACTGATCCTCGCCGCCGACACCATCGCCTGGATCAACAATCATCCCGTCCTTAAGCCGACCGATGAAGCCGATGCGCGCTGCATTCTCCGCGAGATGGCCGGACGCGAACACGATCTCTGGACCGGCGTGGTCCTCTGGCGTCGCCCCGATGATTTGCAAATCGTCTGGCAGGAACGGACGCGCGTTGCTGTCGCCCCGTTGAGCGATGCCGAATTGGATGTTTATCTGGCCACACGTTCTTGGCGCGGCCATTCGGCGCTTACGCCATTCAGGAAAAAGACGATCCATATGGGCGCGTGGTGTACGGAAGCATCAGCAACGTCATCGGTTTGCCGCTGGAATCCCTGGCGGACCATCTACGATTAGCCGGTCTAATGGATGATGCCGGAAGTTTTGCTGATTAGCGACACTTCTGCCAAGCGTCGTTAACCACTCGGCCAAAGCGCAACTACTTTACTCCGCCGCGAAAAGGAAGTATATTCGTGATGTCTTCCGGCCCGGCGAATCACCACACTCTATGGAGAGAGCGCACCGAGCCGATGCCGAATGTTCTCGTCCCCTGCGGCGGCAGGTGGGTTGGCTTAATTTTGCGGCTCAAGCAGGCCATGACGAACCCGCCCCTGCGCGGCGGACGCCTGTTCGTCGCCGATCGAGACGCTCTCAACGCCGCCGGCTTCTTTGGCGACGGTACGCTCGTCGTGCCGGACATTAACCACCCTGACTACGTTGATCGCTTGTTGGATTTATGCGTCCAGCACGATGTCCGCGTCGTGGTGCCGCACTTGGACGTTGACTTGGATCGCCTGGCGCCCCAGCAGCGGCGTTTCGCCGACGCCGACATCCGTCTTGTCTGCCCGCGCGCCGACCTCGTCGAGTTGTGCCGCGATAAAAATCGTTTCCGGCAATTCGCGGACGAGGAAGGGCTGCCTCAGCCGCGCACTTACGGACCCGAAGAACTGCACGACGACCTTTTCCCGCTCTTCGCCAAGCGGTCGCGCGGTTCCGCTTCCGCTGGATCGGGCGTCTGTCGATCCATGCAGGAGGCGCGGGCCGCGCTGCAATGCCATAATGACCTCATCTTTCAGGAGTTGGTGGACCGGCCGGAAGTCAGCGTCGATGCCTACGTGTCGGCGCAGGGCCGTTGCACCGTCCGCGTTCCGCGTCTCCGCGAACGAGTCATCGGCGGCGAGGCGGTGCAATCGCGGACTTTACGCAGTGCGCCCTTGGCTGAGTTGGCGGATCGCACCATCGCCGCTCTGGCGCAGCGGGGATTCCGTGGCCCCCTCAACGTCCAACTGTTCACCGGAGAACAACCACTCTTGATCGAGGTCAACGCGCGGCTCGGCAGCGCCAGCGTGCTGGCCGATCATGCTACGGACGGACGGTTGTTTTCCTCTGTGTTGTGCGAGGCATGCGGAGGCACTGCGGACGGCGATCCCGATGACTATCGAGACGATTTGCGTCTGTTCCGTTACTGGGGCGAGGTTTATCACGATGGCCAAGGTCCACCCCAGTTTTCGCCGCCGCGCGATGGCGAACCGGCTGCGTAAGCTGCCGGGTCTTCGCGCTACCCGGCAGCTTACCGCGCTACCCGGCAGCTTACCGCGCTACCCGGCAGCTTACGCAGCCGGTTCGCCATCGCGCATTGAAGATTGCACCATGAACACCGATAAACTGCATCCGCTTCTGCAAGCGGCCTTCGCCGCTCTGGAACAGGCCGGCGTCCGCTATTTTCTCCTTCGCTGGCCCGCCAACCCAGCCGCGCCGCGGGGCGATGTCGATTTGCTCGTCGAAGGCGACGACGTTGACCGGATGCGCGGCGCTACGCCATGTAGGGTTGGTGCGTTTTCCGTCGATGGGTTCCGGCCGCGAGCATGTGTTCCTCGCCTACCATGCCGCCACCGATTGCTGGATACGCCTTCACGTTGTCACGGAGCTTTCCTTTGGGCCGCGCCATCGGCTTCGCACGGGCGCCGCGACGGCCTGTCTGTCACGATGCCGGCACGATGGCGGCGTCATGCAACTGGCGGCGGAGGATGAATTTTGGACAACGCTACTCCACTGTTTACTGGAGAAGGGAGGCATCGCCGAGCGGCACCGCGACCGCTTGCGGAAGTTGGCAGCGGAGGCGGAACCGGGAGGACCACTGCGCGAAGTCGTCCAGCGTGTCTGTCCCGCTGGCTGGGAGTCGGCTCGTATGGTGGGCAACGTGCGGCGTGGCGAATGGGACGAACTGGAAGCACTGGCGCCGGCGCTGGCGGCGGCTTGGCGGCGGCGGATATCGTTCTCGTCGCGGCTGATG
The DNA here is from genome assembly GCA_963835245.1 of uncultured Planctomycetota bacterium. GTDB lineage: Bacteria > Planctomycetota > Planctomycetia > Gemmatales > Gemmataceae > JAJPHU01. The sequence goes on from CAWIEZ010000001.1 coordinate 1,295,926, forward strand.
GACGTATTGCGGGAGGGACTGCGTTTGCCGGTGCGATTGCTCAATGTCTGGCGTCGCCGCGGCCTGAGCGTAGCTCTGCTCGGCCCGGACGGCGCCGGTAAGTCCACCCTCGCGGATGGTCTGCGCCGGTCCTTCTTCGGCCCGACTTGCACCATCTACATGGGATTTGGCATATCGGGCGGCGCGATGCGCCAATCCTTGCTGGCTCGCCTCCCTCTGCCGGGATTGGGCATGCCGGGACGTTTGTTTGTCTTATGGGGTCGTCTTCTGCGCTTGGTCTCATCAACTCCGCGGAAAACTGGTGATCTTCGATCGTTACAGCTATGACGGCTTGGCGCCGCCGCCGCAACGACGGAGCCGCCTGCGCCGCTTGTCCTCGTGGATCAAGTCGCACGCCTGCCCGCCTCCTCGCTTGGTGCTGCTGCTCGATGTACCCGGCCAGGTGATGTATCAGCGCAAAGGAGATCTCGACCCGGACACTCTGGAATATCAGCGGCAGCGCTTCCTGGCGCTGCGCCAGTACATCCCCCGCCTCCAGGTACTCGATGCCGCCGCCTCGCAAGAAGCAATGCGCAGACAAGCGATGGAGCATGTCTGGCGGTTATACGCTGCTCGCTGGAGTTAAATATTGTGATTCCCTTTTCAATTTTTCGTGTTCGGCGTACTGACCACGGAAAACGGAACCCTGAGCGCGAATGATCTTGACGACGCGCTCGCGGTCGTCGTCGCTAAGGCTGGAGCCGCTGGGCAGACAAAGTCCGTACTCGAAGATGGACTCCGCGACTTCCCCGCCACACACGCGACAGCCGGCGTAGGCCGGTTGGAGATGCAGCGGTTTCCACACGGGACGCGATTCGATGTTCGCCGCCTCCAAGGCCAGCCGCACATTCTCGCGGCTGCTGCCGAAGCGGCGCGGATCGATGGTGAGGCAGGTCAGCCAATTGTTGGAACGGCCGTAGTCGGCTTCCGGCATGAAAGCCAGTCCGGTCAAGTCCTCCAGCATCTCGCGGTAAAAGCGATTGTTGTTCCGCCGCGCCGCCACGCGCTCCGCCAACTGCCGCAGCTGGCCGCGACCGATGGCCGCCAGCACATTGCTCAGACGATAGTTGTGGCCAACGACCGAATGTTGGTAGTGCGGCGCCGGATCGCGCGCCTGGCTGGCCAAGAAACGGGCTTGTTCGATCAGGGCCGTCTCGTTGGAGACCAGCATCCCGCCTCCCGATGTGGTGATGATTTTGTTGCCGTTGAACGAGAATGCGCCCATGCGACCGAACGTGCCGGTCAAACGGCCCTTATAGGTCGCTCCCAGCGCCTCGGCGGCGTCCTCGATTATCGGCACATCGAAAGAGGAGCAGATTTCGCGGATGGCGTCGTAATCGGCGCTTTGGCCGTACAAATCGACAACCATGACGGCACGCGGCAGTCGGCCGCGTACCGCGCAGGCGCGTAGCTCGTCGGCCAGCCGGTTGGGATCGAGGTTCCACGTGGAGGGATCGACATCGAGGAAGACGGGCATGCCGCCTTCGTAGATTATCGGATTGGCGCTGGCGCAAAAGGTCAGTGTCGGACACAGCACTTCGTCTCCCGGTTGGATGCCGATGAGGCGCAGAGCGAGGTGGAGAGCGGCGGTGCCCGAGGACAGGGCCACGGCGGCGGCAGCGCCGACGACGCCCGCGAACTCTTTTTCAAAGGCATCGACATGCGGCCCCAGCGGCGCGATCCAATTGGAGGCGAAAGCCTCCTTGACCAGTTCCAATTCCTCATCGCCCATGTGAGGCGGCGAGAGATAAATTCGCTTCATAAACTCCTCGTGATGGTGCCGGAAGTTTTGCCGGTTCGCTCAGCTTCGCAGAAGCGTTGAAGCCCGCCGACGCATCTGCGAAGCGTCGCTAACCACCTAAAGTCGTTGGACAGCGGTAGGCGGGGAAAAAATCCGCCGTGGTAGGCTGTAGCCGATTCTCTTCATTCCAGCGCGATTTCTCGCGGCAGAGCCGATCGTACAACTCAGTCGCCGGTGTGTAGCGCCAGACGCAAAAGTCGTGAGTGCGCTCCGAAAAGCCGATCTTGAAGTGCAACAACGAATCGTCCGGCCGCGCCGTCGCGCCTCCGCCCAAGTGGAAGACGCGCAGGCGGCGTTGGGTGGCCCACTCGCGCACGTCGTCGAATAGCAGCTTCATCGGCGCCAGACGCAGGAAGGCATCGCCCGTCGCCCCCAGGTGGAATTGCAAAATGCCGTTGCACTCCACGAACAGCCCACCGCAAGCAATTTCTCCCGCCATCCGGCAGACGAATAGATGGAAGCACGGCCCCAGGCAGGCGCGCAGGCCAGCGAAATAAGAGGGCGGAAAGAAGTAGGCGGAAGCGGCGCCGACCCGCCGCATGGTCTCGTGATAGATGGCGATGAACTCCGGCAGCAGAGTGGCGTCGGCGTCGTACTCGGAAGTCACGCCCTTACGGCGGAGTTTGTGGATCCCTTCCTTGTGATTACGGCGAAAGTGTGCGTGCTGCTGCTCGGAGGATACGCTGAGATCGATGGAGACCGTCCGCGCCAGCGTCTTGCATTCGCCCAAGCCGGCGAGCCATTCGCTTTGCCGCGGCAGTAGCGGATGGAGCCGGGAGAACACCGATACTACTCCCAACTCATTCAGTGCTTCGCGGATCGCCGCCCGGAAATTGGCGGCGACCGTCTGAGAGAGATCGTCCGCCGAGGCGATGGGGCCGGCATAGCCGTAGACCGACGTAGCGTCGCCGCGGCCGACGCCTGCCCCGTTGATTCCCGGCAGCGCCTCCAGCGGCCGCAATAGCAACGGCAGCGCGATCGTCTCGCCATCCTCGCTCCAGACGAACAGACGCGCCGTGCCTTCTCCCAACTCCTCGGCCATCCGATGGTAGCCGGGAAGGTGGTAGAAGTCGTAGGCGGCGGCCGCCGACAAGACGGCCAACCACTCCGACTCTCGATCGGTCCCCAGAATGCGTAATTGTGTCATCGTTGAAACCTCTTCTGCTATTGCTGCCGCACCCCCGGCGAACCGGCAGCGTTAGCTGCCGGGTGGTGGGCGGCATACCCGGCAGCTAACGCTGCCGGTTCGCCGGGGTGTAGACGCGCTCGTCGTCGAGAGAGCGGATAACGCGGCTGGTATCGACGTGGTTGTCGGAACAGAACAGAACCTTCCACACGGTCCTGCACAGGATCTTGAGGTCCAATCGCAACGAGCAAGCGTCCACGTACCAGGCATCGAGGGCCAGACGCTGGTCCCAACCGAGCGAATTGCGCCCGTTGACCTGCGCCCAGCCGGTGAGTCCGGGCAAACACTGGAAGCGCTTCCGCTCCTCCGCCGAGTAAAAGGGCAAATAGCGCGGAATCAGCGGCCGGGGACCGACGAGGCTCATGTCGCCCTTGAGGATGTTGAATAGTTCGGGCAGTTCGTCCAAGCTGGCGGCGCAGGAAACGACCCAGGCGCGTCAGCCGCCGCGAATCGGGGAGGCGGGCGCCGGCGGCGTCGCGTTGCTCGCGCATGGTGCGGAACTTCAGGATGGTGAACGTCTCGCCGTTGCGGCCGGAGCGCCGCTGCCGAAAGAAGACCGGAGCGCCGAGAGTGAGGCGAACCAGCACGGTCAGCACCAACAGCAGCGGCGACAGAACGATCAGAGCCGGCACTGTCAGCGCCAGATCGAGCAGACGTTTGCCGCGCCGCCGATAGAAAGTTGCGCCGGACGCTCCGCGTTGTCGCAAAAGCCGCTGATATTCGCCGTACACCGACTCGGCCATCTCTTCGGGGCGAAAGTCGCGGAGGACACGGCGGCGGCCGTTCCGTCCTTGTTGCCGCCTTCGCTCGGCATCGAGCAGGTAACCGCGCATCGCCTCCGCCAGCGCCTCGGCATCGCGCGGCGGCACCAGCGTCCCCGTGACGCCATCTTCGATAGCGTCGATACAGCCGGGAATGCGCGTGGCGATGACCGGCAATCCCATTGCCGCTGCCTCCAAGGGAACGACCGGAAAACCTTCTCGATAAGTCGGCAGCACTATAAAATCCATCGCCGCATACATCGGCGGCATGTCGCGGACTACACCGGCTAGGTGGACGCGCGGATCTTGGCGCAGCCGGGCCTCCGTCTCCGGCGGCAGCGGATCTTGTGGCTCGGCCTCGCCGACGACGAGCAGATGCGCGTCGGCAAAATCCGCGCGGATCGTCTGCCATGCCTGCATCAACTCGATGAGTCCCTTATCCCGCACGATACGGCCGACGAAGCCGATCACGATGGCCTGTTCGGGGATGCCGTATTGCTGCCGCACCTGCGGGCGCGTCTGGGGCGGCAGCCGTTCCGGATCGAATTTGTCGGCATCCACGCCATCAATGCTGCCATTGAGCAGCACGCGCACTTTGTCGGCGGGACAAAGACCCTCGGCGATGGCCGCCGCGCGGACGGAAGGGCTGACGCACAGCACTTGACCGGCAAAGGTGCAGGCGATTTTTTCGGTCCAGCGCAGTAGCCGCCGGCGCGGTCCCATGGCCGTCATCAGAGGCAGGCCGTGGATGTGGTACAGTCGAACCGGCACACCGCTCAGACGGGCGGCGATCATGGCCAACAGCCCGCCCTTGGGCGTATGTCCGTGTACGATGTCGGGGCGCAAGCGGCGGAAAAGACGCCAGAGTCGGCCTACGGTCCACAAGTCGCGCAGCGGAGTGATCCGCCGCGGCATGGGCACGGCATGGGCGGCGACTTGTTGTTCCGCCGCGAACCGTACCAGCGAGCCGCCGGGAGAAGCGATGACGTGAACCTCGAAGTCCCTCTGGCGCACATGACCTATCTGCGCGCGTAGGAAATTCAGCGATTGCGGGACGGTGGCGACATGCACGAGCTTCTGTTTAGCCGCGACCCGAAGGGGAGCGCTTGCGCGCTCCCCTTCGGGTCGCGGCTAAACGACATGAGGGTCCGTTCGCGCACGAAGCGATGGAACGCCAGCATATGCTGATGCAGGATCTCCGGTCGATAGTCGGCGGCGCGGGCCAGATTGCGGGCGGACATCTCCGTTCGCCGCGGCGCGCTGGCCAACACCTCCGCGATACGGGCGGCGAGTCCGCCGATGTCGCCGGGCGCTACCAAATCCTCCGCCGGCAACAATTCCGGGATGCCGCCAACGCGAGAGCCGATGCACGGCAGACCGCGCGCCATGGCCTCGATCAACGCGCGCGGCAAACCCTCGGTGCGCGAAGGCAGGACAAAGAGGTCGGCCGAATCCAGAACGGCGCGAACGCCTTCGGCGGTCGGCACCTGACCGAGAAAGACGGCGCGATCCGCCAGACCCAACGCGGCGGCCGCGCCTCTAACTCCGGCCGATGCCGGCCATCGCCGGCGAAGAGCAACCGTATGTCCCATCCATCGCGGACGCAGACGGCCGCCGCCTCCAAAAGCACGTCGGGCGCCTTGTACATCTGTGCCAGCGATCCCACCGTGACCAACGTGAAGGTACGGCGATTCGGGTCGGCAGTACGCGGGGTAGAGACAAACGCCTCCGGCGGCAATTCGACATCGGAGAAGAAGGCCGAATAACCGGGGCACGGATAGCGCGGCGCCAGACCGTGCCGAGTGACGTAGGCCGCCGCGCAGGCTCCGGCGCACAGCCGCCGAAGCTGCCGTGGAAAATACCAACGGAAGAACGGCCGAAACAGATGCTCGGTTGACCCCGGCGCGAACACCTCGTAAGGGTCGCCGACCACCTCGACGGCATACGGTCGGCCGGAGCGACGCAGAACCGATTCCAGGCAGCCGGCTACCTGACAAGGGACGCGAAGGATAACGGCATCGCCATCGCCGATCGCCTGCCGAGCCGCCAAACGAACTCGCCGCGCTCGGCGAAGATATTGCCACGGCCCCCGATAGTACGGCACCGCCGCGAAGGTCACGTTCGCGCCGTCGGCGCGCTTCCAGCCTACGGGTGGACTATCGACATCGAGTATCCGCGCCAGCACGCGCACGGAATCGAACGTATGCAGGTAACGCAGCCAGAACGAGTAAGGCGACGGTCCCGGTGTCCAGACGGCGCCATCCGGCGTCCGCTGAAAACGCTGTGCAAGGGTGACGACGACATTCATAGATTCACTACCACGTTGCAATCTCAAAATACAAATCTCCGAAGCCCTAACAGAATGCCCTACAAGCCCGGAGCGCCAGCGACGGGTTGGCCAAACCCGTCGCTGGCGCTCCGGGCTTGTAGGGCGTTCGGATTTGGGATTTCCCGCGGAACTGGCCAGTCGGCGGAGAACCACAGCACCACAAACGGCATCAGCCCATCCTTGAGGAGGGCAAAAATTAGGTTGTCGGAATCGGATCCTAGTATGGAAAGGCAGAGGACGATCAGGAACGGTCCAATCAGCCGACGCGGATCGTCCGGTGACAGATCGGCCAGAAAAGACCGCAGCCGGCACACCACGAAACCCAACAGCGCGAAGCCCAAGGGAACCGCCGCGGGGCCGAAATTAAGCATCGCCTCGCCGGCCAATCCGTAGACGCGCGCGGACACCCAATCGTGTTCGATGTATGATCCCCGACCGTACAGCAACTCGGTCCCTTCCAGAACCTTGTCCGGGGGACGATCCCGCCAGATGGATTTAGGAACGAGAAGAGCCAGAGCGCCAAAGTAAGTCCGGCCGTAGGCGTAGCGATAATCGCTGTGGGGATCGGCGAGCCGATGGAGGACGAGAGCCTGCACGTCGCTGCGGCCCAGATCGCCCAGCAGCAGCGTCTCGAAAGTGCGGTGCGTCTTGTCGGCCAACTCACCCTGCGCCTTCGGGTCGGTAAACGTATCGACGGCTTCGAGTCCAGCGCCCTTATACAGCCCGTACAGGTACATGAACAGGATGAGGAACGAGCCGCCCATGATTAGCGATCGGCGCGAAATTGGCCGTAGCCACAAGTGGATGATCCCCGCCGCCCAGAACAAACCCCAGATCGTATTGCTTCGGCTGCCGCGCAAGCCGCCAAAGAGCATCTTCAGGATGAAGAAGACCAGCAGAACGGCCAACAAGGTCGGCCAGGAGCGCCTCTTCTCGCTCTGTCGAGCATACACGGCAAAAGCCATCAGCGCCAGAATGGGGAAACTCTCCGAAATCATGAAGATCGAACCCATCCCCTGCATGCGCTCCGGGTCGGAGTAGTCCAGAGCCTTTTCGATGTAGCCGATAATCCCTCCGTAGCGCGCATAAACCCAGAGCTGCAAGACGCCGGAGACGAGCAGTCCACCGAACGCCAATAGGAAAAACCGCTGCGGATTCAAACGCCAACCGGCGCCTTCGCGGACGCTTTCCGTTCGGACAGAAGCCACCCCGTCTCGGACCAGGAGGTACGCCAACAAGCCGGCCGCGTTGAGCCAGGCCATGCGACCCAGCCAATCGCGCCAATCCGGCGGAGCAACCACTTCGCCCATCCAGAAATCGCGCGTCACGTGCAGCAGCGGCGCCAGGAAGAAAAAATGCACTCCCAGCAGTCCGAGGATGCCAATGGGATCGAAGGGATCGAGACGGCGAAACCAGTCCACAGCATCGGCACCAATCAAGATGCCGCAGAGCAGGACCGGCACGACGAACCAATGCCGCAACTCCTCCGACACCGCCAGGAATCCTAGCGTCGTCAGCGTGCAGGCGGCGAACGAGAGGAAAAAGCTATCCGTTCTCATGAAGAACCCATGCTTTGTTTAGCCGCGACCCGCAGGGGAGCGCGCTCCCCTGCGGGTCGCGGCTAAACAAAGGATCAATTCGGGTGACTCAGCCGATACCACAGCGCCCCCAGGTTCCCTCCGGCGCTGATCCGCTTCACCTCCGGCAGTCCGTGGCACGGTTGCAAATCCAAGCGGCCGCCATAGGCGGACACGATGAAAGAATCCACCTCGCCGACAGCCCTAACAACGTCCGCGCTTAAGTGCGCTCGGAAGCCGAAGGGGACGGCAAACCCTTGAACGTGGTTGTCGAACAGGCTGTTCAGGCTGTGGTGGTTGTCCACGACTTCCTCGTGCAGCCGCTGCGCATCCAATCGCGGCAGAGGATAATGGCGGCGCGTGTGCGAGCCGATCTCGACGAGCGGATGAGCGGCGAGCCGGCGAGCCTCCGCTTCCGTCAAGTACAGGCGTCGCGCGCCGCCCCGGTAGACCTTGCGGAAGAACTCGTCAATCGCTGTCGGCGTCCGTTCCGCATCGAAGTTATGCACGAAATCATGGATTCCGAGCGCACGTCCGCGGGGAGGGGGAGCGGCGAGCGCTTCCTGCGCTAGATTGGCTTGCTCAGCCGGATCGAGAACATTCAGGAGATAGCACAGTTTGTTGAGCCAGTTGATCTCCGTCAGATTTTCCGTGGTAAGGTAGACCTTGATAGGACAACGGTATTTCTCGATGATCGGCAGAACCGCGTCGGCTAGACTGGCGGAGCCGTCGTCGAAGGTGATCGCCACCTCGTCCGGGGCGGCGTCGCCGCGACAGATGCGCGAGAACGGCACGACGCGGAAATGTTCGGTCAAAAAGCGGACGTGATCCTCAAAGCGGCGCGGTGTGATGTTGTGGCCGAGCCGGTTCGTCCAGGTATCGAAACATTCTTCGACGCTGTGGTACAACAGCACCACAGGGCCGCACGGCTTGGGCCGGAGCAGGCGCGGCAGGAAGCGGTAGCCGACTTTGTAGCCCTGCCGGAGCATTCGGTTGTTTAGCCGCGACCCGAAGGGGAGCGCGGCCTGCGCTCCCCTTCGGGTCGCGGCTAAACGTAACGGCTCCGATGCCGAAGCGTACAACTGCTGGAGTTGCTCCAGCCCCACGCGAATGTTGAAGGGACTTTTCTCCACCATCGCAAGGGCTTCGCTGCCAGAGACGGCGGGGCGCGCCGATCGGACGGCCAGAACGGCTTCGGTCCACGTCTCGGCCGGTTGCGAGGGCGCCAGTCGGCGGACTAACGCGGGGACGACTGTGGCCTCCTCCGGCACACCGCCGGAGAACACACACGGCAGACCGGCGGCTTGCGCCTCGATGGCCGCCAGCGCCAGACCCTCGCACAGCGACGGAAACACAAAGACATCCATCGCCCCCTTCATCAGCCGCGCTACGTCGCCGCGCCCGCCGGTGAAGACGACACGATGACGAATCCTTCTCCGCACCGCCTCCGCTTCGATGGTCGGCCGCAACTCCCCATCGCCCACCAACAGCAGGTAGGTGTTCGGCACGTAGCGCAGTACCTCCGCGGCGACCGCCACGAGAAGTGTATGATTCTTGACCGGAACGAAGCGGGCGACGTGGCCGAGGACGAAGGCATCGGCTGGCAGACCGAGTTCCGCACGGACGGCGGCCGAGTCTACTTCTTGAGCGAAGGGCGTCAGGTCAATTCCGCAACGCAAGAAGCATTCTTGCGCGGATGGACCGAACAGAGCTTGATGCGCTTGCCGGCTGGCGGACAGGCAAACCGTGGCATGACGCGATAGCCAGTGCCTCATCAGAGCGAGGTAGCTGCGGCGCAGCAGTCCTTCGCGCGGCTGCTCCGTGGTGTGGCTGTGAGCGATGCGAAGCGGCACCCCTGCCTGTCGCGCCAACCGCAGCACAAAACCACTGAAAAAGTGGACGTGACTGTGTACCACGTCGTAAGGCTCCTGTTCGTGCAACAGACGCCGAAAACGCCGCGCGTACTTCCAGGCGGGAACAGGGTAGGGGCAGTGGAGCAGCGTGCCGCCCAGGGCGCGAACATCGGCGTCATAGATGCCGGGGGCGTCGGTGTGGACCAGGAAATCCAGCTGAAAGCGCTGACGGTCGATGCCGCGGAGCAAGTGTAGCAGCCACGTCTCGATACCGCCGCGGTTGAAAACGCCGAGGACGTGAAGGATGCGGAGAGGTTTAGTCATGGTCGGCCTCCCCCTTGGGCATGCGCGTATCGATGAAAACGATGACGGCGGCGAGCAAGACCAGTTGGCAGAGCATAGCGATCAGCACTGCCCAAGCGGCTCCGTTCAGACCACCGCGCGGAACCAGCACAGCGCAAGCCGCCGCTGTCACCAGGCCGACAACCACAAATACCGGCGTCTGCACGCGAAAATAACGAGCCGCCGTCACGGTGTAGCCGAGCAACGAAGCGATGTACCCGACCGCCGCCGCGATCATCAGCAGGACGAACAGGTTCGCCCAGTCGGCGTAATCGGGTCCATAGAGGAAGCGTAGGATGGCCGATCCTGCCAGCAGCGCCGCCAGCACGCCGGCACCGCCGAGCAAGCAGCCGATGCCGACCAGCACTCCCAACAGACGGTGAAACTTCGCCCGCTCTCCGGCGGCGTAATGGGCGGCCAAGCGCGGCCAAGCGGATTGGGCGAGGGCGGCGACCACCGTGTTGCCCGCGACCATCAGGTAGCCGATCGCCGAGAAGATCCCCAGCGCCCGCAGACCGAGATGATGCTCGATGAAATAGCGCGGGATGTTGATGTTGAGCGACAGCAGGCAAGTAACGATGCCGAGAGGAAGAGCCAGCCAAAGCAGGTGGAGAGTGGAGAGTGGAGAGTGGAGAGCGGCCTTTACTTTCCACTCTCCACTCTCCACTCTCCACGCACTGCGGCAATCGTAGACCGCCAACACGCCGACCCATGCGGCGGCCATCCCTAGTACACCCCAGAGCAGCTGATGCGTCAGCCACACCGCCGCCGCCACCGCCCCCAAGGCCAAGACGCCGCGCAGCATCATCGACACGGCGATGCGGTCCATGCGCTCGTGCTGCTGGAGTAGACCGTAGATGATGTCGCTGATCGACTCGAATGCCTTCGCCGCCGCCACGGCCAGGATAACGATCCCTACCTCCCAACGATGGCCTGACAGAACAATGGCGCCGCCGACCGCGAGCAGGGCGATGGCCGTCATCAGAAGGCGTCCTGCCAGGTAGTCGCCGAAGGGATGCTGCCGGCGAGCGTCGGTCGCCTGCACGGCGCGCAGTTGCAGATTGGTGAACATGAAGATGGGAGCCGTCACCGCCAAGCCCAGAGCGAAGCGGCCGACCATGTCGGCGTCGCCCAACCGCGCCAGTGCCACCAGTATTCCCCACTGACAGCCGCTGTAGATCACATTGCCGGCGAACGTCCAAGCAAAATTGGCGCGCAGCGTCAGCCGTCGCGGCTGGCGACCGCCCTCACCGTCCGAGCCGGAAGCATTCGCGGCGGTTGAGCCGTCCCGAACGCTTCCGGCTCGGATGTCAGGGAGTTGATCCGTTGGCAACGCGCACCTCCACCACTTCTCTTGTCCCTGCATGAGCCACGTCCCGCCGCAGCCACTTCACGGGATCGTAATCCGGCGATCGGGACTGGTAATCGGGGACGATCTCGCGCAACTTGGCGTACATGCGCTCGATCTCGCCGGCGATGGCTAACTCCCCCAATTCTTCCACTTGGCGACTGATGGTCGTCCACTCCGGCGGCTCCCGTCGGCCGACAGAAATGCGCGGATGAGCGGTCTTGCCTACGTCCTCGCAATAAGAGAATAGCTCTTCGGACAGCTTTTCGCCGGGCCGTAGTCCGGTGAACTGAATTTGCACGTCCTCGCCGGGAACCAATCCTGATAGGCTAATCATTTGGCGGGCCAAGTCCACGATCTTGACCGGCTCGCCCATGTCGAGGATGAAAATTTCGCCGCCCTTGCCCATGATGGCCGCTTGCAGCACCAGCGTACACGCTTCGGGAATGGTCATGAAATAGCGGCGCATCTCCGGGTGCGTGACCGTCACCGGCCCGCCGCGAGCGATCTGCTCGCGGAAGAGCGGCACCACGCTGCCGTTGGAGCCGAGTACGTTGCCGAAACGCACCGTCACGAAGCGCGTTCGGCTCCGCCGAGCAAACGCCTGCACGAACAGCTCGGCGACGCGCTTGGAGACGCCCATGATCGAGGAGGGCTTGACGGCCTTGTCGGTGGAGATCATGACAAATTGGCCGACGCCGCACTCGTCGGCCAAGCGCGCCAGCGCGGCGGTGCCCAGCACGTTGTTCTTAATCGCCTCGTTGGGATTACTCTCCATCAGCGGGACGTGCTTGTGCGCCGCCGCGTGAAAAACGGTGTCGGGAGCCAAGTCGGTGAAGATTTGCCGCATGCGTAGCGGGTCGCGGATGTCGGCGAGGCACGGCACCACATGCACCCGTGGGAAGTCGTGCAGCAAACGGCGGTGGATGTCGAAGAGGCTGTTTTCGGCCCGCTCGACCAAGGCGAGCGATTCCACGCCGAGTCCGCACACCTTGCGGCACAATTCGGAGCCGATGCTGCCGCCGGCGCCAGTGACCAAGACGCGCCGGCCGCTCAGCGCCGTGCGCAGGTCGTTGCCGTCCAGCGGGATCGGTTCGCGGTGCAACAGATCCTCGACGGCGATGTTGCGAATGCGCGTCAGGTCGATGCGGCCATTGATGATCTCGTGCAGGGATGGGATGATCTTCACCGCCAGGCCGCAGTCGCGGCACAGGCGGCTAAGTCGGTTAATGTCGGCGGCGGAGGCGTTGGCGATGGTGATGAGCGCCTGACGAGCGGCGTGCCGCCGCGCCACCTCGGCGAGGCGGCGCGTCGGGCCGATCACCGGCACACCGCCGACGCGCAGACCCCACAGGTCGGCGTTGTCGTCCAGGAAACCGACGGGGTGCAGGCCGACTTCCGGACGGGCGGCAATCTCGCGCGCCACCATGGCACCGGCGCGACCCGCTCCGATCAACAACGTCGCATGGCGCGGCGGGCTGGTTCGTCTCCAGGGCTTGCGCCGCTCGCTGAAAAGCCGGCAGGCCACACGCACGCCCAGCAGAACCGTACAGCCTACCAGCAAGTCGAAGACGATCACCCCCCATGGGATGATGTCCTCCGCCCGGAACCACGGCAGCCGCGCGGAGGTGCCAAAGATGCGCCAAACGCCAAACAGGATGCCGGCCAACCCCAAAGCTCCGGCCACGCGCAGAGCTTCGGAGAGGCTCAGGTGCCGCCAACTCCAATGGTGCGGCGCGAGGACGGCCAGGCAAAGGAATTGCACGCCCGCCGTCAAGGGCAGGGTGAAACTCAATCCGTCCATGACGAACGGCGGCAGATCCCCCTCAAAACGGATCAGGCAAGCGATGAGAAAAGCGCCGCCAAGAAGGCTTAAATCCAGCAACATCTTGGCGGCCCAGATCAAGTGACGACGAATAGGCATATGTCCCCCTACCCCATCCTTGGGGGAACGCCCAATTCCTGGCGCGGTCGTCTGAATACTTTCGCATACGTGCGCTCGGTGATGCGGTCGCATTCACCTCGATTTAGCCGCGCGCAACGAGCGCGGGTCACCCCCGCGCTTCATTGCGCGTCGTGGCTAAACGGGATAAGGATCCTTTCCCTCTATCGTCTCTCTTCTTGTGCCTCTGCTTGTCCGTGGAAAGCTATCATCGCGTCCGTGCCCGATAGCGATGAGCCGATGGGTTGGCGAACGTCGGGCGGCGCACGGCGCCTTCGTCGGGCCGTCTCGCCCAGATAGACCAAGCCTAGCGAGGCCAGCAGCCCCAACGCCGCGGCGACCGCCAGAGTGAGCGTCAGGCTGGGGGCCACTTTACGGCCCTCGCGGGGAGGACTGACGATCTCCACGTCGTAGCCGCCGGCGTTGCGCAGCAAGTGAGCCTCTTGCAAGCGCTTATTGAGTACGTCGTAGGATTGCCGCGTCAGCGTGACGCCGGTGCGGAAAGCCTCGTCCTGGATTTCGTAGCGCGCCAGCTTGCGCGTCTGCTCGTGTTCGTCGTCGAACAATCGTTGCAGCTTCCCTTCCGTCTCCGTCACGTAGCGAAGTTTCTGCCGTAGAATTTGCACGTGTCGTTGCACCGGATCGGCGGAACCCTCGCCGCCGATGTCCGTCCCAGGCCGAGGCCGGAACCACAAGGAGATTCCGCGCGATGGTGATCCGTTTGCGCACCGAACGCACTTCCGGATGATCCGCGCCGTAGCGTTCCAGCAGTTTTTGCTCTTCCAGCAGCAAAGGGGTCAACTGATCCGGCATCGCCGCCGCTGCTCGGCCGGCTTCCGGTTCATCTCCCTTGTGGGCGAACTCGGCGATGAGAGCCAAGATCGTCTCCCGGCTACAGCCTTGACGCAGAGCGGACTCGATACCTTCCAGTTGGCTCTGCAACTCGGCGCGGCGAAGCATCAAGGCCGAACGCTTCGTCTGAATACTGGCCAGCCGATCGCGGCTCAGGTCGGTGCCGTCCGCTTTCTTCGGCACCCAAGGGCTTTTTTCCAAAAATGCCTGATAAGCCACTTCTTTCCGCGCCAACGCCTTCTCCAGATCGGCCCGTTCGCGCAGAACCAGTTCCAGGGTGTCGCCGGCGAAGGTCTGATACTTGTCGTCGAGGAATTTTTTGTAGCTCTCCACCACGGCGGCGAGGATCACGGCACACTCGTCGGCAGCCGCTCCGCGGTAAGAAACTTGGAGGACGTTATTGATTCCTCCAGAGCCTTTGCCGCGGCTGACCGTGAGTTCCTTGCGGATCACCTCATCCGTCGCCTCCTTCCCTACCCGCAACGACGGCAGTTCCGCGAGTTGGCGCTCGCGAATGGCCCGCTCGAGGATGACGGTGCTTTTCAGCAACTCCTGCTGCGTGGCCAGCGTATCCTCCATGACGCCATTGCGATTATCGACGGACAACATGGCGTCCGGCCGTTTTTGCCAGACCAATACTTGAGCCGTCGATTGATACACGGTGGGGAGCAGCGTATAGACGAAAACTCCCATCCCCATGCTGGCCGTCAAACTTACGGCGAGGAAGAGACGATGCCGCCAAGCAGCTTCCCCCAAAGAGAGTGGGCTTGGGGCGACGCGAACCGGCAGGCAGTCATTCTGTTGATGCAACATATGGCGATGTCTTCATGAAGAGGCTCTCTCGGCAGAGAAGAGACATCTTCGTAGCGACGGGTGGAGGGTTATCTACGCGGGTCTTAGTCCCACCCGCAAACATCCTATTAATCCTATTTGTTCTTGTCTAGTTTTTTTTCGCAATTTTCTCAAATTACCCAAGTGCCGTATTTTTCGCCCAGACTGTGCCATACGGAGAGACAATCTTCGTCAGAAAAATCGTCTTTTCTCCTGTATACACAAGAATTTACGTTTAGAGAAATGCTCTCTCGTTGCTGGACAAGCAAGGATGGAGGCGTTAATTTTAGTTAACGCGACAAAAGTGGATGTTAAATGTTGTTAACAGCCTGCCAGCCCGTCGCGCCAGCAAGGGTTCCTTGCTGGCGCGGCGGGCTGGCGGTTTTGTCCGTTAGCTCTTCGAGATTTTTTGTCCGTTTCCGCGTCGTTTCCTGATTTACCTGATAGCACAGTCCGCGCCGGAAGAAAGTCCCGACATGGGCCGGGCGGAAGGCGCGCGTTCGTCGGAGGTTGGGGGTCAACCTCCGCGTTGAATCCTTGGTTCAAAGGGGAATCGAGCCATGAGAACAAACCGACTTGTCTACTACCGAGCCGTCCTCGTCCTTGTTCTGGTCGCCGCTCTCTCTGAAGCAACGCCGGCGAGAGCAGAGTTTATGTTCTTCGATCCTGCCACTCCGACTACTATTCCTGGCCCCGCTCTAAACGACTCCGTGAACTGGAGTGGCTTTGATGTCAATAACCCCTCGGTCGTTTCCACGAATGGGATCACCGTGACCGTCCAGGCTCAGGGAGGACCGAACTTCACTTTCGGTCCAACAACTTCTTCCGGTTCCACATATCTCGTAGCCACGGCCAGTGGATCCTCGACGGTGCCCAGCTCCCTTGCCGAAATCACCCTCGACTTCTCCCAACCTGTCTCGAAAGTGTTCTTCCATTTGTCCGCTGCTGACTCCAGCATCGCCGGTCTTGGTGCAGGAGGGGCGTATGACGGGATCACTGTATATGATGCCATTGGGGATTCCCAGACCTTCGGCACGGGAGTTATAGACAACGACACCTTCATGGCCATCGTCAGTGATACCGCCAACATTTCCAAGCTGACTTTCGATGACTATGGGACTTTCCCCCAAAGCGCCTACGAGGCCATTGGCAACCTGGAGCTGAGCGATTCGCCATCTGGATCGAGCGTCCCGGCGCCTTCCGGCCTCTTCTTGGCCAGCCACGGCGCTTTGGTTTTGCTTGGCTACGGCTGTTGGCGTCGTTGCCGGCTGGCTTGCGCATAAACCGAGCCGCGACCTTAAGGGAGCGGTGTTGCCAACCGCTCCCTTAAGGTCGCGGCTCGGATCGGCCCAACGCCTTGCACATGCGGGCCAGCGCCTCGTGGCGTTCGCGGAGACGTTTCCGCACGTCGGCTCTGTCCGGTTGCTGGGCGAATACCGTTTGCTCGTGCAACAGCGCCTGGCGATAGGCCGACTCGGCTTCGGAGAAATGTTTTAGCGTTTCCTGAGCCTCGCCCAAATTGAACCAGGTGCCGCTCAGGTTGCCGCGATCTATCGGGCATTCCGGGTAGAGTTGGCAAAGCTTCTGGCGCACCGCGAGAGCTTGCTGGTACGAGCGGACGGCCTTTTCCGGCTGGCCGGTTTCCCCTTCCAGATTGCCGACCATGTGATAGCAAGCTCCCAGCGGTCCCAGGCAACTCTTGTCCGTGGGTCGCTTGGAGACGAGTTCTTCCCAGAGCAAGGCATCCGCTCGATAGGATTGCAGAGCGGCGGCTGGGCGCCTCGAACGATCCTGGGCCCGGGCGATGTGGTAAAGGTTCTCCGCGAACCGGAACTGCAAGCCGATGTCGCCGGGAGCATCCTTCGAGAGTTCGATCAACCGTGTGCGTTCTTTCTCGAACCAGCGCTCCCCGGCGGCCCCTTGCCACCTGTCGCACGCAAGGATCCCCAAGAGGTGACAGACATCGGCGAAGGGGCTTGCATAGGTGTGCGCGTTCGGTTCGTTGCGGCGAAGTTCCACCAAGAGATCGTGCGCTTGCCGGTAATAGCGTTCGGCGGCCTTGGTGTGAGCTTCCTCGCTGAGGAGAATGCCGAGATACCGATGACTATGGGCCATGTCCATGAGAAACCCCACGTTGTCGAGTTCGGCGGGGACCAGCGCGGGCACCAGGTCGCAGGCTTGCGTCAGCAGCGGTATGGCCTCTTCGTTCCTCCCCTCCTTGAAGTAGATGTTTCCTAGCTGGAAATACACGTCGGCCAGCGAGCGGCGGAAGCGAAATTCCTCCGGTTGGCGCTGCGCCAACTCCTGCCAAAGAGGTAGGGCCTTTCGGAAGGCGACGATGGCTTTGCCGTAGTTCTCCGGGGTGCCGGCGTAAAGATGGCCGAGGTAACGATACGATTCCGCGACATCGACCGGCAGAGAGGGATCGTCGGCCCGCCGCTCGAGAAAATTCTCGTAATACTTCAGGGCCGTCGCCGCCAGTTCCGCACGCACGGGGTTGACATCGGGCGTCCGAGTCATCAGAGGATGCCCGCTCAGATTCGCAAACTCGCCGATCGCCTGGCGGGCCTCGCGGTAATTGCGTTCGGCTTCTTCTTTCTGATGACGTGCTTCGGCCAAATGGATCTCGGCGTTCCGCCATGCCAGAGCGACGCCGGTGAAACCGGCCAGCGCCACGAGCAAGAGCGCGGCCAGCAGACTCGCCACCATCGGCGAGCGGCGGCACCAACGCAGCAGACGACCGGCAGCGCTGGGAGGACGAGTTCGGATCGGTTCGCCGCGCAGGAAACGCCGCAATTCCTCGGCCAGATCCGCCGCCGTCTGATAGCGTCCGGCCGGTTCCTTGCACAAGGCTTTCAGGCAGATGGTCTCCAGGTCGCGGGGGATGCCGTCGTCGAGGCGCCGGGGAGAGAGCGGCTCTTCTTCGACAATTCGCCGCGACAGCAACGAGCCATGCCCCCGGAAAGGCCGCATGCCGGTGAGCATCTCATAGAGAACAACGCCCAGGCTGTAGACATCGCTGCGGGAATCAGCGCGGTGGGCATCGCCCCGAGCCTGTTCGGGCGGCATGTAGGCGGGCGTGCCCAGCACTTGTCCCTCCACGGTCAGCGTGTTGTCGCTGGTCCGCCGCGACAGGCCGAAATCCGCCACCAGCGGCCGGCCCTCGGCGTCGAGCAATATATTGGAGGGCTTGATGTCGCGGTGGATCACGCCTTGCTGGTGGGCGTAGTGCAATGCCTCGGCGACGCGGGCCACGATCTCGACCGCTTCGCCGAAGTGCAGGCGGCCCGCCGCCAACCGCTGCGCCAACGTCGGACCCGCTATCCATTCGCTCACCAGATAACAGCGCCCCTCGCTCTGGCTCGCCTCGTGAACAGCAACGATACCCGGATGCCGCAGCGCCGCCGCACTGTGCGCCTCGCGGAAAAAGCGATCCAACTCTTCCCGGCCGTCCAAGCCGCCGCGCGAAACCTTGATGGCCACGATTCGATCCAGCGAGGTATCGCGGCGCGGTAGACGGTGCCGAAGGCTCCACAACCTAGTTCTTCCAGAAGCTCGAACTTGCTCAGCCGGCGATTCGTCCCAGCCGGCGCGCTCGCTTGTTCGCATCGGCCCTGGCATCGCCGCCCCAGCCGCGACTCCACTTCGATTAATTCGAGCATCGCCGACTGTTCGTCGCGGAGTTCCGGATACTGTTGCAGATACTCCTCGGCCCGTGCGCTCTCGCCCGCTTTCAAGCGACATTCCAGATCGGTATGAACCAGTTCCAGTAGGGTGGCTCGCCGCTCGATCCCGCCCGCCGGCAAGAAGTCGGGCAGGTTTGGATGCCGTCCGTCGCGCCAGGCCGTCTCAAAACGCTCCACCCGCTGTTCGACGGCCAACAGCATGTCCGGGTTGCACTCGATCAAATAGCGATTGCGGATAAACATCGGCTCGCATCCTCCTCCGGCGGTCGCTTGCTACCGCGATTCGGCCTCCTCCGATTGCAAACGGATCAGCGTCCGTCGTATCCGCTCCAAGGTTCGCCGCACGGTGCGCTCCGTGCGGCCCACCTCGCGCTGATGGCGGCAATATCGCAGCCTTGCAAGTGCAAGGTCAGGATGGCCCGATCCGCCTCGGTCACATTTTTCATCAGCCGCTCGACAACTTCGGACAGGATGGCCGCCTCCGACGGAGTGGGATCGCGGGCCAGGGCTTCTTGTAGCGGATCACCGCGCGGGAGCGAGTTGGCCTCGTGCTGGAGATCGCGCTTGGCCGCCCGCCAAAACTCCTTGCGATTGGTACACTTGCGGATCGTGATGAGGGTGAGGACCGTCCAGAGATTGTCCCAATCGCCGAGCTGAAATTGTCCCGACTGGAAGCGGGTGAAGAAGCTGCGAAATACCGATTGGACCACGTCTTCCGGCTCGACACGGCTGCGAATCCAGGAATCGAGTTGGCTGCGGGCCAGCGCGATCAGACGCCGCGCGAAGCGGTGGAACACCTCGGCCGCCGCGTCCTCATCGCCGCGCCGCAAACGATCCACGAACTGATCGAAGTCGTTCTCAGCTGCCATCTCGGCCTCGGGCTGACCGGCCAGGGAGAGGATAACCGATTATTCGGATAGCCGATTATCCACGGCGTCCATGTCTTCTTCAAGGTGTTTTCCGATCTATTATCCGTAATTCACGCCTCCCACGCCAGACATGCCGCATCGAAAATCGGGCCGTCCACGCACACGCGCCGATAGTCCCATCCGTCGGCGGTGCGCACGCGCGTCACGCAGCTGAAACAAATGCCGACGCCGCACGCCATCGGCGTTTCCAGCGAGAGATGACACGGCACACTCCAGCGCTGCGCTAGCTTCGCCAGCGCGCGCAACATCGGTTCGGGGCCGCAGCCGACGAGGTGTTGTGGCGGAGCGTGTTGCGCCAGCAGCTGCGTCACGAAGCCGCCAAAGCCGAGGCTGCCGTCATCGCTGGTCAGATGGACCGTCGCGCCGGCGGCGCGGAAATCCTCGACTCCGGCGGCGAGGTCGGCGGTGCGAACGCCGTAATAGAGCGAGACACGCTGAACCATGCGGCGCGGCGGACGGCCGCCGTAGCCGCGCGTGCCGAGCAAATCGCGGACGTGAGCGAGGAACGGCGTTTGACCGATGCCGCCGGCGACGAGCGCGATGTGATCGAGATTGTCGAAATCGGGGAAGCCGTTGCCGAGCGGACCCCAGATCTCCACGGCATCACCGGGCCGCAGCATAGCTAGCAGACCCGTCAGCTTACCGACAATCAGGTAAACCACATCGACATCAGCAGGTTGGCCGGCGTCATCGAGAAGAGTGTCGTACAGCGCGAAGGGACGGCCGAGCAGCGGATCGCTGTGGCCGGGTAGGCGGATCATGAAGAACTGGCCGGGACGGATGACGCGGGCCAGCGACGGACAGTGGAGACGGAGTCGGTAAGTCTGGCGAGCCAGCAGGACGTTCTCGCGCACAATGGCGGAAGCATGAACGAGCGGCGTCATGGCATCGGTCTCTGGACCTGGCGAACCGGCTGCGTAAGCTGCCGGGTCTCCGCGCTACCCGGCAGCTTACGCAGCCGGTTCGCCGAGGAGCGCAGACGTTCGAGTTCCTCGACTTTGAGCCGCCGCGCCTTGCCGCGGCGCAGCTTATCGAGACGAACGGGACCAAGAGCGACGCGGCGCAGCACCAGGACTTTATGTCCCAGCCTAGCTAACATGCGACGAATCTCGCGGTTCTTGCCTTCGTTGAGGACGATCTCTAGCCATGTGCTTTCGCCCTGCCCTTTCAGACGCCGGACGCGCCGCGCCGGACGTGGCCGTCGCTGAGCCAAACACCCTTGAGCAGCTGCTCCAGGTCTTCGCGGTCGGGATGGCCGGCTACTTGCACGTGATACGTCTTCTCGACGCCGAAGCGCGGATGCGTAAGACGATTGGCCAGTTCGCCGTCGTTGGTCAAGAGTAGCAACCCCTCGCTGTCCTCGTCGAGCCGGCCAACGGTGTAGACGCGCTGACTGACGTGCGGAACCAGATCGACGGCGCGCGGCCGACCGCCGGGATCGAAGTTGGTGCAGAGGTAGCCGCGCGGCTTGTTGACCAGCCAATAAACGAGCTTTTCGCCGTGCAGCGGTTGGCCGTCCACGCACACGGCGGCATCGGCTTCGACCTTCGTGCCCAGTTCGCGGACGACCTGGCCGTTCACGCGGACACGGCCGCGGACGATCAGTTCTTCACAGTGGCGGCGCGAACCGACGCCCGCGTGAGCCAAGTATTTGTTGAGACGTTCCATAACAGGCATTGTAACGAATGCCATTCCTCTGACCAGCATACGACGGCGGCGAACTTTGCCGAGAAAACCGAAAAGAGGAGATTCACCGACTTTACCAAGAAAAACGCCCTTTCTTCTCTCTCCTTTGTCCTCTTCTCCTGTCCGATTGCATTGATTTGAGAAAAGTAATTACGTTAAAATAAGCAGATTGGGCTATTTAGGTAGAGAAGTAAGGCATAGAATTTGCATAATGGATGAGCTTTAGGTGGAATGCGGAAACAGGGTAATCGGCTGGGGACATAATCCTCGTTTCGTTGCACTGGGCACAGTGGCGAAATCGGTAAGGGAGAGAGGCCATGCGCCGAATAGTCGTAACCGGAGTAGGAGTAGTGGCTCCTAACGGAGTCGGCAAGGAAGCGTTCTGGTCCGCCTGCGTCCAAGGCCGCAGCGGCGTCGGCCCGATACGCAGTTTCGACACGTCGTCGCTGCCGGTGCGCGTGGCTGGCGAAGTGCCGGAGTTCGATCTCGCGCCCTTCATCCCCAGCGCCCATCGCAAAAGTCTCAAAATCATGGGCCGCGGCGCGCGTTTCGGCGTGGCGGCGGCGGGTTTGGCCGTGCGCGACAGCGGACTGGATCTGTCGCGCCACAATCCGGAGCGCGTCGGGGTCGTTATGGGCGCCGGACTGGTGCCGATCGATCTGCCGGAGGTGGCGCCCATCGTGGCGGCGGCGCTCAACGGCGATGGCCGACTGCACCTCGATCGTCTCGGCAGCGCCGGCAAGGATGCCCTGTTTCCGTTGTGGATTTTGAAGTATTTGCCCAACATGACGGCGGCGCACATTTCGCTGATCCACGGCGCCCAGGGACCGAACAGCACGATCGTGACGGCCTGCGCGGCCGGCACCCAGGCGGTTGGCGAGGGGTTTCGATTGATCGCCCGCGATGACGCCGACATCGTGTTGGCCGGCGGCGCCGATAGCCGACTCGATCCGCTCTTAATCCTCGCCTATTCGGCGCTGGGGGCGCTCAGCCCGGCGCAGCGTTCGCCGGCGGAAGTATCGCGGCCGTTCGACGGCAAGCGCGATGGGTTCGTCCTCGGTGAGGGAGGGGGCGTGTTGATACTGGAGGAATTGGAACACGCGCGGCGGCGCGGCGCCGTCATCTACGCCGAGGTGCTCGGCATGGGCACCAGTTTCGACGCCTACGCCGTGACCAAGCCGGATCCGGAAGCGCGCGGCGCCGCCCGCGCCATCCGCTGGGCCTTGCGCGAGGCGCGCGTGGACGCCGGCGACATCGACTACATCAATGCGCACGGCACCAGCACACGGCTGAACGATCTCATGGAGACGGTGGCCGTCAAGCATGTCTTCGGAGCAACGGCGCGCAGCCTACCGTTGTCGTCAATCAAGTCGATGGTCGGTCATCTCATCGGCGCCTCCGGCGCCGTCGAGGCGGCGGCGCTGGCGCTGACGTTGCACGACGGCGTACTGCCCCCGACCATCAATCAAACGCATCCCGATCCCAGCTGCGATCTCGATTATGTGCCCAACTGCGCCCGCGAGATGCCGGTCAAGACGGCACTGTCCACCAGTTTTGGTTTTGGTGGACAGAATGCCGCCCTCGTCATGCGGCGCTTCGCCGGTTGACTTGCCAGCCCGCAGCGCCAGCAAGGGCATCCCTTGCTGGCGCTGCGGGCTGGCAAGATCTTTCTTCACGCCGATTCTCCCTGCGACGTGTTGGCGGCCTCGGCCAAGGGTGCGACCAGATTGAGGATGGTGCCCAGCTGCGCCAGCCGCATGCCGTAGCGATCGAGAAATTCCTGCAAGGTAAACTCGTTGTCTAATCCTTGTTCGTCGCCGTCGTTCAACTTGTCGGTCAAATCGCGGATCAGCTGCCCATAGCAGCGTTCCAGATGCGGCAGCGCCTTTCGGCAATCGTCGGCGAGGTCGGGGAAATCTTTCTGCCAGCGCGACAGAAAGGATCGCCAGCGGGCGGTCATGTCGTGAGCCGCGGCGGCGGCGCGCTGATAGGTCAACTGTTCGCGTTGCACTTCCAACAATTGCCGCAACAGATCCACGGTTTCCGCGGCGCCGGCAGACGCGGCGGGAGGATCGACGGGAGGACAGGGCGCGGTCGAAGAGACGTCAATTTGAAAATTCATGGCTCGTCGTTCGGCGGCGTGCGCGGATAGGAGTATATTCGACTCCGGCCCGAGCGCAAGCCGCAACAGCTTCGGACCGGAATGGATTCGTGGACTATTCTAGCAGCGCGGATGCCGCGGGGAAAGCGGTTAGCGCGGACAATGCTGCCCCTGTGCCCCACCCGGCAGCTAACGCAGCCAGTTCGCCAGTGAACCGGCTGCGTTAGCTGCCGGGTGGTAGCCCTCTCTGCCGTCCTTTCTTTTGTGGAGACGAACCCTATCAATAACCCGTGCTCGCCCCGCCTCGTCCGCGAGCGCCGCTAACATCCCCAAACGATAGGAGTGCCCAACCGTGCAATCCTCAACGGCGGTCATGGAGAAACAGGACAAAGGACTCCTTGGCGAAGAAGAACTGCGGCTGCTGAATAGCTACTGGCGCGCGGCCAATTATCTGTGCGTGGGCATGATTTATCTGCTCGACAATCCGTTGCTGCGCGAACCGCTGCGGCCCGAACACATCAAGCACCGATTGCTGGGACACTGGGGTTCCGATCCCGGACAGACGTTTATTTGGGTCCATCTGAATCGGCTCATCAAAAAATACGACCTGGACGCGATCTACATTTCCGGGCCAGGGCACGGAGCCGGCCGTACTCGCCAACGCCTATTTGGAGGGCACCTTCACCTGGCCATCGACGCCATCGACCGCGTGCCGCGCTTGCAGACGATCGGCGCTCACGTTAAGGAGTGGCTCAAGGACCAGATTATCGACAACGTCAACTACGCGCACGAGAACGGCACGGATCGGCCGGAAATCGTCAACTGGCGATGGCCGGGTTTCTGAGGACGGCGCATGAGCATTCTGGTGATTAACGCCGGATCGAGCAGCTTGAAATTCGCTCTGTTCGATGCCGAGGCGCGGCAATCATTGGCGACCGGGCTGATCGATTGGCGGGTCGATCCCCGTCAAGCGGAGTTGGTCTTGAAACCGAGCGAAGGCGAAGCCATCCGCTCGCGAGAATCGGTGTCGGACCATCGCGCAGCGGTGCGTCATGCCGTGGACAAACTCGCCGGCCTGCCGGGACCATCCGGCGGCCATGCCAAAACCATCACGGTCGTGGGGCATCGCGTCGTCCACGGCGGCGCGCGTTTCCAGGAGCCGGTGCGCATCGATGAGGACGTGAAGAACGAGATCGCCAAGCTGGCGGAATTGGCTCCGCTGCACAATCCGGCGGCGCTGGAGGCCATCGAGGCCGCCGAGTCGGCCTTGCCGAACGTGCCTCACATCGCCGTTTTCGATACGTCTTTCTTCGCCGCCCTCGAGCCGCGCGCTTACATTTATCCACTGCCGTATGCCTGGTACACCGATTGGGGCATCCGTCGTTTCGGCTTTCACGGCATCAGCCATGCCTATTGTGCCGGCCGCGCCGCCGAGTTCCTGAGCCGCGACCCGGCCGCCTTGCGGCTGGTCATTTGTCATTTGGGCAATGGCTGCTCTGCAAGTGCCATACGCGGCGGTCGAGCCGTGCAGACCAGCATGGGCTACACGCCGATGGAAGGATTGATGATGGGCACGCGCGCCGGTTCCGTCGATTCAGGCGTGCTGCTGCACGTCCAACGACGGCACAATCGGAGCGCCGATCAAGTGGACCATGCGTTGAATGAGGAATCGGGCCTGCTCGGTGTTTCCGGCGTGTCTTCGGACTATCGGCAGGTCGAAGCCGCGGCTCACAAAGGGGAGGAGCGGGCGCGTCTGGCGCTGGCGATCTACGCCGATCGGGTGCGGGCGGCGGTCGGCGCTTTGGCCGTCACGATGGGGGGTGTTGATGCCTTGGTTTTCACAGCCGGCGTCGGCGAACATGCCGCCGAGTTGCGCGCCACGGTCTGTCAAGGGCTGGAAATCCTCGCTCTCCGTCTTGATGGCGAGCGCAATTCAGCATGTTCGCCGGACGCCGACATCGCGGCCGCCAATTCGCCGGGACGCATCCTCGTGCTGCGCACCCAGGAAGAATTGATGATCGCCCGCGAAGCACGGCGGGTGGTGTCGGCATCCAGCGAGCAAGCCCCCGTGAAACAGAGAGGACATCATGCTTGACGTGCAAGCTCTCCGCGAGCAGTTCCCATCGATCCATCGGGCGGCGGCACCTATGCCGATTTACCTCGACGGTCCCGGCGGAACACAAGTGCCGCAGAGCGTCCTCGATGCCATGATTCGCTATCTGACCACTTGCAACGCCAACCACGGCGGCGTCTTCACGACTAGTCGTCAGTCCGACGAAGTGTTACACGCGGCCCATCAAGCCGCCGCCGATCTGATCAACGCACCCTCGGCGGAGGAAATTATCTTCGGCGCGAACATGACGACGCTGACGTTTCACCTCGGCCGAGCATTCGGCCGGACGCTGCGTCCGGGCGATGAGGTATTGGTGACGCGCCTGGATCACGACGCCAATGTCAGCCCGTGGGTGTTGGCGGCGCACGACGCGGGAGCTAGCGTGCGCTTCGTGGACATTCACCCGGAAGATTGCACTCTCGATCTCGGCGACCTGAGCCGGCAGCTGACGCCGCGTGTTCGTCTTCTCGCCGTGACATGCGCTTCCAACGCCGCCGGCACCGTTGTTGATGTTCGCCTCATCACGCGCTTGGCTCACGAGGCCGGCGCCTTGGTTTTTCTCGATGCCGTGCATTACGCGCCGCACCGACTCATTGATGTGCAGGAGTGGGATTGCGATTTCCTGGCCTGCTCGGCGTACAAATTCTTCGGTCCCCACGTCGGCATTTTGTGGGGCAAACGAAAACATCTCGCCAGTCTTCCGGCTTACAAACTGCGTCCGGCCACGGACGATTTGCCCGGACGCTGGATGACGGGCACGCAAAACCACGAAGGCTTGGCCGGCGTCATCGCCGCCATCGATTATTTGGCAGCGATAGACGCAAACGCCGCGTCTGGACGATCGCGGCGCGAACGATTGTGCCACGCCTTCACCGCCATTCTCGATCACGAGCGGACATTGGCCGACCGTTTGCTCGATGGACTTGCCGCCCGGCCGCGCTTCCGTGTCTGGGGCATCACACGGCGCGAGCAGCGAAACCAGCGGGTGCCAACTGTCTCCATCACGGCGAAGGATCGCACGCCTCGGCAAATCGCCGAACACCTGGCGAGCCGAGAAATCTACGCCTGGGACGGCAATATGTACGCCCTGGAGTTGACGGAGCGCCTGCGCGTGGAGGAACACGGCGGATTGCTGCGTCTGGGATTGGTCCATTACAATACGGTGGAGGAAATCGATCGGTTGTTGCGGGCGTTGGATGAACTGTGAACGCCTTGACAGTCTTCGCCGCCGCCGTTAACTTCGCGGAATCGGATCTCGCCACGCGAACCAAGCAGAGCGGCAACCGTAAGGGAGCGGTTGAGCGAACCGCTCACTTACAGTCGCGGCGCTGAGAGAACCAGGGAGTCCCTTATGCAACTGCTGGCCCCCGATATTCTGGAGGAAGCGCGTTTGCTCTCGCCGTTTCTCAGCGGCGCGGGGTTGGCGATCGGCTTGTTGTTGTGGTCGTTGGGCGGCCGGACGCATCGATTCTGGTTGGCGATGAGCGTCACCCTCGCGGCGGGGTTGCTGGGATTGGCGATGGGCAAGGACTACGGCATGCAACCGCTGGTGGCCGGATTGCTGCTGGCCGTCTCGGCGGGGGCGCTGGCGTTGTCACTGGTGCGCATCCTCCTGTTCGCGGCCGGCGGCTTGGCCGCCCTGGGATTGCTGCACGCCGTCGCGCCCGCATGGGACGAACCGCTCGCCGTCTTCCTCGTCGGCGGTCTCGTCGGCGTTTTTCTTTATCGCTTCTGGATCATGACCTTCTCCAGCCTGATCGGCGCTCTGCTCATGGTCTACAGCGCCCTGGCTTTGTTCGATCGGCTCCATATGGTGGACAGTATCGCCTGGACGCGGAAGAATGGCCCACTGCTTGAACTGGGGTTGCGCGGCGCTGATCGTGCTGGGCGTCTTGGTTCAATTTCTGCTGGAGCGTCGCCGCCAGCGCCGAGCGATGGCCAGCGCCGAGCCGGCGCCGGTCCCCGTCGCTCCGCCGCCGCCTCCGCCCGCCAAGCCCACTCTATCGGCGCTGTGGGCCTGGAGCGGTAAAATGCTTCGCCGCGCCGGTTAGAGAACGAACATCATGCTGCCACGCCTGCTTCGCTGTCTCGCCGCCGCCCTTCTCGTCTTCTCGATGGCACTGCCGTTCGCGGCGGGGCAAAACAATCTCCCCACGATCGATCGAGGGGTTAGCAAAGACGCCGTCGCCGCCGACGAAGAGAAAAGCGGTTCGTCCGCCTCCGTGCTGTCGTATTTCGTGATGGTGCTTTACTCGATGCTGATTTTGACGATTGTGTGCATGCCCAACCGTCAGGCTTAGACGTAATTTCAAAACCGTTCGGTCGTGGTTGTAGGGTGGGTCGAGGAACGAGACCCACCGTGTTCCCTCGGTGGGTCTCGTTCCTCGACCCACCCTACAACTATTGAGGAGAACTTTCCATGCCGTCCGCCGACTTGCCCGATCTGCTCTCTCTCAGCCGCCGCATCATCGACGGCGGCGAGTTGAGCCGCGACGAAGCGCGCCGGCTTTTCGCTCTCGAAGGCGAGGAGTTGTACGATCTGTTCTACGCCGCCCACAAGGTACGTCGTCACTTCCACGGCAACCGCGTGACGTTTTGCAGCATCCTGCCGACGAAGTTCGGCAATTGCAGCGAAGATTGCAAGTTCTGCGCAGAGCGGCCACTTCGACACGGGTATCACGGCTCATGCGATGATGGATGGCGAAGAGGTCGCCAAAGCCTGCGCCGACGCCCGCGATCGCGGCGCCAGCGCTTTCGGCATCGTCAACAGCGGCCGGGGGCCGACCAAGCGCGAATGGCCGAAAATCATGGAAGCCGTCCACGCCATGAAGGAAGTGGATGGCATTTGCCACTGTGCCACGCTCGGCACGCTCAGCGAGGAGCAGGCACGCGATCTCAAGGCGGCCGGTGTTCGCCGCATCAATCACAACTTGGAAACGTCGCGCGAGTTTTATCCGCAAATTGTCGGCACTCATACCTGGCAAGAGCGCGTGGACACCGTGCGCCTCGCCCAGCGCGTCGGTCTGGAAACGTGCTGCGGCTGCATTTTCGGCATGGGCGAAACCATCGACGACCGGGTCAGCTTGGCTTTCAGTTTGAAGGAACTCAACCCCAGCGTCGTGCCGCTGAATTTCCTTTTTCCGATTCCCGGCACGCCGCTGGAGAACGCGCCGCGTCTGCGGCCGATGGAGATCCTGAAAATCATCGCCGTCATGCGTCTGATTTTGCCGCGTCAGGATCTGAAAGTGGCCGGCGGCCGCGAGAAGAATCTGCCGCGATCTGCAAAGCTGGATCTTCTACGTCGGCGGCACGAGCGGCTTGATCGGCAATTACCTGGCGACGGCCGGCCGGCCCAACCACGAAGATTTGCAGATGATCGAGGATCTCGAACTGAGTTGGCACGACGACCGCGTCGGCGATGCCGACCCGGCCATTGCGCCGTTGCCGCCAAATGCCTCCACCTGGGAACTACCCGTACTCTCGTAATAAAAAAACTAACCACAGAGACACAGAGACACAGAGAAGACAAAAGAATAGTTTGTTCTTCTCTGTGTCTCTGTGTCTCTGTGGTTAATTCTTATGCCTGACTGGATGGATGAAGACCTGGAGGAGCGCCGCCATCAAGGGCTGTATCGCGTACGTCGGCGTTTGCAGTCAGGGCAGGGAGTGCGCGTTCGTCTGCGCGGCAGAGAGCTAATCAATTTTTCCTCCAACGATTATCTCGGTCTCGCCGCCGATGCGCGTTTGGCGCGCGCCGCCGCCGCCGCCGCGCGCCGTTACGGCTGCGGAGCGGGCGCGTCGCCGCTGGTGTCCGGTTATTCACCGCCGCTGCGCGCCCTCGAACGCACACTCGCCCAATGGGAGGGAAGCGAAGCGGCGCTGGTGTTCAGCAGCGGCTACGCCGCCAATCTCGCCCTCATCAGTTCGCTGGCGGGACGAACGGATGCCGTATTCAGCGATAGCTTTAATCACGCCAGCCTGATCGATGGCTGCCGCCTCGCCCGCGCCGCCGTCCACGTCTATCGGCACAACGATCTCGACCACCTTGCCGATCTGTTGCGAATGAAAGGACGCCGCGCCCGCCGCCGCTTGATCGTCAGCGATACCGTATTCAGCATGGATGGCGATCTGGCTTCCGTCGCGGATTTATTGGAGTTAGCGGATCGTTATGATTGCCTTTTGCTGATCGATGAGGCGCACGCTACCGGGGTGCTGGGAGAACAAGGGCGCGGCGTCACCGATTCGCTGACGCTGGATTCGCGGTCGTGGGAGCGTCTGCTCAAGGTCGGCACGTTGAGCAAGGCGGTTGGCGCGCAAGGTGGTTTCGTATGCGGCTCGCGCCGCGCGATCGACTGGCTGGTCAATCGGGCGCGGCCGTACATCTTCTCGACGGCATTGGCGCCCCCGATCACCGCCGCGGCGCGGCGCGGCGTGGAAATTGTGCGGAAAGAACCGGAGCGACGGCGTCATGTTCTCGCTCTGGCCGAACGATTGCGTCGAGGATTGCGCGAGTTGGGATGCAGCATCGGCAATTCGTGCTGCCAGGTTGTGCCGCTGTTCGTCGGTAAAGCGCGGGCGGCGGTGGCATTGTCGCGCCGACTGGAAGAACACGGCTTGCTCGTGCCGGCGATACGTCCGCCTTCGGTGCCCGATGGCACGGCACGGCTGCGCATCAGCGTGACGGCCGGGCACAATGAGGCGGAGGTGATGCAACTTGTGGAGGCGCTGTGCGGGAGGCTCTCAACTCAAATCATCCGGTAGAATAGATGGTGTCTCCATCGAGCGAATCGCGAAGCCGTCGCAGCCGCAAGGAACAAAGGAGGAATCGCTATGCCGCGCACGAAGAAGAAAGTGAAATCCATCGCCCAGCCGGCGCCGTCCGCTCCGCCCGCCATGACGAACCAATCCGGGCGGGATGTGTTGACGCTTGGCGAAGCTGCCGCGTACTTGCGGCTGTCGGAGGCAGACGTTCGGCGGTTAGTCGAGGAGCAAAGCTTGCCAGCTCGGCAGCTGGGGGAGGAATGGCGCTTCTTGAAAAGCGCTATCCAAGCCTGGCTGAGTACGCCTTGCGCCAAGGAGAACAAAAAAGATATTTGGTCTGTCGCCGGCTCCTGGAAAGACGATCCCTATCTTGAAGAGATGTTGAAGGAGATTGACCGTATGCGCGGCAGACCAGCGACTGAGGAGTGAGGATGTACGTTCTGGACACCGACACACTCAGTCGTTTGTTCGCTGCTCACCCGCGTGTGCTGACGCGACGGAACAGCGTACCTTCTTCGGAGATTGCCACTACCATCGTGACCCGCATCGAGATTTTGCGGGGGAGGTTCGATTTCTTGTTCAAGGCGGCCACAGGAGAAGAGTTACTTCGCGCGCAACTCTGGCTGGATAAAACGATCCAAGATCTGGCCCGCGTTGAAGCCGTGATCGCGGTAGACTCTGCCGCAGCCGCCGAATTCGATCAATTGCGGCAACACAAGAAGCTCAAGAAAATCGGCCGAGGCGACTTGCTGATTGCGGCCATCACGCGGGCGAACCAGGCAACACTGGTTACGCGCAACCAAAAGGATTTCCGCCAAGTGCCCGGCTTGCGGATCGAGAACTGGGCCGATTGACTCAAACTCCGTGAATGCGGTTTCACGATAGGTCACACGAGGCGGCGTCCATCCTCACCAATCCGTCCCCAGAGGCAAGCCATCGACGGGCACCATGGCCTGCCACCAGGTCGTCGGCGTCATGCCTTGGGCGCACAGGCGCACGCTGCCGTCGCCGAGGCCGCACATGATGCCGCCGGTGTGGCCGGTACTGGCATTATTCAGAAGGCAAGCGGACTGCCAGGGGTTGGGCTGCATCAGGAACATCCCAGCCACCCCAAAGTTCACATTCATCGGCGGATTCCCGTTGTTGGGGTTGGGGTAAAAGTTAATGTAGGGAGCGGAGTAGACGGCAAAGCGGTCGGCCCACTGCGTGCTGTATTTGAAATTGTTGCCGTTTCCCCAGGTCGGGCCGCACCGGGCATATTTTTCGGTCCAGAAAATCGTGTTGGAGGTTCCATCCGGGTAACTCGCCGGAATTGTCTTGTTCCCCATGCAGATGGGATACGTGGCATCGACCAAGGCGACGCCGCTGGGATCTTTTCCGGTGACATAGTAGTTCAGGAAATCCCCAGGCGCGCCGTTGAAGGTTCCGTTGCTGAAGGCCAGCGCATTGGCCGCGTAGCAGCCGAAGGCGAAGTTGTTCGGCGCCTCAGCCGTGTAGCTGGGGTCCGAAGGACAAACGTAGGTCTTGATGACCGACGCTTGCACGCCATTGTTGTTCGAGACATAGTAGCCATTGGCACCGCGGGCCGCGTTCCAGATGTTCTGCTGCTCGATGAAGGGGAGCATATAGAAGGTGATGGGACCCAGATTGAGCGACGTGGACGGGAAAAGACCGAGTGAGGGCGGTAGTTTGCCGAAAGTGTCGTTCATGTTGTGCGTGGCGAGACCGAGTTGTTTCAAGTTGTTGCTGCATTGGGCGCGATTGGCGGCCTCGCGGACCTTCTGCACGGCCGGCAGCAGCAGGCCAATCAAAATCGCGATGATGGCGATGACGACGAGCAGTTCGATCAACGTGAACGCCGATCGACGCCGAGACGATATGAGACGAGTCATAAACAAACCTCCCCGTTGACGCGCCGATTCTCGCGTCAAGATTCTCGCGGACACTTCCCACCTCGCTATAGGAGAGTAAGAGCGATCCGCCTTAAGGGTGTCCAGAAGAAAGGATTAACGGATAGACCTTCTTTATAAGCTAACTTTTCCGTTAGTAATGTCCATTGAAATTTTTCGTAAAAAAGTTAAATTTTTTCGTCAGCACCGGCTGAAGGAGTTTCCACGCGATCGCCGCCGCGCCCTTTCGAGTTCAATCCGCGCGTCGTCGCAACCTGTGTAATCGCTACCTTCCACGGCGGAGGGCATGATTTCGAGCGGAAACAATCACGTCTGCCCTGCCATCTTCTCAGCTGCACGCCGTAGAATCGAGTAGGTACGCGAACGACAGGAGGCCAACCATGAACAAGCGACAACTTTCGTCCTTGCTGGCAGGCGCGGTGATGCTGGGCGGGCTTTCCGGGGGCGGATGCGCGCAACTATCGAACCGGCTTTCCCCCCCGCCAGGAGCGGCGGTAGCGCCGGCGTGCGACCGCTGCGCCGCCAATGGGCCGATGCCGCCGCGCTTCGCGCCCAATCTTCCGCCCGCAGGGATGGCTCCTCCGCCCGGCATGGCCGCGTCTCCGGCAGTTCCGGCATCGCCGCCGTCTGCCGCGGAAATCCAACAAAACGCTTATTTCCCGCCCGCCTCCGCCGCACCGTCGGCGCCTCCTTCCGGTTCTCCCGGCGTGTACTTGCAGCAACCGGAACCAGTAACCGCGGCGCCGGAGCAACCGATGCCGGCCGAGACACGTCCCTCCACGCCGCAAACACCGGAACCGCCGCCGGCGCACGACGAGCGCGCCGCCAGTCCCGCGTTGCCGGTGGGCATCCCTCAGTTCGCTATGGTCAAAGCCAATATCGCCAATGGACAGGAGCCGTTCGCCGACGGCATCCCTTGGCTGAAAGCGCACGGCTATCGCACCGTTCTGCACGTTCGCGCGGCCGACCCGGAAGACGCCGCCCTCCGCCGGCAATTCGAGCAGAGCGGATTGCGTTATCTAAGCCTGGAACTGTCGCCGCAAACGCTGTCGAAAGAAATCGTCGAACAATTCAATCGAGTGGTCGCCGACGCCAACAATCTGCCGCTGTTCGTCTACGACAAGGACGGTTCGTTAGCCGGCGCTCTGTGGTATTTGCACTTCCGTCTAGTGGATCAAGCGCCGGAAGAAAAGGCGCGTGCGGAGGCGGAACATCTCGGTTTCAAGCAGGATCGCGGCGAGGCGCATCTCCAAATGTGGATTGCCGTGCAGAACTTGTTGAAGGATTTCAAACCCTGATGGCCGAGCCGCGAAAGTCTCCCTCTGAGTTGGGTCCGAGTACGCCGCTGACGCCGCCGTTGTATCCGTCGGCGGTGTACACGCTGCCGGACCTCGACGCTCTTGATCGCATCCTCGATGCGCAGGAGTCGGGCTTCATCTACGCCCGCGACGCCCACCCCAACGCGCGACGGCTGGCGGCTCGATTAGCGGAGTTAGAAGGGGCGCAATGGGCGCTGATGACCAGTTCCGGCATGGCCGCAATCGGCGCTCTGGTGCTGGCGAGCGTGGGGCAAGGACAGCGCATCCTCGCCAGTCATCGCCTTTACGGCCGCACGATGCAGCTATTCCAGCAAGAACTGCCGCGCCTCGGCGTGCAAACGGCCTTCGTGGACATCGGCGATTTGGAGCAAGTGCGCGTCGCACTGCAAACGCCGGCTCGGCTGTTGTTCGTGGAAACGCTGTCCAACCCGCTGTTGCGCGTCGCCGACCTGACGGCTTTGACTCATTTGGCTCACGAGGCGAATTGTCTGTGCGTCGTCGATAACACCTTCGCCACGCCGGTGCTGGTTCGGCCGCTGGAGTTGGGCGCCGATCTCGTCATGGAGAGTCTGACCAAGATGATCGGCGGTCACAGCGACGTGACGCTCGGCATGGTGTGCGGCACCAACGACATGCGAGCGGAGATCGCCCAAGTCAGCAGCATCTGGGGCTTCTCGTCCAGTCCGTTCGATTGCTGGTTGGCCGAGCGCGGCCTGGAGACGTTGAGTCTGCGCATGAGGGCGGCTTGTGCCAACGCCGCCGCTCTCGCCGATTGGTTGGCCGAGCAGCCTGGGGTCGCGGCGCGTCCTCTATCCCGGACGCGCCGATCATCCCGACCGTGAATTGGCTGGCCGTCTGCTGCGCGGCGGTTTCGGCAATATGCTCTGTTTCGATCTCGCCGGCGGCCGCGATGCCGTCAATCGCTTCATGCGCCAAGCTCCCGGCATCGCCTTCAGTCCTTCACTCGGCCATACCACCACGACATGCAGTCATCCGGCGACGACCTCGCATCGCTACGTCAGTTCCGCCGAGAAGGAGCGACAAGGCATCGGCGACGGACTGGTGCGGTTGTCCGTCGGGGTGGAGGATCTGTCGCTTCTTCAAGGAGAGATGAGCAAAGGCTTACGGCAGTTCTAAAAACTTTCTCCGCTTCTTCATTTTGTTGTTGACGATAGCAGAGGTCCGGTTAAGATTTTACTATAGTAAAGGAGGACGTCCCCTCCTTTTCTCCCGACTCGCCGTGGTAATCAACGTCATGGCCGACCCTCGCCTCGATAGCCTGCATTTGGAAGCACCGCGCCGGCAAGACTACCGCCGTGCCCGTGAGCTTTTGTTGCGCGCCCGCGGCTCGCACACGATTTTCGTTTCCCGCGACGCCGACTCCTCCGGGATGGATCACACGGTTATTCACCCAGGTGAAGGCACGGCCGAGCGCGAATTAACCTGCTGGCTTTCGGACGGCGAATTTCTCTATCCCCTTCAGGTCGGCGTCAACACCCTGGGGCGATCCAGCGATAACAACGTGATCGTGGATGACGCCTATGCTTCGCGTCGTCATTGTGCCATTCTCGTTCACTCCACGGAGAAATTCGAGTTGCACGATACGGCCTCGAAGAACGGCACCTATCTCAACGGTAGTCGCTTGGGGGGTCCGGCGGGTCTCAAGTGCGGCGATGAAATTCGCATCTCCGATCGGCCGTTCGTCTTCCTTACACGTTCCGGCGAGCCGGACGCTCATTCCCCTCAAGCGACGTTGAGTAATTAATCGTTTAGCCGCGACCCGAAGGGGAGCGCGTTTGGTCCAAACGCGCTCCCCTTCGGGTCGCGGCTAAACGATGGGTGCATAAAATGCCCCCTAACGGCGAACGAACAACAACACGGAGTCCCTTTCTACCGTGAGGTTCCCATGTCTCAGCTCAAACACGTTGTCGATCCGTTCGGCGAGGTCAATGTCTATCCGTCGTCATCCGGCAAGATCCGCGTGGTGGCCACTATCCTCATGGAGCCGCGCAAGGAAGGCGCCCAGACCGGCATCGCCTTGGACGGCTCCGGCTCCATGAGCAAACTGTACGGCGTCGAGGACGGCAGCCGCGTGCTGTCGCCGATCTTCGGCGGCCCCAAGAAGTTAAGCAATGAAATCACGCCGATCGCGCAGAAGCTGTGCGCCTACCTGGCGCGCAAGATCGATGCCGACGGCGGCACCACATGCATTTATTGGGCGGTCGGCGACAACGGCGGCGCCATCGAAGTGGTCGGCGACTTGCACGCCGACGAGGCGGAGCGCCACGTCTTCGGTCCACCGCGCGATTTCGGCACCGGCACGCGCTTGCTGCCGGCCGTCCGCTATTTCGTCGAACGCTTCCGCGAAGCGCCGTGGGGTTTTTATGTCTTCATCACCGACGGCGAACTGCACGATCTCGATGACGTGAAAGCGTACAGCGTGCCGCTTGGCCAAGGACATCGCCACTCGCCGCCGTAATCCGCTGAAGTTCGTCCTCATCGGCGTCGATCCCAGCGTCAATGAGACGCAGATGGCCGAACTGGACGATCTCGACAGCGGCACGTCCTTCGATCTGTGGGATCACAAACTTGCTGCCGAGATGCGCGTCTTGCAGGAAATCTTCGCCGAGGTGGTCGAGCGAAACGCGCGCGTCGCCGATAACGGCCGCATCCTCGATGCCCACGGCCGCATCGTCAAGGATTACAGCGATGTCGGCTTGCCGGCGCTGCTGGAATTTGAGATGCCGGCGGGCGACGATTATTTCACGCTCGAAGTCAACGGCACCCGCATCCATCAAGCGCTTTCCGATCGCGCGCGGACGCCGATGCAGAGGGAGGAACCGCCCATCATGGAGGCGCAGCCAGTCGCCGCGGAGGCGACCGAAGACGACGATCCCAACGCCGAATGGCGCGGCATCGATCTGGAACTGAGAAAAGATGCGGAAACCGACATCGCTTTGGAAAAACCGAAGGACGAATAAGCAACGGCCTGCCGCTGGTTAGCGACGCTTCGCAGAAGCGCCGGACGGACGCTTCTGCGAAGCGTCGCTAACCGGATGATCGAACGGCCTAAACCGGAGTCTTTCCCATGTCGCAGTTGAAGAAAGTCGTCGAACCGTTCGGTGAAGTGAATGTCTATCCGTCGCCGGGCGGCAAGATCCGCGTGGTGGCCACTATCCTCATGGAGCCTCACAAGGAGGGCGCCCAGACCGGCATCGCCCTGGACGGCTCCGGTTCCATGAGCAAACTGTACGGCGTCGAGGAGGGCGGCGGTGGTTTCCTCGCTTCGCTGTTCGGCACGAAGAAACAGAAGGCCAATGAAGTGACGCCGGTGGCGCAGAAGGTTTGCTCGTACCTGGCACGCAAGATCGACGCCGATGGCGGTACAACGTGCATTTATTGGGCGGTTGGACCGGGCGGCAGCCAGATTGAGGAAGTCGGCGATTTGCGCGCCGACGAGGCGGAGCGGCACATTTTCGGCCCGCCGAAGAATTTCGGCACCGGCACGCAACTTTTGCCCGCCGTCCAATACTTCGTCGAACGCTTCCGCGAAGCGCCGTGGGGTTTTTACGTTTTCATCACCGATGGCGAACTACACGATCTCGACGACGTGAAAGCGTACAGCGTGCAACTGGCCAAGGACATCGCGGCGCGCCGCCGCCATCCGCTGAAGTTCGTCCTCATCGGCGTCGGTCCCAACGTCAACGAGGAGCAGATGGAGGAGTTGGACGATCTTGAAACGGGTACTTCTATCGATTTGTGGGATCACAAGCTCGCCGCCGAGATGCGCTTGCTCCAGGAGATTTTCGCCGAAGTCGTGGATAAAAACGCACGCATCGCGGACAATGGCCGCATTCTCGATCCGCAGGGGCAGACGATCAAGGACTACTCCGATACCGGCTTGTCGGGGTATCTGGAATTTGAGATGCCGGCGGGGGCCGAATACTTTACGTTGGAAGTGAACGGCAATAAGATCCATCAGGGTCTATCCGATCAGGCCCGCGTTCCCGCCGCGCAGCTGGCGAAGTGAATTCTTCATTCAGCCCACAGCGCCGGCAGACTTTGCTACAATCGGAAACGAAGGCTCTTTCGTGTCGAAAACGGTTGTCACCGTGGCGAGCCTAACGCTGCTGGCGCTGCTCTGCATTGTCCCGCTGCTCTTGGAACCGCATCGCAACGCTCTCCTCACACCCTACCCTTCGACCGCGGCGACGATCCTGACCTCGGCGATCGTGCTGTTCCTCATGATCGTGGCGCTGACTGTTCGCGTCCACTTAGATCGACCGATGGAACCGCGTGCGGCGATGCTCATGGTCTTGTTCGCCGCTCTCGCCGCATGGATGACGCTGATGCACTGGATCGAGGTGGATCGCCGTGCCGAGGCACAGAAATTTCAACAACGAATCTACCTCCAGCAGTTCCAGGGTAAACACGAGGCGCCGCACAATTATCGGCCCTTGCCGCACGGCTTCGTTTGCCTGCTGGAACGAATCACGCACAACTGGGACTTCGCCTGCGTCAGCTATCGCTGGTTTTTCACCGTCTGGTTTTTGTGGGCGTCCTTTCGCTTGGCGCGGCGCTATCTGGACGCCAACCGTGCTTTGCTGACGCTCCTGCCGCTGGTGTTGCTCTATCCGCTGTCGATCCTGCGTTACGAGGGCCAACTGACCGATCCGCTCAGTCACACGCTGTTTGTGTTGGCGTTCCTTTATCTGCTGGAGGATCGACCCATTGCCCTGGCTGCGGCGCTGGCGCTGGGCATCGTCGCTAAAGAGACGGTCATTATCGTGGCGCCGGCTTATCTCGCTTGTTACGGGCGGCGCGGCTGGCGCGCCTGGCTCATCACGGCGGCGCTGGGCGGCGCGTGTGTGGCGGCGTTCCTGGCGGTG
This sequence comes from uncultured Planctomycetota bacterium, assembly GCA_963835245.1. GTDB lineage: Bacteria > Planctomycetota > Planctomycetia > Gemmatales > Gemmataceae > JAJPHU01. The sequence continues at coordinate 1,334,181 of CAWIEZ010000001.1, forward strand.
CGCTTGCCGCTGGGTTGGCGGCTCAATTACGGCAACATCAACGGCACCAGCGGATTGATGATCGATCTCAACCTCGGCTTCGGGCCGCCAATTCCCGACCGCTTTCCGCCTCTGTGGGAGAATTATCTGCATGTGCTGCTGTTCGTCGGCCTATTTCTGCCCGTGATCGCTTGGCGCTGGCGCGTCCTCGATCCACGGCTGCGCGCGCTGGCTGTGGTCGTGACGCCGTTGTTGCTGATAAGCAATGTCTGTTTTGGTTGGCTGTACGAATCGCGCAATTACATGCCGCTGGTGCCGTTGCTGGCAACGATGGCGTTGTCTCGGCGTCGAGAATCGGCTCAGTCGGAACGCAAAGACTGCCACATAATCGGAGCGTAGCCGATGAGCATTCCCATAAGGAGTCCGGCGACGTGGGCAGCGTTGGCAACCCCACCGCTGATGAAAATGTGAATCCAAGGCGTCATGCACAGGAAGAACCAGGCTATCATGAGGATGAAGTTGGTGCGGTCGATGCCCAAACCCAACTCCGGCTGAAACCGCATTTTCATCCAGACGTAGCCGAACAGACCGTAGACGACGCCGGACATGCCGCCAAAAAAAATCGAGCGCGGCGTCGAAGCAAGGGATTCACCCGAACCGAGCTTACCGAGAAAGTATTGTGCCAGGTTCGACCCGATGGCCAACACCAGCACGAGCGACAGATAGCGTACTTGGCCGCGCCGCCTCTCGATCGCGCCGCCGAGGTAGTACAGCCACCACATATTGAAAACAAGGTGCCAGATACCATCGTGGAGAAAGATCGGCGTGACCAGACGCCAGATCTCGCCGTGAAGGATCGGCTCCAATCCCGGTGATGTCACCTCCCATTTATACCTTGCTTCTCTCGAAAGAGGATTGAACACCAAGGTATAATCATAGGGGGCGATAAAGAACATCTTCTCTAAAGAACGACCGAAGCTGAAGCCATCCTTCAGAATGAGAACGACAACGCTAATCACAATGAGAGTGAGAGTGCAGCGGCCCGCGACGCCGGCACGGCCCATGCGGGCGTAGAAACGCTTCTGGCGTCGATGATACGCTTTCTCTTCCTGAATTTGTTGTCGGCGGAGCGCGTCGGCGGTGTTCGCGGCTCCTCTGTAGCGCGGATCGGAGGGATTGCGTGTGAACTCTTCCAACTCCTGCCGAGTCGCGGTAGATGGTCCTCATCGCGGACCCAGATGGCCCAGCCGTCCGGCTGCTGCTCCAGTTTGGTTTCGATCTTCAACGTGAGCAGATAATCGGCCAGAGTACGAGCCGCGTCGGCGCTGGGCAACGTGGTAAGTTGTCGCATGATGTCTTCTCGCGCGGGCGATCCCTGTTAGAGCCACTAACCAACTGTGGCGGCACGTTTTCAACGTGCCGGCGCATTCGGCACGTTGAAAACGTGCCGCCACAGTTGGTTAGTGGCTCTTATGCTATGGCCGGACAGGGATGACGCACATAGCCCCGGCAGTCCGGGGACTATCTGTTTACGGCCGCGGCGCCGGCGCCGACGTGGTGACGATTTCCGAGGCATTCGGCTTGGCCATCGGCTCAATGCGAACATCGTCGAAATACACCGTTCCCAGCCCCGTTAGTGCCATGCTCACGTTGATCGCGCCGGTATCGGGCACGGTGCGATAGAGGATGAATTGCCGCCACATCGTCGGCTTCGACAGGCGTACCGCCAACGGTTCGCCGCCGGCGCTGTCGTACAGCAGCGCACCGTCGGGAGAGCCGGCGATCTCCGCGGGCACGCGCACCCATGCACTGATGCGCACCGGCGTTCCGGGCGGCAATTTCACCGCCGGACTGTGGATGGCCAGGAATGTTCGTTCCAACACCTGCGCCGCTTTCAGCAAATTCCGGGGGGTGAGCTTCAGCATCAGACATTGTTTGCCTTCGCGCGGATCGTTGGCCACGCGCTTGGCCTCGCCTTCCACGTCGTCCAGCGAGCGGATGTCCTCCAGACCCCATCCCCGCGGGCGTTCATTGGGCGGAAGCTCGAAATCGCCTTCGACCAGAAGATTCTTGGCCGGGCGCAGCTTGGCTAGTTCGTCGAGGTGCTGCCAGCAGCGCGGCAGTGTGTAAAAGCTGAGGGCGAAGGGACAGGCTACCGGCGTCGTTAGTTTCTCGACGGCGGCGTCCCAGTGCTGGCGCATGAGGATGCGCACCGCTCGCAGCGCCAACTGCGCGTCGGAGTAGGCTTCGGGAAATTCGCCGTTGATACGATGCTTGCGGCTCTTGTCCAGCCATTGCCGAGCCGTGTCGAGCAGGCCGTCGCCGTCGTGGATCTTTTTGCCCATCTGCTTTAATTCTTCGTGAACGCGCGCCACTTTGACGATCTCTTCCTGCGCTTCATCGTGCGTCCACTGAGCGGCGTCCTTGCGCATCGACCGCTGCAACTCTTGAAAGCGCGGCACCAAGCTGCCGCGCCCCACGATATCGGCGGTGAAGACGATGGCGCCGGTCAGACTGAAATTCGTAATGATGATTTCCTTGCCGCCGAGAACGGGCTTGCTCGGATAGGAGCGGAAGCATCCGGGCGAGATTTCCCACGCGCCGTAATTCTCCGGCACTACGGGCACCTTCAGCTTGAGCTGCGCGACGTAGCCTTGCGGTGGGACGTACTGCGAGCCGGACCCCATCCAGATGGGCAGCACCAGCACGGCCTTATCGCTGCGCAAGACGGCGGCCATGACGTTCTGGTCGGGTATGCCGAAAAGTCCTTCGGCCTGGATCCACTGTGGCTCGCTGTTGATGTTGACCAGCAGCGGTTCGAGCAGGCGAAATTCCTGGTTGAGCAAAGCCAGGGCCAGCAAGCGGTCGCGTCCCATGTGGCTATCAGCTAGGAAGCGATCCGACCAGTAGCCAAGGCCGCGATAGCCGCAGCCGATGGCGATGTAGGAAAGCAAGCGAATCTGCTCCGGCTGCGGGCCGATTGGCTCGGTGAATCGGCCGCTGGTGCGTTCGTAGGCGGCGGTCATGAACCAATCGGGCAGATGCGTTTGAATCCACGTCCAACAGAAGGCGTCGGCCGGCAGCAGCAGGCGCCGCTGCATCAGCCAATCGCGGTAGGCCGGCAGTTCCATGCTGGTCAACAATGGCCATCGGTGCGTGCCGATCATCAACTGTTGATTGCCGGTGCGCGTATACGTGAGGAAGCCGTCGCGGACATCGGCGGCCAATGGACGAAGCGGATCGCGATTGTGGATGACTTGGGCGGTGTTCATAACGGCGCGGCTTTTCTCGAAGGGCAGATTGCCGCCCAAATCCCAGCACAACACCGATTGCTCGCGGACGAAACGATCGACGTTGCGACTAAACGCCTCGTTGGCGACGAGTTGTCCGCGGACTTTGCCGTCCGGCTGCTCGACGACCTCCGGCGCATGCAGCATCGGCACAATCCAGAAGCCGTTGTTCGCCGCCTCCTCGATGAGGCCCGATGGCGAACTGTCGTCGAGCCAGACCGTATTGAAGCCGGCGTTGCGCAGCACGGGCAACGGCGTGCCGGTATGGCGGATGCCGAGAAGAAACAATCGTTCGTTGCCGACTTTCAAGTGCCCGCCCTCCAGGCGGACCTCGTCGGCGCGATGGTTGAGGGCCGGCCGCGCCGGTGTCATCTCGCGGCCTCCGCCTTGGTCCCACCCCGTTCCGGCGGCAGCGCTCGGCGACGGCGCGTCGAAAGCCGGACCCGCTTCCAGATCGTCGATCCATACGTGCGTCTCGCCGGGTCCGGTGTAGACATTGAGTACCAGTTGATCGACGTAGGCGTCGGTGGCGACGATCTCGCGCTTGAGCAGGACGGCGAGTTTGAGCTGCTCCTGACGCAGTAATTTGACCGGCGTGGGCAGCGTCAATGGCTGCCAGTGCTGAGCGATCTGGTAGCGTTCCCCGGGCAGCAGAGCCGTCAGCGGATGCCCCGGATTGTTGGGATCGGGTTCGTTGGGGAAAACCACGCGGGCCAAAAGCTGCACGCCCGGACGATTGGCGCGAATCCACAGACTGGCGTTGAAATCCTCCGTCACGGGTGCGCGACCGAGAGTATAAGTGTAATGAATGTAATTGCCGCGCTCGGCCTCAAGTTGGATGGTTTCGGAGCGTTGACCGCCGTGAATGTTTTCGCCGCTGAGCCCGTGTAGCGTCTCCTTGTAGCCGACGTCGTGCGGACCCGGCCGCCAGACCGGATTGCGTCCCTCGAAGCCGTACTGGACCATCTGTTGGCCGTGGACGGCGCCGGCGAAAGTCAACGCCAGCACAACCGCCATCGTCCCCGCGAATCGTTTCATGCTTCGCCGCTCCTTGCGTTAGTTCGCGCAATTTCTCAGCGAACCAACGGGGCGAAAGACATAACAAAGGCACGGCGGCGAGCCAAGAGCAATTAATCGTTGGCTGTGCCTCCGGAAGTAGGCAGCGCGGACGTGTTCCCCTGCTGGTCGCGGCTAATTAACGCCCATGTCCGCCGCCGTGTCCCCCAGACATGACGGATCCGCCTCCACTTCCCCTACCGCCGCCCCGTTCACCGCCGAAAGAATGCGACGATAAATTGCCGTGAAAATTCGCAGGCTGATGGAGGGCCGTCTCCAGATGAGGATTCAAAAAGAAAGAAGTCATCCGGCCCGTGTGATCGTGCAGCACAGCCGGTGAACCTAAATTGCCACGACCATGCGACGTGGCATGGAGCGCGAACGAGGCGTGTTCGTTGTGGGCTTGCAGACCCATCGGAGAGTTGACAGGAGATACCAGCGATTTGGGGACCGAAGCGAAGATCGACGCCATGTCCAGATGAGACGCGGTCGAGGAAAGCGGAGGAGACGCTGCGAGTGCGTCGTGGATGCTGAGCGGTCCCGTCGGTGAGGCATGCACACTCGACGCGAGAGGAGGTACAAAGGAGGGCAGAAGAGCGGCCGCGTGAGTGCCATGAAAGGCGGCAGTAGGCGCGACGATGTGACCGCAGGGAAGAAGGTGCGCGGATTCATCTCGTCGCCGGTGAATGTGCAAAGGCCCGTTCCAGTACCAGGGCCACCACATGCCGTAGCCGCTGAAGAAGCCGAAACCGGGGTCGTTGAAGAAGTTTCCGTTGGGGGCGTAAGCGATGGCGGGCGGAGGCGCGGAAGGCGGAGGCGGCGGATCAATCGCCCAAAAGCCGTGTACCCAGCGCCAACCATCATCGGCCACACTCCAGTAACCGGGAGTCCAACGCCGGCCCGGCGGCGCATGCACCCAGACCCCGCTGACCCACTGCCAATCGTCCCGCGTTGTGTCCCAGACCCAATAACCGGGGATCCAGACTACGTCGTCTCCCGGCGGCTTGGTTTCGGGAGGCAGCTCGGACAACGGCGCGGGCGGCGGATAGAGAACACTGAGAACACGCGACGAGGCGACGCCGATGAATAAGGCTTCGTGCTGAAGCGGGGGAGATTGGACTTGCGGAACTTCGGCGGTTTCCGGCGGCGTTTCCGGCGTCTGGGTAAAGAAGCCGCAGCTGACAGCCAACGAGGCCGACAGCAACGAGGCCAAGACGCCGGCACGGCGTAAACTGAGTAACATGGGAAGACTCTCCCGAAACTCCGCGAAAGGTCGAAAACTTAAATCGTCCTCTTTGAAATATGAGCTTTGAATTTACTTTTACGCGGAGGCTATCGACCCTCTGTCAAATACAACAACCGATAGCTGATAGCCGATAGCTGATTGCTTTTCCAGACCGACAAGGAGAGTTTATTCATGGATTCGTTCACGCAGACCAGGATGGATTCGAGCCAGCCGCACGGTAATCGGCATGACGGTGCGTCCGACGCCTTCGGCCACTCGCCCTTTCGGATCGAACCGCTGACGGACTTCAGCCGAGCCGAGGCACGGCGAGCGATGGATGCCGCGCTCGCTGAAGTGGCACCACAGCTTGGCCGGACCTATCTCCCCGTTATCAGCGGTCGGGCCATCCCCACGGCGGCGACCTTCGATTCGCTCAACCCATCGCACCGCCTGCAGATCGTCGGCCGCTGCGGGCGGGCCAGCGTCGAGCAAGCGAAAGAAGCGATCGCTGTTGCTAAGGCAGCGTTTCCGGCCTGGCGCGATACGGAGGCGGCGAAGCGGGTCGATTATCTGTTCCGCGCCGCGCAGGTGATGCGGCGGCGGCGTTTCGAGTTGGCCGCCTGGCAAGTCTACGAGTGCGGCAAGCCGCGCCGCGAGGCCGACGCCGACATCGCCGAGAGCATCGATTACTGCGAGTTCTACGGCCGCGAGATGCTGCGCTTGGCTAAGCCGCGGCGGCGCGACGTGCCAGGCGAGGAGAACGTCTATTTCTACGAGCCGCGCGGCGTCACCGTCGTCATCGCGCCGTGGAATTTTCCTCTGGCCATTCTCTGCGGCATGACCACCGCCGCTCTCGTCACCGGCAACACTGTTATCATGAAGCCCGCCGAACAATCCACCGTCATCGGGGCGAAGCTGATGGAGGTGTTTGGGGAAGTCGAATTACCTCCCGGCGTGGTCGCGTATTTGCCTGGCATCGGCGAGGAAATCGGGCCAGTACTGGTCGATCATCCCGATGTGGCCACGATCGCTTTCACCGGCTCGCGCAACGTCGGTCTGCACATCAGCCGGCAAGCGGCCGATGTGCAAGCGGGACAGGATCACATCAAGCGCGTCCTCGCCGAAATGGGCGGCAAAAACGCCGTCATCATCGACGAGGACGCCGACATGGACGAGGCGGTTCACGGCACCGTCGCCAGCGCGTTCGGCTACGCCGGGCAGAAGTGTTCCGCGTGCAGCCGCGTCATCGTGCCGGACGCGCTGCACGATACCTTCGTCGCTCGGCTGATCGAGGCGACGCGCAGTTTGAAGGTCGCTCCTGCCGATGATCCCGGATGCACCGTCGGACCCGTTATCGACGACGACGCTTATCAGCGCATCCTGGCAACCATCGAAAAGGGCAAGAGCGAGGGCCGTCTCGTCTACGCCGGCGAAGTCGGTTCCCTTAAGGAAGAAGGCTACTACATCGCGCCGCACATTTACGATGACGTTGCGCCTTCGGCGACCATCTCTCAGGAGGAAATCTTCGGCCCAGTGCTGACGGTGCTGCGGGCGCGCGATCTCGAGGACGCTCTGGAAATCGCCAATGCCACTCCTTACGCCCTGACCGGCGGCTTGTTCTCGCGCAGCCCCGAACACATCGCGCACGTCAAACGCAAGTTTCGCGTTGGTAATCTCTACATCAATCGCAAGATCACCGGCGCTCTCGCCGATCGCCAGCCATTTGGAGGATTCAAAATGTCCGGCATCGGCTCGAAGGCGGGTGGTCCCGATTATTTGTTGCAATTTGTTCTGCCGCGCACTATCACGGAGAATACCCTACGTCGCGGCTTCGCGCCCGATGTTGCGGCCTCGGAGTTATGATCGGCAGTTACATACTCTACCCGGCAGCTAACGCAGCCGGTTCGCCATGCCCGGCGAACCGGCTGCGTTAGCTGCCGGGTAATACAAGCCGCCCGCGCTCGCCTACGGCTCGCGGCTAAACGAACTTTCCTGGGAGATTCATTCTCTATGAAACGCTCGCTGACCACCATCGTCCTGATGCTACTCATCCTCACGCGGACCTTGGCCGAGGAGGTCAAAGAATTGAAGGGCCACGACGCCTTGGTTTACAGCGTGGCGTTCAGCCCCGATGGCAAAGTGCTGGCCACCGCCGGCTTCGATAACACCGTCAAACTGTGGGACTTCGCCGCCGGCAAGGAGATTCGCACGCTCAAAGGCCACACCGGCCCCGTTTACTGCGTCGCTTTCAGCAAGGACGGTAAAATGTTGGCGTCGTCGAGCCACGACAAAACCATCCGTTTGTGGAACCCCGCCGACGGCAAATTCCTCCGCGAACTAAAGGGTCACACCGACATTGTCGATAGCATCGCTTTCACGAACGACGGCAAACTCTTGGCCTCCGGCAGTGCCGACAAGAGCGTGCGCTTGTGGAACCCCGCTATCGGCAAGGAAGTGAAAAACCTCGGCGCACACGGCAATCACGTCTATTGCGTTGCCTTCAGTCCTGACGGAAAGATGCTCGCTTCCGCCGGCGCGGACGCCGTTATCAAGCTCTGGGACGTGACGGCACAAAAGGAACTCAAGACGATTAAGATGCCGGCCGGTCCCGTGGCCGCCGTCGTCACCGGCGTCGTCTTCACGCCGGATGGTCAACAACTCGTTTCGATCGGGCAGGATCGTTTCGTGCGCCTGTGGAACGTCAAGACGGGAGGGCAGGTCAAGGAGATGGGGCCGACGCCGGACGATTTGTACGGCATCGCTCTATCGCGCGACGGCAAATCGTTGGCGACGAGCGGTTACGCCGGCAACGTCACTTTATGGGATGTCGCCGGCGGCAAGAAATTACTGTCGCGGAAATTGAAGGCGTTCGGAGCGTACTGCATCGCCTTCACGCCGGACGGCAAGTCTGTTGTCACCGGCCACGACGACAAGAGCCAGCACACTTGTCTCGTCACCGCGCTGAGCGCACCGTGACGCGGCCCCAGCCAAGCAGCCAAACATAGGCCAGAAACAAGAGACCGAAGACGCCGGCAATGGCCAATTTCAGTCCTTTGTTCAAAAACCAATCCGGCGCCCGCGCCACGCCTGCCTCCAGGCACGCGGCCACAGCCAACAGCGGCACACAGCCGAAAAGCAGCAACACCGCCTGCTTGCCGCGCTGAGCCATTTCTTCGCGCCGCGGCCACGGACGTGCTTGCACAATGCCCTGCGCCAGCACGAAACCCGCCGCTCCGCCGATGAGACAAGCGGGGATTTCCAACACGCCATGCGGAAGAATGCCGGTGGCGAAGGCGGCGAACTGCCCCGCCTCGACGAACACCGCCGCCAAGACGCCTGCAAGAACGCCGTTGTAAAACATCATCCAAGCCGTGCCGAGTCCCAAGGTGATGCCCAGCGCGAAGGCCATCAAGCTGACACTGACATTGTGCGTGAACAGAAAACTGGAAAACTCCGTGAGCCTATCCGTGTTGTAGGCGGCGGTGGCGTCCTGACCATCCTCCGCCGGCCGGATGGTGTGTGCGGGCAGCAGATAGGCGCGGGCAGCATCCTTGTCGTACCACGAAACCAAATAACCGAAAACGACGCCGGCCGCGAACAGCAGCGTGGCCAGCAAAAGGTGCGGCAGATAGCGGCGCAAGACAGCCGGATAACCCCAAAAGAGATAACGCAACAAACCGCGGAGATCGAGGCGCGTCTTACCATAGATGGCGAGATAGGCGCGGGCGACGAGATCGTTCAAATAACGCTCGGTCGCTTCGCCGCTGACGAACGTCTGCGCCTGGTTCAGATCAGAAGCGGCGCGGCGATAGAGACGGCCAAACTCGATCGCTTGCTCGTCGTCCAGCGACGACAGACCACTGCCCTCGACGTACTGGAGGATTTCTACCAGACGCTTCCAATCGGGACGACGCTGTTGCAGAAACGCTGCGAGGTCCATAATGGCCATTCCTCAAAAGAAGAGCTAACCACAGAGTCACAGAGAACACAGAGAAATACACAGAGAGAAAAAACAGAAAGAATCTTTTTTCTCGCTATTCTGTTTTTTATTTCTTCTGTGTATTTCTCTGTGTTCTCTGTGACTCTGTGGTTAGTTTTTTTTCACATCCGCACGCCGGTTTTAAGCGCCAGGTAGCGGTTGACGGCATCGATAGTCAATTTGTCCGGCACGGTATCCAGGACCATGATGCCTTGTCGTTCGAGGCTGCGCAGCAATTCCGTGCGTTCGTCGAGCAGATCGCGCGCCGTCAGCACATCATACAGTTCGTCGGCGCTTTCCGGTTGCCGCGCCGCCAATTGCTGCAAGGGTACGTCCGCCACGGCCAAGGTGAGCGGCAGATGAAAGCGGCGCAGCAGAGCGGCGGCATCGAGATATTCGCGCGATACTACATTATCGAGCAGATCGGTGAACACCATCGTCAGAGCGCGCTTGGGATGCTTGGCGATGAGGTGGGAAAATGCTTCACGATAATTGACATAGCACAACTCCGGTTTGACGCTGTACAGCGCTTGCAGAAAGCGAGCGTGTTGGGCGCGGCCCTTGGCCGGCGGCAAATACAGATGAACCGTGTGCGAGAAAACGAGTAGGCCGAGATTGTCCTGAAACGTCTGACTGACGTGCGCGAGCATCAGCACGGCGTTGATGGCGTGATCGAGCTTGGTCAGCGTGCCCACGGCGCGGCCATCATGCGGCCGATGTCCAGGCAGAAGATGATGTCCTGACTGTGTTCGCTCTCGAAAACGCTAGTAATCGGCTTGTTGCGCCGCGCTGTCGCTTTCCAACTGACGTGGCGATAATCGTCGTCTTGCGTGTATTCGCGGTAATGGCTGAATTCTCGTCCGGCTCCAAGCAGACGCTTGGCTCGATAGCCGCCGCTGCGCACCAGCGTGGTGCGCACCAGCGCTTCGTAGCGCCGCACTTCGAGCAGATTCGGATAGACCTGCACGTCCTCGGCGGCCGGCAAGAGGCGATCGACGCAAGCCAATCCGAGAGGACCACGACAACGCACGGCCACGTCTCCGAAGGAGAAATTGCCTCGCTCCGTCGGCAGCAGACGATAGGTCAGACGCGACCAGCCATGAGCCGGCACCTTGGCATCGAGCAGCGACGGCTCGGCACGGAAACCAGGCGGTGGTAGATCGCGCAGCAGCAGCCGCACATGCTGCCGATTGTGGTTCTCGACGATCAGGATTATCTCGTTGTCCACGCCTAGGGACAATCGAGCGGGGCGTTCGCGCCGCACGCGCAGCCGCACTGGCTGGCTGAGGCGGCGAGCAAGAAAGGCGTCGATGGCCAGCAGAAGGAAGATACCGGCGTAGAAACCGTACACCAGCCAGCGAAGAGCCTGCACCCACGTTTCCGCCTGCGGCAGCCGTATGAGTGGAAGAATGTATCCGGTCAGCCAGAGTAGTAGGCCGGACGACAGCAGCCAGACCGTCAAACGGGTTGGGACCATGCAGTCTTTTGTACTTCGGCCCGCAGCGTTCGCCGAGAAGTGTTCTCACCAGTAGACGTATCGCCGGAAGAGCAAATGCTGACGGCGCGGCAGGGCGTCGAGATCGGGAAGGAGATAGCAGTTGTCGTCCACGTCGAGGAGCAGCTTGCCGTTCTCGCCGTAGTCCTGCGCCTGACTGTGACTGTTTCGTATCGTGAAGCGGATGGGTCCGCGGTCGGTCTGAACCTGGAACGTCAGCAAATTGTACTTAAATTCGATGCTATCGATGGCGGTGATGACACGGACGAAATAGCGCCGCGCCAGGGCCAATTCCAGCAAGGCGCGGTCATCGACCGGCCAATCGGCGAGATCGCGCACTCAGGCCGACCTCGTGTTCTTGGCCGTCGTCGTCAGCGTAGCGAAGACTGAGGAACTGATCGGGATAGGTGGCCGGCAGAGCGCGGACGGCGAAGAGACCATCGTAAAGTGCATCACCCACCGCCGCTTGCAGCGTGTCGCGTTCGCTGCGCTGCAAGCGCGTTTCCTCTGGCGTCAGCCAGCGCGGAGCAAAAGGAACTGCCGCCGCAAATGGCGAACCGGCAGCGTAAGCTGCCGGGTTAGGGAAGCTGTCGTGTTGGAGACTTACTCCACCCGGCAGCTGGCACGCTGCCGGTTCGCCACTCTTCGGGCGGCACGGCCGGCGACGACCAGACCATCGACCGTCGGCTCGGAACTGACCTCCGTTTGCATACGCACTAGACGCGCGTACGTCCCGTCTTTTTCCATCAACTCTTGGTGACTGCCTTCCTCGATGAGCTTGCCGCGATTGAGGACGAGAATGCGGTTGGCATGGCGCAGCGTCGAGAGACGGTGAGCGATGGCGATGGTGGTTCGGCCGCGCGTCAGCACGGCCAGCGCTTCCTGGATGGCACGCTCCGATTCGGGATCAACGCTGCTGGTCGCTTCATCGAGAATCAGCACGCGCGGATCGTAAAGCAGACAGCGAGCGATCGACAGTCGTTGTCGTTCGCCGCCGGATAGGCCGGCGCCGCGTTCACCCAGCGGCGTATCGTAGGCCCACGGCAGACGCATGATGAAATCGTGCGCGTTGGCGCCTTTCGATGAGGTCAACGCCTCTTCCGGCTTGGCGCCGGGCCGGCCATAGACGAGATTTTCCCAGACGGTGCCGCGGAACAGAAACGGCTCTTGCAAGACGACGCCGACCTGACTGCGCAGGTACTCGCGCGGCAGTTGGCGCACATCGCGGCCATCGAGCGTGACGCGGCCGGCATCGACATCGTAGAAGCGGCAAATGAGATTCACCAGCGTCGTCTTGCCCGATCCGCTGCGGCCAACGATGCCTATCATCTCGCCGGGCCGCAGACGCAGGTTGAAATTCTTCAGCACCGGATGATTGCGGTCGTAACCGAAGGTGACACCCTCGAAGCGGATGTCGCCGTGCAGCTCCGGCAATTGCGCCGGCGTCTCCGACTCGGCCACGCGCGGCGTCGTGTCGAGCAGCTCGAAGACGCGCTGGCTGGCCGTCAGAAAGCTGGTCAACCACGTGGTCAGTTGTGCCAGCGTGGAAAGCGGCGTGTAGAACATGGCCAAATAGGCGAGAAACGCCATCAAGCCGCCGAGGCTCATTTCGCCGCCGAGTACGTCGCGGCCGCCGATGAACCAGACGATCAAGCCGCCGAGACTGAAAACCAATTGCATCGCCGCCGAGAAAGTGGACGCTGCTCCCTCGACTTCCAACCGCGATTGCCGCAGCGAATCGCTGGTGGACTGGAAACGATCGAACTCGCGGCGTTCCTGAGCGAACGCCTTGACGACGCGAATGCCGGACAACATGCCGGCCAAGGTGCCGGCCTGCTTGCTCGCCGAGTCCCAATAGCGGTAATAGCGCGGATAGACGTGCCGCCAGAAAAACCAACTGCCGTATAGCACCAGCGGCATCGGCACCAGCGTCCACAAGCGCCAGCTTGGCGTTGAGCGTGAACAGCATGATGCCGACGCCGAGAAGTTGCAGCGTTTGCAGCAGCAAGCCGCCGGTCAACTGGTGAATGAGTCCGTACAGCGCCTCGGTGTCGTGAGCCACTCGGCTCATTAGGACGCCAACGGGATAGCGGTCATAATAATCTACCGAGAGAGTCTGCAATTTTTCGACCATGCGGGCGCGGAGAGTGCAGGTCATGCCGGTGCCGACGCGATTGGCCAGCGTGCCCTTGACGGCGTTGACCAGGGCGAGCAGCACGCGCGTCGCCGCCAGAGCGCCGACGATGGCCAACAGCGCCGCCAACAAATCGCCGGCCCGGCCGCCGCGCGCATCGGTCTCCAGAACGTGATCGACGAGATATTGCTGCAACTTGGGCGGCGCCAATTCCAGCGTCACCCCCAAGACGAATAAGCAGACATACGGCCCAGACGCCGCGCCGCGATACGGCCGCAGCAATTCCCAGACGCGGCTGAAGGACGGCGCCGCGATTAATGCAGCGCGGACAGACATCTCCGGCGAAACTCAGGGCCAAGCCGCAACCCGGACAGCGGCGGTCGTCGATCTCGTCCTCCGGCCGGACGGTGAAACGCGCCGCCGTCGCCCATCGCTTCCAGCTTGGCGGCCAGCTTGACGAAGCGACCGGCCAGACAGTTCGAGTAGCGCACCAGGTCCACCCACACGCCGCCGACGCGCGCTTGCAAAAAACCGGAGCCGACGCCGGCATGGGTGCGAAACGTCTCCGCCTCCTCGATGGCCAAGGTGTGCAGCACGCGCGGCGTTTCGTCGTCGGAAAGCAGCACGAGCCGGCGTCCGCACAGCACGATCCATTGCCGCTCCGGCCGACCCTCGGCGTTGAGATCCGTGGAAGTGGAAAACAACACCGGCTGCCCGCCGAGGCTGTGGTTCTCCAATGCCCGAACGATGGAAGCGGGGGGAGTTTCGTGAAACATGATGGGGTTCGCTCCGCGCTCGGCCGCGGAGCCAGAGGGACGTGCCCTCAAGGTCGCATCCAATCGACCCGTGAGCCGTCGCGGCCGGAAGGCAATGTTCCGTAGGGACTATATTTCGCAGGTAGGCGAAAAAAAAACAAGCCGATGTTGGCCACTCAGGCGGAGAGCCGGGGGTGCCTGTTCGGCGAACCGGCAGCGTTAGCTGCCGGGTTTGGCCCACCCGGCAGCTAACGCTGCCGGTTCGCCGTGATTATCCGTCATTTTCCGCACTCCAGCCGTGGAGCCACACTGTTTCCCGCCATTCGCGCGTTGACCGTGTGCGACCGCCGGCGCTATGATGGAAGGCGATTGTTTGTCAGGAAGGAGGATGCGTCATGGCTGGCCTCGACGACTTCGCCGACATTATTCAGCGCAACGAGCCGCTGGCGCCGTACCTGTATTTGAAGCTGGGCGGGCCGGCCGAGATGTTGGTGCAGCCGCGCACGCGGGACGAGTTGTCGCGCTTCGTGCGTCACTGCTGCCAAGAAGGGCAGCCGCTGCGCGTACTCGGCAGCGGCTGCAATCTGCTGGTGCGCGATGAGGGCGTGCGCGGAGCGGTGCTGCGTCTCAGCGAACCCGCCTTTACGAACATCCGCGTCGAGGGCAATCGGGTGCAGGCGGGCACCGGCACGGCGGTATCGGCCTTGATTTCGCAGGCGGCACGGCACGGTTTGGCCGGTTTCGAGACGCTGGTCGGCATTCCCGGCACCGTCGGCGGCGCCCTGCGCTGCAATGCCGGTGATCGCTACGGCGACATCGGGCAATTCGTTCGTCAGGTCGAGGTCATGGACAGCGACGGCAATACGCAAGTGCGCGACCGCGATGAACTGCATTTCGGCGAACATGCCAGCAATCTCGACGATCCGGTGCTGCTGTCGGCGTCGTTCCAACTGGAATCGGACAGCGCCGATGCCATTGTCAAACGGATGCGCAAGGCGTGGATCGCCCGCAAGGCGTCGCAACCGCTTAGTTTTCAGGCGGCGGCGCGCATCTTCGCCAATCCGCGCGGTCTCAGCGCCGCCGCCCTGATCGAGCAAACGGGTTTGGCTCGTACGCGCGTCGGCGGCGCCGAGGTCAGCGACCGCGATGCCAATTACTTCATCGTCCACCCCGGCGCCAGCACGCGCGATGTGTTACGCTTGATCGATCTGGTGCGCAGCCGCGTCCAGGAACGCTTCAACGTCGCGCTGGAGCAAGAGATCACGGTCTGGTGAAACCGTATTCGGGAGGCGATCGCCATGCGGACGTGGATCGTGCAATGCCTGGCGCCGATTCTCTGTGGATTGACGCTGTTGTTGGGCGTTATCGGTGTGGGCCGTGCTGCGCGCGCCTGCCTGCGCGACCGCGAAACGTACCGTCTCGCTTTCAGCGACATCGACTGCCAACCGCCCGAAGGCATGTCGCGCGCCGCCTTCCTCCGCGAAGTGCGCACCGTCAGTCATCAGCCCGGCACGTTGCATCTTCTCGACGAGGATTTGACCGCACGTTTGCATCGAGCGTTCCTCGCCCATCCGTGGGTGGACTCGGTGCGCCGCGTGGACATCGGCAAGCCAAGCTCCGGGAGCCAGCCTCTCAAAACACCCGTGCAAGTCGAGATCGTGTATCGTCGAGCCGTCCTCGCTGTGGCCTTGTCGGCGGACAAAATTCCGCCCGACGGCAGCGCACTCATCGCGGCGCCATCCGGCACGAATCTGCCTACGCTGATAGCGGCGCGCGCGGTGGATCGCTACGGTGTGCTGTTGCCGGTAGCCGCCGTGCAGGCGCATTTGCCCGTTTTCATGGGAGACGTTCGCGCTCCCGGCGGAGCAGCGGGCAGCCATTGGGGCGATGCTCACGTCGTCGCCGCCGCCCGAACCGCGGCTTTCCTGCAAGCTCATTTGAACCGGCTGCGTTTGGATGGCAGTGCGATGGAGTTCGTCGAGGGCGAGATTGTTTTCCTCCGCCCCGGCGTCCGCATCGTCTGGGGCCATGCGCCGGGACAAGAGAAAGAGGGCGAAGCGCCCGCGAAAGTCAAGCTGCGGCGCTTACTCGATTATCAGAACGGACACGACGGCCTGGAAAGCCTGGAACACGATGTTCGCTTAATTGCTTACCAAGGACATTTCCCTTTATCGTCGTCAGCGCCGCCGGACGCTCTTGCAAGCAAGTAAGAAAGCCACCACGAATCACACGAATAACACGAATAAGAAAAAGACAATGTCTGCATTTTATTCGTGTTATTCGTGTGATTCGTGGTGGTTTTTTTCTTGGCTCCGCCGTTCTTCCAATCGTTCGAGCAGTTCTATCGTGTTGAGGCCGCGAGCATTGTAAGCGGCTACGTCCTGCTTCCATAACAACACGCGCAATTGCCGCTGCAAGGGGCCGAAGTTCCGCAAAGGTCCAGGATCGGGACGCGATTTCGGTGCGGCCAATCGCTTGTCCAAGACGGCCAGAGCGGCAGTGAGCGCTTCCTCGGAAGTCCCCGCCGGTAACTCGATGTGCCAGCGCCGTCCAAATCGTTGCAAGCGTTCCGCCAACTCCGTTCGCTCGCGGAGAGTCAGCGCCGGACACTGATCCACAGGCGGCAGATCGAGAAGCGGCGAGGATGGCCGGGCTGTGCCGGTTGCCGGCACCGATGGAGGCGGTCCCGGAAGCAGCCGAATCATGGCGACAGACAACACAACCACTATGACGAACAAGAAGATAATCAGGCGGAGCATGCGCGAGCGGCTGTAATTGAGCAGGGCGTCGATTTCTCGTTGGTCGCCGGTTTCGATGGCGCTTTGCAAATTACACTCATAGCGTCCTTCGGGATAATCGCCGGCCTTGTCCTCGGTGATGTAATGCTCATACTCCGCACCTACGGCGCACGGCACGACCACGGCGTCGAACTGATGAGCATTGCTGAACGCGAAACTCGCCGGCCACAGATCGCCGCGTTCTCGCGTCGGCAACAGTGCCCATAAACCACGGAGAATGGCGGCATCGGGAGCGGAGCGCTCGAAAACGAGCCGGCCGCCGTCGAGGAGGATCTGCGCTCCGCCGAGCAAGGTCGCGCTGTGCGGAACATTCAGCGTCTTTTGAAGCAGGGCGACGGTTCGCGCCGGTGAAGGGTCGGCGCTGGCGGTCAGCGCGGGCAGTTCGCCGCGCACCTGCCACGATGGCGGGAATTGTTCGGCGAGGGAAAAGGGATCGCCGCCCCATTCTACATAGAGCGAACGCTGTAGGATGAGCAGATGGAAAGCGAGCGCACCGGGTCGGCCGGTGTCGTCCTGCCCTCGGTCGGCCGCCTGGACGATGGCAACGTGACGCCGTCCGAATGGTCGGGCAAACACACAAGACGGACAGGCGACACCGGCAGGCCGTTCGCCGAAGCCGGTACACAACCGCTCCGCCTCCATCAGCCAGTCATCGCGGAAAGCAGGAGAACGCGCGAGGAAACGATAGCCGCCCGCATCCTGACTTCCGTAAATTGCCTGCTCTATCATGCAATGATTTAACCGCTCCCTCGACGACAGCGCCAAGGCGGATCCTCCTTGCGATTTTTTTGGATAATTGTCTTGACTCGCGGGTTTTACATGATCCAATAGCGGGCAGTCATCTATCTTGAGCCTGGCCACTGATCTCGCAGCAGGAGGCGCTTATGGCTCAGCAACCGTCTCAGTGTGCGGAATCGGCTCCATCCGTTGACACAATCGTCTCCCGCAGTGATTTGCGGAGGCGCTCTCGCACTGCGCGCCAGGGATCGACCCTTCTTGAACGGCTGGTTGTTCTCGGCATCATCGCGGTTCTCGTCGGCTTGCTTCTCCCCGCCGTGCAACGCGTCCGGGAGGCGGCGGCACGCGCGGCTTGCGCCAGCAACCTCAAACAGATCGGCTTGGCTCTGCACAACTACCACGATACGCAGACCCGTTTCCCTCCCGGCTTCAGTCTGCAAGCGGATGGCTCGCGCTATCCCTATCTAGGCTGGACGGGGAGGATTTTGCCCTATGTGGAACAAGATTCCTTGTGGCAGCGGATTCTGCGTGCGTTCGCTGATGACCCGCACCCTTTCATCTTTTACGGCGATTCGGAGCAAACCGTCATCATGGGTATCGTGGTCAAGAATTATGTCTGTCCTTCGGACCCACGGACTTTTCAGGCGGCGGATAAAGGCGGCGTGCTGATAGCGTTCACGTCCTATCTCGGTGTGTCCGGCACCGCGAGCGAGAGGCAGGACGGACTATTGTTCAAAGATTCGTCCGTGTCGATGAGCCAAATCACAGACGGCACGAGCAACACATTGCTGGCCGGAGAACGCCCGCCGTCCACGGACCTATCATTCGGCTGGTGGTATCGCGGCTGGGGGCAAAGGATCGATGGCTCCGCGGAGATGCTCTTGGGGGTGCAAGAGCGCGATTGGTTGGGTTCGCGCTATGCCTGCCCGCCGGGTCCGTATGCCTACGGGCCGGGGAGGATCGCCAACCAGTGCGACATGTTCCACTTCTGGAGCGTGCATCCGGGCGGAGCGAATTTCGTGTTTGCGGACGGTTCGGTTCGCTTCCTCGCCTACTCCGCCCAGCCGAGCATGCCGGCTCTGGCGACGCGATCCGGCGGGGAAGTTGTGCCAATGTTTGAGTGATCGAATCGATTTCTCGGCCGTGGGTTTGCCGGTACGCGGTCGAGGACAGACATAGGGACGGCCGGGCAGCAATGCACGTCGTCGTATCCCGCCAACCCGGAGGTCTCTTGTGGGACAACCTATTCGGCCGACACGAAAGCCGACGGTACTTGCGACTGGCCGCCTCCCTCCACCAGCTGCGGCGGAAGCCCCGCGACAACCTCAGGTTGTGGGGGGCAAGTTCCAAATAGCTACTCGGGGCCCGGTTGTTAACTAAATGCTTGCTGCGCTAAGTTTTCGATTAACCCAGCAGGCCGGGCTTGCGGCAAACTCACAGCTCCCCCTACTCGCTTGGCCTGCTCTTCTCATGGCTCTTACCTGGGGATGACGAAATGAACGAGAACATGACACGGATACGACTCTTTGGTGTCGTAGTTATCCTTGTTGCCACTTGCACTCTCTCGGCCCCGGCTGCCGACCTTCAGCGTGTGATCAAGTGTTTAGAGGAACGCGAAAGGAGCCAGGATCCAGCGCAGGGTATGGATGCTGCTTCTGCTCGGCGCGACCATGATTGCAGCTTTAGTAGTATTTTCGAGCTATTTTATCAGCACCTTTCCACATGAGTCAGTCTACAGGACTTTGGCGACATCCTTTTCGTATTTATATGGCTTTGCCACGGGAGCTACTCTGGTCTACATGCAAGCGAGGATACGTCGGCAAGTCGTCAGGGAAAGGCGTGCCCTTCACAGCATCGTGAGCATGCTGCGTGATCTTGAAAAGGGGATCGCCGAAAAGAATAACCTCTCGACCCTGGAGCGCGCCGAGTTCCGTATTCGCCTCTCCCGCTTCGACATTGGGCGGGGGTAGTAAGAGGCACTAACAGAATGAATTACCAACCCGAAGCGTCAGCGAGGGCCGCCCTCGCTGACGCTTCGGGTTGGTCAAAAAGTTACTGCCTCTAAATATAGCTCTTCTAGGGATTCGAGGCACTTCTTGATGCTCGTTGGCACGTCAACCGTTGCGGTTGGCAGTCTGGCAAATTGGGCAGTTAACCCCTTATGGATTTAGGACTTTGTTTTTGCCAACAGACCTCCGCAACTTGGCAAAGTGGCAAGCGGCCCGTCCAAGGAGAATACTTACCTTCATCAGAGTACGCCTCGGCAGGTCCGTCCCGATAGCGCTGGCAGATCCGCGCGAAGCCGGCGCAGCAGCCACGACTTGGCGGTGTCATCGACGCCGTAGAGCAGGACGACCTCCGGTCGCCGGCAATTGCGTCAGCGACTCCGACAGCGGAGCCGCGAGGGGCTTGCTTCATCAACGCTTGCTGTTTATCTTCCGTGCATATGAACCCCATCGATCTAAGCACGAGCAGTCTGTTGGTTGTCGATGCCCAACGCGGTTTCACGTCTCTCTGTCCGGCCGAGTTGCCGGTGCCGGGCGGGCTGGAGATTGTGCCCAGCGTCAATCGTCTACTCGAACTGCCCTGGGCGCGCATTGATGCCAGCCAGGACTGGCATCCGCCCGATCATTGCAGCTTCCTCGGCCAACGCGACAACCTTTATCCGCCGCACTGCGTTATCGGCACGCCCGGCGCCGACTTTCTGCCCGGTCTGCACAGCGAGCGTTTTCAGACGATTTGGCGTAAGGGATATGACCGCGATTTCGAGGCGTATGCGCTGACGGCCCAGCATCCTGGCTTTCCCGCTTTGTTGCGCCCGGCGGCATTACCACAGTTATCGTCTGCGGCATCGCCACGAACATTTGTTGTTTCTACGTGGCCCGCGATCTGCGCCGGGCGGGGTTTCGCGTCCTTCTCGTCGAGGACGCTAGCGCCGGCATCGACGTACCGGCGGCCAATCTGTTCCAACGGCAAGCGAAAGAAGAGGGGCAGCGACTCGGCATCGAGTACGTGACGCTGCGATGGTTAACGGACATGGCGCGGCAATTCCAGTAAATAACAAGCCGTCTGACCGCTGCCGGCGCCGATGAAGCGGCCGTCCGGCGTGAAAGCGGCGCACAGCGTCTTGCCGGGGAAACGATGACGGTGCAGAGGGCTGCCGTTGCCGGCGTCCCAGACGATCACTTCGCCATCGGCGCCGGCCGACACCAGCCGCCGGCCATCGGCACTGAAACCAACCTGATAAACCACGCCGCGATGTCCGTCGAGGCAGGCGCGTTGCTCGCCGCTTGTCACATCCCAGCAGCGCATCGTTTGATCGACGGAGCCGGATACCAAACTATCGCCGTCCGGCGAGAATGCGAGACTATAAACCGCGTCGGTATGCCCTTCCACAATGCGGCGCGGATGGCCGGTGGCGAGATCGAGAAGACGGATACGGCCATCCAGACCGGCCAGAGCGAGCAGCCGGCCATCCGGCGAGACGGCGGCGGCGTACAACGGCATCCGTTCCGGCTCAACGTGAATCGTGCGTTCGAGAATGCCTTGCTCTGTCTTCCACACTTCGGCGACGCCGGCTTCGCCGCAAGCGATCAACCGCCGTCCGTCCGGCGTGAACGCGATGGCCTGCACACAGGGATTTCGGCTAGTTAGGCAGGCACGGGCTTGTCCCGTGGCCGCGTCCCAGAGACGTACCGTGCCGTCCAGTCCCGCCGAAGCGAGTTGCCGGCCATCGGCACTGTAACTCAGCGCCAGCACCTTGTCTTGATGGCCGGTGAACGTCCGCACGAGCCGGCCCGTATCCACGTCCCAGATTTTAAGGGTGTGGTCGAAGCTGGCGGAAACCATGCGTTCGCCGTCGGGTCGAAAAGCAACCGCGTAGACGGCGGCGCGATGGCCGCGCAGTTCCTTGATGGTTTGTCCCCGCGCTGATGAGACACTCAGACAAGGTAGCATGATTGCCAATAGGAAAAGCCGTTGCATCGCTCGTCCTCGCAAATGAAATGGGAGAGGCAGAGGTGCGGCGACAAAGCAGAGGGAGAGATGTTAACGAGTCGGCGAATGGAGTCAACCGGAACCTTTACAAGGCAATCTCGGCGAGCGCGTCGGCAAGACGATCGATGTCGTCGTTGCTGTTGAAAGGACCGGGACTGACGCGGACAGTTCCTTCGGGAGCCGTGTTCAGCGCGCGATGGATGTAGGGAGCGCAGTGCAAGCCGGGTCGAATGGCGATGTCGAATGCTTGATCGAGAATACCGCCGAGTTCCGCCGCCGCCAAGGTTTCACTCCGAAAACTCAGCGTGCCGACGCGCCGCTGGTGGTCGCGATGGCCGAATATCTTGTATCCCTTCATGCCCTCCAATTTGCTCCATAAGCGCTCGACTAATCCGACTTCGTGTTGATGGATGTGTTCCAGTCCTTGTTGCTGGACGTGGCGAATGCCTTCGACGAGTCCGGCGACGCCGAGAACATTGGGCGTGCCGCCTTCGAGGAAATAGGGAAATTCGCGCGGCTGCGTTTCGCTGGACGAATCGCCGCCGGTGCCGCCCTCGCGCCACGCTGCTACGCGCAGTCCGTAGACCAGCATAAAGAAATCCCGTGCCGGTCGGTCCCAACAGCGACTTGTGCCCCGGCGCAGCCAGCAGATCGATGTTCGTATCCTGAATGTCGATGGGTAGGACGCCGGCCGTCTGCGCCGCGTCCACGAGAAAGAGCAGGTCGTGTTCGCGGGCAATGCGGCCAATCTCGGCGATTGGCTGCACGGTGCCCAGCACATTGCTGGCGTGCGTTAAGGCGATAAGCCGGGTTTGCTTGGTGAGGGCGCGATGAAAATCATCGGGATTGACGGTTCCGCCGCCGTCCGCGGCGAGGCGCGTCAGACGGATGCGTCCGGCCAACTCCAGGCGCGCAAGGGGCGGCTGACGCTGTTGTGTTCCAGATTCGTCGTGATAACGTGATCGCCCTCGGACAGCACGCCCTTGAAGGCCATGTTCAGAGCGTCGGTGCAGTTGAGCGTGAAGATGAAGCGCTCCGGCTCCTTGCCGTGGAAGAATTGGTTGAGCGCATGGCGTCCCTCATCGAGAACGTGTTCGGCGGCCAGCGCCATTTTGTGCCCGGCGCGGCCGGGATTGGCGAGGCTCTGCCGGGCGAAGCGGTCGAGAGCTTGATAGACGGCTTCGGGCTTGGGGAAACTGGTGGCGGCGTTGTCGAGATAAATCGTCATGAAGAAGATCCTGGTAACATCAGGCCAATTCATTTACAGGAGCGAGCTTCACGGATTAATGTTCGGCGTGTCTGGTTACCTGCGGCGACGCCAGACGATGCCGTCCACCACGATCGGATGGCGCGATGTTCCTTGCCAACTCGCATTGAGGCCAACACGGCGAAGCTCGGCGACGACCTTGTTGGCGACCCGATGAAGGGACTCTGGATCATTCTCGACGCACCCGTAGGCCATCAGGAGTTGTCCAGACTCGATGGCCTGCTCGGTGCATTGCAGGTGATAGAAGACATACCCTTCGACGGGTTGGCGTTTCTCCTCTTCCTCGACCTCGCCCCAGATTTCGGCGAACCCACAGTTATTGCAGCAACTAAAGTCCTGACGGGCCACGATGCCCTGACGGTTTAGGGCCGCGAACACCTCATCCAGACGGTCGCAATCCGTCGAGGTTTCCCACCCCGCTTGCTCGGACCGATGGGCTGCGAGCAACTCGGCTGTGATTCGCTTGATCTCCGACTGCAAGTCGTCGCGGCCATACTTTCCGAGGGTATAGTCGGTGGCGTTCTCGATGATCTCGTGGACCGACTCGAAGCCTTCCCGTACTCGGTAAGCGATGAACGCTCGAAGGTCTTCGCGGATTTCCACCATTTTTATCTCCGGATTTCCTCATGGGCCGGAGGAGGAAGTAGATCACTAGCGGCGATTTGAACGATTTGCCCCCCTTCGAGTACCAGAGGCACTTTGGCATCGATGCCATAATCGATACGGCGGCGATAGGCCGGCTCCTTGCCGCCCTTGGGTTCTGTGTAGACTTCGACTTGCCGGTCGTTCAGGTTGACGATCCAGTAAATTGGGATGCGGGCACGAGCGTACACTCGCCCTTTGTCCTGGCAGTCATCCTCGAGAGTGCTGTCGGCGACTTCGATCAACAAAGCGATGTCGCGCGGCCCAGGATGTCGTGCGAAATAAATGTCTTCCATATTTTTGACGATGGCAAGATCAGGTTCCGGCTCGCTGGTCTTGAGGGTGATAGCGCATTGCACGCGAAGGAGCCAATCCTCCGAGAGGCAACGTGCCAACCGTCTTTGAATTCGCGTGATCGTACCGTCGTGAGGAGGATTGTGCGGCATTTTTTCGACAATCACCCCTTCCAGCAGTTCAACGCGATGATCTTCCGTGAGGATGCCCATTCGGATCATGCGATGATATTCCGCCACGCTAAACCGATGCAACGATCGCCTTGCCCCCGATTTCGCGGCTTGCTCTACAAGGACCGCGGTTGCCATGATCGCCTCCCATCCGTTCTCCATCGTAACAATCTATCATTCGCTCAATGCCCAATGTATTTCGCATACAGCGTCCGTGCCTTGTCCACGTCGGCGGTGCCTTTGATGATGGCGCGGCCATCGGGGAAGACCGTGAACTCGTAGCTCTCGACATTGAATTTCAGAAGGAAACGGTTGTAACTCACATCGCCCATTTTTTCTAAATGCGATGCCATCTCCTCGAAATTGAGTTTGGCCGGTGTGCGGTGCGACACTTGCACGGCATTGCGGCCACATAGACTCGTCGTCTGCGAACCGTGAGCGCCATCTAGCCACTCGAAACGGCGATGTTTGCAGCAGGGACAATCGACCTTGCCCAATAGTGGCGCGATCTTAATACGGCGCTGCACGTTGTCCCAGATGTCGAAGTACAGCAGTTCGCGGTTGATCTTGTCGCGGCGGCCGGTGAGGATTTTGAATGCTTCAGTCGCTTGCAGGCTGGCAATGAGATTGACCATCGGGCCGAGGACGCCGGCCGTCTCACAGGTGCCGGCTTCGCCGGGCGCCGGCGCCGCCTCGAAAACACAACGCAAACACGGCGTCTCGCCGGGCAGGATCGTCATGGTTTGGCCGTGGCTGCCGATGCAGCCGCCGTAAACCCACGGCTTGCCGAATTTGACGGCGGCGTCATTGATGAGATAACGGATCTCAAAATTATCCGTTCCGTCGAGAATCAGATCGGCGTCCTGCACCAATTCGATAATGTTGGTGCGGTCGATGTCGGCGACGATGGGATCGACGTGGACGCTGGAGTTGATGGCGGCGAGTTTGCGAGCGGCGGCCTCGGCCTTAGGCAGATTTTCGCTCACGTCATGTTCGTCGAAGAGGACTTGCCGTTGCAGATTGCTCATTTCGATGAAATCGCGGTCGATCAGCCGTAGATGGCCGACGCCGGCGCGGACCAGGGCATTGGCCAACACTGTGCCTAAGGCGCCGCAACCGCACAGCGTCACGCGCGCGGCAAGCAGACGACGCTGGCCGTCCTCGCCGATGCCGGCAAAACGAATCTGCCGGCTGTAACGGTCTAAGCTCCCGTCGCTGGCGTTCCGGGCGGGTGAGGATGAGTCTGTCGTCATGCGTCGCCTTTCTCGATGCCGTAATCTTTGAGGAAGTTTTGCAGCACGCGCACCAATTGCTTGGGCCATTTCTCTTGGCGTGCGAAAGCGATCAGGCAAGCCATGTCCTCGCGCACCTGCCGCAAGAGCGCTCCGTCGAGGCGCTGCAAATAGTCGGCCAAGTATTGCAGCGCCTCTTCAGCGGCGGCGGCATTGATAACCTCGTCATCGGAGCCAGCCAGAAACACCGTGGCATGCAGGACCGCCAAGAGAAGCGGGTTAACGCCCAATTCCGGCGGGATCAGGGGAAATACCGCAGCACCCTCCGGCACCTCGGATTCGCCGGCATCGCTCATGTCAGCCTCCGGCCACGGCGGGAATGATCGCCAACTCGTCGCCGTCCTTGACCGAAGTAGCGAGATTATCGAGATAGCGAATGTCCTCATTGTTGAGGTAGATGTTGACGAAACGGCGCACTTGGCCGTTCTCGAAAAGGCGCTGCGTCAGGGCGGGGTATTTGTCGCCAAGGGCGGTGAGCGCGGCTTGCACGTTGGAAGCGGCGACCTGCACGGATGCTTGACCATCGGCATGCTGTCGCATGGGCGTCGGGATGTGGATGGTGACCGGCATGAAAAAATCTCCGCGAAACAAATCCTCGGTTAGCGACGCTTCGCCGAAGCGTCGAGAAGCAACGACGCTTCTGCGAAGCGTCGCTAATCGGATACGATTACACCAACACCGGACTCGACGCTTCGGCGATCAAGCCGCTGAACTCCTCCAGCGACGGCGCGATGACGGCCGGTTCCTCCAAGCAGTCGGCCACGGCATCTTGCGTTTTGAGTCCGTTGCCGGTGATGCACAAGACGATTTCCTCATCGCGCGGGATGCGCCCCTGCTCGATCAACTTGCGCGCCACGGTAACAGTGACGCCGCCGGCCGTCTCGGCGAAGATGCCTTCGGTGCGTCCCAACAGAGCCATCGCCTCGGCGATTTCGTCATCGCGGGCATCCTCGGCCCAACCGCCCGAATCGCGGATGAGCTTGGCCGCGAAATAGCCGTCGGCCGGATCGCCGATGGCCAACGACTTGGCGATGGTGTTCGGCTTGCGCACCGGACGATGCGTCTCCCAGCCGTTCTTGACCGCAGCGCTGATCGGATTGCAGCCGGTCGGCTGGGCACCGTAAAACTTGCAGTTCGGCTTGTCGATCAAACCAACGCGATGAAGTTCGTTAAACGCCTTGTGAATTTTGCCGATCAGACTGCCGCCGGCCATCGGACAAACGACGTGCCGCGGCGTCCGCCAACCGAGTTGCTCGGCCACCTCGAAACCGAACGTCTTCGATCCTTCGGCGTAAAACGGCCGCAGATTGATGTTGACGAAGCCCCAACCGTATTTGAAAGCGATCTGCGTGCAGAGCCGATTGACTTCATCGTAGGTGCCGGTGATGCCGATGACCTTCGCTCCGTAGACGCTGGTGCCGAGGATCTTGGAGCGCTCCAGATCGGCGGGGACGAGGATGTAACTTTCCAATCCGGCGGCGGCGGCGTTGGCGGCGACGCTGTTGGCCAAGTTGCCCGTCGAGGCGCAGCCCACTGTCGTCAGACCCAGTTCGCGCGCCTTGCTCAGAGCGACGGCGACAACGCGATCTTTGAACGACAGTGTGGGAAAATTAACGGCATCGTTCTTGATCCATAGCCGTTCGACACCGAGTTCACGGGCCAAGCGATCGGCCTTGAGCAGCGGCGTGCCGCCCACCTGCCGGCCGACCGTCGGTTCGCCATCGAGAGGCAGAAACTCGTGGTAACGCCACATATTGAACGGCCGCCGTTCGATTGTGGCGCGATCGAGGGCATCGGCAATCGCTTCGTAATCGTAATCGACTTCGAGGGGGCCAAAGTCCTCGGTGCAGAAGTTGGTCGCCGAGATAGGATACGCCTGGCCGCACAGACGGCATTTCAGGCCGCGGACGAAAGTAGAAGACACGGACATTCCTCCAAGTGTAAAGCTCGTAGGTCAGGCTTTCCAGCCTGACTCGGAGTGTCAGGCTGGAAAGCCTGACCTACGCCGGAGGTGTGTATCGTCCAGGGATTTCTCCGCGACGGCGGAGATGAGAGCAAGAGGCGTGCGGGGCACACGATCTTATCTCTCCCGGCCAAGCCGGGTAGGAGGTAGCACCAGCATCTTCCTTGCGGAAGACCGGTTGCTGTGGCGTCACAGGGCCTAATCCCTTTCGCAGCTTGCCGGCAGTTGTTGTGTAACTGATCCCGCCCGCGAGCAAGCCGCATCTCAGCCACTCTGGATAAGATACCCACCAGGTTGTCAAAAAAGATTTTAAGATGAAGCTGTGTCAGAGGCAATGGCGATTGCGTATTTTTTCGTGAAAAACTGCCTTGCTCGCCACCGTTACGGCAATGCGCCCTCTCTCCCTAATGTCCCCGCAGCATAAAAAACCCGATCAAAGCGCTCATGCCGATCAATACGATGAATACGATGCCGAAAGCGATTAACAGCAATTTCAGTCGCATGGGCCATCGTGGCAAAGGAGCAGCTGCATTGTTCTCGATCTCAGCGGATAAATCCACCTCCGCCGTGGAACTACTCGGCAAGGTATACTCCGCCGACGGCTCGGCCGCTTGCAACTCGGCTATGGACTCTTGGTAAGGAGCATCGTCGCGGCGATCCAGCGGTAAAACGCTGTCCTCGGCCGCCCAGGAATGCAACTCCTCCGCGACGGCGATGGCCGAGGACGGGCGCTCCGCCGCTTCCTTGGCCATCATCCGCTCGATGAGTTGAGCGAAGCCGAGCGGCACGGACGGCGCCAATTGCCGCAGTGGAATCGGCGTCCCATTGCGATGGCGCATGACCTTATCGCGGCTGCTGCCGCCGGGGAACGGCGGCTGGCCGGTCAGCGCGAAGTACAATGTACAGCCCAACGAATAAATATCGGCTCGGCCATCCACGGCGGTTGAATCGGTAGTCTGCTCCGGCGCAATGTAATCCATCGTGCCGACGATGTAGCCCTGTCCGCCGATGACGCTTTGCTCTGCTTCCTCGCCCTGCATCAGAGCGAGGCCGAGATCGAGTACCTTGGCGTGATCGTTGGGCGTGATCATGATGTTCGACGGTTTCAGATCGCGGTGAATCAGTCCTTGATTGTGCGCGTGTTCCAGTCCGACAGCGACCTCGGCCATCAAGCGGGCGGCGCGCGGCGCTTTCAGCGGTCCACTTTCGGCGACGACTTTGGACAGGTTTTTGCCGGGGATGTACTCCATGGCAATGTAATAAACATTGAGGCAGAAACCGCTTTCGTGCGTCCAGGCCAAATGCGGATGGGCGACGCGGCGGCTCAACTCCATCTCGCGCTGAAAGCGCGCCAGCAAGCGATCTTCGTTACGCCAGCGGCTGGGCGGTAGCAGCTTGAGAGCGACCAACCCGCCGCTGCGCTCATCGCGGGCCAGGTAGACCGTACTCATGCCGCCGCGACCAATCGGCGCCAAAATCTGATAATGCCCCAACAGCAGTCCCTTGCCGCTGCCGCGCAGCATCTTGCTCGCCTGGAAACGCGAGAGTTTGCCTTTACGAATCAGATGATCGGCCAACGCGCGAGGGTCGTCGCGCTGCTCCTTGGGCACGTCGCGCAGCGCCTCCTGAAGCTGGCCGCGATCCAGAAGACCGCTCTTGAGGACCGTTTTCAGGAAACCCTCGACGGTGGCAACCTCGTCGCGGGAGGACGGAAGCGGGGACATGCCTGCCTCTCAGGGGTCAGGGGTGAGGGGTCAGGGGTCAGAAAAGAACAGCACATGTCTCTTGTCTTTTCTGACCCCTGACCCCTCACCCCTGACCCCTACTTATCGCGGATCTGCGCCTTGAGGACGTGCTTGAGACGCCCCATGATCTTCTCGTGGGCCTTCTTCACTTCGTTATCTGTCAGTGTGCGGTCCTCGGCCTGATAGGTCAAGGCATAAGCGAGACTCTTGTGGCCAGCGGGGATGCTCTCGCCGCGGTACAGATCGAACAGGCGCACGTCGCGCAAGCGCGCCGCCGGCGGCGCGGATCTCGTCGGCCACACGCTGGGCCGGCAGAGACTCCTCGACGACGACGGCGACATCGCGCAGAGCAGCGGGGAAACGCGGCACCGGCTGATACAGAGGACGAGCCGGCAATGCGCCGCGCAGCGCTTCCAAATCAATCTCGCCGGTCAGTACCACACGCCCGCCCAGCGCGAACGCCTCGGCGACCTTCGGATGCAGTTCGCCGAAATGACCGATGACCCGTTCACCCACAACCAACTCGGCGGCGCGGCCGGGATGCAGAGTTGACCACTTGGCCGGACGATACGCCGCGTTCGTCAGGTGCAGATCGGCGGCCAGCGCTTCGAGGATGCCCTTTGCGTCGAAGAAATCAAGTGCTTGCGGTGTCGTGCCCGGCGTATCGCCCCAAAATTCGGCCTGCTGGATGCCGCACAGGACAACGGCGAGGCGTCGCGGCTCATCGGGCAGCTTCTTGTCCGGCCGCGGCAGATACACCGAGCCGATCTCGAACAACCGCACATCATTCGTATGTTGCAAATTCGTCGCCGCCACGTCGAGTACGCCGGCAAGTAAGCTGTGCCGCATGACCTCGCGTTCGCTGCTGATGGGATTCTGCAAACGAACGTACTCCGCCGCCGGCAGACCCAGCGGTTTTTCGCGTTCCTCCGTGGTCAAAGCATAAGTGATGACCTCCTGCAAGCCGAGGCTGACGAGACGATCGCGCAGACGCTCCTCGAAGACGAGCGCGTAATTGGTCCGCTGCGGCGGCAACTGATCCGCCAACAATGTCGCCGGCAGTTTATCGTAGCCGTGCAGTCGAACCAGATCCTCAATGAGATCCGCCGGACCCTCCTGAATGTCGAGCCGATGCGGCGGCGCCGTGGCGCGGAGAACGTCCTCGCCAACTTCGTCTACCTGAAATTCCAGTGCCCGCAGGATGCGGACACATTCCGGGCGCGGCAAATCCATGCCGAGGATGCGGCGAACCTCCGACATCCTCAATTCGATGACCTGAGGCGGCAGCGGTCGCGGATAGACATCGACAATACCGCGGCAAACGGTAGCGCCGCCGTATTGGCGCATCAACTCGGCGGCGCGTTCGGCGGCCGGCTTCACCGTTTCGGGATGGATGCCCTTGCTGAAGCGCACGCTCGCCTCGCTGGGCAGGTTGAGCGCCTTCATGGTGCGGCGGATGGAGATGAAATCGAAGTTCGCCGACTCCAGTAGCACGTTGCGCGTGGACTCCGTAACCATCGTCTCGGCGCCGCCCTTGATGCCGGCGAGCGCGATCGGGCCGGCTTCATCGGCGATAATAAGCATCTCCGTTGTCAGCTTAAGTGGCGTGGTTTTGTTGCCTTCATCGAGCGTCGCCAACGTCTCGCCGGCCCGCGCCGGTCGAACAATTATGGGCACCCCCTTCTTAGTACCGTTGCGCAGGAGCAGCTTGTCGTAATCGAAGGCGTGCAGCGGCTGGCCCCATTCCAGCAAGACGTAATTGGTGATGTCCACGATATTATTGATCGGCCTCATGCCCGCGTAACTCAGCCGTCGCTGCATCCACGCGGGCGAGGGACCGATGCGCACGTCTACGAGCAACATTGCTGCGTAACGCGCACACAACTGAGGATCTTCGATCGAGACGCGCACCAGCCCTTCGGTGGGTGGTCCCTCGGCCTTCGGTTGATGCGGCGGCAGTCGGAGATTCTGTCCAGTCAGCGCCGCGACTTCGCGGGCCACGCCGAGGACCGACAGACAGCGCGCCATGTTCGGCGTCACATCCAGTTCCAGCACGATGTCGCCCATAAACTCGACGGCCGGCGTGCCTGGCGCGACCTCCTCATCGAGCAGAATGATGCCGGCTTCTTTGTCGTCGTCGATGCCCAACTCGAACCCGGAGCAGACCATCGCATCGCTGGGAATACCGCGGATTTTCGCCGGTTTCAACTCTTGCAGCGACTTCTCGTTGCTCTTGGCGTGGTGGTTGAACAACACCGAGCCGGCCAACGCGAGAACAACACCCTGTCCCGCATCGCCGACCTTGAGGTTTGGCGCGCCGGTGACGAGTTGCTTGCTGCGGCCTTGGCCGTACTCGACGGTCGGCAGCTTCAGATTGATGACGGCGGGATCGGGATGCGGCTCGACTTTTTGCACCCGCGCGAGGATGATTTTATCGCGCGGCCACACCGGCCCCGCTTCGGCGGACTTGACGCGCAAACCTTCCGGGACTGACTCGCCAATCAACCGCACGCCGGACACTTCCAGGCCGGCCAGCGTCAGACGTTCGACCAATTCGGCGACGGGCAGAGTTAAGGGGACGTATTCGGCGAGCCATTTCAGGGGTATTTTCATCGTGCGTTCTCGAAATCAACTATCGGCATCCGGCACACGGTTGTTATAGGGGGCGTACATGAGCGAAGACAACGAATGATGCTCTGATCCTGGTATAATCCCGATAGGATCCTGACCGTAACGTCGTGGGTTCGATTGAGGAGGGATAATCCGTGCCGCTACTCGATCACTTTCACCCGCCGTTGAGCGAGCGCCGCCCGTGGGAGTCGTTTCACACGACTTGGGCCAGCACCCTGGCCGATGCCCTTAATCACGATGTATTGCCGCCGGGTTACATCGCCTTGGAACAAGTTCATCCAGGGGCAGCGCTGGAAATCGATGTAGCGACCTTCAGCGAACCCACGGAACCGACCACGGATGGCGCGGGCGGAACGACTACGGTTGCGCGAACCGTCTGGGTTCCCGCGACCGCCCCGCTGATCTTCCCCGCTTCCTTCCCGCCGAGCGCAGACCGTGGAGATTTTGTCCACGGAGGGAGGCCGTACGCTGGTGGCCGCGGTCGAACTCGTCAGTCCCGGCAACAAGGACCGGCCTGCCAAGCGGCGGCTGTTCGCGGCCAAGTGTGCCGCCTATTTGAGTCGCGGCGTCGGGCTTGTTGTCCTGGATGTGGTTACGAGTCGGCAGGCGAATCTGCACAACGAACTGGCCGATCTGCTGATGTTGGACCCAGAGTTTCGGATGACCGCTGGGCAGTCGCTGTACGCGGTGGCGTACCGCCCTGTCCGCACGGAGGACGCAGAGAAGATCGAAGTGTGGCCGAGCGAGTTGGTCATGGGCCAATCACTGCCAACCGTCCCGCTATCTCTTGGGGCCGAGTTATGTGTGCCGGTGGATCTGGAGGCAGCCTACCGCGAAGCATGCCGGCGGCGGCGAGTGGATGAAGTGGCAACCGTCTGACGGGCGCACTGCCTCGAACACCGGCCTCTTTGCCGGCGAATCGGATCGCGGTTGACACCGCGAAGACAGTCCGGCTATAACACCGTTCGCTCGGCGGGCCGCATCGAAGATGTTCTCTCCTCCACTCCGCTCGCCGTCGAGAACACGAGACATATGGATATGTCTTCGTGTGCATACCTTGAAACTTACAAGGGGATGGACCCCCGTTGCTCGCATCCAGCGTTCCCAGCGATGTTGTCTCTTCGTCGATCCGGCGCATGAGCGGCGGTCCACGCAATCATTATCGGCGTTTGGTCTCCGGTGAAGCGCGCGGCCTGTGGCCGGCTCTGGAGCGCCTGGGTTTGTGCGCCGCCAGTGTGCCGTATGGCGCGGCGGTGCGGCTGCGGAACGCCGCCTATCAGCGCGGCTGGCTGCACAGCGAGCGCGTGCCGGCGCCGGTCGTCAGCGTCGGCAATCTGACGGCCGGCGGCACCGGCAAGACGCCGTGTGTCGAGTACGTCGCGCGCTTCTATCGCCGTCTCGAGCGGCGCGTGGCCATCCTCAGCCGCGGCTACGGCGGCAAGGGCGGACGCAACGACGAAGCGCTCGTGCTGGAGGAAAATCTGCCGGACGTGCCGCATCTGCAAGGAGCCGATCGCGTCGCCCTCGCCCAGACCGCCATCGAGGAGCTGGAGAGCGAAATCCTGGTACTCGACGATGGCTTTCAGCATCGCCGCCTGGCGCGCGATCTCGATCTGGTGCTGATCGATGCGACGGCGCCGTGGGGACATGGATACTTGCTGCCGCGCGGACTGCTGCGCGAGCCGCCGAGCAGTTTGCGGCGAGCCGATGTCATCGTGCTGACCCGCTGCGATCAGACGCCGGCCGAACAGCGCGAACGACTGCGGCAAACCCTCCAGCGGATCGCCCCGGAAACGCCCGTGGTGGAAACGACCCATCGTCCCGTGGAACTGAGCAACAGCGAGGGCGAGCAGCGCGCCGCTGGACGTTCTCCGCGAAGGTCCGGCGGCGGCTTTCTGCGG
Source organism: uncultured Planctomycetota bacterium (assembly GCA_963835245.1). Taxonomy (GTDB): domain Bacteria; phylum Planctomycetota; class Planctomycetia; order Gemmatales; family Gemmataceae; genus JAJPHU01. Next base: position 1,367,531 of record CAWIEZ010000001.1, read on the forward strand.
CATCGGCAATGCCGAAGCGTTTCGCCGCAGCTTGCTCGACCTCGGCGCCCGGCTGGAGGATTTCCGAGTCTATCCCGATCATCATGCGTACAGCCGCGAGGATGTCGAAGGGCTGCGCCGCTGGGCGGAGAGTTTGCCGACCGGCGGTATCATCGTGACCACGCAAAAGGATCGAGTGAAACTGCGCCTATCCCGCTTGGGGGATCGGCCGTTGTGGTGTTTGCGGATTCGTCTTGGCGTCGAGTCCGGCCAGGACGCTCTGGAGGGGCGTTTGCAATCCATCCTTCCGTCCGCGGAAGGTTGAACTCAAGAGCAGAGAAGAGCATGAAACCGTTCGATCTGAATGGTTTGAAAACCTACGACCTCGAATCGCGTCCGTCGAAGGTCTTCCACGAGGATCTCGGCCAGCCGGTGCCGGCCGACGCCAGCGTCGCCGAATGGCTCGATAGTCTGCCGCGCCAGCTGGCCGGCAATGCGCTGCGGCGCGTGCGCGATCATCTCTGCCGCGCTTACGAGGATGGCCGAACCGTCGTCGCCGCGCTGGGCGGCCACGTCATCAAAACCGGCTGCGCTCCCTATTTGATCGACTGGATTCGCCAGGGCGTCATCAAGGCGGTGGCGATGAACGGCTCAGCGGCCATCCACGATTTCGAGTTGGCGTTGGCCGGCAAAACCAGCGAGGACGTGTCGGCCAGCCTGCACGCCGGCAAGTTCGGCATGGCGCGCGAAACCGCCGACGCCTTCGCCGTCGCCGCCCGCGCCGGTGCCGAAAACGACATGCGGACTCGGCGCCGCCCTGGGCCGCTACATCGAACAACAGCATTGCCCCCATGCCGACAGCAGTCTCGTCTTGGCCGCGTATCGCGCCGGCATCCCCTGCACCATCCACGTCGCGCTGGGCACCGACATCGTTCATATGCACCCGCACGTCTCCGGCGCGGCGCTGGGCGAAGCATCGCTGATCGATTTTCGCCTGCTGTGCAGCGTCGTCGCCGGCATGAAGAAGGGCGTGTGGATGAATCTCGGCAGCGCCGTCCTCATGCCGGAAGTGCTGCTCAAGGCGGTCAGCGTGGTGCGCAACTTCGGCCACTGCTCTCGACGGTTTGGTGACGGTCAACGTGGACAAGGAATCGCGCTATCGCAGCACGGTGAACGTGCTGAGCCGACCAGCGGATGAGGGCATCGAGTTGACGGGCCATCACGAGATTCTGCTGCCGCTGTTGCACGCGGCGGTGGCGTGCAAGCTGGCGGGGTATCGTCCGGCGTCGGCGGCGCTGGAACATGCGGCGTGATTGGTGAAGTCGTTTAGCCGCGAGCCGTAGGCGAGCCGCGAAGCGCGCTCGGCCTACGGCTCGCGGCTAAAGTGAATCGGAGATCACCATGTCGAGCGACCTTGCGGAATTGGTGCAGAATCTCGGTCAGCCGCGCGTGCTGGTGGTCGGCGATGTCATGCTCGACCGCTACGTCTGGGGCGACGCCGAACGCATCAGCCAAGAAGCGCCGGTCATTCTGCTGCACGCCGATAAGCGCGAAGAGCGTCTGGGCGGAGCGAGCAGCGTGGCCACGCTGCTGCGCGCCTCGGTGCGCGCGTGGCCCTGGCCGGCATGGTCGGCGCCGATGCCGATGGGGAACGCATTCGCCGCAATCTAGTGGATCTGGGCATCGACGATGAGGCGGTGCTGATCGACGCGGAGCGGCCCAGCACGGTCAAGGAGCGTTACATCGGTCGCGCGCAGCAGCGTCATCCGCAACAAATGATCCGCGTCGATTACGAAGTGCGAACTCCGCTCTCCAAGGCGCAAGAGGATCGGCTCATCGAGGCGATCGCCCGGCAACTCGACCGGGCCGACATCGTACTCATCAGCGATTACGATAAAGGCGTCTGCACGCCGAGCGTGCTGGCGGCGACTATCGCCGCGGCGCGAACGCACGGACGTGCGCACGCTTATCGATCCTATTCGCGGTAGCGATTATCGCAAATATCACGGCTGCTCGGCGATCACGCCGAACCGGCTGGAAGCGGGATTGGCTACCGGCCGCGTCCTCGGCGATAGAGCATCGGCGCTGGCCAGCGCCGCTCAGCTCCGCGAACAACTCGATCTGGAAGCGGCCATCGTCACGCTCGACAAGGAAGGCATGGCGATGGTCCACGCCGATGGCCGGGCCGAAATTTTCCCGACTCGGCCGCGTCAGGTTTACGACATCACCGGAGCCGGCGACATGGTGCTCGCCGTACTCGGCATGGCGCTGGCCGCCGGCGCCGACTACGATCCGGCCATCCGCCTGGCCAACATCGCCGGCGGTCTGGAAGTCGAGAAAATCGGCGTCGCCACCGTCACCCGCGAGGAAATCCTGCACGATCTGTTGCACGTCGCGGCGGGGCGTTCCGAGTACGGTCCCGGACTGGAGAAGGTGCGCTCGCGCGAAGTCGCTGCTGGCGGAGCTGCACAGCCGCCGCGCTCTCGGTCAGCGCATGGCCTTCACCAACGGCTGCTTCGACGTGCTGCACGCCGGCCACGTGCAGTATTTGCAGGAAGCCCGCGCCAGGCGGATCTGCTCGTAGTCGGACTCAACAGCGATGCCAGCGTGCGGACGGTCAAAGGGCCATCTCGGCCGATCAACAGCGTCGAGGCTCGCGCCCTTGTACTCGCCGCTCTGGAAGCCGTCGATTATCTGGTTCTCTTCGATGAGCCGACGCCGCTGGAATTGATTCAGGCGCTTCGCCCCGATGTTCTGGTCAAAGGCGCCGATTATCGCCGCGAGAATGTGGTGGGCGGCGATTTCGTCGAATCGTATGGCGGCCGCGTGCATCTGGCTCCGCTGCGCGAGGGCTATTCGACGACGCGGCTGTTGCAACGTCTCGGCGCGGCGTGAGTTCGTCTCCTGGCCAGCCCGCGGCGCAAGCAAGGGTTGCTCATGAATATCGCGGTCTTCCTGCCGAATTGGATTGGCGATGCGGTGATGGCGACGCCGGCGCTGCGGCGCTGCGCAGCCATTATGCCGAGGCGCGCCTGATCGGCGTCATGAAACCTTACGTCGCCGATGTGTTCGCCGGCGGCGATTGGTTCGACGAGATCGTACCGGCCAACGGCGGGCCGTGGTCGCAGGGCGTGCTATCGACGGCCTGGCAATTGCGGCGGCGACGCATCGACTTGGTCGTGCTGCTCTCGAACACGTTCCGCTCGGCGTTGACGGCCTGGCTGGGCGGCTGCCGGCGGCGCATCGGCTACGCTCGCTATGGCCGCTCGTTGCTGTTGACCGACGCGGTGCAGCCGCTGCGCGACGATCTGGGTCGGCGCAAACCGAGTCCCGTACTCGACGCTTACAACGTCCTTGTGGAACGAGCCGGCTGTCCAAGGCCGACGCGCCTCATGGAATTGTTCACGACCAGCGCCGACGAGCGAGCGGCCGATCGGGTGTGGGAGCAGGCCGGCTTGGACGATTATGCCGAGGTCATATGTCTTAATTCCGGGGCGGCGTTCGGCGCGGCCAAGCATTGGCCGTCGTCGTACTTCGCCGCGCTGGCCCGCCGCCTCGCCGAGGAGCGCGGCAGCGCCGTCCTCGTGCTATGTGGACCCAACGAGCGCGAGTTGGCACGCGACATTGCGACACAGGCTCGTCATTCCAACGTCTACACCCTCGCCGATCTGACCGCTCCCACCGTCCCGGACGGTCCTCGTCTCTCGCTGGGTCTGACTAAAGCGTGCGTGCGCCGCGCCGATTTGCTGGTGACGACCGATAGCGGACCGCGCCACTTCGCGGCGGCCTTCGATCGTCCCGTCGTCACGCTTTTCGGGCCGACGCACATCGAATGGACGGAGACGTATCATCCGCGCGCCGTGCATCTGCAAAAGCGCGTGGAGTGTGGGCCGTGCCAACTCCGCGTTTGTCCTCTGGATCATCGCTGCATGCAGCGGCTGACGCCCAATGAAGTTTACAGCGCCGCCGAGGGGTTGCTGCATTAGTCGCCGGTTCGCCGACGCTTCTGCGAAGCATCGCGAACCGTTGGGTAAAGGATTCGGCCCATGATCTCATCCCCTATCGCCCTGACATCGCTGGCGGCCTGTCTGGTCGCGGGGCTGTTCGTGATCCACTTCCGCAGAGGACGCGATAAAGGCTTCGTGGAGATTTCCCCTCGCTATCGTTCCTTTTTCCGACAACTGGGCGTGACGGAAGCGGCTCACTTCTTGGGCCTCTCCGGCGAGACGCCGCACATCGTCAGCGGTCATCCGGATCGAAACGTGGCCCGCATCACCTTCTCGATGGGCCGAGAGCAATGGAGTGCTTTTCTCAAGCGCGAGCATCGCGTCCGCTGGCGAACTCGTCTGAGCAACGCCCTTGCCGGCTTTGGGTTGTTGTCGCGCTCGTTGCGCGAAGCGCGAATCTTGCAAGCGCTCCAGCGCGAAGTCCATCTCCAGCCCGGAATGGTTGGCGGCCGGAGAAGATGGTCAGGGGCGAGCATTTCTGCTCGTGCGCGAGGCTCCAGGGATGGAATTGCGCGCCGTTCTGCGTGCCGAGAAAAATCCCTCGCGGCGGCGGCGGATCGCGCGCAAGCTCGGCGCCGCACTGGCGCGACTGCACACGGCCGGTTTCCGTCATCCCGATCTGTACGCCAATCATCTTTTTGTCGATAGTGCCGGCAATTCCATTCACATCCTCGATTGGCAGCGGGCGCGTCTGCGGCGAGCGCTTTGCTGGCGCGAGCGGCGGCGCGATCTTGCCGCCCTGCATGCCACCGTGGACGACGCCTTGGCCGCGCCGGAGGAACGGCTTCTCTGCCTGCGCGCGTACTGGCGGAGTTGTTCGCCGTTGGGCGTGGCATGGCGGAGCGCCGTGCAGGGGGTCGAGGCCGAAGCGCGGCACTTGCTGGCGCGACGGCACATTCAGGAGAAACGACAGCAGCCGGCGCAGCCGCAAGCGTGGATCTGCTTGGACGGCGAAGCGTTGTGCATAACGCCCGTTCTGCGCGAACGCTGCGGCGAACGCTTGCCGACTTACTTGCGTTCCAGCGACGAACCGCAAGGGAGCGGCCTTTCGATACGGCGACGCTGGAAGGCGTTGCCGGATTGCCGCTCGCGCACTCTTGGTGCAGCGAACGCAGCCGAAACAATTCCTCAGCCTGTCTCCGCGTCCACGGCGTTCGCTCGTTTCGTCGGAGCAGAGGCAGGCGTCTCTGTTGCTGCGTTTGCAGCGTCACGGCATCGCCGCTCCGCAGGTACTCGCCTTGGGTCAACACCGCGCGAAGGATGGGCAAGTCGAGACGTTTCTTCTCACCGAGCCGTTGGCGGATACGTGCAGCTTGGAGACGTGGCTGGCCTGTCGAACGCGACGCCGGGGCAGAGCGATAGAGCCGAAGCGGCGCTGGACCGTGCTGCGACAGGCGGGCGCCTTGCTCCAGCGTCTGCATGAGGCAAGCTGTTATCTCGACATCGGCTCCGCCGGCTGCGGGCTTGCCGTGCGGCAGGCGGACAAAGATTTGTCTGTAGTCCTCGACAGCGTGGCGAGCGTGACACCGCGACGCCGTCAGCAACCGCGGCGCGCTGCCCGCGATGTGCGCCGGTTGCAGCAGATTCTGCGCGCCGCCGGTTGCAGCCGCACCGATCTTTGTCGCTTCCGCGCCGGTTATCAGAAGAAAGATGCTCCGCCTCTCCCTCGTTCCCACGCTCCGCGTCCCGTCCCGCGCGGCAGCTGGACGCGACGCGGAGCGTCGCAACCGTGCGTTCCCGCGCTCCGCGTGGGAACGAGGGAGCATTTTTTGCTGGAACATGATTGGCTCTGGCGCCGCCTTTTTTTCGGTGTCCGCCGCTTGTGCCAGCGTGCCGATTGGCCGCGCTTCGCTGGAGCCGACTGGGCCGATCGCATCATGGACGTGGCCGTCACCGATCGCTTCAACGCCAAGCAGGGCCGTTCGACCGGCCGCTGGATCGTGACCGAACCGGCCGACGCGCCGGAACAGAACCGTCGATTGTCGGTGTATTTGAAGCGGCATTACGAACTGCCCTGGTGGCGCGGTTGGTTGGCGACAATGTGGCCGTGGCGGAATTGGTCGCCGGCCTGGCAGGAATGGCGGCATCTGCAATGGGCGCGACGACAAGGCTTGCCCGTTCCTCGAACCGTCGCTGCCGCCGAGTACATCGGTCCCTGGGGCAAACTGCGCAGCTTTCTCGCCGTCGAGGAATTGGCCGGCATGCTGTCCTTGCAGGAAGCCATCCCGCTCGCTGCTCTTCGCCAAGATGCTTCTTCGTTCCGGCAGTGGAAACGCGGTCTCGCCGCCGAACTGGCGCGACTGACGCGCATGCTGCACGATCGCCGCTGTTTCCACAAGGATCTCTATCTGTGCCACTTCTTCATAGCCCGCGAGGAGACGCGCGGCATTCCGGCGGAGGGCTGGCGCGGCCGCGTCCATCTGATTGACTTGCACCGTCTCGCCCATCATCCGCTGACGGAGAAATTATGGAGGACGAAAGACCTCGCTCAACTCCTTTATGCTTCGGAAATGGTCGGCGTGGACGCGCGCGATCGTTTGGCGTTCTGGCGGGCCTATCGCGGCGAGGGACCGCATCGGCCCCGCTGCTCGTGGATGCACCGCTTCATCCTCTATCGCTGGCGGCGCTATCGCCATCACAACGCACGCAACAAACCAACGAAGCGCGAGGAGCTATAGCACCATGAATCTCGCATTCTGTTATGAGAGCGTGCTGCCCAGCCGGGGCGGCTGTGAGACCTATATCGCCGATCTGGCGCGGCGTCTGACGGCGGACGGTCATGAGGTGCATCTGTACGCGCGGCGCTGGGACACGGCCTCTCTGCCGCCGGCTCTGACCTTGCATCGCATCCGCATCCCGCACGTGCCGCGTTTTCTCCGTCCCTGGGTCTTTGGAGCCGCCTGTCGCCGCGCTCTGGCCTCGGGCCGCCATCAAGTGACCATCGGCTTTGACAAGCTGTCCGGTCTGGACGTGCTTTATCCGCAGGGCGGCCTATACGCCGCCACCGCCGAACACAATCTCCTCAAATATCGCCATCCGCTGGTGCGCCGCCTGGCGCGCTGGCTCAAGCGGATCGATCCTTCGCACCGCTCCTATTTGACTCTGGATCGCCGTCAATACCAGCGCCAGCCGCTCTTGGTCGTCGCCATTAGCGAGATGGTCCGCCGACACTTCGAGGAGTATTACCATCTCGATTCGTCCAATCTGCGCATGGTCCGCATCGCCATCGACCTGGAGCGCTTCGACGAATGCGATCGGCCGCGCCGCCGGCTGGAGTATCGGCAACAGTGGGATCTGTCTCCGCAGCATACCGTCGCGCTGTTCGCAGGCATGAATTATCGCCTTAAGGGACTGGAGCCGCTGCTCCGCGCCGTCGCGCTGCTTCCGGCCGAGTCGTCGTTTCGTCTGCTGGTGGCCGGCAGCCCGGATACGGCCGCGTTCGAGCGGCTGGCGCGGCGGCTGCACATTGCCGAGCGCGTCCGCTTCGCCGGCTACTGCGCCGACATGCGCAACTGCTATTTCGCCGCCGATTTCTTCGTGCATCCGACGTTTTACGATCCCTGCTCTTTGGTGGTGCTGGAAGCATTGGCCTGCGGTCTGCCGGTCATCACCACGCGCTACAACGGCGCCGCCGAGGTCATGCGTCCGCCGCGCGAAGGCTACGTCCTCGACGATCCGCACGACCTCGATCAATTGGCGGGAGCGCTGAAGCAACTGCTCGATCCCGGCCGCCGTGCCTCCTGTGCCCAGGCGGCGCGGCGCACGGCGGCGCAATGGACTTTCGAGCATCATTATCGACAAATGTTGGCCGTGTTCGCCGAAGCCGCCGCTCGCAAACACGCCGCCTGAGAGGACAAACGCATGGACTGGTTCGCCGATTTCGGAGATTTTTGGCTCAGCACGTTAGCCTGGATCGCCGGCCTGGCGCTGGCCTTCGGCATCCTGGTCCGGCTGATGCCGTGCAACCCCGGCATGTACTGGTGGCGCGACCTGCGCGGCACGGCCACCGATTTCATCTACTGGTTCATCGTGCCGTTGTTTTTGCGCGTGGGCCGAACTCTGCTGCTGTGGGCCGGCATCAAACTGTTGTTGGACGGCGCGGACGGCTCTCTCTTGCCGGTGCGCCATCTGCCGCTCTGGCTGCAATGTCTGGCCATCCTGCTGATTCAAGATGTGCAACTCTACATCATGCACCGCATCTTTCATACGCGCTGGGCGTGGAAGTTTCACGCCGTCCACCATTCGCCCACCATACTCGACTGGATGTCCACCGCGCGTTTCCATCCGATTAACAATTTGCTGGCCTTCACCGCCGCCGACGTGACCGTGTTGCTGATAGGCTTCGCGCCGGAGGCGCTGATCCTGCTGACGCCGTTCAACCTCATCTATTCCGCCATGACACACGCCAATTTGAATTGGACCTTCGGACCCTTGCGTTATCTCTTCGCCAGTCCCGTTTTCCATCGCTGGCATCACACGACAAAGAAGGAAGGTCTCAACAAAAACTTCGCTTCCACGTTCCCGATTCTCGACCTGTTATTCGGCACCTTTTACATGCCGCGCGGCAAACTGCCGGAACAGTTCGGCAACGGCGAAAACGACTTTCCGGAGGATTTTTGGGGGCAATTCATTCACCCCTTCCGTAAACAGAGCGAGCAATCCGCTGCGTCTGCCGAGCATCGCCGGGAGAGCGAGGCGGCGTGAAACAAGTTTCCCGTTTAGCCGCGACCCGAAGGGAGCGCGACAGCGCTCCCCTTCGGGTCGCGGCTAAACGAAAGCACAGGAGAGATCCATGCCTTTTCATTTCGCTTGCTCGCAAGGCCATCAGTGGGAAGATGACAACGGCGTTGTGCCCGTCGGCGTTCTCGCCGAAAACTGCCCCGTATGCGGCAGTGCCGGAGCCGTCATCCCGCAACTGGAACTGGGCGATGCGTCGATCGCTCTGAGCGTCGATTTGCCGGCGAATCACCTACTCGACCGATCGCCGACCCTCGCCCGCGACATCCGCAAGCGCGGCGGGAAAGGGCGTGCCGTCGTCGGCGCCGCCCTTGTCCTCACTGTCATCACCGGCATGGTGTTCAGCGTCGTTCACGGACAAAGCGGCAAGAAACGCGATCGGCACATCAATCAGGGGCAGATCCACTTCCAGCGGCAAGAGTTCGATCAGGCTATCTTGGAGTTCACGGAGGCGATCCAACTCGATCCCGCTTGCGCCCTGGCGTATGTCAATCGCTCCTCGGTCTACTTCAACCAGGGCAAGATGGAGCTGGCCCTCGACGACTGCAACCGGGCCGTGGAACTCGATCCGCGATTGGCTCCGGCCTATGCCAATCGCGCCGGCGTCTATCTCAATCAGGGCGAACTGGATCGCGCCCTCGCCGATTGCACGCGGGCCATCGAACTGGATTCGCACGCGGCGTTGGCTTTCGCCAATCGCGGCGCCGCCTATCTCAACAAGGGCGATCTCGATTCGGCCATCGCCGATTGCACGCGTGCGCTGGAGTTGGACCCGCGCTCGGCGTTGGCTTTCGCCAATCGCGGCGCCGCCTATTTCAACAAGGGCGACTTCGATCGGACCATCGCCGATTGCAGCCAAGCCGTGGCCAACGATCCGACGTTGGCCCTGGCCTATCTCAATCGCGCCGCCGCCTTCCTCGCCAAGGGCGACAGCGACGGCACGCTCGCCGATTGCAGTCAGGCGCTGCGCCTCAATCCGGCGCTGACACGCGCCTATGCTCTGCGCGGCACGGCGTTCTTCAACAAGGGCGACGATTTGGCGGCGATTGAGGACGACGAGGAGGCACTGCGCCGCGAGCCGAATTTGGCGTTCGTTTACGCCAATCGCGGCTTGGCGCGTCTCCGTCTGGGTGATATCGAGAAGGCGCTGCAAGATTTCAACGAAGCGATCCAGCGCGAGTCGCGCATGGCGATGGCCTACGTTTATCGCGGCGCCATCCATCTGAGCATGGGCGATTATGCACAGGTCATCGACGATTGCACGCGCGCCGTCGAACTCGATCCGAAGCTGGCTCTCGCCTATTGGAATCGCGGCCTCGCCTACGCCCATCAAGGCGATCAACAACGGGCCACGGCCGATCAGAAAAAAGCGATGGAATTGGATCCGTCCTTCGGACAACCGTGAGATGGTCCCTTGTGCGTTTAGCCGCGACCCGAAGGGGAGCGCGGGGCTTCGCGCTCCCCTTCGGGTCGCGGCTAAACGAAAGCCGGACGTTCAATTGCTGAACTCCGGCCGGCGCTGCGCCAACTGAGCCTGCAAACGAGCCACGATGCTCGAATGCATCTGGCTGACGCGCGACTCGCTGAGATCCAGCGTGGCGCCGATCTCTTTCATCGTCATGTCTTCATAGTAATACAGGATGATGATGAGCCGTTCGTTGCGATTGAGGCCGCGCGTCACCAAACGCATCAAATCGCGGTTTTGCAGACGATGCGTCGGATCTTCGGCCTTCTTGTCTTCGAGAATGTCGATCTCGCGCACGTCCTTGTAGCTGTCGGTCTCGTACCACTTCTTATTGAGGCTGACCTGGCTGACGGCGGTGGCGTCGCCGATCATCTTGTTGTACTCCTCGATGCTGACGCTCAGGCGTTCGGCCATTTCATCGGGACGCGGCGGCCGGCCCAAGGATGCTTCCAGCGTTTTGCGCGCTTCTTCCATCTTACTGGCTTTGCTGCGCACCAGACGCGGCACCCAATCCATTGTCCGCAATTCGTCGAGCATGGCGCCGCGGATACGCGGCACGCAATACGTCTCGAATTTGACTCCGCGATTGAGATCGAAGGCGTCGATGGCGTCCATCAGACCGAAGACGCCGGCGCTGATGAGGTCGTCGAGATCGACGCCATCGGGCAGGCGAGCCCAGATGCGCTCGGCGTTGTACTTGACCAGCGGCAGGTAGTGTTCGACCAGCTGATTGCGCAATTCGATATTCGGCTGAGCGCGGTAGTCGCGCCAGACCTGCTGAATATCCACGTCTAAATGTGTCGCCATGGACTCCTCCCTGCTGTAAGGCAAGTGGTTTTTCGGCCCCGCTCCGATTCTCTCGCGCGCGCAGAGCGAACGTCGTCGTCGTTGACGAACGTGCCCTGCGTGGAGAGAGCATGCGGAGAGGCTGTCGGACGGCCGATCCTTCGCAAGCCGCTGGCGGCTTAGCCTGCGTAGGGCCGTCCCGATTGGGATGCTGGGCGGGACACTTTTGGCTCACCGCGACTCCCCCGTCGCGGCGCCCTCCGCTCGTCGGTCAGGCGGGAAAGCCTGACCGACGAGCGGCCCGTGTGCATCCTCATTTCCGCCCTTGCGGGCGCCGATCCCCCTCTTACCAAACCCCCGTCCGTGACGGCCCGAAAACGGGCCGTTTGCTGTCCTTGTATCGACGACTCGAAGCGATCTCCTACAGGAAAACCGTACAATTCCCGCCGTCGAGCCTTCGGTTCTTACCGTCTGGTGCGAACTGACCTTCCACGCCGAAGGAATAGCGCGGCCAAGACGATCCATGCGTTAAGTTAGAGGGAGGGCTGATACGAAATGAGCCGCATGCTGTCAAGATCACCCTCGCAAGCGGCGGAAAGAGTGACTTCGCGCACCGCGGTCGGGAAAAATACAGTATGCTTTGCTGGGAGCGGTTTGCCGTCCTAACGGCCAGCCCAGAGATACTTTCGAGGTAGCGAGAGCAGCCCCATGACCGTCAAGTTGCGCGTGGTTCAGGGCCGACCGGCTGGGAAGACTCTGGTGTTCGCCGCCGGCGATTACTATTTTGGCCGCGGCGCCGAATGCCACGTCCGCCCCAACAGCGAATGGGTCAGCCGCCAGCATTGCCTGCTGCGCGTCTGCGCCGATTCCGCCTGGTTACGCGATCTGGGAAGCCGCAATGGCACGCTGGTCAACGGCGCTCTTCTGCACGAGGAATACCGGCTGTGCCAAGGCGATCAAGTGCAGGTCGGCCCGCTCGTCTTTGAAATTCAACTCGACATGGACAACGCAACTCCCGACGAGACCATACCCGCCACCGTGGGGTCATTCGCGTCCGATGAGCTAGGGACGCCGCCGGAGACGAAGATGCTACTCGGCTCGACGGAACACTTGCCAGTCCTAACAACGCCCGTCAAAGATAAGTAATGCCCCCCGTTTAGCCGCGAGCCGTAGGCGAGCGCGTCGCGCTCGCCTACGGCTCGCGGCTAAACGGGGGGATGATATTTCAAGACGATCTCAGTTCCACACGCCGAGCAGATCGCGTTCGGGCAGCGAAGGACGAACGACGGCCTGGGCCTGGGTCAGCGCCCACGCATACAAACTTTGCTGCCACTGGCTCTGTGCCACCGAGGCGAACGGCAGACCCGTCAGCGGACAGAGAAGGAACGCGGTGGGGGAAGGAGAGGCGTCGGTCATGGGTCGAGCGGGAACAGCGGAACGAAATCGATTGAAGAACATGACGCTACCTCGTGCTGTTCGGCTGTCGGCTGCGGTATCAATCGGAAGCGCGGAAACGATGCACGCGGAGATAGACAGCCACGAATATCTTGTTGCAAATATCGACGGCACGTCGCCTCTCTGCTTGGCAAACTGCAAGCCGTGGGCCAAATCTTTTGCCGAACCGGCTGCAAAATCGTTGCCATCGCTACTGCCGTTCGCTTATAATCTCCGCAACCCTGAAGACCCGACGGACGGGCCTTCCATTCTCCCCGCCTTGGTGGGGAGGGGATAGTTGCGGGAAAGGAGCTTTTGGAATGTCCAGCACGATGATGATGGAACGAACAGGGGTGGGTATGCCGGGCATGGGGATGCCGGGCATGGGTGCCACGACGATGGGCACGCCGCCAGGCGTGGCACCGACGAGCGGCTACCTGATGGTGCCGCGCTGCACGATGAAATTCGAGAAATGCCAAGGAGGCATGAAGATCGTCTGCTCATGCGACGATCAGATGGCGTGCAGCATGATGCAGAACTTGTGTACGATGCTGCAAGGCGGCATGTGCAGTTGCTGCATGATGATGAATGGGATGATGGTTTGCTCTTGCAACCTCACCCTCGGACTGTGCAAGTGCGAGATGACTGACAAGGGCATCTGTCTGACCTACACCAGCGGCGACAGCAAATGCGGCGAGATGATTCAGGCTTGCTGCGATTGCCTCAGCTGCATGATGAACGCCGGCTGCACTTGCTGCATCCTGATGAACAACACTCCCATCGCCTGCGGCTGCCACGAAACCTCTTCGGTGGGCGGCAAAACCGCGGGCAAGCGCTAATATCGGCGCAGTCAGCGCTTGCGGCCTAGCGATCTCCCACGCCGGGCCGCAAGCGCCATTGACGACACTGCTTCGCGCGTTCATGCTGAAACAAGTCAGCGAGTTTCGATCCCTCTCGGCTTCCGGCGCGAGGCTTCCGCGATGCGCACTTTTGTTTGCTTGCTGTCTTTGTCCGTCTTCATGGCGATGAGCGCGGCGGCCGACGATCCTCCTACCGCCAAAAAGAACGACACGCCAACCAAGAAAGACGATGCGCCCCTGAAAGTCGGCAACAATCTGCCCGGTCCCTTCCAACCTTACAACGTCACCGGAGTTCACAAGCAGCGTTTTCACTGCCTTATCTCCGAACGCGATCTCGATCCGGTGGTCATGATCTTTTACAAGAACGTCGATTTTAGCGCGCCGCTGCCGGACTTGCTGAAACGATTGGACGCCGCCATCGCCAAGAACCCGGACGCGCGGCTCGGCTCTTTCGTCGTCTTCGTGTCCGACGATCTGCCGGACGTGGCCGGTGGCATCGACAAAAACGAAGAGACGAACAGCAAGAACGATGACGCGCGGATCGAGTTGGAGAAGAAGATCGAAGCGGCCGCGTCCGACATGAAACTCAAACACGTCGTCCTGTGTCTGGACAGCAAGACGGACGTGCAAAAGTATCAACTCGACGACGCCAATCTCGTGACGGTGGTGCTGTACGCCAAGCTCAAGGTTGTCGCCGTCCATGCCCTGCCGAAAAGCGATTTCACCGAGGCGGCGGTCGAGAAGATTATGACCGAGGTGGCCGAGAAACTCGGCGCCAAGCGGAAATGAGGGCAGTTTTCGTTTAGCCGCGACCCGCAGGGGATCGCGGCACAGCGCTCCCCTGCGGGTCGCGGCTAAACGAAAACAACTACTTAATCATCGGTATCGAGGGGTTTCGTGAGGGTTCCGCTGGGAGTCCGCGGTTCCTCTCCCGACTCGATTTTCACTGCGCCGGTGGCCAGGTTCACCTCGATATGGTCGCCGTTGACGTGGGCGGAATGGCCGTCTTTCTTGTAGTGCAGCACGACACCGCCATCAAGAATGAGACGATCCTTGCGGTCACCGCGAACGCAGTCGGCCGTCGCTTTCAGTTCCTCGCCGCGGACGCGGACGCGGTCGTCGAAACGGCTTAGGGTGATCTCCTTATCGGCGATGGTCACGGTCATCTTTTTGCAGCGGATGCGCGTGCCGTCATCGAAGTTCATTTCCAGCTGATCGCCGGACGGCTTGGCGTTGACGCGGAGCTTCGCGTCGGCAATCGGCGTAGGGGGAACGCACGGCATAGCCACCGGCGTCGGCGTCGCCGCGCAGATAGTCCCGGTCATAGGCGGATTCGGGAACACGGAGCATGCTTCCTGAGAAGCCAACTCGCGCGGCAGCGAGAACGACGGCGGCGCCATCTGCACACAGGTCGGCGAACAGAGACCCATCGCCGGCGCACACAGCGAAGGCACGTTGAGCGGCCGTACATGGCAGCACAGATCGCTGACCATGCTCAGCAGCGATGACAAACAGCCCACGAACGGACACGGAGAAGTGGCGCAGGGCGCGGAAGACATCGGGTAGGGGTACTGCGGCGGCGGCAACGGCGGCAGAGAGGCCATGTGCGGCGGCATCAGGCCAGGCGGCAGCATCGGCAACGGATGCGGCAACATCATGCCCGGAGGAATCGGCATCGGTGCATGCGTCATCATCTCCGCCGATTCGTAACCGCATACGCCCATCGGCAGCGCCGGCGGCATCACGACGATAATTGTCGTGCCCTTCGTGTTCGTGCCGCTGACCGAGCAGCAACCGCAACACGTTCCTTTACCGCAACTCGTTTTTTTGCAGTTACATTCGCCCTTTTTGCAGCAGCAGTCGCCGCCGGTGGCGCATTCGCATTTGTTATCCTTGCAGCACTTGCCACTCTTGCAGCCGTCCGCATTTTTGCAGCATTTCCCATCCTTGCAGCAGCCTCCCGTCGCGCAGCAATCCTTAGCTTTGTACAGCACCATGCGACAGCCGATGCAGCCGCTTTGCGCCTCTGATGATTGTTGCGCCCAAACGGCATTTCCCGTCAGGGCCATAATCGCCGCGATCACCGCGGTTTGCCAGTATCGCACCAACATAAGTTAAGCCTCCTTCTCGCCGAGTGGGGTAGATACACCTCGGTCGGTGCGGAACCATAGCGAAGGAGGCTTACGATGTCAGTAGCAATCGGCCGGAGGGTGTGCTTGGGGATTTTGGTCCACCCGGCAGCTAACGCAGCCGGTTCGCCGAGAACAGGCGAACCGGCTGCGTTAGCTGCCGGGTGAAGTAGTCAGACAGAAGGTCTATTCCCCGACCGCCGGCAGCACCGGCAGGCCCGGCAGCGCCGTCGCCTCTTCGGTCTTGCGATAACCCAGCGAGCGCAGCACTTCCAGCACTTCGCTCCACGTCGGGAACGGACGGCGATTGGAGCGTTTGTATTGGTCCATCGCCTTCATGAAAAGAATTTCCTCGTCGTTGTAATCCTTCTCGCAGGTGGTCGGATCGACTTGGCGGCGCCGTTCGCCTTTTTCACGACGTTCCTGGCCGCCGCGTCGTTCCATCGCCACCGGGATGGAACGCTTGCGGCGATCGTTCGCCTGACGACGATCACCGTTCCGCCGATCGGTGACAACGAAATCCTCGGAGGAGTCGCTTTCGCTGCTCATGGATTGAACCTCGTTGCTCTGCCGGATGCTCCGCACCAGGGCCGTGGAACATGGGGAAGATAGGGCGTCTCTTCCGAATATAATTCACGAATCAGTGAGGACAAATTCGTCGGAAGGAGAAAAGAGATAAATGCTGTCCGGCGCCTCCGTACCAACCGCAATTTCGTCAGGATCGGTCGCGGGTTATCGGTTTGCTTCGTTGTTTCGCTCAAGTTTTTCGCTGTCGTTCCCGCAGATACGCCGCCAGCGCTCTGCGCCAGGAGCGCGGCGAGGCAACGCCGGCCTTTCGCAAGGCGGAGTGATCGAGGACGCTGTACGCCGGTCGCTGAGCGGGCGTGGGATACTCGCGGCTGGGGATCGGCGTCAGGTTCGCGGATACGCCGGACAGCTCGAAGATCGTCCGGGCCAGCTCGTGCCAGGTGCAGCTGCCGGAGTTGGTGACATGATACAATCCGGGCCGTCCCGTCTTGAGAAGCGCAATCGTCGTTTCGGCGACATCGACGGTGTAGCTCGGCGTGCAGGTTTGATCGTCCACGACACGGAGCGGTTTGCCCTGTCCGGCCAGCCGCAGCATCGTCTCCACGAAATTGCCGCCTTTTCCGCCGGTGCCCCATACGCCATACAATCCGCAAGTACGGATAATCAGGTGGCGCGGACAGAGAGAGCGGACGAGATATTCACCGGCCAATTTGCTCAGACCGTAGACGCTCAGCGGACCCGGCGCTTCGTCCTCGCTCCACGGCTGCCGCCGCGCCGCATCGAGTCCGAAGACGTAATCCGTGCTGAAGTGAACGAGCAGACAATCCCGTTCGCCGCACAGACGCGCCAGTTCGCGCACGCCCCAGGCGTTGACGGCGAAGGCTTCGTGCGGCTCGCTCTCGGCGCGATCGACGAAGTTGTAAGCGGCGCAGTTGACGACGACATCGGGCCGCACGTCGTCGAAGAGGGTGCGCAACGACTCCGGCCGAGCGAGATCGACCGCCGCCGCGCCGCCGCGGCTCAGCGGAATGACTTCGCCCACGAGGCGGGGACAAAGATCGCGGCCCAGTTGCCCGGCCGCTCCGAGTACGGCGTAACGCATGAAGGTCAATCCGGGATCTTGCGTACCATGTCCTCGATCCGTTGCATTTTTCGACCGACGAACAGCACGTTGGGCATCTCGATGTGATGCGCCTGGGCGCCCGTCGTCTTGACGATCAAGTCGCCGGAACCCAGTCCGAGAATCCAGTGGCGGAATAGATCGCTGCGCTGTTTTTCCAGCGTCAAACCAATCGTCGAGTAGGTCTGTTCGCCGCCGCCGATCTCGGTGCAGACCTTGAATTGGCCGGGCGTGAAAACCATGTAAATCTGCTTGTCGAACACCAGCACGGTGAACAACCAAAGGACGAACAGGATGGTGGAGATGAAAAAGTAACCGCCCGCGTTGATGCGGATGTCGAGATAGCTGAGGTGGCGTAGGATCGCTTCCCACCAGTCGGCCAGAGCGAAGATGATCGACAGGGCGACAACGAAGAAGATGACCATGAACGACCACATGCCGCGCAGCGGCACATTGGTGATGACGACGACCAACAGCAAAACCGTGGCGAACAGCACGCCATAGTTCTTGCTTTTGGCGATGTGCAGTTTCAGCGAATCCTCCAAGAGTTTCTCTTTGGCGGGCAAAACGAGAACGTCGCGGTCCTTGTAGCGCGTCTCTTGGCCTTCCTTGGTTGGCCCAATCACTTCCGCGTCGCGGACGATATCTGCATGGGGAGGAACAATGACCATGCGTTCGCCCCAAACAAAGGACAGCAAAGCCCAGGAGAAAACCGATCGTCCACACCGGCCACCAGTAAAACAAGGTGGAGTGACTGACGATGGTGATTTCACGGTTGGCCGTGGTTGTCGGCGATAGTGTTTGCGGTTGCGCGACGGACATGGATGGTTCTCGCCTGCTCGGTGGGTGAGGGATTAACGCGACGCTGCCTTCATTAACTCATTCGCTGCCCGGTGACGGATCTTGCGGACAATCCGCCGCTGTCAGGGCACAAACTAAGAGGCGAAGCGTTACTTGTCAAGGAAAACTAACCACGGATTACACGGATTGCACGGATTGCACGGATGAATACAGATAAACGGCAAGAGAGAAAATTAATCTTTTTTTATCCGTGTAATCCGTGTAATCCGTGTAATCCGTGGTTAGTTTTCTTCGTTCGGCCCGATGCGCGCCGGCACGCGGAAGGTTTGATGACAGCGATTGCACTTGTTCGCCAAGTCGAGCAGAGCGGTTCGGCTGCGCGTCAGATCGCGGTTGCCCAGCCGTCGCGCTAGATCGGCGGCGGACTGGCGCATGTCCGTGGCCTGGCGCATCCAGGTATCGCGGCCTTGGTTGCGCGGCGGACGCAGCAGCAGGAGATTGCCCGTTTCGGCGATCAACAGCGCCTGACCGCGAGCGAACATCCAGGTATCACCGTCGGGCGGTCCCTTGCCTTCGAGATGCTTCTCCAGGGCGCGGTAATTGGGTTGCGTCAAACCTTCCATAAGCAGTTTGGTCTCCGCCAACGTCTCGAATTTGGGCGTGAATTTTTCTTCCGGAGGCGGCAGGCGCTCCGGCGCGCGGCGGCTCTGCGCGGGAAGACTCGTCGCCACGATTCCACCCGCCAAGACAACGAGACCGCATCGCCAACGCGCCCGCTTCATGTTTTCCCCTTATTTCTGCTTGTTGGCCGCGGCTTCCTCGACGCGAACTTGCACGGCGTCGCCCTCAAGACGCACCGCATAGGAGTCGATCTTGATGCGCGGATTGTCGGCCCAGACGCCATCGCACAGCCGGAAACGCCAAGCGTGCCAGGGGCAAGTGACGATGCCGTCCTCGACGTAACCGCCGCTGAGCGAAGCGCCCATGTGCGGACACGTATCATCGATGGCATGATACGCGCCGCCGGCATGGAAGACGGCGATGAGCCGGCCGCCGAGCATGACCGTCTTGCCTTCGCCATCGGCCAATTCGCCGACGCGGCACACCGTCCGCCAGACGCCGGCTTTGATTTCATCCCCTTGCGGATTGTCGGTCATGTGTCCCTCGCTCCGTATCGCGGCGCGGCGAACGCGCCCTCGTTTTAATTCTAGCGGATTATCGGTCGAAAAAGTTTGACGCGGAGCGAGAGGCGATTTTACAATAGCCGGCACCCTGTCCCTCATGGTGCCCAAATGACAACGACGGCCTCGTTTGTGAATCTGTTGCAGCGTCTGGAATCGGGCGATCCCGAAGCGGCCGCCGTCCTCTTCGACCACTACGCGCGCCGGCTCATCGGCCTGGCACGCCGCCGACTCGATGAGCGTGTGCGCGGCAAGGTCGATGCGGACGATGTCGTCAATTCGGTGATCCGCACCTTTTGCCGCCGCGCCGCCGCACACTCCTTCGATCTCGACGGCCCCAACGACTTGTGGGCGCTGCTGGTCGAAATCACGCTGCGCAAGTGCGGCCATTGGAACCGGCACTTCCGCACTCGTAAGCGCGACGTTCGCCGTGAAGAGAGTCCGCCGCCGGCCGGTTCCGATACCGATTTCGACAACGAACCACTCGATGCGGCCGGTCCTCGACCCGAAGACGAAGCCGTGTTGCGCGAGATGATGGAGCGTCTGCTGGACGGACTCGATGAGCGGGCGCGGGCGGTGTGCGAGATGCGTTTGCAGGGCTACGAGATCGAGGAAATCGCCGCCGCTTTGAAGTGCAGCGCGGCGACGATCAACCGCAAGATAAAGCAGATTAAGGATCGCATGAAACAACTGTGGCCGGAACTGCCTGACTGAACAATGTTGTTCTTCGCCCGGAGGATTCCTCGTCATGTCTTCATCGCTTTCTGCAAACATGGAATCGATCCTGGACCGTTTTGATGATGCTTGGAACGGTCCCATGTCGCCGTGTATCGAGGATTACCTGGCGGAAGCGGCCCCCGATCGACGGCTCCCGCTACTGATCGAGCTGGTTCGCATCGATCTGGAGCGCCGCTTGGCGGCCGGCGAAAGGGCGCGTCTGGAAGAAACCTATCAACGGCGCTTCCCCGAATTGTTCGCCGAGCCGCCGGCCATCGTCACGCTTGTGAAGCACGAATATGCCGTGCGCCGCCGCAACGAGCCGGATCTGACACCCGCGGAATACCTGAAACGCTTTCCGCAATGTCAGGCGGACTTGGTGGCTCAACTATCGACCCTGAACGACATCCCCGACGGAGAGCGGCAGCTGAAAACGGCGGACACGCTGGCGGGACTGGACCTGCGCGGATACGAATTGATCGAGACGTTGGGCGAGGGCGGCATGGGCGAGGTGTATCGCTGTGTCGATCCGTCCTTGGGCCGCGATTTGGCGATCAAGATCATGAAGGCGGCTCATCGCGGCCATCCGGAGCGCGAGCGTCGCTTTCTGCGCGAGGCCCGCGTCACCGGCTCCTTGCAGCATCCCGGCATCGTGCCGGTCCACAACCTTGGCCGGCTGAAGGACGGACGGCTGCACTACACCATGCGGCTGGTGCGCGGCCGCACCTTAGCGGAAATCCTCAAGGACGAGGCCGGCAAGCCGGAGCATTTGCCGGATCTGCTGAGCATCTTCGAGAAGATCTGCCAAGCCGTGGCCTATGCCCATAGCAAGCAGGTCATCCACCGCGATCTGAAGCCGCACAACGTCATGGTGGGCAAATTCGGCGAAGTGCAGGTGATGGACTGGGGCCTGGCCAAGGTGCTGACGGCCGACGACTCTTCCGCCGAGACTGAAGAGCCGACGGATACGGCCGGGACGCGCATCTTCACGGAGTCCGCCGATACACCTGTGGACCTGTCGCGGGTTGGTATTGGATTGGGCACGTTGCAGTATATGCCCTCCGAACAAGCGCGCGGCAAGTGGAAAGCGGTGGACGAGCGGGCAGATGTGTTCGCCTTGGGTTCCATTCTCTGCGAAATCCTGACAGGACAACCCGCCTACACCGGAACGAACGTCACGGAGCTTTGTGATCGAGTCGAACGCGGAGACGTTGCGGAGTCGTTGCAGCGCTTATATCAATGCGGCGCTGACGAACCGTTGACGACATTGTGCAGCGAGTGTCTGAGTCTCAAACGTGAGGACCGGCCGCGTGACGCCGCCGTCGTGGCGAAGCGCGTGGCGGAATATCAGGCGGAAGTGCAAGAGCGTTTGCGGCAAGCGGAATTGGAGCGCGTGGCGGCGGAAACGCGGTCGCGGGAAGAGCAAGCGCGAGCCATTGTGGAGCAAGAGCGGACGCGGGAAGCGCTGGCGCGGGTCAAAGCGGAACGGCGAGCAAGACAACGAACGCTGGCTCTGGCGGCAGCGATACTTGTACTCCTCGCCAGTGGCGGTGCCGGCGCCTGGTGGGTACAGCAGGTTCGGGCCGCCGCTCAGGTCCGCCAGAACCAGACCGACCGCGAGGCACTGGCAGCCGTAGAGCGAGCGCGCGAGCGGCTTGAGGAAGGTTGGCGGCTGCACGACTTGACAAAATTGGCGGAGGCGAAGACTGAGGCGGAGCGCGCCGCCGACATCGCTCGCAGTGGCGGCGCCAGCGACGCGGTGGATCAGCAAGTTGTCGCTTTCCAGGCAGAGGTTCAGCAACGGCGGGAACGCTACCAGAAAAACGCGTCGCTACTGCGAGATTTACTGGACATAGCGATACCGCATGATACCGGGACCGATTGGGAGACGAAACCCGGCCGACCGAATAAGCCAATCAAGTTGAGCGTGGAAGAGCAATACGCCGCCGCGTTCCGCCAGCGCTGGCCGGATGTCGATATCGACAAACAGACGGCCTCGGAAGCTGTGTCACGATTGCAAGAGGAGCCGGCGGCAGTATTGCAGGCGGTGATTGCCGGCCTGGACAGTTGGATGGTGGAGCGACGACGGCAGCAGCGTTCAGAGGCAGGGTGGCGGCGTCTGCATGAGTTGGTGGAGCGGTTGGACCCCAGTGAACCGCGGCAGCGGTTGCGGACGTTATTGGTCGGCGGCGTACCGCCTCCGGCAGCGAGTGTTGTCGGACTGCTCGGAGGGCGGCCGTCCTGGCCGGCTTTGTGGGAGTTGGCGCGGGGCAACGATTGGCGGAGTTTGCGCCAGTTACGCAGCCAGTTCAATGCGGCGGATGAGTCGGTGTTGACAGTGTTACTGCTGGCGCAGGCGAGCAGCTCCGTCGGGGACATGGCTGGCGCAGAAGAGGTGCTTCGTCAGGCGTTAGCACGGCGACCGGATGAAGTGGCCTTGCTGGATGCCTTGGGGAAGGTGCTAGAACGAGAGAAGCGGCTGACGGAGGCAGTCGGCTGCTACCGCGCCGCTCGCGCCTGCGCCCCGATTTGGGGGTCTCCCTTGGCCTAGTGCTTGCAAAAGCCGGTCTTGCGGGGGAGAGTGTAGCGGTATTACGCGATCTAATCCGCCAGCAGCCGCGGAATCCCGAGATGTTCGGCTATCTCGGCGAGGCTTTGAAAATCCTTAGGAAGCATGTCGAGGCGGAAGCGGCCTTCCGCAAGGCCATCGATCTCAAGCCGGATTTCTCTGGGGCATACGGGGGGTTATGCAACGAGCTCTACCACCAGGGGAGATATGAGGAAGCGGAGAAGGCCTGCCGCAAGACGATCGCGCTCTACCCGGAATGGGCGGGGGTCCACTTCATTCTCGCCTTCTCACTGGTTGTTCAGGGGAAGCCCGGGGAAGCCGAGGCCGCCGCTCGCAAAGCCATCAAATTGTTTAAGTTTTATGAAAAAAATGATTACGATAAGGGATACTTCATTCTCGGCAGATCCCTGGATGACCAGGGGAAGCTTGCGGAGGCGGAGGCGGCCTACCGCAAAGCTATCGATATAAATCGTTATTTATTTCACGCTTATCTTGAGCTGGGTTCCCTTCTCCAAAAACAGGGGCGGTTTAAGGAATCGCTGGCGATCTTCCGGCGCTGCCACGAGTTGGGATCGAAACAACCCAATTGGCCTTTTCCCTCTCCCCGATGGATTCGCAATACCGAACGCTTGATCGAGCTGGAGAAAAGGTTACCCGCGATCCTCCAAGGCGAGACATCGCCCGCCAACCCTAGTGAGGCCGTCTCCTTCGCCCAGATGTGCCAGCAGCCGTACAAAAAGCGATACGCGGCTTCTGTTCGCCTCTACATCGATGCTTTCGCCGCCGATCCAAAACTCGTCGCCGACCTAAAAGAACAACATCGCTACAACGCCGCGTGCAGTGCCGCCTTGATCGCCGCCGGACAGGGCGAAGACGCTCGCTCGGTGCCTGATAAGGAGCGGATTCGCCTACGCCGCCTGGCGCTCACTTGGTTGCACGACGATCTGACGGCTTACGCCAAGCTCACCGAGCAGAACAATCCCGATGCGCACAAGACGATCCAGCAAAGCCTGACGCATTGGCGGCGCGATCCCGATCTCGCCTCTGTCCGTGATTCGACGGCCCTTGACCGCCTAGCCGACAACGAACGCGCTGCCTGGCAATCGCTGTGGCGCGACGTAGACGAACTAGCGAAACGAGTAGCGAAAACGAACGAACCAAAGGCCGCGCAGAAGAAACCCAACCGAAATTGACGCACCATCACTCTCTAACGGTCGCGGTTCTGTTTTCGATTTTTTCCATTTTTCGTGATAGTTCCTGCAAAGATTTGGGCATCTGCTCCAGTAGAGGCGGTTTTTGATTTCCCCCTTTACTGGAGTTTGCCATGTCCTTCTCCCCCGAAAAACGATCTTGGTTCTCTCGTTTCCTTCGTCCTTCCGATCGCCATCAGCCTCGATCGGTTCGCCCCCTGCTGGAAGCGCTGGAAGATCGCTTTCTGCCCACGGTGGATTTCTTCGGCGGCCCGACGATTCCGCATGTCGAGGCGAATACCCTGTTCGTCGGACAGGAGTGGCAGTCAAGCAGCTTGAGCGGCCTCGCAGGCGGACTGAATAGCTATTTACAGACCCTCGTGAACAGTCCGTACATGGACATGCTCGCGCAGTACAACGTCGGACGCGGCGGTTTCGGCTCCTCAAGAATCGAGTGGTACAACAACGATCCCAACATGCATTCGCCGATGGACGATAATGATCGCTCGTATCCCAACGGCCAGACCGAATTGCAATACTTGCTTGTCAGCGCCATTCAACAGGGTAACTATCCGCCCCTGGACCCGAATCAGCTATACGTCATCTTCTTGCCGCCGGGAGAGCAGCTGAAAGCTCCTGGGGGCCAGATGAATAACAAACCCGGAGGGTTCTACGGCTACCATAATTCGTTCAACTCGCAATATGGTCGAATCAATTACGCCGTCCTGCCGTTTCCCGGCGACTCCAATCCTACCGTGCCGGGTATCTCTCCATTCGACAGCCTGACGGAGGCAACCTCACATGAGTTATCAGAAGCGGTGACGGACCCGGTTGGCGGCACAGGTTGGTACGATCGACAGAACAACGGCGAAATCGGCGATATTGTCAATCTGCAATACGTCTACTGGAACGGCTATGTCGTACAGAAGGAAGCCAATCAGCAGGATCAAGGCATGGTCCCGTCCTTGCCGTCCGCTAACGTGGCGGTCACGGCGACGGCGAACCAGATGTTCAACGGGCCGGTGATGAACTTCACCGATCACAGCACCACCGTGTTCGGCGATACGGCGGCGCAATCCCTGGGAGGATCGCCGCTGCCGGGCAGCAGTTTCTCCGTGACGATCGACTGGGGCGACGGCCAATCCTCGGACGGACAAGTAGTGTACAACGGCAACGGTCAATACAGCGTTGTCGGCTCGCACTCCTACTCCCAGGTCCGGCTCGTATCAAATCGGCGTGTCGCTGACGGACCAGTGGGGCATGACCGCATCGACGAGCAGCACCGCGACCGTCGCGCCCGGCCAACCACCGCCTCCCCCACCCGGCGGCGGCAATGACGGCGGCGGCGGGGGCAATGGTGGTGGCAATAACGGAGGCGGTGGAGGCGGCGGCAATATCGGCGGCAATAACGGCGGCGGCGGCAATAACGGCGGTGGAAATAACGGTGGCGGTGGCGGCGGAGGAGGGGGGGGAGTGACTTTTCAAGACATATTTGCCTTGCTGATCGAGGGTTACGAGGATGGAGTGGATGCCTTTCTGGCGAGTCAGATACTCCCCGAGGCCGAGTCCAACCCCGCATGGGGATCGCCAATTGGGCAACTAGCCTGGATGGTCGGCATGACGCTCGGCGAAAAGGCCGCATCCGGCAACGGCAATGGTTGATGCTCCCGGCACGGTTTTCGCCGCGAGATTCTCGTTGTTCGCCGCATCGTCGGGCAGCTATAGTACAACGAAGGATACCTCGCGGGAATAAACGATTATGTTGGAAATCGAGCAGAAATTCGCCGACGCCGACTTCGCCGCCATCGAGAAACGATTGTCCGAATGGAAGGCGCGTCGCGGCGAGCAACACACGGAAGCCGATCACTACTTCAACGCACCCGACCGCGATTTCGCGCGAACCGATGAGGCGTTTCGCCTTCGCCGCATCGGTTCCGCCAATTTCCTGACCTACAAGGGGCCGAAACATACCGGCCCCGTCAAAATCCGCACCGAATTGGAGATTCCCCTACGCGACGGCGACGAAGCGGCCGAGCAGTTCATGCAACTGCTGGCGCATCTCGGCTATCGTCCCGTCGCCGTCGTCCGCAAGCATCGGCGGTATTATCACCTGGAGCGCGGCGGCTTCGCCCTGATCGTGTGTCTCGATGAAGTCGAGCAGCTGGGCCGCTTCGCCGAGGTCGAGATCGTCGCTCCCGATGAGCAGAAGGACGCGGCTCAGGACCGTCCTCGCGGACACCGCTGCCGCACTTGGGTTAACCGAGGTGGAGCGGCGTTCCTATCTCAATCTGCTGCTGGCGGCGCGCGGAACGCCGCAGCCGGCTGACATCCCGGAGAACGCGCCATGAAACCCGCCGTCGTCACCGACCTCGTACCGCTGCGCGATGCCGTCGGCGAAGCGCGGCGGAGCAACCAGACCATCGGACTGGTGCCGACGATGGGTGCGCTGCACGCGGGACATCTCAGCCTCATCGAAGCAGCTCGCGCACAGAACGATTACCTCGTCGTCTCCATCTTCGTCAATCCGACGCAATTCGGCCCCAAGGAGGATTTCAGCCGCTATCCGCGACCCCTGGAGCACGATCTGGAACTGTGCGCTCAAGCCGGCGTCGATCTCGTCTTTCATCCGCAGCCGGCGATCCTTTATCCGCCGGACTATCGCACCTTTGTCGAAGTGACCGGCTTGCAGGACGTGCTGTGCGGCGCGGCGCGGCCGGGACACTTCCGCGGCGTCGCCACCATCGTCCTCAAGCTGTTCAATCTGGTTCAGCCCGAGCGCGCCTATTTCGGTCAAAAAGATGCTCAGCAAGTACGCATCATTCAGCAGATGGTGCGCGATCTGAATGTGCCGGTCGAAGTGTGTGTCTGTCCGATTGTCCGCGAAGCGGATGGTCTGGCTCTCAGTTCGCGGAACGGGTATCTTGAAGCGGAGGAGCGCCGCCGGGCCACGATTCTGCATCGCGCTCTGAGCGAAGCGCAACGACAGATCGAGGCGGGAGAGCGCGACGCCGCCGCGCTGCGGCAGAGGATGGCGGAGCAAATTGCTTCCGTGCCCGGCGCCGTCCTCGATTACGCCGCCGTCGTGGACGCCGACACGCTGGAAGCGCCGGGCCGGCTCGCGGCTGACCGCCCCGTTCTGTTGGCTCTCGCCGTCAAGTTCGGCGACACGCGCTTGATCGATAATCTGCGGATCCACTTGTAGGGTGGGTCGAGCGCAGCGAGACCCACCGAGGGGCGTGGTGGGTCTCGCAAGCTCGACCCACCCTACGGAGAGACCATGTCGCATCCGCTATTCACTCCCGAAGCTCGTCTGCTGCTGGAAAAGGACGATCTAGCGGCGATGGAAGCGTTTTGCGAAACGCTGCATCCGGCCACCGTCGCCGAGTCGCTGGCCGATAACTTCAGCGTCGAGGACGTTTGCGCTTCCTCAACACGACCACCATTGCCAATCAAGCGGTGATTTTTGTGTATTTTCCGTTGGAATGGCAGGTGCAGCTGGTTGAGGGCACTGGCCGGCCACACATGGCGCGACTGATCGAGCAGATGTCGCACGACGATCGCGCCGATCTGCTGCGCCGACTGGAGCCGAAAGTCGTCGAGAGCTTGCTGCGCTTGGTCGATGAGGCCGACCGCCGCGACATCGCCACGCTGGTTAAATATCCGGAAAACTCTGCCGGCGCGCTGATGACCACCGATTACGCTTGGCTGCCGGCCAACATCAGCGCCGAGCAGGCGCTGGACCGTCTGCGTCTGCAAATGCCCGACAGCGAAACCATCTATTACGTCTACGTTGTCGATGAACAACGACGGCTGCTCGGTGTAGTGACGCTGCGCGAGTTGATCTTGATGCCGCGCAAGGCGCTGGTGAACGACCGCATGGATAGTCAACCCGTGACCGTGCGCGTCAACGACGACCGCGAAAAGGTCGCTCAGGAGATGACGCGCTATGACTTGCTGGCCATCCCCGTACTCGACGCCGAAAGTCGCTTGGTCGGCATCGTCACCTACGACGACGCCATTGACGTAGTGGTGTCGGAGGCGACCGAGGACGTGCATCGCATGGGCGGCGTCGCGCCGCTCGAAGAAAGCTACCTTGAAACCAGTTTCGTCAAACTGTGGTGGAAGCGCGCCTTTTGGCTGTCTTGTCTGTTCCTGGCCGAGTTGCTGACGTTTAGCGCCTTGGCTTCCTTCGAGGACGCTATCGCCGCCGTGGTCGTACTCAGTCTGTTCGTGCCGCTGTGCATCTCGACGGGTGGAAACTCCGGCTCGCAGGCCGCCACGCTGATTACCCGTGCCATGGCCTTGGGGCAGGTGACGGGCAAGGATTGGCCGCGCGTGATGCGTCATGAGATCCTTATGGGACTGGCACTCGGTCTCACCTTGGGGCTGATTGGTTTCGGCCGGGCTTGGATAACCCCGGCCAGCGTCCGCAGCAGCTCTTCGTCGCTTCCCAAACCCTTCGATGTCCGCGTCCCCGTCCATCAGCCTCTCCATACCGAAGAGGTCGAGGAGGGATGGTCGTTGTGGAGCAAGAAGGTCCGCATTGTCCACATTCCAGCCGGTTTGGAGCAGCGTACCATCAACGCCGACAAGACCAAAGTGGCTCTCCCGGAGGATGGCGGCCTAACGGTTTCGACCGACCTCAATGATCCCGCTTTTCAGATTGCCCACCTTCCGGCCAAGTGCCGGCTTTATCGCTCGCCGGTTAATTCGTTCCGGTTATCGTTGGTCATCGCTCTGGCCGTGGCGATTATTTGCCTGTGGGGCACGCTGGTCGGCTCCATGCTGCCGTTGATCTTCGCGCGCATCGGCTTCGATCCGGGTATTGCGTCCAATCCCTTCGTGGCCACCTTCGTCGATGTGACCGGCATCATCATTTATTTCTCGATCGCTAAAGCTCTTCTGGGTGCTTACCTGGGTTGATCTCTAGCCTACGGCGAACTACCCGGCAGCTAACGCTGCCGGTTCGCCGAGTATGGCGACTACCCGGCAGCTAACGCAGCCGGTTCGCCGAGTATGGCGAACCGGCAGCGTTAGCTGCCGGGTGCAAGCGAACGTCACAACCACGCAATTGACGCGCATCGGGGAGACTCCCTAGAATAAACATGGGCTGATGCGTTCGTGCAGGGCGCAGCGGCGGAAGAAGAGGCAGAGGCTGGCCATTCATTTTTCAAAGGAGGCACGACCATGCGAGGCAAAGGGTTCACCGCCGGTTTGCTGGCGGTTGCGGGCGTCCTCGCCTTGGGGGGAGCGTCGCGCGGCGGCGACACGATCCGCCTGAACAGAGTGACGAACACGCCGACCACGAACCTGGTTGAGGACGGCCAGGGCGCCGAGACCATCCGCACCTGGCATCGCGGCTTTGGCTATGGTTTCGGCGGTTATCGTGGCTTCGGTTACGGCGGTTTCTATCGTCCCTATTACGGCTTCGGTTTGGGTTATGGCGGTCTGGGTTATGGTGGTCTGGGTTATGGCCGTTTCGGCTATGGACTGGGACTTGGCGGCTTGGGCTATGGCGGTCTGGGCTATGGACTGGGACTTGGCGGCTTAGGCTATGGCCGTTTCGGCTATGGACTTGGCCTCGGCGGCATGGGTTACGGCCTTGGCATGGGCGGCCTGGGCGGCTATGGCTTCGGCTATCGCTACGGCGGTTTCTATCCGGGCTTCGGTTTCGGCTACGGCGGTCTGTTTGGTCCCTGCGCGGGAGCCGCCGCCAATAGCTACACGCTGAACATGCCCGCGGCCACGCTCGGCACGCCGATGCCGCCTAGTACCGAGGCGGTTCCTCAGCAGCCGCGTAACGACGGCACTTTCCCCTATGATGGCGGCCCGAGCAATCCCGTGCCCAATCCGAAGGCTGCTCCGCCGTCCTCTACCACGCCGCCGCGTTCGGTGCCGTTGGAGGGTCTATCTGTTTCGTTGCCGAAAACGGCGCCGAAATGGAGCTATCCCGCCTACGGCGAAACCGCTCGCCGTCTCGCGCCCGCGCCGCAACGCACCTACCTGACGCGCGGCGAAAAGTAGACAGGCTCACTCGGAGCGGCATCACGCCCTATCGCTGAATCTCGCGCGCCCCCTGGCAGAACCAGGGGGCGTTTTTGTTTCGATGCTGACGAAAATAGCGATTCCGCCGGCGCCGCAGTCTTTTATTTTTCCTCCCGCCGCGCGGATGGCTGGCACAACGCCTACGACATGCGAAAATGGGACGACCGCAAAAAAGTTGTCGTACCGCTTCCTTGACATGATTCTATCGAGGAGGTTCGCGCATGCGTATCCGGCTCGTTCCGCTCGCTCTGCTCGCCGCGCTTCTGGGAACTAGCATGGAAACCCATGCTCAAGAGTTGCCGCCGCCGCGCCTGGTGCCCCCGGAGAACCGCTCTTTGCAACCGATGCTTCCGCCGGCGGGAACCATCGCTCCGCCATTCGGTATGGCTCGGCCGGTTCTTCCTCCCCCCTACAGACCAGGGCCGGTGTTGCCGTTAGCTGCTTCGCCCTATCCGCCGCCCGGTTATCAGCCCAGCGCCTATCAGGTCTGGCAAAACTATTCGGTGACCTACAACGGCTGGCTCCGCCCGCGCGTCATGCAGACGAACCCTCAAGGCGGCTATTTCCTCTACAATGGCGCGCCCTACCCCTACGTTTCCGTCATGCCGGGGCGACTCAACGGTATGTCCTTCGCCCCCGCC
This sequence comes from uncultured Planctomycetota bacterium, assembly GCA_963835245.1. Taxonomy (GTDB): domain Bacteria; phylum Planctomycetota; class Planctomycetia; order Gemmatales; family Gemmataceae; genus JAJPHU01. The sequence continues at coordinate 1,397,720 of CAWIEZ010000001.1, forward strand.
GCCGCTCCCGCTCCGTGATCGGCTTTTTGCACCCCTTGCCGGCGCGGGGGCTGGCAAGTCATTGTCACTTTTTCTTGCTCAACTCCGTCACCTTGCGTTGCGCTTCCTCAACGCGCTTGGGATCGGTTTCGCGCGTCACGATGTCGCGGTAAATTTCCAGAGCATGACTGCGTTCGTTCACGTTGCGTTCGTAGAGTCGGGCCGCGCGCAAGCGGGCGTCGAAATGCGTCTTGGTATTCCACTGGAAGCAACGCTCGAAGTAGATCGCCGCATGATCGTATTGTCGGAACGGTTTGCTCTCGTAGATGTCGCCCAGCTGATAGGCGGCGTCGCTGATTTTGTCGCTCTGCGGATAATTGGTGAGCAGTTGTTGGAGCAGCAATTCGGCGCGATGCTGATTATCGATGTAATCCTGCCCGTAGCCGTGGTCCTTGAACTTCATGGCTTGGCGATACAACTCGTTGGCTTCGGGGATGTTGTAGTTGCCCTGCAAGGTCGGCGGCGGCACGACGAGTTCGAGACGGAAGGGATATTTGTTGATGCGATGATACTGCACCAACTCTTCCTCGGCCCAGCGCGCCCGCTCGACATCGCCGGTACCGATGTATTGCGCCCGCAACGCCTCCAGCGTCACTTGATATTCCTTCCGCGCCGCCAACAGACGCTCGACGATCTCCAAATCGCCCTTGGCCCCTAGCTTCTTGCCCTTGGCCGGAGGCGGCTCCGCGGCGGTCAGCGAAGACAGACTAACCACAGAGTCACAGAGAACACAGAGAAGAAAAGAATGAACAAAGAAACGAACACACCCCTCTAATGTCTTGAATTGCATATTGATCTCTCTTCTTTTCTTCTCTGTGTTCTCTGGGACTCTGGGGTTCGTTTTGTTCCCCAAAGTCACCTTGTATCCGCGGCGGCCGGCCGGCCTTCGAGGCGGCCGAAAATCATGCGCCCGGCCGGCGTCTGCAAGACGCTCGTTACCGTGATCGACACTTCCTGACCGATCATCGATCGACCATGCTCGACGACCACCATCGTGCCGTCTTCCAGATAGCCGACGCCCTGGCCGATTTGATCGCCGGCCTTGACGACGCGAAGCGTCATCAATTCGCCGGGCAGCGCCACCGATTTGAGCGAGTTGGCCAACTCGTTGAGGTTGATGACCTCGACGCCCTGCAATTGGGCGATCTTATTGAGGTTGTAATCGTTGGTCACCACCCGGGCATCGAGCGCCTTGGCCAACACGACCAGACGTTCATCGACTTTATGCACGTCGCGCAGAACCGACAGATTCGCTTCGTGCATTTGCAGTTCAACCTTGGGGTTGTTCTGCATTCGCTTCAGCATGTCCAGCCCGCGCCGTCCGCGATTGCGCTTGAGCTTATCCGAGCTGTCGGCCACACTTTGTAATTCTTGCAACACGAAGCGTGGCACAATCAACTTGGTGTCGATAAACCGTGTATCACAAATATCGGCTATCCGTCCATCGATAATTACACTGGTATCCAAAACGAGCGGTTTGGCGCCCTTGATCTGTTTGGAAAACTCGACGTAGGGGATGATGAAGCGAAATTCATCCTTGGTTTGCAGCAGCGTCGAAATGGCGATGTAGCAGCAAATCACGGTGAGGATGAGAGACAGGGCTTTGCGTTCGTACTGGCTGTTCTGTTCGTGCTGGGTGGATTGAGCGGCGGAGACTTTGCCGCGGCGGATCTCCAGTTTGAAGACTCCCTCCTTGTCTCCCTGGACTACTTGCACTTCCGCTCCGTCAACCTGACTGGGACTGCCGCGCGACGCCCAGTCGAAAACGAACGGCTCCAGAGCGGTGGACAAAATGTTGCCCAAAAGCAGACCGAGCAGCAAACCGAAGTAGACGGCCGACAGCGTGGTAATCTGCTTGTTGCGGACGAGGATGTCGGTCAAGACAATGAGCAGGGCGGCGCCGAGAATGCACACGAAGGCCAGCCAGGCGTTGGCGGTATCGCCCGGTTCCACGCTGAAATGGCGGAAGGCCAGCATGGCGATGCCGATGCAAATGGCGCCGAAGCAGCCACGCAACAGCCACAGCAGCACACGGCCGGATGAGGGTCGCTTCGAGAAATAGTGAGGCAAACGACCCAGGATCGGCGACAAGAATTGCGGTAACACGAAGAACCTCCCGGAATAATGCCGCCTCCTGGCGCCGGCGCACACGGAGGCGGGAGATGAAACAGCGGAGGGAAAACAAACCATCCGTCACGAATTCGCCTTCCAAGAAGGCGGGAGCATTCGTGGAAGATGAGTTATTTTATACAATGGTGTACGGCTGGAAAAGTCTGAGAAACTCATCCTGAGCGTAGCGGTCGGTCATGCCCGCCAGATAATCGCAGACGGTGCGCTGCGGTGGTTGTTCGCCGATACGTCGGCCGTAGCGCTCCGGCAGCAGCTGCGGCGCGCGGCAAAACTCATCGAAGAGTTGACGAATGATGCGGCCGCCTTTAACGGCCATGCGCTGAACGCGATAATGGTTGTACACGCGCCGGCGCAGAAACTCTTCCAATTCGGCCTTGAGCGCGCGCAGGGCGGGACTGGGTTCGACCAAGAGGGAGGCGGCGCCGCGCACGTCGGCGATGCCGCGGATACGTTCCTGACGCAGCCGCTGGAGCGTGTGTTCGAGCAGATCGCGCACCAGCCAATCGATAAGGTAGCGCACCATCGTCGGTTGGAACTGCTCCGGCGCGAGATCGCCATGACGGCGGCGAACCTCTTGCAAAACGCGCCGCCACAACTCGACCTCGTTGAGATCGGCCGGCGCGATGAGGCCGACGCTGAGTGCATCGTCGATGTCGTGGGCATCGTAGGCGAGACTGTCGGCGGCGTCGGCGACCTGCGCCTCCAAGAGCGGCTGACCGACGCCGGTGTATTCGCCGATTTCCGCTGCCTCGCGCCGCTTGCTGTGCAGCGCCATCGCTTCCAGCACTTCCCACGACAGATTCAGGCCAGGGAAGTCGGCGTAGCGATATTCGAGCTTTTCGACGATGCGCAGCGCATGCAGGTTGTGCTCGAAACCGTCGTATTCGGCCATGCACTCATCGAGAGCGTGTTCGCCGGCATGGCCGAACGGCGGATGGCCGAGATCGTGCGACAGCGCGATGGCCTCGGTCAGATCCTCATTGAGTCCGAGCCGCCGCGCGATAGTACGGCCAATCTGCGCGACTTCCAGTGTATGCGTCAAGCGCGTGCGGTGATGATCGTTGGTTTGCGTGACGAGTACTTGCGTTTTGTGCATCAGTCGGCGAAAGGCGGTGCAGTGGACGATGCGATCGCGGTCGCGCTGATAGAGAGTGCGGAAAGGATGTTGCTCTTCGGGATGGCGGCGTCCGCGACTCTGCCGTGTGCGCATGGCGTAGGGAGCCAACACTTCATCTTCGCGGTCGAGCCAGTCGGGCGGCTCAAAAGAGGCGTCGCCAGTCATGACGGCATCTCGATTTTTGACTATCAGGACGAGCGGTCCTCTTGCGGATCTCCGTTCGATCCCGGCGGTGCGGGGGGTGGTTCGACTTTGCGATAGCCGAGCGCTTGCACGATCTCGAAGACGTCTCTCCAATTCAGCATCCCGCACCGATGATCGATCTGATATCGCTTGACGGCATCCGCGAACGTCTTCTCCTCCGCGCTGAGAACCGGAACGATGGGTGGGGGGGCTTCCGCCACTTGCGAGCCATCTTCGTCGAACACAAACATTACATCGCAGGAGAAGGTTTCAGCCTTAGGTTGTTCCATGACTTATCCCTCCAGTTTAAGAGGTTCTTGAAAGATTACGATGTCATTGTAGCACAACTGAACCCAATGCAAGCCGGCCGATGGAAAAGTGCAGCCGCGGACGCGAAAAGACATGTTGAACACCTTGAGCGGGTCGTTTCCGAACGAAACCTTTTGGGGAGACGTTCGGAAGATGACGGTTTGAGTGTCTGCCTGTTCGATTTGAAAGCGCACCTCGGCAGTACCTCTGCACTCGGTAAGTTGAATGTAGGCACATAATTTCGGATAGCGGAAAGGGAAAGGAGGTTGAGACGGCGATCGAATGCCGCTGAGCAGGTTCACGAGCGTCACGCGCTGCGGATTCGCCGGATCGATGGGGATGTCTTCGCAGACAATCATGTGGCGGACAACAGGCAATAGACTGGCCATGATCTGGACTCCATTCTGGCGTCTGTTCCCACATTGTTATGGACAGCGGCGTCATCCCCTGGACGATTTCTGCGAGCGATTTTTGTCCACGATTGCCACTAAGATAAGGGCGAAAGCCAAAAAGCGCACCCAGTACAGGTAATCGCCTCTTATCGCGTTGGCCTCGTTCGGCTCCACCAAGGCGATGCCGAATCGGTTGACGGCCAGGACGAAAAAAGCCAGTGCGAACAGAGCGAACAAACGGTCTCGGCTTTGTCGCCAGAAACGCAGGAAAAAGAAACCGGCCACGGCCATGCCCATGCCGATCGCTCCAAACACGACCTGTTTGGAGCGGTCGGGCAAGATGGAGGGGAACCTCAAGGCGAAGCTCGTTGCAATGGCGGACAGCAGGAATCGACTCATTTCGCCACCTCGTTTGGCCGCGCACTGTGCGGCTGCTCGACTCCTCTCGGCGAGAGGGCTACTTGACCTCCCAGATCAAGCCATACAGCAACACAGCCACCCCGACCACTGCGGCCGAGATGTGAAAAGGCGAAAGATCGGTATCCGGGTCCGGAAAGACGATGCGATCGAGGAACAGAAACACATTCTCCGCAGTCAGCGCCAGGAAACAGAAACCGCACCACAACAGCAGCCGGACGCCGCTGCGCCGATAGCCGCGCAACAGCAGCACACTACAAGCCAGCGCCGTCGTCGCACAGAGGAGATAAATGACCCCTTCCACCTAACTCTCCTTCTTGAGCCGAAAGGCTTCGGCGAAGGTCTTGAGCGGATCTCTGGCCCGAGCGTAGACGTGTTTAATCATCGATACCGGGCGTTCTCGATAGACCTGGAGTAGCTGGGCGAGCTTTTCCGCCGTCTCGGCGTTGCTGGATCCATACCGGCAATATGATTCCGTTTCGCGCATCTGCACGATCAACAGCCCGCGGGCGTGCAGTGCGGCCAAGTGCGTTCCGATGGTTGGTAGCGGCGTCTGCACCTCGCCGGCCAAGTCGGCAGCGCGCCACTCTCGATTCGGATCTTCTCCCAGAACACGGAGGATCTCCAGCTGATCCACGGAGTCGATATTCGCCTCCATGAAATGCTTAACCTCTTGGGGAAGAGGGTCCACGATATATTCCCACACGGCGAGGAGTTTGGGATTGATCCACCAATGGCCAATCGCCCGTCCGCTCTCCGGCGGCATCCGGAGAGGCGAAGGGGACGAAAACGCCGTTGTTTTCGCCGGCTGGGTTGCCAAATCGCATCCGAGCAGAGCCGGAAGCGTAAGCGGCGGTCATGTCTACATCGCTTACGCTTCCGGCCCCGCTCGAAACCGACGCGGCCCGTCAACTGCACAATCGTTCTACTAAATTCATCATACAGCGCATTCAGCGATTGTACGAAGCCTTTGACGTTGCCGCCAATGTCGCTTTGCGGACGCTAAAGTAATCATCCCCCGAAAATACTAGATGGAGGGTCTTGCCGTCGGCGCTCATCCATTTGCTCGGGAAACTGGCTGTTTCGCCGGGGCCGACGTCCCATTTCTTGGTGAAGTAAACCGTTGTCCACGGTCCCCACGGCTGGGGGGCATCGTAGACCGCCAAGCCGCCCTCAAAGCGGGTGTCGGACTTTTGGCCCTCGGTTCCCGGAAGGATCTGCACCCATAGATATCTTTTAAGACCGGCATTGTAGGTAATGCCGGAGCGGTAGCATCGTCCTTTGTCGGTGAAGACCGCGCCGCGGTCGGCAATCTCCTTCGACCAGAGCGGCCGTCCCTCCCCATCGAGGCTCCGGAAGAACTCGTAGGCTTGGCGATCCCGGATGTTTCGCTTCGGCACGCGGGCCAGGATCACGCGGTCGGTTGCCTTGTACGCGCTATCGGCATCGTGGGAGTAAACATAGACGAACTCATCGCGGGCGCCGGAATAGTTCTTGCCGAAGTTGAGGAAAGTTGGGCAGCCGAAACGGATCGTGAACTTCCAACCCGCCCATCGCCACGTCTTGCCGTGATCGTTCGACCAAGCGAGTTGCGCGTTGCCGGCGTTGCGCGTCCACAAATAAAGCACGTCCTCAATGCAGAGAATGCCGCTGGCCTTCTTGGACGCAGCTCCCTCGCCGATTTGTTCGCCGCTGGGAGAACAGATGTTGATGCCGTGGAAGTCCGGCGGCTCGCCCTCGATCCGGGCGAATCCAAGTCCCAGCTTCTTGGACGCAAACGGCTCAAAACCTCGGCCATCGCCATAGGCCGTGTACTGCCGATCGTCGTCTGCCCAGGTGAGCGGCCAATTATCGCTGCCTTTGGCTTTGCGGATAATCGTTTCCTTTGCGGCCCAGGCGATGCCTGTAATTGCCTTGCTCGGCGGATAGGGAGCGGTCCCGGAGCGCTTGGGGCGGTCGATGATGGCATCGCAGATCGGCTCGAAGAGGATCTTCACGCGCGGATCGTGAAACGCCTCAAACACGTCTTTGGCGTTTTTCGGTTCGGGGGCGAGCGTATCGCCGTTGCGGACCACGATCAAATTCAGACTCGGCACAACAATCAAGAGTTGATCGCCGGCTCCGGCGCCATAGTAAGCGTCCTTGGGCAATTTAGGATAACGGCCATCGGCATTGGTCCAAAAGCCCATGCCGCAATGACCGGGAAGACCGGCATTTCCCGTTACCTGACGCACGGACTCTTTGCTGAGGATCGATTTGCCGTCCCAATCGCCTTCGCGGAGCAAGAGCCGGCCAATGCGAGCCAAGGCCCGGTCGGTATAGCTTCCGCCGCCCCAGCCCGCGACCAAAGGCAAACCATCGACGGTGAACGTCTTACCATAGCCGATCGACCATTCTCGATCGGCTACGCCAATCGGCCGCATCACGCGGTCGCGGAGCAGAGTACGGATGTCCTTCTGCGGCGCATCCTTCAAGGCGGCGGTAAGGACATAGCCGAGCATGGCGACTCCCGGATTGCTGTACTGCAATTTCGTCCCCGGCTCAAACAAGACCGCTGCTTTGTCGCGCGAAAGGGTGAAGGGATCGTGGGGCGGATCGAGTTGTTTCCAGAAGTCGCCTTTCCAGCCGGAGAGTTTGCTATGCGGCAGGCGATCTTGTTCGGCATCGGCGAGTCCGGATGTGTGGGAGCCGAGATGGCGCAGGGTGATCTTGCGTTTGCGCGGATCGTCGTTCCAGGCCGCCAACAGCGCGGCGACCGGCGTGTCGAGTTGGAGCTTGCGTTCGCCCAGAAGCAGCGCCAACGCCAGGCCGGCGACCGTCGCCTTAGACAGCGATGCGGCCCCGTGTTTTTTGTCTGGGCCGTGCCCCTCCGCGTACCATTCGTAGACGATCTTATCGTTGCGGACGACCAGGAAGATATGGGTCTTCCGCTTGGCCAATTCGTCCTTGAGCGCGTCGAGTTTCTCTTTGGACATGCCTTGGCTTTGCGGCGTAGCGGTTTGCCATTCAAATGACTGCTCCGCCACCGGACAGCCGAAACACAGCGCGGCGAGGACCGCTGGAATCGCCAGAAAAAACAGTTGCGCGAGCAAGGTCGTTTTCATCGCCTGCCCCTTTCCTTCCGCATGCCACGCCGAGCAAGTTCTCGGCCATTCTGACCGTTCAGGTTGTCGCATCCGCACGGATTACAGTACACTATACTCGTTGCTCTCTCGCCGACAGAGGAGGCCGATCGATGCCAACGGTTAAGTACGTCTATTGGGAAGAGGATGGCTCCTGGCTGGGTTACCTCCAGAATTTCCCGGACTACTGGACGCAAGGCGAGACACTTGAAGACCTCCAGGAGCATCTGCGCGACCTGTACGCGGATTTGAGCAGCGGCCAGCTACCGGGGATTCGCAAAGTCGATGATCTGGTTGTCTCATAAGAAACGGGTGGACTTGATCCGTGCGATTGAAGGTATCGGCTGCGAATTCGTGCGGCACGGGGAAAACACGACTGGTATCGCAACCCGACCACGGGAATATCTCAGCCGATCCCGCGTCACCGTGAGATTAAGGACGGATTGGCCCGACACATCATCAAAATGCTGGGTAATCCGCCTGCGCCTCCCAGCCACGGTCAGGAGGATGAAGGGCCGGCCTAATCCTGGATCTCCTGGCTCGATGCCATTACGGCTTGAAACGAAAAGGAAAATGAAAAAGGGCTGTCGGACCATGCCCGTGATACCCGAATTGCAAGCCTACCCCGACTACCCATTGCCGTTGCTGCCGGATGGGGTCTATCCCTGCGAGGAGGCGGCATTTCACGCCCATTTCGTGGAGCCGTTTGGCACGAGTCAGACGCGGCAGGTGATTTGCGACGGCTTCTTTCGGCTGCGGACAGAAGCTGCGGAACGAAGGATTATTGCAATGCAATGGGTGGATGGCTCCTTCGTCGAGGGAAAGCTGAACCCCGGCGATGTGGATGTCGTTTCCTTTTGCGATTATGACTTTCTGAACCACCTTGATGCCCAGGACCAGCAGTTCGTAATAGAATATCTTAATGGAGGGGAAGCGACGAAGGAGACATACCGGACGCATACCTTTCTCGTCGTTTCGTGCCCTGTCGGCCATCCTTATCACGATACCTTCGAGACAGCTCGGATTTACTGGCGCAACTGGTTCGGCAAGACACGCGATGCCCCCACCCCTGCCGGCTCCGATATTCCGGGACGGCGGAAAGGGTTTGTGCAGATGATGCTCGGAGAAGCAAATCGCGCTCCTGTCGTTGCGACGGAAAGAGGTGTCCTATGATCTCCCTCGCCGCCGTCAACACGATGCGACCGTCGCCGCGCTCGACGGGAGAGATCAAAGCGCCAGTTGGCGGATGTCGCCCATGTGAAGGCGAAGGCGGAAGCGCATGGCACAGCCGATTTCGCCAGCCGGATTGGCTTGCAGTCTCTCCTCGGCCACGAGCAAGAGCTCCTTGAGGAACTGCGGGCCGCCGAAATGCTAGAGTCGGGCAGTGCTGCGGAACTTGTGTTTGGCGGCGATCCAGTACGCGATCACACGATCCAGGCCGCCTTCTTAGGAGCCATGCTCGGTAAGGTGCAGCAGCTGGTCAACGCCCTGGCCCAAGTGGTGACGAGCGTTCCAACTGCTCGAGCGCCTTTGCCGCGGAACATTGTGGCCGAGAACCGTCTTCTTGTCGCTGGTTGGGTTCCCTCCTCGTTCGCCGTGCGCTTGCACTTCCCAGCAGGGAAGAACTTGGCCAACTGATCGATACAGAATCTCAAACCGTGCTGGAAGAATTGGTCGAAATGTTTGCCGATCCGGCACCCTCGCAAAAAACCATTGATTGGGTCTCCCATCCTCGTGTCAAGAAGCACTACTATGAATTCCTCGACGCCGTTGCCAAGCAAGGCGCCCTCGTCCGTTTGCGGACTCGTCATCATCCCTACGGGGCGACGGTCAGCGCCCGAGAAGCTCGTGACCGTGTGGATTGGCTGGACTTGCTGACCGTCAAGGAGGAGACGCTTTCTTTGTCCGGTATTCTGGTAGGCGGCAACATCGAATCCGGTCGATTTGAACTGAAGGCGGATGAGGAGATGTATCGCGGCCGAGTGTCGGAGGCAGCCAAGGCCCGCATGCGGCAAATTACTCTCGGGGCCGAGGTACAAGCTAAAATGCGCGTTACCACGATGAGTCACGAAGAAGGGGCAACGGAGCCGACGACTTCCTATTATCTGGATGCTATCGAACCTCGCCGACAACAGCCGCAGACCATGTGAACAGAGATTGTCATGCAATTGCAGCGCATCTGGATCTTGCGTGGCGCGAACGTCTGGGCACGCTGCCCGGTGTTGGAAGTGGAGCTGGATCTGGCGGATTGCACTGCCGTCAACGAAGATCGACTCGCCGCCTGCACCGCGCGTCTGCGGCCTGGCTGCCGACCCTCACCGATCATCCCCTCGGTCCCGATCTTCCCGCTCTCCTCCGCGATCTGACATTGGAAGTGCAGCGCTTGGCCGGTAGTCCCGTGCAGGTCGGCCTAGTGCGACCCGGTGGACGGGATAATTTCTTCCGTGTTGTTATCGAATACGAAGAAGAGGAACTCGGCCGCGCTTGTCTGGAGACGGCGCACGAGCTGTGCATGGCGGCCCTGCACGATCATCCCTTCGATGTTGATGCCGAATTGGCGCGGCTACGCGATTTGGCTTACGATGCGCGGCTCGGTCCCAGCACCGCCGCCATCGTCCGCGCCGCTGGGCAACGCGGTATCCCAGTACGCCGGCTGTATAGCGGCAGTCTCGTGCAACTTGGCCACGGTTCTTTGCAGCGCCGCATCTGCACCGCCGAGACCGACGCCACCAGCGCCATCGCCGAGACAATCGCGCAGGACAAGCAATTGACGCGCTTTCTGCTGCACGCGGTCGGTGTGCCGGTGCCGGAGGGCCGGCCCGTCGCCGATGCCGACGATGCCTGGAACGCCGCCGAGGAGATTGGCGTGCCGGTCGTCGTCAAACCGCAGTACGGCAATCATGGACGCGGCGTCGCCACCAATCTGAGTACGCGCGAACAAGTGGTCCGTGCCTATGACGCCGCCCGCGAAGAAGGCTCCAGCATTCTCGTCGAGTCGTACATCCCCGGCGACGATTATCGTTTGCTGGTCATCGGCGGCCGTCTCGTCGCCGCCGCTCTGCGCGAACCGGCCCACGTCATCGGCGATGGCCGTTCGACCATCGCACAGCTGATCGATGCCGTCAACCGCGACCCACGCCGCAGTGATGGACATGCCACGGTGTTGAGCTTCATCAAACTCGATACGGTCGGCTTGAGCGTGCTGGGCGAGCAAGGTTACACAGCCGATTCCGTGCCTCCCGCCGGTCAGCGCGTGCTGATCCGCCGCAACGGCAATCTCAGCACCGGCGGTACGGCAACAGACGTAACGGATCGCGTTCATCCGGAAACGGCCGCGCGTGCTGTCGAGGCCGCCCGCGCCGTCGGCTTGGACATTGCCGGCGTCGATGTCGTCGCCGTGGACATCGGCCGGCCGCTGGAGGAGCAGCGCGGCGCCGTCGTCGAGGTCAACGCCGGCCCCGGTCTGCGCATGCACCTGGAGCCATCCGCCGGTAAGCCGCGTCCAGTCGGCGAAGCCATCGTCTCCATGCTCTTCGCCGACGGACAAACCGGCCGCATTCCGTTGATCGCCGTCACCGGCGTCAACGGCAAAACGACGACGACGCGCTTGCTGGCGCACCTGCTGCGCCGTCCCGATCGGCTCGTCGGTTTTTCCTGCACCGATGGCCTGTACGTCGGCGAACGCCGTATCGTCAACCGCGATTGCAGCGGCCCGCGCAGCGCTCGTGCCTTGTTGCTCAATCCCGGTGTGGATGTCACCGTCGTCGAAACGGCGCGCGGCGGCATTCTCCGCGAAGGGCTGGGCTTCGATCGCTGCCATATCGCCATCGTCACCAACATCGGCCAAGGCGATCATCTGACCCTGCGCGGCATCGATACGCTGGAAGACCTGGCCCGCGTCAAGCGCACGGTGGTCGAGAGCGTTGCCGCCGAGGGCGTCGCCGTGTTGAACGCGGCCGATCCGTTGGTCGCCGCCATGGCCGATCACTGCCCCGGCCGCGTCGTCTTCTTCGCCCATGACGCCGATCATCCGCTCCTCGCCGCTCACCGCGCAAGCGGCGGAAGAGCGATTTTTGTCCGCGCCGGTCAGATTGTACTCGCCGAGGGAACGCGCGAAGAAGTGCTGATGCCGCTGGAGCGCGTGCCGTTGACGTATGGCGGCCACATCCGTTTCCAGGTCGAAAACGTCCTCGCCGCCTGCGCCGCCGTCTGGTCGCTGAATGGGCCGCTCGATGCTCTCCGCGCCGGCCTCGCTTCGTTTCGCGGCGATGCCGGGCAAGTGCCCGGCCGCTTCAACGTCTTCCGCTCCGGCGAGGCGACGGTCATCGTCGATTACGCTCACAATCCCTCGGCGCTGACGGCGCTGGTCGAAGCGCTCGGCGGCTTTCCGCATCGCCGCCGCTGTCTGGTTTTCACACCCAGCAATCGCCGCGACTCCGACGTGTTGGCAATGGGCCGCACCATCGGCGATGGCTTCGATCGCGTTTTTCTCTACGGCGATGAGGGCCACAATGATCGCGCTGATGGCGAGTTGAGCGCTCTGCTGCGCCGCGGCCTCGCCGCCGGTAAGCGACATACCGAAATCCGCACGGCGCACGGCGAACAGCCCGCCATCGAGGCGGCCCTGGCCGAGTTGGACCGCGGTGATCTGCTCGTCATCGGCGTCGAATCCATCGAAGAATCGTTGGCCTTCGTACAAGCGCGGTTGGAAGAACGAGCTGGTCCCCAACAATCCGCCTAACGAAGAATCTCCGCACCGTTGATTTGACGCTCCCTCCATTCCTGTTCTAGAGTTTCACGTCCCATCCAGCCGCGCCGTGCAGCGTGGCGCGCGCGGCGATGCGGCTACCCGGAGAGGGAGGCGAGAAGCATGCAGGGCGTCGAGAATCATCCGCCGGAGATTCAGGACACCGAATCCGTTCTGGGTTCGCTCGTCTTTAGCGGACGGCAGAGCAAAGCAGAGACTATCGCCATCTTGTTCGGCGGGCTACTCTTCTTGAGTTTGGCGGGGTTGGCCGTCGTTTACCCAGGGTTCGTATCGCATAAGGTCGTAGGCTCTCTGACCGTTTTCGGAATCGTCTGTTCCGTATTGGGCGCCGTCATGTTTTGGCGCGAGGGCACCACCGTGTGGAATTTGCACGAGCGCGGCGCCGTGGCCGTGCGGCGCGGACGCTCCAACCTGATGCTCTATGAAGACGTGGACGAATTGACCTTCAAGACAACGCGCCTGTTCGTCAAAGGATCCTATAGCGGGACGACTCAGGAAGTCACCCTACGCTCCTACACCCCCGGCCGCGAACCGATCGAGTTCCAACACCAATATCACGAGAAAACAGGAGTGGCGACCGACTTCAATGAAACGAACGAAATCCACGGCGTATGCGATCACATCGCGGCACTCCTCGCCGAGCGTATGGCCCGGCAGCTGGAGCAAGGACAGGCGGTCGCTTGGGGAGATCGCGTCACGCTGCATCCGTGGGGCATCGAGATCGCCAAGCGAATGTGGGCCGCCAGCCAACAGATCGAATGGGATCGCCTCGACCGGCTCAACCTGGAGGAAGGCGTCTTGCGCTTGTGGGCCAAGGACGAATCCAAGCCGTGTTTGCAATTGAAAGCGGAAGAGAAGAATTTTTTCCCCGGCTACCGGCTTGTCGCCGCCCAGGTGATGAGCAACGATAAACCGCTAACGGCTCGACCGGCAGCGCCGAAAGAAGCCCAGATACTTGTAGCGCCTTCGGATCGGAGAGAAACGATCGTCCTCGCGTATGCCAACGATAGCAGCGACTACGTCGCGCTCAACCAGCACGGTAATGAGACGACTCCCCGAGGTCGTCGGATTAGGCGCGGGCAGATGGCGATGCTCTCCTTGCTGTTTTTGGCCTTCGGTCTCACGGTCTGCCATGCGAAGTTCCACAGCGGCCAAATCGCCGGTCCGGCACTGCCCTTTGCTCTGGCAACGGTCGCGGCCGGTGTTCCGCTCCTCGTTATGCTGATGGCGTATTTGCAGCGTGTGCGCGATCGCTTCGTCATTGAAAACGAATTGAAGGCGGCCCACGAGAGCGCGTTAAAAGGCGTCGGTCAGGATCCCTTCGCCCACCGGGAGGTCGTCCTGGAAGCGAGCGGTTATCGCGCGCACACCTCTCAAGGCGAGTGGCATTTGGACTGGCAGAGAGTTTCACGCATCGAGTGGTTCCAGAACCGGATCTTCGTGTTCGTAGCCGGCGATAAAGTGAGCCGCGAAACTTTTGGACTGATAATCCCCCCGGCAGCGTTTGCGGAGTCTGACCAGGCACGGCAAATCTACGAAACCATCCGCGGTTGGCATGCCGCTGTCCAGGAGGGGTAAGCTTGTGTTTCCCGCGCCGCTCTTTGGAGGACCGAGGGCGAGAGGCTCTGTCTATCGGCATGGTCTGGGATAGAATCGATAAGGTAGTGCCACGCTTGCACCCTTTCGCTTCGGGGATCGTGCCCGCATGTCCGAAGAACTACCTGAATTGCCGGAATCGGATGCGGAGGCGCGGCGGCAAACCGTCGTTCTACTCGCTATCGTCGTCGAGGGTGGACTGCTCGCCGCCGCATCGCTGCTGGGTTGGATGATCGATCAACCGCCGCTGCGCTTCTTCCAGTGGACGCTGCAAGCGGTCCTCTGGGGCGTCGTCGCCACGCTGCCGCTGGTGGCCCTTTTCTTCCTTTTCCTGCGCTGGCCGCTCGGACCTCTTAAGCGCATCCAACGGTTCAGCGAAGAAGTGATACGGCCGCTGCTCGCCCCTTGTTCGCTGATCGATCTGCTCGGTATTTCCTTGTTGGCGGGACTGGGCGAAGAACTGATGTTTCGCGGCGTCTTGCAGGAAGCATTCGCCCATTGGTTCGGTCGGTGGACCGGCGTTCTCTTGGCTAGTGTGGTCTTCGGCCTGGCGCACTGCATCACTTTCACTTATGCTCTGCTCGCCACCCTGATGGGCGCCTACCTTGGCTGCGTCTGGTTGTACGCCGAGCATAATTTGCTGGTCGTGGTCCTCACGCACGCGCTGTACGATTTCGTGGTGCTGTTGTGGCTGCTGCGCGGCCCCGGCGCCGCCGCCGCTCTCGACGCCTTGCAAGCCCGCCAATCCGCCGAGAAATCCGAAGAGCCTCCTCCGTAGCGGACGCGATTACGGTTTGTGCTTCCGCTCCTTTTCCGGACGGCTGAGCAGCAGTACGGCTAGATCGTATTCGACGAAATCGCAGTCGCCGTTGTCGCGCACCCACACAAGATGTTCGCGGGCTTTCTCGGCCGCGCCGGACAACCACAGGACGACGCCGATATAGGCGTGTGCTTCGGTTCGCTGATCGTTGTCATTGGCGGCGCTCAGCAATTGCTCGGCGGACATATCGCCGTGCAAATATCGTAATACGGGTTGAGGCCAACCCTTTCGGGCCGCTTTGTCCATCGCCTCGGCGGCGAGGCGGTCCGCTTCGTCCGCGCGCTGCCGGCGGCGTGCGCAGTGAGCGAGAATGGCCAGGTAGGGCGCCTGCGTGTTTTTCCAACCTGCCGACTTCAAGCCGGCATCCGCGTCTTCGGCCGCTTTGTCCGCTCGGTCCGCGCTGAGGTAAATCCAACCGCGTAGAAGGTGAATCGTCACAAACTTGGGAGCGAGCTTGAGGGCGGCGGCATAGTCAGCCATCGCCTTCTCCTCCTCGCCGAGCCAGGCATGGATGAAGGCACGGCAATTCAGTGCCTCGACCGACTTGGGTTGAAGAACCACGAGATGCTCGGCGGCGGCCAACGCGGCGTCGCGGTCGTCCCGGCGCTGGAGGATCTTGACGCGCAGGACGTGCGCGCGAACGAACGCCGGTGCGAGGCGGAGAGCGTCCTCCAGGTCCGCGTCCGCGTCCGCGAGGTTGCCAGACTCGAACAAGGCTTGGCCGCGATTGAAATAAGCGGTAGCGTTGTCCGGTTCAAACTGGATGGCTATTGTGAAATCGCGAATCGCACCTTGGCGCTTGCCTTGCTTGATCCGCGATAGACCGCGATTCTGATAAATGCCCGAGTCGCCGTGATCGAGTTCCACGGCGCTGGTGAAATCGGCCTCCGCCTTGTCCCATTTCTTTGTTTGCATCCACGTATAGCCGCGCTGAACATAGGCCAACTCAAAGGTGGGTAGGAGTTCTAGGGCTTTGTCGAATTCGGCGATGGCGCCGTCGTAATCGCCTTTCTGTCGGCGGGCCATGCCGAGATTGAGCAGAGCGGCGGGGATGCCCGGACGGAGTTCCAACGCGCGGCTGGCGTCGGCGATGGACGCCTCCGGATCGACGCCCTTGAGGATGCGCGCGTTGGCGCGGTTGATGAAGGGGAACGGATCGCGGGGATTTAGCTCGATGGACTTGGTGGCATCGGCGATGGCCCCGTCGAAGTCGCCCTTGTTGCTGCGCGACAGACCGCGATTGCAGTACGCCGCCGCCAAGCGCGGGTTCAACTCGATGGCCCGCGTGAAAGCCTTGATGGCTCCGTCAAAGTCTCCCTGATTCATAAGGTGGTTGCCTTGGGTGAACCACTCGGTAGCCGTGTCGGCATGGTCCCTCTCCTTCGGCGCTTGGGGCACTTTAGGCGGCGCACCGCCCGCGGGAGGAACGAACTGCGCGCGCGGCGGCGTGGACGAGGCTTTCATCCACACAACCCAGCCGATACCCACGGCGGCAAGCAGGAGCAAGAAACCGCCGGCCATCGAGCCGAGGACAACCCAGAGTACCGTCCGCGACGACGAAACGGGACGGCTGATTTTCCGCAACAGCGCCGACTCGTCTTCGGGCGCGGGCGTCGGAGAGCGCGGAGCGCGCGGCGCCGCTGTCACTTCCGCGGAGGTGATGCCTTGGCCGCTGTCTTCCGTCGGGGCGGGAGTAAGAAGGCGCTCGCCACATTTAGGACAGCGAATGGGCGTATTTGCCGGCGTCGAAGCGGCTATGCGCAGAACTACTTTGCACGAGGGGCAGGGGAACCGCGTGAAGGACATGATTCTTCTCCATCGCGTCCGGGACGAAGAGAAAGTCCTCCCCTGCCGCAAAGCAGTGCGCAGAGGCGGATCGAATGTTATTTTCTCTCATCGCTGCGGCGAGTCAAGCGGCCGCGCTCATGGTTCTACCCATTCGTCGAGCATGGCGTTACCCTGCTCTTGAGCAAAACGATTAGGGGGCTTCCCAAAAATGACTTCCAAGTTTTTCCTGAGCGGGGGGCGTCAGCCCCCCGAGTCAGGTGTCTCTCGGGGGGCTGACGCCCCCCGCTCAGGGGTTTTGCGGGGCCAAGGCTTCGGATTCATCGACCGTGGCGGCATTCGACGTTGGTTTCAGCAGTGTCCGCAGCAAACGCGACGCCAGATAGCGCTGGTGCCGATGGTACGCTTCGACGACCTCTGGCTCGGTGACGGCGCGGACTTGTCCGGGACTCGGTTCGATCTCCAGATCGCGCGACTTGGCCAGGCCGACGACGCGCTGCATCGCCTCCAATTCGATGAACTCGGCGAAAGTCAGCTCCAACACTTGAAAGTGTCCCGGACTTCGTTTCCGCAAATTTTCCAGATATTCCCTTCCCGTCTCTCCCAGCGGTAGACCGACTTGTTCGGCCGTCGCCACGAGGACGCGATCGTATGCCCCCCAGTCCGCCAGCAGTCGGCGCAGGAAACCGGCCACCGATTTGCGCGTGCGCTCCACCAGAAACAGGATGGCGGTGCGCACGTCGGCGGACGCATTGCCATCGCGGCGGCGCAGCGACAGGTGATAGGTGGGCCGGCCATATTTCGGCGGCGAAACGCGCTCCACTTCCCAAACGCCGTGACGATGCCCGGCATCGCGGCACTGCACCAACAGCGCATACACCAAGCCGGCTAGATGATCGGCGTCGCTGGGCAGCGTGTGCGGTTCGCGCTGGAGTTGCTCGACGATGGGCGCCCGTTTCTCGGCGATTTTGAGATCGATGGCCGCGCGGATGTCCTCCGTGGTCGGTTCATCGGGCCGGCCGGAAACGGTATCGGCGCCGCGCGGCCAACTCGTCAGCCAGTCCAGCGGATCGTGACGCGCGAGCGCTTCTTGTTGCTGTCGCCAACCCTCGCGCGCCCAGTTGAGGGCGTCGCGCGGCCGAATTTCGATGCGCTCGCCGAAGAACCGTTGCCGCCATGCCTCGCCAAGCGGAAACAGCGCGTCTTGCCGCCACCGCTGCTGAACCAATTCGATGTCGGTGAATAGTTCCAGGAAATTCCGCAGACGCGCCTCGACGATGGCCGTCGCTTCCGCCGGTTTCAGACGCTGAAGCGTGAGACTCTCCTGCGCCAGTCGATCCCAGGCCGACGACTGAATGACTCGATTTTCATGCCAGCGGACCAAGGTATCCTTGACGCCGGCCGTGATGACGAGCAGGTTCGGCGAACTATCGATCAAGGCTTCGAGGAAACGTGCCAGCGCGGCGGCCTGCTCCTCATCGAGATTATCCACCTGATCGAAGACGAGCAGAAACGGCCGGCCCTTGCTGGCGGCCAGGCGCGTCAGGGCGGCGAGAACTTGCTTGATCTGCTGATTATCGAGCAGCGCTACCGCCTCCTCCGTTCGCGGCGGCGGCAGTCCCAACGTCCGCGCTTCCTGTGGATCGAGCGTCTGCCCGGATAACCAACGCACGGCCAACGCCGCCAGGCTGCCATCCTCCTTGCCTCGGCTGGCGCGATAGACCGAGCGATAAAAACGGAACAGCACGTCCCAGACGCCGCGATCAATCGGCGTCGCGCCCGGCAGGTCGTCTCCGGCCAATCGCTCGACCAACCGCCCGTAAGCAATTTCCAATCGCGTCCAGGTGTATCCGCCGAGTTTGTGATCCACGGCGTCGAGCAGACTGGCGTGAACCAGATCGAACAACGGCGTATCGACGAAATGACGATGGCGCCCTCTCGTCAAAATGTTGAGAACGGCGCCCAGCAGGGAGCGCGGCAGATGTTCGGGCGCGGCCTGCAAGTTATGCAAGTAGATGAAGCAGGCGCGATCTTCGTCATTGGCCCAGCGCGCAAGCGCGACAGCAGATGGCTCTTGCCGATGCCGGCTTCACCCCAAAGCACGGCGCCGACGCCGCGGCGATGATCGCACGCTTCGCGCGCCAGCCGCGTCAACCGCACGAAAGCCGATTGATGGATCGCATCCACGTCCACGTCATTCGCCGATGGGCCGTTGATGCGATTATCGAGAAACGGATTGCGCGATTCGACGCCACGGGCAAATTCGCTGAGTCGATCTCCCGCTAAGTCCACTTCCACGAGGCTGCTCAAATCGCCCATGACGCGAGTTCCTTCAGAGAATGCGAACGATCTGCCACCTCCACAACCTATGATGCCGTATGCTGGTCCGCATGTCAAAAAGCAACCGCTTGCGGCTTAGCGTGAACGCTAAGCCGCAAGCGTCTTTCGACGATCAATCCGCGCTCTACTTGCCGCTCTTGTGGACCGGCTTGGAATCGCGTTCGCGGTCGCGGGTCTCGAAGAAGACGTTCTTCTCGGACTTGCGCGTGACCAAGTGGACGCGGCCGCCGACGACTTTTTCCTCCTTCTTTTTCCCCTTCTCCGCATCAGCGAGCATCTTTGCCACAGCCTCGGCGGCGGCCGGCTTGAACTTCTTGTCCTTCTGCAGAGCGGCGACGGACTCGATGGCGCTGGCCCGCAGCAGACGCGGCCAGAGCTTGGCGAACAGCGCCGCCGAACCGTACACGTCGAAATTCTCGACCTTGCCGTTGATGGCCGCGGCGTAGCCGATCGCGTCTTTCTTGTCTTTGGGAGCCTGCTCCAACTCCTTCACGTAGCTCTCAACCATCTCCAGGAGCTTCTTATCCTCCTGGGACAACTGCAAGCTGCTGGGCGATGCTTCCGACTGGACGGACTTTCCCACGCTGCGGCTGAGCCGCATCTGCGATTCCGCCACCTGCTTCCAAACCATCGACTGATCTCGATTGTACTGGGCGGCGAGTTGTACCCCTTTGCCGGCCGCCTTGCCGGGCGAACTGCGGAATCCGCCGCTGTATTCCGCGCCGCGCTGACTCCAGCGTCCCGCTTCGACGCAGAAGCAGGCAAGGGTAACATTGCCCGACTTCGGCTTGACGATCATGTCCATGGCCAACACGCGATCCTGCTGGCCGCCCTTGATGATGTCGCCCGCTTCGAGGTACAGGTCGGCATCCGCGGAGAGATTCTCGACGCGGACCTCGTTGACCTTCTTGGTTTCGTGGAGAACGGCCTTCTTCTGCTCCAGCGCCTCCGCCAAGGTCAGATACTTCTTGTCCGGGATGGCATCTTTGCCGTGGATGAGGAAGATGGTCAGATTGCCCTGTGTGTACGGACCGGAGAGCCGATACTCGCCGGCCCGCGTTTCCTCCGTCCGTTTTTCCCCGGCCGCAGCCGCCGTCGCCAACCCCAGCAGCCCCACGGCCGCCATTAACACCGCATTCGCTTTCATGGCACGACCTCCTGATAGAGGAATGGAATGCGCACCAATTCTTCCTCCTTCCCATTCGACTCTACCAGCTGACTCTACTCCCACGAAAGAAGGAACGCAACGATTTTCCTTTGTGATGCGTCGGATGACGAAACCGACCAGCGCGGAGCGCCAGCGACGGGTTTGGGCAATCCGTCGCTGGCGCTCCGCGCTGGTCGAAAAGCGACAATCGCTCTCACAAATGCCCATGTTCGGCCAACCAGCGCTCGGCGTCCAGCGCCGCCATGCAGCCGGTGCCCGCCGCCGTCACCGCTTGACGATAATAACTATCCGCCACGTCGCCCGCGGCGAACACACCCTCTACACTCGTGTTCGTTCGCTGCGGCTTCGTCCACAAAATGTATCCCTTATCGTCGATTTTCACTTGACCATCGAGAAACTTCGTGTTCGGCGTATGACCGATGGCGAGGAAGACGCCGCGGACATCCAGCGTTTCCGCCTGCTTGTCCACCGTGCTTTTCAGACGCACGCCGGTCACACCGTCCTTGTCGTTGCCGAGTACCTCATCGAGGGCGCGGTTCCATTTCATGGTGATCTTCGGGTTTTCGAGCGCGCGTGCCTGCATGATTTTGCTGGCGCGCAGTTGATCGCGGCGATGCACCAGATACACAGTGCTGGCGAATTTGCTCAGGTAGGTTCCCTCCTCGACGGCCGAATCGCCACCGCCGACGACGACGAGCGGCTTGTTGCGGAAACGCGGCAAGGCGCCATCGCAGACGGCGCAGGCGGAGACGCCGTTGTTCTTGTACTTGTCCTCCGAAGGCAGTCCCAGATAATTCGCGCGGGCGCCAGTGGCGACGATGACGCTGAGCGTCTCGACTTTCTGTCCCTCGCGGGCCGTCAGCACGAAGGGGCGGCGTTTGAAGTCCACCTTTACGATGTCGTCGCTGACGATGCGGGTGCCGAAATTCACCGCTTGCTGGCGCATCAACTCCATCAATTCGGGACCATTGACGCCATGACTGGGTTGGTCCTTGCCCTTCTGTACCCAGTAAGGCTGTCGTTCCTCCGGTAAGGCCGTACTCAGGTACTCGCGCGATTTGCCAGCTGGAAAGCCGGGATAGTTCTCTACCTCGGTCGTCAGAGCCAATTGTCCCAATGGCATTGTGCCCTGCAAGCGATTTTCGTCCCAATTGGGATTGCCCTCAAAAACGAGTGGTTGCAGGTTGGCGCGGGCGGCGTAAATCGCCGCCGTCCAGCCGGCCGGACCCGATCCGATGATGACAACCTTCTCCGGCATGATGGCTCCTTCGGTTTTCCGTTTTCCGTTTTCCGTTTTCAGTGTATTGTAAACCGTCGGCCAATGAATACTGAACTCTGAAAACGGAAAACGGAAAACCGAAAACCGATGCTGCGATTGACTGATCTACGCGAGATTCTGCGCTATGTGCCGCGCTTCCGCGATAAGGTGTTCGTCATCGCCGTGGACGGCGCCATTGTCGAACACGACAACTTCCGCAATCTGCTGCTGGACATCGCGCTGTTGCGCAGTCTGCGCATCGGTGTGGCCCTGGTGCATGGGGCCGGCCATCAGATCCGACGCCTCGCCGAACAGACCGGACAGACGCCCTCCAACATCGACGGCACCGGCATCACGGACACGGACACGCTGCAACTGGCCCTGTCGGCAGCCAACCGTGTGACACACGAAATGCTCGAAGGGCTGTCGGCCAACGATCTGCGCGGCGCCTGCGGCAACGCCCTGGTGGCGCATCCGGCCGGCATTTTGCAAGGCGTCGATCAGCAGCACACCGGCCGCGTCGAGCGCGTCGATACGGCGCTGTTGCACGCTCTGCTCGATCAAGACATTGTGCCGGTCATTCCGCCGCTGGGCGTCGATGGCGAGGGCCGATCCTATCGGCTCAACTCCGACGGCGTCGCCGTCGAGGTTGCTCGCGCGCTGCAAGCGGTCAAGCTGATTTACTTGACCACCTTCGAGGGCGTTCAAGCGCCGAGCGAGCCAGGCGGAGCGCCGCAACTGCTGCGTCAATTGTCCGTCGAGGAAGCGGAGGCGATTCTCAAGAAGCAGCGCAGCGACATCCCACCGACACAGGTATCGAAGTTGGAGCATGCGGTTCGCGCGGCGCACGGCGGCGTGCCGCGCGTCCACATCATTGATGGCCGCGTCGAGGAGGGATTGCTCGCCGAGGTCTTCTCCAACGAAGGCATCGGCACGCTCATCCATGCGAACGAATACCAGGCCATCCGCCGCGCCCAGCGCCGCGATGCTCGCGCCATTTACGCCCTCATTCAAGCCAGCATCGAGAACGACGAACTGATGCGGCGCACCTTCGCCGACATCGAGCGTTCCATCGACGATTTTTTCGTTTTCGAGGTGGATCGCAACTTGGTGGGCTGCGCCGCGCTGCACTTGTATACGACGCACAAGCAAGCGGAGTTGGCTTGCGTGTGCGTCAATGCGCGCTACGAGAACCAAGGCATCGGCGCCAAACTCATGCAGTACGCCGAGGCGCAGGCCCGCGCCGCCGGATTCACGCAACTGTTCTGTCTATCCACACAGGCGTTCAATTATTTTCAGCAAAAGGGCGGTTTCATACCCGGTACGCCGGACGAACTGCCGCCGGGCCGGCGCGAGCGCTATGAACGCAGCGGCCGCCGCTCGCTGGTGTTGTTCAAAAAACTCAACTAAGGAAGCGACCCGATGAATCTTCGATGTTTCGCGCTGCTGGCTTGTTTCTTCCTCGCTTCCCTCGGCGTGCAGACCGGCTGTAGTCCACAACCGGCACAGGACCAGACCGAGGAAACGCTGGTCGTGCCCGTGAGCAAGCCGGTGCAGCGACAAGTCACCGAATTTGTAGACTATACCGGACGAACGGCGTCCCTCAACTCCGTGGACATTCGCCCGCGCGTCACCGGCTATCTGATGAAAATGCCCTTCAAGGAAGGCGCCGAAGTCAAGGCCGGCGCTCTTCTCTTCGAGATCGATCCGCGCCCTTATCAGGCGCTCGTCGATCAGGCACAGGCGCAGGTCAACTTGAATCTGGCACGTATGCGGTTGGCACGGGCGAACAACACGCGAGCCAGAACCGTTGCCGTCCGCGAACCGGGCGCGTTCTCGCAGCAGGAACTGGACACCTATCAAGCACAGGAACTCGAAGCCGACGCTTCGGTCAAGGCCGCCCAGGCGACGCTGGCCGTCTACAAACTCAATCGCAGCTTCTGCGAAGTCACCTCGCCAATCGACGGTCAGGTCAGCCGCTATTACTACACGCTCGGCAACCTCGTCAATCAGGATCAGACCGCCCTGACCACCGTTGTTTCGCTCGATCCGATGTACGCCTATTTCGACGTCGATGAGCGCACCGTGCTGCGCATCCGCAAAGGCATCAACGAAGGCACGATTATCGTTCCACAGAACACCGAGCAGGTTCCCATTTACATGGCTCTGGAGGGCGAGACGAGCTATCCCCATGAAGGGACGCTCAATTTCATCAACAATCAGGTCAACCCGACCACCGGCACCATGACGGTGCGCGGCATCTTCAAAAATCCTGTCGGTTCCCGAGGACGGCGCTTGTTGGCGCCAGGCATGTTCGTGCGCATCCACCTGCCGATCGGTCAACCGCACCAGGCGCTCTTGATCGCCGACCGGGCCATCGGTTCCGATCAAGGACTGAAATTCGTCTATGTCGTGGACAAAGACAACAAAGTGCGCTATCGCCGCGTCAGCATGGGATCGCTGCAAGAAGATGGTCTGCGCGTCGTCGAGGGAGTCGAGGTGGATGATCGTGTCGTCGTCGGCGCCTTGCCGCAGATTCGGCCAAATATGCCGGTCGATCCGGAAGATGTGGAGATGCCGACAATCGGCGCCGGTCGAGCGCCGGCGCCGGTGCCGCAGCGGCCGCAACCGCCGCCGGCCGGACAGAAGAGGGATGCGGGGAAGAAGTGAGGACAAGGCTACTGGTGTCTATCCCAATCATAAAGGTCAAAAATGGGGACACATCCGTGACAGGATGGTGCCTGACTATGCTGGGAACGTGCCTGAAATGCTTCAAGCGAGTCAACCTTCTGTTGATGTCATTGACTTCGCCAACAGGTACTATGAACCATTGAATCGGATCATTGGGAACCGAATGCGCCAGGTCGGCGTTCCCGATGAGATGATCGGCTTCAAGTATCCAGGAATCGATGAAGGCGCTTTCGTGCGTTATCCAACGTCTCAAATGGGAGGGAATATCAACCCGTATGCTTTCCCAGGACGCAAGTCGGCCATCAACCTTGATTTGGGAGTGCTGGATGTCAATCATCCGGCGATGAGTAAGGTTCCCTCATGGTCGAAGGCGACTCTGCGCGATCGGATCGACGCCGCGATCGCTCATGAGTATACAGAGGCTCTGGCAAAGCCAAGGCCCGGATTAAATTTCCATGAGCAGGCTCTAAAATTCGCTCCGGACACCCCGCTCAACATCTCGCCCCGTGCCCGACAAATTCTTAGGGAATATCGAACCGCGATGGGATTCGACTAACGGGAGACGATTTTCATGATCCACTACGTCTACCTTGGACACTTCGACCGCGAGGGAAACTTCATCCGCTTCGAGAAGCGTGCCGATATCAAGCCCACATGGTATCGCCCCGTCGTTGTACGACCTCTGGACTCAGCAGTTCTCGCGGAATTGCTGGCCGAGAAGGGACTAACGCCGTCAACCGTGCCTGATGAGTGGGGGATCTCTTTGGAGGAGGAAGGATTTCTCGCCTGTGATCGGCATACTCAAAACCGCGAAGGGAGAGATTTCGTCAAACGTCTTGCTTTGCGAACGGGGTGCGACATAGCGGACTATAGTTCCCTTTCACTCTTATCCCCCGATGACTTATGGCAAACAGAGCCAAGAGTTCAAACTGATGGAGCGAATGAGATCCCCGCGGTTCCGCACTCGTGCGCTCCCAAATCAGTGAAAGGGCGCCCGTGATCTCGCGCTTCTTCATTGATCGACCCATCTTCGCTTCGGTGCTGTCTATCCTCATCACCCTGACGGGGGCCATCGCTCTACGCTCGCTGCCGATCGCGCAGTATCCGCGCATCACGCCGCCGGGTGTGTCGGTGTCGATCCGCTATCCCGGCGCCAACGCTCAAGTAGTGTCCGACACCGTGGCATCGCCCATCGAGCAGCAGGTCAACGGCGTGCCCGGCATGCTGTACATGTCGTCGCAGTGCGGCAACGACGGCTCCTACACGCTGACCGTCACCTTCGATCTGAATGTCGATCTGAATACGGCGCTGGTGATGGTGCAAAACCGCGTCGCCCTGGCCATGCCGCAGCTGCCCACCGACGTGCAAAAACAGGGCATCACCATCAAGAAGAAGACACCGGACATCTTGTTAGTCGTCAATTTCTTTTCGCCGGACAGCCGCTACGACGACATCTATCTGAGCAATTACGCTTACATCAACGTCCGCGATGAACTGTTCCGCGTCGAAGGCGTTTCGGACATCAACATCCTGGGCGAGCGCGATTACAGCATTCGCGCCTGGCTCGACCCGCAGAAATTGGCTTCGCGCAACATGACGCCGCTGGAAGTGGCGACCGCTATCCGCGGTCAAAACGTCGAGGCGCCCGCCGGACAGGTCGGACAACCGCCGGCGCCGCGCGGTCAGCCCTTTCAGTTGCCGATCGATACGCTGGGACGGCTCCTCACGCCGGAGCAGTTCGGCGACATTATTATCAAGGTCGGTCAGGGAGCACCGGCCGGTCGCTCTCAGCCGAACCCGGTCGTGCTATCGCGGCCGGCGGGCAGCGGCTCAGGAGGCAGTATGATCGGCGGCGGCGGTCTGGGGACAATGGCGCTGAGCGGCGGATCGCAGGGGGGCAGTTCCCTCGGCGGTGGAAGCATGGTCGGCGGAGGACCGGCGAGTGTCAGCACGTCCGCCGCCAGCAACACGACCTCCAGCAGTACAACCACAACGAGCAGTTCCGGCGGCACAATGAGCGGCACCTCCAACGGCAGTGGTGCCGGCAATTCGATGGATTCAAACAGTGCCGGCAACTCGCCGAGCAATTTGCCCAGCAGTTCAATTGGCGGCACGAGCATGGGCGGCGGAGTCCGGGGGCCGGCCGGAACGTCCGCCAGCATTGTCCGTCTCCGCGACGTGGCCCGCGTCGAGATGGGCGCGCAG
This sequence comes from uncultured Planctomycetota bacterium, assembly GCA_963835245.1. Taxonomy (GTDB): domain Bacteria; phylum Planctomycetota; class Planctomycetia; order Gemmatales; family Gemmataceae; genus JAJPHU01. The sequence goes on from CAWIEZ010000001.1 coordinate 1,424,060, forward strand.
AACTACAACCAAGCCAGCACTTTCAACGGCAATCCCACCGTCGGCCTCGCCATCTATCAGCTGCCCGGCACTAACGCCCTCGACGTGGCCGACGCCGTTAAAATCAAGATGAAAGAGTTGAAAAAGCGCTTTCCCGACGGTGTGGAATATGCTATTGCCTATGATACGACTCCGTTTATCCGGGAATCGGTGTCCGATGTGGTTCACACGCTGCTGGAGGCGGTGGCGCTGGTGGCCCTCGTCGTCTTGGCGTTTCTGCAAAACTGGCGGGCGGCGCTGATCCCGCTGCTGGCCGTGCCGGTCGCCATCGTCGGTACGTTCGCTGTCATGGCCGCGCTCGGTTTCAGCCTCAACAACATCTCGCTATTCGGTCTGGTGCTGGCCATCGGCATCGTCGTCGATGATGCCATTGTCGTCGTCGAGAATGTCGAGCGCTGGCTGGAACAAGGGCTGGAGCCGCATGAAGCGGCGCAGCGCGCCATGGACGAAGTGACCGGACCCGTCGTCGCCGTGGCTTTGGTGCTGTGTGCCGTGTTCGTGCCGTGCGCTTTCATCAGCGGCATCACCGGCCAATTCTTCCGCCAGTTCGCCGTCACCATCGCCGTCTCGACCGTCTTCTCGGCGTTCAATTCGCTGACACTCAGCCCCGCGTTGGCGGCCATTCTGTTACGGCGGCGCGGAGGCCCGCGCGATCCGCTGACCTGGCTGCTCGATGCGACGCTGGGTTGGTTCTTCCGGCTGTTCAACGTGACTTTCCGCGCCGGCACGGCGGCCTACGCTTGGTCGGTGGGGCGGTTGCTGCGCGGCAGTGCGATCGTATTGGCGGTGTATGGCGGCTTGCTTGTGCTGACGTATTGGGTCTTCGGACACGCGCCCACCGGCTTCATTCCGGAGCAGGATCAGGGCCGGCTCATCGTCAACGTCGAATTACCCGATTCGGCTTCGCTCCAACGCACCAGCGAAGCCCTGGCCCAGATCGACCAGATCACCCGCGCCGATCCGGGCGTGGCCGACACCGTCACCGTCGCGGGTATGTCGTTCGTCCTCTCGGCCAACAGCTCGAATTTCGCTTCGTTGTTCGTCATCCTCAAACCGTTCGAGCAACGGCGCAGCCCCCATCTGCGCGACACGGCGATCATGGCTCGGCTGCGCCGCCAATGGCAGCGGCAGGTTAAGGATGCGCGCGTCACCGTCTTCGGCGCCCCGCCGATCCCCGGCCTGAGCGTGGCCGGCGGATTCAAGCTCATGGTCGAGGATCGCGGCGCTCTCGGACTGGAAACGCTGGACAAGCAGACGAACCGACTTCTCAAGGATCTGCGTCAGGATCGACGCCTCGTCGGCGTGGCCACGCAATTTCGCGCCAATACGCCGCAACTGTACATGGACATTAACCGCACCAAAGTCGAATCGCTGGGCGTGTCGCTGGACAATCTCAATCAAACGCTCCAAATGTACCTCGGCTCGTTGTACGTCAACAGTTTCAACGTCTTCGGCCGTTACTGGCAGGTCACTCTCCAGGCCGACGGCCGCTTCCGCAGCCGCACGGAAGACCTCAACTTGATCGAGGTGCGCAACAACCAAGGGCAAATGGTTCCGCTGGGCACGCTGGTGGACGTGCGCGACGTGAGCGGCCCGGTTCTGGTGCAGCGCTACAACCTGTACACCGCCGCGCCGATCACCGGCATGATTCGCCCCGATGTCAGCAGCGGGCCGGTCATCGCCGCTGTTGACGAAGACGCCCATCACGATTTGCCGCGTTCCATGAAAGCGGAGTGGACCGAGTTGATGTTCATGCAACTCCGCGCCGGCAACACGGCGATGTACGTCTTCGCCTTGGCCGTGGTGTTCGTCTTCCTGGCGTTGGCCGCCCTCTACGAAAGTTGGGCGCTGCCGTTGGCGGTCATTCTCGTGGTTCCGCTGTGCCTGTTGTGTTCCGTCGCCGGCGTGTTGTTCACCCATAAGGCCGTCGATATTTTCGTGCAGATCGGCCTAGTGGTGCTGGTCGGCCTGGCGTGCAAGAACGCCATCCTCATTGTCGAATTTGCCCAACAATTGCACCGTGAAGGCAAGCCGCGCTACGAGGCTACCGTGGAAGCGTGCCGGCTGCGTTTGCGACCGATTCTGATGACATCGTTCGCCTTCATCCTTGGCGTGGTGCCGCTGGTGATCGCGCACGGTGCCGGCGCCGAGATGCGCCGTTCGTTGGGAACGGCCGTGTTCAGCGGCATGCTCGGCGTGACCTTGTTCGGCATCTTCCTAACGCCGGTATTCTTCTACGTCATCGCTTGGCTCGGCGAGACGCGCTTGCTGGCGAACCGTGCCATTCGCTGGGTCGGCTCGGCGTTGCTGGGCGGACTGTTGGGCGGCGCAATCGGCTATCTAATGGCGAAGCTCGGCGTCGGGGGCTTGCCGCAAGCGCCGCTGGCCGGCTTCGCACTCGGCGTGGTGCTGGCATTATTGATTCCCGCCATTGGCCGCCGCATTCGAGCAAGTTAGGTGGTTAGGTCGTGAGGTCCGAACGTGAGGAAAGAATCGTTTGTTCCGTAAGTAGCGGCGGTAGGGGGATAGTCGTTCTGTCGGTGGCAAAGGTTGGCCGATCTGTCGCGCCTCCGTTCGGCAAAATAGACGATCTTTGCCAGCAGAAGATCCGCTCTCCGGGAGGCGCGCAATGAGGAAGGCACGGACTTTTCCGTTTGTGACGGCTGGAGCGCTGGCTCTGTTACTGTCCTTGTCCGGTTCCGCTTCGGCGGGCCTCATCCGCGGCCCCTACAATTACTCGCTCGGTCCCTATCGCGGCAGCCAAGGTTGGAGTCCTTTCGAGTCGTACAACTATTTCGGCGTCTCCTCCGTCACGGCGTATCCGTACTGGGCCAATGGCATCTCCACGTACTTCCTTGAATCGCCGTTCACCTACGGCAGCGGCTCGCGCTATCCCTCGATCTTCGGCAGTCCTTATCGCCCTGGCTTCTACAATCCCATCAATCCGGCCTACCTGACACCGCCGCGCACTCCCGGTTACACCAAGGAATATGCCCGCGACGTGGTTCTGCCGCCCATGAACCAGATGACCGGCCTGGCGGCGCTCATCGACATCAAGATGCCCTGCTTCGGCGATCTGTGGGTGGACGGCGTGCCGACCGAACAACTGGGCACGGATCGTCTTTTCCGTTCGCCGCCGCTGGATAGGGGCGGCGAATACATCTACGTCCTTCGGGCGCGCTGGCTCGATGGCGACGGCAAAATGATTGAGCAGACGCAGCAAGTCCGCGTCCACAGCGGCGAGCGCGTGCAGGTGGTCTTCCCCAAGCCGGCCCCACCGATTCAGCCGTGAAAAGAGAGGGCAATTCCCTTCCGCTTCTCCTTGACAGTCCCATGGGGACCGACTAAGAAAGAAGAAAGCAAAGGCCCCCATCGTCTAGCGGCCTAGGACATAGCCCTCTCACGGCTAAGACAGGGGTTCGAGTCCCCTTGGGGGTAATCAGAAGTCGAGAATAGGTAAGAGGTTGTGACGGCCATGACGAATCGCCGTCCTTTACTTTTTCGCCCTCTCTTCACCGCGAAACATCCACCGTACCCGCTTCGCGCGCCGGCCGCCCAGACATACCCCCAGGAACCGCCTCCCCGGCGGTACGCACTATGAACGAATCCCGCTCTGCTCTCCTGCCGTCTCTGCTGATGCTCGCTCTCTCTTCCGCCGCGTTGCACGCCCAGGGATTCACGCCCGAAGAATCTCTCAAGCGCATGAAAGTGGCCGACGGCTTCGCGGTTCAACTCGTCGCCTCGGAACCGGCCATCCGCCAGCCGTTGACCATGACTTTCGACGATCGCGGCCGTCTCTGGGTCATTCAATATCTGCAATATCCCAATCCCGCCGGACTGAAGCCGGTCAAGGTCGATCAGTATCTGCGCACCGTCTACGACCGCATGACCGGAGCCGCCGCCGAAAGGGCCGCGCGGCGCCGATCGCATCACCATCCTCGAAGACCCCGACGCCAACGGACACTATCGCAAGAGCTAAGGATTTCGTTACCGGCCTGAACCTCGCTTCCGGCCTGTGTCTGGGCAACGGCGGCGTTTACGTACTGCAAGCTCCCTATTTGCTCTTTTATGCCGACCGCGACGGCGACGATGTGCCGGATGGTCCGGCCGGAAGTGTTGCTGACCGGCTTCGGTCATGGAGGACGCGCACGCCGTCGCCAACTCGCTGCAATGGGGGCCGGACGGCTGGCTCTACGGCGCCCAGGGCAGCACAGTGACGGCCAAGATCCGCGGCATCGAATTTCAGCAGGGCATCTGGCGCTATCATCCGCGCAGCAAGCGACTTCGAGCTATTTTCCGAAGGCGGCGGCAATACTTGGGGACTCGATTTCGACGCCCACGGCCAGGTCATCGCCGGCACCAACTGGGGCGGCTTCGCCATGCTGCATCAAGTCCAGGGTGGCTACTACATCAAGGGTTTCAGCAAGCACGGTCCGCTGCACAATCCGCACACTTACGGCTACTTCGATCACGTGCCGTATCCGCATTTCAAGGGCGGCCACGTCACCTGCGGCGGCATCGTCTACCAGGGCGGCGCTTATCCCGACGAGTTCCGCAACGTCTACATTGCCGGAAACCTCCTTTCCAACTCGCTTTACTGGCACATTCTCGAACGCAAAGGATCGAGCTTCGTCAGCCATTTCGGCGGCGATTTCCTCGTCGCCAACGATAGTTGGTTCCGCCCCATCGATTGCCTGACCGGGCCGGATGGCGCCGTCTACGTCGCCGATTGGTACGACAAACGCGCCAATCATGTTGATCCCGTTGATAATTGGGACCGCAGCAATGGCCGCATTTACAAGATCGTGGCCAAAAACGCCAAGCCCGATGTTCGCTTGACACCTCGCCAAGATGTCGAGTACAGGAGTTGATCGCCCTGCTCGATCATCCCAACGATTGGCAACGCCGCGAAGCGCGACGCATCCTCGGCGAGCGACGCGACGCTTCGGTGCTGCCGATACTCCGCAAGGCTATCCTCGATAACAAGGGCCGGCTGGCGCTGGAATCGCTGTGGGCGCTGTACGTCAGCGGCGGCTTCGACGAAGCCTTCGCCGGCAAACTGCTCGCTCACGTCAACGAGGACGTCCGCGCTTGGAGCGTGCGCCTGCTGGGCGATGACAACAAGGTGTCCGCTGTGCCTGCGCGAGCGGTTGATCGTCTTGCGCGGCGCGAGACAAGTCCGGTGGTGCGCAGTCAACTCGCTTGTTCGTGCAAGCGTCTGCCGGCGGCCGATGGCCTGCCGATTGTCCGCGAACTGCTGCGGCACGCGGAGGATGTCGGCGATCCGCACATTCCGCTGCTACTGTGGTGGGCCATTGAGGACAAAGTCATCGCGCACCGCGATCGAGTATTCGGTCTGCTCGATACGCCGGATGCCTGGCGGCTGCCGCTGGTGAAACGCTTTCTACTCGAACGCCTGGCCCGCCGCTATTTGGCCGAGGGCGGCAAAGTCGATCTGCAGGCGTGTACTCATTTGCTGGAGAAAGCCCCGGGCGCGGAGGAGCGCGATTTGGTGCTGCGCGGCATGGACAAGGCGTTGGAAGGGCGGCTGTTCCTGGATGCGCCCGCGGTATTGACGAAGGAGATTGTGCGTTTATGGCGAGAGAAGCCGGATTCGCCGGTGCGTCTGCGTCTAGCCGTTCGTCTGGGCGAATACGGAAGCATATGCTCATCTGCTCAAGCGAATCGCGGACACCAAGGTTTCCGAGGGCGAACGGACTCCTCTCGTCGAGTTGCTCGGTCAGGTCGGCAAGTCCGATACCATGCCGGCTCTGCTCGATTTACTTGCGGCGGCGAAAAGCGATGGTCTGCGCGGCGCCGTTCTGTCGGCGTTGCAGCCGTTCGCCGATACGCGCATCGCCGAGCGCGTGTTGGCCCAGTATCCCCGTTGGTCCTCATTGCTGCGAGCGCGAGGCGCAGGGCTTGCTGGCCAGCCGGCCGGCGTCAGGTTTAGCACTACTGCAAGCGGTGGACGCCGGACGCATCGCTCCGCGCGATGTTCCTCTCGATCGACTCCAGCGACTGACGACTTACAAGGACGAGCGCATCGGCAAGCTCATCGCCAAGCACTGGGGCACGATCGCGCCGGCGACGGCGGGCGAGAAAATCTCGCGCATCCGCAGTATCAATCTCATTCTGTCGCGCGGCGGCAAAGGTAATGCGGCGAACGGCCGGATGCTGTTTCAGAAGAATTGCGCCGTCTGTCACACGCTGTTCGGCGAGGGCAACAAGATCGGGCCGGATCTGACCAGTGCCGATCGCAAGAACCGCGAATATCTCATTGCCGCAGATCGTCGATCCCAACGCCGTCATCCGCGCCGAGTATCAGGCGTTCAACATCGAGACGAAGGACGGCCGCTCGCTGTTCGGTTTGGTCGTCGAAAATACGCCGGGAGCCGTGACGCTGGTGGATAGCAAGAACGAGCGCACGGTTATCGCGCGCAACAAGATCGAGGAAATGGCGCCATCGCCGGTGTCGCTGATGCCGGAAAAGATCCTCGAACCGTTGAGCGATCCAGAGTTGTGCGATCTGTTCGCATTTCTACAAGGCGATGGACCACCGAACAAAACGGAGCCGCGACCATAACCGCAGTTTCACATTTTGGGGAGAGAAGTTAGGAGCCTAATCGTAGGATGATAGGGGCTTAATGCCAGCGGAGCAAAATGACGCGGCCGATCGATCCGCTTTGACCTTGCTGGCCCCCGTGGACAAGCTGGCAGTGACAAGCCGGGCCAAGGCGTGCCTGCCGTCACTACTTGACGCGACTTGGCAGCGGATTACCGAAGTGCGTGGCAAGGTGGCAATGTGGCAGAGTGACAAAAGGGCAGCCGGAGGGTCTCCTCTCCGCAATTCGGTGAAACTACTGTTACAATCGCGGCCCTAATAGCATTAGACGCACGAAATCCTCCCATGAGATATTGCCGCCTGTGAGAATGATGCAGACAGGTTCCTCGATCTCCCCCGTCTGCACACGAACTGCCGCCGCGGTGATCGCGCTGGACGGCTCGACCATTAACCCTTGACGATGATACAACTCCGCCATCGCCACGCGAATCGCCTCCTCGGAAATCAACCGCGTCTCCACGCCGTCGGCCGCGATACGTTCCTGTACGATGGGGTGCGGATCGTCCATCACCAAACCATCGGCGATGGTGGGAGTGCGGGCGTGATGGTAGGACGAGTAGGCGGGGTAGTTGTACGCTTCGCAGCCGATCAACCGCAGCGGCGCCGGTCGGCGCCGCAGAGATTCCGTCAGCCCCATCAGCAGACCGCCGCCGCCGACCGGAAAAACCAGTGTGCGGCAGGCCGGCAACTCACGCAGCACTTCCTCGACGATGATTTGATAGCCGTCGGTCCACAGCGTATCGAGATGCGGATGAACGAAGTAGGCGCCGCGCTGCTGAGCGACTTCCCTGGCGCGCGACAACAATTCGTTACAATCGCCGCTGACTTTGATGAGTTCGACGCCCAGCGCGTGCAGCTTCTCGTCCTTATCGCGGCCAATTGTTCGCGGCACAACGCCCGTCACCGAAAAGCCGAACGCTCGCGCGCCCACGGCGATGCCCAGCGCGGTATTGCCCATTGACGGCACTACCAAGGGAGGCGTGCTGCCCTCGCGGCGGAGGTGGTTCAACAGATGCACGGCGCCGCGAATTTTGAAGCAGCCCGACGGCGCGAGATGTTCGCACTTGGCGTAGACCTCGCGGCCGGGGAACAGATTGCTCAAGCGCACCAGCGGCGTCGGCGTCGTAGCCAGCATGAGGAACCTCGCAGGGAGCGAACGGAGCCGCGACCGTCAGGGAGCGGTTTTACCTCCGCTCCCTAACGGTCGCGGCTCTGTTTGGACCGCTCGTTTTTACGGTTGGGCGTTCTTCGACGACTTAAGCAGCACATAGTTCGTGCCGCCCTGCGGCGTCTCAACCTGGAGGAGAATGCCCTTGTCCAGCGCCGCCGCCTCGATCGCCTCGCGCAGTTCGCGCGCCGATTGGACCGACTTTTTGTCTACCTTGGTGATGAGCGTCCCTGCACGCAGACCGGCATCGGCGGCTAAGCCATCGGGGTTGACGCGCACGAGGACCGCTCCGCGCTTCTGCTCCGGGAAACCGAGACGGTCGGCCAGATCCTCCGACAGATCGACCGCGGAGACACCGATTTTGCCGATGCGCACGGCATCCGGCTCGCGCTCGATGCGGCGCGGCGCCAAGGCGCGCTCCGTGCCGAACTGGCGCGGCTGCTCCTCAATCGTCACCTGGAACATCTTCACTTGGCCGTCGCGCAAGCCGCGGATCTCGACGGCTTTGCCCACCGGCAGACGCGCCACGAATATCTGCAATTCGTGGCCGTTGTGAATGGTCTTGCCGTCCAGGGCCGTGAGAACGTCGCCTTCTTTCAGTCCGGCCTTGGAACCCGGCGTGTCCTCGAAGACGCGCGTGACCAGCACGCCATGCTCGCCCTGCTTGAGGCCGAGCCGTTCGGCGACCCCCGGCTCCGTGATGTCGCTAATCTTCACACCGAGATAGCCGCGGCGCACGAAACCGTCCTTGAGCAATTGCGGCATGACGTTCTTGGCGATGTTGCTGGAGATGGCCAAACCGACGCCCTGCCATCCGCCGCTACGACTCTTGATCGCCGCGTTGATGCCGACAACCTTGCCGTCCAGGCTGACCAGCGGGCCGCCGCTGTTGCCCGGATTGATCGCCGCATCGGTCTGCAAGAAATCTTCGTACATATTCAGCTGCAAACTGCGGCCCTTGGCGCTGATGATGCCGTGCGTCACCGTGCCGGTCAGGCCGAACGGAGCGCCGATGGCCAGCACGCGATCGCCGATCTCCAGAGCGTCGCTGTCGCCCAATTCCAAAAAGGGCAGCGCGGCGGGCGCCTCGATGCGGACGATGGCCAAATCGGTTTTCTCATCGCTCTTGACGTCTCTGGAAGTGAACTTGCGGCCATCGCTCAGTTGCACGACGACTTGATGCGCGCCATCGACGACATGGTGGTTGGTGAGGATGACGCCCTTGGCATCGACGAGGACGCCGGAGCCGAAGCCGCCGCGCGGCTGCGGAGCCTCGTCGCCGTCGCCGAAATCAAAATCGAAGAAACGGCGAAACTCTTCGGGAATCTGTTCGTCCATCGGTGGGCGGCGCGGCGCCGCTGGGCGGACGCGATCTTGGCCCGCGATTCGATGCTGACCACGGCCGGCAGCACCTTCTTGACCACGTCGCGATAGGATGTCAGTTCCTTGGGGATGGCGGGAGCCACGGGAGCCTGTCCTTTTAGCAGCGACTCAGCGAGAAAGATGCCGGTCAATCCGCCCAACCCCAGACAGCAGACGATCAGAGAATAGCGTTTCATGTTCGACCTCCAACGATAACTTCGGTTAGCCGCGACGCGCAGCGGAGCGCGGAGGCGAACGCGCTCCGCTGCGCGTCGCGGCTAACCCGACAACTTCTCTTGCATCATGCCTCGCGCCCCGCCGGCTCGTCAAGAGGACTGCGGCGTTGACAAGGCGGCGACTTTTTTGGTATTTTCCAGGCAAGTTCGCTGTATCCCCTAATGACATGGACCATGCCGCCGGAATTGAGCATCAATCACGAAGCCGAGATTCTGGACGAATGCCAGAAAGCCATCGGCTACCAGTTTCGCCAGGTGGACTTGCTCCGCGCCTCTCTGACGCACGCCTCCGGCGCCAACACGCGCTTGGCCTCCAACGAACGCATGGAGTTCCTGGGCGATTCCGTACTCGGCCTGGTCACTTGCGAACAACTCTATCTGCGTTTTCCCGATTATCAAGAAGGCGATCTGACTAAGATCAAGTCGGTGGTGGTCAGCCGCCGTACCTGCGCTCGTTTCAGCAAGGCGCTCAATTTGGGAGCGTACCTCTTTCTCGGCAAGGGCATGAACCACTTGCACTCCTCGGCGGTGCCGCCAAGCATGCTGGCCGACGTCTATGAATCATTGGTGGCGGCCATCTACCTCGATGGCGGTCTGGAGGCGGCGCGGACGTTCATCCTCAAGCAACTCGGCCCGGAGATCGAGGAGGTGGCCGAGGAAGCGCACGGCGGCAATTTCAAATCGCTGCTCCAGCAGGTGGCCCAGCGCGAGTTCAACGCCACGCCGCAATACGTTCTGCTCGACGAAAAAGGCCCCGATCACGGCAAATGTTTCAAGATCGCCGCCGTCATCGGCCGGCACACCTACGCCGGAGCTTGGGGCCGCAATAAGAAGGAAGCCGAGCAGCGCGCGGCCATGAACGCGCTGGCCCAGGTCAACGGCGATCCCGTGCCGTTTGAACACGATTAAGGCATCTCGCCATGCCCATGCCCTCTTATCCCGTTCGCTGCTACACGCCCGGCTGCGAGGAACTCGCCGTCTACAAGATCGCCGCGCGCTGGAGTGATGGCGTCACGCAGGAACTCAAAACATATGCCTTGAGTTGTTCCGCCTGCTTGGCCGAGTCGTTTCGCCGCAGTCGAGCCAAGCAGGCGGCTTGCCGTCTCGCTCCGGGAGAGACGTTGGAATCGCCGAGCATCTACGAATTGGCTCGCGGCCGCCGCGATCCGCAGCTCGTTCGCCGCGACGATCTCGAGCAGCAGTTGCTGACGGCAACGGAGAAAAGCGTAGACAGCAAAACATAGTGTTTATCGTTTAGCCGCGAGCCGTAGGCGAGCGCGACCGCGCTCGCCTACGGCTCGCGGCTAAACGATAAACACTATGTCCTCCTCGAAAGCGCTCTAGTGCCGCAACGACTTGATGAAGATATTTCGCCAGCGGCAGACGGCACTGGCGGCCCAACGATCTTTTCCAAGCCGGTCGTTCGGACCATTGCTATGCACCTCCAGGGACAGATGGCCGCGCAGGTCCAGCCGCGCCGCCACGGCTTTCTTGTCGAAGCCGCGCCATTTTATCTTCGCGGCATCCATCTCACAGATCTTCGTTCCATTGATCCACGTCGTTAGATGGGGAAGCTCGCCTTCACTGCGGATCTTGAAGGTGTTCCACGCGCCGAACTTCCAAGTCTTCAAGAACTCCTCCACCGGAGCAGCATAGCTCAAGAGGCGGCGCTTTTCCTCGGTCAGCGGATTAAACGCCTTATCGGGGTCCGCCTCTTTCAGGCCGATGGGCCGCCCTTTGTCATCGCGGACGGCCGTAAAAAAGTACGGTACGGCGTGGAAATTCCCCAAGCCATTGCCGTAAAATCCACCAATGCCGCCGTCCCGGCGATGGTCGATCAAAATCTGAAAGCCGACGTTTCCCGCTGGCGTGGTACGGACGAGTACGCCGGTATCGACACCCCAATCGGGTCGGGCATCGATCAGAAGCTCAAAGTCGTCGAATGCTTCATTCGACACGAGATAGCCGCCCAGTCCCGAACCGGGAGGGTCTTGCCCGCCGATGAGGATGCCATCCTGGACAGTCCAACGACCGCGGCTCTTCAAGGATTTCTCGTAAAAAGCAACTTTGTCGTCTGGGGCGTCCTTGGGCGGCTTGGCGCCGGGTCGAGGCATGGCATGCCAACCGGCCAGCGTCTTGCCGTCGAAGAGAGCGCGAAAGCCTTCGGGGGGCGATGGCGGTGATTCCGCACCAACAAGGCCACAGACAGGGACTCCCAACACCAACCCAGCAGCCACGGTGGAACCGGCCTGGAGGAAATGACGGCGAGAGGTTTGTTCGTTCACGATTGTTCTCCTCAGCATGTCAGGGTGCGGAAATCAAAGGGGTGTTATTCTACGACAAGGGCGACGCGCCGAGGACTCTCATTTTCTTTTCATGGATAGTCGGGTAAAGTAAGGCGTTTGCTCCGCCCGGCACAATTCTCTTTTTTGATAGTGAATGATTTTCGTTCGCCCCAGCATCGCGCAGTGAGGTGAGGGCATGGTGACAGTCAAGCAACTCCACGTCAACGGTTCGCGCCGCGTTCTCGACGCTGACGCGGAGCGCAGTCTGCTCAGCGTCCTACGGGACGATCTCGATTTGACGGGCAGTAAGTACGGTTGCGGCGAAGGCCGCTGCGGCGCCTGCACGGTGCTGCTCGATGGCCAGCCGGTGCGCTCCTGCACCACGCGCATCGGTGACGTTGCGAACAAACCCATTCAGACTATCGAGGGACTGGCGAAGGATGGCAAACTGCATCCGCTTCAGGAAGCCTTTTTGAAGGCGGATGCCTTGCAGTGTGGCTACTGCATCTCCGGCATGATTATGTCGGCGGTAGCTCTGCTCCGCCGCGATCCACAACCGAGCCGCGAAGACATTGTGCGATCCATGAACGGCAACATCTGCCGCTGCGGCGCTTATCCGCGCATTCTCGCCGCCATCCAAGAAGCGGCCCGCACTCGGAAAGGAGACGGCCAATGAACGAGTCGATTTTCGACGATCTCCTGCTCGAACCGGAGCGCTATGAGCTTTTCGCGGACGCGGCCTTGTCCGCGGAGTTGGATCGCCGCGCCTTCTTTCGCATCGTTGGCGGCGGGCTGGTCGTGGCCTGTGTCCTGAGTGAAGCGATGGCGCAACAGCCGGGTCGAGGACGGCGCGGTCCTTTTGGCGGAGGCGGACCGAAAGAACTCGGCGCCTGGCTGCACGTCGGCGAAGACAGCGCCGTCACCGTTTATACCGGCAAGGTGGAGATTGGCCAAAACATTCGCACGTCGCTGACGCAGGTTGTCGCCGAGGAGTTACGCTTGCCGCTGGAGCGAATTCGCTTGGTGATGGCCGATACGCAATGGACGCCGTTCGACGGCGGCACCGCCGGCAGCATGACGACGCCGCGCATGGCGCCGCAGCTGCGCCGCGCCGCCGCCGCCGCGCGCGAACTACTGCTCGATCTCGCCGCCGAGCAAGGCAAAGTCGAACGCGCCTCGCTGACTATCAAGGACGGCAAAGTCGTGTCAGCGGATGGCAAACCGTCGTTCGCCTTCGGACAGCTGACGCGCGGCAAAAAGCTGATGACGGTCATCGACGACAAGACGCCGACGACGCCCGCCGACAAGTGGACGACAGCGGGCACGTCGCCGCCGAAGGTGGATGGCCGAGACTTCGTGACCGGCCAACATCGCTACGCTTCCGACGTGAAACGGCCCGGCATGGTGTTCGGCAAAGTGCTGCGGCCGCCGAGCTTCAAGGCCGAATTGCTGAGCGTAAAGACGGAGGATGCCGAAGCGCTGCCCGGCGTCACCGTGGTGCGCGACGGCTCGTTCGTCGGCGTGGCGGCGCCGACGGAACATGCCGCCACGAAGGCGCTGGCCGCCCTGCACGCCCAGTGGAAGACGATTCCGCAGCCTTCCAGCGAAGAACTCTTCGCGTATCTGAAAGCGCATCCGTCGGCCGGTCGCGGCGGCTTCGGCGGACGCCCCTCGCGTAACGGCAGCGGCTCTATCGCCGATGGTTTGAAGGCGGCGGATCAACAATTCAAAGCGACTTACACTATCGCCTATATCGCTCATGCGCCGATGGAGCCACGCGCCGCCGTCGCCGAATGGACGGACGGCAAACTGACGGTGTGGACCGGAACGCAGCGGCCGTTCGGCGTCCGCTCGGAACTGGCCCGTGCCTTGAACGTCGCGGAGGATCGGGTGCGCGTCATCGTGCCGGACATGGGTTCGGGCTACGGCGGCAAGCACACCGGCGAGACGGCGGTGGAAGCGGCCAAGTTGGCCAAGGCGGCCGGCAAACCCGTCAAATTGGTATGGACGCGCGAGGAAGAATTTACCTGGGCGTACTTCCGGCCCGCCGGTGTCATTGAAGTGACAGCAGGGTCCAAGAAGGACGGCACGATGACGGCATGGGAGTGTCATAATTACAACTCCGGAGCGTCGTCGCTGCGGCTGCCCTACGAGGCCGCCAACGTCCACACCGAGTTTCACGGCGCCGATTCGCCGTTGCGACAAGGTTCGTACCGCGCCCTCGCTGCCACGGCCAACACCTTCGCGCGGGAAATGCACCTGGACGATCTTGCCCACGCGCTGCACCTCGATCCGCTCGCTTTTCGCTTGAAGAATCTGAAGGATGAGCGACTGCGGGCGGTTTTGGAAGCGGCGGCCAACCGCTTCGGTTGGGGCAAGAGCAAGCCGGCCGCCGATCGCGGCTTCGGCATCGCTTGCGGCACGGAGAAGGGCAGTTTCGTGGCCACTTGTGCCGAGGTGTCGGTGGAGCGTGGCAGCGGACGAGTGAAAGTGCTGCGCGTCGTGACGGCCTTCGAGTGTGGGGCGATTCTCAACCCCGAACATCTGAAAAACCAGGTCGAGGGCGCGGCCATGATGGCGCTGGGCGGTGCGCTGTTCGAGGCGATTCGCTTCGCCAATGGACAAATCCTCAATCCGCGTTTCTCCGATTATCGTGTGCCGCGTTTCGCCGACGTGCCGGCGTTCGAGACGGTGTTGCTGGATCGCAAGGATCTGCCGTCGGCAGGAGCGGGCGAGACGCCGATCATCGCACTGGCGCCGGCCGTCGGCAATGCCATTTTTCAAGCGGCGGGCGTGCGCCTGCGCTGTCTGCCGATGGCGCCCAAGGGCGTTAGAGCATCTTAGTTTAGCCGCGACCCGCAGGGGAGCGCTGTGTCGCGCTCCCCTGCGGGTCGCGGCTAAATAGAGCGAGACGTAATCACTTCTTCGCTGCTTTCAAGTGCGCTTCATCCAGTTTATCGACCGACCACAACAGACCGCGCGTCACCAGATCGAGATAGCGTCCATCTTCCACGGTGGCGTTATGGTGGCCAAGCGTCGTGGCGAAGACGCGGGCCTTGCCCTTGTAGAGATTCGTCCAGGCGACGACCACATCTTCGATGCGCTCCTTGCCGTCTTTGCCTTTGATCTTCTGTTTGCCACGCGCCAAGGGATGAGCAGTGTCCAGCACATTCCCAGCGGCGTTGTTGTACAACTCCTCCTTGCCCGTGGTCCAGTCCGTCAATCCCTTAGTAATGAGACTATCTTTATCCGTGAAGGTGATGGCGATGGGCAGTTGCGGACCGTGGCCGGTACTTGGCAGGCCGGTGAACTCGAACCACGGCGTCATCTTTGGCCAGCCCTTGCTGCGATAGCAATGCATGCCGCAGTGCAGCACCACGCCCGGCAAACCCTGACGATGCGGCTCCAAGATGCGTGCGATGAGCGACGCATCGGTGACGCCGGAACAGCATTCATCGTGGACGACGACATCGAAGTCCTTGGCCCAATCGGGCTTTTCGTAGACGGGATTGAGGTGCTTTTGGCCCTGGCGGACATCGTGGATGGGATCGTAAGCGATGGTCCATTCCACGAGGGCGCGAGCGGCAATGCCCTTGCTGAGAATGTCTTTTTGTTTTTCGTAATCGTGATAAGGTCCGCCGGTCACTAGCAGGGCGCGAATCGGCTTGGTTTCCGCAACGCGCGGAGCGGCATCGGACAGTCCGAGCAGAGACAACAAAGCGACGGCCGGCAACGCGAACAGCCAGTATCTCAAGCGTTTCATCGGAAGCACCTCCAGCGGGGTAGGGGATCGATGGCTCAATTCTATCGCGGGACGGAAGGACAGCAAGCAATTTGTTCGCCGTCCACATACACAACCCGGCAGCTAACGCAGCCGGTTCGCCAAATAGGCGAACCGGCTGCGTTAGCTGCCGGGTTGTGTATATCCCGCTTCCTTACGGTCGCGGCGCGGGTAGAATCAGATCCGCCAGAACCGGCCGATGGGGCGGCCCGATGTTGGGACCGACCCAGCAATGTTCGCAGTGCCAACGGGAATCGGTCAGGATGTGATCGATGCGCACGGCGGTTTTCGCGCTGAGAAATGTGTAGCCCCAGCCCCAACCGGCCGCCGAAAAAGTATCGGTGTAGCGGCTCCAAACGCGGCGAAAGAGAGCGCTTTCCGATGGCGTGTTGAAGTCGCCCATCAACAGGACTGGACCCGTTACTCGATCGGCGAGGTCGAGCAAGTTCTCCGCTTGATGGCGGCGCACGTCGCTGTTGAGTTCCAGTTCGGCGGCGCCCTTCGCCGGGCGGTGAGTGGCTTCGTACAGTCCCTCGCGCGGCGAGGCGAAGTGCAGGCTGAACAGCGTGACCGGGCCGGAAGGCGTTTCCAACTCGTAGCGCATCAGCGATCCCGGCGGCTTCATGGAGTCCTCGCCCAAACGCACGGCTCGGCGAATGGGATAGCGGCTGGCCAGAAAATGTCCGGACGTTCGATAAACGTGCCAGTCCTCGCCGTCGAAAGAGGGGATCGCTGTCCGGCTCCGCAATTCCTGTATGGCCACGACATCCGGTTGCATCGCCGCGAACAATCGTTCCAGAGCCGCTGCATTGGGTCGCTGATGGTGCATGTTGCAGGTTAGCACGCGCAGGCGCATCCCGCGCGGCGAGGCCGGCGCGGCAATGGGCCAAGGGATGTTGAACCCCATGATCGGACCGAGGATCAGCAGGAGAGCAAGCAGCAGGAGAACTAACGAACGCCGCCGCCGGCATGCCGCGGCGAGTAGCAGCGGAAGTAGAGGAAGGAGCAGCAGCCAGCGCGGGCCAAACATCAGCAAAGTCGCCGGCCACCACAGATCGCCGGCGCGGATCGTGGCCCAAGCGGCGAAGACGAGGGAGAGATAGAGCCAACTAGCGACGGCGATGGTTCGCTGTGCGCGGCATGAGCTACCCCCCTCCCTCTTCCCCTCAATGGGGGGAGGGGTGAGGGGGGCGGCGGCCGGAGTCTCGCGCTCATGCAATGGCTGCACTACCTTACCTCATCTGTCAGACCGGCGGCACTCCTCTCGCTGCAAACATAGCTCGTCGCGCTCTGGCAAGAACAACCCTTTCCGGCACGATGTTTGCCCCATCTCCTTCGCGGCTTGTGTGGTGCGAACGCAACTGAGGGAGGCAACGATCATGCAACAGCCATTTCAAGCGCGACGGATTTCCAAACGCCGCGCGGATGAAGTGAAAAAGTCCGGCGCGCTGGGACGTTCCCTGCTGCTGGACACTTTCAACGGCATCATCATCATCGAACCGATGGAGAGCCAACTGGGCGACGGCGACTGGTTGTCCGCGGATGAGGCGGACTACGAGCTGCAACCCGTCTGGCACTTGGGGCCGAAAACGAAGCTGCGCGAAGCGCGCAAACGTCTGGGTCTGGAGAGCGATTCCCCCGTGGGTCAGCTTTCCGCCTCCGGGACGTAAGAGAGTTTTTCGTTTAGCCGCGACCCGCAGGGGAGCGCGAGCGCGCTCCCCTGCGGGTCGCGGCTAAACGAAAAGCGGCCAATGCAGCGCGGTCACTTGCCCTGCGCAACATGCGTGAGCATCTCGCGGCAGGCTTTCTCACACTTGCGGCACTCCTCGGCACACTTTTTCATGTGTTCGTCGTCGAATCTTCGCGCACTCTTTGCCACAGCGAGCGCAGGCTTCTTCGCAAGCCTTGCAAATAAGAGCCGCGAAGGGTCCTGCCGCGCGGTGATGCGGGCGGCGGCGGCGCAGTGGTCGGCGCAATCCAGACACGTTCGCAGCGTGGTCTGGTGTTCTTTCTTTCCTTGCGCGAGCATGTGTTGGCAATGAGTCGCACAGGAATCGCAAGCGCGTTGACAGTCGCCGCAAGCCTTGGCGCACTGATCGAAGGCTTGCGCGTGATGATCGTGACTGGCGGGCGGGTCATCCGCGCGGCCAGCCGCGCTCAGACCCAGAACCGTCATCAGACCCAGCAGCGAGAGAGAGAAATTCCGCATGGAAGCACCTCCAGTAAGAGTCAGGGTTATCGACGCGCAGACTTTTGTCGAAAAATGGCATAGCCTTTGCATTTACAAATGCAGAGGAGGCATGTCCATGAAATCGTTCGAGAATGGGGAATACGGGCGACCTCACCATGAGATCCGGCAGTACGCCACGGAATCTCAAGCCCTCATCAGCTGGGGCGAAGAGTTCCTCGATCGTGCCCACAAGCTGGCTCACAGCATCGAGGAACACGTGCAGCCAAATGTTGAATGCACCCGCGAATCCTTCCAGCCAGAACTCGTGCGATCCACCGCGCGATTCGAACCCCTTATTCTCCTTTGCAGTCCTCTTTCTTAACAAGCAATTGTCATGCCGGGGTTGATCAGGGCCTCGCGGTGGACATTGGCACGCTGGACTGGTAGTCCTAGCCTCGTAGACCGGCGCGGTCGCCGGCCGAGACCCTGGGAAGCCTCCTCTCATGGCGCACTCCATCCGCGACTTGCTCCGCTTTCTCGATCGTCCCGCGCTGCGCGAGGCCACGCTGGTACTCGCCTTCGATGGCTGGATGGACGGCGGCGACGTTTCCACCGGCACCGTCCAGCGCCTCGTCGATCTGTTGGAGGCGCAGCAGTTCGCTGAGATCGAACCGGAATCGTTCTACATTTACAACTTCCCTGGCTCAATGGAGTTGGCCGCTCTGTTCCGTCCACGCATTGAGATCGAGGAGGGGTTGGTCAAGAGCATTGCCCTGCCGGCCGCCACGTTTTTCTGTCACCAAGCGGCGAACCTCGTCCTATTTTTGGGCAAGGAACCGAACTTGCGCTGGACGCGCTTTCGCCGATTGCGTTTTGGAAGTGGTTCGCGCCGCTGACGTGCGGCGCATTCTTTTTGTCGGTTCGTTCGGCGGCTCCGTGCCGCACACGCGCGAACCGCGTCTGCACGTCACCTGCTCGGAGGCGGAGATGCTGCCGGAGATGGAGCAATACGCCCTGCGCCGCACGGCCTACGAGGGACCGGGTTCGTTCGCCAGCTATTTGATGACGCGCGTGCCGGAGTCCGGCGTGCGCATGGCCACGCTGGCCGCGGAGATTCCCGGCTATCTGCAAGGCCCCAATCCCGTGTGCATCGAGGCCGTCACGCGCCGCTTGGCCAAGATCCTGCGGTTGCCGCTGGACCTGGCGCCGCTGCGCACCGCCAGCACCGAATGGGAATTGGCCGTCACCGCGGAGATCGAGAAGGACGAGGAGATGGCGGCGAAAGTCCGCGAGATGGAGGAAGCCTACGATAACGATCTGCTCCAGCGCGGCGAAGGATGAAAGCAGAGCCGCGACCGTAAGGGAGCGGTGCGGCCAACCGCTCCCTTACGATCGCGGTTCTGCTAAAGCGCCGCTTCGTACAGATGTAACAAATCGTTCTCGTTGACCGGCCGCGGATTGCAGCGTCCGGTCCATTGCTGAGCGGCTTCGTCGGCCAGCACCGGCAGAATGCCGCGACTGACGCCGCACTCGGACAGACGGCTGGGCAGTTCCGCCGTCTGCATGAAACCGGCCATGCGCTGGGCCAACGCCTCGGCCGCCGCCATGGTATCGCCGTTGATGAGGCCGACATCGTGGGCCAGATCGCCGTACAGCGACCCGACCGCCGTGCTGTTGAAGCGAAGGACGTGCGGCAACAGAATGCCGATGGCGATGCCGTGCGTCAGACCGTAGTGCGCCGTCAACGGATTGGCGCAGGCGTGGCAGGCGCCGAGCATGGAGTTCTCAATCGCCGCTCCGGCGAAGTACGCTCCCAATTGCATGGCGCCTGCGCCTGCACATCGTCGGGGCGGCGCAGCACGGTGTCAAAATTCCGCTCCAGCGCTCGCCACGCCTCGCGCGCGAACGCCTGCGATAGCGGATTGCGCCGCGTCGAAACATAAGACTCCAGTGCGTGCGAGAGAGCATCGATGCCGGTGACGGCGGTGACGAGGCGCGGCTGCGACACGGTCACTTCGGGATCGAGGATGGCGGCGCGGAAGGCGGCTTTGCGATCGCCGCAAGCCATTTTCAAATGCGTCTTCTCGTCGGCGATCAGCGCGAACGATTGCGCTTCGCTGCCGGTGCCCGCCGTCGTCGGCACGCCGATGGATGGCAGCATCGGCTTCATTGCTTTGCCGAAGCCGACATAATCGGACATCTGACCGCCGTTGGTCAGAAGGAAGTTGATGCCCTTGGCGGTGTCCATCGAACTGCCGCCGCCGACGGCGATGAGGAAATCGATGCGCTCGCGCTTGGCCACATCCACGCCGATCTCGACGATGCGACTGGTCGGATTCTCTTCGACGCCATCGAAGAGGATCGGCTCCAGATCGGCATCGCGCAGCGAAGCCAAGGCGCGTTGCGGATGGCCGGCCGCTTCCAGTCCCGGATCGGTGACAAGCAGCGGACGATGCGCCCCGAGTTCGCGCGCCAACTCGCCCAGTCGCATCAGTGTGCCGGGTCCGTGGACGACCCGCGTGAGCGGGTGAAAATCGAACAGTGGTTGCGGCAGCGCGGCTTTGCTGGAACGCATGCTCGTGGTGGGATTGGAAAGCGCGGATACCTTCATGGAATGGTTCCAGCAGTTCGGGGGGCGGGAGTTTTGCCCGCTCTCGTTTAGCCGCGACCCGAAGGGGAGCGCGTGAAGCGCTCCCCTTCGGGTCGCGGCTAAACGAGAGCGGGCGGGGCGGCGTGCAGCTATTCCATTATACCAGACAACCCGGTCATTCTGGCAATGGCCCTTCAAATTGAAACGCCCGTGCCCGGAACAGGAAATCGACGATGTTGCCTTCGTGCGGTTGCAGCCAGTTCAGCTTGATCGTCGGAATCGGCCCGATGTTCAATCGATCGATGTGCGTCGCATCGATGAGGGCGCGGTGAAATTTTTTGTCCGCCGTGATAGCCGTGCCTACCAGCGTCGGCCCAATCGATTCGAGCATCTTCTCCTGCGGACAACGCACAACCGTCACGAACGGGAACATATATTCCTTTTTGGCGATGGCCGGCGCCGGCGAATCGCAAAGGATGACGGTAGGCCGCAGATAATCGCAGCGTTCTTTCTTCACCAAACGCGGCCCGAACTTGGCGGTCATATCGTGGGTGCCGGCTTCTTTCAAATCGCGGTCGATGTCGGCGGAGACGGCGTCGGCCTGTCCTGGCACGGTGAAGGCGGCCAGCGCCGCTTTGGAATCTTCGGGCGGCAGCGGTTGCACCGGACCCATGCGCTCGGCCAGCGCTTCGGCGATCTCTTTGGTGTGCCGCGACGCCCAGATGCCGGAGCAGTTGATGCAGCCGCGTCCACTGTTGACCAGCACGCTATCGACCATCAGATCGAGATATTTTTGCCAGTTATCGACCACGTCATCGCCGAGGAGGATCTTGCTGAAGCCCGGCCCATGCGCCTGCACGCGCGGATTGCCCTTGTACTGCTCGACGGTGGCGGTGCCGCCGAAGATCAGACTGCGCGGGCAGTGAGCCAGCACCGCCGCGCCCACGTCGCCGAGTCCGGGATAGATGGCAATGGCCTGCTTGGGCACGCCCGCTTGCACGAACGCCTGCGTCATGCGATACGGCGTCCACGGCTCCTGCGGTCCCGGCTTGAGTACCAAACCCATCTGCACCGGGATAATCGGCAGCCACAGCGTATGCACACCGGGCGAATTGCTCGGCAGCACCAGCCCCAGCACCGGCGTTTGCGCTTGATAGCTGATCGGCACGCCGCGTTCGACGCCGTAGCCGCGCGACAGCACGTCGAGATCGAGACCGCGCGTCAGCGATTCGAGGATTTTGTCCATTTGATTCAACACGAAATGATTTTTTGTCATGTTGAATCGACACATATGTTCGGGCAGCCCGGTCGTCGCCGACTGCATGCGGACGAACTGATCGGGCGTCTGCGTACCATCACCGAGCGGCAGTTCCGCCTGCGTGTACAGATCGGCGGCCTTCTTGACCATCTTGAGCAGATCGGCAATGGGAATGTCGCGCAGCACCTCGCGGGCGCGGCCGGCATGGCGCATGTCGCGCTCGACGAGTCCGGCGTTGGCGCGGCCGACCTCGGCCAACGGCTCGCCGCTGGCGAAGTGAACCACTTTATCTACGTCCAGACTTTTGTACGGTTCGCCCCAGCGAAGAACGGGAATGTGAATCATGGGTGTTGTTTTCCTTGTGTGGATGTTCGCCCTTTTGTGAGGAGTATTTAAGTCGTTATCGCGGGCTGAGGAACCTCGACATCGACCCAAGTATAAAATTCTTCTCCCGCATCGGGATCGATGGTGATTTCCATGCTTCGCCGCGGCTCAGGGATTTTCTCCCCCGATTGCTGCATCAACTCCAGGTGCATTTCAATCGCCTCGGCGATCATGTGGCGCGTGTGTTCTACGGTCATCCCCGTGGCGATACAACCATCCAAGTCTGGAACATAGGCGCCATAACCCGTGTTGGTTCGACCGATCACCACGATGAACCAATACTCGCGCATGCCGTCGTCTAAATCATCCACGAGCAGCCCCCTTTCTATTTCAACCCCGCTTGTCGCAAAATTGAAGCCTCCATTTTCGGCGTCAATTCTTTGCTCGGTTTGCCGACCACGGTTACAGTGCCAGGCTTGGTAGGATGATGCAACTGGCGATGGCTACCGCGTTGACGAGCCACCACCCAACCATCCTTTCTCAGTTTACGCAGCATATTGCGGACTTTCACGAGAACCTACGCTTAATACACTCCGACCGTCGTGGTCGCCGCGAATTCGTGGAACGGCCGCACGCCGCTGACGCCATCCCACGGATACTTCGCACTGGGCGGTTCGCGTTCGCCCTCGTCGCGCTCGGCGAAGCGCGGCACAAAGAACTCCTTGGTCAACGTCGTCAACATCACCCGGCCCGTCTGGCCATAGTCCACCACCTTATTGTAATCCTTGAAGTCCACGACCTGTGCGACAGCGCGCGGCTCTGGAGCGTAATAGGCGATCTTATAATTCTGCTCCGCCGTCGGCATCTCCGCCGCCGCCAAGCCCATCAGCGTATTGCCATAGGTCGGAGCGATGTAGACGTTGGGACCGAGCAGCTCCTCAATGGCGAAGCGAATCCATTGCGACGTCATCTCGGTGCCGCCGCAGAAAATGCCGCGAATTCCTACTTTTTCGATACTGGAACCATCTTTCTCCAATCGCGTCGCCAACGCATCCAGTAGTTTCGGCGTCGTGAACATGCACTTGATTTCGTGGTTGGCCGATAGCACCGTCAACGCCTGATCGATGACGTGTTCTTGATACGCTTTCAGATGTTCCATCCAACCCTTCTTGATGAGCTTGACGACCCAGCGCGGATCGAGATCGACGCAGAAGCAAATGCCGCCGCGATACTGGCAGAGATGCTCGACGGCCAAGCGCAGCCGCCGCGGACCGGAGGGACCGAGCATCAGCCAATTCGCTCCCTTGGGAAAATTCTTCTCCGGCAGCGTATCGCTGAACATCTCGTAATCGATGCGGAAATCGTCCTGAACGACGCGGCTTTTAGGAATGCCGGTGGTGCCGCCGGTCTCGAAAACGTAGGTCGGTTTGTTGTGCAGCGCCTTGGGCACCCAACGGCGCACCGGACCGCCGCGCAGCCATTCGTCCTCGAATAGACCGAACAGCTTCAGGTCGTCGAAAGTGCTGCACGTCCTTGAGGGGATCGAATTTGAAGGACTTGGCGCGTTCGAGCCAGAATGGCGTGCCGGTGTCGGGGTGGAAGTGCCATTGAACGATGTCGCGGACGTGGGCGTCGAGCCGTTGGCGTGCTTGACGGACTTGATCGATGTTGGCAGACACGGAGGGTTCCTCAATTGCGGTTCCATTTTTCGTTTAGCCGCGAGCCGCAGGCGAGCGTTGTCGCGCTCGCCTGCGGCTCGCGGCTAAACAACTACTTTATGGCGATGGCGTACAAATTACTGCCGTTGCTGACGTACAAGACGCCGTTGACCGCCGTGGGCGGACTCAACAGCGCATCACTCATGTCGATCTTCGCCGGCTTTTTCAGTTCTTTTCCTTGCGCGAACACGAACATATTGCCGTCATCGGTGCCCATGTAGACCTTACCGTCGGCACACAACGGCGAACTCCAGGTATTCGCTTTCAAATCGTACTCCCAATGTTTTTTGCCGCTGCGGGCGTCGAGGCAATTCAAATAGCCGGCCAACTCGGCGGCGTAGAGCAGGCCATCGTGAATGGCGACGGTGCTGACGCTGCGGCCGAAAACGTATTCGCGGCCGGCGCCCTCCGGCTTGGGCACGACGGAGCCGCCGAAGTGCCAGACCAGGCCGGAGTCTTTGTTAACCTCCGCTTTCGGATCGAAATTGTCGTTGATCGGCGACAGATCCTTGTCCTTGTTTTTGGGTTCCTTGGTGATGTCGATGCACCACAGATGGCCTTCGCCGTTGCCGTCGTCGGGTTGCCGGCCGGTGGCGATGTACAGCTTGTTCTCCCACACGACCGGCGTGTTGACGAAATAGTTGCGCGTGCCGCGTCCGCCCGGACGGAAGTCCGCCTTCTTGGGATTGCAGTCGAATTTCCATACCAGCTTGCCGGTCTTGGCCTCGAAAGCGTACAACCAGCCGTCGCCGCCGGGGAAATAGACGTGCCATTGCCCCCTGACCTGTGCCGCCGCCGGATTGGCCCATTGGCCGTCCATGATGTTCTTGCCCGGCGAATTATCCTGCCAAACCACCTTGCCGGTATTCTTGTCCAGCGCGAGGAAGCTCGGCGCGTCCGGCGCGGGCACTTTGCCCTTGCCTTCCGCTCCGTTGGCGGTGACGACGAAGACGAGATCGTCCACGATGAGCGGCGAGCAGATCGACAAGCTACCGGCGATGCCGCCGGGAAAAACTTTCAGCTCCTTGATCATGTCGAGCTTCCAGAGGATCTTGGCCTTATCGCCGTCGCCGGCCGTGTCGGCGCAGACGACCTCCCAGCGATTGTTGACGTAATAGACGCGCTGGCCGTCCACGCATGGCGACGAGACGACGCCGTAGTTTTGTGCGCCGGTGCCGTCTTTCAGGGAATCATGAACGGCTTGCCAGAGGAATTTGCCGTCCGATTCGTTGAAGCACATCAGTACGCCCTTGTCTTCTTCCACCTCGGAACCGTGCGCGCGATTGGTGCCGACGAAGATGTGCCCATCGGCCACGACAGGACCGCCGAGCGCTTTGCCGCCGAGCTTCGCCGACCATTTGATATTTTTGAACTTGCCTTCTTGGATGCTCCAGGTTTCGGGAAGGCCGCTTTCCTGAGGATTGGCGAGGTTGCGATGGACCGTGCCGCCGAACATCGGCCAAGAACGATGATTGCTCGCGGCTGTGGGCGCGGTTTTCTCCTCCTCCACAAAGGCGCGTCCGCTGCAAGCAGCGCCCAACAGCATGAGGAACATCCCAGCAAGAAGCCGAGTCCGTAAGTCCATTATCCACTGCATGCCGTCACTCCTTCCGCTCCCGCCCGCAAAGGACGCCCTTACTGGCGCTGCGCGCGGGCGAAATCACTTCTTGCTGCTGATCGCCCACAATTTACTCGGATTCTCCGTCATCGCGTACAGCACGCCGTTGGCCGCCACGGGGGTCGCCCGGATGGCATCGGCGTGCATGTCCACCTTGTTGATGAGCTTTTTCGTTTTACTATGCTCGTAGATGCGCAAGCGTGCCGTTCTCGGTGCCGATGTAGATTTTGCCATCCACCCAATAAGGCGAACTCCAGGTATCGGCCCCCAACTTATCCTCCCAGTATTTCTCGCCGCTCGTTGGCATCGAGACAGTAGATGTAGCCATCGTAATCGGCGGCGTAGCAGAGACCGTCATGCACGGCGCAGGTACTCATGGTGCGGCCGAACAGATAATTGCGGTTGACGCCCTGCGGCGCTTTGCCGCCGTAGTGCCAGACCAAGCCGGAATCCTTGTTGACCGCGGCCTTGGGATCGAAGTTGTCTTCGATCGGCGTCAGATCCTTGTCTTTGTTTTTCGGCTCCTTGGTGATGTCGATGCACCACAGATGGCCGACGCCTTTTTTGTGTTCGGGATCTTGACCGACGCCGATGTACAGCTTGTTTTGCCAGACCACGGGCGTGGAAACGAAATCGCTGCGCGTGGCCTTTGGACCAAGGACGTATTTGGATTTCTTGGGATTGCAGTCGAACTTCCACAGCAGTTCGCCGCTCTTGGGTTCGTAAGCGCGCATCCAGCCGTCGCCGCCAGGAAAGATAATCATCGGCTTGCCGTTCGGCTCGGCGTAGACGGGGTTGGACCATTGGCCGTGCATCAACAATTTGCCCTTATCGACCAGATCCCTGCGGATGTTGATCTTGACGCCTTGGACATGCGCTTCGACGAGCGCCTGGCTTGGCGAGTTGTCCAGCCACAGCACTTCGCCGGTCTTTTTGTCGAGGGCCAAAAAGCTCGGCGCGGCGGGAGCGGGAATGTTGATGTGCCCCTCATCGACGCCGTTAGCGGTGACGACGAACAGCGTGTCGCCGACGATCAACGGCGAGCAGACGGCGAGGTTGTGCGGAAAGACGCCGAGTTGGCCAATCATGTCCAGCCGCCAAATCACGTCCGCGTCGTTGGCTCCCTTGTACGTCTCGTCCTGCACGCCTTGGTTGCCATTGGCCATGCCCTTCACGTCGGCGCAGACGACCTCGGCGCGGTTGTTGACGTAATAGAGACGGTCGCCCTCGACGACGGGACTGGAGCAAATGCCTTCGCCGGGCCAATCGTTGACGCGGCCGGCCGGCAGTTTGTCGTGAACCGCTTGCCAGAGAAACTTGCCGTCGGATTCGTTGAAACACATCAGCACGCCTTTATCGCCGTTGATGGTCTTGTCGCGCGGGTTGGCGTTGTTGGTGCCGATGAAAATGCGTCCGCCGGCCACGATCGGCCCGCCGTAACCCTTGTCGCCGAGTTCGACGCTCCACTTGACATTCGTGCCGGCTTTAACGTCCCAGGTCGTCGGGATGTTTTTCTCCATCACGTTGACCAGATCGCGCGATAGACTGCCGCCGTAGAGCGGCCAATCGCGGCGGCCATCCGGCTTGCTCTCATCGGGCGAAGACCGCAAGGCGACGACGCCGAGGACGGCGGTGAAGGTCAGCACGGTCGCGGCCAGCGCGAGAACATGGCGATAATTCGAGAAGGATTTCATGGATTCGTTCCTTGACAAAGAGATTCTTTACCAACCCGAAGTGTAAGCGAGGGCTGGAAAGCAGCCCTCGCTTACGCTTCGGGTTGGTAAGATCTCACTTGTTCGGCGTGATTTTGACGTTGGTGTAATAGATCTCCGTCCCGGGATTTTTCGGCCCCTTGATGCCGGTGGAGTTGCCGTACAGGGCGGGAGCGCCTTCGCGGTTGGGCGTTGCGTCCTCGACTTCGACGCGTCCACTCTTTCGGCTCCGCTTGATCGCGCGGCCAAACCTTGCCGCGCACGATGGCCTTGCCGCCTTGCACTTCGACAGTCAGCTTCATGCGATACCACACGTCCGGCTTCCACGGAAAAGCGATGGAGTTATCGATGCGCGGCAGCGCATCCCACGAGACGAGACGCAACTGCTGCGTGTTGCCGATCAGCACGAGGCTATAGCGGTTGGCATCCACACCCATGTCCGGCATGTCGGAGCCGAGCTTGCTGCCTTGCATGTCGGCCTCGATGGTATAGCCGGTCATACTCGGCATGCCGATGAAGGCGTGGGCACGGGCGACGAGCGGGCTGGGGGCGTCATTGCGTTTCTTTAGGGCGATGGTGCCGTCCTTCATTTTGACGACGGCGAATTTGCCCTGGCAGTTGACCCACCCGCCCGGTGTGCGGCCCAGCGGCACTTTGGCGAAGTCGATGCTGTAAGGCGCGAGCGGCGCCACACGGATACGAGCATAAGCGGTCAGACCGTTGGCTTTGGCGACGACGCGGCCGAACTGCGCCGGCGGCGTGCTGCCAACGGTCAATTGCGTGGTGGTCCCGCTGTCGGCGCTCGAGCTTGCCTTTCATGGGTGGCGGCGGTGTTCCCGCAGCCGGCGGCGGAGGAGGATTCGGGAAGCCGATGGGAAACTGCGGCGGCAGCGGACCCGCCAGCGACCAATCGGCCTTGACCTCGCCGATCGAGCGTGCCTTTGTCGTCGTAGGCCAGCGCCTTGAAGTTGACGCTCTGCCCCGGCGTCAGGGCTACGTCGGCCGGCACCACTTGCAGATGCGCCGGCTTGGCAGTTGCCGGCGCCCGCTCTTCCGCCTGAAGCGTCAGACGCCAAATCGTCCCCCTTGCGGTCCTTCTTCCCGATACACAGCAGTTCTTCACTCGTCAGGAAGTAAATCCGGCCGTCGGCGATGGCGGGACTGCCGGTCAGTTCCACGGGTTCCTCGCCCTTGCCGCGGAAGAACACCGAACACAGATCCTTGCAGCCGTTATCATCGGCCTTGAGGATGTGGAACTGCGAATCCATCTCCGGCAAGTAGATTTTGCCATCGGCCCACACCGGCGAGCCGCGCGTATTCTGGCCGTACTGATACTTCCACAGTTCCTTGCCGTCCTTGGTATCGAGGCAAAACATCTCGCCGACGACATTGCACAGATAAAGACGATTTTCGTGCAACAACGGCGAGGCGTATTTGACGAGGATGCCGTCCACTTTCCAGATCAGTTCCGGTTTGCCGTCCTTGACCTTGCTTCCATCGAGGCAAATAACACGGCCTTGCCTGCCCCCGCCGCCGGGGATGCGTTCGCCGTGACCAGCGTAGATGCGATCGCCGTCCACGACCGGCGAAGCGTTGATGGCGCCCTCGCCGAAGAGATAGCTCCACACTTTTTCGCCGGTGCGCGCCTGGAAAGCGTGCAGTCCGCCGTCGCCGCCGCCGCACAGCACCAGCCATTGTCCGCCGATATTGGCCACGACCGGCACGCAAGCATTGGTGTTACTGACGCGATGATTGGCCGTCGCCCACCACACCACGTCGCCCGTGCGTTTGTTGAAAGCGGCCAAGCGCGTGCAGCCGACCGTCTGCTCGCCCCAATTGGCGTTAATCATCGGCATGATGAGCAGATCCTCGAAGACGATCGGACTCATAATGCGTCCGCCGTAGCCGCTGACTCGGCCATATTCTTCGGTCAGCGAATGCTGCCAGAGGATTTTGCCGTCCTTGTCGAAGCAAAACAGAAAACCCTGTGTGCCGTGGGCATAGACGTTGCCGGTCTCAGGATCGCCGACCATCTGCGTCCAGCCGAGCCGGTCGGCGACGATGTCGGTCAGAAAGACGTTGAATTTGTGTTGCCACAGCACTTTGCCGTCCTTGGCGTCGAAGCACATGACGCGCTCTTGCTGCGATTCGTCTTCGCCGACTTTGTTGATGATGTAAACGCGGTTGTTCTGCACGATGGGCGTGGTGATGCCGCCGTGGGGCGATCTCCACACGACATTGTTCGGCTTGGACCCGACGGCGAAGGTGTCGGGCAGATCGGTGTCGGGGGAGACGCCGGTTTGTTGCGGACCGCGCCAGGACGACCAGTTGTCGGCGCGAACCATCGTCGTTGTGCCGAACAGGACCAGCAGAAGAGAGAGATAGTGCTTCATGGGATCAACTCTCGTGGGGATCTTCGGGATTTTCTGATCCCGTTTAGCCGCGACCCGAAGGGGAGCGCGACCCGCGCTCCCCTTCGGGTCGCGGCTAAACGTCCAAGCTGTTTTAGCAGTTCCGGGGATCGCTTGCAGTCCCGTCATCGTTTTTTCGCACCAGTCGGCGGGCTTTCATCTCGAAACGAGGCAGGCTTCCAGGAGGCACGGCGCGGACCTCGGCCCGGAAGAGCAATTCCGTGCGGATGGCGTGTTCGACTCGTTCGGCCAGAGCGTCGCCGGCAACGCCGGGCTGCGGCTCCACCTCAATGCGCAGCACCGGCAGAGCAGCCGTGCGATCGACCTCCAAGCGATACTCCGCCACATCCGGCAGGCGAAGCAGGATCGTCTGCAACGCTTCGGGGTGGAGATTGTTGCCGCGAATGACGATCATGTCATCGACGCGGCCGCGGATGCCGCCGTCAAGGCGAACCAGTTGCCGGCCGCACGGACATGGCCGCGGATCGATGCACACCAGATCGCCGGTACGGTAGCGCAGCAGCGGACTTCCCGGCCGATTGAACGTCGTCAGAACCAACTCGCCTTCCGTCCCCGCCGGCACCGGCTTCGTCGTATCGGGATCGATCACTTCCACCAGGCATTCGGTCTCCAACAAATGTAGACCGCCCGGATGCTCCAGACATTCAATGCCCAGCGGTCCCGTTTCCGTCATGCCGGTATGATCGAACAGCCGCGCTCCCCAGGCGCTCTCGATGCGGCTGCGCGTTCCCATAATGCTGCCGCCCGGCTCGCCGGCTACAATCACCTTACGCACCGAAGAGCCAGCAAGATCGACGCCCTCACTCTGGGCGACCTCCGCTAGACGCAGAGCATAAGTCGGCGTGCAGAGAATGACGGTAGCTTCGTTGTCGAGAAGCATACGCAGCCGCGCCGAACTGCTCAGTCCGCCACCGGGCAGACACAGACAAGCCAGCCGCGCCGCCGCCTCGAACGCCGTCCAGAAGCCGAGAAACGGGCCGAACGAGAAGGCAAAAAACAATCGATCCGCCGGCTGTACTCCGGCCATGCGGAACATCGTCAACCAGCAATCGAGTAGCCGCGACCAACTCTCCGGCGTGTCCAACCAGCGCAGCGGCCGGCCCGCCGTGCCGGACGTTTGATGCAATCGGCTATAGCGCTCGAGGGGATAGGTAAGTATTTCCCCATAGGGCGGATGTTGGGCTTGATCGTCGAGCAATTCCGCCTTGGTCGTGAACGGCAGTTGCGTCCAATCGGCCACATCGATGCCGGCTTGCTGATATTTACGAGTATAGAAGCGATTGGCGGGGAGGATTTCGCGCAGCAGATGGGCGAGGCGTTGAGCTTGCCCGTCGGCTAACTCCGCTCGTCCGATGTCGTCCCGCGGCGCGGCGAACATATAGTAACCTTGGAATTAACCACAGAGACACAGAGGCACAGAGAAAACAAAGGAAAATCAATACTTTATCATTTTTCCTCTGTGCCTCTGTGTCTCTGTGGTTAGTTCTTCACCTTATAACAGAAAATCAACTCCTGATCGCGCAGATACAAGCAGCCGTTGGCGACGACGGGATGCGTCCAGATGTTATCGCTGCGGCGGCGCGGCGGTCGGGGAAACTTACTTTGTTGCGGAATCGTGAAGCGTCCCTTTTCCTCCCAACCTTGGGGGCTGGCATCGATCAACACAACGGTGCCATCGTGTTCGCTGTAGCAATACAATTGGCCGTCCGCGCAGGTCAACGAACCACGGCCGAGTTTTTGCGAGGTCCATATCTTTTTGCCGGTCTTGAATTCCTGGCACAGCCAAACATTGCCGCGATCCGACCAGCCATAGACGTAATCGCCGATGCGCACAACGCCTTCGTGCTTGTTATCCATCAAGCGCATGGACTCTTCGTCGTAGACCTGCTCAGCTTTGGTGCCGTCGCCGTCCGGCGTCAGCTTGAGCAACACGGCGCCCGCGCCGTAGCCCGCCACGGCATACACATAGTCATCGTGGACGATCGGCGAGGGGATGACGGCGGTGCGGTACTTTTTGTTGGGGTAATACCACAAGAGCCGGCCGTCCTTGGCGGCAACGCCGGCCACGCCTTTCATGGTCAGTTGCACGTATTGACGCACACCGCCAACGGTAGTGGGCACGACCGACGAATAGCCCGCCGGATCGGTGAGAGCCTCGCTCCGCCACAATACCTTGCCGGTGTGCTTGTCCAGTGCCGCCAGCGTGCCGCGCGAACCGCCCGGCGTGCAGATGACTTGCTCGCCATCCACCAGAGGCGATTCGGCGTAGTTCCAGACCGGCCGACCGCCGCCCAATCCGCCGGGGCCGGTCAGACTCACGGACCAAACTCGCGCACCGTTGTCGATTTTCAAGCAAACTAACTCGCCGCCGGAACTGAGAGCGTACAAGCGATCGCCGTCCACCGTGGGCGTGCCGCGCGGCCCACTGCCGTAGGCATTGCCGACGTCGGCACCGATCGGCTTGGACCACACTTTCTTGCCTTGGCGGACATCTAGAGCGAGGACGTAATCGTTCTGCTCATCGGCGCCCATCGTGTACAGTCGATCGCCGACGATGGCCGGGCCGGAATAGCCGATTCCCGCGGCGGCGTAAGTCCACAGTAGTTTCGGTCCACCGTCGGGCCAGGTCTTGAGCAGGCCCGTTTCGGTGGATACGTTATCGTGATGGAGTCCGCGCCACTGCGGCCAGTAGTTGGTGTGCTTCGACGCCGGAGCTGGGGCGGCGAGAGTCCGCATCATGCCAAGGCTCACGATACCCAAAAGGAGCGGGAAAGCGGCGAGGAGCGTTTTCGTTTTCATGGGGAAACCTCGGCGTGGGTTGGGGGGTACTCCATCCATGCGGGGCGCGGAGGCAGGCGAGGGCGGAACGGCACTACCGCCGTCTGTTGGCAATATAAGCGCGGCATCGCCGGCCGCCAAGCAGTTTACGCGATTGACGAACGCTTAGGCAGTGTTTATGATTTAGGCTACCTGCCCGACTTATTCTTTTCCTCACCAACCGAGGTGGCACCATGACGCCCGCTTTCCGCGTGAAGTTCGGCTTGCTGGCGATCGGATTTCTGTTGACGGCGTCGCTGACCTGGAATGCCGCCCAGGGCCAATTTCGACCGCCGGGTTTTCGTCCTCCCGGCTCCCCCCCAGGAATGCGGCCACCCGGCGGCATGGGCGGAGGCGGCATCGGCATTGGTTGGCGCTGCACCAAATGCGGCCACACGGGAACGGGCGCCATCCCGCCCTCAACCTGTCCCAACTGCGGAGTCCGTTTCATCAATGGCATGGGCAACGGCAGCGCGGGCGGTGTTTTCGGCAATCCCGCTGGTGGTCCTCCCATGAATGGCGGTTTCAATCCACCGATGAATCCGCCGGCCATGAATCCGGATCCGCCGCTGCTCGATCCCATGCCGCAGCCGGCCAATAACGCCAATGCGCCGGCCTTCAATCCTCCCAACAACCCTCCCCCCGTCGTCGATTCGCCGAAGCCTTCGCCCCCCGCTGCCGCCAATTCATCTGTTGGCGAGTCCAATTCTTCCTCAAAGAAATGGATCATTGCGCTGGTGATTGGCGTTATCGTGATTGGCGGCTGCGCGCTGTTGGGCGGTGCTTGCTTGGTGATTTACACCCTACGGAGCAGCAATTCCTCTTCCGAGCGTCGCCGTCGCCGCCGTCGAGACGACTACGACGATTAAGGGAATCACCCCGCTCCCTGACGGTCGCGGCTCCGTGCGCTTTGGATTGACGCTTTGCCGCGACTGTGGCATGATTTCGCCTGCCGAATCGATTCACCGGGCGAGGTACGGATCATGGAAGATCGTGCAGAGCCTTCGCGGATGGACTTGCCGCGTTCCTTGCCGGCGTGGTTGCCGTTTTTGTGGTCGCGCGTTCTCTTTCCCGGCGGCGTGCGCCGCGACATCGAGCCGTGCCGTCTGTCTTCGCTGTTCTTGTTGCTTGTGTTGCCGGCCGCGCTGCTGTATCCGAGCCTATCTTTCCACCTCTTCGAGCCGGACGAGAGCCGTTACGCTGAAATTGGCCGCGAGATGCTCCAGCGCGGCGAATGGGTGGTGCCGTATCTGCAAAGCGAGCCGTA
Organism: uncultured Planctomycetota bacterium; assembly: GCA_963835245.1. Taxonomy (GTDB): domain Bacteria; phylum Planctomycetota; class Planctomycetia; order Gemmatales; family Gemmataceae; genus JAJPHU01. The sequence continues at coordinate 1,457,462 of CAWIEZ010000001.1, forward strand.
TCTCGATAAGCCGCCGCTGTTGTACTGGCTGATCGAAGCCAGTTACGCGGTGTTCGGTGTGCATGTGTGGGCGGCGCGGCTGGTGCCGGCGTTGGCCGTGCAGGTCTGTGTGCTGCTGGTATACGTCCTTGGCCGCCGTAGTGTCGGCGAACGCGCGGCGTTCTGGGGTGCTTTGGCCCTAAGCCTCGCGCCGGGCTGGATGAGCATGGGCTGGCTGCTGTTGATGGACGGCGTGCTGACGCTGTGGACGACGTTGGCTCTGCTCAGCGCGTTCGAGGCGGTGCGCGGCGATCGGCTGCGCTGGGGCTGGTGGACGTTGGCGTCCGTGGCGTGCGGCCTAGGTGTACTCACCAAAGGGCCGGTGGCACTGCTGCTGCTGTTGCCGCCCTTGTGTCTACAATGCTGGCTAACCGGCTCCGGCTGCCGCCCCGGCCGAACGGGAGCAGCGCTGTTCGCCATCGTCCTTCTGATAGTTACGCTTCCCTGGTACGCGGCCATTTCGCTGCGCATCCCTACCTTCCGCGCGATTTCTTTTGGGAACACAACATCCGCCGCTTTCTGGCGCCGTTCGCGCATGTACATGGCATCTGGTTCTACATTCCCGTCCTGCTCGGCGGTCTGCTGCCGGGTACGCTGCTACTCGTGCCAATGCTCCGTTTTTTGCTCAGCAGTGATCCCGCTCGCGCCGGACGCCGCACAGTGGAACTAAGTTTCTTGCTGCTGGCCGGAGGCTGGTGCGTGTTCTTTTTCACACTGTCACAATGCAAACTACCGACCTACATCATGCCGGCGTTTCCGCCGCTGGCCCTGGCCTTGGGCCATTTCCTCGTCAACAGCCGTTGGCAAAGCACGCGACTGCCGAGCTTGGTCTCCGTTGCCGCCTTCGGGGTGCTGGCCGTGGTCCATCACGTCGCCATTCCCTGGTACGCCGCCTATCGTTCGCCGGTGGGCCGGCCGACAGACGTGTGCCGCTTGTGCGCGGATAAAAATACTACGGTTGTCTGCTATCCGCGCAATTGCGATTCGGTCGCTTTCCATCTCGGCCGCGACGATCTGCGCAACTACCGCAGCAAAAACATCGACGATCTGCGGATGCTGGTTCTGCTGCGGCCGCGCACGGTGATCCTCTGTACGCATCGTCATCAGCTGGTGGGACTGCATCAACTGTTGCCGCCGGGCGTGCGCATTGTCGAGGAAGTGCATTACGGTTTGGCCGACATCCCCGGCGTACCGCCGCGACTGATGAAAGTGCTGGCCAAGTTGATGGGCGAGACGGCGCTGGGACTGTGCGACATCGCCGTAGTCGAACCGAGCTGGCTCCCTCCTGGAACGCCGCCGAAGCCGCCGCTGCACGGCCTCGAGATCGGCGAGATTCCCGGAACGGCCGAACTCAGCGATAACGATTCGTGAGATGGGTTTGCCATCCCGCAGCGCCAGCAAGGGCTTTGTCTTCCCTTGCTGGCGCCGTGGGCTGACAGGACTTTGTCCAACTCCGACGGCATCCGAGGCGATCACCAATCACTTCCCAGAGGCACACCGTCGTTGGGCTGAACGGCGTTTTGCCAGGTGACTTGGGAGACACCTTGAGAGGTCATTCTTACGGAGCCATCGAACATGGCGACACAGGATGCCGCCCTGCGTATTGGAATTGAGCAAGCAGGGGTCGCAGACCGAATTAGATCGGGTTGAACTGCGGCAGAAGGAGGGTATTGAAAGCGGCTACGGAGCCTAACGTAAGCCAGTGGAATAGCCGGTGCGAGTGCATCCGCCGCCGTCTTCGCCCCAGTAGAACACCGCCCCGCCCGGATTAGGACAAATCATCCGCTTCTCGGAAAAGGAGATGGTGTTGGTGGTGCCGTCCGGCATGGTCGCCGGGATGCGCGCCGTCGGTGGATTATTGCTTTGGTTCGGCCCATTTCCATTCAGGCGAGGTAGAAACACGTAATCATTCGCCGCGTAGCTGATGCCGCCGCGAGGCGAACCGGTGTCGGGCAAGCCGCTCGCCGGGGCGGATTGGTCGGCTGGGCTGATGTAGGTTTTGATGGCGTAGGTGCAGTACCAGGAATCGTTGTGGACGGCCAGCAAGGCATTGTAGGCGTTCTGCTGCTCAATGAACGGCAACATGAAGAAGAAGACCGTGCCCTCTTCTGCACCGCCCTTTCCCTGGATTGCCCCGGCCTGACTGGGATAGCGGCCCACAATGGCCGGCAGGGCTTTATAGGTGTCGTTCATGTTGGCTAGTGCCAAGTCCATCTGCTTGAGGTTGTTCGTGGACTGCGTGCGGTTGGCCGCGTCCCGCACTTTCTGCACGGCCGGCAAGAGCAGGCCAATCAGAATGGCAATGATGGCGATGACGACCAGCAACTCGATCAGTGTGAAGCCACGCCAGCGACGGAATAAGCGAGCAATTGGCATGACAGCCTCCTAGGAAGAGGAAACGAAAAAATAGGCACAAGGACGAAAATGACTTCTCTACCGAAACAGACGCTCCCGCAGCGCACGATTTTCGACTTTTGCGAGTGAAAAAGGCATTACGGAAGAACCTCGATCTCAAGAAGCCCTTCTTGTTGGTATCGTAAAGCCGCTCTCGTATGCCGTCAATGAAAAAATAAAAAAATCCGACAAACTCATCCGTTTCTCATCAACGCGCTGTCGGCGAGGTCGTACCGGCGAACCGGCAGCGTAAGCTGCCGGGTGGGGACGTTCCTACCCGGCAGCTTACGCTGCCGGTTCGCCGGACCTAGCAACCCGCCGAATTGTTCTTTGTTCCTCAGCCGAATCCATCTACACTGATACGAGGAAATACTCTTAGCGGAAGGTCCACGGTTCTCGTTCTCCACCCAGCCAGGATGTAGTCGCATGACCTTTGATGCCAAGCAGCGGCCAAGCTCCGAGGGGGCGGTTAAGGAGCCGGTTTCGCCGCCGCCGGCGGCTGGCAAGCTCCTCGCCGCGCTGGTGCTGCGCTCTAGCCTTCCTTATCGCTTCCACGCCCGCCCGCAACAGTGATTTGTGGCTGCACTTGGCATCGGGCCGACTCTTGGCCCAGGATCAGATGTTCGCTTGGGACAGACCCTTTTTCTTCCACTACCGAGGGCGTTTTTTGGGTCAACCATACCTGGCTGAGCGATCTTTTCCTGTACGACTTGCATCGGCTTGGCGGCGGCACGGCTCTGGTTGTCGGCAAAGCCGTACTCGTGACGATGGTGGCGGCCCTGTTCTTCTGTTTTCGCCGCCGCGGAGCGGCGATGGGATCTTTCCGCTCTTGCTGGCAGCGGCGCGATTTGGCGCTGGGACCGTGGCTGTCGCTGCAGACAACCTTGCTGTCGCTGCTCGGCGTGTTGCTGACTCTTTATCTTCTGGAACGTCCCTCTCTGCTTGGAAGGAATCCAGGCCGAGAGAGCGCGGCGGCAGCGATGGCTGCTGCTGCCGTTGTTCGCTCTGTGGGCCAACCTCGACGGCTGGTTTCTCCTCGGTCCCGTTCTGGTTGGTCTGTACGCCCTAGGTTCGGATAGGCGTTCCTTCCCCCTTTTCTTCGCCGGGTTGGCGGCCTGTCTCGCCACGCCCTACCACTATCACATCTTCGCTTGGCCGACGCCGTTAGGACTGACCCATACGGAGCAAGCCTTGCGACACGATCCGCTCGGCCAGACTTTGATAATTTCCCCCTTCGCGGCGCGTTTCGTGGATTCGCCCGAATTTCGCAGTCCCGGAGCCTGGGCGTACTATTTTCTTCTCGCGGCGAGCGCCGCTTCCTTTGTTCTGTCGATACGGACCTTGCATGCCGGCCGATTACTGGCCTGGTTGTTCTTGGCGGCGCTGAGCATCTACCAAGCGCGTACCATCCCCTTCTTCGCCGTTGCGGCGGCTCCATTGCTGGTGCTGAATGTTCAGTCTTTTGTAGGGTGGGTCGAGCGCAGCGAGACCCACCACGACCGCCGGTGGGTCTCGCTCCGCTCGACCCACCCTACTCTGGGATTGTTGGCCGGCATCGTCTTACTGGTTCTGGCCTGGCCGGGATGGCTGCAACCGGCGCCGTATCAACGGCGCGGCTGGACGGCCGAGCCGGACGGCTCGCTGGTGCGGCTGGCGGACCAACTAAACCACTATCACGCCAAGGGGCGCTGGCGGCTCGATCGCATCGCCCTGAACTTCAGCCCGGAAGTCGCGCACTCACCTGGCTTGGCTCTGTCCCGACGAGAAAGGTTTTCTCGATTCCCGCTGGCAACTCTTCGATGGCGTCGCGGACGATTACGTGCGCATGCGGCGCTGCCTTCTCGAAGGCGACATCGACCAGCTGAGGCCGCTGGTGGACGCCCACCACGTCGATCGCATCGTGTTGCACGATTCCGATTGGGGCCGCACCGCCCAGGCCTATCGCCATCTGTTGCTGACAACGTCGGAGTGGGAATTGCTGGCCGTGGAGGGCAGCGCGACGCTGTTCCACCGACGCAACGAGACGACTCCCTCTCCCGAGTCATTCGATTATCGGCGTGCCGCTTATCATCCCGCCGTGGATCAGCCGGCGCCGCCGGCTGCTGCGTCCTCCTCAACCGCCGGCTCGGTTCGATGCCTTCGCTCGCCGTCCGGCCAAGACCGTTCGGCGGATCGAGAAGAGGCGGCCTTGCACCTGCTGTCTTTCGATCTGCGGGCGGAAAGCCTTGCCGTCCAGTGGCTGCTGGCCCAAGCGACGGGCCTGATCGGCTGCGCATCGGGGATGGAACCGGCGGCAACCGCCAGCGCGCTGGCGGTGCGCGCTCCACTTCACCTCCTCCGTCTCCCCCTTCCGCACCCGAGCCGCTGCTGTTGGCCGTCCGAGCCGCGCGCCGCGCCTTGGCCGTCAATCCGGATGACGGCGCGCGCGTTTCTGCTGCTAGGAGAATCTTATCTGCGGCTCGCCCGGCAGACGCGCGAACGCGAATTGGCAGACGATGCTTCCCGATCTCCTCCCCCTTCGCCAAGCTCAGATCCTGACCGCTCTGGAGCAGGCGGTCTTGCTTCGGCCGGATCTCGACCGGGCCCACGCCTTGCTGGCTCAGCTCTACTATGAACAGGGCCAGTTGGATCGCTGTCTCGATCATCTACGCGCCCGGCTGCGAATTGCCGAGCAGGACACCGAACGACGCGCCGCCTTGCAGCCCGATGTCGAGAAGATGGAAGAACTGGTCAGCCAATCGGAGAAGACCTACCAGGCCAACCTGGCGGGCAAGACCGACCCCTCGAAAGTTCTTGAGCGTGCCCATTTGGCGGCCCGTTATGGGCTGTCGCGCAGGCGCTGGAGTTGTTGTTGGCAGTCGTATCCCGCCATCTTCGGCAAGTCGGGCGTGGAGTACGAGTTGGATTTGATGCTGCAAGCCGGACAGAGCTACGAGGTCCGCGACATGGCTGGAGCCGAAGCACGAAGCACAGATCGACTTTTCCACGTATCATTGGGTAAAGGCCCGCGCCGCGGCGAGCTGCGGGGATTATGCCGAAGCGGACGCGGAGTTGGAAAGGGCAGTGAGCCGCTGCGGCAGATTCTCGCGAGTTGCTGGTGCCGGTGCGTTCGGCGGTGGCCTTTCAAGTCGCGGGAGCCGTGCTGGCCGGCCCGCCCGCTGTGCGAGCTGGCCGCTTTATTTTCAACCGCAGGCATTGCGTCCCTTGGGGGTGCCGGCCGAACTGCTGCGTCAGCAAGCCGACCGGCAGGTGCTTCGCGGTCTTTTGGCTGTGGAATCCGGAGCGGTGGAGGCGGCTCGGCAACATTTCCGCGCCGCCCTGGACGTGTGGGGCAGCGAGAGCGCGGCCGCGGAGGGCGCGGCTTGGACTTTCCCGCTCGCCCCATCGCTCAGCAGATGATCCGCCGACTCCAAGAGTAGATGATCATGTCGGGCCAATCTCTCGAAGGCGAACGGCCGGCGTCAGTGGACGAATCCGCTGACGCTGGCCGTTCGCCGATTGTTGACGAACCCGCTGCGCTTCCTGGCGTCGCCCTGGTGCTGATGATGGGCGTCGGCCTCGCCGGTATCCGCTTGTGGCGGTGGCTCGCTCCGTTGCCCGACCGATACCAACAAAAACTCCGCGTCCACGGAACCGAGCCGACCCGCGCCGCGCCTATGATGGACCCTATCGGAACATCCATCCCGATGTCCGCTACGTCGGCGATGCCCAGTGCGCCGACTGTCACGACGACATCGCTCGAAGCTATGCGCACCATCCCATGGGGCGCTCTCTCGTTCCGGTTGAGGCTCTTGCTCGATCAGCAGCGCTACACTCCGGACACGAACAACCCCTTCAGCATTCTTGGCCGGCGCTTTGAGGTGGACCGCCAAGGGAAGCGGCTCTGGCATCGCCAGGCTCGCGGTCGATGATTCCGGCAAAGCCGTGGTCGAGTTGGCCCAGGAGGTCCGCTGGGTGATCGGCTCCGGCGCCAAAGGCTACGCCTATCTGACGGAGAACGGCGGCTACTTGTTTCAGACGCCGATCAGCTGGTTCACGCACGCAGCAGCGTTGGGATCTGTCGCCGGGGTTTGGGCCAATGGTCTTGGCGGGACGCTTGGTGCCGGCCGCCTGTCTGTTCTGCCATGCCAATCGTCTCCACGAGCATCCCGACCAACCGGACCGCTTCGTGCCGCCGGTGTTCGAGGGCCAGTCCATCGGCTGCGAGCGCTGTCATGGGCCGGGCGAGTTGCACGTCCGCACCGCCGATCGCTGGGACATTGTCAATCCCGCTCGCTTGACGCCCCAACTCCGCGACGCCGTCTGCGAGCAGTGCCATCTCGAAGGGGAAGCCCGCATCCTGCGCGGCGGAAGAAATCTGTTCGATTATCGTCCCGGTCTGCCTCTGCACGACTTCTGGGCCGTGCTGGTCCAGGGTCCGCAGAGCGGCGAAGACGCCAAGGCCGTCAATCACGTCGAGCAAATGTATCAGAGCAAGTGCTTTCCAGCGTCCCGTCGGCAAGCTGAAGCTGGGTTGCACGACCTGCCACGATCCCCACGTCCGCGTCGGGCCGGCCCAGCGGCAAACGCACTATCGCGCCAAGTGTCTGCACTGCCACGATCGAGGCGAACCGGCAGCGTGAGCTGCCGGGTGCAAGCCGCTGTTCGGAGCCTCTGCTGCGCCGCAAGCAGACGAGTCCGGCGGACAGCTGCATCGATTGCCACATGCCGCGCTACCGCAGTTCGGACATCGCTCACACCGCCTCGACCGACCATCGCATCGTTCGCCGGCCGACGCGGCAGCTTGTCGGCGCCGCCGACCTGGACAACGCCGCCCTCGTCGATTTCTACCGCGATCGCTTTCCAGAAGGCGACCCGCAACGCGACCGCACCCTGGGTCTGGGACTGGTGAAGATGATGAACACAAACATGCTCCAACCGCAACGGCATGCCGATCGCGCCTTGCGCTTGCTCGAATCGGCGTTGGCGCGCGATCCCACGGATGGCTCCGTGCGCGAGGGCAAGGTGGAAGCGTATTCGCTGCTCCATCGGCCAGCGGAGGCGTTGAGCGAGGCGGAAGCGCTTCTGTCCCGGAGCAACAGGGAAACTGGCAATTACTGGTTCAGGCCGCCCACGCGGCCGAGTCCGACGGACAGATAGATCGCGCCAGGGACTATTGGCGGCGAGCAGTGGAGATCAATCCCTTTGTGCCGGATTATCAGGTTCGTCTGGTGAATCTGCTGATTCGAGCGGAAACAATGGGACGAAGCGCGGAGGCACTGCGAGCAGTTGTTGCGTTTGGACCCGTTCAACGTCGCCGGCCGGCAGGCGTGGGTGGGATTCCTGCTCCAGCAAGGCCAACGAGCCGAAGCGCGGCGCCAGTTCGACATCCTCCGTAAGCTCAAACCGCCGGACTTGGCGACACGCGAAGAGTGGTTCCAACAAATGCTATCCGAGCCGCGACCGTAAGGGAGCGGGGCGGACGACCGCTCCCTTACGGTCGCGGCTCGGATAGCAGCAGTTGCCGTCGGAGTTCGGCCGCCTTTTCCGGCTGGTTGGTTTGTTCGTAAATGGTCAAGGCACGTTTCAGCCAAAATAGGCCGCGCTGTTCCTCGCCCACTTGCAGAAACAACTCGCCGGCTTCGCGGGCCAACTCCACGTCATTGGGATGAGCAGCCAGATCTTTGCGCATCAAAGTGGTCAGCCGTTTTTGTGTCTTGCTCTCTTGTTCCCAGCGTAACCGTTCGCCTTCGGCTTCTTGTTGTCGATCGGGCTGTCCTTGCAGGCTCTGGAACAGCGAATAACGTGCGTCGGTTTCGTGCGGTTTGACTTGCGTAGCCCTGCGCAGCCACGGCTCGGCTTCGGCAGGATGTCCGAGAGTCAGCTCCAGCTTGCCGCGCTGCAGCAAGGCATCGAAATGCTTCGGGTGGTCTTTCAGCACACCGTCGAGTAATTCCCGCGCTTCCTCCATGCGGGACTGAATGACTCGGCAAGACGCCAGAGCCGCCGGCACATCCGGGTTGTCCGGCCATTCGCGAAGAAGGCGTTCCAGATACGGCACTGCTTCCGGATGCCGCGAACTGGCGATGAGGATTTGCGCCAGTCGAAGCCGAATGTCCGCTCGCCCCGGTTGCAGTTCCAGAAGGCGTTCGTGATCGCGGATGGCTTGTCCGCGATGATCGAGTTGATTGCCCAGCCAGCCGCGCCAGTCAAGGGCGCGGATGGCATCGGGAGTCCATTCGAGCCAGCTATCCAGGCAGTCCAGCGCCTCCAGATAGCGCGTTTGCCGAATGTATACACTGGCCAAGGTTTCGAGAATGACAGGAGATTCGGGATGATGTTGCCGCAGCAGGGGGAACAAGTTGGCCGCCAACTCATCCACCTCTCCCTGTTGACAGCGAAGCAACCACCATTCCAGCTGCACCAGCCCGCTCATTCCCTGGGACTGCTGGCAGCGGAGTAGATATTGCTGGGCCTCGGAGTAGGCTCCGCGCAGCCGCCCAATGCGAGCCGCCAACAAAAGGGTCGAAAGGCGCCGCCGGCGCACTTGGAGAGCCAGTTCAATGTGATGGCGGGCCTTGTCCATGTGGTCGTCGGCCAGCGCTTGACCGGCCAAACGCTCCTGCCAGGCCGCCCAGCCTTCGCTCGCCGCCAACCCCCCCGCCAGTAGGACGCTCCCCGCGAGCAGCCAATACCAGCGGCGTTGCCGCCGGCGGGGCGGTGCGGGCGGAATAGCGGAAGTCGAAACATCGGTCGAGGCCATGTCCGGTCAACCGAGAAAAAGAGAGTCAGTCTTTCAGTTCCAGATTCAACGGCGTCTGCTCGCCCTGATTAATCGTGCATTTCAAGTCGGTACTCCTGATGCTTTTATACTTCGTCGGGAAGGGAATCGTGGGTTTGCCCATCCCCTGCATCGCTTCGAGTTTCTGTTTCATCTCCGCTGCTTTGGCCGGATCGGCGTTTTTCGGAAGGGTGGGCATACGGCCTCCCTGGGTAGCTTCGACGACGATCTTGTACTCGCCCGGAGGAATGTTGGAAATGCGAAACATTCCCTCTTGGTTGACGGGGATCGTGGGATCAACTCCCCCCCCAGAAGTGGGATACAGATGGAGCGAAGCTCCGTTGACCGGCTGCCCCTTGTAAGTGATTGTCCCCGATACGACGGCACTCTGATTGCGTTTGGAGCCGCAACCCATCAACGTCAGCAACCCAATGGAAACGAGGAGGATTCGCCACATAGGACACCTAGTAAGAAGAATTTCGCCATGACTGTGGAGAGCATCTATTCCTAACATATCCGAGCGCGAACCGCTGTCAAGAACGCCTTTTTTCCTGGGAAATCAGGTAGCGCTTGGGAATCTCCGCGCCGGCGACGTAGTTGAGCTTCGCCAATTTGCACATCTGATAGACGTGGATGCGAAAATCAGGACAAGTGCTGACCAGGCAGTAGGCGTCTGTCGGTGTGAAGTCGAAATCGCGGGTCAGCCAGTCGATCAAGTTGATCGTCGCCGTCTCCACCGCTACTTCCAGTGGCCGAAACGCATACACGGAGACGATCGACTCCGGTTTATCGATGCGCAGCCACGGCACGCGCTGCCCTTTAATCAGATCGAGGCGAAGGCGCACGGTCGCTTGCGTTTCGGCGGCGGTGCCGGTGAACTCGGTATCGCCCTGACTGGCGTGAACGTCGCCCAGATAAAAGAGCGCGCCGGCGTGGAAGATCGGCAACAAAATGCGGTTTCCCACACAAACATCGCGGATGTCGAGATTGCCGCCCCATTCGCCTTGACCATCGAGGCTGGTCGTCACTTCGCGGTCGGGCGCCACACCCAGCGTGCCGATGAACGGCGTGATCGGCCACGACAGTCGTTCGCTGAAATGCACCGTGCCGTCGCGCATCGTGCCGCTGGGTCCGGGCGTATGGCGGAAAATCTTCGTCGTGTAATCGCGCGACAGTTCCGGCCAGCGCGTCGATTCGCCGAGCGGGCCACGGCGCGGTCCAATGGCAATCCACGAATAATCGGCGACCAGAATGTCCTCGATGGTGACGACGAGGGTATCGCCGCGCTCCGCTCCTTCGAGATAAATCGGACCGCCAATGGGGTTGGCGTGCGGCGGACTGCGATCGAAGCCAGGACGCATACCGGGAATGGCCTTATCGGCCGGCGTCTTGAAATAGCCGGTGCTGGCGTCCCACGTCTCGATCTCAAAGCTCTCGCCGGGCCGTACGTGCAACAGCGGCTCATCGCGCCAATCGAAAGCGTACTTGCGGGCCAATTCTCGCACAATGCGCTGCATGGATGCCTCACGAGGGCGAATGGTCCATCGGGGTGCGCGGGTGTCGATTACTGTAGCAGACCGCCGGACGCGGCGGGAGATCCTTTTCGACAACAACTGCTCTGGCTCCATGAGAGCGGTTCGTGGCATCATGGACAGACGCCGTGAGTCGTTTTCGCTCAATCCGGGATTGGATAGGGAATAATCGCATGGCTACCGCTACTGTACCGCGTCGCCGACCCGCCGCCAAAAAACCTTCTCCGGCCGCGCCTATCGCGGAGAACCGCGAGGGCATTCGCATTCCTGTCAGCGCCTTGACGTTGGCCGGTTTCCGCGAATGGGCGACCTCGGACGATTTCCCTCAGCATATCCGGGCGGCGTTCATCGATCGGGAGATTTTCATTGAGATGAGCAATGAAGAATTAGAATCGCACGTGGCTGTGAAAACGGAGATCGCGCGGGTTCTGTCCACACTCGTCCGCGACTTGAAGCTGGGTAAATTTTATGGCGATGGCGTGCTGATATCCAACGAAGATGCCTCGGTATCCAACAACCCGGATGCTTCATTCTTCACTTTCGACAGTCTGCGTTCGGGGCGGTTGCGGCTGGTGCCCAAAGCGGGAGCAGAAGGGAGATACAAGGAACTGGAAGGGACGCCGGATTGGGTTCTGGAGGTCGTCAGCGACAGTTCGGCCCAAAAGGACACGGTACGGCTGCGTGCGGCCTATCACCGCGCCGGTATCGGCGAATATTGGTTGATCGATGCGCGCGGCGACGAGATTCGTTTTCAGATTTTGCATCATCGCAAGAACGGTTACGCGGCGGCTCCTCAGCGCGATGGCTGGCAGCGCTCGCGCGTTTTCGGCCGCTCCTTCCGCCTGGAACGCCAGCCCAGCGTTGTCGGCCTGTGGCAGTACACCCTGCATGTCCAGCCAATTGGTTCGTGATTTATTTCGTCGCCGCCTCATCGGCTGGCACGTCAGTAAGCGATAATCTGCCGCGTCAGGTAATCCGACAACGTCAGCGCCATGAGGATGCCCACCCAGAACAAACCGGCAAGCACCGCCAGCCACGACGCCTTGGAACTGTGCAGCAGGTGCATGAAAAACAGTACCACCAGCGACGCCTTGACGACGCCAATCAGTACGCCGACCGTCGTATGCCAGGCGCCCAACTCCATAAACGACACAGCGACCGTCAGCAGCGTCAAGGCGATCAGGGCGGCGAAGACGCTGTAATATGTCCGCGTGGGCGTGAGGGATTCCGACATGACGCCTCCTTAAAAGTGTAAATCCGACGCATGGTGCGTGCCGGTTAGGTACAACAGCGGCAGCAGAAAAATCCACACAATGTCCACGAAATGCCAATACAAGCCGACGACCTCGACGGCCATATAGCTTACCGGCGTCAGTTCGCCCTTGCGCACGCAGCACCAGCCAAGTCAGTAAGCCCACGCCGACAATCATGTGAACGGCGTGCAGAATCGTCATGATGTAGTAGAACGCCAGCATCAGTTGGACGCGGCCCGGATTGGCCGGCGGCGATAGTTCCGTCCATTCGCGCGGATCGAAACGCAGTCCGGGCACCAACGATTCCTCGTAATCCTTGTAATACTCCACAGCCTTGAAGGCGAAGAAGATCAAGCCGAGCAGGATCGTCAGCAGCAAGCAGGTCACGATCATCTTCTGCCGACCGATGCGCGTGGCATGAACCGCCAGCACCATCGTCAAACTGCTGCTCAAAAGGACGATAGTGTTGATCGAGCCGATCAGAATGTTGAGCCGAGCGCTGGCGGCCTCGAAGTCATACGGATAGCGCAGCCGATAGACGGCGTAGGTAGTGAAAATGGCACCGAAGATGAGGATCTCCGTTGCCAAAAACAACCACATGCCGAACGTCTCGGTCTCGCGCTGCTGCTCGAGATCCTCGAAATGATGGGCCAAGATGGTGTGATTAGTGGACAACGGCGGTCTCCTCCGTCGAATATTCATAAGGTTCGCTGGTGACGATGGGCGTCTCATCGAAATTGTGCGTCGGCGGCGGCGACGGTGTTTGCCATTCCAGCCCGGTCGCGCCCCACGGATTCGGCCCAGCCAATTTGCCGGCGTACAGCGACCAGAACAAATAGATCAAGGGCAATACATAGCCGGCGGCCAAAATCGACGCGCCGGCTGACGACATGACGTTGAGGATTTGGAACTCCGGCGGATAGACGTGATAGCGCCGCGGCATGCCGAGGTAGCCGAGTACGAATTGCGGCAAAAACGTCAGCATGAAACCGACGAAGATAATCAGCGCCGCCAATTTGCTGAGAAACTCCGAATACATGCGGCCGGTCATTTTCGGCCACCAATAATGCAGACCGCCCATGTACGCCATTACCGTGCCGCCCACCATGATGAAGTGAAAGTGCGCGATGATGAAATAAGTATCGTGAACGTGCATGTCCACGCCCAGCGCCGCCAACATCAGGCCGGTCAGGCCGCCCATCGTGAACAGTGCAATAAAACCCAGAGCGAACAACATCGGCGTCTCGAAGGAGATCGATCCGCGATAGAGCGTCGCCGTCCAGTTGAAGACTTTGATGGCGGACGGCACGGCGACGCAGTAGCTCAGCGCCGAGAAGATCATCGCCGAGTAGACCGATTGGCCGGCGACGAACATATGATGCGCCCACACCAAAAAACTAAGCACGGCGATGCCGACGCTGGACCAAGCCACGAACATATAGCCGAAAATGTGTTTGCGCGAAAAACAAGTGATGATCTCGCTGACAATGCCCATTGCCGGCAGGACCATGACATAAACGACCGGATGCGAATAGAACCAGAATAAATGTTGGAACAGTACCGGATCGCCGCCCAGGTCAGGATCGAAAATGCCGATGCCCCAGGCGCGCTCGACGCCGATGAGGATCAGCGCCATGGCCAAGACCGGCGTGGCGAGAAGCAAAATGACACTGGTGGCGTAAGTGGACCACAACATCAGCGGCATGCGCCGCCACGTTAGGCCGGGAGCGCGCATTTTGTGCATGGTAGCGATGAAGTTCAAGCCAGTCAGAATGGACGAAAAACCAGATATAAAGATTCCGGTAATCGTTGGGATGACGTTGGTGCGGGCTGACTTGGTGCTGAACGGCGTGTAGAAAGTCCAGCCGGTATCGACGCCGCCGGCCAAAATGGCCCAGAGCGTGAAGATAGCGCCGAGGGTGAAGATGTACCAGCTGAGCAGGTTTAGTTTGGGAAAGGCGAGATCGCGGGCGCCGATCATCAGCGGCAGGGCGAAATTGCCCAGTACGGTCGGCACCACCGGCACGAGGAAGAACCATACCATGATGATGCCGTGCGCCGAGAATAGTTTGTTGTAGGTGTCGGCGGGCACCAGTTCGCCGTGCGGCGTCATCAGATTGAGGCGGATCACCGTGGCCGCCGCCCCTCCCACGAAAAACAGGATAGTGAGCGTGATCAGATAGAGGATGGCGATGCGTTTATGGTCTGTGGTCAACAGCCACGATTTGACGCCGAAAGCGGCGTTGAGATAGTTCTCCTCCGGCGCGCGGCGGCCGCGCCTTGGCTTGCGGAATAAACCCTGTGGTGATGGCACTGCTCATGGCTGGCTCTTCTTTCCCATTAAGTAGGGTGGGTCGAGCTTGCGAGACCCACCACGCCCCCGCACGCCCTCGGTGGGTCTCGCAAGCTCGACCCACCCTACGGCTGATTGCTCTTTCCTTGCGGTCGAGAAGTCGGGACGGACTGCGGCGATTTGGGATTGCCGCCGGGCGGCACTTTCGGAGCGTCCAGCGGCGGCGATGCTTCCTCATTGCGCACCGGCGTCTGCCCCGGTCGAAGCGATTTGATGTAAGCGAGGAGCTTGATTAGCTCCTCCTCATTGACCTGCCCTTTGAAGGTCGGCATGATTGGCTCCCAACCCTGCACGACTTTCTCCTCCGGGTAGAGAATCGATTCGCGCAGATAAGCATCGTCGGCGACGGCGGTACGGCCGGTACGCAGATTCACGGTTCGACCGTACAGACCTTCGAGTACCGGAGCGCGGGCCTCGGCGTTGGCGCTATGGCAGGTAATGCACTGTAATTTCAAAAACAGTTGCCGCCCTTGGTCCGCCAACGATCCGGTGGCATGGCTGTCCAACCAATCGCGGTACTCGTCGCGCTCCATGACGACGACGGTGCCAACCATGTTGGAATGACTGGTTCCACAGTATTGCGAACAGAATAGATGATAGCGGCCCACTTTAGTGGGATGAAACCATGTTTGGACGTAACGACCGGGAATCACGTCAATTTTGGTGCGGAAGGCCGGCACGAAGAAATCGTGAATCACATCCTCCGAGGTCAACGTCAATTTAATTGGTCGATCGATGGGGACGTGCAATTCGTTGATTTCGCGTTGGCCGTCGGGATGTTGGATCTTCCACATCCATTGTTTGCCGATGACGAATACCTCCGGCGCGTCCGGCGGTGGACTGGCCATCGAGGTATAAATGCTCGCTCCCCAGACGAACATGATGACAAAGACGAACATCGGCGCGATGGTCCAGAACCATTCGAGGGGATCGTTGCCAGTGATGCGCGGCGTGCGTTCGTCTTCGGCGCGACGACGATAGCGGAAGGCGAAGTAACACAGTAACCCCGCGATCAGCGTGGCCATGATGCCGCACACGATGCAAAGGAAGAGGAACAGCGCATCCACGCGCTGGGCCGTGGTCGAGGCTTGTTCGGGAAATAAAGGCACTTCGGCAAACATCACGGAATCCTCATTCTCTTGTTTAGCCGCGACCCGAAGGGGAGCGCACGGCCAACCGCGCTCCCCTGCGGGTCGCGGCTAAACCTGTACCACTCACGTCGCCACGACAACAACAGCAATGATCCTAGCGTCAGAACCGTGATTACTCCTGCCGCCCGCACGAGATTCAACGCCGTCATGGTGTATTTACCCGTTTCCGGATCGTAACGGTAGCAAAAGAGCATCACCCGGTCCACCACGGGCGTGCCAATTTTGTATTCCGACGCCTCCACCAATCCCAAACGAAGATCGCGCGCGTAGGCACCCTCCTTGTTCGCGTGGAGTCCAAGGAAATAGCGCGATACTTTCCCCTGCGGCGTCAGGACGATGGCGCAGCTGGGATGCGCGAATAAATCGTTCTTGGGGTCGTAGCGAAACTGGAAGCCGATGGCGTTGGCCAGGCGCAAAATCGACGGCTGCTTGCCGGTCAGGAAATGCCAACCCTTGTCCATGCCAGGCAGGCCGTAGTTCTCGACGTAAGATTTTTTCTTCGCCTCGGCCATCGCCGGCGTCTCGCGGTCGTCGAAACTGACCGTCACGACGTTGTACTCGTCGCCGAGTTTCCACGGCACGCCGCGCAAGCCGGAGGCCAAATCGTTCAACACTTGCGTACACAATTTCGGACAGCGGAAGTATGCCATGACGAGAAGGGTCGTCTTGCCTGCCATGCAGTCGCCGAGCGTCACGGTTTGGCCTTGCTCGTCGCGGAACTCGGCTTCCAGGGGTGCCTGACCATTGAGTTTCTGGTCCAATTTCACCTCGCGGAGAATCGGCGGTGCGTCGCCTTCATCGGCTCGCGTGTCAACCTGCGGCGCCAGCAAAGCCAGTAGAGCGGCCAATAGCATCCGGCATCTCATGGTCTACCTCCCACCGCCGAGCGGCCGGAACTGGAGCGACTGGGCGACGCGAGACGGCCCCCGCTCTTTTTCTTGTTTTTCTCCGTGCGGAATTGCGGCGATTTCAGGACTTCCTCCATCGCTTTTTCCACAGGGACGTGAACGATCTCCTTATCGCGGTCGGTCCAGCCGTAACGCTCCATCTGCACTTCCGCCCATTGCCGCGCTGCCGCGATGCTGCGCGGTTCGACCTTGAGGATGGTGGCGTTGAAGGTCCGCGCGACATCCGGCAACTCCGCGGTGTCGCTTTTCTTATCGGCCTTCTCGCTCGGCGGACTGGTCACCGCGGTGACGACGCCGACTCCGCCGCCGACGCCGTTGGGCAGGTAGTACGTCAGCGTCACGCGCTGCCCCTCGCGCAGCTCGAACAAGCGAGCCTTCTCATTGTCGCCGAGATGAACGCGGACATCGAGCGAAGCATAGAATCTCTGTTCCTCGCCCTTGTCATCGCGGACGATGAGCAAGCTGCTCTCGCGCTCAATGCCTTCCAGGTGCGGCGGCGGCACATTGTCCAGTCGTTGATCGAGCGGCCGCGTCGCGTCTTCTTCCGCCAACGTGGATAGGCTCCCGGACGGCAGAGCGTTGCGTTTCTCGAATCCCGTCAACGCTCCCCAGACAACCAGATGGATTACGAGGGCCGTCACGATTAACCCGCCGGCGACACCAAGGACGAGCCGCAAGCTGAACTCGCCGCGCTCGTGAGAGACGCCGGGCGTGCGCTCGTGCGTCTCTGAGCGGGGGGCGTCAGCCCTCTGAGAAGCGCCAAACTCAGGGGGCTGACGCCCCCCGCTCAGAGATTGAATGTGTTCACTCATCGCGCAGCGCCTCCGCGAGATACGGATCTTTGAGCGGCAACAACGGCCGGCTCCGCAGTTGACCGGCGAACCACCAGACACACAGTCCGCCCACCGCCGCCCAGGCGGCAATGTCCAGCAGCCAGTAGAAATAATCGCCCTCATGGCCGAGCGACGGCTCCACCCACCAAAAGAGATCGATAAAACGCATAATGAGCAGTCCTACCGCCACCGCCAACAAGCGGCGGCGATGCTCCTTGATGTCGCGCAAAAGCAGCAGCATGAACGGCACGGCGAAATGGAAGACGGCGATGAATATGATAACGTACTGCCAGCCGTCGCGGCTGCGGAGCAAATACCACGGATTTTCTTCCGGCAGATTGCCCACCCAAATGAGCAAAAACTGCGAGAACGACATGTATGCCCAGAACATAACGAAAGCCAATAAAAGACTACCGAAATCGCGCAGGTGCGCCGGGTGGATGGAGCCAGCGAAGGGGGGTCGATCCGACAGCAGCAAAAACACTGTCAGGGCGAAGGCGTAGCCGTTGAGCAGTTGGCCGACGGCGAACATGACCGGATAAATCGTCGAATACCATTCCGGTTGCAGCGCCATCACCCAATCGATGGAGGCGAAAGTGATGGTCAGCGCGTAAACGACGATGCCGGGCGCGCCGAGATTTTCGCAGCGTTCGAGGATGCGGCCGTTGGCCCCCTCGTCCTGCTGCTTCGACCACAGACGGAACAGGTACGCCATGCCGATCCAGCAGGCGAAAAAGACAATCGCTTTGACAGTGACGGCTGGGGCGCTCAGCCAGATCGCTTTGCCGTGCAGTTCCGGCTTGGTTTCGATTGGCGTCCATTGGCCGTATTCGTAGACGAACGGCAAGCCGACAAGCAAAGGTATGAACAGCACAGCCAGCGGCAGGATCATGCTGGCCGACGCTTCGAGAATGCGGCGCAGCAGTAATCCCCACGCGCCGCCGGTGACGTATTGCAGCATGAGAAACACCAGGCCGCCCAGCGCGCTGCCGAGCCAATAGTTGTAGCCGACCAGATAGGACACGAAGAGTTGTTTCGGCCCCTCGTCGTGGTGCATCATCCAATGAAGCAGCCCCAACAGCACGAACGCAGCGGCACCGGAGGCGGCGACAAGGAGAGCGAGGCGGCGCACGCGCTGCCATTCGCCGGCCGTCACTTCGCCGCGCGGCGCGGTCTCCAGGCTCGTCGCTGGGGTGATGGCGTGGCTCACTTGGCTTCCTCCACGGGCCGCAATTCGGCCCGAAATTTTTCGCGTTCCTCCGCGGGCAGATCCTTCAGCAGGCACCCACTGGCTGCGCTGCAAGACGCGGACGTAGGCGACGATCTTCCAGCGATCGTCGGGCGCGATTTGACTGGCGTAATCGGGCATGCCGCCGAAACCGCGCGTGATAACCTCGTAGAAATAGCCGATCGGTGCTTCGCGCAGCAGCACTTTCCGGCCGCGCCGCTCGAAGCCGCGCGAGTAATCGGTGTGATAATTCGGCGGCGGCAGATAGCCGCGCTCGACGATCTTGCCGTTGCCGGTCCCTAGCGCATCGTGACAGACGGAACAATAAATGTTGAAGCGATCGCGGCCGCGCTGCAACGCTTTTTTGTCGATGGTGATGGGACAGACATCGACGTAATCGGCGGGTCCGGCGCCGAGGGCGAGCGGCAAGGCGGCGATGGGATTCTGGGGTGGATTGCCGACCAGGGCCGCGGCGCGGGCAGGGTCGGCGTATTCGGGACTACGGCGATAGACCAGCAGCGACGGTTCCTCGCGCTCTCGGCCGCGCCAGGGCACCGTGCCCTCGACCGGCGAACGCGAAGCCCGGCCATCGGGGAAGAAGTCGGTATGCTCCAGCGGGCGATACGAGGGCTGGCGCGCCATGTCCTGCTGACAAGCGGTTGTCAGCAGGCAGAGGAGAAGGATCGTAGGGTGGGTCGAGCGGAGCGAGACCCACCACGCCCGCCGGTGGGTCTCGCTCCGCTCGACCCACCCTACATCTCCTTTTCCAGTCGCGCGATGAATGAAGTTCATTGCGGCACCTCCGACACTTCGCGGGGATTGAGTCCCATCAGGAAATCCTTGGTCGCCGCGCGATCAAAACGCGAATCATCGGCCTCGATGCACAGAAAGAAGCTGTCGCGCGTCGCCCGGCTGAAACGCGGCACGTGAAACAGCGGATGATACGGTTTGGGCAGACCGCACAACGCCAACAGGCCAAATACCGCCGTCAGCGAGGCGATCAGCACCGTCAACTCGAACGTCACCGGAATCCACGATGGCCAACTGTTCGGCGGCCGACCCCCTATGTTCTGCTTGTAACTGATGACCGCGCAGTAATACTGCAAGGCGAAACCGCCCAGCCGCCGACGATGCCGCCGATCAGAATCAGCATCGGCATTTTGGTGCGATGAAAACCCAGCGCCTCCGGCAAACCCTCGACGGGAAACGGCGAATAGGCGTCCATACACCGATAGCCGGCCTCGTGCGCCGAACGAGCGGCCTGCACCAGCGCCGTCGGATTGTCGAACTCGGCGGCCAAGCCGTAAAGACCGGGGTTGGTTTCCATCAGTGTCCTCCCCCCGTGAGGGTAGTTTCATGAGCCACTTTCGCTTCTGGCAGCAACGTCTGCATCTCCGCGATCGAGATCATTGGCAGTAAGCGAACGAATAAAAACATTAAGGCGAAGAAGAAACCAAGGGTGCCGAGAAACATGCTCCAATCCCATACGGTCGGCGAATACATGCCCCACGATGACGGCAAATAATCGCGGTGCAGACTGGTGACGACGATAACGAAACGCTCCAGCCACATGCCGATGAGGACGACCAGGGCGACGAGGAACAACCACGGTGGGTTATCGCGGATGCCCTTGAACCAGAGTGCCTGCGGGATAAGCACGTTGCTGGCGATGAGCAGCCAGTAGTAGACGCCGTACGGGCCGAACATGCGATTGAGCTGGGAGTATTTCTCATAACTCGCTGGCGCTGTACCAGGCCATGAACGCTTCGATGCCGTAACCGTAGCCGACGATCAGGCCGGTCGCCAGCGTCACCTTGGCCATGTTCTGCAAGTGCCGCAGCGTGATGAAGTCCTGCAAGCCGTAGAACGTCCGCAGCGGAATGGCCAACACTAAGACCATCGCAAAGCCGGAATAGATGGCTCCGGCGACAAAATAGGGAGGAAATATCGTCGAGTGCCAGCCGGGCAGAATGGCCACGGCGAAATCGAAACTGACGACCGTATGCACCGACACGACCAGCGGCGTCGCCAGGCCGGCGAGAATCAGATAGGTGATCTCGTAGCGCTTCCAGTGGTATGCCGAGCCGCGCCAGCCCATCGCCAAAATGCCGTAGATAATCTGCACGAAGCGGTTCTTGGTGCGATCGCGCAGCGTGGCCAGATCGGGGATGAGGCCGACGTACCAAAATAGCAGCGAAACGGTGCCGTAGGTGGAGACGGCAAACACGTCCCAGACGAGCGGGCTGCGGAACTGCGGCCAAATCCGCATGGTGTTGGGATAGGGAAACAGCCAATAGAAGAACCACGGCCGGCCCATGTGCAACAGCGGAAACAGGCCGGCGCAGGCGACGGCGAACAGAGTCATGGCCTCGGCGAAGCGGTTGATCGACGTGCGCCATTTCTGGTGCAGAAGCAGCAGAATGGCCGAGATGAGCGTGCCGGCGTGGCCTATGCCGATCCACCACACGAAATTGACGATGGCGAAGCCCCACGCGACCGGCACGTTGATGCCCCAGATGCCGACGCCCTCGAAGAGCAGATAAAAGATGGTGTACAGCATCACCATGACGAACACGAAAGCGATGCCAAAACCGAGCCACCAGCCGCACGGCGTCCGTCGCGCCAACGTAATGGAACTGATTTTCTCCGAGATGGAGCGGAACGTGTAGCCCGGGCCGATGACGGGCGGCACGCCATCGCCGGTCTCGTCGGGTTGCTGGTGCATGGCCTACTACTCTCCTTGCTTGCGCTGCGGGCTGGCCAATTCAGGGTTGGGATTGCGCAGGGCGGCGAGGTACGTGGTGCGCGGTTGCGTGTTCAGTCCCGCCAACAGAGCGTAGTTGGTCGGCTCTTCCTTGCACTGCGAAACGGCGCTGTCTTTGTTGCTCAAGTCGCCGAACACGATGGCGCCAGCCGGACAGACAGCCTGGCAAGCCGTCAGCAAATCGCGGTCGGTGATGCGGCGGTCCTCGCGCTGGGCTTCGATGTCGGCGGCGCGGATGCGCTGCACGCAGTAGGTGCATTTCTCCATGACGCCGCGCGAACGCACCGTCACTTCGGGGTTGTGCATCAATTTCAAGCTGCCCGTCGTGAAATCGGCGAATTGCAGAAAATTGAAACGACGTACTTTGTACGGACAATTGTTCGAGCAGTAGCGCGTGCCGACACAGCGGTTGTAAACCATATCATTGAGTCCATCGTGGCTATGCACGGTGGCGCCGACGGGACAGACCAGTTCGCACGGCGCTTTCTCGCAGTGCATGCACGGCACCGGCTGAAAGTGAGCCGAGACCGTATTGGGATCATAAGGATCGCCGTCGAAGTAGCGATCGATGCGCAGCCAGTGCATTTCGCGGCCGCGCAGTCACTTCCTCTTTGCCGACGACGGGGATGTTGTTCTCCGATTGGCAGGCGACGACGCAGGCGCTACAGCCGGTGCAGGTCGTCAGATCGATGGCCATGGCCCACTGATAGCCCTTGGCCGGTTCTTTGCCCGGCTCGCCGAGTTGCTTGCTGGCTTCCTCAAATTCCTTGTCGGCGTCTTTGTACAAAGTCAGCGGTATGAGGCGGCTATCGGGTCTTTTCTCTCTTTCAGCTTCTCCTCGGCGCGGCCTCTGGGTTCGGGACCGGGGATTTGCGCCAGCACTTCGGGCTTTTCGGACTCGCCCGCTTTCAGTTCGTCGGCGAAATGCGGATGCTCTTGGAAATAGCTCAGGGAGCGCGTGCGGATGGGAGCGCGTTCCTCCATGTTGTGGTGCATCTGCGTGCAGGCGAGGATATGCTCTCCTTCCGACCGCGTGAATGTCGAGTCCGCTATCGAACCACGGGGCATCGTTGAATCGAAGAGTGTAGGCGTTGAAGCCGACGTTGGCGGCGACGCGGCCGCCGCGCGTACGGCCGTGGCCAAGGTGAATCGTGACGGCGTCATCGGCGTGCCCGGGCTGAATCCACACCGGCGCCTGAATCGTTCGTGTGCGGTAAATGAGCCTCGACAATTTTCGACGATGGCTTGACCGTGTCGAACCGCCATTGGGGCCGGGTTTCGAGGAGGAACCTTCCACGTATTCAAGGCCGACTCGGGCTTTCTCCGCCGTCCTCGGACTCATAATGAGCCGCATTGTCCCAAGTGAGCTTCGTCACCGGCTTGGGCAACTCTTGCAGCCAGCCGTTGTTGGCGAAACGGCCGTCGAACAACGTCGGATCGGGCCGGAAAACGATTTCGAGTTTCATCCCGTCGGCTGGCGCTACCCGGCAGCTTACGCTGCCGGTTCGCCATGCGCTCCGCCCAACCGGCTTTCGGAGCGAGGTTGCGCGGCGTGAAGGCCGTGCCGGCGAGGACGCCTTCTTGTAGCGATTGCCGCCAAAATTCCTCGAAACTGCCGGAACGCTTTTGTTTTCGCCACCACTCGCGCCAGTGTTCGCGGACAATCTCCAAGCCATCCCGTTCGGGCGACTCGCCGAATGCCGCCAACAACTCATGGGCGGTGCGTCCATTGAACAGCGGTGCGATCAGCGGCTGAATGATGCTGGCTGTGCCGTCGTAAGCGCGGCCATCGCTCCAGCTTTCCAGATAGTGCGCCTCCGGGACGTGCCAATCGCACAGGGCGGCGGTCTCATCCTGATAGAGACCAAGATGCACACGCAATTGCACATGCTTGAGGTTCTCGGCGAATTGGAGATCAACCGGAGCGGTATAGGCGGGATTGCCGCCGAGGATGACGAGCATCTTGACGCGGTGCTCGGCCATGTCCCGAACCAATTCTCGATCTGCCGTCTGTGGTCCACCGGCTCGGACTCGACGGGCGTAGTGTACAGAACGGTTTGGCCGACGTTTTTGAGTGTGCGATTGATGGCATGAACGAGAGCGTGCAGGCTGGCCGGTTGGGTATCGCCGACGAGAACGAGACACTTGCCAGCATGCTCGCGCAAATCCTTGGCTAATGGCTTCAGCCAGCGCCGTGCTTCATCCGGCAATTGTTCGCTGTCGGCCTTGGCGGCATCCGGTATTTCTAGCTCGGCGGCCAGCGCCTGCGCGAACGCTTCAATCTGCGAAGGGCGGAGGGCGAGACGATGATCGGCCATGCCGCCGGTATTGCTCAAGCCACATTCGACGACATAGAGACGATTCATCTTTATATCTGAGCGGGGAGCGTCAGCCCAATGAGCGTGCTCCGAGGGCTGACGCCCCCCGCTCAGATGCTTGGTACGCACGCGGCGGCGGTCGGTGAAATCGCGCGTGTAGCGCAGCGTGCCCGGCCCAGCCAGCAGAAAATCGGCGTCGAGCGACAGCACCACCTCGGCTTTCGTGAAATCGTAATGCGTGTTGACGTATTCATCGAAGGCCAGCTTCGCGCCCTGTAGCACATTGGAACGGTTGGCCGGCTCGTACTGGAACCACTTCGCTTTCGGAAAGTGATCGGCGTCGCGCAGCTCGGTCAATTGCGCATGCAGCGTCGGCGACGTGACGGTTTCGCTGAGGATGTACAGCCCTTCGCCGCCCTGATTTTTCAGCTTGTCTAGCGCTCCGCGCAGAGCGGACAGCATCTCGTTCCAAGCGCGTGGCCGACCGCGATACGTCACGGCTTGCGAACGGTCGGGGTCGTACAGACCGAGAATCGACGCCTGCATGAGCAGATCACTGGCGCCGAGACTGGCGGGATGGCTGGGATTGCCTTCGATCTTGGTCGGGCGGCCTTCGTGGCTCTCGACGAGAACGCCGGTGACGACGCCGCCTAGCGGCATGGCCGTGGCGAAGTACAACGGCTTGCCCGGCACGATGCCCTCTGGCTGCCGCACATAGGGCATGATCTTCTCGCGCGGCGCCGGCTGCGTCGAACAGCCGTTCAGTCCCATCAGCGCCAACGACGCGCCCATCAGCGTCAGGAAACGCCGCCGCGTCAGCGGATTGGTCCATTCCGATGCTTGCTCCGGAAATTCGCGGTGCAGCATCTCGTGAAATTCCGGCGTGTCCAGGTATTCTTCCAGACTGCGCCAAAATCGGCGCCCTTGCGAATCAACGGACATAATCGTCCTCATCTTTCACCACGGAAAACACGAAAAACACGGAAAAAAACAAAATCAATTCTTCCCTTTTTCGCGTTTTCCGTGTTTTCCGTGTTTTCCGTGGTGAATTTCATGGTTTTTCAGCGATGGCACGTCGAGCAACTGGTCAACTCGTGCGGCGTTCGCACTTGGTATTCCTGTAGCAGTTTCTGGCCGAGCGATGTCTGATCGTCGGCTTTCCAGCCCATATTGAAAATCTCCGACTTGGGCCGTAGATGATTTTCCGGATTGCGATGGCACTCCAAGCACCACTCCATCAGCAGCGTGTTTTCTTGATACGTCAGCGGCATCTCGTCGATGCGGCCGTGGCACGAAGCGCAACCGACGCCCTTGGCGACGTGGATGCTGTGATCGAAGTACACGAAACCCGGCAGATTGTGGACGCGCTCCCACGGGATCGATTCGCCGCTGCGATAACTGCGCGCACGGGTTCGAGCATGGAACTGCCGGTCCAAATCTGCTGATGGCAATTCATGCACGTTTTCGTTGGCGGGATGCCAGCGAACGACGAGGTTTCCACGGAAGTATGACAGTAACGGCAATCGATGCCG
Source organism: uncultured Planctomycetota bacterium (assembly GCA_963835245.1). GTDB lineage: Bacteria > Planctomycetota > Planctomycetia > Gemmatales > Gemmataceae > JAJPHU01. Next base: position 1,482,527 of record CAWIEZ010000001.1, read on the forward strand.
AGTTGGCCGACGTGGTGGGCGTGGCTGAACGGCACCGGCTGCACGAAGGCGAGGTGCGACTCGGTGACGTAGGACGAACGATAAAAAACAGCGGCGAACCAGCACAGGCCGGCGGCGATGAAGGCGGCGCCGAAGATCGTCACCTTGGAGATGGTGTTAAAGCTGCGGTGAAAGATCTGGGGCATCGATGTCGCCTCACCCGGAGCCGCGAGCGAGAGTCCCCGCCAACTGATCTATGAACTCCTCCGGCACACAGCAACGGAACTAGGAAAATCGAATAGTTTGCAAATGATGTGCCAACGGATCGTCAGCGGCGCGAGTGCGCCAGCAGAAGAAAAAACGAGCGGATCGGAAACAGACAGAGCGCTTCTCGGAGCAGGATTGTTCTCGATACTGAGATTCCCTCTTTCACGACTGAGATACGTTGCGTACTTGCCATCCCCCGGCTTCATCGGTTAACCTAGGAGGTATCGATGAGTTTTCTCCCGAACGAGCAAGGCCATGAGGAGTCCGATCCGAAAGTTTGTTCGAGAGGAACCCTTTGAGGGAGCAGCAACCATGAAAGGCACTGTGAATCCCTTCGAGCCTTGGCGTCCCGCGGAAGTGAACGCTCCGCCGCCCTTGCACGCCAGCCGGCCTTGGCGTCCTTCGCCGCCCGCGCGCGCGGCCGTGGAGGAGTTGCCGTTTGCCGAGCCGGTCGAGCCGCCGCGAAACAAACCGACGGAGCATCCGCCCCGACCGAAACGACCCCAAGACGGGACGGATCGGCGTTCCGGGGGCGGCACGCCTGTCTCGCAATTGGCCATTGTGGTTTTGCTCGGTCTGCTGCTTGTGCTGGGCCTCGATGGCCTGAGCTGGCTGCGCGGCACGCACCTGCCGCGCTTGGCGGCGCTGGGAGCCAGCGCCGCTCTGCTCGTCGGCGTCTCGCTGTCGCGCCGCCGGAGTTGGCGCGCGCGCCTGACCGGGACGGCGCTGGCTCTTGCCCTGGCTGGATTCGCCGTTTGGTTCGTGCCGACCATGCGCGGCGTCAGCTTGTGGTCGTCGTATCGGCAGGTCGAGGAACTGCGCAGCCCTGCCGGCCGGGGCTGTCGCCGAGTATCGACGCGGGGCGGCGGATCGCCAAGTGTTGGTGAAGGAGTTTCCGAGCTTCGCCGCGGACGTGAATGCCGCCGAGCAAGCCTGGCTGCGCCGCACGGTCGATGAGGCCATCGAGAACGCCGACCGCCGCATGGAAAAAGATCCGCACCAAGCGCTTGCCGATCTCCACCAGTTAAACGAAGAACTGGCACCGTTGCAACAATACGCCTCGGTGCGAAAAGAGGTGCAGGCGGCGCGGCGGCGAGCGTTGCGAGCTTGTCTGAAAGTGGCGCAGCGCTGAACGGGGATTGGATCTCGTTTAGCCGCGACCCGCAGGGGAGCGCGAGCGCTCCCCTGCGGGTCGCGGCTAAACCTCGACGCGCCAGCGGCGCGTGACGACCTCGCCGGGCCGACCGCCGGGGCGGACCTCGACAACCTCATCTCCCGGTTCGGCACCGAAGCCATCCACCAGCGCCTGCACCGGCGGCTCTTCGCGCGGCAGATCGTCGCGATAAATCACGTAAACGCCCTCGCGCTCGCCGGCGGCGGCGCCGAGCAGGTCGGCCAAACTCGTTCGCGCCGAACTGTCCCAGGCCAGACCGGGAAACAAGGTTTGCAGAAAGTCGGCGAAGCGATCGCCGAGAAAGGGACGCGGCGGCATCAGGTAGAAAATCGACATGGTGTGCATCCTTGCGAGCAACGTCTTCCGCTCTTCATCGGTCGGGCGAAACGTGCTTCTTGCCTCAACCTCGGCGGCATGGAAAATGGGAGCGGTTGGCCCCGCTGCGCGGACGGCACAATCGGCACGGCGAGAAGCGCGGTGCTTCTGCTCTTGTTCGGGACGCCGCCCTTCGCTATAGGACGGATCGAGCAGCGGGGAAGGGATTGCCTCCTTCTTGACGGCTTTCCACGGCTGGGTTATCGTAAAAATGATGCCTTTCCGGAACTGACATTCTCGAACCGCACCTTGAGGAAGCGATGAGCAAGGCCGAACTGGAAACCTATCGAGAGACGCTGTTGTCGCTGCGCAATCGCTTGAGCGGAGATGTCTCGCATCTGGCCGAGGAGGCGCTGCGGCGCGGGGAGGCGAGGCCAGCGGCAGTTTGTCCAACGCTCCTCTGCACATGGCCGATCTCGGCACCGATAACTTCGAGCAAGAGTTTACGCTCAACCTGTTGCAAAATCAGGAGCAGGCTTTGAAGGAAATCGGCGAAGCACTGGAACGCATTCGCCGCGGCACATTCGGCCGTTGCGAAGAGTGTCAAGGCGCCATCCCCAAAGCTCGTTTGCAGGCGTTGCCTTATACCCGTCACTGCGTTAGCTGTGCACGGAAGCTTCAACAAAGTTCGTGAAGAGTCTTATGCCAGAACGATCTTATCGCGTGCTATTGTGGATTTTGGCCCTGAGCGGCTTGATCCTGGACCAGTCGAGCAAGTACGGCGTCTTCGCCTGGCTGGGCGGCGAGTCCAACTCGGAACACGTCGTCTTCCGCACCGACCAGGGCACCGGCTTCCAACTGGTCGCTCAGTTCGAGTCGGATGCCGCAGGGGTCCGCGTGCCGCACGTCAACCAAGGCGCGTTGTTCGGCTTTTTGCGCGATCACAAGACGCTGGCCAACAGCGGATTCGCCGTCATCAGCCTGTTGGCTGCCGCCGCCATCGTCTACTGGAGTACACACAAGAGTACGGCCCGCGATCGTTGGCTGTGTTGCGCGCTGGGTCTGATCCTGGCCGGCACACTGGGCAATTTCTACGACCGCATCGTCTTCAACGGCGTCCGCGATTTCTTGCACTGGAACTATCTTTTCGATTGGCCGGTCTTCAACATCGCCGATTGCTGTTTGGTGTGCGGCGCTGGTCTGCTGCTGCTGCAAGCGTTCGCCATGCAGCCGGCCAAGGACGAATCAAATACCGAATCGGCGCTCGCATCTCGGACGCACTCGGCGGAACTGAGCGCCGCGCCGAAGGTTTAGCCGCGACCCGAAGGGGAGCGCGTTTGGCCAAACGCGAGCTCCCCTTCGGTCGCGGCTAAACGGGAGATGTTTTTACGGTTCCAAATGCGGACGCAGCAAGTCCGGCCCGTGTTCCTTCAACAAATAATCGAAAATCTGCCGATCCGTGCGTCCTTTATCGATCTGTTCGCCGATCGTCTTGCGCATGTGTCGCGGCATGCCGCAGCCATTGGGATTGCAACTCGCCAGCGTGTAGAAATGGCCGGTGCAAACATCGCCGGCCACGCCGCACGAGCAATAAATGCTCGCCAAGAACCAGTCGATGCGTTCCTCCTTGCCGCGCTTGCGATCCAGGTCCGGCGGCAACTGAGCCGTGTCCACCTCCGCCGACGGCGCGGCCATCTTCAGGCCGATGCGCTGACCGAGCGTCAAGTCCGTCTGATCGAAGCTGTTGACCACCAGCCGCAGTTGCGTCCGTTCGCGCCATGGCCGCACGTCCTTGACGATGGCCGTCATCGGCGGCTCGGCGAGTCAGGCTCACTTTGTCGCCGAGTTTCAGCGAGCGGCCCCAGCGCATCGCTTCGTGATCGAGCATTAGCTCCATTTCGCCGCTGAAACGGTGCAAAAACGTCACCGTGCCCGGCAATCCATCATCGAGCCAGCGTTTGCGCAACAGCGCTTTCTGAGCGGTGCGCATTTTCTCGAAGTCGATGGCCTCGACAGCGAGGCGGACTTTGTCGCCGCTGGATTGTACGTAGATCGATTGGCCGACAGGCAGCGAGGCGAGATCCTTTGTCGCTTTCAGGGTGCGCTCTTGTTTCGCTCCCTTGAGGGTGATGCTCTTGTCATCGTGGCGGACGAGGGTGACGCCGTGGCCGTGGATGTCCTGCTCGCTGATTTCATCGGCGAGCATGGCCACGGCGACGGCCTGTTTCTTGCGATCCGTTTGAAACCATACCCAGACGCGATCGCCGCGGACGAATTGATCGAGCCGCCCCCACCAGCCATGCGCCTTGATCTCGGCATCGGTGGCGACCGGCCATACTTTCGCCAGTTTTTCGCCCTCGATCAACAGCGTGACACGCCGGTCCGGCGCATCGACGGCCTTGAGCGTGGCGAAGTGTTTGGGCACTGAGCGCAAAAACTCAGCGGTGCCGGCGACTTCCTTGATCTTGTCGTTGACGCGCTTGAACTCATCGTTTTTGGGATAGCTCTTCTTGTCGGTATCGGCCGCACGAAGCGGCGCTGGCGAGAGCAAGCACCATCAAGCACAGACAGCATCGGTAAGGCGTCATGGGGAAGTCCTCGCGGAAAAAGAGGTGGAATCAGCCTGATCTACTCGCTAGGATAGGTCGGTTTCCATCTGGCGGATCGCTCCAATCAGCCGCTCGTCCTCAAGATCCCAGAGAGTTCGGTCCCACGGCCCGGCAGCCATAAATGCCAGATTGGCGATCAACTGACCGAAGCGCATGTCGGGAGCCAGTTCACTCAGCCGCGCCAGCCGTGCCAATATTTCTTGACGAGTCGATTCAATCATGGTGGCCGCTCTTTGCCAACCCGCCGCGTCCGCAAAGGATGCCCTTGCTGTCGCTGCGGGCTGGCAAACAAGTAAGAAGTTCTTATTCCTTCGGCGAACTCGCCCCTTCCCGCCAGAACCGCACTTCTCCGATAACCAAGTAATATACCATCATTAGAGCGAAGAAGGCATAGACCGCACCCAGGCTCGCTGTATCGAAAGGAGGATAGTATCCATTGGGATCGCCCTGATGCCAAGCGAATTTTGCGCTGAAGACAGCCAAAAATGCGGACATCACAGCTAGGAAAGTCGACGGGGAATAACGCATTATCTGCCCGCGCCAGCGCATCAATTCTCCGGTCAGCCAGAGGTATAGTCCAATCCCGCTGAGGACGGCCGCTTCAAGAACCTTATCCGCGACGTGCCAGGGAGGTGATGCCTTAAAAAAGGACTTCGCCGTGTAAAACGCTTCTCCCGTTGGAGCGATGTAGGGTTTATCCCTCGATCCATAGAACTCCCACTTGAGTGCAAAGAGAGCGACCCCAAAAAACAACAGCCCTTGCAAACACCGCAGCATCGCCTGGCCTCCTCCACTCGCCCCGCCGATTATGGGGATAGTTCGCGCCGTGCATGGCTTGGCATGGGCTTCCGCGCAATCTCTCGTGACTCTGCGCAAGCTATCACGAACGCTTGCTATAATCAACCATGCGTAACCGACATGGTTGGACGATGAAGTAGTTTTTGCCGCTAGGAGAACAACGTGGCGCTTGCGCGTTTCGTCGTGGGCATCGATCTGGGAACCACCAACAGCGCCCTCGCTTACGTCGATACCGGCGTCGGCGAGGAAGAGGACGTTCGCCCCACGCATCTATTCGTGCCGCAGGTGGTGCAGCCGGGCAGCGTCGAAGATCGACCCCTTTTGCCCTCGTATTTGTATCTTCCCGGTCCGAACGAACTGCCGGCCGGCAGTCTACGGTTGCCGTGGGATGCCAACCGCGATTTCGCCGTCGGCGAGTTCGCCCGGCAGCAGGGCGGCGTCGTGCCGACGCGCGTCGTCACTTCCGCTAAGTCGTGGCTGTGTCATCCCGGCATCGATCGCAAGGCATCCGTGCTGCCGTGGAAGGCGCCGGACAATGCGCGCCGCGTTTCGCCGTTGGAAGCGGCCACGCTCTATTTGAAACATCTGGCCGAGGCGTGGAACCACAAAATCGCCAAGGATCGCCCGGAAAATCGTCTGGAGCATCAGGACATCATTCTGACGGTGCCGGCGTCGTTCGACGCGGTGGCCCGCGAATTGACCGTCGAGGCCGCTCGCGCCGCCGGCTTCGAGAACATCACGCTGCTTGGAGGAGCCGCAGGCCGCGTTTTACGCCTGGATCGATGCCAGCGGCGATAGCTGGCGCAAGCAAGTCGAAGTCGGCGATACGGTGCTGGTCTGCGATGTCGGCGGCGGCACGACCGATTTGACGCTCATCGCCGTCAGCGAAGACGCCGGCCAACTGGCCCTAACGCGCGTGGCTGTCGGCGATCACATCCTGCTCGGCGGCGACAACATGGATCTGGCGCTCGCTCACACGATGGCCCAGTCGTTCGCGGCGCGCAACATCAAGCTCGACGCCGGACAAATGCTGATGCTGTGGCACAGTTGCCGCGCCGCCAAGGAACGCCTGTTCGGCGATCCGAGTTTGGCCAGCGCTCCGGTGACGGTGCTGGGCCGCGGCAGCAAGGTCATCGCCGGCACACTCAAGGCCGATCTGACGCGCGAGGAAGTCGAGCGCGTGCTGGTCGACGGCTTCTTCCCGGAGTGCGCCGCCAACGAGGAGCCGAAGCGGCAACGCGGCGTCGGCTTGCAAGAATTGGGCCTGCCCTACGCCAGCGATCCCGCCGTGACGAAACATCTGGCCGCGTTTCTGCATCGTCAAGCGGAGGCGCTGGCCGAGCGCGCTGCGCGGCGGCAAGAGAAAAAAGACCGTCAGCGGCTTGACGGCGATCCTCTTCAACGGCGGCGTCTTCAAGGCCGAGCCGCTGCGCAAGCGTATCGTCTCCACGCTCGGCAAATGGGGCCACGCCGTCAAGGTGCTGCCCAACGACGATCTCGATCTCGCCGTGGCGCGCGGAGCGGCGTACTACGGACTGGTGCGGCGCGGCCGCGGCGTGCGTATCCGCGGCGGCGCGGCGCGCGTTTACTATGTCGGCATCGAGACGGCGCTGCCGGCCGTGCCCGGTGCGCCGCCGCCGCTCAAGGCGCTGTGCGTCGTGCCCTTCGGCATGGAAGAAGGCACCGAGATGGACGTGCCCGGTCAGGAGTTCGGCCTGGTCGTCGGCTCGCCTGCCGAGTTTCGTTTCCTCGGCTCGACCGTGCGCCGCGCCGATACGGTCGGCACGATGGTCGAGGATTGGGAAGGCCAGATCGAGGAGCTAAGCCCCCTGGCGACGACGCTGGAAGCGCCGACGAAGGAAGGGCAAACGGTGCCGGTGCATCTGCACAGCAAGATGACGGAGATCGGCACGCTGGAATTGTGGTGCCTCAGCCGCGACGGCAAACAGCGCTGGAAACTCGAATTCAACGTCCGCGAACAGCCGGAGTGAAAAAGACCAATCACCACGGAAAACACGGAACACACGGAAAAAAGACAAAAAGTAAGGAGAGAATACGGCGATAGTTCGAGACACCGTATATCTTGCCTTGCTCTTCGATTCTCTTTTTTGTCTTTTTTCCGTGTGTTCCGTGTTTTCCGTGGTGATTTTCCTTGACTGGCGATCGGCGCGGCGTTGAAATCGGGGCGTGGCGTGAGTTCCGCATCTTTGCTTGGAGGAATCTGTCATGAACGTGGCGAGACGAATGTGGTTCGGCATCGCTGGCCCTCGCTTTGGCGATTGCTTGGCTGAGTAGCGAGGTCCGAGCCGAGGACAAGAAGGCGACCGGCAGCGTCACCGGGACGTGGAAGTCCGTCTTCAAAACCCCCGATGGAAAAACCTTTGAAACCACCTACAAACTCAAACAGGAAGGAGAAAAGCTGACCGGCACGGTGACGGGACGAGACGGCAAGGAAACCAAGATCGAAGACGGCAAGGTCAAGGACGGCAAGGTATCGTTCCAGGTCACGCGCGAACGCAGACGGCAATCAGAATTCACCATTAAGTATAAAGGCGAACTGAGCGGCGATGCCATCAAGGGCAAAGTGGGAGTCGGCGATCAGCTCGCTTCGACTGGGAGATGAAACGCGAGAAGAAGGCGGCGGAAAAGTAAGAAAAAGAACGATTCTCCCTCAAACCCGCGGCGCCGGCGAGGGGCCACGATCCCGTCGCCGGCGCTTCGCGCTTATCGTTCCGCCTCTCGCTTTCTCCTCTTGGCACTGCATTTGCCGACAATTGGACTGAATCCAGCAGGCGCGCCTGCCGCGCTGGGCAGGAGTATTCGTCGAGGATGCGTGAACCGATGCACCGTATGCCGGATCGATTGCCGTCTCGTGTCGTCATCGAGGGCGTGGAGCCGGAGATTGACGATGGCCGCTTTCCCATCAAGCGCTGCGTCGGCGAAGAAGTCGTCGTCGCCGCCGACATTCACGCCGACGGCCATGACGTACTCGCCGCCGTGCTGCGCTACCGTCATGCCGCCGAGGAAGAGTGGAAGGAAGCGCCGATGGAGGCGGGCATCAACGATCGCTGGACGGCTCGTTTCACCGTGACGGCGTTGGGGTTCTACGAATACACGCTGCAAGCCTGGGTCGATCGCTTCGCTTCGTGGCGGCGCGATCTGTCGAAGAAGGTGGAGGCGAACCAGGACGTGAGCAGCGAATTGTTGGAGGGCGCCGACTTGGTGGTACAGGCGGCCAAGCGCGCGCGTTCCGAGGACGGCGAATGGCTGCGCTGGTGGGCCGACTCTCTTAGCAAAGGCGACAATGTGGCGGAGCGCATCAAGGCCGCTCTCGATCCGGTTCTCGCCACGGTGATGACGCGCCACGCCGACCGCGGCAGCGGAGCCGTTTACGATCGCATCCTCCGCGTCGGCGTTGATCGAGAACGCGCTCGTTTTGGTGCGTGGTACGAGATTATTTCCCCGCTCTTGTGCCGAGGAGCCGGGACGACATGGCACCTTCGCCGATGTCGAGAAACGGCTGCCGTATGTCCGCGACATGGGTTTCGATGTCCTCTATCTGCCGCCGATTCATCCGATCGGCCACAGCTTCCGCAAGGGACCGAACAACACGCTTGACGGCTGGACCCGACGATCCCGGCAGCCCTTGGGGCATCGGCGCCGCCGAGGGCGGACACACGGCCATCCATCCGCAACTGGGGACGGTGGAAGACTTCGATCGCCTTCTGGCGGCGGCGCGCGAACACGATCTTGAAATCGCTCTGGACATCGCCTTTCAGTGTTCGCCCGATCATCCTTGGGTGCGCGAACATCCCGAATGGTTTCGCCATCGACCCGATGGCACCATCAAATACGCCGAGAATCCGCCCAAGAAATATCAGGACATTTATCCCCTCGATTTCGATTGTGCCGACTGGCCGTCGCTATGGCGAGCGTTGCTCGACGTGATTGCTGTTTTGGTGCGAGCGCGGCGTGCGCATCTTCCGCGTGGACAATCCGCACACCAAACCGTTCCGTTTTTGGGAATGGCTGATCGGCGAAATCCAGCCGCGCTACCCCGAGGCGATCTTTCTCGCCGAGGCGTTCACGCGGCCCAAGGTGATGCGCTATCTCGCCAAGATCGGCTTCTCGCAGTCGTACACCTACTTCACCTGGCGCAACAGCAAGCACGAATTGACCGAGTATTTCACGGAGCTGACGCAAACGCAGGTGCGCGAGTACATGCGGCCGAACCTGTTCGCCAATACGCCGGACATTCTGCCGGAATATCTGCAATACGGCGGCCGTGCCGCCTTTCAAATTCGCTTGGTGCTGGCCGCCACGCTGGGAGCGACCTACGGCATCTACGGCCCACCGTTCGAGACGTTCCAGCATCAGGCGGTCAAGCACGGCAGCGAGGAGTATCTCGACTCCGAAAAGTATCAAATTCGTCATTGGGACTGGAATCGGCCTAATGTTTTCCGTGAATTCATAGCCCGGGTCAACGCCATCCGCCACGATAATCCGGCGCTGCACGCCAACGACCGCTTGCGCTTTTATCCGATCGACAACGAGCAGATGCTTTTCTACGCCAAGACGACGCCGGATCTGTCGAATGTCATCCTCGTGGTAGTCAATCTCGATCCGCACCACACACAGTCTGGTTGGGTGCGTGTGCCGCTCGGCGAATTGGGTCTGCAAGCGGGCGAGGCGTATCAGGTCCACGATTTGTTGACCGAGGCGCGCTATCTGTGGAACGGTGAAGCGAATTTCGTCCGCCTCGATCCCAGCGCCGCCATCGCCCACATTCTGCGGCTGCGCAAGCGCGTCCGCACGGAGAGAGACTTCGATTATTTCAATTGAGTCGAACGGAGAGGGAGGAAACCCCTATGATCCCAACCGTGAATGTGATGGGCGGCTGGGAGACGGTATTGGAAGGAACGGCGCGCGAACAATTAGAGCGCGCCGTGCTGCCGGAGTTTCTTCGTTCGCAGCGCTGGTTCGGCGGCAAAGGCCGGCGGATGGAGGCGGTGCGCTTCGCGGACTGGGGCGGATTTCCGGGCGGAGAGAGTCGCGTTTTTCCCTTGTTCTTGGATGTGCGCTTCGCTGACGGTAAGAGCGATTTGTATTTTCTGCCCATCGGCGTGACGAGCGGCGCGTCCGCCGCGCGAATGTTGCAATCCATGAAGCCGTGGCTGATCGCGCGGCTGACCGGCCCCGAAGGCGAAGCACTGTTGCACGATGCCTTGGCCGATGATGACATCTGCATGTCACTCGTGACGTCCATCGGCTCCAAGCGCGAATTCGCCATCCATCGCGGACGAGATCCGAGCCTTCCCGACGGCGACCTTCGCGCCGCTGCGCGGTGACGATCGGCAATCTCTCTCCGTCGAGCGCGGCCCGGCCACGTCAAGCAATTCGCTTGTTTTCTATGGCCGGCGTCTGTTGTTGAAGTTGTTTCGCCGCTTGGAGTCCGGCATCAATCCCGATTTCGAGATCGGCCGCTTCCTCACGGAAAGCAATCGCTTCGATCGTCTTCCGCGCGTGGCGGGGGCCATCGAATACCGGCGTAACAACTCCGAGCCAATCACCCTGGCGATTCTTCAATCTCTCGTCGCCAATCAGGGCGATGGTTGGCGACACGCCTTGGACGAGTTGAGCCGCTATTATAAACACGCCTCCGGACGTGCCGATCCCATCTCTCCCGCCCCGCGGCCTTGGTTGGAATTAGCCGAGTCAACTCCGTCGTCCGGTGTCATGGAGGCAATTGGCGATTATTGGCAGGCGGCCGGCACACTCGGCCGGCGGACGGCGGAACTGCACCGAGCGTTGGCCGCCGATACGAACCATCCCGATTTCGCCCCGGAGCCGTTCACCGCTGAGGACGCCGAAGCGCTGCGCGATAGCATCCGCGAGCAGAGCGAAAGCGCTCTCGCCTCTCTCCGCGCTAACTTCGATCAACTCCCGGAGGATGTCGCGTCGTCGGCCCAGCAACTCTTGGAGCAAGGCTCCGCTCGGCGAGCGGGGGGTGTAAACCCCCTGATTCTTCGGTGCGAATCAAGGGATTTACACCCCCCGCTCGCCAAGATCCGCTGTCATGGCGATTATCACCTCGGCCAAGTGCTGCGTGTCGAGAACGATTACGTCATCCTCGATTTTGAAGGCGAGCCGGTGCGAACCGTGGCGGAGCGCCGCGCCAAACAATCGCCGCTCAAGGACGTGGCCGGCATGCTGCGCTCGTATCACTACGCCGCTTACGCCGGTCTGTTCGCCTTCACGCAAAACCGGCGTGACGACTTCGGCCGGCTCGTCCCCTGGGCCGAGTTATGGTTCCAAGGGGTCTCGGCCGCGTTCCTCCACGCCTATCGGTCCGCAGCGGGCAGTGCGGCGTTTCTGCCGGCGGAGACCGCCTCGTTGATGGCTCTGCTCGATAGCTTTATGCTCGATAAGGCATATTACGAGTTGAATTATGAGCTGAACAATCGGCCCGATTGGGTTCGTATACCCCTGTGCGGCATCCTTGCCCTGACCTCGGAGACCGCCTCCTAAGGGGTGGAATGGTTAATTCCACACCTGAGCAGTAGCAGGAAAAACCTGCCGCCTCGTTTCTCCACTTATCGTCCGGGGCCGCCGGCCGCCGGGCTGGGGTTGTTCGATAGCTCGATGTCGTGGCTCTGCGGACCCGGCTTTACCGTGTAGGTCAAGCCGGAAGTCTGGGGATTCGCATATTGAGAGGGTATCTTTTCGTTCATCACGCAGATTTGCACGTCGCCCACGGGAGCCTCCAACTGATAATGACCGTTCTCATCGATCTTTCCCGAGGAGGCGAAAGCGCCTTTGACGGTGATGAAGTTCACGCGGCCTTTGGGCAGGGGCTTCCCTTGAAACAGTACTTTGCCCGAAACTTCCGTATGGCTCACCGAACGGGGATTTTGGCCGCAGCCGACCATCAGAGCCAGCAGTCCAAGAGACAAACTGCCGCAGACCAGGCGGAGAAGCGGCTTCTCGATGCCGCGCTCAAGGCAAGAATCCATGAAAATGCCCCCTATTACTTATTAGAGACCTTCCGAGCCTGAAGCATAAGCGAAGGATTTTGCCCCTGCTTCGCTTATGCTTCAGGCTCGGAAACGTGCGGGAGATGTCACCAATCCGAGAGGGGAAGATCGCCGAGATTGGGCGTACAGGCGGCGAACCAGCTGGTCCCGCTGATGCCCTGCGGCACGAAACGGACGCTGCCGTCGCCCATGCCCGCATTGACCCCGCCGGTGTGCGGTGAACTCACCCGGCAAGTGCAAACGCTGTAACTCGCGCCGCGATCATTTACCGCTTTGTTCGACTCGCAATAACTGGCGTTGGGCGTGATAAGAGGCACATAGGCTGGATCCCAATAGTTGAAGCCGCCGCAATCGTTCCAGGCGGCCATCGCGCCTGGAGACTGCTTCACCTCGAAACCGCTATAATCCCACCACCAGTAAACCGGCGTTTCACCGCGGCTGATGGCATACGTCTCCGAGAAGAAGATGGTTTGCGAAGTACCGTCCGTGATCGAGGCGGGAAAGTAGTGATAGCCGAAATAAAATTCGGCCAGGAAGACCATGCCATTGAAGGCGTAGCTGCCCACGGCATAGCCGCTTGCTGCCTGGCCGTTACCATAGGTGGGATCGGAAGGGCAGCCGTATGTTTTCACCGGCGTTTTTATGATGCCGATGGCCCCAAATTCCGGATCATAGCCAGCCCCGTTCTTGAGTACGCACGCGTTGTAGAGGTTTTGCTGCTCGATGTAGGGGCAGAGATAGAAGAGGACACCGCCAAACGATCTTGTACCTCTTAACTTGAGGGGATCACACGTATTCGGATAACCGCCCATACTGGGGGGCATTCTGCCCTGATTGGTATCGGCACAGTTCTGGACGGCGATCGATATCTGCTTGAGGTTGTTGCCGCACTGTATACGGCTGGCGGCTTCGCGCACTTTCTGCACGGCCGGCAGCAGCAAGCCAATCAAGATGGCAATGATGGCGATGACCACCAACAGTTCGATTAGCGTGAAACCAGGCGATTTACTCCGCCCGTCGATACGGGAACACACGGTTTTCCTCCCCAACCTCAACATAGGAACCTCGCTTTCCTGGAAAATGAAAAGGAAGCAGAAAACTCCAAAAGAGGTCTTAAAACCCGACCAAGCCGAAGACGCGCCCTCGCCGTAATAGGTGGAACACGGGCACGGTCGTCTTCTCTGAGGAGAACCCTAGAGTAGGTCCGGTCAGCGGTTCGCCGCTTCGCGGGCGAGTCACTCTTGGGTCTGTCAATCCGTCGAAGGAACAATCCTTGCTCTCCGCTTGTTCTTTTTATGAGAACATGATGAGCAATGAATTGAACTTACTTGCTCCCCTTTCCGAAGTCAACGAGTTGCAGCGTATTTTTCTCGAAATTCTTTGTCCGATGCAGTCCGCCGTGCATAAGCTACTATCTCGGTAGATTTATCCCACGCAGAGGTGCTACGGAATGCTTTGCCCAGCCCTGGCGTCCGGGAGCGTCCTTGCGGACGCCACGGGCTGGCCGGCATAGGTTTTGCCCATAATCCTAAATCTTCACGGAAGGCCGCAGAACTCGCGTCACGAAACTAGAGATTCAAAGGGAAGGATCAGCACCGTGATAACCGCAACATTGACCGATTTCGATGTTTATCTGTGGTCGGAAGGAACGCACTATCGCGCCTATGAAAAGCTCGGCGCGCATGTGACGGAACGCAACGGCGTGGCCGGCACGCATTTCGCCGTCTGGGCGCCCGATGCCCGTGAAGTGTCGGTGGTCGGCGACTTCAACGGTTGGCGGCACGGTGCCAATCCGATGCACTCGGTCGGCTCGTCGGGTATCTGGGAGTGCTTCATTGCCGGCATCGGGCAGGGCGCCGTCTACAAGTACGCCATTGTTTCGCGCCTCTCCGAGTACGCCGTGGAAAAAGCCGATCCGTATGGTTTCGCCGCCGAGATTCGACCGCACACTGCCTCGAAGGTGTGGAATCTCTCCGGCTACGAATGGGGCGATCAAGAGTGGATGTCTCGGCGCGGCCGCGCTCACGCGCTGGATGCGCCGATGTCGATTTACGAAGTCCATCTCGGTTCGTGGCGACGCGTGCCGGATCAGGGCAATCGCTGGCTGACGTACCGCGAGGCGGCCAGCCAATTGACCGACTACCTGCACGACATGGGCTACACGCACGTCGAGTTTCTGCCGCTAACCGAGCATCCGCTCGACGCCTCCTGGGGCTATCAGACGGTCGGCTACTACGCGCCGACCAGCCGTTTCGGTACGCCGCACGATTTGATGCACCTCATTGACATGCTGCATCGGCGCGGCATCGGCGTCATTCTCGATTGGGTGCCGGCCCACTTCCCGCGCGATCAGCACGGCTTAGGCTACTTCGACGGCAGCCATCTTTACGAACATGCCGATCCGCGCCGCGGCGAACATCCCGATTGGGGCACGTTCATCTACAACTATGGTCGCCGAGAGGTTAGTAACTTCCTCATTGGCAACGCGCTGTTCTGGCTGGATAAATATCACATCGACGGCCTGCGCGTCGATGCCGTGGCCTCCATGCTCTATCTGGATTATTCCCGGAAAGAGGGCGAATGGACGCCCAACGAGTTCGGCGGCCGCGAGAATTTGCAAGCCATCGACTTCCTTCGCCGTCTCAATGAGCGCATCTACGGCGACTATCCCGATGTCGCCACCTTCGCCGAGGAATCGACTTCTTGGCCGCAAGTATCGCGGCCCACCTATCTGGGCGGACTCGGCTTCGGCTATAAGTGGGACATGGGTTGGATGCATGACACACTCGACTATATGTCGCGCGATCCCGTTCATCGCAAGTATCATTACAATCAATTGACGTTCCGTATGCTCTACGCTTTCGGTGAGAATTTCGTACTGCCATTGTCGCACGATGAAGTCGTGCATGGCAAAGGTTCGCTGCTGGCTAAGATGCCCGGCGACGAGTGGCAGAAGTTCGCCAATCTGCGCATCCTCTTCGGCTATATGTACGCTCAGCCCGGCAAGAAACTGCTGTTCATGGGCAGCGAGTTCGGCCAGGGCAACGAATGGAATTTTGACACCAGCTTGGATTGGCATTTGTTGCAGTATCCCCTACCTCGCGGTTTGCAGCGTTGGGTGCGCGATCTGAATACGTTTTATCGCGGCGAACCGGCCATGCACGATTTCGATTGCGACGCCGCCGGCTTCCAATGGATCGATTGCTGCGACGCCGAGAACAGCGTGGTCAGTCTGCTGCGCAAAAGCCGCTCCGCCGACGACACCATTGCCATCGTGTGCAATTTCACTCCGGTTCCACGGCACAATTATCAGATCGGCGTGCCGCAGAGCGGCTTTTGGCAAGAGGTACTCAACAGCGATGCGCCGCTGTACGGGGGTAGCGGGCAAGGCAATCTTGGTGGTGTGCAGACAGTGCCGGTGCCCTGTCACGGCCGCGATTACATGCTCACCCTCACCGTTCCGCCGCTGGGCATGGTGGCGTTCAAGCGAAGGGTGTGAGGACGGATGCGCGAAACTCGCCGAAGGGGTCTTTCGGTCCCTTTTTTCCGGGGTATAATCGAGACGGCATCGAAAACAAGGAGCAAGATCATGGCCAAGCCAAAAAAAGAACGCGAGCCCAAAAAAGAGCGTATCCGTATCCGTATTTTGCGCGTAAAGGATACGGATGACGACAAGACCATTTATGCCAAGGCGCTACGGGCCTTCACAGCGGCGGACTTGCAAAAGTACACGGAAATCGAGCCGGGCATCCCTGCGGAGCAAGTCTTGGCAGAGCTAGAGGCGATGGATCGGGAAGAAACGGAAAAACGCAAACGCCGTGAGCAAGCGAAAAAAGGCAGACAGCGTGAAGAAACGAAAAAAGGCAAGCGGAAGAAAGCCTGAGCATGCCTGAGCCAGAAGAGAGCGGCCCACGCTGGGAAGTCATCTGCTCCCCTGTTAACGCAGAGATACTCCGCCAACTCTGGCGCCGAGCCTCTCGAACCGGCCGAGGAGAAGCGGTCACTTCGGCCTTTCGGCAAATCACGGAACGACTCCAACGCGATCCTACCGAGGCGGGTGAGCCTTCTTATCGATTGGCGGCATTGCGGATGCAAATTCGCCGAGTCGTTGTGCGCCCGCTCGTCGTTGACTTCGCCGTATCGGAAGATCATCCCTTAGTGTTCATCAAGGGTGCCTTTCTGCTTACGAAGCACGATTCCTGAGGAAAGGGAATTTCCATGTTCGATCTCGCCTCGGTGCAATCGGCCCTGCAAGCGGCCAAGCTGGACGGCTGGCTGCTGTACGACTTTCGCGGTCTCAACGTGCTGGCCTGCCGTGTGCTGGACATTCCCGCCGATGCCATTCTGTCGCGCCGTTGGTTCTACTTCGTGCCGGCCCACGGCGAGCCGCGCAAACTCGTACATCAAATCGAACCGCATGCCCTGGATGTGGTGCCCGGCTCCGCCCAGCGCGTATCTGCGCTGGCAAGAGCTGGAAGCCGGCGTTGCCGCATTGTTAACGGGTTGTCGGCGCGTGGCGATGGAATACGTGCCGCGCAACGCCAATCCCTACGTCTCGCGCGTCGATGCCGGGACGGTCGAATTGGTCCGCTCCTTCGGCGTCGAGATCGTCTCCTCCGGCGATCTCATCCAGCAGTTCGAGGCGTGCTGGGATGACGAGCAGTGGCGCATGCACCTGGAAGCGGCCAAGCATACGCGCTCGGCTTACGATGTCGCTTTCGCATTCATCGCCCAGCACGTCCGCGGCGCCGGTTCGGTGCGCGAGACGGAAGTGCAACAGCGCATTCTGGATCACTTCGCCGCTCACGGACTCGTCACCGATCATCCGCCCATCGTCGGCGTCGGTCCGCACAGCGGCGATCCGCACTACGCTCCCGGAGCTGGCAGCGACAGTCCCATCCGCGAAGGCGATTTCGTCCTCATCGACCTGTGGGCCAAGCTCGATAAGCCGCGTGCCGTGTACAGCGATTTGACGTGGACCGGCTTCGTCGGCACACAAACGCCCGGAGCAATACGAGAAGATTTTCCGCATCGTCGCCGCCGCGCGGGATGCGGCTATTCATCAAGGTGCGGTCGGCGTTCGCCAGCGGATCGGTGCTGCGCGGCTGGGAGGTGGATCAGGCGGCGCGCGACGTGATTGAGCAGGCCGGCTACGGTACGGCGTTCTGTCATCGCACGGGCCACTCCATCGGCCAGGAGACGCACGGCAACGGCGCCAACATGGACAATTTGGAGACGCACGAGGAACGGCAAGTGCTGCCGCGCACTTGCTTCTCGGTCGAGCCGGGCATTTATCTGCCGGAGTTCGGCGTGCGCAGCGAAGTCAACGTGTTCGTCGATGGGCAGCGACAAGCCCATGTCACCGGCGGCGCACCGCAAACGGCCGTTGTGCCGATTCTCAAGGCGTATTGATCCGCTGAGCCGCGACCGTCAGGGAGCGGAAGAAGTGGAAAGCAAACCGGAGCCGCTCCTTTGTGTCCCAGCCTGAGCGGCTCCGGCGCTGGCGTCCCCGAGACGCCGGGGTCAAAGATATTCTCCGCCTCAGTAGTGGTCAAGAGTTCATGTTGTACAAAAATCAACTCCCATACGCGGACTGGCCTCTTAATCGTCACGATCGCT
This sequence comes from uncultured Planctomycetota bacterium, assembly GCA_963835245.1. GTDB lineage: Bacteria > Planctomycetota > Planctomycetia > Gemmatales > Gemmataceae > JAJPHU01. The sequence goes on from CAWIEZ010000001.1 coordinate 1,500,322, forward strand.
AGAATCAGCCCGTAGGTCAGGCTTTCCAGCCTGACGTTTCTTGCACGTCAGGCTGGAAAGCCTGACCTACGGAGGAAGTCTGTGAATCAGCCCGTAGGTCAGGCTTTCCAGCCTGAGGTTTCTTGCACGTCAGGCTGGAAAGCCTGACCTACGGAGGAAGTCTGTGAATCAGCCCGTAGGTCAGGCTTTCCAGCCTGACGTTTCTTGCACGTCAGGCTGGAAAGCCTGACCTACGGAGGAAGTCTGTGGAAGGACTCTTTGCTCGTCCGGCGTTCGCGGGATTCGGTCCCATCGCTCTTGTGTCCGCCGGAGAACTGCCTCCGTCTGCACATGGTCAAGGCGCGCCGACCCGGCCGCTTGCGTATTCTGATGCGCCGCGATTGTCCGCGTTTGCCGGGCGTTTACGGCATGATCGATGCCAAGGGCGAGTTGATTTACGTCGGCAAAGCCAAGAATCTCCGCGTCTCGGCTGCTGAGTTACTTCCGTCCCCGAAGCCGCGATCCCAAGGCCGGACGCATCCTGAAACGGACCCGTACACTCGTCTGGGAAATCGCCTCAAGCGAGTTCGCCGCCCTGCTGCGCGAACTGGAACTGATTCAGCGCTGGCAGCCGCGTTTCAATGTGCAAGGGCAGCCGGGCCATCGGCGGCGCATCTATGTGTGTGTCGGCCGGCGTCCGGCGGCGACCATTTTTCTGGCCAAGCAGCCGCCCCGAACGGCACTGTCTGGTTTTGGTCCGGTGCCGGCTGGCCTCAAGGCCCGCGAGGCGCTGCGCCGCCTCAACGACTGGTTCCGTCTGCGCGATTGCCCTCAATCGCAGGAGATGAACTTCGCCGATCAGCCGGAACTGTTCGCGCTGCCGTTGACGCCGGGCTGCATCCGTTACGAGATCGGCAATTGTCTCGGCCCCTGCGCCGCCGCCTGTTCGCGCGACGATTACGCTGCCAAGGTGCAGGCCGTCGTTGCTTTCCTCGACGGCGACGATGATTCGCCGCTAAACCTGTTGGAAGCGAGATGACCGCCGCTTCCGCGAACTTGGCCTTCGAGCGCGCCGCCGCTCTGCGCGATAAGCTCGATTCCTTGACGTGGCTGAGCGCGCATCTGCGGCATGTGCGCGAGGCTTCGCGGCACTCCTTCGTCTATCCGGTGCGCGGCCACGATGACAAGGAATGGTGGTATCTCATCCACGGTGGCCGCGTCTGCGCCGTCGTGCCGTCGCCGAGCGAGAAAGTCCAGCCGGCGCGAAGTGGCGATGCGACTACGAGAAGTGTATGGAAGGCGATCCACAGCATCGGAGCCGCCGGCTCCCGGAGACATCGATGGCGTCCTGCTCGTGGCCTCGTGGTTTCGCCGCCGCCCGGAGGAATGCCGCAATACCCTGGAACCCAGCATCGCCCTGGAGCGGGCGATGCCGTCTCCTTCGGGTCGAGGCTAAACCAGACTGCGAAAGGCGCGGAACCGTTCGTAAGGCGCCTGCCAAGCATCGGGCATGATGCGGAGTGAAGGTTCGCACTTCAAAGGAGCGGCGCACCACTTCGCGGGCATCGGCCAGCGAGCCAAGTACGCCTACGCCCAGCGCCTGCACCAATACGTTGCCGATCGCCGTCGCTTCGACCGGCCCGGCCAATACCGGACGATCGCAGGCATCGGCGGTGAATTGATTCAGCAAGCGCGTTTTGACTGCCGCCGCCGACGATGTGGATGACCTCGATCCGCCGTCCCGTCAGCGTCTCCAAGCGTTCCAGCACCCAGCGATAGCACAGCGCCAGGCTCTCCAGAGCGCAGCGCACCGTGCCGCCGACGCCGTCCGGCGCCGGTTGCCCACTGCGGCGGCAGAAGTCGGCCAACGCCGCCGGCATGTTCGGCGGCAGGATAAAGGACGGATCGTCCGGATCGACCAGGCTGGCGAAGGGGGTCGCCGTCTCCGCTTGGCGCATCAAGTCGTCGTAACTGTAGGTCTTGCCGGCGCGTTCCCAGGCGCGGCGGCACTCCTGCACCAGCCACAGACCCATGATGTTTTTCAGAAAGCGCGTCGTGCCGCCGACGCCGCCTTCGTTGGTGAAGTTGGCCTCCAGCGCCGCCTCGCCGACGAGCGGCTGATTCAACTCCACTCCCATCAGCGACCAAGTGCCGGAACTGATGTACGCCCACGACGGCGCCGACGCCGGCACGGCGACAACCGCCGACGCCGTATCGTGCGACGCCGGCGCGATCACCGGCGCCGCATTGATCCCCGTCTCACTCACGATGGACGCCCGCAGCGGTCCCAGGACCGTGCCCGGCTGGACCAGCGTGCCGAGGATTTTCGACGGCAGACCGAACGCCTGCGATCAGTTCGTAAGCCCAACTCCGCGTGTGCGGATCGAGCATTTGGCTGGTGCTGGCGTCGGTGAATTCGTTGACCTTGATGCCGGTGAAAAAGTAGTGGAAGAGATCCGGCATGAACAACAGCGTCTCGGCCATGTCCAACAGCGGACGAGCGATCGCGCTGCATCGCCAGCAGTTGAAACAGCGTGTTGAAGCGCAAGAACTGGATGCCGGTGTGCCGGAATACCTCCGCGCGCGGCACGCGGCGGAATGCCTCATCCATGACGCTCTCGGTGTGCGGATCGCGGTAGTGGCGGGGATTGCCCAGCAGAACGCCGCCGCGGCCGAGCAAGGCGAAATCAACGCCCCAGGTATCGACGCCCAAACCATCGATGCTGCCGTAAGCGGCCGCGCACAACCGCAGCGTCTGGAGCAGCGAATCGTGGAGAGCGAGAACGTCCCAATGCAGGCTATCCAACGTGCGGATGGCGCCGTTGGCGAAGCGGTGGATTATCTCCAGTTTCAGCTTCGAACCATCGAAAACGCCGACGATGCCGCGGCCGCTCTCGGCGCCGAGATCGAAAGCCAGGAATTGCTTGGTGGCGGACATGATGAAGCCCCGTATTCCAGCGTATAATGGAAAGCGCCTTTCGCTCTTATAGGGCTGAGCGGTTCAAGTCGCAAGGAGCGCAAGAACGGAAAAGCGGATTGGCGATTTTGCCACCGTTTTGCGCGGCATGCTAGACTAATATGTTCGCCCTTGTGGAGACGCACGGTGAAAGAGTACGTCGTCGATGTCTCGGCTGCGGCCTCGTGGGCAGACTTCATCGCCGCCTTCAACGAAGGCTTTGTCCGGCCGGTCGGCGGCGAGTGGAAAGGCAACTTGGACGCCCTCAATGACTATCTATGGTGGCCGGACGAGCATCCGTACCGCTTGGTAATCCGCGGGTGGCAGGCGTGTGCCCCGGCAGTCAATCAATACAAGATCTGGGATCAGCGGCCCATCTTGGAAGTCATTGCCGAAATCTTCCAAGATAACCCGCAGGCCAAGGTGATTCTGGCTGAACCCGTCGCTACAGCAGACCGGCCGCGCGAATAGCTGTTTATCGCGGTTCAACATCCGTCTCGCGTGTGCCGACTGCTGAGCTTGATCGTTCGGCCTGCCCTCAAGTGCCTGGGACGGTATACTACCCAAGGCGAGTAAATCCATCGATACAGCGGAGGCACGTTATGAGAGCAAACTATACCGCCGTGGTGCAACAAGATGGCGAATGGTGGATTGGATGGGTCGAGGAGATCCCCGGCGTCAATTCTCAAGGGAAGACTCGGGATGAATTGCTGGAGAACCTCCGCGATGCGCTTGAGGAAGCGCTGGAAATGAATCGGGCTGAGGCCGTGGCGGCCGCGGGCGGCGCCTTTGAGGAAGTGAGCATTCCAGAGTGAAGCGGCACGAAGCGATCGAACACCTTCGCCGACACGGGTGCGTCTTCGTCCGCGAGGGCCGACGCCATTCGTGGTGGGGCAATCCCGCGAACAATCGCCGTTCGACGGTTCCGCAGCACTCCGAAATTCCCGATCGACTCGTCCGTAAGATCTGCCGCGATCTGGGGATTTCCGCACCTTGAAGTCCATCGACCCCTGGAATTCGTTTTTGTTACTTCATTCCTTCCGTCTCCGCGTGGTCCCTCAGCTTCGCTTCCACCGCGCTCCATGCGTCATTGACCACCTTCTCGGCCGCGCCGCGGATCAGGCCAGACGGCACCATTTTCAGCAGTCCGCCTAGCGTCTTGACCTCCGCCGTCCAGCGGACGCGCGTGCCGGCTCCCTGCGGTTCAAGGGCGACCGTCGCGGTCACGTCGGCGGAGCTGCCGATGCCCTTGCTGGCGACCTCGTAGCGCGCCGCCGTCGGCGACAGCGCATCGATGACGTGCAACACTACCTCCAAGGTGCCGCGTACAAACGAAAAACCGGGACGCAGCACCAGCTCGCGCGATCCGCTTGCGCGTCCTTGATCGACTCCACGTCGGGGAGGCACTGCACCAAGAAACGTGCATCGGTCAGCTTCGCCCACAACTCAGCCGGCGCCAGTGGAAAATCTCTCTCGCCCTCGAAACGCACCATGTTGGCCATCCTTTCGCCTGAAAGAGTCTGATTTTATTGTAGCGTCGAACCGCGCCGTCCCTATACTCGTTGGAAAGCGATCCTGCGCACCCCACGGAGATTCATCATGCGTCTGTGGACTCTTCTTCTTGCCGCGCTGACTCTTGGCTGGACCGGACCGCTGCCGGCGGCGGAACCAACGGCGCGCAACGTCGTCTTGCTCATCGCCGACGATCTCGGTTTTCAACTCGGCTGCTATGGCGACAAACACATTCGCACTCCGAACATCGACGGCTTGGCCAAGAACGGTGTGCGCTTCACCCACGCTTTCGCCGCCGTGGCCTCGTGCAGTCCCAGCCGCGCCTCGCTGTACAGCGGACGGCACACGCACGACAGCGGACAGTACGGACTGGCACATGCCGTCCACAACTTCCACAGCTTCGACAACGTGCGCAGCCTACCCGGTCTGCTCAAGACGAACGGCTATCGTACCGGCATTCTCGGCAAGATCCACGTCGTACCGCGCTCGGTGTATCCCTTCGACGTGGAGATGGTCAAAGGACTTGCCGGCAATCGCGGCGTGGCGCAGATGGGCGAGCAAGCTCGGCAGTTCCTTCACGACTGCGGCGACAAGCCGTTCGCCCTCGTCGTCGGTTTCGCCGATCCGCACCGCACCGCCAACGGTTTCGGCAATGAGAACACCTATCACGGCGTCAAGGAAGTTCGCTACGAAGCCGGCGATGTGCCGGTGCCGTATTTCCTTTCGGACAAAGCCGAAGTGCGCCGCGAACTGGCGGAATACTATCAGTCGATCAGCCGGCTCGATCAAGGCGTTGGCTTCATTCTCGACGCGCTCAAGGAAACCAAGCACGCTGACGATACGCTCGTCCTTTTCCTCAGCGACAACGGCCCGCCGTTTCCCGGCGCCAAGACGACACTATACGATGCCGGCGTTCATTTGCCGCTGATCGTATCGTCGCCGATGCAGAAACGGCGCGGCGGGACGAACAACGCGATGGTCAGTTGGATCGACGTGCTGCCGACCATCCTCGACTGGACAGGCACCAAGGGGGCGCCGGCGCTGACGGGCCGATCCGTTTTGCCGATTCTCGACGAGGAGTCTCCGAAAGGCTGGGACGTGGTGTACGGCTCGCATCAGTGCCATGAAGTGACGATGTACTATCCGATGCGCATGATCCGCACGCGGACGCACAAGTATCTCCGCAATCTGGCGTACAAGCTCGATTATCCGTTCGCGTCGGATATCTACAATTCGCTGACATGGCAGGGCATTCTCCAGCGCGACGACAAGACGATGGGCGATCGCAACGTCGAGAGCTTCCTGCATCGGCCGCTGGAAGAGTTGTACGATCTGGAGCGCGACCCGCACGAGTTGAAGAACGTGGCGGCGGAGCCGGCGTATGCGGAAGTGCTCAAGGATCTGCGCGAACGTCTCAAGGCGTGGCAGGCCAAGACGCGCGATCCGTGGCTGGTGAAGTATCGCTATGAATAATTTTGTGTAGCGGCGACGCCCAGAGATTTGCTTGACTCCCTAGGTGATCCTCCTCAACCATCGCCCGAAGAATATCCTACTTCGTCGCCTCCGCGGAGATACCAACCCATGAAAATCCGAATCATGCGCGGCCGTGTTCCTCTCCTGTTTGTGCTGATCGGGCTGCTGCCCTTGCCCTCTGCTCAAGCGGCCGAATCGGCGGCGAAAGTGTACGTCCTCCTCTGGTTCGACACCGAGGATTATCTGCTGCCGGCCAGCGATGATGCCGCCCTGCACTTGGCCAAGTTTCTCAGCGGCGAAGATGTGCGCGCTACCTTCAAGGTCGTCGGTGAAAAGGCGCGCACGCTGCAAAAACGCCAACGCACCGATGTCATCGAGGCGCTGAAAAAGCACGAGATCGGCTTTCACTCCAACTGGCATAGCACGCAACCCAGCCCGGCGATGTACTTGTCGCAACTGGGCTGGGATGAGGGCGTGCGCGAGTTCGATCGCCGCGAGGGGCCGGGACGGGCCGATGTCGAACGTGTTTTCGGTCAGGCGCCGAGTTGTTACGGCCAGCCCGGCAGTTCGTGGGGACCGCAGAGCTACGGAGCCATGAGCCGATGGGGCATGAAGGTTTATCTCGATGCCGGCAGTCACGTCAACCTCGATGATCGTCCCTGCTACTACTGTGGCACGCTGAATCTGTATAAGCTGGCGCACACGCTGCGAGCCGATCTGAACAAGCCCAATGATCTGCCGCAAGCGGAGGAGCGCTTCGCACAGGCGCGCAAAGCTCTGTTGGCCGAAGGCGGCGGCGTGGTCAGCATCTTCTATCACCCCTGCGAGTTCGTCCACAAGAAGTTCTGGGACGGCGTCAACTTTTCGCGTGGCGAGAATCCGCCGCGCGAAAAGTGGAAAGAGCCGCCGGCCAAAACGGCGGAGGAGACGCGCAGTTCCTATCGCGTCTTCGAGGAGTACGTGCGTTTCCTCAAGCGTTTCCCGGAAGTGCGTTTCATCACTGCATCGGAAGCGGCGAAGCTGTACCGCGATCAGGCGCGCGAGCGCCGCTTCACGCCGGACGAATTGGCGTCCATCGCCAAAGAGGTTGGCGGAGAGATCGGTTTCCAGACGCACAAAGATTATGCTCTGTCGGCGAGCGAGATATTTGCGCTCTTGAACGCTTATGTGGCGGAGGCTCCCGCCGAGCAGATAACCATAACGAAGACGCCGCTTGGTCCAACCGGCCGCATTCCGTTGCTCTCGGCGGCGGTGACGACGGATGCCAGCCAGTTTCGGCGGACGTGCCGCGATGTCGCCGATTATCTCGACAAGCACCGACGTATTCCCAGCGCGGTCTGGCTGGGCAGCCGGCCGGTGCCGCCGGAAGCGTACTTGGCGGCGCTCGCCCGCATGACACAATTACGGCTGGACGGCAAAACGATGCCGGAGACCATCGACATCAAACCGGCGAAGCTGGCCGCGGCGCGCTATGTTTCCGACGACGATCCGAAAAAACTTTGGGGCTGGGTGATCTTTCCGCCCGGTTTTCGTGCGCCGGCCCTGATGGAGTTGGCGAAAAAACAAGCGTGGACGTTGAAGCCGGCAATTTTGTCACCGACGGAATAACGACAACAACGAGCGGAAAAGAGCATGAAGCGTCTTATCGTTCGGCGCACGGCTCGCACAATCGTAAATCTTACAGGGGTGTTCGAGATAACAGCGCGGGTCTGATTGTACAGGTTGGGTGCTTTTCGCCGCCAGCAGAAAGGTGAACGGCCCGTGTAAGCTGGCAGGTGGAGTTTACACCAGCCAGCTCATGCCGGCCGTTGGTCCCCGAACGACAAACCCATAAACTGACGGAGCAGGGAGTACGCTGGTTTGCGCCCATCCGTGAGTGAGGTAAACCCATGACACCTACGGCGGTCCCCGGAAGATTGGCTCTGATAGTCGGCGGCGGCCCCGCGCCGGGGATCAATGGCGTCATCAGCTCGGTGGCCATCGAAGCCGTCGAGCAGGGCATCGAAGTGATCGGCTTCCGCGACGGCTTTCAATGGTTGGTCAAGGGCGATGCCGAACACTATCGCCCACTGGGCATCGACGACGTTAAGGCCATCCACCTGCGCGGCGGCTCCATCCTCGGCACCTCGCGCACCAATCCCACCAAGTCCGAAAAGGACATGCAAAATGTGCTGGACGTATTTCGCCGCTTAAACGTGACGATGTTGGTGACGATCGGCGGCGACGACACGGCCTATTCCGGCAGTCAGGTTTACGTGCGGGCCGGCGGCGCCGTCCGCGTCGCTCACGTTCCCAAGACCATCGACAACGATCTGCCGCTGCCCGGCTCGACGCCGACGTTCGGTTTCGAGACGGCTCGCCAAGTCGGCGTCGGCATCATCCGCAATTTGGCCGAGGACGCCCGGACGACATCGCGCTGGTATCTCATCGTCAGTATGGGCCGGGCGGCCGGCCATCTGGCCTTGGGCATCGGCAAGGCCGCCGCCGCCACGCTGACCATCATTCCCGAAGAGTTCGCCGAACACCGCGTCACCCTCGACGAAGTATGCGACATCCTCATCGGCAGCATCATCAAGCGGCGCAGCATGCACGCCAATTACGGCGTGGCCGTGCTGGCTGAGGGGTTGCTGGAGGCCATCGGCGAGAAGGGGCTGCTGGAGTGCATGAGTACGGCACAACTGGGCCGTTACGGACAGATTGTCCGCGATCCGCACGGCCATCTGCGCCTGGGCGAGATCGAGTTCGGCCGCATGATTAAAGATCGTCTCTCGTCGCGGCTAGAGGAATTGAATCTGCCGGTGACGCTGATCGACAAGGATCTCGGTTACGAGCTGCGCTGTGCCGATCCCATTCCCTTCGACGCCGAGTACACGCGCGATCTCGGCTACGGTGCCGTGAAGTTTCTGCGTTCCGAAGAGGCGGGCAAGTTCGGCGCCATCATTAGCCTAGTTGGCGGGCATCTCGAACCGCTGCCGTTCGGTCAGATGATAAATCCGCAGACACTGCGCATGCAGACGCGGCGCGTCAACGTCAGCGGCGAAGGGTACGAATGCGCCCGCCGCTACATGATTCGCCTGGAGCGCCGCGATTTCGACAACGCGCAGAAATTGGCGCGCCTGGCCAACTCGGCGGGGATGACGCCGGAGCAATTTCGGCAGCGTTTCGAGTACATCGTGACGTAGTAGACAAATTCGACGTAGAGGACAGCAGATAGAGGAAAGGCAATTCCGGAATTATCCTCTACCTCTATCTTCTTTATCGCGAGGACTCTTTGAGATCGTGTGTCAGCGTGTAGGAGAAGGCGCCGAGTAGGTCGCCGCGCTCGCCGTCGTGGCAGGTGAGGCATTGCCGAGCGGCGCGAATGGCACCGAGCATGCGACGTTCTTCCCCTCGGTCGCGGACGAAGAGATCGTCGCCGCGTTGAAGGGTGGACAGACCGGCGGTTTCAAACTCGTCCAGCGAGCGCGTTGGAGCCTGCGCAACTCGTCCATGCGCGGCAAATGTTCGGATAGGTACGCCGTGGGTTCCTTGTGGACGACCAAGCCGACTAGATCGAGCGTCTGGAGTTTCCATCGCTCAGGCGGCGCGGGTAGTTGGCCGATCCGATGTTCCTGGAAGCCGGCGACGTGCTGACGATCCTTGATGAAGCCGAAGCCCACCGGGTTGGCAAAGTCCAATACGCTCTCCTCATGGAGTGAGCGTAAACCGTCGGTCGGCTTCGGTCCGCTCTGCAACGACTCCGACACCCAAGGCGACGGCGAAGACGTGCCAGGCTGGGGGATGGGTGATTGTTGATAAAGAGAACCGCGCAACAGCGCTCGTTCCATCCCGCTCATCCGGCCGACGCCGAACCCCTGCTGATTCACGAATACTTGTACGGTCTCCTCGTGGATCGCACGGAGGAATTCTGTTCGATGATGACTCATCCAGGCGCGATGATCTTTAAGACGATCTTCCCACTCGGCCAGGCGGTTGGCCGTCTCTGGAGGCAAAGGTGAAACGGGACGCGACGCCGCAGATGAAGGCAGGCGATCTTTCAACGATACGTAGGCGAATTCTCGCTGCAAATGCATCGTATCCTGAAAAGCAATGACACTGAGGACGCCGTAGACGGCCAGGGTAACGGCACAAGAGAGCAATGCGAAGGTCCGACGCCGCCAATGCCGGAAGGTCCAGACCGACACGAGAACACCCAGCAAAATAGCCTGTAGCAGCAACGGAGGTAGGAAGATCAGACCCGAGCAGAAGGAGAAGAGAGCGACCACTATTGAGATCGCCATAATCTGTGACAGCGGCTGTTTTGCTTTCCAGACGAGCAGATTGGCCAGAATCAGGAAGACCGAAGACACGATCAGTGAGAAATACAGCATGACTTGCTCTCCGGCAGGACTTCACGGTCCAGATCCGAATCGTTGTCGATGTGAGATGAACTTTCCTTCCCTTGCAGAATACGCTTTGCGCGGCACGATTGCAACGATTATCTTCTGACACGGGCGAGTTTCGAGACAGCCGGCGGAGTCTGCGTTGGGCAAAGCGGTCAAGAGTTGACAATCAGCTTTTGCTCTCGGTTCGCGCGTTCGCGGAATTGAAGATCGTTAATGAGGCAAGGATGTTTGTACTGCTCCAGTGTGCCGCCCGTCTGCTGTAATCGCTGGCGATCCCATTGCAGCCAGAAGCCCGTGCGCACCAATTCCAGACGCACCGACCCCAAGCGCTGGCTGGCGCGTTTGCTGTCGTACTCGATGTTCGCTTTCCGCAACCGCGCATCTAGATGCTCGGCGAGACGATTTCCCACAGCCGTATCAGCCAAGTCGTCCTGTTCGACGAACAAGCCATAATACGGCTGCTCGAACTCTGCGCCTGCGCCGTTGGTTGTCTCATTGCTCGGCCAGCACGGCGCCACGCCGTAAGCCGTCAGCGTCAGATTCAATTCGCGCAGCACTTCGACCATCGATTGCGTGACGTGATACTCCGAAAGTTTTTCGCCGGTGAGGTTGGCGAAGTGAGCGCCTTTGCTGAGAAATTCGATCAACGGCGTGCCGTTGTGGAAGCCGGCCACGCGCACTAAATCGTGAATGTGATAGCGATACAGACCGAACGCCGTCGTCAGCAGGATGAAGTAGGTCGCCCCTTCTTTCAATTCGTGGGCGCCGAGGACGGTCGGTTGTGGACTATCTCCCTCCGCTTCGGGGATGAACTCGAAGTAATGCGTCGTGACATCGAGGACGCCGGCGGGCGTGCCGTCCGTCAGCGGGATGGTCATGCGTCCTTCGCTGGCGATCAGGCCGATGTCGCGCACCGGCGTGGCGCCGAAGTAGCGCGGATAATGCCGCAAGTAGGAACCGACGCTGCCGCCGGTCCAATTGCCGAGAATGCAATCGGACGGCCAATAATCCTTCGGATACAGCGTGCCCGTTCGCTCGACGATCTCTTCGAGCTGCCGACGCGCGTTCGGGGTGCTTGCGGAGACGGCGCGTCAGATCGGCGCGAATGTCTTCGGGCAGATCGAGATGGCGGGACAACGTGCCGTCGTGGAGATCGCGGATCAGCGCTTCCTTTTCTTGATCGCCGGTGAGAGCCAGATTGATGAACGTGCTGGGATTGGCGGCGATAATCATGCCGACCTTGCGCGGGATGCTCAAGAGCAGGACGGCGTAATACTTGCTGCGCGGATCCTTGATGCGAGCGATGCACGGCGGCACACTGTATAGCCAACGGATGACGCGCTTCTGCATGTGCGCCGTCAGGCCGGTGACGGCGCCGCAGGGAACGCCGGATTCGGTGCGAAACTCGTCCCAGTCGCCGGACATTTGCAGGATCGGCTGCATGCGGACTTGGGGATGATCGCGGAAAACCTTCAAGCCCCAGATGTTCCAGCCGCGCCGGTAATCGTCGAGATATTGCTGCGTGACGGGGATGAACTTGCGGACGGCGGTGGTGCCGCTGGTCAGGGCGAACATGTGGACGCGCGGATCGGCGAGCAGAGCGGAGGTTTCACCGCGGCGGACGCGGGCGATGTACGGCTCGAAGTACTCGTAGCCGGCCACCGGCAGTTGACGGCGGAAGTCCTCGACCGTGCGGATGGCGTCAAAGCGATGATCGCGGCCGAATGCGGTCGCCGCTTGGCGGGCGAGAATGCCGCGCAGCAGGGCTTCCTGCACTTCGCGCGGGTTATGCGTGGCCGCCTCGAACTGCGCCAGATTGCGGCGAATGGGCCGAGCGATCGCCTTGAGGACGACCTTTTTCAGCACAAAGCGAATGACGCGCTTGACGCCGCGGCGAATCAAGGTGCTCATGATCGTCTCACGCAAGTAAACGGTCACCACGAATCACGCGAATGAAAGCACCGAAGAAGAGGACGAACGAGCGCCGGAATATCGGGGCGAGAAGGCTCTTGGGGGATCGACGGCGACGGGGGACGGAATCTTGGCCGGTCTTTTCTGTTATTCGTGTTATTCGTGTGATTCGTGGTGGCTGTTTTTGGTTCCCGGACATCCGCCAAGTGGGTTTCAAAGAAACGCAGCACGCGCTGACGGTATTCGTCGCCGGCGACCTGGAGAGCTTGATTGTGCTTGGCGTTCTCGACGAGCCACAATTCCTTCGGTTCGCCGGCAAAGGCGAAAGAGCCGCTCGGTCATCTCCGCCTTGATGTAGGTGTCGGCCAAGCCGTGGATCATCAGCAAGCGGCCGCGGCGCCAGCCGCGGCAGATAGCGTTCCAGGTGCGGAAAACGGCAGCGGCGCTCACGCTCGGTTTGCCGTATGCCCGCCAAACCGATCAGTCCGTAGAACCAGAGCGGGATCAACCCTTGGACGGCATAGTGGTTGTTGTAGATGCGGAACCACTGTTTCATGTACGGCACTAAGGTGGTATAGGTGGCGAAGACGCCGTCGGTGACGCAGCAGCGGATGTACGGATCGCGTCCGGCCACGAAGAGTCCGGCACCCGCTCCTTTACTGATGCCAAACAGGCCGACGCCGCGCGGGTCGGCATCGGGGCGGCTTTTCAGATAGGCCAGCGCCGCTTCGGTGTCGCGCACCTCGTAGGTCGGTGACCCACTGCAACGGCTCATAGCCCGGCATGGCGTCGCTGCTGCCCTGGTTGCGCGACTCGAAGGCGAACACATCGAAGCCGCTTTCCACCAGATGCTCGCAGTAGGAGCGACACGCCCAGCAATTGGAGCCGAACTCCAGACCGAACAGGATGACGCCGCGGCGCGGCCGCGCCGCGCGCAGATAGCAGCCGGACAGCATCAGACCGTCGCTGGTGGGAAAACGAACTTCTTCCGCGTCCGGCAGCGGTTGGCCGCGCGGCATGATGAACAGCGGTTTTTCCTGGAAAATCCGAATGAGGAAGTGCATGTAGCGCACGCGGATGTAAACGTGCAGAAACATCAGCGTACAAAAGCAGAAGCACCGGCATGCTGCACAGCAGCGCCACCCCGAGCCAGAACAACACAGCGGCAACCTCCGAGTTGTCGAGCGGCAGGCGCAAGCAGGTGATCGACCGCTACTGCCACTGCACTGCATCGCGCTCGACTATGATGTAAAAGCGACTGACGATGAGCGAGATGTTTTGCCCACCGAAACCGAAGCTGTTGCTGAGAGCGTGCTGAACGCGTTTTTCGCGAGCGGTCTTGGGAATGTAATCGAGATCGCATTCCGGGTCGGGCGTCTCGTAATTGATCGTCGGCGGCAGGACGCCGCGGCGCAGCACTTCCACGCAGGTAATCAACTCGACGGCGCCGGCGGCGGCGATGAGATGACCCATCATGCTCTTGGTGCTGCTGACCGGAATGCGGTACGCTTGCTCGCCGAAGACTTTCTTGATGGCCAGCGATTTCACGCTGTCGTTGACCTTGGTGCTGGTGCCGTGGGCGTTGATGTAACCTATATCGGAGCGATCGAGTCCGCTATCCTTCAAGGCGCCTTCGATGCAGGCGATGGCGCCGCGGCCATCGGGATGGCTGTCGGTGACGCGGAAGGCGTCGGCCGTCGAGCCGTAGCCGGTCAACTCGGCCAGAATGTCGGCGCCGCGCCGTTTGGCGTGATCCAGTTCCTCTAGAACGAGCATGCCCGCTCCCTCGCCGAGAACGAAACCGTCGCGGTGCAGATCGAACGGCCGCGACGCTCTCTCCGGCGCATCGTTGCGCGTGGACAGGGCGGTCAGCAGATTGAAGCCCGTCACGCCGAAGGGATGGATCATGCTGTGCGCGCCGCCGACCAGCATGAGGTCGGCATCGCCGTGGCGAATCAATTCGGTCGCTTCGCCGATGGCCTGGCTGCTGGCGGCGCAGGCCGTCAAGCAGTTGTAATTGGGGCCGCGCAGATCGAAGTGAGCGGCCAGATGGGCCGGCGTCGTGTGCAATTCTTGCTCGGACTCGCGTTCGGCATGAAAGTCGCTGCAATGTGCCCCGCTCGAAATCGGCCGTATCGAGCTGGCGCGTCTCGCGGCGATACGATTGATAGATCAGCGACGAGAAGATTGTGGAAGTCCTGAATGCCTTCGCCGGAGCCGAGGTAGACGCCGAAGCGATTGCGATCGACGCGCTGGTCGTCGAGCAAGCCGGCATGCTGGAGCGCTTCCTGAGCGGCGACGGCGGCGAATTGGCTGTTGATGCCCGAATGCGCCCAGCGGCGGCCATCGGGAATGAAACGCAGCAGGTCGAAGTTCTTGACCTGGGCCGCGAACTTGGTGGGAAAGCGTTGAGCGTTGAAGGACTGAATCGGACCCACGCCATTCTTGCCGTGCAGCTGAGCCTCGATGGTCTCGCGCACATTATGACCGAGGGGCGTGATGGCCCCCATTCCGGTGATGACAACTCGTCGTCGCATGGATGCCGCTCCTTACATGCCCTACCCGGCAGCTAACGCTGCCGGTTCGCCGAGCCAGGCGAACCGGCAGCGTTAGCTGACGGGTAGAAGCTGCAAACGCGCTCTTAAACGGACCCTTCTCGCCATTGCCGCACAACCATCGCTCCGCACTGCCCCATCTGCGTGAAGCTGACCTTGACCACGTAAGGCCGCGTCAGCGGCTGTGGCTCACCGACGGGTACATAAACAGGACAATCCGGATCGGCTTGTTCGTAATTGAGCGTCGGCGGCACGCAGCCCGCATTCATGGCCAACAAGCTGGCGGCCAACTCGACCGTGCTGCCGCCCGCTCCCAGATTGCCGATGTAACTCTTGGCCGCGAACACCGGCAGCGGACGCGAACCGTTGCCGAATACCTCGAGGAGACAGCGGGCTTCCCAGGCATCGGATTGGCGCGTGGCCAAGCCGTGCGCGTTGACGTGATCGACTTCGTCCGGCCCGATGCCGGCCTCGGCGAGAGCGGCGCGAACGGCTCGCGTCAGGCCATCGCCCTGAAGGCCGGGATCGAACGCCGCGCCGAAGCCGACAATTTCCGCATAAATCCGCGCCCGCGCCGCCGAGCGTGTTCCAGTTCCTCGACGACGAAGACGCCGGCCCCTTCGCCAAGCACCAAGCCATCGCGCTGCCGATCGAACGGCCGGCACGCCTTGGCCGGCTCGTCGTTGCGCCGCGATAGATGCTCGAACAAGCATTGCCGTACCATGCTCAACGGATTGAGCTTGCTCTCCGCGCCGCCGACGAGGAAGAAGTCGGCTTGATCGCGGACCAGGATACGATACGCCTCGCCCAGCGCCAGCAGACTGGCCACGTCGCTTTCGGTAATGCTGTTATTGGGTCCGCGGGCATCGTGGAGGATGGAGACGTGACAGGCCAGCATGTTGGGCAGGTATTTGAGCATCCACAGCGGCTGAATGGCCGGCAGTCCCTGCTCGCCCCATTTTTCCAGATCGACGCGGCCGGGCTGGCAGTTGGCGCTGACGCACGCCGCTTCGATCAAGTCGTGCAATTCCGTGGCAATGAGGCCGGCCCCGAACTCGACACCGAAGCGCGTCGGCTCCAATTTGCTCTTGTCCACTTTGCCATCGTCCAGGGCGCGCTCGGCGCCGGCGACGGCGAGCTGAATCGTCCGCGCCATCACTTTCAGACCGCGGCGATCTTTTTTCTCGACGAAATTCCTGCGCGTCGAAGTCGGCGATCTCGCCGGCGAAGCGCACGGGTAAGCCGGAAGTGTCAAACGTCCGAATGGGATGGACGCCGCTCTTGCCCTCTTGCAGCGAACGCCAGTACGAGGCCACATCGAGTCCGATGGGGCTGATGATGCCGATGCCGGTGATGACGATCCGGCGCGATGGTGCAGCCATGGAACAGTAGCGGCACTCTCTAATACAATCCGTAGTGCGTAGGGTGGGTCGAGCTTGCGATACCCACCCTACGGGCTACGGACTGTATTTTCTTCGCCGCCCCTCCCCCCTCATGTTTCGCTCGACCCCGATAACGTCCGCGTCCTCGTCCTCATTTAGCCCTCCGCCGTCCCGGCAGAGCCTCCCGTCCTGTCTTTGCCGCCGGTCATCCGCCCCAGCAGATGCTTCATCTCGCCGCTGAAAACGAAGTTGCGATCGCCGAATAGTTGCTTCGAGCGCGATTGGTCGAGGTGGGCGAAGAAAATCTCCGCCTCCGCCGTCACCTTGTCGCCAACCAGCACGCGGCCCAGTACGGACGCCCCCTCCGGCCGAAGGTGCTGCATCTCCACGTCGTAGAGGAGTTGCTCGCCGGCGAGCATCTCGCGGTGGAAGACGGCGCGCGGAACCTTGGCGAGTACCACTTTCTCCTGAAAGTTGTTGGCCTCACCGACCAGGATGCCGCCCGTCTGCGCCAGACCTTCGAGGATGAGCGCGGCCGGCATCACCGGATAGCCGGGGAAGTGGTCGCCAAAGTGGTCTTCGGCCAGGCTCAGGTTTTTCACCGCCCGCGCCGATTTACCACTTTGAAAGTCCACAAAGCGATCGATCCAGATCCAGCGCATCGCAGCCCCGTCAGCCCGCGGTGCCAGCAAGGGTTCACTCTTCCCTTGCTGGCGCCGCGGGCTGGCAAGGAAAGGATGCCCTTTCAGTTATTGCTGCCGTTCTCCAGCTTGCCCTGAATGTAGCGCGCGATCAGATCGACGGTGAACAGGTTGCTCAGGTTGCCGACTTCCGGGTTCTC
Source organism: uncultured Planctomycetota bacterium (assembly GCA_963835245.1). GTDB lineage: Bacteria > Planctomycetota > Planctomycetia > Gemmatales > Gemmataceae > JAJPHU01. Next base: position 1,517,316 of record CAWIEZ010000001.1, read on the forward strand.
CTCGAACTGCGTCAGATCGGCGAACGGCATTTTGGTCCGCAGTTCTTCCAGCCCCTTGGGTGTGACACGGCCGTCCTGAACCAACTCGGGATCGCCCTGGAAAATGGATTCGGGGAACAGTTCGCCGCGCGGGATCTTGATCCCGAACTCGCGTTCGAGGCGAAAGACGATGTCCAGGAAATCGATGGACTCGGCGCCCAGGTCGCCTTGCAGCGTGGACGTCGGTTTGATGTCGTCCTCGTCCACATTGAGCGCCTCGACCAGAGTCGCGGATACCTTGTGATAAATTTCATCCTGCGTCGGCATCGGAGCAAACCTCCCACAAAAAGAACAACGATCCAAACCCCGTATCGAACATTCTGACCAACCGCGCGCTTACGCTTCGGGCTGGTAAGTCATTCGGCCACCGCTCCCAGCGTCAGTCCGCCATCCACGGTCAGCACCTGCCCCGTGATGTAGGAACTGTCGGCGCTGGCCAGGAACACCGCCACCCGAGCGATGTCTTCGGGCACACCGATGCGCCGCATGGGAATGTACTTGGCGATCTTGTCGCCGGCCTTGTTGCGCACCGCGGCGCTCATGTCCGTCTCGATGAAACCCGGCGCGATGGCGTTGACCGTCACGCCGCGCTTGGCCAACTCCACCGCCAGCGCCCGCGTGAACGAGTTGATGGCGCCCTTGCTGGCCGCGTAGTTCGTCTGTCCCATGTTCACATGCTCGGCGACGACGCTGGAGATATTAATGATCCTCCCCGCGCGGCGCTGCATCATGCCGAAGGCAATCGCATGACAGAAGTTGAATACGCCGCCCAAGTTCGTCTGCACCACCTTGTTCCATGCTTCCGGCTTCATGCGCACAAACAGGTCGTCTTCGATCACCCCCGCGTTGTTGACGAGGATGCTGACCGATCCTAATTCCTTCTCGACGCGCTGCACGCAGGTTTGCACGGAGGCGGCGTCGGCGACATCGGCCTGGAGAGCGACGGATTTGCCGCCCTTGTTCTTGAGGTCGGCCGCCAGCTTTTCAGCGGACTCCTGGCTGCCGCGATAGACAAGTGCCACGGCAGGCGCCCTCAGCGGCGAAGGCCAGAGCGATAGCCCGGCCGATGCCGCGGCTGCCTCCCGTGACCAAGGCGATCTGATCCTTCAGCCGCATGAATGCCTTATCCTTTCCCCATGACCCTCGGAAAACCGTAGGCTATGGGCTGCCCAGCAAACCGTGCAGTTCACGAAAATGCCGCACCAATCGTTCGTCTGTCGCCTGCAGGATCGGGTTGCGGTCGCGCAGGTTGTAGTGAGCCAGAATCAGACGAGCGGACACGGCGCTCTGTCCCTCCATCTCGCCCTTGCCCTTAAATGTCGCCAAACCGTTCCCCCGTTCGACCAACTCGACCGCGATAGTCAACTGCCGACCCGGTTCCATGAAGGTGCCGTACTTGACACCTTTGGCTTCCCGCAGCACAATGACGCTGGAAGCGAAATTATCGGTCAGCCTCAGCAGCCACGCTCCCGCCTCTACCAGGGTCTCCAGCATCAGCACGCCGGGCATCACCGGAAAGGTCGGGAAGTGATCCGCCAGATATTCTTCGCCGAGGGTGAGGTTCTTCACCGCTTGCAGGCTCTGGCCCGGCCGTACTTCCACGATCCGGTCGATCAGATTGAATCGCATGGCGGCCCGCTCGCAGCTTAAGTATTTCCCAACAAGCACCTTCAGCCGATTCGCCACCCTAAAAAAGGGAAGTATATCTATCGACCCCCCCATCGGCAACCCCGATTGCCGACCGCCGCTGTCTGCTAATCTCCTCTCTTGCCCCTTGTGACTGCTTTCCGACCATTCCGCCAACCCCTCTATGATGCGCTGAGAGGCACACGTTTGGCAATCTGAATCGTTTACAAAATTTGGGTAATTCACACCGGCAGCCCGTTCAGACGATAGAGGGGGAATAGTCGGATTCAACTAATCGTTCCGCCTCTCGCCCTTGTAAACCGAGCCAACAGCGGCTTTTTCCTCAATTCTCCCGTTTTTCGCGGCGCTGATCAGCGCGAACACACTTTGTCTTATCGACAAAAGGGGGGCGGAAACGTCCGTTTCTTCTGCTTTTCCTTGCCGTTTGCGCGAAAACGCATTTTTTTGGAATTTTTTTGAAACTCCCCTTGCAACTCGCGCAGAAGCGGTTACGATAATGCTCGTTCCGCCGTATGACGACTTCGGTGACTGGGCGACGCCGAAGGAGCCAGCGGCGGAACTTTTTTTGTACCCTTCTTTTTCACCACTCCCTAACGGTCGCGGCTCCGATGGCCTTCAGACTTCGCTGAGGCTCAGGGCGGCGCTGGGACAAACGAGAACGCACAGACCACAGCTGACGCAATCGGCCGGCCGCACAAGGAACGGCACCGCACCCCGCATGGCCAGGCAATTCGTGGGACAGACGGCCACGCAGTCGGTACAGCGACTACAGCGCGTCTCGTCCAGCAGAGGCAGTTCGATCATGTTCCACCTCCGTCCACAGCTGTTTCCGGCTGATACTGCCCCATCAGACTGGTAACGATTTCGGCGAGCCGTTCGCGCGTTTGCGGCGGCAGCAGCACCCAGCGGACGCCGAGATCCCATGCCAAAGCGGATAGTCTCGCCTGATCGCCGTCGGCGACGAGGATGACGGCCGTATCGGGATGCAGCCAGGATACCTGCTCCAGCAGAGCCAACTCGCGCTCGCCATCGCGGCTGAGGCGCAGGACGAACACGCCGGGACCGCCGCGCTCGAGCAGGCGCAGCACCGCCGACAGTTGGCGCGGCTCGCGCAGCAGCCATTTGTTCTTGTCGGCCAACGGCTGCAAGGCCGTGGCGAGCCGGCGATCCGTTTCGTAGACAAGCACCTGCGGATGACGCATCGTTTCACTCCTCGTCCGCTGAAATCTCCTTCTCGTCGCTCGGCGCATCCGGCACGTTTTCCGTATCGGCGATACCGAGCTTGAGCATACGTCGCCACAAGCGCGGTCGAGGGATTCCCAGCAGGCGCGCGGCCCGCGCCTTCTGTCCGCGCGCGCGCTGCAAGGCCAGTTGAATCAATCGCCGCTCCGCTTCTTCGAGAAGTTGCTCCAGCGGCAGCGCCGTCTCGGCGGGGCGCGGCGGCGTCTGCTCGCGCTGGACGGCGCGGCGCAGTTCGGCGGGGAGGTCGGCGGCGCGAAGCTGTTCGCCGCCGGCTCGCGCACAGGCAGCACGGAGAACCACGTGCAGTTCGCGCAAATTGCCCGGCCAGGAGTAGGCACGCACCACGGCCCAAGCGTCGGCGTTCAAGCGCGTGACGCGCCCTTCTCGGCCTGTGCCAACGCGCTCCAGCAAGCGCTCAATCAGGCTCGGCAGGTCGGCGCGGCGTTCGCGCAAAGGCGGCACTTCCACAACCAGCGTACTCAAGGCGCAGGCCAACTCCTCCAGAAGCCGACCGGAGCGCACTTCCTGGATGGGAGGCGTCGTGCAGCCGGCGAGGATGCGCGGACCCATTGCGCCCTCTGAGCCACTACCGCTTTGGGCGATCCGCTCGCACAGCAGCAGTTGCAGGTCGCGCGGCAGATAAGCCGGCTCTCGCAGATAAATGGCGGCGATGCCCTCGCGTCCGCTGGGACCGGCGTCCCGCCGATCCTGGCCGAACAGCAGAGCCGCGACGGCGGCGGACGGCAGATGTTGGCAATCGAGTACGGCGCACGCTCCCTCGCGTCGGGAACTCAGATAGTGGATGGTCCGCGCCAACGTCTGCTTGCCGGTGCCCGCTTCGCCGATGAGAAGCACCGGCGTTGCCACCTGGCTGGCCAGACGCACTTGCGTCACAAGCCGGCGCATGGCCGGTAGCGAACTGGTCCAGGCATCGAGTCCGAAACGCTCAAGGCGGCGCTGCCGAAGATTGACCAGCTTCTCGGAGAGGGGATGTTCGCGGACTCGTTCAAGAGGGGGGAGGGGCCGGATGCGCCCACGAGGAGATAGCCGCCCTGTTCGCCTTCCTGTAACAGTGGTAGAAACTCGACCTCCCACCACTGCGGCGGCGTTCCGCGTCCGGGCAGCAAGCGACGAACGCGGCCGCTGACGCCGCGCAGCACTTCCGGCGGCGGCGTCAGACCGTGAGCCAGGATTTCCTCCGGGGCATCGTCCGCGGAAACCGGCCGAGATCGGCGGCAGACGAGGACGTGCGCCTGCTCCGCCGTCATGCCGGTCAGCGTCTCCCAGGCGCGGTTGACGAACAGCAACCGGCGACGGCGATCCAGCACGAACAGTGGTTCGGCGCAGCGCTGGAAAAATGCTTGCCAGCGAAAGTGCTTCGCCAGCCGCCTTTCGCGCTTCGCCGACGCATCGCTGGGCTGTTCCGCGCTCATGTCTGCCGTGAAATCAAGTGATGCGGTCGAGGAGGTAGAGAGCGAAGCCGATGGCGACGAGGAAGAGGGCCAAGCGCAGACCCCAGCGCAGCGCTTCATACAGAATCGGCCGCCACTCATCGAAGCGCGTGGCGCTGTAGACCAGACTGATAAGGACGATCAGCAGAGGCAGATCGACCAAATAAATGTTGTGCGCCGGGAGCAGTGTGTGCATGTCAGGCCACCTTATTACTTTGTCACGCCGCCAGCGCGTCCTCTTCGTCGGCGGACGGGAAGGCCGGACCGGCCAGTGCGTCGTAGATTACCATGACGTTGAGTACGCCGGCGATGACCGTGAACACCCAAGCCAACTCCAGGAGTTTGTCGCCGCTGGTATGCACCGCATTGAGGGCGGCTTCGCTGGGTGTGCGCTCGAACTGGCCCAGCAGTGGATCGCCCTGTTCTTGCCGGCGGTCGTAGTTGAGGTATTGCCAAACGGCCGGCCAAGCCGCGACTCCCACCCAGAATTGACCGGCGAACTGCGGTCGATTGTACAAGTTGGCCGCCAAACGCGGCAGATTGAACGGATTGTTCAGATCGGCGGTGTCCGGCAGATAGACGTTGCTCGCCACGGTGTAGGTTTCGCCCTTGAGTTGGACGCTGCCGCTGCCGAGATAGACGCCGATAAAAAACAAGGTGTAGACGCAGACGAAAAACAGGACGCCCTTGCCGAGACGACCCTGATAAATTTGGCCCAGACCGGGGATGAGATAGCTCAGCACGGCCGCGATCGGATCGGTGGGCCGATCCAGCAGCGACGAAACATTCGGGGACGACGCGGCGCTCGACATGCGTTCTCCGGGCTGAAGAAATAACTTCCGTTTCGCCGCGACCCGAAGGGGAGCGCAGATGCGCTCCCCTTCGGGTCGCGGCGAACCGAGGAGCCGTTCACCGATTCCATTCTACCAGAGTCGTTCACCACGTCCAACCCATCCCGGCGCTGACGGCGATGGCGACGGCGCCGGCCAAGCACGCCAGGCCGATGAGGCCGAGCGCTTGACGTCCGCGCCGTCCGCACAGACAGCGGCCCACGACACCTAACGGAGCCAAGCAGGCATCGAAGCCTTGATTGAACCACAACAGCGGCAAAAGCGGGAATGGTACAGCGACGGGAGCATCTTCGACCGATAAGCTCAGCCGCGGCTCGACTGTCGGCGGCGTATCTCTTTCTACTCTGTCGTCACTGGGGATAGGGATTGACGACGGGAAGGCCGATGCCCCGGATACCGGCGTCGAGTTCTTGATTTCGCGCGGCGGCGCGAGATCGAGGCGCGGACTGGGTAGGGTAAGGGGCGGCGCCGCGCCGTTGGCCTGATGCCAGCTATCGGCGAGCGGCGGCCAAGTCTGCGGCGAAGGTTGCCAAGTGGAACGCAGGGGCACCCATAACTCTTCTTCGCCCTGCGGTGCCGTCTCCGCTGGGATCGGCGTCTCAACGGCCGCTAGGGGCGTCGAAGGAGCAACCGGAGCGCTGGCTTTCGGTTCTTCCTCGACGGCGGGAGGTGTCGGCGTCACCGGCATCAGGCGCGGAGTCAGGACCGACGGCCGCGGCTCGAAGCCCGACGCGGGAGGCAGCGGCCGTGGAGTGGCCGTCTCCACAACCATGTACGAAACCGGCGGCGTAGCCGGTCGCGTCTCTTTGACACGCGGAAGCGACGGTGTCGGCAGAGCGGGCGGAGGCGGCTCGTCGGCCGCTTCTTCCTCCTCGCTTTGCTGCGTGTTCTCGATCTTATTGACCGGCAACTCCAACATGCGCTGGAGCAGAGCGTCGAGTTCATCGAGTTGCTGCCGAGTCGGATTGAGCGTTCCCGGCGAGCGAGTCGAGACGGAAGTCGTCATGGCACGTCCCTTTCCCCCTAGAGACTTGGCGAGAAAACCCACGCACGAATGGCGAAATCCGAAATACAATCACCTGCATTGGGCGCACCTCTGTCCATCCGTGGCCACAGAGCCGCCCTTGGGATTTCGGATGTTGGATTTCCCGCGAAGTGGGTGGGACATAACATAGAATGGCCGAGCGATTCTACGTCAATTGTGCGTTGCAGCCGGGTCCGGTGCTTGTCCAAGGCGCCGAGGCGCATCATCTCGCCGTGGTTTGCCGTCTCCGCGCCGGCGACGCCGTTTGCCTGTTCAATGGCGACGGCCATCAGTACCTCGCGCGCATTGAGGAAGTCAACCGCCGCGAAGTGTCGCTGCAAGTGTTCGCCGTGGAAAGTCCGATCCGCGAACTGCCGTTTCGTCTGCACGTCGCCGCGCCGCTGCCGCGCGGCGACCGCGCGCAGTTCCTCCTGGAAAAGCTGACGGAACTCGGCGTCGCCTCCTTTACGTCGTTGCGGACGGTGCGAAGTGTGGTCCATCCGCGCGAGACGAAGTTAGACAAATTGCAGCGGCACGTCATCGAAGCGAGCAAGCAGTGCGGCCGTAATGTCCTCCTGGAAGTGCGACCAATGATCGAATGGTCGATCTTTTGCAGTGACGTGGAGTTGCCGCCCCGCCGTGTTCTCGGTCATCCCGACGGCGACGGCAAGCGCAGTGAGATGGAGAGTGTGCCGGGAAGCGATACGGTGATGGCGGTCGGTCCCGAAGGGGGATTCACGGAAGAGGAGGTTGCGATGGCGCGCGGAGCGGGTTGGCGCGTGCTGGATCTGGGACCGCGCATTCTGCGCGTGGAAACGGCGGCGATAGCGCTGGCAGTGTTATTCGGTGCGCCGCGTTACTGATTGGCAAACCACGTCTGTACGACTCGTTGCGCCCGACCTTGCTCTCCTTCGAGAATCCGTTCGTCATCCGGCTCGTAGTGTACGAGCAGTTTTTCATTGGGCTGGATAGCGTCGTACAGTTGGAGTGCCAGGAAGTTTTCGGGGTCGGACAGTTTCTCGATGACGAGAGGCAGAATAGCCGGTCCCAGAGCGATGAGAGCGTCGTACTCCTTGCCGATGGCGCACGTGTGCGGATTGGAACTGATCGCCAACCCGCCGCTGAACCAGGTATTCTTCCAGGCGAAGAAAGCATTCTCAAACGCCGTCCGGAGATTCTCCGGTACTTTTTCGCGCTCCGTATGGAGCGCGCGTCGCTGAGATGGGGACATGTAGGACTTCGCCGTTTTTTCGTTCATGACTTCCTCGCGGGCCTCCTCGTAGTTGGCCAACAGAACACGACTCCGCCGATAAAACGCCACAACATGGCCGTAACTACTGCTGGCCAGTTCGCTAAGACCATGTTGAATCCGGAGATCATTGCCGCACTTCGATTCCCAACGGGGACCGTGGCCCGTGCCCGTGACGGAGCCATGTGTCATGTTGGAAGGAGAGAGTCCCCACGCTGCGATGGTTCCGTTGCCGGCTCGGACGAAACCGAAGCCATGATAGAACGTATCGAAATTCGCCAGGGCATTCCCAGGCCAGAGCCAGCGATTCGTGATACCGATAGTCCAGGAAATGCAATTGTACACAGGGGACACTTCACCTGTCACCACGGCGCGATTCACATCGAGGTTCGGGAAGTATCTGCGAAACCGTTGTTTCTCCGTGGAAGTCATCTGCCGTGCCATAGCGAACTTCACTTTTTCGTGTTCATCTCGCTCAGTGCTTTTCGCGCCGGTTCGTAATCGGGGCGGCAGCGCAGCGCCGCGCGAAACTCATCGGCGGCGGCGGCATCGCCCAGTTCCTTGAGGCGATTTCCCAAATTGAAGTGAGCGTCGGCGTGATCGGGTTTGAGACGGATCGTCCGCCGGAAACTGTCGGCCGCCTGGCGCGTCCGCCGACGGGCCGTTTGGCTGCAACCCAAGTGAAACCAGGCGTTGGCCGATTGCGGATCGAGGCGCACCGCCTCCGCGAACGCTTCCTCCGCCCGCTCCGGGCGTTCCAGCTGTCGCCAGATGTCGCCCAGCAGCAGCCACACCGACGGGGACTGCGGATAGCGTTGTGCCGTCTCTTCGAGGAGCTGCACCGCCTGCGGATATTGCCGGCGCGCGAACAGATCGCTGGCGCGTTGCAAGCGCGCCGGCATGCCGCGCTGCAAGCGCAGCACATCCTCCATGAAGGGATCGCTGCCTGCTTGGTCCTCGGGCACCTGCTCCGCTTGCCGCTGTTCCGCGCGGGCTTTGTCCGGCTCATTCAAGTGCGTCCACGCCTCGGCCCGCAGCGTGTGCGCCAGCCGACGCATATGGACATCGTTGACGCAGGCATCGAGATGTTGCAGCGCCTGCCGCCACTGGCCGCGCAATATGGCCAGCCGGCCGAGGTCGAGTTGGACGCGCGGATCGCGCGGTCGAACCTTCCGCGCCTGTTCGAGATGAAGCGCCGCCTCGTCGAGCCGGCCGCGATGGAGCAAGGTTCGCGCCAGCCGAAGCCGAGGCGCGAGCGGATCGTCGCCGCACAGTTCGACGGCGCGCTGCAAATAAGAGATGCCGGCCTCGGATTCGTGCAGGAGCAGTCCCACGCCATGCAAGTAAGGCCATCGTGCCTCGCGGGGATCGAGGCGCTCAGCCTGGACGAAACAGCGATTGGCTTCGTCGAAAAAGTCATGGGCGAGAAACACCATCCCCAGCCGGCCCCATTTGTCGCCGTCGCGCGGTCGTTGCCGTACCTTGTTGCACGCCGCCGCGATCGCCTCGGCCACTTCCGGATCGACTTCGGCCAAATCCGGCTGCGGCGGCTCCGGCGGCGGGGCACGAAGAGCTAACCACAGAGTCACAGAGAGCACAGAGAAGAAAAGAAGAGTACTGGCAGAAAGGAGTACAAGATAGCGGCGATTCTTTTTCCTGCTCATTTTGTCTTCCTTTGTGTTTTCTCTGTGTTCTCCGTGACTCTGTGGTTAGCTCTACGCCCCTTGCCGCGCTCAACCACTACGATGCGATCCACTTGGCCGCACGGAAAAATCTCCGCCGAACCATCCGGCCAATCGATGCGGATCTCCTCAATGCGCTCAAGCGCACCCAAGCCAAAGTGCGCACGCGGATCGCCGCTGCACAGATAACTCTGTCCCGGATTGATGACGCCAATCCGCTGCCGCTCGCCGGCCTTGAAGCGGACGACGGCTCCATAGGCATCGCGCTTGAGGGCTGGATCGCGGGCGCGGACGATCAGCCAATGTCCACGACGCGGCGCCACGTTGCGATAAAACCGCGCTGGTCCCGCAACCGCCGTCGTCACCAGATCGATACGGCCATCGTCGTCGAAGTCGCCCCAGACCAAGCCGCGGCTGACGGCGAAGATTCCGCACAACGCCTCGTTGCCGCGTGAGATGTCGCGGAAGACGCCGTGGCCATCGTTGTGAAACAATTGATTGCGTTCGACATAGCGACTCCAGAAAACGGCGTCGGAAACGATTCCCGACACTTTTTTCGGATCGAGAGGAGGTCCGCGCAACACGCGGCCGTTGACGACGGCGATGTCCAAGGCGCCGTCGAGATCGAAGTCGGCCAGAATGGTGCCGAAGCCGGTGCCGTGCCAGTGCGGCGACGCCAATCCCGCCGCACTGGTTGCATCCTGAAACAATCCCGTCGCCGTCTGCCGCCACAGCGTATGCGTGTCGGCGGTCAGGTGCGTGATGAACAGATCGAGCCGCTCATCGCCGTCCACGTCGCCCACCGTCGCGCCCATGTTCGATTGCTCATTGCCCAGTCCGTTGAAGGCCACGCCGCGGCGGATCGCCTCGTCGGCGAAAGTTCCATTGTGTCGATTGATCCACAGATGATTGGCCGCCGCGTCGTTGGCGGCGAGGATGTCCGGCCAACCATCGCCATTGAAGTCGGCGCAGACCACGCCCAGCCCCGGCGCACGCCGTGCCAATCCCGCCGAAAGTGTCGCGTCCTGGAAACCACGCCAGCTCCCTTTTTCATCGCGGCCGAGGTTGTGGAACAGGCGCGGATCGCTGCCGGGAAAGGCTTGCGGCGGACAGTAATCGGCTTTGCCGCTGGCCAGGCCGCACTGCCGCGACGCCTCATAATCGACGTAGTTGACGACAATCAGATCGAGCCAACCATCGCGGTCGTAATCGACGAAGGCGCAGGACGCACCCCAACACGGCTGCTCCACGCCGGCCATGCGCGTCACCTCCTCGAATCGACCCTTGCCGAGATTGCGGAACAGCCGACCGCCGCCGTACTGCGATACGTACACATCCACCCAGCCATCGTTGTCCATGTCGCCGACAGCCACGCCCATGCCATAGCCGGCGATGTCCAGCCCGCTGCCGACGCTGACATCCTCGAAACGACCGTCCTTGGTCTGATGGAACAGACGATTGCGATGCTCGAATCCGGCCCACCGTTGTGGACGAAATAGAGATCGAAGCGGTCGTCGTTATCGAAGTCGAGCAGAGCGGCACCCGAGCCCATGATCTGCGGCATGAAGTAGCGGCCGATCGGCCCTGCTTCGTGGCGGAAATGCAGACCGACCTGAGCGGTGTCGTCGCGGAACCAAATGGGATCATCGATGACGGCAGGCGTATCGCTCCCCTCTGGAATGGCACGGTGGCAGCCCAGAAGGGCCAGCGATGCAAGCAGACACACGACGATCGCGCGCAACCAACGCATTGTTGTCTCTTTGAGCCTCTAATGGCGAACGGCTGGCATCAGCCGGTCGGTTTATTTCTTCTTCTCCATCTCACTCAGTGCTTTTCGCGCGGGTTCATAATCGGGCCGACAGCGCAGTGCCGCGCGAAACGCATCGGCGGCGGCGGCGGCATCGCCCAGTTCCGTAAGGCGCTGCCCTAGTTTGAAGTGGGCGTCCGTATGATCGGGTTTGAGACGGATCGTCCGCCGAAAACTGTCGGCCGCTTCGCGCGTCCGATGCTGCGCCGCTTGGCTGCAACCCAAGAGAAACCAAGCGTTGGCTGATTCCACATCAAGGCGCACCGCTTCCGCGAACGCTTGCTCTGCCCGTTCGTGGGCGCCCCGCTGCCGCCACATATCGCCTAACAGCAGCCAAGGCTCCGGAGATTGCGGATAGCGCCGCGCCGTCTCTTCGAGGAGCTGCACCGCCTGCGGATATTGCCGTGCGCGAACAGATCGCTGGCTCGTTTCAAGCGCGCCGGCATGCCGCGCTGCAAACGCAATACGTCCTCCACGAAGGGATCACTCCACGCTTGGTCCTCAGGCGCCTGCTCCGCTTGCCGTTGTTCCGCGCGGGCTTTGTCCGGCTCATTCAAGTGCGTCCATGCCTCGGCCCGCAGCGTGTGTGTCACCCGGCGCATGTGGACATCGTTGACGCAGGAATCGAGATGTTCCAGGGCACGCCTCCATTGGCCGCGCAATATGGCCAGCCGACCGAGGTCGAGTTGGACGTGCGGATCGCGCGGTCGAACCTTCCGCGCCTGTTCGAGATAAAACGCCGCCTCGTCGAGTCGGCCGCGGGCGATCAGCGTTCGCGCCAGCCGAAGCCGAGGCGTGAGCGGATCATCGCTACTAACTTCGACGGTGCGCTGCAAACAAGGAATGGCGGCATCGGAATCAATTTTGTGCATGAGCAGTCCCACGCCATGCAAGTAAGGCCAACGCGCCTCGCGGGGATCAAGGCGCTCCGCCTGGACGAAACAGCGATTGGCTTCGTCGAAAAAATCGTGGACGAGAAACACCATCCCCAGCAGACCCCATCTGTCGCCGTCACTTGGCCGTTGTCGCACTTTGTCGCGCGTCGCCGCAATCGCCTCGGCCACTTCCGGATCGACTTCGGCCAGATCCGGCTGCGGCGGCGGAGGCAACTGCGTGCGCGGCCACAACCAAACCGCCAATCCCACCGACAAACCCACCACGATCGCCGCCAACGCCAACCGCCGACGACGTGCAGGCGAACCGGCAGCGTCCGCTGCCGGGTGGGTCGATTCGTTACTCATGGCTTCCGCCCTTTGCCGCGCTCCACCACCAAAATGCGGTCCACTGGGCCGCACGGAAAAATCTCCGCCGAACCATCCGGCCAATCGATGCGGATCTCCTCAATGCGCTCAAGCGCACCCAAGCCAAAGTGCGCACGCGGATCGCCGCTGCACAGGTAACTCTGTCCCGGATTGATGACGCCAATTCGCTGCCGATCACCGGCCTTGAAGCGGACGACGGCTCCATAGGCATCGCGCTTGAGGGCTGGATCGCGGGCGCGGACGATCAGCCAATGTCCGCGACGCGGCGCCACGTTGCGATAAAACCGCGCTGGTCCCGCAACCGCCGTCGTCACCAGATCGATACGGCCATCGTCGTCGAAATCGCCCCAGACCAAGCCGCGGCTGACGGCGAAGATTCCGCACAACGCCTCGTTGCCGCGTGAGATGTCGCGGAAGACGCCGTGGCCATCGTTGTGAAACAATTGATTGCGTTCGACATAGCGGCTCCAGAAAACAGCGTCGGAAACGGTTGCTGACAATTTCTTCGGATCGAGAGGAGGTCCGCGCGACACGCGGCCATTGACGACGGCGATGTCCAAGGCGCCGTCGAGATCGAAGTCGGCCAAGATGGTGCCGAAGCCGGTGCCGTGCCAGTGCGGCGCCGCCAATCCCGCCGCGCTGGTTGCATCCTGAAACAATCCCGTCGCCGTCTGCCGCCACAGCGTATGCGTCTCGGAGGTCAAATGTGTGATGAACAGATCGAGCCGCTCATCGCCGTCCACGTCGCCCACCGTCGCGCCCATGTTCGATTGCTCGTTGCCTGATCCATTGAAAGCCACGCCGCGGCGGATCGCTTCGTCGAGGAAGGTTCCGTTGCGTCGATTGATCCACAGATGATTGGCCGCCGCGTCGTTGGCGGCGAGGATGTCCGGCCAACCGTCGCCGTTGAAGTCGGCGCAGACCACGCCCAGCCCCGGTGCGCGGCGCGCCAATCCCGCCGAAAGTGTCGCGTCCTGGAAACCACGCCAGCATCCCTTGCCGTCGCGGCCGAGATTGTGGAACAAGCGGGCGTCGCTGCCGGGGAATGTGCGCGGAAAGCAGTAATCGGCTTTGCCATTGGTCGTGCCGCACCGCCGCGATGCTTCATAATCGACGTAGTTGACGACGATCAGATCGAGCCAGCCGTCGCGGTCGTAATCGACGAAGGCGCAGGACGCACCCCAACACGGCTGCTCCACGCCGGCCATGCGCGTCACCTCCTCGAATCGACCCTTGCCGAGATTGCGGAACAACCGACCGCCGCCGTACTGCGATACGTACACGTCCACCCAGCCATCGTTGTCCATGTCGCCGACGGCCACGCCCATGCCATAGCCGGCGATGTCCAGCCCGCTGCCGACGCTGACATCCTCGAAACGACCGTCCTTGGTCTGATGGAACAGACGATTGCGGGCGCCGGAATCCGGTCCACCGTTGTGGACGAAATAGAGATCGAAGCGGTCATCGTTATCGAAGTCGAGCAGAGCGGCACCCGAGCCCATGATCTGCGGCATGAAGTAGCGGCCGATCGGTCCCGCTTCGTGGCGGAAATGCAGACCGACCTGAGCGGTGTCGTCGCGGAACCAAATGGGATCATCGATGACGGCAGGCGTATCGCTCCCCTCTGGAATGGCACGGTGACAGCCCAGAATGGCCAGCGATGCAAGCAGACACACGATGATCGCGCGCAACCAACGCATCGTTGTCTCTCGTGCGAGTGCCTCCCTAGCCCGGAGCGCCCGCGACGGGTTGCACAAACCCGTCGCGGCGCTCCGGGCTAGGGAGTGAAAAATTCCAGCCTCATTATAATTCAATATCTTAACGAAAAAACCTACTCACGAACACACAAGAGAAAATCCGCTCATGACACCAACTCCCGTCGCTCTGGTAACAGGCAGCGGTAAGAAGCGCATCGGCTGGCACGTCGCGGCGGCCCTAGCCGAGCGCGGCTACCATCTCGTCGTTCACTATCGCACTTCCGCGGCAGAGGCCGGCGAAGCGGCGACGACCTTTCGCCGTCACGGCGTCGAAGTGTTGGCCCTGCAAGCTGACCTCACCGACGAAGCCGCCGTCCGCCATCTTTTTCAACAAACGCTGGATCATTTCGGCCGGCTCGATGTCTTCGTTCATTGCGCGGGTCTGTGGGGCAAGGGGCGCTTGGAAGATGTGCGCGCCGACGAGGTGCGCCGCAACTTCGAGGTGAACGTGCTGAGTACCTTTCTCTGCGCCCGTGAGGCTGGCTTGGCGATGGCGCGTCAAGCGGAGGGCGGCTGCATCGTCACGCTCGGCGATTGGGCCGTGGTCCGTCCTTATCTCCATCACGCCGCTTATTTCGCCTCCAAAGGCGCTCTGTCCACCTTAACGCGCTGCCTGGCCGTGGAACTGGGCACGCGCCATCCGGGCGTGCGCGTCAACTGCATCGAACCGGGGCCGGTTCTGTTTCCGCCCGATATGCCGGAACAAGAACGACGCGAAGCCATCGAGTCCACACTCGTTCAGCGCGAAGGCTCCGCCGACAACATCGCCCGCGCCGTGCTGGCGCTGATCGACAACGATTTCATCACCGGCGTCAACCTGCCGGTCGATGGCGGACGCAGCATTTTCGCCGCGGGCCGCTGAATCCCTCGCTCAAGCTGAGCCGCCGCTCAAGGCGTCCCGCCGGGTTTATCCCGGCGGTCGGCCCAAAGAACCGATTGCCCGATTGGCAAATCGAATTGCCCAATTCGCCAAGACAATTCCTCGCCTCCTCGTTAACTTTCGATCATCGGAAATTCACGGTTTTCTCATTTTAGCCATTACTAACGCTGTCCGCCTGGGTAAACTAAAAATTGACGATTGGCTCGCAAACCCAATCCATTGCTCGCTGAACTGTTTTCTTTGAGAAGGTTATCGGAACGCGCTGATTCTCCGCGTAAGGAGCGAGGGCGCGTTCCATCTCTGTCTTTCTTTAGGGAGCAGAATCATGCCATTTTCTCGTGTCTGGCGGTGTTGGCGTGGTTTCACGCTGATCGAACTGCTGGTGGTGATCGCCATCATTGCCATCCTGATCGGCCTGCTGTTGCCGGCCGTGCAGAAAGTGCGGAGTGCCGCCGCCCGTGCGCAGTGCCAAAACAACCTCCATCAGATGAGTCTCGCCATCCAGAACATCTGCGATACCTACCAGGGCAAGATGCCGCCCTCAAGCGGCGGCTATCCCTATTCCTACGAAAACTCGAATGGCAGCGAGCTGTTCTACATGTTGCCCTTTGTCGAACAGCAAAACCTGTATAACCTCAGCGCCCTTCCCAATGGAGCCGGCTTCACTCCACAGGGTAACCCTCCATGGCCAAGCGGTCGCATACAGGGGGTGGTTAAAACCTACCAATGTCCTGCCGATCCAACCCTGAGTTCCCAACCCTGGGCGTCCGAAGGGAGCTACGTCTGCAATGGGATGGTCTTCAAGCCCACCTGGGATGGCTATAACATGTTCCCCGCCTTCGTCACGGACGGTCTGGTGAACACCATCTTCTTCGCCGACGGCTATTCGTCGGGAGGCCTCGCGTACACCAATCCCAGTGTCGAGCAACCGAATTATTTCTGGAACGATGTTAACATCTTCGAGGCTCCTCCTAATGTGGGGGGGAACTGCTACCTCGGCTTTTATGGCCAGGCCTATGTCCCTCTGGTGACGCCGACGATCACCTATTGCAACTCCACCTTCCTCAATGATAGTTGGGGAGGGCAATTCAGCATCTGCCAGTGCCGAGCGGCGTCGCCGCACACCGGCGGGACGAATGTTGGCCTGGGAGATGGCAGCGTCCGTTTCTTGGCGCAGGGCGTCAGCGGCGTCACTTGGATGAACGCTTGTAATCCTCAGGATGGGATACCGCTCGGTTCGGATTGGTAAAGAAAACGGCCGCGCTCAGGGCAGAGCGTAAGGGCTTGTCCAACATAGCTTCGTGTAGTCGCGCCGCGCCGCGGAGCGCGTTGGTCCCCGCGCTCCGCGGCGCGGCTACACGAGGATCTAATTCTTGGGTGCCCCCTAAGATCGCTATACCCAGGCAGAGCCGCGACCGTTAGGGAGCGGTCTTCTCTACCGCTCCCTTACGGTCGTGGCTCTGAAGGGATTTGATTGGCTCCAGAAGGAGATTCATCCTTATGCGTTCTCGTATCTCCGTGGGATCTTTCCTAGGGGAAAGTGAGAAACCGTTCTTCCGCCTGGCTTTCGGTGGTTTGTCCTTGGCGGTTCTAACCGTGGCGTTAGGCTGTAACAAAAGTCCGTACTCGGTGGGCTACGCCGATGTTTCGGGCCAAGTGCTTTTGGACGGCAAGCCTGTGCCGGGAGGCCAAGTGTCGTTCGTTGCCGTCAATGGGGCGCTGGCCGCTCGGGGAGACATTGGCGAAGACGGCCATTATGAAATCAAAGCTCCCATTGGCGAAGTGAGAATCGGCGTCAATAACAGCTTGTTGATGCCGCCGTCTCTCAAGAAGGGGAAACCCCCCAAGGGGATGATGCATGGGACGAAGGAGGGTTTCGTCAAGGACGAAGGCAAACCGCCCCTGAAAGGCCGCTATGTGAACATACCGACCGGGTACTTAGATCCCGCCACTTCCGGCTTGAAATATACCGTGAAGCCGGGGAGCCAGACTTACGACATTCAGTTATCGAAGACTCCTCCTTCGTCGCCCGGTGTTCCGTGAGCGGAAATGCGGATTAGCCAGCCTGCCGCGCCCGCAAGGGCATCCGTTGCGGGCGCGGCGGGCTGGTCGGCCCTGCCTCTCGATCACAACCCCTTTTCCGCCGCCGGCCGTTGTTTATCCCGGCGGTTGTACTCCGGGCTGGCCGACACGAAGAGCCGATTGCCCGCTTGGCAAATCGAATGGCCCAATTCGTCGCCGCCCCATTATCTTTCAACAGAGAAAATTCACGACTTTGCCCTTTCACTCTTGACAGTCTAGTCCGCGGAAGTAGAGTGAAAATTGCTAATGGTCGTGGCTCGCAAACCCGATCAATCGCTCTCGGATTTTTTTCGGCAACAGGTCACCGGAGTCTGTTATCCCCCCACTCAAGCGGCGGGGGCGATCCTTTATTGTACCGTTTCTTGGTCCTTTATGGAGGCACAATCATGCCATTTTCTCGTGTCTGGCGGTCCTGGCGTGGTTTCACGCTGATTGAGTTGCTGGTGGTGATCGCCATCATTGCCATCCTGATCGGCCTGCTCTTGCCGGCCGTGCAGAAAGTGAGGGAGGCCGCCAATCGCACTCAGTGCGGCAACAACCTCAAGCAACTGAGTATTGCGGTCCAGAACATCGCCGACACCTACCAGGGCAAGATACCCCCAGCGGATGGCGCCTATCCCCAGACAACCAACCCCTCGTCGGCCAGCGAGTTGTTCTACATGTTGCCCTTCGTCGAACAGCAAAATCTGTGGAACATGGGTCTGAACACGAGTACAGGTGCCTACGGGCCGATGGGTACGCAATGGCCAGGCGGTCGCATCCAGTACCCCGTGAAAACCTACCAATGCCCTTCCGATCCAACCTATAATTCAAGCCCTTGGGGGTCGATAGGCAGCTACGTCGTCAATGGCATGGTCTTCAAGTACACCTGGAACGGTTATTCCATGTACCCTGCCAGCATCACGGACGGTACGGTGAACACCATCTTCTTCGCCGACGGCTATTCGGCGGGAAATCTCAACTACACCAATCCCGGAAACGCCCAGCCGAATTATTGGTGGGAAGATGTTAACGTCTTCGAGGGGCCCATCGCAACGGGGGGGAATTGCGACATCGGCTTTTATGGCCAGGCTTATGTCCCTCTGGTGACGCCGACGATCACCTATTGCAACTCAACCTTCCTCAATGATAGTTGGGGAGGACAATTCAGCGTGTGCCAGTGCCGAGCGGCGTCGCCGCACACCGGCGGGACGAATGTGGACCTAGGAGATGGCAGCGTCCGTTTCTTGGCGCAGGGCATCAGCGGCGTCACTTGGATGAACGCTTGCAATCCTCAGGATGGGATACCGCTCGGTTCGGATTGGTAAAACAGAAGGTTACGGTCAGAGCCGCGACCGTAAGGGAGCGGTTGTCGGCACCGCTCCCTTACGGTCGCGGCTCTGATTTGTCCGCTCGTCCTAAGCCGCTCCAGAAAGGTATTTATCCTTATGCTGTCTCGTATGTCCACGGAATCTTTCCAGCGGGAAGGCCAACGGTTGTTCTTCCGGCTGGCTTTCGGTGGTTTGTCGTTTGCGGTTCTGACCTTGGCGTTGGGCTGTAAAAAAAGTCCCTACACGGTGGGTGAAGCCGAGGTTTCGGGCAAAGTGTTTTTTGACGGCAAGCCTTTGCCGGGAGGTCAGGTGTCGTTCGTCGCTGTCAATGGCGCGCTCGCCGCCAGAGGAGATATTGGAGAAGATGGCCAATACCAGATCAAAGCTCCCATTGGCGAGGTGCAAATCGGCGTGAATAACCGTATGTTGGCGCCGATCCAGCCGGGAAAAGGGCCGCCAAAGGGGAGGATGCATCCGACTGCGGAGGGCTTCGTCTCGGACGATGAGAAAAGAAAAGCTCTGAAAGGCCGCTGGGTGGACCTACCGTCCAAGTATGCGGATCCCGCTACTTCCGGTTTGAAATATACCGTGACGCCGGGCAACCAGACTCACGACATCCAGTTATCGAAGTCTGCCCCCGTGTCGCCCAACGCTCCGTGAGAGGCACTAACAAAGGGTGAACGGCCGGCGTCAGCCGGCTGGTGGACCCTTGCTGGCGCGTTGGGACCAGCAAGGGTCTATCAGCTGACTGACGCCGGCCGTGCGCGTTTCCGCATTGGGTTTGACTCCACGATTGCAATGCTTACAATAACAGATGAGGTCTCGCCAAGGACGGCGAGGTTCGCGGAACAGAGATGAAGAGGTGCGATCATGTGGTCCCCCAAACGCGACCATCCGCTGCGGCGGATGTTCGCCGGTCTCACCGAACAGACCTTCATCAACACGCTCGGCGTCGCCGATCCCCGTCTCACCGATTATCTTTCCGAGTTGCTGGCGCGTTTCATTCACTTGGATGCCGTCTATCGGCTGTCCAACGCGCAAGGCAAGCGACTGGAGGAAGTCGCCGAGATGATGATCGAGGCCGAGTCGATGCCGCCGCAAGGCCGCACGCGCCGGGAAATCTATCGCCACATCGGCGATTTCACGCTGTTCTGGACCGGCGTTTATCCGGAGGCGCTCAACCGTCTCCGCAGCATTTTGTCGAAAGATCACTTCATCGATTACTGTTCGCAGGGCAAGCGTTCGTACTACATCGCCAGCACGTTCGAGGAGCCGCCCTACGAGGAAGAGGCGCCCGTGCTGCGCCGGCTGAGCGAAGAGTTCGAGTTGTGCGCTTACGGATTGCATCAAATCCGCCGTCAATGGGAGCGCCTGCCCGGTGAAGACCTGTCGGCAGGTCCGCCCGCCATCAACTGAGAGCGCTTGCGGTAATCCATTTGTTTAGCCGCGACCCGAAGGGGAGCGCGGTATGCACTACCCAGCAGCTAACGCAGCCGGTTCGCCAGACCCGGCGAACCGGCTGCGTTAGCTGCCGGGGAAGGTATGCCGCATATCCAATGGGATAATTTTGGCCGTCTGGGAGAACGGAGAAGGGTGGGAGTGCGTACCCACACCCCTCCGAAGGACAACTTCAGCAAAAAGAGGAATCGTTTCCATCCGCTAGGGTCGATAAGGGGGAGGAGTGATATACAACTTAGGGTCTACCCCCGTGCGGTCGGAGGCGCGTAAAATAGAGATATAGCCCCGGCAAGCTGGGGGCTACGTAGCCCAGAAGCGCAACCATCCTCCGAGGGGGAAACGTGGGATGCTGAATCAACAAAATTCCTTCCGGGGTGAGGGGGTGGCCCTGCTCGTTCCTGATGTTGTCAGCGGGCGCGAAGCGTTGCCCGCTGAGCGTTGCTTGCAAATCCACCGCCTCATGGTTCGCAGTCGAGCCATGGAAGAGCGGATGATAAAAATGAGCAAATCGGGACAGGGCTATTTCTGGATCGGCGGGCCGGGCGAGGAAGCGTTCAACGTCTGCTTGGGACTGCAAATCAAAAAAGGCCGCGGACCCGCTTTCGATTATCTCCATCTCCACTATCGCAATAGTCCCACTCTCATTGCTATGGGCATGCCGTCGATCGACTGCATCCGGCAAATGGCCATGACCGCCACCGACACGCACTCGATGGGCCGCAATTTCGTCGGCCACTTCGCCCACCGCGATTGGAACGTCCTGCCGGTCACGTCGGTGATCGAAGTGCAGTACGTCATGGCGCCGGGCACGGCGCTGGTGCAGAAGCGGCACGGCGGCGACGGCATCACCATCGTCACCGGCGGCGAAGCCGGCACCGCCGAGGGCGATTTCGCTTCGTGTCTGGTATGGAGCAGCCGGCCCGGCAACGAGTTGCCGGTGCTGATAATCGTCACCAACAACGGTTGGGGCATCTCGACGCCGGCGTGCGGCCAGCACGGCGAGAAGCACGTCATCGATCGCGGCAAAGCGTTCGGCATTCGCGGCGAAGTCGTCGATGGCAACGATGTCATCGCCAGCTGGCACGCCGTCCGCCGCGGCATGGATTATTGCCGCCGCGAACGCCGGCCTTACATGATCGAAGCGAAGGTGTCGCGTCTGTACGGCCATTCGTCCTCCAGCGGCGCGCAGCGCGTCCACAATGAAGCCGATCCCATCGAACTGTTTGAAAGCAAACTCTCGGAAGCCGGTCTTCTCGACATCGGTGGCCATCGAACATACGCACGAGGAGGCGTTGGCCGAAGTCGAGGCGGCGGTCGAGCAGGTACTCGAGCGAGCCGATGCCGCAAGCGTCGGACGTGGAGAAACACACCTACGCGCCGAGTACGGTGGATGCGGTGTATCCGGAGGACTACACGGGGTTGCCGAAGAACTAACCACAGAGACACAGAGACACAGAGAAGACAAATCAAAATAAGAGTCCTTAATTGCGTTTGGTGCTTTTTTCTTTCTTCTCTGTGTCTCTGTGTCTCTGTGGTTAATTTGGGGTTTTTCATGGCCACGCTGGTACAAGCCGTTCGTCTCGCCTCTGCACTACGGCGAGGAACACCTCGGCGTCACCGACGTTTTCGGCGAAGATGTCGGCCCGCCGCTGGGCGGCGTGTTCACGGCCACGCAGGGACTGAAAACGGCCTGGAATTCGCCGCTCGACGAGCGCGGCATCATCGGCACGGCGATGGGCATCGCCTACGCCGGCGGCCGGCCGGTCGCCGAGATTCAGTTCTGCGATTACGGCTTCAACACCATCGATCTGCTCAAGGTGGCCGGCAATCAACGCTGGGCCGGCGCCGGCAATTACGACATGCCCATCGTAGTGATGACGCCGAGCGGCTCCGGCATTCGCGGCAGTCTGTATCATTCGCACTCCTTCGAGAGTTGGGCCAGCCGATTGGCCGGCTGGAAGATCGTCATGCCCAGCAATCCGCTCGATGCTTACGGTCTGATGCTGTCGGCCATCGTCGATCCCAATCCGGTGTTGGTGTTGCTGCCCAAGGCGCTGTTGCGTTTGCGCGGCGAACAGAAGATTCCCGGCGAACCGGACAGCGAAGAGGAACTGAAGGAACGCATCGACGCTCCCGTCGGCGACCGCGGCAATTGGCAGCCGCGCTGGCCGGAGGTGAAACCCTATTACGTCCCGTTCGGCGTGGCATCGCTGCTGCGCGAGGGCGAGGACGCCACGGTGGTTAGCTATGGCCGCACGCTGCCGTTGTGCGTGCAGGCCGCCGACGAGTTGGCCGAAGAGACCGGCAAGCATTGCGATGTCCTCGATCTGCGCAGCATTTTTCCCTACGACTGGAAAGCCATCAGCGCCAGCGTGCGCAAGACGGGCCGCGTGCTGATCGTCAACGAGGATACGGAAGTGACCAACTACGGCGAACATCTGCTGCGCCGCGTCATCGACGAGCATTTCTACGATTTGCTGGTGCGTCCGCGCTTGGTGGCCGGCAAGCACGTGCCGGGCATCGGACTGAACCACGTGTACGAACAGAACACCGTGCCGCAGCTGCCGGCCATCCAGGAAGCGCTGCGGGCTGTCATCACGGAAGAAGCGTAATGGGCCGCTTTGTTTAGCCGCGACCCGAAGGGGAGCGCGTTGGCCGTGCGCTCCCCTTCGGGTCGCGGCTAAACGACGGAGGACTCCCCTCATGGACTTCGCACTGCCCGAAATCGGCGAAGGCGTCTACGAGGCCGAGTTGATCCGCTGGCTGGTCGAGCCGGGCGCGACGGTCAAGCGCGGCCAACCGCTCGCCGAGGTCATGACCGATAAGGCCATCATGGAAGTGCCCGCGCCGTTCGCCGGTGCTATCACCGCCCTGTGCGCTCAACCCGGTCAGTCGATCAAGGTCGGACAGACGTTGCTCAGCTACGAAAGCACGTCAAAAATGGCTTCTCCGCTCGCGGTTCCAACGGCCGCCCCTCCGCGCGACTCAGACGACAACAACGCGGAATGGGCCGATCCGCGCCGAAGCGACGAGCCGACTACCTGTCAAGGCTGCTCCATCCGTGCGGCAACTAGCGCGCAAACTCGGTATCGATCTGTCCACCCTTACCGGCAGCGGGCCGGAGGGACGCATCCTTATCGAGGATCTCGCGTCGCGCCTGCCGGGGGCGGGGATAACCCCCCCCGCTCGCCAAGCGTCCGTCGCCGATTACGGCAAACCCGGCACGCGCCTCAAAATGCAGGGGCTGCGCCGCACCATCGCGCAGCGCATGGCTCTGTCCAAGCAAACCATCCCGCATTACAGCTTCGTCGATGAATGCGACGTGACCGATCTCGTCCGTCTCCGCGAGGCTCTGCGCGACCGTTATGCCCAGGCCGGCGTCAAGTTGACGTACCTGCCCTTCTTCGTCAAGGCCGTCGTCGCCGCTCTGAAAGAAGTGCCGATCGTCAACGCCAGCCTCGATGAGCAAGCCGGCGAGATCGTGCTGCACGATCGCTATCACATCGGCATCGCCGTCGCCACGCCCGCCGGTTTGATGGTGCCCGTCGTCCACGACGCCGATCAGAAAGACATCGGCGCCCTGGCCCGCGACATCGAGCAGTTGAGCGGCGCCGCTCGCGCCGGCAAGTCGCGCCGCGAGGATTTGCTGGGCGGCACCTTCACCATCACCTCGGTCGGCAGTCACGGCGGCTTGATCGCCACGCCAGTCATCAATCCGCCCGAAGTCGGCGATTCTGGCTCTGGGCAAGATCGTCACGCCGACCCATCTACGACGCCGCCGGACAGATTCGCCCCGCCGACACGATTTATCTGTCGCTGTCCTTCGATCATCGCCTCATCGATGGCGCCGTCGCCGCCGCCTTCGCCAACGCCATCCTGCGTCAACTGCAAAACCCCGCCGCTCTTCTGTTGCCGGCCCGTTTGTAAGAGTTCGTGGACAAAATCTGCCATACCGTCAAAGCTGGCAGCTTTGGCGGCATGGCAGATTTTGCTCGATCACCTTTTTGGCATGACCCTTGCACTTATCTTCCTATGAGGCTGGCGATGGCTGCCGGCCCTGTGTTTACCAGAAAAAGGAGGCTCCACCCGTGGGGGGAAAACTATCATGGCTCTTGCATCTTGGCTACGCTTACCGAAGTTCTCTTTCGCCTCCGCCCCTAAGGCGCTGATTCCTCGTCAGCCGCTCCGCTCCCGTCCGTCCCTCGAATATCTCGAAGACCGTATGCTGTTGTCCGCGGCGGGATCGAACAATCAGCTAGGCGTCGTGAACAACCCGACGGTCTTTAATTTCAATGCCACCACCGCTGGTCTGACTCTGCCCAACGTCAATCAAGTAGGCAATCCGCAAGGCAATTCGCAATCGCAGCTTGTGAATGGTTTCCAGGCGTCGCCGCTTGGGGCGCAGGCGGATCTCCTGGCTCAAAGCCAGCTGTACGGTCAGTTCCGCGCCTTCGGCGTCAATAGTCAGGGCGAGGGCAACCTGCGTCAAATCTCCGACCAGCAGATCGTTATGGACGCTTTTGGCTTCGGATCGGGCACTTGGCCGAACCGTCCCTGGGTGCCTGCGGCTTATAATTTGGGATTGGCCAATCATCAGTACGGCTTTCCTTCGCAGGCCGACATGGGCTTCATGTCCGCGCCGCCGTGGACCCACCAGTACGGAGGCCAGCACACGCAAAGCGATCGGCTCGCGGATGAGGCGACGTGGATGCCGGAACACCAGCTTATCAACCAGTCCACGGATGACCGTGAGCAAGACCAGCAGAACTGGCGGAACGAGGATGAGAGAGAGAAGCCCCCGCAATGGGAGGCTCCCCTAGAGAAATCAATATCCGAAGAGCAATCCGCTGCGGAGAAGGCTGCGTCCTCTCTAACGCGCGGCGATCCGACCACGGAGAACGCCTTATTCAATGATTCCGTGCAGACGTTGACGATCGCCGCGCTGGCGACGGGGCTTCCCGCCGTGGCAGCGCCGGCAGAGGGCGGTGAGGTCGCCGCGGACATGGGTGCATCAGAATGACTTCACGGGCCTACAGCGTCAGCAAGGGACGCCCTTGCTGACGCGGCGGGCCGGAAGGCATTCGGGCGTCCTATTTCTTGCCGGCTTTCACCGCTACCTGTGTGAACGGCACGGCCGCGCCCACGGCATCGCACAGGCGCACCTGGAAACCCCACGCTTGCGCCCATTCCTCCTTCTGCTCATTCTGGCACACTTTCAGGAGCAATTCGTTGCGGCCGACCTTCAGCGTGGCGTGGGCGACGTGCTGATCCATCTCCATACCATGATGGTACTCATCGCGGTGAAAAATTTCTTTGCCGTTGAGGAAAATCTTGATGGCGTTGAGCGAGCCGGCGCGAACCTGTATGGGCCGTTCTGTCGGCGATTGGATCACGGCATACGCATAGGCGACGACGCCCTGCTGCTTGCCCAGCGTCTTGTTGAGATCGACCGCTCCATAAGGGTCCGTTGTAGTACACGCGGTCCAGCGGGCCTCGACGTCTTTCTTGCCCTTGTAGTTGGCTTGAGGATCGACGCCTTTCTCCGGAGGATAGGCGATGTTGAAGCCGGCTTCCTTCGAATTATCGAAGGGAGCGAGGAGAAGCCATTGCCGCACGAAGCCGAAATGAGCGGCGACATCGACTTTCACGCCCAACTCGCCGAGTTGCTTGACGATGAGATTCACCTGATCCTTATCGCAGGCGCCGGTCAGCGCCCGCCGATAGGCAGCGCGGGCGGCGTCCTTGTCGTCCTTGTCGAGTTGGCCCCGCGCTTGTTTAAGGGCGGCGGCGACAGCATCGCGGCGCAGTTCCGGGCTGGGATCTTGCAGCATGCCCGGCAACAGACGAGCGGGCGTCTGGGCGTCGATGCGGCATAGCCATTCGTAAGCGAGTCGCCGCGCGGCGCCGTTGTGCCGAGTCTGCCGAACGAACTGCTCCAGCGACTCGGCCGGCAGCGGTTGACCGGCTGCCAGCGCCTTCTCGGCGATGGCATCGACGGCGGTGCGCAGCCAGTTAGCCGACGCGGCATCGGCGTCGTCCATCGCTTGCAGGATCGTCGGCAGCGCGGCCGGACCCTGGCGCACCACTTCTTTCCAGGCGCGCGTCGCCGCTTCGTTGCCCGCACCCTCTCGGCCCACCGCTTTGAGCCGGGCCAACGCCTCGGCGGACGACTCCGCATGCCCAGGCGCCGCCCACAACAGAAAGAGAACGATCAATTGTCTCCAGCCGATTCGCCGCATATCATGGCCTCCATCTTCGTCCGTTTGATCGACGATCTCTCCTCTTGATTGTCTGGATCGCAAAGAGAACCGTCCATAGGCGAGCGGCCCAGCGACCCTACAATGGTCTGCGAGCGTACATCGGCGTGACGGAAACCAACCAGGAGGGTGGACAGCGATGCGAGCCATTCAAGATTATTACGTGGCACACGACGCCATTGTAACGGGCGATGTCGTGTTCTCGGCGGGTGCGAACATCTGGTTCGGCTCGATCCTGCGCGGCGATCTGGCCCGCATCACGCTGGGGCCTCGTGTCAATTTGCAAGACAGCCTGCATCGTCCACACCGATTACGATGAAGCGCAGCTGATCGAGGAAGGCGTGGTCGTCGGCCATCGCGCCGTGCTGCACGGCCGCTTTATCGGCCGCGATACGCTGGTCGGCATGGGAGCGCTGTTGTTGTCGCAGTGCGAGATCGGCGCCGAGTGCATTATCGCGGCGGGAACGCTCATCACCGAGAAACGCCGTATTCCGCCGCGTTCGCTGGTCATGGGCGTGCCGGGACGCGTCGTCCGCGAGGTCAGCGACGACGACTTGCGGCGCACGCACGCCATTTCCGCCCATTATCTGGAATTGGCCCAGCGTTACGTTCACGGCGCTTTCCCGCGCCGTGGGAGCGAAGCGGCCGACTATAACGGCTGGGCAAGCTGGATGACACGCATTTGTCAGCGGAAATCAATTCCGGTGCGGGCCGCCTTCGTGGTATTCTCACAAGGGGCTCCGAATGCCATCGGCCGGGTCTCATGAGGAAGGTTGTCGCCCCGGCAAGCGCGGGCGATTGGTAGGGACGAGGTAGTCCAGGTCGAAGACCGCTCCGCGCTCTGGTGCTATCCGAGCGGTCGAGGTCAAGGCTTCGAGGGTCCGAACGTGACAACGGAAACACTTGTGCAACCAACCACCCTCATCGCCGGTGCAACCGTGGCCGACGCCGTATCGGATCGTCGCGCCGACATCGACGCCAAAATGGCGCGGGTGGCGGAGTTATTGCAGGAAGTCGGTTGCGAGGGCTTGCTGCTTCTGGACTCGGCCAATTTCGCCTGGTTGACTAGTGGAGCCATGTCGCGCGGTCTGGGCGATCCCGCCGCCGAGCCGGCCGCCTACTGCAACGGCGAACATCGCTGGATCATCGCCAGTAATGTCGATTCGCAACGACTGTTCGATGAGGAAGTCGATGGCCTCGGTTTCCAGCTGAAGGAATGGCCCTGGCACTGGGGCCGCGATCAATTCCTCTCCGATCTGTGCCAAAATCGCAAAGTGGCCTGCGATCGTGTTGTCCCCGGCGTTGTCAGCGTGGCCGAGCAGATGCGCCGCCTGCGCCGCCAGCTGACCGTCTACGAGCAAGCCTGCCAGTTGGCTCTGGGCCAAACCGTCGCTCACGCCTTGGAAGCGACCTGCCGCACTTTGTCGCCGGGCGAAACCGAGCGCGAAATCGCCGGCCATCTCAGTCATCGCCTCATCCATCGCGGCATTTTGCCGCTGCACGTCGGCGTCGCCGTCGATGGTCGTTCGCGTTTGTATCGCCGTTTCGGCTTCACGTCGGCGGTGCTGGAGCATTACGCCGTGCTGACGGTGACGGCTCGCAAGTACGGCGTGTACGTGACGGCCAGCCGTTCCGTATGTTTCGGCGATTTGCCGCCGGAGCTTCGCCAAGATCACAACGCCGTCTGCCGCGTCAGCGCCAGCTATCTCGCTTCAACGTGGCCGGATGCTGTGCCGCGCGAGATCCTGTTGGCCGGTCGGCGCATCTATCTCATCAGCGGATTTGAACACGAATGGCAGTTGGCGCCGCAGGGTCATCTGACCGGCCGCTCCCCCATCGAGATGCTGCTGACGCCGCAGACAGAGGATTTGTTCCAGGCCGGCTGGTCGGTGAACTGGAACGCCACCGCCGGCGCCGCCGTCAGCTGCGATACCTTTCTCATCGCTGAGGAAGGGCCGCGCATCGTCACGCCCACCGAAGTTTGGCCGCTCAAACGCATCCGCATCCAAGGGGCCGAGTTCGTCCGCCCCGACGTACTGCAACGCTAAAATTGTTCTTGCCTGCTCAACGTGGATGGCTCGCCGGACGAGGACCGCCCTATAATCCAAAGCCGCAAACGAAAGGAGGTTTCGATGACTCCCACGGCAACGCCGGTGACCTCTCGAACGCTCTTGGTCAGTGCCGAGCGCTTGCTTTAATAACATTCACGATCTCGACTTTTCCTCCGCGGAATGTTTCGCCTTCCGCGTCGTCTTAGTAGATGATATGCGTCCCGACGACTTCGCGCGTTTGCTGGACCGTCACGGCCCGCCGTTGATCTTGTACGCGCGGCAGTGGTGCGATGCGCCCGAAGACGCGGTGCAAGAGGCGTTCCTGAAACTGCTGTCACTGCGGCAGCCGCCGCGCGCCGTCGTGCCGTGGTTGTATCGCGTCGTCCGCAACGCCGCCCTCGATGCCGGAAAAATGGATCGACGACGCCAACGCCGCGAGTCGGCGGCGGCGCGCTCCGTCCGCTGGTTCGTCGAGCCGCAAGTGGATGGACTCGACGCGACGGCGGCCGTCGCCGCTTTGCAACATCTGCCGGATGAGCAACGCGAGGTCATCGTGGCGCGGCTGTGGGGTTGCCTGAGTTTTGAAGACATCGCGGAGGCGGTCGGCTGCTCCGCCAGCACTGCCTTCCGCCGTTATAGCGCGGGACTCGATGCTCTGCGCAAGGAGTTGGGGGTGCCATGTCCGAACCGCTCGCCGAATCCTTGAGTCGCTTCACGCCCGATGCGACGGGTCTGGACCGCGATGCGCTGCTGTTCGCCGCCGGCCGCGCTTCGGCTCGGCCGAGCCGCCGTTGGCAGTCGCTCGCCGGAGTGTTAGCAGCGTCGCAACTGCTGACACTGATATTGCTGTGGCCGTCAACGCCCCCAAGCACGCCGCCTGTTATCATCGCCCTCCCGGACAGCGCTACCGTGCCGGATGAGCCAACGGCGGAGTACGAGCCGTCTTCCTGGGGAGTGCTGCGCACCCGCCTTCTAACGACAGAGGACGATTGGTCCGAAACTGCCGTCGATGAGCCGATGGCTCCGCCGGAGCCGCCGCTCCGCGCTTTCGGCACGCCCCTCGAAACGATTCTGAACTGATTCAACCCCCCGCAAAGGAGAAATTCCATGTGGCGAACCCTCCCCGTCTGCGCCTTGCTGCTGCCATCGCTTGCCGTCCATGCGGCCGACGCGCCTGTCCATCAGATGGTGATTCGCATGAGCGTGCAGCCGAAGCCAGCGCCGAAACCGGCGTTGAAATACCAACTGCTGCCGGAACTGCGCGAGATGCAACCCGGTAATCCGATCCAGGGATATTTGAAGAGCTTCATGGAACAGGGATTCATGTTTGACAACAAGGAGACGTTGGCTAAGCGAGATCAGTGGCTGGCGATGCCGTTGAAGAACCTCCCCCTCCAGGAAATGCAGTACTACAAGACCAACGGCGGTTTGCGCCAAGCCGACTGGGCCGCCCGCCTCGATAAGCCGGACTGGCAAATCCTCCTGCAACTGCGCCGCGATGGAGTCAACACCCTGCTGCCGGACGCCCAGAAGATGCGTTCTCTAGCGTCGGCCTTGAAGGTGCGCTTCCGCCTCGAGATCGCCGAGCGGCACTTTGACGACGCCCTCTCTACCGCCAAGACGATGCTGGCACTGTCGCGCCATTTCATCGAACATCCAACTCTCGTTGGCAATCTTATCGGCATCGCTATCGCCTCCATGACGCTGGACGCTGTAGACGAAATGATCCAGCAGCCTGGTTGTCCGAACCTGTTCTGGGCGTTGACGGATTTGCCCATCCCCTTCATCGATCTCCGCACGGGGCTGCAAGGCGAGCGGATGTGGATCTTGACCGAGTTGCCCGGCCTCGACGACCGCGAGTCGATGACCGAGAAGCAGACGCGAAAGATCGTGGACCGACTGCAAAAGATCCTCAACGGTCCCGCTTGGCCGCAAGGGTCCGTGCGCGCATGGCTGGAGGCGCGAGCCAAGGACAAAGACCACGTCCGCGCTGCCCGCAAACGTCTCGTGGAAGCGTTTAAGCCGGCGGACCCCACCAAGTTCGATTCGTTTCCGCCGTTGCAGATCGTCCTGTCGGATGAAAAACTCACGCATGACGTGCGGCGTGATGAGGAGTTCAAAGCGCTGGCGCTGCCCTACTGGCAGGCGCGCACCGTAATGGACGCCATACCGCCGTGGAACAAAGGCGAGAAGACGCCGTTCATGGAATTGATAGCGACTGCCATCAAGGTCAAGACAGCGCAGGCGCGGCTGGATCAGCGCATCGGCTTGCTGCGTTGCGTCGAGGCGCTACGGATGTACGCTGATGCGAACGGCGGCAAACTGCCCGCGAAGCTCGATGACATTCCCTTGCCGCTGCCGGTCGATGCGGCCACCGGCAAACCGTTTGACTACAAGCTCGATGGAAAAACGGCGCATTTGCAAGGCGCCCCTTTCCCCGGCATTCAGTATCGCTACGAGGTGACGATCGCCAAGTGAACGAATCGCGCGCGAATCCTTGACGGCGCGAGGGCGGATGTGGGACAATCGCTACTCTCAGCTGGAGGCGTGCAAGTCCGAGGCGCACGCGGATTGTCCAACGAGGAGAGACAGCATGTCATCCTACGCCATTGCTTGTCCGCAGTGTCGCGCGACGCTGCGATCCTCCCGGCCGCTGCCGGAGAAGAAGAAAGTTCGCTGTCCGCAGTGCGGCATCTCCTTCACGACCCCCGCCGCCCTGACGGCGACCGTATCCGTTGTGCCGCCGCCGTCCGATAGCGTCCGAGCTAGGATCATCGCTTCGCTGGCGGGCACCTTCTTGCTCGGCAGCGCCGTCGTCACCGGCTTGTACGCGACTCGGCCGGGCATGGCGCCGATTCCCGTCGCCAAGGAGCCGAAGGAGACCAACGCCAAGAACGACAAAGCGAAACGACAAGCCGATGAGGACCGGCTGGCGGAGCAGCGCCGCCAACTCGACGAACAGCGCCGCCAATTGGAGGAAGAGAAAAAACACCTTGCCTTCGCGCGGCTGATGCACAAGGCCGACGAAGCGCTGGCCAAAAAAGAATACGCCAACGCCGAGAAAGTCTACCGCGAAGCTCTCAAAACCTATCCCGACGACGCGGACGCCAAGAACGGAGTGAACGCCGCTAAGAGTTCCCGGCTGACCGCGGAAGCCGCAATGGCGCGAGCCAAGGAAGAGAAGGAAAAACGTCAGGCCGAGATCGCGCGCTTGCTGGAACAGGGCAAGGAAGCGATGGACAAGAAGGATTTCGCCGCCGCCCTCCGCGCCTACACGAAGGCCCAGCAACTCGCCCCGGAAGATGCACATGTGAGCAAGGCGCTCGAGGAAGCGTTGGCCGCAGTGGACGCCGACGCCGACGAGAAGAAAAAACTCACCGAGAATCCGAGACGCCGCGACGACGACCGCGAGACTGCTCTGGCCGCCTATCAGCGTTTCATGAAGCAAGCCGCCCTCGACATGGAGAATCGGCGTTATCCGGACGCCCTCGTCAATTTTCAGGAAGCGCTGCGCATCAAGCCCGACGACGCCGACGCCTTGCAGGGACTGGCCGATGTCCGTGCCGCCGTCGCCAAGCTAGTCCGTCAACGCGCGCAGTACGAGGCGCTCATGCTCCACGCCGCCGCTGCCGTGCGACAATTCCAGCACGATGAAGCTATCCGGATTTACGAGCAAGTCCTGCAACAGATGCCGAACGATCCGCAAGCGACGCAGGCTCTCAAGCAGGCGAAGTACGATCGTGCGCTGACGCGGGGCCGGCTGGCGCTGGCGGCCAACCGTCCGCGCGAGGCCATCGACTATTTCGAGGAAGCGCTGCAAATCGCGCCGGACGATCCGGCGGCGAGGGCGTTGTTGAATCAGGCGCGCCTGCGCCAGAGATAACCACCTACTAGGATTCACCTCTTATGATGCGAACGACGTGGCGCTGGCTCCGACGCGGCCTGACGCTGGGCATGGTGCTTTTTCTGTTGGTCCGCATGGTGCCGGCGGACCCGCATCCGGCACGGACGGACGCTCCCCCTCCTCCCGCCAACAAGGCGAAGCACAAACACACCAACCGCCTCGCACGGGAGACCAGCCCCTATCTCCTCCAGCACGCTCACAATCCCGTGGACTGGTATCCGTGGGGCGAGGAAGCCTTCGCCAAGGCCAAAAAAGAAGGCAAACTCGTCTTCCTGTCGGTCGGCTACAGTGCCTGCCACTGGTGCCACGTCATGGAGCGCGAGTCATTCGAGAGTGAAGAGATCGCCAAAATCCTCAATCGCCGATTTCGTCTGCATCAAGGTCGATCGAGAGGAACGGCCGGACATCGACAGCGTGTACATGACCGCCATCCAGGTCATTCCGCCGGGCAAGGGCGGCGGTTGGCCGCTGTCGATGTTCCTCACGGCGGACGCCAAGCCGATCTTCGGCGGCACCTATTGGCCGCCCGATGACAAGGAGATCGATGGCGGCAAGGTGCGCGGCTTCAAGACGCATCCTCAAAGTCGTGCAAGAAGCGCATGGATGGAACAGCGAAAGGAAATCGAGAAGGCAGCCGACCAGAATGCCGCGAGTACACGCCGAGCGTTGGCGGGGTTGGCTCTGGGTACGGCGATCGTCCCGCTCAACCGCGACCTCATCGCGGCGGCCGTGGATGAAATCAAAGGGGGATTTGATCCGAAATATGGCGGTTTCGGCTCACCGGCTCGGAGTTTCCGTGGTCCCAAGTTCCCCACGCCGCCGCGTCTGGCTCTGCTCCAACACGAAGCGCGGCGCGATCAAATCGAAAGAACGGGCCAAGGAACTAGACGACATGGTTGCCCTGACGCTCGACCACATGGCGCGCGGCGGCATTTACGATCAACTCGGCGGCGGCTTCCATCGCTACAGCACCGAACGCACCTGGACGGTGCCGCACTTCGAGAAGATGCTTTACGACAACGCCCAACTCTGCGAGGTCTACGCCGACGCCTACCGCGCCACCAAAAAGCCACAATACCGGCGCGTGCTGGAGCAAACCATCGCTTTCATTGACCGCGAGATGACCGCGCCGGAGGGCGGCTTCTATTCCGCTCTCGACGCCGACGCCGAAGGCGAGGAAGGACGCTTCTACGTCTGGTCAACCAAGGCCATCGATGCCGCCTTGGCGGATGCGGACAAGAGCATGGTTTCGTTGTTCAAGCGCGTTTATGGCGTGGACGGCGAGCCGAATTTCGAGTCGCGCTACCACATCCTGACATTGCCGCGTTCGCTCGCCGAGCAGGCCAAGGATCTGAAAATGACCGAGGAGCAGCTACAACGCGCGGCTGACGCCCCTGCGCGAAAAGCTGTTGCAAGCGCGGGCGAAGCGCGTGCGGCCCTTCCTCGATACGAAGATTCTGACGGCGTGGAACGGCCAGATGATCGCCGGACTCGCCGCCGCTGGGCAGGCGCTGGACGATAAGAAATCGATCGATCGCGCCGCCCGCGCCGCCGACTTCGTGCTGAAAACACTGCACACCGATAAGGGCCGTTTGTTGCGGACTTATGGTGCCGCTCCCGGACGGAAGGCGGAAGCGCGTCTCAACGCCTACCTCGACGATTACTCTTTCCTCGTGCATGGTCTGCTTTGTCTGCATGAGGCGACGAAGGAGAAACGCTGGTTCGACGAGGCCAAGCGCTTGACGGACCTCATGGTTCAGTTCCACGGCGACGACAAACAGGGTGGTTTCTTTTACACGTCCAACGATCACGAAAAACTGTTCGCGCGCGGCAAAGAACAATACGATGGCGCTCAACCTTCCAGCAACAGCATGGCGGCGCGGAACCTCGTCCGCTTGTGGCAGAAGACGGGCAAAGAGAGCTATGCGCGACTGGCGGAGAAGACGTTCCAGGCGTTGGCGGGGCCGCTCAAGGAAAATCCGGGTAATCTGACCGCGCTGGCCGATGCGCTGGCGATGTACCTCGAAGAGAAGGCCGCGAAGAAATAGGCGAGCGGGGTCGCGTCAGCAGCCCCGAGTGTTCGCTTACTCCGGGCGCTGGACGCGACCCCGCTCGCTGGAGTCCGATCGACATGAACCTCGTCGTCGATTTCGCACAGTCCCAACTTGGTTTGGTTTCGCTCGTCGGCGGTAAGGGCGGCAATTTGATTGCCCTCACCGCCGCGGGTTTTCCCGTACCGCCGGGTTTCATCGTCAGCGCCGAAGCGTATCAGCTATTCCTGGTGATGGTGCCGGACTTGGAGGATAGCCTCGCCGCCTTCGACTATGCGCACCCGGAGATCCTCCGCCGACAATGCGACCGTCTCCGCGAACGATTGTCCCAGGTCATGCTGCCGGATGTGGTGTGGCACGCGGTCCGCGCTGCACTCGAACGCCTCGGTGCGGCTGCGAGTGATGCCTTCGCCGTGCGCTCTTCCTCGACCTTCGAGGATCTCGCGCAAGCCGCCTTCGCCGGACAGCACGATACCTACCTGAACATCCGCGGCGTCGATGCCATCGCCGAACGCATCCGCGATTGCTTCGTCTCGTTGTGGGGCGATCGCGCCGTGTTGTATCGCCATCATCAGGGTTTCAGCCAGCGCGACGCGCGCATGGCCGTGGTCGTGCAGCGGCAGATTGCCAGCGAAGTTGCCGGCGTCGGCTTCTCGATCAACCCCGTCTCCGGCCGGCTGGATCGTCTGGTTCTGGAAGCGAATTACGGACTCGGCGAATCCGTGGTGGCCGGCGGCTGCGAGATCGATCATTTTGAACTGGATAAAAAGACTCTGCAAATCGTCGAGCGCTCCATCGGGCACAAGGACTGTATGCTGGTGCCGACGCCGGACGGCGTCGAGGAGCGTCCGGTTGAACCGGAACGCGCCGACCGGCCCTGTCTGAACGACGAGCAGATTCACGAAGTGGCTCGGCTGTTGCTGCGCGTCGAGGCGCATTACGGCTGGCCGCAGGATATCGAATGGGGTTGGCAGGGGGGGCAGTTGTATCAGTTTCAATCGCGGCCGGTGACGACACTGCCGCCGCGCTGGACGCGCGATGAGTCCGCCGAGCGCTTCCCTCGGCCCATGACGCCGTTGACGTGGGATCTGTTCGAGCCGGCGTTTCGCCAGTCGGCGGCGCATTCGCTGGCGCTGATGGGGCTGCCGCCCTTGCAAGCGGACTGGTTTCAGTATTTCCATTGCCACGTTTACGGCAATCAAAACGCCGTCGAGTTGGTCGGCACGTTTCGGCCATTGCGGGCGCGGACGCCCCAGGAATTGGCCGTCGAACTGCCGGAGTTGCGGCGACGCTATGCCTGGGTTCTCGATCTGCCGATCGCCTGGGCGCGTGACCTGGACCGTTACTTGATCCGTCTGGGTCGGTTGTCGGGACGCGAACTCGGATGGCGCAGAGCCGCGAGAGATCTGGAAGCATTTGCAGGAAGTGCTTGCCGTCGCCATCGATTATTTCCGGCCCAATTTGGCCATCACGACGACGGGCGCGTTTCTGCATCGGTTGTTGCACGGATTGGCGGCGATGGTACTCGGACCCGGAGCGCGCGCTGCCGGTGGTCGATGGGCTGCTGGCCGGCTGCGAAACCAAGACGGTGATGGTCAACCGCGAATTGCACGAACTGGCCTGCTTGGCGATGCGGACGCCCGCCCTCCAGCAAGCGCTGCGGAATGACGGCGGACGAGCCGTCTGGGAGCGCGGCGAGTTGGACAGCTTCTCCGATTTTAGCGCTCGCTTTCAGCGCTTTCTCGACGACCACGGCCATCGGGAAATGGACATGGACCACTATCACCCCACCTGGTCCGGTCAGCCGTGGATTGTCCTCGATGCCATCGCACTGATTCTCCGCAACGATGCCGCTGAGGATCCGGCGGAGATCGCGCGCCGCCAACGCCAGCGCCACGCCGAGACGGAGCATCAGTTTCTCGCGGCCATTCCCGAAGACCTGCGTTTCTTCTTCCGCGAACTGATCCGCTTGGCTCGGACCTACACCGCCCTCGACGACCTGGAGCATTACCAAACGACGCGCCTCAATCCCGTATGCCGGCGAACCCTCGTCGCTCTCGGTCGTCATTTGCAACGAGAAAGCATCCTCGACGAACCGGCGGACGTGTTCTTTCTCCGCAAGTCAGAACTGGAGCAATGGATCGCCGGCAACGGCGTGACAGTGGAAGCGCTGCGCCAGCAGGTCCAGCAAGCGAAGAAGAAGTACGAGGCGAGCGCTGCAACAGCGCCGCCGTGGTCGCTGGAGGAAGGGCAATCGGCCGCCGTCGTGGAGACGGCGCAGGTGCTGCGCGGCTTGCCGGGTAGTCCGGGGTGCGTCAGCGGGCCGTGTTTTCTGGTACGGACGCCGGACGATTTCGCGCGCTTCCCTCAGCAAGCCATCCTCGTGGCGCCGACGACCAATCCGGCTTGGACGCCCTTGTTTTACAGCGCCGTCGGTCTCATCACCGAGAGCGGCGGGCCGCTGTCGCACGGCGCCGTCACGGCGCGGGAGATGCGTTTGCCCGCCGTCATGTCCGTTCGAGGCGTCATGGGACTACTGCGCGACGGACAGATTGTCACCGTGGATGGCACCAAGGGCATCGTCTGTTTATAGCCGCTTCCCCTGGACGCCGCTGCGAATAGATTAACAACAACTCCAGCCTGACGCCCTTGTCCCTGACCGGCGAGATGCATGAATCGAGATACCGCCTCCCTCTCCGCGCCGCCACGACCGACGCGCGTGCGTTACGGCGTTCTCGGCTTCGCGTGCGCGCTGTCCATGATTACCTATTTGGATCGCGTTTGCTTCGCCACGGTAGCGCCGTACATCGGCAAGGAATTTGACCTGAGCAAGCAGCAGCTAGGCTGGTTGTTCACGGCTTTCGCCTTGGCCTACGCCATGTTCGAGGTGCCCAGCGGTTGGATGGGCGACGTGTTCGGTCCGCGCCGCACGCTCATCCGCATTGTCCTGTGGTGGTCGCTGTTCACCGCCCTGACCGGCGCCATTTACCCCTACTCGGCTTGGCCGTGGCTCGGCTTCGCGGTGATGTTCCTCGTTCGCTTCCTCTTCGGCGTGGGCGAGGCCGGCGCCTATCCGAACATCGCGCGATCGTTTCACAACTGGTTTCCGTTCGAGGAGCGCGGCTTTGCCCAGGGAACGGTGTGGATGGCGGGGCGCTTTGCCGGCGGCATGTCCTCTTTCGCCGTGCTGGCGCTGATGATCCGTACCCTGACACCGGCGGGAGAATCCGTCGTGCTTTGGCGGCATGCCTTCTGGATCTTCGGCGGCCTGGGCGTGGTCTGGTGCGCGGTCTTCTGGTGGTGGTTCCGCGATCGCCCGGAGCAACATCCGCGCGTTAACCCGGCGGAACTGGCTCTCATCCGCGGTGGAACACTTGAGCCGCAAGTGCGCATCCCCATCGCGGAGCGATTCGGCCACCCTCGCCGAGAAATCCACCGACATCACGACAGGCGCGTTGCCGGAAACGGGATTGCAACAGAGACCCGGAGCTGTTTCGGCCGCCTCAAGAGCTGCCACCGTCACCACGGAACCGACACCGCCGATGGAAGTGGATCCGTTCATGGCCGAAGAGGAGACGTTGGCACATGAAGGCGAATCGCATGCCAACGTCCCTTGGGGCCAACTGCTGAGCAGTGTCAATCTGTGGAGCCTGTGCCTGATGTATTTCTGCGCCTCCTACGGCTGGTATTTCAACATCACCTGGCTGCCGAAATACCTGAACACGACCTACGGCGTAAGCACGGAGACGCACGGTTTCTGGACCATGAGTCTGCTGTCCGGCGCGCCGTTGCTGTTCGGCTCGTTGGCCTGTTTGTGCGGCGGCTTGCTGACCGACGCCTTTATTCGCCGCACCGGCGACCGCAAATGGGGCCGCCGTCTGTTCGGCGTCGTGGGGCACGGCGTCTGTGCCCTGTGCTATTTCGCTAGTTTGGCCGCTTCCTCGCCGTGGCTGTTCGTATTGGCCATCGCTCTGGCCGCCTTCTGGAACGACCTGACAATGGGGGCGGCGTGGGCCAGTTGTATCGACATCGGCGGACGCTACTCCGGCATCGTCTCCGGCTGCATGAACACGGTCGGCAACCTCGGCGGAGCGGCGGCCGGCATCACCACCGGCTTGATACTCGACCGCTTCGAGCCGCATGGCTGGACGGTCAACTTTCTCGTCTTCGGCGGCGTCTATGTCGTCGCCATGTTTTTGTGGCTGCGCTTTGACGCCACCAAGCCCGTCGTGTCGGAAATGCGGTCGAGCTAACCCTATTCGTTTAGCCTCGACGCGGAGCGGAGCGCGAACGCGCTCCGCTCCGCGTCGAGGCTAAACGGCGTCCTGTTTTTCCACACTCGACGGCTTCTCCTCGCCCGCCGGCACCGGCAGACCCAGATAGCGGCGGCACGCCAGGCACGTCCGCATGAGATACTGCCGCGTCGCCCGCTGATTGGCAAGGATGTCCGCATCGAGGACGTGCGGCGTATCCACGGCGATGTCGATGCGCCGCCGCCAATCCGGGCGCTTGCCGTGTAGCGGCGTGCCGTTGAAATATGACGTGAAACTACCCCAGCCGCCCTCGATCCAGCAGACCAGCACCGGCGTCTGCGGCATCTCTTGCAGAATGCGCCAGACGCCTTGGCCGAACTGGCGCAGCGGTTGATCCTCACGGCGGCGCAGCTGTGCCTCCGGGAAGATCAGCACGCATCCGCCCCGACGCAGCACGGCGACGGCGTCGCGCAACTCCGGGGCTTCGCGGCGGAAGCGGGCCGCTGGTACACGAATGGCGGCGACGATGTGAACCATCGACCAGCGGATGAACGGCAAATCGTAGAAGAAGCTGGTCATCATCGGCGTCACCTTGCGCGGCACCATTTTGCATAGCCAAAAAGGATCGAGATACGCCGCATGATTGGCGACAATGATAAGAGGTCCGCGGCGCGGCAGCAGATGGCAACCGGGACCGTGCAGCCGCACGCGGTACATCACCGTCAGCGGAATCTCCACAATCTGCTCGACCGCCTGCGGGAATAGTTGCCACCAGGCGAGGATCGCTCCGCCGCCGGCCAACACGGTCAGCAACCCCAGCTGCGCGGATGGTGTTCGCAGCACGTCGCCCTCGACGAGTCCGATCAGCAACAATGATAGTGCGGTCGTCAGAACGTAAATGGCGGTGTTCATCACCGCCATGCCGTTGCCGCGCACGTCGGCCGGCACCGCCGCCTGATAGGCGGCGCGTAGCGGCACATTAATCAATCCGCCCATGAATCCCAGCAGAAAACACAATAGCCAGCCCGCAGCGCCGGCAAGGGAAAGAATCGCCAAGGCCAACAGCATCCCCGTGGCGCCGAGCGGAACCAAGCCGAGACTGCGGCGCGGATGTCCCTGCCATGCCGCCGTCAAGCAGCCCAGCCCCGCGCCCACTCCTATCGAAATCATCGCAGGGAGCAAACCGTGCGACAGTTCGCTATCCAGAGTGCGCTGCACAATCGCTCCCGATCCGGCGGTGACGATGGCCTGGAAGGATGCCAAGCCGAGCAGACTGCCGAGCGCCTCTTGTTCGCGGCCGATGCGCCGGCAATCGCGGAAGAAGCCGGCGACTGCTTGCACCGGCGCCTCCGGTCGCCGAACATCCGAGGGAAAAAAAGCCGGAAACGCCGCGAGCAAGCTCAGTCCGTTCAATCCCAGCAAGACGGCGACGACCTGTCCGGCCAACGGCGTGCCGGAGTCGGCATCCGCCGCCCAGCCGAGCGCGACGCCGCCGACGATGGCCGCCGCGCCGCCCATCTCGATCCAGCCGTTGACGCGCGTCAGCGGCATTCGCGCATCCTCAGCTACGGCCGGCAGCATGGCGTAGCGCGCCGGACTGTAGATCGCCGAACCCAGAGCGACCACGCCCAGGCAGATCATCCACGGACCTTGCATCGCCGTGAATAGCGCCACGATCAAGAGCGTGTACGCCGCCGAGCCGGCCAGCACCCAGCGGCGCGGCAAGCCGTTGTTGATGCAACCGTTGAGGGGAGCCAATAAGACGAAGGGGGCGATGAAGACGGCTGTGGCGACGTGCCAAGCATCGCTGGCCGATTTGTGGGTTTGATACCAGATCAGGAAGGCGGTGATTCGCAAGCACCAATCGGCCAAGACGCGAGCGGCCTGCGAGATCCACAGCGAAGCGAGCCGAATGCGTGCGCCGACCACAAGACACTCCCACCGAGAAGCATTTTCCTCACAAGCCCGGAGCGCCAGCGACGGGTTCGGGCAACCCGTCGCTGGCGCTCCGGGCTTGTGAGACACCATTTCTTGTCTGCTCTCAGTGTCGCGTGTTTCCTTGTGCGGTCAAGACGGATTCTGACGCCGCACGATCAGAACTTAACCTTGCAGACCTCGACCTGTTCGTTGTGCTGCTTGAGGATAACCGTATGGCGTTCGCTCTGCTCCTTCGGAGTGCCGGCGAAGCGCGTCACCGTCACGCTGACATGCGTCTCGCCGCCCAACAAATTCGCGTTGACGCCGAAATAGTGGACGAGAATCGTATAAACGCCGGGCTGCGCTTTGGCAATCTGATAGCGTTCGGGACCGTAGCCCTGCGTTTGATCCTGCGATAATTCGCCGCCGCTGCTGGTGCGATTGTGCGAATAGAAACACTTGGTTCCATCCGGCTCGATCACCCACAGATCGATGTCGGTGGCGTCGGTGTTCCACGAGATGGTCACGCGCA
The DNA here is from genome assembly GCA_963835245.1 of uncultured Planctomycetota bacterium. Taxonomy (GTDB): domain Bacteria; phylum Planctomycetota; class Planctomycetia; order Gemmatales; family Gemmataceae; genus JAJPHU01. Next base: position 1,558,022 of record CAWIEZ010000001.1, read on the forward strand.
GATCGCTTTGCGACTGCGGCCGCGCCATCTGCTCCAAACGTTCGCCGAAGAGATTGGCCAATTTCGTGCTGACGCGCTTGTCTCGGATGGCTTCCTGCATCATATGTGCATATTCTTCCTGCGCGACGAGTTTCAATTCCTGCCGGAAGCGATTGTGCCAAGTGCCGGCGAGGACGATTTCATAGTTGAGGGCGGATAGTCCATATTGTCCGCTCTGTTCCAGAGCATGAGCCAAATCGCGGTAGCTGTGCGGCTCAAACGGCCGCTGTTTTTGCACCTGACGAAACAGCCGTGCCGCCTGCGCCGGCTGACGCATATCGAGCAAACGATAGCCGACCAAGCGCAGGGCATCGCCGCGTCCGGGATGCTCCTCGATGATGCTCGATAAGACGCGCATTGCTCCGTCCACGTCGCCGGACTCTGCCCGCCGCCGTGCCTCCGTCAGATAGACGCCGACGTTGCGACGATCGCGCTGGCGCTCTGCCAAATAGCCCGCCACGTCCTTCTGATGAACCAGCCCGCCGCGGATGGAGCTGAGGGGCAGCTCGAAATCCTCTTCCGTGAGGACGGCGAGCATCTGCTTGACGTGAGCGCCTTGGGGACCGTTAAGCAGATTGGCGCGCTTGTCCACTTGATTGAGGAAGCGCTCAAACGCCTTGACGGCCGGCAGTCGCTCGCCCAACTGTTTCCATGCCTCGGCAAGAAAGGCGCCCAAATCACTGGCGATGGTCTTGCCGCGTTCTTCTTCGAGATTGAAGCGTTTGTAATCGGTCTCATTCTCCAGGACCAAAAAGGAAGCGACGCGGCTGACGATGCCGAACTGCTGACAATAAGCTGTCACTAGAGCATCGTAATTGCTGTCGTGTAGGGCGAGCAGCGACGCCACGGCGACTTCGGCCCAGGCGCGCGGCGCCAATTCGCTGCCGCTGCGCACTTCCAAAGGAAACTCCTGCACCACTTTCTTGCCGGCAAACTCGCCTTCCACGAGGACCGTTGTGCGGCCAATGCCGTTGCAGCGCGCCGCCACCAGCAATTCACTGCCGGGGTAGACGGCGGCACGGCGGCCGGACACAAGAATATCGCTGGTTTGCGGCCCGCCGACGAAGCGGACGCGCCGCACTTGCAAGCACTGGCTGCGATGCGCCTTCGCGGCGGCATCCAACTCCGCCTCGCCGTAGCACTGAAAAACGCCGCCGCCCTTGCGCGTCAACGCCTCGAACAGTTCACTGTTCTCCTCGCCCAGGCCTGTGCGATAGCAGTGGAAGCGCGTCGGATACGGGCAACGCTGCTCGAAATGTGCCGCCAACGCGGCAACGTCCGGCTCGCCCCAAGTGATGTGGCCGTCCGACAGCAAGAACACATTAAGGGGCGTTCCGGCGTTCATTCCCCAAGCGGGTACGGCCAACTTGTCGAGAGCGCACGAAATATCGGTGGCGCCCTCCAGGACGATGCCATCGAGTTTTTTCAGGGCTTTCTCGCGTCCGGCGGCGGTGTTGTCTAACCAGCCTTTGGCGTCGAGCCAGGCGGCGCCGACGTTGAACGTCAGAATGTTGAAGTGCTTGATGTCGCTGTCATTTTCCAGAATTTTTCGGAGTAGTTTCATGTTGACGGCGAAGCGTTCGGGGTGTTCGCTCAACGACGTATCCAGCAAAAACACCGCATACGATGCGAACGCCTTGTCCTGGGGCATCGTCTTGAGCGCGGGCCGCAGTCGAGCGTAAACGTAGCGCGGCCCGTTGTCGCCCTGCCGTCCGCTGACGGCCTGCACCGTCGCATTGGCCGGCGTGCAGGCGAACAGCACTTCGCCCTCCGGCGTGCTGTCCTTCCAGGTGTGCGAAAACGTGATGTGCCCGCCGCTTTCCTCACCCGGCAGCTTACGCTGCCGGTTCGCCAAGCCCGGCGAACCGGCAGCGTAAGCTGCCGGGTGGGGCGAACCGGCAGCGTTAGCTGCCGGGTGGGGCGAACCGGCAGCGTGCAGGCCGACCGTAAGAGACGGCCGCAAACATTCCGCCGCGTTCGCTTGCAGGCTGAATTGCAGTTCGTTGAGTTTGCGGTTGGGCAGAGGAAAACGATAGAGCATATGCTCTTGTGCGAATGGCAGCAATTCTTCATAAGCGAGAATGACGCGATTGTAGCCCTTGGCGGGGATGGGGAAGACGCGGCCGCTGAACGTGTTGCCGCCGGCGTATTCCAACAACGCCGGATCGATGCGTCCGCGCACCACTTCCTCGTAAGTCTCCAAAGCTTTCTCCTTGGAGACGATGCGCGCTTCCTGCAAACGACCCCAATCGGCGGTGTCCACGTGCTTGACCAACTCCGCTGGCGTCAGTTGCGCCAGGGCTTCGGCGGGCAGCGGCGCATTGTCGCCGCGACGACCGAAGAGGACGGGCATGGTATCACGGGTTTGTCCGAGAAACATGGCGAAATACGAAGGGCTGGCTCCCGATGGTAGCGGATACTCGAAGGTGCCTTCCAGTTGCCGATTGTGCGGATTGCGGAAAATGTGATCGACGACGGTGCGGGCGCACGGCCCCTCAATGGTGACGCTGACGTGTAGGCTAACCAATTCCAAGGCATTGCCGTCGCCAACATAGACGCGCGCGAAGGCCGGCCGGCTGCGATCACGGTGCCAGACTTGCGGCTCTACTTGTCTCGTTTTGGAGCCGCGTTGTGTTCTTTTGTTGTCCGGTCTACCTCCTTGGAGAGACTTCAACCGCTCTTTCGCTGCCAGAAGTCTGTCTTCCAAGTCATCAATCATTTTTGCATCGATAGCTCGACCCGCAAGTAGTCCCTGATAGCGTTCCAATTGCTTCTTGCAGAAGTCAACCTCCGCTTGCGCACGTAAAAGCGGCTCTTCTATACGATCCTTGTCGGCCAGCGGGGTGGTGACGTATTGCCGGCCGGGTTGGGCCATGCGATCAGACCAAGCTGCACGCTCATCCCCTCTGCGTCCGCCAACAGCCGGAGCCCCAGAAGTTGGCAAGCCAAAATCCCCGGCGGCACCCCCCATTGACCGTGATAGAATCATCGTGCCGGCCCTAGTGTGAATGGTCGAACTGGCCTTGACGTCCAGCGCCGAAGCGAGTGGAAGGAAGTTGCGTCCATCGATGTCAAGATTCTTTACATCTCCCGTAGCATCATCGAGCGGGTTAAGGGGTTGCCCGCTGACAGGGTCGAAGCGGACACCGGCATCCTTGGCGGGAATGCGCAGATTGTCCGTCGCACGCTGATTCAAGGCGACCTGATTTGACGAGTGCCGCAGCTGATCGGACCATAGCCCGAAGCCGGCAAGAATAGCCACGGCGATGCCAGCTGCGGCACTGTAGGCCAACCAGCGACGCGAACGCCGACGCGGCGGCGGACCCAGACGTTGCGCACGATCCATTGAACGCTCCACCGCCTCTGCCGGCGGCGCGGTGGCACGAACTTGCTCCACGGCAGAGCGCAGAGGCTCAGGTAATCCCCCTACGGAAGCCGGTTCATTCGAGGGCATAGGGTTATTGTCCATCATTTGTTCTCCTGCACCGTCTCCAGCAAGATTGCCTCCAGCTTGAGACGGGCTTTGTGCAAGGCCGACGCCACGGCGCCGATTCGGATGTGCAACGCTTCCGCGATTTCCTGATAAGACAGATCGTCGAAGTATCGAAGACAGAACACCGCCGCTTCGCGCTCCGGCAGCTGCGCGATCGCCAAACGCAGACGCTCGGTCAACTCGCGCTCCACGGCCGCCTCTTCCGGTCCCTCGCCGCTGTCGGCGAGTGCCATTCCGTTGAGCGAAACCGTGGTTCGACGCTGCCGCAGACGGTCGAGCGCTCGGCAGGCGGCGAGACGACGCAGTAAGCCGGGCCAGTGACGCACCGTATGCGTCCGCTGCATCTGATGGACCTGCAAAAACACTTCCTGAACGACATCCTCGGTGTCGGCAGTATGGCCCAGAATCCTCCAGGCCGTGGCGAACACCAGAGGACCGTAGTCGCGCACGATGCAATCCCAGTCGGTCACGCTTGGTTCTCCTAAGCGTCCGGGATGGGGCTTACATAATTAGTCGAACGAGAGCGGACAATATTACTTGCGCCGCCATGAATTTTAACGAGAAAAAGCGAAACAGCCCCAGAAAGATTCCCGCAAGTGAAGTTCAGCAGGTAGAATAGGATTGTAACTCAGACAAGAGGTTCGTTCCATGACGACTATCGCCATCGTCCCCGATAATCCGCAAGGTTCGCCGGCAGGTTTCCGCGCCGTCGCCGGAGAGGCGCAATCGAGGGGAGCAACCGTCGGCCAAGCGCTCGATGCTCTATTGGCACAACTGGGCGAGGCGGAACAAATCACCCTGGTCGTCGTCCAGCCCATGTTGCGAACTGAGTCGGACCACAAAGGCCACGAGGACGGGGTGTCTTCGCCCTCCTTCTGCTAGGATGAGTAGCACCTGAAATTCCCATTCGGGAGTGATACTCATGAAGCTCGCGCTCGTCTGCCTGCCGCTGTGTCTGTTCGTCCTCACCCTCCTTTCTTCGCCGCTGTTCGCCGCCGAGAGCGAGGAGGAACGCTTGACCGCCTTTTTCAAGACTTATCTGGACGAGTCATTCCGTCGCCGTCCCCTGGAAGCGACACGCCTCGGCGAGCATCGCTTCAATCACCTGCTCGACGACATCTCCGCCAAGGCCCGCGCCGGCTGGACCGAACACTATCGACAAACACTCGCCGATTTGCCGAAGAAAATCGCTTACGCCAAGCTGCCGCGCTCGGCTCAGATCGATTACGAGATCTTCAAGCACCATCTCACCTTCGCGTTGTGGCTGGCCGAGAATACTCGCCCCTTCGAGAACGATCCACGCACCTACAATGACTACTTAAGCGACAGCGTTTATCTCTTACTGACGCAATCGACGCAGCCTAAGGCGACGAACCTCCGCAATTGCGTGGCCCGCATAAAGCATTTCCCCAAGATCGTCGCCGCCGCCAAGGAAAACCTGCGCCATCCGCCGCGCGTGATTCTGGAGACGGCCATCCGCCAGACGCGCGGCGCCATCGCTTTTTACGAACATGGTGTCTACGAGATCGCCGGCGAGAATCCGCAATTGAGCGAACTAAAACCGGCCGCGGAGCGGGTCGTGCCGGTCTTGAAAGAGTATGTAAAGTTTCTGGAAGAACTATTGCCGCGCGCGACGGGTGAATGGCGTCTGGGCAAGGAGAAGTTTTATCGCAAACTCGATCTGGAATTAGACGCCAATTTATCGGCGGATGAGGTGCTGAAAGAGGCTGAAACCGATTTTGCCCGCGTCGAGCGCGATATGTACATCATCGCTTGCCAATTATGGAGCGGCACGCATCCCGGCAAGCCGCTGCCGCCCGACGACGACAAGGGACGCAGCGAAACCATCCGACTCGTTCTCGATCGGCTCAATCGGGACCACGGCAAACCGGAGGATCTTGTCCGCGATGCTCGCGCCACGGTCGAGGGCATCAAGAAATTCATCGCCGACAATGACATCCTTCGCCTGCCGATGCCGGATAATTGCAAGGTGATTGAGATGCCGGAGTTTCATCGGGGCAATTCGCTGGCCTATTTGAATCCGGCGCCGCCGCTGGATCGTCAGACGGCGAGCTATTACGCCGTCAGCCCGCCGCCGTCGGGCTGGGACGCCCATCGCGTCGAAACACTGCTGCAAGAATACAACCGCCGTATGCTCCAAATCCTCACCATCCACGAAGCCTATCCCGGTCATTACGTCCAACTGGAGTATTCCAATCGTCATCCGTCGCTGATTCGCCGCGTGCTGTTTTCCGGCGTCTTCGCCGAGGGTTGGGCCGTCTACACCGAGCAGATGATGCTCGATCAGGGCTACGGCAAAGGCGATCCGGCGCTGCGGCTCAATCAACTCAAGTGGTATCTGCGCAGCGTCGCCAACGCCATCCTCGATCACAAAATGCACTGCACCAATATGAGCGATGAAGACGCTTTGACCTTTCTGACGCGCCGCGCCTTCCAGTCCGAGGGCGAGGCATTGGCCAAGATCATCCGCGCCAAGCAGAGTTCCTGCCAGCTTTCGACGTACTTCGTCGGCCGTATGGCGTTCTATCGTCTGCGCCAGCAAATCCAGCGAGAAATGGGCGAGCGGTTCCAGCTCGGCCGCTATCACGAAGCCGTTCTCGATCACGGCACGCTGCCGGTGAAGTATTTGCCGGAGTTGGTGCGCGAGCGGCTCAAGCAGCCACGGAAATGATGCCCTGGTCAATGGAATATGGAACTCGATTTCCTCATCCCTGCCATTTTCGTAACCATTTCGTCAGTTTAAGATGATCGGGACGCCGTGAAATCGAGTCTGCTTTGGGAGTCCGCCATGCGGAAGTGGAACGGGATGGCGATATTGATCGTGGGCCTTGGTTTCCTGCTAACCGAGACGCCGGCGCAGGCGCTCATCACCGCTCTGACGCCGCTGCAAAAACTCTTGGAAGACTCGACCTTCATCGTCATCGCCAAGATCGAATCGGTGGATGCCGATAAGCCGGCGATGGTGGTCGTCGTCGATAAGGATCTCAAGGCCAAATCGCCGCTGCGCAGATTGCCGATACTCCTCAAGGGCGATGCCGAGGCGAAGAAAAAGAACCATGTCCCGCTGATCCTCAAACGCATCGCTCCGAACTTGCCGCTCGTGCTGTTCATCCGGCAACAGGAGAAGAAATTCACCGCCTTCGGCTACACGCAATGGCACTTGGTTCCAGTTCCTCGGCGTCGAAGTCGATGGCAAGGTGCATTGGCGTTTCACGCATGGCGAACCGTACCTGCGCAAGACCTTCAAGGGCAGCACGGCGGAGTTGAAGCAAATCATCGTCGATGGTCTGGCCGGCAAGAAAGAGCCGCCGAAACCGGATACCAAGGAGAAGCCGGGCTTCGGCCCGGAAGTGGAGGCGGAGAAAAAATCCGGGCAGTCGAGTGCCGAGCGGCGGGCCGTTGTTCGCCGTCATACCGACGGTGTTGGTGGGCGGGCCGCTGGCCATTCTGACGATGCTGTTCCCCGCCGTGTTCGGCGGCCTGATGCTGGTGCTGCGGCGCTGGATGGCGGCGCTGTCGGTGCTGAGCCTGAACAGCACGCTCTACTGTTTGCAAAGTTTGTGTCTGCGCTGGCTCGCCGATTCGTGGTGGGGCACGCCGCTGGCGCTGTGGCTGACGATGATGGTTGTTGCCTTGCTGGGCATCCTGTGGGCATGGCGGCGTCATGTCGCCTGTCTGCCATCCGCCCTACCCGAGCCGCGTCGAATGGATTACCCTCGCCGTGCTGAGTGTGGCATGCCTGGCGATGGCGGTGTTCTTCCTGCCGCATTCGCTGCGCCCAGTTGGATGTGGGGGGCAAAATGTTGCTGATGTTCAGCGCCGGTCTGTGGATGGCGACGTTGCACGCGCTGTACCGTCGCTGGACCGCCGTTCGCGGAAGCACCATCAAGCCGGAGCTGCCGGGCGAGGGCGTCCTATTGTGGACAATGTTGCTCGTCAGTGTCGCTTTCTCGGCGACGCTGTTGCAACAAATCGAATGGCGCCGGCATCAGCGAGGACGAGAGTGTTTCCGCCCAGGGAGAATGGCGGCATCGCGTGGCCTGGCGCTTTCAGCCGAAGGTCGAACGCTGCTGGATGGCTTCCTCGCCGGTGGTGGACGGCGAGCGCGTTTACATCGGCGTGGTGTTGCCGTCGGCCTTCGGCGGCAGCGGCGCCGTCTATTGCGTCGATCGCAAGAGCGGCAAAGAAATCTGGATGTTCAACGACGGCGGCGACATGAAGGACGTGTTCTCCTCGCCGTGCGTGGCCGATGGCCGGCTCTACATCGGCGAAGGTTTTCATCAGCACGCCGACTGCAAGCTCTACTGCCTGGATGCGGCGACCGGCAAGAAACTTTGGGATTTCGTCACCACCAGCCACACCGAATCGACGCCGTGCGTCGCCGGAGGCAAAGTCTACTTCGGCGCCGGCGATGACGGCCTGTACTGCCTCGACGCCGCGACCGGCAAGGAAAAATGGCACCTCAAGGGACTGCACGTCGATGCCAACCCGCTGGTGATCGACAATCGTTTGTACGGCGGCAGCGGCGTCGGCGACTACCACAAGGACACGGTGCTGTTTTGCCTCAACGCCGACAGCGGCGAAGAACACTGGCGCATGCCGGTGGATCTGCCGGTGTGGGGCATGCCGGCGGTGTACGGCGAATATCTCTACGCCGGCATCGGCAACGGCAATTTCCTGGTCAGCGCCGACCAGCTGGAGAAACCGGAGAAACCGGCCGGCGCCGTGCTGTGTCTGGAGCGCGCCACCGGCAAGCGCGTCTGGCGCTACGATGTGGGCGACGGCGTTCACGTGCGCGTGTGCGGGGACGACAAGCACGTCTGGTTCGCCTCGCGCGATCGCCATTGCTATTGCCTGAATCGCCGCGACGGCACGCTGTGCTGGAAAACGGATCTCGGCAGTCCGGTTTTGGCATCGCCGTCTCTGGTGGGGCGCGGCGAGGACAAGAGCTTGTACGTCGCCAGCAGCGCCGGCCAGGTCAGCCGGCTCGATGCGGCGACGGGCAAAATCGGCTGGACGTTCGACGTGGCCCAGGACGCGGAGCAGCAAGCGACGGTGTTTTCCTCGCCGCTGGTTCAGGTGCGCGAGGGTCGTAACGGCGAGTCGCGCTTGATCTGGTTCGGCTGCGGGTTGAGCGAGAACAGGCGCGGCGTTTTGTATTGTCTGGAGGAACGTGCTGTCGAAAAAAACTAACCACAGAGTCACAGAGAACACAGAGAAAGACACAGAAGAAGAAAAAACCAAAAAGGAATGAATTGGTTTTTATCGGATTTATCTCTGTGTTCTCTGTGACTCTGTGGTTAGTTTTGCCTTTGGAGGCCGCATGAGCGACCTGCGCACCTTCGAGCAAATCCAAGATGGCGATGTGGATTCGGTCGGCGGCAAGGGGTTGAGCCTGGGGCGGATGACCGCCGCCGGGCTGCCTGTGCCGCCGGGCTTCTGTGTCACCACCGCCGCCTATCGCCGGCTGCGCGGTCAATCTCTCGGCGGCGATGCCTCTCTCGTCGAACAAATCGGTGAAGCCTATCGACGGCTCGGCGGCGGGCCGGTGGCCGTGCGCTCGTCGGCCACGGCGGAGGATGGCGCCGTCGCCAGCTTCGCCGGCCAGCAAGAAACCATTCTCGGCGTGCAGGGCGAGACGGAAGTATGTGCCGCCGTCGCCCGCTGCTGGGAGTCGCTGCACAGCGAGCGCGCCATCGCCTATCGGCGACATCAGGGTGTCCGCGACGAGGGGTTGGCGATGGCCGTCGTCGTGCAGCGCTTGATTGCCGCCGAAGTCGCCGGCGTCCTTTTCACCCGCGATCCGCTCGACCCGGAAGGCAAACGCATGCTCGTCGAGGCATCGTGGGGTCTGGGCGAAAGCGTCGTCTCCGGCAAGGTCGCGCCGGATCGCTACCACCTCGACCGTGCGACGGGCGGCGTCGTCGAGCAGCACATCGCCGCGAAAACCGTGCAGGTGACAGCAGAGGGAACGCATGCCGTACCTGCCGAGAAGCAGACGCAACCCTGTCTCGATGCGGCGCGTCTGGCGGAGTTGGCCGAGTTGGGTCGGCGTGTCGAGGCGTTCTACGAGCGAGCCGCGCGATGTCGAATGGGCCTGGGCGGAAGGACGCTTTTGGCTGTTGCAAGCGCGGCCGATCACCGCGGCGAGCGCCGCCGAGCGCGAGCAGGTTCGCCGCGAGGAGATCGCCGCCCTGGCGGCGCGAGCGGAGCCGAGCGGTACGGTGTGGAGCCGCTACAACATCCCCGAAGGCATGCCCGAACCGACGCCGATGACGTGGGCGCTGGTGAGCCATCTGCTGTCGGGACGCGGCGGCTGCGGCCTGATGTACCGCGATCTCGGCTACGGCCGCTCAGCTGCCCAAGCGGCGGAGTGCGTTTACGATTTGGTGGCCGGGCGCGTCTATTGCAATCTCAGCCGTGAGGTCCGCCAACACGCCGGCTGCCCTGCCCTACGTTTATCCCTTCGCCGCTCTCAAGGCCGATCCGCGCAAGGCGCTGACGCCGCGGCCGGTGCGCGAGCCATCGCGCGCGGCGGCGCTTTTCTGGTTGCTCTTGCCGCTGCGGCTGCCGCTGGACATCCTCGCATCGTTGCGGCGCATGGTGCGGCTGAGCCGATGGAGCGGCAGCTTCGCGGCACATTTTCGACAAGAGATTCTCCCCGCATTCGCGGAGGAGACGGCGCGGGCGGCAGCCGAAGACTGGAGCAACTTGGACGCTCCCGCTCTCTTGGAGCGGTTCCGTTACTGGAGCCAGCGCACACTAGACGATTACGCTCGCGATAGTCTCAAACCGACGGTCCTGGCCGACCGTTGCGCGGACGGGCCTGGAATTTGTGCTGAGGCGCAAACTCGGTGAGGAGCGTGCGCGAACGATCCTGGGCGAACTGAGCATGGGCGTTCGGCCCGACCCGGAGTCCGACCTGCCGGGGGCAGTGCGCGACTTGATAGCGGGACGGCTGGAGCGGGCGGCGTTTTTGCAGCGTTTCGGTCATCGCGGCCATCAGGACATGGAACTATCTCAACCGCGCTGGAGCGAAGATCCCGCCGCGCTCCATTGTCTGCCCCATCGGAAAGAAACGGCGGAGGAAGACAAGGGGGATCGCTGGGAAACGATTGCTGCTGAGGCCAAGCTGTCGGCCCTGGAGCGCACGGCCTTGGAGCCGCAGGTGCGGGCGCTGCAAACCTATCTGAGTCTGCGCGAGACGGCGAAACATTATTTCATGCGCGGATATGCTCTCATCCGCCGGGCACTGGTCGAATTGGATAAACGCCATCGTCTCCAGGGCGGCATCTTCTATCTGACGCCGGAGGAATTGCCGGCCCTGACGGTGGGTCAGGACGTGAGCAAACGCATTGCCGAGCGCCGCCGTCGCCGAAGGATCGCGTTGAGCCTGGAAGTGCCGGCGGTGATTTTCAGCGATGATTTGGAAGCGATCGGCCGGCCGCAGACAATCGAGGGCGGCGATCAACTGCAAGGCGTGCCGTTGTCCGCCGGCGTCGCCGAGGCGCCGGCTCTGGTGCTGGACGAACCGCGCAGCGATTGTCTGCCGAGTGAGCCGTACATCCTCGTTTGTCCCTCGACCGATCCGGCGTGGGTGCCGTTGTTCGTGCAGGCGCGCGGCCTGGTCATGGAGATTGGCGGCGTGTTGTCGCATGGGGCGATCGTGGCCCGCGAATACGGCCTGCCCGCCGTCGCCGGCTTGCCGAACGTGCAGCGTCGCTTGCGCACCGGCCAACGGTTGCGCGTGGATGGCGGCAGGGGTACGGTGACGGTGTTACCGTGAGAATTTCTCCGATCTCTGGGTCATTTGAGGCATAATCCGTAATCGCAATCATCATCCTCGTATCGATTGGAACCGCCGCGGCCAGACGGAGTGTTACAGTTGCATCGTAGAGTTGGTCGACGGAGGAGGTCCACACTACAACTAGACCGCGTGAGCGAAAATCGGGTTCCTGACACCTTTGATTCTCGCATTCTCTCCGTGGACGGCTTGATCGCGGCCAAGAAGGTGACCGGGCGAAACAAGGATCAGGCGCATCTGCTTGAACTAATGGAGTTGAAAAAAATTCTCGATGCAGCCAAGTCAGTGGAAGGCAAGGACGGCTCGGCGTCTTCGGCCTAGGAAACGAAGGCGTCTTCGTGAAGGGGGAGGAGGCGTTATGGCCGAGCGGAAAATCTCTCGCAACGATCCTTGCACGTTACGCGAACCACGATGATCCAGTTGTGTCTGAAGCATATCGCCACCGACGGAATCGGAGTTTTCGATGACTTCATTCGGTATGCCGACGCCTCTTTGGAGTACCCGCCTCCATATCACTTTCGTTCCCACCTTCTCACCATCTGACCCCAAAGCAGCGATTCCAAGGTCGCCGTCTGGAACGGGAGGGGTCTATCGGGTGACATTTGTCCTGACCAAGCCTGGTAAAGAATACTTCTACGCCGACCTGAACTATGAGGCGTTGATGAAGAGTGGCGATTCTCTCCTACTCCTCCCAAAAGGCGTTGCGCAAGTTAAGGCGGAGGTATTCGACGAGAGTAAGACGAAGAGGGTCGAAGCGCTATTCTCGGCCAACTCACGCGGCGCTCTTAGCCACGGCACAGATACGTTTGTCAGCCCCCACTATTGCTGAAGCCCAGAAAGCGGCCTGTAATCGTATCTTACCGTTTCTGAGTTGGTTCAGCTACCGCTACGACGTGGCCATCGACGTCGCGGGATACGAAGTAGTCGAAGAGGATACTGAGGTCATACGTTATGTTTTCGGTTTTCAAGGCCAGGAAAAGATTCTGGTGTTAGACGAGTCCGACGCCCTGATTGCTGTTACTCCTGAATACAAGGCATTATTCGCCGCCTATCGAGAAGCTGGAAATGCCACCAATCCGTTCTACCAGTTCCTTTGTTACTATCGAGTGACCGAGGGGGTCCGCAAATTGCGCGCTCAGCGACGGATGGCCCCTCTTACCGGCCGACAGCAGGAAGTCATCCCTGCTAATTTGAAGGTTGACCAGTTCTGGGAGCAGTCCTTCGCCCCGTACTTGGGTATGAAATTTAACAGGGCTTTGGACCAGTTCAGGGGTCTGGTCCGCAATGCCATCGCGCATTTGGACCCGACTTCCGATTCCCTGGTAGCCGACAAGTTCGAAGACGTAGAAGAGTGCGAGAAAGCCATTCCGGTCATTAAGTACATCGCACGAGAGATGCTCCGTAACGAGTTGGCGGCTGATGCTGCCGTTCCTTCGTCTGTCACACCCGAGTAGGAACTTACGATGGATGTGATAACAGAAGCCATGACTTTCGCTGCTCCAAAACGCACTTCTCACGAAATCGATTTAACACGGACAGCCTAGCGCATTTTCGCCAATTATCTCAGCATTTCACGATCCCTTCGCTCTCCGAGCCGGTTCCCGTTCGCCGGGACGCTATCGCGGAGGCGGTTGGAAGAGTTCCGGCATGCGGATCAGCGCCAGCGGGTCTTTCCTCCAGCGCTCCTCGCTGTCGGGCAGCCAGTAGCGGAAGGGGTCTTTGCACTTGCCCAAGCCGTCCTGGCGCAGCAGGCCGCGTTCCACCGCGCGGCGGAGCCAGCGGTAAAGGGTGGATGGATCGGGGCGATCCTCGGCGGGCCAGCCGCTGAGGAGGTCGTCGCGCGAGAGCTTGCGCTCGGACTGGCGGAACAGGCTCTCCAACAGACGCCAGTGGTCGGCGAACTCCTCGTCGGCGAAAGTGCCGCTCGCTAAGTAGTCGGTGCCGCCGGCGTTCAACTCGATGATCCGTTCGCGCGGCGTGTCGTCGAAGCGCGACAGAGCGAACAAACGGCGGCGACGGTCGCTGTCAGTGGGACGGCGATAGCAGCGCATTTCGATAAGGATGTCGGCGCAGGCTAGAGAGCGCCGCTGCCGCGGCCGGAGGGGCCGTCGCCATGATCTTTCTTGGAAGGATGGTGCAGAACCAGCACGGATAGGCCGCAGGCGGCCAGCCGCTGCAACGGGGTCAGGGCGTCGAGCATGGCGGCGGCGGCGTTCTCGCTTTTGCCGGGGAAGAAGGAGGCCAAGGGATCGACTACCAGTAGTGATATGTCGCGTTCGGCGGATTCATTGGCCACGCGGTCGAGAAGCGCCTGCCACTGGTGCGGGCTGGGACGGCCTCGGAAGGGACGGCAGTACCAGCCGACGTGATTTTCCAAATCGAGATGGCGGCCACGCAGCAGCCATTGCTCGGAGGATTCCTCGGAGAGGACGACGGCGCGGCCGGCAGTCACGGTCAAGCCAGCCAGGACGCCGCCGGTTTTCATGCGCGACAAGAGGACGGAGAGGAGGGTAGTCTTGCCGGTCTTCCATTGGCTGGTCAGCAGAGTGACGGCACCGGGGGTGAGATAGCCTTGCCAGAGCCAGCGGAGTTGGGTTTCGGAGGCGCCGGTACGCAGGCTGGCCAAACCCCAACACAGGGGCGGCGGGGCGGACAGAGGATCGTTGAGGGCGGACATGGCAGGCAGCCTTTCGATGACGACGGGATTGCTACGAGGGAATCGCGGAGGCCCTGCGAAGTCGAAACAGATGGTGGTAGGCAGTAGAAGGATCGCGGTTGGGTGGGAGAAGACTCCTCTGTATAAAATTATACACAAAGAAAAGAGAGATGCGAAGCTAATCCTTCGCGCTTGTTCCGGCAAAGCAAGGCGAAGTCGTTGCAACGATGCGCAGTCGTTGCATCGAGAGCGGAGGGGGCGATGCAACGACTGCGGGGCTCAGGCATGGCCGAGCGACTGCGAGGCAACTACAATCGATGGCAGGTATCGCTAGGGGTGTCCGCGGTCGCGCCGCGGGCTGAGAGTAGACCCTGGGACCGATCCGGGTAATGCCGGGACGGAAAGCGAACCGTTCGCCGTCTTCGCTTCCCATCTCCGCTTTTCCCCGTACCACGATTCACAGAGGAAGGAAGCAGCCGATGACACAGATGGAAGCCGCTCGCAAAAGCATCGTCACCGACGAGATGCGTTTCGTCGCCGAACGCGAGGAACTCGACGCCGAACTGATCCGCGATGAAGTGGCGCGCGGACGCATGGTGATTCCGGCCAACAAGGTGCATCTGAGCAAACGCCTAGAGCCAATGGGCATCGGCGTGGCCGCCAAGTGTAAGATCAACGCCAACATCGGTAACTCCGCTGTCACCAGCAAGATCGACGACGAGTTGGACAAGCTGCATACCGCCGTCCATCTCGGTTCCGACACCGTAATGGACCTCTCGACGGGCGGCGACATCGACGCCATTCGTCAGGCCATCATCGACGCCTCGCCGGTGCCCATCGGCACCGTGCCCATTTATCAGATCATTCAGAACGTCAAGGATGTCGGCGACATCACGCCGCGCATGATGCTGGACATGGTGGAGCATCAGGCGCAGCAGGGCGTCGATTACATGACGATTCACGCCGGCGTTTTGCTGGAGTATCTGCAACTGACGACGAACCGCGTCACCGGCATCGTGTCGCGCGGCGGCTCGCTGATGGGCGCGTGGATGCTGGCCCGTCACGAACAGAATCCGTGGTACACGCACTTCGATGAGCTGAGCGAGATCCTGCGCGCTTACGATGTGACGTACAGTCTCGGCGATGGTCTACGTCCCGGCTGTTTGGCCGATGCCAACGATGAGGCGCAATTCGCCGAGTTGAAGACGCTCGGCGAATTGACGCTGAAAGCATGGCGGCATAACGTGCAGACGATGATCGAAGGGCCGGGACACATTCCGATGCACCTAGTCAAGATGAACGTCGAGAAGGAACGCGAGTTGTGCCACGATGCGCCGTTCTACGTACTCGGCCCGCTGGTGACGGACATCGCGCCCGGTTACGATCATATCACCAGTGCCATCGGCGCGGCGTTGGCCGGCGAAGCGGGAGCGGCCATGCTCTGTTACGTCACGCCGAAGGAACACCTCGGTTTGCCGAACAAGGACGACGTGCGGCAGGGCGTGATCGCTTACAAGATCGCCGCCCACGCCGCCGACATCGCGCGCGGCCGTAAGGATGCCCGCAAGCGCGATGACGAATTGTCGAAGGCGCGGTTCGAGTTCGATTGGAATAAACAGTTCGAGTTGTCGCTGGACCCAGACACCGCTCGCGCCATGCACGATGAGACGCTGCCGCAAGAGGTGTTCAAGTCGGCGAAGTTCTGCTCGATGTGCGGTCCCAAGTTCTGCTCCATGCGCATCACGCAGGACATCCGCAAATTGGCGGCGGAGGGATCGCTGCCAGTGGTGTCGTGATGTCGTCTTCGTTTAGCCGCGACCCGAAGGGGAGCGTTGGCGCGCTCCCCTTCGGGTCGCGGCTAAACGTCGGAGATTCCCTCATGGGTGCGGCCGGCCCTGCCATTTTCTTCGTACTGCTGTTTACGGCGTCGATCATAGTCGGCATCTGCGTGCTGGCCTACGCGGCACGCTGCGTACTCGTGGTGGTGCAGGAAACCGGCCTGGGACAAGACGACATAATTTGGCCGGAGGAACCATATGTGGATTGGCTCGGTCATGCCGTACAGTTCATCGAATTGCTGGGTATTTGGCTGGCGCCGGCCGCTCTGGCGGCGCGGCTGCTGCGCAACGTGTGGCTGCCCGACGACGGTGCCTTGCGGGTGTTGCTGCTGGCCGGGTCCGGGATTGTGGCTGTTCTTCCCTATCGGTCTGATGTCGTCGCTGAGCGCCCAATCGCGCTGGATGCCGTTCCGCTGGACGATCTTCGTATGCTTCTTGCGCATCGCTCCCGCCGCCTTGGGTTTTTACTTTGTCACGGCCCTCGTACTCAGCGCTGCCGTGGTGCCGTGGTATTTCGCGCTGTTCGGCGGAAGGGGCATCTTATTGCCGGTGGCGGCTGTGGTCAGCGGCGCTATGTTGCTCATCTATGCACGACTGCTCGGCCGGCTGGCGTGGCTTATTCAGCGTTTGCCAGCGAAGGAGCGAACGCCGGCCAAAGCGAAGGCCGAAAAACGTCCACCTCCGACAAAGCTGCGCGGAAAAAAGAAACGCAAGCCGCGCGTCGATGTGCAAGATCCCTGGACTGCGTCGGAGGACGAGCTTTCGGACAAGAAGAGCAAGCGTTTTCCCTGGGCCGAACAACCACCGAAGGTGAAACCCGGATACGAAGTGCCCAGCGCCGAGGACATCGAAGGCTACGGCTTTGCCGCGGAGCAGCCGGCCGCGCCGCGGACGCCCTCCGAAAAGCCGCCGCCATCGAGTTTTGCCCCGTCGCCAGAGGAATGCGAACCGTACGCCATGCGGGATGCGGCCGAACCGCCACCGCCGCCACGCGAGCCGCAATCCGATCTGTTCGACGCCGAGGTGCGTCAGCGGCTCGCCGAGCGCACACGGGTTCGGCCGACGCTGCCGCCGCATCCATTTTTCAGCGGCGTCTATTCTTTTCCCTTGTATTCTGCCTGTGTGCCGAACTGGATCGCGCTATCGGTGGCCTTTCTGATTGTCGGTGGTCTCGGGCATATGATGATGCAGGTTGGCCATATGCTCTTCGGCTGGTGAGGATTGCCCATGCGCCGCGATGACGGAGTCCTGCCTCGGCCCAACCGGGCGATGGGGACGGGCAAAGTGACGCTGTGG
This sequence comes from uncultured Planctomycetota bacterium, assembly GCA_963835245.1. Lineage (GTDB taxonomy): Bacteria > Planctomycetota > Planctomycetia > Gemmatales > Gemmataceae > JAJPHU01. The sequence continues at coordinate 1,575,169 of CAWIEZ010000001.1, forward strand.
AGCGGTCTGGAGGCGTTCGGCGGCGGCATCAGCTTCGTTCTCGCCACGCCGCGCGTGTGGGGTTACGCTCTGGTGCCGGTGGGTATGTTGTTGTTTCTGTTGTGCGGGCTGGGCGGATTGACCGTCTGGGGATCGCATTACTTCGGCCACTGGTTGATCGCTCCGGATGTCGGCGTCTGGGGCGAGTTCGGCCGCTGGGCGCTGATGATTGCCCTCGATCTGGCGGGTTTAGCGGCGGCGGCGCTATTGGCTCTGAGTTTGGCGCAGCCGCTGTCCGGCTTGGCGCTGGAGGCCATCGCCCACGCTCAGGAAATCGCTCTGAGGGGCGAGGCGGCTCCGAAGTCTTCCTTCATCGTCTCGCTAATCAGCACGTCTAAGGCGGTTGTCATCGCTCTGCTCATCGGCGGAACACTGCTGGCGATCCTCTTCGTAATCAGCTTCTTCTTTCCCCCGGCCGCGGTGGTGACGGTGCCGTTGAAGCTGCTGGTTTGCGGCTGGATGCTGGCGTGGGATCTCATCGATTACCCCTTGGGCATGCGCGGCGTCGGCTTGGAGGGACGCTTCGCCTGGGTTGGCCGCAATTTCGGTGCGTTCACGTTGTTCGGCGTATTGTGGGCGCTGCTGCTCGTGGTGCCCGGCATGCAATTGGTGATCTTGCCGATGGGCGTTGCCGGCGCGACGCGGCTGGTTGTCGCCGATGAGCGCGTTTTTCGAGCATACCGTCTGAAAGAAGAGAGAGTGGAACGACAATAAGGAAAGAATACGCAAGATTGACAGGTCCACCCGGCCCGACCATAATTAGGATCATCATGGCACGTCGCCAGCCGTACGCCTTGATCTTTGACCCGAAAGCCAAAAACCATTTGCGAGCCATTGAGAGCAAACACCATTCGTTGATCCGCGCGACTATTGAGGAGCAATTGCAGTTTGAGCCGGAAAGAGAGACACGGAACCGAAAACCCTTGCGTCCGCCCGCCCCTTTGGGAGCGACTTGGGAACTTCGTTTTGGGCCGGACAACTGCTTTCGCGTCCTTTACGCGGTAGACCTCGAAGGCCGCCAGGTGCAAATCTTGGCCATCGGCGTCAAGGAGCGAAATCGCCTTATAATCGGGGGAGAGGAGATAGAGATATGAAGATCGCTTCGGTGGCGGAGGTGAAGACGCACTTCAGCGCCTATGTGAAGGCTGCCGAACAGGGGCCGGTTGTTGTCACGCGCAACGGCAAGCCCGTGGCGGTGGTGTTGGCTGTAACCGATGAAGACGAACTGGAACGCCTGATGATGGCGCATTCGCCGCGCCTCCAGGCGCTGCTTGAGGCCGCCCGACAGCGGATTCAGGCCGGTGCCGGTATTCCCAACGAGCAGTTCTGGGAGGAAGTGGCCCGCGAACAAGCAACCCGTAAACGCGGCGGTAAGCGGAAGAAGAGGGCCTAACAGTTATCGAATCCCTGGGGTTGCCATGTTTGTTATTGAGGACGAACTTCACGCTGAACATCAAGGCCGGTTTATCAGCTTTGAGGAAGCTATCGCCGAATTGAAGCGAAGGGCAGAAATCCCGTGGAACCAAGATCCCAATCGCGCACCGTGCATGAGTTGGGAAACTTGCGGGCGCACCTATGCAGTCATTGAATACGACGATTCCCATTTGCCTTGGAAAGAACTACGGCGCATGACTGTGCTGGACGTGTCAGCCTCTGGAGCCAAGTGGTCACGGGGCTTTGGAGATGCTGTATAGGAACGCGGTGGAATCCTTCATCGAGTCCGGGCGATAGGGCGGAAGAAGATTTCAGAGGTCTTCTCGGAGAGAAAAAGTCCCCAAAACTTTCTTCCATAGATAGCCAACCGTCTCGGTCATAGAATGGAGACATGACTATTACATCTTCTGACGCACCACCTCGCTCTTCCGGCCGTATTTTCTTGTTGCTGGGCCTCGGTCTGGCGGTCCTGGGAGTGATCGCCTACGTCATCCAGATCGAGGCGCGGAACCTGACGGCACCCTGGTACGTGCCGATCGCGTCAACTGTTGGCGTGGTCTTCTTGGTCGTCGCGCTGTGGAAAGGGCGCACCGTTTGGCGCATACTCGCTCTACTCCTGGTGGTGTTGCTCGCCGGCTTTGAGTGGACGTTTTTGCTGGCGACGCGATTGCCGGCGTACAATGGCCCGGTCGCGGTGGGACAGCCCTTTCCCGCGTTCACGACGATGCGGGCCGACGGCACATCTTTCACGAAGCGCGACTTGGAAGGCGATCAAAACAGCGTGCTTGTGTTCTTCCGCGGCCGGTGGTGACCGTTTTGCATGATCGAGCTGGGTCAGCTCGAACGACGCCACGATGACTTCGCTCGTCGTAACACGCGCGTAATTGTCGTTTCGGTGGAAGGGATCGACGATGCCAAGAAGACGCAGAACGATTTCCCCCATCTGCTCGTGCTTGCGGATCAGGGTCGGGGTCTGTCCGAGGCGGCGGGACTTATTCATCCTCACTCCGGGCCGGGTGGCAGCGACACCTCCGCGCCAACGACCATTCTCATGGACCAGCACGGCAAGGTATGTTGGTTGTATCGTTCCGGCGAGGTAATCGCCCGGCTCTCGCCGGACGAAGTGTTGCAGGCGATTGACCTCAACATGCCTGGGACGCCATAGTGTTTAGCGGCTCTTCACGCACCGTTTCCCAGCGGATCGCCGCGACGCTCGGTTCGATGTTCAGCCGCGACATCAGATCCTCCAATTCGCGGTCGTTGCGGCGCAGAGCGAAGACATCGGCCACCACCGTCGTTTGATCCGGCCGTTCGCCGTCCTGAATGCTGATGCCTTGCAAGGTCATGCTGGGATGGGCATTGATGTGACGGGCCAAGATGGTGCGGATCAATCCCTCCTGCTGGCTCTGGCAGACGACGCGGACTCGATAGCCGACCTCGACGTTGACGGCGGTGCGGCGGCGGGAGTCGATCCACAGAGCGACAGGACGCAGCGTGAGGTGCAAGAGGAGGATGAAGGCGGCGCCGATGAGGGCGTGCAGGGGGAAGCCGGCGCCGGCTAGGGTGCCGATGGCGGCGCTGCACCACAGCGTTGCGGCCGTGGCCATGCCGCGGACGTTCATGCCTTCACGCAGGATAACGCCGCCGCCCAAAAAGCCAACGCCGCTGACGATGTAGGCGGCGATGCGCGTCGGACTTTCGCGGTCGTTGAGCAGCGAAGACAGCGAAACGAACAGAGCGGCGCCGACACTGACCAGGGCGTTAGTGCGCAGGCCGGCCGGATGCTGGCGAAATTGTCGCTCTAGGCCGATCGCCACCCCCAACAGCAGAGCGACAGCGATGTGCCCCGCGAAACGCCAGCCATCCATCATCCGACCCTACAAGAGTTTGTTTTCACGGAGCGCTCCCCACCCTTAGAACACTGTTATTGTAGTGCCCCATTTGCCGGCGATTGCCGGGGTCCGCTTTCCACGTCTTGCCCTCCAAGACGTATTTGTATTCATATTGTCCCGCTTTCAACGTCAGCCGCGTCGTGAAGGTGCCCTTGGTATCCGGGCCGTCCATCTTATGGGCGGTCGGCTTCCAGTCGTTGAAGCTGCCGGCGAGATACACGGACTTCGTGCCGGGCGGCGCTTGGTAGCGAAAGAGGATCTCATATTGTCCGTCTCCCAGCGTCCGGACTCGCGGTACTCCGCGTTGCAAATCCTGGTCGGCCAAGGCCATGTCGAAGTAGCCGACCATCATTTCCTCCCACGTCTGCTCGCCGAACGTGACGACGGCGCGGATCGGGGTTGGACAGGTTGTCCGCCGAATTGTCGAAAACTCCCGTACAGTGCAGGATTGTTCCCTCCGGCATGCGCTTCGGTTCGGCGAGGATATACTGGTTCTGCCAATCGAAGCTGTAGCGCGGCACGTCGAGCAGAATCTCGCGTTTCTTGTCGGGATAGATGGCTTCAAAGCGGAACGACTTGCCGCGCAGGTGCATGTGCGGAAAGAGAGCGTAGAGGATGCTATCCTGCCCAAATCGATAGTCGGCTTCGACACGGTGATTGGCGGCGCCGGGTGGAATGCGGAAGCGATAATTGATCGCCACCTCCGAGCGAATCACTTTGCGCACCGTCTTGGGATCGGCGAACATAAGGCCGATGCGGCTGCGGTCGGTCTGGACGGTACCGTTGGGCGTGTAGTGGACCTGAAAGACCAGCTTCGAGCCGGCCGGAATCAGCTTGGCTTCGCCGTCGCGCAACTGCAACGGTGGCGAGCCGGGCGCGCCGCCGGCCAGGAAATCAAAGGGAAAGTTTTGCGGCCCGAACGGCTTACTGCCGGGCGGCTGGACGTTGACCACGAGATGATGAACGACCGCGCGGTTGCCCGGACGGGCTTCGGAAGCGCAGACCCACTTGTCTTCTTTGAAGCCGGGATCGACCGTGAAATACTGGTACGCCACCGTTCCCTCGGCCGGCACGGTGAACGGCTTGGGCATGGTGAAGACGACATCCGGTTTGATGCGCCAGCCTTCTTCCAATGGTGGCGTGGGCGGCAAGTCCTTCGGATCGCCCCGCGGTGCGCCGTTCTTCACCCATTGATCGATGAGTTGCTTTTCCTCCTTCGGTAGTCGGTTATCGTTGGCGAAACGGCCGTATTTGGAATTGGCGTGCCAGGGCGGCATGCGTTGATCCTCGATCGCTTCCTGAATTGTTTCTGACCAGCCGGCGGCATCCCGATACGACGTGAGCGCGAACGGCGCCAGCGAACCGGCGTGATGGCAACTCACACAATGTTTCTGAAGGAGAGGAGCGATGTGCTTGGTATAGGTGACGGTCCCTTGCTCCGCTGGGCGTTTCACGCGGCCGATGCGGCAACCCTCCGCCTCGGTTTCCGGCCGGCTGACCGCCTTGTCCGCCAACAGTTCTTCCAGCGCGATCGCCAAATCGCGGCGCGTCGGTTTCGGACGTGTGTAGCCGATTCCATACTGATCGTCGATGCGGCCACGATAGCGGACGATTCGCTTGCCGTCGAGTACGAAAACTTCCGGCGTGCGCCGTGCCGCGAACTGATCGGCGACGGTGTTGCCAACATCTTTAAGGATCGGAAAAGAGACTTTATGGTCCTTGGCCAATTGGGCGATCTTGGCAATCGAATCATGCCGATTGGCGTCGATGCCGAGGAACGCCACGCCTTTCGGCGCGAATTCCTTGACCAACTCCGCCAAGCGCGTCGCATAGCGATTGGCCAACGGGCAGTCCGTGCCGAGGAAAACCACAACGACAAGCTTTTTGTCCGCGTAGTCGTCAAGCGCATGCGTCGCGCCGCGGAAATCGCGCAGCGTGAAAGAAGCGATGGGCTTGTCGGGCAGAGTCTTTCGCTCCGCGGGCGTCTCCCCGATGAGCGGGGCCGCGAGGACGGCGAGAAGGACGGAGGTTGTGTTCATGGCGAGTTCCTCAAACGAGCGGATAGGACCACCACAAGAAGTTCGTCAACGATCTCGTCCCATTTTATTCGCACTCAACAAGAGGAAACAGATACGGCCGGAAAATCGTTGGCATGGCTTCTTTGCCGGAGTAAACTCAAGCGTTGGAGTCGAAGCGGAGATGCCGAAAGGCGTCGATTGATCGAATCTCGTTTGCGGAAGGAGTGCGGACAACCATGTTGCGGACCAAGGTTCTTTGCACGACAGCGGTATTGCTCACGGCGTTTGTCCTCGTCTTGGCGGCTGGCCTGTCGTTCGGTCCATTCGCGGGGCGGCAGGGCGCCAAGCTGATGGCGGCGCCGGTCCCCAAAACACCGGCAGAGGAGCGCTTTCGCTTTCTGGCCTATGAGGGTTTCGACGGTAAATTACGACTGAACTGGAAACCCGTCCGCTCCGATCCGACGCACGTTTCGCTCACCAAGCACCGCGGCAAACTCACACTCACGACGCAGCGCGGCACCATCCACGGCGATGAAAAAGCCGCCGGAGAGCCGAGTGCCAAAAATCTCTTCCTGATCGACGATCCTCTGTCGAAGGACGCTAATTTCGTGATGACCACCTGCATCAGTTCGTTCGCGCCGACGGCGGCTTATCAGCAAGCGGGACTGCTCTGCTACGATGACGACGACAACTACGCCAAGTTCACCTACGAGTACGATTGGGCCAAGGGCGATGGGCAGCGTTTCATTTTAGTGCTTGAAACGGCGGCCAAACCGCAGCACTTCCCGGCCGAGGCGGCGTCCGAGTTGAAGCGCATCTGGATGCGGCTGACCAAGCGCGGCAAAACCTATGAGTATGCCACGAGTACCGATGGCAAATCGTTCACGGTCCACGGCGCCGAGGAGTGGGGCGACGGCGCGCCGAAGAAGCTGGGCCTGGTGGCCAAGAACGGCGGCCCTGACGGCGTGCCGGAGATCGAGGCTTGCTTTGAGTTCTTCGAGTTGCGCTCACTGGATTAAGTCCGGGCCAGGAAACGTCCATAATCATCAAGACCGGAGCGTTATTGCTCGTGGCGTCAGCATGCGAAAAACGGTTTCGTGACCCCCTTACATCCAGCGGGTTATGAGGCTGAACCGTGGCATTTTCTGGGGTGGTTCGTCCAATGGAATCCGTAATTTTTGTTCATGGTACATTTGCTTACGATGAGAACGAAGTAGCAATCGGCGGAAAGGACCGGCGGTGGTGGCAGCGAGATAGCTCTTTCTGCCGCGCATTGACTTTGCGGATCTCCCCGAGGGTCTGTGTACCGCCGGGAGAGGCTACTTTGGCTGTACGAGCGTGGTGGTGGCGATGCATCCCTCGTCGTTGGAGGCCATCGAATTACAACCCCAAGCCTGAAGGGATTTTTCACTGGTCGGGAGACAACAGCCAGACTGCCCGGCAGTCGGCCGCGAAGCTGCTGCTGGAACACTTACGTCAGTTTGAGCGCCTTGGACAGCCCTACCATGTCGTGGCACACAGCCACGGTGGTGGCCGACCACTCTGGGAAACCCTGTGCCTATCTGTGCGAGAAGCAGGGCCAGCGTGGTGGCGGCGATGGATCCCTCGTCGCTGGAGGCCATCGAAGGAGGACACCACACCTCCTTTACCGAACTTGAAGACTTGGACGACAGTCGCGACACCGTACCTGCATTTCCGCCCCGATTACTGGCGGTTAATGAGGGCCGTCATTCTGTTTCTGCTGGTTTTGGCGATCTTCTTATGGCAGTGGTCCTGGTTTGAGGATTTCTGGAATCACGTACTCCCACAGGTAGGCCAGCAGTGGTGGATCAAGGCGTTGGGGTCGTTGTGGCTTTGTGGGGCGCCGCTCCTGGCATTTGCACTGCTCGGACGGTTCTTATGGGCGTTGGGTGTCTACAGGGTTGTCCGCGAACTCATCCACTCTCGTGGGGAAAACGCTCCTGATCGACCAGACCGTATGATGGAAGCGAGAGAATATGATGATGTCATTTCCGCTATCCTGGCGCTCGTCAGCATCACGTTGGGGTTCGGATTACTTTTCTGGATTCTCCCCTTTCAGTGGCGAGATTACTGGAAATTCGTCCAGATTGAGCCGCTGAAGGCATGGGTCTGGCTCATCTGCTTTGCCGTGGCTCTGTTCGCCACCGGGCGCGTAATCTGCTGCACGTTATGGCATCACTTCAGACGCCATCATGATCGAAGGCTCCGATTACAAACGTGGAAGCAATTCCGGAAAAAACATCTTGGTTTAGCAGTCAGCGATTTGGACGAAGCGATCACGGGTCTACGGACACTACAGCGCGGTATTGAAGGCCAACTACTTCCCCGCCTTCCATCCCCCCGTGTTTCGGACTTTACCGATCATTGGCGACATCTGCGCCGTCCAGAACGAATATTTGATCGGCAGTCTTGGATGGGATGGTTATGGCGTTTCCTCCTGACACCCTTGCATTTGATCTATCATTGGATCGTTACGCCGCTGTACAACGAGGTCTTCGCGGGTCTGATCGACGAGTTCGTGTGGGGCCAGCTACATCAGCGAGCGTTCGGCAGTGATATTTGCGGCTTGAAGCTGGCGAATGTAACCGACCACCCTATGGGCGAGCGTCGGCGGGCGGTTTACCCTCAGGCGGCGCGGGATTGCTTGATCGCTCTGACGGGCAATGTCACTGCCTACCGGAAGGTGATATTTGGGAAGCTATTGCCAGGCGTTGATACGGCGTTGAAGTTCGATGCCGGCCGATTCATTCATCAAGCGATGCAGGGCAAGGAACCGGAGAACGGCCTGCTTATTCATACCTCGTACTTCGACTGCGGGGCGATTCAGGACGCTATTGCGCGGCACATCTCGGGTACAGGAAATCAAACTCTGGTCAAGGCCTCCTGGCCGCCGATCCCGTCCAGACGGGCTAACGGGGACGAGGACCAGAAACCGCCCTACCTGCCCGCCTCTTTAATACTGCTCGATGCTGTCGCCATGCTTCTACGAGGCTTGACAAAAGTAGCCGTTTTCCTAGCACCTGTGGGTCTGCTGGGATTGATTAGCTACGGCACTATCTATCCTTATTCTCAGTTGTACCATCTCCGGTGGGCAGGGAATGATGGGCCAGCCATCGAACTCGCGAACAAAGAACTATCGCCGAAACCGACGGATGATAACTTCCCTTACAAGGCTCCTCTGGTAGTCCGTTGGCGAGCCGCCTACCGGCTATTGCATCCTCAAGAAAATGATTCGTCGTTCGGAGACAAGATCGAGAATGTCCCCAAGAGAATAGTCTTTTATTCAAGATTGGGACAGAAGTATGCCCAACTCGGCCACTCTGAGTGGGCAGCTGATGCCTTTAAACTCGCCTTGGTGCAGATCCGTGACTATAAAGATTCCAGCTTTGAAGAGCGAGTGCAATATCTCAAACCTATTGCAAACAGCCTTTTCATCGCAAGACGGTACATCACCAAGACTGATTTCAACAACATTCTGGAGCGATTGTGGAATATTTCCGATGCTTTCAACTTCACCGAGAAGTTGCAGGTAATGATGAAAGATATCGATGTTGACCTCTGGCAAGAAGAATATGAATGGTATTTCCGATTCGTAGCGGAAGATGCTGACACGGAAAGGCTAACCAAAGACGTGATCGATTGGTGTATCCATCCGGGCATCGAAAAGGACAAAGCTGCATCGATCAAGGCTCGGCGTCTAGCTTTTTTTCTCACCTTCGGCCGGAAACTGCCTTGCAGACAGGATCAACTTTTGGAAAAATTTAAAGACGTAATACAAGAAATCTACAAAGAGGCAAACAATCATCCCGATGAAATTGGGAAATGGTTTCCACCGCTTGGCGATGTGTTCCAGTACGTGCTGTCCGTAGGCGAGTGTGTCTGCGGTGAACAGCGAAGAGAACTGATTGAATGGGCAGATAATGTTAACAGGTTTATCGGACGCTTTCCTAATCAGGAAACTTACAAGGTACGTTTTACCGTGATGATTGAAAAATCCCGCCGCGAGACGGGTCAGCAAATGCAAATCACTGACCGAGATCAAACGGAACGGCATTCGATTGAGCTTTTAATCAATGCCGAGCGGCGGATCGCGTCGAACTTAGTGTACGATGAAGAACAACCTCTCCGTCAGGCTGTAGCGGGAGGATGTGGGCGAGCGGGGGATTACAGGAGAGGTAGAGATCTAGCAGAGAACTGGGGCGCACAGTCAAAGATAGAGGTTGCGATGCAAATTATGCTTCACGAAATTGAGAAGAACCTCAAATCCCAGGCACCCTCGATCGATCGGTTCGAAATCCGGCATGCCTTCGACCAAGAGTTGCCGCATGAAAACTACCAGTCCGCGGGCTACGCGCCGAAGAAATAATGGCGCAGACCGCAAACAACGACCTGCGCCAAGGCATTCGTAACATCGTACCAGAATCGTTTGTATCCTCCACCGCATGTGGTTTAGCGCCGCCCACGGTAGAACAGCCCCTTTCGCGTCGGAGCGCAAGGCGGTCCACCCATCTCCCACGGTCCTTCCTCGAAATAATGATGAGGTGCGATGTCAGATGGGGATGGTTGAATTGGGAATTCCGGAACGGCCACCGTGAGTTTCCGTGTTATTTTATTGTCTCCCACCACCAGATACGGAATAACCGATGTGACGGGGAAATTTGACGACTTCTTTAGGTTTTCGAGGTTTTTTTCGTCCAATGCTCCTACCGAGAGGCCAGAGGGGTTCTGCCCCCTGCGAAAGATGATCAGGATCGGTTTCTCTTGCTTCGCCGAGACAGAAAAGTTAAATGACCGTTCCCCAGTCTTAGGGTCAAAGTGGGCTGGCTTGAGGGGTATCGTGGTTTCGGCCCCCTTCCCTACGGTGACACGGAAGCGGTCAGTCTGCGGCTCGATTATCGAAGGCAGTGCCCAGTCAAATACTTCTGGTAACACGATTTGATCTGGTTTAACATCTTTGCCTTTTAAGTCTTTGACCACGATCTCGAAATCGTCAGCCAAGGATGGACATGCACATAACCCGACAAGCGAAATCATTGACAGTAGCGTTCGCAGCACTCGTGGTTTCATGATAGACCTCATTTCTGGCCCCTCGGTTTACGATGGCGATCACACCGAATGAATGAGACTCCTCGATGCACGCCGTGTGCCTGAAGAGGCCGTCCGTATCGCCAATCATACCTAGTGAGTTTGTTCCATGCGCCGGCAATCAACAGGTGTCACTTGATGCTGGTACCCGTTTGCGACGTGTCACTGCGCCGGTAACGAGAGCCTACCACATGTGGTCGAGATGGTTAATTTGCGCTTCAAGAAATACAGGTCCGCGTCACGCCAACCATCGATAAACTCCTCATAGTTGATACTACCAAAATGGTCCATCGGTAAACGGCGTGGACTCATGAAGCATATTCTTTGGAAGGAAAGGGAGGATCTTAGCCAGCGAAAGGAAGCGCTTCATGTAACTTCTTATGTCATCAATGTTTCCGCCCATCATTTCGGCCGAAAGATTGACGCCGGATAGGAACGAGTTATATCACCCGCCGCGACGGTAGGGGCTAGCTATCATCCCTACCGGCGCGGCGAATTGATAAATCGGACCTCAACCCAGCAGCGATTTCACCGCCTTGACGATGTGCGCCGCATCAATGCCGGCTGCGCTCAGCAATTCCGCCGGTGTACCCGAACCCGGCATCTCGCGCACGCCCAGTTTCACAACGCGCGGCAGCGCTCCCGACGCCGCATACGCTTCCAGCACGGCATCGCCCAGCCCGCCCTCGATCCAGTGGTCCTCGACCACCACGATTTTGCCGCCGGTGTCCTTCGCCGCTTGCACCAGGGCGGCGCGATCGATCGGCTTGACCGAATAGGCATCGATCACACGGACGGCGACGTTCTCGCTCTTGAGCGTGTCGAACGCCTTGAGCGTTTCGTGCAGCGTGATGCCGGCGGCGACGACGGCGACCTTGTCTTGGCCCGATTGCTTGACGATTTTGCTGCCGCCGATGGGGAACTTTTCACTCGCGGGGTAGATAATCGGCGTCTTCTCGCGCGTCGTCCGCAGCCAAGAGATGCCCTTGAGATCCACCATCTGGCCGATTAGCTGAGCGGTCTGATTGGCGTCGCACGGATAGAGGACGGTGCTATCGCACACGGCGCGCATCATGGCCAGGTCTTCGAGAGCCATTTGCGAAGGGCCGTCTTCGCCGATGCTGACACCGGCGTGCGAGCCGCTCAGGTGAATCGTCGCGTTGGAGATCGCCGCCATGCGGATCTGATCGTAGGTCCGTGTGAAAAAGCAAGCGAACGTCGATGCGAAGGCGCGTTTGCCCAGCACGGCGAGACCGACCGCCGCGCCCAGCAGTTGCTGCTCGGCGATGAACATCTCGAAGAAGCGATCCGGATAGGCTTTCTTGAACTCGTCGGCGTGCGTCGAATTGGACACCTCGCCGTCCAGTGCCACGACATCGCTTCGGGCAGCACCCAAGGCCACGAGAGCATCGCCATAAGCCTTTCGCGTCGCTTCCTTTTTGCCGACCTCGTAGGTAGGTAATTTCAACGGTTTCGGCGCGGGTCGATCCGCCGGCTTTTTGTCTTCCGGCTTCGGCCCGGTGATGGTGAGATGGCGCACGCCGCCGAGTTCGGCGAGCGCGGCTTTCTCCATGTCCGGCGGCAGTGCCTTGCCGTGCCAACCGTCCTTATTGACCACCTGCGAGAAACCGTGGCCTTTTTCCGTCTTGGCGACGAGGCAAGTTGGCTGCTCTTTTTGGTTCAGCGCCTCGGTATAAGCGCGATCGATGGCGTCGAGATCGTGGCCGTTCAATTCGATGGCGTGCCAACCGAAGGCGCAGGCGCGGGCGGCATACGCCGCGCTGTTCCAGCCGAGATCCGTCTCGCCGCGCTGGCCGAGACGGTTCATGTCGAGAATGCCGATCAGGTTGTTCAGCTTGTAATACGATGCCTTGTCAAACGCTTCCCAGATAGAACCCTCGGCCATTTCGCTGTCGCCGAGAACGACCCAGACGCGATAGGGCAGCTTGTCGAGATATTTGCCGTTGAGAGCCATGCCGACGCCGATGGGCAGACCTTGGCCGAGCGAGCCGGTAGCGACATCGACGTAGGGCAAAACGTGCGGGTTGGGATGTCCTTGCAAACGGCTGCGGAATTTGCGCAGCGAGAGAAGTTCCTTATCGTCGATGGCACCGGCGGCCTTGAACATGGCGTACAAGAGCGGGCAGGCGTGGCCCTTGCTGAAAATGAGGCGGTCATTTTGCGGCTTGTGGGGATTGGCCCAGTCGTAGCGGAGATACTTGCTCATCAGCACGGCCATCAGATCGGCGGCGGACATCGACGACGTGGGATGGCCGGAGCCGGCCGCCGTCGTGCAGCGGATACTGTCCACACGCAGTTGAGCGGCCAATTCGCGCAGGTCGGTCATGGGATACTCCTTCCTCAGTGACAATGAGTTGTCAGTTATGGGCGTCGGCGGATGGTTCGGGGGCGAACCAGTGACGGCCATCGCGGGCCAGCAGGTCGTCGGCGTCTTCCGGTCCCCAACTGCCGGCGGCGTAGTTGGGGAAGTCGAGCGGCGGATGTTCGCTCCAGTCTTGCAGAATCGGCTCGACCACCGCCCAGGCCGCTTCCACTTGGTCGGCACGCATGAACAACGTGGCGTCGGCGCGGATCACGTCCAGCAGCAGCGTCTCGTAGGCTTCCGGAGTCGGCGCCGGAACGATTCCTTGTACGAGAAACGCATCTGCACTGGACGCAGGTGCAGTTCCGGGCCGGGCTGCTTGGCCTGGAAACGCAATTGAATGAACTCCTCCGGTTGAATGCGGATGGACAGGCGATTGGGCATCCAGTTGGCATAAGCGTTGGCCGGGAACGAACGGTGCGGCACCGGCTGAAACTGCACAAACACTTCGGAGACGCGCGACGGCAGACGTTTGCCGGTGCGCAGATAGAACGGCACATCCTGCCAGCGCCAATTATCGACGTGCAGTTTGACGGCGGCGAACGTCTCCGTCGCCGAATCGCCGGGCACGTCCGGCTCTTGTCGATAGGCCGGCGCCGTCTTGCCGTGGACGCTGCCCATGTCGTATTGGCCGCGGACGGCGAACTGCGATACCTGATCGCGCGGCAGAGGCCGGATCGCTTTCAACACATCGGTTTTCTTGCTGCGCACCTCGTTGGCCTCGAAGGAAACCGGCGGCTCCATAGCGATGCAACACAACACTTGCAGCAAGTGATTCTGGATCATGTCGCGCAGGGCGCCGAACGATCGTAGTAGCCGCCGCGATGCTCGACGCCGACTTCCTCGGCGACGGTGATCTGCACGTGGTTGATGTAACGGCGATTCCAAATTGGTTCGAGAAAACTGTTGGCGAAGCGCAGGGCGAGGATATTTTGCACTGTCTCTTTGCCGAGATAATGATCGATGCGATAGATTTGCTCTTCGCTCATTAGGCCGGCAAGTTGGCGGTTGAGCGTGCGAGCCGATTCGAGATCGTGGCCGAACGGCTTCTCGACGACCAGCCGCGAACGCTGAGCGTCGGCGAAAAGCTGGACCTGCTGGAGATGCTGGGCGATGACTTCGATCATGCTCGGCGCCGTGGCCAGGTAGAAAAGATGGTGTGCCTTCGCCTGCCAATCCTTGTCGCATTTGCCAAGGTATTCGTTGAGCTTGGTATAGGTGTCGGTGTTGGTGAAATCGGCGGTCAGAAAGCTGACGTGCGGGGCGAAGCGGCCCCATTCGTCGTCTTTGCTTTTGCCGCGGCGCGAGAACTGATCGATGCCCTCGCGCATCTTTTGACGATAGGCGTCGTCGTTGAGGTTCAGGCGATCGATGCCGAGAATGGCGAAGTTTTGCGGCAACCAATGATCGAGAAAAAGGTTGTACAGCGCCGGCACCAATTTGCGATGCGTGAGGTCGCCGCCGCCGCCAAAGATGACCACCACCGTCGGTTCCGGATGTGCATGCGGGTCCATGAAAATCTCCTGCTTCCCCGACCATCGCCGCCGAGCGGAGCGCGATGGCCGTTACGGCTTATGATATGGCTGGGGCGGTGCGGATTCCGCATGAGTTGTTGGTTTTCTTCTCTTGTTGCCACGCGGATCGCGGAAACGAGGAAAGGGAAGGGCGTCGCGTTGCAGAGGTGGGCCGCTCTCTTGCTAGAATTAGGGCATGGCAGGCAACACCTTCGGACAGCGGTTCCGCGTCGCCACTGGCGGCGTCAGTCACGGTCCCGGATACGCCGTCATCATCGATAGCTGTTCGCTCGGACTATCGTTGAGCGCGGAGGATCTGCTGCTCGACCTGCACCGCCGCCGGCTGGAACAGTCGAAGATCGTCACGCGGCGCAAGGAAGAGGACGTACTCTAAACAGTAGTTCGGCGATGGAAGCGAATCTGAAGTACAGCCTTGTTTTCGTAGTGCTGGCAGCCGCTTGCATACTCGCCTCGGCGGCGATTTGGGAAGTCGTTGGCTGGGAGGCTGTCCTATTCCTATACCCGGCCGTGTCGTTTGTGCTACTCGCGGTAGCGTATGGGGGAGTTGGGCCGCGGTTAATGCTCAAGCGGGCGTCCGGTCGTCGGTCGGCCTTGGGCTGGCTGTTGTTTGGCCCCTACTTCCTGCTCAACGCCGTCACCTTCGGCCTATACCGCTTGTTATCACGTGAGCCGGCGTATGTGCAAGCCGCCCCTAACTTGTTCTTTGGTCGCCGATTATCGGCCCGCGAAGTGCAGGCGGCCGGCTGGGTAAGTGTCCTCGACCTGGCCAGTGAGTTCGCCGCAGTGCAGCCACAGCGCGAGTTGGCGGGGTATCGGTCGCTGCCAGTGTTGGACGCGGCCGCGCCGACCGAGGAGCAGTTGCAGTCAGCCGTGGCATGGCTCAGACAGGCGGTGCGTTCAGGACCAGTGTATGTCCACTGTGCCCTGGGGCACGGTCGAAGCGCGTGCGTGGTCATTGCGTACTTGCTCTCGACCGGATCAATCGTTACAGTCGCAGAGGGAGTTCGGTTCTTGCGGTCATTGCGACCGGGAGTATGCCTCCACCCACTACAACGTCGGCTACTTCGACGGTTCGAGTCGGTGCCCAAAAGCGTTGCCGAATCCTTATAAGGCTCTTTGGCCAAGCGGCCCAGAACGCTGGTGTCGAGGAGAATGGCCATTATTCGTACAATCCGTCGCTGCTCAGGGCCGAATCAGGAACGGACACGCCGCAGTCGATGGCGGCGCCGAATAATCGCCGCTCCCAGTCATCCTGAGGCTCGACCGGGGGCGCCTTGGGAAGAAACCGTTCTCGCAGCGCGTCAAGCGCCAAGCTCTCCGGGGCGATGCCGCGGCGGCGAGCCTGCTCGTTTAATGCGGCCTCCAACTGGGAGGGGAGGTTGATAACCATCGCTTCACTCCTCTGTAATTGTCCGTCGCTAACGCTTCCAGCCCCGAAAGGGACTCGTTGGAGATTCTACTAGGCCATTCTACGCATGCTCGCTAAGATTGCACAACGGCCCACGATCGTGGGAAGGAGGTTCCATGCCCGAGGAGCGGGTTGTCCGCGTCCATCTGACGCCGGATCGGCTAATGCCTGCGCTACTGAGCGACAGCGTCGCCG
The DNA here is from genome assembly GCA_963835245.1 of uncultured Planctomycetota bacterium. Classification (GTDB taxonomy): domain Bacteria; phylum Planctomycetota; class Planctomycetia; order Gemmatales; family Gemmataceae; genus JAJPHU01. The sequence goes on from CAWIEZ010000001.1 coordinate 1,591,179, forward strand.
TGGTCATCGACGTGCTGCGTGCCACGACGACGATGATCCACGCCTTGGCGGCCGGCTGCTGCGCCGTTTGGCCGGTTGAGGAAGTCGAAGAAGCGCGACGCCGCGCCGATGGCATGCGGGCCGGCCGGGTGCTGCTCGGCGGCGAGCGCGATGGTGTGCCGCCTTGCGGCTTCGATCTCGGCAATTCGCCCGGCGAATACACCTGCGCGCGCTGCAAGGGGACCACGTTGGTGCTGACCACGACCAACGGTACGCGCGCGCTGCTGCGCGCCGCGGCGGCGGCGCGGACGCTGATCGCCGGCTTCGTCAATTACAGCGCCGTCTGCGAACAACTCTCCTCCGAAGCACGTCCGATCGATATTGTCTGCGCCGGCTATAACGGCGAGGTTGCTCTGGAAGACGCTTTGTTGGCCGGCGCGCTGGTCGAGTATCTGTGCGAGCAGGGGCCGGTCGCGCTCAACGATGCCGCTCGGCTGGCCTGGGATTGCTTCGAGCATCATGGCCGCGTTCTTGACGGTGCCTTGGAAATCAGCGCCGGCGGCGCCCACTTGCGCAGCTTGGGATATGATGACGACATTCGAGCGGCGGCGCGCGTCGATCAATTCGCCGTCGTGCCGGAAGTGCGCCGCGAGCCGTTGCGCGTCGAAATCGGCGCCGTCGGCATTGTGAAGAGTCACTGGACAAAGTAAGCCGAAGAGACACTTCGGCGATAACACGGATCTGCAATCATGGAAATGGATAAATTGGTCGCCTTGTGTAAACGGCGCGGGTTCCTCTTCCAATCGAGCGAAATCTACGGCGGACTAAACGGCTTCTGGGATTATGGTCCGCTCGGCGTCGAACTGAAGCGCAATGTCAAGGAATCGTGGTGGCGCGACATGGTGACGGGTCACGACGATCTGGCCGCGCCGCCGGAGCGCCCTCGGCGTTTGCGATGGTCGGGCTGGACTGCACGATCATCATGCACCCGCAGGTCTGGAAGTGTTCCGGGCATTACGACCTGTTTCACGATTACATGGTCGATTGCCGCGAATCGAAGAAACGCTACCGTCACGATCAGGTCCGAGGCCGTTGGGTCGAGGCCAAGGGCAAACGCATCTTCGTGGCCGTGCAGTCCGGCGGCGAGGAGGGCGAGAAAGAGGCGGAACAGCGGGCGCTGAAGTTTTTCAACCTGCGCTCCAAGCACGTCGAGGATTTACACTGGAACGGAGCGCTTGTATCGCTGACAACAGTGAAAGATTTCAGCGAAGTGCTTGGACCCGATGCCAAGGAACTGGGCACCTTGACGCCGCCGCGCGAGTTCAATCTGATGTTCAAAACGACCGTCGGAGCGCTAGGCGGCGAGGAAGATGCCGCTTTCTTGCGTCCGGAGACGGCGCAGGGGATTTTCGTCAATTTCAAGAATGTGGTCGATAGTTCGCGGGTGCGCGTTCCGTTCGGCATCGCGCAAATGGGCAAGAGTTTCCGCAACGAGATTACGCCGCGCAACTTCACCTTCCGTTCGCGCGAGTTCGAGCAGATGGAGATAGAGTTCTTTTGCCATCCGCAGCAATCGCCAGAGTGGTATCGCTACTGGCGCGATCGCCGTTATGCTTGGTATGTCGGCCTAGGCTTGGCGGGGCAGCGTCTTCGGCTGCGCGATCACAGCGCGGAGGAATTGAGCCATTACTCCTGCGGGACGGCGGACATCGAGTATGCCTTCCCGTTTCTGCCGCCGGGCGAGTTCGGCGAATTGGAAGGGATCGCGCATCGCGGCGATTTCGATCTGCGCAGCCACATGGAAGGGAAACTCGTCCGCAAGGGTAACGAGTTAGTGGTCGAAGCGGGAGCGGACGGCAAGCCGCGGCACAAGGGCAGCGGCAAGGATCTGTCGTATTTCGACGATCAAACGCGCGAACGCTTTGTTCCGCATGTTATCGAGCCGTCGGCAGGAGCGGATCGCGCCACCCTGGCATTTCTCTGTGAGGCGTACTGCGAAGACAAGGTGCCGGACGAAAACGGCAAGCTGACGGAGCGCGTCGTACTCAAGCTGCATCCGCGGCTCGCGCCGTTCAAGGCGGCCATTTTCCCGTTGGTTAACAAGGATGGGATGCCGGAAATCGCTCAGCGCTTGTACCGCGAATTGAAGCACGATTTCAACGTCTTCTACGATGACAAAGGCGCCGTTGGCCGCCGCTATCGCCGCCAAGACGAAGCGGGGACGCCGTACTGTTTCACCATCGACGGGCAAACACTGCAAGACAACACCGTCACCATCCGCGAGCGCGATTCGCTCAAGCAAGAACGATTGCCTATCGCGGAAGTGGCGGCGCGGTTAAACGATCTGTTGAGGCCGCACCGATAGTTCCTCGTTTAGCCGCGAGCCGAAGGCGAGCGCGACAGCGCTCGCCTTCGGCTCGCGGCTAAACTTCATCGATCCGCGTGCGGCGTATCCGTACAGAGTCCCATCATCAGAACGGCGACGAGGATGTGCTTAGCCGTCATCACGGCCAGAATGGCGGGAATCGCGCCGAAGGTGCAGACCCAACCCGTAATCAGCACCGTGACAATCGAGGCCAGGATCTGCGTCATCCGCAAGCGCAGATGCTTCAGGTCATCGTTGTCGTCCACGGCGATTCGTGGCGTTCGGGGCGGAGGCGCTAACAGAGCCATGCGAGGATCCCCGTAGAAAGTGAAGCGTGCCGCGCAAGCAGTACAGCCTGGGCATGCCGTCGTTTTATGGCAAAGGCGATGGCCAAGGCAAGAGCAGTGCCAAAAAGCATAGTATCGTCCGCCGAATGCCGCTGTCAATTCTCTTCCGGCTCAACAACCGAAACGATGACCGGCTGATTGTGCTTGAGTGCGGCCAAGAACACACGGCGGCGCGGTTGCCGATCCTTCCAGCGAACCGGGCCGGTCACGCTATCGAATTGTTCCAGGTGGGCAAGCTCCTTCAGTAGAGCCTCTCGACTCGTCGCGCCGGCGCGCTGCATGGTGTCCAAAAGCAGGCGGGCGGCATCGTAACTGTGAGCGGCGAAGAGATCGGGCGGCTCGTGAAAGCGCTCTTCGTAGCGGCGGGCGAAGGCACGGCCGGATTCGCTCAAATGCTCGGCGCTGTAGGCGGTAGCCAGGTAGATTTCGGCGTGCGTCTCCAGGTCGGCGCGCAGGGCGGCGATGCCGGCGTCCGCGCCGCCGTAGATCAACGGGACTTTCGGCAGCGCCTCGGCCAGGCGCGGACGGAGCAAGCGGAAGTCGGCGAGAGAACAGGCCAACACGATAACATCCGGCGCGGCTTGGATGAGTCGAGCAATGCGTTCGTCGCGCTCGGCGGCGGTGGTGAAGGTCCATTCCTCACGGGCGCCATCGCGGTCGCGCGGCCAGGCTTTGAGGAAGGCGGCGGCGAAGGCGGCGGCCACAGGACGGCGGCTATCGGTCAGCACGGCGGCGCGGCGCCGTTTCCGATCCATCGAGGCATAGCGAGCCAGCAGCCGGCCGCGCACGGCCGGCGGCACGCCCAGCGACACGACCGCATCGCTGTCGGTCGGCCCAGGCAGTTCGCCGGGCACGATCACCACCGCACCGTAGGATCGACTTGCATGGATCAGACGATCCGTCAAGGCCGCATCGAAGTCGGCCAGCAGAGCGATGGCCTTATTCACGGTCAAAAGGCGGACGGTTTCGGCCTGCACTGTGTCGGCGTCCTCGCGGTTATCGACGTGAAGAACGGCGCAGGGATGTCCGGCCGCCGTCTGTTCGGCGTCGCGCGCCTCGGCGACGGCTTGCTCGGCGCCCTGCCGAGCGTGCTGTCCCGCCAGACGATTCTCTCCCGCCAGCGGCAACAGTTGACCGATCCAGAGCGGTTCCGGCACCGCCTTCGACGAACAGCCGGCGACCAGCAAGAACAGCAAGATCAATGCACGACGCGGACCACGCATGACCGTCTCCTCGAAGATAATCGCCAGCGTTTTCAGCCAGCCGCTCCCTCGCTAGAGGATGAGCGAAGGAAAAAAGAATGAAAAATACACACGCGGACGATCATTCCCTTTACAACAAATCATTCCTCGTGCCACAATACTATCTACCTGAATTTCCTTCGATTTTCGTCTCTGTCCTTCGGAACTCATTGAGGAGAATTGCTGTGTCCGAGAAGGCACCGAAGAAGTTGCCCTGCAAAGGGAAATGGTGGTTATTGTCTGGGAAGATCGCGGAAAATCATCGGCGGAAGCGGCGGGTGCTGCTCCAGTTGGAGGAGTTGGAAACGAGATCGCTTCTCTCGGCCAACGCCGTCTCCGCGACGTTGAACGAACAGGCTCAAACCAATGTCAGCGTTTCGCCGCAGGCATCTACCAGCTTCAGCGGCTATACCCCTCAACAACTCCAGACCGCCTACGGTCTCAGTTCCCTCATCGGTTCCAGCACGAGCGGCTACAATGCCAAGAGCGACGGGACGGGCGAAACCATCGCCATCGTCGATGCCTACGACGATCCGAATATCCAGAAGGATCTGGCGGCGTTCGATAGCAAGTACAACCTTCCCGCCGCCAACCTGACGGTCGTGAATCAGGCCGGCACGGTGATTACTTCCAGCACCACAACTCAGCAGGGCAGGCCGGCAGCAGACTCCACGGGCGGCTGGGAGGTAGAAGAGTCTCTCGATGTCGAGTGGGCGCACGCCATCGCGCCCGGCGCGAAGATTATCCTTGTCGAAGCAAACTCCTCCAATCTGAATGATCTACTGTCCTCGGTGGACACCGCGGTAAGCCAAGGTGCGAATGTGGTGTCGATGAGTTGGGGCGGCAGCGAATTCGCCGGCGAGACAAGTTACGATAGTCACTTCACGGCCAAGGGCGTGACGTTTGTGGCTTCGGCGGGCGACAACAGCGCCTATGCCGGCCCGGAATGGCCCGCCTCGTCGCCGGATGTGCTGGCGGTAGGCGGCACCACGTTGAAACTGACTTCTACAAATACTATTTCGAGTCAATCGGCCTGGTCCGCTTCCTACTCCCGGTACTACGGGTATGAGGGCGGCGGCGGCGGCGTCAGTTCCTATGAAAGCGAACCGTCGTTCCAGTCGAGCAACATCGTCAATTATGGCGGCCGTTCGACTCCGGACGTATCCTGGGACGCCAATCCCAGCACGGGCGTGTCCATTTACGATTCGTACCGGGAGTCGGGATGGGGTTATGTGGGCGGCACCAGCGCCGGCGCTCCCGCTTGGGCGGGCATCGTCGCCTTGGCCGATCAGCAGAACGGCAGTTCGCTGAGTACGTCGCAGGTCGAGACCACGCTTTATGGCGTTTATCACAACAGCCCCTCTTCGGCGGCGTATCAAAGCGCTTTCCATGACGTCAAGAGCGGTAGTAATGGCTACAGTGCCGGCGCGGGGTATGATCTGGCCACTGGATTGGGTACTCCCAACGTCGGCAACATCGTCCATCTCCTCGCCCCTTCGAGCGGCAGTGCCAGCCTCCTCGGTGCCAGCACGAGCAACAGCGGCAGCAGTGCAATCAGCAGCGCCGTCAGCAGCGGATCGACCGTAGGCAGCAGCGGCCGCCACCATGCCGATCTCTTTGTCATGGTCGTGTTCGATGGGGCCGACTCCAGCGGCGCGTCTCTGGGGGTTTCCGCTGCCGGCGGCGCGAGCGGTTCATCGTTGCCTGCTTTTCAGAGCAGCGGCGGTGCGGTGAACAGCAATGGGTTGTCCCTCCTGGGATTGCCCGGACAAGGAGCGCAATCCCTGACGCCGGCGAATAGCGGCAACGCGACCGGGACAGCGGACGCATCCGCCGGACGAGCCAGCATTTTGTTTGGCGCCAGCGGCTGGATGAAATCGGCGTCGTCGTGGAGTCTGAGCAGTTTGGGCCTTCCGGGTTCGCTGGTCGAACCATTGGGCGATGACTCGGCCGATAAGCCTGACGGGGAAGACAGCGACTCTTCCACGGGAGATGCCGCCGGCATGATTGACGATTCCGCTGAAGAGGACACGCCCCTTCTTGATGACGCATCGGCGCCTGTCGATGGTGCTGCTGGCGATGGCGGCGAATGAACCGACTGAGCTTTCCGCTCCCTAACGGCTGCGGCTCCTATTGCTCCGTAAAAAGACCAGAAGCCGGCGGCTTTCGCCGCCGGCTCGTGAGAATGTGCCGGGGGATATGGGACATCCGGAGTGCGCGCGGGCCGCGGGAAACAGCCCGATAGGTATTTGATTCAAGCGAGTATTATGAGATGCAAGTGTCGTGCCAGAACGAGTAGTGGAAACCCACGATCGACCTAACACCTTGTCTACTTTAGCCTTGACGGGGTCGCTCTCGTCAATGTCTCTATCCAGGCGTGGTGGATTGTGCAAGTTTTACCGCGCAATGGATGTAACAAAGCCCTGCGCCGGAATGCTCGTTCCCATAACCTTCGGTGCGGCGTGTTCCACCTTTGGCACGATGCGTTGGCGCCCGATGCTTAATGCACTGCCGCGCAATGAAAACGAGCGGTCGGCACAAGTTGCAGAAGAGGCTACACCCGGAACTGGCTTCGATCTCGAAATGGAGCAACGCAGGGCTTACGAAGTGGTCAACGCCCTTTTGCGAGAGATTGAAGGCATGACCCAACCTTGACCGGATGTCGTGGCAAAGAATCGTCGTTACGCTGCACTGACTACAAGGCATTCGATGGCGAAAAGCACCGCAAAGACGGTCCTGTTCCTCTGCACAGGCAACTACTACCGCAGGCTGGCCCATGCCGCCATCGACGTTGAGTTCGACGCCGGTGATGTAGGAGGCGTCGTCTGAAGCGCGGAAGATCACGGCCTTGGCAATCTCTTCGGTAGACCCCGCCCGTTTCCACTAGCGAACCCGTCCTCCAGCTTCTTCGCCCCCACTGAGGGCGAATTGTTCTCACGAGGGGAAGCATTTTCCGAAGGCGACAAGCAACTTCGGCGATCCCTTGATGCGGATTTTCCTGCGCAACAAGGCCCACAGCAGACTCCGCTCTTTCGCCAGGAAACCCAGCCACGTCTCGCTGTCGGTGGTCACGATCAAGTCGGCCTCCCCCTGATGGCCGTCCTGAACGTGCAAGGTGCCTTCCCGGATCGTGACGGTCGCCTGACTTTCCTCCTTGCCGGTGAAAGTGAAGTGATAGATGGCGTTCAGCTTCGCAGCCTTCCCCGGCTGAAACGTGAGACGAAGCCCCGATAAGAAGCGCTGGATCGACCGGGGCCGCAAGCCGTTGCCGACCCGCTTGATCGTCTTGAGGGGGAAACGGCGGGCCACATGCTCCTCGGCGTCCGAGCCGGCGACGACGTAGATTGTCTCTTCCTTTTCCTGCAACGGGCGCACGACTTCCCGCAGGTGCCCGGCCTTGTCGGTGAGGTAGGGGCCGATGACCTCTTGGCCAGCCGGGCAGACGCTCAGACAATACGCCGCCTTGTAGTTCGGCCCGAAGGAAAGGCTCTGCCACATCGACGCCGATTCCGGGTCGGACACTTTCTTGCGGTAGTCCAGGGAGTCCTTGCTGTCGGCGATCTGCTCCACCCAATCGGTGAAGCCGCCCATGAACTCCCGGTAGTTGTGCGTGTAGCAGGCCGAGAAGTTGAAGTTCCCATTCGGGGAAATCGCCCCCACCGGACACGCTGCCACGCACAGTTTGCACTCCAGGCACGGGTTGTACGAGATCGGTTGGTCGTAGGCGCTGGCCTCGGCACCGATCAGGACCGTGCCCAGCAGGATGAAGTTACCGAACTTGGGATGGATGACGTTGCGGTGGATGCCCATGTGACCCAGGTCCGCAGCGACGGCGACTGGCTTGTGGGACACGACCCATATCTTTCCGCCCGGAAAGCGGTCCATCTCCATCGGGAAGCCCATTGCTGGATTCAGCGCCCGGATACCCTGCTTCTCCAGGGTCGCTACAACCTTGCGGGCGACCTCGTTGGCGTGGTCGCCGGTGTGGTGGAACTCTAGGTTGGCGACCGAGCGGGCGGGGCTGCGGATCGGCTCCCGGTTCATCCGGCAGACGAAGCTGAGGAGCGTCCTGGTCGGCGGGAAAGCACGCAGGATGTCGGCCCGCTGGTCGTCCAGGGCCGGGCGACTGATCTCGACCAGGCCGGCGTCGTCAGCCCCGCAGTCCAGGCACAGTTGACGAAGCCAGGCCGCATCGAGCGGTTTCGGCGGCTCGGCTTTGCCAGGGTGGTTGCTTTCTCGGAATCGCCGCACGGTTGGGTGTTCGGCCAGGTTCATGAGGACTCCTATTTAATTGCATATACAAGTTTCATCCGAAAAAACACAGGACGATCAGCGGTGGGCCTGCGCCATTCCGACTTTCTTGGCGGCTTTGTCGAGCAGGGCGATCCCTTCGCTCCCCAGCAGTTCGGCGGCCTGGCGCTGGGCCTTTTCCCAGGCAGGAATCGCCTTCTCGATCAACCGCTTTCCCTGGACTGTCAGCCGGAAGGGCTGGGAACGGGCGTCTTCTTCCGGGACGACTTCCAGCCAGCCATGCGCCTGCAACGGCTTGACGTTGCGGCTGAGGGTGGAGGCATCCAGTTGCAGAATCTCGCAAACCTGGGCGGGCCGGGCGAGGCCGAGTCGGGCGGTCACGATCAAGATGTTCAACTGGCTGACCTTCAGGCCCAGCGGGCGCAGGGCGTCGTCGTAGAAGTTCGTCACGACCCGGTTCAGCAGCCGCAAGCGCACGGCGATGCACGACTTGGCGATGGTGTCGATGCTGCTGGTCGTGGCGTGGTCCATGATCGTGCGGCTCCTTGACCGCCACGATTATTGTACATGCAACTATCGGCAGGAGTCAAGGGCATTCTTTGACGATTCCAGCACAGCACCTTGGGTCAAGAGCGGCGGCGTCAGACCGAAAACACTCACGTCTGCTGCATAATGCGACATCACTCCGTCGATGTCCTTTCTGCACTGAGCGGCAATCCAGTCCGAGATAAGTTGTCGAATTTGCGCTTCGTCATGGGTGTCAGCGCCTTCTGCATTCATCGGAATAGGCATCGCAATCTCCCTGATGATCTGCCTGGCGATCCAAGCATCGTATCGAAGTCAGCCACTTGTTTCCCCTCACTTCGCAGGCAATTTCCCGACAAATTTCACCGCCCGCTGTATCCAGCCGCTCAACTGGTCCTCGTCCTCGACGCCTTCCAGACCGACCACGACCCAGCCCTTCATTGTGCCCCGTCCTCTGATGTTGAACTCGCTGACGTGCGGTTCCTTCAGCGCCTCGTCGCTCTCGTCCGGGCCAAGTCGGACCAGCAGCGAGTCCTTCCTCACACCGACGAGCAGGTTCCCGTTGAGCAGGAAACCGACGCCGCCGAACATCTTCTTCTCCTCGACGTTCTTGCGCCGGGTCAGTCGTTGCCGGATGCGCTCGGCCAGTGCTTCGTTGAAGGCCATCGGTGACTCCTTTCTTGACAGGTAACTCGCTGGCTCATGCCTTCGGCAGCTTGATCTCGATGCCGTAGCTCGGTGCAACCGCCAGCAGCTTCTCGATCCCTTCCTTCGTGGGCCGCAGGGCGGTCGTTGAACCTTCTGGCAGCGGTGGCCAAGAGGAGCAGGCGTTAGGCCGCAGTCGCGGCGGCTTCGGCACCAAGATCCACGCCAGCGTGAGTGGGCTGGGATTGCCGGTCAAGTTGGTGCTGACGCCTGGCCAAGCGGCCGACGTGACCCAAGCCGACGCCTTGAGGGAAGAAGTTGTCGCCGAGGTAGTGATTGCCGACAAGGGGTACGATAGCAAGGCGGTGGTCGAGCGGATCGAGCGGCGGGGCGTGGAGGCGGTGATTCCCTCGCGGAAGAACAGCAAGGAACCGCGAGCGTATGACCGGGAGCGATATCGGGATAGGAATTTAGGGGAGCGTTTTTGGCGTCGAGTGAAGGAGTATCGTCGGGTGGCGACGCGGTATGAGAAGACAGCCCGCAACTTTCTGGGCTTCGTTTTGCTGGCCTCCATCATGGTACTTCTACTCTAATCCAGACCGCCCTAATTATCTCGCCCTTGTCCACATGACCTAACCCGAACGGAGCAGTTTTCCAGATTCGACTGAGGCAAAACATTTTATGCTGCCATTATCTTCATACGGGACACGGCCGCACCTCATGTGCCCATGTCCCTTGATTACTTTACAGACCGATATTATTGATTGTAACGCTTGAAAAAATCAAAACTTTTGAAAATATGGATTGACAGCAAAAGAAATCCAAGCTACACTTCGCCCCTGTTCTTTCTCAGCTATGGTTAGATCGACCGACTCATCCAGCTTGCCCAAAGATGGGGGCTGATCCGGATCATAGTCTGAGCGAATTCCTCTCAACAAGGTGATTGACACCTAGGACCAGTCTACTCATCGAGCCGAATGAGAGATCGCCTTTGTCGGCTAACGACGAACGTGCGAATCTCCAACCGTGTGGGCAGTTCGGCACACATGAGCGGACAACGAGATGACGCCCATGTCTGTCCTTCCCTCGGCCGCCTTGACCGATGCCGTGGCCCATCATCAGCGTGGCGAGCTTTCTCAAGCGGCTCAGCTGTATCAGCATATTCTTTCCCACGATCCCAACAACGCCGAGGCGCTGCATCTGCTTGGGGTGGCTTGCCTGCAAGGAGGACAGCCGCACCAGGCCATTGAATGGATGGAACGCGCCGTCGCGTTGGAGCCGAACATCTCGGCCTTTCACGCCAATTTCGGCGAGGCCTATCGCGCCTTGTGTCAACTCGGACGCGCGGTCGGCTGTTATCAACTGGCGCTGCGCTTGCGCCCGATAATGCGGACGCGGCTTACAATTTCGGCTCGGTACTCATGCAACAGGGTCGCGCCGTCGAGGCAGCCACACTGTTCCGCCAAGCCCTGCACCATCATCCGAACTTCGCGCTGGCACACAACAACCTCGGCAACGCTTGCCACATGCTCGGCGAAACCGAACTGGCGTTGAAACATTTTCGCCGCGCCATCGAGTTGAATCCGCGGATGGGATTGGCACACGGCAACCTTGGCCAATTGCTGTTGGAACGTCAGCGGCCACAGGAAGCGCTGGGCCATTGTCAGGAAGCGGTCCGTCTCGATCCGCACTCGGCGCCGGCGCAACAATCTCGGCAACGTGCTACGCCGCCTGGGACGGCTCAACGACGCCAAATGCTGCTACCTCGAAGCCCTGCGTCTGGAGCCGAGTCTCGCCATGGCCAACAACAACCTCGGCGAGATCTTGCTCGAACAGGGCAAAGTCGATGAGGCGCGGCCGTGGATCATGCAGGCGGTACAGCTACAGCCCAATTCGGCCCTGTTCCAGCTTCGTCTGGCCGCCTTGCAGCTGGAGACACACGACCTGATCGGGGCGGAAACGCATACCGTCAACGCCTTGCGCCTGGAGCCGAGCAATGTCGAAGTGCATCTGCTGCTGGCACGAGTGCGGCTGGAGCAGGGCCGGCTCGACGAGGTTGAGAAGGCCTATCGCGCCGTACTCGCGGCTTGTCCCAACGATCCGGCGATCAACTGCCGGCTGGCCGACGTGCTGATGGAGCTGAATCAGCCCGAGCAAGCGCTGGCCAGTATCCAGACGGCTCTGAGAACGGATCCGAATTGCCCGAGCGCCCTGGCTCTGCTGGCCAACCAGCTGCGCCATCACCTGACCGCCGAGCACGAGGCGACGATGCGTCGTCTCCTGGGCGAAGCGAATCTGGCCGAGGTGGACCGCGTCGCGCTGAGCTTTGCTCTGGCCCAGATCTGCGACGCTCGCCGCGACTTCGATGAAGCCGCTCATCATCTGATGCAGGCCAACCAGATCGAAGGGGGGCTGCGACAACAAACCGGCCGAATCTTCAATGCCGAGGCGCACGCCAACTTTGTCGAGCGCTTGCTGACGGTGTTTTCGCTGGAATTCTTCGAGCGCATGCGCGGCTTCGGATTGGACAGCGAGCGTCCGGTGTTCATTGTCGGCCTGCCGCGCTCCGGCACCACCTTGCTCGAACAAGTGCTGGCCAGCCATTCCTAGGTCTTCGGCTCCGGCGAGCTGCGCTTCGCCCGCGAAGATTTCGAGACGCTGGGCGGCGGCAGCGACGGCATCTGCGAAGCGCGGGCCTTCGACATTCTGCAAACCATCGATGCCGAAACGGTGCAGCGTCTGGGTCGCGCTCATCTCGACCGCCTGGTCGTACTCAACGGCGAAGCCGCGCGCATTATCGACAAAATGCCGGACAATTATCTCTATATCGGCTTCATGCACTTACTGTTCCCGCGTGCCCGCTTCCTACATTGCTGCCGCGATCTGCGCGATGTGGCTGTCTCCTGCTGGCTGACTCACTTCCGCGACATTCCCTGGTCCAACGATTTCGAGCAGATGGCGGCGCGCTTCACGCAGTATCGCCGGGTCATGGAGCACTGGCGGACGGCGCTGCCCGTGCCCGTACTCGACGTGGCTTACGAAGACATGGTCACGGACCTGGAAGGCGTGGCGCGGCGCGTGACGGCGTTTGTGGGCCTGGAGTGGGAGCCGGCGTGTCTGGAGTTTCATCGCAATCAGCGGCCGGTACGGACCGCCAGCCTGGCGCAGGTGCGGCAGCCGATTTATCGCTCGTCCGTGGGCCGCTGGCGCCACTACGAAAACGCCTTGCAGCCGTTGTTTGAGCGCTTGGAGAAAGCGGAGCCGCGATCGTGAGGGAGCGGCTTTAAGGGATATCCGCGGGAGGAAAGGTCGCTGGGAAGCCCGGCGATAACATGCGCGAGAATGTTTCTCGCCGTGCGAGGGAAGGGACTCCCAAACTTCTTTGGCGTACCTCAATGGGGAGTGCCGTTATGTTTCGCTCTCGGTGGATTCACAAGCTCCTGGGCCTGCGCGGCTCGCGGACCCAGCGTCGTCGCCAGACGGCGCAAACACGCAAACCCGTGCGTCTGATTCTGGAGTCACTCGAAGAACGCGTGACGCCCAACGCGACCGTGACGCAGTCGGCCGTCTCGTACACCCAGCTGGTCGGCGACATTACCTCGGATACGGCGGCCCATACCGACTACATCATTAACATCACCAACAACTTTACGTACACGGCGGGCGGGCAAGTGGCCGTCTCGACGTTGGACGCCACCTCGACCCTGACCGTTCAGGGCGGCGGCTCCGCCAACAAAACCCTCACCGCCAACGGCAACCGCTTGTTCGACATCACGGGCACGACGCAAAACGTGACCCTGACGAACCTGACGCTGACCGCCGGCACCGCGACCGGCTCCGGCGGCGCCATCCTCGATGCGGGCGGCAACGTCACGCTCAGCGGCGTGACGGTCAAAACCAACAGCGCCACGGGAACTCTGGCGCACGGCGGCGGCGTATTCGTTTCCGGCGGCGGCAAGCTCACCCTCACCAAAACCACCATCACCAACAACCTCGCCCAAGGCTCCAATGGCACCGCCCTTTTTACCAGCGGCGGAAACGCGGAAGGCGGCGGCGTCTTCGTGTCCGGGCCTAGCGTTGTCAGCATCAGCGGCGGCACAATAAGCAATAACAGCGCTGTCGGCGGCAAGGGAGTCAATGCGACCGCGGCTGGCGGCGGCGCCGCCGCCGGCGGCTTGGGTCAGGGCGGCGGTATCTATTTGACCCATGCCGGCTGGACCATGACCCTCTCGGGAACGACCGTGACCGGAAACATCGCTCAGGGCGGCAACGGCGGCAAGGGTGGCGATGGGATTTCGGGAACGGCTGGCACCACGGGTACGCCCGGCGCTGCCGGCGCCAATGGAACCGCCGGCTCGCACAATGGCACACCCGGCGGCACGGGCGGTGCCGGCGGCAGCGGCGGCTTCGGCGGTGCCGGCGGCTTTGCCACGGGCGGCGGTGCTACTCTCAACGGTGGCGGCACCGTGACGCTGAGTGGCGCGACCTTCTCCTCGGATAGTGCTCGCGGCGGTACGGGCGGTGCTGGTGGCACGGGCGGCTTGGGCGGCGTCGGGGGCACCGGCGGCGTTGGCGGCGCCGGCGGCAATGGCTTCACGCCGGGCACGGGAGCGGGCGGCAACGGCGGCGCGGGCGGCGCCGGCGGCACGGGCGGCGCCGATGGCACGGGCGGCACGGGCGGCAGCGGCGGCTTTGCCGCGGGCGGCGGCTTGTTCGTTGGGACCGGCCCCGTCACCGTCACGATTCAAGCGTCTACGACTACCGGGACGATTTCGACCTTCCTTAAGGACACGGCCCTGGGCGGGACCGGCGGTGCCAGTGGCACAGGCGGCATCGGCGGCGCGGGCGGTCATGGCGGCGCGGGCGGTGCCGGCGGCACCGGTTCGGCAGCGGGTGTGGCTGGCGCCGGCGGCAACGGCGGCGGCGGCGACCTCGTCACGAAATTTGCCACGCCGACGGACGTACTGGTGGTCAACTCCATACTGGAGGACAACCAGGACCCTGGATGGACCGGACTATTGGGGACCGGTCAATCCCAACAACTCCTTCGACTTCGTCAGCAACACCGTCAACAGCTTCTTCCCGCCGGTCCAGAGCCCCAACGGCGGCTGGACGACCGGACCCTATAACGGCATCAACGGCGGCAACATTCTCAACGACAACACGCCGCAGCTGATGAACACCGTTTCCGGCGGCGGTAAGACCGCGTTGTTCTATTTCCCGCTGGCGGAAGCGCCGTCGTCAGTGGCGGCACGCCTTCCGTCCTCAATAGCATCTTGCAGGCGGAGATCGCGGCGGGCGAACTGCCGGCCAGCGATGCCGGCGTACTCGGCGACGCCCTGGACGAAGCCCTCAGTCCGCGCTCCAACGACAACGGCAATCAAATCGACATGGGCGCCGTTCAGTTCGTCGCCACCGGACCGTCGGCTCCGGGCGTCAGCTTCTTGCCCTCCGGCGCCACCACGCTGACGGTCCCGTACGGTACGTCGTCCGTCGGAGTCGCGGCGCAGGTGACTACGAACACGGGTACGGGCACTCTGCCGGTTACCGTCGGCAACGTCACCTTCACGGTCACGCAAGGCGCCACCACCATCGGCATCTTCTCGGCCCCGGTCAATAACAGCGGCATCGCTTCGACCGTCATCTCCATACCGCCTGACTTGCCGGTTGGCGCGTACGCCATCACGACGACCTACTTCGCTCCCGGCGACCCCTCGCTGCCCGTTGCCATTCCCCTGGCCATTACCCCGGCGCCGACCTCGATCATCGTCGGCAATGACTCGGTTCCGGCCGGCTCGTCCGGAGTCACGTTTGCTGTGGGGGTCAGCAGTCCCGGCGGTACGGTGAGCGGCACCGGCGCGGTAGCGGTCACGGTGCTGGCCAACGGCTTGCCGCCCATCGCCCTCGGCAGCTTCAGCGTCGTCAACGGGGTGGCGACTATCACGAGCACTCTCGTACCGGATGGCCTCCCGGTCGGCGCCTATCAGATGTTGGAGAGCTTCAGCGGCGCCACCAATTTCACCAGCGGCAATGCCATCGGCACTCTGACGGTGACTACCGACCCGACCACAGTTGTCGGCGGCAGCGCCGGCCTCAACTTCTATGGCGCCAGCTCGCCGACGTTCACCATTACCGCCGCGGTCAACAGTCCGGATGGCACGGTCAACGGCGGCAGCGTGAGCATCAGCCTGGTCGCCAACAACACCACCACGCCGATCGGCGCGGGAGCCGTGACCAACGGCTCGGCCACCATCACGGTGCCGGCCGGTACGCTGCCTCCCAGTCTGCAAACGGGCACCTACCAGCTGATCGAGAGCTATTCCGGCAGCTCGCCGTTCGCCAGCAGCAGCGGCTCGGGCACGCTGGCAATCACCCTGGCTTCGTCCTCGGTGGTCGCCGGCAATGCCAGCGTCAACTACTACGGCAGCACGCCGTCGTCGGCCTTCCAACTCACCGTGGGCGTCAACAGTCCGGCAGGCACGGTCAGCAGCGGCAGTGTGTCGGTCAGCCTGGTGGAAGACAACACCACCACCTCGCTGGGCACGGCCACTCTGAAGGCCAACGGCACGGCGACGTTGTCGGTGGCTTCCAATGCCTTGCCCGCCAACCTGGCGCCGGGCACCTACCAGTTGATCGAAACCTACACCGATGTCGCGGGCGGCCAGTTCGCTAGCAGCTCCGGTACGGGTTCGCTGACGGTCAACTCCGCCTCGACGACGGTTGTCCCCGGCAGCGTCACCGTTAACTACTTCACCACCACCTCGCCGCAGTTTACCGTCACGGTGGGGGTCAACAGTCCCAACAGCACCGTCAACGACGGTAGTGTGAGCATCAGCCTGGTGGCCAACGGCAGCACGACTCCGCTCGGTTCGGCGACGGTGTCCAACGGTACGGCCACGGTGACAGTGCCGACCGGTACGCTGCCCGCCAATCTGAGGCCGGGCAGCTACCAGCTGATCGAGACCTACTCGGGCAGCGCGCCGTTCGCCAGCAGCACCGGCACGGGTTCACTGACCGAGCTTCCGCAGTTCAATCCCATCAATGTACCGATCACCCACGTTGTCGCCGGCAATGGCTCGGTCGACACCCACGGCGGCACGATCACGATCCCCGTCGTGGTCAACAGTCCCGCCGCCACAGTCAATTCGGGCACCGTGACGATCAGCCTGGTCAACGGCAGCTCCACAACGGTAGTCGGCGCGGCTGCGGTGACGGGCGGCAGCGCGAATGTGTCGGTGTCCATCCCGGCTGGTCTGGCTCCGGGCAACTATAGTGGACCCCGAAAACTGGACCACCAGCTAAGCTACTCTGGTGGCCCAGGAAAGGGGGAACGATGGCAGGTAAGCGGAAGCAGCACACGGCGGCGTGGACGGGTAGGCTGGAGTCAGCTGGGGTGGCGGTGAGCATGGACGGGCGGGGTCGAGGGCTGGACAACGTGTTCGTGGAGCGGCTGTGGCGGAGCGTCAAGCAGGAGGACGTGTACCTGTGGGGCTACGAGTCGGTGCCGGAGTTGGAACAAGGACTGCGGCGTTACTTTGGCTTGTACAACGGGGAGCGGTCGCATCAGTCGCTAGGCTAGCGGACGCCGGAAGAAGTGTATGGCGAACGCAGCAACGCATGTGTATCGGTTGGTAGTTAAGAAACGGTGGTTTTTGGTCTAGACAATGGGGTCCACCTCTGATTTACAAACGCATCAGTGATAGGCACCCCGGCGATACCTTCTCCTCTGGTGGCGCCGACTCCCTCTATGCTGCATGGGCGGGACCACGACAAACGAGTGGGAAGCGAATAATCTCTGCATAGGAGTTTACGCGACCAAATGAGATGGGCTGGCTGGTAGGTCGGCATGTCGGCAGGGATGGTGTGCCAATGGTTCTCAGCTTCGGCGAATTGTCCTTCCTCGCGATCCAGTACGGCCAAACGATGCCGCACCAACGAGCCACGCAGATCGGCATCGACGCTGCGGAGGACGCCCTCAGTGACCGGAACGGCAACGATCCGGAAATGGTCGTCGAGCAGCTGCATCCCCTAGGCACGCGTGCCGGCGCGGTCGCCGCGTTGTTGGCACCCCAGACCCTTGAGAAACAACAATGACGTGGCAGGCGGGAGGTTTTCACCCAGCGCCGGCCACGATTTCGCCGCCGGCCAACAGGACCAGCAGTCCCACCACGATCACCGCTTTTCTACTCCAGCGTCGCGCCCGGAAGGGAACTGCTCAGGCAGTTTGCGGGGGCCAGGGAGTTGTTCCGCCCCGGACGGATCGCTTCCGCCTTGCTGGGATTGGTCGAGGCTGGGAACGGGTTGAGGGAGTCTTGGACCAGCGCCACTGCACCCCAACAAACCGCCGCCGAGAGCTTGATAGACGTTTACGGTGGCGGCCAGTTGCTCCTGTTTGGTTTCGATCAAGATCATTTTCGCATCAAAGAGGTCACGCTGGGCGAATAGCACGTCCATGTAATTGACGGGACGGGCCGCTCTCTCCTCCTGGCGGAACGCAGCCTTAAAAAGTAGCATGGCGATATCGACGGAGTTCTGGAGGGCTTGCACCTGCTGTTTCTTGATCTCGATGCTCTGGCTGTAGTTTTGCACTCGGAACACGCGGTTGACAACCTCAGTGAAGGCGTTGAGGGTGACGCGCTGGTAGTTGTAGACGCTCTGCAATTGCCGGGCATTCGCGGTCTTGTAGTCGGCCTTGATCGCTCTCTTGTTGATCAACGGCGTCATCAGGTCGCCGGCGATATTGAAAATCACAGATTGCGGACCGTAGAACAAATATCTTGGGTTGAAGGCCTGCCAGCCAATGGGGCCGTACGGCCCCGTTGGGCCAGTGGGACCGGAAATATCCAGCCTGGGAAAGAACTGGGCTCGGGCGACCTTCACGTCAAGCCCGGCAGCCGCCAGCTCGCGCTCCGCTTGGCGGATGTCGGGTCGGAACTGGAGCAGCTGCGCGGGCACTCCGACGCTCAGCGCGGGCAAGTTGAGATTGAAGAAATCCTCCCCGGACATGCGTTCGACAGGCTGCGGGTAGCGACCGACGAGGAAGTTGATACGGTTCTCGACCTGAATGATCTCCTGCCGGACGATCAGCTTTTGGCTCTGGTTGCCGCGAACCTCGGCGATGAAACGCTGGACACCCAGCTGGGTGCTGCGGGCGAACTTCACCAAGGCCCTGGCCCTCTCGAGGCTTTCCTGCTGAAGCGCGATGATTCTATCCAGGTTCTCAAGCCGTGCGTCGAGCGCCAGAAGCATGTAATAATTCTCGGCAATCTCGGCGACCAGACGGGTTATGGCGTAGTTCCGTCCCTCGTTGCTGGCGAGGAAGCGCTGCACGGCCGCGTCCCTGGAATTGCGCAGCTGTCTCCAGATGTCCACCTGCCAGTTGAAGTTGGCGGTCACGAGGAAATTTCCTGGCACGCTGGGAAAGTGCTTGCCGGGGAGATATTCGAGATCTTTCTCCGCGGCTCCCAAAGGCGAGAAATCGCTGAATTTCTCCGCTCCCGCGGTGAGGCCGAGGCCGACGGAGGGAAGGTACGCCCCGGATCGCCCCAGAATCACGTTGCGGGCGATCTGAACATCCTCATACATGATCCGCAGATCTTGGTTGCCGACCAGTGCCTGGCAGATCAAGCGCGTAAGAAACGGATCCTTGAAGAAATCTTCGATCGGAACCAGAGCGGAGTTATCGAGGCTGGCAGCTCCTTTGGAGCCTGCTGGGTAGTTTGCCGTCAGAGTTGGTCCCGGCAGCGCCTGACGGAGTTTGGGGATTCCACAGGACGACAGAACCAGCAGCATGCTGCATAGGATCGCTTGCGTAATCACATGCTTGCCATGCCTCGAGTTCGAGAATCTCACGGCGAGGTTCATCGTCCTCCTCCTTGAGGAGTTTGTGCTAGCCGGCAATCCTTGCGAACAAGTCATGCGTTGAAACAGTGTATGGCGATCCTGAATGTCGGGATCGATAGCCTCCGCAGCCTTCTGATTTCAGGGTGCTACCTTCGGTTGTGGCAGCATTTCTCTCGGAGAAGTCTGAGGCTGGTCCTCGGTCGTTGTCGGTATCGCAGGGTAGCTCGGCGCCTGCATCGCAGGGTAGGTCGGCGCCAGTGTCACAGGTGGGGTAGGAGTTGTCTGATTAATGTAGGTGTACGTTTTCGTATAAGGCCACGTCACGACATCGCCGATAGCACTAAGCGGCAGGTCTGAGGCCCAGAATAGCTTTCGGGCTGTCTGACGACATTGCTCCGACTTGGTGGAGAGGGGCTTGAAGCTGGATTCTCCGTTGGCCGCATTCTTAAGACACCACACATCGTGTCTCACGCCGCCGAACGGAGTCGTCCCTGCCGCCTCGGGGTGTGAGTTGGCCAGGTTTGCCACGGTCCCGCATCCCGCGCTGAGCAGGCTTGCGAGCAGCAATGCAACACAGATCGCCCGAAAGGCCATCTCGTCACCCCCTGAATGGAAAGAGCGTGAGGATAGCAACGGGGCACAATCAAGCAAGACCAAATGGACCGTTGCACGCCTTGGTGCAAAACCGCGAGTTAAGCATGACCCTCCGCTGAGACCTAATCGGGTCGAGCGACGATCTCATGCTTTGTGAGTTCGGCAATCTCACTGAGAGGTTCATTCGTATCGTCCCGGAGGAGTTTGCGCCCGTCGGCAATCTTGCCAAACAGGTAATAAAGGCCGGGAATGACCAGGACGCCGATCACGGTCCCCACGAGCATCCCGCCGACCCCCGTGCTGCCAATGGTACGGTTTCCGATGGCCCCGGCGCCGGTGGCAATGACCAGCGGAATCAGACCGGCGATGAAGGCGAAGGAAGTCATCTGAATCGGCCGGAAGCGCAATTTTCCTCCATCGACGGCTGCCACCTGGAGAGGCACGCCCTCCCGGCGTCGTTGCACCGCGAATTCGACGATCAAGATCGCGTTCTTGCCGAGTAGACCGACCAGCATGACCAGGCCGATCTGGGCATAGACGTCGTTGGCCAACCCTAAGGCCCGTAGGAGGAAGAGGGAACCGAAGACACCGATCGGCAGCGACAGGATCACGGCCAGCGGCAGGATAAAACTCTCATACTGCCCAACCAGGACGAGATAGACGAAGGTAACGACGATGAGGAAGATATAAATTGCCTCATTGCCCCTTTTTGACTCGTCGTAAGCAAGTCCTGCCCAGTCAATGCCGTAACCGGGAGGCAGCGTCTCGGCGACCTCCTTGATCACCTTGATTGCTTGCCCGGTGCTGTAGCCAGGACCGGGAGCGCATTGGATGGCGGCGGAGGTGTACAGGTTATACCGGGTGATCTCATTCAAGCCTTGCTTCTTCTCCAGCGTTATGAACGAGGAGTAGGGAACCATTTCCCCCTTATCGTTCTTGACGAACATGTTGTCCAAGTCCGCGGGGAAGTCGCCGGAACTCCGGCTTGGCCTGGACGAAGACCTTGAAGAACTGGTTGAAGCGAATGAATCCCTGCTCCCAAGTGCTGCCAATGAAGATATTGAGGTTGTCCATCGCCGCCTTGATCGACACGCCCTTCTGCATGGCCACGTCGTTGTTGATGATCAGCTCGTACTGCGGGTAGTCGGCGGCGTAAAAGGTGAACAAGTTCGCCACTTCCGGGCGTTTGCGCAAGGCATCCATGAACGTGGTGGTCACGTCTTCGAGCCGCTGGTAGTCGCCGGAGAACGTCTTGTCGAGTACGAGCAGGGAGATGCCGCCGGCGGTGCCAAAGCCGGGAACCGCGGGGGGTTCAAAGAACTCGAGCTTCACGTTGCTCATCCGGCGGCTTTTTTCCTCGAGTTCTACAATGATCTGGCGCGCGGTCCGCTTGCGTTCGGTCCAGTTTTTCAGGTTAATGAGACAGGTTCCCGCGTTCGAGCCGCGCCCCTCGGTCAGAACCTCGTAACCGGCCAACGAGGTGACGGAGGTAACTTCTTCGATCTCTTTGGCGATCTGTTCGAGTTCGTGGGACTTGGCGTTAGTGTATTCGAGCGTGGAGCCTGGAGGCGTCTGGAGGACGGCGTAGATGATGCCCTGATCCTCGCCCGGGATAAAACCCGTCGCGAGCTGGGTGTTGACAACAACAATGCCGGCGGCAAAGCCCCCGACGACGACCATGGTCAGCGTGCGGAAGGTGACGATACGCCGTAGGATGGCGGCATAAGCGGCCGTGATCATCTCGACCGCGCGGTCAAAGGGACCACGCACGAAAGGCAGAAGAATGAACAGGAAGCCAACCGGCCCCCACAGATGATAGGCCAGATACGTTACGCCTCCCAAGACCAGAAATCCGCCAACAGCGTAAAGCAGAATGCCCCCTAATCCGCGCCGCTTTTTCACAGGGTTCGCCGGGCTGCCGGTTGGGGCGTGGGCGTGGTTGGGGGTATGAGGCTTGAGAATCATGGCACAGAGCACAGGCGTCAGCGTCAGGGCCACCAGACCGGAGAGAATGATGGACGTGGCCATCGTGATCCCGAACTGACGGTAAAACTGGCCGACCGGCCCGGGAATGAACGTCACCGGAACGAAGACGGCCGTCATCACCAGAGTGATGGCGATGATCGCGCCGCTGATCTCGTGAAGTACTTCCATGGTCGCCCGATAGGGCGATAAGTGTTTCTCGGCCATCTTGGCGTGGACCGCCTCGACCACCACGATGGCGTCATCCACCACGACGCCAATCGCCAGAACCATCGCGAAGAGCGTGATCAGGTTGATCGACAGACCCATCAACTGCAAGACAAAGAAGGTCCCGACCAGGGACACCGGAACCGCGAGAGTCGGGATCAGCGTGGAGCGTAAGTCTCCGAGGAACATGTAGACCACCAGAGACACCAAAATGAACGCCTCGAGCAGGGTGTGCAGCACCTTTTCGATGGAGGCGTTCAGAAAGCTGGAGACGTCGTACGCCAGTTCGTATTCCATGCCGGGTGGGAATGATTCCTTCTTGATCTGTTCGAGTTCCTTCTTGATATTCTCGATGACCTCAGCGGCGTTGGAGCCGGGAGCCTGCTTGAGAACGATAGATGCCGCGGGATACCCGTTGATATCCGAGTAAATATCGAAGAACTGGGGAGCTAATTCGACTTCGGCAACATCCCTCAGCCGCAGGATCTCGCCCTCCGGATTGGCCCGGAGAATGATGTTCCCATACTGCTCCGGCTTGTTGTAGCGCCCGATGTAGGTCAGGACGTACTCTTTTGATTGCGACGTCTTCCCCGTGGCTTGGCCGAGTCGTCCGGGCGAACCAATCACGCTCTGTTCCGACAGGGCTTTCATGACATCATCGGGGGACAGATTGTAGGCGCGCATGCGCTCGGGATTCAGCCCGACTCGCATGGCGAAGATGCGGTTGCCGAGATTCCGGGGCAGACCCATGCCGCGGATCCGTTTGAGCCGGGGCATGACGAAGACGTTGGCAAAGTTGAAAAGGTCTTTCTGGTCGGCGTTGGGGTCCGTGCTGTAAAGGTTCACGTACATCAGCATGCTCGGCGCGACCTGGCTGACGATGATCCCCTCCCGCACGACCAGGGGCGGGAGTTGGAACAGCACGGGGTTGACCCGGTTTTGCACGTTGACGACATTGATGTTCGGGTCTGTGCCCGGCTCGAAGAAGATCACGATTGCCGCCTCACCCGCACTGGTGGCGGAGGAGGTCATGTAACGCATGTTCTGCACGCCGTTGATGGATTGCTCCAACGGAGTCAGCACCGACTCGACCAGGACATTGGCACTGGCGCCCGGATAAGAAATGGCGACCATCACGGTCGGCGGCGCGACGTTGGGGAACTGGGCAATCGGAAGGGTCTTGATCCCCAGCACCCCCAGGAACAAGAGGATGATGGAGACGACAATCGCCAAAGCCGGTCTGTAGAGGATCTTTGTGAACATGGTTTTGAGAGTCCTAAAAGCCCTATCCGCAGGCTGAGGCCGGTGGCTACAGGAGGGGGCGGTCTTCTGGAGCCGCTGGCTTTAGCCTGCGTTCTTCTTGGGCTGCTTCGGAGATGATCCTTTTGGGTTTCCATACCGGGAAGCGGTTGCTATTCGGCGTGGTTCTTTTGGTTTGCCATCGCCTCTTCCGGGGAACGAAACTCGTATTCGACCTTATCGCCGTCCTTAACCTGGCGAACCCCCTCAAGAACGATCTTGTCGTTCACCTCAACTCCCTTCTTGATGACGAAGATGTCCTCCAGTTCGTGATCGACGGTGATAAGGCGCTGATGCGCCACGTCATCTTTGTCGAGGACGTAAACGTAGCGCTTATCGAGAATTTCGTAGACTGCCCGCTGCGGGATGACGATGGCGTTATCCACCCTCCGATGGATCAACACGGTGCCGGTCTGACCGTGACGCAGTATCGAGAGTTCGCTGCCGTTCACCTTGACGTACTCGTTCTTAAAATCCGCGCGGAAGGCGATGTTGCCGGTCTCGTTATTGAATTTGGCCTCGATCGCACCGATCTTGCCGGTCTTCGGGAACTTGCTACCGTTGGCCAGCATAAGCTCGATTCGCGGATCCTCATCTTTGCCCAGGCTGGCCAGGTATTCGAAGTAGCGGGCTTCGGGCACATTGAAATAAACCCACATCGTGCTGTTGTCGGACAAGGTCGTGAGGATGTCCCGTTCCTTGATCAGGCTGCCCTCCCGCTCGTGCAGCTTATCGACGATACCGTTGAAACGGGCTCGGACGGTGCAAAAGTTCAATCGGGTTTCCGCCAGCTTCAAATGGGCCTGAGCCTTCGCCAGTTTGGCCCTGTGCAGCAGCACCTCTTGGTTGGAGACCACATTCCTGTCGAGCAAACTTTTGGCGTTATTATACTCGATTTCCGCGAGCTGGACCTCGGCATCCGCGGCGTCGTATTCTGCCTTGTAAATAGGTGGCAAGATCCGGAACATCTCCTGGTTCTCTACCACCGCCTGGCCTTCCTTGACTAAAATTTCGTTGAGATACCCGTCCACCAAGGCACGGACATTGATGTGGCGCTGTGCCCGGATCTGGCAGACATAGGGCTGGGTGATGGTGACGTACCTTGCCTGAGGGCTGGTGACCACGATCTTTTGGTGTTCCTCGTGGGACTGCTCCTTGTGCATGTTGCAAGTAGGTAGGGACAAGGAACTAAGCGTCAGCATGACGTTCAGAATCGCTGAGACTTTCATGGATTTTTTCGCTCCTTTTAGTTCGCCGCCATGCCCCTACCACGGTATCGCAAATCGAATACGGCACAGGAAGTATTTTTCTAGCACCATCCGAAAGAATTTTCATAAAACCAATCATTTTTTCACATCTCGATGCAATGCCGCTTGGTTTACGCAAACGGAATGCCCGCAGCCGTTGGAGCAGTCGGATTCGGCGCAAACTCAGGTTCTATAAGCAATAAAATCCAAACGATGGCGACCTTCCCTCTTGGCGATCCCTTGCATCTTTTGGTCAAGCATCAGCCAGACTGGTCAGAATGGGAACACTTGAGTAGTGGAGGGAGGAAAATGGCATGTTCAAGTTCTGTCGCATTGACCACGCGCGTACCCAGCAATCGCAACCCCGCCATCCTTACCCTCTGTGCCGAGAAGGCACGACCCCACGCCGCACCCTGAGCGGAGCCAGCGCGGGCGAGAGACTCATTTCTCGCCTTCCAACTCTTTGAGCAGTTCCGGGCAGAATAATCTTCTATTGCTGCCAGATTTCGGGTTCGCGGCCCGTATGGATCTCTGGTTGCGATTCCGCGCGCCCTGATCCTCTCCGAGCCGGGAATCTTTGCAATATGGATTCGATTCTCACGTTAGGAGGTGAACTATTCCCCCTGAGCCGAGTCGATCCTTTGCTCCGTGCTTGTGGATGCTCGCCGGCTGTTTTTTCACAGCCTTGATGGGCCAGTTCGCTCATCTGCTGAAGGATGCCTGCGATTGGCGTATCGTCGCGCTGACGCGGAGCAGCATTGCTTTTATCCTAGCCTTAGGGTTGGCTCGACTGTTTGGGGCCAAACTCGTTTTCTGGCGGCCTGGCGTTCTGTGGCTCCGCGGTTGTGCCAGCAGTTTGAGTTTGCTTTGCACCTTCTTCGCGCTGGGTCAATTACCCACTTCCGAAGTGATGACATTGACCAATACGTTCCCCATTTGGGTGGCTTTTCTGTCTTGGCCGCTGCTGCGTATTCGGCCCTCCTTGTCGGTGTGGTTGGCCGCCGGCTGCGGCGTATGCGGCGTGGCGCTGATCCAGTCTCCCCACTTCCAAACCGATGGCAAGGCCGCCTCTGCTATTGTCCTCTCCCTGACAGCGGCGTTGACCTCGGCCATCGCCATGTTGGGGCTACACCGTATCAAGGGATACATCCTTGGGCGATTGTGGCCCATTACTCGGCCGTCGCCACGCTTTTCGTGTTGGCTTCGTGTCTTATCGATCCGCCGCAGCTGAGCGGGGTCGATGAATCGAGAACCTTGTTCTTGCTGTTGGGAGTGGGGGTGGCGGCAACATTGGGGCAACTGTGTGTGACGCGCGCCTTCACGTCCGGCCCTCCGGCGCGGATTTCCGTGGTCGGGTTGATGCAGATTGTCTTCGCATTGGGGCTGGACGTGCTGTTTGAAGGTCCGAACATGCGGCCCATGACGCTGGCCGGTATCGCCCTGGTGCTGGCGCCCACGGCCTGGATGATGTCCGGCAACCGCTCTGCGGCTCCGTCAGCGCCGCGACCGTTAGGGAGCAGGACGCCCAACCGCTCCCTAACGGTCGCCGCTCCGCTTGCATCTCCACGCTGAAAAAATGGGATTTCCCCTGCCAGATCCACAAACCATTTACCGTACTCCCTTGCAGATCAAAACGGCACGGCTTGTTCGAGCGCCGAGAAGACGATGCCGCTTACGGAGCAAGGGAACTCTATCGTGCATAATCGCCAACACTCTGTCGCGGTACTGGGCGCGGGTCACGGTGGTCTGGCCTTGGCCGGCTATCTCGCGCAGCAGGGTCACGTCGTCTCCCTGTGGAATCGTTCCGTGGAGCGCGTCGGCCGCCGTCGCCGAACGACGCGGCATCCACCTCGCGTCGCCCGGATCAGGACGCGGCCCACGCTCCTATCGCCCTTGCCACTTGCGATATGGCCGCCGTCCTGTCCGGCGCGCGAGTGGTGCTGGTGGCCGTGCCGGCTTGCGGCCATGCCGATGTCGCTCGTGCCTGTGCGGCCCATCTGCGCCACGGGCAAACGGTACTGCTCCTGCCGGGCCGCACGGGCGGCGCCTGGAGTTTCGCCGTGTGCTTCACCAGGCCGGTTGTCGCGCCTCGCATCGTGCTGGGCGAAGCGAATACGTTTCCCTTCGCCGCCCGTTGCGTTGGGCCGGCCTCGGCCGTTATCTACGGGACCAAGGCGGAAGTGCTGGCCGCCGCCTTGCCGGCCAACCGCACGCCGCAATTGCTGGCCGCCTGCCGTCCTTTTCTGCCGATGCTTCGGCCCGCGCGCTCGATTTTGCACACCGGCTTCGCCAACCTCGGCGCCATCCTGCACCCGGTCATCACCCTGCTGAACGCCGACCGCATCGCGGCGGGCGACTCCTTCGATTTTTACTGCCAGGGCGTCACCTCGACCGTCGCCGCCGACACTGGCTGCCGCCGACGCGGAACGCCTGCGCATCGCCCGAGCCTACGGCGTGCCGGCTTGCTCGCTCCGCGACTGGATCGCCCGAGCCTACGATCACCACGCCGACACCATCCAGGCAGCGGTCGGCGGCAACCCGGCCTATGTCGGCATCAAGGCGCCCACGACGCTCGATGCATCGCTATCTGCTGGAAGACGTGCCGACCGGCCTAATTCCGCTGCTGGAACTGGGCGAAGCCGCCGAGCTGATCTTGCCCGTACTCGCCAGCCTGGTCGATCGAGCGCGGATGGCTGCTGGGCGGCGAACGCTGGCAACACCCGCGCACCCTCGACTGGCTCGGCCTGGACGGACTCAGCGCCGAGGACATTCGCGCTTTGTCGAACGCGGTCGTGCCCCGGCAACCACACGAACCCGCCGGTGGCGTCTCCTTCTTTGGGACATTTGCCTTCGGGTTTGGAGTTGATTCCGCAGGTTTAATCAGGAAGAGGCGATCCAATGAAAAGTCATTTGATCCTCGGCGCCGCCATCGGCGATTGCGTCCACGTAGCCGGCGTCGTCAACTTTCTCAATCTGGCCGAGCAACTGGGCTATGAGACGATCTGTCTGGGACCGGCGATTGGCGTGGATGAATTGCTCGGCAAGGTGGCGTTTCACGATCCGGCCATCGTGGCGGTCGGCTATCGCTTGACGCCGGAAAACTGCCGTAGTCTGCTTGAGGAGCTTGTCGGCCAAGGCGGCGGCGCGCGGCGAGACGCGGCCGTACCTGGCTCTTTGGCGGCACGGAACCGTGTGTCGCCGCCGCGCGCGACGGTGGGATTATTCCGCATGACGTTCGCCAGCGGCGCCTCCAAGCAGTCCGTGGTTGCCTACCTGCGCGGCGAGCAGAGCGGAGACGAACTGCCGGCGCGCCGCCGCCGCAAACGCTGGTGGAGCGAATCGCCTGGAAAGCTCCCTATCCCCTGCTTGCGCCATCACTTCGGCCGGCCGACCGTGGACGAGACCGTTGCGGGCGTCGTCGAGATCGCTCGCGCCGAGTGCTTGGATGTCCTCTCGCTGGGGACCGATCAAAATGCTCAAGAACACTTCTTCCGCCCCGACGGAGATGGACCCGGAAGCTCACGGCGCCGGCGGCGTTCCTGTCCGCACCGAGACCGATCTGGCTATGCTGCACGCCCACTCTCGTCTGGGGAACCATCCCCTGATGCGTTGTTACAGCGGCACGCGCGACACGATGCGTTGGGCGCCGATGCTGGCGCGGACCATCAACAACGCTTGGTGTGCCATTCCGCTGTTCTGGTACACGCAACTCGATGGACGCAGCGCGCGTCCTCTGCGCGAGGCGATCCCCGAAACGCAGGCTTTGATGCGCTGGCATGCGGAACACGGCATCCCCGTCGAGATGAACGAGTCGCACCACTGGAGCCTGCGCGATGCTCCCGATGTGGTCGCCGTGGTCGCCGCCTATTTGGCCGCCTACAACGCTCGCGCGGCGGGCGTGCGAGATTACGTGCAGCAATTGATGTTCAACAATCCGCCGAACACTTCGCCGACGATGGACCTGGGTAAGATGCTGGCGAAGCTGGAGTTGGTGGAATCGCTGCAAAACGAGCACTTCCGCGTCTGGCGCGAGACGCGCGGCGGCCTGACCTCGTATCCTCCCGATCCGAGCGTGGCGCGCGGTCATCTGGCGGCTACCGTCGCCTTGCAAATGCAACTCAAGCCGCACATCGTCCACATCGTCGGCCACACGGAGGCGCACCACGCCACGACCGCCGCCGAACTGATCGAAGCGTGCCGCATCGCCGACGGCGTCATCTCGCAGTGCCTGCTCGGTCTGCCCGACATGACCGCGCGATCGCGGCGTGCAGCGAAGGAAGAGGGAACTGCTGGCCGATGCCGCGATTCTGCTCGACGCCATCGCTGCGTTAGGGCGAGGCGAGGGCGATCCGTACACCGATGCCGGACACGCTCGCTCGCGCGGTGGAGATCGGTCTGCTCGACGCTCCGCACTTGCGAGGCAATGCCGCGGCCTGCGGCAAGATTGTCACCCGCATGATCGGCGGCGCTTGCCTGGCGATCGATCGCGGTACGGGAAAACCGCTTGCCGAAAGAGAGCGCATCGCCCGTATCTTGGACATCCCCGCAGCCGATACCTACGCGGTTAGCGACGCTTCACAGAAGCGTCGTGGCCTTTCGACACTTCGTAGAAGCGTCGCTAACCCGCGACATTACTCGTGCGGAACTCCGTAAATTCCTTGGCTGATTCATTTCGTTTTCTTTTCTATTTTCCTGAGAACGCGCTCCACGCGTTCCTGGAGCAACGGCGGTAGAAGCGGGCCGCGGAGGCGTTGCAGATGAAACCGCGCTCCGTACTCCATTTTGTGTTCCACGCAATACTCCGCCTCTTGCAGATGCCAAAAGAGCGCTCGTTCGTCTGCTCCCTGACGCCGAACGGCTTCCTGCTGCAAGCCGCGCCTCCTCGTCGGTGGGCATGCGGAGCGTCCCAGACGCTGATAGACTCGTTCCAGTTCGTTCCGGCCAGTCGTGTGCCGTTGGGGTGGAAGACAACGCGGGCGTTGAAGGGCGGATCGCGATAGCGCTGCGGCGCGCCGCGCAGGGTCAGCACTTCCACACCGGTTTCGACATCCCACATCTTGATGAGATCCCGGCTGGCGCCGGACAAGCCGCTTTCCATCCGGACTGAAGGCCAGATCGCACAATTGAGGCGGGGCGGGCAGACGCCGCAAAGGCTGCCGGTTCACCTCGCGCGGAGGAACCCCATCCCTGCTATCCCAAATATGAATCTCCGCATCGTTGACGCCGCCGCTGGCAACGCGGCCTCCGTCGGGGCGAAAAGCGATGGCGGTGATCTTGCTGCCGTGCGACCTCAGAGGAGCAAACGCTTCTCGCCCAGCCGCCCAATCAAACACGCGCAATTGATCGTCGTTGCCGGCCGCCAACCAGCGACCATCGGGGCTGAACGTCAAGGTAAGCACTCGGCCAGTACCACTCATTTCGGCAAGTGGTTCGCCGGTCGCGGCGTTCCAAACCTTGATCTCGAAAGGTTGGCCGTCCGGCTTCTCGTCGGCAGGCGCAGGTAGCCAGATAGCGGCCGTCCGCACTGAAGGCGAAGACAGAAGATGGGCAGGCGATGGCCTCGGTAGGTCCAGTAACTCCTCGCCGCGGTCCACGTCCCAGATGCGCACCAGGCGTCGATCCTCTCGGCAACGCGCCGCCAGCCGGCGTCCGCTCGGTCGCAAAGACGGCCAACGCGCCGCCGAGATTCGAGCGGCTCGGCGCTGATGGGCAGCGAATGCTGGGCGAGCAGGACGCCGGAAATCGCGTCCCAGACTTGCAATTCGCCGACCACCGTCACGGAAACCAGATGCCGGCCGTCCTCGTGGAAAGCGATGTCCTCGACATCGCGGGCGGGGTGATTGGCGTCGCCGGTTGTCCGTGCCAACGTGGAATAACTCCGGGTGGCGGGTGAGATCCCAAACCTTGACCTCGCCCTGCGCCGGACTGCACGAGACCAGACGCTGGCCATCGGGACTGAACTGGACGCTCTCGACCACGCCGGTGTGGCCGCGGAACGTGATGATGCCGGTACCGGATTCCACGTCCCAGACGCGCACCGTTTTATCCGTGCCGCAGTAAGCGAAATAACGGCTATCCGGGCTGAAGGCCAAGCTCAGAATGGCACCGGTCCTTCCGGTCAGACTCTGCGGCACGATCGTTCCTTGGGGAAGTCCAAGGGGCACTTCCTGGGCTTGCCGCGGATCTTTCGTCGGCTCCAGGTTCCAGATTTTCAGATTGCCATTGTTGCCGGCGGAGACGAGGAGTTTGCCGTCGGGACTGAACGCCACGCCGTAGACGGCGCTTTTGTGTCCCTTAAGGCTGCGTTCTTCTTTGCCCTTGGCGACATTCCAGAGCCGAACGGTGTTATCCTCGCCGCCGGAGGCGAGCAACGGCAGCGTCGGATGAAACGCCATGCAGTAAAACCCGCCGCCATCGTGCGTGCCAATAAACTGCTTTTCCGTGCCCGTGCTCCGCATCCCAGAATCGAATCTCTCCGCTTTTTCCAGAGTCGAAGAAGCGATCGCCGCGCGGCCACGCGTCTTACCATCGGCACTGAAGGCCAGGCTGGTGATGCGGCAATGGGGATACGGAGTCCGCCATAATTCCTGATAAGTCGCCGTGTCCCAGACCAGGATTTTGCCATCGGTGCTGCCCAGCACAAGCCGTTTGCCGTCGGGACGGAAAGCGAGCGCGATGGAAGGGCGAGCGAAGCGTCCGCGCGTGGATCAATTTACCACTTACAGACATCCCACAGGCGAAATTCGCACGCGCTCGCTTTCGTTGTCCGGCGCGAAGCTGACTACCGAGGCGATCGTTCGGCCCGTGGGATCGAACGCCACGCTTCCTTCCGGCCCCGGACCCGCATGGTTAAAAGTAAAAAGTTCCGGTCGATAAAGCGTCTGCAAGTAGTACCATTCCCAGCCGCGACGGTCCTGATGATCGCCGGGCTGGACACAATCCTCCAGGCTGCGCAAGGCACCGGGCAAATCGTTGACGCGCCATTGCAATTGGCTCTGGGCGATACGGCTGTAATAGAGAGCGGTGCGGGCCTGTTGGCGTTGGTATTCTTGCTCGTTCCTTTCCCACACCGCGACCCGCCATTGCCACGTCACGCCGGCAAAGCCGAGCAGCGTGACGAGGACGATACCCGCAACCAGAGCGGCGGACGAGCGGCCGCCGCCGCGCCCATTTCCAGCCGCGTTCGAGAATGCCGACCGGCCGCGCCTCGATCGGGTCGCCGCGGCGGAAACGCCGCAGGTCGTCGGCCAGCGCGGCGGCACTGGCATAGCGGCGCGCCGGGTCTTTCTCCAGACATTTCAGACAGATTGTCTCTACATCGCGCGGCAGTTTAGGCCGGAGCCGGCCGGGCGCACCGGCTCCTGGTGCAACACTTGCAGCAGGGTATCCAGGGAAGTTCCGCCCTTGAACGGCGGGCGTCCCGTCAGCATCTCGTAGAGAATCGCTCCCAGGGCGTACACGTCGGCGGCGGCGGCCGATTTCCCGTGCTTTGACGTCGGCCTGTTCGGGAGCCATGTAACGGGCGTGCCGAGTACCTCATCCGAGTGCGACCGCGCCGCCTTCCTCATCCAACCGCTTGGCCAAGCCGAAATCGGTGATCTTCGGCAAGTACGAGCGATCCAGGACGAACGACGAGGGATTTTCTTTTCCCTCCTCTTCTTCGTCCTTGGTGCTGAGCAGGATGTTAGCGGGTTTGAGATCGCGATGGATAATGCCGCATTGATGGGCGTAGGCCATGGCGCGGGCGAGCGTCTCCATCAGAGGCAGAATCGCCTGCAACGGCTGGGGTTCGCCGCGCAAGTGCTGGGCCAGGCTGCCTTGTTCCACGTATTCGAGGGCGAAGTAAGGCCGTCCTCCGGCATCTGCCGATGTCGAACACTTGCACGATATTGGGATGGTGCAAGCGCGCGATGGCGGCGGCTTCCTGGCGAAAACGCGCCCGATCTTTTGGCCCCGCGTGGCTGCCGGCCAAAATCATTTTCAGCGCCACCACGCGGTCGAGCGCCAAGTGCCGGGCCTTGTACACGACCCCCATTCCGCCCCGACCCAGTTCGCCGAGGATCTCGTATCCTTCGACCGCCGTGAGGTTCGTGCAAAGAAGGTTTCTCCGCCGCCGCTCGAACGGTGCGGACCCAGGAGAGCGAAGGACGGAGGGAACTCCTTAAGGTGCGTCAGAAAGGCGGCCTGAGAATCCGGAATACTCGGCGGCGTCCTCGTCTGGCTTGGCTTCCCTGCGAACGAGCGACACTTTGAAGCGCGTCGATCGGTTCGGTCAGGCGTTCCAGAGCCGTCTGGCAGGCGGACGCACGAGCCGACATGCTGCCGCCAGCGCCTCGTGTTGGGCGTCGCTCAATTCCTCGTCCAGCAGATGCTCCAGTTCCTGTGCGGTTGGGCAGGGCTTCATGGTGCGTCCTCATCGCGGCCTTCCAGCTTGGCCACTTCCGCCGACAACATTTTCTGCACGCGTCGTTTGGCCACGAACACTTGAGCCACTTGCATGGGGATGCGTTGGGCGGCTTCCGCACCGGATAACCCCTCCAAAGCGGTCAACGAAAAGCGTCCCAGGTCTGGGGAGCAACGCGCAAACGCACCCGTGCTATCGCTTCCTCTAAGAGTTCACGATCGAATTCGCTCTCCAGATGTTGCACCAGATCGGCGCGGGCTTCGATGCTGTGCAGCATGTCGGCAACCTGGCTGTCGCCGCTTCCGCGGCCGGGACGTTGACGGCTTTCCAAAAAATCACTCCAGGCGTGATGCGTCAGCGTCTTGAGCCAGGCGCGAAAGCTGCGCGAGGGATCGTAGTGAAAGGTCCGCATCTTGTCTGCCAGTTTCAGCAGAACATTCTGCGTGACATCCTGCGCATCCGCTTCCTGCAAGTTCCACTTCCGGCACCAGGTAAATATCTTCGTGCCGTAATGTTCGACGAATTCCGCCCATACCGTCTGGTTCGTGGGATCGTGCCGCAATCGCCCTAGCAGAGTAACGCGGGTTCCCGAATCGTTTGTGCCGACCCATGCTCTTTACCCTTCTGGACGGCAAAATCTGGCATCCGCTCGGATTTTCCCGTCGCGATGGCTGTTCGCATTGCTCCGCTGCGGCTCTCAAGCATCAATGCTTCCAGTTTAGCAATCTCGAAGCCTCATCGGGAGGCAGCAAGGTTCTCCCGTACGCGCGATTCCCAGCGCACAGTGAGGCAAGCCGCCCACCATCGGCTCGGCAACGATGTCGTATCCCAACCCCGTAGCTGGCCGCGCCCGAAGATTAGGCGCACAAACCAGAGAGCAGTTCGACAAGCGTGCGGTTCGGAGAGGCTTCCAGTCGGCTACGAGTCGGTGCCGGAGTTGGAACAAGGGCTGCGGCGTTACTTTGGCTTCTACAACGGGGAGCGGTCGCATCAGTCGCTAGGCTAGCGGACGCCGGAAGAAGTGTATGGCGAACGCAGCAACGCATGTGTATCGGTTGGTAGTTAAGAAACGGTGGTTTTTGGTCTAGACAATGGGGTCCACCTCTGACAGACGGCTGGCAGGTCGTTCAGCATGTCGGACTTCCCAACATGCTTTCGCATTCGGCTGCATCAATCTGCACGCATGATGGGTCTGGACAGGGAGAGATGGATTCGACGCAAACCCAAAAAAGAAAGCCGGTTGGCACTCATTTGCACCAACCGGCATCGCTTTGCATCAGCGAGGGCGACGGGACTCGAACCCGCAACCACCGGATCGACAGTCCAGGACTCATAGCGTTCAGGCATATTTCGGCCACGTAGCGAAAACGTCACAATTCCTTGGCTTTTATTGCATTTAAGCATATCTTGCGTAGAATGCAATGCAGTGGCGTTGTGGCCACGTCGATCAATACTGCCCCCAAATTGCCCCCAAACCACAGGTGGCGTATGGCCTGGCTCGAATCCCGAAACGGCAGCTGGCGCGTCGTCTTCCGCTACAAGGAAGGCAGGTACGCCTTCACCATCGGCGAGGTGTCCGCCGCTGATGCCGCCGTCCATAAGGCATCGACCGAGGAGCTGCTGCGGCTCCTCAAGCGAAAACTCATCGACATCCCATCGGGATGCAGCATCGAGGATTTCATGTTTCATCGCGGCAAGCCACCGGAGCATGTGGCCAGCAACTCGACCGGGAAAAAGAACCTGACACTTTCCGAACTGCGGGATGCCTACTTGCAATCGCAGGAGAAGAAGCTGGAACAGACGACCCTCGACGGCATCCGCCTGCACTTCGACCATCTTACCCGCATCTTGGGACCGAAGCGACTGATCCAGCCCCTGATGCGCTCCGACCTCCAAAAGTATGTGGATAAGCGGTCGGAGGAGTGGATCGACCCGAACGTCTACCGCCGCAAGCGCCGGGAGAAGCTGGCTGCGGCCAAGCCGAAGCGGAAATTCAAGAAGCCCCGGCCGCCGAAGGTGGTGCCGCCCGACAAGCCGCTTCGCCACCCATCCGCCGCCACGATCAGGAAAGAGATCATCAGCCTGCGCACCGCCTGGAACTGGGCACGGCGACACCTTGCCCTCGCCGAGGAGTTCCCCGGTACCGGCCTGGACTATGCCAAGATCGAGGAAGGATTGCCGTTCATGACCTGGGATGAGGCCGAGGCCCGCATCGCGGCCGGCGACGATCCCGAAAAGGTCTGGGATTGCGTCTATCTCCGGCCGGGAGAAATCACCGAACTACTGGAGTGGGTCAAGGCCAGGCCGGTCAGCCCCTGGGTGTACCCGATGTTCGTCTTCGCCGCACACACCGGGGCACGCCGGTCCGAAATCGTGCGGGCACTGCCCTCCGACGTGGACCTGGCCGGGGGATTCGTCACCATCCGCGAAAAGAAACGCGACAAGACCAAGCTCACAACGCGGCGTGTGCCGCTGACGTCCTTCCTGAAGGAAGTGCTGGCTGACTGGATGAGGAAGCGGGGAAAAGGCAAGACGCTGTTCTGCAAGATGGATGGGAAACCGATCACGCCGCGCGAGGCCCACAACTACTTCCAGCGGGGTCTGCGGGTCTCGAAATGGAGCGTGCTCAAGGGTTGGCACGTTTTCCGGCACAGCTTCATCAGCGCCTTGGCCAGCAAAGGGGTGGACCAGCGGATTATCGACGACCTCGTGGGCCATTCGACCGAGGAGCAGCGGCGCCGGTATCGACACCTGTTCCCGGATGTAAAGCAACAGGCAGTGATGGGCGTATTCGGGTAATCGAGCTGATGCCACCATAAGGCTTACGACGGGGTCATTGCAGTCGCTACCTTGCGCGGATAGTGTCAAAATAGCATTAAAGGATTGAAACCGAGCGATGGTTGCGATATAGAGTACAGATGATAAGTAAGATTATATCCTTTTTCAGACAGTTATTGTCACGTTTATTTGTGGCATTCCCTTCGGACCACTCTAGTCTTGAAGACCGAACAGTGGAAGAAATCGAGGACAACCACTGGATCGGCTGATTCATCACGTCCCCTTTGTGCCTTTCCGGTCAGATGCCGGACTCTTGCTGCTAACCCTACATTTCCGCGCCGATCAGCGCACCGGCGAGAGACGCCTCCAGAAAGGCACGCCGCGCCGGTTTCATCGAGGCCAGATAGCAGAAGTAGTCGAAAATGCTGCGAAGCGGCTCCTCACCCCAAGTCTGGGCCGAGGTACGCGCGGCCTTGGTGGGTGCGCTCCAGCCCAAAGGACAAGGTCTCGACGGGCGGGATCAGGATGAGGCGATCTTTGTGCCCATCACCACGGGCGAAACGCGCGTTCTGGAATCAGCAGTCGGCGCTGATCGGCTCCGCGCCGATGATTTACGTCAAGGCTGCCGCCAAGGACGATCTCGATCCGGCGACCGAGAATATCCGGGAGTTTCTCCGTCAGCGTTTCAAATTGTCCGAGGCGGCCCCGGATTGTTTCGCCATTCGCAACCTGGCTTCTCTTACGCAAGTCACCCAAGACACCGCCGAGGCGTTTTCCACACTTCTGGGGGCCATCGCCTCGATTTCGCTGCTGGTGGGCGGCATCGGCATCATGAACATCATGCTGGTCAATGTGACCGAGCGTATCCGCGAGATTGGCATTCGCAAGGCGGTGGGCGCCACCGAGCGGCAAATCCTGGTGCAATTTCTTCTGGAGGCGGTGTTGATTACCAGTGTCGGCAGCATGAGCGGCCTGCTGCTGGGCTTGGGAGCGGGGCTGGCGGTCGAGCAATGGCTGACGATAACCGTGTTGTTCGAGCCGCGTCTGCTAGTGCTGGCGGTGGGAGTTTCCACGGTGGTGGGAGTGGCCAGCGGTTTTTACCCGGCCTACAAGGCCGCCCGAATGCAGCCGATGGAGGCGTTGCGCACCGTGGCGGCGTGAGCCGCCAGGAGAAGGGCGCCTCGTCGGTATCCACCGGGAAAAAAGGGGCGGCTTGTCAGGGCGGCCGCGTGTTCAGGCATACGGCAGCCCTAGGCGCCGCTGCGGTTTAGGTGCAGGGACCGTTTTCCCCAATATTCACATAAGAACCACATATCTTGCCGTTCTGCTCCTCGGCCGTGCCTTGCGTCATCGCCGCCTGCCACGCCAGGATACAACTTGGGTCGGCATTATTGACATAGACATCCTCTGGACCACTCCACATGATGGCTCCTGTGGTAAGCGATGTGATCTCGGCCCACATCTCCCAACTGGTGGCATTTACTGGACGCTCAAAAATGGACAGTGTGCAGTCACCGGGATTGACACTGGGTATAAGGGTAATGGTGCCATCGGGGTTATATTGGGGGATAGTGCCTGTGGGAAGAGTACCCACAGGCGGCACGAAAGCCGTTTGTGCGGCGGCGGCTTGCGCCAGTCCGGAGCAAGCCAGGACGGCGGCTGCATACAGTAAAGTTGACCAAGTTTTCATGAGCTTGAACTCCCGTTGTTAATAGTTGAAACGCATCTCGTCATTCCCACATTTTGCTCTGGCGCATTTCCAGGGGAATCCGCAGCGATCTCCCTGGCGATTCAAACGATACGGAACCAGCTTGCCAAAATGAGCCATGCGCAGTTTCGTAGTCTATGCTCCCCCGATCAAGCCGAGATTCGTGATCGGATTACCCATACACTGAGCGGAACCATCCACGCTGAGAGCTTGCTGAGCGCTCGTCAGATCATAAAAAGCTTGCGACCACATCAAAGAGGTTGTCACAGTCTCTGCTCCTGTAACCACTACCGCACCCGTGGCACGGTTAATACTATAAGCTGTGCCACCGAATATTGTGTTCAGATTAACGACGGCGGTGTAGGTAGTGGCCGTTCCATTGAGATTGGGAGTTATACTATCAAGAGATGTACCAGCGCCTTGGCCCGTCCCCTTCGATATATACCCAATGCAAACGGCGGTCCCACCCATCGTACCTCCACCGAGGTTCGTACCTCCTGGCATCGTCTGCGCGGCGGCGGGCTGCGCTATGCTGATGAAGGCTAAGGCTGTGGCTGAACACAGCAAGGCGGAATACTTTTTCATGATCTCTACTCCCGTTGTTATTGTTGACACGCATCAAAGCATTACGAACTATTAATATAGCACGCATTTTATGAAAAATTTATGAAGATTTCGGAACAATAGATTAAGATTGCACCCGTCCCGCCGCCGGCGCAGGAGCGGCATGACGTGCGGTAAACTGCTGAAATAGCGGCCTTAAAGCGGTAATAAACCGCTCTCATTTCATGAAAGTAGGATACGTCAATACTTCAGTATGTAGGCCGGCGATTCCGTGAGCCTGCCGCGGTTCCTTATATATGTGAGTGTCGTCCTGGGATCTGCGTGCCCCGCAAAAACCTGTAAATCAATAATGTCGCTGACCCGCTCTCGTGCCGTCGTCAACGCCGTCACCCGGAACGAATGACCGTGACGTTGGCATCGAGCCTCAGCCGGCGGACGTAACCCTCGACCAGCTTCTGGACGGCGCGGCGGCTCATCGGCCGGGGGGCAAAACCATGCCTGCCGCAACCGCGTGCTGCCTTGACGGGCCGGAACAAGGGGCCATGCGGTTGGTCGCGGATACGTGAGTACGTTTACTATCGCTGCACGCAGTACAACCAGCCGGGACATCCACGGACGCGCGTAAGCTCGGCGAATGGGACAGGCGGGCCGGTCTGCAACTCGGTAAGCTTCCCGTCGAACGGCACCATGCCGCCCCAGCCGTCCTCGTAGACAAACTGGCGCCTGGTCAACTCCTGGAGGTCACGGAGCAACTGTCGCTCGATCGCCTCGACGCGCTGCTTTTCCTTTGCCATTGGTCATGTCCTTTCCGGAAACCCTGATAGCGGGAATCCCAGGAAAAAGCGGGATAGGTGCCCACTGCGCGGGAGCCACTCGCTACCGCTCCAGGTCGAAGTCCCGGCTCTTCTGCGGCTCCTTCTGGCGCTGCTGATCCCGCTGCCCGAAGGAACGGAGATCAGAAAGACTCAACCCGGCAAGCTGGCCCTTCATGTATGCCGCCAGGTCTTTGATCTCAAGCTCCAACTGCCGGTTGGCCGCCATCTGATCCTCGCCAAGGTCGCCGCTCTTGGCCGCGTCTCTGAGCTGCAGCTCCTTCGAGGAAAGCAGCAGGCGCACGTCGGCCAGCGGCTGATCCTTCAATCCCTCCCGCCCAAATCGATGGTAGAGCGCATTCAGCGTAGACAGCTTCTTCTCCAGCCAGCTTCCGCTAACCCGCGCTTCCGGTTCCTGCCCCATGCTGCTCGGTCCATTCAAACGGCTCATAGCATCCGCCTTACTCGATTACTCACCAGGTCGCTCGGCGTTCTCAGTCGCTTCCCGGCGGTCCGCTGTGTCCTAGCCAAGCTGCCCCGCCCGCATCCACAATCAGGCGACGTGGTCATCCGCGGCGTTGAGCAGGAAGTAGCCCTTCCCGCTGGAAGCGGAGAAGTTCGGAGTGGGAAATGGTCCACGACGCATACGCGCCGCGGCCGCTCTCTTTCTTCTCCGCCCTGATGCGGCCATGCCGGCACCACTCGCGGCAGGTAAATTCGGCCCGCCCCACGATCCGGGCGAACTCCTCGACCGAATACCATTCACGCACCTGCTGGCGCTCTACCAGGACGAGGAGCAGTTTTTCGATTTTGTCAAGTTTTTCTTCGAGTGACATCGCCACGTCCTACCTTTCCCGGTCACCGCGATCATGCTCAGGAACCTTTTCCCTGTCCGAGTTGCGGGCCTTGTCGTTGCGTAGCTCTTCCAAGGCGATTTTCTCGTCCAAGCAGGACCTGCCTCGCCCAAGGATCAGATCCCACGAGGTGTGGAACTCTACTTCCTTGTGGGGATTGCTGGCCGCTTCCCGCACCAATTCAGTCAGCTTTGGGCCATCCCCGAGGGCAACATCCAATGCCTTCGGCGAGATTTCCTGTGCGCAGGATCGGGAAGTATAGAGCCTCGTAATGCTTCTGACTGTCGATTCCGAAATCCACGACAGTCGCATCGTTCGGCCACGCATCCAACAAAATGCTGGTAACAAGGTGCCGCGTGGTAGATCGCACCGACGACAACTCTTCGGCAAACCTTGTGCGTTTGCTGCTCATCATCTGTCCTCCAGTAAGAGGGCGGGCTGGGCGTGTCCAGCCGAATGTTCACGACAGCCACTTAACAATCTTGCTGGCGAGTAGCATTTTCACCGCATCCCTTGTCGATCTTCGTGGGAAAGTGGTCTTGACCATTAAGCGCAGACCAAAGACCACCAGCGCACACAGGAAGAGGATTGTGATCGCGTTATCACCGTTCATGATGACCTCCGATTGGGCAAAGTTGATGTGAACGGCGGGGCCGGGCCAGCCCCGCCGCCGTGGGTTTACAACTTGAACAGCTTCTTGATGCATTCGGCGAATCCGTTGCTCGCGGCCTTCTTGATCTCGCCATCGCGGTCGATGGCTCCGAAGATTCTGCTTACCGCGAAGACAAGCAGCCCGCCCATGATCAGCATGTCCAAGAAGAAGCCCTCAATGCTTGCGAACATCGCAAACTCCTTACTTCTTGAATAGGTGCCCAAAGAGGCTCAGCAGCCCCATCTTGGCACCCTTGCGGAGCAGTGGGCTGGCTGCGAACCATTTGACCCACTGCCGGGTGCCAAGCACGAAGATGATGATCACGATAAACAGATGAGCGCTGCTCATTTCTGCGAACAGATGCATGACTATGTCCTTCCTTTGAAACGAGTGGGTTTGTGGCTGGCGGTCACTACTACCGTTCGTGCCCGCTTCGCTCACGTTCCTGAACTTGCTCTCTGCCTTGTTCCCTGCTGCGATCCTCTGCTTGCGACAGCTCCTTGGCATACGCGCGCACGTCCTCCAGGGTGATGTTTCCGCGCCGCGATTCCTGGTTTGACCCGCTGCCGGGACCATCCCGCGCGTCAGCGATCTCGCCTTGAGTGAGCGAGCCGTAGATGCCGATTTCCTGGTCGGCCACGCTTTCACGCGAGGGGTTAATCGCGTTGCGTAATTCTTTCAGCCCCAGGCGGAGCATTGCCGCCGCGTGCCCTTCACCGATTTTCCGAGCCATTGAGCACCTCCTTCCGAGGATTAAGGCCATTGATTCGTCTTGTTCGCCATCGCGTACAGGATCAGACCCAGGATCGCCGCCGCCACGAGCCGCACCAGCACCGATGCCCGTGATGGCTGCCGCCATAGGGGCGTGGCGAGGTCAGACCACCACGGTCGGTCAGGAGCAAATCCCTTGGGCGCGGCCGGGTTGAACTCCGGGTCCTGGTACCACTTCACCCGCTGGGCAAGGATCGGCGACATCCCCCGCTGGAGGGCGATGACGCAGTCGTTGCTCAGCGTCAGGATTTCTTCGGGCGCAAAAGAGCCCTTCCGCCTTCCGAGTAGTTCAGGGAGCGGCCACGGGTTGTCTGTCCGCCTCCTTGCTGGGAACTGCTCCCCGGCTGCCAGGACTCGTTTTCGCCGTAACTTTCGAGAGTTTGTGTCCAATCCCCGATGGACTTGCTCAAACGCTCGGCGGTCTCATAGCTGCTGGCGGCTCCGAGGTAGATTTGCGTGCTGCAATTGTCGTAAAGAAGCGTCGGCTTATCCTTAAAGGCGGTCCTTATCTGGCTGTCGGACTGGTAAGCCAGGAGCAGCCGGACTCCCGCGCTGCGTCCCCGCACCAAGGCTTCCTCAATCGCGGGCAGTGATCCCAGTGCGGAGGCTTCATCAAGGAGGAAGAGAACCTCGCTCTCATGCTCGTTACCGACCGCGCCGATTACCCGCACCAGCGTGGAAACCCAGCAACGAAGCAATCCCTTCTGCGCTTCCAGCTGATCCGGCGGTATCTGCAAGAACAGTGTGATGCCGGGCTTCCGCAGTTCAGCCGGGTCGAAGGTACTGCTGGCAACCGCCTTGGCCACCAGGTCCGAATCCAGGAAGGACAGGTGGCGCGTCACGCAGCTCGAATACGCTGGCACCCTCCTTGGTGAATGCCGAAGTCTCCTTGTCGAAATGCGATTTCATCTGCGCCCCGAGCCGTCCAGGAACACCACCGATCTCTTGCAGCATCCTGGATGCGGCTTTCAGCATGTCGGGATCACTGACGATCTCCTGCACGGAGCTAAGGTTGCGGTCTTCCCCCTTGAACCGCAGCAGCACCAGGACCAGCACGGCACAAATCACCTGGACAGACTTGTCGTTCCAATAGGGATCAGGCTCGGTCCCCTGGCGAACTACCAACGCCTCTGCAAGCGCCCGTGCGGAGTCCACGAGCGTGGGGCTGTCAGAGGGAATCGCATCCAGGGGATTCAGCGCATCGGTGCCTCCGTTGAACGGCCCCAGCCGGATGATGCGCTCTCCCTCGGCGGCGCGCCGCGCTGAGACGGTGTCAAAGAGATCGCACTTTGTGTCAAAGCAGACTATCGACCCCCGGAAGTAAGTGAGCAGGTTGGGTATGATGATGCTCACGCCCTTGCCGGACCCCGTGCCGCCACACAGCAGCACATGGCAGTAGTCCGGCAGGCGGATCATGGCACCTTTGAAGGTGCGCCCCAGGATAAGCCCGGTGCCGGCAAGCATCCCGGCGGCGCGCATCGCTTTGTCGGTCATCCAGGAAGCGGTCCCGAAGGCCGTCCCCGATCCCCGCCACCGATGACGGTAGAACACCACCGCCAGGATGGCGACGAG
The DNA here is from genome assembly GCA_963835245.1 of uncultured Planctomycetota bacterium. Classification (GTDB taxonomy): domain Bacteria; phylum Planctomycetota; class Planctomycetia; order Gemmatales; family Gemmataceae; genus JAJPHU01. The sequence goes on from CAWIEZ010000001.1 coordinate 1,633,820, forward strand.
CACCACAAGACAAATGATTTGATCTTCTGCACTAGGACGCATGTGACTACCTCCATCCATTCCGGTCCTCGACGCCGGAGTGACTTTGTCCCTCAGTTGCTCAACGGCCTCAGCCGATGGAGCAGGTGTTTCGTTTCCCTGTCGTAAGCCGCCAGCGCATCCTTCACCTGCTCGTAGAGCATCGGAAACGCTTCGTATTTCTCCTCCTCCCGGAGGTTGAAGATTTCCAGGATGCGCAGGGCCGTTGCCCACGCCACGTCATGCCTGAGCCGTTCCATGTTTCATCCCCTTGCCTTGTCCCGCATCATGGCCTGCCATGTCTTCACGTCGTACTGCTCGGCGGCCTTGCGGGCCTCTTTCAGCGTTTCCGCGAGCAGCTCCACCACGTCGGACATGCTCAGGTCATTGCCGCTGATGACGACGCTTGCCCCCTGCGGCATGGCGATCTTCACGCGCAAGGCGCACCGCAGGGACCGCCTTCGTGCGGTTCCTCCGCCCCGCCTGCTCGATGGCGTCGCGGCTGGCCCCGTTGAGCTTCAGCGCCAGCAGCTCGGACTGTTCCTTCTCCTCCAGCTTCGAGGCCGCATAGCAGTCCGAAATGCCGACCTTCCCCGCCTTCAGAGCTTCCTGCCAGGCCGGGACGCACTTCGACGGGCTGAGGAGCCGTGTCACCATCGAGGGGTCGAGGTGCAGGTGCGCTGCCAGCTCCTTCAGCTGCCACTGCGGGTTCAGGGACATCAGCTCCGCGCAGCCGAGCCATTTCTCGTAGCCGGTCAGGTCGGCCCGGTGCATGTTCTCGGTGAGTTGGATCAGCCGGATCTCCGAGTCGGACAGCTTCCGGTCGGTGATGATGACCTGAAGCTCTTTCAGCCCAATGAGTTGCGCAGCACGCAAACGGCGCTCGCCCCAGAGGAGCGTGCCGTCCGGCATCGCTCCGACCGGCTGGAGTTGGCCGTGGGCCTTCATGGACGCCCCTAGCGATAGCAGGTCGGCTTCGGTAAACTGCTTGCGGGGCTGGTTCGGGTCGGCCTTGAAGAACGCGAGTGGTTTGGTGGTGAGCATTGCGTCTCTCCCGTTTACGGGCTTGCGGGCTACAACTTCATATTAGGACTGGGGTTAGGAAAGATGGGCGCATGAACGCGCAGGTACGCGGCAAGTATGCAAACGGGGGTGCGCAATGGCCGGGCGCTCAGTACAACCTGATTCGGAGAGGATTCGGTCTCTGCGGATCGAGCGTGGCTGGAGGATCGAAGACCTGGCGAGGAAGGCAGGTTATTCGCTACGAAGCATTCAGAATGCCGAGGCGGGGAAGCGGATTGACCTGACCACACTCACAGTAATTGCAGAGGCGCTTGGGGTGCAGCCAAAGGAATTGCTGAAAACCGAGGTGAGAGAGGAGAAGCGCGACATGGTTGTCGTCCTCTCTGGTGACGACAAGGACAAAGCGGCTACCCTGGCGGAGCTTTTGCGGTTGATGCTTCAAGCCAAAGGCGAGATAACGGTCAAACTCGTAATGGAGGGCAGCGTGATCGTCACATTGGAGATGAATGAGGCTGATTTGCTACAGATGATCGAATTAATCCCGGCCTTCAAAGAACACGCCCGAGCGGCCATTGCGGGAACACTGGAAGGCCATGCATACTTCAGCGGAGAAAACTCCCAAGGTCTCGACCTGTCCAAAGTGGAGCAACTACTGGAAGTGATAGAGCAGGTGCAGGGTTTTTGGTTCCCCACCGATGCCGGTGTCAATATCGATGAAAAGACAATGCGAGGGTTCCAAGCTCTTAGGGATCAAGTTGAGCGATCCGAGCGCAATCTAGCGGAACTGAATAAAATGCTTGAGCAATTCCGCGGCTTGGATCAAGGCGACTTGGAGATAATCACTGCCATTCTTGAGCGGAGCAAGAAGCGTCTAGCGGCAACCGAACAAGGTCGGCCTCAAGTAGATTTGGGGTCTTACCAGGGAGAAGACATTGAGGTGCCTCCAGAAATCATGGAGCCGATGGAGCCGCCTGTTCCGGAGCACAAGCTCGCGCACCCGGACGAAAACGAAGACAAGTAAACGCCGCTCCGCCCGGATGCAGAGCGTCAACAGCTCCGGCAACGAAACGCGGCGGACCGTTCCATCCCTCCTTCATCGCAACAACAGGCCAGGGTAAGGGCTTGCTACTCCGCGAACCCCGGGGCTTTCTGCTTGAGCCATTCCTTGACCGCGGCCTGCGACTCGAACTCAGCTACCTTGATGCTGTCGATGGTGGGTCCACTATCGCCAACCTGTCGGATTTCCTCCTCGGTCATCTCGCGGACCCAGAGCACCCGGCGCCGCTGGAGACCGCCCGTGGTTAAGTTGATCGCTCCGTCATTCAGCGGCTTGTCAAGGTTGCTACCGTGAATAAGGACTAGGTAAACGAGGTCGCCGGAGAATTTCAGCAAGAGCCCTTCGGAGGGGTTGTACTTCCAGGGGCCAAGCCAGCCGTAGGGGAACCAGGTGCTGTTGCCATCCCGGAAGCGGAATTCCACGGAAGCACCTTCATCCCGTATTCCGCGAAGATACCCGAAAGCTGGGCATGAAGCTTCAGGGCCATCTCCATCTCCGTCCTTTGGGGAGCTTCGCGAAGAGGCGCTTTCCCTCTGCATCATTGCTCTCAGACGCTCCTGGTGTGTCGGCTTATCGGTCATGGTCCATTCCCCTTTCGGGCGTGTCGTGCTCGATTATTCGTGGCGCGCACCGCGGATGCGGCCAGCCGGCGAGCGAGGGTTAAGGATTTCGCCAGTTGGTTCCGCATTGTCCCGTTGCCGTTTGTCGATTCCGCCAGGTCGGTCGCCGAAAGCGGATCGTCTGTCCGGCTGATCGCCCTGAGTAGTTCCTTCCTGTCGTCGGTGAAGAGAACCGCCTGTTCCCTGCCTCTGGTAAGGGCGACATACCCTGTCCGCTGATTGGTGGCGGGCAAGGACTCGCTGCCGATGGCGACAAAGACCTTATCCACTGTATCGCCCTGCGAGGCGTGCGAAGTGAGCACGTAGCCATGCGTGAAATGACCGAAATCGCGGTCGATGATCCACCCGCCGTCCACGATGATGTCGCCCCGCTTTGTGAATCCTTCGACTGTCAACAGTGTCCCGTTGCTCAGGCGATGCTTACCATCCTTTGTCTTTCCGCCAGCCGTGATCCGAATCCGGTCCCCGACCGCCAGCGTGAACTGCGCCGGCCTGTACACCTCGAAGCGGTGTGCAAGCTGCGTGGGCGGGGTCACCCCGTCGTCTACGACCAGCCGCGATCCCTTTTTGTAGCCATTTGCGTTCTGCTGGAACTGCACCAACTGCCCCGGCTCGTACTCCGTGGCGTCTGCCTTTTGTGCGTCCGTCAGGTGCATCGGGACCCAGCCGTTAACCATGCGTTCCTTGCCAAGCTTCCCTTGCGACCGCAGTCCATCACGGATGGCAAGCGTAATCCGATCCGCCTCGGCATGCGTCGGCGACACCACGAGCGCCGACTTGTGCTCTCCGTTCCTCTTCTTCTCCGCAACGGCCGCAAGGTAGGCATCTGCCAGCACCCGGTAGCGGTCGCTGTCAGGCACCTCCCTGATCCACCCCAGCTTGTCGAGTTCCTTGAATGCTTCCTCGACCTCGCCCTTGCTGAGCAGCCCGGCCGCTTTCTTGTATTCCTTGTCCTGACGGACAATCTCCGTCAGCTCCGCGACTCGCAGCCCGGCCTTTTCCTCCAGCAGCCGTAGCGGCTCACCGGCCGTGACGCTGCGGTGCTGCCGCCGGTCCCCCACCAGCACCACACGTGCGTTGAGCGACTCAGCCCTGTCGAACAGTTCGGCCATGTCCCGTGTGCCGAGTTGGCTGGCCTCATCGACCAGAATGACGCCGCCCCTGGCCTCTTCCTGCATCCGGTCGTCCTTGAAGAACATGGCCACCGTATCCGCCCTCGCAAACCCTGCATCCCGCCGCAGCACTTCCCGGCTCGCCTTCACCGACTGGGCCAGGGCCACTACGGGCTTGCCCACCTCGGCCAGCGCAACCCGAAGCTCATCTTCCATCGTCGTTTTACCGGTCCCCGCGGGGCCGCGGACAAGGATCACCCGGTCACGGGAACCGAGCACATGGCGAACGGCTGCCTTCTGTCCCTCGTTAAATCGCTCGCGTCTGATGGCCCGGTTTGCATCGCCCAGCGGGCGGCAGCGCCCGCGCCCCTGCCGGGCAAAATCAATCATGCGGCCTTCCAGGGCCAGCATCTCCTTCGTGGTCGCCATCGGGCGGCCGGCGACCTCGCTGCGGATCAGCGGACGCTTCGCCAGTTCGCTTGTCGTACCTTCAACGGTGACAGCACCCAGGCCGCGTTTCAGGGCTTCGGTCAGCAGTTTGCGTTCGGGGACAACCGCCTCACGCACGAAAGTGTGCTGGATGGCATGATCGACCGCCAGCGACTCGCCGTGCTCCAGACGGGCAAATGCACGTTCACGGCGATGGACAGCCGCAAGCCCCTCGCGCTCCTCATCCGTCAATCGCCCATTCCATTCCTTGCAGGAGTCCCAGCTGAGTGCCGCCCTCTTCTTCTCGCGGGTCTCGGCCCCGAGCCCCGCCTTGCGGTCGGGATCGGTAATGCCTTTGGCCGCTGCCACTTTCTCGATCAGGGAGGTCCGCCGTGAAAAGCGTTTCAGGATATCCCGCGAAACCCCGGCAAGCTCAAAATCATCACGTTTCCGCTCCACCCCGAAGCCGAGGTCCTGGAGCTTGCTCGCCAGCCGCACCCGGAATGCCGCCTGGAAGTACGGTGCATCCCTCTTGGTGTCCGCGAACTGGCCGGCCTTCCACCGACGTTCCTCCTCGTCCCAGGTGGTGTTGAACACGAAGACATGGGCGTGAAGCTGCGGGTCGGGAATCCCATCAACCGGCCGCGAGGTGGTGTGGATGAATTCTGCCCAAACCATGTTGCCCGTGGTGCGGTCCTTGTCCTGCCCGGCCTTGCGGACGCGGGTTTTCATCTCTGCTTCCATCTCGCGCATCGTCTCATCCACCGCCCCCCGGAATGCCTCCATGATGGCCTGATCCCCGCTCAACCCGTATAGCAGCGACACCGACTTCGGCACCGAGAATGTGAAGTCGTAGCCGACCCTCCGTTCGGCGCGGGTTCGCACCGTCAGCGGCTCTCCGGTCCTTGGGTGGAGATTGTCGCACAACCGGTCGAAAGACGATTTGTCTACCGTCCCTTCCAAGCCCAGCCAAGACGCACCCTTGCCGCCCCATGCCCCAACCAACTCCTGTCCTTCGCTGTAATAGTCTGCCGTCGCGTAGTAGCGTTTGGCGTCTTGGGCACTGTTCTGCTGCGTGATGCGGATCATGCCTGATTTTATCGTATCACGCGAGTGTTAATGAAATCTTAACGATGAACTGCTCCACCGCAGCCAGCCTAGGTTTGCGCGAATTGGGTCTTCCCAAATGTCACTGAAGTGTCATCCAAATGTGCCACGGGCATTCGTCCCGTCACCTACAAGAAGCACGCACGGTCTCTAAGCGGTAGCTGGACCCTTGGCGGACATTTGGTTGAAGGTTCGTATTCTTTTTCTGCAACCGATAGTAGTGGCTGGACCGGCCGGGCAGCGGCACTGGGTCACTGGCCTTCCGGGACTGGTATTACACGATGATGCGCCGCAAATCCCCGACGATGGTGACTACCACTCAAGCAAGTGCCAGCAGGGCAAGGCTGATCGCGAGTTCGATCGAGGACATCCCTTTAGATTTCATTTGTTGCCCCCCACCATTTCGCACCTGCACTATCCGAGCCGCCTTTCCTTGCCGCTACGAATCTCCCGAAATGGTCACCCCGGATTGCTCGCCATCTTTGTGGCCACTTCGTCAAGATAATCCCCCCACCATTGCATCATCTCTCTGCGTTCGGGCAAATACTGAGCATGGTTGTATGCAGCCCTGACGCGATTCCGCTCACTGTGGGCAAGCTGACGCTCGATCACGTCTGGCCGGAATCCATGCTCGTTGAGGATAGTGCTTGCCGTGCTGCGAAACCCATGTCCCGTAGCTCGCGAATGATACCCCATTCGATACAGAGCGTAGAGCATGGTATTCTCGCTCATGAACGTCGCCGGATTGTGTCCATTGGGAAATAGATACCTCCGCCCACCGGTGAGCTGCTGTAATTCCCTCAGAACGCCCACGGCCTGCCTTGATAGCGGCACGATGTGGAGTTCTTTCATTTTCATCCTCTCGGCAGGGATTCGCCACTCGCACTTCTCCCAATTGATTTCGGTCCACTCGGCCCCCCGCAACTCATTGGTGCGAACAAAGCTCAGCAGCAGCATGCGGAGGGCCAGTCGGGTCTGCGCGCTCCCGTCATAATCGGTCAGTTTCCGGAGGTACTCGGGGAGTTCGTCAGCCTTGAGGTAGGCTTGGTGTTTGACCGCGGGAGTTCTCAGGCGCTCCCCGGAGGTCGGGCACGGGACTACGTTCTACCCGCCCGGTCGCGACTCCATACCGGAAGATTTGATCGCACATCTGCAGGACCCGCCGCGCCGTATCGAGCGTGCCCCGGGCCTCAATGGTCCGCAGCAAGGACAGTACTTCGGCGGCGTTGATTCCGGAGATCGGCTTCTGACCCAACGCCGGGAGAACGTAGTTGTCGAGGTACGTCCGCTTACACCGGGCGGAACCTGGCGCGTAACTCGTGGGTGCGTTTGTCAAACCACTCGCGGGCCACGACCTCGAAGGTGTTGGCACTGCTTACTTCCGCCACGCGCCGTGCTTCCTTCTTGGCTTCGCCTGGGTCTTTCCCAGCGGCTAGCATGCGGCGGGCCTGCGCACGTCTCTCCCTAGCATCCGCCAGGCAGATTTCAGGATAGACGCCCAACGCTAGGAGCTTCTCCTTGCCAGCAAAGAAGTATTTCATCCGCCAATACTTGCTGCCTGAGGGCGTGACCAGGAGGAACAGCCCTTCGCCGTCGGACATCTTGTAGGGCTTCGGCTTGGGCTTTGCATTACGCACGGCGGCATCGGACAGGGACTTGGGCATGGGGTACATTACCATTTGCGTGGGGTATGTATCCAAATATGTACCCCATAACTGGCGCGAATGTCAACGATTCTGGTCGGCCGGTATCGGTGGCGAATTGCCCTGTCAGCGGCTCCCGGTCTCGATATGGCGGATGTGAGCGGACGAAGCCGTCCGAGTTAATGGTGATCTGGGCGGTAACCACATTGGCCAACTAACATGCTGATTTCATTTACAATTCATAGGTGCCTCAGAAGCATGTACCCCGTTTTGTACCCCTAGCTACTCCGGTTCTTAACTTTCTTCTGATAACGTCTTGATTAACGCCCGAATTTCCTCAGCCCGCCACGCCCTGCATCGCGCCGAGAGCTTGATCGGTTGAGGAAAGCGGCCAGATTTCACGTCCTCCCACCAACTCGTCTTGCCGAGAGGTATCACACTGAGCACCTGCTCCAAGCGTACAAAACCAGTCTCTGGAAACTCATGCATATCGCATTCTCTGCCCTTCCTGTCTCATATTACCATACCTGCCGGGCGAATGTCTCGAAGAATCGCACTAGGAGCCGGTTTCGCCGTCTTGCTGCAATGCGGCAATAATGCCAAGCCAGAGTACGCCCTGGCTTTGACCGACGAATGCAGCACCAGCACCAGAATTCCCGTTTTTCCACTTCCTGGGAGCGCCTCCCGGCCTGTGATTGACTACCGTCTCTCGCCGGGCGGACACCTGCGCCTGGAGAGCAGGTCTCATCGTCTCAGAACCGCCCCCCCACCTGTGCCTTCGTAAACGGCACTTGTGAACCCGGCGCCGGTCCGGGCAAGCAGGAACAGGGGCCCCCACCCCATTGCCAGCTTGCCCGGTCGCTGGCGCTCGCTGCGCCCCGGCTCAAGCGGGTTCTTCAGGAGTGCCGGAAGGCCCCGGTTGGCGGGGCTGACCGGATGCCGTTCGGCGCTCCCGACGGCATCATTTCAACCGTTAACTAATGGAGTTACTTAGAGCGTTCGGAAAAAATGACGGAAATGGCTGAAAACAAGGCACTTTATTCATTTCTTCCGAACGCTCTTATGAATACCATCGAAAACACCAGCGTGCAGCCCCGGCTCATTGCGGTAACTCCAGCAGATGTTTCGCGCTTTCTCCGACGTGCAGACGGCGGAGATGCTCGATTTGCCGCGGCCCAGCCTGGAAGGCGGCAAACCCATCGTGGTTGCCTGCCCCATGTCCGAGGAGCAGCACCAGCTGCAACAGGAGCTGGTCGAGCGTTACGAACGCTTGCGGTCACAGAAGGTCGATCCCAGGGTGGACAATGCGCTCAACATCACTACCGACGGCAGGAAGCTGGCAACCGATGCGAGGATGCTATCGCCCACGGCTCCAGACTTCCCGGAATCGAAAGTCAACCGCCTCGTGGAGAATGTCGCGGTCATCTGGAACCGCACGGCATCAACGCGCGGCACGCAGATGATCTTCGCCGACATGGGAGTCAATCCTACCCCGTGGGGGTACTCTCCCTACGCCGACATCATCGAGAAGCTGGTTGCAAACGGCATCCCCCGAGAGCAGATCGCCGCCATTGGCGACGCCGAATCCGACGCCAAGAAACAAGCCCTCTTCGAGAAGGTAAGGCAAGGCTCGGTGCGCGTGCTGATCGGCAGCACCCAGAAAATGGGCACCGGCACCAATGTCCAGAAACGCCTCGTGGCGCTGCACCATCTTGACGCGCCGTGGAAGCCAGCCGAGCTGGAACAGCGTGAGGGACGCATACTCCGGCAGGGTAACCAGAACGAAGAAGTAGCGATCTACCGCTATGTCACGGAAGGGTCATTTGACGCCTATATGTGGCAAGCGCTGGAAACCAAGGCCCGGTTCATTTCGCAGGTCATCACCGGCGACAACGCCCTGCGCCGCGCCGACGACATCGGCGGCCAGGAGCTTTCCTACGCCGAGGTCAAGGCCATTGCGTCGGGCAACCCGGCCGTCCTCACACTCGCCGAGGCCGATGCCGAGCTGCAACGGCTCACCCTGCTCAAAAAGAACCACCTGGACGAGCAATACGTCGCCCGCCGGAGTGTGCGGGATTTGCCCTCGACCATCGCAAGCCTCAATGAGCGGTTGTCGAAGCTCACCACCGACGAGGCAACCGCAACCGCACATGCTGCCGACCCGATCACACTCGGTATATGCACTGATGGCCTGCGTTCGCTGGCTACGTGCGGCGTTTAAAGAGATGCAACAACAAGGGATCGAACGAGACAGAGCAACCGGCATCCTGCTTCTTGCCACGAATTTCATTGACCAACTGGCCGACTGGAATTGTTCACTGGCGACTTGGATTCCCGTGGGAGAGAAGATCGGTCACGCCCTCGCGGGGCCAGGAATCGGCATGTCCTGGGACTTCACTGAGATCAATCCGCTTATCGATGGCTCCGGCACACTTCCACCCAAGTTGGACCGGGTGTGTAATGCGCTCGAAACCATCGAGGCCGTGGGACCACCAGCAACCGTCACGAGAGGCGATTCAACCGCTCAACATTGGCCGGATGGAACATTCGATGCGGTAATCACCGACCCGCCGTACTACAGCAAGAAGAAGGGCAAGTACCGCCTCCTCGACTTCGCCGAACGCGGGGATGACGATAACTGAGCGAGACCACTGACATGAGTACCTTGGCCATAAAGCCGTGGGTCGAAGTCGCGGCCCTGCACCCAGACGTTCTCGCGGAGAACTTCTCCGAGGACATCTTCGCGCTCGACCTGGGGCCGCTGGCCGACGGCAACGCCAACGTGCCGGCGGTCTACCGCGATGCCGAGCATTTCTTCCGCGTGTCGTACCTGACCAAGGGGCTGCGCGGGCTGTTGCAAGACGTGCTGTCGCGGCTGGAAGGCGGGGCGGGCAACCGCGTGCTGAAACTGATGACGCCTTTCACCGGAGACATCCGCCCTACCGAGAAAATCATCCAATACAACTGTCAGAGGATCGCTAGGCTTTGCCAGCCTTGGGCCGGTGCCATGCTTTTGCAGTACGCACACTATTTGTCCCGTGCGGCTTTTGAGCATGACTTCGGCCAAGGCATCGACCCTGAGCCTGATTCTCCCGCGGGATGACACGAGCTTCATGTCAATTATAGTCACCTGATGTCCCTGGTACTGAAAGGGACACACCGCTTGCCCCATCAGTTCGGCATGCGGGCTCACTTCCCAATGATTCCTGCGTCCCGAAGTGCCCGACGAACTAACCGAAAGACCTCGGCGAATTCCGGTAACTCGGCCATCTGTGCCGCCAGACGCATGTCCCAGAGCTTCTTGTAGCGAGCTTCCTTGGACTCAAGAGCCTCGCGGGCATCGGCGGGTTTCTTTCCCCGGAATTCCCATTTCTTCTCAATCGCGTGGATCACCTCGCCCAAATCAACATGCCCGTCAGATGTCAGAAACCAGATGTCATAGAGGTCGCGGGGTTCGTTGCGTGCCGCATCAAGCAAGGCGACCACCTTTTCGGCGGCGATTTCACTCAGCGAATAGGTCAGAACCGCAGCATCTTCGGGCAAATCTTGATACTCTTCGTAGGCGCGCAGGACTTTCCGCGATTCGAGCGCGAAGACAACCTCCTCCTTGATCGTGATGTCTACCTTGACCTCCTTGGGCCTGGACGTAGCCGGGAGCGGCCCCTCGTAACTGAGGTAGAACGTATGGCTGTTTTGGTGGGCCTGCCTATCCTCATGGGCGAACCGAATCGTCAAGCCTCCAGCCCGGCCCACTTCGGCAAACACCGGCTCAAGTTCCTGGCGGATCACCTCGAATGGCACATCGGCTCTGAGCGTGAAGTCCAGGTCCTCGGAAAACCTGTAGTCTCCAAAGTAGCACCGCTTGAGCGCCGTGCCTCCCTTGAACGCCAGCCGCTCCCGTAGCGGCGTCCGCGAAAGCCCGATCAGAAACCATGCCAGGCAGTAATCCCGCTCCAGGACGGCTTCCGGTATGCGCCGCCCGCCGGCTTTGGCCAGGCGGTTCGAGAGTACGGCAAGGTTTCGTTGCGGAATCATTCGTTACGTCCCGATCACGGCACGGAATTCGTTCGGGTCTACGTTGAGCCGCAAGTGCCATCGTCCGGTGTACTTTCCTTGAGGCGGCATAACCGGATCGAGGGGCGAATATGTTGCGGTCACATGCTCGCGCAACCTTTCCCTGTCGGACGCTGTGCCGATGTCATAGAGTTCCAACAGGAAGCCGAGGCGTCGCATCACGGCACCGACGTTGAGCCGCAAGGCGTATTCGACGAGTCGGCCCACATCCATGTCAGCCCGACGAATCCACAAACCCTTCGCCACTTCCGTTACACCGCCGCAATACTCCGGTTGCCGCAACCCGTCCAGCACGGTGCGCTCTAGGTCGCTGACCGTGACTTTTTCCTGCTTGTTCACCCAATGGTCCGTTGTTCCGAAGAAGTGTTCGGGCTTGCACCGGATGAACCGAAATTCCGTCCCGAGGACCGAGCGCCCCCGCATCGGCTTGGGCGAAGTCAAGCACACGACAAATTGGGGCTGCGTCACCATGTTGTGGATGTCCATTGCCGACGCATGCGAAAGGTAGTACGGTTTGCCTCCCATCAGTTCTCGGGCTACCACGTATGGGTTGCCGAGGTACTCGCTCTCCCGGCCCAGCTCCGGAGGGACCAGTTGGAATACGCCTGGCCGAAGCCGTGTCGCCACCCCGCGACCAACCAGCTTATGTACCAGGGTCCGCGCGGAGGTGTCCTTCAGGCCCGTGATGCCCTGAGCATCGGCAAGGGTGAAGATCGGCCGCCCCCGCTCATGCAGGGTAGTCACCAGCAAGGCGGACCTGGGGCCGAGCGTTTTGCTCGGGTTCTTATGTTTTGTCAGCATTTTGTTCCCTTCCAAGGAACATTTTGCACTAAAAAGGCAATCCAGTCAAGGCTTGCTTGCAGAGCGTTCGCGTTTCGTTCCCTTTCAGGGAACAAATTGCACTCACGATATAAAGACAGTCCCTCCCCAGAGGAGACCTGTTCGCCAGCGGCAGACCTGCCGTATCTTGACGCAAGCTGTTGATTTGTGGTTGCTTATGGTCAGAGGCGACGACGGCGAATTAAGCCGGTGACCGCAGGATCGAGAACTCGAAGCTTAACCTGTGCTATAGGCTATTGTGAATAAGCATCTTACGTCGAGTCAGACCGCCGCACAGCGCCTCGCCCGTTAGCCACTTTCTGATCGTTCGTCCACTAACAGGGCACTTTTCGGGAAAACGAAGAAAAATCTGCTCCTCACAACGCGATGCGCGGGGATGCTCCGAGGAGATTAATGCCTGGCACCGCGGCCCCCTTGGAGCTTCAAGATGGAAGTGAGGAACAGAACCTCATGGCTGCAACCGACCCTGTGAGCGAGGCCGACCTTGACGAAGCCTTTGAAACAAGTCCGGAGTTCGGCATCCAGTTCCTGGACAGCGAGTTCCAAGAGCGGGTACTGAGACACATCAAGCGGTGTGGCCGTGGATTTTTCGACACCCACGACCTGCTGGACGTGTACCAGGAGACGCTCATCGGCATGTACGCCAGGGCTAAAAAGGCAGGGTTCGACCCGTGCCGGTCACTGCGCATGGTGCTCGCCATCGCCCGCAACAAGGCGACGGACCTGCTGCGCCAGCGGGGGCACAGGATCAACCTGAACGAAGACGCGATCCTGGACGTGGTTGCGGCCGACACGAAGGGTTCCGACATTCTCTTACAGTGGCGGCTCCATAGCTGCCCCATCGAGGCAAGAGAATTGCGGGAGATCCTGCTGACGTTCATCGCCACGCTGCCCGAGCGGCATCGTATCGTCGCCCAGTGCTTCATCGACAACTTCGAGGACTTCCGCAAGCGGGACACCTAGCAGGATTACATGCACCGTGCGACCGTGCCGGCTAACTTCCGTGAACGCGAGGCCGTCACTGGCCTCAAGCCCGGAGATCAACTCATCCAGCAGCGGGCGCTCGGCAACTCCAGAGGCTTTCTCCAACAGGACTTGGGAGGCCCCGGCACGGCGAAGCGCATCGACCTGACCGTCTTCGGATTGATCGGAAGAAGAAATGCGGGCGTAGCCAACGACCGTCAGGGGGTTCTGGGCATCTATCGGGCAACACTATTCTGTCGCCCACTTCTTGTTACCACTAAAGTAAGCAGGGCTGCCGTTTGCTGAAATACGGCAAAAGGTACATCTTCTCCTAAAAACTCCGTCCCCGGGGTTGCGGCTTTGGAGGTTCCTTGTCTTTCTTGGCAGGCACACTTCCCCTCTCATTATTCGTCTTCTCCCTCTCCCGCTCCTTATTCATCTTCTCCAACTCCTCTTTGAACGCTTCTGCAATCTGTTCAAGTTTATTCTGGGTAGCAGACTTTGGAGAGCCTTGCGATTTGTCGCTAGCTGTTTCTTGCGATTTATCGCTGCCTTTTACTGCTTTTACTGGTATTGCATCCTTCATCATCCTAAATCCCCCTAAATGAGCAATCCGCTATCCGACCACATGATTACAGACATAATGGTACATACGGTCCTCATCTTAGAATAGCAGAAATCTTGGCGGAAACACGTTAAGATTGTGTGACAGCGCAGCGAATTGCTATATTGTATCGTCTATTGAGAAGCTTATGGGCTCGCTCACCGCATGAAGCCCGGCGCATTCTCGTTCAGCCACTCCTCTGCGTCTGCGCCGTGGCGATGATACAGAACGAGAGTCCGGCCAACACCTCGGGAGGTCTGCGAGGGTTGAAATACCAATTGACCGGACAAAAGATACACCTTCTGTTGCGGCAGCAAACCGAGGTTTTCTTGAACGAAATCAATACCTGTTACTGTTCACATTAGATTCCAAGCCATTTTGCACACGCCATTGTCACACAAGCATAATATACAAAGTCAACAATTGATGATATTCTTTGTTTAATACGAGGAGACGACAGACGTGCTCCTACAGGCGACGATATTGTCCCACCCGCACTACCCCCTGCGGTAACCAGCGAAAATCAACAGCCAGAGAGCAAGCCCCGATCTTCTGATCGAGATCGCTGAGTGACTGTCCCATATGAGAACGGATGTTCAGATTGCGGACGAGTATAGCCCCTGAAAAACTGGGTGGAATTACGCCCACCACGTTAGGGGTCAAACTGATCGTTTGTCTCCATATGGGACAGTCTCTGAATAGTTACGGCCGCTGGCTGGCCCGCTGTCTGAATAAATGCGAGTTACACCGCCACGTGTGTGATCGGTAGGCAACAGGAGCTCCGAAATCCAAGCTACACCAAAATTGCAATAATTAACTGTTGGTTAACTCTTTGCGCGTAGTATTAATACACAGTATAGTTAGAAATAATGCTCAACTACAAACAGAAGAGGTAGAGAGTATGCAACTAAGTAAGTCTTGGTGGTTTCCGTCGCCTGGCTGCTGTCGATAGTGGCCACTGTCCGCCAATTGGCGGATTTCCTCTTCGCTCATCTCGCGCGCCCAGAGCACCCATTTCCGCTGGAGACCGCAGGTGGTTAGGTTGAGGCTCTACCCACAGTTAAGTAGCCAAATGACCAAAGTGCCTCGGGACCGTCGCCGTAGCCTTTTGCCATCCCGATTTTACCTGCTCTTGCCGTCGTTCTCCGGCCCGTTGTTTTGCCCGTCGTTTTCGCGCTGCTGGTGCGAGGCGTTGTCCTTTGCCCCTCCTTGCTTTAGCCCGGATCGGATCATGTGGCGAAGCGTCTGGGCGTGTTCATATTGAAGTGCTAAGGCTCTGAATTTACGAAACTGTCATCGGAGCTTACAGCCGTGATACCCCGATTTTGTACCCCTTGTCCATCAGCGGGCATATTTTGCCTTGACCGATACCGGCGAGCTACTCGAATCGCAGGCTGCGGGCTGGGCTCCATCTGATTCGTTTCCTCTGACAACCGCTTGATTAGCTGGTGAATGTCTTCAGCTCGCCAGGCAGTGCATCGGGCCGACAACTTTATCGGCTTCGGAAAGCGTCCTGATTTCACGCCTTCCCACCAAATGGTCTTGCTCACAGGAATCACTCTGAGAACCTGTGGCAAACGCAGAAAGCCGGTTTCTGGCATATCGTACATACTATGACGCTTCGGTTGTAATTCTCTACACTACCACAACTGACAGCTAATTGTCTCGGATAATCGCACTGGGAGCCACTTCCCCCACTTTCCGAAGCTCGACCCGTTCAGTGAAGACAATGCCATCCGCATGAATTGTCGGCGGTTTCCGTTCCGGCCGGTGCATTTGCTCTGCACGTTCCTGGACCCCTGTCGCCTCAACCCAGCCGCTCGGCCGTGCTTCTTGGCGGGCGTGGAATGGTTGTGGTCCCGCATCGTCCTCTCTCCTTCTTCACCGCACCCGCCCCGCCTGGGCCTTTATCTCGGCACGTATGAAGCAGCCGACGGGCCGGTCAATCACCGGCTTCCGTTGCGAAAAGGCGGCAGGCTAGGGCGGCGAGCCGCCGAGCCTGCCAGTGCCATTTCGTTCTCACCCGGCAATGGACCGTCGCCCAAGTGCTCCCGTCTATGGCTGCTTCTTTACGCGTGCCGGAAGGCCCCGGTTGGCGGGGCTGACCGGATGTCGGCGGGTGGCCAACTGCCCGCCGGCTGCTGTTTCAACCATCAAAGAAAGGAGTTCCTATGAATACAATCGAAAACACCAGCCCTCAACCCCGGCTCATTGCCATAAGCAAGCTGGAAAAATCCACGCTCAATGCCCGCCGCACCGTGCCCAAAATCGGGATGGACGAGCTGAAGGCTTCCCTGCTGGCACATGGTCTGATGCAGAACCTCGTGGTCACCGACTCGGGCGATGGCATGTTTTGCGTCATCGCTGGAGGACGCCGACTGGAGGCGATCCGCTCGCTCCAGGCGGAAGGCAAGCTGCCGGACCGACTTCGCAGTTCCCTGCCAGGTGGTGGCCGACGAGCACGCCATTGAAATGAGCCTCGCCGAAAACACGGTCCGGCTGGCCATGCATCCGGCTGACGAGTTCGAGGCGTTCGCCGCCCTCATTGACAAGGGCGAATCGGCCGCACAGGTGGCCGAGCGGTTCGGCGTCAATGAAGCCCACGTGCTCAAGCGGATGAAACTGGCCCGCGTCGCACCACAGCTTCTCAAGGAATACCGCGACGGAGGCATCACTCTCGAATGCCTCAAGGCGTTCACCATTACCGACGACCACCGCCGCCAGGTGAAGGTGTTCAAGTCCTTGCAAGACTGGCAGAAGGACGACCCGAGCGAAATCCGCGCTGCTCTCACGGAGAAGCTGGTCGAAGCCAGCAGCAAACTGGCGCTGTTCGTCGGCTTGGAAGCCTACGTGGCTGCTGGAGGGCCGACCCGCGCCGACCTGTTCGGCGAGGAGGTCTATCTCGAAAAGCCCGCCCTCCTGCAGAGGCTGGCCGAGGAAAAGCTCGAAGGTATTCGCAAGGAGCTTGAGGCAGAAGGCTGGGGCTGGATCGAGATCAACCCGCAGCGCGAGTACGAATTCATCAGCCGCTGCGGCAGGATCAAGCCCCGACTCATGGACGCGCCACCCGAGCTGGTCGAATTCAAGGAGCGGCTTGATGCCGAACTTGAGCGGATCGAGCAGGCACTTGCGGATACCGAGTCCGACGCGCTGCTGGAGCAGCAGGAGCTTACCCAAGGGCAACTGGACGAGGTGGAGGAGAAGCTGGCCGCCTTTGTCGGCTTCGACACCGCGCAAAAGCTGCTCGCTGGCTGCTACGTCTCCATCGCGCAGGATGGCACGCCCTTCGTTGACAAGGGCCTCGTAAAGCCGGAGCACCGGAAGGAACTCGCCCGGTTGCTCAACGAAGACGGCACCGCTACGGAGCCGGCTGGGACCAGGCCGAGGAACGCCCTGTCGGAGAGCCTACGCCGCGACCTCGCCGCTTCGCGATTGCGGGTAGTCCAGGTCGAGATCGCCAAGAATCCCGCGATCGCCTTCGATCTGCTGGTCTTCCATGTGGCAACCGGGATGCTGGGTGAGCACGAGTGCGGCGACGGGCCGGCTGTGGCGTTCAATCGTCCCCGTCCTAATGCGAGGACTGTAGAGGAACCGTCAGCCGCTGCGAACGCCCTGGCGGGTATCGAGCAGTCGCTTCCTACCGGCTGGCTCAAGCCGAAATCGGAAGCTGCCCGCTTCGACGCCTTCCGCTCGTTGCCACAGGAGGCCAAGCAGCAATTGCTGGCTTACTGCGTGGCGTTAACGCTGCAACCGAAACTTGGCCCAGCCGCCGGGGACGAAGTTACTGCCTACGATGCCGCCCTCGCCCTCACCGGAGCGAGTGTCGCGGCTTACTGGCGGCCCAACGGTGCCAACTTCCTCAGCCGCATCAGCCGCGACCAGTTGCTTGCCCTGGCCCGCGACACCCTCGGCGAGCCGTGGGCACAGTCGCGAGCACGCGACAACAAAGCCTCGCTGGTTGGTCAACTGGAGCGTGCCTTCGCCGTCTCCCGACAGGCCGGGCCAGACACCGGAGCAGGCTGAGAAGCTGAAGAACTGGCTACCGGCCGGGATGGACTTCAGCCCTGTCTCAACGCCGAAACCGGCCAAAGGCAAGAAATCCAGGAAAGCAGCTTAATCAACTCCGGGCGGGCGATTCGTTGCCCGCCCGTTTTTGGAAAGGAGTCCACCATGATACCCCAACACCACAAAGACAACTTCAACACGTTGCACCGGGCGTTCGAAGACGGTGCCGCCTGCCTCCTCGAATGCCACGAGCTGACAACGGGCAAACCCGTTTACGTCATCTGCGCCATCAACTGTCGCGGCGAAGAGTTCGAGCTGCTGCCGTTTGCCACGCTGTTCAACGAAAACCCCTACGACCTGCTGTCGCCGCCGATGGAATCGGCCGACGAACGGAGGTCTGTATGACCACTGCTCGTAGCGACATCTACACCCGCGTAACAGGCCAGATCATCGCCGATCTCGAAAAAGGAGTCCGTCCCTGGCTCCAACCGTGGAACGCCGCTCACGCCGCCGGGCTCATCACCCGGCCACTTCGAGCAGGCGGGCAACCCTACAAGGGAATCAACGTGCTGATGCTCTGGGCATCGGCCATGACCCAGAACTTCGCCTCCCCCATCTGGATGACGTTCAAACAGGCCAAGGAACTGAACGCCAGTATCCGGAAAGGCTCCAAAGGATCGCTGGTTGTCTACTCCGACCGCATCACCCGGACGGAAAGGACTGAGGAAGGCGAGGAGCAGGAACGCGACATCTACTTCATGAAGGGCTACACCGTCTTCAATGTCGAGCAGATTGACGGGCTGCCTCCGCATTTCTACGCCACTGTCACGCCGCAGATCGACCCTGCACAGCGGAACCAGACGGCGGATCGCTTCTTCGCCAACACCGGGGCCAATATACGCCACGGGGGTAATGAGGCTTACTACTCTCCCGGCCTCGATTACGTCCAGATGCCGCCTTTCACGTCGTTCAGGGATGCCGAGAGCTACTGCGCGACGCTGGCCCACGAGATGACCCACTGGACCAGGCACCCGTCACGCCTTGACCGCGACTTCGGCCGCAGGCAGTTCGGTGATGAAGGCTATGCCCTCGAAGAACTGGTTGCCGAGATAGGGGCCGCATTCCTCTGCTGCGACCTCGGCATTACCCCTGAGCCGCGCGACGACCATGCCGCCTACCTTCACCACTGGCTGAAGGTTTTGAAGGAGGACAAACGAGCCATCTTCCAGGCGGCCGCCCATGCCCAGCGTGCCGTGGACTTCCTGTACGGCCTCCAACCTAACGTACCCGCAGGGGGTACGGGGAAAGGAGGCCAGCCATGACGCGCACTCCCCTATTCCCACTGGGCCAGGTAGTCGCCACGGCAAACGCCAGCGTCCGTCTTTCCACGGAAGAGGTGCTGACAGGGCTTGCCCGCCATGCTTCAGGCGATTGGGGCGACCTGTGCCCCGAGGATGCCTTGGCAAACACCCACGCGCTTGACCAGGGAGGTAGGTTGTTTTCTGCCTACGGCCAGGGCGACAACCGTTTCTGGGTTATTACCGAGGCTGACCGGTCCGTGACCACCGTTCTGCTGCCGGAGGATTACTGATCGTTCACTCGGCGTAGTCCTGCCATGTATCCAAGCATCAGGCCATGACCAGCATGGTGACATGGCAGGCTGGCCAGGACGCCTTTTTCATACCACTGCATCGCCCTGCCTGCGTGGTCGAATGTTGTCGCTTTGACCAGGCCCGTCTCACTGTCCTTGTCTGGGGGCAATGGCCCGCCCCTGCCAATGTGTGCTAGCGGTTAGCCAGTCTCCTTCGCAGCATGAGCCAGCCCCGACCCACTGGGCCTTTCTCGACGGCACTTGTGAACCCGGCGCCGGTCCGGGCAAGCGGAAAATCGGTTCCCCCTGAAGGTCTCCCCCAATTTTCCGCTTGCCCGGTCGCTGGCGCTCGCTGCGCACCGGCTGAACCGGGTTCTTTTGAAGTGCCGGAAGGCCCCGGTGGTCGGGGCTGAAACTCAAGAGAAGGAGAACATCATGTCTCACCCCGCACACAAAATCCGCAAAGGCGTACTGCAAGTCACCATCTGGCGCAACCACGGCGAGAAGGGCACCTGGTACTCGGTCAATCTCACCCGCAGCTACAAGGTCGATGAGGGCTGGCGTGAAACCGACGCCCTCGGCCAGGACGACCTGCTTCCCGCAGCCAAGCTGCTGGACATAGCCGACACCTGGATCATGCACCAGCAGCAGGCCGACGCCAAGGCTCGCAGGGAATCCCAGCAGGCAGCGTAACGATGGATCAACCGGGCGGTTCGGCAACGGGCCGCCCATCAACTTGAAAGGAATCATCTATGGGACAGTATTACCTCATCGTCAATCTCGACAAGAAGCAGTTCCTGCACCCGCATCGGTGCGGCGACGGGCTGAAGCTCCTCGAATTCGGCTGCAGCGCCAGCGGCACTCTAACGGCCCTGGCAATCTTGCTGGCCGACGGCAACAACCGCGGCGGCGGCGACCTACACAGCGATAACCCGATCATCGGCTCGTGGGCCGGGGACCGCATCGTTGTCGCTGGCGATTACGCTGACGAGGGCAGGTTCACAGGCGACCCCACCCGCAATCTCTACTGCGTGGCCAAGGACGAGTACCGAGACGTTTCTCGACAGGCACTGCGGGCCATGGCCGCCGATTGCTACATCGCCGAAGAAATGAAAAAGAGCACCATCTGGGAAGGCGACCGCTCAGAGACGGTCTACGACTACGCCCTCGGGGGCGCTGCGACTCTGCACATCGTCAAGTGACGGCGCTCACCGGATTTATCAACCGGGCGGTTCGGCAATGGGCCGCCCTCCTACCTGAAAGGAATCACATTATGAAACCACTCCCAAACGACGAGCTCTCGACTATACCGAAAGCCCGAGCCGCCATCCCCCAAGCGACCGGGAGGGCAGCATGAAACCGTCAGCTCTTCATGCCTTCGAGTTCGAGTCGGTCCTCGAACATTATCGGCCAGGACGTGACGACGAAGAAGCCTGCACCGACCTGCTCACCGACGCCATGCACTTCATGGCCTTCAACTTCCTCAACATCAGCACCGTGCTGAACCGCGCGAGGATGCACTTCGACGTGGAGACTGCTGTCGTCACCGACGAATCCGTGGGCATCGAACGCCATCACGAAATCGTCGGCAGCTACGCGGTTTACCAGCTCGCCTTCGACAAGTCGATCTACGGCCAGGACGCCGGGAAGTTCATCGTCACCAGTGCCGATCATGTGCGCGAATTCTCCGGCCCGATGAATGAAGCAGACGCAGTAGCACTTGCGACTGCTCTCAATGCCTGCACGATGGTTCTTGACCGTTGGGAAAAAGGCGACCTTGCCGAGGCAGCCCGTGCCTGCGATGCGTTAATCGCCGACCTGAATGGGAGGGCTGTATGAGCACCACCCGGCATTCACCCGCCCCCTGGGTCTACGAGTACAGCCCGTACACGGTGTGCAATCCAGGCACGCACGGTACGAAGCAAGTCGGCGACGACATCCCGGCGTTTGAGGTGTTCGATGCCCACGGCCACAAGGTCTTCGATACGAACGAAGACACGCCCGCCGATCTCCAGGAAGCGAACGCCTGCCTTGCGTCGGCTGCCCCGCGCTTGTTGGCATCGCTAATCACCTGTGCCAGCCTGCTCGCCGACTATGACGGGTCGGACGGCGAAGAAGGCCAAGCTTATCGCGAGGCAGTGGCAGCCATCGCAGAAGCTACCGGGTGGGCAGCCTGAGCAACTGCCCGGGCCTGCCCCTCAGGTCCCGGCTCCCGCCATCCCCCGAATTGACAGGGCATGCCAGCCGGGCTATAGACGTTCTTACCCCCACGGACAGCATCGCTATGCCCAACCAGACCCAGCCATCCCCACTTATTCAGAGAGGCGACACCGTTGCTTACAACCGGAGCTTTCTCGACCGCCAGCGCCTCCAGCGTGACAAGCTGGTGTCTGCAAGGGGTAAGGTCACAGCCTTGCACCGTATTGCCGAAGGGGTTCTCCTAGCCGATGTTGATTGGACTACCCCCGGCCTTTCCAAACGTGTCTACCTCAAGGATCTGATGAAGGTTTAACCGGCCTCATACCCCATCACCCTATCCTTCCGTTTCCGATTTTTATGGGCGTCTCGGCATTTATGCCGACCGGGTGACTACGGGCTGCGCTTCGCTCCGGTCCGGGTACGGACTGCATGCGCACCCTCCGGCCCCCTGACGCGAAGACCAAGGCATCCGCTGCCGTCAGACAACCATAAGCTCCGGGCGACAACCCTGCTGGCGACCGGCTGCATTATCCCCCTCCTCCTGACGCGGCCACCGCCATTGGCGGGCGGGGGTTTGCCCGTCGTCTTTCCTACTGCCACACGGGACCGCGCCCACGCATACATACCCCCTGAGGGCTTCCACGATGGCCCCAAAACGCATGCTTCACAGGCGTGGGAACATGGCAGTTTTCCAAGTCACACAATGCAATCAAGGTTGACAGGCGTCTCCCCTATGCCCTGCATAGGCGAAATGGAACGGTTCCAGCCCAGAATTGCCCGGCCAACGCCCTTACAGTGCTGTGAAGGCCCAGCACGACTGGCCGCCTTTCAACTTTTCCGTCCCCCCAGGCCGTGGCATCCGTGACCCCGCCCTGGGACCCTGGCCGGAAAAGTTGGGGCGATGTGCGGCGGCGGCTTAGAAATGGCCTACAAAAGCAAGAGGCTCGAAGCCCTAAGCTACTGTTTCTCTGTCCTACGCGTGCGCGAAGCCCTTGGAAAACCGCATATTTCCTCACGTTCTCCAATTGCGCGAGAATTTGCACAGTGCTACAATCCCTAATAGGGGTTAAGGATTGCCCCTCACATCAACAAGGAGGACTTCACCATGTCGCGCAAACGCACACCCGACGAAAAACCAGCGGATAACAGCACGGCGGTCGCCGAACCACCGGCAGCTGCCAATGACAATGCTCCGGCAGCTAACGATAACAAGCCAAGCTTCGCAGAGCGGGTCGGCCAGAGACCACGTGTCTCCGCAGCCGATCCATACCTCATCGCCGTGGACGTTGCTCTCGGCGTCCGCCTTTTCGAGAGCAAGCGTGATCGCCAGATGGCACTCAAGTTCGAGGAGAAACCCAGCCAGATGGTCATCGACCTGCTCAAGGAAGCCGACTACCGCTGGAACCCTGTGGACAAAATCTGGCGCATCCCATCCGGCCCGAATCTGCCATGAGCACCCGTATCGAGGCGGAACGGCTCTATCAGGAGGTGCGGCAGCTAATCCGGCAGGAGAAGGGAATCGAATCCGGACAGGACGTTCCTTTCTAAGCAGCGGGTTGCCCCATGACCGTTCCGCCCACCTATTACCTGCACGAGCTGGGTCCGCAGGCCCAGGCCATGTCCAGGAATTGCGGCAACGACCGAATGGCCATGATTCTCCAATACGTTGCCATCGGCTCGATGGTCGTCATGGCGGGTCTGGCTCTCACGCAGGCGTGGAAGGACGCTTTCGGCGACGATCGCGGAGCGGGCAGGTCACGATGACGACAACCGCACAGGCAGGGCCGCAATATAGGCGGATTGCGGGTCGGGAACCCGATTCCGCCGGGGCTCGACTATGACTCGCAGACCGCCGGACTGGCGGCAAGCCTCATTATTCCCTCCCGACCCAGGCAACGCGCCTGAGCCTGAAGGCAATGCAACCCAAGAACCTGAAGGAGAAAACTATGCAATACAAGACGATCATTTGCGAACTCCTGCAACAGCGCCCGCAGATGCACGAGCAGCTGCGCAAGGAACGCATGCTTCTGACGATGCTGGAGAAATACGCCAAGGAACTGAGGGCGAGCCACATCGGCTGGCAGCATCTGCTCTCCCAGCTGAGGCGGGGCTGCGACCCGAGCCAGATCGCCTCCGAGGCGCTGGAAATAGCCATCAAGGAACTGGAGGGTCGTTTGCACTCCGAATCTCCGCAGAACGACAGCGAGGGGCATTTCATCGACGCCGCAATGCTGTTTCTCCGTTATCGCACGCCGCACGCGTAAAAGCGTCACGCCAGCTAACGCTGTTTGACCACCTTCCTTCCAATGGTGTCACCGCTGACCCGGAACCGCCAGCGGCACCGCAGACACCGCTCCCTGTAGAAACGGCGTCCCTTCCGGATGAAGCGGTCGATGCTCCTGATACACACCCAGCCCCCTCGGAGCGCCCTTCCAATGGAGCTCCCATAGCCAGCGGCGAAAAGGGCAAGGCCCGCGGCATCCTCGCGGCCATTCGCACTCTCAAGATCGTCGAGCAGGAGCAGCGAGCGGCAACACCGCAGGAACAGCAAACGCTTAGCCGGTTTGCCGGTTTCGGGCCAGTGGCCCTGTCGATATTCCCCGATCCGGTCAGCGGCCGCTACAAGGATACGGGCTGGCAAGCCCTCGGCGAGGAACTGAAGGGGCTGCTCACCCCGGAGGAATATGACAGCGCCAAGCGCACGACGTTCAACGCTTTTTACACTTCTCCCACTGTCATCCAGAGCATCTTCCAGGCTATTGGCCGGTTGGGCATACCCTCCGATGCCACCATCCTGGAACCCGGCTGCGGCATCGGCAACTTCATCAGCCACGGCCACGACGGAACGCGGTTCATTGGCGTTGAACTGGATTCGATTTCCGGCCGCATCGCCAAAGCCTTACATGCCGAGCACGACATACGCATCGAGAACTTCCGCGACACCAAGCTGCCCGAGGACCGCATCGACGCTGTTATCGGCAACGTGCCCTTCGCCGACCTGAAGCTCGATTACCAGGGGCACCGGCTCTCCCTGCATGACTTCTTCTTCGCCAAATCCATCGACGCCCTGAAGTCCGGTGGGGTGCTGGCCCTCGTCACATCGCATTTCACGCTGGATAAGCAGAACGCCGCACTCCGGGAGTACCTCGCCTCCAAGGCCGACTTCGTAGGGGCGATCCGGCTGCCATCGGATGCGTTCAAGCGGGAAGGAACCGCCGTGGTGACCGACATCGTGTTTCTTCGCAAGCGTGACCGGGGCGAACCCGCCCGCCACGTCGATCCCGACTGGCTGGGCATCGCCCCGCTGGAGATCGATGGCGCAGAGGTTCCTGTCAACCGCTACTTCCTGAACCATCCCGAAATGGTACTTGGCACCTGGAGCCGCAAGGACACGCTTTATGGCGAGGGGTACAGCGTCATCGGCAATGGCGATTTGGCCGGCCAACTCAAGCAAGCCATTGATCGCCTTCCCGAATTCGCCCCAATTGAGCCTTCCCAGGCCGACGACAAATCGGCTCCTGCCTTCACCCCGCCGCCGCCGGAGCGGCATATCGGCGAAGGCAGCTTTTTCGTCGGCGACGACCGCACCATTTACCAGTCCCAGGGCGGACAGGGAGTGCCCGTCGTCTACGGCGGCACTGCGCTCCGGGCCAATGGCACTCTCACCGGCAAGCGCCTCGCCGCGCTGGTGGAACTGCGGGACCGCGCCCGCCGCGTCCTGCAATCGCAGAATGAAGGCTGGCCCGAGGCCAACCGCGATGAGGCACGCCGGGAACTCAACTGGGCCTATGACCGCTTCGTTGTCCATTACGGGCCAATCAACAAGACGACCTTCGGCGAAACCGCCGACGGCACTCTCATCCGCCGTACGCCCAACCTTGTGAAGTTCAAGGAAGACCCGGATGCCATGCTGGTCATGTCCCTGGAGGATTACGACGAGGTGACCGGCAAGGCGGCCAAGGCCGCGATCATGCTGCGGGACGTGGTGGGCAAGAAGCCGCCCGTCACCCACGTTCAGAGCGCCGAGGAAGGGTTGCTGGTCTCATTGAATCAGCGCGGCGCGGTCGATCTGCCATTCATTGGAACCCTGTATGGCAAGCCCAAAGGAGAGATTGTCGCTGAGTTGGGCGATCTGATCTTCCCCGACCCGGAATCCAGAACCTGGCAAACGGCTGATGCCTACCTCTCTGGCAACGTGCGAGCAAAACTCGCCGTCGCAGAGCACGCTGGCCCCCAATATCTCCGCAATGTCAACGCCTTGCGAGAAGTGCAGCCCGAAGACGTGCTGCCCGGCGACATCGACGCCAACCTCGGCGCGCCCTGGATACCGGAGAGCGACATCCAGGCATTCGCGGCTGATCTGTTTCATGTCGAGCCGTCGTCCGTCCCGATCGCCCACCTGAAGAAAGATGCCGTCTGGAGTCTGGAGGCAGACTACGCCGCCAAAGCGTCAGTCGGAGCAACCTCCGAATATGGCACGGCGCGGGCCAACGGCACCTGGCTCCTGGAACTGGCCCTGAACATGAAATCGCCGACCATCTACGACACGATCCAGGCCGGCGACCGTGAGGAGCGAGTCGTCAACCAGGAAGCAACGATGGCCGCCCGCGAAAAGCAAAAGCTTATCAAGGAACGCTTCCGCTCCTGGGTATTCTCCGATCCTGAACGCACCGAGCGTTTGGTCCGGACGTACAACGACACTTACAACAACCTGCGCCCCCGCCTCTTCGATGGCTCCCATCTCGATTTTCCGGGCATGAATCAGACGATTAAGCTCCGGCCCCACCAAGACGATGCCGTCTGGCGCGGCATGAGTTCGGGCAATACGCTGCTGGCCCATTGCGTCGGGGCCGGCAAGACCTACACGATGGCCGCCACCGGCATGAAGATGAAGCAGGCCGGCCTTATCAAAAAACCAATGTATGTGGTCCCCAATCACCTGCTGGAGCAATTCGCCAGGGAATTCATGCAGTTGTACCCGAATGCCAGGCTGCTGGTTGCCGCCAAGGAGGATCTGACGCGGGAGCGGCGCAAGATGCTCACAGCAAAGATCGCCAGCGGCGACTGGGACGGCATCATTGTGACCCATAGCAGCTTCGAGCGTATCGGCATGTCGCGAGATTACCAGGAGAAATTCCTCCGCGAGCAGATCGAGGAATACGACCAGCTGCTGCGGGAGCATGCTGGCGCACGGGGCAGCAACCGGAACCTCATTAAGACCATTGAAAAGCAGAAGGCCGCCAGGGTTGAGCGGCTCAAGGACTTGCTGGCCGAAGACAAGAAGGATGACGGGCTGGTCTTCGATGAACTCGGCGTCGATCACGTCTTCATCGACGAGGCCCACTACTTCAAGAACCTGGAAACACCTACCAAGATGGAGCGCGTCGCAGGCATCCAGACCGGCGGCAGCGAGCGGGCTTTCGACGTGTACATGAAAGCCCGTTACCTCGATGCGCAGCACCCCGGCCAGGGTGTCACCTTCGCCACCGGCACTCCGATCTCCAACACGATGGTGGAGATGTACACGATGCAGCGCTTCCTCGACCCCGAGGGACTCAGGGCACGCGGGCTGGAGCACTTCGACGCCTGGGCCGCCACCTTCGGCGAGGTCGTGGACACGATGGAGATTTCACCGGACGGGGCCAGCCTGCGGCCGCGAAGCCGGTTTGCCCGCTTCACTAACCTCCCGGAACTCCAGCAGATGTTCCGGGCCTTCGCCGACGTGCAGACGGCCGAAATGCTCGACCTGCCCCGCCCCAGCCTGGAAGGCGGCAAGCCCATCGTCGTCGCCTGTCCCATGTCCGACGAGCAGCACGCACTGCAACAGGAGTTGGTGGAACGCTACGAACGGCTGCGCTCGCAGAAGGTAGACCCGCGCGTCGATAATGCGCTGAACATCACAACCGACGGCAGGAAGCTGGCCACCGACGCAAGGATGCTCTCTCCTACCGCCCCGGACTTCCCGGAATCCAAGGTCAACCGGCTGGTTGAGAATGTTGTGTCCATCTGGAAGAAGAGTACCCCGACACGCGGCACGCAGATGATCTTTGCCGATATGGGCGTCAATCCTACCCCGTGGGGGTACTCACCCTATGACGACATCATCCAGAAGCTGGTTGCCCACGGCATCCCCCGCGAGCAGATCGCCGCCATCGGGGAGGCTGAATCCGACGCCAAGAAACAGGCCCTCTTCGAGAAAGTAAGGCAAGGCTCCGTGCGCGTGCTGATCGGCAGCACGCAGAAGATGGGCACCGGCACGAATGTCCAGAAGCGGCTTGTAGCACTGCACCATCTCGATGCACCCTGGAAGCCGGCCGAGGTCGAACAGCGTGAGGGCCGCATACTCCGGCAGGGTAACCAGAACGAGGAGGTTGCCATTTACCGCTACGTCACGGAAGGGTCCTTCGACGCCTATATGTGGCAGGCGCTCGAAACCAAGGCCCGGTTTATCAACCAGGTGATGACAGGAGACAACGCGCTTCGCCGCGCCGACGACATCGGCGGCCAGGAGCTTTCCTACGCCGAGGTCAAGGCGATTGCGTCCGGCAATCCGGCCGTCCTCACGCTCGCCGAGGCCGATGCCGAGCTGCAACGGCTTACCCTGCTGAAAAAGAACCATCTCGACGAGCAATATGTCGCCCGGCGCAGCGTCCGCGATTTGCCGGGGACCATCGCAAGCTTGAATCAGCGGCTGTCGAAACTCACCAGCGACGAGGCGACCGCCACGGCCCATGCTGCCGATCCCATCACGATCGACAAACGCTCATGGGCACGCGAGGATGCACCGGCTGTCCTAGCCGAGCGGCTCGATTTCCTGCCCCGCAACGTCCGCGACACAACTCGCGTACCTCTTGGCACATACCGGGGCCTGCGCTTCGGCATGGTCCTGCACCCGCAGTTCCCCCCGGATGTATACCTGGAGGGAGCGATCACACGGCAATCCACGCTCTCACGTGACCACCACGGGCCGCGTGCCGTGCTCAACGCTCTTGAACGGCTGGCCAACGGCTACGGGTCTGATATTGTCCGCGTGCGGCAGGACCTGGCCATCGCAGAATCCCAGCTCCGCGACTATCAGGCTCGCCTCGGCAAACCCTTCCCCCACGACAATTACCTCAATGAACTGACCGACTTGCGTGACCAGCTCAAGGTGAAACTATCTGCCATAGGACAGGCACCGGAAGGAGAATGCGGCCCGACCGCTGCCGACCTTGCAGACAGGATTAAGGCGCTGAAGGCTGCCAATAGCGTCGAGGTCACGCCCCAGCGAGCACGGCAGAAACGATCCTCCGCCGAGGAACCTGTCACTGCCCGCATCCGCCGGTGGCAGGAGGCAAACGCCGGGACCGCTGAAGCCGTTCAGCCTGGCCAGGCACCACAAGCCCGGGCCGCCAACGACAATCACTATGCCGCCAACGATAACCAACCCCAGAAGCCACTGACATTCCAGGAGCGCCTCGCCCTGGAGAGGCAGCGCCAGGAGCAGGGGCCAAGCCTGCCGTAATTCCGACAATTAGCACATCCATGAACAATCGGCACACCTCCTATCCCGCTAGACATATTCCCCTTGCAAGTCGTGTCGGGTTGGTCCCATAGTAGCACTCGGATTATTAACCCCTCATATCGATCCATTTCGGACTAACAAATGCCCAAAGAAGATGTAAATGCACATGTAGGCAAGAGATTGCGGCTGCGCCGCACCATGCTCGGGTTGAGCCAGGAGGTGATCGCCAGGGCGGTTGGTATTACGTTCCAGCAGGTGCAGAAATATGAAAAGGGCACCAACGCCATGAATGCGTCACGCCTGAATGAATTCGCGCAGGTCATGCAGGTGCCCGTGGCCTATTTCTTCGAAGGCTTGGAGCATTCCGCCTACGGCAGCTACGGAATGTCGGACTTTACCGAGGAAGGGGATAGATTCCACCATAACCGCAAGAAGGTGTCCGACCGCGAATCGCTGGAAATGATGAAGGCATTTAAGCGGATCGGCGAACAAAGCCTGCGGAAGCGCCTGTCGGACCTTGTGCGGGCCATCGCCGACAACCAGGTGGCCGCGGAATAGCGCAGGCGATGAGACGGTCCAGCTAGGCAATCCGCCACGTTTGAATCCAGTTGCTAGGACACTTCATATCATCACCAAGCTAAATGACATGCAGTTTCTTAGGGATCTTTCTGAAGGGTTCTGTCAAAGGCTTGTAGACTTTCGCTATGTACACATCAGCTGACGTGGCTATCTCGCTCATTTTGCCTATTTGCCCTCGCTAGGCATACAAAACCGGTAGAGCGCAACCCGGATCATGTCGATCGGAAGCACTACCGCAGTACCCCGAGCCATACGGCCCAGCCGCGCGAACTCGCGCGAGGCATGGGCCGGCTTCTTAATTAGATTCCTCAGCATGTGAAACGCCAGGTCCTTCCGGCACTCGTCCACGCGCCGGTCGTTCCATTTTCTGTTGCGGGCAGACAGTTCCAGGGATTCTGCGATTCGCAGATGCGTTACGAGAACGTCAACTTTAATAGAGAGCACTCTTTCGTTGTTCCACCCTAGATTCGAGAAGTAAATGTTCACCCCGCTCCCACACTCCACCATGCTGTCAAGATCGAAGCAGATACGCCTTGCTGATGACACCAGCCTGGTAAAGAAAAGCACATCCTCCCCGGACGACCTCAATCCCACATCAAAACGTAGCCCCGGATCGACTTCACGGGTGTAGACAACCGTTGACGCCTGGCAGGGAAACTCGCTGAGCGTTAGCCCGACCATCAAATCCTTCGGTATCTCAAGGAACCCGCTTGCTTGTCCCCACTGCTCGATAAAGGTCGCCGTCCTCCGAACGTAGGCCGACCGACAATGCGATTCATGATGGCCGTCCCTCCGGTTATCCGTGAAGTAGAAGTCGAATCCCTGCTCCCTAGCCCGGATTGCTCGCGCCAAATGGTCGTCAGGCCACCAATCGTCAGAATCGAGAAAGGCAATCAACACCGCGCCTTCATCGACCTCTGACAGCCCTCGATTACGCGCCGCACCGACTCCGCCGTTTTCTTTGCGGATCGCCTTTACACGGAATGCCTCTCCGAATTGCAGGGAGCGAATTTCGTCTTCCGCTTTGACCGGCGACCCGTCGTCCACCACGATTACCTCGACAAGCCAGCCGGGGGGGACATATTGCCTCTCAACCGACTTCAACGCCCCCGTCAGAATCCCTGGCTCACGCTGAAAGAACGGGATTATCACCGACACTGTCCTCACGACGGCCGCGCCTCGCATACATCAACTACGGATGCGTTCGGAATTGGCCCCGTCTTCGGCTTTCCGGTCAGGCGATTTTCCCCATAACGAAAGGACAACCGTAACGATGACGCCCACGAAAAGACAAGGAACGGCCGCGAGTGCAAACACGCCGGCCAAGGGGACTAGAAGCAAGTCCCATCTGTCCCAACGCGTCTCAGCACGCAACTCTCTTTCTCTTTGCGCCACCACCAACTGAATTACAGTCAAGTCACTCATGCACCCTCTCGCAGTCCCTGATAAACAAGGAAGTCGGACGCCGGTCCACCTCTGCGCAGCGACCTCGAAGCGCGCGACGCCCTGGCGTTGTCTCCCTGACCTGTTTCGTCGTGCAGTCCATACTTCACCACTCCCGCGTAACAACTCGTATTGTCCGGCTGACAAGCCCTTTGCCCCGGAAAGCCTGCATGAAGCGCTCTACCCACGCTTCTGTGGTAGCATCTGCCTGCTTCTTTAATGGAGGAGGCGGAATATCACCGCGGACGCCCAAAAAGTCCAGAACCGTTTGCATTGTGCTCTCATAATCGTCTTCCAGGTCCTCGTACAGCACGCGCAAAGGCCGAATGCCGTGCGCCCGGTAGTATCTCTCCCACAGTTCAACTTCCCGGAGCGTATGGACAACATGCTTCAGCACGGCCCAAAAGCGAAACTGGGCCTGCTTCTCCTCTTTCAAGCGCGATGTCCATGCCATTGTTTGGGCCGCCCGGGCACCGGACAACGCTTGCGCAAGACATTGCGGCGCATGATGGAGATGTACTTGGCGTCTGGCAGCAGGCGTGACATATTGCTACTGATCTCCGGGTAACGGACCAAATCCGCGTAATGCACCTTGATCCCGAACATTCCGTTCACCGTATGGTCGCGTTTGAGCCTTTCCACATACGCTGTCGGCGATGGCTTCATGAAGCCTTCGGCGCCGCCCAGCTCCGGCTCGCCAATCAGTGATGGATTAAGGAATTCTCCGGGATTACCGATCCCCATTGCCACCAACGTTTGTGCTAACAATGTTGAACCTGAACGGGGAGAGGAGCACACGATATAGTTCACCACTGCCTCACGACACTTGATTGTATTTCAACGACATTGCGGCATCGCAAGCGAAAGGAAGCGGCTTGAGAGATACCGATTGCTATGTCCGTACAGGCGTACTATGACTCATTCTCAACAGAAATCAACCAGTATGTTAACGTTGGTTAACTCTAGAGGCTTTCTTGTCGCTTAGACGAATCGTTCTTGGCACGGCTGCCATGTCCTCAGTCAACGTAGTTCGGGTTCTCGCACAAGCGCTTGTAATTCCTATCTTGTCCCGCCTGTTATCGCCGACGGACTACGGGATAGTCGGGATGGCAATGCCGCTGGTCTTGTTTGTCATGATGCTAGCGGACGCCGGCATCGGCATGTCCCTTGTTCGCACGCCTGCCACGGAACGCGAAGAGTGGTCAACCTGCTTTTGGCTGTCTGCGGCATTGGGCTGCATCTTGGCAGTTGTCGTCATCGGTGTCGCCCCGTTGGCGGCTATGGCATTCGGCCAGCCGTCCCTGTCGCCGATTCTCATGGCCCTGGCGGTGGTGGTTGTCTTGCAGGCTCTGTTCCTCATCCCTAGGGCGGCACAACAGCAAAGCCACCACTTCAAAGTCATAGCAGCAACGGAGATCGCTTCCATCACTGGCGGCATCGTCACGGCGGTTGTGATGGCAGTTTATGGCAGCGGGGCATGGGCCTTAGTAACCCAGCAGCTATGTTTTTTCTCGATTCGGCTGATCCTGACCTTCTGGTTATCGCCATTCCGGCCGCTGCTGACATTCGACCTCCATCGGGCGAAGGGGCACCTGGCATTCAGTCGAGACTTACTGGGGAATAACATCGCGGCGTTCGTGATCCAGTCAGCAGATAATCTGTTAATTGGGAGGGTGCTTGGGGCGGCTGCTGTTGGGTTGTATTCGATGGCGTTCCAGTTCGCACGCTTGCCGATGCTGCTGATTGCCGGCCCTTTGCAATACGTGCTGTACGCCCAGTTGGCGAAGACAAAGGACGACGTGCACTTATTGAGGCAGGCCTTTTTTACACTGACCCGAATTCTTGCGATTGTGGTGGTTCCAGCCGTCGGAATGATTGCAGTTGCTCACGAGCCAGTGTTCAGACTGCTCCTGTCCCAGAAGTGGGCGCCAGCCGGTCACCTGTTCATGATCGTGGCACCGGCCTGTGCTGTCCAAGCAGTAACTTCAATTGGCGGGACAATCAGGATGGCACTCGGACGCACCGATATTGTCTTGAGGATGACCCTAGAAGGCGGCGTGATTAGAGCAATAACCTTGTTCGCGTCCGTTTGGTTCGGCCTTGACTGGGCTGCGCTCTCATATTCGTGCGCCGTGCTATTATACACGCCACGATCGCTGATGCTGGTGTTGCCAATCCTTGGCGGCTCACTTACTTCCTAT
This sequence comes from uncultured Planctomycetota bacterium, assembly GCA_963835245.1. Classification (GTDB taxonomy): domain Bacteria; phylum Planctomycetota; class Planctomycetia; order Gemmatales; family Gemmataceae; genus JAJPHU01. The sequence continues at coordinate 1,666,832 of CAWIEZ010000001.1, forward strand.
TTTCATGTTGTCGTGATACCGCTCTGTCTGACGCTGGCTTGCGTAGGTGGCTTTGTGGAGATTACGGAACTATCTAGCGTCGGCGATTGGACCCAGCTGGGCCTTGCCGCAAGCCTTGCCGTCTTGGGGGTAGTTGGGAGCGCTTGTTTACAGCGCCGCCGTCTACAAGAAGAAATCGCAGTCCTTCGCCTGCATGCCAGTTAGCGCCGCCAGCTGCCGATTCGCGTCGGCGCATACTTTCTGGCCAGAGGGAACCAGCTTCCCCTGTTTCCCTCTCCCCAAACCCCTGTCCTTCCTTCCCTCATTTCTATTCCGCCGGGAAAGCCCCCAAGAAGCATCAGCCGCACCGGGTGCGAGATTGCCAGCGAAGGGAGCCACTGTTCCCGAGGCGATGATGCAGCTCCAACGATGAATGACCGGGCAATTGCCGTAAGCCGCAAACACACATGGCCTTGCGACCTGCCCAGCCGCGGCGCCGTTGCCGAAGCAGCGGTAGCTGGCTAGGTAGATCGCTGAGGAGATGTTTTCCGTCCCGTTGCCTGCACTGGAGAACGCACCGTGGCCAAGCAGCCGAAGGGCGAACTGGTCGTCATCGGGTTCAACTATGACCTGCTGGAAACCAAGCTCGCCGATAAGGTCCGCAGCGCCGCCGACCGCATCCGGGAGAGAATCAAGAAAACTGTCGAGGACATCATCGAAGTAGGCAACGACCTTCTGGCCGTCAAGGAAGCCCTGCCACACGGGCAGTTCCTACCCTGGTTAAAGGCCGAATTCGGCTGGAGCGAGAGGTCCGCCCAGAACTTCATGAGTGTGGCCGAACAGTTCAAATCCGCAAAAATTGCGGATTTGCCAATCCAGCCCAGTGCCGCCTACCTTCTGGCTGCTCCCTCGGTGCCCAACGAAGCGCGGGAAAAGGCCGTCGAGAAGGCGGAAGCCGGCGAAGAGATCACCATCGCTGCGGCCAAGGAGATCGTCGCGGAGGCGAGGAAGAAGAAGCGACCAAGGAGGCAGAAGACCATCCCCGCTGACAAACTGGCTGGGCGGCTGGTAAATGTGCTCGAACGTTACCGCGCCCGCTGGGACCCCAAGGACCTGGCGAATCTGGCCCGCCAGCTCCGGGAGTTTGCGGATTCACTCGACAGCCAGAAGGGCGGCAAGAAGGCAAAGAAGGAGTAACCGGCCGCCACATATCCACCGGGCTGGGAAGTCATTGGGGGCGGGAACCAGCGGCCCCAGTTTCCCGCCCCCAAACCCCCACCCTCCTTCCCTCTCTCTGTTCCGCGTGAAGCCCCGGAAAGAAGGACCGAGGGAGCAGACGATTGCAGCAGGGCAGCGGCTGTACCAGCGGCCATGAGGCGTTTACTCGAAGGCAGAACGACAATTGTCAAGGCTGGTCCGACACGAACCAGCTGCTAGTTGCCTGACGCTCAAGTTTCCCGTTTGCTCGGCTCCTCGGGCAGGCCAGTACCTCTGACCAGTCGATGCCCCTTCAAGGTGAAGCCGCGTTCCACAAGCCGCCTTGCCCATCCTTCGCGCGTACCGATGCCGCTCGCATCGTCGAGCAGGGCGTGCTTCTCTTCCTGCGCAGTCAGCCGGGCGAATTTGTCCCGCAGGGGGTGGCCCAGTCCCAGGAATGAATCCTTGCGATGGAGGATCGGCGGGTTGGCGCTCTGAGCGTAGTCATTGCAGTCGATTTGCCTTGACCGCAGGTTCACCCTGACCGACCGCAGCAGCGCCGGGTGCGGGTCGTTCTCGAAATCGGGATAGGTGAGGTACGAAAGCTTGCCCGACCGCCTGTGAATCTTACCGAGGTGACAAGGCGCAGGAATTTGATATAGTTCTACGGTCAATGGGAATAGCGCATGGATGCATGACATGGACCTACCCACTTATGTCGCCCATACCCACACAGCAACCGACGACACCACTCTCTGGGGTGTGCTCAAATCATTCCTTTTGACCTACGGATTCGACAGCCTCATCTTCTGCTTAATGAGCGATCATCCTTCGATTGGCGAAAAAGCTAAGCACGGGATCATCACGGGATACCCGGAAGACTGGATGAAACACTATAAGGCTAGTAATTACGAGCCGCTAGACCCCATTCGCAAAGAATCCCTGTTAAACCCTCAGAACATTTTCACCTGGGAAGGCGTGGACAAGGTCCGGCCTTACAACAAGAAGGAACGCTCCATACTCAATCAGGCCAGCGACGCTGGACTTAAGAACGGTGTAGCCGTCTCGCTGTGTAACACCCACCAGGAACACATCGCGATGGGCTTTGCCAGCTCAGCGGGAGGTGTGGAATTCCCGCCCACGCTGCTGAGCGTTCTAAAGCTCGCCTCGATACAGTTTTACGACGTGTACCAGCACCTTCACCGCAAGACCAGCGCCGTGCACAACCAGCCGGTGCAATTATCCGATCGTGAACGGGAAGTGTTGCAATGGGCTGCGTTGGGTAAGAGTAATACGGATATTGGCACAATTCTGAACATCAGTGACACCACCGTAGCCTATTTCCTCCAGCGGTGCTTCGCCAAGCTGGATGCCAACAGTAAGACACTGGCCGTAGTCAAGGCGCTACGCCTCGGCCTGATCGTCCTGGACCCCAATCTCTTTGTCCACACGCAAAAGCAGCACTTTTAGCAAGCGGTAGCGGTGCTGACACCTATCCAGGTAGATAGGTTCCCAGCTTCTCGCGAAGTGTTACGTTCCTCCCCGTACAGGGAGGAAATATGGTCACTTACGGTTTCTCAGAACTGTCCTGCACGCGGCTCTATCCGCGCTACCTGGAATTCCGCAATCAGGTGTTCAACCAGCTTCTTAAATATCACCATAGCGGTAATCCCGTCTACCAGCTCACCGCCTTCGATCTGTCGGGTAGCCGTTCAGGCGGTGGGGTTTCGGCGGTTCGCGAATATGGCATCGAGTACGACCATTACGATGTTCCCAAAGCCCTGCATCTTGCGTATGTCGAACCGCCATCGCCACGCACGGCTTCTGGGGCGGAGACGCGGCGTGTATATGACGCCCCTGTTCTCGGCTGTCTCCGGTTGTTGCCGACCGATGGGCCCTACATGATCAGGGATGCCATCGAACGGGGCATATGGAAAAACGTTGAGCTTCTGGATGGACGATTGCCAGCGAGTCTCGACATTTATGAAGCCTCCCGAATCGCCGTGGCACCCAACGTCGCCGACCTCGCCATGCGCAAACGCATCGTCGATAACTTGGTCTACGCCAATGTAGAAATCGGGGTGAGGCTTGGTGTTCATAAAATGCTGGGCATCATGTATGACCGCGTCTGGAACGCCGTATACATGGAGCGAGGCGTCCCCGTTCGCTACCTCAGCAACCCATTCCATGTTGATGACGGGCAGCCCATTATCATCGGAGAGATTGACACCTCTCCAGCGATACTCGGCGAGCTGAAACGGCGGTATGCGGGACAATTAGCCGAAGGGACTATACTCGCTGCACAGATCGAGCCTTCCACGTGGATGCTGCATTACCACCATGTGCACAAATCCAGGGTGTTTCCCCCGGAGCCCATACCGAACCAACCGGTCACTGCGGGATCGCAGCGTCAAATCGAAGTAGTGCAGGCTACTGCACCATGAATCGCAACATCAGAAGAATCGCACCTTACCTCCAAAGCGTCATCTATCTACGTAGAGACACGCAAAGAGAGAAGCTCGTGCCACTGGTCGCTATCTTCAAGCGAACGGAAAAGGAGATTCTCGAAGAACTGCTAAAGGCAGTATTGCAGGCTGGGCCAAAGGGCAAGAAAGCACGGCTTTCGGCTGACGAGATGAAAAGCGTCCGGTTTCTTTTGCGGGGGCTTCTCACTCTACCCGAGGAGGACTTGCACGCGCTTGCCGCCGAAATGGAAAAGGAGACGAAACGCCGAATATCGTAACCCACTAATCGATGAGGAACCCTATGCAACTAAAGCGATTCGATGTGAACACTAGCTCTCCCTGCGATGTCTACGCAGCTATGGACGAGGCTGGCTACGTCATACTGGATAATGCCATAGACCAGGTTGAGGTACGGTCGCTTCAAGAAGAGATCGAACCGTACTTTGAAAAGCGACCGGTATGCCAGGCCCATTTCTTCGGTTTCAACACCACGCGCATCGAGGCACTGTTCGCGAAGTCACGGACAGCCCAGACAGTGGCGGTCCATCCTGCGGTGCTTGCCGTAACTAATCACGTCCTCGGTGCCAACTGTGACAGCTTTCAGATCAACCTGACCCAGGGCATACGGATTCACCCCGGTGAAAAGGCACAGATTATCCATCCCGACAGCGCCCTTTTTCCTATAAGCCACAAACCATTCGAGTTCCAGGTGAACACAATCTGGGCCTATAGCAGCTTCCGCAAGGAAAATGGGGCGACGATGATCGTTCCCGGCAGCCACAAATGGCCCGAAGGCCGAGCGCCCCGCGAGGGCGAAATCACGTATGCCGAGATGGACCCAGGATCGGTTTTGATCTACGCCGCGTCGCTGTTGCACGGCGGTGGTGCAAACGTGACGGATGAGGCAAGAACCGGCATTGTCATCAGCTACTGCCTTGGCTGGCTTCGCCAGTCCGAGAACCAGTACCTCTCGTACCCTCCGGAAATTGCGAGGACCTTCGATGTCCAGTTGCAGCGCCTGATCGGCTACAACGTTCATCGGCCGAATCTAGGATGGGTTCACGGGCATGATCCGATCGACCTGTTGGTGCAGAAAGACAACAGCCATATCGGCGCGGAGGAGTTTTTGACTGACGAGCAGGTCAAATTGCTCGTCGCATTCCGCAGGGGTAAACCAGTCGCACTAACGTCGCATAATCTCCAGGAGGCATAGAGATAGGCGCTGCTTTTCGTGATGCATATGGACCGCCGTACCTGCCGGAGCAAATCGCGCCGCGCCGGGAAGTCACTGGGGGCGGGAACCAGAGGCCCCAGTTTCCCGCCCCCAGGTCCCCACCCTCCTTCCCTCTTCCCTTGTATGTTGCGTCATGGTGCTTTGGCCTTAAACGGTCCAATGCTCCCGGTGCAGCTGATCGGTTCCCTCTTGTTACGATCCCGATAACGCAGAAAAGCCTGATCGCTTCTTTGTTGCATGCCAGGGTGCTTTGGCGTAAAGGGTCAACGCCCCTCGGTGCAGCAGACCGTCCTTCTCTCTTGTCAGCAGGTGAGAGCCGCATGACGGGGAACAGCCAGGTCGCTGCACCACCTCTCGATCAAAGCTCGAACAGCCGCTTGAACCGCGATGCGGGTTCGTATTTAGCAAGAACGAGCTTACGGGGCACTTGGGTATTACAACTTATGAGGAAAAAATGGAACTCTTTATTGGAATAGACGTTGCCAAAGCAGAATTCGAGATCAAGGAATCTGCATCACCAGGCACCTACAGCGAACGCCACAACAAAACGGGTATCCGCAAGATCGTCCGCCGCATGGTAGCAATTCAGCCAAAACTGGTGGTGATGGAAGCCACCGGCGGACTGGAAAAAGCCCTTGCCCTGCGCTGGACGATGCTGGTATCCCCGTCGCGATTATCAACCCGAGGCAGATGCGTGACTTCACCCGATCAACGGGCCGACTCGCAAAAACCGACAGTATTGATGCCGAGGTCATCGCCCTCTATGCGGAGAGAATCCGCCCCGAGCCAAGGGAAATGCCCACCGCAGACACCGATATGCTGGATTCGCTGGTAACCCGCAGACAGCAGTTGACCCAGATGTTGACAGCCGAACGAAACCGCCTTCAGCAGGCGGCAGGCGATGCCATCCACCAGAGCATCCGCGCGATTATCCGGGTTCTCCAAAAGGAAATAGAAACCGCAAGCCGATCAATCGCAGAGCTACTTGCCTCTTCTCCCACGATGCAGGCCAAAACGCGGCTCCTGCAAAGCGTCTGCGGCGTCGGCCCGGTGGTGGCCCAAACACTCGTTGCTGCTGTGCCTGAGCTGGGTACGGTTAACAAGAGGCAGATCGCCGCATTGATCGGCGTGGCGCCTATCAACCGCGACAGCGGAACAATGCGAGGACGCCGAACGACCTGGGGCGGGCGCTCGCAGGTGCGGTCGGTTCTTTACATGGCCACATTAACCGCTATTCGTCCCAATCCGCAGATACGGGACCTTTTATGCGCGGCTCGTTACAGCAGGCAAGAGGAAGATGGTCGCTCTCGTTGCGTCCATGCGGAAGCTGCTGGTCATCCTGAATGCAATTGTCAAGAATGGGACGCCGTGGAGACCGAGCCTTTCCGAAGCAGCCTGACCGGTAGACCACGATCAAACCGCGATTTGCATGCAGCAAGGGATTTCCCAATCCGAAGCGCTGCACGGGATATTAACTTCGTGCTTTACTGCTTTTCCAGTAATGGTAAGGGTTCCATCGGCTTTGGATGAATGGCCAAATCGGCGATTAGAGTGAATATGATACAAGTGCCTCGTAAACTCATGGCTGCACTGGCTGCCTGTCTGGCGTTCGTTGCGGCGAGCGTCTTCATGTGGACTACCGCAGTCGATCCCGCGCCAGCGATCAGTGTGGTCAGCATCTTCCTTCATGGCCAACGATACCCGGATGATCCTCATCATCTTAAGTTACGATTGAAGTCCGGTGGCGCAGAAGTGTTCGCGGAAACGAGCCTGCCCGTATTTAGCGAGTTTAAGCCGAGTCCAGATTTTGCGTTGCCAGTCAATGGCGACCTGCTCTTTTCCATTACCGAGGGGTCCCGGCGCTTAATTCGGCTGAGTGTCACTAAGTCTGGCGAAACTCTCAACGTGACGCATTCGTGCCGGGTTCCTCCCGATGTGGCCACCGCTTACCCTTACAAAGGGTTCGCGTCTTACATTCCTCCCGGTTCGCTTTTGTTGATGTGCAGCACAGACATTGGGGTTATCGAGATACGCCTGGGCTGTTGGTCACACGGCACCTCGTCGCTATGCGGGCTCCATTGGAACTCTCAAACACCGGCCCATGATCACGTCAATTCCTTGAGCCGATAGCAATGTGAGCAAAGTAGCAGAGCACCGCTTTCACGTCTGAATGAATCTTCATCCTAGGATACTTTCATCTTATCTGTCGCAATTATCAATTGACAAGACATACGCACCAATTGATAATTCCGGAAGACTTACGACACTTACCGCGCCTTTCACCATGCCTCTATCAATGTCCGCGAGGTTAAGTTTGCTCCCACTTGCCGGTCAAGGCTCTCCTCGCCATGACTAGAAACTCCCGCCCCGCGCCTACCGCCTCTGAATCACTAGCATCGCTCTACAAAAAGGGCCGGCAATCGATGCTGGAAAAGGATTTCCTCCAGGCTGCCACGTTATTCAGCCGCTGCCTTCAGCTAGAGCCTGACAACCTGTCCGTGCTTATTCCCTTTGCTGTGGTTCTGTACAAGACAAGTCGCATCAAGCAGGCAATGACGCTGTACCGAAAGGCATTGCGACTATCCCCCGATAATCCAGTGGTCTTGACTGGCATCGGCAACTGCTACATGGCTGAGGGGGATTTCGCCAAAGCCACTGCGCAATTTGAACGTGTACTTCAGGTCAAGCCTGACGAAGTGGGGGTAACGTATAACCTGGCCATGCTGAACCAGTACCCCGTCGATGCACCGCTCGTTGAGGACTTGCGAAGGTTGCATGACTCAGCCGGGTGCACGGGCCAATCGCGAGCACTGGTGTGCTTCACGTTGGGCAGGATTTACGACAGCCACGGTGACTCTCATGCGGCCTTCCGTTATTTCGCGGAAGGCAATGCGACGATGGTTCCGCTGGTTGGATACAGCGACGCGCGCGCCATTGGGTTCATCGAGCAGATAAAAAACACCTTTACCAGCCAACTCTTTCGGAGCTTCGGACGAGTAGGATGCAAAGACGCCGTACCGATCTTCGTGATCGGAATGCCGCGTTCGGGGACTTCGCTGGTCGAACACATCCTAGCGTCCCATTCCGGCGTCTATGGCGCCGGTGAAATCGGTATCTTGCCCTGGATTGCGAATCGGCTAATCCCCCAAACATTTGGTGAACCGTTTCCACGTATTGTGCCCGGACCTGAACAGGGAAGTGTTTGTGGATATTGGGAAGCTGTATCTGGAATTGCTGTCGAGCCAGTGTCCTCCTGATGCCAGCCGGATAGCATCCAAGACGCTTGATAACTATTTATTCGTTGGCTTGATCCATCTGTTGTTCCCTGACGCCCCCATTATCCATTGCGTTCGCGACCCGATGGATACCTGCTGGTCTTTATACAGACATTACTTCGGGATCGAGACTGCACCCGGCTATTGCTACGATCAGGGAAGCCTGGGAAGGTACTATCGCGGCTACCAAGGATTGATGGATCATTGGCATAAGGTGCTGCCGGGCAGAATCCATGACGTTCGATACGAAGAACTTGTCGAACAGCCAGAAAACACCATCCGTGCGCTGCTCGAATATTGTGGACTGTCCTGGGAAGACCGGTGTCTCGCCTTTCACCGGACGAAACGGACGGTAAATACCTCCAGCACATTACAGGTGCGCCGTCCGATCTATAAAACTTCAATTCACTCCTGGATGCCTGTGGCGGAAGGCTGGCGCCATTGCGGGAAGCACTGGGGTGCCAATGAGAACCGTGCAGATGGGAAGGCGTTCTTTGTCTCATGGCTGACTATACGTTTCCCACTCCGCAGCCTTCCACCAGCTCATCGACAGCCGTGGACGCCCTTTGGCAACAAGGAAACCAAGCTTTACTCAACCGCGATTACGTGCAGGTCATCACGACCTTAAGTCAACTACTGAAGATGAGCCCGAATCATTTTCTTGCCCTCAAAACTCTTGGCTATGCGTTTCTCCTCACCGGCCAAGTCGCCAATGGTTTCAGAACCTATCAGCGCCTATTGCAATTCTATCCTAATAACGCCATCGGTCTAAACGGCCTGGCCATGTACTATACTATCGTAGGCGAAGCGGACGAAGCGATTAAGTATTACAAAAGAGCCGTGAAGGCCTCTCCGGAGGATGCCCAACTCCTATACAACCTCGGTATGATGTATCAGTACGGCTTAACCTCTCATTACGTTGCGCAACTGCACAAGTTGCACCAGTCCAATGCAATTACGGAGCAGCTTCGCGTCTTCGCCTGTTTTGCTCTTGCCAGGGTCTACGGAAACCATGGCGATCACAAGAGGGAGTTCCGCTATTACGATGAGGCCAACCGCCTCCAGTTTGCCTTGCTGTCGTACAAGGAAGAAAGTGAATTGGCCATGTTCGACGCAATGGAAAAGGTGTTCGACGTAGCTTGTATTGCGAGACTCGCAGATGCAGGAAGCTCCGATCGCACGCCTATCTTTGTGCTCGGAATGCCGCGTTCGGGTACATCTCTGGTTGAGCAGATTCTCGCATCGCATTCTCTGTTGTATGGCGTCGGTGAAGCCGAAACACTTCAATATATCGCAGTTAAAGCGATACCCCAACTGCTTGGCTTACCGTTTCCGCAAGCCGTAGTGAACATGGGCAAGGAGCAATGTAGGGGACTGGCGGAAATAGCTCTGCAACACCTGCGGAGGTTATGCGCCACTGGGAGCCCCCACATCGTGGATAAGACGCCTTATAACGTGTTCCTTATTGGCTTATTGCACCTGTTGTTTCCAGAGGCACCCGTCATCCACTGCGTGCGCAATCCGATGGATACCTGCTGGTCAATGTTCAGGCAGCATTTTGTTGGTCACAATCCCTACTGTTATGATCAGGTAGCTCTTGGAAGGTATTACCGCCGCTACCGGCGCTTGATGGATCACTGGCAGCAGGTGCTGCCCGGCAGGGTGTATGATCTGCGTTACGAGGAGCTGGTGGAACAACCAGAAACGACAATGCGTGCGCTGCTTGCACATTGCAGATTGCCCTGGGAAGACAACTGCCTCAGCTTTTACCGTACGAAAAGAGCCGTCATTACGGCCAGCATGCAGCAGGTGCGCCTTCCGATTTATAAGACATCCATCGGTTCATGGCTCCCAGTAGCGGAAGAGCTGGCACCCTTGCGGGCCGCTCTTGAGGGACGTTGATCGAAACGCCCAGAGGTGGGGAAACCGATGTTCGCGCGGGCACCCTTACCTTGAATTGACGAGCAGCTGATCCGGAGGATCTTGCATCCGTGGGTCCGTTGCCCGACGGTCAGTCCTGGCATCCTTAGGGAGAGGGAACCGGCGTCCCCAGTTTCCCTCTCCCCAAACCCCTCTCCCTCCTGCCCTCCCTCTGTGGTCTGTTCCGGGAAATGCAGCACAGACAGATGCTTACCGAGCACAGGCTGCGAGGAGAAGCCCCACGTACTTCCCCGCAGCAGCCTGTGCGAAATGCTTGACATGCAACACAGCCGCTGTTCCGCGTGAAGCCCCAGAAAGAAGGACCGAGGGAGGAGACGATTGCAGCAGGTGCAACCGCTGTGCCAGCGGCCATGAAGCGTTTGCCGGGAAGGCAGAACAACAAACGCCAAGGCTGGTCCAACACGAAGCAGCTGCCAGTTGCTTGACGCTCAAGTTTCCCGCTTGCTCGGCTCCTTGGGCAGGCCAGTGCCTCTGACCAGTCGATGGCCCTTCAAGGTGAAGCCGCGTTCCGCAAGCCGCCTTGCCCATCCTTCGCGCGTGCCGATGCCGCTCACATCGTCGAGCAGGCCGTGCTTTTCTTCCTGCATGGTCAGCCGGGTGAATTTGTCACGCAGGGGGTGGTCCGGAGCCAGAAAGGAGTCCTTGCGATGGAGGATCGGCGGGTTGGCGCTCTGAGCGTAGTCATTGCAGTCGATTTGCCGGGACCGCAAGTTTACCCTGACAGACCGCAGCAGCGCCGGGTGCGGGTCGTTCTCGAAGTCGGGATAGATGAGGTATGAAAGCTTGCCCGACCGCCTGTGAATCTTGACGACATTGGCGCCTTCCACATCGCCCAGGTAGGCCCGGCCGCAGCCCTCGTAAATCCGTAGGAGCGGTTCAAGCAAATCAATGGCGCTGCGGTGGACGTAGAGGTCGTCAGGCAGCTGCTTCCCCACGGCGGAGCGGCGGCACGCCTCGTCGATGGCAGCGGCATCCCCAGCCCGGAATAGCAGTTCGTCGGCTCGTTGACAGGCTTTTGTGTACGTGCCGAAGAAAGCCCGTATATCCCGTTGCAGGATGCGCGGCAGTTGCCCGATGGGAGGTCGCCTGCGGAAGCGGGCAAGTGCAAGGTAAACCAGGAGGTCTTCGGTCCGCCGCTGCCGGATCGCATCCCACTCGGCATCACCTGTGACTCGCCGCACCAACGTGAATCCGCGCTTCAACGAGCCAAATGCAGTCACTACCTCGGCCGAACGCGGAAACTCATCCTCCTCGGGGAGACGGCCCAGTTCGGCGATGGCTGCCATGAAACCTTCGAGCAACTCGTGGTGCTCTTCGAACCGCAGCTCCGATATTCGCTTCCTGGGTGTTGCTGCCCGGCGCCGGAAGCGATTGGCAAGAAATTGCTGCTGGAGGGTTTCGTCCTTGAAGACATAGAAAATGCCAAGCGACGCTGGGATCGCCTCCGCCTGAAGTTCGCTTTCAAGGAACGCCTTGAGTTCTCCGTGACCGAAGAACTTCTGAAATGTGCCGCGCCCTGTCAGAACGCCGTCGCCGAATGGCAGCTGGCTCTGCCCCCGCCCATCCTCCTTCACCAAAGCGGCAACGACCAGCAAGTTGCGGGCAAGGCTCCATGCCTGCCTGAGCGCCGCTGCCCGTTCGTCAACGTCTTCGATGACATTCAGAACATAGCCGAGGTTCACAACATCGGCGGCATGCTTGGAAGCATCCGGTCGGAAGGCAGGGTCCCATCCGTCGCAGCTGATGCCTTGTGCGGTTAAAAATTCGATGTCCTGGCCATGCCCGCAGCCGTAGTCGAATACCGTACCAGAGGGCACGATAAGCCCGTCGTGTAGGGCAGACTTCATCGGCCGCGAGAGGTCACCGCGGCGGATGGCGGTCTTGTGGCGGGGAATTGCCGGGGTGGGTGTCGCCATAAGGGCGAGGATAGGCGATGGCGGCCGCTGCGCCAAGCAGTCAGAGCCAGGCTTCTTGTGTCCTCTCGGCTGTTTGCCTTCGGATCAATTTTCCTTCCCGAAATACCCGAAACTTCGCACGGATACTTGTTCAGTTATCAAGTCCGCCGACGACACGCTCCACCACTTTCCCGCCCTAATCCCGTTGACTGGTAGCGTCCCACACTTACAATGTGCTGTTAATGGCTTCCTGTGTTGGCCTTACGGCAGCGTGGACTGGGCGGATCAGTCACTTCCCCTTCCGCACTGCATGACTTCGAGATAGAGCACCCACGCCTGTGAGAGTAATGGCTCCAGTACCTGAAGCTGCTCGTCGTGGCCACGCCGGGCGGCATGTTGGAAAACGCCATCGCCCGGCAGCATCAAACGTCCCAGCAGCCCAGCCCGCTCGGGCTTGAGAGGCTAGACAGTTCGACGCCGGAACTCCTCGGGGATTCTGAAATGTAAGCAGCGATTCGCCCTTTTTCGGGGTGGGAAAAGGGCACAGCGCCAAGCATCAGATGTGCCGCGGCGCAGCGGCTTGGCCAAGGGGGTTATGCATGGTTTCCTTCGAGTACGACGCGATCCGCACCCGGCAGACGCCGGAGTCGGAGTGGCTGCTCATGCTGTCTGCCCCTGCGACGGAAATCAACGTCTGGGCGGGCATTCCCCAGAAGCAGCGGCAGGGCGGAGAGGAGACGTTGGGGTTCCAGCGTGACGAGAATACGGCGCGGATCGCGTCGCTGAAGGAGTTCTACGCCGACGCCCACAACATCATCCAAAACCCGCTCCTCTGCGCCATCCGGGAGAAGGTCGCCGGCAAAGTCTCTTTCACCAAGACGGCAGACGGGCTGGAGCCGCTGATGGAGATCGGGAAGGTGAAGATCGAGGTGGAGGACCTCGACGCCCTATCCCTGAAGGAGCTAATGCTTGGCGTCAAGAAAAACCTGGAGCAGCGGATCGCGGACCTCGCCGGCGAAACGCCCGATCCGGGCCTCGTCGCTGAACTGAAGCGCAAGGCTAACTTCGAAGGAACGGAGGAGGAAGGGGCGTCCGAGGAACCGGCGAACGGGGAGGATGGGGAGGGGGAAGAAGAGGACGAGGAGGCTGCGACCAGCACGCTATTCACGGACGAATCGCACGTCTACGACTTCTGGCAGCAACTCTCGGCGCGGGTGAAGATCCTTGAAGAAGGGGGCGCCGACCTCGCGGCCGGAGAAGAGTTTCTCGGCTTTTCCCGCGAGGCGATGAAGGCCGTCCTCAAACCGGTCGTCCTCGTCGATGGCCAGCACCGGCTCCGGGGGGCCGTCGAAGCGGCCCGGGAAAGGACGCAGGACGATCCCGCACTTCGGGAGGCCATCGAGCGGCAGATCACTGCCGGAGGCGACGTGGATGAGGTGCAGCGGAAAGCGGAGCGGCAAGCATCCCGCCGGCTTCCCGTCTCTCTCTTCACGACACCCGACCCAGCGGAACACGTCTTCCAGTTCGTGGTCGTCAACCAGAAGGCGACGCCGATCGGGCGGGCGCTGCTGGGCACCATCATCTCCACGACGCTGTCCAATGAGGAGTTAGGGCGCGTGTCCGACCGCTTGGAGCGGGCGGGAATCCCGCTCCTCGAGTCGCGGGCGGTTGCGTTCCTTGCGCAGCCCGACGAGTCCCTTCTGCAACCTCGTCGAGCAGGGTCTGCCCAATGAGTCGGGGGACCGCCTGCCGTGGAGCGTAATGCGTTCCCTCGTACAGATCTTCCAGCACCTCAAGGGCGGCAAGCTCTTCCACGGCAAGAACGACTACGCAGACCTCTGGAAGCGGAATCACCTCGAACAATCGGGAATTGTCGCCGCGCACGCGAGCCACGGCGAGGGAGGACCGTTCGCCTACTGGAGCAATCCCAACGGCCCGTGGCGCAACGTCTTCATCCGCTTCTGGTCCTCCGTCCGGGATACGTTCGGCGAGACGGAGGATACGCAGGCCAAGAACTTCTGGGGGAACCCCCGCAACTCCCAGCTCTTCAACAAGATCTCGCTTACCATCCTGGCATCGGACTTCTTCCAATTCCTCAACGATAAGGAACTGCCCATCAACAGCGTCGATGAGATCCCCGCGCTCGTGGAGCGGTGGATAAAGGGCGTCTCCACAAGCTATTTCAGCCGCGGCTGGAGAATCGAAGGAGTGAAGAAGGACCTTCCAGGTATCCGAAAGCGATGGGCGAAACTCTGGGAGGAGTACCGCAAGAACCCGAGGTCGTTCCCGTCCCTCAGCGATTACGGCAAGGTCCTTGCCGAGTAGGGCGTCTTCCCGGTAGGGGAGGACCGCACCCAGCATGCCCCGAGTTTCGACCATGAGCAGTGCCCTTCAGGTGTTTCTTCAAACTACGCTGGGGTCTCATGCCGCCGTCTGGGAGAGCGCCGCGATCCGGGCGATGTCTCACCTGACCGTCCCCGAGCGCGTCTACGGCGGTCGGGATGAGCTTCTGCGTGCCGACATTCACTTTGTCTGGGCCCGCTGGTTTCTTGAGTCGCTTTGCGATCCGGCCCGGTTCGTCGGCAATCCGAAGACCGGGTACGCGCACATCTTCCGAGAGGTCTTCGCGAATCTCGAGGGGCTGTTTTCCGACGCCCCGAGGGACGAAGTGCGGACATTCGCCTCAGAGGTGGCGCGTCTCGTCTCGGCCGAGGTCAGCCGTCGGAGAGCAAAGTCCCGGGAGCTGATCGACTTGGATGAGCGAAAGCGTATCCTGGGGGAGTGCCCCAGGCCGGCCCGCTGCTGGGTCTGCGGCTATCCGTTCACGGACGTGGCCGTGAGCCGGTTTCTCAAGGAGGAAGAGACTTCGCCGTTCCGGGCGCTCCGGTTCATCGACTGCATGACCCTCCGCGGTAGGCAGGTGAGAGACCTCCTCATCGAGGTCGATCATGTGCTCCCTGTCGCGGCGGGAGGCCAGGGGGCAGAGAACCTGCGACTCGCCTGTGGCTGGTGCAACCGCCACAAGAGCGACAATCTCTCCCTGTACGATCAGGCGTTCGTGCCACTCCGGATTCGGCATCCGGCTCTCGGCCTCATGACGATCCCGAGGCCATTCTGGGTGGTGCGCCTGCTGTCATACCGGGGGCGGTGCGAATGGTACGGTGGCTGCGACCGTACATCGGCGAACGCCCAGCTCCTCATCGCCCCCAAGCGCGCCGGCGGAGCGATGAATCCTGCCAACGTCCTCATGGTGTGTGAGGCGCACGACCCGCTCAGGGCGCATCGGCTAGTGAACCCCGAGAGGATCGAGGTGCTGGAGTAAGGCCAACCAGGATGCTGGTGGAAGAGAAACGTACGTGGAATCAGCTCGATGCTACGGGGCTGTATGCCTCGGCGATATCATCAAGGAACTCTGGCCGCAGATGGCGGATCACGTTCTTTGTTTCCTCAAGCTTATCGAGCAAGTTCGAGTATGGAAGGAACCGGCAGATCGAGTGGAGCGGCTTTTTCCTCTGGGCAAAAGTGGGACGCGCCACCTCCCGGGCGAACTTGTCCGCTCGCTCGTCCGGAGCGACGAGATAGAGCTTGATGTCGATATTCGGTTGCATCGTCAGCAGGTCCGACATCCGAAGCAGCCCGGAGTAGATCGTACTCGTGTGTTCGACTTCAAACCCGGCAACAATCCCCTCGTTGCCGTCTAGCCAGAGTACGTCGATGTACTCGATCGTCTTGATGACAGCGGGCGGGAACTGTTGCGGAATCTTTGCGAGCATACTGGCCACGCTGCCGATGCGATGGCCGCACCAGTCCTTTCCTCGATCGGGGATGGGTGCCCAGACCGAAAGTCCAAGTTGGCAGCCCAAGTCGAGGAGTCGCCACTGGATTTCGGAGTGGGAGGGACCATCGGCAGGTGCGGCCGCTTCCTCATCATTGTTCGGCACGCTAACGAGGACGGCCGGGGTTCGCTCGGAGCCCTCTGACGTCACCGGGTACAGGCTCCCGGGTACTCGAACGGGTTTGTCCAGCAGCCTGTATTTCCCTTCCGGAGCTTGCGCGAAGTACTTCGTCGATCGTGCCGACGGGAAGTTCAGCCCCTCACAGTGCCGACGCAGCTGGGTTTTGACAACGCTGAGCGGGTCCTGCGCCTTGAACTGGTAGAGGCTGCTCGCCGAAATGGCGTCGTAGATCTGGCGAGGTGACATCGGCTCACCGCGAGATTTGAGTACCTGAGCAATGACTTGGTATATAGCAGGCTTCATTACCGTTATTGCCAGTGAATTAGAACCGTTTCCCCTTATTCGTCTGCTGGGATGGCCCCTTCCTGCAAAAGCCGAATCAAATCCCCGACCGACCGAATGGTCTGCGGAGATGCGAGGTAACTGATGCCGCGATGCAGGTGCAGGCGGAACTGGCTGGCCAGAACGTCATCCGCCCCGCCCAACCCGTCCCGGTGACACCGCTCCTTCAGCAGGGCGAGATACAGTTCCTGCCCATCGCCCCCAAAAACTTGCCAGCTCATCTCCACATTGCTGTCCGCTGGTATCTCGACCGGCGTGGGTGGCGTCTGTTGCCGCAGTGATAGGCAGAAGGCCCAACGGCACAGCACATTCCATTGCTGGATGCCCGTCTTGGTTTTCAGCCGGATGAGTTGATCCTTAGCCTGCGACGATAAGCGAATTTGCTTGATGCTCATGGCCTACCCTTCCGCCACCGAGGGCGCCTGTTCTTTCCAGAAGTAGCCTTCTTCCGCAACCGTCACCCTGTCCCCTTCATCGTAGTTCAGGTGATAGGCGCGGGCGATGCTGGGCTGGAGAGCATCATAGTAACGGCGGTCCACCTCCGTATCGGTAGACAGGATGATGACCTGGTGGCTCGCGTTGGGGAAGTACCGTTCGATCAGGTTCTGCCGGTGTGCGGCGTCCAGACGGGCCATCGGAGTGTCGATGATGCAGGGCAGCGGCCTCGCGGATGCGCGGGCCAGCCCCCACAGCACGGAGATGGCGAAGAGCTGTTTTTCGCCTTCGGACAGCCGGTGCTTGCCGATGGCCCGCCCGGCATCATCGTATAGAGTGATGGAGAACGTGTCGGGATCGACAGAAATCCGCTCAATGAGCGTCTGCTTTCGCAACAGGAACCGGAAGGACTCCGTAATTAGTGCCGAGAGCCGGTCGATTTTCTGCGCCGTTGCCCGCCGCAGGAACTCCTGCATGGTTTCCCGCGTGCGGCCGGCGAGCCGAATCATCCGCTGCTTGTCTTCCCCGCTGATCTCGGCCTCCACCTTGTCTTTAAGCAATCGTTGCAACTCACCTTCGCAGCCTGCACGATCAGCCCTACGGGTCTGCACCACGATGTCCAGGCGCTTAGCTTCTTCGTCCAAGAGGCTGACCTGCTGGGCGGCCGCCTTCAGCTGTTCGACGATCTGGCCAATGTCGCTTTCCTCCGGAGTGACTGCAACGGCCCGCTCCACGTCTTCCTGCTCGCGGATCACCTGAGCAAGTTCCTCGATCAGGCGGAGGCCCTGGGCAGTGAGGTCCGGTAAGCGACGCCCACGCAGATGCCGCAATAGTGCGTACCCGCTCTCGGACATGGCGAGGTAGCGGAAAACGGAGTTATCCGGCAGGCGTTGCTTTCGGTCGGCAGCCAGGTGCTGCTCCGCCAGCCCCAGTATCTTTGCGGCCGCTCCCTTCCCCTTGAGGAAGGCCAGCAGCTGCTGATCCCGGTCTGTAAGAAGCGAGCCAATCAGCTCTGCCTCCCTGGCAGTGCCCTCATGGCTTACTTGTAGCTCAACGGCATCCAGGAGATCGGGGACCAGCGCGAGGGGAAGCTCGCTGGCCGCAAGATCAAGCAGCTGCTTTTCAAGCTGGGACTTCTGATTCTTCAGTTCGGCCAGACGACGGCCATTCTCCTCTCGCTGATTCCAATGGCGTCCGCCTCTGGCAGCGAACGCCTCCTCCGCGATCTTCAACTGCTCCTTTGCACGGTCCAACCTGTTTTGCAAGGAAGCCCGCTCACTCGACGCTTGCCCAAGGCCGGATTCCACCTCCCTCAGTCGCTGCTGGAGCGCCTCGACCTGGGCTTTCTGGTCTTTGCTGCCCGATTCCTTGGCCAGCCGGGTCTGAAGCACGGTCGCGTCGGCGACAAGCCGCTCGACAATATCGAGGCCCAGCAGCGCCTTGATAGCCGTGCCGAGGATTTTGCTGCTGCTTTCGTCTTCGGCCAGTGAGCGAATCTTTTCGGCATCGAAGAAGAAAAGCTGGGATACTTCAAGTGGGATGAGTTCCTCGACGAGCTGGGTCCAATGGTCCGAAAGCCAGGCATCCGGGGAGCTGTCCTTGAAGATGCGAAGCTCTTCCCGAATCTGCTCGCCGGAAGCCTGCCAGGCCCGGGAAATCTCGTAAAGATGTTCCTCGCCCTCGGTGAAATAGCGGAAGGACAGCACGATACTGGCCCCTTCCTCGGGAGGAACGCTGTGATTGATGGATTGCCGCAGGAACTCTTCGTAAGAGGAGCCGAACCGCTTCGAGCATCTGGCCCTGGAGCCGTAGAGTGCAAGCTGGATAGCGTCGAGCAGGGTTGTCTTGCCGCCGCCATTCAGTCCGCCGAACAGGATAATAGGCAACGGCCTGCCACTACGCTGGCGCGGAGAAAGGTCAAAGGTCTGCCGCCCGCGAAACAGGCAAAAGTTCCGCAGCCGTAATTGTTCGAGGATCATTCGGCATCTTTCGTGGAAACGGGGTCGTTTGGCCGAGCGCTTCCATCGAAAAGGCTCAGCTGCATCGGCTCGCGACGTTCGGGTTCCTTCCCACTTACCTCCTCGCGCCGGTCCCGCTGACCGGAGAGGACAGTGACAGCTTCCTGCTCATTGTGGAACATGCCGACCCGAAGCCTATCCTCTAAAGCCTCGAAGACGCCTGAGCGTCGGGTCATCCCGCGGAATCGGCGCTCGACACCGAGCAGCGACACCTGGAGATCGAAAAACGCCTTATCGTCGCCGCACACCTCGCGCAGCAAATCCCAGTCTTCCTTCCGCAGCCAGTTGCCGTCGTCTGCCTTCTTTGGGAAGGGTTCGCCGGTCACTTCCTCGAAAATGCGCGGCAGGCTGTCGTCGAACTCGTGCTTCTCGTGGAGCCAGATGCGGCGGATTTCGTGCAGCTCGTCGAGCGTGATCAGCTGGAGCTTGGCAAACTCCGGCGGCCCGTTCTTGCGGACGCTCTGCTCGGCCTCCAGAACGCGGCGCAGCCAGTGCTCGCGCCACTCCTTCGGGTACGGGCCGGGAATCGTCCGGTCATGGAAGAGCTGAATCTGCCCGCTCATCCGCCGGTAGTCACGCCGGTCGCGGTCGTCGGGCTTGTCCAGCTCGTTGCGCAGTTCGAGGAGCGGCGTCATCCACACCTTCTCCTCGTCGTTCTTGATCATCGCCTCCATCGACCGGTCTTTGTCCACGACGGTGCATACCCAGCAACCGAACCGGCTGCTTCCGCAGCTCGGCGTCGTGGTGTCGACGACCAGCGGGCATTCGCCGCCTTCGGACGCTCCCTGGTACATCGTCAGCAGCGACTTGTTGTCGTGGCCCCAGGGGTTCTTGACCTGCATCAGGTAGAGCCAGACGTCATCGTTCGTCCAGTCCTCGATCGGCGTGTAGACGAGCGAGTTGGGCAGGCTCGTGTTCGGGCTCAGGCGCTCGCGCACCCGCTGCGCCTCGTGCTTCTCCATGCGGGCGGCCCGCACCTGGCTTTCCGCCTTCCGCGTGCCGAGGACGAGGATCGCCTCGCCGTATCGGCGCACCACGTCGCGGATGAACTTGTTCGACGGGCGGATCTTCATCCGCTCCGTGCACCAGCGGAACTTCTGCCGCGGGGCCGGATAGCCCCGGCCGATCAGGTTCACCCAGAACGAGTCCTGGATTTCCGGCGTGAGCTTGTGCGGGGTGATCGGCAGCTTCTGGGCAGCAGCGGCTTCCCGCATGCGGTCCAGCGAAGTATCGACCCATGCCGCGACCAGCGGCTGCTCGACGAGCGTATCGGTGGAGATGACGTGGATAGGCTTCTGCCGCTGCTCTTCCGGCAACTCCCGGATGGCGATCCAGACCAGCTGCAGGGCCGCCGTCGAATCCTTCCCGCCGCTGTAGCCGATGACCCAGGGGATGGCATCGCAGAGGTACAGTTCGCGGATCTGCGTCGACAGGCGCTGGACGGTCTTTGCCGAAGCCCCCACTCGCTGAAGGCTGAAGCGTTGCCAGGTGAACTTTTATCTGCGTCGGCCATTGCCGGTCCTCTGGTAGTCGGTCTCTACATGCCTCTTCCTCTGCGGTCAGCTTGAGGCCCAGGTGTTTCTTGATGGCGTTGCCGGTCAGGACGACGTTGACGGTCTTCTTCGAGAGCCGCCCCGCGTTCATCGCCCGCCCTTCCCACAGCTTCGTGTTGCTCCGCGACCAGTCGATCGAGACGAGCTTGGCCAGCCTCTGCTTCCAGTCCGTGGGATGCTTAATGAGGAGGTCGTGGCCCGCCCGGGCGAGCGCCGCGAGTGCAAGGGTGTGGGCGTGGACGTAGTCGCGGCGAAGGTCCGCCGCGCTGACCTTCCGCTCCTTGGCCAGCCCCCAGTCGGCGATGTGCTTCGCCACCTCGTTCCAGAACGCTGCCGCCAGTTCGATCCTTGTCTCCAGCGGCTCCTTCTCCTGCCCCGCCAGCAGCACCTGCGTCGCATGGTAGATGCCGCTCAGGGTGAACAGCTTGATCGAGCGGTTTGAGATCGTGCTGCGCTGTGTCTCGGTCAGGTCGGTGAAGATCGGAACCTTCTGCAGCAGCGTCTTCGTGATCTGGGCATCCTCGTCGCGGTGATCGTAGAGGATGCTCAGCGAAGTGGTCGGCCGGACGGCGTAGCGGTTGAGGTCCGCGAACATCTGCTGGCAGCGCTTCAGCCCCACGTCGAGGAAGAACACGACCGCGATCGTCTCGTCGCCCAGGTCAGGGTTCTCGCGGAGGGCCGCCTCGATGCCTGCCCGCCGGTGCTGCCCGTCGTTGATGACGAAGCGGGCGCTCATGGGGATGCGCAGGCGGCCGACGCTGCGCGCGGTCTCGTCCGGTCCCGAGCGGCTCGAAACGCACCTCGCCGTCGATCGAGGCCGTGAGGGCCGAGAAGATGTAGTCCTTCGTGTGCCCCAGGATGTAGCCGGCGATTTCGGGAATCCGCGCCTTGTTCAGCACCGCTGGGCACGGAGTTCCGGCTTCAGTTCATCCTCGTCGAACAGGAAGATCCGGGGGATGACCCGCAGCGGGCACATCGAGACGTAGTATTCCCTGCCCGCCTGGATGCCGCGAATCGCCGGGAAGATGTACTCGAACGTCGCCATCGAACTCCACGCCCCTGGGTGGAAGTTTCTTTTTCACTTCCACAGTTTACCTCTTGACGTTCAAGCGGTAAATGGCAAAAATTGGTTGCTGCACCGTAGCGCAACTCAGCCACGTCGTTCGCCCGCACAGGTGACCGCCATGCCAGCGATACCTGCCTCCTGCACGATCCCGGTGGACCTGGAAGTAAGCCGGTATCAGGAGTTCCCGGAGGACGGGATGGTGCAGATCTGGGGGCACGTTGGCGATTACGAGGTTTCCGTCTGGCTCCCGATCGCCGATGAGCGGGTCCGCCTGCTCCGTGCGGACAAACCAGCCAAGCCTGGTCGCCGCGCCGGCCGCTGATGGACAGGTGCAGCCTGCGGAAGCACTCCAGGCCGGAGGGCGACATGCCGCGACCGCTGTACCTCGACTACAACTCCACCACCCCGCTCGACCCCCGGATCTTCGAGGCGATGCGGCCGTACTTCCTGGAGGAGGTCGGCAACGCCGGCAGCCGCACGCACATCTACGGCCAGCGGGCAAAAGAAGCGGTGGAGAAGGCCCGCGGCCGCGTTGCCCAGCTCCTCGGCGCCAGGCCCGACGAGATCATCTTCACCAGCGGCGCGACCGAGAGCAACAACGCCGTGATTTGCGGGCTTGCCCAGCACCCCGTCGCTTCGCAGCGCAGACACATACTCGCAACCGCCATCGAGCACAAGGCGGTTCTTGAGCCTCTGGAGAAGCTGCGCGAACAGGGCTTTGCCGTCGAGCTGCTTCCTGTCACCCCCGGCGGGTACGTGGAGCCGGAAGCCGTTGCCAGGGCCGTGCGGCCGGACACGCTCCTGGTTTGCGTCATGCACGCGAACAACGAAACGGGCGTACTCCAGCCGGTTGTGGAAATCGGGGAAATGCTGGCGGACACCGGCGTCTTCTTTCACGTCGATGCGGCCCAGACGTTCGGCAAAGAGGTTGAGTCGCTGGCCCGCCTGCGCTGCGATTTCCTCTCCATCAGCGGGCACAAGATTTACGGACCGAAGGGCATCGGAGCGCTGTTCGCCCGGCGTCGCAGTGGTCAGCGGCGACCGCTCATTCCGCTTCTCTACGGCGGCGGGCAGGAAATGGGGCTTCGTCCGGGCACCATCCCCGTCCCGTTGGTCGTCGGCCTTGGGGAGGCGGCTTACCTTGCCGGTCAGGAACACGCCGCCCGCCGGCTTGCAGCGGCCCAGGTGAAGGAGCGGCTGCTCGCCGACCTGGCGGAGGTGGAGTACCACCTGAACGGCGATGGCAAGCGATGCCAGCCCCACGTCATCAACGTCAGTTTTCCGGGCGTCGATAGCGAAGCGCTCATGATGGCGAGTGCGGCAGAACTCGCTTTCTCCAACGGGGCGGCATGCACGTCCGCATCCTACGCGCCGAGCCATGTGCTCAAGGCGATGGGGCTGCCCGATGATCGCATCGCCTCGGCGGTGCGGCTTTCGTGGGGGCCTGGCATCGAAAATATCCCCGCCGACCCGATCATCCGGACGGTGCGGCAACTGGCCGCGTAATCTCGCTCCAGCACCCCGCCGCAAGCCATTCAAGGCGCGGCCTTTTCGCCGCTGCTTACCTTTCTTTCGGGCTTCCGGCCGTTTATACTACTGCTGAACCAGCACGTCCTGAGCAGGCCAGTGCCCGCGGCGGGCATTCTCAGGGCGCTGCAACCGGGTGTGCCGGCAAAATGGACGCGGAGTTCAGTGCTGCGTCAACCGATGGACAGGATCTGCACCTCCCCGCTGCACTGCGACCCTACCAGTGGGAGGGGGTCAGTTTCCTGGCGAGGGAGCGGTGCGCGCTGCTTGCCGACGAGATGGGACTCGGCAAGACGGTCCAGGCGGCCGTCGCGCTGCGGCTTGCCCTGGCAGCGGTTGGTTGCGACCGCGCCCTGATCGTCGCCCCCACGGCCCTCACCCTGAACTGGGAGCGGGAGCTTGCCCGGTGGGCGCCGGACCTGACGGTGCGACGGCTCCAGGGGCCCCGGCTGGACCGGGAAGCCTGCTACCAGCTGCCGATCCCGGTCGTCATCGCTTCCTACGATCAGGTCCGCCTTGACATCGACCAGATCGGTGCCGAAGCCCATTTCAACATCGTCGTCCTCGACGAAGCCCAGCGAATCAAGAACCCCGATTCCGAGACAGCCTTCGCCTGCCGGCAGCTGCCGTTGGACCGGGCATGGGCACTGACCGGAACGCCGGTCGAGAATTCAGTGTCCGACCTGCTTTCCATCTTTCGCTTCCTGAATCCCACGCTTCTCCACAGCGGCATGTCCAGGGTGGAAGTGCATAACCGCATCCGCCCGTTCTTCCTTCGCCGCCGCAAGACGGAGGTGCTGCCGGACCTGCCGCCGATCATCGTGCAGGACTTGCCCCTCGAACTCACCGGCCTTCAACGCGAGGCATACGACGCGGCCTGGGACCGGCGGAAAGCATTCCTGAACGAGGACGAAGGTGACGAGGTGGCTTACGGCAGCATCTTCGCGCTCATCACGCGGTTAAAGCAGCTGTGCAACTTCGAGCCGCACAGCGGCGAGTCGGTGAAGCGCGACTCCCTTCGGGTCATCGTCGAGAGCTTCACGGAGCCAGGCGACAAGCTACTCGTGTTCTCGCAGTACGTAGAAACCCTGCACTGGCTGTCCGGCCAGCTCGGCGGCCTTCCACACGAGCTGTACCACGGCCAGCTGCCCGAGGCAGCCCGCGACCGCGCCCTCCGTGTTTTTGAGCAGGAACCCGGACCACGGGCATTGCTCGTATCACTGCGGGCCGGCGGCGTCGGGCTGAACCTGCCCAGCGCCTCGCTTGTCGTCCTGTTTGATCGCTGGTGGAACCCGGCGGTCGAGAACCAGGCCATCCAGCGGGCACATCGCTTTGGGCGCGACCGGCCATTGCAGGTCGTGCGGTTCCTTGTCGCCGACTCCATCGAGGAGCGGATCGACACGCTCCTGCGGGAGAAGCAGGCGATTTTTGAAGAGTACGTCGAGCAGGCGGAGAACGCGCCGGTGAAAATGTTCTCCCGCAACGAGCTTCGCCGGCTCCTCGACCTGCCCACAGAACGAGCCAGCGGCATTGCGCCGGGCAGCAACATCGTCACCCGATCGTGAGGATCATCCTATGGCGACCATCAAAGAAGTGAGAGAGATTCCCCTGAAGGACCTGGTCATCGGCAAGGGCCAGATTCGCCTGCGTGACGTGAAGAAGGAGGTGACGGAGCTGGCCGACAGCATCCGCAAGGTCGGGCTTCTGGAGCCGATTGTGGTCTGCCCGGCGGAGAAGCCGGGCCAATACGAGATCATTACTGGCCAGCGCCGATTCCTCGCCCACCAGGAGTTGAAGAAAGAGACGATCCTCGCGGCGATCCTGGACGAAAAGGTAGACGTGACGACAGCGAAAGTGCTCTCGCTCACCGAGAATCTGATGCGCCGCGATCCTAACCCGAAGGATCTCATTGACGTTTGCACGGCGCTGTACCGACACTACGGTGGAAGCATCCAGGCGGTCGTTGAAGCAACGGGCCTGCCGAGGACCAAGGTTTCTCAGTACGTCAAGTACGACCGGCTGCAGCCGAAGCTCCGCGCTCTCGTGGACAAGGGAGAGGTAGACCTGAAAGCTGCTCTGCGGGCGCAGGATGCCGCCGCCCTCAGCGGGGACATGAAAGCAGACGAAGCGGTGAAGCTGGCGAAGGAAATGTCCCAGATGAGCGGTGCCCAGCAATCCAAGCTGGTCAAGCAGGTCGCAGAGGGGACTGCGACTGACGAAGCGATCGAGGCCGCGAAGACCGGCGAGAAAATCACGCAAGTGATCGTGACGCTCGGCACAGCCGCCCATAAGGGACTCTCCACCTACGCCAAGGACGAAGGCACGACGCTGGACGATGCCGCGCGAACCCTGATTGAGGAAGGACTTTCGGGCAAGGGCCTGATGGAGGAATGACGGGTGCGCGGAACCTCGACCGACATCCAGAAGAAGCTGCTTCTGTCTGTAGGGAGCCATAGAGCCACCAGGCCACTCTCCCCCGTGGAAGTCGCGGAGGCAGTTCAGGCATCCCTGGATGCAGGATCGACCTTGCAACAGGTTGCTGAGTTCCTCCACCTGGAGGGAACCAGCGTACTGACGAAGTTTGTCCGTTTGCTGCGGCTGTCGCCCGCCGTGCGCCATCTCGTCGATTGGGGAAAGTCGGAATCCACCATCGGCTTCACCGCGGCTTCGGAGGTTGCTCGGCTGGATAATCAGGACGATCAGATGCGGCTCTGCCAGGCGGGGTTGCAGCACCAGCTCGGCAGCGCCGAAATGAAGCAGGTTCTGCAGCTGCACCGGCGGTCCCGCCGATCCATCGACGACTGCGTGGCCGAGATTCTCCGGCTCCGGCCACACGTTCAACGCATCCACGTCTTCCTGGGGGAAGTGACTGCCCCCGACCTTCGCCAGCGCCTGGCGGCCATCTCGCAGGCGGACCGGGACACGGCAATGCGATCCGCTGTAAAAAGCGCGTTCCCCGGACTGGCGCGATTTGGTTGCAAGCTCGGCTCTGAGCGATTCACAATCACGGGCGACGATGGAGTGTCCACCGAACTGGCCGACGGAGGCAAGGATTTTGAGGCCGCTATCAACAACGCACTCGCAGAAGCTGTCTCACCATGAAGAACGCCTACCCCATCGACGTATTCCCCTCCGGAACCGTTGTCCTCGGGGATCGTATCTCCTGCGATGGATTCCACCGGGACTATTCCGTGCGCGTGCAGACGCATGTGCATGACGATCATATGGACAACTTCGAGACCAGCAAAGGCACCCAAAACCTGTTCATGAGCGAGGCAACCCGCCAATTGCTGGTGTGCGAGTTTAATGCCGACCTCCCGTACAGGGAAAACGTCCAGCCGCTCGAACTGGGTGCTTCTCATACGGTCGAAGACCATAAGATGACGCTGCTGCATAGTGGGCACATGCTTGGCTCAGTCCAGGTCGGAGTCGAATTGCCCAATGGCATGCGTCTGGGGTACTCCGGCGATTTTCGCTGGCCGCTGGACCATGTGATTGAGGTAGACGCACTCGTCGTTGACAGCACGTATGGAAGCCCCGACCGTAAGCGCGAATACACGCAGGAAGAGGCCGCGGAGCGATTCCTGAAGCTCGTGCTTTCCCGCGTGATGCGAGGCCCCGTTTACATCAAGGCTCACCGCGGTACGATTCAACGGGCACTTCAGATTCTAAGCGGCCAAGTCGATTGCCCACTGCTTGGCAGTGCCAGGCTGTGCGAAGAAGTTGAGGTCTACCGTAAACACGGCTATACCATCGGCGACATCTGCCGCGTCAACTCCGAGCCGGGGCGTGCCCATATCCGCGCTGGCAGGTTCATTCGCTTTTACACCAAGGGCGACGGCGAGCCGCCTATTCAAATCTTGCGCGGCAGCACCATCACTCTGAGCGCCTATATGGCACGACCGAATGACCCGGTTATGGAGTATTCCGACTGCTCATTCGGGGTCGCACTGTCGAACCATGCCGACTTTGACGGCACGCTTGAATACATTAGGGCTACCAAGGCTAAGTACGTGGTCACTGACAACGTTCGCGGCGGGCACGGGGTCGATCTCGCCCTTGAAATCACCAGGCGGCTGGGCATCCCCGCCCGGCCCTCAACGACGACGTACTCGCGGGAATGGGGCATGTCGTAAGGCGCGTTATCAGAGAATGTCCACCCTATCCAGGAGCCAGGTCCGGTCAGCCGGCCAGTTTCGCTTCGCTCTCAACGTTAGCTCGTCGCCATTGCTGAATGCGTACATGCAACGCGCGGTGTCAGTGTTCGTAGTGAAGAAGCAGAACCGCCGCTCGCCCTCGGAACGCGGGCGGCTGAGCAATGCCCATCGCTGCTGCATCTTGCCGTCATTGCCCATCTCCGTATGGGCGGGATTGAATGCAACCTCGTAGTCCAGTGCGAGCATGTCGGCGAGCTGGCGGCCGTCTACCTCATGGCGTAGGCTGACCACTTGGTTTCCGCGGCGCTGCGAGTTCCGCATGAAGTTGCTTTCGCCGCATACCAGGACGAAGAAGCGTATGCCTCCCAGAACGACGATACGCTGACCGCCAAAGACCTCGGCCTCAAGACCGACGTAGCGCTCATTCCGCTCTCGGATTTCTCCACTGGTGGCAAACCACTGGCGGATTCGCAGGGGCAGTACCCGACTACGCTCGATTGCAATGACTCCCAGCCCTTCCGGCGGCCGCTGGAAACCCGGCCCTCGCCTCTTACCGTGCTGAGTTAACTCACCCATGAAGCAAAACTGGCGCGTAGCGTCGGCCAGCCATTCGATGTCCCGCTGTGGCTCACCCTGTTGGCGCTCCTGCGGCGTGTACACGAAGGTCCAGCCGGGTAGGAAAAGGTGTGTCGGCTCTAATTCACCGGCAACCCGGATGAGCGCTTGTAGCTCATTCCTGCGCTCTTGTCTGCGACCGACGTACAAATCCTCGGGCAGCCGAAAGGCCGCGAGCACAATTCTTGCCCTTGGCGTCATGGTCATGTCCCTCCCGCGCCACTCGTCAGTATTCCTCCGGCAGCAGCACCGTTGTGCCACCAGCGCCTTCCAAGGACGTGGTGATCCACAGTTGCTGACCGCGCCCGGTCCGGTATTCGCTCATAACGCGATCCCGGCGGCCTAGCACGTTACTCTTGTTAATTTTTCCAGAGTCTTCCGTTGCCTCCCATCCCCGGCGCAGTTCATCGTCTGTCAGCTCGATCTGCTCAAAGCGGCCATTTTCGCCCCAGTCCCCGCGGACGTGCCGGGCCAGGAATGACGCAGCATGTTCGCCAGCATTGGCCAGGGCGGCGACGGCGCCGCCAGTAATCGTCACCCGGCCCAGCGGAAAGCGTGCTCCCTCCGGCTCGCGTTGCAGCTTCAGGATGGCCCCGCCATCATCGAGAAACTGGCAGTCGGTGCAGGCTGGGCAAAGGGGCGCGACCAGTTCCGCTCCTGCAAGCGGCTCGGCAATGTCTACTTCGAGCGGCATCCCGCACGCGGAACATTTTCCCTTCACTCTCGGCATTGGCCATCCCATGCACCTCAGGTGCAGCTGGCTTGAAGCAAGGGGACATGCGAGGCAACTACTGCTCCAGAATGAGCGACGCGTAATCTGATTCAAAGATGTTTTGCCGATCCTTCACCGCCAGTCGCATCAGACAGTACAAATGCCAGTACGCCTGCCATTGCTTTCCACGCGGTGGAAGGTACTCTACTGGCAGCCCAAGCTCTTGTGCGTCCTGCCACGTAATCATCTGCCCGTGAGACTGCCACCTTCCGATGTCCATGAGGGCCGAAGCGATCGCCGAAAAGTTGCGGCCCTTGCGCTTGAGCTGTCCCTCCGCAAAGCTCCTCGCGCGATCGCGAATTGCCTCGTAGTGGCGTACCGTGGTCGGGTCCAGCTTGTTTAACATCAGCCGCGCCACCGGATCGTCTGGGTCTTCGCGGAGTTTCTTGGCGTGTGTCTTGTACGCATCGAGGTACGCTAGGACGGAATGGCAGATTAGGTTGCCACGCCCGTCGCCGGTGCAAATCTGGGGATCGATCGTCCCAAGCTCCGAGGAGTCGCTCATGAGCAAGGTGTCTGCACCGAGCACGATCAATGTTCCAGCACTTTTGGCAAAGTCCGGAATGATTGCCCGGAATTGACCGCCGGCCACCGTGGCTTGCACCATCGCCATCAGCTTTTCGGCTGCGTCAACATCGCCTCCGCCAGTATGCAGCAAGAGATCGACGTTGTCGCCAGGCTGTATGTTGTGAAGGATTTCCATGAAGCCGGCCGTGTCGTCCCGGTCGATGGACGCAAGCTTCCCGGAGACATAACAGATCAGCCGTCGCCCGTATTCTTCCTGGATTTGCTTGATGAGCGATTGCCGATGATAACGGGCGGCGTGTATTGCCTCGTACATCGGTGTTTTGGTCGGCCCCGCGCTAGGTGTCGCGGCGGCGCTCAAACTCACCGGCAGAGTATCACCATCCGCTGCGATGGAAGGTTCCAGCTCTTCAGGCGTCATCGGCTGCTCCTTTCGTGTACCCACTCTGCGCGGCCGTTGCGAATGAAATAATGGCACCTTCGCATGTTTTGGTGGGAATCGACGCTCGGAGAGATCGTAAGACGCCCTTCGAGCGTGGTTGACCAACATGGCAAACGAGCCCTGTCAGTATTCAGCATGATCCTGTGGCCGCGACGGCAGGGGCAATCAAAGACGACCCACTTCGGATAGCTCTTTGAGCCGACCAGGACCGCGCCATTTCGCGGCAGCCGCGTTGGAACATCGTCGGCTGATTCGACGATCGCGACAATACGCCAACGAAAGAAAGGCAGCCATTGCCACCAGGAGATTTTGCTCATGCTGGCCATGTCTGCTCCAAAAACGGTTGTGTCATTCCTGCGCCGAGTTTCTTGCTGGATGAGTGGCAATAGTGGCGTTCGCGTGGAAACGCAATATTCGTGGAGATTTCACGCTCGTGGCAGCGCAGCAAGACTTCGCTGGGGCGCGGGCTCGGACCGTACCCGATCAGACGTTCCAATAGCTCGCTTACGGCCGTAGCGCCGACCATGGTGGTAAAGGCGACGACGGCTGGCTCCGTGCGTGCCAGCGCAGGCGCGTACCCTTCGTCTTCACGGCGCACCCGCTCTTCTGGCGTCAGGAGTTCGGCGCCGGCCCGTGCCAAATCAATCCGCCCCCGGCAGACCAGGCAAGCCTGGCCTGGACAAAGAGTGGTAATGCGGCCATCAATACCCGTAAGCTCCTCCTCCGCGTTGCTGCTGAGCAGCACGCCAGAATCAATCACGGGAGTCAAGAGGTATGTGGCCAGACGCGATAAGACCAGCCGCCCTGCGTTGTCGTCTGTGCAGCCGAACACAAGATCGCAGCCAATGAGATGACGGGCCGTGGCCTCAAGCGTAACCATCGCTTGGACTGGATCGCATTTAAGATCGGGGGCGATGCCATGCAGGTAATGGGCCAGAACGTGGACTTTCGGCTGCCCTACGTCGTTCACGGTGGTGCCGTAAACGCGGGTGAGATTGCTGTCAGTCAACTCATCAGGATCAATGAGGACGAGGTGACGAACGCCCAGCCGAACGAGCTGTTCCGCTACCGCTGACCCGGTGCCGCCACAGCCGACGATACCGACCCGCAGATCACCCAGGGTTTGCTGAACCGCTGTTCCGAAGGCCCGCACATTGCGGTCGAAAATGGGGGAGAGTTGGGGTAGCGCTGAATCGAAGGCACGAGTGAGGTGCCAGCGATCGCCGACCTGCCACATCCGTTCAATCTTGAGAGAAGGACCACCCTCACGTTGAAGGTGCCCGGTAAAGGCAAGACCGGAAGGACGGGGGGAGAAAATCAAAGCTCCGTAATACGCACTTCCGGAGCGGATTCGGAAAAGGTCTTCGATTTCCCGATCAACGCGCCGGTCATGGTGGCTCGGCTGCGGCAACCCGTCTTCGCCAGGGTGCGTATGGACCCAGAGGCAGGTCGCCCCAAGTGTTTCCGCCTCGGCTAATGCAGGTACGTATCCTTCTGAGCGGATGCTCAAGCCGTCCCATTCCCGGCGGGTGTAGGCGGCTTCATCGACCCACCGTATGTGCCGGGCCAGCAGCCGGATGTCGCCATTGGGGGCTTCGGCGATACCGGCAAGCATGACGCCAGCGGTTTCAGTGGAGAGATTGGCGATGGATCGAATTTCCTCGACCACCGCCTGCGGGATTACGACTGAAACCGTCATCGGCCACCCCCAGGAGCAGAACGCTCTAGTTCCTTGCGCAGCAGCGCGAGATAGCTCTCCAGACCGTCAATCCCGGACTGCCAGAGGCCCTGGGGAAGATGCCGGGACCATCGCTGCCAGCTGCGGTCGAAATACCGCTCGACCACTTCGGTGGCGGGGATGGCTTGCCCGTCTGCCCGCCTTACCGGTGGGTCAAACCACCACATATCCGGCGGTACGTCGGGATAGCCGGCATTAAACCGGAGCAGCAGGTCCGATTTCGGGCGGTCGTACCCCGCAGGTAGGGGAAAATCCCGGATCAGGATGCACGTCATGTTCGCATCCGTGCTGAGCGTATGGTTAACCCCGCGTTCGGCGAGGTAGGCGGTGTCAGTCGATGGTAACAAGGCGATGCTCCTGGCGTTGGCTGTCTGTACCCGGATTGATCTGGGCGGGGGCAGTGAAAAAGCGAAGCCCGTTTCGCATTTCGACCACCTCGGCGTCGCCGATCTTCTTGTCGGACCCTCCGGGCACTACCTCGAATAAGTCGCGGTCCGAGTCCGATAGGCGGCTGGGGCAACTGCCGCAACTGCGCACCCGTCAGTTGCGGTGACGTCACTGTGAAGTGCGTCCGGTCGATCTGAATCTGGAACTGGTGGGGAGCATCTGGGCGGGCGGCTTGTTCATCATGGCTCATGGGTAAAAACCTCCGGTTTCATGGTGTACTGGTATCATGATACCAC
Organism: uncultured Planctomycetota bacterium; assembly: GCA_963835245.1. Taxonomy (GTDB): domain Bacteria; phylum Planctomycetota; class Planctomycetia; order Gemmatales; family Gemmataceae; genus JAJPHU01. The sequence continues at coordinate 1,698,647 of CAWIEZ010000001.1, forward strand.
GCAACCGAGATATTGACAAGCCCTTTTTGCGCAGGTATCATGATGTCATGAAACCAGCCAAAGCCATGACGATTCGCCTTTCTGCCGAGCAGGCGGAAGCCCTGGAAACGGTCGCGAACATCGAGGACCGGCCGATAGCCGAGGTGATTCGTGCCGCGATCGCAGAACACATCGACAGCCGGAAGAAGGACCCTTCCTTCCAACAAGGCCTTAAGGAACGGATTGAGAGAGAACGGCGGCTACTCAGCGAATAGCTGTTGTCGCTGTAATGGACGGCCGGAAAACCCTTTGCGCCATCCACTCACAGTCACAGCCCGGCTTCCCATGCAGGGATGCCCGTGACCAAAAGTCCAGCTCCTGTATGCTCCCCCATTTATTCCACCAGCAAACTCGTCGATTGGCGTTGTCGGCGACCAGAGCCCTCCTTGCGGTCCCCCGGCCCCTCGCCTCTCTGTGTTTCGCGGGTGAATGCCTCAAACTACCGCAGGGCTTACCGACATCTTTCGATGCCGAAGTGCCTGCCGGATTTAGGCATTCGGCCGAGGGCGGGCTTGGTATTGTAAGGAAAATAGAATATAATTTCTTACATCATGGCAGCAAAGAAGAACCCGCAATCCATTGACTCCAGATTACTTGCGGCCATCCACGGCCGTGGGCGTGGTTCCGTTTTTGTGCCTGCCGATTTCCTTGACCTCGGCAGCCGCGAGGCGATCGACATCGCCTTGCACCGGCTCACCCGCAAGGGAACGATTCGCCGTCTTGCCCGCGGGGTCTACGACTTCCCCAAACAGCACCCGGTACTGGGGCAGCTCTCGCCATCCGCCGAGGCGGTAGCCAAGGCTCTGGCTGGCCGGGACCGCACCCGCCTGCAACCGACGGGCGCCTACGCGGTTAACGTCTTGGGGCTTTCCGAGCAGGTGCCGGCGAAGGTGGTGTTCCTCACGGACGGCCCGAGCCGCACCGTCAAAATCGGCCCGACCATGATCCAGTTCCGGCGGACCACGACGCGGAACATGGCGGCTGCCGGACGACTGATTGGGCTGATGATCCAGGCGCTTCGCGAGTTGGGCAAGGAGCACGTGACGCGAGAGCGGCGCGAACATCTGAAGCGAACGCTCCCTCCCGACAAGCGCCGGGAACTCCTCAAGGATTTAAGGCTCGCCCCAGCCTGGATGCACCCGATCATCCGCGAACTGGCCGAGGAGACGAAGAGCATCGGAAAGCGGCGCTCATTGCCTGCGGAAAACCACGGCTGACAGGTGCCCCGCTGTTTTCGTTTGTTTCGACTATTGCGGTTATTTCGAGAACGTGCTAGAATGTACTTGTCTGGTGATAAGAGGGAGGAGTACCATGACCGCCGCACTTTCTGAGAGCTTCGAGACGGTCGCTCCGACGGAGGCCGACACACAGCTGGCCCGTGAATCCAGTCGGTGGCTGGCTGCCCACAAGTTCGGAAGGCGAACCAGCGTCCGCATTCAAGTGCTTGACGACCACGAGCCCGAGACGGTCGCCGTACCGGTTTCCGCGCTGCGGCTGTTGCAGCACATCCTCACGGAAATGGCCCAGGGCAATGCCGTGACCCTGATTCCGATCCACGCCGAGTTGACCACGCAGCAGGCCGCTGACCTGCTCAACGTGTCCCGGCCGTTTCTTGTCGGCTTGCTGGAGTCCGGCCAGATTCCGCACCGCAAGGTCGGAACCCACCGGCGGGTGCTGTTCTGCGACGTGCTGGCCTACAAACAGAAGAATGATGCTGAGCGACTCAAGGCGCTCGATGAACTGACAGCGCAGGCCCAGGAACTCAACATGGGCTACTGACCGTGGCGAATTTCACCGCGATTTACGATGCGTGCGTCCTGTACCCAGCTCCTCTGCGCGACCTCCTGATGCACCTGGCCCTGACCGACCTTTTTCGGGCGAAATGGACCGATGCCATCCATGACGAATGGATCAGGAGTGTCCTCGAAAACCGCCCGGACCTGACACGCGAACAGCTCGAACGCACTCGGGCTCTGATGTGCTGGCTGCGGCGATTCAGGGCCGAGCGGACGTGATCGTAACCTTCAACCTGGACGATTTCCCTTCCGACGCGCTCGGCCGTTTCGGGATAGAGGCTCAACATCCAGACGATTTCATCGTTCACCTCCTCGATCTCGCGCCGGGAGCCGTGTGCGCGGCGGTCAAGCGACAGCGTGAAAGCCTGCGCACCCCTCCAAGATCGGCTGCGGAACTCCTCGCCACCTTTGAGAGCCAGGGCCTCCCTCAAACCGCAGCCCGGCTAAGAGAGTTCATAGACATTCTTTAGAAGGAATTGGCTGGGCCAGGCAAGAACATTGGCTCGCGGACCGGAGCCGACATTCCGCCTGCCCAGCGAAGCCTGAGGACTTTTGAGAGACGGCTTAACCTGGCGGCAAACCGTCAAGCGTCTGTGGCCAAGCCTGCCGGTATACCGCACCGCACATCGCCACCCACTCATCCTCCGACGGGTCATCCGGCGTCAACTGCACGCCTGCGGGCGTATAAAGCCCCCAGAAACCCTGCCCAGGACGACCTGGATTCTCCGTTTGCCCTTCCGGGTCCGTCACCACGATGGCCGAAAGGATCGGCCGGTGGCCAGGACGGCAGAGTCCGGCGCAGCGGAAGTCGATCTGGGCAAGCGGAAACCGCCAGCCCAGGTGCGGGTCGATGGCATCGCCCGTTCGCTGCTCGTACTGCAAGGAGAGCGTGCCGTAGGTGATGAGATCGCGCCGCACGGCCACGGGTCGCAACAGCTCGTACAGGATGTGGAGGTCAACTTCGTCCACGAGAAGACTTCCTTCCGGCGCATAGCGCCAGCAAAGGCAGCCTCCCGCGATACCGCCACCCGCATTGCTGCGGGGCGTGTCTCCCGGTTCCCCGCGTCACTGACTCGTCGGGGATTTCCGGCCGCTGTCAGCTCGCCTCGACAGGCGAGCCCGCCGTCCTGGGAGGAATCGATCCGCCAGTGACGGTGCCATTTTAGGCTGGAGCGGCCGGCCCGGCCAGATCGCGTACCCCGAGGCTTTATCGTTCCGGATTGCACGCGGCACTGCTGAAGCAGCCCCCGACGGGTAAAATGACAGTGGATGCTTGACTTGCTGGCGAACGCGAGGTGGCTTCATGAGCGACACGGACCGGGAAATCGAAGAAATTGCGCGGATGGTCGAGAGAATGGAAAGGGAGCCCCACCCGTACCGCGACGTGCTCGCCCGTCTCATGCGGGCGGTCGGCGAGGTCGGCGAACTGGTCAACATGATCGGCAACCGTTGGCGGCGTGAGTACCTCTTGCCGGTCAAGGCGCACGACAAGGCAAACCCCATCGGCCAGGACTACGAAAACTACTCAAAGCCCCTGATCGTCGCCGCCGAGATGCTGCGGATGCAGTTCGGCTTCAAGGACCTGGCCCACCGCATCTACCTGAAGGCCGTCGAACTGACTGACCGCCACTGCGTCGCTCCCGGGCTCGACCTGCACCGGGGAGCGCTCTATGCGAACCTTGGCATCACCTACCTGGAACGGCGGCAGTTCGAGTTGGGCTTGTCCTGGCTCCTGGCATCGGCGAACGAGGATGTGCGGTTCAACCGCGTACCCGCCGCGCACGACAGCTATGCGTTGTCGGACGGGGGCATATTCGGGCAGTGGGTGCAGAAGGAAATCATGCCCGTCCTGGCCCCCCATGTTCTTGGGTTTGTCAACGGCCAGCTCGGGACGGCCTACGGCTTCCCTGATGTGATGCAGGTCCTGCGGTCGCTCGCCGGTGCCGGCGACATTAACATACTTTCGGGGATCGTCAACTTTTCGGACATGCACGGGCGAGGCGATTACGTCGGGCACTCAGTGCGTTTCACCTGCATCCGGGACCTTGCAACGCTGACCGAGGTGCTGCTCAAGCGGATCGGAAAAAACCACGCCGATCCGGCCGTGCAGGCGAAGTACGGTGCCAGCCCCATGATGGCCAAGATGATCCACCACATGCACTACCTCCACGGCCCGGATAACCCGAATCCCGCCCTCAAGGCTATGCGGACCGAAGGGCTCTTCTGGAATTCGGTTCGCCAGCAGAATGACCTGGTTGCTGGGATCGACGCGGGCTTCAACACCGTCAAGAACTTTGCCGGCGTCACTATTGCCGACGTGCGGACGTACCTCGCCACGACTCCGCTTTCGACGGTTCCGAACGCCGAAGCGGTGGCGAAGCGTTACCTGCTCGCCTACCGGCTGCGCAACGAAACCTCGCACTCATTCAATCCCACGGCACATGGGATGATGGCCCATGCAGCGGAGTTCCGGGTCTGGCTGCTGCAAACGATTTTCTACAGCTATTTCTACTTCCGCGACACCGGTCAGGTCGCATTCTGACGAGCATCAGCCACGACCGCTGGCCACTACGATTGGCATGCAGCATAGAGGGCTGGAGGCAGCGTGATGCCCTAGGAATGCGAGCGAGAGCGGTGCGAGGAGAAGCCCCCACGTACTTCCCCGAAGCAGCTTGGGCTTTCCAGCCCCAGCCGCCGGCCCTAACAGTTCAATAGCTGTTTAGTCGCCAGCAGCCGCTGAGGAGGACCCTTATGGCTACTATGAACATCCGCGATCAAAGCGAGTTCGAGCAGAAAGTGCTCAAGTCCGAAGAGCCGGTCCTTGTTGAATTCTGGGCCGAATGGTGCGGCCCGTGCCACCAAGCCGCCCCGGTGCTCGACGAGATCATCAAGGAGAAGGCTGGTCAGCTCGCGCTCGCCAAGGTGAATATCGACATCAACCCCGAAACGCAAATGCAATATGGCGTCCGTGGCATCCCAACGTTCATTATCTTCAAAGCGGGCCGGCCCGTGTCCACCAAGTTCGGCTCTCTGCCGAAAAGCAAGCTCGCCGAGTGGATTGATTCCATCATCGCGGAAACGGGAGGAGCCACATAACGCACCAGTCCTGTTCCCGAGGAAGACCGAAGAATTCCAGACACCACAAGAACCGGCAGGTACTCCGAGGGTCCTCCTGGAGGTTCCCGGACCGCGTGCCCGTCAGCCTTCTCGGGAAACGCCCGGTTTTTCGCCGTCGCTGGCAGCAAGCTTGGCCTTTGATACAGACACCACAGGGCGACCGGGGGACTCGGGAACCTCGCGAGCAACTCGCCCCCGGACGAGCGAACGAGCTTCCGAGCTTCTGTGGTGTCTGTAAATGCTTGCGGAAGGCCGTGCGCCGTGCTATCCGTCGCGGCATGGCATTCATCGTACTACGCAGATCCCGAAACACGCAAAGCTACTACTTGGTTGAGAGCTACCGCGACGAAGAAGGAAAGACGCGACGGCGCACCCTATGCTATTTGGGCCGCGAGCAGGACGGCACCGATACGCTCGCCAAGGCGCTAACGCACTGGCATCGGTCGATGGCGCGAGCGCAGAAGGAACTACGCAAGGCAAGAGGCGAGCGCCGGCAGGTGATCCGCCGCCGTATCGAGGCGACCAGGGCACGGATCGGCGTCATCGAGCAGTCCGTGCAGCTGCTGACTCGTGCCGAGGCCGAACGCAGGAAGCGTGAGCAGCAAGCAGAAGAGGCGCTTCACTGGCAGAGCTTCGAGCGGTTGCGGCGACACCCGACGGAAGAAAACGCCAGGGCCGCGAAGCGGGCCTTCCTCTTTCTGGCCAAGCGCCATCACCCGGATCAGGGTGGCACCCATCACGGCTTCCTGCGCCTCAAGGACGCCTACGACCGGGCGCTGACCGTCTGGCGTCGGGCCGCCATGTAGTGACCGAGCGCCTGGGCCTGTTGTCCCCGCGCGACATGCGCAGCGTGGACATGGCCATGCGGATTCAGCTCGGCCTCGCGGCCTGAAACGAGCAGGCAGGCCGCAAGCGACTGCCCCCAAATGCCCCCAGCAACATGACCGCAACGCCACCCGCGTTTTGCCCCCAAAATGCCCCCAAACCGATTTTCCCCTTCCCGTGTCTTAGAAATGACAGTAGCCGCAAGTCCTTAACTTGCGGCTACTTCTGTTTAGCGAGGGCGACGGGACTCGAACCCGCAACCACCGGATCGACAGTCCGGTACTCTAACCAATTGAGCTACGCCCCCGGTTTCCTCCATCCTGGACTCGCATCCATCTTTTCGCGGCTGGCGATTATTCCTTCCATCTAGGGGAATGCAAACGGTGGCCGATTCGTTCGTCCCGAATTGACCCTGTCCGAGCATCATCCTATCGCGCCTTGGCAGCCCGTCAAGCCTGTCAAGTCCTGGGCCGATTTCCCACTTTTGCCGCACGCGGCCGGCATCGGAGCGAAGAAGAAAGCGTTGCAGACGACGACGTTTCGGCGAACCGAGTACCGTATTCCTCGCCGCCTCCGGGGAATAAAGTTGCGGATCGCCCCGCCGCCCTTTTAGAATTGAGCCATCGGAACATGGACGAAAGATGGAAACGCGGATGGCGTCCGTCGTCCGTGGAACCCCTCGCGGCAGGAGTCTTTCCCTATGTCCTCCCAAGCGAATCAAGACTCGTGGCCGGCAAGCCCGGCCTCTCTCCGAAGCGATGCGGAAGCGCCGGCGGCGCTGGCTGAGAATGTCGGCCTGGCATCGGGCGATCGCCTCGGCTCCTACGAATTGTTGACGCCGTTGGGCGACGGCGGCATGGGCATGGTGTTTCGCGCCCGCCATGTCCGGCTCAAGAAGGACTTCGCCTTGAAAGTGCTGTCGCCGAGTTTGGCGCGCGACCGAGAGGCGATCCGGCGCTTCGAGACCGAGGCGCTGGGGCGATTGGATCACGGCCATCTTGTGCGGGCCAGCGATGCCGGCGTGGAGGGCGGCACGCCGTTCGTGGTCATGGAACTGCTCGACGGCATGGACCTGGCGAAGTTGACGAAGCAGCGCGGTCCCTGGCCGATCGCCGAAGCGTGTGAGGCGGTGCGGCAAGCGGCGCTGGGCTTGCAACACGCCTTCGAGCGCGGTCTGGTCCACCGCGACATCAAGCCGTCTAACTTATGGCTGACGCCGCCGGGCGGAGTCAAAGTACTCGATCTGGGTTTGGCCCGATTGTACGGCGAGGACAGCGCTACTCCCTCGCTAACGGCCACGGGCATGGTGATGGGCACACCGGACTACATGGCCCCGGAGCAAATTCTCGACAGTCACACCGCCGACACGCGCGCCGATCTGTACAGTCTGGGCTGCACGCTGTTCCACCTGCTGAGCGGCGAACCGCCGTTCGGCTCCTCGACGCATCCGACGCTGCGGAGCAAGAACGAGGCACACTTGAAGGAGCCGCCGCCGGACATCCGCCAACGGCGGCCGGAAGTATCGGCGGAATTGGTGGCGGTGCTGGAACGACTGCTGGCCAAGCAGCCGGAGGACCGCTACCAGACGCCCACGGAAGCGGCCGCCGCACTGGAGCCGTTCGCTGGCAATGCGCGGCTGGAGTCGCTGCACAGCGGAAACACGCCGTCGCCAATCGCCACCGTGACCTATCACGGCGCGAGGGAAACGGCCTCCGCGCGGCGGAACCGCCGTTGGCGCCGAGGACGCTGGATCGCCGCCGCTGTGCTGCTGGCCGGCGCCGTCGCTATTGCGGCGTTTTTAGCGCGGAAGGACGGGCCGGCGGTGGAGGCGCAGCCGGAGCCGCCCCCGGCTGCCTCGGAAAAGATCCAAGTGCTGAACCTGGATGTGAAACATTTCGCCACCGTGCAAGGCCACAGCGCTCTGCCGCGCCTCTTGGGCAAGGATTCCTTCCTAACGCATCAAGATGACAGAGTGACGGTGGAAGCGCGGCTGTCGCGGCCCGCCTATGTTTTTTCTGATCGCTTTCCGCCCGGACGGCACAGCGGACGTATGTTTCCCCGAAAAAGAAGACGAGCCGCCGCCGTTGACGGATCGTCCGCGTTATCCCTCGAAGTCGCTGGGGGACAATTACGGACTGGAAGAGGGCGCGGGCTTGCAAGCGTTCGCGCTGGTGGTATCGAGTCAACTGCTGCCGGCCTTCCAGGACTGGTGGCCGCGCTGCCAGGGATGTCCGTGGCAGAAGCGCGAGGCGCTGCCGGGCGTGGTGTGGCGGGCCGATGGCGTCGAGGACGCCGAAGCGCTGATCGCCGACGAGGCGAGGGGCCAGCGCGGCAAGGGCAAAGAAGTGATGGGCAAGACGCCGGCGGCGCGGCTGGCCGCTTGGCTGCGGACGGCTCCGCAGGTGGAAACGGTGGCGCTGTTGGCTTTCGCCGTCATGCCGAAGGAAAAGCGTTGACGGGCAAGCGCGTTCATCGAACGATAAGGGCACATACCGTAGGTATTTTGTTTAGCCGCGACCCGAAGGGGAACGCGGGAACCGCGCGAACCGCGTTTGCCACTTTGCCAAGGCAACGAGGGTCGTGGCAATATCGAAGTCGTTACATGGCGGTGAGTTAAGTGGGCAGTTTGCCAAATTGCCCCACGTCGCGGAGGAGAGAAGAATAACCGGGAGCAAGCTATGAATGGATCGTCCAGGGTGACGGCGGGTGTGATTGGTCTGCTGGTCGCGCTGGGGACAGCGGCGCGGAGCGCGGACGAAGCGGCGAAGAAGGCCGATGCGGTCAAACCGCCGTGGCAGCGGCTGCTGCGAGGAGACGATGCCAAGAAGGCGAAAGAGCAGGTGAAGCAACTGGAGCAATTGCAGGAAGCGGGCCGGTTTGATGAAGCGTTGCAGACGGCCCAAGCGTTGGCGGCGCTGCGGAGTCGCGTGCAAGGCGCCGATCATTGGCAAACCGTGAATGCGCAATCACAAGTTGAAGCACTTCGGCGCGTGCTGCGGGCGCGGAAAGAAGATCAAACCAGCTATCGCCGCATGCTTGCCTCGCATCGGGAGGCAACGGCGCTACTCGCCAAGGGGCGTTACCGCGAAGCGCAGCCCCTGCGGGAGCAGGTTCTGCGCATCCGCCGCAAGGTGCTGGGTGAGGAACACCCCTATACGGCCAGCGGTTACAACGACATGGCGGCCAACCTGTACTCTCAGGGCAAATACCAGGAGGCGGAGGAGGGTTTTCGCAAGGCGTTGGCTATCTTTCGCAAGGTGCTGGGAGAGGAACACCCCAACACGGCTAATAGCTATAACAACGTGGCGGGCAACCTCAATGCGCAGGCCAAGTACAAAGAGGCGGCCGAGGCCCATGATAAGGCGTTGGCCATCTGGAGCAAGGTGCTGGGCGAGGAACACGCCGACACGGCGGAAGGCTACAACAACTTAGCGGGCGACCTGTACAGGCAGGGCAAGTACAAGGAGGCGGAGGAAGGCTTCCGCAAGGCGTTGGCCATCCGCCGCAAGGTATTGGGCGAGGAAGATGCCAACACGGCCATAAGCTACAACAACGTGGCGCTCAGCCTAAATGCTCAAGGCAAGTACACGGAGGCGGAGGAAGGCTACCGCAAGGCGTTGGCCATCCACCGCAAGGTGCTGGGCGAGGAACACCCCTACGCGGCCTATGGCTACGGCAACCTGGCGGATAACCTGAACTCTCAGGGCAAGTACACGGAGGCGGAGGAAGGCTTCCGCAAGGCGTTGGCCCTCCGCCGCAAGGCATTGGGCGAGCAACACCCCAACACGGCCACAAGTTACAACGCCTTGGCACTCAACCTAAACGCGCAGGGCAAATACCAGGAAGCGGAGGAAGGTTTGGGCAAGGCGTTGGCCATCCGCCGCAAGGTACTGGGCGAGGAACATCCCAACACGGCCAATACCTATAACGATGTGGCGCACAACCTGAATGCTCAGGGCAAGTACCAGGAGGCGGCAGAGGGCTATGGCAAGGCGTTGACCATCTACCGCAAGGTGCTGGGAGAGGAACACCCCAACACGGCCACAGGCTATAACAATGTGGCGGCCAATCTCTACGCTCAGGGCAAATACCAGGAGGCGGAGGAGGGCTATGACAAAGCGTTGGCCCTCCGCCGCAAGATGTTGGGCGAGGAACACCCTCAGACGGCCAAAAGCTACTACGATGTGGCGCTCAACCTAAACGCTCAGGGCAAGTACGTCGCGGCGGAGAAGTTATGGTGCCTTGCCGCCGACTCGTTCGCTAAGACGCGGCTGCACATCGCCGCCTCCGGACTGGAACGAGCGACCATAACCAGCAAGCAGTCGCCTCTGCCGGCCCTCGCCGCCGTGCTGGCCCGCAACGGCAAGTCCAGCGACGCCTGGCAACGCTTTGAGGAAAGTCTCGCCCGCGGCACTTGGGACGACCTCACCGCGAGACTCCGTCGGCCTATCGCTGAACGGGACAAACAGACGCAACTTATTACCCGCATCGATCGCCTTAACAAGCTCATCGAAAAGACCATCTCCGCCAAGCAGTCCATCCCCGAACAGAGCAAACGCCGCGAGGAACTGCTGACGCAGCTTCGCCAAGCACAAGACGAACTCGCCGACTTCACCCGTCAACTGGAAAAAAGCTACGGCCCCGTCGCCGGACAAGTCTTCTCCATCGATAAAATCCGAGCGGCCTTGCCGGCGGACGCCGCCCTCATCGGCTGGTTGGACATTCCCGGCCAAGCGAAGGCCGCCGATCCCAACGGCGAACATTGGGCCGTTCTGCTCCGCTCCTCCGGCGAGCCGATTTTTGTGCGGCTGCACGGCAGCGGCGATAAGCACGCTTGGACCGACGACGATACGCAATTGCCTAGTCAACTCCGCACCGCCCTGCAATCGCCGCGCGGCCAATGGCAGCCGCTGGCCCAGCGCTTGCGTCAGCAACGTCTGCATCCGTTGGTCCAGCATCTCAAGGGCGTGCGGCGGCTGATCGTGCTGCCTTCGACGGCCTTGGCCGGTGTGCCCGTCGAAGTCCTCGCCGACGGCTACACCGTCAGTTACGCTCACTCCGGCAGCATGTACGCTCATCTCCGCCTACAACCGGCATCCACCGGCAAAGGACTGTTTGCCCTTGCCGATCCTATCTTCGATACCCCCGTCCTTGTGGAGAAAACTCAACCTCTGCCCAAAAGCGGTGTGCTGGTGACCGTCGTAGTCCCCGGCGGCAACGCCGCCCAGGCTGGACTCAAACCCAACGACGTGCTGCTCCGCTACAACGACGCCGACCTTGGCGGACCCGCCGGCTTCAAACCACAACCAGAATCCAAGGATCCCAAGAAACTCGTGCCGGTCGTAGTCTGGCGCGACGGCAAAACCTTCGACAAGCAACTGCGTCCTGGCAAGCTCGGCGTGGTCCTCGCTGCGGAACCCGCGCCGCAAGCCCTCGCCGAGCGACGCCGCTGGGATCGCCGCTTGGCCTCGCGCGGCGGCGACGACGGTCAATGGCAGCGGTTGCCCGGCACCCGCGTCGAAGCGACTTCGCTGCGTCGATTGTTCGATAAAGACGATCCGGTAAGTGTGTTGCTGGATTCCGAAGCCGGCGAGCAGCGGCTGTCCGAGTTGGCCCAACGCGGCGTCTTGGGAAAATATCGTTACCTCCATTTGGCTACGCACGGCGAGGTCAATGACATCTTCCCGCTGCGTTCGGCGGTGATTCTGTCACGCGATCAACTGCCCGATGAGCAACAGCGAACCGAGCTGCTATTGTCCGGCCAGCCGATCGCCGATGGCCGTTTGACGGCCGAGGAAGTGCTGCGTCGTTGGAACTTGCATTGCGATTTGGTAACGCTGTCGGCCTGTCAGACAGCGTTGGGCAAATTCGAGCGTGGCGAGGGTTTTGTCGGTTTTGCCCAGGCGTTGATACTTTCGGGCAGCCGCAGTGTGTGTTTGAGCCTGTGGAAGGTGGACGATACGGCCACAGCGTTGTTGATGGAGCGTTTTTATCAGAACTTGTTGGGCAAACGTGCGGACTTGACGGCTCCGCTGCCCAAAGCGGCCGCACTGGCAGAGGCGAAGGAATGGTTGCGGAAGCTGCCGCATACTGAAGCGGTCAAGCGGGCGGCGTCGTTGAATGAAGGGGTGCCGCGTGGCAAGCGTCCGGCTTTGCCGCCGTTGGCGGTGGCGCCAACGACGACGGAGACGAAAGATACTCCGCCCTACGCTCATCCCTACTACTGGGCGGCTTTCGTTCTCCTCGGCCATGCCGAATGAGGATCGACGGGGTATTCATTATGAATCGTCTGAAAATCGGCATTCGTCTGGAATCGCTCGGTCTACCGCTGCGGCGCGCACTGTCGGAAGCGGGACGGCTGGGCGTCGCCGGCGTGCAGGTGGACGCGGCCGGTGATCTGGCGCCGAACGCTCTATCCGAAACGGGGCGGCGCGAATTTCGCCATCTGCTCCGCGGCCACAACCTGGAATTGACCGCGCTGGGTTGTCCGCTGCGCCGCGGACTGGATGCCGCCGAGAACCAGCAGCCGCGCCTCGAACACATCCAAAATGTGCTTTCCCTCAGCTTCGATTTGGGGCCGCGCCTCGTCATCGTGCAAGCCGGCGCCGTCGGCGAGGAGGCGGACAATCCGCGAACGCACATTCTCCGCGAATCGCTGCAAGCACTCGCTCATTACGGTGACCGCGTCGGCGCCGTCCTCGCGCTGGAGACCGGCTTGGAAGACGGCGCCGTCCTGGCCGCCTTCCTCGATCACTTCGACACCGGCGCGCTCGGCGTCAATCTCGATCCCGCCAATTTGCTGCTGCACGGCTTCGATCCCTACGCCGCCGTCCAGAGTCTTGGCCGGCGCATCGTTCACAGCCACGCCAAGGACGCGCGGCAGTCCAGCGCCAGCCGAGCCGCTGGAGAAGTGCCGCTCGGCCACGGCGACATCGATTGGATGAAATATCTCGGCACGCTCGAAGAGGTCGAGTATCGCGGCTGGCTGACCATCGAGCGCGAGACGGGCGAGAATCGTCTCGCCGACGTGGCCGGCGGCGTCTCGTTCCTGCGCCGGTTGATCGGTTGAGTCGCTTGTTGCGCACGGCTCGTCTTCTTAGCATGCCTTTGACATCGTGGTAATTGGCGGAGTGGACAACGGCGCGTCATTGGTCCGGTCGTTCCGAGATCAGAGGGGCGCAGCCGTTCCGCCCCGTTTCTCCCAAGAGGTAGACATGAAGCGATGGTTGACAGGCGCGAGTGTCCTCGCGCTGGCCGTGAGTTGGATCGCCCTCAGTTCGGCCTACGAAGACAAGAAGCCGAAGGCGGAGAACAAAGCGCACAAGGCCTACATCGATCCCAGCGAAGCGGGACCGGACTTCGCCGCTCAGGGCGAATACCAAGGCTTGTACCGTGGCAAACGCAAGGCCGCCGCCCAGGTTGTGGCGCTGGGCGACGGTAAATTCGACATTTACTATCTTCGGGGGGGCCTACCCGGCGCCGGCTGGGATGGGAAGGGGAGGACCAAGAAACCAGACGATATCAAGGAGGGCAAGATCGACGCCGAACACGCCAAGTTGACTGTCACGGGGAAATCGGGCGAGACCTTTGAGTTGATGCGGCTCACGCGCAAGAGTGTGACGCTGGGCATGAACCCGCCGGAAGGAGCGACGGTCCTCTTCGACGGCAGCAGCGCCGACGAGTGGAAGGGCGGCAAGATCGTCGAAGGCAATCTGCTGGCCGCCGGAACCACGAGTAAGAAATCGTTCCGGGATTTCACGCTGCACCTGGAGTTTCGCTTGCCTTTCATGCCGTATGCGCGCGGCCAAGGGCGCGGCAACAGCGGCGTGTATTTGCAGAATCGCTGGGAAGTGCAGCTGCTCGACAGTTTCGGATTGAAGGGTGAGAACAACGAGTGCGGCGGCATCTATTCGCAGTACAAACCGAAGGTCAACATGTGTTTGCCGCCGCTGTCGTGGCAAACCTACGACATTGAGTTTCAGGCCGCTCGTTTCGATGGCGAGAAGAAAGTCGAGGACGCCGTCGTCACCATCAAGCACAACGGCGTCGTCATCCACGATCGTCAGAAACTCGACAAGGGACCGACCGGCGGCGGACAGAAGGAAGCAGCGACGCCCGGCCCGATTCAACTCCAAAATCACGGCAACCCCGTGGTCTTCCGCAATATCTGGATCGTCGAGAAGAAGTGACCTACCCAACCCGGCAGCTAACGCAGCCGGTTCGCCCTCTTGGCGAACCGGCTGCGTTAGCTGCCGGGTTGGGTCGCTCCCCTGTGCGTCGCGGCGAAACGAAGCGGACGACACCTCGCATTGTTCCATCCTCCGGGTGACTTATAATTGAGGTAGTGGATCTCCCCTCCCTACCAAACCCGAGGCAACCTGTAATGGCGGACGCTTTTCTTCTCTCCGCGGCCCGGACCCCTATCGGCAAATATCTCGGCTCGCTGGCGGATGTGCCGGCGCCTCAACTCGGCGCCATCGCCATCGCGGAAGCGTTGCGCACGCGCAAGTGCCGGTCGAGCGCGTCGAGGAAGTGATTCTCGGCAATGTCCTTCAAGCCGGCGTTGGCCAAAATCCAGCACGGCAGGCGGCGCTCAAGGCCGGACTGCCCGACACCATCGCCGCTTTCACGGTCAACAAGGTGTGCGGTTCGGGACTGAAAGCGGTCATGCTGGCGGCGCAGGCCATTCGCGCCGGCGACGCCGAGCTAATCGTCGCCGGCGGCATCGAGAGCATGAGCCGCGCACCGTATCTTTTGTTTGGCGCGCGCAGCGGCTGGAAGTACGGCGATCAGAAGGCCGTCGATGCCATGATCCACGATGGGTTGTGGTGCGCCTTCGAGGGCTGGCACATGGGCGAGGCCGCCGAACACATCGCAGTCAAGTGCGGCGTCTCCCGCGCCAACCAGGACCGCTTCTCGGCCCAAAGCCAGCAACGCGCCGCGGCGGCGTGGGAAAAAGGCGCGTTCCAGTCTGAGATTGTGCCCGTCACGGTCGGCGCCGGTTCCAAGGCGAAAGTCGTGTCGCGCGATGAAGGCATGCGGCCGGAGACGACCGCCGAGTCGTTGGCGAAGTTGAAGCCGGCCTTCCGCGACGATGGCACCGTGACGGCCGGCAACGCCTCGACGCTCAGCGACGGCGGCGCCGTCGTTGTCGTCGGCTCCGCCCGCGCCGCCGAGCGCTTGGGCACGAAACCACTGGCGCACATCATCGCTTACTCGACGAGCGGCGTAGCGCCGAAGGACATTTTCATTGCTCCGGTGCTGGCCGTGCGGCAGGTACTCGACAAAGCGAAGCTGCGGCTGGAGGACATCGATCTGTTCGAGTTGAACGAAGCATTCGCCGCGCAAATGCTGGCGTGCGGCAAAGAACTGAAACTCGATGAGGCGAAAGTGAACGTCAACGGCGGCGCGATCGCCTTGGGCCATCCTATCGGGGCTTCGGGGGCGCGTGTGCTGGTGACGCTGCTGTATGCGTTGGAGCAACGCGGCTTGAGACGCGGCCTGGCATCGCTGTGTCTGGGCGGCGGAAATGCCGTGGCGATGGTGGTGGAACGAGGGTAGAAGGAGCGATCATTCCCATGAGTACCGTCGTAATTTCGGATCAGGTTCGTATTCCTTCCTGGGTGAGCGATCTGGGATCGTTCCGCCGTTGGAGCCAATCGGATGATTATCCGGAGAAAGGATGGGTGTCCTTCCTCGACGGCGAAATCTGGGTGGATACGCACATGGAACAGCTGTTTACTCACAATCAGGTGAAGACAGAGTTCACGGTCGTGTTGGCGGGTCTGGTGAAACGCGAAGAACGGGGCTACTACTTCTCCGATCGCACAGCCCTGAGCAACAAAGAGGCGAACCTTTCCACGGAGCCAGATGGTACGTTCTGTTCGTTCGCTGCCGTGGAGGATCGGCGCGTCCGATTGGTGGAGGGTGTGCAGGGAGGATACGTGGAGATTGAAGGATCACCCGACATGGTGCTGGAGGTAGTTAGCACGTACTCGATTCGCAAGGATACGAAAATCCTTCGTTATCTCTACTCGTGCGCCGGCATCCCCGAATACTGGCTCATCGATGCTCGAAAAACCCCGCTGCAATTCGACATCCTGCGTTGGACCGAGCGCGGTTACTCTGCCGCGCGACGCAGACAGGGTTGGTTGAAATCGAAAGTGTTCGGCCAATCGTTTCTGCTGGAAACAAAAACGGATCGCCTAGGACATCCTCAGTTCCTGTTGCGCTTGGCAACCGCCGAATCATTGTAGAAGTCTGAGCCGAAGCTATCGCCCTTCTGGAATTGGAGTGCTTGTTATCATGGCCGCCATCACCGACACCACCGCTCAGGAACGCTGGGAGAAGGAAATCGCCTCGGCTCCCGTGCGCGAACAACCGCCCACCACCGTCAGCAGTGGGCCTATCGAACCGTTATACACTCCGGAAAGTCTCAATGGTTTCGATGCCGGCGCCGATCTCGGCTATCCCGGCCAATATCCGTACACGCGCGGCGTACATGCCTCCATGTATCGCAGCCGTTTGTGGACCATGCGCCAATTCGCCGGCTTCGGCACGCCGCGGCAAACCAATGAGCGATTCAAATTCCTGCTCGAAAAAGGGCAAACCGGACTCAGCACCGCCTTCGATCTGCCGACTCTGATGGGACTCGACGGCGACGATCCGCGCGCTGGGCGAGGTTGGCCGGCTCGGCGTCGCCGTCTCGACGTTCGACGACATGCACGAATTGTTCGCCGGCATCGATCTCGCCAACGTCTCCGTATCGATGACGATTAACGCACCGGCCAGCATCATCATGGCGTTCTTCCTCGCCAACGCCGCCGATGAGGGCGTGGATTGGAAACAATTGCGCGGCACCTTGCAGAACGACATTTTGAAGGAGTTTCACGCGCAGAACGAGTTTGTCTTTCCGCCGGAGCCGCATGTTCGCCTGGTCGCCGATGTCATCGATTTTTGCACGCATCAAGTGCCGCAGTGGAACACGGTATCCATCAGCGGCTACCACATCCGCGAAGCCGGCTCGACCGCCGTGCAAGAATTGGCCTTCACGTTGGCCGATGGCTTTCACTACGTCGAAACCTGCCTGGCGCGCGGACTGGACATCGACGCCTTCGCTCCGCGGCTGAGTTTCTTCTTCAACGCCCACAATGACATCTTCGAGGAAATCGCCAAGTATCGGGCAGCGCGCGTGCTGTGGGCCGAGGTGCTGCGGCACAAATACGGGGCGCATCAGGAGAATTCGTGGAAGCTGCGTTTCCACGCCCAGACGGCCGGCTGTTCCTTGCAGGACAAGCAGCCGGAAGTGAATCTTATCCGCGTCGCCTATCAAGCGTTGGCGGCGGTGCTGGGCGGCTGTCAGTCGCTGCACACCAACAGCATGGACGAAACGCTCGCCCTGCCGTCCGAGCATGCCGTGACGCTGGCCCTGCGCACGCAGCAAGTGCTGGCGCACGAAACCGGCGTGACCAACACCGTCGATCCGCTGGGCGGCAGTTATTTCGTCGAGACGCTGACAAAACAAATGCAGCAGGATGCCCGCACGTATTTCGAGCGCATTGAGGAACTGGGCGGCATGATCGCGGCGCTGGAAGCCGGCTTTTTCCGCCGCGAAATCGCCGATGCCGCTTTCACCTATCAGCGCGAAGTGGATGCCAAGCGTAAACTGATCGTTGGCGTCAACGCTTTCCAGGAGGCAGAGGAAAAACCCCTCGAAACGCTGGCCATCGATGAGGCGGTCGAGAAAGAACAGGTCGCGCGTTTGAAGCAGATCAAAGTGAAGCGCGACGGCGAGCAAGTGCGCAAGATGCTCGATCGGATACGCCGGACGGCGGCGACGAAGGAGAATTTGATGCCGGCATTCGTGGAGGCGGCGCGGCTGCGCTGTACGGTCGGCGAGATCATGAACGCACTGGCGGATGTGTTTGGCCGTTATAATGGGGCGGCGCGGTGGTGATACTGGAGATACAAGGAGAACCAACATGGCGGCAGCTATCGAGGAAGTCCTGATGACGGCGGAGGAATTTCTCCGTTTGCCCAATGATGGCAGACCCAAGGAGTTGGTGAGGGGAAGAGTGGTTTACATGAACATCCCAAAGCCGCGGCATGGGCAAATTTGCTCTAAAATAGATCGGATAGTTGGGAATTTCGCGGACGAGCATAACTTGGGACACGTTGTCTGTAATGATTCGGGCGTGCGTACGGAGCGCGGCCCAGACACGGTGCGTGGGCCCGACGTGGCATTCTATAGTTATAGCCGAGTCCCTCCCGGACCTTTCCCCGATGGCTACCTACCCGTTGTTCCGGAGTTGGTCTTCGAGGTCCGCTCGCCGACGGATCGTTGGAGCGCGATCTTGGCCAAGGTTGCTGAGTATCTGGAAGCCGGCGTGACGGTCGTTTGCGTCCTCGACGAGATGACGGAACGATGTCACGTCTATCGCTCCAACGATCCCATTCAGGAATTCACCGCCGAAGAGGAGTTGACCATCCCGGACGTTCTGCCGGATTTTCATGTTGTCGTGCAGCGGTTCTTTGCCTAAGCCGAGGGAGACTCGATGGCCGAATCCCATCCAATGCGCGTCGTTCTCGCCAAGGTCGGCCTCGATGGCCATGATCGCGGCATCAAGATCGTGGCTCGCGCTCTGCGTGATGCCGGCATGCAGGTCATCTACGCCGGCCTGTGGCAGACCCCGGAAGCCGTCGTCCGCACCGTCGCCGATGAGGACGCCGATTGGCTCGGCGTGAGCCTCCTCAGCGGCGCTCACATGACGCTGGTGCCGCGCATTCTGCAACTGTTGCGCGAGGCGGGGTTGGAACACGTCGGCGTACTCGTCGGCGGCATCATTCCCGAAGGGGACATTGCCAAACTGCTGGAAATGGGCGTGGCGCGCGTCTTCGGTCCCGGCACGTCGTTGCCGGAAATCATCTCGTTTTTGCAACAGCGCAGCGGAGCCGGCCATGCTTGAGACGCTGCTGGAACGCTTTCACCGCCACGATCGCTTGGCTCTGGCGCGCCTAGTCAGCTTGGTGGCACGCGGCGAACAAGTGGAAGAGATACTCACCGGCGCCGGCGAACCGCGTCAACCGGCGCGTGTCGTCGCCGTCACCGGCAGCGGCGGCGTCGGCAAAAGCACCTTGGTCGGCAAGCTGATCGAAGAGATTCGCCAGCAGCGGCAGAGTGTCGCTGTGCTGGCTTGCGATCCGCAAAGTCCGTTAAGCGGCGGAGCGCTGCTCGGCGATCGTTTTCGCATGCCGGCGCGGCCCGAGGACGAAGGGGTATTCATCCGCAGCTTGGCCGCCGCCGGTGGACACGGTGCGCTGGCCGAGCATCTCGCCTCCCTCATCCGCTTGTTGGAAGCGTTCGGTTTCGAGGTAGTGCTGATCGAAACCGTCGGCGCCGGCCAGGGCGATACCGTGGTGCGCGAACTGGTCGATGTTCTTGTGCTGCTTCTCCAGCCGGAAACAGGTGACGATTTGCAGTGGGAGAAAGCCGGACTGCTCGAAGTCGCCGATGTCCTTGTCATTCACAAGGCCGATCTGCCGGGAGCGGAGCGCGTCGAGGCGCAGGTGTTGGCCACGCTCGCGCTCGGCACGGGGCCGGTTGCCCCGGTCTTGCGCGTCAGTTCGCGGAGTGGAGACGGAATCGAGGAATTGTGGCGGACCATCGCCGCGCGCCCGCCGCGTCGCGGCCGGCAACGGAGTGGGCGCGATTTGCTCCGTCTCGCTCAGCAAACACTGGCGTCGCGCTTCGCCGCCGCCGAGGCGGCGGGGCGGTCCGAATTACGACAACTGCTGGCCAATTGGCAAAGCGGCGAAATGACATCGATTCAAGCGACGGCGGCTCTCTTGGATCTTCTCCGTGACGCTTCTGCGAAGCGTCGCTAAATGAAGGGATTCCTAATTCGGCGGTTTCTTGATCTTGCGTTGTCGGGCGAACACCTGCGTGTAGTAAATCTCTCCCTTGTCGTTGCGAGCGATGCCCAGACCTGTTTCCGTGACGTTCTTGTCCAGTAGATTCTCCCGATGCGTCTTCGACTCCATCCATTCCTTGACGATGGTAGTCAAAGGCGGGGTGCCGTCCTCGGCCATGGCTATATTCTCGCTGACTTTGCCCCAATTGTAACCGGCGGCCTCAACGCGCTGAGCCGGCCTCTTGCCATCCAACTCGTGTTCCATCTTCTGTTGCTTGGCCATGTTCGCCGAGTGGCCGTGCGCCGCCTTGAACAACAGCGGATGCGGACGCAACGCCGGCAAATCTTTTTTGGTTCGTTCCTGGTTCAATAAGTCGAACAAGGTTTTTTCATCCTTGGTCATCTCGAATTTGGCCGTCTCTCCCTCGGTCGATTCTTTCTTATCGTCCGCCAAAAGGAACGGGGCGGCCGGCATCAGAAGCAGTAAAAGGAATAATCGGATCATGGCAATTCCTCGCACTTACTCGGTTTCAAACTCTTTGGGCAATTGATACGCTTTTCGCCGCCCCATGCGGCGATACGCTTCGACCACGAATGCACGGCGATCCTCCTCCGTCAGCAGCGCCGCGAATAAGCCATCGACAAGACCCGCGCCGACGCCGGTTTCACGCAGCAAGCGATTCTCCATCTCGTCGTTCGTCTCAAGGGAACCGTCCTTGCGTAGATGATGCGGAGGAAAGCCGCGCTCGCGCAAAGCCGGCGCGATCATCAGACCGCGGTGACAATCGAGCGGATCTTCCTCGCTGCACAAAAATGCAATGATGTTGCCGTTCTGGCACTGGATCAACTGATCCAGACCGCGCTGGAACGCCTCGCTTCGCCGCACGTACTCGTAATCGATGCGGCCATCGTCATCATATAGGGAAGGCTGCTCCGGCCGGCCGCCAAGCAGATCGCCGAGGAAGACGTAAGCGATGTCCTCTTGCCGCAGCCCGCTCTCCAACGGCCCCTTGTTGAAATATGGACGGTATCCGCTGTACGGCTGTGAGCGCACATCGGCTACCATGGTGACGCCCGCTCGCCGCAACAGGGCCACGAACGCCGGCCACTCGTGATTGGAATGGCCGACGCTGACAAGACGCGCGCCGGTTTCTTCGGCGACGAGGGCGTTTCGCATTTGCTTTCCGCTTCGCTCTTCGTCCATAATAGGCGGCATCATAACAAGTCGATCCCAAGGAAACCATCCAGGCCGGCAACGCCGGAACATACTCATGCGAACCACTCGGCCAACAAGCATTGCCGTCTGTCTGTTTCTTTTCTTCGCCGTTCCCGCTTCGGCGGAGGACGCCCGCGCCGTCCTCGATCGGGCCATTCGAGCGCACGGCGGAGAAGACCGGCTTGAGCGCACCACAAGGGGACGGATCAAGTCGGAAATGGACGGCCATGAGATGATGGAAGGCCGTGTCATTGTCTTCAAGGTGACGCGCGAAGAAATTTTCGATCTGCCCGCTCGTTTTCGGCGAACCATCCGCGGCACCGCCAACGGCGGAGCCTTCCGCCTGGAGTATGCCATCACCGGCAAAGACGGCTGGCTTCAGGAAGAAGGATCTGTTCTCAAACGTAAACTCACCGAGTTTACGTTTGAACCGCTTCCCTTGGCGGCGCATTGGCAAACCATCCTGGCGAACCTTCCGCTCCTGCGCGGCAAGGATACGCAACTCACGTCGCTGCCCGAGCAAAGGAAGGACGGTCGTACACTCGCCGGCATCCGGGCCGCTTCGCCATCGGGCGCCTCGGATTTTTATTTCGATAAAGCCACGGGTCTGCTGGCGCGATCGCAGTGGGACATACCGAGCCTCCTGGCCGGGCGAGATCGAGAAATGTTTGGCGACAACTTCTATGAGGACTATAAAGATATTAAAGGTGTCTACTATCCTATGAAGATAAAGGCCAGCGCGGGAAATGCCCAGGTCGTGATCGTCACCGTCTCGACTGTCGAATTTCTCGACAAGATTGAAGACAGCGTTTTTGCCAAGCCGATCACAGCTGCGGAGCCCGCAAAGGAGGGAGCCGCGGCAAAGACGACTTCAGAAACCAAGCCAGAAACAAAGCCGGTCAACGGGGACAGCATCGACGGCGAAGAGACGCCGGCCCGCCGCGATCCGTGGTTGATCGTTGCCACCCTGATCACAGGCGTGGTGATTGGAGCGGTGTGGTTGCTCGTCCGCGCCTCCAAGCGCGGCAAACAGCGGATGCCGCCAAGATGAGGAAACTATCGTGGACATGGTTCTGCTCGACTGGACGCGCATGGGCAAAACGTACTGTCTGGCTGGCGTCGTCCAGCACAATGGCCAGCTCCGTGTCGTGCGTCCACTGCCGGCCCGTCAGCGGGCCGCGCCGGTACGCAATATCGGCTGGTCTCCCTACGTGATGGACGGCCATTCGCGCTGGGAGGTCTTCGAGTTGATTGATGCGAAACCGGCCGAGCCGAGTCCGCCGCACTTGGAAGACTTATGGGTATGCGAGATGCGCTCGCGGCGCTGCTTGGCCGATGGCGCCTGCGCCGCGCCATCCTGCAAGCGACGCGGACGGCGGCGGACGCGCCGTGGTTCGGCGCGCCGCTGACGACGACGCGCTCCGCCGCTTACCTGACGCCGCGAACGGGACAACGCAGCTTGGTCAGTGTCTTCGTGCCAGCCGGTGCCATCCGTTTCGCTGCCTCGTGGCGAGAGGGAACGCCGGAGCCGGATTATCGTGTGAGTTTGGCCGTGCCGGATATGGAAGACTGCTCCCTAGCGGTCAAGGACCACTTCCTGTTACAGCGCGCCGAGTTGGCGTCTTCCGGAGTGGAAGGGCGCATCCAGGCGCTGGCGTTCGCCATCGCCCAGATGGGCGCGGAGATTGTCGTTCGTCTGGGTCTATCGCGGAGCTTTCAGTCCACGCCCAGCCGCGCCGAAAGCGTCTGCTGGCTCATGGCCGATGGATTTTTCTCCTTTAACGATCCGCAGTGTTGATATGTCGCCGTCTCCTGTTGTTGCTCGCCTGCTCTCTCGGCTTCGCCAAGTGCGCGATCTGCTGGGACAGGAGACGCTTGCCCTCGATGCGGATACGCGCTTCGCGGATGCCATCGATTCGATGGGATTCGTGGAGTTTTTGGCACTCCTGGCCGAAGACTGCGGCGTGCCGGTCGAAATTATTGAGCAAGCGACCGGCCGTCACTACGGCACCATCGGCGAATTGGCGGCCGCCCTAGACGGGTGGAGAGTGAAGAGTGGAGAGTGGAGAGTGGAACCACCCTCCACTCTCCACTCTCCACTCTCCACTCATTGGCTGGCGGCGACGGCGGCGGCATTGCCGATCCAGCGGCAACCGGCCTCGGCGATGAATGAACTTCTGCGGCGTCCATCCGGCTGGCTGGAGGAGCATGCCGGCATTCAGACGCGATGTCTCTGGGGCGACGAAGATCCTTTGGACGCCGCCGCACGGGCGGCGCGACTGTCTTCATCAAGCTGGCTTAACGTCCGCCGCCGTCGGCGCTATGCTGGTGATTTCGGAAGCGCCTCCGCTGCCGGCGGGATTGGCGGCAGCGCTGCATGCGCGCGTCGGTTTGTCGTCCGATGCCGCGGCACTGGAAATGGGCGGCGCCTGCACCGGCTTTTTGTCGGCGCTATGGACCGCTCAGCGTTTGCTGGTCGATACGGCCGCGGCTCTCGTAATCGCCGTGGAAGCGCCGTCGCGTTGGCTGCCGTTGTCCGCCGATCGCGCCGGTGAAGCCGCCGCCCTGTTCGGCGACGCCGCGGCGGCCTGCCTGCTGACCGCGCAACCGACGACCGCAAACGCTCTGCCGCTTCGAGACATTCTTCTCGGCACCGATGGCACGGCCGGCTCTTTGCTCCGCGTCGAGCATGAATTGGGACGCGGCTTGCTACTGCACATGGACGGCGTAGCTCTCGCTCAGCGCGCCGTGCGGACGATGGCCGAAGCCGTGCGGCAATTGAGCGCCCGTCATGGCCTGACCGTGGCTCAACTCGCCGTCGTCATCGCCCACGGCGGCAACGGCCGTATGCCGGCCCTGCTGGCGCGACGGCTGGGGCTGCCGCTGGAGCGCATAGGGAGCGAGACGGCCCACACCGGCAATATCGGTTCGGCTTCTCTGCCAGTCGCCTGGACAGCCCGCGTTCAATCACCCTCACGGCCGATGATCTGGACCGCCGTTGGCGCCGGCTTGCAATGGGGTGCGGCTCTCTTCGATGCCCCGGCATGAGGGCGACAGAATGGGAAGTGCTTCCTTGCCTCGGTTCCCCACGGTCGGATACAATCGGTTTTCGCCGTATCTCGACTCGTTTCCATCTTGTGCCCGGATGGACTCCCTCCGGGCCTTGCTCTCATTATGTGGGATGTGCCATGTCTATCTCGATGACTTGTCCGAAATGCAACGGCAAGCTGCGGGTGGCCGACAAGCTGGCCGGTAAGAAAATCAAATGCCCCAAATGCGACGCGCTCTTGCCGGTCGCCGTGCCGGAACAAGCCGCCATCACGACGGAAGCGCCGCCGCCCGCGTCCGAAGGCATAGCCACCGCCCTGCCCTCTCACGAGGAGATCGACGGCGAAAAACCGCTCAAACGGCGCAAGACCGCGCAACATCCGCCATGATCCGGCGTCGGAAACGGTCTCGACGCTCATCCCCTACAAGAATGTCCGGGCGCTAGTCGCTTATTATCTCGGCGTTTTCAGTCTCATTCCCTGTGTGGGTTTATTTCTCGGCCCGGCCGCTCTGGTGCTGGGCATTCTCGGCGTGCGTTACGTCAAGGCGAATCCCACGGCGAAAGGCACCGGCCATGCCATCGCCGGCATCGTCCTAGGCGGCTTGACGACGCTGGCCTACTGGGGCGGCCTTCTCGCCTTCCTCGTCATGGGCGGTTTCGCGGCTCTGAAATGAAGTGCGATGGCATTGTCATTCCGGCAGCGGCTGGCCGCGCGTCTCCGGCGCCAGCCAGATGACAACGAGACCGGCGAGATAGATCAGACTAATAACGGCTCCCGCTTTTGCATAATCGCCGCCGAAGGCGTCCAGCAGATAGCTCATGTACAGCGCGCCAGCGGCGGCGATAATGCGGCCAAAGTTGTAGCCGAAACCCTGACCCGTGGCTCGAACGCGCGTCGGGAACAACTCCGGCAGATACAGCGGCAGCCAACCGTAAAAGGATGCCGTGAAAAAGCCCGTCATGCCAATAGCGATCAGCAACCACGCATCGACTTGCGGATGAACGAGCCGATGCCAGCGGAACAGATAAGCGCAGATTAATAGCGAAGCGAGCGTCAGCGCGAAATAGGTGCGGCGACGGCCCAAGACATGAGCCAGCAAGGCGCCGCTCAGCGCGCCGAAGATGGCACCAATGGCCGAGCTGGCCTGCGCGTAGTAGCTCCATTGCTGTTGGCCGCTCACCTGCTTGGCCCAGAAGGGAATCATGGAGGCGACGGCGCCCCAAGTGGCGATCAGAGGGATGCCGCTCAGCGTGGCCGCGAGGATGCTGCGGCCACGCAGAACTGGCGTGAAAATGTCCGCCATGCCCGGCCGAGGTCCGGTTTGCATGGCGTGCTGCCACTTGGCGGACTCCGGCACGAAGACGCGCAGGAAGAAAGTCAACAAGGCGGGCAAGGCGCAGACACCGAACACCCAGCGCCAACCGCCGGACTCTACGGGCACCACCCGCGCCACCAGCCAAACCGCGGGAACCGTCAGCAGAAAGCCGACGTTGGCAGCGGCGCCGATCAGGCCGGCCAAGAGCGGTCGCAGCGCTTGCGGCCAACTCTCCATAACCAGAGCGACGCCCAGCGACCATTCGCCGCCCATGCCGAGCGAGGCCACAAAACGCAACACCGCCAGTTGCCAGGCGCTCTGAGCCAGCCCGCCCAAGGCGGTGAAACAGGCGTAAGTCAGCACGCTAAGCACCATGGCGCGAACGCGGCCAAGCCGGTCGCCCAGCCAACCGAACAGCCATCCGCCCAGCGCGGCGCCAATCAGAAAGCTCGCCGCGAGTCGAGCGTTCCAGGAGCCGATCGCGCCTTCGGTTGGTCCGCCACCTTCTTGAAATCGGAGAACGTCCGTCAAGGCGGGATGGCCGACTACGCCGAGTACTCCTTGTTCAAAACCATCGAACATCCAGCCCAGCAGCGCCGCCGCCAAGGCCAGCCATTGTCCGCGACTGATCCGCCGTAGGTCCGCACCACCCATGCCATTCGCCGCCTTTCACCGGACCTCCAGGAGCGACTCACAGGAGCCAGCATAGCGGTTGCAGGAGCCGCGTCCAGGAGAATCGCGGGAATCGATGGCGGCGTGACAAATATCCTTTGTCAATGAAGCAGACAACTGACAGGGATGGCGATGGTTTCCGTCGCCGGCTTGCTCAAGTGAACCTGAACCACGCCGCGCAGACGGTCGCCGGGAATTTGCTTGCGATCGACGCGGATCTTGAGCGTGGCCTGATGTCCCGGACCTTGCGCCCAGCGACAATCAATCGCCTGATGATCGCACTCGACGCGCTCGATGCGCACCTCACGCTCGTCCGCCGCCCTCAGCAACACCACGCGCGCGGGCAGCGGTTGATCGGCCGGCTCGGACAGCACCACCGAAGCCGGCACCGCGCTCACCAGCCGGCGAGCATGTTTAACGAGGGTGAACGGCACTTTCAACTCACTGTACAGAGGATCGGACGTGCAGATGCGCAGCGTCTCCTCGTGTCGGCCTTCGGGACAATCGGCCAGCACTTCCACCTCAATCGTGCGCCGCCACGCGCCGGCGGCATCGCGGCGCAGTTCGCCGAGATGCGTGCGGACGTGCGGCGAGGAAGTCGGCACCGCGCGGACGCTCAACGGTTCAATGCGGCGATCGATGACCGCGATCTCGTGACGCATGGCGGTGTCCGTGTAAATGGCCAGCGACGGCGGTTCAACGGTGATCTCGCTAACGACCCTTGCGCGGATGTACAACGGCAGTTCTTGTTCGACCGTGCCGGCGCGGTAGCGGAGGGTGACGCGCCAACTGTTGACGCCGGCCGGTTGTGTCAACGTGTTCACTTCGAGCAATAACTCGCCGGACTCGCCCGGCTGCAAACGCCGCTTATCCAACTTCGGCGCCAGGCAGCCGCAACTCGGATGAACGTCGGTGATTTCCACGGACTCCGAACCGCGATTCTGGATCGTGAAGCGATGGGAGAGGGATAGTCCGCTCTTCACTTCGCCCTTGTCAACTACAGGTGCCGAGCATTCCAACTCCGCTCGAATGCGATCCGTTGATACAAGCAGCACAAACGGCACACATAGAGCTATCAGCGCATGCGATCGGCGCGACATGAAGTTCTCCCGTACTTTTTTTGCCAAATTGTTTAGCCGCGACCCGAAGGGGAGCGCGGACGCCAACGCGCTCCCCTTCGGGTCGCGGCTAAACGGGGTAAGCCTCATACTCACGCTGGGCGCTAAACGCAAGAGCGAAATCGTGAACGAAAATCGGCCGCCGCCGCCACTATTAAAGTAGGGACAGACATCGCCATCCGCCCGCGAAGGAGAGATTCTCGTGCGCCTAACCCTGCGAACCCTGCTGGCCTACCTCGACGACACGCTGGAACCGCTGGAGATCAAGACCATCGGCCAGAAGGTCGGCGAGAGCGAAACCGCTCAGGAGCTGATCGCCCGCATCAAGCAAGCCACCCGGCGACGGCGCATCACCACGCCGCCGGCCACCGGACCCAACTCGTTCGATCCCAACACGGTCGCCGACTATCTCGATTCCGAATTGTCCGCCGAGCAGGTCGCCGAAGTGGAAAAGATCTGCCTGGAATCCGATGTGCATTTGGCCGAGGTCGCTTCGTGCCATCAAATTCTCACGCTGGTTCTGGGCGAGCCGGCGGGAGTACCGCCGACGGCCAAGGAACGCATGTACGCTTTGGTGCGCGGACGCGAAGCCATTCCGTTCCGCAAAGCGGCGACGACGGGCGGCAATGCGGCCGCGCCGACCTCCGCCGACACCGACGCCGACGAGATGTTTCTGCTCGGTCTGCCGTTCTATCGTCGCGGCAGTTGGCTGCGCTGGGCCTTGCCGTTGGCCGCCGTCCTCTTGTTCGCCGTCGTCGGCGTCGCCCTGTGGCAATCCATCAATGGATTGCAACAACCGACAACGCAGCCGCAGGTCGTTCAGGGGACAAACACGCCGCCACCCGCCAACAACGCCGATCAGCCGCCTCCCCAGGTGCCGGTGAAAGGCACGGACAAGGAGAAGAAAAATACCGCCGTTGAAGTGCCGAAAACGCAGATTCAAACGCCCAACAATCCTCCGGAGAAAAAATCGCCCGACGAAGCGAAAACCGGAGGTACGCCGCCCGATGTCCAGAAGCCGGACAAGCTCCCCTCCACCGTGCAGCCGGAGAAATCGACGGCAGTGAAGTCGGAGAATCCGCCGGAACAAAGGCCAGTCGCGTCGCCTACAGACCGTCAAGCGGAAGCGAGTTCGGAACGAGTCGAGATGGGCAAGTATCGCACCGATAACGTCGGGCCGCCGAGTTTGCTGGTACAGCGCAAGAACGACAAGGACGATTGGAGTCGCGTCAAGCCGGGAAACGCCGTGTCCAGCAGCGATCAACTTGTCAGCCTGCCGGGCTACGCCAGTGAAGTGTGGCTCAATTGCGGCATCAATCTGCTGCTGCGCGGCCACCTGCGCGAGTTCACGCCGCGGCTGGAAAAGAATGAGGCGGGTCTGATGGACTACCTGCAAGAGTGTGCCATCGTGCTGCACAAGCCCAAGGGAGCGGATGTCGATTTGACCCTGGAGCGCGGCCGGCTGTTTCTCTCCAATCACAAAGAGCAAACCGCGCGGCTGGTGCGCTTGCGCTTCGAGAACAATAAAGTCTGGGATGTCACGCTCCAGCCGGCGCGGAAATGGTCGTCGAATTGTTGAAGCTCCGCTTGGGCGGCGAGCCGCTGTCGCTCTTGAACTTGTTCCTCCTCAAAGGCAATGCCGGCCTCTCGGCCGACGGATACAACTATCCGAATTTATCGGTGCCGGGATTGGCTTATTTTCACTGGGACAGCAGCAATCCTTCCGTCTATTTCCCTGAGAAGGAGACCACGCAACAGTTGGATCACGCCGTCAAGACACTGTTCGCCAAGGTGCCGAGCGTCAACACCACCGAAGCCAGCGGCATGGAGCGGGCTTTGAAGGTCATCAAGGAAAAGATGAGCGCGGATAAGCCTCCCGTGGTCGCGCTCCAGGAAGTGCTGGACACGCCGGAGCAGGGCCGTCCTTCTGAACACCGTTTGGCCGCCTATTGTCTCGCCGCTCTAGGCGAGATCAAGGTCTTGATGAACATTCTGGGAAGTGCCGATTTGCCCAATTCGCGCGATCGGGTCAACGCCATCGTCGCCTTGCGGCGCTGGCTCGATCGCGGACGCGAGCAACGTCAGAAACTCTTCGACCCGAAGACGAAAAAGGGCTTTCTCGTCTCCGAACTGATGTATAGTCCCGACGATGCCAGGAGGATTGTCGAACTGATTGGCGATGATCCCACGCACGAGCAGATCTATAGCACGGAGATCTACGACCGCATGGCCCGCGATCTGACCAGCGAGAAGGTGGCGATTGCGGAGTTAGCACGCTGGCGACTTACTCTGCTCGGCATCGTTATGTTTCGTCTCGACATGCCCAAGCTGAAAAACTTCAACGCGGCCTTGCCGCGCGACAAGCGCGAAGAGGCGCGGCAGGAAGTGCTTAAGATGGTCAGCGGAGGCGTCTTGCCTCCGCCGTTGCATCCCGGCCAGGCCGGTGCGGGGGGTAATTCGCGTCCGGCGCCCAAGGGTGGAAGCGGACAGAAGGCGGAACCCAGACCGAAGAGGTAGCAAATGAAACGAGCCTCGGTTAGCGACGCTTCGCAGCAGCGTCGAAGCCCCTCGACGCTTCTACGAAGCGTCGCTAACCGAGGTTTCGGAAGTGATGGTTAACGCTTCAAGGCATCGCGGCTGAAGGTGCTGGCTGGGAAGTCCGGGTTGATCTTGATGTCGTAGAAGTAATACTCGCCGATCAATTTGCCCTCCTCGCCCTTGAGGAGGGTGCCCACTTGCAGCCAGCTGTCCTTGTCGATGTAGGTCGTCAACTCCAGGATGCCGTCGCCTTCCGGCTCGGCGTAGCGCGTGCGCTTGAGTACCCAGCAAGGCCGGCTGCCCGCTTCTTGGATGCGCTTGACGCCGAGGTATTCGACGTGCAGCGCGTTGTCCTTGTTGGCTTTCTCCCAAGAAACGAGCGTGCGCTGCATGCCGATTTTGATGCCGAACTCGGTGAGCGGATAACGGCTGGCGTTTTTGGCTTCGCTGCCATTGGGATCGCGCACCACGATCCCCGCCACGGACAAAACGCCGGCCGGCCGCACCAGCAGTTGATCGCGGTTCTCGCCCTTGACGTACAACGTCGCCGCCGCCCGCCGCGCTCCTTCCTGCCATCGCATCAACACGCTGAAGGGATTCTCGCGGAAAGCCGTGTCGATCACTTCACTGGGTTGCAGCCGGCCGCCGAGGCGCTCCTTTTTGCGCAGCGTGGCGGTGTAGCCTTTCACTTCCCGGTCGTAGCGGCGGATGCACTCTTTGAGGAAAGCGATGGGATCGTTCTTGGCCAATCGTTCCATGTCGGCTTCGCTGGGCAACGCTTTGCCGGTGTCGGCCACATCGCGGAAGGTTGCCGTCGCGGACGGTTCCGTACTCGACGAGTCCGAAATGCACAAAAGACAAAGCGGCAGGCAGAGAAATGCGCGTCTCATGATGATCCTCCCGTGAGTCCTACCGACGGCCAGGGAAAACAAGTGCGGAGACAGTCTTCTCTTCTTTATTTTAGATGCTCCGCCAAGCCTGCCAATCGGAAGATGCCAAATTTAACCCGTTTAGGAAAGATAGCCAAGCAGCTAGAGACCCGGCCATGAAGAAGAGGATAGCGCTTTTGCGGAGAAAACAGCTTGTGCCGGCCTCGGGCGTCCCTATCCGGAATCGAACGGCGGGACGGAGCTAAAAACGGCCGCCTCATCTGACCGAAAGCGGACAGAGAGACACTCACTGCGGCCCGTCCGTTCCGTTTACGGTAGGGTGGGTCGAAGCGCAGCGAGACCCACCACGACCCACCCTGCCTTCGGTGGGTCTCGCTGCGCTTCGACCCACCCTACACTCCCAACCGAATGGGCCGACATCGGATCATGGTCTGTCCTGCCGGGAAGGGATCCACCATGACGCGAGGAACTTGCCTGAGCGGACTGTTGGCCGCCCTCTTCTGGCTGCCCGGCTACGCCGTGCGGAGTGCGGACGCGCCGCCGGCGCCGCTCGCGCCGCCGTGCCTTTGTCCGGGCGTCGTGTTCGTCGTCGATGGGGCCGGGGGGTTCGAGGCGGCCTCGCGAAACCTTCGTCAGACCGTCTCCGAAGACAAAATTCCTCTGGAAGTGTGCCCCTTTCACTGGACGCACGGTTACTGCCGCGTACTCTCCGATCAGGTGCATGCGTCGCACATACGGCGGGAAGGCCGCAGGCTGGCCGAGTTGGTGTTGAACTGCCGGCGCGAGACACCCATATACTTGGTGGGTCACAGCGCGGGCTGCGCCATCATCTTGATCGCGGCGGAGCTGCTTGCCGCCGAACACCCTGGAGCGCATTGTGCTGCTGGCGCCGGCCGTCTCGACTAAGCACGATCTGCGGCCGGCACTGCGCAGCACCTGCCGCGGAATCGATGTGTTCACCAGCAGCCGAGATTGGGTCTGTCTCGGCCTGGGAACCTCGCTGGCCGGCACCACGGATCGGTGCTGGAAGGCATCGGCGGCCGGCAAAAAAGGCTTCCAACCGATTGTCACTTGTGCCGAGGATGAGGCGCTCTACGCCAAGTTACGAGAATATCCCTGGAATCCCAGTCTAACGTGTACCGGCCACAAGGGCGGCCACTACGGCGGCTATCAACCGGGATTCCTCCGCGCCTTCGTGCTTCCGCTGTTGGACCCTTGTTGGCAAGCGACGGCGAGCGGCCTTTGATGTCACTTCGCCGCTGGGCAAACGCGCTCGAGGGTGGCGAGAAGTTCGGCCAAATCGAACGGCTTGGAGAGGGCGGCGGAGAAGCCGGCCTCGGCCATTTGCACTTGTTCGCGGCTGCCGACGTAGCCGGTGGCGGCGATCACGGGCACATCGCGCAGCCGGGAATCGGTGCGAAGCAAACGCAACAGATCGTAGCCATCCTGTCCCGGCATGCCGATGTCGGTGATGATGACATCGGGCACTTCAACGCGAACGGCTTCCAATGCCTTAGCGACGCTGATGACTTCGCGCACCTGCATGCCCTTGGCGGCGAGCAACCAGCTCAGCACTTGAATGGTGTCGAGCGAATCATCGACGAGCAAGAATGCGCAGCGGAGCGGGTGGACGAGCGGATTCTTGTGCCGCCGATTTCACCTCGGCCGGCACGAGCGGAAAGTGAAAAGTGAAGCAGGCGCCGCCGGCATCGGCGTTGGCGACCCGCAGTTCGCCGTCGTGCAGCACGGCGATTTCGCCGCGCGATGGCCATGCCCAAGCCGGTTCCCCCGTACTGTCGGCGCGACGACAGATCCGACTGCCAGAACGGCTCGAAAACACGCTCCAAATGTCCCGGATCGATACCCGGCCCGCTATCGACCACCTGCAAAAAAACCTGACCCTCCGACAGCCACGCCGTCAAGCGAATTTGCCCTTGTAGGGGAGAGAATTTGACGGCGTTGTCCAGCAGGTTGGCCACCAACTGCTGCAAGCGGACCGGATCGGCGAGCAAGGGAGGAAAGTCATCGCGCAGTTCGAGGCTCAACGTCTGTCCTTTGGCGGCCGCGCGCGGCTCGATCATTTCCACTGCATTGCGCAGACATTCGGCCAA
The DNA here is from genome assembly GCA_963835245.1 of uncultured Planctomycetota bacterium. Taxonomy (GTDB): domain Bacteria; phylum Planctomycetota; class Planctomycetia; order Gemmatales; family Gemmataceae; genus JAJPHU01. The sequence continues at coordinate 1,731,244 of CAWIEZ010000001.1, forward strand.
ATGGACGGCGCGTTTCTCCAGAGACAGCTTGCCGGCGGTGATGCGCGCCACGTCGAGCAGATCCTCGATCAAGCGAGTTTCTTGGGCGAGGTTGCGCTGCATGGCGTCGAGGACGGACTGCCATTGTTCGGCCGGTAGACGTTCGCGGAGTAGATCGATGCCGGCGCGCAGCGGCGTCAGAGGCGTTCGCAGTTCGTGCGACAGCGTGGCCAAGAAGCGATCCTTGGCGGCATTGGCCTCGGCGAGCCGCTGATTGGCCCGCATCAACTCGGCGGTGCGCGCCAGCACTCGTTCCTCTAGTTGCTCGTTCAACTCCTTGAGCTGCTGTTCGCGCTCCGAGGCGAGCAGGCTCAGGCGCCGCTGAGCGATGGCTTGACCGATGGTTTGCTTGAGATCCTCGATGATGCAGGGTTTGACGATATAGTCGTAGGCGCCGCGCCGCAGCGCCGCCACCGCCGACTCCAGCGACGCATAGCCGGTCAGCGCGATGCAGTACGTCGTCGGCGCTCGCCGGCGGATCTCGGCCAGCAGACTCAGGCCATCGGCTTCGTCCAGAGCCAATTCGATCAACGCCACGTCGTAGGTGCGCTCGGTCACGGCGCGGAGAGTCTCGTCGGCGCTGCGAGCCAGCGCGACCTCATACTTTTCCTGACGGAGGATGCTGGAAATCGTGTGGGCCACGTCGGCATCGTCATCGACGAGCAGAACGCACGGCCGCTCTTCCACAGGAGAGGACGCATCGCTAAACCGGCTTGCTTCGCTGAGCATGATCGTCCTCTGCTGCGGAGGAAATCCCGTTCGTCTGCCGAGGGCGGCCTGGTTCTGCCATTCAATTGTCCGGGACAGCGCATCGGCGCGAAACAGCATCGGTTCGCCATCATCGAGTTTGCACAAAGCGATAGATCGTTTATTTTACAAGAGCTTGCAGCGGATCGCCAGGGGAACCGCTGGGTCTGAGCGAACGACGTGTGGCCTGCACCCGGCAGCTAACGCAGCCGGTTCGCCTGTCTCGGCGAACCGGCTGCGTTAGCTGCCGGGTGCGGGCCGATCATGAGAGGAGAACATCCGTGAATGCCGAATGGCGAAACCGTTACGAATCGGCCGTCGAAGCCGCTCACCAAGCCGGACAACTAGCTCTGCGCTACTTCGATAGTTCGTTGACCATCGAATGGAAATCGGATTGCAGCCCCGTCACCATCGCCGACCGCGAGGCCGAGCAGCTTCTGCGGCGAACGCTGCACAGCCGCATTTCCCCATGACGGCTTTCTCGGCGAGGAGTTCGGCGACACGCCGGGCACGTCCGGTTTTCGCTGGATCATCGATCCCATCGACGGCACGCGCAGTTTCATCCGCGGCATTCCGCTGTGGGGCACCCTGGTCGGTCTGGAATACAAGGGCGAGCAGATCGCCGGCATCGCCGAGGCGCCGGCATTGAGACACACCTATCGCGCGCTGCGCGGCGATGGCGCCTATCGAGACGAGCGCCGCATCCACGTCTCCGATGTCAACGACTTGTCGCAAGCGCTGCTCTTCTATTCGAGCTTGTCGTGGTTCATCAAGGCCGGCCATCAGGAGACGTTTCACGAATTGGTTCGCCGCACTGACCGCACGCGCGGTTTCGGCGATTTTTACGGTTTTGTGTTGGTAGCGGAGGGCGCGGGCGAATTGATGGTCGAGCATGGCGTTCATGCCTGGGACGTGGCCGCTCTCAAGCCGATCGTCGAGGAAGCCGGCGGACGCTTCAGCGATTGGAGCGGCGGCACATCCATTCACCGTCCCGATGTGATGGTCAGCAACGGAAAATTGCACGATGAGGCGCTGGAGATTTTGCGGGCGCACTTCGGCGTGGGCGCCGAGACGAAAACGCCTTGATTTTTGTTCGCAAATTTGCGAACGTAGAGAGGGAGGTGGAGGTGCCGGCAATCCGCGTTCATCTTTTTCGCGAGAGCGATGGAACCGTGCCGTTGCTGGAATGGTTGGATGGCCTCAAGCCTCCCAAGGTCGTCGCCAAGTGCCGCGTCCTGATCGAACTTTTGAAAGCAGCAGGACAAGATCTCGCCGTCCCCACGCGGACTTGTTGCGGGACGAGATCTACGAACTGCGAGCGCAGCGTGGGGCGCGTCCAGTATCGCATGCTTTACTTCTTTCATGGACAGGGCACGGCGATCATCTCGCATGGCTTCATCAAGCGCGGCGCAGCAGTCGATCCCAAGGAAATCGATAGGGCGATCGATCGCAAGGAACGATTTCGAGCAAACTCGGAGCAGCATACTCATCAGGAGAGTTGACGATGGCCAAATCCCGGAAAACAACAACCCAGGATGCCGTGGAAATTCTCCACAAGCGCTACTTCGAGGGCAAGCCCGCGATGCGGGAACTGCTAGAGGAAGAACGCCAGCAAGCCGAGATTGCTCAGCAAATCCACGATTTGCGCACCGCCGCCGGTCTGACTCAGCGCGAACTAGCGGCGCGGGTGGGCACGACCGCCTCGGTGATCTGTCGCCTGGAAGACGCCGCCTACAACCGTTATTCCCTGGTCATGCTGCGACGCATCGCCGCAGCTCTGCAAAGTCGAGTCGCCGTTCGTTTTCTGCCGATGGAACAGCAAGCCGAGGCCAATCGGAAACCAAGGCAGAGGATGGAGCAACTTCAGTAAAAAGTTGCTTCATCACGAAGTTGCCATCCCGTCGTGCCAGCAAGGGCGTCCCTTGCTGGCGCGGCGGTCTGGCGGAATTGCGATCGCGTCTTATTCGCCAAGCTGGAGCTTTCCATCTCGCAGATGATTGCCGCGCAGGATGTAAAACTTGAGCGGTTGTGAGCTTGTCAACTCTGGGTTGTTAATGACGTAACGGACGTCCGCGTGACTCAGCACCTCAAACTTGCTCAGCCCCACGAGGATATCGTCCTTGTGCAAATCGGAGGCGCTGAGCGGGACTGTCGGGTCGAATCTCCGTGATTATCAAGCCGCCGCGAAATTGTGGCATGCTGCGTTTGACCACGTCACCGCCAACCGTCCGCAGCCGTAATCCGAGCTTTTTCCATATCAGGTCGTCGGACAATGTGCCGACCAAGCCGCTGTTGGAGTTGACGCCGACGCCGAAAATCAAGCTGCCGGTATTCGCCTCGTTGACATCGATGCGGATGTCCTTGAAAGCATCGATGGAGGGATCATTCGAGGATCGTCCTGGACCATCGTGCTTCTTCGGCTTCATCTCACGGCGCAGATCGCGGATCTCCTTTTGTAAACTTTCGATCTTGCGTTCCAGTTCTTTCAGCCGCGTTTGCTTATCCTCCCTACTGGCATCGGAAGAGTCAGCTTCGCTAATGACTTGGAACACCCCACGCCGTTCCTGACCGCCCTCGAACTGGATGGAGAGTACGCAGGTCTTAGCGCCTTGGAAGCGTTTGGTATCAAGCTCGACATCGATCATGGTCTTACCGCCCGGCTCAATCTCCCTCTTCGCGGTTTCGGCTTTAAGGTAACCCGCGCTACTGCTGATTCTGGCGATGCGGAGAGGGTGGCGATTCGGATTACTTAAGGGAAAGCGGTACTTAATAACGGTCCCTTGTTTGACCTTGCCGAAATCGTGGGAGAAGGACTGAGGAGCTTGTGGCATCGAACGCTCTGCCGGTCGCTGGAGACGAGCGAGGCGGCGCTCGGCTTGTTTGAGGAGCAGCTGTGCTTCTTCCAACTCAACTTCTTTTACCTCGATCTCGGTCTCAAGCGTCTTCGCTTTTGTTAGGATCTGATCCAAAGCATCTCGCCCAAAAGAACCGGGGGTGGTTCTATTCGTTTGCTCGTAACTTTTGTAACGTCTGTCAACCTCCGCATGTTGTATCTTCGTGCTGCGCAGATGCGCTTCTTTCAGCCGCACTTGCAGTTTGAGCAACTCGATCTCGTCTTTGAGTTTCTCGATATGTTCCTCGCGGTTGCCTTCGGCGACGGGCGGCGGACGTTTGGCGCTCTCCCCTAGTTGGGTTTGCAGACGGCGAACCTCATCCATCAAGCGGACAATTTCGTCATGGGCTTCTCGGCCCAAGTGCGGCCAGTGCTGTAAATCGTGACCATGCACCGTCTGCGATTCGTGGCAGGAGGCACAGTTTGCCATCCTGCGAGCTTCTTGCACCTGAAGTGCCGCATTTACCGGGTCCGCTGCACGGTCTTGCGATTCCGGGCGTTGGGATTCCTGGGGTGTTTCGGTCCGCGCAGCTTTCGGTGCCAACGGCAAGAGCAAGGCACCCAAACCCAGCACGGCCCAGAAAGCGACGCGCGACGGTTTGCTTGAAGAATTCGTCTTCAGAATCATGGTCAATCTCCTTTTCAACAGGGGAACCTGCCCGGCGCCGCTGGCGCCGATGTTGGAGGCGGCGCGTGCTTGCGAAAGAAACGCCACGGTTTCGACCAAAGCGGAAGCGTAGGCAGAAGCGGCATCCGGCAGGATGGATACCACGAGAGCATCGCAGCATTCTTCCTCCGCTTCTTGCAGCCGCCGCCGCGCCCACCAAACGACGGGATGCCACCAATACAGACCGAGAACGACGAACTCCAGGCGGCGAACCCAATGATCGCCGCGCCGCAGATGGGCCAACTCGTGAGCCAAAAGAGTCTCCTGTTGCTCCGTCTGGAGGCGCTGCCACAACTCCGCAGGAACCAGCAGACGCGGCGAAAAACCCAACGCCCACAACATCGGCGACAGCGGAGCGGATACGAAAACAACCGGCGGACAACGCCGCAGTCCCAGCAGCGCCGCCAATCGCTGCGTTTGTTCGCGCACCTCCACCGGCGCTGAGCGGGCTTGATTCAGCAGACGTTGGAACTTGCGCAGACGCACGGCGGCGACTATCCACCAAATCAATGAGCCGCCCAGCCAAACGACCATCAGCAGCGGCAGCCAAATATCAGCGAATGTATAGGAGACGGAGGGCGAATCGGTTTCCGGCACGGCGGCCGGCTCCGGAGATTCCGGAAGGGGAGCAATCGGCTCCATCGGTTCGGACACGGGAGGAAGATCGACGGCGGACAGAGGCGGTTCCGCAAGTGGCGCTTCGATTTCCTCGGTTCGCGGCCAGTTCACGGCCAGCGGCACCAACGGCGGCGTAATCAGTTTGAGCAGCACCAACAGCCACAGGGCATGGCGCACCACCGGGCGACGGCAGAAGCGCGTCACGACCACCACGATCGCGGCCAGCACAATCGCCGCGACGGCGTTACTCCCAGCGAGGCGGAGAAGAGTTTCCACGGCGACACCTCTCAGCGCGGCTTGTTACGAGGACGACGTTGCTTGTTGAGTTCGTCGAGAAGATTTTGCAGTTCTTGCCGTTCGCACGGCGTCAGCGGCTTGGCGCGGACGAGGTTCATCAGCAGCGGCGTCAGCGAGCCGCCGCACAGCTTGTCGGCCACGTCGAGCAAACGACGACTGATAAGCTGCTCGCGGTCGATGGTCGCCGTGAAGGTAATGGGACCATCGCCGTCACTGCGCTTGACGTGGCCCTTTTTTTCCAGGCGTTCGAGTAGTTTTTGCACGGTGGTGAAGTGAGCCGGCCCGCTATCGGGATAGAGTACGTCGGTGAGCTGCCGCCGCGACGACGGGCCCCGTTCCCAGAGAACTTGCAAGACGGCCAGTTCCATGTCCGTCACGTCTTGAGGAGTGCGTGCCACGGTGAACCTCGTGGTTAGACAGAATGACTAGAATTATCTTAGACAATCCGTCTAGGATGTCAAGAGTGTTTACAGACAAAGAAGGTGCGGCCAAATAGGACAGGGACAAGCGTAGTTGGGCGGCGTGGAGGGAAACCTTCGGCGTCACGGTGCGGGAACCAGAACTTCAATCCAGACGATGTGTACCAAGGCAATAATCAGGTAGCGTTGCTGGTTTCCTTCAATGGGCAGGCTGAGGGTGAGAGTCGAGCGTGTGGCGTATGCCAATTGCGGCTGACGGATATCAAAAAACGCTCCCGTGGACAGATAGATGCGAAACGGCTGAAACGGCTGGCAATCTAGATACTCAAGCAGGTCATCCTGTCGCATGGGCAAGTCCTCTCTCAGACTGCTGGGGCGGCAGGTTCGGATAACGGTTCGATGGCGTCCACCTCCGACCACCGAACCCATACCGATCGATCGGGGAGCCGGGAAGTAGGATCGTCGGCCGGGGGAGTGCCGATGATCAACCTGGTTTCAGCGGCCAGCGTCCAGCGGGGATGGGGAATGTCAAAGGTTCGCCCATCTTTCAGGCGGATGCGCACCGGCTGGAATGGTTCTCGCCACAGATATTGACGCGCTTCTTCACAAGTCATTGCGATTGTCCTCCAAGCAGCCTTATCAAGGGAATTATCTCGCTTTCCAACCGCGAAAACAAGTTGTCACTTCCCCGGATGCGAATGCGGATGGTGGTGGTCGTAAAAACCCTTGTGGCTGCCGAAAATTTGTTCGAGCATGTGTTCGTTGATGATGTCGCGCGGCGGTCCTTCGCATGCGATGCGGCCATCCTTCAAGCACAAGACGTGATCCGCCATGCGATCGACGACGTGCGTATCGTGGGAGACGAGCAAAATCGTCGCTCCCGTCTGGCGGTTCAAACTGGCGATGAGATCGTAAAACTTTTCGCCTTCCTTGAAGTCGATGCCGGCGGCTGGTTCGTCGAGCAGCAGCAGTTCCGGATGCGGCTCCATCGCCAAGGCCAACAGTACGCGCTGTAGTTCGCCTCCCGATAGCTTCTCGACGGGCTTGTGCAGCAAATTCAGGGCGTTGACCCGCTCAAGCAGATGCGTCATCCGCGCCCGAACTTGGCGCGTGGCGCCGAGAAACAGCGGGCGGCGCTGCAGCGCCATGCCGAAAAGATCGTACACCGTCAGCGGCAGATTGGCCTCGATGCGCAGACGCTGGGGAACATAACCGACGTGATCGGGATTGGGCTGGCTGTGATCGTGGCCGCAGTGAAATTCGATGCGGCCGCTGTACGGCACTTCTTTGACCAGAGCGCGCAGCAACGTACTTTTGCCGGCGCCGTTGAGACCGATCAGCGCCGTGATTTTGCCGTGCGCCAGGGCGGCGTTGACGCCGCGCAGAATGGCATTTCCGCCCAGCGCGACGTGCAAATCCTTGATCGTCACCAGATCGGGCTTCATGGCAGGCTCTTGGCCAGGTTCTCAAGGTTCCGCCGCATCTGTTTATCATACCACTCCGGACTTTTTAACTCCTTGCCATCTTCTTTGAGGTCTTTTTTGTCCGCTATCTCCAGGGGATCGACGACGGCGAACGCGATGTCCTTCACCTGTTTTCGCAACACGTCCGCCGACGACTCCGGATATTGCGGCTCGATGGCGATGACGCGGACATCGTCTTTCTGGCACTCCTTGGCCAGCTTGGCGATGTGTTCCGGTCGCGGCTCGCTTCCCGGCGTCGCTTCGATGGCATCGAGAATGTGGATGTCAAAGCTCTTGGCGAAATAGCCGAGCGATTCGTGAAAGGCGATGATCTTGCGGTTCTTCTTGTCCTTGAGTTGCTCTTGGCCGTAGGCGTGCAGCTTGTTGAGCTTGGCGATGTAGGCGGTCGCGTTTTTGTCGTAGTCGGCTTCGTTCTTGGGATCGACTTTCTTCAGTTCGTCGCGGATGATCTCAACCAGGGCAACGGCCTGCGGAATGCCGAGCCAGACGTGCGGATCGTACTCGCCGTGTTCGTGTTCATGCTCGTGTTCGTGTTCTTCCTTGCCCTCTTCGTGGTGTTCCGCGTTTGGCCGCAACAGTTTCTTGGGCAGACGCTCGCCGAGTTTGACATATTGAAGATGGGCATTGTGGCTTTCAATCTGGATCTGATCGGCGAACTTGTCGTCGAGAGTCAGACCAATGGCGAAGAAGAGATCGGCTTCGCGCAACAAAATAGCGTCGGCGGCGCTGTACTGATAGTGGTGCGGTCCCTGCGTGGTGCAGAGACAAACGACGCCGACGTGTTCGCCGCCGACACTTCGGACGAAGCTATCCAATGCGGGGATGGTAACGACAACGCGCGGCGGTCCACCGCGATTTCGCCATACCGGCGTCGAACGAGTACAGCCCGCTAAACCACTCGTCAACGTCAGCGCCGCCACGACCAGAAACGCTCTCGCCCCACGTCGTATCCTCATCGCCCGGCTCCCCGAAAGGAAATACTTTGTAATACCGGCTCTCCCATTCTGACATGGTAATGCGCCGGGGAAGAATTGACAAGATAGGTCGTCCGGCCCCCCTCCTACGCGCGGGGAGCGGACTTCCTGCCGGACCAGTCCGCGCACGTAGTCCTGATAGCGGCGCTCGAAGGTCGCCAAGTCGGTGCCGAAGATTTGCGTCCAGTCCGCCAGGCGGTGTTCCGGCGTGCGGCGGTCATAAAGCAGGGCGATATAATTGCGCAGGGTGCGCGGCCGTTGCTCCATGAGCATGCGAAACAGCGCCCAACTCTGCGCGTACCCGAGCAGCACTTGCTCGACGTTCGGCGCCTTGCTCATCCAGTCGTCGCCGCTCAAGAGACTATGCAGAGGGATAAAAGACTTTTCGCGGCGCGCCGGGCCGGCCAGCGTTTTCGAGCGTGACGGATTCGGTTCGCCGATACCCTGCCACGAACCGTTCACCGTCGCCTCGCAGTAGCAGGCCAGCCCTTCCGCCAGCCAGAGCGGTACATCGCCCTGACGGTTGAGCAGACCGTCGTTGAACGACAGCTGATGGGCGACCTCGTGCATGATGGTGCCGAGGTTGGCGTCGGCGCGGCGCGTCTGGGCGATGCGGCTGAAACTGCCCGTGAAACGCTGGCGAGCCATCGACGAGCGCAGCTGTCCCGCCAACTCGGCGGCCTTCTGCCGCTCGGCGACGAACGAACGATTCCGCGCGTAATCGTAGACCACTAGACGATTGCTCGGCGTGTGATAAACGCCGGTGGTAGTGGCGCGCATGGTATGTCCGAGATAGGCCTCGAAGCCGCTCTGCGAATCGAAGATAGCGACCATCAGTTTCGTGGCCGGTTCGCGCAGGCGGAAGCCCTTGCCGCGGAAGTGCGGCGCGAACATGGTGTAGATCGTCTCGCAGTTGTACAACCGTTCCTCGATAAATTCGTCGGCCGTGTTGCCGATGGCCAGGAAATGCTTGCTTTCCAGCCGCGCCATCGGCGTCAGACGATGGCTGCGCTCCAGTTCGAGCATGGTAGCGGCGAAGGTACGGCCATTGCGTTCGTTGGCCGAACGAATGCGGAAACCGCTGCAAAACAAGTAACAGCCGGGCCGATTGTCGCCGTCGTGCAGGACAATGCGCACCTGCTGGCCGATAAGATCCTCGACCGGCCAGAGATATTCCTGGGGCCGACCGTTGAGCATGGGCAGCAAATGGGGCGCGGATCGCCAGCCGTTAACGGTGCGGACTTGGCGCGGGATAAGGCGGCTCTCCGCCGCTTCCAAAGTGATTTGTAGCGGCGGACCCTCCGGCAGTCCGCGCGGCCGCACCGCCGCGGCCGTGAAGACGATCGCCCCCGCGTCCGGCGGCACGACGAACGTGCGATGCAGAAGAGCCGTGCGCCCCCGCGCTCCCCTATCGCTGCTGCATACGCCGCAGCGTAGACTCGGCCCGCACGAAGTTCCGGTCGTGACGTAGAAACCCTCGCCGATCCAAGGCGTCAACTGACCCCTACCGAAATCGAGGTTGGTCGGTAGCGGCGAGGCCGGCAGCGTGCCGGACAGCAGCAAAACGAAGGCGACGTGCATGTTGATGACTCACGGCGCAAGGAGATAATGGATTCCGTGGAACAAGTATGGGATCTGGAACACAGTCTTGCCAGTCCGCGGCGCCGGCAAGGAGCGGCAAACGATGTTTTCACGAAAAGTCCACGCGCCGCCAACGAATCACTTAATGGAGAGATCCCACAACCGAAAAGGGGGTAGTGGGTCAGTTTGGTGGTGCAGACATTCTTGTCTGCCGGGCAGACAGGAATGTCTGCACCACCAAACTGACCCACTACCGAAAAGGGCAATCCTTTGACACTCCTTCGCAACGACATCTATAATCATAAGGCGGATTCGGGAAGTGATCGCCAACCTCTTACGCCTCTCCCTAATCCGCGCGTGTTACCCCAAGCAGGTTTCCCGTGGTGAGGTGCCGACATGATCGCCACACCGCCAATGCAGAATGCGGAATGCAGAATGCAGAATAAAAGTCTCGAATGGTTCGCATTCTGCATCCTGCATTCTGCATTCTGCATTGGTTTGCTGCCACCCCCTTCGTTGCCGGCTCAGGAACGCCGTAACGCCGGCCTGGTCGCGCCTATTCCCACGACCATCACCACTGAGGCGGCCAACCGGCTGAGCAGCGTCCTGTACGGTCCCTGGCGCCGCTACGAGGACGAGCGCAACCGCGACCCCAAGGCGGCCGGCAATTTCTACCTCATCTGTGACTTCAACCCGGACAACCGCGCCAACGCCAGCGACGACTTCGGTGCCTGTCTGACGCTGGCACGCTCGCTGCGCGATCTGCAAAAGAAACAGGGCGTCCAGGTCATCGCCTACGTTCACGGCAAGGTCACGCGCCACGCCGTCCTGCCGGTGCTGGCCTGCTCCGAAATTATTCTGTCCAAGGAGCCGCCGGCCCAGTTCGGCAAGGTCAGCGAGGCCGGCAAACCGCTGGAGGAACTCGACCACGCCGCCTACGAGAAGATCGCTAACAAACGCTATCCATCCGTCCTCGTCCGCAAGATGTACGACGCCGACATTCAGGTCATCAAAGCCCGCGATGGACGGTATCACGATGCCAAGGAGAAACCTAATCTCAAAGGCGAGCCGGTGTCCGGTCTCGGTCCCGGCGAGACGGCCCTGTACTCGTTCGCGCTCGCGCGCGATTTCGGCCTCTGTCAGCCGATCCCCTGCAACAACCTCGACGAGGTGCGCGAGCGCTATCAACTGCCGGCGTCCAGTTTGTATCCGATGCCGGATCGCCTGGTCGCCTGGCGCATCATCCTGCGGGGAGCGCTCGACGGCGAAATGAAAGAGCGTGTCAAACGCCGAGCCCGCCAAGCGCTGAGCCAGAAGGCAAACGTACTTATTTTGGAATTGGCTTGCGGTGGCGGCCAAAGCGAAGCGGCGCACGAACTCGCTCTCTTCCTCAGCGACCTCAACGCCAACCGCCGCGAGCCGGTCGAGACCATCGCCTACGTCACTGGCCGCGCCCGCGACACCGCCGCGTTTTTGGCCTTCGCCTGCGACAAGATCGTTATGCAGCGCGAGATCAAGCAGAACGGCCAACTCGTCCAGGAAGGCGCCGTCCTCGGCGGCTTCGATCACTACGTCCTGGAGCATCCGGGACTGGAGGCGACGATTCGCCGCAACCTCGGCGACATCGCCGAAAAGAAGCATTATCCCCGCCTCTTGGCCGAGGGCATGCTCGACCGCCAACTGCGCATCGTGGCCGTCGAAAGCATCAAGGAGGAGAGCGCGCGCAAATACATCACGGAAGCCGAACTGAAGGCGGACCAGCAGGGCGAACACCGCTGGCGCAGCGTCGGCGTCGTCAAGCCGGCCAACGACAAAGAAGATAACCAATATCTTACTTTGACGGCGGAACAGGCGCGTAATCTCGGCGTGGCGCGCGACGCGGTCAACAATTTCGATGAGGTCTGCGAACTGGAGGGCGTCAGCCCCGGCGACGTGCGCACCATCGATTCCGACTGGTTGGACTGGCTGGTCGATTTTCTCCGCGATCCGTGGACCAGCGTGGTGCTGGTCATGCTCGGCATCACTTGTCTGATTCTGGAACTGAAAATGCCCGGCGCCGGTCTGCCCGGCATCGTGTCGGCGATTTGTTTTCTGCTGTTTTTCTGGTCGCATTCGCAGGTCAGCGGCCAGATTGTCTGGCTGGCGTTCCTGTTGTTCCTGCTCGGTCTGATTCTGCTCGCTCTGGAGATTTTCGTCATCCCCGGTTTCGGCATCACCGGCATCAGCGGCATCATCTTGGTGGTGGGCAGCATCGGTCTCGTCGCTTACGGCCATTGGCCGCGCAGCAACGAGGAGTGGCTCGGCTACGGACAGGCTCTGAGTCCGTTCACCATCAGTCTTCTTGGCGCCATCGCGTCGGCCTTCTTGCTCGCGCGCTATCTGCCGCACATTCCCTACGCCAATCGTCTGATGCTCAAGCCGCGCGACGAGGCGGACGAACTGGATGAGGAGTTGAGCGATTCGATCCATGCGGAGATGTCGGCGTTGTTGGGCGCGATCGGCGTGGCGGCGACGCCGTTGCGGCCGGCCGGCAAAGTGCGCTTCGGCGATGATTTCGTCGATGTCGTCGCCGAGGGCAGTTACGTCCTGCCCGGTTCGCGCGTCCAGGTCGTCGAGATCGAGGGCAATCGCATCGTCGTCAAGGAAGTATGATAAAAGCACATGGATTCCAACGCGCTGATCCTGGGCTTTCTTCTGATCGGAGCGGGCTTTTTGCTCTTGGCCGCCGATTTGTTTCTGATGAGCGGCATCCTCGCCGTCCTGTCGCTGGGAGCCATCCTCATCGGCGTGATCCTGACGTTCCTCAGCGGTGGTCTTTCCGTCGGCATCATCACGGCTATCGCCGTCTTCATCGCTCTGCCGTTGACGGTTCGTTTGCTCCTGTATTTCTGGCCGCGAACTTCGATGGGTCGGCAATTTTTCTTGACCGGACAGCCTGAAGATGCGACAGTCGCGGCATTGTCGGCCAATCTGGAGTTGGAGCAATTGAAAGGCCGCATCGGCCGAACATTGTCCGCGCTGCGTCCGGCCGGCATGGTCGATTTCGATGGCCGGCGCATCGATACCGTCACCGAGGGAATGATGGTCGATGCCGGTCAGCTGGTCCGCTGCATTGACGTGCGCGCCGGCCGGGTGGTGGTGCGGCCGATTGACAAACCGGATCTCGGCGATCTGGAAACGGCTATATTCACTTGATCCCGAGCGGGGGGCGTCAGCCCCCCGAGTATTCACTCGGGGGGCTGACGCCCCCCGCTCGGAGATCGTGCAACGGAGATTTCCATGGAAACTATCTTGTTCGCCTTAGATCAGCCCCAACAGCAGCCCGGCGTACTCGGCGGCAATCAGTGGATGGTCATCGTCCTCATCATCGCCGCCCTCGCCGGCTTGGTGGTGCTGTTCGTCTTTTTCAGTTTTGTGCAGTTGTGGATTCAATGTCTGCTGACCGGCGCGCGCATCGGCATTCTCGACATGATCCGCATGAAGCTGTGCAAGGTGGACTACAGCATGATCGTCCGCCAAAAGATCGCGCTAGTGCAAGCGGGCGTCAAGGTTTCGACGCAGGAAATGGAGGCGCATTACCTATCGCGCGGCAATGTGCAGCGCGTGGCCGGAGCCGTCATCGCCGCCCACAAGGCCGCCATGGATCTGCCCTGGCGCGTTGCCGCCGCCATCGATCTCGCTGGCCGCGACATCTACGAAGCCGTCAAACGCAGCGTCGATCCCAAGGTCATCGATTGCCCCGATCCGACCAAAGGCCGCGGCACCCTCGACGGCGTGTGCAGGAACGGCATTCAACTCAAGGCGCGCGCCCGTGTGACGGTGCGGACTAAGCTCGACCGCCTCGTCGGCGGCGCCACCGAGGAAACCATCATCGCCCGCGTCGGCGAGGGCATCGTCAAGGCCATCGGCAGCGCCGAGCATCATACCGACGTATTGGCCAATCCGAACATGATTTCGCAGGCGGTGCTGCGCAATTCGCTGGATTCGCAGACGGCTTTCGAGATCGTGTCCATCGACGTGGCCGAGATTGATGTCGGCCAAAACATCGGCGCCAACCTGCAAGCCGATCAAGCGGCGGCGGATCTGCGCGTCGCCCAAGCCAACGCCGAAAAACGCCGCGCCTTGGCCGTGGCCTTGGAGCAGGAGATGCGCGCTAAGGTCGAGGAGAACCGAGCGCAGGTGGTGTTGGCCGAGGCGGAGGTGCCGCGCGCTCTGTCGCAAGCATTCCTCGACGGCCATCTCGGCGTTATGGACTATTACAATCTGAAAAATCTGCAAGCGGACACGCAGATGCGCAACGCCATCGGCGGCAACAACGAACGTAGCGATCGCAACATCAGTTGAGCGGAGGCGGCGCATGCACTGGGAAATCCTGATAATCCCGTTGATTGCCTTTGGCGTGTGGATTCTCGGCACGCTCTTCAAGAGCGGCGAGGACGAGAAGACGAAAAAAGGTGTTCGTCGCCCCGTCAAAGTCACCGGACGAACGCCGGGCCGCCGTCCGGTGACGGATCTGGATCGTTTTCTGGAAGAAGCGCGGCGGCGGCGCGAAGCGGAAGAACGTCCCCAACCGCCGCCTCCGCCGCCGCCTACTCGCACTCCCATCGCGCGGCCGCCTCTGCGCGAACGTCCCAGCCGACCGCGCGAAACGCCGTCGCGCGTCGCTCCGCCGGTGATTCTCCGAGAGGAATTACCTGTCGCTGTTCCCGTCGCTCGGCCCGTCGCGCAGCCTGTCCCCGCCGAACCCGACCTCTCCGCGCCGCAGATCCGCGATGCCGCGATCCCACCCGCGCCCACCACCACGCGAGATACGCGCCTCTCGCCAATTGTTCAACAGGTGCGTTCGCTGCTGAGCAAACCGCAGACGGCCGGGACGGCGTTCGTCCTGCGCGAAATCTTCGATCGCCCTCTGTGCCGGCGCCGTCGTTAGGCCGTGTTGACGTTGCTAGGGGGTGCGGATAATGATGTTATGTCGCTTTTTCGCTCCTGGGCAACGTCATCAAGGTTGGACGCTATGCGTTTTCTCTTCACGGATGAACTGTGGCCTCCGTTCGCTTGCCGCATCGAAAAAGCCAAAAAGCATCGCGGCGGACGGAAGCCGCAATTATCCGACCGCCTGTTTTTCGAGGCGTTGTTGTACCTGGCCCGCACCGGCATCCCCTGGCGTGATCTGCCCGGCGACTTCGGTGCCTGGGATGCCGTGTACAAACAACTCTTGTGCGTGTGCGGATTGATTCCAGCACGAAAGGCGGAATCCCCATTACCAACATATGGACTATCGAAATGCGTAAAGCAAAGGGCAAATGGAAGATTGGAGCGTAGTAAGAACAGTGACGATTAACGCCATGTGTTCTGTATGTCTCGGCGGGGAGATGAACAATGGATGCGGAAATGTGGAGCTTAATTGTTAAACTGATTTCCCCTATCCTTTCTCCATTGGTTGAGTGGATAAAAGTGGCGATAGCTAGGATTTGGTATCGCAAACTAAAATTGATTATCCTCAACGGAGAATATCGAGACGATAAGTTCGTCTTTCAACTCAAAGCAGAATTGAAAGTGCTGGCTATGGGCTTCTTTGACGGTCGGATCAGATGTTTAGAAGGTGAGATTAAAAATACTCTTGAGGAGTTGCCGAAAGATGACCCCCATAAGAAGGGGGAAGCTGCAACGGAGGAGGTAAAAGGGGTTTTTGAAGGAGTAGATATTCATCTAATCACGATAAGGATAGTAGAAGGTAAAGATTTAATTGTCCCTTCTTCCTATTCAATTATCCTTTCGCTCAACCGCAAAACATTCATTGGAACAAATCTTGCTCTTGCCGCTGGGGCTGGCAAAGGGGCGGTTGGTTGGTTAAGGGGAAGGGCAACGATTCAATATGGGTAACGATTCAATATGTGGAGGGGCTTGATGTCCCGATTTTCGCAAGGATTTGCGTCGTCCTGATGTGGACGGAGTGACAAAAGCGTTAGCGGGGAGGCTTGTGACTTTTCGGAATCAACCTGACCTTGAACTCCAACTAACCTTGAACACCAAATCGGCACTTTTGGCTTTTGGGGCAGAACTTTGACTTTTGAGGCAGGGTTGGTTACTTTTGGGGCAAAAGAGACTTTTGGGGCAAAGCCCCACTCTCCCGTCTTCCGTAGTATACTTGCAGATAGTCTTCCTGGCACGGGTATCCGCAATGAAGCCGACACCGACCGAGACGCGCTGTCCTTCCCCCAGCGATCTGCGCCGTTTGCTCCAGCCGGGTCTACCCGAAGCCGAGGCAGTTCCCCTGCGAGACCATCTCCACGCTTGCCCCGCCTGTCGCCAGCTTTGGCAAGATCTCCAGACGGAAACCGTCGCCGGCCATACGCCGCCGAGCCTTCACGCCGCCGAGGACACCAACGCCGGCCAACCCGCACAATCCGCTTCTTCGGCGATCGCTTGGTCCTCGGAAATCATGTTGGAAGGTTCCGGCGGACAACGGGCGCCGGCACCGCCCAAGCCGCCATCCGCCGCCGCGACCCGCTCGTTCTCCTTTCTGTCTCCGCCGAACGAGCCGGACGAATTGGGCCGGCTGGCCCACTATCGCATCACCGGCTTACTCGGCGAGGGCGGCATGGGTTTCGTCTTCGACGCCTTCGACACCCATTTGCATCGCCGCGTCGCCCTGAAAGTGCTTAAACCGGAACTGGCGGCCAATCTGTCGTTCCGCGAACGCTTTCTACTAGAGGCCCGCGCCGCCGCCGCTCTGCCGGATGAACACATCATCACTATTTATCAGGTCGGGCTGGAGAACGACGTTCCGTTCCTGGCCATGAAATTCCTCTACGGCGAATCGCTGGAGCAGCGTCTTCGCCGCGACGGCCGGCTGCCGGCCAACGAAGTAATGCGCATCGGTCGGGAAATCGCCCTGGGACTGAGCGCGGCTCACGATCGCGGCCTGATCCACCGCGACATCAAACCGGCGAACCTGTGGCTGGAGACGCCGCCTCCTCCGTCCAGCGAGGATTTCTACCGCGTGAAGATCCTCGATTTCGGTCTAGCCCGGCCGATCAACGATGCACGCCACTTGACGGCCACGGGATTGATCGTCGGCACGCCGCAATACTTATCGCCGGAGCAGGCGCGCGGCAAAGCGCTCGATCACCGCTGCGATCTGTTCAGTCTCGGCATCGTCCTCTATCGCATGGCGACGGGTCTGCTGCCGTTCGACGGCGCCGATACGTTGGCCCAGCTGACGGCCTTGGCAGTCGCCGAGCCGCAGCCCATCGCCGAGTTGGCGCCCGATGTGCCGCCACCCCTGCGGCAGCTAATCCATCAACTCTTGGCACGCGATCCGGCCAATCGCCCGCAGACGGCGCGAGCCGTTGCCGAGGCGCTGCGCTCTGGAGAAAGGCGAGACGCTACCTATGTCCCTTTCCGTAGGTCAGGCTTTCCAGCCTGACGCTTTGGTACGTCAGGCTGGAAAGCCTGACCTACGGAAAGGGACATGGCGGCGCGGGTTGATGGCAGGTGGGCTATTGGCATTGCTGCTTCTGGGCGGGTTCTTGCTGTGGCGCGGCCTTCGTCCAGCGGAAGCGGACAACGCCATCGCGGCGACGGACAAGGAACCAATCAAGGTCGGCGTTCTCTTTTCGCTGCGCGGTTCTTTGCAGTACGGCGGCAGCGCCGCTTACGACGCCGCGCATCTGGCGATTGAGGAATTGAACAAGCAAGGCGGTCTGCTCGGCCGGCCCATCGTGGCGGCAGACGGCGATGGCGAGTCGGATTCCGGCAAATTCGCCGCGGAGGCCGAGAAGCTCATCACCGAAGACCACGTCCGCGCTATCTTCGGCTGCCGCGCCTCGTCCAACCGCAAGGCTGTCCGGCCCATCGTCGAAAAACACGATAACTTGCTTTTCTATCCCATGCAGTTCGAGGGACTGGAAGATTCGCCGAACATCATCTATCTGGGCGCCTCGCCCAACCAGCAGATGCTGCCGGCCGTCGATTACATGCTCGGCATCCAGGGCAAACGCCGTCTCTTCCTGGTCGGCTCCGACTACGTTTACCCGCACGCCGCCAACGCCATTCTCCGCGATCATGTGATCAAGAAGTATCCCGAAGCCCAAATTCTCGGCGAGAAGTACATTCCCTTCGGCAGCACGGAGGTTCACGAGACGATCCGAGCAATCCGGGAGCAAAAGCCCGATTTGATTCTGAACACGGTCAATGGCGATAGCAATTCTGCTTTTTTCCGTGGACTGCACCGGGCGGGCGTCCTCGCCGAACAGACGCCGGTGCTGTCCTTCAGCATCGGTGAAAACGATCTGCTCAGCCTCGGCGAAGTGGGCGTCGGTCATTACGCGGCCTGGAGCTATTTCCAGAGCATCGACCGCCCGGAGAACCGCGATTTCGTCGGCAAGTTCCGCGCCCGTTTCAACTCGCGGCGCGTCGTCTCCGATCCGATGGAGACGGTGTACTTCGGCGTTCACTTGTGGGCGCGGGCGGTGAAGGCGGCCGGCAGCGCCGAGCCACGCGCCGTCGCGCAGGCGATCAAGGGAAGTTCCTTCGAGGCGCCGGAAGGCAAGGTGCGCATTGACCCGGACACGCGCTACACCTGGCGCGTCATGCGCATGGCACGCGTCGGGCCGGACGGACAGTTCAAGATCCTCTTCACTTCCGAAAATCCGCCGGGACCGGAACCGTATCCCTCCAGCCGCTCGCGCGCCGATTGGGAGAAGTTCTTGGGCGAACTTTACACCGGCTGGGGCAATCGCTGGCAAGCACCATCGCCCTGAGCCGGCTTGACGCCGCGAACAATCGCTAACCAACCATCGATGCGCACGCGATTCTCGCCCTGCGGCGTTGGATGAAAGCCGCGGGCGGAAGAACCCGACAACAGCCAAGCGCGCACCGCCGCCTTGTCCTCCGCCGGTGTGCCGCGATCGAACCATTCGTCGAAGTCCAGCACGAGCGGTTCCTCGATGAGACGCAGTTCCGTTAGTCCCGCGGCGGCGAGTAGATCCACCATTTCTCCAGGCGTCGGATTGCGGGTGTGTGTATGATCGCGGCCACATTCGATGCGCTGATGCCATGCGGCGCGCGCGGTGTCGGGATCGGTGGTATGATCGCACGCCGCCAGCACGCCGCCCGGCCGCAGCAACTCCACTTGCCGGCGAATGAAGGCGGCAGGGTCCGGCGTGTGGTGCAGCACGAACCGCGAGATGACCCCATCGAAAGGGCCAGCAAGCGACGGATCGAACAGCGATTTCTGCTCGAAGACGGCGCACTCTGCAAATGAGGCACAACGCTGACGGGCGCGAGCGATCATCTCCGCCGAGAGATCGACGCCCACAACACGATAGCCAGCCCGCAGCAGCGCTTCGCCAACCAGACCGGGACCGCAGCCGGCATCGAGGACTCGGCCGCCGGCCGGCAGATCCGCAACGTGAATCAGACGGGCGAGCGTCCGCGGATTGCTCTGCACCGGCGCTCGCTCGAACTGCGCCGCCCGATTATCGAAAGCCGCCGCTAAAGCGCGATCGTGATCGCTCATTCCGTGCTGCTCCTTTCCTTCGCCGCCGATTCGCCAGATGGTAAAAATTCTACCATCGCCACGGACTACCCCGATACGGTAAACTCTCGCAGGTATTCGCGCCGTGCCGCCAAGAGTACGGGATGGAGAGATCCGCAACAGATCGATCCCAAATAGGACGGAGGTTGAGCAGGATGCGTTTCTCAATCGCACTGATCGTTGCCACCCTGGTCGTAGCCGAGACTTCCGCGCAAACGACCTTCAAGCTCGCCCCCGCCGTCGCCATCGAGGCGGAGGACTTCAAGATCGAATCCGGCTGGAAAGTCATCCGCAACGGCCACGGCAATTACATGGTGGACATCGTCGGCTTCAACCACATCTCCGGCGAGCGGCTGCTCGGTCTCGACAGCAAAGACGACAATGCATCCGCATTTATGGATGTGACGATCCCGGAGACGGGCGCTTATCGTCTATGGGTGCGCTACGAGTATCCCGCCATGTGCGAGACGCGCATCCGCGTCGTTGTCGAGCAGGAGGGACGCACGGCGCTCAGCTACGTCATGGGCGCTAAGAACAGTCCGCGTTTCGGACTCGGCGAGCCAGTGGCCAAAGCGCGGCACGATGCGGCTTGGGGATCGGAAGGCTTGTTCGCGGAAGTCGTGACGGTGCCGGAGTTGAAAGCGGGCCAAGCGCGGATCTATCTCCAGGGCATCGCCCAGCCACAGGCGGCGGGCATCGCCGCTAACCGAAATATCGATTTGCTTTATTTGACGCGCGACACCGACGATGCGTGGCGGAAGCATTATGCCAAGCACACGAAGTTGTATCCACTGCTGGATGCGTTCCGCGACAGTCGAGGAGCGCGCTACGAAGTGCGTTTCACCAATCGCGGCGACAAGTCCGCCGATTTCCATGTCACGCACGTCTACAATCGTGTCCCGTGGGGCGTCAGCGAGGTCGAGCCGATGCGCGGCGTCGCCGCCGGCGCCGGCAGCGACTGGATGCCGCTGCGCATGCAGGATACGACGCACTTCAGTCTGGTGCGCTTCAGCGGCTCAACCAAGGCGTTCGACGTGGAAATTCGGCCCGTCGGCGGTGCGGTGGAACGCAAGCTATCCGGCGCGGAAACGGTGCAAGTCTATCTGCCGCCGTATCCTGGCAAGGGCGACAAGGCCGTCACGCCGCTTGAAGAGTTGGAAGCCGTCCTGGCGGAATTGAAGAAGGTGCCGGCCATCGGCAAAAAGCCGACACAACCTCTCTGTTTTGGTGGTTGGATGCCGGTCGGCCTGGAGGACGAGTATGGCCGCAAGTACGCCGAATTGTACGCGGCGCTCGGTTTCCGTTCTTTGCATCCGGCGCTGAGCGGCCCGGCGGTAGTGAAAAACCTGCGCAGACGCCGGCATTGCCGTGAGCAAGAGTTGGACGGCCGGCGGCTATCGCAATCCGCCGACGCGCGGCAACATCGAACTGGCTCGGCGGACGCTCGAACGCTACAGCCTGAACGGCCAATTACGCTTTTTCGATTACGGCGACGAGATCGCCTTCAGCGAGTGGATGCGGCTGCGCGTGCAGAGTGACATCGATCGAGCTATGCAGGAGAAACGCAAGGGCAAAGCCGATAAACGTCGTCGCCAAGATGTGGTTCGATTGGCTGCGCGCCAATCGGCCGGACGTGAATGCCAGCACTTACTGGCTGGAGAAATGGGGACCGTTCAACCCCGGCCGTCTGCGGCCCGACAGCAGCGCCGAGGCCGCCGCCGCCAATCCACGTTTATATGTCGATTCGTTGCTGTTCTACGAGGATACGGCCATTCGCTTCGTCGCCGACGGCATGAAGGAAGTCAAGAAAGCGCTCGGCGACGACGTGCTGTGCGGCGCGAATTATTCTTGTCACCCCTTTTACTATCCGCACAGCACGATGTACGTGAAGTGGTTCCGGCAAGGCGCGGCGGACCTCGGCCGGCACAGCGAATACTTCTGGCAGGTGGGGCAAGCGGGTCCGATGATTAACGGCTACATCGCCGAGCATTTTCGCGCCGGCCTGCGCGACAAACCCAACGGCGTGCTGCGCCAGTACACTATGCCGCATGCGCCGGGCAACACCGATGCCAACTTCCTGCGCTCGGCCTTTACACACTTGGCCCACGGGGCGACCATGCTCGATTTCTTCGGCATCGGCATGAACGAAACCTTCACCGAGAATCACATCGATCATCGCGCGCACTCGCGCTATCGCGCCCTCCGCGACGTGACGCACGCCGTCGGACTCGTCGAAGACCTGCTGCCGAAATCGCGGCCGGTGGCGTCGCCGGTGGCGCTGCTCGTCAGCGCCAGCACCGAGCGCTGGGACTTCGCCGGCATCGCCGAGGATTTCGCCGGCCACGCTCTGTTTGGCCCGAATTTCCGCAAGCTGCGCCTCAACGCCCACATGGACCGCCTCGGTTTGTGGACGGCGCTGACCTTCCTCGGCGCCTCGCCGGATCTTCTCATGGAGGAGGACATCAGCGAGAAGGGACTGAAGGATTACAAGGTGCTGGTGGTGGTCGGCGATTGTCTGCCGCCGAGCTTGGCGCCGGCCATCGAGACGTGGGTGCGCGAAGGCGGCGTCGTGTTGGCCACCGCCAACGCGGGACGCTACGATTCCTACCGCGAGACGACGACGGTGTTCGAGAAGCTGTTCGGTCTGCAATCGCGGCAGAGCGAAGAACGCACGTCGTTCTTCCGGCCGCGCCAGGAATTGCCGTTCTTGCAGCCGTTCGATCGCATCGTCTGTCCCGGCGGCACGCTGCCGCAACTGGGAACGCGCGAACGCATCACACCGGCGGAAGATGCCACCGTCCTTGCCCATTTCCAAGACGGCAAGAGTGCGGCGATTCTCGATCACCATCTCGGTAAGGGACACGTCTTCTACGTCGCTGCCTTGCCGGGTGTCGCATATCTGTGGTCGGCGTTGCAGCCGCCGGCCGTGCCGGATCGCGGTCCCCATACCCATTCGATTCCAACCGAGTTCAACGCGGGAGCGCGCTCACTGCTGGAGTTGGTGTTGCGTGCAGCCCATGTGCAGCCCGCCATCGAGGCGACGCCGGCGCTGGTGGATGCGCGGCTGCTCAAGGCACCGGGAGGATACATTCTGCCAATCGCCAACTATCAGAACAAGGTCGGACAAAAAGTGACTTTACGCATCCGCATAGGAGATAAAATCAGGAAGGCCACAAGTGCCTCTCACGGCGAACTCGCGGTGAAGGAGGACAACGGGCGAATTGTTCTTACGATCCCGGCGCTGGGATGCGGCGACGTACTGCGCCTGGATCTGGCGAAGTAAGGTTTGCCAGCCAGCCGTAAACCGCTGAAAAAGTCGGCAGCGCCGCCCCCCGTTCAACGCCGGGAACTCGGAAAAAGCGGTGCAAAATGAGCAAACCGGGCAACGGGTGAAAA
Source organism: uncultured Planctomycetota bacterium (assembly GCA_963835245.1). Lineage (GTDB taxonomy): Bacteria > Planctomycetota > Planctomycetia > Gemmatales > Gemmataceae > JAJPHU01. Next base: position 1,753,900 of record CAWIEZ010000001.1, read on the forward strand.
ACCATAACATCATGAACTTCAAGGAAATACGGCTATGGTGCGAATTGGGATAGTAGGGATCGGCTTTATGGGCATGAAGCGACGTTGAATTCTGGGCTCGGTGCGAAAACCCAGTAATTTCCGCGAAATCTCGGCAGCCGTTGGCAATTCTTTGTGCTCGTGATTCATTACCAGCACAAGGAATGTCCCAAAGAATTCCCCGGAAACCATAGGGGGGCACCTGCAAACGATCGGACACAATTGAGGAATTCGAAAATCCAAATCTTCGCCTCGACGCGGAAAAACGAAGCGAACTTCGGGCAGTCTGAAGACTGGAATGGACCAAAAACCGCAAAGGTGCCTTGGCGTGTCGGACCTCTGTGCGCTGGCGACCTTTGCTTGCGCGGAGGACGATTGGACCGTAGTGCGCAACCGACCTGGTTTCCGGGTATATTGACCCCTGGTTATTTGGACCGACCGCGGCCGACCGTTTGGAAACCGGGAAAGGGAATGCCATGGCCGAAGAGCTGACACACACTTCCGGACCGGACAAGGTCGCCGTCGCCGCGACGAGCGCCCCTCCCGCCAGTCCGCCGGGCTACGAGCTGCTGGACGAGATCGGCCATGGCGGCATGGGCGTTGTCTATCGCGCCCGTGATGTTGCCCTCGATCGCGACGTCGCCGTCAAACTGCTGTCCGACCGTTACACGGCCGGATCGCCGGCTGCCCTGCGCTTCCTCAGCGAGGCGCGCATCACCGGGCAGTTACAGCATCCAGGCATTCCGGCCGTCCACCAGGTCGGCACCCTCGCCGATGGCCGGCCGTTCCTGGCCATGAAGCTCATCAAGGGCAGCACTCTCGAAGTCCTATTGCAGGAGAGGTCCGACCCATCAGCCGAGCGCGGCCGGCTGCTCGCCATCTTCGAGGCCGTTTGCCAGGCCGTCGGCTACGCCCACGCCCACCGCGTGATTCATCGCGATCTGAAGCCCGCCAACGTCATGGTCGGCGCATTCGGCGAGGTCCAGGTGATGGACTGGGGGCTGGCCAAAGTCCTCGGCGATGCGACGCCGGCCGCTGTGGATGCACTGGCGGCAGAGCAGACGCGAGCGTGGACGCAGGTCAGCCCCACTCCGGAGAGCGGTTCGCACACCCAGGCCGGGAGCCTCATTGGCACACCGGCTTTCATCCCGCCGGAGCAGGCGGGCGGGGAAATCGAACGGGTCAACGAGCGCGCCGATGTGTTCGGCCTGGGCGCGCTGCTGAGTGTGATCCTGACAGGCAAGCCGCCTTACGTGGGCGAGACATTCGAGTCGGTGCGCGTCCAGGCGCTGCGCGGCAAGCGGGAGGACTGCTTCGCCCGGCTGGATGGCGGTGGCGCGGAGCCGGAGCTGGTAGCGCTGTGCAAGAAGTGCCTGGCTTTTGAGCCGGCGGATCGGCCGGCGGACGCGGGGGCGGTGGCGTCCGCGGTGGCCGGGCTGCGAGCGGCGGCGGACGAGCGGGCGCGGCGGGCGGAGCTGGACCGGGTCCGGGCAGAGGGGCGGGCGGCCGAGCAGCGCCGTCGGCGGCGGATCCTGTTGGCCGCAACTGGGATCATCGCCCTGGTTTTCCTAGTGGGCTTTGCGGGCGTTTTCTGGCAGTGGCGCGCCGCCGAGACGGCGCGCGAGGATACGGATAAAGCCCTGAAGATCGTCGAATCCGAACAGGAATCCGGCCGCAAGCTGCAGTACACGACCGATATGCAGCTTGCCCCGTTTTTATGGAAAGACGATCGAACCACGGCTGAGCAACTCCGCAGCCTGCTGGCCAGACTGATGCCCTTCGGCGTGCCGAAGGAAAATGGAACCGTTCCAGCGGCACCGTGCGGCCGCCGGACTGCTTTTTCACCGCTCAGGAAAGGCGAGGAACCGCAACTCGGTCGGAGCCAGGCAGCGGTAAACAAGCAAGCAGGCAGACATGCTTGCCTGTCATCAGGATGTCGTGGCAGCCCGCAAGCACTCCTCGTTGAAATCCTGCCGGTCTGCTTATGCGCCGACATGCTGGCTGCTTGCCTCGCTGGCCTGCCTCGCTGCCATCATGCCGACATGCTTGCACACCAGGGGGACAGCCAGCCGTCTTGCCGGCCGGCGCGCTTTCCTGCCAGGCGGCAGGCTTGCTTTCCTACTGGCCAACCCGGATGGAACCGTGGCTTCGCGCCAACGGCTACCTCAACTGACCGGCCGGGCAGATATGGCCGAGGATTTCGGAAGGTTGATACTCACCCGACACCAGCAGCGTCTCCTTGATGCTTCGACCGCGATTCGCTGTCAGTCCGACCAACGGATACTGTGGCCCTCTACAGTCCGGCTGAGTGAGGAGTATTTCCAGAGCCTGAGCCGGCACGCCGTACCGCTGGACCGCCGGGCCGTGGCCGCCCTGTCCTCGTCGTCGATGGCCCTGGACGTTTACGTCTGGCTGGCGCAGCGACTGCACCGCGTCCCGCCCTCGAGATCCCAGTTCCTCACCTGGGTGATTCTCCACGAGCAGTTTGGACAAGGCTTCGCTCGCGTGCGGGACTTCCGCCGGCGCTTCCTGCACACTCTCCGGCAGGTGCGGGCCGCCTACCCGGATGCCCGGCTAGACGCGAACGCTCAGGGACTCACGCTGCACCACAGCCGGCCCCCCGTGACGGCGCAGCGGCACACGCTATCATTCTCCCGAACTTGACGCAGCGGCAGTCTAGCGGCAGCTTCGCGCTATAGTCCCAGGTGCGCTCGGCTTGCGCGGCGCCTGTGGATAAGTCGGTCGAAACGACGAGTTATCCACGGTCACTTGGTCGTGCCGGCTGCGGTCACTTGGTCGCGCCCCTCACAGAAGACTGCGGCCCCGCGCACGGTCACTTGGTCGCACAAACCTATATTAATACCTATATTTTCTTTCCTTTAGCTGTTCTGCTCCCGTTGTGGATATTTCGGAGCTGCCTCTTTTCCCAGGCGGCAAACACATGGCCTATCATTCAGTCGCACGCTCTTCCCCTATTCTGAGCGCAATCAGTTCGTTTCCGTTAAGGCAACGGACCCGTTACCATCGAGAACTTTGTTGCCGGGCCATAGGGAGACCCCACAGGCGTGATTCAGACCAGGCCGCACCCTCCCTACCCGAAGACTTCAACTCTTCTATATGGCGAAGTTTAGGGCCTTGGCAGAAACGGCTCGTCCATCGCAGCCATCGCGGCGGAGAGTACCGCGAGGCGCTAGAAGTGCATGGGGGCGGCGATCTTTCTCATGCTCTCGGCCTCAACCATTCTCCAACACCCATTGCAAGGCGAATCGCGTCAACTTGGACCCGTCGCTCAGATCGAGTTTCGCTCGGATGCGGTCTCGGTAGGTTTCCACCGTCTTGATGCTCAGGTGCAGTTGGGCGGCGATCTCCTGGGTCTTCAGCCCCTGACCCGTCAGGCGGAGGACTTCCAGTTCTCGATCCGAGAGCGTGTCAAGCGGTGAGCGGTAAACGTGCTGGCCCCCCTCGCCGACGCTGCGATGCAACAAACTCTCGGATAGGGTCTCGCTCAGGTACACCTTGCCGTCGAGTACGCGGCGAATCGCCTCGATGATCTGATCGGTGGCCTGTTCCTTGTTGATGTAGCCCAGCGCTCCGGCCCGCAAAGCGCGTTCGGCACAGAGACTCTCGCTATACATGGACCAAACCAGCATCCGCACCGAATCGTTGCGTGCCTTGATCCGCTTGATCAGGTCGATACCGTCGCCATTCTTGAGCGCGATGTCGATGACGGCCACGTCGGGGTTGGTGGCGTCGAGCACCTGGAGGGCTTCGGTGACGTCGGCTGCTTCGCCGCAAACCTCCAGGTCGGGCTCACGCGAGCAGCGGATGGTTAAAGCTTCCCGCACGGCCGGGTGATCGTCAACGATCAGGATTCGGGCAGCCGGTTTTCCAGTCGTTTTGTTACTTCTGGTCATGAGTCATTTCCTCGTTGAGAATGCAACTCACCAGCGTGCCGCCTTGTGCCGCCGGCGATAGGGCCAGGATCGCCCGGATGAGATCTGCCCGGTAGCGCATGATCCGTAAACCTAACCCTTCGTCCTTCCTCCGCTCGTTACGAATCCCCACGCCGTCGTCCGTGATGGTGAGCGCAAGGAGACCTTCGGCCAAGCCGAGGGCGACCTGGATGTGCTTGGCCTCCCCGTGTTTGAGGGCGTTGCTGACCGCTTCCTGGGCAATACGGTAGAGGTGGGTTGCGGTGGCGTTGTCCCCCACGAGGACCGGGTCCGTGCAAGCGAAGGTGCAATGGACGCCCGATTCGCTATTGACGCGAGCCGTCAACTCGGCCAACGCCGCCATCAGGCCGTGGGCGTCCACTTCGACGGGGACCAGCCCGCGGGCCAACGCCCGGACCTGGCCGAGGGTGCGTCGCAGCGCCCGCGCGATCTTGGCCGCGAGCGGAACGTCAGCCGGAGAATTGTCTCGGTGGGCCGCCACCAGGCAGTCGGCCATTAAACCCAGTGCCGTCAGCTCCTGGCCGACCGTATCGTGCAAGTCGTGGCCGATTCGCCTCTGCTCCAGGGCCGCGATCTCCAGCACCTCTCTTTCCAGGGTCTTGCGTTCCGTGACATCACGGAGAATGCCGGTGAACAGACGCCGGTTGCCGCCGTGCAACTCACTGATCGCCACGTCGAGGGGAAAGGTTGAACCGTCCTTGCGTTGACCGACGAGTTCACGAACGGTTCCGATCATTTTCTTCGTGCCCGTCCGCCGGTAATGGGCAAGATAGGCGTCGTGCGCTTCTCGGTATGGCGAAGGCATGAGCATCTTGACGTTTCGACCGATCATCTCGGCGCTGACATAGCCGAAGATCCTCTCGGCACTGGGGTTCACGGATTCGATAACCCCCCACTCGTCGATGGTGATGACCCCCTCAGCGATGGAATTGGCGATGGCGGCAGTCCGATCCCAACTTTCCCGGAGAAACCGTTGACGCTCGGTCACGTCCCAGAACACCCCGACGCAGCCCCGGATGTTGCCGGTCTGGTCGCGCAGGGGCGCGGCGGACACGGAAACCGTTCGGACCTGTCCATCCAGCAACAGAATCTCTTCATCAATATCGCGGATGACCATGTTCCGCGCGAGCGCCTGCCGCATGGGCTGCTCGTCGGGAGTGAGTTCTCTCCCGTCTCGGAATACCTTGTAGGCGGCTCGCTCGTCTGGAGAAGCGCTCGTGGACATGTTCGCGCTGGGAGGCAATTGCAAGAACTCCGTTGCCCACTGGTTGCCTGTGATTCGCCGGCACTCCGGATCGTGGGCAATGCCGACACCCACCGGCAGAACGTCGAGCAGAACCTGGAGTTCCTGGACCCGGTGCGCCAACTCCGTGTTCAAGCGGAGGTTCTCTTCCTTCGCCTTCTGACGCTCGGTGATGTCGGCTTGCAAGGCTCGGTTCGCCGCTTCGAGTTGGGCCGTGCGTTCCTTGACCAGCCTTTCCAGGCTCTCGCGAACCCGCCTTCGCTCCGTGATGTCACGTTCGGTCATGGCCACGGCGATAGTCTGGCCGGCATCGTCCCTCAAGGGGGTGGCGGTCAGCCAGACATCGATTATCCGGCCGTCCTTAGTCAGGCGTCTGGTTTCCAACGAGTCCACCCTCTCTCCTCGCCGTAACCGCCCCAGCAGGCTATCCGTATCCGGGCGAAGCTCCTCGGGCAGGAGTTGCTCGACGTTCATTTGCAAGGCTTCGGCCTCGGTGTAGCCGTACATCCGCGCGGCGCCGTGGTTCCAGGCCGTGATTCTCCCCTGCAAATCGCGGACGATTACCGCATCGTTCGAGTCGGTCAGCACCGTGGCCAGCCGTCGCAGATGCTCGGCCGCCGCTCGTAGTTCCTCCACCTTGTCCTGGAGTTGGCTGTTGGCTGCGCTGAGTTCCTCGTTCAGCGATTGCATTTCCTCCTTGGAGGTCTCCAGCTCCTCATTGGCCGCCTGGAGTTCCTCGTTCATGGACATCATTTCTTCGTTGGAGGCTTTCAGATCCTCGTTGGAACCCTCCAACTTCCCGATCGTATTCCGCAGCTCTCCTCGCATCGCCCTCAGTTCGGTTTCCAGTTGCTCGGTCGATGAGCCGGCGGGCCGTGCCTCCGCCGATTCGGTCATACGCCTGCTCGCGCCGGACTGCTCGACGCTGGCGAGAATGGGGAAATCCACCCGCTCCGACCGGCAGGGTCCGCTGCGCTGGAACACCCGCCACTTCTTGGAAACCGCCTCGAACAGGTCGGCCTGCTGGCCAACCGTCTCCGACGGCCCCAAAAGCAAGTAGCCCTCTTCACGCAGCGCGAAATGAAAGAGTCCGAGCAGCTTCTGCTGAACGTCCGGTTCGAGGTAGATCAACAGATTGCGGCAGCTGATCAGATCCAGTTTCGAGAAGGGAGGGTCGCCGAGCACGTTTTGCGCGGCGAAGGTGATCGCTTCGCGCAGCTGCCTGTTGACCTGATAGGAGTGTCCGTCGGTTGGGAGGAAGAAGCGCCCGAGCCGTTCGGCGGAGACATCGGCCGTGATGCTCGTGGGGTAACAGCCCCGGCGGGCGACTTCCAGCGCGTCCTCGGCCACGTCCGTGGCGAAGACCTGCAAACAGCAGGACTTTTGCGCCGACGCCAGTTGCTCCATTAGCAGCATGGCGATCGAGTACGCTTCCTCGCCCGTCGCGCAGCCGGGAACCCAGACTCGCAGGGACTCGTCCGCGTTTCTGGCCCGGACGAGTTGAGGGATTACCTGTCCTTGCAGCGCCTGGAACGCCTCCCGGTCGCGGAAGAAACTGGTCACGCTGATCAGCAAGTCCTTGGCGAGCCGTGCGACCTCCTCGGGATGGTCGCGCAGAAAAGCGAGGTATTCGCTGATCCGATCGATGTGGTGCAGGCCCATGCGGCGTCTGGCGCGGCGGAGCAACGTCTTCTTGCGGTAGTAGCGAAAGTCGAGTTCGGCTCGGCTGCGGAGCAAGGCCAGGATCTGGTCGAGATGGGCTTCTTCGACCGCTTCGGCTGCTCGAGCGCTCGTGTCGAAGAAGTGCTGGACGTAGCGGATCAGAGCCTGGGGCATCTGCTCGGGCGGCAGGATGTAATCGGCCTGGCCGGTGGCGATGGCACTGCGGGGCATGCTGTCGTATTCGGCTGTGCCGGGATCCTGCACCATCGCCATGCCGCCGTTGGCCTTGATCGCTTTCAAACCCAGCGTGCCGTGCGCCCCCGTGCCGGAAAGGACGATGCCGATCGCCTGTTCCTGCCGGTCCTCCGCCAGAGATCGCAAAAAGAGATCGATCGAGGTCGGCAAGCCGCCCCGCTCCACCGGCCCCGTCAGGTGCAGCTTCCCGCCGCCAATCGTCATGTACTTGTTGGGCGGGAGGATGTACACGCGGTCAGCCGCGACGGCCATGTCCTCCTCGGCTTCGACCACCGGCATGGCCGTGGACCGGGCGAGCAGGTCCACCATGAGGCTCGCG
>CAWIEZ010000002.1:0-19641 GCA_963835245.1 uncultured Planctomycetota bacterium
CGGCGCGGATGCGGAATGGCGACGCCGGAAGGCAGAGCCGTGCTGGCCATCTCCTCGCGTTGACGCACGGCGTCGAGGATGGCTTCCGGATCGTAAACCTGCCAGGATTGCTCGGCGAGCGAAACCAATTCTTTCAATACCGAAGAGCGAGTGGAAGCGGCCAACGGCACGGCGATGCTCGCCTCCGAGAGCAGAGTTGCCAACAGCGGCTCGACCTCGCCGCCGCGCGACGCGGACGATTCGAGATTCGTCAGTTCCTTCTCGGTCAGCGACGGCATCTGCGTTTCGATCCACTGATTGATCTCGGCGCGCGCGAAGCGCCATTGACCGCCGACCTTATGGCCGGGCAAATGACCGCGGCTGGCCAGCTTACCCACTTCGCGCACGTCGCGCTGGAGGTAAGCGGCCAACTGCTCCATGTCCATCATGTCGCTCCCCATCCTCAGCATACCTCCTAAGGGCCGCCATCGCCCCTCATTGAAACCATTGTCGCAATTCTCGTACCCGATCACTTGTTTTCGGGTCCGAGCAGCCCCGGCAGATCGAAGCCCTTGCCGCCCTTGAGCAGCTGGCGTTGCGCTTGCGTCTGCTGACTCAGACCAAACAGACGAATAAAACCGCGCGCGGCGTCGTGATCGAAGGTATCGCCGCTCTCATACGTGGCCAGTTTCTTGCTGTACAGGCTGTGTTCGCTCTTGCGGCCGACCACCGTGGCCTTGCCCTTGAACAGCTTGACGCGGACCTGGCCGGCGACGAAACGCTGATTGCTGGCCACAAAGGCGAACAAATCCTGATGGAAAGCGCTGAACCATAATCCATTATAGATTATGTCTGCATATTCTTGCGATACCAAAGTCTTGAAACGCTGAGCTTGTTTGCTCAGACACAACGACTCCAACTCGCGGTGCGCTTCGTGCAGAATCACCGCCGCCGGCGCCTCGTACAGTTCGCGCGACTTGATGCCGACCGAGACGATTCTCGACGTGATCGATGCGGCCGACGCCATGCTGGCCGCCGAGCTTGTTGAGCCGTTCGATCAACGGCACACCGTCGAGCTTCTGTCCGTCCAGACCGACCGGCCGGCCATGCTCGAAATCGATGGTGAGATACAGAGGTTCATTGGGCGCCTTGGCCGGATCGACCGTCCAGGCGAAGGCGTCGGCCGGCGGCTCATCCCAGGGATCTTCGAGAACGCCGGCCTCGCAGCTGCGGCCAAACAAGTTCAAATCGATGCTATAAGGACTCTCTTTTGTCGCTTCGACGGGGATGCCGTGCTTGGCGGCGAAAGCGATCTCCTCATCGCGGCTCATCTTCCATTCGCGGACGGGGGCGATGATTTTCAAATTCGGCGCCAGCGTCTGGAAGGTGATGTCGAAGCGGACCTGATCGTTGCCCTTGCCGGTGCAGCCGTGCGCGACGGCGACGGCGTTGTGTTCGCGGGCGGCATCGACCATCAGCTTGGCGATGAGCGGCCGGCCCAGCGCCGTGGCCAACGGATATTTGCCCTCGTAGAGCGCGCCGGCCATCAAGGCGGGAAAGACGAAACAATCGACGAACAGATTGCGGGCATCCAGAGCCACGGCATCCACGGCTCCGGTTCGCAGCGCTTTCTGGCGGATGCGTTCGATGTCCTCGCCCTGGCCGAGATCGACCGTGAAGGCGACCACATCGAGGTTGTACTTCTCGCCGATCCACGGCACCATGACGCTGGTGTCGAGTCCGCCGGAATAGGCGAGGATGACTTTATCGCGTGCCATGGCTCGCCCCACTACTCCCGAAGTCTCGATTTCGTTTAGCCGCGACCCGAAGGGGAGCGCGTTGTACAGCGCGCTCCCCTTCGGGTCGCGGCTAAACGGGAAGTTCCACGCTATCCTAGTTGTGGACGCACGAGACGGAAAGACATGGCTTCTCCTTCCTTCCAACTTTTGAGCATTCCTCGATCCGTTTATGAAGGAATGCTCTGGCACGCGCAAGCCGAAAATCCGCTGGAATGCTGCGGTCTGTTGGCGGGAGTGATTCGAGAGGACGGCGTTGGCGAAGTGCGGCTGCGCTATCCGCTGCTCAACGCCGCCGCCAGTCCGGTCGAGTTCGAGTCGGAGCCGAGGAGTCATTTTTCGGCGGATCGAGACATTCGCCGCCAGGGATTGGAGGTGCTGGCGGTGTATCACTCGCATCCGCGGTCGGAGCCGGTGCCCAGTCGCAAGGATCTGGAACGCAATAATTGGCCGCAGGTGGTCGCTCTGATCGTCTCGCTGACCACAATGCCGCCGACGGTTGCCGCCTGGTGGCTGAGCGCGGAGGAATACCAGGCGGCGCAATGGACCGTGCAGCCGTAAGCCGCTCTGGACGGCCAAGCGGCTATCGGTACAACGTCATCAGCAAACGTCCTCGTCCCCGAAACATCCGCTAATCTCTCGAAGGCAAACTTCTCCAGGAGACAGGCCATGAGTGACGAAGCCAACAATCGCCGTGAATTTCTGCAATCCTCCCTCGCCGCGGGCGCCGCCTTGACCCTCGCGGCCGGCGCACGGCGCCGACGACGCTTCCGCCAAGGGATTGCCGACCCGGCCGCTGGGCAAGACCGGCGAGCGCGTGTCGATCATCTGCCTGGGCGGTTGGCACATCCGCGCCGTCAAGGACGACAACGAAGCCATCAAGATCATGCACACCGCCCTCGATGAGGGTCTGACGTTCTTCGACAACGCCTGGGATTATCACGACGGCGGCAGCGAAGAGATCATGGGCAAAGCGCTCGAGCATGGACGGCAAACGCAAGCAGTGCTTCCTGATGACCAAGAACTGCGGCCGCGATGCCAAGACGATCGAGCAGCATCTCGACGACAGCTTGCGGCGTCTGCAAACCGATCACATCGATTTGGTGCAGTTCCACGAGATCAACTACGATAACGATCCCGATTGGATCATTGAGCGCGGCGGCTTGGCCGTGATGCTCAAGGCGCAGAAGGCCGGCAAGGTGCGCTATCTCGGCTTCACCGGCCACAAAGATCCGCGCATCCACCTGGCGATGCTGAAGCGGCACAAGTGGGACACGGTGCAGATGCCGATTAACGTCTGCGATTATTATTATCGCAGTTTTCAGCGTCAGGTAGTGCCGGAGGCGAACAAGCTCGGCATCGCGCCGATCGGCATGAAGAGTCTCGGCGGCGGCAGGGAAAACAAGGGCCGATTCGTCGCCACCAACGTCTGTACTGCCGAGGAGGCGCGTCGCTACGCTCTCAGTCAGCCCATCGCCAGCCTCGTCTGCGGCATCGATTCGATGGACGTACTCAAGCAGGATCTCGGCATCGCTCGCGGTTTCAAGCCGTACAGCGATGTGGAACTCAAGGAGCTGCGCAACAAGGTCAAAGCGGTCGCCGGTGATGGCCGGCACGAGCGTTTCAAATCGACGCAGATGTTCGATGGTCCCTATCATCGCAAACAGCACGGCTTGACGGAGCAAGAAGTCGAGGGGACGTGATAAGAGACACGAACAGAAAGAATCACTAGCCCGGAGCGCCAGCGACGGGTTCGCCCCGTCGCTGGCGCGTCCGGGCTAGTCGCAAACCATTTCACTAAAGTGAAAGCAAATCATCCTCTGGCCGCACTATAAGAGTGAGGACTTTTCGAGGAGGATGTGCATGTCCGAGCGACAGCGATCGACGCTCCTCGCTTACCTGCGCCGGCTCAGCGGCAGAACGGCGCTGGACGGCAGCGACGCCGAGTTGCTGGAGCGCTTCGCCGCGGTGCGCGATGAGACAGCGTTTGAAGCGCTGCTGCGCCGGCATGGGCCGCTGGTCTGGAACGTCTGTCGCCGAGCGCTCGCCGATGAACACGCCGCCGAAGACGCCTTTCAGGCGACGTTTCTCGTGCTGGTCCGCAAGGCGCGGTCGGTGAGCAAGCAAGCGTCGCTCCGTAGTTGGCTGCACGGCGTCGCCCTGCGGGTGGCCCTGCACGCTCGCCAACAACAAAGACTGCGCCGTCTCCGGGAACAGGAAACGCCGATTCGTCACCCTGGCGATGCAGCGGCGGAAGCGGACTGGCAAGACGTGCGGCCCATTCTCGACGAAGAGATCCAACGCTTGCCGGAGAAATATCGGCTGCCGATCATCCTCTGTTATCTCGAAGGCAAGACCAACGATGAGGCGGCGCGGCTGTTGAACTGTCCGCGCGGCACCATCGCCACGCATCTGGCGCAAGCGCGCGAACGATTGCGTGTCCGTCTGATCCGGCGCGGCTTGACACTGTCGGCGGGAACGATGGTTACGCTGCTGACCGGCAATGCCATGTCAGCGGTCGTGCCGTCGATATTGCTCGCGCAGACGGCGAAGCTCGTTCTGAGCGGCGCGGTCTCGGTTTCCCTTACCACGTTGACGGAAGGAGTATTGCACGCCATGTTTATGAGCAAGATCAAAATGGCTTTCGCGGTCATCTTGATGTCGGCGGCGATAGGCGGCGCCGGAGCCGGAGTCTATTACTTGCACGCTCAAGATCCTGCGCCAAAATCGGAAAATGCCGTTAAACAACCGGAGAAAGCCGCGTCGGATAAGCGGGCGACCGAGCAAGAGAAGCGATTACAAGAGAATGAAAATCCTCCTTTTACTGGTCTTATTGATCCTTTTACTGGTCTTATTGATCCCGGTGATAAGAAGTGGCAGCAGGAACAGAATAAGCGAATGCAAGAATTCCACAAGTGGGAGCGGGAACTAGCGTCCTTACAAGGAACGGAGCGATTAAAAGCACTTCTCAAACAGCGGCGGGAACAGGCGAAGACTGAGTTGACAATTCGTTACGAGTTGTACAGAGTGGGGGCTAACGAACCCACAACTGGCGCCCCCATTACCCTTACTATGCTGCACGCCGCTTCCAAGCATCTGTTGAAAGCGGAAGTGGAGTTGAGTGAGAAAAAGGCCGATCGTCTGGCGGCCCATGAAAAAAATGTCAAACTGTTGAAGGAGGTCGCTAAGATCACTGAAGCGCAATTCAGAGTGGGCAAGGTTAGCACGGCGGCTCTCGCCCAAGCCCAATACGAACAGCTGGACGCCGAAATTGCCTTGGAACGCGAAAAAGCGCGGAAGTAAGAAACAAGCCTTGCCAGCCCGCAGCGCAAGCAAGGGAAAGATCGACCCTTGCTTGCGCTGCGGGCTGGCAGAGTAAGGATTCACGGCGCATCCACCAACACCGCTTCACTCCGTACCCAACCGATTTCGCCGCCGGACAATTCAATCTGCATCCAACCGCCGCGCTCGAACAGCAAACGTCCCTCGACGCCGCGATTGATCGGCGTATCGTAGCGCGGAGGAAACACCACGCCATTGCCGCGACGCAACAATACGCCATCGCGCGCGATCACCACCAAAGGATGCGCCTGGCCATCTTTTCGTTCCTCTGCTCGAACCATCAGCCATCCCGCCAGCAAGCCGGCCAACAACAACGCAATCACCCCGCCGCTGAGCAAGCGTCCGCGCCGCACCATCCGCCAGCGCGTCAAACTCAGGCAACCCAAAATGTAACAGGCGACCGCCGCGAACATCAGCCAAGCGGAGCGAAAATGCGGCAGCCACGGCGGCCGGTCGTCGTTCCGCGGTCGTCCCAAGTCGCCCGATGCCGGATAGGCAACCTGCCCGCGTGCCGCAGCCAAGCTCTCACGCAGAGCGAGATCATTCGGCGACAGACGCAGACCGCGATGATACGAGAGGATGGCGCGCGGCAGATCGTCGGCGAGGAGGTAGGCGTTGCCGAGATTGCGGTACAGCAGGGCGTTGCGGACGCCGCGTTGACGCAGTTCGTCGAAATAGCCGGCGGCATTGCGGAAGTGCGGCCGCGCCTGCTGCCGAGCCTGACGCAGATGCACACCCTCCTGAAACGCTGTTTCGCCGCGCTCGAACAGCTCACGATCGGATAGCGTCAAAGGGACAGCAGAGACAAGGAGGCAAGCTATCCAGGGCGAACCGGCAGCGTTAGCTGCCGGGTTGGAGGCGACCAACCCGGCAGCTGACGCTGCCGGTTCGCCCTCCACGGCGAGGATAAGTTGAATGGCGGCGTCGCGCAGGTCAAACGGCTCGGCGGCGGGCATGAAGCGACTGCGATCGCACGCCTCGAAGAATCGGACGGCTTGTTCGGTCAGCGCGGCCGAGCAACCGTGCTGAGCGAACAGCGCGGCGACTTCGCGCGGTGTCGGTTCGGCGATGCTCAGATCCAACCGCTGCTGAAGATAATCGGCGACGATGGCCGCCGTGCGGGTGGTGCGCGCTTGAGCATCGAGCCGCTGTGCGGCATGCAATGCTTGCAGAGCGTGGCGTGCGGCGCGGCTGCGCCGCTGACTCGCCAACCGCGCCGCATCCGGGTACAGCCGTCGCCAGCAAAGATACCAGGAAACGCAGCCGAGCGGCGCCGCCAACAGCAGCGCCAGACAAACGCCGATGCTCGGCGGCATCCACGGCGTTTGTCGCTCCAAGACGCCCGGTCCCGTGGCCAGCACGAAAGCGCTCTCCGGCGCCTGCACCGGCACTTGCACCGTTTCATGCGGCAAGACGTGCAGCGGGATAGGATCGGTGTAGAGAACTTGAAAACCCTTGTTGGCCGTCAACAGATAGGGATTGAAATAGACGAACGGCAGGCTGGGAATCTCGCGGACATCGCTGCGGCGCGGCTTGAGGCGGTAGGCGAACTCCCAGGTGCGGTCGTCGGGTCGATCAACTTCCTCGCTAGAATCTTCGATGTAAAACTGCTCGGCGAAGTCCGCTAACTGGCGGAGATCGAGACGCTGCGGCGGGTGTTTCGGCGGGCGCACGGCCCGCACGGAGACGGTGAACGTCAACGGCGTTTCCGCCTCAAGCGTCGTTGGCTCCGCGCGCGTCTGCACGGTGAACCAACCGCTCGCACCGCTGAATGGCAGATCGACGGGCCGGCCCACAACGGGAACATCGTCCTCTTCGGCATGCACCGAAATCGCGCAAACCAGCAGCACCAGCGTCCCGACTAAACGACAAGATGCTACCAATCTTTCACCCCCTTGGCGGTGTTTTCTTCGCCGCGGCGATGATGGGCCTGCCGTTCGTGCAGCACTTTCTGAGCGGCCAACTGCAAATGCTCGACGGCGACGCGCGGCGGCAGCGGCGGCACGTCCACGTCATCGGGGATAGGCGGCAAATTGCCCTTGCCCGGCTGCGGCGGGTCGTTGTTTTTGCCCGCGTCTTTGCCTTGATCCTGTTTGTCGTCACCGTCAACGGTTCGAGGATCAGCGTTGCCGTCGGCATCGGATGTGCCGGCCGGCATGCGCATGTCCTGGCGGTTGTCGGAGCGGGGAAAATGCGGGTTCATGCCCTCATGGGGTAGTCTCTCGCTTGGCGAAGCGTTGATTGGCGGCAGGAATTGCAAGCAGCAACAAGCGGGCTTTCTCCCGGTTATAAAGAGCATCGGACGCCAGCGCCGCATCGTCGCCGGCACTTTGCAAACACCGATCGTAGCAGGCGATGGCCGCACGCAGGCTGTCCTCGTCGTTGGTGCCCGCCTTGTGCAGCAGACAGTTGCCCAGCCCGCACAAGGCGCGCGGCCGGTGAGGATTCGCCGGTTCGAGACAACAGCGATACAATTGCTCCGCTTCTCGTAGTTCCGGCGAGAATCCCTCTGTTTTCACGGCCAAATGATACTTGGCACCGGCCAGGTAAAAAGCCACTTCGGCGGGATCGGTGCTGTGCATCTCCGCCCGTTCGTAGAGCGCGGCGGCTCTCTCGTAGTCGCCGCGCGCAGCGCCAAGTGCCCTTGCTGAAGCAATTGCTCCGGCCCCGCTTCCCTCGATAGCAGGTTAAGCCCCAACAGCAAGAAGACGAGGAGACAAGGCGTTCTCATGGAAATTCCTCAGCGGATCTTTTTCACCGAACCATCGCCCAGGAATGTGAACAAGATCAGAAATCCGAGCGCCGGCGCGAGGAACCAGGCATAACGCTGCTGATAAACCGGCAAAGCATCGTCGCTGTCCTCGCGCTGCGGTTGATTGTCGATGGTATCGAGATAGAGCGCGCCGAGCGGCAACGTGCGCGTGCGCGCCGGCGTGTAGGTGCCGTCCGTCAACTTGGCGATCTCGCGCAGGGGCGCTTCCTCCAGGCGCGTCAGAACGGGCTGACCGTCGTGCATCAGCGGGCCGGAATCGAGACGAATAATGCTGGCCGTATTCGGATCGCCGATGCCTACCGTGTGAACGCGGAGGCCAAGCGCGACGGCGATGCGCGCTCCATTGCGCCATTCGGCGTCGCGGCCCGGATCGTCGCCGTCGGACAAGAGCAGAATGTCGCGCGTTGTCGGCAAAGCGCGAATCGTCGCCGGTCGCCGCTAGGGACAACGCTTGCCCTAGCCGGGTGCCGGACTTCTCGCCCGGTCCCGGCTCCAGATCGCGCTCCTGGGCCAGGGTTATCACATTGTCCAATTGGGAGCGAAAATGGTCGTAATCGTGAGTCAGCGGGCAGGTCAAGCGGGCCTTACCGGCGAAGAGTACGAGAGCGAGACGATGACCGCCGCGTCTCTCGACAGCATCGGCGAGATCGAGGAGGGCATCGCGGGCGCGTTCGAGACGGCGCGGCGTCTCGGCGAGCATGCTGCGGCTGCAATCGAGGACGACGACGAGATCGCGTCCGAGCGCGGCCGACTGGTTCCAATCGCGTCCCCACTGCGGCCCGGCCATGCCTACTCCCAACCCCAGCAGACCCAGCAGCAGACACAGGCCACGCACCCGACGCCAACCGCGGCGCGACGCCAGCTGAATCTCGACGGCCACCGGATCGCCCAGCAGAGCCACTGCCTGCCGCCGTCGCCGCGCACTCCACACGCCCAGCACTACCAACAGCGGCAGCGCCGCCAGAAACCATAACATCCAGGGATGAGCAAATGCGTGGCGCAGCATATAAGGATTACTTCACGGAATCCGTCGCCAAATGGTCCGCTCCAGCCCCACGCCGGCCGCGCACAGCACGAACGCCGCCAGGCCAAACCACGGATACGCTTCGTGATAACGGCGATATTGAAAACTTTGCAGGTCGGTGCGTTCCAGGGCATCGATGGCCCGGCAGGCGTTCAGCAGTCCCTTGGTGTCGCGGGCTTGATAATACTGGCCATGCGTGATGCGCGCCATCTCCTCCAGCGTCCGCACCGCCTGAGCGCGGCTCTCGCCGGGACTGGCGGCGCGGCTGGCTCCGTCCTCCTTCGTCGCCGCCGGCTCTTTGATCGAGGCGCCGGAACCGCCCGCGTCGATGGTGTAGATGGGAATGTCCAAGCCGTTGGCCACCTGGGCGGCTTGCCGCGGCGTCCAGCCGGACTGCGGTTGGGGGACGTTGTGTTCGCCATCGCTGAGCAGCACCAGAACCTGGCGGCGCGGACCCGCGCTGCGAAGACGAAGCAGCCCCATCGCCACGGCATCGCTGATGTTGGTTTCCGACTCGCCGGGGATCGTGCGCGGTTGTTCCGCATCGAGCAGACGCAGCAAGACGGAATGACTGAGCGTCAGCGGGCAGGCGGTCTCTGGCCGCGTGGCGAACGTCACCAAGCCGATCTGATCGGTCGGCCGGCCCTGAAAGTTCGACGCATCGGTGCCGTCGCCGGTGGCGTCGGGACCATCGCCGCCGGCAACGAATAGGTGAAAGACTTTTTTAACGGCGTCGATCCGAGAGATCGGTTCGCCGCGCCAATCGAAATCGCGTTCGGCCATGCTGCCGCTGACATCGACGAGCATGACGAGGGCGATGCCCTCGGTTTCGATGCGCGTGTGCAGGTCCGGCCAGCGCGGTCCCGCCAGGGCGCTGATGAGCAGCAGCAGAGCCAACGAGCGCAAGATAGTCGGACCCCAGCGAGCCAAGCGCGCTCGACCGGGCGGCAAATACACCAACGCGCCGACGGCCGGATGCCGCAAGGCGCTGCGCCGCCGCCGCAGCCACCACCACAACAACGGCGGCACCAGCAGCATTAGCCAGAGATAAGCGGGAGTGGCGAATTGCGGCATCATCGCGGCGACGGAGCCTCAGAGGTTTCTTTCACGATAGCACAGGGCATGGCAGGTCACAAGCAACCGGGTGGGCCAAACCCGGCAGCTAACGCTGCCGGTTCGCCGCGATGCAATACAGATGCTTTTCCGTCCGCAGGTAGATCGCGCCGTTGGCAATCGCCGGCGTGGCCAAGAGCGGCTCCTTCAGAGCGTTATTCGCCAGGATTGTCGGCTTCTCGCCGAGTTGAACGACGGAGGTGCTTCCCCCTTCCTTGGCGACGTACAGCTTGCCGTCGGCTATCACCGGCGACGCCGAGAAGCCGTCACCCAACCGCTCGCGCCAGATCTCCGTGCCGGTGGCGACATCGAGGCAGACGACGCCGATGTCGTTTAAGGCGTAAATCCGTCCCTTGTACGCGACCGGCGACGCATAGGCGGCGGCAAGTTTGCGGCTCTTCCACACCACTTGCGGTTTCCCGCTCTCCGACAGACGCAGAGCGATGGAAGGATTGCCCGGCACGATCACCAGACCGTCCACAACCGCCGGCGAGGGAACCGATCTCAGATTGTCGCCCTTGTAACTCCACAATATCTCGCCCTTGCTCACGTCGTAGGCAGTAATATCGCCGGCGGTCTGAAATAGGGCGGCGGTTTGGCCGCGGAAGTGCGTTAGGATCGGCGTCACCCAGTTGATGTCGCGGCGGCGCGGCACCTTCCAGCGGTTCTTGCCGGTCTTCGCATCCACGCCAAGAGCGAACGAATCGCCGGCGTTTTCCAACGGCAGAAGTAACGTATCGCCGGCCAGCACCGGCGAGGCGGCCATGCCGACTTGATTGGTGATGTCCGGATAATCGCGCTGCAAGGCGCGATACCACAGCAAATCGCCGTCGCGGTTGAAAGCGGCGAGGTCGCCGGTGGCGAACAGAGCGTAGACATGACGGCCATCCGTCACCGGCGTCGGCGCGGCCATGCTGGTTTTGGGATGGCACATGGTATTGCCGGTCGCGGCCAGAGAACGCTGCCATCGCTTCTCGCCGCTGGCGGCGTCGAAACACAAGACGTGCAAACGGCGCTGCCGATAGCCGGAAGCGGCGGTGACGTAGATGCGCCCATCGGCGACGATGGGACTGGACACGCCGCCGGCGGGCAGTTCCGCCTTCCAGCGCACGTTCTCCGTGGTGTTCCATTTCACGGGCAGATCCGTCTCGTCGGAGACGGCGGAGCCGCCGGGACCGCGAAACTGCGGCCAATCGCCGGCCCAAACAGGACTGCGCCAGCAGCAAGAGGGCGAATAAAACAAGTCGCTTCATGGCATCTCCCAATCGATTACGGAATCCTATACCCTATACCCTATACCCTATCCGCTATCCCACAAGTGGAGGCTCCGCCGTGACTCCCAAGGAAATCCTCGCTCTGATCCGCGAGAAGGAAGTGCGGGCCGTCGATCTGCGCTTCATGGACTTTCCCGGTTTGTGGCAGCACTTCACCATCCCCGCCGAGACGCTGGAGGAAAACGTCTTCGAGGATGGACTCGGTTTCGATGGCTCCAGCATCCGCGGCTGGCAGGCCATCAACGAGTCCGACATGCTCGTCGTGCCCGTCGCCGAGACTGCCTTCCTCGATCCCTTCTGCAAGGATCGCACCCTGACGATGATCTGCAACATCCAAGATCCGCTGACCAAGGAGGACTACACGCGCGATCCGCGCAACGTCGCCCGCAAGGCCGTCAACTACATGAAGACGACCGGCATCGCCGATACCGCTTATTTCGGACCCGAATTAGAGTTTTTTGTCTTCGACGACGTTCGCTACGATCAAAACCAGCACTCCGGCTATTATTTCCTCGACAGCGTGGAAGGCGCCTGGAACACCGGCCGCGTCGAGAATCCGAATCTCGGCTACAAACTGCGCTACAAAGAGGGCTATTTCCCCTGCCCGCCGTCGGACGCCCTGCACGATCTGCGCACCGAGATGATGCTGACCATGATCGAATGCGGTCTGAAGATCGAGGCGCAGCACCACGAGGTAGCGACCGGCGGACAGGGCGAGATCGACATGAAGTACGCTCCGCTCGTCGAGATGGCCGACAACGTACTCAAATACAAGTACATCGTCAAAAACGTGGCCCGAAAGCACGGCAAGACGGCGACGTTCATGCCCAAGCCCTTGTTCATGGACAACGGCACCGGCATGCACGTTCACACGTCGCTATGGAAGGACGGCAAGAACCTATTCGCCGGTTCCGGCTACGCTGGCTTGTCCGATCAAGCCATGTACGCCATCGGCGGTTTGCTGCGGCACGCGCCCTCGCTGTGCGCCATCACCAATCCGACGACCAACAGTTACAAGCGTTTGGTGCCCGGCTACGAAGCGCCGGTCAATCTGGCCTACAGCCGCCGCAATCGCTCGGCGTCGATCCGCATTCCCGTTTATTCGCCGCACTGGAAGGCTAAGCGCGTCGAGTTCCGCTGCCCGGACGGTTCGTGCAATCCCTACCTCGCTTTCGCCGCCATGCTGATGGCCATGCTCGACGGCATCAAGAACAAAATGAAACCGGGCGAGCCGCTCGATAAAGACATTTACGATCTGGAACCGGAGGAATTGGCCAAGGTGCCCAAGGCGCCGGGATCGTTGGAGGAAGCGCTGCGGAATCTGCGCAAAGATCACGAGTTTTTGCTGCAAGGCGAAGTGTTCACCGCCGACGTGATCGATACGTGGATTTGGTACAAGACGGAGAAAGAGGCGGACGCCATCCGATTGCGGCCGCATCCGTATGAGTTTTATCTGTATTACGACATTTGATTTGTTTAGCCGCGACCCGAAGGGGAGCGCGGGGCTCGCGCTCCCCTTCGGGTCGCGGCTAAACAAATCGGCGGGAAATTGTTGCAACCGGCGCGGCGTCCTCTTAGACTGATTCCTAGCAAAGACCCTCGCCTTGCAGCGCGTAAGCCTTCCATCGTTTTTCCACACAAAGGGGAGTAGTTTCACATGAGCCGACGGACCAATCGTCGCCAGTTCATCCAGCAGACCGGCTTGGCCGGCCTTGGTTTCTGGGTGGCCGGCGGACTCACACCGGGATTCAGTAAATCGCCCAACGGCAAACTCAACATCGCCGGCATCGGTGTCGACGGCAAAGGATCCAGCGATGTCGATGGCGCCGCCAAGGTCGGCAACATCGTCGCCCTGTGCGACATCGACGACAACACGCTCAACAACAAAGTCAACCAAAAGGATAGGAAGACCGGCGAGACGCCCTATACCAAGGCCAGAAAGTACAATGACTTCCGCAAAATGCTGGAAGAGATGGACAAGCAGATTGACGCCGTGACGGTCAGCACGCCCGACCACACGCACGCTGCGGCGACGATGATGGCCATCAAGATGGGCAAGCACGTCTACACGCAGAAGCCGTTGACGCACACTGTCTACGAGGCCCGCGCCTTGCGCGAGGCGGCGCGGAAATACAAGGTCTGCACGCAGATGGGCAATCAAGGCTCGGCCGAGAATGGTCTGCGCGAAGCCGTCGAAGCCGTGCAGTCCGGCGTTATCGGCCCAGTGCGCGAGGTCCACGTCTGGACCAATCGTCCCATCTGGCCGCAAGGGACCGAGGCCATCTTGAAAGTGGATGCGGCACGCAAGGCCGCCTTCGCCGCCCTGCGCGGCAAGACGCCGGCCGAACTCTCGTTCGGAAAGGCGCCCCGTCACGTCCATTGGGATCTCTTCCTTGGGCCGGCTCCCGAACGGCCTTACGCCGCCGATCTATCACCCCTTCGCATGGCGCGGCTGGTGGGATTTCGGCACGGGCGCGCTTGGGGACATGGCCTGTCATACCGCTAACATGGCCTTCCGCGCTCTCAAGCTCGGCTATCCCAGCAGCGTCCGGGCTGACAACGACGACATCAATCCCGAAACGTATCCGATGTGGGCGACGATCACCTTCGAGTTCCCGCGCGCGGCGACATGCCGCCGGTCAAGCTCGTTTGGTATGAGGGACTGAAAAATCGCAAGAAAAATCTGCCGTCTCGAGAATTGCTCCACGGCGAGAACCCGCCGGACAGCGGTTCGCTGCTGGTCGGCGACAAGGGCACCTTGTATACGCCCAACGATTACGGCGCGCGCTACGTCTTGCTGCCGAAGAAAAATTTCGAGGGCTTCAAGCCGCCGCAACCGACTCTGCCGCGCAACGGCCGAGGCGACACCGGCATGAAGGAAGAATGGGCGCGGGCCATCATGGACAACAACCCCGCCTTGGCCTACTCGAATTTCGACTACGCGGGTCTGTTGACCGAGACGATCCTGTTGGGCAACGTCGCCATGCGGGCGGGCAAAAAGAAACTCGAATGGGACGGCGAGAACATGAAGTTCACCAACGCCTCGGAGGCCAATCAGTTCCTCCACTTTGAGTATCGCAAAGGCTGGACGCTGTAAGCGTCCTGATCCGAGCCGCGACCGTTAGGAAGCGGAAGCAGCACCGCTCCTTAACGGCCGCGGCTCCGATCCCCTTCTAACGACATTGAGAATGGCAAAATGGCACACATTCTTGGCAATGGCGATAACTCCTCGAAGCCATTAGTCCCGACACTGAACTGGGTGCCGCCGCTCCCGGCCGCTCCCGACGAGTACACAGAGCAAACATCGCCAACTACTATCGGCAAGTACCGAGTCCTCCGCGCCCTGGACAAGGGCGGACAAGCGCTCGTCTATCTCGCCCTCCATCCCACCTTGCATAAGGAAGTGGTAATCAAGTGGAGTCGCCGGCCGATGGAGGGTGGCGAGGAGGACCGGACGGGATTGCTGGGCGAAGGGCGTCTGTTGGCCGATCTCGATGCGCCGGGCTTGGCCCGCGTCTACGATCTGGATTTTGCCGGCGATCGGCCGTTTCTCGTCATGGAGTACATCCGCGGCCGCAACTTGAAGCAATACGCCGAACAGCAACCTCTCTCGCCCCGTCGGGCCGCCGTCCTTGTGGCGCGTGTGGCTCGCTCTTTGGAGACGGCCCATGCGCGCGGCATCATCCACCAGGACATCAAGCCGAACAACATTGTCATCGATGAGGCCGGCCAACCGCATTTGATCGATTTCGGCTTGGCCAAGATGCGCCACGCCTGGACGGAGGAAACCAGCTCGGCGGGGGTGACGGGTACGCCGGCTTTCATGGCGCCCGAACAGGCGCGCGGGGAGAACGAGCGCATCGGCAGCCGCAGCGATGTCTTCGCTCTGGGAGGAGTGCTGTATTTCCTCCTCGTCGGCAAACCGCCTTTTCGCGGCTGTACTGTGACGGAAGTTCTGGAGCGGGCCGCGCGCTGCGATTGGGACCGCGAGGCGCTGCGGAACGCCGGCGCGCTGCGCCCACTGACTCGCCTGTGCGAAAAGACTCTGACGGACAACATCGAGGACCGTCCCGCCTCCGCTCAGCAGATGGCCGAGCGCTTGGAAGCGTTCGCCCAGCGGCCACGCCGGTTCGCTCAGATCGCTGTCCTCGTTCTTTTGCTGATACTGGGGATGCTCGTCTGCTGGCTGCGTCCGTGGGACTCTCCCGCCGTTGCCGATGGCGAACCTTCGCTGGAAGTGCAAGTCTGGCGCGACCGGCAGTCCTTCCGCTTGCTCGACGCTCTGCCGCTACGCTCGGGCGATGAACTGCAACTACTCGGTCGGGTTCCTCCGGGCTTCGAGCCGGCCCTGTTCTGGTTCGATAGCGAAGGACATTTCCACGAATTACCGCTGGAAACCGCCACGGCCGGCGGCGGCACACCCTTTCGCTATCCGCCGCGCGGCAAAGCGGTGCAACTGACCGGACCTCCCGGCACCGAAGTGCTGTTAGTATGCGCTCGCCGTTCGAGCAGCGTCGAAGCCGCTTCGATCCGCGATTTGTTCGCCGAGCGCCCTTGGCCCCGTCTGCCGGCGCATACGCTCTTGCTGCTGGATCGCCGTCAGGTGCGCATGCTCGGCTCGCGCGCTCCCGGTCAACTCACCGATCGACCCAACAGCGGCATCGTCGAGCAAGCCGAAAGTCTGCGCACTCAGTTGGCCGCGCGCCTAGATCTTGTCGTCGCGGTGGCGTTTCCCCATCACCAATAACGCCTCTCCATCGGATGTCATCATGTACGCCCATAATCTCTTACGTCGTTGCTGGCCTCTTTGGCTTACGCTGCTGCTGTCCGCCGTGAATGGCGCTCCCCCAGCGTCGCCGGAGAAGGCCAAAGAGCAGTCCGGAATGGCCAACGAGAAGCGGTGGTTGGCGGACAGCCAAGCGCGCATCGCTCGCCTTCCCGCCGACCGGCGCCGCCGGCTGGACGAGGCGATGGAGCTGTTCCAACGCGGCAACCGCTATCAGGGGCAGGCGGACTATGGGCGGGCCGAGCCGCTGTACCGGCAGGCCATCGAGACGCTCAAAGACATTGTCGGTGAAGACGACCCTCTTTATCTTCGCTGCCTGAACAACCTCGGCGTCCTTTGTCAAGACACCGGCGATTATCCCCAAGCCGTGCGCTTGTTCGAGCAGTTGTTGAAGGCTTACCGAAAGAATTTGGGAGAAATGCACCCCGTTTACGCTCTTACCCTTCATAACCTGGGCGATACTCTCCAGGACATGGGCAATCGCCAGCAAGCCGAGCCGAAGCTGCTGCGCAGCCTGGAGATCCTACGCGATACCGTCGGCGAGAAGCACGGTCTTTACATCCAGAACTTGGCCAACCTGGCGAATCTGTACAGTCACAAGGGCGAGTACGCGCGGGCGGAGGAATTGTACTTAAAGACTCTGGACATCCACACGCGGATGGGGCACAAGGACGGTCCCGGCTACGCCGTACAGTTAGGGAATCTGGCTTTGCTCTATCAGGTGCGCGGCGACTTCCAGCGAGCCGAGCAAACGCTGTTGCGCGTGAAGCTCTGAAGGAAAAGCTCGGACACCAGGATTGGCCGGTCCCAGGCACAAGCCGGTTCAATCTGGGGAGCCTGTATTACGACAAAAAGGATTACGTCCAAGCCGAGAAGTGCCTGAGCCAGTCTTTGCGCATCATTCGCCGGCATTTCGAGAACACCGTCCTCGCCCAGTCCGAGCGCCGTCAGCTGAACCTGGCCCGTTCTCTACGCGGCCGGCTCGACCGCTATCTGTCTCTCGCCGTGGAGGCGCCTGCCGGCCGAGCAAGTCTACGAACAGATGTTGGCTTTCAAGGGCAGCGTGTTCGCGCATCAGCACTGGATTCGGTTGGCGCGGCATCGATCCGATAGCGATGCCGAGTCGGCGTCTCTCGATCGGCAGTTGCGCGAGACGGCCCGCGAGTTGTCCGAGGCGACCTTCGCGCCGCCCGATCCACAAAAAACTCGCGCCCGTCAAGAGCGCATCCAACAACTGAGCGAGCGCAAGGAGCAACTCGAAGCGGAGCTATCGCGGCGCAGCGCCGCGTTCGCGGGTCAGCAAGCGCTGTTGCGGCAGACGCCGGCGCGTTTGCAGGCCGCCTTGCCCGCCGGCGCGGCCTTGATCGATTTTTTGGAGTTCCACTATTACCCTCCTGCCGCTGGCGGCGACAAGGAAAAGGCGGAATGGCGGATGCTGGCCGTGGTGGTACGGCCCGATCGGCCGCTCGAATGGCGCGATCTCGGTTCCGCCGAAGCGATCGCTCGCACCTGCGCGAAGTGGCGGGCAGAATTGACCGCCGAGGAATCCCCTGCGCGGCCAGGTGAGCCTGCGAAAACCGCATTGCACCGCCTGATCTGGCAACCGCTGGAGCCGTTGCTGGACGGTATTCGCGCCGTCCTTTTCTCCCCGGATGGTGCCTTGACGTTCCGTGCCTTTGGCAGCCCTGCCCGGTTCGCGAGCGGATAGCTTTTTGCTCGAAGAACGCGCCATTGCCATCCTGCCCGTGCCGCAGTTGGCGCCGCAGATGCTTGGCGCTTCCCGAACGGATTCGGCGGCTTCGCTGCTTCTATTGGGCGATGTCGATTTTGACGCCCGCACGGGACAAGCCGCGGCGGAGTCCGGCTCCTCGTCCGGCCTCCGCGCCGCGCGCGGCAGTCGTCTCCTGCACTTCGATCGTCTGGCCGGAACCGCCCGCGAGATCGAATCCATCCGCGGATTCTTCACCGAGGCTTATCCGAACGGCGCGGTGAGCGAGCTTCGCCGCACGGACGCAGCCAAGCAAGCTCTCGTCCGTCAGGTTTCGGGCAAACGCTATTTGCACTTGGCCACCCACGGCTTTTTCGCGCCGCCGGAGTTGCAGTCGGGTCTATCTCGTCCGCCGTTCGCCGCGGGAGCGAGCCGCAGCTTGTTCGGATATCATCCGGGCGTGCTATCGGGCTTGGCCCTAGCCGGCGCCGGCAGCCGTGACACACGAACCGGCGCGGCCGACGATGGCATCTTGACCGCTTTGGAAGTGGCTGCTCTGGATCTGAGCGCGGCCGAGCTGGTGGTGCTATCCGCTTGCGAGACAGGACTGGGAGGGGCTGCCGGCGGCGAGGGATTGCTGGGTTTGCAACGCGCCTTTCAGATCGCCGGCGGTGCCTCCGTCCTCGCCAGTCTGTGGAAGGTAGACGACGAGGCCACCGAGCAATTGATGAAGCGCTTTTATGCAAATCTGTGGCAAAAACACCTACCGCCGTTGGAAGCGCTGCGGCAGGCCCAGTTAGCCATCCTCCGCCATGCGCCGGAACCGACGCGGATGCGGGGACCAGGCACCGTTAAGCGAGTGCCCGAAACTGCATCCAGCAGCCCAGCGCATCCGCGCTTGTGGGCGGCCTGGGTTCTCAGCGGCGATCCCGGCGACCTGGCTCAACTCTCCGCGGCGGACACGACCGAGAGGGGGATGGAGTTCACCGCGGATCGAACCGATCCCGTCGCGGATCGGCCGGCGCCGGTTTGGCCGTCTTGGCTGGGAGCCGGTTTGCTCGCTGGAGTGCTGCTTCTCCTCGCGGCCATCGGCGGCCGGCGCTGGCGCTCGCGTCCCCTCTAACAAGCACCAACGACCGATTGTTTCATTCCGGTCGGCGTCGATGTGCCCGTAGCACGCGCGGATGGCCGGAACCGTCTTGAACCGTCTTCTCCAATTCATATCCTGAATATCGCTCTATCCGCGCCCGTGCCGGTTCTTCTTGCGGCGAACCAATTTCGATCAGCAGCCAGCCGCCTGGCTTCAGGTGCGCCGGCGCCTCGGCGATCAAGCGATCGAAGACGGCGAAGCCGTCCGCCCCTCCGTCGAGCGCCATGTGTGGCTCGTAATCGCGCACGCCCGGCGGCAGTTTGGCGATGTCCTCATGCGGAATGTACGGCGGATTGCTGAGGATGAAATCGAAGCGTTCCTCGGCGGCGAGGGGAGCGAACAGATCGCCCTGCAAGAAGCGAACGCGCTCGGCGACGCCGTGCTTGTCGGCGTTGCTCGACGCCACGGCGAGCGCCTCGGCGCTGATGTCCACGGCCGTCACTCGCGCCGTCTTGTGGTGCTTGGCGACGGCGACGGCCAGGCAGCCGGAGCCGGTGCCGATGTCGAGAATCGTCGGCTCGGCCATGCTCTTTGCCAGACGCAGACATTCATCGACGACGCATTCCGTGTCCGGCCGCGGAATCAACACGGCGCGAGTGACGATAAATTCAAGCGAGAAAAATTCCTTACGGCCTACCAAATAAGCAACAGGACAGCCCTCGACGCGCTGGCGCACCAGTTCGCGGAACTTCTGCC
>CAWIEZ010000003.1:0-973101 GCA_963835245.1 uncultured Planctomycetota bacterium
ATATGCACACGTTCCACACTGTGCAGGTCCCCGACGGCTTCGCCTACGGGATGATCCGGGAGCCCGAGGGTGGCTCGACTATATGCTGCCCTGGCTCTGCCAGTGGCCTCGCTGTGAGCGCCTCCTCGGGTAACCCGGGGTTGCGGTGTCGCTTGATAGGAGCGTGGTTTGCACCCCACGTGTGTTTGCGCACCGTACCCACCATCACCGGACCAATGCAGGGAGGACACGTCTTGTTTGTGGGTGTGGACAGTCACAAGGACAGCCTGGCGGCCTGTGCCGTCGACGGGAACGGAGTCAAGCTCGCCGCGGCTGAGTTTGCCAACGCGCCCGAGGGATACCGCCGCATGCAGCGCTGGCTGGCCGCAAAGGGCGTCGCCGAGCGCGTCGGTATCGAGGGCGCCGGCTACTACGGAGCTGGCCTGGTCCGCGCTCTCAACGCGGTCGGCCTCGATGTCCGGGAAGTACCCACCCACTTCACTGCGCGGGAGCGCCGGCGCGTGCGCCAACGCGGCAAAACCGACGCCATCGATGCCCTGGCTATCGCTCGCGTCGTTGCGCGGGAGAGTCAACTCCCGCCCGCCGGGAAGCCTGAGCACGCCCTCGACCTCGGCGCTCTGTCGGACTACCGCGACGAGCTGGTGGCGGAAGCGCACAGCCGTCGCGAACCGGTTTCACGCGGATCTCACCATCCTGGCGCCGGGCTACACGTCGCAGTGCCGCACTTTGACGGCGCCGAAGATGCTGACGGTCGCTGCCCGGCTGCTCCGCGACAGCAAGCGCAGCCCGAGCTGGCGTCGCACGACGCAGGATGCACCGGCTGATGGCTCTCGACCAGGAGATCGCCGAGCTCAGGAAGGAGATCGCCGAGCACGTGGCGGCCACCGGCTCAAAGCTCCCCGAGATTGTCGGCCTCGGCGCCTCTGTGCGCCGCGCGCATCGTCGCCGAGGTGGGAGACGTTCGACGGTTCCGCAGCCGAGACGCGTTCGCGGCTGCCAACGGCACCGCGCCCATCCCCGCCTCGTCCGGTCGTACGGTCCGGCATCGCTTGAACCGTGGCGGCAACCGGCGGATGAACCGAGCGATCCACGTCGTGGCGCTCACTCAGTCGCGCATCGACCCGCGCGCGCGTGCATACCTCGACCGCAAGCGTTCCGCGGGAAAGACCAGTCGCCAGAGTGTTCGCTGCCTCAAGCGTCATCTCTCCGACGTGATCTACCGGACGCTCTGCTCCCATGTTGCCGCCGTTAAGACGCTGCCGGAATCAGTTCCGATCTCGGCTTGATGTCATGAAGGGCCGGGGTTCCGGCGGCACGAGCGGCCAGTTTCCGCGACGCGGCAGGAAGTCGGTCCTCCGTCCCGAACCGCACGATTGAAGACCGCGCGGATTACGGCCGCGCGGCCGGACAATTTGAGAGGAGGACCGACCATGTCTCACCCTACGCGCTGGGTCGGCATCGACCTGCACCGACGGCGCTCGCAGATCGCGATCATCGACGAGCACGGCGAGCTGACGCTGCAAAAACGGATCATCCGCGAGCTGCTCGGCGACGCTGAGAGCACGCACGTCGCGCTTGAGGCGACCTACGGCTGGGAATGGCTAGCGGAGCTGCTGCAGGACGCCGGCTTCGATGTGCACCTCGCGCATCCGCTGCGCACCCGGGCGATTCCTTGCCGCTCGCGTGAAGACTGATGCGGTCGACGCGCGCACGCTTGCGCACCTGCTGCGCACCGGACTGTTGCCCGAGGCGTACATCGCCCCGCCGCAGCTGCGCGATCTGCGTGATCTGCTGCGCCATCGCGCGACGCTGGTTCACCTGCGCACCTCGATCAAGAACCGGGTGCACGCGCTGCTGGCCCGCCAGGGCATCCTGCCCGAATTCTCCGACCTGTTCGGCACAGCCGGCCGCGAGTATCTCGCCGCGCTGGCGCTGCCCGACGGCCCGCGACGCCGACTCGACAGCCTGCTCGCGCTGATCGGCGACTTCGACCGCGAAATCATCGATACGACCAGCGAGATCGACCAGCGCGCCAAAGCCGACGAGCGCGTCAAGCTGATCTGCCAGATCCGCGGATCGGCCGCTATACGGCGATGCTGATCATCGCGGAGGTCGGCGAGGTCAAACGGTTCCCGACCGCCAAGCACCTGTGCCAGTGGGCCGGACTGACCCGACCGTGCGCAGCTCTGACGGCAAAGCGCGCCTCGGACACATCTCTCGCCAAGGCTCCACGATCCTGCGCTGGGCGCTCTGCGAGGCCGCGCAGCACACTCCCACCGGCGGCGGGCCGCTGCGCGCCCAATACGAACGGATCGCCAAACGCCGCGGCCCCAAGATCGCGAGAGTCGCGATCGCGCGCCAGATCCTCACCCTCTGCTACTACGGGCTGCGCGACGGCGAGATCCGCTGCCTGACCGGCCACACCGACCCGATCGACACCGACCTGGCGGACGCAGCATGACCGCCGCCACCCTCGACCAAGCTTGCGCTCACCACCAGGGCGCGAGGTGCAAGCCAGGGCGAGCTCGCTCCTATGTCTGGTCTCCTGCACACCCGTGAACAGGACGACCGCCGGCTTCGAATTGAGCCCCCTGGCACCGCACGACACCCTGGTCCGCCCAGCGCGACCGAATGGATGACTGGAGCCTCCTCCCACGCCGCGACGCAGTCCGCGAACCGGCACCCGAACGCCAGAGGACCCTAACCCGACCCGCCCTTGACACCAGCCGGCCCTTCATGGATGACATAGGAGCTCACAGGGCCTGTGCGTAGTGCAAATGCGTTATAGACAAAGGCAAATCCCGGCCTACGCTGTGAACATAGACCGGGCACGGACGGGGCCACCGCGCACAGCAAACAACGCGCAGGCGGCGCGACAGGACACGGAACCGATGGCCCCCTCGACGCGAGGGTGGGGTCGCAACCACGACGGCGTTCTGTGCCCCTGCGGCCTGTAGCGTCGACCGTCGCGACGCCGGGGCGCGCGTGATGCTGACGCTGCACAAGATCCTCGTGCATCGCGCCGTCGGATACGCGGGCTACCTCACGTCCGTGTCGGCGAGCGGCGACTACTACGTCAGCAACGACGGCGATCCCTGGGCCGCCCCGGGGAGTGGCGCGGCTCGCTCGCACCGGAGCTGGAGCTCGCCGAACGCGACGTCGAGATGCGTGCCCTCCTCATGCTCATGGAAGGCCGCGACCCGCGCACCGGCCAGCGGGTGGTGCGGCTCGGCCCGTCCGCGAGGAGGATCGCCGCGCACGACCTGGTCTTCAGCGCGCCGTCCTCGGTGAGCGCCGCGTGGGCGCTGGCTGACGACGGACTCCGCGACGCGATTCAGCGCGCTCAGGACGCCGCCGTCGCCGAAGCGTTCGCGCACATCGAGCGCACCTATGCGCTCGTGCGGCGGCGCGACCCAACCGCTCAGGCTCAGGCCATCGGCGCGCTGCGCCGGCGGCTGGGACGGGTGCCCACCCTCGACGAGAGCCGGCACCTCCCTGCGCCGATCGTCAACGAGACCGCTGCGGCACTCGTCGGGGCGGCCTTCTCTCACCACACCGCCCGGCAGACCGCGCACCAGGCGGAGCACGGCCTCCCGCCGGACCCGCAGTTGCACACGCACCTCGTCCTGCCCGGCTTCGCCCGGCGCCGTGACGGCGCATATGTCGCGGTGGACTCGCTGACGCTCTTCCGTGGCCGGCGCGAGGCGGGGGCCGTCTATCGCGCGTCGCTGGCCGCGCACCTTGCCCGGGCGGGCTTCGCGATCGAGCGCGGCACGGGCTCCGGCGGCCAGTACTTCGAGATCGCCGGTGTGCCCAAGGAGCTGCGCGAGTGCTGGAGCAGCCGCCACGGCGAGATCCAGGACGGCGTGAAGCGCTGGCGGGCGGAGATGCGCGAGCAGCTCGGCCGCGAGCCCACCCTGGCCGAGGAGCATGAGTGGGGAGCGCGGTCGCGCACGCCCAAGCACCGCTTCACCCGGCGCGATCTCT
Organism: uncultured Planctomycetota bacterium; assembly: GCA_963835245.1. Classification (GTDB taxonomy): domain Bacteria; phylum Planctomycetota; class Planctomycetia; order Gemmatales; family Gemmataceae; genus JAJPHU01. Next base: position 3,988 of record CAWIEZ010000003.1, read on the forward strand.
TCCAGTGGTGGAGCGACATGGCGGACTACTACGGCGTCGACTCGCGCACCGTGCGCGCGCCTTGCGCGTAACACGTGCGACGCTTCCCTCCCCTGCCGAGGGCCGCGCCGCCCTCATCGCCGAGCTGCTGTCGCCGGACGGGATCACGCGCGAGCACGCCGCTTTCGACATGCGAACGCTGCGCACCGAGGCGTACCAGCGGGCGCCCGGCCTCGTCGCTGTCCCCGACGTCGACCGCGTCCTCGCCGAGCTCGTGCGCCGCGACGACGTCGTGGAGATCTCCCGCGGCGTGTGGACAACCCGCGAGATTCTCGACCTCGAGGACGGCGTGCTGGAGTGGCACGGCGACATCGAACGTCGTGATGCCGAGCCCTCGGCCGCGAGCCGACGCCGTCCAGCAATGCCGATCGCATCGGCGCCTGTCGATCTCTCCGAGGAGCAGACGCGCCGCGCTGCACTCGATCCTCGACAACCGCTTCACCGCCCTGACCGGCGAAGCCGGCACCGGCAAGGGCGTCGTGCTCCACGTCGCCAGCACCGTCTGGCGCAGTCGAATCGCGGCGCACGTTCGCGGTGGCGCTCGCGGGTGCGCGGGCGCAGGCGCTCGCCGCAGACATGGGTGATGACGTCACCGCGCTCACCCTCGATGCGTTCGTCCGGCGCGTGAGGTCCGGGCAGATCGAGCTGCGCGACAGCGACGTGATCGCCGTCGACGAGGCAGGCCAGATCGACACGCGGCGCTGGGCGGCATTCACCGACGGCGATGGGGACGCGCCCCACCGTCGTGGCGCTCGGCGACCATGCCCAGCTCTCCTCGATCTCGGCCGGCGGGTTGTGGCCACTCTTGGCGCAAACCGGACCGAAGCTCACCGAGGTGCGCCGAACCAGGCTCGGCTGGGAGCGGCAGGCGTGGGCTCACCTACGGCGGGGCGAGGCGACGCAGGGCCTCGGCCTGTACGCGCGGCACGGCAACGTGGACATCTCCGACACCCGGGCCACGCCCTGGAGCGCGCCGTCAGCGCGTGGGATGCGGACGGCCGCGACGGTCTGATCATCACCGACGCCAGCAACGCCGAGCGGCATCGCGCCAACCTCGCCGCGCAACAGCGCCGCGTGGACCGCGGCGACGTCGGCGATGCCGCCGTGACCGGCGCGGACCCCGCAGGGTCGTGTCCGATTCCATGCCGGCGACCGCGTCATCTTCACGACGCAGCACCACGACGACGACCCTCGGCCGCCGCGTCGAGAACGGCACCACGGGCGAGATCGTCGCCGTCGACCGGCGGCGCACACCGTGCGGGTGCGCACCAATGAGGCGCAACCACGCGAGATCATCGCTGTCGCTCCACCTCGCCTCGCCTCCAACGCCGCTGCCGTCCCGCCTCCGCCTCCTGTCCGATCGACCTCTTCTACGCCGCGCACGTGTACAAGAGCCAGGGCGCCACGGTGCGCCGCGCCTACGTTGTCGCTGGCGGCTGGCAGACCAACCGCGAATCGCTCTATGTCTCCGCCTCGCGGTCCCGCGACGGCACGCGGATCTTCGTGGACAGGGCCACGCTGGATCGCAGCGTCGACGCCGATGTGCTCGCCGAGCTGGCGCGCCGCGGCGCGCAGAGCCGCGCCAAGGTCGCGGCCACGTCGTTGCGCACGCCCCGGTCCCCGACCGATCTCGCCTCTCGGTTTGTGGCGGCCCGGCCGGCGCCGGCAGGCGACGCGAGACAGGCGCAGGGCGGCGGCGGCGCAGCTCTCCGAACGGCGGACTCTTCAGCTTCCTTCCCGGCCACGGACCCGTCTGGGTTCCGTGGAGCCGGATCCCCAATGCTCCCGACAGTGCACATGAGGTGCCCCGCCATGGATGGCGATGACGAACACCGGACCCCTGGGATATCCCAGCAACACTCTCTCCCCGCCGAGCTGCACGCGCAATGGGCGCAGCTCGACGCATGGGTCGCTCGCCTCCACGCGGCGTTCGAGGACTTCTGGCCACCCGTGCCCAGGGGCATCATGGACCACCACCGCGGCCGCGACCTTCCCTGGCCAGCGTGCTGGCGCGAGCATCCTGGGCTCGTCGAGGACCTCGTCGCCCTCAAGGCGTGGCATGAGGCGCTCGCGGCCGCCGGATGGCAACGAGTCCGTCGCCAAGAGCTGGATGGAGTGGACCTCGACGGTCCAGCATCTCTTGGTGCCACGAGTTCAGCGGCTCGCGCGGTACTGCCAGCACGGTCACCGCGCCACGCCATCGCCGTGGAACCCACCCTGTCGGAGCCTGCGCAGGCGCATCTGAAGGGCATACGCGTCCCCGCCTCGCAACGGCGTGCGCATCCACTCCCAGCGCCACCATCCCAGCAAGGAAGCACCCGCAGGCGTCCACACCACCACGGCCTCACATAGACGCAACGCGCCACGTGCCGCGGCACGGAGGCGATGAGCCCGTCAGTACGGGAGACCCGGCATACCGCCCTGACATCTCGGGCACTTCCGCTGGAAGTTGTCCGAGCCGTTGCTGCCGTACTCGTGCCCGCACTGACCACAGATGAGCACGTAGACGTACTGGCCGTGGTCGTTCCCCCGTGTCTGGGTCGCACGTAACACGGTCTGGTTGTTCCTGTTCACGTATCCCGGCTGCACGGTGCGCCCGTTGCTACGTCGTGGCCGCGAGACCGTCGGCGTCTGGCCGCGGTGCGAGACGCTCTCCGAGGTCGGTGGCGGCCCTTGCTCAGGCGCGTCCGCGCGTGCAAACCGATCGAGCAACTGGCGCGTGGGCAACAACATCGCATCGCTGCCTTCGCCGACCCAGCAGTGCCCTCCTTCGAGCGCAATCAGTCCTGTGAGAGCTCCGAGCGCCGCGTCCACCTGATCCGGCCCGCGCAACGCTGCTTCGTTGACGCCATGCTCGGCGAGCAGCCGTCGCCGCACGGTGACTTTGTCACGGAGGGCGGGCACGTGGCCGGCGAGCACGACGCACGCGGCGTGGGGGTAGTACTCAGCCGCGCTTCCCTGAACATCGCCCCCCGTGTACCTCGGATAGCGGCTCCCAAGAGCGGCGTAAACGGTCATGCCATCGCGCATCCAGTGGTGGAAGTTCCGAACCCGATCCGCTGGTGGCGTCGCGTAGAGATTGATGCCACGCCGGCGCAGCTCGCGCTCCGCGGGACGTCGCGTTCCGGCGTCCACCCACTGCGACGGCGAATCGATGCACACGACAGCGGGCCGCAACGCCTCCACCGCGCGAACAACGTCCGCCACGTCGCGGATATGGGTGCGCCGGTCAACGATCTGCCGGGAGTCGTCGAGTGCCACCAGGTCGAGCCCCTTCCCCGTGAGGAGTCCGACGTCGATCCCGACCGCGACGATTGCCATGACCGCGAGCCTAACCACAGCGCAGGGGTCCCGCTGTTGCTCAGTCATCTCCGCGGCGCACGCGAGGAGCGGCGTCGCGCCGACGTTCCCTAACCCATTCGCCACTGCCCGCGAGTCCGCTACGACCGTCGCCACACCCAGGCGGCGCGCGGGAGACATCACCAAAGCGACGGCCTCGTTAGAGGACTCGCGCAGGGCCAGCAGGGGGTCGAGCCCTCCACAGCACAGTGATGTTGCTGTGTCCGCGCCCAATCCTCCGGGAGCGGGGTCCGCTCTCACCGTAGCGTCCCGCTTGACCACTGCGCCCCGGCGTTCTGCCCGATGAGTGCTCCGTGGTCGCCGCTTGGGACGCTTTACGGGTCGCGTTCACCCGCTCCACACCGGAGGTACGCGATATGGCACTGGCAACCGTTCCCATCACGACCGAGATGATCCCGCTCGAACGCATCCGCGCGGATCGCAACATCCGCACGAAGCTGTCCGACGTTGAGGGGCTGGCAAAGTCGATTCGCCGTCACGGAGTGCTGACTGCGGTCCTCGTGGCGCGGCGCGAGGACGGGGACTTCGACCTCGTGGCCGGCTTTCGCCGGCACGCTGCGGCCGCGGTCGCCGGGTTGGCCGGAGATACCCGCCATCGTCCGGGAGCCGTCCGACGAAGGCGAGCGCATCGCACAGCAGGTCACCGAGAACGTGGAACGAGCCGAACTCGGTGATCTCGATACCGCGCGTGCGTTACAGCAGATGCTCGACCTCGGTGCGACGGCCGAGAACATCGCCGACGCGGTCGGAGCCACCGCCAAGACGGTGGACTCGTGGACAGCGGTGTTGCGGCTGCCGCGACGCGTGCTGAGGCTGGTCGAGCGCGGCGAGCTCTCGATGAAGGACGCGTTCCAGCTTGTGAGCATCGCCGACAGCAAGGCCGACCTTGAGAACGTGGTGCGCGACGCGTTGGCCGGTCACGATGTGGCGTCGTGTGTCGGGAGCGTCATGCGGCGGCGCGAGCAGGAGCGCAAGCGCGCCGACGCGCTGGCCCAGTTGGAGACCGACAAGTGCGCGATCGTCGAGGTGCCGCAGTGGGGGCACTTCCCGCGTGGTTCGGCGACGCAGCGACTGGGCAAGGCCAGCGGCAACGTCAACGTGAGTCTCGCGAAGCACCGCAAGCTGCCGTGTCATGCAGCGTTCGTGGATACGTACGGAGAGATCGTCTACGTGTGCACGAACGCTCGCTCCCACGCGCCCGAGCCGGCCGAGGCGTCCGTGGATCGCAAAGCGGAACTGGCCCAGCGCCGGGCCGACAAAAAGGCCCTCCGAGCAGCCCATGTGCTCCGGAAGCAGGCCATCATCGCAGCGCTGCGCGGTGGTGCGATTGCCATCGAGGATGCCGTCCGTCACGTACTGACGGCGACGCTCTGGGATGCCGATGGCCGCGCCCTAGGGGAAGCATGCGCGCTGCTGGGCGTCGCGATCCCCGAGCCCAAGGGGTTCAACTCGGAACTGGCGGCTCTCGTCCGCCATGCGGAAGACGATCTGGGCAAGCTCACCACCACCGCCCTTGCGGTCCTCCTCAGCCGGGGCGAGCGCGCTCTGACAGCGGACAACGTCCAGTACGGCGGGGTCACACCACAACGTTGCATGCTCATTTCCTGGGCGCGTCCGGGATGCACGAACTGCACCAGCTGTCGAGAGGACTTTGATCGAGCAGCGAGGCTTGGCTGATCGGGACGATCGTCGGCGCCTCATCCCCGGCTTGGGCACCGCTCACGTGGAATCGGAGGAAAGCGGCGGCGCATAGCGAGGGATGCGGGCGGTCACCGCTACGGCGGTGACCGCTCGATGCTCCGGTGCTGGCTGCCCTGCGTACGAATCCCATCGACCGGGATCTCAACCCCGCCGACCCGCCACAATGACCAGCGTGACTTCCGATCAGACCGAGCGTGTCGGGGTCGACGCCGTCCGCCTGGCGTTCTCCCGTCTCGGCTGGTTCCCGCGAGAGACGGAGCGCCCCGACTACGGCGTGGACCTCTTTGTCGAGACGGCGACCGACGACGGCCGCCCGAGCGGCCGGTTGATCGCCGTGCAGGTCAAATCCGGTTCGAGCTACATCGCCGCGTCCGGCGATGGCGTGATCCGTCCCGACCAGGCGCACATCGACTACTGGAAGGGCTATTCCCTGCCGGTCATCATCGCCGTGTACGACCCCGGCACCGAGGTCGTGTACTGGCAGGTCGTCTCGGAGGAGACGATCGAGTCGACGGGTCAGGGCTGGAAGGTCACGGTCCCGTCGGACCAGACCCTCGATGACGGAGCGCTGGCCGGGCTTGCCTCTCTCGCGGCCGGGACAGCCGCAGCCGGACAGGGCGGAGAGCGGCCTGGGCCGCCTGCGGGCCGACCTCACCTGGATGCAGGTACTGGACCAGGGCGGCTCCGTCGTTCTGGAAGCCGACGAGTGGGTCAACAAGACATCAGGGCAGAGGCGACCTTCGCCTCATCGCGAACCCCGCCGGCGACGGCGAGCCGATCGAGGGCCAGTTCACCGTCTTCTTCGGCCTGCGCCCCTATGCGGAAGCGCTGCCCGGTTGTTTCCGTGGGCGGACCTCCATCTCGACGAGAACGCGATCGATGACGCCGACGAGGATCTGTGGATGACAGAGACGGGCATCTGGGACAGCGAGGAGGACCGCTACATCGGCAACAGCGAGGACTTCGCGGAATGGCGCGCGAGCCGCTTTCCGCCCGGCGAGCTGCGGCCCTACTCGGGATGGCTCGATGAGGTTGCGCACTGGCGGCTGACGCTCACGCTCAACGACCTCGGTCGCGGCGTCCTTGCTCTTGAGCGCTATCTCGCGACGTCGTAGCCGCGACCGTACCCCGGCGCGGGCCCGAGCTGAGCGCTCGGGACCGCCGCGCCAGGGGCGTCCTGCGGCTTTCAGCCGCAGGACAGCGATGCAGGACATGGGCCACGACGACGAGGAGGATCGTCTAAGTTAGCTGGAGTATTGGCGCCCGGCTGCGTTATGTTCGCGGCCTGGCGTTCGGAGAACTCTGTGGGTATTCCCGGGGCGGGGCAAAGGCAGCTCCAAAACACACTCGAAGGGCTGGCGATGGCCGTCGATCGCCTCCGCGAGAGCCACAAGATGGAAGACAACTGCCTGAGCTTTGTCGCCATCAGCGAGACGACGATGTGGCTCTACGTCTTGGACCGCCGATTCAGTTCGAGCGGGAGCTATTCCACGTCGCGCCGTACGGACCCCGGCGGCCAAGCGATCCTTGGGCTTCGTCACATCTGGAACGCGCTCAAGCATGGGGATCTCGACGATGTCGTCGACTTCACCCGTGGCGCCGCCTGGCCGATGGGACGTGGCCCGCCCGTTGGGTTCAACCTAACTGGAAACCCCATGACGCCATCCCCACATTTCCCAAGCAGTCCCAGCAAGGGATCGCCGCATACAAGGAACATCTCGCTGGGCGATCCGCGATCGACACTCTGGAGCAAGCCGTCAAGTTCGTCCAGGAAGGGGCCGTCGCCCTCGGCTTCCAACGGAACCGAAAACCGACTCCCTCTCCTACGGCCGATCCTGCGTGAACGGCGCAGCCATGCGCCACGAGCGACGGCCAGCGTGGCGCCTTCGCCTCGACGAGTGCCGTGAAGCCGGCGCATGGCTACAGGTCCAGGCTGACTTGGGTCTCTCGCCTAAGACGATAGATGCGTACGGAAGAGGCCTCGCCGACTACCTCGCCGTTTGCGACCGCGAGGGCATCGTTCCCATCTCCGCGGGTCGGTCTGACATCGCTCGGTACGTCCGCGACCTCACGTCGCGCCCCAATCCGAGGGGCGGCAATATCGTCACGCTCGATTCAGGCTCCGGCTTGGCAAATGCCACGTTGCAGCAACGCCTCGTCGCCGTACGACTCTTCTACGACTACCTGATCGAAGAAGGAAAGCGGGATATCAATCCGGTGGGGCGCGGAAGGTACACCGCCGGCAAGGCCTTCGGCGGCCATCGGGAACGCGGCCTCATCCCGCGCTTCACGAGGCTTCCGTGGATTCCCACCGATGGCCAATGGGCCGCGTTTCTCGAGGCCGCGCGATCCGAGCCCCCTCCGCAACCGCCTGATGCTCGCGTTTGCGTATGACGGCGCTCTCCGCCGCGAAGAGTTGTGCCTTCTTCGCACTGACGACATTGACCCCGCCCATCGCACGATTAGGGTGCGCGCAGAGACGACAAAGAGTCGTTGCGGACGAGTCGTTCCGTACTCGGCGGCAGCCGGCGTTCTCCTCCGAGCCTACCTTCCCCTTCGACGCGGCATGACTGCCGCGCGCGGCCCGCTCTTTCTTGTCCGAATCCCATCAGAACCGAGGAGAGCCGCTCACGCTTTGGACCTGGTCGAAGGTGGTGCGCGCGATCGCCCTTCGCGCGCAGCTCCCACAATTCAGCACCCACACCCTGCGTCATCTGTCGCTCACCGATCTCGCTCGCTGCGGCTGGGAGTTGCACGCAATCGCACAGTTCGCCGGCCACCGCAACACGGCTACCACTATCCAATACATTCACCTGTCCGGACGCGACCTTGCTCAACGCCTCGGGCAGGCCATGAGCGCACTGCACTCCTCTCGAACGGAGCTTCTCGCTGACGCCAGCCGGGGACTGCCCAAGGCTCCTGGCACGGGATTCAGAGGCTTTCCGAAAGACGGTCCTGGGCCTGGGCCCCGACCGCCTCCACCTCCACCGCCGCCGCCTGGTGCGGGTGCTGCTGGTGGTAGCGCTGCAGGAGCTGGTTCTTCAGGTACGCCGAACCAACCTCGTGCAAGCTTCACTTTGTCGGCCATCTATCAGCGGCGCGGATTGGAGATCAATCTCGGCAGCATCGGCAAGGGATACGCCCTGGATCGCATGGCCGATTGCTGTGCGAAGAGTGGGGCGTATCCCGGATGTTGTTGCATGGAGGCACCAGCAGCGTGTACGCTAAGGGAGCCCTCCCGAAGAGCGAACGCGGTTGGCAGGTGGCGATCCTGCATCCGTGGGACCGACAGCGGCGGCTGGCGCGCGTGTGGCTGCGCGATCGAGCGCTGGGAACGTCAGCGGCCACGCACCAGCACTTGGAATATAACGGACAAAAGCTGGGCCACATACTCGATCCGCGAACGGGCTGGCCGGCTTGCGGCATCGCCAGCGCCTCCGTCCTCGCCCCTAACGCCGCTGAGGCCGACGCGCTTTCGACCGCTTTCTACGTCGGCGGCGTCGAACTGGCTCAGCGTTATTGCGCCGCCCATCCCGGCATCGCGGCCATCTTGCTGCCGGAAGGAGAGGGAGCCGAACCCGTCGTTATGGGATTGGCCTCGCACGAGATTTTCGTTTAGCCGCGAGCCGTAGGCGAGCGCGAACGCTCGCCTACGGCTCGCGGCTAAACGGGATTGATGGACACCATGAACAAATTCACCGCCTTTTTCCTGATTTTGCTGCGTCTGGCGATCGGCTGGCACTTCTTCGCCGAGGGCTTCCACAAGCTGGAAGGTTATCGGCACGGGCCGACGGAAACCGTCGTCGGCAAATCGAAGCCGTTCACCAGCGCCGGCTACTTCCGCGAGGGCACCGGCCCCTTGGCCAAATACATTCGCAAGGAGGTCGGCGACCCCGACGAGGAGGCGCTGGCTCTGTTGACGCTAAAGGCCGGCAAGTCGCCGAACGCGCCGCCGCACACGCGCACGCCGCCGCTGCTCGCTCAGGAATGGAGCGATTACGTCCATCGTTTCGGCGATTACTACAACCTCAATGACGAACAGCGCAAGAACGCCGAAGAAGCCCTGACGAAAACCGAGGACGACGCCGTCCACTGGTTGACCCGCAAGCAGGTGGACGACAAGAATTTCCAAGCGAAAACGCAGGAAGGCCGGCTGCCCGTGCCGCACGCGCTGGCGCTGTACAAACAGAAACTCGAGGAATGGTCGGAGCCCAAGCACAGCCATCTGGTTTCCATCGGCTCCGACGCCGAATCCGTTCGCTGGCACAACATCAAGACAGAAGTGGTTCGCCTGCGCGTCGGACTGTTGAACGATCTCGACGAATATACGCAGGAACTGCGGAAAGAACTGGAGAAGATTCCCAGCGACCGAGCAGAAGAAGGCAGGCCGAAGGCAAGGGCAAGCCGCCGCAGCCGGAATCGCCGGGCAGCGACAAGCAAACAGTGGATCGATCTGGCCACCATGTACGGTCTGACCATCCTGGGCGGTTGTTTGATCGTCGGTTTGTTCTCGCGGACGGCGTGCGTGCTGTCGGCCGGTTTTCTGCTGATGACGTATCTGTGCATGCCGCCGTTTCCTTGGCTGCCCGTCGCGCGCCCAATAACGAGGGCTATTACCTCTTTGTCAACAAAAACGTCGATCGAGATGCTGGCGCTGTTGGTCCTGGCGACAACGGCCAGCGGACGATGGTTTGGCTTGGATGCGCTGATTCGATTGCGATGCTTCTTCGGCCGGCGCCGCCCGGCGATAACTCTCGGGACTGAACTCTACCTCGGAGATATCACATGGCCATTGATCTGACCCCCGAACAACGCGCCGCCGGCAAGGCCAACTTCGACCGCACCGCCGATGGACTGACGCGGCGCGGCTTCATGAAGAGCCTGGCCGTGGCCGGCGCCGTGTGGCCGTCGTCTCTCCGGCCGTCTACTTCGGCTACAAAAGCATTGAGGGCAAGCCGGTCAAAGCCGCCCTCATCGGCGGCGGCGACGAAGGCGGCGTCCTCGTCGGCGAACACAATCCGCAGTACCTCGAATTCGTCGCCGTCTGCGACATCCGCCCCTCCAACATGAAACGCATCTTCGACGGCGATCCCAAAACGCCGCTGCGCAAGGGTTTCAAAAAGGTCTACGGCAAGCGACGCCGACGAACATCAAGAAGTTCGACACCTACGAAGGCTTGATGGAGGAGTTGCGCAAGAACAAGGACATCGAGGCCATCGTCATCGCGCTGCCGCTGGTCATGCACGCCAAGGCGGCCATCGACGCCATGCAGATCGGCAAGGATCGCGGCAAGCCGATCCACGTTTTGACCGAGAAGCTGATGGCCTGGAACATCACCCAGTGCAAGCAGATGATCCGCAAGGCCAAGGAGTGCGGCAGCATCCTCTCGGTCGGCCATCAGCGGCATTACAGCATGCTCTACGCCCACGCCACCGAAGTCGTCAACGCCGGCGTGCTGGGCGACATTCGCGCACATTCGCGCTCTGTGGCATCGCAATTTCACCTGGCCGTTCGATCCCAAGTCGGTCCCGGCGGATCAACATGGTCAGCACGAAGGACGTGACGCAGCCGTTTTACCGCGACGGCTGGTTTCCGCCGATCACGCATGTGGATTACGAAGCCTTGACCGACAAGAAGGACATGCTCAAAAAGTACGGCTTCGACAACATCGAGCAGTTGATCCGTTGGCGTCTGTATCAGGCGACGGGCGGCGGTTTGATGGCGGAGTTGGGCAGTCATCAGCTCGATGCGTGCAGCATCTTCCTCGGTCACGCCCATCCGTTGGCCGTCTCCGGCGTCGGCGTCGCGTTCGTTCTTCGGACCCGGCCACAACGACCGCGACATCGACGATCACGTCTTCGCCACCTACGAGTTCCCCGGCAAGAATTACGCCAAGGACAAGCACGATGTCGTCGTCGTCACTTACTCGTCGATCAGCACGAACGGTTTCGAGAATTACGGCGAGTGCGTCATGGGCGATCGCGGCACGTTGATCGTCGAAAAAGAAGCAATCGGTGATGCTGTATCCGGAAAACGAACCGGGCAAGGTGAAGACGCCGCCGCGCGGCACGGAAGTGGGCGTCAGCGCCGAAGGCAAGGACAAGCCGGTGTTGGAGTCCGGCTCGACGTGGGGCGGCCCGTCCGGCGGCGGTGACCGGCACGTCGGTCGGTCCCGCCGGTCCCGTCAGCCGCGGCTACCGCGAGGAGATGGAGGACTTCGCCTACTGCGTCCGCCTGTGGGATGCCAAGCAGGGATACGAGAAGGACCGCGACGGCAAGTACAAGCAACGTCTGACGCGCTGCCACGGCGAGGTGGCGATGGTCGATGCCATCGTCGCCCTGACCGCCAATCAGGCCATGCGCACGCATCAACGCATCGAGTTCCAGGACGCCTGGTTCGACGCCGACAAACCGACGACGTGCCGCCGGGCGAACAGAAAGCCAAGGTCGAAATCGCCTGAGACAATCCAAATTAACCACAGAGACACAGAGGCACAGAGAAGAAAAGGAATAAGCAGAAGACAGCTTTTCTATTTTTTCTTTCTCATTTTTTCTTCTCTGTGTCTCTGTGTCTCTGTGGTTAATTCTTCTTCTTCGTTGGTATCATGCCGGACCCTGATCGCATTCTCGGCACGCTCCGCCGCGCCATTCAGTATTTCCGTGAGACGCCCGGTCGTCGTGGCCGGCTTGTGTCGCTGGAGACGGCGTCCGAGGTATTCGTCAGCGGCGATCTGCACGGCAATGTGGAGAATTTTCGCCGGCTGCTGTTGAAGGCCGATCTTGCGCGGAATCCGCAACGGCATTTCGTGCTTCAGGAAGTCATCCACGGACCCTATCACTATCCGGCCGGCGGCGACAAATCGCACCAGCTGCTCGATCTGCTGGCGGCGCTGAAGTGTCAGTTTCCTCGTCAGGTGCATTTTCTGCTCGGCAATCACGAACTGGCCCAATACACGCAGCGGCGCATCAGCAAGGGCGATGTCGATCTCAACGAGAGTTTCCGCGAAGGCGTCGGCACCGCCTACGGCAGTCGAGCGCCGGAAGTGTACGCCGTCTATCGGGAATTGCTGGGCATAGTGCCGCTGTCGCTGCGGACGCCCAACCGCATTTTGCTCAGCCACAGCCTGCCGCCCGCCTCGCGCCTGGAGGATTTCGACCCTGCCGCCCTGGAGCACGAGGTTTCCACGGAAGCCGACATGGTTCCCGGCGGCAGCGTGCATTCTCTGGTCTGGGGCCGCGACACCCGCGCTGAGACTGTCGCCGCTTTCCTGGCCAAGATGGACGCCGATCTGCTCATCAGCGGGCACGTTCCTTGCGACAACGGTTTCGATGTCCCCAACGATCGCCAACTTATTCTCGACAGTCTCGGCACGCCCGCCTGTTATTGTTTGTTTCCCACGGATCGACCGTTGACGTTGGCGGAACTGGTCCCGCTCGTTTGTACCTTGTAATCGTCATGAACACCGACTATCCCGCCATCCGTCCGCCGATGCCGGAGACGCCTCTCGACGCTTTGGGACCACTGATCCGCGAGCAGGTCATCGTGGAGGAGCGCACCTTTGTCATCGCTCGGCCAAGCGAATCGGATCGTCTGCTCGATCATCCGAGCGTGCGATCGGCTTTCGCCGTCGGATGAATACATGCCCTACTGGGCGGACCTCTGGCCGGCGGCGCGGATGTTGGCCAAGGCCATCCTCCGCGAATCGTGGACGCCGGGAACGCGGCGCTGGAAATCGGTTGCGGTCTCGGTCTGCCCGGCATCGCCGCCTTGGCGATGGGCTTGCACGTCACGTTCAGCGACTACGACGCCACCGCTCTGCGCTTCGCCGCCGACAACGCGCGCGCCAACGGTTTGCACGACTTCGACACGCTGCAAATGGATTGGCGTTATCCGCCGGAGAACGTGCATTTTCCCCTTCTTCTGGCGTCCGATTTGATCTACGAGATGCGCAACATCGCGCCCTTGGTCGCTCTCATTCGGAAGATGTTGGCGCCGGGCGGCGTCTGTCTGCTGACCGATCAGGACCGTGTGCCGTCGCACGTTCTGCGCGACACGCTGACGGCTGAGGGCTTGCCGTTCACGACGAAAATCATGCGCGCCGGCGAACCGGGCGGCCGGCGTCTCAAGGGCACGCTGTACCGCATCACGCACTCGGTCTGAGCAAATGGCTTTCGATTTTACGGTATTTTGGCTACCATACTCGTAGGTCAGGCTTTCTAGCCTGACAGAGTTAATCATACTCGTAGGTCAGGCTTTCTAGCCTGACAGAGTTAATCGTCAGGCTGGAAAGCCTGACCTACTCGCAAGGATAATCCGTCATGCGACGCACGAAACTCGGCGGTTTGGCGATTCTTGTAGGTGCGATCGGTCTGATGGCGACGACGATCTCAGCCCAGCCGGCGGCGGACAAGATTGCCGCTCGACCTATCAAGTACGCCGACCTAGGCAAACTGGTGCGGAGCTACCGAGGCAGGGTGATCGTCGTCGATCTCTGGTCCATCGACTGAATCCCCTGCAAGCGAGAATTTCCGCATCTGGTCGAGATGCACAAGACATACGGCGGCAATGGTTTCGTGGCCCTGTCGGTCAGCCTCGACAACCCCGAAGAAGAGAAAATCCGCGCCAAAGTCAATGAGTTCCTTCAGAAGAAACAAGCGAGTTTCACGAACCTGATCGCCGAGGGCGATCCCGAGGACTGGTACAAGAAGTTGAGCATCGGCGCCGTGCCCTGTGTTTTCGTGTTTGATAAAGAGAACCGCCGCGTTAAGAAATTGGTCGGCGAGGAAGTCGATTACAAGGCCATCGAGGCGGAGGTGGCCAAACTGCTCAAGAAGTAACAACGGACGTGTTGGAAAATCCCTCATGGAATACGCCATAGCCTTCGCGATCATGCTGGCGATCAGCGTAGTTATCTTGATTATCAGCATGTTCATCACCAGCGCCCTCGGCGGAGGCGTGGAATTTGGCCAAGTGCATATTGTGCTTGCCAGGCCATTCCGTTGTTGATCGTCATCGCTCTTCTTCAATTGGTTCCTTATGGATTACTCTTGGACATTCCCGTCTGGTGGTTCGGGCTTATGTTGCTGTTTCGCCTCGATTTCTGGGAAGTGCACACCTTGGTCTTCGTCAACTGGGGTCTCAACGCTCTCGCTCACTACGCTTTGCTGGCTATCCTCAAATGAAAAGCTATTCTCCTTCCATTTTACTCGACCGTCTCCGCGCCATCGTCGGCCGCGAAGGCATTCTGACTTCGCCCAGCGAACTGCTCGTCTACGAATGCGACGGCTTCACCATCGAGAAAAACAAGCCGGACGTGGTCGTCTTTCCCACCTCGACGGAACAGGTGGTGCAAATCGTCAAAGTCTGCAATGAGTTGGATGTGCCGTTTCTGCCGCGCGGCGCCGGCACCAGTTTGGCCGGCGGCTGCCTGCCGGTCGGCGGCGGCGTTATGATTACCCTATCGCGGATGAAACGCATCCTCGAAGTCGATTATCGCAATCGCTTCGCCGTGGTCGAACCGGGCGTCATCAATCTGTGGCTGACCAATCATCTGAAACCGCACGGTTGGCACTTCGCGCCGGACCCGTCGAGCCAGGGCGCCTGCACCATCGGCGGCAACGTCGCCACCAACTCCGGCGGACCGCACACCCTCAAGTACGGCGTCACCGTCAATCACGTCCTCGGCGTGGAGTTCGTGCTGCCCGATGGCCGCGTCGTCCGTACCGGCGGCCCGGCGGAGGACAATCCCGGTTACGATCTCACCGGCGTCATCGTCGGCTCGGAGGGTACGTTCGGCATGGCCACGAAAGTCTGGGTGCGCATGACGCGCAATCCCGAAGCGTATCGCACTCTCTTGGGCGTCTTCGAGACGGTGGACGACGCCACCAACACCATTAGCGATCTTATTGGCGCCGGCATCGTTCCCGCCGCGTTGGAAATGCTCGATACGCTGATTCTGCAAGCGGTCGAGGAGGCGTTTCACTTCGGTTTCCCGCTCGATGCCGGCGCGGTACTCATCATGGAAGTCGATGGCCTGCAAGCGGGCTTGGACGACGAAGCCGAGCGCATCATCGCCATCGCCAAGAAAAACCATGCCCGCGAAGTGCGCCGCGCCACGAGCGATGCCGAGCGTTTGTTGCTGTGGAAATCGCGCAAGCAAGCGTTCGGCGCCGTCGGCCGGCTGGCGCCGAGCTATTGCACGCAAGACGGCGTTGTGCCGCGCACGCGCTTGCCGCACATTCTCCGAGAGATTCAGCGAATCGGTGGAAAATATAATCTACGTATCTGCAATGTATTTCATGCCGGCGACGGCAACATTCATCCGATTTTGCTTTTCGACGAGCGCGACGCCGACCAGGTGAAGCGCGTGCTGGCGGCCAGTCACGACATTCTCGAAGAATGTATCCGCGTCGGCGGCAGCGTCACCGGCGAACACGGCATCGGCGTCGAGAAGATTGATTTCATGCCGAAATTGTTCACGCCGGAAGATTTGGCTATGATGGTGCGCTTGCGAACCGCGTTCAATCCGGAAGGCCGGTGCAGCCCGCGTAAGATGCTGCCGACGGCGGGAGCGTGCATCGAGCCGAGCAAAGCCGGCCGCCACGCCGCATTGTGACCGCTTGCCCTACGAGAGACATCGCAACGTGGACGACAACGCTTGCCGCATCGACGACTTCGGCCCGCTGCCCATCGTGCAACCGCAGTCCATCGCCGACATTGGCGACATCGTCCGCCGCGCCGCCGCCGAGAATCAAGCTCTTTATCCCCTCGGCGGTCGAACCCTACTCGACATCGGCCTGCCGCCGACGCGTCCCGGTATCGCTGTCGATGTGCGGTCGTTGGCCCAGGTCATCGATTATCCCGCCCGCGACATGACCATCACCGTTCAGGCCGGCATCACCTTGGCTCAACTGCAAACGCTGTTGGCCGGGGAAAATCAACGGCTGCCGATTGACGTGCCGCGAGCGGAGTACGCCACGCTGGGTGGTGTCTTGGCCGCCAACGTCAGCGGATCGCGCCGTCTCGGCTTTGGTACGCTGCGCGATTACGTTATCGGTATCAGCACCGTCAACGATGAGGGGCACGAAGTCAAGGCCGGCGGCCGCGTCGTCAAAAATGTCGCCGGTTACGATCTGTGCAAGCTGCACGTCGGCGCCCTCGGCACCCTCGGCATCATCACGCAAGTGACGCTGAAGCTGCGGCCGCTGCCGGAGAGCAAGGCGCTGGTAACATTCGGCTGCGAGACGGCGGCGTTGGATCGTCTGCTCGATCATTTGCACACGACGCGCACGCGGCCGGTTTGTCTGGATGTGTTCAATCAATCGGCTGTCCGCGCCATCGTCCGCGAGACGCGCTTGAGTTTGCCGGAGGCGCCGTGGCTGATCGTAGTGGGTTTCGAGGACAACAACGAGGCGGTTGGCTGGCAGGTGCGGCAACTGCTGCAAGAACTCGCTCCGGGAGACATTCAGGGATGGGAAGCGCGAGCCGGCGATGCCAGCGAAGCGCTGTCGCGCGCTCTTATTGAATTCACTCTGAGCGGGGGGCGTCAGCCCCCCGAGAGTCCGCTCGGGGGGCTGACGCCCCCCGCTCAGGGGGTATCGTTCAAGGCCAATCTGCTGCCGCACGCCGTCGCCGACTTCTGCCGGCAAGCCGCCACGCTGTCCGAAGCGCTGCGGTTGCACGCCCACGCCGGCTCCGGCATCGTTCGCGGCCATCTTGACGGCGACTTGACGCTGCCGCGCGTTGCCGCCATGCTGAAGGAACTAACCGACGCCGCCGTTCGTGCCGAAGGCAATCTCGTTGTGCCGCGCTGCCCCGTGGAGTGGAAACGCGAACTGCCCGTATGGGGCCGAGAACGCGGCGATGTCTGGCTCATGCGCCAAGTGAAGGACAAACTAGATCCGCATCATCTGTTTAATCCAGGTCGTTTTGTCGAGGGCATCTGAGAGATTTCATGGCCACTATCACGGAATCGCAACGTACCTCTTTGCCGGTGACAACCAGCCCCGCCCCGCTCGGTCGCAACATCGACTATGAGCTATTCATGGACTGCGTTCATTGCGGTCTGTGTCTGGGTTCGTGTCCCACCTACATCGAAACCGGCAACGAGAACGACAGTCCACGCGGCCGCATCTATCTGTGGCGCGCCGTGACCGACGGCCGCATCGAACTGAGCGACGACGTGCGGCGGCATCTCGATCTGTGCCTGGAGTGCCGGGCCTGCGAGACGGCCTGTCCTTCCGGCGTGCAGTACGGGCAAATCATCGGCTCGTACAAGAAAGATGTTGCGCGTCTCGGCCTCGTCTTTCCGACGCTGAATCCGCTCCAGCGCTGGATGCTGTTCCACCTGACGCCGTATGCGCAGCGCATGCGCTGGGCACTGGCTCCGCTGCGGCTGTTCCAGCGGCTCGGCCTGGGCGGTGCGGTGCGGCGCATGGGCCGGCTGCTGCCGCCGTCGCTGCGGCGCATGCAGGACATCGTTCCGCCGCTGGCGCCGCACTACGGCCGACTGCCGGAACTGCTGCCGGCGGAAGGACGGCGCCGGCGCGGGTGGCGCTGTTCGTCGGCTGCGCCGCCGATGCTTTCTTCCCGCAAACGACGCTGGCCACGGCGCGCGTGCTGCAACGCAACGGCTGCGATGTATGGCTGCCGCGCACACAGGGCTGCTGCGGCGCGCTGCACTATCACGCCGGACTCGTCGATCCCGCCGAGCAGTTCGCCGCCGCCAACTGCGCCGCTTTCGGCCAGCAACTCGCCGAGGTCGATGCCATCATCAACAACGCCGGCGGCTGCGGTCCTGTCCTCAAGGAATACGGTCATCTGCTGGAGAAGACGCCGCACGCCGAAATCGCTTGCACCTTCGCCGCCAAGGTGCGCGACATCAGCGAATTTCTCGTCGAACTCGGCCCCATCGCGCCGCAACATCCGCTGAAGATCAAGGCGACCTATCACGACGCCTGCGGCCTCAGCCACGCTCAGAAAATCCGTCAGCCGCCGCGTCAATTGCTGGAAATGATCCCTGGATTGGAACTGGTTCCGCTGGCCGAGAGCGAATACTGCTGCGGCGCGGCCGGCAGCTACAATCTGACCCAGCCGGAGATGTCCGAGCAACTTGGCCGCCGCAAGGCACGGCACATTCTCGACACCGGAGCGCAAGCCGTCTTCACCGGCAACGTCGGTTGTTTGCTGCAAATCGCCCGTTATTTGCGCGAAGAACAGCCCAATCTGTGGGTGGCGCATCCCGTCGATGCGCTGTGGGCCAGCTACAGCGGCGAGTTGCCCAAATAAACCGCCAAGACGCCAAGGACGCCAAGGAATAAAAGAGAGGATAAGGAATGCAAGCAAAAATCGAAGAAGAGCTACAGACTCCTTCCTGTTAGTTTTCTCTTTTTCTCTTGGCGTCCTTGGCGCCTTGGCGGTTTATTTTTTCAGAGGGGAGGACATCCATGCACATTCACGGTATCATCCCACCCGTCGCCACGCCCATGCAGGCCAACGAAGATCTCGACCTGCCGCGCTTGAAGTGGTTCCTCGATCACCTCATCACCCAGGGCGTTCACGGCATCTTCGTTCTTGGCACCAATAGCGAGTTTTACGCTCTCGATGAGAGCGAGAAACAGGAAGTCATCGCCACGGCGGTTGCTCATGTGAACAAGCGTGTTCCCGTTTATGCCGGCACCGGCGCGGAGACGACGCGCGAGGCGGTACGGCTGACGAAGATGGCCGAGCGCGAGGGCGCCGACGGCGTGTCGATCATCACGCCGTATTTCATCAGTCCGACGCAGCAGGAGATTCACGATCATTATCGCCGCATCGCCGAACACACCCGCCTGCCGGTCATTCTCTACAACAACCCCGGCACCTGCGGCGGCGTCAAGATCGACGCGGACACGGTGGCGCGGCTGGCCGAGATTCCCAACATTCTCGCCATCAAGGACTCCAGCGGCGATTTGCAGAACACCAACGAACTGATCCGCGTGGTGCCGCCGCGTTTCTCGGTGCTGATGGGGCGCGATACGCTCATTTTCCCGGCGCTGATGTTCGGCGCTCGCGGCGCCGTGCCGGCGACTGGCAACATCGCGCCGGCCCTCGTCGCCGAGATTTACAACGCCTTTCAGCGCGGCGACTTGCCGGCGTCCAAGGCGGCGCAGTTGCGGCTCAATCCGCTGCGTCTGGCGCTGAGTCTCGGCACGGCGCCGGGAGCCGTCAAGGCGGCGCTGCAAGTGCTGGGGATGTCGATGGGACCGTGTCGTTCGCCGGTGTCGGGATTGGCGGCGGACAAACTGCCGAAAATGCGCGCCGCCTTGGAAGCGGCGGGACTGCGGCCGCATCCAACAGGGGCATAACGTACAACCTCAACTTTCGCGGAGGGCACGGCGGATGCAGCCCTTGGTCGGCGTCATCATGGGGTCGCGTTCGGACTGGGAAACGCTCGTCCACACGGCCAACACGCTCGATGCCTTGCAGGTGCCTTACGAGGTGCGCGTGGTGTCGGCCCATCGCACGCCGGATCTGCTGTTTGAATACGCCTCGACGGCTGAGTCGCGCGGTTTGGAAGTCCTCATCGCCGGAGCGGGCGGCGCGGCGCATCTGCCCGGTATGACGGCGGCGAAGACGGCGTTGCCGGTTCTCGGCGTGCCGATCCAATCGCAGGCGCTGCACGGCGTCGATTCGCTCTTGTCGATTGTGCAGATGCCGGCGGGCATTCCGGTGGCGACGCTGGCCATCGGCCGAGCCGGCGCCATCAACGCCGCCTTGCTGGCGACGGCGATTCTCGGCGGCAAGCATCCGCCCTTCCGCACCGCGCTGGCCGACTATCGCGCGGCGCAAACGAAAAATGTTCTCGACCATCCGGACCCACGGGAGAGCGCGGGATGATCGGCGTGCTGGGCGCGGGCCAACTGGGACGTATGCTCGCCCTGGCGGGCTATCCGCTCGGTCTGCGTTTTCGTTTTCTCGATGCCGCCCACGAAGCGCCCGTTAAGGATCTCGCCGAATTTGTCCGCGCCGATTTCAGCGACGCCGACGCGCTCGATCGTTTCGCATCCGGCCTGGAGGTCGTCACCTACGAGTTTGAGAACGTGCCGGTCGAGGCGGTCGAGAGGCTGTCTGGGCGTGTCCCCGTCTATCCGCCGCCCGCCGCCCTGCGCGCCAGTCAGGATCGTCTCGATGAAAAGACGATTTTTCGTCATCTCGGCATTCCGACGGCTCCATTCGTGCCGGTATCCACGCGGGCGGATCTCGATGGCGCTCTCGCTGAGGTTGGCTGCCCCGCCATTCTCAAGACGCGACGGATGGGTTACGACGGCAAGGGGCAGTGTCTCATCCGCGACCCGGCCGCCGCCGAGCAAGCGTGGCAGACGATTCCGAAGGATACCGGGTTGCTGTTGGAAGGATTCGTACACTTCGATCGAGAACTATCGCAGATCGCCGTGCGCGGACGCGATGGCCGTACGGTCTTCTATCCGCTGGTGGAGAACCATCACGCCGAGGGCTTGCTGCGTTTGTCCCTCGCGCCGGCGGCAAACCGGACGCCGGCGTTGGAGAGATTGGCCCGCGATTATGCCACGCGCATTCTGGAAGGGCTGGGCTACGTCGGCGTGTTGGCGATCGAGTTTTTCCAACAGGGCGAGCAACTTATCGCCAATGAGATGGCCCCGCGCGTTCACAACTCCGGCCACTGGACCATCGAAGGCGCGGAGACCAGCCAGTTCGAGAACCATCTGCGCGCCATTCTCGGATTTCCGCTGGGAGTAGCCGAGGCACGCGGGCCGTGCGCCATGCTGAATATCATCGGCGACTTGCCGGATACGCGCACGGTGCTGGCCCAGCCGGGAACGCATCTGCATTTATACGGCAAAAAGCCGCGTCCGGGCCGCAAGATTGGACATATCACGGTGTGCGCGGCCACCGTCGAAGGCGTGCGGAACGTCGTGGAAGCATTGGGCGGCGAAGGGGGTGTGTCAACGCCCTGATAGTCCACATTGCCTGTGGAGGGCGGAGCATCTATACAAGACATCGGTAAGGAATGGGCCACAAACAAGTTCCCAGTTTAGCCGCGACCCGAAGGGGAGCGCGACAACGCTCGCCTTCGGCTCGCGGCTAAACAACAGGAGAAGAGATCGTGCAAACTCGACCGCGTACCAAGGCGAACCGCAAAGCGCGCTACACCCGTTGCCCCAAGTGCCAAAAGCAAGTCCGCCTGCATCAGGTGCGTTGCCGCACTTGCCATCAGAAACTGAAACTCAAGTAACGATTCTCCGGGCAATAGCGACGGCAAGGGCTCCCGTTGCGCGAATGGCTGCTTGCGTTGGAGGAACGGGTTCGCCATAATCAAGCAATAGGCTCCCGTCTTTCCTGGAAGGGCCGTGTGCCATGGCGACGCCTGAAGATTCCGCAGACGATATTTTTCTTCCGGGCGGCCGTCTGCGTCTGGATTATTTCAGCGACGAGGCGCTGTGCGCCCTGCGCGAATCGCTGCGGCTGGCGCGCGAGACGCGCTGGGACAGCGTCCGCAGTCCGCACGTCTTCATGGGTCTGCTCGCCGTGCCCGACGCCAGCGTCCGCAATTGGGGCGAACGTCTGCAAGCCGATCTTTCCAAGCTGCTCGACCAGTTTCAGGAGTTGTTTCATCAAGAACAGGGCGAGGAAGAAGCCATCCTCGCTCTCAACCGCGAATTTCTGTCCGATAACGTCATCCATCTGCTGCGCGATGCCTACAACCGTGCCGTCGATCACCGTCGCTCCAAGACGACGCCGATGGATTTGCTCATCAGTTTGCTCACTGCTTCCAACAGCATCGTCGCCCAGTGCTTCGAGCGCATTGGCGTGACAGCGGCCAAGCTAACCGAGTTGGCCGTCATCGCCGAACACAACGGCCGTTCGGAGAAGAGCTAACCACAGAGACGCAGAGACACCGCTTTGCCTTTTTTTGACCATCGCTGAGGGCTTTTCATTTCAAGCCTGGTGTTTTCATTTTATTCGCGGACGGTGAAAACGGAGAGCGCGCAGAACGAACGGATCGGCTTGCCTTCGGCGAGACGGTCGTTACAATGGAGGTTGAAAACGCCGGGGATCGTCGGCTAATGAGACCGCCGCACACAAACCGCGCTGCATACGCGGCGTGTGGCTATAACCTTCTCGCAAGTCGGCTACAGTCCCCGGAGTAGAAGAGAGAGGCGAGGTTCGTCGGCCTAGATGAGACCGGCGTATCCGTCTTGGTTGCACGCGACGGATAACCGTAACCTTCTCGCAAGTCGATTACGGTCCCCGCCTCTCCCCTCATTTCCTTCTATATTCGCTTGGTCTCCTTCCGCTTCCTTGGGTTACGACTTCAATCTCGCCTTCTTCCACCAGCCGGATCAGAGTGGTATGGACGGAGGCTCGCTTGATTTCCCAATTCGGATGCTTCGTTTTCAAGGTTCTCTCGATTTGAGGGAGCGTAAAACTTTCAGCGAGTGCGGCAATGGTGATCCGTATCGCTTCTCGCAGACTGCCCTTGCCGATCCTGCCGTTTCCGCCGAACGGCTCGGACACTTGTTCCTCGTTACTTTTGCTGGCTACGATTGCGCCCCTTGTCGGAGATGATTCTCCTTCGCCGAGTCGCTGGGAGATATTCCAAACTCTCTCTATGGCCGCGAGGTTTTGGCGATAATCCTCATCAGCTTTGCGTTTCAACCGTTCGTATTCGGCTCGATTCATAGAGTTAGCGTAGCCACTGCAAAGAAGATTGACAATAGGAGAAAACCAACATGCGCAAATTGTACGCTCTACGCTAGAGAAAGGGAAGTGCGGACAAGAAAAAAGGCGGCATGAATCGATCCATGCCGCCTTGGGTTGACAACCGCGTCCGCTAACAAGGGCGAGCCAGTGGCAGCGTTTTGGGTTCGCTGTTCGGCTTGTCCGGCCAGAAAACCGGCTCGATTCCTAGCTCCAACTGTTCGTGATGCACCACGCAAATGTTGTGCGCCAGGAACTTGCACAACACTTCGTTTGTCATCGCCGTATCCGTCCGGCTCCGCACGTTATCGCCAAACTTCCGCTTGATCGCGCTGAATACGCTCTCCGCGTTGCTGCGCTTGTGGTAATGCTGTAGAAACTCGTTCTGCCGGAACTTGAAGTAGAAGAACATCTTCTCCCACAGCGAGCCTTCCTCGCCCGGCTGGCAATTGCTCTTGAACGGGATATAGGCCGTGCCGCCTAGCTTCTCGACCGTCTCAAGGTTATCGCGGGAGAGATACGCTTTGTCGGCGGCAACTTCCTTGACCGTGAAGTTCTCCGCCGTCTTCTCGACAAGCGGCTTGAACTGCGGACAATCCGCCGCGTCCCGGTCGTGAATCTCAACCGCCGTGACGATGTTCGTCTTGACGCCGCTGATGGCATGGACCTTCACCCAATCCTTACCGGACCTTTTAACTCCGTATTTTTCGTCGTACCAGCGCACAAAGCGGCTGACGGAAAAGCCGCTGCTGTCCGGCGCGAACGTCGTTTCAACGGCGCGGAGCGGCAAGCTGCTGCGAACGAGCAAGTCTTTGAGGATCGGCGTCAGCGCGTCATTTTCCAGGTAAGCGATAACGCTGTTGTAATGCAGCGGCTTGGTAAGGTAGCCGCGTTCGTGGGCGTCCGCAAGGTCGCAAGCAAAGCGGCGAGTGGAGACCATCGCGTAGACCTTGAAGACAGCGGCGAAAATGGCATCCGAGTACAGCGTCTTGTTGCGCCCTTGCTTGCCCGGCATGCGCGGCGGTTGCGGGACGCCACGGCAAAGGTCGGCGAGCAACACTTGGAAGCGATGCTTCTCCGTCGTCTGCGATTCGTTATAGACAGGCCAGTCTTGGGTGTAGGTTACTTTTTCAGCGAAGGTAATGCTCCGCGTCTCAGACACCTTACCATCGGCGCTAAGTTCGCGCTTGAGTGTAAATTCAACGGCGTACTGATGCTTGCACTTGAAGCCGGTTTCCTGATGGTCGGGGCAGGAGCAAGTCTGCGCCTCTAGGTTGACGACGTACTTTTTCTCCGCGCCGGTTTGCGAAGGAACCAGCCACGCGCCGTCTTGCCGTTGCACTTTGCACAGAGCCGCGATAATCAAGCCGCGTTCTTCTCTCGGCGTCATGGGTTGCCGCCTTTCAAGGAATAGGGGATGTTTCGATTGCAATTTCAGTATATACCGAAACTGGTGAATCGACAAGTCCCTTGCTAAGATTTTTGGTATTTACTGAAACGGAGAAGGGGTATAGAATTGGCAACGGACTACTCGGCAGAAGGGAGCGTTATGGCGAAACGCGGAAGACCGGCGAAGCCGTCCGAAGAGAAATTCGTTCTCAAAGCGTTCAAGTTCCCGCCAGATTTGTGGGAGGCGTTCTGCGCCGTCGTCCCCGAAAAAGAACGCTCGGCAACGCTCCGGGAGTACATGCAGCGAGAAATCCGCAAACGCAAAAAGTGATAGCGGGAGGATCAATATGTATCGCCAAGGGAATAAATCCGCGCACCGCGCTCGTCCTTCGCTCGAATCAGCGCTGGAACAAAACCAAGGCCGACCGTTCTGTTCAAACTGTCAGCGCTTCTTTAAGCACAAGGAAACCGTCTGGATCGGTCGCCGGCAGAGCCGATGCCCGGTGTGCGGCGAATTGCTAGACCGGCGAGCGAATACGATGAATCAGTCTTTCGAGACGAGTCGCAATTCCAGCTTGAGATAGACGCAGAGTCTTTCCGCTGTTTCGAGCGTAATCCCGCGTTGGCCGGCGAGGAAGCGTTGCAAGACGGCCTGTGCGACGCCGGATTCGGTAGCGACGGCGTTGACGCTTTTTCCGGTCGCGGCGACGGCTTCCTTGATCGTGTCGGCCAAAGATAGTCTTGATCGTCTCGCCATGACTCGCTACTCTCTTGAAAGTGTCCCTGGTGGGCCACTGGCGATGCCCTTTAGGATAGTCGGGACAGCGCCGGCTTCGTGCCGGTTGGGAAGCAATCCCGTAACCGCAAGGTCCGTGGTCTTCGACCCGCACCCGTGTTCCCACCAGAGACATTCTTATTATACCGCTTGACATGCCTACGTCAAGTGACATAAAAGACTTTTTTTCTCCTTCTCCGCAATTCTTCCGCCATCAACGATAAGATGCTTAGAATAGTTCAGGATATGTCGTGATCGATTTGCCAAGCGGCCTTTGCTAATGGCAAATTCGGCGACCATGAACAACTATCAACGGTTTGCGGATAATCTCTTCCGGGATGAAAACGAGGATTTTCTGTTGCGTTCCGCTGCGGATTTGCCTACTCTGCCCCGTATGACTGTTTGTATCGGCATTCTCTGTATGAACGGAACGGTTGCCGTTATGGCCGCAGACAGACAGGTAACGCACCGTAGCCTCAAATACGCCACGGTAAGCCCAGATTGCAAAATCGCGCAACTAACTCATCGCAGATTACTGGCCACTGCCGGCGAACCGCCGAGAACCGTTCTGCTTGAAGAATGCAGGCGGAATTGTCTTGCAGAACAATCAGCGGAAGAAGTAGCTAAAGCCATTTCCAAGGTTTGCGCTCGGCTGTGGAGAGAAAGGATGTCCCAGACGACGACCGAATGGAAACTGGGCATGGATTTCGAGACGTTTATTGAGAAGTCTGGAGGACTTGACAAGAAAATCGTAGATGATGTCTGGCGTCAGATAAATCAGACTTCGGGAGGCGGCATCTATTTGCTCGCCGCTCTGGATAGTTCTGGGGCGCATCTGTACGCAATTGCCGAGAGAGAAGGAAGTAGTTCTCTTGATTCGCCCGGTTTCGCGGCTATCGGCGATGGTGCTGATTTAGCAATGTCCATCCTTTACCGAAAGCCCCTTGTGCGATCCTGGGCAATCGCTGATGCGATCTATCTCGCTTATGAAGCGAAAAGGATGGCGGAAAACTGTCCAACCGTAGGCAGAGAAACAGACTTGGCCGTGATGCTGCCTGGTCGGGATACTTACTTCTTGACAGAAGAGGCAGTTTCTCGACTTGAGACGATATACAAAAGCAAAGAACCGCCAAGTTTGTCGAAGGTCGAAGCCGATACGATCCAAGCTCTATTGCCTCCCACTTAAAGGCAGCTGTTTTTTATTTCATCCCGGACGATTCCGTTTCATCCGGACAAAAAAAGGCAAAGCCCAGAGACACAGAGAAAACAAAAGAAAAAGATTCAAGATAGATGCTGGCGAGAGTTTATTTTCCCTCTACTTGTCTTCTCTGTGTCTCTGTGTCTCTGTGGTTAGCTCTTTTTGTTCGTGCCAGCAGAGCGGCGACGCGCGTCGCCTCGACGAGACTGCCGGCGTCGGCGATGCCGCGGCCGGCAATGTCGTAGGCGGTGCCGTGCGCCACGCTGGTTCGCACGATCGGCAAACCGGCGCTGATGTTCACTGCTCGTCCTTCGCCCAGCAGTTTCAAAGCGATGTGCCCCTGATCGTGATACATGGCCACGATACCATCGAAGTCGCCGCGCCGCGCCCGCACAAACAGCGTATCGCATGGCCAGGGACCGCTGGCGTCGAGGCCGTGCCGGCGCGCGGCCTGCACGGCGGGAGCGATAATCGTGGCTTCCTCATCTCCGAATAGTCCGCCATCGCTGGCGTGCGGATTCAGTGCGGCCACGCCCAGACGCGGACGCCGGCCGAGCAGGCGCGTCAGCAAGCCATCGAGCAGCCGTGCTTTCTCCAGCACGGCATCCGGCGTCAAATGACGGAAAACATCGCGCAGCGCCATGTGCAGCGTGACGTGCGCGACGGCCAAATCGCCGACGGCTAAAACCATCGCAAATTCCTTGACGCCGGTGCGCTCGGCGAGGATCTCGGTATGGCCAGGATAGGGCAAGCCGGCCTCGTGCAGTCCCTCTTTGTGCAGCGGCGCGGTGACGATGCCATCGGCCTCTTCGGCCATTGTGAGATCGATGGCGCGACAGAGGAAATCGTAAGCCGCTCGTCCCGCCGATGCGCAAACACGGCCCGGTTCGACTGCGCGCAAATCCTGCTCGCTGCCGGGCAGGCACGGCAGCACTTCCGCATTCGGCTCCGAATCGTCAGGCTGGAAAGCCTGACCTACGACGCGAACGCGCGCCGGTGAACCGATCTGCTCCAGGCCGCGACGAACCCATAGCGGATCGCCGACGATCACCGGACGGCACAACGGCAAAAGATCCGGCCACGCTCGCGCCACGATCTCCGGCCCAATGCCGGCGACATCGCCCAGGGTAATCAGCAAACGGGGAAGGAAAGAAGACATTTTCACTCGTTCATCTCTGCCGCGCCAACCGCACGACCAATCGTTCCAGCAAGGTGCGCGGCGGCAGTTGGCTGGAACCTTTCAAACCGAGATCGCTTTCCAAGAGCCAGTCGTAGATCATATCGAGCCGGCGGCGGCCGAGGTGGCGCAGCTGCTGCTCGGCATTACGGCGGCCGAACGGCGGCACGCCGGCGCGCTCCAGCGCATCGGGCAGCGAACTCCCCTGGCTGTGCAAGCGCGCCGCCTGAGCCAGTCGCCGCAGTTGCATGCTGAACGCTCCCAACAAACGCAACGGCTCCTCGCCCTGATCGAGCAAACGATCCAACAGCGTCAGCGCCGCGCCGATCTGCCCCGCCCCAATAAGATCGAAAATCTTCCAGGTATTCTCCGCCCGGCTCTGGCCGACGAGCTGATCGACATCCGGCGTATCGATACGACTATTGCCGCCGGCGTAAATCGCCAACTTGGCCATCTCCTGATCGAGCAGCCCCATATCGGTGCCGACCAGATCGACGAGCATGCGCGCGGCGTGAGCCGACAGCGGTTTGCCGTGCTGATCGGCGCACCACTGAACGCACCATTCCGGCAGCTTCGCCGCCGCCGGCGCTTTGCAAACAATCGTCGCCGCTTCCGGCAACAGCTTGGCCAATTTGGTGTTCGCCGGCCACGATTGCACGTCGAGTACCAGCACGCCGGTCTTCGAGGGTTCCGCGAAATACTTTTCCAATCGTCCGCGTTCGCGCGTCACGAACGGCTCAGCGCGATCGATGACAACCAGACGGCGCGAACTGAGAAACGGCAGCGTTTCCAGTTCATCGTGGATCTCGGTCCAGTTCGCTTTCTCGCCGTCGCGGCTGGATAGTCCGAAACCATCGTCTTCGGCCCCAAGCACCAGCGTCCGCAGCGCTGCCAGCACGCGGCGCTTGAGAAAGTGTTCATCGCCGTGGAGGATGTAGATCGGCCGCGGTTTCGCCTTGGCCGCGCCGTGGAGAAAAGTCAGGCTATCCATGACGAGCTAACCACAGAGTTACAGAGAACCCAGAGAAAAACCATTAATCCTTAATCCTTGGGAATGTTCTTATACACTTTGCGGATCGCCGCCACGATGTCCGCAGTGTCACGCGGGTTAAACTTCGGATCGAGGGCGACTCCGGCGTAGCGGTCCAGGATGTCAATGGTGCGAGGGCAACAAGCGGCTCCGTATTGGATGGTCCGGCCGCGCTCGGACTGGAACGACGGCCAGGCGGAGTGAACGGTCGCTTTGCGTTCGATGTACGGTTGGATGGGTAAGATTACCGAACCAAAGGGCGGCTGGGCCGGAACATTCTCGGCCTTCATGGCGGCGAGGAATTGATCGCGCCGGCGTTTGCCGGAGAAGCCGAGGAACACGGCCGATCCCAACTCTCCTTCCGCATCGGGGCGTTGACGCAGGCGCAGACCGGGCAGATCGCGGAGACCCTTGTAGATGCGCTGGGCGTTAGCCCGCACGGCGGCGACGATCCGATCCAGTTTGCGCAGTTGAGCCAGGAGGACGCCGCCGCTGAACTCGTTCATGCGGAATTGACTGCCGGCGAAGGTATCGAGAGCGGCCTTGCCGAGCCATTGCTGATGCGGTGCGCGAAGCAGTCCCAGATCGTGGAAGCGCGTGGCGCGCTCAAACAAGACCGGATCGTTGGTCACGACGGCTCCGCCTTCCCCGGCCGTGATGGTCTTGTAGATTTGCATGCTGTAAATGCCGATGTCGCCGAGCGAGCCGACGGGCCGGCCCCGGTAGCTGGCCCCCATGCTCTGCGCAGTCCTCAAGGACGCGGAGGCGGTGCTTGCGGGCGGTCGCCAGAATTGGCGCCATGTCGCACGAACTGCCCTGGAGATGGACCGCCATGACCACCTTGGTCTGGGGCGTGATCTTGTTCTCCACATCGGCAGGGTCGAGATTGAACGACTCGTCGATTTCGGCGAAGACCGGCAGTGCGCCGGCGAGGACGATGGCATTGTAGCACGAATACCAGCTCCAAGCGGGGAGGATGACCTCATCTCCCGGTCCGACTTCGAGAGCGGCCAAGGCCGTCGTTAGGGCCGCCGTGCCCGAGGTCACTGCCAGGGCAAAGCGCGTCCGCATGCGGGCGGCCAGTTCTTTCTCGAAGTCGGCCACTTTCCGCGGCGGCGGCGAGCCTGGGCCGTACCAGCGGAAGGGTTGGCGCTTCCGAAGTACGTCTTCCAGTTCTCGTCGTTCGTTCTCATCGTAGTATTGCGTGCCGAAGAAGTCGGCCTTCAGCGGCTTGGGGCGAACGGATTTCTCTCCTTCAACGGCCAAGTTGGCGTCGGCCCGAACGCCCCCCGCTGCTCCGGCTGTTGCCGCGGTAAACAAAAAAGCACGACGATTCATAAGAACTTCTCCCAACGCGATAATTCTCTTCCGCTTTGCTTGCGCGGAAGTCAGCAGGGATGCGGATGGCCGATGGCACGGATTGTAGGATGCGGGAGAGCAGCCGACAACATCGCGTTGCGTTTTTATGTCGTGCGGGGAGGATCGGCCATCCTCTGCCTCAGAGGAATCAACGACCTATCTTCCGCAGTCTCGCTCCTATATACTACCCGCGCAAGGCTAATGGGTTCATCCGTGAAGCACAAAGCCCTTTTTCACCCATAGGAGGATCCTCCCATGAAGCGACTCTTGCTCTCTGTGCTCCTGCTCGGAGGCAGCACTGCCTTTTGCATGGCTGCCGACTTCGAGCCGCCGGTGCGTCTCAAGGCCGGCGATGCCGCCATCCGTGTGGAAAGCCCCGGCTACGCCGCCCCCTGTTGGGCGGACCTCAACGGCGATGGCAAAAAGCACCTGCTCGTCGGACAGTTCAGCGGAGGAAAAATCCGCGTCTTCAAGCACCTGGGCGCGGAAAAGTTCGCGGCCGGCAACTGGTTGCAGGCCGAAGGGAAGACAGCCAAAGTGCCGGGCGTGTGGTGATGCACCAGTTCCACTCCACAGTTTGTGGACCTTGACGGCGACGGGCGCCGCGACATTCTCTCCGGCTCGTATTCGCGCATGGACAAGGACATGGCCGGGCTGTTTCAAGTCTTGTACGGCAAATCCGACGGCACATTTCGCAAAGCCGAAGTCTTGAAAGGCACCGACGACAAGCCGCTCATCATTCCCGCAAAGGGCGATGACCAATTGACCGAGAAGATTTGCACCCGGCCCTTCGCGGTCGATTGGGATGGCGATGATCATCTCGATCTGGTCGTGGGCAACTTCGCCGGTACGTTTTACTGGTTCAAGGGCGAGGGCAAGGGCAAGTTCCGGCCCAAACCCGAACTCATCAAGACCGGCAACGAGCCGTTGCGCATCGGGAGCGCTCACAGCGATCCCTTCGTGATCGATTGGGATGGCGATGGCGACCTCGATTTGCTCAGTGGTTCAAGCAACGGCGGCGTGCATTGGGCCGAAAACACCGCCGGCAAGGGCAAACCGCCGGAACTGCGGCCGTTCCAAGCCCTCATCAAACCGGGCCGTCGCACCGAGTATGGACAGATCCTCAACGAAGAGGAACTCACCGGCCCCACCACCTCGACGCGCATCTGGGTCGCGGACGTGAACGGCGATGGCAAACTCGATTTGCTCGTTGGCGATTCCGTCACCCTCATTGCTCCGGCGAAGGGCGTGAGTGCGGAAGCGTTCAAGAAGAAGTTCGCGGCCTGGCAGAAAGCCGTCGAAACAGCCTCGAAGAAAGTGTCTTCCGAGACGGCCGATCAGGCCAAGGCGCCAAGGCCAACGAGGAGTTCCAGAAGATCTACAACCAACGCACCGAGTTCATGAAAGAGGATCACACCGGCTTCGTGTGGCTGTACCTGCGGAAATGACCGCGTCCGCTTGTTGAGCCGAATCCTCTGTCTGCCCTATACCATTCCGCGAATGGTATAGGGCGTTTTCATCTCGCCGGAAAATTTGCCGGATGCGCAAGAGCAGCGGACAACCGCACGGTACGCTTTTCGGTTGTGCATCTCCTATTCGACAAGCCGCCGATCGCGTTCTATAAATTACTAGCTTGAGTTGCGCGCGGCCGGCAGCCCCCAGAGAGATCCCGTGGACACCGAGAGCATCTTCCACCCTCCTCGCTCGACGAATGAGGACCGCATTGGCTTCCTCGGCGTCTTCGCCTCTCCAGCTGTTGAACGCGCATTCTGGGAGCAGCACTTCCGCGATAACCTGTGGCTGAGCCGCTTCCTCGTCACCGCCGGAATGCTCCGCGTCGCGCTGTTTTTCGTGGCGGATTACCAGCATTTCGGGGTGGCCCCGGCTTTCTGGCTGCTGTTTGTTAGCCGCCTTCTCTTCCTCCTGGTTTCGGCCTGGGTTCTCGTCGCCCTGCGGCGGGCCGCCTCCCCCGCTGTCATCGACCGGCTCTTCTTCGGCTGGGGCTTCCTCATCGTCGCCATAACCATCGACGTTCTCTCAGCCCGGCCGCCGAGCAACAACGGGCTGCTGCTCATGAGCTTCAGCATGATCCTCGTCACCTACTGCATGGCGCCCCTGCCGCTCTCTCGCCAGGCGACTCTCATGCTGACCTACAGCGCCGCGGCTCTCTACGTCTCCCGGCGAACCGACAGCGCAACTCTCTCGACAGTCGGCGCCACCTACGTCCTATCCCACCTCTTTGGGGCGGCCATGTCATGGCGGCTGAACCACCGGCGCCGGCAGATGTTTCTCGGCACTTTGCGGGAGGCCCAACTGCGAGCCAGTCTTGAGGCGGCGGTGGCAGAGATTAGGACGCTGCGAGGTCTGCTGTGCATCTGCGCGTGGTGTAAGCGAATACGCATTGAGGGGGAGGACTGGGAGTCGATGGAAGAGTACGTGCAGAGCCGGACCCACGCCTCGTTCAGCCACGGAATCTGCCCGAATTGCCTGCAATCTCAGCTAAGGGAAGGCACCCCGGTCGCGTCTTTAATGGAAGTCATCCCGCCCTCTCCGTCTTAACGCCGCCCATCAACTCGGAACCCAGAATGCAACGGTGTTCGCTCGCGGGACGGCATCGGCCAGAAGCGGCCTTTCCGAAACTCGTCTACCCGGCTGAGCCGGGTTGTCGGTCACTGCCGTTCAACAAAGGGATTGTAGGCCAAGGTGCCGAGGGGCTGGTAGCACGATCTTCCCGGACGCTTGCCTAATCCTCCACGACTTTGGGAACGCTCATGACCGCTAACCCCCGTGGCGGGTATACTGGTCCGAGGCGCTGGTTGCCGGTCTTGACGACCGGGCTGGAAGAGCAGAGTGCGTTTAGGGCGAAGAAGGCCGCACGTAGGCCGCACGTATACCATGCTGCACAGTTCGATAAGACCGACGCGCGCAAGGCACCTATCCTCGGAATAGACGGAAACATCCATTCTCGTTCTAACTCGTTGCCCACGTGCTTCATCTGGGGCGTGCCGTTGGACGAACGCTGGGCAGGGGTAGCGAGTCGATCGTGAATTCGTTAATATGTCCAGTTAGAATCTGGCCACGAGCCTGCGGGGGAGCGTGATGACAACTACGACGATGCCCTGGCAAGTACGAGTTGATAACTTCACGCACCATCTGCTTCAGGCGAAGCAGGCCACGATTATCTCTATCCGGGGAAGCACCGGAAGGGGCAAGACCCGGCTCCTGCGCGATGTGGCAGCGCAACTGGCGAATCGAGATTCGATCCCGCTGTATCTTTCGCCTCCTCAAGGAGAGGAGGATACAGCGGGGGCTGCGCTGGCGGCGGCAGCGGACACGCTGAAGGCACACACGCTCCTCAACGGCCAGACAGCGACCCTCAAGGATTTGCACGCGTCGCGGGAACAGAAGATTGGCATCGTCCTGGATGGTATGCGGAAAGCACCAAACTCTGTAGTGCTGTTGCTGGACGAGCCAGCTCGCTGGGTTGCAGGTGAGTGGTCGGGCGAGTCCTCGGCGGCGGGACGACGTTTCGCGCTCCAGGTTCGCCATGATCTGGCCACTCGGTCTGGCTGCCGTGTCGTTTACACAGGCAGCAACTTCGGGGTTTGGACTGAAGAAGAACCGTACAATCTGCCCAGAGCGTGGAACGAGTTCGACCTACCGACGACACTGACGGACCATCCCGCGTGGAAAGAGATGAGTGAGGGGCTAGGCGGTGCGTTCACCGAACAAGCCACACCCCTCCTGTGCCGTTTGCTGACGATGCTGTCGATCATAGCGACACCTGCGGAAGCCGTGGAGGCAGCTCGAACATCCCTGGGGGCAAACGAGATTGCGGCCCTCCTTGAACAACGCTCCGAAAGACGACCGCAATTCCGGCGTGCTTGGGCATGTTTTGCTCTGGTGCGCAAGGCCATCGACCAGAGGTTGTACGAACACCTGGCGGCCGACCTCGCTGACGAACTGCGATTCATCGCCGAAGAATTGCTACTAACGCGGATCGAAGGAGGTTACGAACTGCACCCCCTGCTCGCTCAGTCGATCAACCCGAAGACGGTGTTGGATAGAGAGTACCGCGACGTTCAGCAGCACCTAACGAGGTACTACCTCGACAATACAGCCTCCCTTGTCGCTGCCACCGAAGCGTTCTTCCACGCGACTGAGGGAGGGGATGACGATCTGGTGTCAAAGGCGCAGCCGTTCTTCGTCGAGCAACTCCACCTGCGGGGGCGTAGTCTCTCGAAGCAACAGAGACATCGTGATGCGGCGAAGATCTTTCGTCAAGCAGTGGAACTGGACCCGACTGACGACTACGCTCATCACTACCAGGCGTTCAACCTCGACTGGATCGCGGAGGATCAGCCAACCATCGAAGATGAATACCAGCAGTCTATCAATCTCAACCCGCGCCACCCGTGGTGGCACTCCCGCTGGATCAACTACCTCATCACGGTCGGCAAGACGACGGACGCTCGCTCTGCATTTGCCGCCGCCACCGAGGCTCTCCAGGAAGCGATGGAATCGCACTCAGAGTACGTTTATCGGTCGCTCCATTCGTGGGTAGCGGCGTTGCTACTTCATCGCGGACAGCTGGACTTCGCCAAGCAAGTGCTAGACCGCGTCCCCGTAGATGTACGGCGAGAACACCGGGGTTTCATAGCTTTGGGAGAGAAATTGGATGCCATGCAGGAGGCTCGTCGAGGACGCGGTGTCTTTCCTCTGTCCGTCCCGGCCAGCCAGCACTGGCGCAAATCGCCACACCTCGATTTCCCTCCCCAGGTGGAGGGCAAGGACTTACGGGTATGGTATCCTGCCCGAGTCGAGGCCGTCTCGGAGCATGGCATCACGTTGATCGTCGGCAAGTCACCCGAGGGAGGGTCTCCTGCTATTTACGGAAGGGTCAACCTGTCCAGCGAACGGTTCGATTCCGCCACACTCGATGAACGCATAGCGAATCTCCGCCCGGACCGGTTCCTCGAACTCGCCTTTTACGGCGACGAGGGTGTCATGAAGATTCGATCACACTCCCAGGAGGCATGGGAAGATCCTGACCTGCCGTATTTGAACCCACCGGACACCTTGCGATACCTGCGAAAACAGGAGCACTCATCGTGATGCCTGCCTCACTAGACGAGGGGCGGCTCTATGTCTTCGTGTTCGGTCCTGGATACGGGGAGTCGGTTGCGGTGCGCGTGCCCCCAGACGAGTGGTTCGTAATCGACAGTTGCCGCATCGCGAAGCAAGCCGCAGCTTTGCATGTCCTGCGTCGTTATGGGGGGAAGTTGACCCTTCTGCTCCTGACCCATCGTCACAAGGACCATTATCGCGGTTTCGTTGATCTCATCGTCTGGGGGGACTGGAGCCGGATCGGATGTAATGACTGGCGAGTCGCAGACGCCGAGTCATTTGATACCGCTGACCCCGAAGATCAACTTGGTGCGGGGCTGGCCCAGGTACTTGCTGAGGTTCAGAATCAGTGGCGGACTCGACCAACAAGTCGGCTACTGACTCGCCGGGGGGCCAGTTGTTCCTTCAGCCAGGGGGTACTGCACATCCTCCATCCCGAGGGAGCGTTCGCGCTCGCCAATCGTCATGGCGAGCCAAACAACCTATCATCGGCTGCCGTTCTCGAATGGAAGGGGATGAGCCTGCTGTTCGGGGCGGACGTCGAAAACCCGCACTGGCAAGGGATCGCCGCCCATCGCGCCAACCTAGGGAGTCACGTTCTCCTGAAGGTGCCGCATCATGCTTCGCGCGAAGCACAACACGACTGTTTTCTCCAGGGCACTTCGGGCCGAGCGTGGCTTGTGACGCCGTACAACCTCAACAATGGACTTCCACGATTCGAGGACGGCCAAGGGATGGCCATCCTCCTAGGCCACGAAGCAACCGTCCACTTGACCGGCCTGCCGGTACGGCACTCTCAGCAGAATGACGAACCTTGCGAAACGACGCGCCAAGATCTGCTGAATGGCGTCCATCCTCAGCCACTTCCGTTCAATCTCCCCGGTGGCATCACTGGCGTTGAGGAGCCGTCCGAGCCCGATCTTCTTTCTTGCTACGTTGGCGTATGGCTAGATGCAACAGGGGCACGCGAGGTCTTTCATGGTCCCGGCTCCCTCCGCATCCGTGAAGCCACCTAAAGGAACAACATGAGTGATCTGCGACGAGGCTTGGCGATCTGCGGCGTACACCCACAAATGTTCCGATCGTGCCTTCCTGACCCTTTGCGCACGTCGGTCTGACACACCGGACCATGTGACAGGGGCATTCGGGGCAATGAGATGGCCGCAGCGCGTTAGAGGCGATTCACTCGGCCCGGCTATTTATGAGGACTGTTCCTCCGGTATTGTGTCAATACATTTGCGAAGAATCGGCTCGTATACTGATGAGAAGCTAAGCGGAGCCAACCGAGGAGGAACAGACCTGGCAACAAACGAGTTGGCAAAACTCGCGTCCGCAGTCGAGTGGCAAACGACCGCGGACGGTGCATACGACACGGCGGTGCCCGCACTCAGGCTGTCTCGGTTCTCGGCACCCTAGGATCTCGTCGCTCTCGTGTACGAGCCTTCCTTGTGTGTCGTCGCCCAGGGCGCAAAAAAAGTCCGGTTACCAGTCCGAAGCGTAAGCGAGGGCTGGCAGAACAGCCCTCGCTTACGCTTCCCGCTGGTCAACAAATTAACTGCAATGAACCACTAAGTTCACGGCGCGGACGGGTCGGTCAGATGGGCACAGAAAGCGCCGCCGGTCACGCGCTCCAGGGCGGCCAAGACGATGGCCTGACGGAACAGCGCCTCGTTGTAATCCGTCCGCGCCTGCGCCGCCAACAAACTCTCCGGCAATGCTCCCTCGATGACGCGCTTGACTGGACCGCGAAACTCCTCGTGCAATTCGCGGCTCAGCCGTATACCGACTTTCTCGGCCTCGCCCAGAAAGACGACCTTCCGCGACCACTCTTCCCAGCTGTAATAGGCTTCTTCCGCTTCCAGAACGATGAGATTGCGCGTCTTCTCGGCCACCGCCGCCGCCTGAGCGCTCAGATCTTGAGCCGACTCGACGCGACCGGCGCGCGGGCCAACTAGGACCATCGGCATGGCTAACGGCACACCGCCCGGCCGGAACTCTTCCCCGTAGATCGGTTGCGGGACGTGCTTGGCGTGCAGATCGGCGCCGGCGGCGAAGGTGTTCACGGGTCCGCGATGATGGTTCGCCGCTTGGGCGTCGGTCTCCAGAGCGGCCGCCTCTGCGGCCAAGCTCGACTCGATGGCCTCGCCGCGCCGCGCAACCGCGGCGGCGAGGATGTCCTCTCGGCAAACGCGCACCGCCGGTTGAGGGATCGGTTCATCGACGATGTTCAGACAGGCAATCGGCGGCAAATTCAGCGCTTCGCGCAGAGCGGCCAGGGACAGAGCGATGCCGCGATCCGCCTCCGTCCGCCGCGCCTCGGTACGGCGAAGATAGAGCGTGATAAGCTCGACCGTCGCCGGGGTCCACTCCTTCCGCTCTTTCTTCTCCACCCCGCCTCGGACGCGCTCGCGCAGATACCTCAGATCATCCACCAGATCGTCTAGCACTTTCTGCTGGGCGCGTGAGTACAGCAGAGAAAGATAGGCGCGGGTGACGACGTAGCGGTTCTCGGTTTCCAGGCGTGCCAGGTCGGCCTGAGCCGAATCAATGCCCAGCTTGGCCTGCTGGCGGCGGATGGGCAGACTGTGACGCATCCGCGCCACGGGTCCATCGAGGCTCTCCAGCGACGCGAGCTTGCTTTGAGCGGCGGCGAGGCGCGTGCGCGCCACCACCAACGACGGCTGCCGTTCCTGGCTGATGGCCAGACAGTCCGCCAACCGCAGTGGTCGATCCGGCAGAGGAGCGGAGGGCGTCTGCGCATCGACGCGACAGGCGGCGAGGAAGAGAGGAACAAACACAAGCACGATCTTCGGAGCGCGGACGAGTTTCCGCAGGCTGCTCATGGTGATCCTCCGTGACGGTGCGGAACTCTCTGCTTTTCGTTTAGCCGCGACCCGAAGGGGAGCGCGCGGCCGCGCGCCCCTTCGAGTCGCGGCTAAACAATACGCCGTTATTAGGATCGGCCAGCACCATTCGCCATCTTGACTACTTTCTCTTCCTCACGGATTTTTCGGCAGCGTCACGATAAACTCGGCATAGCGGCCTTCCTCGGATTCGACGCGCAGCGAACCCTTGTGCATCTGCACGACAATGTCGTAGCTGATCGATAGTCCCAGGCCGGTGCCGGCCCCTGCCGGTTTGGTGGTGAAAAACGGCGCGAAGATTTTCTCGCGCAATTCCGGAGCGATGCCATCGCCATTGTCCCAAAAACGCAACTCGACCGCCTCGCCACGGTCGCGCGTTCGCACCACGACGCGCGGCTGAAAAGGCGCCGCGGCCGTGTGCCGCTTGCGATCGGCCGCGTACAGGGCGTTGTTCATCAGGTTCAACACGACGCGGCTGAGATCCTGCGGCGATACTTCCAGCGGCGGCAAGGCGCGATCCGCGTCCATCTCGATGGCGACCTGGAAGGTCGGATTCTGTCCGCGCAGACCGTGGTAGGCGAGGTTGACGGCCTCGGCGACGAGCATATTAAGGTCGGTCTTTTGTCGCTGGCCGGGCTGGCTGCGCGTGCAGCAGCATGCTATGTACGATGTGATCGGCGCGCTGGCCGTGTTCTTCGATCTTGGCGACATTTTGTTCCAGGGCGACAAGCAATTCCGCCGTCTCACCGGAGGCATCGGGCAAACGCTCGCGCAGTTCGCGCACCAGTTCGACGGCCAGCTGGGCGAAGTTGGTCACGAAGTTGAGTGGATTGCGGATCTCGTGGGCGATGCCGGCCGTCAGTGCCCCCAACGACGCCAGCTTTTCGTGAGCCACCAGCCGATCCTGGGTCGTCTTCAATTGCTGCAAGGCGCGCTCCAGTTCCTCGGAGCGGTGGCGCTCGGCATCGCGCAGGCGTTTCTTCTCCAGCCAAGCGTTGATGCGGGCGGTGAGGATGATGGGATCGAGCGGCTTGGTCAGGTAGTCCTCCGCGCCCTCTTCGATGCAGCGGACGACGCTGGCCACCTCGTCAAGACCGGACACCATGATGACCGGCACCTCATGCAAATGCGAGTCGGCCTTGATCTCCTTGAGAGCGGCGACGCCATCCATCTCCGGCATGACCACGTCCAAGAGGACCAGATCGAACGACCGCTGACGCAGCAAGGTCAGTGCCTGCCGGCCGTTCTCTGCTAGGGTGACATCGTGGCCGAGCAGACTTAGCAGACGCCCCAAGGTCTGCCGATTGTCCGCATGATCGTCGGCGACGAGGATGGAACCGGGCGGATCGTCGGCGTTCATAGCATTTCACCTCACCCCAAGAAGAGCTAACCACAGAGTCACAGAGAACACAGAGAAAGACACAGAGAAAATACAAAAAGGAAAAGATGGAAAGGCTTGCTGTTTCTTATTATTCTTCTTTCTTTGTGTATTTCTCTGTGTTCTCTGTGACTCTGTGGTTAGCTCTTCGTTCCCGGTAAAGGACGGACAGAGCCGTGATGTCGTCGGATTGAGCGGCGCCGGCCGTGAAGCGGCGAACGGCTTCGACTACTCGGCCCACAAGGCTCTGGGGACTGTCCCCATTGGCTTCGCTCAGCAGATGTTGCAAGCGTTGCTCCGAGAACTGTTCGCGCTGGGGATTGAGCGCTTCCGGGATGCCGTCGGTGTAAAGAAACAGACAATCGCCGGGCTGAAGTCGAAGTCTCCGCGTCGAGTAGCGCGATTCGGCGATGACGCCGAGAACCAGCTCCGCGCCGCTCACCTCTTCGACGATGCCGGAGGCGCGCAGCAGGAAGGGCGGATTGTGGCCGGCGTTGGCATAGCACAATTCGCCGTCCTCGGCGTTCAAGACGGCGTAGAACAGCGTGACGAAGCGCTCCGCCGACGTATCGCGCACCAGCAATCGATTGACTTCTTCCAGGCACAAGCCGGGTTCGTCGCCGCGCAGGCGCTGGCGCGCAGCAGCGCCCGCGTCATCGCCATCAGCAGCGCGGCCGGCACGCTCTTGCCCGATACGTCGCCGATGACCACACCGAGCCGCTTGTCGTCCAACCGGAAATAGTCGTAGAAATCGCCGCCCACCGCGTAAGCGGGAATCATCGACGCATGCACCACGAAGGCATCTCGCTCCGCCGCTTCACCGTCGCTATGGGGCAGGAAGGAACGCTGAATTTCGGCCGCAATGGCGAGATCGCGTTCCAGGGCTACCAAGCGATCGTGGTCGGCCAAGGCGGCGCGCTGACGCTGAGCCTGCATCAGCGTTTTCTGAACGGTCACCTCGAAATCGTGGAAGTCGATGGGTTTGGTGAGAAAGTCGAAGGCGCCGCGGTTCATGGCCGTGCGAATGTTCGGCATGTCGCCGTAGGCCGAAACGATGACCGCGATCGGCGGATTCGGTCGTTCGTGCAGCCGCGTCAACAGCGTCAGGCCGTCCATCACCGGCATGTTGATGTCGGTAAGTACCATTTCGATGGCGGGGTCCGCCTGCACGAAGGCCAGGGCTTCCTCGCCGTGCCGCGCGAACAGAAAATCGAAGACACCCTCGCGGATCTCCCGGCGGAAACGCTGACGGATCAGCAGTTCCACGTCGGCTTCGTCATCGACAATGAGGATTTTGCTCGGCATGGCTGCACCCTGGACGCTGGGCCGCTTGGTTCCGGTTTACCTGGAGCAATCGCCGTGCCATTCCTGGCGAACGGCCGGCGTCAGCCGGCTGGTGGAGTTGTAGGGTGGGTCGAGCGGAGCGAGACCCACCAGGCTCGTCCGGTGGGTCTCGCAAGCTCGACCCACCCTACTTCGGCAGCGGCACGAGCTTGACGGATTTCAGATCGATCAAGGGGTTGAAAATCCGTTTCGCCGAGCGAAACATCACCGCTGTCGTCCACCCGCCAGGACGATCTCGCCGACTTTCGCTTGCCGGTAGGTGTCCCAATTTCCGGTGGAAGTCCACCTCGACCCGTCATCTGATTGAGGCCGGCTTGCAACAGGAACATTTTGCCAGCCGCATCGGCGGTGGCAGGCCCAATCGAGCCAC
This sequence comes from uncultured Planctomycetota bacterium, assembly GCA_963835245.1. Lineage (GTDB taxonomy): Bacteria > Planctomycetota > Planctomycetia > Gemmatales > Gemmataceae > JAJPHU01. The sequence continues at coordinate 44,818 of CAWIEZ010000003.1, forward strand.
ACGGCATAGCGGCCCGGCCGCGCCGCTTCGACCGTCCAGACGGCGCGATCGTCCGTGCTGCTCCAGTAGCCGAGATTGCCGTACTGCTTTTCCAGCACGATCGTCGGCCCGTAAATCTCGCCGTTGGCCGCGGACAACAGCAGCGAGCCATCGGCGGCAGGCACGAACCAGTTCCGGTTTGTTGCCCGCGAAAACTTTGCGTTTCGGCTGCGGTCCCTGGGCGCGGACGTGAGCGATCAGATCGGCCAACTCTTGCGGCTTGATCTCTTTCTCCAAGCCTTCCGGCATCGCCGACTTACCGGAGCTTGTAAGTTCCTCAATATCGCTCCGCAGAATGACGTTTTTCTTGCCGTCCGAGCCGATCAACGTGATGCTGTTGCCGGTCTCGGCGGCGAGGACGCCGGTGAAGGTTCGACCGCTCTTGGTGGTGGCCGTGTAGCCGACGTAGCGCGCCTCGACGGCCCGGTTGGGATCGAGAATGGCGATCAACAGCGCCGGCGGCGATTTGTCGCCGAGCGAAGCCAGGTCCGGCCCGACGGCGTTGCCGACGCCGCCGAGTTGATGGCAAATCGGAGCAGTTTTTGCGGAAAATCTCGGCGCCGCGCTGGGCGTCGCCGTTCAACGTCAACACCGACTGATAAGCGTCGATGACTTTTTGCCGATCCGCGTTGACGGCATCGGCGAACAGCTTCGTCGCCCGGCGGCGCACTTCGGCGGAGCGATGCTGCAAGAGCCGCTGCCGAAGCACCGCATCGATCTCGGCCGGCGCGATGTGCTTGTTCTCCATCGCTTCGAGTACCGCTGACAACCACTTGTCACGGCTGAACAGGACGCGAAGCACTTGCTGGCGCTGCGGCGGCGCGAACGCCTTCCAGCCGCGCAGCAGCAACTCCGGCACGCGCGGCGAGCGCAGCCGGCCGAGCGCGGCGATGGCGGCGGCTTGCAGTTCCTCCGCCGTTTGCGGCACCAGCAAGTGCCGCCAGCGCAGCCATGTCCTCTTGCGAATGATCCAGTCCTCGACCCAGCAAGCGAATCGCTCGCAGTTTGTCGTCCGTTCGCCGACTTGTCGTCGGCCATCACCGTCCGCGCCGCATCGAACAGCCCGGATACCTGTTTCAAGGCCGCTTGCAGATCCTCGCCCGCCCTCTTTCCGCAGTTGCTGACAACGGCGTGTTGCGCTCATCGAGCGCGTCGAGCAGGCCCGCGAGGGCGTTGAATTGCCAGGGGGCATATCCGCCCTTCTCCGGCGTGCCGATCGTTTTCAGCAGCGTGACCATCGCTTTGGTATCGCCCAGCGCGTTCGCCAAGCGCAGCAGACTCTCGACCAGCAGCGCCGGCGGCGGCGATTTCCCGCCGCCCTTCATCACCGCCAACAGCACACGATCGAGGTTCTTGCGATTCACCGAACTCATCACGGCGGCGCGGAGATAGCGATCGCCGGCATCGCGCATAGCGAGTTGCCCCAGCGCCTCGCCGGCTCGTGGATCGTCCCAATCGCCGAGCGTGTAGGCCAGCTGCATGCGAACGTGCGGATCGTCGTCGCCGACTCGTTTGAGCAGATCATCGCCCAGCTCGTGGCGATTTCGCCAGCCGTCCTTCGCACAGCCTCACCGCATGCCGGCGGACGCCGGGATGCGCATCGGCCAGTGCTCGTCGCAGCAGATCGGGACGTCAGGGCGTTCAGCCCATCGAGTGTACAAAGCGCGTGCAGGCGGCCAAGCGGTCGCTGACAATCGATTGTCAGTTTCTCCAGCAGCGGCACGGCGGCGGCGTCCTTGCGCCACAGCAGCATTTGCTGAGCGGTATCGCGCTGCCAGCCGTTGGCACTATCGAGAGCGGCGACCAGCCCCGCCGTATCGAGGCGATCCAGCCGCGGGATGCGCCGCAGCTTGGCGCCGACCGGATAAACGCGATAAATGCGTCCTTTGTCCTGGCCGGCGCGCAGATCGAGTCGCTTCTGCCAATCCGCCGGAATCCACTCCGGATGCTCGATGACGGCGCGATACATGTCGGCCACCCACAAGCGCCCCATCCGGCCCGGTTTGGATCGACGTGGGCCGAAACCAGTTGTCGCTGGAAGCCAAAAACTCGGACTTCTGCTCGTCTGCGGCGCGGCGGCTAGTGAACGTAATACCCTTCGCCGCGATAACTTCACGGTGAATCAGGTTGTGAACCGGCTCGCTGACGAACGTGCTGCGCGAGAACGCCGGGCCGAATAACTCATCGCGGTAGACGATGGCGCTGCACGCCGAGGTGAAGTGATTGGCCGTGTGCGGATCGTTGAAACGCGGCAGCGTGCGGCTGATGGGGAAGACGGCGGAAGCGCCGGGCGTCACGGACACCGTCACGCGCGAATCCGGAGCGGCGAGGTGCGGATTGCGGCGGATGTAGTGATCGGCCAGCACGAACTGATACATGGGATTGCTGTTGTTGCAGCCGAACCAATCGCCCCAATCATCGCGGCTGCGGCCATACTGCGTCTGCCCCGCCTGGGCGTCGAGCGCTCCATCGTCGGGACGGATGCGGAGATCGCGGCCGCGCAGATCGATGGCGGTCGCCGGTCTTCGCCGACTTGATCCGGCCGCCGCTGTCGCCGTTGGCGCAGTAAATCCAGTTATCGAGTCCCCAGACCAGGCTATTGACGCGATGCTGCGGATTGCCTTGCACGAAGCCGGTGAACAGACGGTACGCGCAGATCCGCTTTGCCGGTGCCTTTCGTGTCCTCGGCGTAGAAGATTTCCGGAGCGCACGTCACCAGCACGCCCTTGCGCCACGGCAGCACGCTGGTCGGAAAACTCAGGCCATCGACAAAAACGGTCGCCTTGTCGTAGCGGCCATCGCCGTCGGTGTCTTCGAGATACTTGATGCGTCCGCCTGGTTTGCCCTTGTTTTCCAGTCCCAGCGGATAATCGCCCATCTCGACGACCCACAATTTGCCGTCCGGCGCCCCAGGCGAAGGCGATGGGACTTTGCACCAGCGGCTCCGCCGCCACCAGTTCGACCTGAAAGCCCGGCCGCGTGCGGATCGAATGCAGCGACGCCTGCGGCGATCTTCGCTTCCGGTGTTACGTTCGCCAGCAAATCGTTGAAGGAGCGGCGATCAACGTGATCCGGCAAGGCGGGCGTGCGCTCGTTGCCCCACCATACCTGCCGCGAATGGAACCAGGCGCCGTTGTCCGTCCCTTCCCGCGTGATGGCCGGTAGTTCGCCCTTGTCGCCGCGCTTGCCGGAGAAAACGCGGCGCGACCAGCCTTCCTTCATGGAGGCGAACAAATGCAGAGAATAGCGATCCTCATTCGAGAAAAGTACATCCGTCGCGGCCATCCTCGTCGATGTCCACGAAGCGGAGGCCGTTGTCCTTTCCCGCGTCGTTGACGACCGCCGTGCCTTCCGGCAGCGTGAAGGGCAACTTCGTCCAGCGTTTTTCTCGCTCCATCCAGCGAAGAATAGCCCGATCCTTGTCGTTGCCGACAAGCAACTCACAGCAGCCATCGCCATCCAAATCGCGGAACCGCACGCCGCGATCACGACCCTTCATGTTGATGATGATTTTCCGTCCATCTGCTTCCAGCCCGGCGAGATAATTCTTGTCCTCGACCCATTTCCCATCTTCATAGTGCCACATGCCGGCTGCCGACTCGTTACTCGCCAACAATGAGGCATGTCCATCCCGCCGCACGACACCGAACCGTCCTCCGTCATTCATCAGTGACAAGGGAAAGTCACTGGTGATCCATGTCCGCGTCTTCGGCGACCAACGCCGCGTCTGCCGTACTTTGTCATTGCCGATGACCACATCCATGTAGCCATCGTTATCGAGATCGAGCAGCCGCACGCCGTTATCACTGCCATTGGCTGCGCGTATCGACTGTCCATTCAGCAAGTTCTTATTCAAACGCTCCTGCGCTTCGCGGAAGGACAAAAATTTCACTTTTTTTCCGTACTTCGTCGCCGCGTAATCGATGAAATCGACGACCTGCTCATTGCGAATCCAGCCGTGCGGATGAAAGACCAAACAGAACACGCCGCGCTTGAGAACGGTCGCATCCAATGCCGCTTTCCAATCGCGGACGGTGACGGGATTGTTCGACTGATGCCGATGCTGGGCCACCCAATCGCTGGGCATGACGCAGGGAAACTCCCAACACAAACGGCCAAGGACATAGGGATAGGGATAGTTCTCGATGGTGTTGACGAAGGTGCGATCCTTCGGCAAATACTTGCGGAAACGATTCTCGCCGTCCTCATCGACGACCAACTCGCGCGGCAACTCTGGATCGTTCGACGTGAGAATGTTGAACACCGAGGAATCGATGGTCAGATAATTCCCTTTAGCGGTCTTTTTATTGAAAATCTCCGCATAGAAGCGCGGACTGGGCGTGTTGAGCGAATCGCAGCAAGGCATGCGAAAAGCGACGGGCCGACTGTTCGGTACTTCGCTCATCAGATCGACGCAGCGCTCGTAGGTGGCCCGCGCCTTGGCGAAGTCGCCGCCCTTGAAGAAAGGACACGGATGATCGAGCGTGTGCGTCTCCAGGCTCAGTCCTTCTTTCAACCACGTCTGCAAACGCGCATTGCGCGGATCGATCTGATTGGTCATAATGCTCAGCGCCGCTCGACCGTCGATGCGCTTGAGTCGCTGCAAGATGGGACGCAAAAACTTCTCGTACTTATCCGGATCGCGCATATCGTCGATGGCGAGAACGACAACCGCTTCCACGCCGTCCTCGCCAACCCATTGCGGCGTGATGAGCCGTGGCGAGTGGCGATTAACATAATAAGGATCGCTTTCGTCGAGATAAGTCAACCGATTGCCGTCGCCGGCGCGAACGGTCGGGGAGAGGAGAAACAGCAGACTGAGACAGAACGTCCATCGTTGCGCGCACATTTGTGGACCTCGCGGAACGGAAGGAGAAAAAATCACTCAGCGGCCAATGGTAACATCATTGTATGAATGGACATCGCGTTTCGCCGCGACGCTCTGGCGAGAATCGCCGCCGTTTCTTACACTGGCCGCATGAAACCTCCGTCTTCTCCGCCGTCGTCGGGCTTGGTGCGTGCCTTGGGTCCGTTGACGGCGACGGCCATCGTCGTCGGCACGTCCATAGGCTCCGGCGTCTTCAAGAAACCGCAAGCCATCGCGGCGCACGCGCCGCACTTCGGCCTGGCCGCTCTCTTGTGGGTGCTGGGCGGCGTGCTGGTTCTGCTCGGCGCGTTGGCCTACGCCGAGGTGACGGTGCTGCTGCCGCGCGCCGGCGGCAATTACGTCTTTCTGCGCGAGGCGTATGGCCGATTGGCCGGCTTTCTCTGGGGCTGGGTGGATTTTTGCATCATCCGTTCGGCGTCGTTGGCCGCCTTGGCCACTATTTTCACCGAATCGCTGCACGACATCCTCCGCAATCGAGCGTTCCAGCAAGCGATCGGTCTGCCGTCCGGCACGCAACTCGACTTTTGGCCGCAGCGTTTGCTAACCGTGTCGGTGCTGGTGCTGCTCGCCTGGGTCAACATCCGCGGCGTCCGCTGGGGCGGTGTGGTGCAACTCGTCATCACCCTCGTGAAGATCGGCTCCTTGGCCGCCATCGCCGTGCTGCCGTTTTTGGTTCTCGCTGGTTGGCTATCAGCGCCGACGAAACCAAATTTCGACAATCTGTATCCGCTTTGGCCGGACGACTGGCGGCAAATATCGCTGGGTGGACTCGGCTCCGCCTTTTTGGGTGTTTTGTGGGCGTATCACGGTTGGCAGAACATCGCTCCGGTCGCCGAGGAGGTGCGCCGGCCGCAGCGCAACCTGCCGCTGGCGCTCTTAGGTGGCGTCGCCATCGTCATCACCTTGTACCTGGGCGTCAACCTGGCCTATTACCTCGTTGTGCCGGCCGGCGAAATGGCCGAGTTGAAACAGACGACAGTGGCCACGGAGTTCGGTCTGCGTTTGCTGGGATCGCTGGGAGCGGCGGCCGCTTCCGCGGCGGTGATGTGTTCCGTCTTCGGCTCGCTCAACGGCAATCTACTGGTCGGCTCGCGTCTGTTGTACGCAATGGGCGAGGACGGCTTGGCTCCGCGCGTCCTCAGTGAAGTCCATGCGCGCTATCGCACGCCAGCCGCCGCCATCGCCGTATTGGCCGCTTGGTCGAGTCTCCAGGTTGTCACGGTGGCATTGTTGACGTGGCTGGGCGGGTTGGAAGAGAGCAAATCGCACTTCGATCGTCTGACCGATTTCGCCATGTTCGGCGCGGTCATCTTCGAGACGTTGGCCGTGGTATCCATCTTCGTCTTCCGCCGCCGCCGGCCCGATGCGGAGCGGCCGTATCGCTGTCCGGGCTATCCGCTGGTGCCGGCGCTGTATGTGATTCTGCCGGTGTTTGTGTTGGTCAATATGTTCGTGCATGAAAGAGTGGAGGCGCTGGCGGGAGTCGGCTTCATCGCATTAGGAGCGGCGGTGTATAGCATTCTGGGCCTTGGACGACACTGAGTCTCGCATGAGAAAAGATGCGGTCGTCGGTTCGCTCAGCTTCGCAGAAGCGTCGGCGGCCTTCGACGCTTCTGCGAAGCTGAGCGAACCAGCATCTTTTCTCTGAAATCATCTCACCACTCCGAAGAACTGGGCAGACTCATGCCCGGCACCTCCAACGTATGTTTCTCGGCCAAGCGCAGCAGGTGCAGGGGATACTCCGGCCACCTGCCCTCTAGGGCGTGCAATGCTCGCCACTCCTGCGGGGAGATTTTTGGCCTGAGCGTTTTGCGGATGAAGGCGCGAACCTCTGCCGGCAACTCTTCCGGCCGGCTCGCTCCCAAGGGCGGCATGCGCTGCCGCTGCGGCGGCGACAGCAGATTATGAAACGTCAACGCCCATTCCGGCCACTTGCCTTCCACGCGCTTCAATCGCTGCCACGTCTCTTCTCGTCGCTCCCAACTCGGTTTGGAACCCGCCTCCGCTTTGGCTTTGTCCGGCAGATCATCGAAGCGTACGATCGCCTTGTGCGGCAGCGGCGGCAGCACAGGATGATGTTTGGCCAATTCCTTCACCGTCTGGGGAAAGGCCGGCCAATGGCCTTCGGCCTGGTGATAGCGGCGTTTCTCGTCGGCGGTCAAATGCGGCAGGAGTTGTTTCTCGACGAAATGCTTCGCGTCGGCAGGAAGTTCGGAAGGACGAGTGGGTTGCTTCGGGTGTTCCGCCGCGCCGAGGGGACGCTTCCACAGCACGCTCTGTTGTCGTTCCTGCTCGCGTAGCTGGATCACTTGAGCCTCGCGCTCTTCCGCCGGTAGTCTTTCCAGATCGTCGCGGATTTTCTTCGGCAATCGTTCGATCCATTCTCGTTCGCGGATGGCCGGAGTCTCACTGGGTTGGCGGGGAATGAGCAGTCGATTGTAGCCGGCGTAACCGCCCCAGCCGGCCAGCAGCAGCGCCGCCGCCCAGGCCAGACCGAGGCAGCGCGTCCGCCAGCGCCGTTCACCGGCGCGCAGCGGCGACAGTCGTTCCAGCGTGCGATGCGTGAAGCGCGGCGACGGCGGCGAAGACGGCAAGAAATCGAGCAATTCCCAAGTGCGGCGCAGGGCATCGGCTTCGGCGCGGGCCGCCGGATGAAGGCTCAACTTCGTCTCCAGCGAACGCGCGGCATCGCCGCTCAACTCGCCGTCGAGGTAGGCCACCAAATCGGCTCGTTCCTGTTCGCTTAGGTTCGATGGTTCGGTCATTGCTCTATGTCCTCGTCTTCCGGGATGGGTTCGCCATCCATGTAGACGTAGCCGCTCAGCGCGGCGCGTAGGTTCATGCGTGCCCGGCTCAGCAGCGATTTGACCGCCTTGGTCGTCAGCCCCATGACCTCGGCGATTTCGGCATAGTTCATGTCCTCGAACTTGTTGAGTACCACGGCCAAGCGCTGTCGTTCGTTGAGTCCGTCCAGCGCTTGGCGGATGAGCGCGGCCAACTCTTGCCGCTGCAAACGCTGCATGGGACCGCTGCCGCGATCGCGCACCAGCTGCTCGGCCGGCCGCGCGCCCAAGGGACCGGAGTCCTGCGCCGGCAGCGACACGACCGGCTTGCGCTGCCGCGAACGCAGCGCGTTGAGGGCGAGATTGTTGGCGATGGTGAACAGCCAAGTGGAGAACTTCGAGCGCGGCCGATATTTCTTGCGCGCCCGATAGACGCGCAGAAAAACCTCTTGCGCCAGATCCTCGGCTTCTTCGATGTTGCCGACCAGATGGTTCATCACGGCGACGAGGCGATGCTGATACAACTCGACCAGTTCGGCGAAGGCGGCGGCGTCATCGTCGCGCACGCGCAGCATGAGGCGAATGTCCGGATCGCGGAGGGCCAGTTGCGTGCTGGTCTCGCCGGTCGCGCTCACAACGGCCACCCTCCCAAAAATTAACCACAGAGACACAGAGGCACAGAGAAGAAAAAACAAGAGAACAGTAACGTAATACTCCTATCAACTATTTTTTGTCTTCTTTCTTCTCTGTGCCTCTGTGTCTCTGTGGTTAATTTTTTTTATTCAAAGCCGTCCGCCGCAGTTGGCCGCAGGCGGCGTCGATGTCGGCGCCCTTGCGCTTGCGCACCTTCACGCTAATGCCGCCGTCGCGCAGGATGGCCACGAAGTCCGTCAATGCTTGCTGCGTCAGCCGGCGATACGGCAATCCTTCCACGTCGTTGAACGGAATCAGGTTAACGTGCGCCTGCCGGCCATGCAACAGTTTCGCCAACTCGGCGGCGTGCGCCGTATCATCGTTGACATCGTGCAGCAACACATATTCATACGTCACCTGCCGGCCGGTCGCGGCCTGGAAGTAATCCGCCGCTTCCAGGATGGCCGGCAGCCCCGTCTTGTCGTTGGTCGGCACGATGCGCGTGCGCAGTTCGTCGTTGGGAGCGTGCAACGATACGGCCAGATGATACTGCTTGCCCAGGTCGGCGAGACGGCGAATCCGCGCCGGCAAACCCACCGTCGAGATGGTGACGTGGCGGGCGCCGATGCCGAGTCCTTGCGGCGAGGCGGCGACGGCCAGCGCCTCCAACAGCGCGTCGAGATTGGCCAACGGTTCGCCCATGCCCATGACGACGATGTGCGTCAAGCGTTCCTCGGCAGGCAACAGATTGCGCGCGTGGATCAACTGTTCGAGGATCTCGCCGGCCGACAGGTTGCGGACGACGCCGCCCAGACCGCTGGCACAGAAAACGCAGCCCATGCCGCAACCGACCTGCGTGCTGATGCACACCGTCCGCCGATCCGCCTCCTGAAGCAGCACGCACTCGATTATCTGACCGTCGCGCAAACGCAGCAGCAATTTGTGCGTGCCGTCGCAAGAGACGAGATGACGCGCGATGTCGCTGCCCAGCAGTCGAAACGCCGCGGCTAACTCCTCGCGCAGATGTTTGGGCAGATCGCTCATCTGCTCGAATGAGGCAGCTCGCCCCACCAGCAGCCAGCGGCGTATTTGGCGAAGGCGCAGCGGCGCTTGCCCGTGCGCTTGCAGCCAGGACAGCATTTCCTCGGACGGCACGTCGAGCAAAGGGCGGCGCGGATCGCCGGTCAGCGGTAAGCTTGATTGCAGTGCGTGCATGTCGTTATTGTAAACCGCCCTGGGAAGAAATACCACGGCTCGCCGGGGTGGAGACTTCCCCATATAGTAACCGCGTCGCCGCCGCGACGTGCCCGATCCGCGCCTCATCGACAACCTTTTCCCCACCAGCGTGGGGTGAACCGCGCGAGTGAAAACCCATGAGTGAACTGGAATTTCGCCCCGGTTTGGCCGACGTGCCCGTCGCGGAGTCGGCGATCAGTTTCATCGACGGCAAACGCGCCCGCCTGGAATATCGCGGCGTCGCCGTCGAGACGTTGGCCAAGGAGAGCTGTTTCGAGGAGACGGCCTGGCTGCTGCTCAAGGGCGAACTGCCCACGCAGCGCGAATTGTCCGCTTTCGATCACGACCTACGCCACCATCGCCGCATCAAATACAAACTCATCGATCTCATCAAGTGTCTGCCGGAAACGGGTCATCCGATGGATGCTCTGCAAGCCGGCGTCGCCGCCCTGGGCATGTTCTATCCGGCCCGCGACGTACACAACGAGAAGAGTAATTGGGATTCGGTGGTGCGCTTGATCGCCAAGCTGCCGACCATCGTGGCCGCCTTCCATCGTCTGCGTCACGGCGATGCGCCCATCGGACCGCGCGACGACCTCGGCCACTCCGCCAACTTCTATTACATGCTTACCGAACAGGAACCGTCGCCGGCCGTAGCCAAGGTACTCGATGCTTGCTTGATTTTGCACGCCGAGCATACCATGAACGCTTCGACGTTCTCCGGCCGCGTCACCGGCTCGACGTTGGCCAATCCGTACACGGTGATTAGCTCCGCCATCGGCACGCTGACCGGCCCACTGCACGGCGGCGCCAACGAGCAAGTTCTCGACATGCTCGACGAGATCGGCACGGCGGACAACGCCCACGCTTGGCTCGACGACGCCGTGGCGCAGAAGAAGAAGATCATGGGTTTCGGCCATCGCGTCTACAAAGTCAAAGATCCGCGCGCCACGGTGCTGCAAGAGTTGGCCGAACACGCTTTCGTCGAAACCGGCCGGCCGAAGTTGTATCAATTGGCTCTGGAACTGGAGCGCGTCGCCGCCGGCTTGCTCGGTCCCAAGGGCATTTATCCCAACGTCGATTTCTATTCCGGCATCGTTTATCTGACCATCGGCATTCCGCGCGATCTGTTCACGCCGATCTTCGCCATCGCCCGCGTCGCCGGCTGGCTGGCGCACTGGCTGGAGCAACTGAAAAACAATCGCATCTTTCGACCGGAACAGATTTATGTCGGTAAGCATGACGTGGCGTATGTTCCGCTTGAGCAGCGGCCGTGAGACTGGTTAGCGACGCTTCGCAGAAGCGTCGCCATCCCCCGACGCTTCTGCGAAGCGTCGCTAACCAGCAGAATATCCTACATCAGCGCTTGAGTCCGTAGGCTTTGATCTTGCGATCCAGCGTCGAGCGCTCGATATTCAAAATGACGGCGGCCTGGCTCTTGTTCCAATCGGTGTGCGTCAGCGTCTTGAAGATGTGATCCTTCTCCACGTCCTCCAGCGACAGCGGCCGATACGTCGCTTCGCCGCTCGGCGCCGCCGCGCCGCCGATCTCCAGCGATGACAGCCAGATGTCATTCACGTCCAAGAGCGGCCCGGAACCGAGAGCGACGGCGCGCTCGACGACGTTGCGCAGTTCGCGGACGTTGCCGGGCCAGTTGTAATCCTCCATTTTTCGCAGCGCCGCCGGCGTGAAACCGCGGATTCTGCGGCCGGTCTCGCGCACGAAGCGGCGCAGGAAATGATCGGCCAGGATCGGCACATCGCTCTGGCGCTTGCGCAGCGGCGGCACACGCATCTCGACGACTTGCAGACGGAAGAACAAATCGCGTCGAAAACGACCCTCCTGGATGGCCTTCTCTAACGGCTGATTCGTCGCCGCCACCACGCGGACATCGACGCGGATCGGCACGCTGCCGCCGACACGCTCGAAGGGATGGCCTTCGAGAATGCGCAACAGCTTGGCCTGCGTGCCGACGTTCATCTCGCCGATCTCATCGAGAAAAATGGTGCCGTGATTGGCCGCCTCGAACTTGCCGATCTTTTTCTCCGTCGCGCCGGTGAACGAGCCTTTTTCGTGGCCGAATAGCTCGCTTTCCAGCAACGTCTCGGTTAGGGCGGCGCAGTTGAGGCAGACAATCGGGCCGTCCTTGCGCGGGCTGGAATAGTGGATGGCGCGGGCCACAAGCTCTTTTCCCGATCCGCTTTCTCCGCGAATTAGGCAGGTGGCGTTGGTCGGCGCCACACGGGCGATCTGCTGCTCGACTTCTTTCATCGCCGTACTGTCGCCGATCAATTCGCTTTCGACGTGCAGCTGTTCGCGCAGCGAACGGTTCTCGGCGCTCAGCGACGATTGCCGCTGCATTTGATGGATGACGCCGCCCAACTGCTTGGCCACGGCGACGGCGAACTCCAGATCCTCGGCGTCCAGCGCCTTGTGCGGATTGGTGCAGTATAGATGGATCAGCCCCAGCACGCGGTCGCCGAAAACAATGGGAGCGCAAATCAGGCTGGTGGCGCCCAGATCGCTGAGACTTTCGCGGTTGCGCAGGTAGCGATCACGGGCCACGTCCTCGGCGAGGATGGCCTCACGGCTGGCCAGCACTTCATTGCTGACGTACTCGGAAACGCGCTTGTAGTCGTGTAGGCTGGGATCGCGGTGGCGATGGGCCGTCACTTCCAACTCGATGCCGCGCAGCGCTTTGCCGGCATCGGCGGAGTGGACGCTGACGCCGGCCGGCGGGCCGTTGCGTCCATTGCCGCTCCGCGCCAGCGATAAAATGGCGCCGACCTCGGCGGGGACGGCCTCCAAGAGAGCATCGAGAACGATGCGGCACAACTCGTCGTAGGTGCCGGCCGAACCCATGTCGAGAGCCAAACGGTAGAGCAAGGACAGATCGCGGCTGAGGGCGTGGCGCTGCACGGGAGCGACGGTGTCGCCGACGGCGCCGGCCTCGGCCAATTGCGGTTGCGGCGTGAGAAAGCGCGTCTGTCCCAGACGCTTGCGGATGGCCACGCCTTCCGCTTCCTCCTCCTCGTGATGCTGGGGCACATCCGGCAGCTGATTCATGTCCTCGACGAACAACAGATGCGTGCGGCCCAGATATACGTCGTCGTGCGGCGACAGTTCCCATTCGCCGTCGAGACGGACATCGTTGACGCGCGTACCGTTGAGGCTGTTGAGATCGCGGACGCGCCAGCGTCCGCCGCGGTAGCCGACCTCGGCGTGTTCGCGGCTGCACAGATCGTCTTTGAGGACGATGCGGTTGCTGGTGGCCCGACCCAGCGTATAGGTCTGGCCGGCGACGAGCTGGAAAACGTCTCCGAAGCCATCGTCGCGGCGGACTACCAGATACGCTGTCGTTCCCGCAGCCATATTTTGAGCCAGAGCTAAGAGGTTCTCTGCCTAGCGGAGCAAGAGCCGCGGCGCGGAAGCCGCCGTCTCGTGTACACGCTAACTATTCGTTGTTCGCGCTTGGGGCTTTATCTTATCGCAGTATGACAGGACGGCACGGACGTTTCAAGGACGACGCGGAGACGAAGGGCTTTTTCCGGGTGTGTCTCTCGATTTCGGACGTGTGGCTTCTACCCGGCAACTAACGCTGCCGAACGGTAATCTTTTGCCCTAGCACATTGCGGAATACCCCCGACCGAGGAAAGGCACGGGCAGCATTTTCCTGTGCGAAAACAGCTAGCGAGAATAGGCTCCGTACATCGAGACGGTGATCGCTGAGATTAGTAACTCTTAGGGATCGCTTAACTCGTAATAAAGTGGTCTGGACAACATTCTGCTAACCGTATATACTTCTCAACAGTTGCTCTCCATTCCTGGTGCCTTCCTAATCCCCAGAAACGGTTCTCCGGATCTGGCGGACATCAAGTGTGCGGAGCAGGACGTTCTTTTTCGTCCTCGCGAGCACAAAGATGCCGACCCAGACCCCATTCTCCTTAGCCGAACCCGTGCGCGAATAGCGGGCCGCCCAGCAAAGTAAGCTCGACTGAATGGCCGCGCCTCTTCAGGCTACGCGGACACGGATCGTCTCCGTGTGACCATCGGCTCGGCCTTGATGCGGCACGATGTCCGTGCGGGGACTCCCCCTAGCAGGGAGGCACAGCCATGTTGGTTTTGACACGGCGGATCGGTGAACAGATTGTGATCGATAATGGGATTACCGTCACGGTGGCCGCGATCCGGGGAGATAAAGTCCGCCTCGGAATCAATGCGCCCCCATCCGTCCGCGTGGACCGCTCGGAAGTTCACGAGCGACGCCTGGCGTCGCACCCGGCAGTCTCGCGGCCCTCGCTTTCCTCTTGTCTCGAAGGAGTCACAATCATGCGCACCGTTCAACAAGGCGACCGCGTACAGGTGAATTACGTGAAGCGCTTGCGAGACGGCCGGAAGGCCTCCTCGCGCGAACCGCTCCAGTTGACCGTCGGCACAGACCACCCCCGTCTCCCCGGACTGGGCGCGGCATTGGTCGGACTGAGTGCGGGACAGTTGAGGATGCTTACCGTGCCTCCCGAGCTAGCTTACGGTCTGTCCGACCCCGCACGCATACACCGTTGGTCTCGCCAGCGGTTCCCCAAGGAGGCAATGCTTCAAACCGGCAAGCTAATTCATTTCACGGACGAGCAGGGCCGGCATCGTCGAGTACGTATCTTGGAGGTGGACAGCAAGATGGTGGTGGTCGATGCCAACCATCCCTGGGCAGGGCAGACGCTGGAGTTGGAAGTGACGCTGCTCGGATTCCTTGAGCCGCCGCTCGGCCTGGAAGTCTCGACTGCCGTTGCTAGCGCGGAAGACCGCGCCGATCCCGTGTCATTGCCTTTGATGTGGACGCGGCCAGCCTGGCGAGTTTCCGCGATGCCCTGCCGGAATGGGAGATCCAGTCGGTCAACGGGGCTACTCCCGCCTCCCTGTCCGGTCACTGGGATCCCAGTGCCGCAGACCTCCTGGTCGTCGGCCCAGGCGACAATGCGTCGGACACCTTGGGGCTGTGCCGGCTGTTGTCGTTTTGCACTTCTTACTCCCCGGAAGCCCGTAGCGAGGGAAGGGAAACCTTGGTCCCAGAGCAAAGCCCTCCGAGAACAGCGATTGGGAACGCCCCCCTTCTCGTCCTGGTACCCACCGGGCAGAAGACTCTGGTGGAGGCGGGGCTGGAGGCGGGCGCGCGTGGCTGCCTCATGCTTCCGATCCACGCCAAGGAGGTGACGAGCATGCTGGCGCCGTGTTGGTAGACAACCAGCCAGGCCGGCACACGCTGGATCTCAGTCGTCCTCAGGAAGACGATCCGTGGCAGGAGGACGGCGGCGAGGCTTAGCCGCGATGACCGGGAGGATGAATTCTTTGAACGACAAGAGCCCCTAACCGGGTTGCGGAGAAAAGGATGCCGACGAAAGAGCAGGGCAAACAGCAAGCGGAGAAGGCGAAACAGACGCACGAGCAGCGAAGCGGCGTCATCGTTGGCCAGTTATTACAGGCTCTTGGCCGCCCAGCCACCCTGTACCGGGTGGAGGTTCGGCATCTGTGGGAGAACCACTACCGCGCCAACGTCTTCGTCGGTGTTGACGCCGCTACCACGCGGGTGGCCCACAGCTTTTTCGTGGTGGCCGATGAAGACGGCAATATCATCGCGTCCGTGCCGGACATTACGAGGAAATACTAACGGATGGCGGTGACTGCCATCAGCTATCTTTTTTGACCGAGGGCGGGGAAGCCGTTCCCATGTCAACCTAACTGGAAAGCAGGCTGTTATGGCAGGCCGGATACTGAATCGACGGGAGTTGCGAAAACAGGCCGATCAAGCGAAGCAGGCCGAGACGAGTGTAACGGACCCCGCCGCCACCGTCGCCCTCCCAGAAGGAGTGGCCAAGGGGAAGTCCAGAGCGGCCGCCAAGGTAAGAAAGCCGCGCAAGCCCAAGGCGCCGCCCCGCATGCGGGCCCTCTGGTGCGTTTACGACGGGGGCATGAAAGAGGTCGCCCTGTTCGACTACAACGAGCGGTTCGCCGCCGAGGCAAAGTTAACGGCGATGCTGGACAAGAAGAAAGGCACGTACTTTTTGCAGATCGTGAAACAGCCGATGCCCGTGGCCGAGCCAGCTGCGGTATCCTGAGCGGTTTAAGTCAACCATGGATTGTGTCTCTTTTGTTATGCGGCTCGCTTCCTTTCGTGGAGCAGCCGGTCTATTTCGTGGAGGAAGTTGGTATGAGTAAGAAACTGTACGTCGGCAACCTGGGGTACGGAGTGAGCGACAGCGACCTGGAGACAATGTTTACGGCCCACGGCACTGTGCAGTCAGCGCAAGTCATCGTGGACCGGGACACCGGCCGATCGAAGGGCTTCGGCTTTGTGGAGATGGGCAGCGACCAGGAGGCGCACGCCGCCATCGCCGCCCTCAACGGTAAAGACGCCAACGGTCGCGCCCTGACGGTCAACGAGGCCAAACCGCGTACGGAAGGTGGCCGCGGCGAGCGACGTGGGCGCTACTAACGTCGAAGAGAGTCGGTCATTGCGACGGAAGAACGGTGACACCCCCTTGGTGCGTATCCGGACCCGGAGGCGGGAACCCTGCTGCTGCTCGACTCGCCGCGGGTGATTCTCGCCGAATACTCCCCATGGGATGATTCATGACGGATTATGTACGTCCAGACGCCCCGGTCCTCCAGCCTGACCTGTGGCGCTTGTACCGACGTTTCTTCGATCAGGCCGAGAGGCAGCGGCGCTGGTCCATCGAGAGGGACATCCCCTGGGACGAATGTAACAGGGGCCTCGACCCAGTCATCGCCGGAAGAAAAAAGGGTCGGGACTCGATGAGAAAAAGATCTTCGTCCTTCAAACCGTGCATGTGCCGGGCGACCGAAAGTCAGAGCAGGCGTTCCAAAAGGACAATGCCTGCGACGAAAACGACAGTCAACCTGGTTTGCCCCCATTTTACGTACCAGGCGCTGTGAGTATCGGATCAATCGGCTTCGCAATCATCTTTTTGATACAATCGGCTTCCGTAGGGTGACCGTAAGTTTGCCAGCAGAGCAAGCCGCGCCTCGAGTGCGGTTCTTGGGGCGCTAACACGGCCCCGCTTGCCGGCGGCAGAGACAAGGAGTTTTTCCCCCATGAGTACAAGCATCGACGATTCGACGGACGTGGTCGTCATCGGCGGCGGTCCAGCGGGCAGCACGGTTTCCACGCTGCTGGCCCAGCACGGTTGCCGAGTCCAACTTTTCGAGCGCGACCGCTTCCCGCGCTTCCACATCGGCGAGTCGCTGATCCCCGAAACGTACTGGGTCTTCCGGCGCCTCAAAATGCTCGACAAAATGAAGGCCAGTCCCTTCGTCAAGAAATACAGCGTCCAGTTCGTCAACGCCCAGGGCAAGGAATCGGCGCCCTTCTACTTCCACGACAACAAACCGCACGAATGTTCGCAAACCTGGCAGGTCATCCGCAGCGAATTTGACACCCTGATGCTCGCTAATGCCCGCGAGCAGGGCGTCGTCGTGCATCAGCCGCGCGCGTGTTGGAAGTACGTTTCGACGGCGAACGGGCCATCGGTGTGCGCGTGCAGGCGGAGGACGGTACAACGCGAGAAGTACGGGCCAAAGTGGTCGTCGATGCCAGCGGCCAGAGTACGATGCTGCAAAATCGATTCAAACTGCGTTTATGGGATCCGGTGCTGAACAAGGGTGCCATTTGGACCTACTGGGAGGGCGCCTACCGCGACACGGGCCGCGATGAGGGAGCCACCGTCGTCATTCAGACTACGAACAAAAAGGGCTGGTGGTGGTACATCCCGCAGCACGACAACACCATCAGCGTCGGCGTCGTCGCGCCGTTCGACTATCTGTTCAAGGGCCGCGGCAGCCACGAGCAGACCTACAATGAGGAAGTGGCGGCGTGCCCCGCCGTCGGCAAGCGCCTCGCGGGAGCCAAGCGAGCGACCGGCTATTTCGCCACCAAGGATTATTCGTATCGCGCCAAGCAAGTGGCCGGCGATGGCTGGGTGCTGATCGGCGACGCTTTCGGCTTCCTCGATCCGCTGTACTCCTCCGGCGTGCTGTTGGCGCTGAAGTCCGGCGAATTAGCCGCCGATGCCATCGCCGACGGCTTGGCCAAGGGTGACGTGTCGGCGGCGCAGCTCGGCCGCTGGGGCGATAGCTTCAACAAGGGCGTCGATCGCATGCGCCGTTTGGTCTGCGAGTATTACGATGGTTTCAGCTTCGGCCAGTTCGTCAAGAACTATCCGCATCTGCGCGGCAAAATCACCGATCTGCTGATCGGCGATTTGTTCACCGATGAGGTGGATGAGGTTTGGGGTCCGATGGAATCGCTGTATCCGCCCCAGAAGCGATCGATTCCCACCTGGGAACAGGGAGTGCCGAGCGAGGCCGCCGGCGAGAAGGTGAACGAGTTGTACCTCCCGCCTGGGGATCTGCGGTGATTCTGTCGGAGCCGCGACCGTAAGGGAGCGGGGGCCCGTACCGCTCCCTTACGGTCGCCGCTCCGATGGCAGCGGTCGCGGCGTCCACGTCTCCATTTCATCCCACGGCCACATCGGCCGGGGGATATTGCGATACTCGTAATGCCAAAAATCAGACGGGCGCACCCCGGCGCGCGCAGCACCAGAATTTTCCGCGCATACGGCTCGTAAGCGGCTCGAAAGCCGCATGGGCTTTTCGCCACGAGCACGCTGGCCGCGAACGGATCGAGTCCCGCCGCCTGAAACAATTGCGGCGCGAAGTGCGGCCCCGATCGACTGGTGACGACAAGATGCACCTGGCCGCACTGTAAGACCGCTGACAACCCCATGTCAATCGGCATGTTGCGGGCCAAATGCCCGGACAAGAGAAACCTTGCTTCAAACAGGTTGCGAACCCGCGCGGCGACGGAGAGCGACTGCGAAAAACGCCGGTCGCGCTTGCCGCCTAGCTCCGCAGTCATCGCGGCGCCGACGCCGCGCTGCCGAGCCGATTCGACCGCTTCCGCATCGACCAGCGTTACCAGCGCCGGTGCTCGCCAATCGTATTTCAGCAGTTCGCGCAAGACAGCGGTGCTATCGCCGGTCGCTCCCGAAGTCGTGGCGTCGGCGCTGTCGCTGAGTACAACCAACCCTTCCGGGTTGTCATGGGCGGCGCGAACGCCGTCCGCCACGGACACCAACTCCGGCAGATACTCACGCCGCCGTTGCCACACCTCGACGGCAATCTCGGCACAAGCGCTGCGAGCGAAGTCGCCGTCTCCATTCGCCACGACCACGACCGACGATCCCAACTCCGGGATGTCGAGCCACGGCTGCACCGTGGCCAATCCCGCGCTGAGGATGCGCGGATCGCGCTCCAGCGCTTGCAGTCGTAGCCGCAGAGCATGGCTGACGCTGGCCGGATCTTGCGTATGAGCGCGTTCGGCCGGCACGACGAGCGGCATCTTCTGAAACGCCGTGATCGGCCGCGCGCCCTCGACGACCATGCGCCGCAGCACGGCCGCGCCGCGCTGTCCCGTCTCGAACACGTCGATGTGCGGAGCGGTGTGATACAGCACCAGCGCATCGGCGGCGGCAATCATGCGCTCGGTGATGTTGGCGTGCAGATCGAGCGTCGCCACCAATGGCGTCGAAGGGCCAATCAGCGCGCGCAGGGCGTGCAGCACTTCACCCTCCACGTCGGGCGCTTGCTCCGCCACCAGCGCTCCGTGCAGCGCGAGCAAAACCGCATCGACCGGCAAGACGCGGCGGAGCGCCTCGGTCAACTCCTGACGAATCCAGGTGAAGGTGTCGAGCGTGGCCGCGCCGCTCGGCCACGCTGGTAGACGAACGAGACCGACAATCTCCGGCCGCTCCGGCCAACTTCGCAACGATTGGATGAAACCGCCCAATTCGTTGGTGTCGGCCATGTGCTCGACCAACTCCGCACCGCGAACAATGCCGAAATGCTCGAAGTCGCGGCGCGTGGTGGCGAGGGGATTGAAAGTGTTGCTTTCCTGCCAGAGTTGACCGATGGCGATGCGCATGGTGCTTTCCTACGGGGGCCGCCGATCAGTATACGAACGAGTGCCGCTTGAGAGCATTGCTCGCCGCTGATATGATAACGTATCTCCGTGGCGATCCGGCTATCCGGGCCCGTATCTCTCCCACCGCCGCCACGCCTCTAATTGGAACCGACGATGAGCAGCAACGGCACTCCGCACGATCCCGAAGATTTCTTCGCCGACACCCGTATGACGTTCGGCGATCACATTGAGGAATTGCGGCGCCATCTCCTCCGCGCCGTCGCCGGCTTCGTTGTGGCCTTATTCGTCAGTTTCTCCATCGGCAAAGCGGCCGTCGAATTCATCACCGCGCCAGTCAAGACGCAACTCGCCGCCTTCCATAAACGCCGCGTCGAAAAAGTCCTCACGAAGTTGCGAAGCGATCCCAACTTCCAAATGGCCAATGAGCCGGTCGGATTCACCAAGGTGTACTTCCGCCGCGATCAGCTCAAGGCCGTCCTGGAAGGAAAATCGGTAGAGGAACTGGAAAAATATAAACGTCCCCGTCGCCAGAGTAAGGAGAAGAAGAACGACGAGAGTTCGCTCCTTGAGAAGCTAATCGGCCGCTCCGATGACAAAGAGGAGCCGAAGGACGACGAGGAGGTCGTCGCCGACAACGATCTCGTCCCACTGTGGAGGGAGCAAGGCGAACCGCTCAAGGAGACGGCACTGCTTCAGCAAGCGCAGCGCATCGTCGGCGGCTTCGACGACATGGCCACCTTCAACATCCTGGAATCGGTCATGGTCTGGTTCAAGGTGTGCATCGTCTGCGGTATTGTCCTGGGCAGTCCGTGGATCTTCTGGCAAATCTGGATGTTCGTGGCCGCCGGCTTGTATCCGCACGAAAAACGCTTGGTCCACTTTTATTTGCCGGTCAGTCTAGGATTGTTTTTGAGCGGCGTACTGATCTGCCAGTTTCTCGTCATCCCGCGGGCCATCGAGGCGCTGTTGTGGTTCAACGAATGGCTGGATTTGCGGCCGGATCTACGCTTGAACGAATGGCTCAGTTTCGCCATCTGGATGCCGCTGATCTTCGGCGTCTCTTTCCAGACGCCGCTGGTTATGTTGTTCGCGGCCCGGCTGGGCGTCGTCAATGCCGATTCGTTCCGTAACAAACGGCGTTACGCATGGTTCGGCATGGCCGTGTTCGCGGCCATCGTCACGCCCACACCGGACCCGGTGACCATGTTGTTTTTGTGGGTGCCGATGAGTCTGCTATTCGAGTTGGGTATCTGGCTTATCAAGTTGTCGCCCAACGAGCCGGAGTTAGGCGCGGACGTGCCGGAGTCCGAGGAAATGATCGAGGTGTGACCATATCCGCATCTTCTTATCCTGTAGGTCAGGCTTTCCAGCCTGACATGCGCAAGAGCGTCAGGCTGGAAAGCTTGACCTACTCCCGGTGGCCCTGGTGGGGGCTGGACCCGGCCACCCGGGTCTGTTGACGCTGCGAGCCGCCGAACTGCTGGCACGGGCCGATCTTGTCCTCTACGATCGGCTCGTCCCCGTTCGTCTGCTCGATGGCGTTCCGGCCTCGGCGCGGCGAATTTGCGTTGAGGCGCTGCACGGGCGCACCCGGAGCGTTGGCGCGAAGTTTACCAAATGATGATCGACGCGGCGCGCCAGGGACAGCGCGTGGTGCGTCTCAAGGGCGGCGATCCGTTCGTGTTCGGCCGCGGCGGCGACGAGGCTGAGGCGCTGCGGCGCGCCGGCGTCCCTTACGAGATCGTGCCCGGCGTGACGGCGGCGCTGGGGGCGGCTGCTTTCGCCGGCATTCCCTTGACCCATCGCCAACACGTCAGCGCCGTGGCTTTCATCACCGGACACGAAAAACCGGATAAGACGGATAGCTTTCTCGATTGGCCGGCGTTGGCGCACTTTCCGGGAACGCTGGTCGTGTACATGGGCATGTCGCGTCTGGCCCCCATCGTCGAGATGTTGATCGCGCACGGCAAATCCGCTCAGACGCCGGCGGCAGCCGTCCATTGGGCGACGACCGGCCGTCAGCGCACGGTGACGGCGACGCTCGGCGAATTGCCAGCCGCCGTTCGGCAGGCTGAATTAAAAGCGCCGTCGCTGGTCATCATCGGCTCGGTGGTGAACCTGCGCGCAGAACTAGCTTGGTTCGAGGCGCGGCCGCTCTTGGGCAAACGCATTTTGCTGACACGTCCTCGTCATCAGGCGTCGGAGATGGCCGCGCGCTTGGAAGAACTCGGCGCCGTGGTGTCGCTCTTGCCGGCGGTCGAGATCCGCGAACCGGCCGACTGGACGCCGGTGGATCGCGCCCTGGCCGATCTGTCGCGCTATCAGTGGTTGGTTTTCACCAGTGTCAACGGCGTGGACGCGCTGATCCGCCGTCTCCGCCACGTTGGCCGCGATCTGCGCGCCTGGGAGCGCTGCGTCTGGCCGTCATCGGATCGGCAACCGCCGATGCGCTGCGCCGCTATCATCTGGAGCCGGACTTGATTCCCGCTGCCTACGATTCCGAAAGCCTGGCATCCGCTTTGGCGGAGCGCGTCGCCGGTCAGCGCGTCCTGTTGGCGCGAGCGGATCGCGGTCGGGACGTGCTGCGCCAACAGCTGGCCAATGTCGCCGAGGTCGAGCAGATCGCTGTCTATTCCCAGGTGGATGCGATTGAATCCGGGTCCGAAGTCTTAGATGGGCTACGCCAAGGCGAGATCGATTTTATCGCCCTGACCAGCTCGAACATCGCTCGCTCGCTGGTCCACGCTCTCGATGAAACCTCGTTGCAGCGCATTCGTTCGGGGGAGGTGCGGCTGGCGAGCATCAGTCCGGTGACGAGTGCGACGATTCGAGAATTGGGCTTGCCGGTGGCGGCGGAAGCGCGACAGTTCACCGCCGAAGGCGTGGTGCAGGCACTCCTTGCCCTAACGCAGATCGCGGAAGGCGTCGTAGGCCAAGTACAGCACAACGCCGCAGCAGAGAATGACGATGACATCAACAGTGGCGTCCAACCTTCCGAAGGGAAACTTCAGGAAAAGATCGAGTAGAAACAAGAGCAGGAGTAATCCGGCGACCCCCATGGAGACCCAGCATAACCACTTTTCCATCGAGAGCCCTTTCACCGCCTGCATGATACCGCCCCGGCCTCCCCGGCAAATCCACTGATCCGCGCCGCTGCGAGATACAGGTATATCGGCACTCTCCTCATCCAATTGCAACATTGTAGCGGTTCCGTCTCAAGTCGCCACTGGCGCCGCGCGGGGAAAAAACTTACCGCGCGGACGGCATAATCGGCACTATTGCTACATTCGGCGAAATCTGATCCCGAGAGCGCTTTTGGTTGGCATGTTGGAAGAAGTGGAATACGATGGTTAAAAGATTCGCCGACGAACATTTCCTGAACGCAAAGCGGAGGTGCGGTCATGTTGCATTTGCAAAGCGCGAACGGGATCAAGACCTGCGACGGCCTGACGCGGCGCGATTTTCTCCGTGCCGGCGCTGGGCGCCGGCGCAGTGAGCTTATCGTTGGCCGATCTCCGCGCTAATACTCCCAAGCGGGACATCAATTGTATCCTTCTCTTCCTGGCCGGCGGTCCCAGCCAACTCGATACCTGGGATCTGAAACCGGACGCGCCCGATACCATCCGCGGTCCCTTCCGGCCCATCGCCACCAATGTTCCCGGCATACGCATCTGCGAACACTTCCCGCGCATGGCTCGGCAGGCCCATCGCTACGCCCTTGTTCGCTCGGTGCATCACGAAGAAGCGCCGATTCACGAAACCGGCCAACAAATGATGCAGACCGGCCATCTCTTCCGCAACGGTCAAGAGTATCCTCATTACGGAGCGGTTTTGTCGTATGAGCGCGGCCGACGCGTCGAGGGCATACGCGCCGTTTGTCGTGCTGCCGGCCCCGCTGGGCCACACGGGCGTTAGCGTTTCTCACGGCCAAGGCGCCGGCCCTCTCGGCGCGGAACACGAACCGTTCGTGCCGCACGCCGCTCACGCTAAGAAAGTGTTCGATCTGTCCGCCGAGAAAGACGAACTGTGCCGGCGCTATGGACGAAACACGTTCGGCCAATCGTGCCTGCTGGCGCGGCGCTCGATCGAACAGGGCGTCCGCCTGGTAACGGTCAACATGTTCGACACGGTGTTCAACACGCTTAGCTGGGACTGCCACGCCGACGGCGGCGCGCTGGCGACCACTCTCGACGACTACCGCGATGTCCTTTGTCCGATGTTCGACCGGGCTTATTCGACTTTACTCGACGATCTTTCCGAGCGCGGCATGCTGGAGAATACCTTGGTGGTGGCGATGGGCGAGTTCGGACGAACGCCGTTGTTGAATCCGCGCGGCGGCCGCGATCATTGGCCGGGCGTATGGTCGATCCTGTTCGCCGGCGGCGGCGTGCGCGGCGGGCAAGTCGTCGGCTCATCGGATCGTCTCGGCGCCGAGCCGCGCGACCGTCCGGTGACGCCGGCCGAAGTCGCCGCCACGATCTATTGCATTCTCGGCCTCGATGGCCGCACCCTCACCGACGCCTCGCCTATTGTGGAACTATTGGGTTGAGGAAAATGGAGTGAAGAACCGCCAAGCAGTCCGCCGAAAAAGGAGATAACCATAAGAAACAGACTCTCCGATCCTCGTTGCAAGTCCCGTCCAGGGCGTGCAGGTCAAGGAGATGCCTCATGCCGTCATGGTGGGCCGACCCGATGCGCGGCGGATGCCGCACGGAGGCGACGGCCCGCGCCGACAAAACGGAAGAGCGAGCGGTCCTAGACGTTTGGGCGGTTTGGCTGGGGCTGGCTCTTGTGGTGCTGGGTGTGGCATGTCGGCTTCACGTTTATCTGCTCTCGTTCCCCATCTGGCGCGATGAAGCGGCATTGGCGCTCAATTTCGTGAGCCGCGATTTTCGCGGCCTTCTCGACGAGTTGGATAATTTTCAGGTCGCTCCGCTGCTTTTTTTGTGGATCGAAAAAGCGGTGTATCAGTGCGTGGGCGGATCGGCGGCGCTGTTGCGTCTGCTGCCGTTGTTGGCTGGTATTGCGGGGCTGGTGCTGTTTTGGCATCTGGCGCGGCGGTGTCTGGCGCCGCTGCCGGCCGCGCTGGCGGTGGGATTTCTGGCCGTCGCCGAGTCGCCGATTCACCTGGCCTCAATGGTCAAGCCCTACAGCTTCGATCTCTTGGCCGCCACGCTGCTCTTGACCTTGGCCGTCCGCTACTTGCATACACCCGATCGCATCGGTCCCTTGGCCGCACTGACGCTTCTCATCCCATTCATCGTGGCCGTGTCCTATCCCGCTGTCTTCGTCGCCGGCGCGGTCAGTTTGGTGCTATTGCCCGTGGCATGGCGGCGCGGCGGGCGCGGCTGGTACATTGCCTTCAACGTCCTGTGCGGTGCGGCCTTCGCCGCACAGTTACGGCTCGTCGGCCACACCGGCCACGATGCCACGTTGCCCACCGTTGAGACGTTCATGGCCGACTTCTGGAAGGAAGGCTTTCTCCCTCATCAACCGTGGGCCGCTCTCCATTGGCTCCTTCGTTGTCACACCGGCCATCTCTTTTCGTATCCCTTGGCGTTCAACGGCGGCGGTCTGCTGGGCCTGCTTCTCGCCATTGTCGGCGGCCGCGCTCTATACCGGCAACATCAATTCGGTCTGCTGGGGCTGTGTTTGCTGCCGTTCGCGCTGAATTTCGTGGCTGCTGGGCTGCGCCGCTATCCCTATGCGGGCGATCAACGGCTGGAACAGCATCTCGTGCCGAGTCTCTGTCTTCTCTTGGGATCGGGCGTCGCGGAGTTGATCCGCAAGCTGTCGGCCAGCGTCGAGGGGCGGAGACGTTGGGCGATGGCTGCGGCCGGTCTGTTCGTCCTGATCGCGCTGGCCGGAGCCATCGCCGACATGCTCCATCCCTCACATGATGTAGAAGCTTCTTGGGCGGAAGACATCGCCCGTCATCTGGGCCGCGAGATTCGTCCGCAAGATCGAATCATTTTGTCTCAACCGGAGCGCTTTACTCTGAATTGCATTCGCTGGCAATTGCTGCCCTTCACGGAGCAGATGTGTTCCGCTGAAATCGATTGGCCTGGACTAGAGCGAACGGGCGGACGGCTATGGTTGGTGCATCAAATGCTGGAGCGCGGGCCGGCCAGTCAGGAACTTTTTTCCCGCGATGCGCGGCCAATCTCGCTATCGAGAGAGGGCAATGTCTGGCGCACCGTCCACCGCACCCGCTTTCTGGTAAGCGAACCGGGACGAGGCAAGCAACAGGTATTTCACTATTGCTGCGATCTGCACGTCCTCGAACGCGGCAATTCACAAGCCCACGGTGGCCAATCCCAGCTGGCACAAGAAAATGCAGGAGGGACTCGAATGGCCGCTGGCTCTCGACCGGAGGGATAGGGTTGGGACGTTGGGGCGGCGATCCTTGACAAGGCGCTAGAAGATGGCCATAATTTGGGCCATCATGGCGCGACGGCAAGCCTATACCTTGGCCTTCGCCCCCGAGGTCACGAACCACCTGCGGGCCATCGATGGGAAATACCACTCCCTCATCCGGGAGAAGATTGGCGAGCAACTGCGCTTCGAGCCGGCCACCGAAACGACCAATCGCAAGCCTCTCCGGCAGCCGGCTCTCTTCGGGGCTGCAGGGGAGATCCGCTTCGGTCCAGACAACCAATTTCGCGTCCTGTACGACATCGACCAAGAGGCCCATGTAGTCCGGATTATGGCTATCGGCGAGAAACAAAGAGAGCGTCTGTTCATCGGTGGAGAGGAGGTGCAGCTATGAAGATTGCTTCGGTCGCTGAGGTAAAGTCTCAGTTCAGCGCTTTTCTGAAAGCCAGTGAAGGCGGACCCGTCGTTGTTACGCGCAACGGGCGGCCGGTGGCGGTCATTGTCGGTGTGCAGGACGAGGACGAGATCGAGCGACTTCTGATGGCGTATTCGCCACACCTGCGCGCCATCCTGGAGCGATCCCGCCAGCAATTTCAGGAAGGAAAGGGGCTTAGTGAAGAAGAATTCTGGTCGCAATTCGAGCACGCTCCACCGTCCAAACCCAAGAAGAAGCGAGTTGAGCCAAACGCCACACCGAACCGGCGCCACACTTAGGCGTTTCGGGCTTTCGAGTATTGAGGCGTTCTCGATAGGTGAGCCTGGCTATGTGGCCGTGGGAGGAAGCGCATTTTCACTTCCGTCAATCTCCACCCGTTGACGGCACACGGCCAATCATCACGCGCATCCGTTGGCCGAGCGCAGCGGCGGTTGTCCCGGATCAATCGTAATCAAACATTCGACCGTTCGCACGTCCGTGTAGGCGGAGGGATCTTGCGTCGTTGGCCGGCGTTTCTCGAACCAGCCGGCGATGCGCTCGACCTTGCCGCGCCAACTCGCGCCGGAGCGGGCATCATCGCGTATCACCGCTGTCTGTCCTACGCGGACGCGATCGGCAAATTCCTGATTGACTTCCGCGCGAATCAGCGGCGTCTCGTCGGGGCGGAAGCGCACGATGGGCTGAGCGGCATTGCCGGTCACGATGTCGCCGGCGCCGACCGCGATGCGCTGTATCGTGCCCGCCGCCGGCGCCGTCAAGGTGCATTCGTCGAGTTGATGCTTGGCGCGATCGCGGCGTATCTGGGCCAGCCTCACTTCGGCCCTCGCTTTGCGCTCCGTTAAGGCGGGATCGACCGTTTTCAATTCGGCGAGCTTGGCGCGTTCGCCGCGCTCTTTCTGTTCCAGCGCTTTGACCTCATCGCGCGCTACGTCCACTTCTTCGGGAGCCGCCAGATCCTTGCCCTGTTTTTCCTTGCGCCGAAGCATTTGCCGCGCGGCGTCGAGATGGAAGCCGGCGGCCGCGATGGCGGCTTGCTGCTGAGCGAGGCGAGTCCGCTGTTGCTCCTTGAGCTTGAGCGCCTCCTCCAACTGCACCTCCGCCGCCGTCAGAGCCGCTTCCGCCGCGTCCACTTGCAGTTTGGCGTCTACATCCTCCAAGCGCAGAATCGCCGTGCCGGATTCGACGTGCTGATTCTCCTTGGCGATGATCTCGGCGACGCGGCCGGGACGCAGCGGCGCCAGCGAACGGATACCGTGTTCCAGATCGACGTAGCCGGTGCAGACAACGCCCTCCTCGTCGGTTGCACCCGGCGGCTCACCCTGCCCATTCGCCTCGACCGACGCGGGCGAAGACGGACCCCAAAAGCGATTGGCCACCCAGCCCGCGCCGCCGACGCCGACGACCAGGAGAACGATGCCCAGAATGAGAAAACACTTCTTCGTGTTCATGTCGCACCGAGGACCGCGGTTTCCGTGGGAGTTTCCACACCGAGCAGGCGGCCATCCTCCAAACGATAAACCCGATCCGCATAGGGGATAATGCGCGGATCGTGTGCCACCATCACTACCGTCGCGCCGCCGTGGGCCGTCTCGCGGAGCATTTCGACGACGTGCTTGCCGTGTTCCCAATCGAGAGCGCTGGTCGGCTCATCGGCGAAGAACAGATCCGGCTGCTTGATCGAGCGCTCGGCCGATGGCCACGCGCTGTTTCTCGCCGCCGGAGAGATGTTCCGGCAACAGCTCGGCCTTCCGCGACAGGCCGAGCTGGGCCAGCATGTCCGTCGTCCGCCGCTTCACTTCGCCCCACGGCAGCCGCTCGCCCCAACGCAGCACCATCTCCAAATGATCGCGCACGTTCAGGGCCGGCATCAGGTTGGAACCCTGAAAGATGAAACCGCAGTGATGCAGACGGAACCGTTCGCGCTCCGCCTCGGACATCCGCCACAGGTCGCGCTCCAGAACCGTCACCTGCCCGCTATCGGGCCGCAGCAGGCCGGACAGCATCGCCAAGAGCGTCGTCTTGCCGCTGCCCGACGGTCCCATCAACAGCGACATCTCGCCGGCGCGAAACTCCAGCGACACATCGCCAACGGCGACGATTTGGGCCTCGCCGCTGCCGAACGAGCGGATCAGGTTGCGGGCGCGGAGGGTGACGTTCGGCTCGGCCATGCGTTTCTCAGCGCAACAGGTTGGCCGGCTCCACCAGGCGCAGCGAACGCAGAGCCAACAAACCGGACAAAAGGGCGATGGTCATGGTTCCTATTATCGTAGCCGCCAGCAGCCACGGCGGTAATTGTACCTCGGCGCCGATGACGCCGGCCAGGCGTGCCAACAACAGCACCGCCGGCAGCGACGCGGCCACGCCGCCCAAACCGATCCAGAACGATTGCGCCAGCACCAACACGGAGATGCGCCAGCGCGGCAGACCCAGCGCTCGCAGCACGGCGTATTCGCGCAGCGACGCCGCCGTGGCGGCGTACAACGTCTGGCTGGTTATCACCAGACCAACGATCAGCGCCAGCACCGATGTCAACCCCAGGGCGATGCCGATGCGCGTGCGCGTCAGCCAGTACAGCCGCGTTTGCACCGAGAAATCGTGGCGAGCGAGAATCGACATTTCCGGATACTTGCTCCGCAGACGCTCGACCACCGCCGGGACATCCGCGCCGCGCCGGCAGTGGGCCAGCAAGTATTGAACCTGATCCGGTTGATACATGGTCAAGAGCGTGCGTGCCGTTTGCATGGAGCAAAAGACATAAGGCCCCCATATACTCTTAAAACCGTGAACGAGACCGACGACGTGGACTTTGTGGCCCATGATCTCCGCTCGCTCGCCGACACCGTGCCTCAGACCGAGACGCGCCAGTTCCGTTCCATCGACGACGACGGCGCCGGGTTCGGTCAACAGTGTGCGCATTTCCGGCGTCAGATCCGAGACGGCGCCCAGTGACGACCGTTCCAGACGCGCACCGATGATGCAGCAGTGTTCCGCTCCGCCGGCCGGCTTGTGCCAATAGGCAAATTCGTAGAGATAGTCTTCGACCTCCTCAACCTCCGGCTGGGCCTGGATACGGTACAGCCATGCTTCGGGGATGGGATGGCCCAACTCGATGCTCGGCACGTTGCGGATGCCAACCCAAATCTGCGCGGCGGCGTGATCGATGGGCCGCGACGTGACGGCCAGCGTTCCCAACAGCACGCCGGATTGCACGGCGATCAAGACGGCGCTGAACGAGACGGCCAACACCGCCGGCACAAAGCGATTGCGTCCGTGCCAGAGGATTTTCAGCGAATACGGTCTGCGCATGGCGAACCCAGAAGAGTTAACCACAGAGACACAGAGACACAGAGAAGACAAAGAAAAAAAACAATACCTATTTCTCTTTTTGGCTCTGTCTTCTCTGTGTCTCTGTGTCTCTGTGGTTAACTCTGAGTTTAACAGACGGCGGCAACCGGCGCTTCCATCCTACCATAAAGCCGCGTTCGCGCCAGGTCGGGCGGCGTCCACGTCGGCAGTTCGCACAAGCCGCCGCCGCAATACGTATGGTGCCACAACTGCGTCGAGAGGACGCCCATCAAACCCATGTCCAGCGTGAAACGCTGAAGCGAGGTCAACGGTTTGCGCGACTGGATTTCGCGGGCCATCCGCACTCCCTGAAAATCGAAATAGCCGGTCTCTTTCAGCGCTTCGGCGCCGAGCAGTTGATCGACCCAGCGCGGCCGCTCGGCGCCGACGAAGGCTCGGCCCAGGTTGGCGCGGAACATGGTCTTCTTTCGCTTGGCGATCGGCGGCGGCAGCACGCGCGCGGCGACGCGGCGCAGCAGATATTTGTCCGTCATCCAACGTAATTTGTAGCGCAGCGCCAAGCCGGCGCAGAACTCGACGACACGCTCGTCGAGGAAGGGATAGCGTCCCTCCGTGGCGGAAAAGCGCGTTGCTCGATCTCCCTTGGCGGCCATGAGCAAACCCGGAAGCATGATCTGATAGCTCATGTACAGCGATTGGTTCAAGGGATGCCAGCGGCGGATGCGTTCCGGAATGGCCACGTCGTCGTAAGCGGAATAGCCGCCCAAACGCCGCCACATTTCCGGGGCGTACAGATACTCGCGGCTCTGGGCCATGAACTCCCAGGCGATCTGCTGGGCGGTGCGGACGCCGCCGGTGCCGAAGAAGGGCGGACGATGCGCCGCGCCGCCGCCGATCAGCCACGATAGCGCGAACTTGCGCGGAAACTCATAGACGAAACGGCCATACTTGTAAGCGCGATACTGGATGGGGTGATATTTGTACCAGACGTAGCCGGCCAACGCCTCATCGGCGCCTTCGCCGGTCAGCGCCACGATGTTGCCCGCCGCTCGGTTGGCGCGGGCCAACAGCAGCGTGCCGACGCAGGACGTGTCCAGCACCGGACTCTCCGCGCCCGTGATGACATCCGGGAAATGCTCGACCAGATCCGCCGGCGCGACGGTCACGGCGGTCAACTTCGAGCCGAGATAGTGAGCCGACTCCTCCGCCTTGCTCCGCTCATCCGACGGACCCGAACGGTTCAGGCTGATGGTGAACGACGAGATCGGCTCGCCCTTCTCCTGCGTGCTAAGTCCGAGAAGGACAGTCGAATCGAGACCGCCGCTGATGTAGCAGCTGAGCGGCACTTCGCCGCACAGTCGGCGACGCACGGCGGCGCGCAGCACCTCTTCCAATTCCGCCGCCGCCTTGTCGTCGTTCTCGAAACGCCGCTCCATCCCGCTGTCGGGAAAATCGAGATCCCAGTAACGCTGGAGCGTCAGCTTTCCGTCCTGGACACGGATGAAGTGGCCGGGCGGCAGCGAATGAATGCCCTCGAAGGCGGTGCGCCGCGTCGGGGCGCAGAAGAAATTGAAGAAATAATCGAGTCCGCGCACGTCCGGCCGCGCTGCAATCATGCCGGAGGCGAGCAAGCTCTTGATTTCGGAGGCCCACAGCAGCCAGCCGTCTACCTCGACGTAGAACAGCGGACTGATGCCGATGCGATCGCGGGCCAGGTACACGGTGCGGCGAGCGCGATCCCACAGTGAGACGCCGAATTGGCCGTGCGCTTCGCCGAACACTTTTTCGCCGACATCCTCGTACCAGTGGACCCACGCCTCGGTGTCGCAGTGCGTCAACAATCGATGGCCGCGCCCAGCAGTTGCTCGCGGATTTCTGGGTACTCGTACAGTTCGCCCTCGTAGGCGACCCAGACATCGCCGTTTTCGTTGGATAGCGGTTGCCGGCCGTTGGCCACGTCAATGACCGATAATCGGCGAACGCCCAGAGCGATGCCCGGCTCGCAATGGATGTGTTCGTCGTTGGGTCCGCGGTGCGCCATGGCTCCGGTCATGAGCAACAGACGCTCTTGCGGGAACTCTCGGCGGCCGGTCAAGTCAAAGGCGCCAGCGATGCCACACATGCGTTTGGCTCCAAGAATAACTTCGTTTAGCCGCGACCCGAAGGGGAGCGCAGACGCGCTCGCCTACGGCTCGCGGCTAAACAAGGAGAATCGTTAGGCAAGCACGCGCGAGCGCAGGGCATTTTCCACACCCAGGTCGGCGAACAGCGTTTCTAGTGTACTCAGATCGAGATGAATGTCCTTGCTGCGCCGCTGGGCGCGGCAGTCGGCGATCATGCGCTCGCCGTCGGGGAAGCCGATTTGTTTCAGCATCGCCTCCCATACGTCCAATTCCGGACTGGCGAACCACCCCGACGGCCGCGACAGCGCCCCAACGAAAAATTCGCGCTCGCGCGCATTCAGTCCGTGGTAAATGACAGCGCCTAGGCTCTTGAACAGACCGTTGTGCGCCGATTCATCGCGGCGATGGATCTCGGTGGTGATGCGATTGAGCGGCTGAATGTCCAGAGCATTGGACAAGCGGCTGAGATACTCGCTGACCATCACTTCGGAGACGACGGCGGTGGCCAGCTGAATGAGGATCTTTTTCCACTGCTCCGGGTGTTTTTCTTGGTGCCGCTGCATGCTGGCCACCAACTCGAACGAAGGCAGCGTCAGTTCGTGCAGTTTCCGCCGCTGCCGCGTCACGCAGTTGGCCTGGACGACGAGGAGAATATGGAATGCTTCATCGGTCAACGCCTGGGCGACGGAGTTGCGATAGCGATGGCGCGGGAAGCCGGATACTTCGCCGTCGATCAGGTGCATGCAAGCCGGTGAGACGATCTTCGATTCGATGGCCACCGTTTTTTCGTTGTAGGCGATCCAACCGCACGACAGCACCGCTTGTTTATGTTCCTCGGCGGCCTTCTGGTAGATGGGATGATCGTGAAACGGCAGCAGTTCGGTCAGGAAGTCGGGCTTGCTGGGATCGTAGTCGAGCGTGAGGTCCGGCCCCACGCGGCGGACGTTGGCCCGGCTGGACCACGAGTCCGTCAGGCGCTCGATACGGTCGTGATCGCGCTGGAGATCGTCTTTGCCATTGGACTCGTGCGAAGGACCGTCGCCACCGAGCGAGAGGCTAGGCAGTCCGCTGCCCACAGGCGTCGTTTGCACATCGCTCGGGCTTGAGGGAATCATCACATCGCTCCTGCCGGTTCTTCCGCGCCGCTTGGCGTTTCGTACTGCTTTTCCAAACGGCCAACCTCAGCTTTTCGCCGGCCTGTTTGCCTACCTTACACAATTTGCCCCTTTTCACCAAGAGAGGCCATTAAAAAGTCTCTCCCTTTTTCCCGCAAGCCATGTCAAAACAAGCGATTAGACGGGAGATACGGGCGATAACATCCATGCCATCCATGCCATCCAGTCCACGCGCCTGGGGAGATGCGATAGCTATAATTCTCACTTGGAAACACCCAATTTATCCAGTTTAAGACACTAGCAAAAGTCATGCCGATCAGGTCAACCTATTTGTCGCTTGGACGCCTTCACTCGTGTCGCAAGGCTGTCATGGGATTGACCCGCGCGGCGCGGCGGACCGGATACACCGCTGCCAACATGGTCAGCAGCGTCACGAACAACGGCACTCCCAGCACCAGCCACCAAGGAAAAACGAATAGCGAATGATCCAGCTGGGTCTGCGTTTGCTGCTCCGCCAACCGCCGCGCGATGCGATCACCGGGGAGCGATGCCAGCCAGCCGCACAGCAAACCCAGCGCGCTACCGAGCAAACCGATCCACGCTCCTTCCAGCAAAAACAAAAGTTGAATGTGCCGATCGTGCGCACCGACCGCCTTCATAACACCGATCTCGTGCGTGCGTTCCAGCACACTCATCAGCAGCGTGTTGGTAATGCCCAGCCCCGCCACCAGCAACGCCACCAGCGCCACGAACGTCGTGCTAAAGGTAACGAGCAGCACGTTCAGCCGGATTTCCCTCAGCAGCGATGCCAGCGAGAACGTCTCGAAGCCGAAACCGCGGATGCGTTTTTCGACCGCCTCGACGTAATCCTCGCTATCCACCAAGATAGTCACCGAGTTGACGCCATTCTCGCGGTTGCCTGGCACGCGGAAGTACATTTGCCGCATAGTCTCCGTGGGTACAACGATATCGGGTCCGCCGCCGAGCCTGTCCCTCCACAGCCCGAGCGGACCTCGCGTCTCCTCCGCGGTCTCATCGCGAAAGACGCCGACCAGCGTGAATGCTTCGCGGATCTCGAAGGAAGGATGCTTGCGCGGCGCCGGCGAAGGACCGGCCACTTTGCGTAGCCTTGCTTTGTCCTCCGCCGTCAATTCCAGACGGTCGATGGCGGCCGGCAACTGCTGGGCGATTTTGGCCAGGACATCCTCCTCCTCCGGTCCCATCTTCGCCCCGGAAGCGCCGAGCAGGTGCAGGACGCTCCAATGCTCTCCCCGCCGCGAACTGTACTCCAGCACCATCTCGTTGCCGAGGGCACGCTCCACGTCCACCTCATCGACGACCCCCAGACCATACAGCAAAAATTCGTTGACCAGGATGCCGCGCGGCTGTTCGGCCGTGAAAAAGGAGCCGGCCACGAGGCGTTGACGGTAGGTGCGTTCGTCGATCGGCGACAGGGTTCTGACGTTGCTGAAATTGTCTCGGAAGCGGACCCGACCGTCCAATTGGAAGCTAGGGATGACGGATTCGACGTGATCGATGGCCGCCAGTTCTTGCAGCCTCTCCGGCGTGAGGAACTGTTGCGGCCCTCGTCGGATTACGCCCGCCCCGCCGCGCTGGATGATGGCCTGCCGCAACCGTTCGCGCCGCGCCGCGCTCATCTGGCCTTTGACGATCAGCTTCTCCCGCGGGGATGTCCTCGGCCTTGGTCCGCCACGATCGATTCACATTGATGCAGCGAAGTTGATCGTTGCGATGAAATTCGCGCACGATAGTTTCGCGCACACCCTGGCCAATGGACAGGCTCAACAGCAGCACGAACGTGCCGATGGCGACGCCGAACAGAGTCAGGGCGGTGCGGACTTTTTGTTGCCGCAGAGCCGAAAAGGCCAGGGTTATGAGATCGGAGAAACGCATCGCGATGCTCCTCGAGCGTTGCCAACCATTCCGTACCCCGTTTAGCCGCGAGCCGTAGGCGAGCGCGGTCGCGCTCGCCTACGGCTCGCGGCTAAACGCCTTCGCTCAACATGCCGTCCTTGAGCCACACCACGCGATCGGCACAACGTCGGGCCAACTCCTCATCGTGCGTTACCAGGATCAGCGTGGACTCTTGCCGCCGAACGTGATCGAGGAGCAAATCGAGGATTTCGCCGGCCGTCGCCGAATCGAGATTGCCGGTCGGCTCATCGGCCAGCAGGATGCGCGGTCGATTCACCAAAGCGCGGGCGATGGCCACGCGCTGATGTTCGCCGCCGGACAGTTCGTTCGGCCGGTGATCCAAGCGCTGCCCCAGCCCAACCGCTTCCAACGCCTGCCGCGCCGCTGATCGTCGCTCCTCTGGAATTTTGCCGGCGAACAACATCGGCAATTCGACGTTCTGCACCGCCGTCCGCGTGGCGATCAGATTGAACGATTGAAAAATCATGCCGACCGTCTCCAGCCGATGACGGGCCAATTCGTTACGGCTCATCCGGCCGAGATCGCGTCCTTGCACTTCGATGGTTCCCGACGTGGGGCGGTCGAGTCCGCCGAGGAGATTGAGCAGCGTCGATTTGCCGGAGCCGGACTTGCCCAACAGCGCCACTTTCTCGCCGCGGCACACCGTCAGTTCAATGCCGCGCAGAGCATGCACTGGCGCGGCCGCGGTCCCGTAAGATTTCATCAGTTGGCGGACGAGAATGGCGATTTCGCTCATAAGACGCGGCTTCCGCGATGCGATCTCCGGCACGATGGATACAATTCTATCCCGGAGCGAAAGGTCGCCGCTACGATTATTTTTCGTAACCTGAACTGCGCCCTGTCGCCCTGTCGAAGAAGGTGTTCCTTTCGCAGGAGGCAAGGTATGCCCGACGATTCCCGGAACCCGCGCCATCCGGAACCGGATGTCAGCAAATCGCTGCTGCCGCAATCGTGCCAGCTCGTCATCTTCGGCGCTCCGGGCGATCTGTCTTGGCGGAAGTTGTTGCCGGCGGTTTACAACCTTAACATTGACGGTGTATTGCCGTCGCACTTCGCGGTGGTCGGTTTCGGTCTGCCCGCCGAGGGCGGCGTCAGCGGCGATGCCGACGAATACATCCGTCGCCGTGCCAAGGACGGCATCGGCCGTTTCTCGCGCCAGCCGCTCGACGACAACCATTGGGCCGACTTCGCGCGCGCGCTCTTCCTCGTCCCCGGCAGTTTCAACGATGCCCGCGCCTACGCCCAACTCAAGGCCAAGATGGAGGCGGTCGATCAGCAGTTCGGTATTCCCGGCAGCCGCGTCTACTATCTGGCCGTGCCGCCGGCGCTGGTCGGCACCTGCGTCGAGCATCTGAAAACCGCCGGACTCATCCACGATCCGCACGAGCAACGCGCCTTCACGCGCGTCATCGTCGAGAAGCCGATCGGCCGCGATTTGCACAGCGCTCAGGAAATCATGCGCGCCGTCGGCGCCTGCTTCGCCGAGAGCCAGACCTATCGCATCGATCACTATCTCGGCAAAGAGACGGTGCAAAATCTGTTGGTGCTGCGCTTCGCCAACAGCATCTTCGAGCCATTGTGGAACGAGAAGCACATCGATCACGTGCAAATCACCGTCGCCGAGGAGGAGGGGTTGGCGCAGTATGACGCCAAGAGCGGCGAAATGATCGCCACGCGGGCCGGCTACTACGAAGGCGTCGGCGCCCTGCGCGACATGGTGCAAAATCACATGCTGCAAGTGTTGTGCTTGGTGGCGATGGAGCCGCCGTGGTCGCTCAAGCCGGACGTGGTGCGCGACGCCAAGGTCGGCGTACTCAACTGTCTGCGTTTGATGACGCCGGCCGAGGTCGAGAAAAACGTCGTCCGCGCTCAGTACATCGAGGGCGACATTCAGGGCCGGCGCGTGCCCGGCTATCGCAAGGAAGTGCGCGAATCGTTCGAGGTAATGAAAAAGTCGTTGCCGGCTGAATCGGTGCATTCGACGACCGAGACGTTCGTGGCTTTGAAGCTGTTCATCGACAATTGGCGCTGGGCCGGCGTGCCGTTCTACCTGCGCACCGGCAAACGGCTGCCCAAGCGCGCCAGCGAAGTGGCCATCCAGTTCAAGAATGTGCCGCAGGTATTGTTCAACGATCATCCTGACGTGCCGTTGGAGCCGACCGTGCTATCGCTGCGCGTGCAGCCGGAAGAGGGCTTGGCCATGCGCATCGCCTCGAAGCTGCCGGGACCGAAGGTGCGCATTTATCCGGTGAAAATGGAGTTTAATTATAGCTCATCGTTCGGCGGCACGACGCCGGAAGCCTACGAACGGCTGATGCTCGACGTGATGGCCGGCGACGCCACGTTGTTCATGCGCCGCGATGGCGTGGAAGCGGCGTGGCAGTTCGTCATGCCGATTCTCGATCGCTGGGAGCAGACACACGTGCGCGATCTGCCGGAGTACCAGTGCGGCACTTGGGGTCCGGTCGAGGCCGATCGCATCATCGTGCCGGATGGCCGGCAGTGGAGGACGCTATGACGGACACGCTCGCCGCGCCGCGTTCGGTGCCGCTGCACGGCGTCGAGCGCGAATTATTGCGGCAGATGAAGGAATTGCAGGGACCGGACGAACGGCCGGTGCTGCGCGCCCGCATGGCCAATCTCGTCGTTTACTGCACCACTCAGGAGCGCGCCGCGCAGCTCAACAGCGAGATCCCCGACGTGGTCGGCGTCCATCCGGCGCGCGTGCTGCTGTTGATCGCCGACGAGGCGTCGGCGAGCGCGGAGTTGACGACGACGGTGCTGGCTCGTCCTCTGCGCATCGGCTCGCACGGCTTCGGTTTTTCCGAGCAGGTGACGTTGACGGTCGGCCGCGGCGCCGTGCATCATCTACCGTTCGCCGTGCGGGCACTGTTGATCGGCGATCTGCCGACGAATGTATGGTGGGCGACTTCGGTGCCGCCGCCCTTCGCCGGTCCGATTCTCCACGACTTGGCCGAACATGCTCAGCAAATCGTCTACGACAGTATGGGTTGGCCGGAGCCGGCGCGGGCGATGGCGGCGACGGCCGATTGGCTGGAGCAGATGGAACGCCAGGACGGACCCGGACGCTGGCGCGTCGTCTCCGACATCAACTGGCGCCGCCTCAAATACTGGCGGCGCATGTTGAGACAGGCTCTCGAAGGCGCCGAGGATCGCGGTCTCGTCGAGAGCGCCTGCGAGATTCGCGTCGAGCATGGACCGCACGCCGTCGTGCAAGCGTGGATGCTGATGAGTTGGCTGACCGGCCAACTCGGCTGGAAAGTGCGGACGGGCCGGGTCGAGTCGGGCGTCGAGATGGTCTGGCGCTTTCATGGTCCGACCGGCGATCCGCTGGTACGCATTCATCGTCAGGACGACGGCCCGCAAGAGATTCAGCGCATCCGCATCGGCTGCCGGCTCGATGGCCGCGAGTCGGCCCTGGATCTATTCGTGCAGGACGGTCGGCGCTTGGCGATGCAGCTGGAAGGCGTCGGCGAAGCGCCGCGCACCATGTCGGTGCCGCCGCACTCACCGGCGGAACTGGTCGGCCGCCAACTGTCCGACCGCGAACGCGCTCCGGTGTTCCATAACAGCATGCGCGTCGCTCAGGTCATGGCGCGGAGTCTGCTTGAATGAATGAGCCGCTTGCGGCTTGGCGTTCTTCGCGCTAAGCCGCAAGCGGCATTCGTATTTTTGGAGATCGTAAATGGCTCTGGACATTTTCAACTTGAGCGGCAAAGTGGCCCTGGTTACGGGCGGCAGCAAGGGACTAGGCAAGGCCATGGCGCGCGGCCTGGCCGAGATGGGAGCGGACATCGTCATCTCCAGCCGGCATGAGAACGAACTGCGTCCCGCCCTGGACGACATTCTGCAAGGCACCGGCCGCCGCGGACGATTCGTCGTCGCCGACATGAGCCGGCGCGAACAGGTCGTCGGCCTCGCCAAAACCGCCCTGGAACAAATGGGCCGCGTGGACATCCTCATCAACAACGCCGGCACCAACAAGCCGCAAGCCATCGACGATATCACCGACGAGGTATGGGATGAAGTAATGGAGATCAATCTCCATTCCGTCATGGTGCTGACGCGCGCCCTGGTTCCGCAGATGAAGGCGCGGCGCTGGGGCCGTATTATCCACATCTCCTCGATCATGGGGTTTCTGTCGAAGGAGAAACGCAACGTCTATTCGGTAACGAAGTCGGCTCTACTCGGCTTGGCCCGCGCAGCGCCCTCGATCTCGGCGCCTTCGGCATTACCGTTAATTGCATCGCGCCCGGCCCCTTCCTCACCGAGCTACCGGCGTCGGTGTTGTCGGCGGCGGAGCAGAAAGTGTTCGCGGATCGCACGGCCGTCGGCCGTTGGGGCGATCCGCGCGAGTTGGTCGGACCCGCTCTGCTCTTGGCCAGCGACGCCGGCAGTTATATCACCGGACAAACGCTCATTGTCGATGGCGGCTACATGGCGCGATAGGGCAATGGTTTAGCCGCGACCCGCCGGGGAGCGCAACAGCGCTCCCCGGCGGGTCGCGGCTAAGCTATGGCCTATCGTCGCCGGCATCTCCGCTTTATCCAGGCTGCGCCCGTTGCCCAACCGGCCTGTTAGGAGGGGTCTCCGCTTGCATGTGGAAGAGACGAACGCTAGGATAAAATGACGAGTTTAATCGCACCATGACGAATGCGAATCGAGGGAAAGAGAAGGAGACGGATGTAACAGGGGAGAAGGCTGTGGAGAAGTCCAGCGTTTACGCCGAGGGCGAGCAAGAAGCCTTACGGTACAAGTGGATCGAAAGCGAGAAAGCGGGATGCGATCTCGGCGAAGCCGCCATCCGTCGCTGGGTGCAGTGTCATTGGTGGGGTTATTTGCGGGCGCGCTGGCTGGAGCATCTGCAAGGCAAACGCTTCTGGGTCGAACTCGATCGCGGCGATTTCGGACTGCTGCAAAAGAAATTTCACGATAACACCCTTCTTCTCGATCGCATTCTCGATCGTCTCAAAGCCGGCCAGGAAAACCTCGACATCATTTGCTGGGCGCAGACGTGGGGCATCGAAGTCGAACCCGTCCTACAAATCCTCGAAGCCCTCGACATCAACAGCCGCCGCCTCGCTCATCGCTTCGATCCCCAAGGTTAACCCCACTCAGTTGCTTCGCCCGCGCCGGATTAATCGCGCGCAGCGTCTTCATCGCCTCTTCGCGCACAGCGGGCACGCCGTCTTGCAGCAAGCGCTCGATTACGGGAACCGCCTCCCGCGCCTTGGGACCAAACTCCGCGAGGGTCTGAAGAATCGCTCGTCGGTCGGCGAACGGACTGCGCAGCGCCGCGGCCAAGGCCAGCACGATGCCGGGAGTTTGGCTGGGATCGATGGGCGCCAGCAAGCGCGCGGCATAAAGGCAGC
Organism: uncultured Planctomycetota bacterium; assembly: GCA_963835245.1. Lineage (GTDB taxonomy): Bacteria > Planctomycetota > Planctomycetia > Gemmatales > Gemmataceae > JAJPHU01. The sequence goes on from CAWIEZ010000003.1 coordinate 85,095, forward strand.
TGGCAGGATTCACGTCGGTCAGTTCGACCGACAGCCAGGGCACGGCCTGCTTGGCCTGTTCGGCTGCCAATTGGTGAAGACCCTCCACCGCGCGGAAACGCACGTCCAGAGGATAGGGTTTACCGCTGAGGGCGACGAGGATCGGCACTCTTTCCGCGCGGCTGGAGGGGTCGATGCGGTTGAGGGAATCGATGGCCGCCAAGCGCACCATCGCCGCCGCGTCCGTCAAGGCGTCGCGCAGGGCCGGCGCCGCTTCGGTGAAGTGAGGATCGATGCGTCCCAGCGACAGGGCGGCGGCATAGCGGACGTTTTCATCGGGATCGAGCAGACATTCCAACAGCGGCCGACTCGCCTCCTTGGCGGCGGGACCGATGTGCCCCAGCGTGACGGCGGCCTGGTAACGCAAGGGCGTTCGTGGGGCCTGCAAGTTGGCCATGAGGATAGGTAGGGCCGCCGCGGCATCGGAGCCGATGCCCTCGAGGACATGGGCGGCTTCCACCCGCACCATCTCATCGGTGTCGCGGAGCAACGGCAGCAAGGAGGGCAAGGCTTCCTTCGCCGAGGGTCCGTAAGCGGCCAGCGCGGAAACGGCGAAGCGGCGGAAACGCTCATCGCGGTCGCGCAGCAACGGTACGAGTTCCGGGATGGCTTTGGGTCCGATGCCGGCCAGCACCTGCTTGACCGCCTCGGCGCCCGTCTCGCCCCGTTCGCGCACAACGGTCAACAGGGCCGGCGTCGCCTTCCACGCCGACGGGCCGAGTTGTCCCAGCGCGCTAATTGCCGTCATCTGGCGCGGGCGATCCTCCGACTTCAGTTCGGCGATAAGTACGGACACGATCCGGTCAGCATATTGGCGGTCGAGGAGCGCCAGCGCGACACCGGCTTCAATGGGTGGATGGTCCCACGGAAACGCCGCGCAGAGCTGGCACGGCGGCGGTCGGCCGCGGATGGACCAGGGCCAGCGCTTCGGCGGCCAACGGCGCCACTCCCTCCTGTTTGTCCTTGAGCGCTTCGATCAAAGCCGGCACGGCCGGCGTGCCGATGCGCGCCAGGGCCAACGCCGCGCCGCGCCGCAACACGTCGGCGTTGGCCGTGTCCTTGCGCGGCTTCAGGGCGTCGATCAGGGCCGGCACGGCGGCGCGGGCATCGGGACCGATATTCGCCAGTGCTTGAGCCGCGCCGAATGTATCCAGCGAATCGGCCAGCAACGGCACCGCCGCGGCAGCGCGCGTCGAATCGATTTCGGCGAGAGCCATCGCGGTGATCAGCGACACCGTTGGCGATTTATCCTTGACGGCCGCGAGGAGCGAGGGGACCGCCGCCCGCGCCGGCGGACCAATGCGTCCCAACAGTTCGGCCGCCGCTGCGCCGCGACGCCTCTTCATTGCCCAAGGCATTCATCAGGACAGGCACAGCCAGCGGGCCAAACGAGGCCAGAAGATGACGTACCGCCGCTGTTTTCTCGATCGGCCCTCGCGCCAGGGAGAAAAGCGCGGTAGAATTGCCTGCGCCTTCGGTCCCAGACGCCAGAGCGCCTGGCCAGCCGCGGCGGCGAGATCGGCGCGATCGCTTTGGAACACTTCCAACAGGGCTGGGGCCGCCGCCGCATCGTCGATAAAAGCGAGCGCTTGACACGCTTTTTTCCCCACCTGCCATTCGTCGTCCTTAAGAGCCGCGATCAGGGCCGGTACAGCTTCCCGCGCCGGCGAACCGATCCAGCCCAGCGCCTCGGCGGCTTGCTCGCGCACTTCTCTTTTGTCGTCTTTGAGGGCGGCGATCAGAGCCGGGACGATGGCGGCGCTGGGTTGGCCGATTCGTCCCAAGGCAAAGGCCGCTTCACTCCGCAGCGCCGCGGGAGCCTGCTGTCGCTGAAGAACCGCGATCAAATCGGGTAGGGCGTCGGCGGCGCGCGGACCTATCAGGCCAAGGACGTGAGCCGCCGCTTCGCTGCCTTCCTTGTCCGCCAGCGCCTCGCGCAGCACCGGCACGGCGAGCGGCCCCAAACGCACAAGGATGGCCTCGCTCCACGGCACCTTGGGGTTGTTTTTCAGAGCCGCCATCAGGGCGGGCGCGGCCGCGCGCCGATGCGCACCAGGACGGCGACGGCACGGCGATGCAAACGAAGGTCGCCTTGTTCGCAGGCATCGATCAGAATCGGCACGGCCTCGCCGCCGACCTGCGCCAACACGTCCGCCGCATGGTGGCTTGTCGGATAATCGGGATCGATCAAGTCGGCGAGCCATTGATCGAGTGTTTTACCCTCGTAGGTCGGCGCGGCAGGGCAATGATAGCGCTGCCAGACCCAGTAGCCAAGGCCGAGCAATATCAACGCCAGCAAACCGCCCTGGAGGAACGTCGATCCCCGCGAGGATTTCATCAGCATGCTCCGAAGAAAAGAGCTAACCACAGAGTCACAGAGAAATACACAGAGGAAATGAATAAAGAATAATGGACAAGTCGTGTCTATTTATTTCCATTTTCTTCTGTGCATTTCTCTGTGTTCTCTGTGACTCTGTGGTTAGTTTTTTAGCTCCTTATGGCGCCGCCGTTGATACGGATGATCTGGCCCGTGACAAACTCCGCTGCCGGAGACACCAACCAGCGCGCCGCGGCGGCCACGTCTTGCGGTTGACCCCAACGGCGCAGCGGCGTCTCGCCCAGCACGCGCTCCTGCCAACGCCGCGACGCTCCTTCGCCCCAGGCCGTGCGAATCCAACCCGGCGCCAGGCAGTTGATGCGCACCGCCGGCGCCAGGCTCAGAGCCAGACTGCGGCTAAAGGCCATGATCGCGCCCTTGCTGGCCGCGAACAATTCGCCGCTGTCGCCCTCCATGCCGCTCTCGGCCTGATCCCAACCCATGTTGATGATGACACCGCCGGTCGCGGCGCGCATGCGCCGTCCGACTTCGCGCGACAGAATCATCGTCGCCGTCACATCGACGGCCAATAGTTCGCGCAATTTGCGCTCGAACGGCCAGCTTGCCGCCTCGCCGGTGAGCGTGTCGGCCCCGGCGTTGTTGATCCAGATATCGAGTCCGCCCCAGCATGCCCACGCCTCTTCCGCCAGACGCCGGCACGCCTCGATGTCCGACAGATCGGCCAAGCGCACTTCGCCGCGAACGCCGACGCGATGGATTTCCGCCGCCGTCTCCTCCGCCGCTTGCCGCGAGCGCCGGCCATGAACGATCACGTCCGCGCCCGCCGCCGCCAACTCCAGGGCAATGGCCCGACCGATGCCGCTGGTCGATCCCGTGACGAGGGCACGCCGCCCCGCTAATTCTCGCCCCGGAGCACTGCCGTGTAGACGCAGCCCTTGCCGTTCGGCGAGAAGATCAGCGATGCTGCGTTTCAGCACGGGATGCGGCAAACCGGGGGCGAGCTGCGCCAGCGGTTGCAGTACGAACAGCCGTTCGTGCAGACGCGGATGCGGCACAATCAACCGCTCCTCGGTACACACAAGATCGCCGTACAACAGCAAATCGAGGTCGATGGTGCGCGGCCCATCGCGCTCTTGCCGCACGCGCCCCAATCCCTGCTCGATGGACAGCAGCAAGTCCAACAGATCGTGCGCCGCGCGTTCCGTCCGCACTTCGGCGACGGCATTCAGATACGGTCCCTGCCCTGCGAGGACCGCCGACCGGCCGCGTTTCGTACAGCGGCGAAACGCGCGTCACCTCGATGCCCGCGCTCTGACGCAGGGCCGTCAGCGCTCGCCGCAAGTAATCCTCGCGGTCGCCGAGGTTGCCTGCCCAGGGCGATGTACGCAATGGTCATTTTTCATCGAGCCAATGCAGGATAATGCCGGCGAAATAGGTTCCGCCGACGTTCGACGCTTTGCCGGGCGCGACGCCGTAGCCGCCGTCGTCATTGCGACAGCGCGCGATGAAGCCGCGCAGACGCTCGGCTCCTCGCGGCTTGGTTTTCAGCATGTGGAAGGCACGGGCTACGCGATAGCTCGTCTCCAGGTCGGAGCCTTCGGCGCCGGCTTTGCCGAAACCGCCGTCTGCCCGCTGGCCGGCGTTGAGTACCCGTAAAACATTATCGATGTGTTCAACCCTGCCGCCCAGACGCAGCACGGCGCAGACGGCGCCGCCGGTATCGCGCGCCACGCTGTCATCTTTGCCGTAGGTGCCATCGGCGTTCCGCAGCTTGGCGATCTCCGCCAACCAGGCGTCGGCGCGCGGCGGACGCGTGGCCAGCGATTCAAAACTGGCCGCCGTCAAACGAATCTCCTCGAACGTCTTCGAGTGTTCGTCGAGATACTTGACGACCGCATCGGCGTAGGGATCGGCGTCCATTTTCATATCGACGACGCCCATGATGCCGACGGCGGTGGGCCGATACGCCGCCTTGCCTCCCGGCCGCGCCGCGAAACCGCCGCTCTCTTTATCGAAGCACTTGGCGACGAAGGCGGTACACGCCGTCCGGTCGCGCAGCGCGCCGCCGAAATACTTCAAGGCGCGAAACGCCGCCGACGTTGCCGGCAAGTCCGACTCCGTAGCGCGGGCGTCGGCGCGAAAGCCGCCGTCGTCGGTCTGAAGTTTTTGGAGAAAAGAGATCGTCGATTTCTTTTGTACGTCACTCTGGGCGCGTAGCGGCAGGGCAACGATGAACAAACACAGACTACCAAGCAGAGTACCTTTCACGACGAAGCATCTCCGGGGGTGAGGTTGGGGTCACTTTGGTTTGTCGTACAGGGAATCGCGGCGCATTGCAAGCGGGATGGCGGTTCGGCTATCATGTCGGGAATCCTCTGACACGGAAGGATGGCATTTGGCATGGCGAAGCTCAGCCTATTCCCCGTGCTGCTGGCCGCCGGCTGTCTGATCGCCGGCGTGTATGGAGCATTGCACAACCAGATCTCTTACACTGTTTCGCCCGACTATTTTTCCGCATTCAAATTCCATCAGTTCGGTATCTCCGAAGGCTTGCGAGGCCGCATCGGCGCGTCTCTCGTCGGCTGGTACGCCTCCTGGTGGATGGGTTTCCTCATCGGCGTGCCGGTGTTGCTGATCGGACTGATTCTGCCGGGATGGAAGGTATATCTGAGTCGCTGCTTGGCGGCTTTCGTGGTGGTCGCCGGCACGGCGCTGGTCGTCGGCTTGGGAGCATTGGCTTATGCGAGTTTGACTATCTCTGAAGCATCTCTACCCGATTATAGGTACCCGAATGGCGTCACGGATAAAGCGGCTTTTGCTCGTGCCGCCGCCATGCACAATTTCAGCTATCTCGGTGGTTTTCTTGGTATCATCACAGGATCGATGTACTTGATCGTTGAGCGTATTCGGCTCAGCAAACGCCACAGCAGGCCGGCCACGCGATAGGCGATTTCTTATCTAGGGAGGAGGTTCAACCCATGCCGCTGCGAGATCATTTCCGCCCACCGCTGGACGACAAGCGCCATTGGGGAGGCTTTCATGCAACTTGGCCCGTGATGATGGTTGCACTGCTCCGCCCAAAGCTGCCGCATCGCTATTTCGCCGAGCCGCGCGTTCATTTGCGGTCGAGTGTCGAGATCGACATAGGAACTCTTGAGGACGAAGGAGAAGATGTTTTGACGGCTGGCGGCGGCAACGGTAACGGCGGCGTTGCGACGGCGGTGTGGGCGCCGCCGCAGCCAACGCTCGCCCTTGTCACCGATCTACCTACCCAAGATGTCTACGAGGTGCGCGTCTACGATGCGAAACGCCATCGCCGGCTTGTGGCTGCCGTCGAGATCGTCAGCCCGGCGAACAAGGATCGACCGGAGAATCGACGCATATTTGCCGCCAAGTGCGCCAGTTTGCTGCGGGTAGGAGTCTCTGTCGTCATCATCGACATCGTGACAATCCGCACTCCGAACTTGTATGGAGAATTGCTCGAATTGATTGGGAAGTCCGACCCAAACCTAAGTCCTGAAGCGCCGCTGCTCTATGCCGTTGCCTGCCACTTCAGGAAACGCGAAAACGAGTGGCTGCTGGAGACATGGCTACAGCCTTTGATCCTGGGGCGGCCGCTGCCGGCGATGCCGCTTTGGCTTGCCGAGAACCTCGCCGTGCCCCTCGAACTGGAGGATAGCTACGAACAGAGTTGCAATATCCTGAATATCATCTGAACTTCCCAACCCGGCAGCTAACGCAGCCGGTTGGCCAGACCTAGCGAACCGGCTGCGTTAGCTGCCGGGTAAGCGTTGCTCGTGCGACTCCATCGGCGCGTACTTGCCGATAATCGCCGTGGCGGAACGCAGTCCATCGACGGCGGCGCTGACGATGCCGCCGGCGTAGCCCGCGCCCTCGCCGACCGGATACAACCCTTCCCATCCCGGCGTTTCTCGCGTGCCCTCCTCGCGGACGATGCGCACCGGAGCGCTGCCGCGCGCCTCCGGGCCAACCAGCGTCGCCTCCGGCACGAAGCGGCCGCGCCAGTGATGGTCCATGATCGACAGACCATGACGCAGCGCCTCGACGATCAACGGCGGCACCAACTCGGCGATGCGTCCCGAAATCGCACCGCGCGGATAGCTATTGTCCGGTATGTCGATGGTGTCGCGGCCAGCCAGAAAATCATCGACGCGCTGGATCGGACAGAGATAATCGCGCCGGCCCATCTCGAAAGCACGTTGCTCGTAAAGATGCTGCAAATACACGCCGGCGAGAACGTCCGTACTGCCGAACTGTTCCGGCGGCACGGTCACGACCAAGCCGCTATTGGCGAAGGGCGAATCGTGCTTCGACAGACTCATGCCGTTGGTGCAGAACGCGCCCGGTTCGGACACGCTCGGCATGATGTAGCCGCCGGCGCACATGCAGAATGTGAACAGATCGCGCCGTCCCTTGGCAATGAGCGAATAGTTCGCCGCTCCCAAGCGCTGCTCCAACGGCGCCGCGCCGTACTGAACGCGGTTGACGATCTCCTGCGGATGTTCGATGCGCACGCCCATTTGAAACGGTTTTTGCACCATCGGCACGCCGCGCGCCAGCAACATGCGGTACGTATCGCGGGCACTGTGGCCGATGGCCAAAACGGCGACCGTCGCCGCAATGTAACCCGACGAGGTAGCTAATCCGCGCAGCCGGCCGTCGGCGACATCGACATCCTCAACGCGGCAGGAGAAACGCACTTCGCCGCCCAGGCTTTCGATGCGGCGGCGCAGCGCTTCGACGACGGCCGGCAGACGATTGCTGCCCAAGTGCGGCCGAGCGTCGTAGAGGATCGATGGCTTGCCTTTGCAATCGGCGAACAATTGCAGCACGCGGCGCACGTCCGGGCCGGAATTGCGATAGGTCAGCTTGCCGTCGCTGAAGGTGCCCGCGCCGCCCTCGCCGAACAGATAATTGCTTTCCGGATCGAACGGGCCGCCGGCGTCGAAAGCGCGAACGTCGTGGATGCGCTGGCGCACGGCTCGACCGCGCTCCAAGACCAGCGGACGATAACCGCGCTCCGCCAGGAAGTACGCCGCCGCCAATCCGCCCGGACCCGAACCGACGACAATCGGTCGATGCGGCAACGGAATCACGCCGCATGGAGGCGGGACGAACGGCTCCTCCGTGAAGAGATCGATCCTCACCGGCGGGCGCACCTTGCGGCGCGCGTGGGCCACGATGCGCGGCTCGTCGCTGGGGAGGATGACCTCGGCGTTATAGACGAAGTGCAGAGCATCCTTGCCGCGGGCATCGAGCGCTTTACGGAGGATGCGCCAGGTCAGCGACGCGGCCGGAGCCAGGCCGAGGAGGTGAGCCAGACGCTTCGGCAACTCCGCTTCCGGCTCGTCGATGCCCAGGCGGATGTTGGTGATGCGGATGGGCATGCGGATCTGCCGCGACCTGGCGAACCGGCAGCGTAAGCTGCCGGGTGCTTCCAACCCGGCAGCGTAAGCTGCCGGGTGCTTCCAACCCGGCAGCTTACGCTGCCGGTTCGCCAGGTCGCGGCGATGGTTATTTGCCGCGGTTGACCAAATCGGAAATCTTCACTTTTTCCAGTTGCTTGCGCATCTGTTCGGCGGTTTGGCCGCAGACCTGCTCCAGCCTCGGATGAAGGCTGTTCCACGTCTGGTTAAACTTCTTGACCTCCGCCGGCGTGTGATCCTTGTCCTTGTCCGTCGGCCGCTCCGGCGCGTAGCCGCGCAGAGCGCCGTCCACCGACTCGATAATGTCGAGCATGGTGATGTCCGAGGCGGAACGGGCCAAACGATAGCCGCCGTTTGGCCCCTTCACCGACAGCAGAATGCGGTTGGAGACAAGCGGCTTGAGAACCTTGAGCAGAAAGCGTTCGGGGATGCCGCGCTCGGCGGCGATGTGGTGCGAGGCCACAGGGCTGTTCTGCCCTTTCTGCTGGGCCATGTGGACAACGGCGTGCAAAGCGTAGCTGGCTGCGCGTGTAAGTTTCATGGAAACATCGCGGCCATCCGTTTCCGGATAGCTGTCCCTCCTGTAATAGAACTGGACGAAAGGGTAATGGAGATCAATGTTCGGCACTTCTCGGCACAGGGTAGGTTGCACGTTGCACCGCGCTGCCCACTCGGCGTTGAGGGGAAGGTTGGACGACGATCGCGCTCCGCAAGAAGAGACCGAGCAATGACAGCGTTACACCGATCCTTAAAGTTTGAATATAGTCGCGGCCGGCACGCTTGACAATCCCACTTTCCCGACCGCAATAGCAACCTACCTCTACCAAAATAGGATGCCTCTCTGCGAAAGGCCAGATACCCGAACGAATTTTCCCGATGAATTCTCACTGCACTTCTCGCGGCGCTTTATCAATGTCCTCATCGCTGAAACGGACGCCAATCACGGCCGTGGCCGAGTAATCCTTATCTTTCAAGCGCACCAGGCCGCGACGGACGCGGACGCGCCACAAAAACGAGCCGTGATACGGCGGCTGCATTCCTTGGCCGAACAGCACCGCTACCGCCTTGGCGTCGTTGCCGTCGGTGCAAACGAATAACTCCTTTTGCTCTCCGGTTTGGAGAACATCGGGCTGGTCCTTGCGTCCCTCGACCCATTCGCGGCGGTGCGTCGGATCACCGCGCGGATACCAGTCGGCCGGCCCGCCGTGGAAACGATACTTGTCGCCGACCTCCAGCAACGTGAAGGGCGGCCGCGCTCCTCCCTGCCAACGGCGATCGAAGTAATTGTCCAGCGGCGCGAAGGCGTACGCGGAGGACAAATTTTTCATCCGCAGGTACAGCACCAGCGAATCGCCCTGGCACGGTTCGGGATCGAAACTGGCCACCACCACTTTCATGCGTTTGCGTTCGACGCGGTCGGGGATAATTTGCAGATCGCCGATGCGCAGCGGCTCGTGCTTGGCCAGCGTGGTGCAGAGACTGTCGGGCAAGGGAAGAGTGGGGAGCTTCGGATCGTACTTCCACCGAATCGCCTGCTTCGCCTTTTGCACGCCGGACTTGTCGCCTTCATCGGGCATTATCTCAAAGGGATTGCGCAATCGTCGTTCCAGCTCTTGCTCATGCCGATAAAGAAACACCGAAAAAATGGTGATGACGATGGCGTAGAGCAACAGCGGACTGAACACCAATAGCAAAAACCACGGTGTTTTCGCTTCTGTGTGCCGCGGCACGCGCGCGATCGGAGCGGCGGGCGACTCGCGCGGAGGAGAAGGCGGCACGTCGGCGGGAGGCGGCGCCATCTTCTCGGTCGCGGTGCCGGACATCCAGGACGCCTCGTTACTCGGCGGCAGAATCGATGTGCCATCGCTATTGCCGGGCGGGGCCGACTCCGGCGGCACCCAAGGCAGCGTCGGCGCCAGCGTCGTCGCCGATTCCGGCGGACGCATGACGTTGTCGCTGGGCAATGTGGGAGCGAGCGGATCGGGCGGCATCTCGATGCGCGGCGTTTCCGGCCTGTCGAATAGATCCTCGCTCGCTTCCGGCGGCGCGAAGATGTCTTCGCCGTCGCCGACGGCGGGCGTGTGCAGCACCGTCTCGGTCAGCGCCGGCGGCGGTGCGGCCGACTCAGCCGGCGGAGCGACGACGACTTGCTGGCAGTGCGGACAGCGCACCTGTTGGCCGAGATGCGCGCTGCCGACGGCCATGAGTTTGCCGCAGTGCCCACATTGGAATTGAACTGGCTGCATGATGGTTCTCGGAGTGGTTAGGTTCGGTTAGCGACGTTTCGCCAGGCGATCCAATGCTCTCTTCGCCTCGCGCGTCTGCCGCGCTTCGGCTGCTCCCTTGGCCAACGCTTCCAAGCAACGCCGCGCTGCGCCGTGCCGATATGCTCCAACACTTCGATGGCTCGCAGCATCCGCAATGTCTCCGGTGGCGGCGGGCTGGGTTCGAGTTTGTTCAGCACGTCTTCGATGCGCCGGCGCATTTCCAGCGAGGGACGATTCATCCACGCGCGCCGCAGCGCGGCTTCGGCGCGTTCGCCGAGCCGAACCAACTCGCGGCTCGCCGCTTCGCGTGTTTGGTAGGCGTCGGAATCGAGATCGGCGAGGAGACGCGCCAACCACTTTTGATCCGGCGATTCGGCTGGATGTAATCGCGGCTGGAGAAACGCCACGCTCGCCTCCGACTTACGAAGCAATCCGGTGATAGCGCCACCGGCGCGTTTGCCATCGTCGGAAGCCAGATCGTTCCACCACGCCGCCAGATCGTTATCGCTCGCCGTGTTGACGGTGGCTTGCGTCCTTGCGCCGGTTACATCCCAGAGGAAGACGACATTGTCTTCACCGCCGGAAGCCAGCGATCGGCCATCGGAAGAGAATGACAAACCGCGAACGCCGTGGCGATGTCCGGCGAACTCGACACGCGCCTTGCCGCTGGCGATCTCGATGAGGCGAACGATGCCGGACTCGTCTTCGGCGACGGCGAGGAGCCGACCGTCCGGCGACGAGGCCATCCAGGAGAGCCGGGCTGCCTTGCTCTTCTTGTCCGGATTGGCATAAAAGCGGGCGATTTCGCGGCCGTTGGAAACCTGGAATACACGCAGCGGCAGTGCGGTCTTCCTCTCGCCGTCCGGTTTGAAAAAGTCATAGAGGTAAATAGCGACGACTAGCTGTCCACCGTCGGGAGAAAAGAGGAGGTCGGTGGAATCATCGCCCCCCCCTTTGGGGAGCGGCCGAGAGGAGCGAAGCGTCCGCACGGCTTTCCCGGTCGCGGCGTCGTGTAGGTGGACATTGCCGGCGTGGTCCACCCAGGCGATGAGACGGTCGGCGATGAGATGGTCGCGGAGGCAATACCATGAATTCTCGAACCCCGTGGCCTTGAACTCCCCCAACGCCTTGCCCGTCTTCGTTTCGTAGAGATGAAAAATCGAGGGATTCTTGTCGTCGCTTCTTTTGTACTCGACCAATACGTGGGCCGCATCGCGGGAGAATCGGCTATAGGACGTGGTCCAGTGGCGGTCGTAGTTCCCCAACTCGCGACGGATATGGCCGGTCGCCGTCTCCCGCACGCGGACTCGGCCTTCCGCGCAGTCGAGGAAGAGGCGCTGATCAGCGCTGTATGCCAGACACGCGGCCTCCCAGATTTTTGTCCGTTCCTGACGGAGCAGCGCCGGTTCTTTTCCCGGCGACACGTTCCATCTATGCCTCGCGTCATCGCAGAAAGTGAACAGCGTCCGACCGTCGGCGAAAAAATGGGGCTTGACCGAAGTACGGAAAACTGGCCCCACTTTTTCCTTGCCGGTCGTCGTATCGAACAGGCGCAGGCTCCGACCTTCGGCCAGTAGAAGCGTTTTTCCGTCCGCGGAGAAAATTTGCTGTTTTCTCGGAATGAAGAGCGCCCCCGGAACGAAGCCAGGAGAAAACTTCCGCGATGGTTTCCCCGTTTGGAGATCCCACAAATGCAGAGAGTAAAGTTCTCCGGAAAATTCGCAAATCACGGCTTGCTGTCCGTTCGGTGCCAGGCAGAATTGCCACAGGTCCGGTATTTTGATGGCTGCCAATTGCTTGCCGGTGGCCGTCTCCCATACGATGATCTTGTCGCGGCAGTCGGCGGCAAACCGTTTGCCGTCGAGGGCGAAGGTAAGGAAATTCAAGGAAGGAACACACGCGAGTTTTATTTGGTAGAGCAATTTGCCCGTGGCAACATCGTGAACGCGCAGTTCCCCCGGTTCCCGAAATACGCCGTTTTCAGAAATCGAATCTCTATACCAAGCGATAACCTTGCCATCGGGAGACGGCAATCCCCTAACGTCAATCGCTCCCTGTTTGGCTCCCTTGGGCGGAACTTCAAACGGAGATACCCAAAGGCGTAGTTGTTTGCCGCTGACGGCATCCCAAGCGCTGACCGGCCCATCCAATTCGCTCAGATGTAGCTGCCGGCTGTCGGCGGAAAATTGGAGATGGGTCACGGTCCTCTGGAAATCCATCGGCGGCCAAAGGAGTTCTCCGGTTTCGACCGCGAAAACGCCTACTCCCGTCTTCTCTTCGGAAATGCCGTAAGCCGCCGCGAGCCGTGTGCCGTCGGGAGAGAAGGCGAGGTCCGCGATCTTCGTGGGCGCATGCGGAACACGTAGCTCGCGGAGACGTTCGCCGCTGGCGGCATCCCATAAGATGATTACCGAATCGTAGTTGTTTCGTTCCTTCGCAGTGATGTGATGGTAGTAATCGGGATAGCTGGCCGAGGAGGCGACACGGCGGCCATCGGGGGACAGAGCGGCGCACTCGATCCCTGGGCCGTGATAGAAGCGATGATCGCCAATGCGTGCGAGGGCGCGCGGCGGCAGCGGCTCCGCGCCGAGCATTTCTGTCCGCGCTAATCCCATCGTCACGGTCAAGAGAACCAGTAACCGTATCATCTTGTCGATCATGGTTCCCTCCTTCGGTTATAACGTCAGCCGCCACCAATCCACCGCTTGCAGTGCCGGCATCTCTCCGCCGTCCGGTTGATGCGGCAACACGGCCAGCAGTGGGATAGTGAGCCGCCGGCGCAGTTCCTCAATCGACTGTTTCCTCGGCCGCTCCCCGCACTGGCATCGTCGCCGTGACTACTAAGCCGGCCACACGCAGACCACGCCGCTGCGCTGCCTCGACCGTCAGCAGCGTGTGATTGAGTGTTCCCAACGATCGCCTGGCAACCATGATCAGCGGCAGCGCCAACGCGGTCGCTAGATCGGCCACTGTTTCGTGTTCCGTCAAGGGACACAGCAAACCGCCGACGCCCTCGACAAGCACGGCTCTGTCATCGGCGGCGCGGCGTTGCACTGCCGCAACTAGATCCTCCAATCGCAGCGATATTCCAGCGAGTCGCGCCGCCACCGGCGGCGCGGCGGCGACGGCGAAGGTGTACGGCGTCACCGCACGCAAATCCGTATCGCCGGCCGCCTCGGCGAGTAAGCGCGTATCCTCGCTCCAGCCATTCTCCGCGCCCGTCGCCACCGGCTTGCACACGCGGAACGACCGTCCCTCGCGCCGCCACCATCGCGCGATGCGCGGCCGTCACGAACGTCTTGCCGGCGCCGGTGTCGGTCGCCGTGATGAACAGGCCCCGCATTTGCCGTTCCTTGCTTTTGTTTAGCCGCGACCCGAAGGGGAGCGCGCTGGCCAACGCGCTCCCCTTCGGGTCGCGGCTAAACAAAATCTTCGTCCTGCGCCGCAATCGTCTTCGCGCAATTGTAAAGCACGTCGCCCAGACGGTCTAGCAACGGCCCATCGATGGCTAGTGGCGGCATGACGACAATCACATCGCCCAGCGGACGCAGCAACACGCCCTGCTCGCGCGCCAATCGGCAAAACTCGCGCTCCCATCCGCTCCTCGACCGCAAAGCGTTCCTTCGTCGTCTCGATCGCGCACCAGTTCGATGCCGGCCATCAATCCCCTCTGCCGAATGTCGCCGACGATGGAGAAAGGCCGCAAGCGCTCCAGGTGCGTCCGCAAGCGTTCGATCTTTTCCGGCAGCGCCGGCAGGCCGTCCGCCGCTTGCAGCAAATCGAGATTGGCCAAGGCGACGGCGGCGCCCAGCGGATTGCCGGTGTAGGTGTGGCCGTGATAAAACGTCCGGCCCGCTTCTGGTGGGCCGAGAAACGCATTGTATACCTCATCGGTCGTCAATGTGGCCGCCAACGGCAGATAGCCGCCGGTCAACCCTTTGGCCAAGCAGAGAAAATCGGGAGTCACGTCTTCTTGCGTGCAAGCGAACATCGTGCCGGTGCGGCCGAAGCCGACCGCTACCTCATCGGCGATCAACAGCACGTCATGGCGGCGCGTCGCCTCGCGGACGCGCCGCAGATAGCCCTCCGGGGCCGTAATCATCCCCGCCGCGCCCTGCACCAGCGGCTCGACGACTACCGCCGCCAACGTGTCCGCATGCCGCCGCACCAGTTCGGCCAGTTCCATCGGCGCAATCGATGCGGCAGCGCGAACGCTCCAGGCCCAGCGGACAGCGGTAGCAATACGGTGCAGGAGCGCGGACAGTCGGAAATAAAAGAGGTGCAAAAAGTCCATGAAATCGTTCAATGTCGCCGATGCTGACATCGCCGAGCGTGTCGCCGTGATAGGCGCCGTGCAGCGCGAGATAGCGCGTCTTGTCCGGCCGCGGTCGCGGGCACTGCCGCCAGTATTGAAACGCCATCTTGAGCGCCACTTCCACCGCCGTGGCGCCGTCGTCGGAGTAGAAAACGTGGTTCAAGCCTGGTGGCGCCAGTTCGACCAGCCGCCGCGCCAATCGAATGGCCGGCACGTTGCTGAGTCCTAGCAAGGTGCTGTGCGCCACGGCGTCGAGTTGTTTGCGCAGGGCGGCATCGAGTTGCGGCACGCGATGACCGTGGACGTTGCACCACAGCGATGATACGCCATCGAGATATTCGCGGCCGTCGAGGTCGATGAGGAAGCAACCGCGTGCTTCGGCGATGATGAGCGGTGTTTCGGCGGCATACGCCTGCATGGGCGTGAAGGGATGCCAGACGTGTTCGCGGTCCCATTGTTCGAGTTGTTCGCGGCTAGGGTTCATGCCGTTAATATAGCCCCCGGCTTGCCGGGGGAATGTCCCCCGGCAAGCGGGATGGCCTTTCATCCCTTTGGCGCCTTGCTCGGATCGAAGTCGGCGACATTGGCGGCGAAGTGCCACGTATAGCCGTCCGCATCTTCAACGACACAGATGCGATCGCCATACCACATATCCTGCGGCGGCTTGATCTGCTTGGCGCCGGCGGCAATGGCGCGAGCGAACGAGGCGTCCACGTCGTCACAGTAGACGTAGAAACTGATCGGCGAGGCAACCTTGCTCATCGTTGGCGGTTTGCTCGGCCACTCGCTCGACGAGTGGGGCGTACCGAGCATAATCATCGCATCGCGCCACATCATCTCCGCGTGGGCTGTTTTGCCATCCGGTCCCGGTATGGCCATGCGTTTCTCGAAGCCGAATGCTTTCTGATAAAAAGCGAGAGCGGCGTCAGCATCCTTAACGACCAAATACGGAATCAACCACGAATAACCTGGCGGGCGCGGCGGACGCTTCGACATGTTCCTTCCTCCTTTGAGAGAAATAGGTACCGTTAGCGAAACGGACGAGGAGGATACGCCGAACATGGACAAATGTCAAGCTGCGTTGTTAAGTAAGGATATGCCTCTTGGCCTGCACCCGGCAGCTAACGCAGCCGGTTCGCCTGTCTGGGCGAACCGGCTGCGTTAGCTGCCGGGTCAAATCGCCGGGCATGGCGAACCGGCTGCGTGAGCTGCCGGGTGGGTCAAATTACGTTTGCCATTCGATAGTCACCGGCGTACCGATGCGCGCGTCCAGTTGGCGAGCGGCGTCGCCTTGGTTGACGGCTACTTCCAGCCATTCGGCGCTGGACACCAGCGCGAGCAGCGTGCCGGGTTCCGCGTCGGAGTAGGTGCGGACGATGCGCGCCACTTCGACGCCGGCAACGCGGACGCGCTTGGGCCGATCGTCGAGCGTCAACGCCTCGCCGGGAATGTTGGTGATGAGATTGCCGAAGCGATCGACATAGAGGACTTCGCCGGCGATGCCCTTGGCATCGTGATGCGGCGCCGGCCGATCCAGGCGAACCCAATCGGCGACGATCGGTCCCAGTTCGCGCGGATCGAGTCCGAGGCTGAGATTGGCGGCGACGGGCGCGAAGATGTCGCGGCCGTGGAAGGTGTCGCTGATACGGCTGCGCCAGAAGCGTTTGTCGGTCAAGCGGATGACGCGCGGCCGCCGCCGTCCGCCCTCCATCAGCCACGTCCAACAGCCGTTGTCCGGCACCAACACGCGCAGATTCGCCAACTCGATGTAGAGAATCGGTCGTTGGCTGCCGACGCCGGGATCGACGACGACGACGTGCAGCGTCTCCGGCGGGAAGTAGGGCAGCGTGGCAACGAGGAAAAACGCCGCCTGGCGCAGATCCTGCGCGGGGATGTCGTGGCTGAGATCGAGGATGCGCACTTCGGGATTGAGGGCGAGAATGACGCCCTTGGCGGCGGCGACGTAGTGCGAGCCGCTGCCGAAATCGGTCGTCAAGGTAATGAGCGGATCGGCCATGACGTTCACAGCATTTGTAAAGCCCAGCCCAGCGCCAAAAGCAGACAGATGAGGGCACAGATCAGAAACCACCACGAGCGCCGCGACGGTGCGTCTTCTTCGGAGAGGTAATTCTCGCAGTGCGGGCAGCGCACGGCATCTTCATGGATAGAGCGGCGGCAGTAGGGACACGCAACCGTATCATCTTCGCCGTCCTGCCAACTCATGCGCGTCCTCCGCCCGCAAGTTGCTGGCAGGATTATACTAGGAGGGAAAAGTGAAAGTCTAGGCGGAGAATGTCGAAATCAGAGCCGGAAGGAATCGACGGTTGCACTGCCCTCGCTCACGCTTCCGGCTCGGAAGAGTTTCGTCCGGGGGCACTCCCCTCTCTTTGCCCCGATGATGCAAAATCTCCAGCTTGCCCCATCGGCACCCCATGAAAAAACACAAGGGCGAGCAGCGCGGCTGCTCGCCCTTGCTGGGTCGAGGGTCTGCGGGTGCTTGCATCAAGATTTCTGGCGGCGCGACTTGCCGCGGCGCGGTTTCGCCGCGGGCGGACTCTTGGTCCAAGCTTCCGGCACGGCATGGCGCACCGGATCGCCGGCGAAGTTCCAAAACACCACGTCTTCTTCGCCGGGACGCCAAGAAAAGAAAGCGCGGCGTTCGTTGACAATGGTTGGGAAACCGACCAGGCCGGACGGACCGTGCAGCACGGCGACGCCCAACCCTTCCAACTCGCTGTACGCCTGACGGAGTTCCTTCTCCACGGCGGTGAGTTCTTCCTGAACCTGATAGCGCCGAGAACGTTGGGGCCAGGCCAGCGTTTGCCGCTGGCTATCGAGGCGTTCCCGCTCGGGCCGAAGCTGGGCGAGGCGATCGTGGCCGTGCATGATGTCGGCGACGATGCGTCCCACCAGGGGCAGCATGGCGTGGCTGGCGCCCCAGGTGAGTACCAGATCGTGCGGGCCAGGCCGCTCGTAAGCCCCGGATGCCCTGTTTTCGGTGTAACCGTTCATCAATCGTTCCCCCTAGGCCATGGAGCCAGGTGTGTTTTTCCCACCTGCTATTCTACGGTCGGAGATCAAGGGCGCTGGCCTGAATGGAATCGTTACGATCCATGCCGGAATGGGGCCGGCAAGGGAAGGCGCAATGCGAAGGGTTCGCCCCGTCCACCGCATCGCTTTCGCTGGCGAACCGGCAGCGTTAGCTGCCGGGTGATAACTCCACCCGGCAGCTAACGCTGCCGGTTCGCCGACGAAACGGCGTTAAGTTTCCTCGCCGTCGCGCCACTGCACAAAGCCTTCCAGCGCGTAAAACTCCGGCAAGCCGAGTTGATCGTAGACGTGGGCCGTATGGCGGTTGCGATCTTCGGCACGCTGCCAAAATTCACGGCGATCGGTGCCGCCGGGAAACATGGCCCGATCTTTCTGCGATTGATGACGGAAAATGGCCTGTTTCTTACGTTCCACGTCTTCGGGACTGAGCGGCACAACGCGCTCGATTTGATGCGGCTCCCACTCCTCCCAGGCGCCGCGATACAGCCAAACCTCGAAGTTCTGTCCTTTTTTGCGCACGGCGCGGACGGACTCGAACATCGCTTCGGCGCAAACGCGGTGCGTGCCATGCGGATCGGACAGTTCGCCGGCCACGTAGATCTGCCGCCGGACGCAAACGCTCCAGCAGGGCGATGATGTCGCCGATGTCCTGCGGATGGATCGGCGCCTTGGCGATGGTGCCGGTGCGATAGAAACGCAGATCCATAAATTCCAGCTGCTCCGGCGGCACGCCGCAGGCCAGCGCCGCCGCTCGCGCCTCCGTCTCGCGGATCAGCGCCTTGACCTTGAGCAAATCTTCCGAATCCGGCTGTCCCGGCTTCTTGGAACGCAGAAAAGTCTGCATTCTCTGCTTAAGTTTCTCCGTCTGCTCCTCGTCGATTTGAAAGAGACGATTGAACTCGACGGCGAAATCGACGAAGCGCCAGGCATCGTGATCGAAGACGGCGATGTTGCCGCTGGTCATGTAGGCGATGTGAACGCGATGCCGCTGCTCGACGAGACGGATGAGCGTGCCGCCCATGCTGATAACGTCGTCGTCGGGGTGCGGGCTGAAAATGAGGGCGGTGCGCGATTCCCGGCCACCCGGCTCGGTGCAGAGCGTCGTCATCAAATCGTCGAAGACGCGGCGTCCGAGAACGCTGGCGGGTCCGTATTCGCGGAGCAGTTCGTAAAGCTCGTGTTCGCGGAAATCGTCGTCGGACAGTTTGAGAAGGGCTTTTTCGACTTTGAGGCTGAGCCAAATGACGGCTTTGCGGATGAGCGGCGGCGTCCAGTTGACCGGCCCGAGGGTCCACGGCCGCGCGAAGGAGGCCAGTTCGTCGGCGGCGGCGCGATCGAGCAGGAAGGTGGCGTCGGGGTGCTGCTGCAAAAAGCTGGCGGCCACCGAATCGGTGACAGGCCCTTCGACGGCGCGCTGCACGATCGGCGCCTTGTGTTCGCCGAACGCCATCAACACAACTTTACGGGCATCGAGGATGGTGCCGACGCCCATCGTCAGCGCCTGATGCGGCACATTGTCTTCGCCGAAGAAACTGCTGGCGGCGTCGCGGCGCGTCACCGGATCGAGCGTGGCCATGCGCGTTCGGCTATGCCGCGTCGAGCCGGGTTCGTTGAAACCAATGTGTCCGGTTCGGCCAATGCCCAAGAGCATCAGATCGATGCCGCCGGCTCGGCGGATCTTCTGTTCGTAGCGATGGCAGTACTCCTCGGCCTCTTCCGGCTTGATGGTGCCGTCGGGAATGTTGATGTTTTGCGGCGGAATGTTGACGTGATTGAAAAAGGTTTCCTGCATCCAGCGCCGGTAGCTCTGCGGATCGTCCGGCTGCATGGGAAAATATTCGTCGAGATTGAAGGTGATGACGCGCGAAAAGTCGAGAGCGGCATCGCGGTGCAGGCGGATCAATTCGCGGTAAAGTCCAACGGGCGTGGAGCCGGTCGGCAGACCGAGTACGGTGGGCCGGCCGGCCGAGTTGTTCTGGCGAATGAGACTTTCGATCATCAGGGCGACGTGCCGCGTCGCCTGCGAACTGGTGGTGAAAACGAGCGTCGGCACTTTGGTATGGGGAACATAATGGGAAGACATGACGATCATGGGATACCTTCGATTCACGCGGGGACCGTATTTCGTTTAGCCGCGACCCGAAGGGAAGCGCCTCTGCAACGCGCTCCCCTTCGGGTCGCGGCTAAACGAAATACGACGTAATTCGTATAGGTATAATTAGGCACACATCGAGAAAACGGCCAACGTGAATGGGAGAGACGGCTCATGCTGACATGCACGATCAACGGCGAAGCGCGTTCGCTGCCTGAACCCCTGACGGTCGGCTCAATTGCTGGAGCGTCTGGGTTACGATCGCCGCCGCGTCGCCGTCGAGGTCAACGGCGAGGTTGTGCCGGCGGCGCGGCACGGCGAGCAAACGCTGGCCTCGTCGGATCGCATCGAAATCGTCACGCTGGTCGGCGGCGGCGAAGCGGAAGCGGAACCCGAAGATAAACCGCTCGTCATCGGCAAGTTCACGTTCCGCAGCCGGCTCATCACCGGCACCGGCAAGTACGCCGGCTACGAGCTGATGCGCGATTGCTTGTCGGCCAGCGGCTGCGAAGTGACGACGGTGGCCGTGCGCCGCGAACGGCTGGTGGACAAGCAGGGCCGTAATATCCTCGATTATCTCGATCTGAAAGCGCTACACCATCCTGCCGAACACGGCCGGCTGCTTCAGCGCCGCCGACGCCGTGCGCCATGCGCGCCTGGCCCGCGAACTGCTGAGCAATCTCGGCAATCGCGGCGCCGATTGGGTCAAGCTGGAATGTCTCGGCGATACCAAAACGCTGCTGCCCGATCCGGTGGCCACGCTCCAAGCCACGGAACAGCTGGTCAAAGATGGTTTTCAAGTTCTCGTTTATACAAGCGACGATCCGATCATGGCTCGTCATTTGAAAGCGGCGGGCGCGGTCAGCGTCATGCCGGCCGGCAGCCCTATCGGCAGCGGTCAGGGCGTTCTCAATGCCAACAACATTCGCATCATTCTGGAGTATTTGAAGGAAGGCGATCCGAATTATCCGGTGATCGTCGATGCCGGCGTGGGCACGGCCAGCGATGTGACCGTGGCGATGGAGCTAGGATGCGATGGCGTCTTGCTCAATACCGGCATCGCGCATGCCCGCGATCCGCTGCGGATGGCACATGCCATGCGTCACGCCTGCGCCGCCGGCCGGCTGGCGTATCTGGCCGGCCGTATTCCGCGTAAAATGTATGCGCAAGCATCGAGTCCGATGGAAGGCCGCATCGCGCCGACAGGATCATAGCTTGGCAAGCCGGAAGCATAAGCGACGGAGAAAGAAAGAGGGAACTGATATGAAAGCGGAGTTAACGGCAACCATTGAAGGCGGTGTATTGAAACCGGACGCGGTCCTGCCATTCCCCGACCGCACGCGCGTGAAACTGACGATCGAACTGGTTGAGTCGGAAAACCCTTCCTTGGCGGCGTGGGAGCGCTTGAAAGAACATATCCGTCAGAACCCCATCGTCGGTCTGGCCGGGAAGTTCTCGCGCGAAGAGTTGTATGAACGCGATTGACACCAACATTCTCGTCTACCTATTCGACCCGAGCGCTCCCTTGAAGCAGGCGCAGGCGCAGCAACTCTTGGACGACCTGGTACTCAGGCCGCAGGAAACGGTCTGGTTATGGCAGGTGGCCGTCGAGTTTCTGGCCTGCTTACGGAAGGCATCGAAAGAGGGCGCGCTCGCCCCAGAGCAAGTCCCGGTCGATTTCCGCAAACTCTTGCAACTGTTCGCGCTCAGGCTTCCAACGGTACAGATTCTTGAACGTAGTTTCGCCCTGCACGAACGCTATTCGTTGTCTCACTGGGATAGTTTACTCGTTGCCGCCTGCCAGGACGCCGGCGTCACTCGCCTGTACAGCGAAGACATGCAGCACGGCGCGGATTACGACGGCGTGAAGATCGTCAATCCGTTCGCGTGAACAGAGGGAGTAAGGTCAATAGCTCGGCCAGAAGGGAGGTTAAAGAATCTTTTAAGACCGCAAAAGATTCCTGACACGAATGGCATGGACTTTAGCCACAAGTCTTGCGTGGTGAGGGAGTTAACAAAGATGGCCTGCCTTGCTAGATTGAGGGTGATTACGAAACCTCACCACAAGGAGGCCATCCATGACTCATGCTACCCCCCCACGCCGCTGTCGCCAAGTCGGACAACTTCGTCAAAAGATTGCCCACGCCCCAGCCCTGCCTTTCAGCGAACTCCTGGCCGGCGGTCTGGCCGAACAGGCCATCCGCGACGAGGCCGTCTCCTTCCGCGAGCGACTCTTCTCCCCGCTCGTCACGCTCTGGGTCTTCCTCTCCCAGGTTCTCGACCCCGACCATTCTTGCCGCCAAGCCGTGGCACGCTTCCTGGCCTGGCGCAGTGCCCAAGGCTTGGCCCCCTGTTCCGCCGACCCCAGCGCCTACAACAAGGCACGCCAGCGCTTGCCCCAAGGCGTCCTGAACCGCCTCACACGTCTCACCGGCCGACAGGCACAAAGCGCGCCCCTGCCCCCTGGCGCTGGAACGGACGCACTCTCAAGGTCGTCGATGGCAGTACCGTGTCCATGCCCGACACCGAGGCCAACCAGAAAGCCTTCCCGCAAGCACACACCCAGAAGGCCGGTGTCGGTTTCCCCATCGCCCGCCTGGTGGTGTTGTTCTCCCTGGCCGTCGGCACCGTTCTCGACGCCGCCCTGGGACGCTACCAGGGCAAGCACAGCGGCGAGACCGCCCTGTGGCACAGCCTGCAAGACAACCTGGAGCCAGGCGATCTTCTGCTGGCCGACCGCTATTACGGCTCATACTGGGAACTGGCGTTGACGCAACAACGCGGCGCCGACATGGTTTGCCGGCTGCACCAACGCCGCCGCGCCGACTTCCGCAGCGGCCGCCATTTGGGCCGCGAGGATCATGTGGTCTGCTGGAGCAAACCGCCGCGTCCGGAGTGGTTGGAGGAAGCGAGCTATGCGTCGTTGCCGGCGACGTTGGCGGTGCGTGAAGTCCGGGTGCGGGTAGGTGCGGCCGGCTTCCGTACCAAGGTGTTGGTGGTAGCCACCACGCTGTTGGATGCGGCGGCGTTTGGACGTGAGGACGTGGCGGTGCTGTACCGCATGCGTTGGTACGCCGAGTTGGACCTGCGGTCCTTGAAGCAGACAATGCAGATGGACATTCTCCGTTGCCAGTCGCCGGAGATGGTGCAAAAGGAAGTGTGGGCACACTTGCTGGCCTACAACCTGCTGCGCGGTCAGATGGCGCGGGCGGCGGAGGAAGGCGGCCTGTTGCCGTTGCAAGTAAGTTTCAAGGGCGCGTTGCAGGTGGTCAATGCGTTGGCGTCGGTGTTGTGGACGGCGGCGGTGGACGAGATTGCGGAGATAATGCGGCGTTTGCGTGCGGCGATACGGAGTCATCGCGTCGGCCAGCGCGCCAATCGTTATGAGCCGCGCGCCGCAAGCGTCGCCCCAAGCATTACCCGTTGCTCAACGAATCGCGGCAGGATGCCCGATCCCGTTTGGGAGTTAATAGTTGTGGCTAAAGTCCATGCCATTCATTCCTGACACCTTTTTCTCCTTTTTCTCCTTGGACCCTTCTCTTTTCCGGCCCGTTGGAGGCGTCATTGCTACGGCTTCTGACGCTTGTAGACGGCCACCGACTGCGTGTCGCCGGCTTTGAACTCGGTTGGCCGCCCCACGCCCAGCAGCTCGTAGCAGATTTTGAGTGTGTCGCCTTCAATCTCATACAAGGCCCACACCTGCTCTGCCTCCCGCCGGTCGGTAAGAATCATGACTAGAATCTTTTGTTTGCCGGTCGTGTCGATGGCGAAACGGCCTTCCATGAAGGTCTTGCCATTCGCTTTGCGGACAAATTTGTTGCCCTCGATCACGAGAGACCGATTCTTCAGATTCTCTTTGGGCACTTCCCCATGACTGCCGATCACGGATTCGTTCCGCCAAACACCTTGGAACTTCTCCATCTCGGCATTCTGAAAACGTGAACCCTTGTTGCCACCGCCGCCAGCACTACGGGGTTGTTCGCAGAGGACAGTCATCTGCAAGGCCAGCACCGCAGCGAGTCCAAATGTTATTCGCGCCTTCATGAACCGCACCTCCGATGTCAGGATGTTGGAAACAATCGCTCGGGATACGAACGTCGAAAACAGGTAGTGCTTGCGCTCGCGCCGCCGAACAAGCTATTATCGAGTCCTGCGCGTGCTAGTCTATTCGCGTTCCCTGCCCTGGCCAAGCGCTTCTTCAAGGAAGTTGTGTTGCTGGAAAGTGTCTACAGCTTGGTGAAGCAGGGCCAGAAAAAGGTGTCAGGGATCTTTTAAGATCGTAAAAGGTCTTGACGCTTGTTTCCGGCCTTGGCGTTTCTGTCCGGTCGCATTCCGCGTAAGATGTATGCGCAAGCATCGAGTCCGATGGAAGGCCGCATCGCGCCATTAGGATCATAGTTATCGGAGCCGAAAGTGTCCGCGATGGCTCGCTGCGGCCATCGCGTCAGCCGAATTGCTTGTGTGTCTCTTCGATCTGTTCCGCGATGAGTTCCATCGTTTCGGCGAATTCTCCTCGATTGTACAGGCCGGCGTGAAGAATGATCCGTTCGCCGCTGCGCAGCAGCAGGCTCCACGAAGTCAGGCTCTCGGGCGCCGCATCGCCACGGCCGAAGTGTTCGACTTCCACCCAGAAAATAACTCGTTTGTTGCCGAAACGGCGCCAGACCATTCCCCTGCTGAAAACGCGGAGGGTCGTAGTTATCTGTACCAGCGCGAACAGCAAGAGGCCAATCCCAGCCAGCAGCATGACGATAACAGCGAGATACCGATAAATCTGCAAATGACCCTGGGAAGCCGCCTGGCGGGTTTGATCGGGAGCGACCTTCCTCATTGCTCCCAAAACGACCGCGACGCCTGTACCGACAATGCTGCCGATGCCCGCCACGCCATTCACCACGGCGGCCACTGGGTTAGTTCGCATCTCCTTCAGCAAACGCCCCATCCCGCGTTTGTTCTGGATTCTCGCCATTGCCGGCACCCTTTTTCTCTCATTCCAGCCGACCTAACGCTGGAGGAGGGGCGGACGCCGTAAGCCGGACTCGGCACGGCGATTTTCGTAGCGCTGGGAGCGGAGCGCGGCGAGTTCGGCGTTGAAGTTGGCGGAATCAGCTCGATTCCAGCAGCGCCGGGCCACATCGGCGAAACGTCGCGCTTCCTCGCTGCGGCCCTGATGTTCGCACAGCACTTGCATGCCCAGAGCGGCGCGGACGCTGCCGGCGTCGTGAGCCAGCGCTTCCAGAAACGCCTCTTCGGCGATGCTCTCGCGGCCACTCTGCAAAGCGGCGATGCCCCATAGCTCCATGTAATACGCGCCATTGCCCCAAGCGTGATGCGCATAGTCGTCTTTGGTTTTGTCCACGGCGCGAGCGAGCAGTTTCAGTCCCGCGTCGGCGTCGCCGGTCTGACACATCTGCCAGCCCTGCGTCTCCCACAAGCGATACGATAACGTCTTGTCGTTGGGACGATCGCGCAGAGCGTGTTGCAGCACTTCAATCTCCGGCAGCGCCGCGCCGCCTCGCCTTTTTTGAGATACAGAAGAGCCGTGAAGTAGGCAGGCGTCGCCTTGTCTTTCTTGTTGGTTTTGCGCATCTCGTCGATGATTTTCCCCGCGCCGCTCCAATCGCGCTCGGCGAGGTGCAGCTGAAACCACAATTGCCACGGTTTGTAGCCGCAGGCACGTTCATCCGCTTCGACGGCCCGCGCTTCGGCGAAGCGGCCATCGTGAATCAGCGAACGCAGCAGCGTCTCCAGATGATGGGAGTATTGCTGATCGTCTTTCGGCTTGACCTTCATGTCCTTGTGATACGCGCGTTCCAGTTCGATGGCGTGCGCGGAGCGGTCGGTCGTCCGCGCCCATTTGCCGATGCGCATGGCCAAGTGGGCCTGCATGTGGAAGGGATGCGGAATGCCCGGCGACGATTGGATGTAGTTCTCCGCGTAAATCCAGCCCAGCGCCGGCCGTCGTGAGTTTTCGTAGTAGTGCAACAGTTCGTGATTAGCGCCGGGATGCAGCGGATTGATGCGACAGAGGGCTTTGTAGAACGGCGCCGACGACGCCTGCCCACCGAACAGCCGTTCGCCGCCGGCCAACTGGGCGCGATAATACCACGCTTCCTCATCGTCGTCGTACAGGGCGATGAGGTTGTCGAGGGTGGCGATGGCTTTGCGTTTGCGCGCCTCGCCATCGCCGACACCGGGCGCTTGCCCCTTCTCCTGCATGCGCGCCAGAATCAACTGCTGCTCGCGGTGGCTGGCGCGATCCTGGAGTTTGCTCGCTTTGAGCAGCGCCTCGGTGTGATTGCTCTTGCCCCAGCGCTCCAGGGCGCGGCTCAGACCCCACCAGGCCAGTGGACATTCCGCATCGTATTGCAGCGCCGTCTCGAACGAACGGGCCGCTTCCATCCACACATATGAATAGAAATATCCCAGCGCCTGATCGAAGAATGCCTGACATTCCGGCGAGGTCGTGCTGAGGCGATAGCGCACCAAGCACAAATCGGGGACCAGCTTCGCCGGCGCCAGGCTGGTCATCGGCATCTTGGCCGGCAGTTTCGGTTTGGCGGTCGGCGCGTCGGCGCGGAGCGGTGCGATTGCGATGAGGGCGAGAACAAGCGTGGCTGTCGTGCGGCGAGCGGGGATCATGGCAGGTTCCTTCACGGCGGGTTCCACGGAGGACTACTGCCTTATTGTGGAGGATTCTCGGTTCGATTACCAGTTCCTTTTTTCGGCAAGGTTTGGGTCAGCCTGCCTCGGCGATCTGCGTCGCCGGTTGCGGGCCATACTCATCGCCGAAAGTAGCTTTCTCCCCCCTCTTTATTCCGGATGCCCTCCACATGACGGGGAGGGAGGCAATGGTTCGGAAGATCGAGAGGATTCATCCGATGCGTTTCCTTTTCCCGGCGCGGCGCGAGCCACCATCCCCACAAGAAGTAGTGAACGAGGATGAACGGCCCCAGGACGGCCAGAATGAGCAGAGGGACAAGGATCATCCCGTGCGTGAAGATAAGGGCTATTGGCAGACCTAGCACAGGCATGCAAATGAGGAGCCCCAGAGAGCACAGAAGGACGAGCGCCATTCGGTAGCCGGCATAGGATACCTCCGCGATGGCAACGAAATCTCTTGTCATTTTTACCGCGCGGGCCATTCATACACCAGCGGATTCAGAGGGATGCTCCGTCATTATCCGCGTCGCCGGAAACCAAATGCTCCCTCGCCGAGTACAATCCTCAATGGGTTGACAGTGTTGTTCCCTGGCGTAGAGGTGTTTCATGCGACGCATACTTCCCTTGGCAATGGCTCTCTGCGTGCTACCGATCCTGTTCGTCGCCGCCGACACGAAGCCGGCCGACAATTCGCCGCGCTCGGTGCGGCCCTTCACCCTCAAGGACACCGCCGGCAAGGATTGGTCCTTCAAGGACGAGCAAGCGAAAAAAGCGATCGTCGTTGTCTTCATTGGCACCCAATGCCCGATTAACAACGCCTACATGCCGCGTCTGGCCGAACTGCACAAAGAATACGCTCCGCGCGGCGTGGCCTTCGTCGCCATCAACGCCAACAGCACGGACAAACCGGCCCGCGTCGCCGCCCACGCCAAAGATCACGGCATCCCCTTCCCCATTCTCAAGGACACCGCCAATATCGTCGCCGATCGGTTTGCCGCACGCCGCACGCCGGAAGCGTTTGTCCTCGATGGCGCCGGTAAGATTCTCTATCAAGGGCGCATTGACGATCAAATCGGCGTCGGTTTTCGGCGTCCGGCGCCGACGCGCCGCGATCTCGCCGCGGCGCTGGACGAAGTGCTGGCCGGCAAAACCGTCTCGCAGCCGCGCACCCAAGCGACCGGCTGCGCCATTGCACGCACCATCAAACCAAAGGCCGATGGCCCCGTCACCTACAGCAAACACGTCGCGCCCATTCTGCAAAAGAACTGTCAGGAATGTCATCGTCCCGGCCAGGTCGGTCCGATGTCACTGTTGACCTACGAGGATGCGCTCGGCTGGGCGGAGACCATCGAAGAAGTGGTGCGCGAACGTCGTATGCCGCCCTGGCACGCCGATGCGAAATTCGGTCATTTCGCCAACGATCGCAGTCTGGCGCCGGAAGACCGCGATACGCTGTTGGCGTGGATCAAACAGGATTGTCCCAAGGGCGATCCGCGCGATCTGCCGCCGCCGCGCCGCTTCCCCGACGGCTGGAGCATCGGCAAACCAGATGTCGTTGTGTCCATGCCGGAGGAGTTTAACGTGCCCGCCAAGGGCGGCAAGAAAGGCATCAGCTATAAGTATTTCCATGTCGAGACGAAGTTCGACGAAGACCGCTGGATTCAAGCGGCGGAAGCGCGGCCGGGAAACCGGGCCGTGGTGCATCACATTATCGTCTACGTCCTCAAGCCGGGAGAGAGCTATGGCGCGCGCGGCATCGACGGCATCGGCAACAATCTGCTGGTCGCCTTCGCACCGGCGAACTGCCGGCCGTGTTCGCGCCGGGCACGGCCAAGAAACTTCCCAAAGGCGGCACGCTCCTCTTTCAGATGCACTACACGCCCAACGGCGTCGAGCAGAAGGATCGTTCGTCGGTCGGTCTGATCTTCGCCAAGGAGCCGCCTCGGCAAGTGGTGCGCACGCGCGGCGTCGCTCAGAACCGATTCGCCATCCCGGCCGGCGCGGGCAATTACGAAGTCAAATCCGCCACCACGTTCAACGAAAACGCACGGCTCTTGAGCCTGTTTCCGCACATGCACCTGCGCGGCAAGGATTTCGAGTACCGCGTGATTTTCCCCGATGGCAAAAGTGAAGTGTTGCTGCGCGTGCCGCGCTACGATTTCAACTGGCAGAGTTACTATCACTTGGCGAAGCCGTTGGATCTGCCGGCGGGCACGCGAATCGAATGCACCGCTCATTTCGATAATTCGACGGATAACCCCAATAATCCCGATGCGCGAAAAACGGTTTATTGGGGCGAGCAAACGTGGGAAGAAATGATGATCGGCTTCGTCGATTATACCTTCACCGCGAAGACAAAGAGTGAAACCACGAATCACACGAATAACACGAATAATAAACAAAAACAGAAAAAATAAATCAGCAAGAGGGAAGCAATTCAATGGCGTCGCCAACATGGAGGACGCCCTCTTCAAGCACGTCGGCGCGGAAGCCGCCTCGGTTCTTGAGGGCGTCGAACACGCCTACCGCGGTAAGGCGTTCCAGGTGTTGACAAGGGGCGGCGGGCCGAATGCCGCGGAAAATCGCCGTGCCGATGCGAAAAGTGCGGTTGTTCAAATCGGTCAGAACAATGCCGGAGGTGACGAGATTGCGCCGGCTGCGGCCTTCACTCAGGTCGATGCCGTGTTCGGCATGGATGGCTTGCAGTGCTTCCTCTTCGATGAGCGAAACGTCGCGGCCGCCGCCCGGCCAATTTGAAAAGGTGCCGCGCGCGAAAAAGTAACGATCGCCTTCCAGGCCGTGACCCGGAATGGCGCGAACCTCTTCAACACGCATGAGAGGTTCACAAGCCGTCGCCGCGATCCAGATGCCACGAAGGAGCGCTGTGCCCATACGGTTCCCATCCACGTTTTTCCAGCCGGTCGCGCTGAACTATCTCTTCCGCCGAATGTCCCACACATGCATAACCCGCACGACGAATGCTTCCGTGTCAATCTCGTAGAGAAGTCCCAAAGGAAATGGAAAGATGATGCGCTCGCCTTCCGGTCGGGATTCGCCCTTCTCTTGAGGATTGATTCGCAACTCTTGCTCGATGGCGTGAGAGCAAGCCGTAATGCGCTGGCGCAACGCCGAGTCCGCCGCCATCCAGATGGTCACCCGTTCATTCAGCGCGGTCTGGTCCCACTGGACGCGAAACATCACAGTTTCTCCAGGTAGGCCAATACTTCCGCCGTGGTATAGCTCTTCTCCTTGGCGTGTTTGCGACGGCGAATCTCCTCCTGGCTGATTTGCGGCTCCAGATTGTACTGCGACGGGTCCAACGAGGGGAAGACACGACCCAAAACTCGGCCGGACTCGTCGCACAATTCGAGCGGCTGAGAAAGATTGTGCAGCATGCTCCTCAACATTTCATTCACGATGACGCGCGTCATGGCTCAAACCTCGCTTATCGAGTCAAAAGGCGATTCTCAAGCGTTCCCCAAGCACATTCTATCTCGTGAATCGGTTTATCCACAATCCAAAAGGTCGCTCACAACGATGGCGGCGCGGGCAGCACCGCGCGCGGATTGCTCAGACAGTGCAAGTTGACGGCATTGCGGACGGCTTCGCCCAGCACCAGACGGCGCGCTTCCTCGGCTCCCTTGCGGCGCATCTCGCGGAAACTTTCCACCGAGTAGAACGCCGTGTGCGGCGTCATCAGCACGCGCGGATGGTGTCGCAAACGCTCGTCGTCGAGCGGTTCTCGCTCCACCACGTCCAGCGCGGCATAAGCGAGACGGCCCGAATCGAGGGCGTCGCACAGCGCCGGCCCATCGACGCATGGACCGCGCACCGTGTTGATGACGTAGGCACCCGCGGGCATTTGGGCCAGCGTCGCGGCGTTGACGACATGGCGCGTCTGCCGCGTCAGCGGACAGTGCAAGCTCAAAAATTCGGCGCGCGGCCACAATTCGTCCAGCCGATGCACGCGCTCGATGCCGAGCGCTTTGTCCAGACCGTCGGGCTTGTAGGGATCGTAAAAAACAACGCGCATGCCCAGCGCCTTGCCGCGCAGAGCCATCGCCGTGCCGATACGGCCACAACCCAGCAAGGCGAGAGTTCGGCCGCGCAGACGCGGCGCGCCGAACACTGTGGTCACGTCCCAAGCGCCGGCGCGAATGGCGCGCTCGGACGGAACGAGACGACGCGCCAGCGCCAACAGCAACATCAGCGCATGATCGGCGACTTCCTCCGTGCCGTAATCGGGTACGTTGCAGACGACGATGCCATGCCGGCCAGCCGCTTGCAGATCAATGTTGTCGTAACCGACGCCGGCGCGCACGATGCCGCGACAGCGACTCAGCGCGGCGAGGGTGGGAGCGCCGAGAGGTATGGTATGAACGACGATCAGCGCGTCGGCCTCAGCGGCGGCGCGAGCCACGTCGCTCTCGTCATCGGTTTGCAACAGCTTGACCTCGGCCGCCGCGTCGAGAACGTCGTGCTCAACGCCAATGTCCGCCAGATGAGCGGTCACGACAACCACGGGACGATCGTTCATCGAAAGTCTCTCTCCCCATCAGAATCGACGTTGCCGCTGCACCAGATACTCCAGCAGCGCCCGGTCGAAACTGACACTGGTATCGATCGGGACGTAATCAATGTTGGCTTTGGCGCATTCGCTCCGATAGCGCTCCTGAAACTCCGCGATGGCTTGCAGATAATCGCCGCGCATGCCCTTGGCGTCGAGTACCAGACGATCCGGCGACTCCACGTCCGCAAATTCGATCAGCCCCTCGAAGGGAAAATGCACTTCGGCCTCGTCGAGAATGTGAAACAGAATGATCTCGTGGCCGCGATGGCGCAGATGGTGCAGGCTTTGCAACACCGGCTCCGGGTCGGTCAGCAGATCGCTGAAAATCATCACCAGGCTTTTGCCGCGGATCATGCTGGCGAGTTGGTGTAGGGCGTCGGCCACGGCCGTCTCGCCGGACGGTTTCAAATTGGCCAACACCGATAGAATCGTGCCCAGCTGCGTCCGTTTGCTGCGCGGCGGCAAGCTGGTTTGGATGCGCGTGTCGAACGTCACCAGGCCGACCGGGTCTTGCTGATGGATCATCAGATAGCCCAGCGCCGCCGCCAGGCAAATGGCATACTCAAACTTGGTCAACTCCTGCCGATGCGTCCACGCCATCGAAGCGCTGAGGTCCATCACCAGATAGCCGGTTACGTTTGTCTCCGCCTGGAATTTTTTGAGATAATATTTATCCGTTTTAGCGTAGACGTTCCAATCGAGGTCTTTCAGATCGTCGCCGGGGACGTATTTGCGGTGTTCGGAAAATTCGACGCTGAAACCCTGGAAGGGGCTGGCGTGCAAGCCGGACAGGAAGCCTTCGACAATGAATTTCGCCCGCAGATCGAGGCGCGCGACCTGACGAATGACGCGCGGCTGCAAATACTTCTCGGCGTTGCTCATGGCGGCATTATACCCATCCGGCAGCTATTCCGCGACCAGCAGACGGCCATCGACGGAGAAGAAACCGCGCTCATCGATCTGATACACCCCTGCCGTCGTCTCGGCGAGAAAGCGGCACAGCTCGACGCATACGCCCTCGGTTCGCGGCGAATCCTGGTCGCTTCGCAGGGTGAAGAGTTGGGCCGTCTGGATCATGCGTTCCATCAGCCCGACGTGTTCGGCAGCTTCTGTGCGCGTCTCCAGCCAAGCGGCCCAGCTGTTCAGCTCGGCGCGGATACCCGGCTCCTCGGCGAGATAGCGTTCGAGCTGAAGGACCGTGCCCTCAATGACAAGATCGGCTCGATACCAGCCGCAGTCATCCGCGGCAAAATCGCCGGAAACAGACGCAGTGCGAGCTGTCAAAAACTCCAAGATGGCCGCCGGCGCGGGCATCACGGAACTACTGCCGAAGATGCGATACCAGGAGATCATGGATTCATCGGCGGCGTTTCTCGTATTTGCCGACCTCCGGCTCGCCGATGATGGCGAGCAACTGTTGAATAATGTCCTCGCTCTTCTTGCCCTCCGCCTGAGCCTGGAAATTCGTGCTGATGCGATGGCGCAGCACGGGGATGGCCACTTTCTTAACGTCCTCGATGGCGACGCTGAATCGACCGTCCATCGCCGCCAGCGCCTTGCCGCCGTCGCGCAGAAATTGGCCGGCACGCGGTCCGCGCCGTAATCGACCATCTTCTTGACGAAGTCCGGCGCCGTCGGATCGGATGGCCGCGTCGCCCGCACCAGCCGAGCGATGTAGTCCAACACGTAATCGCCGACCGGCACGCCGAGAATCAACTTCTGCAAATTGCTGATGGCCTTGCTCGACAGCACTTTCGTCAACTCGACCGCTTCGCTCTTGCTGGTCATCGACAGGATGCGTTTCTCTTCCTCCAGCGACGGATAATCCACCTTGATGGTAAACATGAAGCGATCGAGCTGCGCTTCGGGCAGCGGATAAGTGCCTTCCTGCTCGATGGGGTTTTGCGTGGCGATGACGAAGAACGGATCGGGCAGTTTGTAGGTGTCCTGTCCGGCGGTGACTTCGCGTTCCTGCATAGCTTGCAGCAGAGCGGCCTGCGTTTTCGGCGGCGTGCGGTTGATCTCGTCGGCCAACACGATGTTGGCGAAGATGGGACCGCGAACGAAACGAAACTCGCGTTTGCCGCTCTCCGATTCGTCGAGGACCATCGTGCCGGTGATGTCCGACGGCATCAGATCGGGCGTGAACTGGATGCGTTTGAAGGACACGTCGAGAATCTGGCTGATGGAACTGACCATGAGCGTCTTGGCCAATCCGGGCACGCCGACGAGCAGGCAGTGGCCGCGCGTGAAGACAGCCGCCAAGATTTGCTCGATGACTTCGCTCTGACCGACGACGACGCGGCGCAACTGATCGAGCATGCTGCTGCGCGTTTGACTGAACTGCGTCAGATATTCGTTGATGCGCTCGCTGGACACCGTGCGGTTCCTCGGCAGACGGGGACGAAGACAGGCCACGATGAGGATATTGTAAAGAAGGAAGGCGGAGAAAGGCAAAGGCGCGAAGAAGGAGGGTTTACACGGCCGAGAGCAGCGTCGCGTTTCTCAGGACGAGCGGACGCTACCGAGAGGGGAAGCATCGTCGGTCAAGTTTTGATGGTTGCGGAAGGCTGTTGTTGCATCGTTCCTCCCACTCTCCCCGCAACGACAGGCGCGCCG
Source organism: uncultured Planctomycetota bacterium (assembly GCA_963835245.1). Lineage (GTDB taxonomy): Bacteria > Planctomycetota > Planctomycetia > Gemmatales > Gemmataceae > JAJPHU01. The sequence goes on from CAWIEZ010000003.1 coordinate 118,496, forward strand.
TTGCAACGACAGCCGATCGCGCAACGCAACTGCTTGTACTGTCTCCATCTAAGTCGTTGCAACCGCGCACGCCAATAACTACGAATCCCGACACCTTTTCCGGCCGACACCTTTTCTGGCCCTCGGCAGGCGTCCCGTGGCCGTGGCGGGGATCGTGGAAAACGGCTTGGTACGTCCTCTCGATCCGGCAGTAAAGCTGACAGAACACGCGCGAGTAATAATCGTGGCGGCAGAGGCGTCGTGATCGCAGCGGTTGCCACTCTGCCAACCAGCATCGCCCAAGTGGCAAAGTGGAGGATGCTGTTGGAACGCTTGCTCATCCGAGGGTTACGGCAAAGGGCGCCGGCGAGTTTGCCAAATTGCCATGGATCACACTCTCCCTGTCATCCCGTGCCGAGTAACGACAGCGGTTACCCGGCGACCGACGGCGATCCAAACCAAGCACGCGAATGGTTTCGCATACCAGCGAGTGGCGGCGGGCGATCCAATGCCCGGCCTCATCACCACGACCAACGAGCAATCCATTGGCTCGGCTACAGTTATAGCAATCGTAGCGAAAGCGCAGGTTCCATCAGTCACCGCGAGACGGCGAGCTATTTCATGTGCCAGCCCGATATTTTGCCCTGTTTGCCTACCTGGACAACTCTTACAGTTGGCATCTATGCAAGACTGAAATGCCGTTTCCATGATGGCGAAGAGCCGGCAGCGTAGCCGGCATCCTGTCGTCTCTCGGCGTTCCTTGCAAAAGAATTGTCATGACTTCGTTTTTCCGAAACCGAGTCCGTCGTGTCACATCTTGGGGGCGGCGTTCGGTTCGTCCGATGTTGGAGTGTCTAGAAGATCGCACGGTGCCGACGGTATACAACGTCGGCGCGGGCGATGTGGCCGGCTTGATCGCCGACATCAACGCCGCCAACAGCGCCGGCGGCAGCAACACCATTAATCTCACCGCCAGCACCTACGACCTGACGACGATTAACAATTACTGGTATGGTCCCAATGCGCTGCCGGCCATCACCAGCAATCTGACCATCAACGGCAACGGTGCGACGGTTGAGCGCGACACGGGCGGCAGCATGCCGGCCTTTCGCCTGTTTTACGTTTCGGGCGGCATGAACGGCGAGTTGGCATTGGGACAGCTGGCGCTTAACGACATGACGCTGGAAAACGGTCTGGCACAAGGCGGAAGCAGCAACGGCGGTGGCGGCGGTTTGGGCGCGGGCGGCGCGATCTTCAATCAGGGTGGCTTGACGCTCGACGGCGTGACGCTGACGAACAACCAAGCCATCGGCGGCAGCGGCGGCGATGCCGCCTTGGGCACTGGGGCAACCGGCGGCGGCGGCATGAGCGGCAATGCCGATGGCAGCGGAGATGGCGGTGGATTTGGCGGCAGTGTCCCCAACAGCGCCGGCACGGGGGGAAATGGCAGTAGCAGCGGTCCCGGTGGCGGCGGCGGCGGTTTCATCCAGGGCGCGAATGGGGCTTCGGCAGGCAGTAGCGGTGGTACGGGAGGCGGTCAGGGCGGCTTCGCGGCCAACGGCAGCGATGGCGGCAGCGGCGGCAGCAGCGGCGGTGGCGGCGGCGGTTTCAGCGCTGGCGGCGGCTTCGGCGGCGGCGGTGGAGGCATTGGCGGCGGCGGCGGAGGAGGCAGCTTCGGCGGTGGCGGCTTCGGCGGGGGTGGTGGCGGCGCCGCCGCCAGCTTCGCCGCCAACGGCGGGAGCGGCGGCTTCGGTGGCGGCGGCGGTGGCTACGGCGACGGTCCCGGCGAATTCGGCTTCGGTGGCTTCGGCGGCGGTAGCGGCGCCTTCGGTGGCGGCGGCGGCGCGGGTCTGGGCGGTGCCATCTTCAACATGGGGGCCAGCAACGTCGTTGGCAGCGGCACCCTCACTATCATCAACAGCACCCTGACCGCCAACACCGCCCAAGGCGGCGCGTGTGATGTATATGCTGATGGCGGCGACGGTTACGGAGGCGCCCTCTTTAATCTGGATGGCACCGCCACGCTCAACGATGACACAGTGGATGGCAATACCGTCAAAGCTGGAACTGCCGGTGCGTCGGGCGGCAAGGCTGGTACGGCCGATGGCGGAGCTGTGTACAACTTGGCCTACGGAAACATCATTCAGACCGGCAGCGTCACCAACGCCAGCCTCGTACTCAGCAACAGCATCCTCGCCAACACCAACGGCGGTGCCGATCTCAGCGGTAGCATTCTCAACGGTACGAGCACTAACACCGCTGTGATTACAGGCAGTACCAATCTCGTCAGATATCAAGACGTCGACTACGCACCCGCCAGCGGCGTTATCACGATCACGGCCAATCCCAATCTTGGCCCGCTGCAAAACAACGGCGGTCCCGACGGCGACGATGGCCGACGCGCCCGGCAGCGCCGCCTACGGGACCGGCAATGCCGCGATTGGCGGACTTGTCTCCATCGATCAGCGCGGCCTGTCGCGTCTGAACACACAAGGACTCGATCTCGGCGCCTACGAGTACCAGACGGTCTCTCCTTACCGGCCATCGCCGCCCTCTCCGACACAGGCGCCGGCGGGGATCGTGAACTTACTCTTTTTGGCCGAAGATCAGTTCGCCTTGTCGGTAGATAGCGCCATGTCCGTCGTCAACAAAGACCCGGCCTACGCCCAGGTGGCGGACTCATTGATGGCAACCCTCAACAGTCAGTTCAATCTGGACAATCCCGCTCTGCATACAGGCCTAAACGGTTTGCAATCGGCCATCTATGCCAACGCCTACTTCGGGACACCGGAGGGCAACATGGCGCAGAACATCGGCTTCGATCTCGCTGCCGACGTGTTAGCCTCTGTAAGCCATTCCTGATCTAGAGCCGCGGCCGTGAGGGGGCGGAAAGGGTAGTGACACACGCACGGTTGTCACTATCCCCTAATCTTTTGCTAGCCCGCCGCGCCAGCAAGGGACGCCCTTGCTGGCGCGGCGGGCTGGCAAAGAAGCTCGTATCATGAACTGCCTGTCCGCCCTCATCAACGGTCAGGAAAAATGTCAAGAAGAAAATGGGCCGGGACTCGGTAGATCTTGCTATCCGCCGTTTCTCTGCCGGTGGACATCGTGCGGTTCCTTGACAGACGGGGACGAAGATAGGCCATGATGAGCCTATTGTAAAGAAGGAAGGCGGAGAAAGGCAAAGGTGTGAGGAAGGAGGGGCGCCGACCGAGTTATTGCTGTGTGGCGCCTTACCGCCGGCGCCGAAAAACTTCGCCGTTTCTCCGACGGGCGCGCCAGGTCCACAACCCTAGCCCACCGCCAGCCACGGCTACCACGACCCATAGCCACGTCCAACTCCACTGCTTCGGCTCCCTTTTGGGCAGGCCGGAGGCGATCTCTTCGGCCCGGATCTCGATCTGTCCCACCCGTACATCTACGGCCGTCGGCGAACCGCCCGAATCGGCGAACACACGCACGGCGCGGATTGTCCGATCGGTGAACGGCAAGCGATCGATCTCCCGTAGCGGCTCGGTCGGTGTATCCGCACTCAGAAAAAGCAATTCGTTGCTGAGGCGTCGCAATCCGATGCGTCCACGCGGCGACGCCGATGGCACAAAGCGATCCACGTCCTTCACCCTCCCGACGGACTCGCCCGCCGCTGTCTGCAAAACACAACCGCTACCGTCGCCGATGCGGAACATGCGCTGAATGACGCCCCGGCCGGCTCCACCCTCGATGTCGAAGGCCAGACCTACCCCGCTGCCGTAACCGCTCTTCGGCGGCGGCACGTTGAGCATCTCGTAGGTGAGCATCACTTCGCAATCCCCCGACAGAGCGAAATAGGAATACAAGCCGGTCTGGGGGACATCGCGCACGTCCGCCGGCAACCGCAAATGCAGACCCGACGCTTCCACGAAGATCGTTTGCCGCGTCCGGTAGCCGTAGGTGCCGAACTGGGCCCGAAGAACGGCGAATTTCGCCGGGTCCACTTTCAGTTCGTCCTTCATCTGGGCCGTCTCGCCGCCAAGAGCGAGGAGGACGAAGACGATCAATGCGGCGAAGCGTGGCGATGGTTTCATGGCAGCGAAACCGCCTCCCCGCCATCCGGGGTCAACAGGGCCGCGAACGTCGCTTGATCCGTGCCGCGCGAGAGCAGATGGACGGTCCCATCGCCAAAGAGGAACGGAACGCCGCCGGTGTGAGGTGAACCCCAGTTCTCCTTGAAGGGATTGTCTTCCCAATGGCCCTGCCAAACGCCATCCTGGAGCCAACGGCCCGGACCATCGCGGAGCAGACCCAAACCGCCTCGCGCCGTTCCCTTGGAGCCGCCCAAGAAAAATGGTTCGTCCCAATACCAACTCTGCGGCTGCTCCACGCGTGGATTGAATGCCTTCTCGCCGATCAAGATGGTGTTGGAGAGTCCATCGGTGATGTCGGCCATGGTGCCGCACAGGGGGCGGTTGTCGAAGGTGTGCAGATTGACGGCGTAGTCGGTCTTTCCCCAGGTCCAGCCGCCGCCTTGGTATTGCCCGTAGGCGTCGGCGACCACCGGCTCGGCGGTCGCCATGCGGCGGCCGGGGCAGATGTACACGGCAACGCCGCTCGTCCAGACGCGCTGGGTGAACATCGGACCTTGCTCGACATAGGGCAAAATGCTGAAGGCCCAACTGCCGGTCTGCTCGCGGGGTAGGAGGCGGGGATCGCCGACGCCCCACTGGTAGGTTTGCCCCGTCGTGTAGTCCAAAGTGGAGGGTGTGAACGGCACGCCGTTGATGGAGGGGATGGTCTGTTTTCCGTCCCATCCGCCGTTGCTGGGGAAGACGTGGTAGGTATCGTGGAATTGTTGTAGGGCGAGTCCGATCTGTTTGAGGTTGTTGGCGCAGCGGATGCGCAGGGCGGCTTCTCTGGCTTTTTGCACGGCCGGCAACAGCAGCCCCCCCAGCACGCCAATGATGGCCATGACGACGACTAGCTCGATCAACGAGAAGGCCCGGCGGCATGATCCGAGCAACGGATGCGGGGTATTCATAGCTTTCTCCCTCGGGATCGGTTTGCGGGGCATGGGGATCGCCTTGCCGGCTCGGCCGCCCTTCGTTCTTTGTCCGAACGACAACGACACCAGCCGGTCGGCCGCCCAGATAACCAGCAACACCTTGGCCCCCAACAGCGGCAGGGCATAACGGTCGTAGTAACTGATAGCGGCATACGGCAGCAGATAAAGCAGATACACTCCTATCGCAATCCACTGCCAACGATGGAGCGGCTGCCAAATGCTCGCAATGAGCAGAACCAGCAAGCCGGCGAACGGCAACGGGTGGGTCAAACGACTGAACCACAGGCTCCAGGGACGTTTGGATTCTTCGACGGAGTTGAACGGTTCGTACCACAGCGTCGCGCCCAGAAAGCGACAAGCAACGCGGTCGAGAAAATCGAGGGGATCGGCCCAAACAGCCTGGAAAAATTGTTCCTTTTTGCGGTCCAGAAAAGCGATCTCGCCAAGTAGCTTGTATTCGCGGCGTTCGCGGCCTCCGGAGGCATAGGGATGGGAACCGAAGGTGGCCGCGTGCAGCAGTCCATCCTTTTGCAGACACTGCGATTGGTACAGTTCGTAGGCCAGGTTCGATTTGACGGGGATCAGGCGGCCGAATACCCAGTAATTGCGAAGCGTCCACGGCGTCAGCATGAGTCCGGCGATCAACCCTGCGATCCCCAGATGAGACCAGGCGCGGCGCGGAAACGCCGCCGCCACGGTGGATATTCCCCCGGCGAAGGCGACGACGGGGTTAATCAGGGCACAAAGTCCTCCGATCAGCCCCCAGACGGCGGCCGTCTTCCAGCCGTGCAGCGGCCGCAGCCAACATAGTCCGGCGATCACCAGATCGAGGGCGAGCAGCACTAGCCAGCTATCGTGCGTGACCTGAAAACACAGGTGAAAATTGCTCAAGAGAACGGCGAAGAAGATCGCGGCCGCCGCGACCGCCCCCAGACGCCGGGTGGTCCGCCGCGTCAGCGCCAAGATCAGCAAGCCGGTCCCAATCAGAACGACGACCTGCAAGAAGACGATGACGGCCATGACGGCATCGCGGTCGCCGTCACACGCCCACAGGAGTCCGGCCAGCAAAGTGGGCAACAGGGGCGGCATCCATGCTGTCGGGCCGGTCGGCGTGGGGAAGGGGTTGGCGAAGCCCTGGCCGCGGACCATCGACCGCGCGATGTTGAAATACTCCGCCCCCAGGTGGCGATTCATGTTGCCGTTGACGTTGCGCTCGAACGGCGGAAAGTAGCGATAGTTGGCTGGCCGCGTGACGGCGAACGACAGGTTGGCATAGACGGCGCAGCCGCACACGGCAACGGCCAAGATGATCGACCCGAGGAGTACCTTCGTTCGGCTTGAAGTCGGAGGAGGTACGGTCGGATGCTTGCTCATGTCCACGTCACCGAATAAGTGCGGAGGGCGAAGATATTTGCCGGTCGGCCTGGAACTGCTGGTAATCCTTCTCCAAGCGGCGGAGAGCCGCGGCCAATTCCTTGGGCCGTTTCTCCAGGATTAGCTTGACATACAGAAGGATTAATCCGTAATTTCTCTCCTCGTCGGCTGGTAGATATTGCTGCTGCGGCGTGATGTAATCGGGCCATTGACGCTCCAATTCCTTGTATCGTCGCATGGTTTCCGCCAAGGTACTGCGTTGGCTGATCCACTCTTGAGCCGCTTGCCGCCTGGCTTCTATGCGAGCAGACGTAGCTTGCCCCAACTGTCGTAACCCTTCGGCACGGATGTGAATTTCCGAAGGGTCAAGCAGAGCACACGTCCTGTGGAAACAGAAAATGCCGAAGGTCAGCATCCCCATGACCAAGGCGATAACAGGCGTTCGGATGATGGCATTCATGCGAACTCGCTTTCCAACGCTACGAGGAATGAACCAATAGAGACCTTTTTTAATCTAAAATCGAGCGTTCCGGCTCTGCCCAACTAAGAGAGGTTCCGACCTCATTTCTTATTCTCTGATTGCGGTTTGTCGCCGCCGGCGACAAGACCTGGACCCGCTTGAAGCGCGCTCCTATAGGCATCGGCCGCCGGTACGGCCTCCGCCTGGCCGCACTGGGGGCACTTGACCTTCTGCCCGGACAATTCCGCCCTAACTTTAAGGCGCTTGCCGCAAGCGGAACACGGGAAGTAAAGAGCAGGCGCGGTGGAGGGGGATGCTTCCTGCCGGTCGGCAACGGCCGCGCGGATACGCTCCTTGGCGGCGCGACGGCTTTGTCGCGCCAAGAGCCACCACCCGGCCGCACCCAACGACAGGAAGATCACCACGCACACGGCCAGCGCCATCAACCATTTTTTCGGTTTGGGCTGGGGAAGGGATTGCCTGGAGGCGGCCGGAGCCTGATTAGACTCCGCGCCGCTGGGAAACTGCTCGGCATCAATCACCAACTCGGTCAGGCGCACGTCCAAGGCAATTGGCGTGTGCATCGTGGTGCAGAGCAACTGCACACGCTCGACATCCTGCGTGCCGATCTCAACCGACTGCAACTGTGTCCAATCCTGTCCCTCCTCCGCCCAGAAGTAATGCAGATCGGCGCCTTTGCGAACCAGCCGCAACTTGCCGCGCGGACTGGGTTCGCCCTGCTCCGCGTAATCGAGGTATTGCTCCTTACCGTCGTCTCCGGTGAGAACTCGCAGCGCCACGAAGTGTTCTCCTTTGGGTATTCGGTAGCGCGTCAACATAGCGCTGACAGGGGAAGGCGAGTGGAACCAGACGCGCATCGCTACTCCCGCCCCCCATTGCGGCGTCGGTTTTCCGATGGCGAGCAGCTCATAACCGAGGACGATTTCAAAGTCGCCGCGCAGCCGCTTCGCCAACACCACGCCGACAGGTGCGTTGTCTCGCCGTCTCGCGGGCAGGGTGACGCGCAAGCCCTGCCCATCCGATTTCGCCACCTTGTCTGCGTCCGGTCCCTCTAGGGAAAGGGCGGAAAAGTTCGGAATCCCCGCCCGAAAATCGAACGCCAAGTGCTGGCGGGCCGTTCCGCCTTCGCCCGCCTTGGGAACCGTGCCGCCGCCCATCGCGAACCAGAAGACAATCACCAACCCCAGAAAAGTAAACAGACCCAGCGCCGCCAGCCAACGGCGTTGGAGGAAGCGCTGGACGACGCCGTGCCGCAATGGCCGAGGGCCGGCGGAAGCGACAGAAACGGTGTCCGGTTGACGCGCGGGAGTGAAGCCGTCCTCCAGCAAGACGGCCGCCGCCTTGCCGCACTGGGGACACTTGACTTTTTTCCCGGCCAACGCCGTCTTGGCCTTGAGGCGTTTGCCGCAACCGGAACACGAGAAAAACGCGAACGCCGGAACATTTTCGGCTTGAACTTGCTTGCCGGAGGCAGGAGCGTCCGCGGGGATTTTCTCCGGGCGGCGCCTTCGCCGTACATAGAGCCTCCCAGCCAGACCCGCGAATAAAATGAATACCACGCTGAGGAATAAGGGGATCGCCCGCCATCCTTTCTTCCCGGCCTCCGATGAGGCAGCAGTAATCGGGTCCAGCGAGAAATCCGCCGCATCCGTCAATTTCTCCGCTCGAAGTGTGAAATCGAGCAAGCGAAGATCAAGCCCGCTCTTCGATCCGCCCGTGTTGCCGCCGATCTGGACAAAACGCACGTCTTCGCTACTGAACTCCACCTCGTCAACGAGGACGAAATCCAATTGGTTTCCGTCGGCGACGAGGAAGCGAAGCCTTGAGCCGACACGCTGGAGGCGAAGCTTGCCCGTCGTCGCCGTGGACGGTAACGTCTTGACGTTGTTTTTCAGCCCGTCCTTTGCGGGCCTCATCCGATTCGACACGAACACGGTTTTGCCGTCGGGCATGAGGCGGCGGGCCAGGGAGACGGCGTCGTTGGTTTTCGGATCGATGGCGGCGTAAAGGCTGACGCCCACGCCGTAGCCGGTTGACGGCCGATCCGCCTTCAAGATCTCGAACGAGCCGGTGAGGTCGAAATCGCCGTGGATCTTGACATTCGTGCTGAGACCGGAAGGCGGCACGCTCTCGCCGGCCGGCAGAGTGACGCGCACGCCCGCCGCCTCACAACGCACCCTCTCATCTAGGGGACGCAAGAGGGAATTATCCAGATCGGCGGAGCGAAGGTCTTGATGGAAATTGACCTGCCGCGGCGCGGGCGGCTTCTCTTGGTCTTGATTCAATGGCTCGACGCCAGGTTGGAACCAGAACGACATCGTCAGTCCCAAAACGGCCAACGCCGCAAGGCTCGAAAGCCAAATCCACAGCGGGAATCGCTCGGCGAAGCGGAACCAGGACGGCGGAACGGATCTCTCCGCTGCACGCACCGCGAGGGATGGCACTTGCGGAACCGGCACGGTAGTCGGCTGGCGCAGGTGGGCCAAATAACTCTCCAGCAACTCCGCCGCCTCAGCCACGTTCTGAAAACGCTGCGCCGGATTTTTCGCCATTAAGTGAGCGATGAACGCCTCCAGCCACGCCGGCACATCGGGGTTGAGCGAACGGAGGGGCGCCGCCTCCTCTTCACTGACTTGGCGGAGTACGGCCAATGCCGTCGAGCCACGGAAGGGCGGCGAGCCGGTGCAGCAGGCGTACAGCACACTGCCGAGACTGAACAGATCGGCGCGATGGTCCACGGACTCGCCGCGCGCCTGCTCCGGCGCCATGTACTCCGGCGTGCCGGCGATCACACCGTTTTGCGTCAACCCCACGTCGTCGATCATGCGCGCCAAACCGAAATCGGTGATCTTGACGCGGGCCACGCCATTCTCCAGCAGCAGGTTGGCCGGCTTGACGTTGCGGTGAATCAGTCCTTGGGCGTGGGCGGCGGCCAACCCCGAAGCCGTTTGTAGACCGATGCGAACAACTTCCTCTACTTCCAGTGGTCCCTCGCGGTCGAGACGTTCCTGAAGCGATTCGCCGGCGATGTACTGCATGACCAAATAGGGCAATCCATCGGTTTCGCTGACGCCGTGGACGGCGACGACGTGATCATGGCAAACGGCGGCGGCGGCCTGAGTCTCGCGGGCGAAGCGCCGCCGCGCCGTGGCACTGCCGGCCAAGGCGGGAGCAAGAACCTTGATCGCCACCAAGCGGTGCAGCGCCGGCTCATAAGCCTTCAGCACCACGCCCATGCCGCCTCGGCCGATCACTTCCTGTACCTGATACGGACCCAGCAGGCCAATTAAGTCCGGCTGGTCCGCTGGCTGAAGGAAGTACAACTCTTCCTCCTCCGCTGGGAGTTTCTCCTCCTTCAGCCGCTCGACCATGCAGCGTAGAGCCGGTTCCGAGCCGGCTTTCTGCTGTAGTTCTCCATAAGCCTGGATGGTCTCCTGCCAAACGTCCGGGGCCGCGGCCAAGGTCTCCAACGTCTGCTGGCAATCGCGACAGGTTTCCAGATGGCGCGCAGCTCCTCTCCTTCGCCCGCGCTTTGGTCTTCCATCAGGAGGGCTTGCCAGTTGCGAACATCCGGACAGGTTATCCCGCTCATGAGTCCAATCTCTGCATGAAAGAGAACGCTTCTTCTCCGTCCTGAACCTCGCGGATGACGGCGCGGAGGCGGGCCATGACCCGGCTCTTGGCCAAGTAGACCGCGGCGGGCGTCAAGCCCAGAGCCTGGGCCGCTTCCTTACCGCTCTTGCCCTCGACCGCCGTTTGCCAGAACGCCTGCCAGGTCGCTTCCTGAACGCGCGGGCGAACCTGATCGGTGGCCCAGGCGAGCAAGCCGAGGTGATACTCGCGATCCCATTGCTCCCTCTCCTCCGGCTCGCCGGCTGGTTGGAGTTCCAGCATGCTCCGCACCTGCGGATCGCCGCTGCCCTGATAGAGCTGGCGTGGTTGCTGCTGGAAGTTGTGCAACCTGTTGCGCACGATGGTGAACAGCCAGCCGCGGAAGCTGCCGCGCCGCGGATCGTACTCCAATCGGCCCACATGGGCCGCCACCTGCCGCAGACAGTCCTGCGTCAGGTCGGCGGCGTCGGCGTCCTGGAGACCGCGCTTGCGGAGGTAGGCATAAATCAACGGCGCGTACAATTCCACGAACTCGCCCCAGGCCTGGTTGTCCCGGTGGTCGCGCAGCCGCACGAGCAGGCTCGGCCGTGTTGGAGGCTGTTCGGGCATTCTCGGCTTCTCCACTGTTTATTACAGGGCAGAGCCGATAATCTATCGCGCCGATCGAGGAAAATGGTTCTTTGAGTGGATGGCGACGGTTCCGGACACCTTTCTCTTTCGGGATGGGTAGTATTTCTGCATAAGACATTTCAGCAATGAGTGTTATGTAAAACGTCCCCGATTTTCGCTATTTCTTCGCCGGGGCTTTCGTTTCAGCTAACCGCTTCTTCAACTCGTCGCGGCACTTCTGGACGTGCTGTCGGAGAGGGGGGTTCTCGTTGGGTTTGTCGCCGCGCAGCCATTTGTCCATCGCCTCCAGTTCACGCGGGCTGCCGATGGCGGCAAGCGTCTTGGCGGCGCAGTGGACGATCAGATACTCCTTGTCCGAGAGAAGGGGGACCACAGCGGGAGCCTCTGTAACGCTGCCGATCTGCTCCATCAGAGATACCGCTACGTTTCGTAGACTGACGTTTGCGTCCCTCAACCGGGCCACGGCGTACTTGACAAAGCGGCGACGGTCGGCTTTCACATCATGGAGTATGGAGAGAACCTTCCAGACGTTGTCCTTCGTTGCCTTAGGGTCCGAGAGAATCGCTTCATAAGTCGGAAACGCCTTCTCCCCCATCGCGGCCAATTGTCGGCGCCTCTCGATCGCTTTCCAGTCGCAACCACACCACTCACCCCAGTGATAGAGCAAATAGCGAACTTTCAGCGCGGGGGTGCGCGGTGCCATGACGAGTATATCATCTTCAACAAGAACGGCTTGCCGCTCGTTGAGAGGAGATTTCTCCTCGATTACTTCATCATTTGGGACCGTGGCCGGGATATTTCGTGCCTTCGCCATCTGATAGGGACTAGCAGCGAAGGGGGGCAAAAGAACGCACACGAGTCCCAGCAGCACGAGCGCCGCGAGGGAAAGCAGAACCCTAGGTCTTGAACGTGGACGCATGCTGAACCCTCCATTAGACGTTCGCGCCCCACAGGGCTGGATACAGGGGGAGACGGATCGAACAAACGCCCCCGGCAGTCTCAGCGCTCTCACCGCGATTCTAGCGGGGTTACGGGGGCAACAACAGGTCAGACTTATCGCTGAGGATGGTTTTGGCGTCACGGGCAGTGATCCGCCGCGAGTCGGTGACTTCACCGCTTACCTGCTTCGGCGTGGCCATGAGTTGGACTCTGGTCGTGCCTATGTCAGCGTTCGGGTGAACGTCCGGCTTGGGTCCGACCATTAGAATGTGCCCGAATTCATGAGCCAAGGTTCTGTAGTCTTTGTACTTCGCGGCGACGATAATGCTATTCGCATATTTTTGATCCGCTACGGACAAAACTCCAGGACGGAATGTTTCTCCCCCCGAATTCGTATCTTCGCGTCCACCTTGTGACAGATACTTGACATAATATACCCAGATATCTTTGGTGTTCGGAGTCCGCAGTCCTAGCAGAGCCGTTTCCTGGGCCGTAAGGACAAGCTTACCATTCTTGTCTAACTTTTCAGACTCGGCCACACCATTGCTGAGATCGACGGGCGGGGCGACCGTCTGGATCGGCCCCTCAAGTTTGAAGTGGATGCCTAGCGGAGCATAAATCTTGTTCGCCCAATCGACGTTCGATTGTACTTGGGCTGCCGTGATGGGCGCCGTGCCCGCCGCCCCCTTCTGGTCCTTCGCAATATCGATGTGCAGATTAACCGTGTTCACGACCGGCACCTTCGCAAAGGCCGTCACCACCTTGCCGTAAGTGGCTCTCACCGTGTCGCCAAGTTTAACTAGGAAAGCTTGATTGCCTCCCGCCTTGGTATCGACGGTGTTGGATGCGAGTATCATCCAGTGCGTGGCCCGGAAATAGCCGGGGTATTTGCCGAGTTCTGGCAAGGCGACATCGTGGCCAGTGGGGTCGCTGCTCGTCGCCATGTGGACCGTGACGCTATTCTGACCTTTCGCCATCGGATCCCACACCTCCACGTCGAAGCCATCCGGATCATAGTCAAAGAAATTGTTCTTTAGCTTGTTGATGGGTGGATTTGTTCCCGGGTTTACCCTCGTGAAAGAGTCGATCAACGTGGCGACCTTGAGGTTGGTCACCTGGGAACTGTTCTTGTTGAGGAATTTGACGATGGGCGTGTTGCCATCTTCACCGGCACCCTCGACAGCCGCTGCCATTCCGCCCCAGCCCTGCGAAATCGTCACCGTCATCGTGTACCAAGCATCGGTGGCATAAGTATGACTGCCCAACACCTGGAACAAACCCGGCGCTACTTCCTGAATCGTACCCTGACTGGTGCTACCGTCGCCCCAAGCAATCTGCGCCGTAAACTCACTCGACCCATCGCCGACAGACGGATCCGTGAACGCCGCCACCTGTACGTTGCTCACCGTCAAACTCGATGGTATGTCCACATTGGCCACATACAACGATAACTGCGGACGCACCACGCTGATGCTCTCCATACCCGACAACGGCGTGCCGTCCTCGTCTTCTGTCGCCACCGACACGTTGTAAACGCCGCCGCTCTGATCCAGACTGTCGGCGTAAGTATGCGTGCCCTGGAAAGCGAACGCCACCGGCCCGTTGTCCCCATTACCCGGACCACCTGTCAACGACACCACGTTGCTCGCCCCATCGCCCCAACTGATCGACGCCGCCCCCGTCTGACCACCACTCACGAAATCACTCGTCGAAGCATAGGGATTCTGATCGTAAAACGACCAACCGCCCATGCCCGCAGGCGTCTCCGCCACCAAGGCACCCGTCACTACTGTATCCGTCGCCGTGGCCGTCGCTCCATCCACGTCCGTCACCGTCACCGTCACGGTGTACGTCTGCGGCGGAGAGGTGCCGGGAGCGGGGATGTTGTAGGTGTGCGGCGCCACGATCAGGAAGGTTCCCGCTGGCGTCTCTTGGATGTAGCTGCCGCTGGTTTGCACCGGCGTACCATCGCCCCAATCGATGCTGGCCGTGAAATCGGTCAGCGACGCGCCGAGATTGGCGTCGGTGAACGTGCCCAGGAAGAAGTTGCTGGGCGGATCGGTGAAGGCGTCGCCCAGTTGGAAACCACCCGTCAGGGTTAACGGTGCATCAGCCACGGTGGCGGTGGTGCTGGTGCTGGCCGTGCCGCCGGTGAGGCCGTTGTCGATGACGATGCTGACGGGGTACGTACCTTTCTCGGCGTAGATGTGGTCGGCCGTCACCGTGAAGCTGCCGTTGCCGCCGCTGATGGCGCCGGTGTCGGTCGTGCCATCGCCCCAGTTGATCGTGGCCGAGAAGTCATCGGGCAAGGAGTTCATGTCCGGCGTGGTGAACGTGGCCACGGTGAACGAGTTCGGATCGACGCCTTCCATGAGACTGATAGACACGCCTTGAGCGGTAATGGTCGGAGCGTTGACCAGGTAGGTGAAGTTCTGGCTAACGGATTGACCGTTGCCATCGGTGGCCGTCACCGTCGCTTGATACGGCGTCGTGCTGGCCGCGTCGTCGGCGATGGTTCCGGAGATGATGCCGCTGCTGGGATCAATATTCAGGCCGTCGGGTAGTCCGGTGGCCGAGTAGGTCAAGACATCGCCGTCGGGATCGCTGGCTTGGAGCTGCATGTTCACGCTATCGCTGGCCACGTTGACTTGCGTAGGCGGAGCGGTCAGCGTCAGAGCGGTCTTGTCCGTGACGTTCCAATTGAAGGTCGCACTGCTGCTGTAGGTGCCGTCACTGGCCGTCACCATCACGACGAAAGGACCACCCTGGGGATCGCCGGAGGAGATCGTGCCCGTAATCAGGCCGGTCGAACTATTGATGTTCAAACCGGAGGGTAAACCGCTGGCCGTGTACGTCAGTGTCTTGTTGAGCGCATCCGTGGCCGACATCTGCAACGACACCGTGTCCCCCTCGTTGTTGTTCTGATCCGCCGGCATCGTCAGATTGACGACGGGGTTGACGTTCCAGGTAAATGTCTCGCTGGTGCTGACCGTGCCATTCATAGCGGCCACGTCCACCGTGTACGGACCATTGGCGGCATCGCCGGCCGCGATCGTGCCGGAAATCAGGCCGGTCGTCGGATTCAGGGACAAGCCATTGGGCAAGCCGCTGGCGTTATATGTCAGCGAACCGCTGCTCGCCGTGCCTTGCAGTTGCAGCGACACGCTGTCGCCCTCGCTGTTGGTTTGGTCGCTGGGAGTGGACAACGACACCTGCCCCACGGCCCATAAAAACGTCTGTGTCGTGGTGTTCGTGCCGTCGCTGGCCGTCACCGTCACATTATAGGGACTATTCGTGTCCGCATTGGATGCAATAGTGCCGGAGATCAAGCCGGTGTTGGCGTTGATGCTTAAACCGCTGGGCAGGGCGCTCGCCGTGTAGCTCAGCGTATCGCCGTCGGCGTCGCTGCCTTGGAGTTGCAGCGATACATTCGCCCCATCATTGCTTTGCAACGGTCCCGGATTGACCAGCGAGACGTGGGCGACGTTCCAAGTGAAGCTCTGCGTGGCGCTGAGACCGGCACTGTCCGTGGCCGTGACCGTCACCGCATACGGACTGCTGCTGTCCGCGCCCACCGCGATGACGCCGCTGATGAGACCCGTCGTGCTATTGATCGTCAATCCCGAAGGCAAATTCGTGGCACTGTAGCTGAGCGTATTATTGAGGGCATCGCTGGCCGACACGGGCACGGACACGGTATCGCCGACGCCATTGCTTTGATCGTCGAGGGCATCGAGGGACACCACCGGGTTTACCGCCCAGTTGAAGCTCTGGCTGCTCGTGTTCGTCCCATCCGTGGCCGTCACCGTGACTGCATACGGACTATTGGTATCCGCCGTGCCGGCGATGGTGCCGCTGATCTGTCCCATCGAACTGTTGATGCTCAAGCCCGGCGGCAAGCCGGTGGCGCTATAGCTGAGCGTACCGCTGCCGTGATAGCCGGTGGTCAACGACAGAGACACGGTGTCGCCGTCATTGTTGGTTTGATCGCCGGGCGAGACGAGATTGATGGCGGAGATGGTCCAGGCAAAGGTTTGGCTGCTGCTGGACGTACCGTCGTTGGCCGTCACCGTCACGCTGTACGGCGTGGCGCTGACATCGCTGCTGGGCAGCGTGCCGGAGATAAGGCCCGTACTGTTATTGAGGCTCAGTCCGCTAGGCAAACCGCTGGCGCTGTAGGTCATCGTGCCGCCCGGCGACGTGGCGGACAATTGCAAGGACACACTATCGCCGCTGGCGTTGCTTTGATCGCCGGGATTGACCAAGGCCACGCGCGGCGTCACCGTCCACACGAACGATTGGCTCGACTTATAAGTGCCATCGGTCGCCGTCACCGTCACGTGATACGGGCTGCTGCCGAACGATCCCAGACCAACATTGCCGGAAATCAATCCCGTCGTGCTGTTGAGGCTCAATCCAGGCGGTAAGCCGGTGGCGCTGTAGGTGGGCGTGCCCACATGGTCGGCGGCGCTCAGTTGCAGCGAAACCGCCGTGCCTTCCTGGTTTTCTTGATTGCTCGGAGCATTCAAAGCCAATCGCGCCACCGTCCAGTTGAACGATTGGCTGGCGTTGTAGGTGCCGTCGGTGGCCGTCACGGTCACAGCATAGGGACTGCTGGGGTCGCCGGTGTTGGCGATGGTGCCGCTTATCAAGCCCGTCGTGCTGTTGATCGTCAGCCCCGCTGGCAGGCCGGTAGCGCTGTAGCTGAGCGTGCCGTTGTTGGTATCGACGGCGTTCAGTTGCAGCGACACGTTGTCGCCGTCGAGGTTACCCTGATCGCCGGGGTTTTGTAGGCTGATGCCGTTAACAGTCCAAGTGAAGTTCTGGCTACTGCTGACCATGCCGTCGGAAGCCATGACGCTGACGTTGTAAGGCGTGCTGCGGGCGGCCGAGTTGGGCAAAGTGCCGCTGAGGACGCCGCTGATCGGATCGAGCGACAGTCCGGGCGGCAGACCCGTAGCCGTGTAGGTCAGCGCATCGCCATCGGCGTCGCTGGCCGATAATTGCAGCGATACTTGATCGCCGGCGGCGTTACTCTGGTTGCCGGGACTGGTCAAGACGGGAGCGACATTGGTGGAGTTAATGGTCCAGTTGAACGTCTGGCTGCTGCTGAGGTTGGTCGAATCGTCAGTGGCGGTAACGGTGACGGCGTAGGGAGTGCCCAGCGCCACCGACGGATCGACCGTGCCGGAGATGATTCCGGTCTGACTATCGATGCTCAGGCCGGTCGGTAGATTCGTGGCCGCGTAAGTGATGGGATCGTTATCGACTTGCGTGGTGTTCAATTGCAGCGACACGTTATCGCCGCGCAGATTGGTTTGATTGATGGGATTGGTCAGCACGGGAGCGATTTGAGCTTGGCTGATGTTCCAAGTAAAGGTGGTGCTGTTGCTGCCGCCTTTGCCGTCGGCGACGATGATGGTTGGGTTGTAGGTGCCGTCGAAGTCTTCGGCGTCGCCGTAAGCTACCGTGCCGGAGATGACGCCGGTACTGCTGTTGATGGACAGGCCCGGCGGCAGATTGAGAGCATCGTAGCTAAGTGTATCGCCGTCGGAGTCGCCGCCTTGCATCGGCAAATAAACAGTATCGCCCTCGGTGTTGGACTGATTGCCCGGCCCGTAGATGCCAGGCGCCGCCTCAAAGGTCTGGGTCCAGCCATTGGGTGGATTATTCATCCAGGTGAGTTGACCGTCGGACACATCGGCGGTTTCGGTGATCTGGCTCTGTCCGCCGTCGCCATCGCTGGCGGTGACGGTGACGGTGTAGGCGCCTGGCTCCATCCAGGTGTTGCCGCCTTCCACGTTGGCGCTTTGGCCCTCCGGGACGTCCACGGAAAACGGCATGCTGTGGCCATCGCCCCAGTCGATGGTGCCGCTGATGGTATCATCCTGAAAATCGCTGGGCGAACTGCCGTCGCCGTCGCCGACCGTGGCCACGATACCGTTCCAAGCGATACCCTCGGTGGCGTTAATGGGTGGATCGTCAATGGTCGGGCCGTAAAGAGGATGAACGGTGAAGTCTGGATCGTGCGGCTCTTGGTCATCGGCGGCTGAGGAAGACGGAGACGGATCCAGCACATGGATGCCCAAATCGTCGAGCAGTGTATCGGCATCGTGCCGCAGGATGTTGAACTCTTGCTGGGCCATTCCGAAGACAGCAAACTCAAGATGCACGAACGACTGCATCCACGGTTGCAAGACAGTGGCCAGCGCGTTCCGCGCCGTGTCGTACGAGTTCTCCAGTACAATCAGCGCCGGCACATTGCTTTGGGATACTTGGTCGTTGTTGACCACGGCGAGGGAGGAAGTCGTAGGCTCGGTAGGGAAGGGAATCGGGGCGGCGTTGAGCAGTTCGCGGTTTTCCAAATCCTCCAAGACGAGGACGGTGCGCGGTCTTCGCCTCGTCTGCGCCAGCATCAGGCAGGTGGCGTGAAATCGGCGTGAGCGTTCGCCCCAGTAGTTTACTGTGGTTCGAATCGTGTTGATCCAGTGGTGTAGGGGTGCGGGGATACGAGGAGAGCGCGTCCAGCGATTTATGGATGCCGTTCTGTAGGTGAGGTGAGTGCCTGTTGTTCCGTTGTTCCGATTTGTTACTATTTCAGGCACGCCAAATCATGTCAATCCGAAAATGAAAAAAATTCAGAAGGCTCGAATGTCTCCTCTTTCCCGTAATTCGTGACCAATCACTCACTCGCCCTTCTCAATGCGATACAGATGGGTTAAGGTGCGGACGAACAGCGCCTTGCCGGCGGCGGCGGGCGACGCTCGGCAACCGTCGTTCAGTTTATTCGTCGCCAACTTCTTCCACGTCCGCCCGGCGGCGACGACGTGGCCGAGTCCGTCTTCGTCGAAAAAGTACAGCCGGCCGTCGGCGTACAGCGGCGACGCCCAGAACTTGCCGCCCAGCCGATTCTGCCAGATCGGCTCGCCCGTCTTCGCCTCCAAGCACGACACCATCCCGCCCTCATTTACCATGTAAAGCAGATCATCGACCAGGATCGGCGACGACCGCGACGGCACACTGCCCTTGCTTTTGATCTTCCAAGCGATGCCCGTCGCGGTCACGTCGCCGCGTCCGCCGTCGCGCACGGCCAACAGACGCAAACCGCCGTCGCCGCTGCACAAAAATACCTTGCCCCGACCGTGCAGCGGCGGCGCCGTCACGTTCATGCCGCCGTGATAGACCTTCCATAACTCTTCGCCCGTCTTCGGATCGTAGGCAATCGTCGCCACCGCCGCCGAACTGATAAGCTGTGGTTTATCGTCTACTATGCGGATCGCCGGAGTGCCAAAAGCCTTCTTGAGATCGCCGTCGCTCGTCTTGTAATCGATGTCCCGGTCCTTCTGCCACACGGTTTGGCCGGTGTTCTTGTTCAGGGCGATGACGTACTGCCGGTCGTGGCCGTCGAAAGTGAGGAACAGCAAATCGCCATAGAGAATCGGCGACGAAGCGGCGCCGCGCCAGTGATCGCAGTGCAGATCGCGCCGCTGCCACAGCGTTTCGCCGCTCTCGGAGTTCAGGCAGGCCGTGCCGTAGGTGCCGAAGTGGACGTAGACACGGCCCTCTTCGATGGCCGGCGTCGGCGAGGCGAAACTGTTGAATTTCCGCCACAGTTCGCTCGGCTTTTCCACGTCGAAGACCTTCACGTCGCGCCGCACTTCGCCGCTCTTACGATCGATGCAGACGGCGAACAGCTGCGTACCGTCTTCCTTCGCCGTCGTCAGCCACACCTGATCGCCCCAGACGACCGGCGACGACCAACCTTTATCGTGGATGGCGGTCTTCCAGACGATGTTTTTTTTCTCGCTCCAGGTTAGCGGCAGCTTGGCGTCATCGGCGCGATTGTCGCCGTGCGGTCCGCGGAACTGCGGCCAATTCTCACCGGCGACGGACAAACCGGCGAGCGACAGCAACACAAACAACATCAGGGAATGACGCATGGGGAACTCGGTGTTGGCGGGAACAATCTTGTGGAATGTCTACGGAGTTTATAGCAAAGTGCGCCGGCCCTGGCAGCCTGCGATCTCAGTTCGTCTTGTCCCTCATCAACTTGCGGGCGATAATACACCGCTTCCATCAAATAAGGAGTCGCGGATGCCTCGTACACGTTCAACATTTCCCAAGGACGCCACCGTGGCCGATGTACTGAAGCAACTGGGCGACATCCCTCCGCGCCGCGTCCGCATGAACCCCACGCCGGGCATGGCTACGGAACGCGATGTCCTCAACATCCTGGACCATGAAAACCGGCTGTGCGAACTTGTTGATGGAACCTTGGTGGAGAAGCCGATGGGCGTTCTGGAAGCCTGCCTCGCGGGTGTGATTATCCGTCTTTTAGGCAATTTCGTGGAGGATCACGATCTCGGCATCGTGACCGCGCCGGATGGCACGCTGCGTTTGATGCCCGGTCTGGTCCGTATGCCGGACGTAGCCTTCATCTCTTGGAATCAGTTGCCCGCCCGGAAGTTTCCGAATGAACCGATCGCCTCTCTCATTCCCGAACTGGCCGTGGAAGTCTTGAGCGAAAGCAATACGCGCGGTGAGATGGAACGCAAGTTGAAAGAGTATTTCCTCGCGGGGTCGCAACTCGTTTGGCTAGTGGATCCGGATACGCGCTCGGTGGACGTTCACACGGCGCCGGATCGGTTCAGCCGCCTGAAGGAAGGTGATACTCTCGACGGCGGCAATGTCTTGCCTCATTTCCGCTTGCCGCTCAACCAGCTGTTCGCACGGGTCGAGAAACCACAAAGGCGGCGCGGCGATCAATAACCCGGCGTCCACGGCGCCGGCCGCTTGTGGAAAAACGCCTCCAATCCTTGCTTGCACTCTTCCGTCAAACGCGGCGCGGCACTGGCCTTGGCCGCTTCTTCCAACCCCACGGCCTGATGTGAGAACAGTTGCAACAGTTCCTTGGTGCGCGCCAGCGCGTTCGGTCCTCCTTCGGCCAGCGCATGCGCCCAAGCGAGCGCGCGGGAGCAATTGCTCCGCCGTCGCCACGGCATTGACCAAACCGGCGCGATAGGCTTCTTCCGCCTCTATTAGCTCTCCGCTAAGAAGCAAATACCGAGCCATGCGTTCGCCGACGTGGCGGAGCAGATGCGGCATAACCATCGCCGCCACCAGACCGCGCCGCACTTCGGGATAGCCGAAACGCGCTTCCGGCACGGCCACGGCCAGATCGCATACGGACACCAGCCCCGCGCCGCCGGCCACCGCCGCGCCGTTCACCGCCGCGATAGTCGGCTTCGGCGAGCGATAAATCAGATCGTATAAGTTCGCCAGCGCAGAGCATCCTCCCAGACGATGTTTTGCTCGCCCTTACCTACCGTCGCCGATTCCTGCAATTCCACGAGATCCATGCCGGCGCAGAAAGCATTGCCGGCGCCGGTGAGAATGACGCAGCGCGCCGCCGCATCCTCGCGGCGCGCCGAACGACTCGGTCAGCGCGGCGATCAATCCGCGGCTGAGAGCGTTGCGTCGATCGGGACGATTCATGGTCAGCAGCACGGCAGGCGGGCGCGCTTCATAGCGGACCAGTTCATTGCTCATGGGTGGTCCTCGCCTTGGGGCGCAGCATGGTGGAAAGGTTCTCGATGGGCGGCAGCGGCATGCGCAGCAGCGTCACGGCCAGCGTCTTGCCCTGCGTGTCGATGCGCAGCGATCGGCTGGCGCCGCCGGCCAAGACATCGTACAGCACGAAGTTCAGAGCGCGGAGGTTCGCCGCTTCGTAGCGAACGACGCGGGACGGATTCAGGCTGCGGAAATACTGATGAACCACGTCGGCGCTGAGGTATTGTCGTAGCCAAGCATAGCCCGCTGGCGTGTAGGCGATAATGGCGATGTTGGCGTGATTGCCCTTGTCGCCGCTGCGGCCGTGGGCGATGTCGGAAAGTCGATGTGCTTCCATGACGGTTTCACTCGCTCGGTTTGATGCGTTCGCGGCCGGTGGGGAAGACAACGCCGTCGCGGTCGCACCAGCGCAGCCACCGCGTATGGTGGAACTCGAATTTGCCTTCCCAGATCGTCAATCCAAGGCCGGCGTTCTCAAGCCACGATGGCTCTATCGATTTATACTTTCCTTGAGACAGACCGAATGCCCGCAGCGAACCGCCATGCAAGTAATTCCACGGATCGAAAATTATGTAATAAGCAACTCCGATGCGCGCGTAGGCGGTCATCTTGGCCGTCTCTTCGTCTCCGCGAAAATCGGAGACAATCTCAATCACCACGTCCGGCGGCTTACCAATTACCCACATGAAGTAAGATAGATTTTCCTTGAGAGATAAACCGCGCTGAGAGGGCACACCGAGACTGAGCATCACGTCCGGCACCAGCGGCGGCTGGCGATAAGCGTAAAACAAGCCGACGTGGGCGTGTGCCAGAAACGAACCACTCGGCGACTTCCACGAACCATACAACGGCTCGATGAGCAGACGAGACTGCTTCTCAACAAAGATACTGTCTACGGGCTTGCCGTCCTCAATAACTAATTCCTCGACGTTGGGGAGTTCGTCCGGCGTCAAAATGATGTCTTTGCTAACCCGCCAGCCAACGTAGCCGGGCGGTAAGTTCGGTAGTGGAGACCAGGTTTCGCTGCTCACGATGTCTCCTCCTAATGGATCAAGGAAGTGAATGAGCTGAGCGAACATTTAACGATTGTAGCCGTCCGCGCGGCGACACGACAAGCGAATCATTAAGTTGCCGGTGGTTCAGTTGCTCCGATCATTTCCACTTGCGGAACGACGGCGTTCTTATCGATCAGCGCCGGCCAGTAGGCAAACACTTCGCGCACCGCCGGCCGGCCGGTCGTGTAGCCGGTCACGCCCGGTGGTCCCGACGTGACCAACGGTGCGAACTCTTTGCTGAAGCGCTCGACGACGGCTCGGTTGGCATCGCGCACCGCGACGCGCAGCACTACCTCCGGCGCATCCACCAGAGGCAGAACTCCCGGTACGCAATCGCCGGCGCCCAGGCATTCGATGTTGCGATGTTGCGGCGCGACGCCGGCGCGGCGCAAACGCTCGAAAAGGATTTCGCCGCAGCGCCGCGCCTTCGTCGCCGCATCGGGACCAGCGAGAACGAGGGTGCCGCTGGCCGTCCAACCATCGCGGTAAGCGATCGACACTTTGTAAGTATCGGTGGCTGGCTTGCCGCGCGCGCCGCTGAGATGCACTTGTTCGAGGCCAGTTTCCGTTAGCTGTACGCTGGTGAAATCGGCGACCACGTCGGGCGTCAGATAGGCGGCGGGATCGCCGACCTCGTAGAGCAGTTGCTCGGCAACAGTCTCGCAGTTGACGGCGCCGCCGCTGCCGGGCGGCTTGGTGAGGATGAATTCGCCGCTGTCCTCCAGGTCGGCGATGGGATAGCCGACCAAAGCGAGATCAGTCTCTTGCCAGTTACACCACAATCCGCCGGTGGCCTGTGCGCCGCATTCGAGGAGATGGCCCGCCACGGTGCCGGCCGCCAAACGGTCCCAATCGTCCCACTTCCAGCCGAACTCGTACACCGCCGGACCAAGCGTCAGCGCGGCATCGGCGACGCGGCCGGTGATGATGACATCGGCCCCTTGCTGCAAGGCACTGACAATCGGTTGACAGCCGAGATAGGCATTGACGCTGACGAGCCGATCGCGGACGGCACTCAGCGGTTCGCCGGTGTCGAGATTGGTGAACGCATGCCCCTGGGCCAGCAATTCGTCGAGGCGCGGCAGCAGATCGTCGCCGTAGACGATGGCAATACGACGCGAATGTAGGCCGGCTTCATCGAGAATGGTCCGCGCGGCGGCGGCGCAGCCGTGCGGATTCATGCCGCCGGCGTTGGTGATGATCTTCAAATCCGCTTGCCGCTGAAGGATGGGTGCGAGTTGCCGCAGTACGTCGAGGAAATCGCCGGCGTAACCGGCTTCGGGATGGCGCTGTTTCTGGAGCGCCAGGATCGACATGGTTAATTCGGCGAGGTACTCCAGCGTGAGATAATCGAGCCGGCCGTGCTCGGCGAGTTGGCGCGGGGCGTCGAGGTTGTCGCCCCAGAAACCGCAGCCGTTGCCGATGCGCACGCGCTTCATGCCGTCCCCGCCGTTGAATCCGCAGGCCGGAGTTGTCGCCCTCCTCATACTTGCAGATTATTCCGTTCGGAGAGAGTTGCCTAGCAGTTGTCGAACAACAATTTGTTTGGCCGCGACCCGCAAGGGAGCGCGGACGCGCTCGCCTTCGGCTCGCGGCTAAACGGTTAATGCGTCGCGCCTTGCGGCATCAGTTCGCCGGCGCGCTTGGCGACCTCGGCCGTCACCGTCGCCGTTTCGTCCTCGATCTCGACCGCGCCGGGCTGGAAGGCGAACAGCCGAGCGCATACGTCATCCGCCAGTGGAATATTGAATACAGGATTCGCGGAACTCCATCTGCACCAACAAGCGGTCGACGCCGCCGGCCGTGAACGGACCCCACCACTCGACGCGCTTCGGCCAATAGGTTCGCTCATCGAGATAGAGATGACATTGACGCGGCAGCGCGGTGGGCCAGGCGTCCTCGGCGGAGGCGCGCTTCTGTGCTTCCTCTTTCGGCCAAACGCCTACGAGATGGATGAGTTTGACGCCGGCCTGACGGATTACCTCGCCGCGCGCCCAGACGAGGCGGCAGCTGAGATTGCGCAGCAGCGGCAGGATGCCCTGGAAGTGCGGCCTTTGCAGAAATTCACCGCGGAGTTGCGGGCCGGCCGGGCCGTTCATCACCGAGAACACTTCGGACAGGTTGACGCGCGTGACGTTCTCCCACGCTCCCGATCCGGGACGTTCGGCCTGCCAAAGATCGCGGCCATCGCTGACCGACAGCATGGTGCCCTCGCCCCCCTCTGGATGCGTGTGCATCTCCAGGCGGAAGCGCTGGCCGGGCGCCAGGCGATACGAGCCGTCCGCCTCATAGGCGCAGCCGGGCAACTGCACTTTTTGCCAAATGGTCATTTCCAGCCATTGGACGCGCTCGGCCTTGAAGGCGTCCAGGGCTAGCGCCAGGCAGTGTTCGGCGGCGGCGTCGGCGACGGGAGCGGGCGCGGCGGAAATGATCGATGGTTCCGGCGTCAGGGAAAGGGCGGCAGTCGGGGCGGGTGTCACCGAGGCCGCTGTCCGCGTCAGGGCCGCCGACAGCATGACCAGGCAGCTGCCGCCGAGGACGGCCAGGACGGAACGGTAAATCCACATGGGTAAAGCCTTTCGTATTTGACGAAAGATCCTATCTATCGGTGCGGCCGACTTATAGCCACAGGACCGGAAATACAAAAGAGCAATCCGCGCTCCCCGTCCGGTCGGGGTGCGTCGCTAGACCCGGAAAGTCAGGATGGTTAGGTGCGAGAGGCTGGTATGCAACGACCCAAAAACCGACTAGCCACCCAAACCACCTTCGCAGTGAGGGAGAAGGTATGCAGACGAATCAGGTCGATTATGGGGCTTATGGCCCTACTGGGGCTGGGGACGGCGTCCGCGCTGGGCGGGCCGTACATGAGCCGATACTGGAATAAGTCCACTCCCGACGGCGTGCATTGGGGACCGCAATACTCGCCACAGGTGCCGACCGTACAAGGCGCCTGGGGCGAACCCGTCGAGGTGGCGATGCCGTACAACGTCAAGCCGCCCAACGGCACCGACGCCGCCCGCGCCATGCTGGCGCAGAGCATGCCGCTGGATCTGATCCAGCAGAGCGGTTATTTCAAGGACAGCGCGTATGCCTATCCTGCCGACCGGCGGACAGTGCGCCGGCGGTGTCTGTGCCGCTCCCGGCATGGGCATGCCGGGCAATCTGATTTCGCCGCCGGGCGTAGCCGCCATGCCGCCCGGTGCGATGCCGCCGGGCATGGGCGGTATGTCGCCGGGCGGACTGCCGCCGGGTCTGCGTCCGCCGGGCGCCGTCGCCGCCGTCGGCGCTCTGACCGGCGGACATCCGGCGCCGTTCCCCGTTCAACGTACCGAAGTCCGCTTCGTCGGGCCTCCCGGCATGAAGATTGCCTGGTATGGACCGAGCGCCGACGGCAAGGGCGGATTTGGGCCGCAGTACCTCGAAGCGCCGGCCCGCTACAACTTCCTGCAAGCGTCGATCTATCGCCTCAAACTGAGCGACATTCCCAATCATCCGGCCCTGGAGTTGTATCCGACGCTGGAAGTGGTGCCGGCCAAACAACAGACGTGTACGTTCCTGGCCCATAGCGCCGTGCCGATCTCCTTCACCGAAGAGGATTTCATGCAGGTGGCGGCGGGCAATTTCGTGGTCAAGGTAATCTACTTACCCGATCCGCAATTTCAGGATTTGGCCGACGACCGGGCCGGATGAGGTGGTGTCGTCGCGTCTGGAGCCGGGCGTCGATCCGATCATCGAGGCCAAGCGGCGCGGCAGCATTCTGCTGGTGGTGCGCATGGGCAACATCGATCTGGAAGCGCCGAACACGCCGGCAATGGATGCGCCCAATCCGTTCGCTCCGGTTGCCCCCGGCGCGGTGCCGGGGATGCCGGCGCCTCCGGGTCTGCCGCCCTATCCAGGCGTGCCGATGGCGGGACTGCCGGGTATGCCGGGCATGCCCAATCAGATGGCGCCGAACATGCCGCCGCCTCCGCCGATGGCCCCCTATGGGATGTCCAACGGCCAACCGCCGCCCGGCATGATGGACATGCGGCAGAATCCCGGCACGCTGCCCCCCGCAGGCATGCTGCCTCCGCCGGGCGCGGGCGGATCGCCAACTTATCCGACCGGCACGCCGATGCCCGGCCAGATGGGCACGCCGTTGGGCAGCCTCCCATCGCCCGGCAGCGTGCAGTCGGTGCAGTATTTGCCGACGTTGTCTTCGCCGCCGTCGCGGAAACCAACGCTGGCCGAACTCGCTCCGCAGACGACTAACTGGGGACCGCCGCCGATCACCGGCACAACGTCCTCCGTCCCACGCTGAGGAGCCGTCCGAACCTAACTTCGTTTAGCCGCGAGCCGTAGGCGAGCGCGTTGGCATCCGCGCTCGCCTACGGCTCGCGGCTAAACACGGAACTTGCCAGCCATGAAACTTCGTCTCTTATGCCTGACAATTATGCTTCCGCCTCTGTTGGCGGGAACGGTTGCCGCGCAAATGGTCCCTTCCTTACCGGCTCGTGGCCCTTCGCCGCTCCTTTTTGTCCAGTTTCTCGGCGGGCCGGGCTTGCGGGCCACCTTTTATCAGGGCCATCCACGCGGCCGAGCGTTCGATGCGCCGGTCGTCGTCGGTGTGCGGCCGGGCTATTTCTATCGCTTGCAATTGAGCAATCTGCCGGGGCATCCGGGCGTCAGCATTTATCCGACGCTGGAAGTGCGCGGCAGCCTCAAACTGTCGCCGAAACTCAACGCGCTCAAGCTATCCCGCTCCTCTGGTGCTGACCGAGGCCGACATCGACAGCGTGTTGGCCGGCAACATGATCTGCAAAGTGATCTATCTCGAAAATGCCGACCGCGCTGTGCCGACCACGACGCCGCCGACGATGCCGATGGAGTTGAACCTACCGCCCGGCGCCAATCTGCTGACCGAGGCGTTTGACCGAGGCCGGCCCATGCTCCTCGTCCGTATAGGCGGCCGTTTGCTCGTTTCCGACGAAGAGTTGTGCCGTTCGACCGTGCCGGGAACCATCCTGTTTCCCGATGAAAAGGTGCTGATGCCGGCGGCTCAGCCGCCGTGTCTGTTATGGGATTGCCGGCCGTTTTTCGATCCTCTTTTGGGTCCGAAGCCGCTGGAGGAGGAATGTCTGCGCGACGGCGGCGATCACGGCAATCGCGCGGGTTTCGATGCCAACGGCCAACTGGCCGGCGTGGAGCCGGAAGACACCGTCGCCGAGTACACCGATAGCCACGGCCGGCGGCACGTCACGCACTCCAACACCGTCTGCTTGTGTGTGCCGCGCTTCGCCGTGCTGCGCTGCGAGACGCCGCTCGTCTGCTACAACGGCGTCACCGCCGTCAGCGATACGCGCAAAGTGCAATTTCAGAGATTCTTCGAGGGGTTGACGCCTCCTTTGCAGACACGCCAAGCCGAGCAACTTCGGGGAGCGCATGGCCGCGAACGGCCGAGCATCAACGAGGGCGCCGCCGCCGCCGCCGCTATGACGCGCTTTGAATTGCTCGATGCCGTCGAGGTTCCGCTGGGACCGATCGCGCTGTTGGGGACGAAGGCGGCGCTGACTCTCAGCGAAATCGAACGCACGCGCTTGGTGAAGCAGCTGGAACTGGCACGTCAACTGAGCAGCCGCGAGAACGTGCAGGGGGCGGCCTCCGTCACCGTCACAAGTGTGGTGGGCCGCATCGAGGCGGGAGCCGCGGATTGTGCAGGCGGAGGCGGAGACGCGCGATCTGACGGTGTGTTGCAACGAAGTGCCGTGTCCGCCGGACAAACCACTGGTACTAATCAAGTGCGCCGATCGACAATCGGCGCAGATCGGCGACGTGGTGACGTTCCTGCTCAAATACAGCAATCACGGCGGTCAACCGATCGCCGACGTGGCCGTCACCGATAGCTTGACGACGCGCCTGGAGTACGTTCCCGGCAGCGCGCAATCGGATCGACCGGCGGTTTTCACGACGCAAGCGAATGAAGCCGGCTCGCTCGTGTTGCGTTGGGAGATCACGGGGCGACTGATGCCGGGCAGCAGCGGCGTCGTCCGCTTCCAAGCCCGCGTCCGCTAACGAAAAGACAACCACCACGGAACACACGGAAAACACGGAAAAAAGACAAAAAAGAAAGCAAAGGGATAGGTATAGTGTTTCTACCATTCTAATCTACTTCTTCTTTTGTCTTTTTTCCGTGTTTTCCGTGTGTTCCGTGGTGATTTGCGGTATGGCTTTGAGGATGTCAGCGATGCGTTCATCGTTCAATTCGCCGGCGCGGAACGCGAAATTGCGGACCACCTTTTGCTTGACCGACAGCAGCACCGTCACGTCGGCATCGCGGCCGAGCAGATAACTCGGCGGTCCCACCACGTCCTCGAAGACCGACAGCGGCACACGTCGCAGCGAATGTTTCTTGCTCCACTCCACCACCTTCGGATCGAGCGCGGTTTGATCGTCGCTGAGGAAAGTCACCCAGGCGCGTAATTCGGCGTCCTTGTGATCGGCCAGCGCTTTGTCCAGTCCGCGCACCAGCTTGCCGAGCGGATTGCTAAGGCGCCGCGCGAAGACGATGACGGCCGGCCGATCGGCCGTCGCGCAGATGAAACAATGGGATTGTCCGCGTTCCGCGCCGACGGAGACCAGAGAGGAATACGGTCCCGGTCGTTGACCCGGTCGCAATCCCGAAACGACCGGCTCGGCGGCCAAACAAACGACGGCGGCGAGAACGATCGGCAATGCGGTGCGTGGCATGCGTGCATCTCCAGGCGAGGCGGATCGAAAAACCACTTGTCATTATCGCTGCCGGCGAGATGGATGCAAGGTTGCAAATGTTTAGCCGCGACCGGGCGAACCGGCAGCGTTAGCTGCCGGGTGGGAGGTACCCGGCAGCTAACGCTGCCGGTTCGCCCGGTCGCGGCTAAACTCGTCACCAGTTGACGTGTTCGGCGGGTTCGCCGATGCCCAGGCGGCAGCAAAGTTGCTCAAACTGCTGGAAATAATGCGGATCGGTGCTGTGCAGATGCTCGCCTTCGGTGATGAGCCGCAGCGCGTCGTTGCGCGGGATGCCGAAGTCTTGCAAGATGGACTCGAAGGGAACGAGGTCCCGCGCGTAGACGACCAGCAGCTTGTGTTCGTCGAACTGCACTTCCATCGGTTCGCCGCGCGCAGAACCGCCACGCCGGCGCAGCCATCGTTGAGCAACAGATCCTCGAAGTCGCAAAAGTGGCTCATCAACACCGGCAGATCAATGTGTTCGCGGCAAAGATCCTTGTGGCGGGCGCCGTCGCTGTGATGGCTCGTCTCCAAGATGACGTTGACGGCGTCGCCCAGCGGCGGCAGCAGCGCCAGGAAGGCGTCGAAGAGTTGCTCGCGTGAAATGGCGGCGGCCAACACCGGCACACGCAGACGCGCCCGGCTATCGCGGTAAACATCGACACGGAAACCCTGACGCGGCACCACCGGAACGTGCAACGCCGGACGGATGGCATCGGTCAACAGAAAATCTCCATACCGATCCACCCGTAAATGGGCGGTCAATTGGTCGGAACTCACGTCTACACCTTGCTGCGAAGGAGAGGGCGGGAGGCGTCGCTGATCCGTGTCGCCGGGAGATAGCGTTCGTCTATTGAACTATAGAACGCGATTTCACCGCGAGCCAATCGCCCTAGCGATTCCCTCGGCGTCTTCGGCGCAGACCTACCCCGTCGTCTCTTCAGGGCCTTGAGAATGATTTTTCGCATCCTCGTTATTGGGCCGAGGCGGGTATGATGTGAAGGGTAGGTCAGGCTTTCCAGCCTGACGTTGGGCCAAGAGTCAGGCTGGAAAGCCTGACCTACACACGGAGACTCTTGGCCCAACGTCAGGCTTTCCAGCCTGACGTTGGGCCAAGAGTCAGGCTGGAAAGCCTGACCTACACACGGAGACTCTTGGCCCAACGTCAGGCTTTCCAGCCTGACGTTGGGCCAAGAGTCAGGCTGGAAAGCCTGACCTACACACGGAGAGCGCATGCGGAGAGCCACGAAGACAGCGTTGCTTGTGGGGATCGGCTTGGCGATGGCGTCGGCCGCGCCGGCGGCTGCGGATTCCGCCGGAGAACTGGTGGAAGAGAATTGGGAGATTGCTCACATCGACGGGGCGAAAGTCGGCTTCCGGCACACGACCGTTCGCCGCATCGACTCCGAGAGCGGTAAACGCTTCCACGCCGCCGCCGAGTTGGATTTCACGTTCAAGCGTCATAATGCCCTGCTCCGCCTATGGCGAGTGCATGGCACCGAAGAGACGAGCGACGGAAAAGTTGTCGGCGTCTTCATGCGGCAAGGGCAAGAGGGAGGGCGTCAGCTGGTGTTGGCGGGCCGGCTCGAAGACGGACGCATGCACGTCCGCATCGACAACGGACGGATCGATCGCCGCCTCCCCTGGAACGAGGACGTGGTCGGACTGTATCGCTTGGATCGCCTGTTCCAAGAGCGCAAACCGAAGCCGGACGATTCCTGGACGCTCTCGCGCTACGATCCGACCTACAACGCCGTCGTCCGTTTCCGCGTCGCCGTCAAGGAGCGCGAAGAGGCGGCGGGAGCGAAGCTGCTGCGTATCGAATTGACGGCGGAACCGCTCAAAGCGCCGGGAATCAAGGTGCAGCCGCCGCCGGAGGTGTGGTGGCTGGACGAGCGCTTCGTTGTGGTGCGGCGGCAATTCGAGTTGGAGGGTCTGGGCACGGTTGTGTTGACGCGGACGACGCGGCAAAAGGCGACGGCCCCCGCAACGCCGAGCCGCTTAATGGACATCGGCCTGAAAACGCTCCTTCCGCTCAATCGTTCGATAGCACGGCCGTATGCCACGCGCTCGGCCGTCTATCGTGTGACGCTGCGCGGCGACCGCGATCCCGCAACCGCCCTGGCCCGCGACGAGCATCAGGAGATCCGCGAGGTCCACGGCGATACCTTCGAGTTGCACGTTCATCCGCCGCGGAGTCCAGAGCGCCGCTCGGATGCCGCGACCGCGCCGGCGGAATGTTTGGAATCGTGCTATTTCATCAACTGTGCCGATGGGCGCGTCAAGGAGTTGGCGCGGCGAGCGGCCGGCGACGAGAAAGAGGCCTGGGCGAAAGCGCGGCGGATCGAGCGCTGGGTCAAGCAAAACATGCGCGTGGACAATACGACCTCCCTAGGACCGGCGAGCGACGTGGCTCGTCAGTTACGCGGCGATTGCCGGCAATACGCTCTGTTGACGGCGGCTCTCTGCCGCGCGGAGGGCATTCCGGCCCGCACCGCCTTGGGACTGTTGTACGTCGAGAAGGGCCGCCGGCCATCGATGGGTTTTCATATGTGGACGGAAGTATGGATCGAGGGGCAATGGCTGGGATTGGATGCGACGCTCGGTCTGGGAGGCGTCAGCGCCGCGCACCTCAAGATTAGCGATCACTCTTGGCACGATACGCCGTCGTTGACGCCGCTGCTGCCCGTCAGCCGCGTCTTGGGGAAAATGACGATCCGCGTCGAGAGCAGCGAATAAGTTTACAAGCCCGGAGCGCCAGCGATGGGTTGACCCGTCGCTCGCGCGATCCGGGCTTGTAAAACTATTCATCGGTGCGACGCCGGCTGGATGCCGGTATCGCCGAGCGTATTCAGGGCTTCCTCCGCCTCGTGACGAACGCGCGGATCGCGGTCGGATTGGAGATTCCGCACCAGCGCCGTCGCCTCGGTTGTGCTGACCTTCATGTGCGCCAGGGCGTGGACGCAGGCGGCGCGCACCGTGGCGGCCGGATCTTCGCGCGCCGACTTCATCAGGCTCTCGACGATCTGCGGCTGCATGCGCCAGTTCAGTTCGCTCAGTTGCTCGGCGGCCTCTTCGCGCTGCGACGGATATAGCGAATCCTTGAGGGTGGCCAACATCTGCGGTACGCCGGCCGCTCCAGCGGCGGCGAAGGCCGGGCCGGGAACCCCCGGCATGGGCGGTGCGCTCATCATCGGATTGACCCCCATCGACATTCGCGGTCCCATCGCCGGCACCCCCATGTAGCCGCGCGGCGGCGAACCTTGTCCTTGCATCTGCGGAACGGCATCGCCGAAACCGTTGGGTTCTTGCGGCGTGCCGCCGAAGTCGGCGGGGATCGGTCGGCGCGTGCCGGCCAACGTGAAAGCGTTGCCCAAGGCGTCCGGCACACCCGAATTAACCATCGGCGGCATCGGCGGAATCGGCGGCGCCACCATCGGCATGGGGCCGCGCGGCGGCATGGGCACGCGCGGTACTCCCGCCATCGCCGGAGGAACGCCCTGCGGCGGCGGACTGTTGCTGTCGCGGTCGAAAGCGTTGAATTTCGGTCTCTCTTGGGGCGGCCCGGTCGGCGGCTTCGGCGGCGTCCAGAAAGCGTTGGCTTCGTTGGCCGGCAACTGAATTACTCGGCCGCCCGACTGCGTGGGCGGCGGCACCGACGGCGCGTTCGCCCCCATCAGGTTCTCGGTGGGAGGAGCGGGCCGCTTCGCCCCAAACAGACGGCTCTTGGGCCGGGGAGCGCCGGCTAACTCGCTCTCCGTTGGGATCTTGCCGTTGGCCGGTTGCGCAGCTCATCGCCATGCCGCGATAGAAGTCCGGCTCCTTGAGCGGGTCGGGCTGCTGGGTCGCAATCAGCGGCACGGGAGGCGGAGCCATATGCGCCGTCGGCGTATCGACGCTTGGGCTGCTATTGGCTTGCGCCGCGCCGTTCCACGGCTCGACTTTGCCCCACGATTCGCGCCAATCGCGCGGCTGGGCGGGCGCGATCGCCACCTTGGCGGCGACCGCGGCGGCGGCGGCCGGATTCGGCGCCGGCGCCGCCATCGGTCCCGGTTGGCAGACAGCCGCCGGGCAGGCGCATTGCCGATGGAACAGCCGACTGAAAAACGACTGCTTCATGGGCGACGGTGTGCAGCAGACGCACGACTGCTGGCAGCAGGGATCGCACGTTTTGCCGCAGGCATTGCAAGACGACGGACAGCCGCCGCCGCAGGGCGTCGGGCCGGCGACCGTTCCCTCGGCCGACGGCACCAGGCGCGGCTGCGACGAGGCTACGGTGGGAGCAGCGTCTTGCCGGTCAGATCGTGGCTGGATGATCTGCGTCCCCATCGGCGTTAATGACACCGGATTGCCCTGGACGATGGGTCGTTGCGGAACGACCACCGGCGGCGCCGGTTGAACGGTCGAGACGATAGGCGGCGTGACGATTCGTGGAGCGGGCGGCGGTGTGGAAACTACAGAGGGCCGCGAGGGGTTCGGGGTCTGGGCGGTTAAGGCCGGCGGGGTAGGCCGAGGCATCGAGACGGGCGGCGTTATCCTCTGGGGAACCATCGCGCTGGCGCTGGCCGGCGGCGTCGGTGAGCCGGCCGGCGGCTTGTTGCCGCTGCCCCAATGGAAGATGCGCGTGGACATCGCCCGCGGATTGCCTGCCTGCGCCGGCGGACCCGAACCGACAATCGTCATCAACTCGCCACTATCGACGGCCTGCACCTGAAAGGCGGGTACGCCGTTGGGTTCGCGCCAACTTTTGAGTAGTTTGCAGCGCTGAGGTGGTTTGCCCTCCTCGCGCACGGTGATGAAACGCTCGGCGGCCGCCGTTGGCGGCATCGCCGACTGTGCCCCGGCGAGGCCGGTCCAGGCCAGCCCCACGAACACGGCCGCTATCTCGACTGACCGGACCATGGCCAAGCTCTCCTTTCCGCGCAGACCCTCACGAGCCGACCACTTGAGACGGCTCTCTTTTCCTTTGTTATCGGCTGTGCGGAAAGAAGTGATTAATCCGAATGGAAGGAACCGATAAGTTTCCGTTTAGCCGCGAGCCGTAGGCGAGCGCGACCACGCTCGCCTACGGCTCGCGGCTAAACGGAAATGAACTATTTCATTTCCTTGCCGGTGGAGATGTCGCGGCGATACAGCGGCAGATGACGATAGTACACTTCCAGGCACAGCAGCGACAGCGACGTGGCCATAATGCGCCCGCCCTGCGAGCCGCTCCAGCTGCCGATCTGATGCGGATGCTGCGGTGTCGTACCCTTGTCCTGCTTGGAGATGAGACTATCGCGGATGCCGCCCTTGCCATTGCCGTTAGGGCCGAAGTTCCAGAACTGCCAACTTTCGCCCTGCATGTGGTGCATGACCTGCGTGGCGTAATACAGATAATAGATGTTGTCGTCGTTGGCCGGCGAATGCTTCTTGAGAACTTTCACGCCATTCTGTAAGGCGGGGTTCTTCGGCCCGACGCCGCTGTATTGGCGACACAGCAAACCAACCGCCGTCATCGTCGGCGTGGCCGCCTGACCCGGCAGATAAGCGAAATTGCCGCCCTTGTCGGCCGCTCCCTTGCCGGAAGACTCCACGGAATCGAGGAAGCGCTCGGCCAGCTTGAGAGTATTCTTGGGCACGCTCAGGCCGGACATCTGACCGCTCTTGAGAGCCATCAACTGCCAGCCCGTCACCGACGTATCGCCGGCCGTCTTGGGAGCGTAGCGCCAACCGCCGCCGGCGTCGTCCTGAGCGGAGGCGATGAAGTTCAGAGCGCGCTGCGCCGACATTTTGAGACGCGGATCGGACGTCAAGCCATACGCCTCGCACATGGCGATGGTGGCGATGCCGTGCGCGTACATGTCGCCGCTGTACGAACCCTTGGAATTCTGTTTGCCGATGAGCCAGTTGATGCCGCCCTCGACGGTTTTGGTGTAGTCTTTGTTGGTGGACTTGCCGGGCTTGTGGGTGATGCCGGCGCCGAGGAACGGCAGCAGGCCGAAAGCGGTGGCGGCAACGTCGTTGCGGTTTTGGGTGCCGGCCTGGCAGTTGCAGCGGATGATCTTGCCGGCCGGACGCGGTTTGTCGCGGGCATCCTTGTGGAACTCGTGCAGCGACCAATGGCCGTCCTGCGCTTGGTGCAGCGCCAGCCATTCCAGCCCTCTGGCCACGGCCGCTTCGGAGATTTTGTTGCCGCCCTGCTCGTTGAGCATCTTCTGCTTGGTCCCGCCGCTGCGGCCGTGAAATTGGCCCATCAGCGAAGTGCCGCCCATACCGCCAATGGAACTGCTCAAACCGCCGACGGCCGCGGCATTGTCCAAGTTCGGCAAAGCGCCGCCCAGACCGCCGCCGCTGCCCGGCGGCAGCGGCACATTGCTCCGCGGCGCATCGGCCGGCGCATCGGGGATGCCCACCGACTGCGTCGGATCGACCACGCCGGGCACCACCACGTCCTCGCCGGTACGGTCCAAATTGAGGTTGTACGGCGTCTCGCTTTCCGTGCCGATGTCCGTTTGCGTGAGGTCAAAGTCGTCTTTCGGCTGCTCTTCCACCTGCGTCGTTTGCACCTGCTGATCGAGTTCTTCCGGCGCGCCGGCCTGCACCCTGCCGAGGAAGGAAAACAGCCCGGCGGCCAAGCCGACGACGGCCAGATTGACAACGGCGCTGGCGATCCAGATGGGAAGGATTCGCATCCAGACCACGCCCGGTGTTATTGGGAAGCACCGGCGCGATGACGACGCGGCGTCGGCCATTGTCCGCGGGATTGGTTGACATGAGTAAAGCTCCTCAAGTTGATTCTTTTGCCGGCGAACCGGCAGCGTCAGCTGCCGGGTTGGGTATGTACCCGGCAGCTAACGCTGCCGGTTCGCCTACGGCTCGCGGCTAAACCTATTCCTCGGACGGCGGCACGAATTCCCTATTCCGGCTAGCATGCAGAGCGCTGCCGAATGCGTCGATCGTGGTAGCGGAACCAGCAAGTCAGAGCCAACACGCCCAGCAGCGCGCCGCCGACCACGCACAGAAAGACCCAGATGAGTCCGTGTCCCCAGCTTTCGTCGTCGCCGCTCGCACCGCCGCTCTCGAATTGGCCCGTTAGCGTGTGACCGATCAGCAGCGGAGCATCGCGAAATTCGTTGACCTTCTTGCTGTCGATTGCCTTGTAACGATAACGCTTGTAAAAATAACCGTCGAAGCCAACCTTGTCATTGTACTTCCGTTCGTTGTCCACTGTCAGGCCGGACGGCAAATCGGTGAAGGCGATACAAACCGGATTTTCGCCATAGGCGTCGGTCATAATCCAACCTTCGTACAGATTGGCGACGCCGGCAGCGCGGGCTTCATGAGGTGCGTCAAAGCGTTTCAGACTAATGAGCCGTCCCGCTATGTGTACGACTTCGCCGCGATGCTGCTCCGGCTCATTGAACAAATGAGCATACGTCAAATCGCGCCGCGCCGCCCTGGCGAACGCCTTCGCCGACGTGTAGTGAGCCTGGACGAGAACCTGCCAGTACGCCTCGTACTCCAGATCGCCGTTGTAGATGCCATGACGATCGCGGATGAAGCCGGGTTCGAGAAAATACTTGGGAAACGGCCGCAGTTTGTCGGTGTCGATCAGGTTCCAACAATCGCGGTGTTCGCCGGCTTGCAGCACAGTCAATTCCGTCAACGGCGTTGTGGTGTGGGGGCTGAATCCCGACAGAAACAACATACTGGCGCCGACGTTGGTGCGTCCCGCTTTCGTCGAGAAAACGCCGCGCAGGTTCCACACCGGCACATCGAGACTGGCGCCGGCATAGACGGCGCTGAGGGCCGACCAGGGACCGATCCGCGGCGTACAAGGCGAGGAGATACACAACGCCGCCAGATGTTCCGCTTTGATCTCGATAGGCTGCGGTTCGTCCGGCGGAATCGGCGGCGCGGCGGCGAGCAAGAGCGCAACGAGGACGGCCGGAATCGCCAGACGGACCCGGAAGAGGGACGACCGCGATGAGGACTGCCAGCGCATGCGCAGGGCCGCTTTCCTGGTTACACCTCTTTGGACGCAGGCGACGAAAGGATAGTTCCCGATGTCCGCTTGCGGCCCGCCTACGAACCGGGCGGCGGCGGTACGAAGCTGATGTTGGCGAAGCCCGCTTGTTTGCACACATCCATCACGTTAATGACTTCTTCCCATTTCAGCTTGCCATCGGCCTGGATCTTGATGTTCTCCTTGTTCTCCACGGTGGCGCGCCGCGTCTTCAGTTCTTCGCGGAGCTTGTCCAGGTTGCCGCCCAATTGATGCGGGCCGGCGTCGTCTTGCAAGGATACGTCGCTTACGAGACCATTGTTGACGTTATCGCGCTGCGTGCGGACGATCACCGTCAGGTTCGCCGGCAGTTCCAACTTCTCTTTATCCGCAGCCGCATCCGCTTTCACTTCATCCGGCGCATCGGCCTTGGTGATGCTCTCCGACGGCAGACTCAATTCCATCTGACCTTCGAGGTCCGATGGATGATAGGTCATGACGAAGAAGGCGAGCAATTGAAAAGCCATGTCGAGCATGGGCGTGACGGGCAGGTTCGGTTCCGGCCCAGACTCGGATTTACGGCGAGTGGTCACGTGGCGCCT
Organism: uncultured Planctomycetota bacterium; assembly: GCA_963835245.1. Taxonomy (GTDB): domain Bacteria; phylum Planctomycetota; class Planctomycetia; order Gemmatales; family Gemmataceae; genus JAJPHU01. The sequence continues at coordinate 156,510 of CAWIEZ010000003.1, forward strand.
CCGGGAGTGTTCTTGGTCAGGGCGCGGAGCATGAGGCGGCGGAAGCCGACGTTCTTGCACATTTGCAGGATCTCGAAAACTTGGCCGTAATCGGCCTCCTTGTGGCCGCGGATGACGATGGCGGTGTTGACATCCTTGGCGCCGCGCTGCTCGGCGGCCATCTTGGCGTCGTCGTATTGCTGCTTGAGCCACACGCGCAGATCGTTGCGGCGCATCGGCTCCTTGCCGGGCACGAGGATGCACTCGTCGCCTTCTTGGAATTTGTCGCTGCACGCGCGCCAGCACGTCGGACGGCAGACGATCCTGAAAATCCACCAAGGCGAACGGCTTGACGTTGACGAACAAGACATCGGGATCGGTCTTGTCCATCGGCTTGACCGCCTGCGATTTGGGCAGCTTGATGTCTTCGTTGACTTGTTCGCTGACGAAGTTGACGCACATCATAAAGAACATGAGCAGCTGCAAGACGACATCGAGCAACGGCGTCAAGTTCGGTTCGGCTGCGGCGCCTTCGCCGCCGGCTCCGTGACTCATGGCCCACCTCGCGGATTGTCCTGTTTAGCCGCGACCCGAAGGGGAGCGTTGTCGCGCTCGCCTACGGCTCGCGGCTAAACGAAAGTTATTTCGGTTTGACGGCGGCGGTGGCAGCGCCGCGAGGATCGACAGGGGGCACGGCGGCTTCCGGCGCCGCCGACCGCTTCGAGTTGTGATACATCTGCGTCAGCAAATCGTCGGCGATGTTGCCGACATCCATCGAGATGCGGATGAGGCGGTTGCGAAAGAATGCGTGACAGAAAATGGCCGGCACCGACAGGGCGATGCCGACCAGCGTCACCACCAGAGCATGCGAAATGCCGTCGGCCAACTTGGCCGGATTCGGCGAACCGCCCTTGCCCAACTCCATGAAGCTAAGAATCATACCCCAAACCGTGCCGACCAAGCCGAGCATCGGTCCCAGCGTGCCAATGGTCGCCAAGTAGGTGATAAGTTGATCCTTGCCGGCCTTGATGCTTTCGACCATGTTGAAGGCTGCCTCGCGGGCATCGTCGATGCCGTATTGCAGCCGGCTCATGCCCGTCATCATGACGCGGCCAAGAAACGAGCCGTCTTCCTTGGACATCTCATACGCTTCCTTGAAACGCCGTTTGTTTACGGTGTCGGTGAACTCCTCGACGAATCCCGGCGGAATGGCCGTGGCCATGCGCAGTTCCATGATGAGCAGCATGATAAGGGCGATCAAAGCGATGGACACCGCCAACATGATGGGCGCGAACCAGCTGAGCGATTTGATGATGTGCATGAAAATGTTCGTGGACTGCCTGGGCTGCTCGGCCGGTTTGTCGGCCGCTTTGCGCCCTCCTCGGCGGCGGGCGGATCGTCCTGCGCGTGAGCCGGCGGGAGGAAGGCGAATAAAAAGACCGCCAATAAACAGCCGAGGACAACAGCCGTGAGGCGGGAAGGAGCGTCTACTGCGCAACGTGACATAGTGGTGAGTCCCTGACAAGGAAACGGCGAGGGGTATTTTAACCCACTCTTAATCTGACCCCCCCAGACGGCGACTGTCAAGCTCTTTCCGGTTTTTCGGAGGGCGTTTGTCGAATGCGGCCCTGGAAATAGGCCAAGGTGCGTTTCAAGCCGTCGTGCCGATCGATGCGCGGCTGCCAGCCGAGCAGGCTGCGCGCCCGGCTGATGTCCGGTTGCCGCACCTTCGGATCGTCCTGCGGCAGCGGACGATATTCGATAGCACTCTTGCCGCCCACCAGAGTGAGGATCTCCTGAGCAAACTGGAGGATGGTCACTTCGCTGGGATTGCCGAGATTGACCGGCTCATGGAAATCGGTGCCGAGCAAGCGGACGATGCCTTCGACGAGATCCTCGACGTAACAGAAGGAGCGCGTTTGCGAACCATCGCCGTAGACCGTCAGCGGTTCGCCGCGCAGCGCTTGGCCCATGAAATTGGGCAGCACGCGGCCGTCATCGAGTCTCATTCGACTGCCATAGGTGTTGAAAATACGAACCATCCCCGTGTTGACGCCGTGCGTCCGCAGGTACGCCATGGTGATGGCTTCGGCAAAGCGCTTCGACTCGTCGTAGCAACCTCGAACTCCGACGGGATTTACATACCCCCAATAGTCTTCGCGCTGCGGATGCACCTGCGGATCGCCGTACACTTCGCTGGTGCTGGCCAACAAAAAACGAGCGTTTTTCAGCTTGGCCAGTCCGAGCGTGTTGTGCGTGCCCAGCGAACCGACTTTGAGCGTTTGAATCGGATGCCGCAGATAATCGACCGGACTGGCCAGCGAGGCGAAGTGCAGCACGTTATCTACCGGGCCGTCGATCTCCAGCGGATGCGAGATGTCGTGGCGGATGAACTGGAAGCGGTCGTTTTTCCGCAGAGGCTCGATGTTTTCCAGAGCGCCGGTGATGAGGTTGTCCACGCAGATGACCTCATCGCCGCGACCGAGAAAGCGTTCGCACAGATGAGAGCCGATGAAACCGGCGCCGCCGGTGATGACTGTTCGCACGTCGAGATTCCTCCGGGGTTATACCCGGCAGCTAACGCAGCCGGTTCGCCAGGCTCGGCGAACCGGCTGCGTTAGCTGCCGGGTAGGGTACAGCGCCCTTCGTGGCAAGCTAGGGAAACCGCGATTGAAATTCTAGGCGATCGCGGTATGCTGGGGGAAAGCGTTGGCCTTTTTCCCCAGGGAAGGGCACAAAAGTTGCGTGAAAGCGACGCTTTCTCGTAATTGAAATCGCCACGCTCCACGGTGGGAATGCCGTGGCCGTTAAGAACTGACAGATAGCGAGGTAGGAAGCATGCCATCTCGACCGATCCGCACATTCACGGTTTTGCCGCATCTGCCCGAACGACTCCAAGCGCTGCAAAAACTGGCCTACAATATGTGGTGGTGCTGGAACCACGAAGCCGTGGCTCTGTTTCGTCGTATCGACGTGGAAACCTGGGAGGCCCTGGATCATCGTCCCGTTAAGCTGCTCAGCGCGCTCGATCCGGCCCGCGTCGAGCAACTGCTGCAAGACGATGGCTTTCTGGCGCACATGGACCGCGTCGAGGAAGCGTTCGACAACTACATGAGCGCCGACACCTGGTATCGAGAAACCTACGCCGATCCCGCCCGCAACGGCATTCAGCGCCCTCGCTCAAGAGTTGCGCATCGCCTACTTTTCCGCCGAGTTCGGCATTCATCAGAGCGTGCCGGTCTATTCCGGCGGTCTGGGCGTGTTGTCCGGCGATCATCTCAAAAGCGCCAGCGATCTGGGCCTGCCGCTCATGGGCGTCGGTCTGATGTACCGCGAAGGCTATTTCCGCCAGTATCTCACCGTCGATGGCTGGCAGCAGGAACGCTATCCGGAAAACGATTTCTTCAATCTGCCGCTCATCGCCGAGATCAACCGCGATGGCGCGCCGATGACCATTCGCATCCCCTTCCCCGGCCGCGATGTCCACGTGCGCATCTGGCGCATTCAGGTCGGCCGCGTGCCGTTGTATCTCTTGGACACGAACATTCCGCAGAACAACGCGGAGGACCGCACCATCACGGCCCGGCTGTACGGCGGCGACAACGACATGCGCATCCGTCAGGAGATGGTGCTCGGCATCGGCGGCGTCATGGCCCTGCGCGCCCTGGGCAAGCCGCCGACCGTCTGTCACATGAACGAGGGCCATAGTGCGTTTTGCGGCCTGGAACGCATCCGCGCCTTGATGCAGGAGACCGGCTTGCCGTTCCATGCCGCCCGCGAAGCCATCGCCGCCGGCACCGTCTTCACCACGCACACGCCGGTTCCCGCCGGCAACGACGTGTTCGCGCCGCAGCTCATCGAACACTACCTCGGTAACTACATCGGTCCACTTCAAAATCAGCCGCGAAGAGTTTATCGGCCTGGGCCGGCAGAATCCGTTCGATCAGAACGAGCCGTTCGGCATGACCGTGTTGGCGATTCGCTTGGCCAACGTGACCAACGGCGTCAGCAAACTGCACGGCAGCGTCTCGCGCAAGATGTGGAAAAACATTTGGCCGGAGCTGCCCGACAGCGAAGTGCCAATCATCTACATCACCAACGGCATCCATACGCCGAGTTGGGTGTCGCCGGACATGGCCCAGTTGTTCGACCGCTACATGGGCATGTCTTACGATGGCCGGCCCAGCGAGGCGGCCATGTGGAAGCGCGTCGAGAACATCCCCGACGCCGAGATGTGGCGAACACACGAACGCCGCCGCGAACGCTTGGTGGCCTTCGCCGCGCATGCGCCTCAAACAGCAGCTCAAAAACCGCGGCGCCCTGCCCGCCGAGATCGCCCGCGCCGAAGAGGTTCTCGATGCCGACGCCCTGACGATCGGTTTCGCGCGCCGCTTCGCCACCTACAAACGCGGTACGCTGGTGTTCCGCAACCTCGAACGCTTGGCCGCTCTGCTCAACAACAAAGATCGGCCGGTGCAGTTCATCTTCTCCGGCAAGGCCCATCCCAAGGACCACGGCGGTAAGGAATTGATCGCTGAGATTTTGCAGTTGGCGCGGCGACCAGAGTTTCGCCGCCGTATCGTCTTCCTCGAAGACTACGACATCAACGTGGCCCGCTACATGGTGCAAGGCGTGGACGTGTGGCTGAACAATCCGCGCCGGCCGCTGGAAGCGTCCGGCACCAGCGGCATGAAAGTATGCTGCAACGGCGGACTGAATCTAAGCATTCTCGACGGCTGGTGGTGCGAAGGCTACGACGGCGACAACGGCTGGGCCATCGGCGCCGGCGAAGAGTACACCGACTTGACCTATCAGGACGACGTGGAATCGCGGGCCATTTACGATCTGCTCGAACAGGAGATCGTGCCGCTGTTCTACAACCGCACTTCGGACGGTCTGCCGCGCGGCTGGCTCAAGCGCATGAAACGCTCGATGATGACGCTGTGTCCCGTTTTCAACACCGGCCGCATGGTCGCCGAGTATCTGACGACCTGTTATTTTCCGTCGGCGCAGCGCTTCGTGCGGCTTGACGGCGGACAACTTGCAGAAAGCCAACAGTCTGGCGCAATGGCGGCAAAGTCTCCAGCGCGGTTGGGGCCAGGTCAAAATTGTCGGCGTCGAAGTCAATGCCGCCGATCCCATGCAGGTGGGCGGCGAACTGCCGGTGACGGTGCGCGTCAACTTCGGACGCTTTTCGCCGGACGACGTGGAGGTGCAGTTGTTTCACGGCTTGGTCGATTCGCTGGGCGACATTCCGAGGCCGCAGATTGTGGCCATGAAAGCCGCCAACGGCACGGCCAAGCACGACAACGTCTGGGAGTTTCGCGGCGCCATTCCCTGTCGTTCGAGCGGCCAGCACGGTTTCTCCGTGCGCGTGCTGCCGCGCCACGGCGACCTGGCCAACTCCTATGAGCCGGGCTTGGTGTGCTGGGGATAAGAGCGAGCGGGCCAATCGGAGCCGCGACCGTTAGGGAGCGAGGCGGGCAACCGCTCCCTGACGGTCGCGGCTCCGAAAGCGCGGCGTATCCTTGCGCACTTTGTGTAGATTCGGTGAAGAAGGTAAGTTGCTCTTCTCATTATCGCACTCCCCCGCTATAGAAGCCCAGCATTTCAGCGAACCAACGCGGCGGGGGAGCCGGAATGAGGGGGAGCCGGAGGAGTTGGTGGTTGCTGGGCTGCCTGATCGTCCTGAGCGCGTCGGCGAATGGGCGAGGCCAGGAAGAACAGGCGGAGCCGTCCGATCTGCGCGCCATCGTGGCGAAACAGCAACAGCAGCTAGAAGAGCAGCAACGCCAACTGAGAGAACTCCAGGAACGGCTCGACGCCGCGGCATCGGCGCCGATTGCGGCCGAGCAGCAGCCGAAAAACACGCCGCCGCGCTCCGAACCCAACAACAAAAAAGGCACCCAGCTAGAGCGGCCTGGCCCGTCCGTGACCGACGTGACGCCGACACCCGACGAGGCGAAAAAAACGCCGCAGCCGAAAGCCGAGCCGCCGGCGCCGCAAAACATCGAGCAATACCTCAAGGACAATCCCGGCGCCGGCATGCCGCCGGGCGTGCAGACCGGCTTCGAGGCCGGCCGTGGCTTCTTCATCCGCAGCCCGCCCAATCCCCCCTACATCAAATGGCCGGACGAAGCCGCCCGTATCCCCTTCGAGATGCGTCTTCGCGGTCGCATCCAGACCGATTACTATTTCTACAAAGTCACCGACAACAACAACCATCTAACGGGACGCTCCTATGAGCCGGAAGTCGGCGACCTCTCGCAGTTGGAAGTGAAGCGCTTGCGTTTGTTCTGGGAAGGCACGGCTTTCACGCCGGACCTGTTTTATCAGTTCCAGATTGACGGCAACACGCGCGGCTTGGCGGCTTGGCAGGGCAACCGCATCATCCAGAACGCCGGCGTGCCGCCGGGCGCCTCCGGCGGCGCTCCCGGCATCGGCGCGGCCGATTCAATTATTGGCGGCAACACGCTGGATGCCGCCGGCCTGCGCCTGTTCACCGCCTTCGTCGGTTACGACATCCACTTGGGCGGCTCCGGCAAGGGTTGCGGCATCGACTGCGCCAAAGGAACGTATCGCTACACCCCCACTTTGACGCTTCTCGTCGGCAAGCAGCAACCGTTTTTCGGTCTGACGGAAATCCTCGGCAGCGCCAACGCCCAATTCGTCGATTTCAGCATGGCCGACTGGTTTTTCGACGCCGACGACAACAACATGCTCATGGCCGCCACGGCCCAGCTTCGTGCCTTCGAGAACCGCCTCTTCGCTCAGTTTCAGATCACCAACGGCAATGATTCGCAGTTTCCCAATGTTCTCATGGACCGGCTGCCCGGCTTCATTATGGGCGGTTGGTACGACATCGGCGGTTCCTGGAACGAACAGGCCCAAGGCTGGAACCTGTGGGGAAACTCCATCTCCGACATCGAGTACAGTGTCGAGCCGGTCGTCCGCGTCGGCGGCGCCGCCGACATTGTGCCCATGGATCGCCGTAGTATTTATGGCGATTTGGAACAAAGCCGCGTCTTGGCCGCACCGGGCGCTCCCGGCGGCACTCGGCTTATCGACCTGCTCAACGGCGACACCGTGGCGCCGGCGGGCGCTCATGCCGTCGATCGCTTCAACTACTACACCTTCGACAGCTTTATCGCCCTGCACTATCGCGGCCTGAGCGTCTACAACGAGTCGTGGTGCCGCATCCTGAGCGGCTTCCAGACGACGCGGCCGGGCAACAACGCCATCATCTACCAGGATGGCAGCGGAGCGAATGCGCTCTTTCCCGGCGGGCCGCTCATCGATTGTGGAACGGCTGTGCAGATAGGTTACTTTATCATCCCCAAGAAGCTGGAAGTGGCCGGCCGTTGGGACATGGTTACTGGCGAGAGCGGCAGCATCAATGGCAACGGCCATTTCACCACCGTCGCTATCCCCGGCGCGTCCTCTCCCGTGCGCGTCATCGATGGCGCCTTTCGCAGCTTCCAAAACGCGCAGGAGTGGGCGTTCGCCGTTAACTATTTCTTCTACGGCCAGTTGCTCAAGTGGTCCAGCGACGTGAACTGGTATCAGGGCGGAAATCCGGCTGCCGGCGGCGCCTCGCCCGCCGGCTATATCCCCGGTGTGGACGGCTGGATGGTTCGCACGCAGCTCCAGATGGCCTTTTGATCCACGTTCCCGGTGATTTTTCTTGTTTAGCCGCGACCCGAAGGGGAGCGCGGCCGCGCTCCCCTTCAGGTCGCGGCTAAACGGCGGGGAAATAGAACATCCGGTAAACTGTTCCGCATCGAACGGTGGAAGCGAGCGAATCGTCCGCTTCCATCGCTTTCTTTCGTTTGCCTTCATGCAAAGCGTGCTGAATTCTCGACAGGCAAGGATGGGACCGCGCCGGACGTGCGCGGCGAATGCCGTCGAGGATGCTCCATGATTCCCACTCGCCGCCGGATAGCCGGATTCTATACGCTGCTTCTGGTTTTGCTGCTGCTCGCCTCCACGGCGGCGTACGCGCAACCGCCCTTGTATCGAATCGGCGCGCCCTATCCGCCGCTGCGCGATCCCAACTTGACCACGGATAACGGCATTCCCGGCACCGGAAGTTATTACTACCGCCACTACCCCTGGCCTTCCTTGCGCGAAGCGCTCCAGGAGTACGGTCTTTTCGGCCGCCGTTTCCGGGCGCGAGGAAAAGCATCAGGGACTCGGCGCGTGCAACGACCGCGGAGCGACGTTAGCGGTCCAATTGACTGGCTGCCGCACGATGCGCGGCCGCGAAGGCGGCGCCGTGGCGATCGCCGCCGGAGCGGTTCGCCGCGGTTGTTCGGCCGGCGGACGCACGAAATTCACCGTCACGCGCATCCCGGAGATGGTCCGCACACGCAGCGTTTTCTCTACGGCGATTCCCCCTTCTTCTCGCCAGCGCGCCTTGACGTTGTAGACGTAGATATGATCCGGGTCGAGCGCCGGCGTCACGAACTCGCGGACAACGCCGTTCTGCGTTCGCTTGTCATTGTTGATCCACAGTTCCGCATTGGCCGGCACGCGGACGCGAATGTAAGCGACCTTGCTGGGCGCATTGGTCGGACCCTGCGGTCCCGCGTAATCTTCGCTGTAATAATTCGGCCGCTGGGCGTGTACGGAAGACGCCGCCAGCGGCGTAAGAACGATCGCCAAGAACCATCCGAAAAGTATGCCGACCTTCGTTGTCGCCATCGCCGTGCCTCCTTCTTCATCGATTCTTCTTCTTTTCTACAACTTTTTCACATCCTCTTCAACACAAATCTTCGCTTCTAGCGTTGGCGAACCGGCAGCGTAAGCTGCCGGGTAAAGGCATTGCAAGCACCACCCGGCAGCTGACGCTGCCGGTTCGCCAATCCCTCGATCAAATGCACGTCCCGAATTCTTTTTTTCTAAACGAAAGCTTCACATTCCCTCGGTAAATTGGCTGGTGTGGGCGTAGGATCTCGATGTTCTCGTAAGAGGTTTGCCTTGTCTCTGTTGACGAACCGGATGAGCGGCCTACTGCTGATAGTCGCTACTCTTCTACCTTGCACGGCTTGTGCCCAGGTGACTATCGCTCCGGAAAACCGCGTCCGCAATGAGGCCGGAGACCGCTGTGCCTGGTGTGCCTTGGAAACGCTGGGACGGCACCACGGCATCAAATCGCTGCACGGTTTAGCCGTCAAGCACGCCACGCGGGCCACGACGATCGACCTCGAAGCGGTCCTCGACGACCTCCGCATCGATTACCGCACCCAGCCGGTCGGTTCCCGCAGCACCACCATCTTGCGCTACGCCGTCCAGGAAAAACTTGGGGCCATGGTCGGTTTCCGCGAGCGTGTGCCGGGGCAGGGAGCGCATAGGGTCGTCCTGGTCGATATCGGTCCCGACGAGGTGCGCGTGATCGATTCCAACGATGCCGACGGCCGGGTCCGAACGATGTCGCTAAAACGCTTTCTCTCGTGGTGGGACGGTTTCGCGTTGGTCCTTGAGAAGCACGAAGAGATTTGAGCGGCGCAGCGCCGTCTTACTTTGGCTCACCCTTGGCTTCCTCCGGCAGATTCGATGGGCCGGGCAGGCTGTCTTCGCCGTCCTCCGCCGAGGTTGACGGAGTCCCTTCGTCGGCCGTCCGGTCTTTGCCGCTGAGTACCCCGCTGCACAAATCGTAGAGCGTCTGGCAATCGTGCGATCCGGGCTTGTACTTGTCGCCCAGCTTTTCGATCAGTTCATCGGCGGCCTTAAACAGTTGCTTATAGCAAGGGCGTTGCACGACGAGAAGAATGTCGATCGACTCGTTGGCGCGTTCGCGGACCAGATAATGGGGATCGAGTCTGCCGGCGATGTAGAGGGCGAGAAGAGCTTGCGGCGTCCGAGCGTTCTGTTGGCGGAGAGAGGTGGCGGCCGCGCGGCGCACCTCCCAGCAAGCATCGCAGTGCAAAGCGGCGATGAGAGCGGGGAGGACTTCGGGACTCTGACAGAAATCGGCGTGCCAGCGGCAACCGAGCTTGATCGCCGCCCACTTCCGCGCCTGCGCAGTTCGAGCAGCGTATCAGCCGCGCCGACCAGATCCCTGCATCCTTCGCTTTCCACGGCGGACACAGACAGAGCCGGTACTTGTCGCAGGGGCAGGTGCATTTCGGGCACAACGACGGCGGCGGGACGATGCAATGCCCGCACCCCGGTCCATCACATCTGTCATGAGCGCCCGCCGGCAAGGCGGACGGAAGGGCACAGCCGATCGCCAACGCCAGCACGATGCTCGCGCGCATATCCCGATCGCTTTCCTATCTGGGAAAACGGACGCTTCTTGTTCATCGGAGGGAGAGAGGGAGAGGTTTAACAATTTTGCCGAGCGTGCGCCCTCTAAACGTCGCGGCGGGAGAAGTAGGCCAAGCCAACGAGGGCGGCGAGACAAGAAGCGAGGAAGGACCAGCCGACAAACTGGGCGAGGCCGATGAAATCGTAATGTCCTTGCAGGATGTAGGGCAGCCGCTGGAGGGCGCGATCCGGCGACGGATAGCTCGACGGCAGAAACGACAGCAGCAAACCGGCGGCGCAGAGGATGCTCCAGAGAACGGCGATGCCGAACACCGTGCTGTTGGCAATGGCGCTGACGGTGACGCCCAACGTGATGACCGTTCCTAACAGAGCCGCCACGGTCGCCAGAGCCGCCAAGCTGCCGTCCCACGACAGATCTTCGTGCAACAGAAACAGAGCGCTAATCAGCGCCAGCACGCTGAGCGTCAGGAAGGTGCCCAGCACGGTGGCCAGGCGCGCGTGCCACTTGCCGAGAAAATACTGATAGCGGCTGATGCCGCGGCTGAGTACGGAGTCGGCCATAGTGCCGCGCTCCGAGGAAATGCTGCCGGCCGTCAACACACAAATGATGACGGCGCTGCCCAGTACGATCCAGCGCAGCAACTGACTGACGTGCAGCGACGCCGACTGCACGATGCCGACTTCGTGATAGCTGCCGAAGCGATAGAGCAGATAGCCAACCGTGGCCAACACCGACAGCAACACCCAGAAGCGATAGACCCAACTGCGCAACGTCTGCCGCACGTCGGACTGGAAAACGGCCCAATACGGCAGCCAACGATTGAAGGCGATGGGTTTCTTCTCGGCGACGGCATCCATCATCGCTCCTCAAAATTTCACCACGGAACACACGGAAAACACGGAAAAAAGAAAAAACAAATAAAGAAAAGTCAGCAATTGAGATGAGAACGGCTATTGATTTTATTTTTATCTTTTGTCCTTTTTCCGTGTTTTCCGTGTGTTCCGTGGTGAAATTTTTTTTGTTAGGCGGCTTCACCCTGATAGATGCGTGCGAAGCCGCGCGATTCTTCTTTCTCGACCAGATCGAGAAACGCCTGCTCCGTTTGTTGACCGACGCTGCGGATCGATACCAGTGTCACTTTGTTGTCATTGAGCGTCATAAAAACATTGGCCAACGCCGCGCTGTTAACGGCTTCTTCCTGCAAGTACAATTCGAGGCGGCGCTGCTTTATGTTGACGATCTTAAATTCCGGCAGCGCCCGGATGGCCTGCGTCGCCTTGGCGATGGCTTTTTGCTCGCCTTCGAGATCCAGCTCGAAATGATTGCGGCGCATACGGCCTTTGAGGTCTTGCAGCGAGCCGCAGTAAATGAGTTGTCCGTGACTGAGTACCGCCGCATGATTGCACACTTCGTCGATGTCGCTGAGATTATGGCTGGAGACGATCAGCGTTTTCTCACGAGCGAGCGTCTTGATGAGTTCCAACATGCTGCGCCGCGCTTCGGGATCGAGTCCGTGTGTCGGTTCGTCCCAGATAAGTAGATCCGGCTCGTTGATGAGACTGGTGGCGACGGCCAACCGCGCCGTCATGCCGTTGGAGAAGCCGGCGATGGGATCGCCGGAGACGCGCAGCAGATCGACGGCGCGAATCAACGACGCCAGGCGCGGCTTGCGCACGTCCTTGGGCAGTCCGAACAAGCGGGCCATGTAGTCGAGATAGGTAATCGGCGTCAGGCCGCGTGGAAACTGCGGATTGGTGGGAATGTAACCGATACGGCGGCGCAGGGCGGCGGCGTTGGGCGTCATGTATTTGCCGAACACCTTGGCCCATCCGGCGGTCGGCCGATGCAGACCGATGATGAGGCGCAGCAGCGTCGTCTTGCCGGCGCCGTTGGAGCCGAGCAGCCCCAAAACGCAGCCGGGTTCGAGCCGCAGCGTCACGTCATTTAAGGCGATCTGGCGGTTTTGGTAAATCTTGGTGAGCTTGAAGGTTTCCACCACCAGATCGCTGGAGTTGTCGGCCACGCCATTTCCTCCTCGATCCGCACGACACGCGGGGCGGAGTATACGGCGAAGATGAAGGGCGGGATAGGCCAACTGACCCGAACGGATTAGCGACGCTTCGCAGAAGCGTCGGACTGCCGCGACGCTTCTGCGAAGCGTCGCTAACCGAAATGTCGATTGCGCGGACGATTCAGCCCAATAACCGCTCCGTAAATTCCCTATCTCCGCCCACGTCGGTCAGACGTTGCTGACGACCCTCGAACAGAAACGTCAGCTTGCGGTGATCCAGGCCGAGCAGAGCAGGATGGTGGCGTGCAGATCGTTGATGTGAACGCGGTCCTGCACGGCGCGGAAGCCGAACTCGTCGGTGGCGCCGATGATCTGTCCGCCGTGGACGCCGCCGCCGGCCAGCCAAGTCGTGAAGCCGTAAGGGTTGTGATCGCGGCCGGCGCGCTTGTCGGGATAACGGCCGTCGGCGACCGGGGTGCGGCCGAACTCGCCGCCCCAAATCACCAACGTCTCCTCCAATAATCCCCGTGCTTTGAGATCCGCCAACAGACCGGCGATCGGCTTATCAGTTCGCCGGGCCATGTCGCGGTGCGTCTTGTCGTTGTCGGCGTGAGCGGCGTCCCAGTCGTCGCCGCCGGCGCTGCCGGTGAAAAGCTGCACGAAGCGAACGCCGCGCTCCACCAAGCGGCGAGCAATCAGGCAATGGCCGCCGAACCGCGCCGACATCTTGTCGTCCAGGCCATACAGGCGTTTCGTCGCCGCCGTCTCTCGGCTCAGATCAACGGCATCGGGCACAGCGCTTTGCATGCGAAAAGCCAACTCGTAGGAGGCGATGCGCGAAGAGAGATCGTCCACGCCTTCGCCGCGCGCGGTGCGATGCTCCTCGTTGAGACCCTGCACCAAGTCGAGGATGTCGCGCTGGCCGGCGGGCGCGTCCAGGTACAGGACGGGCGAGCCGGTATTGCGCAGCATCGTCGGTTGGTAGGTGCCGGGCAGAAAACCGCGATCGAAGACGGGCGGACCGCCCTTGACATCGCCGGTCGTGGCCATGACCACGAAGGCCGGCAAGTTCTCCGATTCGCTGCCCAAGCCATAGCTCACCCACGAGCCGAGGCACGGCTTGCCCATGCGCGACGAGCCGGTATTGAGCATGTATTGCGCCGGCGCGTGGTTGAACGAATCGTGATAGCACGAACGTATCACGGCCAGATCGTCGGCGCATTTCTGCAAGTGCGGATAGGTGTCGGCGATTTCCAAGCCGGATTGACCGCATTTGCGGAACGTCTGCGAACAACCGAGGATGGCCGCGTCGCTCTTGGTGAACTGGAGTTGACGGCCGCCGCTCACGCTGGGCGGTAGACATTGACCGTGCATCTCTTTGAGCAGCGGTTTCGGATCGAACGTATCAATGTGACTAGGTCCGCCTTGCATGAACAGAAAGATCACGCGCTTGGCGCGCGCCGCGCATGGGGCGACTTGGCGGCCAAGGGATTCGCCGCGCTCGAAGAGTCGGCGGGCAAGCGGCCTTCGCGGTCCAGAAGATCGAGCAAGGCCCAGCTGCCAAAACCAAGCCCCGCTCGCCGCAGCATAGCGCGGCGCGAGAGCAACAGGGAAGGCGGCCGGTGGGTCATGACTATCCTTCAATCCACGTAAACGAACTCGTTGGTGTTGAACAGAGCCAAGCATAATTCGGCAAGAGCGATTTGCGGCGATGCCGCCGCAGTCCGCTTGTTCAAGAACGCCAGCGCGCGTTCCATCTCTGACGGCGTGCCGGGTCGGCCGAAGGCCAGCAGCCAGGCGCGGGCCACGAGCTTTTCAGGTTGTGTGCCGCATTCTGTTTGAAGTCGGCGTGCGAAGGCCGCCGATTGTTCGCGCGCCAGCGGACTGTTAAGCAGTGTCAACGCCTGCGCCGGCACCACCGTTTGCATCCGTCGCGGACAACTGGTCATCACTTCCGGCGGATCGAAGGAAGCCATCAACGGATGAAGAAACGTCCGCCGCACCAACACGTAGACGCTGCGGCGCGTATGTTCGGCGACATCTTTCGTCACCGGCCATTTGCCGCGCGCGTCGAAGAGACCGGCGAGTTCTTGACCACTCAACGGCGGGACCACGGCGGGACCGTAGAGCTTACCGTTGAGCGTGCCGGCGCAGGCGAGCATGTTGTCGCGGATGGCTTCGCCCTCCAGACGGCGGCGCGGGAAGTGCCATAGCAACCGATTTTCCGGATCGATGGACAGCCCCGGTTCCTCGGCAATGCTGCGCATACGGTATGTGCGCGAGTTCAGAATGAGCCGATGCAAACGCTTGACGCTCCAACCGTGTTCGAGGAAATCGCGCGCCAGCCAGTCGAGCAATTGCGGATGCGTCGGCACTTCGCCTTGGGCGCCGAAGTCGCCGGGCGTGCGCACGATGCCCTGACCGAAGTGCCAGCCCCAGACGCGATTGACCAATACGCGCGCCGTCAACGGATTGGCCGGCGATGTCAGCCAGCGCGCCAGCGCCGCGCGGCGCTGGCCGGCGGCCATGCCGGCGAAATCCGCCTCGTCCTTGGCGGAGCGCAGAAAGGCGGGGAAAGCGGGATTCACCCTCTCGCGCGGCTTGTTCAACTCGCCGCGATGGAGCCGGTAGACTTCCAACGGTTGCGGCCGATGGAACAAGCGAAAGCCGGTTGTGTCCTCGGTTCGCACCGTGCAGCGCGGATCGTGAAGTTTCTCTTTGGGAATCGGCGCGTCGGAGAGCAATCCATTGAGCGCCTTGATGCGCAGGTCGCGCACCTTGCCGGGAAAGGGCCGATCGCTCGCCGCGAACACCGCCTGCAAGGCGAAATAGTCCTTCTGCGTAAGGGGATCGTACTTGTGATCGTGACAACGAGCGCAGCCGAACGTCAGGCCGAGAAAAGCCGCTCCCGTTGTGTCCACCGCATCGGTCAGCCATTCGTACTCTACCTGTTGCGATGTCAGGGCCGATTCCGGCAGCACGGGGCCGACGCAATACAGCGCCGTCGCCAGCACGGCGTCCGCGTCGTCCGGCCACAGTTCATCGCCGGCCACCTGCTCCTGGATGAAACGGTCGAACGGCTTGTCGGCGTTGAAGGAGCGAATGACGTAATCGCGGAATTTCCAGGCGCTCGGATAGCGCAAGTCGGACTCGAAGCCGCCGGTGTCGGCGTAGCGCACCACGTCGAGCCAATGGCGGCCCCAGCGTTCGCCGTAGCGCGGCGAAGCCAGCAGACGATCGACGACGCGCCCCCAAGCGTCCGGCGAAGCATCGGCCAGAAAAGCGTCCACTTCCGTCGGCGCCGGCGGAAGGCCGATGAGGTCGAAACTGACACGGCGAATCAGCGTGCGTTTGTCGGCGTCCCTCATCGGATGTAGTCCGCGCTGGCGCTGCTTGGCCCGCAAGAAGCAATCGATGGGATTGGCGGACCAGCCCTCCGAATCGAGGGGCGGCTCCCCTTTCGCCGGGAGTTGAAAAGCCCATTGTCGATCCGAGGCGGAGGAGGTCAGGGCGAGCATCATCAGCAAGAGGACCGCCGCGCACGCGGAAAGCATTTGTCGTCGATAGATTCTCATGGCATCAAGCGCGAAGGCGAACGGCCGGCGTCAGCCGGCTGGTAGAGTTCTTCCGCAGCTATTGTAACCATATCGCCAGGCCGTTCGCCAGTCGCCGACATTGGCACGTCATTCGCACATCAATCAAACAGATGCGGCAAAGCGCGGGAACCCGCCGCTTTCCCATTGGATATTAAGGAGACACACTCATGTTCAGGCAACCCATGCGAATGTATCCACTTGCTTCTTTCACGATACTTCCCGTTGTTATGGCCTTGGTGGCGGGAAGGGCAGGCGCGGCCGACGATTCGGCCAAGCGCACCACGCCGATGCCCGGCGGTCAACGGGCGGAAATCACGCTGAATGTCCCGCTCGATGCGGTCCTCTTTGTAGACGGCCAGCGCATTGTCAGCAGCGGCACGACGCGGCGCTTCGTCACGCCGCCGTTGGCGCCGGATCGCCGCTACTTCTACGATGTGAAAGTGACGTGGATGGAGGGTTCACGGGCCAGGGAATCGAGCCGGCACGTATCCTTCCGCGCGGGCCAGCGCGTTGCGCTCAATTACTCCAGGCCGAACGGCATGGAATTCGGTCAGGATCTTTACTTGGACCCGGCTGCCCCTAATTTAGATGCCCTCCCTCCTGCGGCGAGGCGCGCGGATTACCATGAAGATATGTTAAACCAACCCTATTATCCCAATAAGCCGTATATCTTCCCCGGCTCGCGTATCTATCCGCGCTGAGCCGATTCCAAACGGGGAATGGGCCGTCCCAGAGGGGCGGTTTCGAAATCGAAACCGCCCCTTGATCTTGCGCGTCCGTACAATGGCCGCAAGACCGCCCGCCACCCCGCGAGGAATCCTCATGTCGAGCCAGCCGCTGCCCCTCCGCGCTTGTCATTACTTCCAGGATCTGCAAGATCGCCTCGTCGCCGCGCTGGAGCAAGTCGATGGCCGAGCGCGCTTCCGCGAGGATTCTTGGCAGCGCGAGGGCGGCGGCGGCGGACGTACGCGCATCTTGACCGATGGCGCCGTCTTCGAGAAAGCCGGCGTCAATTTCTCCGACGTGCATGGGCAGATGTCCGAGGAGTTCGCGCGGAAAGTGCCCGGCGAAGGCCGCGACTTCACCGCTTGCGGAATCTCGTTGGTGCTGCATCCGCGCAGTCCCCTCGTGCCGACCGTCCACGCCAATTTCCGCTGTTTGAGCAAGGGCGAACGCCGATGGTTCGGCGGCGGCGCCGATCTGACGCCCTACTATCCCTACCGCGAAGATGTCGTCCACTTTCACAAGGTCTGGCGGAACGTCTGCCGCGCCACGAGCCGCTGGTGAATTATGCACACATGAAGAAGTGGTGCGACGATTATTTCTTTCTGCCGCATCGCGGCGAGCCGCGCGGCGTCGGCGGCATCTTTTTCGATTATCTCGAAGGCGATCTCGAAGCACTCTTCGCTTTCGTGCGCGATTGCGGCGATCATTTTGCCGAGGCGTATGTGCCGATCGTGCGGCGGCGCAAGGACGAGCCGTACACCGAGCAACAACGAGAATTTCAGGAGTATCGCCGGGGACGTTACGTCGAGTTCAATCTGCTCTACGATCGCGGCACGATCTTCGGATTGAAAACGGGCGGACGCACGGAATCGATCTTGATGTCGCTGCCGCCGCGCGTGCGCTGGCAGTACGATTATCGCCCCAAACCGGGATCGCGCGAGGCGGAGTTGTACGAGGTTTACTTGCAACCGCGCGACTGGGCGAACGAGCCACTAGCCCAGAGCGCCAGCGATGGGGTGCAGAAACCCGTCGCTGGCGCTCCGGGCTAGTGGATGACGCCGGAAGTTTTGATGATTAGCAACGCTTCGTAGAAGCGTCGAAGCCCGCCGACGCTTCTACGAAGCGTCGCTAATCACTCGTCTAAAATTCTGGTGTCGCCCCCTAGTCGGCAAAAAGTTAGTTCCGCTTGGGGAAACAGGAGTCACAAGCATGACGATAACAAAAACGAAGATAGGCTTGGCTCTGTTGTTGGCCATGAGCCTCGCCGCCGGCACGGCTGTATTGGCCTTTCCGCTGCGCAGCGAGAAACCGTCCGAAGTGAAACAAGCGGCGGCAAAAACCTCGGAACGCAAGAGCGAAACGCCCAAGAGAGCGGCCGACAAACCCACACCGACTGACCTGTATGGCGATCCATTGCCGTCCGGCGCCATCGCCCGCCTGGGCACCGTGCGTTTCCGGAACGGCGGTTTCCTGAGCGATGTTCTCGTCTCGCCCGATGGCCGTACCGTGATTTCGGCTGGTTATTACGCCATCGAATTGTGGGATGCTCAGACCGGACGCCAGCGGCGGCGGATTACTTTTTCCTCCTCCCTACTACCCCTACTCAACCTCCACATCGCTCTTTCGCCGGATGGCAAACTTCTGGCCGTTTGCGAACGGCGATCCAGAATGCGTTTCTGGAACCCGCTCGACGGCGCGGAGGTCTATCCCTTCGGCGACGCCGCCCCCGAAGCCTCGGAGGCGGCGTTCTCACCCAACGGAAAATGGCTGGCTACCTACGATGTCAAGAACCTACCGGGCATCCATATTTGGGATCTGCGCCAAAGGAAAAAGATTCGGACGCTGGATGGAGCAAGGGGAGTGATGTTTCGTTCTCTCGTTTTCTCTCCGGATAGCAAACTCCTGGCCTTTGCCGGCAATAGCGGCATTCACGTCTGGGATGTGGCGGCCGGCAAGGAGTTGTATCACCTGGACCTAGGCACGAAGACGTCTATGAGGTGCGTGGCATTTTCTTCCGATGGCAAACAGTTGATTGCCTCGACGGATCCCAGGACGAGCGAAGACTATGCCCTTCATCTCTGGGATTTGGCGACCGGCAAGGAAACGGGCGCGTTGAAGGGGCACGAGAAATTCATCGTGGCTCTCGCCATGTTGCCCAAGAGCAACGTGCTGGCTTCGGCGAGCCGCGACGAGACAATCCGTTTCTGGGACGTGGCGAAACGACAGGAAATCGGGCGGTCGTCTGGCATTTGGGGTCTTTGGGCGCTTCATTGCTCCGCGAATGGCGAGGTGCTGGTCTCCGGCGAAACTCGCGGTGCCATCCGCCTCTGGCATCCGCGGAAGCACGAGCAGATCGCAACTCCCACGGCAAGGGTTCCTTCCGTGGAATGGGTCCATTTCGCGCCGGATGGCCAAACGCTGATTGCCACGGGCGAAGGGCGAATCGGTCTGTGGGAGCCGTTCAGCGGCCGGCCCCGCCGATTCCTTGACACGAAAGTGCCACTCCCTACCCTCCCAACCCTTTCGCCCGACGGCAAGAGCCTGGCGATGATTGACTACGAGCAGGGGCAAGTCCTTCTCTGGGACATTGCCAGTGGCGCGATCGTGCGCCGCTTCGGCGAAGGCGCCCATCCGAGGCGCATTTCGTCCTGCGTTTTCTCGGCGGACGGCCGGCGCTTGGCCGGGAGTTCCTCTACGGAGGGCATCCTCCATGTGTGGGATGTGGTCAGCGGCAAGGAACTGCATCGACTGAAGGGCCAAAATCTCGCGCGATCCGTCTTCGCGCCCGACGGCGCCACCTTGGCCTCGGCCACTTGGGAGATCAACGGCGACTGCGACGTTCGCCTCTGGAAAGTCGCTACCGGCGAGGAGCTTTGGCGGAAATCAACTCGCCCCTGGGCGGCGTTCGACCTGATGTTTTCTCCCGACGGCCGAACGCTGGCACTGGCATGCGGAGTAACGCGCAATCCCTACGCGGCGAGTGAAGTTCGACTCTGGGACGCTTCCACGGGCAAGGAACTGCGTCATTTCGAGGGCCACCGCGGTAAGATCTACTGTGTGAGGTTCTCTTCGGATGGCCGAATGCTGGCCACCGGCAGTCAAGACAGCACACTCCGCTTATGGGAAGTCTCCACCGGCAAAGAGCGCCACTGCTTCCAAGGCCATCAGAATGTGGTTTTGTCCGTTTCCTTTTCTCCGGATGACCGCCTGCTCGTTTCCGCCAGCAACGATACCACCGCTCTCGTCTGGGATCTAACGGGCCGTTTCCAGGACGGACGTTTCCAACCGTCCCACCTTTCCACGGAAGAGTTAAATCGTTGCTGGACCGATCTGTTGGACGCGGACGCCGCCCGCGCTTACCGAAGTATTATCGCCCTTACAGGATCGCCGAAGGAGGCTGTGCCGTTTTTGAAAGATCACTTGCCGCCGCTTACCGCCGTCGATCCCAAGCGCGTGGCACCGCTGCTCGCCGCTCTCGACAGCGAGCAATTCGCCGAACGAGACAAGGCGATGACCGAATCGGAGAAATTAGGCCTCAGCGCGGAGCCGGCTCTGCGCGGCGCTAAACACCAAGCCTTCCTTGGAGGTCCGGCGACGGATCGATGCGATCCTGGAGAAACTAGCCAGCGGACCTGGTTTGCGTTTTCTCCGCGCCCTGGAGGTTCTCGAACACATCGCCACACCCGAAGCACGGCAGCTTTTGACGGCGCTGTCTCAAGGCGCGGCGAAAATGTGGCCGACGCAAGAGGCCAAGGCATCGTTGGCGCGGCTGGCGGCGCGGCCCATTGTTCAGCCGTGAAGATACTGTTCCACGAAAAAAGCGCGTGCCGCTCGTGCGATCGGCGGCGACTATCATAAGAGAGAAGTCGCCAACTTTGTCCGCGAGGGCCGCACGCATGACCGCTCCCACCGAACCGCTGTTGCACTACCTTCGCCGTCTGACCGCCCGCTCGGCTAGCGATGCCGATAGCGATGCCGTGCTGTTGGAGCGCTTCGTTTCGCGGCACGATGAGACGGCTTTCACGGCATTGCTGGCGCGGCACGGCCCGATGGTGTTCGGCGTCTGTCGCCGCCTCCTCCGCGACGGCCATCAAGCCGAGGATGTCTTTCAAGCCACCTTTCTGGTGCTGGCGCAAGGCCGCCTCGCTGCGCCGTCCGAAGCGTTGGCGTCTTGGCTGTACGCCACCGCTCATCATCTGGCGTCCGCCGCGCGTCGCGGCGAATCGCGCCGCCGGCAGCGTGAAGCGCGTTGCTTGGCATCCGCGCCTCCGCCGCCGCAAGCAGATCTCCTCGACGACCTCAGCGCCCGTGAACTGCTGCTGGCGCTCGACGAAGAGATGGCGCGATTGCCGGAGACGTATCGATTGCCGCTGATTCTGTGTCACTTGGAGGGACGCACGCACGAAGAGGCGGCGCGTTTGCTCGGTTGGACGGCGGGATCGGTCAAGGGCCGGCTGGAGCGCGGCCGCAAGAGATTGCATGCGCGTTTGAGCCGTCGCGGCTTGACGCTTTCGGCAGCAGTGTCCTTGCTGGCTGTCTCGCAAACCGGAGCCGCGAGTACGGCCATGAGGTTATCCTCCGCGACGTTGCAAGCGGTGTTGACGTTCGGCGCGGCGAACACGGCGGCATCGCGGCGACCGTGCTGGCCTTGGTGGAAACAGGAGTCGCAAGCATGACGATGGCGAAAGTGAAGATGGGACTGGTATTGCTGTTGGCGATGAGCCTCGCCGCGGGCACTGCTGTATTGGCCTACCCGCTGCGGAGCGAGAAACCGTCCGAAGCGGAACAGGCGTCGGCGCCAAAATCTCAGCAACGGCCGTCCGAAACGTCGAAGCCCACGCGCGATCAACAAGCGCCGACCGACCTTTATGGCGATCCGTTGCCGTCCGGCGCCATTGCGCGCCTGGGCACTGTGCGGTTTCGGCACGGCGGTTACCTGACCGATGTTCTCGTTTCGACCGATGGCCGCACACTGATTTCGGCAGGTGACCGTTCCGTCGAAATATGGGATGCCCAGACGGGACGCCGGCAGCGGCGTTTTGCCTCCTCGCGCTTTTTTGTCACCGACATCACTCTTTCACCAGATGGCAAACTCCTGGCCGCCAGTTACGACACAGTGGAAAAGATGCGGTTCTGGAACCTTGTTAGCGGCGTAGAGGTCCACCCCTTTGGCGACGCTGCTCCCCAGACGGTGAGAGCGGCGTTCTCGCCCAACGGAGAATTGCTGGCCACGCTCGATACCATGAACCCGCTAAAGCTCCGTATTTGGGATATTCGCAGGGGAAAAGAAATCCGAACGATCGAAGGGGGAAAAGGGTGGTGGGTTCGCTCCCTCGCTTTCTCTCCGAACAGCAAATTGCTGGCCTTTCCCGGCGAGACCGGCGTGCGCGTCTGGGATGTAGCGGCTGGCAAGGAACTGTTCCGGCTGGACCTCGGCGCCAAAACGCGCCTGAATTGCGTGGTCTTTTCTTCCGACGGCAAACTGTTGGCCGCCGCCCGCGATCCCTACGGGGACAGTCAAGACCACTCCATTCATCTCTGGGACACGGCGACCGGCAAGGAGGCGGGCGAGTTGAAAGGGCATGAGGAATACATCACGGCACTCGCCATGTCTCCCAAGAGCAACGTGCTGGCCTCGGCGAGCCGGGACGGGACGATCCGTTTTTGGGATCTGGCGAAACGGCGGGAAACATCTCGCCGGCAGTGTTCCGGCTGGTTCTCCGCTCTCGCTTTCGCCCCGGATGGCCGCGTGCTGATTTCGGGTGAAAACAACGGCAGGATTCGCCGCTGGCCCGTCTCTCAAGGCGAGGATATTCGCACGGCCGCGGAACGGGCGAACGCGCTGGGTGGGCCGCCTTCGCACCGGACGGCCAAACGCTGATTTCCACCGGCGAAAGCCGAATCGGTCTGTGGGAACCGCTCACCGGCCGGCCTCGCCAACTTCTCGACGCCCAACTTCCCAAATTTTTTCACCCAGCCCTTTCACCCGAAGGCAAGATGATAGCAACGGTTGACTGGAACCAAGGGCAAACCCTTCTCTGGGACGTCGCTACCGGAAAACTCGTCCGCCGCTTGGGCGAAGGCGGTCATCCGGGGCGCATTTCGTCTTGCACCTTCTCGCCGGACGGCCGGCGCGTGGCCGGGGGATCCTATGAGCAGGACATCATCCGCGTGTGGGATACGACCGATGGCAAAGAGTTGCTTCAGTTGAAGGGACAGAATAAATCCCGTTCCCTCGCTTTCGCGCCCGACGGAACGATATTGGCATCGGCCAGCAGTGAGGCGAACGGAGACTACACCGTTCGCCTGTGGAAACTCGCTACCGGCGAGGAGATCTGGCGGAAAACAACCCGTCCCTGGACGGCGTTCGACCTGAAATTCTCTCCCGATGGCCGAACACTGGCGCTGGTGGGCGGAATGCCGGGCCGACTGAATACGACGGGAGAAGTCCGCCTGTGGGAGGCGGCGACGGGCAAGGAACTGCGTCATTGCGAGGGGCACCGCGAACGAGTCGGCTGCATGACATTCTCTGCTGATGGCCGAATGCTGGCCACGGGTAGCCAAGACAACACGATCCGCTTGTGGGAAGTCGCCACGGGACAAGAACGCCAGTATTTCCAAGGCCATCAGAGCCTGATTTTGGCCGTCTCTTTCTCTCCCGATGGCCGTCTGCTACTCTCGGCCAGTGGTGACACCACCGCTCTCGCCTGGGATCTGACCGGCCGTTTCCGCGCGGGGCGTTTCCAGCCGCACCGCCTGTCCGGGGAAGAGATGGATCGTTGCTGGAACGATCTCGCTCAAGCTGACGCCGCCCGCGCTTATCGGAGCATACAATCCCTTACCGGATCTCCTAAGGAGGCTGTGTCGTTTTTGAAAGGTCACTTGCCGCCGCTTACCGCCGCCGATCCCAAGCGCGTGACGCCTCTGCTTGCCGCTCTCGACAGCGATCGATTCGACGAGCGAGACAAGGCGATGACCGAATTGGAGAAACTCGGCCTCACCGTGGAACCCGCTCTGCGCATGGCACTGAGCGAGAAACCTTCCTTAGAAGTTCGGCGACGGATCGATGCGATCCTGGAGAAACTAGCCAGCGGGCCTAGTTTGCGTTTTCTCCGCGCCCTGGAGGTTCTCGAACACATCGCCACGCCCGAAGCGCGGCAGCTTTTGACGGCGCTGTCCCAAGGCTCGGCGGAAATGGGGCCGACGCAAGAGGCCAAGGCATCGCTGGCGCGCCTGGCGGCGCGACCCGATGTTACAAAGGGGAGTCCTTGAGGATTATTTTCCGCGCCATACCCCGATAGTCGCACAAGTGCGACAGGACTTACCGTCCGCGTTTCAATTCTTCTCTTGTTTGATCCGCGCCAGCGTTCGCGCCTCCGGCAATTCCTTGTAAAACGCATCGAGCGGATAGCATCCCGACACCAAGCCGTTGCGCGGCGCCGTGGTGCAGTCGCTGAAAGTGCGGCAAAGATGTTTGCGATCGAGCGGGCGACCGGCCAGCACGTCCGCCGGCAACTGCGGATAGCTCAGCGCCAGCCGGCCCAGACCCACGAAATCGGCGCCGCCATTTCGCACCACGGCCTGAGCGACGTGCGGCAGCCATTCCTGCAAGTACGAATAGCCCGAACCGACGATCGGCAGCGACGGACAATGGCGCTTCAATTCCGCCGCGATGGCGAGATGCCGGGCGACGCCGACCAGCGGATCCTCCGGCGGTAGATAGCCGTCCGACGGCGGAAATAAAGCCGGACGTTGCAGATGCGGATTGTAGTAAGGACTGCCGGCGGAGATGCACGCCAGCTGTATGCCCAGCGCTTGCAGCACGTCGAGGAAGGCGCGCGGCTCGGTCAAATCGATGCCCAGTCCAGTGCCGTCGCCGCCGAACGCATAGGGGTATGGCGACCCCGACAACGGCTCCGGCTCGCCGCAGCCGTCCGCTCCCGGACGGTAGGGCAGCCAATCGGCGGCGCTGACGCGGACGGCGATGCCCAGTCCCGGCGCCTCGGCGCGGATGCCGGCCGTGATCTCGCGCAGGAAGCGCGTGCGGTTGTCGAAACTGCCGCCGTAGCGTCCGGGCCGATCGACGGCGCTGAGAAATTCATGGCCGAGATAGCCGTGACAGTGCTTGATGTCCACGAAGGCGAAACCGGCCTGCTGGCTGCGCTTGGCCGCGCGCACGAAATCGTCCACGAGTTGTGACACATCGCTGTCACTCATCACGGGTGCATCGTCCGGCACGTCGAACTTGCGATCGAGCAGTGGATGACGATAGAGAATAAGCGGTTCGGCTCGGTCCTTGTCGTTGGGACGGGCGAAGCGGCCGGAGTGCGTCAGTTGCAGGCCGACGAGCAAATCCTCGCTGCGGCCGAAATGCTGCCGATGCTCGCGGACAAGCGTTTCGCGCAGCTCGGCGAGATCGGCGAGCGTGTCGTCGCCCAGTAGAAGTTGATGGGGATTGGCGCGGCCGTCGTGCCGGACGGCGACGGCTTCGCCGCCCCAAATGAGTTTCGCTCCGCTGGCGCCGAAGCGTTGCCAACGGCGGCGCGTCAACTCGGTGGGCCGGCCGTCGCGCGTACCGTCCCAACCCTCCATCGGCAGAATGGCGAAGCGATTGCCGATGGACACGCCGTCTATCTCATACGGCTGCGCCAGCGGCGATTCCGCGCCGAGGGACAGTTCCTCATCGAAGGGGATGGCGATGCCGAGCGCGGCGAGATGAGCGCGGAACTCATCGGCCGTTTTCAGTTGGGCAACGCGGCGAAAAGCGGTCATCGCGTCGCCTCCGTTTGGCGTAGCGGAAATCTCGAAATGCCAAGGTCGCGCATCAAACCCTCCCGACAGCATCACCCAGCTTGTTGTCTAATTGTAGTTAATCTTCGGATGGTCGGTACGGTTGCCGTTTGTCGAACGGTCGAGTAAATGTTGAGGCTGTCTCGTTCCAAACGGAGATACTAACAAAATGGCGAGCAGGGGGCTTACCCCCCTGCTCGCCATTTTGTTAGTGGCGATGCGGTCACGGGCGAACCGCGCGAACAGGGGCGCAACGCCATTGTCAGCGGGGGCGGTCTCGGATGGCGCTCCTTGTCTGTGCGCCTCCAGAACCAGCCGATTCTGCAAGCGGCAAAACTCCCCGCGCCGACTGACCTGCGCGGCGAGCAATCCCACCTGGGCCACTTGCCAAGATTCGCCATCGAACCACACTTCGCGGACATGGTGAAGCCGCAGCTGCAACCCCGCCATCAGGTCCGGCAAATAACCCCGAGCCAACCAGATCAGCAAGGCGAGGATAGCCAGGGCCGCCAGACCAATGAGCAACCCCGCGCTGGCCAGAAGCACCGCCACCGCCAGGACGGTCGTGGCGGCCATGATAGACAAACTCGTGTATTGCCCGGCGCGTTTCTCCGACGGCGACACTCCCTCGCCGTGCGACAGATCACGCGTCCAGCGGGCGCCCAGAGAACCGATCAGCAGAGCGGCGCCGGCGACCAGTAGATTCTGAGCGAGATGCCACAGGGCCAGCACGGAGGCGCGGGTCAACGGCCAATCGAACACATCGACGGCGATGGTCAGCACCATCAGGACGATCAGTAAATAGACTCCCATTCCCAACAGGCCGGCCATGTCTCCGCGCGGCGAGGCCGTCTCGTTGCGGGACGGCGCCACGATCCCCGCTGCTTTCGGAAGGCTGCGCAGGCAAGCCATCACGCGCCGCGCCAACAGGCTGCCAAGGACGAGAACGGCGGTGAACACGGCGGCGAGCGTCCAGGTCCGTTTGAGCAAAAGCACAAGAGTGTTGGCCAGTTCCATCCGGTCGTGCTTATGGGCCAGCCACCACGCCGCCCCGGCCCAGACGGTCAGGCGAACGAGCAGACCAGCAAAAAAGGTGGGTGTGATTCCGTGTTCGTACTCCGGGCCTTCAGGCACCGAACCCGGCAGACGAAGAGCGGCATCGAAGTTCTTGGCCCGCAAGGAGCGTGCCGTCATTGATCCGAGAAAATGACCTCCCAGGAGCGCGGCCATCACCAGGCCGCCGGTTTGCATGGCTTCGCGCGTCTCCGGGGTTGTGTTTTGCCACCAGACTCGTAGTTCGTCGAGCATGTCCGCCTCCAGCCGAGATTTTGGGACGGGAGCTAAACGAAACGACACGATGAGGGGGGTGAAAGTAAAAAGAAAAGCTGCGCAAGCGTAGGCTATCGAGAGGAAAAGTCAAGTCGGACAAGGGGTCATCGGCGCCGCCTCCGCGAAGGCGGCCAGCCGTTCGGCAATGTCGCCTAGGATTTCTCGATCGCTCGCCGGTCTTTGTGGACTTTTCGGATGTGTGTCATCGCAAGCAATCCAGCCGCGCAGTTTGAGAAACTGCGCCGCGTTATGCTTGTACGCTGGCACCGGCGGACGAAACGCGAAGAAGCCGAGATATTGCAGCACGTCGTTCAACTCGTAAAACGCCGCATCGCCCGCCGCCCACAACGCATCGCGCCGCGCGAACAGATCCGGAGCGAACGTACTCAGCCCCAACAAGTAATCGCTGCCATACATAATCATATCAATAGCAAGATCGTTGCCGGTCAGCACGAGAAAATCCGGCCGGTGCTGATCGCGCAGCATCAGACGCTGCCATTCGAGCGAACGGCTCAGCGACGAGTGCTTGGCGCCGATGCAGGCGGCAATGTCGAGCAATGCGGCATAGGTATCGAGTTGGTAGATTTTGCCGAACGGCGCGAACGCTTGACCCAACTCGAAGGCGAGATAGCGCGGACAATCGCGGCCCAAGGCACGATAGGTGTCGAGCAAACGATCCGGCGGCTGGGAGACGAGGCCGTGCGATTGGAAAATAATCGGCAGTCCACCGTGTTCCTGGATGGCATCGATGGCCCGTCGATAAGCGTCGAGGTTGCACGCTTCGCCGGGCCGATCGGCGACGATGGCGCCGGCGACGAAGGCGCCGCCGCCGAGCGTGCCGCGCGTCTCGGCGAGGACGCGGCGGCGCGCGGCGTCGTCGAGGAGGTGGCCGTAGCCGGTGTCCATGTTGACGGCCGGCGTCAGTCCAGCGGCGGCCGTGCGTTCGAGGTGAGCGCGAAAGCCGAGCCAATCCACGCCGCCACTGTGTTCAAAGGGCAGCAGGATCGCCGACATGCCCACGGGTTTGCGTCCGGGACGCAGCAGCGAAAGCGGCTTCACGGTCATTCTGAAAAAGCTTACCGAGGCCAGTTTAGGTAAAGACACCCTTGGCGAGCCGTATGGTTATAATATCATTTTCCGCCCTGTTGACGCGCACAGGAGCCAGCGAGTAAGGGAGTTCTTCTGTGGATTTTTCGCCGCTGGAGTTGCCGTTGACCGATCCGCGTCATCCCTTCCACGTCCATCACATGGAGTTGGCGCTGGCCGAAGCCGAGCTGGCCGGCGACGAAGACGAAGTGCCGGTCGGCGCCGTCATCGTCTCCTGGGAGCAGGGCGTCGTCGCTCAGGCGCACAACCAACGCGAGCAATTGCGCGATCCGACAGCCCACGCCGAGATGATCGCCATCACGCAAGCGGCCAACGCGCTGCGTTCATGGCGGCTGGAGAACTGCGCCCTCTACGTCACGCTGGAGCCGTGTCCCATGTGCGCCGGCGCCATCGTTCAGGCGCGGCTGCCGTTGGTCGTTTACGGTTGTGCCGATCCCAAGGCGGGCGCCTGCCATACGCTTTATCAGATCACCGGCGATGCGCGTCTCAATCACCGCGCGCAGGTGGTGGGCGGCGTTCTCGCCGACCGCTGCGCCGCCGTTCTGAGCGATTTCTTCGCCGCCAAGCGCCGCGCCGGCAAAAAGTGACGCCTCGGCGCGTTCGCTTCTCTCGCCCATCTTCGGGCTTTCTTTGCGGCATTTGTGGGCCGTACTTACTTGAGAGGCGGCGGAGGTGTGGTAAAGTGGGTGATAGCTAACCCTTTGAGCGGGGGGCGTCAGCCCCCCGAGTGAATACTCGGGGGGCTGACGCCCCCCGCTCAGATATCGATGCGCTTCTCACCTGTGGATGCGAACATGAAACGATTGGCGTGTATCCTGTTGGCGGCGGCGCTCGCGGCCGCCGGCTGGACGGCGTTATCGGAGGCGCAACAACCGGCGCGCGCGAAGTTATACAGCCAGCCAGTGCCGCCGCCGCGCGAACTGCTGGATCGGCTCAACTTGCAAATGAGCTACCGCATCTATGTGCCGATGGACGGCCGGCGCGACGGCTTGGCCACGGTGCAACTGCACGGCACAGGTCTCTACGTGCAGACGCGCAGCGGACTGGTGACGCTGATCGACGCCGAAACCGGCGCGACACTGTGGCGACAGCGTGTGGGCCGCGATTACGTCGCCGAATACAACTTGGCCTTCAACAGCCGCGAAGTCTACGTCGTCAACAATGTCTACCTGTATGCGCTGGATCGCTTGAGCGGCGTGGTGAACTGGTCCTATCGTCTACCCGAAGGGGTGGCGGCAGCGCCGGTGGCCGATGAGAACATCATTTACATCGCCTCGCCGACGGGACGACTGACCGCTTATCTGCTGCCGCGTCCGGATCTGCTGGCTGCGGCGGGAGGCGCGGACGCCGGCAAAAGCGGGACGATGGAGACGCGCGAGCAGCGCTACCAGCGCATCGCCTCGCTACACTCCGAGGCCGGCGGCACCAGCGCGACCGTCAGCCATTTAACGCCGTCCGCGCGCGAGGCCAGCACCGCCGAGGGCGACGTTGGCCCGCGTCCCATGCGGCTGTGGTCGGAAGTCACCAGCTTGCGGCTGGAGTTTCCCCTGCTACTCACGCCCGATCGTCTGCTGGCGCCGACGTCCAACGGCCTCGTACTCGCGCTGGGCAAACAGCCGATGGCCAACGGCATGGCGACGTTGAGTTATCGCTTCTCCACCGAGTCGCCCATCCGCGTGCCGGCCGAGTACCTGGAGGGGATAGCCTACGTCGGCGGCGAGAACGGCGACTTGTACGCCTTGGAAACGAGCGGCGGACGGCTGCGCTGGCGCTACACGATCGGCGTGCCCCTCAGCCGCCCGCCCGCCGTCACCGCGGAGGATCTCTACATCGTCGCCGCCCGCCAGGGCATGACGCGGCTCGATCGCGCCACGGGACAACCGCTCTGGCGCATTCCGGTGCGCGGCGGATTGACCGAGAGCAACGCCGCCGCCAATTATTTCTTGGCCGCCAATCCCAAGTACGTCTATGCTCTCGATTTCAGCGGCCATTTTCTCGTTCTCGATCGCCGTCGCGGCGTCACGCTCAGCGGCTTCGACAGCCGCGATTTCGTTTATCCCATCAGCAACCCCGTCAGCGATCGCATTTACCTCGCCGCCAACAACGGCCTAATTGTCTGCTTACACGATCGAGAATATGCCAAATCGATCCGCCATCGTCAGCGCGAGGAAGAAGCCGAGAATCCCCTCCGTCTGCAGCTGGCGGCGCCTGTGACGTTGGCGGCCATGCCGGAAATGGCGCTGCGCGACATGCTGGCGAGTTGGTCGAAACGATTTCCGCCGCTGCGTTTCCGCATCGAGGAAGACGCTTTCCGCGACGCCAAGCGCGACTCGCCGGCCGGAGCGAACGTGAAGATGCCGGCGGTCAAAGATAAGCCGTTGGGCGCCGTACTCAAGGACATGCTCGCCGCCATCCAATGCGCCTATGAGGTCATCGGCGACACGATCGTCATTGTTCCGGCTCCGGCCGTGCCGGCGGCGCCGTGATCCGCTGGCGTCTGACGATGGCGGCCTTTCTGCTTGGGATCATCGCCGTCCCGTTGGCCGCGCCGCTGGTCTTGCTGGCGAACGATCCCTCCGCCTGGCACGTCTGGGCGGAGGCGCCGCGATTGCTCGCTCTGGCGCGCAACACGTTCTTTCTCCTCGCCGGCACTTTGCTCTTGGCCATGCCGCTGGGCATCGCCGCGGCGGTGTTGCTTTATCGCACCGATCTGCCTGGCCGGCGTCTGTGGCGTTTGCTGACGTTGTTGACGTTGTTCGTGCCGCTGCCGTTGTTGGCGTCGGGCTGGCAAACGGTGTTCGGCGCCGGCGGTTGGCTGCCGTTGCCGGCTTGGTCGGCACTCGGCCGTCGTGTGGACGCCGTGGGGACAGGGCATCGGCTCGGCCATCTGGATTCACGCCGCGGCGGCGCTGCCGTGGGTGATTCTGCTCGTCGGTCAAGGATTGTCCGGGGTCGAGCGCGAATTGGAAGAGGATGCGTGGACGCTGATGCCGGCATGGCGCGTGCTCGGGCGCGTCACGCTGCCGCGCGCCGCGGCGGCGCTGGCGGCGGCGGCGCTGTGGGTGAGCTTGCAGACGGCCACGGAGATCAGCGTCACCGACGTGATGCAGGTCCGCACCTTCGCCGAGGAAGTGTACACGCAGATCGTCGGCGGGCCGGACGTGGACGAAGGTATTGCGCGAGCGGTGGCGGCGACGCTGCCGTTGGTGCTGTTGGCCGCCGTCGTGGTCGGCGGCATGGCTCGGCTGTGGGAGCGGCGACTACCGCCGCCGGCCACGCTGTTGATGCCGCCCTTGGTGTTCGGCCTGGGCCGCTGGCGTTGGCCGCTTGCTCTGCTGGTGGGATTGCTGCCGGGCTGCTGTTGGCGTTGCCGCTGGGCAGTCTGATTTGGCGGGCCGGCTTGACGGGAGCGCCGCCGCGATGGTCGGCGGCGACGACGCTTCACTACCTGCTCCGCGCCGGCCGTCCGCCCGATGGACAAATGCTTGTCGATAGCCTTCTACTGGCGGCCGCCGCCGGCGCCCTCGTCGCCGCCGCCGCCTTGTTGACGTGCTGGGCGGCGCGCGGATCGCCTTGGTTCCGCGACGGCGTGCTGATTCTGATGGCCGTGGCATGGGCGATGCCCGGCCCGCTCATCGGACTGGGGCTGAAAACGACCATCGATCGCTTATTGGACTCTGACGGATTCGCGCTGGCTGGCGCAGGCGCTCTATCACGGCCCCTCGCCGTTGCCGCTCTTGTGGATCGATGTTATCCGTTTTTTCCCTTGCGCCGTGGCGGTGCTGTGGCCGGCGACCCGGCGGATGCCCGCCGAGTTGAGCGACGCCGCCCGTGTGGACGGCGCGACGCCGGCCCAGGAGCTGCGCCACGTTGTTTGGCCGCTGCTGGGCAGCGCGGTCGCGCGGGCGGCGTTGGCCGTGGCCGTGCTGTCGCTGGGCGAGATCAGTGCCGGCAAACTCGTGGCCACGCCGGGGATGCCCAGCTACGCCACCGACATTTTCACGCAGATGCACTACGGCGTCGGCAACGAACTCGCCGCCCGCTGTGTGTTGTTGCTTCTTGTGGCCGCCTTCTTAGGGGTTGGCGTGGTCAGTGGTCGAGCGGTTCGCAGGACCAATGCAGAATGCACATGCAAATCAGACTAACCACCTACAGAATCTGCTTCGGTAATTCCCGCGAGCGGATCCCTACAATACTTTTACAGGCTCCGCGTGCCGCCGAGGAAAGGAACCGCCATGATAGTTCCCATTGAGATCGAAAATATCGACGAATTGCGACTGGTCGAAGGCATAGACGACGTGGAGCTTGCACGAGGACATTGCTCGTCTTCAAGTCGGCGATTACGTGCGGCTGACCTTCCTGGGCGGCAGCAGCCTCCGCGAGACGCTGCTGGTTCGCATCACGCGCATCCGCGGCGGACAATTTCGCGGCCGACTCGCCAGCCCCGTCGCTCGGCCGGAGTCGCTCGGTCTTCGTCCCGACGCCTGGTGAACTTCACCGCCGGACAAATCCACTCGATCGCTGTCTCGGCCGCAGCCGGCGCCCGCTCACGCTAAAAGCAAGCAACGACGTTAACCGTTACTCGTCGGAGCACATCGCGGGGGTCGCGGCTGGTATCCAGGCAGTTCCAACAGACGCTTACGCAATGCGTCTTGCTCGTCGAGGAAGCGCTCGTCCGTCGTCGAGCCGTATTGCCGGCCGAACTCCGCGCGGTCGAGACTGTCGGGCAGACCCTTGACGGGCAGCAAATAGTCGGCGACGCGGAACGATTTCGCTAACTCGTCGAGCAGAGCGGGCGAGGCATCGAGTTGCGTGGCGAAGGTGATGCCCGCCAAGCTGGCCATCAGATCGTCGAAGCGGAAGCGATCGCTGCCCTGGACGAGCAGCAATTCCTCTTGAAGTCCCGCCGCCGACACCGCCTGTCCTTGCACCAGCATGAGCATGGCGGCGGAGACGATGAAGTATTGCGTCAACTCCGACCGGCCCTGTATAGTCGGTTCGCCCAGCACGTCGAGCCGCCGACCGCGCTCGGCGGCGGTTTCCAGCTTCTCCCAGGCAATACCGTGCAGTCCCAGCGCGCGCAGCAGCGGTCCTCCGTCCAGCGCGATCGCCAATCCCAGCAGATAAGCGGTCGCGGCCTGTTCGGCGGGTAGATGACGGCTCGCCGCCGCGGCGGCGCGGAAATAATGCTCCGTCAGCGCATCTCCCTTGTCTCCTTGTCTGCCTTGTCTGCTTGTCTTTGTTGTGTTCTGCTTGGCGGCGTCCGTCACGGCCACGACGACGGCGCGTGCTGCCGTCCAGCACGGCCGGGGGCAGGGATCGCACGGATAACGGTTCGGGCGGCGTTCCGCCTAGCAAGCGGATGAAGTGCGGCGCCGCCGGATCGTCCGGAGTCAGCCGCGCCAGCGTGGCGAAAATGTCGAGCAGACGTTTTCGCGTTCGCGGACTCAGCTCGTCCAAGCCATGCACCGGCCGCCGCGCCATCTCCTCGGCGACGAGGTTGACAACCAGCGTGTTGAGCGGATCGAAGCCAATGCGGAAGGCGCGGAGATTGGCTCGTCCATCGCCGAGCTTGGGCCGCATGACCGAATCGCTTTCCGGGCTGTGGCAAGCGCCAAGGAAATGTCCTAGCTCATGCACCAACACTTCCAGACGTTCCGGCTCGGTGCGCGGCTTGTATTCGCGGAGGAGGATATGCGTGTGCAACGGCCCCGGCGTGCAGCCCAAAGCGAAATCTTCCTCCTTGCGCCGAGCAATCCGGTGAAGCCGAGGACCAGCCGTGCCTTTCCCGGAGCGACCTTGCCGCGGAAGTCGCGCATCAGTTCGGATAGCTTCTTCAGCCTCTCATCCGATTGCCACGTTCCCACCTCAATCACTTCCAGCTGAACCCGGCAGTGATGCTCCAAGATGGCCGATGCCGCCTCAAGCCGCTGACGCAAACGCTTCTCCCAAATTTTTTGCACGAACGGCTCGGCCTGATCGACGACAATCTTGACCGGCACTTTGACGAGAACGGACGCGGTTTTGGCGGCGGGGCGATCCACCTTGGGCGTTTCGTCCTCGACAAGCGGTTTCTCCGGCTGTCTCCAGGTGCCGGTGAAGCCGACCTGTTTTAGCTGCAACGCCTTGGCATCGCCGACAAAACAATAGATTTCGTTGCCGCGCAGACGACAACGGTGCCGTGTTCCTCCGGTGGAGGAGAAGGCGATCTCGATGCCGCCCGTCACGGGAACGGCGAGAACATCTGTGCTAACGAGGGTGTGATCGCGCGCCGACTCCCGCGGCGGGGAGATCGTGAAACGCACTTCTTCTTGCGTGCGATTGGCCAGCACCACGACGGCGGCGCCGGACGGCACCAGAAGTGTATCCCCATGCGGCAATCAAAGCCGCGACGGCAAGGATGGACCTGATTCTCATGGGCGTCTCTCACCCGGTAGCTAACGCTGTCGGTTCGCCAGGGTCGGGATCATGCGCGCTTTAGCTTAGTTTATCGACCTATGCCACCCATGCCCATGCCACCCATGCCCATGCCGCCCATGCCACCCATGCCGCCCATGCCCATGCCGCCCATGCCACCCATGCCGCCCATGCCCATGCCGCCCATGCCACCCATGCCGCCCATGCCCATGCCACCCATGCCACCCATGCCGCCCATGCCCATGCCACCCATGCCACCCATGCCGCCCATGCCCATCATGCCACCCATACCGTAGCCGCCGCTGCCGCCGCGCATGCCGCCAATCCCCATGCTCGCTGCCGTACCGTAATAGTGAGAGTAGTTGCCAAACTTGACGGGATGGCCGGTCGTCTCGCCGAGGAGGCTACCCTGAGATGCGATCGCCTGTCCGAGTTGGCTTTGCTGTCCTTGCAGCATGTTGATGGCATTGCCGAACTCTATTTGCGGTTGGACGAGGTTGAAGTAATTGATGGCCGGCGGCACACCGGGACGCAAGAGATTCAAGTAGGGACTGACCGGAGGCTGATACATCTGGGCGCGAACAGGACATGCCATCCCGGCCGCCAACACTGCCAATGCCGCTGCCAAATTTCGCCAAACGTGTTTCATGGTCGTGACTCTCTTTGTCTCCAAAACTTGTTTGATCCGCTCACCACCGAAACGAAAATTGTTCTGGCCAGCCCACGGCGCTAGCAAGGGAAGACAAAACCCTTGCTGGCGCTGCGGGCGGGCAGGTTTTGTCTGCTTGTCCTTACGGTCGCGGCTCGGTGGCGAGCGGGCAGACCTGCCCTTCAGTTTACAGCACGGCCGAGCAATCCGTTAGCGGAAAAGTCCGCCGCCAATAAAGGTTGGTGTCTGAATTAGCCGTATCAAGTTCTCAATGGACGTAACTGTTGACGAGCCCAGCAAGGTGAAGCCGAGGCTGGTTTCGAGCGGCATGAGCGTTTGCATCAGCCGGTTTTGGGCAAGCATCAGCCGGTTGGCCGATACGTACAGCCGATCGCCGGGCATGAGTTGATAGTTCGTTGCCGGCGAGCCACCCCGCACGAGAGCCGGCCAGTTGATAGGGAAAATCTGCATCTTGTTGGGATCCTGGCCGTTGGGCCGCGACAACCACATGTATTTGTTCGAGGAAAACATCGTCGTTCCCATCATCATGCTGATGGCGTCGAGTACGGTATCCTTGCCGGTGATCGGCAAACGAAGGACCGTCTGCCCATAACCCGCCCGCTCCTGGATGAGATAGTACCATTTGCTATTATAAGAGTAGATGTCGAGAGAAATCTGCGGCTTGAGCAAGAATTCACTGAGGTGCTTTTCGATGGTCTGCCGCGCCTGGTCGAGGGTCATGCCGGCGACATACACACTGCCGTAGACGCCCAGGCCGATCATCCCATCCATACGCACCAAATGCTCTCCTTGGATCTGCTGCATGGCGCGCGATTGCCCCAACGACAGTTCCACCGTGGGCATTTTCACGATTTTCGAGAGATGTTTCTGAACTTCGTCTTTGGCCTCCGCGATCGTCTTGTCCGCCACCTGCACGCTGCCGAAACCTATGCCGAGATTGATGGTGCCATCCGGGTCAACGGAGAAGAGGCCGCGGATAGGTTCCGGCGCGCCGGTCACGTGGACGGCGAGGGCGTCGAGCGGTTGAATGCGATAGGGCGGCTTCGGCACGTCGCGTATCGTTCGGATGATGAGAATGTCGGGCGGCTCAATCACATAAGGCGGCAGCGTCGTCATGCGCAATTCGCGCGGGATGGGTGCTTCCGACGGGGCATTGCCGCCGTGCGGTGCGCAACCGACAAAACCCAGACATATTCCCCAGAAGATGCCGGACACGAGGATTCGTCGTCCGTGTCGTCGTTCGCCCTTCATCGATCCCTCGCCTTGCATCGTGACCGCGAAGACCCCCTGGGCACGCCCTGACGCATCCAGGGAGCGGAATAATCCATCTATGCGAAAAAGCTTTCCTGCGAGGATTCATCGGCACATCCGTTAGCAAGCTTGAGATTTCACCAGTCCATATTATCGAACTTATCCGCCTACTCGCATTTAACGGCTAAGGGGAACGTACCTAAGCCTGCCCGCTCGTAGGACCAGCCAAGGCGTCCCTGGCTGGCTCTACGAGGGCGCAGGATGATGGCCAGCGCTCCCATTGTAAACATTTTGATTCGTCCGTTAACCATCGTTAACGATGGTTAACATTCAACACATGAGCTTGCCTAAGGAGAACACCTTGAGGCAATTTTCTTAAGTTTCCATCGGAAAGAAACTTGCGTCATGCATTCTGGCATTAGCGCCGAATCAGAAAATCCGGCATGTCCTTTGCAATTCTAAATATCCTGTAAGGCACGCATTGCAATGCGTTGATGAATCGGGGCGTTGGGGCTGGCGCTTCAAGCTCCTCGGTAACTAGCGGAAAAGGTCAACGATAGGATCAGACCTCCCTGAAGAAATCAGGGTTTTCGACGGCGAAGGACTACGCGGCATACTCGCTTGCCCAAGCGCCGTCATATCGTGTTGGGGAATCGTTTTTTCTAAGAAGCAGGGAACAACGCTTGTTCCTTACCTCACCGACGAGGAAGACCACCAATGACGCTTCTCGCTTGTTGGCCCGGCATGGCCGGCCCCTCCGATCCTCTCAGCAGGACAGCGACGGAATCCTCCTCGCCCCCTAGCGTAGAAGAGATTTACCACACTTGCTCGCCGCGGATCTACAGCCTCGCGCGGCGGTTTTTGAACCAGGACGCCGATGCGGAGGACGTTACGCAGGAAGTCCTGCTCCAGGTCATCCGCAAGCTCGACACCTTTCGCGGCGAAGCGGCCCTGAGTACATGGTTGAACCGCATCACCGTCAACGCCGCCCTGCTGCACC
Source organism: uncultured Planctomycetota bacterium (assembly GCA_963835245.1). GTDB lineage: Bacteria > Planctomycetota > Planctomycetia > Gemmatales > Gemmataceae > JAJPHU01. The sequence continues at coordinate 193,656 of CAWIEZ010000003.1, forward strand.
GCCGCAAACAAACCCGCCGTCGCGTGCACGAGGTTAACGTCCCCGTGAACTCCTCTCCGGAACAGGAAGGGACCACGGCCGTCTGTTCCCAGAAGAGCCCGGACCAGCAAGTGCTGGATCGGGAATCTCAAGAGTTGATCGAGAGCGCCATCGCTCGCCTGCCAAAGATTTACCGTGATGTTTACGTTTTGGCCGAACTGGAGAATCTGTCCAACGGCGAGATTGGCGACGAGTTGAATCTAGCGGTGTCCGCCGTCAAGAGCCGACTTCACCGCGCTCGTCTGATGATGCGCGAGATGCTCGCACCGCATTTCTAAAGGGAGAGACGGATGCCGCTACTGGAACTGGAACCGTTTGTTTGCCCCGATGATCTTTTCAGCCGTTCCGCCGAGCCATCGGAGGATGGCAGCTGCTGGTGGGTGTTGCACACGCGCCGCGCGCGGAGAAGGCGCTGGCCCGTAAACTCCATGAGGCGCGGCACGCCTTTTTTCTGCCCCTGCACAAAAATCAGTGGCGGGCCAACGGTCGGCTGCGCACCTCGCACCTGCCTTTATTCCCCGGTTACCTCTTTGTGCGTGGCGACGGCGGTGTCCGGGACTTCGTGCTGGCGACCAATCAGGTCGCCCATGTGCTGCCGGTGCCCGACCAAGTCGATCTGCACGCCGATCTCGCCGCCGTCTACCAAGCAATGCACAGCGGCATGCTCATGGTGCCCGAGGAGCGGCTCCAGCCGGGTGTCCAGGTGGAGATTGTCGCCGGCGCGCTCAAGGGGCTTAGTGGGAAGATTCTCCAACGCGGCAAGGAAACGCGCTTTGTCATCGAGGTACGGCTGTTGCGGCAAGGCGTCTCGGTGGCCGTCGAGGGCTGGATGCTCCGGCCGTCGGCCTCCCTAATCGCCTCGGCGAGTTGATTCGGCCGCACAGGTCCGAGCCTGAAGCGTAAGCGAAGACGCCTTCGCTTACGCTTCAGGCTCGGAGCGAAACAGCGCGGGGGAAAAGGTGATCGCCCTGTGAATCTCCTTGTCTCTAGCGCGCATCTAGTGTGTATTCGACGACCGCGTAGGTATCCGCGCCAAGGTTGCGCTGCCTTCCTAACGCCTAGAGGATCGTAGTGTCGCGCTGTGGATTCCCTTCGTGTCACCCACTGGGACGGAGTGTGCGCCGACGGCCGAAATCCTTCCTTTTCCCTGGATCAGCGCGAAGAAGGGTGTTATGACGACAAAATCTCTGCTTTCGATTCGCTGCTCCGTCCTACGGCCGTTGCTTCTTCTCGCCCCCGTGGGCGGTCTGTTGCTGTGGGCCTACTGGACGACGTTGATCGAGTTGGCCGACCGATGGGCGCACGATCCCCAGTATTCTCACGGCTACCTCGTCGTTGTTTTCGCCGTGTACCTGCTCTGGCAGCGGCGTTCCAAGTTGGACGGCATCTCCCTGGCGGTGCGCGGAGAAGGTGTGCTTCTTCTCGCCTTGGGCACGGCACTGCGGTTAACCGGGAATTTCTTCTTCCTGCCCTGGCTGGACGTGGTTTCCTTGCTGCCGTGTTTGGCGGGATTGTGCGTGCTGTTTGGCGGTTGGTCGTCCCTGCGTTGGTCGTGGCCGGCTATCGTCTTTCTCCTGTTCATGCTGCCGATGCCCTACCGCTTTCAGGTGGCCTTGGCCCAGCCGTTGCAACGCATCGCCACCTCAGCCAGCACGTATCTCCTGCAAACGCTTGGCTTCCCCACTCTTGCCGAGGGCAACATCATCCTCCTCAACGATGTCCGCATTGGCGTCGTCGAGGCCTGCAATGGCTTGAGCATGCTGGTGACCTTTTTCGCCCTCTCGGCCGCGGTGGCCATCTTTCTCCGCGGCCACTGGATCTTCCGGGTCTTGATCGTGTTCAGCGCCATTCCGATCGCCTTGGCCGCCAACATCGTGCGCATTCTGGTGACGGCCATCCTTCACGAAACGGTTGGCAGCGGTATCGCCAATATCGTCTTCCACGACTGGGCCGGCTGGTTCATGATGCCTCTCGCCCTCGGCATGATGGCTGTGGAATTGTGGTTTCTCAAGCGCATCCTGGTTGAGCAGCCGTGGGGAGGAAGCGTCTCCTCCGCGAAGCATCCGCCGCAACGCCCCCGCACGCCGTCCTCAAAAGACCGGCGGGGCCGGCACGGCCATTTGGCTTCGCTGCCGCCTTCGTGAACGAACTTTTCGCCCAGCGGTTGATTCCGGTTCGTGTCCTCGACGGGCTATATCGAGAACCTAAGCGATGAATATGGACAATCCGATGATGTCCTCAGCGCACGCCGCCAGCATTGTTCCCAATCCGGGAGTGTCCGTCGCTCCAGCCGCGCGGAAGAACAATGACTCTCTCAACGCTGTGGCGTTGCTCAAAGCTCTGCGGCGCCGCTGGTTGCTGGCTCTCGTTTGCGGTTTGCTCACTTCGGCTCTCGGCGCCGCCGGCGTCTGGTTCGGCATACCGTTCAAGTACACCGTCAGCGCCATCCTTCACGTCTCGGCCCGCGAGCCAAGAATTCTCGGCGGCGAGACGACGGGACACGGCGAGTTCGACGTTTACCAGAAGAGCCAGGCAGCCATGGTCCTCAGCCGCCTCGTACTCAACGCCGTTCTCAAGGATGCGGAGGTGGCCCGCCTGAGCATACTCCCGCAAAACCCCGATCAGCAGATCGATTGGTTGCAACAGGAACTCAAGGTCGATTTCAAGACCGGCCCCGAGTTCATGAGGATCTCGATGCTCGGCAACCAGCCGGAAGAGATGAAGACGCTGCTCAACGCCGTGGTGAGCGTTTACCTCAAGGAGGTCGTTAACAAAGAGCGTATTAAGAAACAAGGCCGCCTGACCCGGCTCAAGGAGATACAGAGCAATTACGAAGAAAAGCTGCGCAGCCGCCGCGAGCAAGTGCGCAACTTGGTCGTAGCCCTCGGTTCCGGCGATGCTCAGGTGCTGGCGGTCAAGCAGCGCTACGCCACCGAAGCTCTCGGCATGGCGGAGAAAGAGTTGATTCAGATCCAATCCGACTTGCGAAAGCTAAAGCTCGAACTGAAGTCCAAGGAGAGCAGGGCAAAAGGCTCTCCTTTGGATGTCCCCGAGGCTCAAGTGGAAGGGTATATCAACCGCGAACCGGCGGTCGCGCAGCTGCTCGCCAAGAAAGAGCATTTGAAGGCGAAGCTGGAGAAGGACGCCCAGTCGATGGTTCAAGGGAAAGATTCGCCGGTTCTTCAACCGATCATTGGCCAGTTGAAAGAGATCGAAACCGAGTTGAAAGCCGCGCGGGCGCGTCTACGATCCGAGGTCGAAGAACGTCTACGGCAGAACGCCAGCAGCAATCTCAAGGGATCGGTGGCCGATCTCCAAGACCGCCTTGCCTTCTCGCTGGAACTGGAGAAATCCCTCACCGATTCGGTTGAACGCCTACGCAAACAGGTGAACTCCACCAACGTGGGCCAGGCCGATGTCGAGTCGTTTCGCCTGGAGATCGCTCAAGCGGAGAGACTCGCCGAGCGCATCGCTGGGGAAGTGGAGAGCCTGAAAGTGGAGGTCGATGCCCCCCGCCGCGTGGAGTTGCTTGAAGAGGCTTCGGCGAGTCTCGGCGCCCTGGAGCGGCAGCGCATCAAGGCGACGGCCGGCGCGGCTGGCGGAGCCTTTCTCTTCGTCGTCGGCTTCATCGCCTGGCGCGAATATCGTTATCGCCGACTCGATTCTACCCACGAGCTAACCAACGATCTGGGGATGAAAGTAGTCGGCGCTCTTCCGCTTCTGTCGTCCGCGACGCGCACCCTGCTTCCTTGGCGCGGTGCCAATGCCGACGGAGGGCAAGACATCCTGACCGAGTGTATCGATGCGACGCGCACCAACCTGCTGCATGCCGCCCGCGACAAGGATGTCCGTATCGTTCTGGTGACCAGCGCCCTGGGCGGCGAGGGCAAAACGTCGCTGTCTTGCCATTTGGCCAGCAGCTTGGCCCGCGGCGGCTTCCGAACCCTATTGATCGACGGCGACATGCGCCGGCCCGCTATCCACCGAGCTTTGGACATCGCCGCCGAGGAGGGGCTTAGCGAACTGTTGCGCGGCGAAATCGAAGTGGAGGAGGCCGTCCACGCCACCGCCATCGATTGCCTGTGGATGATCGCCGGCGGACAATGGGATCAAATGGCGACGGCGGCTTTGGCGCGCACCCGCTTGCCTATGCTGCTGAAAACGCTCCGCGAACAGTACGAATACATCATTATCGATTCCGCCCCTCTGCTGCCGGTGGTTGATTCCCTTCTCCTGGGCCAGCACGCCGACGGCGTCATCCTGTCGGTCCTACGCGAGGTGAGCCAGTTGCCGCTCGTCAACACCGCGGCCGAGCGCTTGGATTCCGTCGGCGTTCGCATCCTGGGCGTCGTCGTCAACGGCGTGGTCGCCGACGTTCACGCTTATCGCTACGGCTACCGTCCGGAGCTTTCCTTGCCAGCGGAGACGACGGAATCCGCTTCCCCCTAGCTCGCTGTGATGAAACGATTGCCTCTGCCTCCCGGAGTTCCACGCGATGATTCGCATCCTTCTTCTGTTCGCCGCTTGCTCGCTCCTGCTCCTCTCCGGCCTGACCCAAGGCTTCTGGACGGGACGTTGGGAACTATCTCACGCCGTTGACGATGCCGTGACAAGGCTCGAGGCCGTCCCGCTGACCATCGGCGACTGGAAGGGCAGCGTCCGAGAGATCCCGACCGCGGAGATCAAGGGAGCTCGCGTCAATGGCCACCTGGCCTGCCAATTCGTGAACCGGCGTAAGCGGCAGGCCGTCAACGTCCTGCTGGTGTGCGGCCGTCCGGGTCCGGTGTCGGTCCATACCCCAGATATTTGTTACCAGGGAGCCGGTTACACAATGACGGCCGGCCCGGACCCTTTCACAATGAGTGTCGGGTCGGAGGAAGTCGGCTTGCACACGGCCGTTTTCCGCAAGGAGGGCGTTGCCGTCCCCACCGAGTTGCGTATCTATTGGGCCTGGAATGCCTCGGGGCATTGGCAGGCGCCGGGCAACCCCCGTTGGACCTTCGCCCGCTCCCCAGTTCTGTACAAGCTGTACGTCGTCCGCGAAATGGAAGCCAAGGGCGCTAGCCGGCAGGAACAGGATCCTGCCGTGGACTTCATGAAAGTCTTTCTGCCCGCGCTCAATCAAGCTTTGTTCCCCGCTCCCGCGCGGGAGCAATAAGTTCTCCTGCAACCCAGATTGATCGAGAAACCAACGTCGATTTTCCCGCATCGGGGATAGGAGTGTTTCATGGCCAGCATGTTGGAAAAGGTCTTGGAGAAGGAAGTGGTACGTGTGGATGTCATCGCCCGTGCGCCCGCCGAAAGTGGTTGTGGCGCCGGCCGGCCTGAATGCGACGGCTGCAAGCGCGTTTTCGACATCATTCTTTCTTTTCTGATGCTGGTGCCGGCGTTGCCGCTGATCGGCATATGCCTGTTCCTGGTCCGTTTGACCTCGTCCGGCCCCGGCTTGTACCGGCAGACGCGGGTGGGCCGTCGTGGACGGCTGTATGGGATTCTGAAAATCCGCACCATGTATCACAATTGCGAAGGACACAGCGGGCCGAAGTGGTCGCAGGCCGGCGATCCGCGCGTTACGCTCCTAGGCCGATTTTTGCGTAAGACGCACCTCGACGAACTGCCCCAACTGTGGAACGTCCTACGCGGCGACATGAGCCTCGTCGGCCCGCGTCCGGAGCGGCCGGAATTCATCCCTGCCCTGGCGCAAGCCATCCCGCGCTACTACGAGCGTCTGAATGTGCGCCCCGGCGTGACAGGTTTGGCCCAAGTACAACTGCCGCCGGATACCGACCTCAATAGCGTGCGTCGCAAGCTGGTCTACGATTTGTATTATGCTCAACACCAGAGTCTGGGATTGGACTTGCGCCTCATTGTGGCCACCGCCGGCAAGATGCTGGGCCTGCCCTTCGGGCTTACGAAGATGGTACTTCGCTTGCCGAGCGGGCTGGTGGTCGAGAACACCAAGACGAACCCAGCGGCGATAACGCCCCGCGTGACGGAACTGACGCCGGCCTTGCAGAACGTGTAGAGGGCGAGAAAGTGGTCCGATGAGGTTCCGATGAGGTCCAGGAATGGCTTTTGTCCTGTTCGTCTTATTGACTGCAACGCTGTTTGTTCGACCGGCGGAGATCTTCTATAGCTTGCAGTGGAACTTCTATCTCTACTTGGCCGTCGCCTGCCTGGTGATGTGTTTTCCTCAGATACTCGCGCAACTGAACTGGGACTCTCTCAAGCGACAGCCGATCACCCTATTCATTCTTGCGCTGGGAGGTATGATCCTCCTGTCGAACCTCTTGCGGTTCCACGTATCGGATTCGCTGACAAGTACCTTCGATTTTGGGAAATCGGTGGTTTTGTATTATCTCCTTCTGGTAGGCGTAGTGGATTCCAGCGCCCGCTTGAAGCAATTCCTCGTATGGATATTACTGTTCATCACCGTCCTGACGAGCTTGGCCGTCCTTCAGTTCGAGGGAATCATCAATCTCATCCCCTTCCGCAATGTCACGGAACAGCACTTCAATGAGGAGGCGGGCGAACTCGAGTTGCTCCATCGCATGCCCGGTACGGGAATCTTTAGCGATCCCAACGATCTGTCGCTGATATTGACTATGGGGATTCTGCTGATCTTCTACAAATTAGGCGACCGGGGAGCGAAACTCCGGTTCCTCTGGATCGCTCCGCTCGGGCTGTTTGTTTATGCTCTTAAGTTAACACAATCCCGCAGCGGCCTTCTGATGTTGGGATTCGGTGCGCTCGTGGTTCTATGGTCGCGCGTGGGATGGAAGAAAGGGCTGTTGGCCGTCATAGTCGGGCTGCCGGTCCTGCTTGCCCTTTTCGGCGGTAGACAAACCAATTTCGATCTGGCCAATAAAGCGGATACGGGACAGGGACGCATTCAACTCTGGGCGGAAGGATTCACTCTTTTCCAAAGCTCGCCTCTCATCGGCATTGGAGCGGATCGCTATGTGGATGAAGTCGGACTCGTGGCTCATAACTCGTTCGTGCATAGCTTTGTCGAACTTGGGTTCGTGGGCGGCACTTTGTTTGTGGGAATCTTTTATTTAGCGATTCGGTCGCTGTTGCGGTTGAGAGAGGCAAACGTCTGGGGCAGCGATCCGGAAATGGCGCGGCTGCTCCCCTACTTGACGGCGATCGTTTCCACGTACCCGTTCGGCTTGCTCACCCTCTCGCGGGCGTACGTCGTGCCAACGTACATACCGATTGGACTTGCCGTTATTTACCTCCGGTTGACGGAAGCGCGGTCGCCGTCGATGGCGTCTCACGTACACCGTTGGTCGCTCAAGGAATTGGGCGTCGTGGGACTGGCGGCGCTTTCGGTACTCATGGTTTGGACCAAGTTCGTCGCGCGTTGGTCCTAAGCGCTAAGCGGCGAAACGGGAGATCGAAAGTCGAACGAAACATGAGCGACCAATTATTACAAAACGAGATGCCGGCTGTCGCGGCTGGCAAGACGGTCGAGGCGGGCCAGCGCGACCACTGGTCGGATCTCGTTCAAGGGCACATGTTACAGCTGGACGGACTTCGCGGCTTGGCGATCTTGCTGGTTTTAGTGTACCATTTCGCGGCTCGGCTTACGGAGCGATTTAGTGCGTTCGCCGAACCGGAGAACGTGGTGGTCCAGGGATTTCTCAAATTGTTCCAGGCCGGCTGGATTGGCGTGGATCTGTTCTTCGTTCTCTCCGGATTCCTGATTACCGGCATCCTCTGCGATACGAAAAAGAGCGGGAAGTATTTCTCAAGTTTCTATCTGCGCCGAATCCTCCGCATCTTTCCCTTATATTATGGATTCCTACTCGGCGCGTTGGTATTGCTGCCTTTGCTCTGGAGCAGTTCCTCGCGGAAATGGGAGTTCCTCCAAGAAAATCAAGTGTGGTACTGGAGCTACCTGACCAATTGGCTGTGCGCGTCCAAGGGCGACTTCAACTTGGTGTCGGCCGGATACCTATGGTCTTTGGCGGTGGAGGAACAGTTTTATATGATTTGGCCGTTCGTCGTCTATTTCCTTTCGCGGCGGACCCTTCGCTATGTGTGCGTGTCCTTGCTCCTGATTAGCCTGACGACGCGGATCGTCTTGGCGGTTGCCGGCGTCGCTCCCGTCGCTCTGTACACGATGACTTGCACGCATCTGGATCCTCTCGTGCTCGGCGCTTTGCTGGCCCTGGCGTTCCGCGGCCCCCAATGGACGGAAAAACATTTACGCCTTTTCCGGACGACCGCCCTGCTTAGCGCCGCCGGACTGGCGGCGCTGTTCCTCGCGCGGGGAACGTTCAAGTTTTGGACCCTGGAGGTCAGCGTCGTTGGAATTCTCCTTTTGTCGCTTCTGTTCGGTTATATTCTGATCGCCGCCTTGCTTAGCCGCGAAGCCACTTTGCTGTATAAGGTGTTGACGGCCGTGCCGCTCAGGTCTTTCGGCCGATACAGTTATGCGATTTACGTTTTCCATCCTTTGATTGGGCTTGCCCTCGCAGCCTACTTCAATCCCAGCCGGTTCCAAGGAGGGACGAGCGCGATGATATGCTTGCTCTTCGGCTTTATCGCCGTCGCCGCCGCGGTTTCCTGGATGGCGGGATTCGTCAGTTGGCACTTGTATGAAAAGCATTTTCTCAAACTGAAAAAGTATTGTTCCGCCTCGAAAGGTAGAGACACCGCCTCGGAATCTCGTTATTCTCAGCTCTCCTCCACATCTTCCCCATCGGAGAGTGACAGCCGGTCGGCCGGTTACGCATTGGGTTCCCCCCTCTTGGAGAGAGTTCGGACATGAGCGAAAAGAAGCGCATTGCGCGGAACGCCGCTTGGAATATCATCGGTATCGTCTGTGAAACGGCGACCGCCTTCTTCCTCGCTCCGTTTCTCATTCACCGTCTCGGTGAGGCGACCTACGGACTCTGGATCGTGCTAGGCTCGCTCACCAGTTACTTTGGGCTGCTCGATCTCGGCGTGCGCGGCACGGTGGGCCGCTTTATCGCCTACCACCAAGCGCGCGAGGACCAAACCGCCGCCAATGAAATGCTCAGCTCCGCCTTGGCCATTCTGTGCGCCGTCGGCGTCCTGGCTTTTCTCGGCGTGGCGGCCGCTCAATTTTTCTTCTTTCAACTGTTCGAGGTTCCTTTGGCGCAGCACCAAGAGGTGCGCATCGCCCTGCTTCTGGTCGGCTGCCAATTGGGATTGTTCTTGGTGAGCAACGCCTTTGACGCCACTTTATGGGGTTTACAGCGTTTCGACATCCTTAATTTGATCGACGTTCCCGCCGCCGTGATTCGCGCCGCCTTGACGTTTTGGCTTGTCGGTCGAGGGGGAAGCCTGATAACGCTCGCGCTCATCACCCTGGGGGTGATGGCCGCCGTTGGGTCGGCCAAGGCGCTCATGAGTTTCCGTGAGAACCCTTGCCTTCGCCTCCGTCTCACCTACGTGAAGCGCTCGGCCATACGCGAAATTTTAGGGTACGGCCTCTGGAACTGCACGACGACGGTGACGCGCTTGGCGCGGGTTCAGATGATTCCCCTCTTGATCGGATCGCTGCTGGGCGTTGGACTGGTTACTCCTTACGCCATCGCCAATCGACTGACGACCCTAGTTGCCTCCATCCTGGCGGCCGCCACGGGAGTGCTAACCCCCCTGGCCGCCGCCCTGCACGCTCGGGAACACCACGCACGCCAGCGCTCTTTGTTCCTGATCGGCGGCAAGTTCTCTCTGGCCTTGACGCTCTTCCTGGTAACTCCGCTGGTGTTGTTGGGCGAACCGCTGGTTACGCTCTGGGTCGGACCTTCCCTACTCGCCGCGGCGCCGGCGCTGACCATCTTGGCGCTCGGAGAGATTTTGCCCAACTCTCAGTCGGTGACCAACGGCATGATCCTGGCCAAAGCACGCCATCGCGTCTTAGCCTACCTCGGCGCGGCGGAGTTAATTTTGACCGTCGTGCTGACTCTCGTGTTCCTCAGATTCTTTGGGCTGATCGGAGCCTGCTACGCTCTGGCTCTCTCCGCCACCCTGTTCCGCGGCGTGGCGTTAATCGTCCAGGGCTGCCGCCTTGAGGGAATAAGCCTGAGACAGTACGTCATGGAATCGCTGTTAGCACCGCTTGCATGCACCGCGTTAGCGGTTGTCTTCTTAGCGGCTTTGCTGAACGGAATAGGACCGCCCGTCAGCTGGTTCCAGTTAAGTCTCTACCTGGCAGGTTACTCGGTCGTCTATGCCTGTAGCTGTGTTGTCTTCATGGGCGGCGAACATCTGAGGGTTTGGTCCCGCGAAGTCATGCAGTCCGTATGTCCGTCTATGAAAAACCGCGCTTCTGCGGCCGAAGCAAAAGCGTGAACCGGAACATCCCAACGCCCCTTTCGTGGAAGGTTGAGAACGATGCACATCTTCAATCGCGTTTCATCGGTGATCGATGACTTTCGAGAGCTTTTCAAGCTGCCGAAACTGACGATTAATCTCATGCACAAGGAAACGCTTCGGAACGATGCGTTTTACAGTCAAATCGTGCGCTCCTTTTACTATGATGCGCGCGCTCGACATCCGAAATGTCCGCTGCTCCCCAAGTTCCGCTACGGAGTCGCAACCTGCGTACTGCCCGAAAACTTCGATAATTATTTTATGAACGTCGAGGCTTCCGCCCGCCGCAACTATAAGAAGGCGCAGCGCTGCGGTTATGCTTTCTCTCGAATCCAACTCAATGATTATTTGAACGACATCGCGGAAATTCGCCGCTCAGCTGAGTTTCGCCAAGGCAAAATGTCCGATAAATATCTCAAAGAATCGCCCCAACCCGTTAACAACCCCCCGTCGGCGACGGCTCTTCACGACTACCCTTACTTTGGCATTCTGCGCGATGGCGTTTGTTATGCTTACGCCGGCTGCGTCATCGCCGGAGAAGTCTGTCTTCTCGAACACATCTTCGGCCATGCCGGGCACCAGTCCGACGGCATTGTCCCCATGCTGATCGTTTCTATCGCGGAATATGTGATGCAGAATTACCCAAACGTGAAGTATTACGTTTACGGCTCGTATTTTGGCGCCGGTGAGACCATGCGGCGTTTCAAAACGAAACTCGGTTTCATTCCACACCGCGTTGTCTGGAAACTGGAGGGATGAAGACATGAGCGCTGCCGCGATCTTGACTGAGATCCAGGGATTCGAGGAAACCGTTCTGAAAATCCCTAATCATTACTTTTTCCAACTCGTTTTCCGTCAAGAGTTGGCCGAGCCGGTGGAGGTGCGCGCCGTCGAAGGAATACAATTCCGCTTCTGTGCGAATTTTCGTGAATACATCAAACACTTCGGTCTCTTGCGCCGCTGTGTAGGTTTGAAGGAATCGCTCAAGGGTTGCCTCAAAATCCTCACTGGGCGGCGGATGTTCTATTTCGTTGCGGACGAATGCCAAATTCTTCATTACGCTTGGATCACACTATCCCACTGCCGATTTTATTACATCGATGCGGGCGCCGCCGTCATCGGTCCCATTTGGACCGCGCCGGCCTGCGCGGCCGCGGTCTTGCCACGGTCGCTACCCAGTCGGCCATGAATGTTCTTTGGGAACGGGGCCATCGGACGATTTACATTGATACGGCCAATACGAATGTCTCTTGCCTAAAAGTCATTCAGAACTGTGGTTTTGGCGCGCCCTTGGCCACTTATATCCGCGGAGCAAAACGCGGTTAGAGCTACTAACCGAATGGCGACCGAATGGCGAACGGCCGGCGTTAGCCGGCTGGTGCGGGTCTCCACCAGCCGGCTAACGCCGGCCGTTCGCCATCTCCTGAAAAGAAAAACGATGTCCAAACCGCTCAAGGTAACGCACGTCGTACTCGCACTCGATTGCGGCGGTCTGGAGCGTGTCGTTCTCGACTTGGTGCGCGAAGGTCAGCGGCTCGGCCAACAGGTCGCGGTATTTTGTCTGGAGCGTCCCGGCGACTTGGCGGCTCAGGTCGAGGCGCTGGGCGCTTTGCTGCATTGCTTCCACAAACCGCCGGGACTCCAGCTGAGCATCATTTCTCAGCTGAAAAACATCTTCCGCAAACAGCGTCCCGATGTGGTGCATTGTCATCAAGTGGGAGCGTTGATTTACGCTGGCCGCGCCGCCCGCCGCGCGGGCGTTCCCCTCGTCGTTCACACCGAACACGGCAACCATTTTCAGCGCGGCGACAATGGCGTGCCGGTTCGCTCGCGCAAGGCGTGGCTGTGGTGGTTCGCCGCTCGTTATGCCGCCAAATTCTTCTGCGTCACGCGCGATATTGCCGACGACTTAGCCCGCCGAGGTATTGTGCCGCGCGGCAAGCTCGAAGTCCTCGCCAACGGCATCGATACGGAAACCTTCGCCGCGCCGGCTAATGGCGAGGATTTTAGACGTTCGTTAGGTCTGCCTTGCGGCGCTCCCATAATCGGTACGGTGGGGCGGTTGAATGAAATCAAGCAGCAGGATCTACTGGTTCGGGCATTCGCAAAGGTTCGGGTGGAATTTCCCAGCGCTTGCCTTCTGCTCGTCGGCGACGGACCGATGCGAGGCCGTTTGCAAGAATTAGCGTCGGCCTTGAATCTCAACGATGCGGTTCGTTTTGCCGGCTACCAGCCTCATCCGGAGGCGCTATCTCCACGTTATGGATGTGTTCGCCTTGACGAGCCGCACGGAGGGGATGCCGTTGGCCATCCTGGAGGCGTGGGCGGCGGGGTTGCCGGTCGTTGCTTCAGCCGTGGGCGGTGTTCCCGATCTGGTTCAGCATGGCTGTAATGGCTTACTATTTCCTTGCGGAGACGAAGAGAGCTTAGCGGACGCGCTCCGCGAGTTGATTCGTGAGCCAAAACAATCTCTCTCCCTTGGTGCGGCGGGACGACGCGAGGTGATGACGCGATACAATTGCCAACGGATGGCACACGATTACCAACATCACTACTTACAGCTGTTGGGCGCGAGAAGGCGGAATAATTTTGTTTAGCCGCGACCCACAGGGGAGCGTATAGCCCACGCTCCCCTGCGGGTCGCGGCTAAACAAAACGGACTTTTATCCCACGCGGGTGACGGTGACTTGCGTTGTCCCCGCGGGCGTCGTGAAGGAAATCGTGCCCTGGCTGCTGGCCGTCACCGTGCCCAGATTCGTTCCATTCGCTTCAATCTGGTACATCCCGCCCGCTTGCAGATCGACGAGCAAATTGCTCACGGAACCGCTGCCGGACGGAGAGTAGGTGATCGACGAGGTTAGGTCCACGGTTCCCGCGGCGTAGCCGAACAGCACCAACTGATTACCCATTTGGGTTCCCTCCATGCGTCCATCCGTGGTGAGGATGTGTTCCGTGGGATCCATCGTCGCCGTCGTGGATGGCGCTACCTGGAAGGCTGTCACGTAATTGACATTGGCGGTCGGCGACGTGTTTTGGTTGATCAATTGCTGCACGGTCACACCGGCGACTTGGATAGGCGTCACGGTCGTGGTCAGCGGGATCTTCGAGAACGTCTGGCCGAAGAGCGAACTGCCGCCCACGGTTTCCGCGAACGAATTGCCGGACACCGTGGGCGCGTTGGCGAGCATCCATTGCTGCTGCTTGGTATAGGAAGGATCGATGGTCGTCACGCGATCGTAAACCACCACGTAGTCGGGCTGTAAGTAGACCATCTCGCGCGTTAACTGGCTGACCGGCCCCCCGGACCCCGGATTGTTGGACGGCGAGTAGGCGGCCGCGTAATTGCCGGCCATGTACACATAGTTGTTCGAACGTCTCATAGTTCGTCACCGTGACGCCCGGATTACCGTACCAGAAGCCCATGTTATAAGGATAGGTCTGGACGCTGCTGTTGCCGTTGGAATTAACTACGACGACGTTGCCATATTGGCTCTTGAGATCGCCCTCCCAATTTCCGCCGCTCAAGGCGGTGGCGCAGACCAACAGATCATCAGCCCCGCGCTGGATCTGCAATTGGCCGGGCGTATAGGTCTGATGGTCGGCTTGAAGCAGGTTGCCCATTTGCAGAGAGACCCAAGTGGGCGTGCTGCCCCAATCCGAACGTGCCGTCAGCAGTCCCGTTCCCTGAGAGAGGTATTCCAGCGGCAGGCTCGACCAGTACGAGGCGGGAGCGGAAGGATTGCGGAAGAGCAAATCCCAGGTGTCGTTGGAATTGGAGCCGGCGTGGTTCTGGAGAACGTAGTTGGCATAGGCTTGTTCGTTGGGGTCGCTGGCCATGGCGCTGAGGGCGTCCACGAAATCGTTCGTGAAAGCGGGATTAACGCCGGGGAAGGGGGCGGGATAAGAATACCAATCGCCGCCATCGTAAATGGTGTTCGCCGACGGCGACGCTTCCACGATCTGCTCCATGACTTGCGAAGCCCATTGGCTCTCCGGCGTGTCCGTGATTTGTCCCGCGTCCTGGAGCGCCAGGTCCGCTTCGAGGAGGTTACCCACCGATTGTTGGCCGTAACTCCAGCCCTCGGCCCAGAAGCCGCCGTTGAGGCTGGCGGTCGGGTTTTGCAAATCGGGCAGGACGTAATTCTGCCGGTAGGCGAGGACATTGGAGAGCAGCTGCGAAGAGTTCGAGGTCATTCCTTGGAGAGCCAGGGCAGTGAAGACTTGGCTGACGTAGGAACCGACGCCGTAATTACTCGCCGGGCTGTTATAGTAGTAACCGTTGGCGGGCAGGTAATTGAACCACTGCTGGAGCAGGTTGACGGATTGGCTTTGCAGTGCCGGCGAGAAGCCCGCATAGCCATTCAGCCAATTCAAACCCAACGCCACGTACTTGCCCAAGTAGCGTGAGTCATACGTGTCATTAACGTAGATGGAGTTGAAGCCGCCATCTCCCGCGCTGGTCTGTTGGTAGGACAGCGTCGGTGTGTTGTAGACGTATTCCACGTAGATGGCCTCGTTGGCGGTGGGCGCGGTCGCCAACGTGATGGTGTTGCCGCTCAGGGTATACGAGACGCGATTAGCCGCCAGAGAACTGGACTCGGTAACGTAGTAAGTCGAACCGGCCGCCGGCTGCGCGGCGCCCGGCAACCACTCGATCTCGTTATTGGCGAGGTTGCCGCTGTGAACCCAGTCCGTGCCCTGCGTATAATCGGGATTGCCGTCGGAGGTGTTGCTGACCTTGAGGAATGTCTGGTAGTAAGCGACCGCATCGGCGTTGGACGTTCCGCGCACCACCGCCTGAGTCGTGACGGGCGCTTCGAGGACGGCGAGAGAAGACGGGATGACGCCGCTGTTGGGCAGAGTGAACGTCGTCGTGCTGCCGTCGCCGCGCGCAGGAACTGCTCGCCGACCTGACCGCCCAGCTGGTAGTCGTTGAGGGCCGAGTTCATGACGGCGATAGCCTTGTTCGCGTAATTGGCGGCCGTCGTCGGATCGCTATTCTTGAGTATCTGATACCCTAAGGCGTAGTCGGCGATCCAGGTAAGTTCCGAGCCATCATACGCGCTGGGATCGCTGCTCAGGCCGCTGCCCACGACGATGGGGAGTTCCGCGTCCAATCGCGCCTTGAACGCCTGCCACTGCGGCGTATTATTGGCCGCTTCCTGCTGGAGCGAAGCAAGAACGGTGGGCGGCAGCAGGATCAGATTCGAGGGGGCGCCGCTGCCGACCGTGACCGTCTGCTGAGCGCTGCCCGTTTCTCCGTCCGCATCCGTGGCCGAGAGCGAAAAGACATAATTGCCGATGACGGTGGGCGTGTAGCTAAAGCTGGCGCTGTTGCCGGAGGCGAGAACGGCTCCGTTCCCTCCGGCCTGCGTCACCGTCCAATTGTAGGTGAAGCCGACCTGCTGCTCCGCGGAACTGGGACTCGTGACGACACTGCTCGCGGAGATCGTCGTTCCCAGCGCTGCCTGCGAAGGAACCCCCGTGATGGAAACCGTGGGGGGTGCATCCGTTACCGAGATCGTCTTGCTCGTCGTGCCCTTCCTCCCTAGCCGATCCGTGGCGGTTAGCGTGACGACGTAATTGCCGTTCTCGTCGGGAGTGAAATGGAATTTGGCTTGGTTCCCCGTGGCATACGTCGCGCCATCCCTGGTCACGCTCCAAGCATAGCTGAAAGTCGCCTGGTGAGGGATGAGCTGGTGCTGCTCGGTCGCCGAGCCCGTCAGATTGATGGCGCTTCCCATGGGGCTGCTTGCCGGTGCCCCCTGGATGGATGGGGTCACTGTGGGATGAAAGGGGAAAAGATTCAGGAGCGACTGGAACGCTGCTGTATCAAACTGGCTGAGTTGAGAAGACAGTTTCGATGGATTGAAAGAAGCGAGTAAAGTGCTAACTCCCCCAAAGGGATTGCTTCCCAGGAGCGACTGCAAAGATTTCGTTTCCAGCTGGAGCGTCTGGTGCGTCAGTTCCGCTGGGTTGAAAGAAGCGAGTAAATTGCTGAATCCCCCCAAGGGATTGATCGCCTGGAGCGAGTGCAAAAAGGTCGTCTCCATGTGGACGGCCTGTTGCATCAGTTGCGTAGGATTGAGAGACGGTAGAGGTAGCGTTTCCAAGGGCAAGGAGGCGGAAAGGAGAGTTCTGTCCTCCAAGATTTCTAGGCATGGCCGTGCCGATTTTGGCGCAGCGGCCATCCGCTTCCGCGGCTGAAATGACAGACCTTGCTTCCGAGTTCTCCACAAGCTCAACAATCGCGTGCGCAACATGTAACTTTCCCTCTGCGCGGGTGATGTAAGGCTTCCTGGTGCGAACAGCTTCCCGCAATCGTTCGCCTCCGCCATTCAACGGCCAAAGTGAAGTTCGCCGACTACAGCGGATGCGCAAGGAGATGTCACCGCGACGACATCCTCCGAACACATTCCGCGTCGAAAAGTGTGTTTAGAAGATCCAAGAGGGCGTGGCGAGGCGATAGAGGGGAAATAGCAATTGTCGCGCCCGAGGCGCTCCACTGCTAAAACTCCTCTCGGGAAGCGAGAGATCCCTTCACCCTGTCCAAGCCGCTCTTTTCTCAACAGACGGGAAAACCAGGGTCAAACTTCTCTTTGAATAATCGCTCAAGAATAGAAAAAGTCAAACTCTTCCGTCCTCACTTGCTGATCCTCATGGAAGGTCGCCGTTCGTCAGAGCCGCGATCGTTAGGAGCGGAGGTCGGCGTGGACCGTGCATGTAACGCTCTCCGGTGCGGATGGCGAGAAACTAGCGTAGCTTGAATCCTCTTAGTCGTCGCACTCATCTAAATCTCATATATTAAATGCCTACGACTTCTTGGCATCCTGCTCCCATCTTCCGGATGGAGGGAGACGAGTGCGACATGGATCGGATGAAAGTCTTTCTTACGGTTGATACAGAGGTTTGGCCGCGCCATCCTGATTGGCTTAAGTCTAATCTGGAAGCGGACATCGAACGCGATATTCATGGAATGACCGGCGCGGGAGAGTTCGGCATCGGCTACCAGATGGACGTGCTGAACGCCCACGGTCTTAAAGCGGTTTTTTTCGTCGAATCTCTGTTCGCCTGCGCGGTCGGCGTGGAGCCGCTGCGGAAGATCGTGACGGCAATTCAAAAGTCAGGGCATGAGGCGCAACTCCACGTCCATCCGGAATGGCTGGCGTGGCTGCCGCATCCGCTTTTGGGGGAACGGCGCGGACAGAACCTCAAGAATTTTTCTCTCGACGAACAATTGGTTTTGCTACGCGCGGCGTCCGCGAATCTGCGCGAGGCCGGCGTGCCAAACATTCGCGCCTTCCGAGCCGGTAATTATGGAGCGGATTTTAACACGCTCCGCGCTGGCTTGTTGTCGGATTCCCTACGACAGCAGCTATAATCTCTGCTACCTCGATTCCACTTGCGGACTCCGCATGGACCGCTTTTTGATTCAGCCGGAGATGCTCGAAGGAGTATGGGAGTTACCGATCTCCTTTTTCCGCGATCTGCCCCGCCACTATCGGCACGCTCAGATTTGCGCTTGCTCTTCCGGGGAAATGGAACGCGCCCTCTTGCAAGCATGGCGTCGCGGCTGGCGCTCCTTTGTCATTGTCTCGCACGGCTTTGAATTGATCAAAGACCGAAAACAGATCGACCATCCCCCTTCTCCCGACGGCACGGTGATCAAACGCTTCGAGCGCTTGTGCCGTTTCCTCTCGTTGCATGCGGATAAGTTTGTCACAAACGGTTTCCAGGATTTAGAACCGTCCGACCTTATCTCTCCCTCACCCCAGACGCGGCCGCTGCGCACCTGTCTGCATAACACCGCCTGGCGGTGTCTCGAACAACTCGCGCGACGAATTGCGCGGTGATTTGGGCCTACCCCGCAGTTCACGCTGCCCGGCGGCACCCCGCCGTCTGAATCCTTCGCTTGCCCGCGCGCATCTAGTAAGCGAACAACCATTGCGAAAGAGCGTCCAAGAACGAAGCCGATGCGCATCCTGGCGATGACCAATTTGTATCCCAACCCTTTCCAGCCACATCGCGCTTCGTTCAACCGAAACGGGCTGCGGGCGCTGGCGGAGCGACACGCGGTGCGCGTCATCGCCCCCATCGCCTGGACGGATGAATTGGCCGCGCGCTCTCGCGGAGGAGTGGCTTTGCCTGCCAATCGGCGGCTTGTCTTCGATGACATCCCCGTGGAACATCCGCGCTACTTTTTCCCGCCGGGGATGCTGCGCGGCTGGTACGGACGCTTTTACCAGTGGTCGGTTCGGCGCGTCTTTCAACGGGCGGTGCGTGAGTTCCGTCCCGCCGTGGTGTACGCCACTTGGGCGTACCCGGACGGCTGGACCGCCGTCGCGTTGGGGCGTCGCGCCGGTCTGCCGGTCGTGATCCGCGTGCATGGCTCGGACGTGCTGCTGCTGTCGCGTTATCCGCGGCGTCGTCGCGGCACGGCGGATGCTCTGCGCCGGGCCGAGCGCATCATCGCGGTCAGCCACGATCTCGCCGAACACGTGGCCGATCTCGGCGTCGAACCCCGACGGATCGAGGTGATTTACAACGGTGTCGATCGCGTCGTGTTTCATCCCGGTCCCGAGACGGAAGCGCGAACACGGCTGGGACTCGATCCCCGCGAACCCTTCGCCCTCTTCGTCGGCAATCTCCTCCCCGTCAAAGGGGTCGATTTATTGATGGAAGCGTGCGACCGGTTGATGGCCAGGGGATTGCGTTTCACCTGCCATGTCATCGGCCAGGGACCGCTGCGGCCCCGTCTGGAGCAGGCCATCCGCGCCAAGGGGTTGCAAGGGCGCATTCACCTGCATGGCGCGCGGCCGAACTCTCAACTGGCCGACTGGTATCGGGCGGCCAATGTCGTCGTTCTGCCCAGCTATTCGGAAGGCGTCCCCAACGTGCTGTTGGAGGCGGCGGCCTGCGGCGTCCCGTTCGTTGCCAGCCGCGTCGGCGGCATCCCCGAAATAGCGGAAGGGGGAGCCAGCCAGTTGGTCAAGGCGGGAGATGTCGAACAACTCGCTCAGGCGTTGGCCGACTTTTTGACGACACCGATCCCACCGCGCGCCGCCGCGCCGGGCGTCCGCGGTCATGCGGAAGCGGCCGCGCAGTTGAGCCGAGTGTTGGAAGAAACTGTGGAAGAACACCGCCGAATGCGCCTTCTCCCGCAACCTCTTATGGCTCGAACCCTCGAACGAGAAAGCATCGATCATGACACCCTTGCTGGACGCTCCGCCTTCCGTTGAGGCCGATGCCTCCAACGTCCTGCGCGGACGGGACATCGTTTGTATTAGCAGCGACTGGCACGGAGACCCGCTCTCCAAGACCCACTTGATGCGCCTGCTGGCCCGCGACAATCGCATCCTTTGGATCAACTCCATCGGCTATCGGGCGCCGACGGCGTCGCGGGCGGATGCCAGCCGAGCCTTCAAGAAGCTGCTGGCGGCCACGCAGCCGATCCGCGAGCCTGAGCCGAACCTCTTCGTCCTTAACCCCCTGGCCATCCCCGCTTACGGCCGGCTCTGGGTGCGCAAACTCAATAAACACCTCTTGCGGTGGCAAATCCGCCGGGCCATGCGGCGTCTGGGATTTCGACGGCCGATCAGTTGGTCCTTCCCGCCGTCGGCGGCCGTGGTGGCCGGCTCTCTCGGCGAAGAATTGGTCATCTATCACTGTGTCGATGAGTTCAGCCAATTTTCCGGCCTTGCTCGTCAAACCATCGCCGAATTGGAGGAACAGCTTCTCCGCCGCGCCAATCTGGTCATCGTTTCCGCGGATCGCCTCTATCGTTCCAAAGCGCCGTCTAATCCCTCCACGGTATTGGTGCGGCATGGCGTGGATCACAGCCATTTCCGCCGCGCCCTCGACGCTTCCACGCCGATCCCCGCCGAGATCGCCGCCCTGCCGCGGCCCATTATCGGCTTCTTTGGCTTGATCGCCGATTGGGTTGACATCGATCTGCTGGCTCATGTGGCCAAAAAATTCTCGACCGGCTCCCTCGTCCTTCTCGGCAAGGCGACGACCGATGTTTCCGTCTTGGAGCGGTTGCCCAATGTCCATCTGCTGGGTCGAAAGCCTTATGAGGAACTGCCCGCCTATTGCAAAGGCTTCGACGTCGCCGTCATGCCCTTTCGCGTCAACGAACTGACGCTCAATGCCAATCCTTTGAAAGTGCGGGAATATCTGGCGGCCGGTCTCCCGGTCGTCTCCACGCCGATTCCGGAGGTGGAGATTTTGGGGCAGTGCCGAATCGCCAGCGATGCCGAGACGTTCGTGCAAGAGATCGAGGCCGCCCTTAAGGATCCAGGGCCGTCTCTCCAGCGGAGCGAGGCGATACGATCCGAAAGTTGGGAAGCGCGGCTCGAAGAGATCCGCCGTCATGTGGCGGGCTTGGTTCGTTCGTGAAGTTCTCATGCGAAAAGGCCGGAGATCGATCATGGTGAACTTGTTTGGCACCATCCATGCCGATCTGCGCCGTAAAGCGCTGTGGTGTTACGAGAGCGACAGCCGGACGGCGATCCTCAAGGTTCTGGCCACCGATGGCACGGCGGCTATGCTTCTGTACCGCCTCATGCAGTGGGCGCGGCGCTGGCGTCTGTCGCCGCTGGAGATGTTGTTTAACAAGCTCAACGCCATCTGCTGTAACTGCATCATCGGCCGCGGCGCCGACTTCGGCCCCGGCTTCGTGCTGATCCATAGTACGGGGGTAGTCATCAACGGCCAAGTGCGGGGCGGCAGCAATGTTCACATTGAACATCAGGTAACCATCGGCGCCGAACGCCGCCATAGCCCCGTTCTGGGCGACGATGTTTTTATCGGGGCTGGCGCCAAGATTATCGGCTCGCTGACTATCGGAGACCATGCCCGCATCGGTGCCAATGCCGTCGTCCTCGATGACGTTCCCTCCCCACTGCACTGCCGTCGGTATCCCCGCTCGGGTCGTTCGCCGACGAGTGCCCGAAATGTGCCCGGCAGCCATGTCGAGCGCCCACCCCTCTGCTTGAAATTCGTGGCTCTTCCTAGCTGAATCGCCAAGCAAAGTCTTTGAGTTTGAAGCGGCGGATTTGGAAAATGAATCGCGGCGCGAATCTCTGCGGCGGCGGCGCGCATCTAGTAAGTGTTCGTAAAGTATCTCGTCTCCGCGTGCCGGCAACGCCGGCCTCGTGTCACCCACAAGGACGGAGTGTGCGCCGGAAGACCTAAAAAACGCTAATCCTCTAACGCCTCAACCCTTACGAATTGCAGCAGACCCTGTTACCTCACACCACGCCTTTTCGCTGGCGTGGGTGATGGTTCTTACTCCCCCGGAACCGAATTCGAGTCGTTGAATGATCCCCTCCGACTTCGTCGCCGCGTGTTTCTGGATGTGCTTGGCCGGCGTGGGCTTCGCCTATGTCGGCTATCCCCTGATCGTCTGGTGCCTGGCGCGCTGCTTCGGCCGGCGTCAGCGGGCCGAACCGCTCCGCGATGACGACTTGCCGATGTTGTCATTGCTGATCGCCGCCCACAACGAGGAGGCGGTCATCGACGAGCGGCTGCGCAACGCCTTGGCCCTGGACTACCCCGCCGACAAATTGGAGATCGTGGTGGCCTGCGATGGCTGCCGCGATGCCACCGCCGCCATCGTACGGTGCTATGCTTCGCGGGGCGTTCGGCTGCTGGAATGCCCGCAGCGCCGCGGCAAGGCGACGGCTCTTAACGAAGCCTTCGCGGTTCTGAGCGGCGACATCGTCATGTTGTCCGACGCCAACACCAACACCAAGGCGACGGCGGCGCGTCAGTTGGTCCGCTGGTTCCGCGATCCCAGCGTCGGAGCCGTGTGCGGCCGGCTGGTGCTTATCAATCCGGGAACGGGGCGGAACGTCGATAGCCTCTATTGGAAGTACGAGACGTTCCTCAAACGCTGTGAGGGCCGCCTCGGCACCCTGCTGGGCGCCAATGGCGCCATCTACGCCATTCGCCGCGAACTGTTCCAACCGATCCCGGCCAACACCATTCTGGACGATATGGTCATTCCTCTGCTGGCTCGGCTGCGAACCGGCTGCGCGATTATCTACGATCCGCGAGCCGTGGCCTACGAGGAGACGCCGGCCGATGTCCGCGATGAGTTTCGCCGCCGTTCGCGCATCGGCGCGGGCGGTTTTCAGAGTCTGGGGCTGCTCGGCAAGCTGCTCGATCCGCGCCGCGGCTGGATCGCCTTCACGTTCTTTTCGCACAAAGTATTGCGCTGGTTGTGCCCCTTCCTTCTGGTGGGGATGCTGCTGAGCAGTCTGCTATTGCACGAGGATTCGTTCTACGCGGCTGCTCTGTTGAGTCAGGGCATCTTTTACGCCTTGGCGCTGGCTCTGAATTGGATTCCCGGCCAGCCCAAGCTCATCAAGGTCCTGCGGCTGACGACGATGTTCACGAGCATGAACGCCGCCCTGCTGATGGGATTTTGGCTGTGGCTATCGGGCGGTCAAAAGGCGGCGTGGCGGCGAACCGCGCGGCTGCCCGAAATGGTCCCCAACCTACAGCCCGCCACGGCCACCGCCAAATAAAAACGAGGAAATCTCAGTTGCGACCGGCGAGCGGGGTTGCGTAAGCGCCGAGAAACCTCGGGCGCTTACGCAACCCCGCTCGCCGGTCGAATACCAGGTATCGCATGATTCCGTTGCACTGGCTGCCTTCGTACCTTCGCCAAAGCGGCAAACGCCGTATGCCCGCGGCGGGAGAGATCCATGTACTGCTCTGCATCGCCGACCATTACGAACCGAAGTTGGGCAAAGCATCGCCGGCCCTCGCTCGCCAGCGCGTCCAGCGCTGGGTGGCGGAATACCCCCGTTTATTCGGCGATTTCCGCGACAGCGATGGACGCCCGCCGCGCCATAGTTTCTTCATCCCGCAGGATGAATACGAAGCCGAACACGTGGACGGTGTGGCCCAACTGTGTCGCGCCGGTTTCGGCGAAGTCGAGATTCATCTGCACCACGACCGCGACACCGCCGAAGGATTGCGCGACAAGCTGTTGTCCTTCAAGCACCTCCTGGCCGAGCGGCACGGATTGTTGTCGCGGAATCGGCACACGGGCGAACTGGCTTACGGCTTCATTCACGGTAATTGGGCGCTGAACAACTCGCGGCCGGATGGATGCTGCTGCGGCGTCAACAATGAACTCGACGTACTGCGCGAGACGGGATGCTATGCCGATTTCACTTTGCCTTCGTTTCCGTCGCCGACGCAGACGCGCAAGATCAACAGCATCTATTACGCCGTGGGCGATGCGGCGCGGCCCAAATCTCACGATAGCGGCACGGACGTCGGCCAGGGACCGCCGCCGCCCAATGCCCTGATGTTGATTCAGGGTCCGCTCCTGCTGAATTGGAAGTGGCGCAAGTGGGGACTGCTGCCGCGCGTCGAGAATAGCTGTGTGCAGGGCGGCCAGCCGCCGACAAGGCAACGACTGGATTTGTGGCTCAAGGGCGCGCATCCAGGTTCCCACGCGGCCCGATTGGTACTTCGTCAAATTGTGTACGCACGGTGCGCACGAGTCCAATCAGCGCGTTTTGCTCGGCGAACCGATGCGGCAATTTCATGGCGAACTCGCCCAGCGCGCCCGCGACGATCGCCGTTTTCACTATCACTACGTCACCGCGCGGGAAATGTACAATCTCGTTCGCGCTGCCGAGGCCGGCTGGCAAGGCGATGTCGAAGGGGCGCGCGATTTTGAATTGGTAGCCGCTCGCGGCTTAGCGCGGCCAGTCGCTAAGCCGCAAGCGGCATTCTGTTAGAGCCTTTTAACTGGAACATTGAGGTATCGCATCATGCTCGAACTGATGAATGGCGCTCCCACGACGCTTAAACAACCCCGTACCCATACGCCGGTCGATCGTTTCGAACACTTGCTGCACCGCATCCACAATAAGACGGCGACGGTGGGCATCATCGGGTTGGGTTATGTTGGCCTGCCGCTGGCTCGCGCCTTCATCGGCAACGGCTATCGCGTCCTCGGTTTCGACATCGATCCCAACAAGATCGCCCGCCTGCGCGACGGAGAGAGCTACATCGGCCACATCGACGATGAGACCATCCGCGACATGCGCCAGCACGGTTTCGACGCCACCGATTGCTTCGAGCGTCTCGGCGAACCGGATGCGGTCATCATCTGCGTGCCCACGCCGTTGACCGAGGCGCGCGAGCCGGATTTGGCCTATGTGGTGAACTCGGCGAAAGCCATCGCGGCCCAACTGCGGCCGGGACAACTGATCGTGTTGGAAAGCACCACCTATCCCGGCACCACGCGCGAGGTCGTGCTGCCCATCCTGGAGCAGAGCGGACTGCAAGCGGGCGACGATTTCTTTTTAGCTTACAGCCCCGAACGCGAAGATCCGGGCAATCCCGATTTCTCGGCGCCGTCCATCCCCAAAGTGGTGGGCGGCCTGGAGCCGGATAGCCTGGAGTTGGCCGCCAACCTCTACGGCAACGCCGTCGTCCGCGTGGTGCGCGTTTCCACCCTGGAAGTCGCCGAAGCTTGCAAGATCCTGGAGAACACCTATCGCGCCGTCAACATCGCCCTGGTCAACGAGTTGAAGATGCTCTACGACCGCATGAACATCGATGTCTGGGAGGTCATCGAAGCGGCGAAAACCAAGCCGTTCGGTTTTCAGGCGTTCTATCCCGGTCCCGGTCTGGGCGGCCATTGCATCCCCATCGATCCGTTCTATCTGACCTGGGCCGCTCGCAAACACGGTTTAACGACGCGCTTCATCGAATTGGCCGGCGAAGTCAACACGGCCATGCCGGCTTACGTGGTTGGCCGCGTCGCCGACGCCCTCAACGACCACGGCAAGGCGGTCAAGGGCAGCAAGATTCTGATCCTGGGCATGGCCTACAAGAAGGACGTGGACGATTGCCGCGAATCGCCCGGCTTCGAGGTGATGGAACTGTTGCTGCGCAAGGGCGCGACCGTCCAGTACAACGATCCGCACATCCCGCGCCTGCCAACCATGCGCCACTATCCCGATCTGCGCATGGACAGCCAGGAACTGACGCCGGAGTTGTTGAAGGATCAGGACTGCGTTCTGATTGTCACCGATCATTCCGCGTATGACTGGAACGGCATCGTCGAGCATGCGCCGCTGGTCGTCGATACGCGGAACGCCACCAAGGGCGTGTGCGAGGGTCTGGAACGGATTCGGCGAGCGTAGCACCTATTATAGACCCCGGCTTGCCGGGGGAATGTCTCACCCCCGGCAAGCCGGAGCCTATATAGCGGATTCTTGTTGTCTACGGAACGAGAGAAGGGCAACAGTAGTTGTGGACGCGTGTTCCACCACCAACAAAATGGGAGAACACTAGGTCAGTGTTCTATCACCCACAGAAAGAGAGGACGAATGATGCGGTATCGTAGATTTTGGGTCGCGGCCGCGGCGGTAGCCGTGGCGACCTTGTTAACGCTGGGGCCGCCCGCCCGGGCGACTTTCGAGATCGATTACTCGACGGATAACGGGGCAACTATTACCCAGCTTATCTCATCGAGTACGAACGCGGTCAATTACACGGGAGCCGCCGGCACTTACAATGTCATTCTGAGTGCCGCGACGGACAACGTGCCGGGAACCCCTGCGAATGCCAATGTCCGCGTGTTTAACAGTACCGTTACAGGTAGCGGGAACGGGCTGATACTTTACTTTAGCGCGGACGGTTTCACGAATCCGCACAGCCCGCCGGCCGACGTCCTGAGTACCTCGTCTAGCGGCACCAACATGGCTGTGTCGCAGCTGGATTACGCGGGGTATGTTGGCTCAACTCTGGCTAGCGTCCCGGGTGGGGGTTATCAATCAATCGCGACGGCTGGTCCGGGCACATACTCGCCCCTGACCAATGGTGGGGCCGGCAGTGGTCCCTCGATCTACACGACGTTCAATGCGCCCTCGAATTACGTGCTGACCCAGGCCGTGAGCTTCGGCGCGGGCAACATTAACGTCGGGACCATAACCGCAGAAGCGGATGTAACGCCCACTCCCGCTCCGGCGAGCCTGACGTTGTTGTTCAGCGGACTGCCGCTGCTGGGTCTGGGCCGTTTCTGGCTCCGTCGCCGGCAGGGTCCGTTAGCTACCGCATGACGGTCAGGTGTTCCTGACTCCGTCCAAGGGGCGGCTGATAAGGCCGCCCCTTAAAGCTACTAACTTTTTACCGACAAGCCCGGAGCGCCAGCGACGGGTCGCCCAAACCCGTCTCTGACGCTCCGGGCTTGTCGATTGCTATCTTCTCTGAAAGATTGGTCGGCGTATGTCTCTACGATTCAACGTCAAATTTACGGCGTGTCTGTTGGTGCTAGGCGTCCTGTGCGGCGGCGGCACTCACTTCCTGCACGGCTATCAAGTCAAGCGCAACGCCGGCGTCTTCCTGGAACGCGCCGATCGCGCCGCCAAAGAGGCCGAAACGGCGGAGCCGGCGGAGAAAGCGGCGCTCTATCGCAAGGAGGCGGAACATCTCCGCCGCTATCTCGCCTTCCGTCCCCGAGACACCGAAGCCCGCGCCCGTCTGGGCATACTGCTGGAGAAATTCGTCCGCACGAGCAAGGATCTCAGCAACATCCTCATCGTCTACGACACGGTTCTCCGTCAGGATCCAGCGCGAGCGGACATCCGTTTGCGCGCCGCGAAGATAGCCATGATGCTCGGCCGTCACGCCGACGCCCTGGAGCGCCTCAAAGCCCTGGGCGCTCTCGATAGCCGCGATAGCGAACTGCACACCCTCTACGGCCAGTGTCTCGAAGCGACCGGCGATTACAAGGGCGCGAGCAGCCAATATGCCAAGGCCGTCGAACTGCCGCCGGTGAAGTTGGGGACGTACGCGCTCTATGCCGCCTTGCTGCGCCGGCGCAGCAACGACGCCGCGGCGGCAGACAAACTCATGGAGAAAATGACCAAGGACGTGCCGACGGCCGAGGCATTCCTGGTTCTGTGCAACTACTGGAAAGAGTTCGATAAGACCAAGGACGGCGCGGAGCGAGCCGCCCGCGCCTTGGCCGAGGCTCAGAAGCTGGCGCCCGATAATGCCGAGGTACTCCTCCAGTCCGCCGCCCTGGCCCGCGCCGAAGAGGGACCAAACGCCCTCGCCAAGGCGCGCAAGTTCCTGGCGCGCGGCATCGAAGTACACCCACGCGATGTGCGCATGTATCAAGCTCTGGCCACTCTCGAACAAGGGGCCGGACAGCGCGGCGAAGCCGTCGCCGTCTTGCGGCGCGGATTGGAAACGCTGCCCGGTCAGGTCGATCTGCTGTGGACGTTGGCCGACCTTCGCGTCGGCGACGGCGATGAGTCCGAAATGGGCGACCTCATCGAGCAGATGAAAAAAGGCGGCGTGATGCCGGCTCGGCTGGATTATCTGGGAGCGCGGCTCCTTCTCAGCAAGGGACGTTGGCGCGAAACCGCCGATCTGCTCGAACGCACCCGCTCCGAACTGGAAGCGTGGCCCCTCCTGATGCGGCACTCCGACCTGTTGCTCGCCCGCTGCTACGAAAAACTGGGCGAGTTGGACCAACAGTATGTCGCCTATAACCGCCTGGTGACCTCCGATCCGCTGTCGATACCCGGCAATCTGGGCTTGGGTGCCAGCCTGGAAGCACTGGGGCGCGATGAGGATGCGCTCAAGGCGTACCAGCGCATCCTGCGGCTGGAAGGCGCTTCCGAGGCTCGTCTGCGCGTCGCGCTTGCAGATCCGCCGCAACCAGGCACGTCCGCAAGCGGAGCAACAGTGGCAGGAAGTCGATCGACTTCTTGAAGAAGCGAGCAAGACGCCGGCCGATACGGTCGAGGCGGTGATCCTGCAAGCCAGTGCCCGCATGGTGCGCGGCGAAGCGCAACAGGCGGAAAAGATGCTGCGGGACGCGCGCAAACAGCATCCGAAGGAAATCAAACTGTGGATCGCCTTGGCCAACCTCGCCGAGAAGCAGGGGCAGCCGAAGGAGGCGTCCGCCTTGCTCGATGAGGCCGAACGCACCCTTGGCGACGGGATCGATCTACGGCTCGCTCGCGCCTCTCAACTGGTCCGCCGCGACGGCGCCAAGTCCGTTGCCGCCTTGACGAAATTGGCCGAAGGGACGGAGAAGTTCACGGCGAGCGATCGAGAGCGTCTTCTGCGCGGCTTGGCCATGGCTCACCGCCTCGCCGATGACGGTGCCGGAGCGATCCGGCTCTGGTCCCAATTGGCCGAGTTGCGGCCGAATGACCTGGGCATCCGCATCGCCTTGTTCGATCTTGCCCTGTCGTCCAAGGAGAAGGAACTGACGGCCATCCGCAGCGCCGTGGACGACATTCGCCGCATCGAAGGCACGGAGGGATCGCTGTGGAAGTACTGCGCGGGCATCTCAGCTGATCGCGGAGTCCCGCGCCAACGAGCCGAGCAAACTCGTCGAAGCGCGCGGACTGCTTGAGGAAGTGATAGCCAAGCGGCCGAGTTGGCCGCGCGCGCCGCTGAGTCTGGCGAAGGTCGAGGAGTTGGCCGGCAACCCGGAATTGGCCATCAGCAACTATCAGCAAGCCGTCGAGTTGGGCGATCGTAGTCTCAGCACGATCCGATCGGCCGTGCTGCTGCTGTACGGGCGGCGGCGCTACGCCGACGCCGAGGCGCTGCTCCGCAAGCTGCCCCAGCAAGACACCCTGCCCACCGACTTGCAGCGACTGTCGGCCGAGGTTTCGCTGCATACCCGAACGGACCTGGATCGAGCGTTCCGATTGGCCCAACAATCCGTCGCGGCGGACTCGAAAGATTACCGCGATCATCTCTGGCTGGGACAGATTTTCGCGCGCGGCGATGCCCACGCCGTCGAAGCCGAGAAATCGCTACGGCGAGCGCTCCAATTGGCGGAGACCGAGCCGGCAACGTGGGTCGCCCTCGTGCAGCACCTCATGGCGCACGGGCAAAAAGACCGAGGCCGAAGCGCTCGTCGCCAAGGCCGAGACCAAACTGCCGAAGGAGAAATCCGCTCTGGCCCTGGCCCGCTGCTACGAGATGGTTGGCCGGCTCGACCGAGCCAAGGAGCTTTACAAGAAGGTTCTGAGCGCTCAGTCCGGCGACGTGGACATCCTCACCACCGTCGCCCAGTTCTACCTGCGCAGCGGCGAAGCGGCGGAGGCGGAGAAGTGCCTCAATCGCATCATCGAGGTGAAGGAACGGCCGGCGGACGTGGCTTGGGCGCGGCGGACATTGGCATTTGTGCTGCACGCGCGCGGCGACTATCAGCAGAAACGCCAGGCGCTGGCCCTGCTGAATATCCTCGACGACCCGCTCGACAACGCGGCATTGCAAGAGATGTCGGCGGAGGACATTCGCGCCTGCGCCGCCTTGTTATCGACGCGCTGGGAGCGCCGCCAACGTCAGGAAGCCATCCGGCTGATGGAAGCGCTGGCGGTGCGGCAAGCGCTGACGGCCGCCGATCAGTTCGGACTGGGGCAGATGTACGAATCGATCGGCAAATGGAGCGAGGCCAGCCGGCACATGAGCGCGGCCCTCAGTGCGGAGAGCGACAATCTCACCTATCTGACGAGCTACGTCAACAGCTTGCTGCGGCACAAGGAATGGGCGACGGCGTCGGCGTGGTTGGCGAAACTGGAGAGCAAGCAGCCGGCCGCTCTCTTCACCGTGCAGTTGAAGGCCAATTTGCTTCATGAACAGGGCAAGGACGACGAGGCCGCCGCCGCGGTTGAAAGCTATGTCCGAACCAAGGACGCGGATCTCCGTCGAGCCGCTCTGTTGTTGGAAGCTGTCAGTCGTCCGCGCGAGGCGGAGGTTCTCTTCCGCCGATTGGTCAAGGAAGGCAAACGCCCCGAGGCGGCCCTGGACCTGGCTGGCTTCCTTGGCCGGCAGGGACGAACGGACGAGGCGCTGCAGGAGTGCGAACGCGCCGCCGCCACTTGCCGGACGTTAGCCGTGGTCGATGCCGCCCTTCGGGTGGTGTACGTGGCCAAGGAGCCGGCGCCGCATTGCCAATGGCTGGAACGCTGGTTGACGCAAGCGGCGAAAAAGGAAGAGGGGCGGGTCGATTTCACGTCCCATCTCGCCATGCTCCGCAACATCCAAGGCAAGTATGATGAGTCGGCGGCCCTATACCGTACACTGCTGGTCAAGAAACCCAACGATGCCTTGGCGATGAACAACCTGGCTTTCCTGATGGCCGTCCACGAGAACAAAGCGGACGAAGCGCTCGCCCTGCTCCAGAAAGCCTGGGAACACATAGGACCGTCCCGAAGTCTAAGTGATACCCGCGCGATCGTTTACTTGAAACAGAAAGAGGCCGCAAAAGCGATCCAAGAGTTGGAAGAGTGCGTGGGCAACGCTCCTCAGGCGACGGCCTACTTCCATCTGGCCCAGGCTCACGAAGCGGCCGGCGACCGCGTCGCCGCCCGCGCGGCCTTCCTCAAGGTCCAAGAACTGAAACTCAAGCCCCACGATCTGCATCCGCTGGAACAAACCGGCTATCAGCAAATGCTCCAGCGTTTCGGCGGACGTTGATTCGGATTCTCACTCCCACGCGGAGCATGAGAACGAGAGAAGAAAGATCGCATGACCACTTGTCTCGTCACGGGAGGCGGCGGCTTCATCGGCTCCCATCTCACCGATGCGCTGGTCGAACAGGGACATCGCGTCCGCGTTCTCGACGACTTCAGCACGGGGCAGCAAGCCAACCTGGCCCACTTGCTGCCCAACCGCATCGAATTGATCGTCGGCGATCTGAACGATGCCGCCGTGTTGCGCTCGGCCCTGCGCGATGTCGAGTGGGTCTTTCACCAGGCGGCGTTGCCGTCGGTGCCGCGCAGCGTGGAAGATCCGCTGTCCACGCATCGCGTCTGCGCCAGCGGCACTCTGGAGTTGTTGGCCGCGGCTCGGCAGGCCGGCGTGCGACGGGTGATCTACGCAGCCAGCTCCAGCGCCTACGGCAATTCCGAGCGACTGCCCAAACGCGAAAGCGATCCGACCAATCCTCTGTCGCCCTACGCCGCGGCCAAGCTGGCCGGCGAACACTACTGCGCCAGTTTCAGCCACGTCTACGGCTTGGAGACGGTTCGGCTGCGTTATTTCAATGTGTTTGGTCCGCGGCAAGCTCCCGACAGTCCCTACGCGGCGGTGATTCCGCGTTTCATTCGGGCCTGTCTGTCCGGCCAGTCTCCGGTGATCCACGGCGATGGCCGGCAGTCGCGCGATTTCACTTTCGTCGCCGACGTGGTCCAGGCCAATTTGCTGGCGGCGACGGCGGCCGGCGTGTCCGGCAACGTCTACAACATCGCCTGCGGCCGGCGCACCACCTTGCTGCAACTATGCGATTGGATCAATGCTATCCTCGACACCGACGTTCGACCAACGCACACGGCGCCGCGCGTCGGTGATGTCCGCGACAGCGAGGCGGACATCAGCCGCGCCCGCCGCGACCTCGGCTATCAACCGCGTGTGGATGTACAAGAAGGACTGCGGCGCGTGCGGCCTTCTACACACGCGAAACATAGCCCCCGGCAAGCCGGGGAGCTATCTACCGCTCGTCTTCTGGTATAGGGAGATCCTTCTATGTGCGGCATCATTGGCTACGTAGGCTATCGCGAGGCCGAGCCGGTCCTGCTCCAGGGACTGCGCCGCTTGGAATATCGCGGTTACGACAGCGCCGGCGTGGCGACGTTGACCGGCGCACATCTGCACGTCCGCAAAAAGGCGGGACGAGTGGCGGAACTGACGAACCATCTCCACAAACAACCGGCCCCCGGATGCGTTGGCATCGGCCACACCCGCTGGGCAACCCACGGCGGCGCCACCGATCGCAATGCCCACCCGCACATCGGCGGCAACAGCGATGTCGTCGTCGTGCATAACGGCGTCATCGAAAACTATGCCGCCCTCAAACGCCAGTTGCAAGAAGAGGGCGTTGTCTTCCACAGCGATACCGATACCGAAGTCATCTCCCACCTTATCGCCCGTCATCTTGACGACGATCTCGTCGAGGCGGTTGGGCGCGTTCTCCCCTTGCTCAAGGGCACTTACGGTCTGGCCGTCCTTAGTAGGCACGAACCGGGACTAATAGTCGGCGCGCACCTGGGCAGCCCTCTGATCATCGGCATCGCCGACGGCGAACACTTCCTTGCCAGCGATCCGTCCGCCTTGGCCGATCACGCCCAGCGCGTCGTCTATTTGGACGATCATCAAACCTGCGTGCTAACGGCCGACGACTGGCACATCCTCGACCGGGAACGGACGCGCATCACCCCGGAAAGCAAGCCGCTCATCAATACCTTGGGCAACCTCGATCTCGGCGAGTTTGAACACTACATGCTCAAGGAGATCTACGAACAGCCCGAAGCCCTGGAGAACGCGCTGCGCGGCCGGCTCGATGAGGTCAACGCCACCGCTCACTTCGGCGGCCTGAACATGGACCCGCAGCGGCTTCGCCAGATCGATCGCATCATTCTGACGGCGTGCGGCACCAGCTATCACGCCGCTCTGGTCGGCGAATATCTGTTGGAAGAATTTGCCCGCATCCCCGTCGAGGTCGAATACGCCAGCGAGTTTCGCTATCGCAATCCGCCGCTAGATCGCAACACCATCGTCATCGCCCTGACGCAGTCCGGTGAGACGGCCGATACGCTGGCCGCCCTGCGCGAGTCCAAACGCAAAGGCCATTTGACCTTGGCCTTGTGTAACGTGGTGGGTTCCAGCATTGCCCGCGAGGCCGATGGCGGCGTTTATCTGCATGCCGGTCCCGAAATCGGCGTGGCCAGCACCAAAGCGTTCACCAATCAGGTCGCCGTCTTGGCCATGCTCGCTGTGTACTTCGGCCGGCTCCGCCATCTGTCCAGCCTCCAGGGCGAGCAACTGATCCACGAATTACAAGCGATGCCGGAACAAATTCGCCAGACTCTCTCTTGTCACGAGCATGTCAAGCGGATCGCTCGCAAGTACGGGCACCAGCGCAATTTCCTGTATCTGGGCCGGCAGTATCTCTTCCCGGTGGCCCTGGAAGGGGCATTGAAACTCAAGGAGATCAGCTACATCCACGCCGAAGGCTACCCCGCCGCCGAGTTGAAGCACGGGCCTCTCGCCTTGATTGACGCCGACACCCCCTCGGTGTTCCTCATTCCGCGCGGCGCCGTCTACGACAAGGTGGTGAGCAACCTTGAAGAGGTCAAGGCGCGCGGCGGCCCGGTCATCGCCATCGCCTCCGAAGGAGATGAGGAGATAGCGGAACGGGCGGATGAGGTGATTTACGTGCCGCAGGTGGCGGAGTATTTCCAACCGCTGGTGACGGCGATCCCGCTCCAGCTGCTCGCCTACCACATCGCCTTGCTGCGCGGCTGCGACGTGGACAAACCGAGGAACTTGGCCAAGAGTGTCACCGTGGAATGACTAGCGAGGAGGCAGCCATGCGCATCTGCATATTTGAAGATAGAGCCGTCGCCGACTTGCAGCCGTTGAGCGATACGCGACCGGCCTTCGACCTCCGCTGCGGCGCCCGCTCGCTGCTGCAACGCCAACTGGACGCCTTCGATGTCGAGACGGCCTATTGCCTGGTCCGCCCGGAACTGGCCGATTTGTGCCGCTTGGCACATCCCGAATTGACGGTCAATAACCTGGGCGCAGCGGGAGGAAACAACCCTTCTTATCAACGCCCGCTGGCTGCCTCCGGCCAATCCGCCTCGACCCCAAGACGGAGGAGAGGTTGGTCTATGCGATGGGCAGGTGGCGTATGTGGCGTTACCCCCTGGCGCCATCGACGATTTGCAAGCGGTCAAGGTGGCGGAGCAATGGCAGGAGTGGGCGGAGAAACTGCCCGTCCATCCCGCCGGAGGACGGATGATTGCCTATCCGTGGGATCTCATCGAGTCCAACGCCGAGATGTTGGAGCAAGACTATCTCCATTGGCGCCGCCACGACAGGGCGACGCCCACCGGCATGCCGGTCGTTGGCGCGGCGGAACGCTGCCTGGTCCATCCGTCGGCGCGCGTCGAGCCGCTGGTACTGATCGATACGACGCACGGGCCGGTGTTGATCGATCGTGATGCCGTGGTGCAGGCTTTCAGTCGCGTCGAAGGGCCTTGCTACATCGGCCCGGCAACGCAGGTGCTGGGAGCGCGGCTGCGCGGCGTGAGTTTGGGGCCGCAGTGCCGTATCGGCGGCGAAGTGGAGGCGGCCATCGT
Source organism: uncultured Planctomycetota bacterium (assembly GCA_963835245.1). Taxonomy (GTDB): domain Bacteria; phylum Planctomycetota; class Planctomycetia; order Gemmatales; family Gemmataceae; genus JAJPHU01. Next base: position 228,200 of record CAWIEZ010000003.1, read on the forward strand.
GCAGGGGTACAGCAACAAGGCGCACGACGGTTTTCTGGGCCACTCTTACCTAGGCGAGTGGGTCAATCTCGGCGCCGGCACCCAGGTCAGCGACCTGCGCACCGACTATGATCCGGTGCGCAGTTGCCGTGGGCGGCCGGTCGGTGGATAGCGGCCTTCTGAAAGTCGGCGCTTTCGTGGGCGACCACACCAAGACCAGCATCAACGCCTTGGTCAACGCCGGCAGCGTCTTCGGCGCCTTCGATCAACTGTTGACCTCGGGGACGCTTTTGCCGCGGACGGTGCCGGCGTTCTGCCGCTTCGGCCGCGGCGAGATCCACGAGCGCAATGATCTGCGCCAACTCTTCGCGTCGGCGGCCTTGGTCATGGCGCGCCGCGGTCAGCAGTGGACCGAGGCGCACGCGGAGTTTTACTTCGACTTGTACGATCGCACCGCGGCGGAGCGCCGCCAGTACATGCGCGAAAGCGAGCAGCGACGGTTGCGCCGCGCGGTGTAATGAATCGATTTCCCACCTTTTTTCCCGCAAGAATGGCGGCAACGATGCCCCAGTTATCCCTACCTCAATCTGCTCAACTTTTCAAGACACTCGGCGACGAGGTTCGCCTGCGTCTGCTCCTGCTCCTGTCGGAACACGGCCCGATGAGCGTCTCGGCACTTTGCGCGGCGACGGGGCAAGCCCAAACTACCGTCAGTCATCACTTAATGTTGATGCGCGTGGCGTCGCTGGTTGGCTACCGACGCTTGGGCAAGAATAACTTCTATTTCATCACGTCCGACTATGCACTCGAACTCTTGCGCAGAATCACGCGCGGCGAACTCAAAGAGCCAACGTCTCGGCCTTCCGCGAGCTTGTCCGCGTACGCCGTTTCATCAACCCTGCCGCCCCCCGGACTATCGGACTATGAGCCGCGCCACGACGCCAATTCCCGCTCCGGAATGTCGGATGCCGCATCGTGAACTCGTGACGGGCAGGAGGGGGGATCCCATCGTCATGGAACCACCTGCCGAAGAATTTCTCGATGCCTGCGGGGCAGGAACGCCGCCGCTGCTTGTCGTCGAGCGTTCGGGCGGCGGCGAGATGGCGCGGCGGACGCTACACTTGCCTTTCGCGTTGATCGGCCGCGACGAACGCGCCGATCTCCACCTCGACGACGAGGAGGTCAGTCCTCATCACGCCTATCTCCAGCTGATGGCCGGTCGGCTGTGGTGTGTGGATCTCGGTAGCCGGACGGGCATCCATTGGCAGGAGGGCAGACGCGCCGTCGGGCCACTGCTCGTCCGCCAAAGTCTTGGCATCGGCCCTTATACGATCCGCTTGGCGGAGGGCGGTTCGCACGACGAGGACGATGGGGTCGCCCCGGCCAATCCGCTCAGCAGCGAGGCGGACGATCCTTCGTCTCTGCCGCGCGTGTCTCTGGAATTTCACGGCGCAACGACACAACAGCGCTTGTGGAGCATGGATCGGCCCTTGGCCCTGATTGGCCGTTCTTCGATTTGCAAGGTCCGCTTGCATAGTCCGACGGTGTCACGGATTCACGCCGCTCTGCTGAACACGCCGGTTGGACCTTGGATTGTCGATTTGCTGAGCCGCACGGGAACGCACGTCAAGGGGGCAGCGGTGCGCTGGACGCGCGTGGAGAATGGGGATGAACTGCAAATTGGCCAATTCCGCATCTCGGTGCGCTTTCGCTCTCCCGCGCCGCGCGCGTTGCCCGCGCTCCTCTCTTTCCCGTCCGAACAGTCCAGCACGGAGAGCTACGTCTTTCCACCGCCGCCAACCGCCGCCGGCACGGCGGCCCTCGGCGAGTTGCTTTCCAAAGACGGAGGCGCGTTCTTCCCGCCGGCGCTGCCGCGCGCTTTGTCCTCGGCGATGGTCCCGGCGTCCGGCACGGAATCGCTGCTCCTGCCGCTTCTGACGCAATTTTCCCAGATGCAACAGCAGATGTTCGATCAGTTCCAGCAGAACGTCATGCTTATGGTACAGATGTTTGGCGGTTTGCAACGCGAACAAATCGGCCTCATTCGCCAAGAACTGGAGCAATTGCGGCAAATCACCCGCGAACTCCAAGAGGTGCAAGGAGAGTACGGCAAACAAGCGCCGGCCTTGCCGCCCGCGCCGACGGCGCCGCCCGACGTGGCTGCAACCGTTTCTTCTCCGCCCGTCGCCGCCGCTCTCCCCCCCGTTACTCATGGGGCCGAGAAGGCTCTTCCGCCGCCCCCCGTCGCCGCCCCCACTGCCTCCAGCGCCGGACCTTCAAAAGGCGACGTACACGCCTGGCTGGCGCAACGACTGGCAACCCTCCAGCAGGAACAACAAAGCCGCTGGCAGAGGATTCTCAGCGTCCTGACAGGCAAGTGATTGACGAGCGCGGCGTGTCAACGACTCGATACCATCCAGCGGAGTGTTCTCCCGCCCACGGCAATAGGTAAGGGGTACAATGGCGTTCCTTATTCCTTTTGGAGGTTCTCTCATGCTCGGCTTCTCTCCTTCTCCCCGGCTGTTCCGGCTTTCGCCTCGGCTTCTCGTCCGCGTGTTCTCCACGACGGGAGCCTTCGTTTGGACTCTGCTGTTGCTCGCCGCCATGCCCGCCACGGCTCCGGCGGACTTCCTTGATCCATCCACGCTACAGATTGGCGGCAGCTTGCCGCCCGCCGGGAATGATCCCAATCTGATTGGGAATTCCGGGCTGGTTAATATCTTTCAAAATCAGGGTTCTACGGGCGACCTTCTTACGCCGTTCCTACTCATCATTGGCATTGCCAACGACACGACGGGGGGTCATTTTTTTGGCACTACCGATCCGATTACATCCGTGACGGCCAGGAATCCTTATACCAATGGAACGTCCAGCCCGGGAAGCAGTCAACTCGGCGGGACCAATTTGTACGGCGGAACGTGGAACACCACGACGGGCTTCGCCGGCACCATGAGCAGCGGCGGGGAAGCGTATTCGACGCTTGGCGCTTTTCAGGGTCCCTACGATAAATCCAACAACTTCGGAAATTGGTCGGGCGCGGACAGTTCGACCAACAGCATTACCGCGACCAATTTCGGTATCTACGTATTCGAGATCGACGCACCGCTCGCGGCCAAGGGCGTGGTGAGCGTCCAATTCGCCCCCGGCACGCTTCCGGAGGGAAGTTATGCCATCGCCTACGGTTGAACGTCTTCGGGGCCGCATACGCAGATCTACGATACGCCGTTCACACAATCCGGCCTCACAAACGGCGGTGGCTTTGTAGTCGTCCCCGCCCCTCCGTCCATCGTCCTGTGCGGCATGGGCGGCCTCTGCTTCGCCGGCTTTCTAGTCGTCTCGCGCCGGCGGATGGCGATCGCCTGAGGTTATCCCAAAGCACTTTCTATTTAGCCGCGACTCACAGGGGGGTACGGGCAGTCCCGCGCTCCCCTTCGGGTCGCGGCTAAACACTTTTAACAACTCCTTTGTTTCCATCCCGGCCTCAAGAGCTTGCCATGCGCAGAAGCACCTTTCCCTGTCGTCCCGGCAACGCCGCCTGACGCACGGCGGCATGAATGTCCGTCAGCGCGAAGCTCTTGCCAATGTCCGAAACCAGCACGCCGGCCCGCATCAGCTTGCCGATTTGCCGAAACAGCCACAGCATCGTCCACGGCTTCTGATCGCGCACCCACTCCGACAACCAGAATCCTTCGATGCGTTTCTGACCGACCATCAGCGTGCGCGGATCGACGTGCAACGGTTCGCCGGCCAAGGTGCCGTAGGCGATCATCCGGCCGCCGCGGCCCAGCACGCGCACCACCTCTGACCCCGTGGCCCCGCCAACGGCATCGAGGGCGAATCGCACTCCCTGCGCCGCCGGTCAGCGCCGGCACGCGCTCCGCCAGCGATTCGTCATTGGTGGCGATGGCCGCCGTGCCGCCCAGACGCAGCAGCTCCTCGGCCTGTTCGCGGCGGCGCACCACGTTGAGAGTGCGAAAGCCGAAGTGCTGACCCAGCCGGATAACCATACGGCCGAGTGTGCTGCCGGCCGCCGTCTGGAGCAGCCACGCGCCGGGCGGCACTTGCAAGACGTAGCGCGTCAGAATCAGGGCGCTGGCGGGATTGACGAAGAACGTGGCCGCCTGCTCGTCGCTCAGTTCTTTCGGCAGCGGCACGGCCTGCCGCGCCGGAATGACGACGTGTTCTTGCCAGTTGCCGCCGCCGCTGCCCAAGACGGCGACGCGCCGGCCCATGACGCGCCGCGCCAGCAGACCGGAGCCGGACTCGACAATGCCGACGCCCTCAAAACCCGGCGTCGCCGGCAACGGCGGCTGCCGGCCGTATTGACCGCGCACCATCAGCAGGTCGGAGGGGTTGATCGGACTGGCGAGCATGCGCACGCGCACCTGGCCGCGTCCCGGCGTCGGCTCTGCCACGTCGCGCACTTGTAGCACTTCCTCCGGCTCACCCCAGCGATCGCAGACGATGGCTTTCATATCAGTAAAACAAGCTCTGAGGCTCCTACCCGGCAGCTAACGCAGCCGGTTCGCCAACCTGGCGAACCGGCTGCGTTAGCTGCCGGGTAGGCGAACCGGCCGCGTTAGCTGCCGGGTGGGCGAAATTATCTTAAGGAATGTTCCCGCCGCGGACGACAACAACGGCAAGGAGGCTCTCATGCCGTCCGAACGTCTCCAGCAATACACCGCTCTTAACGACGACATCCAAGCCTTTCGCAACTACATCCACGCCGAGCGCGGCTTGGCCGGCAATACGCTGTTGGCCTACGGCCGCGACCTCGATCGTTTCGGCCAATGGGTCGCCGGCGGCGGTTTGACTGCTTATCTGAATCCCAGCCTGCGCGACCTGAGCCATTATCTCGAATTTCTCCGCGCCGAACAGTTGGCGCCGCCGAGCGTCGCGCGCCATCTCGTCGCTCTGAAAATGTTCTACCGCTTTCTCCGCTTGGAGGAACGCACCACCGAGAGTACCGTCGAACTGCTCAGTTCGCCGGCTCTGTGGGAACGCATCCCGCACGTCCTCAGCCCCGAAAGCGTGACGAAACTGCTGGAGGCGCCGCTGCCGCTGGATCGCTACTATCTCCGCGATCGCGCCATCCTGGAGACGCTCTACGCCACCGGCTGCCGTGTATCGGAAGTGGCCGATCTGAAAATGGAGGATTTGTATCTCGATTCGGCATTTTGCAAATGTTTCGGCAAGGGCGGCAAGCAGCGCATCGTGCCGCTGGGCCGGCCGGCCCTGAACGCTCTGCGGGCTTATCTCGACGGATTACGGCCGCGTCTGGTGAAGACGGCGCCGGATGCGCCGTGGGTGTTCGTCAGCCGCGGCGGCAAGGGGTTGACGCGCGAAATGCTCTGGATATTGGTCAAGAAGTACGCACAACGGGCGGGGCTGACCGGCAAGGTTAGCCCGCATACGCTGCGGCACAGTTTCGCCACGCATTTGTTGGCCGGCGGCGCCGATCTACGCACCGTGCAGGAATTGCTCGGCCATGCCAACATTCACACGACGCAACTGTACACCCACGTCGATCGGGAGCGGCTGCGCGCCATTCATCGCCAATTTCATCCGCGCGGAGCGCTGGCAACCCCGGCGAACCGGCAGCGTAAGCTGCCGGGTTTAAGCCCCCCGGCAGCGTAAGCTGCCGGGTTTAAGCTTCACCCGGCAGCTTACGCTGCCGGTTCGCCGGGTCGTTGTTTCAGCGCAGGCCCACAACATTTCCGGGGATGGGCCGCATCGCCGCCTCGCCGGGCATCTTGGCCAGAACTCTGTTTCGCGGCGACGATGGCCACGGCAGCGACCAGCAAAAGGCGAATTTTTGATCCTGGCGATCCTTGCGAACACGGCTGCCGCGGTCCTCGACGACGCGATTGAGGAACTCAATGATGTACGTCGTCGTCTTGAGCCGTTCGCTGAGCAGCTTCGAGCCGGCCAGATCGGTTCCCGGAATGGCTTTGTCCTTGACGCCTTTTTGTTCGATCTTCTTACCGTTTTCCGTCAAGATGGCTTTGAGATTGTAGGTCGCCAGGTTGGCGGCTTTGTCGTCGTTCTTGCCGTACAGGAAATAGGTGGGGATCTTGGCGTCTTTGGCCACGTTCTTCAGGGCGCTGGTCAGAGGCTGAGCCACACTGCGGCCTTCGATGGCCGGATAAATGGTCAGCCAGACGGCGGCGCCGAGATCGTTGCCTTCGGGTTCGTCGAGCGTGCGAAATTCCGGACGCTGGAATTGCAGCAGCCGATCCGACTGATTGTCTTTTTGCCGGCGGCACTCGGCGGCCATCCACAACGCGCCCGAGGTAGCGCCCTGACCGGCGCCGATGACGAGGATATTCGAGGCGTTCACTTCGCCGGCGTCGTTCATGACGTTGAGATAGGTTCGCGCGGCGGCGATGTCGTTGACCAGGCCGGAATAATAGCCGGCGTTGAAATCTTTCTGATCGATGGAGGCGGGCAATTTACGACTCTTGCCGCCGCGGATGCCCGTCTGGTTGTGCGCATGCGTCCAAAATTTCGGACTGACCGATTTGCTGTCGCCGAAGCCGCGGAAGTCGAAACTGAGAACGGAATAGCCTTCTTTCTGGAGCAGACCGGCCAGATGGTTCCAGCCGTCCTGACGGCTGCCGCCGCCCTTGGCGGCGCGGAAGTCGTGCAACAGCAGGACGACGGCATCCTTGTCTTTTTTGCCGGCGGCGGGTGTACTGCGGTAAAAGGAACCGCTTAACTCCACTTCGTCAAACGTGCTGAAGTGAACGCGCTTGAAATCGGCTTTATCATCGCTGTTATCCGCCGCGCTCAAGCGGCCGGTGAGTAAGAGCAAAGATAGGCAAGCGAACAAAAGAAACGATCGACGCGGCAAAACTCCCATAGCGCTCCCTCCGAAAAGACGTGAGCCCCACCTGAATACTTGTGATCTTAAAGGCTTGCCGCGAGCGGGTCAAGCAACAGTTGGGCAAGCCTGGAGCGCCAGCGACGGGTTGTCCCATCGCTGGCGCTCCAGGCTTGTGGCGCATGCTATATGATAACTGCCTATGAACGCGCGCAACCTCGTCGAATTGCACCGTCGTCAGGCGGAACGTCTCGGCCCGCGTCCGGCTCTGCGTGCCAAGCGTCACGGCCTATGGCACGACTTGACCTGGGAGCAATACCGAGCCGAGTCGCTGGCGGCGGCGGCGGCGCTGGTCGAGTTCGGCATCGCGCCCGGCGACCGTGTCGGCGTCGTCGCCGAGAACAGCGTCGATTGGTTGATCGCCGACCTGGCCATCCTCGCCGCCGCCGCCGTCAATGTGCCGCCGCACGCGCCGCTGACGGCGCGGCAGATTCACTTTCAACTCGCCGACGCCGGCATCCGTTTTCTCTTCGTCTCCAACCGCGTCCAACTCGATAAAATTCGCCAAATCCGCAGCCAGTTACCGTCGTTGCGCGGTTTCGTCGTCTTCGACGGCACGGCACTGGCCGCACTAGACGAGGGGTTATCGTGGTTGGCATTCCGCCAACGCGGCCGGCGCGCCTGCCGCGCCTAGCGTCCGAACTGGCTCGGCGTGAAGCCGCCCTGGGACCGGACGACTTGGCGACCATCATGTATACCTCCGGCACGACCGGCAATCCCAAGGGCGTGATGCTGACGCACGGCAATCTGTTGAGCAACGTCAACGCCATGCTGGAGCGCTCCGGCCAACAGCCCGGCGATGTCGTCCTCAGTTGGCTGCCGTACACGCACATCTACGCGCGCACTGTCGATCACTACAGCACGTTGGCCAGTGGCGTTCTACTGTGCGTCGCTGAGTCCGCCGAGACGCTCGTGCAGGATCTCGCCGACGTGCAGCCGACGCACATGGCTTCGGTGCCGCGCTTCTACGAGAAAGTGCTGACGTCCGTAGGTCAGGCTTTCCAGCCTGACGCTGCTAGTCAGGCTGGAAAGCCTGACCTACAGGTGACGGCACAACGGTTGCGCGATTTATTCGGCCCGCGTGTCAACTGGCTGTCATCGGGCGGAGCGCCGCTGCCGCATGCGGTGGCCCGCACCTACGCCGATGCCGGCGTGTTGGTGCTGCAAGGCTACGGTCTGACCGAAACCTCGCCGGTCATCTCGTTCAACTCGACCGACGCTTACAAACTGGAAACGGTGGGCCGACCGCTGCCCGGCGTCGAGGTGAAAATCGCCGCCGACGGTGAAGTGCTGACACGCGGCCCGCACGTCATGAAAGGCTACTGGAACAACCCCGCCGCCACCGCCGAAGCCATCGTGGACGGCTGGTTCCACACCGGCGATCTCGGCGCAATCGACGCCGACGGTTTCCTCAAAATCACCGGCCGGAAGAAGGAATTGCTCGTCCTTTCCAACGGCAAGAAGGTGGCACCGAGTTTCATCGAAGGGCTGTTGCAAAGCGATCCGTGCATCGATCAAGCGGTGGTGTGCGGCGAAGGACGTAATTTCCTGACGGCGTTGATCGTGCCGCACTGGAACAACGTCCGCGCCGCGCTGAACCATGCCGTCGAGGACACGGCATCCGCCGCCGTGATGGATCTCTTGCGCTGCCGCATCCAAGCGGCGCTGGCCGACGTGTCCAGCGCGGAGCAGATCAAAAAGTTCCTCATCGTGCCGCAGCCGTTCAGTGTCGCCGCCGACGAACTGACCGTGAGCCTGAAATTGCGCCGCAACGTCGTGCTGGCCAAGTACGCTCGCCAACTCGACGAACTGTACCGCGAGTAGTAGCCCATCTACTGGATTTGGGTAGGTCTTTTCCACCCCGGATGTCGTTGCATCGTCCCCCCCTCTAGTTGCAACGACTGCGCATCGTTGCAACGACATCGCCGATCTGCGCGAAACCTCTTGCTCTGTTTTGACTTATTTCGTTGCAACCATGCCCGCCCTCCGTTGCAAAGCCAAGCGATGTGCCTTGCTGTTCTTGGCGAACGGAGGCTGCACCGGCGCCGCCAGCCGGACGTAGCCATCTTCTCCGCCAACGCTCTCAACCGTCTCGAAGTCCGCGAAAAATTCACGCAGCTGCGCCCAGCGCAGTTCCGATCTCTGATCCTCGACCCACAACCATTCGCGGCGCGGCGTGGAGCGGAACACGCGCCGTGTCACCCAGACATCGCCGCCCTGTTCCCAGGTTTTCCGCATGCGCCGCCATAACAGGGGGCGCCATTCCACGGCGCGCGTCACGCCCGGTTCGAGAATGGGCCGTAGCGGCAGGCGATGGCCGAGCGGGTTGAGCGGATAGTCGCGGCGCAGCTTGGCGACGTCGTCGTTGACGGTGAAAACGTGGCTGCACGGCCGCAGCCGTGGCAGCAACACGCTGGCTCGCGCCGACAATTCTTGTTGTCGCTGTTCCAATACGGGACGGATCAGCACCGAAGCGTTGCGGACAACCATGACGGTGAAGAAAACGACGGCCAATCCCTTGCACCAGCGCGGCGTCCGTCGATCGCCGAATAGGCCCCCCAAGGCCAAGAACACGAAAGGGTAGAGCGGAAGATAGCGTTCCATGTCGCCGCCCTGCCAAGCGATGCCGAAGGCGAGGATGGGCACGGCGGCGACGGCCAACAGCGCCAGCAAGCGACGGCCGGCGGCGGAACGCGCCAAGGCAAACGCCAGGACGACGGCGACGACATAGAACAGGCCGATCGGCCAGAGGTTCCGCAGCACTTCTGTCCGCGTCACCGGGTTGAGCGAATCGCCGCCGAGGTAGCGGCGATACAGCGTGCCGTCTTCGCCCAGGTTGATGAACGAGCGTGCCAAGCCGAAGAGCATGCGCGGCACGCCGTTGATGCCGTGGATGCCGTGCTGCGATGCTTTCACCCAGGCCAGCGCTCCGCCGACGGTAGCGATGCCTTGAGCGGCGAGGGCGATCAGGTTCGTCAGCGCCGCGACGACGCCGCAAGCCGTCGCCGCCCACAGCGTCAGCCGCAGACGAGCGCGGTCGAAGCCGCCCAGCAGGAGCGGCAGCAACCCCGCCGCCGGCAACGCCCAAACGTAGGGAAACCAGAAGCCCAGAGCGCCGGCCAAGGCTGCGCCCGCCGCGGCGGCCATGCCGGCGGCGTTGTCGGGACGGCGCGCGGCGCGGGCAAGCAGATAACAGCCCAATAACAGACAGCAAAGACCCGGCACGTAGGACGATGCGGTCTGCGCGTAATTGAGAAAGGTCTGCGAGAGCAGGAAAAAGAGAGCGGTCAAGTCGGCGGCGCACGGGCCAATTCCCACCTCATGCAGCAACGCCCGCAAGAGCAACAGGCTGCCCAGACCCGCCAGCCAGCAAACCAGCAATAGAGGCAGCAACGCGCTGATGCGCTCGTCGCTGGAGCCGAAGGCGTCCGGCGGAAACAGCGGAAGAAGGAGCCGGCCAAGCGGACGCCAAAAGAGATGGCCGAAGTCCCAAAAATGATGGCCCGTCAGAGCGCCTTCGGCGTAATCGATGCTGTCGCCCCAAAAATGAGCGCCCATCAGCGCGGTCGCCAGTGCGTAAGCCACGGCGGACGGCCCGAAAACGCGCAGCCAATGCGGCGCCACGCGGTCCCCTTCGGGGGGCAGGGCGTGTTCGTCGGTCATTTCGTTTGCCTCCTCGGACGCGGGCACGGTTTCATCGAGAGGGCGATTATGGGAGAGCAGTGGACATGGCGTCAAGGCGGAATGATATGGCAGTGGTTGGCGAACCGGCAGCGTTAGCTGCCGGGTGGGGTTTATTGGCGAACCGGCAGCGTTAGCTGCCGGGTGGAGCTTGTACCCGGCAGCTAACGCTGCCGGTTCGCCGTACCAGTTCGCGGGCCAGTTCCGCCGTGCGCCGGCACTCTTCCGGCGTCGTGCCGGCGCGGGCGAACTTGGCCAAATCGCAGCGCTGCAAAAACTCGCCCAGCAGCGCCGCCGCCTCCGGTGGGACATCGTGGACGGCGGCGAGAAATTCCGCCGTGGTCTGCTGGAGTGCATGCAGTCCGAAATGCTCCGTCAAATAGCGGCGCACGACATACGACATTTGCGTGTGATACGTCTCCGCTTCGCCCTGAGGCGGCGTCAGCGTCCGTTCGATGCGCTCGATTTCCCGCAGTGCCCATTGATCGGGCGGCAGCGGCGCTTCCAGCGCGCTGCGCCGTTTCATCCGCCAGGCGAGCAACACCAGCACAGCGGTCGCGGCGAGGATGAGCAAAAATCCCCAGCGCCGCAGCCACGATGACTCCGGCGGCGTTTCGGGCAGCACCGGCTCCGACCCGTCGCGGACGTGGCGGAGAATATCGATCCATTTCTCTTCGATCCATTCCGCCTCCGGTTCACGGCGAAAGCGCAGCGACACATCCGGCAGCGGTTCCAAGCCGCTTCTTGACCTGCTTGAGGCGAATAACCTGGCTCCAGACGGCGCGCTGGTTCTGAACCACGCGCGTACTGGTCAGCCGTTCTTCCTTCCAAGCCGCCGCGGCGTCGCCCAGGTGCGGCGCTTCCACGTCGAGCGTTGCCGGTCCCGTCGACCGTCAGCGTCAACGTCGCCTCTCCCAGCCCGCGCTGGGGCGTTCGCTTCGCCGCTTGCACGGTCAGCTGTGCTTCCATGTCCTCGTGTTCTCGTGGAGGAAACGTGAACTGCGCGGAAAGCAGCGAAGCGAACAGAAAGGCGGCCAGCGCAACCAGGACGCGGCTCCAGCGGGCGTTCATCGTCAACGCCTCCTCAGACGGCGTTCGCGCAGGCGGAAAAAGCGGATCAGGGCGTCGAGATGTCCGCCGTCGGTGGAAACCTCGATGACATCGACGCGCGCCTGACGAGAGAGTTGCACCAGCGCCGTCCGCCGCCGCTCTGCCGCCGCCCGGAAGGCGCCGCGCACCGCCGCGCTGTTGGTGTCCAGCAGCAGCCGTTCGTCCGTCTCGGCGTCCTCCAGTTCCAACAGCCCCACCGCCGGCAAATCTTCCTCGCGCGGATCGCTGATGCGGATAGCGATGAAATCGTGCCGTCGTCCGGTGCGCTTAAAGGACGAATAATATCCGCTATCGAGAAAATCGCTCAAGAGAAAGACGATGGTACGGCGATGCAGCACGCGGTTGAGAAAGTCCAGCCCCTCGCGCAGCGACGTGCCGCGATGCTCCGGTTGATAGAAGAGAACATCGCGGATGAGCCGTAAAACGTGGCGCGTGCCCTTGCGCGGCGGCAGAAAGCGCTCGACGCGATCGGTGAACTGCACGAGTCCGACGCGGTCGTTGTTGCTGATGGCGCTGAAGGCCAGCACGGCGGCCAACTCGGCGGCGACCTCCCGTTTCTGCTGCGTGCGCGTGCCGAACTGTTGACTGCCGCTGCAATCGACGGCCAGCAACACCGTCAATTCGCGTTCCTCGATGAAACGCTTGATGAACGGATGGCCCATGCGCGCGGTGACGTTCCAATCGATGGTGCGGATGTCGTCGCCGGGCTGATAGGCGCGGACTTCCTCGAAGGCGAGGCCGGCACCCTTGAAGACGGAGTGATATTCGCCGCCGAGCAGATCCTCGACGGCGCGACGCGCCCGCAGTTGCAGACGGCGAATCTGGCGAATCACTTCACGCGGCAACATGACCATCCCTCGTTCCGCCGCGAATGTCAAAAAATCTAACCACAGAGGCACAGAGACACAGAGAAAACAACAAAACAGAAAAACAAAAACAGAAACGGTAAAAATGCGCATCCATATCTTTTCTCTTTCTTTGTCTTTTTTTCTTCTCTGTGTCTCTGTGCCTCTGTGGTTAGTTTATTGCAGCGGCGCCCATCTCCTCCTCGATGCGCAGCAGTTGATTGTACTTCGCCAATCGTTCGCTGCGCGCCACCGAGCCGATTTTGATTTGTCCCGCCCCGCTGGCGACCGCCAAATCGGCGAGCGTGCTGTCCTCCGTCTCGCCGCTGCGCCGAGATGACCGCGCGATACCCCGCCTGCCGCGCCAACCGCACCACATCGAGCGTTTCCGTCAGCGTGCCAATCTGGTTGACCTTGACCAGCACGCCGTTGGCGACGCCCTCGGCAATACCGCGCCGCAGACGCTCCGCATTGGTGACGAACAGATCGTCGCCGATCAACTGCACGCGCTCGCCCAGCGCCGCCGTCAGCTTGCGCCAACCGTCCCAATCGTCCTCGGCCAAACCGTCTTCGATACTGCGAATCGGATATTGTTTCACCCAGCGCTCCAGCAGGGCAATCATGCCGTCGGCATCGAGCGGTCGGCCGCCATCGATGCGCAGATGATAACGGCCATCCCGATAGAAGTGCGTGCTGGCCACGTCCAGCGCCAGCGCCGCCTGCTCGCCGGGTCTCAGCCCCGCATCCTCGATGGCGCGCAAAATCATTTCGATGGCCTGCTCGTTGGCTTGCAGACGCGGACCGAAACCGCCTTCATCGCCGACCAGCACGCCCTCGAAACCGTGACGGATCAAGACGCGGCTCAACGCCCGATAGACGGCGACGGTCATCTCCAACGATTCGCTATAAGAGCGAGCGCCAATGGGCATGAAAAGAAAATCCTGCAAATCGAGATTGCCGCCCGCATGGAGTCCGCCGCTGATGAGATTGACCATCGGCAGCGGCATGCGGGCGATGCCGTCGGGGTCGAGATAGCGCCACAACGGTTGTCCGCGACTGGCCGCGGCGGCATGAGCGCAGGCCAGCGAGACGCCGAGGATGGCGTTCGCCCCCAACCGCGATTTGTTCGCCGTGCCGTCTAGCTCGCACATCAGCCGATCAATGCGTGTCTGTTCCGTCGCATCCATGCCGCGCAGACGCGGAGCGAGGATGTCGCGGACGTTGGCGACGGCGCGGCGAACGCCCTTGCCGCCATAACGGGATGGCTCGCCGTCGCGCAGTTCGACGGCCTCGTGTCGTCCGGTGCTGGCGCCCGACGGCACGATAGCGCGGCCCAAGGCACCGCCGGCGCAATGGACTTCGACCTCCACCGTGGGATTGCCGCGACTGTCGAGAACTTCGCGGGCGTGGACGCGCATGATGGTCGGATCACTTAATATCATGGGATGGGTTTCATTCCGCAAAGGAGTTCAGGGGCGCGAAGCGAATTCTTCCCGTTTTCCAATTGGCGTGGCTAATATGTCATGTCGTTGACATGCTGCGGCATGTTGCGAATCCGTAACCAGTATTCTTCGCGCACGTCCTCGTCAATGTGAATTACCGGCATTCTGCTGCCGAAGAGTCGGTCGCTGCCGTCCTCCTTGGGGCCGGACACCCAATACTCATCACCGTTGCGTGGAAAAGGTCGTTGCTTCCCCCGTCGCCCTCGCCGTGGCACGGCGCCGGGCAGCCAATACTCGTCGCTGTTACGGCAGAAAGGCCCAGTCTCACCGATGGGCTGATTCACCCAGGCGTCCCAATCTTTCTTGGAGAAACCGTAACAGTTTCCGTAGATGCCTCCGCCATCGGCCTTCACCAGCACAATGTCACGATAGTACATGGTCCTGCCTGTTCGGGAGAACCTTACCCGACCGATCCACGCCTGGGATGGGCCGGTCTTCCGTTCGATGTACATTATGCGGTGTTTCATGGCTGCAACAAATCGTTTACCAATGGGTGATAAACAATTCCTCGGCCATACCTAATACCTCATCCCAACGGTGCGGGTTCTCCAGAAGCAGGCGACGGCCTAACTGCCTCACCACTTCTCGCTTGTCTTCTTCGGAAAGATATTCTACTGGACTGGTGCCATCGATGCGCGCTAGCAAGCAGACGCCGCAATGCGCAATGCCGCGCCTCTGCAATTCGTCGTGCGGCAGAAACGTCGTCTCCGCCGTGTATCCCCGCCAAAAGCGGCGTGTCAACTCGAAATGCCGCTGCCGATCATGTGCGCGCTTCACCGCCTTGAGCAACAGATGGCTTAGAAAAAAGCCAACATCCATCGTCGGATCGCCGAGATGCGCCGTCTCGTAATCGACGAGCGTGAAGCCATGCTCATGGGTGAGAATATTTTTCGGACTGTAATCGCCATGACACAGCGCCTCGCGCGCGACAGTAACCGCTCGATCAGCGGTGTCACAGCGTCGGCGACTTCCGGCCGCCGCTCTTGAATGCGACGATAATAGGGATCGACGCGCAACTGCACGAACACGCTGCGATCCGCGAAGCGCTCGACGAGCGGAGGGTTGCGGGCGGTGGACTCGTGGATGCGGCCGAGAATGCGGCCGGCGTATTCGCCCCTGTCGAAATCGATGTCGCCGGCCAGCAATTGCTGCTTCCACACCTTCGCCGTCCGCGGCGCGTGCGCCATGGCAAAGACGTAGTTGGCGCGATCGACGAACAGCACTTCCGGAACCGTGTGCGGCGGCAACAGCGGCGCCAGCGCCTGCATCACTTCCTGCTCGCGGTAGACGCGCTCGAGGTCGCTGAACCAAGCATC
Organism: uncultured Planctomycetota bacterium; assembly: GCA_963835245.1. Taxonomy (GTDB): domain Bacteria; phylum Planctomycetota; class Planctomycetia; order Gemmatales; family Gemmataceae; genus JAJPHU01. The sequence continues at coordinate 243,516 of CAWIEZ010000003.1, forward strand.
GCGCGTGCGCAGTTGCGGCCGCGATTGCTTGAGGACGAACAGACGATCCGCCGTTTCGACGCGCAGCACGGCGTTGGACACGCCGCCGCTCAGCGGCTCGATGTGCGCCGGACCCGCATCGAGCCAGCCGCCCCGGCGCAGATACTCGATGGCGTTATCGACGGTTAGCTCGATCATCGTAGCCCTTGGGATGTCGGCGATGCCAGTTCCACGCCGTCTGCAAAATGCTCTGCAAATCGCTGTAGCGCGGCCGCCAACCTCAGTTCGCGCTGAACCTTGTCCGCCGACGCCACCAGCGCCGGCGGATCGCCGGCGCGGCGCGGTCCTTCCTTAACCGGCACTTTCTTGCCCGTCACTTCCTCGGCCAAGCGAATCACTTCGCGCACACTGTAGCCGCGTCCCGTGCCAAGATTGTAACGTAAATATTTGCCGGGCTTCAGATTCTCCAGCGCCAGCAAATGCGCCTCGGCCAGATCATCGACGTGAATGTAATCGCGGACACAAGTGCCGTCCGGCGTCGCATAGTCGCTGCCGAACACGGTGATAGCCGGCCGCTGCCCCAACACCGCTTGCAACACCAACGGAATCAAATGCGTCTCCGGCTCGTGATCCTCGCCGATGTCGCCGTCCGGGCTGGCGCCGGCGGCGTTGAAGTAGCGCAAAGCGGCGAAGCCCCAATTATAGGCGGCGGCGTAATCGGCCAAGGCGTGTTCAACCGCCAATTTGGTATTTCCATAGGGGTTGATCGGCTTCTGTTTCTCCTCTTCGGTGATGGGCACTTTGTCCGGCACGCCGTAGGTAGCGCAGGTACTGGAAAAAACAACACGGTCGATGCGCAGCCGCCGCAGAGCATCGAAAAGATTCAGCGTGTTGACGAGGTTGTTCTGATAGTATTTGGCCGGCTGCTCGACGGATTCGCCGACGTAGGCGAAGGCGGCGAAGTGAACCACCGCCTCGATGCGATGCTCCACGAGCGCCTGATCCAGCCGCGCCGTCTCGGCGAGATCGCCGACAATCAGCCGCTCGGCAGGCACGGCGGCGCGATGACCCATCGACAGGTTATCATAAACCCATACGTCATGTCCGCGCGCCAGAAACAGACGAACCGCATGACTGCCAATGTATCCCGCTCCGCCCGTGACAAGAATTCGCATGACTCGCCCAAAAAATTAACCGCGGATAACACGGATAAAAATTACTGATTTTTTATCCGTGTTATCCGTGTAATCCGTGGTTAATTGGTTATACCCTTGGTAATGCCCATGAACACGTCTTCCAGATCGATCTCTTCTTCCTTGAACATTTTCAGCCGCAGGCCATTTTGCAGCAGCAATTCCGGGATGAAGCTGCCGTCATGCACGCTGTCGTTGAGCGTGACGCGCAAGCACTCCTCTTCATCGCGCGGCTCGACTTTGAGGATATCGAGATGCGCTTCGAGCAATTCGCGGGCGGCGGCGTTCTTGCCGTCGCCGACCGCTACCAGATAAACCGTGTGCTGCCGTACCTGCCGGATGGCCGTCTGCACGTCGCCGTCAAACTCCAGTTTGCCGCGTTCGATGATGCCGATTTTGTTGCAGATGTCCGCCAATTCCGGCAGGATGTGGCTGGATACGAGGATCGTCTTGCCCATGTTGCGCAGCTCTTTGAGCAGGCCGCGCATCTCGATGCGGCGCGCGGATCGAGACCGCTGGCCGGCTCGTCGAGCAGCAACACTTGCGGCTCGTGCAGCAGCACGCGCGCCAAACCGAGACGCTGCGTCATGCCGCGCGACAGGCTCGTCACCAAGGCGTCGCGCTTGTAGCCGAGATCGACCAGTTCCAACACCTGATCGACCTTGCGCCGCCGCTGCGGTCCCTGAATGCGATAAGCGGCGGCGAAAAATTCGAGATATTCCGTAACCTTCATGTCGTCGTAAACGCCGAAGAAGTCCGGCATGTAGCCCATGAGCCGGCGAATCTCCTTGGCGTTGTTGTAAATCGAGTAGCCGCACACCGTCGCTTCGCCCCAGGTCGGATTGAGCAGCGTGGCCAGGATGCGCATGGTCGTCGTTTTGCCGGCGCCGTTAGGTCCAATGAAGCCGTACACGTCGCCGCGTTCCAGCTTCAGCGTCAGCCGGTTGAGAGCGTACAACTCGCCGTACATCTTCGTCAAATCGCGCGTTTCGATCATTTTGGTTCGTCCGTAGTCCGTAGTCCGTAGGGTGGGTCGAGCGGAGCGAGACCCACCACGTCCGCCCGGTGGGTCTCGCTCCGCTCGACCCACCCTACGGACTACGGACTAATGGGATATAGATACGCACATAAGTTTCTTGTTGGAGATAACCCCGATAATTCCGGCCGTTGCGTCCGCGCGCTGGGCAATTCATCGAGCCACAGGCGCGTCGGCGAAACGCCGTCTTGCGCCACTGTTTCGGCACGGCCGCTGCGCGGCGGCGTGCGCGCGACCAAGATGGCTTCATCGCGATAGCGCCGCTGCTGCTCCTTCACCCTGCGATAGCACGCGCCAACCTTCATCGAGTTGGCGCAATCCGCTATTGGGCTGCTGTCCGCCGCCCGGCATGCCGTAAAACAGCAGCGCCGCGCAGCTTGCTGTACGACGCCGGAGACGGCCCCGACGCGCCGCGGTTGCAACACTTTGTCCTCGCTGAACCATTCTTGCAAACTGTGCTGCTTGACATCGCGCTCGAACAGCGGAGCAACATCGCGCGTCTCGCCGGGCACGAGATCACCCAGCTGATACCACTGCCCCTGGAAGAACAGCACCACCCCCTGCAACTCGGCGGGCAAATGGTTGGTGATCGCGCCGCTGAGCGCCTTGCCATCGCGGCTGACGCGCAACTCCGCCTGGATCGGCGGCGGTCGATCCGCGGCTTGCCGGTCTTTCAAGGGAACGCGCCAGGAGGACGTGAACGTGCGCGTCGCCCACACGGGGATGGGCACGCGCCGCAGGCCGCCGGCATCGTCGGCGTACTCGTAAGGTCGGCGGAACAAACTCTGCGAAGTGCCGCCCAGCATCGGCTCGGGACCGTCCATCGCCGCCACCATCACCGGCGGCAGCGGCGCATCGGCGTCGCTCTCGTCCCAGCGGCCGCCCCACTCCGGCGCCGCCGGCTCCAGGCCAATCGTGTAGTTACGGATGCGCGGGCTGAACAGCGTGAACCAACTCTGACCGTACACCTGTCCCGGACCCTGCAGATCGATGTCTACTAAATCGATCTTGTTAATCCGCAGATCGTCGCCCTTGAAGTAGTAAGCCGTCGCGTACGCCGCCACGCTGACAATCAACACCATGATGGGAAACGTGATCCAGGTCAGTTCCAGACGCTTGAACACCTTCTTGAGAAGAAGATAATCGAGCGGGCCGACGAGGGCGATGTAGAAGAGAATGAACAGGGCGACCCAGCCGAAGGAAATGACCGGCACGTCTCCGAAGCTCTCCAGATCGCGCTTGAGATCGACGCCCAACTCGCCGCCCTGCACGAACGCTCCAACGGGCTGGTTGGCCTCGCCGGCCGGCACGCGCGGCGCGATCTCCTCTTGCAGCTTCTTCCAGAACGCGGCGCTGGCCGTCCCACGTCGAGAACGGCGGCGCATCCACGTCGAAGGCGACGAGCAGAACGCGCCCCAAACCGCAATTGCACTGCAAAAGGATCGGTCTCGTTTCCAAATCGCCGGCCGTCGGATCTTCGTATACCAGGCCGTGCATGTTCGTCCCCGGCTGGACGCGGACGATGTCGATTTGCCGGAGAGGCTGTTTCTGTCGCGGATCGGCGCCGCACCACTGTCGGAGATTGGGCAGCGAGAGGCGGGTGATCTTACTTTGCAGTGTGCCGTCCAAAAGCGGCACTTTCTCCAGCCAGCGGGCCACGCTCTGCTGATTACGGCCGACCGACAGGACCACTTTGCCACCGCGCCGCACCCAATCGAGCAGAGCGTCGCGGCGCGGCTGGCTCATCTCCAGAAGCTGCTTGACGAAGGTATCGCTGGCGGTGGTTATCACCATCACGTCCACGGACTCGTAGCCGAACCAGCGATCCGGCATGTCGGCGACGTTCTCGATGGCGGCGAAACCGGGTACGGGAACATCCTCGGCGTCGTTGTCGGGCTGAGCCGGCGGCGCCGCTTGTGGTTTCGACGCCGCTTTCAGACCGTGCAGGCGCGAGCCGAGAGTCAGGTACAGCACGTCGCGCGGTTCGAGGATTTCCTTGCGGCTGGAATCGCGCGTGAGGTTGGCGACCGTCTGCACGTCGGAGCCGTCTATCTTTTGCAACGTGACGGTGAATGTGGCGCCGGTGCTGCCGGGCCGGACGTAAGCGAAGACGGTTTGCGCACTGTTGGCAGGGATGGCCGGCACCGCCGCGGTATAGCGATAAGGGACGGCCTCGCCGTCGGTAGTTTCGACGCATCAACCGATAACTGTCGCGCGGCACATCATCGGCGCCGGTCTTAAGCGGCACACTCACCGGAGTCCACACACCATTGCGCGAACGCGCCGTCTTGGGACCGTCAGGCAGACCGATGCGGATGCCCTTGTCGTCGATGCGCGGCGGCGCGGCGGCGCTGGCGGCTGTGTCGAGTGCGAGACAGAGAAATAGCGGTAGACAAGCCCGGAGCGCCAGCGACGGGTTGCAAGAACCCGTCGCTGGCGCTCCGGGCTGGTACGAAACTCGCTTGATCGCTTTCACGGTTTCTCCGTCTGATCGCAGACGCAGGGACTCCGGCGGCAACCGGGACAGCCGCCGCCGTACTTGGCTTGCACCGCCGCCGTCAAATCGACGCCGGCGATGTTGGCCAGCGTCGCCAGCCAGGCCAGTACGTCGGCGAACTCGGCGGCGCGCTCGGCATCGCTGCCGCTCCGCAGTGCCGCCGACAACTCGCCGACCTCTTCCATGAACCACATGAACGTGCCTTCGACGCCGCGCCGCCGATCCTTGGCGTCATAGGTATTACGGATGATGTCCTGTAATTGTTGTAAATTCACGAAAATAGAGGACGCAGTTGAGGAAGGGGAAACCCTGCCGCGGCTCCCGATGATCGCGGCATCCGCCGCCAGTCAGTGTAGGGTAGGAGCGATGAATCCGACAAGGGGGATGGACGGCGCTTTCTGGACGCGGATAGAATGGAAAGGAAGCTGTCCGAATTGTCGCGAGGTGTCCCGTGAAGAGCATTGCAGACCAGTTGCCCCCTGAGATCGCCCGGCAAATTCATCCGGATCGGCGTAAGAACGAGGCGGCCTACTGGACTGTCCGCGAACAACTCCTCGATTCATACCGAGGCCAGTGGATCGGCTTCGCCGATGGCAGGGTGATCGCGTCCGGCACAAGTCCCGTGACCGTGTTCCATGCGGCCGAGGCAACGGGACTGCATCCTTTCTTCATCTGTGTTGGAAGGGAGGAAGAACCGTGCCGCATCCGTCGCGCTATGTTTGCCTACGATGCCAGCTATCCTGGAGAAGCTTTGCCGGTGATCCGCGTGGCGTTCCGGCAGGCGAGCGGGTCGCCACCGGGAGTTGTCCTGGATCGAGTGATTCCCGATACCGGAGCCGATGCGAGCGTCTTGCCTTGGGCGGATTGTCAACTCCTTCAGCTGACTCCGAGTTTGGGCGTGCAAGGGTTGCTCAGTGGTGTTGCGGGGAGTGCCGTGGCAACGCTGGTATTCCAAGCCTGGGTCCAGCTGGACGGGCAAGATTACCCGTGCCGGTTGCAAGCGGACTTCGTCGGGAGCGAGCGAATCCTGGGACGAGACGTTCTGAATCGTTTGGAGATCCTTTTTCGCGGTCCTGCCAGTGAAGTCATCGTCAATCCATGAGGGTCGCTGGCCGCTACTTAGCCCGGCTGAGATATTCGCCGCTGCGCGTATCGACTTGCACCACTTCGCCGATGCCGATGAACGGCGGCACCGTGATTTTCAGGCCGGTTTCCAGTGTCGCCGGTTTGAACTGCGCCGCCGCCGTGGCGCCCTTGACCGATGGCTCCGTCTCGACCACCTTCAAATCGACCGTGGCCGGCAATTCTAGGCTGATCGGCTTACCGTCGTAGAAAGTGACCTGAGCGTCCTCGTTCTCCTTCAAATAGAGAATCATCTCGCCGGCCAGTTCTTCGCTGAGCGTGATTTGATCGTAGGTTTCCTTGTCCATGAAGACGTAGCCGTCGCCCTCTTTGTAGAGGTACTGCATCGGCCTCTTGTCGAGGTACGCCAACTCGACTTTGTCATCGGGGCGGAAACGCTTGGGAGTGACGGCGCCGGTTTTGAGGTTCTTGAGCTTCAAGTTGAGGATGGCGCGCCAGTTACCCGGCGTGTTCAAATCGCGGTCCACCACGGCGTAGAGTTGCCCATCTTCGCCGACAATGACCATGCCCTTGCGCACTTGGCTGTAGTTGATCGAGGCCACACTTCCCTCCGTATACGGACGGCTCCGGCGCGGCGCCGAGCCATGTCTTAAAGCGTCAATTTAGCAAGAATCGACTCCGCTGAGAAGGCCGACCCGGCGGCTTGGCGATTTGGCATTTCCAGGCGCTGCGCTTCCCTATACCCTAAATACTAAACCCCAAAGGAAGCCGACATGGATTCCGCCATCTTCGACGAACTCGAACGCACCCTCGCCGCCGAGGGCGGCGACGCCGCCGCGCGCCGCTTGTGTCAAACTCTCCGCGACAAAAAAGACTATTCCAGTCTCTTTTACGCGCTGCTCCTGCACAAGCGGCAGCAACTTGGCGTCTCGCCGATTCCGACCGGAGCCGCCGCCGACCTGCCCGAACACACGCACGCCGATTACGAAGAATCCATCCGTCAAGCCGGACGGCACGTCGGCGGACTGTATCTGCAAGAGGGCCAACTGCCGCAGGCTTGGGCGTATTTCCGCATGCTCAACGAGCCGGAACCCGTGCAGCGCATCTTGGAAACGTATGAGCCGAAAGAAGACGACGACGTGCAGTCGCTCGTACAGATCGCTTTCTATGAGGGCGTGCATCCGCGCAAGGGTTTCGATTGGATTTTGCAGCGCTTCGGCCTGTGCAACGCCATCACGACGCTGAGCAGTCAGGAATTGCCGCATCCGCCGGAGGTTCGCCAATATTGCCTGCAAGCGCTGGTCCGCGCCCTGTACGCCGAGCTGCGCGAACGACTCGCCGCGGAGATCGAACGTCACGACGGTCAAGCACCGGCCGAAACGAGTATCCGTCAATGGATCGCCGGCCGCGAGTGGCTGTTCGGCGACGACTGCTATCACATCGATCTATCGCATTTATCGAGCGTCGCGCAGATGAGCATGCACCTGACGCCGTGCCCCGAATTGGAAATGGCCCGCGAACTGTGCGAATACGGCCAACGTCTATCCGGCCGCTTCGTCAATGCCGGCGATCCGCCGTTCGAGGATCAATATCGCGCCATCGGCATTTATCTGGCCATCCTGGCCGGGGATCGCGTTGAGGAGGGATTGGATTATTTTCGCCGCCAAGCGGAGCAAGCCGATCCGGAGACGGTCGGCACCTATCCGGCGCAAGTGCTGGTGAATCTGCTGCTGCGTCTGGAGCGTCCGGCGGAGGCGTTGGCGGCGGCGCGAAAGTATTTGGCCGCGGCCGATAATCGGCAGTTGTCGTGTCCGAGCATCGTCGAGTTGTGCCAAAAAGTCGGCGATTACCGGACGTTGGCCGAGGTGGCACGCGAACAGGGCGACGTGGTGCATTTTCTGGCGGGATTGTTGGCGGCGGACAAGAAGAAGTAGACTCTGGTTCAGGGAAGAGTCGAATTTCCGCCACGTTGACGAAACCGCCAAATGTGCAACACAGACACGACGGAACCATACCGCTCGACACGGAAGGTCGCGCCCAGAGGCGAAACAAAAAAGATTCTGCATCCCAAAGATCGAGATTCTCCCTGATTTTCAGGATCGTCGCGCAATTGTTGGTCAATTCGGTGGCTTGCCTCAGTGATGGCTCGACGCAAACGCGCATCCGCTCGTGTCCAGAGGTCGGTCAGTTCGTTCAGGGCTTGCCCTTCCCAGCGAACTGTGAACATCACTGCTTCTCCAGATTTTTCAGATGGGCCAACACTTGTTCCGTAGTGTACCATTCGGTCGAGTTCATGCGGCGTTCCAGTTCTTCTTCGCTGATCTGCGGTTCCGACGGTTCATACTGGGAGAGATCCAACTTGGGAAAGACAGAAGCGAGTACGCGCCCCGACTCGTCGCACAACTCTAGGGGTTGGGTGAGATTGAGGAGCTTGTTTCGCAGTGCTTCATCGACAACGATCTTGGTCATGGTTCGATCCTTTCATTCGCGCGGTCAGACAGGTGCTAGGAAGTCAACAACGTGGATTTTACCCCGAAATCCCCACGTCCGCAATTCGGTCGTGGGTTTAGCCGCGACCCGAAGGGGAGCGCGATCGCGCTCCCCTTCGGGTCGCGGCTAAACAATCACTCCTTGGCGACTTCCGCCATCAATTCTTCCGACATATTCAGGTCGGTGTACACGTTCTGCACGTCGTCGTGATCGTCGAGCGCTTCGTGCAGACGAAGCACCTTCTTGGCCGTCTCCAAATCGGCGTCGAGCGGCGCCTTGGGCAGTTGGCTGATTTCGGCAACCACCGTGGCGATGTTGTTCTTCTGAAGCGCTTCTTGCACCTTGCTGAAATGCGCTGGATCGCAGGTAATCTCGAAAGTGCCGCCGGCGCGTTTCATGTCGTCGGCGCCGGCGTCGAGGGCGAGTCCCATGAGCGTGTCCTCATCGACACCGCCGGCATTGATGCTGAACAAACCTTTGCGCTCGAAGCGAAAAGCGACGTTGCCGGCGCTGCCCATCTTGCCGCCGCCGCGCTCGAAAATTTTGCGGATCTCGCCGGCCGTGCGATTGCGGTTGTCGGTGACGACATCGACCAAGAAAGCGACGCCGCCCGGCCCGATGCCTTCGTAGGTGATCTCCTCGAAGGTCAATCCTTCCATCTCGCCGGTGCCGCGCTTGATGGCGCGTTCGATGTTGTCCTTGGGCATGCTGACCTGCCGCGCTTTGTCGATGGCGTAGCGCAGCTTGAGGTTCATGGTGGGGTCGCCGCCGCCGTGGCGCGCGGCGATGATGATTGCTCGGCTGAGCTTGCTCCACAACTTACCGCGCTTGGCGTCGATGGCCCCCTTCTTGTGCTTGATGGTGGCCCAATGCGAATGGCCGGACATGAGTTCTCCTTCACGGATGCAATTGTGCGTGGCTTGTTTAGCCGCGACTCGAAGGGGAGCGCGAAGCTCCGCGCTCCCCTTCGGGTCGCGGCGAAACAATGGTGATGGTTACGGCTCCAGGTGCCGCGTTTTTTCCTTGATCTCCCGATAGCGTTCATCGGGTCGGCGCCGGCCGCCCGACTCGTACAACTCAAGGGCCGTCCGCCAAGCGCGACCGGCTTTGTCGATCTCCTTAAGACGGAAATACACGTCGCCCAGATGATCCCAGACCACCGGATCGTCATCGCCGTTGGGCAAGCGAAACGGCCTTCTCCAATTCGCGGACAGCATTCGGCCAATCGCCCTTGCGGAACAACACCCAGCCGAGACTATCGACGTAGGCGGCGTTGTCGCGGTCGCTGTCCAGACTCACGCGCGTCAGGATGTTGCGCTGCCGTTTGTCCAACTCCAGAGCGCGGCGAATCCGTTTCTCCGCTTCATCGAGTTTCTTGTTTTGGTCCGCCCACAAGTAGCCCAAATCGTTGTTGGCCGTGGCGTCGTCGGGATCGTCCTTGAGGATCAGCAGCAGTTGCTCCTCTGCTTTGTCGTACTGATGGGCGGCCGAATGAATCCCCGACAACACGGAGCGAATTTTGTGAACGTCTCCCGATTGATTATACTCTTTCAACAGCGCCTGGCACTCGGCGACGGCCTGCTCGTGGCGTTCGGCCTGCGACAACAGTTGCGCCCGTTCGAGCCGGCAGTTCAACTTGCTGTCGGGACCGGCCGTCCGCACGGCTTCGTCGATGGCGTCCAGCGGCGGCGCGGACGTGATCCAGTCCCATGTGCGCCACGGCCAATTCGCGGAGAAAGAGCAAGCGATTGGTGTTCTGGGCCGTCTGCAAACCCTTTTCGCACAATTCGATGATGGCCTTGTTTTTGTGGGCCAGCGACAGCACCGTCAGCAAGCCGGCGTAGATCTCGGCCTCGTTGCCGGTTCCGCGCCGCACGGCCAGACAATGACGATAGAGCTTCTCCGCCGCCTCATATTGGCGCGTGCGCCCAGCCAGACTGGCGAGCATCAACGAAGTGGTGAAATTCACATCGGACCCGGCGGCCAGACGGCGCGTCGCCGCCGGCAGCACAAGTTTTACCAAGTCGGCGTCGCCGCGCAGCACCAGCAGCATGGCCCGCGCATGCGCCGCCGAACGCTGCGCCGCCTCGCGCTGCACTTCATTGAGGACGGCTTTTTTGTCGCCGTCGCCGCCGGCTTTGCCGATGGCGTCATCGAGCAAGCGGAGCAGACGTTCGCCGCCGCGCTCGCGGTCGTCCTTGTACAGATCGAACAGACCGCGATACACCTCCGGCGTCGGCGATTGATCGAGCAGTTTGTGGTAGATCGGCTCGGCCTGCATCGGCTGATTGGCCTTGCGATACTCGCGCGCCAAGAGCAGTTGCAGCGCCTGATTGTTGCGGTCGGCCGTCGCCGACCGCGCCAGCGACGGCAAAACGTCCGCTTCTCGGTCGAGCTGCCGCTGGAGCTTGATACGCAGTTCGTAGCCTTCCATGCCCTGCGGCTGCGAACGCACGTACTGCTCCGACCTGCGCCAACGCCTTGACCAACTCGCCTTGCGAGGCGTACACCTCGGCCAAATTCAGCGCCAGGCGAGCCGAATGCAGCGGATCTTTTTTCAGCGCCGCCTGAAACGAAGCGATGGCCTCGTCGATCTTTTTCGATTTGAGATAGAGCTTGCCCAGGCGTTCGTGCGTCTGAGCCGCCTGCGCCACGATCTCATCGCGGTTGTACGGACCCTGTTCCATCAGCGCCGCCGGATTGTCGAGAATAGCCAGCACTTCGCGCAGACTCTTCTCCGCCTTGTCCAGTTCGCCGGCTTCTTCCTGCAATTGGCCGAGATCGTAAAAGACTTGCGCGCGGATCTCCAAACGGTCCTTCAATCCCGGACAGTCGGCCGTGCGCATGAGGACGGCGATAGCTTCTTTGTGCTGCCCCAGTGCCCGCAGTTGGCGAGCATAGCGATAGCCGATTTCGTAATCGTCGGGTTCCAACTCCAGGACGCGCCGACAGCAGGTCAGCGCGTCGTCGAGACGATCCAGGGCGAAGTACAATGGAACCAGCGTCGCGCGATGGCCGCCGAGTCGGGATCGAGCCGCCGCGCTTCCTCGAAGGTGCGCGTGGCCTCCAGCAAGCGGTTTTGATGCTCCAGAGCCACGCCCCGGCCATACAGTTTAATCGCTTCGAGACGGTCCAATTCCTGGCGCGTGGCCGGCTTGACGGGGACGTGACGAGCAGGGGGATCGGCGTCGGTCGTCTGGGCCGACAACGGCGATGGAGCCACGAGCAACCAGACCGTCAGCGAGAAAGGAACGAGCCGCGACATGGTTTTCGATGCCTCCCACTGTTCTCCGCGCTCGGCTGGCGGCCGAGCCATCGCGCCGCAAACTCCGGCGGGGAGGGATTGTACACGGCCAAGGCAAGATTTCCTAGCGGGGATTGTCCGCCGATTGCAGCCAAAGCATCGCGCTTCAGCGTTTCCACCGCGCCAGCGCCGCCGCCGCTTCCAGGGTAAGCGGCGTTCCGGCCTCGCCCTTGGCCAACTCCGCGAGCAACTCCTTCGCGGCCGGCGTGCCGATGCCTTCCAGCAACTCGACAGCCCGCAGTTGATGGAGCCGCGCCGCCGACTGTTCCCGCCGATCAAATTCATCGAGAAATGTTCGCGCCCGCTGACGCACTTCCAGCGACACATTTCGACCCAGCCGTTTGCGCACCCCCGGCACGGCGGATTCGCCGAACGCGGCCAATTCGTGCGAAGCTTTCTCACGAGTGGCGAAATCGTCGCTGTCCAGGTTCTCGAAAAGACGATCGAGTTCGGCGTCGGTCGGTCCTCTGGAAACCGGCTTGACTTGCCGACGCAGTAGGGCGATGGTTTGCTCCGGTGCGGCGGCGAGGTCGGCGAGCGCGGCAAAGGCGCCGCGCGAATCGGCGCCGGCCGCCATCGTCCACAATTTCTCTACGTCGGCGGCGCGAAGAGAGCCCTTGCGCGGCTTGGCGGCGCTCGCCAGCGTCACATCCCATACCAGGCCGGTGCCGTCTTGACCACCCGAAAGCAGCCGCCGGCCATCGGGGCTGCACGTCATCGCGGGGATGAAGCCGCGATGGCCGAACAGCGTCCGCCGCGGTTGGCCGGTTGCCGTCTCAAAGCCGACGATGGCGCCGGTGTTGTACGACACATATAGCGTGCGGCCGTCCGGCGAAAGAATGGTCGCTCCGCTGTAGCGAATCCGCACTCCCGGCGTCGGCGGAGGCGGCGTGAACGAGCGCAGCCAACGAGCGGCGAGCGGATCGAGCAGATTCATCTCGCCCTGGAATTGTTGCGCTTTTCGTTCACCCTCTGCCGGAATGGTTCCGCCGCCGCCGACCAACACAAGCCGGCCATCCGCCGTGTAGGTGGCGGAACGGTAGCAGACTTGTCCTTCGACCAAGCGGCGGACGCGCTTGCCGCTCGCCAGATCCCATAGATCCGCCACGCCGTCCGCCGCATAGCCGAAACGCAGCCCCTTCTCCTCGCGGAACCAGGATCGCTGGGCCACGGTCACGAGCCAGCGGCCGTCCGGCGAAATCGCCAAAGATTGACAGGAGTTCTCACCCGGTTGCTTGGCCGGTTTCGGTAATTCGATGGTGCGAATCCGCTTCATGGCCGGCCAATCCCAAACGTAGACGCGCGGCCCCGATGCCAAGAGCAATTGCCGGCCGTTCGGCGTGAAGGTCGGCCCTTGGATCGCCTTTACCTCAGCGGACAAGCCGGACGGCGTGGTTTCACGGCCGCTAGCGATATCCCAGGTGTGCAGGCCATTTTCATGTACGCCGGCCACCACCGTCTTTCCATCCGGGCTAACGGCTAATCCGCTGAGAGCGTTAGGCAATTCGATGACGCGCCGCTGGCGGCCCGTGGCGGCGTCCCACCAACGGAGGGTGTGATCCGCTCCGGCGGTGAGGGCGGTCTTGCCATCGGGACTCATCGCCGTCCCAAACAGGTAAAAACGATGGCCGGGCTGCGGGCAAGCATCCGCTCCGCTGGCCGCGTCCCACAAGCGGATGAGACCGTCCTGTCCGGCGGAGGCGATGGTCCGTCCATCGGGCGACACAGCCAGCGTCTCAACCCAGGAGTAATGACGCTCCATCGTGTGCAGACGGCGGCCGCTGCCCACGTCCCACAACTTGACCAAACCATCTCGACCGCTGGTAGCAAGCATCTTGCCATCCGGCGCGAAGGCGAGCGCGAAGGTTCCATAGCCCCTCATCGACGGTTTCTTGCTAACGTGATCGGTATCGAGCCGCCGCTCTTTGCCGTTGCTCAAATCCCACAAGCTCGTAGCGCCGTCCTCCAGACCGATGGCGAGGCGCCATCCGACACGGCGGCGACGGCGCGGCCGTTACTCGCGGGACGCGGCGCGCTGAAACGAACGACTTCCTTGCCGCTGGCCGCGTCCCAGACAACGACGAGTTGCTTGTCCTCCACGCGATTGCCGGCGAGTTTCTTGGCGGCGGCGAAGGCGACGAGACGTTTGCCGTTGGGCGTGAACAACAATAATTCGCAGTTGCCGGGAAGTTGGGCCAAATCCTTAGCAGCAGGCAGTTCCTTTCCGCGGACGCTGTTGGTGAGCGACCGCAGCCGAATCGGTCGAAGTTTGTCTTCGCGCTTTCCGGATCGACCGATGGCGAGCGTCTTGCCGTCCGAACTGATGGCGAAGCACGTATCAACCCCGTCGTCGGCCGGCGGCTCGCCTCCGGGCGCGTCGGGCATATGAACCGACTCGCCAATTACCGGCGCTGTCTTGGGATCTGCCTTCTCGTCCGTGAAATCCAACCCCCGCCATTTCGCCTCCCCATTCTGCAACAGGGCGATGCCGCGGCCATCGGGACGCCACATCAGCGCCTGCACATGCGCTTCCGGCATATCAAGGCGCCGCAGGAGCCGGCCGCTTTTGACATCCCAGATACAGAGAGATTTGCCGACGTACAACACGTTGCTCCACGAGGCGAGCTTGGTATTGTCGGCGGAAAAAGCCAGCAGTTTGACGCTGCCGCCAGGCCGAAGCCGCGTCGAGCCGAGCCGCAACACCGCTCCCGGCGGCAGCGGATCGGCAACCGCCTTCCCCGCTTCCTCCGCCGCCAGACCGGGCGACATCGACACGAGCAGAGAGAGGAGAGCAAAGCAGATATGGATATTAGACATCGTAAAATATCCTTTCCGACGCGGCCGCTTGGAGAGGAGAGGCGATGGCTTGTTACTTCTCTCCGCCACTCTACGGCTTGAGGACACGGATTGCAACCGGCTAGGCAGGCTAGGCAATCGTTGAGGCCATTGCGGCAAATTGGCGAAGCGCGCTCGCGCAAGACGAATGCGTCGAAAAAGTCGATTGCGTCAACTCCACCCGCCGCGCGTGCCGATAAGAACTTCGTTTAGCCGCGACCCGAAGGGGAGCGTGGGACCGACTCGCGCTCCCCTTCGGGTCGCGGCTATAGCTTCGGACAAAAGTAATGTCCGCGGAACGGCCTTTGCCTCTTGTGGGTTATGAGAAGCAAAGGAACCGCCGCAGAACTGGAACGGCGTCGCTGTTTGGCGGTGCAGCGGGTAGCCGAAGGGTATGCGACCGACGAGGTCGCCGACTTCTTGGGCGTGCAAGCGCGCAGCGTTCGTCGCTGGCTGACGCAAGCCCGCCGCCGAGGGCGGGCGGACCTGGCGGCGCAGCCAACCCCCGGACGGCCACGCAAGTTGTCCCACACCCAGGAGAAGATCGTCTGGCGTTGGCTACAAGAGAAGCCATCGGACCTGGGCTTCGCCACCGACCTGTGGACGGCGGCGCGGTTGGCCCAGTTGATCCATGAGGAATGGGACGTGTGTTTGCATCCGCGGTCGTTGCGTCGCTGGCTGCATCGGCAGGGCTTCTCGCTGCAAAAGCCCCAGCGCGTCCCGCGCGAGCGTGATGCGGACGCCATCGCCGCCTGGCTGACGGACGACTGGCTGCGGATCAAAAAAAGCGCAACGCCAAGGGGCCGCCCTGGTGCTGATCGATGAAAGCGGCTTGTTGATGGCTCCGCTGGTTCGCCGCACTTGGGCCTTGCGGGGACAGACGCCGGTGCTGCGGCAGCGTGGCAAACACCGCGAGCGGGTATCCGTGGCGGCGGCGCTGACGTGGTCGCCGTGGGCCGACCGGCTGGAGTTGGCCTATCAAACGCTGGTCAATGGCTACTACAACAACGACCGCACCGCCGCGTTTTTGGAAGTGCTGATGACGAAGGCGTCCGACCGCCTGATCGTGTTGTGGGACGGTGGTCCCATGCACAAGGGGGATGCGATTCGCGGATGCCTCGCGCGTTTCGCACCGCAGTTGAGCGTGGAACGACTGCCGCCCTACGCGCCCATGCTGAACCCGGTGGAAGGCGTGTGGCGCTGGCTGAAATACGGCCGGTTGGCGAACTTCGCCCCGGTGGACGCGGGGCACCTGGACGGCGTCGCCCGCGGCGCGCTGGACGGTGTCGCTCAGGACCAAGATTGTCTGCGTAGCTTTTGGCATACGTCACAATTACCCTGGCCGGGACGGCGCAACGGTCCCAGCCGATGAATAGGCGGAACGGACATTACTTTTGTCCGAAGCTATAAACCGAGAGAGGCGAGACATGCTGTTCTGCTCGCAAGCATTTTTGTTTTTCTTCGCCGCCCTGCTATCGATCTACTGGCTGACGCCGTGGCGGCAGCCGCGGATCTGGTTGCTCTTGGCTGCCAGCTTCTATTTCTACGCCGTGTGGAACGCTTGGCTGGCTCTGCTCATCGGCGTCACGACGGTAATGGATTACGTCCTGGCGCTGGGCATGGATCGCAGTCAATCGCCGCGCCGCGCAAACTGCTGTTGGCCGTCAGCCTCGTCGTCAATCTCGGCGTGCTGGGCTATTTCAAATACGCCAATTTTTTTCTGCTGTCGCTGGATGAAGCGCTCATCGCACTCGGCGCGCCGATGTGGTTTGGCACCCTGCGCGTCATTCTGCCCATCGGCATCTCGTTCTACACCTTCGAGGCCATCAATTACACCGTGGACGTTTATCGCCGCCGCGTGCCGGCCGAGCGCAATTTGGGACACTTCTTGTTGTTCATCCTGTTTTTTCCGCATCTCGTCGCTGGGCCGATCGTCCGCGCCCGCGATTTTCTGCCGCAGATCAAGCGACACAAACGCTTCAGTTGGCCGCGCATGCACCTGGGAGCGCAGTTCTTTTTGTTGGGACTGCTCAAAAAGCTGGCCATCGCCGACCGCATGGCGTTGTACGTCGATCCGGTCTTCGCCGAACCGCGCGCTTACGGCACGGCGACGATATGGTTGGCGATGATCGCTTACGCCCTACAAATTTACTGCGATTTTTCCGGCTACACCGACATGGCCATCGGCGCCGCTCACATGCTCGGCTACAAATTGGCCCAGAACTTCAACATCCCTTATATATCGCTGAACGTCTCCGAGTTCTGGCGGCGTTGGCACATTTCGCTATCGAGTTGGCTGCGCGATTATCTGTTTATTCCGCTGGGCGGCAGCCGCGGCGGCAACGGACGCACCTATCGCAATCTGCTGATTACCATGACGCTCGGCGGTCTGTGGCACGGCGCCAGTTGGACGTTCGTTGTCTGGGGCGTGCTGCACGGCTTGCTGCTCATCGTTCACAAAATGTTTCAGGAATTTTGCGTCCGCCGTCCGCTTCTGGAGCGTCTGCTGCAATCGCCGCCGGGAACGCTGCTGCGTCTGATACTGACGTTTTTCAGTGTGTGCATCGGTTGGATCTTTTTCCGTGCCACGACGTTTTCGACGGCGGCAGCATTTCTGCATCGCCTGATGTCGTTTCAGACGCTGCCGGCGGCGGGACCGATGCCGAACGTGGATCTGTATTTGACTATCGCGGTCGTTATTGTTTGTCATGTAGTGCGGCGGTTCGATCTGTGGCCGAAATGGCAAGTGCGTCTGCCGGCGTCGATGTTGGGTTTGAGCTACGCGGCGGCGGTGACGTTGGCGTTGCTGTTGGCGCCTTCGGGGAACAAGCCGTTCATTTACTTCCAGTTTTAGTTCCTCGTTTAGCCGCGAGCCGTAGGCGAGCGCGTGGGGCCATCGCGCTCGCCTACGGCTCGCGGCTAAACAAATCGAAATTCGGGGGATCGCCATGCACAACAGACGCCGGCGCATCCGCTCGCAGGCGCGGCCCGCGCTGCTGTGGACACTGCTTTTCTTCGCCGCTATTCACCTGATTGTAGGGTTATATTTACACCGCCGTCATCCGGAATTTTTCGATCCCGAAGTGACGCTGCGTCTACGCAAACTGCCGGCACGCTTGGCGGAGGCGCCGGGCCGGCCGCTGGCCTTGGCCATCGGCAGTTCGCGCCTCGTCCTCGGCCTACGGCCGGCGTCAGTGATGCGGTCCCTGAAGGACGATCCCGCCGAGCCACTTTTCTTCAATTTCTCCATGCTGGGTGCCGGACCCGTGGGACAACGGATGGTGCTGCATCGGCTGCTGCGCAAGGGCATTCAACCGCAATGGCTCTTTCTGGAAGTATGGCCGCCGATTCTGACGCAGCGCTTTCCGTTCCTTGAGGAGATCCGTACATTTCGCCGCGACGTATACTGGTCGGACGTGGCGATCATTGGCCAATTGTATCATCGCCGCTGGGAAGCCCTCGGCCAAGTGATCGCCCAATCGCTGACGCCGCTGCTCCAATACCGCGAAACCGTGCTGGAGCATTACGCTCCTTCGCTACTTCCTACATTGTTGCGGCAATTGGCCGATGGCGGTTTCGAGAAATCCTTACAGTATCATCTCGATGATTTCGGTTGGGTGGACTACGATCTGCACGCCGATCCCATCCACATTGAACGGGCGCGGCGCGTCACTAAACCGCTGTTCGATAATTTCACCATCAATGAAGTAGCGGATTGCGCCCTGCGCGATCTTTTAGTGGAATGCCGATCACATAACATTCGGGTAGTGTTCCTGCTTATGCCGGATCACAGCGTAGTGCGCGGCTGGTATCCATCGGTGCGCGAGCGGCTGATGTCGTACCTGCATCGTCTGAGTATCGAGAATGATGCGCCGATTATCGACGCGCGCGCTTGGCAGCCCGATGAGAACATACCCGATTGCTGTCATTTGTCGCCGAAGGGAGCGCGTGCGTTCAGCGAGCGTTTTGGACGCGAGGTTTATCGACCGCTACTGCAAGGACGGGCGTTGGGGAAAGAGGTTCTGCTGAGCGATCCCTGAGACTCCGCTAGGAGGCGATTCAAGCTGAAATCCGTAGGGATTGGCAAGTGGCGAGGTAACTGTCTTCCAAGCGCACGGGGACGCTGAGATCAAGCGACAACCAGAGCGGCAAAATCGGTAGCGACTCGCCCAACGATAATATCTCCGGCCATGCCTCGATCCGCGGCTTCTTGCGAACCGTCACCGCTCGATAGGCCACGGCATACAGTCCCGTTGGCGAAACCCAGACAGGACGCCGGCTCTTGATGTCGAGAACGTCGAACAATTCCTCATGCAGATTCGCCGTCCGCGCCGTCACGACATCGACAATCATCACGCCAATCCCATGCTTGAGGTATCCGGCACACTTGGCGGCGAAAGTGCGCCGGCTGCCCTCGCGGTCCTTGTTGGCGGGACTGATTAACTCGATGGCGGCGCGCAATTCCGCTCCTCCCAAGTCCTGATAAATGCGGATCTCATAACTATCCAGATGGGCAAAGTCCACTTTTGCCTCAATCTTCGGGCGCGGCGGCGACCATACCGCCGTGCCGCCGCCTTTGCTCCGGCCGCCGGAGTTGGTTCGCTCCATCGTCGCCACATCGACTTCGAGTTCGGGACCAATGCTGATTTCGGATTCGGCGTAATAGTCGGCAGGCAACGTCTCCTGGTTGAGCTGTTGGGCGATGAAGGTCGCCCAAGCATGATGAAAGCCCTCCCAGCGGCGCGGACCGTGTAGCGGTGGATGAAAGTGGTCGAGCAATGGCATTTGGTTCCCTTCTCATCAAGAGCGAATCAGAGTTGGGAAGGTATGGGGTTCTCGAAATCAAAGTTGGCGAGGGACTTCTTCGTTTCTTCCGGAGTCAGCAAGATCAGGCCAGTGATGTCTGCGGTAACTTCTTCCGGCAACTGCTCGAAGAGTTGCCACAGTTCGTCTTCACGCTCCGCTCTGCTCTGACCCTTGAATTCCTGGTTGATGACCCGTATGCGCACGGAAACCGAGTTTTGCCGGTAAAGCTCGATCTGGGCCTGCGGATGCGCCGCGTCGTACTGTTTCAGCGCTTCGACGATCTGCTTCAGGACACCGTCAGGACGCTTCGTTCGCAACTTGATAGCCATGTCACATTCTCCCTTCTGCCCAGATTTCAATGGCGAGTACCGATTCCATGAACTCATCCGCATCGCGTTTCTTCAAAGTTCCCGTCTTATAACGCAAGTCCGTGGACCACTCGGTCAGCCGCGATAAATGACGACTTACGTCATGCGGGATGTCTTTGCGAATATGTTTCCTGTATAATCCGACAAGCCATGCAACATCATGCCCAAGGCGCCCTCGAAACTTCTCAAGTAGCTGCTTTCGCGGACGAGGAGCAACGCCGGCGAGGATCAGCGCCTTCAAATAACATTCTACTGTGTAGCCGGCCAGATACACCGCGCCCGTCGTCCTCTCCACGTTCAGAAGCCACTTCGCGTCATCCAATCGTTGCTTGGCCGCCCGGTAGTAAAGCCGCGCTTCGGCCTGTTGCGGCAGCGCCATGGCAAACCATTCCTTCCCTGCGCGATCTCCGCCTCCCTGCGCACACGGAGTCTATCGCGGCGGCGCTGGCATTGTCAATCGTGGGGAGAAGCGCCGCGGCCAGCCTCGGCGGAGATACAGGAACCGGCCGCCTCCTGATAGACTCGCCGTACTATCTCGAACTTATCCGTCCACTCGAACTCATGCCGCGTGCGCTCCAGCCCAGCCGCAGCCCAAACGGTGCCGCAGCTCGGCATCCGCCGATAAACGCAGCATCGCCGCAGCCAAGCCGTTGATGTCGCCGCAGCGCACCAGCAAGCCGTCCTTCTCGTCGCGGATCACCCAGCCGATGCCGCCGGCGCGATAACCGATGTTCGGCACCCCATTGGCCCATGCTTCCAGCAACACCAGCCCGAAAGAATCGGATCGACTCGGCAGAGCGAACACATCGATGGCGGCGAAGAAATCGCGCTTCTGCCGGGCGTCGAGGACACCGAGACGGATGACGCGGCCGCTCGGTCGATGGCCGCGCCAGAAACTTTGGAAATTCGGCATCTCCGGGCCGGCGAGGACAACGACGAAACGACCGCCTTGACGCCAAGCGCGTTCGGCGGCGCGCAGCAGATCGACACTGCCTTTCTCGCGGCTGTTGTTGGCGAGATGGCCAATTACCACCTCGTCGAGTCCGACATTCCAATCCGCCCGCGCTGCGCCGCCGGTCGCCGCCGGTGCAGGATTCGCGGTCCAGCCCCATGCCCTGCAAGATCAGACGCTCGGCGGGAATGCCGCGTTCGAGAAAGGCTTGACGCTCGCCTTCGGTCTGCACGAAGAGACAGTCGGCGGACTGCGCCAGCGACAGCAAAGCGGGGCTGGTGTAGGCGCGGCGTGTGCGGTCGTGCGGATCGTCGGGATCGCCGAGATGCAGGAACGGCGTCAGCAGAAACGGCACGCCGAGCCGACGAGCCAAGCGACGGGCGCAGGCCAGCGGCCAGCCGTAAGGGAACGCCGTGGCGTGGACCACATCGAAGCGATCGCGCGCTTGCCCGGCCTCGACCCACATGCGCCAGGCAATCGGATTGCATGAAACCGTCAGACATTGCCAGGGTCGATACGGCAGAAACGACAGCGCCTTGAGGACGCGCGTTTGATAAGGGAGATGCCAGAGGTGATAACGGCGAATTTCAACGCCGTCTTCGATGCGGCGGCCCGGACGCAGACAGCGGCCTGACGTGGACCAGAAGGCGGGCAGGTCCACGGCGGTCGTGGTGAAGACCGTGACGTGATCGCCGTGGGCGGCGAGATGGCGGCTCAGACGCGCGAAATAATCCTCCGAGCCGCCCAGCGCCGGCGGATAGCGCTGCACGAAATGAGCCACGCGCATGCTGCCTCCTTTCCGCGCTGCCGCGCGGGCGGACGATCCGATACAATGCTACCAAACTCGGCGAGCGGGGTCGCGTCAGCGCCGCGCTCGCCGAGTTTGAAACGATCCACGCAAGGGACCATCGACATGATAGCTATCTCGAAAATGGCTGCCGCCGTGCAGCCGTCGGCCACGCTGGCCGCCGGCGCCAAGGCCAAGCAGATGAAGGCCGAAGGCATCAACGTCTACGATTTCAGCCTCGGCGAACCCGATTTCGCCACGCCGGAACACATCTGCGCCGCCGCCGTCAAGGCCATGCAGAAAGGCCACACGCGCTACACGCCGGCCTCCGGCATTCCCGAACTGCGCTCCGCCGTCGCGCGCTGCTATCAAAAAATCTACGGTCTCTCGTACACGCCGGAACAGGTGATCGTCTCCAACGGGGCCAAGCACTCGCTGCACAACGCTCTGGCCGCCACGGTCGGACCCGGCGATGAGGTCATCATTCCGACGCCGTACTGGGTCAGCTACAGCGATCTCGTGCAAATGACCGGCGCCAACTACGTCCTCGTGCCGACGACGCTGGAATCGGGTTTCAAAATGACGCCCGATCAACTCCGCGCCGCCGTGACGCCGCGCAGCCGGCTGCTGATGCTCAATTCGCCGAGCAATCCGACCGGCGCCGTCTACACGCGCAAGGAACTGGAAGCGCTGGCCGACGTGGTGCTGGAGAAAAATCTGACCGTCCTCAGCGATGAGATTTACGAACGGCTGGTGTTCGGCGACGCCCGGGCGACGTGCTTCGCCACGCTGCGGCCGGGGTTGGCGGAGCGCACCATCACCATCAGCGGAGCGAGCAAGACTTACGCCATGACCGGCTGGCGCATGGGCTGGGCGCTGGGGCCGGTGCAGGTCATCAAGGCGATGGGCAACGTCCAGAGCCAGCAGACGGGTTGTCCGTGCAGCGTCAGCCAGTACGCGGCGCTGGCCGCCGTCGAGGGCGATCAGGAATGCGTCGAGCGCATGCGGCGCGAGTTCGAGGCGCGGCGCGATCTCGTCTGCGGCCGGCTGCGGAAAATGCCGGGCGTCAAGAGTTTCGTGCCGCAAGGAGCGTTCTACGCTTTCTTCGATGTGTCCGCGCATTTCGGCCGGACGCTGGGCGGGCGTCCGGTCGCCGGACTCGATAAGTTTCTGCCAGGCGGCGCTGGAGTGCGCTCACGTCAACGTGGTCGCCGGCGCGGCGTTCGGCGCCGAGGGCTACGCGCGGTTGTCGTTCGCCGCCAGCCGCGAACAGTTGCAGGCGGGACTGGATCGATTGGAACAGTTTCTGCAAATAGCCGGTAGGGTGGGTGAGCCAGCGAGCCCGAAGGAGAGCCGCCGATCGTTCCGGTGGGTCGCGCAGCGAGACCCACCCTACGGACTATGGAGTGCATCATGGCTTCTCCTATCCTCCCATCCGGCGAACGGTTCCAGGAGCGTTCTGCTGTTGACCGAAGACGACGTGCGCCGTCTGTTGACGATGGACATGGCGCTGGAAGCGGTCGAGCAGGGGCTGCGCAAACTGGCTCTCGATGAGGCGATGAACGCGCCGCGGACGCGCGTGCAGACGGATCACGTCATGCTGCACGTCATGTCGGCGGCGGCGAAGTCGCTGGGCGTCATGGGAGCCAAGCTGTACTCGACCAGCCGTAGGAACGGAGCGCGGTTTCCTGCTGCCGCTGTTCGACGGCAAGAGCGGTGCGCTGTTGTGTTTGATGCAAGCGGATTATCTGGGACAGGTGCGGACGGGCGCGGCCAGCGGCATCGCCACGCAGTACATGGCTCGACCCGACGCCACCGAAGTCGGCCTCTTCGGCAGCGGCAAACAGGCGCGCACGCAGGTGCAAGCCGTCTGCCGCGTTCGCCGCATTCGCCAAGTGCAAGTTTACAGTCCCAACGAAGAACGCCGCCGTCAATTCGCCGCCGAGATGAGCGAAGTTTGCCAGACGGAGGTTGTCCCGGTTGCTCGACCGGAGATGGCGGCGGAGAAAAAGGACATCGTCATCACGGCCACCACCAGCCGCGAGCCGGTACTCAACGGCCATTGGATCGCCCAAGGCACGCACCTCAACGCCGTCGGCTCGAACTTTCTGGGCAAGGCGGAAATCGATAGCGTAACCGTGCGCCGCTGCGCCGTCATCGCCGTGGACAGCAAGGATCAAGCCCGCATCGAGGCCGGCGATTTTCAGCAGCCGCTCGAGGACGGCTCACTGCACTGGGCGGACGTGCGCGAGTTGGGGCAGATCATTGTCGGCCGCTATCCCGGCCGCAAACATCCGCAGGATGTGACGCTGTTCAAATCGCTGGGCATCGCCATCGAGGACGTGGCCGTCGCCGCCCGCGTTTATGCCCGCGCTCAAGCCGAGGGCGCCGGCAAGATGATCGAATGGTGACAAGTGGCTATCGCTCAGTTGCCCGGCCGACAACCCATTCGGTGAACCTCTCCTCATTCAGTTCGCCGCATGCAATCCGTAAGGCTACCTCCATTGCCTCTGGATCATCGTAACCTTGTAGCAACTGAAATCCATTCATATCGAGGAATAAAGCACAAGACATCATGCCGGTCCTCTTATTGCCGTCTTTGAAGACGTGACCGGCAATTATGGTCCATCCGAGAGCGGCGGCCTTCTTTGGAACGGTTGGGTAAAGTTCTTGCCCAAACAGCACGGCATCGATTTTTTCTAGCGCATGCTCAAGCGATCCTCTGTTCTCAAAATTTTCCGGAGGCACAAAAAAACCGCCGAATGAATCAATCATTCGGCGGTTGATCGCAACAATGTCTTCGAGAGTTAACGTTTGGCTAGCTCGGACCATAGGCCAGCGTGATCCTTCATAAGTCTGTCCAGCCGAGACGAGACGTTCGGATGAAGAGATGGCTCCTGCGCAAGATTACGGGCAGCCGCGATGCTGGAAACACGACGGCGGGAGGCCAAGCCGTAAAGCCGTCCCAGAAGAGACCCAGCAAAGTTACGAATAGTTGTCATGCAACACCCCCTGCCCTGCACAGGCAACAGAAACTGCTCACCGAAGGGAGTTATCGGGTGGAAGACCCTCCCTGATTTAGGTGAAGCCAGCCTCTCTACTTACCCAACTGAATCTTAATCAACCGAAGCTTGATCGTCAACTGAAGACTGGAAACTGTTTGCGAAGAAACAAGAATATTTCTTGTACAAACGCTCCTCCTGGCAGAAAGGTTTGCAGGCCGAGGTATGATTTGCTCCTGGAGAACTCGAGAGGGGACGACTCAAATAACTATTTTTGGCATGATATTTGCTCTCTTACGCGGAGCGCCAGCAAAGGCAACCCTTGCTGGCGCTCCGCGTAAGTAAGGTTTTGCGCAGTAGTCCTTCTGGCCGCGGCTCGGTTGGCATTACTTCTCCGCAGCCCCTTCTTGTTCCCCGTCCTTGTGCTGGATGCAGTACAAATGATCGACGCCGCGCAAGAAGACGGCGCGGCCGACCGCCGCCGGCGATGCCCAACACATCTCCGCGAGAGAATTCTTGCCCGCGAGCTTGAAAGCCGGCCCGGCTTGGATGAGATAGGTCGTGCCGGCATCATCGAGGCAGAAGATTTTGCCCTCGCCGGCCCACGGCGATGACGTGAAGCCGCGCCCGCCGGGCAGCCGCTCTTTGTACGCCTGCTCGCCGGTCTTGGCATCGTAGCAACTCAGATAGCCGCCGCGTTCGTCCAGCACGTAAAGGTATCCCTGGTACAACAGCGGCGATGCTGTCTGCGGCCCGGCCTTGGGCTGATGCCAAGCGATGCCGTCATTCGACTTGGCTCCGTCCTTGAGCGTCGAGATCCCCGGACGCTCCGGCTTTGACGGCGAACAACGGCCGCATACCGCCGCCGTTGCCTCCGGGACCACCGCGTCCGCCGAAGCCGCCGGGACCGCCGCCGGTGCCGACGTACAACAACTCCGCGTTGGCCGCCGGCGATGCTTTGGGCTGGCCCGCCATGCCGCCGAGTTCCCACAACTGCTTGCCCGTCGCCGGATCGTAGGAACGCACGCGCGAACTGCCCAGGCAAACCACTTCCGTCCGCACCTTGTTTTTCCAGACGAATGGCGTGCTGTAACCGCTTCGCTCCGTCCGCTTCACACGCCATAGCTCCGCGCCGCTCTTGGCGTCCAGGGCGGCGAGGAACGATTTTTCCTCGTTGTCGCACTGGATGAAGAGTCGGCCATCGGCTAAGGCCGGCGAACTGCCGGTGCCAAAGCCCAACGCCATCGGGTAGGCGCCGAGATCCGTCTTCCACAGTTGATGGCCCGCCAGGTCGTAGCAATAGACGCCGTGCATGCCGAAGTAGGCGTAGATACGCTCGCCGTCGGTGATCGGCGTCTCGGAAGCGTAGGTGTTGCTCGCTTGCGTGGGGATGCGCGGCTTGCCTTCATAAGCGATTTGCTTCCACAGGACTTTACCGCTGGCGCGATCGAGGCAATAAACTTCCAGCTTATAAACGACGTCCGGCGGCTTTTGCCTCCCCCCGAAACCGCCGCGCGCGAAACCCTCACGCATGTCCTTGATTTGCTTCTTCTGCTCGGCGGTGAAAATCTTGTCCAGAGCGGCATCGACGTGCTTTTGCAGTTGTTCTTGTTGTTTCTTCTGCTCGGCCGTCAGCTTCAAGCTCTCCACGAAGGAAGTCGGCAGAATTTGGCCCAGTTGCGGAGGAGGGCCGAAACCGCCCGGACCTCGACGGCCCGGATTGGCGCGCAGATCTTTGAGCTGCTTTTTCTGCTCGTCGGTGAGGATCTTATCGAGTTTGCCCTCGACATCCTTTTGCAGTTCGTCCAATTGTTTTTTCTGTTCGTCGTTCAGTCGCAACATCCCTTGCAGAAAGGCCGGCACAATCTGGTTGGGTTGGGGCCGACCGCCGAACCTGCCGGGACCGCCACCCCCACCGGGACGGCCGGCGAACTCGCCGGCAGCGGGCATGCCCGACGGTTTGCGCTGCTTATCGGTAACAGCGGTGGTCAGGAAAACTTTATTGCCCCAGACGATGGGCGACGACCAGCCGTAACCGGGCAGCTTGGCTTTCCAGGCGATGTTTTTGTCGGCGCTCCATTGAGCAGGCAACTGCGGGGCCGCACTGGCGCCGGAGCCGTCGGGTCCGCGGAACTGCGGCCATTCATCGCCGCCAACAGCCGGCAAACCGGCGCTGAAAAGAGCGAGCATCGTCAGCAAGCACGAACGCATGAAAACATCCTTTCCTGTAATATCCATCAACAGCAAGGTCATCCTCATTGAAATCAATGGCGCGGGCCGTGGGGGTGCCGGCCATAGGGAGGCGGAGGCGGCGCCGTGAACGGCTTTCCCACCAGTTCCCGCCAGCGTTGTTTCTGCTGGGGCGTCAGCACGTCCTTGATCTGCTCGATAGCAGAGAACTTCTCCGCTGGCGGCCGGCCCTGCGGAGGCGGTTTCGCTGGATCTCCGGGACCAGAATGGCACTCCGCTACCCAGCCGAACGGCTTGTTTTGGATGGCTCGGATTTGCTCGTTCTGCTGTGCTGTCAACTTCAAGGCCGTCATTACGTCCGCTTCCTCGAAGGCGCGCGCGCCCTTCCGCTGAAGGTCGATCTGCCGCAGACGGATTCGTTGCGGGGGCGTCAGGATTTTCTTGGCTTCGTTCTCCGTCAAGCGCGCGTCGGTCAGAAAGAGTTTCTGCCGCTCTTCCGCACTCAAGCGCCAGGATTCTCGGAACGACTCCTTCAGCCGCTCGCGCCTATTGTCCGTAAGTTCGCGGATTTGCTGGCGCTGTTCCTCCTGGGGGTTCAGCTCATCGATCACGGCGGGATCGTTCAACAGGTGATACTGGCCGGCGCCTTGAAGCTCGGCGAGGTTGTTGAGAATGTCTTGCACGCGATCGCGGGCGGCGGACAACTCAGCCTGAGCGGCGGAATCGTCGCGGCGCTGCTCGAGGAGTTTCTGGTAATAGACGAGGAAATAATCCTGGAGCAACCGCCGCCGCAAGCCGTCGAGAAACGGTTTATCGGCCAACTCCTCCTCGTACAGCTTGAACATGCCATCCACGGCTTGACGCGCCAGGCGAAACTCTTCCTCGGCCTCGTGCGCCCGCTGTCGTTCGCGCTCATAGGCGCGATGAATCATCTCGGCGCTGACCAGCGAACCGGCGGCGGTGAGCAGACAGATTACGGCGACGGCCCAGACGACGGAGGGATGTCGCCGTGCCCATTTACGCAGCCGTTGGGTCATCGTCGCCCGCCGCGCGCGGATCGGCTCGTGTTCCAGAAAGCGGCGCAGATCGTCGGCCAATTCCCGCGCGCTGGCGTAGCGCTCGGCCGGCGCTTTGGCCAGCGCCTTGAGTACGATCGTCTCCAACTCGACGGGGATCGACTTGTGGAGCGATCGCGGCGGAGACGGCTCGTCGCTGAGGATTTGGTGCAAGAGCGTCTGCCGATTGTTGCCCTCGAAGGGCGGCCGCAGCGCCAGCAGTTCGTACAGTGTGGCGCCAAGCGAATAAATGTCGGTGCGGGGATCGAGTGGAACGCGCTGACCGCCCGCTTGCTCCGGACTCATGTAGCGGAGCGTGCCGAGCAGATCGCCGCTCTGCGTCAGTCCGGCGTCGCTGTGAAACTGCGCCAGTCCGAAGTCCGTCACCCACAGCTGGCCGTGCGCGTCCACCAGCAGATTGCCGGGCTTGATGTCGCGGTGGACGACGCCGTACTCGTGAGCGTGTTCGAGCGCTTCGGCCGCTTGAATGCCGAGCCGAGCCACGGTTCGATAAAAGCCGCTGCTATCGGTCGAGTAAGCCGTGGCCAGGGCGGCGAGCGGCTTGACGGTGGAATCGGCCGCCGCTTCCGCCGAAGGAGATAGGTAAGGGCCGGTCGATGCGTCCCGCTCGGCAACCATCTCCGGCCGCGTCTGTTGCCGTAAGCTACGGATCACCTCCGCGAGACTCTGCCCCTCAATGTACTGCATGGCATAGAAGTGAACGCCGCGCTCGCTGCCGACCGCGTAGACGGGAACGATGTGCTGATGATGCAGTTGTGCCGCCGCTCGCGCTTCGTTCTTGAAACGCTGCAACTGTCGGGGATCGAGGGTCAGCGCGAACGGCAGGACTTTCAGGGCGATGCGGCGACCGAGCGAAAGTTGCTCGGCTTCATAGACGACGCCCATGCCGCCGCGGCCGACTTCGCGCAAGATGCGAAAATCGCCCAGCGGCATCCCCGTTTGCCAGCCTGCCGTACCGGCGAGAGCGTCGGCCGTCGCCGGCTGCGCGGGCGAACTCGCTTCATGCAGCGCCTCCATCCCTTCCAGGCAGTCGGCCAACTTCTCGGCGACGGCTGAGTGCTGGGCCAGAAACGCCTGCCGATCGGGTTTCTGTCCCGCTTCCAAAGCGGCGAGATATTCGTCCAGCGCCGCCAGCACGCGCGGATCGTCCAGTTCGGGATGGCTATTGTCGTTGGTTGTCATGGTCGTCCGCCTTCCATCGCGTGGCGCAGACCGGCCAGCGCCCGCGGCCACTGCTTTTTCACGCTGTCAATGCTTCGTCCCAGGCGCTCGGCCACTTGCGGAAAGGTAAGTCCTTCCAGGTGTCTTAGGATCAGCAGATCGCGCCAGGTCTCGGGCAAACGCGCCAGCGCCTCCGCCAACAACACCGATTGTTCGCGGCGAACCGCTTGCTGGCTCGGCGTGCTTTGCGCCGCCACCAAACCGCGATCCAGAGCGTGCGACGAGCGATCCAGTTCGACGGCCAACTGCCGTTCCAGCCGCACGTCGCGGCGCTGCGTTCCCTGGTAATGCCGCACCAAGTTCGCCAACACGAAGGCCAGGATCTGACGCAGCCAAGCGAGAAACTCTTTTTCGCTGGCACCACGGAATTGCGCGAAGTCGCGGTAGGCGCCCAAGAACGCATCCTGCACCACGTCCGCCGCATCGACTTTGCCCTGCAAACGCCGGCCAATCTGCACGCGCGCCAGCACCGTCAAATAGGCGCGATGCGACTCCAGCAGTTCGCCGAGGGCGCGATCGTCGCCCTTTCGCGCTTGGTCGAATAGCGGCTCGGTCAGCGGACCAACATTGTCGCTCATAGCCTCGTTGCTCTCCAACGATTCCGATATTCTTCGCCGTCGCGCCCTCTTATCGGGGCATGCGGGGTGGGCGCGGAGGTCCACCGCGTCCTTTCATGCCGCCCGGTCCCATGCGATGCTCGCGGTGGCACGCCATGCACGATTTCGTCAATGCGACATGCGCGGCCAAGGCGGCATCCTTGTCCTTGGCATCGGCAGCGCGGTCCAGAGCGGCGGCCGACTCGGCGAACGATGCGGTCTGCTTGGTCCACGATTCCTTGCTGCCCTTGGGCGGATCGTATTTGCTCAACGACGCGGTAAGCTGGGCATACTCCTTCGCTTGCGGTGCAATCGTATCCCAAGGCGGCGGCTCGGCTTTCAATTCGCGGCCCAGCGTCTCCGTCAGCGATTGCGGTCCTTTGCCGAGTTTCGTCATGATCTCGCCGATCGGCGTCTTTGGTCCGCCTCCATCGGGCCAGGGACCGCCGTTGCCGCTTCCCGGATTTACTTGGTCGTTGTTATTGCTCTTGTTGCACGCCGGCGCGGTGACAAGAGCTGCCAACAGCAGACCGAACACGAGGACACGCTCCAGACACTTCCCCATCGCCAAAATCTCCCCATAACCGATAAGCCAACGTCAGGAAATACTAACCCCATCGCTATTGTACTTTTTTCTGGTCGAGGATCATCTTGTGGATGCGTTGGAGCAAGACCGGATCGCCGAAGAACAAAAGCGGTTCGATGCGCATACCGTATTGGCCCCAGTATTGTAGCTGATCCTCCGCGACCTCGTTCCACTGTGTGATCTTCTCGCAATAGACGATTCCCTGCCAACGAGAGGTGTATTTGGCTTCGGAGAGGCGCATCAGCTGCGCAAGCTGTTCTCGGCTATACGGACGGGTGCATATCCATACCCCCTGCTCTAGGCCATTGGGCTGGGCAAGCACATAGAGTTCCGGCGTGTTCTGGGACAGCACTTTCGTCAAGTCCGTGAGCGTGCGCGGCATCGCGGCGGATCGGAGCAGCGGCCGGCTGGCTAACGGCACCACCGCAATTGACGCGACGAATAGGGCCACAACGATCCACAGAGGCAACGGTTTCCGAGCCGGCATGTTCGCTCTCCTGCTTGTTCGGGAATCAACCGTGGTACGAACCGAATGACTTGCCATCCCGCGGCGCCGGCAAGGGTTGTCCTTGCCGGCGCCGCGGGATGGCAGACCATTCCGCGTCTCATTTACATAGCAACGAAATCGGTTCCAACCGTGCGGAGAATATGTCTCCGCATTTTTCCTCTCCTTCTTTTCTTTGGACGCAGTCGTTGCGTCGTTCTCACCCATTCCGGATGCAACGACCGCGCATCGTTGCAACGACCGCCGATCGCGCGGTGCAACTCTTTACATTGTCTCCATCTAAATCATTGCAACCGCGCACGTCGCGGCAGCTAGGGGACGACGCCGGAAGTTTTACTGGTGAGCGACGCTTCGTAGAAGCGTTGCCAACCACCCCGCCAAACTTCTGCCGTCATCCACTAGGTCTGCTCATACCATCACCTTTTCAGACGAGAACTAGAGAGGATCGGATTGCGCCGCCCAAAAAATTGCCGAAGCGACGGCCGGGCGGTGTCGCCATTTGATCGCCAAGAAGCGTTTTTCACGATTACGGGGCCAAACAGAGACGCTACTAAGCCGCGAACGATGGGGGTAGCTCCGCATTCCGCAGTTGCTCCAAGATGCCGAGATGCGGCACCAAACGCTCGCGCTCCATGCGCTTGACAAGTGCATAGACGCGGCGGTTGAGGGGACAGGGTGTATCGCCGGCCAGTTCGAGGAGATGGCCGTTGTAATAATCGATCTCGGTACGGCCGCTGGGCAAATCGCCGGACATGGAGCAGTAGGTTTTCCGCAGGCCGGGATAAAAAGCCCAGGCCAGCGCGTGGGCGATCCACGGCCGGCGCAGGATGGCGGCCACGGTGGACGGATGCAGAGGACCGACCTTGCCCAAGGCAATGCCGGCGCCGGCGAGAATGGCGTGATTTTCGCGGAGAAGATCGAAGAACAGGGCGCGGGCGTGCGGCAGGCGTAGCAGTTGGCCGTTGTCGATGCCGGCGGCGGACGCCAGCGGACTGATGGCCGCGTTGTACATCAGCTTGGCGTATTTATACGGCAGAATGTCCTCGACAATCTCGACGCGGATGCGACGAGCAACCAGATTGCGAAGACATCGCGGAATGTCCGGCCGGCCCTCGTGCGCCGAGCGCCGATAGCCGAAATGCAGACGGCCAGGCCGAGTGATGCGCGTGTGCGTGCGCCGCGGCAGACACTCGGAGACGAACGAAGCGATGCCCTCGATGGCGTGAGCGCGGGCGCAGAGCAGCGGATCGAAACCGTTCTGAATGGGAATGAGCGTCGCCGAGGCGGGGAGGCGTTCCAACACGGCGGCGTTGTCGTAGCATTTGGTGCAGAGAAGCACGAGGGCATCGGCGGGCGGTCGCCAATCGGCGAAAGCGACGAAAGCGGCGGAGCGCGGCGGCAGATGATCGACGGCCACACCGTACGCCGGCCCCAAGCGATCTTGGCGTCATCGGCGTCCACGAACGTGACGGCGACGCCGGCCGAACACAGAGCATAACCGACGGCACATCCGATGCCGCCGCAACCGACGATGTGGACCGCTTCCATGCTGTCCTCCTTCGCATTTGTTTAGCGGCGACCCGAAGGGGAGCGCGCTCGCGCTCCCCTTCGGGTCGCCGCTAAACAAATGCTACTTCTTCGTGTATTCCTTCAAATATCCCTGGAACTGCTGGCGATGTCCTTCCTCGTCGCCCAGCAATGTGATGGCCAGATCCTGCGTCACGTAATCCTCGCCGTCGGTCAGTTTGATGATGGCGCGATAGTGATTGATGGCCTCTTCCTCCGCTTCCAGCACGCCGCGAATGACATCGACGACATCGGTGGTGTCCTCGCGCGGTTGCAGCGATTTCTGCGTCATCTTCAGCGCCATGCTGCCGGGCACGCTGCCGCCCAGCTGTTTGATGCGCTTGCCCAACTGCGTGGCGTGGCCCAACTCGCCCTGGATGTCCACCGCCAACGCTTGC
Organism: uncultured Planctomycetota bacterium; assembly: GCA_963835245.1. Taxonomy (GTDB): domain Bacteria; phylum Planctomycetota; class Planctomycetia; order Gemmatales; family Gemmataceae; genus JAJPHU01. Next base: position 275,986 of record CAWIEZ010000003.1, read on the forward strand.
TTGATGAAATCGGCGCGAACGCCGTCGAGATTGATGCTGTTGGCCAAATAGCTGGTAACGGTCTCCAACTCCATGTTGTACGCCCTGCAAAGGGCGTCGAGAATCTGTTCGCGCGTCGCGGCCATCGGAGGATACTCCTTCTAGGGATTGCTCAGAGCGAGTACGACGCGGCCGGCTTCCGTCTGCACGGCCGCGTTGGGATTGTGGGCCAATTTGTCGATGTTCGGTTGCAAGCTGGAAAGATCGAGTTGCGGATTCTTGCGATGCAGCTCCGCGACCGCCTTGAGCGCATTGAGCATCGTCTCCACCACGGCCGCCTGATCGGGCTGCTCCGCGCCGCCCTTCTTGGATTGCACGACGAAAATACTCCGCAATTCCTCCTCGTCGAGCATGGTTTGCAGCAGCGTGAGCCGAACTTTCCAACCCTGCCGCGCCAGCGCGATGGCGGAGTTGACCTGCACGCGGAAGCCCGGTTTCTTGACGAGCTTGCGCGTTTCCTGCTCGGCGTTCTCCTCCTCCAACTTGGCGAGAGCGTCTTCGCCTCGACCGGGATCGTCGCACAGACGCCGCAACGTCTTCTCGATGCGAGCGTTCTCCGCCGCCGTGCCGCTCCAGAAATTGGCGACAAACGCCGCCAACTCGCGCAGCGACGGATCTTCGGCATCGGCGCACTTCTCGATGACGCCATCCACACCCATCGCATTGGGCCGATCCTCTTGACGGCGTTTAAGATAATCGAGAGCGGCTTTCGCCGTTTTCGCTTGATCGCCGGCGCCGGAGGCCGTCTCCAGTTGCGCCTTCACCGCCTCTTGCTGCTCCGCCGAGAGCTTGTCGAAACGCTTGAGATTCTCGCCGAGATTGGCCAACGCCCACAGAGCTTGTCGCCGCCGAGCGGCCAGGGCGCGCGGATCCAGTCCGCTCTGTTGCACGGCCAACTCTTCCAGTACCGGCGCGCCGACGGGAACCATGAAGTGCCCCAGACATTGGGTCAGCAAGAGAATGTAATTGCGATCGGGGTCGAGTTTCTTTAACTCGCTTGCCTCCTCTTGCGGCGACAGCTTGGCGAAGTGTTCGGCGTGGGCTTTCTCGAACGGCGCACTGCTGTCGAGGACGCGGCGAAGACGCTGCGTCAACTGCAAAGCGAAACCGCTGTCGGAGGCGAGGTCATCATCGCGCAATAGCACTTGAGCGAGATCGTTGGCGGCGCGCCAGCGGACTTCCTGATTGGTGTTATCCAAATCGTGCAAAAACTGCTGCGGCGACGCACCGCCCCAGCTGCGGCCGAGCATCCACTGACTAGCCTTGTTGAGCAGCGGTTGGCCGACAAGCAGCACCAACACCAGACCACCGACGATCAGCGCCGGCACGCCGAAAAGACGAATAAACATGCTGCCCGACGGTGGCGTCACGGTCGGCAGCCCCGGATCGGGCCGAGACGACATAGGCGGATACCTCATGGCGAACCGGCAGCGTTAGCTGCCGGGTTTTAATGCTCATGGCGAACCGGCAGCGTTAGCTGCCGGGTTTTAATGCTCATGGCGAACCGGCAGCGTTAGCTGCCGGGTTTTAATGCTCATGGCGAACCGGCAGCGTTAGCTGCCGGGTTTTAATGCTCATGGCGAACCGGCAGCGTTAGCTGCCGGGTTTTAATGCTCATGGCGAACCGGCAGCGTTAGCTGCCGGGTTTTAATGCTCATGGCGAACCGGCAGCGTTAGCTGCCGGGTTTTGATGCTTCCACCCGGCAGCTAACGCTGCCGGTTCATTTTAGCAAACGCAGCGCATTTGTCCGATACACTTGTGCCAACACGTCCGGCGGCAGAGCCAAGCCGCGCAGCATCGGCGTAGTGGGACCATCCTCCGGCGGCGTGAAATCGGGATCTTGGATGGGACTCGGTCCCTGCCAATCGCTCTCCCAGAGCGTGCGTTCGCACCAATAACGGCTGACGTAATGTTCGCGGTCCAGGCCGGGCCGCGTCACTAGATCGGAGCCGAACAGAAAGCGCGTCGGATGACGGCAAATCAAAGCGCGGATGGCGTCGCGGTGAGCCGACACCTCGCGGATTTGCCACTTGGCCGCGCTGGTGTCGATGTACAAGTTCGGATAGCGCTCCAAGCAGCGCTTGCAGATGATCGGCGTGTTCGGGATCGCCGCCCATGTGCGCCGCGATCCAGGTCAGATCGGGGAACATCTCCAGCATGCGACAAAACGGCGGATACTGCTCGGCCTTGGTGCCGAAGCGCACGGCGTCGGTGTAGACTTTTTGAAACCACACATCGGGATCGGCGACGTGGACCATGATGATGCGAATGCCGGCGGCGCGAGCGCACCGCGCCGCCTCGATGCGCCAAGGAGCATCGACGAATAGTCCACGTTCTCGGCCGCGCGGCGCCGACCAGAACTTGATGATCTCGACGCCCAAGTCCACATAACGATCGAGCAGACGATACGCCGCGTCGTCCGGCTCGTCCTTTTTTTTGTTGATGACGCCGTTGAAACCGAGACGATCGCCGAAAGCGTCGCGCAACAGCGGAATGTCGTCCGGCGGACACATGGTATAGGTGCGGGCGATGCCGAACTCCTCGGCGACGGCGAGCATGGCGCGGGCCTGGTTCACGTTGTCCTCGATCACCTCATCGGGCTTCTCGAAATTGCGCGGCCGCATGACGTGGGCGTGAACGTCGATCAGCGGAGGACCAGCGTAGCGGAAGTGACGCCGATCCTGGTAGTCCTGGCCGGTGACGTTGTATTCGGGAGTGCGGATGGTTTCCGTGGCGCTCATCTCGGTTCTCGTGGTGAGTTATTTTTGCCAGCCCGCAGCGCCAGCAAGGGATGCCCTTGCTGGCGCTGCGGGCTGGCCGTTGCGGATGTTACATCAGAACAAAACGGGTTTGCCCAGCTTGCGACGCACCACGGAGAATTGTCCGGCGTGCATTAACGAATGATTGGCGACAAGAATCAGCAGCGCGCACCAACGTGGGGGCGAACGACGCCATCTGGCCCTCCGTCGGTCGATCCAGATCGGCATCGGAGAGCTTGGCCGCCGCCGCTTTGGTCGCCTCGCGGACCTTGTTGAACAGATCGACGTATTGCTGTTTGCCGAGAAATCCTTGGGTAGATTCTTTGGTCGCCATCCCCTGCGCGTGTTGCTCCTCGAAGCCAGCCGGCAACGAGGGATACGAAATACCGGGTGCTTGCCGAGCAATCCGCGTCTCCGAAACGGTGACATGGCCGAGCTGCCAGGCGATGTGGTTGGCGCCCGGCGCCGGTCGAACCAATAAATCGGCGTCCGACAAGTCGCCGAGGTACATATTGACCAGATGCTGGGTTGAACCTAACGCTGTCTCGATTACTTTGCTGCCATTCATGCGCAATCCTTTCTCCGATAAGAAGGGAAATCCTTGCACGACGTTAACGACCTGAATCGTGCCGCATCATTGTACCGGCCGCTGGCGATGCGGCCACGTTCCCGCTATATCAACGACAATCGAAGTCCTTTCCTTATTCATTCGGGAGACAACATCCGTGGCCGAGCCGCTTCGCTGCGTACCCGCCGATGGCATCGTGGCGGGCTGGGATTTCAGCACGGGCGCCGTCAAATGTTTGGCCTTCGATCTCGATGGCAACAAGCTCGCCGAGGTGCGTCTACCCACCGATCTATGGACGGAGGGCGGCGTCTCGGAATTGAACTTGATGCAGTTGGAAGGCCAAGCGATGGCCAGCTTGCGGGCGCTGGGCGCGCAATTGGGAGCGGAACGCGCGGCGCGGTGGATAGCCGGCGGCATCTCGGCGACCCATCACACGGCCGGCCGCATCGACGACAACGCCGTGCAAGTGCGCCGCGCCATCTGCTGGAACGATCACAGTCTCGCTCCCTACCATGCGCGCGGCCTCGAACGGCTCGGCGGACAAGAGAAAGTCATTGCGGCCATCGGGGGGCCGTGGGCCATCCGCTATACGCTCAGCCATCTGGTCAAGGACGAAGAATATCTGCCGCTCGAAGAGTGGCGGCGCACGCGCCGTATGATGCCGCACGGGCCGTTAGCGGCTGGTTTTCTGACGGGCAATTTCGACGCCATCAGCGTCTCCGCCGCTGCCTCGACCGGCATCATGAACCTGAAAAGCTGCAAATGGTCGCGTTTTATGGTTGGCGCTTTGAGCGATCCGAAATTGCGTCAATTAGCCTGGAAGCATCTGCCGCCGATTGTGGACGCCAACGAACCGCTGGGCGAATTGCTGCCGTCGGGCAAACAGTTCGCGGGCATCGAACCGCGCAAACGAGGACCGCTTGTCTTTCCGACCTTGGACGATCAAGCGGCCGGCCTAGTCGGCGGCGGCGCCGTCGATGCCGGACAGGTGGCGATTATTCTCGGCAATTCGGCGGTGGTCAATTCCTCATCGAGCAAGCTCCCGTCTTCCGGCACACTCGATGCCATGCGGCTGAATTGGGGTCCGTACTTGTGGATGCGCTGCTACAACAACGGCGCACAGTTTCTCGATCGCATCCTCGGTCCTCGACCGGACTGGGAAAGTTTGGAGCGCACGGCGCGCCGCTGTCCGCCGGGCGCGGAAGGAACGATGGTGTTGCCGTTTCTGGCGCCGGAGCCATCGCGGGGCGTCCACAAGCCGCGCCTGGAATGGATTCCCCACGAGCCGAAAGAACCGGGCAAGAAGTTTCGCGCTTCGCTGGAAGCGCTGGCTTATTTGATCGCCTTGGGAGTGCGCGAACACGAGGCGGCGGGTCAGAAAATCGCACGCATCACGGTTTCCGGCGGCATCGCACGAAGCGAATTGATGGGCGAGATATTGGCGACGGTGCTAGGTCGGCCGTTGGAGCGTCTGCAATCGTCGGAAGGTCCGGCCCTCGGTGCGGCGGCAGCGGCGCTGGCGGCGTATGAGTCGCACCAGCGGAAGAAGCGAAACATGGAAGCACCGTACACGGTGGCCGACGCCGTGGCCCGGCTGGTCAAGTTCCGTACTCCGGTGACGCCGAATCCAGCATGGCAACAGGCATACCGCGAGAGGTTGCGAGCGTTCGAGCAACATATGTGAGCCGCATTTATGTTACAAGTCTATTTAGCAATTAGACTTGCGCAATCAAAGGAGATAGACATTGACTTTATGGCAGCTTGGACGTATACTAGCCGTGCCTATCGATCTATGCACAGATTGCAGCTAACTTGTTTTAATCTTGTTGTTGGCTTACTTTTTGCTATCTAATCATCTGTTTCGTGAGTACTGGCGCAGAGGGGAAATCAAAGGAGGAAAGACAATGACTACCGTAACAGCTCATGAAAATCTGGTCAAACTCGCCCAACTGCGCAAACAGATCTCGGAACAGAATCAGAGAAAGGCCAGCAACGATGCTGCCTTGCGGGAGGCCCGCGAGAAAATCGAGGAACAGGGTCAGTTTGTTCCGAAAGTGGACCAGCCGAACCCGATCAAGATTTGCTTCTAGTGACAACGCATACTTACAGGCCGACGGAAGAAGGTTCTTCCGTCGGCCTGTTTCTTTCTCTCCTCACTGCCCCGCCATCTGAAAATCGCTCGCCATGAGGATTTTCCCAAATTTCTGTATCTTGGCGACCACATCCGTCCGTTGCAGCAAGTCATCGAGGGCAAGCCAGTAGGGGTCAGAACCGGACAGCGACTTGACTTTTAGGCAGTTGAGTTCGGGATCGTTGCCGATGTCGGATGCAGTAATCGTCTTGCCGTGCGACAGGTATTTGCCGGACGTAGTGAGATTCTCGACTATGTTGCCAATCTTCGCGCCCCAAGTGGCGGTATCGGCCTCATATTCGGAGGCGAACATATGCGTCTGGAGTTGCTTCTTCGCGAACTGCTTCGCGAAGTCCTGCATATCCTGGCAGTGTTGCAGAAAGGCTCCCGATATGCCCATGAGCTGAATCCTGGCCGCTTCAACCTCCCCAGGGTTAGGCGAACTAAGCTTGTCGGTAGCCTCCTTTGCGGGCGCAGAAAGTGGTCAGCCGAGACTTGCTGAGGGGCGTTATCTTGGATGATGTAGACTTGGGCGTCGATAGGCCCAAGCTCCGAAGTTTCGCCCATCACGATTTCGTCGGCGCTCGGCGCCATTAAGGTCGCAGCGCTCTTGGCGTACAGCGGGACGACAACTCGGAGCGTACCCGTGCAATACCTCCGGCAGAGGTCCATCATTTTGTCTGTCGCTACTCCATCGCCGCCGGGGCTGTGGACGATCAAGTCAAGATTCTGAACTCTCCCGATGCCCTTCAGCATGCTCGTGAAGGGAAGTACATCATCGTGGGTGATGGGACGGTTTAGCTGTGCGTAGTACATCGCAACCCGGCGCGGTGCCGGTTCGCCTTGACTTTCTAGTTTCTTGAACAGACCTTTTCGGCGGCGAAAATCATGCTGGGCGTTGAGGGTCGCTTCTTGGATTTCGTTGAGAATCTGATCGTATCGGGATGGCCCGCTAGGAGGCTTTCTCTTTGCCACTGCGATTCCCTTTCTTGGATCGGTGCCATACGCGCTCCGCGAGTTACCGGCCTTGGTTTCTGCCACCGTTTCTCTTGATCCTATCCGTCGCAGCTCGAAGCAGGATTGGGCGAATCCACGCCGTCAGGTCGGATTGATCGAGGGCCGCCGCTTCCTCAATCAACCGTTTCTGATCCGCTGTAAGCGGTACGCGGATCGAGGAACTCATCAAGAACCGCTTGTCTTTTGGTGGCCTTGCCATGCTAGTTATTATTGCAAAAATAATCCTTAATTGTCAAGCCATCAACATTGAGCGATTGCTTTTTTATCGCAATAATAATGCTACGAAATCTGGATGAGCGGTTGCGAAAAAAGCTGCTTTCAAGCTGGGCAATGCCGGCCCTGCCGATCCGGCTGTACTGCCCGCGCTGATGGCGGCGCTGAGCGATGGCGATGCCGCCGTCCGTCGGGAGGCGATCCTGGCACTGCTTAAATTCGGTCCCACTGCCGCGACCGCCATTCCGGCGCTCGCCGACATGCAACAACGCGACCGCGATGCTCAAGTGCGTCAATACGCCGCCAAAGCCGTGGCGAAATTGCGCGGCGGCTGAACCCTTGCTGGCACCGCGGGCTGGCAATGTTTGTCTTGCCGGCCCGCGGCGCCAGCGAGGGGTAGTGGGTCCGTGTGGTGGGGCAGACATTCTTGTCTGCCCGGCAGACAGAAATGTCTGCCCCACCACACGGACCCACTACCCAGCAAGGGCGTCCCTTGCACGTCTTCATTTTTCCTGTTAGCTTTGTTGCTAGTCTCTTGTGTGCGACTGGCGGGGACGGTATGGCCCTGACGCTGGAACAGTACGCGGCTTACCTGGACACACGACACGATCTGGTTTGGCCGGCACCTCCGGAGGAGGATCGTCTTATGGCTCGACCGCATGTCGTGCGCTTGCCGCAGGTGCGCACCGTGCTGTGGAACGTCTACGGCACCCTGCTGCGCATCGCCGGCGGTGAATTGTGGTTCGAGCATCCGCAAGAGTTCGTCATGAACGTGGCCCTGGACAAGACCATCCAGGAATACAAAATGTGGTCGTCGATGTCGCGCAAGCCGGGACAGCCCGCCGATTACATGAAGCAGCTGTACACCGCCGTGTTGACCGAGCATCGCGCCGTCCCCGGCGGCACCGAGAAGTATCCCGAAGTCGGTTCCGATCGCGTTTGGGAAGCGCTCATCAAGAAGCTGTTTCAGAAGGATTACAAGTTCGACGCCGGATTTTTCGGTTCGCTCAACGAATTTAGCCGTAAGGTCGCTTATTTCTTTCATGCCAGTCTGCAAGGCGTCGCCGCGTACAAATATGCCGCTCAGGCGTTGCAAACCGTGGCCGACAACGGCTTGAAGCAGGGGCTATTGGCCGACGGTCAATGTTTCACGCGCGTGCAGCTTCAGCGCGGCTTGGCGGCTCAGGACAGCAATCTGGTACTCGACAAGCTGCTCGACAAGGATCTGATCGTTCTCTCGTATGAACACCGCGGCCGTAAACCTTCGGAGCGTCTGTTCCGTCATGCCGTCCAAGCTCTTCAACAACAGGGGTTGGCGCCCAACCAGGTTTTGCACGTCGGCACGAGCATCGCGCGCGATCTGGTGCCGGCTCGCCGCTTGGGCATGCGCACCGCCTTGTTCGCCCGTGATCGTATTTCGTTGCAGGCCAGTGCCGAGCAGCTTAAAGAAGGCGTCAGCCGCCCTGATGTGTTGTTGACGAAATTGAGTCAGATCGCCGAGGTGATCGGCTGAAAAAAGTTTGAAGAAGCTAACCACAGAGTCACAGAGAACACAGAGAAAGAAATAATAAAGCCCGATCCGCTCGTTTGTTTTTGCTTCTTCTTTTTTTCTCTGTGTTCTCTGTGACTCTGTGGTTAGTTCTTCTTAAACGAAGTAGGGAGAGAGTCATGCCGCCGGAGTTGCTTGTTGATCCGACGCAGCTCGATTTTGGCCGCGTTGTGGCCAGCCGCGCGGACATCGAACGGGTCAACCCGCAGCGCTTCGAGATGGAGCAGTTGACGGCCATCGTCCACATGGACACCAGCCAGAACCTGATCGTCGGCTACAAGGACGTGACGGCGGACGAGTTTTGGGTGCGCGGCCACATGCCGGATTATCCGCTCATGCCGGGCGTGCTGATGTGCGAGGCGGCGGCGCAGTTGTGTTCGTACTACATCATGGCCAACGGCTTGACGGAGGGCGATTTCCTCGGTTTCGGCGGCATGGAGAACGTGCGTTTCCGTGGGCCGGTGCGGCCGGGCGATCGCTTCGTGCTAGTCTCCAAGGCCACCAAGCTGCACCGCCTCCAGTGCGTCTTTAACGTGCAAGGCTTCGTCGGCTCAACGATGGTCTTTCAAGCCAACATCATTGGCGTCCGCCTCGTTCGTCCGACCGAGGCGGCGACGCTCGCCGAGGAGCGCTGAACGTGCGTCGCGGCCCTCGTCTGCCCTTGGCGGAACTCGCTCCCTATCTGTTGAACGTGCCGCCGTCGTCCTCGACGGCCGCGCCGCCGCTGAACTGGAAGGAAGTGTTCGGCAATGATCGCCCCGTTGAGTTGGAAGTGGGATTCGGCAAGGGGCTGTTCCTGCTCACGACGGCGGCGCTGCATCCGCAAATCAACTTCGTCGGCGTGGAAATCGTCCGCAAATATCAGCTGTTGACGGCGACGCGCTTGGCCAAGCGCGGCTTGGCCAATGTCCGCGTCGCCTGCGCCGACGTACAGTTGTTTCTGCCGCGCTGCGTGGCGGCGGCATCGCTGCAAGCCGTGCATGTATACTTTCCCGATCCGTGGTGGAAGAAACGCCATCACAAGCGCCGCGTGTTCACCGCCGAGTTCGTGGGACAATGCGTGCGCATTCTCCAGCTCGGCGGACAGTTGCACGCCGTCACCGACGTGGCGGAATATGCTCAAGTGATGTCCGCCTTGCTGGCCGAGCAAGCCGCGCTGCGTCCACTGCCGCCGCCGCCGGAAAATGAACCTATGCACGATCTCGATTATCTTACTAACTTCGAGCGCAAATTCCGCAAACAGGGCAAGCCCATCTATCGTATGCGTTATGAGAAGTTGGCGTGACTTAGGTGATAATGTACGATGGTCTAGGGATACCCGGCGCGAGGAGATAAAGGACCAATGTTCACTCTGGATCAACTACGGACGTTATTGGCTGCTCGGCCGTTCGTGCCGTTTCGTTTGCTGCGCTCGGACGGCGGCAATGTGGAAGTGAGAAGTTCTGAAGTGGTGTTGCCCGGCCGGCAGATGGCCGTGATTGGTTTGCTCGATCCGGATGCGACCGATACCGCCTTTGATCGTTTCACCATCCTCTGGTACATGCACGTTACGGGCGTGGAGATGTTGGGATTGGGTGCCGCGCCTTTTTCCTCGCCACCACCGGGTCCGAGTGAGTCTCCGGCCCCCGCCCGCTAACTTTTTTTGCCAGCCCGCAGCGCCAGCAAGGGACGCCCTGGCTTCGTCAAGATTTCGCGGTCGTGATACACACGCCTCTTCCCATTGATCCCGTCTTGCCGGATCTGATCGCCGCGCTGCGGCGGCAGTCCAATGTCGTCCTGCGCGCACCGACGGGAGCGGGAAAAACGACGCGCGTACCGCCGGCTCTGCTCGATGCGGGCCTGGCGGAAAGCGGACGCCTCCTTCTGTTGGAACCGCGACGGCTCGCCGCCCGCGCCGCCGCCCGCCGCATGGCCGATGAGCGCGGCGGACGGCTCGGCGACGAAATCGGCTACCACGTGCGCTTCGATCGCCAATGTGGACCGCACACGCGCATCCTCGTCGTCACGCCGGGCATTCTCCTGCGCTTGTTGCACGATGATCCTTTTCTCGAATCGACCGCGATTGTCCTCTTCGATGAGTTCCACGAGCGCGGCCTGGAGAGCGATCTTGCTCTGGGCATGGTCCGGCTGGTGCAGCAGACGGTGCGGCCGGAGTTGCGTATCGTCGTCATGTCGGCGACGCTGGCCGTCGAGTCGCTGTCGGCTTACCTCGGCGGTTGTCCGATCATCGCTAGTGAGGGCCGCTTACATCCGGTCGAGATCGTTTACGAACCTCGGCAGGAACGGCAACCGTGGCCCCTCGCCGTGGCCCGCGCGGTCGAGCGCACCCTGGAACGCACGCCGGGCGATCTCCTCGTTTTTCTGCCGGGGCTGCACGAAATCCGCCAAACGGCTCGCCATCTCGAAACGCTCGCCGAACAGCAGCAGTTGCTGGTGTTGCCGCTGCACGGCGAACTGCCGGCCGAGCAGCAGGACGCGGCGCTGTTGCCACAGACGCGCCGCAAGGTCGTGTTGGCGACGAATGTGGCGGAAACGTCCGTCACCGTCGAGGGCGTCACCGGCGTCGTCGATAGCGGCCTGGCGCGGATGCTCGTCTTCGATCCGCGCTTCGGTCTGGATCGTTTGCAATTGCAGCCGATCTCGCGCGCTTCCGCCGAGCAACGGGCCGGTCGCGCCGGACGGACGCAGCCGGGCGTATGCGTGCGGCTATGGGGTGCCGGCGCGCATCGTTCCCGTCCCGAACAGACGGAGCCGGAGATTCGCCGCGTCGATCTCGCCGCCGCCGTCTTGCAGCTTTTATGTCTGGGCGAAGCGGATGTGTCGCGTTTTCCGTGGTTGGAACCGCCGAGAGAGGCGACAGTCGCCCAGGCGCTGGCGCTGTTGCGCCGTCTCGGCGCGGCCGCCGAGGACGGTGTGACGGCATTGGGCCGCGTCATGGCGCGCTTGCCGGTGCATCCGCGCCTCGCTCGTCTGCTGATCGAAGGACAACGCTTGGGCCAGCCGCAGCGCGTCGCCCTCGCCGCCGCTCTTTTGTCCGAACGCGACCCTTTTACTCGCTCTTTCGATGAGTCGTCGTCCGCGGTCGTTCCTCGTCATACCACTCCCTCCGACTTGCTCGATCGTGTTGAGGCACTGGAGGAATTTGAGCGCGGCGGACGCACGGCCAGCGCGCGCGGCCCACTGCATCGCGCGGCCGCTCATTTCGTCCTGCGCGCCCGCGATCAATTGCTGCGTTCGTTGCGTTCCCGTCAGGCTCGTCAGGCTGGAAAGCCTGACCTACGATCCGATGAAGGTGTGCTGCGCGCCTTGCTGGCGGCATTTCCCGATCGCTTGGCCCGGCGGCGCGAGTCGGGAAGTCGGCGCGGTGTCATGGTCGGCGGTCGCGGCGTCCACCTGGCGCCGTCGAGCGGCGTCCTTGACGCCGAGTTATTTCTGTGCATCGACGTGGACGCGGGACAGCACGAAACATGGGTGCGTCAAGCGTCCGCCATTGAGCGCGAATGGCTGCCGCCCGAACAAGTGACGACAGCCGTGGAAGCGGCCTTCGATGTCCAGACCGAGCGCGTGGCGGCGAAACGGCGTGTGCGCTTCGCCGATCTGGTTCTCGAAGAGACGGACGCCCCGCCGCCCGATGAGGAGGAAACGGCTCGTCTTCTCGCCGCCGCCGCTGCCGAGCATCTGGAGCGCGTCATCCCCGCCGACGATTCACCCGCCGGACTGTATCGCCTGCGCGTTCGCTGTCTGCGCCAGTGGATGCCCGAAGGGCAATTGCCGCCGCTCGACGATGCCGAACTGCGCGAACTGCTGACATGGTTATGTCACGGCTGCCGTTCGTTCGCTGACCTGCGCAAAGCCGATTGGCTGCAAGCCTTCCAAAGCCGCCTCAATCATGGGCAACAACAAGCGGTAGAACGCGAGACCCCCGAACGTCTGACGGTACCGTCGGGCAGCCGCATCGCCCTGCGCTACGAACTAGGCCGTCCACCGATTCTCGCCGTGCGCATTCAAGAAGTATTCGGCTGGACGCAAACACCGCGCGTCGCCGCCGGCCGCGTGCCGGTGCTGCTGCATCTGCTGGCGCCGAACCATCGACCGCAGCAAGTCACCGACGATCTGGCGAGCTTCTGGAAGAATACCTATCCGCAAATTCGCAAAGAGTTGCGGGCGCGCTATCCGAAACATGCCTGGCCGGAAGATCCGCGGACAGCGACAGCCGAGAGTCGCCCGCGCCGCAAGTAAATTCGATTTTGGGGACCGTTCGCAGCTTAAATCCGTTTAGCCGCGAGCCGAAGGCGAGCGCGGGCTTCGCGCTCGCCTTCGGCTCGCGGCTAAACGGATTTAAGCCGCAAGCGGCGTTGAGAAAATGGATTGGACTCTCCCTTACCAATAGCGGTAACGATAGCCATAACGGCCGGTCCAAGGATTGTAGTAACTCCGCGAGTAGCCCCCGATGCCCGTGTAAGGGTTGATGAAGGCTCCGCCACGGATGTAACGGCCGGTCCAGGGGTTGTACCCCGCGCCGCCGTAATAGCGCCGCCCGTCCACGGATTGTAAGCGGCGCCACCGTAAGCGCCCCCTCCCATCCAGGGGTTGTAATAGTAGCGGCCTCCCCCGTACTGAGCCTGGGCGCTGGAAGCCAGCGCCAGCGTCAGCACCACGCCGGCCAACCACACACTGATACGTTTCATGTCTGTCACCTCCTAGGGGCGATGACACTTCGCCTCATTTCTCCGCTCGGTAATGTTTCGGAACAATCACCGGCTTGCCGACCTCCGACAGATCCACCGTGCCGCGTAGCCGCAATTCGCTGCCGATCTCCTTCTCTTTGTCGATAGTGTAAAAGTAGAGTTTGTTTATCGTATCATCCGTGACGATGAGATTGTGTCCCTCCGTTTCCACAACGCTGTAGTGGTGCTGCCCTTCGCCCGCTCTCTGCCCCAGCGCAGGCGGAGCATGCGTACCCGCCACAAATGCACCGATGATTCCGCCGAGAATCAACGCCGCCAACAAACCCGTGCGCACTTTCACGACCTCTCTCCTTTGTGATGGACTGTCCGATCGTTCGATCCCCGGACAGGCCCCTGTAGCCTTCCAGGGCGTCCAGTAGACGAAATAGCAAAAATCGCGCCGCTCCTTGCTACAATAGGCGCGGGAGGGACTGTCCCATGATTCGACTAACCCACGAGACGATCGATTATCATGCGCTGAGCGAGCAGGTGCGCCGCGACCATTGTGGCGGCATCGTCGTATTCCTCGGCACCGTGCGCGATCTGACCGGCGAGCGCGTGACGGTGGCGCTGGATTACGAGGCGTATGCCGGCATGGCCGAGAAGAAGATGGCGGAGATCGAGGAAGACACGCGGCGGCGTTGGCCAGTCGGCGACATCGCGCTGGTGCATCGGTTGGGTCGTCTGCAAGTCGGCGACATCAGCGTTGCCGTAGCCGTGAGTTGCCCCCACCGCGCCGAGGCGTTCGAGGCGTGCCGCCATGCCATCGACCGTTTGAAAGAACTCGTGCCCATCTGGAAGAAAGAGAATTGGGCGGACGGCTCGACGGAATGGGTCCATCCGAGCGATGCTGGTTAGCGACGCTTCGCAGAAGCGTCGGCCGCCTTCGACGCTTCTGCGAAGCGTCGCTAACCAACCGGGGTGCGGCGCGATTGAAGAAAGCTCAACCATTCCTCCATGCCTTGCCCCGTTTTCGCCGACACCGCGAAGGTTTCCATACCGGGCCGCACGGCCTGAATGCTGCGCTGGGCGGCGTCCGCGTCGAACTCCACGACCGCCGCCAAGTCCATCTTGGTGAGGATCGCCACGTCCGCCGTGTTGAAAATCGTCGGATATTTGAGAGGTTTATCCTCTCCTTCCGTGACGGAGAAAAGAACCAAGCGAAGATCCTCGCCGAGATCGAAAGTCGAAGGACAAACCAGATTGCCGACGTTCTCGATGAAGAGGAAGTCGAGTTCATCGAGCCGCCAGCCATCCAGGGCCGCCGCCACCATCTCCGCTTCCAGATGGCAAACGGTGCCGGTGGTGATCTGCTTGACGGGAACCTCGGCGCGGGCCAAGCGCCGGGCGTCGTTGTCGGTCGCCAGGTCGCCGACGAGAGCGGCGACGCGGTAGCGCTCGCGGAGCCGCGTAAGGATCTTTTCCAGAAACGCCGTTTTGCCGGCACCGGGACTGGACACGAGACTGACGACGTAAGCACCGGCTTGGTGGAACCGCTCGCGCAGCGCGCGAGCGGCGGTGTCGTTGCGCTTCAGGACGTGCTGCCGGACCTCGACCAAGCGCGGGCTTGTACTCATGGGTCGATCTCCAAGGCATAGACTTCCAGCTCTCGGCCGCTGACGACCTCATTGCTCAGGGCGCCGCAAGCCGGGCAGCGCAGCTCGTACAGCGAAGCCGGCGTTTGATCGGCGGCGCAGGCGGAGCAGTGAATGACAATCGGCATCTCCTCGATGCGCAATTCCGTCTCCGCCAGCGCCGTGCCTTCACGAGCCATCTCGTAAGCCGACGCCAATGCTTCCTTGACCACGCCGGAAAGAGGACCGAGCTTCAGATGCACGGCAGCGACACGGCCGGCCCGGCGCTCCCCCTCTTCCTCGGCGAGATCCAGGATGCTCAAGGCGATGGAAAGCTCGTGCATGGCCGCTCACATTCGTTCCATTTTCATGTAGCGCACAAAATCCGGGCCGAAATGCCACACCATCCAGGCAGCTACGCCGATCCCCGCCAAGCCGGCGAGCATCCAGCCTTTGGGTATTTTCCCCGCGCCGCCCATATTCATCATGCGCTGCATCTTCCCTTCTTCGCCCGACGGATAAACGCGCTCGGGATACTCGGACGTTCGATCTCGACATTTTGCAACCTCCTTTTCAGGAATGATAGAGTTTCACTTCGCCTCAATCGGATCGCCGCACAGCAGCCGCGCCACCAGCGACTCGATGAGCCGAATCGCCTCGTCCACAGCGGCGCGGACGGGATCACTCAACCCCGTTTGCATATCTTCATAGTCGCTATCCGGCGCCGGCTCGCAGCCGACCAGCAGCAGGCGATCCACTTTTCCGCCCATCGCCGCCGCCAAGCGCAGCACCTTCACCGGGTCCATATTGTGCGTCTCGATGACGGCGTCGGCAGCCTCGGACGCCTCGTCTCTTTCCGGTTCCAAAACGTAGAGCGTGCCGGGCGTTCCGCCGCGCGGCACGGCATCTACGAGAACGACGACCTCATAGCCGTCCAGCAGAGCGTAGGTCAGATCGAGGCCGCGAATGCCGAAATCGACGACACGCACCTCTGGCGGCAGCGAGCGCCGCGTCAAACGCTGGGCGACCTCAACGCCGAAAGCGTCATCGCCCAGGAAGATGTTGCCGATGCCGGCAATGAGGATGCGCGGTCGCGTCATGGCTCCTCCGGCAATGGTTCGATCTCCTCCGTCTGGAAGAAAAAGCGGTGTCCGGGTTGCCGCAGCAGGCCGAGATCCTTGCCGGGATCGTCGTCCACGAGGACGGCCAGATAGACGCGTCCTTCGTAATCCTGTTCGATCGCCTCGATAGTCGCCGTCTTGCCCGCTAGCGCCAGATCGAAAATGTCGGCGCGGCCGCGCGGTCGAAGACGGACACGATCACCGGCACGGATTTCGCGGGGACCGACGTGGACGCACTCCAGACGGCGCCGGTCGAACTCAATGTCCCAGCTATCCATGCGTCCCCTCCTCCGGCAACGGGCACAGACCGCGAAGGGTGCCGTGCAGTTCGAGGTTGGGCTGTCGCGCCAGCATTTCGGTTCGCTCCAGCAAGGCACGCGCCCGCTCATCCACCGCGGCCATCGCACGCTTTTCGTCGTCCGTCAGCGTCAGAATGCGCAAGGTCAACATCTCGTCGATCTCGGTGCTGTCGAAGAAGTCGCCCGGACTTTCCGGCGCCAGCTGCGGATAATCGTAGAGGATGATCGGCGATGCTAACAGAGTATCCGTCTGTCCCTCCGCGCCGACGAGAACCGGCCAAACGCCGACGTTGCGGCAGGCGGCAGCGGCTTCGCGGCAGTCGTCGGGCGGATCGAGCAGCGAGATGAATTCGCCATCCCGGACGCCGAGGAGAGTGTGCGCGGAAACGAGAGAACACAACAGCGCCTCATCGCGGCTGTGTTCTCGGGGCGCTAACGCGACCCCGCTCGCCGCTGTACGGTTCTCAACGCGGAGCGTCAGGCGGAACAGTCCTTCCGCGATCTCGGCCGCGCGCACTTCGATGGTTCCCTCAATAGCCTGCTGCACGCGGACCAGGAGACCGGCAACCTCTCCATCCGGCCCAGCTATCGGCTCCGAGCGTTGGCCGCCTGCAAAAGTGAAGGGCACGCGCCGCGGATAGTTCGCCAGTTCGCCCAGCATCACCTCACCGACAGCGGCTTCGCGCTTCTCCGCCTCCTGCCACGAGTGAAACATTTGCTCGCCGACGCGCAGCGTCTCGACGGGACGGAACGGCGGCGGATTCATTTCGCCGACGATGCGTTGTGTCAGATGGAGGAAACGAACAACCGCTTCGATGGACGTGGCCGCTGTCCCGCGTACCAGAATCTCCGTCTGATTCGCCGACGCTTCATCGCCGTGTACTCGGCAGTACACTTCGGGGTACAGACCGCCGAAGGTCCAGCGCTGCCGATTTTTGACCGATGGCCGATAGGGATAGAGGATATATCCCTCATAGAGAACAGCATCGGCGATACGGTCCACGAGTGTACGGTTCATGGTTTCACCGTCTCTTCCGCCGCCGCCAGCAGTCGTTCGAGCGTCTGTTCCCACGTCGGCAAACCCTGACGACTCCGATACTGATTCAGCCGATCGAACACGTCTTTGCGCAGACACAGCCAGGCGCTATTAGGATAATACAGATCGATTAATTCCTTCCATGTCGCCGCCGACAAACGGAAATACGCTTCCTTCTCCCAAGAGATTTGCCCCGCCTGCAAAGTCTCCTCGTCGCTTCGATAGAAAATCGTGCCGCTGAAGAGAAAACACAGCGGGATGTCCCCGTCTTCCAGGGCGTCGAAATACTTGGTCGCCGCCAAGCAGAAATCATAACTGCACGGCACCGGCACATCGACGACGCCGCTGCCGCAAAACGGCGGCACGATGGCGCTGGTCTGCGTCCACAGCCAAGGGCGAAGCGTTTGTCCCCAGCGCTCCGGCGTGCCGAACAGATCGAGCAAGCGCTCCTGCTCCACGGCACTGTAGCGCCGCCGAGCCGGCTCGATGCGCACCTGACAGCGGAGGACGATGGTATGGATCGATGTCGGCGGTTTGGCCGCGGCGACGACTTCGGCGATGCGCAGTTTGAAGAGCAACAGCGGCGCGGCGGCGATCCGCTGCGGCTCCACTCCCTCCACCTGGAAACTCAAATCAGGCATGGGCCGCGTCTCCCGCCGGATGCGATCGTTCTTGCAGGGCCGAGAAAAAATGTTCGACCTCCTGCCAAAGTGCCTCCCCTCCCGATAGACCCCGCCAATGACCGCGGACTAGGCCGACCAGTTTGTAACATTCATCGATGCCTACCCGATAGTGTGCGTGTGCCGGACCCAGCCGGTTCACCAACAGCGCCTCCACGTCCGGCTCCAGTTCGCGCAAGATCGGATTGTCTTCCACGAGCGTCTGCCAGGCATCCAGCGCCGGCAGCGATTCCGTGGCGCCCGCCGGGCTGGGATACAGAGCGATCACTCGCCCCGCCGCCGTGCTGTGCAGAAAAAAGGCCAGGTTGATCGGCAACCCCAGTCCTTGCCATGCCAAGTCCGTGAGGCGAAAGTCCGGCAGAAATTGGACATCGCGCGGCACGCGCCGATATCTCCCCGCTCCCCGACTATCGAACAAGACGGCGCAGGCATCACAGGCGCAGACAAGCCGCCGGCTGGACAGCTCGACCAGATGCGCATGCTCGGCCGCCAACTCCAGGTTGCATAGATCGCAGCGTTCGCGCTCCGTTCGCGGCCGTGTAAAGCGGCGCAGAGCGGACAAGGCGGAGCCGGTTCGAAACTCGGCACTCATGTTGCGATCCCTTCATCGCTTTTTCGCCGCCTAACAAGGCGGCAGGTGCGGCATCCGCGGATCAATCGGATCGTGCTTGGACGGACTGATGCTCGTCGCATCGCGGGCGGTGCGCTCGAAGCGCGGATCGTCGCGGCCCGGTTCGCGGCCGTGCCGCTCGACGTACTCTTCGCCCTTCGGCGTGCCCGGCGTGTGCGCCGGCAGGTCCGGGCTTGGTCCTTTGGCCATGTTTCGTCTCCTTAATGGTTACTTCGATTAGGATTCACACCAGTGGCAGCGCGAAGCGCGGTCGGCCGTTCTCCGACATCCACGAATCCGCTGCCTCTCCTTCCATTTCCACCGCCGTCACTTCGGGCGCCTTGCCGTAGATCGCTTCTTCAATGGTTTGCTGCATCGTCCGCGCCGACGAGGGACAACTGTGGCCGCCGCCGTGCAGCCGCAGCCGCACCACGCCGTCGCGGACGCCGAGCAGTTCGACGTTGCCGCCGTGCGAATCGACAAAGGGCCGCACTCCCTCTAAAGCCTGATGCAGACGCGCCTCCAGATCGAGAGGATGCAAGCCGTGCAGCAGCAACAATCCTCCCACCACATCATCCTCAACGCAAGAGTCGAGAATGGCGCGACCGGCTTCGCCTGCTTCCGCGATGTGTTCCAGAAGTCGCTCCAGGCCGGTCCCATGCAGATCGAGAAGAGCCTGCACCATCTCGCGCGTGCGCGTCTGCATCACCGGATCGGCGGAATGCTCCGCCTCGCGCAGCAGCGCGTCGAGGCGCTCGCAGCCGCGCCTGAAATTGCCGCGTATCGAAGGTGTTCGTCATCATCCTTCCCCGCCGCCAAAACTTCGCCGTTTAGCCGCGACCCGTAGGGGAGCGCGAGGGTTAACCCTCGCGCTCCCCTACGGGTCGCGGCTAAACGAAAACCTCCTACCCATGCGCACGAACATCGGCGCGTGCCGCACGTCGAGCATCTTGCCGTTGCCCAGGTACATATGCACACCGCAAGGCAAGCACGGATCGAAGCTGCGCACCGCTCGCATGATGTCGATGCCTTTGAACTTGTCCGGCCCATTCTCCTCGAAAATCGGTGTATTCTGCACGGCATCCTCATACGGTCCCGGCGTGCCGTACACGTCGCGCGGACTGGCGTTCCACGGCGTCGGCGGATACGGATGATAGTTGGCGATTTTGCCGTCGCGGATAACAACGTGGTGCGACAGCACGCCGCGCACCGCTTCGTGGAAGCCACAACCGATGGCGTTGTCGGGAACTTTGAACTCCGTCCACGTCCGCGCTTTGCCGGCGTGCAGCAGCTTCATCCCCCGTTCGGCGAAGTGCAGCGCCGCCGCCGCCGAATAGGCTTGGAAGTACGTGCGCGCCCGATCGCGTTCGAGGGCGTTGCTCCACTTGGGGATCTTCCATTCCAATTCGACTTCCGGCATCAGCGCCGTTTTGGGCAAGTAGATCTTAACGCTGTGGCCGGTCGCTTTGATGTAGCCGATGTCCACCAGACCGGCTAGCGCCGTGGCCCACAGCCGAGCGATCGGGCCGCCGCCGGTGTCCAGGGCCAGATGTTCGCCGGTCTGCGGATGCAGCCAGCGCGGCGACATCACCCAGGTATATTTGCTGTTGAAATCGCGCTTCTGCGGCCGCGGCGTCGTCGTCTGGTTCCACGGATGACGCCGATCGACCGGATTGCCCAGCGGATCGGTTTTGACGAACATCTCCCCGGTTTCCCAATCGTCGTAGTAAGACGATCCCAAAAGGATGCGCATGCCCAGATTGATGTCCACCAGATTATTGGTGACGGTCTTGCCGTCCACGATGACGCCGGGCGTGACGTACATCGCCTTGCCCCACTCGTTCATGCGCTGGTAGGTGAAATCGCAGACATCGGGGTTGTTCCACGATCCCCAACAGCCCAGCAGGATGCGCCGCTGACCGACCTTTTCGTAGCCGGGCAGCGCTTCGTAGAAGAAATCGAACAGATCGTCGTGCAGCGGCACCATCTTTTTCATGAACTCGACGTACTTCATCAGGCGAACGAGGTAGTCGGTGAATAGCTGCTGCGTGGGCACGGTGCCGACGCCGCCGGGGTACAAGGTCGAGGGATGGACGTGGCGTCCTTCCATAAGGCAGAACATTTCGCGGGTCAGCCGGCTCATTTGCAGGGCTTGCAGATACAGTTCGCCGGTGAAGGGGTTCAGCGCCGTCATGATGTCGGCGACGGTGCGGTAGCCGTGCAGCTTGGCGTGCGGAGCGGCGGCGCGCTGGGCCTTGTCCCAGACGCTGGGGTTGGTCTCCTTGACCATCTGCTCGCAGAAATCCACGCCGACCAGATTGTCCTGAAAGATGTTGTGATCGAACATATACTCGGCGGCCTCGCCGAGATCGATAATCATTGTGCCCATCGGCGAGGGGCTATGGATGCCGAAGGCCATGTTCAGCGCGTAGACGGCACAGGTGGCGTGATTGTCGCCGCAGATGCCGCAGATGCGGCTGGTGATAAAGGGCGAATCGCGCGGATCTTTGCCCTTCATGAAAATGCTGTAGCCGCGGAAGATCGACGATGTGCTGTAGCACTCGGCGACTTGACGGTTGGCAAAATCGATCTTGGTGTAAATGCCCAGACTGCCGACGATCCGCGTGATCGGATCCCAAGACATTTCGACGAGATTACGGCCCTCGGTGGCGGCTTGGCGTTTGGGTGTGGTCACGGTGGACATGGTGTTTCTCCAAGAATTCCTTCTCGTTTAGCCGCGACCCGAAGGGGAGCGCGAACCTCGCGCTCCCCTTCGGGTCGCGGCTAAACGGTGAAACTTAATATGTCGTGGGTTGGTAGCCGGTGGTCAGTTCGTGGCGGCGGTGTCGCCATTTCGGTTCTTTGTTGATGGTGTTGTTGGTGACGCCGCGCAGCGTGCGGATCAGCCGGCCGTACACGCCGACCAACATCGACGACACCGTGCCGCCCGGCGGCTCATCCATGAACGGCATGACCTTATCCGGGAAGCCGGGCATGGTGCAGGCGATGCAGATGCCGCCGACATTGGGACAGCCGCCGATGCCGGCCATCCAGCCGCGCTTGGTGACGTTGCAATTGACCACCGGACCCCAACAACCCAGCTTCACCAGGCATTTGGGCGAACCGTATTCATGGGCGAAATCGCCCTGCTCGTAGTAGCCGGCGCGATCGCAACCCTCGTGGACGGTCTTGCCGAACAGCCACGTCGGCCGCAGTTGTTGGTCCAGCGGGATAATGGGCGCCAGTCCCGCCGCGTGATAAAGGAGATAAAGAAGCGTTTCCGTCATGTTATCCGGCTGCACCGGACAGCCGGGCACGTTGACGATCGGCAGTCCGGCTTTGGTGCGGAAGTTCCAGCCGAGGTAATCGGCCAGGCCCATCGCGCCGGTGGGATTGCCGGCCATGGCGTGAATGCCGCCGTAGGTGGCGCAGGTGCCCGCCGCTACCACGGCGAACGCCTTGGGCGCCAGACGGTCGATCCATTCGCAGGTAGTGATAGGCTGGCCAGTGCGCTTGTCCGAGCCGAAGGCGGCCCAGTAGCCTTCGCGCTTGATCTGCTCGTTGGGGATTGATCCCTCGACGATAAGGACGAAGGGAGCGCCGAGCCGGTCCTCGTCGGCCAGATGCCAGTATTGCATGAATTCGTCGCCGTTCTCGTAGGCCAGCACGGGGTTGTGCAGATGCACCTTCGGCAGACCAGGGACGGCACCCAAGACGATGTCTTCGAGGCTGGGCTGGCTGGCGGCGGTGACGGACACAGAGTCGCCGTCGCAACTCAGCCCGCCGGTCATCCACAGGATGTGAACCTCTTTGACGGCTGGTTCTTTCTGCGTTTTCCTCCCGTAAGGGACCGCGTTCGCTTCGGCCATTGCTGTCGCTCCTTTCTATTCGACCCGCCGCAAGGGTGAGCCGCATTAAATAGGCTGCTTCCCTCGGATGGAATAAGATCGAACTTTCACTCAGCAATTCCTATACCGAGTTGGCTAACAAATCCGCGGCAACTGCTCTCCCGCCAACATCGTCACCACGCGCTCGCCGCCCACGACCGAACGCAGAATCACCATACCGTGCTTGTCTTCCACGACTTCGCCGATGATGGCCGCATTTCGTCCCAGCGGCTGCGTGCGCATGGCCGCCAACACACGCTCGGTGTCCTCCGCCGGCACGACCGCAATCAGTTTCCCCTCATTGGCGACATAGAGGGGATCGAGTCCGAGCATCTCGCAGGCGCCGCGCACTTCGGGACGCAGCGGAATGGCCGACTCCTCGAGTCGCACCCCCACGCCGGAAGCGGCGGCCAATTCGTTGAGGACCGACGACAGGCCGCCGCGCGTCGCATCGCGCATGCAGCGCATGCGCGGACACACTTCCAAAATCGTCTGGGCCAGATCCGTCAGCGGAGCCGTATCGCTCTCCAACACCGTCTCGAACTCCAGCCCTTCGCGCACCGACATAATGGCGATGCCGTGATCGCCGAGCGTTCCCGAAACGAGAATGCCATCGCCGGGCCGTGCGTTGTGAATCGACAGCGCGATCCCCTCCGGCACCAGACCGATGCCGCTGGTGGTGATGTACACGCCGTCGCCCTTGCCGCGATCGACGACCTTGGTATCTCCAGTGACAAGCGACACGCCCGCCTGGGCACATGCCTGCCGCATCGAGGCGACGATGCGCTGCAAATCCGTCAACGGCAATCCCTCTTCGAGGATGAACGCCGCCGATAAGAAAAGAGGACGAGCGCCGCCAACGGCCAAATCGTTGACCGTGCCATGCACCGCCAGCCGGCCGATGTCGCCGCCGGGGAAGAACAGCGGCCGAACCACGAACGAATCGGTGGTGAAGGCAATGCGCGACAAGCCCGGAGTGCCGGCGAAGGGAATACGCAGCGTGGCTTGATCCTCGAGCGCTCCCAGCACATCGTTGCCGAAGCCGGGAACGAATAGTCTCTGAATCAGATCCGCCGTCAACTGCCCGCCGCTGCCGTGGCCGAGCAGAATATGCTCGTAGCGTGACTTCGGTAGCGGACACGCGCTGAAGGGGAGAGCAGTCAGCGAGTGATCGTTGTCGGTCATGTCAGATCACGTCTTCCTCGCCGCGTATCACATGAATGAGATCCCAAAGCACGTGCAACAAGGTTTCGTGTGTTTCTTGAATACGATGGATGCTGAAGCTGGCCACGGTGAAGCAGAAATCGCAGTATTCGGGCATACGGCCGCCGTCGCGGCCGGAAAAGCCGACGGTCAAAAGCTCCATCTCGCGCGCCGCTTGCAAGGCGCGATTGATGTTGGCCGACTTGCCGCTCGTCGAGATGCCCAGCGCCATGTCGCCGCGCTTGCCGAGCATACGCAGCTGTTGCGTGAACGCCAGCGCGAAGTCCTGATCGTTGCCGATGGCGGTGAGCATGGCGGTATCGGTGGTGAGGGCCATCGCCGGCAGGGCCGGCCGCTTTTCGATGATGGGGTGCATGAACTCGACGGAAACGTGAGCGGCGTCGCAGGAGGAGCCGCCGTTGCCCATGACGAACAGGCGCCCGCCGGCGTCGAATGCTTTTGCCAGTGCGGTGCAACAAGCGACAATGCGATCCGCATTGTCCGCGAAGAATTTCTCCTTCGTGGTCATGCTCTCCCGGCATTTGCGCAAGATGGCGTCGCGCAGCGTGGAATCAGCCATTGGCGATCTCCTGCCTCCCCAATGTTTCGTTTAGCCGCGACCCGAAGGGGAGCGCGTTGGCGTCGCGCTCCCCTTCGGGTCGCGGCTAAACGAAGATGCCATCTCCAAGTGCCGGCCATAGGCGTAGTACGCCGCGCACGCGCCTTCGGCGGAAACCATCGTCGCGCCCAGCGGCATCTGCGGCGTACACTGCTTACCGAACGCGGGGCAATCGTGCGGCTTCTTCAACCCTTTCAGCACCTGCCCGCTAATGCACAACGACGATTCCTGCGTCTCGATGTCGTCCACCTCGAAGAGACGCTCGGCGTCGTGTTGGCGGTATTCATAGCGCAGCTTGAAGCCGCTCTTGGGAATCGAACCGACGCCACGCCATTTGCGATCGCAAATATCGAAAATGTCTTCGATCAACCGCCGCGATGCCGGATTGCCTTCCGGCCGCACGGCACGCGCGTACTGATTCTCGACCTCTGCGCGTCCGGCTTCCAATTGTTGCACCGTGCGCAGCACGCCTTCGAGCAAGTCCAGCGGCTCGAAGCCCGTGATGACGATGGGCACACCGTAACGCCGCGCGATCGGCTCATACTCGCCGCAGCCCATGACGGTGCAGACGTGTCCCGGCCCAAGAAACGCCTGCACGCGATTGCCGGGCGCTTGCAGAATGGCGGTAATCATCGGCGGAACCAGCACGTGCGACACCAATACGCTGAAATTCGTCAACCGCCGCTTGCGTGCCATCCACACGGCCATCGCGTTGGGCGGCGCCGTCGTCTCGAAACCGATGGCGAAGAACACGACTTGCCGCGTCGGATTGGCCGCCGCCAAGTTAACGGCGTCGAGCGGCGAATAGACGACACGCACGTCGCTGCCGTGTGATTTGAGTTGCAGCAAATCGCCGCGCGAACCGGGCACGCGCAGCATGTCGCCGAAGGAGCAGAAGATCACCTCCGGCCGCGAAGCAATGGCGTGCGCGCGGTCGATCATCTCCAGCGACGTGACGCACACCGGACAGCCCGGCCCATGCACCAACTCAACCTCCGGCGGCAACACGCGGTCGATACCGTACTTGACGATGGTATGCGTCTGTCCGCCGCAAACCTCCATGATGGTCCACGGCCGCGAGACGGCGCGCGCCACGGCGGCGGCCAGTTTGCTCGCCGCCTCGCCGTCGCGGTATTCATCGACGTATTTCATGGCGGCGGCACCTGGAGTTCCTCAAGTTGGTTCATCTCTTTCAGGAAGGCGAACACCCGCCCCGCTTCTTCTTCATCGAGGACTGACAGCGCGAAGCCGACGTGAACGAGGACGTAATCGCCCGGCCGCGACTGCGGCACGTGTTCCAGGCAAACGCGCTTACAAATGCCGCTGAAATCGACCTTGCCCATGAGGACATCGTTTTCGCGGTAGGTTTCCAGCACTTTGCCGGGAATGCCGAGGCACATACGTCCCCCTCAGGCGAAAGTCGCGCCAAGTAGGCGGCGGAAATGCCGCCAACGATTCCAGCTTCTTTGCTGTGGAGACGGAAAACTTGTCTGGTCCCCAGCGCCGCGAGAACAGCGCGGGACATCGAAGGGACGCCTCACGCTGGAAGGGAAGAGTAGCGAGGGGCGTCGCTCTGACCTTCCTTTGTACGGCTCTGCAAAAGCAATGACAAGAGGTTTGTCGCCGCGTCCGGCGGCGCAAGCAGGAGCGCAAGGATTTGAACCTTGTGCGACGGCTTTGGAGACCGTCTGCTCTCCCAGGAGCACACTCCTGTCTTACGATTAAGGGGAGGGGGTTTGGGGGGAATTGAACCCGCCGCCTCGACTTTCACAGAGTCGTATGCTCCGCCGTCTACACCACAAACCCCGGCAATGCTCTTCTCCTCATCGGACGCAAGGCCGCCAAGAAGGTTCACGGCAATCCCCTCGCCGGCCGATTCTTCTCGCGCAAATCGTTGCTGCATCCTCCCTCACGGCACGCTACACTGAGAAGAAGAGATTCACCATCATTCTTTCGAGCCGGCGATCATGCACCCGATGTTTCCCTGTCCCAACCCTGCCTGCACGCATACTTTTTCTTCCGACGCGGTTAAGGGCGCATCGAAGTTGCTGTGCCCCAAGTGCGGCACAGTGCTTCAGTTCGCCTCCGGTTTCGCTCGCCAAGGTGTCAAACCGCCCACGGCGTCTCCTCCGATTGCCGCAGCCGATGTGCCGCTCGCCGTTCCGGTCGATGCGGCGCCTTCTTCGGAGGCGCTCGATTTCAGTTCCACGCCGGCTCTGGTGACACCGCGTTCGTGGCAATCGGCCGCCAAGGGACGCCTACGCCGTCTCGCCTCGCGGATCATCCTGCTTGTCGTCGTCGTTCTTGCTGGCGCGCTGGTCGTATGGGGCGGCATGTGGCTGCGCTACTTCCTCCAGACCGGCGCGATCGAGCAAAATTCGAGCCGCGCCGCCAACCCCTACAATGCGGACTTTCCTCTGCCCTCCAAGCCGTGGACGCGCGATAAGAACATGCAGATGCGGTTACACGTTCATATCGCCATGACTTCGCCGCGGCGCAACGAATCTTTGGCCGTTCTCTTCAAGGATTACAAAACTCGCCTGCCCAGCGATGCCGAGATGCTCGACGAAGCGGTGAGCAAGCTGCGTTCGTACTTCCGCGGCGTCGAATGGGAGCTGAAACCTAAAGACCAACAGACGCGGCTGGCGGGACGGCCGGCGACGGTGTTCCAGTTCCAGGGCGATGACCCGGAACAGGTGACGGTGAACGGCGAATGTTACATGCTGGCGTATCGCGGCTACGGCTACTGGTTCTTCACCTGGGCGCCGCTCGGCGAAGTGGAGAAAGACAGCGAGGAGATTCACGCCGAATGGGCGGCACTGCGCCAGCAGTTCCGTCTGCTCGACGGCCGCAAGGGCTGGACCGAGAAGCCGCGCGAAACCGTGCGCATCGTGGGGAAAAAAGCCAAATATCAGCTTTCCTACCTCAAAGAATTGTGGACGCGCGAAACGGTCGAAGACGATGATCCACAACTCGACCTGTTGCTCAAGGGACACGAACCGGACTCCGAACGCAGACCGCTGGCCGCCAAGGATGCCACCGTACAGGTGTTGGTGCTGCCCAGACAGACGGATCTCAAGGTGGCGGCGGCGGCGGCGCGCGACGAAGTGAAAAAACGCGAAGAAGTGTTGTATCCGCGGACCACGATGGAGCCGATCAAAGATAAAAACGGCGACTTCGGTCGGGACGCCGACATCGGCGCCGAACGCGGACATTTGAGCAAGCTGCACGTGAAGAACACGGAGGAACTGGAGCGCTTTATGCTGATCGCGGTGGTGAATCGCCCGGAGGGCGTGGTAGTGCTGGTCGGCGATTGTCTATGGGAACGCCGCGATTTCTGGGACCAGGAATTGATGGCGCTGCTGGCCGGCTTCAAGGTCCGTTGACGCCGGCGGGCGGCGGGGCGGCGAGCGGTCGAGGCGTGGGCAGCGTTCCTTCCGGCGGCGCGGGAACGGTGGGTGCGCCGAGGCTCGCGCCCGGCGGTGAAGGCGGAGCCAGCGGACGCGGCGGAGCCGGTACGCCGATGTTCTGTCCGCGTTCGCGCAACTGTTCCGCCCGCAGGCGCACATCATCGAGAGCAATGGATTGCCGCGGCTGCATTGTGTAACAGAGGCGGCGCACGTCGCGGAGCTTGCCGGGGTAAATGTTCTCCGTCAGGAAATCGAGTCCCGGCCACTCAAACCACGGCGGCGGATACTTCTGCACCACGTCCAGCGTCTCGTAGCCTTCCTTGATCAGACGAAGCTGCTGCTTGCCGTAATAAACGAAATAGCCGTCCACCGGCGTCATCCCGAGATAGTTGCCGTTGAAATACACCAGGGCGCCGGGCGGGTCCGAATAGACGGTGAAGCGGCGCTCGACGCAACCCGTCGTCGCGCTCATGGCCAGCAGGGCTGTCAGGTACGCGATTCGCTGCATGATTTCCCCCGTTCTTCGCCGCCGGGATGTAATCGGCGAGGGGATTAGGGTCAAGAGCAATCGGCGAATATACGGTAGAGAGAAACGTATGTCTTCGGACAGTGGCCCACCCGGCAGCTAACGCAGCCGGTTCGCCGCGGCTTGGCGAACCGGCTGCGTTAGCTGCCGGGTGTGCGAACCGGCTGCGTTAGCTGCCGGGTGTGCGAACCGGCTGCGTTAGCTGCCGGGTGTGCGAACCGGCTGCGTTAGCTGCCGGGTGTGCGAACCGGCTGCGTTAGCTGCCGGGTGTGCGAACCGGCTGCGTTAGCTGCCGGGTGTGCGAACCGGCTGCGTTAGCTGCCGGGTGTTCTAGCGCCGGTGATGAATCGGCCTTGACACGAAAGACAGGAGCTTCTATGGTCCGCCTCCTCTAACGGCTTCTTTGGGGACGGGGAGATGGGCCGGGATGGCATCCGGCTCGTAGGGGGTGCCATCCTTCGGGGGCGAAGCCATGACTTGTCGTGCTGGGATCAAGCGTTTGCGGGGCGTCGGCCGCTGGGCCGTGCAGGGGGTGCTGGGGGCCGGGCTGCTCGCCTTCGTGGGGCTGCTCGGATGCACCTCCCTGCAAACGCGCTCGCAGGTCGGACGATGACGCCGAACACTATCCAATCGAAACCATCCGCGACAAAGCGATGGTTGGCAACGCCGCGCCGATCCCGGTCGGCGGCGTCGGCCTGGTCGTCGGTCTGGAAGGCACCGGCGGCGATTGTCCGCCGGACGGCTATCGCACCATTCTCGAAAACGATCTGCGCAAGGAAGCGCGTCCGCGATCTCCGCAAGGTGATGACTTCGCCCGATCATGCCATGGTGCTGGTGTCGGGTCTGATTCCGCCGGGCGCCAGCAAGGGCGATCCCATCGATCTGGAGGTGCTTCTGCCGCGCGGCAGCCGGGCCACCAGTTTACGCGGCGGCTATTTGCACAAGTGTCTGCTGTTCAATTATGATTTCGCCGAGCGGCTCGCTCCCAGCGCCGATCCCAACGGCCCGCACGGTCTGCTGCGCGGCCATCCGCTCGTCGAGGCCGAGGGCACGTTGCTGGTGGGTCTGGGCAGCAGCGGCGAAGAAGAGACGGCCAGCGTCAAGCGCGGCCGCATCTGGGGCGGCGGACGTTGCCTGACGGCCACGCCGTTCAGCCTCCTTCTCAACCCCAACGAGCAATTTGCTCGCGTCGCCGCCCTGCATCGAAGATCGCATCAACGAAACCTTCCAGGCCGGCTATCGCGGCGAACCGGGCACGGCCGTGGCCGTCGCTCAGGATAAGGTGCCGCATCGACCTGCGCGTGCCGCCGCAGTATCGACTCAATACGCCGCGCTTCCTGCGCGTCGTTCTCGACATTCCCTACATCATCGATGCCCATGTCCTCGACATGCCCATCAACAATAAGGGCGACGATCATCGTTCGTATCGGCAGCGCTTGGCCGAAGACGTACTCGATCCGGCGCGAACCGTCGTCGCCGCTCTGCGTCTGGAAGCGTTGGGACAGATCAGCAAGCCGGCTCTGAAAAAAGGTCTCCAGAGCGCGCATCCGTTGGTGCGCTTCTGCTCGGCCGAGGCGTTGGCTTACCTGGGCGATCCGGAGGGCGGCAACGAATTGGCCGCCGCCGTGGCCCGTTCGCCGCTGCTGCGTTCATTCGCGCTGACGGCCATGGCCTCTCTCGATGAAGCCGTCTGCCACGTTCGCCTGGCCGAGTTGCTGACATCCGGCCGCGAGGACGAGACGCGCTACGGCGCCTTCCGGGCGCTGCGCACGCTCAATCCGCGCCACAAGCTGGTGCAGGGGGAACTGCTCAACGAATCGTTTTGGCTGCACCGCGTCGCGCCCAACGCGCCGCCGTTGGTGCATATCTCCGGCACGCGCCGCGCCGAGATCGTCGTCTTCGGCGAAGAGCCGATGTTGAAGCCGGACTTCGGACTCCAGGCCGGCGAGTTCGTCGTCACCGCCACCAAAGACGACGATCACTGCACCATCAGCCGCATACCGCTGAATGGCCGACCCGTCCGCCGCACTTGTTCGCTGGAAGTGACGCGCGGTGCTGCACACTTTGGCCGACATGGGCTGCATGTATCCCGAAGCCGTCGCCCTGTTGCAGCAGGCCAACGTCGGCGGCGTGACTGACGTGCCGGCTGCGCTGCGATGCGCTGCCGCAGGCCACGCCGGTTGAAGAGTTGGCCGCGCTAGGGCAAAAAGAACGCCGATCCCAGCGACGCCGAAGCGGAATTGATTCCGGCCGCCCAGGATCTCGGCGCCACGCCGACGCTGTTTGAAAACGGCCTGTCCGCGCACTCGGCCCGCGTGCGGCAGCGGCAGCGCATGCTCGACAACTTCCAGGCCACCACCGAGAATCCGCCCGACGCCGTACAGCCGTAGACGCCTTTGGGTCCAGGCAAGAGAATAGAATGAGCCACTGGCTTCTACCCGGCAGCTAACGCAGCCGGTTCGCCACACCCGGCGAACCGGCTGCGTTAGCTGCCGGGTGGTGTGGATCGCGCATCCCCTTCGGGTCGCGGCTAAACGAACAACGGTCGGTAATCGTTCATGCTCAAACGCTTGGAATTGGTGGGTTTCAAATCGTTCGCCGACAAAACGCTTGTTCGACTTCGCGCCGGGCGTGACGGGCATTGTGGGACCGAACGGATCGGGAAAGTCGAATATCGTCGATTCGGTGCGCTGGGTGCTGGGCGAGCAGAGCGCCAAGAGCCTGCGCGGCGGCGAAATGGCGGATGTCATCTTCAACGGCTCGGCGTCGCGGCGCAGCCTGGGCATGGCCGAAGTGACCATGACCTTCGACAACAGCCGCCGCGTCCTCGCCACGCCCGCCGAGGAAGTGCAGCATCACGCGCCGCGTCTATCGCGGCGGTGAAGGCGAATATCTCCTCAACAATCAAATCTGCCGTCTCAAGGACATCAAGGATCTGTTTCTCGGCAGCGGCGCCGGCAGCGACGCTTACTGCATCATCGAGCAAGGCCGCGTCGATGTCCTCTTGCAAGCCTCGACCAAGGATCGCCGTACCATCTTCGAGGAAGCCGCCGGCATCAGTCGTTTCAAAGCCAAGAAGATCGAAACGCTGCGCCGCCTGGAACGCGTCGATCAGAACGTCGCTCGACTGCGCGACATTCTCGATGAGGTCGAGAAACAGCTGCGCAGCGTCAAGCTGCAAGCGGCCAAGGCGCAGCGCTATCAGGAATACTCGCGAGCGTTTGAAAGAGCTGCGCGTCGCACTCGGTCTGCGCGAGTTTCACCAGCTGAGCGAACGTCTGCAAGAAGAGACGACCGTTCTCGATCGGATGCGCGCGGAGTTGTCCGAGCAGATGGCTCAGGCCGACGCCTGGGAGAAGGAGTTGCACCAACTGGAGGAAGCGCTGTCCCAGCTCGATAACCGTATCCGCGAACAGGCGGCGGCGCTTGCCGAAGTGCGCGAGCAGATCGCTGGGCACGAGGCGACGCTGGCCCACGAATGGACGCTGGCCGACGACATCGACAAGGAACTGGCGCAGGCGCGACAGCGCCGCGCGGAGCTGAGCCGCCACATCGCCGTACTGGCCGAGGCGGCCGGCCGCGTCGGCGACGAACTGCGCCAGGTCGAGGCGACCTGTCAGGAGCAGAGTCAAGACGTGCGGCAGCGCGAAGAGCAGTTGCAGGCCACGGAAACGCGCCTCCGCGAACTGCGCCAACAAGTGCAACGCGAGGAAAACGAACACATCGAAAGCATGCGCCAAGCCGGCCGGCTCAAGAACGACGCCATCAGCTACAAAGCCCAGGTCGATAATCTGACCCGCGAACGCCTGCGCTTGTTGCAGCGCAGCGAACAGGCCGCCGAACATCTCGCTTCTCTCGACGTGGAGTTGCAAGAACTCAGCGCCGCCGAGACGGAACTGCAAACGCGCCTGGCCAGCGCCCGCCAGACGCTGACGGATTTGCGTCAGGAACGCGATCGTCTGCGGCAAGTGCGCGATCAAACCGCGCAGTGCGCCGCCGATCTGCGCGAACAGCGGAGCGGTTTGCTCAGCCGCATCGAGATACTCGAAGGACTGGAACGCAGTCACGAAGGACTGGGCACCGGCCCGCGCGAGTTGTTCGCACTGCTTGGAGCAAGCCGATCCCGGCCCGTGGAGTACCGTACTGGGCATCTTGGCCCAATTTCTCACGGTGCGCCGCGAATTTGCTCCGCTCATCGATCTCGCCCTGGGCGAACGTGCCCAGCGTTTCCTGGTGCGCGATCCCGATCAACTGGCTCAGGCGCTGCGCCAGCGCAGTCAACCATTTTCCAGCCGCGTGAGTTTCTTGCCGCTGACGCCGCCGCCCATGGGACAGGCATCTCGTCTGCCGCGCGTTCGGACGGGTGAGACGCCTGTTCCGCCGATGGTTCTGGCGTCGGGCGAAGGGCCGTTGCCCATCAAGGGAGCGCCGCTGCATCCGGGCGTCCTCGCCTTGGCCGAGGAAGTGGTGCGTTGCGACAACCCGGAGTTGGCCGACCTGCCCGCGCGCTTGCTGGCCGGCACGCTCATCGTCCGCGATCTGACGGCGGCGCGGGCGCTGGCGCCGCATCTGCCCGGCCATCGTTTCGTGACGCTGCGCGGCGAACTGCTGGAAGCGGACGGCACCCTGACCATCGGCACGCACCACGCCGAAACCGGCATCCTGTCGCGCCGCAGCGAACTGCGCGAACTGCGCGAACAGATCGCCGAACTCGATCGCCGTTTGGCCGAATTGGACCGCGATTTGATCGATCTGCGCGAAACGCTGGCCCTGCTGGACAGCCGCGCGGAGAACAGCCAGCAGGAGATCGACGCGCTGGCCGAGCAGGTGTCCGATCTGCGTTCGCGCATCGGCCAACACCGCCAACGCCGCGAAGGTTTGCACGAGGAAGTGCAGGTCAGCCGCGGCGAGATCAGCGAATTGGAGCGCGAGATCGAACGTCTGACGCAATCGTGGCAACAAGCGCGCGATCAAGCCGCCCGCGCCGACTCCGAAGTGCAGCGTTTGCACACGCGCCTCGAAGACGCCAAGCAAGAGATCCGCGGCCACGAAGCGCACCAGCAGGAACGGCAACAGGAAGCCACGACGGCGCGGGTCGCCCTGGCGCAAGTGGAGGAACGCCTCACCGCCCTGCGCGCCCGGCACGAGCAAATCGAAGCCGATCTCCGTCAACGCCGTCAGGAAGGCGAGCAGACCGAACGGCAGCGATCCGCCACGATGGTGCGCCGCCAGGAGAATCAGCAAACCCTTTTGCAAGCATCGTCTTCGTTAGCGATCTGCTACATCCACAAGGAAACGGCGGAGCGCCAACTCGCCGAATGGGGCCGCGAACGCGCCCGCATCCATCAAGAACGCCAACAACGCAACGAACAAGCTCAAACCAGCCGCAACACCTGGCGCGCCCAGCAAGAACAAGCCCATGCGCGCGAACTGAGCGTCAACGATCTACGCCATCGCCGCGATTCGCTCTGCACTCGGCTGCACGAGGAATATCAACTGGATCTGGCTGCACTGTACGAGAAATCCGCAACGGAAGGCGAACCGGCAGCGTTAGCTGCCGGGTGCTTCAACCCGGCAGCTAACGCTGCCGGTTCGCCAAGCGGCGGAGAGGCGATGCCGCCGGAGCAGGAAATCGATGAGCTGCGCCGCAAGCTCAGCCGGCTCGGCAGCGTCAATCTCGACGCCCTGCAAGAATTGGCCGAACTCGAAGCGCGGGCCGGCGCTTTGCACATCCAATACGACGATCTAACCTCGGCCCAGAAAGCGTTGCAGGAGATCATCGCCAAGATCAACGGCGACAGCCGCAAACTCTTCAGCGACACCTTCGCCGCCATCCGTCTGCACTTTCAGGAGTTGTTTCGCAAGCTGTTCGGCGGCGGCATGGCCGACATCGTGTTGGAAGACGAAAATGACATTTTAGAGAGCGGTATTGAGGTTATTGCCCGTCCTCCCGGCAAGGAACTGCGCAGCATCTCGCTGATGTCCGGCGGCGAAAAGACGCTCACGGCCGTCGCGCTGTTGTTGGCGATTTTCCGCAGCAAACCGAGTCCCTTCTGCATCCTCGACGAAGTGGACGCGGCGCTCGACGAAGCGAACATCGGCCGTTTCACGTCGGTGCTGAAGGATTTCCTCGACCGCTCGCAGTTCATCCTCATCACGCACTCGAAACGGACGATGGCCTGCGCCGACATGCTGTATGGAATAACCATGCAGGAATCGGGCATCTCGCGGCGTATCGCCGTTCGCTTCGAGGATTGGCCCGATGACGAGAAAACGCCGGAGGCAAAGGAGGCATCGTGAACTGCCTTGCCAGCCCGCAGCGCCAGCAAGGGATGACCTTGCTGGCGCTGCGGGCTAGTCGGCAGAAGGATTTGTTAGTGGACAGGGTCGGATTTGAACCGACGACCTACGCCTTTTCAGGGCGCCGCTCGTACCAGCTGAGCTACCTGTCCTTCCAACGAAGCTGCCAGTCCTTGTGCAGACCGGCATGAACTTCTCTATGACATCGACAACAGAGCAAGACGCACTTACCGGCTTCAGCGATTAACTCATCCAAGCGCCGCAGCAGTCCGCGGCTGCCGACTTCAAACACTTTGGTTGCCGGATCGCGGTGGTGGAAGTCATAGGCAGACGGGCAATCCCGGTCGTAGCCACAAATCTGGCAGCAGCCACCGAGCATCTCTACCAGCAAACGCTTTCGGTGGTGGCGAGCCTTCCGCTGATACTTGCGATATTTGGTCCGCCGCGACTCGACTGTCCTTTGCTGTCGTTGCTCTGCGGTCAGAGGATCCACTAACTGCCTCGTGTTGTGTGCCTTGTAGGGCGAGCAGATGAGGCAGTAGCGACGATTCTGAAGGCTGCGTGGTTTGCCGTCTACCTTGATCTTCCAGGGAATCGGCTGAGAACACAACTCGCAACATTTCATGAGCGTCCTCGCTCTCGCGGTTGAGCTATTCCATCCGTTTTCCCAAAACCTCTGTTAGCATAGGAAGATCTGTGCTGATCGTCAATCATCGCAGCGCGGAAATTCCACGCCTTCCGCCTCATTCTACGGTGACGCTTTTCGCCAAGTTGCGCGGCTTGTCCACGTCGCAGCCGCGCAACAGCGCGATGTGATACGCCAGCAATTGCAACGGCACCACCGACACAAGCGGCTGCAAATAATCCGGCACGTCCGGCACGCAAATCACCTCATCGGCGCGGGCGGCCACTTCCTCATCGCCCTCGTGCGCCACGGCGATGACTGGACCGCCGCGCGCTTTCACTTCCTCCAGATTGCTCATCACCTTGTCGAAAATCGCTCCGCGCGGCAGCAAAAACACCGAGGGCGTGTCCTCATCGACCAAGGCGATTGGCCCGTGTTTCATCTCGGCGGCGGGATAGCCCTCGGCGTGGATGTAGCTGATCTCTTTCAGCTTGAGCGCCCCTTCCAGCGCCACCGGGAAATGATACTGCCGGCCCAGATACAAGAAATTGGCGACGTGGCTGTAGCGCTCGGCGACGCGGCGCACGGCGTCGTGACACGACAAGGCACGGCGCACCGCATCGGGAATCGCCCTTAACTCACGGATCATTTGGCTACCTTGCAGGCTGGACAGATGCCGCAAGCGACCGAAGTACAGAGCGAGCATGGTCAAGACGGCGACCTGATTGGTGAACGCCTTGGTGCTGGCCACACCGATTTCGGGACCGGCATGCAGATAAACGCCGCCGTCCGCCTCGCGGGCAATGCTGCTGCCAACGACATTGCAGAGAGCTAAAGTATGATGTCCCTTCCGCTTGGACTCGCGCAGCGCCGCCAAGGTATCGGCGGTTTCGCCCGATTGCGTGATGGCGATAACGATGGTGTTGCGATCGATGGGCGGATTGCGGTAACGAAATTCGCTGGCGTATTCGACCTCGACGGGAATGCGAGCGAACTCCTCGAACAGATATTCGCCAACCAGAGCGGCGTGATAGCTGGTGCCGCACGCCGTCAGAATGATGCGCTCGGCACGGCGAAGCTGCCGCGTATCGATATTCAGACCGCCGAAATGAGCGCTGGAGTCGGCGTCGTTGAGCCGGCCGCGCAGCGCGTTCTCCAGCGCTTCGGGCTGCTCGTAAATCTCCTTGAGCATGTAGTGATCGAACACGCCCTTATCGGTGTCGGCCTGATCCCAGTCGATGGTGTGGACGGCGGCCTCAACGGGCGCGCGGTCCTGATCGAGAATGCGCCAAGCGCCGGCCGTCAGCACACATAGTTGATGATCCTGCAAATACACCACCCGCGCCGTTTGACCGACGAGCGCGCTGGGATCGCTGGCCAGGTAGTTCTCGCCTTCGCCGATACCGAGAACCAACGGACTGCCGAGGCGGGCGCCGAGAATCAGTCCGGGATGACGTCGGCTCAGCACCGCCAATCCATAAG
Organism: uncultured Planctomycetota bacterium; assembly: GCA_963835245.1. Lineage (GTDB taxonomy): Bacteria > Planctomycetota > Planctomycetia > Gemmatales > Gemmataceae > JAJPHU01. Next base: position 312,362 of record CAWIEZ010000003.1, read on the forward strand.
TGCCTTTGAGGAGGGCCAAAGTGCGCGATACGGCTTCGATGAAGTCGGCGGCCGCGTCGGTGCCGGCGTCCAGTTGGCGGGCGATTAGTTGGGCGATGACTTCGGTATCGGTGTCGCTGTGGAAGACGACGCCGTCGCTTTCGAGTTGACGTTTGAGCGTGGCGTAGTTCTCGATGACGCCGTTATGGACGACGGCGATGCGGTGATCGCTGCTGACGTGCGGATGGGCGTTGCGGTCGTTGGCGGGTCCGTGCGTGGCCCAGCGCGTATGGCTGATGCCGGTGCCGCCCTGGGCGCGGACAATCGCGCACGTGACGCGCCAAATCCTGAATGCGTCCGGCGCGTTTGCGCAGATGCAGTTCGCCGCCGGCCAGCGTCGCCAAGCCGGAGCTGTCGTAACCGCGATACTCCAGCCGATGCAGACCTTCGAGGAGAATCGGTTGCGCCTGGCGGGCGCCGCTATAGCCGATAATGCCGCACATGCCTGTTCCTCCCTGAACCGCGCGAACGATGTCGTCCTTGCTCGACGCGAAGAGAGCGAGTTTACCGCGATGTCGCCACGGAGAACAAGACCGCTCTGCCAACCCTTGTTGGCGCGGCGGGCTGGCATTTAAGGGTGAGGGGAGCTACCCGGCCAGGATTCGAACCTGGACAAAGAGAGCCAAAATCTCTTGTGCTACCGTTACACTACCGGGTATCGATTTTTCCGCCTCCGAGAGATCGTTCCTGCATCCCTCGGTCGAATCATTGTAGCGACCCATCGCCGCGATGGATACGGCGGCTGCGCTGGGATTCGTGGAACAATGGTTAGGTCCGGCGAACCGGCAGCGTAAGCTGCCGGGTTGGAACGTCCCAACCCGGCAGCTTACGCTGCCGGTTCGCCAACATCGCGTTGACGCCCTTGCGCAAAAAGGGTAAACTGCGCCGTCTCAAAAAATACAGGCGGCGTCTCAAGGATAATCTTGTTCCAAGGAGAAGGACCATGAAGACCGCGTTTCGTCTGGGCAGTTTCGTTGTGGCCTTGGCCGTCGTCATCGGCGCCGGCCACTTGTGGGCCGAGAGCAAGGAGAAAAAAGCGCCGCCGCGCACGCGGATCGGCCTCCTCAATATCACCTACGTCATCAAAAACTACGACAAGTACAAGCAGTTTCAGGAAGAGATCAAAGAGGTCGTCGCGCCGTTTCAGAAGCGCGATGCCGAGTTGCGCGCCCAACTCGAAAAGCTGCGTACCGAGGCCGAAAAATCCTCGATCTTGCAGACCAAGGGCGAAGGGAGCGGTAAGAATTCACGGAAAGATGAGCTTGAGGAGAAGGCCAAGAAAATCCAGCGTCGGCTGGAGGATAACAGCCAGAAGGCCAAAAAATCGCTGGGCAAACGGAGCGATGACGAAATGAAACTCCTCTTCTTGGATGTGTACGAGGCAGTCCAGCACTACGCGGTCGCGCACGACCTCGATCTGGTGATGCACTACAATGACGCCGTTACCAAAGAGGATTTCCTCGGCGCTCCGACCATCGCGCAAGCTGAATACCGGCGCGCTTATGCCCCTTTACACAGTGGCGGACATGGATCTGAGCAAGGAAATCGTGGAGATTTTGAACCAGAACGCGCGAAAGGATTGACCGTGCCGCCGTCATCCGCCGCTTCCTTGCCTGCCCGCAGACCATACCCTGGGGGGCTGCGGGCTGGCAAGACGTTCATTTACGCCTCCCTATCTCGTCTTCATGAGCTTGCGGATCGCCTCTTCCTGCGCCGCCGTCAATTTCACCGGCTTCTTCTCGTCGAGTTTTTGCAGATGCGGCAGCAGTTTCTTCTCCTGATGCAGCGTGAGGAGATCGTCTATAGCGGCGATCTTGAATGTCGCATCTTTCTCTTGCAAGGCGCGGTAGACGCGGAAGAGAGTCAATAAGCCGGAATAGCGATCGTTGCGTTTGACGCCGGAATTGAGCTGCGATTGAATGTTGCCGGCCGCATAGGCGGCGAGCAGCAGCAGCGTATGCGGATTGTCGGCGCCGAGATCGACCCAGCGCAATTCCTCGCTGCCGAGTACGACGGCGGCGCGGGACGTTTGCTGCGTGTACAGCATAATCAGCCGCGACCAATCGCGGGCCGACTTGCTCAGCGGATCGTTGAGAAACGTGGAGCTAACTTGTCGAAAAATCTTGTCGTCGATGAGCGGACCTTTCTTCTCCCGTTCGTCCGCCCGCACGGCCGAGGCGACGCCCATCAACAGCACGGAAAAACAAGCGATTCGACAAATGTTCATGTTATCGCTCCTTACAATGCTTTCTTCCGCAGCCGCAGCGAGTTGGCGATCACCGATACCGACGACAAACTCATGGCCGCCCCTGCCAGGATAGGAGGGAAAATGCCCACCGCCGCCAGCGGAATGCTCACGGTATTGTAGACAAAGGCCAGAAACAGATTTTGCCGAATGGCCGACAGCGTGAAGCGGCTCAGACGCCGCGCCCGTGCGATGGCTCGCAGATCGCCACGCACCAAGGTGATACCGGCGCTCTCCATCGCCACGTCGGTGCCGCTTCCCATGGCGATGCCGACGTGAGCGCGAGCCAACGCCGGAGCGTCGTTGCTGCCGTCGCCGGCCATGGCAACGATGTGCCCTTGCCCCTGCAAGCGCGCGATGACTTCGCTCTTCGCGGCGGGCAGCACCTCGGCGATCACCTCATCGATGCCCAGTCGGCGCGCGACCGCCTCGGCCGTGGTGCGATTGTCGCCGGTCAGCATAATGAGGCGCAGGCCGTCGGCATGCAGCCGTTGAATCGCTTCCGGCGTGGAAGCGCGGATCGGATCGGCCACGCTGAGAAGACCAGCAAGCCGGCCCTCGACAGCGGCGAGCAACACGGTATGCCCCTCGCGCCGCAACTCCTCGGCGCGGGCGTCCAGCGGCGCCGTATCAATGCCATGCTCGGCCAAGAGCCCGGCATTGCCGAGCATCACCGTGCGCCCTTCGACGCGGCCCGTCACGCCGCGGCCGGTGAGCGATTGAAAATCCTCGCTGCGCGTCAACTCGATGCCGCGTTCCGCCGCGCCGCCGACCACCGCCGACGCCAACGGATGCTCGCTGCCGCGCTCCAGACTTGCCGCTAATCGCAGCAATTCCCGTTCGTCGAAACCGGCCGCCGGCTCAGTGACGACGAGGCGCGGCTTGCCCTCCGTCAAGGTGCCGGTTTTGTCAACCACCAGCGTATCGGCTTGATGCAGCACTTCGAGCGCCTCGGCGTCGCGGATCAGCACGCCGGACTCGGCGCCGCGGCCGGTGCCGACCATAATCGCCATCGGTGTCGCCAAACCCAAGGCGCACGGACAAGCGATAACCAACACCGCCACCGCGCGTACAAGAGCATGCGTCAGCGCCGATCGCGCTGCGGATCGAAACGCCACCAGAGAAAGAACGTCAGCAAACTGACGGCGATCACGGCCGGCACGAAGTATTTCGCCACGCGATCGACGAGCCGCTGCACCGGCGCCGGCTGCGCTGCGCTTCGCCGACCAAGCGGACGATGTGAGCCAACAGCGTATCGGCACCGACGCGCTCGGCGCGTACCAGCAAACTGCCGCTGCCGTTGACGGTGCCGCCGACGACCTTGCCGCCCGCTGTTTTCTCCACCGGCAGCGGCTCGCCGGAAATCATCGATTCATCGACGGCGCTGCGGCCCTCGACGACGGCGCCGTCAACCGGCACATTCTCGCCAGGCCGCACGCGCACCACGTCGCCAACCTGCACCAATTCCAGCGGGATGTCTTGTTCGCCCCCATCGGGGCGAACAAGACGAGCCGTCTTCGGCGTCAGACCGAGCAATCGGCGGATGGCCCGCGTCGTTTCGCCGCGCGCCCGCAGTTCCAGCACTTGGCCGAGCAACACCAGCACAATAATCGCCGCCGCCGTCTCGAAATACAGACCATCGCCCAGCACTTGCGGCGCCAACATCGCCGCGACGCTGTAGCCGTAGGCTGCGGCGACACCCAGGGCGATGAGCGTGAACATATTGGGACTGAGGCGCACCACCGATAGAGCGGCACGCACGAAGAACGGCCATCCGCACCAGAAGACGACCGGCGTGGCCAACAGCAATTCCAGCCAATGCGGATGTGCTAAGTTCCCCATGTGCAGCACGAGCAACGGCAGCGTCAAAATCAGTCCGATCCCGAAACGCCGTTGCATGTCGAGGAGTTCGGGATTCGGTCCTTCGTCGGCGCTGGCGATACGCGGTTCCAGAGCCATGCCGCATTTGGGACAGCTGCCCGGACCATCACGGACGATCTCCGGGTCCATCGGGCAGATGTATTCGACTTTGCTTCCCGGCGGCGCGGCCGGCGGCGTCTCCATCGGTTCGGGGCGCGCGTGGGGATGAAGATAGCGCTGTGGATTGGCACGGAATTTTTGCGCACAATGCGGGTTGCAAAAGTAGTATTTCTTTCCTTCGTGTTCCAGTGAGGCGGGCGCGGAAGCCGGGTCCACGGTCATGCCGCAGACGGGATCGGTTGCTCCGGGAGCGGCGGCGAGCGTGAGAGGAAGACCACGGCTCGATGAAGGCGGAGGGGGAGCAGAATGATCCATGATGCCGGCTCTTGTAAGGGGCAAGGGCGATGCCGAGGACGTCTACCCATCATTTTACGGGAGTTGGTAAACCTCGTACAATCTATGGTAGGAGGTGCAGCCATGATACCCGCCACGTCCGTGATCCATAGTGACCCCGATATCCTGGGCGGCGTGCCGGTGTTCGCCGGCACCCGCGTGCCCATTCGTGCGTTGATCGACTACCTTAGCGGTGGCCAACCGCTCGCCGAGTTTCTGGAGGATTTCCCCTCCGTCAGCCGCGAGCAGGCCGTGGCCGCCCTGCGATTGGCCGCCGAAACGCTGGTGACCCATGCGCGTCCTGCTTGATGAGTGCGTGCCCAAGCGCCTAGGCCGGGAACTGGTCGGCCATACCATCTCGACGGTTCCGCAGCAGGGCTGGTCGGGCAAGAAGAATGGGGAACTGCTCGGCCTTATGACAACGGCTGGATTCGAGGTGTTGCTGACGGTGGACCAAGGCATTCCGCACCAACAGAACCTGCACGCGGCTGGAGTGGCGGTGGTGGTAATGGTTGGACCAAGCAACCAACTCGGCGATCTGGTGCCGCTGGTGCCCGGTGTGTTGGCCGCGCTGGCAACGATTCAGCCAGGCGATGTCGTCGAGGTGCGCGTTTAGCAAGATCTTGTAGCAGACTGGCTATAGCTTCGGACAAAAGTAATGTCCGTTCCGCCTATTCATCGGCTGGGACCGTTGCGCCGTCCCGGCCAGGGTAATTGTGACGTATGCCAAAAGCTACGCAGACAATCTTGGTCCTGAGCGACACCGTCCAGCGCACCGCGGGCGACGCCGTCCAGGTGCCCCGCGTCCACCGGGGCGAAGTTCGCCAACCGGCCGTATTTCAGCCAGCGCCACACGCCTTCCACCGGGTTCAGCATGGGCGCGTAGGGCGGCAGTCGTTCCACGCTCAACTGCGGTGCGAAACGCGCGAGGCATCCGCGAATCGCATCCCCCTTGTGCATGGGACCACCGTCCCACAACACGATCAGGCGGTCGGACGCCTTCGTCATCAGCACTTCCAAAAACGCGGCGGTGCGGTCGTTGTTGTAGTAGCCATTGACCAGCGTTTGATAGGCCAACTCCAGCCGGTCGGCCCACGGCGACCACGTCAGCGCCGCCGCCACGGATACCCGCTCGCGGTGTTTGCCACGCTGCCGCAGCACCGGCGTCTGTCCCCGCAAGGCCCAAGTGCGGCGAACCAGCGGAGCCATCAACAAGCCGCTTTCATCGATCAGCACCAGGGCGGCCCCTTGGCGTTGCGCTTTTTTTTGATCCGCAGCCAGTCGTCCGTCAGCCAGGCGGCGATGGCGTCCGCATCACGCTCGCGCGGGACGCGCTGGGGCTTTTGCAGCGAGAAGCCCTGCCGATGCAGCCAGCGACGCAACGACCGCGGATGCAAACACACGTCCCATTCCTCATGGATCAACTGGGCCAACCGCGCCGCCGTCCACAGGTCGGTGGCGAAGCCCAGGTCCGATGGCTTCTCTTGTAGCCAACGCCAGACGATCTTCTCCTGGGTGTGGGACAACTTGCGTGGCCGTCCGGGGGTTGGCTGCGCCGCCAGGCCCGCCCGCCCTCGGCGGCGGGCTTGCGTCAGCCAGCGACGAACGCTGCGCTTGCACGCCCAAGAAGTCGGCGACCTCGTCGGTCGCATACCCTTCGGCTACCCGCTGCACCGCCAAACAGCGACGCCGTTCCAGTTCTGCGGCGGTTCCTTTGCTTCTCATAACCCACAAGAGGCAAAGGCCGTTCCGCGGACATTACTTTTGTCCGAAGCTATAAACAAATGACCGGATATCGTGCTTCAGTATCTCTATCCGCGTGAGCCAACCGCTGAGCTTGGTTATTCGGCCTGGGAGGACATCGTCATGACTCGGACAATTCTTGCGGGGTTGTTCCTGACCGTGTTCGTTGGGAGCGGAGATTCATCCGGCCCTCGGCAACCAAACGCTGACGTGGTGATGGAAGTAGAACCGGACCCGTCCCAAGCGCGGTTCCTCGACCGTTGGCCGAACGACGGGGATCTTGCTCGACTTTCTTCCGTCGAGGGCAAGCCAAAGGCGGTGATTCTTCGTGTCCTCGGCCATCCCTGTCGTGTTGAGCGGCGGCCTGATGGGGAAGAGGTTTGGGATTACCCCTGGTTGGCTTGCTGCTGCGTCTGGGTTCGTAATGGGATGTGTACGGGCACATTCTACACCGCAGGTTGGTAGTTGATCGAACAATCCGCTACAGCTGATCGGCCACGCGGCGAAGGGTTCTTCGCTTCAACGTCCGTCCCGTGTAAACAGGCTGTTGAACTTGGTCGTTCGGCGAAAGAGAGGTTCGGGAATGGACCAGACTCGCTACTTTCTAAGCCACCCCCCGCGTTGTATCGCTGGGTTCACAACTCGGCCCACCCAGTTGTCAGGAGTCGAATTCGATGGTCACGTTTCCATGTCGCAAATCTCAATGGACGTGCCTCCGGGAGTGACGATTGACGCACCCGAACATATCAATCCGATTTTCGCATTGTCCTGCCGCTGTGGCGGCAGTCAACACTATGTCCACGGCTACCAATGGATCAACCCGGACTTCCACAATGCGCTCGTATTTCTCAGCCCGCTTGTCTTAGAATGCGCAGTCTGTGGCAAAAGGACTGACTTGCTGGATACCGATGTGCATGGATATGACGCAGAGTTGGGAGGCTGCTCCGCAACGGTTCGAGGCCAGGGAGATCGATTCGTTTTTGAGTGCCCGAGTTGCGGGCGACTACCGTTTGATACCTTCGTGCGGTTCGAGTACCCGGACGATTTGCTCGGTGGCGACTTCCCCGAGTTCGCAGGACGAGAGCAAGACTTGTTCAGCTGGTTCAGCCTTATCGGCAAGTGTCCAAAGTGCTGTCAAGTGCTGACTATTACGGACTTTGAGTGTGCCTGAAAAGGCCCATCAAATCCTTTCAAGGCTCTTGGCACCAAGAGAATTATTAGCCGCGGGCGCATCCCTTGCTAGCGCTGCGGGCTGGCATTATGCCGCCACTGCCGGCCGCAGGACCGGATACCGCTGATGCCACCACTCCAAACAGTGACGCAACCCCGTCACCATATCCGTGGTCGGCTCGTATCCCAGATCCTCGCGGGCTTCATCGATGCTCGCCAAGCTGTGCCGCACGTCGCCGGGACGCGCATCGGTGAAGGTCGGCTCAATGTCGGTGCCCAACAACTCATTGAGATGCCGCACCACCGCGCGCAGCGACGTGCGCCGGCCGCAGGCGATGTTGTAGACTTTGCCGCTGACGCCGGGCGCCGCGGCGGCCAACAGATTGGCGCGCACGACATCGGCGACGAAAGTGAAATCGCGCGATTGCTCGCCGTCGCCGTGGATGAGCGGACGACGGCCGCTCGTCATCGCCGCGATGAATTTCGGGATCACCGCCGCATAGGGGCTGTCCGGCGTTTGACGCGGGCCGAAGACGTTGAAATAGCGGAGCCGCACTGTCTCCAATCCGTACACGTCGGCGAAGACGGCGCAGTATTGCTCGCCGGCCAGCTTGGCGACGGCGTAGGGCGATAGCGGCACGAGGGGATCGTCCTCGCACTTGGGCAAACGCCGCGAGCCGCCGTAAGCGCTGGAACTGGCGGCGTAAACGAGACGGCGGATGCCGGCGTCGCGCGCCGCCATCAAAACGTGCAGCGTGCCGGTGGTGCATGCGTGATGCGTCGCCAACGGGTGAGCAATGCTGCGCGGCACCGACGCCAACGCCGCTTGATGAAAGACCACCTCGACGCCCTTCAGCGCCGTTCGCACCGATTCGAGATCGGTAATGTCGCCATCCAAGACATGCACGCGTTCGCGCACGCGCTCCAGATTGGCCATGTCGCCGGTGCTGAAATTATCCAAGACGCGCACCGTGTCGCCGCGCTGCACCAACGCCTCAACCAGATGCGAACCGATGAAACCCGCTCCGCCGGTAACTAGACATACCGTCATGCCCTGCTCCCCTAGTGGTTAGCGACGCTTCGCAGAAGCGTCGGAGGATTGCGACGCTTCTGCGAAGCGTCGCTAACCAACCCAACTACGCCTTGACAATGCGGGCGCGGGCGCGGCGCAGATCCGCCGTGGCGTTGCGCGTATCGACGACCAGACGGCTGTTCTCGACGACCAGATCCCAGTCGTAGGCGGAGTGATCGGTGACAATCAGTACGCAGTCCTGCTTGGCGAGGAACTCCGGCGATAGCGGTTGACTGTCCATGCGCAAACGGTGATGCCGCATCGGCGGCAGGCGCGGAACGTGCGGATCGTTGTAGCAGACGCGCGCCCCCTTCGCTTGCAGCTGTTCCAGGATGGCGAAGGCCGGCGACTCGCGCGGATCGTCCACGTCCTTCTTGTAGGCGACGCCGAGCAGACAGATGCGGCTGCCCTTGAGCGCCTTGCCGTCGTCGTTGAGAGCGTCGGCCACGCGCGCCACGACGTATTGCGGCATGGCCGTGTTGATCTCGCCGGCCAACTCGATGAAGCGCGTGTTCAGACCGTGGCGCCGCGCCGCCCACGTCAGATAAAACGGATCGATGGGAATGCAATGGCCTCCCAGGCCGGGACCGGGGTGAAATGCCTGGAAGCCGAACGGCTTGGTTTTGGCCGCGGAAATTACTTCCCAGATGTCAATGCCCATCGGCGTGAACACGCTTTTCAACTCGTTGACCAGCGCGATGTTGACGGCGCGATAGGTGTTCTCCAGGATCTTGCACGCCTCGGCGACGCGCGTACTCGACACCGGCACGACGCCATCGACGATCGGCTCGTAGAGCGCGACGGCCAATTTGCGGCACGTCTCATCGAGTCCACCGATTACTTTGGGGATATTGCGAGTCGCATAATCGGGATTGCCGGGATCTTCGCGTTCGGGGCTGTAGGCAAGGAAGAAATCGCGGCCGGCCTTGAGACCGCTTCTTTCCAAGAGCGGCCGTAGCAGTTCTTCGGTGGTGCCGGGATAGGTGGTGCTTTCCAGGACGATGAGTTGTCCCGGCCGCAGATGGCGGCGCAGCGTGTGGGCGGTGTTGACGATGTAGGACAGATCCGGCTCGCGCGCTTCGTTGAGCGGCGTCGGCACGCAGATGATGATGGCATCGGCGTCGGCGAAGCGGCGCGGGTCGCTGGTCGCCTCGAAGCGGCCGGAGCCGATCAACTCGCCGATGCGTTCGGGGCAGATGTGGCCGATGTAGCTTTCGCCGCGGTTGAGCTTGGCGACCTTGTCGGCGTCGATGTCGAAACCGAGGACAGGATAGCCGCCCCAAGCGAACGTCTCCGCCAAGGGCAGACCAACATAGCCGAGTCCGACAATCGCCACCCGCGCCGTGCGCTCGTCGATGCGGCTGAATAGTTCATCGGCCAAGGACAAGGAAGAAGCCAGATTGAGGGTCACGAGAAGACTCCATTCTTCAAGGTGAATTAAACGGCCTGCACCCGGCAGCTAACGCTGCCGGTTCGCCTGTGTTTGGGCGAACCGGCAGCTAACGCTGCCGGGTAGGACAAAATCAACGCACTTTCAATTCCATCACCATCCTTTGATACTCGTTCTGTTCGGCGGGATGCAAAATGCTGGCTTGCAGTCCTTGCTCCTGCGCCTGTTTGAGTACCTTGAAGGCGTTGGTTTTATCGCTGGCCTTGTAATGGGCGTGGGCCAGATGGAACAGGTGCGCCGGTGTGGGCATGTCGGCGGCGGCTTCGCGGAAATCGGCCAACGCCGCCGCCGCTTGCCCCAGCTTCATGTACACCAGGCCGCGCGTGTCGATCAGGTCGGCGCGGCGGCCGATGCCGGCGACCGCCGACTCGATGTGCGTCAACGCTTCCTGATGCTTGTGCCGGTCGCTCGTGTGCTGCGACAACAGCCAGGCCAGATTGTTCAGCGCCACGATATTCTTCGGCTCATTCTCCGGCTGCAAGACGCGGCGATACATATTCTCCGCCTCGTCCCAGCGGCCGCGCTGATCGTACAGTTCGGCCAAGTGCAGCATCAGCACCACGCTCTTGGGCTTGGCCAAGAGCGCTTGATTGAGATGCCTCTCGATGGCCGACACCTGCTCCTGACTGGCCGGCGTGCCGTTGATCTGCATGCCGCGCAGCACGGAGACGCTGGCGCCGCCGACCACCTCCGGCGAACATTTCCCCGCCTGCCACGCTTGCAGACAGCGCTCATAAGCCTGGACGAACTTCTTCTGCCGCCGCATCGAATTGATTACCAGCAGCACCTCATCGGGATTGGCCTTCTTGCGGCGGATGTGGTCCTCCAGGATCTTGATCGCCTTGTCGCCGCCTTTTTGCTCCTCCAGAAGACGAGCGCGCAGCTCGACGGCGGCGAAGGCGTTCGGTTCGGAGCCGCGCTGCTCCTCCAGCGCTTCCAAACGCTCCATCTCCCGCGCGGCTTCCTGTAACTCTTTGTGTTCGATCAGCATCTGCACGTAGAAAGCCAAGTGTCGCGGAGCCGGCTCCTTGGGGACCGCCAATTCCCTCAAAATGGGCTTGGCCTTCATCCATTCGTTTTCCGCCTCGTACAGCATGGCCAAGATGAAACGATCGTTCTCCGGCAGCGCTTTGTTGTGTTCCATCTCCTCCAACAGCTGGCGGGCGCGTTGACGGAACTGACGATGGCCGGCTTGCGACGCCAGCACGCGCGCCTGAAAGCGGCGATTGTCCGAACTGTCGGCGCGTTCGCGCACGGCGTCGCGGATCAATTGGCCTTTGTCGTCGAGCTTCAAACCCACCAAGGCGAGGGCTTCGCGGAAGCGGCCGTAATCGCTGCCGCTGGCCAACACCAGAGCCAAGTGCCAACGCGCCCAGTTGACGTCGTCCGTGGTGGGATTCTTGACTCGTTTTTCGACGAGATCGCGCAGCAGCGGCTCGGCTTCGGTCAGTTGACTGGCGTTCCAGTAGAAGCCGGCCACGCGCCGCACCACGGCGGCGTCTTGGCGATGGCCGTTGAGCGCCTCTTCGTAGCTGAGCCTGCGCCGATTTCTTGCGGCCGAGGATCTCGTAGCAGCGCCCCAAGGTCAATTCCACCTGCTTGGCCGGCAGCCGCCGACGCGCTTGCTCCAACACGGCGTCGGCGTCCTTGTCGCGCTTCTGGCGGGCAAGATACTGCACCAGAACGATGTAAGGTTCCGGTTCGCGCTTGGCCAAATCCACGGCGGCGCGCAGTTTCTTCTCGGCTTCGGGATTGTCGGTGTCGGCGAGCAGACAGTCCTTCCCACATCAGCGCCCGATAATCGCCCGCCTCATCGGCAGGACGATTCTTGCGCAATAGCTCTTGGCGCGCTGAATGTCCTTGTGATGCGCCGCCACCGTCGCCGCCAAGCGGCCAAGTTCCGAATGGACCAACTGCGGCTCGCTGACTTTTTTCAGCACTGCGCTCGACTTCGCGCTGCGTCGCCTCATCGTCGGGGCTGTCGCGCAGCAGCAGTTCGACGTATTCGCGGATGACGGCCGGATTGGATTCGCCCAGTTCGATGGCCTTGTGCAAATTGCCGCGCACTTGATCTTTGCGGTCGGCCAACGCTTCGATCTGAGCGCGGGCCGTGTACAGCGGCGGCCAATCCGGACGCAGCGCTTTCACCCGGTCCAGATGAGCGCGGGCGTCGTCGAGAAACTTCGACCGTTCGTCGCCGGCCGTTTTCTCGGCCTGCCAAATCAAGCGCAGCGCTTCGCCCAGACGATGGAACGGCCCTTGACCGCCCTCGACGGCGCGGATGGAGTCGATGGCCTGGCGTACGCCGGCCTCATCTTCCAGCTTGCGGGCCAGATCGAACAGCAGCATTTGCAGCGTCAGATCGCCGCGCCGGCTGGGCAGCTTGGCCACGCGCTGCCACAGGGCACGGGCGGCGCGCTCGTTTTTCAGGCTCAATTGCACGTCCGCCAAGCCGCTCAACAGCTGGGCCTGGTCCGCCTCTTTCGGGAAAGCGTCGAGGTCGCCGGCTAAGCAATCAATGGCCTCTTCGGTGCCTTTGCCGTTTTCCTCGGCCAACAGCCGCGCCTCGGCCAAGCGCAGCAGCACCACACGCTCGCCCAGCTGTCGTTTCGCTTCGCTGAGGAGATTGCGCGCCTTGGCCAGACGATTGCCTTGCTTGTCGCGCAGTTCCAGCGAAATGCGCGCGGTCCACAATTCGCCGCTGTTTTTCCAGACTTTTTCCCCTTGCGCCTCCGTCAGCAGGCGGCGCGCTTCCTCCATGTCGCCTTGGAACATCTGCCATTGCGCCTTCAAGAGCGGCACTTCGACGGCGTCAGGATTGGCCTTTTCGGCATTGCCCAGCACGATGCGGAAATCGGCCCAGTTGGCCTGTCCTCGTTGGGCTTGCCGCTCCAGTTCCAGACGCGCGAAGTCCAGCCACGCTTTATCGGGCAACTGGCCCGCCTTGGCCAGGCGCTGAAATATCTCGACCGCCTTGTCGAAGTGATGCAGCATCCACTCTGCTTGGGCCATGCCCAGCTGAGCGGCGAGCGAATTTGGCTCCGTGTCGTGCAGACGTTCAAATGCTTTGAACATCTGCCCCGGCTCGACGAGCTGTTCGTAGCACTGACCGAGATAGCGGTTGATTTGACCGGCGATTTCGGCCTGTCCGCCCAGGGTCGGCCGTACTTGCTCGAAGAGCGTGACCGCCTCGGCCCAGCGGCGATCCAACAACAGCAGGCGCGCCTTGCAGGAAGTCGGCGGCGGCCGGCGAGCCGCGCGTTCGCCGAGCCTGTTCAATCGCCTGGGACACTTCCGTCATCCACGTTTGCCGCCGTTCGTCGTTCTTGGTCGTTTCCTCGCCGCTCGGCAGTTCGAGACGTTCCAGATCGTCCAAGAGCAGATTGGTTTTGTGCCACAGCAAACGGAACAAGGGCAAATCGATGGCCGGATGCCGCTCGCGCTGCCCGTGCAGCTTCAGACCTTGACTCAAGTACGCCAACGCCTTATCTCGATGCTTGGCCCGCTCCGTCTCTTTTTCCTTGACCGAGCCGGAAGCCGAGCGCGACGATCTCCGCTTCCAAGCGTTCCCGATCGGCGGCGGCCAACAGCGTTTCCATCGCCTCCGGCGCGCGTTGCAGCGCCGCATCCACGTCGGCCGCCGCTGCCGCCAGCGTCACTTGCTCGCCGCTCTTCGCGCTCTTTCGCAACGTGATAAGACCGAAGTCCCGACGATAACGCCAGCGCGTCAGGTAGGCTTCGGAAGACTTACGGTTGTTGTGTACCAGTTCGTCGATGGCTCGGTCGGCTTCTTGGCGAAGCTTCGGGTTCGGTTGGGAATCGAGGCGATCTTGTTTGCGCAGCAGCAGAGCGAGGTTGAGATAGTTGCTTTCGATGCGCGGCGCCTGCCGGATAGCCAAACGGTAGCAGCGCAGCGCCTTGGCGGGCTGGTTCTCGGCTTCGAGCAGTTGGGCGGCGTAGCCGATGGCTTCGCCGCGCTGCGGATCGAGTTTCTGGGCGCCGGCGGCAGCGGGGTTGGGTGGCTCGCGGAGAAATTCGCGCGTCAGCAGTTTCTCCAGATGGTTGCGCGCCATCTTGAACTGCTGCGTCTCCAAGGCCAATTTCACCAACAGACGCCGCAGTTCCGGTTGATCGTCGCCCTTGGCCAACACGTCGTCGAGCAAGCGCACGGCCTTGAGCCGTTCGCGCGGCGCATCGGCGAACTCCTCGCCGGTCCACAGCTGGGCCAAGTGCGCCTTTTCCGCGAGATCGTGGCGATTAAATTCCAGATAGCGCTGCAAGTAGCGCGCTTGGCGGCGAATCTGTCCGCGCTCCTCGGCGCGGCGTGCTTGCCAGAGAAGCGAGTCGGCGATGCGGCCATACTGGAAATGATGGACGCCGAAGACGGCGCCGGTACACAGCAAAGTGGCGAGCAAAAGCCCCAAGAGGAGCTTGGCGTTGATTTTACGCATGCGTGGTCCTTCCCTGGTGGAGGGTGGGGGATATTGGAGGGTGGAGGATGAAGGGTTTAGCCGCGACCCGAAGGGAAGCGCGAAGGCTCGCGCTTCCCTTCGGGTCGCGGCTAAACATTGCCGGATTGTGGATTAAGCGAGCATCGCGGCCAGCGAGCGGCGGCGCTTCCGCCACGACGCCAAGCCGGCGAAACCCAGACCCAAGCACGACAGAACCAGCGTGGACGGTTCGGGCGTGCCCGTGCCGCTCGTGCTGACGAACGGTGTTACCGTAATGTGCGCGGAGATGCTGCCGGCGTTGCTGGCCGACGGCGGTCCCGGCGGTGTGTAGCCGCTCAGCGACACAGTGTACGAATTGCCGCTGGGGGCTGCCCAGGTATACGAGGTCTGGCCGGTAAAGGCGTTGGTGATGTTCGAGTTCGTTGCCGAGAAGGTGCCGCTGAGTTTGCCGGTGAAATAGAAGGTCGAACTGGCGTTGGCGCCGCTGCCGGAAGCGGGGTCCGTCAGCGTCAGGCCGACCTTCCACGCTCCATTGGTGTTGAGCGTGTCGGGGTTGGTCGCCGTCGCCGTGCTGGAATCGCGCAGGTTCGTGACCACCACGTCCGAACTGTTGGTGGCGCTTTTGGTCGGTTCGTTGGTGAACGACACCGTGCCGCTGCCCGGTGCATCCGCGGAGACAAACGATTGGCTCGGCGTGAAGTTGTAGTTCCACTGCACTTCGGGAGTCGAGATGGAGTCGGCACGCGCGGGCGTGCCGCCCAGGCAGAGCAGAACGGCCGTCGAGGCGGCCATCAGAAGGGAACGATTCATATTTGTGGGTCCTTTCCTATCCGTGGTACTGACCACACTGACGAGTTGGGCGAACAGGCATCTGATATCCATTCGAGAAGCCGTATCGAGGAAGCGAGGCATCCCGGTCGGGGCTGGTTGCCTCCATTTCGCAAGGGTACTGTAAAGACACCCCGTTGTCCTGTCAAGCAGAGCGTGGGGTCAACGGAGCGAGATGAGAAGACGGGAAAAATGGGTGGATTGGTTGTTTAGCCGCGACCCGAAGGGGAGCGATGCCGCGCTCTCCCTTCGGGTCGCGGCTAAACGAATACGCCCTTACATCAAACCGAGATCGAAGGTTTGATTGAGCGTGCGCCACAGCCAATGGACGCAGGTTTCCGGCTGGCAATAGATTTTCACCTGCGCCATCGTGCCCGGCAGGATCGATTCATCGGCGTCGAGGATCTCGACGTAGACGAGATATTGCTGCGTCGCCGGCACCAGCGTGCCGCTCTGAGCGCCGGCGCCGGCCTTGACGGCGACCGGCCCGCCCGCCCGATTGGACATCGCCCGCGATACGGTCTTGGCCTCCGATTCGGGCAACTGACGGATCTTGCCCTTCCACGTCTGGCTATCGCGGCCCTGGACGCGGATGGTCACGTCCAGATCGGCCAGTGGCCGGCCGCCGTCCGGCTCGCCGCACTCCGAACCGGGACGGATCAGCAAATGGCCGTCGTCCGCGCTGTCCGCTTCCGAGACGATCACGAAACCCAGACCCATGCGTTCCAACAAGGCGCCCAGCACCGTGCCTAGCCGCTGGTTCTCCGCCTTATAGGAAACCGTCAGATCGTCCAGGTGTCCGGCGTCCTTAGGCAGCGTCCATTTCAGTTCCTTGACCTGTTTTTTCAGATCGGCCAGCACGTCGGCGAGCCGTGTGTTGTCGTAGGCGACCGTGACGCGCCGTTTCATGAGTTTCCGCGTCCCGACGGCGGCGGGAGACACTTGTTCGAGAGCTTGCTTGAGCCGATCGAAGTCCGGCGTGACGATGGGCACGCAGACGCGGACGCGGCCGGGGTTGTTGATGGTGCAGAACGGATTGGTGGGATCGGCGGGGAAAAACTTGGTGATGTCATCGATGGCCGGCGCCACGCCGATGACGCCCGAACACGGCGCGGTCAGCACCAAATCCTCATCGCGCACTCTCTCCAAATTCCGCACTTGCGTCTCCGCCTTGAGGTACTTGGAATTGAGATTGCCGATCTCGGTGATGAGTTTCTCGCGATCGCGGGGGTCCGTGGTCTGCCGCAATTTGTTCTCGAGCGTTTTCTTGTGATCGTAGGCGTTGTCGCGTTCGATCTCGGCCTTGAGCAACTCGGCGTCCAATTCGGGATCGCTGAACTCGGCGATTACTTCGCCTTCCCTGACGTAATTGCCGGGGCGGATGTTCAGCTTGGTCAGGATGGCGCCGGGATCGTGTAGAACGTAAACCTTGCCGGTGGCCGACGGGTCGGCCAAAATCAAGGCGCTGCCGCGAATGCGGCTGACGGGCACGGGCACCAGGCAGGCGAACAGCACCAGCGCCGTCAGCACGGCGGCGCTGGCCAGCACACGCCATTTCTTCATGTCGGGGAATCTCCCACGCTTGTAGATGGACTTGCCCAGGCGCTACAGAGGCCAACCGGCCATCGAACCCGCCGCGCCCAAGGCCAACATCTGACTGATGACTTCCAGTTTGTACGGTCGAAGGAACGAATACAAAAACCACAGAATGGCGAACGTCACCACCCAACGGTAAATGTAGCTGCCGATGGCATACGACACGAACAGCACGCGCCGCCACAACGCCATGTACGGCTCCGGCGCCACTTCCACCCCCAGACAGTATTGCAGGGTGAGATTCTTGAGGAAGCGATTGGAACGCTCGCGCAGATTGGGGATTTCCAGCCAATCGGCCAGAACGTAGTAGCCGTCGTAACGCATCAGCGGATTGGCGTTGAAAACCACCGTGCTGACGCTGCACACCACCATTAAACTCAACGCCAGATTGTTGATGAACGGTTGCGTGCCGCTGTTCCACCATACGAAGGTGGCAATAGAGGCGATGACCAATTCGACGTAAATGCCGGCGGCGCTGATGATGATGCGATGCCATTTGTTCGGCAGCGTCCAAGCGTCGGAGACATTACAGTATAAGGCCGGCGACAAACACAATAAGAGTGCGCCCATTTCGTGGACTTCGCCGCCGAATACCTTACAACTGAGTCCGTGGCCGAACTCGTGGATGACTTTGACCGCTCCCAGCGCCGCCCACATATAAGCGATGGTCTGGAAGCGGAAAAACATATGCTGTTCCGGCAGCTTGGAGCGGAACGTCTCGAAGTGAGTGGCCACCAGCATCGCCGCCGACAACATCAGACCGACGCTCAGCGCGAAGAACCACAATGAGAAGATCCAGCCTACAAAGCGAAGCATGCGCTTGAGAACGTAGTCGGGATCGAAGACGGGCAGCTTAATGTAGAGGATGTTGGTCAGCGCCTGCATCCACTCGTTGCGTTTCCGTTTGGAGCGCTGCTCGTAGAGCTGCTTGCCGGCGCGCGGCGAATCGTTCTGGGCCAGACCGGCGTTGATAAGCTGCTGAGCGAACGCTTCGACATCCTCCAGTTTCAGACGATCGGGACGATAGCGGATTTCGTATTCTTTCTGCGCATCTTCGAGGGTGTGTTTGCCGTCGAGGAACTGAAGGAGGAAATACTCGTTGTCCTTGAGGCGATAGTAGCGCAGGCTGACAGGATCTTTGACGACGTGATAGGTGCGTCCTTCGTACTTCTGCGCTTCGATGCCGAGATCGCGGCGCAGCAGGACGCGCAATTGTTTGCGTCGTTCCAGATCGGTTGCGGGGGTGGCGGTTTCCATGCGTAGCGTATCCAAACAGTTTCCGTTTAGCCGCGAGCCGTAGGCGAGCGCGTTCGCGCTCGCCTACGGCTCGCGGCTAAACGGAAAGGTATCACTTTTGCTGCGGCAAGACGACCATGGTGGCGCGCATGCCGGGGATGAGCCATTCGGGGCTTTCCAACTCGGCCCACACCTTGACGTTGCGCGATTGCGTATCGAGGTATTTCTCCACCAGCGTCAACCGCGCTTCCAGCCGGCTATCGATCTCTTCCTTGCTCGGCATCGACCACACCAGCACCTTATAATCCTGCGTGCCGGTGACGGCGAACGAACCGTCCTCCGGCGCGAACGTCCCGCATGTGGCCGTTTTTTCCCAGATGAACTGGCGCAGTTCCGAGCCGCGCGAATGCGTCACCGGCGTCCGCCACAGGCGCAGCTTGCCGGGTGCCGAGCCGTTGGTCAGGATGGTCTTGCCGTCCGGCGAGAACACGGCCATAGTCGAGAAATCCATGGGATCGGTGGGATTTTGCAAGGTGCCGACCATTTGCTTGTCTTCCAGCGTCAACAGGCGCAGCACCTTGCCCTGGTCGAAGAGTACCCTTGTGCCGTCGGGACTGACGCCGAGGCTCTGCACGAAGCCGCCGCGGCCATCGAAGTTCGGCCCGATGAGATGCGGCGGCTTGCCCGCTTCCACGTCCCAAACGACGAGGCGCTTGTCCTTGCCGGCCGACACCAAGCCGCTTCGCCGACGCGAATTGAACGGACGTGACCGGCCCGAAATGGTTCGGCAACATGTGCAGCAGAGCGCGCCCGTCTCCGTCTTCCACAAGCGGATAAGGTGGTCTTCGCCGCCGGTGGCGATCACTTCGCCATCGGGGCTGAAAGCGACGGTGTGAACGGGGCCGCGATGGCGTTCGCTCATCTCGCGCGGCTTTTTCTCGGCGTTGTCCAGATCGAGCAAGCGAATGGTGCCATCGGCGCAGCCGAAACACGCCAGATTGCGCCGGCCGGTCGGCGGCGTGCAAGCCACCGAGGTAACGGCCGAACGCAGATCGTATACCTCCCACAATTTATCGCCGGTGACGGAATCCCAGCCGCGCAGCGTTTCGTCCTTGCTGCCGGAAACGATGACCGGCCGTTTGCCTTTGCTGACGGCCACGCAGTTGACCGTATTGAGATGGCCGCTGATGACCAAGCGCGGCGACTCCGGCCGGCTCGCTTCCACAATCGCCGTCATGCCTTCCTTGAGCTTGAGCGCTTCTTGCAATTCCAATCGGCCATCCACGCGCAGACGAGCGGGATTCTGAATCTCCAACACCTTGTCGCTGGGCTTGACCGCATCGCCCTGGTGATTCTTGTAAATAACCTTAATCACGCCATCGATGGCGGCGTGAATTTCGTGCAATTTCAGATCCGTCAGCGCGGCGCGGAGGGCGCTCTGCGCTTCGATGATCTCCGCCTCCTTGACCCTTTTCTCCGAGCCGAATTTCACCATCTGTAATTGAATATCCGCCAGCGCGTCCTTGCCGAAGCTGCCGGGCGTCTGACGATTGGTCGCTCGATAATCTTCCAAACGGATACGATACACGCGCTCCTGTTCTGCCGAGGCCGAGCGCGCGACATCGACGGCGTTCAACTTGGCCACCTTCTCCGCCACCTGATCGAATGCCTTGGCGGGATTGACCAAGGCCAGCAGTTGGCCGCGCGTGACCCGATCACCGACTTGAAGTTTTCGCACCGGCCTTTTAATCGACGCGAGACGGACTTGGAACGGCTTCAGATCGTCCGTGACCTTCGTTCGTCGATACCAGGTCTTTTCGTTGGGAAACTGGAAGCAGTTTTCCCCCTCGATTGGACTATCCCCCACGGGAATGGCCAAGAAGCCCAATTCAGCCATGGGGAGTTGCTTGTGCGGCGGCACCATCTCCCCGTCGCGCACCTCCGTGCCGATGAACAGCAACGTGCCCTCTTTCTCGCTGGACACTTCTGTTTTCTCGACGATGACGAGCGTTCCGTCCGGGATGATGATGGGTTCGGTTATGCCTTGCCGATTGTCGTTGCGATAGACCATGACTTCGGGCTGTCCGCGCGTCGCCATCGCCACCATGGTGGAACGCTGCGGAGGCTGTTGCGCGGGGCGGCATCCGCATTCTTCTTCTCCTCGGCCGGGGCTGGAGGCGGTCCCACCGGAGACGGCGGCGCGGAATTGAGGTGCGGAACCAACAGCCACACGCCGGCAATGGCGCAGGCGGACAATAAAACGGAAGCGAATATCATGCGGAACATGGATGTCAGCCCTCCAGGACCGGGAGCAATTTCGTTTAGCCGCGAGCCGTAGGCGAGCGCGAGCCGCGCTCGCCTACGGCTCGCGGCTAAACTGATCTTAGAAGAAGAACACGACCTT
The DNA here is from genome assembly GCA_963835245.1 of uncultured Planctomycetota bacterium. Lineage (GTDB taxonomy): Bacteria > Planctomycetota > Planctomycetia > Gemmatales > Gemmataceae > JAJPHU01. Next base: position 332,909 of record CAWIEZ010000003.1, read on the forward strand.
TTCGTAAATGAATTCCCAAACGCCGTAGAACAGGGAATAGCCCAGTTTGTGCTTGCCGCAGCGAATCTTGGCATGAACTTCGGTGCCGCTGGTCAACGCTTCGCGCGACAAACGATAGGCCGGATCGATGCTCTCGTCATCGATGCTGATGTAGGCGATGACTTCCGGCTCGGATTCGTCTTTTTCATCGCGGTTGGGCACGGCTTCGCTGGCGATGCGGTCGCGGTACAGTTTGCCGCGATACGTTCGCGTCGGATCGCTGCGGAGCAGGTAATCGACATCGAGCGGTTGGCCGCCATTGGCTTCATAAGCCTTGAGTACCTGGCTGATGTGTTTTTGCGGAATGCGCGCCTCGATCTCCCAGGGGCCTTTCTTGGCGCCCAGCTTCAAGATCGGATCGGAAGGCTTGGCCAGCTTGTCGAGCCATTCATCCTTGAAGTTGCCGTTGAGTACCGTCCATTCCAATTGATTGATGCGCTGCTTTTCTTCCGGCGTGAAGGCCGGAGCGCGCAGGTAGAACTCGCCCGGCTTGTCGGGGTTGGCGTTGTTGCGCAGGATGAACATATCGCGTTCGAGTTGTTTTCGCCGCACCATGTCGCTCTTGTTCGGCTCGCTGTCCAACCCATTGGATTGATCTTTGGTCGCGCCTCCCATCAGTGCGCCGAGGAAACGTGCTATCCGCGCCTCTTCGTTGGTCCCCTCGATGTCGGCGTTCAAGTCGGATCAATTTCTTGGAGAGGTCGTGGGAGTGCAGAACGGCCAAGTAGCTGCCTTCGCTGACGGTGCTTTCGGGATCGACTTTGAATTCGTCAATCTGCCCGGCGGTCGGGGCGTAGACGATGCGCCGCGCCCACGGCACCAATTTGCCGGTGGAATCCATCTTGAGTTCGTAGGGCACCAGATAGAGCAGAGCGCCGAGGAAGCTCAGCAAGCCGATGACGGCGGCGGTGATGGCCTTGGATTTGCCGCCCACGCCGTCTTGCAGCTTGGCCAACGGCTGCCAGACGAAACGTCCGGGGATGCGGCGATGCTCGACGGCGTTGTACAGCGCCGGCGTGGCATGGCGAGCCACCACATCCAGCCGCGCGATCAACTGCTGCGGCTCGGCGGGCGGCTCGAAGCACTCCATGAGCAGCGCCGAGCGCGGCGGACGCCGGCCCGATTCGCGCTCGTCGCGCAGCGGCTGCACGACCAACAGTTTGCTGTTGCTCTCGCCCAAGTAAGCGTCCAGCGCCGACAACACTTTGGGCGGCAGACTGTCATCGCGGACGCCGTTGAAAACGAGCTTCTCGCCCCAGGTGATGACCGCTTCGCACAGGGCGCGCATGAGGCGAACCAGATTGGAACGCCGTTCGACGACATCGGCGCCGCTGACGGCCTCGATGCGGGCCTTGGAGCCGTATTGACGAATGGCCACGGTGAGACGATCGCACTCGACCAAGCGTCGTCCCTCGTTGGCCGCCTGATAGGCGACTTCGGTGGGATGCAAACTGCCATGAACTTGCCGCGCGAACGCTTCCAGCTGCGTCCACACTTGCTGTTGGCCGCTCAGCTGTCCCATGATCTGATTGCGCTGATAGCGCGAGGACAACTCGGCCATGTAGGTCATGTATTGCAGATAGCCGGTCACGGCCTGCGGCGGACGATTGGCGTGCTGCCAAACTTCGATGAGTCCGGCGACCTGCTGATTGACGACGATGGGGGCGATGAGCAGAAAATGATCGGTGAGGTTGGCGGCGGGCGGTTTGCCGTCTTCGCGGACGCCGACGCCGCTGCGCGGCGGCACGTGGAACGGCTTGCGGCTGCATCACCGCTTGCCGTAACAACTCCTCGTGGCTGGTGCGCGCGTCCTCGTTCTGATCGAGACCGATTTCTTTGAGATTGATTTGGTATTGCAATTGCAAATGGCCTTGGGCGGTGCGTCCCCAGACGGCCCCAGCCGGCGCGGCCAACGATTCCAACAAACGCTTCAGCATCTCGCCGTAGAAGGCACCGATGGGGACATTGCTTTCGCTGAGTTTGGCGATCTCTTCGAGCCGCGCGGCGATTCGTCGGCGTTCCTGCTCCAGATTGGGCGCGTTGACCGGAGTGTTGGAGCGGCATTCACGGCTCTACCTCACTTTCGGCAAAGGGGTGTGGGTTCAGGGTGCCCGGCACAAGGTTCCATACTGTGAAATCACTTCACCATATTCGTTTCGCCGTCGTCTGGCAAGGGACTATTCTGTGTATTTTGACGTTTTTTTCGACTTTTGTTTCGCCGCGACCCGAAGGGAGGGCGGCGAAGCTCTTACGCGGCGGCGGGCGTTCGGCGTCGCTGCCAAAACTGATCGCTCTCCCAGGAGAGGATGGTCTCGCATCAGCTCGCACGCATCGACGCCGGCGTGGCGGCAGCGGCCAGGCGAAGCGTTCGGCGGCGGCCAATTGTCCGGCAGCGCCGCGGGCGCGTTCCAGACACCACAAGCGCACGAAACGAGCCACCGCGCGACCGCGGCGACACAGCCAGTCCACCGCCGTTTTCGCCTCTTCCGCGCTCGCCAGCTCCATCAATTCCTCGGCCTGCTCGACCAGCCATTCGACCAGAACTCGCGCCTCCGCATCCCCCAAACCGCCCGTCAGGCGTTCGTCGCTGAGGATGTGGTGGAGCAACGGATTGGCCACCATAGCAACAGTCCCCCTCTTGCCGCCGCCGCGCTTGCACGGCTCCCCCGCGGCCTTTCTCCTCCGTTTCTCATCCCACAAGAAGGGGCACCCTATAGCGACCTCGCCTCACCTTGGCAACGCCAATCCCAACCGCCTTTCTGGCACTTGTCGGCACCGCCGACTGCCAATCCACTCAATAGTAGTACGCTCGCCGTTCCCGTTTGTGACGCGCGAATTGCATTATTTGTTGACTTCTCCTCTCCCCGGCGTTCAACTACACAAAACCCTCCTCCGCGTCCTCTTTTTGGAGCAACATCCATGCCATCTTTGCACCTGGCGGTTTTTCACTCCGACGCCACGCCGCCTCTAGGTCATCCGCTGTGCGGCGGCTGGATCGAGCCGGTGCGCGGCGTCGAAGATCCGCTGCGCGCCCTCGGTATTGTTCTGCTCGGCGCCGGCGCGCCGGCGGTCCTGTGCGTCGTGGACTGGTGCGGCATCCGCAACGACGCCAATCGCGCTTGGCGTCAGGCGTTGGCCAAAGCGGCGCACACCACGCCGGAGCGCGTCGCCGTCCATTGCGTCCATCCGCACAACGCTCCCTTCGCCGACGTGGAGGCCCAGCATCTCCTGGAGAAAGTGCCGGGCGCGCCGCCGTCGCTGGACCTCAAGTGGTTCGATCGCGTCGTCCGTCAATCCGCCGACGCCGTGAGCGAAGCGCTCAAGAAGACCAGTGCGTTCACGCACATCGGTATCGGTCAAGCGAAGGTGGAGCAAGTCGCCTCCAACCGCCGCCTCCTAGGAGATAATGGCAAAGTGCGTAACACCCGTTACAGCGCCACCAAAGATCCGCAGATCCGCGATGCTCCGGAAGGACTGATCGATCCGTGGCTGAAGACCTTGAGCTTTTGGAAGGACGAACAGCCATTGGCCGCCCTGAGCTATTACGCTGTACATCCGATGAGCTATTACGGCGATGGCCGCGTCAGCGCCGATTTCTGCGGCTTAGCCCGGCAGAAACGCCAGGATGAAGAGCCGAAAATCTTTCAGATGTACTTCAACGGCTGCGCCGGCAACGTCACGGCCGGCAAGTACAACGACGGCTCCAAGGCAAATCGTCCGGTGCTGCGCGATCGCATGTACATGGCCCTGAAAGCCGCTTGGAAGGCGACGAAACGCCATCCGCTGACCACCTGGGAATGGCGCGTCGAGCCGATCCGTTTGTCGCCGCGCCGCGAAAAATCGTTCGGCGAGGAAGAGAGCCTCAAGGCGCTGGAGGACGCCAAGGCCGGCAACGCCCGGCGCGGCAACGCCGCCTTCCAACTTGCCTGGCTCAAGCGTCTGGAGCGGCCCATCGAATTGACCTGCCTCGATCTCGGCAAGGCGTTGGTGGTACATCTGCCGGGCGAGCCGTTCATCGAATATCAGCTGAAAGCCCAACAGATGCGTAAGGATGCGTTTGTGTGTGTCGCCGGTTACGGCGATGGCGGACCGGGATACATTCCGACGGATAAGGCGTATTTGGAGGGCGGATATGAACCGACAGTGGCGCTGGCGGCGCCGAGCGAGAAACGGCTGACGGAGGCGATTGCCAAATTACTGAAGGCGCGGGGAGAATAAATGAGAAAGTGGACCGCTTTCGATATCCCATCCCGGCTGGGATAGGTACAATAACCGTGGAGGTAGTTTCGCGATGAGCGATAATGCAACCCTACAGGTGCCGGTTCTCATTGAAGCGCTGGATGATCGGCCGGGCTATGCGGCCCGTCTGGGTGAACCGTTTAACCTGTCGGTCGAGGCTGATTCGGCCGAGGAAGCACTGCGCCAATTATCGCAGGCAGTCCAGCAGCGCTTGCAAGGCGGCGCTCGGCTTGTGCCCTTGGCTTTACCGATGAAGTTTCCCGGCCTCGCCCGCGCCGATTGGCTCCCCGACGACGAGCTGACCCGTGAATGGCGAGAAGCGGTCGAGCAGTATCGCCGCGACTGCGATGCGGCAGACCGCCGGCGCATTCTCGGCGGCTCAGAGGACGAAAACATTCCCTCATGAGCCTGTACCTATTCGACACCGATCATCTCTCCCTCTATCAGGCCGGACACCCTCGCGTGCTGCAAAACCTGATGCGGCACTTGCAAGATCAACTAGCTATTACCGTCATTACGGTCGAGGAACAATTGAGCGGTTGGCAGACGGCCTTACGCAAAGCGCGCGATGATATTCGCCGCGCCGAAATTTACCGGCGTATGGCTCTCGCCCTCGAAGGTTTGAGCGGATGGACGGTCTTGCCGTTCTCCTTGCCGGCAATGGCCCGCCATACTCACTTCCTGCGGCAACATTTAAGTGTGGGCAGTAATGACCTCAAAATTGCCGCCATCGCCCTGGAGAACGGGGGGATAGTGGTGACGCGGAATGTCCGAGACTTTGCTCGCATCCCCGGCTTGATCTGGGAAGATTGGTCGGTTTGATCGCGGCGGGACAAAGTGGCCAGCCCGCCGCGCCAGCAAGGGTTGTCCTTGCTGGCGCGGCGGGCTGGCGGTTTTGTTGCTTGGTCTTAACCTTTATCTTCGCTGCCGGCGCCGACCAGTTCGGGCGCGGCGGTCGTCGTCGTGGAGTCGAAGTACAGCTTCTTCTCGCCGTTGTCGTCGCGGACGCGCATGGTGATGGTGTCCTTGCCGGTGAAGCCGCCGCGCAGCAGATCCTCGGACAACGGGTCTTCGAGATAATGCTCGATGGCCCGACGCAGAGGACGCGCACCGTATTCCAAACTGGTGCCCTTCTCGATCAAGAAATCCTTGGCCTCTTCGGTCAGCACCAGCGTCAAGTTCTTGTCGGCCAAACGCTTGCACACCTTGCTCAACTCGATGTCGATGATGCGCTTGAGGTCGTCCTTGTTCAGACTGCGGAAGACGATGATGTCGTCCACGCGGTTGAGGAACTCCGGCCGGAAATTGCGTTCCATCTCGGCCTTGAGCTTCTGCTTCATGCCTTCGTAGGTGGCCTCCTCATTGCGCTTCGCCGACGAGTGGATGCCGAACTCCTGACGGCCGGCGATCTGCTCGGCGCCGATGTTCGTCGTCATAATGAGGATGGTGTTCTTGAAATCGATGGTACGGCCGACGTTGTCGGTCAAGCGGCCTTCTTCCATGATCTGCAAGAGCATGTTCCACACTTCGGGATGGGCCTTCTCGATCTCGTCGAGCAGCACCACGCTGTAGGGCCGGCGACGAATCTTCTCGGTCAGCTGGCCGCCCTCTTCGTAGCCGATGTAGCCCGGCGGCGCGCCGATCAGACGGCTGACGTTGTGCTTCTCCGAGTATTCGGACATGTCGATCTGCACCAGAGCGTTCTCGTCGCCGAACATGAAGTGAGCCAGGCGCTTGGCCAACAGCGTCTTACCGACGCCGGTGGGTCCGGCGAAGATGAAGCTGCCGATGGGCCGTTTCGGGATCTTTCAAGCCGGCTCGGCTCTTGCGCACCGCCTTGGCGATGGCGCAGATGGCTTCGTGCTGGCTGACGACCTGCTTGTGCAGTTCGTCCTCCATCGCCAACAATCGCTGCGTCTCATTGTCTTCCAGGCGCTTGAGCGGCACGCCAGTCATCTTGCTGACAACCTCGGCGATTACCTCTTCATCGACGACGCCATCGATCTCCTTGGACTTCTCGCGCCATTCGCGGGTGACGGTTTCTTTCTTCTTTTTGAGCTTGTCGGCCTGATCGCGCAGATGAGCGGCCTTCTCGAAGTCCTGCTCGGCGACGGCGGCTTCCTTCTCCTGATTGAGCTGCTCAATCTGGGCGTCGATTTCCTTCAAATCCGGCGGCCGCGTCATGGCCTTGAGCCGCACGCGCGCTCCGGCCTCATCGATCACATCGATGGCCTTGTCCGGCAGACAGCGGCCGCTGATGTAGCGATCCGATAGCTCAACGGCACCTTCCAGCGCTTCGTCCTTGATCTGCACGCGATGATGGGCTTCATAGCGATCGCGCAGACCGCGGAGAATTTCGATCGTCTCCGCCGTGGACGGCGGATTGACGATGATCTGTTGGAAGCGGCGTTCCAGCGCGCCGTCCTTCTCGATGTACTTGCGATATTCGTCGAGCGTGGTGGCGCCGATGCACTGAATCTCGCCGCGCGCCAGGGCCGGCTTGAGTACGTTGGAGGCGTCGATGGCGCCCTTCGGCGCCGCCGGCGCCGACCAGCGTGTGCAGTTCGTCGATGAACAGAATGGTGTTCTTGGCTCGCCGCACTTCGTTCATGACGGCCTTGATGCGTTCCTCGAATTGGCCGCGATACTTGGTGCCGGCGACCATCATGGCCAAATCGAGCACGACGATACGGCGATCGCGCAGCAGTTCCGGCACGTTGGCATCGACGACCAGCTGCGCCAGTCCTTCGACGATGGCCGTCTTGCCGACGCCGGCCTCGCCCAGCAGCACCGGATTGTTCTTGGTGCGGCGGCTGAGTACCTGAATGACGCGCTCGATCTCGTTTTGCCGGCCAATGACCGGATCGAGCTTGCCCTGACGGGCCAACTCGGTCAAATCGCGGCCAAAGCTATCGAGGGCCGGCGTCTTCGATTTGCCCTTGTTCGACTGTCGTTCTCCCGTGCTTCCGCCGCTGCTTTCTTCCGTCGCCATATTGTGCCCCAGTAAATTCAGGACTTCCTCACGGACGTCTTCCAACTTTAGCCCCAGATTCATGAGAACCTGAGCGGCCACGCCCTCCTGTTCGCGGAGCAGACCCAGCAACAGGTGTTCGGTGCCGACGTAGTTGTGATTGAGGTTCCTGGCCTCTTCAATGGAGTATTCGATGACTTTTTTGGCCCGCGGCGTTTGCGGCAATTTGCCCATCGTTACCATGTCCGGGCCGGACTGAACGATTTTCTCGACCTCCAGGCGAATCTTACGGAGATCGATGTCGAGGTTTTTCAGGACGTTGGCGGCAACGCCCGATCCTTCCTTGACAAGCCCCAGGAGGATGTGTTCGGTGCCGATGTACTCGTGGTTGAAGCGCTGCGCCTCCTGGTTGGCCAGCTGCATCACCTTGCGAGCGCGGTCAGTAAAGCGTTCATACATCCGATGTTCTCCGAAGCTGCTTAACGCCTCGCGGCGTTTCCGCACGAGCGCGATCCGTGAAGCGGTCCTACGGGTCAATGGTTCGCTCAACGCCTAACGGCGTACAGACGTTCCTGGGGGCAAGGGTGGCGGAAAAGTGTAGCTGGGGAAGTGGGCAACCCATGACCCTATGCAGATTGTAGTGCCAAGAGACGAACAAATCAATCCAGGGCGGCGCGGGCCGCGCCGACGGGAGCAACCCCCTCCGACCGCCCCGCCTTCCCGCGCTACGCCGCAGCCCTCAACCGCCGAACACCCGCTCCTTATCTCATAAACAATTAACCATTCACTCACGTCGTATTCATTACCGTTCCTTTAGAATCCACATCAGGAGAGCGGAACTGTCCAAACGACGTGAATGGAAGGTTTACCGTGAAAAAGTTCTTTATTGTCGGTTGTCCACGATCCGGGACAACGATGGTGCAGCAGGCACTAAACCGGCATTCGCAAATCGCCATCCCGCCGGAAACCAAGTATTTCTTCTCCTTCTTCGGCCAGCCGAGGAAATACCAAGTCCGCCATATCGCGCGCCTCAACGCCGATCTCGACATCCAATTGCCGACGCCGCCGGCCCGCATCGCCACGGAGGCGGAAGGGCGAGCCTTCTACGAATTGATGGCTCAACAATACATCGAGCGTTCGCCCAAGAAAGACATCACTTATTTCGGCGAAAAAACGCCGGAACACACCGGCCATTTGCCCGCCATCCGCCAGATGTTCCCCGACGCCAAGATCGTCGTCCTTTATCGCGACGGCCGCGACGTGGCCTCCAGTCTCACGCGCATGCCGTGGATGACTTCGAGCCTGTATGCGAATTTCGTGGTCTGGCTTTATTATCACTGGGTCATCCAACGGGCCCAAGAGAGCGATGGCGCCAACTTGTATTTCAGCCGTTATGAGGACATCGTCGCCGATCCGCGCCGCGAATTGGCGGGCATGCTGCGTTTTCTCGATCTTCCTTATGAATCCGCCGTGGCCGAAGGCCAGGGCAACCGCGAAGGCATCCCGCCGCGCGAATATGCCTGGAAAGAACGGGCGCTGCGGACCATCTCCACCGAGAGAATGGGCAGCTTTCGTCAGGAATTGAGTTTCGAGCAGATCGAGGTGATGGAACGTCTGGGCAAACATGCTCTGTCCGCGCTCGGCTACCCGCTGCTCAGCGACGGCGATCGGCCGTTGTCGCTGTCGTTCTTTGCGAAACTGTCTTACGATCTGGGCCGCTTCGCCCTGCGTTTGCCGTGGCATTCGGTTGTGCGCGAAGTGGTTTGCCGTCTCTCCGCAGGCGTCCGGCCGGCGCCCGCCGTCCGCGCTCCGTTCGCCCCTGTTCCGGTTTAGCCGCCAGCCGGCGAACCGGCTGCGTTAGCTGCCGGGTTATGGCTCTACCCGGCAGCTAACGCAGCCGGTTCGCCGGCCGGCGCCCGCCGTCTGCGCTCTGTTCGCCCCTGTTCCGGTTTAGCCGCCAGCCGGCGAACCGGCTGCGTTAGCTGCCGGGTTATGGCTCTACCCGGCAGCTAACGCAGCCGGTTCGCCGGCCGGTGCCCGCCGTCTGCGCTCCGTTCGCCCCTGTTCCGGTTTAGCCGCCAGCCGGCGAACCGGCTGCGTTAGCTGCCGGGTTATGGCTCTACCCGGCAGCTAACGCAGCCGGTTCGCCGGGTCGCGGCGAATCCTCCCAAAGTTGTGAGTTCGCACTATGCGGTCCCTCCACACCCTCTATCTGTACGCCGCTCTGATAGCGCTGACGGTCGCCGCCTATCTCCCCATCTGGAACAACAACTTCGTGGACTTCGACGATGAAGGGTACATTCCCAGCAACCCTCACGTGACGAACGGGTTCACCTGGGCGGGCTTTTGCTGGGCTTGGGAAGCCGACCGCTCGCCGTATCGAGTGCCGGTGACGTGGTGGTCGTTCCAACTGGACGCGCAATGCTTCGCCGTGTCCACGCCGGAGGGAGAAAGGATCGTCCCGCCGGCGGCGGTCCACGGACAAAACTTGTTCTGGCACGCCGCCAGCGTCGCCCTGCTGTTCGGCTTTTGGCAGCGGGTCGGCGGCGGTCGTTGGCCTAGTTTTCTCGTCGCCGCTCTCTTCGCCGTCCATCCGATGCACGTCGAGTCGGTGGCCTGGGCCGCCGAACGTAAAGATGTGTTGAGCGGCTTTTTCGGCCTGCTGACGCTGTGGGCTTACGTTCATTATCTGAAGAAACCGGGCTGGCTACGCTACTTGGCCGTGGCGGCGGCCTATTTGCTGAGCCTGCTATCCAAGCCCATGCTCCTGACTCTGCCTTTCGTGCTGCTGTTGCTCGATTATTGGCCGTTACGGCGGATGCGCGGCACCTCCGCCGTTTCAGAAGCGGCCAAGCCAATGCCTCTGAGCCGATTGATTCTCGAAAAAATGCCGTTATTCCTGTTAGCGACGATCCTCGCCACCGCGACCCTGGAAGCCCGCCAGTCGCACGGCTCGATCGTCGATTTGAACACCATCTCCCTTTCCGCTCGCCTGGCCAACGCCTTGACGGCGTATGGCTGGTATCTTTGCCGCACATTTATCCCGGTGAGGTTGGCGGTTTTATATCCGCACCCTTATGAAAATTGGTCGCTGGCGCCGGCCGCGGCGGGGGCGGCGATGCTGCTCTGTCTCACCCTGCTCTGCTGGCACCAGGCGCGGCGTCGGCCTTGGCTGATGGTCGGTTGGTTGTGGTTCGTGGGCACTCTGGTGCCGGTCATCGGTTTCGCGCAGGGAGGCAAACAAGCCTGGGCCGACCGCTTCAGCTATTGGCCGCACATCGGGCTGTTCGTCGCCCTCGTCTGGGGGTTGGCGGAACTGCGGGAGCGCTTTCGCGTGCCCGCGCTGGTTCCGCGACTGGCCGCTACGATTGTCCTTGGCTGGCTCGCGCTATTAACCGGCGATCAGGTCGGCTCCTGGTTAGATTCGGGCACTCTATGGGAACGAGCCTTGGGCGTCACGACGGACAACGATCAAGCCCACCAACACCTCTCGATGTATTACCGTAAACAGGGGCAGCAGGCGCAAGCCGAGTTCCATCTCGATGAAGCCGTCCGCATTCAGCGCCGGCGCCTACAAAAGCCGTAGTCCGTCGTCCGCGCCGCCTGTCTTCCCTTGCTGGCGCTGCGGGCTGGCAAGCAAAAAGGCCAACGAGGAGATGGGCGCCATGGCCGAGGTAGCGCTCGAACGGCTCGGCAAGACATATCCCGGCGGCATCGAGGCGGTGCGCGAAGTCGGTTTGCGGATCGAGGACGGCGAGTTGCTCGCCCTGGTCGGGCCGTCCGGCAGCGGCAAAACCACCCTTCTGCGTTTGATCGCCGGTTTGGAGACGCCGACGTGCGGCAGTATCCGCATTGGCGGCCGACTCGTCAACGATGCGCCGCCGCATCGCCGCGATGTGGCGATGGTCTTTCAGCGTCCCGCCTTATATCCTCATCTGAGTGTTCGTGAAAACTTAGCGTTCGGTTTGGGGTTGCGCGGGACGGATGCCGCGGAAAGAAAGCGGCGCGTGGCGGAAACGGCCTCCTTATTGGAATTGGAACCCTTGCTGGATCGCCGGCCCGCCACGCTGTCGGGAGGACAACAGCAGCGTGTGGCGCTGGGCCGAGCGCTGGCGCGGCGGCCGGCCGTGTTTCTGCTCGATGAGCCGCTCAGCAACCTCGACGCCGGCCTGCGCCTGCAAATGCGCCGCCAGTTGCACTTGCTCCATCGCCGACTTCGGGCGACAATGATCTATGTCACCCACGATCAGGACGAGGCGCGGACGCTCGGCCAGCGCGTCGTCGTGTTGGATCGCGGCGTGGTTCGCCAGGCCGATCGTCCGCAAGCGTTGTACGATCGACCGTGCGATCGCTTTGTCGCCGCTTTCTTGGGTTGGCCGCCCATGAATCTGCTGGACGGCGAACTGATCGCGGTCGAGGATCGGCTGAGTTTCGCCAGCGGGGACATGCGCTTGGTTACGTCCAGCCGCTCCGATTGGCGGCCCTACAGGGGACAGCCGCTGACGCTGGGCATTCGCCCCGAAGACGTGCGTCTGGCGGAAGAGCCGGGCGAGGGCCGACTGGGCATGACGGTGCGTTTGCTGGAATGTCTCGGAGCCGTCCAGTTGGCCACGTTGACGGCGGCGAGGTGGACGGTGACGGCGCAATTGGCCGTCGCCCCTGCTGTGCGAGAAGGGCAGACGGTTTTCGTCGCCTTCGACCTGACACGGGCGCACCTGTTCGATCCCGCGACGGGCCGGGCCTTGTGCCACGGCCGAGGGGAGCGCCTTGTCGTTTAGCCGCGACCCGAAGGGGAGCGCGACAGCGCTCCCCTTCGGGTCGCGGCTAAACGACAAGGCGCTCCGGGCGAGTGGGACACGTCCCACTTTTTTTGTTGGTAGCGCGCGAAACGTAACTGTAGAGGAACGACATGAACGGCAAAGAACTGCTCAATGGTGTGGAACTGCTGCACCGCGAAAAAAACATCTCGCGCGACACCATTTTCGGCGCCATCGAAAAGGCCGTCCGCTTGGCCATCCACAAATGCTACGAAGATGAAGAAGGTGTCGCCGTCTCCATCGATCGCGCCACCGGCGAGATCCACGCCCAAAAGGGCGAGCAATCCCTGGCTCCCGATCAGCTCGGCCGCATCGCCGCCCAGTCCGCCAAACAGGCCATTATCCAACTTCTCCGCGAGGAAGAGAGTCAAAACGTCTTCAACCAGTATTCCGCTCAGAAGGGCGACTTGGTGCATGGCGCCGTACAGCGCTTCGAGGGCGGTGCGGCCACGGTGACGATCGGCAAAGTCGAAGCGCTGCTGCCGCGCGGCGAACAGATACCCGGCGAATCGCACCACGTCGGCGAACGAGTCAAGGCCGTCATTCTCGACGTGCGCAAGGTCGGTCATCGCGTCAAAATCATCTTGTCGCGCAACCATCCCGATTTCGTGCGGCGTCTGTTCGAGACGGAGATCCCGGAGATCGAGGATCAGACCATCTCCATCAAGGCGGTGGCCCGCGAGGCCGGACATCGCACCAAGGTCGCCGTGTCGTCGATCGACATGAAAGTCGATTGCGTCGGCGCCTGCGTCGGCGTTCGCGGCAGCCGTATCAAGAACATCATCGACGAATTGGGCGGCGAACGCATCGACATTGTGCGCTGGAACGATTCGTTGCAGGTACTCATTCCCAACGCGTTGCAGCCGGCGCAGATCGAAGACGTGATGCTCTATCCGCGCTTGGGCCGGGCGATTGTATTGGTCAAGGAAGATCAATTGTCGTTGGCGATTGGGCGGCGCGGCCAAAATGTCCGTCTGGCCAGCAAACTGGTCGGCTGGGACATCGAGATTATGACGCACGATGAGTTGAACACCAGTATCGAGAGGGCGGAAGGCAGCTTCTTGGAGATCCCCCACATGACGGCGGAGATGGCCGAGGCGTTCATCGAAGAGGGTTTCCTATCGTACACGGATCTGACGTTCGTGGAACCGGCGGAGTTGGGCGAACTGGGCGGCGTGCCGGAGGAGACGGCGGAGGAGATTATCGCCTACGCGGAAGAGCGGGCGGAAGAGCAAGAAGAACAAGCGCGGTTGGCCAAGCCGGAAGTGCCGGCGTCTCCGGGTCCGCAGTCGGCGGCGGCCAAAGCCGCCAAGCTGTTTGCGCCGCTGGACGCGGCCGCACCTGCGGCGCCCACGGAAACCAAGCAGACCTTCGAGAGCCTGTTTGGCCCAGCGGCGGAAGCGCCGCCGGGCAGTCCGGTGGAGGAGACGGGGCCAGCCCCCGAAGAGGTCGGCGAAGCTGCGGCCGCGCCGGAAGAGCCGCCGGTTGAACCGATGGCCGAGGCGGTCACCGAACCGGCTGCGGAGACGGCGGAACCGCCGGTTAATGAACAACCGATCACCGATTCGGTGGATTCGGGGCCGGCGGAGTGAGGAGTTCCACCCGGCAGCTAACGCAGCCGATTCGCCGGTCTTGGCGAACCGGCTGCGTTAGCTGCCGGGTACAAGCCGCCTGCAGCGCACGGCGAAACGAAAAACCGCGATTGAAGGAACGCGGCATTTGGTTAGAATAGAGGAATAGTACCCGGTATTTCGAGTCGGGTGAGGATCGTAACCCGGATGACAAGGCAAGGATGATAACGTAACGCTCCATCCACCACTGTTGAATTTTCCTATAGGAAAATTCAAAAGCGGTACAGCCGTAGGGGGAGTGGATATGACAGATTAGTCCGCACAGGGAGTTCCGCTTGCAAAACGAGAAAGTTCGCATTTTCGCTCTGGCGCGTGAGTTGGGCATGGAGAGCAAGGATCTTGTCGCTCTGTGCCGCCAGAACGGTATTGATGTCAAAAGCCAACTCAGCACCATCGAGCCGGAGGTGCGCGATCAGGTCGTGCAACTTGTGCAGAAGCACACCAGCGGCTCCTCGTCCGCGCCGTCTCGTCCGGCCGGTTCGGGGTTGCCGTCGGTGGAGCGCAAGGTTCCCGTACTCGATGTGAAGCCCAAGGTGCCGCCGACTCTGCGTCCGCCGTCCAAACCGGCGTCGTCGGAGACGACCGTGCCGCCGATCCCCACTCCCCACACTGGAACTCCCGCGCCTGCGTCTTCCTCCGCACCTTCCGCGCCGCCCATCGAGAGCGGCGAAGCTGTTCCTCCCCTGGCGCCGTCTCGGTCGCCGGAAAAGGCGATTCCGCCCGCCGCGGTCAGCAAACCGCCGGAACAACCGGCTCATCCGCGTCCGCAACAAGGTTCCGCACTACCTCCGGTTGCTCCGCCGCGAACCGCCGAGACCACGACGCCGCGTTCGGAGACGCCGCCTCCGCCGGAGGCTCCTCGGCCGCCCTCTGTCGTCTCGGAAACGCGCGTCCGCGATTTGGGCGACCGCCGCTCCGGCGGCGGGCATCGCCGGCCGCAGGATCGCCGACCGGGACCGCGACCCATCATGCCCGTCGCGCCGCCGCCGTTGAAGCAGCGCTCCCCGGCGCTCAGGGCAAGAAGACGCCGCCCCCGGCGGGACCGAAAAAGATCGGCGAAATCCCGACGGAACTTCTCGGCCGCAGCGGCGATGCTCCCATCCGAATCGAGGACATCCTCCGCCATCAACAGCCGACCGGCAAATCCGCCGTCGCTCCCGCGGAGGACATCCCCGAGATCGAAGAGGACGAAGATCGTCCCGGCGTCAAGAAGCCTCATCGTCGCGGCATTCCCGGCGTGGCCGGACGCGATGAACGGCACAAAATACGCAACGAACGGCAAATGGCGCGCAAAAAGGGCGCCGAAGTTCCCGATCCCAAGCGCGGCGGCGTCGCTCTGCTCGAAGACGAAACCGAGACGCACCGCAAGCGGCGCCCCGGTTTTCGACCCAAGACCATCAAACCCACCATGCCGCGTAAGGGCAAGGTTCCCGTGCAGCTACCCATTACCGTCCGTTCTCTCTCGGAAGCCATCGGCGTGCGCTCCACCGATCTCATCGGCAAACTGATGGGCCAGGGGCTTCTCGTTACCATCAACGCCGTTCTCGATCCGGTGATTGCCGAGGCCATCGCTCTGGATTTCGGCTGCGAGTTGGACGTTAAGAAGCAGGCCGACGCCGAAGAGCAGATGATGGCCGAGAACCAGAAGCCGGACAACCCAGAGGATCTGCTGCCGCGCGCCCCGATCGTGACCATCATGGGCCACGTCGATCACGGCAAAACGTCGCTGCTCGATCGTATTCGCCACAGCAACGTGACGGCGACGGAGACCGGCGGCATCACGCAGGTGATTCGCGCTTGGCGCGTCGAACACGACGGCAAGCCGATCACCTTCCTCGACACGCCCGGCCATGAGGCGTTCACCAAGATGCGCGCCGCGGCGCCCACGTGACGGACATCGCCGTCATCGTGGTGGCCGCCGACGACGGCGTTATGCCGCAAACCGAGGAAGCCATCAACCACGCCAAGGCGGCCGGCGTTTCCATTGTCGTCGCCATCAACAAAGTCGATCTGCCCAACGCCAATCTGCGCAAGACCGAGCAGCAACTGTACGGCATGGGTTTGATTCCCGACAACATGGGCGGCGACGTGCCGTTCGTGCAGACCAGCGCCGCCACCGGCAAAGGCATCGACGATCTGTTGGAAACACTGTCGGTGGTTGCCGAGTTGAAAGAGTTGAAGGCCAATCCCAAGAAGCCTGCTCTCGGCACCTGTCTGGAAGCGCACGTCAACGAGGAGGAAGGCGTTTTCTCCACGCTGCTGGTGCGCGACGGCACGCTGCGCAAGGGCGACGTGATTGTGTGCGGTCCCGCCTTTGGCCGCGTCCGCGCCATGTACGACGACCTCGGCCGGCACATCGACGAGGCCGGGCCAAGCGTCCCGGTGCGCATCACCGGCTTGGACGAAGCGCCCAACGCCGACGATCCGTTCATGGTTGTGCCGGAATTGACGATGGCCCATGAGATCGCCGACAAGCGCAGCGACAAACTGCGCGAGGCCAACGTCACACGCCGCGAAGCGGTGCGATTGGAGGACATCAGCCACGTCAAGATCGTCGAGTTGAAGGTCATCCTCAAGGCCGACTTCCGCGGCTCCATCGAGGCCATCCGCAAGGAACTGGAGAAGCTGCATCACGAGGAAGTCCGCGTCCGCGTCTTGCACGCGGCCATCGGCGGCATCAGCGAAAGCGACGTACAGTTGGCCCTGACCTCGCCGCGCGACACCATCATTGTCGGCTTCAACGTGGTGCCCGACGACCGCGCTCGCGCCCTCGCCGAGGAGCGCGGCGTGCAGATGCGGCAATACAACATCATTTACCAACTGACCGACGACATCCGCTCCGCCCTGGAAGGCAAGCTCAAGCCGCGCGAGGAGATTGTCCATCTCGGCCGAGCCGTCGTCCGCGAGACGTTCAAGATCAGCCGCGTCGGCACCATCGCCGGCTGTTACGTCACGCAGGGCACCATCGAGCGTTCGGCCAAGGTGCGCGTCATTCGCAGCGGCGTCGTCGTCTATCCGCCGGCCGATCGCAGCGTCGGTTTGGAATCGCTCAAGCGCTTCAAGGAGGACGTGCGCGAGGTGCGCGAGGGCTTCGAGTGCGGCATCAAGGTTAATGGCTACGATGACATTAAGGTGGACGACGTAATCGAGGCGTACCGCGTCGAGCAGGTGCAGCGCACGTTGAGTTAAAGTTTCGGCGAACCGGCAGCGTTAGCTGCCGGGTTGGGCCTTCACCCGGCAGCTAACGCTGCCGGTTCGCCGAGCAAAACGGGCGGCCATGATTGTCGGTTCCCTCCGTGTGCGGCTGTTGGTGCGGGAGTCGCGCAGTTTGAAAGACAAGCGCCAGGTGGTGCGGAGCATCAAGGACCGTCTGCGCCACGATTTTAACGTGTCGGTGGCCGAGGTAGAGGCGCAGGACCATCGCCAGCTTGCCGTGCTGGGATTGGCGATGGTTAGCAATGAGGCCAAGCACGTGCGCTCGACGTTCGAGCAGATCGTCGCCGCCCTGCGCGGACATCCGGTGGCGGAATGGCTCGATCACGAGATGGAAGTATAGCAACATGAAAACCTACCGCCTGGCCCGTGTCGCCGAAGCGGTTCGCCAAGTGGCCAGCGAAACCATCCTGTACGAACTGCGCGATCCGCGCATCAAGTTAGTGACCGTGACGCGCGCCGAAGTGTCCGGCGATTTGCAGCACGCCAAGGTGTACGTCTCGGTCATGGGCACGGACAAGGAGCAACAGTTGAGCCTACGCGGCCTGCGTCATGCCGCGGGGTTCATTCAAGCGAAGCTCGCCCGCCGTTTGCAGACGCGCTTCACGCCGATGCTGACTTTCGTGCTCGATCAGGGCGTGAAAAACAGCATCGAAATGACGCGCTTGATTAACGAGGCTCTGGCCGAATCGGCGCCGCCGTCGGTCGAGCCGAACGCCGACGATACGCCGGCGTCCGCCTTCCCCGAAGGAATGGCGGAAGACGACGCCGACACCCTGTGAAGCATGAAGTCCAAAGGTCAAAGCACTCAAACAAACCGCGATTCGTTTCGTGCTTGGTGCTTCGTGCTTGGTACTTACTTTTCGCCATCCCGTTCAAGGAGTGATTGACGTACCCATGGCGACCACCATCAATAAACAGCGTTTGCTCAGCCACCTTTTCGCCGCCGCCAAGAAGACGGTTGACGTGGATGAGGAAGCGCGTCCGGTCTTGCAGCAGTTCATTTACGGCCTGTGCCGCGAGAATGCTACACGCGAACAGGCCGACGAGGCCTATCGTTTCCTGTGCGAGAAGTTTTTCGACTGGAACGAGATCCGTGTCAGTTCCGTCCGCGAACTGGAGGAAGCCTTCGACGGCGCCAGCGATGCGGAACTACGCGGGGAGCGGCTCATCTCATTTTTGCAGGAAGTCTTCGAGATCCACTTCGCCTTCGAGTTGGACAAGCTGCAAAAAGAAGGTCTCAAACAGGCGGCGAAGAAACTGTCGCGTTACCAAGCGGCCAACGATTACATCGTCTCGTGGGTGATGCAGCGTTCGCTGAGCGGACATGCCATCCCCGTGGATGCGCCGACGCTGCGCTGCGCCGCGCGTCTGGGTCTGATCGAGAACGAGCAGGACGAGGCCGAAGCGCGGGCCAGCCTGGAACACCTCATTCCCAAGGCCAAGGGCATCCTGTTCACGGAGGGCATCAGCGCTATCGCCGGCGAGTATTGTTGGGAAGAGCAACCGCAATGCTCGTCCTGCCCCTTGTCCGGCGATTGCGCTTACGCGCAGGAACACGGCGTCGATGGCGTGGCCGCCGCGCAGCCATCGCACCAAGCCGCGCTGAATCGCACGGCTGTTTAGCCGCGACCCGCAGGGGAGCGCGGACGCCTCGCGCTCCCCTGCGGGTCGCGGCTAAACAGGAGAATGCACCATGTCCGGGCAAGCCGAAGCACGTCGTCCCAGTGTGGATGTGGCCGGCACGGCGCAGAAGATCATCGCCAACATGGAGAAGGTCATCCTCGGCAAGCGCCAGCAAATCACGTTGGCGCTGACGGCCTATTTCTGCGAGGGACACATCCTTCTCGAAGACGTGCCCGGCGTGGCCAAAACCATGCTGGCTCGCGCCTTGGCCAAGAGCGTCGGCTGCACCTTCAAACGTCTGCAATGCACGCCGGATCTCTTGCCGACCGATGTTACCGGCGTTTCCATCTTCAACCAGAAGACCGCCGAGTTCGAGTTTCGTCCCGGTCCCATCTTCGCGCAAACGCTGTTGGCCGACGAGATCAACCGCACCACGCCGCGCACGCAGTCGGCGCTGCTGGAAGCGATGGCCGAGCGCCGCGTCAGCGTCGATGGCCAAACTTACACGCTCAAACCGCCCTTTTTGGTCCTCGCCACGCAAAACCCCATCGATCACGAAGGCACGTTTCCGCTGCCCGAAGCGCAGCTCGATCGTTTTCTCGTCCGCCTCAGCCTCGGCTATCCCTCGCTGGACGAAGAGGGGAAGATGCTCCAGCGCATGCAGCACGGTCATCCCATCGACGAGTTGAACACCGTCGTTCCGGCGGCGGAGGTTCTCGCCTGTCAGGAGGCCATCCGCGAGGTTCACGTCGATGACAAAATTCGGCGTTATCTTCTCGAAATCGTCCAGGGCACGCGCACGCACGACGACATTCAATTGGGCGGCAGTCCGCGGGCTTCGATTGCCTTGTTCCGCACGGCGCAAGCGTTGGCGGCGATCCAAAATCGCAATTTCGTCCTGCCCGATGATGTCAAACGCATGGTACAGCCGGTGATGGCGCATCGTCTCATCTTGCGGCCGGAGAGCCGGCTGCGCAAGGTGACACCGGCGGCGCTGCTGCACGAGATCGTCAGCGAAGTGCGCGTGCCGGTGCCGGCTCACCGCGACGACGACCGACAAGACGCTTTCGCCAACGAAAGATGAAGCATTTTCACCACGGAAAACACGGAACACACGGAAAAAAGACAAAATGATAAGAATCGAGAATGCAGGTCGCTCTTCGATGAATTAGCTTGTATTTCAATTATTGTTTTTTGTCTTCTTTCCGTGTGTTCCGTGTTTTCCGTGGTGAAAAATGGGCCTTTCCATGAAGTGGTTCCTCGGCGCACTGCTGTTGCTGTTGGCGGCTCTGCTTCTGGAGTCGAGCCTGCTCGCCTATGCCATGTACGTCCTGCTCGGCCTGTTGCTTCTCAGTCGTTGGCTGGCGCGTTCGTGGATCGGCGGTTTGTCGGCCACGCGCACCTGCAAGCAAGTCAGCGCCGACATCGGCGAGCGTGTCGCCGTGCATCTGACCGTCACCAATAACGGCGCATTGCCGGTGCCGTGGCTGCTCGCCGAGGATCTGCTGCCGCAATACTCTCCCGGCCAGCGTTTCCCGCGTCTCAAGATCAAGGGCAAACGTCTGCAAATCGCCATGCTCCGCGGCGGCGCTACGCTGGAGATGAAATATCAAATCGAATGTCTGATGCGCGGCTATTTTCAGATTGGCCCGCTGACCTTGGAGAGCGGCGATTTGTTCGGCTTGCATCGTCGTTTCCGCGTGCTGACCGAGCCGACGTTTTTGCTCGTTTATCCGCGCATCGTACCGCTGTTGGGTTACGACATCGCCTCGCGGCGACCGATCGGCGACGTGCGGCTGACGCATCGCCTGTACGAAGATCCGACCCGCATCGCCGGCGTCCGTCCCTATGAGGCCGGCGATCCGCTCAATCGTGTCCACTGGCGCGCCACGCGCGCACCGGCGCCTTGCACAGCAAGATCCACGAACCCTCGACTCTGTCGGGTGCCACCGTTCTGCTCGACTTCCATCAAGAGGGCTATCACCAACAGGGTGAACCGTTCCGCTCCGAGTTGGCCGTGACCACGGCGATTTCCTTGGCCAATGCCGTCTACGAGATGGGCCAGCAGATCGGCTTGGCGACCAACGGCCGCGATGCCGTCGATCGTATCAAGACCGAAGGCTGGGAACACGATCCGCGCACGCGCCAAGCCGCGCGCGGCACAGCGGCCCTGCGCGAAGACAATGAACGACTGCAACCGCTGCTTGTCGAGACGCGCCGCGGCGTCGAGCAATTGCAGCGTCTCCGCGAGACGTTGGCCCGCGTCGAGTTGACCGACGGACTAACCTTTGCCGAGATGGTGAGCGAGACGATTTCCCGGCTGCCGCGCGACGCGACCATTCTCGCCGTGTTGCCGGATGTGTCCGTGGAAACGGCGATTTCGCTGGGCAATCTGCGGCGCAGCGGCTTGGCCATTACGGTAGTGCTGATTTTGCTCGATGATGCGCCGCTGGAACGCGCCTATGGCCGGCTCATCGCCGAAGGCATACGCGATATCCGCCATCTCAAAAGTGAAGAACAATTGCCCGAGTTGTGCCGGCGGCAGGTGGATCGTTCGTCGCCGTACACGTTCATTGTTTCTTAGCCGTTCACTGCCCCCGTCTCTGACCGCCATTGCGCACACGCGCTTCGAGTTCGCGGATACGATCCAGAGCGGCAGCTAGAGCAGCCTCCGCCTGCTGGCGTGCTTGCATGGCTTGGGTAAGATCGTCGATTTCCGCGCCCGTGTCGGCGTCCCAACAAACCACGCGCTTACCCGCAATCCCATCCACAAACGCATCGGCTCCAGCAGCAACCGCCTTTGCTCGTCCAGGGGCAGCGGCATATATTTGCGGGCTCCGCGTCGATAGCCGACGATCCGCCGTGGACCATTGACGCGCTCTTGATCCACGAGGACATACAACGGCACCCGCGCCCGATAATACTCGCGCACCTTGATAACCACATCATTATCGCGGGCGCGGCGGTCGTGCGCATCCGGTGAGACAATCTCGATGGCCAGCACCGGCCGCGCTCCTTCGTCGGCAACCACGAACGTCCCCCAGTTGCGGCCGTGGGGATTCTTCACCCCCTCGAAGACACTGACGTCGGGCGAATGATTGCCCAGACCACGAACGCCCCAATTGATGAGGCAATCCGATAGCACCAGAGCCTGCGGATTGCCGGACAGACGCCATTCCAGCACCGAGGCCAGATAGCGGCGGTCTTTTTCTTGCTGACTGTTTTCGGAAATGTGATCGTGTTCCTGGGGGTGCAACACATCGTCCAAGGTCAGCGGCACCCGCACCCAACACTCGGAGCCATCCGAACCCATTTTCTCTTGGTACCGCCAGCCGAAGCGAAACGGATCGGGTCGTTCCGCTCGCGGCGATTTGCCGTTCTTGCTGGTGGATCGTCCCGCGTGGTTCATGGCCTACCTCGACTCGGAAGGGACTGGATACATTCTCCGCATTCTACCCCAAACGCCGATGACGAATAAAGCCGTGTAACCGAGGCGAACCGGCAGCGTAAGCTGCCGGGTGGTGCTTGCAACGTCTCCACCCGGCAGCTTACGCTGCCGGTTCGCCAGCCAGTACGTACTTTGGCACAGCGATTGCACTCGGATGAGATGGAGAGAAAGGGGCTCGGAAGAGGTGCAACCATGACGCTTCTCGATTTCGTGATTCTCTTGGTGGTGGCGGGAATTTGCGGCGCGTTGGGGCAAGCAATTGTCGGCTACTCGCGCGGCGGCTGTTTGGCGTCTATCGCCCTGGGATTCATCGGCGCTCTACTCGGCGCCTGGATCGCGCGGGCCTTGAAACTGCCGGAAGTGTTTGAACTCGTTATCGGCGGTCAACCCTTCCCCATCGTCTGGGCGATCATCGGCTCCGCTCTGTTCGTCGCCCTCATCGCGCTGATTACGCCTCGGCGACCCTGGTGGTATCGGCCCTGGATGTATCGACGGCGGACGTGGTGGTAATTCGCTGCCTTTCAGAACCAGTTCGCTTTGTTGACGACGTTCTGGAGAGGTTGGCCGCGCACGAAGCGGCGGATGTTTTCCAGCAGCACGCCGAGATGGCGCTCGGCGATGCGCGGCGAATAGCCGGCGACGTGCGGCGTGATAATGACTTTGCCGGCCATGCTCCATAACGGATGTTCGCTCGGCAGCGGCTCGATCTCGAACACATCCAGCGCCGCTCCGGCGATCTCTTCGGCCCGCAGAGCGGCCGTCAAATCCTCCAAATCGACAATGGCTCCGCGTCCGATATTGATGAGATAAGCGCTCTGTTTCATCTGCTGAAATTGGGCACGGCGAAACATTTTGGCCGTCCGCGGCGTCTGCGGCGCGGCAATGACGACGAAATCGCTGACCGCCAGCAAGTCCGGCAGCCGCTCGACGGGCCACAGCGCCTCGACGCCCGCCGGCGCTTCCGTCCGCACCGGATCGACGGCGCAGACGCGCATATCGAAGGCCAGAGCGCGGCGAGCGACCTCGGCACCGATGCCGCCCAAGCCGACGATACCGAGCGTAGCATCGCTCAGGTGAATGTGAGCGCGATCGATGGCGTTGACGACTCCGGGTCCGCTCGTGAAGGCGACGCGCGCCTCCTCGCCACCGACGGGCGCCCAGTGGCCGAACATCTGCTGAATGATGTAGCGATGCAGATTGCGCGCGAAGCAGAGGATATAGCCGAACACTTGATCGGCGATTACGTCGGAGAACAGGCCGCGCATGTTGGTCAG
The DNA here is from genome assembly GCA_963835245.1 of uncultured Planctomycetota bacterium. Taxonomy (GTDB): domain Bacteria; phylum Planctomycetota; class Planctomycetia; order Gemmatales; family Gemmataceae; genus JAJPHU01. Next base: position 356,167 of record CAWIEZ010000003.1, read on the forward strand.
CACGCAAGGATGGGCAATCAGTTCCGGGAAAAGGTAATGTTCGAGACTGGCGGTCGGCGACTGCACCCAGCGTAGCCGTCTGGCCGACGGCCAAGACGGGAGGCGTAATTTTGCCGAAAAAAGCGTCGGCCTCCGCCATGTGCGCCAGAGCTTCGCGTTCATCGGCGGCGTTGGCAACCGTCATGGTTCCGGCTTCCGCAGCGATGCGTTGCAAGCGAGCGTCTTCGACGGCAGGGTGAATAACCAGTTTCATGGCATCACAGCGATTGAAGGAAAGCGATTAGATCCTGACGCTGCTTGGGAGTCAGAGCTTGCCCGCCAAGTTTCTCCGACGCATGGGCATCTTGCAGCAACTCGTCGAGCGTGGCGGCGCTGCCGTCGTGCAGATAAGGTCCACGCTGCCAGACACCGCGCAACGACGGTGGATTCCAACGAGGATAAGAGCTGCCATCGTCTTCCAATTTCACATCGTAAACATGCTCCGAAGTATACTCCGGAGCCGCGTGACAGCGAGCGCATTTGGCCGCACCCTCGAACAGCATCCGTCCGCGTTTCGCCGCCGGTGACAATTGATTGTCAGCAAGACGATGAGGGTTAGGCGGATGAGCGAGCGTGCCGAGGAAAGCGACGACGGCGCGGACTTCCTCGGCGGTCGGTTCCGGGCCGAACATCGTTTCCAGGTACGATTTCTCGACGGCGGCGGCGAGATCCTTTTGCCAGCCATGCCACGTCCACGGCGCGGTTCGGGAAACACCATGCAGACTCGGCGTCAGTTTGGGATTGCCGTAAGAATCATCGTTAAGCGTGTCGAAGCTCAAGCCGCAGGTATGGCCGTCCACGTGGCAAGTGTTGCAGCTAAACCATTGATTGTGCGAGCGGCGGGCATCGTAAAACAGTGCCTCGCCCTGCCGAGCCAAGGAAGGATGCTTGGGACCGCCCAGCGCGATCGTTTGCGTGATGCGGCCGGTACGGACATCGACCATTTGCAGAGCATCGCGCAGATAGTTGGCAACCACCGCTTGCGAACCCTCAGCGCCGAAGCGCAGGGCGAGCGGCCGGCCTTCCAGCGGCAGACGACGCAGCTTGCCGTCGTTCTTCGTCAGGCTTTCGTGCAGAAAATCGCCCGGTTCGCCGCCGCTCCACGGCAACGCGGATGCCTCGAACAGCAACATCTCCTGCGTGCCGCCGGCCGTGACGGCGAGATAGCGCCCGGACGGATCGAAAGCGACGCCGTGCGGATCGCCGACGGCTTGCCCATGCTTATCGAGGGCGATCTGTTCCAGCGGCGGCACCGCCTTGGCGTCCAACGGCAAGCGCGTCAGCCGGCTGTCCGTCACCCAACCTTTATCGATGTTCTCGCGCGATACGGGGAAGGAACGCTTGACGACGTGAGCGCATATCAGGGCTTGGCCGTCCGGCGTGAAGGTCAGCCCGCGCAGATTGAAGGCGTCCTCGATTTTTCGCGTCCAGAGGAGTTTGCCAGTGTTCGCGTCCCACAGACGCACTTGAGCGGAGCGGCTGCTGGCGGCGGCGAGAAAACGGCCGTCCGGCGAGAGAATCAGATGGCGTGGTTCGCGCGGCGCGGGCCAACGCTTTATGATTTTTCGGCTCGCCCAGTCGAGGACGGCGATTTCATTGCTGGCCGACAGCGCGACGTACAGCCGTCCCTTGGCCGAGAACGCCAGACCGCGCGGCTGCGTGCCGACCGGCAGAGAGCCGGCCGATTTGATGGTCGTACCCTCCACGTCGAACAGAGACAGCGTATCCGACCAGAGATTGCTGACGGCGGCATGGCGGCCGTCCGGCGAGCAAGCAACCGCAATCGGCTTACGACCGCACGGCAATTCGGCCACCACTTTGCCCGCCGTCAGATCCACCAACGACAGCGAGTCTGCCGTATGATTGGCCGTCAGCGCCAGCCGGCCGCCCGGCAATAGCGCCACGTCCACCGGACTGCGATGCGGTTCCAAAGATTTACCACAGAGACACAGAGCCACAGAGAAAGAAAGAGAAAAGAGAGCCGAACCAACGATGGCGATGGTGCATCGATTCATGTTTTTTCTCCTTTTCTCTCTCTCTTTCTTTTTCTCTCTGTGTCTCTGTGTCTCTGTGGTTAGTTATTTTTCCGGCACGGCGACGACAATCAAGCGTTTCGGCTCTTTGCCGGCCGCAATGCGCCCCGTCACTTTCTTCGTCGCCGTATCGACCACGGCCACGGCGTTGGCCCCGCGCGCCGCGACGTAGCACGTCTTGCCGTCGGCGGAGAACGTCAGCCAATAGATGCGCGTGCCGATGGGAATGGTGGCCATCTGTTTCGGTTTCGCGCCGGTGATGTTGTAGACGTGTACGTCGTGATGTTCGACATCGCACTCCCAGATTTCCTTCTGATCGGGTCGGATGCCCAGACCGTGACTGCGGCTGGCGGTCTTTTTCTGTTCAGCAGGCAGCTGGGCGGGGATGCGGTGGATCTTTTTACGCTGGGCGACATCGGCGACTTCGATGCCGATAAGGCCATCGACGTTGGCGAAAAAGCGTTTCTCATCCGCCGTCAGCGCGATGGGACGGACAGAATCGCTGAACGGAATTTCGCCGATGATTTCGTGCGTCGCCGTGTCGGTGATGGTAACACGTTTCGGCGCACCCATCGGCGCCAGATACATATGTTTGCCGTCGGGCGAGCAGAGGGTGTTGTGCGGCCGGCCGCCGGTGAAGATGCGTTTGACAACCTTCGCCTCGGCGACATCGACAACGTCCCAATAGCCATCGCTGCACGGCACATAAGCGATCTTGCCGTCCGGCGTGACGGCGAGCTGGTTCGGCTCTGGCCCAACCTCCATGCGGCGTGTGATTTTATCGGTGCGCGGATCGATCCACACCAGTTCGCCGGGCTTCTTGCCTTCGATGGTTACGAGGAGGAAGTTTTGCGCCGCGGGCACGGCGATGCCGTGCGGATGCGGGCCGACTTTGATGGTGTCGATCGTTTTGTTATTGGCGACATCGATGATTGTTACGTCGTCGCCGGCGCTGTTGGTAACGTAGAGCTTGTGCTGGACCTTGGCGGCCGGCGTGTCGGCGGCGGCCGGACAGACGTAGACAAGAGCGAGCAGCAAAGCATACGAACAACGAATCATGGAGGCGTCTCCTCGCGGCTGGTGGGGTGGGAAGGGCGGTTGATTGCCAGCGTAACCGATTGCACGCGGATAGCAAGAGGGGAGCGCGAGTGCGGTGAAATGGTGAATTGTTTAGCCGCGAGCCGTAGGCGAGCGCGGGGCGTCCCCGCGCTCGCCTACGGCTCGCGGCTAAACGGTATGGGGAAGAGCGGACAGCAAGATACCTAGATCGCCTTCGGGATGGCAGGTCACGGCGTCGAGCGCGGCCGGCAACAGCAGCGTATCGCCGGCGCGAAGATCCCAGATGCCTTCAGCGGTCTCCAACCGGCCGCGTCCGTGCAGCACGAGCAACACCTGCAAAACGCCGTCGCCGCCGCAAGGGAATGGCTCATGCTGTCGAAGATATTCCAGAGCGAAATACGAACAATTGACCAACCGTTGTCGGACTGCCTCATTCCGCGGCGCGGATCTCGCATCCGCCGCGACCGGATAATCGCAGGCGCGCACGGGGTAAACGGGACCGCTGTTCCAGTTGATGCAGGCCAGGGCTTCATCGACGTGCAGTTGCCGCATTTGGCCTTTGGCGTCGCGGCGATTCCAGTCGAAGAGGCGGAAGGTAGCATCGCTGGTCTGCTGCACCTCGGCCATCAGTACGCCGCCGCCGACGGCGTGGACCGTGCCGGCCGGCAAAAACACGCAATCGCCCGGCTGCGGCGAAAACTGGTGCAGACAATCGCCTACGGTGCCGTCGCGCAGAGCAGCGCGCAAGTGTTTCTCCTCGACGCCCGGCAGCAATCCGGCGTAGACGCGGCTGCCGAGCGCCGCCGCCAACACAAACCATGCCTCCGTTTTGCCGCCCTCGCCCGGCCACAAGCGCGCCACGTCCGAATCGCTTGGATGCACCTGCACCGACAGCCAATCCCAAGCGTCGAGCAGTTTGACCAGCCAAGGAAAACGCCGATGGCGGTCGGCGGCGCCGCCGAGCAGCGCCGTCGCTTGGCGCTCCATCAATTGCCGGAGAGTTTGACCCTTATAAGGTCCGTGAGAAATAACGCTGGCGTGCGAAGGATGATCGCTGATTTCCCAGGCTTCGCCGTAGGCGCCGCTGTCGGGGAGTTTCTTGCCCAACAAGTCGCCGAGCTGCCGGCCGCCCCAGACCATCGGACGGAGATAAGACTCAAAGCGGAGAGGCGCGTTCACGGCAAACTCCTAGGCGGCGGCGGCGTGCGCCTGCACCGACGAACGATAAGCGGCGACGACCTCGGCGCACGATCCCATCATCTGAACGCGTCCGTGATCCAGCCACACCGCGCGATTGCACAGGTGCGGCAACGAATCGAGATCGTGCGTGACCACGACCATCAGATGCGCCTTGGCCATCATGTCGCGCATGCGCTCGCGCGCCTTGTGCTGAAAAGACAGGTCGCCGACGCTCAGCACTTCGTCGATCAGCAAAATCTCCGGATCGATGGCCGTGGCGATGGAAAACGCCAAGCGAACCTGCATACCCGCCGAATAGTAACGCACCGGCATGTTGAGGAAATCGCCCAACTCGCTGAACTCGGCGATGTCTTGTTTTTTGCGCGGACGCTGGCCGGCGTCTCGCCCTGGAGATAACTGCGATAGGCGATGTTCTCCCAGCCGTTGGCTTCCGGCTCGAAGCCCAAGGCAATGTCGAACAGCGACGAGATGCGGCCCTCGACGAGGCGACGGCCGCTGCTGGGTGTATAAATGCCGGCCAGCAACTTCAGGATGGTACTCTTGCCGGCGCCGTTGTGGCCGATGAAACCGACGCGATCGCCGCGGTCGATGCGCAGGTTGATGTCCTGCAAGGCCCGCACTTCCATGATCGGATTCTTCGACGGCAGGAACAAACGCTTGACGATGAAATCTTTCAACCGAATGCCGCGCTCCCGACGGACGCGGAAGGTCAAGTTGACCTGCTCCAATTCGATGCGAGCCATGTCGCTATCCTTGTGCCTCGTTTGCCCGGTTACAGATAGAAGATCAGTTGCCGCTCCTCGATCCGCAGCGCCAGCATGGCGGCGAGGGTGGTCAGCAGCACGACCGATGCGGCGATGGCATAAGTCGTCAGCGTCGGCACGCGCCCGAACAAGATCGGCTCGCGGAGGAGGTCAAGAAACGACGCCAGCGGATTGCATTGCAGCAAAAGCATCAGCCGGTGCTGATTCTTGAACGTGTCGAAGCTATACATAACCGGCGTCAAGTAAAAAAGACCTTGCAGTGCGATCTCGGTCAAGTGTTTGGTATCGCGGAAGCGGACGCTAAACAATCCCGACAGCACGGACAGACTCCAGCCAAACAACAGAATCAGCAGGCAACTCGGCAGCAGGCTGGGTAGCGCCAGCAACTGCTGAAGGCGAGTGGCCGAAGGGACGAGTCCGGTGTTCGGTCCGACCACGAGACCAATCGCGATGGCCAGAAGTAGGCCGACGCCGAAATGAAAAGCCGCCCCTAGCGTGGTGCGCAGCGGGTAAATCGCCATCGGCGCCGGGTATTGACGGATATAGGCTTCGCCCAGAAAGAAGCAGGTGCAGCCTTGCACCAGCACGGCACTGAAAAATCCCCAAAACGTCAAGCCGGTAAACACCAAGGGGATGTATGTGCGCAAATCCTGATTGAAAGCGTAACGGAAGACCACGCACAAGATGGCGGTCATGGCGATAGGGTGTACCAACGACCAGCCGATGCCCAGCACCGAGCCGCGGTAGCGCGAACGCAGATCCATCTTAACCAGAGACAACCAAAAGAATCGGCAGGTCCAGATTGCTGCCAGGTAGGCTTGCATGCCTCCTCCTCATTTCCAGGTTGGGCAGCCGGGTCTGGGCGAACCGGCAGCGTTAGCTGCCGGGTAGGGAGCCTCCACCCGGCAGCTAACGCTGCCGGTTCGCCCAGACCATCCGGCCGCAGGCGGGCAAGCCGTGCGGCCCTACCCTCCGGGCGACCATGTTGATAACATGACAGATGGGAAAAATCAACTAGACGTAGCGATTTTCCTCATCGCAGCGCCCGTAGCGATTTTTCCATGCTTTCCCCGGCACAGTCGCCCCGAACTGCGCCGGAGAAATGATCGTCCTAATACCAATCGCTGCTTCATGTTCGGTTCCGTAATCGCCAAAGAGTGAAGCGCGGCGGCAACGATCTCGCCGCGTGAAGGAATTGTGCCGGCGGCGCCGCCGAGCGCCAAAAGGGAAAACCTCAACGGGGGAATTTTGGCTAGCGGCGCAAGTCGCGGGCATTTTACAATTCGTATTGTTGAGAATCCTACGGGGCGCTCCGAGGCTGTTATACGATCGACCGCCTCCTTCCGCGGAAGCGGCGGCGCACTTCAATGAGAGATTAGGGGGTTTGGACTATGTTCGCAGTTTGCCGGCTCCTGGCCGTCGGGTCTGTGCTGACGCTCATCGGCGTGCTGGCCTTCGCCCACCCGGGGGGCAAATCGGCAGGGCGCGCCAAAAACCTGTTCGACAGCACCCCGACCGAACGACCCAACGACAGCGGCGTCGATGCCCAGACAGCGGAGATGTCGCTGTCGCGCTTCGCCGATCAACCGCTGCTTCTCTATCATCGGCCGGATCACAAGGAAACTTATCTGGCCCTACAAGTGAAACCGCAGCTGAAAACGGTTGCGGCTCGGCCGCGCGATTACCTCGTACTCATCGACACCGCCGCTCACATGGCCGGCGGCGATCTCAAGACGGCGCAAGTGCTAACGCACCATTTGCTGAGGCACGCCGGCACCGACGACCGCCTTGCTCTTTGGACTCTCAACACCAAACATCACGACTTGACCAACGGCTTTCAGCCGTGCCGCGATCTGTCCGCCGCCATCAAGGAATTGACGGAGAAAAAGCAGCCGGTCAACGTCCTCGCCGCTCTGGACAAGGCCGCCAAGGGCGGCGCGGAATCGTGCCGTAAGCTCAGCGCCGCCCTGACGAAGCTGGGCGCGGAGTATCCGGCGGGAGCCGTCAATCTCCGCGATGCTCTGCCCGAAGCGCTCAAGATTTTCGACGGCAGGAAGGATCGCCAGCACGTTATTCTCTTTTTGGGCAGCGGTCAAAGCATCGCCGGCCCCATTGACGCCGATCTGCGGGCATCGCTGTGCAAGGACATGACCGCCAATCGCATCGCCTTCTACAGCGTGCCGCTGGGCGGCCATCTCGATGCCTACAACCTGCACGGCTTCGCCAACTACACCGGCGGCAAGGTTGTCCGCTATGGATTCGGCGGCACGCCCGATAACTGGATGGCTCGTTTGCGCACCGCCCTGGCTCAGCCCATCCTCTACGACGGCGAAATCAAACTGCCGGCTCAGGTCGTCGAAGTGCTGCCGAGCAAACTGCCGCCGTTGCGGCCCGACGTGCCGGCGCTGGTCGTCGGCAAGTTCGCCGGCGATGCCGGCAAGGACGAGACGCGTTTCGATTACACGCTGACGGGCAAGGTCAACGACGACGAAACCCGCCTCGACGTTTCCGAGAAGACGCCCAAAGCCGGACGAGGATAATTATTTCCTGGTCGATATGCTCGATCAGTGGAAGACGCGCAAAGATCGTCCGGCTCTGCTGCAGGCCGACCGCGCCTTGGCCTACGCTTTCGAGAACAATCAGCTGGCCCGCGCCGATCTGGTCGCTCAGGCCGAGTGGGCGCTGGAAAAGCGAAAGTTCGAGGCCGCCGAGCGCCTCTTTCAGCAAGCGGTCAAGGCCGATCCCACCTCCACGCGGGCCAAGGCCGGACTGCGGCTGGTCGAGGATCTGCGCTCCGGCAAGAAGACCATCGACGATCTCAAGGACTGGTTCAAGTTCAACAAAGGCGAGAAATACACGCGCATCAGCAACGGCAGAGTCGTGCAGCTGGATGCCGAGCAGATCTTCGCCGACGCGGACAAGAAAGACAATCCGCCGCTCGCGCCGGATCAGGCCGACCAAAATCGCATCAACGACATCAAGGCCCGTCAAGCCATCGTCGATCAGGCAGCAAGCGCGACATCGTCAACGACGCCATTCGCCAGGCCAATCGGTTGGTGCTGACCGATCCGGACGGCGCTCACGAGTTTCTCAAGCGCACGCTGGACGGCGTGGGCAGCAATCCGGACGTCAGCAACGAGACGCGAAAGCGGTTGAGCGATCAGCTGGAGCGAGCGGCACAGCAGGTGGACATCCGCGGCGCCGTGGTCAAACGCGATCAGGACGAAGCGCTGCGGCTGTTGGCCAACGCCAACGCGCGGACGACGCTCAGCGCCCAGGAGCGGATCGAACAGGATCGCGTCCGCGAACGCATGCGCGTCTATCACAACCTGATGGATCAAGCGCGCGAGCAACAGGCGTATCGTCAGGCGCAGGCCATTCGCGCGCGACCTCATCGATCAGGGCTTGCCGGTGCCGACGGCGGTGACGGCCGGCTACTATGTCGGCTTGACCGGCTACCATCTCCGCGAAGAGCAGGAGTTGCGGCGTATCCGTAAAGAGCGCTGGCTGGCCGTCTTGCTCGAAGTCGAGCGCTCGCACATCCCCTTCCCCGACGAACCGCCCGTCGAGTTCCCGCCGGCGGCCACCTGGAGGGCGCTGTCCGACGATGCGCAAGGCGCGCTATGAGTCCTCCACCTTCGGCGCCGACATGCCGACGCGCGGCATCGAATTGCAACGCGAACTGTCCAAAACCGTCGATTTCAAAGGCATCGAGGATGCCCGCGCCACGCTCAATGACGCACTCGACGCCTTGGCCAAGCGCTACAACCTCACCTTCGACATCAACGAGCAGGCGTTCAAGATGGACGGCCTCATGGACGTGGGCAAGACGGAGATCGCTCAGCCGACGCCGATCCCGGAGATGCGCACCACGCTGTCCACGATCCTGCGCAAGATTCTCCGCCGGGTGCCGGCCCCTTCCGGCACGACGTATCTCATCCGCCGCGACGTTATTGAAATCACCACCGGCACGTTCGCCGGGGCAGAGAAGACGGTGCGCGTTTATCCCGTCGCTGATCTGGTGACGCCGATCCCCAACTCCGTCAACTACACCATGTTGCAAGGCGGCGCCACCCTGTTCGGTCTGAGCGCCGGCGCCTTGGGCGGTTTCGCCGGCATCGGCGGTTTGCGCGGCATGGGTGCCATGGGCATGGGCGGCTTTGGTGGCGGCATGGGCGGCGGCAACTTCGGCAATGCCGGCGGCCTGGGCGGCATCGGCGGCATCGCCGGCTTGGGCGGCGGCGGCTTCCAGAACCTCGGCGTCGCCGGGGGGCGGGAGGCGGCGGCCAGTTCCAAGGCGGCTTCCAGGGACAGGGCAACATGGGCAACGGCGGCATTATCGGCTTCGGCGGACAGAACCTCGGCCAGTTCGGCAACCTCGGCGGTCAGTTCGGCCTCCAGGGCGGCAACCAGAGTTCCATCCTGCTGACGCTCATCCGCGAGGTAGTGGGTCGGCCCAAGGACTGGGCCATCAACTTCGATCCCGTCACCGGCCAGCCCCTCAATCCGCTGGACGACAATGCCAACGCCCCGGAGGGGTTGAACCAGGAGAACAACCAGCTGGGATTCTACCCGCCCGCCGAGGCGCTGGCGGTTAAGGCCAGTTCGACCATTCACACGCGGGCCAGCAACCTGCTCATCAGCCCCAACGCCGGCGGAGCAGCCGCCTTCTTGCCCAAGCGCGATCCCAAGATCCTCGTCGCCGGCGTGGGCGACGAACGGGCCGATCTCGATCCCAAGAAGGTCTGGCAGGAGGCTCTGGTCAAAGGCATCAATAATCGCGGTCTGATTATCGCCACCGCGGACTTTTTGGTGCTGGCCCAGAAGTTCGATCACGCCGTCGAGTTCCTCAAGGCCAACTTGCGGCAAGGCATCGTCGTCGAGCCGTGGGTGTACAAGTCGTTGGCATTGGCTCTGCGTCTCAGCGGCGGCGCCACCGAAGACATCGAACGCGCCGAGGTGTCGTCGGCCGACATGGAGCCGACGAACGGTCGCGGCTACCTCGAAGCGGCCACGGCGCTGGCTCACGATGACAAGTATGGCTTGGCCTTGGCCTTCTGCCGGCAAGCGGCCCTGCTCGAACCGGGCACGCCGCACGCCTACGAGGAAGCACTCAACTACGCCGAGTTGGCCCGCGATGCCAAGGCGATGGAGTGGGCGGCCAGCAGCCTGTTGCGCCACGATTGGCCGGTCGAAAACAAAAAATTGCAAGACCGTGCCGCCCAGAAAATCGAGGCGCTCGGCAAACTCCTCGATCGAGAGGGACGCAAGGACGAATCCGAACGGCTGAGCAATGCGCTGGCCGGCACCAGCGTGCGCGATCTGGTCATCAAACTCAATTGGCAGGGCGGCGCCGATCTCGATCTGCACGTTTTGGAACCGACGGGCAGCATGTGTACACCGCTGCACCGCCAGACCATTGGAGGCGGCATCTTGATTGGCGATTCGCTGGCCGACATGACCAGCGAATCCTACCTGGCCGCCGAGGCGTTCTCCGGCGAATATGAGGTCGAGATCGAAAAGGTCTGGGGCCATCCACTCAATGGCAAGGTCCAGTTGAAGATCATCCGTCATCAGGGCACGCCGCAAGAACGAGAGCAGTTGCTCACCGTCGAATTGAAATCGCGTCACTCCGAGCGCATCAAGGTGAAGCTGGAGGACGGGCGGCGCACCGAGACGGCCTACGTGGCGCCGCCGGACGCGCGGAAAAAGCCGGCGCCGCCGGCCGTGGTGGACAACCCGGACAAAGTGTTCCATCAGCTGCGCCTCTTGGCCGATCCGGAGGTGACGGGTGTGGCACGTCCTTTCAGCGGCGGCGTCGCTTCGCAGGGCCAGCCCGTTCTGCCCAGTCAGATCAAATCGGGCAAGGAACCGAGCGCCTCGCCGGACGATCGCACGCTGTATCAGACGCGCGTCAAACCGTTCGTCCAGAACGCCCTCGACGTGACGGCGCAGTCGGTTCTCTCCTCCGATCGCCGTTATGTCCGTCTCTCGATGACGCCGATCTTCAACACCGTGACGGGAGCACGGAACGCTCCCACCGTGGTCAACCCGACCCTTCCGGGAGCGCGGCGTTGATTATCAGAGCCGCGGCTGTTTAGCCGCGAGCCGTAGGCGAGCGCAGTCGCGCTCGCCTACGGCTCGCGGCTAAACAGCCGCGGCTCAGTTTTGTCCGCCGCACGTCCGTCTTGCTCCATTTCGCGTCGCCGCGTATCCTGGAGCAAACGGTTCGCCCTGGCCGAGAGCATCCGCCGATGGACGTGCAACTGATACTCCAGCGCAAAGGCAAGTCGATCTGGACGGCGAAGCTGCAGCGTTCGCAAGCAACGCTGGGCCGCGCTTTCGGTTGCAATGTCCGCATTCCCGCCTCGGACATCAGCCGCCTACACTGCCGTCTGCACGTCGAAAACGGCCTCGTTGTCGTCGAAGATTTGGAGAGCGTCAATGGCACGTTCGTCAACGGCGTGCGCGTCCGCGACACCGAGATCGTGCGTCCGGGCGATCGTTTGAGCCTGGGATCGTTGACGTTCGTGGTCGAATACGAACCGTCGCCGGAAGCCGTGGAGCAGCTGGGCGGCGCGGTTGCGGAAGCGGTCGAGGACGTTGAGGTTGTCGAGGACGCCGGCTCGGAGCCGGTCGTCGAGGCGATCGCCGAGCCGGTGGAGGAGGGGGAAGAAGTGGACGCGGAGGCGTTCGTCTTAGACGATGCGGAGGAATTGAATCTACCCGGCAGAGGCGAGGATCTGAGCGATCTCCTCAGCGGATTGGAGGACACCGAAGACCGCACGAAGAAGCCCAAGAAACGGTAACTGTATGCCGACCAGCCCGGAGCGCCAGCTCCGAGCCGGTCATGTCGCGTACAACCAACTTTTGCGATTCAGATATAGCGACGGTGCCAGCAACAGCAGGATGAGCAAACCGACGCTGCCGGCCGTCGCCGTCGCCAACACGGCGTCGAGCAGAATCAGCGCCATCAAGGCACGTTGGACGGCGGCTTGCACGAAAGCCGGCGCCGGATTGCCGATGGCCTGCACGACCGGCCCACCCACCCAAAAGCCCAGCGCGACGAGCAAATACGGAAACAGCAGCGAACTGTGCTGTCCCTCCGGCAGAAATACCGGCAGCGGCAGCGCGAGAATCAGACTGGCCAGCATCACCGCTGCCGCGCCGCGCAAGGCGTTTTGCTTGCTCCTGTGCGCCTCGGTGCGCGCGAACCACGTCACGCCGACGATGTACAAACCGACGATGGCGGCCAAATGGCGCCGCGCGGCCACAGCAGCGAACCGCACGCCGACACGCCGAGCAACACATTCAGAAAGCGACACATCCCCATCGCCAACGGGCCGGCCCAGGTGGGCTTGAGCCAACCATCGTAAGCCAAAATCGCACCGACCAGACAAACGGCGATCAGCAGGGCGGTTCTCCCGGCCGGCAGCGCCAGCAACACGCCGGCGATGAGCAGCCCTGTCCCCAGTCGTGCCGCTTGCCCCGGCGCGACGCGGCCGGATGGCAAGCGGTCGAAACGGACGTTCGCGGCGATCCTGCTCTCGATCGAAATAATCGTTCCACACCATGCCGGCCGAGTACAGACACGCCGACGCCAAAAGCAGCAAAACGAACGCGAGACCATGCTCCGGCAGCGCGTTGGCGGCCACGACGCCGAGGCAGATGTCGGCCAGGGCGGTCGGCAGATTCGACAGACGCACGAGTTGAGCGTAAGCGCGAAGATCACTCATAGGCTGGCCAGAATGCTGTGAATGTGCTGCCGAGCGCGGCGAGCCGCGTCGTCCGGATTTTCGACATACGGATACAACTCGATCGTCACCCAGCCCGATAGCCGATCGACTGGATGGCGCGCAGCGTGGCGGCGAAGTCGATGGCGCCGTCGCCGGGCACCAGATGATGGTGAACGCGCGTGGCGGCGATGTCCTCCAGGTGGATGTGGCGGATGTGCTTCGCCAGGCGCGGGATGGTCGTAGCCGGCTCGTCGCCGACGCAGTATGCGTGGCCAATGTCGAAGTTCAGTCCCACGGCCGGCGAATCGATGTGCCGGCGAAATTCGAGAAACTGATCCATTTTCTCGATGAGCAACCCCGGCTCCGGCTCGACGAGCAGCAGCACGCCCTCTTTCTCGGCATGTTCGGCGACCGGCTTGATCTCTTCGACGAACAGAGCCAGCGCTTTCGACCATGAAGCGCCCGCTTCGACGGGACCGCCGGGTTCGGTGGTGATACAGGCAGCGCCGAGTTCGCGCGCCAAGCGTCAAGCAGCGTTTGGTATGTTCCACGCGGATGCGGCGATAGTGAGGGTCCGGCTCGATCCACGACGGATGCCAGTAGCGCTGCCGCGGATCGTTGACGGCGTGCATCATAAAGCCGTTGACATTGGAGATGGCCAGACCATTCGTTTTCAGGGCGTCGCGGATGGCTTGTTTCTGTTCGTCGAGCAGGAAGGCCGGCCAGGCGTGCGGCACGTCGGCCATGATCTCGACGCCCTTGTAGCCGAGAGCGGCGAGACGGCGCACCGCCTCCGCAAAGGAATAATTCAGATACGCATTCGTGCTGAAAGCGAGTTTCATTATACGACTCAAAAATTAACCACAGAGAGACAGAGACACAGAGAAGAAAAAAGAAAAAATCAATTCTCTTTCTTTTCTTCTCTGTGTCTCTGTGTCTCTGTGGTTAGAAATTCTTCGACATAGCGTTCGAGCATAGCGAACTGTTTGAAGAAATCGTGTTCCGGCACATCCATCGGATTCTTGAAAAAGCACGCCAAATGCCGCAGCACGCCGACCTCGCCGCGCCGCTGCGACAACAACGCCAACCGCGCCAGATCCACAACCAGCGGGCCGGCCAATATCGAATCGCAGCCCTGCCAGATGAACTGCAACGTCATCTTGGTGCCGAGAAAACCCTTAAAGTGGATGTGATTCCACGCCGTTTTCCAATCGTCCAGCGAATCGATGTACTCGATGCTCACCAGCGTTTGCGGCTTGTAGCCGACGATGGACGAAATCACCTGATCCTTGGTACGAATCTTCGACGCCTTGTTGGCCGGATCGTCGAGTACCTGACCATCGCGGTTGCCGAAAATGTTATGGCCGACCCAGCTGAGCAGTTGCCAATTGCGCAGGGCAAACATCGGGGCAAGAACGCGTTTTCAAGAGAGTTTCGCCGGTCTTGCCGTCTTTGCCGCCAAGGACGGCGCGGCGTTGGTGGGCCAGTTCCCGCAGGGCTGGCGTCGAGGCGCCGAGCGACGGCGTGAAATTGATGTACGGCAGACCGAGATCGAGCGCGGCCCAAGCGTACAGCGACGACGCCGGCAGCGGCGATTGGCGGCGATCCAGAGCCGGCGTCAAACGCTCCAGCGATTCATGCACTTCACCGCTGTCAAATGGCGCTTCCGTCGAAGAGACGTTGACGACGACGACTCGATCGAGCTTGTGCCGGTCGCGGAAATCGCGCAGATCGGTTTGCAGATGTTCGATGGCCTGACGGGCGCTGTCGCTGGCCGTCAAATCGCCGCGATCGGCGAGGCGTGAAATGGCCGGGCCGCTGTTAAGCAGCGTGCCGGGCCGAATGTTGGCCTCCCAGCGCTCCAGGTCTTCCTGGCAAGCATCGCTGATGTCGCGGCTCGAAGACGTTGGAGCGTTTCTGCAATTCGCGCACGGTTTGCCGGAAGCCGGCACGGCGAATCTCGTGGCCGCCGACCACGAACTGAGCCGGCTCATCGAGATGCAGCGGCTCAAACAACGGCAGCGCCGTCACCAGCGAAGTGCTATCGATCAGACCGCGGCGCAGAGCGGCCAAGCCGAGCGCGGCCGTGGCGCCCACGCCGCCGCAAGCGCCAATCAACCACAATCCAACACGTTGCGTAGTCATATCTTCCTCATTCTCTTACTTCGCGCCATCGCGGTCAAGCAACGGCGATGTAGAATAAAGTGATGGCCAGTCGCCGCCATCTCGTTTAGCCGCGACCCGCAGGGGAGCGCGGTTGGGATAAACCCGGCAGCTAACGCAGCCGGTTCGCCAAGAGAGGCGAACCGGCTGCGTTAGCTGCCGGGTGGAGTCAAAAGGAGCGCATATGTCCACCGTGGCCGAAGGGTTCTGCACCATCGAAGAAGCGCTGGAGGAACTGCGTCAGGGACACATGATCGTTCTCGTCGATGACGAGTACCGCGAGAACGAGGGCGATTTGGTGATTGCCGCCGAGAAAGTGACGCCGGACGCCATCAACTTCATGGTGCGCAACGGCTGCGGCATTCTCGGTCTGTCGCTGTCGCAAGAAATCTGCGATCGTCTCGGCCTGGAGCCGTTGCCGGGCCGCAACATCGATGCCCAAGCGACGCCGTGGACGCCGCACATTGATGCGCGCACCGGCATCACCACCGGCACCTCCGCTTTTGATCGCGCTCGCACCATTCAGGTCGTCATCGACGAGCGTTCGACCGTCGCCGACCTCGTCGTCGGCAAGGGCCACGTTCCCGGTCTGCGCGCTCGCAAGGGCGGCGTTCTCGTCCGCGCCGGCCACACCGAAGGCAGCGTCGATCTGGCCCGTTTAGCCGGACTCAAGGAAGCCGCCGTCATTTGCGAGATTATGACGCCGGAAGGCCACATGGCCCGCTTGCCCGATCTGCTGGCGTTCAGCCGGCATCATAATCTGAAAATATGCACGATTGAGGATTTAATCAAATATCGCCGGCAGCGCGAGAAGCTCATCCACCGCGAGTTGTCGCTCAAACTGCCGACGCGCTTCGGCGACTTCGATTTGATCGCCTATACGTCCGTCGTCGATCCGGAGCCGCATTTGGCGTTGTGCATGGGCGGCGTCGGCATGGAGGAGGGCGGCGTCGTGCCGGTGCGGGACGAGCCGGTGCTGGTGCGCATCCATAGCCAATGTCTAACCGGCGACATTTTCGAGAGCCAAATGTGCGATTGCGGTCCCCAACTGCACCAGGCCATGAAGCAAGTAGCCGAAGCCGGCAAAGGCGCCATCTTGTACATGCGGCAAGAAGGACGGGGCATCGGTCTGCTATCGAAGCTGCAAGCGTACAAGCTTCAACAGGAAGAAGGACTGGATACCGTGGAGGCCAATCAGCGCCTTGGGATTCAGCGCCGACCTCCGCCACTATGGCATTGGTGCGCAGATTCTGCTCGATCTCGGCATCCGCCAGATTCGTTTGTTGACGAACAATCCGAAAAAGGTCGTTGGTGTGGACGGCTATGGACTGCGCATTGTCGAGCGCGTGCCGATCCAGATTGCGCCGAATCAGAGCAATCGCCGCTATCTGCAAACCAAAAAAGACAAGCTCGGCCATCTGCTTGATGAGATGGAATCGAGTTGATGTTTCGAGCGCTTTGGAGGTTGTTGTAGCGTTTCCGGCGAGCGGCGGGGTTTATCCCCGCCGTCCTGCGCTGCCGCAGAGTTTTGTCCGCTGGCTCTTAGAAATCGGTGCGCGGATATAGACGCCGGATCAACTCTTCGGCCTTTGACCTCGGCAAAGAAAATTAAGAAAAAGCAAGAAATGTCTTGCAATGGCCAAGAGACTGTGGTAAGGATTGGGGACAGAAGAGATATTTTGACTATGTGGAGAGGGTAATAATTTTTCGCAAGGAGTCTCTCATGAGCCGCCTTGACCGTAATCGCGTCGTCCCGCAATTGGAGATTCTGGAGGCTCGCATAGCTCCTGTTAATAAGCTGCCCCCGCCCCCACTTCCTCCGTCTCCTCTGCCCTTCCTTCCCATAGAATTACCCAGGACAGGTGGTGTGGCCATTCAGACCGGCTCGATCGTGGAACTCAACTTACTGAATACGCCGCTACCCAGCGCCACGCTGATCGTGACGGACGGGTTGGGAGACGTGGCGTTGGAATGGGATGGTGGGCCGATTCACTTCTTTAGCGGCGTGAGCAACATCGTGGTGAACAGCGTGGCGGAGGCCAACGCTATCGCCGTCATCGATTTGGGGACGTTGCCGCTTCTGCCGCCGATGAACATGACTCCGCAGGTGAACTTGAACTTCCTCGCCGCGGACTTGGGCAACTTCAACCTCCTCATCGAACACTTGGCGGCCAATACGGCGGCCAACGCCATCACCGCCAATGCGCCCGTGAACGCCTTCGGCATTTAATGCAAAACAGAGCCGCGACGGTAAGGGAGCGGTAGCGCCCCGTCGCTGGCGCTCCGGGCTTGTACCGCTCCCTTACCGTCGCGGCTCCGATGGATTGTTTATGATGCTCCTCGGCGATGTCTTCAAGATAGCCGAACGATTCCACCGCTCTGGCGTCCTCGCGCAAGCGGAACAACTGTACCGCCAGTTCCTGCAAAGCGCGCCGGACCACGCCGACGCCTGGTCTCGCCTCGGCGATGTTTGCCACTCCCTGGGAAAACACGAAGCGTCCGTCCGCGCCTATCGCCAAGCCCTGCAATTGCGACCCGACCAGCCGCCCTTGCGCGACAACCTCGGCGTCGTTCTCATGGCGCAGGGCCGGTTGGACGAAGCGCTCGAAATTTACCGCGAAACTCTCCGCCTCCACCCGGATTGCGCCGAGACGCACAACAACATGGGCGTTGCCCTGATGGAGCAAGGACGATTGGACGAAGCAATCGCCCCTTACCGAGAGGCGCTGCGTCTCAAGCCGGATTACCCGGCGGCGTACAACAACCTCGGCAACCTTCTGCGCAAGCGAGATGAAGTCGCGGCGGCGGCGTCTTGCTTCGGCGCGCCGCGCAGTTACAGCTGGATTTCGTGGCCGCCTGGATCAATCTGGGCGATGCCCTGCATGGCCTAGGCCGGCGGGATGAGGCGTGTACCAGCTACGAGCGGGCCATTTCGTTGCGGCCCAACGATCCAGGTCCGCTCATCGCTCTGGGGACGCTGCGGATGGAGATGGGTTTGCCCGCGGAGGCGGTCGTCTGTTTCGAGCGCGTGCTGCGGCTACGGCCGGACTCGGCCGCCGCTTGCAACAACCTGGGACTGGCCCTGCTGGACCAGGGCCGCTATGAAGAAGCGGCCCTTAGCTTCCGGCAGGCCCGCTACCTGCGATCCGATCTGACGGAGGTTCACGCCAACCTGCGTTTGGCTCTGCTCATGCGGGACGTGGATCGCCCGGCGGCTGACGCTACCGATGTGCCGGCGAAGCGGCGGCGTCAGCCGCCGGGCGATCCGACGCCGCCGCTGGCCATTGTCTGGGAGGGCGAATTGCTGGAACTGTTCTCCTTGGCCCGCGTCAACCAGCAACTTTGCCTTCGCCTGATCGAGCGCGGCCATCACTTGTCGTTGCTCCCCCTTGTCTTCCCTCTCCGTATGCGCGTCCCCGCTCTCCCCAGCCAAAGCCGCTTGATCGAACGCATTCGCAAGCCTCTTGCCGGCCCGGCCGACGTTCACGTTCGCCATCACTTTCCGCCGAACCTCACCCCGCCGCCGACAGGACGCTGGGTGCTGTATCAACCCTGGAAGTTCGGCAGCCCGCCGCGCGATTGGGTCCGGGCCATGAACGAAACCGTCGATGAAGTCTGGGTTCCCAGCCGATTCGTCCGCGACTGCTACATCCAGGCCGGCGTCCCTGCCGAGCGCGTTCACGTCATCCCTTATGCGCCCGATCCAGAGGTGTTCCATCCCGAGGCACTGCCGCGAACGCCGCGAACGCGCAAGCGTTTCAAGTTCCTCTACGTCGGCGGCACCATCTACCGCAAAGGAGCCGACATCCTGCTGGAAGCCTACGCGCGGGCCTTCCAGGCAGCCGACGACGTCTGCCTGGTCATCAAGGATCTGGGAGCCGGCAATTTCTACCGCGGCCAGACGGCGGAGCGGCTGATCGCCCAGTATCAGGCACGGATCGGCGGCGCGGAGATCGAATATCTCGATGGACCGTTGACGGAGGCGGAGTTGGCCGGCCTGTACACCGCTTGCGATTGCTTGGTCCAGCCCTATCGCGGTGAATGCTTCGGCATGCCCATCGCCGAAGCGATGGCTTCGGGTCTGCCTGTGGTCGTCACCAACTACGGGGCCGCCCTGGATTTCTGCGACGAGGACAACGCCTATCTCATCCCCGCCGAGTTGCGCTACTACCCCGATAAACTCCTGGAAAGACAAGAGACGGTGGACTATCCCTGGTTGGCCGAACCGGACGTCGAAGCACTGGCGGTTATCTTGCGTTCGGTGGTCGGCGACGGGGAGGGAAGACGGCGGCGCGGAGCGGCGGGACGGCGGCGGATATTGCAGGGTCTGACCGTGGAACGCGCCGCCGCCGCCGCCGAGGCCCGTCTGCGGGCGCTCGTCAACCAACCCATCCGCCGCTTTGCCCTCTCGCCATCCCCTCCTGCCGTGGAACGAAAGGAGAGGACGACAGGGTGCTGCGTCAACATCCACGGTCATAGGATGCAACTGCACGAACTGGACCGGGATCATTACATCAGCGGCTCGCTGGCCTGTGGCATACCCTACGAGCCAGTTGAGACGGAGGCGCTCTTGAACCTGATCGAGTCCGGCGACGTCGTTCTCGACGTGGGAGCGAACATCGGCTATTACACTCTGCTGTTCGCTCGCAAGGTTGGCTCGGCCGGCAAAGTCTTCGCTTTCGAGCCTGATCCCGATAACTTTCAGCTGCTGTGCCGCAACGTCGAGGCCAATGGCTACAGCAACGTGGTGCTGGTTAACAAGGCCGTCTCCGACCACAGCGGTCCGGCTCGCTTGGTCCGCTGTGACCAGCAACGGGCCGCACATCATCTCTGGTCCCATGAGGGCGCGGCGTCGGCCGTCGAGGTGGAATCCGTCGCCTTGGACGATTTTTTTGCGGATTATGAAGGTCCGATTCATCTGATAAAAATGGACATTGAAGGAGCGGAGGCGATGGTCCTGGCGGGGATGCAAACGCTGCTGCGCCGCTGTGGACCGATTCGGTTGGCCACGGAATTTTGGCCGGTGGGCTTGCGTCTGGCCGGCTCCAGCGCCGGGCATTATCTGAACCAATTGGCACGGCTGGGCTTCCATCTTCAGCACATCGACGAGAGGCGGGGCGAGGTCGTGACGGTGACGACGGAGCAGCTGCTGCGGATGTGCCCCGAGGAACCGACGGAATATACCAACCTGCTCTGTCTCCGCGACATGGCCTTGGTCGAATCGAACCGCCCCGATGAGGGGGAAGTACCGGCGATCCTCGACGTGGAGGCGCCGGCCTTGGCGGCGCGCTTCGCACACTTCGGCGCCTTCACCCAAGCCGAGCAACTGTATCGACAGATTCTGCGCCAACAACCCGACAATGCCGATGCCTGGTTCCGTTTCGGCAACGTCTGCCACGCGCTGGGACGGCATGAGGAGGCGATCCACGGCTATCGTCAAACCCTCCATCTCCAGCCCGAACACGTCGGCGCTCTCAACAAGCTGAGCGCCGTCCTCATCGAGCAGGGCCGCTTCGAGGAGACCGCCGCCGGTTGCCGCGAAGCGCTCCGTTTGCAGCCCGATTCCGCCGAGAGCCATAATCATCTCGGCCGCGTCCTGCTCCAACGGGGTCAACGCCGGAGGCGGCGGCCCACTTCGGACGGGCCGTGCAATTGCAGCCGGATTGCGCTCTGGCCTGGATCAATCTCGGCGACGCGCTGCGCGGCCTGGATCGGCCGGACGAGGCTGGCGCAAGCTTCGAACGGGCGGCGCGACTAATGCCGAACGATCGGCGGCCGCTCGGAAAGTTGGCCGCGCTGCTGATGGAATTGGGTAGGCCGGCGGATGCGGCCGTCTGTTATGCGCGGGCGCTGCGGCTGCAACCGGACTCGGCGCCCGCCTACAACAACCTGGGACTGGCCCTGCTGCACCAAGGGCAATACGAGGAGGCGCTGCTTCATTTCCTACAGGCTCTTTACCTTCAACCCGACTTCGCTGAGGGCCACAACAATCTCGGCCTGGGTCTGCTCAATCTCCAGCGCGCGGCCGAAGCCGTCCTCCGTCTCCGGCGGGCTGTCGATCTCCAGCCGGACTTCGCCGACGCGCACAACAATCTGGGACTGGCCCTCGCCGCGAGGGGACAGCGGGACGAAGCGCTAACCTGTTACGAACGGGCCGTGCAGATCGCGCCCCACCACGCCGCAGCGCTCGCCAATCTCGGCAACGCTCGCAAGGACCAGGGGTATTTGCCCGAAGCCATCGCCTGCTATCGCCAAGCCCTGGCCTCACAACCGGCGAATGCCAGCATTCACAGCAATCTGTTGTTGGCCCTCCAGTACCAGGCGGACGTCGATCCTCTGGAGATCCTCGACGAAGCCCGCCGCTATGCCCAGCACTATGCGGCGCCGTTGGCCGACGCCCTCAAGCCCCAGCCCATCCGAACCTTGCAAGGACGCCATTTGCGCATCGGCTACGTTTCCGCCGATTTCCGCGAGCATCCCGTGGCCTATTTCCTGGAGCCGATCCTCGCCCACCACGATCACCAGCGCTGGAAATCTTTTGCTATGCGGCTGTGCCGTACCCGGATGCCGTGACCCAGCGCTGCCAGAAACTCGCCGACCAATGGCGTTCGCTGGTGGGGTTGTCCGACGAGCAGGCCGCCGAGACGATTCGCCGAGATGGCATCGATGTTCTGGTGGACTTATCCGGCCACACCGGCGGCAACCGGCTGCTGGCGTTCGCGCGCAAGCCGGCGCCGGTTCAAGTCTCCTATCTGGGCTATCTCGGTACCACCGGCCTGGCGGCGATGGATTATTACCTCACCGACGCGCACGCCGACCCTCCGGGACTGACGGAAGCGTATTATCAGGAACAGCTCATCCGTTTGCCGGAGTGTGGCTTCTGTTATTGGCCGGGCGCCGCTCCAGAGGTCAGCACGGAACTGCCGGCTCGGCAGTTCGGTCTGGCGACGTTCGCTTGTTTGAACAACGCGGCCAAGCTGTCGGAGGAAGTCCTAGCCGTGTGGGCGCGGCTGTTAACAGCGGCGCCCGGCTCGCGCCTGCTGCTCCGCTCGGCAGCCGGCTGCCAGGCGAAGAAGCGCGTACGCGGCATCCTGACCAGGCAGGGCATTCCCACGGAGCGGCTGGTGTTTGTGGAGCAAACGGCGACTCGGTTTGACTATTTGAAACTCTATCAGAGGGTAGATCTCTGTCTGGACCCCTTTCCCTACAACGGCGTCACTACGACTTGCGACGCCCTGTGGATGGGAGTGCCGGTGCTGACGCTGGCGGGACGGATGGGTGCATCGCGTCAAGGGATTCGATTCCTCCGCAACGTCGGCCTGGAGGAATGGATCGCCCAGACGCCGGAGGACTATGTGCGGTTGGCAACCGAGTTGACCGGCGACCTGGATCGACTGGCGGCTGCGCGCCGCGGTCTGCGCCGCGCATGCGTCGTTCGCCGCTGATGGATGCGCCGCGGTTTACGCGCCGCCTGGAGGCGGTCTATCGCAATCTGTGGGAAAAGAGGGTGATGCGAGCCTGAACGCGATTAAACGACCGGATCACGGGGCCGCCTTATCCACCTGCTCGCGCGTGATCTCGACGCTGCGAGCGATGCGCTGCACTTCTTTTTGCAGTGCCGGCAAGTCGCGCAACGGCAGACGCGCGGCGAGCGTGGCGCCACCGTTGCGCTGCCGCGTCACGTAATAATCCATGACGAATTTTTGCTGCCCCATCTCCGCTTCCAAAGCGAAATGCTCCAAGATCGGCGACGTGCGCAGCGTGCGCGGCGGCTCAATGCGCAAGAGACGCGCTTGCTGCTTGCCGAGCCAATCGCGCGATTCGGCCAGCAAACGCTCGCCGGTCGGCGCCCGCGTCAGCGGATCGAGCGTCATCAGCAAACCGCTGCCGTCGGCGCCGTCCAGCGTCACCTGACTGCCGCGCACGCCGGCGACGTGCCAGCGACGGGGATACAAAAAGCGCAGATCCAAGATCCGCATTATCGTATAGAAGCAGCGTATTGTCCGCGTTCGGTTCCAGCGCCACGCCGCGCAGCGCCGTCTCACTCAGATCCGCCGCCCGCGTGTTCGCCTGCCGCGTCAGCACGAAACGCCCTTCGATTCGGCCCACTTCCTTGCCGTCCTTGTCGAGCATGAAGTGCTTGCCGCGCAGATACAGATAGCTCAAATGGTTCGATTCCAGATCGAAAAAGAAATAGCCGTCTAGTTCCTGACGATTGGGACCGTCCTCGTTGGCTCCGCGGATGGTGCCGCGGAACGCGATGCGAGCGTGTCGTCGTTTCTCGACGCTGGTGAACTGCTCCAGCCGGCACTCCAGCGATCCTTCGTCAATGCGTTCCAGATCGGTCAGTTCCTGAATGGCCGATTGCGTCGCCGACCAGCGGTCGCCGAGGCGGACGGCATGGCCGGGCAACAATCCCGCCAGCGCCGGCGTGAAAACGTCGGTGCGGATCAAGTCGATCTCGCCCCATGTCAATGGGCCGTCCGGCGAAAATGGCACTTCTTTGTTTTGCTGGCGCAGCAGAACGAGCCGGCATACCCGCGGACGCAGCGAAGTTTCCTGCGGGCGGTCGCCGACGGTGCGGCGAAAGTCGGTGCGCCGGCACAAGCGAACCGTCTTGCGGACTTGATTGTCCGCTGCCACGTCGAGAATGCGTTCGTCGTATTCGATGGCGCTGCTGCCGCGCACGCTCAACGGCTTGGGCGCCGCTTTGTCTTTCTCCGGCGGTACGCTCAGGGTGCCGGCGAGATCCACGCGCGTACTGACGTGATATTCGTAGCCGGCTGGGAATCGTTCGCGGAGTGAGATCGGTTCTTCGGCGGACAGCGAAGAGACGCAGACCAGGCAAGACAGCCAAGCAGTGACAACGAGGTGACATTTATGGGAAAGCGACATCATGAAAGCACTCCGGGACGAGGCGTCTGCCGGGATGGCCGACATCCTCTGCCACGATTCTACCCGTCGCCTTGCTCCGGCGCGTGGCAAAATGAGAGCCATAAACTTTTTGCCAGCCCGCAGCGCCAGCAAGAGCGAGCGGGGTTGCGTAAGCGCCCCGAGTGCGCGTTCTCGGGCGCTTACGCAACCCCGCTCGCCGACTGTTCTCGAGGCGCGGGCGCTGCGGATGGGCAAGAGTTCTCTTCCCGCCGATTGTATTGAATTCAACCATCCTTGCATTTTTGAACAAGGCCGGTGTATACTTGTATAGAAAGATGGGAGGGTTATACAGAAGCGGCAAGCAGGCGTCGGACGCCACTTTTGAGATGGAAGGAGCGAAAACCGCGATGGCTCAACCACCTACGTCAAATCGTGAATGCGCGGCCCTCT
Source organism: uncultured Planctomycetota bacterium (assembly GCA_963835245.1). Classification (GTDB taxonomy): domain Bacteria; phylum Planctomycetota; class Planctomycetia; order Gemmatales; family Gemmataceae; genus JAJPHU01. Next base: position 380,485 of record CAWIEZ010000003.1, read on the forward strand.
CTCGTCGTCTAACAAATAGAGCGACTGGCCCGCTTTTTGCAATAGCAAGTGTTGCTAGTGCGGGTTAACCTCTGGCCCGCACCGCCCAAGTTCGGAAAGAAGAGGCGGCCGTCCGCGAATAAGACGACAGCGACGAAGTTTCTACTTCTTCCTGTCCAACTTGTAAAGAGGAAATAGCGGCGGCGCAGCGGGGAAGAGGAGAGCGCGAGGATTCGGCACGGATTACCCCGAACCCTCACCCCACCTAAATGCGTCTTCATAGGAGAAGATCGGTCTGAGGATGGCCCCGACTTGAGACACCTTTGGACTTTTGCAGCGGCTGAAACGTAACAAAAGAAGAGGGCCGCGAGACGGCTCGCGGCGCTCCCCCCAGCGAGAGGACGACATGGACGCCGGCGCCGGTCGGGTTCCGTAATCCGGCTGGCGCCTACAAAAGCCGACAACCCGACCGGCAATCGGGTCGCAGGCGGGAAAGGAGTGTGGCTATGACCAGCTTCAAACAAGCAGTCCTGAAACAGTTGACGGATCAACAAGTGCGTTTCGCGCCGCCCAGCCGTCGCGTCGAGCAGCTGGCCCGCGCCGAACAACTTCTCGCCGAGATTGTCCCCGACAAACGCTATCCGTACCAGTTCGTCTGCTGGCGCGTCACCGATTACCGCCCCAACACGCGCGCGGACCTGCTGATTCTCGGCGCCGATCTGATCCACGATTTGCGCCTCATGATCGAGGCCATGGCCGGCAAGGTCGAAGCCTTGGCGGACAAGATCGAATCCAAGGCGCTGCCGCTGCCGCTGGACAAAGCGCCCGAGCCGATCGTCACCTTGGAGGAGATGAGCAAGAAGTTCAACGTCTCCACGAAAACCATTCGCCGTTGGCGTCGTTTCGGTTTGGTGGGTCAGCCCATCGTCCAAAACGGCAAACGCCAAGTCGGTTTCCTGCAATCGGTGGTGGAGCGTTTTTTGACGAGCCATCCCGAGCGCGTCGAGCGCGGCAGCCGTTTCTCGCAAATGAACGAGGAGGAGCGCGAAGAGATTTTGCGCCGCGCCCGCCGTCTGTCGCGCGTTCTGGGCGGCACACTCACCGAGGTCAGCCGGCGCATCGCCCGCCGCTTGGGCCGTTCCGTCGAGACGGTGCGCTACACCATCAAGAACCACGATCGCCGTCATCCGCGCGAGGCATTGTTCCCCAACCTCACCGGACCCCTGGATGCGGCGACCAAACAAACCATCTATAACTCTTTTCAGCGGAAGATTCCCGTGGATACCCTCGCCAAACGCTTTCAACGCACGCGGACTTCGATCTACCGAGTGGTCAACGAGGTGCGCGCCAGCGCTTGCTGGAGCAGCCGCTCGATTACATCCCGCATCCTTCCTTCGACGATGCCGCCCGCGCGGCCGAGTTCACGGCGGCGATGCCCGATGCGGCCGGCTACGAGGCCAAGCGCCACGCCATGCACGCGCCCAAAGACGTGCCGCCGGAACTGGCTTCGTGCTACGAATATCCGCTCTTGAGCAAGGAGCAGGAACAGCACCAGTTCCGCAAGATGAATTTCCTCAAACACAAGGCGGCCCAGCTGCGCAATCAGCTTCGCAAGGAAGGCGGCGAAGCCAACGAACTCGATCCGACGCGCATCCGCAATCAGACGCTCAAGGAGATTGAGGATCTGCAAAAGGAGGCCAACGCCGTCAAGGAAATGCTCATCAACGCCAACATGCGTTTGGTGGTCAGCATTGCCAAGAAGCACGCCGCCCAAACAGACAATTTCTTCGAGTTGATCTCCGACGGCAACATGTCGCTGATCCGCGCCGTGGAGAAGTTCGACTTTGGCCGCGGCTTCAAGTTCAGCACCTACGCCAGCTGGGCCATTATGAAGAACTTCGCCCGCAGCATTCCGGACGAGAAGCATCGCCGCGAACGCTTCGTGACCGGCCACGATGAGGTTTTCGAGATCGCGCCGGACATGCGAAGCGACGAACACGAGATCCTGGCCACCCACGAACGGGCGACGCACAGCGTCAATCGTTTGCTGGAGTACCTGGAGCCGCGCGAGCGCGAGATCATCCGCATGCGGGCTGGTCTCGACGATCACGCCAAGGGCATGACGCTGGAAGAAATCGGCCAGCAGTTCGGCATCACCAAGGAGCGCGTGCGCCAACTCAACGCCCGCGCCATGAAGAAACTGCGCTCCATCGTCGAAGAGCAGGAATTGGAGTTGCCGTGAGGCGGCTCTTTCCACCACGGAAAACACGGAAAACACGGAAAAAAGACAAAGATAATTAACCTCTTTGTCTTTTTTCCGTGTTTTCCGTGTTTTCCGTGGTGGAATTGGAGATCGAAGTACGTTACGAGAAGGCCACGACGACGCAGGTGACGTTGTCGTTGGAGCCGCGCTCCAGGGCCAACGTCACCAATTCATTCGCCCCCTCTTGCGGATCGAGGTGTTGCGCGGTGCCGCGCAGATCATCGCCCGTCACGAAGTTCGTCAAGCCGTCGCTGGCCAAGAGGAGACGGTCGCCCGGCTCCGGCGTAAACGGATGCACCTCCGCCGAATCGGAAAGATCGACGCAACCGAGAAATTTGTAAAGAACGTGACGATACGGACTCTGCCGCGCCTGTTCGGCCGTTAATGCCCCGTTGCGCAGCAACGCCTCGGCAATGGTGTGATCGATGGTAAGCTGCTCGACGCGGTCGCCGCGGATGAGGTAAGCTCGGCTGTCGCCCAGACCGGCGACATAGACGCGATCGTCCTGGCGCACGGCCACGACGGCGGTAGTGCCCATGCGGCGACTGGCCGCTTGATCGCGGCTGGCGTCGAGGATGGCTCGGTTGGCTTCCCACAGCGCCTGCATCACCGCTTGACTGGCATCGACGTGCGAGTCCAAACGCACTTGAAGGGCGCGCGGAATAATCTCCACGGCCATGCTGCTGGCTTTTTCGCCTTGGTCCTGACCGCCCATGCCATCGGCCACGAGGAAAACGTCTCGCGTTGTATCGGCGACGTAGCGGTCTTCGTTTTTGGGCGCACGCCCTGGGCGCTACGACCGCCCACGCGGCACCTGGAACGGTCTCATACTAATCTCCGCCGAGCCGCGACCGTTAGGGAGCGGTTGGCTGCTCCACTCCCTTACGATCGCGCCTCTGTTATTTTACCCTCCGTTTTCTCCGACAGACAAGCGATGCACGGCTGAAATTGGCTTCACGAGAGACGTGCCAGGCGCTCGCTTTGCTACAACAGGAGTAGGTTCTCCGACACGCGAGGTTGTGTAAGCGCCCCCAGAATCCACGAGGATCGGATACATGCGCTTGCTCCGTCAGCGTCGGCGTCGTCCGGAAATCATGGATCAGCCGGATTTGAACCCCGCTCGGCACATCGAAGCGTTGCGCGGGCTGGCGCGTATCAATTTTTTCAGTCACAGTTCCGGTATTCTCTGGCCGGAACTCGCCGCGCTGGCACGATCGACCGCCCCGCACGTGCCGCGCGTCCTCGACGTGGCGACGGGAGGGGGCGATGTGCCGATTCGCTTGTGGCATCGAGCGCGGCGCGCCGGTCTCGAACTGCACCTGGAGGGTTGCGACATTAGCCCTGTCGCCCTGGACTATGCGCGCCGCCGCGCCGCCGACGCCGCTGTGCCTATCCGCTTCTTCGAGTACGATGCCCTTAGCGGATCGGCATTGACCGGCTATGACGCCATCGTGTGTTCGCTCTTCCTGCATCACCTGGAGGAAGCCCAAGCAATCGCGTGGTTGCGACGCATGGCCGACATGGCGGCCCATCTCGTGTTGGTGAACGATCTGGAGCGCGGCTGGCCGGGCTTGGTGGCGGCGCACTTGGCCGCTCGCGTGCTGACGACCTCGCACGTCGTTCGTGTCGATGGTCCGCGTTCGGTGGAGGGAGCGTTCACGTTGGCCGAGGCGCGCCGATTGGCCGAACGTGCCGGATTGTCCGGCGCGCGGGTGGGCCGGCGCTGGCCGTTCCGCTGGCTCTTGACCTGGAGGCGTCCATGACGATCGCGGCAACCATCGAGGCGGAGCAAGCGTCTCGGCGAACCTGGGATGTAGCGGTCGTCGGCGCGGGACCGGCCGGGGCGCTGGCGGCGCGGGAATTGGCTCAACGCGGCTGCGCCGTGCTGTCTGATCGATCGCGGTTCGTTTCCGCGCTGGAAGGTGTGCGGTTGTTGTTTGAACGGTCATGCATTGGCCGCCCTGCACACGGCGGGATTGGGACCGATGATTGCTCGCAGCGGCGCGGTGCCGTTGCGAGGTATTCGTCTGGCGGCCGGGGGGAGCGTCGCTGAACTGCCGCTGTCCGGCGGCGTCGCGCTGTCCCGCGAAGTGTTCGATGCGGCTTTGGTGAGCGCCGCCATCGAAGCCGGCGCCGCCTTTCTGCCGTAACACTCTCGCCAGCCCGAAGCGTCCGCAAGGGACGCCCTTGCTGGCGCTGCGGGCTGGCAAAAAAGACAGCGAGGATGTGGCCGCCCGCGTCGTGGTGGCGGCGGACGGCTTGGGCGGAAATCTAATGGCTCGCTCAGATGACAACGCGGTGACAGTGGCCGCCGCCGCGCGGATCGGCGCGGGCGTTGTCGTGGAGTCGGCGCCGGCGTTCTATGCGCCGGCTGGATTTTCATGGCCTGCGGGCGCAGGGGTTATCTGGGACTGGTGCGCCTGGAAGATGGCCGACTGAATCTGGCCGCCGCGCTCGATCCTTGCTGGATGCGCGTCTGTGGGGGACCGGGACCGGCGGCCGCTCGTCTGCTCGCCGAAGTGGGTTGGCCGCCCGTGCCGAATCTGGCCGAGCAGAACTGGCGCGGCACTCCGGCGTTGACGCGGCAAGCGCGGCGGCGCGCTGCGGAGCGCCTGTTCCTGATCGGCGACGCCGCCGGCTACATCGAGCCGTTCACCGGCGAGGGCATGGCTTGGGCGCTGGCGGCAGGCACGGGCCGTCGCTCCTCTGGCCGCGCGGGCCGCGCGGTGTTGGCATCCGCGACTGGCGCCCGAGTGGGACACGAGGTATCGCCGGCTGATCGGCACGCGGCAACACATCTGCCGCGCCGTCGCTGCCGCGCTGCGTTCGCCGCCGCTGACGCGGACGATGGTTCGTCTGCTCGCATGCGGCGCCAGTCCTCGCGGCACCCATGACGCACTACCTCGGCTGCGCCGAGAGAGGGGAGATTTGATATGGATACTACCGCTGCCGCGACGCTCTTCGCCTGGCTGGACCGCGAGATCTGGTTGGTCACCGCCCAAGCCGACACGCACCGCGGCGGCTTGATCGCCACCTTCGTCAATCCGGCCAGCATCGTCCCGGACATGCCGCGTATGCTCGTCGGCCTATCGCGGCAGCATCAGACGCGGGAACTGGTGGAGCACAGCAACGCCTTCGCCCTGCATCTGCTCGGCGAGCAACATCTCGATTGGGTCTGGCGCTTCGGACTGGAATCGGGACGCGGAAAAGACAAGTTGGACGGCCTGCGCGTCCGGCAGATGAGTACGGGCAGCCCCGTTTTGGAAGACGCGATTGGTTGGCTCGATTGCCGCGTGGAGACGCGAATGGAAACCGGCGATCGCACGGTCTATTTGGCCGAAGTGGTGCAGAGTGGCAATCACGCATTTCACACCGCCGTTGACGTTGCAGCGTCTGTTGCAGCTGGCGCCGCCGGCTCAACTCGCCGAACTGAAACGTCAACTGCATCACGATAGCGCCATCGACGCCGAGGCGATTGGGCAATGGCGTAGCCGACTCGTTTAGCCGCGAGCCGTAGGCGAGCGCGGAGAATTTTAGACCGCGTAGCGGCGGCGCATCCGCGAACCCACGGCCAAGTAGCCGCCGTGCAGGCCGAAAATCGCCGCCATCAACAAGAGCAATAAGCGCGTCGTTTGCAGAATGTTCGTGGCGTTGCGGGCACAGCTCGGCAGAGAGTCGCGCACATCGTTGATACTGTCGTCGAGGCTCGACAGCGCCTGCTCCTGATCGTCCAGTTCCATTTCCAACTGTTCGGTCAACAGCGGCAGCGCCGCCGAGAAAGTGCGGCTCAATCCCAAGGTGTGCTGCAACGAAGCCTCATATTCGTCGCGGTGCGTCAGGACGTGCTTGAGCTGCGTCTGCGTGTTGCGGAGCAGGACGGAGGAGCGGCCGAGATTCTTGCGCAACTCCGGCCAGCGCTGCATGGCGTTGTCGATGCCCTTCTGCGTCTGACGCAACAATTTGCCGATGTCCGTTAGTCGAGAAGTATCGCGGAGAATCTTCGACAAGTCGGCGGCCAACTGCGGGAGTTGATCGGTCAAGCGCGCGGCGTGTTCGGGCACGCTTTTGAGCAGCGCCTCGACCTTGTCCTGTTGTTGCAGGGCGGTGGCCAGGGCTTCGCGCGTCGTGCCGGCCGCCTTGCGGCTCTCCTCCAACGATTCGCGTAGCTGCGGCAGATCCTTGGCCAGCATCTGAAGTTCCTCGCGCGCCGCCGACGCGCCCTTGGCCGCCTTGCGCATGCCGCCGGCAATCTGGTCGCCCTCCGGCCAAAAGGCACGCTGCTCGACGGACGGTCGAAAACCGTTGAACGTCACCACCGGATAGGTGTAGCCGGAAAGCCGTTCCACTTGCTCGGCGCCGCTGTTCAGCGATTGCTCTAGTCCCTTAAATCCTTCGCGCATGGTGTCGAGACGCTCAACCTTGAGCAGTTGGTGCATGCGTTCCAATCCGCGATCGAATTTTCCCAGGCTGTCGTGAATGTCGCGGGCCGCCTTCAAGTCCGGCGGTGCCGCGCAGCACGGCGCTGAGTTGCTTGGCGTCGCGGCGCAGGGCATCGGTGGTCTTATCGAGATCGTCGGCGGCCTTGGCGGCGGCGGGTCCGACCTGATTTTCCAGAAAGTCAGCCGCCGCCTTCAGTCCGCGACCGAACTGTTCCATGCCCTTGGGGTCCAACGTAGACGACAAACTGTCCAAGCCGCCGGCCGCGTCGCCGAGAGCGTCACTGAGCGTCTTGACGGTATCATAATCGATCTTTTGTGTCTTCAATTGGTCATTGACGACGCGCATCTCCGCCTGCAAGCGCAGAGCGAGATCGCGCATCTGCGGCCGGCGTTCGCGCAGCAGACGGAAGCGATCGCGCATCCCTGCCACCTGAACGCCGGTGTTGCGCGTGACACGGTCGGCTCGGCCCACGGTGTCCTCGACCTCGCGGCGTCCCGGCACCAGCCAGGCGAAGTACACCAGCACGGCGGCCGACAACAACTCCAGCCCGCCCAGCAGCAGAAAGATGATACGGCGCATGATAGACGCCCCCTTGTTTGCCAGGGACCGCAAAACCTCTGAGCGGGGGGCGTCAGCCCCCGAGAGACGCCCGACTCGGGGGGCTGACGCCCCCGCTCAGAGGTTTTGCGGTAGGGTTCGCTCTCCTCATCTATATTGTACCATCGGATCGGTCGGCGCGATCCCTACTTCCTGTCGTAAATTGGGTAATTCACAGCGATGGCGCGGGCTGTCGCTCCATCGCCTTCTCCGCCGCCGCTGTTTTCCCCCTTTGCCTCCTTGCCGTCCCTGCCGAAAGGGATTGATGCGCTGTCCTAGCCTGAGGAATGGGCTTCGCCTGGACAGCCTTCCAGTCCAACGCAGGATGCGCACTCATGGGTTTCTTCAAGCGTGCCTCGAATCGAAGCAACGCGCCTCCGCGCAGCCGATGGAAGCGGGGCTTGCGGGCGTCGCTGTTCCTGCTGGCGTCGCTCCTGGTGCTGTCGCCGGTCCTTCTTGCCCGCAGCCCGCTGCGCAATTGGCTGCTGGCCCGCGCCGTGCCGCAGTTTCAGGGCCGCATCCGCATCGGCGGCGCATCGCTGTGGTGGTTCAGCGCGCCCGTCTTGACCAACATCGAGATCCGCGACGCCGCCGGACGAACCCTGCTCCATGTCCCGCGCCTGGAGGGCGGGAAATCTCTCGTGGCCCTGCTGTGCCGTCCCTTCGACCTCGGCGAATTTCGTTTGACACAGCCCGCCATCCACGTCGTTTGTTCGGGCAACTCGACCAACCTGGAAGCGGCGTTGGCGTACTGGCTGCAAAAGAAGGAGGTGCCGTCCGATGTCGGTTTCGCCCTGGACGGTATTGCGGTTCGCGCCGTGCTTCGGCAAGCCAGCGTGATCCTTGAGGATGAGGACAGCGGCCGTAAGTGGTCGCTCGATCCGCTGGACCTGACCGTGAGCATTCCCCGCGATCGCCGCACGCCGCTGCGCGTGGAGTTGAACGCGGCGGCGGCCGGTGCCCAGCGACCCGGTCGATTGCGCGCCGACGTGTCGGCTCACTTCGTCCAGACCGACGGCGGCGCGGCGCGTCTCCGCGCCGAGGGAGAGTTGCATGCCAACGAGTTGCCGCTGGATGCCCTCGAACCGTTCTTGCGCCGCCTGCACCCGCGGATCAAACTCGATGGCCGGCTCAACGCTCAGCTGAAACTGCATCCAAGCGACGGTCAACCCGGTTCGCCGGACGTGCGGCTGGAGGGCAGCGTCTCCGTACAGGCATTGGCGCTGAGCGATCCCTTGTTGGGACCGGACGTGTTGCGTTTGCCGCGCGTGGAGGCGCCGTGCCGCATCGCCCTGGACGGCAGCCGGCTGACCATTGAACAGTTGGAGATTCAATCCGAAATCGGCAAAGCCAGCCTCGCCGGCACAATGGACATGGCCAAAGATCCGCGCGATGCTCTCCTCCAACCGGGCCACCGCATCGAGGCGGAGGTGAACTTGGCGCGCCTGGCCGGCCTGCTGCCCAATACGCTGCATTTGACCAAGGACACGCGCATCCAAGCGGGGACGTTGTCGTTGCATCTGCGCAGCACCGTTCGCGGCGACGGCCTGCTTTGGCAGGGCGATCTGCACACTTCCGATCTGGAAGGACTGTATCGGGGTCAGCGCCTCACCTGGAAGGAGCCGTTCGCCGTCGTTTTGACGGCCCATCAGGAGGCCAACGATCCGCTGCCGGTGTTCGAGCATATCCGCTGCGAATCGGATTTTCTCCGCCTGGAGATGTCCGGTTCGCTGGAGGAATGGACGGCGCGCGGCAATTTCAACTTGGGTCGATTGAGCGAGCATTTGGCCGGTTTCGTCGAGTTGGGTTCGCTGCGCGTGGCCGGCGCGGGCACATTGCGAACGACGGCGCGGCGCAATCCGCGCGGCGGCTATCGGCTGGAGAGCGATGTCCGCGTTGCTCAACTGAACGTGGCCGACGGCGCACGCGCCTGGCACGAAGACAGTATCACACTTCGCATCGATTTCCTCGGCGATCCAACCGGCGGCTGCCGCCTCAACGCCGGCGCGCTGCACGCCCTCGCCGACAAAGACGGCATCGACCTCGATTTACTGGAGCCGATTACCGATTTGCAAGCGTTCCGTGCCGCTCGGCGCGCCTGCGCTTGCACGGCGACCTCGCTCGCTGGCAAGGCCGGCTCACCAGCTTGACCGGCCTACTCAATGGCATGCGCGGAGCCGGTCAAATCGACGTGGATGCTCGACTGCGCTACGAAGCGGAGGCCATCCAGTTAGAAGATGTCAAGATCACCGGGCATTCGGTACGATTTCAGGGTTTCGGTCTGTGCGTGGACGAGCCTTCTCTGGACTTCACGACCAGCGGCCGTTGGCTGCCGCCGCGCGCCACGCTGGAATTGCAGCACACGCGCTGAGTTGCCCCACCGTGACGCTGCAAGCGCCGGCGGCGACGTTGGGGATGGATCGCGTGGGTGCTTGGCAAATCACCACCAGCGCGACGGTGCAGGGCGACTTGGCGCGTCTGCTGAGCGTCTCTGGCTTGCGCGGCGGGCAGGCAGGCGGCGCGGTGGCCGGCCGCATCGATCTGCGTCCCGACGAGGGACGGCAACTCGTGCAGCTGGATGTCAATGTACAGAACTTCGTTTTCGGCTCGCCCCCCGCTCCGCTCTGGCGCGAGTCGCGCGTCAACCTCACCGGCCACGGCGTCTACGACGCCGTCCAGGATTCATTGCGCATCGTGCAGCTGCACTTGGACAGCCCAACGCTGAGCGGCGACGCCGCCGGTCAAGTCCGTGCCCTCAGCAGTGACATGGTACTGTCACTGAAAGGCAAGCTCGGTCGCGTCCGTCTGACGCCCGCCGTGTGCGCCGGCGCGGTCGGCTACGCCCTGCCCGCATTGGCCGACGTGGCCCAAGCCGACGGCGAAATCTCGCTGGAAGTGCAAAGCGGACAAGTGCCGCTCTCCGACCCGAAGCGGGCCGACGTGGCGGGCTGGTTGACCATTCACTCGGCGCAGGTCAGCGCCGGCCCGCTGGTGCGAGAACTGAGCGTGCTGCTCAAGGGACCGGCGACGCTGACGCTGGCCAAAGACCACGTCGTACCGTTTCGCTTGGTCAACGGCCGTGTCTATCACACCGGCCTGGAACTGCACTTCCCGGAGTTGACGATCCGCACCTCCGGCTCGGTCGGCCTGGACGGCAGCTTGTCGTTGACGGCGGAGATGCCGGTGCCGCCGAAATGGCTTGGCAATAGCAAGCTCGCCCACGTCGCCACCGGACAGACGATCCGTTTGCCGATCGCCGGCACGCTCCACAAGCCGAAGATCGACGAGCAGGCGCTGCGCGCCGCCAGCGCGCGCTTCGCGCGCGACGCGGCGGAGAACGTCCTTCGGCAGCAGACGAACGGCGAGTTGAAAAAAGAGGCGGAGAAAGGGTTGAGGAAATTGTTCCGCTCGCGGAAGTGATGGAGCGTGCCTACCGACAGGCGAACCGGCAGCGTTAGCTGCCGGGTTTGGCCCACCCGGCAGCTAACGCTGCCGGTTCGCCTGTATCCGCGCAAACTCCTCTTGCACCGCCCCGCGCGCTCGCTATATTCCGCCCTCATCGGACGATGCGGTCTTCTGTTCTGAGGGAGATTGGGGCGATGAACAGGCGTGGTCGGCTGGCACAAGCCTGGACGGCGACCGCCTTGGCGGCCTGCGGCTGTCTCACCAAAGCGTCCACTCTGGCGGACTTGCCGCCCCTGCCGGTGCCTGCCGCCGCTGCGGGGCGGCAGGAGAGCCAAGAGGTAGTGCGCTCGCAGAAACCGGACGCCGCTACCTCCGCCGTCACCGCCGTCTGTCGTCTTCTGAACATGCCGGTGGAGCGACCGGCCGAAGCGGCGCACGCCAATCCCACCGCTACCATTCGCGCCGTCGTCAACGGCGAGTTGATCCTCGATGAAGAACTTCGCCTGGTTTGCCAACTGACCCACGGCCCGCAACTGCGCGCCGCGCACGTTGAAAGAACGACAAGAAATCGTCAAGCAAGCGCTCGAGGTACTCATCGATCGTGAACTTCTGTTGCAGGACGCCACCACCAAACTGCAACGCGGCGGAAAGCAAGGAGAGGCGTTCCTGAAAAAGATTTACGAAATGGCCGCCGAGGAGTTCGACAAGCGAATGCTCAAACCGCTGCTAAAGGAAAAGCACGTCGCCAACCGGCACGAACTCGCCGAACTGATGCGGGAGCAAGGTTTATCCCTAGACATGATGCGCCGCTGGTGGGAACGCAATTGGATGGCGCAGAATTATCTCTACAGCATTCTTGAGCGGCACACCAGCCGCATCGGCCACACCGAAATCAGCGAATACTACAACAGCCATCGCGACGAATTCACCCAGCCGGACAGTGTGGATTGGCAGGACATCTTTCTCGACGCCACGCGGCACGCCTCGCGCGAGGCCGCCCGCCAGTTCGCCGAAGCGCTGCTGCGGCGCGTGCGCCAGGGCGAGGACTTCGCCAAGCTGTCCGCCGAGTTCGACAACGGCGAAAGCGGTCGCTTCCGCCACGGCGCGGGCCAGGGCCACAAACGCGGCGAAATCTTCCCGCACGAGGCCGAACCTCTGCTCTTCCGCCTGAATGAAGGCGACATGGACATCGTCGATTGTCCGCGCGGCTTCCACCTCGTCCGTTTGGTCAAACGCCAGAACGCCGGCCCGATCCCCTTTGACGCCAAGGTGCAGAAGGAGATCACCGACAAGTTGAAGATGACGGTGTTTTTGCGCGAGAAAGACAGCATCGTCAAGGAATTGAAACGCAAGGCCGTCATCGATCGCTGCGATATGGAGTAGTTGGTAGGGTGGGTCGAGCGCAGCGAGACCCACCGAGGGGCCTGGTGGGTTTCGCTGCGCTCGACCCACCCTACCAACTAACACCTGCTTCCTACGATTGCGTCGGCGTGGCGACGCTACTGCGGGCCGAGGTCGGCGCGGCCGGCAGCGACAGCATGGCATCGTCTTGTCCCAACAGGTTGCGCAAGCCGGTCTTCATGCGCTCGCAGCGCTGTTGGAGGTTGTCGCGTTCGTTGGTGCGCGTGGCGATCTGCTGCCGCAGCGCGTCGCGCTCCTTGGCGATGGCCTGCTTGTCGGCCAATTGCCGCACGCGTTCCGACTCCAGGGCCGCCACCTGTTTCCGCGCCTGATCGCGGGCGGCGGCCACGGCGCGATAATCGTCTTCCAGTTTCGCGCACTTGCTTTCCAGAGCATGGATACGCTCCGCCTGCGCAGAATGGCCGGCGGGTCCGCGGGCACAGCCCCACAGCCCGAGCAGCACCACCAGCATCACACTGAGTACTTTACCGCCACGCGTCATAGTCTATCACTCCTTGTCTGACTCCGATCCGCCAGCGCCGCTGCGGCGGAGAGACAATCGAAAACTTGGGGAAAAAATAAGAGAAACGAATGGTCCGGCACCCCGCTGGATCGTACCGTTGGTCCATCCTCTCCTGTCACCGTGATTCGCCACAAACTATTTCGGCCGAAGAGTCGAGGCGACTTTACCCACCTTGGGCCGCTTACCCACCTGCCGCCCTCTTCGCCCAACTGTGCAAACCGCATAGTCGGTGAAAAGCTCCAATTCCCAAGGACATTTCGGGCGCCGTTGCATTTTCGGGCGCTTCAGCTATAGTCGCCAGGCTGGATCGAGGGATAGATCCTCCAGGGCGAGGAACAAGGAGGCGGGGATGGTCTTGCAGGTCCACTGCGGAGAGGACGGCAAACGTCTCGACAATGCGCGGCAGATCGTTCGCGCCGAGGCGGCCGCTCTCGAATTGGTGGCGCAGCGGCTCGACGATACCTTTTTGCAAGCGGTCGATCTACTCCAACGTCTGACCGGACGCGGCGCCGGCCGCGTCTGCCTCACCGGCACCGGCAAATCGGCCGACGTGGGCCAGAAAATCGCCGGCACTCTCAATTCGACCGGCACCCGCGCTTACGTCCTCGATGCCACGCGCGCCATGCACGGCGATCTCGGCATGGTCCATCCCGACGATGTCGCCTTGATCCTGTCGCACAGCGGCGAGAGCGAGGAGATCGTGCGGCTGCTCGATCCGTTACGGCCGTTGGTCCGCGGCGTCGTTGCCCTGACCGGCCATGCCCGCAGCACGCTGGCCCGCAAGGCGGACGTGGCCATCGTCTATGGCCCACTGGAGGAAGTGTGTCCGCTGAGATTGGCGCCCAGCGCCAGCACCACGGCCATGATCGCCCTGGGCGACGCCTTGGCGTTCGTCCTCAGCCAAGAACGCGCCTTCACGCACGAGGACTTCGCGCGCTTCCATCCCGCCGGCAGTCTGGGCCGCAAATTGCTCAAAGTCGAAAGTGTCATGCGGAAGGACAGCGAGCTGCGCATCGCCTCGGCCAACGAGACGGTGCGCGGCGTCTTCGCCCATTCGCGCCATGCGGGGCGGCGCACCGGAGCGGTCATGCTGGTGGACGATGATGGCCGACTGTGCGGCTTGTTCACCGATAGCGATCTGGCTCGCCTCATCGAAGCGCGGCGCGACGCGGCGCTGGATCGTCCCATCCGCGAAGTGATGACGGCCGAGCCGATCACGGCCCCCTTGGGCGTTCGCGTCGGCGACGCCATCGAGTTGCTGCGCCGCCACCGTATCAGTGAACTGCCCGTCGTCGATGAAGACGGCAAACCGGCCGGATTGCTCGACATAACCGATCTTATTGGTATTATTCCCGCCGACAATGGCGAGCCGGTCGCGGAGTTGACGAGGATCGGCGCGTGAAGACGCTGCGCGAGCGCTGCCTGGCTATCGAGTTGCTCATCGTCGATGTCGATGGCGTTTTGACGGCCGGCGGCATCAGTTACGGCAGTCCGGACGTGGAAATCAAGCAATTTCACGTCCGCGATGGTTCCGGTCTGAAAGTCTGGCATGAGGTGGGCAAACGAAGCGGACTAATCACCGGCCGAAGTTCGCCGTTGGTAGAGCGCCGCGCGGCGGAGTTGGGCATCGGCTGGGTGAGGCAGGGAGCGGCGGACAAGTTGCCGGCCTATCGGCGTTTGTTGGCCGAGGCCGGCGCCGGCGATGAGGCGGTGTGCTACGTCGGCGACGATCTGGCGGACGTGGCGCCGTTGCGCGTTTGCGGCTTGGCCGTGGCCGTGGCCGACGCCTGCCCCGAAGCGCGGGCCAACGCCCATTACCTCACGCAAGCACCCGGCGGAGGCGGCGCCGTCCGCGAAACGATTGAATTGATTCTGCGCTGCCAGGGACATTGGACGAAGTTCGTTTAGCCGCGACCTGGCGAACCGGCAGCGTTAGCTGCCGGGTGTGGGACCACCCGGCAGCTAACGCTGCCGGTTCGCCGGGTCGCGGCTAAACGGCAAACGAGAGGGAACGACCGTGTGGACTCCCAAACGGATCATCCTGCTGGCTTGCGGCTTCCTGATGTTCACGCTGGTGTACATCGTTTATTCGCTGACCGCGCTGGGCCGCATCAACACGCTGCCTCCTCTGCCCGATCAATATAAGTTCCGCACCAGCAGCGCCGCTGCCGTCGAAACGCCGCCAAGACAGCCGGTCGGACCTTCGCCGCTGGAAAAAAAATTGGAGATGGCCTTCAACCGCAACTGCGAAGAGTTGAAATGGCCCGTCCTCTTGGAGTTAAATTCCAAGAGCATGGTGATGGCCGCGGGAACTTTTGAGATCGTCGAAGATGGCCGCGTCAAACTGGAGCCGATGAGTCTGGCCCTGTTCGGCAAGAAAAAGAACGACGGACGCGGCGTCGAAATCAATACGCTCAAATGCAAGCAGGCTTACATCCGCTTTGACCGCCGTGTCACCTCGTTCAGCCCCAACGAATTGAGCGGCCGTAAGATCATTGAGGCGGAACTGTTCGGCGATTCCCAGAAAACCCCCATCCGCATCACCAACAACCGCCGCACCGCCATCCGCGAGGACGATCTGGTGGTCACCATCAATAACGGGCCGCTTTATTACATCGAGAAAACTCAAATCGTCAAAACCAGCGATAGCGTCCATCTCATGGATGGCGATAAGACGGTGAAGAATGGCCAGCTCATTCCGCCCAAGGCCGACATCTACGCCCAGGGCATGGAGATGGAACTGGCCACCTCGACACCGCCGCCGCCGATGGGCTTCTTGCCCCCTGCCAAGCCGAAAAACCAGAACATTAGCGGCGTCAAGCGCATCGTGCTGAAGGAAGCGGTCACCATGAATCTGTACGTCAGCAGCGGCACGCCCTTCCCCAGCAACGACAAGTCGATAGCCGCCGGCAACAACGCGGCCGCCAAACAACCGGCCCAAATCCGCATCCACACGCCCGGCCGCTTCGAGTACCAGGTGTTCAAGGACAACGACATCGCTCGCTTCGATGTGCCCCCCAACGCCGAGCAGACCAGCACCAGCCCCCAGGATGTCACCGTTGAACGCATCAACAAGCAGGGGGATAAAATTTTCAATGACATGCTGGTGTGCAAGCATCTGCACTTGCAACTCAAGCGGCGCAACAACGAAGCGCCGCCGGCCGCGGGCGCGGCACCGCCAACGGACGAACAAGGGCTGGAGATCGAGATGGCGCACGCCACCGGACCCGATGTCACCCTCACCTCCGATGCCGAAAAGCTCGACGCGCACGGCACCGATTTCACGCACGACTCCGCCGCCAAGCTCACCATCCTCAAAGGCGTTCCCTACATGGAAGCCAACAAGGACGACAGTCTCATCCAAGCGCCGGAGCTGCGCATTCAGGACATCCCCTTGCCCGCCGCGGCCGGCGACAAAGGCAAGAACCTGCCGCCCAAGACCTATCAACAGGTCCAGGCGGCCGGACCCGGCAGCATCCACATGACCAATAAGAGCAGCGGCAAACGAAGCATTCACGCCTACTGGAACGATCGGCTGCTCTCGACGCGCGACGGCGCTTTGGATCTGCTGGTTTTGACCGGCTCCGCGCGCTTCGTCGATGACGAACACGAACAATCGCTGAAGGCGGAGACGTTGAAAGTCTGGCTGCTGGCGGAGGACAAAAATCCGTCTGCGCCGGCAAAGGCGGCGGCGAAGCCGGCTGCATCGGCGAAGGCGGCCGCCATACCGGCGCCGTCGCGGCGGCCGCATCACATCGAGGCGCTGCGCAACGTCCTGGCCCATTCCCGTGAAATGAATATCCACGACGCCGCTCGCCTTGTCGTCCGCTTCAGCGACGTACCGGCGGCGCGCATGCCGCCCCCTTCGAGCAGCGGGACACCGGCCCCAGCGCACGGCGGGACGCCGACCGTACCAGGGCCGCTGGCAGCAGCGCCTCCTCCGCTGGCGGCGAAAGGCGCCGCCTTATCGGCACCGCTGCCCGTCCTAGGCGGCTTAACTCCCCCTCCCGCCAAAACACCCGCCGCCGAGCCGGCCCGACCGATCGATCTCAGCGCGTACTCCATCGAAGCCGACGTGCTGCGCTGCGAGGAGCGCATGGCTCTCGATCATTTGTGGGCCGAGGGAGGACCTCAAGATAACATCCACAAGCGCGGCGGCGTCCGCGTCAAGCAAGAACCGGCCAAGACGGGTGAGGAAGGCGTGGACATCGAGAGCAATACGCTGGACATGAAATGTTCCGCCCACGGCAATCTCCTCGTCGTCACCGGCGACCTGGCCCGTCTGAAAATGGACAAGATCCTCATTCTCGGCCCCGAAGTGAACATCGATCAGGCGGCCAACAAGGCGTGGGTGGAAGGCGGCGGCGTCATGGAAATGCAGAGCGACCGTACGTTGGAAAACAAACCGCTGGCTCATCCCGTACCGTTGACGGTGCATTGGAGCGAGCGCATGCTCTTCTCCGGCTCATTCGCCTGGTTCGACGGCGGCATCCAGGCCGAGCAGGGCAACGCCCGCTTGGCCTGCCAGCGTTTGCAGGTGATGTTCGATAAGCCCATCTCCCTCAAGGAAGGCATGCGCGGCGATCAGCCGGCCAAGGTGAGCAAACTGGTCGGCGACAAGGACGTGCGCGTCGAGGACCAGACCTTCGCGCAAGGCCAGCTGCAAAAATACCAATTGCTGTCGGGCAAATACATCATGATGAACACCGTGCCGCGCGATGAGGAGGTTCCCTCCCCTTCGCCGCCTGTCGCGGGCAAAGGAAATAAAGACGGCAGCAAAAGCAACGATGCCAACGAAGTTACGCTCTACGGACCTGGCTCGGTGCGCATCCTCCAACGCGGTGGTGCAGAGGCGATTCCCACACCCGGCAAGCCCGTCCCGGTCCAGCCCGCGCCGGCCAAAGCGGCGCACCGAATCAGGAGATGAAACTGACCTACATCAGCTTCGAGAAGCAAATGAAGGCCAGCAGCCGCACCAATGTGGCCAGTTTCTGGGAAGCGGTGCGCGTCCTCAATCTGCCCTGCGACGATCCGCACCGCGACATCGACCTCGATGACGTCTTGTCCAAAGATCTGGACAGCGGAGTTTTGTACCTGCGCTGCGATCAACTATGGGTCCGCAGCTATCAAAAGCAGGGCCGAACCTATCAGGAGATGGACGCGCGGGGTCATGTCTACGTACAGGGTCAGGAATTTACCGCGCAGTGCGATCGCATGACGTTCAACGAGGAGAAGGATCAGGTGATTTTCCACGGCGAAGGCGATAACCCCGCCGTCATGTCGAAAGTGATGGTCAAAGGAGGAAAACCACAAACGATGCGCGGCCAGAATATCAAATACTACCGCAGCACCGGCCGCGTGGATGGCGACAGCATCCGCTCGTTTGACGGCTAAATTCGTTTAGCCGCGACCCGCAGGAGAGCGCGCCTGCGCTCCCCTGCGGGTCGCGGCTAAACGAAATGAGCAACCGCCGAATCATTCCTTCGTATCCGCCGGCAGTTCGATGACCTCGATCTTGCGGAACTTGACCCTGCTGCCCGGATCGTGCTGTTGCAGCGCGAAGTGGCCCTTGGTGTAGGTGTTGTTCTCGTCCACGAAATCCACCGTCGTTTTGCCGTTGACCTTGATGACGATGTGATTGCCGCGCGCGATCACTTCCTGAGTGAACCATTCATCGGGTTTGACCAAGATGTCCGTGACAAGGATTTTGTCGCGTTGTTCTTTCGAGAGCTTGCGGTTGAAGGCAGGGTACAGACTGCCGGTCTTGATGCGATCGCCGTGCGTACTGTTGATCTGCGCTTCGTAGCCTTGGGGGAAACCGGGGCCGAACTTAGTGCGGAAATACTGGCCGCTGTTGCTCTTGTCGCCAATCGCCGCCTCGACGCGAAAGCGGAAATTTTCGTAGTCGCCGCGTTCGCTGAACAGATGGCTGGCCGGCCCACCGCCGATCAGCAGACCATCCTCGACGCGCCATTCGCCTGGACTCTTCGGATGAGTCTTCCAGCCGCTCAGATCCTTGCCGTTGAACAACGGCGTCCATTTCGCGTCCTTCTTGTCATCGGCGGCGGCCGGGACCAGCGCCGCCGACAGCGCCGCCAGACCGACCAACAGCGCGATGAGTCTCAACGGATGTCGTACCATGTGCGGATGCTCCTTGTGCGATGTTGCAGAACAAAACCTTACCTCTTTTGTAGCGCGGGCAACTCACTCGCTTTGGGGGCGGCGTCTTGAAGATTGGGCGCCACCTCGGCTTCGACGCGGCCGAGCGTCCAGGCCAGAGCGCCGGCGATCATTTTCTGCATAATCTCGCTCTCCCAAACATCTTCGCGATGGCCCATCGATGTGTAAAAGACGCGGCCCTTGTCGTGCTTGCGCGCCCAGGTGGCCGGATACTTCGGCCGCTGGTAATCGGCGTTCTTCATGCCTTCGGTATCCTGCACGAGAATGACGTGCAGATCCGGCGCGAAGTTCTTCAGCGCATACCATTCCTCGTGCATCTGGAAATCTTTCTGTCCCTTGATGCCGGGGAAGTCGGCATCGATGACGCGCATCCATGCCTTTTGTTGTTGTCCGTGCCGAATGAACTCGCCGCCGAGCATGGCGAGGTAGGGATCGATCCGGCTGCGCGGCGTGTTTTCAAAACGGTCGCCTGGACTGTGGAAGGTATCGCTGGCGCAGTGGCAGCCGATGAAGCCTTTGCCGCCGGCCACGGCGTCGAGCAGCGCTTTCTTGCCGGTCCGCGACATCGGCGGCGAACCGTCCTGAGACTTCTCGCTCGTCAGATCACCCGTCGTCTCGAACAAAAAGCCGTCGATCTTGGGGAAGTCCTCCGACTCGAAGATACGGCCGTCTTTCTCGCAGATGACGTCGATATTGTGCTTTTTGCCCAACTCAGTGACGAGGCGTTCGGCCAGCGACAGTTGGCCGCCCTTGCGGGTGATGACGGAGTGCTGAAAGCTGGCCGAGCGCGTGTACATGAGGAGGCGTCGGCGTTTGCCGGCATCGTCGGCGCTCCATGCTTGGGGAAGGCGCGAGGAGCCGAGGACAAGAGCGGCGAGGGCAGACTGTTGCAGCCATTGGCGTCGATTCATGGAAGTTCTCCTGCGTGCGGCGAAGGTTGGCCCGCGGGGCCGTGGAAGGATTGGCGTCAGTTTAAGAGATGGCGCGGCCGATTGCCAGAGGGGGAGCAAGAGAAGTGGAGAGCGATTGTCCTACCGTATTTGTTCACGAGCACAAAATCGCGGATCGGCTTCGAGCTTGGCCCTGGCCGCGGCAACCGCATCATGCAGCTTCTTCCGGAGAACCGCTTGCGGCGGTAAATCCGTCAAGTACGAGGCGATCCGAATACCGCTTTTATCGAGTTGGAGTAATTCGACCTGTTCTTCGGATTTGTTGGCGCAGAGGATCAAACCGAGCGGCGTTTCCTCTCCCGCTTGCCACTCGTGTTTCTCCAGCCAGCGCAGATAAAGTTCCATCTGTCCCTTGTCGGCCGCTTCAAAGGAGCCAATCTTGAGGTCAATGGCCAACAATCGGCGTAGCCGGCGATGATAGAACAGGAGGTCGAGGTAAAAATCCTTGCCATCGATAACAAGGCGTTTTTGCCGATCGATGAAAGCGAATCCGCTGCCCAATTCCAGGATGAATCGCTGCAACTCGCGGAGGATGGCGCCTTCCAGATCCTTCTCGCTGTAGGTGTCGGCCAGACCCAGGAAGTCGAGAAAATACGGATCGCGGAAAACCAGATCGGGCGTCAACTGGTCTTGGTGGCGCAGAGCCGCCAGCTCCTGCTTCGCTAGTTCGGCCGGCTTCTTCGACAGAGCCGTGCGCTCGAAGAGCATGCTCTGAATCTTGGCCAGCAAAGTGCGAACGCTCCAGCGCTCGAGGCAACACATCTCGGCGTAGAAATCGCGTTGAAGTGAGTCGGGAAGGCGAACGATCTCGACGAAATGACTCCAACTCAATTGTCTCGACAGCGCCGAGACAATTTGCTGGTCAGCGAATTTTTGCGGCTGGCCAGGCTAGCTTGCCGGACCGCGCTGGCCAGCTTCTGTCCGGCATCGCGGAACTCGAAATCGATGGCTCCGAATTCTTGGGCCTCCGGGACATCGACGGCGCGTTCAACCATGTACCGCACCGTCTGCTCGATCTTGGGTCGCAGTTGCTTCATGATGGCTTCGATGCGTTGTTCGCGTGTTTCGTTGACAGCGGCAGAGGGAGAAGGCGTAGACATGGCTCAGTTCCTGGTGTGAAGAAAAGAAGTAATTTTCCACCGCTCTCCAGCCTACCACGCCGATTTCCCACCCAAGTAACAGCTGCACACCCGTAAAAGCCCAGGAAAAGAAAATAGTGGAAGAATCGCCGCCGTCATGCTCTCTATAGAAGGTAGAGGCGGAATATCCGCGGAGAGCAGACCATGACGCGGCGTAATCTGAACGCGGTGGTGCGTTACCTCCGGCAGTTGACCGGCTCCGCCGACGGCGGCGGAGCCAGTGACGCCGAACTGCTGGAACGCTACGTCCATCACCGCGATGAAGCCGCGTTTGAACTGCTGTTATGGCGGCACGGCACACTGGTGTTCAACGTCTGCCGCCGTATCCTACCCTGCGAACAGGACGCCGAAGACGCATTTCAGGCCACGTTTCTCGCTTTCGTGCGCAAAGCTCATGTCATCGTTCGTCGCGGTTCCGTCGCCAGTTGGCTCTACAAAGTCGCTTATCGCGTCGCCCTCGCCGCCAAGGAACGAGCGAAGAAAAAGGCCGCGCACGAGAAACAGACCAGCGAAACATTGACGATTAAGCCTATACCGGAGCCGATATGGGCGGAATTACGGCCGATTCTCGATGAGGAAGTGAATCGCTTACCGGAGCGGTTGCGCCGGCCATTCGTGCTGTGTTATCTCGAAGGCAAAACCAACGAGGAAGCGGCGCAGCAACTCGACTGCCCCATCGGCACAATCTTCTCGCGTCTGGCACGGGGGCGCGAGATGCTGCGCAAACGCTTGCTGCGTCGCGGTGTGGCGCTGTCCATCACCGGACTGACGGCGGCGCTGGCGGAGCATGCCGCCGGCTCCGTGCCGGCGGCGGCATTGATGACAACCACCGTGCATAGCGCGTTGCGCTTCGCCGTCGGACAGACAATTGGCGGCATCTCGCCCCAAGTGACGACTTTAGCGGAAGGAGTGTTGAGGGCCATGTTCTTTAGCAAAATCAAGCTGACGGCGTTGATGTTCTTGGTCGTGGGACTATTCGCGGCGGGCGGTGTATTCACACGGCATGTGTTGAATGCGGCTTCGCAGCCGGAGAACGACAAAGACAAGCCGGTCGTGGCGGAGAAACGTCCGGCGCAGCACAAACAACAACGAACGTCGCGGTACACCGGCCACGTCCGCGCCGCCGCGCAGCAGGTTTATCCCGCCATCTCCGGCTATCTGAAACGACAGCGCGTTGATATTGGCGATCGCGTGAAAAGGGGCGACGTTCTCGCCGAGATCGAGGCGCCGCTGTTGGAGGTGGAAGTGAAGCAGGCGCGTGCCGCCTTCGCCCTGGAGCGGAAACAAGTTGAGGTGGCGAAGGCCCAGGTAGATACGGCTTTGGCGGAAGCAAAAGCGGCTTCGGATCGCATCAAGTCCCTTGAGGCCAAACTCAGAAGTGAGGAAGCCTACCTGGCCTTTCGCAAGAAGCAGGCCGAGCGTTACAAAGGGCTTCTCGCCGATCGCGCCATTGATGACAAACTCGTCGCGGAACAGGAGGATCGCTTGGAGGCCGCGCGGGAGGCGGTGATCGCTAACCAAGGGGCGCTCCGAGCCGCCCAGGCGGATGTCAGCGTTCGAGAGAGCAAAGTTCAAAGCGCCAAGGCGGCCTTGGAGATGGCCACGGCCAAGTTGGAAATAGCTCGTCTCGTCGTGGAAAAAGCCGAAGCTCAGTTGGAACTCACTCGCCTCCGCGCCAGCTTTGATGGCGTCGTCGTGCAACGGAACTTCGACGTTGGCGAGTTCCTCTCGGTCAATGATCGGGGAACTCGCCGACCGTTGTTGATGGTGATGCGGATGGACTCGCTGCGTGTCGTCGTCACCGTGTGGGAGGCCGATGTTCCGTTCATCCGTCCCGACCTCGCGGTCGAGATGCATTGCAAGGCGTACCCCAACGTCCAATTCCCCGACTGCAAGGTTTCGCGCATCGGCTTCTCGATCGACGAAGGTACTGGCACCATGCCGGTTGAAATCGACGTGCCCAATCCCAAGAACCTTCTGCGGCCCGGCATGGACATGACGGCCGACATCCATCTCGACAAGAAAGCGCCGTGATCGATTGTGGTCTACCCGGCAGCTAACGCAGCCGGTTCGCCTGTCTTGGCGAACCGGCTGCGTTAGCTGCCGGGTAGACCACAATTCATGGAAGGCGCTTCCCTCTTGCTCCCTCTATAAAGAACAGAGATCCCCATCGGAGCGCGAGGGCCAATCATGGCACGGCGTAATCTGAGCGCGGTAGTTCGCTACCTCCGGCAGTTGACTCGCTCAGCCGGCGACAGCACGGCCGGCGATGCCGAACTGCTCGAACGCTACGTCCATCACCGCGATGAAGCCGCCTTTGAACTGTTGTTATGGCGGCACGGCGCGCTCGTGTTCAACGTCTGCCGCCGCATCTTGCCGCGCGAACAGGATGCCGAAGATGCGTTTCAGGCCACCTTTCTTGCTTTCGTGCGCAAAGCCCATGTCATCGTCCGTCGCGGCTCCGTCGCCAGTTGGCTGTACAAGGTCGCTTATCGCGTCGCTCTGGAAGCGCGAGAAAAAACCAAGAAAACCGCGACTGTGGAAAAAATCGGCGGTGAAATGTTGGCCATTCAGCCCGCGTCCGATCCGTCGTGGAGCGACGTGCGGCCGATTCTCGATGAGGAGTTGAACCGTCTGCCGGAGCGCTGCGCCGGCCGTTGGTGTTGTGCTATCTCGAAGGTAGATCCAATGAGGAAGCAGCACGGGAACTCGGTTGTCGTCTGGGCACCATTTACTCGCGTTTGTCGCGGGGACGGGAGATGCTGCGTCAGCGTTTGCTGCGTCGCGGTGTGACGCTGTCCATCGCCGGGCTGTCGGCGGCGCTGGCGGCGCATGCGATCGAAGCGGCGCCCGTCGTCTCGCTGGTGCGGAGCCCGCGCGAGTGGCGTTGTCCTTCGCCGATCCGTCGGCGGCAGTCGCCGTCTCGCCGCGCGTGACGGCGCTGGCGGAAGGAGTATTGAGAACTATGTTCGTGACCAAGCTCAAAGTTGTGGCCGTGATTTTGTTTGTGGTGAGTCTCGCCGCTGGCGGCGGCGTTCTGACGCACGGTTGGACGGCGGTGCCGCCAGCGGAGCCACAGGCAGAAGATCCCGTGCCGAAACAAAAAGATGAGCGCAAGGATGAGGCCAAACCTCTAACCGTGAAGGTGGTCGAGCCGAAGCGGGGCGGACTGGCGCAAGCATGGGTTCTACAAGCCGATGTCGTCGCCGCGCAGCAGCAACAGTTGTTTCCGCTGGTTTCCGGCACGGTGAAGGAGGTCGCGGTTGACATGGGTGATCGCGTGAAAAAAGGGCAAGTGCTGATCGTAGTCGATGCGCCGCTGCTGACTAAGGATGTGGAACAGGCCGCGGCCGCGTTGGAGATGGCTCAGGCTCAGAGAGATGAGGCCGAAGTAATCGCCGAAAGCGCGAAACAGGATGTCGAACGCGGACTCAGTGAGAGGGTCAAGTTCATTCGTGCCCAGGCTGCTCTGAAGGCAGCCAAAGCTAATGTGAAGTTGGCTCACGTTGCGCTGGACAAGGCGCGAATCCAGGAAGGTTTCATGCGCCTCCGTGCGGAGTTTGACGGCGTGGTCGCCGAGCGCAAGTGCGATCCAGGTAATTTCGTCCAGGGCGGCGAGGGCCGCGCTCGGCAACCGCTGTTGACACTGGTGCGCACGGATCGCTTGCGTGTCAAGGTGCCGTTGGATCCCGACACCGCCAGGATCGCCGAACGCGGCGATCCGGTCGAGTTGAGCGCGGAAGGCATCATCCCTAGCCCAACAGGTCTATACACTGGCCTTGTTCTGAAAGGAAACTCCAAAGATTTCCTTACCGGACTGAAGATTGATCGCATCAGTCCCATCGTCGATGGAGGAGCGAGCGGCACGAGAAGCGTTGTCATCGATGTGGAAAATCCGCGAAATCGCCTTGTGCCCGGCGCGACCGTCGGCGTACAGATTCATTTCAAGGGGACTCGGAATCCGGATGTGTTTACGGTGCCGCGTTCTTGCGTGTTTGAACAGGATGGTAAATACTCCGTCTATACTGTGCGGGATGGCAAGGCGCATCGCAGGCAGGTCACGATAGGCAACTTTGAAGACGATGAGCGTGAAGTGGTCGATGGCATCAAAGCGTCCGATCTCATCATCACCACGAATCCGAAAAAACTGCACGAGGGTGCGCCGGTCAAGATTGAGAAATCGCCTTGACCGCATCGCCGCCGGAACATAAACGGCTCGCCTGCTCCTCGATTAATTGTTTCAACAGCGTACGGTGACAGTGCGCCGCATCGGTGCAGGCCGATGAACACAGCAGCGTGATCGTCTTGCCCGCGGCGGTCTCCTCGGCCAGGATGGCGATGCGATCTTGCTGCTCCTCGCCCTGCATTTCCTCCAGATAACGCCGCCGATATTCCTCCCACGCAATCGGCGTCTGTCCGTGTTTGCCGTAGAAGGCGGCGTGCAGTTCCTTGCTGGGACCGAGTTGGCTCCACCACAGATCCCACGTCTCTTTGCTTTTCGGCAACGCGCGCGGACGATAACGGCAGATCAATAGGCGGAAACCATCGTCGGCTTCGCGGCGGGCGTCCCAGCATTTCGTCTTAATCATGGTCAACGCTCCCGCTTACAAACCCGAAGCGTCCGCGAGGGGACCGTCCCCTCGCGGACGCTTCGGGTTTGTAGAATAATCGTTTCTATCACGAAAGGGGATTTCATGGAACGCTCCGCCATTCTGTTTGTCGTGCTGTTGCTGTTGACCGCGCCGGCGGCCGTCTTCGCCGAGGGCAAGCGGCCCATGACCATCGACGATCTTTTCCGCTTTAAGCGCCTCAGCGATCCGCAAATCAGTCCCGATGGCAAGCTCGTCGTCTACGTCGTCGGCAGCGTCGATCTCGACGGCAACAAGACTTCTTCATCGCTGTGGTTGGCGGCCACGGACAAGGGCGAGCCGCGTCCGCTTACCAATACCACCAAAAAAGATCGCCATCCGCGCTGGAGTCCCGATGGCAAGCACATCCTCTTCGAGTCCAATCGCTCCGGCGACAATCAGCTGTGGATCATCGATCTGGACGGCGGCGAGGCACGGCAATTGACGACGATCAGCACGGAAGCGAGCAACGGCATCTGGTCGCGCAACGGCAAGCACATCGCATTTGTATCGGCGGTTTATCCCGAACACTCCGCTAAGCCGTTCAAGGAGAGCGACGCCCTCAACAAGAAACGCAAGGAAGAGATCGAGAAAAGCCCGGTGAAAGCGAAGGTTCACACGAAGTTGTTCTATCGCCACTGGGATGCCTACGTCGAGGACAAGCGGCAACATTTGTTTGTGATGCCCTTTGAACCAACCCGAAGCGTAAGCGAGGGCAACGCCGAGCCGAAAGATGTGACGCCCGGCGACCGCGATGCTTATCCGACTTCCAACACCTTCAGCACCGGCGACAACTTCACCTTCTCACCGGATGGCAAATATCTCGTTTTCACGGCAGTGCCGGCGAAGGAGGAGGCATGGAGTACGAATTACGAGATTTGCCGCGTGCCCATCGAGGGCGGCGGCAAAGAATGGGAAACCTTGACGAAGGATAATGCGGCGGCGGATAGCGGGCCGCTGTTCTCGCCAGGCGGTGAGAAATTGGCGTATCGAGCGCAAAAGCGCGCCGGCTTCGAGGCGGACAAATGGGAACTGATGATGGTGGAGACGGATTCGAGCGGAGCCTGGAAGGGGAAGTCACGCAGCCTGACGGGGAAGCTCGATCACTCGGCGGGGGATTATGTTTGGCTCAACGAAACGGCACTTCTCTTCACGGCGGATGAGGCGGGTTCGACCCCTTATTTTCTCCTTACCGTCGATCAAGCCGCCGCCAACGTCCAACGGCTGCATTTTAGCGGTATGAGCAGCGCGCTTTCGTCCAGCCCCAAGACAGCCCAATTCGCTTACCTCCACGCAACCATGAGTCGTCCCCCGGAAGTCTTCGTTGCCGACTTCCCAAAGCAGCTCAATTTTCGGCGTGAAAACATCAGCCACGCCAATGAGAAGCTCCTTGCCGAACTCGACCTGCCAGGCCCCGAAAGCGTGAAAGTCAGAGTCGAGGGTGCCGAGATGCAAATGTGGATCTTGAAACCACCCGGCTTCGATGCCGCCAAGAAATGGCCGCTCGCTTATCTCGTTCACGGCGGCCCGCAAGGCGCCTGGGAGGACGGCTGGAGTTATCGCTGGTGTCCCGAATTGTGGGCGGCGCAGGGTTACGTCGTCGCCTTGCCCAATCCGCGCGGCAGCACCGGATTCGGCCAAAAATTCGTCGATGACATCAGCGGCGATTGGGGCGGCAAATGTTTCGACGATCTAATGAAGGGCGTCGATTATCTAGAAAAGCTGCCGTACATCGACAAGGAACGCATGGGCGCGGCGGGCGCTTCGTTCGGCGGTTACATGATGAACTTTTTCGAGGGCAATACGACGCGATTCAAAACGCTCATCACCCATTGCGGCGTCTTCAACTTCGAGAGCATGTACGCCTTGACCGATGAGCTATGGTTCGACGAATGGGAGCATGGCGGCCCGCCGTGGGGCAAAAATCGCCATTCCTACGAGAAACACTCGCCGCATCGCTACGCCAAAAACTTCAAGACGCCCATGCTCATCATCCACAACGATCTCGATTTCCGCGTGCCGGTCAGCCAGGGGCACGAACTGTTCACCACGCTCCAGCGGCTCGGCATTCCGTCGAAGTTCATCAACTTCCCCGATGAGGGGCATTGGGTGGTGAAACCGAAGAACAGCGAATATTGGCACAAGGAGGTATTCGCTTGGCTGAAAAAGTACGTTCCGCCGGGCGGACGCTAGAAATCGTTTGCACCCGCCCCCGTCATGTCATAGCATGACGGCACGTTGGCCCTGTTCAACTTGTTGGTCCACGCAGAAAGGGTGTCCCATGAAGAAATTGGTCATTGCCCTGGTGGCGCTGGCGGCGCCGATGATGCTGCTGAGCGCGAAGGAAGAGGAGCAAGCGGATCACGGCGGTCCGCGCTACGCCGTGGCCGTCATCCACGGTTTCGGCGATAGTCCCGCCAAGGGCGTCGTTCGCTTTATGGCGACCGAGGATGGCGTCGCGATCACCGGCGAGATCAGCGGACTCAAGCCCGGCAAACACGGTTTCCACATCCACGAGTTCGGCGATTGCTCGTCCGCCGATCCCAAGTGCCACGGCGGCCATTTCAATCCCGACAAGAAGAAACACGGCGGGCCGAACGATGTCGAGCGCCACGTCGGCGATCTCGGCAACATCACCGCCAACGGCCGAGGCATCGCCAAGTTCGACATGAAAGACCGGCTGATCGCTCTGAGCGGTCCCCGCTCGATTATCGGCCGAGCTGTCATCCTGCACGCCAAAGCAGACGATCTGAAGAGCCAGCCGTCGGGAGATGCCGGCGATCGCATCGCCGGCGGCGTCGTCGGCATCGCCACCATGCACAAGAAGTAAAGGACCATCGAACAACAAATTCTTCGTTTAGCCGCGAGCCGCAGGCGAGCGCGACAGCAATCCCACGCTCGCCTGCGGCTCGCGGCTAAACGAAGTGCCGGTCGTTCGCTCCCTCACTTCATACGGCTCTTCGCCGGCGATGCGCAGATCGATCAGTTGTTCCCCGTCATAGTGGGCCTCGACTTCCCGAAGGCGTCCGGCCACCGAGGCTAAGCTGCCCTGCGCGAACTCCAAGCAAGCCGGCCCCTCTTCGAGCAACTCAACATGCACGCGCTGCGGCGTGTAGCTCAGCAGCCGCCACGGCGTAGCGCAGCGGAGCAGACGATTGGCTGGCGGCGGGATCTCGAAATCGCGGTAATCGTTGGGATCGCCGCACTGGCCAGCCTCCGCCGCCTTGACGATGTTGTACGCCTCGCGCGCCGTCACATAATGCAAACGAAACGGAGGGCGGTTCCACCACGTCTCCATCGCCGTGAACAGCGCATCATTGTCGGCGCTGAGAAAGCTGGCTCGGCTCTGCATGGCATGGGTGTACAGTTTGACGAAAATCCACTCCGGCCGGCCCGGAACATGGACGTTGCCCGACAGCCAACTGGCCATGCGGCGCGGATGCGGCGGCGACGTGTTTTCCAGCGCGCCGTCCTCGAAACAGCCGTGCCGCCAGTCGATGCCCGCCGGCCCTTGAAAAATCATCAGGTCGCCCTCAGCCGGCTTGCCGACTTCGACGGCCACGCCGCGGTCGTAGGACTTGGGTCGGCCGTCTTCGCGGGCGTAATAGATGCAGTTGGTCAGACGCGGCTGAGCCGGTGAGCCGAGCGAGGGGAAAGTGAAGTCGGCGTAGCAGCCGGTATCGTGCAGGCGGCGCAGCTCGGTGGGACAGCCGCTCAGCGCATCGTCGCCGGCCCCATTGTCCAGCGCCGAGTTGCCGGCCACGTAGGCGTAGCGCTGCTGGGGATGCGCCTCGGCGGTACGCATGGCGCCGAAGCGATTGAACCAGTCCAGGCCGCCGCGCAGCGTCGCCAACATGGTTTCGTGGGTGTCGTGGCCGTGATGCAGGTGGAACTCGACCTCGCCGAAGCCGCGAAAGACGCTGTCGCTGAGCGCCTGCACGCAGCCGGGATTGGGATACTCGGCTCGGTAGAACCAGGTGTGCTGCGGCGGCCGGCCGTCGGCGTCGCGGTGCCGGCTCGCCATGCCCTCGTACTCCGCGCACCACGAGCGCACCGTGGCGACCGCCGCCGCGTCGCCGAAACGCCGCGCCGGCTCGAAGTGATCGCTGCACAGCACCATGACATCGATGGGTTGATCGGCGGTGAAGGCGCGGCGATCAAAGGGGCGATGGCGCCGCAGATAGCGCGGCAGCCAGCCGCCGCGCAGCGGCTGCCAACGGAGCAAGCGATACAGCAGCCACGGCAGCCGCGCCACAGCCTGCATCGGGGAAATCCGCGCCTCGGGGTCGGGCATCAAAGGAAGACGATCCATCTGCATCCTTTTTTCACACCAGGGAGTCAACCGCCGCACTCTCGTCACGTCGCTGCGACAAGAAGTCGGGCGCCACGGTCGAACGGCTGAAGAGGAACTTGCCGGACGGCTCGGCCGGCAACTCCTCCACCACTTCACTAGCGATTACCGCCTCGCCGCCGAGGTAGCGGCGCGTCGTCGTCCGCAGATACTCCACATCGAGCTTGGGCTGAAAGTCGCGTCCCGGCTTGATGCGGTAGGTCACGGCGCCAGCCTTGTGCTGAAGAATCTGCACTTGTCCGAGACTCGGCCGCTGGGCCACGACGTAAGTGGCCAAAAACACGCCGGATACCAGCCGGCCATCGCAGCCGACGAGGAAATCCGTGACGCGCCCCGCCACGCGCTCGTAGTCGCGGCAAACCGCGTCCACAAGGGCAAGTCCCCGCCGCCCAGGCGCCGAGATCGCCGATGCGATAGCGGATCAGCGGCATGGCGTGGTTGAGCAGGTCGGTCACGAGAATCGAACCCATTTCTCCGGCGCGGCTGGACCGCGCGGCGTCTCAATTTCCACATAAAGACCTTCGGCCATGATATGAAGACCGCGATGGGCCGGACATTCGCTGGCGATGACGCTGACCTCGCGGCAACCGTAGCGATTGAACACCGGACAACCGAATACGTCTTCGAGCAGCCGCCGTTCCTCCGCTTCCAGCACTTCCGCCGAGGTGACGATCGCGTGCGGTCGATGCGGCGCCAGTCCGCGCACTTGCAAATAGCGAGCGAACAGCACGGCCGAACGCGCATACGCCTGCACGATGCGCGGCCGATAACGGAGTAAAGAAGTATGAAACTCGGCCAAGCTCGCTTCGGTGACGTTGGCAGTGTCCAGCCACAGCGGCTCGCGCAGCAGCGCACCGCGCAGACGGGCGCGCCAGGTATCGGAAGGTCGATCGCGCGGCGCGCCCCAGATGACGGCGGCGCGATCGCCGATCTGCCAGCCGGCCCAGCGATTGTGCCGCAGCGTCGCCGCCGCCCGCGAACACTTCCGCGCCTTGCTCAGATAAAACGACAGCGGCGCGCCGGTCGAGCCGCCGGTCTGATTGGGGATCAGATCGTCGCGCGGCCAGTTCCGCGCCACCATGTCATCGCCCTGTTCCTGAATGTCGCGCTTCTCCAGGACAGGGAGCGTGCGCAGGTCATCCAGTCCGCGCAAGTCGCTCGGCGTCAGGCCGGCGCGGTCGAAACGGGCGCGGTAGAAGGGACACTGAGCATAGGCATGAATCAGCAAGGTCCGCAATCGCCGCCATTGGAGATCGCGTATGGATTCGGCGGACAGAAATTGCGTGTGCTGGTATTCGCGGAGGTAGCCCAGCTGCGCGAGTTCGCCGCCGCGCCACAGCGATAATGGAACAAATACGTTGCGGACCAGTTTGGGATAGAGTGTCATGGCTCCGTGTTCTCGCAAGGGTTAGCTGCCATGCAGGGCGGGGGGTCGCGTCAGGCTCTTAAGATCGCGCAGAACCACACGGCGTCCGACAGATCGTCGGCGACGAACTCGAAGTCGCTCCAGCGGTAGGGAACTCGTGCGGGGCAAACCCAGCCACGCAGGCGGGGAGCGAGACCCCAGCGCACGCCGCGCCAGGCGTCGCGGAGAAAGCGGATGTCGTGCGCTCGGCGGACGAAGGGCAAACGCAGCAGTCGGGAGCGCAGCGTTGGCTTCTCC
Source organism: uncultured Planctomycetota bacterium (assembly GCA_963835245.1). GTDB lineage: Bacteria > Planctomycetota > Planctomycetia > Gemmatales > Gemmataceae > JAJPHU01. Next base: position 412,004 of record CAWIEZ010000003.1, read on the forward strand.
GTCCAGCGCACTCCCCGATCGCACAACTCGATCTTCGTGCCGCACGTCCGTTTTCCAGGCGGCGAGGAGCGCCGCATCCTTGAAGCGTTGCCCGTAAATCTCGACATGAGCGAAGTGCGGGCGGAGTACGGCGCGGAACTCATCCAATGCCAGTTCCTTGATATGCTCCTTGTTGACCGGCGATGGCTCGCGTCCCAGCGAAAACACGAGCCGGTTGGGTGTGGAAACGAAGGCAAGTCCGTTCTCGTCCAGATGACGGCGCAGGTTGGCCAGGAACGCCGGCATATCAGGGACGTGTTCCAGAACCTCGCACGACAGGATGCGATCCCAGTGTCCGGGCCCCAGGTCGAGGCGCCGGATCGCAGGCGTCGGCGACCGTGAAGGGGATGGCGGGATAGGCACGGCGTGCCAGGGCGATAGCATCGGCGGAAAGGTCGAAACCAGCGACCTCGGCGGCCCGCGCCTCGCGTCCAAGCCAGGCGCAGTTGAAGCCGGAGCCGCAGCCCCAGTCGAGTACGCGCCGGCCCAGCGCCCCCACCTGCCGCTAAAGAAGTGCAGGCCGGGCCAGCTGTTGCTGCACCATCGGCTCTGGATCGTCCTCCAGAGGCACGCGCCCGGACGGCACGCGCGAAAGCGAAAGACCGATTCATGGACATCAATAGCGGTTGGCATAAATTCCTCGGTAGGAGGTTTCTTTTCCGTACGATCAGGGAATCGCCGTCAACAAGGCGGAGAAATCGCCGCAGGTCGGCGCTGCTCGGCGCGGCAGCGAACGCTCGATAAACAGCTTGTGCCACAGGTCGTAGACCAGCAGACTGTAGAGAAACCAGGTCGGCCGCTGGCGGACGCGCGCCAGCACTTCCGCATCGACAAATTCATAAGCGGCGATGCGATCGACAAGCGGCCGCAGCGATCCGCCCGGCGCCAGCCACTCGAAGATCGGCTGGCCGAAGCCGAGTTTCGTGCGCGTTGGCCAATTCGGCCGGCGCCAGGCGAGCCAGCGCCCGCTTGAGCGCGTCCTTGGGCCGGCGGAAGCGAAAGCGGACTTGCGGAGCGAGATTGAGCGCCAGCCGCAGCATGCGCGAATCGAGGAACGGACAGAGCAAATCGGCGCCGGCGCGGTTGAACAGCGTGGTCCACAGCGAGGCGCTGTCCATCGCTTCGCCGAGAAAACCAGCGGCATGCAACCGCTCTTGCGGGCAGTCGGGGACGGCGTACACGTCCAAGAGCGAACGCCGATCCGCCGCCGCTTCGGCCATCGCCCGCGCCGAAACAGACTTCGACCGCTTCCCAATCGGCGAAAGCCGCTACGCGATTAACGGGATGTAGAAGATAGCTAAAATCGTCCCATTCGATCCGCCAAACGGAAAGTGGCGGCCAAGTTCGTCCAGCGCAGCAGATCGCTCCCGACGGCGCCGCCCCGGCGCAGCCATGCCGACGGCGCCAGACGCCGCAGCAAGCCGGCGTTGTGCAACTGGTTGGCCAAACCCAAACCGAACAGACTATCCGCCCCCTCGCCGCACAGACCGCTGATCAACGCCGCGCTCGACCATCGCCCGCGCCAGATGGCCGAAGTAGGCGCTCTGCACGTGATTGGGCGGCTCGGCGGAGGCCGCCAGCGTATCGAGCAGATAGACGGCGTAGGGATCGTCGGCCGGCACCAGCGTATGCCGGCTGCCCAGCGCCCGGCTGGCGGTCATGGCGTAATCGGTATCGCGCCAGGTGTGCGGATGATCGACATCGATGGAAAAGCTCAGCGGCATTTCCTCGCTCGGCGTCACGCGGCCCCAAATCGCTTGTAAATACGAGCTATCGACGCCGCCGGACAGCAGATTGGCCGTCCCCGGTCGCAGCTGGGCGCAGTCCAGCAGGATGCGCTCCATCGTCTCATCGAGACAATCCACGACCTCGTCGTCCGAGATGGTCGAGCCGCGCAGATCGGCGAAGGTTTGTCGTTGCACGGCGCGTCAGGCCGCGCGCGTCCCAGCACACTTGCTCGCCCGGAAGCAGACGGAAGAAGCCGTCGAACAACGTCTCGCGGCCCGGCACGCAGCGATAGAGAAAGAACGCCGGCAACGCGTCGCGGTTGGGACGCGGCGAAACAGGGGAGACGTCGATCAGTTCGGCGAGGTTGCTGCCGAACAGCAGTCCATCGGCGGCGGCACGATAATAGGTGAATCCCGATCCGACAAGGTTGCGATACAGCAGCACGCGCCGCGCCTGTCCATCCAAGAGCGCCAGCGTGAAGCTGCCGTCCAGCCAATCGACGGCCAACTCGCCGTGTTCGAGGTAATGACAGCGGATCTCCTCGGCCACGCGCTCCAGGATCGAGCGGTTCCTGGCCGTCGATGGGCCGGGCGTAGCCGCGCACCAGCAGCGCCAGCGCGTCCCAGGTGAACAGCCGGCAGCACGGACCGGCGGCGTGCAAAAACAGTTCGGCGTCCTCGCCCATCCAGCCCCAGTCTTCGTCGATGGCGCCGGCGCCGACGGCGGGACGGCGTTCCGCCGGACCACGTTCCAGAATGCCGCCGAGATAGCTGATTTCCACGTCGATCACCTCCTGCGATCGGGGCGAAACTCGGAAGGAACCTCTTGTTCAGCGCTGTTTTCCGTCGCCGCGCCTCCCGGTTCCGCAGCCGGCAGTCTCTTCCTCAGGAGCGCCAGGGACGCGAGGAATGGGATTTCCTCCACGGGATCGGACGGCGACGCGGCGGACAGCGGCATCGGAATGTCCGCGACCAGGTCAGACCATCGAGCAGTTGCTTGGCCGCGTCGGTGAGGGCGCGGACATGTTCTTTCTCGCGGTGCGACATCAAGCCGGTGTGCCAGACGAGGACCGGCCCGAGCAGCCACAAACCCGCCTTGATCGGCCAAACCCACCAGGCGCGGCCGGCAGCAGTCGGGACAGCAGCCACAGGCCGACCGCCAGCGTCAACAGCGCCGCCAACCGCGACCATTCGTAGCGGATGGGGAAGACGCGCTGCGACACCGCCCAGGTGCAGACGGCGAGGAAAGCGAAGCCGATCAGCGTGCCGATGGCCGCTCCCATGCTGCCGTACCGGGGAATCAGCAACGCATACATCAGCAGCATGACCGCCGTGGTCGCCAGGGTGATGCCCAGCTTCAGCCCGGTACGATGCCGCACGTACAGCCCCGCGTCCATGAGCGACGCCGCCGATTGAAAGAAGTACGCCAGCAGCACCGGAGCCACGACCGCCGACGGCGCCGGCGTAAGCAGCGCCGCCCAGCAGGGCGACCACTTCATCCTGAAACAAGGCCAGGGCCAGCGCCACCAGCAGATAGGCGGCCAGGATGCGCGTGATGGCCGTGCCGAACACCAGCGGCGCGTCGTCGCTCTGCGCCACCTTGTACATCTGGCTGCTCCAAACCATGTACAGCGGCGAAAGGCTGAACATGCCGACCGCCGAGAGCCAGCTTGTAGCCCAGCGCGTAGGTGCCGACTTCGTCGCATGTCGCGGTAGCGGAGCAAGAAAAAGCGGTCGCCGTGATGCAGCATAAAGAAGCACAGTCCGCCGGGCACAAGCGGCAGAGCGAAGCGGAGCAGGGCGCGGAGCTGGCGGAGGTTCGGCCAGCCCGGCGCAGCGGATCCATTCGCGCGTGCACAAGCCCCAGGCCGAACAACACTCCGATCAGCACCGACGAACGCCAGACGCGCCGGCCACGCCGCCGTGCAGATACTTGACGAACACGACGCACAGGGCGATGCGGAGCAGAAATTGGCTGACCGTGATCGTCACGAAACGCACCGACTCGACGCGCGCTTGCAGCAACGTCAACGGAATCTGACTGAACGGTTCGAGCAAAATGGCCAGCATCGCCAGCCGAAGCAGTCCGGCGCTGATGCGTTCTCGCCGGCGTGCATGAAAGTTGTTGAGCAGTCCGCTGAGCGGGCCGGCCAGCGCCAGCACCAAGACCGCCGCCCAGCAGAATGGTCGTGCCGAACAGACTGAGCATCGTGGCGACGACCTGCCGCCGTTCCGCTTCGTGCGGGCTTTGCTGATAGAACGTCAACAGCGCTTGCCGGAAGCCGCCGAACATCAGGCAGGTGCCGACGGTTTCGGCCATGCGGCTGAGCACTTCCAGGACGCCATAATCGGCCGGCGTCAGGCAATGCGTATACAGCGGCAGCAGCACGAAGCCGCCCGCCTGCACCAGCAAGCCGGCCAGCCCGTAGACCGCCGCGTGTTTGACAAACGAACGACTGCTTATCATCCGAGCTCGCACTCTGGTGGCGAACGTTTATCGACGCTTCGCAGAAACGTCGCTGCCGGCTGACGCTGATTCTGCGAAGCGTCGCTGGACCAGATACGGCAGCGTCCGGCCGCGTTGCGGCTTGTTGTCTCGTTGCGGATGCAATGGACGGCGATGGCCTGAAAGGCGGCGAACCAGCGCCAGTTGTAACGGTAGAGCGAATGGCCAGCCCAACCGAGAACCAAGAGCAGGACGAGAAGAATGGCCATGTTGCGCGACAGATAAAACAGAAAATCGCGCGGCTTGTCCGCCCGGTCGCAGATAATAACGGCGAATCTTCACGCAATTGAGGACGAAGCAGACGACGAAGGCGGCCAACGTCAAGACGCCCAGCAGGCCCATTTCGCACAAAACCTGTCCGTAAAGGTTGTGAGAACCCATCATGTGGCCGGTGATGAAATCGAAGGAACGCGGCCCGTGGCCGATCACGGGACTGTTCTGCCACGCTCGGCAGCCGTCGAGAAAGCAGTCGAGGCGGCTATTGGCCGACGCCGCCGCGTTTTTCGGCCCGTAACTGGAATCGAGGATGGTCAGATAGCGATTTTGCAATTCGGCCGGCAGCGCCACGATCGCCAATCCCAGGGCCGCGACGCCGCCGATGCCGCCCAGAACGAAGACCAGCGCCTTGCGCCGCACCGAGACCAACAGCATGAGCAGGCCGCACAAACAAAGGCCGACAAAACCCGTCCGCGAACCCGTCAGGGCGATGCACACGCAAACGCCGAGCAGATAGGCGGCCAGCATCTGCCGCATCCGCTTCGATGGCGCGACATCCACAACGACAACGCCAACGGCACCGTGTACAGCAAGCGACGAGGCGAAAGCGTTGGGGTCGCCGAACGACGTATCGACGCCGATCATCCGCCGGATGCCCATGCGATACTCGTAACGTCCGTTCAAAAACTCCACGAACGAATGGGCCATGTACAGGCCGGAGGCGGCCACGAACATGGCGATCAGCAACCACAAGCCGCGCTCATCGCGCACCGTCGTCAGTACCAGCAGGTAAAAGACGAGCACTTTGAAATAGTCCTCGACCGTGCCCGCGCAGATCGGCTCGTCCATGTAGGGACTGAGCAGCCAGGACGCGAACAAGAGGATCGAGAAAGAGGCCGTGACGTAATGGATGCGGTTGGCGACCCAGCCCTTGGGCGAGAACAGCCAGACGACGAGCATGAGCGATCATGTAGACGCGCTCGATCTGGAGCGTGCCGAGAACGGGCCAGACCTCGAAAGGCCGATGCACGTACAGCCACATGTATCCGCCAAGCAGCCAAATCATGTCGTTGTCACCGTCAATCCTTGGTAGAAGTCCTCGAATCGCCGCACCATCGCCTCGCGGCCGTAGCGTTCCCGCGCTCGCCGCCGCGCCGACTCGCCCAAGCGCTGGCCAAGTTGACGATCGATAAGCAATCGCTCGATTGCTTCGGCCAGCTTGCGCGCATCTCCCGGCGGTACCAGCAAACCGTGAATGCCATGCTCGATCAGCTCCGGCGCGGCGCCGACGGCAGTGGCCACGATGGCCCGGCCGGCGGCCATGTATTCGAGCAGAGCGTTCGACATGCCTTCGGCGTGCGAACACAACACCGCCACGTCGAGATCGGCGAGAAAAGCCGGCACGTCGGCCACGCTGCCCCGCAGCATGAAATGCTCCGCCAGTCCTTCCGCCGCCGCTTGCCGCTCCAGCGCCTCTCGCAGTTCGCCCTCGCCCGCCACCGTGAAAACTGCCCGTCGATGCCGTACATGGATCTCCGCCGCCGCGCGCACGAAGACATCCAGCCCCTTTACGGGTCGCAAATTCGCCACGACACCGACGCGCGGCTCCGCCGTCGCCGGATGAGCCGCCAGCGGCAGAATGTCGAGAAAACGGTCGAGATCGACGCCGTTTTCCAGTACGAGAACCGACTCCGGCCGCGGCTGCTCCGCCGCCAGCAACGCCTGCCGCGCCGCTTCGCAGTTGGCAATCGTCCGCGTGGTAAGCACGTTGAGCAGCCGGCCGAACCGGCGATGCAGCGGCGTTAGCCAGTGGCCGAGGTTGTTGCGCGTGCGAACGCGGTGCGGGACGCCCGCCAGCCACGCCAGCGAAATGCCGAAATAGCTGCTGTCGGCAAAGTACGTCTGCACCACGTCGATGCGCTCGCGGTGCAGAAAGCGCAGGAATCGCCATGCTCGCAATAGCGTTCGCGGATGGTGCAGCGACCTTACATTCAAGCGGAGGATCGGACAGTCATCGGGTTCCAACGCTTGCGACACCGGCTTGTCACCGCGAAGTAGGCACAAGTACGGCCAAACGCGGCGGCGGTCCAGATGGCGGATCAGCGCCAGCAATTGGCTTTCCGTCCCCGCCGGCGCCAGTTCATCGATGACGAAGCACACGCGCACCGGACGCGGTGAAGCATCCGTGCCCCGGAGTGTTCGCGCGAGTGCTTGTCCTCCGCGTGAGGCGACATCCGTTGTCGAAAGGGTCAACTGTTGCATGTCGATTCCGTGGCCAAAAGATCGTCATCTAGGGAAATCGCCGGCATCGTCGCCGGTTTGACATCGCTGTCCGCCGCCTCGACGTTCTCTTCGAGCATGTCCGCGTCGGTGTCCGCCGCTTCGGGGCAGAGTTGCGCGAACAGGCTGCGATACAGTTCCGCTTGCCTGGCGAAGCCGAATTTCTCTTGCACGCACATCCGGCCGCGTCGGCCCATGTCCGGCAGTTCATCGGCATTGTCCAGCGCTTCGCCGATGCGCTCGGCCATTGCCTCGGCATCGCCGGCAGGAACAAGATAGCCACTTACTCCGTCTTCAATTATTTCCGGCGTGCCGCCGACGGCGGTTGCCACTACCGGCACCCCGGCGGCGAACGCTTCGAGTACGACGTTGGGCATGCCTTCGGTGTACGACGGCAGCGCCAGCAAATCGAAGTGCGGCAAGAAACGATCGAGGTCGGCCCGGAAGCCGGCGAGAACGAAGCTCTGTCCCAGCCCCGCCGCATTGATCTGTTTCTGCAAACGTGCACGCTCCGGGCCGTCGCCGAACAGCACGAAGCCGACCGACGGCCGCTCGCGCAAGACGCGCTCGGCCGCCGCTACCAGCACGGCAAAGCCTTTCTCCGGGCTGAGCCGGCCCGCCGCGCCGACGACGTGCGTACGCGGCTGACGGAAGTAACGCAGCAGCTTGGCGCGATAGCGCGCGTCCGGTTCGTGGAAGCGCGCCGGATCGATGGCGTTGTAAATGACGCTGATGCGCTCGGCCCGCATGCCGGCGCGGCGCACGCGCGCCGCCTGCGCTTCCGATACGCAGACGACATGATCCATCCAATGCAGATGGAAGCGATCGATCCGTTCGTAGAGGCGCACCTTAAAACTCTCCGCCGTCCAGCCGCGCGCCACGGCGATGACGGGGATTTTCCGCCGCCGCGCTGCCAGCCGGCCGAGCAAATTGGCCTTGTAGCCGTGACAGCACAGCACGTCGGCGCCGAAGCGTTCGAGATGGCCGGCGATCTCGCGCACCGCCGATCCCAGGCGCGGCGTATCGTGCTTCAGCCCGACGGCCTCGAAACCGTGGTGCCGTGCCGTGCTGAGAAACTGCCGGCACCGTCCCCCCTCGGCGAAAGACAGAAACATGCTTTGATCCGTCTCCGGCAGATGATGGGCCAGACCCAACATCTGCCGCTCCGGCCCGCCGTGAAACGTCGAGGCCGTCAAATGAACGATATTCATGGCGAAAACTTCTCCGTAGGTCAGGCTTTCCAGCCTGACGCCTTTGCCGCGCCTGTCAGGCTGGAAAGCCTGACCTACGCTTAGCGATTCCTCGGTTCCGATGCACACTGCTTCCATACCTGCTCCAAGCGGTCCGCGAGCTGATCCCAGTCGTAATGTTCCAGCACTTTTTCCCGGCCGCGCTCCGCCTGCGCCAGAAGATCCTCCGGTTGGCGAATGCCGGCCACTAGCGCCCTAGTGAGATCGTCAATGTCTTCGACGATGGTAAGATCCTGTCCCGCTTCCAGGTGCAACCCTTCGGCGCCGATGCGCGTGGACACAACCGGCGTGCCGCTGGCGAGCGCTTCGAGAATCTTGAGCCGCGAGCCGCCGCCGATGCGCAGCGGCACGACCAGCAAACCACAATCAGCGAGATACGGCCGCACGTCCGGCACGCTGCCATGCAGTTCGACACCGGGCATGCCGGCAGCCAGCCGGCGCAGTGCCTCCGGCGGATTGCGTCCGACGAGACACAGCCGCGCCGACGGTTCGGCCGCGCGCACCGCCGGAAAAACTCGCTCCAGCAGCAAGTAGACGCCGTCGAGGTTCGGCCGCCAATCGAGACTGCCCAGAAACAGCAGACGATTCGGCTGCCGCCGCCGCGCTTGCGGCTGGAAATACGCGGTATCGACGCCGTTTTCGACCACCTCCAGGCGCGCGACGCCGAAATCGTCGCGCAAACGCTGGGCGTCCGTGTCGCTGACGGCGACGGTGTGTTCGACCTCGCCGAGAACGCGCCGCTCGAAGCGTTGGAACTTGCGCCACTGCCGGCCGATGTACCAGCGACGCAGCGGATTGCTCTCCGTCTTGTGGTAGCGCTGCCAAATGACCGATTCGACGTTGTGGGCGATGACGACGCGCCGCCGCGCGATGATGCCGCGCAGCGCCTCGGCGTAGGGTGTCCATTCGCACTGCCAAACGTCCACGTGCCGTTTGCGGGCAAGCTCGGCCAGTACACGCCGCAGTTGACGGCTGTTGTGCGTGGCGACGGAATACGGCAACGGTGAGACGAGGTTCGCCGCCAAACGAAGATAGAAACGCGGCCCGGATTTCGAGGGGACCGTGCGATCGACGACAAGCGTTTCGATGCCGTGTTCGGCGAAGAAAGCGGCCGCCTGACGCGCCTCGTCCGCATCGGCGTTGCGGTGACAGACGTAAGTCAGTCGATGGCGCCGCGCCAGGCGGAGCGTTAGGTTGAGCGTGCGGATGCGTTTGCCGGAGGTCGGCGGATAGGGTAGTTCCTCATCGACGATGACCACGCGCAGCGCGGACGAGGAACGCGCCAAGGGGAGAGAGGAAACAGGTTTCAGAGACGCATCGAGCATGAGATTCACTGTTTCTTGACTAGCCCGGAGCGCCGCGACGGGTTGCCCGTCGCGGGCGCTCCGGGCTAGTAAGGTAATCGTTTCTAAGCCGCCAGCTGCGGAGCGCCGGAGGTCGGCAGCCATTCGCCGAGCGATTGCGCTAGCGTTCCGAAGCGGAAATCTTTCAGCAGACGTATGAGGCGAGCTTCTGTCCGGCGCAGGCCGACGTAATGCCGGAAGGCTCGCAACATTCCGGGCCGCAGGCGCGGCTGTTGCGGATCGAACTCCCACGGATGCAGATAGACGGCGAACGGCCGGCCCGCGCCGTTGATCGCTCGCAGTCCTCGCCTGCGTCAGGCCATACGGATAAAGGCGGAAGTAACCGCCGCCGCCAATCGGTAGAGGATAACCCAGCAAGCGCCAAACCGGAGGCGGAAACTCCCATAAGCCTCTACCGTCGCGTTCAATGCGGTGCGGATGCAGCGGCGTGCCGGCGATGCCGTAGCGATCGTGATGCGTCGGATAGATGCTCGAATCGAAGAGGAAACCTTCCTCCAACAGAACGTCCAAGGCCCACAGCGAACGCTTGACGATCGAAAAACTCGGCGCGCGATAGGCGATGACTTTTTCGCCGATAATGTCTTCCAGCAGCAGGCGCGCCAGCCGTAAATCGACGCGGAACTGCTGCGGCGTTTGCTCGTAGATGAGGCGATGAACGTAGCCGTGACAACCGATCTCGTGGCCGGCCGCGTGGATGGCGCGGACCAGAGAGGGCTGCCGCTCCGCCACCCAACCGAGAATGAAGAACGTGCCCTGCACACCGGATTCCGCAAGTCGATCGAGGAGGCGGCGCGTGCTGTCGCCGACCCGCGAAGGCAATTCGTCCCATTGCTTGCGCGACACGCAGTGATCGAAGCCGGAGACGTGGTAGTAATCCTCCACGTCAATCGTCAGGGCGTTGAGCAGCGGGCGCGGCGCGAGGGGTTTGCTTCGCTGTCGCTCCCAACGGAGTCGCAGGCTGGTTGTCATGCGCGAGACTCCTTTCCCTCAGGCCGCGCGGGCGCGCGTCGTTTGTTCGCCCCTGTCCGCCCCCGGCGTCTGCTGCGGACCACGCAACAATTCCCACCACACGCCCGCACCCGCGCCAACGTGGATGGCCAAGAAAACGAGCGGGAAAAACGGCAACAACCGCACGTCGCGCTCGCGCACACAGAGAACGAAACTGAATAGCAACAGGACGGCGGCGTAAACGGCGAGTACGCCGGCATACAGTGACGCCAGCAATGGACTCAGGCAAGCCAGCAATGGGCCGAGGACGACGCCGGCCAGGAACGCCGCCGGCACGAAGCCGGGCAGCGAAAACGTCTCCGGATGTTTGCGCAACAGCCGTACTCGACCGCGGCCATAGCGCACCATCTGCCGGAACAGGCCCATCAGGCTCTCGCGCGGATGGTAATGCACGCGAACGCGCGGCGTGAACCAGCACGTCAGGCCCGCGCGCGCCAGGCGATGATTGAACTCCACGTCCTCGCAAGCGTCGAAGCGCTCGTCGAACAGACCGACGGTATCGAAGACGCCGCGGCGATAGGCGATGGCCACGCTCTGCGGCGCCACGAAACCGGCGCGGTCGGAGTAAATGTGCGAAGCGGGATGATGGCCCAGCCGTGACGCCCGCGCCGCGGCGATGGCCCGCTGTACTCGGTTGGCCCCCGTCACGTCGAGCGGTTGCGGCCGGCCCACGCAATCGGCGCCGCTCTCGGCGAAGGCGTCGGCCAAGTTACGCAGATAATACGGATTGTTCAACTCGCAATGTCCGTCAATGAGCAGCAAGATGTCGCCGCGCGCGCGCGCACGGCAACATTGCGGCCGGTGCTCGACCACTGCCGGGGATTGTCGAGCAGCCGAAGATGGGCGTAGCGCGTTTGCAAGGCGGCGACGATGGTGCGCGTGTCGTCGGTAGAACACCCGTCAGCGACGAGAATTTCAAACCGCGCGGCGTCATAGCGTTGTTCCAGCAGTTGATGCAGCGTCTCGGCGATGAACGCGCTTTCGTTGCGCACCGGCACGATCGTGGAAATGAACGGACGGGAGGCGGCTGTTGCTTGCAGGCCGCCAGCGCGTTGCCGTTCGAGAGCCAGTTGACGCATCTTGGGTACTCCTTTTCAGACGCTCCGGCGACGCGCGGAGCCGGCAGATCGCCCAGCACGTCCTTCATCGCCTCTTCCACCGTCGCGCCGTCGGGGATACCGAGCAGCTTGCGCAGGACGCCAAACGGCCAACCCAGCGCGTAGACCGCCGTGCCCAACAGCAGGCGTGCGTCCAGCCACGGGCTGAGATGGCGGATGTAATACAGATCGTGGGCCAGCTTGCGGCGCACGCTGCTCAGGTCGGAATCGGGCGGCAATTGCACTTGCGCCAAGCCGGTCACGCCGGGCCGCACCGTCAGACGCTGCCAATAGCCGGGCAGCTCGCGCTCCAGCTCCGGCACAAATTCGGGACGCTCCGGACGCGGGCCGATCAGACTCATTTCGCCGCGCAGCACGTTGAGCAACTGCGGTAGTTCATCGAGGTGGCTGGCGCGGAGGAAAACACCGATGCGCGTGACGCGCGGATCGCCGGGCATCGACCAGCGCGGGCCGGTCAGCGATTCGCAGTTGTGGATCATCGAACGGATTTTCCAGATAGTGAACGGCCGGCCGTCTTCGCCGACGCGCGTTTGCGTGTAGAAGGCCGGCCCGCGCGAAGTCAGCTTGACGAGTACGGCGGCCACGAGAATCAACGGCACGGCGGGCACAGTCAACAACGCGGCCAGAAGAAAATCGACGACGGGCTTGTACGAGCGATACCAGCGGTAGCGCAACGGGCGCACCGGCTCGCTGCCCAGCGGCAGACGTTCGCGGTGGAAGGGCAGGTTCTCGTTCCGATTGGCCGCCTCAGGGCCGGCCAGCCGGCGGTTGAGCTTCGTCGGCAAGGGACTCGCCTCCATGCAAATAACCCTACGGCGATGGCAATGCTTAAACAGGCTCGAACAGGCTCCTCCGCAGCGACGGCAGCAAGAGACGTAAGAACTCTTCGCACGGTTCGCTTTGGTTCGACTCGTTCAGCCCGCTCAGTTCTCGCACCACATACAGCTTGTGCAGCACCGGACGCCGAGCGAATTGCACGCGGGCATCGTCCGAAGCCGCCCAGCCGGAGCCGTCGCTCCATCCCCAATACAAACGCAAGCGCGTCTCCTCGGTGGCGTTGGTGCGGATGGCGTCGGTCTTCCACATATTGTCTCCGCTTTCCGACTCATAGCGGCCCTTGGTGCCGACCATGAAACCGCTGGCGCCGTAGCAAACCTCCGGCGTATGGATGGAAACCGGACCCGGCCGGCCGCACACCAGAAACAGCGACACGACGGCTCCACTTTTGCGATGGACGTAGCGGCGTTTGATGCAGCGGGCCACGCCGTTGCCCGCCTCGCCGCTCTTCACTTCCATCACTTCGCCGTCCCATTCGCCTAGTTCCAATGGGATGGCGTCCAAGCGCTCCGCGGCACGCTCCGTTTCCACCGGCGGCGCCCAGCGGTCGGTCCAATAACCATGCACGATGCCGCAGACAATCAGGGCCGTCGAGCCAATCAGGGCGGCGAACCATCGCATCATTGTTGTGGTCCTCGTCTTTGCCAGCCCGCAGCGCCAGCAAGGGATGCCTTTGCTGGCGCTGCGGGCTGGCGTTGGGATTGTTAATGAGCCACCATGCGCGCGCTGGCCGTGGCGGCCAGCGCCTCTTCGGGGTCGGCGCCGTTGACCACCGCCCCCAGCACGCGGATGCCCAGCGTCGTCAGCCGTTGCGACGCCGCGTAGACGCGCGGCATCTGGCTGACTTCGCGCAGCACCGACAGAATCACCGCATCGACGCGCTGGCCAATCAGCAGCGAATCGGTCGCCGCCAACAACGGGTGTGAATCGATGACGATGAAATCGAACTCTTCTTGCAGCTTCTCGAAGATGCCTTCCACGCCATCGCGGGCCAGCGCGTGCAGCACTTCGCGGTCCCATTGGCCGGCCGCCATGAACGACAAGCCGTCCAGCGTCGTCGCCTGCACGGCGTCGGTCAACTCGACTTCGCTGAGCAGCACCTCGCTGAAGCCCGGCTGCATGGGCAGCTCGAACAACTGATGCGCCGACGGGCGCCGCAAGTCGCCGTCGATCAGCAGCGTCTTGCGTCCGGCGCGCGCCAGACTGCTGGCCAGGTGGCTGGCCACCGTCGTTTTGCCTTCGCCGTGCGTGGCGCTGGTGACCATGACCACGCGCGTATGCACGTCGTCGGCGTCGCGCAGCAACTGCGTCCGCAGCGCGTCGATCGATTCCAAAGCCGGATGCCCTTCCAGGTCCGGCTCGCCGGCCGGTCCCACCAGACGATGCTCCAAGTTGGGCACCGTCGGCACGGCGCCGACCACGCGGATGCCCAGGCCGCGCGACACTTCGCCGGCCGAACGGATGCGGCGCTGACGCACATCCAGCCAAGCCACGCCCATGCACACGCCCAGCAGCACCGCCACCGGCGCCACGATGACGCCGAGAATCTGCTTCTTCATGTCCTTCTTTTGCAGTTCGGCGTCCTGAGCCTGGGTGACGCGCTGACCTGCTTGCAAATCCACTTCTTCCTTGCGCAATCGAAGGGCCAGATCGTTGACGAACTGCTCTTCCTGCTTGATGTTGTCGCGCAAGCGATCCTGCTGGGCATGATCGACGCGCTTCAATTTGGTCAGTTCCTTGTTGAGGGCGATCTGCGTGTTGCCCAGTTCCTCGTGGTGCTGTTGCATGGCCTTGATGGCGTTAGACTTGGCCACGCGCAGCAGTTCCATTTCCTCGCGGCCGCCGGAGCCGGACGCCGCAGTCGCCGCCGCCAATTCCTCCTGAATTTCCTTCTTGCGTTTCTGGAGGCCGGCCTGCGCCGTCCGTATGCGGTTCTTGGAGGCGATCAACGACGGGTACATCACGCCCGGCGCTTTCTGCTCGAAATCGTCGATGATCTCTTGGGCTTTGGTGATCTCGGCCTTGAGCTTCTGCGCCAGCGGATCGTTTTTGGCCGCGACCTCGACGGCCGGCGCGGCGACTTCCTTGAGAGCCTTGGTCCGCGCGTCGTGACTGGCCAAGTCCGCTTCGGCTTCGCGGATCTTGAGGCGGAGATCGCTGCGTCGGCTGTTGGCCTCGCGGATGCCGGCCGTCAATTCGCCGATCTTAATTCCCATCAGCGTCGGGTCCATGTCGCCGGACTCTCGAATCAGATTATCCAGACTTTCCTGCTTCTGTTTGAGAGCGGCGGAGGCGCTGCCCAGCACCTTGTTCATGTCGGCCACCCGGCGCAGACGCTCCTCCTTCTCGGCGTAGACGATGACATCCAAGTATGATTCGATGATCGCTTTGACGATGGCCAACGACACCTGCGCATCGCTCGAAGTCATCAGAACCGTCACCAATTCCTGATTGTCCTGAAACTCAACCTTCAACTCTTCTTCGATGTACTGAGCGGGATCTTTGCCCGTCCGTTCCTCTAAATTGAGAGCTTTAATATCGTCTTTTTTCAGCGCTTCCGAGACGACGCGGCGGCCCATGAGATGAGCGGCCTGCGTTTTCAAGTAGGTCAAGAAATTGCCGCCTCCTCCCTGATTCTTGTCGAAGCTGGGCACGTCATAGGCGACGCGGATGCGGCCAAAGGCGATGTACTTCGGCGACAGCAGAAACCAAGCAGCCAGGGCGGCGAGGACGGCGAGGGTTCCGCCCACGGCGGCGGCGCTGAGCCAGCGGCGCTCGAGCGCCTGCAAATAGCTGCTCATGTCCGGTGCTGACGCCAGCGCCGACGGCATCATCGCCAGCTGAGGATCGTGGGACAGGCCGCGGCGCGGCGGCTCGATGCGTCCGGCCACAGCTTGGCCTTCGCGGCGCGCGGGCGGCGTGTTCTTGGCGGGTTCGGGGAAAGCGGCATCCTGCGGCATCACGACTGATACTCCCTATCGTGGTGAATCCCTTCACGAAACGGAGTAACAAGGCGATAACAGAGCCGCGACCGTAAGGGAGCGGTTGTCTCGGGGCGCTGACGCAACCCCGCTCGCCGCTCCCTCACGGTCGCGGCTCCGATGAAATCAGCGTCTCGGTGTTGTGGACTTGGCGGCGAGGGGCGGAGCCTGTTCCGGTTTACGCGGCGTCGCCGGTCGGGGCTGACGCGCTCGCGGCGGAGGCGGTTGCTTGCGGAGGCGGCGAAACGCCGGATCGCGGATCACGCGCGGCGGAGCGGGCGGCGGATCGACGAACAGATGAGAGAGGATTTTCAATTCCGCCGCCAAAAACAGCAGACCCAACGGCATCATCAGCCAACCGCCCAAGTCATGGAAAAACAGGTTGGCCGTTTCGCTGTTGGTCGTCTCGTGCAGGATGCCGGTCGCCGTGATGCGAAGGATGTTCGATACCACGGCAATGGGGAAGGCGCTGACGAGCAGGATGAGCTTGTCGAGCAGCGGCCGGTGCGTCAACAGCGCCATCGCCGCCGACAGGGCCACGAACACGACCAGCATGCGCAGTCCGCTGCACGCCTCGATGACGTTCAGACGCGCTTCATTGAGGACGATGACGTTGCCTTCGGAGAGAGCCGGCAGACCGATGGCCTGCATGAGGAAAGTAGCGATCGTCGTGGCCAGGCTTTGCAGCGGCGCCGACAGGGCCGTGGACAGCCGATAAGGCAGCGGGATCATGAAGACCAAATAGAGAACCGCCGGCCAAGCCCAGCGCCAAGCCGTCCAGCCGCCCAGCAGCCAACACAAGCCGGCCACGCACGGCACAATGGCGATGGTATCGAGCCACAGATAATACCAATAGACGCCGGCCAGACGCAGGCCGAGTCCCAGCGCCAGCAACAGACCGCCAAATACCAATCCCGGCCGAACCGCCGCGCGATCCAGCCGGCCGCGCCGCAGCCACAACAGCAACAGGGCGAAACCCGGTACAAGGAAACCGTGCGAATACTGATCGTTGGTCCGCCAGACGTGGGCCAAGTCCGACAGCGTGCTGCCGAAGGCCCACAAAAAGCAGGCCAAAACGAGCAGCACAGGCAAAAGGGGAACGAACGACCGGGTCGGAACGCTGGGAGTCGGAGTTGTCATGGCATCCTTTCCAGGTTGACGGGGCCGATCCATCGCGGAATCCATTCCGCATCTATCCATGCACACATAATAATCCCTCGAAGCATTTCGCTTCAAGGACTTTTCCGGCGTGGGGCAATCTTACTGCCGCCGCGCGTCGAGAGTCAATACAGTTTCGCATGTGTTCAAATGGGGAATCTCGGAAATCCTGAGCGGGGGCGTCAGCCCCCCGAGCGTTATGAGTCTCGGGGGGCTGACGCCCCCCGCTCAGAGACTTGCTGCAAGCTCTTAGCTCCCCGGCAAGGCGGGGGCTATGTAGCAATCGTGACTGGCGTGAGGTGGGAAAAGTACGCACTTCGGGCAAGTGAGGTTCAAACCGGCTTGGCGGCATTACCGATAATTTCGGTGGGTGGGACAAATTGCCTCCCGCCTCCCGGATGTGTCCGCCAAGGGCCGCGACAAGGATTGTCGGCGGAACTCCTTGGCCGGCGTCGTTGAGAACCCTGATGCGGCACCTTGACGCGAACTTCTTCTTGAGGATCGGGACATGCCTGTCAGAAGCCGAGGATCGCTCCTGGCTGGAACGGCACTCCTCGCCGGCCTTGTGTTGGCCGGCTTCGGTTGCCACTCAAGCCCCTCCGACCACGATTCTTTTTCTATCCCCAAAACACCGGCACCGCCGCCGAGCGGCCTGCTCACGCAATTCGGCGGCCCAGGGATGACCACCGCCTATCCGGCTCAGCCAGTCGCCGGCTATGGAATGACCTACTCGACCGCTCCGGCTTCCGGTGCGGTGACGCTCCAGCCGGTGCCGATCGCTCAGACGCCGCCGTCGCGGCGTGAAGTCATCGCCAGCACCTGGCAGCCGGTGCAGCGCGTCAGCGCCGAACAGGCCGTGTCGGGACCGGAACTTCCGCAATGCGCCCACCGTGGCCGGCAGCGTCCCGTTGACGCCAGCCCACATGGCCGCCGCCGCGCCGATGCCGGTCGGCGCTCCGCTGCCGCCGGCAAGCAAAAGTCCAGCCGTCGAGGGCGGCGACGCGGCGTCGGGCAACATCGTGCTGCCACAGCCGCGTCCATTGGGATCGCCGCCCGCCAAGTCGTTTATGAGAGGGGTCCCAGTGCCGCCGCCGGATTCTCCGTATCCCAATGTGCCCCGCGAGTTCGAGAAAATGGCACTGCCGCCCTACGTCGTCGAGCCGCCGGACATCCTGCTCATCCAGGCTTCCAATCGCATCACGCTGCGATTGCAACCCATTCAGCGGCAGCATCTGGTCGCCCCAGACGGTACGATCAACTTGGGCATTTACGGCAAGATCCGCGTCGCCGGCATGACCCTGGATCAAGTTGCCGACGCCGTGGCCGTGCGCTTGCTGGAAATCATGCCGGGTCTGCTGCGCGGTCTCCCGG
Organism: uncultured Planctomycetota bacterium; assembly: GCA_963835245.1. Taxonomy (GTDB): domain Bacteria; phylum Planctomycetota; class Planctomycetia; order Gemmatales; family Gemmataceae; genus JAJPHU01. Next base: position 429,859 of record CAWIEZ010000003.1, read on the forward strand.
ACGTGAAGGAGGGCAAAGAGGTCGAAGGAGGACGGATTCCGGAGAAAATATGGAAGGAGGAAGGCTTCACGTCGGTGGAGTTGATTAAGAAAGAGATGCAGGTGGACGTGCTGTCCTACAACAGCAAGTTCTACTACGTCATCACCGATGGCGGCGGTTACGGCCAGCAAGTCTATCCGATTCCCAATCAGGGGTAATGAAACGGTGCTGGACGCCATGGCCAATATCAATGGTCTGCCGTCGGTGGCCAACAAGCGAAAAGTGTGGGTCGCTCGCGCCACCCGCGCCGGCCAACCGCCCAAGATCCTGCCGGTGGACTGGCTCGGCGTGGCCAAGTGCGGCCAAAGCGCCACCAACTACCAGCTGTTTCCGGGCGATCGCGTCTACGTCGATTCCAGTAGTTTGATCAAGGCGGATTCGTTCTTGTCCAAGCTCTACTCGCCGGTTCTGCGCACCTTCGGCATAACCTTGCTGGGCACCGCCACGGTCAACTCTATCAAGAACGGTACGTCCAGCGGACTCGGCGGTTTGGGCGGATTGGTCCGCTAGGAGGTTGTCAAAAGAAGTTCCATGTTTAGCCGCGACCCGAAGGGGAGCGCCGATTCGCCAAACGCGCTCCCCTTCGGGTCGCGGCTAAACGAATAGTGTTTAGGCGGCGCTTGCGGAATGGCGACGAGAGCGATACATTGGAGATGAACATCTCAGGCAGGGAGGAATATCATGAAGCGATTCGTCCTGGCTCCGCTCGCCGCACTGTTCGCCTTGGTTCTCGCCGTCGCTCCGGCCGAGGCGCAGAACACCTATCCCTATCAACAACCGCGTTTCGGTCCGGGCTATCAGACGCCGCTCAGTCCCTACCTCAACCTGCTGATTCCGGGCAATACGGCGGTCAACTACTACGCGCTCGTTGAGCCTCAGTTCCAGCGCCGACAATACCGCAATCAGCTAAACCAGACTCTCCAGGGGATAGTCAGTCAGATTCCGCAGCCGCCGGGGGTCGATGAGGTGGACCTCGATGCGCCGCTGCCCCCGGCCGGCCATCCCACTGCCTTCAACTACACCGGCTCGTATTTCAGCAATCTCAGGGGGCAACCTTTTGTCGGCACCGGCGCCTTCGCGTCACAAGCCGGAGGCGCGGCGGCGGGTCCAGGTCAGCGACCGGGGCAGCGACCGGGGCAGCGGCCGGGAATGGGAGGCGGTGGTACATGGCCGAATATGCGGCCGGGGATGGGGATTGGGAGATAGGACAATTGGCCCAGGCATGGAAACGAACTGCGGCGTGAAGCGAGGATCATCGAGACCTCGCTTCACGCCGCGGTTCGTTTTTCATTTGTACTCCGGCCGCCTCAGCCATCGTGTTGCATCGTTGTTTTTCGTCGGCGTCGCAGCCAAACCAGTAGCGCCGTCCCAGAGCCGGTCAGCGCCAGCACGAGGCTGGCCGGTTCCGGATTACTGTTTGTCGGCGGGACGCTGCTGGTAGTGCCGCCGCCATCGGGTGGCGACGTCGGAGGCGGAGTCGGCGTCGGAGGCGGTGGAGGCGGAGGAGGCGGTGGAGGCGGCGGTGGTGGGGGCGGTGGAAAAGAGGCGATCACTGGCATAGTTCCCGCCGGCACCACCAGAATCAGGGCGGCGGCGGCGGCCGCGCCACGAGGGGCGTGTTCGGCGTCGTGTACCCTCGTCTCGTTTGCTCCTTGCGATTGGACAACCATCCGCGCGGATGGAACGAACGTCGAAGTCTCGGCCGGACTGAATGTCGGCCGATCGCTGGTCAACAGGCCGGCACGAGCGAAGTTAGACGAACCGGCGAGGACACAGCAAATCGCAAGGAGAGGAAGAAAGCGGCGACCGCGCAAGGTCAAGAACGCATTCATCCACAATGCTCCTTTCCCAATGTTCCGTTTGGGTCTTGGGCGAACGCCAGGGGCGAACTGGCGGATCCCTCTTACCACGATAAAGCAGCGAGGGTGAAGGCCAATCCCCTTTCGTTTAGCCGCGACCCGAAGGGGAGCGCGTTTGACCCAACGCGCTCCCCTTCGGGTCGCGGCTAAACAGCGTATTGCTTGTGCGGAAAGAATCGCTTCTTTTTATTGTGCCGATTATCCGAAAAAAACTGTCAGGGAGGGTAGCGCCTTCGAGGCGGTTCGCTCTCTCGTGGTCCGCGTCGGGCGCGTTGGCCCGTTCGAGGGAATATGGGGAACATGAAGAACGGCTTGCGGATCGGTAGTCTGATCCTCGCCGTGCTTATGCACGCGGCGGCGCGGAGCGCCGAGGACGCGCCGTGGCAGGCCGTGGACGATACTCCTCATACGGAATCCCCCGTTGCCACCCTGGAGGCTCCCATCGCGCTGCGGACGAGTGCGGCGACGCCAGCGGCGCCCCTGCCGCAAGGGATTCTGCTCGCCAGCTTTGAAACACCCATCACCGCCCCCGCCGCCGAGCCGACCTCCAGCCGGCCGGCGCCGGAGATCATCGCCGTCAGCATGCCCGTGAACTCGTCGCCTCCGCCGCCAGCAGAGGAACAAGAAGACCAAAGCGATACGCTGTTCGCCGTCGATCGTCCGTTTCGTCCTCGCGCTCCCGTCCGTGGTTCCAGCGGCGGCATCGTGCAAACTTCGGCCACGACGGCCGTCCCCGCCGCTCCCGAAGTGCCGATGGTGCCGGGTTGGGACGCGCCGGCCGACGCCAGCTGGGGAGCCGGCCTGCCTACGGGGTCTTTGCCGGAGGAAGTCGATGCGCTGATTCGCCGCCCCGTCGATCCGCTGCGTCCGCGTCTGTATGTCGGCGGCGAATATCTGCTGTGGTGGATTCAGGGACAAGCGACGCCGGTGCTGGCCACCACGAGCGCCCCTTCGGATTTTGGCGTCCTAGGAACGCCGAGTACGCAAGCTCTCTTCGGCGGCAACCAGATCAACGGCAGCAGTCCCTTCTCCGGCGGACGGTTCACGGTCGGTTACTGGCTGGGCTGCGATCAAAAGACGGCCGTGGAATTTACCGGCTTCTTCCTCGGCCCGCGTTCGGCCAACTTCACCAGCAACAGTGCCATGAACCCGGTCATCGGCCGGCCGTTTTTGGAAGCAAACAACGGTCAGGAGACGGCGCAGCTGACGGCGCTGCCGGGCGTCGCCGCCGGCAGCCTGAACATTCACGCCCCCACCTTCCTGTATGGATTTGAAGGCAATCTCCGCTGCCTGCTGTGCTGTGGTTGTAATTATCGCATCGCGGCCCTGGCCGGCTTCCGCAACATCAATCTCGATGAATCGCTCACCATCACGGAGAACGTCCAAGGATTGGCGACCGCTCCGCCGCCGTTCACCAATGAGATGATTACCGTGCAGGACAGTTTCTCGACGCAAAATCATTTCTATGGCGGTCAGATCGGCGCCGACGCTCTCTGGTACTGGGGGCGCTTTAGCGTCGAGGCACGCGGCACGGTGGCGCTGGGCGACACGGTGCAGCTACTCGACATCAACGGCAGTCAACGCTTTGTTTCCCCGGCCGGCATGGTGCAAAACTTCACCGGCGGGCTGTTGGCCGAGCCGAGCAACATCGGCCATTTCTCGCACAACGCTTTCAGTGTCGTGCCGCAAATCGGCGTCAATGTTGGCTACCAGATCCTGCCCTGCCTGCGCGGTTTCATCGGCTACAACTTCCTGTACTGGAGCAACGTCATTCGTCCGGGCACGTCAATCGACCGTACCCTCGACGTGACGCAGATCCCCAACTTCCCGCTCAATCCCGAACCGGCGCCGGTGCCTGGCCGTCCTCCGGTTCCGATCTTTCACGAGGTCGGCTTCTGGCGCAGGGCGTCACGTTCGGACTTCAGTTTGTGTACTGAGAGCCGCTCGGCCACGCCCTTCGCCGCCGCGTAGAATGTCACCTTAAAGAACCCTTGCTGGCGCTGCGGGCTGGCAAAGCGTACCCTGGAGGTTCCGCACCTATGAAAGCGCACACCGAATACCTGACCATGAACGTCCCCTCGAAAATGGCCTTCGTGAACATCACGCCGCAGGTGCAAGACGCCGTCAACAAGAGCGGCGTGACCGAGGGCATGGTGCTTTGCAATTCGATGCACATAACCAGTTCGGTGTTCATCAACGATGACGAACGCGGCCTGCATCACGATTTCGGCGTCTGGCTGGAGCAACTCGCTCCCTTCAATCCCGATCCCAACCATTACCACCACAACCGCACCGGCGAAGACAACGCCGATGCTCATTTGAAACGCCAGATCATGGGCCGCGAGGTCGTCGTGGCCATTACCAAGGGCAAACTCGATTTCGGGCCGTGGGAACAGATTTTCTACGGCGAGTTCGACGGCCATCGCAACAAGCGCGTGCTGGTCAAGATCATCGGCGAGTGAGGAAGGAAGGGCCGCCGATTATTCGCCATCCATTTCTTGGAGCGCCCGGTCTTTTTCCCGCATGTAGAAAGCCGCTAGTTCACTGCTCGGAGATGTTCGGTCTGGCGCGAAGCCGATCCATTCCGGAAAATGCCGCCGCGCCTCGTTCCAGAAGACTTCATACGGCTCGTCCGGCTCGCCGAGAATGAGACTGGTCCTGTATCGGAAAACGAACCGAAGGCAATCGGTGTTCACTTTTGTTCCTTTTGGAAATTCATCCGACCAGACAAGGCTATCAGACAACAATCCGTATCTCACAACGGCCCGTTCAGACCGCTGGAGCCGCTTCATGTCGTCCGCAATCTTGGGAAGGTCGGCCAAGTAGTCTTCGATAGTCAACATTTGTGCTACCCTTCAGGGAATCTGAGGTTAGGGAAGATCGAACACAATTTCAAATGTGGGGATCATCTCTCCCTTTCTGCCCGGAATAGAAGAAGGTGCTTCGCTCACAAATCGAATTCGGCCTCCTCCGCGAACTGTGCCGCCTCGTGCGGCTAGGCTGCGATAGCGAGCGGCCAACTGTGGGGCAACTATAGGTCCAGTATCAACCACAACCCGTCTTACTCTTTGCTGTCGCAGTATTTGCCCGAACCGCGCAAAATCTTCCGTACTATTTGTAAAAGTTTCCCAGATGCGCATGTGGGCAACTTGGCCCTGAATTTCGAGGCGGTCGATGCCGATGCCCAACTCTGCCGCTCCGTCCATGAGGCTCTGAATACTTCGCGGAGCAGGCCTCCATAATCTCGTCAGCTTGCCTCCCAACTTCGTGAGTCCTATCTTCTCGACAATCTTACTCACCAACCGCCTCAGCGGGCCGCTCAACGTCATCCCGCTAACCTCCAGATCCGCCTCAAACACCACCCTAAGCGTCACCCGCGCTAACCCCTCTGCCATAATACGCATGCTGCGGAAGTCGCGGAAGATGCAAACGTCTAGAAGAAAAACCCTACGGCAGCGGCGGGCTGTTATCGGCTCGCCCCTTGGTCGTGGTCAGTTCATCTTGCGGCGATTCACAGCGACAGGGTACATTACGCGAGCCTTGTGGATCGAGGCAGATTGTCGCTGCAAGCGGAAAGGACTCCCGTGAAAGGATCACAGTCGCGCAGGCGGCCGACGCCGCTCTTGCCAGCCCGCGGCGCAAGCAAGGGCGACGGCGTTTCTTCATCACCGCTGCAACGCGCCATCGACCGCGCCCGCCGCTGTCTGCTCGATAAGCAGCAGAGCGACGGCCATTGGGTCGGCGAACTGCAAGGCGATACCATCCTCGAATCCGAATATGTTCTGCTGATGGCGTTCCTCGGCCGCGAGAATGAGGAAGTTTGCCGCAAGGCGGCACGCTACATTCTCAAGCAGCAAATGCCCGATGGCGGTTGGAACAACTATCCCGATGGACCCGCCGATCTCAGCGTCTCGGTGAAAGCCTACTTCGCTCTAAAACTGACCGGCCACGATGCCAACGCGCCGCACATGCAACGCGCCCGCAAGGTAATTCTCTCTCTCGGCGGCGCCGCCGGTTGCAATAGCTTCACGAAATTCTATCTCGCTCTGCTCGGCCAGTTCCCCTATGCCAACTGCGCCTCGGTGCCGCCGGAGATGGTGTTGCTGCCGCGCTGGCTGTACATCAATCTCTACGCCATGTCGAGCTGGACGCGCACCATCGTCGTGCCGCTGAGCATCTTCTCGGCCTGCAAGCCGGTACGGCGACTATCGGAGAATAAGGGGATCGTCGAACTCTTCCTTGCGCCGCCGGATACGCCGTTGTGGCCGGCGAAGCCTTCGGGGCGTTTGCTGAGTTGGGGCAATGTCTTCCTCGGCATCGATTGGCTGTACAAGAAGGTGGAGCCGTGGTTGGGACCGATCCGCCGACGAGCGCTGCAGCGCGCCGCCGATTGGATGCGCGAGCATCTGCAAGAAAGCGACGGTCTGGGCGCCATCTTCCCGCCGATGATCTACACCGTCATTTCGCTGCGCTGTCTAGGCGTGAGCGATGATGCCCCGGAGATGAGACGAGCGCTGAAACAGCTGCAAGACCTTATGATCGAAGAGGACGACACGCTGCGTTTGCAGCCGTGTTTTTCGCCGGTCTGGGACACCGCCTTGACGTTGAACGCGCTTGCCGACGCGGAATTGCCCAACGATCACCCCGCGATCGCGCGCGGCGGTCGTTGGCTGCTGGCCAAGGAAGTGCGGCAAAAGGGCGATTGGAGCTTGACCAATCCGCGACTGCAACCGAGCGGCTGGTTCTTCGAGTATCGCAACGCTTTCTATCCCGACATCGACGATACGGCGATGGTTCTCATGGCCCTGGCCAAGACGGGCCAAGTGAATACGCCGGATGGCCGGGCCGCTGCCGAGCGCGGTCTGCGTTGGCTTTTGGGCATGCAGAACAGCGACGGCGGTTGGGCGGCGTTCGACCGCGACATCAACCGCGAAGTGCTGACGCGCGTTCCCTTCGCCGATCACAACGCCATGCTCGATCCGAGTTGTCCCGACATCACGGCGCGCGTTCTCGAAGCGCTCGGCCATTACGGCTTCGGTGTCGATCATCCGCAAGTGCGCCGCGCTATCGATTTCCTGCGGAAAACCCAGGATAAACGCGGATGCTGGATCGGCCGTTGGGGCGTGAATTATCTCTACGGCACCTGGCAAGTTTTGTGTGGTCTGCGCAGCATCGGTTTCGACAAGGACGATGCGATGGTTCGCCGTGCTGTCGCGTGGCTGGTGAAGGTGCAGCAAGCCGGCGGCGGATGGGGCGAAACATGCAAAAGCTACGACGATCCGTCGCTCGCCGGTCAGGGTGCGCCGACCGCATCGCAAACCGCCTGGGCCTTGCTCGCCCTCTTGGCGGCCGGCGAAAGCGACAGCGACGCCGTCCGCGCCGGTATCGATTATTTGATGAACACACAAGGCGAAGACGGCAACTGGCGCGAAGAGCTTTTCACCGGGACCGGCTTCCCGAAAGTTTTCTACTTGAAATATCACCTTTATCGGCTGTACTTCCCGCTCATGGCCCTAGCCCGCTATCAACAAACCGCTAAGACGCCAAGGACGCCAAGAGAAGAAAGAGAAACCGTGAATCCTTCAAGCACTCCTTCCTACTACACGTAATTCTCTCTTTCTTCTCTTGGCGTCCTTGGCGTCTTGGCGGTTTGTTTTCTTCGGAGGATTCGATTCATGCGTTTCCCGCTGAGCCTGACGACGAGCATGGTCGGTTACATGGCCCGCAAGAAACTGACTCGTGAAAAGCGTTTCCCGCTGGTGCTGATGCTCGAACCGCTGCACGCCTGCAATCTGACCTGCACCGGCTGCGGCCGTATCCGCGAGTATTCGCAGACTATCAAGGACAAACTGACCGTCGCCGAGTGTCTGCAAGCGGTCGATGAGGCGGGAGCGCCGATCGTCAGCATTTGCGGCGGCGAACCGCTGATCTATCCCGAAATCGGCGCCCTGGTGCGCGGCATTCTCAAGCGGCGCAAACACATTTACCTCTGCACCAACGGCATGTTCATCCACAAACGCTTGCACGAATTTCGTCCCACCAGCCGCTTCTTTTTCAACGTCCATCTGGACGGCCTGGAAGAGACGCACGATCTAGCCGTGGAACGCCAAGGCGTTTTCAAGGCCGCCGTGGAAGGCATCATCGCCGCCAAGCGCGCCGGCTTCCTCGTCTGCACTAACACCACCATCTACAAGGAAACCAATCTCGACGAGATCGACCAGTTGTTCGCCTACCTGACGAAACTGAACGTCGATGGTTTCATGCTATCGCCGGCCTACGGCTACACGGCGGTCCAGCAGACCAATCCCAAGGGCGCCGCCGAGATCTTCCTGACGCGCGACGACATCCGCGCCAAGTTCCGCGAAGCCGAGAAGTTGCTGGGCAAATATCGCATGATGTCGTCGCCGATTTACCTGGAATTTCTCAGCGGCAAACGCGAACTGACCTGCACCGCTTGGGGCAACCCGACGCGCAACGTCAAGGGCTGGAAAGGTCCATGCTATCTCATCACCGACGAACATCACGAGACATTCAACGATCTGATGGAAAACACCGATTGGGAGCAGTACGGTTACGGTAAAGATCCGCGCTGCGAGCATTGCATGGTCCACTGCGGCTATGAACCGTCCGCCGCGTTGGGCGTCAACAAGCGGATGGGCGATAGTCTGAAAATGCTGATGTGGCAACTATCTTGATGCCGGCGGATAGCGTCATCTCTGATCCGTGCGTGGTCTTCGCTTTGCGGCGCGAGTCGATGTACTTTCGCCGCACTTATCCCTATCGGCAGCGCTTTCGCGGCGCTCCTTGCCGCGCTCAGTTCCGCGGTTCTCAGGGGGCTGACGCCCCCCGCTCAGGTCAAACGGTGCTGATGCTGGAAACGGGCATCGGCGCGGCGGCGATGGAGACGGCCGTGCGCTGGTGTCTGAGCGGCCCGCGCCTCGGCGACGTGCCGTATCGACCGCGCTTGCTGCTGTCTGTGGGTTTTTCCGGGGCGCTGCAACCCCAGCAGCGCGTCGGCGACCTCGTTCTGGCGACGGAGATTGTCGATCAACAGGGCAATCGTTGGCCGGCGATCCAACCGGCACTATTTTCTACTCGTGAGATCGCATTAGGGCGATTACTGACCGTGGCCGAATTGGTGAGCGATCCCCGCGACAAAGAGAGGTTGGCACGGCAGTACGAGGCCATTGCCGTGGACATGGAAAGCAGCATCGCCGCGCGCCTCTGCCACGAACAGAACGTACCGTTCGCCTGTTTGCGCGTCGTGTCCGACGATCGCAATACCCCCCTGTCGCCTCATCTCGTCGAGTTGCTGCGTTATGGGCGTGTCTCGCCGCCGCGTCTGGTTGCGAAACTGTTGCGCCATCCTACGCTGATTGGAGAATTGTGGCGTCTGGCGGGGCACACGCGAGGGGCGGCCAAGCAACTGCTGGACCCGCTGTCCGCCCTCATGGTTGAGGGTCGCTAAGTTTTTCCTCAACGATCAACGGCGGATGGGGCACGCGGCGGATGGCGAAACAATTGCGGCCCTTGTCCTTGGCGTCCTTGATGGCGCTGGCGGCCAAGCGGTACATGGTGTCAAATTCGCTCGGCATCTCGACCTCGGCGACGGCGAAGCTGACGCTCACGGAGATGTGGATGGCCTGGTCGCCGTAGGGAATGGGCGTCGCCGCCACCGTGGAACGAATACGCTCCGCCAAACGCTTCGCGCCTTCCTCGTTCGTCTCGCGCGCGATGATGAGGAACTCATCGCCGCCGATGCGGCCAACCGAATCCACTTCGCGCAGCGAACCGATTAACAGACGCGCCAGACCCCGCAGCGCCTCGTCTCCTCCCGGCAGCAGATAGCGCGTGTTGATTTCCTTGAAGCGATCGATGTCGATCAGCCCGATCGTCAGCGAACTGGGATAGCGAGCGTGCCGCTTCAACTCGAAGCGGGCCAACTCTTCCATGGCGCGGCGATTGAACAGCCCCGTCAACGGATCGGTCAGCGCCAAGCGCTCCAGTTCGCGGGCGCGTTGCTCCAGCAATTGATTGGCTTCTTGCAACGCGCGCGTGCGTTCGACGACGCGCTGCTCCAAGTCGCTGTTGAGTTGGCGCAATTGTTCGAGCAGTTGATCGCGGCTGCGCTCCAGCAGGCATTTCTCGGCGGCGTTGCGGAGGATCTGCAACAATTCCTCGGTTCGCCACGGCTTGAGCAGGTAATGGTAGACCTGTCCGCGATTGATGGCATCGACGGCGTCTTCCAGTTCGGCGTATCCGGTCATCAGCAGGCGGACGGTGCGCGGATGATTCTCGCGGACCCACTCCAGCAATTGAATGCCGGTCTGCCGCGGCATCTTCTGGTCGGTGAGGATCAGATCGAGAGGCTGGCGCGAAAAAACGGCCTGAGCGGACTCGGCGCAGTCGGCGGTATGCACGTCAAATTCCGACGCCAAAAGAGCCGTCAGCGTCGGAAGAATGTACGGCTCGTCATCGACTACCAGGAGCGAACACTTGGTTGCATTCACTACCGATCCTCTCACCGGATCCTCGCTCTATCGAAGGGATAGAATGATCTATTCTACCTCATGCTCCAGCAGAAGCCAATTTGCAGGGATCAGGGAGTTCTTTCCTGTTTAGCCGCGAGACGAAGGCGAGCGCAATGCTCGCCTTCGTCTCGCGGCTAAACGAATCGGCAGAACAGGAACAACCCTTCCCAAAAGTCTCTGATGACTTTTCGATAATAAATCTTGATATGGCCTCATTGGGGCTTTACAATAAGCCGGCACGTTAGGAAGAACAGGGAGAACCCTCCTTCGTCCGCAAACGGTGGCAACGGATTGCCAACCCGCGAAGGTGGCTCTCTTCTGCCTGGCGGTAGAGTCCGCGACGGTATGCCCTAGTGCGCCGATCTGAGCTGAGCCGCACTCACGGAGGAGATTGCCGCGATGCCTTGGCGGTTCCAGCGGGACGGCGTGTTTTTATGGGCAAACCGGATTGCGGCCCGCCGTGAATCAAGCCAGCCTCCTGCCGTTGCCAGCGTGGGCAACCCGCGCGGCTTGTCGGCTTGGGGCACGCGGTAGTTTGCGGTCGCCGTTGGAGTGCAACGGCGGCTAGTCGTTATGGGGACGAGACTCGAATAGCCTCTAGATGTAGGGAAAGACGGCCATGAAGACGCGACGCCGGAAGCGCCAACCCGTGACCGAAGAGACAACGACACCCGTGGCGCCGACCACGATCTTCTCTTCGGATCTGTTGACTCCCGAGGAAGAGCGCGCACTGCTCGCCGATTTCTGGGAGACCAAGAGCGAATTGGTTCGGGTGCTGATCCGCAACTTCTCCCGCCTCCGCCAGCATCGCCCTGCTTTGGAGCCATGGCCCATGGCTCAGTTCATCCGCGATCACTGCGATAACGAAGTCCGCGGCGTCGTGGCGGTGCGCCGCCTGCACGACCGCTACATTCATCTCAAACATCGCCTGGCCTCGGCGAACATCCGCTTGGCCGCCCACGTCGCCAAGCGCTTCCGCCATCACGCCCTCAGCTACGCCGATCTGCTGCAAGAAGCCGTCTGCGGTCTGATGCAGGCCATCGATCGCTTCGATGTCAGCCACGGTACGCGGCTTGGCGACCTATGCGACGTGGTGGATTCGTCAAACTTTACAGATCGCCGTGGCACGGCAGAGCCATCTGGTCAGCCTGTCGCCGCACCACTTGCAGGAATTGGGACTGCTGCAACAGGAGTCCGAGGCGCTGGCTCATGGCGGCAAGCACCTGCCCACGCCGCAGGAACTCGCTTCGCGCACCGGCAGCAGCCTCGAACATCTCACCCACCTGCAAACCGCCACGCGCACACCCGTCTCGCTCAACGCTGTCCTCGACGACGACAGCGACTTCAAGCTGACCGAAGCGATGCCGGACAACGAAAGCACAACGCTGCGGCAGAACGCCGAGCGTCAGGAAGCGTTGCACTATCTGATGGAGAACCTGCGGCCGCGCGAACGCAAAGTACTCGATCTGCGTTTCGGCCTGACTGGCAACGGCACGCACAGCCTGCGCCAGATTGGCCATCTGCTCCGCATCAGCAAGGAGCGCGTCCGCCAGATTCAGAACCGCGCCCTGGAGAAGCTCCGCGCCTCCGCCGAGCGCGTCGGCTGGGAGCCGAGCTTGCTTCTGGGTTAGGATAACGACATACGCTATCGAAAACCTCGTTTAGCCGCGGCCCGCAGGGGAGCGCTCTCGCGCTCCCCTGCGGGTCGCGGCTAAACGAGGTTTTATGCCAGCCCCCAGCGCCAGCAAGGGATGTTCTTTGCTGGCGCTGGGGGCTGCTCTGCCCTTGTACCGGCGCATCAAGTGATCTGTTCGGACAACATCTGATCGAGCCACTCCGCGCCCAACCCCCCTCCGATCCATCCCGTCGCGGCTTGTTGCTGGGGCCACGAGAGGATGCCGCTGCCATAGATCGCCGACAACGTGCCGCTGGTTTGCCCGAACGGATTCGGTTCCGCTTGAGCGAACAGCTGATCGCTGAGGCTGAGATTGAGGGGGAAGGGCGGAGTTGTCCGAGCGATCAGATCCATGCTCTGCACCGGCGTCGGGATGACAGGGGGCAGCGCGGGGCCTATCATCGTCGGGCCGGGAAACCCTCCTGGCATCGCGCCGGCCGTGGCGCCAAGGTTGGAATCCGAGCCGCCTCGCAGGAAGGCAGGCCCGGAAGCCGCGATGCTGACCTGATCGATCAAGGCGGTGCTGTTGAAGCCGCTGGGATCCATGCCCACAAACTCAACGGTGCTGTTGCCAGACAAGACGAGAACGTCGCCGGTGGTGTAGTATGTGTAAACGCCGCTGCTGGGCGTGAAGGTACCCGCCAGAGTGTTGATCCCGCCGTTGTTTACCCATACCTGGAACTCCTGACTGCCGATCTGAGCGCCGCCCGCTTGCGCGGCGTAAAAGCTGAGAGTGTAACTGCCGCCGCTGAGGTTGATGGTTTGGCTGATGCTGCTGGTTCCTTGGAGGAAGCCGACCTGGTTGCCTTCGGGGGCCGGCGGAATGCCGATGGTAGGTATGCTGCCGTTGCCGGCGATGCCGGCCGTCGATTGGAAAGTCCAGGGCGAGCCGCTGGGATTGATAACGGCGTTAGGGCCGACAACCGGCGTCTCGAATCCACCATCGAGAATTTGGCCACTGCCCGGCGGCGGGCTGGGCGGCGGTGAAGGCGGGGGACTAGGCGGCGGCGATGGTGGTGGACTAGGCGGTGGCGATGGTGGCGGCGCGGGCGGTGGTGCTGGCGGCGGGCTGGGCATGGCGCTCTGGATGCTGACTTGATCGATCAAGGCGGTGCTGTCGAAGCCGCTGGGATCCATGCCCACGAACTCGACGGTGCTGTTGCCGGACATGACGAGGACGTCGCCGGTAGTGTAGTAGGTATAAGCGGCGGTGCTGTTGGGCGTGAAGGTGCCCACCAGCGTGTTGATCCCGCCGTTGTTTACCCACACCTGGAACTGCTGACTGCCGATCTGGCGCCGCCCGCTTGCGCGGCGTAAAAGCTGAGAGTATAACTGCCGCCGCTGAGGTTGATGGTCTGACTGATGCTGCTGTGACCTTGGAGGAAGCCGACCTGATTGCCTTCGGGGGCCGGCGGATCGCCGATGGTGGGTATGCTGCCGTTGCCGGCGATGCCAGCCGTCGATTGGAAGGTCCACGGCGAACCGCTGGGATTGACAACGGCATTGGCGCCCACAACCGGCGTCTCGAAACCACCGTCGAGGATTGGGTTGCTGCCCGGCGGCGGCGATGGGCTGGGCGGTGGTGCTGGCGGCGGCGCGGGCGGTGGACTTGGTGGAGGCGAGGGCGGAGGACTTGGTGGAGGCGAGGGCGGCGGACTTGGTGGAGGCGAGGGCGGCGGACTGGGCGGCGGACTGGGCGGCGGACTAGGCGGAGGCGACGTATTGTTTACCAACGAGTTGACCACCGAGTTGGCAATAGGGGTGCCTAGGCCGGTGACCAGATCGTATCCCGGACCCGCCGAATAGCCGTTGTTGCCGCTGGTGATGTCGTGGAAATTGCTGCTGGGCATCTGATAGATCATGGGCAGCAGTTGGCTGGGACCATCCAAGGAACTCTCGCCATTGGCGGCGCGGCCCTGATCGGCGATGGCCACCAACGGGCCCACTGCGGCGCGGCGTCACTGGTGCCGCCGACCTCGAGCCAGCCGTAGGTGGTTCCGTAATAGGGAACGCTATCGTAAACGGAGAAGCCGGTATTGGGGTCGGCGTCGTAAGCCACATCCGGGTTGGCGCTGGGTCGAACTCTGGGTGACGATGCCCTGCTGGTAACTCGGTTGCGCTTCATAGGCGCTGAGTCCGCCGCCGCTGCCGCTCCAGCCCGACTCGGACACATAGTTGTTCTGGCTGTCCACGGTCAGCGTGGTGCCGCCGACCGCCAAGACGTTGGGAGAGGCCGCTGGGTAGGAAGGCGGCGCTCCGTTGTCGCCGGAGGAAACAATGAAGCTGACGCCGGGGTGCCCGGCGGGCGTGGTAAAATAACTGTCGTATGCGGTTGCTTCATCGGGAGATTCGCCGCCGCCCCAACTCATGGACACGACCACGACGCCCGGCAGTCCGGCGGCGGTCTGCACGGCGGTTAGCAGGTCGTTCATGTCGGCGCTGTTGGCTTCGACGAGTACGATGTTGGCCGCCGGCGCCATGGCATGCGCCCACTCGACATCGAGAGATTCTTCCACCTCCCAGCCGCCCGTCGAATCGCTCCCCGGCAGAGAGGTTCCGCCATTCTGATTGAGTACGGTGAAGGTCGGATTGGGCAGGCCGAATTGCGCATCGAACGTCTGCAAATCGCTGTTGATGTTGGGGTCGTCGTAGGCATCGACTATGGCGATGGTTTGGCCGCTGCCGTTGCCGGCGACGCCGTTGAAGCTGATCTGATTGAAGCCGTAGGCTTGGCTAATTTGACTGGGGGCGAAGCCGCCGGCGGGTCCGGAGCCAGCATGCGGCTGAATGCCGGCCAGCGGCGTGGTTCCCGTGGTCGGCGGCTCCAGCGGAGATGGGGCGGCGCCGTTGGGCGGTTGGGCGATGAGGAAAAACGGCGTGGCGGTCGTGAGGAGTTCGCGCCGTTCGAGCGACTCCAAAGACGGCTGGACGCTGCGCCGCTTGCTCCGCCGGCCGCGGCCGGACTTCGTTACGCAATTGTCGGACTTCCAGCGCTTCCACCAGTCGGAAAACATGACGCACCCCTTTGAAGACAAGAAAGATGAAGAACATAGCCTATCTGTTCCGGGTGCATCGAGTCGCCTGAGAGGTCATCCGAAAACAAGTTTTCCGTTTAGCCGCGACCCGAAGGGGAGCGCTGCGAACACCACCCGGCAGCTAACGCAGCCGGTTCGCCTAGTTCGGCGAACCGGCTGCGTTAGCTGCCGGGTAGAAACTCGCCGAACTAGGCGAACCGGCTGCGTTAGCTGCCGGGTAGAAACTTCTCGCGCTCCTCTTCGAGTCGCGGCTAAACAATGTTATTTCCGGTCCAATCCTAAGGCGTTTGAGCGGAGTTATTCTTGAAAGACAAGTTGGTATTGTCAAGGCTCCAGTTCAACAAAAATAATGTGCGAAGAGAATGAGATGACCCGGCCACCGAGGCATCTTTTCCTCCGTCGATTTTTTTTTCCATTTTGCGCTGGCTATCCCGTCGTTTTCGGTTACAATTTCTCTTTGCCGGGACAGGATGACTGGCTCATCGATTCACGCTTTTTTTTCGAGGAAGGGAGTCCTCCATGCCAAATCGCGCTACCACCATTCGCATCGGCATCTTCGGTCAGGATGACGTGTACGGCAACGAACGTCACGGCTGCGGGCTGTGGCCGGCCGGCATCGCTTCCTGCCTGACGGCGGCGGAAGCCGAGCCGGTGCGCATCATCGACATCGGCGATCGCTCCTGGGATGAGGTCTTCGACGGCCTGCACGGCGTCGTCCTCTCCGGCCACGACGCCGACGGCAAACGACCCACCGCCGAGGCCGAAGAACTATGTCTGTGGTGCAATAATCGCCGCCTTCCCCTCTTGGGCATCGATCACGGTCTGCACTTGCTCAACACGGCGCACGGCGGCACCGTCTATTTGGATCTGCCGCGCGATCTGCCGGAGGCGTTGCAGCATCGCCATCCGCCGGAGCGCGGCCTACGGCACGCCATCAACGTCATCCCCGATACGATGCTGTGCGAGCTGTACGGCGAGGGTGAAGTGGTGGTCAACAGCGAGCATCGCCGCGCTGTGCAGCGCGTGGCTCGTGGTTTCCGTATGTGTGCGCAGGCGCTGGATGGCGTCATCGAGGCCATCGAGGCCGACGGCGACTGGTTCGCCTTGGGCGTGCAATGGCATCCCGCTTCCGCCACCGCGTCGGGATTGGACATTCAGTTGTTCCGTGGCTTGGTCAACGCCTGCCGCGAACGCTGGGCGAAGACTCTGGCGACGTGTAGCGCCGCGTAAGTTCCCCTGTTTAGCCGCGACCCGAAGGGGAGCGCTCTCTGCAACGCGCTCCCCTTCGGGTCGCGGCTATCTAAACGGAAACCTACCTTGTTATTTCCCGCCCGCGCTGCCAGCCGGCACGGGCTTGACATCGGCGGGCCAGTCGATGTGCGCGACACTGGCTAGGTCCGGCGTTTTCACCTTCGTTCCCGGACCAACGAACGTGCAATCGTGAAATGCGAAGTAACGATTCTTGGGAATGGCGTCGCGGATGCCCGGTTCGATGCTGAAAAACAGAGCGGTTTGTTCCGGCCGTATCGTGACGAACTCAAGGCGGTTGAACTGAACGCGGCGATCTTGACTCTCGCCGCCCTCGCAGTTGGTCACCCAGATGCCGTACTTCCTGAAGCCTTGCAACTTCAGGTCTTCCAGCTTCGTGCCGGGGCAGCGGTGGAAGAGATTGACGAGGATATCGATGCGGTTGTCGCCGTCGAGGGTGAAGCCCTTGATGCGGACGCCTTCGGCTTTGTAGACGGCAAAGAGTTTCGTCGCTCCCTCTTTCGGCGACGGACGCCAATGAATCGTTTTGCCCTCTTCCGCCTCGATGACGACGTTGGGCACATTCACAAGCACATCGCTTTCGGCGAGATCGTCCTGAACGATGATTCGCGCGGGTTTGTTTTTGCCGCGTAAGCGGGCGAGAACTTCGGCGAGGGAGGTTGACGCATTGTTGCCGCCGCGCGGATTGACCTGGAAAACGAGTGGTCCGGCGTTGACCGGAGGGGTGGGATTGGAGGCGCCGCCAAAGATCCAAGCGGCGATACCGGCGACGACGATGAGTCCCAGCACGATCGCCGAGGCGATGCCGATGATCCAGCCAAACTTGCCCATCGGAGCCGTGGGCGGTAGGCCGCCCACGCGCTGTGTCATGGAGACGGGACCTCGCCGCGCGGCGCGGCGTGGTGCCGTTGACCGCTGTGGCGGCCTCGTCTTCCTCCAGCAGTTCTCCCCACGACGGTTCCTGCTCTGACGGCCCCGGAGCGGTCTTGAGGGGAGGCGCGTCCGCCTGCGCGGCGCCATTGACGGTAACGGGCCGACTGGCCGGCGCCGGCACGGCAGCCGGAGCGGGGCGAACTTGGGCGGCGGCCGCACGATTGGCCGTGGCTGAGGGCGGTAGTTCCAGATTCAGCGGTCCCGGCGGCGGCGGATTGGTCTTGCGCAGATCCTTGGCGGGAGGCGGCGGAGACGACTTGGGCGGCGGAGCCGTCAACGGCGCGGGCGTCGTCGTTTGCGAGACTTGCCACGTTTTGCGCGGCGGCGGCGATGGTTCGGTGCCGCTGCTGGGCGTTCGCGGGCCGGCCGTCAAGTTACTGTCGCTGGTGGTGTTGCCCATCGCCGCCGGACTCAGCTGCGGCATTTCATTTTCCGGCGGCGGCGGGATGGGCGTTTGCGTCCACGGCATCAGCGTCTCGGCCACTTCCTGCGGCGTCTGCGGACGCTGACTGGGATCTTTGGCCATCATCTTTTCCACGAGCGCCATTACCCCTTCCGGCGTCTCCGGCCGCAGCTGACGAATCGGCTTGGGTTGCCGCGTTTGATGCCAGATCAATTTCTGCGCCACCGAACCTTCGGCGAACGGCGTCCGCCCCGTCAGACAGAAATAGAACGTGGCGCCGAGACTGTAAATGTCCGCGCGGATGTCCACCGAATGACTGTCCAGCGCCTGCTCCGGCGCCAGATAGTCGGCGGTGCCCAGCACGTTTTCCTCGTACTTTCTCGTCAGCACGTCGTCTTCGTCGTGGAAGAAGCGTGCCAGTCCCATGTCGAGGATTTTGACGATGCCGTTGCGATCGACGAGGATGTTGCCCGGCTTGATGTCGCGGTGAACGATGCCGGCGCTTTCGTGCGGCGTGCTGCAAACCCAGAGCGGCTTGGCGCATGTAATGGCAGGCGCGCAGCACGTCCATCGGGCCGGTCTTTTTGACGATCTCCTGCAAGCTGGCGCCGTCCACGTGTTCCATGACCAGGAAGTGCAGTTTGTCGTCTTGATCGATGTCGTAGGCGCGGACGATGTTGGGATGATCGAGAGCGGCGACGGCGCGGGCTTCGCGGTAGAAGCGTTCCAGCGACGAGGCGTCTTCGGCCTTGGCGGCCGGCAGCACTTTGACGGCCACGCGCCGCCGCATCAGCTTGTGTTCGCACAAGTACACGGTGCCCATGCCGCCGGCGCCCAGCCGTTCCAGCACTTTGTACTTGCCCAGACTGAAACGCCGCCATTTGCCTTGCAGGAATTGCTCGGCCTGGAAGTGGGTCAGCAAACCGTCGCGCACCAGCAGACCGGCCAACGCGGCGGGCGTGCTCGGCAACGGTTGCGCGGCACGAACTTTGTCGAGGTACGTCGTGAGCTTCTTGTCATCGACGACCCCGCTTTTGCGCACCAACTCCAGGAATTCGTCATTCGTTGTCGGCGACGGCATCGGCTATCCTTTTGCTGACGCGAATCCGTCTTGCGCCGCGAAATTCACCAGACGGGCAAAGGCCGAACGGCCATTGCCTTATCATAGCAACTATAGTTCGGAAGAGGAAGGAGCGGAAGAATTCTCATTCCTCCGGCGCCACAGATTCCTTATTAGCAAGAGTGTGACAGGCCAGCCATCGTCTTGCAAGAGGTTCCCACGATTTTTCGTCGATCGTTCACAAGTGCATAATGTAGGGCAAGCTTTGCCGACTAGCCCGGCATCGCGCAGCGACGGGTTGGCCCGTCGCTGTCGCATCCGGGCTAGTCGTTGAAAAATCGCCTCTTAGCATGACCGTATGAAACCCTGCATCAGCGAAGCCACCACGCTGTCGTCACTCGTTCGCCGACGATGTCAACGGCTACGCCGACGGCGGCTGTCATGCTCTGGAAGTTTGGCTGACGAAGCTGGAAACCCACTTGGAGAAGCACTCGCTCGCCGACACGCGCAAACTGCTCGAAGACCGCGAAATGACGCTGGCCGCCGCCTCCTACCAAGGCGGTCTGCTGCTCTCGCAGGGCGAGCAACGCAAAACTCATTACGATCACTTCAAACGCCGTCTCGATCTGTGCCAGAGTTTCGGCATTCGGCACGCTGCTCTTGGCCGCCGATTTCGCGGACAAAGTTGATGCAACTGCTCTCCAGCGCGCCGTCGTTTCGCTGACGCAAGCGGCGCAGTGGGCCGCCGCCTTCAACGTGCGGCTGGCCCTGGAATTTCGCGGCTCCGCCTCATTCTGCGCCAGTCTCGATACCGCCTGGCGCTCGTCGCGCAGTGCGGCGAAGCGAACGTCGGCGTCAATTTCGATGTCTTCCATTACTACACCGGGCCGAGCAAATTCGAGGATCTCGCGCTGTTGTCGCCGAACAATCTCGCTTTCGTGCAGCTGTGCGATGTCGTCGGCGTGCCGCGCGAGTTGGCCGGCGACGCCGATCGCATTCTGCCCGGCGAAGGCGATTTCCATCTCGAACCGATCGTGCGGCAGCTCGCGTTCCATCGGCTATGATGGTTGGGTCTCTCTGGAGTTGTTCAATCCGGCGCTGTGGCAGGTGAAACCCGCGCAGATCGCCGAGTTGGGTTTGGCGGCGCTGGAGCGCTTGCTGCGGCAATGACGTAGAATAGTGAAAAGATCCTCTGGATCTATTGGACGCGGCAGATTACAAGGGATAACAGGGCCGCGATTCGCCGCGGCCTTCCCGGATGATGGCGCGGAGTCGTCCGGCGTACATTGTGGGACGGAACCGAAGAGAACGACTGTCCGCACGAGGGCGAGCGTCATCGGACGCCGCTCGCCGAAGTTCGACGGACAGTCGGAGATCGATGGCCGAGAAGATGGGCAAAGCCAAACGGGCCAATGGCCCCTGTGAGAGCGTCGCTAGAGCGCCCTCCCTGACCCTTCATGCGGAGGACAACGGCGACGCGCCTGGTTTATCCGGGCGTCCGCTGTCCACCTACGAGGAGTTGATCCGTTCACTCAGCGATCGACTCGTCGAGGCGCAACGGCCCATCCGCATTCTCGATGCGATCAAGTGGGACGACGACATCGAACGCGCCTTCTTCGCCGCCGGTTGCCGTCGAGCTGCCGGCCGTCAGCCGCGATTACTATCTCTCACGTCCTCTGCCCTTCGATCCCGAAAAGAAACGCCGCGAATTTCTCAGCATCGAGCGCGACATCCGCCAACGGCTCGGCAAATACAATGCCGCCGGCCAGATCATGACGCGCATGTGCGCGGAGTATCGCCAAGTCGTCGATCTGCTCGTCGGTCGCGGCACACCGGCGTTCGCCGCTCTTTCCGAACGTCTGTACGGCAGTTCGAGCGACAGTTTCCACGCCGGCGATCCGACGCTCGCCGATCTTGCCCGCACTCTCGCCGCCACGCTGGACAACCTGTCGCGCGACGCCTTGCTATCGGCTGCCGAGCCGATGTTCGACGCCGCCGAGGCGATGCGCCTTTTGTCGGCGCGGTTGAGCGACTTTTTTCACGATCCGTCCGCGGTGCGCATCCGCCTATCCGACGGCATCGTCGCCGACGCCGCCGCCGGCTGCGATTACATCAAACTGCGCGAAGATGCCACATTTACACTCCGCGAAATCCGCTTATTGGAAGTGCATGAAGGCTGGGTCCATCTCGCCACTACCCTGAACGGGCAACATCAACCCATCTGCACTTTTTTAAGCAAGGGACCGCCCTCCTCGACGGTGACGCAGGAAGGGCTGGCGGTGATGACGGAGATTTTGTCGTTCGCTTCGCATCCCGGCCGGGTGCGGCGGCTTGACGCATCGCATCGAAGGCATCGCCTTGGCGGAGTCCGGCGCCGATTTCCTCGACGTGTATCGTTTCTTTCTTGACGAAGGCTACGAGCCGCGCGAGAGTTATCAGCAGGCGATGCGTCTTTTTCGCGGCAGCCTGCCGGCCGGCTGCGGGCCGTTCACCAAGGATCTGTGTTACAGCAAGGGCTTCGTCCACTTGTACAATTTCATGCGTTTGGCCGTGTCGCACGGCATGGTTCGGCGCATTCCGCTCTTGTTCTGCGGCAAAACCAATCTCGACGACATCAAGACGTTGGCTCTGCTCGCCGAAGAGGGACTGCTGGCGCCGCCGCGCTACCTGCCGCCGCCGTTCGTCAACTTGCAGGCGCTCGCCGCCTGGCTCTGTTACGCCAATTTCTTCACGTTCCTATCTCCAAAGCGCATCGAAGAAGATTACGCGAATTTTTTTTAGAAACAAAATGGAATCGCCAAGAAGAGCTAACCACGGAGACACAGAAACACAGAGGAAGAAGATAAGAGAGACAAAAAATAATCCTTGTTTTTTCTTTTTGTCTTCTCTGTGTCTCTGTGTCTCTGTGGTTAGCTCTTCTTTTTTGTTAAGATGGCCGTTGTGGACATCGATCTCAACTGCGATCTCGGCGAAGGCTGCCCTTATGACGCCGAGCTGATGCCGCTGATTACGTCGGCCAACATCGCTTGCGGTTTCCACGCCGGCGATGCAGCCATGGCTCACGCCGCGCTGCTTCTGGCGGCGCGACACGGCGTTCAAGTCGGGGCGCATCCCGGCTTCGCCGACCGCGAACATTTCGGCCGCCGCGAACTGCCGCGCACCGAAACGCAAATTTTCGAGGACTGCGTCTATCAGATCGGCGCGCTCGCCGGTCTGGCGCGGGCTGTGGGCCTATCGCTGCGATACGTCAAACCGCACGGTGCGCTGTACAACATGGCCTGCCGCGAAGATGCCTATGCTCGGCCCATCGTCGAGGCGGTGTCCTTGTTCGGATTGGAACTGATGGCCCTGCCGCAGTCGCGTTTAGAGACGCTGAGCGCCGGCCGCTGTGCGTTTGTCCGCGAGGGGTTCGCCGATCGACGTTATTTGCCCGATGGCTCGTTGGTGCCGCGTTCGCGGCCGGATGCTTTCGTGGCGGAGCCGACTAAAGCGGTGCGGCAAGCGGAATGGCTGCTGCGCGAACGCGGTGTGCGAACGCTGTGTGTTCACGGCGATAATCCGCAAGCGGTGGCGTTTGTCCGCGAACTGCGCGCGGTACTGGTCCAAGGCGGTGTGACCATTCGCAAGTTTTGATGAGCGATTCGAGATGTGGAAGGAGAGATAACGGAGAGATGAAGCATGCGACGGGTGATCCAGGTTCTTATCGTCGTTCTGATTCTGCTGTCCTGCGGCGGAATGTTCAGCGTTTGCGTTGTTAAAGTCCGCGATGCGGCGGATCGCACGCGATGTAGCAACAATCTCAAACAACTCGACTTGGCCATCGAAAACTACCACGGCACCTACGGCAACTTCCCCACAGCCGCAATGCCGAATCCACACCTTCCGCCGGAGAAACGCCTCAGCTGGATCTTTAGCATTGTACCATTTGTCGAGGCAGGGCCGCTTTACAGCAGGATGGATTACAAAAAGGGATGGGAGGCCGAGGAGAATCGCTTCGATACACCGACATACGTCCCGCGCTTTCTGCAATGTCCGGGTCACTCCCAGCCTACGCCGACAGGCATCCCTCCGCCGACCTGTTATCTCGGAATCGCTGGCATTGGCACCAAGGCGATCAATCTTCCATCCGAGGATAGCCGAGCCGGTTTCTTCGGCTATGAACGAACCCTCCAGCGTGAGGATCTTAATGATCGCGCCGGCTCTATTCTGATGCTGGCTGAGACGAGTAAAACCAGCGGTGCCTGGACCGCCGCGGGTTCGCCGACAACGCGCGGACTCATCCCCGATGGAGCGCCCTATATCGGTATTGGCGGACAGTTCGGCGGCAATCATCCTCACGGTGCGAATGCCGTCTTCGCGGATGGTTCCGTTCGCTACATTGAGCAATCCATCGATCCGGCGGTGTGGGAGGCGATGGCCACGCTCAGCGGCAAAGGCAATCAGGAGTAAGCCCATCGCCGCGCTCACCATTTCCAACCCTGGACTTTGCACGCTGATTGTGGACCACGGCCGACCGCGCTGCCGTAGTTTCGGCGTGCCGGTCGGCGGCGCGGCGGATCGCTTCGCCTTGGCTATCGGCAACGCTCTCGTCGGTAATCTTCCCGATGTCGCCGCCCTGGAAATCAGTTTGCATGGTCCCACGCTCACCACCGACAGCGAAATCGCTTGCGTCCTTTACGGCGCTCCCTTCGACATGACAATCGGCGGCATGACGCAAGACATCGGCAAGACGTTCACGCTTCATCGCGGCGAGGAACTGCGCATCGGCGGGACGGCGCGCGGCATGCGCGCTTATCTGTGTGTTCGCGGCGGCCTGCAAACGCCGATCGTACTCGATAGCCGTTCCAGTCTCGAACCGCTGCGCGGTGGCACTGTGCTTCCCTGTCAAGCCGGTGTCCTTCATGTCCGCCACTTTCGGCATGATTTCGTTTGGAACGCGGAGCCGGATTTGCTGCGCGTCGTGGACGGAGCGCAAGCGGATTGGTTCCGCGGCGAAGAATTCTTTTCGCAGTCCTTCACGGTGACGCCGGACAGCAATCGCATGGGCTTGCGTCTACGCGGCGCGGCGCTGACCATGCCGGAGCGCGAGTTGGAGTCGGAGCCAGTCTGTCCCGGCAGCGTACAGGTGACACGCGATGGTCAGTGCATCGTTCTCGGCGTGGACGGCCAGACCATCGGCGGTTATCCGAAAATCGCTCAAGTCGTCAGCGCCGATCTCGACAAACTCGCCCAACTGCGGCCGGGAGAAACGATTCGCTTTCAGCGGGTTACGCTGGAAACCGCGGAGGTGTTGTATCGAGCGAAACAGACCGAGTTGCGCGAATGGCTGACGCGACTGCGGACGGCGGAGGCGTTCAATTCATAAGATATCGTAGGTAAGTTCCTCGTTTCGCCGCAACCCGAAGGGAGCGCGGTTGACTTGCACCCGGCAGCTAACGCTGCCGGTTCGCCAGACCCGGCGAACCGGCAGCGTTAGCTGCCGGGTGGGGTATGTCTAATGGGATTTATTCGATGGACAAAGTGCTAATTGCTCCCGCCCCCCTGGCCGGACTCGATAGCGCCTTCGTTCGCGTGCTGCGCGAAGCCGGTTTTGAATTGGTCTACCCCAATCGCGGCACGCAGCTGACGGAAGACGAATTGATGACGTTTCTGCCGGGTATCAAAGCGTCGCTGGCCGGCTCCGAGCCGTATACGGCGCGCGTTCTCGACGCGCATCCGGGTCTGCGCGTCATTGCTCGCGCCGGCGTCGGCTATGATGCGGTCGATTTGGCCGCCGCCGAGCGACACGCCATTCCCGTCACCATTACGCCGGGCACCAACGAAGGTGCCGTGGCCGAGCATACATTCTGCCTCATCCTCGGCCTGGCGAAGAATTTGGCGGCGCAGCACTTGGGCGTCAAATCCGGCAATTGGCCGCGCGGCGCCAATCTGCCGTTGCGCGGACGAACGCTCGGCATCGCCGGTCTAGGACGCATCGGCAAGGCCGTCGCTCTGCGCGGCGCGGCCTTCGGCATGCGTCTGTTGGCCTACGATCCCGTGCCCGATACCGCTTTCGCCGCGAATCACCTCGTCACCCTCGTTCCCTTGGAGCGGTTGTTGGCCGAGTCCGATTATCTGACACTGCATTTGCCGGTCAGCGCCGAATCGCGCTATCTCATCAATCGCCGGACGTTGGCGTTGATGAAGCCGACCGCGTTCCTCATCAACACGGCACGCGGCGCCGTCGTCAATGAGGCCGATCTGCTGGAAGCGCTGCGGAACAAGCGCATCGCCGGCGCGGGGCTGGACGTGTTCGAGCAGGAACCGCCGGGCAAGCATCCGCTGTTCGAGTTGTCCAACGTCTTGCTGACGCCGCACGCCGCCGGCGTGGACGTGCAATCGCGCGATGACATGGCGCTGTCAGCGGCGCAAGCCATCGTGTCGCTGTCGCGCGGCGAATGGCCGGCGGAGAAGGTGGTCAACCCGCAAGTGCGCGGCAACTTCCGTTGGTGACAAAAGAATTAACCACAGAGACACAGAGGCACAGAGAAAACAACAAAAAGCGGAAGAGAAAGAAACCGTCCCCACTATTCCTCGTATCTGGTTTCTATTTTTTCATTTCTTCTCTGTGCCTCTGTGACTCTGTGGTTAGTTTTCTTTTTCGAGCGTCGCGCCGTGGTTGCACGCCGCTGTCACCCACACGGCGGACTGCGGTAGATCGAATCGTTCGCGCAGCTGCTCGGCGAGATGTTCGCCGCGTTCGGCGTCGGCGACGACGGCGAACACCGCCGGACCCCACGAACTTTGTCCGACGCCGCGAACGCCTTGCCCCCGCGCGAATGCCACCAACTCCGCCACGCGCGGACTGGCGTACACGCCGCCCTGTACTGGCGCGAACGCCTCGCCGACCCGCACGTTAAATTCGTACAGCGCCTCACCGAAAGCCTCCACGTCGCGCTCGACCAGCGCCGGCAGCAGACCCAATAACACCAGCCGGCACAACGTCTCCGTTCGCCCCGGCGCGGCGATCAGCCGTGCGAACGCCTCTACTTCGTCGCGGCCGTGCAATCCCGCCGCTCCTTCGCTCGTCGCCGGCAGGGCCACAACCAGACGCCACGCTTCCGGGAACGGCAGACGAGCCACCAACGGCGCCAGGCACTCCGCCGAGTTCTTGCCCGACTCCACCAGCAGGCCGCCCTGCTCGAAACCATGCACGCCCAGAGCGGAACGCAAACCGCGGCCGGCGCGGCGAGCCAACGTAGGCAGATCGCACTCCAGTCCCCAGGACGCCGCCAACGCCCGCGCCACCGACAGAGCCAATTGCGTTCCCGAACCCAGACCGGCGTGTTCGGGAGCCGCCTGTTCGACCACAATGCGCCGCGGTGACAATTCGATGTCCCGCTCTTCCTCGCCCGTGGCCCGCGCAAAGCGCTCCGCGAAGCGGAGGGCGCGTTCGGCCTGTGTCCCCACCGCCGACCACGACGGCGACGCGGCCACGCGCACGCGCCATGACGGCCGCTCGATCATCAGTCCCACGCCGCCGAAACGACGGATTGGCTCTGTTTTCCCGCTCGGATTCAACAACCCAAAGTGCAGCCGGCTCGATGCGCGCACGCCCATCATCTCCGCCATCCTCCGCCGGGCGATGGTTCCGCTAGGGATCTCCGCTTAAACGCCGGACCCGCCGCCTGCCAAGGTTCTTGATAAGAAAAAAAGAATTATTGGTTTTTTTCCCTTGTCAGAGGGTGAATTGCTACTATAGGATAATTCTGTTTAAGTTGCTCTCGACTTGTCGAAGTCTCGCGGTTTCGTATGTCTACTCGCTGCGGACGGCACGATCGCAGGTGTCTCAAGGTGAGCGAGAGGCGACTTTTCTTTCCAACGACAAGGTATCTCTCCAACGACAACGTGCCGACTTGTCCCGGATAGCCCCGTCGCCGGTTTGAGAATGCGGTTGGCGGGAGACGAGTTTATGTTTCAGGATCATTGTTCTGTTCGTGTCTGCCGGGTATCCAGCGAGTCTCCGGGAGCGAGGCCAAGGGACTGGCCCTTACTGTCCAGAGAATCGGAGGTTCGCGCAAGCGCTTCTCCCATTGGCGATGGTGTTACCTCTTTTCCTTATCTCAGCATCGAGGGGAAGTCATGAGCAAGTTGAATCGAAGGATGGGCTTTACGCTCATCGAGTTGTTGGTGGTGATCGCCATCATCGCTATCCTGATCGGGCTGCTGCTGCCCGCCGTGCAGAAAGTCCGCGAGGCGGCGGCGCGCACGCAGTGCGCGAACAATCTCAAGCAGATATCCTTGGCCGCCCAAAACTACGACAGCGCCATGGGTAAGCTGCCCCCTGGGGTACTTGGACCGGGGCCGGGCGCGGGGTTCAGCTTCGCTTATCCGCATGTCGGCTGCCTGGCGTTCCTGCTGCCCTACATCGAACAGCAAAACATCTACAATCTGCTCGTCCCGACGCCATCGGCAACGATGGTCATGCCAAACGGCTGGTGGAGCAATGCCTCGTACTGGGGAGCCTGCCAGCGCCCCATCAAGACGTACATTTGCCCCTCGGACCCCCAGCCAGCCATCAACTACAACACGACGCAAGGCACGTTTATCACGCTGTACTGCGACGCCAGCGACGACACCTTCACCGGCGGATACATCCCCAACCCCTCGGGGTCGGCCATAGCGCGGACTAACTATGTGCCTTCTGGAGGCGCCCTCGGCTTTGGTAGCGACACCTTCTGGGGCATCTATCCGGGGCCGTTCACCAGCGGTCAATCCACTAGGGTCGGCGCCATGCCCGATGGCACCTCGAACACGATTTTCTTCGGGGAAGCATTGGGTGGCTCCGGCGGGCCGGGAACGCCGCCACGCGACTTTGCCTTCTCCTGGATGGGCTCAGGTAGCATGGCCACAGCCTGGGGTTTAGCTACTCCGCCCGGATGGTATACTTACGGCAGCATGCACACCGGCATCGTGCAGTTTGGCTTCGGCGACGGCTCGGTGCGCAGCATCAGCCAGGGACTCGCCTCTACCTTTGCCTTCGACGCCACCTACTATGCCTGGTTGAATGTGAGCGGCTATATGGATGGAGGCGTCGTTAACTACAGCCTTCTGGGCCAATGAGTCAGGCGTCATCGCTCGCGCCGCGGATTTCCGATTCCTGAAACAAGGAGAACACGCGCTATGAAATCGTGGCTTGTCCGCCTGTGCGTGCTATTGCTCTTGATGGAGTGTGCGGCTTGTTCGAGTCCTTCAACCAAGCCGCCTTCGGGTTCACCGGATCCCAGTGTCAAGCCGGGGAAGGCGCCGACGCCGCCACCCCTCCCCCGACCTCCACCCGGCGGACCGCCGAAGTGAATGCCGTCCGCCTTGCGTTGCTGCCCAAGGGATTGTCCGAGCCGCGACTGTCGGGAAGCGGGAAAAGCAACCGCTCCCTAACGGTCGCGGCTCGGTTCACTTCTTCCCGCGTAGATGATCGCGCAGTAGCGCGAACGCCGCTTGTTCCTGCGCGCCGCCGGTCTTCTCGACGAGTAGGGCCAGTTTGCGATACTCGGCCTCGATTTCGTCCAAGGGCAGAAAAGCGGTGCGCGTGGCCAGGATGGCGGCCTCGACAACGGCGTGCTTGGCTCGATTGAAGCCGAAGAAATCGCGCAATCGCTCCGTATGCACCACCTCCGCCTCGAAGCAGGCGCGTTCGCTCCGCTCATCGTGGGAGACGACGCGAAATTCATAAAAACGGCAAGCGTCGGCGAGTACCCAACCGCGAACGTGCCCGGCCGGACGCAGCGGCGGCGGCGGATCGAGCATCCCCAGAGCCGACCGCGCCAACAGCAGCACGTCATCGGTGACGTGCAGGACGCCTTCGCCGTGCGCCGTCAGATTGGCGAACGTCTGAGCGGTGCGAAAGGGGCGCAGCGTGAAGCGCGTCAGTCCGCCGGCCGCGGTATGGACATCGACGTGCGGTCCCATCGGCGCGATGTTGACCGCGCCGGCGGCGGAAATCGTGGTGACGATGCCTTCCAGAATCATGGCGGACCACCGCTTCGTTTAACCGCGACCGAAGTTGTAGGGTGGGTCTCGCTGCGCTCGACCCACCCTATAACTAATGGGGTGGCCGCATGCCAATCTGCACAAGGGCCAACACGACCAGCACGAGCGCCGAGACGAGCGCCGCCAACAACGCCATCAGCAGCAGTTCAACGCCGGCAATCAATAGTCCCTTACGCAGCGGCGCGGCCAACAGCAGCGCATAGATTACCGCCGACAGAAGCCAGCTCAGCAGCAGCGAACCGATGGCGGCGGCGATGCGAAGATTGCCGAACCAGTCGTTGGGATCGGCGTCATAGCGTCCGACGAACCAAATGAGCGCCGCCGCCACGGGCAAACAAACGATGAGGGAGGCCGAGTAGATGGGCAAGGCGCGGAAGTAGCCACGCTCCGGCACGTCCGCTAAGGCGCAGCCGGCTTGGAACAAAAAAGTTCCCACGCCGAAAAGAGCCAGCAAACCGCCCACGCTGGCGAAGACAAGCAGGGGTGTGCCGATAGCGAACATGCCTCCTCCACGGATGAATGATGGTCCATTCTGTGCCATGCGTCTCCGCGAAGCAAGGCAATCCCGCGCAGGGTGGCTCATCCATGATGACTTGTGAATGCGTTTTCCCATTGGGAACGCTTTTGCTTCTCACTTCTCCCGCTTCTTTTCACGCCGAGACGGGGAGTGGTCATTTCCTATCGCCATGCCGTTACTTTAGAACAGTAAAAGCCGCCGAGAAAACCCCTTGCGCGTTCAAAAGCAACGAATAAGCATGAAAGAATAGTTTCACGCATTCCAGGGCAGCGACTGGCATTTCATCTGCAAGAACTCTCTCCATCGCGGAAGGAGAGGAGGCAAGGTTTTCACTCACCTTTCGTTCGTCGGTCCAGACGGAGCAATAAGTTCCGGGCTGGCCATTCATCGCATCCGCGAACCGGGTCGAACGGAGGAATGATTCACGATCCGCCCGACTCGCCCTGCCGAGCATCCAAGCCAATACCAAGCCATTCGCCGCCGTCCCTCACCGCTCCTATCGGGGCACGGAGGGAGGACGGTCTAACCAGCGCTTCCGGCGCTGAGAGTGCGCGCGGTCTGGCGTCAACCAAATTATTCATCCGTCGTTGACGGCAAGCAAGGTTTCTGCCCGCGCCGGGGGACGCCACGGGGGTAGTCCGTCTGGTGGGGCGGTTGGTCGCCCGCACAAGGAGAGTTTTCCATGAAGATCGGTCTGTTGTTCCATTCGCGGCGGCATGGCAAGGATCGCATCAAGCCACAAGCCAAGGCGGCTCCTCAGCGGAGTCCTTTGGCCCTCGAAGGGCTGGAGGATCGTACGGTGCTGTCCCCGATGCACGGATTGACTATCCCGATACCCGCTTTCTCCGCTGGAGCATCCTTCGGTGCGGGCGCCAATATCGGCGCAATGGCAGCGTCGGCGAACGCCAATCTCTCCGCCAATGCCAACGCTTCGCTGAACAGCAATCAGATATTACAAACGCTGGTCAAGGAGGCCATCGCCGACCTCAACACGCTGTCCGGCAATCTCACCAGCACGGCCAGTTCGATCGGCTCGGCTACCCAGAGTACCTTGCCGGGCATTCTGTCCACGGTGACGGGCCAAGTGAATTCGACCATCGGCCAACTCAACGGCATCGCCAGCCTGCTGCCGGACTTCGCCAAAGGTTCCTTGAAGCAGACCGCCGACGCCCTGGGAAGTTCGCTCAAGGATGTCGCCGACAGTCTGGGAACCGTGAGCGGCACTCTCAATACCATCGCCGGCCAAGTGCCCAGCATGACCAGCAGCACTCTGGGCAGCACGACCAGCGCGCTGAGTACGCTGCTCGGCAACGTCGCCGGCACCAGTACCTCGCTGGCGAGCAACCTCAATAGCCTCCTCAGCGGCACGACCGGCAGCACCACTTCGCTGCTCAATGCCATCGAGAAAGACGTGGCCGGCAGTCTGAGTAACGTATCCAGCAGTTTGTCGGCGC
Source organism: uncultured Planctomycetota bacterium (assembly GCA_963835245.1). GTDB lineage: Bacteria > Planctomycetota > Planctomycetia > Gemmatales > Gemmataceae > JAJPHU01. Next base: position 460,663 of record CAWIEZ010000003.1, read on the forward strand.
TGACCAGCGCCTTGACCGGCACGACGGCCGGCACGGCCAGCCAGGCCGAATCGCTGCTCAACAGTGTGTTGAACGATGTCAACAGCAGCGTGGGCACCGTCACCAGCAGCCTCAACTCGCTCGCCAGCACGCTGCCGAGCGTCGCCAAGATGTCGCTGAGCGACGCTCAATCGTTCCTGACTACGGCGCTGGGCGATGTGTCGAGCAGCCTCGGCAGCATCACCGGCAGCCTTAACACGCTGGCTGGGCAGCTGCCTAGCGTGTTGGGGCCAACGCTTACCGGCACGTCGGGTCTGATCGGCAACGCTCTGACGAACGTGTCCGGCACCCTCAATAACCTGTCGGGAACCATCAGCGACATTACAGGGTTGGTTCCCGGACTCACCACATCGACCCTGAAGGAGGTGACGGGAGTTCTGGGCAGTACCATCAACAGCGCCGTCGGGCAGGTGAATTCGCTGCTGGGCGGCCTCAACGTCGCTGGTTTGCTGTCGAATCTGACGAGCGGCGTCGGCGGCGACGCGACACAGTTGATCGATTCGTTGTTCGGTCTGCTTGCGCAGGACTTGAGCGGTGGTGGTTCCCTCTTGGGCGGCACGCTCGGCGGCTCCGGAGGTCTGCTGGGCAACCTTGGCTCCGACCTGGGCAACTTGCTCGGCAATCTGTGATGTCGTCGCCAGTCTGAACCACGAAGAGGCGCGGCGGGAGACGCGAGCGGTTTACCGCTCCGTCTCCCGCGACTTTTCGTGGTCCAGCGCATCGGCGGAGTCGAGGAAGCGGAGCAAGCGATAGCGCAGCGGCGGCGCCGGCCCGAAGACGAAAGGCAGTGAGCCGTGGTCGTGCGAGTAGAATCCGGCTCCTTGTTGCTTACTCATCGTGACGGCCAGAGGAAATGGCATTTGTTCGACGAGGAGAATTTCGCGCGCTGTATCGGCGGATGGTTCGTAGAGTACCCCGTAATTGTTACTTGGGAGAGCGAAAAAGTCGTTTTTGTGGAAGGGGAGGCGGTTGGTATTCTGATCCACCGCCTTGCCGCCGCGCTCTTGCATGTAATACTGAAATCCCCAGTGGCCCTCGAACCACAGCGTTCCAGGCTGATGCGAACAAGTATCGGCGAGGAGGCGCGCGGCCGCGCGGTCGGCATCGGCTTGCCGATAGTCGGCGATGGTGATGAGTAGAGCAACGATGGCGGCCGGAAGCAATGGCACGAAATCCCATGCAGCATGAAAGACAGTTTTCTCATTCTGCATTCTGCATTCTGCATTCTGCATTGAGGAGAGCCGGCGGGCGATCAGAATGCCGACCGCAGGAGCCAGCGGCAGGAGCGATCGACCATTGATGACCCAATTGACGGCAATGCCGAAAGTCAACGTGCCGGCAATCCACAGCAACAGGAGCCAGGCATCGGCATCGCGGTGTCGCCGCCAGTCGGCCACGGCCAGCGCTACAACAGCGATGCCGCCGAGCAGAAAGAGCGCGGCCTGAAGTAAGATCGTCGCATCCCCACTCCGCGCGGCGGTGAGCGGCAGCGCCAGCAGCACACTCAACACGACGAGAACGACAAGCCCCCGCCGCGACCACAAAAGCGGCAGATAAAACAGCACGCTCATCAGGCAACCGCCGGTGAACGCCAGACCGATCAACGGCATTAGCCAGCCCTTGCTGTATTCGCCGCGCGCTCCCGCCGAGAACAAGACGGCGTCCAGCAGCAAGCCCCGATTGTACATCCGCAGCGTCGCCAACTGATAGGCGGCCAGCACCGCAATGGGGATGAGCAGTGCCGCCAACTCGGCCCCCACGCGCCGATGCTTCAGCACTGTGTACACCAACAGCAGCGGAATCAAACTGACGCCGAAATACTTCGTCAGAGCGCAAAGGCTGATGAGGATGCCGGCGACGATCAGCCATCTCGGCTGTTCCAGACCGCGCCGCCACCACACCAGCGACCACACCCAGAAGCACAACATCATCGTGTCGCACATGACATTCGTGCTCGACACCAGAAACACCGGCGTCAGCACCGCGGTCAGCGTCGCCAACAGCGGCCGGTCGCACAGCTTTTCGGCGAGGCGATACGTTCCCCAGGCCGCGCCCGCCGCCGGCAACAAAAACGCCATATGCAAAGCGATTTCATTCCAGCCGAACAGCCAACCCGCCAGAGCCAAAGCGTAGCAGGCCAGCGGCGGATTCTTGGTCACGTCGGCCATCCGCTCGGGAGAGGTATACCAGTTGACATCGAAGCCGTAGGGATCGAGCGGATGCTGTTGGATGTGCTGGGCGGCCCAGAGAAAAAGCGGATCATCGATGGTGAACGCCTTGTTGACGAACGGAGCCAGGCAGCCGGCGCAGATCAGCACGGCGACGATTGGCTCCCGATGCCGCCTTTCGACAGGGACCGAGGCGAGGGCCATCAGGTTGCGCTTTCCGTGGGAGGAGTCTGCCAATCGGCGCGATGGAGGCGATAGAGAACGTGCGGCAAATCCTTGTAGACACAATCGCGTTCGTAGCGGAAACCGGCTTTCTGCATGACGCGCTGCGAAGCGCGATTGGTCGGCAAGCGTGAAGCAGACCAGTTCGGGGAAATTCAGCACGGCGAAGGCGGCGCGGATGCTTTCGCAGGCCAGTTCGGTGGCCAGACCGCGGCCCCAAAATTCCGCGCGAAAACAGTAGCCGACTTCGATTTCATCGCGGCCTTCGATGTCGATGTGATGCAATCCGCCGCGTCCCGCGAATTGGCCGCTGGCGCGATCGTGAGCCATCCACAAACCGAAGCCGCACTGCTCCCAGTGAAGGATCTGCCGGTCGAGCCATTCCTTCGTCTCCACCGCAGAGCGAAGTCCGCCCATCGTGGCCATGACGCGCGGATCGAGGTGCATGCGCGTCAGATCGTCGAGATCCTCCGCGGCCATACGGCGGAGGAGCAGCCCCGGCGTCTGCATTTCATCGAGGGGATTCATAACGTCCGTCGCTCGTCCTCGTCAGCTTAACCCAGAATACGATCCCAGCGCGCCTTGTGATAGGCGATCTTCTGCGCCGTCGTCATCGTCGTGAAATCGACTGTGCCGTTCGTCTCCGCCTTGCTTGATTTCTTGTCCGCACAGGCGCAGGCCGCGTGCGCCGTGGTCTTGCAGGCACAAGCGGCCGATTCCTTCGGTTTCTTCTGTGCGCCGGCGCTGGGCGGCGTGCTGATGACCACGCCGTTGCCGCCGTAGCTCATGACGTTCGTTTGCAACTGCATGTCGTCGGCCAGCGAACGATGCGGCTTGATGCCTAGATGCTGCAAGACGCCGTGATACGCCCGCACAGCCTCCTCGGCGCCGATCTCGCCATCGGCGATCAGCCGCAGAAAACGGATAAAAGCGATCTGATTTTCCGCATTATTGATTTTGCGGCCGAACAGAGCCACACGGGCGCCGTGTTTCTTCGCTTCGCTCAGCAGTTTGAAAGCGTCGTAGGTGGTGCCGGCCGAGCCGCCGAGGATGCCGACGACGAGGTGCGGATCGTAGCGAACCAGTTCCTCCATCGCTTGCGGGCCGTGATAGACCATTTTCAGAAACAGCGGCCGGCCCTTGCTAGTGACGCCGCCGAGCGTGCGGACGATGGCATCGTTGATGAAGCCGGGCAACTGGCTGGACTCCACCGCCTCCGGTCGATTGGGGTCGAACACTTCGAGAAAATGTCGAAAACTCTTGCGCTCCGCTTCCAAGCGGAATGCCTTGTATTCCTCCAGGGCGGCGCGATCGAGCAGCGTGTCGTTGTTGAAGGTGATGCTGTACAGGCCGAGATTGGCGCCGAGCTGGCGTTCCTCCGGTTTGCAATCGAGATGGCCGCACTGGATATGATCGAGCGTGGCCGTGCGGAACGGCAGCGATGGTGATGTCGGATATTTGCTACCGCGAATGATGTGAATATCGGTTGTGTCGTTGGCGCGAGCGGCGGGCGTGACGGGGCTATTATCGAACAGCCGTTTGTGGATGGTCAGCACTTCGCTGGTGCTGGCAGCCATGAGCATGATGTCCACCAGCTTCGCCTCGACAATCTGCACGATGATGTCGCGGAACTCGGCCAGGCTGCGATAGCGCAATTCGCCGCTGTGCGCTTCCGGCGAACGACCGGGCGCGCCGATGGCCAAGGCCATGTCGGCGTCCTTGGCGTCGGCGAGGATGAAATCCTTACAGCCGCGCGGATCAGCGTGGATTCGGGCGAGTTTTGCGTCGAGAGACTTTTGTATCATGGGAGCCTAGCCCTAGTTGGCGTTTGACTTCTTCTAAAGGGATTCCCTTTTCTTGCTCGGCCCGACGAGCGCACTCGTCCAGATAGGTCATTAATTTCTCACTGCGGCGTTGCAGAGCGATCTCGTGGTCAAAGTCATCAATGGCGCTCAGGAAAAATTCGGTGCCATCGGCTGTCTTCACAATGAGATCCTCATCCCGTGCTTTTTCCAGCAGTCCGTTGATCGTTTTCGCTTTCCGGGAGACATTGACTGTTTTCATGGCTCATACTCCTCGCCGCGAATAAAGAGCTTGTTCCCTTCCTTGTATCCTATCGCACGGATCTTAACCATTGCATTGTCTCTATCCAAGTCATAGAAGACACGAAAGGTGCCTACTCGCAGTTCCCATTCAGCGAGTTTATTCGGCCGCAGGCGTTTTCGATTGCGTGTCTCCTGATCGGGTTGGTGCGACAGCTGGGTTTCGATTTCTTCGAGGATTCGCTTCTGATCGAATTTGCGAAACGGAAGAAGACCCTCGCGCACTTCGGGACTGAACTCCATTTGATACATGGTTTCTCCCAAGCGCTTGTCTTCACCGTATCAACCTTTTTTGGCAGAAGCCGTTTGCCACGCCGTCCGTGGGATCATCCGCCCATCGCTTACTGGAGCCGCGTTACCCGTCGGTGTCGGCATCACGCTCTGACTCGCCCGCCCCTTGCCGACCCGCGCCTCAACCTGATCGATCGTCTCGCGCAGCACCCGCGCCGATTGTTGCATTGCCATGCGCTCCTTCGGTGTCAGTGCTAACTCGATCTGCTGACGCACGCCGCCGCAGCCAACCACCGTAGGCACCGACAAACACACATCGCGGATGCCGTACAACCCGTGCTGCAAGCTGCTGACCGGCAATACACGGCGGCTGTCGCGGGCCAGCGATTCAACGACTTCGCGGATCGACAATCCCACCGCGAAGCCGGAGCCGCCCTTGAGTTTGATGATTTGCGCCCCCGCCGTTTTCGTGTCCTCGAACGCCTCGCGCTGCATGGCCGGCGTGAAGGTCGGCCATTGCTCCAGCGGCAGACCGGCCACCGTGGCGCTCGACCAGATCGGCACCATGCTGTCGCCGTGTTCGCCGAGGATTATCGCTTGCACCTGCGACGCCGGCACTTCCAGACGCTTGGCGAGATAGCCGCGAAATCGCGCCGTGTCCAGCTGCGTGCCCAGGCCGACGACGCGCTGCCACGGCAAACCGCTGCGCTGCACCGCCAAATACGTCAACACGTCTACCGGATTGCTGACGACGACGAGATAGGCGTTGTCCTTGAGTCCGGCACTCTTGACTTGATCGAGCAGCGTCAGGAACAGATCGACGTTGCGATTGATGAGATCGAGTCGGCTCTCGTCGGGCTTGCGGCGCAGACCAGCCGTGATGACGACGATATTGCTCGTCGCAACATCCTCCATAGTGCCGGCGTTGAGGCGCTGGTCGCTGGCTAGCGCGGCGCCGTGCAGCAGTTCCAGAGCGTGGCCTTTGGCCGCGTCGGTGTTGGCGTCGATGAGGCACAGATGATTGACAATGCCGCCGCACTGCAAGGCGTAGGCGGCCATGCTGCCGACCAGTCCGCCGCCGCCGATGATGCTGACTTTCATGGAAATAAGCCTCATGTGTTACAGACCGGCCAAAATCATGGGCAAGGGATTTAATTCCCGACGCAGCGGGTCCAGAGAAAGACCCAGGGATTCCAGTGTGTGGGCGCCCAGAAGCAGACTATCACCTTCCTCGCCGAAGATAACATCCGCCCCGCCAATCCGCTCTCCATATTTGAAAAGCGCAATGCCTTTCTGACGACTGATTCGGTTTCCATCGGCCAGGCGAAATTCCTCTTGGGTCAGAGGTTTGATCCCCAGTTTTTCCAAAACGGAACGGGGAACCACCGAATAAACGGCTCCAGAGTCAATCAGAAAATCCACCTTTTCCGTGGTTTCCGGGTTCGCGGGATTTCCGACCTCGATCTGTAGGAAAGTCAATCCCATCGCTTACGCCCCCTCTATTCGATGTGGCTCGGTGGTCTGCGCATTTGCCGCGGAATCATTCTCGCTCGCCCGCCGTGCCATCGCGCGCTCGTACTGCCGCTTGAAAATCATCAACCGCACCAACACCGTGATGATGCACGCCACCCAGGCCGAACCGAGAACCCATTTCATACTCAGCAAGTGCGCTTTCCAATCGCCCTGCGCGATTCCCACGATCAACAGAACCAACGTGCTAATCAAGGTGCCGCCCACGATGGTCAACAGAATGATCGTCACGAAAAAGCCGGTCTTATCTCGACGGAAACTGAACATCGCTGCCTCATCGTACTCGCACTAAACGGCGGCCTTCGATCCGTCAGACGCCAACGCCGTTGAGCGCGGCCATAACCTGATCGGTGATCGTCCGCACCAGTTCGTCCGTGTCCACGCCCCCGCCGGCTTGGCCGTTAAGCGATGGACTGGTCGAACAGGCATCGCGCCGGAAAGCGTGCGGCTGGGGCACAAAGTCAGTGTAGGACTCATCAAAGCTACTGTCGCCGCACATCGGGCAGCTATCGTCGCGGAAACGCACGTCGTCGTAGCCCAGACGTTTTTTCAACTCCAGCAGTTCGCGCGTCTTCTGCTCGTCGAAGTAATTGATGCGGCCCAATTGCTTGGCGAGGATGAGTATTCGACAATAAGCGTCGATAATCTCCGTGTTCCAGTACGCCTTCTCCAGATCCGGGCCGAATGTGATGGTGCCGTGGTTAGCCAAAATGATGGTGTTGCAGTCCTTGGCGAAGGGCGCGACCGTATCGGCGAACTTTTGACCGCCCGGCGTCTCATAGACGGCGATCGGCACTTCGCCGAGAAAGACCTCGACTTCGGGCAGAATGCACTTGGGGATCGGCTCATGGGCGACGGCGAAGGCGGTAGCGTGCGGCGGATGACAATGGACGCAAGCCATCACATCGGGCCGCTGTTTGTAGATGGACAGATGCAGCAGCACTTCGCTGGTGCGCTTCTTGGTGCCGGCTAATTGCTTGCCTTCGATGTCCACCTTACAAATGTCTTCCGGTTTGAGAAAACCTTTCGACACCATCGTCGGCGTGCAAAGAAATTCGCGCTCATTGAGGCGGACGGTGATGTTGCCGTCGTTGGCCGCCGCGAAACCCTTGGCGTAAACGCGCCGGCCGATTTCGCACATGTGTTCTTTCAGCTTATATTCATTCATGGTTCACTCTCCTTCGTTGACCACAACCGTATCGAGAATGCAGGCACAATAGGCGTCCACCGGCTTTTTCTCTGGATGAAATGGTGCCGCCGCCTCGCCGCCCTCGCTGAAACCGATACGTGCGCCGACACCGGCGCCGAGGTTGTCGTAAATCACCACGTCTTCACCGTCCGGGGCGGCGTCATCCCGCAATGCTTGCAAGCTGAATGGCACACCGATGAGCCAACGCGCTCCGATCATGCTCGGATGCACGCGCGAAAGCGTGACATTGCCAATCACCTCAGCGATGCGCATGACCGTCCAACTCCTGTAAGATGCACGCCACACTAGGCGGACACGCTGCACCAGCGCAACACAGCCGCAGCATTTCTTTGCACTCGAAATAAGTGCGATCCGCCATCTCGACGATGAGCAAATTCGCTCCCAATTGCTCCAGCGCTCGCGCTGCTTGTGTCACCGTCCCCACCGCTGCGGCTCGCACGCCCGGCACTTTGTTGGCGATGCAGCACGCCAAGCAAGCATCGCGGCAAAACAATATCGCCGTGCGGCAGCGACCGCTCCGCAGACACTCCGCCACGCGCCGTATCCAGTCACAGCTTTCGCCATCGCACTCCGGTAACGTCTGCGGCGAATGGCCGTTGCGATGCACCGCGCAGAGCGATTTGCAGCATCGCCGAAGGCCGGTCTTCGACGGCATAGCCCCACCCCGCCACGGTTTGCCCGTTGCCATTCATCAATCTGCCAGACCCATCACAAACCAGCGTGTCGGTGAGTTTTTCGCTCCCACCATCGCTCGCGCCTCGGCTCCGTCGTTACACACAAGCACGCGATCGCCTGCTCCCGCACCGAGATGATCGATCGCTAGGATCGGCTCGCCATCGGGTTTGTCGTCCGTACCGAGTGGTTGCACGAGAAGCAATTTCCATCCCTGCAAGCTGGGGTGCTTCACCGTCGCAACGGCATGACCGACAACGCTACCGATTTGCATTGCTTCCCTCCGTTTAGCCGCGACCCGAAGGGGAGCGCGTTTGACCAAACGCGCGCTCCCCTTCGGGTCGCGGCTAAACTCACAGAATCCGCATCGCACGCACGGTGGTTGAGCGCCGCTGCCGCGTGAACGTCAACGGCGTCGTCACGCCCTCGCCGGTCGGCGTGGCGATGCTGAAACTCAAATACCCCTCGCCGCCGCTGCCCAACCCCGCCATGCTCGGCCCATTTTGCACGAACAGCGTCGTGTCCATTTCGCGGCCCATGCGCGTGATCGTTTCGACGTTGCGCGAATGGATGAGGCTCGTATGCTTGAAACCGTGTTCGTACTTCTTCGCCAGTGCGATGGCTGTATCCACGTCCGCCACGCGCACGAACGGCACGAACGGCATCATCTGCTCGTGATCGACGAAAGGATGCGATTCGTCCGTCTCGCCGAACAGCAGTTCCGTATCGGCCGGCACTTTGATCCCGGCACGTTCGGCCAAAACGGCGGCGTCCTGGCCGATCAGATCCTTGTTGACCATCTCGTGCCCTTTGTCGTCCTTGACGAAAGCCGCTTTCGTCAGCGCCGCGATCTGTCCCGCGTTCAGGCGCACCGCTTTGTGGCGACTCATAAGATCGCATAACTCGTCGAAGATGGCGGCGACGGCGAAGACTTCTTTTTCGCCGATGCACAGCAGATTGTTGTCGTAGGCGGCGCCGGCCACGATGGAACGAGCGGCGTTGTCGAGGTCGGCGGTCTCATCGACGACGACCGGCGGATTGCCGGGACCGGCGACGATGGCGCGTTTCGGACTCCGCAGGGCGGCGCGGCCGACGGCGGGACCGCCGGTCACACAAAGCATGCGAACGTCACGGTGATCGAAAATCGCCTGCGCCGATTCCAACGTCGGCTTGTCGATAATTGTCAGCAGGTTATCGATGCCGATGGCATCGTGGATTGCTTGATTGAACAAATGAACGCCCTTGCAAGCGATGCGCGCTCCCGATGGATGCGGATTGCAGACGAGGGCGTTGCCGGCGGCGAGCATGTTGATGGCGTTGCAGGCCAAAGTCGGCAGCGAATGCGTCACCGGCGTGATGACGCCGATCACACCGAACGGCGCGTATTCCTGGAGCGACACGCCGTTTTCGCCGCTGAAAGCATCGGTGCGCAGAAACTCGACGCCGGGAATGCGGTCGGCGATGACTTGCAATTTCTCGATCTTGTGGACGAGCCGGCCGATCTTCGTTTCTTCCAGTTCCTCGCGGCCCAACTCTTCCGCGCGCTCGCTGCAAATCTTGCGGATGCAGGCGACGGCCTTACGACGATCTTCCAAGCCGCGCGCTTCAAACTCGCGCTGAGCTTCACGAGCGGCGGCGATGGCGCTTTCGGCATCGCTAAAGACGCCGCGCTGCGCCGTCGGACCGTTGCGGCCAGGCGCGGCGGGCGCTTGGCCGTTACGCATCTGCGATAGCACTTGCTGAATCACGCCGCGGATAAGATCATCGCTGACTTGCATGAATCGATCTCCAATCTAACCACAGAGGCACAGAGGCACAGAGAAAACAACAAAAAGAATGTTCATTTGATCTTTCTTCTCTGTGCCTCTGTGCCTCTGTGGTTAGTTACTTACTCGTCGAGAAGATTGTTCGGTTCTCGACGTTGACGGTATCCACAATGCCGATGATGGTGGCGTCCACCGGCAGTTTTTCGGTTTCCGGCGTCAGGCGGGCGCTCGATCCCTGTACGATCAGCACCAGTTCCCCCTGGCCAGCGCCCACGGTATCGACGACGACGAAGCTGCGGCCGGTACTCACCAAACGGTCGCGCTCCTTCGGATCGACGCGCAGCGGATCGACGATGAGCAGCTTGCGGCCCGTCATCGAGCCGACCTTCTGCGTTGCCACCACCACGCCATTGACCCGCGCCAGGAACATGATTTCTTCCTCTCAGGGGGCTAACGCCCCCCGCTCAGGAGTTCTTTCGCCTGCCGAGCGACGACAAGCTCTTCATTGGTCGGCATAATCCACAATTGCACTCGGCTATCGACGCTATGAATCGTCGTCTCGCCTTTGGCGTTGTCGTTCTTGAGACGATCGAGCCGAATGCCGAACCAATCGAGATCGGCACAGATGGCCGCGCGCATCCGCGCCGAGTTTTCGCCGATGCCGCCGGTGAAGACGATGGCATCGACGCCGTTGAGCAGTAGCAGATACGCTCCCAGGTAATGCCGCACGGCGGCGACAAATACGTCGAGAGCCTGCTGCGCTACGGAACCGCCCTTGCCGGCATCCGTTTCGATGTCGCGGAGGTCGTTGTATCCGCTCAGTCCGAGCAACCCGGAACGATTGGCGAGATCGTCCAGCAGTTGTTCCAGCGTCTTGCCGGTCGCGCGCATCAACGCCGGCAGAGCGAACACGTCGAACTCGCCGACCCGGTTGTTGTGCGGCAGACCGCTTTGCGGACTCATGCCCAGGCTGCATGCACGCGATTGTCCATTCTCAATCGCACACAGCGACGAACTGCCGCCCAGGTGACACGAGATGATCTTCGCGTCGGGCTTGCCGAGCCGCTGAGCCGTGCGGCCGGCGATGTAGCGATGGCTCGCTCCATGAAAGCCGTGCTTGATTACGTCGTGCTTATCCGCCCATTCGCGCGGCACGGCGTAATAGCGCTCGGCGGCGGGAATCGTCTGGTGAAAGCCGGTCTCGAACGCGGCCACCAGTGGGATTTGCGGCAGTTCCTTCGCCAACAAGCGCATGGCTCGAACATACGGCGGATTGTGGGCCGGAGCGACATCGGCATACGCTTCCATCGCCGTCAAGACGCGCTCATCGACACGCTGCACGCCGCTGACTGCCTGAGCATGCACCGCCTTGAAGCCAATCGCCGCCAACTCCGAGACATTGCGCAAACAACGCCTTTTCGGATCGGTCAACTGTTCGAGACAAAGCCGCACCGCTGCGGCATGATCGCGCGCCTCGACCGTGGTTTCCTCACGTTGTCCGTTGGACTCGACGAAGCAGCGCGATTGCGGCGAACCGATGCGCTCGACGCCGCCGCGCGCAGCACTTCTTCGGTCGTCATGTCGAACAACCGATACTTGAAGCTGGTGCTGCCCAGGTTGGCGACGAGGATTTTCATGGTGTCATTCACTGAATCGTTTAGCCGCGAGCCGTAGGCGAGCGCGTTCGCGCTCGCCTACGGCTCGCGGCGAAACGGATTGGCCTCACTTGCCCAAAAACGTCTCCATCACGTCGGTTTCCGGGCGTGGAATGACGTGCGCGCTGACCAGTTCGCCGTTGGCGCTGGCGGCTTGAGCGCCGGCATCGACGGCCGCACGCACCGAACCCACGTCGCCGCGCACGAACGTCGTCACAAACGCATTGCCGATCTGCACCTGACCGGCCAGGGTAATGTTGGCCGCCTTGCACATGGCATCGGTGGCCGCGATGGTCGCAATCAAGCCTTTGGTTTCGATCATGCCCAGAGCTTCGCCGTTGCCGTTGCGGCTGGCGTTGTTGGTAATCGCCATTGCAATGTCCTCTCGAAAAAGTGTTCACTTAGGGGGTTAGACGCCGGCCGGCGCCGCTTTTTTGCCTGCGAGGGGCAGCACCGCGCCGAGGTCTTCGTGCGGCCGTGGAATGACTTGCACGCCAACGACTTCGCCGACGCGCCCGGCGGCGGCGCTGCCGGCGTCGATGGCGGCCTTGACCGCCGCCACGTCGCCAACCACGAGCGCCGTCACCATGCCGCTGCCGATCTTCTGCCAGCCGATCAACGTCACGTTGGCGGCCTTGAGCATGGCGTCGCTGGCCTCAACCAGCGGCACCAGACCCTTGGTCTCGATCATGCCAAGGGCTTCCATGTGGGAACTAGCCATGTGGGATCTCCAGGTTCAGGGTTTTCATTTGAACAATTCAAAGCGGGTCGCCCGGCTCACATGACAGGCGTTGCCCTCATCCGTATCCAGATGCACTTCCAACTTCGACGCCGGCGCCAACCGCACCAGCAAACTTTCCAACACCGCCGGGCAGTCGCCGTCCACGCGCAAATTCAGGCGGTCGCCGTCTTTGACGCCGTAATGGGCCGCGTCCGCCGGTCCCATGTGGACGTGACGCTCGTGACGAATGACGCCGCGCTCCAGACGGATCATGCCGGCCGGACCAAGCAGGTAGCGCCGGGCGAATCGCGGTGATCGCCGCTCTTGCGAACGGGGATGTCCAGGCCGAGCATGATGGCGTCGGTGAACGCCAATTCCACTTGGCTGTGATCGCGGCACGGACCAAGGATGCGCAGACCCGTAATCATGCGATGGCGCGGGCCGATCATCGTCACCGTCTCTTCGGCGGCGAAGAACCCATCCTGATAGAGCGCCTTGTACGGCGTCAGCTTGTGGCCCTTGCCGAACAGACGCTCTAGGTCTTCCGGCGTGACATGGCAATGACGCGCCGAGACGTTAACGACCAATTTGGGAGCGGCCTTGCCGTTGCCGGCGTAGCCGTTGCCCAGTCGTTCGCTCAGGGCCGAGCGCACCAATCGTTCAATCGAAGTGCGATCGAGTGTTGCCGTACTCATACGTGATTGCTCTCCGTCTCCCCCGCCACGATCAGCCGAACATCGTTCTGCTGTAACAACTGCCGCTGCACCGCATTCAACTGATTGTCCACGATGAGGGTGTCAATGTCGGTCAGATTGCACAGGTACGCCAATGCCTGCCGGCCGATCTTCGTATGATCGGCCACTACCACCACCTCATCGGCGCAGCGCATCATCTGCCGTTCCGTCTCGACCAGCAGCAGATTGCTGTTGAACAACCCCTTCGTGGTGATGCCGCCCACGCTCATGATGAGTTGATGGACGTGAACGTCTTCCATCATGCGCACCGTCAACGGCCCCAGGGCGACGCCCGTTTTCGGATAAACATAGCCGCCGAGGATGACCAAATCCGTCTCGCGGCTGGCGGCGAACAGGCTGGCGATGGGCAGACTGTTGGTGACGATTTGCAGCGAGCGGCCGACCAACAAACGCGCCACTTCCAGCGTCGTCGTGCCGCCGTCGAGCAGAATCGTCTCGCCGTCCTGGATGCGTGCGGCCGCCGTGTGGGCGATGAGTCTCTTCTCATCGAGTTGGCTCGCCGAGCGTTCCTCCAGGGCCGGCAGACTGGCTGCGTCGCCAACGTACATCGCTCCGCCGTGCGTGCGCCGCAGTAGTCCCTGCTTGTGCCAGTAATCCAGATCGCGGCGCAGCGTCGATTCGGAAACGTCGATGGTCTGGGCCAAATCGGTGAGCGCGACGAAACCGCGTTCACTTACCAGATCCAAGACTCGTTGTCGGCGTTCCTCGACCAGCACGGCAACTCCCGCGAGAATTTGAGAGAATTTCTGGCAATCCGTGACAGATAATGCTAGTTTAGAGTCGTTATAAAACGAATGTCAAGAGCATTTTGCCAGAATTTGCCAGATTTCCACAAAAATTAACTACGGACGGCGAACGGCTAGCTAAGGAGAGCTTGTTCGCTGTCCCGCGGGAGTCAATTCTTTGTGAACTCGCGCAAGAGCGCCGGGCTTCCGCCGTATCGATGTGCTTAAGTACTGCGCACGGCTCGGAGAGATCGCAGCGCTTCGCCGGAAGGGATGGCGGCTTCCAGCTTGGCCAGCATCGGTTCGATGCGGCGACGTTGTTCGAGAGTCGGCTTATTTTCCAGGGCGCGGCGCAGAGCCGCCTCGGCCAATTGATCGAGTCTCTCCAACTCGGCAGCCGCCTTCTGACGAACCTCAAAGGCATCGGCGTCGAGATCCGCAATCCAGCGGTCGATTTGCTCGCGGCGGACGGGTTCCACTGGATGCAGATGCGCTTTCAGGAACGGAATGGATTCGCGGGGCGCTCGGATCAACGTCCAGACGGCGCGATGGGCGCGTCCCGCGTCGTCGGCGGCGAGATCATTCCAACATTCATTTAACTTCGCTTCGGTCAAAGGACTTGCCTTCTCCCTTTGGCCGGTCACATCCCAGATGAGGACGGTACTGTCACTGCTGGCCGAGGCGAGGCGGCGATCATCCCGGCTGAAGGCGAGGGAGTCAATTGTCCCCTCATGGCCCTTGAAGGTGTGGATGGGCTTGCTGGTCGCCGATTCCCAGAGATGGACGGCGTGGCCGTCCGAGGATGCCAGAAGTTGACCATCGGGAGAGAACGTCATGTGTTCAAGTTGGCCCGTATTGAGACCGGAATCATTCCAACGGCGACGGATTTTGCCGCTTTTGGCATCGAAGAGAGCCAGGCGGTTTTCCGCGCGTTGATTGAAACCTCCTCCCGCCAAAATGGTGGCGATCCGCGTGCCGTCAGGCGAAACGGCCAAGGTACTCCAGCCGATCCGATCGTCTTCGTTCATCCGCCCGCCGGCAGTATCGGTCATGACTCCGAAAGAGTTCGGCAGCGGTTTCAACCGCCAGGAAAACAGTTCCTTGCCGCTGGCAACTTCGTAGGCGGCAACGCGCTTGCCGGCAACGAACAACCTTTTGCCATCCGCGGTAAATCGCATTTGTCCCGGCCATCCCGCCTTGTTCTCCTCGAAGGAGCGGACCAGTTTGCCGCTGGACACGTCCCAGAGGCGGATGAGCGTTGGTTCGCCGGGATGCCAAGTGGCGAGCAAAGACGAATCCGACGCAAACGCCGCCCTGATCTGCTGGTATCCACCGGGAAAACGCAGCGTGTGCAAGCATTTGCGGGCAGCGATGTCCCAAACGAGAATGTGAAACTCCGCGCCCTCAATCTGAAACCTCACCGCATAACGTCCATCGTCTGAGAGACTGCGGTAAGCAAGGGTATTGCCGGGCAAGTCAAACGAACGCAGGTATCGTCCGGTGGCGGCGTCCCAAGAACTGATGGATTCCCGGCCGATGAGGATGGCGCGCTCGCCGGTCGGTGCGAGATGCACTGTGGCGTCGCACGTGTGCCGGCTGTCCTCGGATGTTAGTCGATGGCCGTTTTTAAGATTCCATAACTCGAATTTGCCGGCGTAGTTGCCCGCGACCAAACGGCTGCCGTCCGAGCTGATGGCCGCTAAGTTGGCATTAATGCCGGAGTCTTTGTCGAATACCAGAAGGCGCCGTCCAGTCTCGCGGTCCCACAGAATAACTTCATCCGGCTCCACCGGACAGCGGCTCGAAGTCAACAGGAGCTTGCTATCGGCCGAGAAGCAGACGTTCGCGAACCAGTGCTTCGCTTTGGCGTGCAGCACGTGCTTCACCTTGCCGGTGTTCACGTCCCAGAGATGAATGGCTTCCCGCTGCTGGACCGGGCGGCCGAAAGGTGATGGACGCTGTTCCAAACTCGCCAGCCAGCGACCGTCCGGTGAAGCGAGGAGGTAGCGGATCGGTGCATCGTGGGGGAACTGGCGAAGGAATATGCCCGTCCGCGCCTCCCAGACTTCCAGGCGATTTTTATCATCGGCACTGACCACCTGATCGTTGCCCACGAAAGCGACAGCGAGGAAGGTCTTGTCACCCTTGGCGAGTTGGTACAAACGCTTTCCCGTGGCCACGTCGGATACTTGCACCTGAGCGGGGGTATGGACGTGCATGACGCACAGCTTACCATCCGGCGACAACGAGTCCTGATGATTCGTGGAGAAAACTTGACGCCGCACCGGCAGCTCCTTCGTGCGGATTCGCTTTTTTTCCGCGAGATCCCAGAAAGTGGCGACATCTCGATTATCGATTCCCTCGCTGAGAGAAATGAGCGTTTTGCCATCCGCAAGGATGGTCGTCGGAAACTTAAAATAGACTTTGTCCGTGCGTATGCGACTGCGTTCTTTGCCATTGGCGGCATCCCAAAAACGAATGCTGCCGTGGCCTTCGGAGATAATCGTCTTGCCATCCGAGGAGAAAAACAGGGAGTGTAGCCCCTCGCCGTGGTTGAAGCGAATCGTTCCCAGACGCGCGATGGCTCCATCGGGCAGCGGATCGCCGTGGGCATCGACGGCCGCGCGGCTCCGCTTGTTTCTCGATTGGTTTAGCGGGGGAAGAACCGCTCCCTGACGGTCGTGGCTCCGAAAGCAGAGCCATGCCTCCAGCGACGACGCCGATGGACAGCAACACCGCCGACAGCATCGCCAGCTTGATCGTCAGCAACGGGCGCAAAAAACTCTGTGCCAGCGCCGTGGTCGTCGCCGTAAAGTGTCGGGATAGTCCGCGCTGCCGTCTCCGCCAACGCCTGGCCGGTGAGCGCCGCCGCCAGTGCCGCCGTCAAGGCGAGGCCGCGATGCTCCAAACGCCGGCGCAGTTTCTCGCGGCCGCGCTGTAGACGACCTTTGACCGTGGCCGCCGTCCAGCCGAGTTGACCGCGCCGCCTCTTCTTGCGTTAATCCCTCCAGGTAACACAGCACCAGCGGGGCACGGAACCGTTCGGGCAGCGCCGCCAATTCCGCATGTAAAATCGACTGCAATTCGCTCCAGAACAACTCCTCGCCGGCCGGCTCCGCCAACGGCGTGCGCACCGCCTTGGCCTCGCGTTGCTGGCGCCGGATCTTGTCTGCGCGCGCTTGGAGAGCGACACGATAAGCGACGCGCTGGAGCCAACCGCCCAACCCGTCCTGCCGGCGGATGGAGCCGGCTTTTTGCGTCAGGATGAGAAACGTCGCCTGCGACGCATCCTCGGCATCGTGATGCTGTCGCAGCACCGACTGACAGACGGCGAACACCATCGCCCCATGACGTCGCATCAGCGCGGCAAAGGCCGCTTCATCGCGGCCATCGACATAGCGTTGCAGCAATTCGCCGTCCGACGGCGTGCCGGGAGGATCGCCGGCCAAGCGGCGGATGTGTTGGAGAAGACGTTGGCTGTCGGCGGCGTTCATGGTTCCGTTCTCGCGGTCCAGGGCTTCTACCCTATTAGAGAGGAGTCGCGGACGGAGCGGAACAATTTTTTCTTGGTTCACGGTGAGCGTCGGTTCAGCCGTCTCAGCACCGCTTGGGCTTCACGAGTCAGCGAGGCTCCCTCCGCTCCTCGCGCCAATTCGCGCAACAGCCGCTTGCCTTCCGCGCCCGTGTTTTCCAGCACTTGCAAGGTCCGCAAGAGGCGCAGCGATTCGCCGGCTACCGGCTGTTGATCGATCTTCTCCAGCAGAAGTTGCATGCGGTGCCGCGCTTCCAGCGTGGGCTTTTGCTCCAGTGCGTGCCGCAAGACGGCTTCGCCGCTAGGGCCGAGTTTCGCCAATTGCTCGAAGGCTTTCTCGCGCGTGGCGAAGTCATCGCTATCGAGTTGGGCAATGAGGCGGCGAATCTCGTTATTGTCGGCGTCGGCGGCAGGTTTCAAACGCTGGCGTAGGAAGGCCACGGCGGATTGCGGCGAGTCGGATAGTTGCCAGATGGCGGCATAGGCTCGGCGGGCGTCGTCGGCGAGCAGATCCGTCCACCAACCGGCCAGCTCCTTGTCACTGGGCTTGCCGGTCAGCGGTTTGCCGCGGCGCAGCGCCGGCTGCAAATCCCAAACCAGGGCCGTGCCATCGTTGAACACTGTGAAGGCACGACAGCCATCGGGCGATAGCAACAAGCGGGTGACAACGGTGCCGCCCCCGATGTGCGTGTTCGCCTCGGGGAGCGGCCATCGCTTCTGTTCCTTGCCGGTCGCCAAATCCCATATGCGGAGAAGGTCGTGATCGGCAGCGACAAGGTGCCGATCATCGGGCGCCAAGGCGAGATGCGATACGGGGCCGGTCGCCACGGTAGCGATGTCCTTGCCGGTGGCGGCTTCCCAGAGACCCACGGCGGCCTTATCTTTCGCTTCCGCCGGTCGCGCGGCGGCCAATAGTCGATCGTCCGGCGACGCTGCCAACGCATGGACATGCGAAGTGCCCTCAATGCGAAATCGGACGGCGCCCGTCCCCAGCCGTATCTGCGTCAGGCCGTCGTTCTGACGCACGGTCACGGTGGTGCCGTCGGCCGACCAGGCCGACTCCATTATGAAATACGGCGGCAACAATCGCGGCGGCAGCACATGCTGGCTGAGCAGTTTCCCCGAGTCCATGTCCCACAGCCCCAGGCGCATGGATGCGTTGCGAAGACCAAACTCTTCCCAGGTGGACACGCACTTGCCATCGTCCGAGACATGAAATTGACGAATATGGACGCTGCGCGGGTTCGGACGCTTTGGGTCGCGGAGTGACACGCCGCGTTGTTCTTTGCCGGTGGCGACGTTCCAAAACTGGAGGGAACCTTTGATTTGGCCGGCGAGAAGAGTCCCGCCGTCGGCGGAGAACGCCAAACTTTGGAGGTCTCTATTTTCTCTTTTCAACGACAGGGCGCGAAGCAATCGCCCAGTCGCTGTGTCCCACAAGCTGACAGCGGGATCCCCCGCTTCCGAGGCCGCGAGGAGCCGACCATTGGGGCTAATCGCAAGAACCGGGAACGCGCCAAAATCGCCCGTTCGGTCCTCTTCTTCTCTTCCTGTGGCCACGTCCCACAAGCGTAGGCGACGACCCGTGCTGGCGGCCAGAATTTTGCCGCCGGGGAAGAAGGTCATCTTTGTCGGGCCGCCGCCCGACAAGCGATGCACGATTCGACCGCTGGCACATTCCACCAGACAACTCCGATCCGAACCGCCGCAGGCCAGAAGCTTTCCATCCGGGGAGAAAGCGAGTGAGTGATAAAAATGCTGATCGCTCAGGGGATATTGCGTCGTCGCCTTACCGCTCTCCAAATCGAAGAAACGCAGCACGGTTTCTCCTCCTCCCTTATCGTTTTTCAGACCGGCAACCGCCAAGCGTTTGCCGTCGGGAGAAATGGTCGAGATGCTGGCGGAGCAGTCGAAGCGGCGCACTTCGCGACCCGTGGCCAATTCATAAACGCACAGGGGCGAATCCCAGCCGCCGCCAGCAACGAACCATTTGCCGTCCGGAGAGAACCAGCCGTGAAACGTCGTATCGATCCCGAGCTTGCGGGCGGGCAGCGGAATGCGGCGTTCTTTCTTCTGTTGCCATTCCCAGAGAGTGACTTTTTCGTCCCAACTTCCCACGGCCAGAATTTTTCCGTCAGGTGAGAACCGAAGATAAACCGCGTTCTCCGGCTGGTTCTCGATGTTCTTGATTTGTTTGCCCGAATTGACCTCCCAAAAGGAGAGTTTCTTTTGGTTGAGAGCCGCAACCGTCTTTCCATCCGGCGACAGGCAAGCGAGTACCACCGGCCCGATCGCGCCTTGAAGTTTGACTTCGCGGACCAACTTTCTGCTCGCCATGTCCCAGAAGCGCAGCGCGCGGGCCGCCGGCGGAAACCATCGTCTTGCCGCCGGGAAGAAAGACGAAATCCGACAACTCCGCATGACGCATATGGATCGATCCCATGCGCGCGATGGCCCCCTCGGGCAACGGGTCGCCGTAGAGATCGTTCGTCGGCGCCGGCGGTTCGACGGCAGAGGCCGGCGCAACGCCGACGGAAAGCAACACCGCCATCAGCATCGCCCGCTTCAGCGGCATCCACGAGGGCAAGAAGCGGCGGGTGTGTTGGAAGAGACGTTGGGAATAGGATGCGTTCATGGCTCCCTCCGCGCGGTTAGAGGCTTCACTCTATTAGAGACGCGGCGAGGACGGAACGGAAGAACTTTTTTCGCTCGTGCTTATTTATTCACCAGCAGCGGGCGCAGTTCGCCGGCCAGAAAGACGGAGCCGGTGATGACAATCACATCGTCCGGCTGCGCGGCGGCGCGGGCGGCGCGGTAAGCATCCGCCGGCGTGGGACAGATGGTAGACGGCGAGGTCGCCGTTGGCGCGGAGCAATTCGGCCAGGCGCTCGGCGGGCACGCTACGCGGGTTGTTGGTGTAGCGCGTCAGGAAAGCGTGAGCGAAGTGCGGCGACAGGACGCGAAACATGCCGGCCAGATCCTTGTCGCTGCTGCCGGCGAAGACCAGCAGTCGCCGCGCCGGCGGAAACGATGCTTGCAACGTCTGCACCAGCGCCAGCGCCGAGGCGACGTTGTGGGCGCAGTCGAGAACGATCAGCGGCCGGCGGCCGACCACTTCCAGCCGCGCCGGCCAGGACACCTCGGCCAGTCCGGCGGCGACGGCGGCGTCGGGCAGACGCCAGCCCTTGGCCTGTAGCTCCTCGACGCAGGCGACGGCCACCGCGGCGTTGGCCGCCTGATGATCGCCCAGCAGATTCAACTCGAACTCCGGCCAGCGGCGGCGCTTCGGTGGTAACGGCCACACGCGAACGCTGCGTGTCTGTCGCTGTCACGCGGCCCGGTGTGTAGTGGTAATGAAAATCCACGCCGAGCTGCCGCAGCGGCGCACGGCGTTCGCGGCAGATGCGCTCGATGACCGCCCGCGCCTCGGCGACCGTGACGCCGCTGACGGCGGGACGGCCGGCTTGATGATGCCGGCCTTCTCCGCGGCGATGCGGCCAAGCGGTCGCCGAGCAGGTTGGTGTGATCGAAGCTGATGCTGGTGATGACGGACACGATCGGCCGGCAGACATTGGTGGAATCGAGCCGGCCGCCCAGGCCGACTTCCAGCACCGCCGCCTCGACGCGCCGCCGCACGAAATGCAGGAAGCCGACCGCCGTGGCCACCTCGAAGAACGTGTACGGCACGTCGGGCGCGGACGCGTCCACCGCTCGCCATGGCGGACTTCATCGAGCAGCGTCGTCAGTTCGGCCGTGGTGATGGGTTGGCCGTCCACCTGGAAGCGTTCCTCGACGCGGCACAGGTGCGGCGACGTGAACAGGCCGGTGCGATAGCCGGCCTGTCGCAGGATGGAGGCGAGCATGGCCGCGGTCGAACCTTTGCCCTTGCTGCCGGCGACGTGAAGGATGCGCAGCCGATGGTGCGGATTGCCCAGCCGCGCCAGCAGCGCGCGCATGTGGTCGAGCTTCAGATCGTCGGCGCTCGGCGTGCGCTGCTCGAAGTTGATGAGTCCGTACCACCAGGTGCGGGCTTCATCCGGCGACAGCGAAGGACGGCGCGGCGAGAGAGTGATTCATGGATGCGTCTCTCCTCAATGCAGAATGCAGAATGCAGAATGCAGAATGAAAAGACAATGGCTTTTCATTCTGCATTCTGCATTCTGCATTCTGCATTACGTCGTATCAGCCTTGCACCGGCATGCAGACCTGTTCGAGCAGCTTTTCGCACTTCTCTTGCAGCAGATCGGCGAGGTTGGGCAGCGGTTGGCCCTCCGGCAGCGATTCGGTCAGACTGGCCACGAAGCGCGGCAGGGCCGATAGAGCGGCGAAGCCGTCCAGCGACACCGGCTCCAGGCGCGCGTGCCGGCCGCGCCGCTCCGCCTCCTGCCACAGCGATTTGCTCTTGCCCGACAGAGCCAGATCGTCCTCCGGCCGCAGCAGAATCAGGTGATCGATGACGCTCGGCTCCACGTCGAGGGCGGACAGCTTGGTGCCCAGATCGCGCGGCTTGGCCGGCCCGCGGCCGAGGAACAGACCGATGCCGACCTTCCACGGTTGGCCGTCCTTGCAGACCCAGTGAGCGATGGTCATGACGCCGTAGGTCGGATGCTCGCCGAACGTCCATTCGCCGACGACGTGATGCAGACGCCACGGCCCGACCTTGACGCCGTGTTCGTGGCACAATTGCAGGAAGCGTTCCCAGGCCGGCCTGCAATTCGCGCGTCGCTCCCGTCAGCGCTCCTTCCGGCTCCAACTTCCGCCGCGCCGCGCGCAGTTCCTGATCCCACAGATCGCTCAGCTTGTCGAGAGCCGACGGCGACGCGCGGGACGGCGGATTCCTGTTGCTCGCCGGCGCCGGCCGGCGTCTCGCACGACGATGACCGATTTCACTTGCGGCGGCACATCCGCCACAACCTCCGCCACCGGCACTTCGGCAATCGACGATTCATCCTCGGCCAGAGTCACCGTCTCCTGCGCTGCTCTCGGCGGCGGGCGAGGAACTGTAGACGACGTGATCGAACTGATGGCGGAACTGCTGGAGCATGTCGCGCAGCGTCGGCTCGGTGCGGGCGACCAGGGCGATTTGCTCCTCGCGTGAACGGAAAGATCGGCGACAGGTCGGCGAAGTCCGGCAGTTTCTCCAGCGCCGGACGCAGACGCGCCTCGACGATGCGGCGCACCAGATCCAGCGGCGGCGCTTCCAGGCGCAGCGTCTTGAGCGTGCCGTGATTGGGCAGGTGGATCGGATTGTTCAGACGATCCTGAATGTAGCCGTCCAGCGACGGCACGAAGCGGTTCCACAGGCCGCGCTCGGCGAAGATGAGGAAACTGATGCCGTCGAGCTGGTGCATCGATTGCACGATGCCGGCGAAGAAGCTCTCGGCGGTGCGATGGCCGTCGTCGGTGCGGCGCGCCAGCAACAGATCTTCGAGCTGATCGAAGGCGACCACGACCGGGATGCTCAGCTCCTGCAACACCTGCATGATCGATTTGAACAGCGACAGCACGAGATCCTGGCGCGTCGGCCGAACGTGGAAATCCAGTTCGGCGAAACCGTAGGTGAGGAAGCTGGCCAGTTCGGATTCATCGTGCAGCAGCACGGCGCGGGCAAGTCCGTCGAGAATGTGGCGGCGCATCAGGCCGGCGGTGTCGTGCTTCTCGGTGCGGCTGATGTGGGCGCCGACCAACTCGAAAGCCTTCATCGTCTCGATGCCGGCTTCGCCGCAGGCGCGGAGGATGCCGCCGGGCTGGAACGGCAGCGTGCAGGGCCGCGACAGACTGTCGATCAGCCATTGCGTGCGTTCCTGCGCCTGCGAGCCGCCCAGTCCCAGACGCCGCGTCCAGCGGCCCAGGCCCGGCGCGGGAAACAGATCGAGCCGCTCCGCCGCCGACAGTTTCGTCAGGGCGTCGCGCAGCAGGTTGCGGACGAGCTGCTCGCCGATGTACTCCAGCGGCCGAGCGTTCTTCTGCTTGCCGCCGCCGAGCAGCGTGTCGATGAGCTGGAACAGCAGATATTCCAGGAAATCGGTGTCGCGCTGATAGGTGCCGGGCGTGACGAGCAATTGCCAGGCGCCTTCCGGGCCGTGCTTGATCGAGTGCAGCAAGTGCGTCTTGCCGGAGCCCTTGCTGCCCAGCACCGGCACGACTTCCGAGTGCGTCGCCGGCGCGTAGCGGTACAGATCGACGACGCTCAGCAGTTGCTCGCGCTCGCGGGCGAACAGTTCCGGCACATGGTAGAGTTCGCACACTTCGTCATCGGGATTGCGTGCGAAGTAATTGCGGAAGGGATTGCCGGTGCGGCGCAGCAATTCCAGAGCGCGCTCCGGCAGGGTACGAACGGCGGCGGCGGTGGACATGGCAAACCTCCGGGACCGTTTAGCCGCGAGCCGTAGGCGAGCGCGACCGCGCTCGCCTACGGCTCGCGGCTAAACGGCGGACTACTTGCGAATACTGGCGTAATAGGCGATTTCGTGGCCGATCAGCAGAGCGTAGGGCGGTTCGGGAATTTCATAGAGCGGGCCGGTCCAGGGGTGCAGATAAATTTTGCCGAGGTCGTGCAGCCGGCGCAGGGCATCGTGAAAATGGCCGATGCTCCGCGCCGACAGCTGGCGATACAGGTGCGGCAGCGGACAATCCTCCGAGGTGTTGGCGTGCTGCCAGCGCGTCAACTCCGCCAGCATCGCTTCGTGCAGCGCCGCATCGGTGGCCGGAGCGGATGGCGTAGAGCGCGACGAGCCGGCATCGTTGAGGAAACCGGCGAACAGCGCTTTGAGGTTGCCCGGCGATCCGCCGTGTTCCGCGGAACCTTCGGCCTTATAAGTGTGTTGGAGGATCTTATCGACGTTGGTTTTCAGGGCTTCGATGTTCTGCCGCATCTGCTGAGCGAGGTTCATCAGATCGTCGGCATGGTTCTGCCGCGCTTCGAGAGCGCGGACGAAATCCTCTAGCACCTGACGCGGACTGACCTGGCCGAGCAGATACGCCAAGCCTTTTTCGGTGATGGTGCAGAGCGGCGCGTTGGCGGTCTTTTTCTTGGCGACGGCGACCGTGCCGGCGGCATCGCCGTTGCGAAGGATGGAGTCTTCCTCGGCCACGAGGCGAAGATAGCCGTCTTCTTGGCAGCGTTGCGCGGCCTGTTTGCCGGCGGCGTTGGTGGGAAAGAGGCCGGCTACAGTCTTGCTGCCGTGTAAGGGTACGGCGTCGGCAGCGGCGGCTCGGCTCAGGGCCGTGAGGATCAATTGATTCGATTTGTCGGCCACAATCCCCCTCCTTGGGTTTGGACGGTCGAGTTTCTCTCCGAGCCAGCATTATTCCCAAGCCGCCAAAATCACGCAAGTCCAGGAAGAAAATTCTTTCCTCCCCCGCCCCGCTCGACTAAGAAGGAGTTGTCCGCTAACAAATTCCCGTTTAGCCGCGAGCCGTAGGCGAGCGCGGTCGCGCTCGCCTACGGCTCGCGGCTAAACGAAGACAGGAGAGATTGCCATGCGACGGATGACAGGGTGGATGATGGTACTATCGGCGTGCCTGGCGACGGCGGCGCTGGCCGGCGCGGCGCGGAGCGAGGACAAGAAGCCGGCCGACAAACCGCTGGACCGTCCTAGCCTCGACGAGGCGATTTCCGCTCGTCTGCGCGAGGTCATCGATCACGGCGCCAACCTGTACAATCAGGGCGATTGGAACGGCTGCTATCGGCTGTATGAAGGCGCGCTGATGAGTGTGCGTTCGCAGGTGGGCGATCGGCCGATCCGGTCCTGGGCGAAGGCGGTCGATGGGGATGCTTTGAAGGGCCTGCAATCGCGGCTCGGCGATCACCCGCGCTGAAGGATGTCATCGAAACGGGCATCGCCAACGCGCGACAGACGCCGGAATTGTATCGCCGTGCTTTCGTCCTGCGCGTGGTTCTCGATCAGATCCGCGCGGAAACCAGACCTGCCAAGTCGGCCACGCCGAGCGACGCCGCCGATGCGAACAAGACGCTGTGGGATCGTCTCGGCGGTGAAGCGGGCGTCACGCGCATCATCGATGACTTCATCAACCTCGCCGTCGCCGATCCCAAGGTCGATTTCTTCCGGCACAACAAGGTCAAACTCGATGAAGAGCAAATCGTGGCCATGAAGCGCCAGTTCGTCGAGCAGATCAGCCAAGCCACGGGCGGGCCGCTCAAGTATACGGGACCGGATATGAAGAAGATCCACAAAGGCATGGGCATAAGCGAGGCGCAGTTCAATGCCGCCGCCGCCGATCTCAAGAAGGCGCTGGAGAAGAACAAGGTTGCACCGGAAGACGTGAAGATAATTCTCGATGCGGTCGGCCGCTTTCGCAAAGAGATCGTCGAGCCGATAAAAAAGCTGCTTGGCACGGCGAGCATCGAGGGCCGCATCACCCTCAAGGGAAAACCACTGCCAGGCGGAACAATCACCTTCAGCAACGCGGAGGGCAAAGCGGAAGTAAAAATCGCGGCGGATGGCAGTTATAAGGTGGACGAAATCAAGCCGGGTAATTACAAGGTACACATCAAAGGCACGAAAGATGTCGTTGTTCCCCCTGTGTTTGGCGACCCCGATAAATCGGGCCTGATGTTCTTGGTGCGGGAGGGAAAGCAGACTTATGATATCCAGCTGCCATAGGATGCGCGGCGACACACGGAAAAACATCAAACCAGCGGGCCGCCGAGTACTCGGCGGCCCGCGGGCGTTAACTCGACGTTCCGTCCGCGGCTCCGTCGGGATATACTGCGTGCCGATAAGTCCTGGCCGAAGAGGAACAGAACATGGCGACGACTAAACCGCGCATTTTGTTATCCCTGGATTATGACCGATACGCTCAGGAGTACATGCGCCGTTTGCGACCGGAGCACTTCATGGAAGCGATCGGGCAATCGACCCAGCGAAAAATAACGGTGGAGAGCCTGGATCTGGTCCAAGCACGCCGGCCCGAAGTGCAGGTTTTCAGCGAACTGCTCGTGCAGTATCCTCATGGGCGCGAACCTCGACCGCATCAAGTAGTGCCCGACAACATGGTTGTCCTCCACGACACGCCCATCAAAGTGGAGGGCAGTTTCGACTTGCCCATGCAGCCGGCCAGGCCATTTTGGGTGTTGGAATATGTCTCCAAGAACACCGCGCGCAAGGACTACGACGTCAGCTTTTACAAATACGAGCAAGAATTGAAGGTGCCTTATTATTTGATTTTCCACCCCGAGGATCAGGAATTGACGCTCTTCCGGCACACGAAACGTAAATACGTATCGGTCAAACCGAACGAACACGGCCGCCTCGCACTCCCCCGATTGGAGTTGGAGATGGGGCTGCTGGGTGAATGGTGCCGCTTCTGGTATCAAGGCGAGTTGCTTCCTCTGCCGGCCGACTTACTGCACCGCGCCGAAGAAGCCGACCGACGCGCTGAGCAAGAAAAACAACGTGCCGATCAAGAAAAACAACGCGCCGATGCTTTGGCGCGTGAATTGGAGTTGCTGCGGGCCAGATCGAAACGGACGCGGAGAAAGCAAGGAGATGAATAATCACCTCCCTCAGCGAGGGCACAGCATATCGAGAAGCTGTTCCGGCTCCTCGGCGACGTGAATCAGGCCGCGCTGCTCCGAACGCAAAAACCCATCAGCGACGGTGCGATCAATCCAAGCCAATAGCGGATCGAAGAAGCCGGTGACGTTGAGCAAACCAATCGGCTTGGCGTGCAGACGCAACTGACGCCAGGTGACAATCTCGAAAAACTCATCGGCGGTGCCGACGCCGCCGGGCAGAGCGGCGAAAGCGGCGGCGCGCTCGGCCATCAACGCTTTGCGCTGGTGCATCGTCTCGACGATGTGTAGCTCGGTCAACCGCTCGTGGGCCAATTCGCGCTCGACCATCGAATGCGGAATGACGCCGATGACGGGACCACCCGCTTGCAGCACGGCATCGGCGACAATGCCCATCAAGCCGATGTGTCCGCCGCCGTAAACCAGTCCCCATCCGCGTTCGGCCAGTGCCGTGCCGAAACGCCGCGCCGTCTCCGCATAGATTGCCGGCCCACCCTTGCTCGAACCGCAAAACACGCACAGATACTTCATGCCGATGATCCCTCGGATGCGGTTTCGCTCTGCTCCGGCGACGACTGGCCGCGCTGGTCGTGGCGATGGGAAGCGGATGCGGAACGTCGTGCCGCGCAGCGGCGCGGAATCGATTTCCAGCCGGGCGCGATGGTGTTCCAAGATGGCGACGACGAACGAGAGGCCCAGTCCCATGCCGGTGCTGTGACCTTCGTAAATGGCGTTGTCGCGCTTGGTCGAGAAGTGCGTCTCGGTGCAACGGCGGCGCACGTCCTCGGTCATGCCGGCGCCGTTGTCGCACACTTCCAGGACGACCTCGCGCTCACGGCGGAAGGTGCGCAGCACGACGCGGCCGCGCCAGGCGGCGGCGGCGATGAGCGCTTGACGGCGACCGTGGATCGTCGAGGTTCGCCGCTTGCCGAGCGTCGTCGCGGAGATGATTGCGCATCTCGAAAGTGGCATCGCGGGCGTTGAACAGCAGATTCTCGATGGCCTGCTGCAAGTGCGAGACATCGCCGGCAATCCACAGCGGTTCTTCCTCGCCCTGCTCGCCGGACCGATGGGCGTTTAATTCCAGCACCAACTCCAACTTCCATTTTTCACGGGCCAGTTCTTTCCAGGTCTGCTCCAATTCGCCGACCACGGCATTCAGATCGAGAACGGTCGTCTCGGCGTGGCTGGGATCGCGGCGAACCGTGTGCAAAATCTGCTGCAAACGCTCGGTCACGGTGCCGAGCGTTTGCTGCACTTCGTCGAGCATCATCGCTCCATCCGGCGACAAGCCTTCGCTGTCCAGGCAGCGGCGCAGCAGATCGTTGGGACGGACGAGCAGGTTCTTGATGTTGTGAGCGTAGGAGCCGGCCATGATGCCGATACTGGCCCAAATCTGTGTTTTCAATTCCAGCGCCTGCCGCTCGGCCGCCTGCGTCGCCAAGCGCTGTTCGAGCAGTTGCCGTTCCGTCTCGGCGTGCCGCCGCTCCGCTTGCAGCAACAGGCGCTCCGTCTGATTCTCTTTCTGGTGGGCCAGCAGGCGTTGTCGTTCGCGTTCCCTTTCGCGGCGCTGCACCATCACCATCCACGTCAGACTGAGGACGGTGCCGGCCACGGCCAGGGCACTGAGCTGGCGAAAGCGCTGCTGGTGAGCCTGCTCGATGCGATTGCGTTTGTTGTAAGCGTGCAGTTGATAACGGATATAAATGGTAGCATAAGCGTGCAAGCGATGCTCCAACACCTCGTACTGGCTGGCATCGGACGGCAAACCGGAATCCCAGGCGATCGGCGCATCGAGTCGAAAACCGCTGTCGCCGGCCTGAATTTCGGACAACTCGGCCAGCGGCGAACCCTCCACATGAAAACGCACTTGCAGCCGATAGATGATGGGGAACAACGGCAGTTGGCCGGCATAGCGTTTCGTGGGCGGCACGCCGAGCGTTTGCAGCTGTTCGTGAATTTCATCGCGGCGGACGCTGAGAATCTCCCTCAAGCGGCGAACATCGACATCCTCGGCCTGGCCGGGATGGGGAGGACGAGCGCGGCGCAGCTTGGCGTATTCGTGGGCGCGGGTCAGGTAATCTTCGACCATCTCGCGCAGGGTGCCGCGATAGCCGCGAACTTCGTCGAGCCATTCGCGCAGGGCGGCTTGGTCGTAAATCTCTTCGCCGTGCAGCCACGTTTTCAGCGGCTCGCTCAGGGCGACGAGAACGAGTCCCCAGAGCAATAGCGGCGTGGCCAAGATGCGGGCGTACCTCCAGAAGCGTCTGCGTCCGCCGGCAAGACCCACATTCGGATCAGTGTCCGCCATGCGCGCCGCCTCCTTCCCGCCGCGCGTCGTTATACCATACGGTCAACGGTTCGCCGCGGCGCTGCCAATGTTGGCCGCGCTCGCCGCGCTGCCAATCGCGTCGCTGCCACGCCCATACCTCAATAGTCGCACGCGGCAATAAACGATCCTTAAAATCCTCATCCCAGATCGGCTGCAAACAAACGACGTGTTCGCCGGTGCCGTTTTGCCGTTGCCCCGCGCGGTCGAACAACGGCACGCCCTCCCCGTCCAGGACAATGCGGTCGTCTGCAGAGCGTAAATCGGTCAGGCGCTCGGCTAACTCCGCGGCATTCGCACAGGGCGTTCCATCGGCCGCGATGCCCGTCTGCAACAATGCTTCCACGATGTCGCCGAACAACAACACATCTTCCGTCCCCGTCTCGGCGGTGCTGTCGCGGTCGTCTTCTTCCTTCCGCTCTCCCTCCGCTAAAGCGGCACGAAAACCGGCATCGGCGTCAATGGGATTGCGATGGCAGAAGAACACCATCGGGAACGGCAAATCCTGGATGTTCCACGCGACTTGACGATCGCGGTACACGGTGTTGAAGGAGATGGCGTCGCCGGTAGCGACGACGATTTCGACGCGCTTGGACAGCGAGGGCACGCCGCGGATCAAGCCGCGCAGGAAACGGCGCGAGGGTTGCGCCTGGCCGGCCACAATCAACAGCGGCCGGCTCTGCGACTGAAACAACAAGGTTTCCAACATTTCACCGGCGCCCTTGGCTTCGTAAGGATTGGGCGTGTCGAACGAGCCGACGCTGGAATCGATGATGTGCGCCGATGGTGGGATGTCCAGGTTAAAACTGCTGGCACTGTCAGAATAAGGGGAAAGCGGCAGACGCTGGAGCGGAAAAATACCTCCGCGCCAGCAAGGCGGCCCAGCGCCGAACATCGTCTGACTCGCCGTCCAGGCCCACATGTTGGCCGTGTCCCGCGCCATCACCTGCCGCAGCGCTCCGCGGAAACCGTCGATGAGATCGCGCGAATACGAATCGTCGTTCCACATGGCCATGTGGACGGGATCTTTATCGGGGCGGAGATCGTCGCGCGTCCAAATGAAATCGCTGACGGCCGTGGCCATCTGCTTATTGGTGAAACAAAAGCGGAAGATGCGTCCCGGATACAGCCGCGTCAATGGGACTTCGCTCTGCTTGTCTGTTTTGTCCTCGGCGAAGGGAACAACGCGGTCGGCCGTGGCAGTGGTCAAGAAGAGCAGAGGGCGGTCCTGAGCGGGCAGAGCCGCGGCCAAGTGGTGCAAATGCGTCGCCAGTTCGCGGGCGCTGTCGCTGGAACTGCCGCCGATGATGGCCAACGGCGGCGGTTGACGCTGAAGCAATGCCTCGATCCAATCGCGCGACTTCCAATCGCCGGTCAGCTTGTACCAGCGAAAGACGAAGCGCGATCCGGTTCCCGTCCACGACAAGGAAACTTCGGGCACGGCCGTCGTCTGTCGTGGGAAGGCGGATTGGTCATCGGCTTGCACGGCGAAGCGAGGGTGCTGCCAGCGCTTGGCCGTCCGCCGCACTGCCGCCACGAAGCGCTGCCACGATGCGGCGTTGGTGGCCGGATACAGCCAGACAATCTCGCGCTGGCTGGCGAGGACCGACAACGGCATCGGCCGGCCCTGCGCCGGCGGACCCTGGAATACGACGACGACCGCTCCCACGACGACCGCCGCCGACAAGGCAATCAGGATCGAGGGGCGGAAAAAATGTCTCATCCCTCGCTCTCCGCCGCGGGCGGTTGATTGCTGACCGACGCGCCGCCGGACATGCGCTCGTAGTCGCTGATTTTCTTGTGCAGCGTATTGCGGTTGATGCCCAGACGCTTGGCCGCCGTCACCTGCACGCGGCCGCACGTTATCATCACTTGCTCGATCAGTTCGCGTTCGACGGCGCCGACGATGCGCTCGTTGAGTGTGCCATCGGGCAAAGTCTGGATGCCGGTGCGGACCAGCTGTTGGATCTGGCTCGGCAGATCGGCGCCGTTACGGCTGCGAAGGACGCGCCAGCGCCGCGCTCCTTGGCCTGGCGGCGTCAGCAGATCCGGTGTCAGCGGGCCGCCGCCCGACAGCACCACGGCGCGCTCCATGTAATTCTCCAACTCGCGGACGTTGCCCGGCCAATCGTGATCGAGCAGGATCTTGACGACCTCCGGCGTCAGTTCCGGCGGATCGCGGCGATGTTCTTCACTGTGGCGTTCGAGGAAGAAACGCGCCAGCGCCGAGATGTCCTCACGGCGTTCGCGCAGCGGCGGCAGTTCCAGGGCCACCACGTTGAGACGATAGTACAGGTCGTCGCGGAAACGGCCGGCGGCGATCTCGTCTTCCAGATATTGATTGGTGGCGGCGATGACGCGCGTATCGACGTGGATGGTGCGGCTCTCGCCGACGCGCTCGAACTCCTTTTCCTGCAAGACGCGCAACAGCTTGACTTGCAGTTTCGGACTCATGCTGGCGATTTCGTCGAGAAAAATGGTGCCGCCGTGCGCCGCCTCGAAACGGCCGGTCTTGTTGTCGATGGCGCCGGTGAACGCGCCCTTGACGTGGCCGAACAGTTCGCTTTCCAGCAGGCTCTCGGCCAGGGCGCAGCAGTTGACGCGGACGTAAGGCCCCTCGGCGCGGGGGCTGAGACGATGGATGGCGCGAGCGAGGACTTCCTTGCCGGTGCCGGTCTCGCCGACCAGCAGCACGCTGGCCGGCGTCGGCGCCACCAACCGCACCAGACGATAGACCTCGCGCATGGCGGGAGAGTCGCCGACAATTCCCGGCAGCGCGTCGTCGTCGTCGCTGTTGGGCCGTGCTGACCATTTCATGCGTGTTGAGTCTCCTGCCCGTTTAGCCGCGACCCGCAGGGGAGCGCGACTTACCCTACCCGGCAGCTAACGCAGCCGGTTCGCCGGGCATGGCGAACCGGCTGCGTTAGCTGCCGGGTGGAAGCCATTTTGGGAGCGTTTTGCCCCGCGCCGCCAACAAGGCGGCCAAACGATCCGCCGACAAACGCGGCTCATCCAAAAGAAGACTGTCCATCTCCTTGAAGACGAACGCACTCAGATCGTCGCCCGTCCAGCCGAGGCGGCGCAACTGCTCGCCGATCTGCTCTAGGCAGCGATCGCGCAACCGTCCGGTCTGCCGCGATACGTTGCCTTCGTGAATGCCCAGCAGGTTCGCCACCTCGCGCTGACTGAGACGATAACGCAAACGTAGACCCAGGATCAACACTTCCTGTTCCGACAGACCATCGAGCCATTCGTGCGCCGCCTGGCGAAACTCCTCGTGCCAGCGCTCGAAACCATGATCGGCGAAGGGCAAATCACCTTCGCTGAGATCGTCTTCCGGCAGCGCTTGCAGACCGCGGCGATGGCGCAATTCGGAGAGGTGTTTGTTCTGAAACACGCGGATGAGCCAGGGCACCAGCGGTCTTTGTCCATCATAACGCGCCAGGATCGGCAAGGAACCCTCGCGTTCGCCGGCCAGAAGATAGCCCCAAAACTCGGCGACGGCTTCTTCCTGTCGTTCGACATCGCGCGGAAACAGGCGCACGGCCCGCAAACGCAGTGCATCGACGAGCAGACAATCGGTGCGGTTGGCCCGCGCCGCGAACAGCGCCTCCCAGGCGCGCGGCTGTCCCTCCAAGCACGCGCAGGCTAAAAACCAATCCAGCGCATGCAGGTTGTCCAGAAATGTCTCCCAGGCGATCATGGCGCCCTTGTTGGCGTGCTTGGCGCGACTCAACTCGAAAGCGCGCCGCAAGTGACGCTCGAACACCGGCAAGGGCAGCGTCACCGCCGGCAAACGCAGGCGACAGAAGTGATACAGCAGGGTCGTATGGACTTGGTTCGCCATTGGAGCAAACACCACCCGGCAGCTAACGCTGCCGGTTCGCCGAGAACAGGCGAACCGGCAGCGTTAGCTGCCGGGTACAAGCCAGCCGCGCTTCCCTTCGGGTCGCGGCTAAACATTGAATTACCCCTGGGGCACGAACACCAACACCTCGACACGAGCGGCGGGCAGGGGATCGCGCTCCGGCGCCGGCGGTCGATGGACGCCCTGCCCCAACGGCGTCACCTTGCGCGACGAGAACCAGCCCATTTTCTGAATGGAATGCTGTCTTTTCAGATAATCGCAGACCGCTTCGCTCTGTTGTCGCGTCAGCGTCTGAGCCAGCGGCGGCGACGACGCCAGCGGATCGGCGTAAGCGACCACCACGACCTCTGAACCCTTGTGTTTCATGCCCTCCAGCCAGGAAGCGAGATCATCGAGGCGCTGCCGGCCCTGCGTCGTCAGCACGGCCCGGCCCGGCTCGAACAGTTCCGACTCGGCGAAATAACGGCGATTGCGCTCGCAGTTGGGCCGAACCAGCAAACTTGTCGCATCCTCGACGTAATCGCGCACCAGCGGCATATGCTTGACGGCGTCGGCGCCCTGACCGATGGAAACCATCGTATCGCGGCTTTGCTGGAGCAGAGCGAGCAGGGCGTCGTAGGCTTGCGGATCGCGGGCCAGCTTGCCGAGCGTGCCTTCACCGCCCTGGATGCCTTGCAGCGTTTGCTTCACCTGACCGAGTACGTCGGCCAATTCCGTGCTGGCTTCCGATTCGAGCAGCGCGTTTTCGGCGACGGCGTCCTCGTCCTGGCCGGCCTTCGCTGGGCCGCGATGAATCTCCAACACCTTGCCGCCCAGCATGCCTTCGCTGACGATTTGCACCGTGGAGGTGGAGCGCACGAGGCGGCGATATTCGTTTTTGAGCGCCAGCCGCAGCACGACGGGACCATCCGCCGTATCCGGCGGCAAGATCTCGATCACTTCACCGGCATCGATGCCCTGGATGCGGACGCGCGTGCCGACCTCGACGCCGCGGATCTCGCGGAAGCCAACGCGCACATGAAGCGGATCTTTGCCGAACCAGCCTCGGCTGCCGACCGCGAACAGTCCGGCCACCCCAACCCCACGCCCAGGAGAACGAGGAGTCCCAGCAACAACGCTTGCGGACGCGATAGCGTACGAGACACGCCGGCTTCTCCTACAAGATGGCCATTTGTTTAGCCGCGACCCGAAGGGGAGCGCGAAGTCCCGCGCTCCCCTTCGGGTCGCGGCTAAACAAACAAGCGGCACGACAATCCCACCTTATTATATCTCTCTACCCCTCCTCCGCCGCAAGCGGCCCTGTCCGCCGACCGTCTGCGCCAATGAAAGAAGGGGGGCAAGAGTTAGGAATTTTGCGCAAAGTCTCGATATTGCACTTTGCAAGCCCCCCCATCCGCTGCTTATGATAAGAGGGAGCCTCGTCTGGTTACTTCTTGACCCCGCGCACCGGGCCTTCGTCGGCGCTTATCGGAGAGTTCTTCATGGCTACACAGAGTAGTTTCAAACAGCAGTGTCCAAGCTGTGAGGCGATGGTGCCGATCCGCGATCCGAAGCTCATCGGTCGCAAAATTGATTGTCCCAAGTGCAAGTATCGCTTCGTCGTCGAGGAACCCGCCGATGAGGTCGATGAGGTCGAAGAGGCCGAGGAAGAGGCGCCGGCCAAGAAAGGCAAAGCGGCGGCCGGCGTAACCAATAAAAAGCCGGCCAACGGCAAAGCCGCCAAAGCCACAATTCAGCGCCGCGCCGACGATGACGAAGATCAGGAAGAAGACAAGCCGAAAAAGAAAAAGAGCGGCGGCTCCGGCATGCTGATTCTCGGCATCGGCTTGGCCGCCGTCGCCGTCATCGCCCTGGCCGTCGGAGCCGTTTTCCTGTTCTCCGACGACAAAGAAGAGAAAAAATCGTCCGGCAGACCATCGGCGGGCGCCGCGCCACAAGCCGGGGGGGACGACGTTAAGCCGCCCGAAGCTGCCAAAGAGAAGCAGAAGGATGAATTGAAGCCGCGGCAGGAGGACGTGACCAACCTGCTGCCCAATGATACCCAAGTCGTCGTCAATCTGCCGCTGGCACACCTGCTCGGTAATGGCAAGGTCAATGAAGCGTTCTTGAGGACGCCCGGCGCCTTTCAGGAGAGCGCCTTCCAGCGCATCTGGGGCATTTCCTCCGCCGACCTCCGCCGCGTCGTCCTGGCCTATAACGTCGAGAAAAAGACCATCTTTTCGGTGATGCGAACGTCCATGCCGCTGAACGAAAAACAAATCGTCGGCGGACTCAAGCTCAAACCCGAAGCGCCGATCGGCGGCCTGAAGTATTATCTGCTCCAGAAACCGCTCGACACACTGAGTACGTTCTTGCTCAAGGGCGGCGAATATCACGACAAAGTGGCTCTGCACTTCATCGATCCCTTTACGGTGGTTTGCGCCGATATGGGGCCGATGAATCAATTTCTGCAAGCGAAAGGCCAGCCTAAGCAGCTCAGCAAGCAAGCCGCCGAGGAGCCGGCTGACGACGGCGCGAAATCGAAGAGCGGTCCTCCGGGCGGCATGATGGGTATGAAGGGCGGTCCTGGCGGCGGTATGCCGGGTATGCCGAATATGCCGAATATGCCGGGCATCCTGGCGGCGGCAGACCCAGTGGACCTCCCCCTGGAATGCAGCCGGGTCGTCCCGGCGGGCCGGGCGGCCCTTCCGGCATGAGGCCGGGCGGCATGATGCCTCCCGGAATGGGGCAGGGCGGCGGCGGCGATGACTCCGACGCCGCTCCTGTCAGTACGTCCTACATGACCATTGATCCCCACCTCAAGGCCGTTCTGGATCAGGTCGAGAAGGCGGACAAGAAAGAGAACCAAAATGTGCTGTTGAGCCTTGCCGTGAGTACCTCCGCCGTCTCCGTGGGGGATGTCAAAAAGAACATGGCTCAGCAAGGCGTCGATACGTCGATGGTTCCGGATGTCGGCCTCAAAGTGGTCTTGGACCTTGTGCAGAGCAAGCTCAAAGCCGTGGGCATCGCCGTGACGGAGTTCAGCCAATCCAAAATCTGCGTCAACGCCGGGGCGGAGTTCGCGGATGCCAAGCTCGCTCAGGAATGGGAACAGAAGGTCAACGAAGTCATTCCTGTTTTCCTCGCTTCCACGGGCCTGGATCTCGTTGCCAAGAACGCCGGCGTCAACAACGCCAACAACAACATGGCCGGAATGATGGGCGGCATGCCGGGAATGCCAGGGGGAATGCAGCCGGGGAGGGGAGCGGGCGGTTTCAACGGCATGCAACCACCGGGAGCCGGCATTAACGGCATGCGACCGCCAGGAGGCGGATTTAACGGCATGCAGCCGCCGGGAGGCGGACTTCCCGGAATGCAACCCGCCGAGGAGGGCGACAAGAAGGAAGAAAAGGGCAAGATGGGCGATTATCTCGTCTGGACGAAAGACAACGTCCTCGCGCTCGGCGCCAACTTGAAGATGACAGCGGACAACTATACCAAGGCGGGGGAGAAACTTCAGTACGCCGGTGTTTACGTTCGTAGTGTGTCGGCCATGTCGGAGCGACGATCGCGCATCCACGAACTGGCGATGGCCACCCAGGCGTATCTCGACAAGACCGGCCATTTCCCGCGCGGCGCCGTGCCGCGCCGGACGACGGCCATCACGTCCTCGGCTGGCGGCCGGATCAGCGGCTGAGCTGGATGACGCAGCTTCTGCCCCACCTCCCCAACAGCGAGTTTCAGAACCTGAAACTCGATGGCGAAAAAGGCTGGTACGAGGGCTTCACTAATCAAAAGGCCGGTCTGACGGTGATCCCGCAATTCGTGGCGCCGATGCCGTCGAACAATCCGCTCTATTTCTATGTGCAATATCCGAATATCCATGCCGATGGTCCCGGTCTATGGGCGGCGACGCACTTCGTCGGCATGGCCGGCGTCGGTCTCGACGCCGCCGAGTATCGTGCCGACGATGCGGCCACGGCCAAGCTGCGCGGCGTCTTCGGCTACGACCGCGAGACGAAAAAAGCCGACATCAAGGACGGTTTGGATCAGACGATTGTGTTGATCCAGGTGCCGCCGGAGCCGAAAGCGCCGTGGATCGCCGGCGGCGGCAGCACGGTGCGCGGCATCTCGGAGGATCTGGAGTGCGTGCAGCCGTTCGTCAGCAGCGAGCATCAGGGCAAACGCGGAACCTTCGCCATCATGGCCGACGGCAAAGTACGTTTCATTCCGGCGAACATCGATCCCAAGACGTTTCAAGCGCTGTGTACCATTGCCGGCGGCGACAAGATCAAGGATCTCGACAAGATCGCGCCGGAGGTGCCTCCGCCGGAGGATCTGCTGAATCAGCCAGAGTTGAAGGCGGAACCGGCCGCGCCGGTTGCTCCTCCGCCCAATGTCACACCGAAAGCCGACGCGGGTAGACCGAACTTGCCGGTTGGCTGGCAGGAAATCAATTCCCAGGAAGGCCGATACACCATCGCCGCGCCTGCCGGAAAACGGATCGAGAAGGATACGAATGAGCGATCGCCCTCTGGAGCACCAATCACGGGGCACCGAACCTTGATTGCATTAGCTGGAAACAAGGTAGCGTATGCGATCGGCTATAGCGACCATGTTCCGGGAAAAGTGACGAAGGAAGTACTCTACAGTGACGGAATGCTCGATAAGTCTCCGCAGGGAAGGGTCGTTTACGATAAGAAGTTCACGATGGACGGTAATCCTGGTCGAGAATTTCAGGTTGAGGAACCCGGCAACCTGAGTACCACCACGCGGATGGTTTTAGTCAAGAATCGTATGTATCAGTTCATGGCGGCTTATCCCGCAGGTAAAACTGATGAGAAGGCAGTTCGGACCTTCTTCGACTCGTTCAAGCTGACCGGGAAGTGAGGGTGTAACTTCGTTGAACTGCTGCTTGCGGCTTTGTGTCGCGCCAACGCAAAGCCGAAAGGGGTGGATCAGCCGATTTCCAGCGACAACCGAGGACCATCGAGAACGATGCGATGGGCGTTCAGCACGTCGCGGCCGAGCAGGATATATGATTCGCGCTCGCCGAGAATCGCTCGCACCTCAACCGGCAGTAGATCGTGAACGGATACGGCTACAAGAAATATAGGAAAACGCTTAATCTCACCTTCGAATCCCTGGCACTCGTACTCGCCCACCTGCACTAAATCCAGGGCCGATACCACAAAACGAGGCAAAACGGTGCAATCCGCTCCCGAATCCACCTGCGCCGGCGATGGGTCGATGTGTCGTCCCGTCGTAGGGCAGCGAACCGTCACACTCACGAAGGGAGCTGGCGGTTGGACTTCCGCAGCATAGCGATAGCGGATCATGTCGGTTCCTTACGGCGGTAGAGACGATAATGCGGGATGCGAAGGGGAGGAGGCGGCTGCTCCATGACGCGATCAACGTGGATCGGTACATAACCGATGCGTGCATGCACTTGTTTGATGAGAGCGATAGGATCATCGCCGCTATCGACGACCTGTTCATCGTGGATGGCAACGTATTTGCCGCGGTGCGTCTTCAGCAGTTCCGGAACAAGCCGTTGAAATGCTCGATATTCGCGCTCCCATTTGTTGCTGGGCGGAGAGAGGAGCGCCTCTGGTGGAATAACGATTGTTTCGTTCATGGCAATGACCCGGTGCAACTTGTTAATGATGGATGACCTCAGACATATTATATCGCGGCCATAGCGAGATAACACAAGCCCGAAGCGCCAGCGAGAGGAGCTTCGGTTTCCTCGATGGCGCTTCGGGCGAGTGGGCTTGCTCCGTAGTTAACTTTTTCCTTGCATTTCGTTGACGAAACGAGAATAATCCGAGATACGATCCCGTGATGTTGAAGACGGCATCTGTTCTTCTCGAACCGAGCGATGACGGAGGATGGACCCGACCGCCCAGACCTTTCCGACCGAGGAATCATCATGGCTCCCCAGACTCTTCCTCCTCTGGACAAATTGGACCCCGCCCATGAATGGCAAGCCTGGCAGCCCGACGAGCGCCGCCGCTGGGATCGCAAATGGGCCGGTCATCTCTACCGTCGAGCCGCCTTCGGCGCCAATCTCGACGAATTGCGCACGGCCGAGAAACGCGGGTTAACGGCCACGCTCGATTTGCTCTTTTCGGGCGAGCCGGACAGTGACGACTTGCTGCCTTCTTTGTTGACGGCCGGCCAGTACACCGCCGCGGCGGACAAGCCGGAGCAACTGCGCGGCTGGTGGCTGTACTGCATGCTGCACAGCGGTCATCCGCTGCGCGAAAAATTGACGCTCTTCTGGCACAATCACTTCGCCACCAGTATCGCCAAAGTCAACAGCACGCGCGAGATGTTCGCGCAGAACAAGCTGCTCGCGCGAACACGCCCTGGGCAAGTTCGGCCCGTTCCTGTTGGCCATCAGCAAGGACGCGGCCATGCTGCACTGGCTCGACTCCAACAGCAACATCAAGGGCAAGCCCAACGAAAACTATGCCCGCGAAGTCATGGAGTTGTTCGGCCTCGGCGTCGGCCATTACAGCGAGAAGGACATCCGCGAAGCCGCCGCGCCTTCACCGGCTGGCATACCGACAGCGATGGTTACGGCTTCGAGTTCAACGCGCGTCTGCACGATGACGGCATCAAGACGGTTCTCGGCCAAACCGGCAACTGGAACGGCGACGACGTGGTGCGCATCATCCTCCAGCAACCGGCCTGCGCCCGTTTCCTCGTTCGCAAACTGTATCGCTTCTATGTCAGCGAGACGCACGAGCCGAGCGATCGCTTTCTCGAACCACTGGCCGAATCGTTCCGCCAGAGCGATTACGACATTGCCGCTCTCCTTAGGAGAATGTTGTCGTCGCGGCACTTCTTCTCGGAGTATGCGTTCCGGCAACGCATCAAGAGTCCGATCGAGTTCGTTCTCGGCGCGGTGCGCCGGTTTACCGCGACTACGGCGACAAGGACAAGAAGCATCAACCGCTGACGCAACAGGATCTCGTGCGTCCCATCGATGCGATGGGACAATTGCTGTTCGCGCCGCCCAACGTCAAGGGTTGGCGGGGGGCGAAGGCGTGGCTGAACACAGCGACCATGCTGGCGCACGACAACTTCGCGCAGACGCTGGCAATGGGAACGCTCTGGGGCGGCAGTCCTTTCCGGAATAACGACTATCTCGCCACCATCGCGCCGGCACCACGAGTCAAGTCGCCGAGGACCGCCCAAGCCGACCGATAAGCCGGAGGAGCCGATTCCGCCCCAAGCCTTCGATCCCGCTCGCCTCATCCACGAGGAGAAG
Source organism: uncultured Planctomycetota bacterium (assembly GCA_963835245.1). Taxonomy (GTDB): domain Bacteria; phylum Planctomycetota; class Planctomycetia; order Gemmatales; family Gemmataceae; genus JAJPHU01. The sequence continues at coordinate 500,984 of CAWIEZ010000003.1, forward strand.
GTCACGAAAGCCAAGGATATCGTTCGCCTTCTGCTGGACGTATATCTGTCCGGCGGCGTGCAGCCGGCGTCGGAGGCGAAACTCATCGCTTTCATGGCGGCGGGCAATCCTAAAGGGCCGGCGCTGGATCGCCGCGTCCGCGAAATCGTTCATGCGCTGCTGACCATGCCGGAATACAATCTTGCTTGACCAGCCCGCAGCGCAAGCAAGGGAATGTGTACCCTTGCTTGCGCTGCGGGCTGGCAGGATGCTGTCCCCTAGGAGTCCCCTCATGTTCACTCGTCGCCAGTTTCTCACCCGAACCCTGCAAGGTTCCTCGCTGTTGGCCTTCGGCTCCGCGGTGCCGGAGTTCCTCGCCAACACCGCCCGCGCCGCCGAAAAAGGCAAAGACACCGTTCTCGTCGTCATCGAAATGACCGGCGGCAACGACGGTCTCAATACCGTCATCCCCTATGCGGATGATCTTTATCACAAATATCGCCCCACCCTCGGCTACAAGAAAGACCAAGTTGTTCGCCTCAACGATCATCTTGGCCTCAACCCCGGCATGTACAGTTTTCGGCCGATGTGGGATCAGGGGCAACTCGCCGTCGTGCAGGGCGTTGGCTATCCCAATCCCGACCGTTCGCACTTCGAGTCGATGGACATTTGGCAGACGGCCGATCCGCGCCGACACATCACGACCGGCTGGCTCGGCCGCGGCGTCAACGAACTGCAAAGCCAAAGCGGTTTCATTCCCATCCTGCACATCGGCGCCGGCCGACAGCCGCCGGCCATCCAGGGCACGCCCGGCGGCGCCGTCAGCATCAACGACCGGCAAAACTTCAAACTCGAACTCGGCGGCGGCACCGTCGCTCAGCACAAAGCACGGCGAAAACTTCTCGAAGAACTGTCCGCACCCGACGACAAGGCCGACGACATTCTGCAGTTCGTCCGTCTGCGCCAGCTGCGGACCATGACCAGCGTGGAACGGCTGCAAGAACTGCTGTCCAAACAAAACCTGCGGCAGAACACCTTCTACGGACCCGACGGCCCTTATGGAGCCAACTCACTGCCGATGCAATTGCAGCTCGTCGCCAACCTGATTATCACCGGCTTCGGCACGCGCATCTTCTACGTGGCGATCAACGGCTTCGACACGCATGCGCACCAGGCCGAGGGTCATCGCAAACTGCTGGCGCAATTGGCCGACGGCATCGCCAATATGTTCGCCCGCTTGAAGAACGGCGGCCACGACAAGCGCGTGCTGGTGATGACCTTTTCGGAGTTCGGCCGGCGCGTGCAGGAGAACAGCAGCAACGGCACCGATCACGGCGCGGCCTCGTGCCTGTTCGTCGCCGGTCCCGCTCTCAAGGGCGGACTCGTCGGTGAACATCCCAGCCTGAAAGAACTAGACAGCGGCGATCTCAAATATGCCGTTGACTTCCGCCGCGTCTACGCCACGTTGCTCGATGATTGGCTGCACTGCGACAGCAAGGCCGTTCTCGGCGACAAATTCGAGCATTTGGACGGATTGAAACCCCGCAAGGCGTGACCCATGTGTTTCTCACGAGTCCGATCTCAACTTCGGACAGGAGGTAATCTCATGCGAAGACAAGTGCGATCCGCTTTCACGCTCTTTCAACTGCTGATTATCATTGCCATTTTGGCCATTCTGATCGGTCTGCTGCTGCCGGCCGTGCAGAAGGTGCGCGAAGCCGCCAACCGCGCCCAATCGATGAACAATCTCAAACAGATTGGTCTCGCCCTGCAAAACTACGCCGCCACCTTCAACGTGCTGCCGCCCGGCGTCGATGACAAGCATTTCTCGGCGGCTACCAAGCTGTTGCCGTTCATTGAGCAACAGAACCTCTTCAACCAGATCGATTTCAAGAAATCGATCGACGACAAGGCCAATGCCCGCTGGCGCGGTCTCCCCATCAAGACGTTCCTCAGCCCGCAAGATCCCATCGTTTCGGTAAAACCCGAATGGGCCGCGACCAACTATCTCTACAACGATCTGGTATTTTACCTCAACTCGAAAGAGAAGTTTCCCGCCTCGATCACCGACGGCACCAGCCAGACTATCGCCATCGGCGAGACGCTCAAGGGCGACGGCAAAACCAAGGCCGTCGATGTACGCCGCCAGTACGTTCGCTTGAAAAAGGAAGACCTCAAAAACACGGGGCCGGACACCGGCACCAAGTATTTCAAGGACGACAAGAACATCGCCGGTGATCGCTGCGCCAGTTGGATGGACGGCCGTTTCTTGCAAGGCGCTTTCAACGGCAAGCTGCCGCCCAACGATGAGCGGCCCGATGTCAGTTGCGGCGGCGTCAGCGGCGTCTCCGCCCTGCGCAGCTTCAACAGCTATGTTCAGGTCGGCATGTTCGACGGCAGCGTGCGCATAGTGGCCAATGGTGTTTCGCACAAAACCTGGAAGGCGGCGATGACGCCGAGCGCCGGCGATATCCTCGGCACGGATTGGTGAGCGCGCAAGCTGACTTCGGTTAGCGACGCTTCGTAGAAGCATCGGCGGTTTCGACGCTTCTGCGAAACGTCGCTAATCGGGCCATATCTTCACCCAGCCGCCGACGGCTCGAGTCCGATCAATCGCAGTGCTTGCCGCTTGAAATCAACGGCGAGTTGCTGCATCAATTCATCCACTTCTCGACAATGGCGCCGCCAGCCATCGTCGGACATGCCTGCCGGGCGCGGCGGCGAACACGCTTGCAGATACATCTTTGCTTTCGGCTCCGTGCCGCTCGGCCGCAGCACCACGCGCGCCCGTTCGCCGCAGTGGAAAACCAACACATTGCGCGAAGCGGCGTCTGTAGCACCCTTGAGAGGTCCGAAACGTCCGCCTTCGTCGCGCAGATCCTCGAAGCTGGTAACATCCAGCCCGGCGATGGTGCGCGGCGGCGTTTCGCGCAGGCGATCCAGCATACGCGCCATTTGCTGTTTGCCTTCCAAGCCGCGCATGAACACCGACACGCCTTCATTGCGGTAGTAGCCGAACTCGCGGGCCAGGCGCTCCAGATAATCCACGACCGTCTGTTGCCGCCGCTTTTGATCGAGCGCCAACTCCGCCATCAACAGCGCCGCTCCCGCCGCGTCCTTGTCGCGGATGTGCGGCGTCACCAAAACACCGTGACTCTCCTCGACGGCCAAGACAAAATCTTCCGGCGTGCCGCTCACGTCCTCGTAGGCGCCCTCGCGCTCCAGATGCCAAAGGACATCGGCAATGTATTTGAAGCCGACCAGCAAATCGTCGATGATTTGGGCCTTGAAATGACGAGCGATGCGCGTGACCTGGCCGGTCGTCACTTCGGTGCAAACGACGATGGGCGACGACGGCAGCCGGCCTTGCTGCGTCAGCTTGCTCAGCTTGAAATGAGTCAGCAGTGCGGCCATCTGATTGCCGTTGAGGATGTGCCACTCGCCGGCCTTGTCGGGAGCCATGGCGCCGAGACGGTCGGCGTCGGGATCGGTGGCGAGAACGAGATCGGCCTTGTGCCGCGCGAGCGAGATCGGCGGCGCGATCCATCGATTCGGGCACTTCCGGGTTCGGCGACTTGGTGACGTTGGGGAATTGGCCATCCGGCGTCATCTGCTCGGCGACCGGCAAGATGCGGAAACCTTGTTCGACGAGCGTTTTCATGGCGGTCAGAGCGCCGACGCCGTGCAGCGGCGTGAAGACGATAGTGAAATCTTCGTGCTTGGGCGGCGGCACCAGGCTGGTCTTACGGCACAGATCGATGTAAGCGCGGTGCGGCGTCTCGTCGAGCCAATGCAGCCGGCCGGAACGCTGAGCTTCATTCCACGGCAGCGACTTAATGACGCCGACGCTGATCGACGAGATCGGCCATGATCTGATCGTCGGGCGGCACCGGCTGGCCGCCGCGCTCGTCGTAGAATTTGCCGCCGTTGTCGTCGGGCGGATTGTGCGATGCCGAGATGTTCAGTCCGCCGTGCGCCTTGAGATGGCGGATGGTGAAGGATAGCTCCGGCGTGGCCAGGTAGTGCTTGCTGTCGGGCGGCAGGATATGGGCGTGGATGCCGTTGGCGACGTAGACGCAGGCGGCGTGCCGAGCGAGATCGCGCGAAGACAAGTGCAGCACCGGGTTGGGCAGCTTGGGATTGTACTGGCGGCGCTGATCCTCGAACTGGCGCACGTCGTAAGCGAGGACGACGCGGAGCGGCTCGAGGCCGGGGAATTTCTCCTTGAGATATTCGCAATGTCCCTGAACCGAAGCGCGCAGCGTCCAGGCGTTCATGCGATTAGGACCGATGCCGACGGCGCCGCGCCGGCCGCCGGTGCCGAAGGGCAGGATCTGATAGAAGCGATCGAGCAAGCCCGGCCACTGCTTCGATTCGATAAGCCAACTCAACTGCGGACGATAGGATGCGAACTCCGGATCGGTCAACCACTGCCGCAAGTATTTTCGCGCTTGTTCCTTCAAATCGGTGTCCGCTTCGATGCCGCGGAAACCCTCGGCGGCTTGAGCCAGCAAATCCATAACGCATCCTCTGCCGTCTGAACCACGACCGTTAGGGAGCGGAGAGCAAACCGCTCCCTAACGGTCGCGGCTCGGATAGAATGTTACTTCGCCACGTCGAGAATCGAGCTGCCGCGCAAACTTGTAGGCCATTTTCAGCGAGTTGCGCGCAATTCCATCTGGCCATCGTTGAAGTGCCGGCCTAGCTCCGATTTGGGCAGACCGGCGATTTCCATGGTCAAAGGCAACAGGCGCAAAAATTCCGTGACTTTTTGCTGCTGGCGATCGACAGAGACTTCGCTGCTCATGATGTCTTCCCTCTTGGGACGCGACTGGGGGATGAGATGCGCTCGCGGTTCGGCGCAATGCCAGCATACTGCCGCGCCGTGTCGTTCTCAAGCCCGGACATCGGGTTGCGGCATGCTCAGCACTTCTTGCAGCAACGGTGGCGTGCGGCCGAATTTCGCCTGAAATTCCGCGCGCGTCGGCGTCAGGCGCACCTGCACCTTGGCGGCGTGGTGAGCGGCGATTGACGCCAGTTGATGCTCGAAAAAAGGATTGCGAAAGCGATCCAACACTTGCCACGCGAACGCCGCCGGGCCTTCAACGCGGCCTTCCAGAACCGGCACGATCTCCTCGAACAACAGCCGCTCCAGCCACGGACCTAGTTCGGCGTCGTTCACCGCGTCGCGCACCGTCCGCAAGCCGCGCGGCCACGCCTTGATGAGCAGCGCCGTGTGCGCACCGTTGAGGAGGCGCACCTTGCGGAGAAAGTACGGCTGCACGTCCGGCGTCCACACCACGGAGGTATGACGGATAAACGGAGTCGCTTTTAGTTGGATGGCCCACAAGGCATACGGCTCGCACACGGCCAGCATGGCGTCCTCGGCCCGCAGCGGATGATCGGCGGGCGGATCGACGACAATGCGATCGACCAATGTATTCAGCCAGACGCAATCGCCTTCCAGCCATGCGGTGAAGGCGTCGGGCAGGTTCCATTCGCGGGCCAATTGCAACAGCAGTCCGCGCAGTGTTTCGGCATTGTGTTCGCGCAGTTCGCAGGGAACGATGGTCAGTCCCGGCATGCTGGACTCGAAGCGTTCGCGCAACACGGCCAGCAGCTTGGCGGGAAACGAACGCGGCGGAGCGTCGGTGGGCTTGTCAGCGGGGTCGAGATTGTAACCGGATTCGGTGGTGTTGGACAGGATGATGCGTAGCTCTGGCGAGCGCGCCAGGGCGCGGACTTCGTCCCACTGCGAAGCGGCGACGAGGGCACGGCGGATGCTCGCGGAGGTTTCGAGACGATCAACGACGGCGCCATTTTCGTAGCCGCGCACGGCGACGTGATAGCGGCCCTGCTGGCGATTGAGTGCCGCCGCCCGCTCGTCGCCGGTCGATTGCACGAGGACGATGCGGCCGACGTTCTGGCCTTCTTCGTTGGCCTGATGTATGAATAGGTCGGCGAAGGCGCAGAGGAAGCGGCCGGCGCCGAATTGCAGGATGGTTTCGGGAAGTATGGTCATAAATAAATACCCATTAACCACAGAGACACAGAGACACAGAGAAGAAAAGAAAATTATTCTAAGAAGATTGTGGTTCGGTGATTAATCTAAAAGTCATTTTTGTTCTATTTCTTCTCTGTGTCTCTGTGTCTCTGTGGTTAGCTCTTTTAAGATCACCAGCGTTCGACGGGACCGCTGGGCACGCGGATCGGCAGTTCGGCATCGGGCCAATCCTGACCCACTCGGCACGTCAAAATATCCTCGATCTCCGCGACGATCCTCTCGAACGTATCTACGCTGTCAATCATCACCAACCGTTGTTGGATATCGCGGCCCGGACGCAGGACGCGGCAATACCAGTTCGCCACCTTGCGGAAGCTCAGGCAAGCGAAGCGCTCGCCGCGATGCTCGACCAGCAAATGAAAATGGCGATCCATGAACTCCAGCCGTTGGCGATACGTCGCCGACGGTCCCGGTTCGCCGGTCGCCTCCCAGCGGGCCAGCTGGGCGAAGATCCACGGATTGAGCAGCGCGCCGCGGCCGATGGCGACGCCGGCGCAGCCGGTGACGCGCCGCATGTGCATGGCGTCGGCCAGCGTCCGCACGTCGCCGTTGCCGAGAATCGGAATGCGCTCGACCGCCTCGACCACGGCGCGGATGCCGTCGAGATTGACGCGGCCGCCGAAGCCCTGGGCGCGGGTGCGGCCGTGGATCGTCACGGCGGCGACGCCGGCTTTCTCAAATTCGCGGGCGAAAAACGGAGCGCTCAAATTGTCGTCGTCCCAACCTAAGCGCATCTTGACCGTCACGGGAATGCGCACGCTTTCGACGATGGCGCGGACCAATGCAACCGTGTTGACGGCGTCGCACATCATGGCCGAACCGCCGCCGCCGCGAACGACTTTGTGGACCGGACAGCCCATGTTGATGTCCACGGCGGAAACGCCGTAATTTTCCAACCACTGCGCGGCGTCGCACATCTCGGCGGCATTGTTGCCGTAGATTTGTACGGCTACCGGACGATCTTCGGGGCAGGTTTGGATCAACTCCATCGTCTTGCGACTGGCCAGCAAGAGGGCGCGCGCGTTGACGAGATCGGTCGTCGCCAGGCCGAGACCGCCCAGGGCGCACGCGCCAGACGGAACGACAGATTCGTGTAGCCGGCCAACGGCGCCAGCAGATAGCGGGAGGATAAAGTCAGCGAACCCAATGCGAGCATGCGATCCCTAACCGAAAGCGGCTTAGCGTAGGTCAGGCTTTCCAGCCTGACGGCCTGTCGGTCAGGCTTTCCAGCCTGACGGCCTGTCGGTCAGGCTTTCCAGCCTGACGGCCTGTCGGTCAGGCTTTCCAGCCTGACGGCCTGTCGGTCAGGCTGGAAAGCCTGACCTACTTCTTGCTGTGGACGAACGGATGCGGCGTTCCTTCCAGCGGCCCGCCCGGCGGCGGACGCCATAGCACGATTTCCTCGATCTTCTGGGCCAGGGCAAAATCCTTGTCGGTGATGCCGCCGGCCGAGTGTGTTTTGAGTTTCACCCACAGTTTGCCCCAGGTGACGCTCAGATCGGCGTGGTGATACGCCGCCTCGCACAAATAGCCGATGGCGTTGACCAGCATCAACGTCGTTGGCCAACCATCCGTGTTGTACTTGCGCCGCAGCCAACCGTCTTCCAGATACCAGCCGTCCAGATGCAATTGCTGGAGGTGGGCCGGAATGTCGGCGTCGGCGTAAACCTTGAGATCGGGTTTGCTCATGGCGGCACCTCCTCGTGTACGTATCGTTCTCAGCATGCGGAGCGGACGGCTTTCTGTCAAGCCGCAAGCGCTCTTCTGCTCTTGCCCGTAACGGCGAAACGCGCCATACTCATCGCCTCCAGGGCGAGGAATAAGGGGCTGAAACGAGGAGTAGGCATGAGGGTCGGACGCTTCCGGCAAGGGATGGTGGTGGCATTGGCGCTAGCGAGCGGCGGTTGCAGTCAAGACGCCGACCGGCTGGCGGCGTGTGCCACAAGACGGCCGCCAAGTTCGACGGTGTGACCGAGGGCATGCGCGACAAGCTGCGCAACGGTTGGGGAGCGGTGCGCGGCTCGGTCGGCGACGCGAGTTTGGACAGCCGCGTCGCCCTGCGGCTGCGCCGGGACACGGACATGAGCGGCGCCGACGTGCAGGTGCGCCTCACCGCGCCGGCCACGGTCGAGTTGACCGGCAGCGTCGCCGATCTGAGCCAGCGCCGCCGCGCCGTCGAGTTGGCCCACACCACGGCCGGCGTCGAGAACGTCCTCGATCGGCTTACCGTCGAGGCCGACGCCGACAAACCCTGACGGTCGCCCTCTAGCCGGCAGCTAACGCTGCCGGTTCGCCTTTCTCCCTGTTATAATGCCCCCAGCGTTTGAGAGGCGGACTGGCAAGCAAAGGTTGACGGCGTGATTCAGTATCGAACCTTCCGCAATGGCGATCCTCCGGGACTGGTCGAGGTTTGGAACCAAGCCTTCACCGGCCGCGGTGCCGTGCGCATGGAAGGATGCACCTGGAGCGAGTATTTTCTCTTCTCCAAACCTTATTTTGATCCACAGAGTCTTCTTATCGCTTGTGCCGATCAGCAGATTATCGGCTTCGCCTGGACCGGCTTCGGTCCCGACGAAACGGAAAGCGCTCTCGATCCTCGCAGCGGTGTGGTTTGTCTGCTCGGCGTCGCTCCGTCGCATCGCGGTCAGGGCGTTGGTTCCGAACTGTTCCGCCGTGCCGAAACCTATCTGCGCCAGCGCGGCAGCGGCGAATTGTTCGCCGGCCCGATGTATCCGCTCAATCCGTACACCTTCGGCGTCTACGGCGGCAGTTATTCTCCCGGTTTTCTCGACAGCGATCCGTTGGCTGGTCCTTTCTTGGAGCATCGCGGTTACGCCGTCGAAAGCACCTGCCTGGTCTTTCAGCGTTCCCTCCGGCGCCAGCTCGATCTCGCCGATGGCCGCTTCGCCGCCCACCGTCTGCGTTACGAGATCCACGCTAGTCCTTTCCGGGGAACGACCTGGTGGCAGGAGTGCATCCTCGGCCCGGTCGAATTGCACGAATATCGTTTGCAGGACAAGCTGACCGGCCGTACCGCCGCCCGCGCGCTCATGTGGGAGATGGAAACCTACAACCAGCGTTGGAACCAGCACGCCATCGGTATTACCGATCTGGTCGTGCCCGCCGAGATGCGCCGTCAAGGATTGGGCAAGTTTCTGTTGGCCCAAATCCTACGTTATTTGCAGGATCAATTCTTCAGCATCGTCGAGATGCAGGTTCGCGCCGACAACACCGCCGCCCTCAATCTGCTGCGCGGCATCGGCTTCGAGCAGGTGGATGCGGGGCACATTTATCGCAAAACCTCCTCCGTGTAGCCGCGCCCTGGCGAACCGGCAGCGTTAGCTGCCGGGTGGGTCAAACCCGGCAGCTAACGCTGCCGGTTCGCCGTCGCGGCTAAACGCATACCTTAGTGTTTATCCCAGGTGATGGTGACGCGCGTCACGGGTTCCTCAATCCACAGGCGAACGAACGGCGCGGGATCGTCGGGCAGGGAGCCGGCGCGTTCCATGCTGTAGGAATCGAGCAAAACGCGGCTGGGAGCGACGCGCATGCCGGCCTGATAGTGCAAGCTCAAGCGAAGCTGTTTTTTGCCGTGGTTGTCGGCGCCGCCGCGCTGCGGCACCACGTCGGCCAAGACGATGCGCTGCGTGTCGGCGCCAAGCCAGCGAGCCGAGCCGGCCAGAGCGAAGGAGTAGCGCGAACGGCGCACCGCGAACAAACATCCGGGCGGCTCACCGGGATCGCAGGGCGGCAATGTCGCCGTCAGGGTGGCACGCGGCCAATCGCGCAGACGCGCGCATGCCGCCGGCGACCAGCAGGCCACCCAACCGATGTTGTAACGCTTGCAGTATTCGGCGAGATCGTCGTCGTTCCAATCGCGGAGCGGCCGGCCCATGAGTACGGCATCGATTAGGCCGTTCGTCGTATGCTCGATGCCGGACTCGGCATCCAAGCCGCCGACGTAGGCGCGTTCCGTCAACAAGGGCAACAGCGGCGTCCAGTGCGAACAGAGCGAGGCGAGGGTGCGGTCCTCCCAGAGAATGCGCGCCTCCGTTGTGGTGTGTTCGCGCAACGTCTCGACGATGGCTTGCTGATCCGCGTCCAGTCCGAGTTGCAAGGGAGAGGAGCCGAGCAGGCGCGTTGCCCAAGAAGCCAGAGCGGGCGGAGGTGCGTGCCACAGAAAAACGGCGACGGCCGCCGCCGCGGCGAGGCTCGTCCAACGAGGGACGCGCCAGCGCCAGACCGCGGCACCGGCAACAGCAAGAGCGTGCGCCGCGGGCAGAGCGGCGAACAGCAGCGCCGGGATAAGCAATCGATGGGCGCCAAAGCGTCCCAACGTCTCCCAGGTCAGACCGAGAACGGACAGCGCGAGAAAGCCGGCCCAAGCTAGACCGAGCAGCCGCGCCGTGGCGCGTTGGCCGGTCTGATTGTACAGCAGCACGCCGGCCGCCGCCGCCATCGCCAGGACGCAGGCCAACACCTTATCGACAGGGCCGCCCCAGAAAGAAGATTGCCATACTTTGCCCAAGGTCGGCTCGGCCAACAACGGCATCTCCAAGTGCGGCGGCACACGAATCCACCAATAACCAACCCAATCGATCAACCAGAAAGCGTTGGCGGCGAGAGCGCCCAGTAAGCCGCTCCACAGCGCCAGGTGCCAGGCCAATCGATGCCGTGTGCCGACGCTGAGATAATAGATGAGGAACAAGGGGCACAAGAGTGCCATCAGCAGCGGATGAGCGAACCAGCCGAGCAGCGCGGCGGCGGCCACGCCCAAGCCGCTGAGCGGGCCGGGATCGCGGTGATAGCGGATAAGCAGTCCCGCCTGGACCAGAACAAGCAGTGCGGCCAACAGCAGATCGATGTCGCCGGCTTCCAGCGCCTCACGGCAAGGCTGTCCCCACCAGACCAGTAAGCCGAACAGGCACGCCAGACACGCCGCCGCGCGACTCAGTCCCACGCTCCGCGCCGCCACGAACACAAGCAACGGAACGGCGAGGTACAGCAGAGCGACGCCGATTTTGTAGGCGGCGGGACAGTAGCGCCCGCCCGTCAAGGCGAGTACCAACTCGGCAGGCCGGCTGCCGCTATCGAAAACCGGCGTCTTGGGATAACCGGCGTGGAAGGCCGGATCGTAGCAGGATAGACGGCCTTGTTCGTGCAAGGCGCGCGCACCGAGATAACCGTGATACAGGTGCAGCGGATGCCGGCCGGATAGGATCGGCCGATCGTCCAGCAAACTCCTCCACGACCGCGCACCGCCGAAGAGACTCAGCGTCATCCAGCCCTGCCAAAGCAGCAGCGCCAGCAGCGGCAACCACCAGATGCGATGATCGCCGCCGGACGGGGGCAGTGAATCGCCATTCCGTGGCGGTAGAGAGCGTTCCATGAAGGACGCATGGTAACGGCGACGCTCTTTTGCGGCAAGACGTGCTTTTCCCCATCGTCCGCAATTGTCCGCCGCGGTACGATGAGGAGGGGTCGCGGATTGTCGTTCTCGTGGATGTGAGCGAGCGTGTCGGAGCAAGCGCAACACTGGAGTCGAGCCGCCGAGGGGTACGAGGAAGCCTTCATCGACCCCTATCTGCCGGAGGTGCGTAATCCGCTGCGCCAGGCCATCGAGAAATTGGCGGACAAGACGAAGACGGTCGCCGATCTCGGCTGCGGCATCGGGCCGTTGCTGCCGATCCTCGCCGAGCATTTCGGCCGTGTGCTCGCTGTCGATTTCGCCGAGGGCATGCTAGCCCGCGCCCGCGAACGCTGCCGGGAACTAAAAAATGTCGAGTTCCACAAGCGCGACCTGACCGACCTGGGCGAACTGGCCGGACAAGCGGACGTGGCGGTCGCCGTCAACAGTCTGGTGCTGCCGGATACTGCTGCCCTGGATGCGGCCCTGCGCGCGATTCACGCCATGCTGCCGGAGGGAGGACATTTTCTCGGCATCGTGCCGGCGATGGACGCGGTGCATTATCTCACGATGCTTCTGTTGGATCGCGCACGGCGGATCGGCATGCCGGAGGACAAGGCGCGGCAAAACGCCGCCCATCACGCCGAACATGAATACTACGACTTCGCCTTCGGCACCTTTCGATATAAAGGATTGGAGCAACATTTTTGGCAACCGTTTGAGGTGCGCTATCGATTGCGGCGAGCCGGCTTTCGGCATGTGCGCATGGCGAAGGTGCATTTGTCCTGGCAGCAGTTCGGTTGCGCCCGGGATCTCGGCGATCAACCGCCGCCGTGGGATTGGTTTTTTCACGCCCAACGAGGAAGACGAGAGGGCAAACATGATTCGCACGGTTGAATTTCGCAACTTCAAAGCGTTGCGGCATGTCAAACTGGATCTGGAACGCTTCACGGTTTTGGTGGGTCCGAATGCTTCGGGAAAAACCAGTGTTCTCGAAGGGATGTATTATTTGACGCGATCAAGCGACCAAACCGCGAACCCGAAGCACCAACTTCTTCAACAGCGGCTCCAAAAAGCGCAACCGAATGAGTTCTTACCTAAAGATTTGTCCTCCCTTTGGACTCGTGGGGCGAAGGACGCTATTGAAATTGTTTTGGAAACGTCGGAGTATAATTGCAAGATGGTACTCTCTCCTCCCGATTCTTCGCAGGATCTTCGTGGGGGGATACCTCTTGATTCTGGGTGGAGATACCATCCTTTCGTTTCAAAGCCCCCCAACGGTCAATGGGAGCCGCAGAACGTCATGCCGCCCCTGGCCGTTGCTTCATTCCTCCGGCTTGATACGAAACATTTGGCAAGTCCCTCTTTCAGTCAGGAGGCGGAGCCGCGCGTTGGCTCTGATGGCCAAGGATTGCCTTCGGCGCTGGCATACCTGTTGCTAAATCGGCGAGCGGAGTTCGATCAACTCTTGGAATTATTGCGAATTGTTTGTCCCTATGTAGTAGGGATTCGGTTCGCGCGAGCGCGCCATCAGCAGAAGGGTTGGGGCGAGGAGCTTATTCTGGATCTTCAGGGATGCCCGACATCCCCGCTCGCATGGTTAGCGATGGTACACTCCTGATTTTGGGTTTATTGTCTGCCATGATGGGGCCAAATCATCCTAAGCTGATCTTGCTCGATGACCTGGATCACGGCTTGCATCCACGGGCGCAACGAGATCTTGTGACACTTCTCCGTAAGCTCTTCGAGCAAGATCCCGCTTTGCAAATCGTGGCCACTACGCATTCACCGTATCTGCTCGATCAACTCGAACCGAAAGAGATACGTCTGACGACGCGCCTGGGCGATGGTTCCGTTGCCTGCGCTCGCCTCGACGAACACCCGGATTTCGAGAAATGGAAAGAGGCGATGGCGCCGGGTGAATTTTGGAGTATGGTCGGCGAAAAGTGGGTCGGCGAGCGACAGCGGGAGGCAGTCGGCTCATGACCCGATCTTTGGCCATCGTCTGCGAGGCACGAGCGGATTGGGAAACCGCCTGTACTCTGTCGGATCGCATTCTCTGCGCCGAGGTCGATTGGATCACTGCGGAAGTACTCGACGACTTTCGGCGATGGCGCGGATTTTTGGAATCGGAACTATTTCTCACGATTCAGCACGTTCCCGAATTGCGCGGCAGCGCAACATTTGAGCGCACGGTAAATTCGATGGCAACCCCATTGCCCCGGACGAACATCTCGGACGCCTTGCTCTGCTGCTCTTGTACAGTCTCAAGCCTCCGCCGGATGCCGTCTTGCTCATCCGCGATGACGACCGCCAGACCGAGCGACGGCTCGGATTGGAACGAGCAAGGAAATTTGCTCAGGAGAAACTGCGCGAGTTCAAAACCGTTATCCTCGGCTTGGCTCATCCGAAACGCGAATGCTGGGTTTTGGCGGGATTCGATCCGCGGAACGAAGAAGAAACACGGCTTCTGGGCGAGGTTCGCCAGGAACTCGGTTTCAACCCCTGCACCGCCGCCGAACAGTTGACGGCCACAGGGGACCAGGACAAGAAGAGTGCCAAGCGCGTCTTGCGCGAGTTGATGCGCGACGACAAGAATCGTCAGGCAGAGTGTTGGACTTCAACCTCTTTGGAAATCCTTCATCAGCGCGGCCAGCAGACCGGACTGGCCGATTACCTTGGCGAACTTCGGAGTCTGTTGGCGCCGCTCTTCCGATGATGACCCGCCCTTGCCTCCGGCTGACTCAGCAATTCTCATCCACTCTTTTTTTGTCCTTCATCAACCGCACATTTTCCCAGACTAACTTAGCCTCAGCTACATTCGTGTTTTGGTTCCGAGGCTGTTTTTAGGAGGCACTCCCTTGACGCGATTCCCCATGAGAAGCCGCGCCCCGGCTTCACGCTGATCGAGTTGCTGGTGGTCATCGCCATCATCGCCATCCTCATCGGACTGCTGTTGCCGGCGGTGCAGAAGGTCCGCGAGGCGGCCAACCGCAGTCAGTGCGCCAATAATTTGAAGCAAATAGGCTTGGCCATCCACAATTTCAACAGCACCTACGGCACCCTTCCCAGCGGCGGCGAAGGGACGGATTTCAGCAACTTCCCTCAAGGGCCTAGCCAGTTCGACAACTTCTCGTTCTTCACGGTCATTCTGCCGTTTGTGGAGCAGCAGAACGTCTACAATCTGATGACCGTCAACGCTTACTACGAATCGACGCCCAACAACATCGCGGCCGCCCAGTCGGTCGTCAAAGTCTATCTCTGCCCCAGCAACGCCCTGCGGCCGAGTACGGGGCGCGATAATGAGGGGTTCGGCTACACCGACTACGGCCCGACGGTGTACACGGACATCGACCCGACGACGGGATTGAAGAATCCGGCCACGCGCGTCAACGGCGCTCTGCACTGGGTCGGGCGGAATGCTCCGTCCGGCCAACTCGGCGGCTCGACGATCGCCAGCATCACCGACGGCACCAGCACCACCATCGCCGTTGCCGAGGATTCCGGCCGAGTCGAGCCGCAAGTATCGGCCTACCTCGATCCGACCGGCGGCGGCAACCACGGCTATCGGGCCTTCTGGCGCTGGGCCGAGCCGGACAGCGGGTTCGGCGTCTCCGGCCCACCGGCGAACGCGAGCGGCACGGGCACGGCGGTCAACAACAACGCTTATCCCATCAATAGTGGCAACGGCCCGCTTGGCTGCAACTGGATCACCACCAGCAATTGCGGTCCCAACGATGAAATATTCAGCTTCCACACCAACGGCGCTCAGGTCGTCTTCTGCGATGGCCATGTGGAATTTCTACAGGGCGGCATGGATTCGCGTATCTGCCGCTTTCTCGTGACGGCCGGCGGCGGCGAGCCTATCCCGAGTTATTAGGATGGGCCGCGTGAAACTCGGAACCCTCAGGAGACAATGGACATGATTCGCTTTGGCTGGTTTGCTGTTTTGCTCGCGGTGATCTCCACGGTTGGGTGCGGCCCGCGCAACAAGCCCATCATCGAAAAAACCGTGCCCGTTCGCGGCACCGTGGTCCTGGCCAATGGCGCGCTCTTGCGCGGCGGTCGGGTCACTTTCCATCCCAAAGATCTCACCAAGGGCGAAGCGCGGGGGATGCTCGATAAGAATGGACGCTTTGAGTTGGGCACTTATCAGAAGAGCGATGGCGTCATGCCCGGTTCCTACACGGTCACGGTCGAACCTATTGTCTACGATCAGCGCGGCAACATGCGCCGGATCGTTCCTTGTCGGTGCCGCGCCCGTACACCGATCCACAATCGTCCCGTCTGACCGTCGAGGTCAAGGACGGCGGCGAGCAGGAGATGCAGCTGACCCTTCGATGAGACGTACTTCCCCGCCACGACGCTAAGGATCGCCTTTTTTGCTCGAAACAATAGGGTCCATCTCAGGAGGAATGCGTTTCAAAAAGTGACTGTCAAGGCTCAATCGTGAAGAAGAGCAGTTTTGTCTTTTTTCCCTTTGACCTCTTCGGCAGCGCCGGTGCCGGCGCCGGCGTCGCGCTGCTGGCCGACGAACTGCGCGAAATCCTCGCCGACAATCGCCGCGAACGAGTGCCGACCCGCGCCCGCTGCTATACCGATCAGGTCCGTGTGCGCGAGTTGCATTTCGAGACGCTCGATGCCTACGCCGATTGGCGGCGGCGAGGCCGGCAGGCAGTGCGTCAAGTGCTGCGGCAGGGCGATTTTCTGTTTTGGATCAGCGGCAATCATCTCGGCGCTCTGCCGGTCTACGACGAGTTGGCCGGCGGCGACGACGCCACGCTCGTCGTGCAGTTCGACGCCCATCTGGACATTCACCATTTCCGCGATTGTACGGCGGAGCTATCGCACGGCAACTTTCTGCTGCACTGCGCGGCTACGCTGCCGCCGCTGATAAACCTCGGCCATCGCGATTTGTTGCTGACGTCCGACTACGTTGGCCGCTATTATCGACGCACCTTCAGCGCGGCGGAACTGGCTATCGATCCACAGCCGGCCCTCGACGAGTTGCGTCAAGCAAGCCGCGACGCGCGGCGCGTGTTCCTCGACGTGGATTGCGATGTGTTCGATCCGGTGTTTTTTCCGGCGGTGACGCAGCCGGTGCCTTTCGGTCTCAGTCCGTCACTGCTGCTGCGTCTGCTGGAGGCGATCTGGTCGCCGAACGTGGCGGGGCTGCTCCTGTCGGAGTTCGATCCCGGCCGCGATCGCAACGATCAAAGCCTGGCGACGTTGGTATGGTTGCTCGAATATCTTTTGCTGCGGCGGCATGAGCGGCTTGCACCCGGCAGCTAACGCAGCCGGTTCGCTGGCGAACCGGCTGCGTTAGCTGCCGGGCTTGAACCACCCGGCAACTCTACCAATCACCAACTATTACGGCTTGTCGAACAACTTGTCGTCGAGCTTATCGATGAATTTCACGTCGCTGATCTCACCTTCGTTGTAGACCTTGCCGTCGTACTTGATGGTGAACTTGTGCGCGATCATCAAACCATCGACTTCCTCGTAGTCGCTGTACAGCGTCTCGGCGGTGAACTCCTCGCCGTTGTGCAGCGGCCCTTTAACGCGCGTCTGCATCTTGAGCAGCAGGCCGTTCTCCTTATCGAAGAACAGACTGACATCGCGGTATCCCTTGCGCTCGACGCGCACGCCGATGACGGGGCGGTCGTCGATTTTTCTTCCCCAAGCGCCGACAGTTTATATTCCTTGTCGTTTAGCACCGCCAAATGGGCGATGTAGGTGGCGTTGAGCTGCTCGCGCATCTCGACCACCTCTTCCTTGCCGCACTCTCGGCTCAGGGCGCCGAGTTTGAGCCATCCTTGGTCGCCGTTGAGAATTTGCAGGTACTTGCCGAGCTTGAGACTCGGCTTCGGTGCGCGAACAATCGGGCAGCTGCATGGCGGTTTCCGCACTATAATCCAGATCGAGCATTTTGCCTTTGGCTTTGAAGGTGCTGGTCTTGTATTTCTCCAGTTTGTCGGCGCCGCCGTGGGCCTTGATGGCGCGGGCGATGATCTCGCGCAGCTTGGCCTCCTCGTTGCCGCGAACGGAGATAATAATCAGCGCAAATACGCCGACAACGCCCACGATTCCCACGATTTTCCGCATGATCGGCCTCCAGAGTGAAAGAAGCAACGCTTCCTCCTAAGAGGAAGACGCATGTTATCCCCGGATTCGCCGAAAAACGCTAGATCAATTTTCCCAACCGTGGCCGGGCGAGTCCTTCCTAGAATCCCCGGTTTTCCTAGTGTTCGCTGACGCGCCGGCATGTCGGAAATTATGGACGCGGAAGGGCGGCCAGCACGGCGTCGGCCACTTCGACGGTGCCGGCCTTTGCCGCCGAGATCGGGAGTGCGCGGCGTGCCGGCCTTGAGAACGTCCGCCACCGCTTGCCGCAAAGCGCCGGCACTTTTATCGAGTCCCAGATGATCCAGCAACAGACCCGCCGACAGGATCGCCGCCAACGGATTGGAAATGCCCTTGCCGGCGATGTCCGGCGCCGAGCCATGCACCGGCTCGAACATGCTCGGATAAGCGCGCTCCGGATTGATGTTGGCGCTGGCCGCCAGACCCATGCTGCCGGTGACGATGGCGCTGAGATCCGTCAGAATGTCGCCGAACAGATTGCTGGCCACCACCACGTCGAACGTCTCCGGCTTGCGGACGAAATCCATGGCCGCCGCATCGACCAGCAGCGAGCCGGATTGCACGTCGGCATAGTCGCGCTTGACGTCCTTGAACACTTCGTCCCACATAACCATGCCGAACGTCTGGGCGTTCGATTTGGTGATGGAGGTGACTTTTTTCCGTCGTTTGCGGGCGCCCTCGAAGGCGGCGCGCATGATGCGTTCGCAGCCGCGGCGCGTGAAGGTGTTGGTCTGAATGGCGATCTCGTGCGGCGTGCCTTGGTAGAGCCGGCCGCCGATCGGCGCGTACTCGCCCTCGGTGTTCTCCCGATAAACGACCATGTCGATTGAGCCGGGCGCCTTGTCGCGCAGCGGCGATTGCACGCCATCGAACAGGTAAGCGGGACGAAGATTGACGTATTGATCGAAGCGGCGGCGCATGGGCAGCAGCAGCCCGTGCAGCGTGATGGCATCGGGCACGTCGGGATGGCCAATGGCGCCCAGAAGAATCGCGTCGTGCCGGCGAAGAATGTCCCAGCCGTCGGGCGGCATCATGTGCGCCGGTCTTTTGATAATGATGCGAACTCCACGGCAGCCGATTCCATTCCAGAACGGCTCGATCGTGATGGCGAGCGGCGTCGGCGACGCGGATGGCTTGATCGATGACTTCCGGTCCAATGCCGTCGCCGCCAATCACGGCGATGCGGAAAGCTGCCATTGTCGAATCCCTCGCAGTACGTTATCTCGTTCGTCCGTAGTCAGTAGTTCGTAGCAAAGAAACATCTGTCTTTGCTACGGACTACGGACTAAGGAAAGCGAGTCAAGTGGCGGAAGAGACCATGAAGCCGGTTGACCAGTCAAGGCAGAGGAGATTCCGGCCGATCCGCGGTCGCGGCTGCCTGCTGCTATCGCTCGTCGTGGCGATGGCGTTGGCCGGTTGCGAGGGTTTCGGCGGCAGACCTCAGAACGATCCGCTGGTGGGCGTTCATGCTCCGCCGGCGCCGGTTGCGCCGCCGGCCGCTCCGAGCAGTCCGCCGGCCCAGGCGGCGGCGGCGGCACAGACGCCGCCGCTACCGGCATCTTATACGGCGGTCGGTTCCGCCGCTGTGGCCGGCGGCGAGATGGCGACGCCGGAAAATCCGCGCGATCTACGGATGGCATCCGATACGGGTTCGCCGGCAAGTTTGCCCAGCACCGCGGCTGCGCGGCGTCGCGCCGGGAGTCACGGTGGGTAATCCCGAACCGGCGGCGACCGATAGCACTTCACGCTCGGCGCCGGTCCCCGTCGCCAATGGAGCCTTGCAGCAACTCGGCGTTTCGACGCCGGTGCCGACGTTCGTTGGTACGGCTGCCAACATCAAAACTTTTGATGAAGCCCAGCAATTTCTCAAGCAGCGCGGCGTAAGCTGGCAACGTCTGGACATGGAAGAGGACGGCCGATGGAAATTCGAGTGTTCTCTCCGCAAAAGCGCCAATGTGAATAGCCATTACGTACCCGACACATCGTTCCCCGATCCCCTGTCGGCGATTCGCGCCGTCATCGCCAAGATCGAGAAGGATGCGCGATGATCGACGCGGCTCAGCTGATCGCGCCGCTGCCGGCGTTTGAGATGTTCGGTTGAGGGCGGCGGGCGCGGAAGAGTGTGCGAAGGCTGCGGATCAAAAGGAAAACACGACCGCACGCCGCGATCAGTAACAAACCCAGCACGATAATCGTCAGGCCCGCCACATGCCAGCCGAGTAGGCCGAGTAGAGCGATCTGCTCCGGCCAGAACAGCCGCAAGCGCGTCAACAAAAACGGCAACAGCGCGAGAATCCAAACGACAAGCAGTCCGCCAAGCCACTGCCCGGAGTCCGCGAGCGCTTGGCGCGTCCTCTGGCTGGCGCGCGAGGTTAATTGGAACATCGGCGGCTCCGCGCCCGGCGGCATCTGCCAGGACATCGGTGTGCCTCGAAATTCCAAATCCGAAATGCGAGCCGGCGAACCGGCAGCGTCAGCTGCCGGGTGTAGCCCAAGCCCAAACCCGGCAGCTGGCGCTGCCGGTTCGCCGGCTCGGAGGATTTCGGATTTCAGATTTCGCATTTCGGATGTTAACAAGCGGTCGCCGCCCACATCCAACGCCTGGCGAGCGCGATGACGGTGCAGGGCGAAGCGTTGCTGAACGTCGGCCAGGGCCGCCGACACGGCACGGTCTCCGCGCTGTTTGCCCAAATCCTGAAGGATGTGCAACTGAGCTTCGGCGCGATACAGTTCCAGCGCGGCTTGCCGCTCCGCGCCTTGCCAGCCCGAAGCGCCGGCCAGAGAACCTTTCCATCCGGCGGGAACCATCACCGTGCATAAGGTCGGCCCCGTCCGCGCATCCGCCACTAGCGGCGGAGCGAGATTGGGTCGATCCAGCGGCTCCGCCCGATCGTACAGCCAGCGCAGACGAATGCAGCGAACGCCAGGCCGACCGGGCAAGGGCAGCCACAGCCGTTGAAATCCCAAATCCTCTTTATCACTGGAGATTTGCGATTGGAGAGGCGTCACCTCGATGTCATCAACAGCGGCGGCCAGAACGCGGACGGGCGCGGCGAAATCGATGGGCAGATCGGCAAGCGCTTCGTGCCGCAGCCAGTCAGCGCGCTTCGTGCAGCCAGCGCCGGCCATCCACCACGGCGGCCGACTGCTCGACGAGAAAGACGCGAACGGGAGCCGGCTCCAGCGCCCGCGCGTGCGGCAGCAAACGCAACTGCCACTCCGCGCCCTGGACGCGCCAGAGTTGTCCTCCTGTGCGCTGCACGCGAGCATATAGCTCCCGGCTTGCCGGGGGTGAGTTGTCCTCCGCCTTGGCGGGGGCTATCGGCCGCAGGGGTCCGCGCCTGCCCCGTGAGCTGGCCGCCGGCCACGGCCAGAAAATACTCTGCTCGTTCGACGCCCAACACGGCGACCTCCGGCATGCGCACGCCGGACGCCGCCTCGTCGAGCGGCATGCTGCCTCGGAGTGTCACTTGGTAGTGTCCGCGGACGCCGGGTTGCAGCGGCAGCAGCCACGAGCGCTCCCGCGTGGCTCGTCGGGGTCCGGGCCACAGCGCTACATGCTCCGCCTGCACCTCGACCTTCTCGCGCTCCCAATTGCGCAGCCGCACGTGAACGTGCCGCAACTCGCCGTGCCTCACCGTGTAATCCACCGTGGACGTGAAACGAAGTTCGCGCTCGGACACTTCGGCAAGCGTCAGCACCCGTGCCGTCGCATTGGCAGCGGCCCGCACCGCGCAATTCACATGGTAAATCGAATCCTCTGTCTCGAAATCCAAAACTCCCAATCCTAAACCCGAAACCTCTTCTTTCTCTCGCATTTCGGTTTTCACGGGCTGGAGATTGCGCGTCTGCACGTCTGCCAGAGCCAGATCGCCATTGGCGACGAGACGGAGGCGCGTATGTTGCTTGCCAACTTGGTGCGGGCGCGGACCATCCAATTCAAGACGAGACGAACCGTCTTGAGAGACCATCGGCAGCCACCCGTTCACATGAATCCGCGTCGCCTCCGTCGTTCGTTTCAGCCACACCAGCAAGCGCGAACCGTTTTGCTTCCACGTTCGCACGTCCTCGCCGGCTACCGAAACGACGAGGTAGCGCGGCGCGGGCAATTCCCACTCGATGGCGGCGAGATCCTTGTTGAGCGCCTGCAAATCGGCGACGGTCTGTATCGACGCCTGATGCGTGCCGGCCTGGACGGTGACATCGACGTTGGCTTGAACGACGGGCGGCGTGTGCTGCAAACGTAGGCGCAACTGGGGAGACAGATTGGCGGTGATGCGGTAGGCGACGACGGATTTCGTATCGAGGCGCGGCACGTCCGGCCAATCGGCGGCAAATTCGCTGACGCCGATGCGCGTGAGAAACGTCGAGGTTTCGCGCTGGGCGGAAAGCCCGCGATGCGTTCGATGGGCCAGGTAGTGAGGGCCGCTGGCGCGGATGCCGCGCGGCGACGGCAGCGGCAGCGTAGCCGGCGACGACAGCGGCCCGCGCGGCAACAGTTCCACTGTCACCCCAAACTCGCCGCTGATGGGATAAGGAAGCGTCAAATGCAGCGTTCGTTTGCCGCCGACGCGCGCGACGTGCCAATCGCGCAACGAAAAGCGCGTCCACCAGGACGGCGAGGAGGTGGACAGCGTGCGCTGGGCTGTGGCCGAGCTAACTTCCAGTTCGTCAGGCAGATCCACTTGCAGCGTTTGCACGGCTCCGTGCGCGACGCGATAACGCAGCCAGGCGGTCAGTCGATTGGCTTCGAGACCGAGATCCCATAGGTAAGCGGCCCGATAGCTGAGCTGCGTGGGGCGGCGCGGCTGATACCAGTGCAAATGCACGGGCCGGGGCAGGGCGCCGAGATCGCACTCGAGTCGCTCGGCGTCGCCGTCGCGCGTCGTCCACTGGGCGCCGTATTTGACGGGCATTTGCGTGGCGACGGCGCCCGCCGGGATGCGCCAGGACAGCCGGCTGCGCGGCAGGGGCGGGACGGTGAATAACACGTTGCGATCTTCGGCGGTGCCTTGGATCGGTGCGCGGAAGCGCAATTCGATCTTATGCCGGCCGCGGCCGCGCAGCGGAAGAGCGTAACCGGCTTGCGGTGCGGGCAGAGCCAAGGGCGCCGCCCGTGCGCCGTCGAGCAAGACATCGCCGATCAACTGGACGCCGGCCAGCGGCAGAGTCAGGGTGGATGCCTCGTCGATCAGGCAGTGTGCGGAAAAGACGGCGGCAAACTCGGCCTGGCCCTCCGTCATCCGGCCCTCATAGAGGGCATCGAGCAGAACCGTCGTGGGTCCACCCCAAACCAGCGGAGTGGGCCGGGCCAGCGCCTTGAGACGGTCGAGAAGATCCGCCGGCGCCAGCACCGTTTGTTTGTCCGGCGCGTCGGCGGGTCCAGGCACGAGGTAGACCGTGGCCGGCGCCGGCGCGGCGGCGCGGCTGTTCCAGCCGAAGACGGCCAGCACAATCATGCCCGCCACCGCCGCTCCTTTGTGATTGACGATTGAGGATTGCTGATTGGTGAGTGGTGGCTGAGGTTTTCCCGCGGCGCGGGCGATGGCCCGCAGATACCACATGGCGGCGGCGGCGCAGCCGACCAACAACGGCCACCAGGCCAGATCGCGCAAAGCCCCCGGCAACCACAGAACGCCCATACCGAACAGTCCCAACACGAGCAACAGAAGCATCAAACGGCGACGGACGGCAAATCGCCGGAGCATCCCGAAGAGCAGCCCGAGAAGAACGGCAAGGGTCAGTCCGCTTACCGTCACCCCATCGCGGCGCACCACCATCAGCCGATCGTCCGTCTGCCCGGCAATCGGTTCCCATTCGCTCCAATCCGTGCGCTCGCTCTCGAAATCGAGGGATTGCGGACGCGAGGAAGGAGAGACGGAAACACTTTCGGGATGCAGCCAACTCAGCGCGGAATGGAAGCGGCCGGAAGCATCCTGTCCGCGCGTCGCAGCCGCGGCAAAGCTCTGTTCCAGTTCCTCGGTGAACGGTTGGCGCAGGGCCGCTCCGCGTCCGGAGATGGCGGTCAAGAGGATGGCCGAGCGCGCCGGCACGGCGATCAGTCCGCACGCGGTCCACGGCGGCGCCGCCTCGTCCGGCGACAGCCGTTTGATAGTCAAGGGCGTTTGCACTCCCACACCCGCCTCGCGCAGAGCCAGTACGTCGATAAGAAGAGTATGGCGATCCTTCAAATGGTCGAAGGCGATTTCGCTCACTATGTCGCCCAGCGACATCGTTTGATCGGCATGAGTTCCGCGCAGTTCCTGGACGGCCCGCTCGAGCGCCTCGCGCGCGGCCGCTTCCCGGTCTTCCAGCACGAGATCGAGTCGTGTCCAGGCTCGAGGAAGATGGAACAAATCGGCGAAGCAGTGCGGCAACGCCGCCAGTTCGGCCGCGCCGGTCGAACCCGGAAGAGGACGGTAGCGCTCCTGGTGCAAGGGCGTCAGCAGCGGAGGCAGACGCCAGATGCGGCGGAAAGCGAGCGGCGCGACCGGCAGACTCGGCGCAGGCGCGTCCAGCGACTGCCAGAGCGTCCAGGCCGGCAGCGTGCGCGTGTACACGACCTCGAAACGATGGGCGCTATCGCCGGGGACGGACTCGCTTCGGACGGGCACCGGCAAGGCCAACTCGGCAGGTTCGCCGAATGTCTCGCTATCTGCCGCGCCGCCGGCGGCGGGGATGAGACGCGGCAGCCAACGGCCATCGACTTGCACGGCCAACGGCCGCGAGCCGGGCGGCAGACGCAACGGCAAAGCGTGTTCGCTCCAGTTGGCGACCCGAAACGAAAAGTGATGCCATAATACGCCATTCTCGCCGACATAGGTGACAAGACACGCGCGTTCGATGGCGGCCAAGTTGATGCGCTCGGACGCCAGCGCCTGACCGGATAGAGTCAGGCCGACCGCGTTCGGCCCATAGCGGAAAGTGCGCCAGGGCGTCGCGCCCTTCTCGGCGGCGGAGACGGACTCGCGCAGGCCGGCGGTGTGCAGATGCACCGGATCGGCGCCCGTCAGGTGCAGCCGGACCTCGCCTTCCATGCGGTCGGCGCCGAGAACGACCGGCAGCGGCACGTCCCAATGGTTTTCGTGCGCTTGCAAAGAGCGGCGCGCGTGCAGGCGGAGTGGTTCGCGCGCCCGCAACGGCCGGGCCAGTGTCAAACGCCATCGTTCTCCGGTCGGCCAGGCCGCCAGGGCGACGGCGGCTTGCAGAGGGTTCCGCGCCGCCAACGCCTGTACGGCGGCGGATGTTTCGCCATTGTACAAGCGCTCGGCGCGGCGAACGCGGTTGAGCGCCGACTCGTCGCCGCGCGGCGGCGTTTCGTTGCGCCACGACCAGGGTTGACCGCCGGCGGCCGACAGCGACAACTCGATGATGGTACTCGGACTACCGACCTCCGCTTCCAGTTGCAAATGCGTCTCGACGGCGGCGCGGCCGGAAATGACAAAGACTTCGCTATCGCACTTGGCGCGTAAGCGCGGCGGACGTGCGCGGACGTGCAAATCGCCGTTTATCGTCTGACCCCGATAACGATAATAATACTCCGGTAAGCGCGTACCCCACGGTCCCTCGCTTTCCGGCTCGGAGCGCTCGGCTGTGGTCCGCACGTCGAGATGAAACAATTGCTCATCGCAGTCTAGGGCCAAGGCGCCTTCGCGGAAGCGCGCCCGAATGGCTCGGCATCGGGAAAAGGCAGCTTTTTCGCCCTCAGAGGGCCGGACCAACTCGGCCGCAGATGCACGGTCAGCGTCGGCACCCGCGCCCTTGTCGGAGTGTTCGGGCGCGAAGCCGTTTCCGCGCTACGTTCATTCTCGCCTGACGGCCGAGGGCCGAGGGGACCGGCGAGATCGACGAACAACGTCGCCTTCCCCGCCTGGTTGCGGACGCGCCAGTCGCGCAGCAGAGCGGCGGGAGTCATCTCGACCTTTTCCACGCTCCAATCGACCGGCAGCCGCACCGGCAACTGGAAGAGTTGGCCTTCGCTCACGTCCCAGCCGATTTGCACCGTCAGCGCCATGCCGGACGCATCGCAGCGCCACCAAGCGAGCTGATGCGCGCGGAACTCGACGCCGTATACTTGCACGCCCAGCGCCGGACGGCGCGGCGGACCTAGGCCGCCTCCCTGAAGCGTCAACACTTGCGATCCCGTCGCCCGATCGACTTCCGACGTACTCAGCCGAAAACTGCCGGCATCCCAGCTTTCGACGCGCAAATCGGCATGGAGCCAAAGGAGCAACGTCTCGCCGCGCGACACGCCGTTGACCAGTCGCAGACCAGGACTTCGCCAAGCGATCGGTTGCGCGCCGCCGCGATGCGGCGAACGATTCAACGGTGCAAGACACAAAACTTGCCACGTCCCCGCATACACCGGCTCGCGCAGACGAATCGTTAAACGCGAGGGCTTGTTCTCACCGCCACTCTGAAACGAGCAGCCCTCCACGCCAGGGCCGATGACATCGCGCAGACGCAATTCCGGATCGCATTCACAAACCAGTTCGCGGACGCCGCGCGCAAGCCGTCCAGCGTCAATTCAAACGCGGCATCCAATCCCTGCGGATGTAGCTTCTGCGTGGTCTTCTGGCGAACGAAAAGCGCCACAGCTTCGCCGTCTGCCGGGCGGTCGGCGGGATGGATGCGGACATCGATGCCCCGGCGGCTGCCGCGACCGCCGCAAATGATTTTCCAGCGGCGCAGGTCGGGCGTCTCCGCTTCGTGGGGGCCGGACAGCGGCGCACCGTCGTTGAGTACCGTCACGCCGCGGCCGGCGGGAACGTCCAATTCCAGAAGCGCCACGGGGCACGGTGGCACCTCCAGATGAAATTGCAAGCCTTCCGGTCCCGACTCCGCCCGCGCCGACCATTCCAGCGATACTGTTCGTTCGCCCGCCGTCTCCACGAGCAGGGCCGGAATCTTGCCGTCGAAGGCGGCGATGAGAGCGTCGCCGTTCTCAAACCGCGCTGGCGCAACGCCAGATTGAACGGTTCCAGGCTCAACAGTCCCGGTCCCGCTCCCTTGTGGACCAGTTTCCATTGCCCTTCGCCGATGAGGGCGTCTTCTTTCAGCGTGGCGTGATAGCGTGCTTCCAGCAGCCGACGGCGAAACCTTGCGCGCGCCGCCCGCGCCGCCCTGTCGGCCAGGGCATCGAACTCGGCGAGGGGCAAGCGAATCAGAACGCCATCTTGAACGCGCTCGCAGCGCCTCCGGCAAACGCTCCGGCGAGAGCAGCAGCCGACGAAACAGGGGTACTCCCTCGTCCCGTTGTCCTTGTCCTTGTCCGTGACAAGGTGACAAGGTGGCAAGGTGGCAAGGTGACAAGGTGACAAAGAAGCACAGTGCCAACGTGATAGATAAGAGAGTGAGAAAGCGCAGCAGTCCGCCAGCGCCGAGAGGCCGGCACCGTTCGCGGTTCGAGAGCGCTGTCCGTTCTCTCGGCATCAATCGCCTCCTTGTCACCTTGTCACCCTGTCACCTTGTCATCGGCAAAAGGCGGCGCATCGACGGTGGACGGCTCACCACTCGGCGGACGATGGGACGGCGTTTTGTGGATCAGCGAGGAGCCGACACGGCTGCGGCTGAAACTCGGCAGAAAAACAATCTGCCGGCGGTAACGCTGGTACACTGTCCATTGCAGCGCGATCGCGCTTAACAACACGAGAGCGCCCGGCTCACAACCATAGACAATGGCCCAAAGCATCGTCGGCCAGAGCAGGGCGGCGACAGCGGCGGCCAGGATCAACAGGGCGAGCAGCGCCCAAAACCACGCCGCCAAACGTCCGCCGTCGCGCGGCCGCGCCGTCCAGTACAGTCCCAGACCGACCGTCAACAGTCCCAGCGAACACAACAACAGCCAACCCTGACGCGGCACATGGGTCAGGACGATCGGCGCGATCTGATCCTGCCAGCAGATCAGCGCCGGCGCGGCTTGCCCTTCGCTGTCGAGCTGTTGGGCGTCTTGCTTCAGTTCGTCCGGCAGGGAGTCGTCCCATTCGCGTTGCAGATCGACGGCGCTGCCCTGGAGACAGGCGGCCAACAGCCAGCCGCGCCATGTCCCGCTGCGCTCCACTGCCGACGCACTTTCCGGGGCCAGCAAGATGCGATTGTCGGGCATGCTCACCTGCCATCGCGTCGGCGCCGCCGGCGCGCCCTCTATCCGTGGCGGCTGCAAGTCGGTATGCAAGAGACTGCGGCCCGTGCGGCCAGACAACTGGAACGATACTTCCAGCAATGCCGTCTGCCGTATCAAATCGGGAGATAGATGAAGACGAGCGACGTTGCCGCCCTCGCTGCGCTCGCCGCGGTCGTTGACAATGGCCGGCGCGACCTTGCGGCGATTGAGGAAAAACTGAGCGTTCAACAGGGCGACGGGAGCGGGCAAGAGAATGTCGAGATGCCTGTCGGCGAGTTGACGAATTTGGAAGCTGGCTCGCCAATTCTGCACGCCGTTCGGTCGAAGATGCACGCGCAGCAGCGCACGCTCGACGAGGACCGAGAAACTCTCCGTCTGTTCGCCGGCGACGAGCAGCAACGGTGCATCCAGGCGCGTCGATTGCAACACCAGTACCGGCAAATCGCGGCGATCCTTGACCTCTTCAATGCCGCGCTCCTGCCAATGCCCTTGCGTTTGCCGCGAAACACCCAGCGGCGGAAAACCGGCTTCGCTCCAGATACGCACTTTGACATCGCCTGCCGTCGCTAGCTGGGGCACGATCAGCGGCACGGCGAACGGCTTGCCGCTCTCCGGCGCCCGTTTTTCGGTTTTGTCTTTGGCGGATAGCGGAGTTGTGTAACGCAGCACCAGCCGCCACTCCTTCGTTTCAGACAAGGAGACAGGGAGACTAGGAGACAAAGAGAAAAAAGAAGCCTCGTTCTCCTTGTCTTTTCTCTCCACTCTCCACCCTTCACTCTCCACGCGGAAATCGTCGATGCCCGGCGGCACGCGCAGATTCACCGCGGCCGGAGGCGCCGGCGGTAATTGCAGCCGCAGTTCCTGGCGCACGTCGCCCTTGTTGCCGTTCAGCGTTAGATCGACCACGGATAGCACGCGAAGCTGGGGCCGATAGGGTCGCCAACTTACGTCTATCTCCAGCCCGTCCGGCGGCACGACGCGGCAGTGCCACGTCTGCTCATTGGCTCGCGTCTGCTTGCTCAGTTCTAGGTTGGCCTGCTCGGCGTTGTGTAGGACGACTTCGTGATCGGCGGGCGCTTCGATTTTTACTTGGCAGGATTCCACGGTTCCTTGCGGCCGCGGCAATTTCAGGACGGCGCGGCCTTCTCTTGTGTAATCCGCTTCATACTGCCCCTCCAGCCTTAGCTGGGAGTTTTGCGTTCCGAGCAGCGGGTGCAGGGAAAAAACGGCTTCTTTTCCCTGCGCTTTCCACTCAGGACTCAGAACACGGAACGCGGAGGACGGCGGCAGGAAAACTTTGAACTGCTCGATGTCGGTCCATTTCGTCGCCGGCGCGATCGTGGTGGCGATCTGCCAATGCGCCTCTGTTTTTCGCGCGAAACGCCGAAGCGACCGCAGTGTCACCGTGTGCGCGACGCGCGTTCGCACCTGAGGGCGCATCGTCTCCGCCGTCAGATCCAACCAGGAAAGCAAGCTCGGATCGCTAATCTCCGTGGGTTTGCTCACCATCGGCATGTTGCTGTAGACGAGGGTTGCCACCGTGTCCGCTGTTTCGCCGTTCTCCTCCGTTTGTTGGCGGCGAAGCCGCATGTCGCCATGCCCTCGATAATCCACATGGAGATGGCGCACGCGATTGCGAACCACGACCGTGCCCGTTTGGCGGGCAGCGTCGAGAACGAAGAACGGACCTACCGCGTAGGTTGGCCGCGAAAGGTCAAGCGGCCGCAGCGGAATGTGGACGTGGACGTGCAACGGATCGCTGCCGGCCTCCTTCAAATGGATGGTCCGCAGAGAGGCGAATTTTTGGTCGGTCGTTTCAATGGGCGTTCTGACGCGGCCCTCGTCGGGAGGCAGCACCCGGACCTCCGCTTTGAGCGGCACGAGCAGACGCCAAACATTCGTCGGGCGCGCCTTCGACCTTGAGCGTCAAATCGGCCTCGGTCGTTAGCCCCACCGTGTCGAGCCGCACCTGAATGCGTCCCTCGGCCGTCCGCACCGGCTCGCCCATCGGACGACGAACTTCCTTCCATGACAGAACTAGCTCATCCACGGGTTCGAGACCCGGATTGCCGCTGAGGCGGCGGTTATTTTCCAGCTTCAGGCCGGCGAAATGATCGTCCACGGCCTGGCCGCCGACGCGCACATCCTTGATATTGGCCGGCAGATCCAGTTCCAGCTGCGTGATGACCGCGCGCGGCAGCGTCAACTCGAACCCCCGCCCGTTGCCCTCGCGGATCGTCATCGGCACGATCAAATCGAGCTTCACACGATACTCGCCCGCTTTGTCGATTCGCACCAGGAAGCCGCCGGACTCCGAGCGATGGATCAGCGCCATGCGCCCATCGGTCTCGGCGGAAGACGCTCCCGCCTGCGGACATGCCAGCGACACCAGCGTATCGGCACGCTCCGTCGTGCCGGCAAACTCCGCCTCCATACGAACGGCGCCAGACTCCACCTTGCCGCGCAGAACGCATCGCGTCGGCGTCGTCGGCTTCTCGCTTTGGAGTTGTTTCTTGAGCTGTTCGATCTCCTCGCGCATCTTCTGATACTTTTCCGGTTTCAGAATGACCGCCTTGGGAACGAGATTAAGCGCTTCGTCGGCATGCTCGCAAATGACGATCACGGCGTCGGCGGGCAGCGAAGACAAGTCCATCTTTTTCCGCTCGACGATCTTTTTGCCCTCGGTGGTCGGCGCGGCCCCCGGCACGGTTTTCTTCTCCGTGCTGCTCGTCTTCTTTGAGGCGGGAGGCTTTTCCTGCGAGCGCAGCGGCACAGCGATCACCGCGCACAGAAGGAGCAGGACGATATACCTGCCTGGCGAGGACGACATGAATGCTTCCTCCTGCCTTTCGGGGTTCGCTCGCGAAACCACAAGCAAGACTTGTATCAATTTACCATTCTAACAGATTGGGGAAACCTTTCCGTGTGCGAAAACTTTGCCGACGGAAACGATAGCATCGATAGGTTGAGGGATATGCAACTTTTAAGGATTATACAATCCGCACGCCGAGTACGATCGTTACCTGACGTTACCCAAGATCAGGCATCCCTCGCTCGAAGCATGAGGCACATCTCCTTTACGAGCAGCGGTTTGCCGAGGTTCGCCAACTCCGCCGGAGCCGAGCAGAAAATGGACAGCGGAGAGGGAGAGCTTGTCCGGCGCAGAATCGCAGACCAAGCCAGCTAATCCGTGATTTGGCAGAGCGTGAAAGGGCGGCAAGTCGGTTTGCTCCATCAGACAACCCAGATAACTCGTATGGCGGCTTAATCGTTCCAGACGCGGCCATGTCTCCGCGCCGTCATTCTTCACTTGGCCCAGCATGAGGAAGCCAAGGCGATCCGCTTGCTCCCATAGAGGCCGAGTCGCTTCTTCGACGGGCGCGACAAGCGAATTGTATCCCGCTTGATGCAAGCTCAGAACTTCTTCCTCGGAACAGGCGGCGACCATGCGGCCATGAAGCGTCAACGGACGACCGTTGACGCGCAGACCGCGTTCCGTCAGTTGCAAGGAACGCAGACCGTGGCTAAGAGCGATTCGATCGCAGCGCTGGCCATCCTGCCATAGCTCGATTGGTCCCCGATAGAGAAACGGACATTGCGGCTCCCACAAGCTCGCTTCGGGGATAACCACGCGCATCGTGATACCCGGTGTGTCAGGCGGCACATGGCCGGGCGGCGGGGTGCGCAAGGGATAAGCCACCTCGACCGTACTCGAATACGGACAACTCGGTCCCATGAGGCGGCCCCGCACTTCGGTTGTCGCGGTTTGCTGCTCCGGTACGACGGTGATCCACACCTCGGACTGCGCCGGGTTCAGTGGACCGTTCCGCACCGTGAGTTGGCGAATGCGGTTACCCATGACAGATACTCCGCGAGCGGCTCAGAGAATCAGCATCGCGTCACCGTAGCTGTAGAAACGATATTGTTGCTCGACGGCGATGCGGTACGCCTGGCGCATCGACTCCATGCCGGTGAAGGCGGCGACCAATAGCAACAAACTGGAGCGCGGTAGGTGAAAATTCGTCACCAGCGCATCGACCACGTGGAAATCGAAGGGTGGACAGATTGTCAAGTCGGTGTCACCCGACCACGCCGTCAAGGGCGTCCCCGCCCGACCCGCCGTCTCCAAGACGCGCACGGACGTACTGCCGACGGCGACGACACGGCGGCCGCGCGCTTTGCAAGCGTTGATCGCTTCGGCGGCGGCGGCCGTTAGTTCGCCCCATTCGCTCTGCATCTGATGCTCGGCCACGTCTTCGACCTGCACCGGCTGAAACGTGCCCGGCCCAACGTGCAGCGTCACAAACGTCGTGTCGATGCCGCGCTGACGCAGCGCGTCGAAGACGGCCGGCGTGAAGTGCAGACCGGCGGTCGGCGCGGCCACGGCGCCGGCGCGGTTGGCGTACACCGTCTGATAGCGCTCGCGGTCGCGCTCTGCCGCACGGCCCTTGCGGATGTAGCGCGGCAGCGGCACACGGCCATAACGCGGCAGCAATTCAGCGGGCGTTCCCGGCTCGCTCGGTTGCGCCAACCAGCGGCCGGCCGGCGTCTTGCCCACCAGACACAAACGCAACGGCGGACCCTCCGCCGCGCCGTCCACCGCATCGACGAGCAGCGTTTCGCCGACGATGAGCCGGCCGCGCGTCTGGCACAGCAGTTCCCAGGCGCCTTCCGCCATTGAGCCGGTAATCAGCCCTTCCCATTTGCCTTCGGTGCGCGCGCGTCGGCCCACCACGCGCGCCGGCAGCACGCGCGTATCATTGAGTACCAGCAGATCGCCCGGCTCAAGCAGTGCCGGCAGATCGCGGAACTGCCGATGCTCCAACACGTCGCCGCCGCGACGAAGCACCAACAAACGCGATTGATCGCGCTCGGCGCACGGCTCCTGAGCGATCAACGGCGGCGGCAAATCATAATCGAACTCGTCGATGCGGATGGCGGATTCTCCGTTCCTGGCCAGCCCGCCGCGCCAGCAAGGGACGCCCCTGCTGGCGCGGCGGGCTGGCAACACAACCCG
The DNA here is from genome assembly GCA_963835245.1 of uncultured Planctomycetota bacterium. Lineage (GTDB taxonomy): Bacteria > Planctomycetota > Planctomycetia > Gemmatales > Gemmataceae > JAJPHU01. Next base: position 533,718 of record CAWIEZ010000003.1, read on the forward strand.
CTTACTTGAAATTTTTCACCCACTCCTCGAAGCCCCTTTTGTAGGCTTCCACCGTCTTGGCCGATCCAGTCAGCTTGATCTGATAGATTTCCTTGGGACCGTCGAAGTAAATGGCCAACATACGGTAATCCGGCCTCTTCTCCTTCTTGGATCGAGGGTTGAACGGTTGCAAGGTGAAGAGGTAGGTGCCGCGAACGTCGAGATAAACGGCGGGACGATCGCCGATCTTGATTTCCTTCACCTCGGAAACATCGTCGATGTTCTTGCCTTCCGGCGCCTCGAACTGTTTCTTCCAGCGTTCGACGTTGGCTTTGCCGCCTCCGCCTAATCCCTTGAAGATGACCAACTCGGCGGCGTCCTTACCGTCGCCCTTTTTGGGCAGGCGAAATTGCGTCAAGCGCATGCGATTGGACGGCGCTTCCTCTTTCCAGTCGCCGGGCGTCGTCGATTTAAGACCATCGAGGTCCACGACAACGCCCTTGCCCTTGTCGCCGTCCGCCGCCGTCGATTCGCTGGCGGAAGGACCGCACGCCGCCGCCATGAAGGCTAGCACCATGAAGCCGAGTATTCGTCGCATTCGTTTCCCTCCCCGTGCGCATGAGCGATTCGCCGGTCGCCGAACATTTCTGTCAGTTAACGGGATGGCCGAAGGCTTGGCAAGAGCAAGGCGACGGGCTTGCCTGCGGAGCGGCGGATTGTCCGGGATGCGCCAACGATAACAGAGCGCCATCGAAGAAGAAAACCAAATTCCGCCCGTGATCCCTTGACTGCCATGCGAAGAGCGGCAAAGGTTCGGCAGGATATTTCCGTCTTCCAAGGAGGGTATCTTCATGCGAAGCCGATTCTGCTTACCCATTCTTCTCACTGCGATTCTGGCCCTGGCTGGACTGCGGGCGGATGGTGTCCGCGCCGGCAGTTTCCTCGGCCCCTGCTGCTACGGAGCGCGCTACACGAATCGATATCCCAATCGCTCTCGCAACACTTTCGGCAGCTATCCTTGTTGTCCTTGCCCGGCGTGGCATCCCTTCTTCCGGTCCGGACTGTCGGTCAAGAGAGCGAACGCGCCGGTTGACGGCACGATAATCTCCGAAATGCCGGCTGCCGCGACCCCGACTCCGGCCGTCTCCTCGCAGATCGTTCCCATCCCGGCGCCGCCCGCCGCGCGTTGACGAGGGGATTTGGATAAGACAGGGAGTTGAGATTCGCAATTTCTTGGCGTATAATGACTTATAGAGGAGGCGAAAAAATGGTTTGCTTCTCTTCCCCCCCATTAGGTAAGGTGGTAGAGTAGCGTTTTCGGAACGGGAGTCGATGAGGACTTCGGTTATGCCAGGGATGGCCAGCGTGACGGCGCTCGATCGCCGCTTGTTACTGCGTTTGCAGTCGCAAGCGCTGCAATACTTTCTCGACAATCAAACGCCTGCCGGACTCATTCTCGACCGTCAGAGCAATCACGGACCCCTGCGCAGCAGCGGTTTGTGCAGCACGGCGGCCACCGGCATGGGTTGGATCGCTCTCGCGCTGGCCGCACACGATCCCTACTGTCTGTTAACTCTCCGTGAGGCCGTGCTACGAGTTCGCACGGGCATGGAGACGGCTCTGCACACCCTGCCGCACGATCGCGGGGTTGTGCCGCACTTTCTCGATTCCCGTACCGGCCAAGTCTACGGCAGCGATTATTTCAGCACCATCGAGACGGCGTGGCTGACGGCGGGTGCCCTGTGGTCCGCCGCCTATCTCCGCGATGCCGAACTGGAGCGGCTGGCGCAAGCCCTGGCCGAGCGCATCGATTGGCACTATTGGACGGCGACCGGCGCATCGACGCCGCCTTTGATCCAACACGGCCAATCCCACGATAGACGTTTTCTCCCTTGCGTTTGGGATCGTCTCAACGGCGAAACCGTTTTCATGTACGTGATGGCCACGGGAGCCACGGGAGAACATACGTTGCCGCTGTCGGCGTGGACGCATTTGCGTTCGTTCCACGGCCAGGCGGGCGGATTGTGCTTCAACAATAGCGATCTCGGTCTGTTCGTCTTCCAGTATGGGCTGGATTTGCTCGATCTGGAAGCGTGGCTGGCACCCGGCGGAGTCGATTTGGCGAAGGAAGCCAGCGTCGCCGCCGAGGCGAACTATCGCGTCTGCCGCGATCTGGCCGAGACGTTCGTCACTTACCGCGATTATTGGGGTCTGTCCGCCGGCGATGGACCGGCGCCCGCGCCGCCGGGTTTTGCCTATCGCTGCTACGCTCCCGGCGGTCCCATCGACGGCACCGCCCACCTCACCGCCAGCCTCGCTTCCCTCGCCCAGCAGCCCGATCTCGTGGCGGAGAATGTGGGACACGCTTTGACGGAGCATCGCTGGAACCTCCTGGGGCGTTACGGTTTCAGCAACGTCAACGTCGATCGCGATTGGGTTGCTCCCGACATGGTCGGCATCGACGCCGGCGCTCTCGTTCTCGCTCTGGACAATTATCTGCACGACCAGCGGGTGCGCGGCGTCTTTCACAGCCTGCCCTGCGTCCAACGGGGACTCGATCGCGCAGGCTTTCACTTACGGACGACTGCCGCCCGCGCGGCTTGATTCTTCCCATCCTTGGCGAAATCTCGTACTCAACCGAGACATTCGTTCCGCTCCTTCCTACTATTAACTCTTGGCACACTCTTTGCTTTTCACAAGCCGAGAGTTGTCAAGGTTGAACTATTTCAAGGAGTGGATCAATGACTCGCCACAAGAACAGCCCAACTCTGAAAGCGGCCGATTCCCGTCGTCCCATTACCTCGCCGCAGGAAACCCTGGTCAGCGATGCTCGTGCCGGACTGACGCCCGCTCAGATGGTGGAGCGAAAACTCGTCTCGATGCTGCGCAGCAATATCCTTCCGGCAAGCCATTTGCAAGTTAGTCGGATGCGGCGTGCGCTATCGTAGGAAACAACTTTCTCAAACGGAATGGGAAAGTAAACAGAGCCGCGACCGTAAGGGAGCGGTCTTCGCACTCGCTCCCTTACGGTCGCGGCTCTGGGAGGTCCGTTAGAAGAGGCGGTTGCCATGTCTATCCCCCAATCTTCAAAGGGGATCGCGTCGGAAGTCTATTTGATCTTGCGGCGCGGCCGGCAGGTCTGGCGTCTGGTGCCGATCAAGCACAAGTTGGGGTTGGCGGGAGCGGGCGGCATCATGGCCGCCGTCAGCTTGTGCAACGTGACCGTCTCCATACTGCTGGGCACGCTCGTTAATGCCCTCTGGAGTGCCCAAAAGGAAGGTTGGTCTCACGCCGCCAGTTACACCCTCGCCGCCGAGGTTCTCGGTTCGATCGGCATCGCCTACGTCTTGCGCAAGGCGCTCGACGTGGCGCACCGCTATCTCGTCGAGAACAGCTGCACGCGCATCAACCGCGACATGTGCGTCCGGGTGGTCAACCACCTGATGAAGATCAACTTGGCCAGCCTCTCCAAAGAGAAGGTCGGCAGTCTGCATGGCCGCATTTATCGCAGCATCGAGGGGTTCGTGCGCTTTCTGCGCCTGAGTTTCCTCGATTTCCTCCCCGCTATCTTGACGGGGACGTTCGCGCTGATCGCGGCCGTATACAAGCAGCCGCTGCTGGGCATCATCATGCTCGGCGTCGTTCCTTCGGCTGTCTTCCTGACGATCCGCCAGCTCATGTCGCAGAGGGGCATCCGCCTGAAATTGCTCCGCAGTTGCGATGAGATCGACGGCGCGGTCGTGGAGCAGCTCGGCGGCATCGAGTATGTGCGGGCGGCCAACACTTATTCGCAAGAAATCAAGCGTCTGGCCCGCGCCGTCGAGAAACGGCGGGCGATGGAGATCCGCCATCAATTCCAGATGTCGCTGTTCGGCGGCGCCAAGGCGCTCAACGAGGGATTCTTCCACGTCATGGTTTTATCCGTGGCTATTTTCTTCGCCATCAATAAGCAGATACAGCCGGGAGACGTCGTCACCTTCTCCGTATTGTTCCTCAACGTCATGACGCCGCTGAGCGAGGTCCATCGCGTCCTCGACGAGGGCCATGAGAGCAGCCTGCGCGTCGGCGATCTGCTGGAGATGCTGGCCGAACCGCTCGATCCTTCGTTCACGCTGCCGCGCTCGTTGGAGCCGCGGCTGCTACCGGGCGAGCCAGCCATCACCGTCCGCGATCTGAACGTCGAGTACCTGACGACGCAGGGTAAACACCTGCACGCGGTGGACAATCTGTCGCTGCTGATCCGCCACGGCGAGACCATCGGCATCGCCGGCCGCTCCGGCTGCGGCAAATCGACGTTCCTGCGCGTCCTCTTGCGCCTGTTGCATCCCAACAGCGGCGAGGTGATCTTGGGCGGCGTGCGCATCGAGGACGTGTCGCGCGCCGACATCAGCAAACTGCTCGGCTACGTCGGCCAATCGCCGTTCGTCTTCGCCGGCACCATCGCCGAGAACATCGCCTACGGCAACGAGCATGCGACGATGGACGACATCCGCCGCGCCGCCGACCTGGCCCATCTGCACGGTGAAATCAGGCAAATGCCCGGCGACTACAACGCCGTCGTGGCGGAGCGCGGCGGCAATTTGTCCGGCGGTCAACGGCAGCGCTTGGCCATCGCCCGCATACTACTCAAGCAGCCGCCCATCCTGATTCTCGATGAAGCGACCTCGGCCCTGGACAACATCAGCGAACGCGCCGTGCAGCAGGCTCTAGGGCTGACCAGCGCCGATCGCACTACGATCATCGTGGCGCATCGTCTGTCCACACTTCGAGACGCCGATCGCATTCTCGTTTTCGACGACGGCAAAATCGTGGAAACGGGCAACTACGTGGAATTGGTCCAGCAGGGCGGTCTGTTCAGCGAACTGGTGATGTCCGCCGAGAACGGCCTGAACGCCGCGGCCGGCGAAGGAGCCGCCGCGTCGCCGGAGCCGATTGCCCAGAGTGCCTAACGCGGACCGGCGGCTCTTGCCGGTTCACGGTCTTCGTTTATAATGCCCTTTTGCCAGGATCGAGTAAATTCAGACGAGTGACGATGGAGAGGATCGATGCCGCACACGCGCAGCGCCAAGAAGAACCAGCGCAAAATCGAAAAACGCCGTCTGCACAATCGGGCGGTCAAAAGGACCGTTAAGACGCAAATCAAAAATTTCTTGGCGGCGATGGACGGTCCCATCGAGCAACTCAAGAAGGAATACGACTTGGCGGCGAAGAAGCTCGACAAGGCAGCCGCCAAGCGCATCATTCACCCCAACATGGCGGCGCGTAAGAAATCGCAACTGGCGCGCAAGCTCCACGGCAAGACGGCGGCGGGAACTAACCGTCCCGCCTGAGTTCCCTCTCACGCCGCATGGTCGCTGCCCTTTTGCGGAAATTCCCAATCCCACGTTTCAAACCCCCAATCCGAAACAGCCTTTTGGGATTTGCGAATGGGGGGTTTGGGTTCTTCCGCGCCGCAGTTTCTTTTCGATCCGTGCCTCGCCGCGCCACATCCATACCGCGAAGGCCGGCACCAAAAACGGCCGAACCACGAACGTATCCACCAGCACGCCGAACGCCAGAGCGAAACCGATCTGCACCAGCGTGCTCAATCCGCCCAGCATCAACGTGGCGAAGGTGCCGGCCATGATGAGGCCGCAGGACGTGATTGTGCCGCCGGTGCGCGCCAGAGCGCGGCGGACGCCCTCGATGGCTCCGTAGCGCCGGCGTTCTTCCAGGGCGCGGGTGATGAGCAGGATGTTGTAATCCTCGCCGACCGCCACGAGGATGGTGAACAAGAAGAACGGCACGCGCCAATCGACCTGTCCCAGCGGTCGGCCATGCAGCCAATGCGCCATCAGCGTCGTCGCGCCGAGGCTGGCGTAATAGCTGAACAATACCGTCGCCAACAGGTAGAGCGCCAGCCACGGCTTCCGCACCAAGGCGAGCAGAATGAGGAAGATGCCGGCCAACACCAGCGTATTGATGCGCAGACGATCGCTTTCGGTGACGCGGGCCAAATCGCGGGCGCTCACGGTGATGCCGTGACACTCCGCCTTCACTTTGTCGGCTCCCGGATACTTCGGCAGTTCCTCGCGCAGCCACAATTGAATCAGCTCCAGCGTATCGATGCTTTGCGGATCGAACGGATCGGAGCGCGGCACCACGTCCAGGCGCGTGACGAAGCGCGGCGGACCTCCGTGGACACCGGGCAGACGCGCGACGTAGAACTCGCCGGCGGCGCGGTTGATCTGATCGCTCAGCCCTTGCACGACGCTCCGCCACATCGTTTTGAGCAGCGTTCCCTTCTCCGCGGCCGACGATCGATTCGGACCAATGGGCGAAAGCCGATCGCTAAACTCCGACAGGGGACTACCAAGCGGCTGCGTCAAACTGCGCACCTCGGCGACATTGTCGAGATAGCTGAATCCTTGGCTGAGGTAGGAGAGAATGGCCTGGCCGCGCGGACTCTCCCATTCGCTGGTCGATTCGAGCAACACGGTGATGGGACCGACTTCGCCGGCGGTGAAGTGCCTTTGGATGGCGTCCAAGCCGCGCACGCTGTCGCTGGCCGGGGCCAGTTCGCAGGTGGCGCGATAGTTTGGCCGCACTCCGAAACCGATAAGGGCCAGCGGCAGAAGCACCAGCACGGCGACCGCCCAGATGAGCAGCGGACGCGCGACGACGAGACGGCTGATTTTCTCCCACAAACCTTGCCGTATTGGCGAACGACCGGCGTTAGCCGGCTGGTTGCGTCCCCACCAGCCGGCGCGACGCCGGCCGGTTGCCAGGCCAGAAGGCGATAGGTCCGAGCAGCCGCAACAGCGCCGGCGTCAAGGTCAGCGAAGCGAGCAGGGCGACGGCGAGACTGATGGCGATGGCGGGACCGCCGCAGCGCACCTTGGCGAACTCGGCCAAGCCCATCATTCCCAAGCCGCAAATGACGGTGCCGGCGCTGGCCGCCAAGGCGCCGCCCACGCCGCCGATGCTGCGCGTCAGCGCCGCCGATCCGTCGTAGCCGCGTGCCAACTCCTCCCGATAACGGCTGATGAGGAACAGACAGTAATCGGTGCCGGCGCCATAGAGCATGACCACGGCGAAAATCTGGCTGATGTTGACCATGCAGAAGCCGGGGATCAGCGTGCAAAGCGCCAGAATCTTGAGAGCCACCCACACGGAAACGGCGATGGTTCCCAGCGGCACGAGAGCCATCACCGGCGCGCGATGCACCAACAACAGAATGACCACGACGAGGAGAATGGTGGCCAAGGTGGTGCTTTCGAGACTATCGCCGCTGGCGGCGATGAGATCGCGTCCAATGCCGGCCGGCCCGGTGACATGGACGGCGGGAACACCAGGACCGGCTGTGGCGAGGCGGCGGCGGAGGCACTGCTCGGCCGCGTCCACCGTCGTCCGCGTCTGCACGGCCAAATACGGCGTGCCCAGCGATACCTGGATCAGCGTGCATCGGCCATCGGCGCTGACCAAGCGCTTGCCGACGATCGGATCGCGGTGCGTGCAAATACGGCCGATCTGCAAGCCGGCATCGTCTTGGCGCAGCCGCTGCAAATCGTCGGCCAAGCCATCGACGAGAGCGAAATCGCCGGCCGTCAACACGGCATCGCCGCGTTCGACGGCGACGATGAGTCGGCTGGCGAACACGTCCTGCGGAAAAGCCTGTTCGAGTAACTGATGGCCCTTGACGCTGTCGCAGCGAGCCGGCAAGAAGCGAATATCGTCATCGGCGGCCCGGTCGTCCCACTTCGGCGCCGCCAAGCCGACAACCCCGGCCACGACCAGCCAGGCCAGACAGATCAGCCACGGATGCTCCGTCGTTATTCGTCCCAGGTATTTGAACATGGTCGGTGTCTCCCCGCTGTACGCTCTCCGCAGGCTGCTTTGTCGTGGGCGCGGAGCGGAGAACGGATGCTGTAATCTTCGGCGGGAAGAGGACACGGACTGTAGGGAAAATGCGGAAACAACCCAAAGCGCGGAGGATGTCGCCAATGCGGCAAAATAGGTGAACTTCCCAATCTGCACGCATGTCCGTTGCTGTGTTGGTTTCGGTTTGTTCTAATGGTTGACGGAGAACGATGCCCCCGTAGCATAACGGAAATGCACCCGCCTTCTAAGCGGGCTTATGCAGGTTCGAATCCTGCCGGGGGTAATTTCAGAGGAACCATCCCGCCGCGCCTCGTGGAGTGATCGTTTCATGTCATCTCTTGCACTTTCTCAGATCGCCGTCCACTTGCGGCCGGAGGACAACGTCGCCGTCGCCGCTCGCACTCTGGCGGCCGGCACGAGTTTTCAGCACAACGATGCCGTCATCGCCCTGACTCAGCGCATCGGACTCGGCCACAAAATCGCCCTGTGTCGCATCCAAAAGGGCGAAGCAATCACCAAGTACGGCCAAATCATCGGCTTCGCCCGCGCGGACATCGAGCCAGGCGAATGGGTCCACGTCCACAACGTCTCCGCCGACGCCTTCGAGCGCGATTACGCTTTCTGCCGCGATTGCCCACTGCCGCCGCCGCGAACAGAACCGCGCTACTGGATGGGCTACGACCGCGGCGACGGCCGTTACGGCACGCGCAACTACATCGCCGTCATCAGCACCGTCAACTGCTCCGCCAGCACCAGCAAGTACATCTCCGAACGCTTCCATGCCACCGATTTGTTGAAGCAATATGCCCACGTCGATGGCGTGGTCGCCATCACGCACAAGGCCGGCTGCGCCATGCAGTACGATGGCGCCGATCACAACCAACTCGACCGCACGCTGGCCGGCTTCGCTCGCCATCCCAACGTCGCCGCGTACATCCTCGTCGGACTCGGCTGCGAGACGGGACAAGCGATTCATCTGATCGAGCATCAGGGCTTGATTCAGTTGAACGGCTCGCGCAAAAAACCGCTGGTCATCAGCATCCAGGAGTGCGGCGGCATTGGCAAGACGGTCGAGGCCGGCGTACGCGCCATCGCCGAATTGTTGCCGCGCGTCAACGAGGTGAAGCGCACGCGCTTGCCGGCGGATAAAATAGTCCTCGGCACCAACTGCGGCGGCTCCGACGGCAACAGCGGTGTCACCGCCAACCCGGCGCTCGGCGTCGCCTCGGATCTGCTCGTCGCTCAAGGCGGCGTCAGCATTCTCGGCGAGACGCCGGAGATTTACGGGGCGGAACATTTGTTGACGCGCCGCGCCGTCAACCGCGCCGTCGGCGAGAAGCTCGTCGAACGCATCAAGTGGTGGGAGTGGTATACCGGCATTTTCGGCGCGGAGATCAACAATAATCCGTCGCCGGGCAACAAGGAAGGCGGTCTGACGACCATTTACGAGAAGTCGCTGGGCGCCATCGCCAAGGGCGGCAGCACGGCTTTGGTCGATGTCGTCGGCTACGCCGAGCCGGTCAAGGCAAAAGGTTTCGTCGTCATGGACACGCCGGGTTACGATCCGGTGAGCATGACGGGCATCGTCGCCGGCGGCGCTAACGTGCTGGTGTTCACGACCGGCCGCGGCTCGGTGTTCGGCTGCAAACCGGCGCCGTCGATCAAGGTCGCCACCAATACGCCCATGTACGAACACATGATCGACGACATGGACATCAACGCCGGCGTCATTCTCGATGGCACGCCGGTGGAGGAAGTCGGCGGGCAGATCTTCGAGGAGATCTTGGCGGTGGCAAGCGGCAAGAAAACCAAAAGCGAACGGAACGGTGTTGGGGAAGAAGAATTCGCGCCGTGGTCGATCGGCCCGACGCTGTGATAAGAAGAACTAACCACAGAGACACAGAGACACAGAGAAGACAAGAGAGAAAGACTCGAATTAATGCTTCTCTTTGGTGGTTTTTTCTCTGTGTCTCTGTGTCTCTGTGGTTAGTTTTTTTCTGACTGAGGGGGCGTTATGAAACTCAAGCAATTGTTGCTCGTGGGGATGCTGGCAGCCGGCCTGGCGGGGGCGGCCTGTCTGAGCAAGGAAGGCGCAGTCGGCCGGCGTGCAGATGAGCGACGCCGCCGACACGCTCGTCAACAGTTTCAACGACGTTCAAAAGAGCAAGGCGCTGTTCGCCTTCGACTCCAAGGAACGCACCAATTGGTGGTTCGTGCCGCTTCAGAAAGACAAGAAGCCGCTCCGCAAAGGTCTGCGTTTCGAGCAGATGACTGGCGAACAGAAGGAGCAGGCCAAGGCGCTGCTGCGGGCCGGCACCAGCCCATCCGGCTTTCTCAAGGCCACGACTATCATGAGCTTGGAGGCGGTCCTCGCCGAACTGGAGAAGAACGGCGAGAATGTCCGCGATCCCAGCTGGTATTTCCTCAGCATCTTCGGCACGCCCTCCAAGGCCGGCAAATGGGGCTGGCGCATCGAGGGCCATCATCTGTCGCTCAACTTCGTCGTCGAGCGCGGCAAGATCGTCGCCTCTACTCCCGCCTTCTTCGGCGCCAATCCCGCCCTCATCAAGAACGAAACCGAGAAGGGACCGAAGAAGGGCCAGCGCACCCTGCCGCAAGCCGAGGATCTGGCACGGCAGCTATTCGCCTCGTTGGACGACGATCAAAAGACGGCCGCTCGGCAACCGCAGCTGTTCCCGGAGATCGAACAGGGCAAGCCGGCCGCTCATGCCGGCGCGCCGAAAGGACTGTCCGCCGCGAAGATGAACGACAGCCAGCGCGATGTGCTGATGAAACTGATTCAGTCTTACGCCAACCGCATGCCGCTGGAGGTCGCCGCGGCGGAAATGGCCGAAGTCAAAGCCGCCGCTGTCGAGAAGATTCACTTCGCCTTCGCTCAGGACGACAAGAAACCGGGCAAGCCGTACACTTACCACATCCAGGGACCGACATTTCTCATCGAGTTTCTCAACATCCAAGGCGATTCGGCGGGTAATCCGGCCAATCACATCCATAGTTGTTGGCGCGATCTCAAGGGTGATTTCGGCATTGAAGCCAAGTGAACGGCAGTTATCGTGTTCATGGGCCGCGCCGGCAAGGCTGTCCTTGCTGCGCGGCGCATGGGCAACCTCTGTCGCATTCTCCGACACAATGTCGGGAAATCCGGCGCCTATTGCAACACCTCTCCCCAAGCGCCGGAAAGGTGCTAAATTCACAACGTCTCTTCCCTCTTTGACTTAAGAAAAAAAGCGCGAAAAGAGATTTTCGGCACTCAGGATGCTTACTTAATTGTCATTAAAACGACGACCCTTCGAGTCGTTGTCGCGTGTTAAGAAACCAGCCGTTCCTTTTGGCTGGTTCGCACCCGAGTCTCGCCTGGGGTGCTTGCTACGGCGAACGCCCACGCCGTCTCGCCCCTTTTCGGAGCGCGAAGAGGATCCCCCGCCCAGAGGGGCATCGGCAAAAAGGAGGGTCAAAAGGTTTCCAGGGTCGCTCATCGCCCGTCGCCCGAAGTCGCCCATCGCCCAAAGTCGCCCTCCTCGCCCATCGCCTGGACCCTGAAACCTTTTGACCCCCTTGCTGATCTTTTTCCCGCCCCAGCCCCTCCCCCTCCTCCTCTACCCTCCGTGGAACTACAACAACGGCACAACATCTCTAGGCGGAGGGTTCGCGCATGAGCGTCCTGGACAAATTCCGTCTGCAAGGCCGTCGCGCGGTGGTGACGGGCGGCAGTCGCGGTCTGGGTCGCGCCATGGCGCAGGCGTTCGCGGAGGCGGGCGCCGATCTGATCCTCGTCGGCCGCGACGCCGACAGCTTGCACCGCGCTCGCGCGGAGTTAGCTTCTCTAGGCCGCGATGTCCGTACCCTCGCCGCCGACCTCGCCAGCGGCGAAGCCGCCGAAGAGTTGTGCGATGCCCTGTTGCGCGATCATCCCCCCATTGACATTCTGGTCAACAACGTCGGCGGACGCCGCGAGAACATCGCCACCGAGGAGATGCCGCTTCAGACGTGGCAGCGCTTGATCGACCTGAATCTGACCAGCGCTTTTGTCTGCACCAAACGCGTGGGCGGCGCCATGCTGCCGCGCCGCTGGGGCCGCATCATCAACATCGCCTCGATCTGCGGTCAGATCGCCACGCGCAACATGCACGGCCGGCACTACGAGACGGCCAAGGCGGCGCTGACCGGTTTCACCCGCGCCGTCGCCGCCGACTGGGCGCCCTTGGGCGTCACCGTCAACGCCATCGCGCCCGGCGGTTTTATGACCGACGCCAACCGCCGTTGGTTCCGCGAACGACCGAGTTTCCGACAGGAAGTCGAAGCGCTCATTCCGATGGGCCGTCTCGGCGAACCGGATGAAATCGGCCCGCTGGCGCTGTACTTGGCGAGCGAGGCATCGCGCTACATGACGGGCGCCTTGCTGATCCTCGACGGTGGGTATACGCTGTGGTGAGCATCGATCTCTCCATTTTCTCTCATTTTTTGCTTGCTCCGAGCAGGTGGTGAGTTACAATCTGGTGCGGTAGCTGAGCCATGCTAGATCCTCGCGGATGAAGGTGCGTTGCCTCGTAGTCCGCTGGACAGAGCCGGAGATGGGGCTTGCGCAAGGAGGAGGCATTAGGGTGTTATTTTGCGCCCCAAAGGAGTAGCAAATATACTACTCGGCGCCTTAGGCATGCCGTAAGTGCTAGTCTCCGTGCCCTTTGGGGTGCGGAGGGGGTGCATCAAGGGAAGGGTAGTCCTCGCCCTGTTGAGATGCGAACCGCGATAGGTTCGCATTTAATAACAAGTTCGTCGATAAAACATGAAACGCCTCTTCACGACTATTGATGCCCTGCTTGACCACGATGAGACATCACCGCTGGAATGGAGCGTCTTTGACGATGAATTATGGCTCCTTCTCAGTGACAGGATTACCCATCCGTCCGAACTTGAGAATTATCCACCGCCTGTCGCAGTTTACCTGGCATCCAGATGGCTTGAATGGGAGGTTGGAAACGGGGGATTCGCCCAGGCAGCGTACAACATTCCAGAGTGGTTCGAGTCGGCTGCGAGCGGTTACGCTGCTCTCGGAAAGCCCAAGGCCGTAGCGCTGATCCGCGAAGCACTCCAAATGTTGAGCCAAGAGCGTGAAACCTTGAAGCGCAAAGGGCTGCTCGTTGATACAACTATCGAACAGGTCTTTGAGCATTTCAGTGACAGCGATATGGCATCGCTTGACGGCCATATTCCCGAGGACGAGTGGTGGGCCGACGAAGAAAGAGTTGAGTACGTCCGAAAGCACCGGCATTCCTTTCGGGGCATCAAGTAGTTCGGAGCTGTAGCCGCCGAACCAGGAACTGCAGCAGACCGGGCAGCCATTTCGGCTTTCCGAGGCATAACGTCCAAGAAGGTCGCCCGGCTACTGAGTTGGGCCGTTCGGCGAAGGAGGGTATTCGGTGGACCAGGCGAAATGCCAAGCCTTAAAGGAACGGTTGGCGACCCAGCAGCAACCAGCAATTGTCCCCCTCGCCGAATTTTTCGACGGCAATGACGACATCGGCTCCATCGGTTGCAATCTGTGTCCGCATCCGGGAATAAATGTTTTCCAAGACGTTCTCGCGGGTTTGCTTGCTCGTCCTGACGTGCAGGCTGTCTACGCGCAGATCTCGGAGGTTGATCCTGGCGATGAGAATTGGCCCTTTGCGGATACGATTCTTGTAGACGGTAGGCTGACGGCCGATGAACTGCGGAATGCTGTGAGCGTCTTGCATCCAGACGAGGTAGGGGACGTGGAGCATTTTGGTATCGCGCCTCCGATGGTCGAGGGTCTTGGCTCTCGTGTTTTGGTCGTCTGGTGGGATTGACGAAGACGCCGAACAAAGCGCTACAGCCGACGGCAGCCGCGATTCCGTTTCCTCGTGAGTTCACGGCTCTCGGCGAGATCGCCGCTGCTGAGCTTTATCGTTCGGCGTAACGGTCGGTCCTTGCTACAATTACGGGAGGAGACGTAACCATGACATTGATTTCGTCTGTGGTTCACAGCGACCCCGACATCTTGGGCGGCACGCCGGTCTTTATCGGCACCCGCGTACCCGTTCGCACCCTGCTCGATTACTTGTCCGCCGGAGATTCGCTCGACGAGTTCTTGGATCACTTCCCGACCGTCTCCCGCGAACAGGTGGTTGCGGCATTGGAACAGGCCAAGGATCTGCTGGTGGCCCATGCGAATCCTTCTCGATGAGTGTGTTCCTCGACCGCTCCGCCGCGAGTTGGCGGGCCGTAGCGCCAAAAGAGCGAATAATCCTTGCTACCGTGCCGATGCGGAGTTACCATCAAGAAAGCCCGCGAGTTCAAGGAAGCCGCGAGGGATTCGCTTCATGCGCCGCACGTGCCTACTCGCCTTGTTGGCGGGATCGTTTGTCCTCTACCTCGATGCCGCCGCGCCGGCCGGCGCTCCCGCATCGTCCGCGGAAACATCCTCTCTCTTTCAACCGCCGCGACGCCCCGCGCTGCCCGCCGTTAAGAACAACAGCTGGACCGTCAATCCGATCGATACTTTCATCCTCGCGCGTCTGGAAGCGGAGGGACTGACGCCCTCGCCGCGCGCCGACAAATCGCGGTTGCTGCGCCGCGTCACCTTCGATTTGACGGGTCTGCCGCCGACCATTGGCGAACAGGAAGCGTTCCTGTCGGACACGTCCGCCGACGCTTACGGCAAGGTGGTCGAGCATTTGCTGGACTCGCCGCGCTACGGCGAACGCTGGGCGCAGCACTGGCTCGATCTGGTACGCTACGCCGAGACGGACGGTTTCAAGGCCGACGATCCGCGGCCCTCCGCCCATCGCTATCGCGATTACGTCATTGCCGCGCTCAACGCCGATCTGCCCTACGATCGCTTCGTCCGCCAACAACTCGCCGGCGATGAATTGGAGCCGGACAATCCGCAAGCGCTCATCGCCACAGGATTTTTGCGGCTGTGGCCGGATGAGTACAACGCCGCCAATCTGGAGCAGCGCCGTCAGGAAATCCTCGACGATGTTACCGACGTTACAGGGCAAGTCTTTCTCGGTATGACATTCGGCTGCGCCCGCTGTCACGATCACAAATACGATCCGATCCTGCAAACGGATTACTTCCGTTTGCAAGCGTTCTTCGCGCCGATGCGGCCGCGCGACGATCTTCCAGCCGCGACGCCTGCCGAGCGCCGCGCCTATCAGCAACGGCTCGACGCTTGGCAAACGGCGAGCCGCGACCTCCGCGCCGAGATGGACAAACTGGCTGCCGACAAACGCCGCGAGCAACGCAAGTCCGCTCTCGGCAAATTTCGCACGGAAATACAACAAGCGGTCCTGACGCCGGATGAGAAGCGCACGCCGTATCAACGGCAAATCGCCTTCATCGCCGAGAAGCAACTGCGTCCCGACGAGAAGACCATTCTCAAACGTCTGCCGCCCGACGCCAAGAAACGCTATCAGGAATTGGAGCAAAAACTGTCGGCTCTGCCGTCCGCCGTCGTTGCCGACAGCGATGGCCGTCACCGACGTGGGTCTGGAAGCGCCTCCGACGCACCTGCTGGCCGGCGGCGATTGGCGCAAACCGCGCGAGGAACTCCAGCCCGCTTTTCCGCATTTCCTCGCGGATTCGCCGCCGCACATTCGCTCCATTACGGAGAGGAAAACGACGGGACGACGTTCCGCCCTGGCTCAATGGCTGACGCGCAAGGACAATCCGCTGACGGCGCGCGTGTTCGTCAATCGTTTGTGGCAGCATCATTTCGGCGTCGGCATCGTCGCCAGTTCCAGCGACTTCGGGCTGATGGGCGATGCCGCCACGCACCCGGAATTGCTCGATTGGCTGGCTGTCGAGTTCGTCGAGAAGGGTTGGAGCCTCAAACATTTGCACCGGCTGATGGTTCTATCCGCCGCCTACTGTCAGGATTCGCAAGTGGACCGCGATAACCCCGTCCATCGCCGCGCGGCGATTGTGGATCGCGACAATCATTTGCTCTGGCACGCGCGGCGGCGGCGTTTGGAGGGCGAGGCGCTGCGCGACGCTATGCTCGCTCTGTCCGGCGAACTGAATTTCCGCATGTTCGGTCCCAGCGCCCGGCCGAAATTGCCTGCCAACATCAGCAAATATGCCTGGAAGCCCGATCCGCTTCCGCAAGACCGGCATCGCCGTTCGATCTACGTCTTCGCCAAGCGCAACATGCGTTATCCGCTCTTCGACGCCTTCGATTTGCCGGACATGCACAACAGTTGTGCGCGGCGGCTGACGACGACCACGGCGCCGCAAGCTCTGCTGCTGCTCAACGGCGATTTCGCGCTGGAGCGCGGCCAACGGCTCGCTGCTGCCTTGTGTGAATGCTGCGGCGGAGAGAAGACGCGGATGATCGCTCAGGCGTATCGTCTCGCCTGGGGACGCCGAGCCAACGAGGAAGAGATGCGGCTCGGCGTGCGTTTCCTCAAGCACAGCACGGCCGAAGCGACCGTGACGGCGCTGACGCTGCCTTCGCGGACTTCTGCCATGCCCTCTTGAACACCAACGAGTTTCTTTTCATCGATTGAACATCTGAGGATTCGGCTATACGCTATGAATGCGTTTCCCCCTCTCTCCTTGCCGCATCGAGAATCGGCCCATTCGCGCCGCGACTTTCTGGCGCGGGCCGGCGGCGGTTTGGGACTGCTGGCGTTTTTGGATCTGCTGGAGCGCGAGGCGCGCGGCGGAGAGCAGAAATCCCTGGCATCGCGCATCGGCCAGCCAGCGCGCAGCATCATCTGGTGCTTTCTCGATGGCGGTCCCAGCCACATCGATCTTTTTGACCCCAAACCGGCGTTGACGAAATTGGACGGCCAACCGCTGCCGAGCTTCGTTCAAGCGTCCGGTGACGGCGATGGGCCGCACGGCGTACACGCCGTTGTTGGCCTCGAAACGACGTTTCCGGCAACACGGCCAATCCGGCCTGTGGGTCAGCGACTGGTATCCGGAAATCGCCGCCTGCGCCGATGACTTGGCGGTGATTCGCAGCTGCTGGGCGGATGGACTCAATCACGTCGGCAGCGTTTGCCAGATGAACACCGGCAGCGTTCTCGGCGGCCGGCCGTGCCTCGGCTCGTGGACGCTGTACGGACTCGGCAGCGTCAGCGACAACCTGCCCGGCTACGTCGTGCTGCTCGATTATCCCGAAGATCCGCCGGGCGGAGCGCGGAACTGGTCCACGGGTTTCATGCCGGCCACCTATCAGGGCACGCGCTTCCGCGACGGCGACACGCCCGTTCTTCATCTGCGCCGCCTTACCCGGCAGCTAACGCTGCCGGTAGCCGGATCTTGCCCAGCGAGCCAAGCTCGATTTCGTGCAGGAATTGAACCGCCGTCATCGCGCCGAGCGCGGCGAGGACCACGATCTCGAAGCGCGCATCGCCGCTTACGAGTTGGCCTATCGCATGCAGTCCGCCGCTCCGGAGGCGGTCGATTTGGCGTCCGAGACCGAAGAGACGCGACGGCTGTATGGCATGGACGACAAGACGACCGAGCGGATGGGCCGCAATTGTCTGCTGGCGCGCCGTCTGGTCGAGCGCGGCGTGCGCTTCGTGCAGCTGTACTGCGGCTCCGGCAGCAAGTGGGACGCGCACAGCAACGTCGAAGGCAATCACGCCCGCTATTGCCGCGAGAGCGATAAACCGATCGCCGGTCTGCTCAAGGATCTCAAACGTCGCGGCCTGCTCGACAGCACGCTCGTCGTTTGGGGCGGCGAGTTTGGCCGCACGCCGATGAGCGAAAGCGGCAATGGCCGCGATCACAATCCGTTCGGCTTCACCATTTGGATGGCCGGCGGCGGCATTCAAGGCGGCATCACCTACGGCACCACCGACGACATCGGCCTGTACGCCGTCGAGAATCGCGTCCACGTTCACGATCTGCACGCCACCATGCTCCACTGTCTGGGACTGGATCACCGCAAGCTGACGCTTTTGCACGATGGCCGCGAGGAACGGCCAACGATAAACGGCGGACACGTGGTTCAGGCGCTGCTCAAGAACGACCTACCAACCCATTCCCCGTGAGGGTATTTCGTTTAGCCGCGACCCGAAGGGGAGGGCGAACGCGCTCCCCTTCGGGTCGCGGCTAAACAACAAAGTGGCGCCCGCCCTTGACGTCCTTACCCCTCACCCGCGACAATAACCTCCTTGTAGTCCAAAAGTCGGTAACTCGTAGTGCGTGGCGAACCCAGACAGATCTTTGCCGCGGACTACGGATTTCCATGAGACACCGTTGAGCGATCCCTTCATCCCGAGAGTCCTCGCCATGAACAGCAATCCTCGAAAACGCGGAGCCAATTCGCGGAAAGACGATGGCTCGCGCACCACGGCCGACGCCACGCCGGCTCTGGCCGGCGCGATTCAGGCCATGAGCGCGGGCGCCAGTCTGGAACAACAACTCAGCCGAGCTTTCTCACGTCTGGGCCAGCCGTTCGACGCCGCCGGTGTGTCGCTGAGCTGGAGCGGAGCGGAGCGGCTGATGAAACGTCTAACCGCGCTGGGCTGCTATCTGGAAATCCAAACGCACGCCAATCGCTCTCTTTGCCGCGTGCTGCGTGTACTCAAAGGAAATGCCCTCGCCAAGCAACTGGCCCGCATGGAAGCGCCGTCGCTGCCGGAAGCCGTCGCCAAGGCCGCCTTGCTTACACTCGTGGAAATGGAGCCGCCCTCGACCAGTAGGTGATAAGGTGAGGAGAGAAAGCATGAACTGGACGATGAGGCGACGCGGGATGATACCCTGCCTGGCCTTGCTGGTCGCCTTGTCACCTTGTTACGCGGAGCCGGATCTCGCCTATGCGGAACGCGCGCTGCGGAAAGCCGGAGCCACCACGGACGGAGCCGGTATCTTGGCTTTCATCCGTGCGCGGACCTTGACCGAGGATCAGCGGAAAGGGATGGCGAATACCGTGCATTCGCTCGGCGCCGCCGAGTACAGCGAGCGCGAAAAAGCCAGTCGAGAACTGGTGGCGCTGGGCCGGCCCGCCTTGCCGTATCTTCGGCCGGCCGTCAACGATGCCGATTTGGAAATCTCCCGCCGCGCGCGCCGCTGCATCGAGCAGATCCAACGTAGTCCCAATCCGTCTCTGCTGACGTTGGCGGCGCTGCTGGTGAAAGCGCGGCGGCCGCGCGGGGCGGTCGCCGTTTTGCTCGATTATCTACCCAGCGTCGAGGAGGAAGCGCTCGAAGAAACTTGGCTGGACGCGCTGCGCGCCGTGGGCTGGCGCGACGGACGGGCCGACCCGGCGTTGCTCGCCGCCTTGAACGACAAGCGCTCTCTTTACCGCGCCGCCGCCGCTCATGTGTTGGCACGCGTCGCCGATGACGGCGTGCGCCGCCGCGTCGCTCCGCTCTTGGCGGATGCCAATGCCAAAGTTCGCTTCGAGGCGGCCGCCGGCCTGGCTCGCTTCGGCGACAGAAAAGCCGTGACCGTCCTGCTTGCTCTTCTTGAGGATGGCCCCTTCTCCCTCGCCTGCCAAGCCGAATATCTGCTGCGCCTTTTGGCTGAAGGACAGGGAGCGGAGGCATCGTTGGACAAGGACGAGAAAACCTTGCGGCGCCAGTGCCGCATCGCCTGGGAGGGGTGGTTGAAAAAGCACGGCGAACGTATCGATCTATCTCGGTTGAGAGACGAGGAGCCGCCGCACGGTTTGACCGTGGTGTGCGAGGATGGCGACGACGGCGGCCGCGTCTGGGAGGGGGGGCAGTCCGGCCAACCGTGTTGGGAGATTGTTCACCTCGAAGGAGCGCACGACGCCCACGGGCTTGCGAGCGGTCGCGTTCTCATCGCCGAGCATCACGCCAATCGCGTCAGCGAACGCGATCACGAGGGCAAAGTGCATTGGCAACAGCGGACGGCTGACAACCCTATCGCCTGCCAACGCCTTGCCAACGGCAATACTCTGATAGTCACCTACAAAGCACTTTACGAAGTGACGCGCGATCACAAGGAGGTCTTTCGCCATACCGACCGCCGCGACTTCCGCGATGCGGTGCGGCTGCCCAATGGCCACATTCTTTACATCACCGGCGATGGCCTGCTCGTGGAGCGCAATGCGCGCTGCGAACATCTCCTTCGCACCATTGAGCCGGAGTCGCACCGTGATGGAGCCAAGTATCGGGCGCGCCTTGAGCCGCTGCTCAATGGCCGCTATCTGTTGACGCTGGCAGGCAGCAATCGGGTCATCGAGATCGACAATTCCGGCAAGATCCATTGGGACTACAGCGTCCGTTCGCCGATGTCCGCCACGCGCTTGCGAAATGGCCATACGCTGATTGCTTGCTCCGCGGATCGTTGCGTGATTGAAGTGGATCGCGCCGGCAAAGAAGTCAACAAGCAGTTGCTCCAAGGGCGTCCGTTCGTGGCGCGGCGCTACTAACACGGCAGTTCCCGGCGAGCGGGGTTGCGTAAGCGCCCGAGCGCTGCGAATACTCGGGCGCTTACGCAACCCCGCTCGCCGGAAATTGTGGTAGATAACGCAACTCGGCCAAAATTTCATGCGTCAGCACGCGCTCGAGGTCGGCCAGCGCGCGAGCGATGGTGGCGCCGTCCAGCACGCGATGATCGTAAGTGATGCGCACGTCCACCGAGCCGTCCGGCTCGATGACGCCATAATTCAGCGTCGTCGTCAGCAGCGACAAGGGATGCAGCGACGCCGCGCCCAGACCGGCGTAAACAGTGATGCCCGACGTGCCCAAAAAGGCGGCGCGTTTGCGGCCCCAGACATTCAGTCCGATCCACCACAACAGACGCCGCAACGGCCGCGGAAAACGATACGTCAGCAAGATGCGCCGATAATCGCCAAAGGTTTCCAACGGCTGCTCTTTGAATCGCCGCAAACGCAGATCGATGTCGGCGAGGCTCAGCGCTTCGGGCTGGCGAATGTGCGCGAAGAAGACGGCGTCCTCGTCGCCGAATTTGCGCTCGATGGCGATGGAGGCGACGTTAATGGGATGTTCGTAAAGGTGCGGCCGAGGGAAAGACATGTAAGCGCGGCGCAGCGCCGGCGTGGCGGCGGTGACGAAGCCATACGCTTTGGTGAACAAGGCGCACCAACTCGGCCGCGCGGCGGCGGCGGCGCGAGCGGCGGCCACGGCGCCCAGACGCATGCGCCGCTGCACCGGCACCGAAGGAATTTGCCGCGCGAAGTGCAGATAATCGCAGATCAATTGACGCGGCAAGGATAGCGGAATCGATACTCCGGCAGGTTGCGGCATCCGTTCCCCTCTCAGCTATCCGCTTTTGGTTTGGGCGAATAGCGGTATGATGCACTTCCGCCGAGTAAATGCAATCTCACTTCCGCAATACCTCGACGCGGCCGCCGCGAATCATCAGGTTGAGACTCTGTCCCGGACGGACGATGAGAGTGCGCACCTTGATGGCTTTGCGTCCGCCGGCAATAGGGAAGAAGCGGGCTTTGCCATCGGGGCCGCGGATCGTGACCATCTCCGTGGCGTCTTCCGGCTCGCTGATGGAAACCTCCACCGGTGCCGCCGCTTCCAGTCGAGCCGGCGACCGCCGGGCCGGCGGATGATAGGCCACGACAGAGCCCGTCCTCGCGGCGGTCTGATAATAATGCTCGATTTTCATGGCGGCTTGGAACATGTGATCGCCAGGAAAGATGCGGAAAGCCTGCGCGCCGACGCGGCTAGACGAGCCATACGCCGTCCGAGCGGGGACATGGCCGGAAGGAGAGGTTTGCGCCTGGGCCGAGGGAGCGGCGAGCAACACCGCGGCCAACAACGCTCCCCCCTTGGCGATCAAAAGCGAGCGAGGAAACATGGGATCAGCCCCTTTCGCGTCCAGGCCGGATCACGAAAACGCTGCCGATCGCGCTGCACGGATGACCTGTCACTTGTTCGCCTCTGCTTGGAAGGAGAGCCATCCATGCGATCCAGGCAGATCGGCCGGTTCGAGACGAGTGGTTCGTGCCCAACGTGCGGACGCCATGCAGGCCAAGGGGAGTTGACAACCAAGCTCCGCCTTCCGCGGGAGTGCTTGTCTAGGTCATCCGTGCCCACCCGCTCTCGCCGATTAACTTCCGTTCGTCAACATTTATTATACCGAGAGAAAAGGGCATGGGCGTCAATATTTTTCGCGCACACCCGTTTTCGCGTTTCCCAACTCAATGCTGCACGGCGAACCCCCGTATTTTATCGGGGATTTCGAGAGGGGCTCTTCAGTCTTTTCGGTACGGTTCTACTTGGCAATCTTGATTTTCAGCGCGGAATCCTGACGAATGATGCCGCTGACGCCGATCACCTTGACCACCCATTCTTTTTCCTCGGCCTCGGTGGGCGCGGCGAGCCGTACATAAATCTTCTGTTTGTCGGCGGTCACGGTCGTCTCCTTCACGTCGATACCGGGCGGCAGCCCTTCAAACGTGATGCGCACGGGTTCCGCGAAATGCGTGCGGACGATCTTAATGGGCAGCAGCTTCGCCCCGCCCGGCTGGAGGGTCAGCGTATCCGGCATCAACAGCGCCAGTGCGCCCTTGGGAGAGCTCGCTTCGGAAACGATCTTCGGTGGTGCGGAAGGCGGCTCTCGTTTGGACGAACGGGTAGAGGGTTTGGGTTTGGGAGTCTTTTTTATCCGCTCCGGTTTGGATGAGGACTTCTTTATTGGCTCCGCTTTGGTTTCCGTCTTCTTTTCCGGCTCTGGCTTGGGAGGGGCGGGCAAAACTCCTGAGCGTGGGGCGTCAGCCCCCTGAGTCTTCTTAGGGACTGCCAAAACTCCTGAGCGGGGGGCGTCAGCCCCCCGAGTCTGCGAATACTCGGGGGGCTGACGCCCCCCGCTCAGAGGTTTTGTCTGGTAGTCCTTGGGCTTCGCGTTTCTGTCCATCTCCGGCATCACGAATTTCGGCGCCGTGTTTTTTTCAGCTGCCGGCGCGGATAGCGTCGGATTCCTCAGATTGATTTCCGTGGTTTCGCCGGCGCGAACGATAATGGTGGTCTGACGTTTCACTTCTTTGCCGCCGTCTTTCCAGACGGCCCTAATCCGATAGGCGAATTTCTTACCCGGCGCCAGCGGCGGCGTGTCAAATTCGCGCACAGGTGTCTTCTGTTTCGACTTGAAACCGCCGATGACCAACTCGGCCTCGGCGGGCAAGCGCACGATGACCACGGCCGGCTTTTTCGCCGTGCTGTCTTCGCCCGCGCTTGCCGAGCGGATAGGACTCCAGAGGATCATCGCGGCCATCAAGGATAGCGAAAGGTACTGCATGCGTCGAAGCATGGATGTTTCCTCAGCGTTTCGCCGCGATCCGAAAAGGGACGGCGGAATCAGAGCGGGCTTGGTAGGCGTTGCGCCGTTCCGTTCGACACCTGTTCCACGCGCGCACCCACGGCGGCGCCGCGAACATTCTTGCGGATCAGACGGGCCAGCGCATCGCGCATCGCCTCCGGGTCGCCGTCGCGGAAGGTGAAGGTTCTACCCTCAAGCGTGGTCATGCACGGATAAACGGCGCGAAAATCGTCGGGCGGTTGCTGCTCGCCGGGTTGGCACAGGTCCGACCAAATTTCCTTCAAGACGCGCGGTTCCAATCCTTCGACAACGACGTTGAAGCGCTTGCCGCCCGGCGGCGTCGAGGCGCGACGCGGCTCCCTGGGCGGATGAAGGACGTGCGATTCCGGACTTTTGGGATCGTCGTTGATGTAGCCGAGTACGCCCAACTCCGGCACGTCGAGACCTTGCACTTCGACATCGGGGCTGACGCGATTGCCGATCAGCTTATCTATCAGCCAGAAAACGAGCAAGGCGCTGGCGCCGACCCAGATCACATTGGCGCCAATGCCGATGCACTCGGCGACGAATTGCGACGGATTGCCGTACAACAGGCCGGTCACGCCCTGCTCGGTCAGACCATCGGGCAGTTCTTTCAACTTCTCCGCATACCATTGCAGGCTGCCATCGGCCCTCTTGTACCAAAAGCTGTTATTGAGTCCGGCGCCATAGGTGCCATCGGCGAACAGACCGAGAGCCAGCACGCCCCAAGCGCCGTTGATGCCGTGAACGCCGACGGCGCCGACGGGATCATCGACTTTCAGCACGCGCTCGACGAACAAGCAGCCCCAGACGACGAACAGGCCGGCCAGAAAGCCAATGAACACGGCGGCCCAGGGGGCAACGAAAGCGCAGGGTGCCGTGATGGCGACCAAGCCGGCCAGCAAACCATTACAAAGGAAGCTGGGGTCCGGCTTCTTGTAAACCAGGGCCATGTACAGCGAGGCGGCGAACGCACCGGCTCCGGAGGCCAGCATGGTGTTGGCGGCGATGCGTCCGATGTTCAGATCGGCGCCGGCGTTGGTGCTGCCGGGATTGAAGCCGAACCAGCCGAACGCCAAGATCAGCGTGCCGGCCACATACATCGGCACATTATGAGCCGGCAGTACGTTGGGCGTGCCGTCGCGGTTGTACTTGCCGATGCGCGGTCCCAGCATCCAAGCGCCGACCAGGGCGGTCAGACCGCCGACCATGTGGACCACCGACGAGCCGGCGAAATCGACGTGGCCATGACCCAGACCGTAGTTGGCGCCCAACTTCGCCAGCCAACCGCCGCCCCATACCCAATTGCCATAAATGGGATAGATGAACATGCTGATGCAGAAGCCGTAGAGGGCGAAAGCCAGGAACTTCCAGCGCTCCGCCAGGGCGCCGGTGGGAATGGTGGCGGCCGTATCCATGAACACCATTTGGAACAAAAACATCGTCATGACGCCGGTGTCGAAGGCCCGGCCGGCCAGGAAGAAGCCTTCATAACCGATCAGCCCCCACGTCTTGCCGCCGATGTCCAGACTAAACCCTTTGTTGAGCAATTCGCCGCCGCCGAAGAGCGAAAGAGCGCCGTAGTTGCCGAACATGAAAGCGAAGCCGCACAGCCAAAAGCCGAGCATGCCGATGGCGTAGATGCCGATGTTCATGGCCATCGTGTGGGCGACGTTCTTGGCCCGCGTCAGGCCGGTCTCAACCAGGGCGAAGCCGGTCTGCATGAACATGACCAGAAAGCCGGTCAGCAGCGTCCACATCATGTTGACGGCGGCGCGGTTCTTGCCGATCTCGTTGCCGAGTGTCTTGACCTCCTTCAAAGTCTGGTTGGCCATCACGTCCTTGGGGTCGGGATCATTCTTCGGCACTTCAATTTCGGGAATGGCAGGCGTCTCGCCGAGGGTGGAGCGATCGCCCATGTTCGCCCCCGTCGGATCGGGCTTGGCGGGCGGTTTCTTCTCCTCTTTGGCCGGGGCGGCGCTGGAGTCGGTTGCGATTTTGGCGTCCTGCGACCAGAGAAAGGTCGCATGAATCCAGAGGGTCAAAGCGATTCCCAAGGCCAGAACGCTCTTGATTATGCCTTTCTTCACGGTCGCCAACCTCCGTCAAGGCGCAACCAAGGACAAGACGGCCCCCGCCGTCTCTCCGGAGAACCGCGCGAGCGGGTTGATTGTCGCCTCCTGAAATATGTGCGAATCATCGAGAGATTAGCAATCGGGATGCCGTGCAAAGGAATGCGGAAAAGAATCGCCATTATCTATTATAGATAAGCGGACTTGCGACGAATGTTCCCGCCAGCAAGTTCGCGGCTCAGCCGGTCGCTGCCTGGATTAGCGACGCTTTCTGCCCGCGAATCAAGCAGCCGCTCCCAACTCAATTTAGAGGGACAGGGAGGAATGGGTGAGAAGAAAAAAACAAATCGCGGATTGTTTTTCATTTTCCTCCTTCTTGCATCCGATACAACCGTTACAACCGGAAAGCGATGACAAAGACGGGTATCGCGGGGTATCGTAAGCCCGGCACTTCCTCCTCTCCCAGCCGGCTCTCTCCCTGGCACCCGATTAGGGTGGGGGTACGCGCATGGTCGAGCGGAGGGTTGAATGGCGCCGTTCGTTTTGCTGTGGGCCGCGTTGATGCCGGGGCAAACCCCGCCGCAGGCGAGTGTTCCGGGCGGCGTTTCCGCGCAGCAGGAGGCTGGTCCCCTGCTCCAGGAGGCAGACGCGCCCTCGTCGAACGATCCATCCGTCCGCGCGACCGCCCCTTCCCCCTCCGGCAGCGACAAGCGTTCTCCGCAATCTGTGTCGATCGCGCTGGACCTGTTTCCGGCGGCGCATTATCAACCGGAGACGCCGGAAGCGGCTCCTTCTCCCATGCTGGTGGAACTCCCCCCGCCTTTTTTTGCGGGAGGGCCATCGGCAGCCGCCGCCCCCGCGCCGCCGGGTGCCGCTCCTCTGCTGCCCGATCGCTGGTGGTTGATGCGCGAGCTGCAAGGCACCTGGCTGGGCACACTGCTCGACGACAATCGCCTCTATGCGACCGGCTGGATCGAGCAATCTTTCACGGGCAGCACCGATAAGGTCAGCAATGTCACCGTCGTCTGGAACGACCGCGCCAATCAGTACCTGCTTCAGCAGGCGTGGGTCCGTTTCGGCCGCAGCGTCGTGACCAGCGGCACCACGTCGCCGAGTTTTGGCTTTCAGGTGGACATATTGAACGGCAGCGACTATCGCTTCACTCTGCCGCGCGGTCTGTTCAACAGCCAACTCGTTAACTCGGCCGGAGGACAGAACCTCTACGGCGTCGATCCGATCCAGGAATACGTCGCCATGTACGTGCCGACGCTGTTTCGCGGCGTCGAGTTCCGTCTGGGCCGGCTGTATACGCCGTGGGGTGTGGAAAGCTTGGAAGCCATCAGTACGCCGTTGCTGTCGCGCTCTTACGCCTTCAACTGGTCTCCCCCCTTCACCCATTCCGGTCTGGCCGCCTACGTCAAGTTCAGCGAGCAATGGTCCGGTGTGTTCATGCTGGCCAATGGCAACGACGTTTATTTCGGCGATCCCTCGGAGGAACTGCGCTTTGTCGGCAACCTCCGTTGGCTTCAGCCGGGTGGACGCAACTCGGTGACGCTGGCTACTTCATTGGGTCGCGGCAAATTCAATCCCGCCTATGCCACGCCGCCGCAGCAAAGCACGGTCGCCCTGGCCACCGAGCCGTTCGGCCGCAATAACTTCAACGCCTTTGATCTGGTATACACGCATATGTTCAGTCCCGTTCTCAGCTACAACCTAGAGATGATTTACGGCTACCAGTACAACGTGCCGCAAGCGGCGATGGCTGTCGGCAGCTACAACGGCTTCGCCAACTGGTTCTCGGCGGCCCATTATCTGTTCTGGACCATTACGCCCAAATGGAGCAGTATTATCCGCTATGAGAACTTCGACGACGCCCAAGGGCAGCGCACCGGCTTCGCCGGCCTGTACACCGCCATTACCGGCGGCGTGCAGTACAAAATCAACAAAAGCATGATTATCCGTCCCGAATTGCGCTACGACGACAATGCTCTGCAAAAGCCCTATGAAGGCAAGCACGACATTTTCACAGCGGCGTCGGACTTGATTATCAAATGGTGATCCGTTTAGCCGCGACCCGCAGGGGAGCGCGCTCTGCAACGCGCTCCCCTGCGGGTCGCGGCTAAACTTGGGACTTGTTTTTAGGAGGATAAAGGGATCATGACTCCAAGGGTTCCGAAAGGGAGCATATGGGCGGCGGTGCTGGGAATGTTCCTACCGCTGTTGGTGTCGGCTCAAGAAAAAACGGCGGTTCCGCCGGGTACGCCGGTGAACATCACCATTCAGCCGGCCGCTTCCACGGCGCCGCCGATCTCGTTCGTGCTTGGTCCGCGGCATGGCCACGTCACGCCGGAGCGTCACGGCTGCACGCACACCGGCGGCGGCAACATCGACATCGCCCAACCGACGCCCGACGTGATCGTCGTCACCATGTCGGGCGCCGTCGTCGCCTATGGGGCGCTGCGCGACGCCTTGGCCAGTCAGGCGTTCAATCTGGAACAATGTTTCGAGTTGTCTTTCGACAATCCCAAGGTCAAAAAGGGCAAACTGACGATGGAGGGCCGCGTCATCGGTTTGCTGCGCAGTCACTGTAACAACGACTCGGCCGCCTACGACGATGCTTGCGCCGCTGTCAGCGTCGGGCCGACTGCCATCCTCAAGCTGTGCGTGCCGCCGCATTCGGTCGGCGGCAAGCAGAGCCTGTCCGTCAACGACCACGACGGACCTTATAGTGTGCCGGTGACGGCCGGCAAGTATTTTTTGCGGCAAACCTTCCACGTCGCGGCGAACGCCCATCCAACCATTCTGCCCACCAAGGGGCCATCGTCGGAGTTCGCTCCCGATCCCGCCATCGATCCCTTGTGGTTGAGTTACAAGGAACCGTTCCACGGCGCCGTCAAGAAGGACTTCGGCTACCAAGTCATTCTCAAGGTCGCCGAGGATACGGAACCGGAGAACGGAGAGAAGGCGGAAAAACCAGAGGTGCCGGCCCGGGAGAGACTCCCCGAACCGACGCCGCTGCCGAATAAATGAACAAATCGTTTAGCCGCGAGCCGTAGGCGAGCGCATCTGCGCTCGCCTACGGCTCGCGGCTAAACGAACTTTATTTCTACTTGGTGGGGCGTTCTCCCTGCGCTTCGTGAATCTCGCGGATCCAAATGTTGCGGAAGCGAACGGGATTGCCGTGATACATCAGCGCCAGCGGCTGTTTCTCCGGGTGCGGCTTGTAGCTGGGGGCGCGGTCGAAAGGAGTTTCGCCGAGCAGTTCGAAGTGATTCTGAACGAGTACGCCGTTGTGAATCACCGTGACGTAAGCGGGCCGCGCCAGCTTGCCGTCCTGAAAACGCGGCGCCTCGAAAACAATGTCATAGCTCTGCCACTCTCCCGGCTTGCGACAAGCGTTGACCATCGGCGGACGCTGCTTGTAGATAGAGGCGCACATGCCGTCGAAATAAGTCTTGTTCTCCCACGAGTCGAGAACCTGGATTTCGTAGCGCGCGTTCATCAAACCGATGCCGTTGTTGCCTCGACCTTGACCCGCGCCCTTGACTTCCTTGGGCGTGGCAAATTCGAGATGGAGTTGGCAATCGCCGAAGGATTGCTTGGTCGTGACGAAACTGCTGGCGATGGCCGCGCCGTCCTCGATAACCCACTTCTCGCCGCCCTTCCAAGCGTCCATGTTCTTGCCGTCAAACAGCACGATAGCGTCGGAAGGAGGCGCACCGTGTTCGCCGGGAGCGACCACCTTCGGCTCTTTCCAGACAATGCCGCTCTCATAAGGAGCCAAGAAGGCGGCTTCGCCCTCGCGCTGGCCGAACAGGGCATACAGAAGAACGCCCAGGAGCGCCAGTCCGCTGCCGATCCGAAGCAATAACACAACGCGGTTCATGCAGGGTTCCTTTCGTTTTGATTCTGTTTACAGCAGTTCGTGAATCGGCGTCGGATCATCGAGTACCGACACGGGCCGGCCGCTGGGTTCGAGCAGCTGCAATTTGGGATCGATGCCCAACACCTGATAGATCGTGGCGTGGATGTTGCTCGGTGTCAGCGGCCGCGTGTGCGGACGGCTGCCCAGACGATCCGTCGAACCGACAATCTGTCCGCCCTTGACGCTGCCGCCGCCCATCAGGCAAAACATCGAGTCGCCCCAGTGATCGCGTCCCGGCGTTCCCATGCTGCCGGCCGCGCCGCCGTTGCCGCCATCGTTCATCTTCGGCGTGCGGCTAAATTCGCCGCACAGCATCACGAGCGTCGTCTCCAGCAGGCCGCGCTCCTCGAGATCCTCGAACAGCGACGCAACCGCGCTATCGACGATGGGCAGCAGCGTCTCCATGCCTTTTTTCAGATCCCAATGGTGATCCCAGCCGCCGAAATGGACGGTCACGAAAGTCGATCCCGCCTCGACCAAGCGGCGAGCGAGCAGCGTGCTTTGGCCCCAGTTGTGCCGGCCATAACGATCGCGCAATTTCGGCTCTTCCTTGTTGATGTCGAAGGCGCGCCGCGCCGCTTGGCCGCTCACGAAGTCGAACGCTTCCTGCGAAAAGCGATCCATCGCCTGCGCCTCGGCGAGCTTGTCCAATTGTCGCCGGGCATTATCGAAGTGATGCACCAGCGAGCGGCGATCCTCCAAGCGCGGGACGGTCAGTCCAGCGGCGAGGTTGAGGTTGTTGACGGAATAATTCGCCGCATTGGGATCGCCGCCGGGCTGGAAGGGATTGTGCTGCGCGCCGAGAAAATTGCCGCCGAAGTAGCCCGGATTGAGTCCGATGCTGCTGGCGTGCGGCACGGCGACGTAACCGGGCATACCGCGGCGGCGCGGTCCCAATTCGCGGTTGACGATGGCGCCGATCGACGGAAATTTGCCCGGCGTGTTAGCGCCGCTGACGCCCATGTCCTTGGCGGTGAGCATGCGATGGCCGCCGGCGAAGTGATCGCCGGTGTCGTGGTGCAGCGAACGGACGATGGAAAACTTGTCGGTGACTTTCGCTTGCTTGGGAAACAGTTCGGTGATGTCGAAGCCCGGCACGCGCGTGCGGATCGGCTTCCAGATGCCGCGATACTCCGCCGGCGCGTCCGGCTTCATGTCGTAGAGATCCATGTGGCTCGGCCCGCCGTCCAGCCACAGAAGAATGACCGAGGTGTTTTTCTTGGCGCTGGAGGACTCGCGGGCTTGCGCAGAGTTGAGCCAGGCCGACGTTGGCCATGCCGGCGACGCCGAGAGCCAGGAAACTACGGCGGCTGATGCCGTCGCAATAGCGTGGACTGCGGCCAAGATGGAGACGAAACATGCGCTTCTCCTCTGGGTATGGCGTTACGGCGAGGATGCCAAGGCGGGTTACGGGCAGAACTTTACCGTAACGCCTCCGCCTCTCCAAAGCAAGCCTATTGCTCGGCGAACCGGCAGCGTTAGCTGCCGGGTGGGCCAAACCCGGCAGCTAACGCTGCCGGTTCGCCAACAACCTGCCACAGCTTCGCCGTTCCGTCCTTGCTGGCGCTGGTCAGCGTCCGCCCGTCCGGCGAAAAGCGGACGGCGAAAATCAGATCCTTATGGCCCTCCATCGAATCCATTTCTTTGCCGTTGGCCACGTTCCATAACTTCACGGTGCCGTTGAGGTTGCCGGCGGCGAGCAGCTTGCCATCGGGAGAAAAGGCCACGCCGCGCGCGTGCGGCGGATGGCGCAGCGTCCGTCGTTCCTTGCCGCCGGCCACGTCCCACAACTTGACGGTGCCCAAACCGCTGGCCGTCGCCAAGGTTTTGCCGTCCGGCGACAGCGCCATGCTCCAGACTTGCGGCTGGACTTGGAAACTGGAACGCTCCGCACCCGTGGCGGCGTCCCACACTTTCGCGGTCTGATCCCAGCTTACCGAAACGAGTGTCTTGCCATCGGGAGTGAAGGCCGTTCCCATCACGCGCTCGCGGTGGCCGTTCAAGACGGCTTTCACCTTGGTCGTGGCCACGTCCCAAAGGCGGATAGTGCCATCATTGTTCGCCGTCGCCAAGGTTTTGCCATCGGGAGAGAAAGCGAGATCGCGGACTTGACCGCTGTGGCCGATGAGTGCTTCTCGGCGACTACCGCTGCTGGTGTCCCACAATTGCACCGTCCCTTCCGATAAGCCAATGGCGAGAATCTTACCGTCCGGCGAGAAGGCGGCGGACATCGCCGAGCCGGTGTGCTGGAACGTGAGACCTTGCGGCTGGACGGCGGCCAGGTTCCAGACTTTTACGCCTCCCGGTCCCTTGTCCGGTCTCCCCGCAGCGGCCAGCCGCGTGCCGTCGCGGCTGAAGGCGACGCCTTCAGGCCAAGATTGAAATCCTGGAAAACGAGCTTGGCGTTGCCACGTCGTGGTATCCCATAGACCGACCTCGCCGCTCGTTTGGCTGCCGCCGGCGACGGCCAAGTTCCGTCCGTCCGGAGAGAACGCCAAACACGTCAACCGGCCGATCGGCAGTCGAACATCGGCGCGCACGGCGTTCGTCTCCAGATCGCGTACTTGGAAGCGGCCCATGACGGTTTGTACGCCCGCTGCCTCGGAAACCGCCACCGTCTTGCCGTCCGGCGACACCGCCAAGTAGCTGATCCCAACGAGGGTCGTCGGCAGCGTCCGCACTTCGTTGCCGCTGGCTACATCCCAGACCTTTATTGACCGTTCCGGACCCGCGCTGCCCGTAAGCAGCTTCTTGCCGTCGGGAGAGAACGCCAGCGTGCGGACCACGGCCTTGTGTCCCATCAGAACGGCCCTCTCCTTAAGAGCGGTGAGATCGTAGAGACGGACGATTCGGTCGTGGCCGGCGGAGGCCAGTGTCTTGCCATCGGCCGAGATGGCGACGGCGTGAACCATGCTCGTGTGGCCGGTGAAGGAGGCCAACTCCTTGCCGGACGCCACGTCCCAAACTTTCACTTCGCCGGGCTGTTCCTGGTCTCTCCACAGAC
The DNA here is from genome assembly GCA_963835245.1 of uncultured Planctomycetota bacterium. GTDB lineage: Bacteria > Planctomycetota > Planctomycetia > Gemmatales > Gemmataceae > JAJPHU01. Next base: position 565,840 of record CAWIEZ010000003.1, read on the forward strand.
CCGTCGCCGAAGCCAGCTTCTTGCCGTCCGGGCTGTAAGCGACCGATAAGACGGGTAAGCGGTGGCCTTTCAGCACAGATCGGGTTCGGTGCGTCGAGAGATCGACGATCGAGATGGAACCCTCGTTGTCTCTAAAAGAGGCGGCCAGCGTCCGGCCATCCGGTGCGAAAGCCACGGCAAACCCCCCTCCCGGCAACGGGTAAGTGCCGTGCGGCGTATCGGCCTGCATGTTCCACAGCCGCGCCGTGCCATCGTCGCCGCCGGTGAGGAGACGTTTGCCGTCCGGCGACGGCACGGCGAACCACACTTGTTTTTTGTGGCCGGTCAATGTCAGACGGGGGCGGAGGACGAACCGGCTGGGCGGCACGGCCGACCATAGTCTGACGCTTTTGTCACGGCCGCCGCTGAGAAGCTGCTGTCCGTTGGGCGCGATGGCCACCGCGGTCGCTCCTTCTTGGTGGGCCAGCATGACGGTTCGCAGTTTGCCCGTTATTGGATCCCAAACGCGGAGAGTGGCATCGAGACTGACCGTCACCAGCGTGCGGCCATGCGGCGAGAAAGCCAGCGCCGTCACTTCGTCGTTGTGTCCCCTCAACACGGCGCGTTCGGTCCCTTTGTCCACATCCCACAAGCGCGCCGTGTTGTCCTCGCCGCCGCTGGCCAACGTCTTGCCATCGGCGGAAAAAGCCACGGCTTTCACCGCGCCTTCATGTCCCTTCAACGTCAGTCGTACTTCGCCGGTAGTGGCATCCCACAATTTGACGGTGCGGTCGCTGCCGCCGGAGGCGATGGTCTTGCCGTCCGCTGTGAAAGCGACGCCGCGCACCGAAGCCTTGTGACCTTTGAGAATGCGCGAACTCCGGCCCGTCGCCACATCCCATAGGCGGACAGTTTTATCGTAACTGCCGCTGGCCAGCGTCTTGCCGTCGGGCGCGAAGGCCAGAGTGTAAATCCAACTGGCATGACCTTCCAAGTTGCGTATTTCCTTGCCGGTTGCGGTATCCCACAGCTTAATTACCCGATCGGGACCGCCGGTGGTGAGCAGCTTGCCGTCCGGCGAAAATGCCAGGCAGGTGACAACGTCGGCATGCCCCTTGAGGACATGGCGCTGCTTGCCGGTAGCCAGGTCGCAGACTTGTACGCCACCGTCCTCTCCGGCGATGGCTGCTGTTTTGCCGTCCGGCGAATAGGCCAGAGCGAGAACCGGCTGCGGCTCGAACGGCCGATCCGCGGAGGCGCGCACGTCGGCTAATTCCTTGCGGTTAACCACGTCCCACAACTTCACCGCTCCCGCGGGACTTCCCACGGCCAAGCGTTTGCCATCCGGCGAGAGGGCCAGAGAATAAATGGACGGGAGGTTGGTTTCCACAGTGTCCTTCACGTCTCCGCTGTCCGCGTCCCAGAATTGCACTTTGCCCTTCGCGCCGGGACCGGAGGCGGCCAGAGTTTTGCCATCCGGCGAATACATCAGGCAAAACACGCTTCCTCCCGGACCTTGCAACGTAGTCCGTTCCTTGCCCTCGGCGGCGTCCCACAGCTTGACTTGGCCGTTCCAATCGCCCGTGGCGAGCGTCTTGCCATCCGGTGCAAAGGCGACGCATTCAACCGCATTGCCGTGTCCCTGGAGCGTGGCCCGCGTCTTGCCCGTATCCACATCCCACAGAATGACGCTGCGATCCTTACTCACCGAGGCCAACGTCTTGCCGTCCACGGAGAAGGCCACGGAGAGAACGTGGTCGGTATGCCCTTTCAAACGCAACCGTTGTTTCCGAGCGGCCACGTCCCATACCGTCACGTCTTTATCCAGACCGGCGGCGGCCAGCGTCTTGCTATCCGCCGAGAAAGCGACGGAGTTAACGCCGGTCGTATGCCCGCTCAGGGTGGCGCGAACCGCCCCGCTAGCCGGATCGCGCAGTTTGACGCTGCCGTCGAACTCGGCGGTAGCCAGGTGCTTGCCGTCCGGAGAAAAAGCAACCGAGCGCACCGGGCGGCTGGTTCGGAGTGTGGCGCTCATTCGTCCCTTGTCCACGTCCCACAGGCGCAGTTCGCCCACCGACTGCGTGGCCCAGCCGGCGCCCATTGCCAGCAGCTTGCCATCGGGCGAAAAGGCCACGCTCCCCACGCTGAGGGTTTCGCCCCGGAGAGGGGTGGGATTGGGCAGAAACGATTCCGCATCCTCTGCCGCATCAGGTTGAGCCGCCGTAGGCGTCTCAGCCGGCGCGAGTACAAGCGGTAGAATGATCAGACTCGCCATCAGCACGGCCAAGCGGACGATCATGTGCAGCCTCCGTTTCAGAAAGTGGACGGATCGGAGCCACGGATTCTTTTAGTTTGACGGAAGAAGAGAGAAAAGGTAAGAGGCGGCAACATTTTTGCCCACAAGCCCGGAGCGCCAGCGACGGGTTTCGTCACCCCGTCGCTGGCGCTCCGGGCTTGTGTTCTTTCTGTTCGCGTCTCTCAGAGCATTTTCACCAGCACGATAGGATGTCCTTGCTCATCGCTCAATTGCAGGACAACCTCGACCGCGCACGGTCCAGTCCAGTAATGAAATTCGGACTCGGTGAGGAGGCAATACGTGCCGCTTTCGGAGGTCGGCAAGAAAGCGGGCGCGGGCAAGCGCCGCGCCGGTCGGCCGTAATAGAACAGGATGCCCTCATCCTTAAGGCGAAAGAGATGGAGCGTCCGCTGCGGCGGCACCAGAGCGGCGATTTGCCGGCCTTTGTGGCTAAGCGCGCGGACGGTATCGCGGTTGGGCACAATCGCCATCACGAAGACGAGCTTGGCAACCAACCACAGCGCGAGGAGAGTGACGAAGACGTATCGCGGTCGCAGAACCGGAAGGGGCCAGCGTAGCCGGCCGTCCAGCCAGGCGATCCATACCAATGCGGTCAGACCGGCGAGGCCGGGTTGCAAGGGCAGAGCGTGCCGCAAATGATGACCCGGCACCACGCTCCAGAACAACAGATTCGGCCACGTCCAGCAGTGCAGCAATTGCAGCAGCCGCCGGCCGCGCTCATCCCACAGGGAAGCGAAGCGCGGCGACAGCGTCCACAGCGCCGCCGCCAGCCACGGTAGGTTCGATGCTAAAAAAGAGAGTGGGAAAGTCGCCAATTCGTGCCACGGATAAGGCCGTGTGTGATGGACCGGCGATAGGCGCGGCAGCGCTTCGCGCCGCACGGCGTCGAGGAATGGTTCCCAGCCGATCAGCGCCGCCGCCGATGCCGCCCATGCCAGACACGGCAGCGCCGCCACGAAGACGCTGAGCAGATGCGTAGGCCGTAGCAGAAGGCGCAGCCGTCCGCGCCGCCACAGCAGCGGCACGACCGTGAGATAGAAAAACGCCGGAGCGGTCCACTTCGTCAGCAGTCCACCGGCCACACACAACAGAGCGAGTTGCCACCACAACCATTTCCGCCAAAAGCGCTGATCCTTCGGCGATTCCGCGATTTCCAGCGCGCGCAGAAAACACAGCAGCGCCGCCGCCACCCAGGCGAGTTGCACGAGATCGATCTCGGCGGACGGCACGCGCTGAAGCCAGAAGACGGAAGAAGGCAACAGGGCGGCGGCGACCAGTCCGGTCCTGCGGCCCAGACGCCGAGCGAACACCGCATAGAAAAGGAAGACCGTCGCCGTCGCCGCCAACGCCGAGGGCAATCGCGCCGTCGCGGCGCTGACTTGTCCGAACGGCCAACTCGCCAGCGCGATGGCGGCGTACATGCCCGGCGGTTTGGTTAGCAATGGTTCGCCGTACAGCGTGGGCACGATCCAATTACCGCTGCGCAGAAACTCCGCCGCCAAGATGGCGCGTAGACTTTCCGTCTGATACAACTCGCTGGCATTCAAGCCGTGGAAGAACAAGACGCCGCACAGAACGAGCAAGCACAGCACCGGCCCAATGCGCTGGAGACGGGAGACGGAGGGCGCATCTGCCAACGACGGCTGGAAAGCGGGGCGAGATGAGGAGGAGACGAGTAAAGACATCGGCAGTCTCGCTGCGGGGAATGGCGTCGGATGACTTCTCGACTGAGCCGCGACCGTTAGGGAGCGGTGCCACCTCCGCTCCCTAACGGTCGCGGCTCAGACTGTACCAGCAACTCCGAGACAGAGAAAGGCAAATCGCGGCACTACGCGGACGAGAGGACTAAATCCCGGACGTTCGGATGTAGGCTCCACGCACCACATAGAGAGTTTCCTCGTCCGATCCATAGAGAACTTGAAAGGTGAAAAAGTGTTCCTGGAGACGATTTTCCGGATCCATCAGGGAAAAAGAGTAATTCATGCCGTCAAACAGTTGCTGCGTTCGTTGGAGACTATGCGCGGGGTCGCGGATGAGATCGTCCCGGAGGCGGAGATAAACTTCCACCAGGACCGAATCGGGCAGTTGCCAGGAACTAATGTGACGTGCCAGCGACGACACGATGCGCACCTGGAACGGCACGGCCTACTCCTGTTTGTCGTCGCGTTGTTGCGGTGAGTGCGCGGCCGCCCGCTCCCGCCAAGCCGTGCGGTCGAGTCCGGCGATTTGAGCGAAGGCGTCCTCCAAATCGAGGCTATCTCCCTGCTCGATCCGCTCTCGAATCGCCTTGCATTCCTCAGCGCTACAGACCGGCCACTCTTCCGCCAAGCGAGTCCGCAAGTGCGCAGAGCAGCGGTTGCCTCTGTCAGACGCGCGTTTCCTTCGATGGAACGCCCTATCTCCCGAATCACCTCGGCGCTTAACTCTCCCGCAAGACGAAGCGCTTCCGCGCAGGCAGAGAGAAGGTCTTCCAGAACTTCTCGCGTGCGGCGTAGATCCGCCGAAGTTCGTGCGCCGTTCTTAACGGCGCGTTCGTACTCGGCCGCATAAACCCGCTCCAACTCCGGCACCACTTCGAGATAAGCGCCGATTATCGATTCCAACTCATCCTCGCTGTGGTGTTTGTGCGGTTGGGATCTGGCAGGCGCTCAGGGCGGATCGCAGAGAGCGAGCGTGAGCCATGTGCAGTTGAAGCAGTACATTCTCGGAAAGCGATGTGTTCTCCACGATCGTGTCCCTCGTGAACCAGCCGGCGAAAAGGCTTCCTTGAGGTCGTTCCCACTTTCATTGTATCCCATCGGGCCTCACGCGGGACCACCGAGAGTACGCTTGATGTGCTGAACCAGATTTTTCATAACGAACCCCTGTTCGGGGCAAATGTCCACGGTGGCGCCGTGGCGGCGCAGATGCTCGGCCAACACCGGCCCGACGGCGGCGATGCGCGTGCGCGTCAGTCCGTTGCGCAGGGCGTCGTGCTGACCGCGCCGCTCGGCGACCTCATAGAGACGATCGACCTGCGCCGAACTGGTGAACAGCAGCACATCCACTTCGCCGCGCTCCAAGCGGCCAATCAAATCGGCGACGCGATCGTCGTCCGTCGCTGGAGCATAAATGTATGACAGGACGGTGCGCACCTGCGCGCCCGCCGAGACAAGGAATTGCTCTAGAGCCGCATTGGCTTCGCCGTACAGCGTGACGCCGACCGTCTGTCCTTGCAGCGGTTCGTCCCGCAAGGTGGCGATAACGCCTTCGGTGGTCGGCGCCTGGGCGACGCGCGTCGGCGCCAGACCGATTTCCTTCAGCACTTGGCCGGGTTTGGGACCGCGCGTGATGATTTTCGTCCGCGCCAGCGCGGCGATGCAGGCGTCGCGCCGGCCATCGCCTTCGGCGAAGTGCAGCAAGCGGCGCAGCGCCTCGCCAGTCATCAGCACGACATAACCGAAGCGATCGGCGCACAAATCGCGCAGCCAAGCCAACACCGGAGCGGGGTCCGGCACGTCGAGAATGCTCACCATTGGACAGCGCAGCGCCGTCGCGCCTTCGCTCTCCAACATTTGCGCCAATTCTTCCAATTGCCGAGTTTCCGCCAGGGCAATCGTGCGTCCTTCAAGAGAGCGTGGCATCGTGAAACTTCCTATTCTCAACGGAGTGTTCGTGTCCATCCCACAATAAATTCCTTGTTTAGCCGCGACCCGCAGGGGAGCGCGAGCGTTCGCGCTCCCCTGCGGGTCGCGGCTAAACAAGTTGCGCGTCTAGCGCGGCCAGTTCGTGACGGCGTCGGCGGCTTCGTGCAGCAGCGAATCGATGGCGTCGGCCGGCTCTTTCTTTTTGGCACTGTGGCGCGAATTGAACAGCACCGCCCAAGCCAAACCATCGTGACGGCGCACTAGCAGCGTCGAGGTTCCGTCCAGCGAGCCGCTGTGCCAGAAGTTGGCCCGGCCCGTATTGCCAATCGGACGCACCATCCAGCCGCATGCGTAATAAGCGTCGCGCGGTTTGCCGTTCGCTTCCATTCCCGCCGCACCCGGCGGACGCGCGAATAAGACATTGATGCTTTGCGCTTGGAGAATCTTGCAGCGGCGCGGATCGTCGAAGGCGGTGGCGAAGCGCACCAGATCGGTGGCCGAGGCCAGCCAACCACCATGAGAATCCATCGATTCCAGGCAAAAGCCGCCATAAGGCCACGGCACAAGCTCGCCCCGATGCGGTCCCATCACAGCCCGCCCCATTGCGTCTTTGGGCACATGGTATTTCACTTCGCCCCGCGCGCGCTTTTCCAGCAGCGTCGCTCCCAAGCGCATGCGGTGAATGCCCAACGGCGCAAGCACTTCCTTGCGGACGTACTCCTCATATTTTTGCCCGCTGACTTTTTCAATGATGCGGCCCAGCAAACAGTATCCGAAATTGGAGTAGACATATTTGGCGCCAGGGTCGAAATCGAGCGGGCGGCGCAGCATGTAGCGAATGATGTCTTGCGGCCGAGCCGGCGGCGGGGCGTGCAATTCCTCGACAATCGCCGACGAACGAGACATCGGATCGAACGACTTGCCGCGGTCCCAACCGCCGCGATGCTGTAACAAATGCAGGATCGTCACTTTTTCCCAGCGCGGATCAAAAGCGCCGTCTTGTTTGGCCGGCTCCTGAAGTTGTAACACGTCGAAAACGGAATCGTCGAGTTTCAATTTACCGCGCTCCGCCAATTGCAGCACGGCCACGGCGGTCAGCGGTTTGGTGATGCTGGCGATGCGGAACAATGCGTCGGGCTGGACCAATTCTTTGGTCGCCTCATCGGCATAACCGTAGCCGCGCGCGTAGACCAAGCGGCCATAACGAGCCACGGCCAGCGACGCACCCGGTAATTCGTGTTCGCGCAGGAAGCCCGTCATCAGGCGATCGAAGCTGGCCAAGCGGCGATCTGCACGCCCCGTCGCCTCGACCTTGCCCGTCGAGGGTTGGGCGGCGAGCGGGGGACACATCCCGCCGCAGAACGCGCTCACGACGCATAACAACAGAGATGTTCGCACGTTTTTCCCTCCTTCTATTTCGCCGCTCAGAAGGTAGGTCAGGCTTTCCAGCCTGACGCCGCCGTGGCGCCAAGCTGGAAAGCCTGACCTACTTTGGCGACAAAAAGATTCACCGATTATGAACGGTGACAACGCTCCGCACAAGCAATTTATTCGCACAATCATGGGTATTTCCATCTTGTGCAATAGTTGGGTTTTTTTTCGCCCAATTCGCCCAAATTGTCTATTATTGGATTGCATTGGACGCGACCGATTGTAAGATAATCGTTAGTTGACGATCCGAATGGTGTGGATTGTCTGGGCCAACGTGAATGGCCTAGCGGGACGGAGAGGGGTTGGCCAGCGGTGTGAACCAATCATAAGTGACATCAGAAAGGGGAGACGACGCAATGCCACGAGGTAGACCGAACGCGGAACACGGCTCCGATCCCAGGACGAATAAAATGGAGGCCGTCCGGCAGGCGATGGACAGTCTAGGCTATGACGCATCGCCCTTGGAGATCCAGAAGCACGTTAAGGACAATTTCGATGTGGACATGAGCGCCAACATGATTTCGTCCTACAAAAGCACGTTGCGGAGCAAGGCCGGTCTCAGCGGCCGACGCAAGAAACGCGGCCGGCCCAAGAAGGCCGCCGTCGCCGTCGCCGCAACCACCACCGCCTCTTCTCACGACGCCGTGCCGTGGAAAGATCTCCGCACGATCAAAGACATCGCTGGACGTATCGGCAAGAAAAATTTGCGCGAATTGGTCGAATGGCTGGATTGAGCGACCCAACGGGGCGTTCCTAGAAGTCGGCCGGTGCGGGAAAGGAGTGCGTTTGCTCGTCTCCCTGGGGAGATTGCGCGCGTCTGCTCCCGGTTCCGCACCGGCCGATTGTATCCCCGGGAGCCGGGCACGAAGGCCCGGCTCCCGGTCCGACATGAGTTCCACTGTGAAGCACTCACTGGAGTGGCCGACCCAGAAACCACTTGGCCCAGCGAGGTGATTGCCTCTACCCAGGAGGGCGGGTAGTGCTGGCATTCCCGCAAACCCCAGCACACAGCAGAACTCGGCTGTTGCTTCGCTCCTGTTTCCTTCCACGCGCGGACCTCCGTGCCAACGGAAATCCTCCGTCGCTTGCGTTGCCTCCTTGGCCCGCGCTGGTGTTCAACTAACGAGGACGGCGTATAGCGTCCCCTCCCCGTTTTGGGAAGAGCAATTTTCGACCTGCACCCGGCAGCTAACGCTGCCGGTTCGCCTCTCGCGCGGTACTCCATTTGCTCAATAGTGGAATGGGTTACTCTTCACCACTAGGAGGAGCGAATCATGCCATTCTCCGATCAGAGCTACAACTTGCTCGTCGATCTCGACATGAAACATTGTCAGTTGTCGGCGGGTGAACTGAACAAGATGAACACCATGTTATCGCCGCTCGATGACATGGTGCGGAGCTTCCCGGTCTCCAAATTGCACGTCCAAATCAGTTATCGCCACCGCACCACGGATTACGTGGTGCGCACCAGCTTGATCCTACCGGGCGATACCCTGGTCAGCAGCGATCACCACCCGCAGGCTCACGCCGCTTTCGAGCGGTGCATCAATAATCTGGTCCGCGAAGTTCAGCGCTACAAAGATCAACTGGGCGACGTGCCGGAGCGCACCAAGCAGCTCGAAGGCACTCACCACAATCTCATCCCCACCATCGCCCCCGATGCACAAGCCATCGAATCGGCCATCCGCGACGGCGACTATGTGGCATTCCGTACCGCCACCTCCGGCTATGAAGAGCCGGTGAGCGCTCAGGTCGGCCGATGGGTCGAACGCTATCCCCAAGTCGCCGCCCGCCTCGGCGTCGATTTGCACATCGGCGATCTCGTCGAGGACGTATTTCTGATTGCTTTTGAAGAATACGAACATCGCCCTAAAGAGATACGTTTCGGCGACATGGCTGGGGCGCCACATCGACACGGCAATCAAGGCGATGGCCGATCATCCCGATGCGGAGATGGAGAACGTCAACATGGTCCGCCTGGCGCGGCAGGCGGAAGCGGGACCGGGAGCGGTTTGAGTGTCCGTAAAATAAACCGCCAAGACGCCAAGAACGCCAAGAAGAACTAACCACAGAGTCACAGAGAACACAGAGAAAGAAGAAAAAGAAGAAAAAAAGGTAAGGTCGTCTTTTTGTCCTTTTTCCTTCTTTTCTGTGTATTTCTCTGTGTTCTCTGTGACTCTGTGGTTAGTTCTTCTTGGCGTTCTTGGCGTCTTGGCGGTTTATTTCCTCTTTCTTGGGGAGCAAGTTCGGCACTTCATTTGCTGCGGTTTGAGAACGTGGGCCAAGGGCTGTCCGGGAAGAGTAGGGGCAACGGGAGGAAGCGCGGATGGGAGGTTCGCAATGCCGTAGGTGTGGCGCCGTCAGTCAAGACGATGGTTCCGTGCGCTGGCGCGTCTGGGCGCCGGCGGCCAAGCAAGCGGAATTGGTGCTGATCGACGGTGATCGACGGCGTGCCGTTCCCATGCGGCGCGAGGAGCGTGGCTTCTTCCAGCATACCGAGGCGAAAGTATCCGACGGTCAGCGCTATGCCTATCGCCTCGATGGCGGTTCCGAGCGTCCCGATCCCTGTTCGCTGTGGCAACCGGACGGTGTACACGGTCCTTCCGCGGTCGTGCGTCCCGAACGATTCACCTGGACCAATCGCAACTGGCGTGGCGTGCGTCGCGGCGATCTGGTCTTCTACGAACTGCACGTCGGCACCTTCACGCCCCAAGGCACTTTCGAGGCGGTCATCTCCCGCCTGAACGAACTGCGCGATCTGGGTGTGACGGCGCTGGAGATCATGCCCGTCGCTCAGTTCCCCGGCAGCCGCAATTGGGGCTATGACGGCGTGTTGCCCTACGCGGTCCAGAACAGCTACGGCGGCCCGCACGCTCTGCAAAAATTGGTGGACGCCTGCCACACGGCCGGCTTGGCCATCTTCCTCGATGTCGTCTACAACCACGTCGGACCCGAAGGCAATTACCTTGCCGAGTTCGGCCCGTACTTCGCCGACCGCTATAAGACGCCGTGGGGCTTGGCCGTCAACTTCGACGGTCCCGGCTCCGATGCCGTGCGCGACTATGTTCTCGACAACGCGCGCATGTGGCTGGAGGAATTTCATTTCGACGGCCTGCGCCTCGATGCCGTCCATGCCATTTTCGATCTCGGCGCCCGACACATTCTGCGCGCGTGCAGGAAGTGGCCGAGGACGTGGAACGGCGTTCGGGACGGAGGATTCACATTGTCGCCGAGAGCGATCTAAACGATCCGCGCTTGCTCTATTCGCGCGAGCGCGGCGGCCATGAACTCGGCGGTCAATGGAGCGATGATTTCCATCATGCCGTCCATGCCTATTTGACCGGCGAGCGTCGCGGCTACTATCAGGACTACGGCCCCGCGCGGCAGATCGCTCGCACTCTGGAGCAACCGTTTCTGTTCGCTTGGGACTACAGCCCACAGCGCGACCGCAAACACGGCGCGCCGCCGGAGGGTCTGGCCGGCGACCGCTTCGTCGTCTGTCTGCAAAATCACGATCAAGTCGGCAATCGCGCCAGCGGTGAGCGGCTGACAGTCGCTGCTCGACGATCCGGCGAAGCAGCGCTTGGCGTCCAGCTTGCTTCTGCTCTCGCCGTACTTGCCGCTGCTGTTTATGGGCGAGGAATACGGCGAGGACAATCCGTTTCCTTTTTTCTGCTCGTTCACCGATAAACAACTGATCGAGGCGGTGCGTCGAGGACGCAAGGAGGAGTTCGCCGAGTTAGTGGGTCAAGGAGCGGTGCCGGACCCACAGGCCGAGGAGACGTTCGCCTCCGCTCGCTTAAGTTGGTCGTGGCCGGCGGAGACACCGCGAGCGGGACTGCGGCGTTTGTATCAGGATCTGCTGGCGGCGCGGCGCGAATGGCCGGCCTTGCGCGATTTCCAAACGCGCAGCGCCCGTTTGCTGCCGGACGCCGAGACCGGCCCTGTGTTGCAACTGCTGCGCGGCCCCGCCGGCTCGGAAGGTCAGGCACGAGCGCTGTTCAATCTGAGCGATCGACCCCAACCCCTGCCGAGCGGACCCGTGCAGGGACAGCAACTCCTTTTTAGTTCCGAGTTTTCGCGCTATAGCGGCAAACGAGAAGAGCTGCGTTCATTCGATTCTTTGCTTCCGGCCGAGTGCGTAGTGTTCGGCCCGGCCGCGTGGCGAGCATTCTCGTAGAGTGGGAGCCATCTTGGCGAACCGGCAGCGTTAGCTGCCGGGTTATGGCTCCCACCCGGCAGCGTTAGCTGCCGGGTTATGGCTCCCACCCGGCAGCGTTAGCTGCCGGGTTATGGCTCCCACCCGGCAGCGTTAGCTGCCGGGTTATGGCTCCCACCCGGCAGCTAACGCTGCCGGTTCGCCAAGATGGCTCGACCCACCCTACTCAGTAATGGATCATGACCGCAAACCGTTCGAGCAGTCTCCTCAGATACTCCGGTTCCACCGGCTTGAGCAGATGCACGTCAATGCCGGCCTCGGCAGACTGTCGGCGGTCCCCTTCTTGTCCGAAGCCGGTGATGGCGATGAGCAAAGGAGCCTTGGCGCCTGGCAATCGCTTCAGCCGTCTGGCGACTTCGTAGCCATCCATGCGGGGCAAACCAATGTCGAGAAGCACTACGTCCGGCCTCTTGGCCTTCGCCGCCTCTAGCGCGTCCGTGCCGTTGAGGACGACTTCAACGTCATGTCGATAATGACGCAACAGCATGGCCGTACTCTTCGCGCAGTCCACATTATCTTCAACCACCAAGATATGGAGTCCGTCCGGTTGAAGAGGGACGTTGCTCATGCCGACTTGTGCACCGGAATTGATGCTACTCATCGGAATAACTTCCTGTGCCAGGCGGTTCCCTCCGTTTGTACAGGCTTCTCCGCTTGCTCAAATCAGGCTGGTGCGATGTAGCTATCATTGTGGTCAAATCTCGCTTTCCGTCTGTCGGGTTCCGTACTTACGCACGATTATTTCCCAAAATCAATTTCTGACGCAAACGCTTATTTTCAAAACACATGCGTCTAAAAAACCATTTGTCGCCAGAAGATTGCTTGGTAAAAAGGGGTCGTTGTGGTAAAAAAATGGGAGACGAGATAGCGGAAACGGCCCCACTCGGACGACAACAGAATCTCGTAGCGGGACTACGCCGCTGTCATTTTTTTACATAGAAATCATTACCTTCGGCATCGGGGACGCGCGAAAATCCCCTCTACCCTCGGTGATCCTTTCTAGGACAATCGAGGTGGACAATGCCGAACCGTTCTCTCTCCGCCGCGCCGATCCGAAACCAGCTTTTGGCCCGCTTGCCGAAGTCCGAACTGGCTCGCCTTCTGCCGCGCCTGCAACTCGTAGCGCTGGAGTTCAAACAGATCCTCTACCGGGCCAAGTCGTCCATCGACTACATCTATTTCCTCAACCAGGGCGCCGTTTCCGCCCTCACCATCATGGCGGACGGCAGCGCCATTGAGGTGGCGACCATCGGCAAAGAGGGAGTGGTGGGGCTGATGGCGTTCCTTGGGGCGGAAATTTCGCCCAATGAAGTTCTCGTTCAGATCGCCGGCGCTGGCCTGCGCATGAAGGTGAAGGATTTCCAGGAAGAAGCTGGGCGGGACGGCCCGTTGCGGCGACGGCTGCTGAACTATCACCACGCCTTTCTCACGCAGGTCTCGTACGGCGTGGCCTGCAACGGCCTGCACACGGTCCAGCAGCGTTGTTGTCGCTGGCTGCTGATGACCCGAGATCGCATGGAGTCCGACGGCTGCCGCTCACTCACGAATTCCTGGCCATTATGGTGGGCGTGCGGCGTTCCAGCATCACGGAGGTATTGCGGCCCTTCCATGAGCAAGGTCTAATCCGCAACAAGCGCGGCACGATCACTCTTGTAGACCGCAACGGTCTTGAGGCCGCGTGCTGTGAGTGTTATCAGAGCATCAAAAAAGAGTACGATCGCTTGCTCGGCTGACGTGCGGCTTGCACCCGGCAGCTAACGCAGCCGGTTCGCCGGCGAACCGGCTGCGTTAGCTGCCGGGTAGAAGCCAAAGCGAACCGGCTGCGTTAGCTGCCGGGTAGAAGCCAAAGCGAACCGGCTGCGTTAGCTGCCGGGTGGTCCAAATACGGCGGCAATCGCATTGCCGGCTTCTCCTCCGCCTCCTACAATCCGTGCCATCGGACCTCCTCATCCCTTCGGAGAGTAAAACCATGATGCGCACCTTGGACCGCCGCGATTTTCTCACGCATTCGGCTGCGCTGGCTGCTGGACTCGGCGCCGCCCTGCCGCTGCGCGGCGACGATGCCAAAAAGAAACCGCTGTTCCTCATCTCGCTCGCTCAATGGTCGCTGCACCGCGCCTTTTTCGGCAAGCAAATCGATCCGCTCGATTTCGCCGTCCTCGCCAAAAAGGACTACGGCATCGACGCCGTCGAGTACGTCAACCAGTTTTACAAGGGCAAGGCCAAGGACGAGAAATATGCCGCCGAGTTGAAAAAGCGCGCCGACGACAACGGCGTGCAAAGCGTCCTCATCATGTGCGACGGTGAAGGCGCGCTGGGCGATCCCGATGAGAAGAAACGCCAACAAGCCGTCGAGAATCATTACAAGTGGGTCGAATTGGCCAAGTACCTCGGCTGTCACTCCATCCGCGTCAACGCCCAGAGCCGCGGCAGCTATCAAGAACAGATGGACCGCGCCGCCGACGGCCTGCGCAAGCTCACCGAGTTCGGCGACAAGCACGAGATCAACGTCATCGTCGAGAATCACGGCGGCTTGTCGTCCAACGGCGAATGGTTGGCCGCCGTCATGCGCAAGGTCGATCATCGCCGCTGCGGCACCTTGCCGGATTTCGGCAATTTCGGCGAGTTCGATCGCTATAAGGGTGTCGAGTTGATGATGCCGTTCGCCAAGGGCGTTAGCGCCAAGTCGCACGCTTTCGACGATAAGGGCGAAGAAACGAAAATCGATTATCGGCGTATGATGAAGATTGTCCTCGACGCCGGCTATCATGGCCGCGTCGGCATTGAATACGAGGGCGACATCAAGAAGCTCAGCGAACCGGAAGGCATTCGCGCCACCAAGCGGCTGCTGGAGCGTGTTCGCGCCGAGATGGGCGGTTAGCAGAGCCACGACCGTGAGGGAGCGGTACAAGCCCGGAGCGCTAGCGACGGGTGCGCTCCCTCACGGTCGCGGCTCCACAAGGAAAAGGAAATCATATGAACAGCAATAAATTCAAAGTCGGAACCGTCGCATTGCTGACGGCCATCGTGATGGTTGTCGCTTCGGTGGACACGTCGGCCGCGCGAGCGGGCCAAGTGAAACGATTGCGCGTCCCCCATAAGGGTATCCAGCCGCAGGCCGTCGTGGACGACAAAGGCATTCTCCACCTGATTTACTTTGGCGGCGATCCACGGCACGGCGACATCTTCTATGTCCGCTCCACCGACGAGGGCGGCACTTTCTCTCGTCCTCTCCGCGTCAACAGCGTGGCCGGCAGCGCCATCGCCATCGGCAACATCCGCGGCGCGCATCTGGCCGTGGGCAAGAACGCGCGCGTTCACGTCGCTTGGAATGGCTCTGGCCAGAAAGGCGACAAAGAGGGGATGTTCTATGCGCGTCTGAATGATGCTGGCACGGCATTCGAGCCGCAGCGAAACGTGATTCGAGCCGCCAAGGGGCTCGACGGCGGCGGTTCCGTGGCCGCCGATGATTCGGGCAACGTCTATGTGGTCTGGCACGCGCCGCGGCCGGGGCAACGAGGAGAAGAGAATCGGCGTGTGTGGGTGGCTCACTCGAACGATGACGGCAAGACGTTCGCCGAGGAAAAAGCCGCCTTCGACAAAGACACCGGCGCCTGCGGCTGCTGTGGTCTGCGTGCCTTCGCGGATCGCAAGGGCAACGTCTACGTGCTGTATCGATCCGTGATCGAACACGTCCAACGCGATACTTACTTGCTGGTTTCGCGCGACAAAGGGGCGAACTTCCGAGGGGACGATGTGCATCCCTGGAAGATCGAGGCGTGCCCGATGAGCAGCTTCGCCTTTGCCGAAGGAACGGCGGACGTTCTCGCCGCTTGGGAGACCAATGGACAGGTTTACTATGCGCGGATTGATCCGGCGACCGGCAAGAGATCGGCGGCGGTCGCCGCCGGCGGTGAAACACGCAATCGCAAGCATCCCGTCGTTGCCTGCAACAAACGCGGCCAGACCGTCCTGGGCCTGGACGGAAGGAATGGGCTGGGATCGAGGCGGCGCTGTGGCCTGGCAGGTTTTTGACCGCGACGGCAAACCGACGGGCGAAAAGGGGCATGCCGATGGCGTGCCGACCTGGAGCCTGGTAGCCGTCTTTCCGCGCGGATGGTGGATTTACGATTGTTTATTGAGACCCGCCAGCCCGCAGCGCAAGCAAGGGCTGGGTTCCTCGACCCGCGGGAGATCCGCGCATGAAACTCGGCTTCGTCAGCGCCATTTTGGCCGAGCAAAATCTCGAACAGGTTCTCCGCTTCGCCGCGGAAGTCGGCTACGACTGCGTCGAACTAATGTGCTGGCCGGTGAGCAAAGCGGAGCGCCGCTACGCCGGCGTGACGCATTTGGACGCCGCGAATTTCCAGAACGCCGACGCCGAGCGGGTGCGGCGATTGACCCAGGAAACCGGCGTATCGATCAGCGGACTGGGCTACTATCCGAATCCATTGGCCCCGGACGAGACGGAGTCCCAGCGCGCTGTCGAGCATCTCCGCGCCGTCATCCGCGCCGCCGCCGTACTCGGCGTGCCGCAGGTCAACAGTTTCGTTGGCCGCGATTGGACGCGCTCGCTGGACGATAATTGGCCGAGGTTCCTGGCCGTGTGGCGTCCGCTCATCCGCTTCGCCGAGGAGCAAGGTGTGCGCATCGGCATCGAGAATTGTCCCATGTTTTTCACCGCGGACGAATGGCCCGGTGGCAAGAACTTGGCGATTTCACCGGCCGTCTGGCGGCGCATGTTCGAGGATATTCCTAGTACGAATTTCGGTCTCAACTTCGATCCGTCGCATCTGATCTGGCAGCACATGGATTATCTACGGCCGCTGCGCGAGTTCCGCGATCGGCTGTTCCACGTCCACGCCAAGGATGCCCGTATTGATCGCCAGCATCTCGACGACGTTGGCATCCTGGCCGCGCCGCTGGCGTATCATACGCCGAAGCTGCCCGGACTCGGCGATGTAAACTGGGGACAGTTTTTCTCGACGCTTAACGAGGTCGGCTATCGCGGCTCCGTGTGCGTCGAAGTTGAGGATCGCGCGTATGAAGATGCGCTGCCCTCGCGGCAAGCGGCGCTGCGCCAGAGCTTGACGTATCTGCGCAACTTCGTAGCGGTACGACGCGGCTAAGCGGCATCGCCATCGGACATCTGCAAATCGTCGAGCAAACTTTGCCGAACCTCCTCGCCCAGCGAAGCGCTATCGTGCCGATAATTGCTTCGTCCAACGGCGAAGTGAGCGGGCAAATCGAAGTCGCCGAGCAGTTGCCGGCCGCGCTCGTCGAGAACGAACTGCACCCAATGGGCGGTGCCGATGCAGCGATCCTCCGGGCGGCAGGTCAGCAGGTTGGCGGGATAGCGCCTCGCCGAGATGCAGACACAATTCTTCGCCGCGCAGATCCTGCCAGGCGGCCAATTCCTCGCGCAAATGGGCGTCGTCCACTTTGAGCAGCAGGGCGGCTTGCAAGCGGTTGCGGCGCGGCAGCAGGCGGTTGTACAGGTCTAACTCATGCTGCACCCGCGCCGGCTCGCTCAGCCGCGCGATGCGCAGCACTTCCTGCAAGCGGAACCACAGCGTTTGGCGATTCTCGAACAGCAGCGTCAGACAGGAACCGATACGAACACGGCGATAGCGGTCGAGATAACGGCCGTGCGCCTCGAAGAACTCGCGGCGGCGTGTGGCAAATTCGTCCAACGGCAACAAATCGTCGAAGGTCAGCGTCTTCATCGGGGGACTCCATTCCCTTATGCCGTATTCAACCCGGAAGCGGCGGTGCCTGTCAAGCGCAATGGATTGCCGAAGCGGCGCTGAAAACGGACAATCATCCGTAACAGGCACGAACAGAAAGAACCACTAGCCCGCAGCGCCAGCGACGGGTTGCGCGAACCCGTCGCTGGCGCTGCGGGCTGGTCGGCAAAAAATCCTTGAGGGAACAACCATGAAATCATCCCGTACTCTGCATGCCGTCCTCTTCTTGTTGTCGATCGCGGTCGCGGCGCAGTTGCCCACGCTGGCAGCGGTGGATGCCGGCACACTATCGCTGTCGCTGCGCAAGCGCGTCGAGACGCGGTCCGGCAGCGGTCGCTTTCACACCATCGTTCAGCCGGCCAAATGGGACGCCAAAAAGACGGCGATCATCGTTTGCGACATGTGGGATTCGCATCACTGTCTCAACGCGGTGCGCCGCGTTGGTGAAATGGCTCCGCGCATGAACCGTCTGCTGAGCGCGGCGCGGCAGCACGGCGTCCTCATCATCCACGCGCCGAGCGAGTGTATGGACGCCTACAAGAATCATCCTGCCCGACAAAACGCCGTCAAGACGCCGCGCTCGCGGCACTTGCCCAAGGACATCGGCAGTTGGTGCAAACGTATTCCCGCCGAGGAAAAGGGCGTTTATCCCATCGACCAGTCCGACGGCGGTGAGGACGATGACCCTGTCGAGCATCGCGGCTGGGCGGAGAAACTACAAAAGATGGGCCGCAATCCCAAGGCGCCCTGGAAATCGCAGATCGATGTATTGAAGATCGAGGATCGCGACCTCATTAGCGACAGAGGCGAGGAGATTTGGAGCATACTCGAAGAGCGCGGCATCGACAACGTCATCTTGTTCGGCGTGCATACCAATATGTGCGTTCTCGGCCGGCCGTTCGGTCTGCGGCAGATGGCCAAGAACGGCAAGAACGTCGTGCTGATGCGCGACCTGACCGATACCATGTACAACCCCGCCCGCGCACCGTTCGTCAGCCACTTCACGGGCACCGATTTGATCGTCGAACACATCGAGAAATGGGTAAGCCCGACGATCACCAGCGATCAGATTCTCGGCGACAAACCATTCCATTTCTCCGGCGACAAACGGCCGCATCTGGTTCTCATCATGGCCGAGGGCGAGTATCAAACGAGCCGCACCCTGCCGGAGTTCGCCCTCAAGCATCTGGGCAAGGACTTCCGCGTCAGCACCGTGTACGGCAGCGAAACGGATGCCCACGACCTGCCCGGCCTCGACGTGCTTAACGAGGCCGATGTCGCTCTTGTCAGCGTGCGCCGCCGCGCTTTGCCGACGAAACAGATGGACATTATCCACAAATATCGTGGACAGCGGGAAACCACTCGTCGGTATCCGCACGGCGAGCCATGCGTTTTCGTTGCGCGGCAAGAAACCGCCGGAGGGCTGCGCCGTTTGGGAAACCTTCGATCCGGACGTGTGGGGCGGCCATTACGACAATCATTACGGCGACGGCCCCAAAGTCGAGATCAAAGCGGCGGACGGAGCCGCCGCGCATCCCATCCTGTCCGGCGTCAACCTCGCGGAGCTGCGCGGCAACGGCTCGCTGTACAAAGTGCGTCCGCTGGTGAAATCGGCAAATCCGCTACTGATCGGCTCGATCCTCGATAAGCCGGCGGAGCCGATTCTGTGGACGAATGCTACCAAGGCCGGCGGCCGCGTCGTTTACACATCGCTGGGACATCCCGATGATTTTCAGGAAGCGGCGTTCAATCGTCTGCTGAGCAACGCGATCCACTGGGCGGCGGGCTTGCCGGTCGGCGAACGGCATCCGTGAGACAAAGTTGTGCTTGTTGTTAAGGTGACGTATCCCTCGTTTAACTGTGGTGCGGTGTTGAGCGGCCTGCTGAGCAAAGTAGTGGGTGAGATTGCCGAGAAGACGGGGATCTCGAAGCTGCTGGGGAAGATAACGGGTTTGTTGAGACGTACTTCAAAGAGGTTGCCAGCCACGACCGAGGCGAGCGTCGCTGATAAACTAGAAAAATACCTGCTCAATTTCGCCCATCCAGAAGGGAGGTCAAAAGCTAAATGGTTTCAAGAAGCTCTTGGTTTCACGAAAGAGAATTTGGCTGACTTGGCGAAACAGATCAAGTTTGATGCCGCGAAAGCGTTCCAGACCGCCGTGACGGAGTATGGAACGAAGTTCAACCAGGT
Source organism: uncultured Planctomycetota bacterium (assembly GCA_963835245.1). Lineage (GTDB taxonomy): Bacteria > Planctomycetota > Planctomycetia > Gemmatales > Gemmataceae > JAJPHU01. Next base: position 585,350 of record CAWIEZ010000003.1, read on the forward strand.
TATCGAGATTGTTGGAGCGAATGGCAATCGGATCGAAGTGACATTCGCATGGATTCGGAATAAGGATGGCGTTGTTCGACTTGTGACTGCCATCCCGTCATCGAGGTAAACAGATCATGTTCAGCGAATACGATTCCTTTCGGCTCAGACGATTACTTCCCAACGAGGCGATTCCTCTTGGGACGCGGGGGGTTGTTTTGATGGTATTGGACGGCCCTTCTCGTGCCTATGAAGTCGAGTTTCCTGACGGAAAGGGCGGTAATCTTGGTAATGCCATGACTTTTACAGTTACGGAAGAGTTCATGGAGCCGGTCAGCAGTGTTGACTCGTAAATGTTTTCCCCATCAAGCATTGGTCGTGTTTGAGGAGAAAAAACGGCCCGTCCTATAGGCTGGCCAAACCAGCGTTTAGCCGGGGAGTCGTGTAGCTAAGTATGTCGGCAAAGCGAGGGATATCAAGCGCGGATCGCAAAAAAGATCAGAAAAAACGAAACGGCGCAAAAGCCAGACATTTCTTCACCGCGCTACGAAAAAGTTCCCCATCCGGCAGAACCGAGAACAATGCACTCGTAAGGCCGCAATTGTTCCAAAAGTACCCCCGGCTCGCGGCTGCCGTGATAACACGCCGCCTCGGAACTGAACAACACCACTCGCCCCTCGCCGAATGCGCTCGGCAGCGGTTGCGCTTGCTGCGTCAGGTTGAAGTACGCATGCAGTTCATTCGCCGCGCCGCGCACCAGATGCAACAGCGCCGGCGTTTGCTCATCCGGCAGCAGGCGAGCCGTTCGCCGACTGAAATCGCGCAGCGCCGGCCAGCGCCGCCGCGCTGACAACAGATCCGCATACAGACGACGCAATCCGGCACGGTGGGAACCCTCCGGCCACGACCAACTCAATCGCGCCGCCGCGAACGTCGCTTCCGCTTGCGGATCGAGCATCACCGCACCCGCCGCGAAACCGTAATCGCGCCGCCGGCCTTGCCGCACATTCTCAATCAGGTTGCGATTGTGGAACGAACAGAAAAAGGGAAACGGATTGTCCTCGCCGTACTCTTCGCCCATGAACAACAGCGGCAGATACGGCGACAACAGCATCAGACAAGCGGCGAGGCGCTGCTTGGGCGGATCGACCAGGGCGGCCAGACGGTCGCCGCGCGGACGGTTGCCGACGTGATCGTGATTCTGTACGCCGATGACGAAGCAATCACCCGGCAGTCCCTCATCGGCCGCGCCCCAGTGCCGGCCGCGATAAGCGCTGTAAATGCCGCCGTCCAGATGAAAGGTATGTTCCAACATCCGAATGAGACTTCGCAGCTCGCCAAAATCGCTGTATTTGCCGTGCCGCTCGCCGGTGAGGAAAGCGTGCAGGGCATGGTGAAAATCCTCGTTCCATTCGGCGTCGAGTCCATGTCCGCCGCGTTCGGCAGCGCGCACCATGCGCACATCGTTGACGAGACTTTCGGCGATGATGTGGACGCGACGGCCGGCGCCGGCTGCATCGGCCGTTTCCTTGATGTCGCGGAGAAGGTGGCGCGGACGCGAATCGAAGATGGCGTGGACCGCATCGAGCCGCAGGCCGTCGAAATGAAAATCCTCGATCCAAAGGCGGACATTGTCGAGAATGAAATCGCGCACGGCGTCGGAGCCGTGACCGTCGTAGTTGAGGGCCGGACCCCAAGAGGTGCGGTAGCGGTCGGTGAAATACGGCCCGAACTCGCCGAGATAATTGCCTTCGGGTCCGAGATGGTTGTAGACGACATCGAGGAAGATCGCCAGACCGGCGGCGTGGCAGGCGTCCACCAACTTTTGCAAACCGTAGGGACCGCCGTAACTGTTCTGAGCGGCGTATAGATGAACGCCGTCATAGCCCCAATTACGCGGACCGGGAAACTGAGCGACCGGCATCAACTCCACGGCGGTCACGCCCAACTCGCGCAAGGCCGGCAGACGCGGAATGATGGCCTCGAACGTGCCCTCCGGCGTGAAGGTGCCGGTGTGCAACTCGTAGAAAACGAGATCCTCACGCGGCACGCCCTGCCAGTTTTGATCGGTCCAACAGAAGCGTTCCGGACGGACGACGGCCGAGGGATTGTGAACGCCATCGGGTTGCCATAGCGAACAAGGATCGGGACGCTCCGGGCCGTTGTTCAATCGATAGGCATAGCGCTGCCCCTCCGGCACGTCGGGCAAGGTGCCGTGAAAAAAGCCGTGTTCTTCGCGCTGCATCGGCTGCGCGCGGCGCTGCGAACCGTTGAACAGCACCAGTTCCACGCGCTCGGCGCGCGGCGCCCACACGCGCCAATGGATGGCGCCTTCGGTTTCGCTCCATGCTCCGCACCGGCTTCCGCTCATGTTCCTCTCCCCCATTGTTTTTGTCGTGCCCTGCCGGAGACGCCTTGCCCGACAAGCTGTCATCCTGGATGATAAGGAAGAGGAAAGGGAGAATCGACACCATGAATTGTCAGACGCATCTTTTTCGCGGCCACGATCCAAAACTTATCACGCGCCGCTGGTTTTTCCATCAGTGCGGTGTCGGACTCGGCGCCATCGCGCTGGGTGAATTGTTGCGTCAATCCGGTTTCGCCGCGACGGCGCCCGGCGGCCCCTTGGCCGTCAAGCAGCCGCATCATCCCGCGCGTGCCAAGCGCGTTGTTTTCTTGTTCATGGCCGGCGCTCCCAGCCATCTCGAACTGTTCGATTACAAGCCGCAATTGGCCAAGTACGACGGCACACTGCCGCCCAAGCACCTCCTCGACGGCTATCGCGCCGCTTTCATCAATCCCAATTCCAAACTACTGGGGCCGAAATTCAAGTTTTCACGTTACGGCCAATGCGGAGCGGAGTTGTCCGAATTATTGCCGCACTTGGCCGCCGTCGTCGATGACCTCGCCATCGTCAAATCGATGGTGACGGACGCTTTCAACCACGCGCCGGCGCAAATCTTCATGAACACCGGCACGCAGCAATTTGGCCGGCCGAGTTTCGGTTCGTGGCTGACGTATGGGCTGGGCAGCGAGACGCGGGAACTGCCGGCGTTCATCGTCCTCAACTCGGGCAAGAAAGGGCCGAGCGGCGGCAACTCCAACTGGGGCAGCGGCTTTTTGCCCACCGTTTACGAAGGCGTGCCGTTTCGCGGCAGCGGCGATCCGGTGTTGTACCTGTCCAATCCGCGCGGCATCGATGCGCACATCCAGCGCGAATCGCTCGACACCATCCAGCATCTCAATCGCGCTCGGCTCGATGTGGTCGGCGATCCCGAAATCGCCACCCGCATCAATTCCTTCGAGATGGCCTACCGCATGCAAACCAGCGCTCCGGAGTTGATGGATCTGTCGAAAGAGCCGAAGCACGTCCTCGATCTGTACGGCGCCGAACCGGGCAAGCCGTCGTTCGCCAACAACTGCCTGTTGGCTCGCCGTCTGTTGGAGCGCGGCGTGCGGTTCGTGCAGCTGTTCCACGAAGCCTGGGACCAGCACGGCAACCTCAAGGCCGACCTGAAGAAGAACTGCAAAGACACCGATCGCGCTTGCGCCGCCCTGGTGCGCGATCTGAAACAACGCGGCCTGCTCGACGAGACGATTGTGCTATGGGGCGGAGAGTTCGGCCGCACGCCGATGGTGCAGGGCGGCGGCGACGATGGCCGCGATCATCACCCCAACGCCTTTACCATGTGGATGGCCGGCGGCGGTTTGCGGCCGGACCTGACGCTCGGACAGACCGATGAGTTCGGCTTCAACGTCACCGAGGATCGCGTTCACGTTCACGATCTGCACGCCACGCTTTTGCACTTGCTCGGCTTCGATCACACCAAGTTGACGTACCGTTTCCAGGGCCGCGATTTCCGCCTGACCGACGTGCATGGTCAGGTCGTTCGTAAGCTCCTCGTTTAGCCGCGGTTTCCAACCTTTCTGAGCGGGGGGCGTCAGCCCCCCGAGTTTTCGTACCGTACTTACTCGGGGGGCTGACGCCCCCCGCTCAGAATCGAAAAAACGCGCGGAGGACGCCGCTCGCTCGGTTCATTCTGCTACAATATCTTTTGTGGGAACGGCTCCCCCAACGTGAAATTTTTTTCAGGATGGCGGCAAGGAGCCATCCTCATCGCAAGAAGCCGAAAGAAGGAAATGATGCTCGAAATCCGCCCGCAACCGCATGCCGCCTCTTCGCGGCCGTGGGGCAATCTGGAGTTCCGCCGCTTATTGGAGAAACTGCCGGCGGGAGCCTACACCTGCGATGCCGAAGGACTCATCACTTATTTCAACCAACGCGCCGTCGAGCTGTGGGGACGGGAACCAAAGCTCTACGATCCCGCGGATCGCTACTGAGGGTCGTTCAAGCTGTTTTCGATTGGTGGTTCACCAATCATTCACAACCAATGCTGGATGGCTCTGGCATTGCAAGACGATAAAGAATACAACGGCTGCGAATTGATTGTCGAACGCCCGGACGGCAGCCGGCGTACCGTGCTGGCCCACGCCAATCCCTACCACGACGAACAAGGCCAACTCCTCGGTGCCGTCAACGTCCTCGTGGACATTAGCGATCGTAAAGAGACGGAAGACGCGCTGCGTGAGGCCGACCGCCGTAAGAGCGAGTTTTTAGCCATGCTGGCTCACGAGTTGCGCAATCCGCTGGCGCCGCTGCGGAACGGCCTGCAAGTTATGCGTCTGGCCAATTGCGATCGCCTGGTGTTGGAGCAAGTCCGCGCCATGATGGATCGCCAGCTGGCCCACATGGTACGCCTCATCGACGATTTGCTCGATTTGTCGCGCATCAGCAACGGCAAGATCGAACTGCGCAAGGAGCGCATCGAATTGCGGTCGGCGGTGCGGGACGCCGTGGAAACCAGCCGTCCGCTCATGGAAGAGGCTGGCCACGAACTGACGGTGGCGCTGCCGCCGCGGCCGATTTACGTCGAGGCCGACCGCACTCGTCTGGCCCAAGTTTTCGCCAACCTGCTCAACAACAGCGCCCGCTACACCGAACGCGGCGGCCACGTCGCCTTAAGCGTCGAACAGTACGGCAGCGATGCGGTGGTGAGCGTCCGCGACGACGGCATCGGCATCCCCGCCGACTTGCTGCCGCGCGTTTTTGATATGTTCACCCAGGCGGATCGCTCGCTGGAGCGCTCGCGCGGCGGCTTGGGCGTCGGCCTGAGTCTGGTGCGCGGCCTGGTCGAGATGCACGGCGGCCGCGTCGAGGTCCACAGCGAAGGACGCGGCAAAGGCAGTGAGTTTTTGGTGCGCTTGCCCGTGGCGCTGTCGCCCCAGTGCGAGTCAGGCAGAGACAGCGACGAGTCCAACGGCACGCCCCGCTCTGCGCCGTATCGCATTCTGGTCGTGGACGACAACCGCGATTCGGCGATCAGCTTGGCTCTGATGTTGAAGATCATGGGCCACGACACGCGCACGGCTCACGATGGTTTGCAAGCCGTGGAAGAAGCAGCGGCGTTTCGGCCGCAAGTGGTGCTGCTGGACATCGGTTTGCCGCGTCTGAATGGCTACGACACCTGCCGCCGTCTCCGCGAGCAGCCGGGCGGCGAGAACGCGGTCATCATCGCCCTGACCGGCTGGGGACAGGAAGACGATAAACGCCGCTCCAAGGAAGCGGGCTTCAACTTCCACATGGTCAAGCCGGTGGACCCCAGCGCGCTGGAGAAACTATTGTCCGGCCTGCTGCTGACGCCGGCTTGAGTTTAGCCGCGACCCGAAGGGGAGCGCGAACGCGCTCCCCTTCGGGTCGCGGCTAAACGGAGGAACTTTGCATGGCTCATCGTTTCGCGGCATCGTTGCTTTGCGCTCTGCTCCTTCTTGTCGGCGCCGGCCGGGCTGAGGAAGGCAGCTTCGATTCCAACGGCGTCCGTATCCACTATGTCATCGCCGGCAAGGGCGAGCCGGTATTGTTGATCCACGGCTTCGTCGCCAACGCTCAGTTTCAGTGGGTTCTGCCGGGCATCTTCAAGGCGCTGGCCAAAGACCATCGCGTCATCGCCCTGGACAATCGCGGCCACGGCAAAAGCGGCAAACCGACCGAGACCGAGAAGTACGGCACCGAAATGGTCGAAGACGCCGTGCGCCTGCTCGATCATCTGAAGATCAAGAAAGCCCATGTCGTCGGCTACTCGATGGGAGCGCTCATCACGGGCAAGTTGATGGTCAGCCATCCCGATCGTTTGTTGTCGGCCACGCTGGGCGGCGCCGGAGTCCTTCCCGAAGGCGTCAAGATGCCGCCGTTCGTCGAGAAGTTGGCCGATTCGCTCGACAAGGGCGAGGGCATCGGGCCGCTGCTGACGGCGCTGACGCCGCCCGGCAAAGCCAAACCTTCCCCGGCCGTGATTCGTCAGGCCAACCGTTTACTGGTCGGCGACAACAGCAAGGTGCTGGCCGCCGTCGTCCGCAGTTGGAAAACCCTGGGCGTCACCAAGGAGCAATTGAAGGCCAACAAAGTGCCGGTACTCGTTCTGATTGGCGCCAACGATCCGCTCATGGAAAGCGTCGATCTCATCAAGGACGACCTGGCGAACGTGAAAGTCGTGGTGATCGACGACGCCGGCCACATGACCGCCTTCAGCCGTCCGCAATTTCTCCGCAGTCTGCGCAAATTTCTCGAAGAGAACCGCCAGCGGAAGAAAGAGAAAGTGCTGCCAAAGGATTCTGAATTCGTCGAGGTAGACTACGCCAAGATCGATCGCCGTATTGCCAAGGAGCCGAAGTACAACGCTTCGCCGCGCTACGCCCTGTTCCTCTTCGATCCGAAAGGAGAGTTCCGAGTCTGGGCGGTACTCGACAAGTCAAAGGCCGACGCACCGCACTATGATGTTCTGTATTTCGACATGAACGGCAACGGCGACCTCACCGAAGAGGGCGAACGTTTCACCGGCGCCTATGACGAGAAAACGAAAACCCTGTGCATCGCCGTGGGCAAACTTGCGGTCCTCCACACGAAGCTGGTACATACTGATTTGAAGTTCCTCACCGTGGAACGGCACGACTACAAGGGTTTTTGGTTCTCGATGAAGTGGAACGGCACCGATGCCGTGGACGGCGGTTACACACACTTCTCCACCGACAACACGATCTATTCCACCTCAGCGAAGGCGGCTCCGATCTTGCGGCCGACTATCCTGGGACCGCTCGGCTTCCTCATCCCCGACAAGTTGACGCTCCCCATTGGTGACGCGAAGGACGTGCAGTTCATCGTCGGCAACCCCGGCTCCGGGCCGGATACATGGTGTGCGGTGCATGAGCATTTCCTGATACCCGGCAAAGACCGGATCATCGCCACCTTGATCGCCAAGGACGCTGCCGGTCGGGAAGTCCGCGTCCGAACCGAGATCAAGAAGCGCTGTTGAGGCATTCTCTACCACGACTCGGTTCGAGTCCCAAAGAATGCCATCCCCGGCAAAGCCACTTTGCGCGTGGAATTGATTTCAACGGTGGGGAAGATCGGACGTCCTACAGAACTGCCTGTCACGTTACGATGAGGATGCTTGGCAACGAGGGCAAAAACTCGTCGGAGCCGCGACCATTAGGGAGCGGTTAGGTCTTCGGTAGGCACACCCAGCGATTCGCATAGAGCTTGCCCCGCAGCCGTCATTGGTTTAGACTGGTCGGATAGGCAAGTCAACAGAAGGAGTGTACCTATGACGACCATTGGTTTTTATGAAAGCGCGGACGCATTTTTCCCAACTCCTCGACGAAGTGTCCCGTGGCAAGAAGATTCTTATCACCCGTCACGGCAAGCCTGCGGCCCTGCTTCTGCCACCCTCGGCCCACAACAAAACGGACGTACGGCAGGTGGTTCAAGAGATGCTCGCGTTCCGCGACCGCGAGGGTCCGACTCTGGGCGGCAAGGCGACTTTACGAGAATTGATCGAGGAAGGGCGCCGCTTCTAAGACGGCCAGGCGAAAGGGTTCCTTATGGCGAAGAAGAGTAAGGTGGCAGAATTCGTCCTTGATGGCTCGGTCACTCTGGCCTGGTACTTCAAGGACGAAGCTCACCCCTATGCTAACGCCGTCGCCGCTAGCTTTCCCTCGGCGCGGGCGGTCGTGCCGACGATCTGGCCTCTGGAAGTGGCGAACGCCGTGCTGATGGGCGAGCGCCGCAAACGGAGTACGGAGGCGCAAGCCGTCAGATGGCTCGGCTATCTTACGCCCTTCCCATCACCATCGATGACGAAACCAATGCCCACGCTTGGGGCGATGTACTCAGCCTAGCTCGACCCCATCGTCTTTCAGCTTACGAGGCGGCGTATTTGGAGTTGGCTCTCCGCCGCAATCTGCCAGTGGCCACGCTCGACGATGATCTCAAGAAGGCGGCGGCGGCCGTGGGCATTGCCGAGTACCAACCTTCCTGAGATCGGACACGCCTCGAAAGAGTTTCGAGACGGTCACAACTCCTCAATGGGCATGTCGGTGAGCGCTTTACCGACGACCGGCGACAGTGCGAACGTACCCGACCAGAAGGGATGAATCCGCCATTTGCCGAAAATCGTGCCCTCGCCGTCGTAGGTGCCCTGATAGAAAACCTGATGCCGGCCGAGATACTGCTTGACCAGGCGAACCGCGCCGTGTTCGTCGTAGTCGCCCGTAAAGGTGAAAGGGCCGACGATGTCGCGGCCTTCGCCGTCGATGCGGCCATCGTGGAAGCGGAGCAGGAGCGGCCCCATCGGCTGACGGCCGAACGCCGTTTGATCCCAGTAACCGCGCCACTCTCCCGATGGATACATAGCCGTCGCCCTCTTCTCAATACCCCACGGCGCAGCCGTCCTTGCGCGCCTCCGAGCCGCCGTGCAGTACGTTCGTCTTGGCATCGATTAGGATGCCCTGATAGCCGCCGCCGTTGGTGCGCACCGCCGTGACGCGATGACCGCGGCGTGTCAGTTCGTCGATGACTTTTTGCGGAATGCCGCGCTCGGCGTGGACGGTGCCGCCGCCGCGGCCGCTTCGACCCGTTGGCGTCGCCGAGCCGATGTGTTCCAAACGCGGCGCTTCGCCGGCCTCTTGCACATTCATGCCGAAATCGATCAGATTGACCAACACTTGCACCTGTCCCTGCGGCTGCATGTCGCCGCCCATGACGCCGAAGACGAACCACGGTTGGCCATCCTTGGAGACAAGCGATGGGATGATCGTATGGAACGGCCGTTTGTGCGGTTCGAGGCGATTGGCGTGCCCGGCATCGAGAGCGAACAAGCAGCCGCGATTTTGTAGAGCGAAGCCGAGATCGCCCGCCACCAAACCGGAACCGAAACCATTGTAGTTGCTCTGAATCAGCGACACACAGTTGCGATCCTTATCGACGACGCACAGATACACGGTGTCGCCGCGCTCCAGCTTGGGATCGCCGGCCGGTACGCGCGTCATCGCTTTGCCCATGTCGATTAGCTTGCGGCGCTCGGCGGCATACGGTTTCGAGATCAGTTCCTTCGCCGGGACGCGGACGAAATCGGGATCGGTGTAGAAGCGCGCGCGGTCGGCGTAGGTCAGCTTTTTCGCTTCGAGGAACAGGTGCCACCAATCCGCCGATTCCGGCCCCATCTTCTTGAGATTGTAGCTTTCCAGAAGGTTCAGCATTTGCAAGACGGCAATGCCCTGACCCGGCGGCGGGATCTCCCAGACTTCATAACCGCGATAGGTCGTGGCGACCGGCTCGACCCAAGTGGAGGTATGATCGGCGAAATCCTTCAGCGAAAACAAGCCGCCATTTTTCTCCGAGAAAGCGACGAGAGCACGAGCGATGTCTCCCTTGTAGAAGGCATCGCGGCCCTTGGCGGCGAGAAGACGATAACTGCGAGCGAGATTGGGGTTTTTGAACACTTCACCGGCGCGAGGAGGGCGGCCATCGATCAGATAGGTGCGGGCGGCGTCGAGCTGGAGGCGCAAACGAGCGGCGCCGCCCCGCCAGTAACCGGCGATCACCGGACTGACGGGGAAGCCCTCCTCGGCATAGCGGATGCTCGGCTCCAGCACTTGAGCCAGAGTGTAGGTGCCGAAGCGCTTGCGCAGTTCCTCCCAGCCATCGACGCAGCCGGGCACCGACCAGCTTAATGGTCCCGACGTGGGAATTTCATCGAGCCCCTTGGCGGCGAAGAATTCGCGCGTCGCCTTGTAGGGCGAGCGGCCGCTGGCGTTGAGTCCGTACAATTTTCGACTTTTAGCGTCCCAAACGAGAGCGTATAAATCGCCGCCGATGCCGCAGCTCATGGGTTCCATCAGGCCCAGCGCGGCATTGACGGCCAGGGCGGCATCGACGGCGTTGCCGCCGTTTTTCAGCACATCGAGTCCGATCTGCGCCGCCAATGGATGACTGGTAGCGACCATGCCGTGCGTCGCCAAGGTGACGGATCGACCGGCCCGGCCGGCGGCCAACGTCAAACGCTCGCCCGCTTTCGACGCCGAAACCATCGACCACATCGCCGCCGTCATCAGGATAAGGCACGTTGTTTTCAGCAACATTGTCCGCCCTCTTTCGTTTAGCCGCGACCTGGCGAACCGGCAGCGTTAGCTGCCGGGTAGAGTATCGCCGCGCTCCCCTTCGGGTCGCGGCTAAACAATCAGTGTAATTTACGTTCTACCCCATTGCCAATCGCGCCGCCATGCCGTACAGTGCGGACTGTCCCCGACATCTTCGCCAATGGAGCATCCACCATGAAACGACGCGAATTCCTCAAACAATCGACGGCGGCTCTGGCCGCCGGCGCCGCTCCCGCCATCCTCACCGCACGCGAGAAAAGCGGAAGCAAAAACCCCATCATCGGCCAGGGCGATTATCGCTACGAGTGCATTCACAACTGGGGCGAACTCCCCCGCCATCTCCATTGGGAGACGACGCATGGCGTCACCCTCGACGACGACGGCTTCATCTACATCAAGCATCAGGGACATGGAGGACAGACAATGGACACCATTGTCGTCTTCGATCCCAAGGGCAAGTACGTCCGCTCGTTCGGCAAAGGTTACTACCCCGGCGGCCACGGCATCGATGTCCGCAAAGAGAATGGCGAGCAGTTCCTCTATCTCTGCGACATCTCTCATAATCAGGTCATCAAAACCAATCTCAAGGGCGAGGAGGTGTGGAAGTTCGGCACGCCCAAGGAACCCGGCGTCTACGATAAGAAACATATATTCAAGCCGACGAATGTGGCCTTCGCGCCGGACGGCGGTTTTTACGTCGGCGACGGTTATGGTTCGCACTACATCCATCAGTACGACAAGGACGCCAAATGGGTGCGCACCTGGGGCGGTTTCGGCGATAAGCCCGGCAAGATGAAGACGCCGCACGGTATCTGGCTCGACGATCGTAAGGACCGCACGCCGTCGCTGGTCGTCGCCGATCGCGCCAACGCGCGTTTGCAATACTTCACGCTAGACGGCAAGCACATCGGCTTTGTCAACGATCTGCTGTTCCCCGCCCACTTCGACATTCGCGGCGATGTTCTTCTCGTGCCGGATCTGCACTGCGCGGGTATCGCTGTTCGACAAGGACAACAAGCCGATTGTGCATCTGGGCGATGATCCGGACCTGGCGCAAGAAAGTGCTGGACGGCTTCAAGATTCGCAACCAGCCGGAAGAATGGCAGGCCGGCAAGTTCGTCCATCCGCATGACGCCTGTTTCGACCGCGACGGCAACATTTTCGTCGTCGAATGGGTGCAAACCGGCCGCGTCACGCTGCTGCGCCGGATGGCATAAAAACAAGAGCGAACGGCCGGCGTTAGCTGGCTAGTTCTTTGTTTAGCCGCGAGCCGTAGGCGAGCGTTGTCGCGCTCGCCTACGGCTCGCGGCTAAACAACCTTCACATCCAATATCTGAATCTTGCCGTGTCCAGCCGCGTAAATCGTCTCCGCCTTTTCATCGAGCGCGAACGCATGAACGTGCATCGCCGCCTTCTCGTGCCGTATCGCCTTCTTCGTCTTGAGATCGAAGAACAGAAAGAAACCGTCGTTCGCTCCGCCGCCGCCGAGCAGCCAATCGCCTTTGGGATGAAACGCGAGATGCTCGACGAGTCCCTTGAATTTGTCGTCGGCGTATTCGTGCGTCTTCTCGCCCTTTTGCCAGTCGAAAATCTCCAGGCGTGCCTTGCCGTCGAGATGATCGATGTTGCCGATCTTGCCGATGCCGCCGGCGGCCAAATATTTGCCGTCCGCCGAGAAGGCCAGTGAGCGAATGCCGCCAATCGAGTGTTTGCGCTGCACCGGATCCCAAGTGTATAGGCCCGGCGCTTCCAACGTCTTGATCTGTTTGCCGCTGGTGGTCTCCCAGACGATAATGTGACCGACTTTATCAGCGGTGGCCACGAAACGGCCATCCGGCGCGAACGTGCAAACGAACAGCATAGATGGATAATGATGGGGCGTTTGCAGCGGATGGCCGCGTAGCTCGTGGAGCATCTTGCCGTCGGCGGCGTTCCACAGCCGGCATACCATGTCATCGGCGACGCTGGCGATGGTCCTGCCATCGGGCGAACAAGCGACTTTACGTATCCATTTCGTATGCGCTTCGATGTTGCGGAGTTGCTTGCGGGCCTCGATGTCCCACCAGATGAGCCGGCCGTCGTAGCCGCCGGAGACGGCGGTTTTGCCGGCCAGCGCCAGACCGCTGACGTAACTTTGATGTTCGCCCAGCGGCTTCGGTTCCGGCTTACTCGCCGATAGATCGAGGTCGTATACCTTGAAGTCGGAGTCGCCGAACAACAAGCGGGTACCGCTGGGCACGCGGGCCAAGGCCAAGGCAATGCCGGGAACCGAGATGTCCTTGATAATTTTCATGGGGAAACCTTGCGCTTTTCGTTTAGCCGCGACCCGAAGGGGAGCGCGACATACACTACCCGGCAGCTAACGCAGCCGGTTCGCCCACCCGGCAGCTAACGCAGCCGGTTCGCCGGCGAACCGGCTGCGTTAGCTGCCGGGTACAAGCCAGCCGCGCTCGCCTATGGCTCGCGGCTAAACGGAGGGATTCGTTATGCCAGCACCGCCTTAATTGGCTTGGTGCCCGGCTCGGTCAGCGGCACCGGACGCGAACCGACGTAATAATTTTTCTGATGATTGATACCCAGCGCCCGGTAAATGGTGGCGAACAACTCGGCGGCGCCGATCTCGCCTTCGATGACGCGCTCGCCGTTGGCGTCGGTCTTGCCGTAGACGCTGCCGCCCTTGACGCCGCAGCCGGACAGCGTGGCGCTCGAGGCCGTGGCGAAGTGATCGCGGCCGAGGCTGGGATTGATCTTCGGCGTGCGGCCGAACTCCGCCAACGTGATGACCAGCGTGTGTTCCAGCAGGCCGCGCTGTTCCAAATCGTCCAAGAGCGCGGCCATGACGTGATCCAACTCCGGCACCAGTTCTTGATGCGTCTCGAAGTTTTCGCCGTGACTGTCCCACCACGCCCGGCCGACACGGACGAACGGCACACCGGCTTCGATGAGGCGGCGCGCCACCAGCGCTTGCTCGCCGAACAGCGTCGGGCCGTACCGATCGCGGATCTTCGGCGGCTCTTGCCCGGCATCGAACAATTTTTCGCTGGCCATCAAGCCGCGCACGCGCTGATATGCTTCACCATGACTGCCGAGGCTGGACGACGTTCGGCCGCGTGCGAACTGCTTGCTGAGCAGATCGCGCAACTCGCCGCGCTGCTTGTGATCGAGGTCGCTGATGCCGTTGAGCCGGCGAATGTTTTCGGGGACCATGCTGGTATACAATTCCATCGGCGCATAGCGCGAGCCGAGGAAACCGGACGAGCCGGGCGCGGCGCCGCGTCCCTCCGTGGCGAAGTAGAACGACACGTAATCGGGCACTTGACTGTCCCGATGACCCAACTCGCGCGCCAGCACGGCGCCGAGATCGGGATATTTCAGGTTCGGCTCATCGCGGCGGCCGCGCATCATCATTTGGGAGGCGCCGCCGTGATCGCCGTTGCGCGTATTCAGCGAACGAATGATGCACGTGTGCTTCATCCGCTTGGCCATTTGCGGCATCAACTCGGAGATGTGAATGCCGGGCACCGAGGTAGGAATGGCGCGGAACGGCCCGCCGGTCGGCGCGCCTGGCTTGGGATCCCATGTCTCCAGTTGACTCGCCCCGCCCGCCAACCAGAGAAGAATGCAGCGCTTCTGCTGTTTTTTCAACTCGCCGGCCAGAGCCGGATGTTGCAGGACGCTCAATTGCGTCATGTCCGCCGCCACGGCAGCGGCGCCGGCCGCCGCGCTTGCCAAAAAGGCACGGCGATCCGGGGCGTGCAACGGCGAGCCGCAAAATAGAGAACGTCGAGGGAGGGACATCGAATTGCTCCTGGTTTTGTCTATCTTTGCCAGCCCGCAGCGTCAGCAAGGGATGCCGTCGGGCGACATCCAATTGTATCAGGAACGCGACCTAGGGAGAAATAGGCGCTCCTCTGGACGACGGCAATATCCCTTGCTTGCGCTGCGGGCTGGCAAACAGAAGTTAGTGCGCGGATCGCCGCGGTTTCGGCACCGTCACGCCGGGGAAGTCATCGGTGCGGAACGGCGTCGCCGGCAAGCCGTCCTTGTTCCACAGATTGACGACCGGACAGTCCGCCCAGCCGTAGCGCACGGCGACCGGCTCGGTCACTTGGTCGCACCAGACGAGGATGGTATCGCCCTGGATCTCGGCCTTGGCGTTGTGAAACTTCTTGTCGGCGCCGGCGATGGTGAATCCCTGTAGCGGACCATCTTTGGCTTGCAGACCCTTGCCGACGTGCTTGAAGCTCAGCACCGCTTTGCCGTCCTTGACCGTCATTTTGTCGTATAGCGGACCCGAATACTCGATATTTTGCTCGTAGGCCAAAGCGCGAGCGGCCAGGGCCAGACGCGCGCCGACCGGCTCTTTCTTTCGCGGATGGATGTCTTTGGGATCGCCCACGTCGGTGATGACGGCCATGCCGGTGTTCTTCAGGTTAAGGCTGGTCAGCAGCTGCGCCTCGCGCAGTTCCGCCCAATCGCTCTCTTTCGGTTCGCTGACGATTGGCCTGAAGGGCGCTAGCTGCACGAACAAGAAGGGAAAATCGCCCTGTTTCCAGTCGTCGCGCCAGTTTTGAATCATGGTGGGGAACAGCTTGCGGTAGGCATACGCCTTGCCGGCGTTCGATTCGCCCTGATACCAGATGGCGCCCTTGATGGCGTAGGGGATCAGCGGAGCAATCATGCCATTATACAGGGCCGCGGGAACGTCTTGAGGCCGAGGATTGCTCGGCGCCTTGGGAGCTTTGGGCGGTTGTTTGCTTTCTTTCTCGGCTGTCTTGACGGCCTCTTTGTGCTTTTGCAGATCGGCTTTGTACTTTTCTAGCGCCTTGGGGTAGTCGGCCTTGGCCTTTTCGTAGTTGGCGGGTTCGTTCTTCCATTCCTCGTGCGCTTCGAGCGTTGGCCGGCTCGTCCACGCCTCCGCACGGGTGCCGCCCCAGGACGTATGGATCAAACCGATCGGCACGTTGAGCGCCTTCTGCAAATCGCGGCCGAAGAAGTAGCCGACCGCCGTGAAATTCTTCACCGTGTCGGGGTTGCATTCGACCCATTTCGGATCGCCTTTGAAGCCGGAGAGCGGTTTATCGGACGTGTTCTTTTGCACGGTGAACAGGCGGATGTTGGGGTTCTTGGCGTTCTTGATGGCATCCTCGGCGTTGTGCGTGTTCCGGAGTTGCCATTCCATGTTCGATTGGCCGCTGCAAATCCACACTTCGCCGACATAGACATCCTTGAGGGTGATGGTGTTCTTGCCCTTGATGACCAATTCGTAAGGTCCGCCGGCCAATTCCGCGCCGACTTGGAGTTCGACGCGCCACTTGCCCTTCTCGTCGGCGTTGATCGATGCGCCAACTTCGGCGGCAGCATTCTCTTTCTTGATCGAGAACTTTACGCTGACGACTTCGCCGGGATCGGCTTTGCCCCAGATCGGACATTTCATGCCGCGTTGCAGCACCATGCCATCGGTGAAGAGGGCATGCGGCTTCACGTCGGCGCGGGCGGGCGGAACCGCGAAACCGACGACGGCCGACAACATCAGGACGGCCAAGAGGCGTTGTTTCATGGTGTTTCTCCTCGCTGTACGCTTGAACAAACGATGGTTTGTGGAATCCACTGCGCCGACCAGTCGGCGGTGGAATCCGTTTCTCTTCTGTGCAAGATAGTAACAGGGCGGAAGGATTGTTGCACTTTATTTTTCGCCGCGTTGAACGGTGTTCTCGTTTAGCCGCGAGCCGTAGGCGAGCGCGTTTGCGCTCGCCTTCGGCTCGCGGCTAAACGAGGGTACACCCGTCTTGGCCGTTTTCGCCCCTCCCGGTATAGTAAACTGTTGTTGATTTCCGACCCTCAAAGCCGTTAGGAGGTTTGCCGACAATGGCTCAGACGAATACGACACCGCTATCGGGAGCGTCGATCTTGGTTCAGTGTTTGCTGAATCACGGTGTCGAAGTCGTCTTCGCCTATCCCGGCGGCGCCAGCATGCCGATCCACCAGGCGTTGACGCAGGTGAAATCGCGGCTGCGCACCATCCTGCCGCGGCACGAGCAGGGCGGCGGCTTCGCCGCCGAGGGCTACGCGCGCAGCAGCGGCAAAGTCGGTGTGTGCATCGCCACCAGCGGACCCGGCGCCACCAACTTCGTCACCACGCTCGCCGACGCCAAATTGGATTCCGTGCCGCTGGTCGCCATCACCGGCCAAGTCGGCACAACCGTCATCGGCACCGACGCTTTCCAAGAGACACCCATCGTCGAAGTGTGCCGGGCCGTCACCAAGCATCATTATCTCGTGACGCGCACCGAAGATTTGCCGCGCGTCTTCAAGGAAGCGTTCCACATCGCCGCCAGCGGCCGGCCGGGTCCGGTCCTCGTCGATGTGCCCAAAGACGTGCAGCAGCGCGAGATCGTCGTCCGCGATTGGGATCCGCCCATGAACCTGCCCGGCTACCGTCCCCATCGCCGGGCCACGCGCGCCGAACTGGACAAAGTCCTCGAACTGATCCGCGGCAGTCAAAAACCGATCGTCTACGCGGGCGGCGGTATTGTCAGCAGCGATGCCGCTCCGTATTTGAAGGCGTTCGCCGAGCGCACCGGCATTCCGGTGGCCCTGACGCTGCTCGGCCTAGGTGGTTTTCCCAGCGAGCATTTCTTGTGCTTGCAGATGCTCGGCATGCACGGCACCATCTACGCCAACTACGCCATCAACGACGCCGATTTGCTCTTGGCCCTGGGCGTCCGCTTCGATGATCGCGTCACCGGCAAAGTCAGCGAGTTCGCCAAGCACGGCAAGATCGTCCATATCGACATCGATCCTTCGGAGATCAACAAGAACAAAGTGGCGCATGTGCCCATCTTCGCCGACGTTCGGGAAGCATTGCAGGATCTGTTGAGGATCATGGACGAACAGGGGACGAACGCGCCGGCGCGGAGCGGGCGCTTCGCCGAGTGGATTCGCCAGGTCGAGCATTGGCGCGAGACCGAGCCGCTGCGCTACGCCGACCGCGACGACGCCATCTTGCCGCAGTACGCTATCGAGCGCTTGTGGCAAATCCTCCGCGAGCGCGGCCAACTCGATAATACAATCGTCGCCACCGGCGTCGGCCAACATCAGATGTGGGCGGCGCAGTATTTCCACTTCAACGCGCCGCGCCATTGGCTGACCAGCGGCGGATTGGGCGCGATGGGTTTCGGTCTGCCCGCCGCTCTCGGCGCAGGCGGCGCACCCCGGCAAGACCGTCATCGACATCGACGGCGACGGTAGTTTTCTGATGAACATTCAGGAATTGGCGTGCGCCTTCACCGAGAAATTGCCGGTCAAAGTGCTACTGTTGAACAATCAGCATTTGGGCATGGTGGTGCAGTGGGAGGACCGCTTCCATGCCGGCAATCGCGCGCACACCTATCTCGGTGCCGGCCACGATGAGGAGCCGTATCCCGATTTCGTCACGATGGTCAAGGGCTTCCGCTGCGGCGCCAACCGCGTCAGCCACAAGGAAGACTTCGACGATGCTCTCAAGGAAATGCTCGATAGTAAGGGGCCATTCGTCCTCGATGTCATGGTGCCGTATCAGGAACACGTTCTGCCGATGATCCCCAGCGGGCGAACGGTGCGCGACATTATCAAGGCGTGACAGTCAAAGAACGTACTCTCTCGCTACGTTTGGGTGAGTCCATTCCCGTTATTGCAACGCCCCCCTGTTTTTCCAGGGGTTCCGAGCGCAACTCGCGTCCACAATCTGTTTGCACCTCTCCGTTTTGCCCGAGCTTTACCAGGGCGAGCGCAATTAACGGGAATGTAGGAATGCACGAATGCACCGAATGCACGAATGCACCTTGTTTGAGTAAACTTCTTCCCCTCCCGGCCTGTTCGTGGTACAATTCTCATTCTCGTCTGTACGAAAGATAGATAATGAATGTAAGTAGAGAAGAGCTAAGCAGACTCTCCCTACCAATCTTCCAACTCCGCCCTAACTGGAGATATAATGAACATCTGTCCACAAGAAGGAGGCAGGCTTGGAGTATCAAGCCGAGATCGATAATGCGAAATGCCAAGACGATAGCTGAGGAACTGGCGGCCTTGTTTCTACGTAACGGCAGTTTCACGTTCTCAAACGCAAGGAGGTCGCCAAGCGGCCTGGCGCTTCTGCCAGCAGCCGCGACAAATGAAGTGGAGTTCTTCTTCTCAGAGGGTGGGTTTGCTGGCCTCTCGGTCCAGTCTGTTGGCTACGCAGAGGGCGTCAATGACACCGGGCCGCGCGTCCATGTATACCTGACCAAGGGTCGGGCGCACGAACAGATCCTTGAGGCAGCGGGGGAGCAAATCCCCATCGAGGTTCATCGGATCGGGAAGATGATCGTGAACCCGGAGCAGGCTACAGGAGCCACGCATCAAGGGCAGTTGTTCATGCAGGGGAGCCGCATCGCGTGCGGAAGCTCTTGTGCGCCTACTGGAGAAACATATTCTGGTACTTTTGCGCTCTGGTTCGCAAACAAGGAAGGCGAGAGAAGCAACTCTACATCCTATCTGCCAACCATGTACTCGCAGCTTGCAACCACATCCCGGTCGATATGCCCATCCTGTCCCCCAGCAGCGCTGATGGCGGGCCGACGCTCAGCGCCCCTCGGGAGATTGGCCGCCACGCTGAGATCTGCGAACTTCGGAGCGGGGAACCATCTCTGGTCAGTCCGTGTTCGGAGGACGTAGCCTTGGCGCGGGTGACGGAGCCAAACCATGTAACCTCTTGGCAGGGGCCGGTGGGGAGCGATGGCGGGTATGACACCCCCACGAACGCGGTAGCGGTTAGAGACGGGATGAGGGTTAAAAAAATCGGGAGAACGACGGGCCTGACGCAGGGCACCGTTGAAGCGAAACTTGTTCCCTTCCCCTTGCCGTACAAATTGAAACCTTTTTCCGCGACGGTCTGGTTCAAGGAAATGTGGTCGATCCGCGCCGACTCCGGCAAGCATTTCGCCCTCGCCGGGGACTCGGGTAGCCTCGTGGTGACCGAGGACGGGTCTGCGGCTGTCGGTCTGCTTTTTGCAGCTTCGCCTAGTGGAGACGTTCGGCGCCATCATCCCGATGACACACGTTGCGACTTGCTTTGGCGGCATCGCGCTGGTCAGCGGGCACGGAGTCTAGCCATGACAGTTCACGAGGCGGCAGAAAAGCTGGCCGCTCATCTGCGTAGAGCCTCCTGGCTCACAGCAGTCGGCGTGGGGAAGAAAGATGAACGGGATTGCATTTACTTGTATGTGAAATCGTCCAAGAGGGCCGATATCGCCTTCCTCGATGGGGGGTGGGAAGGCTTTCCCGTGGTGATTCGCAGGACGGGGGCATTTCAACCGCTGAACTCTGGCACCCCCTTCGCAGAGGAATGAGGCCGGTTAGGACCGGCCGAAGCTTGGTTACTTGTCTGGAGATACAGATGAGCGCGACCCTGCGGGATCTCTATCAGCGCCTTACCGAAGACATTTGGCGGCGGGAGCATCCGTTCTCCTCAAACGTCCAGCTGGTGAACGAGATCCTCCACGATCCATTTGCACGCGACCCCGAGCGGGCGGAAGCGCTTGGGTGCTGGCTACAAAGACATCAGCCTTGTATGTTTGGACGTTCTGGCGGCCAAACGCGAGGGCATCCACTACTGCTTCCTGACGGACACGGACATCTTCACGTCCGATGACCATGTGCGGAACAAGATCGCCGACTCTCGACGCCTTTGGAAACAGCGGGCGCTGCGGAGTGGCGAAACCTGGCTTCCTGCTGGCGGTGTGTTCCGCCAAGGTTGCCAGAGCCAACCCAGACCCGCAGCTGCAAGAATTCGCTCTCCACCTCCAGGCGCTCGCAGGCTGGCCGACCCGCCCAGACGTGGGAGGGACGCAGATAGTCGATGAATGGCTTTATCTGCGGACCCCTGACAATAAGATCTTCCGGTTCGTTTTTTCGGTCGATTTCTTCGCATCCGCTGGCGACGGTCGTTGGTGGCACGATCATCGAATGCCAGGCGGACTGGCTTTCACCGCCAACAGCCTCGGGCATATGGTGCGTATTCGGGAGTGGTATGAAGGGCAAACGGCTCAGACCGAATGGGCCTTGCGGGTGGCCATGTTGACAATCGACGCGGCCGCTCGCGATGTCCCATACGGCCCAGTGACCTGGTTGCTGGAGCAGACTGCGGGCCGCCCTTTCAAAAAGTTCTCCTGGACCGAAGCTACTCCACTTCCCGACGTGCAGAAGCTGCACGGGAAGGACTGCGGCTCCTACGCAGGGTATCTCCATACCGATCATGCCGTGCGTCCTGAATTCTTTCAGGCATACGAGGCACCCCCGACTAGAGAGCAGCCTTGGGCTATGGACTTCACCTACATATTTGACCGCGAATCTCCAGATCACAATCCATTTATGGGGCACATTGTCGAGGAAACCGAAGTCATCGGGGAACTTGGCCCGTCCACCGAATGGCGGGCGATTGGTGCATTTCCCGAAGAGGCCGCCGAACCGCATGACCGGGGGTCAGACCTTGAGAAACGGCTGCAACGCTGTCGCCTCTGGCGCTTGACGGACGACGAAGAAACCGCTTTGATAAGTTGAACACCCTAGCAATGCCCGTGGGTCTGTTCACAAAAGGAAAAGGGAACAACTCGATCCGCGTGAACCGCCGCAAGGCGGCTCGCGCATTGATCGCTTGCGCACACCGTTGTTGTTCTTCCTCGAACCCCTCGCCTTTCCAGGCAGAAGCGGGGGTATAGATCTATAAGGGGTCTCTTTTGTCATCTTCCGTGAATCTATCCTTCGATGAGAGTGCGGCGATTGACCGTTTGCAGCGTTTCTTGGCCGTGGAGGGCGTCACCGGCCAGGAGAAGGCCATCGCTCGCGCTGTGGCCCGCGAACTGGAATCGGTCGGCGTGCCGCGCCGCGCCATCCGTCACGACAACGCCCACGAACGCATCCCTCTGCCGACGCAGACGGGCAACCTGCTCGTGAATCTTCCTAGCACGCAGCCGGGGCCGCGCCTGCTCTTCTCCGCGCATCTCGATACCGTGCCTTTGTGCGCCGGCGCCGTGCCGGAGCGCGGCAGGGATCGTATCCTGTCGCGCGGAGATACGGCGCTGGGCGGCGACGATCGCACCGGAGTCGCCTGTTTGGTGACGCTGGCGGCGACGCTGCTGCGAAACAAACTGCCGCATCCGCCGCTGACGTTGTTGTTCACGGTGCGCGAGGAGAGCGGCCTGTTCGGCGCGCGCCATCTCGATCCCGCCGATCTCGGTGGTCCCGTCATGGGTTTCAACGTCGATGGCCGTTTGGCCGCCGATCTGACCGTCGGGGCCGTCGGCGCCGAACGCTGGGAAGTGGAGATTATCGGCCGCGCCGCTCATGCCGGCGTGCATCCGGAGCAGGGCATCTCGGCGACGATGGTGGCGGCGCTGGCGCTGGCCGAGGTCCATCGCGGCGGCTGGTTCGGCAAGATCCATCAAGCAGACGGCGATGGTACATCGAATGTCGGCCGCCTCGCCGGCCGCGACGGCAAGAGCGTCGGCGACGCCACCAACGTCGTTACCGATTACGTTCGTCTCCACGGCGAATCGCGCAGCCATGATGCCCGTTTTGCCAAAGCCATCACCCGCGCTTACCGCGTCGCCTTCGCTAACGCCGCCGAGCAGGTCCGCAACGATAAGGACCGCAGGGCCAAGGTCAAATTCACGGCTCGGCTCGATTATCACCCTTTCTGCTTGAAGGAAGATGCTCCGGTTGTGCGGCATGCCAAAGCCGCCGCCATCCGCGCCGGCCTGCAACCTTCGACGCGCATCGGCAACGGTGGACTCGACGCCAATTGGCTGGTGCGCCACGGCATACCGACCGTCACTTTCGGCGCGGGGCAGAACAATATCCATACCATCGAGGAATACGTGGATTTGCCGTCATTTCTCGCCGGTTGCCGCATGGCGCTGGCGCTGGCGACGCAAACCGTTTAGCCGCGACCCGAAGGGGAGCGCGGGCGGCCTTTACCCGGCAGCTAACGCTGCCGGTTCGCCTGTCCGGGCGAACCGGCAGCGTTAGCTGCCGGGTGGTGTACGTCGCGTACCAGATCTTTCGCCGGCAGCACGAGCGATCGCGCCCCCGAACCATGCGGCAGAATCATGACCTCGGCTGGCCTCGTCGTCCGCGCTACGAACACGGAAGGCGTGCGCAGCGTCGAGGCCGCGCTCAGGCCGGCGAGGACGACCAACGAAAAGCGTTTGTTCGCGGGATTCTCGGCGGCGATGAGAACGGCACTGTCCGGATGAGCGTACACTTCCTCGCCCACCGCGAACGAAGCGGAACCGAAAGAAATGGGCAATTCCTTGTGATATTTCTTCACTAGCGCATTCGTGTCCGGCCGGCCAATGAGCAGAAGATGATGTGTCTTCAACTCTTCCGCGCTGACCTGCGTATCGGCCCGAAGGGGAAGGGTGATGTTCGAGCCGCGTTCGCGGATCGCTTGTTGCAGTGCCTCGGCGGCTTCGCGCTGGCTGGCGCGCTCGCCGGTGGTGCCGTAGACGATCATCGTCTGCTCCAGTTCCGCATGGAAACTGAGAATGGAGAACGGGCCGCCGTTGCTCTTGGCCGCTTGTCCGTACTTGTCGAGAATCACTCGTAACGGCGGCTCGCTCGTCTGCACGACGAGCCGCGTTGACGTACCGTCGATGCGCACTTCGCGCGTCACTTCGCTCTTGGCGGTTTCGACGGTGACATCGAGCGTCGTTTGCGGTCCCTCCTTATTGCGGCGAACTTCGACGGTGACTTCGTGTCCGGCTGGCGTGATCCGTGTATCCGCCACGGACATCTCATAGTGGGGCAGCCCCGTCCGCGTCAGCCAAGCGTTGAAAAAGTCCGCTCGTTGATTACCGACCCATTTTTCGACGTGTGCCCGGAACTGCGCGGCGCTGACCGGCTTGCCGGCATGTTCGCGGCCGAAAGCGTCCATCATGGCATCAAAGGTTTCGCCGCCCATCTGCCGGCGCAGACTGTGCAGTAGCCAAACTCCCTTGCCCGCCGATACACGATACCAGTCGCTCTGGCGCAGCTCGGCATGGATCTCCTCCAGCGCCGTCTCCTGCCGCGCACGCGCGCCGCCCTCGTACTCGGTCCGATAGGCGAACAGAGCCAGGGCCAGCTGCTCCCGATCGGCGCGCGTCAGCTTGTGATCGGCGGCGCGTTTGCGAAGCGCATTATCGAGAGCGGCGATCTTCTCGTAGTTGGCGAAGCCGGTCGCCAGCCAAGTGTCGGCATCGCTCTGGGGCAAGAGCGTGCCGTGCCAGGCAGCGACGGTCGGTGGCGGAACGGGCGTCGCCAACGACGCCGCTAGGATTTTGCCTTCCTTCGCCGGATTGGGTGCATCGGCGAGGATGCTCTCGCTGGAACCGCCTTTCGGCGGCGCCGCGCTCAAAATCGTCCAGGGATTGCTGACCAGCGGCTGCACTTCGGGAAATTGCTGTCGTTCGTGGAAGGTCGGCTTCCAGGTCCGGCCCAACGGAGGACCAAAGAGCGCCCAGGTCTTTAATTCGCCGGCCAGTCCGCTCGTGGTGAATTTGGCATCGGCGGAGTGATACGCGGCCAAGGGCGGCGTGGTGAACGCGAGTTTGCCGAACTCGACATCGATCTTGCCCTTGTGCCGATCGTACAATTCCAGCCATTTTTTATCGCGCATCGATGGCCGAAACACCGCCGCCGCCGGCCGCCCTTCGACACTGGCAATCGTCTCCAGACGCACCTGTAAATCCTTGGTGTTGTTGCAGCCCCAGTAAAAACCTTCCGTGCCGCCGTACCACTCGTTTTTGCCGCTGCGATACAGCTTGCTCTTGTGCGTGCCCAACTCGAACATGGCGATTTCGTTGGTCTTGGTATCGCCGAGCAGCCATTCGTTGGTGTATAGACCATTGTTGCCTTCCTTGAGAATCTCCACTGCCTTATCGATGTTGTCGGCGTATTGCAGAGCGCGGCGAATGCGCGAGGCGACGGTCATGCCGGTGCCGTCGAAGCGCGTCTGTGCCAACGTCGTTTCGCACACCAGTAATCCGGCATCGTTGAAGTAATAATCCAGGCCGCTTTGAATGCCGCCCGGATACGTCTGCATGAGAACGCGATGGCCGCGCGACGGTTTCACGTCGAGCCAAACATTGTTGAGATTCGAGGAATAAAGTCCGGACATGGTGATGTGGCCGAAGACGATTTTGCCGTCGCGCGTGGCTTTGCCGTTGGCGGCGAAAGCGCTACAGTGCGTCGGCTTGGGCGGCGACTTCGCGCGCGGCGATTGCTGGGGAAAACGCTTGCCTTCCAATCCGTTCGGCGTGGCCAACAGCGCATCATCGAGCGATTCCACTTCGGACCAGCAATTGAGGGCGGCAATGTCCAGCAGATCGAGGGGCCGGCCGTGGAACCGCGCACCGGCGGCGCTGGCGCCATCGGCGATGCCCTTCATCTCTTCGAGATACTCCGAGTGATAGCGGCGCAGGAACAAGGCGTTGACCAGCGTGCGCGTCGCTTTCCAACCGTCGGCGGGCGCCTTGGGACTGCGCACGGCGGCGAAACAGCGAATATGAGCGGCAATTTCCTCGGCCAGCAGCCGGCCGTGCTGGACGCCACGCGGATACGGTTCGCCTTCGATGTGCAGCACGATCCAGCCGGCTTGCGGATACCGATAGGCCGGGCCGCAACGCTGCACCGAACGCGGGTCCGGCGCGAAATCGGCCGCCGATGCCGGCAAGCGGGAACCGCCGAGAACAGCCAACAACAATACGGGAACAAGCATGCGTCGCATCAGAATGGTCCTCGCGGAGAGGGCAACCTATCGGGAAGGCTACAGCAGAGAGAACGCAAGTTATTATGAGGACTGGACAGCAAGCGGGCAAACAAAAAGGTGCCTCAACAAAAAGGCGCCTCACATCCTCGTTCCCACGCTCCGCGTGGGAACGCAAGTCGGCGACGCTCCGCGTCGCGTTCGGCTCGCAGGCGAGAGGCAACGCAAGGCGTACAAGCCACCGAGGAATCGGGTCCCGGAGCGGCCTCATGTGCGTTCCCACGCGGAGCGTGAGAACGAGGAAACGGCGGGAAACGCCTTGAAGAACCAAGAAGTTGCTTGACATCGGCTCTTGGAAGCTCAAGGATATACAGCTAAAAGCCACCGAATAACTCTTATTGCCGAGGAGGTGCGGGGTGCAGGTTGATCGAGCAGCCACCTTGGGTCGTGTTTTCCAGGCTCTCTGTCGCGGCGATAGTACGGCAGCGCGGGAGATTCTTCGCACTGAGTACCCGTTCGTCGCTATTGTCCCGGAGGGTCGTCGGTACACGGAAATGGAGTCGTTGAGCGTGTTCCGGCGAGACGGCTTCATCGACCGCTACTCGGGGCAGCGCTTGTTATTTCCCGGCATCCTCCGGCTCTTATCCCAGCTGCTTCCCCACGAGTTCCCGTTCCACCCCAACTGGAAGATGGTCGAGACGCACCCCGCGTATTGGGAACTATTCCCTACCATCGACCATGTTATCCCCATCGCTCAAGGCGGTTCAAACAGTGATGGGAACTGGGTCACGACTTCAATGCTACGGAACACCGCGAAGGCCAACTGGACCTTGGAGGAACTCGGCTGGAACCTTTACCCGGCGGGTTCACTAGCCGACTGGGATGGCTTAACGTCCCTCTTTGTAGACTTTGTCGAGTCGGATCGGTCGGTGTTGGGAAATGCCTATCTCCGGCGCTGGTACAACGCGGCTGTCTGGAATACGGGCAACGCCAAGCAAAAGCCTCGTTCCCACGCTCCGCGTGGGAACGCACGTCGCGACGCTCCGCGTCGCGGGAGATAACGATGACCCGCAGCCGTTATCGCATCTATGAAGACTTCTATCCTTATTTCCTGACCTGCACCGTCGTCGGTTGGCTGCCGATCTTCACGCGGCCGGACACCGTGCAAATCCTCTATGATTCCTGGCAATTCCTCCATAATCAGGGACGCCTGACTCTGTACGGCTACGTCATCCTTGAGAATCATCTACACCTGATTGCTTCCTCGCCGGATTTGTCCAAGGAAATCGGTGATTTCAAATCGTTCACCGCCCGACGTCTCATCGATTACCTAGAGGCAAACGGCGCCCACACTTTGCTCAAACTGCTGCACTTCCTGAAAGCCCGACACAAAACGGATCGCACCTATCAGTTTTGGCAAGAGGGTAGTCATCCACAGCAGATTCAGAATGCGGAGATGATGCGACAGAAATTGGACTACATTCACCGCAATCCGGTGGAACGCGGCTACGTCGAGGAGCCGACTCACTGGCGGCATTCCAGCGCGCGCAACTATGCGGGGTTGCCAGAGCTATTTCCTGTACAGACCGAATGGTGATGCGGATTGGGAAGGCACGGGACGCAGAGCGTCCAGGCGTGCGTTCCCACGCGGAGCGTGGGAACGAGGAGGAATAGCAAGCGGGCAAACGAAAAGGCGGCTTCTCGTTCCCACGCTCCGCGTAGGAACGAGAACCTCGCTCTCCTGATCTTCGGTTTTTGCCTCTCTTCGCTAGTTTATCAGCGAAATGGCGAATGCTCTGGCATTTTTGCTCTTCGTGTTGCAAGATAGTCGCCGTGCCGCGATGGCACTCTCAGCCGGGCAGCGTCCCCTATCTGGCCGCGGCGGCTCCCACGAACTATGTCAACCGTCCTTATTGCGAGGATGCGATCAATGCCCTTTGTCGCACGGATGTTTGGGAATTTAACGGGACTCATCCTGGCGTTGGCTCTCTTCGTTCCGGCCGCGCCAGCCGCATCGCCGCCCACCGAACGCCTCGTCTATCTGGCCCGCGATCTTTCCGACGAGAAGCTGATCGTCCTCGGCGCGGCGCTGGCCGCTTGGCGCGAGGACAGCGTGCTGCTGCTCGATTCCGCCAAAGCATCGCCGTATCTGAAATCGTTTCTGTCCGCGTACAAACCGAGCCACGTCATTCCAGTCGGAGTAGATGCGGACGGCGTCGCGGATCTCAAACGCCGTCTCGACATCCAAATGTCCTCCCCGCTGGCATGGACGCAAAGTCAACCTCTGACGCTGTGGCGCTCGTTGTTCAAGCGAGCCGAGGAGGTTGTGGTTTGTCCCGCCCATCCACGCGGCCCATTGCTTCAGGCCGCCTGTTTGGCCGGCGCGTTGCATGCGCCGCTGTACGTGCTGCACGGTCAAGGCAGCGAGGCGGCTCGCTTGATGCGCCGCCTCGGCGAATGGCAGACGCACCGCGTCCATCTCATCGGCAGAGCGGAGAAACTGACCGAACAACTCCCCGGCGTTGAACACATCCGTCTCAGCGGCGAGAGCGCCATCGCCGCGTCGTATCAGAAGCAATTGACTCGTCAGGGCCGCATCGAAAATGTGGTTTTCGCCAACCCGGCCGATACGAGCGGCGAACTGGGCGGCACATCGGCGCTGGCGCCGTGGATCGCCGTGCGGCGGCGAGCCGCGCTGCTGCTGACCAACGGGCAAGGATCGAACGTCGCCGAGGTCATGGAACGCGCCCAGCGGCGCGAGGCGCTGCGGCACGTCGATGCGCTTCTGTTCGTGGCCAATTTGAAGGCCATTCCCGTCTGGCGCCGGCCCAATCCGATCCCCGGCGACAAGGACCAGCAGATCGAGATGGAACCGTTGACGCCCAGCGGCAATCGACCGTTCACCTTCGCTGCCGGCCGCCTCTTCCACGAGGACCGCGCCCTTGTACCGTTGATGCTGGCGCGGCAACAAATGTTGCTCGATTCGCGCCGGCCGCTCAAGGCGCTGGTGGCCAGCAATTCCGGCGGCGGACTCAGTTTGCTGGAGACCTTCTCGCGCAACACCATCGAGAGCCTGCGCCATGCCGGCGTGGAGACAACCACGCTCATCGGCAACAAAGTCAGCCGCGACGAAGTACGCAAGCAGATGCCCTCGCACAATCTCTTTCTGTGGGAAGGACATTCCGGCACGCTGATGAATGACTATGAGTTCCCCACCTGGGAGGATGCGCTGCCGCCGACGTTCGTTTTCTTGCAGAGTTGCCTATCGTTGACGGAGCCGCGCGTCGGTTCTCTGCTCAACCGCGGCGCTTTCGCCGTACTCGGTTCTTCGACACGCACCTATTCCGGTTCCGGCGGCGCTTGTTCGCTGGCCTTTTTCAATGCGGTGCTGTACGAGGGCCGGCCGGTCGGCGACGCGCTGCGCCAGGCCAAGAATTTTCTTCTGGCATACTCGCTGCTCAAGGAAAAACGACTCGGCAAGGGGGCGACGCGCGGCGGCGCCAACATCCGCTCGGCCTGGGCCTTCACCTTATGGGGCGATCCGACGTTGAAACTGCCGCTGCCCTCGCGCCGAAGCCGCGAGGAACCAGCTGTGCCGTTCGTCCATCACGATGTTCAGGGCAACATCATTGTCGTTTCCCTGCCGGAGAAGCCCAAGGCGCCGGTCCAAACGGAGAAATATCGCACCGAACTGTTGCCCAATGGACGCGCTGCCGGTCTCGTGAAAAAAGACAAGATCGAAGATCGCCGGCCCTTGGTGCCGTTCGTCTTCGCCGAGATCCATTTGCCGCGCGCTCACTTGGGACTGACGCCGCGCCTCAGCAGCCGTTTACCATCGAATCGCTGGGTCTTTTGTTGGGACGAACGGCGCCGCTGTGGTTATCTCCTCGTCACGCCGCGATTACAAGATACCCAGGAATTGCGTTTTCACGTCCGTTGGGAATCGGTGGAGGCGAGGAACAATTAGCCACAGATGAACACGGATAAACACAGATAGAAACAGAAATCCTTTCCTCTGTGTTTATCCGTGTTCATCTGTGGCTAAGTTTTTTTCTTCCGGAGAAGAGAGGCAAACCAATGTCGAGGACAACGCTCTGTGCGGTGACGGCCGCGTTGTTGGCACTGCTGTCCGTGACGATCATGATTGTCCGCTATCAGGTACTCGGCGACGAACTACGCCGGCCGCATGGGGCGGGTGCCTGGAAGGTTACGCTGGCCGTGCATGGCGTCAGCCTGGGCAACGCGCGCGTGGCCACGGCCATCCCGCTCGACCTCAATCGGCAAAAAGTGGACAATGAGACCTACACCAGCGAGCAACTTTTCAACAAGGCGCCGGAAGCCAAGCATCCGGAGCGGCGCGTCGTTCTCTGGTCGCAGCGCGGCGGCGCGGCCGATGGCCCCTTTCGCGCTCGCTGTGAATATCAAGTCTCCGTCGATGTCAACCATTCCAACGGCCCAATGAACCACACGGCCAGCGGCCTGTACGCCGCTCCGCGTCCGGGCGAGTATCTCGGCGCCGACAACGGCGCCGCTGTCAACGACGAGGAAATCGCGGCGGCCGCGCGGCGGCTGAGCGCCGATCTGGAAAATCCGAGCAATCAGCGCGATGTCGCCGAGGCGCTCTATCGCTTCGTCGCCCTGGACATCAAGAACGATCCGGTGGACGGTCCCTCCGCCAGCGCCATCGAGTGCTTGCGGAATCAACGGGGAGATCGTCTGGCCCAGAGTCGTTTGCTGTTGGCGCTGTTGCGCAATCGCGGCATTCCCGCACGTCTCGTCACCGGACTGGCACTGACCAAAGGAACGGAACAGCCGCCCCATTATTGGATCGAGGCATGGCTGTCCGCCTATGGCCATTGGCTTCCCATGTGCCCTTTTTATCAGCACTTCGGCCATGTGCCTTCGACGTATCTCGTCTTCGGTTTCGGCGAAAAACCGCTGGTACGCGGCCGGCACGTCAAGGATCTGGACTTCGCGTTTCTGGTCGAACGTCTGCCCGCGCTCGACGCCAACGCCGCCGGCATTTCGCCGCTGAAACGACTATTGCTCAATCTGTCGCTGTTCTCTCTGCCGCCGGCCGAGCGCCGCCTCGTCGAGATCCTGCTCTTGCTGCCCTTAGCGGCGCTTATCATTTGCATCTTTCGTAACGTGATTGGCCTGCGCAGCTTCGGCACGTTCGCGCCGGCGCTGATCGGCCTGGCCTTTCACGATCTGCACAGTCTACCGGGCATCTTCGTGTTCGTGACTATATTGTTGATTGGTTGGCTGCTGCGCCGCGGCCTCGATTATTATCACTTGCTGCAAGTGCCGCGTGTGGCCGCCATGTTGACTCTTATTATGATGGTGCTGATCTCCGCGATCGTGGCCGCCAATGTCTATGGTGCGCCGACGACACGCTACATTTCACTGTTTCCCATGATTATCCTCTGCGGCATGGTGGAGCGCTTCTGGACGCTGGAGACAGAGGACAGCACAAGCGCATCGTTCCGCACACTGTTCCAAACGATGTTGATTTCCACGGTCATCGCTCTGGTGCTGAGCAGCACGGAATTGGTGCAACATATGGTCCGTTTCCCGGAAACGCTGGGCCTTATCATGGCGGCGCAACTGCTCATCGGCCGTTACACCGGCTATCGACTGATGGAACTGCTGCGCTTCCGTGATTTCCTGAAACAACCGCCGCCGGGAGAACACTACTGCGTCATCGATAGTGAGTTATAAAAATCAAATCACGAAAGCACGAAAGGACGAAAACACGAAAAAGGCAAACAGTTTGATAAAAATAAGCTCGTCTCCGCGGATTTTCCTGAGTTGTCGTTGGTTTGCTTTTTTCGTGTTTTCGTCCTTTCGTGCTTTCGTGATTTGTATTTTGGAGGACGAGGCATGTTTTGGTTGTTCAAGGCGGCGCGGCGGCTGCGCGAGTTGGGCATTCTGGGCATGAATCGCCGCAACGCCGCCTGCATTCTCGACCACAATCCGCGTTCCCTCTTTCCACTCGTCGATGACAAGCTGCGCATGGCTCGGTTGTGTCGCCGCATCGAAGTGCCGACGCCGGAAGTGTACGTCGAAGTATCGTCCTACTCGATGCTGCGTCGTTTGCCCGAATTGCTCGGCACGCGCACGGAGTTCGTCATCAAACCCAATCGCGGTTCCGCGGGTCGCGGCGTGCTGGTCATTGTCGGCCGCGACGGCAAAGATTATCTGCGCCACAACGGCGAAAAATTACGGATCGATTCGCTGCGCCAGCATTTATCCGACATCCTTTCGGGCATGTACTCGCTGGGCGGCCAACCGGATACGGCGATCATGCAGCAGCGTATTCACTTGCATCCCGCATTCGAGTCTGTCACCTATAAGGGCATCCCCGACGTTCGTGTGATCCTCTATCGCAATGAGCCGGCGATGGCTATGCTGCGGTTGCCGACCAAAGCGTCCAATGGCCGGGCCAATCTACACCAGGGCGGCATTGGCACCGGCGTCGATCTCGACAGCGGCGTCACCCATCATGCCGTGCAGCGCAATCGCTTCATCGACCGCCATCCCGATACCGGACGAGCGGTCGTCGGCATGCGCGTGCCGTACTGGGATGAGGTACTCGATATGTCGCGCCGCGTGGCGCAAGCGGTGGGATTAGGCTATCTCGGCGTCGATATCGTCGTAGATGAGGATGCCGGCCCGATGCTGTTGGAGGCCAACGCACGGCCGGGATTGGCAATTCAGATCGCTAATGGGCGCGGTTTGCTGCCGCGCTTGCAGGCCATCGATGCGCTGTTCGATCAACCGGCGCGGACGATTTCGCTGGAGCGCGTTCGCCAGGCGCCGCGCGTGCAGGAACCGCTGCGCAAAAGCGCGTGATTGGTGTAGAATAAAGCGTTCTCGACGAACGGCCGGCTGACGCCGGCCGTTCGCCGTGATGGCATTGGAGTGCCTGGGATGTGCCTGCTGGCCTTGTTCTTCCGGGTCGTCGAGGACGCCGCCGTGATCGCCGGCGCCAACCGCGAAGAATACTACCAGCGCGGCGGCGAACCACCGCGTCTGCTGGAAGGGCCAATCCGCGCCGTGGCCGGCGTCGATCCTGCGGCGGGCGGAACGTGGTTCGGCGTCAACGAAAACAGCGTTCTCGTGGCCGTCACCAATCGGCGGAAACTCGATGTGCCGCCGCAGCCGCGCAGCCGGGGTCTGCTCGTCCGCGAACTGCTGGCCTGTCCATCGGCGGCGGAGGCGGTCGATCGCGCCATCCATGCTTTGGAGCAGAATCAATACGCCGGCGCCAACTTCCTGTGCGCGGATGCCAGCCGAGCCGTCGTCATTCAGGCCGGCGATTGGCTGCGCATTCGGCCGCTGCCGCCCGGCATTCATGTGTTGACTAACCGCGATGTCAATGATGCCAGCGATGCGCGGCTGAATTACGCCCTGGACTGGTTGAACCGGCGTCCCTACGATTCAACAGCGGATTGCCTGCGCGCGCTACGGCAGTTGTGCGCCCAACATGAGCCGGACGATCCGCCCATGTGCTTCCGCGACGACGAGCGCGGCACCGTTTCCAGCTCCCTCGTCGCCCTGCGCGCCACGCGGACGGATAGCACCTACTCGCATGCTCAGGGACCGCCCTGCCGGTCTCCTTATGTCGATTACTCGCATTTGCTCCACGAGTCGATCGTCAAGCCGAGGTGACGCCTGCGATGGGCAACACGCTAGTTCCTCCCGGTCCCGAAGGGGCACTTTCTCAGCGGCCATCTGCCGGAGATGCGCCGCGATCTGCTCGACTTCTATCTGCGCAGCGCCCGCGAGTACGGCGATTGCATCTCGCTGCGCTTTGGACTCCGGCGCATCGTCTTCATCAATCATCCCACCCTCATCGAGCAAGTTCTGCACAGCCGCAATTTCACCAAGCACTATGCTCTGCGCATGAATCGTCTGCTGCTGGGCAACGGGCTATTGACCAGCGAAGGCGATTTCTGGCTACGGCAGCGGCGCCTCATTCAGCCCGTCTTTCTGCGCGAACGCATCCTGTCCTATGCCCCCGACATGACGGCGTACGCGCAGCGACAACTCGACTCGTGGTGCGACGGCGAGGTGCGCGATCTACACGCCGAGATGCGGCAGTTGACGTTGGCCATCGCCGCCAAGACGCTGTTCGGTGCCGACGTGGCCGGTCAATCCGAAGAGGTCGGACGCGCCCTCCACGACGCGATGGGCACGTTCAGCCAGCGCTTCTTTCGCGTCTTCCGCATCCCGGAAAGAGTGCCGACGCCGGGCAATCTGCGGATTCGCCAAGCCATCCGCCGGCTCGATGCTATTCTCTATGGCCTCATCAATCAACGCCGCGCCGAGGGCGTGCAAAAGGATCTGCTATCGATTTTGCTGCACGCGCGGCACGAGGGCGACGGCAGCGGCATGACCGATCAACAGTTGCGCGATGAGGCCATGACCCTGTTTCTGGCCGGACACGAAACGACGGCATTGGCCCTGGCCTGGGGTTGGTATCTGTTAGCCCAGCATCCGGAAGTGGTTGAGAAACTGCAAACGGAACTGCGGCAAGTCCTCGGCGGCCGGACGCCGACGGTCGCCGATCTGCCCAACCTCCCCTATACCGAGATGATTGTGCAAGAGGTCATGCGCCTGTATCCGCCGGCCTACGCCATTGGCCGGCAGGCCATCCGTCCTTGCACGATCGGCGGCTATCCCGTGCAGGCGGGGAGGACCATCCTTATGAGTCAGTGGGTGGTGCATCGCGATCCGCGCTATTTCGATGATCCGGAGCGTTTTTATCCGGAAAGATGGAAGGGCGACCTGGCCAAGCGTTTGCCACGCTACGCTTATTTTCCGTTTGGCGGCGGACAGCGCGTGTGCATCGGCAACACCTTCGCCCTGATGGAACTGCCCCTGGTGCTGGCGACGATCGCTCAACAATATCGTTTTTCACTGCCTCCCGGCCCGCCGGTGTTACCGAAACCACAATTGACCCTGCAACCGGATCGCCCCATCCGCTTGAAACTGCACGCCCTGTAGGTCAGGCTTTCTAGCCTGACTGTTCGACAGTCAGGCTAGAAAACCCGACTGTCGAACAGTCAGGCTAGAAAACCCGACTGTCGAACAGTCAGGCTAGAAAGCCTGACCTACGAGGTTTTACCGTCATGTATCCTCACCGGATTCGTTTGCGCGGCCCGTGGCAGTGTGAGCCGCTGCGGCGGCAGGGCGACAACGCCGAGGAGCCGTTGCCGCCGCCGTGCCGCGTCACCATGCCGTGTCGTTGGAGCGACGCGCGACCGGCTGGATTCAGCGGCCTTGTGCGTTTCCGTCGTCCTTTCGGTTATCCCGGACGCATCGATGCCTACGAACGTGTTTGGTTAACCTTCGACGGCATCGATGGCGAGGCCGAGGTTTGCCTCAACAATCATCCGCTTGGACGCATTCAGACGGCTTGCGAGTTCGACGTGACGGGACTGTTGCGGCCGCGCAACGAGTTGGTGGTTGACTTGGAATGTACGCAGGAGCAAGGGGGCTTGTGGGGCGAGGTTGCCCTGGAGGTTCGCTGCTCGGCCTTTCTGTGCGATTTGCGCCGCTCCGCTATCTTAACCGGAGACCGCGCGGAACTGCGCGTCTCCGGCCGAGTCGTCGGTGTGGCCGAGCGACCGTTGGAAGTGTATCTTTTGCTGGATCGCTCCACGATCGGCTATCAAGTGGTGGAGGCTACGGCCGAGGGACAGGCGTTTGAGATCGTCGTAGCGGATGGGCCAGCGGCGAATTGGCGGAGCTTGGCGGAGCAGGGGAACGCTCCTTGCATCCAGGTCGATCTAGTGAACGGGGCCGTCGTCTGGTACACCAGCGCCGGCGAGGTGAGATTGGAAACCGTATCCGAGCGGAGTAAATGAGATAGGCATGGAAATTCATTCGTTGCAATTGTCGATCACCGAGCAAGAACTCAATGAACTACTGGCCGAGTTGCCGTCCGGTAAAAGTGCTGTCGAGAATCTGCACGTCCGTTTAACTCCGGAAGGGATCGCCGTGCTGGGCGATTATCCCACCATGCTCATGAAAATGGCTTTTGAGACGTGGTGGCAAGTGAAGGGCATCGGCAGCATCGTCGAGGCGCGTTTGGCCGCGGTCAAGGTTTCCGGTCTGCCGGCCGGCATGCTGCGCGGCGTGTTGCTGAAAACTCTCCGCGATTTGCTGGCCAAAGAGCCGGGTGTGCGCGTCGCGGAGGAAACCATCCACGTCGATTTGACCGAACACGCCGCCGCGCGGAAAGTTCGGCTGCGGATCAATTTGACGAGCGTGCGCTGTGCGGCGGGAACCCTGATGATCGAGGCGGGACCGGCGCTCGTTTGAAATGCACACGCCCGGAGCGCCAGCGACGGGTTCTTGCAACCCGTCGCTGGCGCTCCAGGTTTGTCGTTTCTCACTTCTTATCGTCGCGGCGTCCTTCTTCGCCGAGAGCGCTTTCCAGGGCGCGAATCGTTTCGGCCACGCCGTCCATGTGCGGATTGATGCGCAGCGCGGCGCGGAACGCCTTGAGAGCCGCGCGATGTTTGCGCATCTGCAAGTGGCATTGGCCTAAACCAGCCTGAGCGCCGAAGTGATGCGGATTGAGCGCCAGCGCCTTTTCGCAGTCGGCGATGGAGCGCTCGAACTGTTTGAGACGAAAATAGATGATGGCCCGCTGATTGTACGCCTCGGCAAATTCGGGAGCGCGCTGGATCAAGGCGCTGATGCCGGCCAGCGCTTTGTCGCGGTCGCGCTGCCGCGCCAGACGCTGCAATTCCGCGTTGTTGGCCGGACTGTCGCCGCGGAACCACAACGTCCACAGCGTATCGGCCGCCATCTGCGCGGTTTCTCGATCCTCATCGTGCAAACAGACGGCGATGCCGGGAGCGGCGTTCAGAGTGCCGAGCAACCCTAGCGCCATCAGAGCGGCGCGACGGCTCAGGCTGTCGCCGCTGCCGACAAGACGCAGCAGGGTGCCTTCGGTGTAGCGCTCGGCGATGCGATGTTTGAAAACCTCGATGGCCTCCTTGCGAGTCATCTTCGGCTTGGCGTTGGAGCGACCTTCCGGGATTTGCTGGTAAAATTCGACGAGCAAGGAATTGCTCACGTGCGTACCTCTTACTTCATGCCAAGGTGATCCGAAACGGATTCCGAAACGCTCTTGGCGCGGCGAATGGGCCAGTGCCGCGCCAAGGGGTAAGGCGAATTTTATGGGGCTGTCCGGCAAAGGCAAAGGGAAATCCCAAGTCCGTCGCCCCGTTTAGCCGCGACCCGCGGGGGAGCGCTCTCGCGCTCCCCTTCGGGTCGCGGCTAAACGAAATGGAAGGGCGTTCGCTTATTTGGCGGGGGGCATAATCGGCACGGCCGGCGATGCCGTCGGATCGGCAGCGGAGCGAGCCGCGCTCGATTTGCCGGCCGGACTCGGTTGGTTCTTCTTCTTCCAAGCGACAACGTCGTTTCGCAGCACTTCGACGGCCTTGTCGAGTTGGGCATCGACGCCTTTGGCGAGTTGGTCGGGATGCTCCGCGACGACAACGTCCGGCTGCACGCCTTCCTTCTCCATGTTCACGCCCTTCATGGTGTAGACGCCTATCCGCGGGATGAGCAAGGAGGAGCCATCGATCAGTCGGACTTGCGTTCGGCCGATGACGTGGCCGGCCGTCGCTTGTCCCACCAGTTTGCCCAGGCCCAAGGTGCGGAAAGCATTGGGAAAGATTTCGGCGTCACTATAAGAGCGATTGTTGATGAGCAGAATGAGCGGCTTGTTCCACTTACGATCCGTGGAGCGCAGCACCAACCCTTGGCCGCCGTCGCGCTCCTTGAAAATAGTGTGTTCGCGGCTGCCGAGATAATTGAGGATCTGATCGTGCGTGAAACCGCCGCCGTTGAAGCGGACATCGAGGACGATGGCCTCCTTGTCGTAGTTGTCCGAGTACAACGAGCGGACGAAACGATCCAGTCCCTCTTCGTCCATGCTGGGGATGTGGATGTAGCCGAGTTTGCCGTTGCTCAGTTCGGCGACGCGGCGGGCGTTGTGTTCCACCCAGCGATCGTACATTAGCGGAGCGATGGAACGCCGGCTGACGGCGGAGAGGGTGACGGAGCGGCGCTCTTTGGCCGCCGCCGTGGGTTTGGACGCCACTTGCAGCGCCACGCCTTCGCCGGCTTTGCCGTTGAGGAGTTGACTCAAATCCGTCTTGTCCGTCAGTTCGACGCCGTCGATGTTGAGGATGTATTCGCCGGCCTTGACGTTCAAGCCGCGCCGGTCGGCCGGACCACGCTTGAGGATCTCGGCGATTTTCAAGCCGCGTCCGCGGTAGTCTTCCGCGAAGATCAAACCGAGATCGGCCGTCTCCTCATCGGGGAACGTGCCGTAGCCGCCGACGCCGAGATGCGAGGCGTTCAACTCACCCATCATCAGGTAAAGCAGAGAATACAGATCCTCTTTCATGGCGACGTGCTTGACCAACGGGCGATACTTCTTCTTGACGGCATCCCAATCGCGGCCGTGGAAGGCGGCATCGTAGAAATGCTCGGCGAGATAGCGCCAGGTCTGATCGAACATCTCCAGCCATTGCTCCTCGGTGCGCACGCGCATTTTGATGCGGAAGGGCAGCGGTGGGCCGGAACCGCCGGAGGCGCGGACGAGATGAATGTTGCCGCCGCGGTCGAGAAAATAAATCACGTCGCCGAGGGCGGAAAGGTGGCTGCGCGGCTTCGACCAGACGATCTGCCGCGGCGCGGAATGGCCGGTCGTCAGGCGGGTGAGTTGGCCGCCGTTGCTGCTGGCGACCCACAAATCGTGATCCTTGGCGTCGCGGAAAGCGATCTTGCCGCCGTCGGGAGAGATGGCGGCCGTTGCTGCTGTCACCGGCGCGGCGGCAACGGCGCGGAGATGGATGTCCTCCCAATCGATGGCCACGCTGGGACCGCTCAGGATACTGCCGCGTTCGCTGAAGCCCGGCGCGGCCGGCTTTTGCAGCGGCAGCACGTAGAGGTTGGCCGAACCGCGCCGCTCGCTGAGAAAGGCGATCCACTTACCATTGTGGCTCCAGGTCACGTCGCCGTTGTAGGTGGCGTAGCGCGTCACGTTGCGCCGAGGGTTATCCGTTGTCGCCCCCGTGGAAGGCACGATGTACAACTCGCTGGCGAACGAGCCGTCTCGCCGTGCGTAGACGAACCATTTGCTGTCCGGCGACCATTCGTAATCGAAGACGTGAACGTCCGAGACAATCGCTTTGGCATCGCTGCCGTCGGGGTTCATCGTCCACAGCTTGCCGGCGCGGAGGAAGGCGGCACGTTTTCCGTTGGGCGCGAAGCTGACGCCCAACTCGGCGTCGGCGCGTATGAGTCAGCTGCTTGACTTTGAAGTGATTCGCCTCGGTGAGCTTTGAATGCTCCGCATCGTCGGACTCGAGCAGATACAGATCCTCGTGGCCGTTGCGATCGGAGATGAAGATGATCTTCGAGTTGTCCGGCGCCCAGGCGGCATTATGATCGTTGGAAGGGCCATCGGTCATCTGCACCACCTTGGCGTCGGCTCCGATTTTCCTGCGGAACAGTTTGCCGTGGACGGCGAAGGCCATGAATTTCTCGTCGGAGGATAGCGCGAACTCGGTGGCGCCGCCCGTGAAGATTTTCAGTTCCTCCGGATTGCTCTTGTCGTCGACGTTGGCCTCGATGGCCAGCTTGCGCGGCGCGGCGCCCTGGTGCGTGGAGACGACCCACAGATCGGCGCCGCATTCGTAGACGATCCATTGGCCATCACGGGAAATTCGGGCGCGGCGAACGCTGTCGTCCTTGTGGGAGGTCAGCGGTTGCGGCTTGATGGCCGATTGGCTGCCGGCCGGAGGCGCGGAGGGATCGAGCGGCAGACGGACGATGTTCGCCGCGGCGCCGTGAATCTCGCTGACGTAGAAAAGCGTTTTGCCGTCGGCGCTCCACATCGGCGAATTGTCTTGGCCGTTGAAGGCGGTCACGGGCCGATTGTTGCCGCCGTCGGCGTTGCAGATCCAGATGTCGTCGTTGGACGAGCCGCGATAGCCCTTGCGATACCAAGTGCCGGGACCGCGCACGTAAGCCACTCGATCGCCCGCCGGAGAGAAGACGCCTTCTTTGCCCTCGGCGGCGGTCAGACGCCGCGCCATGCCGCCCTCGACCGGCACCGTGTACAGTTCGTAGCTGGGCGGAAAGGCGGTGCTGCGCGTCGAAGCGAACAGAATGTTTTTGCCGTCGGGCGTCCAGCCGCACACCATGTCCGTCGCCGAGTCCACCGTCAGACGGGTAGGCCGGCCGCCTTGGATGGACACGGTGTAAATGTCGTAACTGCCGTGGCGGTTGGAACTGAAAGCGATGGTCCGGCCATCGGGGCTGAACACGGGAGAAATATCGTGAGCGGGGTGCGAGGTGACGGCCCGCGCCGTGCCGCCGATCGTTTCCACGATCCAGATGTCGCCCTTGTAGCTGAAAGCGACGAGCTTGCCGTCGGCGGAAATGTCCGGGGTGCGGGCGAGACGAATGGGTTCCTGAGCGCTGCTTGGACCGATGAGCAGGCCGAAGAGGAGGATCGCCAGTGGAGTTGCACAAAAACGAAGCATCGAGAGAATCCTGTCCAAGGAG
The DNA here is from genome assembly GCA_963835245.1 of uncultured Planctomycetota bacterium. Lineage (GTDB taxonomy): Bacteria > Planctomycetota > Planctomycetia > Gemmatales > Gemmataceae > JAJPHU01. Next base: position 625,191 of record CAWIEZ010000003.1, read on the forward strand.
GGAAAAGGGATGGCAAGGGGTAAAAACCCATCGCGGCGAACGCCTCGCCAGTAGCGAAGGCAGCGGCAAGATGGGCAACGCTCACAAAAGAGGACGACTGAGCGTCCGAAAAGCCACGCGGCAACTTTCTCCAGCTTAGCGAGATCGATGGCAAATTGCAAAAAAGAAATGGGTCGTCGGCAAATTTCCGGCGCAATTCGGGCCGATAATAGCTGTTGGGACGCAACGAATAAAAGGGATGCGCGGCTTCCGCTCTAGTTTAGCCGCGACCCGAAGGGGAGCGCGGACGCCAACGCGCTCCCCTTCGGGTCGCGGTTAAACGGCGAAGTAGGATAAGTCGGGATCTCGCGTTGACAGGTAAGGTTAATTGCAGTACGACCACTTGTACTTGGCCTCTCCGGGGCCGTGAGCGGCTTCGTCGGTGAAGGATCGCCGAGCGGAAGAGGGAAGCGAAAGGATTCGTGTCGTTTGAAGCCACTTGACGACCAATCGGTCGCGCGAAGTTGCGCCGTTTGCTGCGACGTGGCGGCGGACGCGGTGGTGCGCATGGGGCTGGAATCGTTGCCGCAAGGGCGGCGTAATCCCGCTGCGACCTGCGGCGCGCCGTTGCCGGCTTCCTTCCTCAAACACGCCGACGAGCAAACGGTAGCCGGCCTCGCCGCCGTCTACCGGGCGATCCAAAAGGCCGGCCTGCAAGCGACGAATTTCCACGATTGGGGAGTAGTAGCTTCCCCGCGTTTTCTCGGTCGTCCGGCCATGGCGGCGGCCTTGCAGCGCTTCGCCGCCGAAGGCGCTTGGGGCGTTTCTCCGCATTTGATCCCACATCGCTCTCTGCACTCCATCTCCGGCACCGTCAGCCAAGCGCTCAAGATCCACGGGCCGAATTTCGGTGTCGGCGGCGGTCCCGGTGGAACCATCGAAGTCCTCCTCGCGGCGACGGCCATGCTGGAAAGTCAGCGCTTGCCGGGCGTCTGGGTGGTGTTGACCTGCCTCGATCCGGAATTGCCGCCGGATGAAGCGGGCCAACCCGCGCCTCGGACGGAGGCGGTCGGGCTGGCTCTGGCTCTGACGCCGATCCGGGCGAGTGGATCGCGCCTGCGTTTGCACGTCGTTCGCGGCACGCCCAATGTCGAGACGCCGATCCGCTCCAAGAGCGACGCGGCCAGTCGAGTGGGATTCGATCTTCTCCGCTTGGAGACATTGTTGAACATGCTGCACGGTGCGCGGGGAGGCGAGACGACGATCGTGCAATTACTCGAACCCGGCTGTCGCATCGAGTTATCGAGAACGACGGCCGCCAACGCCGTTGCAGCCGTCAGCCCGCCATTGTTTAGCCGCGACCCGAAGGGGAGCGCGAGCGGCTTGTACCCGGCAGCTAACGCTGCCGGTTCGCCTGTCTTGGCGAACCGGCAGCGATAGCTGCCGGGTTGGGGAAGGTCACGGAGCGGAGACAAGATCGTGAGCCACGCGAACGCGGTCTGGATAACGGGTGTGGGCACGGCCACGCCGCTAGGCCACACCTACGCCGCCTTCGCCGACCATCTGCTGGCCGGACACTCCGGCGTTGATCGCGTCCACGGCTTCGATGTCTCCGAACATCCCAGCCAAATTGCCGGACAGTTGCGCGAAGTCCCCTGCCCGGCCGGCGCCGACGCCGCCGAGTTCGCCTCGCTGCATCGTTTGGAACAGTTGATGCGTTGGTGCTGCACGGCGGCGCTGCGCGACTCCGGCTGGTGGGAGCGGCGCGGCGAAGTCCGCATTGGTCTCGTATTAGGCGTCGGCGCGGAGTGGCTGGAATTTTGGGAATCCGACGCCCTGGCCGGCGGACGCCGTGTCTGGCAGCCGGAGTCCGACACCGAAGCGATGATCGCGCGGACTCGCCGCATTCTGGGTCTGAGCGGCCCGGCCGTCAGCGTGTCGGCGGCCTGCGCCAGCGGCAACGTCGCGCTCTCGCAGGCTCGGCACTGGCTGGAACTGGGCTGGGTGGACGTGTGCTTGGCCGGCGCCTGCGACATGGCGGTGACGCCGATGGCGCTGGCCGGCTTCGGCAACCTTCGTGCGCTGTCGCGCCGCAATGACGAACCGCAAGCGGCATCGCGGCCCTTCGATCGCCAGCGCGACGGCTTCGTCATGGGCGATGGCGGCGCCGTGTTTCTGCTCGAATCGGCCGCTCAGGCGCGCCGCCGCGGCGCCCGCGTCTACGCCGAGGTCGCCGGCTACGGCGCGCGCAGCGACGCCTTCAACATGGTCATCCCCAGTCCCGATCCCGAACCGGCGATGGCCGCCGTCGGCGACGCTCTCAAAGACGCCGGCTGCAATCCGCAAGACGTGGATTACATCAACGCCCACGCCACCAGTACGCCGGTCGGCGACATCGCCGAGGCGCGCGTGCTGAGCGCCGTTTTCGGCGACGGCATTCGCCGTTTGCCCATCAGTTCGACCAAGAGCATGACGGGACATCTGCTCACCGCCGCCGCCGCCGTCGAAGCGCTGGCCTGTCTCGTGGCGATGGAGCGCGGCGCCCTGCCGCCGACGATCAATCTGCACGAACCCGATCCGGAATGCGATCTCTGCCACGTCGCCAACGAGGCGCGACCGGCGAAAGTTCGCGTCGCCATCTCCAATTCGTTCGGCTTCGGCGGCAGTAATACCTGTCTGGTTCTCAAGGCCGTTTGAGAAGAACTAACCACAGAGGCACAGAGACACAGAGAAGAAAAAAGAGCATAATAACTTTTTCTATCTTTCTCTGTGTCTCTGTGCCTCTGTGGTTAGAAAATGTCGCCGATCATCGATTTACCCGATCTCGCGGCGACCCAAGCATTCGGCCGTCGTCTGGGACAACGGCTCTGGTCCGGTGCGGTTGTCGCTCTGATCGGTGAACTAGGCGCGGGAAAAACGCAGTTGGCGCGAGCCATCGCCGAAGGACTCGACATCGCCGATAGCCGCATTGTCACCAGTCCGACCTTCGTGCTGGTGCAGGAATACCAGGCCCGGTTAGCGATCTATCACTTCGACGCCTATCGCTTGAAGACCGAAGCCGAGTTCGCCGATCTTGGCGTGCATGAATACTTCGAGAGCAACGGAGTCTGCCTCGTGGAATGGGCGGATCGCGTACCCGGTTGTCTGCCGGTTGAGCATCTGCGCGTCGCGTTGACGGTGACGGGAGAAACGTCGCGCCGCGCCGCGGTCGAAGGGAAGGGGGAAGCCTACGAGAAGTTGATCGCGGAACTGAACTGACGTTTAGCCGCGACCCGAAGGGGAGCGCGAATGCGCTCCCCTTCGGGTCGCGGCTAAACGAACACTTACAAATTCATTTCGATGCCGTTCAGTACATTCTGTGCCAACTCCACCATGGTGGTGCGGCGATTCATGGCGCCGCGCTGGAGGCGGCGGAACGCTTCGGCTTCGGTCCAACGATAGCGCTTCATCAAAACGCCTTTGGCCCGCTCGATGATCTTGCGATTTTGCAGCGCCTGCCGCAGCGAGGCGTTTTCCTGATTCAACTCGCGCAACTCCGCGAACTGAGCGCGGGCGATCATCAGAGCTGGGCCGAGTTGATGCTCCTCGACCGGCTTGACCAGATAAGCCAAAACGTGTTCTTCGAGCGCGCGGCGGACCAATTCCTGATCGCGATCCGCCGTGATGGCCACAGCGGCGACGACGCGCTCCTGATAGATCTGCCGCAGGGCGTCCAGGCCGTTCAGTCGCGGAAGATGGATGTCGAAGACGACCACGTCCGGTTCGAGTTCCAGCACGGTGCGGACCATGTCGGTGCCCGTGGCGGCCTCGCCGATAACGTGATGACCGAGCTTCTTCTCCAAAGTTTCTTTCAAAAACAAACGCACCGTGGCGTCGTCCTCGACGACTACAACCTTCAAGGGCGCTGACATGGACGCCGATTGCTCCATAACCCTAACCTCCTCCCAACGTCAAATCCGCATCGCTGCCTCGATTCGCACGTTCTCTTCTCTCCTACCGCTGAGGAAGAGAGCAATTTGAATGCCGGCACGCAATCCTAAGGCGGAAAAGCTCGTTTTCAGTGTGCCCCCCGGCAGGAAATTCGGGGAGGAGAGTCCTTCTCAGGGCACAGACGGAGTGATCGAAACCTCCCTTTAACTTAACAGATGAGGTGCCGGCCGCCAGCACAAACTCATCTTTGTGCGGCTTTTGGCCGCCGTGGAGGAGCGAATAATTGCCGCAATCCTCCCGAAAATAGCCCAGGGTCAATCCTTGGTGGAAGCGGTCGGCAAAAGCAGCACGATCTGAAAACTCCCTTCGTCGCTGTCTGCCACCGTGATACGTCCGCCGTGCAATTCCACGATTCGCCGCGCAAAGGCCAAACCTAAACCGAACCGCGCGTGCCGCGTCGTGCTGAACGGCGCGGTCAACCAGCTGAGTTGTTCTTCATTGGCGCGCGGACCATCGTGAAGCGAAACTCCATTCGGCGACCCCATTGGACGGCTGGACGGACACGCTTGTCCGAATCTTGCTCCCCGCCGCCGGACACAGCGACCATCATCAACAGCGTTCCCGCTTGTGCTAATTTCGGCCCATCCCCCCAGACTTTCACGGGACGGGGTGCCTCGCAGACGATTTGCAGACCGGGGTAGCGCAGCGCGAAGGAGCCTGCTATGCCGGAAGCCAACTCGCTCAACTCCACCCAGTCCTGGTTCAGATTCACAGGACAGACCAGATCGTGCGTGGCATCCAACTCGTTTTTGCACATCTCCGCTCGACCGCGCAGATCGCTCAAAATCGTCCGTTCCAGATTCTGTCCGCGCGGCAGCCGCTCTTGGAGAATGGCCACCGCCGAGTACACCGATTGCAATAGATCGCCGACCTCATGACGCAGGGTGCGAACAACCATCTCAGTCGAGTGTGCGGACGGTGTTCGTTCCCTCCTCATTGCTCGCCATAATGCTCTCGTCCCTCATGACGTGTCAGAGCGTCGGCGCGAACCGGAAGCTGAGTTCTAGTCCACCGGCAAGGCGGTTCTCATTGGCCTGCCGCAAACCTCACAAAGGGATGGCCGATCTCCCATTTCCCGCATCCATCCTGGAACACACCATAGTTACAGCTTTCGTGGAGAGAAGGTGAGCAAAAATTGTTCCCTTAACATTCATTTTTCTTATTTTATCCAAATAATCGCCTCGTCTCGCTGAGACGGCAGGGCGATTTCGCCTTTCACTTCCCCTCGCGGCGCTTGGGGTTGATTCAATGGCCGTCTGGAGTACACTGCATCCCGCACCTCACGCTGCGCTTCGCTTGCATTCTCTTCCTTCCGCTTTCTTTCGCGTCCCGGAGAAACCGAGCGGCCATGAATGTGCTTCCTTCTCCTGCTGATGTTGAGACGCCGCCCCGGCCCATCATTCGTCGCCAACCGTTTACGTCGAGGGGAGGTTGGCATTGGCTGTGGGACAAGCGCGGAAGAGGTAATGGCGATTTAGCGCCAAGCCGTGCGCGGCCTTCGTGGACGCTGGCGCGCCCTCGCCGCATGAAAGGCCGCGGGCGAGCGCTTCTGCTCTGGGTGCTGCTGTGGTACGCTGTCGTGCAATTGGTCCCGCTTCTGCTCAAGGATCGTTGGCAGCCGATCGGGCCGGCCAACGAAGCGCGGAAGTGGCCGACGGTGCGCTGGCTGGCGGCTAAAGATCCCGAACGTCCCCTGCTGCTGATGCTGGGCAGTTCGCGGACGTTCCATGCTTTCAAGGCCAGCGCCGTCGATGGCCTGCCGGATAGCGATGGCCGAGCGCTGCGGGTTTACAACTTCGGCATCCCCGCCACGGGCGCGGTCCACGAATTGCTCTGCCTGCGCAACATGCTCGCCGAGGGCATTCGGCCGCGCTTTTTGTTGATCGAATTTTTGCCGCCTCTGCTCAACGATCCGCAGCGCGGCGCGCCTGACCGAAGAGGGCATGGCCTGTTTCGCCTGGTTCAGCGCGCGCCGCTTTCTGCAATGGGCGCCGTACCTCAACCGTCCGAAAAAGATGGCCCACATTTGGCTCGAAGCCCGCCTCGCCTCTTGGTATGCTTTCCGTGGACCGATGCAGTTCGAGTTGCGCTGCCTGTTGGCCGGCCACTCTCTGCCCTCGCATTCTCCTATCGACGATTGGGGATGGAGTCCCATGGCTCCTTGGCCTTTCCCCGACAGCGAACGGGCGCACCGCCTGGAAGTAGCCCGCAGCGGATATGCTCCGGGCTTGAGCCGCTTCCACTTGGGCAAAAAACCGACTCAAGCGCTCCACGAACTCCTCGATCTGTGTCGCCGCGAACACATCCCGGCCGCTCTCGTGGTCATGCCGGAGTCGTCGGTGTTCCGCAGCTGGTATTCCGCCGAGGCCAACAAGGCGATACACGGCCTGCTCGACGAGCTGAGCCGCACCTATGGCGTCGCGGTTATCGACGCCCAACGCTGGCTGCCCGATAGGGATTTCGAGGACGGCCATCATCTGCTGGTCCACGGCGCCAGCGTCTTCACGTCTCGTCTGCGCGACGAACTACCCCGTCTCCTTTCCCAAGCCAAAAAATAACTTCGTTTCGCCGCGCCCCGATGGGGAGCGCGGCGAAACGGGGAGTCCGATTGACACGGCAAAGCCGGCAAAGTTAGAATCCTGCCAATATAACGAAGTTTCGCCGCGGACAGACACGGAGGTCTTTCGATGGCGCTGCGCGACTATGACGTGATCGTCGTCGGAGCGGGGTTCTATGGCGCGACCCTCGCCGAACGCATCGCCGCCGTGCTGGACCGCAAGGTCTGCGTGCTGGAGCGCCGGCCGCACATCGGCGGCAATTCCTACTCGGAAACCGACCCCGCCACCGGCATCGAATACCACAAATACGGCTCGCATCTGTTCCACACCAACAGCGCAGCCGTCTGGCGCTACTTGCGCCGCTTCACCACTTTCACCAACTATCGCCATCGCGTGCTGACCATCCATAACGGTCAAGTCTATCCGCTGCCCATCAACCTCGGCACCATCTGCGCCTTCTTCGGACGCCGCCTGACGCCTTCGGAGGCGCGGGCGTTGATCCAGCGCCAGACCGACGCCGAGAACATCGGCCGCGCCGACAACCTCGAAGAGAAGGCGATCGCGCTGATCGGCCGACCTCTCTATGAGGCATTCATTCGCGGCTACACCAAAAAACAATGGCAGACCGAACCGCGCGAACTGCCGGCCAGCATCATCAACCGTCTGCCGGTGCGCTTCAACTTTGAACCCTATTACTTCGCGGACAAGTACGAGGGCTTGCCTACCGACGGCTACACGGCCATCTTCCGCCGTATGCTCGATTCGCCTCGGATCGACGTTCGGCTCGGCGTCGATTTCTTCGACGTGCGCCAAGCCGTGCAAGCGCATCAACTCGTGATCTATAGCGGGCCGATCGATCGCTATTTCGACTATCGGCTCGGCGAACTGACCTGGCGAACGCTCGACTTCGAGAAAGAAGCGTTGGCGCTGGACGACTATCAAGGGGCGGCGGTCGTCAACTACGCCGACGAAGACGTGCCGTACACGCGCATCCATGAGTTCAAACATTTGCATCCGGAACGACGTTATGCGGCCGATCGGACGCTGATTTGCCGCGAGTACGCGCGCTTCGCCCGTCGCGGCGATGAGCCGTACTATCCCGTGAACACGGCGCGCGATCGGCAATTATTCGCCGCTTACCAACGGTTAGCGGCAGGCGAGCGCAACGTCCTCTTCGGTGGCCGGCTTGGCTCGTATCAGTACCTCGACATGCACCAAGCCATCGGCGCCGCCCTCAGCGACTTCCGCAAAAAGGTTATGCCTTTTTGGGCACAAGTGCGGGAGAGCGTGGCCGTCTGAGGAGCGCGTATGGCGGAGAGGATTATCCAGCGGATCGTCATGCCGCCCCGACGCGGGCTGACGCGGCTGTATTGTGGATTCGACCGCGCGCAACGGAAAGGAAACCGGCTCCCCGGCAACGGGGCCGGCGCGTCCTCGCTCTGGCCCGCGGCACGGTCCTGCGAACCGATACCTGGTTTAACGCTTTTTTCGAGAGTTATTGGCGCGAATACACACGGCTCGCCCAACTCGCTCTTCGGCTTCGCGTCAGCGGAGCCGGAACGCTGCGGCTTTACCGCCGCATGGGCGAACAAGGACAGCGTTTATTGAGGCAAATCGATTTCTCCGGCAGAGATCGAGAAGTTCGCATCGACTTGTCGGATACGCCAGCGATGCCGGAGAGTCTATTGTTTTTCGAGATGGAAGCGCACTCGCCCCGATTGCTGATGCACCAGGCGGAATGGGTAGCCTGGGATGCCGTGACAAGCCCTGTGCGGCTCGTCGCCGGCTATTGCACGTTCAATCGCGCCTCCCTGCTGCTCGACAACCTCGCCGCTCTGTTCGCGGATGGAGATGTCGCCGACGTGCTGGACCGCGTTGTCGTCGTCGATCAAGGCCGAGAAAAGGTGCGCGCTCATCCCGCCTACGCCGCCTTGGCGCGAACTGCCGGCGACCGACTGCAACTCGTGGAACAGGACAATCTCGGCGGCGCCGGCGGTTTCACGCGCTGTCTGATCGAAGCGCGAAACACTGCATCTGCTACGCACGTTCTGCTGATGGACGACGATGCCATTTTGGAGCCGGAATCCGTCTTTCGTGCCGCCGCGTTTTTGTCTCTGGCTCGCGGCGATATTGCCGTCGGCGGCCACATGCTCGATCAATTCCGGCCGCGCGAGCTTGTCGAGTCCGGCAGCCGTTATGTGCCGCAGCGTCTGCGCATCGACGAGCCGAGCCGCTGCCGTGTGGACCGTCCCCACGACTTGACACCGTTTCTCGCACCGCGTCCACGGCATTACAACGCTTGGTGGTTCTTCGCTTTTCCGCTGGCCGTGCTGGATCGCGCCGGTTTGCCGCTGCCTCTCTTTCTGCGCGGCGATGACGTGGAGTTTGGCTGTCGTCTACTGCGGCAGGGAGTGCCAACGGTATCGCTGCCGGGCGTCGCCGTGTGGCACGAACCGTTCGAGCGCAAGGGGCGCGGTTGGCACGCCTTCTATGAGTTGCGCAATCTGCTGATCGTCGGCGCCTTGCACTTTCCAGCGGTCAGGGCGCGGACCGTGGCGCGCCAGTTCCTCAGCCGTTTGCTCGATGAACTGCTGGCCTACGATTACTACGAATCCTGGCTGCTGTGCGAAGCGGTCGCGGCCTACTTGCACGGCCCGGCGGCCCTGCGGCAACCGCCCCATGCGGTCCAGCAGCGTCTTAACGAGATGCGTGCGAAACTAGCGCCGGAGACGCAGCCGTGCGACATCCTGGCGCGGCTGCCTCTCACGCCGCGCTCCGCGCTCGATCTCCGCGCCGCGCGCATCCGGCGCTGGCGGTTGCTACTCCGCAATCTGCTGACGCCGAGTCCCTGCCCGGAAGTGCAGCCACGGTATGCACTGCAAGGCAGCGGCGAGCAGTGGTACGACGTGGCCATCGCCGACGTGGTTGCCGTGCAGAAGCCTCATCGCCCAGAATGCGTGGTGCTGCGCCGCGGCGCGGCCGCTTTGTTCGATTGCTGCTTCGTGGATTATGGCTCGGTCTTCGGCTTCTCGGCGGCCATTGCCGCGCGGCGCGAAAGTGGCGGATGGAGGTTCCCACCTTGACAAGCCGACGGTTCTGGAGGGATTATCTGGGCCGGCCTGCCGCCGATGGAGATGATATCGCTTGCCGACCAGCCCGGAGCGCCAGCGACGGGCTTGCGCGACCGTCGCTGGCGCTCCGGGCTAGTCGCTCATTCTGTTTGTGGTTCTTAGGGACGTGACAAAGGACATCATGCGAAAGTTAAAAATTCTCTACTACAATTGGATCGATTTCGAGTACGAGCCGATACGCGGCGGAGGCGCGTCGATCTACCAGCGCAACCTCGTCGATGCCGCCCGGCGGCACGGCGACGAGGTTTGGTTCCTCAGTTCGGGCTTCGCGCAGAGTCCCTTCTCGCGCCGGCCATTCCTCCACGAAGTCAAGGCGCGGCGCGACGGCGTTCGCAAGTTCGAGATCGTTAATTCGACCATTCTCAGTCCCGGCCATTGGGCGTTCCGTCGGGATGTGACGCGCTGCCCGGAAATGGAGCCGCTGTTCGCCGACTTTCTCCGCGAACACGGCCCGTTCGACGTGATCCATTTCAACAATCTCGAAGGCATTCCGCTTTCTTTTTTGCGTCTGGCGCGCGAGCATTATCCGTCGGTGCAAATCGTCTTCAGCATGCACAACTATTTCGCCTTTTGTCCGCAGGTGAATCTGTGGTTCCAGGAGCGCGCCCTTTGTCGAGACTTCCGCGACGGTCGAAAATGCGTCAGTTGTCTGACGAAACCGTTTAATCCGCTCACCGCCCTACGGCTGTATCGTTTGGAATATGCCTTGAAAATGCTGGGCATTTCTCCACATTCGCTCGGTTCTCGCTTTGCCCACACGATGATCTTCGGCTTTCTGCGCAGCGCCGTTCGCTTGGCGAAGAGAATCTATCACGGCACCGCCTTCGGACCTATGATCGTGTTGAATCCGACGTGCGGCTCCGTGAAACCCACCAAGCCGACGGCGCTTCTCGATCCCGCCGACGCGGCGCGCTTCGCGGCGCGGCGGCGCCATTTCGTCGCCGCTCTCAACACCTACGTCGATCGCGTTCTGACCGTCTCCGAGCGCGTCGGCGAGTTAGCGGTCGGTTTCGGCGTCGATGCGGCCAAGGTGCGGACGCTGTACATCGGCACGCGCTTCGCCGATGGCACACACCCGGCAGCTGACGCTGCCGGTTCGCCGGCGAACCGGCAGCGTCCGCTGCCGGGTAATGGAGGTCTCCGCATCGGCTACCTGGGTTACATGCGCCGCGACAAAGGATTCTACTTCTTCGAGAAAGCCCTGAAGGAAATGCCGGAGGAGTTGGCAAGTCGCCTGGCGGTCACTATCGCCGCGAGGATTGAAAATCTACGCGCCTACAAACGCATCAAGCGCATGGCTCATCGCTTCGCCTCGGTCGCCTTCTACGATGGCTACACCCATAGCCAGTTCCGCGACATTCTTGGCGGCCTCGATCTCGCCGTCGTTCCCGTTCTGTGGGAGGACAATCTGCCGCAGATCGCCATGGAGTGTGTCGCCTCCGGCGTCGCCATCCTGACGTCCAACCGCGGCGGGGCTCAGGAACTGCTCCGCTGCCCGGAATTGGTGTTCCGCGCCGGCTCGTACACGGACTTCTACGCCAAGCTCCAGGGCATCGTCGAGAATCCGGCCATCCTCTCCACCGCCCTCGCCGGCCGCGCTCGCCTCTATACGCCGTGGGAGCATTACGATTATTTGCGAGAGAAAATCTATTGTACTGCACCCGGAGGGACGGCCACGGCTCGGCCAAACCTGGCCGTTGCGGCAACGACGGGGGAAGTGTAGGTTAAGGAGATGGACGAGCGATCCCGTGCCTCACCTAGGGAGCAAACTCATGTCCGAGCAAATTCAGCGCGGCGCGCCCAGTTTGCAAGTACCCGATCTCATCGGACTATTCCAACCGCTGCCGGGTTGGTTGGCCGATCGCTTGCTTCGACCCGATGAGAAAGTCACCTGGGTGCGCGGGCCGCGCTTCAATCCCTCATGGGAACGCTACGTCACCCATCCCGGTCTGTTCCTCATCGCCTTGGCCCTCGGCGCCATCTGTGTGGGCATAGGCTGGCTGGGCGGACAGGCAGAGATGGTGACGCTATCCATCATGGCCGCCGGAAGCCTCATCGTACCCACCATCATCGTCCTCGGCATCTCCAACGGTTATTTCACGCGCCTGGTGGTGACGAATTTCCGTCTTGTCATTCTCCAGGGCTATGAAGTATGCCGCGCTTGGGACATTGACGATTTGCCTCCTTCCTTTATCCGCTATGGCATGGGCGGAGGCGATCGAGCGAGCCGGGCCATCGATCTGGACGCGGTGAAATCGCTGCTCGGCGGCTCGTCGCAGCAATTCACCGATGCCAAAACGATCCTGTCGTTCGGCAAGCAACTCGACCGTATCAAGACTTTGGGTCCACCCGGCAGCTAACGCAGCCGGTTCGCCGGCGAACCGGCTGCGTTAGCTGCCGGGTGGACCCAAATCGCGGATCGGCCCTTGACAGTCCCCGAACACGCCACTACCTTAACATTCTTCGACACGAAATGGATGAGATGGACGGCGGGCATAACGAGGCGAGGAGTCAGCGGTGGCGGGGCAGAATGTAACAAACGAACGCATCCGTATTCGGATGGAAGCCTACGATCACGAGGTGCTGGACCGCACCGCGGCGGAGATCGTGGAGACGGCGGAGAAGACCGGCGCCATGGTGCATGGTCCCATTCCGCTGCCGACGCGCATCGAACGCTACACCGTGCTGCGCAGTCCGCACATCGACCGGAAATCGCGCGAGCAGTTCGAGATTCGCACGCACAAGCGTCTCATCGACATCTTGCAGCCGACCGGCAAAACCATTGAGGCGCTGAATAAGGGTCTCAGCCTCCCTCCCGGCGTGGACATCAAGATCCGCGTTTTGGCGGGGGCGGCCTCCTGATAGACGATCCTTGCCGGCCGCGGTGCCGGCAAGGAACAAAAGCATCCGCGTGTCTCGAAACGATCTCCCCTGGGGGGATGCGTCGAGCCGAGTAATACCGGCGATACAAAGGCGATCGAGATTGTCCTCCGCGACATTCGGAGGAGGGTTGAATCATGCTTACTTTGAACGTCTACAACCGTCAGGGCGATTCGATTGGGACCGTGCAGGTCGATCCGTCGGAGTTCGGCGGCACGGTCAACAAGCAGCTGCTGCACGATGTCGTCTTGATGCACTTGGCCAACCAGCGTTCGGGCACGCATTCGACCCTGCGTCGCGGCGAAGTGGCCGGCAGCACGAAGAAGCTGTTTCGCCAAAAGGGCACCGGCAACGCCCGCGTCGGTCCACGCCGCACCAACAAGCGGCGCGGCGGCGGCACCGCCAAGGGACCGAAGCCACGCGATTACGAATATCATCTGCCCAAGAAGGCCATTCGCGCCGCCACGCGCATGGCCATTCTCAGCAAGTTTCAGGACAATGAAGCGATTGTCCTCGATGAGTTGACGCTTTCCGAAGTGAAAACGAAGCAGATCGCCGGCCTGCTCAAAGCGCTCAAACTCCAGGGCACGACTTGCCTGTTGGGCACCAAGGATTACGACAAGAATCTCTATCTATCGTCGCGCAACATTCCGGACATGGAAGTGCTGCCGGCGTCGCAGTTTAACGCCTACACGGTGCTGCGGCAGAAACGACTGCTGTTGACCCGCGCCGCCCTGGACGAATTACGCCAAGGCGCCGCGGCGAAGTAAGGGAGAACGGACATGGCCAACAACACTGAGCGGACGCGCGGGCCGAAACTGGAAGCGCACCAGATCATTCTCCGTCCGCTGATTACCGAGAAGGGCACGCACCAATCGCAGCACAAGAGCGAGAAGCGGACACAGTGGGCGCCGGCCTACTCGTTCGAGGTCAATCCGTGGGCGACCAAGACGGAGATCAAGGCGGCGGTCGAGGAGTTGTTCGGCGTCCGCGTCGCCAAGGTGCGGACGCAGAATCGCTTGGGCAAACAGCGCCGCTATCGTTTCAAGATGGGCCGGCTGTCCAACTGGAAGAAAGCCATCGTCACGCTCCAGCCGGAAAGTCCGGTGATTGAGTTCTTCTAAACCCTCCGCCGGCCCGCAGCGCCAGCAAGGGCCATCCCTTGCTGGCGCCGCAGGCTGGCAAATGAATGGTGAAACATGGGTATTCGCCAATACAAACCGACGACGCCGGGCCGGCGCGAAGGCTCCGTCAGCGATTTCGCGGACATCACGGATCGCAAAAAGAAGCCGGAAAAGTCGCTGCTTTTGCCCAAGCCCAAGAAGGGCGGCCGCAACAATCAGGGCATCGTCTGCACGCGCTTCCGCGGCGGCGGACACAAGCGGCGCTACCGCCTCATTGACTTCAAGCGCAACAAGGACGGCGTCTGGGCGACGGTGGTGGCCATCGAGTACGATCCCAATCGCTCGGCGCGCATCGCCCTTTTGCAATATGAGGACGGCGAAAAGACGTACATTCTGGCGCCGGAAGGGTTGAAAGCCGACGATCGCATCATCAGCGGCGACGACGTGGAGCCGCGCGTCGGCAACTGCATGCCGCTGCGCAAAGTGCCGCTCGGCATGACGATTCACAATCTGGAGATGCAGCCCGGCCACGGCGGACAATTGTGCCGCAGCGCCGGCACCGCCGCCACGTTGACCGCCCGCGAAGGCAAATGGGCGCAGATCACGCTGCCCTCCGGCGAAGTGCGGCGCATCAGTTCCGAATGCCGAGCCACTATCGGCATGATCGGCAACGCCGAACACATGAACATCAGTCTGGGCAAGGCTGGCCGCAAGCGCTGGATGGGCCGCAAGCCGCACAACCGCGGCACGTCGATGAACCCGGTCAGCCATCCGATGGGCGGCGGCGAGGGCCGCACCGCCGGCGGCCGGCATCCGTGCAGCCCCACCGGCGTACTCGCCAAGGGCGGCAAGACGCGCAACAAACGCAAGCCGTCCAACTCGGCGATCATTCGTCGTCGCCGGCCGGGGCCGCACTATGCGACGAGTTGATAGGGTTCGTTTAGCCGCGACCCGCAGGGGAGCGCGTTGGTCGCGCGCTCCCCTGCGGGTCGCGGCTAAACGAAGAAAGCGGATACTGGACACAAGGGACAATCGCCCTATAATTTTTATTTCCCGCCGGAGGGAGCGATGAGCCGGTCTCTGAAAAAAGGGCCTTATGTGGACGAGCGCTTGATCGCCAAGGTCGAGCGCAATCAACGGACGGCCAACCGCGAGCCGATCAAAACCTGGTCGCGCGATTGCACCATCGTCCCCGAATTTGTCGGCGCGACGTTCCTCGTCCACAACGGCAAAAGTTTCCTCCGCCTCTATGTGACCGAGGACATGGTCGGCCACAAGCTCGGTGAATTTTCGCCCACGCGGATCTTCAAAGGCCACAGCGGCGGCAAGGGCAAGAAGTAAACGATCCCGGGGTGGAGCAGTGGTAGCTCGCCAGGCTCATAACCTGGAGGTCGCTGGTTCGAGTCCAGCCCCCGGAACTGGGCACGCCTCGTTTGGGAGAAGGTCATGGAATATCAAGCCAGTCATCGCCACGCCGACATGTCGGCGCGGAAGATTCGGCCGTTCGCCGCGCTCATTCGCGGCCGGCCCGCCGACGAGGCGCTGGAGTTGCTGCGTTTTTTGCCCAACAAGAGCGCGCGTCTGTTGGAGCAGGTACTCAAGAGCGCCCTGGGCAATGCCGAGGATCGCGGCGCACGCAACATCGACGATTTGATCGTCCTCGAATCGCGCGTCGATGGCGGGCCGATCATGAAGCGGATTATGCCGCGGCGCGCGGCACCGCCTATCCGATCAAACGGCGTTACTCGCACATTCGCGTCACGCTGTCGGATTTGCAAGAGCCGGCGGCGACGTGAAAGGAATAGGTGGATCGCATGGGACAAAAGGTTCGACCGACGGGCTTTCGCACCGGCATCATGGTCGATTGGCTGAGCAATTGGTACGCCAACAAGCAGGACTTCTCCGATCTCCTCGTCGAAGACGTGAAGATCCGCAGGTTCGTCAAGAATCGTTACGGCGGCTCCGGCATCTCGAAGATCCGCATTCAGCGGACGCGCGAGAAAGTGACGGTGTTCATTCACTCCGCCCGCGTCGGCATGATTATCGGCAAGAAGGGGCAAGAAGTCGATAAACTGACCAAGGATCTGGAAAACCTGACGCACCGGCACATCGAGGTCAAAACGATGGAGGTGAACCGTCCCGAACGCGATCCGCAGTTGGTGGCGGAGGACATCGCCGAGCAGTTGCAGAAGCGGGCGAGCTTTCGGCGGACGATGAAGCGCGCCATCGACACGACGATGGAGGCGGGTGCCAAGGGCATTCGCATTCAGATGGCCGGTCGGCTCGGCGGCGCGGAAATGGCGCGAACGGAAAGCAGTATGGCCGGCAGCATTCCGTTGTCCACGCTGCGGGCCAAGGTCGAGTATGGCTTCGCCGAGGCCAAGACGGCGCAGGGCCACATCGGCATCAAGGTGTGGATCAACAACGGCGATTATCTGGTGCCGGACGAGAAAGACGAGGCGGCTCCGCCGCCGCCGGGACGCGGTCGCGGTCGCGGTCCGCGGCGCGGATGAGAGGAGATCAATCATGCCATTGATGCCCAAGCGAGTGAAATTCCGCAAGACGCAGCGCGGAAAAGTGCGCGGCAACGCTTCGCGCGGCAACACCGTCAGCCACGGCGATTTCGGTCTGCAATCGCTCGAAGGCGGCTGGCTCAGCGCCGAGGCCATCGAGGCCGGACGCATCACCGCCACGCACTCGGTGCGCGGCGAAGGCCGCTTGTACATCCGCGTTTTTCCGCACAAGTCGGTGACGGCCATTCCCGCCGAGACGCGCATGGGCAAGGGCAAGGGCGAGCCGGAATTTTGGGCGGCCGTCATCAAGCCGGGCATGATTCTTTATGAAATCGGCGGTCTGCCGGAGGCGGCCGCGCGCGACGCTCTGGCCCGCGTCGCTTACAAGATGCCGTTTCGCTGCCGTTTCGTGTCGCGGCGGCCGAGCGTGGGATGAGAGGGAGAACAACCAATGAAACCGGCTGAATTTCGCGCCATGAGTGACGAACACTTGAGCCTGACGCTCCGGGACAGCGTCAAGAATCTGTTCCACCTGCGTTTCCAGTCGGCCACCGAGCGCCTGGAAACGCCTAGCGAGATCCGCAAGGCCAAGCGCGACATCGCCCGCATCAAGACTATCCAACGAGAACGCGAATTGGCCGTACAAAAAAAGGCCGTTGAGGGAGCGATGAGCAATGGCTGAGGCAATCGAACGGGGCAAACGGCGCGTCGAAATCGGCGTCGTCACCAGCGACAAGATGAGCAAGACCCGCCGCGTTGAGATTCCGCGCTTGGTCAAGCATCCGCGCTACGGCAAATACATCCGCCGGCGGACGGTTTGCCACGTCCACGACGAAAACAACGATTCGCGTTTGGGCGACACGGTCGAGATCATGGAGACCCGGCCGCTGTCCAAGACGAAGTGTTGGCGACTGCTCCGCGTTGTCACCAAGGCGCCGGAATTGCCGACGCATCAGACCCAGGCGCCGGCGGCGCCCGGTTCGTAAGGTATTTTGTGTGTTTGACGAGAAGGATCGGATCGCGTCATGATTCAGATGTATACCTACCTGGATGTCGCCGACAACACCGGCGCCAAGGAGTGCATGTGCATTAAGGTGTTGGGCGGCACGCGGCGGCGCTATGCCGGTCTGGGCGACGTGATTATCGCCAGCGTCAAGAAGGCCAATCCGGGCGGCGAGGTCAAGCCCGGCGAAGTGGTGCGCGGCGTCGTCGTTCGCTGCAAGAAAGCGACGCGCCGCGAGGACGGCAGTTACGTCCGCTTTGACCGTAATGCGATGGTCATTATCGACGCCGAGGAGAACCCGCGCGGCACGCGCATTTTCGGGGCCGTGGCCCGCGAATTGCGCGAGAGCGGTTTCGTCCGCATCGTCAACCTGGCGGCGGAGGTCGTTTAGCCGCGACCCGAAGGGGAGCGCGACAGCGCTCCCCTTCGGGTCGCGGCTAAACAGAAGAGGATGCAATCATGCACGTTCGCAAAGACGACTTGGTGGAAGTGATCGCCGGCGACGACGCCGAAAAGGGCCGCGCCCATAAGGTGCTGCGCATCCTTCCCGACGACAACAAAGTGGTGGTGGAAGGCATCAATCGCGTGTACAAGCACGTCAAGCCCAACCGCCGCAATCCGCAGGGCGGCCGGCTCTCCAAGGAGATGCCCATTGCCGCCTCCAATGTGCTGTTGTTCTGCCAGAACTGCCGCCGCGGCGTTCGCGTCGGCCGACGCTACGCCGCCGACGGCCACAAAGAACGCTTCTGCAAAAAGTGCGGCGCCGGTCTCGGCGTCCTCAGCAAGCCCAACCCCAAATACGCCAAAAAATCGTAGGCGTCGAGATTCGCTGGTCGAGAAGTCCTGTTGCTAGACGAGAGGTATCATGGCCCGGTTGCAGGAACGCTATCAGAAAGAAATCGTGCCGCAGCTCAAGAACAAGCTGGGCCGCGACAACCTCATGAGTTTGCCGCGCTTGCAAAAGATCGTCGTCAACATGGGCGTCGGCAAGGCGCTGCAAGACAAGAACCGCATGGAGCAGTCCGCCGAGCAGCTCTCGCAAATCGCGGGGCAGCAGGCGCAGGTCCGCAAGGCCAAGGTAGCGGTCAGCGGCTTCCGGCTCCGCGAAGGCAATGAGATCGGCTGTCGTGTCACGCTGCGCGGACGGCGCATGTATGAGTTCTTGGATCGACTCATCAGCATCGCTCTGCCGCGTATCCGCGATTTCCGCGGCGTCAACCCGCGCAGCTTCGACGGCCAGGGCAATTATAGTCTCGGTCTGTCCGAGCAGCAGGTGTTTCCGGAGATCGATCCCGACAAGGTGACGTTCGTGCAGGGTATGGACGTGACGTTCGTCACCAGCACCAAGAACGACGACGAAGCCCGCGAGTTGCTGCGGTCGTTTGGCATGCCGTTCCGCGAAACGTAAACGGTCGAAGGACAAGAACATGACCACCGAAGCGAAGAATGTCAAATTCAGAAGGCAGATGGCGAAGCTGGAAGCCAGCCGCAAGCCGGATTCCAAGGTCAAGATGCCGCCGCGCGAGCGCATCCGCATTCGCCTGCGTTGCCGTTTGTGCGGCCGAGCGCGCGCGGTGTATCGCAAGTTCGGCATCTGCCGTATTTGTTTCCGCAACATGGCCAGCGATGGCCTCATTCCGGGCGTCAAGAAAGCCAGCTGGTGAGGGTGCATTCAACATGATGACCGATTCGTTAGCGGACATGCTGACCCGCCTGCGCAACGCCAACCGCATTGAGCGGCCGGCCGTGGACATCCCGGCCGCCAAGCTCAAAATCGCCGTGGCGCACGTGCTCAAAGAGGAAGGGTTCATCCTCGACTTCCAAGTCGGCCGCATGGAGGCCGACGAGCAGGGGCACAAGACATTTCAAGCGGACGACGATCTTAGCAAACCGCACGTGCTGCTGCGCGTCTATCTCAATTACGGGCCGGACGGCGAGCGCGTCATCCGGCACATCGAGCGGGCCAGCCGTCCCGGTCGGCGCTTGTATCGCCGTGCCGAACAACTGCGGCCCGTTCTCGATGGCCTGGGTATCAGCGTCGTCAGCACCAGCAAGGGCGTCATGAGTGACCGCAAAGCGCGGCGCAACGATTGGGCGGCGAACTGCTTTGCACCGTATGGTAGGTTGCGACTTGTTCGCGGGTAGAGCTTGAATACATTTAGGGGAGCAAGTCATGTCGCGTATCGGCAAACAACCCGTGGCCATCCCCGCCGGCGTCAAGGTCAAGATCGCCGACGGCAAGGTTTTCGTCGAAGGCTCCAAAGGCCAAAAGTTGGAGTTTCCCTACCATCGGCTCATCAAGGTCGAGGTGGACGAAACCGCCAAGGTCATCCGCGTCGTTCGGCCCGACGATGAGCGCTTGTCGCGTTCGCTGCACGGCCTGACGCGCAGCCTCATCGCCAACATGATCGAGGGCGTCACCAAGGGCTACGAGAAGCGCCTCAAGATCGAGGGCATCGGCTACCAAGCGACGGCCAAGAGCAAGGGCGTCGAGTTGACGGTCGGCTACGCCAACCGCGTTTTGATGGTGCCGCCGGCCGGCGTCATCGTCGAAGTGCCGGATCAGACGACCATCGTTGTCAAAGGGGCGGACAAGCAGCAAGTCGGCCAGTTCGCCGCCGAGGTGCGGCACGTTCGCCCGCCGGAACCGTACAAGGGCAAGGGCATCCGCTACGAGAACGAACAGGTTCGCCGCAAGGAAGGCAAGTCCTTCACCAGCGGTGGCTGAGCGAGGCATCCATGAATTCGCATAAACTCAAGCAAGTGCAACGGCTGCGGCGCCGCCGCCACGTTCGCCGCAAGATCACCGGCACGGTCGAACGGCCGCGGCTAACTGTCTTCCGCAGTTCCAAGCACATTTACGCCCAGTTGATCGACGATCTTAGCGGTCAAACCTTAGTCGCCGCCAGCAGCGCCGCCCCGGATTTACGCAAAGACGTGGCCTATGGCGGCAACGTCAAGGCGGCGCAGGCGGTCGGCAAACGCTTGGCCCAGGTTGCCAAGGAACGCGGCATCACCAAGGCGGCGTTCGATCGCGGACACTATCGGTATCATGGCCGCATCAAGGCGCTGGCCGATGCGGCGCGTGAGGGCGGCTTGCAATTTTAGGGATTACCGTTTAGCCGCGACCCGAAGGGGAGCGCGCTGGCGCTCCCCTTCGGGTCGCGGCTAAACGGAAGAACGAACGAGTGACATCATGGCCAGAGAACGTGGAGAAGGACGACAGGACGGGCTAGAGGATCGCGTGGTGAAGATCCGCCGTTGCGCTGCCGTGGTCAAAGGCGGCCGGCGCTTCAGCTTCAACGCCCTGGTCGTCGTCGGCGATAGGAAGGGACGTGTGGCCGCCGGCTACGGCAAGGCCAACGAAGTGCCGCCCGCCGTCGAGAAGGCCACCAAGGACGCTCAGGAGACGATGAAGCGCTCCAAGCGCGTGTCGATGCGCGGCGACACCATACCGCATCGCGTCATCGGCAAGTTTGGCGGCAGCCGCGTTATTCTCGTTCCGGCCGGACCCGGCACCGGCGTCAAGGCCGGACCCGGCGTCCGCGACGTGCTGGAAGTGGCCGGCATTCACAACATACTCACCAAGGTGCATGGCAGCAGCAATCCCATCAATCTCGTCAAGGCGACCATCGCCGGACTGATGCTGCTGCGCACGCGCGAAGAAGTGGCTCGCTTGCGAGGAGTGACTCTCTAATGGATCTCAGCCAAGTGCATGTCGGCGTTCACAAGCTGCGCAAGAAAAAGCGTGTCGGTCGCGGCATCGGCAGCGGCCACGGCAAAACTTCGACGCGCGGCCACAAAGGCCAATGGGCCAGCGCCGGCGCCAAGAAACCCGCCGTTATGTTCGAGGGCGGACAGATGCAACTGTTCCGCCGCATTCCCAAGCGCGGCTTTAGCCACGCCACCTGGGACAAGAAATATCACGTCGTCAACATCGGCGATTTAGAGCGCTTCAACAACGGCGATACAGTCGATGCGGAGGCGTTGCGGAAAACTGGGCTAGCCAAGGGACCGGCCGATGGGGTACGAATTCTAGGGACGGGGGAATTGACTAAGAAGCTGACGGTGCGAGCGCATCACTTCTCCAAGTCGGCTCAGGAGAAGATCGCCGCACGCGGCGGCAGCGCCGAGGTCATCCCGCCGCCCAAGAAACCGAAACGAAACAAAATGAAGCCGCGGAAGCCTTCGCCGTCGTAACGGTTGCTGGCACACACCCGGCAGCTAACGCAGCCGGTTCGCTGGCGAACCGGCTGCGTTAGCTGCCGGGTGTGTGCCAGCAGTGTTCCCCTCCGGGTCGCGGCGAAACGAAGGGATGGCTTCGAGGAGTTGTCTATGGGTAAGCAAAATCCCTATCTCATCGGCGTCGCCGCCGTCGCGGCGCTTTTTCTGCTGCTGATGCTCATGATGAGTTGGCAGCAGGCGGTCGTCGTCACGGTTTTGGCCGTACTCGTGGCCTTCGTGATGTATCGCGGCAGGGTCAAGGCTATCTTCACCATTCCCGAACTGCGGCAGAAGATCCTGCTGACGCTGTTGTTTTTGGCCATCTATCGCATTGGTTTTTCCATTCCGCTGCCGTTCGTCGATCAGTCGAAGATGACGGCGGCGATGGGCGCCGGCGGCGCGCTGGGCAACGTCCTCAACTTCGTGTCCATGTTCTCCGGCGGCAATCTCAGCTTTGCCACGGTGTTCGGACTGGGCATCATGCCGTACATCTCCGCGTCGATCATTTTCCAACTTCTCGGCGCCGTCTATCCGCCGCTGGAGAAGCTGCAAAAGGAAGGCGAGAGCGGCCGTAAAAAGATCAACGAATACACCCGCTACGCCACCGTCCTCATCTGTCTGTTCCAAGCGTTCATGTACGTGCAATACATCATGGGCGATCCCCGGCAGAACAAGCAAGGATGGGGATTGGCCGGTTACGACAGCTGGCCTTTTTGGCTGACGATGGTGGTGACGCTGACGTGCGGCACCATCTTCCTGATGTGGCTAGGCGAACAGATCGACGAGTACGGCATCGGCAACGGCATCAGTCTCATCATCATGGCCGGCATCATCGCGCGCATCCCGGCGGCGACTTCGACGTTGTTTTTCGAGAACGGTCATTTCAAGGACTCGGTGTTCACCCTCGGCGGCGGCGGCGGACGCGACATGAGTTTCGAGAAATTGGTCGTGCTGATCGTGCTGTTCGTCACCGTGGTCGTCGCCGTGGTGGCCATTACCAAGGCGCAGCGGCGCATCAAGACGCAGTCGGCCAAGCACGTTCGCGGCCGCCGCGTCTTCGGCGGCACCAGTCAATGGCTGCCGTTGCGCGTCAACCAGGCCGGCGTCATGCCCGTCATCTTCGCCAGCAGCTTGCTGGTGCTGCCCTATTTCGTCTTCGGCGCGCTGGCCAACGGCACCCAATGGCGCTGGGCGCTCCTCCTGCAAGAGACGTTCGAGCGACAGGGCTACTGGTATACCATCATGTTCATCGCCCTGATTTACGTCTTCTGCTATTTTTGGACGGCCATTATCTTCAACCCTAAGGACATGGCCAACAACCTCAAGGACTACGGCAGTTTCATCCCCGGTTATCGACCGGGCAAGCGGACGGCGGAATATCTGGAGCGCGTGATGATCCGCATCACCTATGTCGGTGCGGCGTTCCTGGCCGTCATCGCCGTCATCCCGACGCTCATCACCAACACCATGAACGTCGATTACAACGTGGCCAGCTTCTACGGCGGCACGGGTCTGCTCATCGTTATCAGCGTGGCGCTCGATCTGGTGCAGAAAATCAACAGCCATTTGGTCATGCGCAATTATCCGGGTTTGACCGAGGATTAGCCGTTTTGTTTAGCCGCGAGCCGTAGGCGAGCGCGGCTGCGCTCGCCTACGGCTCGCGGCTAAACTTCCGAATGAGGGTATCGTTCATGCGTCTCATCCTTCTCGGTCCCCCTGGATGCGGCAAAGGAACGCAAGCCAAACTGCTCTGCGAGCGCAACGGTCTGGAACACATCGGCACCGGCGACATTCTTCGTCAGGCGATTCGCCAAAAGACACCCGCCGGACTGCGCGCCCATCCCTTCGTCGAAAGCGGCCAACTCGTTCCCGACGATCTGGTCAACGACGTGATCGCCGAGCGTTTCAATCTCAATGATCCGCCGGAGCGTTTCGTCCTGGACGGCTATCCGCGCACGCTCGCCCAGGCCGCCGCCTTCGATCAGGTGCTGCGCCAGCACTTTCTCGATTTGTCGGCCGTCGTCCTCCTCCAGGTTAGCGACAAGGAGATCATCGGCCGAGTCAGCGAGCGCTGGAGCTGTCCCAAACCGGGCTGCAAAGCCACCTACCACACCAAGGAGAAACCGCCCAAGGTGGCCGGCGTTTGCGATTACTGCGGCACCGCGCTGGTGCAGCGCGAAGACGATAAGCCGGAGACGGTGCGTGCGCGCTTGGTGGTTTACCACGGCAATCGGCAGGCGCTGGTCGGACATTATCGCGCGCAGGGATTGCTGCACGAGGTTGCCGGTCATGGAGCGATCGAGCAAGTGTACGCCAACATTATGAAAGTCTTGCACGGTCAGGCGGGGCGCACGTGTTAAGGTCGTTTTTTCCCCAGAAGCCGGAATTGAAATCGCCACGCGAAATCGGCCTGATGCGCGAGGCCGGCAAACTCGTGGCCGAGGCGCTGCGTCTGTGCCGCCAGTTGGCCCAGCCCGGCGCCAAAACCATCGACATCGATCAAGCCGTCGAAGAGTTGTTTGCCTCGCGCGGTGCGCTGCCTTTGTTCAAGGGCTATCCCGGCCGTGTGCCTTTTCCGGCGGTGACGTGCATTTCCATTAACGAGCAAGTGGTTCACGGCATTCCCGGCCAGCGCGTCATTCGTGAAGGCGATCTGCTGAAAATCGACACGGCTTGCAAGCTCAACGGCTGGTGCGCCGACGCCGCCGTCACGCTGATGATCGGCCAGGTCAGTTCGGAGAAGCGCCGGCTCGTCGAGGTCGGCGAGCAAGTTCTGCGGACATCGATGATCGAAATGGCCCGCCGTAAATGGTGGTCCGAGGTGGCCGGACACATGCAGCGCGTGGCCGAGTCGGCCGGCTTCAGCGTGGTGACGCAGTACGTCGGCCACGGTATTGGCCGCGTCATGCACGAGAACCCGCAAGTGCCCAACTTCGTCAACCGCGAGCTGCGCAAGCACGATTTCAAATTGGAAGAAGGATTGGTTTTGGCCGTCGAGCCGATGGTCAACATGGGCCGCGCCGACACCGATACGCTGCGCGATCACTGGACCGTGGTGACGCGCGACGGTCTGCCCAGCGTCCACGTCGAGCATACGTTGGCCGTGACGCGCGAGGGCGTGTACGTCGTCACCGCCGACGAGGAGACGCTTATTCCGCGCGCGTGACTTTGGCCCACCCGGCAGCTAACGCTGCCGGTTCGCCATTTCCCAGCAACCATAAGCCGGCGAACCGGCAGCGTTAGCTGCCGGGTGGAAGTTCGGTGTTATTTCCCCCCTTGCCGGGGCGGACATGGATTGCTATAGTTACGCTTTCCTACTCCGGCATAGAATCTGCTGTTGGGAGTTGACGATGAAGGTTCGAGCGAGTGTCAAGCGCATCTGTGAGAACTGCAAGCTAGTGCGGCGGCACGGCAAGCTGCTGGTCATTTGCAGCAATCCTCGTCACAAGCAGCGCCAAGGTTGAGCGAGGAGAATCACCATGCCGCGTATCTTAGGTGTTGACCTGCCCAACGACAAACCGACGCACATTTCGCTGCGCTACATCTACGGCATTGGACCGTCGCTGGCTCTGCGTTTGTGCGAACAGGCGCGCATCGATCCGCAGCGCCGGGCCAAGGAACTGAGCGACGAAGACATCGCGCGCTTGGCGACCATTCTGGACCGCGAATATACGGTCGAGGGTCCGCTGCGCCGCCAAGTTCAGCAGAACATCGCGCGTTTGAAAGACATTCAATCCTACCGCGGTCTGCGGCATCGCCGCAGTCTGCCGGTGCGCGGCCAACGGACGCGCACCAACGCCCGCACTCGCAAGGGACCGCGCAAGACCGTCGCCGGCAAGAAGGGCGTCAAGGAAATGCGCGGCTAAAGACGCCGAGGGAGAATCGCATCCGTGGCTAAGAGCAAGAAACGCAAGCAGCGACGCAACGTCAGCCGAGGCGTGGCCCACATCAAGGCGACGTTCAACAACACCATCGTTACCATCACCGACACCAACGGCGATACGCTGTGCTACGCTTCGGCGGGCACGGTCGGCTTCAAGGGCAGCCGTAAAAGCACACCGTTCGCCGCCCAGCGCGCCGCCGAGGTGGCCGCCGAACGCGCCACCAAGTTCGGCCTCAAGGAGGTCGAGGTGCGCGTCAAGGGTCCGGGTTCGGGCCGCGAGTCGGCGGTCACGGCCTTGCAGGCCGCCGGCCTCAACGTCAAGGCCATCGAAGACGTGACGCCGCTGCCGCACAACGGTTGCCGGCCGCCCAAGAAACGCCGTGTGTGATGGTTGAGTTTTTTGTTTAGCCGCGACCCAAAGGGGAGCGCGGGGCTTCGCGCTCGCCTTCGGCTCACGGCTAAACGCGATAGCGCATCCCGAATTGGTTCCGAGGATATTCATGGCACGCACCATCGATCCGGTTTGTAGACTCTGCCGCCGCGAAGGCATCAAGCTGTTCCTCAAAGGCAGCCGTTGCGATTCTCCCAAGTGCGCCATCGAGCGCCGCAATCAGGCGCCCGGCATGCACTGGCATCGCCGCGGCAAGCCCAGCGAATACGCCATCCGCCTGCGCGAAAAACAAAAACTCAAACGCTTCTATGGACTCTTGGAGCGCCAGTTTCGCCGTTATTTCACGTTGGCGTCGCGTTCGCCGGAGAACACCGGCGAGGTACTCTTGACCATCATGGAGCGGCGACTCGATAATGTGGTCCATCGGCTCGGCTTCGCGCCGAACCGGGCGGCGGCGCGGCAACTGGTGACGCACGGCCACGTCCAGCTAAATGGCCGAGCCTGCAACATTCCCAGTCTGTTGCTCAAGGCCGGCGACACCGTGACCATCAAGAGCCGGCCGCGCAGCCTGCAACTGGTCAAACTTCACTTGCAAGAGAATCCGCCGCCGACGCCCGACTTCCTGGAACGTCTGGGCAACGATCCGCCCGAAGGCCGCATGAGCCGGCTGCCCACGCGCGGCGACGTTGATCCGCGCATCCAAGACATCCGCGAACAGTTGATTATTGAGGTTTGTTCCCGTTAACACTCGAAATCCCTAGTTTGTTTAGCCGCGACCCGAAGGGGAGCGCGGGAGTGCATCCCGCGCTCCCCTTCGGGTCGCGGCTAAACAAACTAGGGACTAACGGAGTTTGAAACATGCGTATCCGATGGCGTGGCTTGGAATTGCCCAATCGCGTTGCCAGTGATCGCTCGACGCTGACCGATACTTATGGCAAGTTCACCGCCGAGCCGTTCGAGCGCGGTTTCGGCGTCACGGTCGGCAACAGTCTGCGCCGCATCCTGTTGTCCAGCCTCGAAGGCAGTGCCGTCACCCGCGTCAAGATTCAGGGCGTGCAGCACGAAATCAGCACCATTCCCGGCGTCGTCGAGGATGTCACCGACATCATTCTGAACATCAAGAGCCTGGTGGTGAGGAACGCCAGCGATTCGCCGCGCACGCTGCGCATCGAACGGCACGAACGCGGCGTCGTCAAGGCCGCCGACATCATCACCGATCAGGACGTGGAAATCATCAACCCCGATCACATCATCGCCACGCTGACCGACGACGTGCCTTTCGTCGTCGAGATGCGCGTCGAGAATGGCCGCGGTTATCGCATGGCTGAGGAGAACGTCGAGATGGAGCGCGAGATCGGCGTCATTCCCGTCGATTCGAGCTTCTCGCCGGTCGTCCGCGTCAAGCACGAGATCGAGGATACGCGCGTCGGTCAGCGCACCAATTACGACAAGCTCATCATCGAGATTTGGACCAACGGCACGATCACGCCGCAAATGGCCATCGTCGAGGGAGCGAAGATTCTGCGCAAGCACCTCAATCCGTTCATCCAGTACGCCGAGCCGGGGCCGGAAATCAGCATGGAGGACCGGGCCGACCTGGGCGCGGGCGGCGATCAGGTCGATCTCGAACTGGAGCGCAAGCTGAACATGAGCCTTGCCGAATTGGAACTGTCGGTGCGGGCGACGAACTGCCTGGAATCGGAGGGCATCACCACGGTGCGCGACCTCGTCAGCCGCAACGACGAGGAATTGCTGGAAGTGCGCAACTTCGGCGAGACGACGTTGAAGGAAGTGAAGCTGAAACTGGAAGAGCGCGGCATGCACCTGGGCATGAAACTGCCGGCCTCGCTGCGGCGCTGATAACCTCTTCGTTTAGCCGCGACCCGAAGGGGAGCGTGTTGGCTAACGCGCTCCCCTTCGGGTCGCGGCTAAACGGGGAATGTGGTTCTTGCACAACTTTGACCACCTGAGACTGCCATGAGACACCTGAAAGCCGGTCGCAAACTTGGCCGTAATGCCTCGCACCGTTTGGCGCTGATGCGCAACCTGACGCGCGCGCTGCTCGATCACGAGCGCATCATCACCACCGTCGAGAAGGCCAAGGAATTGCGGCCCTTTGTCGAGAAGCTCATCACCTTGGCCAAGAAGGGACTGGCCGGCGACGCCAGCCAATTGCTGCACGCGCGCCGTCTCGTCCTGGCCCGTCTCGGTCCCGTCGCCAAGGCGCCTTTCTACGACGACAAGGGAGAGCCGAAGGACGATTGGGCTTTGAAGAAGCTGTTCAAGGAAATCGGCCCGCGTTTCGCCAACCGTCCCGGCGGTTACACGCGCATCATCAAGCGTTCCGAGCGCCGCCTCGGCGACGCTGGCCGCACCGCGTTCATCGAACTGCTCAAGGAAGGCGAAACGAAAGTCCGCGCCGCGCACACCGGCTCCCGCTCCGCGCGTCACGGAGCCGACGCCGACTCCTCCGCCCGCCGCACCGGAAGCGAGCGCGCCGCCGCAGACCCCGCCATCCGCGTAATCCGCTGTCAGGGTTTGTCACAAGCCCGGAGTGCCAGCGACGGGCATTCCGCCCCGTCGCTGGCGCTCCGGGCTTGTTGATTTTTGGTGTCCGTCCGGCCTACCGCGTGTCTGACCCTTCGAGAGACAACGCAGCAGGGCAGACGAACAAGAACATTCATCCAGCTGCGGTTATTGTGGCTTTTCAAAACATATCGGATCAAGTTCTATCGCCTGATGGGCGAGTTTCTTTGCTTCGCCAAGACGGCCCTCGGTACAAGCTTTGTGGTACATCGCTATCAGTTTCGCCACTTTGCCCTTCTTCGCCATGTCGCTTCGGCTTGTCTCCAACTCACAGGGGATGTGCGCGACGTCATCGTTGCAAGGGATGGAGGAGTCCTTACCTGGTTCTTTCGCTTTGCTTGGAGCGATTCGCACCGTGACCATAGCGAGTATGTTGTCCGTTTTCGTGCCCTTACCGCCATCCTTCATCTTGGTCTGACGATTCATCGATGGCACATCGTTCCAACCAAATGGAGCAGACGCCTTAATCAACTTGTGCTGCTGCTTCCAGCAACCTACGAGAGCCGTGCCGCCGTCTGGGATAATCAAATCCCAAGTAGAATTTAATTTGGTGAGTCGGGAGTCTTGGGCAAATCCGAGGAGTGGCATCGGTTGGGTCATGAGAACCCTCTCTATTTCGGGCGGAGCCGTTGTTATCGGCTGAGAGGAGAGAGGTTTTGCATAAAGCGAGTCGTCTACACTCGTCAAGCTCGCTTGAAGATTGACGCGGACAGCGCGACGATCAGCTACGATCATCGGGCGAACCGAAGCGCTGAATCCGGTCTCGACCCGGCTACAGCGCGGGTGGAAGACGGTTTGTCCGCCTTCTTTCACGATATCTATCCCGGTCAGGCAATACAGTTGATTCATGCAGCGGACTTCCGCGGTCTTGCCGTCCGAGACTCGAATCTTCGGCGCTACGCGGAGGAAGTTCTTTCGATCTACTTGGACTTCTTTCAAAAACTCACGAATGTGGCTGCTATCGAGTAGTGTTGGCGATGTGCCATCATTGCGGAAGGAATCGTTCACAATCTTGTGGAGTCGATTGGTGTCGTGAATGGTCGGCGATAAACCGTCCTCATGTCCGTTGCTGAAATCGATGCCCAAGCGATCCAGACCATCGTCACTCACGATGAGGTATCCCACTTCAAGCAGCACTTCCGCATCCGGTGCGGCCTGCTTCGCGGAAGGACATGAGGCAGCCACGGCTGACACGAGAGGCAGAGCCACAGGAAGACACGCGAGCAGGATCCGGGCCAACATGGACGACCTCCTCTATTCTGGATGGGCGAGACTGGCCGCGCCTGAGGGTAGAACTCTTCCCATTGGGCGACAGACCATATCTGATTCTCCCAGGCGAGCAACGGCAATCTCCTGCATCGTAAGTTTGCGCTTCATCCGCCGTTGACCCCGCGCACCCTCCACGGTATGGTTCCGCGCCGCCCAAAGGAAGGCGGATTGGGACAAGCAGGAGGGGAGATCATGTCTGCATGGCGCGTCGTGGGGATGATGGGGTTGTTGTTGGCGGCAACGCCGGCCGGCTGGGCACAGACCTGCACGCTGCGGGAGACGCCGCAGCCCGGCGAGTGCTTCAAGATTCAGCTCGACATGAAACTGTCCGGCGAAATGCGCGTCCACAAGGATGACAAGATCGTCTCCCTCAAGCAAGAAGCCTCCGCCGTTCACGAATATCCCGAACGCATCCTGGTCGTCGCGCCCGATGGTTTCGTGCAGAAAACCGCACGACTCTACGAGACGGCGAAAGCATCGATTGCCATTGATTCCGATCGTGTCGAGTATACCCTGCGTCCCGAGCGCCGGCTGTTCGTGGCCCAGCATTACAAGGATCAGGCGCTGGTTTATTCGCCTTCCGGCCCTCTCACGCGCGACGAACTCGACCTGACCGCCGAACAGTTCGACAGCGCCGCCGTCACCGGCGTTTTGCCCGGCAAAGACGTGTCGGTCGGCGATACCTGGAAAGTGCCCTCCAATGTCGTGCAGGCATTGTGCAATTTCGAGGGACTGACCGAACACAGCTTGACCGGCAAACTCGAATCGATGGCGGACGACACGGCGACCTTCAGCCTGGGCGGCACGGCGGCCGGCATCGAACTGGGCGCCATCGTCAAGTTGAAGATCGAAGCGATCGGCCGCTTCGATCTCAAGGCGAAACGCTTGGTGTCGTTGGAGTGGAGACAGAAAGACGAGCGCGATCAGGGTCCGGTCAGTCCCGCGACCGTGTTGGAATCGACGACGACGCTGAAACGTCAGCCGATCGAGCAGCCGGCGGCGCTGACGGATGTGGCCTTGGTGTCGGTGCCGTCGGATTGGCAGCCGCCGGCACCGATGATGCAACTGGACTATCGCGATCCGCAAGGTCGTTATTCTTTGCTCTATCCGCGTCAATGGCACATCACGGCGCAGGTGAAAGAGCAACTCGTGCTGCGCTACATGGAGCGCGGGGATTATGTGGCTCAGGCCACGCTGACGCCGTGGAAAAAAGCCGACAAAGGCAAGCACATGACGCCGGAGGAGTTCAAGCAGGCCATGAACAGCATGGCCGGCTGGGAGCCGGAGAAAGAACTGCAATCCGGCGAAGTGCCGGCCGAAAATGGCCGTTGGGTGTATCGCTACTCGACATCGGGACACATGAACGGTATCGCCGCCGTGCAGAACTGCTATCTCCTCGCCACGCCGGAGGGCGAGCAGATGATCGCCGTCTTCACGATGACGCCCAAGCAGGTCGATAAGCTCGGCGCCCACGATCTGTCGCTAATCGGCAGTCTGGAAATCCCCGCCGCGCCGAAGTGAGCGCACGAACCGTTTAGCCGCGAGCCGTAGGCGAGCGCGACAGCGCTCGCCTACGGCTCGCGGCTAAACAGCTTTTTTGTCCTCCATCGTGGGAATCGGCAGATACGCGGCCTGCGCCATGGCGAGGGTTACGAGCAGCACCGTCGCCATGTTTACGCCCAGGCTGAAAAGGTGCCAGCCGACGAAGGTTTGCCGCGCCGCGACGGCGGCGCGGATGTCCTCGTCGCGCGGTGGTGAATGACGGACCATCGCATCGAAGGTGCTGTTGCGTGGCTCCCTCAGCGCATTGACCGCGTAGTCCAGCCAGCAGCCCAGCGCCACGGTGAGGAGCGCCGCCAGCAAGACCGCGACGCGCCGACGATGGATGCCCCCTCCTCCCAAGCGCCGCCACGATAACGCCGTCGCGGTCGCCAACAAAGCGCACACCACTTGAATGCCGAAATACCAGCGAAACAACGGCGCGATCGCTACACCGGCGGCGCGGGTGCCCTGTTCCTTGCGCAGCGGCTCCGGGAATGCCGCGGCCGGTGAAGGACCATCGTAGGCGTTCCACATCGGAAACCACGTCTCGCGCTCCTCCGGCGACTCGGCGGCAACCCGCTCGAAGGTCTCAAAAAGGTTCAACCCGACAACGAAGCTGAAAAACATCACAGTGCCGAACCACAGCCCGAGGGCGAGTACGTGGAGAATCTTGCCAAAGTGCAGCATGGCGGGAGTGTCCTTGAGTTGGTTTTCGTTGCCGTGCAGAAGCCGGCCGACGTTGGCGCGATGGCGAAGAAAAATGAGGCCGGCCGCGATCAGGCAGAACAACGTCAGAATGCGGTGTTCTTCGTTCCACGGTTGCGGCGTGAGGAGAACGCGGAAGACACATAACACCGTGGCGGCGACGAGTGAGGCCAGCGAAACGTAGCGGCTGACGAGGACGACGACGAGCCAAGACAACAGCGCCGCCAGTGCCGGTCCCGGCAGAAGCACGCAGACGGCGCCTGCCGCGGTGGCCACGCCTTTACCGCCGCGAAAACGCAGATAGATCGGATACAAATGTCCCAAAAACGCCGCCACCGCCGCCGCTACCGGCAGACTATCCGGCGGTAGTTCCAGTTCCCCTAGGGACGCCAACCGGCGAGCAGCCAGCGCCGGCAGCGCGCCCTTAACGAAGTCGAGCAGAAAGACAAGAACGCCGAACGGCCGTCCCAGCACACGGCCGACGTTGGTGGCGCCGATGTTGCCGCTGCCGTGCTTGCGGATGTCCACGCCGCGCCCTGCGCGATCAGGTAGCCAAAAGGGATGGCGCCGATGAGATAGGAAAGCAGGACGGTCAGGGCGAGAGATAGCACGGCCATGAGAGACTCCGGCGGAGAATCGGCTGAAGCTTATTAGTATCTCTAAAGTTGCAGATGTTCGCGGGCGTAGCGCAGGCTCTTGCGCACGTTTTCTTCCTCGATGGCCAGTTGCTCTTTCGTTCCTTTGTCGCTGAGGCGCGGCAGCGGATGCTTCGGTTTGTGCTTGCGGACCAGGGCCAGCGTGCGCGCGAGGTCGAGGCCCGGCACGTCCGCCGAGGCCGCCCAGTATTTGTCCGTCAGGCACGGCACACGCAGCGGATCGCGGGTAATCATCTCCAGATTGAAACGAATGTCCGGCCGCGCTTGGCGGAGAAGCTCAATCATTTTCGGCAAATCGAGGAAACCCTCGCCCAGCGGCACTTCCGCCAGCAAAAAACCGTCCTCGTATTCGGCGACGGCCATGTCCTTGAGATGCACCGTGAAGGCACGCGGCGCCAACGTCCGCACTACCTCCAGGGGATCTTCCAAGAGCGCGATGCTGTTGCCGGTATCGACGCAGACGCCGACGTGCCGGCTGTCAAGGCGCTGCAATAGATCGAGCAGTTCGCCGGCGCGATAGTCCTTATGGTTCTCAATCGCCAATAAAAGATCGTGTTTAGCGGTGATTGGCTCGGCGAGCTTGACGGACTGCTCGGCTTGTTCGCGGGCGCGGCGGAAGGCAGCGGCGCTTGTGAATTGCTCGTAGCGGCGTCCGCCCATTAGTACGGTTCGCAGAACCTTCACTCCCGCCGCGCGGCGCAGCGTGCTTCCACCGTGAAACGCTCGCCATCGGCGCGATCCTTCGGTAGACGGATCGTCCCCTCCAAATACATGCCGTAGGTTTCGAGCTTTTTACGAAGAATTGTAAGATATTCATTGTCGCGTAAGCCCAGACCGATCTGCACGCCGCCGGCGCCCAGTTCGTGACAGTGTTCCACGAAGGTCAACGGATCGGCGAAGCCGATCTTGCCGGCGGCGCGCTCAGCGGACAGGCGAAGGGCATAGGAATACTGCACCACGCCGAGACGCTTTCGCCGATCCTCAGCGGCGCCGGCCAGCGCCATGGCGAACGGCAGTGCCGCCGCGGCCGTGAGAAATTGTCGTCGCTGCCCATTCATGCGCTCACCCCACTCTCAGAGCTTTCAACTCGGCGTCCCAGGGGGCACGATAGGGCCGCACCAGCATCTTCGCCGCCTCCGCATCGTCGAGGATGGTTTCCTTGTCGGCATCCCAGCGCAGACGGCGGCCCAGCCGCAGCGCCAGGTTTGCCAGATGACACGCCGTCGCCACGCGATGACCGCTCTCTAAATCGGAAATCGACTGCTTGCGCGACTTGACGCAGTTGAGAAAATCGCGGACGTGCTGCTTGAATTGCGCTCGCCCATCGCCTGTCCTATCGACGATCTCTTTTGTCCAAAACTGCGGCGCTCCCGTCTCTTCGACGCCGACCGGCCCGCCGATGGGATGCGCGCCGGTGAACTGCGGCACGGTGTTCTCCGGCGCTAGCCGTCGATCCGCCGTCACCGTGAAGCCTTTGCGCGAAATCGCCAAGCTGCCGCGTGGACCGAAAAACTCCAGCGGAGCCGTCCCAGCCGCTCCCTTGCATGCTTCGCGATGCGACCACATCGCCGTCAAGCCGGGATACTCGAAAAGTGCGTCTTGCGTGTCCGGCGTCTCGCCGTTGTCTTGCAGACAAAAGCGGCCGCCGGCGCTCATCACCGCGCGCGGTCCCTTGACGCCGAGATACCAGTGAACGATGTCCAGCGCATGCTGGCCGAGATTGGTCATCTGTCCGCCGGAGTAGTCCCAGAACCAGCGAAAGTGATAGATGGCCCGGTTAGGATTGTATTTTCGCGCGGCGCGGGGCCGAGCCACGAATCCCAATCGAGTTCGCGCGGCGGCTCTTGGTCCGCCGGTCGGCCGTAGCCGGGCATGATGTTGCGATACGCTTGCATGCGCACCGAGAAGACGGGACCGATGTGCCCCGCGCGGATCAACTCGCGGGCTTTCTGATAATGACCGCCGGAGCGCTGCTGCGTGCCGACCTGCACGACACGGCGATGCCGCCGGGCCACGTCCACCATCCAGCGACCCTCGCGGACGAACAGCGTCAACGGTTTCTCGACATACACATCCTTGCCGGCGGCGCAGGCCAGCATCGTCATCAGCGCGTGCCAGTGGTCCGGCGTCGAAACGACCACGGCATCGACATGACGATCATCGAGCAGTTTACGGAAATCGCCGTGACCGCGCACCGAACCGCCGAGAAGTGTTTTCGCTTCATCGAGCCGGCCGGCATGTACTTCGGCAACGGCGACCGGCTGCACGTCGGGCTGCTCCTTGAAATCGAGGACGTGCCGTTTGCCGATCAGACCAAAGCCGATGAAACCGACGCCGATGCGCTCATTGGCACCGTAGACGCGCTGATAAGCGGCGGCGCTGAGTAGAGCGGCGGCGCCGCCTTGGACGAACGAACGGCGATCGAGCGGCGTGTTGCTTGGTTGCGGATTCACCGTCGCATTCTCCTTGTGCGGCCGGGCGAAACGTGAACCCATTATGGTGTCCTTAAACGGAAGCCGGCAAGGAAAATCGTCATGGCGTAGCCTCGCGGGGTGTGCGTCTCGTACTTGGGTGGAAAATTTGACCCGTGATTCCAGTAGTTCGGAAGGGCATTGGCGGTTGCCGGTGGGCGAAACCTGTTTTTGATGCGTGCAGCGCGCCCTGAAGGTGGCCGGAATTCCTGGAGAAAAGGCTCTACCTGCACAAACACTACACCAAAGTAAAAGATGCACACCCGCAAGAAACCAAGAAACCGCAAACGGCTAAATCTCCAGCAGCAACCGCTCCGGACTTTCCAGACATTCCTTAATTCGCACCAGAAAACTCACCGCCTCGCGTCCATCGATGAGCCGATGATCGTAGGACAGAGCCAGATACATCATCGGGCGAATGACAACCTGATCGTCCACGGCAACCGGCCGTTTCTGAATGGCGTGCATGCCGAGGATGGCACTCTGCGGCGGATTGAGGATCGGGGTGGACAAGAGCGAACCGAAGATGCCGCCGTTGGTGATGGTGAACGTGCCGCCTTGCAGGTCGGCCACGCTAATCTTGTTCTCGCGCGCCTTCTGCGCCAGGGCGGCGATGCCCTTTTCGATGGCGGCGAAACTCAATTCGTCGGCGTTACGCAGGACCGGCACCATCAAGCCTTTCTCGGTGCTGACGGCGACGCCGATGTCGTAATAGTGGTGATAAACGATGTCGCTGCCGTCGATGGAAGCGTTGACGGCGGGGAAGGCGCGCAGCGCTTCGACTGCCGCTTTGACGAAGAAGCTCATGAAGCCCAAACCGACGCCGTGCTTTTTCTGAAAGCTCTCCTTATATTTGGTCCGCAGCGCCATGACGGCGGACATGTCGGCTTCGTTGAACGTCGTCAGAATGGCGGCATTCTGCTGGGCGGCGAGCAGCCGTTCAGCGATGCGCGCCCGGATCGGCGACATGCGTTCGCGCCGCTCGCGTTCGTCTTTCGCCGGTTTGCTCGGGGCGGGGAGTGGGGCCGATTCGCTCCGCAGATCGGTGCGGCTTTCCGGCGTCTTCTCGTCGTTGCCGCCGCGCGGCGGGAGATGAGCGAGGACATCTTCCTTGATGATGCGTCCGCCGCGCCCGCTGCCGCTGAGTTGGTGGGGATCGATTCCTTCGTTGGCCGCGACGTGGCGCGCCGCCGGAGACAGTATCGGTTCCGCAGCGGAGGGAACGTGCGAATTGCCGTCGCGCTTGGCCGGCTGGGCGGGCGACGGCTTGGAAGGAGCGGGCTGTGCCGCGCCCTCCTCAATGCGCCCGATCACTGCTCCGATGGCGACTTTTTGACCTTCCGGAACGCCGATCGCCAGTCGGCCGCCGGCGGGGGCCATCACTTCCGTCGTCGCCTTGTCGGTCTCCAGTTCGCACAGCGGTTCGTTGGCCTTCACCGCCGCGCCGTTGGTTTTGAGCCAGCGAGCGATGGTTCCCTCCGTGATGGATTCGCCGACGGAGGGCACTTTGATCTCGACGGACATGAAAACCTCATGGAGTGCTTCTCGTTTAGCCGCGACCCGAAGGGGAGCGCTGTTGCGCTCCCCTTCGGGTCGCGGCTAAACGAATGATTATTTTCCTGCCGGCGCGGCGACCCGCTCATCGGGCACCGGGCCGTTTGACTCGGCGAACGTCCGCGCCGCGCCGCCGGCGCGCACCAGATGCGGCGCGGTGCCGGCGATCGCTGCTTCAACCAGTTCCTTCTGCTCGCGGCGATGAACGGCCAGCGAGCCGGTCGCCGGACTGGCGCTGGCGTCGCGGCCGATGTACTCCAGTGCGTAACCCAAACCGCGGAGCGCGGCTCGATGAACGACCAACCGCCCATGTTCTGCGATTCTTCCTGCACCCACACCCATTCCTTGGCTTTGCGATAACGCCGCAGCGCGCGTTGCAGCGCCTCCTCGGCGAAGGGATAGAACTGCTCGACGCGGACGATGGCTACTTCGTTCGACCTGGCCTCGGCACGGCGTTCCAGCAGATCGTAATAAACCTTGCCGCCGCACAGAAGCACCCGACGAACGCGCGCCGCCTCCACCGCGGTATCGTCGAGAACTTCCTGGAAACGGCCGTTGACAAATTCGTCCAGCGGCGAGCCGGCCGCTTTTAAACGCAGCAGACTTTTGGGCGTCATGACGATCAGCGGCTTACGGAAGTTGCGCTTTCATCTGCCGCCGCAACAAATGGAAATACTGCGCCGGCGTCGAGGGATAGCAGACTTGCATGTTGTCCTCGGCGCACAGCTGCAAATAGCGTTCGAGGCGCGCGCTGGAATGCTCTGGTCCTTGCCCTTCGTAGCCGTGCGGCAGCAGCATGACGACGCCGCTGTCGCGCTGCCATTTCGATTCGCTGGAGGCGATGAATTGATCGATGATGACTTGGGCGCCGTTGGCGAAATCGCCGAACTGCGCTTCCCATAAAACCAACGTGTGCGGCGCATCCAGGCCGTAGCCGAACTCGAAACCGAGTACCGCCGCCTCGGACAACAAACTATCGTAAGCGTCGAAACGCGCCTGCTTGGCAGCGAGATCGTTCAGCGGGGAGTACGGTTCGCCGGTGCGGGCGTCGTAGACGACGGAATGGCGCTGGCTGAATGTGCCGCGGCGGCTGTCCTGACCGCTCAGACGCACCGGGATGCCTTCGAGCAGCAGCGAGCCGAAAGACAGCAGTTCGGCCAACGGCCAAAGGATCGGTTTGCGATCCGTCATGTCCTGCAAGTACGTCTTGAAGATGCGCGCCACCGTCGGATGGATGGCGAAATTGTCCGGCACGCGCGTCAGCCCCTCAACGATCTGGCGCAACGTCTCCTCCGCCACGCCGGTTTCGACCGCGGCGTGCGCGTAGCGCGCCGTCATGCCCTTCCACTGGCCATCGAAGCCGTGCATCATGGTCGGATAGTGCGCCGGCCCGGTGCGCACTTCTTCCAGCGCCGCTTGCAATTTATTCTCGAACTTCTCGGAAATGGCCTCCGTTTCGGCGACGGTCAAATCGCCCATCATGATGAGCTGTTCGGTGTAGATCGACGACAGCGACGGTCGTTCGCGGATCTTGCCGTACATGATGGGCTGCGTGACGGAGGGATCGTCGCCCTCATTGTGGCCGTGGCGGCGGTAGCAGAACATATCGATGACGACATCGCGGCGGAACGCTTGGCGGAACTCGAAGGCTAACTCCGCCACGAACACCGAGGCTTCCGGGTCTTCGCCGTTGACGTGAAAGATCGGCGCCTGGATCATCTTGGCGATGTCGGTGCAGTAAGTCGTCGAACGCGCGTCGCCGGGAGCGGTGGTGAAACCGATCTGGTTGTTCACGACAACGTGAATGGTGCCGCCGGTCGTATAGCCGGCCAACTGCGATAGGTTCAGCGTCTCGGCGACCAACCCTTGCCCGGCAAAGGCGGCATCGCCGTGAACCAGCACGGGAATGCCCCACAAGCGTTCGCGGTCGCCGAACAGCGTTTGCTTGGCTCGCGTCCGTCCCTCGACCACCGGATTGACCGCCTCCAAATGACTGGGGTTCGGCGACAGCGACAAGTGGACCTTCTTGCCCTGCGAATTGACGCGATCACTGGAGAAGCCCAAGTGATACTTAACGTCGCCGTCGCCGTCCATCGTGTCGGGCAAATACTTGTCCTCGAACTGAGCGAAAATCTCCTCGTAGGGTTTGCGGAGGATGTTGGCCAACACGTTGAGCCGGCCGCGATGGGCCATGCCGAGAACGATCTCGCGCACATGGCCGTCCGGCGCTTTCTCGACGATCGTTTCCAGAATGGGGATGAGCGTCTCGGCTCCTTCCAGCGAGAAGCGTTTCTGTCCGGTGTAGCGCGTGTGCAAGAAACGCTCGAATAGCTCGGCGTAGTGCAGGCTCTTGAGGATGCGCACCTTTCTTGACCCGATCGAAGCGCGGCCGATTGCGTCGCGGCTCCATGCGTTCCTGGAGCCAACGGCGGATGCGCGTATCCTGGATGTGCATGTACTCGACGCCGATGCTTCGGCAATACGTCTCCTTGAGGGCGTCGAGGAGTTGACGAAGGGTTCCGCGCTCCATGCCGAGAAAAGGAGCCGTGCCGAAGGAACGCTCCAGGTCCGCCTCGCTGAAGCCGAACTCGGACAGTTCCAAGAGCGGATGACTGGTGCGTGCCTCGCTCAGCGGATCGAGGTGGGCGAGAAAATGGCCGAGATCTCGGTAGGCGTAGATGAGGCGGACAATGGCGGTCTGCGACGCGCCATCGGCGGCGGGCGCATGAGGCGCGACCGGCTGCGCCGCGCCAGCTCGAAACCCTCGAAGAAGAAGCGCCAACTGGCGTCCACCGTTTCGGGATCTTGTCGCCAGCGTTGATAGGCCGCCTCGAGGGCGTCCAGATTGAGACGGTTGGCAACCGTACCATGACTCATAATTTCACGTTTCCACTAAATCGTCGGGCCGCGCGAGAGGGCCGCTGAATCTCCATTCCTATTATCATTTAACGCGTCTCAAGGGGAGAGGACAAGCCGCGCTTGGCCCCCTGCCAAAAGATGACAAGGCGGCGAGCGAACAAGATGACAAAGGGAAAGGATCTAGGGAGGATGACGAAGATTCCATCTTAGACGGCCAAACG
Organism: uncultured Planctomycetota bacterium; assembly: GCA_963835245.1. Classification (GTDB taxonomy): domain Bacteria; phylum Planctomycetota; class Planctomycetia; order Gemmatales; family Gemmataceae; genus JAJPHU01. The sequence goes on from CAWIEZ010000003.1 coordinate 664,730, forward strand.
GAGCATTTCGTTTAGCCGCGAGCCGTAGGCGAGCGCGAACACCCCCGCGCTCCCCTTCGGGTCGCGGCTAAACAAAGGGAGGGTTGCAGCCGTTTCCGCGCCGCGGCGAAATGGCTATAGTTAATGGGAGAGATCGAACCGGACACCTCACCGGAGCCAGCCCGCGATCATGAAGTATCCTCCGCCAATACCGCTATACTTGAACGGTCCCACGGCCAGCTATTCGCCGAGCGGTCCGCATTCGGATCGCCGTCCGCCGCGCTGCCGCGTGGCCATGTCGCTGTGCGGCGGCTCGACCTTCCAGGGCGCTCTGGAGAGTTTGCTGCGCCAGCGCCTGCTCTTCGTCGCCCTGCTCACGCTGATTCCGTCGCTCATTTTGTTGGTGCGCAATCTGCTCGACAGTAATGTACCGCCGTTTTTTTCCGGCCTCGGCCTGCTCTTTCACGGCGGCGTTGCCGCCGTCTCGGCGGCGGTGGCCGGGCTGCTGTGGCGGTGGCCGCAGGTATCGCTGTGCCGATTGCGCAGCCTGGAGTTGATCCTCTTCGGCTCCTTGACGGCCTTCTTCGCCTGGATTCAGTACGAGTCGTTCCTGTACGGTCCCGTGGCGGAGGCATCGGAATGTCCCTGGGCACCGCTGATTATCCGCCAGGCGGTCGGCAATACGTTGAGTCCCTGGGTCTTTCTCATCATTATCTACGGCGTTTTCATTCCGAACACCTGGCGGCGCTGTCTGTCCATCAGTCTCTTCTTGGCCTTGACGCCGCTGGTGCTGACGCCGTTGGCCGTCGTCCGTCATCCTTCCGCGTGGCACGCCGAGCTGTTTTTCTCGCTGCTGAGCATGGCCACGTTCCTGGCCGTGGCCGTCGGCCGTCGCCGTGTTCGGCTCGCACCGCATTCAGGTTTTGGAAGAACAGGCGTTCGAGGCACAACAACTCGGCCAATATCGTCTGGGCAAACGTCTCGGTTCCGGCGGCATGGGCGAGGTTTACCTGGCCGAGCATCTGCTGCTGCGCCGCCCCTGCGCCGTCAAACTGATCCGACCGGAGCAAGCCGGCGATCCGACCAATCTCCAGCGTTTCGAGCGCGAAGTGCAAGCGATGGCGACGCTGACCCACTACAACACGGTGGAAATCTACGACTACGGCCACGCCGACGACGGCACGTTTTACTACGTCATGGAGTATCTGCCCGGCCAAAACCTGGAACATCTCGTTGGCAATCATGGTCCCCTACCGCCGGCGCGGGCCATTCATTTGCTGCGTCAGGTTTGCCGCGCTCTGCGCGAAGCACACGGCGTCGGTTTGCTTCATCGAGACATCAAACCGAGCAACATCATCGCCTGCGAACGCGGCGGCGTTTACGATGTGGTTAAACTGCTCGATTTCGGTCTGGTGCAGGAAACGCGGCTGGGCAAGAACGACGATCGGCTTACGCAGCACGGCACCATCATCGGTTCGCCGCCGTACATGTCGCCGGAGCAGGCCGCCGGCACGCGGGGAATTGGATGCCCGCAGCGACATTTACAGTCTGGGTGCCGTCGCCTATTTTCTGCTGACCGGCCAGCCGCCGTTCGTCCGCGAAACGGCCATGTTGATGTTGATGGCGCACGCTTATGAGCCGGTGCTGGCGCCGACGGAGATTCGCCCCGAGTTGCCCGCCGATCTGCAAGAGGTTGTGCTGCGCTGCCTGGAAAAAGATCCGGCCCGGCGTTTTTCGGACGCCCACAGCCTGGAGCAAGCGTTGGCTTGTTGCGACGCCGCCGACCAGTGGAGCGAAGAGCAAGCGGCATCGTGGTGGCAAGAGCATCCTCTGACCGTGTCCGGCGAGATCGAAAGGCGTCCGGATGTGCCCACGCAGATCGCCGTGGGAAGATGACAAGGACTCGCGGCACCATCGCCGCGAGTTTTTGCCAAGCGGAGAGGACGGGATTCGAACCCGTGGACGGGTGTTACCCCGTCACCGGTTTAGCAAACCGGCGCTATCGGCCACTCAGCCACCTCTCCAAAGAATGTTATGACAAGCGTTTACGTCAAACCGAGCATCCTGCCGAGATTCTTGGCTGTACCCCTGGCTGTACCCGGATGAAAAAACGCCTTCATCGCTAATGGTATTCAGCCTTTGACCGGCGAGCAAGGCTGTTGTGCCGAATTTACGGCTGAACCAGAACAGAGAGAAAAATGGGCTTCCTTGCCCTATTTCCATCCTCAGACGATTCACCCCGCCATTTCCAGGAACGTCAGAACGTGGCGAATCCTATGCGGCGGAATGTCACGCGGACAAAACCAAAGCCGTTTGCGAGCCGAGCGGCGTAACCAGCGACGCGGAATGCTTACCTCTAAAAGCACAGTCGATTCGGCCCGTCCGCCGTGCCGCTTGATGGTATGCAGCAAAGCCCATGAACTTTTCGATGGGCAACACAACCAGACCGCCGGCAGTTTGCCCTTACTTTTGGAGCAAAGAAGGCCGGCCCGGAGGATGCTGTTGAGGTTCCTTGCGGGAGTAGCGTGTCTCAGTTTCACGAAACCACCTTCCTTTCGGTGATTCCGTGATTGAGCTTGACCGTCAGCCGCGATGCGGTAGCGTTAAGCATTGCAGTTCCTTTCTCGGAAGGAATTGCCAAGGACCGGAACGGTTGCCGCCGTTGCCGGTCCAACTTGTTTGCCCTAGCACGTTGCCAGAGCCATTTCGCCTCATCTCCGTTGTTGCCCGCGATTCCTCAATGGCTCACGCGAGCTTGCCGAGTTGTCAAAGAGCAGATGACACTTCTAATATAGACGGATGCGTCTACAATGTCAAGACGGATACGTCTATTTTTTCTGTTTTTTTTGGATACAATGAGGGGAGGGAAATCGAAGTCAACAGAGGGGGCAAGCCATGAACCCATCGAATTTTGGGCCAAGGCTGCGGGAGCTACGCGAGCAAGCCGGTTTGACTCAGGCTGAACTTGCCGAGAAGATAGCAACGACCGTGCGGAATATCAGCCGTTTGGAAACGGGCGCACAAGAGGCGACGTGGCCAATAGCGTTGAAGCTGGCTGAGACGCTGGGCGTTAGTTGTGAGGCATTCTGCCGAGAGCCGGCATCGACCGGAGAGCGAAAGCGAGGTGAAGTTCCGCAAAGCGAGAATGAACTTCCCTTGCTTACGGATGACGGGGTTTTTATCTCCAGAGGCAAGCCCGTGGGGAAGGCCGATAATGCCGGGGTGGTTATCACACAACAAGCGACCGTTCACCGATTCAAGCTATCGGACAGGTTTAGCTGCCACGCTGCGGAGTCTGCGGCGAGCATTAGCCTCTGGCAATTATCGCATCATTGACAGCTTTGATTATCCGTTTAATAAAATCTTGATTGGGGCTATGAAACGCTCTTACTCGGCCCCCAGATGTATCTAATCTAACCCCATAGGTTGGCTTTTGGCGCTGGAACGACCAAATAAAAACGAGCGATGGCAAGCCAAGAATTATGAGTGCCAGGAAGGCCATTCCGAGTTCTCGCGGTATCTCTAGCTGATGAGACACAATGACAATTATAGGTGATATTACAAAAAGTGCCACGAAGAAAGCAACAAGCGGCATAAGTATCATATAGATAATGTTTGGTCCTTCTTTGAAAAAAGAAACGGAGTTAATACCACTTATGGCATAGGTCTGGTTAGGGACAATAAGACGAATGTTTGTAACCTTGACGCCTCCATCATCGAAATAGACAATCTCTCGCTGCGGGGAGATAGAAGGAGCGTGAACTTGAGCAGAGGCGGATTGGTGTTCGATGGCGAGCGGGCATCCGCAATTTGGGCATTGGCTCGCACGGCGAGATACTTGCTTTTCACAGTCAGGGCAAGAAAGAAGATTTGAACCTACGGCTTGTTCAGTCGGCTCCGCTAATGCTTTACTAGCAGTCAAATCGGGGACACGAAAAGGCTCTTGGCATTTTCTGCATTTCACCATCTTGCCCGCTAAAGACGCATCCACCGTGAAACGTGTGCGGCAGCTAGGGCAGTCAACAGTATTCACCGGCGCACCTTTGGTAGTAGGCTTCGGTCGGTCTGGTTCCTTGCTACCCATGATAAGCGGGACGCGACATTGAGGGCATTTCAATAATTTACCTGGAGCCTCTTCTGGAACGGTATCGGTATATGAACAGGATGGACAGGCGACTCGAATCGACATTGTGACACCTAGAGTAAAAGCAAAAACGCGGGGTCATGCACTCGCAACAAGCGGCAAAGTGTTGCAGCTAAACCCGTCTAGGGAGCGAATCAGCTGATTGGTCTCTCAGCTTCACGTTAATTGAGCGAAGCTTTCGAGCGGCGTCCAAAACGACAAGGACAACGGCTGAGGAGTAGATGATGTCAAAGAGTGCAACCATACCAGTGATGGCTAGTTACTATCTGAACCGCCTGAGTTCCGATTCACTAAATGGCGCGTACCATCCCTCGTAAGGAACATAGTCGAAGCCGATTTCGACTATTTGAACATCACGCAAGTCGCGCAAAACAACAGGGTAACTAAGTTCATTACCTTTGGCCTTGAGAAGATTACACTGCACATTATATTTTTTCAAGACCTTAAGGCTGCCTTGTTCAAGTACCACAATTCCTTTTTGACCAGCCCATTGACTCAGGGTTGTAAATCGCTCTTGCGTAATAAAATGGGAAAGGTACTGGCCGTTTCGGTCCAATAGCCTAACGCATAATCGTGGTCCCATCCATGCCCATTGAGAACCGAAGGATACTTGACTAATACTAGGAAAAGATTCTGTATCCAAGCCAAAACGAATAATCAGTTGCCCCTCAACAATTGCAAAAGATTCAATCCGCTGTAAAGCGGTGTTTGCTTGTTCGGTAACAGCTTTATGCGAACGGGCAACTTGCCTTCTTCGTGCATCGTGTAGCATAGTTCGTTCGTCGGCATGCCTCATTTGTGGAACCTGTATATCCACCTTAGCGACCTTTACTTGAAGAGGCCGATATGGATATTGATGAGGCTTTTCCTTAGCAGCTTCCGAGCTTTGCTTCTGAGCGGATTTCGCTTGAATAACTTTTTCAGCCATTAACCGACGTAGTGCTTCTTCAGCCTGCATATGCCGGCGTTCCGCTTCCTCGCGGCGGCGAGCTTCCTCAAGGCGTACCTGATTGAGTAGTTGGGATTCTCGTCTCGCTTGCTCTAGTTGGGCTTGTTCTCTTCGGGTCTGTTCCTCCCTTGCTAACCGCTCTTGGCGAGTCTTTTCTTCCGCAGCACGGCGCTCATCAGCAAACTGATTTTGCTGAAATTCAATCTGTCGAGCCGCATGGCCACGATAGATGAGAACAACGCCAAGAATCAACAGAGCCGCAACTAACCGACCCGCAGTCCAACAGAGTTTTCGCTGATAGCTGTCCATAGTGTCCTCGCGGTGCTTACGGGCCTACAACGTGACAGTTTGGGAGAGCGGCTTTGAAACGAGCTACTCCTTGAGGAGTAACTCGCGTCCGAACAATCAGTATCTCTCGGAGAGATGGAAGTTCTTTCAGGGCGTCTATCCCTACGTCCGTTATCGGCGTAAATTGGAGACTAACCCGCCATAGCTTCCTTGCATTCTTGGCAAGGACTTTCATGCACTGGTCAGTAACATTCGTGTTATCGAAAACGACGGATTCTAAAAAAGGTAGTTGGCTAACACGCTCGACATCGGAAAAAGTAACTTGCTGTCTATGAAGGGCGACAATGTGAATCCGAAAGGGTTGCTGTGGGACTTGAGATTGAGAAGTAATCAGCGTTTTATATTCTACATAAGTTTGTGTATGGGAATCATAAACATGGACGGCGAGATGCGCTCTACGCGAAAGCAACCAGTTCGCCATCTCTCTCTCGGTATCTTGAACAAGGGGCGTAACGGTTCGCGGTTGATTGATAGGAGCAGCGGGCACACGGATAACAGGGTCTTTCCGTTGCTCAGCTAAAGACGGGAGGGGTCTCACCACGGCTACTCTGTTTGGTTCTTCCGTCTGGGCTGGCGATGCCGGTATGAACTTAGGCCAGCCAACAACAAGTAAACAGACGGCTGCTAGAACAAGTAAACCCGTAACTCCGTTCATGGCCCAGAGGATGAGCTTTTGTGAGAGAATACTTTCCTTCTTACTCGATTGGCGCAACCTCTTATTATTATGCAGTCGGAGAAGGTCAACCCCTACCTCTTGAGGAGAGCCGATTTCTGTCGTTTGGCTGCGGTGAAACTCTGTAGGGACGGACGAAACGCCCTCGGAATGGTCATCATTGATGAATGGAATGGGTATAGAGACGAACAGGTCACATTTCGGGCATCTCAGCGTTCTACCTGCTGCCGCCTCTGGCGCTTTGAGCTTTTGATGGCACGACGAACAGACAATACTGATGGGCATGGATGCTCCATAACAGTTGCAGAGCTACAGGTGAGATTATCGTGGTCTACCGGGTCAGGAAACTAACGCCGACATCGGATGGGCTTGAGAAACCATCTCCCGCAAAAAAGTCCAAGAAGTCCTGTGGCCAAAAGAACTACGCAAGACGGCGCTGGTACAGAAGTAATCTCTGGAGCGAAGGCAATGTCATTGATTGCGGGTAATCCATCCGCAACCAAGGTGGTAGCACCATTATGAACGTCCACCTCCCATATTTGTGTACCACTGACGTATCCAGGGACGATACCGCCAATTACATACAAGTTTCCGTCGGGACCGAAGGTCATTAAAAACGGGTCGTTAACCGCTGCTACCGGAACTATATTCGTAGTTCCGGCAGGAACTTCTACAATGCGATTGAGTCCCCATTGGCTGAGGTACATGTTACCCGCGCTGTCGAACGCTATCCCTCCTGAGTAATACAACCCGCTGAGAACGGTTGTTACGGCTCCCGTAGTCTTGTCAACCTCTTGGATGAACGACTCATCCCCAGGAGCCAAGGCGCTAGTCATGTAAAGGTTCCCTGATGGAGAAAAAACTGCATCCTTCCCCCACCACATGTCGTATTGGTAGCCCGTCCAATCCGAAACGGTTCCATCACTGGTCACTTTCGTTGCCCCAGGTGAATTGTGCGTGGCAATGTACGAAGTTCCTTGACTGTCAATGGCAAGTCCGAATCCCCAAGAACCGTTGGGGAAACCATTGCTCGCCGGAATCGGGCCAGCAGAAAAAACTTTCGTGCCATTAGGTTGATACCCGACGAGTTGGCCGCCATTACTCGAAATCGACGTGCGCTCGGTTACGTATAGCGTATTATCATCTCGAAATGCTAATCCATATGGGCTTGGAACGCCGGTCAATACAGGCTGAAATGTTCCATCTGAATTGATGCGAATTATTTCATCGTTGTTTGTAGCGGTCGCGTAGAGGCCGGGTAGAAATCCGGCGAATGCTTCCCCTGAAGTTCCTTCAATGAACGTGGCAGCGATAAGCAAGGCAAGGTAGACAGCAATGCGAGAGCAACGCATGGTGAAGGTTCCTGTTTAACCTCAAATGAACGAGTATTCTTTCTATCAGATAGAAGCATCGGATTTCAAGGTAAGAGGACAAAAAAAATTCATTTTTCCTTACTCACTATTTCCGTAGGGATTACGGCGAGCAGCAATACTCAAACTCTTCTGCTTACATCGTTAATAATTCGTAATGTTCGGCGAACCGCTCATGCTCGACAAATCAATAATGATGCTCAGGCACAACTAGGACAGCTTAACTTCGCCGAAATATCTAGCGGCAAGACCGCTGGTGAAACCGTAAAACCAGCTTGAAGCATTTTACAAAAAGCAATATCACATATTCGACGGAGGGTTTCTAAATGACGAGTGTACAACTGCTCGCGTAACCAAGTGGTTAATTCGGTATTAGCTATAAACAGAGATTGATATTTAGAAGCAATCTCATCAAAATAGTTCCAGACATAATTAGGTGCCCATGACCAGTCAAGCTCCATTCTCTTTTGAGCATGTTTAGCGAAGTTTCGACTCGACAGGTCTACGATTTCAATGCGTTCACCGTGAGGGTATACTGCCCAACAATGGTGAGCCATTTTTTGACAGTGGGATATAAGCCGGGGGTCAGCAAGGTAGACTTTGCCCCTGTGCTTATTAAAACAAGCAAAGCCACAAACGACCTCGTACCGTCTTCCCGTAAATGAATATGCGATTGCAGCTGCGGTCCCAGCGTACAACAAACACTTGTTCAGTGTGTGACCTGCCTTTTCGAGCAATACGCCTGCATGTACCGCGTCTGCAATGGCCTCACGAATTTGTATCGGTGGAAGCCCTGTGTACTCCTCCATCGGAGGTAAGATATAGTCATCTGGATAATGAGTTGGTTCTTCATTGTTCATAGTATATTCTCCTAATTAAAAAGGTATATCATAATCGTTATCTTTGGTTACAGAACTGGCGTGTGAAGCTCTATGTAATAGGTCATCAACAGCTTCGCGCACTAATGATGCCCAACTTATCTCCCGTTCTTCCTTTATAGATTTCATATGAGCTAACTTTCTCAACTCGCAAAGTAGTTTCGCGGGCAACCTGATAGATTTCACTTCGGTCATAAAGTCCTTCCTCAACTACAGGTAGGATTACCTTCACCAGTAATATATATTACACCACCTACAGGTATCTCAGCAGTAAATAGATATTCTTTAGCACGTCGGGCTGTATAACTATAATCTGAGTTGACGCAGCGAATTATGCTCTTCTTTTCTAATAAGTTGATGATGCGGCTTACGGTTTTCGCACTTACATTTAGTGTTTCAGCAAGCCGTTCGCGCGGCAACCAAAATGGTTTTTCTTTAGTATGCCGCGAAAGATGATAGGCGACTGCGGCGAGTTTTGCATAACTAACCCCTAGTGAATATGTTAATGGGTATGGGTCTATCTGCGCTTGCTTCGAGGCCCATGAAAAAATATCATCGCCCTCTGCAAATCGTACTTTTTGCCAACAGTCCAGAAAAGCATACCAAAACTCTTCAAAAGGCTTACCCGCTTGCTGACAGAACGCAACCACGGCTTTTTCAAATTGTTCTGGATTTTGAGCCGATAAGCTATGGAGCTTGCGGGCGAGTTGGAAAGATGATTGCCAATCCGGTGCTTTACTCTCCGTCTGTGCTAAAGCTAATGCTATTTGAATGGATTCCTCTTCATAATCTGAATACAAAACACCCACCCCACCACCACCTGTGTTATTATTTCCTGTTAATTCTTGATTACTCCTTGTTTCTTCCTGATTGCTCTTGCTTCCTCTGGTTGACATAGACCGACTAGCGATTTTTATAGCTTTAGAAATTGTATTATTACGGTAATCGGAGCGAGCCGACCATTTCTCCCTTTTCGCAAGACTCGATTTATTAAATTCAGATTCAATCAATTCTTTATTTAATCCAAACCTGTTAGCAAGGAGGATACATAATGCTAAGTCGGCCTCTGATTGAGACGGATAATCAGAAATATCACCGGCCCATAACCTGTTATACTTCTGGTTTTCGCCATCACCGACTAATCGGTTTGATGCCTTTAGGGCCTGAAAGTCACACTGTCCTTCATCGTTCCCGAACACTCGCTCGTAGAGGTTCAACAATTGCTGTTGACGCTGTTGTATCGTGGTGGGTAGGTTCGGCAGGCGATTACCTGTAATAGTAAAATACCTGCCTTCGCTATACAACTCGATTTGGTTCTTACGTTTGCCGGCACATGATAGCTTTCCTCTGACAATTAGTTTTACCCCTTGGCCTGACGGTGATACTTCGCCGTAGCTGTCGAGAGTTTCGCATATTTCTGTTGCCCAGGGTTCTAATTCACCTGTTGCTGGCTTACGGCAATCATCCAAGTCAATTCCGCTGTATGGGTCAGCCTTTAGAAATACAAAGCCTATTCCGTCCAGCTTCCTATCTCTGTAATATGCTACGGCCTCATCAAAGCCGACAAGTGATGAAGTCTCAGTTACTTTTGCCCATCTACCTGTCCTACATTCGATAGGCGGCTTTTTCCAATTATCCTTCCTTCGCTCGTAACTCCAACAAACCCAACGGGATAAGTCTTTGATTTCTTTCGGGATATGGTCAACGTCAACAGTAATTGCTTTAGGTCTCGACAATGACATTTTTTCAACTTTCCTTTCCTTGCTAAATCTTAAATTACCTCTGGGAATCTCGTTTTTTCTCAGCAATTCTTGGTAATTGCCCCATTAATCGTTTCTTTTCTGCCTTTATGTGCTTTTTTCAGCTTTCTCCCCTCTCAAACGTCGCTGTTTACGAACATCAGAACTCGTCGAACCGCAACAAGGCATCTTTTTTATTTTTTCGCCGATAACCTTTCCAGTAGTTGCTGTATTTTCGGTCGATAAAATCGGATAGCTCCGAGTATTTTCAGTTCTCCTAAGTCATATTCCATGTCCCTCATACGGTCTATAGTTCGCTCGCTCACTTTCAGCAATTCTGCTACTTCCTTTTTGGTTAGCAGTTCGGTGTCCATTTCAATTCCCCTTTTCGTATAAGTTGTCATTGATGTTAGAAGAGGGCCGCTAACTGATGTCCTGTTTAGGCGGTTCTCGTCATTCCTCCACTATTATCTTCTACACTTGTCAAGCCTTTGACGACCACGGATTTTTGAGCCGTTGACAATTTCACTGACATCCTCTTGCTTAGGTAAGTATGTTTTCGCTTTTTTCCGCTACTGACCTAGCGCTATCACCATCTTCATGTTAAGATAATTCTTAGTCGTAACCGAGTACGGCTCGCTATCGTCAGAGTATAGAATAGCCAAATTGTTTGTATAGATAAACAGAAAGGGACTGCAATGGGTAACTTGTTCAAGCATCGTAGTGTTCGCTGGATTGATAATGATGGCCGTCGTGTTTCTAGCAATACTCCTGGCGCCGTCAAGAAAATCGAGAAATCGAAAAAATGGTGGGGCAAGTTCCGTGACTCGACCGGGGAAATACGAAAGGTTCCGCTTTGCAAGGATAAACAAAGTTCTGAACAAGCCCTAGCTGAACTCGAACGTAAAGAAGAACGCCGAAAGGTCGGATTGGTGGACAGACATACCGAAAATGCCGCCCGTCCGCTCTCCGCTCACATTCAAGACTGGTTTCAGGCGATGCAGGACGCTGGCGTTAGTCAGAGACGACGCAATGACCTTTACGGACGCATCCAAAAAATTCTGATAACTGCCGGCTGGACACGCCTAGCTGACATGACTGAATCCTCTGCTTTGGCCGCCCTCGCAAAGCTGAACGTTAGCATCCAGACCCGCAACCATTACGTTCAGCATATCAAGCAATTCTCCCGCTGGTGCGTACCCGACCGATTGCCCTTTGACCCCCTTGCTAAACTGAAAGGTGGTAATCCTAATACCGACCGCCGACACGACCGCCGTGAGCTGACCCTAGAAGAACAAGCCAAGTTGATTTCTACCACTGAAGTCAGCCCCGTCATCCGCTACAAGCTGAGCGGTTCTAGCCGAGCTATGCTTTATGACCTAGCTTTTGCTACCGGGTTCCGCAGAGGCGAGTTGCGAAGCCTTACCCCCGAATCGTTTGACCTGGACTCCGAAACGCCAACGGTTACGGTTGCCGCCGCGTACTCAAAGCATCGACGGCAAGACATACAACCTTTACCTGTTGGGTTTGCGAAACGAATACGGGCATGGCTTGCGGCAGGAAATCCTCTTTGGCCTCATCTCACGCACCATACCGCTCGTATGCTCAAAGCTGACTTGGAAGCTGCGGGCATCCCTTACGTCATTCAAAGCCCCGATGGACCGCTTTTCGCCGATTTCCATTCAACGCGGCACAGCTTCATTTCGGCTATCTGCCGAACAGACGCCCCTATCAAGGCTCTCGTTGAAACGGCTCGCCACGGCGACCCTCGCTTGACGCTCCGCAGGTACGCGAAGATTCGCTTGAATGACAAGGCCAACGTGGTTGCTCAACTCGATGACCCTCGTAAGCAGCAAGAGCTACCGCCATGTCAGACAGCGTGATTTTGGCTGTACTCCCGGCTGTACCTTCCTGAGTCTGTTATGGTCAAAGAGAGGCAAAACGTGTCGAAATGAAAAGGGCCGGTATGACCAGCTTTTTTTCTTTTACCCCACTCTGTTAAAGACTTGCGGCGATTGACGAATCCTGTCAACCCTTCCTTTTCGCGGCCTCAGCAGCCCTTAGCGCTTTAGCAAACCGGCGCTATCGGCCACTCAGCCACCTCTCCTACGTCTCACAAGTATAACAAACAAAAGCACCTAAGCTGTTTTCCGCTGATTCTCTCTTCTGTAGGAATTCTCGGCGCTAATTCCAGCGCTAACTCGCAATGGAAAAATTATATGCGGAACCGCGTAACCGCCAAGCGGACCTTGGAAAATCCGGTAGCGGGCGATTAGTGTGTTGACGCGGGCGGGTTCTTGGATCGGAACCGCCAACTTCTCACCTGCACTACGATCAGGGAACCGATAAGCCCGGCTAACCCGATCCAACGTCTGGCATCCGAACTGGGTTGAAAGATTCCGTCAAAAATGTTCAGCGCGATGTAGTGTCCGAACAGCACCCCAGACAGAATGCCGAACGTCCAGTCAGGAGTATTCCACGTCATCACGCTTATCTCCGTTACGAGTGATCGCTCTTTCAATTCTACCGACTATTGCCGATAGAATTGCTTAGTGAGACGACGAAAACATCAACACAATCCTAGCCCACTATCCAAAAGTCAGCGCGGCACCAGGAAGACGCCAGACAAACGGTCGTGCAGAGTGCGTGCCGGCCGCCAAAGGGCGAGAAGCACATAGCCCGCCAGCAGCAAGAGAGCCGCATACCACACCGCCGACGCCAGCGCGAGCAACCAGCGCAGCGACGATTCCGGTTGCCAGAACGACCAGTAACGTTCCTCCAACCAAAACGACAGCACGAGGAGGCCGGTCAACGGCGCCCACACGAGGAATGCCCTCCAGGCGCATTGCAGACGAGAAGGGGGCCGGCCGTCGCCGCGGACCAGAGCGATGCCCGCCAGTCGATAGCTAAGGCCGCCGCGAGCCAGGAAAGCCCAGATCACCCACAGAACCGGCCAGGTGATGAGTGCGGCGAGCAAGAAGGAGGCCTGCGGAGTATCCTCCAAATCAAGGGAGCGGCCCTCCACCAACCGCTGAGCGTGGCTACGGAAGTGGCCAGGTCCGAAGCGTTCCGGATGTTTGCGGACTCGCCCCGTCTCTATCTCCTTCCCCTTGGCGCTGGCCTGCTTCATCTGCTCGATCGCGTTGCGGCTCATCCAACTGCTGGATTTGAGGCGGGCAGCCTGCTGCTGCCGGTCGTGATCGAGACTTTCTTGCAGGCGGTCGCGCAACTGATAGTCGGCTTCCAGTTGCGCGACCGCCTGCAAACGGACCTGGGGATCCGGATTGATGGCCCGCTGGGCGAAGTCGAGTAAGGCTCCCTGCTCCAACTCGGTCAGCCGCTGTTCCTTCTCGTGGATGCTATCGACAAGGGTCGCCAAGGGTAAAAATTGGTTGTAATAGCCAGCCGGCAGCATGCAGCAGCCCATTCCCAGAAAAAGAAACGCCGCCAACACCGTAAGATGCGTGGCGCGGCGATGCACCGTGACCTCGGCCGGTTCATCGGCGAGCGTTTTCAGCGCCGTGTGAAATTCCGCCACGTCGCCAAAGGGTTTGCCGGCGCCCAATAGACGGTTCAGACAGGGCCGGGCGTGGAGGGGGATGGGCGCGTGTACCGACCCGAGTGCGCCCGGCGGCGCACGGTTGACCCTCCAGCACCAGCGCAACCACGCCGGCCAGCAGGGCCAGCACACGATTCGGGCCGGATGCCTCGTTGGGGGCCGCCGCGCTCAAAGGAAGGTCCAAAAGCTGAAATTGGCCATCCGGGCCGACCCATACCTGATCGGGATGAAGTGTGTCCGGCAAGGTGCCCTCGGCGGATGCCGTGGCTAGTTCGTCGGTTAGTTGCTCCAACAGCGGCAGCGATCGCGGCCAAAGCTCCTCACGCCGCCGGGAGGGTCGCGGCAACGGGCTGCCGTTGAAAGCCAGGAAAGCATCCCACTGCCAGTCGGCGTGGCGGCCGCACGCCAGCCAGCGCAAGCGCGTGGGGCGGCTGATGTCGCGCCGGGCGACCGACAGCGGCGCGTCCGTCGCCGGCCGCAGCCAGAGCCACACGCTCCGCCCCAGGCCGCGATCCTGACCCAGCAATACCTTCGAGTTGTTTTCCCAGCGGATCGCGCCGCGGACCACAAACGGACCGAGCGCGGTCGGCATGTCTTGCGGATGAGTCAGCGGCCACTCCTGTGGCCGGCCGGTCAGCACGCGCCGCTTCTCCGGCAGAGGTAGGCGAACCGTGCCGCGTATCGCTCAGCCACTCGTGCAAGCCGCGATAGCCGTTGCGTTTGCGCATCGGCGCCAGCATAAGCACGAGGGCGAGGGGCATACTCAACAGCGGGAGTACGTTGACGAGCAAAAACGAAGTCGGCGCGGTCTTCGCCCACGTCGTCTCGTCCATCCCCGGCGGTTTGAAAGCGAGATTGCTGACAAAAATAGCGAACTGTCCGAATTCAAGCAGGAAGACGAAGGCAACCGTGCGCACCAGAAACGCGCCCCAGCCTTGGACGGGAATTCGTCGAGGCCCGCCGCACGCGCAGGCGGAGCAAGCGCTTGCCCAGCGACGCTCCCCACAGTCCTTCCAGCAGAACGAAATAGGCGACATCCACTGCCAGCGGCATCAGCAGCATTTGCGGCGTTCCGACCGTCGTCTCAAATTTGGCCCCGCTGACGTGGACGACTACCCAGGTGAGCGCGATCGTGAGGAGGGTGCCAATCAGCAGTAAGAGAAGGCTATCGAGCAAATAGGCGATGAAGCGAATCCCCAGAGTGGCGATGGGCGGAGAAGCGGGTAGGAAGGGAACCAGCGCCGCCTTGAAGTCGGCCAGATTCCGCCAGCGCCGCGTCCGTTCGCGCTCCAGACCGCGCAGCACGACGGCATCCAGGGCCGGGTCCAACTCCGGCCGCACGCTGCGCATCGGCGGCGCGGGTTCGCTGACCGTACGCGCCAGCGTGGCCGCCGCGTCGCCGGTCGCAAACGGCGCCCGGCCTGTCAGCAGGTAATACAACGTCGCCGCCACGGCGTACACGTCCGTCTGGGGGTCGAGAGGCTCGCCCTTGATTTGCTCCGGGGCGGCGAACAGCAGCGTACCGAGAAACGAGCCGGTTCGCGTCAGGCGATCGCTCGGCAGCAGCGACTTGGCGAGGCCGAAATCGCCGACTTTGACGCGGCCGTCGGCGTCGAGGAAGCAATTGGAGGGTTTGACGTCGCGGTGGATGAAGCCGAGTCGATGCGCCTCCTGCAAGCCGTCGAGAACGTCGAGCAGGCAGGCGATGGCCGCCGCCGGCGCCATCGGCCCCTGTTCGGCGACAAGGTCTTCGAGCGTCCGGCCGGGCATCAACTCCATGACGATGTACGGCCGAGCCCGCCTCCTCGTCGGCGGCGAACACGAAGACGCAGCGTGGATGGACCAGTGTACTGGCCAGCCGTCCCTCGCGGCGGAAGCGTTCGACGGCATCGCTGGAGTCGGCGTAGTCGGGCGCGATCAGTTTCAGGGCGACGCGCCGGCCGGAGGCGCTGTCCTCGGCTTCGTACACGGTCCCCATGCCGCCGCTGCCCAACGGCCGCAGCAGCCGATAACCGCCGATTGTCGCCGGCGGCGTCCCCGCATCCGCCGCCGGCGGCACCTCTGCCCCGGTCGCTGCCGGGTCGAACGCTGTGGTCGGTTCGCCCGGCGGCGGCGTCAAGACGTGGCCGCACCGCGAACAAAACGCGGGGCGATGCCCGGCGTAGTCCAGCATAGCTCGACAGCGCGGACAGGTGACTTGCATGCCCGCCCATGCCCAGTGGTATCATTCCGATTCGATAACGACCCACCCTTGCGGCTATTCTAGGGAGAAGCCCAGCCCCGGCTATAACAATCCTCAGGCGAACAGAAGGTGGGTGTAACCAGATTTTCTGGGGGTTAGGCTTGGCGAACCGGCAGCGTTAGCTGCCGGGTGGAACGTCTCAACCCGGCAGCTTACGCTGCCGGTTCGCCGCTGCCCCCAGAAAATCTGGTTACACCCGAAGGTTAGCGGCAGGGGAGGCGGTACGACACTATACCCGCCCGATGGTTCCGCCGCAATCATGGCGCATCCGATCGATTGATGGCGTCGATCATCTGACGCAGCCGGCCGAGATTGCGGCGGTCGAAGCGAAAACGCAGACGCGGCAGCGTGGCGATGTGCGTATCGTTGGCCTCTTCGGGCAGCGCTTCGGTCTGCTCGAAAGTGCCGGCTACGACGATGTCGGCGAACTCGTCGCGCAGCTGTTCCATCAACTCCTCGGACAGTTTGTGCTGGAGACGCAGCAGCAAATCGCCGTGGACGTAACGCATGCTGTGATAGACGCGATAGAACTGCATCACCTCGGCGACCGCCTCGTCCACCGAATCGGTGACTTTGAACAACGACATGTCGGCCGGGGAAATCAATCGGCGTTCCAGCAGTTCATCCTCGATGTACTCGCGCCAGCGCAGCCAATAATCGCCGCCCGGTTCGTCTACCATGACGATGGGAAATATCTGACTTTTGCCGGTCTGCACCAGCGTCAGCACCTCGAAGCATTCGTCCTGCGTGCCGAATCCACCGGGGAACAGGGCGACGGCGTCGCACTCCTTCACGAACAGCAGTTTGCGCGTGAAAAAGTATTTCAGATGCATCAGTTTCAAATCGCCGCGAATGATGGGGTTGGCCTCCTGCTCGAACGGCAGCAGAATGTTGACGCCGATGCTCTTTTCGCGTCCGGCGCCGACGTGGCCGGCCTCCATGATGCCGCTGGCCGCTCCGGTGACGACCATCCAACCGGACTCGGCGATGCGGCGGCTGAACTCGACCGCCGATGTGTAGGCCGGATTGCTCGACGGCAGACGCGCCGAGCCGAACACCGTCACTTTGCGCAGGTGCCGATAGGGCGTGAACACCTTGAAGGCGTAGCGCAGTTCCTTTAGCGCAGTGCTGAGCAACTTGATGTCGCCGCGCGTGGCACCGTCGCGGAGGAGCTTGTCGGCGGTCTCGCGGATCTGTTGGATCAACTGCTCGATGCCGATGTGTTGGCGATCGTCGGTCGCCGCGTCGTCGTGAATGTGTTGAAACGAGTTATGAAACGATGGCCGGCCGGAACCGGGAGAGGGTTTGTGCATGGGATGACCATTCGGTTGCGGGGAAGTCTTGTTTAGCCGCGACCCGCAGGGGAGCGCGGCCGCGCTCCCCTGCGGGTCGCGGCTAAACGGAGAAGGGCGGCTAATCGCCGGTCAGGGCGGCGAGCGCCTCGGCGCGCGTGTCGTACAGCGCCCACAGCGTATCGAGGGCGGTCATGTGCAGCAGTTCGCGGGCGCGGTGCGAAGCACCGGCGACCACCACTTCGCTACCATGTTCCTTAACGCGCTTGTGACAACGCAGCAAAAAGGACAAAAACACCGAGCCGACGTAATCGACGCGGCTAAGGTCGAAGATGAGACCGGCCGGCGGGTCGGAACGCAGCGGCGACAGCACCATCATGGCCGCCTGCTCCATAAGGTTTTCCGGCATTTTTTCCACTTCCGGCGACGGCGTAATGATGGCAATGTCGCCGTGCCGTTCGATGTGGAAGCATTGGCTCTGTTTTGATTCGTCGGTCATGATTCTCGCCGTGGGCTGGAGGGGGAGATACCCGTTGCCTTCAGGCTATCAGCCCGCGCCGGCGAATCAAGATGGAACCGGCGCGGCCTACGGCTTTGGCGTGGCGAAGTCTCTTCCGCTGCCATTGATCGATGATGGCGACCGTGAGGCGGGCCGAGTGCCGCCCATTGGAACATCAAGCGGCGCAGGGCGCGGATCGCCATACGCTTCCTGTCCGCCGCCGGCCGCCGCTCCGCCTGGCTTTATCTCGATGCGCTTGATGCGTGGAATTTTCAGATCCACCTTGACGGTCTCGCGCCATTGATCCGAACCGACATTGACGGCTTCGTCGAGAGCCTCCACCTTGAGCGAAAACTCGTAATGCTCGCCGAGCCTCAAGTCATCGGTCTTTTGCCGCCAACTGCCGGTATTGGGCAAATCCTTGGCGATCGGAACCCACGGACCTCCTTGGGGGTTTGTCGAAAGAAGGATAGTGATGGGCATGGCGTGCAGATGGGTGTCGTCGGCTTTCCAGTAGACGGTCAAGTAGCCGCCGTCGGGTTCCTGAGTGACGGTGACGTTGGTGATTTTGACTTGCGGCGGCTTGTCGTCCACCTCGACCCAAATGTCCGGCGTGTCGCCGGGCTGAGGATCGCGTTCTTTCAAGCCGACGCCGCTGAGCGGGATCAAACGAAAACCCCAGCGTCCCGTAACGTCCACGGTGACGGTGGCCGGGCCACTCGGATCGCCCTTCTCGCGGCATTTCTGCCAGCCTCGGCCTTGGTACAACTTCCAAATGTCCACGCTCGCCACCTTCGAGGGACCGATCGTATCCTGGTCCAGTTGATACTGGAGTTGAAAGGTCTTGCTTTTAACATGCAGGACTTTGCCCGCTCCGGCCGGTTCGGCGGGAGGCGGCATGCGCGCCACGTTGTCGGCGACCCGCATACGCAGCATCTTAACTTGGGAGCGATGGCCGGCCTTGTCCAAGGCCTGCATGCGCACTTCCAATTCGCCGCCCCAGGCCGGTTTCCAGGTGTACGTTCCTTGTGGCTCCTTGGGCAGAAACAACGGCAGCCATTCGCCGCCGCTGGTCGAACGATAGTCCGCCCAAATCTCTTGGAGGTTCAGCTCATTGATCTTCCAGTGGATGCCAACGGGAGAGCCTTCGCGCGGCGGGCTTTGCTCCAGTTCCTCGATGAAAGGGCTTTGCGTATCGACACATACCCGGATGCTCGGCGCCGCACCGCGCAAATCGGCCGGCGTCAGTACGCCGCCCTGATCGCGCGTCTGCACAATGAAAGAGTACCAGCCGTCGCTAGGAGCGGAGAAATAGAAACGCCGCGCGGCGGGCTTGACCATATCGACACGGCTGTATGGCTTGCCTTCGCTGGAGACGTATAGGATAACTTCGACAATGCGCGGATCGTTATCGGTCTTGAAGGGAATGTTAAAGGAGCGAGCGGGAACATGGTGGGTATCGACGCCTTGCGCGAACAGTCTCATGGCGTTGGCGACGAGCAGAGCGCAGGCCAGCACAATGGGCCAAGCGGCCTTGCCGCGGCCTCCCTGCGGCTCCATGCCTCGTGGGATGAATCGGCCCATGTTGCTGTTACCCATCTCCAGCCGAGGAGCCGGCGGTCCGCGACGGAGAAATCGGATCATCGGATTTCCATGTCGTCAGTCCGCCGTCTCATAGCCAATTGGCCCCGCCGCCGCAATGCGATTCCATTCTCTCTTTATCGACGCGCGCGGCGGCATGCTTGAGGCAAAGAAGGTAGAATTGGTAACGACAGGCGAACCGGCAGCGTTAGCTGCCGGGTTGGGGCGAGTTGCCGGGTGGTCGCCCCAACCCGGCAGCTTACGCTGCCGGTTCGCCGCGCCGCAACAACCAGGGACGTAGTTGCTCGCCCAGCGATTGCAATGTCTGCCGCACCGCTTCCGGCGGCACGAACGCCAACACCAGAGCCAACATCATCAAACTGAACGTCACCAGGCCCATCAGCAGCGCGATCATGGTGTGGAACAAAATCGAGCCGGACACCATCACCCAACGCGAATAACGGTTCCACACCAAGAAGGGAAAACCCAACTCCAGGATGAGCGTGCAAACGACGCCGAAAGTGCCGTTCAACTCCCACAGCCAGCGATGCGCCGCCAGATATTTCAACAGGTCGCTGTAGCCCCAGGAGTCGAAGGGAGCGAACGAGTAATTGAGCAGGAAACGGCTGGGCGCGGTGGCGTTCCACCACGAGGTTCCCAGCAACTTCGAGGTGCCGGCGGCGCCGTAGATGAGGCAGTAATTGATCTGGATCAGCCGCAGCGCGAAGTTGGCCGACACCAACGGCTGCGGCGGACGCGGCACGTACTTCGCTCCCAAACTTCGGCGCTCGCGGCGCACCTGCAACCAGCGATCCAGCGACAACGCCGCCCCGCACGGCGCGATCATCAAGTAAAACAGCGCCAGGTTCGTCATCGTGTCCAAACCGAACAGCATGCTGAAGTTGAGGCGCTGTATGTACATCAGCGAACCGATCCACGTCAATACGCTGGTGACGCGCGTCCACAGACCGAGCGTGAACAATAACATGACGAGGAGAATGCCGCTGTGAATCACCCATAGCCAACGCGGATCTTCGACGTGGTAGTAGATGGACCATATCGGATTGCCGCGAATGATTTCGCCATCGGACTCCCCCCATCCCTCCTTCCAGCCGGAACCGGGCGCTTGAATGGGGTTGCCGTGTCGCACGAAATCGGTGAAGCCGCTCTCGCCCGGCTTGTCGGTCCAGCCCTTGTTCACCACCCAGGCATAAGGACCGAAGTAGTCCGTCAGTCCAATGCAGTAGACGAGGTGGACGTAAAGGACGACGATGCCGGCAGTAATGCGCATCAGTCCCAACGACGCCGGGTCGGCCGGACGGAAGAAAAAATTATCGACGGCCCGCACGGCGAACCGCATCGGATGTTCGTCGCTGGTTTTCGAGCCGGCCGACTCATGGGCGTCGTGAGCAGTCGTTGATCTCATGGTGCCATTCCTATTTCAAAACCAGCCCGGAGCGCCAGCGATGGGTTTGGGTAACCCGTCGCTGGCGCTCCGGGCTAGTAGTTCGGAAATCGCGTCATTTCTCCGTGGTGGTCTTCCGAAGCTTATCGCTCTGGGCAGCATGGATCTCCACGAAATTGATGATTTTCATCGGCTCGTCCGGAGGCGGCGGCTGGTGGCTCAGGAACTGCGTGCCCGGTTCGGGATAGCGCTTAGCAACTCGGATGATCGGCACGTACCAGAACAAGAACGGGTCTTTCGGATCGAGCAGCCGGCCATCGGGATCGTATTTTCCCATGTAGAACGGCATGAGGGTTGTTGGATCGAGCGGATCTTTGCCGGCGTTCAACTCGGCCGGCGAGATAAGCATGTGAGTGAGCCGGTAGACGCGCACGGCCTGGACGGCGTTGTTGGGGTTTTCGGGGTCCGGCGACGTATGGGCGATGTGCCGAGCGTAAGAGGCGATCAGCCGCCGCGCCGTCTCCTGCGGCTCGGAATACTGTATGCCTTCATCCTCGACCATGCGGAGAGGGGCCGGCCGATTGTCGTTGGGATCCACGAAGGGTAGGCTGATACCTTTTTCGCGGCGAATGCGGATGTCCTCCCAAGCATCGTGCGGGACGCCGGGGAGGAGTTCGTATTTGCGCTTGTATTTCTCCTCCCACGGCGGAATCTGCGCCTTAAACAACGGCGGGCCGGGGATGGGATTATAGGCGTTCTCGGCAGTGGCCAGCATGCGCTGATGGTGCAGCAGGACCGGACTTTTGTGGCGATTGGGGATCTTGATCCAGCGGGTGGTGCCGTCGGCGTACTCGACGTGGAACCACAACAACGTCGGTGGTCCCGGATCGGGCGAATAGAAGTGATAGGCATTGGTCAAATAGGAAAACATCAGATAATGGCGATAAACGTGCGTCCACAGTTGCATGGATATCCAGGGCGGCGCGGTCATTGCGCGGCGCCACGGAAGTGACCGCCGTGAGAATGCCGCCG
This sequence comes from uncultured Planctomycetota bacterium, assembly GCA_963835245.1. GTDB lineage: Bacteria > Planctomycetota > Planctomycetia > Gemmatales > Gemmataceae > JAJPHU01. The sequence goes on from CAWIEZ010000003.1 coordinate 686,420, forward strand.
AAGTGCAGCGCTACCAGCACGAGGGCGGCGATGCGCCGGCCCGTTCGCGGCAGCAAGACGAGAAACGATCCCAACAGCGCCAAGGCGATGAGCGCCCCCAGGAAGAGGAGACCGGAATCCCAACTCGCATCCATGCTGAGGTAGGCGAGCAAGGCCACGAAGGCGGACATGAACAGGAGACCGGCCGACTCCGCTCGATCCTCCAGTTCCCAACTCGCCGTTTGCAAGCGGCGCGCGACGGCGATGCCGGCCAACAGAACGCCGGCTCCCAAAAACAACAAGCGAACCGCCACCAACGGCGTCTGCGACAACGCCAGGCCGATCACCGTGCAGATCAATCCGGCCAGCATGATCGGCCACGGTCGGCGGAAAGTTCGCAGGGCGCTGGAGATGGATGAGGCAACGGGTGCAGGATCGCGCGCCATGGCAAAGCTCCTCTCTACATGATGCGGTCGCGGCGCAGACGAGATTGCGCCTCTCTTTCAGGATACCCGATTGGATCGGGCAAGCTACGGAGGATGACAAAAAAATCCGCTTCGGGAGGGCCGAAGACGGCCTCTAATTAAGGGGAACGCTCATTGCAGCGATCCTTGCGCGGCAAAGGGATGTCCACGATTTGCCTGTCCTGCCGTGTGTCCGGCATGGCGCGAACGCATCCACCCGGCAGCTAACGCTGCCGGTTCGCCAATTAGCTGCCGGTAGGCGAACCGGCAGCGTTAGCTGCCGGGTTGGGTGCGCGGACGGCTCACGGCGAAGGTAGATAAGGGATGCTGTCTACAAGGGAACCGGGTAGAATTGCATCTCTCGGAAGTGAAACGGATGGGCGACCATGACGACACCCGCCGACATACCAATGCGGTCGCAACCTGAGGAGAAGAGCGCGCCTTCCGGCACCAATTCAGGATCGGCGGGATCGCCGCCGACGCTGCCGACCGGCGGCGCGCCGCCAATACCCAATGCCCTAGACCCGCCCTTTCTGCCTGGTTACGACATCGTGCGTGAACTGGGCCGCGGCGGCATGGGCGTCGTCTACCAAGCGTTCGATCGCAAACGCCAACGGACGGTCGCCCTCAAAACCATGCAGGGAGTGGATGCCCGATCTCTTCTGCGTTTCAAGCAGGAATTTCGCAGCTTGGCGGGGCTGAACCATGCCAATCTCGTCGCCTTGCACGAACTGACCGGCGATGGTTCGCATTGGTTTTTCACGATGGAACTGATCGAGGGCGTTTCGTTCCTCCGCCACGTCCACGGCGGGACCGAACCGCTCTCGGAGTTGCCGACGGAGATGGGCGATGCTCCGCCACGCCGGCCGCGAGGAGGCCGAGCAACGCCGTTGAGAGCCGATCAACTGGCCCGCCTGCGCGAAGCATTGAGGCAATTGGCGAATGGCGTTCATTTTTTGCACGAGTCCGGCAAACTGCATCGCGACATCAAACCGGGCAACGTCCTCGTCACGCCCAAGGGGCGCGTCGTGCTGCTCGATTTCGGTTTGGCGGCGGAGATGGACCGCGATCAACGGCATTGCAGCGTCCATCTGCTCGGCACCGTCGCCTACATGGCGCCGGAGCAGGCGGCGCGGCAGCCGGTCTCGCCGGCCAGCGATTGGTATTCCGTCGGCGTCATGCTCTACGAGGCGCTGACCGGCATCCTACCTTTCGACGGCGAGGCTTACGACATCCTCCACAACAAACAATGTCACGATCCGTCGCCACCGTCAGCCGTGGTGCCGGAAACGGCGGAGGATCTCTCGGCTTTGTGCATGGAGCTATTGCAGCGCGATCCGCAGGCGCGTCCACCGGGAGGCGAAGTGCTGCGCCGTCTCTCTGTTGTAGAACACTCGCGGAGCGAGTGTGTTCCGACTCGCGGAGCGAGTCGGCCACCCAGCGCGCCGCGTTTGGAAGTGCCGCTGATCGGCCGACAACGTCATTTGCAGCTTTTGACGGACGCCTTGCAGCAGACACGGCGCGGTCGGCCGGTGCTGGTCGAAGTGCAGGGCCGATCCGGCGCGGGCAAGAGCGCCTTGGTGCGGCGCTTTCTCGACGATCTCCGCGACGACGCCGAGACGGTGATCCTCATGGGCCGCTGCTACGAGCAGGAATCGGTGCCCTACAAGGCGCTGGATAGCCTGGTCGATGCCTTGAGCCGTTACCTGGAGCGTCTGCCGGAGGCGGAGGCGCAAGCGTTATGGCCGCGCGATTTGGCCGCCTTGGCTCGTGTTTTTCCGGTCTTGCGGCGTCTCGATGTCGCCGGCGCTCCGCGACGCTTCTTGGAATTGTCCGATCCGCAGGAAGTGCGGCGCCGCGCCCTGGCAGGCCCTGCGCGAACTGCTGGCGCGGCTGGGTGATCGCCGTCCGCTGCTGCTCGTCATCGACGATTTGCAATGGGGCGATGAGGACAGCGCCGCTCTGCTGACCGATTTGCTGCGTCCGCCCGATCCGCCGGTTTTACTGTTGTTGCTGTGTTATCGCAGCGAGGAGACGAGCAGCAGTCCGTGTCTGCGGGCGCTGCGGAAGATTCAGGAACTGGGCGGCCTGGAGCACCGCGAGTTGCCGGTGGAGCCGTTGACGCCGGAGGAGCGCCGCGAGTTGGCTCTCGCTCTGCTCGATCCCCACGACGAAACGTCGGCGGCGCGGGCGGAGTCCATCGCGCGACAGTCGGGCGGTTATCCGTTCTTCGTCTACGAGTTAGTGCAATACGTTCAGGGCGGCGCACCCGGCGCAGACCGCTCCGTCGATTCGGCCGGCGACATCTCGCTGAGCGAAGTGCTGTGGTCGCGCATCGTGTCTCTGCCGGAAGCAGCGCGGCGCTTATTGGAGATTGTCGCCGTGGCCGGCCGGCCCTTGTCGCAAGCCGACGCCTGCCGAGCCGCCGGCATCGACGACGAGCCGAGCGCGCTCGCCTGTTTGCGTGCTGGCCGTCTCCTCCGCGGCAGCGGGCCGGGCGAACGCGGCGAGATCGAGACCTATCACGATCGCATCCGCGAAACCGTGCTGCTGCATCTCGATCCGCCGACCTTGCAGCACCATCATCAACGGCTGGTTTCGGTGCTGGAGTCCTCGGCCCAAGATCGATCCCGAAGTGTTCGCCGTTCATTTGCTCGGCGCGGGTGAAGCGGCGCGAGCGGGTCATTATTACGCTTTGGCGGCGGCGCGGGCGGCGGAGACGCTGGCCTTCGATCGCGCTGCCAAGTTATACCGGCTGGCCCTGGAACTGCAAGCGCCGCACGGCGATGTAGGTCAGGCTTTCCAGCCTGACGGAGAAGCGCGTCGTTTGCGGACGCAACTCGGCGACGCGCTGGCCAACGCCGGCCGCGGCGCCGAGTCCGCCCGCGCCTACCTGTCTGCCACGGACGGCGCCGGCCCCGCTGAAACGCTCGAATTGCAGCGCCGCGCCGCGCTGCAATTTCTCCGCAGCGGCCACATCGACGATGGACTCGCCGCGCTGCGCACCGTTCTCGCCGCCGTCGGCCTGAAACTGCTGCCCTCGCCGCGCCGCGCTTTCAGGGCGCTGGTCTTTCAGCGTCTACGTCTGATGCTGCGCGGCCTGCGCTTTCGTCCGCGTGCCGTGGATCAGATCGACCCCGCCGAATTGACGCGGCTGGACATCTGCCAGTCGGCCGCCATCGGCCTGAGCATGGTCGATACACTGCAAGGCGCCTACTTCCAGACGCGCGGTCTTTTGCTGGCCCTCAACATCGGTGAAAGGGACCGTTTAGTGACGGCGTTGGCGATGGAGGCCGCCCATGTTTCGGTGCAAGGCAGCCGCGGCCGCCGCCGCACGCAACGCTATCTGGATACCGTCGCGGAATTAGCTCGACAGGTGAATCAGCCCTATGCTCAGGCAATGGCCTCCCTGGCTCACGGCCTCGCCGCCGCTCTGGCCGGCGACTGGCGCGACGGACAGCGCTTGTGCGATGAGACCGAGCATATCTTCCGCGATTCTTGCACGGGCGTTTTGTGGGAGTTGGGTACCGCTCACCGTTTCGCTTTGTGGCCGCTCATGTTCATGGGCGAGGTCGTCGAAATCAACCGTCGCCTGCCGCGTCTGCTCAAGGAAGCCCGCGAACGCGACGATCTCTATGAGGAAACGAACCTGAGCTTGGTCGTCCGCACGTTCGTCCGTCTGGCCGCCGACGATCCGCAACGCGGGCGCGCCGAGTTGGCGCAGGTGATGGAGCGCTGGTCGCATCAGGGCTTCCACGTTCAGCACATGAACCGCTTGTTCGATGAGACGCAAATCGATCTGTATGAGGGCGACGCCGAAAGTGCTTGGCGTCGTCTGGCGGACGCTTGGCCGATCCTGAAGCGTTCGCATCTGCTGCACGTTCAGCAGGTGCGCATCCTCATGCTGGATCTGCGGGCGCGCTCTGCCTTGGCGCAGGCGCGCGGCAAGGATAGGGCGACGTGGCTGCGTCTCGCCCAGCGCGAGGCACGCTCACTGCGGCGCGAGAAATCGCTGTGGGCCGAGGCGCTGGCGCAGCTGAGTGGAAGCCGCCATCGCTTTCCACCGCGGCGACCCGAAACGATCCGGCGCGATCCTCGAAACGGCGATAACCGCGTGTACGGCGACGGACATGCACCTACATGCGGCGGTCGCGCGTCGCCGATTGGGGCAGATGTTGGGAGATGCACGAGGACAGGAGTTGGTGCGGCAGGCCGAGGAGTGGATGAACGGGCAGACGATTCGCAATGTCGAGCGGATGGCGGCGCTCTTGGCGTCGGGCTGGCGTGAGAACTGAAACGAGGATTCTCGTGAACGAACCAAGGGAACGATCGATTGCCGATCTCCTTTCCGACCGTGCCGTGATGCACACGGCCTTGCGCCGAGCCTATGAGGAATCGGCGTTCGATTACTTAGCGCCGCGCAGATGATGAATGATGCGCTCGCTGAATGTCGAGCTGGCAACGCCGGCTTTCTCGCCGTAACCGGGAAACTGCCGAGCGATGTCGTAGGTCACGAACAGTTTGCCGCCCGGCCCCTTCTGAGCGATTTCCTCGCTCTCGGCGAACGTCGCTTCGACTGCATGGTTCACCAGCCGCGCCGCCTCATCCCAGCCGAGATGTTCCAGCAACAGCACGCCCGACAACAACACGGCGCCGGGGTTGGCCATGTTCTTGCCGGTGTACTTCGGCGCCGTGCCGTGCGTCGCCTCGAACATGGCCGCCCGATCGCCGATGTTGGCGCCGGCCGCCAAGCCGATGCCGCCGACCATCGCCGCCGCCGCGTCGGATAAATAATCGCCATTGAGATTCGGCGTGGCGATGACGCTGTACTCGTCCGGCCGCAGTTGAATCTGCTGAAACATGCTGTCGGCGATGCGATCCTTGACGATGACCTTGCCTTTCGCATCGCCGCCCTTGGAAACCTCATCCTCGCTAATCGTCTCGCGGGGAAACTCTTGACGGGCCAATTCGTAGCCCCAATCCTTGAAGGCGCCTTCGGTGAACTTCATGATGTTGCCCTTGTGCATCAGCGTCACGCTGGGCAGCTTCTTGTCGAGGGCGAAGCGGATGGCCATACGGATGAGGCGTTTGCTGCCTTCGGGGCTGATCGGCTTGATGCCGATGCCGGCGCTGGGCAGCACGTTGGTGTAGCCCATTTCCTTGAGCAGATCGATGATTCGCTTGGCCTTGTCGCTGTTGCTCTTGAACTCGATGCCGCAATACACGTCTTCGGTGTTCTCGCGGAAAATGACCATGTTCACTTTGTTGGCGCGTTTGTTCGGCGCTTCGACGCCTTTGAAATAGCGCACCGGCCGCACGCAAGCATAGAGATCGAAACGCATGCGCAGGTAGACGTTGATGCTGCGGAAGCCGCCGCCGATCGGCGTCGTCAGCGGACCTTTCAAGCCGATGCTGTAATACTCGAACGCCTTGAGCGTATCGTCGGGCAGATAAAGCTGACGCTGCCGTTCCTCGCTGAGCGAATTGACTTCTTCGTCCTTGACCTGCGGATAATACATTTCACGGGCCACGTCGCCGGCATGCACGTCGAACCAGTGGAGGCGTCGCTTGCCTCCGTAGGCTTTCTCGATGGCGGCGTCGAGGACGCGAACGGCGCAGGTGGTGATGCCGGGGGCGTCGCCGACATCGCGGCCGATGCCGTCGCCGCGCAGCAGGCAGACGATTGGATCGTTGGGGATATTCCAACGGCCGTTGCCGTCCACGGTGATGCGTGTGCCCTGGCGAGGAGGGGACAATTTTTCGTAGGTCGGAGCCGTCATGGGAGGTTCCTTGATGTCCGGTTGGCAACGCTCGTAGTCACGGCGAACCGGCAGCGTTAGCTGCCGGGTGGTCCAAACCCGGCAGCTAACGCTGCCGGTTCGCCCTGAGCCAAGCGACGCTTCGACGAAGCGTCGCTAACCGAAGGACTTTCTTATGCCGTCGGCGGCTTCGCGCCAAGCCGTAAGTAGTTGCGGCGGCCTGATCGGCGGCTACAATAACGGATGTCGTGCCCGGTCCCTCTGCTCGTAGGATTCGACCGATCATGCTCACTTGCGCCTGTGGCACCCGCTTTGAGGTGGACGATTCGCTGGCCGGACAGGAGGTTCTCTGCCCGGAGTGCCAGCAGCCGCTTAAGGCGCCAGCCGTCGAACGGCCGCCGCGCGTCACCAGCGCTTGGGCGCTGGCCAGTGTCCTGCTCGCTCTCGTCGGCGCCTTTACGGTCCTCGGTACTCTCGTCGCCATCGTCCTCGGCCTCATTGCTCTGGTGAGCATCGCGCGCCATCGCGAGCGCGTCACCGGCGCCGGCTTCGCCGTGTTCGGTATCTGTCTGGGCGTTCTCTTCACCGTGCTGACCGTCGTGGCCTTGAGCGCCGCGGACGTATTCGGTCTGGAGACGTGGCTGCGCGAACGCACCCTGAGCCAGAAGATCGATACGAGCGGCCCGCTGGAAATCGTGCAGGGCATCAAGCGGTTCGCCATCGCTCGACCGAGCGAGAAATGGGGACAGGTGCAAGACAATCAGAGCGACGACTCGGCTGTCGGCGATTTTCAGGATAATCTCGATCTCCTTTTGATGCAAATTCCCCGCCATGCCTTCATCGACGTGCAGGTGGTGCCGGCCGGTCCTTTTCAGACGTTGGATTCGTGTACCGCTGAAGTGCTGGCGGAGTTCGAGAAGCAACATCATCCGCGCAATCCGTTCGACGATGACGAGGACTTCCGCGCCGATCCGCGTCTGCGGCGTCTGAGCGACCAGCGGCTGGACGCCAAGGACGGCATGGAGGGCCGTCATTTGGAAATCGAAGTGCGCTGCGCGGGCAAACCGTGGCGCTTTCTCATCCGCTTGTATCGACGCGGCAAGGGCAGCGTTTATGTTGTCCGCGCCTACGCGCCTCGGCGTCGCTTCGACGAAATCCGCGACGAGTTGCAGAGCGCGCTGGATAGCTTCCGCATCCTCCATCGTTAAATGTTCCATGCGAACGTGTCATTTTCATAGCGACCGTCCGGGGATCGGCATCTGCATGCGCTGCCGCGTGGCCATCTGCGCCGCCTGCTGCACGCGGGTCAACGGCGTCAACCATTGCCATGCCTGCCTCAAGGTGCTGGGCGGCCGAGCCGAAGAGACGCGCCGAGGCGGTCAACTGGGGATGATTCTGGCGGCGATGCTATTGGCCGCGGCGTGGTTTGTGTTGTTCGGTCTGTGTTGGGCCATGAGTGGAAAAATGGCGCCGTGACCATCTCCACCCGGCAGCTTACGCTGCCGGTTCGCCAAGAGGCAGGCGAACCGGCAGCGTAAGCTGCCGGGTGGGGGAGAGGGCAAGCAAGGGAAAATTGACGTGGACATTCGACCGCGCACCTTGGGAGAGATCCTCGACGATGCTTGGCGGCTCGCCCTCGCCGATGCTCCGCTGCTGCTGTTGTTCAACACGTTGTTTTTGATCCCTGCTTTTATCCTCGTGCTGTTACTGCTGGCCCAGCCGGCGCCTTCCGGCATCGCCCAGTGCTTGCCGCCGGCTCTCGCCGCTCTGTTTCTGCCGCTGACGGGTCTGGCCTCCGGCGCCTGTCAGGAACTGTTCCGCCGACGCACGGCGAACCAGCCGGCCGATGTTCGAGACTGCTTGATCGCGGACCTGCGACACGGTTTGGAACACGCCGCCGCGCGAGGCGGGCTACTGTGTCTCACGCTGCCCGGTCCTCTCCTGCTGATCGGCAGTTTCCTCCCCGACGCATCGCCGATCCTGCGTTTTCTCGGCTTTCTGTTCGGCACGCTGCTGACTTTTCTGCTCAGCTTGCCGCTCTGGGGCGCAAGCACATCTCTGCATGTTTTGCTGAGCGCGGGCGCGGGACGTTCGGGAACGCTGTTGCGCGAACTTCGCCGCGATGTCGCCGCCGCTGCCGGCAAAGCCGCCGTCCTCGTCCTCAGCCGTCTCCCTCTTTGGCTCCTCCTCGCCGTCCAGCTGCACGTACTCGCCAAGGTCGTTCTCTGGACCGCCGACAATCTGGGCGGCTTCGATACATCCTTGCTCGATATGGAATTGGCTTTCCTGGAGAACCCGGTTTACACGACGGCCCTGTTTCTGTTGAGTTGGTTGCTGCTGACGCCGTTTTTCGAGAGCGGCAATTTTCTGCTGCACGCCGACATCCGCACGCGCCAAGAGGGACTCGATCTGCAATACCGTGTGCAACGCGCTTTCGGCAATTTCGCACGGATCAGAGCAGACGAAACGAACCGCCAAGACGCCAAGGACGCCAAGAAAAAGACAGAGAGAAGAGCAAAATCGGAGAGCGATCCTTCCTTTCTGAGTCTTTTTCTTGGCGTCCTTGGCGTCTTGGCGGTTAGTTTTTTGGCGGGAAGGGCGGCGCGAGGAGAGGAAGCGCAGTGGGAGGCGGTGCGCTCGGTTCGCCAAGAGATCGAGACGATCCGCACCGAGATCCAGAAAGCGGAGCCGTATCCGGGCGGACAGCGCTGGCTGGGTCGATTGCGCGGCTTGCAGGCGAAGCTGCTTCGAGCGAACGGAGGCGATGCCCGACGTTTTCGCTGGTTCGAGCGCGCTATTGCCGACTTTGCAGATCGTAAAAAGGATGATGCTCTGCACATCCTCGATGACCTACATCGCCGTTTGTCGCTGTTGGAGGATTCGTTGACGGTTTCGCGTCACGATCCAGCGGACGAAGGAAGCGCGATCGCCGGAGGACATCAAATCGCTGCTGCGCGGCAGCGAAGGACGAAAGATCGAGCGCGGCCAACCTCGACGGCCGGTCGAGGAAGAGCGGAGGGAAGTCCGCCGTGAGGAAGTTCGCCGAGAGGAACCGGAGGCGGACGGCCCTCGGCGCATCGAGGCAGAGGTGTGTCCGTATCCGTGACAGCCGCGAGCGGCGGCGGTCTACCGTTTCTCGGCTGGTTACTGCTGGGAGGATTGGCGTTGGCCGTGGTCGTGGTGGGCGTCCTCCTCTATCTAAACTCGCCGCGTGCGCCGCGCACGCCGAAACCGCCGACCGTCAGCGGCGCCGATAATCCTTCGCCGGACAGCGATGCCCGGCAAGTGCTGGAAGAATCGCCGGCGGCATTATGGCGTCAGGCCGACACGCTGGCCGGTGAGGGACGTTTCCGCGAGGCGGTGCGCGTGTTGTATCTCGCCGTGCTGGCGCTGCTGCATCGTCGGCACTTCATTCGCTTCGAGCCGACGCGCACCAACGGCGAGTACGTGCGGCAAGTCCGCCTGTCGGAGCAAGCGCCGCCGGAACTGCACGAACCCTTCCAACGATTGACCAATCTGTTCGAGACGGCGTGGTACGGCGAGCGTCTCTGCGATGCCGGCGACTATCGCGCTTGCCGCGTACTGGCCGACAAGGCCAATGCAGAATGCGGAATGCAGAATGCAAAATGAAAAGACCGCCTTGTCTTTCATTCCGCATTGGCTTGACGGCGCTCTCCGCTCACCGTAGCCTGAACAAATCGGATTACCCTACCTCGACGCCCGCACGCCGGAGCCGCGCCAATGCACCGCGAGATCTCCCACGCCGATCACGCCTTCGGGCAGGAAAGCCGTCTGGGCCTGTATCTGCTGACCGGCCTGCTCGGCGTGCTGATCGGCGCCGATGTTTGGCCAATCGCGGCGCGCTGGATCGCTACCTGGGGTTCGTCTCTGCCGACTTGGTCCAACGAGCCGTATGGTTATCGCATCGCCCTATTGGCCGCGATTCTCGGCGGCGCGCGGACGCTATACGGCTCGCTTAACTCTCTTTTTGAGGGACGCATCGGCGCCGATCTGGCCGTGGCCATCGCCTGCATCGCCGCCATTCTCGTGCAGGAGCCGCTCGTCGCCGCCGAGATCGTCTTTATCGGCATGCTCGGCGAATGCCTGGAAAGCATCACCTTCGAGCGCACGCAACGGGCCATCCGGCGGATTGTCGAAATCTGTCCGCGGCGCTGTTGGCGGCTGCGCGACGGACAAGAAGAGCGTGTCTTAGCCAGCGAATTGCAAGTCGGCGATCACGTCATCGTCAAGCCGGGCGGGCGCGTGCCGGCCGATGGCATCGTGCTGGAAGGCCGCTCAGCGGTCGATGTCAGCGCCCTGACCGGTGAGAGTTTGCCGGCGGACAAGGGACCGGGCGACGAAGTGCTGGCCGGCTCGCTCAATCAGTTCGGCGCGTTGACCATCGAGGCCAAGCGCGTCGCCGAGCATACCGTGGTTGGCCGCGTCATCGAAATGACCGCTCGCGCTCTCAAGGACAAAGCGCCGCTGGAACGCACCGCCGACCGCCTGGCCCGCTATTTCCTGCCCGCTGTTCTGGTTCTGTCGGCGCTGACGTTTCTCGTTTGTCTGATTGGCTACGGCACCGGCTGGATGCGTCCGCCGGAGACGAATTTGAGCTTCAAACAACTCGTCACGCTGCCGGCGCTGTCGGTGCTGGTCGTCGCCTGTCCGTGCGCTCTGATCCTGGCGACGCCGGCGGCGATTATCGCGGCGCTGGGCCGGCTCGCCGGCACCGGCATCCTCATCAAGGGCGGCTCGGCTCTCGAACGCTTGGCCGCCGTCACCGCCTTCGCCTTCGACAAGACCGGCACGCTCACCGAAGGACGGCTGGAATTGAGCGGAAATTGTTCCTCTCGACGGCGTGTCTACGGAGGAACTGCTGCGCACGGCGGCGACGGCGGAGCAGCACAGCGAGCATCTGCTGGCTCGTCTCATCGTGCAGGAGGCGGCCCGCCGCCAACTCAACCCCGAACCGATCGCGGAATTTCGCGCCTATCCAGGCATCGGCATCACCGCGCAATCGGCGGATTTACAGACGCTTATTGTCGGGAATGAACGGCTGCTGGAAGAGCATGGTTTATCGCTGCCGCCCGAAGCGCGGGCGGCCCTCGAACGCCTCGACGCCGCGGGAAACACCGTGCTGTTTGTGGCCCGACAAGGCCGCGTGCTGGGAGCGCTGGCCGCGAGGGATCGGCTCCGTTCGGAGTCCGCGAGCGTTCTCGCGGAGTTGCGATCATTGGGGATCGTGGATATCGCTTTACTGACGGGCGACCGCAAGGCGGCGGCTCAGGGCGTGGCCGAATCACTGGCGTTGACGGAGGTGCATGCGGAACTGTTGCCGACGCAAAAGGCGGAGTTTCTCGCCGCTTGGCAGCAAGCCGGCAAGCGCGTCGCCATGGTCGGCGACGGCATCAACGACGCGCCCGCTCTGGCTCGCGCCGATGTCGGCCTGGCCATCGGCGGCAGCGGCGCCGACATCGCCGCCGAGGCCGGCGATGTCGTCTTCATGAGCGATCCACTGCGCCATCTGCCGCTGCTACTGCGCCTGTCGCGCGAGACGGTTCGCATCATCCATCAGAACATCGTGATTTTCGCTTTCGGCGTCAACGCCGTCGGCATCATCGTCACGGCTTGGCTGTGGCCGTTGTTGGCGCCGCCGTCGTGGTACGAGCAATCGCCGGTCGCCGCCGTCGTCTATCATCAACTCGGCTCGCTGGCCGTGTTGCTCAACGCCATGCGGTTGCTGTGGTTCGAGCGCACCGCTGTCAGCCCTTCCTTGCAGCGTTTCTCCGGCGGTCTGCGCTGCGCCAACGATTGGCTCGAACATCGCCTCGATCTCGATGAGGCGTTGCACTGGCTCTCGCATCAGTGGAAGCCGGTGCTGGCCGTGCTGTCGTTGCTGCTGCTGGGCGGCTGGGCGTTGAGCGGTTTCAATGCCATCGCTGCCGATGAAGTCGGCGTGGTGCGCCGCTTCGGTCGCCCGCTGCCGAAGAATCTCGATCCCGGTTTGCACTGGTGCTGGCCGTGGCCCATCGATGTGCGTGACGCGCGTGCAGCCTCGCCGCGTTCACACAGTCGAAATCGGCTTCCGCACGGATACTATCGCGGGCGGCAAGGCTCCCCGCAGGACCGGCGCTCGTGGTCGAGCCCGCACGCCCACGATGGCATTCGTCCGCATGCCGGAAGAAGCCGTCATGATTACCGGCGACAACAATCTTCTCGAATTGCAAGGCACCCTCCGCTACACCATCGCCGATCCGCACGCTTATCTTTTCGAGGCCGCCGATCCCGACGCTCTTTTGCGCGGCGCCGCCGAATCGGTGCTGCGCGAGACGGTCGCCGGCCAGGACGTTCGCCGAATTGCTGACCAGCGATCGCGGCCGCTTTCAGGAGCAAGCTCTCGAACGGCTGCGCCAGCGCTGCGGCGATTACGGCGACAAAGGCATGGGCATTCGGCTGGAGGGACTCGATCTGCACGACCTGCATCCGCCGCACGACGTGGTGGCCGCTTATCACGATGTCACGCGCGCCATGGAGAAACGCGATCTGCTCATCAATCGGGGCGAGGAGAAAGTGCTGCGCGACGAGCGGCGGCAGCAGGCCGAAGGACTGAAACAGGTGCGCGAGGCCGAGGCGGAATCGCAAAAGAAGATCCTCTTCGCGCAGGCCAATCGCACGGCATTCGAGGGGCGTTATCGGCTGCGGCATCGGCTGGCTCTGGCGGAGGAATGGCGTCTGTTCGCGCGCCGCCTGGAACGAGATGAGCAAGGGCCGGCCTGCCGCCGAGGTGGGCGAGGAGTATCTGCGCCGCCGCGAGGAAGCATTGACGCTGCAACAGGCGTTGATGGATTTCCGCACCTATTGGGAGTCGCTGTCCGCCGCCCTGGCTAACCGCGAGAAGATCATCATCGACGCCGACAAGGTGCCCGGACGGCGCAATCTCTGGCTGGTGCCGCTGCCGCCGTTCGGCTTCCCCATGCCCGGCATGATGCCCGCTCCGCGATCGCAACCACCAGAACCCCGCGGCGAACCGTAGGTCAGGCTTTCCAGCCTGACGTTTGCCGCGCGTCAGGCTGGAAAGCCTGACCTACGAAACAAACGAGATACTTTTATGCACTGGAAATTCTTGCTAATTCTCGCTCTGATAATGATAGTCCGTCGTCGCTCCGCTGTGTGTTTTCACCGTGGACCGCACCGAGTACGTCTATCTGACGCAATTCGGCCGTCACCTGGAGACCTTCGACGGCAGCATCGACGCGCAGGCCGGCCTGCACTTCAAATGGCCGTGGCCGATTCAATCGGTGCAGCGTCTCGATCGCCGTTTGCAGTATTTCGACCTTCCCGGTGCGGAATTGCTGACGCGCGATCCTAAACGCAACACCATCGACCGCACGTTGACCCTCGACGCCTACGTCTGCTGGCGCATCGCCGACGCCCAGGGCGTGGATCAGCTTCATCCGCAGCGTCGGCACCCCGGCCGGAGCGCAGGCCATCCTCGGTCAGCGCATCACCAGCGAACTGGGCGCCGCCATCGGCCAGATGGAACTCGACGATCTCATCAACACCGATGCCGTCAAAAGTGGACGCCGCCCGCGAGCGAAGCTCCGTCAACGGCTGCTCCAGGGCGGCGGCAAGCAGTTCACTCGCTGGAAGAAGCGGCCGAAAGTCCGAGTACGGCATCGAAGTGGTGGACATTCGGCTGCGCCGCTCCAATCATCCGCCGGCGGTGCGCGAGGCCATCTTCGAGCGCATCCGCAGCGAACGGAGCAAAAAAAAGGCCGAGTACGAAAGCGAAGGCGAACAACTCAAGCAAAACATCGAAAGCGAGGGCAGGAAGCGAGTCGAGATCCTCAAAGCGGAGGCGGAAGCGAAGTCGCGGAGATTGAAAAGCGCCGCCGATGTCGAGGCCGAGAGCATTCTCAATGAAGCCCACAAGAAAGATCCCGCAATTTTTCACGTTCCTCAAGAAGCTGGAGGAATATCAGCGCATCCTCGGCGACAACAAGAGTACGCTGTTGCTCTCAACGCACCGCGAATTGTTTGACCTCCTCTTCAATCCGCCCAAACCCGGCACAATGACGCCGACGATTCCTGTCCGCGTGATGGACGGATCGGGCAAGACGGACAAGTCGAACGCGCCGGCGATCAAGCAGGGGAGGCCGTGACATGCGTTATCCACGCATCCTGCTGGCGCTGCTTGTTATCGCGCCTACCTTTTGACGGGCGTGGTGCAGATTCGTCCGGGCGAACGCGGCGTGGTGCGCCGCTTCGGCCGGCTGCTGCCGAATCGACTGGAGCCGGGACTGTCGATCCAATTGCCCTGGGGCATGGATCGCGTCGATCGCGTCGCCGTCGATCGCGTGCAGAGCGTCGTCGATCGGCTATCAGGAAGACGATTCCTCCGGCGAAGCGATGCCGGCCGGCCAACTGCTGACCGGCGATCACAACCTCGTCAACGTGCAGGCGATCCTCACCTACAAGGTCCGCCCCAATGAGGAGGCGGAGTACATTTTGCAAGCCGACCGCGTGGACGCTCTCTTGACACGCGCCGTCGAGTCGGTCATGGCGCAATGGGTCGCCGGCCGCACCGTCGATGATGTGCTTGCTCAACGGCAAGAACGAGATGCGTCCGGTGCTGAAAGAGCAAACGCAGAGGCGGATCGAGCCATATCGTCTGGGCGTGCAAATCCTCGATGCGCGCGTGGCCCTGATCGCGCCGCCGGACGACGTGAAGGCGGACTTCGACAGCGTCGCCCTGGCCCAGACGCGCAACACCACACTGCGCAACACCGCCGAACAAGACGTGGCACGCGATCTGCGCATGGCCGAGGCCGAAAAATATCGGCTCGAACAAGAGACGGCCGCTTACGTCCACACGCGCACCACTGTTGGCCCGGCAAGACGCCGACCGCTTTCTGAAACGCCTGCGCCAGTATGAAATCGGCCGCAAAGACAATCCGTTCTATTTGCGACAAATCTGGGAGGAGGAACGCAGCAAACTGTTCGCGCGCCTCAAGCAAAATGGGCAAATCGATTTGCTCGATCATCACCTCGGCGCGAATGGACTGGATCTGATAACGGCTCCGATGAAGCAACCATAATTCGCGGCGCTGCCAGGCACGTCGCCGGACCAGCGGCTCGAAAGCCTGACCTACGGTATCGCCGGCTTATTCCGGAACCGGCGCACCCCGGTGAAGACGAATGAACCAACGAGGATGAGCCAGCACGACCACGCCAGCCAATCACCCCAGCGCGCGTACAAGCTCACCCGGTTATCGATAGGCACGGTGGCCAGCAAAACGCCGGCGATCTTCTTGTAATTGTGCCATTGCGATACGGGCAATTCCGCCGCCCCGTCGCGCTGCATCGGCACGGTCCAGACGTGGAAATCGGCATCGATGCGCGGATCGGGCGCGGCAGTTCTTGCGGCGCCAGCACGCGGCCATTACCGTCGATGACGGCGGAGATGCCCATGTTGACGCTGCGCGCCGCGGCGCGGCGGCACTCGATGGCGCGGAAGCGACAGATAGCTAGATGCTCGTCATGTTCGCTGGTGCCGTCGAACCAGCCGTCGTTGGAGATGTTGAGCAGGAAATCCGCCGGCGCTTCGCCGTCGCCGCCGCCGTAGGGACGCGCCACTTCGGCATCGGCGTCCTCGTAGCAAATGAGGACGCCGAACGTGAAATGTCGATCCGTGGCCGAATCGACGAGGGGAAAGCGCGTGTGTACCTGCCCCGGCCAAACGCTGTAATCGAAATCGTAGGGGGCGAGCTTATTCATCCACGGCAGCCAATCGCGGAATGGCACGTATTCGCCGAACGGCACGCGATGAATTTTATCGTAGCGTCCGGCGACTTTGCCCTGGCGATCAATCAAGATGGCGGTGTTGTAGCGATGCGAGCGGCCATCGGCGGTGAGAGTGGCCGCGTTCATGCCTACCAGCAAATGGCTGTGCCAGCGTGCGGCCATGTCTTTCGCCATCGCCAGGCTGTTGGCGGTCGGCCCCCCACCTTCGTTCTCCTGCCATTCGTAAGGCCAACTCGTTTCCGGCCAGACGATCAGATCGGCACGATAGCGGGCGGCGAGATCGGCCAGATCGCGGAAGTGCCGGCCCATTCGCTCGGCCGCCTCCGCCGAGACGGCGCTGGCGTTGCGCAGCCGTTGATCGAGATTGCCCTGGAGCAGTGCGAGGCGCGGTCCCGGCGTGGAGCGATCTTGTCCCAGCCGCCAGAAGCCGTAAACCACCGTGCCGATCAGCGCGGCCAGGATGGCGAGACTCTGCACGAGCAGGCCGACCCGGCCTCCTCCCGGCGAACCGGCAGCGTAAGCTGCCGGGTTGTCACTCGCCGGCGTTCTACCCGGCAGCTTAAGCTGCCGGTTCGCCAGACATATTTCCAGCAGCAAGGCGTTGACGGCGGCGATAAGAAAACTAACGCCATACGCTCCGGTCAAGTCGGCAATCTGAATCAGCGGCAGGAACGTGTGCTGCGAATGGGCGAGCATGTACCACGAGAAGCCGCCGCCGAACGTCGAACGCAGAAACTCCAGGGCCGTCCACACGATTGGCACCGTCAGAACCAGCGGCAAGCGCGTGCGGCGGTCGAGAAAGCGAATCAGATACACGGCCAGGGGAAAATACAGCGAGCAATAGAACGACAGGCCGATCCAGGTGGCATACATGCGCGGATCGGCGACACGCATCCACTGTATCACCGCCAAGTAGAACGCCAAGCCGCCGAGCCAGGCGCCGAGATAAATCCGCCAGGGCCGAGCGGGACTGCGCACCAGCGAGAGCAACGGCACCAGCGCGATCCAGATGAACCAACCGCAAGCGACGGGGAAGTAACATAGCCAGAGAAGACCGCTGGTCATCAGCGACAGCACGAACACACGCCGGCCCATCGGCGACCGCGGCGGAGAAGATGGGGGCGCGGACGGTTGCGGGCGCGACAGCGTGATTTCCGAAGTGAGCATGCTATACTCTCCTCGATATTCAATCCAAACTCAGCACCTCAAACGACTGCCCCGCTCGATAGCGTTGATCGCCGGGCGGAAAGAGTACCAGAGCATTCGCCTGCGTCAAGGCGCGCAAATCCGCCGAGCCGATCCACGGCACCGCACGCACTTTCCACCCCGACGCACTCCATTCCAATCGCGCCGGATGATACGTCGGTCGATCCGTGCGGTAGGCGAAATCCTCGCTCAGCACGGCCCAGACGAAATGAGGGCCGGCATCGGCGTGGCCGCGTAGACGCCGCAGCACGGGACGGACGAACAACTCGAAACAGACCAGCACGCTGACGGGATTGCCGGGCAATCCGAATACCAACGTCGGCTCGCCGCCACCCAGACGCGGGGCGGTGCCGAAAAACACGGGCTTACCGGGTTTCATCTCGACCTTGTGAAAATGGGCGGAGACGCCGGCCTCGCGCAGCACGCCGGGAACCAGATCGAGCTTGCCGGCCGAGACGCCGCCCGATAGCAGCAGCACGTGCGCTTTGAGTCCATCGCAAACCATGGGACGCAGACAAGCGGCATCATCGCGGGCGATGCCGAGATAGCGCGGCGTGCCGCCGGCGCGGCAAACCAGGGCGACGAGCATGGCGCCGTTGCTGTTGCGGATCTGTCCGCCCTCCGGCCGCTCGGCCGGCTCGACCAGCTCATCGCCGGTGGACAAAATGGCGACGCGCGGCGACGGATGCACCGAAACGGTGGTACGGCCAACCGTGGCCAAGACGCCGAACTCCTGCGGCCTCAACAGTGTTCCAGCTGGCAGCACTTTATCGCCGCGACGCATCTCGGCGGCGCGCGGCAGAATGTTCTGACCCGGATAGGGCGGACGATCGTTAATCTCAACATGGCTGTCATCGCCGCAGCGCGTCCGCTCAACGACGATCACGGCGTCAGACCCCGGCGGGATCGGTGCGCCGGTCATAATGCGGCTGGCTTGTCCGGCCGCGACTGTCTGGCGCGGCACCTGTCCGGCGGTGATTTCCTCAATGACTTGCAGCGTCCCTTTGCCGCCCGGCAGATCGGCACAGCGCACGGCATAGCCGTCCATCATCGACTTGTCGTAAGGCGGCATGTCGAGATCGCTGAGTACATCGGCGGCGAGGACGTGACCGAGGGCGGTCGAGGTCAACGCCATCGGCTCCGGCGGCAGAGGATGAACGTGTCGCCGCACGATCGCCTGGGCGTCGGCAACCTGGAGAATCTGAGGACTTTTCGCGGACGCGGTTTCGGACACGGCCACCTCGACTCGAATGCTTTCGTAGAAGCCTTCCGAGTAGCGATTGTACCATCCGATGCGGGAATCGAACTAGGCGGAGTGAGAAAGGACGTCCCTTGCTGGCGCGGCGGGCTGGCTGTTACGCAGCGCTCTCCGGTCCGGTGGGGACGCGCGTATGCTCCTGATAATGCGCTCGGCACTCGCGCTCGCGGCCGCGCACCACGCGCAAACCCCGCAGATCGCCGCGCGTCTCCGTCACCACCGTTCGCTGACCGGAATTGAACCCATCGTGGAAAGCGATCACGACCCAATCATTCGTCTTGCTGAGCCGATGGGCCAAGGCCGTGTTGGAGAACAGGGCGCGGAAGCGCCATCCGTCGCGGTCGGCGATGAACAGCGGCAGCCACGGCTCATGTTGCGGATTGAAGCGGCGCGGCGTCACCATCGTCAGCGTATCGCCCTCGGCCTGCCGGCGATACTCCTCGTCAACGGAGAGGAGAGCGGCAACGGACGGCTCGCCCTGAATTGGCTCCGGCAGCCGGCTGCGCCGCAGCCGACCGGCCAAGGCGTCGATCAGGCCGCGCAGCCGCTTCGGTCCAACGCCGGCCTCGAGTCAACCGTCCCTCGTGGGCGGCGCGTTCCAGTTCCTCCAGCGTCGTGATGCCGAGTTGTTCGTGCAGCGTGTGCGCCAGTTGCCGACCAACGCCCGGTAGACTGGTGAGCAAACGCTCCGGATCGACGTGGCCGGCATCCGGCCGCAAGGTGCGGAACGCGCCGGTGCGGACCAGTCCTTCGATTGTGTACGCCAAGCTGGAGCCGATGCCCGGCAATTCTTCCAGGCCGGCCCGGCCTTTTTCCTCGACCACCTCGGCCAGCGAGCGCGGCTGCTCCAACACCGTCGCCGCCGCCCGGCGATAGGCACGCACCCGATAGACGTTGCTGTCCTCGCCCTCCAGGTAAGTCGCGTAATCGTTCAGCTTGCGTGCGATGGTTGCGTTGTCCATGATGCCCTCTTTTGCATGACCTTATTCCTCTTTAATTATACACTTGTACACGAAAAAGAAAAGGGCAGTCGGGCCAGCGATCTTGCCTTTCGCATTGGTCTTGCGAGGAGTGAGCGAATCCGTAACAAGGAAGATATGAGTATCACGACGATCGTTTTCGATTTCGGCAACGTGCTGGGTTTTTTCAGTCATCGCAAAGCCGCCGAGCAGTTGGCCGCATACAGTCCGCTGTCGGTCGATGCCCTCTTGCACCTCTATCTCGATTCGCAACTGGAGGACGATTTCGAGTCCGGCCGCATGAGTCTGCCGCAGTTCCGCACCATCGTTCGCCAGCGCTGCCGGGTAACGTGCGATGATGCCCAACTCGATTTAGCGATTGCGGATATGTTCACGCCTAACGATGAGGTATGCGCTCTGGTGCCGGCCTTGAAACCGCGTTATCGTTTGGTGCTTCTGAGCAACACCAACGAACTGCACGCCCTGCACTTTCGCCGCCAATTCGCCGACACGCTGGCCCACTTCGATTCCCTCGTCCTGTCCCATGAGGTAGGCTTGCGCAAGCCGTGCGCGGACATCTACGCCCACTGTCATAGTCTCGTTGGTTGCGCACCGCGGCAGTGTTTGTTTATCGATGATCTGCCGGCCAACATCGAAGCGGCCCGCGCCTGCGGTTGGCAGGGCATCGTCTATCATCGTGGACTCGATCTGCGCCGCGAATTGCCCAAGCTGGGGATCGAGTTGACCCCTGAGAAAACGAGGTTGCCATGAACGCCATCGAGCAGCGCGACGCCGAAGTATGGCAGGCCATCGCCGGCGAGCGTCTTCGCCAGCAAGCCGGCCTGGAAATGATCGCTTCGGAGAACTACACCAGTCCCGCCGTACTTGCCGCTCAGGGATCGGTGCTGACCAACAAGTACGCCGAAGGCTATCCCGGACGCCGCTACTACGGCGGCTGCGAGTTCGTCGATGTCGTCGAGCGTCTGGCCATCGAGCGCGTGCTGAAGCTGTTCGGCGCCGAGCATGCCAATGTGCAGCCGCACTCCGGCGCTCAGGCGAACATGGCCGTGTACTTCGCCTGTCTGGAACCGGGCGATACGATGCTGGCCATGAACCTGGCTCACGGCGGCCATCTGACGCACGGCATGCACCTGAACTTTTCCGGCAAGCTCTATCGCGTCGTCCATTACGGCGTCCGCAAGGACGACGAGCGCATCGACTTCGATCAGGTCGCCCAGCTGGCCCGCGAGCATAAACCGAAGATAATCGTCGCCGGCGCCAGTGCCTATTCGCGCACCATCGACTTCACGCGCTTCGCCGAGATTTGCGGAGAAAGCGGAGCGCTTTTGATGGTAGACATGGCTCACATCGCCGGTCTGGTGGCGGGCGATCAACACCCCAGCCCTGTGCCGTGGGCGCACTTCGTCACTTCGACCACGCACAAGACGCTGCGCGGTCCGCGCCGGCTTCGTGCTGTGTAAGAAAGATTGGGCGGCGAAGCTCAATCAAGCGGTCTTTCCCGGCATGCAGGGTGGCCCGCTCATGCACGTCATCGCCGCCAAGGCCATCGCCTTCGGCGAAGCGCTGCAACCGTCCTTCCGCGCTTACGCCGCTCAGACGGTTGCCAACGCCCGCACGCTGGCTCACGAACTGACGCAGCGCCAATTCCGTCTCGTCTCCGGCGGCACGGATAACCATCTACTGTTGGTGGACGTGACTTCGCGCGGTCTGACGGGCAAGGCGGCCGAGAAGGCGCTGGACGCGGCCGGCATCACTATCAATCGCAACGGCATCCCCTTCGACACACGGCCGCCGCTCGATCCGTCCGGCATCCGCATCGGCACGCCGGCGCTGACGACGCGCGGCATGCGCGAACCGGAGATGCGGCAGATTGGCGGCGTGGATCGGCGAAGTGTTGGTCAATCCCGATGATACGGTGGTGCAGACGCGCGTGCGGCAGCAAGTGCAGGAGTTGGGTCAACAGTTCCCGGCACCGGCGAGCGAGGTCATAGGATAAGGATGGACCGATCTGGAGAAGGCTCTCAAGGATGTAAAATTACATCGACCTCGCCGACCTTCGGCGTATCGCCGCCGAACAAGCGCGTTTGTGTTTTTCCATGAAGCGGACGAATAATACTTCGTAGCCGCTTCGCTGGGAATGTCTGCTTGAGTACCTCTCTGGTCATCCGGGAAGTCAGGGAGCGGCGGTCAGTTCGTACATACACCGTCGCCTTGGCGTCGAGTATCTGGGCCGCTTGACCAAACACCCGTTGAAGCAAAAGACGATAGTTTGCTTTGTGCTCGAATTTGCCTCGATAGCGGCCTCCCGTCCGCAGAGCGTTCGATGGTCCGCCCAAGAGCCACAATCGCAGCCATTGATCGTAGTGGTAGTTCGTCACGCCGTAGTAAGGTGGTGAGGTGAACAAGAGACGAGGCCGGGCGATTTTCTGCTGCCGGAGTTGGCGGCCGACGTACCCTAATCGACGAATGCTATCGCCGAGATAGGCTCGACTGTTGGTGGCTTCCGGCCGGCCATGCGCGTAACGCCACTCCAGTCGCGGACGTAAGAACTCAACCGAATCAAGGTCGGGGGGCTGGAATCCACGCTCCGTCCACCAACGAATCGCATAGTCGGGCGAGAGGGACTTGGTTTGCCGCATTTGGTTCGACAGGGACGCGCCCTGCTTTCCGTGCAGATAAACGAGTAGCAAGGCCATCAGCGTTCGATCTATTCGATTTCGCCGCCAGTCGAGTTGTTCGCGTGCAGACAAAAGAAAAGAACGAACTCTCGATGAATAGGCATGGTGAAAAAATAGCGGCAGAGAATGAGCAGCGCGACAATAAGTGGAGGCACGTTGCCCAATCTCTTGAAGGCGATCCAGCACGGCTTCCAGCGGGACCGGATGCAATTTCGTTTGTGCGTACACCCATCCAACCGTGTTCAGCTCAATCCCAATGCCGCATCGACCTTGACTAGCTGCACTGAACAAGGCCGTCCCCCGCCCCGCAAACGGGTCGAGTACCGTTTCGCCACTCTGGGTATAACGCCGCACTACACCATCGGCGAAAGATGTCGGAAACATGGCGTAGTAAGGGCCGAGTCCTTCCCAGCGGCGAGCCGCGCAATCAAAGCGACGGGTGCGGCACTTCATCGGCATTAATCCTTCGACAGTAGGGCTTGTGTTAACTGCTGTAACACCTTGGTTCCCAACGAGAGGGGGATAGCGGCCTGCGCATGCGCAGCAACTAACGGCGTCAGCGCGTTCGGATACTGGCAGGACACGAGTTTATCGAGCAGAACGCAGCAGGTGCCGAACTGTGGATACAGGCGGACATCATCGCTGTCAAGCGTATCTTGCGCATCGCTGAGAAATGGAATCGTAGCCACGATACGGGCGCCTGAGCGCGTCTTGTAGAAGACTTTCCTTCCAAAGTAAGTATCCTGGCCGTAACGACGACTGCTCTCGCTGGGAACGATGCGTTCTTTGATGTAGCTGTCGGTGGGCAGTAAGTATTCGCCTGGCTGGAATCGAGCTACTCCCGGCTGTTCCGTTTGGTCGATCTCCTCAAAGTGGGCGACGAAATCTCCGGTCTTCTCGACTCCCAGTAGAATCAGATCATTTCCTGTCCGCGCATGCACCAGCCCATTGAGTCGTTTCAACTCGGTACTCATGGTCGCACTGATCCAGGCAGGCGGACCGAACGCCGCCAGTGGTCCATCCAGGATGAAGGCTAGACGGTCTAAGCGGTCAAGCAAGTTCTCGCGCTCGAAACAACGCAAAAGATGGATGAGCAGGATGCGCTCCCAAACCTGCATGACCAAGCCGAACGCCTCGCCGTTCGTACCCAAGTCACGGAAGCGCTCGTGAATCCGTAAGGCGTCGCTGGAGTAAATCAATCTCCGCTGCGGGCACGGACAGTCCTGCTGGCCGGCGCCGACGATAAATTCCTGCCTGCACCCATCCGACTGGTATGGACACACTTGCTTTTGCGTGGTCGGCTTGTGCGCCAGCAACGCCTCGTAGGT
Source organism: uncultured Planctomycetota bacterium (assembly GCA_963835245.1). GTDB lineage: Bacteria > Planctomycetota > Planctomycetia > Gemmatales > Gemmataceae > JAJPHU01. The sequence continues at coordinate 709,879 of CAWIEZ010000003.1, forward strand.
GGCCTGCAACCTTGTCGTGTCTTGATCGTCGATCACGGTTTCGCGAAGGAAGTCGTACAACTCCTCGCGGAACGAATCGCGGGCCGACTTCTGGCGGCGTGTGACGACATTGCTGCCCGGCAAGGCGGCATCGAGTGCGTTGGTTTGTTCCGTCTCCCGGAATGCTTGGGGATCGATAGGCCGTTCCGCATCTAATTCGTCGAGCCTTTTGAGATCCAGTAGTACACTGGCCACCGCGCAGTAGCCGAGTTTCGCACCGGGGTAGCCGGTGCGGACATCTACTTCGGCATAGCTGCCATCGATGGACAAAATCAAGTCCGGCAAGTGCGGCCCAGCCGCGGGAGGTTTTCTCGACGTAATAGGGGTAGTCGCCCGAATCGCCTGAAACACCTTCGCCCGTCCGAGCAATTGCCGCACCTGCTCGGTTTCGCTGATCCGCCTCAGGGCGCGGTAGCCGGCGAACTCTCCTTCGTAGGGCATTAGAGGAGTCCTCCCGAGGAGAGAATGGGAACCGTGAAGCGATTGACCTGCACCGGCACGGCATAGGGGTTCGAGAGCGTCTTGATCCGCAAAAACCCTCGATCTTGTGCGCAGAATAGATGCCTCGAAATCGGCGAAATCGTAAAACTTGCGCAATTCCTTGGTTTCATCTGTGTTGTTCAAGTGGCCGATGAACCAGTTGGCTGTGTTACGCAGTATATTCCGCTGGATCGAACTGACTTCCTGCGTCGCATAGACGAGGCCGAGTCGGTACTTCGCCCCTTCCTTGGCTGTACGTACCCAAATGTCGGTGGTATCCAATTCACTGGACGACGGCAGGATATTGTGCGCTTCCTCGACATAGATCAGGATCTCAGGCGGCGTTTCGGCTTTACGAAAGCGTGCCTGGTTGTTCTCGAAGATCCGGCGAATGATGCGATCGGCCGAGGACTTGTTCAACTCGGAATCCCCACTAGACTGATCGACAATCACCATCTTGCCGGCCGCTAAATGGGCGTAAATATCCTCGGCGTAGTCGGTACTGGTGCTGGCCGTATGTTGCTCCTTGACGCGACCGACCAGGCGGGAACCATTAGGGTAGGCGAACATTTCCAAAATCTTCTTAAGGTCATCGTCGGCCCACGATCCTGAGTTGCTCTTCTGGACATATACTTGATCGAACGCACTAAAGCCGGAATCTTTATCCGCGATGAAGTTGCGCAAGATCTCGCATACCTGAGCGAACTCGGCCCATTTACAAGATTTCTTGCCCAGGATAATTGCTGCATTAGCATAGGCACTTGGATCCTTCCCTCCGGCTTGTTGCATCGCTTGGAGCAACTCGGCACCGAACAACCCCTTGCCGAATGGACCTTTTAGATCCGGCACGAGGTTAGTCGGAGGCTCAAGCCCCGCCTTGAAGAGGAGGGCACGGTAGCACAAGACCCGGCGGCTGTATCGAGTCATCGCCGAGCCGTCATTAGGGTCAGGAAGCTCGAAATTGACATCGCGGAAGTTGCTGAGATACTTAATCGTATCGCTCGCAATCGCGTTATTGATGATCTGCTTGCCTACGGCGAGGTTGTCATCCACATAGAAATTTAACAGCATCAAGCACCGGGCGGGGTCGTGCGGATGAGGGATGATACCATAGGTCACTACATCACCTTGCAGTTGTTTGTGACGCTCGCTTGGGCGCAGGCCCAAACATTCTTGATCGCCGTTGGGACAAGGTGAGTACCGGCGTCCTGCACGTTCTCATTGGCATATTCGCCGGTCGGATCGAAGACGATCTGGCCGATCCGCTGAGGAGTATCCGTCTGCCAACGCAGAGCGAAGATGGACTGAAGAATAATCTTGGTCGTGTTGGATTTGCCCGAACGTGTCATACCGAACAGGGCCGTCTTTTGGCCGAGCAGATCGGTCGGTGTGATGGCAACCGATACATTTTCGATCTGTTGGAAGGGTCGATGCGTGGAAGCGTAGCGCACCGTTCCGATGTCTACCAAGCCATCCGCGCCTGTAAGGTGAGTGTGCGGGTCGCGGTAGTTGACGATTCGACGGAGTACCTCGCCACGCGGCTTGAAGACTTTCAGGCCCCGGTTTGGATAGTAGTTGCTGATGTCAGAACCGAACGAGAGTCGGTAGACGGATTTTCCTTCGGTCTCTAGGTCAGTAACGAAGAAAGTACCCAGTACCCGGCACCGCACCCCGGCATAACTGAGCAACTGATTGGTCGTTGCATCCATTACTTCGCGGTCATCCCAGTGCTGACCCACGTTACCGCTGACTCGCTGGGCGACCTCAACGCGGACGCGCAGCGCCTCCTGAGCATTGGGCAGGTCGGCATGATCGAGTACGCGCAGAAGAACGACCGAGGCATCCTCCTCTCGGACATCGATGGGTGTATCTCCGATGATGCGAGTCGCCAGAAGAAACGATAGGGCCGGGATGCCCCCGATCTTTCGGCGATGCCGGTCATGGATCTGGACCAGCGCTTCGGAGTAGCCCAGGGAATAGACTTCTCCAACGTACGCCGCCTCGTCAATCAAATCGTTCAGGAATTGCGAGGCAGAAACCAACTCATCGCTCAACTGCGTTTGCCCGAGTCTTTTACCTACGCTCGATACGATGCTCGTCATGGTTGTACTCCGGGGAAATGGTTTAGGAACCATTCACAATTCAAAGAGCATACCATTGGTGAACGACAGCGCCTAGCATGGAAGAGCTATGGAACCGCTTCTTCGGCTTATTCCGCGACCGTCACCGTCTCCGCCTCTCGGCTACCCAGATCCAGCACGAGAAACGTCTTCGGCCGCGCTCGATGCAGCGCCCCCGGATTGATCACGCGCGTCGCGCCGCTCTGATGCTCCTCGGCCTGATGCGTATGGCCGTAGAACAAAAAATCGTAATGGCCGGAGCGCTCCACGTCGCGCATTAGCACCTTGTCGTCGCCGTGCAGGAAGGCCAGCTTCACGCCCTCCAGTTCGATGCTGCCGAAATGATCGTGCAACGTGGCGCCGATGTCGGCCATCGCTTCGCGCAGCGCCGCTTGGTCGATGTCGCAGTTGCCGAAAACGAAGTGTGTTGTGAAACCACGGAACAATGCCACCGTTTGCGGATCGTCAATGTCGCCGCAGTGCAGAAGAGTCGTGATGTCGCGTTCGCGCAGCGCGGCCAGAGCGAGATTCACCATCAGACGGTTGCCGTGCGTGTCGCTGACGATGCCGATGCGCATGGTTGCTCTCTCCTTGGCGACGGGACGAACTCGTTGTATCGCTTGGCCGGTGAGCGCGTCAATCCGCGTTGGCCGTCGCCGACGCATTCGCTACCCTGAAAGGGAAAGGAGTTTGGCAAACCAACCTATGACGCGACGTTCTCGTGCCCGTGAAGTGGCTTTGCAGTTGCTCTTCCAACGCGATCTCAACAAGCGCATCGACCGTCCCGCCCTCGAACGATTCGTCCGCGATCGACTGCGTGATGAAACGCTGATGTCGTTCTGCCTCGGCCTGTATGACGGTGTGATCGCGCATCAGGACGACATCGATCCACGGCTGAGCGAGGCGGCGGAGAATTGGCGACTGGTGCGCATGGCCGCTGTCGATCGCAACGTCCTGCGCCTCGGTGCCTACGAACTGCTGCACACGCCCGATACGCCGCCGAACGTCGCGCTCGATGAGGCGATCGAGTTGGCGCGGCGCTACGGCTCGGCCGACTCGCCCGCTTTTGTCAACGGCGTTCTCGATCGTTTACGTCAACCTCCTTCTGCTAGCGCGTGAGTATGCCGGCCGGTCAACCGTTCACCGCACTGTGTCAACTCGCCGCGCGCGGCCCTTCCGCCGGGCGCGTCGATCTGCACGTCCATACCACGCACAGCGATGGCACTTACACGCCGGCCCAGGTTGTCGATCTCGCCCGCCGTGCCGGATTGGCGGCCCTGGCCGTTACCGATCACGATACGCTCGGCGGCGTGCCGGCGGCGCGCGCCGCGGCTGGCTCGGCCATCGAGATCGTGTCCGGCGTCGAGATCACCGCGGAATATCGGCAGCGCGAATTGCATCTGCTCGGCTACTTCGTGGCCCTCGATCACGCTGAGTTGACGGCCGCCCTGGAAGACATTCGCCGTCATCGCCGCCAGCGCTTTGGGGAGATGATCGAGCGATTACGCGGTCGGGGCGTGTCTCTTGAGGGAGAGGAGCAGCGCGTGCAGGGGACGCCGGAAGCGCTGGGACGCCGCCATTTGGCGGAGATGTTGGTCCGTGCCCGGCGCGTGGCGACGGTGCGCGAAGCATTTGTGCGTTACCTCGGCGACCGGGGCGGCGTGGCGGTGCCGAAGAAGCGCTTGCCGGTGGCCGAGGCGCTCGCTTTAGTCGGCGCGGCGGGCGGCGTTGCGGCGTGGGCGCACCCGCCTTATGATGGCACACAGGAGCAGCTGAGCGAGCTACGCACGCTCGGTCTGCGAGCGGTCGAGATCGAATATCCCGATGTGCGGCGCTCGCGCACGCTGGAGTTGCGCGGCTGGGCGGAGCAGTTGGGCTTGGCGGTGACGGGCGGCAGCGATTGTCACGGACCAGGGCGGCGCGGCGTCGGCTCCTGCACGATCTCCGCCGCTGAGTTCGCCTGCTTGCGGCACCTATCGGCGAACCGGCAGCGTTAGCTGCCGGGTGTGCGGACTCCAACCCGGCAGCTAACGCTGCCCGTTCGCCATTGCAGTGAGGTAACGCATGGTTTTTCGCGCTATTTACGATAAGCTCAAAGCCGGTCTCAGCAAAACGCGCGGCGTCTTCTCCGGCATCGCTTCACTGTTCCGTCTGCGCGGCAAGGTGGACCGCGATTTTCTCAGCGAACTGGAGAAGCGCCTCTATCTCGCCGACGTGGGCACTGCTGCCACCAGCGACATTGTGGACAAAGTCCGCCAGTCCTTTCTCGACAAGGAAATCAGCGGCGACGTGGAAGCGTTCGTCAAACAGCAGTTGAAAGACTTGCTCACGACCGGCGAAGGTATCCACTACAACGCCAACGGGCCGACGGTGGTGATGGTGGCCGGCGTCAACGGCTCCGGCAAAACGACATCGATTGCCAAGCTGGCCCGGCGGCTCCAGCAGGAGGGCAAGAAAGTCCTCGTCGCCGCCTGCGATACCTTCCGCGCCGCGGCGGTCGAGCAGTTGACCATCTGGAGCGAGCGGATCGGCTGCGAGATCGTCAAGAATCAGCAGGGCAGCGATCCGGCCAGCGTGGCCCACGATGCCTGCGAACGCGCCAAGGCGCGCGGCGTCGATGTCCTCATCGTGGATACGGCCGGCCGGCTGCACACGCAGACGCATCTCATGCGCGAACTGGAGAAAATCCATCGCGTCGTCAGCCGGCAGATCGAGGGCGCGCCGCATGAAGTGTTGCTGGTTCTCGACGCCACCACCGGCCAGAACGCCATTGCTCAGGCAGAGAATTTCAAGAAGACGGTGCAGTGCAGCGGGATCATTTTGGCCAAGCTCGACGGCACGGCCAAGGGCGGCGCGATTTTCGCCATCAAGCAGAAGCTCGGCCTGCCGGTCAAATTCGTCGGCGTCGGCGAGAAGCTCGACGATCTCGAACCGTTCGATGCGGATTCCTACGTCGAGGCGCTGTTCGCGTAGGGGATGTCGCCGGAAGTTTTGCTGGTTAGCGACGCTTCTGCGAAGCTGAGCGAACCACCTTGACAGAAGGCGGCGAATCGTTACAACCGCTTCCCTCCTGATATGGATGTCCTACCGCGCCTACTTCCGCAAGATGAACGGAAGCGGGCAGGAGGGGGGAATGAGTAAACCGCATCCCTGGGAAGGTGCGAGAGGTCGCGGCGTTTGGGCGGTCCTCCTTGTCGTGATTCTGGTCACCGGCTGCGGCACCATGCGCACTTCCGACACCGCGCGCACCGCCACCGAGCAATTGCTCATCGCCCGATCCATCGACGACACCGTGTCTCGTCTCGATTTCCGCCTCCTCGCCGGCAAGCGTGTCTACTTCGATTCGCAGTATCTTGAGAAAATTACAGATAAAGAATACCTTATAAGTTCTTTGCGGCAACAGTTGTTGGCTTGCGGTTGCCTGTTGCAGGAAGAGCGGAAAAAAGCGACCTACGTAGTCGAGGCGCGGGCCGGCAGCGTCGGCACCGATAGCAACAACATGCTCCTCGGCGTGCCGCAGATGTCGATTCCTTCCGTCATGCCCGGCATTCCGGGGATGATGATCCCGGAGATCGCCTTGGCCAAGAAGACCAATCGCCGCGCCGTCGCCAAGATCGCCGTCTTCGCTTACAACCGAGACAGCGGCGATCCGATTTGGCAATCGGGCACGGTGGAAGCGGTCTGCCGCGAACGCAACGCTTGGCTGTGCGGCGCCGGTCCCTTCCAGCGCGGCAATCTTGCACAAAGGCACCGAGATTGACGATCTGCGCATCGCCGTGCCTTTCCTGGACAAGCAGGGCCGGTCCTCAAACTATGCCATGGGTTCCGTTACGCAGCCCGCCGTGTGGAAGCCTGGTCCGCTGCCGGAGAGCATTCCACGAACCGAATCGGCAAGCAAACCTCCGACAGCCGAACTAAGGTCATTCAAACGTCGGATGCACCTGTCGCCGCCGAATCCACCGACAAGTCCGAATAGGTCGCCGACTCGCTTTTTCCTCGCTCATGCCATATGTTTGCCTTGTTCACCTTGAGGGAATCGACACGAGAGAGGTTGCCGCGCATGAGTGATCTTTGTCTGGTGACGGGCGGGGCGGGGTTCATCGGTTCGCACCTGGTCGAGTCGCTGGTTCAGCAGGGGCGGCGCGTCCGCGTGCTTGACGATTTCAGCACCGGCCTGCGCGAGAACCTCGCGCATCTCCAGCCGGCGCCGGAGATAATCGAGGGCGATGTGGCCGACGCCGCGACGGCGACACGAGCGGCGCAAGGCGCCGACGTGATCTTTCATTTGGCCGCTCTCGCCTCGGTGCAGCGCAGCGTCGAGGCGCCTGCCGACACGCACCGCGTCTGCGCCAGCGGTACGCTGCATGTTCTCGACGCCGCTCGCCGCGCCGGCGTGCGCCGCCTCGTCTACGCCGCCAGCAGCAGCGCTTACGGCATTCCCGCCGGCGACGTGCAGACGGAAAACGATCGCTTGGAGCCGCTCTCGCCCTACGCCGCCGCCAAGTTGGCCGGCGAAATGTACGCTCAGTCCTTCACGGCCGCTTTCGCTCTGGAGACGGTTCGTCTGCGTTTCTTCAACATCTTCGGTCCCCGCCAGCGCGCCGACAGTCCCTATTCCGGCGTCATCGCCCTGTTCGCGGCGGCACTGAGCGAGGGACGGACGCCGATGATTTTCGGCGACGGTTTGCAAACGCGCGATTTCACGTTTGTCAGCGACGTGGTGCAGGCGTTGACGCGCGCCGCCGAGAGGCCGGGCGTTGCGGGCCGCGTCTACAACATCGGCACCGGCCGCGGCACCAGCGTCCTCGATCTGGTGGCGGCGCTCAATCGTCAGCTGGGCACGGACATCGCGCCGCGGCACGCTCCCGCCCGCGCCGGCGACGTGCGCCATTCCCGCGCCGACATTTCTGCAGGCGCGGCGCGATCTCGGCTACGAACCCACCGTCACGTTTGAAGACGGGTTGGCTCGGACGCTGGCATGGTATCGACGGCAAAATTGATCAAATCAGCAGTAACCTTTGCGGAAATAAGGACAGGAGTGGTGATCGTCTTGATTACGGAACCGGAAACCGTTAGGCTGCTCTGAGTTGTCCCTGGTGGGCCACTGACAGTGCCCTTTAGGATAATCGGGAAAGCTCCGGCATCGTGCCGGGGGGTGTGCAATCCCGTGACCTATCGGTCCATGGCCTGTCGCCCGCACTCGTGTTCCCACCAGGGACGTTCCTTCCAATATCAACTTGCCAACCATCACCTGGCTCTAGCGCGACCCGACCACAGGCATCTGCGGAACCACGACGGACCCCGCCGGCGCGGCCAGCGGCGGCATCGGGCCTTCGCTCGAGGGTGTGTAGCCGCAGCAAGTGCCGCAAGGCGAGCAGCACGGCACGGCGCAACCGCCGCAACAAAAGTGACGGTGGTGGTGACAACCGGATGTCATCGCAAGCAAGGCCAGCGTCAGCGGAAGCAACAGATAGCTAATGCGCATGGGGAGGGACTCCTCTCTTCCTGGGATGTACGGCCGCGTAAAGGTCGCACGCCACCGTCCTGGAGGCCGGACGGACGCCGGCCGGACGACCCGAAGTCGGGTTGGCGGGTTGACGGACAAAAAGCGCGAACCGGCGAGCAGTGGGGCGAGGCGGAACCCCGCGGAGCGCCATGGAGACGCCCCACAGTTTACCGTTGACAGTATGCCTCCGCGCCGGTGAGAAGCAACAACTTCCTTATGGCGCGGCGATGTTTTTGCCTGTCCAGCTGAGAAAAACTGCACGGAGCGCGGCGTGAATCAAACGGAGCGATTGCGCGGAGTAAGGCGAACGTGCCAAATCAATGCGGAATGCGGAAGGAAAGACGGGTTCTTTCCTTCCGCATTCCGCATTCTGAGTTCTGCATTCTTGCTCAACGTCCCACGCAAGTGGGACACGGCGCGGCGGCGAAGCCGGCGGACACCGGAGCCGGAGCGGCGGGAACCGCTACCGCTGGTCCCGCGGGTACCGCGGGACCGCAACCGCAAGGCGGCGGATAGGCGGCGGCGCGCGAATGACAGCACTTACAACCCGCACTCGCCAGCACCGCGCCGACCAACGCCGCGATCATCAATTGTCGCATGAACATCATCTCATTTCTCCATCGCAAGAGCGTGGCGGCGGGAGTTATCCACCGACGCCAACGAAGAACTCCCCTCCGCCGCTTGCGCTTTAGCACACCAGCGCGAAGCCGCAAGCGGTTGGCAACGGCTTTGCGCCGTGCTTCTCTTACACGGTAGATTCGCTGGCCGCGGCAAGCAACGGCTATCGCGGTGCCGCGCTGACTTTTTGACGTTTTTTCGGCCGATTATGCCGCACGGCGCAACTGGGGCGATTGCCGCGACTATACCGTTTAGCCGCGACCCGAAGGGGAGCGATCGCGCTCCCCTTCGGGTCGCGGCTAAACGAAAGGACGCCGGTAGTTGGGTAGCCGATTGGACAACGGCTCGCTTGCGAACTACCTTTGTTTGACACCCCCTCGTCAACCAGGCTGCGGCGCCAATATAGGGATACCCGTCAAGGTCCGAGCAATTGGGTTTTAATCGGTCGAGAGTATTTGCCGCCTTCTCGTGGGGGCGAGAGCCATTATGACTGTTTTGCGCGAGCCTAATGCGGAGCCGATTCCAGGTTATCGTCTTATCGAGCCGCTCGGCAGCGGCGGATTCGGCGAAGTCTGGAAGTGCGAAGCTCCCGGCGGGCTGTTCAAGGCCATCAAGTTCGTGTTCGGCAATCTCAATTCGCTGGACGTGGACGGTGCGCGTGCCGAGCAGGAACTGCGCGCCCTCAATCGCGTCAAGGAAGTGCGCCATCCCTTCGTCCTCTCCATGGACCGCATCGAAATCGTCGAGGGCGAATTGGTCATCGTCATGGAGGTGGCCGACAAGAGTTTGCACGACTTGTTTGGCGAGTGCGTGTCGTCCGGCCTCGTCGGCATCCCGCGCGACGGTCTGCTGCGTTACGTCCGCGACGCCGCCGAGGCACTGGACCACATGAACGAGAAGCACAATTTGCAGCATCTGGACATCAAGCCGCGCAACCTTTTCCTCATCAGCGATCGCGTCAAAGTGGCGGATTTTGGGCTAGTCAAGCACCTGGAGCGCTCCGGGGCATCGGGTCTTCTGGGCGGTGTGACGCCGTTGTACGCGCCGCCGGAGACGTTCAGCGGCACTATCAGCGGACGCAGCGATCAGTACAGCTTGGCCATCGTTTACCAGGAATTGCTGACCGGACAGCGGCCGTTCAACGGCAAGAACGCGCGGACGCTGGCGCAGCAGCACATAAACGAAGAGCCGGAACTGCGGCGCTGCCGGAAGGCGAACGGCCGATCGTCGCCCGCGCCTTGTCCAAGGATCCGGCCAAGCGCTTTCCCAACTGCCTGGCCTTCATCCGCGCCCTGTACACGGCGCGGTCGCCTTCGCGGCCGGAGGGGCGGCACGCCGAGGCGGCGAACGTGGCCGGCGTGCGGCCGCAATCCATCTCGGACACGATGGAGAACATGCTGCTGGATCAGCTGGGCAGTGAGGAAGATGCGCTTTCCATCGATGCCATCGGCGAAGCGCCCAGTGCAAGCGATGAGGTTTCGCGGCTGGGCATGACCGTGGCTCAGCCGCAGACCGGAGCGCTGCGGCCCACCATCGTTATCGGCATCGGTTCGTTTGGCCGACGCGCCCTGCAAGAGTTGCGCTGCCGTATTCTCGACCGCTTCGGCGATCTCGACAAGTTGCCGTTGGTCCGCTTCCTGTACGTCGATTGCGACGGCGATGCCATCAAGGCGGCGACGCGCGGCGCTCCCGAAGTCGCTCTGCGTCCCAGCGAAGTGCAGCATTTGCCCTTGCAAGCGATCTCGCACTATCGCCGCCGTCAGCTGGATCAGTTGAGCGAATGGCTGCCGCGCGAGAAACTGTTCACGCTGCCGCGCTCCCTCAAGACGCAAGGATCGCGCGCCCTGGGTCGGTTGGCGTTCACGGACAATTATCTGCGTCTCATCGCTCGGCTGCGCCGCGAGATTCAGGCGGCCTGCCACCCCGATAGCATTTATCACACCGTCAGCCAGACCGGCCTCGCTCTGCGCGATAACGTGCCGCGTATTTACGTCATCGCCTGTGCCAACGGCGGCGGCAGCGGTTACTTCGTCGATCTCGGCTACTCGCTGCGCCGTCTGCTGTCGCAGCTGCATCAGCCGGAAGGTCTGCTGACGAGTTTCCTCTTCTGCGGCGCGCCGACGATCCCGCCACACCGCCCGCCGAGTTGGCCAATCTCTACGCCACGCTGACCGAGGTGTATCACTTTAGCGATCCCGCCGTGCCCTTCACCGCTCAATACGGCAGCGACGGCCCGCGTTTGGTGGACGAGGGCGCCGCCTACGACAGCACCTACTTGGTGACGCTGACGCACCGCACGCCGGAGGCGCGGCGCGACGCCATGGCGCATCTGGGCAGCTATCTGTTTCACGAACTAACGACGCCGCTGGGCACGCGGCTGGAGCGGACGCGCATATCGCGCGGCGTGCTGCCGTTTCGCAGTTTCGGCACCTACGGCGTATGGTTCCCGCGCGGCCTGCTGCTGCACTTGGCCGCGCGCGGCGCCTGCCAGCGCGTCCTCGAACAATGGCAGACCGCCTCCCTCGACGAACACGCCGTCATCCCCGACAAGCATGCGCCTTCGCCGCTGGACAATATTCTCGACGACAAGCCGTGCATCTCCGCTCACGATTTGCTCGACGCCGCCCAGCGCGCGTGCTGGCCGATTCCGAATTACAGCCCGACGCCTTGGCCAATCGCATTCTCGACTTGGCCGGTCTGCAATTGGAAAGCAGTCCGCGCGAGTTGTTGACGCGGTTGCTGGCCGCCATCGAGGAGCAATCGCAGCAGATGGTGGCTCAGGACGATCCGGCGCTGGGCGCGGCAGGCGCTGACGCGCGTGCAGGATTGGCTGGGCGGCGGTCTGCAACCGCCGGGCGCCACCAGTGTCGGCCCACAACGCAAGAGCCGGTTGACGCGGTCTCTGGAGAGCGCGGCGGCGAAGTTGGCCGAGGAATGGGATCAGCGCTTCGGCGCCGCCGCGGCTGGCCTGATGGAGCATCCCGGCCGGCGCATCGCTTTGGCCGAAGCCGCCATTGCCCGATTCCATCGCTACTGTCAGGAAGCGATGGAGGCCCATCAACAGCGCTTGCAGCAGCAGGCCGGCAAATCGCAGCACAGCCAAAAGCAGCTGCAAACCGCTCTGGACAACTGCATCGAAGGCACCGGCGGTTTCAGCTGGTTCGGCGGCAAATCGCGGCGGCTGTTGCGCGTCTTCGTCGATCACCTTGCCGCCTTTGCCCGTCAGTGTTTGGCCGAGGACACGCTGTCGGCCGTGCAGCAGTTCTACGGCTTTTTGCAAGGCCGACTCGCCGACCGTCAGCGCGATCTGACCTTCTGCCGTCAACGTCTGCGGCACATGCAAGAGGCGTTGGCCGAGACGGCCGGCGAAACCGGCACCGGCTCGCTGCAAATTCCGCTCGACGAATGGACGGGCGCCGCCGCTCTGGGCGGCGGCGTCGAGTACAGTCCGACGCCGGTACTGTCCACCGAATCGTTCTGGGATTCGATCCGCGAATCGGCCACCGCTCGCGTCGTCCTTCCCGATGGCGTCAAGGATTTGGAGCAAGCGGCGCGTCGCTTCCTGGAAACGCTGACCGCCGAGCAGTGGACGCAGCTCGATCAGGTTTTTCAGGATCAGGTGTTGGCTTTGCGCGACGGCTTGCAAAAGGCTCTGCTCAGCACGACGGATCTGGTGCGTCACCTTATGACGCCGCTTATCACGCAGGCCGTCAGCTGTCTGAGCAACCACCTGCCCATCACGGATGTGGCGCAGGTGGAATTTTCCGTCGAGGATCAGTCGGCTTCGCAGGGATCGGCCGTTGCCGATCTCAGCACGCGCATTCAGAAGTATTACAGCCAAGCGGCTCCGGCATTGCGGCACACGCCGAGCAAGCGGCGCAGCGGCGTTCATCAGACCGTCGGCGCCGGCGGTCCTCCGCCCGATGAGACGCCGGCCGGCCGCGGCGACGCTCCGCCCTCGGCCAAGGATCACTGTTTCCTGCTGGTTCCGGCCAGCGATTCCGGCAAGCATTACGGTGATCAGGCTCAGCACGTCCTGACCGGCTTGCAGCTGGTCAACGTGCCTGGTCAGGCGGACTTGATGTTCTGCCGCGAGCAAGAAGAGTTGAGTCTCGAAGACCTCGAACGTCTGTTGCGGACCTGCCGTCCCGCCTACGACGAAGCAGCCCATGTGCCGCAGTCATCGCCGCATGCTCGTTTCGACATTCAAGACTGGATGCCTCTCGATCCGTAAAGCACCCACCTGCTTTTTCCACATCCGGCAGATGCTCTTTATCGTTGCCTTACCGCCCACCAGCCGTTACCTTGAATACACTGCCCGTAGCGCGATCGCCACCTACCTTTTTCCTGGGAGAACCCCCTGCCATGTTGCGTCTCGATGCCAATCGCGGCGTATCGGTTTGCGATGGCCTGACTCGCCGCGATTTTCTGCACGCCGGTTCTCTGTCGCTGCTTGGCCTGACTTTGCCCGGCTTTTTCGCGCGCCGGGCGGCAGCGGCGACGCCGGATAAGGATGTCAACTGTATCATGCTGTTTTTGCTCGGCGCTCCCAGTCACATCGACACCTGGGATCCCAAACCGAAAGCGCCGGCCGAGATTCGCGGTCCCTACAAACCCATCGCCACCAAGGCGGACGGCATTCACATCAGCGAAATCTTTCCGCAAGATGGCCGGGCACGCCGACAAGTATTCGCTCATCCGCAGCGTCTATCACACCGCCGCCGCCGTCCACGACACCGGCCATCAGATGATGCAGACGGGCCGGCTGTTCAGCGGCGGAATCGAACATCCGCACGTCGGTTGCGTGCTCGGTTATTTGAAGGGTCAGCGCGGCGAAGTGCCGGCTCACGTGCTGCTGCCGCGGCCGATGGGACGCACCGGCGGCAACATGCCGCACGGCCAAAGCGCCGGCTATCTCGGCAAGCAATACGATCCGTTCGTCCTCAACGCCGATCCGTCGGCGAAGGATTTCAAAGTGCCCGATCTGCTGCCGCCGGACTACATCTCCGCCGTCCGCGCCAGCCGCCGCCAAAAGATGCGCGAGGCCGTCGAGGGAGCGCTCGACACCTTCGAGAAAAATGCCCAGGCAAAGCAACTCGACGACAATTTCAATCTCGCTTATCGCTTGATGTCGAGTCCGCAAGCCCGCGAGGCGTTCGCGCTGGACAAGGAGCCGGCCGCGACGCGCGATCGCTATGGCCGCACGCGCTTCGGACAGAGTTGCTTGCTGGCGCGCCGCCTCATCGAACGCGGCGTGCGCTTCGTGACGGTCAATATGTACGAAACGGTTTTCGACGAAATCACCTGGGACATCCACGGCTCCAAGCCGTTCACCGACATCGCCGAGATGTCGCGCCTGGTCGCGCCGGACTTCGATCGTGCCTACAGCACGCTGCTGGAGGATCTGCACGATCGCGGTTTGCTCAAGACAACCATCGTCACGGCGATGGGCGAATTTGGCCGCACGCCGAAGATCAATCCGGCCGGCGGCCGCGATCATCATCCCGGCGTATGGACGATCCTGATGGGCGGCGGTCCCATTCAGGGCGGCCGCGTCGTCGGCGAATCCGACGAGCTGGGCTACACGCCGAAGACGCGGCCGGTCACGCCGGCGATGGTGGCGGCGACGATTTACAAAGGACTCGGTCTCGATCCGCACCGCGAACTGCCGGGACCGCAGAATCGCCCGCTGCCGTTGGCCGATTACGATGCGCAACCGCTCAAGGAATTGTTTTGACGTATTGCCGAATGCTGACTGAGGGGATGAACGATGGCGCTGAGTAACTCATCGCCGCGTTGGGGGCGCAATCAAGGATGTCGATATGTTTTTCCAGAAAAATGATCCCGTCCACAAAACAATGCAGCGGACCATCAAGAACCTGGAGAAAGCCAACATTCCTTACGCTCTCGTCGGCGGCATGGCGGTCAACTTGCACGGTTATCGGCGGACGACCAACGACGTGGATTTTCTGCTCACTCCCGAAGGACTCGCCGAGTTCCATAAACGCTTCGTCCCCAAGCATTATAAAGAGATCCCGGGGCGTCCGCGTCGAGTCATCGACCGTAAGAATGATGTGATCGTTGACTTTCTCGTCACGGGACTTTACCCCGGCAACGGCCAGCCAGGCCCTATCGTCTTCCCAGATCCCGTCGCCTTCCGCACCGTGATAGAAGGCATGCAGGTCATCGATCTGACCGTGCTGATTGAACTGAAACTCGCCGCGCGTCGCCATCAGGACTTCGCCGATGTTGTGTCTTTGATCCGCGCCCACCAACTCGATGAATCATTTCTGGAACGCCTGCATCCTTCGGTGCGGAAAGATTTCATCGAATGTCTGGAAGAAAAACGGCGAGAAGAAGAATACGAGGCCCGACAGACAGAAGAGGAATGAGAAACATCATGCGGACGGACATCGTTTCTTGGCTGGTTCCGTGCTTGGGCTTTGCGCTCGCTCCGTCCATAGGATTCGCCGCAGAATTGAAGATCTTGCCAAGCAATGTGACACTGACCGGGCCGCACGCCAGCCAGCATTTGCTGGTTCTGGCGGAGGAAAACGGCCAGATCGTCGGCGAGCGGACGCCGCAAGCGAAGTTTTCCTCCGCGCGTCCTGCCGTGGCGACCGTGGATGCTTCCGGCGTCGTCCGCGCGGCCAGCGATGGCGAGACGACCATCGCGGCCGTTGTAGACGGTAAACAAACGACGGTGAAAGTGGCCGTCCGCAAGACGAAAGAGCCGTTCACCTGGAGTTTTCGCAATCATGTCATTCCCATGCTGACGCGGGCCGGCTGCAACTCCGGAGCTTGTCACGGCGCGCTCGCCGGCAAGGGCGGACTTAAACTGTCGCTGCGCGGTTTCGATCCGCCCAGCGATCATTTCGTGCTGACGCGGCAAGCGCTGGGCCGGCGCGTCGATCGCAATGAGCCGGCCCGTAGTCTGGTTTTGCTCAAGCCGACGCAAGCGGTGTCGCACGGTGGCGGACAGAAGATCGAACCCGGCTCGGCAGATTATCGCGTCCTCGCCGACTGGATCGCCGGTGGAGCGCCGGGACCGCGTCCCAACGATCCGCGCATTCAGCGCCTGGAAGTGATGCCGGCCGCCGCGGTCCTCAAACCGAAGGACACACTGCAAATCCTCGTCCGCGCCTGGTACGCCGACGGGCACAGCGAAGACGTGACGCGCTGGGCCAAGTTCAACAGCAGCGAGGATCTCGTCGCCACGGTCAACGCCGACGGCAAAGCCACGGTCGCCGGCCACGGCGAAGCGGCCATCACCGTTTGGTACTCCAACCTCGTTGCCGCCAACCGTATCGCCGTACCGCAAACGGACCTCGTTGATCCAAACTTATTTACATCAGCACAAAAGCATAATTTCATCGATGGACTCGTCCTCAAAAAACTAGCGAGCTTGCACATTCCGCCGTCGCCGCTATGTACCGATGGCGAATTTATGCGGCGGGCGTATCTCGATGCGGCGGGCATTCTGCCCAAAGCGGAAGAGTTGGCGAAGTTCCTCGCCGACAAGACGCCGGACAAGCGCGCGAAGCTGATCGATGCTCTGCTGGAGCGGCCGGAGTTCGTCGATTATTGGACGTATAAATGGTCGGACATGCTGCTCATCACGACGCGGCGCCTGCCGCAGCCGGCCGTGTGGTCGTTCTACCAGTTCGTTCGCCAGAGCGTCGCCGACAACAAACCGTGGGACCGTTTTGCCCGCGACATTCTCACGGCCAGCGGCGGCAGTCTCGACACCGGCGCCGCCAACTATTTCGTGCTTCACAAGGACATCAGCGATCTGACCGAATCGACTTCCGTGACGTTTCTCGGCATGTCGATCACCTGCTGCCGCTGCCACAATCATCCGCTGGAGAAATGGACGCAGGACCAATACTGGAGCATGGCCAATCTGTTCGCGCGCGTCGCTCTGAAAAACGGCGATAGGGCCGGCGAAGTCAACGTGCAAGCGCTGCCGTCCGGCGATGTGCCGCACCTGCGTCGCGGCGTGCCGATGCCGCCGGCGCCGCTCGATGGCAAACCGTTGTCACTGGACAGTCCCATCGATCGCCGCGCTTACTTCGTCGATTGGCTGACCGCCGCGGACAATCCGTATTTCGCCAAGGCGCTGGTCAACCGCGTTTGGCGCAATTTTATGGGACGCGGTCTCGTCGAAGCGGAGGACGATCTGCGGCAGACTAATCCGCCGACCAATCCCGAATTGCTCGACGCCTTGGCGAAAGATTTCATCGAACACAAATACGATGTCAAAAGTCTGATTCGCACCATCATGAACTCGGCGAGCTATCAGCGTTCGTCGCGTCCGCTGCCGAGCAACAAGGACGACGATCGGTTTTATTCGCACTATCTGATTCGCCGCTTGCCGGCGGAGGTCATCCTCGATGCTTATTCGCAGGTGACGGACGTACCGACGCCGTTCACGCAGATCAGTTCGGCGGCCGGCGATTCGGCGAGCAATTACAACGGCTATCCGCTCGGTACGCGGGCGCTGCAACTACCGGATTCGCTGGTGGTATCGCGTTTCCTCGATGCTTTCGGCCGGCCGGAGCGCTCGCAGACGTGTTCCTGCGAACGCCAGCAGGATTCCAGCGTCGGCCAGGCGCTACACGTCAACAACGGTAAGACGCTCAACGACAAGATTCGGGCGAAAAATTCGCGTCTGGAGACGTGGCTACGCGACAAGATCACGGATGAGGAGGCGGTGCGCCGATTGTTCGTGCTGGCGCTGTGCCGCGAGCCGACGGCGACGGAACGGACGAAGTTTCAGGCGCTGCTCGCCGAATCCGCCGCCGATGCCAAAACGACGCGCCGCGAAGCATTGGAGGATCTGTTCTGGTCCGTGCTGGCGTCGAAGGAATTTATGTTCAACCGTTGACATTCACAGCGGCGATCGCGGCCTTTCGCTCGGCGAAGGATATGCTGCTCCGCGAGGCGTTGAAGAACCTCCTGGAACCGATTGGCGTCGGTTACATCATTCGGGACGAAGTGATCGTCCTAACGGCGAAGCCGAAGGCAGCGCTGCCCGTTGCGTGCGCCAAAGCTGGCAGCTTTGGCTACGTAGCCAGAGCTGCCAGCTTTGGCGCACGCAACGGGATGGCAAAAAGACGGAGCCGCCTCGCCCCGCGATGGAGAGAATTCTTCGTGATCTCGCACTTTTTCATCGATCGCCCCATCTTCGCCTCGGTGCTGTCCATTGTCATCACCTTGGCCGGAGCCATCGCGCTTCTCAATCTGCCGGTGGCGCAGTATCCGGAGGTGACGCCGCCGACCGTGCTGGTCACCGCCGTTTATCCGGGCGCCAACTCGAAGACCGTTCTCGATACCGTGGCCGCGCCCATCGAGGCGCAGGTCAGCGGCGTCGAGAACATGCAATATATGTCGTCGCAATGCACCAACGACGGCGTTTACACCCTCACCGTGACCTTCAAAATGGGCATGGATTCGGACATGGCGCAAGTGCTGGTGCAAAATCGCGTCAATTTGGCGCAGCCGGTTATTCCCGCGCTGGTCCAGCGCGAAGGCATCAACGTCCGCAAGATGTCGCCCAATACCATGATGATCGTCAACCTCGTCTCGCGCGATGGCCGCTATAGCGACGTGTTCCTGAGCAACTACGCCACCATCGAAATCAAGGACGAACTGGGCCGTCTGCCCGGCGTCGCCGGCATCACTTATCTCGGCCAACGCGATTACAGCATGCGCATCTGGATCGATCCCGAAAAATTGGCGGCGCTGAACCTGTCCAGCATGGACGTGGTCAACGCCATCAACACGCAGAACTTGCAGGTTGCCGCCGGCATGATCGGCCAGCAGCCGGTGCCCAAGGGACAATCGTTTCAACTCACCATCAACACGCTCGGCCGGCTCGTCGAGAGGGAGCAGTTCGGCGACATCATTTTGAAGGTGAGCCAGGGGGCGGTCAGCGGCTCGTCGGCCGGCGACAGCGGTACTCAAAGCGGCTCCTCCGATACTTCCGGTTCGTCGGCTGCTTCCGGCGCCTCCGGGCAGTCCGGCGCCGGCAACGCGACGGGACTGGGCGGACAGTCGGCGCCGGCGCAGACGGCCAGTGTGGTCCGGCTGCGCGACGTGGCGCGCGTCCAGTTGGAATCGCAGCAATACGATCAGTCCGCCACTCTCGACGGCAATCCGTCCGTGGCGCTGTCCATTTACCAGCTGCCCGGCTCCAACGCTCTGGACACCGCTCGCGGCGTGTACAAGAAAATGGACGAACTGAAACGCCGCTTCCCCGAAGGACTGGATTATGAAATTGTCTATGATACGACTCCGTTTATCCGCGAATCGATCGATGAGGTTTTCAAAACTCTGCGCGATGCCATCATCCTGGTTGCCATCGTCGTCTTGGCGTTTCTGCAAAACTGGCGCGCGGCGCTGATTCCGCTGGTGGCGGTGCCGGTCGCCATCGTCGGCACGTTCGCCGTCATGGCGCCGCTAGGTTTCTCGCTGAACAATCTGTCGCTGTTCGGTTTGGTGCTGGCCATCGGCATCGTCGTCGATGACGCCATCGTCGTCGTCGAGAACGTCGAGCGTTGGCTGGAGCAAGGCTTACAGCCGCGCGAGGCGGCGCGAAGAGCGATGGAGGAAGTGACCGGCCCGGTCATCGCCGTCGCGCTGGTTCTCTGTGCCGTGTTCGTGCCGTGCGCTTTCATCGGCGGCATCACCGGACAATTCTTTCGCCAATTCGCCGTCACCATCGCCGTTTCGACGGTGATTTCCGCTTTCAATTCGCTGACGCTAAGTCCGGCGCTGGCGGCGATTTTGCTCAAGCCGCGTGGAGCAGGCGCGATCCACTGACATGGCTGCTCGACGTGACGCTCGGTTGGTTCTTCCATCTGTTCAACTGGACGTTCAACACAGGCACGGCGATTTACGTGCGCCTGGTCGGTGGTTTGCTGCGCGTCAGCTTGATCGCCTTGCTCGTGTACGGTGGTCTGTTGGTGGTGACGTATTGGGGATTCCAGCGTGTGCCAGCGGGCTTCATTCCGCAGCAAGATAAGGGCTATTTGCTGCTGAACGTGCAGCTGCCGGACTCGGCGTCGGTGGAGCGGACGCGCCGCATCATGGCCCGTATCGAAGCACTGGCCCGCGACACGCCGGGCGTGGCGCACACGGTCGGCATCTCCGGCCAATCGCTGATCCTCGGCGCCAACGCGCCCAATCTTGGCTCGATGTACGTCATGCTCAAGAAATTCGAGGAGCGCCGCGGCGCCGACCTGAGCGCCGACGCCATCGCGGCGACGATCCGTCAGCGATGCCGCCGCGACGTGCGCGCGGCCGCCGTGTCGGCCTACGGTGCGCCGCCGATTGAAGGACTCGGCACTACCGGCGGATTCAAACTCATCATCGAGGATCGCGGCAATCTTGGACTCGATGAGTTGCAGCGCGTCGGCGATAAGATCGTGGCACGGGCCAATGCCACACCAGGTTTGCAAGGCGTCGCCAACAGTTCGCGCGCCAACACGCCCTGGCTTTATCTCGACATCAATCGAACCAAGTGCCTCGCGCTCGGCGTGCCGCTCGATCAACTCTTCACCACGTTGCAGGTCAATCTGGGATCATACTACGTCAACAATTTCAACGAATTTGGCCGAACGTGGCAGGTCAACGTCCAGGCCGACGAGCAGTTCCGCAACAAGATGAGCCGTCTCCTCCAACTTCAAGTGCGCAACAACCAAGGGCAGATGGTCCTGCTGGGCACGGTGATGTCGGTGCGCGATACCAGCGGCCCGGTGAGCGTGCTGCGCTACAATATGTATTCCGCCGTCGCCATCACCGGCAACACACTACCCGGCACCAGTTCCGGGCAAGCCGTCGATCTGATGCGCGGCATCGCCCAAAAAGAGTTGCCGCACTCGATGGAGTACGATTGGACAGAACTGACTTTCATGCAGCTACAAGCGGGCAGCACGGCGATGTACGTTTTCGCCTTGGCCGTGGTGTTCGTCTTTTTGGTTCTGGCGGCACAGTACGAGAGTTGGAAATTGCCGTTGGCGGTCATCCTCGTGGTGCCGATGTGTCTGCTCTGTTCTATCGTCGGCGTGGTCGTAGCGCGGATGGACGTGAGCATTTTCACGCAGATCGGTTTCGTGGTGCTGGTCGGTTTGGCCAGCAAGAATGCGATCCTTATTGTCGAATTTGCCAAGCAGCAACAAGAGTCCGGCGTGCCGCTCCGACAAGCGACGCTGGAAGCGTCGCGCTTGCGTCTGCGGCCGATTCTGATGACTTCCTTCGCCTTCATCCTCGGCGTGGTGCCGTTGGTGATCGCGCCGGGGCGGGCGCCGAGATGCGTCGTTCGCTGGGTACGGCGGTGTTCGCGGGCATGCTCGGCGTGACGCTGTTCGGCATTTTCCTGACGCCGGTGTTCTTCTACGTTATTCAGTGGTTTGGGCGTCAGCCGCCGACCGCGCCGCAGTCGGCGCCTGTCGAGAGTGAACCTTCTCACGCGGCGGGGCCGGAGACTGGCATTCAAGTGAGGCCGGATACGCTGTAGGCGTGATTCGAGAGGCGCGACCATGAGTCTGAAAGTTGAAGAGTTGTTGGAGCAGGCGCTGGGTTTGCCGGGTGAGGACCGGCTCCAGTTGGCCGAGGCGTTGCTGTCGAGTGTGGAACCGCTCGGTGCGCCGCTGTTCGATGCGGAATGGCTCATGGAGGCGAAACGGCGAGCTCGCGCATCGATTCGGGAGAGGGCAAACTAAGCAACTGGGCGGAGGTTCGGGAGCGTGCGCAGCGCACCTGGGGAGGCTTTACCTCTTCTCTTTGGGACGATGATCCAAGGTCCGCGTTCGAGGAGGGATTGTCAGACAATCGAGGGTAAATAATTGCAGATCAACCTTCACGTTCGGCTCAAAGCTCTCGGATCGATATACCGAGTGATCTATCCGGTATGTGGGCTTGTCCGATCGCCGAAATCGGGTAGTCATATCCAACTCTTCGACGTGCCAGACATCCCGAGTCTTTTTCCACTTGGCCAAGCAATATTCATAGTCCTCATTCCACTGGGGGAGCAAAACCCGTAACCGCGTCGGATTGTAGTTCGCTTGGGACGATACATCGATTTCGACCCTACCTTTGGGTATCGCCTTAGGTTCGTAACTGAGACGGAAATTCCGGTAGTGTCCTAACAGTGTGTTGATCGCCCGTACACTAGCCGTCATCCTGCCGCAAGTTTGCGGCTCGTTCCAGCAATTCCGGCAGACTCCACACATGATCCGCCAAGCCGCTCTGCATGGCCGGAGTACACTTGTACCCAACCTCCTCTGTCAAAGTAGAATGCGGACGACAGAAGTGGTAGTAAGCAAAGAACAACCCCAGCGCCGCCTCGTGATTCCCCCATTTCTTGCTGAAAGCATTCGTCAAACGAGTCAGCCGTCGTATTTGCATCCTGATCGTCAAGTTGTTGCGTTCAACATGGCTGGTGCAAACCGCATCCATATCAGGATCGCCCACGCAAGGGATGCGGTTCACGCCGATGACCTGTGGCGGGCTATAGCGGCGCTCTGGTTCTTCTGGCAAGCCGTAAATCTTGACGATCTGGGCAAAGTCAATGTCCTCTCCGAAAGACGATGGAATGGCAGTACGGTAGGGCGTGTAGCCGTCCGTACTCAACTGCAAGCGGCCATTCGTGGCCTCGCGGAGCTTGTCGGAGAAGGCATAGGTGTCGCTTGGACAGCGCTTGCCGAGATGCCAAGCGAGGACGAGCTTCGTGTAGCGCTCGAAGGCCACGAAGCAGTAGGCATCACCACAACCCCATTGCCAATCTTCTCGCAGGCGGGTCTTTTCTTTGCAGTAGACGAAGCCCCCGATTTCGTCGGCCTGCACGTCGGTCACGTTGACGCTGCGCACGATTTCAGACAAAAAGCGTCCGCAGCTTGTGCCAGCGGTGACAGCCGCCGAGATGATGGTGTCCCGGTGGACTTCGAGCAGACGTTCGGTGCTACGGATGCTGGTCCCTTCGAGCATGTGACGTAGGCAGTTGATGGCCTTGTCGAAGGGCAGGCGCATGGGACCGAGCGGTCTTGTTGGTGTGTCGGTGAAGGTGGTGTTGCAGATACGGCATTGCCAGCGTTGGTTGCCGTGGCGGTCCCGCCCGAAGCGTCGGGCAGGCTGGCCGCAAGTAGGACAGCGCATGAAAATCCCTTTCCGATTTACGGCGGGATGCGCTATAATGCAGTTGTTCGGACAGCATTCGGGCGCTACCCGCCTGAGTGTGTCTTGGCCCTCCGTTCTGTTACCAGCAGAACGGAGGGCTTTTTCTTCACCCTCTATTGTGCGGACGTTCATGGTACAGGTCAAGCATGGTAGAGTTCGTGTTGACACGCTTCTTATTTGTCCGTACAATCGACGGCATGAACAAACGTAGACGAGTCCAGAAGAAGAATACTCGTGAAGAGTATTTGGAAGTGCGCCTAGATAGCAAGGAGAAGCAGGCATTCAAGGATGCTGCGGAACTCGCTGGTGTGGCGTTGTCAGCATGGGTTCGTCTGCGGCTGAGGGAAGCGGCCAGAAAAGAACTCCGAGAGTCTGGTCGCACGGTCGCTTTCATGGAAGAGGAGCAATGATGAAAAAAAGAACAAGTTGCATACGATCAAAGGAGCCTACTCTTTTTCCAGAAGACGAAGGCGGCTCAATCGAGGATCGCGTGGAGCATAATCATGTGCCGGTCAAAAGGTCTACTTTCTTGGCTGGACTTGCTGCTCGGGTTCACCGATGGTTTCGGCTCACACCCAGCTTCGGTCCCGATCTAGTGCAGAAAATGCTTTGGGACATGGCTACCGAGGAACAGCATTACGTCCTCGACCCATTTGCCGGAGCGGGAACGACTCTAATCGAAGCCAAGCTCCAAGGCATCCGTAGCATCGGCTTTGAGATCAATCCACTGCTGGCGTTCGTATGTCGGACCAGTACACAGTGGGACATTTCACCGGACGCGATCCAGACCTGCTACAAGGCAATCAAGAAGCAGTTTCATCGCCGCCAACAGGCTTCCCGCGATCAAGACTTAGCCGACCTCGGCCTCCCAGTACCACCAATCCATAACGTGCATCGCTGGTGGCGCACCGACGTTCTGAAAGACCTATTGATCCTCAAGCAAACTGTCCGAGACCAAGCCACCGATTCTAAGCATCGCAGCTTCTTTGACCTTGCCCTTGCTGGGTCGCTGGTCCCTGATCTCACGAACATCACGCTGGGCCGGTTGCAACTGCACTTCATTGACAAGACGGGGTACGATTTAGATGTGTGGCGAACATACTCGGCCCACGTCGAAACTATGATCGGCGATTTATCCACCATCCCTGAAGAAGTGCGAGGAGTGCCATCGACAATTCACCAACTGGATTCAACGGCTACTCTTCCCACGGGCATTGCCCCGCTTGGACCGCGTGATTACGTCTCCGCCGTACCCGAACCGCTACAGCTATGTGTGGAATACAAGACCGCACATGTACCTCCTCGACATGATGACCGAGGCTCGGGAGGCTTCAGATCTTGATCAGAGAACGATAGGCGGTACTTGGGGTACAGCAACCTTTCGGCTGGCAAAGGGCGTGATTGAGCCAGCCTATCCAGCCATCGCCGATATAGTTGTCCCCATTGCGGAGCAGATTCGAGCGACAGACAACCTGATGGCGAACTACCTCGTAAACTACTTTAACCAATTGGCGCGACAGATCGTGACGATGAACGACTTGCTTTCCTCCGAGGCGAAATGCGCCTATGTCGTCGGGTGTTCGGAACTGAAAGGCGTGTATGTCGAGACCGATGTGCTACTAGCTAAGGTGTTTGAGGGGCTGGATCTAGGATTTCGAGTGCAGGCAGTAGAGCGCATACGTCGTCGTCACAGCGGCAGGGACTTGCACGAATCCATCGTGTATGTTTACAAGACCTAATCTACTGCAACCGTCAGGAGTTTCTTTACAGGCTCCAAGATCTTCTTGCGGCTTTTCAAGTAGTCGATCAGGTTTACGTTCGTAAGTTCAGCGAGCAGGTCAATAGTTTGTTGGCTGGCGCGAATGACCCAAGAGCCAGCTAATTTTTGAAAACCGGGTGCGTTATTGATGCTGAAAGTCGCAAGCACTGGGACCGCGCCCCACTTCTTTTGAATCGCCTGCGCCATGTGGCGGTCCTTTTGCAGAAGGGTGTCGTCGTTCTTACCGTAGCGACCCCTAATCTCGAATCCAATCCCCTTCGCATCGAAAGGGCTGGAAAGCTCATTGGATAATCGTGATGCAACCTTCTTGAGCCGGTCTCTTGAATCTGGTTGGACCTCATCGACTAACAATACGCCGTCCGTCGCTTCCGTTTCAACGACCTCATTCGCTGTGATCGTAAGGGTTTTGAGAAGCTGAGGGGCAGTCAACCCAAAGGCAACACTCAACATCGTGGTGGTTGCCTTCTCTGCGAAGCGACCGAGATTTGTCGCGCAGGAATTGGCAAACCCAGCGGCCCATCTCTTTTTGGTGAACTCTAAACTGGTCATTCCGAAGAACTCAAAGATCGGATCGCCTTGATGCTTCGTGTGCAGTGTTTCCAGAGGATTACGCTTCGTGTAACTGAGAATCATGCCTACATGATAGGTGAGGTCTTCGTCGAGTGCCGCTTCGACCTCGGTAGCATGAGTTGGACCTGTTTGTTTCTTTCGTGCCATTGAACCGCTCCTCCTTGAACGGCAGCGGCACGATGCCTGAAAATGTCGAGGAACGCAAGATCAAATAGGCTGTTTGTGTACAGGCGATCAACACACTGTTAGGACACTACCCGAAAGTGATACTTTTCGTCCTTGAAGTAGACCTTCACCCGCCCCTTCGCCCAGAGTCGGGCTTCCTTCTCTTCTGGCTCTTGGATGTAGCTCTCGAAGGCGACTACACCTGCTCCCGATCGAATCGCCTCAGCAGATGTTCTCGATGCGTCAGCTGCCCGCTTTACAACATCTTGACTTTTCAGGACCGGGGCTGTCCGCCCCTTGGCAAAAGTCAACCAAATCGATCCGATGATGAGGAAAGCCGATATCCTTCGGGCCATCATGATGAATCTCCGTGCGAGGTTGGTTCGGTTGTCTCCACCGGTACTTCTCTGCGCCATTCCCCAGGGTTGGTAAGCATGCCGGCCAGTTCAACCGATCTTTCCCAGGTGACTCTCTCCTGGGTCCCGGCTCCCACACCAACGGTTGATTCTAACCCCCGAAGGTGCCATTACAAAGAGTTTCTCCAAAAACGATGCCGCCCTGTATTGCTCGCGCGGCGGGTTGGCTCGCATCTTGCGGGCAATGCGGTAGGCGACGCCGTACAACCAACTGGCCAACGCCGACGGTTTGCGGATCTTCGCTGCTTGCTGAGCCAACGCCAGGACCGTCGTCTGATATGCCTCTTCCGCTTGCTGCGTCTGGCGCAGGACGCGGCGGCAGATTCGCCAGACCAAGCGGGCCATGTCGATGCACCACGCCGCGAAGGCGTCCTGATCGCGTTGGCGGACGAATCGCTCCAGCAATACAGCATCCGGCAGGTTTTCAACGAGCGGTTGGCCGAGTCGATTGCGGAGGCGACGGACGACAGCGGCAATCGGCGAATCGGTCATAAGTGCGGCCCTCGCAAATGATGATCTTCTTCTTATAGTAGTGCCCGGCGGGCCGAAAATGGTTTTGGAATTACTGCGCCGGGACCGTTAGGGAGCGGCGTAGACAACCGCTTGAGGCGCTTTGCCACTGTCTGTCAGGCCGGGCGAATTGGCAATGACAAGCCGTGCCAAGCCGTGCCTGCTGTCGCTGTCTGGCACGACTTGGCAGCGGAGTGCCGAAATCCGTGGCAAGGTGGCAAAGTGGCGAAGGGACAAAAAAGCGGCCGAAGGCTGCCCCCTCCGCAACGCATGGAAACTACTATTACGGTCGCGGCTCTGCCTCCTAGCATTTCCGCGCGATTAGCGATATAGTTTGCGAGATATAAAGAACACAACAATCGCCCGCCTCTCGCCGAGACAGAGAGTATGGCTTTCTCGTCCGTCGCCGCCTTTGTGGATGTCTTGCGTCAAGTGCCGCTGCTGGAACCGGAGCAGATGGCGGAGCTTGCTCGTCTCGCGGCGGGCAGCGCCGATGCGCGCGGCCTGGCCGGCGAACTGGTGCGGCGCGGCTGGCTGACGCCTTATCAGGTCAATCAACTCTTTCAAGGACGGGGCCAGCAACTCGTCCTCGGTTCCTTCATCTTGTTGGAACGTCTCGGCGAGGGCGGCATGGGACAGGTCTTCAAGGGGCGGCATCGCAAGCTCGGACGCATCGACGCCTTGAAGGTCATTCGCAAGGAACGGCTGGTCAATCCCGATGCCGTGCGCCGCTTTCGCCGCGAGATCCAGGCGGCGGCGCAACTGTCGCACCCCAACATCGTCCGCGCCCTCGACGCCGATGAATACGAGGGTACACACTTTTTCGCTATGGAGTACGTCGAGGGCGACGATCTGGCCAAGTATATCAAGCAGAAAGGGCCGCTGCCGGTCGAGACGGCGTGCGAGTTCATTCGGCAGGCGGCTGCGGGTTTGCAACACGCCCACGAGCGCGGCATGGTCCACCGCGACATCAAGCCGCACAATCTGTTGCTGGTGACGCGGACGAATACCGTCAAGGTGCTGGACATGGGCCTGGCTCGTCTGCGCTCGGAAGTGAGCGGCGAAATGTCGAGTACGTCGCTGACGGAAGAAGGAGCCGTCATGGGCACGCCGGACTACATCGCGCCGGAGCAGGCGATGGATTCGCGCTCGGCGGACATCCGCGCCGATCTATATAGTCTCGGCTGCACCTTCTATTACCTGCTGGCGGGGCGCGTGCCGTTTGCCGGCGGCACCATCATGGAGAAACTTTTTCGGCATCAGACGGAACGACCGCGTTCGCTGTTGGAGTTCCGGCCGGATGTGCCGCCGCCGGTGGCGGCAGTGGTGCATCGGCTGTTGGCCAAGCGTCCCGCCGAGCGTTTTCAGACGCCGGCAGAGTTGCTTACTGCTCTCGCCGCGGCGCGGGCGCCCGGCGCCGCTGTCGCCGCCGTGCCGGTGGCGTCCGCTGCTGATGCGGGCATGCCCTCCGGCACGGTCACGTTCCCCAATACTTTGCCGCGCGATATGCCGCCTCCGCCGCCGTCTTCTCAGCGCACACCGGATACCGCGCCTTTCGCCGATCTGCGCGAGGACACGGTACGTATGGATGGCAACACACGCCCCATCGAGCGCGCGACGGAGCGCAAACATCTGCTGCTTATGTGCGCCGGCGGCGGTGCTGTTCTCGCACTGGTGTTGCTGCTGATTGTGTTTTTCAGGAACGGGCCGAACAAGCAACCCTCCGACAATCCGCCGCCTCGCGGCATGGAGTCCTCAAGTTCGGAGGCGGCCGACAAGGAATGGAAAACTCTGCGGACGCGCGGCGAATCTTCCGGCGTCGATCGCGTCAAATTCCGCGAAGACATTCTGACTTTTCGGCGGACGCATCCGGGCACGCGCCCGGCCATCGAAGCAGCCGAGTGGCTCATGCGCTTGCCGTCGCCGCTCGATCGCTGGACCGTCCAGCCGTTATCACCGTGGCAGAAACTGGCGGGACAGCCGAAAGAACTACTGGCCGTACTCGGCGATCATCGCAGTTGGGTGGGCTTCGGGGCAGAGGTAAACCGGGTCTACGTGCAATACAGCCCCGATGGCCGCTGGTTGGCTTGCAACGCCGGCGATGGCACGATCCGCCTGTTCAATCCCGACCATCTGATCGTCAAAGCGGTCCTGAAAGCGGAAGAACTCCAAGGCGCATTGGATTTCCGCCGCGATAGCAAGGTGCTGGCCACATGCGGAAGAAGCAGCGTCGTACTCTGGGACGTGAGCGGCGAACAGCCCCAACAGATCCGCGTCGTCAAGGGCTTCCCAGCCGGTATCGGCGCGGCCGCGTTGTCACCGGATGGGAAACGGTTGGCGGTCCCTTGCTGGACGGAACCGCCGACAGTGCGTTTGTGGGACATCGCCGGGGAGCCGAAGGAACTGGCCGTTCTCAAGGGACACGCCAGTGGAACCATCTGCAAACCCGCCTTCTCTCCCGACGGCAAGACGCTGGCGACCGGCAGCAAGGACAAAACCGTCCGCATCTGGGATCTGTCCGGCAATCAACCGAAAGAACGTGCGGTTTTGAAAAACCATACCTACTGGGTCGTATCGGTTACGTTCAGCCCCGACGGCAAGCTGCTGGCCTCTTCCGGGCAGCACGATTACACGGTTCGCCTGTGGGACATGACGGCGGATGAACCGAAAGAACTGACGGGGCCGTGGCTCGGCAATGCGACGAATGACGTGGTTTTCTCCCCGGACGGCAAGCGCTTGGCCTGCGGATTCTGGCAGGGCCAATGGCGCCTGTGGGACGTGTCGGAACGGCAACTCAAGCAGATCGCGCAGGTTCCCGATCACGCTACGATGGTCTGGGGGGTGTCCTTCGCGCCGGATGGCCGTACGCTAGCGACGGCGAGTAGGGATGGCACCGTACACCTCTGGCACGTTCACGAGATGCCGCCGCGACAATGCTTCGTCAGTCCCGGCCACGGTCAGCCTATCACGGGACTGGTCTTCACGCCGGACGATGGCACTTTGGTATCGATGAGCCGTGATGGCACCGTCCGTTTGTGGGATCTCAAGGTGCCCCCCGAACGCGAACGGGCCGTGCTGGCCGTGCAACGCGGCTATGTGTACGGTGCGGTCCATCCCGACGGGCGAACCCTCGTCACTGGCGACGACAGTGAGAAGCGTGTCTTCTGGGACATCGCTTCCGGCAAGGAGCTGCGTTCCGCGCCGGGGCAAATCTGGAATGTGGCTTACCGTCCTGACGGCAAAATGCTGGTGGCGGCGGAGGAGGGTTTCACGGTCAAGTTCTGGGACGTGGAAACCGGCGAACTAAAGCGGACGGAACGCCTGGAACAAGGCGTTCCTCTCCGCGCCGTGGCGATCAGTCCCGATGGCCGCCGTGTCGCGGTGTCTACCACGCGAGGGATCGTCCACCTCTGGCAGACGCGGAACCAGCAGGATCATCGGACATGCACCACACCGGAAGGATGCGCGGAGACATTGGCCTTCAGTCCCGATGGCAAAACTCTGGCCGCCGCCGGCAACGATAAGCGGGTGCGCCTCTTCGACGCCGCCAACGGCCGCGAACGCAGTAGTCTGCCGGGGCACGACAGCGCCGTTTCCTTTGTCGCTTTTACGCCGGATGGCAAACAACTGATTTCCGCGGGAGCGGATGGCAAGGTGATTGTCCGTGACAGCGGCGACGGCCGCGAGTTGAAGACGCTGAACGTGCCCTTGCCTATCACCGTTGCCGCTCTCGCCGGCGATGGCCGGCACTTGGCCGTCGGCCACATCGATGGCACCATTTATCTGCTGCGTCTGGCGGAGCCACCGCGTACTCGGCCGTAGAGCGGTCAGTGACAACAAGATGTCATTTCAAGGGCGAAAAACATTTTCCTCCGTGCCTCCCCGCGCTTGCAGCGATACATCAAGCCCAGGTATACGCCGGGAGCGACTTCGCGGATCTCATCGCGGACATCGCTCCAGACGTGCGACATACCACGATAATCCATGACAATCGCCGGTTGGCCGTCCAGCCAACTTTCGCCGTAACAAACACGCGCCCGGACGGCCTGCGCGCCGAGACACCACTGATTGATGAGCGTGCCGTCGGCGGGACAGAAGTGCTTGCCGTGCCATAGCGTCTGCGACATCTTCGCGCGCGCCGGCGTCAGCGGAGCATCGGGGCAGTAAATGGCTCGACCGCGCAGATAGCCGGCCGGGATCGTGCCGGGCTTCGCCTGACGGTAGATTTGTTCGAGATCGCACCAGTTCATGCAGGCGAGTTGCTGCAAACCCAGAGCGGGCGCGGCGGGCAGAGGCGAATCGGCCGCCGCCGTCATCGCCATCAACAAACACCCCGCCAAGGCGCCGGCGGCGGTCGTGTTCCATTTCGAGGTGTCGGACAAGCGCATGGCAGTCTCTCTTCTCGCGGTCGCGGATCGCTTCGTCTCCTCCGGGTTATCGACATCGCCCTATGGGCCGCATGAAACCATTCACCCGGCAGCTAACGCTGCCGGTTCGCCTGAAAGGCGCCCGCGCCTTCGGGACAATGTGCACCGTCGGGACATCCGCGCCTGTTCCGCCACGTCCCCTGTCTTCTCTCGACCTTGCATTCAAGGTAAGACCGTTTACAATCGATGTAGAGACGTGGAGGGACTATTTGCCGCCGCTCACGATGAGCCTATCTCCGCCTCGGTTCGCTTGGGGTCAAGGTCATGCAGCAATACTACACTCTGGAACAGGCCGCGCAGATCCTCCGGCTCAGCCCGGAACAACTCAAGGAGATGGCGCAAGAAAGAACTCCGCGCTTTTCAGGATCGCAGCGGCTGGCGTTTCCGCGCTCAGGAAATCGACGAAATGGCCCGCACGCGCGGCTACGGCAGCGATCCGGAACTGCCGCTGGGCGAGGCGTGCCAAAGCCAAGGCGCGGCGACGTATTCAATTTCAGTCTCGATCCCGGCGAGAGCAGCGAGGTGCCTTTGGGCAGGGAGCCGCTCGGCGGCGACAAGCCGTCGCGTTCGCCGAGTCCTTCGCGGAAAACCAGCGGCTCGAAATCGCCGACGCCTAAGAAAGCCTCCAGCGACAGCGACGTGCGTTTGGTTATGGAAGGCAGTAATCTCGATTTCTCACTGGAGGACGAGGGCGGCAAAGCTCCCGCCTCCAAGGCGCCCGTTTCCCCGCCGCCCAAGAAGGGTTCGAGCAAATCGCGGATGGCGCCTCCCGTCAAAGACGATAGCGGCGTCCGTATCCTGCCGCTGGATAAGCCCAGCGACAGCGATGTCAAGATCGTGCCGTCCTCTCCGCACGACAGCGACATCCCCCTCGTCCACCAACCGCCCAAAAAGCCGTCCGATAGCGACATCCGCATTGAGGAGATCGACCGCGGCGGCAAGGGCGAGCAGATGGTGACGGAGGAAATCGACCTGGACGCCGAGCAGCGTAAGGCGGATGCGGCGCGCGCCAAGGCCACACGGCATCGCCCCAAGCCCGGCAGTTCGTC
Organism: uncultured Planctomycetota bacterium; assembly: GCA_963835245.1. GTDB lineage: Bacteria > Planctomycetota > Planctomycetia > Gemmatales > Gemmataceae > JAJPHU01. The sequence continues at coordinate 741,737 of CAWIEZ010000003.1, forward strand.
CATGCTGCCGACCGCTTCGCCGTTCGAGCTGTCCGAGAACGACCTCGACGCGGATGGTCCGGCCGCGCCGCCGGCCGCGCGCAAACCACAAGAAGCCGAAGGGCGAAACTGACAGCAGCAGCGATTTCGAGTTGAAGCCGATGGACGATTCCTCTTCGCCATTGGAGCTGGGCAGCGATGAAGAAGTCAGCCTCGGCGAATTGACCGGCGGCAAGGGCGCCACCGGCATCAACTTGCAGGACCCCGCCGACAGCGGCATCTCGCTGGAGCAGCAAGGCAGCGACGAGATGCATTTGAGTCCCGATACCAGCAGCACGGCCAAGCCGGCCGCTGCCGCCAACGCCGAAACCGATTCCAGCAGCGATTTCGAGTTGAGCGTGAAGGACGACGACTCCTCACCGACCGAAGGCAGCAGTAGCGAATTTGAGTTGAGCTTGCAGGAGGACGATGCTTCGCCGACCGAAGGCAGCAGCAGCGAGTTTGAACTGAGTCTCGATGCGGAAGGATCGGACCTGGCCCTTGACGACGGTTCGTCCGATCTGGTTTTGGAGACGCCGGCTTCCGATAGCGATAGCGAATTTGAGTTGACGCTCGACGAGGGCGGCGGGCTATCGGTCGAGGAAGACGCCGCCGAGGACAGCAAGGACATACTGGAGACCGACTTCGAGGTGCCGTCGTTAGGTGAGGACTCCGGCTCCGAGGCGGTGGCCGTGGATGAGTCAGACACCGATCTGGAGAGTTCGGAGTTCGATCTCGCGCTGGAGGGCGAGGAGAGCGGCAGTCAGGTAGTTCCGTTGGAGGACGTGGAGGAATCCGACGAGGGCGCCGCCACCGTTCAGCGCAAGGCCGCCGGCGTGGCGGCGGTCGAGGACGAGGAAGGGCCGGAGGACATCGGCGAGGCACTGGACGAGGATCTGGATGCGGAGCCGGCGCTGGAGGAAGAGGAAGCCGAGCCGGCCGTCGTGGCCGCCGCGGCGCCGCCGGCCGAATGGGGCGTCGTGGTTCCGTTGGCGTCCTTGCTCTGCACGATCGTCCTATTCCTCGTCACTCTGATGAGCTTCGAGTTGATCCAGGGCATGTGGGGCTATCATACGGGCAACAAGGTCAGCAATATGATTATCCATCCCCTCGCCACGACGCTTTCCGGCGAGGACAAACTGCCCGACAATTGAGGACGCCTTGCGGCGGCGAGCAATTCGCCAAAACCCACCAGTCGGCCGCGCCAGCAAGGGCATCCCTTGCTGGCGCGGCCGACTGGTGGGTTTTGTGATTTCACTCCGCTGCTTTGTTTTTTCCGCGTATGGAGATGAGGGGACTCGAACCCCTGACCCTCGCGTTGCAAACGCGATGCTCTCCCAGCTGAGCTACATCCCCGCTGAAACGGGTCCGGCAATGCGGGTACTTGGATTCGAACCAAGGACCTCAGCTTTATCAGAGCTGCGCTCTAGCCAACTGAGCTATACCCGCAGACAGTTCCGAACAGGCCGAGAGAATTATAGGACCATGTTGCCGCCCGTTCAACGGAAAATCTTCCGTTTGTGTTTTCACACCGGCAACACGGTAATCATCGGCTCGCCGCCGCCGAAACCCGCCAGCAACAAGATCGTCTGCCCCTCATCGGCCAATTCCAGTTCGCAAGCATGGCGTCGCGCCACCTCCTGCGGATGCGCGAACTCGGACGCATCGATCAGGCGCGGGATGACGCCCCAGAGCAGATTCATCCGCCGATAGACGCACGGGTCCATCGTCAGCGCCAGAATGGGCGCGGAGGGCCGCGTGGCGGCGACGACCTCGGCGGAGGTGCCGTGCTGCGTCCGCACCACCACCGCGCGCACCCGCAAATCGCGCGACAACTGAGCCGTCGAACGTGCCACCGCCTCGCGCAACGGCAAAGGAGCCGGACGCTCGCGCTCGCCCTCGGTGATCGAGCGAAACGCTCCCTCGATCCACTGCCAACCCTCGACCTGCCGAGCCACACGATCCATCATCTCCACCGCCTTGATGGGATAAGCGCCGGACGCCGTCTCCGCCGACAGCATGACGGCGTCGGCCCCGGCGAAGACGGCGTGCGACACGTCGGAGACCTCGGCCCGCGTCGGTCGCGGATGTTCGATCATCGATTCGAGCATTTGCGTGGCCACGATGATCGGCTTGTGGCAATGACGGGCGCGTTGCACCAAATCGTGCTGCACGATCGGCACCGCCTCCGGCGCCAATTCGACGCCCAGATCGCCGCGCGCCACCATCAGACCGTCGGCGGCGTCGAGAATTTCATCGATGGCGTCGAGCGCTTCGGGCTTCTCGATTTTGGCGATGATCGGCGTCGTCGCCCCCGCCGCGCCGACCAGCGCCTTGAGATCGGCCACGTCGCGCGGGTGGCGCACGAACGACAGAGCAAGAAAATCGACGCCAAGATCGAGAGCGAAGTGCGCATCTTCGCGGTCCTTGTCGGTCAGAGCCGGCGAAGACACCAACACGCCGGGCAGATTCATGCCCTTGCGGTCCTTCAGGATGCCGCCGGTCGTCACCGTGCAAGCGATTTCGCTGCCCGCCACGGATTCGACGTGCAGTTCCAGCATGCCGTCGTCGAGCAGAATGCGATCGCCGCAGCGCACATCCTCGGCAAGAGCCGTGTACTGCGAGGGGATCAGTCCCGCTTCGCCGACGACGTTGCGCGTCGTCACCGTCACCGTCTGGCCTTTGGCCAGGGTGATGCAGCCGCCGGCGAAGCGGCCGACGCGGATTTTCGGTCCACAAAGATCGGCGAGGACGGCGACGGGTTCGCCGACGGCGGCGGACACCGTTTGGATGTTCTCGAAGTTGGCGCGATGGCCGGCATGATCGCCATGCGAGAGATTCAGGCGAAAGACGTTGACGCCAGCGCGGAGAAGGCTTTCCAGCACGGCCGGATCGCGCGAGGCCGGCCCGATGGTGGCGACGATTTTGGTGCGGCGGCGATGCAACATGGTGGTATGCGGAAGATGTTTGCTCATGGGTTCCTTGAGCGAGAGGTTGCGGGCGTCCGTCCCTTGCGAGACCAGAGAAAAGTTGCCACAGCCTTTGGCGACAGACTCGTCTGTCGCTTACACCTTCTCTTCCATCAGATCGAGGCGCAGCCCTAGCGCGTGGGCCACAGCCTGCACCGTCGATAATTGCGCGTCCCGTCCGTATTCGATGTCGCGGACGGTGTTGGCGTTTGGAATCCCGGCGAGCTTGGCAAGGGCGTACCAGGTCAAACCCCGAGCTTCCCTCGCCTGGCGAATCCGGGCAGGGATTCCGGGAGGCGATTCGGGGCGCTCGCCCCCCTCGGCGGGCGGGAATTCCCGCACGGTCGCTTGCCGGATGGCCGCATGACGTTCGCGCTCTTCCGCCGTCGCCGGCCGCACGATTCGCTTGAATTTCTTCTCTGCCATAAGCCAATCCTCCGCTCGCGTCAGGGTTCGGGGACTTCATAGGAGGTAACGGGGTAGATCGTGTCCGCATCAACGGCTTCGTATACGACGATGATGTACCTGCCATCGGAGGTGGTGCCGAAAACGCATGGCAGGCCCGACGACCGGCTGACGCTTTCGCTGTCGGGGTTGGCCAACACGTACTCGACATCGTCAACCGTCAGTCCGTGTTCTTCAATGTGTGCGATGTTGCCGTCCGGTTCATCATTCCAGATGATTTGTTGCCACACGGTTGCTTCCTCCCGCACATCATGCCATTATAGCAACCTATTGTACTAACGCAATCCATTGCGTTAGTACCGGCACAGACACGACAGAGGATAGGGAACTGCGCGTGACTGCCTGGTTCATCTTGGCGATATAGGTAGTTCGGTCGCGTCAGCGCAGCAGCCACAAGATGAAGTCCTCAAGCGTCAACTTTTCGGATGATCTCTGATACTTATCTTTCGCGCCCGCCGCCTCGTACACCGCTTTGATCCATTGGCCGGAGCCGGTGCCACGATAATTGTGGACGTACAATTCGCCGGGCGCCGCTAGCGCCGCCAGAGCGGGCAAACCGCCGTACTTCAATCCGCCTGGCAGTATCATCTCGTCGGTCGTTGTCCGCACCGAATCGAAGCGGAAGCCGTTGAAATCCGCCGCCGTGCGCACCACGGCATCGCCGCACAGGCCGCGCGCCAGCAGCACCCACGGGCCGGCTTTATCGAAACCGACCAGATGCACCTTCTTCACCTTATCGTAGTTTTTGGCGAAGGCGATGGTGGTCAGAATGTCGTGGACGCGCTCGGCCAACAGGGTGCGGTTGTAGCCGAAAGTGTAACCGGCGTACTGCGGATTGACGGCGCGCGGCTTATCGAGAGATAGCTCGCCGGTTCCGAACACGTCCACGGCGAGGATGGCGCTCTTGCGATCGACAATCTGTTTCGCTGCGGCAACCAGTTTATCATCGTGGAACAAGCTCGCCGTACCGCGCGGATGAATCCATACCACGACAGTGCCATCGAAGTCCGGCGGAAGCAGACCGAGAGCCGGGATGCGTTCGTTCTGACCTTTGCGCGTCAGGAAGAAGCGGCGTGAGGAGAAACCATCATGCTTCTCCATCTCGCCCTGACGAATTTCCTCGACCTGATCGGCGCTGGGTAATTCATCATGCACCATCGCCCGCAGGGCCGCGCCGAAGATGCGGCGATACCCGGCCAGTCCCGCCTCGTCCTTCGGCCGCAGCGCCTCAATCTGCTTGTCCGAATCTTCCGTCATGTACTGCCGCAGACGTGCGGCATCGACGCTATCGGATGGACGCGGATGCGATTCGTCATAGACGCTCAGTTCCTTCGGCGGCACCGGCTTGAACGGTTTCTCGACGACTGGCTCAGTTTGGTCCAATTTCAGATGTTTATTGAACCAATTGTACATGACTTCCCGGCTGACTTGATTGTAATTGTGCTTGAACTGCGGGAAACAGTAGGCCAAGACGCGATCTTCGACGCCGTAGAGCTTGTACAACTCCTTCAATTCCGGCAGCCCCTTGCGTTCGATGTCGATGGTCCAATCGTCGGCGCCGGTCATGGCGAGCGGTTTGGGAGCAAACAGACCCGCGAACTCGACATTGCCGGTGCCAACGCGCAGATGCGAGCAGTTCTCGCAGACGCAGCCGCCCTGCATCGCTGTGGACACCATCACGGCGGGAAAAGCCACCGAAGGGCGATCATCGATGGCGCAGAGAATAAACGTCTGCGTACCGCCGCCGCTGGCGCCGGTGACGCCGATGCGCCGCGCATCGACATCCGGCAGACTCAGCAGGAAATCGAGCGCGCGGATGCTGTTCCACGTTTGCAGTCCCATGAAACTCTGTAACCGCAATTCGGCCTCGGCGTCGGTGAAGCCCTTACGATGCTCGATGGCGGTGCTGTCGGCGTAACCGACCATGTCGTAGTGGAAGACGACGCAGCCCATGCGAGCTAGTTGAGCGCAGCGCAGCTTGCAGTGGATATTTCGCTCCCTCCAGTGTTTTCTCCGCGCCTTGTTTGATTTGGGCGGCGACGGTCTTGTCGTCGGCCTCGAAGAAGCGACCGTTGGCCCAGTGGCCGTGCGGACAAAGGACGCCCGGCAGTTTGCGCTCGGGCGCTGACGCGACCCCGCTCGCCTTGGGACGATAAAGATTGCCGCTAACGTAGTGGCCGGGATAGCTGGCGAAAAACACTTTTTCGATGGTGTACTCGTCGCGGTCGATCTTGCCGTGAATGACGGGTTTGAGCGGCGATTTGGCCGGCATCGGCCACAGACCGGCGGCGACAAGGATCTGCTCGCGGACAGCTTGACGACGCTTCTGCCACGCTTCTTTCGTAGCCGGGACACGCAGGAAGAAATCCTTATTGTCGAGTGTGCGGGGTTTGGCGTGGAGCCGGCTGTCGGCGGGTTTCTCATCGGGACGTGCCGGGACGGACAGAAGGAGGAGTAGGAGGACGGGGAGATACGTCAGGTGTTTCACGGCGGAATCCTCGCGGGACGGAGGGAAAGTTCGGGTTATGGTCAGAGCGTAAGCGCTCGCCGGGCCGGCGTCAACGGTCTGCATTACGAGGAGGGGAAAAATCGCTCGATGGGTTCAGGCAACCAGGGGTTTCTTTTCGAGAAGTTTCAGGCACAGGCCGCGCATCGTCGCCAACTCGCGCTGAAAGGCGCGCTGAGCTTCCTCGGCGGGCAGCGCTTCAAATAAATCCGCTAACTGAACTCCGCGACTCATGATCTCATCCGCCGTCTTATCGCGCAAGCCCTTGCGAACGAAGAGGCAATTGTCCGCATGGTAGAATAAGCGCGGCGCTTCGGCGGCACTCATCATGCCGTTGGCCAACGATTCAACGATGCCCAGATTGAGCAGGGCGAAGAGCGCTTTCGATGGCGGTGATGTTTTCCCGGATGCCGCCAAGAGGGTTTCGAGATCCATTCTGTCGCTCATGCGTTCGCCTGCTTGGGGTAAAACTTCACGCCGGCGACTTGGCCGGAAGCGTGTTCAAAATAATGGACTTCTCCGCTGTCGCCCTTCTTGATGACTTTCTGCCATCGACCGGACAGCAGTTGCCTCAAATGGCGGAGAACATCCGCGTTCCGCACCGGATACTTGATTGTACCTCCCTGGATCGGCGTCCAGCCAGCCGGCACGGAACCAGAGGCGTGGACATCGGGATAGAGATGCAGCGGCATGAGTATCCTGGATGAATGTCGTCCCTTCGCGCATCACGTCGCCCGGATGACTACCACGGTGGCATTATCCGTCGCTCCCTGGAGATTGGCGAGATTGACAAGACGGCGCGCCACCGTCTCGGCGGAGTAGCCTTCGCCGCGCAGCATTTGCTCCAAATCCTCATTGCTGACGTGATTGGTTAGCCCATCGGAGCAGACGACGACCCAATCGCCGGCTTTCAAAACGCCGCTGTACACGCCCGGTTCGACATCGGGCTGACCGCCGACGGCCTGCTGCAATTCGTTGCGGCGCGGATGCGTCTCGGCCTCTTCCGCCGAGAGCGTGCCCAGCTCAACCAGACGATTGACCAGCGTTTGATCGCGCGTCATCTGAATGAGTCGGCCCTCGCGCAGATGATAAGTGCGGCTATCGCCGACGTGGCCGACGACGATGTTGCGGCCATCGACGTAGACGGCTTCGGCGGTGCAGCCCATGCCGCGACGCTTCGAGCCGGGTGCGCGCGAGGCGGCGTAGATTTGCTTGTTCGCTTCCTTGAGAGCGGTGCGCAGAATCTTCTTCATCTCCTCAACGTCGATCGGCGCAGCGGCGTTTCCTTGGTCATCCTTTGCTGGCGCCGCGGCAGGGCGCAGGACATCGCCGGGGAACGACGACGCACCGCACAGCGGCGCGAACGGCTTCTGTCCAACGAGGTATTGCCGCATGATTTGAATGGCCATAGCGGCGGCGACTTCACCGGCCTCGTAACCGCCCATGCCGTCGCACAACAGCAACAGAGCCGTCTCGCTGAGATCGTCCTGACGCGATTCGCAGGCGTGCAACAGCGCGAAGGCGTCCTCATTGCCGGTGCGGACCATGCCGGTCGTCGTCCAGGCGGCGATCTCCAAACGCACATTGTCGAGCGTGCGGCCCAGTGTGTGGAGAATGCGGATCAGCTCGACGAAGCCGGTGGCGTCTTCCTTGGATGCCTCATCGCTGGGGAAACGGCCCTCGACATCTTTGCGGAATGTTTTGCTCATCAGCCGGCCGAACGCCGGATGAATGTCGGGGAAGCGCGGGATGAACGGCTTGGGCGCGCCGGAGCGATCGAAGTCGATTTCGTTGACATCGCGGCCAACGTGCAGGGCGTAGAGCAGCGCACCGAATCCGTACAGATCGGCGCGGGCGTCGGCCTTGCCGGCCAGCACTTCCGGCGCGGTGTAGAAGCTGCGCCGCAACGGCAGATCGGCGGGCAGCGGCAGAGGCAGCAGATCGCCAAGGTCGGCGAGTCGCACCCGGCCGTCCGGCGAGATAGTGATGATCTCCGGCCGCAGTCCTTCAAGGATGGCATTGCACTGATGGAGGCGGTGCAAAATTTCGGCAACGTGGGCGAGGTAGCCGAAACGCTTCGCCGCGTCGGACTCCGGATCGTCCCAAGCATCCCACAGCGATCGGCCGGCCGGCACTTCCTCGATGAGATACTCGAAATCGCCGTCGGTAAAACGATCGAGGATGGCCGGTAGGCCGCCGTGTTCCAATGTGGATAGCAGGCTCTGCTCCCAATCGAGGTTCGGCCAAACGGGCTGGCCGAGGATCTCGGTGGCCGGGACGGCGGTGGGAAGAACCTCATCGAAGATGGGCAGGACGTCGTCTTCCTCGGCGGCGGGGAGAGGCTCAGCGACCGGCGTCCCGCCGGCCGCGAGAGGCTGCGCGGCGGGCGGCACAGCCTGGCGGACGAGGACAACGGGCACGTCATTGCCGGAACCGTCGCCGTGATCCACGCCGCGATAGCGCGTCACCCCGCAGCGCTCGCTGATCTGCTCGCGGATCTCGTAGCGGTCCTTCAGGCGAATGGCGGGGATCTCCGCAGTGGCCGCCGCTTCTTGGGTCACGCCGCGCGGAGCGAGATCGGCAGGCGAGAAATAATAGCCACAGTCGCCGCAAGAAGATTCCTCACCCCGGCGCGCCGCTCCGCAGACGGGACAGAGAATCGGCGCGGCAGCGGCTGGTTCTTCGGCCGGCAACGAGGATGGAGCGGGCACGGATTCCGCTTCACTCGCCGGTTCCGCCGTGGGGGCCGCTTCTTCGGACGTTTCCGTTTCCGCAGGCGGAAACGGTGGCTCGCTTGTTACGGGTTCGGCGACGGGCGCGGCGGGGTCGGACTCGGCAGCCGGTACGGGTTGCGCTACGGGTATGGCGTCTGCCGTCGGCGTTCCCGGAGCCGGCGGCGGCGTGACATCCCAGGTCGGCAGCACTTCTTCCGTCGTGGATGGTTCATCGTTGGGTTTCATGTTCTGGACCAGACCCTTCAAGCGGGCTAACCAACCACCCGCGCGAGCAGTATTCGGATCGGATGGGGTTGATGGCATAATTCTGAGTTCCGCGTTTCTCATTCGCGGCGAACCGGCAGCGTCAGCTGCCGGGTGCGGGCCAAACACCCGGCAGCTAACGCTGCCGGTTCGCCGCGCTTGAACTATCGTAAGCGATTCCCGCAATGGATGCAGCAACGACTGCCCATGCGGTTGGTTTTGCCGCAGTGGTAGCACGGCGGCGTCGGATCGGTCAACGGCTCGGCGCACTTGGAGCAATACGGTTCACGCACCTTGTTGACCTGCTGGCACTTGGCACAGGGCATCTCCGTGGTCACGCGGCGATGCTCCAGATCCGCCTTGATCTCCCGCGCCGAAAAATAGCGCTCGTTGACATCCTCCGAAAGATTGATCTTGACCAACTCGAAAAACCAGCGTTGCTCGGCCGAGATCGTGCCTTGCGGATCACTCAGTTGCGTCTCCAATTCGCGGGCGGTGTAGAAGCCTTCCGGCGCCTTGCCGGTGGCCAAATGATACATCGTCCCGGCCAAAGCGAATAAGTCGCTGCGCGGTTCTGGTTTGCCGACGATCTGCTCCGGCGGCGCGTAACCCTCGGTATAGACGCGCGTCTTGGCGGCCATCTTCTCCTTTACCGTCCGGCCCAAATCGCGGGCCGTGCCGAAATCGATCATCTTGATCGCCCGATGGTCCTCCAACAGCATGATGTTGTCCGGCTTCAAATCGCGGTGAACGAGCGGCGGCGATTGCGTGTGCATGTGTTGCAGCACGTCGCAAATGCTCTTGCCCCATTCGATGACCTGATCCAAACCGAACGGTTTGTTATTGTTGGACTCCATCAACTTGAGAAGATCCTGACCGCGGATGAACTCAAGGACGAGATGAGCGCTTTGACCCTGCTCGATGAGATCGTAAACGCGCGGCACGATGGGGACGCTCTCTAAGGAGCGGAGGATCTCGGCCTCGCGGCGGAAGAAGTTCAGACGGATGGCGAACTCCTGCGGATCGGCGCAGATCATGTCCTTGATGGCCACGGGTCGATTGCCGGCCCGGATGTCGCTGGCCAGGTAGACGGCGCCGAAGCCGCCCATAGCGAGCAGGCGCTCAATCCGATAACGGCCATGCAGGACGGTGCCGGGCGCGGTCGGCAGGACGGTGCCGCAGCGCTGGCAGTTGCGTTCGCCGGGCGGATTGGCGACGCCGCAGGCCGGATTGGGACAGAGATTCGGCGCGCCCTCCATCTCGGCGGCGGTGGCCTCCGGCTGGAGCATGTAGCCGCAATCCATGCAGGCGATGGCACCCTCCGGTATTTCCGCTTTGCAGGCGGGGCACTCTTTCAAAGGGGGCAAAGCGGTCTTGTCGGCGGAGGGCGCGTCGGGAAGAGAGGGAGGACGAGAAGGCGGAGTGGCCGGCGCGGCCGGACGGGTGGCCACGGCCGCGCCGCCGCTAGAAGCAGCAGCGGCAGCCACCGGAGCCGGCTGTCCGCCGCCGACCGTGAACGGATTGTGGCAATTGGGACAACGGAATTGCTTGCCAGCCGAATTGTCGGCCAACTGCATCGGTTTCTGACAATGCGGACAGCGAATCACTAACGGCATGGAGGTAAATCCTTGTCTTTACCAACCCGAAGCGTAAGCGAGGGCGAGGAACAGCCCTCGCTTACGCTTCGGGTTGGTAAAGGGGTTGCTATTTCCTTTTCTGTCGTTCGCCAAACTCGATCGCACTATTGCCCACGCGGATCACGTCGCCAGATTTCAACGGCGTGGGCTTGCTGATACGCTGGTCATTGAGGAACGTGCCGCCGGGCGTGTCCGCGTCGGCGAGCAGGTAACGATTGTTCTTGAGCAGAATGCGGGCGTGCAAACGCTCGATGCCATTATCGCCGAACAAGCCCAGATCGCAACTCTCGGCGCGGCCAACGGTCGTTTCGTCCTTGGCCAAGAGCAGTTCGCGGCCGGCTCGGAAACCCTTGGCCACCTTGAGCCAGGCTTCCTTGAGGACCACCTGCGCCAATCCGATGAACAAGCCGATACACAGACCGAGGATCACCAGAGCAATCGCCAGATCGGTACGCGGGATTTTATTGTTCGGATACATCAAGCCGAACAAAACGCCGCCGAGAAAGCCGCCTAGAGAACCGCCGTAGATACCGTTGAGCGTTTTCTTCAGCGGCACGCGCAGGTCGCCGTTGTTCCGCCGCGCTTGCAGTAGATCGAAGATGCCGACGGAAGCGCCGATGCCGACGCCCACCAAAATCCAACCGATGAAAAAGGAGCGCTCAGCATGGAGTTGAGAAATTGTCCGATCAACCCGCCGATCAGACCGCCGGCCAGACCGATGCCTAGGCAAATACCGACGCGAACAAAGCGCTGCGAACCGACCGCGTTGAGAAGAGCATCGATGAAGCCGATGGCGCCGGCCACCAGCACGCCCAGCACAGCGGCAATCAGAGCGGCGCGGAGGTAAGCATTTTCTAGCGAGCGGATACCCAATCCCTGGGCGATGCCCCAACTCAGGAAAGCGGCCCAGCCGCCACAGATGGCACAGTAGTAGATGAATAACCGGAACGACATTCACCGCGCTCCACAATCATCCGAAAATACTCGTCGCCTTGACGATCACCCGCTTGGGCTTCGCCTTGCCCTTGTCGCTGGCGGCTTCCAGCACGTACTCGCCGGCGCCGCCGCTGCGCAGATGCCAAAACACCTGGCTGCGCTCGCCGCCTTCCTCGATGGTCTTCTCCGCACTTTCGCCGTCGGCCAACTTCAACCCGGCGGGCACTTTCAGCTTCACCTTGTCGCCCTTGTCGGCGTTCCACACATAAGCAGTGGCCACAAAGTCGCTGTGCGGCTGCACCGACGAGGGCACGCTCAGAGCCAGATTACCGCCCGCTATCTCCAAGGAGCCAAGACCGTAGGTGAAAGCGACGCGCTTCGTCTCGCCGGGATTCATAATCTCATAAGGCCAATACAGCACCACACACGAATCGCCCTTCTCGTTCTTGTTTTGCTTGTCCGGTTTCATGGATTCCGGTTTCCACTCCCAGCCGGCGGTGGGTCCGGGGAAGTGGCAAATGCGCAGCTTCTCCATGTCCTCCAACTCGATGCCGGGCAATCGGAGATGGCGCAGACCCATGCGCGCCACCGTGCCGGGGTTCTTGGGATCATTGGGGTTCTCGATGACCTCGATGTAATCGGGGATGTCTTTGCCCGCGAAGTCCGCCTTGGTATCGACGAATCCCTTCTTGCCCGGAACGGTGAACGGCACACCGTCGTTGACGCCGATGAAGGTATCGATCATCGCGCGGATGCCGACGTGGTGCTTGCCCTCATCCTTGTTGCGAATGGTGTAATAAACCAGCACGGTATCGAGATAACCCGATTGGCCGGGCACGATTTCGACGTGCTGAACGACCTCGACTTTTTCGCCGCGGAACTCCATCGTCGATTCCCAGCCCTTGCGGCCGGAACCGGCGATCGGCTTCTGTTTCCATCTACCCCGCGAACCGCCCCAGACATTATTCGGCGTGGTTTGGCCGAACTTAAATTCGTAGCCGTCGATTTTGACGATGGTGTTGTTGCTCTTGCCGTGATCGTCGTAGGTGAGGCGTTTGAATTGATCGGGGTTGTCGGGGTCCTTCTCCTGCGTCATCTCCAGACCGAAACGCTCGGTCGCGCCATCGAAGCGAACATTGATCCGCGGTTCGGGATCGCTGACTTCGTATTTCCACAATTCGGCGGGATTTTCCGCTGTGCGGATGTCCTCTTCCTTGTTCGCCACGTTGGCCGGCGCCGGCATCAGGCGATCGATGAGAACCGCCATGAGGAGAGCCAGGAACAGCAGCAGCGCCGGCAGCAGGTGCATCCAGGGCGGCGTCTGCTTGACGGCGCGGCGGCGGCGATATTCGCCGGAACTCTTGGCGGTGATAAGGGGAGCCACGATGAGCGGCGGCGGCGACTGTCGCCGCCGTCTCGACAACGGGAGCCGGCCCTGGCACATCGAAGACGAGATTGCCGCTGATTTGCAGTGTCACCGGCACGACGAAACGCTGATTGCCGTTGGACTGAACGATCAACTTGGCCTTGAGCGTCTCGCCCGCTTTGTTGGGCACCGATGGAACCGATAGATCGAGGGTGACGACGCGGCCATTGAGTTTGGCACGTCCAACCTCCAGCCACGGCTCATTGCTGGTGCCATGAGCGTAGACGGGCCGTTTCTCCTGGCTTTTCACCTCGATGGTGTAACGCAGTTGATCGCCGGGACTGCCGGAGAGTTCGATGCGGTCGGTGCTGATCTCGACCTTGGGCGGCGGCGTCAGGCCCAGCGCCTCGAAGAACTGCTGCACGGCGCCAAGACCGGAGGCGGCCGGTCCCTGCACCGGATAAGTCCAGCCATTAGACTTGTACCACTCGGCGACGGCACCGTTCTCGAACAAGATGGCCGACTCCTTGGGCTGAGCCTTGGCCTTCTCGGCGGCCTGGCGCGGACTCTTGGCGCCGGCCAACGCGCCCGAAGGAAACGGTTTGACCGGAACCGACGCGCGGACGGCGACGATGAACGAGCCGCCGTTCGACTCGATCTCCAGATGCGCCTCCAGCGCCTTGTTGTTGGCGCGGAGTTTGTCGGAGCGGATGTGCAGAGGAATGTCCAGCTCGTGCTGGAAGTGAAAATGTTTCTGATTGCCGGCGGCATCGCCCAGCGTCAGCCAAGCGGCATCGACACTGCTAATCATGCCGGAAATCAGCCGCATCCCCTGATTTTCCAGATGCAGGTGAAAGGCGCGCCGGCACACCGATTTCGAGGACGCCGAGATTGATCTCCAGCGTCTCCAGACTCAGGCGCGGCTCGCCGAGAACATCGGTGGGCAGCTTCTCCAGCAGTTGATTGAGCGCCAAATCGGGGTCGGGAAACTTGACGGACTCTTTGGCGGCCATCGCCAAATCGACGCGGCCGAGTCCGCCGAAGAATTTTTCCAGATAGCCCTGGTGAAGCAGATCGCGGGCGGCGCTCCAATTTTCCTGGCAGGCGAGGGCCAATTCATCGAAGCTGCGGCACGGGCGTCCGCCGGGAAAGACGAACGGATGGGCGAACACTTGAGCGCCGACGGCGACGGGTCCGCCGTTGCGCGAATGACCGCCGAGAACGAAGCCGTCAAAATAGCAATAGACGGCGTCGCTGGGATTGGCCCGCGAACATTTGCTGCACGTCTGAACCATGACATCATCCGATGCCCGCAGGCCCGGAGGGCGGCCGGGATCGGACTATCTGACCGAGGCGAAGGGTGTTCATTCCATCGATTATGGCACGATCGAAAGGAGTGTTCAACCGTGTCGCGGAATCCTTGCCGAGAAGCAGGCGTCCATTCTGTTTAGCCGCGACCCGCAGGGGAGCGCGACATACCCGGCAGCTAACGCAGCCGGTTCGCCAGTCTCGGCGAACCGGCTGCGTTAGCTGCCGGGTGGTGTAGGTCAGACGACAACCTTCATCTGCACGTTGCCGATCTGGATAATGTCGTTGACGGCGAGTTGGCGCTTCTGACCGGGATAGATGCGCGTCCGATTGACGTAGGTGCCATTGGCGCTGTTGAGGTCTTCGAGGGACAGTTCGTTGTTCTCGAAGCTGATACAGGCGTGTTGGCGCGAACACCAAATGCGATCGGGCGGCTCCTGATCTTCCAGATCGATGTCCACGGGCTTTTCGTCGGCACGGCCGATGAAGTTAAGTCCCTCGTAGATGGGATACTCGACATTGCGTTTCTGTCCGCGAAGGACGAGCAAGCGCGGCTGCGCGCCTGCCGGCAGAGCGGCGGCCACGGGCGCGGCGGCCGCCGGCGCGGCAGAGGGAGGAGCATGCGGAGCGGGCGGCGCGGTATGGACCGGCGGCGGCATGTGCGCGAGCGGATGCGTTTCCGCCACCGGCTGCGCTTCCCGCGGCGTCGTCTCGGCGAGCGGCACCGCCGGCAGCGGCTCGGCCTCGACGGGTTCGGCGGCGAAGGGGATGGCCTCGCTGGCGGCCAACGGGATGGCCTCATACGGCTCGGCCGGCAGCGGTTCGGCCGTCGGAATGGCCTCGACCGGCTCAGCCTGGGCCACCGGCACCGCCGCGCCGCCCAGATCGGATTTGCACTGCTCACAGAACAGTGCGCCATCTTCGTTATCGAAATGGCAGAAAGGACATTTCAGCATGGTGAAAACCTCAGTGAAAATCTCAAATTCCAGCATCCCAACATTCCAAATCCCAAACGCTTTTTGAGCTTTGGGACTTATCCGGGCGGCGCTTCCTCGACGGCGCGCGTCATGTCGTCCATGGCCAATTGCGTCTTTTTGGAGACGCGGCCGCCGGCATTGAGTTCCTGCAAAACCTGCTTGGCGAGCATCGTTTTCTTGGCGGCGCGCGGCCCCATCAACTCGCCCTTCTTCTCGATGTTCTGAGCGACGCGCTGGGCCTCCTGCTGATTGTTGCTGGCGATGGCCTGCTGCAAATTCTTGTTCAACTCGTAAATCTGCACTTCGTCGATGTGCCGAGCCACCTCGGCGTTGATGTAACCCTGCTGGGCCGCATACGTCACTTCCAGAGGATACACGCCGGTCGTCTCGCGCTGTCCGCTGCCCGGATCGAAGGTGATCTCGATGTCGGCAATGCGAAACTTGCCGTCGGGACGCTTGGGCAGACTCAAATCGAGGATATAGCGAGTCGGTTTATCGCGTTCCAGCGTGCCGAGTTGAGCAACCAGATGGCGCTCCTCGACTTCGTCGGCGGACAGTTCCTTGATCTCCGGCACAACCATGCGGACGCGCTTGATCTTGATGTCTTTCATGGCCCGCAGATGCATCTCGACGTGGAGGAAGCCCGCCGCCGCCAACGTCTCGAACTGCCGCGCGAAAACGCGCTCGGCGGCCGAGGCGTCGTTGACATCGATGTAGCCCCATTCGCCCTGAGCGAGCTTGGCCAGATCCTTGATAAGGCTCTGGTTCCACTCGGTGCCGACACCGATGACGTTGAAGCGGATCTTTTTCTGCCCGGCCTGCTCGGCCAGCTGGCGGCAATCGTGTTCGCCGGACGTTTCGCCATCGGTCAGCACCACCAATTGCGTCAGTTTGCCAGCGCCGGCCAACTGTTCGACTTCGCCCAGACCGAGGCGGATGCCTTGATCCATCGCCGTCCCACCCGGATCGACGTCGAACATATCCACTTTATTGATGACCTCGACAATTTTGCTTTTGTCGGCGACGTTGGTGGGCGGCAGGACGACCTGAGCGTTGTGCGCGAAGGCGACGATGGAGATGGTGTCTTCCGGCTTGAGCTTGTCGATGGCGGCGATGGCGGCGTCCTGAATGCGTTTGAGCCGGCTGATGCCGGTGCCGTCCTCTTCGTACATCGAGCCGCTGACATCGAGAACCAGTGCCAGATTGAGGTTCAACGGCTGGTCGCCGCCGGCGCCGGAGGGAATCAATTTGATGAGCGCGTAGCTGGCCGCCGATTCGCCCGCGACGGTGATGCTGCCGCGATACATCATGCGCTCGATGTGGATCTTGGCCTGCGTTGATGGAGATGTCATGGTTGTGTGGTGCCCTGGTAGTCCTGAAGATAATCTGTTCGTCCGTCCTCATGCCTCACGTTATCGCCAGTCTGGGGGCGAGACTCCGGCGGAAAACCGGACAGTCCGTGCGAAACAGATGCGGCGGCCGCCGATCGCCGAAGATCCTTCCGAGGCAGACGGGGGAGAACATCTTTTTCTAACATACCCGCGACAAGCCGGCAACAGGCGTGTTGCTGCTTTTCGCGCCGGTGGACGAATCTGGCCCCCCTCCGGCATAGTCCTTATCCTTTTAGTAGGAAAAAAGCGGCGGCGCATTCCAATCCGCACCGCTTGCATAACCAGATCAACGGGCCGGCCGCGGCGCTGAGCAAACGCAGACCGCTCTGCCCCAGACCCGACAGCAAAAACCCCGTCCCTCCGCCCAGAATCGCCCAGCACGCCGAGGCCAACGCGATCCATACCAACATCCGAAAGCCCGGCGCGTCGGCGAAAGTCTTCGGCGACGCCCAATGCGTCAGCAGCGCCCCCGGTACAGCGTCGAAAACCAGCAGCAAACAGCCGAGCGTCCCCGCGCCAAGGACGCCGGCGAAAGCGCCGGCGACGGCGCCGCAAAAAACATCCGTCCAGCGTCCGCCGCGCCGCCGCGCCAGCACGGCGCCGCACAAGATGCCGGCCCACCACGTCGCCAGGATGAACCGTTTCAGAAAGTGATTCTCCGTGCCGCTGGTGTAGATCCACGGTGCCAGCGACCATGCTGCGTCCGCTCGTTTGCTCCCCGCCGCGCGCGTACAGGTCGGCCGGACCCATGAGCAACAAACGCAGCATCAACGCCAACAGCGCACCGACGAAAAACGGCCGCAGCAGACGGCGCGTGAACGGCTCGTGCGGCCGATTGCAATTAACTTGCACGCGCACGGCCAATTTCTGCCCCGCGTTGGCGCTGATGTGGATCGTGCCTAGGTGCAAACCGCCGACATCCAGGAGCGTCGAATCGACCTCGAAAGCGATCTGCGTCTGCTGCGGCCCGCTGACGGCCGGCGTCGTCACGCGCAACCACGGTTTATCGCTGTCGGCTTGAGCGTAGACCCATTTCTTGGAGTTGGTGCGCAGCGTGACTTTGGCCTGCACGACTTCCGGCGGCGTGCAGAGGAAGTGAAATTCTTGTTCGGACAGCTGTAAGGGCGGCGGTTTGGACAGACCCATGCACTCGAAGAACTGCTGCACGGCGGCGACGCCGCGCGCGGACGGCCCGGACACCGGATAGGTCCAGCCATTGATTTTGAACCACTGGGCGATATTCGCCGTTTTCCAAAAGCGGCACCGCCTGCTTGGGATTGGCGCGCATGCGCTCGGCGATCTGCCGCGGACTGGCCGCTCCCTGAAACGGCGCCTGCGCGAACGGTAAACTTGTGACATCGAGGCGCACCGCTACCTCGGAGATACCGCCGTTGGTGATGACCGTCAATTTGCCGCTGTACGTCTGCGGCGCCGTCAGGCCGCGGGCATCGACGTGCAGCTGGATTTGCTGTGAGCGGGCCGTCTTCAAGGCGTACTCCGCCGGGTTGCCGTCCTCAGCGATCTTGAGCCACTGTCCGCCCTCGGAAACGGTAACTTTGCCTTGCAACAGCCCCTTTCCTTGGTTGAGGATAGTCAGCGTAATGCGCCGCTGCTCGCCGGGCCGAACGCCGCCAAGCAGCAAACGGCGCGGATTCAAGTCGAGGCGCGGCCCCTGAATTTGGCTGGCCGGCAGCTGACCGAGAAAGGCGTGCAGTCCGATGTCCGCGTCCGGCTGCGTCTGATTTTCCCCCGCGATGCGAGCCAGATCGTGCCGGCCTAGTTGAGCGAAATAGCGGGCGAAGTCGCCGCTACGCAACAGACGCCGGGCGTCCTCCCATTCATATTGGCAGCCCTGCACGAGATCGTCGAAGGTTTTGCAGCGCCGTCCGGAAGGGAAAACGAACTCCTGAGGAAGCTGTGACGGCGACGCCCCTCCGGCGACGCCCTGGCGCAGAACGATGCCGTCGAAATAACAGTACACCGCTTCACGCGGGTTGGCACGCTGACATCGCGGGCATAATTGCACGGCTTTGACGCCTTTCGACATTTCCTTCGTTTAGCCGCGAGCCGAAGGCGAGCGCGGCGCGCTCGCCTTCGGCTCGCGGCTAAACGAAGGGGTTACGCACGTCCTTTTCGTTTTCTCTCCAGGGCGGCGCGCATCTGGAAACGCAGGAGGACATTGCCGAGCTGAATGCGATCGCCGTCGTGCAAATCGCAGCACTGCAATACCGGCCGATCGTTGACGCGCGTCCATTCCGACGGCGCGTCGTTGTTCAGCAGCAGATAGCGCTGCCCTTCGCGCTGAATGATCGCGTGTTTCTTCTCGACCTTCATGTCGCGGAACAGGGCGATGTCGGAGTGTTCGTCGCGGCCGAGCAGATTATCGATCTTGTCCAGCGGATACTCGCGGCCCTCCTGCCAGCCGCGCATCACCTTGACGGAGGCCGGCTGAAACACACTCTGCACCAGCGCCGACAGCGAACCGATGCAGGCGCCAAGGATAATCAGTCCGACCGCCCCCCATAATGCGGCATGTCCGCCGCTGGCGTTGGCCTTTTCCAGAGCCAGTCCGAACAGCATTCCGCCGACGAATCCGCCGATAGCGCCGCCGAGCGTGCCGTAACTGAACTTGCCCAGCGAACGCGCGGCGATGCCCTCGCTGAAACCGACCGTCACGCCGAGGAACATCCATCCCAGGCCGCGCGCGAACATCGTCCCCAGCAGGTGCAGGATGGGTCGCTCACGGCTGGCGCCGATCCAGCCGACCAGCAGATAATTCACCCACTCGCCGATGAGAATGCCGATACCGCCTCCCAGCGCGCCGAGTACCACGCCGTAAGCCGCCAGGCGCACAAAGCGCAGCAGCGAGCGATCGCGGATAGCTTCGACGCTGACGACGAAATAGCCGATGGCGCCGCCGATCAGTGCCCCGCCGCTGAGCAATTGCCAGAAAAGGGGGCTGAACCAAAAGCGCTCGCTATCGGGAATGTTTTTATCGCCGAAGACGCCGAACAGCATCCACCCAAGCAGCCCTCCCAGCGCCCCGAAGACGGCGTTGAAGTAAATACGGCTGAGCAGCGCCATTGCCTTCGTTCCTCGCCCGCCTCGAAGCCCTTGCTATTAGGTTTGTAATGGGGAAAGCAGGCGATTGCAACGGTCAAAATCTCTCGGTCCCGTCCAGGCGGCGAACGGGCGGCGTCAGCCGACTAGCACCGGCCATTCGCCAGAGAGGTGTCCGCCGCCGCAAGAAACAATGGCGAAAGAACTGACGAAATCGGCGGCCGATGAAATCGCGTCGTGGCTGGATTGCCGTTTTGGTATAATCCTCGGAGGATTCGCGGAGGGAAATCACATGGTCGAAGCAAACATTTCCATTTCCGAAACGACCCTTACCCGGCTTGAGGAGATGGCGGGTTGGGCGGGCATATCCGTCGCGGAAGTCCTGGAACGTGCCGTCAAAGAGCAGTATGATCGACAGTTTTGGGATGCGGTCAACGCGGGCTACGCGGCGCTGCGTGCGGATCCGGCAGCATGGGCGGAAGTAGAATCCGAACGCCGCTTGTGGGAGAACACCCTGCTGGACGGTCTCGATCCTTGCGAACGCTGGACGGAAGACGGCGACACTCCATCTGCTCAATCGGAACAGCCATCATGAGTAGCGCATCATCGCCCCAGCGCGGCGACGTATGGCTGGCCGACCTCGATCCGACTTTCGGGCACGAGCAGGGCGGTTCGCGGTCCGTACTCATCGTCTCGGTCGATTCCTTCAATGCCGGGCTGTCCGGTCTGGCGGTTGTCTTGCCCATTACTTCGCGCATCCGGCCATTGCCTCTTCACGTCTCCGTCAATCCCCCGGAGGGTGGTCTGCGCAAGCCCAGCGCGATCCTCTGCGATGCCATCCGCTCTATCGATCGTCGCCGGCTCATTGATCGGTGGGGCCGTGTTAATGCTGCCACATTGTCCATCGTGGAAGATCGTTTGCGTCGGCTTCTGGCTTTGTAGCTTTTCGTGTAAGCTGACACGCGCTGCCTATCTTGATTCGGTGATAAGCCAGACTCTTATTGCACCTGCCGTTCGCGCCGCCGAGCAACGCCGCTGTCGTGAGCCGCTTTTGCCACCGCCCGCGCCACCGCCCGCACCACGCGCTTCTCGAAGACGCTGGGCACAATGTAATCCTCGGTCAAATGATCCTCTGGGATGCTGTCGGCGATGGCGTGAGCGGCGGCGAGCTTCATCGCCTCATTGATCTGACGGGCGCGCACATCGAGCGCGCCGCGGAAAATACCGGGGAAAGCCAGCAAATTGTTGACTTGATTGGGATAATCGGAGCGGCCCGTCGCCAAAATACGGCAGTGCGGCAACGCCTGAGCGGGAGCGATCTCCGGATCGGGATTGGCCATGGCGAAGACGATGCGATCCGCCGTCATCACTTGCAAATCGTCCGACGTCAGGACGTTGCCGCGCGATAAACCGATGAACACATCCGCATCCTTCAGCGCTTCATGTAGGACCGAGAAGGGACTATCGAAGCGGATGAAGCCGCGTAAATCCTTGCCGGCTTGCTCCAGATTATCTTGCGTCACATCGAGTACGGCGCCGTTGCGATCGCAGCCGATCAGCCGGCGCACGCCGGCGGCGAGCAAGATGCGACAGCATGCCGTGCCCGCCGCGCCCATGCCGTTGACCACCACTTTGATCGCGGCCAAATCCTTGCCCACCACCTTCAAGGCGTTGAGCAGCGCCGCCAACAGGACGACCGCCGTGCCGTGCTGATCGTCGTGCATGACGGGAATGTCTAATTCCGCCTTTAAGCGATCTTCAATGTCGAAGCAGCGCGGCGCACTGATGTCTTCGAGATTGATGCCGCCGAACGACGGCGCGACGGCCTTGACGACGCGAACGATCTCGTCCACGTCCTTGGTGGCCAGGCACAGCGGCCAACCGTCGATGTCGGCGAACTCCTTGAAGAGCATGATCTTGCCTTCCATGACCGGCAGCGCCGCCTGCGGGCCGAGGTCGCCCAGACCGAGTATGGCAGTGCCGTCGCTGACCACCGCCACGCTGTTGGCTCGACAGGTGAACGCGAAGGCTTTGTTGCTGTCCTCGCCGATAGCCCGGCAGACGCGCGCCACGCCCGGCGTGTACACCATCGACAGCGTGTTGCGCGTCTTGACGGCGACCTTGCCGCGCGTGGCGATTTTGCCGCCCAAGTGCAGCAGAAACACGCGATCGGAGGCCGAGCGCACACGCACGCCGGGCAGCGAACGAAGGCGCTGCACAACGCGCTCCGCATGAGACTCGCTTTGAGCGTCGAAGGTGATGTCGCGCACCATCTTATTGCGGCCAACCTCCACGATGTCGATGGCGCCGAGATTGGCACCTTCCTCCGCCAGCAGTGTCGCCAACCGTGCGAATTGGCCGGGCTGGTTGGGGATCTCGACGCGCACGGTCATGCGGTAATCGCAGTACGGCTGATCGTTCATGGCATGCTCCTTAATCAGTTAACCACAGAGACACAGAGACACAGAGAAGAAAAAGGAGAATAATTCCTTCTTTTTTTCTCTGTGTCTCTGTGTCTCTGTGGTTAGTTCTTTTCTTTTTCACGCAGGATGGCACGGACGGGGCTGGCGTCGAAATCGACCAATTTCAAAGGTAGAGCGATCAATTCGTACACTCCCGCCGGCACGTCCTGTAGCATCAACCCTTCCAAGATGGCCATGTCGTGCTTCAAAAATTGCTGGTGGCTCGGCAAGTCCTTGGAGTCGAACAGATCGACGCTGGGCGTATCGATGCCGATAAGTTTGACGCCTTGGTCGTGTAGACTCTCGACCAATTCCGGAGCGAGGGCGGCGAAATCCTCGTTGAACTGCTCCGGATTGGGATAGGTGCCGGTGGCGAGAAGCACGCGCGGCGCCCGAATGGGACCAGACAGCATGGCCGGTGTGATACGGCTGCGGCGCGGCACGCTCAGACGCAGTACTTGGCACGGTCCCAGATAATAATCGAGACTGCGTTCGTCAATCGTCGCCGCATCGACGCCGTAATGGCTCGGCGCATCGGCGTGGGCGCCGAGATGAACGGTAGCGTGCAGGGCGGACAGCGTGATGTGGTCGCCGCGGTGCAGGTCGCACAATACTTCTCGTGACAAGGGCGTGTCGCCAGGCCATACCGCCAAGCGCGGACATACAGGAGGAGTTATGTCGAAAATCATAGTTTGTGCCGGATAGCCCAGAGGTCGTGGAACACCGGATGAAACAAGGATTTCTTCAAAAAGTCAACGCCAAGTGAGCCGCCGGTGCCGCGTTTGCTGCCGATGCTCCGCTCCACCAGTTTAATGTGGCGATAACGCCACTCCTGAAAACCTTCATCGAAGTCCGTCATCAACTCGAAGAGAATCTCCAATTCCGGCCGCGATTTATACAGATGTAAAATTCCTTCCTCAACCGTCTCGTTGGAGATCGATGGTTCGGTAATGTCCCGCGCGCGCAGTTCAGCCGGGATGGCGACGCCGTGCTGTTCGAGGAAGGAATAGAAACAATCGACGATGGAGGGTTCGTGCAGACGGCGGACGAGACGCTCATAGGCAGGCGTGCCCGCTTGTTGATAGCGCAGCATGTCTTTGCGTTTGTATCCCAGCACAAACTCGAATTCGCGGAATTGACTCGATTGAAAACCCGACGCCGTGTCCAAGCGAGCGCGGAAACTATTGAAGGACATCGGCGTCAATGTCTCCAGAATATCGATTTGCTCGACCATGACTTTCATGATTGTGCGCACACGTTTGAAGGCGGCGATGGCCTCGTACAAGCGATTGCCGAGAAAATCGCGCTTGATCTTGTCCAGTTCGTGCAACTGTAATTTGAACCACAGTTCATACGCTTGATGACTGATGATGAATAGCATCTCATCGTGTTCGGTGGGCTGGGAGCGCGGCGCTTGCAGGTCGAGCAATTGATCCAATTTCAGATAGGAGGCATAGGTCAATTCCATGTGAGGCACCCTCAGCGCAGCAGTAGGATAGCGGTCAGGGCGAGCGCGATGAACAGCACGCCGGCAATGACGCGCACCACCCAATCTTGCCGGCGCGCACGGCGCACGGCGTCGGCGTAGGGAATGCGCGTGAACTCGATCAGGACGTACAGCGGCACGTACCAGCGTGGAAACAGTCGGTGCAGCAGAATAGCGACTTTCTTGCGAAAAACAAAGAGCCGTGAACCGACGCGATCGCGCATCTCCAGGAAATTCTCGATGCACAGATCCGCCAGGGTATCGAGATGTTCCTTGCGCAGCGCCTCGTAGGAAGCGAGAGCGTTTTGGCGATTGGCATGGCGAGCGAGGCAAGCGCACAGGACGGTGCAATCCTCGAAAGCGGCGTTCATGCCCTGACCGAGAAACGGCACCACGGCATGGCAAGCGTCGCCGATCAGCACGACGCGCTCGCCCCAGTGCCACGGCTGACAACGAATTGTCACCAGAGCGCCGGTCGGATTGTGCAGAAAATCCTCCGGTAGTGTGGGGATGAGCGGCACGACGTCGGGGAATTGTCGCTGAAAGAACGCCCGAATGGCTTCCGCGTTATTAAGGACGGCGAAACTGTTCGGCCCCTCGAACGGCCAGAACAGTGTGCAAGTGAAGGAACCATCTTGATTGGGTAGAGCGATCATCATGAAACTGCCGCGCGGCCAAATGTGCAACGCATGTTTGTCCAGGCGAAAGCCGCCGCCCGCTCCGGCGGGGATCGTCAGTTCTTTGTAACCGTGGCTGAGATAATCCTGCCGGTAATTGAAACGCTCCTGGTTTTGCAGTTGACCGCGCACCGCGGAATAAGCGCCATCGGCGCCGACAATGAAATCGGCGGCGACTTCGACCGCCGAGCGCGGACCGCCATCGCTAAACGTCAATATGCCATTGTCGGGATCGAGACCAACGCATTTATGCTCGAAAAACAATCGAATCGACGGTTGCGCGCGGCCGCGTCGATGAGCAGACGATTCAACTCAGCCCGCGATACGGAATGCAGCGCCTGCGAATCGTCCTTGCCGTAGGGTTGGAACGTCAGCGCTCCGTTCGGCGCATGAATCATGCGGCCGCGCATGAGAATGCTGTTTTTCAACACTTCGTCGGCGAGGCCGATTTCGCGGAGAGCGTGGATGCCGCGCACGGACAGGGCGAGGTTGATGGATCGTCCGCGTTCGACTTCACGGCGGCGCGGATCGGGACGCTTCTCGTACAGATCGACGCGCTGACCGGCGCGGGCGAGCGCGCACGCCAACAGCGTGCCGGCCAGACCGGCACCGACGATGGCGACATCCGGCTTGTTCGATTGTGCCTCGACCATACGCGGCTTCGTTCCAGCAAGCGTTTTTCTCGCGCCGCTGAATCCCATGATAGCACGCACTAGGCCGCTTCGTCTTGACCTCGGAGCGCGATCCTTGCTATAAGGAATCATCCACAACGGAGCCGATGCGCTGGCGGTACGCGCATATATTGTCCGGTAGTGCGGTTCGACGAGGCGGCGAAGGAGAACAGGCATGCTCGGCAAACTCGGCAGACGTTTGAGTCTGGGACTGCTGGCGACGCTGCTGCTGCTGGCGGCGGTGCGGCTGGCGGCGGCGATCAATCCCAACGAACGCAGCGTCAAACCGGAAGCCAACGCCCAGGACGCCGACGACATTCGCTCGCCCACCAGCAAAGTCTGGGTACTCGATTTCAAGTTCAAGGATCCCCGACTCATCAAAGTCAACGTGCCGGACCGCGGTCAAAAAGTGTGCTGGTATCTGTGGTATCAGGTCATCAATAACACGGCGCAGCCGCGCACCTTCATCCCCGATTTCGAGTTGGTGACGCACGATCGTAAGACGGTGCATCACGATCAAATTCTGCCCAAGGTGCAGGAAGCCGTCCGCCAACTCGAAGACCCGACGGATTACCTCAAGATCAAGAACTCGGTGACGATGGCGGCGCAGCCGATTCCGCCGTCGCGCAAGGACGCCGAGCCGATCGCCGTCACCGGCGTGGCCATCTGGGATGATGTCGATGCCGACTCGAATTACTACAGTATTTTCATATCGGGACTGTCCAACGGTTGGGCGGTGACCGACGATCCGGACAAGCCCGGCGATAAGTCGATTGTACGGCGTAAGACGCTGCAACTGAACTTCCGCCGCTTGGGCGATCGTTATTATCAAAAGTCCGAGGAAATCCGCTTCGTGCAGCCGCCGCAGTGGATTTATCGCGGGTCTTCGCTCAGCGGCCGGCCTTGCCGTCGCGGCTGGAGGAGAAGAAGTAGTAGTTGTTCGACAACGAAGGGAAACAGCATGGCGCACAAGAAAGGTCAAGGCTCGGTTCGCAATGGGCGGGAATCGCACAGCAAGCGGCTGGGCATCAAGGTTTACGGCGGCGGTTCGGTGACGGCCGGCAGCATTCTCGTCCGCCAATGCGGCACGAAATATCACCCCGGCCGCAACGTCGGCCGCGGCAAGGATGATACGCTCTTCGCTTTGGCCGACGGCGTCGTTCTCTTCGATCGCCAAGGCCGCCGCGTCAACGTCCTATCTACCGTTTAGCCGCTATCTACCCAACCCGGCAGCTAACGCAGCCGGTTCGCCAACCCAACAGCGTTAGCTGCCGGGCAGGCGAACCGGCAGCGTTAGCTGCCGGGTAGAAGGAGAGTGTAACCGCATGGGCAAGCACCATTCGCCGCGGTTTCTGCACCTCGTGCAAGACGTGAAGAAACACATCCGCGAAACGACCGTCGATGAGGTGAAAGCGCGTCTGGATCGCGGCGAGAAATTGTGCATCGTCGATGTCCGCGAAGAGAGTGAATGGGCCAAGGATCATTTGCCCGGCGCGATCCATTTAGGCAAAGGCGTTCTGGAGCGCGACATCGAGGGGCGTCTGCCGGACGCCGCGACGGAGATCATTCTCTATTGCGGCGGCGGATTTCGCTCGGCGTTGGCAGCGGAGAATTTGCAGCGCATGGGATACAGCAACGTCCTCTCTATGGATGGCGGCATCCGCGATTGGCGCGGCAAAGGTTATCCGTTGACTGTGTGAGGACAGCGAGTGGCGTCGCGGAATGTTGGTTTCATCTTGGTCCGCCTCGTTCCCTCTCCTGCTGCTTTTCTTCCTCGGCTGCGATAACAAGCTCTTCAAACAGGCGAAGATAGAGGGGATGCACTCCAACAAGGTGTTCCCGTATCCTTTCCACGTCCGCTGGAGCGGTCTTCTTTAGGACTTGGACTACATCCGCTTGGTCTTGTCGGCGAGCCGAACTGAGCTTGGTTTCCATCCATCCTTCGAGGTTCGCATAGCCCATCCCCTCAACAACACCAAGGTACTTCGGGCCTGGGATGCGGGTGGGGGCATCTTTACTCGGTTTCCCTCCCTCAGGGACGATCTCAATCTTCACTCCTTCCCATTGGAGTTTGTGCCACCCCTGGGGGTCTTGCCAGATCACCTTGATACCGTATTTGGGGGCGACGCGGATGAGGGTATCCAAGTGTTGCCGTGCAACAACAACGTCAATGTCTTGGGTGAATCGCTCATACCCGTACTGGATGGCTGCCATGCCTCCAACGATGGCAATGGGAATATCTTCTTTCCCGGAAAGAGTCTTCAATACGTCAATGGCCCGGTCAAATTCCGAGTTTTCTTCTCCTGGACGGTTCACCGCGGCTAGCAACCTCCTGAGCTTCGCTACAGCGACGGAAACCTTGGCGTCGGTAGCCGTGATGGCGTCGGCCAGCTTCGCTCTTGTCGTGGGCTTCATGATTCTCTCTCTAATGTCTTAGAGCGAGCGGACCACACAGAGCCGCCTCAGGGATTTGAACCCTGGACCTATGCTTTACGAAAGCATTGCTCTACCGCTGAGCTAAGGCGGCTTGGCGGGCAAACCTCGATTATCCTAGAGATATTCGCTTCGCCAGCAACAGCAATTGAACGAGGCGGCTCCGGCTGTCGGCCGGGCCGCCTCGCGGTTTTCGCCTTCAAGAGAGAGCAGGCCGATCATCTATCCGGCCGCTGTTCCGGCGGCGGCGGCGGGTTGTCTTCACGACGGCGCGGCACTTGATCGGGTCGAAGTTCCGGATTATATAGCGAGGAGCTTTCCGCGCGCGGCGAACGCGGTAAGCGATAACCGATCATCTCCAGATAGCGCGGCAGACCGTATTTCGGCACGCCATACTTCTTCGCTTCGTTCTCCATATGAACTCGTCCGTCCGTCACCTTCTTATCCACCTCGTCCGCCTTGACGCCCGACGCCGCCGGGGGGTCGCCGAGAATCAGGTAATCCGTCCGGTAGGTGATTTGCCCCTTCATAGTCCCCTCTTTCGGATCCTGGTAGGCATCGACAACGATGTTCTGCCGCTCCAGCGTGCGCATGAATTCGTAGAGGCTGTCGCGGCCATCGCCGGTCAGGTCGATGACGCCGGCTATCGCCACGTGCTTCTTGACGTTGGGGTTCCAGCTGGCATTGTAAATCACATCGCGTTCGAGGATCGGATCGCGGTTGCGATCCTTCACCGAAGTGATGCGCGTCTGCGACAGATGCGGGCCAAGGACGTTGACGACTTCGAGAGTGCCTTTGGGCTGCGGGTTCGGCCGGCCATCCGAACCAACGTCGTGAATGGTGAACGTCAACTGCGGTACGACGTGATCCGCCGAGCCAAGGTTGATGTACGGGTTGGTGCCGCGTCGATCCATGCGGCACGATTCGCCAATCCGTCCGCATGCCCGCCGGCGCCACGGGGTTCTTGGCATTGAATTGCTCGATCTGATCCTGTTTGCTCTGAACCAGCCCTTTGAGAGACTTGATTTCCGCATCCCTCTTGGCCAGCTGTTCGCTCGACGCCTTCTTCGCTTCCTCGGACTCTTTCCGGACTTTCTCGAGCGTCTTGCCTTGGGTATCGACAGCGTTGCGGAAGTTAGCGAGTTCGTCGTTCGCCTTCTTCGCATCTTCCGTGTACTGCTTGGCCTGGGCCTTCAATTTGTCCTCGTAGTCCTTGCGGGCGGCTTGGAGATCCTCCTCGTTCTTCTCCTTATCCTTTTTGGCCTGTTTCTTATCCTGATCCAACAATTGGTTCTGCCGTACGAGGGTGTCGTATCTGGTGTTCAGGTTGCTGATGGCGCCTTCGAGCGATTCCTGGGGCTGGTTGCCATTCCAGCGGCACTGGGCCTCCAGTTCTTTGAGCACTTTCGTGGCATGGTCCTTGTCTTTGACGTCCTGCGGCGGCTTCAAGCTGCCGCTGTCGAACTGGCCCTTGAGCACGCCCAGCGTGTCCGCGCCGTCCATTCCCTCGGCCTTGCCGATGTAACTGAGGCACATCATGGCCTCGAACTTGTACCAGTCGCGTTGTTTCTGGAAAGCCGTTTTATCGGCGTCGGCTTGCTTGGCTTTCTTCTCCAGCGCCACCTGACCGTCGAAGCCGTAATAGCTGGCCACACCTAGGCCGATGGTTGCCAGGATAAAGAATACCAGCGTGATGATTAGCCCTTGTTTGGACTCACCTTGCGATTTGGATCTCGGAGGCATCGGTGCAACCTCGTGACAGGATTAGCGACTGGCGCGATAGGTAATCGAGAATAACTCCGTTTCGCCGTCTTTCCCCGTAGGTGGCGGCGAATCGGAGACCCTATTTCAGTGTAAAAGATCCTCCGAGTCTGTCAACGGAATTGATGGGGCAAGACGGGAAGAGTTCGGCCCAAACGCCTGGCTTGCCGGTTGTAGCGAAGAGCGCGGCTGGTTTCATCGGCTACAATGCGAATAGGGTGTGCCTGCCGTTCGCCAGGGTGTGCCAAAAGGGAACTTCATATGATCGGCGCACGACTCGGCTCGTGGATTCTCGATAGCGAACTCGGTCGCGGCGGCATGGGCTGCGTTTATCTCGCGCACCGCGATCCCGCGGATGGAGACGGTCCCCAGCAGACGGCCATCAAAGTGCTGGCGCCCGAGTTGGCCATCGATAGCGGATTTTTGGCGCGTTTCCAGCGCGAAATCGATATTCTACGGCAACTCGACCATCCCAACATCGTGCGTTTTTATAACTCCGGCCAACAGGAGGGCCGGCCTTACTTGGTCATGGAGTACGTGGCGGGACCGAGTTTCGAGACGTTGCTGAGCCAACAGGGCCGGCTGCCGTGGCCGGATGTCCTTGACCTGGCCTGGCAGATCGCTCCCGCTCTCAAGCACGCTCACGACCGCGGTGTCATCCACCGCGACATCAAACCGTCCAACTTGCTCCGGGTGGAGGGAAAAGACAACCTTCCACCCGGCGGATTAATCAAATTGACCGATTTCGGCATCGCCAGCTTGTTCGCCAGTCCGCATTTGACGGTAACGGGCGGCATCGTCGGCACGGCGGAGTATTTATCGCCGGAGCAGGCGTCCGGCAAACCCGTCACGCGGCGCAGCGATCTGTATTCGCTCGGCGTCGTGCTGTACACCATGTTGACGGGACGCACGCCTTTCGTGGGCGATCCCCTGGATTTGCTGCACAAGCACCGCTTCGCGCAGTTCGATCGCCCGATTCGCCTCGTGCCGTCGATCCCGCACGAGCTAGATGAGATCGTCTGCGATCTTTTGGAAAAAGAGCCGGACAAACGCCCCGGCGACGGTATGGTTCTGTTCCGCCGTCTCGATAGTCTCAAGCGCAAGCTCGCCTACCGGGCGACGCACGGCGACGTCAAGACGGCGGAATACCTGGTCGGACAATCGGCGACCCGTACCGGCAGCAACGCGGAAGGTCCGGCCACGCTGATGAGCCGGCTCATGCGGCGCGAGCTGCAGCGCCAACAAACGGGCGGACCCGTGTGGCAGTTCCTCAATCGGCCGTGGGTGCTGATGTTGTTGTTGGCGGTCGTCGTGGGTCTGCTCGTCTGGACGTTCTGGCCGATGGGCGCCGAGACGATGTATCAGCGCGGCGCCGCCCTCATGGCCTCGCCGGACCCGGACGATTGGGAGACGGCTTGGGACACCTATCTGGGACCGTTGTTGGCCAAGGAGCCGGATACGCCGCATCGCGCCGAAGTCGAGCGTTGGCGGGAGAAGCGTGAGGCCGCCAAGGCGGCGCGGCAGGCTAATCGGGCGGCGCGCTTCGCGGGGCCGATGAGCGAGGCGCAATGGTTTTATCAGGAAGGTTTGCGTTTGCGTCAGCAGGGCGATGAGGCGGCGGCGCGGCGCGTGTGGAAATCGCTGGCGCGGGCGTTCAAGGAAGTGCCGTCGGAGGAGCCGTGGGTGCGCCGCGCCGAGCAGGAGTTGAACAAAGCCACGGACAAGGCGCCGGATCGCCAGTGGGAGCCGGTGCGGAAGGCGGTGCAGCAAGCGCGCGAACTGCGCCGGCAGGGCAAGGAGAAAGAGGCGGCGGCGATCCTCGATGCCCTGAAGGAACTCTATCGCGGCGACAAACAGGCGGAGGCGATCCTCAAGGGCGAGTAAAGAATGATTAGCGACGCTTCGCAGAAGCGTCGTTGACTCTCGACGCTTCTGCGAAGCGTCGCTAACCAAAACGGGCGGACATCAACGCCGCGCTCGGTACTCCTCTTCGAGCTGCCGCGTCAATTCCGGCAAGCGCTCCATCAAGCGCCGCGGCGAACGCGGCGAACGCGCGGCCAGCGCGTACACGGTCATCAGCGGCAGAGCCACGGTCGAATCGAGGTAGCAGGTCACGGTATCGGGCAGCTGTTGGGGATCGACTTTGCCCCAGGTCATGGCCTCTTGCGGCGTGGCACCGCTGAGTCCGCCGGTGTCGGGCCGAGCGTCGGTGATCTGCAAGAAATAATCGTGGCCGCTCTCCGGCAGTCCCAACACTTCCTGAATCTGCGGCTCCGTCTGGAGGATGAAGTTTTTCGGCGAGCCGCCGCCGAGGATAAGCACGCCGCTGCGGCCGCGCTTCTTGGCGTCGTAGACAATCGCCGCACTCTGGTTGACATCGCGCAGCGGATCGATATGCAGAGCGGATCCCTCTAATTGTAGAGCGGCCAGGTTCATCCCGATGGAGCTATCGCCGGGCGACGACGTGAAGATCGGCACGCCGCAACGGTAGGCGGCGGCGAGTAAACTGCGGCCCTTGTGTCCAGTCTCATCCTCGCGCGCGGCCAAGTATTTGCCGACCAAATAGTGAAACTCCGCCGTGCCCAGCGTCGTCTGAAACGCTTCGCCGCGGCACAGCGTCCGATAGAATCGATCCGTGCCAAGCAGATTTTCGTAGTCGAAAACGATGTCGTAAATGCGGATGACCTGATGCTCGCGCAGTTGCAGATCGTCGAGTCCGGGCCGCGCTTGGTGCAGATCCATGCCCAGGGCGAAATGCGTGTCGTGATAGAGGTTCGCGCCGGTGCTGACGATCCAATCGATAAAGCCGGCTTCGACGAGCGGCACGAGGCAGGAGATGCCGAGTCCGGCCGGCGTCAGAGCGCCGCTGAGTGATAAGCCGATAACGCTGTCGTCCGCGAGCATTTTCGTGGCATACAAGCGGCACGCTTCGCGCAGTCGGCCGGCGTTGTACGACAGAAAAACCTCATCGAGAACGCGCGGCAGCGGTGTCTGGCCAGTTAGCTTCGGCGGATCGATGCGCCGATGGCTGATTTTATGTAAATACGTTTGTGAATGTGCCTGTTCGTGTGTCATGCGATCAAGCTAGAGGCGCCGGCGCCGAGCGTCAACTCTCTTTGCCAGCCCGCAGCGCCAGCAAGGGACATTCCTTGCTGGCGCTGCGGCCTGGCAAAGAGATGGCCTCACGGTTTCGATTTGCCGGCATCCGGCGTCTTCCAGATCGCTAGACTTCCGTGACGATAGCGGAGGTGATAGACGTTGCTGCCCAGCGAGCAATCGCCGGACAGACGCAGATCGCCATTGGCCTCCGTCAGTTCGCTCTCCAGCGCCGGCACCACTTCGTAATCAATCGGCGGCAACGGCGGCACGAGCCGCGTTGTTGGTTTGGCGGCTCTCTTCTTTTTCTCCGGCACGATGGCGCGGATCGGTTTGCCGGCGCTGGGGCAGTAGGGACACGTCGGCGGTTCGGATGCTTCACTCGCTCCGACCGGCGGCGACTCGGCGAGTAGGTGCATTTTGTAGATCAGCGGATCGGCCATTACGCGCTCCGGATCGAGAGCATACGCTTGCCGCGCCAATTCCGCCGCTTGATGCTGCATCCCTTGGCTCATCAGCAGATGGCACGCTTTCATCAGGCCGCACACCATTTCTTCAGTGCCCGGCTCTTCCTTACTGCCATCCGCCTTTTCGGTGAGGCATGGTTTTTCTTTTTCTTGATCTTCTTTGTCGTACAACCGACGTAGGGCCGACAGCAGGTCGATGATCTGATCTTGAGCGTCCGGCGTCTGATTGATGACCAGCGATTGCGTCTTCGGGAAGTAGTCGATGGTAGCGAAGCCGCCCCTCTCGCTCCAGGATAGAGGCAAGATCGTGTTCGAGATCACGTTGATTAAACGATTCGCAGGCGATTCACCTTGGCGGGATGGGATGCTGAAATCCTTCGGCAACTCATGTTCGAGCAAATCGGCGATCGAATATACGCGCCGCTCCAGCTTGCCGTGCGCGTAGTTCTCCGTGGTAATCTTCAGCACACCGTCGCTGACAACGTAGGTTAGGTGTACCAGGTTCAGTAGCAATTTCAGGCTCGATTTCAGTGCGATATTGTCGAGTTGGATCGTCACCGGCGAATCCAGCGCGATGCCCTTTTCGTTCAAAGCCGGTTCGTCCACGTAGATATTGATGCCCTGGGAGGCACGCAAATCGTCGAGAACTTGCCGCAAGGGCACGTTGGTAAAGCACATGCTCACCGGCCGCTTAAGTTTCTTTCCGATCGCTTTTTCTTTGGCCTCTTCCGTGTCGGCCTCCGGCTTGATGATGCCGAGCGCCAACTCCATCATGGTGTCGGCGGCGCGCTGGGCGCACGGACTACCGGGACACAACTCGCTCGCGCGATCGCAGCATTCCATCGCCTCGATGAGATAGCCATTGTCGGCCAACTCCTTCGCCATCTCCAGCAGATTATCCGCTTCCTTCAAGAGTTTGAGATTGTCGAGTACGTCGCGGCCGATCTCCGGATCGGCAAGTTGGCAAGCGTGACGATCCAGCATCTGCTGACGCAAGTAGGGACAGGTGACATCCGACTCCTCGCGCGGCATGGGCAGCGCTTCGACCAGAGGAGACGCCGTCCCAGGCGGCGGATGATCGCACGGAGCATCGAGAATCTTGTCGGTCGGCAGCAGCGCCAGCATGGGATGAATACCGAACAACAGCGAACCGACCAATGTGCGGCGCGCGGTCGGACGCAATTGGTACAACGCGGGCGCCGGCAGCGGGGCGGCTTGCGGCGTAAACGTAATGGTTGGGTTATCGGGCAGATCGGGCGGCTTGGCGGCGATAGATGGCACGGCCAGCGCACCCGTCAACGCAGCGCACAATAAGCGACGGATCATGAACGAATCCCTCCGTTCCATGAGATGGTCCGTTTCGTCGCGGTGGGCATAACCCGGCAGCTTACGCTGCCGGTTCGCCAAGTTACCGCGGCGGAACAAAAATCGTTTGCCGAATGGCTCTCAGAGTTGCAGAAGGCTCGAAGGGTGTATGACTATCTCCGTCGCCGGCCGTGCCGTCATCGGCTGAAAACGCAGATAACGCACGGTCGCCGGAGGCACGTTGATGAAGATCCGTTCGCGGCGAATCTGATAATCCCGGATGAAGCCGCGCATGACGCGGCCGACGCGGAACAAGCGGCGGCGTTCGCGGCGATCAACGAAAGGCGATTTCAACTGGCGAACCAGTGTGTACTCATAAAACGTCAGCGTGCCGCCCGGCTTGAGCAGACGGCTGTAGGTGGCGAAAATTTCGCGCACCTGGTGGGCCGGCAAATTGTTCAACGGCAGTCCTGACACAATAAAATCGTATACCGCCGCGCCGAGCAGTTCTTGCACGGCCGCATGGATAATCTCGATTTGATCGCGGCAGCGGGCGAAAACGCGCTCTTGCCGCACACGGCGTTCGACGAGATCGACGAAGTCAGCGTTGATCTCCACGGCGTCGAGCCGGTCGCCGGGCAGCATGCGGCGAGCGATTTGCGCGTCACCGAGCCGGTTCCGGGACCAACCTCCAAAATACGGCAGGCCGGTCGAGAACCGTACAAGGGACGAACCAGGGCGCGGGCGAGAAAACGACTGCTGGGCAAGATCGCTCCCGTAGTATGGAAGTGCCGCCGACATTCGCGGAAGAATCTTCCGCACTCCACCCAGATGTACACCGTGGATGCCTCACGTTCGCGTAGGCGTTCAAGAATCGATTGCTTTGCGCCTACTTCCTACTGCTCTCCGCCTACCACCGAGGCGGCGTTGTCAGCATACTCTTTTTGACCGGCGGAGCAACGGGAACCTCCGACACAACGGTAATTCGTTCGCCCCGTCCGTCCATCTCCGCTCCGCCGCAAGCGACCACTGATCGCTCCATTACTATGCAAAAATGCTGCCGTAGCGGTCTGTTTTATCCTGCATATTGCCGCTACGCGCTTCGGCCGGTTCACCAGCCTGTTGCCGGAGGCGACTCATACCCGCAAGGCGCGGAGAATACAAGAGGATCATCGCCGGGGAACGGTTTGGTTTCCGTTCCCTTAACCTCGCGGTTCGGATAACATCAGGACAGAGGAAACTATGACTATCTTGGCAAACATGCACCCCTGGAGTCTTCTTCGTCGCCGGCGCTGGCGGTTGGCCGTTCTGCTGTTGGTCTTGCTCACCGGAGCGGGAGCCGCTGTCTGGGTCGCTCGTAAGCCCTCCGCGGGACCGATCCCTCCTCCTGTTCCCAATGATCCGAATGAAGCGGAGTTACACTCCCTCCTCGAACCCATGCGGGCGCGGATTATCAAGGAGCCGCGCTCCGCGTCCGCCTGGGGCGTCCTGGGACAAGCCTTTCTCGCCAATGACCTGGAAGACGAAAGCCGAATCTGCTTCGACGAAGCCGAACGGCTCGATCCCGCCAACCCCCGCTGGCCGCACTATCAAGCGGGCTTGCTGCTGACGCAAGGAGAGCATCAAGCGGCCTTGCCTTATCTGCGCCGCGCCGTCGAACGCGCCGCCACGGCCACGCCCGATAATCCGATGCCGCGATTGTTGCTGGCGGAAGCGCTGTTGGCCCTGGGACAAATCGAAGAGTCCGAGGATCAATTTCGTCAGGTATTGTCTCGTCATGCCGAGGAGGCGCGAGCGCATCTGGGCATGGCGTTGGCCGCCGCCGGCCGTCAAGATTGGCGAACCAGCCGAGAGCATTTGCTCCGCTGTCTGAATAGTCCGTCCGCGCGGCAAAAGGCCAGCGTGCAACTGGCGTCCGTCTGCCAACACTTGGGCCAACAGTCAGAGGCGGAGAACTATCGCCGTCAAGCCGAGCGCTTGCCGCCGGACGACAAATGGAACGATCCGTTCCTGGCGGAGTGTCAGCGCTGGACCGTCAAGAAGAGCGGCCTGTATCGTCTGGCCACTTCGCTGGAAACAGGGGGGAAATTGCGAGAAGCGGCGGACGTGTTGCAACCGCTGGTGGCGAAATACCCCGACGATTATCTGCCGCGCCTCATGCTGGGGCAGATCCTTGGCCAACTGGGAGAGCATCAGAGCGCGATCCTTCTGCTGTTCGACGCCTGCCGGCTCGCGCCCGACAATGTGCAGGCCCATTACTTCCTCAGTCTGACCTTGTACAACGAAGCCGAGAAACTGCGGCAAGAAAAGAACGACTCGAAAGAGGCCGAAAAATTATACCAGGAAGCGGCGGAGTCCGCTCGGCGCGCTCTCGCTATCAAGCCGGATTATGGTCGCGCTTTCGTGACCGTGGGGTTAAGCCTGAAGCAGTTAGAGCGCGCGCGGATGCCTTGAATGCCTTTCGGCAAGCCGTTCATTGCAATCCGGAACTGGCGGATGCGCACTTTTTTCTCGGCGAAATGCTCGCCGACAAAGGCGAGCACGACGAGGCGCGCGAACAGATCGAGCAAGCGATAGCACTGGCGCCGCCGAACACCGGATGGCAACAAGACGCCGTCGCCCGCCTCGCCGCGCTGCGTTCCGCCAAGGGCGCGAAATAGCCAGCCCGCAGCGCAAGCAAGGGCAAACCCTTGCTTGCGCTGCGGGCTGGCAAATCAGCGCGGCGCGGCTGGTTTCTTCAACCCTTGCCCTTTTCGCAATTGCAGACGTTGATCCGAAGCATAGCCCTTGTGATGCGGTCCCTCGAAGATTTCGCTGCCGCCATCCGGCCAGACAATCTCGATGGCCTCGACGTGGGCCGCATCACCCAAGCCGAAATGCACGCACGGTTCACTGCTGCACAGATAACTCTCCGCTGGATGGAGCCAGCCAACCCATGCCCGTCCGCCGGCACGAAGCCGTATTACGGAGCCAAGGGCGTCGCGCTTGAGCAGCGGATCGAAAGCGTGTACTTGCATCCAATGGCCACGCTTGGGAGCGATGTTGCGAAACAGTCGCGCCGGCCCGGCGATGGTCGTCACCAGCAGATCGACGGCGCCATCGCCGTCGATGTCGCCGCGGACGAGGCCGCGAGCCACATTCGGCTGACCGCACAACGACGGATTTTGGCGGGAGATATTCTCGAATCGCCCCCGACCATCGCCGCGTAAAATCTGATTGCGTTCGCCGTAGCGGCTCCAGAACGGACCCAGCGACCAGTCCTCCACATTGGCGAGTGCCGCTACTCGGCCATTGGCGATCACCAGATCCAGGGCGCCATCGTTATCGAAATCCGCCATCACCGTGCCGAAGCCGGTACTCCGCGCCGATGCCTCCATCAACCCCGCCTGCGCCGATCGATCGCGGAACAAGCCGGGCGGTCCTTGCCGCCAAAGCGTGTTATTCTCCTCGGTCAGATGCGTTACGAAAATGTCGAACAGACCGTCGCCGTCCACGTCGCCGACGGCGATGCCCATGCCGGCCTGCACCTGCCCCATGCCGTTGTAGGCCAGTCCGTGCAGCACGGCCTCTTCCTTAAAAGTGCCGTCCTTTTGATTGATCCACAAGTGATTGCGCTTGCCGTCGTTGGCGATAAAAATGTCCGGCCAACCGTCGGCGTTGAAATCGGCGCACACCACTCCCAACCCTGGACCCGGCAATCGTCCCAAGCCGGAATTCTCCGTGACCTCAACGTAGCCTTGCCAAGAAGTTCCGCCGCGATTGTGAAACAAGCGACTGACACGGCCGCGAAACGTCTTCGGCGCGCAGAAATCCACTTTGCCATAGGCGTCCTTGCACTTCCAGGTCGGGTCGTAATCGACGTAGTTGACAACAACCAAATCGAGCCAGCCGTCGCGGTCGTAGTCGAAGAAGGCGGCGGAGGTTCCCCAACTCGGATTGCTGAGGCCGGTCTTTTCCGTGACATCGGTGAACGTGCCGTCCCCTTTGTTAAGGAAGAGCTTGACGCCGCCATACTGCGTGACGAGAACATCGGGCCGGCCGTCATTGTCCACGTCGCCGACGGCCACGCCCATGTTGTTGCCGGCGATGTCCAGACCCGATCCGGCACTAACGTCCTGGAAGCGTCCGCCGTCGATTTGCTGGTAAAGCCGATTGCGCGACGTGGAGTTCGGCCCGCCGTTTTGCAGCAGATAAATGTCCAACCGACCGTCGTTGTTGAAGTCGAACAAGGCGGCTCCCGAACCGACCTGCTGCGGCATGAAATAATCGCCGACGGGTCCGGCGTCGTGAAGGAAGCGCAACCCCATTCGCTCCGTAACGTCCTCGAACCATTCGGGACCGGAGGGCGTCTCCGGCTCCTTACCAGGAGGGTCGGTGCGCCGACAACTCCACTGCAAGGCTGCCGCGGCCAGGAGAGCAAGAGCCAAGCCTGCAAACACCAAGCGGTTCATGGCGTCTTTTTCTCCAATCGCCTACTCTTTGGCGATCGTCTCATCGAGGTTCAGCAGCACCCGCGATACGACGGTCCATGCCGCCGCCTGCGCCGGCGTCGTATTCGTCGGCAAGTGCGGCGGATGAGCCGGATCGTTCGCCGCTAGTTCCCACGGTTTCGCTTCGGGGCGAGCAAAGCGTTCCTCCTGTTTTCTCAGCAGATTCAACAGATCCGTTTTCTCCTCAATCGTCGGGGTGCGGGCAAGACAGCGGCGGAAGGCGTAGGCGATGCGTTCGGCATCCGTCTTACCGCCGTCGCTCAGCGTCCGCAGCGCCAGCGCGCGGGCGCAGTCCAAGAAGACTGGTTCGTTGAGCGTCATCAATGCTTGCAGCGGCGTGTTGGAGCGCACCGCCGCACGCAGGAAGCGTCGCCGTTGGGAGCGTCGAAGGTTTGCAGCATCGGATACGGCACCGAGCGATAGCGGAATGTGTACAAGCCGCGACGATAGCGGTTCGGTCCTTTGTCTTCCGGCCAGATTTTCGGTCCATAGCTGACCGGCGGCAAGAGTAGGAAACCGGGCAGCGGCGGAAACACACTGCGGCCGCCGATGGCCGGATTGAGCAACCCGCTCGCCGACAAGGCGATGTCGCGGACAATCTCGCCCTCGACGCGCAAACGCGCTCGCGCGCCAGCAGACGGTTGTACGGATCGCGCGACCGCAACTGCGGCGTCAGGCGCGACGATTGCCGATACGTCGCCGAACAGACGATCAACTTATGGAGCTTTTTCAGGCTCCAACCGCGCTCCATGAACTCGACGGCGAGCCAATCGAGCAGTTCGGGATGCGACGGCGTTTCGCTCTGCATGCCGAGATCCTCGCTGGTGGCCACAAGGCCGATGCCGAAATACGTTTGCCAAACGCGATTGACGATGGTTCGCGCCGTCGTCGGCGAACGGCGATCGACCAGCCAGCGAGCGAAGGTCAGACGATTGGGCGGAGCATCGGCGGGCAGCGGATGCAGGAAAGCCGGCACGCCGGGACGCACGCTCTGGGCCGGCTTGAGAAAGTCGCCGCGCTTGAGGACGTGCGTGTCGCGCGGCTGCGGACGCGCTTGCAGCACCAATTGCGAGGAACCCGCCGGGTGCTGACGCCACAATGCCTCGATGCGTTCGTTGCCGTCTTTCCATTGCGGTACGGTCGTGCGCCAGTAGCTGAAGACAACGCCCTCCTGCACCGGCGTCCGCTGCGTACGCGGAATGGCCAAGACAGCGCGGACGCGCTGCGGCAGCGGATCGGCGTCGGCGCCGGCTTGCGTCGTGATCGACAAGCGAAAGCGGCCAAGATTGTGATTTTGGTTGTCGTCGCTGTTCCAACCGCCGTGGTTCTGCGTCAGGTGAAACGTCAAAATCGACCCTTTAGGATGGGAAATGGCTTTTTCGGCGCGGAAAACAGCTTTGCACGGTTGATTGCGACGGCCGGGACCGACCTCGAAGCCCCAAGCCGTATCGTTGTTGCCGTCGATGGCGAAGCGGATCGGCCCCGTCACACGCCGCTTGCCGCTCTTATCGTTATAGATCGCATCCAGCGGTTTTTCCGGCGGATTAATGTCCGCCGTCGCCTTGACAAATTTGATCCATTCGGCTTTGCCGGGCTTGTCAGCTGGCGCCGCTTGCACCTTGAATTCCGTCAACGCGCCGGTGCCGTATATCGACCGTCCCGGCCCGCCCATCGGCAAGTTCGGATCGTTCAACAGTTCCAAACGAAACGCCGTGATGTTTTGAACATCCGTTTTCACTTTCATCCGTACCGTATGCTTGGTCGGCGCGTAGCCTTGCGCCAGGAAAGAACCATCTGTCAGCGGCAGATACTTTTGTCCGCCGGTCGATTCGTCATCGACTTCGGGCCGCACGACGATCCACGCCGGTTGATTATTCTTGACTGTAGCCTCCCAAGCGTGCATGCGCGTGCGCCAATCGGGATGATGATGGCGCAGCTCGTTCTCGATGGCGTGGATGTCGCGGAACACTTCGGCGCGGCGCATCTGCTCGTCCGGCGTGTAAACGACGATGTTCGCTTCATAATCGTTGTTGAGATAAGCGAACATCTTGTAATACTCGGCCTGCGTCAGCGGATCGAATTTGTGATTGTGGCACTGGGCGCACTGAATGGTTAGGCCGAGAACGCTTTTGCCGATGGCGTCCATGCGGTCGAACATCGCCTCCATACGGAACTGCTCCGGATCGATGCCGCCCTCTTCGTTAATCATCGAATTGCGCAAGAAACCCGTGGCCACCTTCTGATCTTGGGTAGCGCCGGGCAGCAGATCGCCGGCCAACTGCTCGACGATGAATTGATCGTAGGGCAGATCGCGGTTGAGGGCGCTGAGAACCCAATCGCGGTAGAACCACACTTGCCGCGATTTGTCTTTCTCGAAGCCATCGCTGTCGGCGTAGCGAGCGGCGTCGAGCCAGTGCCGGCCCCAGCGTTCGCCGTAGTGCGGACTGGATAACAAGCGATCGACGACCTTCTCGTAAGCCTGTTCGCTCTTATCGGCGAGAAAATTATTCACTTCCTCGATGGTCGGCGGCAGGCCGATCAGATCGAGACTGAGGCGGCGAAGGAGCGTGACGCGATCGGCTTCAGGCGATGGCTTTAACCCTTCTTTTTCCAGCCGTGCCATCACAAAGCGATCGAGCGGTTTTAGAAACCTTTTCGTATCTTTAGTAGTAGGTAATGGCGGCCGCACAGGCGGACGAAACGCCCAGTGACGTTTCCAAGGTGCGTCATCGCCGGCCAGGGCATCGGGCCAAACCGCTCCCGCATCGATCCACTCGCGCAGCAGCTTGACCTGGGCGGCGGATAACCGTTCGCCCGTCGGCGGCATGACCTCATCCTCGTCGGTGCTAGTGATGCGGCGGAGCAGTTCGCTTTTATTGCTGTGGCCGCGGACAATGGCCGGTTGGCCGGATTCGCCGCCGCGAAGCGGCGCTGGCCCTCACGTCGAGACGCAAGCCGGCCTTGTGCTTGCGGCCGTCATGGCAGGAATAGCAGCGATTTTTGAAAAGGGGCTGGACATCGCGCGCGAAATCAATGCGCGGTTGCTCGGCGGCTGGCAGGAGGGCGCATCTCAGCAGAGCGATCAAGGCTATGGCGAACGGCTGTCCGATCCGCACGGTTTTCTCCTTCGGCGAAACATGACGAGGCGGCCCGGAGGTCGAGCCTCCGGAGGGTGGGTTGCGGCGGGCATTTCATCATCATCTTAACAGAGACATCGCCTCTCGCCTACAAGCGAAGAAACGTCCGATACCGGATGGCTTGTTTGCTAGGACTGTGGCGCATTTGTAGTCTTGTCAGTGTCTGATAAACTGTCCTTGGTAATTTATAACCGCATGAGGTGTCCGATGCTTGCCCGTGGCCGCGTTCAAAATGGCGTGGTGGTGCTGGATGAAGGCGCTCATTTCCCCGAAGGGCAGGATGTGATTGTCCTCGGACCCGCTACGGTGCCGACCGCGCCTCCGTCGTCTAGCTTGGCGACGCACAGTATCCTGGACATTCCTGCCGTAAGTCTTGGTTCCGTGTTGCCCTCCCTGACGGCCGATGAGGATCTGCTCGGTGAGATGTTGGATGGCCGACCATGATGCACGGACTCGATACCGGCTTCCTCGTGGCAGCCGAGGTGAGCGAACACCTCGAACACGCGGATGCACGGCTCGCACTATCTCGCTTGCTTGGCGCGGGCGATAGCATTGCCATCGCTCCTCAAGTGCTGGCGGAATTCATCCATATCGTAACGGACCCCCGTCGCTTCACGCATCCGCTCGACATGACGGCAGCTCGACAACTCGCGGAGCAATGGTGGACCGCCCGCGATGTCATCCAAGTATTTCCTGACGATGGCGCGACGCGGCAGTTTCTCGACTGGCTGAGGCAATTTTCCTTGGGACGCAAGCGACTGCTGGATACGCTGCTCGCCGCGACCTACCGGCAAGTCGGAATCCAATCGCTGCTGACGACAAACCCCGGCGACTTTGGTGTATTCGGTGTATTCGTATGCCTGACGCCGAAGGCCGCTGCCGCAACTCCTTGAGGGCCGCAGCACTCCTAACATTACAGTTCACCGCGATGGGCGGCACACCGCCACCCATCGCGGTGAGAGGAGATTAAGATGGGGCAAATCCTAGAATCGTGGAGCGACTGCCAATTCCGCTCGGCGACGACGGTAGCCGTACAGAGCCAGAGTGGTAGCGCCGATGGCCGCCAGATAGAGAGTGGGCGGCACGGGGGTAGCCATCACCTGATCCTGGTAGCTGGAACTAGTGAGAGCGATGAGGTCAGCCGTGGGCGCGAAGTTCGGTTGGACGTTATTCTTAAGCGTATACAACCATGACTCCGCCAGAGTGACCGCCTTATCACCGTCCGTTGACTCGCCCGCAGCCAGGAAGTTTCCCTGGGAAAAGTTGTTATAATTGCTACCGCCCCAATCGTACTCGATTTTCCAGATCGCCAGTTGGAAGGCGGCTGCAGCTTGATTGGCATTAGAACCAGCCGGAGGGTTGGCGATGTAGCCATAATCCAGCGACCACAAATCTTCAATCTCGGTTGCTTTCGTAGTACCCATGCCGCTTCCATTACCGTTGTTTGTCGATCCTGGTGTCGGAGCGTCCGCAAGGTTTTTAAGGGTATAGGTGTACGTACTCCCTGGATTAATATCTTGCGTCAGTTCAATGCAAAACGTCGTGAAGGCACTGCCTACCGCCCCCACCCAAGAGGCATTCGGCTCGCCAGCGGGAGCCTTTCCCACTGTCCAGTTCACCACACCCGGATAGTAGTCAAACGAATGGTTGGGGTCGTTAAGCGCCGCCCCGTTGCCGTCATTGATTCTTACGGCGGCTCCTGGATTGAGAACCCCTCCGTCGATGTTTCCACCATCCAGGGTTCCCGTGATGTAGTCTGCTCGGACAGCAGACGATCCAGCCAAAAGCACGGCGAGAGAAAATAATACGATGCAAGATCGAAGGGGGAGTCGCATTCTTTCAACCTCGTTGTTGTGAAGGTGGAGGCGACACAAAATTTCGCTTCGGACGGCGTTGTCCCGCAGCGAGGGATTCTCCCCACGGAACGGGTGCGCTAATCCTGTAGCTGGTCTGGTGAAAATCAGCAAATCCTGCGCCGGGATGAGGAGTATCTCATTTAGATCGTCGCATGTAAATATGTATCAATGGATTACGAGGATTTCCTGGGGGAAGAAAGTTCTCCGCGTGAGGGGCTTTTCGTTAAGCTAGGCTAACAGGGCTGTTTACATGCGCTAACTTATGGATGCGCTCGCGGGGAGCCGTGAGGAACGATGGGGCAAAAAAATCGTTGTGGTCTTCCACGGCTGGGGTAGAATAAAAAACTCGAAATGGAGCGTGAGGCCAAGAACCACCCACTTACCTCTACCCGGAGGCGACATCATGGTGTGGCCCCTCTCGCAAGACTACAATGAAGCTCTGCAAAATCCGCAAAACAGTTTCCGCGATCCCGAATTGCGTCAGGGCCGAGCCGTCGTCAACGCTCTGGGCATTCCGCAGCCGTGTTCCGGCAATTTCGCCGACGTTTACGCCGTCGAATGTCCGGCCACGCATAGTAAATGGGCCGTCAAATGTTTCACCCGCCAAGTCCACGGACTGCGCGAACGCTACAGCGAAATCAGCAACTATCTCCAACAAGTCCATCTGCCGTTCACCGTCGATTTCCAGTATCTCGACGAAGGCATTCGCATCGCCGGCCGCTGGTATCCCGTCCTCAAAATGCCCTGGGTGGAAGGGTTGACGCTCAACACCTTCGTCCGCGCTAGGCTGGACAAGCCGGCCAAGCTGGAGGCGATGGGACGGATCTGGCTGCGCATGGCTCAGCGTCTACGGCAAGCAAACCTGACGCATTGCGATTTGCAGCACGGCAACGTCCTGCTGGTG
Organism: uncultured Planctomycetota bacterium; assembly: GCA_963835245.1. Lineage (GTDB taxonomy): Bacteria > Planctomycetota > Planctomycetia > Gemmatales > Gemmataceae > JAJPHU01. The sequence goes on from CAWIEZ010000003.1 coordinate 786,093, forward strand.
CCCGACAACGAGGCTCATTCGTTGGCCGTCAAGCTCATCGATTATGACGGCATGTGGGTGCCGGCCTAGCGAATACGCCGTCGGGCGAAGTCGGCCACCCCGCCTATCAACATCCGTGTCGTCTGCGCGAGGGCATCTACAATGCGGAGGTCGATCGCTTTCCGCTCTTGGCCATCTACGTCGCGCTGCCGCGTTGGCCGTGGGCGACAGCTGGTGGACGCTCGCCCAGCAAAGAATGAAGGGACCAGAGAAATCGAACATTCAGCAGCGGGCTTGTTACTGGTACGAACGCGCGTTGCCCGACGTAGTGGATAAAACGCGCATCGGCATGGAGAAGCACATCCGGCAACATAACCGCGACCACCCGCATCTCGCCTGGGGAGACTTGGACGCCTCACAAGCTATCGTGACGCTCGGCGCCTTAGGATTGCCGAAGGGGAACAAGGCGGTCGTTACCCGCGCGTCCTATTCGGGACCGCTGGAGATTACGGCGCTGGCCCGCACCGAGAAGAACAATATCCGTCTGCGTGCGGGCAAAGGCGCCCTCGAAGGAACACAAGAATGACCTTTCCGAGAAACACCCGGTAAGCATCAATACCGCTGATTCGGACATTGAGGTGTTATCCTTCACGGTACGGCCAATCGGAAAGAAATCCGGTTGAGTTCTCCGAGGCCATCGCACTCTTGTTGCGCCGCGATAGCGCTGCTAGACTCGTTTTGATGGGCAACATCTGTTGTTCCTTCGCCCGGATGAATCGAGTTCCCCATGCCCTACAGCGCCGAAATCAATCGCACCAATCCAACCTGTTTCGTCTTCCTCGTCGATCACTCCAGTTCCATGCTGGAGCCGTTCGCCGGACAGAGCGACAAACAGAAGTCCGAAGGCGTCGCCGACGCCATTAATCGTCTGCTGCAAAATCTCATCCTCAAATGCGCCAAGTCCGACGGCATCCGCGATTATTTTTATGTCGGCGTCATCGGCTACGGTGGCCGCGTCCTCTCGGCGCTGGGCGGCAACCTCGCCGGACAGACGCTCGTGCCCATCAGCGACATCGCCAACAATCCGCTGCGCGTCGATCAACGGACGCGCAAGGTCGATGATGGCGCCGGCGGCATTCTCGAACAGAAATTCAAGTTTCCCGTCTGGGTGGAAGCCAAGGCCACCGGCCGAACGCCTATGTGCGAGGCTCTCAAGTTGGCCAAGCAGTACCTGGAAGTGTTCCTCGGTCGTTTCGACGGCTGCTATCCGCCGTTGGTCATCAACATCACCGACGGCATGGCCACCGACGGCGATCCGCTGCCGACCGCCAAAGCGGTGCAGCAGCTGGCCAGCAAGGATGGCAATGTGCTGTTGTTCAATGCTCACATCTCGAACAAGCAAGCGCTGTCCATCGAGTTTCCCGCGTCCGGCGATCAGTTGCCGGACAATTTCGCCAAGCTGTTGTTCCGTATGTCCAGCCCGCTGCCGCCGCGTCTGTTCGAGTCCGCTCGCGCCGACAAGTTTCCGGTGCAACCGGGAGCGCGCGGCTTCGTCTTCAATGCCGACCTTGTGTCGGTGGTCCGCTTCCTCGACATCGGCACCCGCGTCGCCCAAAGTGTGCGTTGAGCCATGCTCATTAACACCCCCTCGCTGCGCTGGCAGGCGTTTCACACGCACAAGCGCGGCAACACGCCAGAAGAATACGAAGACGCCTTCGCCGGCGATGCGGCCAAGGCACGCTTCGCCGTCGCCGACGGCGCCTCGGAGAGTTCCTTCGTGGCGACGTGGGCGAAACTGTTGGTCGAGGGTTTCGTCAGCGCGGAGGGCAAAGCGTGGCGCGATCTCGCTTGGCTGGCGCCGGCGCGGCAGCGCTGGGCGGCGGAGGTCGATGATCGACCGCTGCCGTGGTACGCCGAAGAAAAACGCGAGCAGGGCGCTTATGCCACACTGCTCGGCATCGCATTCCACGAGACACGGACGAAAGCCGAGATGCCCGTCTGGTACGCCTTGGCCATCGGCGATAGTTGCTTGTTTCGCCTCCGCGCCGGTAAACTACGGTATTCGTTTCCGATGACGCGCGCCGACGATTTCGGCAATCTGCCCGGTTTGCTCGGCTCGCGCGGCCGGCCGGCGGACACGCCGCAACCGGCCGTCAAGCGGGCGCGCGGCCAATGCCGGCCGGGCGATCGTTTGTTGCTCACGACCGACGCCCTGGCCGAATGGATGCTGCGCCGCAACGAACAGGAGCAGCGGCCGGCCGACGACATCGAACGACTGTTGGCCGAGTCCGCTCCGCACGATGCCTTCACCGGCTGGATCGAGGAGCGACGCAACCAACAAGGACTACGCAACGATGATGTGACGTTGATGGTTATCGATTTCCCGTTTAGCCGCGAGCCGTAGGCGAGCGCGGCTGCGCTCGCCTACGGCTCGCGGCTAAACGGAATTGGAGTTGCCGCATGAGTTGGCCTCTATCGCAGGATTACAACGAAGCCGTTCAAGATCCGGCCAACAGCTTCAGCGATGCCGAACTGAAAACCGGTGAAGCCGTCGCCAACGCGCTCGGCATTCCCATGCCGCGCTCCGGTAACTTCGCCGACGTGTATGAAGTGCGCTGCCCCTCCGGTTCACGCTGGGCGGTCAAATGTTTCACGCGCGAAGTCCACGGCCTACGCGATCGCTACGCCGAAATCAGCAACTATCTGCACCAAGTCAACCTGCCCTTCATGGTCGATTTCCAGTATCTCGAACAGGGCATCCGCGTTCGCGGCCAATGGTTCCCCATCCTGAAAATGCAGTGGGTCGAAGGTTTCGTCCTCAACGAGTTCGTCCGCGACAATTTGGACAAGAAGCCGATTTTGCAAGCATTGGGACAGATTTGGTTGCGCATGGCGCGGCGTCTGCGCGAGGCCAAGATGGCGCACTGCGATTTGCAGCACGGCAATGTGTTGTTCGTGCCCGGCAGCAGCGCCAATTCGTTGGCCGTCAAGCTGATCGATTACGATGGTATGTGCGTGCCGGCTTTGGCGGGCACGAAATCCGGTGAAGTCGGCCATCCCGCCTATCAGCATCCGGAGCGTCTGCGCACCGGCGCGTATAACCAGGAAGTGGATCGCTTTTCTCTGTTGAGCATCGCCACGGCCCTGCGCTGTCTGACAATCGGTGGTCGTTCGTTGTGGGAGCGCTACGACAATGGCGATAATCTGCTGTTTCGGCAGACAGACTTGCAATCGCCGAAGGAATCGCCGCTGTTTCAAGAATTGTTAGCCATCCGCGATCCGCAGGCGCAGCCGTTGGTGAAGGAAATGTATCTCGCCTGTCAGAAAGCGCTGGATCGTGTGCCGCTGTTGACGGATTTATTGGCGGAGGAGAAGCCGGCCGTCAAGGCGGCGACGGCTGTTGCCAAGCAGCCAGGCGTTGCGCAAGGACAGGACTGGGACTTCGGCGACGAAGAGCCGGGTGCGCCGATCGTCAAGAAGCGGCGGACGGGGGGCAAGATGCCAAAATGGGTCTGGGGTGCCGTTGGCGGCGCGGCGGCCTTGTTATTGCTATGCGTCGGCGTCGGACTGGCGTTGCTGAAGGGTACGGACAAGAGCAAGAACACACCTGTCGCGCAGCGCAAGCACGAAGAGACGCAACCTTCCCTCGAAGCGAATCATCCCGCGCAGCCGGACGATCCGTCGCCGGTCGAAACGCGGTCAACGGATTCGTCCGCCGCGATCGTCCCTCAACCGCCCCTCAAGAAGCCATCCATCGCCTGGAACCCGCCGGTTGATCCCGACGGCGACTGTAAGTTCGTGGAATCCGGCGGGAAATTGACGATCGCGGTTCCCGGCAAGGATCACGATCTCGGCGCAGAGCGCGGCCGCATGAAACGCGCCCCGCCTGTTGTGCGATGTCGAAGGCGACTTCACGGCTCAGGTGCGCGTCCGCGGCGATTTTCAACCTTCGACCAATGCGACCGCGAGCGGCAAAATTCCCGTCGTGGGAGCGGGACTGGCTTTGTTGGTCGATGACAAGACCTATGTTCGCCTAGAACGATTTGGAGTGTATCGCCGGCAACAGTTCGAGGATTTCGGCAGTTGGGAGTTGCGTCAAAACGGCCGGATGACATTCAGCCGAACATCGCCGCGACTGACCGCGAAAGAGATCTATCTACGATTGGAACGGCGCGGCGATACGATGCTCGGCTCCGTCAGCCAGGACGGCATGAAGTGGATCGAGTTGCCATCCATCGGCATTATCTTGCCCCGAAAGGTTAAACTCGGAGTTGATGTCGTCTCAACCTCCTCCCGCACCTTCGCACCGTCCTTCGATCAGTTCCAGCTCAAACAAGATCAAGGCGAGATGGTCCGCGTCGATTGGCCGACGCTGCCCGCGTCGGCAGTCGTCGCCGTCAAGCCGCCGCCCTCTCCGCGTCCGCGTCGGGGTCCACGCTTCTCGAACAAGCTCGCCGTGCCCAATGAAACAACTTTGGACGACAAACGCAAACAGCTCCAGGTGATGTACGGCGAAGATTACAAGAACATGCCCAAGCGAGCTTTGGCATCGCGCTTGTTCGACGACAGCAAAAAACAAGGCGATATCGGGCTGTCCTACGTCATGCTGAATGAAGCGTGCGATCTGGCCGCTCAAGAGGGCGATTTGACTGCCGCCCTCCGCGCCGCCTCCGAATTGGGGACGCGCTTCGCCGTCAATCCGCTGGAAGCGAAGTGTTTCGCTCTGGAGCAGACGCTGCCGGCTACGTCCGCCAAGGATAAGTCCGCCTATCGCCTGCTCACCCAGAAGGCGTTGTTGTATTTCGATCGCGCCGTAATCAATGAGGACTTCGAGCGCGGTGCGCGTCTTCTGGAGGTTGCCAAAGCCGCCGCTAAAGCCAACATGAATACCGCTCTCAAGAAGATGGTGGATCATTCGGCCAAACAACTCGCCGCTGTCCAGACGGAATACGAGGCGGTCAAGCCCGCGGCGGCAAAATTGGCCAGCAACCCACAAGACGAGGAGTCTAACCTGGCTCTGGGGAAGTTTCGCTGTTTCGCCCTCGAGGACTGGGAGGGGGGTCTGCCGCTTTTGCAACGCGGTAGCGATGCGGCTCTCCGCGAGTTGGCTCAGAAGGATCTGGCTGCTCCCGAGGACGCTGCCGAGCGCGCGCCTGGGCGATGCTTGGTGGGAGCAAGCGAGCAAAGCGGCCGGCAAGGAAAAGACCGCCTATCAGAAACGGGCCTCTTATTGGTATCAAGAAGCTCTCGGAGAATTGGGTAGTAAGGAGCAGGTTCGCATCAGACAGCGGCTCAAGGCGCTGGCGACGCAACTGCCGGAACTGGCACGTCCGTTCGCCGATCTGGCCTTTTACGGGCCGACGGTGACGCGCAAGTTCGGTGCCAATGTGCTGCATCTGGCTCCCCATCAGGTCGTGGCGACGCGGCGACTCTTCCGTGGTCCCCTCGACATCCGCCTCACGGCGGTGCAGCTCAGCTCCCACATCCGCATCACTTTCCTCAACGGCGGTGCCTTAACGCTGGATCAGGAAGGCAATAACACGAAAGTCCGCGTCTACTATCCCTTTGGCTCGGACCCGGACGAGCAGAGCAACCTGGCCAATACCTCCTCCCCGCGGCCGATCCCCGGTCCCTTGCAGGAAATCCGCATCCAAGTGACAAGGATGGGTTGGAGGGCTTGGATGAATAATCGAGTAATCGGCGGCCAAGGGGGAAGCGTTCCTATGACCATCGACTTTCCGCCCGCGCCGGTGCGCGTGTGGTCGGATGACGGCGAGGTGGACATCAAATCCCTTGTGGTGAAACCCGCTCGCTGAGCCGAGTTCTCCGCTCAAGGGCGGTCCCAGGCAATGAGGCGATCATGATTGACCGCTGGTATTACATGCACGCCGGACAAAAGTGGGGTCCGGTGACGGCGGCGCAGCTTCGGCAGCTGGCCAACAGCGGCAGGCTGGAGCCGAACGATCTCATCTGGCCGGAAGGACGCGATCCAAAGCAAGGGGTGCCCGCTCAGGCCGCCCTCGATTTCGCCATGCCGACCCCGCCGGCGCCGCCGCTGACGAACAAACCCGATTGGCTCGACGACATCCGTACCCTCGCCAACACCGCGCAAAAGTCCGCCGCGCCCGCCAAACCCGATTGGCTCGAAGACGTGCGCGCCGCGGAGAAGGACGAGCAAGCGTTTCTCACCATCGAATGGGACGGCGACAATGCCGCCTCGGAGGACGAGATGGTGAAACAGCTCCTCGATCAACTGGAAGGCAAGTCCGGGCCGGAATCGATGACGGAATTCATCCCGGAACCGCCGGAACCGACTAAATCCATTGGACCCGCTCAACAGATCCTTATCGGCAGCGCCACTACTCGCGGCCGCGTGCGCGATCGTAACGAGGATAGCCTGCTCGTGCAGCAATGCACCTGGAGCAATCTCGATCAGCGTCACGACATGGCCTTAATCGTCATCGCCGACGGCATGGGCGGCCATCAAGCCGGCGACCGCGCCAGCGGACTGGTCGTCCGCGCCATGAGCGGGGCGCTGACGCCGTTGTTGACGACGGCACTGAGCGGCACCGCTTCGCCGCCGGCGGCGGCGGCCTTGACCGAGACGCTCGAACGCGGTTTGCAGGAAGCCAATCGCCTTGTCCTGCAAACCGCCAAGGACAACGCCGCCTGCAAGGGCATGGGATCGACGGCCGTGGCACTGTTGATCTGGGACGGCCATGCCTACATCCGTTTGGTCGGCGATTGCCGCGTCTATCACTGGCGGGCCGGCAAGCTCAGCCAAGTGACGCGCGATCAAACGCTGGTGGCGCGCATGGTCGAGTTGGGCCAGTTATCGCCGGAGGAGGCGGCCACGCATCCGCGCCGCAATGAGGTGACGCAGGCGGTCGGCAAGTTCAGCCGTGTGGAGCCGGCTCGCTATGAACGGAAGCTCCAGCGCGGCGATTGGCTGATCGCCTGCTGCGACGGCCTCTATGCTCACGTCGAGGATCGCACACTGGGAGAAGAGATTGCCAAGGCCGGTTCGGCGGCGGCCCAATTGGCCAATCGCCTGATCGAATTGGCCAACCAGGGCGGCGGCAGCGACAATTGCACCGTCGTCGCCGTGCATTGCCCGTGACGATGTGAACGGCTCATTCAAGAGATAACCGATTGCACCACCGTCAGGATCGCATCCGGCGCCGCCATGGCGCCGACACCGACATCGCCGCACGCCAATCGTCGATCCTCCGGCGCGACGATCCGTAAGCGCGGACAATGGGCGTTGATCCACTCCACCAGCGCTTCCAGCGTCAATCCATCCGGCGGAGCGGTCCCGAAGTCGGCGGCGATTTGCCGCAGATGTCGTCCGGTCGCCGGATGTTGCCACATGAGCGTATTCATCGCCGGCGCCAACACGACGGGCCGGCTCGGCTCCCAAGCGCACCACACGCACGTCAAGCAATTGTCGGCGAGACCATTAGCGAGTTTAGCGAGCGTATTTGCATCCAAAGGGGCAATCACTAGCACGTCGGCCCAGCGGCGCAGTTGAATGTGCAATACTTCCTCTTCGCGCTGCCAGCGCCGCCCGCTTTCGCGTCCCGGCCATTCGTCTTCATCGAGTACGAGCGATTCGCGCGGGATGGCTTCGGTATCGAAGAAATACAGCGATGCCTGCGTGGCCGCAATCTTGACGGCGTGGCCCGAACGTGTCAGTGTCTCATAGAGCAACGGCGTTTTGATGGCGGCCACCGAGCCGGTGACGCCGAGAAGAATGTTAGCCATCGGTCCTCTTCCGTGGATGTTGTTCCAGAGCGATCATCAGGCGCTCGGCCAACTCGCGCCGGACAACACACTGATACCGCCCCTCGAGCGGCCCCAGAAACGCCCACTCGCTGGCGCCTTCGAGTGTGTTCGCCACCATGAGATCGGCATCCGAGTGGATGCGGGAGCGCTCCGCGACAGCGATCAATTGCTCATCACGGACGCCAACTTCGAGCTTGAATTTGACGAGTAGGCCGCGAAAACCCCAATCGCGGCGGATGCAATCGATCAACTTCGGGCGCGCACCAGCCGCAGCCACAACTCCGGCTCATCGCTCTTGACCTTGGCGGCAGCGCGATCGATCAGCGCCGGCCCGGCCGCGTCGTCGCTCTGCCAGCGGCCATCCTCCGTGCGAAAGCGCGTATCCTCCGCCGGCGCGTAAACTCCACCAGCGAGATAATCGCTGACGGCGGCGCAGTGGATAATCGCATCCAAACCGCCCTTCGTCACCAACTCGCCCATGAGATTTTGCAGATCCTCAAAGGTGCGATAACGTAGCAGGGTCCAGCGCTCCGAGTGCGGAGCATCCACCACGTCGGGATGCGAGGTTAGCAGCCTGACGCTGTGGCCCCGCTCCCAGGCACGGAGGGCGATGGCTGCTCCCGTGCGTCCGGTGAAGACATTGGTGAGGCAGCGCACGCGGTCGATGGGAACGAGCGTGTTGCCAGCGGTAACGAGGACGTTCATGTAAAAACTCACGAATCCCAGTGTGCCGCGACAAACAGCGCGCGACCACTCGCGCCGCGCTGGGCATCGCGGCTACACGTTATTGGTATTTTATTCGTGTTATTGGCTTGTGGTGTATCCTGGCACAGGAATCAGAGTCCCGATGACTGGACGCTGACGACCTTGCCCTCGCGGACGAAAGCGGTGATCGATTTGTCTCCGCTCTCCCAGACGTACTTGTCGGCGCCGCCGGACGTGGGCGTAGAGGGAATGGCGATACCGAACTGGCCGGCGACGTTCGATCCGTCGCCCACGTCCTTGGTCCCCTTGCCGAGAATCTTTTCCACGTCCTCCAGGGACATGCCCGCCTTGACCTTATCGAAATTCGTCTTGTTGATCTTGCTCTTGCACGCCGGGATCAGCAAGCACAGCGCCAGGACGGCGAGGAGACGAACAGACTTTGCGGAGCAGGACATGATCGTTCCATCCTCCAGGGAGCCGGACCAACACCCGCGTTGAATGCCCTCGGCAACGCTACAGAAGGGCAACGAAGAGTGAAAGCAGCTTCACGCTCCGATGGTACACGCCGGAGGCTCTCACCGCAAGGGGCTGCGTCAAACGACACTTATTTTCGGCAGTGTCTCCGTTTGGTCGTCGAGAACCGATGTTTTCAGAATTGGGGAGATCAAACGGAGACACGAGCCGGTTTTGCGATCCGGCCGACTCTTGACGCGGCGACCTCGATTGCCTATTATTAGCAAAATTCATACTGATCTCTCTTGCTATTAGAGAAAGAGATGGTAGGATTTTCACCATGCAATTTGAGGCGCTCCAGGTTTTCTGCGACATTGCTCGCTGTCGTAGTTTTTCGCAGGCGGCGGCGGCGCAGCAGCCGCCTTTGTCGCAGTCGGCGGTCAGTCAGATCGTCCATCAGCTGGAGAAGCGGCTGGGCGTGCAGCTCATCAATCGAGCGACGCGGCCGTTGCAGCTGACGCCGCTCGGACAAGCGTACTACCAGGGCTGCAAGCAACTGGTCGAACGCTATCTGGAGTTGGAAGCCTCCATCAAGCAAGGACGACCGCAGTTGACGGCCACGGTGCAGGCGGCGGCGATTTACTCCGTCGGACTCGGCGACATGGGCCAGTACGTCGAACGCTTCACCGCCGAGCAGCCGTTCGCTCGCGTTCACGTCGAGTACCTGCACTCCAACCGCGTCGTCGAGAAGGTGCGCGACGGCAGCGTCGATCTGGGTCTGGTGTCGTTCCCGCGCAAGTCGCGGGATCTGGTGGTGCTGCCCTGGCGCGAAGAGGACATGGTTTTGGCCTGCCAGCCGGAGCATCCGCTGGCCCGGCAGACGACGGTTCGCCTGGGGCAGTTGAGCGGCGAGAAGTACATCGCCTTCGACAAGGATCTCGGCATCCGCCGGCAGGTCGATCGCTTCTTGCGGCAGCAGGGCGTGGCGGTCGAGGTGGAGTTGGAGTTCGACAACATCGAGAACATCAAGAAGGGCATCGAGATTGCCGGCGGCGTGGCTCTGCTTGCCGGAGCCGACGCTGCGGCAGGAAGTGCAAGCGGGTTTGCTGGTGGCGCGGCCGTTGGCCGGCTGTCGTTTCGTTCGGCCGTTGGCCATCATCTATCGGCGGCAGCATCGGCCCAGCCCGGCGGCCCAGCGTTTCATCGATCTGCTTGCTGGAGAACGGCAGCGCCGATGCCCAGCACGAACAGCAATGGAACCGTACACGACCGCAAGGCAACGAGAAAGAAGACATGACATGACTCCGCACTCTCTTCCCGACAAGCAGGGCTTGTACGATCCGCGGTACGAACACGATGCCTGCGGCGTCGGCTTCGTCGTCAACTTGAAGAACCGCCGCTCGCACGACATCGTCCGCGATGCGCTGCAGATCCTCAATAATCTGGAGCATCGCGGCGCTTGCGGCTGCGAGAAGAACACCGGCGACGGCGCGGGCATTCTCGTGCAGATGCCGCATGCTTTTCTCCACCAGGAGTGCGCGAAATCGGCATCGACCTGCCCGCGCCCGGCCGCTACGGCGCCGGCATGGTGTTTCTGCCGACCGACGAGCGCGGCCGGCAAATCTGCGAGCGCGCCTTCGAGCGCGTGGTGCGCGAAGAAGGGCAAACCGTGCTGGGTTGGCGAACGGTGCCGATCGATCCGTCGCCGCTGGGCAAGACGGCGCGCGGCGCATGCCGGTCATTCGACAGATCTTCATCGGCCGCAACTTACCAACCCGAAGCGTAAGCGAGGGCACGGGCAGCCCTCGCTTACGCTTCGGGTTGGCGAGGCGGAGGACGATCTCGCCTTCGAGCGCAAGCTCTACGTCATCCGCCGCCGCATCGAGAATCTGCTGAAACCGTCGCCGTTCGGACCGGATTCCAGCGAGGAGTTTTTCACGCGCTGGGAGGCCGACGTGCAGCGCGAGGTCGAGGCCATGCACGCCGGCCATCGCGCCATGTTCTACATCCCGAGCCTGTCGTACAAGACGCTCGATCTACAAGGGCATGCTCAACGCCGGCCAACTGCCGCAGTTCTTTCCCGATCTGAACGATCCGGCTCTGGAATCGGCGCTGGCGATGGTGCATTCGCGCTTCAGCACCAATACGTTCCCAACCTGGGCGCGCGCACATCCCTATCGCTACATTTCCCACAACGGCGAAATCAACACGCTGCGCGGCAACGTCAACTGGATGACCGCCCGCGAACGCATGTTCTCCTCGCCGCTGTTCGGCGACGACATCAAGAAGATCCTGCCGGTCATCGATCAGAGCGGCAGCGATTCGGCGATGTTCGACAACGCCCTGGAGCTGCTGGTCTTGACCGGCCGTTCCTTGCCGCACGCGGTCATGATGATGATCCCGGAGCCGTGGAGCGGCGACGAGTGGATGAGTGCGGAAAAGAAGGCGTTTTACGAATATCACGCCTGCCTGATGGAGCCGTGGGACGGCCCGGCGTCGATCGCCTTCACCGACGGCGTGCGCATCGGCGCCGTGCTCGACCGCAACGGCTTGCGGCCGTCGCGCTACTACGTCACCAAGGACGACCGCGTCATCATGGCCTCGGAGGTCGGCGTGCTCGACGTGCCGCCGGAGATGGTGCTGCACAAGGGCCGTTTGCAGCCGGGCCGCATGTTCCTCGTGGACATGGAGCAGGGCCGCATCATCGCCGACGAGGAACTGAAAAAGCAGATCGCCACGCGAACATCACTACGACGAATGGCTGCGCGACAATCTGGTGACGCTGGAACAGCTGCCGCCCGGCCCGCGCGTCCACGAGCCGGACCACGATACCGTTCGTCTGCGCCAGCGCGTGTTCGGCTACACGACGGAAGACCTGAAAATCCTCATGGCGCCGATGGCTCAGGACGGCAACGAGGCCATCGGCTCGATGGGCAACGACGCGGCATTGGCCGTTCTCTCGGATCGTCCGCAGCTGCTTCTACAACTACTTCAAGCAGCTGTTCGCGCAGGTGACGAATCCGCCGGTGGATGGCATCCGCGAAGAACTCATCATGGCGATGGAGACGACCATCGGCGCCGAGTACAACCTGCTCGAACCGACGCCGCGCTCCGCCCGGCAAATCAAGCTGAAATCGCCGATCCTCAAAAACGACGAGTTGGACAAGCTGCGGCAACTGGACGGCAAGGGTCCGGGCAATTTCAAATCGGTCACGCTGCCGATCCTGTTCCCCGTCCACGAGGGCGAAAAGGGATTGGAAAAGGCGATGAACGCCCTGTGCCGTCACGCCAGCCAGATGGTCGCTTCCGGCCACGATTTCATCATCCTCAGCGATCGCGGCCATACGCGGACGATGGCGCCGATCCCGGCCCTGCTCGCCGTCGCCGGGGTGCATCATCACCTGATCCGCGAGGGCACGCGCACCAAGGTCGGCCTGGTCCTCGAGAGCGGCGAGCCGCGCGAGGTGCATCACTTCGCCCTGCTCATCGGCTACGGCGCCGGCGCCATCAATCCGTACCTGGCCTTCGAGACGCTCGACGACATGGTACGTCAAGGCGAACTGACCGGCATCGATCACGACAAGGCGGTCAAGAACTACGTCAAGTCGATCGGCAAGGGCGTCATGAAGGTCATGTCCAAGATGGGCATTTCCACGGCGCAGAGCTATTGCGGCGCACAAATCTTCGAGGCGATCGGCCTGAGCAAGAAGGTCATCGACAAGTATTTCACCTGGACGGCGTCGCGCATCTCCGGCGTCGGTCTGGACGTGATCGCCGCCGAGGTCAAGGCGCGGCACGACCGCGCCTTCCCGGAGCGGCCGCTCAATGGCCACATCCTCGACGCGGGCGGCCAATATCAGTGGCGCAAGGAAGGCGAGTATCACCTGTTCAATCCGGAGACGGTCCACAAGCTGCAATACGCCGTCCGCAGCGACAATTACAAGGTGTTCAAGGAATACAGCGAACTGGTCAACAATCAGGCGAAGCGTCTGTGTACGCTGCGCGGTCTGTTCGAGTTGAAGTTCGCCGAGCAGCCGATTCCGCTCGAGGAGGTTGAGCCGGTCGAGTCGATCGTGAAGCGTTTCAAGTCGGGGGCGATGTCGTATGGCTCGATCAGCAAGGAAGCGCACGAGACGCTGGCCATCGCCATGAACCGCATCGGCGGCAAGAGCAACACCGGCGAGGGCGGCGAAGATCCGGCCCGCTACGTCCTCGATGCCAACGGCGATTCGCGCAACAGCGCCATCAAGCAGGTGGCGTCCGGCCGCTTCGGCGTGACGAGCGAATATCTGGTCAACGCGCGGGAATTGCAGATCAAGATGGCGCAGGGCGCCAAGCCCGGCGAGGGCGGCCAGCTGCCCGGCCACAAGGTTTATCCGTGGATCGCCAAGGTCCGCCATTCGACGCCGGGCGTCGGCTTGATCTCGCCGCCGCCGCACCACGACATTTATTCCATCGAGGATCTGGCGGAGTTGATCCACGATCTGAAGAACGGCAACCACCACGCGCGCATCAGCGTCAAGCTGGTGGCCGAGGTCGGCGTCGGCACCGTCGCCGCCGGCGTCTCCAAGGCGCATGCGGATGTGGTCCTCATCAGCGGCCACGACGGCGGCACCGGCGCTTCGCCGCTTGACCAGCATCAAGCACGCCGGCGCGCCGTGGGAGTTGGGCTTGGCCGAGACGCATCAAACGCTGCTGCTCAACGATCTGCGCAGCCGCATCGTCGTCGAGGTCGATGGCCAATTGAAGACCGGCCGCGATGTCGTCATCGGCGCGTTGCTCGGCGCGGAGGAGTTTGGCTTCGCCACGGCGCCGCTGGTGTCGCTGGGCTGCATCATGATGCGCGTCTGCCATCTGAACACCTGCCCGGTCGGCGTGGCCACGCAAGATCCGCGGCTGCGGGCCAAGTTCGCCGGCAAGCCGGAGCACGTCGTCAACTTCATGCGCTTCATCGCCGAGGAAGTGCGCGAATTGATGGCGCAACTCGGCTTCCGCACCATCAACGAGATGATCGGCCATACGGAGCGACTCGGCGTGTCGAAGGCCATCGATCACTACAAGACGCGCGGCCTCGATCTGTCGCCGATCTTCTATCAGCCGCCGGTGGCGGCCACGGTGGACCGCTACTGCACGATCCCGCAGGATCACGGACTCGATGCGGCTCTGGACAACACCACGCTGCTGCCTTTGTGCCAGCCGGCTCTCGAAGAACGCAAGCCGGTATCGGCGACCTTGCCGATCCGCAATGTCAACCGTGTCGTCGGCACCATTCTCGGCAGCGAAGTGACGCGCCGCTTCGGCGCCGTCGGTCTGCCGGAAGACACGATTCGCCTGCATTTCCAGGGTTCGGCCGGCCAGAGCTTCGGCGCTTTCGTGCCGCCCGGCATCACGCTGACGCTGGAAGGCGACGCCAACGATTATCTCGGCAAAGGTCTGTCCGGCGGCAAAATCATCGTCTATCCGCCGAAAGGATCGACGTTCGATCCGTCGGAGAACGTCATCATCGGCAACGTGGCTCTCTACGGCGCGACGGCCGGCGAAGCGTACATCTGCGGCATGGCCGGCGAGCGTTTCGGCGTCCGCAACAGCGGCGTCAACGCCGTGGTGCTGTCGGTCGGCGATCACGGCTGCGAATACATGACCGGCGGCCGCGTCGTCGTCCTCGGCCCGACCGGCCGCAACTTCGCCGCCGGCATGTCCGGCGGCATCGCCTACGTTCTCGATGAAGACCGGCGCCTTCTCGCGCAACTGCAATCTGGAGATGGTCAAGCTGTTCCGCCTGGAGGACGAGGACGAAATCGAGGAAGTGCGCGAGATGATCCGCAAGCACGCCGAGTACACGCACAGCGAACGCTCGCGGCAAGTGCTGGCCGACTGGACGAACATGGTGCCGCGCTTCGTCAAGGTGTATCCCAACGATTACCGGCGCGTCATCGAGACACAGAAGCGATTTAAGGCGTCGGGGTTGTCGGAGGATGAGGCGGTGATGGCGGCGTTCGAGGAGAACGCGCACGATTTGATGCGCGTGGGCGGCAAATGATGCCGAATATGGGTATGAGACATGCAAACGGAACTGTACTGGATCGAAGGACCGTGGACTGGCCGATTGGCGATCATGCCGCGCCCGCGCGGCGGCGACTGGCTTGAAGACGAAATCGCTTCGTGGCGGCGTCGGGGCATTGACAGAGTTGTCTCTACCTTAACCGGAGAGGAAATAGCGGAATTGGATCTGGCGGGAGAAAAAGAAGTATGTACGGCTAAGGGGATCGCTTTTACCGCTTTTCCCTTTCAGGATCGCGGCATACCCCCATCGCGGAAAGCCGCGCTGGGATTGGTGCGGCCGTTGGAGCAGGAGCTTGCATCGGGCAAGAAAATCGCCATCCATTGCCGCCAGGGAGTCGGTCGATCGGCTCTACTGGCGGCGTGTATCCTGGCTGCAAGCGGAATCGATTCGGCATCGGCATGGGAACGAATCGGGCGGCGCGCGGCTGCACGGTTCCAGACACGAGTGAACAAAGGGGATGGGTTTCACGGTTCGCACAAGATATGTTGGCGCCTCTTCCGGGAGGAAATGCAACTACGAATCAGCGCGAACTCGGTATTGAACGGCAGCCTCTGTGAGACAGGGGCCGGTCGCGGACCATTGAGGAGGGCTTGCAATGTTCGGAGATGGCCCATTGACCTTTCGGGAGGCCATGATGCGCGAACCCTTCCCGCTGGCGGTGATTCAGGACGCTATTCTCTTTGAGTTCCTTCCGGGCCGCGACGATGCCGTTCTCTTTGGTGCGCAGGCCGTTAATGCCTACGTCGAAGAATCGCGGTTGACTCAGGATGTGGACATTGCCTCACCGCGTGCCGAGGAATTGGCGGAGGAATTGCGCGACTTCCTCAATAAGCGTTTCCACATTGCCGTGCGCGTTCGCAGCGTGCGCGAAGGGATCGGTTATCGCATCTATCAGGTGCAAAAGCCGAAGAATCGTCATTTGGTAGATGTGCGGCCTACCGATGTATTACCGCCCTGCCAGCGTGTGGAAGAGGTATTGGTGGTTACGCCGCCGGAGTTGATCGCCGGCAAAGTCATGGCCTGGAGACGGCGACAGGCTAAGCCTAAAGCCGGTTCGGACTGGCGGGATTTGGCTGCATTGCTGCTGACATTCCCGGAATTGAAGACGGCGGAAGGTCCGGTAGCCGAACGCCTCCGCGCCGCCAATGCGTCGGAGGAAGTGTTCACCGCCTGGAAGGATCTGGTCGCTCAGGAAATCCTGCCCGAAGACGACGCCGACGAGTTCGGCGGTTAATGGGAACTATTTTTTGATACGAGGTTGCGACGATGGGTAAGCCGACCGGATTTCTTGAATATCCCCGCGAGTTGCCGCTGGTGCGGCATCCGGCGGAACGCATCCATAATTGGTCGGAGTTTCACGAACACGCCGACGAGAAAAAACTGCGCAACCAGGGTGCCCGTTGCATGGATTGCGGCGTGCCCTTCTGCCATACCGGCGCTCTCATCGAAGGCATGGCCGCCGGCTGTCCCGTCAACAACCTCATTCCGGAATGGAACGATCTCGTTTATCGCGGATTGTGGCGCGAGGCTCTCGAACGTCTGCACAAAACCAACAATTTCCCGGAGTTCACCGGCCGCGTCTGTCCGGCGCCGTGCGAGGGTTCATGCGTGCTGGGCATCACCGAACCGCCCGTGACAATCAAGATCGATCGAGTGCGCCATCATCGATAAAGGGTTCGAGGAGGGCTGGGTCGTGCCGGAGCCGCCGCCAGTGCGTACCGGCAAGAAAGTGGCCGTCGTCGGCTCCGGGCCGGCGGGACTGGCCGCCGCGGCGCAGCTCAACCGCGCCGGCCATTGGGTCACCGTCTTCGAGCGCGCCGATCGCATTGGCGGATCTGCTGATGTACGGCATTCCCAACATGAAGCTCGATAAACACATCGTCCAGCGCCGCGTCGATCTGATGAAGGCCGAGGGTGTCGCCTTCGTCACCAATTGCGAAGTCGGCAAGGATTATCCCGCCGATAAGCTGCGCAAGCAGTTCGATGCCATCGTCCTGTGCGGCGGAGCGACGAAGCCGCGCGATTTTCCCATCGAAGGCCGGCAACTCGGCGGCATTCACTTCGCTATGGAGTTTCTGCACGCCAACACCAAGAGCTTGCTCGATAGCCGACACGCCGACGACCATTACATCTCGGCCAAAGGCAAGGATGTCATCGTCATCGGCGGCGGCGACACCGGCACCGATTGCGTCGGCACGTCGATGCGACACGGCTGCAAAAGTCTCGTGCAGTTCGAGATTCTGCCCATGCCGCCGCTGAACCGCGCTCCAGACAATCCCTGGCCGCAATGGCCGAAAGTCTACAAGCTCGATTACGGGCAGGAAGAGGCGGAAGCCATTTTCGGCAAAGATCCGCGCGAATATCTCATTCAGACGAAAAAATTCGTCGGCGACGCCGAGGGCCGCGTCAAGGAACTGCACACCGTCCGCGTCGAATGGGTCAAGGACAATGGCCGCACCATTCCGCGCGAAGTGCCCGGCAGCGAACACGTCTTTCCCGCTCAGCTCGTCCTGTTGGCGATGGGCTTCCTCGGTCCCGAAAATCAACTGCTCGATCAACTCGGCGTCGAGAAAGATCCGCGCTCGAACGCCAAGGCGGAACATGGCAAGTTCGCCACGAGTGTACCGGGCGTGTTCGCCGCCGGCGACATGCGGCGCGGGCAGAGTCTGGTCGTGTGGGCCATCAACGAAGGCCGCGGCGCCGCCCGCGAGTGCGATCGCTATCTCATGGGCGATACGCAATTGCCGTAACGCTGGCGAGACAAAACAGCGCGTTCCCTGCGCCCTGTACCGCTTGGTGCTGACAATGGGTGTTTCCGTCGGATACGATTTCGGTTGATGCGCGAACGAGTGAGCGAGGGCACCCTTCACCTGGCTGAGATGCGACGGCGTGATAGATCGCGCATCTAATCATTTGTTCGGCGACAGTCGTTATGGGAGCAGCGTGTCCAAGCTGTGGCAGTTCCGCAGGGCAGTTGCACGAACTGTTTTGTGCTCGGGAACTCTGTCCCTTTTGCGGCGATTTCTTGACCACATGCGATTGTATCTTTGACGTCCTATCGCTTACTCCGGAGGAACGCGAGATCGTTGAGAACTACAAGGACGATTCGGTGGAACCATTACGAGGGATTTGTGTTCGGTGGCAGACTGCCGTCGAAGCTAGGGGCCGGATTCCGTATGGCAGCGAGTCGTGACGGGAAATCGAAGCCGAACAAGGCACTTGCCGCAGACCGGCCACGCGACTAACGGTTCGTCGTGCTTCTACGTCACTCGCCGTGTGAGCCGACTGTTGATCTTGGTCCGATCTCCCATCATTTCCTTTTTCCGCCGGCTGTGGTATCCTCTCTGGAGAAAAACGAATCGTCCAGGAGGAACGGCCATGCCTGTCAGCATTGAGGCGTTGGGAATCAACCAGCTCAGCGTCCGGGAACGGCTAGAGTTGATCGAACAGATCTGGGACAGTTTGCCCGAAGTCGTGAATTCAGACGAGGTGCCGCCGTGGCACCTGGCAGAAATCGCCAAGCGGCGCGCAGAGGCCGACGCCTCTCCGGGAGTAGGCAAGCCGTGGCGCGAAGCTCTGGTGCCCTACGCAATTGCCGTGATCGACTGAGCAGATTACGTACCGCCTAGCGTCGCGCGCCATTCCACGCCGAGTTGTTCCAGCGTCTTGCCCGTCAGTTTTTGGAAGGCTTCTTTCTTGTACTCGCCCTCGCGCATCATCTTGTTGAGCTTGCGGACGAGATGCTTGTCGTATTTGTCGCTCAGGTACGCCAGAAACGCCGCCGTTACGCGGTAGCTGCCGTCGTAGCGGGCGCGCTGGGGATTGATCCGTCCCAATTTCCCCGGCTCGTACTTGAAGAAGCGAATGTAATCGGCGATACCCTCCACTAGCCAGCCCGGATTGCCCGGCAAGCGATAACTCTGCACCACATGAACCGTCTCGTGGACCATGGCGCCGAAGTCGTCGGGGTGCCGTTTGAAGTACGCTATCGAGCCGGTGATCTGACTGCCGCTCGCGTACGCCACGCCGTTCATCTTCTTCAGCCTCATCCGCACCCGGCGCGGCGGCTGGAAACGATCGTCTTTCAGTTCCTCGTTAATCATCGTGTACTGCCGTTCGCAGATGTAGGCGGCTTTCTCGGCCCATTCCTTCATCTCCGGCGCGTCCTTCACGTCCACGCTGAACTCGACGGGATATTTGAAGACGGACACGGAGGGTTGCGAATCGAGAGCGATTTCGCGGATCGCTAATGGATGTTTGAGATCGCGCGACGGCTTGATGCGGATGGCTTGTATGTTGCGTCCGGCGAGCTTGACCTCGACTGCGCCGCCGCTGAACTTGGCCAGTTCCTCAAACTTCTTGTCGTCGGCGGAAACCTCCACCATCGCCGCGTCGAGTTTGTCGCGGCCGTCCGGCCGCCCCGTGGTCACACGCAGAGAGTGGACGGCCGCCGGCTTATCGAGGACCAAGGTGAAATGGTCCTCGGCCGTGGCATTCTTTTCCGAGGCGAAATAAGTTTTGTCCTCGCCGTCAAAAGCGAATTGACGGATGTGTTCGCCCTCGGTAGTCAGCGTCGTCTCGATGGTTACGGCGACCGACGGTTTCTCTGCCGCCACGGCCGGAAGCGGCAACGAGAACAACAGCAGCACGAAGAAAGAAGAGAATGGCAGCGAATGTCGCATGGGAATCTCCGTGGCTTGGGGAAGCAACTCCGTTCATTACAGTGAACGGAGTCGAGGAGAGCAACAGGCGAGTTGCAGATTCGCGTTAGGAAACTCTTCATCGGTCGCCGTTGCCCCGACCGCGCCGTCCTGTTACATTCGCTCTGCGATAATGACCGCTTGCCAAGGAAGGAGCCAAGCATGAAGTGTCTCGTTACCGGCGCCGCCGGATTCATCGGCTCGCATTTGTGCGAGCATCTGCTGCGGGCCAATCACACCGTTGTCGGACTCGATGCCTTCATCCCCTATTATCCCCGTGACGACAAGGAAGCCAATCTGGCCGGTTTCCAAACGCATCCGGCCTTCTCGTTTTATCCGCTCGATCTTCGCTGCGATCCCCTTGATACGGCCCTGTCCGGAGTGGAGGCGATTTTTCACCTCGCCGCTATGCCGGACCTGACACGCAGCTGGAGCGACTTCGATCTCTACGAGAGCTGCAATCTTCTCGGCACGCAACGACTGCTCGAAGCCGTACGGCGTCTGCCGAGCTTACGGCGCTTCGTTTATGCTTCGACCTCCTCGGTTTATGGACGCTACGGCTCCGGCGACGAGACGTTGCCGGTGCGGCCGATCTCGCCTTATGGCGTGACCAAGCTGGCGGCGGAAAATCTGTGCCGCGCTCATGCCGACGAGTGCGGTCTGCCGCTCGTGGTGCTGCGTTATTTTTCCGTGTATGGACCGGGACAGCGGCCGGACATGGGCTATCATCGCTTCATCGAGGCGCTGTTGGCCGGACAGCCGGTCATCGTCCACGGCGACGGTTTGCAATCGCGCGGCAACACCTACGTCGCCGATTGCGTGGCGGCGACGATGGCGGTGCTGGACGCGCCGCTCGGCGAGATTTACAACGTCGGCGGCGGCGAGACGGCCAACGTCTGGGAAATCCTCGGCAAGCTGGAACGCCTTCTTGGCTGCCGCGCCGCGGTACGGCGCGAGCCAGCCCGACCAGGCGATCAGCGCGTCACGGTTGCCGATACCACGAAACTGTTGCGTCATCTCGGTTGGCAGCCGCGCGTTGGACTCGATGAGGGATTGGCGCGGCAGGTCGAATGGCAGCGGAGCCGGTTCCAGCGCAGGGCGGCGTGAGACCGAGCGACCGACCTTGCTCAACGAATGGGCTTCGGCGATCTAATCGACTCTGGACTTCCGCGCGAACTAGCGAGAACGATCGGTGATCGGCTACAATGGCGCTGGAGGCGGGAGAATCGTTACTCTTTCTGTTGAAGTGTGTACACGAAGCAAGCATCCCGATGCCTACGGCATGCGGCATTGGGATAGGAACATAGGCCGCGAAGGCGAGGGAAGTCATCACGGTGGTAGGATCTCGATGGCAAGAAAATCGCTAGATCAGATTGAGTTCCGTAAGGGAACAACAATCGGCAAGATCAAGGAGTTGCTGGCTCACCACGACACAAAAGCATTGGCGGAGGAGATCTACTATCGCTTCATGGAGCGGTTCTTGATCCCGCTGAAAAGTGTTCCTATCGACCGGGGCCACGGATTTTTCACGATGGCCAATTGCTGCCTACTCATTGAGGCGATCCAACGCTATCGACAGGGTTTGAAGGACGAAACCAAAGGCGAAAAAGAAGATCTCTATGCCAATTTCTTTGAGAAGTACCCGCGATTCACCATCGGCCGAGAGCGGGCCAAAGGACTGTACCACACTCTCCGCTCTGGAGTTCTTCATCTGGGAGAAACCAAAGGTTGGTTGATTCATCGAAGAGGGCCGATCATTGACTTTGAAGATAAAACCATCAACGCAACCGAATTTCGAAATGCATTGGAGGTTTGTTTGCGCGAGTATCGCGATGAGTTGAAGAAAAAGAATTGGGCTTCGCGGGAATGGCAGAATGTTGTCATCCGTTTGAACGGGTTTTTCCACTACAGCGATTTGAATTATGAGCATCGAGCGAAAAAGTAAGCGTGCCTCCTTGGTGATTCGCCTTCTCACGCCTGGAGAATGCTCGGCAAAGGATCTGCAATCCTTCGCTCGGTTGGTTCGCCAGGGGGCGCAGGTGATGTCCAAAGGATTAGAAGCCCGTATTGCTGCGGCGGCCTGGTTGGGTTTTGCCTGTTTGGGGAGAAAGCTAGCGGGGGTGGCCGCTCTGAAGACTCCCCGGCCCACATACCGAAGCAAGATATTTTCCGCCGCTCAGGCCGTGGCTTTGACCCACCGTTTCCCCCTTGAGTTCGGCTGGGCGGTTGTTGTACCGGAGTGTCGCGGCCTTGGAATCGCCAAGACACTCCTACGCGAGTTATTGACGAAAAATACGGGCGGCGGCATTTTCGCCACCACTAGCGCGGACAATCAATTCATGCAAAGAATTCTACGTCATTCAGGTTTTGAAGTCCTAGGCAAGCCGTTTCCAAGTCCTCGAAAAAAAACAAATAATTATTTGTGGGGGTATGGCGATTCTCTTGATCCTTGAGGTAGAGCGACCTCAATCCTCTTCTCCTAGGGAGCCTAGCTCGAAACGGTCGAGCGCGGAGCGAGGTATCCATACACTTCATTGGAAGGCATCATGGATAACGTATCGGCTGGCGCGTAGTGATAGCTGATGTGCCCCAGCATTTTCGGCGTCAGCACGAACGGTTCGCGCGGAACCGTCTCCAGACGAAACAGCGGAATCAGATCGTGTGCGCGGATCGGCGCGATCGCCGGTATCCAGCGGCACGACCAGGCTAGCAGTCCCAACAGCATCTCCGGCCGCGCGCCGGCTTCGCGCAGTGCTGACAAGCGGGTGTCACCGTGGCGCTTGGCCAGCCGGCGGCCATCGGGTCCAACGACCAGCGGAACGTGAACGAACTGCGGCGGCGTCAGGCCGAGCGCCTGATACAGCAGCAATTGGCGCGGCGTGGACGGAATCAGATCGTCACCGCGCACCACCTCCGTGACGCCCTGTCCCGCATCATCGACCACGACGGCGAGTTGATAGGCCGGCGTGCTTTCCGCACCGCCTGGACGCGGTGCCTTCCAGACCACGAAATCGCCGCCAATCGCGCGGAGATCGAGGTGCGTCGGCCCGCGAAAACCATCGACAAAACTCGGCGAAACCGGCGGCACGCGGAAACGCCAACAGTACGGACGGTTGGTCAGCTTCCCCACGTCGAGGACGCAACGACCGGCGCAGGTGCCAGGGTAGACCGGCCCCTCGTGTTCCCAATGCGGGGCGCTGGCGGCGCTCTCCACATCTCCGCGCGTGCAAGTGCAGGGATAAACCAACTCTTGCTGCTGGAGCCGAACGAGGGCGGCGAGATATTTCTCCAGCCGTTCCGTCTGGACGATTGGTCCCTCATCCCAATCCAATCCGAGCCATTGCAAATCTCGACAGGCTTGTTGATCGGCCCCTGCTTTGACGCGCGGCGAATCGATATTCTCGATGCGCAGCACAACGCGACTGCCGCGGCTGCGCGCCGACAACCAAGCGATCAGGTAGGTGCGAGCGTTGCCGACGTGCTGCGCTCCAGTCGGCGACGGAGCCAATCGACCGATCACCTTGTCCCCTTGTCCTCTTTCGCGGGATAGAGCCGATCCTGCGCTTGCTGGCAGATGCGCGCCGCGATCGCCACCTTGAGCAATTGAATACCGCCCCAAAAGACGACCAAAGCGATAACAGCGATCACCCACATCTCGGCTAGGTAATGTCCCATACACAGTTCGTAAACGAGGACGAATCCCAGCATCGACAGGCCGATCAGCAGCCAGCCGGAAAACTCGCGCCACCAAAACATTACGATCCCTCCCGTTTCCGCTGGGCGCGCAGCGCGCCCACGTCAACCAGCGATTGAGACTACTCTGCTCGCGGCGCGTTTGCCGCCACAGTTCATCCTGCAAATACAATAAGCTCTCCTCCGGCGTCGCCATTGTCCGCCGCAGGTAGCCGGCCACGATCCCCGTCGCCGCCGTCGATGCCAGAGCGATCCAGGCGATGCGCAGCACGCGCCACACTTCGGACCGCATGTCCAGCGGCGGCACACCCTCCTCCATCATCCACGTCCAAACCATCACGGCCAAGCCCGCCCAGGCCGGCAAGGCCAAACCCATCAGCGCCAATTCCCAAGGAGTGACCAGATCAGCCGAGCGACGCCGTGCCGGGTCGGCGTTGGCTCCCGCGCGGACGGCGGGAGTCCGGTGGGAAGATGTGACGCATCAGGGACAGCAAGCGATAGTGCCCCACGACGTAAGCCAGCACGGCCAGGCACAACACAACGTCCGTCACGGTCGGCGTCTGAAAGCGCGACCAACCCCAATAGCTCCAATGGGCACGCGAGCCGGGCATGGCCTGGAGAACGGCGAGAGACAGCAGCACCAGCGGCGGCCCGTGATGCCAGTTCATCAACAGCGCCAGACAGCCGATCAACGCCGGCACCAAGCACCACCACTCCAGCCCGCGCCCCGCCAGGCACACGACCAGCAGGAACAGCGCCGCCAAACACCACAGCATGTAATTGCGCACTGCCGGATGCGAACGCAATTGGCCGTGCGTCGTCGGAGGAGTTTGGGATTCAGAATTTGGGATTGGGGAGTTCGTCATGAGTGCGGCCTTCCCAGGTTGCGCAGGCGCTCCAGGCGGCGGAGGATCAGTGACACCGGCTCGTCACCGGCGGCGCAGAGGACGGCGACACCCATGCGCGTGAAGGTGTAGCGGAGCCGCTGATAGGCGAGATGGAAGCGCCGCGTCGTCACCTGATCCCATATCTGCTTCTCGTTGCCACGCTCCGCGTGGGAACGCACGTCTGCGATACTCCGCGTCGCGGGCGGCAATTCCAGCCCCGGCGGCCAAGGACAAATCAGCACCACCTGATGATGCCGGCCCAGCGCCACGCGCACCGCGCAAAAGCGGATCGAGGGCGTCCTCCTCCAGTTCCAGCAGATCGGCCAGCAAGACAAATAGTTCGTTATCGCGTCCCTTGCCCACGGCGCGCACCAAGGCGCCGGCCAGCACCGGCACTTTCTCCGGCGCCGCGAACAAATAGCGTCCCTCCGGACTGTAGAGCGGCAGCGTGTACGGCACCTGATGCTCGCTGAGAAAACGCTGCAACAGCAGCGCGAAAGCATCGTCGTCTTCCAGCAGCGTCGCCAGTCCGCCCGGTGCCAGGCCGTACGCGCCGAGACGATCGCGGCCAACTGTTTGCGCCAGCGATCGCGGCGGCGCTTGCTTCCGCCGGCTACAGCATCGACGCCGAAAAGAAACACCGTCCCTCCCCACATCAGAAAGGACAGCAGCGGGCAAACAAACAAAACGAACGGCAACACCGCGTCCAGCGCCTTCATTTGAAACATCACGCGGAGCAGCAGCAGAAACAACGGCAGCACCAGCGACCAAAACGACGCCCACCAGCACAACATTCGCAGGCCGCTCTTGCGACGATGCAGACGCTCGAACAGGCCCAGACGCCTAGCGGCGCGGATAGCTGGAAAAGCCTTCCAGCCAAGTCATCTTCAAGGGCACGGCGTTGACGGCCGGTTGCAACAGTTCCGGGTAGACTTCGGAGGCGAAGCTGTAGGCCAAGGGCAGCAGGTGATCGGGATGGACGCGCTCTTGCACGGGCAGGCGCGCGGCGGCGGCGGCCAACAGCCGCAAGCATTCGGTGCGGTGGGCGCCGCCGCGATCGGGCGCCACGCTCTGAACACCCTGTTCGTCGAACAGGCACAAGCCGGTCAGATCGCGGATGCCAGCGTTAGCTTGCAGCACACCGGCGGCCACGTCGATCAGGCGATCGAGCGCCTTGCCGCAGTGGATCTGCCGGGGACCGACGGCGAAAGCGGCCGGAACGCGCACCGAGTTGGAGGTATCGATGAATAGCGTGCAGCGAACCGGCACTTCACTCTCGAACTCCTTGGTGATGAGCCGATCGCGCCGCGCCGACACCTTCCAGGCGATTGTCTTGGGCGGATCGCCCGGCAAATAATCGCGGAGGTCGAGCAGTTCGCTGCCGGAACCGGGACGGCGAAAACGATGGATGCCGGGCGGCAGCAGTAAATTGTGCCGTTTCTTCGAGGCCGGCTGGCTGCTGAGCGGAGCCAGAACCGGCAGGATCGGTAGAACGACGACATCGTGCAGGAAATGCAGGTGATGGAAAAACCCCTGCCAGTCGGCGATGCGGAGGCGCACGCCCTCGAAGCGCGCCAGACCAGCTGAGCCGCAACGGATACGATAGGCCCATTGCAGCGGCCGATCCGCGGACACAACTCCCTGAGCGATGGTCGATCCGTCCACTTGCTCGACGGCATAGGGCGGGCGATCGTCCACCGCGAGGTGCGGCGAAAGCAGCCAATCGTCGTTGATCAGGCGCAGACGCACCTCGAAAATCTGCCCGGCCCACAAGGTCGCCACGTTCGAGCGTTCGTCCCACACTTCCCGTTCGATGCGCAGTCCGCGCACGCCCGGCAGACGAATCAGGAACCACAGCCACTGCGCGGCGAACCACAACAGCAGCGTCAGGCCGAGCAGCGTCAACGTCAGCGACGGCCGCAGTAGTCCCAGGCTCAAGATCGCCAGTACACTGAGCAAGAACCAGTAAGCCCGTGAGGTCAGCATGATGTTATTTTATCAGAGCCGCGACCGTAAGGGAGCGGTGCAGACAACCGCTCCCTTACGGTCGCGGCTCAGCAGAACCACACGCGATGTTTCACCGCTCCGTAAAGTCGCCAAAAGACCGACAAGAATGGAATGAGCAAAGACGTAAGGAGCATTTCAAAAACATGGGCCGGCGCGCGTGAAGTGCCGCGTAAGCGTCGCTCCAGGAATCGCCCCATCAATACCATCCACACGACGGTGGCGAGACCGCAAGCGATCCACGCTCCCAGCATCGCCGCAATGAGGACGGCGACGATCGCCAACACGATGCCATAATAATCGAGCGGCGGCAAACGCCGGATGCGTTTGCGATACAGCGCCGGATGTTTCTTGTAGAGCAGCGCATCGAACTGACTTTTACGCTGCATGCGCAGACTGACGCCCCACGGCGCCGGACGGAGGGGGTGTACAACAAGGGCTTCCGGCGCCTTTCGCAACTTGACGCCGCTTTCGAGCAGACGGAAGTGCAAATCGCTGTCTTCGCGCCAAGCGGAGGGGAAGCGCTCGTCGAAGCCGCCCAGCATTTCCAGAACGGCGCGGCGGCAAAAGCAATTGGCGGTGACAAACTCGGCGGTTTCCAGGCCGGCCTCGTTTCGTTGGTAATCGGTCGGCGTCGGCGGCAGCGGCACAATGACCTGTCCGGTGACGGCGGCCAGTTCGGCATCGCGCTCCAGAGTACCGACACCTGCTGTTAGCCAGCCGGGATCGGGCACGGTATCGTCATCGGTGAAGGCGACGATCGGAGCGCGGGCGGCGCGCCAGCCGACGTTGCGCGCCGCTGCGGGACCGTGCGCGAAGGTGACGGGCAAATAGCGGATTAGACAGGTAGCTTTTCTGGCAAACTCTTCCACTTGGCGGCACGTCGATTCGCTGGCCGCATCGTCGGCAATGAGAATCTCGTAGCTGTCGGCCGGCATCGTTTGCACGGCGAGGGCGGCGAGACAGCGGCCGAGTAGTTCCGGCCGGCGATAAGTGGGCACCACGACCGAAACGGCGAGCGTCATGCCGAATGCTTCTCCAACAAATACGAGCCGATCACCAACGCATCCAGCGGCGAGGTCCAGAAACACTCGATCGCGTCGCGCGGCGTGCAGACGATCGGCTCGCCGCGCGTGTTGAACGAGGTGTTCACCAGCACCGGCACGCCGGTGCGCGCCTGGAACGCCTTGAGCAATTCATAATAACGCGGGAACTGATGACGGTTGATCGTCTGAATGCGCGCGGTGCCGTCCACGTGCCGCACCGCCGGTATGCGTTTGGCCTTGTCCGGCTGCACCTGATGGACGAAGAGCATGAACGGCGACGCTTCAGCGCCGACGAACCAGTTGGCCGCCTCTTCTTCCAGCACCACCGGAGCAACGGGGCGAAAATCCTCGCGGTCCTTGATTTCGTTAAGTCGCGCCTGCATGTCGGCGTGGATCGGCGAAGCGAGAATCGATCGCGCCCCCAGCGCCCGCGGGCCGAACTCCATGCGACCTTGGAACCAGCCGATGATCTTGTCTTTCGCCAGAATGTCGGCCGTCTCCTCCGTCACGTTCTTGAGATGGCGGAACGGCACCTTGGTCCAGCGCAAAAACTCCTCGATTTCGATGTCGTTATAGACCGGCCCCAGGTAAGCGTGATTCATCGTGTAGGATCGATCCTTGGCGCCGCGCTCCACGGCGTCCACCCACAGCGCGGCGCCGAGAGCGGTGCCGGCGTCGCCGGCGGCCGGCTGCACCCAGATGTGCTGGAATGGGCCGGCGTCGCGCAGCCGAGCGTTCATGACGCAATTGAGGGCCACGCCGCCCGCCAGGCACAGATCCGCCTCCTTCGATTCCTCGTGCAGCCAGCGAGCCAATTCCAGCACGGTTTCTTCCAGCACCACTTGCAGCGATGCGGCGATGTCGTAATGCTTCTGCTCGATGTCGGCGCCGCGCGGCCGCGCCGGTCCGAATCGCTCCTCCAGTTTCAACTCGCCAATGGTGTATTGGCCCTTGTCGCCGAGTTGGACGATCTCGCGGAAATCGCGCAGATACTTCGGCTGGCCGTAAGAGGCCAGTGCCATGACCTTGTATTCGTCGGAGGAATGCAGGAAGCCGAGGTAGCCGGTGACGGACTCGTAGAGAATGCCCAGCGAGTGCGGCATCTGCACTTGGCCGAGCCATTGCAGATGATTGCCGTTGCCGACGGCGTAGCCGGTCGTCGCCTTTTCGCCGCGGCCGTCGAGCGTCAACACGGCGGCACGAGGGAACGGCGAAACGTGGAAAGCGCTGGCCGCGTGGGCCAGGTGATGCGGAACCCAGTGCCAGCGGAAGGGCATCCCATCCACGCATAGGCCGCGCAGGCGCGTTTGCAAATGGTGCGGCCAACCATCGCAGAGATGGCCGGGCGCGTGAGCGATGGACGCCAAAAACAGCGGATCCCATACGGAATCGAAACCCTGCGGCGCCTTTTGAGGACCGGGCTTGAGCGGGATGGGCACCTCGTCGCCGCCGTCCTGGGGCAGCAGCAGGTGCGGATCGAACGAATAGGCGACGTGATCGATGTCCTTGATACAGAGGCTGGCCTGACGCAGACAAAAATCGATGGCGTGGAAGGGCAGTTCCCAGGTCGAGAACGGCAGAGGACGTTTGCCGTGCTTGATGTGCGTGAAGCGCTCTTCCTCGGCGGCGGCGACGACTCGGCCATCGCAGACAAGGCAAGCGGCCGGATCGTGGAAGGCGGCGTTGATCCCCAGAGTGTGCATTGTTTCTCCTTAGAACCGACTAGCCCGGAGCGCCAGCGACGGGTTCTCGAACCTGTCGCTGGCGCTCCAGGCTAATGGCTCATTCTGTTCGGGGCTAATAATTCCAGCGCCGCCCGCGCCACGCCGTCCGGCGGCACGCGCGCCAGGCAATCGTGATGGCCTTGAGGACAGACGCTCTTGAAGCAGTTCTTGCAGGGCACGTCGTGGTAGAGCAATCGATGCCGCACCTGCCAGGGCGTGTGCTGCGGATTCGTCTGCGCATATAGATCCACAACTGGCGTGCCAACGGCGGCGGCAATGTGCGCCGGTCCCGTGTTATTCGTGATAAGTACCGGCGCCTGTGCCACCAGCGCCGCCAGTTCCGCCAGATTCAGACAGCCGGCCAAGGTGTACGAAGGTGCGCACACAGCCGCGCGGATGCCGTCGATCAGCTCGCGCTCGCTTTCGGAACCAGAGAAGACAATCGGCAAATCGTGATCGCCTGCCAACAACTTCGCCGCTTGCGCGAAGCGTTCGGGGGGATAGCGCCGCGACGGAGCCGAAGCGCCGGGATGAATCAGAATCCACGGACGATCCCTCGTCAGACCGAGTTCGCGCAAAATAACACCGACGCGCCGGGCCGCTTCCACCGGTATGCTCAGAGACAGTCGTTCGTCCGTGGTGTGACAGTTGATCTCGGCGACAAGATCGAGTTGGCGTCGCACTTCATGGCGGATGAATTGCTCCGGCTCCGGTTCCCGCACCCAGTCGGTCAACAGTTGGTACGGATTCTCGCGGCAATGGGCGAGACGGTGCGGGATGTCGGCCAGCATGCACAGCAGCGCGGCCGGCAGCGGATTCTGGCTGAATACGGTGAACAGGATGGCGGCATCGAAACGTCCCTGACGCAGACGTTCGAGGATGGCAAATTCAGGCCGGCTATCGACGCGGGGAGCGGTGGCCTTCATCCACGGCGCATCGTAGACGATGCAATCGTCGATTTCCGGCACGAGCGGCGCCAGTGCCGCCGCCGCGGGCGAAGTCAGCAGCGTCAGCCGGCGGCTAGGCCGCGACTGCTTGAGCGCGCGCAAGGCCGGCGTCGTCATCAGCACGTCGCCCAGCGCATCCAGGCGCACACACAAGACGTTCTCGGCTTGCTGCCACTCGAAAGAAGAAGTCATAAGGCCGCCTGTCCGTTGAAGGGGGTTTCACATAGCCCCGCAGCGGCCAGGATGATCCGAGCCGCCTCGGCCAAGTCGGCGGCGCGATGGTGTGGCCGGCGCCGCCGGCCGCGCCGCCATTCCGTCTCGTTGCCAATGTCGATCAGCACAGTGCGGCATCCGGCGCGGCGGCCGGCTTCGATGTCGTCGAGAATGTCGCCGACCATCCACGACTCGGCGAGGTCGATGCCGAGATCGACGGCGGCGCGGCGCAGCATGCCCGGCGCGGGCTTGCGACAGCGGCAGGCGATGGCGTAAGGAAGCACGCTGCCGTGCGGATGATGCGGGCAGTAGTAGAAGCCCGCCAGCGGCACGCCGAACTCCGCTAACTGACGCCGCAGGGCATGCTCGACTTCACACAATGCCCTTTCCGGGAACAAGCCGCGCGCCACGCCGGATTGATTCGAGACTACGATCAACGCATAACCGCTTTCGTGCAGAGCCGTCAAACCTTCCATCGCTCCCGGAGCCAATCGTATCTTTTGCGGATCGACATTGTAGGGTACGTCTTCGATTAGTGTGCCGTCCTTGTCGAGAAAGACTGCTCTCCGTTGTCCGCCGATTAGCCGCGCGCCGGAGGTGAGCGCGGGCGGATTGTACCCGGCAGCTAACGCTGCCGGTTCGCCGGTGTTAGGGCGAATCGGCAGCGTTAGCTGCCGGGTTGGGTATGTAGCGGAGGCATACAGTGATTCGATGGCCGTGCCGACGCGCTGCCAGGTGTACAGGGTGCGGGCGCGGCGGAGCGCCTGACGACTGAATTGTTGGAGGAGAGCCGGTCGTTCCATCAAGTGGGCCAGCCGATCTGCCAAGGCGTCCGCGTCTTTGGGTGGAACCAGATAGCCGGTCACGCCATCGCGCACCGTGGTCTGGATGCCGCCGACCGCCGCCCCGATCACCGGCGTGCCGCAGGCCATCGCTTCCACCGGCGTAATGCCGAACGGCTCGTACCACGGCGTCGTCACGAACACATCGGCGGCGGTGTAGTAATTCCTCAGTTCCGAACGCGCGCGGCTGCCGGTGAAGGTCACGAGATCGGCAACGCCCTCACTGTCGGCGATGGCGCGCAGTCGGCCAATCTCCGGCGTCACGATCGGATCGGCATGGCACGATTCACCGCCGACGACGAGCAGCCGGGCGCGGAGTCCATGCGCGTGGCGCAGATCGGGCCACGGCGCGGATGACGTTGTCTACGCCCTTGCGCGGCACCATGCGGCCGAGTTGTAACACGAGGAACTCGTCTGGCGGCAATCCCAGGACGGCCCGCGCTCGCGCCTTGTCCGCGGGGCCGAACTCACGCCGATCGAAACCGCAGGGGATGATGCGAATGCGTTCGCGCTCGGCGCCGTACAGTTGCAGCAAATCTTCGCGGTCCTGCGGGCATTCGGCGATGAGGCAATCCGCCTCGGCGACGATGCGATCTTCAATTTTCAATCGCTCTTCCGGGAAGGAATCGGCGCCGCCCTGATGCAGACGCCGCACCCTGCCGAGAGCGTGGAAGGTGACAATCAACGGCAAGCCAAGGGCTTTTTTCAACTCCATTCCTACGAGCGCGGACATGAAGAAATGAGCATGCACGACATCGTAGCGGTTGTGGCGCGCGTAGCGTAGCGCATGCCGCGAAAATTCCTCCATAAGAGGGAGCAATTGTTCCTTGGGCCGTCGTTCGGGCGGCCCGGCGGGGACGTGGACGACGCGCACGCCGTCGAGCCATGTCAGAATCGGCGGCAAATCGGCGCTGTCGCGGCGTGTGAGGACATCGACGCGATGGCCGCGCCGCGACAAGTGGCGCGCCACCTGAGCGACGTAGACGTTCTGACCGCCGCTGTCCGCGCCGCCCAGACCTGCCAGCGGCGAGGCGTGTTCGCTAATCATGGCGATGCGCATGCCCATGAAGTACCTCCGTTGCCGATCCAATGCCGTTTAGCCGCGACCCGAAGGGGAGCGCGGGCTAGCGCTCCCCTTCGGGTCGCGGCTAAACAAAATGAGCGACGGCGGCGAACGTCTCCTCCCAATCGCGGGCAAAGCGTTCGATGCCGAACCGTTCGAGAGCGCGGCGGCGCGCATTGTCGCCCAACCGCCGCGCCAAAGCCGGTTCCGCCAACAACTGCCGCATCGGTTCGCGCAGCCGCCGCACGTCCGTATCGACGAAACCGTGTACACCGTTTTCGATAACCGTCACCAACTCCGTCGTCGCCAAACCGACGATGGGCAGGCCAATCGTCATCGCTTCCAGCACGGCCAAGCCCAGACTCGTGTAGCGCACCGGATGGAAAAAGAAGCGATAGCGGGCGGCGAAGGCCGGCAACTCCGGCGGCGCGACTTCGCCCAGACCGCCGAGCGATTCCGCATCCATGCCCACGAGATCCAGCGCGATGTCCTGACGGACTTGCTCGAAAATGTCGGCACCGAGACGCCGGCCGCGCTGGCGCAGATGATTGACCACGACGAGACCGCGGGCGATTTCGCCGGAATAGCGGACTCCTTGCGGAATCAGAACACCGTGATCGATGACGCGCGTCGGTGTGCGGCCGTTGTCCCACATAAGAGCGTTGAACGCCGTCACATGCACGAGCAAGCCGTGCGGGTCGTCGAACCAGTGGCGCGTGTCGGTCGGATGTCCCTGCGGTGGATCGTGTTCCAGATAGATGCGCGGCAGACGCCGCTGCGCCGGCGAAAGAATCTCGTGCTGATCGATCTCATAATTCTTCCGCGTTTGGAAGAGGACGCAATCGAAGCGCAGATCGCGTACCGCTTCGGCGGGAACATCGTGGACGTTGCTTGCGAAGGGGAACGTCCGACCGCGTCCGCCGTAGCCTTCGCCTCCGCCGGGTCGAACCGGCAGATAAAACTCGGCGCGCGCTTGCGACAAGTACAGCAAATAATTGCCGTGGATGTGCCAAGTGAAGACGCGCAGCGGAGGCATGATTTCCTACCTCGCCAATCCTTGTCGCTCGCGGCCGCGCATTACGCCAACGCCAAGCCGCAAGCAACCGATTCCGCTTGATCCACAATCTCGCTGAGGTGGACCGTTTCCCCATTGGTGAAGACGCGATGAAGCCGGCGGTCGGCCGGCCCCCAGCGCGCGGCATTATCGCCGGTCGAAAGCACGATGCTAGGAACGCGCAGGGCGTCGGCGACGTGTGACACGCCGGTGTCATTACAAACGAGCAAACGCGCCCGGCTCAGCAGTGCGGCCAGCGTGCCGAGGTCGGTGCGTCCGGCCAAATCGAGGACCGGCCCGCGAACCGCTCGCGCCACCGCCGCCGTCAATTCCGCTTCGCCCGCGCTGCCGGTGAGAACCAATCGCAAACCGTGCCGCGCCAACGCCGTGCCGACAGCGGCGAACCATTCCGGCGGCCAACGCCGTTCCGGCACGCTCGCACCCGGATGCAGACAGACGTACTCGCCCGACCGCAGTTCCTCCGCTCCCTCGATCTGCTCCAGAGCGCGATAATCCTCGTCGCCTAACGGAAAATCGAGGTGATCGCCCTGCGCGGGCAGACCGAGAAACTCCACCAAGCGCAACAAACGCATCGCTTCGCGTCCGCGCTCCGGCCACGGACAGAACAACTCCGCATCCGGGCAGTAATCGCCGGGAAGATAGAAACCGGCTGAGCGGCGCGCTCCCAGCAATACGAGGAGCGGATTCACGAATGAGCCGCTGCCGTGCAGTTGGATGGCGAGATCGAATTGTTCCTCTTGCATTTCCCGCAGAAACGCGGGGATGCACGCCAGGTCCGGCTCGCGTTCCGGCAGTCCGGGGTAGCCCGGAAAAGCGCGGAAACCATCGAGATAACAACGAAAGCGTTCGACGAAGGTACAGGCCCACGGCAGCCCAAGAAGGACAATTTCGGCTGCTGGCCAGGCTGCGCAAGGCGCGGAACGTCGGCACCGCGCACAGGAGATCACCCAGCTTGAGAGCGCGCAGCACCGCGACACGCTGAGGAGGCGAGGCGTTAAGATCGCTGAATCCATTCCTCATGAGCATCCTTCTCATCCGTAGAGTGCGCCCCGTGATCGCATAGGGACGCGGTCAAACAAGTCGCCAACGCTTGCCACGCGGAAGGGTGTTTGCAAAGGAAGTGCCATACTTCTGTCAAAATGACAGAAGAAAGCGTTCTTCTCAGTGGGAGGAAGTCTAATTCGTTCCCAGGGTTCCTGGAGGGGGAACGGCAGGAAAGGACGGCTCGGCCTCGATGAGTGCGCAATAGTTTACTCAGCGGCAGGAAGTATCCCGCCACCTACGCAACGTATCGCGCGCCGAAGGGGAGCGTGACTGCGCTCCCCTTCGGTGAAATGGGAAATGGACAAGCACCCTCTTAGGCGTGCTGGGTCTCGTGCTGGGCGGCCAAGTTAACCATGCTTTCGGCGATGTGCGTCAGCTTTTGGTCGGCCTCCTTCTCCTCGTGGAGCGTTTGCTCGATCAACTCCGCCGCCTCATGGTTGCCCAGCTGATGCGCCCAGGTGCGCAGACAACCGTAAACCGCCATCTCGTAGTGTTCGACGCGCTGAGCGGCGGCGATCAAACCGGCATCGAGAACCATCGGCTCGGCGTCGGCGTCGATGAGGTCCGCGCCCTCTTCGACAAGACCTTCCATCGCCTGACAACTTTTGCCGCGCGGCTTCTTGCCGATGGACTCGAAGACGCGCTCCAGCCGTTCGACGTGGCCGCGTGTCTGGTCCAGATGTTCCTCGAAGGCATGGCGTAATTCGTCGGCTGACGCCGCCTTGGCCATCTTCGGCAGCGCCTTGAGCAGCTGTTTTTCCGCATCGAACATGTCGCGCAGCTGCTCGTGAAATAAATCTTCCAGAGAATGCAATTTCATCGTCTACCTCCCCGTACACTCATGAGGCTGCGATCCTGGCCTTTCCGGGATCATTCGCCCTTGTTCAGAGCAACTTGCAAACCTCAGACCGAAGCGAGAAGGTAAAACATTTCCTGACGGCGGGGGGTACGCCGATTGCACTTCTCCATGAGAAGATGTTCCGTTTCCGTAAAGGAGAAGAGCGATGGACGAACAGAAAAAAACCGATGAAACTTCTGAAGCCATCGAGAAGACGCGACCGATCACATCGCCGGCAACCGACCCGACCAACCCTCACAATCAGGAGCCGGCCGGCGACTGGGTTGCCAACGAACGCGCCGCCGAGCGCCGCAACAATGAGCCGGGCTTAACCGATCAGGAACGCAAACAACGGCGATGGTGAGCGGACCATCTTTTGCCATCCTGGGGCGTTAGCCAGGGTTCCCCTGCTGGCGCGCTAGGATGGCGTAGACGGCAGCGGTGGAGAGGGTAGAATTGCCTAGAGAAGACGAGGCACAGATTCTTGCAACCCCATGGGTATCCGCCCCAAGACCAACTATGATCTATACTTCGGCATGACGATTGCAGAGTTAGAGTTGATCCCTATTTTCGCGGTTTGCTTCGTGAGGTTCGTTCCATGAAGTCGCAGCCTGGCACAGGCAGGAGCATTTTAATCGTCGAGGATGATGAAATCGTCCGCCGTGCTATTCAGATGGTGCTGGAATGGGAGGGCTATGCGGTGGACTGCGCCGCTAATGGCCAAGAAGCCCTCGATTACCTTCACGCGGGCAATCGTCCCTCTCTGATTCTGCTGGATGTCATGATGCCGGTCCTTGACGGCGAACAATTTCGCCGCGAACAGCTACACGATCCCTGCATCGCTTCCATCCCCGTCATCGTCGTTTCCGCCGCCACTTTCGCGGAGGCCGTCAGCGCCGTACAGCACATCCGTAAACCGTTCGAGGTGCAAGAACTGCTGGACGCCATTCATCATCAGGTGGCTCCCCTCGCCGCTCGCCAATAGCAGGAGCTTTGCATGATTAGCGACGCTTCTACGAAGCGTCGCTAACCACTTCTTCTTGTTGTTCTCCCCCGGAGCGCAGCACCCTCTCTCCATCGACGCTGGCCTCCTCTGAAGTATTGGTTCGCCGCAGCCGCCATCTTCCTTCGCCGTGCAATTCCAGCCAGAGATCGTGATAGGGCAACAAACCGGCGGGACCGCCGAAGCTGACATAGGTGATGGGCGTCCGCGCCAGCGCTTCATAGAGGCGCTGCAAGCGCGGCGGCGACAGTCCCCAAGGCAACCCGTCGAGGAAGGCGAAAGGCGGTTTGGCCAACAGCAGACGCGCCAGCGCCAAGGCGTGCCGATCGCCCGCCGACAGATCGTGCGGCCAATCCCACTCGGAATCCAAACCCTCGGCGTTCTCGGCGAGGTAATCCAGGCCGACCGCGCAGGGCGGCGCGGAGCGTGTCGTCATCGATTTCGCCGCCATCGTATCCGTACAGCAACAGATCGCGCAGTCGTCCGGTGGCGGTGTACAATCGTTGCGGCAAGAAGATGATGCGTCCCAGGCTGGGGGTAATGATCTTCCCGCCTCCTTCACCCCACAATCCCGCCGAAGCGAGACAAAGAGCCGTTTTGCCGACGCCGCTCGGCCCGGTGACGATCAATCGCTGGCCTTGCTTCACTTCCAGCGTCAGATCGCGCAGCAACACGCGCTTGTCGCGCGGCGTCCACAACGTCAGTTTTTCGTAGGCCACACGCTCGTCGTCCGCGCTTCTCTCGATGCCTGCGGGAGTTTTCTCCGTCGCCTTCGCGGGTGCCTCTGCGCCGGACTCGGCGGCAGCGCCGGCCGACTCGGTCGCCTCCCACATCGAACCCAGACGATTGGCGACGGCAGCGAAGGTGGACACTTCCTGAAATTTCGTCACGATCAGCGAGAAGGCGCCGACGACTTGGCCGAACGCCATCGCCGCTTGCGGAATGGTGCCGAACTCGACCTGACCGCGAAAGTACAAGGGCGCCACCACCACGGCGGGGATGATCTGGATCAGGTAGTTGAACTCTCGGGTGAAGAAGCCGACGTTGCGCGTCACGCTGATGATGGCGCGGAAGTTCTCGACCAGGGCGTTGAAGCGGCCCAACAATCGATTTTTCACCTCGCCGCGCTCGGCCGGATTCGCCGCGCTCGCGGACTCGGCCCAAGGCGAAACGAAAGTCCGCTTCCTTCTGCAATTGGTGATTGTTGAGCGGCACCAGCCGCCGCGCCAACAAGATCGTTCCCAGCGATCCCGCCGCGGAGTACACCACCGCGGTCAGGACCAACCACGGCGTAATCGACCACAATACGCCTAGAAAAAGAGACAGCGTCAGCACGGCGTTGAGGAGCAGAACGATGAACGATAGGCTGGAGGTGGTGAACGTCTTAACGTCTTCGCTGATGCGCTCGTCGGGATTGTCGATGGATTGATTGACGGTTAGGCGGTGGTAGGCGCGGTGCGCCAAATAGCGGTCGAGTAGGCGGCGCGTCAACCACTCGCGCCAGACCAAGCCCATCCGCTGCTCGGTGTAAAATTGAAAGGCTTCGCCGATGGCGGCCAGTCCGAACACGCCCGCCAGCGTCAAACCGAACAGAAAAAAGCGATGCGCGTGTCGCTGCTCCAGCGCCGTCATGAAATCGCGCATGACGTAGCTGTTGATGAAGTTCATGCCGTTGACGGCGAGCAGCAGGACCGTCAGAACGGCCAGCCCGCTGATCGCTTTCGTCCGCGCTTCGGAGACGAAAAATGGCCAGGCGATGGCGGTGAAGCGCGACCATAAGGGATGTTTGAAGATGCGCATGATTTTCGCTTGTCGATCTTCGTCCCGGCGGGCGACGGACGATAAAACCGCAAACGAGATGCCGTCAATCCGTTTAGCCGCGAGCCGAAGGCGAGCGCAGAGCCAACGTGCTCGCCTTCGGCTCGCGGCTAAACGGAAAGCCATTTGAGGTATTCCATGAGTGAATCCGCACTTCCTCTCCTCGATCTTCCTGTTGGCACCGGCCAGACCGGCACGCGCCTGGAAACGGATTCGCTGGGCGAGATCGCCGTGCCGGCGGAGCATTACTGGGGAGCGCAGACGCAGCGCTCGCTGCTTCACTTCGCCCTCGGCGGCGACCGCATGCCGCTGCCGCTCTATCGCGCTTACGGATTCGTCAAGAAAGCGGCGGCGCAGGTGAACGCCGACCTTGGCTGTCTGCCGCGCTGGAAGGCCGACCTGATCGCTCGCGTCGCCGACGAGATCGTCGCCGGCAAACTGGATGGCGAGTTTCCGCTATACGTCTGGCAAACCGGCTCCGGCACGCAGTCGAACATGAACGTCAACGAGGTGATCGCCAATCGAGCCATCCAACTCGTCGGCGGCACGCTGGGCAGCAAACGGCCCATCCACCCCAACGATGACGTAAACAAGAGCCAATCGTCCAACGACACCTTTCCGACGGCGATGCACGTCGCCGCCGCGCGCGAGATCCATCACCATTTGTTGCCGGCAGTGACGGCGCTCCGCGAAGTCGTCGCCGCCAAGGCGCGACAGTTCGCCGACATCATCAAGACCGGCCGCACCCATCTGCAAGACGCGGTGCCTCTCACCATCGGTCAAGAATGGTCCGGCTACGTCGCGCAGATCGATGACGCGATCCAACGCATCCAAGAGGCTCTGCCGGGACTGTACCGCTTGGCGATGGGCGGCACGGCGGTCGGCACGGGCTTGAACGCGCCGAAAGGATTCGCCGAGGCAGCGGCCGCCAAAATCGCCGAATACACCGGCTTGCCGTTCGTCACGGCAGCCAACAAGTTCGCCGCTCTGGCCGCGACCGATGCCGTGGTGGCGGCGCAGGCGCGCTGCGCGGTCTGGCCGTGGCGCTGATGAAATTCGCCAACGACATTCGCTGGCTGTCGTCCGGGCCGCGCTGCGGCCTGGGCGAATTGATTTTGCCGGCCAACGAGCCGGGTTCGTCGATCATGCCCGGCAAAGTCAATCCGACGCAGGCCGAAGCCATGCTGATGATCTGCATTCAGGTGATGGGACTCGACGCCGCCGTCGGCTTCGCCGGCGCGATGGGCAATTTCGAGTTGCACACCTTCCGCCCCCTCCTCATCCACAACATTTTGCACAGCATTCGCTTGCTCGGCGATGTCTGTCAATCGTTTCGGAAGTATTGCGTCGAGGGCATCGACATCAATCGGCGGCGCGTGGCGGAGATGGTGAATCGCTCGCTGATGTTGGTCACGGCGTTGAGTCCGGTGCTGGGCTACGATCGCGCCGCCGCCATCGCCCATAAGGCGCTGACGGAAGACACGACGCTGCGCGAGGCGGCGGTTCGCGGCGGATACATCTCCGCCGAGGAGTTCGATCGGCTCGTTGATCCGGCCAAGATGATCGGTTAAGTTTGCCAGCGGCCCTTGCTTGCGCTGCGGGCTGGCAAGAAGGGATTGCCAGTCCGCAGCGCAAGCAAGGGCAATAGGAAGAATCATCTGACCGCCGAAGGCAGATCCATCTCGTTATTCTCGCGGGCCGCTCGTTCCGTCAGCGTCGTGAGCCAGGAAGGTGCAACATTCGATTCGCTCTCCCAGCCGCGCGCCGCTTGCTGCCGAATACCTCCCGGACCCGGCAGCAAGCGGTTCACCCAACCGCTGATGTCGGACACCAACCCCGGCGCGACGCCGTTGGCCAGCGCCGCCAGTTTCCCCGGCAAAGACAAAACGACTTCCGCATCGCCATAGCGGCAGGCGTCGATGATTTTGCGCGCCGCCCGTTCCGCGCTCATGGCGATGCCGGGAATCGAATCGGAGAGCGTGAACCAAGCGTACTCGGCGCGGTGCTGGCTCTTGAAGGAAGCGTTGCGCGGGCTGCCGGTGCGCATCAGAAAAGGGCATACGGTAGTTACGACGATGCCATCCTTCGCCAATTCGGCGCGCAGTCCCTCCGACAGCCCGACCAGCGCGAACTTGCTGCCGCTGTACGGCAGCAGATGCGGAACGCTGATTTTGCCGCCGATGGAGGTGACGTTGACAATGCGTCCCTGTCGCCGCTGCCGCATCTCCGGCAGCACTTCCAAAATCGTATGGACGGCAGCGAAATAATTAATGTCCATCGCGTCGTAAAAGTCGGCCAGCGTCATCGTCTCCACCGGACCAACGCTGATGATGCCGGCGTTGTTGATGAGTACATCGATGGCGCCGAAATGCCGCCGCACTTCGTCGATGAAATCGCGGGCGCTCTCGCGGTAGCGCAGATCGCAGGGCTGCGCCAACACAGCCGCGCCGCGGCTCGTCAAATCTTCATGGGCGCGACGAACCTCCTCTGGATCGCGCGCACAAACGGCGAGATTCGCTCCCTCGCGCGCGAGTTGCCGGGCTATGACCAATCCCAAGCCGCGCGTGCCGCCGGTGATGAACACGGTTTTGCCGCTGAAGGAAAAGGCTCTGCTCCTACGGTAGACGCCGTAGGCGAGCCAAGAAGCCAATCCCGCGCCCGCCCATAGAAGCATTTTCTGTCGATTCATGTTACGGCTCCTCGTTTCGTCGTGCCTCGAAGGGCACGGCGAAACCGTGAATTAAAAACCTAGGCGGCGACGCCGCCCATGCGAGGGCTTCCTCATCGCAGTGCCGGCACGCCTCGGCGCAGCCATATAGATGCAACCCTGATGCCATGAAATCAGCCACAGAAAGATTTTCTCCCTCCTCCTTCACGGTCGCTCTCCGGCATCTCAATTGCTGGAGATTTGTTCGGCCCCTTGTATCTAAAGTTCCCTGGGGTGGACGCCTCTAAAAAAGGAAACGGTCCATGAAAGCCGTCGTATTTCATGGTGTCGGCGACATTCGCGTGGACGATGTGCCCCAACCGAAGATCGAGCAGCCGACCGATGCCATCGTGCATCTGTCGGCGAGCGCCATTTGCGGCACAGACTTGCACATGATTCGCGGTTCGCTGCCGGGGATGAAGCCGGGGACGATTCTCGGTCACGAGGGCGTCGGCATCATCGAGGAAGTTGGCCGCGATGTCCGCAATTTGAAGGTGGGCGAGCGCGTTGTCATTCCTTCCACCATCGCCTGCGGCTCCTGTTCGTACTGTCGCGCGGGCTACTATTCGCAGTGCGATGACGCCAATCCCAACGGCAAGCTGGCCGGCACGGCGTTTTTCGGCGGCCCGCAGCAGACCGGACCTTTTCAGGGCTTGCAAGCGGAACGGGCGCGCATTCCGTTCGCCAATGTCGGCCTGGTCAAACTTCCGGTCGAAGTGACCGACGATCAAGCCATTCTCCTTTCCGACATCTTTCCCACAGCCTATTTCGGCGCCGAACTGGCGGAGATCAAATCGGGAGATACCGTAGTCGTCTTCGGCTGTGGCCCGGTCGGCCAGTTTTGCATCGTCAGCGCCAAATTGCTGGGAGCGGGCCGAATCCTCGCCGTGGACACCGTGCCCGATCGCCTGGACATGGCGCGAGCGCAGGGAGCGGAGGTCATCGATTTCAACGCCGAGGATCCGGTGGAAACCATTCGCCGTCTGACCGGCGGCAGCGGCGCCGATCGCGCCATTGACGCCGTGGGCGTGGACGCCAATCGGCCGCGCGAGGGTCCGGCGGCGGACAAGTCGGCGCAGATGAAATCGTGGTTCCGCCAAGAGGTGCGCGAAGTCGCTCCCAAGACGAAGCCCGAAGGCGACAACTGGCGACCCGGCGATGCCCCCTCTCAAGTGCTGATTTGGGCCGTCGAAGCGTTGGCCAAGGCCGGCACGCTGTCCATCATGGGCGTTTATCCGCAAACCGCGCGCTTTTTTCCCATCGGCCAGGCGATGAATAAAAATCTGACAATAAAGATGGGCAATTGTCCTCATCGCAAATATCTGCCGATGCTGGTCAACCTGGTGCGCGGCGGCGTGGTCAAGCCGGAAAGGATTCTCACGAAGATCGAGCCGCTGACGAATGTGATCGAGGCTTACAAAGCGTTCGACGAGCGGCAACCGGGCTGGATGAAAGTAGAGTTGGAACCTGCATTGATCGCTTGAGCGCGAGCGCGCTACACAAAATCATTATCCTTGAGGAGATTGCGAACATGGCCATGAAACCGGAAGTCGTTGTCATCACCGGCGCCTCGGCTGGCGTGGGGCGAGCCGCCGTGCAGGCTTTCGCGCGGCGGGGAGCGCACATTGGATTGTTGGCGCGCGGCAAGGACGGTTTGGAAGGAGCGCGCCGCGACACCGAGCAGTTGGGCGGCAAGGGGCTGGTTTTGCCGACTGACGTATCCAATGCCGAGCAAGTCGAACGCGCCGCCACCGCCGTCGAGGATACGTTCGGTCCCATCGACATCTGGGTCAACGATGCGATGGTATCGGTGTTTTCTCCCGTCAAGGAGATGACGGCGGAGGATTATCGGCGTGTGACGGAAGTGACCTATCTCGGCACCGTCCACGGCACGTTATCGGCGTTACGGCGCATGTTGCCGCGCGATCGGGGCATCATCGTGCAGGTTGGCTCGGCGCTGGCCTATCGCGGCATCCCCTTGCAATCGTCCTACTGCGGCGCCAAGCACGCCATCCAGGGTTTCACCGAATCGCTCCGCGCCGAACTGATTCACGACAAGAGCCGTGTGCGGATAACAATGGTGCAGATGCCCGGTCTGAACACGCCGCAGTTCGGCTGGGTCAAGAACCGTCTACCCAAAAAGCCGCAGCCGGTGCCGCCCGTCTATCAGCCGGAGATTGCCGCCGAGGCGATTTATCATGCCGCCCATCATTATCGCCGCGAGTGGTACGTCGGTGGCTCGACCGCCATCGTCATCCCCGGCAACAAAATCGCTCCGAGTTTTGGCGACTGGTATTTGGGCAAAACGGGAGTTTCCTCGCAGCAAACCGACGAGCCGGCCGACCCCAATGCTCCGAATAATTTGTATGAACCGCTTCCCGGCGATCGCGGCGCGCATGGCGATTTCGACCATCTAGCCCACAATTTCAGCCTGCAATTATGGATGGACCAACATCGCGGCTGGTTGGCCGCCGGCGGTCTTCTCGGTCTAGTCGGCGGCTTGTTGCTGATGAAGCGAGGCCGGGGTGCTTCGCGCGGCAACGGCATGGTTCCCGGCGGCGCGCAAACGTCCGGCCACATGGGACGCCACGAGAGAATCCCGATGGCGACAAGACAGTAGCGATGTTCCCGTAATCCAAGAGGAACCTATGAAAGCGCAATTACTTCACGACAATCAGGGCGAGAAAACCTACGTTCTGATTTTCGCCACCGGCGATCAAGCCATCGCGGGCTTGACCGCTTTCGCCAAGGAAAAAGGGCTGGCGGCGAGCCATTTCACGGCCATCGGCGGCTTCCAAGAAGCGACGCTCGGCTACTTCAACCTGGACAAGAAGGATTACGACAAGATCCCCGTGCGCGAACAGGTGGAAGTATTGTCGCTGGTCGGCGACATCGCGCTGACGGAAAAGGGCGAGCCGAAGATCCATGCCCATGTGGTTCTCGGCCGTTCCGACGGCACGACGCGCGGCGGTCATCTGGTCGAAGGACGGGTGCGGCCGACTCTGGAAGTGATGCTCGTCGAGTCGCCGCGCCATCTGCACCGAAAGCACGATCCGCACAGTGGTCTCGCCCTCATTCAACTGTAGGAGAACCATGCCAGTCGATCCCAATCGCCGCGCCTTGGTCCAGGAGCAATTACGGAAAGCGGACCTGGACGCCTTCGTGTGCGGCCTGCCGGCGAACGTGCTGCTGTTGAGCGGTTATTGGCCGGTTGTCGGCACGAGTCTGGCCATCGCCGTGCGCGACGGTTCGACCGTCCTTCTTGTTCCCGAAGACGAGAAGGAGTTGGCCAAGCATGGCGGAGCCGATGAGATCCACACCTACCAGCCGGCGCCGCTGGATTCGCTGGCGACTTTGCTCGATACGCAATCGCCGCCCTTAGCCGCCTTGGCTCGCAAACTGTCTCTGCAACGCAAACGCCTCGGCTACGAACACGGCGGCTGGTACGAGGCGTCTTCCTACGCGGCAATGCACTTGTATCGGTCGAGCATGGTGGAAATGCTCGAACGCGCCTTCGATCATCCCCATTTGATCGACGCGGATGAACCGTTCATGCAATTACGCACTCTCAAAACGCCGCAAGAATTGGAGCGCATCCGCTTGGCTTGCCGCATTGTGGCGGAAGCGTTCGAGCAGGGACGCCAACAAATGCAGGTTGGCATGAAAGAAACGGAAGTGGCGGAGCGCTTTCGCGCTCCGCTGAGCATCAACGGCGTTGGCCGCGACGGTGTGCAGCGCGCCGGCGGCTTCGTGTTCTGCATGTCGGGACCGAACGCGGCCAAGGCTTCCGGGGCGTTCGCCCGCTCCCAGGACAGGAAGTTAGCCGAGCAGGATCTCGTGCTGGTTCACTGCAACTCCTATGCGGATGGCTATTGGGGCGATGTGACACGCACCTATTGCTTGGGCGAGCCGGATGCGAAACAGCAAGCACTTTACGACGCCATCGCCGAGGCCCATCGTGCCGCTCGCGCGGCCCTTCGGCCCGGCGCACGGGCGGCGGATGTGGACCGCGCGGCCCGCCGAGTATTGGAAGAACACGGCTTAGGTAAGGCGTTCAAACACTCGACGGGCCACGGCATCGGTTTCTCGGCCATCAATCATCTAGCCCGGCCGCGCTTGCATCCCCAATCGCCGGATATATTGGAGACCGGGATGGTCTTCAATGTCGAACCCGCGGTTTACCTGGAGGGCTACGGCGGCATCCGCCACTGCAACATGGTGGCACTTACGCCCAGCGGCGTCGAACAACTCACACCGTTCGAGGAAATACCGTCCAACTTCGTTTAGCCGCGAGCCGTAGGCGAGCGCGGTCGCGCTCGCCTACGGCTCGCGGCTAAACGGCTGGCCCAATCCGTCACAGTTGCCGCA
The DNA here is from genome assembly GCA_963835245.1 of uncultured Planctomycetota bacterium. GTDB lineage: Bacteria > Planctomycetota > Planctomycetia > Gemmatales > Gemmataceae > JAJPHU01. The sequence continues at coordinate 831,051 of CAWIEZ010000003.1, forward strand.
TAAAGGCGACAAGGTCGGCCTTCTCTTCCTTCGTCAGCTTCAGTTCCAGAATCAGATTGAAAAACTCCACCGTATCCTCCAGCGTGAAGCAACGGCCATCGTGCAGATAGGGCGGACTGTCCTTGATGCCGCGCAAAGTAAAACTCTTGATCGGTCCATCGCCCGGCTCGTCGAGAAAACGCTCTAAATGCAGATCGTGCATCTTGTCGTCGAGGTAGAAGGGAGCCGGATGACAAACACTGCACTGCGCCTTGCCGAAAAACAATTTCTCGCCGCGTAACTCGCTCTCCGTCGCCTTGTCCGCATCGAGCCGGCCCAGCGGAGTCAATTTGGGAGCGGGTGGGAAGTCAAACATATTCTGCATCTGCGCCATGTGCGTCACCTGGATGCGCGGCATGATCGTAAATCCCTTCTTCATGGCGTGAATGGGATCGCCGTTAAAGTAAGCGGTGCGAAACTCGAACTCGGTGAAGTCTTCAACGGAGCGTAGGCTGCGCTTGGAGCCGTGAATCTGCTGATTGAACAGGCCGCGCAAACTCACCGTGTCCAGGCGCAGCCGTCGTTGCTCCGGGCGGTCGTCCGGGTTGAGGTGGAACTGACCCGTGGTATGGCCGTTGATGTGACAGTCCAAACAGGTCACTCCCAGACTGGCGTGAACACTCTTGCGGTCGTCGGTCGGATTAAATTCCTCTTCGGGGAACGGTGTCAGGAGCATGCGCAGGCCGTCCAATTGCACCGGCGTAATGATGTCCTTGAACAGCCGATAATAATTGTTGATGGAAACCACTTCGCCGCGCGACACGTCGCCCAATTCGGGTCGGCTACTGAGGAAAATGGCCGGCGGAAACTCTGGCAGAAACTCTTCGGGCAAATCGTGATCGACGTCAAAACGCTGCAAGCGCGGGAACATGGCGATTTGCATGGCCGGAAAGACCTGACCGCCCGTCGTTTGTTTCGGATGTGGCAAAGAAGGATAGGGAAAGGCGCCCGCCTTGCGAATGGCTTGCGGTTTCAGGCGGGCTAGTTCGTCCCACGTCATGCCCTCCGCCAGCCGGGCGGTCGGTCCCACGCACAGAGGTTTGCCGCGCGACATCTTAACCTTCGGGTCCAAGCTCGGCTTCAGGTAGTAGCGCTTGGCCAACAGGTTGCGCTGCGTCTCCATAACCTTAGCTTTGGCGGCGATGTCCGCCTTCATGATCTCCTCGAAGGACTGCATCGGCTTGTCGGCGTTGAGGGGATCGCGATAAAAATCGAAGCCGCTGATTTGGCCTTTTTTGGGTTGGTCGTCGAAGGCCGAAGAAGAGGGCCGCGCCTTGGCGGCCGCGAAGATGCCGGAGCGGTCGTGGGCCGTCTTCTTCTGTTCCGGCCGAAGTTTGGGGGCTTCTTGCGGCTGCTGCGCCTCGGCGATGGCATCGTGCGGCGCGGGGGAGCGCGACTTTCGCTGCTCCTCTTCGGAATAAATCGTCAACCCCGCAATGCCGAATACGACCACGACCATACCCAGTCCCGCGCGACTCCTCACTCGCTTCATGGCATTCTCTCAGGTGTTTTCAAGGATGGAAAAAAAGAAACAGGGGATGTGAACATCCCCTGCAAAACATCATTTCGCGCCGGAAACGCGCGGCGTTGGCTTTTGACCGATTGTGGTATCCGCGGGAGGAACACCGCCGGGAGCGATGCCGTGGCGTTGGTGACCGCCGGAAGCTCGCGCTTGTGCCGGCGTGCCGCCCACCGCTCCGCCCGCGGAACCGGCATACGGCGGCCCGCCTTCTTCGCTATCTTCGCCCCGCGCATCGCTGCCCATCGCCCGGTCGAGATTGGTCAGCACCGGATCGCCGTCATCGATGTTCGTCCCCGCTAAGCCGCCGACTTCGGTTCCGCCGCCGGGAGTGCCAACGGCTTCCGCGCCGGATGGCGTTCGATCCGGCGGCTCACCGGGGCGTAGATCGTGATCCGAGGCCGCCTTGGTCGCACCCGGCGGGATGGGATTGGTCTTCTCTTTATCCTTCCGACGCGAGCTTTTGCGTGTACCTGCCATGTCTTTACTCCTGTAGAGAGTTGAAGTCCGAATCGTTCGTCAGAGGAATAGTTTGGCAAATATAGTGCCGCCAACCTTTCCGGCTCGCCGAGATGAATCAAGGCGCGGAATTTGCTGACCTAAGAGGCGTTCGCTCGGCGGCAAGGAAAGCGTCCTGAAAGGGTTAGGTGTCGGATGCGGCAAGCCAAAGAAAAAGATGATTCTCAATCACCCGATAAAGCTTTCGGAGAAGGCGAACGCGGCAGCCGCTTAGCTTTCCTGTTCGATCTCGATGGCACGCTGGTGGATAGCGTGTATCGCCACGTCCAAGCCTGGCAGGAAGCGCTGATGAAAGCCGATCTCGTTTTCCCTGCCTGGCGCGTCCATCGCCGAATCGGCATGAGCGGCGGAATGCTGGTTCGCGCTCTTTTGCGGGAGATGGGACGCGAAATGGACGAGGAAGAGATAAAAAAGGTCGAAAAAGAGCATGGTGAAATCTATGGCCGTTTGGTCGGCGACGTGAAACCGCTGCCGGGCGCCCGCGAACTGCTCGACGAATTGACGCGCTTGCAACGTCCCTGGGCAATCATCACCAGCAGTAAACCAGAGAAGGCGCAGCCGGTCCTCAAGGTTCTCGGCATCGGCTCCGGCGATACGGTCGTGACGCGCGGCGAAGTGGTGCGCGCAAGCCCGAACCAGACCCCTTTTATGTCGGCGCGGAGCGCTTGGGTATGAGAATCGGCGATTGCGCCGTGGTCGGCGATAGTGTCTGGGATCTGCTCTCCGCCCAACGGGCGCAGGCGCTGGGGGTAGGCGTTCTCACGGGCGGATCGGGAAGAGATGAATTGGAACGCGCCGGTGCTTATCGAGTCTACGAAGATCCCGGCGACCTGTTGCGGCATCTCGACGAGTTGGGCGTCGCAACTGAATAGTCCTTCGCTATTTCCGTTTGCATCACGGCATCCGCTTTGCTCTTCCTGAACTCTAGGGATAACAGGATGTCTTTTTCCGCGAGGTTATCATGGGCGACAGCAGTGTAATGAAAGTGCAATCGAAACATTCGCCGCGCGGCGAGATGGGGCAGAAACACTTGGCCTTGGGCATCCATCTGGCGATGCGCTTGTGGGACAAGGAGCAACCCGGCGGCGACAAAGCACCGGCGGTGCGCGACTACGAAACCATCGGTTATGTCATCGAGGGACGGGCGGAACTGCATCTAGAAGGACAGATGGTTCTGCTCGAAGCGGGCGATTCCTGGGTGGTACCCAAAGGCGCCACCCACCATTACAAGATTCTCGAACCGTTCACTGCTGTCGAAGCGACCAGCCCTCCTGCCGTCGTCCACGGTCGCGATCGCCGCTGAATTTCCGTTCGTCACACTGACAACGACAAGGAAGGAGATTATCATGCTAGTGAAAAATATCATGTCGCGCGAGGTCCAGGTGACGCAGCCTCATAGCACGCTGCGCGAGGCCGCCGAACTGATGAAAGTTCTCAATGTGGGTTCGCTGCCGGTCTGTGATGAGGATCGGCTTATCGGCATCGTGACCGACCGCGACATCACCGTCCGCGCCGTTGCCGAGGGAGAGGACTGCTGGGAGGGCCGCGTGCGCGATGTCATGAGCGCGGACCTCGCCTACTGCTACGAAGACGACGATGTTGCCGTCGCCGCTCAGATGATGGAGCAATGGCAAGTCCGCCGTCTGCTTGTACTCAACCGCGACAAGGGACTCGTCGGCATCATCTCGCTCGGCGATTTGGCCGTCCACGTCGGCGATCGCCGCACGTCCGGCGAAACCCTGCAAGCTGTCTCGCAACCGAGCGGCTAACAAATTGGTTGGTTCGCTCAGCTTCGCAGAAGCGTCGTTGTCTTCCGACGCTTCTGCGAAGCTGAGCGAACCAGCCTTATCGCGCCAGCGGCGCGCGACGCCCGCTACACGAACAGGGCCAAGGACGATATGGTAAATGATGGCCCGTGTATCCGCGAAGATCGCGCAGGGAGGAATGATCCACCTATGAGCACAAGTACAATTGAACACCCTTCTCCCTCGCCTTCTTCTTCCTCTCACCCTATTCCTCCGACGTGGCACCCCGACAGCCGCGATTCCATTCGCGGCGAATCGTGCGGCTTCGACGCCTTGGACATGCAAGCGCGCCTGTTGGCCGGGGCTTGCCGCACTGCCGCCCGCACACGGACGGAAGGACCGTTGTTGCAGCAATTGGCCCACAATGGACGGCTGCTTCTGGAAGCCTATCGCCGCATCGCCGGCGCCGTCGGCGATAATCTGACGCTGACTCCCGACGCCGAGTGGCTGCTGGACAATTTCTACATCGTCGAGGAAGTGCTGCGCGAAGTGCGCCACGATTTGCCGCGCGGCTACTACAAGAAGCTGCCCAAATTAGCGACCTCGGCCCTGACCGGCTATCCCCGTGTCTATGCCTTGGCCTTGGCTCTCATCGCTCATACCGACAGCAATCTCGACGATGCCCACATTACCCGTTTTGTCCAAGCTTTCCAGATGATCGCGCCGCTGACTATCGGCGAATTGTGGGCGGTGCCGACCATGCTGCGTCTGGGTCTGCTGGAGAATCTGTGCCGCTTGTCCGAACACATGCTGTGTGTCTGGGACGAGCGGCGCCGCGCCGAAGCGTGGGTGCAGCCGTTGTTGCAACCCGACGGCGCTATTTTGAGCAACCCGCCGGAACATCCCAGCGATGTTTTCGTCGTCCGCGCCTTGGAAGTGCTGCGCCAGGAAGGCCGACCGGCCGCGCTGGAGCAGGTCGAGGATTATCTGACCCGCCGCGGTTTGAACGTCAATGACATTGTCCGCCGCGAGAATCAGCGACAAGCGGTCAATCAAGTGTCCGTCGGCAATTGCATGACCAGTCTGCGCTTGCTGTCGGCGCTAGACTGGAACGTTTTCTTCGAGCGCACCAATCTCGTCGAGCCGATGCTGCGGCAAGATCCGGCCGGCGCTTATGCCAAGCAAGACTTCGCCACGCGCGACCGCTATCGGCAAGTCATCGAGAAACTGGCGCGCGGTTCGAGAGTCGAGGAAGTCGAAGTAGCGCGGCGCGTCGTGCAGCGGCGCGCGGCCACGATTTGCCGCGCAATCACGTCGGCTATTACCTTATCGGGCCGGGGAAGGCACAGTTCCAATATGAGCTTGGTTATCGTCCCAGCCTCGGCGAACGTCTGCTCGATGTCGTCCTCAAGCATCCGCACACGGTTTACTTCGGTTCGATCGCCGTGCTGATGGCGCTACTGCTCGGCCTCATTCTCTTCGCGGGGATGTCCGGGAGCGCCTCTCCGTGGCTGTGGTTGCTCGTGATCTTCGCCGCCCTTCTTCCCGTAAGCGAATTAGCAGTGGGGCTGATGAATTACTTGCTGACTTTGGCGCTGCCGCCGCGGACGCTGCCGCGCTTGGAATTCAAGGAAGGCATCCCCGAAGAATGTGCCGCCTTCATCGTCGTGCCCAGCATGCTCATCCATGACGACAGCGCCGCTTTATTGGCGGCGAAACTGGAGATTCACTATCTCGCCAATTCCGATCCGCAATTGCGCTTTGCCCTGTTGACGGACTTCGCCGATGCACCGGCGGAGCATCAGGCAGAGGACGACGGCTATGTCCAGGATGCTCTCGAGCGCATCGCGGCGCTCAATCGCCGCTACGCTCCGGAGGGTTCGCCGCGCTTTTTTCTGTTCCACCGCAAGCGATTGTGGAATCCCTCCGAAGGCTGCTGGATGGGTTGGGAACGCAAGCGCGGCAAGCTCGACGAATTCAACCGTCTGCTCCGCGGCGATGCCAACACCAGCTACACGGTGCGCAGCGGCGAAGTGGACGACCTGCCGACGATTCGCTACGTAATCACGCTCGACCTCGATACGCAGTTGCCGCACGAGACGGCCCGCCGTTTGGTCGGCACTTTAGCGCATCCGCTCAATCGCGCGCGCTTCGATGCCGGTCAAGGCCGCGTCGTGGAAGGTTACGGCATCTTGCAGCCGCGTATCAGTTTTCATCTGCCCGCCGCCAACCGTTCGCGCTTCACGCGCATCTGGGTGGGATCGGCCGGCGTCGATCCCTACTCGGCGGCCGTGTCGGACATTTATCAGGACTTGTTCGGCGCCGGCACTTTCACCGGCAAAGGCATTTACGACGTGGATGCCTTCGAGTCGGCGACCGGCGACACGTTCCCGGACAACCGCATCCTCAGCCACGATCTCATCGAGGGCAATTACGCGCGCTGCGGTTTGGTAACGGACATCGAGTTGTTCGACGATTTTCCCGTGCGCTACCATGTCTATGCGCGGCGCGAACATCGTTGGATTCGCGGCGATTGGCAGCTGTTGCCCTGGCTGGGCCGCAAGGCGCCCGCCCCGGCGTTAGGCCATCCGGCCCAGCGCGTATGGCGGCGCAATCCGCTGCCCTTGCTGGAGCGCTGGAAAATCTTCGACAACCTGCGCCGCAGCGTGGTTCCTCCGGCGCTGGTGCTGTGGTTGCTGCTGAGCTGGACGGTTCTGCCGTTGCCTTGGGGGCTGTCGTCCTCTCTAGCTTTACTGGTGCTGGCGCTGCCGCTGCTGCTGCAAGTGGGCGGCACCCTTTTCCATGCGGTCAAGAATCGCTCGCTGAGCGGTTTGCGCGACTTGACCCGCAATGGCTGGACCACCGCCGTCCAGGTGGCGATGAACGGCGTCGTACTGCTTTTCCAAGCGTATTTGAGCGCCGATGCCATCGTGCGCACCTTGGTGCGACTGGCGGTGACACGGCGGCGTTTGCTGGAATGGGAGACGGCCGCCTCCGCCGATCGACGACTGGGCGCGGCCTTGAAATACTTTTGGAAAAGCATGTGGCTGGCGACGGCCCTGGCCGCTGTCTTCGCGGCCCTAGTGCTGCTCGTCCGTCCCGATGCGCTGCCCGCGGCGAGCGGATTTCTCCTCGCTTGGTTTTTCTCGCCGGTCCTCGCCTGGTGGACCAGTCAGGATCTCCAAGTGCGCGAGAAACCGCTCCGCGACTCGGAACGGCGCGATCTGGGGGTCATCGCCCGCAAGACCTGGGGGTTCTTCGAGTCGTTCGTCGGCGCCGAGGATCACTGGATGCCGCCGGACAATTTCCAGGAGGAGCCGCGCCATCAGGTGGCCCATCGTACCTCGCCAACCAACCAGGGACTTCTGCTGGTTTCGACGCTGGCGGCTCACGATTTCGGTTATCTCAATCTATGTTCGCTGTTGGAACGCTTGGAAAAGACCTTCGAGACGCTCCAGCGGCTCGAACGCTTCCAGGGCCATTTCTATAACTGGTACGACACGCGCACGCTGGAACCATTGCAGCCAACCTACGTTTCGACCGTCGATAGCGGCAACCTGATGGGCTGCCTGCTGACGCTCAAGCAGGGTTTGTTGGAGAAGACGAGCGAGCCGCTGTTAGGACAGCAGGCGTTAAGCGGCCTGTCCGACACGCTTCAGGTGATGCGCGAAACGTGGCACAGTCTCGGCGCTCTCAGCGGCGCGGAGGCGGCGCAGAGGCGCGGCGAATTGGAATCCTGTCTGAGAGCGTTGGAGGCGGCGGCGCGCGAGACGCCCGCCGATTTGTCGGCCTGGGCGAAGTGGATGACGAACGGCAAGGCGCGGGCGGCGGCGCTGGCGTCCGGCGTCCGGCGACTTGTCGAGTCGGGTTATCCTTCGGTCGGCGAGTTGGACCTGTGGGCGCGCCGCTTGGCCAACCGCTTCGAGAAACGCGCTGCTGAACTGAAGGAATTGGCTCCGTGGGCGGAGTTGTGGGACGATCCGCGCGCGGCGAAGGTCGAGACGCTACTAGCCCGGAGCGCTAGCGACGGGGCGCAACGCTGGCAGACGGTGCGCGCGATGCTCACCAAGGTTTTCCGCCTAGCGGACTTCGAGCAGAATCGAGAATCGCTGCTGGCCGATCTGGATGCGCTGGCGGAAGCGGTGGGCGAGGAAAAACAGGCGGTGGATTGGCTAGAGCAAGTGCGCGAAGCGGTGCAACAGTCGTCAGTGCCGCGCATACTGGAGCGCTGCCGAGATTTGGCCACGCGGGCCGAAAAAATGGCCGGCGCCATGGATTTTCGCTTCCTGTATAAGCCGGATCGCCACTTGTTTGCCATCGGTTACAACGTGGGGCAAAGCCGGCTGGACTCGGCCTGTTACGATCTGCTGGCCTCCGAGGCACGTTTGGCGAGTTTCCTGGCCATCGCGCGCGGCGACGTGCCGCCGCGTCACTGGTTCCACCTCGGACGCGCCGTCGTCCGCGCCGCCGAGCAGTTGTGTCTGGTGTCGTGGGGCGGCACCATGTTCGAGTATCTGATGCCGCAGTTGTTCCTGCGCCGCTACGATGGCACGTTGCTGCAAGAGAGTTGCGAAGCCTCGGTGGAGGAGCAGATGGCCTACAGCCGCAAGCGGCGCGTGCCGTGGGGCATCTCCGAATCGGCGTTCAGCAGCCAGTACGCCAGTTTCGATTATCAGTATCAGACCTTCGGCGTGCCCACTCTGGGACTCAAGCGCGGCTTGGCTCAGGATTTGGTGGTTGCTCCGTATGCGACGGCGCTGGCCGCGATCATCCGTCCGCATGACGCCCTACGCAACTTCCATCATTTAGCGGCCGAAGGAGCGCTCGGCAAGTATGGCTTTTACGAAGCCATCGATTATACGCGCAGCCGGCTGCCGGAAAATCATCGTTCGCTAGTGGTGCGCTGCTTCATGACCCATCATCAGGGCATGACCTTGACGGCGCTGGCGAACTGCCTGTTCGGCGGGGTGATGGTGCGGCGTTTCCATGCCGAGCCGATGGTGCGGGCGACGGAGTTGCTGTTGCAGGAGCGCGTGCCCAGTGTTCCCGTCCCGGTGGACACGCCCGATGAGGAAGCCGTGCCGCGCCCGGCCGGTCCCGGAGGACAAGACTTGTTGTGCCGGCAACTAACCACGCCCAATACGCCGGGACCGCGCACGCATCTATTGTCCAATGGTCACTATCTCGTCATGGTCACGAACGCCGGGTCCGGCTTCTCGCGCAGCGCCGACCTCGATGTCACGCGCTGGCGCGAGGATTACACGCGCGACGATTACGGACAATTTTGCTACATACGCGACCTTCGCAGTGGTCTTTTGTGGTCGGCGGGCCATCAGCCCGTGTGCCGGCCGGCCAAGCAGTATCAAGTCGTCTACTCGGCGGACAAGGCCGAGTTTTATCGCACGGACGGCGCCATCGCCACGCACATGGAAATCACCGTGGCCCCCGAACATGCCGCCGAGGTGCGGCGCGTGACGCTGACCAATCACGATCGCCGGGCGCACGAGCTGGAGATGACCAGCTACGCCGAAGTGGTGCTGGCGCCGCACGGCGCCGATCTGGCGCATCCGGCGTTCGGCAAACTGTTCGTGGAGACGGAGTGGGTTCCTTCACACGGCGCGCTGCTGTGTCGCCGCCGGCCTCGCGCGGCGGGACAGGAACCGATCTGGGCCGTCCACGTTGTCAGCATCGAAGGCGCGACCGCCTCGGAAACGGAATACGAAACCGATCGGGCGCGCTTCCTCGGACGCGGACGGACTCCGGCGTCGCCGGCCGCGCTGGAGCCGGGCGTCCACTTATCGGGCACGATGGGGCCGGTACTCGATCCCATTTTCAGCATCCGCCGCCGTTTCCGTCTGGAACCGGGCGGCGTGATTTCCGTGCTATTTTGCACAGGGGTGGCCAAGAGCCGCGATGAGGCGCTGGCGCTGGCCGATCACTACCGCGATGGTCAAGCCGTGGCGCGCGTCTTCGATCTCGCCTGGGCGCACAGCCAAGTCGAGCTGCGCCACCTGCAAATCACTACCGCCGATGTCCACTTATTCCAGCGTCTAGCGACGCACTTGCTCTACGCTGGCCCGGACCTGCGCGCTCTGCCGGATGTGCTGGCCGCCAATCGGCAAGGTCAGCCCGGATTGTGGCGTTACGGCATTTCCGGCGAAAAACCAATCCTACTCGTCCGCGCTGCTTCCGCGGAGGATTTGCCGCTGGTCCGCCATCTGTTGCTGGCTCATTCCTACTGGCACATGAAGAACTTGGCGGTAGACCTCGTCATCTTGTGCGAGCAGGCGGCCAGCTATGTCGAGGAATTGTTCCAGCAGATTCAAGAGGCGGTGCGTTCGAGTCATTCGCACGCCCTGGCCGACAAGCCGGGCGGCGTCTTCGTGCGCAAGGCGGCGCAGATGCCGGAGGAAGATCAAATGCTCTTGCAGGCGGCGGCGCGCGTCGTGCTTGCCGGCCGGCGCGGCTCGCTGTCGGTGCAGTTGGCCGAGCTGGTCGATCGCGCCGCGCCGCCGGCGCCGTTGCCGGAACTCCTCACGCCGTCGCGGCGACAGCGCAAGAGCGGAAGCGAAGCCGAGCCGAGCGTGACGCTGCCCTCAGACTTGCTGTTCGTCAACGGCTTCGGCGGCTTCGCGCCGGACGGCGGCGAATACTGCATCCTGCCTTATCGCAAACCAGCGCCGGCCCCGCCGCACAAGCGCGGATCGTGGATCGCTGTCGGTCAGGCTTTCCAGTCCGATCGTTCCGACCGTCCCGATCGTCACGGCCGTCCGGCTGGAAAGCCCGACCTACCGCCCCTCCCCGATCCGCGTGCTTTTCCGCCGGCACCGTGGATCAACGTGGTAGCCAATCCGCAGTGCGGCTTCTTGGTTTCCGAGAGCGGCTTGGGTTACACCTGGACCTGCAACAGCCAACAATTTCGCCTCACACCCTGGAGCAACGATCCGACCAGCGATCCGCCGTCCGAAGTGGTTTACCTGCGCGACGAGGAAAGCGGCGAAATCTGGACGCCGACGCCGCGGCCTCTCGGCGCCGAGGCGGCGACGCTGGTGCGTCACGGCCAAGGTTACACGCGCTTTGAGCGGCGCAGTCACGGACTGACGCAAGAATTGCGCGTCTTCGTCGCCGCCGATGAGCCGGTCAAGATGCTCGCTCTGCGCCTACGAAATACGGGCAATCGGCCGCGGCGTTTGTCGGCGACCTATTACGCCGAATGGGTTCTCGGCGGCGTGCGCGATCAGGCGGCGATGAACGTATGCACGGAGATCGATGACGAGAGCGGAGCGCTGTTGGCGCGCAACCCGTTCGCGGGAGACTTCGCCGAGCAGGTGGCGTTCGTCGATGTGAACGTGCGGCCGCGCACGCTGACTGGCGATCGCAGCGAGTTTTTGGGCCGCAACGGCTCCGTGGAGGCACCGGCGGCGCTGTCGCGCGTGGGTCTATCCGGCCGCGTCGGGCCGGCACTGGATCCATGCGCCGCCGTGCAGGCGACCATCGAACTGCCGCCCGGCGCGGAGCGCGAGGTCGTCTTCTTTCTCGGCTCCGCCCGCGATGTCCATGCCGTGCGCGAACTGCTGCGCCGCTGCAAGGAAGCGGGGCGCGTCCGCGCCGCCTGGGACGAAGTGTGCCAGCGCTGGCAGCGCATGTTGACGGCGGTGCAAGTGAAGACGCCGGATGCGGCGGTGGACGTGCTTCTCAATCGCTGGCTGCTCTATCAAGTGCTGAGTTGCCGCGTTTGGGGCCGCTCGGCGTTTTATCAATCCGGCGGCGCCTACGGCTTCCGCGATCAGTTGCAGGACGTAATGGCTTTGGTGTACGGCGCGCCGGCGGAAACACGCGCCCAAATCCTCCGCGCGGCGCGGCGGCAGTTCGTCGAGGGCGACGTGCAGCACTGGTGGCATCCGCCTTCCGGCAAGGGCGTCCGCACGCGCATCTCCGACGATTATCTGTTTCTGCCGTTCGTCGTCTGCCATTACGTCGCCATCACCGGCGATACGGCGCTGCTCGACGAGAAAGTGCCTTTCCTCTCCGCCCCGCTGCTGAAGCCGGAGCAGGAAGAGGATTACGGTCAGCCGAGGCAGGCCGATGAGTCCGCCACTATCTACGAGCATTGCGTGCGCGCGCTCAAGCACGGTCTGCGCTTCGGGGCGCACGGTCTGCCGTTGATGGGCACCGGCGATTGGAACGACGGCATGAACAAAGTCGGCGCCGAGGGCAAGGGCGAGAGCGTTTGGAACGGCTGGTTTCTGCTGACGTGCCTGCGCCGCTTCGCCGCGCTGGCCGATGTCCGCGGCGATACGGAATGGGCGAACGCCTGCCGCGATCAAGCCGAGCGTCTGCACGGCGCCATCGAGGAACACGCCTGGGATGGCGGTTGGTATCGCCGCGCCTATTTCGACGACGGCACGCCGCTCGGTTCATCCCAAAATGACGAGTGCCAAATCGATTCCATCGCGCAGTCGTGGGCCGTCATTTCCGGCGTCGCCGATGCGGAACGCGCGCGGCAAGCGATGGCGGCGGTCGATGAAAAACTGGTGCGCCGCGATCCCGGCATGATCCTGCTATTTACGCCGCCCTTCGACAAGGGACATTTGCAGCCCGGCTACATCAAGGGCTACGTCCCCGGCATCCGCGAGAACGGCGGTCAATACACGCACGCTTCTACCTGGGCGGTGGAAGCCGCCGCGTTGCTTGGCCAAGGCGATCGCGCCAAGGAGTATTTCGATCTACTGAGTCCGGTAAAGCACACGAAGACGCCGGAGCAAGTGGAGCGCTACAAGGTCGAGCCGTATGTCGTCGTCGCCGATATTTACGGCCATCCACCGCACGACGGCCGCGGCGGCTGGACGTGGTACACCGGCTCGGCCGGCTGGCTGTATCGCGTCATGCTCGAATCTATTCTCGGCTTCCGTCCACGCGGCGATCGGCTCCGCATCGAGCCGTGCATTCCCAAGGCGTGGAAGTCGTTCACGATCATGTATCGACATCGCTCGGCGACGTATCGCATCAGCGTCGAAAATCCGCGGGGAGTCGAGCGCGGCATAGTGGAAGTACACGTTGATGGACGAAAGCAGGACGATAGTGAGATCGCTTTGCTCGATGACGGTCGAACGCATGAAGTACGAATAGTTCTCGGTTAGAGGCCATGCCCTGCCGCGAAATCGTATAATCTCGACAGAGCGTCATCGCCGACATCGAGGAGAATATCATGCGTGTCAATCCCGTCAAACGAGCATTGAAATCCGGCCAACCGTCGGTCGGAACGTGGCTATCGCTGGGCAGCATCGTGGCATCGCGTTTCCTGGCCCGCGCCGGCTTTCCTTGGCTGACCGTGGACATCGAGCATACGCAAGTCGATTGGGAGACGGCGACGCATATGTTCGCTTCCATCGCCGATGTCGGCTGCACCCCCCTGGCGCGCGTGCCGGCCAATCGTCACGATCACATCAAGCGCGTCCTCGACAACGGTGCGCATGGCATTGTCGTGCCGATGGTCAACAGCCGGCAAGAGGCGCTCGACGCCGTCAGCGCCGCTCGCTATCCGCCCCTCGGCACACGCAGCGTCGGCGGCAGCGTTCACGCGCTCAACTTCGGCACCACCGCCGTCGATTATTTCAACCACGCCGATCGGGAACTGTTGATCGTCCTGCAATGCGAAAGCCCCCAAGCCGTCGAGAACGCCGATAGTATTTGTTCGGTGCCGGGCATCGACGCCTTCTTCATTGGTCCGAACGATCTGGCGGCCAACATGCGAAGTAAAGACGGCAAACCGCCCAGCGCGGAAGCCACGGCGCAAGCGCTAAAGCACGTCCTCGCCGCCTGCAAGAAACACGGCGTCGCCGCGGGTATTCATTGTTTTAGCGTGGAAGAAGTGAAGGCGCGCATCGAGGAGGGTTGGCAATTTCTCGCCATCAACAGCGAACTGCGGATGATGCTTGAAGGGGTCAAGAACGTGCTGGACCGTCTGGGACTCAAGGAGGAAGCACGGCGGGAAGCAGCGATGGCGCAGTATTAAGAGATGGCGGGGCGAATCGTGGACAAACGCAAACTCCTCATCCAGCTCGACAGCGATCCGCAGCCGAGCGTGTTCGATCAGGTCGTCGCTTATGATGCCGGGGCCGACGTGGTGATGGCTTACGGCGGCGTGACGCCGAAGGAGGTGCGCGAAAAGATCCACGGCGCCATCTTCACGCGCGGCCCGAAGAATCTGCACCGAACTGCTCTATTCATCGGCGGCAGCAACGTGGCGCTGGGCGAGCAGCTGCTGGCCGAGGCGTGCAAGCACATGCTGCCGCAGTACGGCCTGCGCGTATCCGTGTTGCTCGATTCCAGCGGTGCCAACACCACAGCGGCGGCGGCGGTGCGCTCGGCGGCGCGGCACCTCGACTTGAAGGAAACGCGGGCTTTGGTGTTGGGCGGAACGGGTCCGGTAGGTTGGCGTGTGGCTCTGCTGTTGGCGCGGCAGGGGGCGGAAGTCCGCGTTGGTTCGCGGGAGCAGTCTCGTGCGGCGGAGGTCGTCGCGTCCATTCGCGCGGGTGCCGGAGGCGAAACTGGAGCCGGTCGCCGCCAATCCTTCCGGCGATCTGTCCGCGGCGCTGGCCAGTCGAACGCTCGTCATTACGGCCGGCGCGGCCGGCGTCGTGCTGCTGCCGCGCGCCGCCCGTCAGGCTTGTCTGACTTTGCGAGCGATGATCGACCTGAACGCCGTGCCGCCGCTTGGCATCGAGGATGTCGGCGTCACGGATAAGGGCGTCGAACACAACGGCGTTCTCGGCTACGGCGCCATCGGCGTCGGCGACCTCAAGATGAAAATTCACAAGGCCGCTATCGCTCGCTTGTTCGAGCGCAACGATCAGGTGTTTGACGCCGAAGCAGTGTACGCCCTGGGCGAGGGGCTTTGATGGCGCAGCCGATCCGCGTCGCCGGCACCGATCCCGGCAGCAGCAGTCTCGATGTCCTCATCCTCGAAGACGGCATCGTCGGCGAGCAATGTCGTTTCACGCCGGAGCAAGTGCAAGCCGATCCCACCGCGCCGGTTCGCTGGCTGACGGAGCGCGGCCCCTTCCATCTCATCGCCGGCCCTTCGGGCTATGGTCTGCCGTTGGTCCGCGCCGCCGACTGTACAGAGCGCGATCTTGCTTTGATGACGCTCGTTCGGCCCGATGAACGCGGTCCCGACGATGTGCGGCGACAAGGCGTCCTCGGTTTTTCCTCGCTGCTGCGCGAACTGATCGCCTCGAATCTGCCGGTGATTTTCCTGCCGGGCGTCGTACACCTGCCGACGGTGCCGGCGCATCGCAAAATCAATCGCATCGACCTGGGCACGGCGGACAAGCTGTGCGTCGCCGCCCTGGCGCTGGCACAGCGGCCGAAGAAACTGGGAATCGATCTCCCCGCGTATCACGGCTGCATCATCGAGTTGGGTTCCGTGTTCACGGCTTGCCTGGTACTAAGCAGCGGACAAATTGTCGATGGCCTCGGCGGGACGAGCGGGCCACCGGGATGGCGCGGCGGCGGCGCGTGGGATGGCGAGTTGGCGTATCTCCTTTCTCCCTTGCAAAAGCGCGATCTGTTCGCGGGCGGTGTCGCTTCGGTTCCAGACGCGGCGCTAGGTCGGCGGATGTTCCGCGAGGCGCTCATCAAAGCCGTGGCCGGTTTGCGCGGTGACGAAGTTTGAGGAAGTGGTATTATCGGGCCGCTTGCTCGAAAGCGTGCCGGAGCTGATCGAAGAGTTGGCGAACGATTTCAGCTTGCTGGTGCGGCCGATCATGCTGGAATCGCTATCGGGAGCGTGGGTGAAGCAAGCGGCGCAGGGAGCGGCGATCATCGCCGATGGGTTGGCCGGCGGACGCTATGCTCCGTTGGTCGAG
Organism: uncultured Planctomycetota bacterium; assembly: GCA_963835245.1. Taxonomy (GTDB): domain Bacteria; phylum Planctomycetota; class Planctomycetia; order Gemmatales; family Gemmataceae; genus JAJPHU01. Next base: position 846,743 of record CAWIEZ010000003.1, read on the forward strand.
CATCTGGCGCTGAAAGCGGCGAGCGGGACGGTGCTAGATTGGCTGTGTTTTCCTCGTGATATCGACGTGTGACGGCTGTGCGGCAATAGTCGAAGTTCCCCCAACGCTTCGCATATCGGTCATGGCCGAATTGTTTGCCACTTTGCTAGTTGACGCCTCCTCTTGGCCAACACTAAACTCTTGATCCATAAGAGTTTAATAGTCCTATTTGCCATATTGTCAACCGCGACGGACGGTGTGTCAACAGGCGTCAAAAGATGCCTCGAAACCGAAGGGAATTAAACGTACACAGGGTTCATCACAACCGAAGTATCCTCCCTTGATTTCTGGTGAGCGAAAAACGGTTTCCGACACCGTTGATTCCTCGCCGCTATTTGTTCTCTCTTGAGGAAGGCGTCTGAGGTTCCTGACCGGAGAGGGTAGACCTCCGGTCAGGGAGCCAGTAGTCGATAGCTCGCTCTGATAGATGCTGAAGCATCCCGAGGTACGCCATCATAACGAACAGCAGATACATCCTTCCGAGTATCCCTCCGACCTCTGCCCAGCCGATGAGTCCGTTCCAGAGCAGCAGCCCGTAAGCAACCGTGAACACGAACCCGGAGGCAGCAGCCGTGCGAGGGCAGAGGCAGACCGCCGCCATCGCAAACACGGCGGGAGCAACGAGAGGAAAGACCGTGACGTGGATCCAGAGCGGCAACCGCTCGAACCGCCGCCCGCGTTGTCTCCACTGGTCCGACCACAACATTGCTCAACTCGCCGAAGAAGTTATGATCGCGTGTCGCGCAGGTTAGTCTACCCGGCCTTATTCCACCTCTCAAGCAACTTTCATCAAAAAATCCCCCCTTCGCAGCACCGCTCGCTGATGCTCGCGGCTCGATAAGTGCCTCTGTACGCAGTTACGGGAATGCAACTTCCTGGCCTGGGCGATTGACTTTGCTATCCCATCTGGAATCATGGGAACAAGCAACCTCCGGGAAAGGAGCATACCGCATGGCGCGCATCCGTCCGCTGGAACACGAACAAGCCGAACCCGCCGCGCGTGCCGAATTGGATCGCCAGCTTGCCGCCGGCGGGCGCGTCACCAACATGAAACGCACCCTGGCCCATTCGCCGCCGGCCCTGCATGCGCTCATGCAGTGGTATCCGCTGCGCGACGCAGTGCGGCCGTTTCTCGGCGAACGGCTGACCACGCTGTTCGCTCACGCCGTTTCAACACAGACGGATTGTCTGATTTGCTCGACGTTCTTTCGCCGCATCCTCCTCGAATCCGGCGAGGAGCCGGACAAGCTGACGCTGGACGAGCGCGAGCAAGCGGTGGTGGACTTCGGCCGGCAGCTGGCGCGCGACGCCAACGGCGTTTCCGACGAGTTGTATGGACGGCTGGCGCACTTTCTGCAACCGCCGCAGATTGTGGCGCTGACGGCGTTCGGTGGAATGATGATCGCCACCAACATTTTCAACAACGCTTTGCGCGTCGATCTCGACGATTATTTGCAACCGTTTCGCAAACCTTGAGGGCAGGCAGAGCATGGCCAACGAACTGGCAGGACGAGTCGCCCTCATCACCGGCGCGGCGCACGGCCAAGGCCGAGCCTCGGCCCTGGCATTGGCGCGGGAAGGCGTCCACGTCGTCGCCCTGGACGTGGCCCGTACCCTCAGCTATCCCGGCTACGCTCTCGGTTCGCCGCAAGCATTGGACACATTAGCTGAGGAGTGCCGCTGGCTCGGCGTCGAGTGCCTGACGTTCACCGCCGATGTCCGCGATGACAAGGCGGTGTCAGCGGCCGTCAGCGAGACGGCGGCGCGGCTGGGACGCATCGATATTCTCTTCAACAACGCCGGCATCTGCGCTTACGGCTTGGCTCACGAATTGACGGAAGAAGCCTGGGACGCCATGCTCGACATCAATCTCAAAGGAGCGTGGCTCGTGGCGCGGCGGGTGATTCCACACATGATCGCTCGTAAATCCGGCGTCATTCTTAACAATTCGTCGATCGCCGGGCTGCGCGGCATGGCGCGGTTGAGCCATTATGCCGCGTCCAAATGGGGACTGGTCGGCTTGACGAAATCGTGGGCGCTGGAGTTGGCGCCCTATAACATCCGTGTAGTGTCGTCTCCATCCGACGGGGGTGAACACGCCGATGAACGACGGCTTGGCCGCGCTGGAGGGTGCGACGCCGCAGCAGATCGCCGAGCGCTCGGCGGGCAATCTGCTGGCGGTGCCGTGGATCGAGCCGGAAGACGTGGCCGCCGCCGTCGTCTACCTCGCCTCCGACAAGGCACGCTTCATCACCGGCTCGCAGTTCGTTCTCGACGCCGGATTATTGACACGCTGACATAACCCGTAGGTCAGGCTTTCCAGCCTGACGCCTGACCGTCAGGCTGGAAAGCCTGACCTACGATGACCGTCAGGCTAGAAAGCCTGACCTACGATGACCATCAGGCTAGAAAGCCTGACCTACGATGACCGTCAGGCTAGAAAGCCTGACCTACGATGGACACCAGGGGATGAACCATGCAGCTTTTACCTTTCGTCTGGCTGATAGCCGTGCCTTTCCCGGACGTCAAGATCGCCGATGATTTCTGGAGCCAACGCATCCACATCAACCGCACGGCGACGATTGAGGCTAACCTGCATCAGTGCGAAATCACCGGACGCATTCGCAATTTCGCCATCGCCGGCAAGCTCGAAGAGGGCAAACACAAGGGACTGCTGTTCGACGACTCCGATGTCTACAAGGCGATTGAAGGCATCGCTTACACCTTGAGCAGCCAGCGCGACGCCGAGTTGGAGAAACGCACCGACGCCATCATCGACAAGATCGCCGCCGCCCAGCAGCCGGACGGCTATTTGAACACCTATTACACATTGGTCAAACCGAAAGAGCGCTGGAAGAACATTCGCTCCGGCCACGAACTGTATTGTGCCGGCCATCTCATCGAGGCAGCGGTCGCTTATCGGCAGGCGACGGGCAAACGCAAATTGCTCGACGTGGCGATCAAGTTGGCCGATCACATCGATCGCACCTTCGGCCGCGGCAAGAAGGTGGACACGTCCGGCCACGAGGAGATCGAGTTGGCGCTGGTCAAGCTGTACCGAGAGACGAAGCAGGAACGCTTTCTGAAATTAGCTCAGTTCTTTCTCGACGTGCGTGGCAAGAAGGACGAGCGGAAGCTGTTCGGCGAATACGCTCAGGATCACAAGCCGATCCGCGAACAGAATGAGGTCTGCGGTCATGCGGTGCGAGCGATGTATCTCTACTGCGGCATGGCCGACGTGGCGGCTCTCAGCGGCGACAAGGAATTGTTCAGCGCCATCACGAAAATTTGGCACGATGTCGTCGCCCGCAAGATGTACGTCACCGGCGGCATCGGACCATCGGCCCGCAATGAGGGGTTCACCGTGCCCTACGATCTGCCCAACGATTCCGCTTATTGCGAGACGTGCGCGGCCATCGGCATGGCGCTGTGGAACCATCGCATGTTTCTGCTCAGCGGCGACGGCAAATACGCCGATGTGCTGGAGCGCGAAGTTTACAACGGTCTGTTGTCCGGCGTGTCGCTCGACGGCGAGCGCTTTTTCTACGTCAATCCGCTGGCCAGCACCGGCCGGCATCATCGTGTGCCGTGGTTCGATTGCTCGTGTTGCCCGACCAATATCGTCCGCTACATTCCCGGCATGGGCGAGCGCGTCTGGGCGCACAAGGACAATGCCCTTTGGAGCGTGCTGTACGTGGGCAATGACGCTACCCTTCCGCTGAAGGACGGCAAGGTGCGCCTCATCGAGAAGACGAAATATCCTTGGCAGGGCGATGTGGAAATCACCGTCGAGACGGAGAAAAGTTTCGCTTTCGACGTGAATTTGCGTATTCCCGGCTGGTGCCGCGTCGAGCCGAGTCTGACCGTCAACGGCGAAAGGACCGCCGCGGCGGTGGAGCGCAGCTACGTCCGTCTCCGGCGGACGTGGAAAAAGGGCGATGTCATTCGCTTGTCGCTGCCGATGCCGGTCGAGCGCGTCTACGCCGATCCACACGTCAAGGCGGACGTGGGCCGCGTGGCGCTGCAACGCGGGCCAATCGTCTATTGTCTGGAAGGCGTCGATAACGGCGGCAGCGTGCGCAACTTGTGCTTGCCGAAGGAGGCGAAGCTGTCGGCGGCGTTCGACAAGAAACTTCTGGGCGGCGTCGCGGTCGTCCACGGAGAAGCACTGGCGGTGTCCCGTAAGGACGACAAATTGGAGATGAAGCCGGTCGCTTTTCGGGCGGTGCCGTACTTCGCCTGGGACAACCGTAAGCCGGGACAAATGATCGTCTGGCTCGCCGAGGAGCTGGAGCGCGCCGAACTGCCGGGCGAGGATGGCGTCGTCGTTAGAGGCGTCCGCATCCGTGCGTCGCATCTCTATCCGGCCGACACGCTGCAAACGCTCAACGACGGCGGCGAACCGAAATCGTCGAAGGATCACGACATTCGGCGGATGACGTGGTGGGACCATCGGGGCAGCGTCGAATGGCTGTCCTATCGCACATCGAAGCCGCTCACGCTGTCGGCGTCGTCAGTATACTGGTTCGACGATACCGGCATTGGATCTTGTCGTGTGCCGGCGGAATGGCGGCTGTTGTGGCAGGACGGCGATGAGTGGAAGCCGGTCAAATTGCTCAAGGGCGAACGCTATGGGACCGCGCTGGATCAGTTCAACAAGGTGTCGTTCGAGCCGGTGACAACGCGCGAATTGCGTTTGGAAGTGAAGTTGAAATCCGGCTTTTCCGGCGGCGTGCTGAAGTGGCGAGTCACGGAAGCGAAGTGAAGGGTGTTTGCCAGCCCGCAGCGCAAGCAAGGGAGTTACTCGACAACGGCCAACATCTTGTGCGCATCGGGCAGGAACAAGCAGGAGTCGGCCGCGTCGAGCAAGCGCTGGACCTCGCGCGCCTCATGCAATGGGGTGGCGAACAGTTCCTCAACGGTATCGTCCGGCAAACCACTTAGCAAATTGATGCGCGCCTGACTGGCTGCGCCGGCCCATTGGAGGACGGGCGCCAGTTCGACCGTCTGCTTGCCGCGCAACTGCTGAAGGATTTCTTGCGGATCGTTGGCGCCGCGGAGCAAATCGGTTTCGGGTCCGAGCGACGAACTCGCTTTGCTGAGCAGTACGATGCGTCCTCCCGGTTGCACGACGCGAGCGGCGCAGGCCAGGGCAGCGGCCAAGGCGGCGAAAGTGTGCCGCGCAGGATCGCCGCTCAGGGCGGCGATGACGAGATCGGCTGGACGCGGTATGATGTGCCGCCAACTGGCATCGAGCAAGCGCTGACTCTCTTGGCTGGCCTCCGTCGTGCCGGCAACCACATGCGCCACGCCATCGCCAATGGAATCGATTGCCTGCACGAAAAACGGAGCACCCAGCAGCCAGGCCGTCTCCGTCGCCGCGCACCGCGCCGGCCCCGGCGTCGCCTCCGGCAATCCCAGGTTGATTCGCTGACTCATCTCCGTGCGCGTCTCCCTGTCGCTCAGCGCCGGATACAGCGAACCCTCCGCGCCACTGTAGCCGAGCAGCGGATCGTAGCGCCGCCCCGATAACACGACGACCTGATCCGCTTCGACCAGCGTGCGATTCAGATAAAGCCGCTTGCCTTTGTGCGTCGCCGCCAGATAGGCCATACGGCGGCGGTCGTCGGGGTCGGAAACTTCGACATGCACGTCTTGGAAGGCATCGGGCAGATCCTCGATCCACGCTTGCCGCGAGGACGATGGAGGGCATAGCAACGTCATCGACTCCGGCGCGACGCCGGCGCTGTGGACGTGTTCGAGCAACGGCACCAGCAATTCGGCCAGACGCGGCAATTCTTCATCGACGACGATGGCGATATGGTCATCGGGCGTGAGAGCGCGGCGCAGGCGGGGAAACCGTGCGGCATCTCCAGCGCGGCGCGGACGGCGGCGGCTGGGTCCGTCAATGCTGGCGGCGGTTGTGGACACGCGATCAATTTATCGTCGGCGAACTCGAACTCCGCCCGATCGAGTCCGTAATCCATGACAATTCGCATTGTCATTCCCTGCCGGAGCGCGCGGAAAAGGGAAAAGAACCTTCTGTCTATTGTACACAAAGAATGAACGGCGACTGTCGCTTCATTGGGGGCGACGAGCGGAAACGTGGTCGTCACCGTGCAAGACGTTGTAGACGCCGGCATGACGGGGCGGCGAGTGCCGTGCTGTGATCGTCGCGGGGTCGGCCGACCACGCCGTCCAGTGAACCTGGGCCGATGCGCAGGCCGGAAGATCCATATGATCCCATGCCGTGAAACGCTTGCCCTCAACGCGACGGTGGCCGCCGCTGGCCGGATTGGTCGCGTAGCTGATCTGGAACGATCGGCCAAACGTCGGGCTGTCGGGAGTTGTGTCAATGCCTGCTGGACACTGGAAAATACGCGGATTGTTCTCGATGAACGGTAGCAGGATGCCCTGAGGGACGTAACCGGGTAGTGCGTGCGTTGGATCGGTACCGGGCCGATTGTCGTAAGGCGCCCACCAGATCTCACTCGGTCCCGTCCAGATGTCTGGCGAAGGCAAGGTGCGGCAATAGGGATCTTTGCCATCGCGCCACGGAGCGGGACACAGCCGGGCGTAAGGGAGAACACCTTGCGAATCCTCATACATCACGGCCGCGAGGCCAATTTGCCGCAAATTACTGGCGCACGACATACGCAGAGCGGAAGAACGAACCATTTGCACCGCCGGGAAAAACAACGCTGCCAGGACAGCGAGAATGCCAAGTACCACCACCAATTCCAGCAGAGAGAAAGCTCGGCGCATCACGGTCAAGCACCTCGGCCAGAGGAGAGGATTTCCTTTGTTTTACGAAAACCCTAGCGACGATTAATCGTGGAGGCGGGAATCAAAATCGCCGGCACGTCGAGCTTTTTCGCCTGCTCGTTGAGTGCCGTCAACTCCTTCGCCGCCAACCCCCGCCATTCGTCCTGATATTTCCGCAGCAACTCGCTTTGCTCCTCGAGCATCTCCCGAATGCCCTGCGTCGGCGCGCCGTCGCTGTCCTTCATCATCTCAAACAGCCATACCAACTGCGAATACAGCCGCGCTCCGCCTTTCTGTGCGAGGATATCATAAGGGATTTTCGCCTTTCGATTGTGCAGTTTCTCTTCCAGCGCATCGAGCCGAGCCAGCATGTCCCGCGATGCCCGCACCAGCGACTTCGCGCGGGCGTCGTCCTTGAGCAAGTCGTTGCGGGCCGTTAGCTGTCCCTTGACCATGCGAATCTGATTGACCGTCCGCGCCAGGCTAGTGAGGGCATCGCGGACTTTCAGGGCCAGCTCGATCTGTTCTTTCAAATCCACGGACTGCACGGACGCCTCAACGCGCCGCAAAATCGCTTCGGGAGTGAGCGGTTGATCCGACCCCGCCAGCTTGGCGGCCGTTCGCGCCCATACGCCGGGCGAAATCGTCCGCGGATCGGGCAAAACCTCCAGCTTCGCCGTGCGCGTTTGTCCCTCGGCCATTAATTTCAGGGTATAAGTGCCGGGATTGACCAGCGGTCCCATCTTCGATTCACCGCTATCGACCTTGGCGCCCTTGATGACCTCGGCGCCCTCATAACTCAGATCCCAGACGAGACGATGCAATCCCGCTTCGACGGGCAGAACCGGCTTTTTATACTTTTCGGAGGAATAATCGCTGGGATCGGGTTTATCTTCCGGTTCTTTCTTGCTCGTCAGCAGCGTCACGCGCTTGTCTTTGTCGTCGAGGATTTCCAGCGTGATGTCGCCTTTGGGTTTGCTCTTGAGATAGTAGTGCAGGATCGCTCCCGGCGGCGGATTTTGCCCCGCGCCGAGCGGTTTCTTCTCGCCCAGCGGCGTGTGATAGCGATAGCGCACCGCCGGCTGAGGCGGAAACAGAAACACATCCTGTAGGTCAGGCTTTCCAGCCTGACCTTGCGAACGGTCAGGCTTTCCAGCCTGACCTTGCGAACGGTCAGGCTGGAAAGCCTGACCTACAAGACGCAACGGTGTTAGATCGTCGAGAATCCAGATGGAGCGGCCATTGGTCCCGACGACGAGATCGTTGTGCTTGACGACGAGATCGGTGACGGCGACGGTTGGCAGATTGAGCCGCAGCGGTGTCCAGATTGCCGCCGCCGTCCCACGAAATCAGCACGCCGCGTTCGCCGCCAAGATAAAGCAGCCCCTTGCGCTGCGGATCTTCGCGCAAGACATGCAAATATCCTTCCGCGTGGATGCCGTTATCGGGTGAACTTCTCTGGACCACGGCCGCTATCGATAATCTTCGTGCCTTCAACGACAAGGCTCCGCCACGTCTGGCCGAAATCCGTGGTCTTGAAAAGATAAGGCCGGCGGTCGTCGAGCTTGTGGGCATCGACGACGACGTATGCGGTGCCGGCGTCGAACGGCGACGCCTCGATGCAACGCACCGTGCCCCACTCCGGCAAGCCCTTGATGTTGGCGCGTCACATTGTCCCAACTTTTGCCGCCATCGCGCGAAACGTGAACCAAACCATCGTCGCTGCCGGCCCAGAGAACGCCGCGCTGTTTCGGCGACTCGGCGAGGGCGTAAATGGTGCCGTACACTTCGACGCCGGTGTTGTCGCCGGTGATCGGGACCGCCGGACCATTTCTGCTTGCTCTTGTCGTTGCGCGTCAGATCGGCGCTGATCGGCGTCCAATGCCGGCCAGCGTCGCTGGTTTGGAAGAGGACGTTGGCGGCGTGATAGAGGATGCGGTGATCGTGCGGCGAAATCAAAATGGGGGCCGTCCATTGGAAGCGATATTTCAGGTTCGCCGGATCGTGGCCGGAAGGATTGAACGGATAGATGCCGATGCCGCGTGCCTGGCGCGTGCGGTGATCGTAGCGCGAGATGTAGCCGCCGTACTCGCCGGCATAAACGATGTCGGGATTGGTCGGATCGGAAGCGGTGAAGCCGGTTTCGCCGCCGCCGACAGGATGCCAATCGCTGGGCGCGATGCCGGACTTCGACAAACTGTTACTCGGCCCCGAGCCGGTGCCGATGTCCTGCATGGTGCCGGCGACGTGATAGGGCAGACGATTATCGACGCTGATGTGATAGAACTGCCCCCACGGCAGCGGCGGGGCGAACCAGGTTTCGCCGCCGTTGGTCGAGATGTCCACGCCGCCATCGTTGCCGTTGAGGATGCGGCGCGGATCTTTGGGATCGATCCAAATGTCGTGATGATCGCCGTGGTGCGGCCCTTTGACGCGCTGGAAAGTTTTGCCGCCGTCGATGCTCTTAAGCAACGGCACCTGTGGACACCACACGATGTCGGGGTTGCGCGGATCGATAGTGAGCGTGGTGTAGTAGAAAGCGCGCTGGCGGATGGCGCGCCAATCGTTGACGAGTTGCCAGGTATCGCCGCCGTCGTCGCTGCGGAATAGGCCACCCTTGTCCGCCTCGATGAGCGCGTAGACGCGCCGGCCATCGGAGGGAGCGACGCCGACGCCGATTTTGCCCCAGATGCCTTGAGGCAATCCCTTGGCGTATTTCTTGCCCTTCGGGGCGTTCTTGCCTAAATCGGGCGAATCGTCGGCCTCCTCACCCTCCTCCTCTCCCTTCTTGGGGGGCGGAATGAGTTGCGTCCAGCTATCGCCGCCGTCGCGCGAGACGTACAGACCACTGCCCGGCTCCGCCGCTAATCAATTCCCACGGTCGCCGCCGCGCTTGCCACAAGCCGGCGAAGAGGATCTTCGGATTGGACGGATCGAAACAGACATCCGCAGCGCCGGTGTCGGCGTCCTTGAAGAGGACGCGCTGCCAGTTCTTGCCGCCGTCGAGGGTGCGATAAACGCCGCGCTCCGGATTGGGACCGAAAGCATGGCCGAGTACCGCCGCGAAAGCGATGTCGGCATTGGCCGAATGCACGATCAGCGTGCCGATTTGTCCTTCCTGTTTCCAGATATGCTTCCACGTTTTGCCGGCGTCGATGGATTTGTAGATGCCGTTGCCGACTTCGATGTTGCCGCGAATGTTGGCCTCGCCGGAGCCGGCGTAAATCACGTTGGCATCGGACGGCGCGACGGCCAGCGAACCGAAGGTCGAAGTAGGTTGATCGTCGGCAATCGGCTTCCAGTGAATGCCGCCATCGCTGGATTTCCACAATCCGCTGGCAGCGGTGGCGGCGTAGCAAGTCAGCGGATCGCCCGGCACACCGGCGACCCGACAGACACGGCCTCCCGCTGCTGGGCCGATAGAGCGAAACTTCAGACGCTTGAACGGCGAAGGATCGCTTTTAGCTTCGTCGCCGTGCGTCGCCGCGGCGCTGAGCAAGGCGGCAAGAGTTGTCAAAACGAGAAGGAACGAAATGCGATTGCTGCGATGCATGTTCATGGTGCTTCCGTCCACAAAAGTCCCCCATGAAGGGGGCAGTGAATAAAACGGGGAGCGCGGCTTCTTGGTCCGTGCGGCCATTCTATAGGGGTTGGTTCGGACGGGAAACTCGTGCATCCAATCGTCCTCTTGCGGGTAATGTAAATATAGAGGGCGCGGCGGTACGCGCCGAGGAGGGACACGATGGCGATGCGAATGAATGAGGTCGTTCGGCATCTTGGCAAGATCGTGCTTGGGCAGGACGGAGCGGGGCTGACCGATGGCCAGCTATTGGGCGCTTTCATCGAGCAGCGGGACGAAGCCGCCATCGCCGCGCTGATACGGCGGCATGGCCCGATGGTCTGGGGTGTCTGCCGCCGTATCCTCCACAATCACCATGATGCCGAGGACGCCTTTCAAGCGACCTTTCTCGTCCTCCTCCGTAGGGCAACGGCGATTGTGCCGAGAGAGATGGTCGGCAACTGGCTGTACGGTGTGGCTCACCGGACGGCGCTCAAGGCGCGGACGATGATGGCGAAGCGGCGAACAAGAGAAAAGCAGTCGGCGGCGATGCCCGAAACGGTGGTGGAGCAACAAGACCTTTGGCGCGACCTGCAACCAGTTCTCGATCAAGAGTTGAGTCGATTGCCCGACAAGTACCGGGTTGCCATTGTCCTGTGCGATCTGGAGGGCAAGACGCGCATGGAAGCGGCTCGCCATCTCGGTGTACCGCCGGGAACTCTTGCATCACAACTGACACGCGGCAGAGCGCTGTTGGCGAAGCGGCTGGCACGGCACGGTCTGACCGTATCCGGTGGGACATTGGCGGCGGTGTTCGTACAGAACGCGGCGTCGGCGTGCCGGCCGACTTCGCTGATGACTTCCACAATCAAGGCCGTAACTTCGGTTGCGGCGGGACAAGCGGCGAGGACGAGCGCGATCTCGGCCTCCGTCGCCGCGCTGACGGAAGGAATGGTGAAAACGATGTTGCTAACCAAACTCAAGATCGCCACGGGGGTACTGTTGGCGCTAACGGTTTCAACAACGGGCGGATTGCTTTACAAGACGCAGGCCGCCGGGCAACTGGAGGATGGTCCGCGTATCGAGCAGAAGAAAGAGGAAGACGTGCGCGCGGCGGCGATCAAGGCGCTGGAGCAGTTGGGCAAGTCGGACCAGGCAAACGACCGTGAAGCGGCGATCAAAGCTCTTATCGATTTTCGCAAGAACCTCAAGGCGGGGGAGGAAGGCCGCCAGCGCCGCCTGGCCAGTGCCGCCCATGCTCTTGCCGACCATTTCAAGTTCCGCGTCCCCATCGAACTCGGCGCCACGGAATTCCATGAAGGCGGCCGCCTCGACATCCTGGAAGTATGGGGCACACGTCCGCGGATTGAGGTCGGCGGACAATACCTGGTGCGCGGCAAATACGTGCTGCCACCCGGCCAACGCGGCAAGCTCTACTTCTTCAGAACGGCGACAGAGGGGAGCGGCGTAGCGACGATCCTCGATCTTCAGTCTACAACGGTGGACAAACAAGAAGGCGAGTTTACGCTCGTTCACGGAATGGCGGGGACCGGACATCTTCACGTGATTCTTACGGACCCGGAGCGCTATTCGCGGATGTTCGCCAATGTGTACTTCGGGACGGGCGACAACGTGTTGCGGAAAATGACCTGGCGGATACAGAAATGACTTGTCCATGCGGCGTATGCTATCTTTGAGAGAGTGGATAAAACAGAGCCACGACCGTAAGGGAGCGGGGGCACTCCCCGCTCCCTTACGGTCGCGGCTCCGATAGCAAAAACCGCAATTCCGGCATACATGGACATTCTCATCGCTGAAGACGATCCGATCTCGCGTCGCACGCTGGAAGTGACCTTGCAGCGTTGGGGCCATCGCGTTGTGGTGACCACCGATGGCCAGGCCGCTTTCGATGCCCTCAACCGCGATGACGCGCCGCAGCTGGCCATTCTCGATTGGATGATGCCGCACTTGGACGGCCTGACCATCTGCCGTCGTCTGCGCGAGAGTGCCGTCAAGCGCTCCACCTACGTCATCCTCCTGACGGCGCGCGGCGAGAAGAAAGACATCGTCGCCGGACTCGACAGCGGCGCCGACGACTACATCACCAAACCGTTCGACCGCGATGAGTTGCAAGCGCGCGTCAACGTCGGACTGCGCATGGTTGCTTTGCAGCAGAGACTAGCCGAGCGCGTCGCCGAATTGGAGGAAGCGCTGCGACGCGTCAAGCAGCTACAAGGTTTATTGCCCATTTGCTGCTATTGCAAGTGCATCCGCAACGACGACAATTACTGGCAGCGCGTCGAGGAGTACATCGGCGAACACTCTGATGCTCAATTCAGCCACGGCATCTGTCCGAAATGTTTCGACACAGTCGTCAAATCGCAGCTGCGCGACCAGGGTATTTCCACGGAAGGTCTCGAACTCAACGCCGAGGAAACTGTTCCACGGCAGTAATTTCGTTTAGCCGCGACCCGAAGGGGAGCGCGTTACACGCGCGCTCCCCTTCGGGTCGCGGCTAAACGGGGAAGACAATCCGCCTCTCTCAATAATCGATATGGTGCTTTTTAGCCTGCCTGCGCAGGCTTTCGAGTACCTGATTGTCGAAGCCGTCTTTGGCGTCCTTGCCTTCTTTTTTCGCTCTCTTGGCCAACTCTTCCTTGATGCACTCGCCGCGTTTCTTGTCCAGTTCCAGGACTTTCTTGTTCAGTTCGGCGCGGCGTTTCCCCAGTTTGTCGAGATATTCTTGACGCTCTTTGGCATTCATCTTCCGCATCGGTTCGGGCAGTTCGTCGGTCTTGACATCGGCGAGCTTGACCTTGCCAGCGTTGATGGCGTCGAGGAGATCGAAGGCGGCGACCGTGCAATTATTGGCGCAAAGGCGGCGCGGTCGGCGGCGGCGGACGCCGACAAGGCTTCGGCTTCTCGTAACTTCTTCGTGTTTTCCGCCTTCATCGCCCGTCCGCCATATACTAGCGTTGTTCGGGCCAGTTCGCGGTTGAGGTCGGCCAGTTCTTTATCGAAGGGCGTGGCCACGGCCACGACACCGCCGCTTTGCTCGATCTGGGCATAAGAACCTTCGGCGAGTTTGCATATCTCTTTCCAGTGTTTTTGACAGTCCTTGTCGCCGCCGCATTGGATGGTGTTGATGAGGATGCCCTTCTCGCAAGCCTTCTTGCAGGTGGCGGGATATTTCGAGTCGTCGCCGTAGTCCATGTGCGGCGGCGCGTCGCCGACCAAAAAGATGATGCGCAGCGTCTCCTTGTCTTTGCTCCATTTGATCTTGTTGACGGCGTCGTCGAGGGCTTGATTGACGCTCTCCGGGCCGTCGCCGCCGCCTTGCGCCTGAAACTTGCGCAGCTTGCCGTGAATGGCGTCGAGATCGTCGGTCAACTCGGTGATTTTGGTGACGTAGGCATCGCCGCGATCGCGGTAGGCTACCAGGCCGATCTTCAACTCCGGCGCCGGTTTGCCGCCGGCGATCTGATTGCTGATCGACCAGATTTTGTCTTTTGCACCCTGGATAAGACCGCCCATGCTGCCGGTGGTGTCCAGGCAAAAAACGACTTCGATTTTCGGTTTGCGTTTTTTGGCGTCAGGTTTCTCGTCCGCCGCCGCAGCGGGAAGAGTGAACCCCGCCACGACGGCCAACGCCGCCAACAGCGGGACACGACGCATGGGAAAGCGAGAGAACATAGTTTGCTCCAGCGCGAAAATGAGTTTGCGAAACATCCCGATTATAAGACGAAAGAAAGCTCAATACGGATTGCGCTTTCCGCCGCCGTTGACGCGGCCATCGCCATCTTCTAACAACAACAGCACCCTTGACTCCGCCTCGAACAGGGACTCAGCAAGGAGATGCCGTGGCGAAACACTGTTTGCTGCTTCTATCCGTCCTCGTAATCGCCGCCCTGCTCCACGCCGATGGACCCGGCGACAATCTGCCCGACAAGGTGCGGCCGGTGCCGCCGCCGGGTATCCAAATCGATGACGCCGACCGTGCCCAGCTGCAAGCCGGCGTCGATTCGCTAGGCCAAGAAATCAACCGTCTGCATCAGGATCTCAAAGGCAAGGCCGCCCTGCTCGAACTGCTGCCGGACGTGCAAATTTTCCACAACGCCGTCCGCTACGCTCTGACCTACAACGAGTTTTATAACAAAAAAGAAGCGGCTATCGCTCACAAGCTGCTTTCGCAGGGCACGGAGCGCGCCAAGCAGTTGCGCGACGGCAAGACGCCGTGGACGACGGCGACCGGCCTGATGGTGCGCGGCTACCAATCGAAGATCGACGGCTCGGTGCAGCCTTACGGTTTAGTGGTGCCCTCCTCATATCAGGCCAACAGCCCTTATGAGCATCGCTTGGACATCTGGTGCCACGGCCGCGGCGAGAAACTGACGGAACTATCGTTTCTCAATGGCCGGCAATCGTCGCCGGGCGAATTTACGCCGAAAAACGCTTTCGTGCTGCACCTCTATGGCCGTTACTGCAACGCCAACAAGTTCGCCGGTGAGATCGATTGCTTGGAAGCCCTCGCCCACGTCCGCAAGCACTATTCCATTGATGAGAACCGCATCGTCATGCGCGGTTTCTCGATGGGCGGAGCGGCGTGCTGGCAGTTCGCGGTGCATTACGCCGATCTGTGGGCGGCGGCCGCTCCCGGCGCCGGTTTCAGCGAAACCGCCGATTTTCTCAAGGTATTTCAAAATGAGAAAGTTCAGCCGCCCTGGTACGAACAGAAACTCTGGCATTGGTACGACTGCACCGACTACGCCGCCAATCTCTATAACTGTCCCGTCATCGCCTACAGCGGCGAGAACGACCGGCAAAAACAGGCCGCCGACATGATGGCCGCCGCCATGAAAAAGGAAGGCCTAAAACTCGTCCATTTAATCGGTCCGAAAACGGGCCATTCCTACGAACGCAAGACCAAGGATGAACTGAACCGCCGCATCGACAGCATCGTCAAGCACGGCCGCGACACGGTGCCGACTCGTGTGCGGTTCACCACCTGGACGCTGCGCTACCCTCAGATGCGTTGGCTGCGGATCGATGGAATGGAGAAGCATTGGTCGCGGGCCGACGCGGACGCCGATATAGAGGAGGAGGGCGTGGTAATTAAAACGAGGAACGTCTCGGCCCTGACGTTGTCGTTTGAGCCGGGATCGTGTCCGCTGGAGGCAATAGAGAAACCGAAGGTCGCCATCGATGACGACGATCAGGAAATCAAGGGCGTGCCTCCGGTGCTGTCGGATCGCTCGTGGACGGTGCATTTCCGCAAGAAAGACGACGTTTGGCAGGTGGTCGCGAAGGCCGACGACGGCACGTTGCGTAAGCGGCCCGGCTTGCAAGGCCCGATCGATGACGCCTTCATGGACAGCTTTTTGATGGTCCGGCCGACTGGCACGCCGTTCAATGACAAAGTCGGCGCCTGGGCTTCGACCGAGATGAAACACGCCATCGATCATTGGCGTAAGCAGTTCCGCGGCGAAGCGCGCGTCAAGGACGATACCGCCGTCACCAGCGCCGACATCGCCGAACACAATCTCGTTCTCTGGGGCGATCCGAGCAGCAATAAAATCTTGGCGAAAATCGCCGACAAACTGCCGCTGCCCTGGGATCGCCGGCAGGTGAAGCTCGGCAAGGAGACGTTTTCCGCGGACCATCACGTACCGCTGCTGATTTATCCCAATCCGCTCAATCCGAAGCGTTACGTCGTGCTGAATAGCGGATTCACTTTCCGCGAGTACGATTATCTCAATAATGCGCGTCAGGTGCCGAAGCTGCCGGATTTCGCGGTGATCGACGTGAATACGCCGCCGTCGTCGCGGCTGCCGGGCAAAGTGGCGGCGGCGGGCTTCTTCGATGAAGAGTGGAAGTTGCCGGCGAAGAAGGAATGATGGCATTTCCGACCCTTTTTCTTGTGCGGCTTTTGTGTACTAGACTTTCACCGGATACTGTCCCCATTGATTCGGTGGAGTCGCAACGTGAAAGATGCGTTGGATCAGCTGGCGTCGCTGGCGTGTCCGGGCGGCGGTTGGAGCTACGCGGCCGAGCAGCCGGCCCATCTGGAGCCGACTTGTCTAGCTCTGCTGGCGCTGGCGCGCGAGCCGCGGCGTTTCGCCGATGCCATCGAATCCGCTCGAATCTGGCTGCGTCAATGCGCTGCCGGCGATGGAACCTATCGCCTGGGACGCGGTCGGCCGGAAGCGATTTGGCCGACGGCGCTCGTTCTCTTCACGCAGGCGGCGCTCGGCGACGAGGCGGATTCCCTGCAACAGACGGCGGCCGTCTTGCTGGCGTGCAAGGGACGGCAGATCGATTGTAAGGACGAGGATACCAGCGACATCGATGCGCGGCTGATCGGTTGGCCGTGGGCCGAAGGCAATTTCTCTTGGGTCGAGCCGACCGCGTGGGCATGTCTGGCACTGCGGCGCATCGGACAGGAACACCATCCGCGCGCCCTTGAGGGTTTGAAACTGCTGCGCGATCGCGCTCTGGAAAAGGGCGGCGTCAATTACGGAAATCGCCGCATTTTCGGCATTTCCCTCGAAGCCATCCCCGGCCCGACAGCGCTGATGCTGCTCGCGCTGCAAGGCCGATCCGACGATCCGTGCATCGCGGCCAGCGTGGAGTATCTCCGTCAATCCGCCACCGATGATGACTTGGAACATCTTTGCTGGGCGCGGTTGGCGCTGGACTTGTACGCGGATTATCCCGGTGTGCGCGAGACGACGGCCGCGCTGGCGGAGCGCATCCGCGCCGCCCATGCCGCCCGCGCGGCAACGCCGTGGCTGCGGCCTGCGCCGCTGCGGGAGGCGCTGACCGCTCTCGCTCTCGGTATTGAACACAGCAATCCCTTCCGGCTGCCGCGCCGCGACCCGAAGGGGAACGCAGGCGACTTGTACCCGGCAGCTAACGCTGCCGGTTCGCCGTGGTCAGGGCGAACCGGCAGCGTTAGCTGCCGGGTAGGGTATGTCGGACAGCTTATCAAGGCCAAGTTTCAGGGATTGGCCGTCCACGTCCTGACCCACCTGCGACAACCCGATCCGCAATCCGCCGTCCACATCGCCCCGGTCGCGGATTACAACGCCGACCTCGCCGACGTGATTCGCCGTCAGTACGAGCATTTCCGCACGCGCGTCCCGCTCGCCGGCAAGCGCGTCGTTCTCAAGCCGAACCTCGTCGAATATCACCGCGATAAGGTCATCAACACTCATCCGCACGTCGTCGCCGCCGTCATCGAATTGTGTCGGCGCGAAGGCGCGGCGGAAGTCCTCGTCGCCGAAGGGCCGGGACACTGGCGCAATGTCGAGTACCTCGTCTCGGCCAGCGGTCTGGGCGACGTGCTGCGCCACTACAAAACCCCCTTTATCGATCTCAATCACGATGAACCGATTAAACGCCTCAACCTCGGCCGACTAACCGGACTGCAACACCTCTATCTATCGCAGACCGTGGCGACGGCGGACGTGGTGATATCGCTGCCGAAGCTGAAAACGCATCATTGGGCGGCGGCGACGCTGTCACTGAAAAACCTGTTCGGCACGCTGCCGGGCATCTGCTACGGTTGGCCGAAGAACGAACTGCACTGGCGCGGCATCGACAACAGCATTGTGGACATCGCCGCCACGCGCCTGCCGGAGTTGGCCATCGTCGATGGCATCATCGGCATGGAAGGCGACGGCCCCCTCAACGGTACGCCGAAAGCGATGGGCGTTCTCGTCATGGGCTGCGATCTGGTGGCCGTGGATGCGACTTGCTGTCGCCTGATGCAACTCGATGCAGAGCGCGTCGGCTATCTTGTGATGGCGCAGCGCAAAAAGCTGGGACAACTCGCCGCCGGACGCATTGAGCAACTCGGCGAGACGATCGAGGGACGGGCGCAACCGTTCGACACGGTGCCACACTTTCGTTCGCTGTGGCTGGGCCGGCCGGCTTGATATCTGAGCCGCGACCTTAAAGCAGCGGTCGAAGCAACCGCTCCCTTATCAGTAGTTTCCATGCGTTGCGGAGGGCGGCTCCTTGGGCTGCTCTTTTGTCCCTGGGCCACTTTGCCACATTGCCACGCACCCCAACGCTCCGCTGCCAAGTCGTGCCAGACAGCGACAGCAGGCACGTCTTGGCACGGCTTGTCACTGCCAGTTCGCCCAGCCTGGCGGACAGTGGCAAAGCGCCTCCACCGGCCGCCTCGTTGACCTCCGCTGTCTTTAAGCCCGTCTCCTCCCCGGAGGAGAACCCTAACTTCTCTCCACAATACTTGAAACTACTGTCACGGTCGCAGCTCCGATGAGCTTGTTAGCGACGTAGACGCCGCTTGGCCGCGACGGCTTCGCGCGTCAACCGAGCATCGGCGGCTCCCTTCGCCAGTTCGTCAAGCAAACCAATAGCATCCGGCGTGGCGATCCATTCCAACGCTTCCACGGCACGAACGGCCCGCAGAGTTTCCGGCTTGTTCTCCGTCGCTTCGAGGATCTGTTGCAATCGCCGACGTACTTCCAGAGAGGGTTTCTCTTTCTCCAGGATCTGCCGCAGAAACGAAGCGGCGGCATCGGCGTGTTTTTCCAATTCCTCGGCCGCTTTCTGTCGCGTCGGAAAATCGGCGCTGTCGAACGCTTCCACCAATTGCCGTAGCGCTTGGGGTCCACCGCAGGAATGGGCTTGAGATGTTCACGCAGAAACGGCAGCGTTTGCCTGGGAGCGGCGGCGAGACGATGAATCGCCTGGAACGCCTTCGTCGCGTCGTCGCCGGATAGGTCAGCCCACAGCGCGTCTAGTTCCTTTGCGGACAGAGGCGATTGACGCGGTGGGCCGGCCGCAGCGGACAAGTCCCATATCAGGATCGTGGTATCGTAGCCGCCGGTCGCCAGCAGCTTGCCATCGCGGGTGAAAGCGCCTTTGAGTACGGGAGCGCGGTGCTTCTCGAAACACCAGCGCTCCTTTCCGGTCGCCGCCTCCCACAGGCGTACATCGCCCTCCATGCCGCCCGAAGCAAGCGTTCTTCCATCCGGCGAGAAAGCCAAGAAGCCGACCCAGCTTTGATGCCCTTTGGCTTGCCAGAGGAGCCTGCCGGTAGCCACGTCCCAGAGCCTAATGGGCCAGCCCGGTAGCTTGAAGGGCCAGTCCCGCCCTCCCGAGGCAAGCATCTTGCCATCGGGGCTGAACGCCAGAGCGTGAACGATCGCATTGTTCGGGGTTTGCAACGTGCGGGCTATTTTTCCTGTGGCCGCCTCCCAGATACGGATTGCGGAATCGCCCGGTCCCTCGCCGGTGCCGGCGATGAGTTGGCCGTCCAGCGAAAAGGCGAGAGTCCGGCCATTACGGACCGGGCCTCCGGGGAAGGTTTGCAACACCTTCCCCGTCGCCACGTCCCAGAGGCGGGTGTCTTTGTCCTGTCCGGACAGCAGCGTCCGGCCGTCGCCGGAAAATATCAGGGAAACAGGTGAGTCTTTCGGGATGGTAAATGTGCGTAATTGCTTGCCCGTGGCTGCATCAAGCAGCCAGATGTTGCCCCCTCCCCGCCCGTCGCCTGTGCCCACTGCTAGCGATTTGCCATCCGGAGAATAGGCAAGGGCGTAGATTTGACCGCCGATGTCGTTGAAGGGGGAGAGGGGCTGGCCCGTCGCTGCATCCCACCGGCGAACGAAGCCATCTCCACGCTCGGCCGAAACCACGACCTTACCGTCGGGCGAGAAGTCCACCGCCCAGATGTCCTTTGCGGGAGACGTGTCCGCCTGAATGGGCTTGAACGTCGCCGCGTCCAGCAGATACAGCGCCTGGTTCTGGGCCACGACCAGCTGGCTGCCATCCGGCGAGAGGGCGACGAAGTAATCGACATTCCAGCTTGACCCGCGGGGGGGATCTTCGGGGGTAGGGACCTGCTTGCCTACAGCGATGTCGTACCGCCTCAGTACACCCGCACAGCCCAGGAGACTCTTGCCGTCGGGGAAGTAGGTGAGGTAGTCCGCATAGAATTTTCCTTGCTGTGGTAGGAGCTTGCCCGTGGCGGTGTCCCAGAAGCGGAGCGTGCCATCTTGACTCGTCGAGGCCAGCGTCTTGCCGTCCGGTGAAAACGCCACCGTTTGCGCCGCTTTGGAATGCCCCTCGAAGCGGCGAATCTCCTTGCCGCTGCCAACATCGTAGAGGGGGATGGTTTTGTCGTGGCGATCCGCGTAGGCCCACGTTTTACTGTCGGGCGCGAAGGCGATGGATCGGGCGAAAACGTCGTTGGGTCCGTCTAGATGGTGCAGTTCCCGGCCGGTGGACGTATCCAGGAAAACCACCGTATTGACAGATGTTTGATTGCCTCGCCGATTCTCCCCGATACTCGCGAGAGTCTTGCCGTCTGGTGAAAAGAATAGTTTGCCGCCCTTAGCAGATTTCACGATCCAGATAGGGAGTTCCTTCCACGTCGCGGTGTCCCACCGACGAATCCCGCGAGGGCACCCGACCGCCAAAACCTTGCCGTCTGGGGAGAAGGCCACTCCCTCCGAGCCGGTTCTCTCAAGACGGCGGATTTCCCGTCCCGTCGCGGCATCAAAGAGACAAACCGTGTTGAAGGTGTCGCTGCCCGCCGCCAAAACCTTGCCGTCCGGAGAAAACGCATACTGGCTGATGTTCCCGCCGTGCCGAAAGTGAACGGTGCCCAGACGGTACCGCGCTCCGGGCGGGAGCGGGTCGCCGAAGAGATCGACGCGCGGCTTGGGGATCTCGGTTTTGGTGCTGCGCGAACCGCCGGCAGCTTGGGCCTTGGGTGCCGGTTCTTGAGGGCTGGATGGAGCACTGGGGGTTGCCAAGCGATGGCCAACGGCGGCGGCGAATCCGAGCGCCGTCAGCAGCGTCAGTGCCGCCATCCATTTCGTCAGAGCCGTCCCTTTGACGAACGTATCCGCCAGAACAACCGTGGTCGTCGCCGCAAGGGTTTCTCCCTTCAGAGCCTGAACACCCAAGCGGACGGCGGAGAGCGTGAGTACGGCGGATATGGCTGCATTCACCGTTTGTTCGGTCAATAGCGCGGCAAGTAGGCCGGCCGAGACAGTGAAACCGCGCTGAGTCAGTCGCCGTTGCAATAATTCCCGCGCTCGCGCCAGCCGCGCCGTGACGGAGCTTTTCGGCCATCCTAGTTCGACTGCCGCCTGTTCGTGCGTTTTGTCCGCCAGGTAACAAAGGACCAACGGCATCCGATACTTGGCGGGCAAGCGCTCGATCTCCTCATCCAACACCGCCCGCAGTTCTCCAGCGGCCAGCGCATCGGAAGGATTGTCTCGTAGGGCCGGCGCGATGATTTCGCGCTCGCGTACTCGCCGCTGAGCCGATTGCATCCGCACTTTGTGAGCGATGCGCGAAGCGACGCCGTGTAGCCAAGCGGCCAGCGATTGTTGCTTGCGGATGGCGGCGGCGTTGCGAACGAGAACGAGAAATGTGGCCTGAAACGCATCTTCGGCTTCGTGAGCATCGCCGAGGACGCGGCGGCAGACGGCGAGGACCATCGGCCCATGCCGCTGTACCAACAGCGTAAAAGCCGCTTCCTCACGGCGGATACGGAAGCGTTCCAGCAAGTCGGCGTCGCTCAGTTCCTTGGCGCGAGCCGGATCGGTCAATTTGCGCAAATGGGCGAGGAAGCCTTGAAGGGTGGAGGAGTGCATGATTTTATCCTTCGCCGAATGTTCTCCACCACTATAGTGCCGCCGGACGAGCGTTTGACCAAAAAATATCTGCGAAAACTCAACCGCGCCCGACAAACGGCATCTTGCTGGCCATCACGGTCAGAAAGAGGACGTTGGCATCGAGCGGCAGTCCGGCCATGTAGACCACGGGCGCGCCACGTTGTCCACGTCCATCGTCGGCTCAATGGCGATTTCGCCGTTCGCTTGCGGCACGCCCTGTTTCATGCGGGCCGTCATCTCCGTGGCCGCGTTGCCGATGTCGATTTGTCCGCAAACGATGTCGTATTTTCTACCATCGAGAGCGGTTGATTTGGTCAGTCCGGTGATGGCGTGCTTGGTGGCCGTGTACGGTGCCGAATTGGGCCGCGGCGCGTGGGCGGAGATGGAGCCGTTGTTGATGATGCGTCCGCCGCGCGGCGATTGCTCCTTCATCAGCCGAAACGCCGCCTGCGTGCAGAGAAACGCCCCCGTCAGGTTGACATCGACGACGCGCCGCCATTGCTCGAACGTCAAATCCTCCAGCGGAACCGGCGGCGCACCCGTGCCGGCGTTGTTGAACAACAGATCGAGCCGACCGAAAGTTTCCTTCGTTTTCTGAAAAAGATGCTGCACGGAAGCGGGATCGCTCACGTCGGCGACAACCGGCAGCGCTCGTGTGTTCGCCGATCCCGCCTCGGCGGCGGTCTGCGCCAGCGTTTCCGTGTGGCGACCCGCGAGTACCACCGAATAACCTTCCCTCAACAGAGCAAGCGCGGCCGCCCTGCCGATGCCCGATCCGCGCCCGTGACCAGCGCGATCTTCCCACTTGTGTTCATAGGCTCGACCTCCGAGCAATATCCTCGATGATCTGTGCCGGCGGCGTAATCGGTTCGTAGCGCGGATTGACGAAGGCGATCCGCGCGTAATCGCGGGCCAGCAGTTTCCGCGTGTCGGCGTTGTGGATCTCATGTGTCCATGCCGCGCCGTTCTCCGCCGTCTCACAGAGCCAGCTCGACGATCTCGATGTTTTCATTGTCGAGCGCGGCGGCGGAGTATTGAATCTCATGGCCGGTCTGGAGCGCCATCCAGCCGTCTTGCAGGGTCCGCTCCGGCGCGTGGCCGGCGGCGCAGCAGCATCGAGATGCGCCTGAGCGATCCACTGCAAGTACACGGCATGATTGACGTGCTGGACCGTATCCAACTCGTGGAACGGAACGCGGCAGCGGCTACTGTAGCGGTGAGCGGATTCGATCGGACGCGGATCGTCCAGGCGAACGCCCAAATCCTCCGGTTTGTCCTTCATGGTGAAGGCGTCGGCCCAGGAATCGGGAATGCGGGTCGGCTGTCCGGTCTGCGAATCCATGTACACCCACTCGGCCCGGCCGCGCGCGACACGGCGACCGTCGCTGCTGCGTGTGAGATCGTATTCGCGGATGGAACGCACGCCGCGCAGACCCGATAACCAAGTGGCCGCCGCGATTTCGTCGCCGTAGACCACCGGCGCGTGATAGCGCACCGACAACCGCCTCACTACCCAGCCGACGCCGTGTTGACGATACCAGTCGGGGCTGAATCCCAGATCACTGGATGCTTCGATAGCTGCCTCCTGCATGTAGCGGACCAGATTCACGCCGCTGACATGGCCGAAAGCATCCAGTTCATAATGACGGACGCGGAAACGCCGGATAAAACGAGGCGTCATGCTCTCCTCCTCTTGAGGCCGATCCACGGTCTCTCCGCTTACAAGGCGATACCTTTTCATCTTTTTATCTCTGCCGGCCCCGGATGGTAATGCCTTCCTCCGAGGTGCATTGCTGTTGTTGCCTTGTGGAGTCTGCCTTTGTAGGGTGGGTCGAGCTTGCGAGACCCACCGGGGGTGTGCGAGGGCGTGGTGGGTCTCGCAAGCTCGACCCACCCTACAATCCACGCAAAAACGAGAATGCACCCTACTTCCGGTAATCGATTGTTCTCGTCCTCTCGTTCGCCTACAACGAAGGAAGCAATCCCTTTGGAGGCGATGAACATGAGTGTACGCAATCTCGCATGGTTTCCGGCGCTGATGTTGGCGTCGGTCGTCGCCCATGCGGAGTCGCCGGCGCCGCGGAAGGATGACGGAGCGAAGTCCGCCGCGATCAACGCGGCGGCTCGCCAAGCATGGGCCATCACGGATCTGATATTGGAGCAAGACATCGATCCGCCGGCGCGGCAGCAGATGTTGTTGCATGGACTCAAATCGCTGCTGCGCCAAACACCGGAGCGAACGCCGCCCCATCTCCCCGCGCGCGTCTCCGCCGTAACGACGCCGGAGCAGTTCAGCGCTTTGCTGGCCGAAGTTTGGTCCACGAACGGAACCGGCTCAAAGCTCGACCGAGAGCAGCGCGAATACATCTTGTTCGACGGCTTGTTCGGCTGGCGAGCGGAGGAAGAGCATGAGGGTTTCTACCTGTCGCCGCAACAAGTGAAGAGATACGAAATGTTCGCCGGCAACCGTTACGTCGGCACCGGCATCCAGATCCGTAAATCCGCCAAGGAAAAGCTGCCGCAAATCGTCATTCCCTTTCCCGGCGGCCCGGCGCGCAAGGCCGGCGCTCGGCCCGGCGATCTGATCGTCGAGATTGACGGCAAAAGCATGGCGGGGTTGCCGCTCAGCGACGTTGTTCAGTACGCGCAAGGCGAGGAAGGCACCAAGGTCAGCTTGACGGTACGGCAGCCGGACGAGAACAAGACGCGGCGATTGCCGATGGTGCGCTCGATCATCCCCTTCACGTCGGTGCAGGGCTACCGCCGCACCGGCGAGGAAAGTTGGTCGTTTTGCCGCGATCCGCAATCGAGGGTCGGCTATCTGTCTTTCGAGGAAATCAAGAGCAGCACGCTGTTGGAACTGCGGAAAATCGAGCCGCTGCTGCGAGCCGAGGGCGTCCGAGCCGTGGTGCTGGATCTGCGTTATTGTCTTGGTCGAGAGATTCGGCATGCGGCCCTCGTCGCCGATGGTTTGCTGGACGGCGGTTCCCTGTGGCGTGTGCGCGATGTTCGCGGTCGAATCAAAGAATACAAGGCGGATCGCGATTGTCTGTTTCGAGAAATGCCGATGGTGGTGCTGGTCGGCGAACACACCGGCAGCCTGGCGGCAATGGTGGCGGCGGCGCTCCAGGATCGCGGTCGGGCAATTCTCGTCGGCGAAATGCCGAAAGCGGAGTTGGCGGTGACGAGCTTGGTACGTTTGCCGGACGAGCGCGGCGCACTGCGGCTGCGGACAGGCCGAATGGAGCGAATCGTCCGCACCGACCGAACGGCGGAAGCGAAGGAACGCCAACGACTGGCCGCTGCCGCGAACCGTCTCTGGCCGGACCATCTCGTCGGCCTTGAGCGGAAGGAGAGTTCGGCGGTATCGGAATGGAGGCAGCGGCAGCAATCTCCCGAACCCAAGGCCGACGCCAAGCCGCCCTCCGATCCGCAATTGGACAAGGCCATCGCCCTGTTGCGTGAAGCTCTGGTTGGGCAAGAGAAAAAAGACAAGGAATGAGCGTGCGAATGAAGCGGCTCAGTTTATCAATGGTGGTTCTGTCCCTCCTTGCGGCGGTGATCGCTGGTAGCTGCCGCGAGCCGAGCAGCACGTCTTCCGGTCCTGCTCGGCTGCGGCGGCCGGTGGCGCTGGTAGCGGCCGAGGACGGTCGGCGGCTGTTCGTCGCCAACCGCCGCGCCGGCACTGTGTCGGTGATTGACGTGGACAGCGGCCGCGCCATCGCCGAGACAGCGGTGGGCCGATTGCTCGCCGACTTGGCCGACGCGGGAGATGGCCGACTGCTGGCCGTCGAGGAAGCTGCCGGCGAGCTGGTCGTACTCGATCGGCGTCAGGATACGCTCGCCGTGATGGACCGAGTGCAGGTGGGCGATTCGCCGGTGAGCGTCTGCCAATTGACTCACGCACGGGCGGCTGTAGCCTGCCTGTGGCCGCGACAACTCGTTGTCATCGATGTTCCATCGGGCAATCGGCCGCGTGTCCGCAAGGCGATTGATCTGCCGTTCGCTCCGGGCAAACTGTTGGCGTTGCCGGGCGGTGTCAAGGTCGTGGTCGCCGATGCCTTCGGCGGATGGTTGGCCGTGGTGGATGCGGAGCGCGGCATCGTCGATTCGCTGCGCTCCGTGCCGGGACACAACATCCGCGGCTTGACCATCAGTGCCGACGGCAAAAAACTATTGCTGTCGCAGCAGGTGTTGGCCGAGGACACGCCGACGCGAGCCGACGACATCCGCTGGGGCAACGTCATCACCAACGGCGTGCGTTCGCTCGCGGTGGAGGACATTCTGAAACCGGACGCGGATTTGTTGCAGCACAGTCGCTTGCTTACGCTGGGAGAGTTTCGCCGCGGCGCCGCCGATCCCGCCGGCTTGGCCGTCGCGGGCGGTAAAACCATCGTGGCTCTGTCCGGCACCGGCGAGGTCGTCATTTGCTCGCAAAATAGCGGCGAGGGGCCGCGCCTGCGTGTCGGCCAGCGACCCACCGCCGTCGCCAGCGCCGGACGCCGCGTCTTCGTCGCCGACACCTTCGGCGACGCGGTGACGGTCCTCGATAGCGACAAATTTGAGAAAATCGCGACGATTTCGCTAGGGCCGGCACCGGAGCCTGGTCCGGCGGAACGCGGCGAAAGGTTGTTCTTCGATGCCCGGTTGTCGATGGAAGGTTGGATGAGTTGCCACAGTTGCCACAGCGATGGCCACACCAACGGCCTGCGCAGCGACACCCTCGGCGACGATTCCTATGGGGCGCCCAAGCGCGTGCCGACGCTGCTGGGCGTCGGCGATACCGCTCCTTGGGCGTGGAATGGCGGCATCGACCGGCTGGAGGAGCAAGTACGCCAGTCGATCCGGACCACCATGCACGGACCTCAGCCAACGGATCGTCAAGTGGCGGATCTAACGGCGTACTTGCGAACCCTGCCCCCGCCGCCGCGCCGAAGAGGACCGGCCGGCGAAGTCGTGCGCCGCGGCGAAACCGTATTTCGCGCGCGTGGCTGCGTCCGCTGCCATGCTCCGCCCACCTATACGACAGCGAAGACCTACGAAGTAGGTTTAGAAGATGAGGCCGGCAAAACGGCGTTCAATCCGCCGTCGTTGCGCGGCGTCGGACACGGCGCCGCCTTCTTCCACGATGGACGGGCGACTCGTCTCGAAGAGGTTTTCACGCGCCATCGCCATCAAGTGCCGGCGGACATGCCGCGCCAAGAGATCGACGACTTGGCGGCATTCCTACGCACCTTGTAAGCGCAAATGCGCGGTGGGATATCGTCACGGCCGCATACACAACAGCATGCCGCCCCACAGGACGACGCCGGCGCAGGTCAGCACCAACCCCGCCAAGGCGTCGTTCATCGCTTCGTAGGTCAACCTCTCGCCGCTGGGGTCCATCAATCCCGCACGGATCTTCGCCAGATCGAGCCGAGCCAGGCACCAAGCCGTCAGGCTGAGAGGGCCGGCGACGATGGCCAGGGGGAAAAACGCGATGGACAGTCCGCCGAGGGCCAAGCCGGTCATACCCATCGGCCACAGCAGTTTGCCGCGATGCGGTTTGCAGTCGCGCTCAAGGCAAGGAAGTGGCGGCGGTGAAAATACCGTCTGCTCCGCCGCGACGTAGGGCGAAGGCGCCGGTTGGAGGACCGGCTCCGTTTGGATGGTCTGGAGATTGTTGTTCATGGTGCCGTCTCACGACCCGTCCCGACTCGCATACTCTATTCATAGCAGATGGGCGGCCCGGAGGCCAAGGCAGGAGACAACCGCTCCCTTACGGTCGCGGCTCCGATGAATTGGATCAAGTGGCATTGGGGAAAACGGCGCCGACTTCAAAGCCGCCGCCGGCCATCGGTCGCGCGCGGATGATGCGCGCCAGCACGGCATACGGAGAAACAGTAGGCGACTTGTGCCAGTGCAGATATGCCTGCTCGGTGCGCAGGCGCTTGGGCGACGCGGAAACTGACGCCGCCCAGAGAGATGTTGCGGCTGATGCCGTCGAGAATTTCATCCAATTCCAGATCGGGAAGTACCGGATAGACGTGCAGCGGTTGCGGGCACTGCCAGCGGTCCTCGGAGCGCTGTTCCGGGCCGGCTTGCAGATAGCGGCGCAGGCTATCGAACAGACGCGGAGCCAGTTCCGGCAAAAAACGGCCGAGGCGCTCGCGGTCGCCGCCGACCGGGAAGACGCGCATCCGCGCCTCGGCGAAATACTTGGCCGAGCCGGGCGCCGATTGCACGTCCAATTCCACGGCAAGACACGAAGCGGCACTGTCGCGCTCGCCCGGCCGCGGCGGCGGTTGCAAATCGATGTGGAATACGAAGCCATTACTCTTGTGTTCGACGACCCGCGCGCGCCATTCATCGCGGAAGCCCTCGACTTTGAGAGCCAGGGCGCCGCTAAAGATCTGCACCGGGCATTTGCTCTCCCACACGCCGTCGCCCTGGAGTACGTAACGAATGTTTTGCGGTCCCTGGATGGTGCGCGGCGGCAGCGGGGCCGCCAGCGTGGGCATGGCCAGGTTGAGTACCACTTGATTGACCGGAGGGAGTACGATGTCTTTGGGCGGCGGCTCGCCGAGCAGACTGGGGAAGGGAATGACCGCCGGCAGACGTTGGTAGAGGTTGGCGCGGCGGGCGGTGGTGGAGGCCGCCGCTTGCAGCGCTTCCACCAGGGCCGTGCAGGTGGCGAAACGCTGCTGAGGATCGTCGTCTAGCGCCTTGACGAGAACGGCCCGATCGCAGGCCGGCAGCAAATCGAAATCGACGCGCGCTTGGCCGCGCAGCGGCACGAGTCCCGAATCGGGACGGCCGATGCGCCGAGCAGAGCGGCGATGTGCCGGCGAAGTGCAACGCGGCATCGGCGGGGCAATGCCGTTGACCATCTCCGCGTAGATCAAAGCCAAGCTGAATTGATCGGCGGTCGATCCCGCCCGTCCCATCAGCGCCGCCCGCGCCGCCTCTCCCGCTGGGATTCCCGTCAGGTTGGCTTTGTCGAACAATTCCGGCGCCGCGTAGCGTCCATTGAGACTGCCTGCCGTCTGCCCGGTGGGCAGCCAGACCAGCGGCACCAGGCCGTAATCCAGCATGCGGACGCTCTCCGCGCGGAGCATCAGCACCCGCGGATTCAGACCCAGGTGCGGCAGGTTGTGCTGTTGAAAGAGCGTATCCAGCGCCTCGGCCACGCCGTACAGATAGCCCAACAGTTCCTCACGCGGAATGCCCGGCAAGCCCTGTTTCTGACAAACTTCCAGGCGATCGCGCAGCGTCTGCTCGCATTCCTCGCTGACCAGCACCAATCGTCCCGACGGACTCCAAGCGACCTCCGTGGCGGGCAAGAGCGGATGATTCAGGCTCTGCAACCGCTCGATCAGAGTGGGATCCGGCTCAACGAAGCTCGGCAGACATAGGGCGCGGCGCGGCCGTCCCTCCTTGTCCTCCGCTTTCCAGATGTCGCCCAGCGGCATCTGGCCGACGCAGTGGAGGAAGCGGTAGCCCGGCAGAGAAACGCAGGTGGGCGTCGAGCCGGCGGAGAAGACGCGAGCCGACCGAGTCGGCCGAACGTCCTTGTCTTCCAGGGCGGTGCTGGGAACCGTGGCCCCGGTGCCTGCCGAGGGCGTTTTCGTCGGACTATCGGCGCTGTCCAGGTTGGTCGGCACGGTCGGACACGCTCCCGGCGGGGGCCGGGGCGAGTTCTCCGGCGGGTCAGGCTCGAAGAAATCGCTCTCAATCAGCTTGCTCGGCGTCTGCGCGGAGGAATGCAGGGCGGAGACGATCTTTTTCACCACCGCCGCGCGCCGCGGCAGATCGGGCTTTGTTGGCTTGTCGCCGCACACCAGCGCTTGCATGAAATCCAGGCACGAGGGGAAGCGATCCTCGGCGCGCTTGGCCAGGGCGCGGCCGACGATCGGACGATCTTCCTCCGGCAACGTCGTTAAGTTCGGCTCAGCCGACAAATGCAGCATCATCAGCTGATACATGTTCTGGCACCAGAACGGCACGGTGCCGGTGAGCAGCTGTTGATAGACGATGGCCAAGCTGTACTGATCGCAATGACGGCTGACCGTGCCGCGCAGCAGTTCTGGGGCCGCGTACAACGGCGTGATGCCGCCCTGACGAATGCGCCGGCTGGCTCTTCTCCACGTCAGTCAGACGATCCACCAATCCGAAGTCGGCCACCTTGACGTGATTGCTAATCAGGAAAAGATTGTGCGGTTTGATGTCCAGATGCTGCAAACCGTGGCCGAAGTTCATCCAGTCCAGCGCCTCGGCCGCCTCCAGCAGATAGCCCAGCAACTCTTCGCGCGGAATACCCGGCAGATTCTGACCCTGATACTCCTCCAGCAAGCTATAAAGGCTCTTGTCCGCCAACTCCATGACGATGACCAGCACGCCCTCGACAATCTCGACGCGCTCCAGCGAGAGAATGAAGGGATGGCGGATGGCTTTGACCAGCTGGAGGGCTTGCCGTTCCTGGTTGGCCGGACCGCACTGCTCGTCTTGGCTGGCAACGAATTTGACGGCTTTATAGAGTCCGCCGGGCGCCTCGCATTTCCAAACTTCCCCGAAGCCGCCCTTGCCCAGCGGTTCGAGCAGCCGATAACCGGGGATAGGCTGCGAACCCGGCTCGCGCGCCCATTTGGGCAACGGCAATACGGCGGCGTCTTGATCCACGGTTTCCACCTTCGCCAAAGGAACACGAAACCGAGCCGCGACCGTAAGGGAGCGGTTGTCCGCACCGCTCCCTTACGGTCGCGGCTCGGCTTGGTCCCGTATCTAAAGGTTAGTTCACAGGTCGAATCTAGTCCAATCGCGGAAAGGCTAATGAGAGGGTTCGCCGATCATACATCCGTTTTTAAGAGACAATGCAGCAGACAATCGATGGCCTGCGGGATGTAGTTGTCCTCGGCGAACAGCCCAATGCCCAGCGGCAGGGTCAGCGTGTATCCCAGGGCGGTGCGGATCATCTCCCAAGCGCCGACGCGCGGATCGAGCGAACGGCGAAAGACGCCGGCCTGCTGGCCCTCGGCGATGATCTGGGCCAGCAGCGTTTCACTGTCGAGGTAAAACGAACGCAGCAGGGCGACGATCTCCTCGTCGTCGCTTTCGACGAGGGTGCGGTGCATGATGCGATACTCGACGGCGTGTTGTCGCGTCGAGCCGAGATACATGTCGGCGATGGCGTGCAGCTTGGCCAACGGATCGCTGAGGCTGGACGTTTCGGCGTGCCAGCGTTCGAGCGTGGCGGCGCGAATCTCTTCGAGGACTTCGAGGAACAGAGCTTTTTTGTTGTCGAAGTGGCGATAGAGGACCGGCTCACTGACGCCGGCGGCTTGGGCGATTTTCTCCGTAGTGGTGGCGTGATAGCCTTGGGTGACGAAGAGATTCTTGGCGTGGGCGAGCAGCTGGCGTTTGCGTTCCGCTTTGCTCAGGCGCGGCGTGGCCCGCGAGGCATTATCTCGGCGGCGTTGGGGTGGGGTCATCGTCGGTTTTTGGTTTTCAGTTTTCGGTTTTCGGTAGAATCCTAAAGGTAGGATACGGAAAACGGAAAAGTGAAAACCGAAATCCGATGTTGTTGCTTATCAACGCTGTCGGTCTGACGCCGCGCCTGTTGCCGTTCGCTCCGCGTTTGCAGTCGTTGGCCGCCGATGGCTGGATGCGACCGCTGCGCGAAGTGCTGCCGGCCGTCACTTGCACGGCACAAGCGACGCTGCTGACCGGACAGACGCCGGATCGGCACGGCATCGTCGCCAACGGCTGGCTGTGGCGCGACAGCGGCGAGGTACGCTTCTGGCAGCAGTCCAACCGTCTGATCCAAGCGACGCCGCTCTACGTCACGGCGCGCCGCCGTGCCGCGGAGATGGGCCGGTCGTTTCGCTGCGCCAAGCTGTTTTGGTGGTTCAATCAGGGCGCGGCGGTCGATGTCAGCGTCACACCGAAGCCGTACTATGGCGCCGACGGCAACAAGGCGTTCGGCATCACCGGCACCCCGCCGGGATTGACGGAACATCTCGAACGCGCGCTCGGTCCCTTCCCTTTTCCGTCCTTCTGGGGTCCGATGGCGGGGTTGCCTTGCACGCAATGGATCGCCCGCTGCGCCGCCGAAGTGCTGCGCCGCGAACGGCCGGATCTGATGTTGGTATATCTGCCGCACCTCGACTACGATCCGCAGCGTTATGGACCCCAAGGCTGCGACATGCGCCGCCTGACCGGCGAACTCGATGCGGCGTGTACTCCTCTGCTCGACGCCGCCCGCGCTGCCGGAGTGCGTGTATGGGTGGTCAGCGAGTACGGTCATGGGCAGGTCAACCGGGCGGTGCTACCGAATCGAGCGTTGCGTCAAGCGGGATTGTTGAGCGTGCGGCCCGGCCCGTTCGGCGAAACGCTCGACACCTTCACCAGCCGCGCTTTCGCCGTCTGCGATCATCAAATCGCCCATATCTACGTTGCCGATGATGCCGACCGAGCGCGCGTGAGGGAGGTAATCGCCGGTCTCAAGGGCGTGGCGCGCGTTCTCGACGGCGAAGAGCGTGCGGACATCGGTTTGCGGCACGAACGCTCCGGCGAGTTGATCGCCCTGGCGGATGCGGATGCCTGGTTTGCCTATCCCTTCTGGCTCGATGATCGGCACGCGCCGGACTACGCCCGCACCGTGGACATTCATCGCAAACCGGGTTTCGATCCGTGCGAATTGTTTTTCGATCCGCGGTTATTGTGGCCGAAGGGCCGGGCACTGTGGCGGTTGCTGCAAAAGAAACTCGGTTTTCGCACACTGTTCGATTTGGTTCCGCTCGATACGAGTCTGGTGCGCGGCAGTCACGGTTTGTCGGCGGCGCGTGCCGAAGATCGGCCGCTGTTGATTGGCGAAGGGCCGGCCCCGGAAAAGAGTGAATTGCCGATGACGGCGGTTCACGATCTGCTTTTGCGGAGGCTGTTTGAAGAATAGCGGTAACGGACCAATCCCAACCGGGATCATTCTCAGGCGGCGACCTTGAGGTCGAGATGAAACGATTTTGGAGAGTTTATTCGGTCTGGTTTGCAACGGTTATTTGTTTTTTCCTACTGGCAAATTTAGCGGGCGCGATCCGCCCGCTGGGCCTGTTGCCGTTTCGGTATACAGGTTTTCCATTTACCTTCGCTGTCTGGGGTCGTAGCGTTATAGAAGTTTTCGATTGGCGTCTCCTCTTTTTTAACAGCTGCATCGCAGTTATAGGAGCGGGGCTTTTTGCTTGGGTATTGGCATGGTGGCGGTGTTGCAAGTGATATTATTTACTCCTTGCGATGTTCAGCAGGGTTGTTGGTTTGCCGGCTCAGGTTCATGGCCGTATTGATGAGACCGACATGCGTGAACGCCTGCGGAAAGTTGCCGACCAAACGGCGCTTTACGGGATCGTATTCCTCCGATATAAGGCCGACATCGTTGCACAGTCCGAGCAAACGACGAAAGACCTCCTCGGCCTCTTGCTGACGGCCGAGCAACACGTAATTATCCGCCAGCCAGAACGTGCAGGGTAGAAACGCGCCCTCGCCCGGCGGCAGACCATCGACATTGGACTGCGTATTATAACGCCGCACGAAACCATCGTGCAGCAGTTCGCGTTCGATGCAGGCGACGGTGCCGGCCACGCGCGGATCATCGGGCTGGAGAAAGCCCACCAGCGGGATCATCAGCAAACTAGCGTCCGGCTCCGTCGAGCCGTAATACTGCACGAAGGAATTTTTGCCGCTATCGAACCCCGTGGCGCAGACTTCGCGGTGGATGGCGTCGCGCAGCTCGCGCCGACTGATCGATGGGGCCTTCGACGCCGAACTTCTCCACCGCCTTGACGGCGCGATCAATGGCCACCCAGGCCATGACCTTGGAGTGCGTGAAATGACGGCGCGGGCCGCGCACTTCCCAGATGCCCTCATCGGGCTTTTGCCAAGCGGTTTCGAGGAACTCGACGATGTTGACTTCCAGGTTCCAGGCGGCTTGCTCCGGTTCCAGGCCGATGCGCCGCGATTGATACATGGCATCGAGCAATTCGCCGTATACGTCGAGCTGGAATTGCTGATAAGCGCCATTGCCGATCCGCACAGGGCGTGATCCTTCGTAGCCGGGCAGCCAGTCTACCTCCCATTCGGTGAGGCGGCGTTCGCCGGCCAATCCGTACATGATTTGCAGCTTATCGGGATTGCCGGCCACGGCGCGCAAAATCCACTGCCGCCACGCGCGGGCCTCGTCCTTGTAACCGGCCGCCATCAGGGCGTACAAGGTGAACGTGGCATCGCGGATCCAGCACAGACGGTAATCCCAATTGCGGATGCCGCCCAGTTGCTCCGGCAGCGACGTGGTCAGCGCCGCCACCACGCCCCCGGTTGGCGCGTAGGTCAGCGCCTTGAGCGTCAACAGCGAGCGCAGCATCGGCTCGGCCCACGGGCCGCCGCAAGTACAGCCCTTCGACCATTTCTGCCACGAACGCTCCGTCTTGCGGAGGATCTTCATGGCATCGCCGGCGGGAAGCGGCCGTTCGTGGGAAGGGTGCCAGGACAGCGTGAAGTGTACCTCTTCTCCTTTTGATACGGTGAACTCCGCCACCGTGGAATGATCCTCACCGCGCAGCGGAACCTCCGTCCGCAAGTGCAGCGTATCGGCGCCGGCGACGGCGCGGATGCCTCCTTCGTCCAAGCGCGTCACCCACGGAACGATGGAGCCGTAATCGAATCGAATGACCAAATGCAGACGCATCGGCACTTGGCCGCGCTCGCCGCGCACACAGCGGATCAGCACCGGATGCTCGGCCCGCACCGCCATGCCGTCGATGAGGGTGACGATCCCTTCGGCTGTCTCGTAAGTGGTTTCGAGGATGATGGTGCCTTCGCGGTAACGGCGCGAGACGTTCTTAATCTCTCCGGCGGGCGCGATTTGCCAACGGCCATGCTCCGGCGTGCCCAAGAGAGCGGCGAAACAGGCGCCGGAATCGAAACGCGGCAAACACAGCCAATCCAGCGAGCCGTCCTTGCCCACCAGGGCCGCCGTCTCACAATCGCCAATCAGGGCGTAATCTTCAATCCGCGACGGCATTCGTTTTCTCCCAACTATTCAGAGGCAATCGCTCGCACGGCCCTGACGTACTCAATTTGCGAGAACAGCAACGGGTGATTGCCCAGGAAATCACCGGAACGCGCGTCCACGCCCTCGGCGAACAAGCCGGTCGGACCCGCGATTTTCTCCGCGCGATCCAGAATGGCCTCCGCCTCCTTCTTCCTGCCCATCTTGGCGTAGACCGTCGCCAGCCAGAACGTGCAGGGTAGAAACGCGCCCTCGTATTCGCCCAGCGGAATCCCTTCTTTTTGCGGTCCCGGCGTCGCCAACGGATCGAATCGGTAGGTGAAGCCATCGATGCTCAACAGTTCCGCGACTTTCTCGACGGTGGACTTGACGCGCGGATGATCGATCGGCAAAAAGCCGACGATGGGGATGAGCAGGACGGCGGCGTCGATATTGTCGCCCTCGTAGCGTTGGCGAAACGCCCCCAGGTGGTGGTGATCGCTCCAGCCCTTGTCCATGACCTCGGCATGGATTTCGTCTCGTACCGCGCCAGCGCTCCGTCTTCTCGGTTTTGCCGAGCTTTTTAGCGATCTTGAGGGCGCGATCCAGCGCGACCCAACCCAGCACCTTGCCGCTGAGATAATGCTGCTTGACCGGCAGTTCCCAGATGCTGTTGCTGGGATCCTTCCAGTGTTCGCAGATATGCTCGGCGACGTGATGCACCAGATCCCAGAACTCCGGCCGCCAGTCGCCGCCGCCCTCCAAGTAGAGGTGAATGCAGTCCACCAGATAGCCCATCGAACCGTGCTGGTCCTGCTGGTAGGCGCGATTGCCGAGCCGGACAGGCTTCGAGCGGCGATAGCCTTGAAGATCCTTGCGCTCTTCCTGGGATAGTTTCTTCTCGCCGTGGATACCATAGACGACCTGGAAGGAGTCGCCCGGGGACGGTTGCAGCCCGCTCAACCATTCCAGGTAACGCCGGGCGCCTTCCTTATCGCCCAGCAAGATGAGGATTTCCAGTGACAACGAGGTGTCGCGAATCCAACAGAGACGGTAATCGCAATTCCAGTCGCCGCCGATGCGCTCCGGCAGCGAGGTGGTCGGAGCGGCGACGTGCGAGCCATCCGGCGCGTAGCCCATCTGATGCACCAAGATCGCCGATCGCCGCACCATCGAGCGGCGCGGCCCGTCGTAGGACAGCTTGTCCGTCCACTGTTTCCAGTAGCGCTCGGACTCGGCCATCGCCTCGGCGGCCTTTTTCTCATTCCAGTCGGCGGCGCGGTGTCCGCAAGCCAGTACGCACCAGAACTCCTCGCCTTCCTTGAGTTGAAACTCCGCCTCAACCCCGGAAGGATGAACCTTGACGGGACGGTTGGTCCACAACTCGATGTCGTGCTTGCCGGTTCGCAGCGACACGGTGTTGTCGGTGATGGTCGTCGGCTCGACGGGCTTGAAATCGCAAGCGGCACAGAGCAGCAATCGAGCGGGCGCACGTCCCTTGGCGCAGCGCAAACGTCGGAGGATGGCACGATGTTTCTCTCGGCCGGCCGGTCTCTGATTGCCCGGCCAAGCCATGAAGTCAGTTAACTCCAGCTGTCCTTCCCGAAGATCCCAGATCGTCTTCAACGACGTGGTATCTTCGAGATAACTCTGCGCGCCGAGTTGCCGGATGTTCGGACCGAGGTGCCAGTATCCGCCCTTCTGAGCGTCGAGCAGCGCTCCGAAGATGATATTGCCGTCGTAGTCGGGCAGAGCGAACCAATCGATACTGCCGTCGGCGGCGACCAGCGCCGCCGTGCGGCGGTCGCCTATGACGCCGTGATGCTTGATGGCCGCGTAGGGCACGGGGGGATGAGAATGCACGAGGATTTCTCCGTGTCGATAATTCGTAATTCGTTTAGCCGCGAGCCGAAGGCGAGCGCGGGTGCAATCCACGCTCGCCTTCGGCTCGCGGCTAAACGAGGAGGGGACGTTCCTTAGCGCGACCTTTCCTGATACATCCGCCAGGCCAGTAGACCGCCCGCGAGGGCGCCGGTGCCCAGCAGCGCCGCCGTGCCAACGCCAACGCGACGGCGGCGCCGCGATCGCCCTTGTCCGTCCATTTGCGGCAGACGACTGCCGAGGCGCGGCTCCGTCAGAGAAGGACCGTGATCGTGGCTGGAAAGGTACGGCGCTTCGCGCAGCGCCATCTGGAGCACTTGCGCCAGGTGCAGCGGTTTGCGGCCGGCTCCTTGCAGGATCTGCTCGTGGCAGCTGAAGCCGTCGGCGATGATGAGCGTATCGTCGCCGGCCTTGCGCACCGCCGGCAACAGCCGCTGTTCGCCGACCTTCATCGACACCTCGTAATGGTCGGCCTCGAAACCGAACGAGCCGGCCATACCGCAGCAGCCGGGGTCGGGCATCTCGAAGTCGATGCCCATTTTTTTCAGGATCGACTGCTCGTTGTCAAAACCGATGACGGCTTTGTGATGACAGTGGCCATGCACCAGCGCCTTGCGCTCCAGACGCGGCGGCTCGATAATCCTTCACTTTCGCATCCAAGAACTCGCTCAAGAGATAGGATTGTTTGCGCAGCCGGCTGGCATCGTGATTGCTCGGGAGCAGGTTGATCATTTCATCGCGGAAGACGGACATGCAACTCGGCTCCAGACCGACGACCGGAATGCCGGCTTCGATTTGCGGCTGCAAGCGCCGACAAGATCTCGTGCAGCACTTTCTTGGCGGTGTCCAACATGCCGAAGTCGTACAGCGGCCGGCCGCAGCACAGGTTGGCCTGCGGCACCCACACCTGGAAGCCGGCATGCTCGAGCACCTCCACGGCGGCCTTGCGCGACTTCGGGATGGAAATAGTTGTTGAACGTGTCCGCCCACAGGATGACCGGCGGTTTGCCGTGGTTGCGCACGCCGCGTTTAGCGAACCACTCCTTGAAAGTGTGGCGGGCGAACGGCGGCATATGGCGATGCTGCGAGATGCCGCCGAGGAACTTGGCGATGACGCTCAGTCCGGGCGTCTGGCTGAAGAAGTTGACCACGTCCGGCGCCAGCGACGCCAAGCGCGACCACCAGGGAATCCAGCCCATCGCATAGGCATGGCGCGGCCGCAGTCGGCCCTCGTAGTAGTGCGACAGAAACTCGGCCTTGTAGGTGGCCATGTCCACGTTGACCGGACATTCGCCCTTGCAGCCCTTGCAGGCCAGGCACAAATCGAGCGAGTCCTTGACCGCCTCGCTCTTCCAGCCGTCGGTCAGCACTTCGCCGTTCATCATCTCCCACAAGAGATGGGCCCGGCCGCGCGTGCAATCCTTCTCTTCGTGCGTGACCTGATAGCTGGGGCACATGACTTGGCCGCCTTCCTTGCGGCACTCGCCGACGCCGACGCAGCGCAGGCTCGCCCGCGCGAACGAGCCTTTGTCTTCGGGGAAGTGGAAGTGCGTGGCCGGCTGCGGCGGATTGTAGTCCGGGCCGATGCGCAGGTTTTCGGTGGCGCTGTAGGCGTCGATTTTCTTGCCCGGATTCATCTTCCCTTGCGGGTCCCAAATGGACTTGAATTCGCGGAACGCCTGGTAGATCGTCTCGCCGAACATCTTGGGCAAAAACTCGCCGCTGGCCTGGCCGTCGCCGTGTTCGCCGGACATCGAGCCGCCGTAGCCGACCACCAGATCGACGGCCTCCTCCAGGAAGGAGCGCGAAATTCTTGATGCCCTCGGCGGTGTACAGGTCGAAATCGACGCGGCAGTGGATGCAGCCCTGGCCGAGATGTCCGTACAGCGACGGCTCGTAGCCGTACTTGTGATAGAGCTTGCGCAGGTCGCGGAGATAGTTGCCCACTTTCTCCGGCGGCACCGCCGAGTCTTCCCAGCCGGGCCAGTTGTCGGGCTTGCCCGGAACCCAGGCCGTGGCGCCCAGACCGCCCTCGCGCACCTTCCAGATCATCTCCTCTTCTTCGGGATCATCGAACATCTTCATGGTCGGCGGATGGGACTGCTTCTTGAGCATCTCCATGCAGTGCGATGGCCTGGGCGTCGGCGTCTTCCTTGCTGTCGCCGCCGAACTCGACGAGCAAGAAGCCGGTGCCTTCGGGCAGCAGAGCGAGGTTCTTCTTCTTGCGTGCCCTTGATCTTCTCGAACTCGAACAGCAGGTGATCCATGCCCTCCAGGGCGGTCGGTTGAAGCGGCAGGATGTCGGTGACGTGATCGCCGGCGGTGTACACGTCGGGATAGCCGAGAACCAGCGTGGTGCGGGCCTTCGGCTCCGGCACCAGACACATCGTCGCCTCCAGGATGGAGACGAGCGTGCCTTCCGAGCCGACCAGGGCGCGGGCGACGTGGCATTTGTGTTCCGGCAGAAGGTATTCGAGGTTGTAGCCGGAAACGCGGCGCGGCAGGTTCGGATAGCGACGGCGAATTTCGTCGCCGTACTTGTCGCGCAGCGCCTTGAGCTTGGCGTAAATCTCGCCGCGCCGGCCGCCTTGGCGGATGATGCTCTCCAACTCTTCGTCGGAGGTTTCGCCGACGCGCATGCGCACGCCGTCGTAGGTGAGGATTTCCAGTTCGTGCGTGTTGTCGGCGGTGCGGTAGCCCATGCCGTGCTTGGCGGCCAGCAGCGAATGGGTGCCGCACGAATCGTTGCCGAGCATGCCGCCGAGCGCGTTGTGGTTGTGCGTGGCCGGATCGGGTCCGAACGTCAGACCCTTGTTTCTTGGCGGCGTCGCGCAGATCGTCCAGCACGCAGCCGGGCTGCACCGTGCCCAGGCGGCGTTCGGCGTCGATGCTCAGGACGCCGTGCATGTACTTGGTGAAGTCCA
This sequence comes from uncultured Planctomycetota bacterium, assembly GCA_963835245.1. Classification (GTDB taxonomy): domain Bacteria; phylum Planctomycetota; class Planctomycetia; order Gemmatales; family Gemmataceae; genus JAJPHU01. The sequence continues at coordinate 886,586 of CAWIEZ010000003.1, forward strand.
TGACGACGGCGACGTTGCAGCACTGGCCGCGCAGACTGGTGCCGCCGCCGCGCGACAGGATCGGCGCGCCGAACTGGCGCGCCAGCGCCATCGTCTGCACCACGTCTTCCTTGTTGCGCGGGACGACGACGCCGATGGGGGCTTGCCGATAGTTGGAGCCGTCCGTCGCGTACAGCGCCCGGCTGCCGGCGTCGAAGCGCACTTCACCGTCGATACGGTGGCGCAGCTGCATGTTCCAATTCGCGGACGGCGGCGGGCGGAATGGCGGTGCGGCTGTCGTCGCGGCGCTGCCGCTCGAAGCGCGTCTTCTCGTTCTGCTCTCTCAGGACGGTCAACTCGTCGGGCTGTTTCAGCAGGGGAAGGCTGAAACATGGCTCTCCTCAAGGACGAGGTACTAACTTTTCCAAATCAGGTAACGCTCGGCGTCGGCGTGCTTGAATTCCAGTCCCATTCCGGGCCGCGACAGGTCGGGCTGCAGGGCGCCCTTCTTCGGATTCGAGCGCCGTCGAACAGCAGGTGTTCGATGCGGTCGTGATCGTGGAAAAATTCCAGCGGCCGCAGCGGCATGATGGCGGCGCAAGGATGAACGACTCCGAGGGGGCGCAGTGGGCCGACAACTCCAGGCAGTGGGCGGAACACAGGGCGCCGACTTGCAAGAAGCCGGTGACGCCGCCGCAGCGCGTGACATCGGCTTGCAGCACGTCCACCGCCTCGGCGTCGAGCATGTGCTGGAAGTAGTGCAGATCGTAGCCGTACTCGCCGGCGGCGATGTCCATGCCGCCCGGCCCTTGATCGCGGATCAAGTGCAGGCCGGCGAGGTCGTCGCTGGAAACCGGCTCCTCGAACCACACGACGCCGAACTCCTCGTAGCAGCCGCTGCGCGAAAGCCAGCGCCTGCTTGCGGCTGAAAGCACCGTTGGCATCGACGAACAACTCGACATTCGTCGCCGATGGCCTTGCGCGCCGCCCGCACGCGCTCCAGATCTTCTTGCGGCTGGCTGCCGATCTTCATCTTGACGCGCGGGATGCCTTGGGCCGCCCAGCCGCCGAGTTGCTCTTGGAGTTTCTTGTTCGAGTACGACGTGAAGCCGCCGCTGCCGTAGACCGGCACCGACTCATGGGCAGCCCCCAACAGCGTCACCAGCGGCAGATCGAGAAGACGAGCTTTCAGATCCCACAAGGCGCAATCGACGGCCGAGATCGCCATCGACGAGACGCCCGGCCGGCCGAGATTGCGGATGGCCTTCACCATCTCGACCCAGGTGCCGGGGATGTTCATGACATCGCGGCCTTCGATCTTCTTGGCCAGCTTGCCGTGGATCAGATGGGCGATGGATTCGTCGCCGTAGGTGTAGCCCAGGCCGGTGTGTCCGCCGCCCTCGATCTCGACGAGCACCAGAGTCGTGCTGTCCCAGGATGTGGTGCCGTCCGCTTCGGGCTGGTCGGTGGGAATCTTGTAGGCGGAAACGTGAATCTGCTCGATGGCGACGTGCGTCGCCGTCGCGGTTGCAGGCATGATGGCTCCTTCAAGAATTTGTTTAGCCGCGACCCGAAGCGGAGCGCGTGGGTCAACGCGCTCCCCTGCGGGTCGCGGCTAAACGGTGTTGTTACACGACCTCCTTGATCTTGTTTTCCAGGACGGTCTTGATGATCTCCGGGGCGAATTTCTCGCCGCGGATCAGCGACTTGGCGAAGTGCCAGGCTTGCTTCATGGTGGCATGGCCGGGCATCGGCGGCTCGTGCGGATCGACCACCGCCTGAACGACGGCCGGACCTTGCACCGCGAACGCCTGCCGCAGCGTCTCCTCGCACTTCTCCGGATCTTCGATGGTGAAGCCGGGACAGCCGACCGCCTCGGCGTACTTGGCGAAGTCGATGGGATGCAATTCGACGCCGAATTGCGGGTTGGCCTCCATGACCATCTGCTCCCACTTGATCTGGCCGAGCGTGTTGTTCTTGATGATGACGACCTTGACGGGCAGCTTGTACTTGACGATGGTGGCCAACTCGCACATGAGCATGGCGAAGCCGCCGTCGCCGATGAAGCAGAGGACCTGCCGGCCCGGATAGGCGATGGCCGCTCCGACCGAGTACGGCAGAGCGTTGGCCATCGTCGCCAACATGCCGGTGCAGGAGAACATCATCTTGTCGCGGATCTTGATGTGGCGCGAGGCCCAGGTCGTCACCGTGCCGCAATCGCAGGCGATGATGGCATCGTCGGCCAGGAACTTGTTGAGCATGGGCCGTCACCACTTGCGGCTTCATCGGCTTGTCCTTGCGGGTGGAGCGCTCCTCCATCAACTCGTTCCACTCCTTGACGTTCTTCTGCACCGTCTCCAGGAAGCTCCTGTCCTTCTTCGGCTGGATCATCGGCAACAGCGCTTCCAGGACGCGGCGGCAGTCGCCGACCAGCGGAACATCGACGGGGTAGCGCAGGCCGATGCGGCCGGCGTCGAGGTCGATCTGCACGCACTTGGCCTGGCCCGGCTTGGGCAGGAACTGCACGTAGGGGAAATTGCTGCCGATGATGAAGAAGGTGTCGCAGTCCTTCATGGCGTCCTGCGACGGCGCCGTGCCCAGCAGTCCCATGCCGCCGGTCGCATACGGGCTGTCGTCGGGCAACACGGCCTTGCCGAGCAGGGCGTTGGCGACCGGAGCGGCCAGTTTCTCGGCGGCCTGCGTGACCGCCTCGCGCGCCTGCAAGGCGCCGCGGCCGGTCAGGATGGCGACCTTCTTGCCGGCGTTGAGAATGTCGGCGGCCTTTTGCAGCAGTTCGCGCGACGGCAGCGGACTGGCCGCCGCGAAGGTGTCGCCGCTGTGGCCGGCGATGTTCATGCTGGAGCGCGGCGCCTCGTCCGTCGTCCACTCCTGAATGTCCTTGGGGATGGTGATGTGCGACACGCCGCGCCGCGCAAGCGCGGTGCGGATGGCCTCGTCCACCACGTTATGCACGTGGGTCGCACCCATGATGCGCTCGTTGTACACGGCACACGTCCATGAACACCTTGTCGAGATCGACGTCCTGCTGGAATTGCGTGCCGATCAGGTCGTGGAAGGTGTGGCCGGTGATGGCCAGCACGGGCTGGCTGTCATACTTGGCGTCGTACAGGCCGTTGAGCAGATGGATGCCGCCAGGACCGGACGTGGCGATGCAGACGCCCAGCGAGCCGGTGTACTTGGCGTAGCCGCAGGCCGCGAAGGCCGCCGCCTCCTCGTGCCGCACTTGCACGAATTGGATTTTGTCCTTGTGCGTCCGCAACGCCTCGAAGAAGCCGTTGATGCCGTCGCCGGGGAGGCCGAAGATCACCTTCACGCCCCAGTCGATCAATCGTTCGAGCAGCAGGTCGGCCACGGTCTTTGCCATGTCGAATTCTCCCTTTCTGCAAGCCAAAGAGGAATGGCCCAGCCTTCCGGGCCAACGATGCAAGCCAATTACTTCTCACGACGGCACAATCAGCGTGTGCGGCGCACGGTGGATGATTTCCGTGTGCAGCCACGCCAATTGACGCTTGTTCTGCCCCTGTACGTGATGGCACGTCTGGAGCAAATCCTTATCCCGCAGAGCCAGCGACGCTTTCAAAATCGTCGTCATCAGAATTTCGATCTCGGTGGCCAGCAGGAACAGGTTTTGCAAGTCGCGCAGCAGACCCAACGAGCCGACGTGCGAAGCTCCAAACAAATCCTTGCGCAACAACTTCGGCTCGGACGAATTACGCCGGCCATACTTCGTTCGGAACGGTTCGAGCATCTGGATTGCCTCGCGGGAGAATCCCGCCAGCAAGGACAAGACGTAGCGAACCTCCGTCTCTTCGATGTGATGCCCCGCCACCGCCGTACAGGCCGCGATGAACTGCTCGTTGGCGTCCACGAGCAGGCCGAGATGATCGGGCACGTGACTGCGCGATTCGTGCGCGCGGGCCAGCACTTTATCCGTCAGTTCCTTGGCCCGATCCACGACTTTGGAAGCCACATCCGCCACGCGCTGGCCGAGAGAGGGCTGCAGCCGTGCCGGCTTTGCGCAACTGCACCGCCGCCGATCTTGTACAGAGGCTGTTTGCTCACCGGATCCCAAACGGTCATCGTCAATTCGTTGGCCGCGCGTTCGTGGTCCGGCTCGTCCTCGTCCCAATAGCCGTAATGGAAGGGAATAAAGAGATGGCCCGGCAGAATGTCGCCGATGCGAGCCGGCGCACGCACCGTTCCGCGCCGCGAGGATACTTCCACGACATCGCCCTCTTGGATGCCCAGACGTTGGGCGTCTTCCGCCGCCATCTCCACGAACGACTCCGGCGCCGCCTGTTGCAGTTCCCGGCATCGGCCGGTCTTGGTGCGCGTATGGAAGTGATAGACGAGCCGGCCGGTTGTCAGCCAAAAAGGATACTCTTTGTCCGGTTCTTCCGGCGGCGGAAGATAATTCGCCCCTTTGAGGATCGCCCGCCCCTTGGGATCGTTGGCCCGATACTCCTCCTCGCTGATGGAAGCGCCGGTTTCCAAATCGTGGCCGTAGGTCTCGCACACGTCGGAGGCGGTGCGGAAAACGAAGTCGGTGTAGATGCGTTCGCAGCCGTTGGGATGCTTGTCGTTGCACGGCCAGGGAATGCCGGAACCGGCGCTGAGCTTGGCGTAGCTCAGGGCGCTGTAGTCGATGAACAGGCCGCGCGTCGCTTCCTTCCAATGATTGAAGGCGCCCTCGGCGTCGGACCACTTGACCAGCGGTTGACCGTCCTTGTCGCGGAAGTCCATGCGCCGGGCGAAGTCGAGCAGAATGTCGAGATCGGCGCGCGCTTCGCCGGGCGGATCGATGGCCTTGTGCGAAATGTGAACGGTGCGGTCGGCGTTGGTGAACGTGCCGGTCTTCTCGCCCCAGATGGCGGCCGGCAGCACCACATCGGCCAGCTTCGCCGTCTCCGTCATAAAAGCGTCCTGCACCACCACAAGCAGACCCTCCGTGCGCAGGATCTTGCGGATGCGATGCAGTTCCGGCAGCGATACGGCGGGATTGGTCGCCATGATCCACAGCAGCTTGATCGATCCCGTCTCGGCGTGGCGGAAAATCTCCAGAGCGTGCGCGTGCGTGTGCCAGTGCGGGATGATGAGCGGATCGACGTTCCAGCGGCGAGCCAGTTCCTGAACGTGGGCCTCGTTCATGGGGTTGAGGCCGAAAGGAAATTCGCCATCGCAGCCGCATTCGCGCGTGTTCTGCGAAGTCGGTTGGCCGTTCATCTGAAAAATGCCGCAGCCGGGCTTGCCGATCATGCCACGGATCAGGTTGAGATTGTTGACCTGGCAAGCGGCGGCGCCGGCCTGGTTGGACTGGTAGACGCCTTGCAACACCACGGAAACCAGAGTCGGCGTGGAGGTCAGTATCTCGGCCGCGGCGCGCAGTTTCTCGATGGGAATGCCGGTGATGTCGCGGACGCGCTCCGGCGGATAAGCGCGGACGATTTGCTCCAATTTCTCGAAGCCGACGGTGTGCTTCTGCGACGAAAGCGCGATCGACGCCGCCGTTTTGAATGACGAGGTTGAGCAGGCCGTTCATAACGGCCACATTCGTTCCCGCCCGCGGAGCGAGGTGAACGTCGGCCTCGCGGGCCGTCGCCGTCCGGCGTGGATCGACGACGATCAAGCGCGGCGGTCGCGGTCCTCGGCGGCGGTCCAGCAGACGCATCCACAGCACCGTTTTGGTCATCGCCATGTCCGAGCCGATGATGAAAATGCCATCGGTGACATCGACATCGGCATACGAACAGGGTTGGCCATCGGTGCCGAACGTCTCGCGCATGGCGATGGAGGCGGTGGCGGTGCAGAGGCGCGTGTTGCCATCGACGTGATTGGTGCCAATGCCGCCGCTGGCGATCAGGCTGAGTGTGTAATATTCTTCGAGGAAAAATTGCCCGGTGTTGTAAAAACCGATGGCGCCGCCGCTGAACTTGTCGCGCACCTCTTGGGCGCGGCGGACGATTAATCCCATCGCCTCATCCCAAGAGGTTTCGCGGAACCGTTTGCCTTCCCGGATCAGGGGCCGCGTTAGGCGATCGGAACTGTGATTGGCGCGCCAGCCGTACATGCCCTTGGGACCAAGACGGCCGCGATTGACGCGATCGACACCGCGTCCACGCACGCCGACGATGCGATTGTCTTTCACCCCAATGTCCAGAGCGCAGCCGTTGGCGCAGAGAACGCAAGCCGATTGCACCCAGCGTTGCGGCTCTTCATCCAGATGTTCGTCAATACGCTCGGGCCACTTTCCCTCTCCCTGCGTAAGGGGTTCGCGCCCCCCAGATGTCTTCGACACTGTTGCGAGTCTCGCGGAACACAACGGCCTCCCCATCGAGTCCAACCGAAAGCGCGGTTGGGCAGCCCGATTCTCTTCGCTGCGCAACTGGATGCCACAGCCAGCGAGCGGGGTCGCGTTAGCGCCTCGAGTGAGCGTTCTCGGCGCGCTAACGCGACCCCGCTCGCCAATATCGTGCAAACGGGATGCCTCTTGTCGAGATTGGGGAAACCTTACGCGGATGTCACTTTGCGGGTCCATCCTTGTCGGCGATGAAAACGCGATGGCGGGGCAGTTTCTCGATCACCGACTCCGGCCGGTCAAAATTGGCCGCCAGCAGATAATCGGGGTTCGCCGCCAACCACTGCGATAAGTCGATGGCCTGATAATGGCCGGTGTTGAAAGCGATCAGCACGCGCGCCGGCTTGTCGTCGCTGTCGTTCTCGATGGAGTGGCCGAAGCCCGTCGGAACATAGCCAACGTCGCCGCTGTTGAACGTCTCCTGTCGCCAACGTCCCTTAGCGCCGAACAAGCTGATGCGCACCCGGCCGGAGATGACGTACTGCCATTCGTCGGCGTTGGGATGCCAGTGCAGTTCGCGCAGACCGCCGGGTTCCAGATCGAGAATGACGCCGGTGACGGTTTTCGAGATGGGAAAGCGATCCTGACCGACGCGCCATTCGCGTCCGCCGTGGTGCAGCGAGTGCGGCGCTTCGGCGAGCATGCGGAACTTGTGCGTGTGGGGCGGCGGATCGAGAACTTTGCGATGCTCCGGCTGAATCTCCTCCGGCGGTACGGCACCACGCGCGAAGTAGACCTCTTTAGTAGGGAATTTATCGAACGCCTCTTCCGGTAGGCCGAGATTCTTGGTCAAGAGCCGATGCGGCGTATGGCCGATCCAATCGGTGACGCTGAACGTCGAGAACTCCGAGAAATAGCCATTGTCGAAAACGAGGACGAAGTGACAGGGTTTCTTGCCGAGGCACTGAATGGAATGGCCGTGGCCGCGCGGAAAGTACCAAATGTCGCCGGGATCGAAGTCGTTGGTTTCGGCGTGTCCTTCGGGATCGATAACGGTAGTGCGACAACGGCCCTCGATGACGAAAGCCCATTCGGCGGCGGTGGCGTGCCAGTGCAGTTCGCGCATGGCGCCCGGCTCCAAACGCATCGACACGCCGGCGATGCCCTTGGAGATGGGCAATTGCTTGACCGTCGCCTCCTTGCCGGAACTGCCGCCGATGACCTTGCCTTTGCTTTCCTCCAAGGCGAAGCGAAAAGTCGGTAGTTCGTCGCCATCGAGCAGAGGATCGGGTTTGTTGACGGTGGCGGTAGGTATCGGCTGGGCCGTCGCCATTCCCGCCGCGCTGGCCGCGACGGCCGAGCCGAGCAAAAACTTTCGCCGCGTCACATCCGACATGGTGACTCCTTCCGCGCAAAACAGAGCCGCGACCGTAAGGGAGCGGTTGGTGTCTCCACCCCTAACGGTCGCGGCTCTGTACCGCTCCCTTACGGTCGCGGCTCAGATTTTTCCGAGTGAGTAAGATCGCGGCGTATAGTAGCGCCGGCTTGGACGATAATGCGTTGCGTCTCTTCCACGGGTTTGCCGTCTTTCTTCCAACGGACGCGCACCGAATAGCTGTATTTTCGGCCCGGCGTCAACGGCGGTGAGAAGAAATAGCGCGACTCGCCACTTTGCTTGGTCTTGAAGCCGTCCACCCAAATATCAGCATCCGCCGGCACGCGCAGCCAGATGTGAGCCTTATTGTCCGCTCCTATCCGTTTGCCGGTGCCCGGAACGGGGCGCGCGTCGAGCGGCGGCAGATATGCACCGCCAATTGCAGAGCTTGAACCGCCTTGATTGGACGGCGAAGAACGGGCGGCCTTAGAGATGGTATCGGGCGACATCCCCGGCACCGGATCGGTGACGCGCGATCCCTGATAACCCTGTGGAGCCGTCGCGCGATAGGGATAGGGTTGACCCGTCGATTGCGCCTGAACCGCGCTGCCGGCCAGCACAACCGCGGCCAACGCCAACGCCGCCCGCCTCTGGATAGAAAAACCACGATTCATAATCGTCCTCCTCTCTTGCTACTCCTTATCCTCAGGCGATTATAGTGCAAAGCTCGTGCCTGAGAGAAGAGCGGGCGGCGGGCCAAAAGTCCACGAACTGCGGCGCTATTCTTGCAGAGGAAGAGGAGGAGCCTTTCGTTCGATGCCTAACGGGAGAACAACATGAACGCTCCGGAGCGAATAACGGCGGTGGAAATTTTCGCCGACCGAACGCATGCGGAATACGCCGTGGAGGAGTTACGGCGTCACGGCTTCAAGGACGAGCAGATCGGTTTTTTGACTTCGGACACGGCGACGACCGTTGAACCTTCCGTCCCTCTTCCGGGAACCAAGGCGGAGGAGGGCGCGGCGACCGGCGCGGTCGCGGGTGCGGCGGTTGGTAGTCTGGTGGGAGCGGCTCTGGCCACGGCCTTCATTCCTGGCGTCGGCGCCGTCATCGCCTGTGGGCTGATGGCGGGCGTTCTCGGCGGCGCCGTCACCGGCTTGGCCGGCGGCGGCATCGTCGGCGCCCTGGTGGGGCTGAGCATCCCGGAGGATGAGGCCCGCCATTACGAGCGTGCCTTCCACTCCGGCCGCACTTTGGTGACGGTGAGAGCGGATGGACGCTATGACGAAGCGGTTGCCGTCCTCCGGGCGGCGGCGGAAAAATCGCTGTCGCCGGGGCACAGTCATTCGCATGGCGCTTTAGCACGGCTGACCGCGACGGAGGGCGATGTCGCGCCGGGCGCGGGCACCGTTTTCGGCCCGCAACCGTAAGCGACCCTACCCGGCAGCTAACGCAGCCGGTTCGCTGGTGAACCGGCTGCGTTAGCTGCCGGGTAGGGTCGGTTCAAGGACGCTTCCTTCCGTGCCGATGATGGTTGTGGAGTGTACTGTGCGGATGGCAGATCGCCGACAGCGGATGGCGGTTTATGAATTCTGGGGGAGGCCGGTCAATCTGGTGGGCCGGTTTGCTGACGCCCTTCCTAGTTGTGCTAAGCGGTTGCGTCACGAATCGCGCTCAGATCGAACAAGCTGTGATCGCTCCCCGTCCGTCATCTTCCCAAAGCCTCCAGACCGCCTCGGCCTATCGCGCTCGTTGTCCCGATCTACTTCACGTAGACATCGCCGGTTTGCCGCAGTACAGCGGCCCGCGCCGCATCGAGGTCGATGGCCGCATCAGTCTCGGCGAAGCGGGACGCGCCCAAGTCGATGGCGCGACGACGCCGGAAATCGTCAGCGCGGTGGCCGAGGTCGTCGGCGTGCCGCCCGAACAGGTTCATGTCGCCGTCGCCGAGCATAAGAGCCAATATCTGTATCTGTACGGTCAAATCGCCGGCATGCAGCGCGCCGTGCCGTATCAAGGCCCGGAAACGGTGCTGGATTTACTGCGCCGCGTCGGTGGACTGCGGACGGGGGCGGCCTTACGCGACATCACCGTCATTCGTCCCCACGTCGCCGAAGGCAAGACGCCGGAAGTCTTTCACGTCGATCTAGCCGCCATCGTCCTCAAAAACGATGCGGAAACGAATGTCCTTCTGGAACCGTTCGATCAAGTGCATGTCGGTCAATCACGGCGCGCCCACTTTAGCGACTGCCTGCCGCCGTGGCTGCGTCCCGTCTACGATCGCCTCTGCGGTATGAAACGCCTCCATGAAAACACCAATCCCCAATCTCCAATCCCCAACTCCAAAATCCAAAATCCAAATCCCCAATCCCAACATCTAAAACCCAAATTCTCAATCCCCAGGCCCAGCGAAGAATTAGAAGACTTATTTGGGATTTGAATTTGGTCCCACCCGGCAGCTAACGCAGCCGGTTCGCCGGCGAACCGGCTGCGTTAGCTGCCGGGTGGGACCAAAATCGCCTTGTGGGTTCGCGGCTGCCTCGCTATATCTCGCCGCCTTCATGGAGTGAATCCGGCCGGTCGGCCGGATTACGGCACAGGGAGGCGAAAGGCATGCCTGGTGGTAAGAAAGATCGTCGCAGCCGTCGCGGTTGGCGCAGCGTCGCCCTCGTCACCGGCTGCCTCGCCGTCATGGCCGGAGCGGGATACTGGATTCGCAGCAACATGCTGCCCCGTGCCGACGCTCAGGCGCCGATCCCGGCCGGAAAGCCGGCGGCCGCACCGGCGACCCTCGCTCCCCAGACACCCTCCGATTATTCGCGCCGCGTCGTCGCTTACCTCTACGAAAACGAACCCCTTAGCCGCGAACAACTCGGCGATTATCTCATCGAACGCTACACGGACAAACTCGAACTCCTTCTCCACAAGCGCATCATCGACGATGCCTGCCGGCAGTACAACATCGAGGTCAGCGGCGGCGAAATCGATACCGCCCTCGCCGAGCAATTGCAGGGCTTCGCCATCGATCAAAAAACCTTCGTCAACACCCTGCTGGCCCGCTATCACAAGAATCTCTACGAGTGGAAAGAAGATGTCGTCCGCTCGCGCTTGCAAATGGTCAAGCTGTGCCGCAGCCGCGTGCAAGTCAGCGAGGAGGAACTGCACAAGGCGTTCGAGTCCGTCTACGGCGAGAAGATCGAGTGCCAGATCATTCTCTGGCCCAAACAGGGAGGCAAAGACGAGGCTCTGTCCGAGTACGCGCAACTCCGCGATAGCGAGGAGGCTTTCAATCGCAAAGCCAAGAGCCAAAAGGTCAAGCCGGAATTGGCGGCCACCGCCGGCAAGGTTCGCCCCTTCGGACGCTATGTCATGGGCGACGACAATTTCGATCGCATTGTCTTTCGGCTCAAACCCAATGAGGTTAGCGAGGTTTTCGAGACCAACGACGGACCCATCGTCGTGAAATGTCTACGTAACATTCCCGCCGACACGTCCGTTCGCTTCGAGTCCGTCCGCGATAAGTTGGCCAAAGAACTGATCGAGAAAAAAATCGCCGGCCAGATACAGGCGGCGTTCGACACCTTGAGAAACCAAGCCAATCCGAAGAAATTCATCCAGAAGAAAAATAAGGCCGAGGACAGCGACGGCCTCGCACCCTGCGATCCCTCCCAGCGTTCGCGGCAAGTCGTGGCCGTCTATAACGGTCAGACGCCGATCACCCGCGAGGATTTCGGCGAGTTTCTCATTGCCCGCTACGGTGCCGAGCAAATCGATTTCCTCATCAACCGCCGTATTATCGACAAGGAGTGTCAGGCGCACGGCATTAGCGTGACGCCGGCCGAGATCGAAGCGGGTTTGGCCGACGATTTGAAAAAACTGGGCGGCATCGACATGAAGGTATTCGAGAAAGATTTCCTCGGCCCTTACAACAAGAGCGTCTACGAGTGGCGTGAGGACGTGGTGCGTCCGCGGTTGTTGATGGCCAAGCTGTGCCGCGATCGCGTCAAGGTGGCCGAAGAGGATGTGCGGCAAGCGTTCGACAGCGAATACGGCGAGAAGCTGGAAGGACGCATGATCCTATGGCCGACCGACCAGACGAGGTACGCCATGATGCAGTACACGCGCATCCGCGACAACTCCGCCGCCTTCGACGAGATGGCTCAGCACCAAAGCAGCAGCACATTGGCCGCCAAGGGCGGCAAGATTGGGCCGTTCGGCCGCGGCTCGCTGGGCAACAAGGATGTCGAGGACGAGGCTTACAAACTGCATCCCGGCGAGATGACCACGCTGCTGGAGACGCCGGAAGGCAACGTCGTCTTCAAGCTGGATAAACGCCATCCAGCCAACAAGACCGTCACCCTGGATTCGGTGCGCGGCAAATTGACCGCGGAGGTTTTTGAGCGCAAAGTGCAACGGGAGATGCAGACGGCCTTCAAGGATCTGCATGACAAGGCTCAGCCGAACATCATGATTAAGGATGTCCACAAACCGAGCAATCTTGTCGAAACGACGAAGAAACTGCTCGGCCATTCTCCCGACAAACTCCCCGCGGAGGCACGGCCCGCGCCGTGATGGGGGGTCGTAGTTGTAGGGTGGGTCGAGCTTGCGAGACCCACCATGCCCCCGCATGCCCCGGTGGGTCTCGCTGCGCTCGACCCACCCTACAACTAAACGGTTCACTTGCCCAGCACGTTCAGCACCGCCATGCTCATCGCCAGCACACCCGTCTTGATGGTCGGCTCCGGCACCGGCGCGAACAACTCCGAGTGCAGCGACGGCAACGGCTTGCCGTTGGCGCTCTCGGACTCGGCAACGCGCTTGGGATCGATGGTGCCCAGCCAAAACAGACAGATCGGCACTTTCGCTCGGCCGTAACGGCTAAAGTCTTCGCCCCCCATCATCGGCGGACGAGCCGCCACCTTATTGGCTCCCAGCACATCCTTGAAGAGAGCGACCGTCTTGCGCGTCAGCTCCGGATCGTTGAAGAGCGCCGGTGTGAACTGCATGGGGTTGACTTTCACCTCCGGCGGCGGCGCGTCCGCTCCCTTGGCCGCCGCCTCGGTGATGCGGCGGATACCGTCGAGCAGATGCTTGCGCACCGAATCCTTGGTGCTACGCACCGTCAATTGCATGCGCACTTCACTGGAAATGATGTTGTGCTTGTTGCCGCCATGGATCGAGCCGACCGTGACCACGGCCGGATCGACCGGATTGGTTTCCCGACTCACCAAGGTTTGCAAGTCGAGTACGATCCGCGCGGCGAGGACGATCGGATCGACGGTTGTATGCGGAGCGGCGCCGTGGCCGCCTTTGCCGTGAACGATGATGTCCACCGAATCGACGTTGGCCATCGCCAACCCTTCCGTATAGGCGACGGAGCCGTGCGGCAGATTGGCGGCACAGTGCAGCGCGAAGGCGTAGTCGGGACGGGGAAACTTCGTGAACAAGCCGGACTCCAACATCATGCGAGCGCCGGCACCGAGTTCCTCCGCCGGCTGACCGATGAAAACCAGCGTGCCCTTCCAACGATCTTTCATGCCGGCCAGCACGCGCGCCGTGCCGGTCCAGACTGCCATATGGACATCATGGCCACAGGCGTGCATGACGCCGACTTCGTTCTCGTTCTTATCGCGCGTGCGGACTTTGCTGGCGTAGGGCAGGTCGGTTCGCTCGAGGACCGGCAGCGCATCCATGTCGGTGCGCACCATTACCGTGGGGCCGTCGCCGTTTTTCAGAACGCCGACGACACCGTAACCGCCGACGCGCTCCGTCACGTCGAAGCCGATCTCTTTCAGTTCGCGGGCCAGCCGCGCGGAGGTTCGCGCCTTGCGCAGCGACAGTTCCGGGTTGGCGTGCAGATTTTTGTACAGCGCCTCCAGCCGATCGTAGTCGGCCGTGAGACGTTGCTTGATCGCCGCGATCCGCTCCTTGCCGTCCGCGCTGGGACGCGCGTTGTCCTCGCCCGGCGTCGGGCGAACCGCCGACAGAGTCAAAGCTAACCCCATGAGAATAATGACTTTACGTGTCCCCTGTCTCCGCGCTCGTCGCTGTGGTCGCATGGTTTGGTCCTTGAATCGAGGTTCGTCGTCTCCGGCCGTATTTCCTAGGGTAATCCGCCTTTTCGCCGCGTCCATGAAAAAATCCCGTTTTTTTGATTACGAATTACTCTGGGATGCGTATACTGGAAAAAAGAGACATGGAGTTTCTTCCCTGGAAGAAACCGCTGGAAAGGTTCCGCATTCCTGTCTCCAACCACGCGCCCTGATCGCCCTCCCCCGTGCAGACGGATCCCCCGAGCGGCATGCAAGGGAGATGCCGCGCGGTTCCGCGACGACGAGGGCGGATGGAAACGCTGGTTTTTATTTTTGTGGCTTTGGGAGAGCAAGACGTGATTCCCGACACCAAGAAGGAGGACCCCATGCGTACCAAACGCTTGACCACTCAACAACGGCAGGAGATTTTCCATGCCCTGGTGACGACGCAAGATCTCGGCCTGATGACGGTCGCCGAGTCCGTGCAGCACGTCATCAAGCAGTTTGAAATCACCGAAGCGCAGATGCGGCAGATCGAGGACGAGGGCATCGATAAGGAATGGCCGCCCCTCAACGAAGCGGCTCAGCCCACCATCCTTGAATAAAGGAAGGGGACGGAGCCGCGACCGTAAGGGAGCGGTGCAGACAACCGCTCCCTTACGGTCGCGGCTCCGATTCGCCCCCTCCTCAAGGTTGGTGCGCGAAGGAGGCAACGGAAGGCGGGTGATCCGATGAAGACATCCACACGGAAACACCTGCCGATGATTCCGCTGCTGCACGCCTACACTCGCGCTGGTGTGCCCAGCGTCGGCGAACTGCACCATCTGCCGGGCTTGGGATCGCGCTTCTCCGCCATCTTGTCCGCAACCGCCCGCTTCCTCTTCCCTGACTTTCTCGACAACGCCTCGGCGTCCGAGTTGAGCGACGCCCTGATTCGCTTCCACGAGGCTTGCGTGCAGCCGCCGTTACACGTCGAGACGCTGCGCCGCCGTGCCGGCATGGTACGGCACGGCTTGGCCTATCTGTTGCGCGGCCGCGATCCGCTGCCGGTCAAGGCGGCGGCGTGTCTCGATGTATCGGGAGCGTATCACGTCGCCGGCCTGGGACCGTCCTTCTGGTCGGCGTTGCTGCAAGCGCTTTCGCCATCACGCCATCCCGGCTGGACGCCGGCCATCCTCGCCGGACTGGAACGTCTCGGCCTGGCGAACTGGCGGCGCGGCGAGGGGCCGGAGGCTATCTACGCTGCCTTACTGTCCGTTTACCGTCGCATTCAGACACTAGAGCCGGATCTCTCGGCGCTGCACGTCGATCATTTTCTCACCCTCGTCGCTGCCATGCACGGCCGCAATCTACCGAGCAACGATGAAATCGCCGAGGAGCCGCACCGCGCCGCGATCGTGGCGGCGATTCAGCGCGAACGGAGCCGGCTGCCGCTGCGCGAACGGCTGAAGGAGCGCGGTCAGGCGCCGTGCGCGGCCAAGAGCAGATGGAGACGGCTCTGGCCAACAGCGACGGCAAAGGTATTGGCGATGCCCTGGCAGCGGCGGATTTCAACGGCTGCTTGCGTTCGCCGCTCGATTGGGGCGAACACGCCGAGACGCTGACGCTGTGGGTCGGCCGGCTATGGGAGACGGACGATCCCTATCGCACCTTGGCCGCTTTCTGGGCGGCGGAGCCATTGCCGGGCGCCGGTCTGTGGCTGCCGGCCGCCGTGCTGCATCTACGCGATCCGCAGAACTTCGCGCCGTGGGATGAAGATCTCCGCGCCACCTACGCCATGCTCGATGATAGCGCCGGCGGCGACGAAGCACCCACCGAGCGCTATCGTCTCTTCAACGAAGGCGTCGCTTGGCTGCGTCAGCGGCATCAGCTTCATCCGTTGGAACTGCCTGCCGTTCTCGCCGGCCTGGAGCGCGAAACGGAGGATACGGAACGCGGAACCTGCGCGGGGTTCTGCGCCGACACGTTCCATTTTCTCGGCGAATTGGCTCACAACAACAAGCGCGAATGGATGGAGCGCCAGCGGCCGCGCTATCGCTTCGCCGTGCGCGAGCCGTTGATCGAATTGTGCCGGGCGCTGGCCGAGCGCTACGTCGAGCCGGTGCTGCGCGGCGTTCACGGTTGGTATCTCGACACCGAACCGCGCAGCGGGCGAGCGCTGACGAGCATTTGCAAGAATGCTTACGGACGCACTCAACCGTACAATACCGCGCTGTGGATCGCCTTCTGCCGCCGCACCGCAAGCGGCCGGCGCGAGGACGTGCAATTCTTTGTGCGCCTTGAGGGGGATGGACTGCGTTACGGTCTGCGTGTAGGACGCAAAGCGCGCGACCTCGTACAGCGTTTCCGCCAGCAAGTGCGATTGCACGCCGAGTTGCTGTTCCGCGCTCTGCGCGATCGCGGCGCCTTGCACGATTGCCGTTTCGGCCGCGCCGACGGCAGCGAGCCGGAACGCGGCCTGGTCACGGCGGACGATCTGCGCGTCTGGAGCGAGGGACGTTCGTTTGAAATTTCGCGTTCGCTGTCCGCCGACGCCGCTCTCATGTCCGGCGATGAGTTGGCCGGCGAGATCCTACTGACGTTCGATCGCTTGCTGCCGCTCTACGCTTGCGCCATCGAAGACGATGCCCATACGTTCCTGATCCGCTGTCTTGGCGGAACGCTGGCGGGCGAGCCGTACACCGAAAGCGATTTCCAGCGTGCCACGCTGCTGGGCCGCGATTGGCTTGACCGAGCGCGCCATCTTCTGGACTTGAAACGTCAACTCATTCTGCAAGGCGTGCCCGGCACCGGCAAAACCCACGTTGCCCGCCACCTTGCCCGCCTGTTGACCGGCGGCCGCGAGGAATGTGTGCGTCTGGTGCAGTTCCACCCCGCCTACAGCTATGAGGAGTTTGTCGAGGGAATTAAGGTACGTTCGGTGACGGTGGACGGCCGCTCCGACGTGACCTATCCGGTCGAGGAGGGACTGCTGTGCGCCTTCGCCGAGGAGGCCGGCCGCCGGCCCGCCGAAACGCACGTTCTGCTCATCGATGAAATCAACCGCGGTAATCTGCCGCGCATCTTCGGCGAACTGCTGTATCTGTTGGAATACCGCGAGCAATCGGTGTGTTTGCCGTGTTCGCGGCGCAGTTTCCGCTTGCCGGCGAATCTGTATCTGTTGGCGACCATGAACGCGGCGGATCGCTCGGTAGCCCTGATCGATCAAGCGCTGCGTCGGCGTTTCTCGTTTCTGGACATGCCGCCCGATGCCGCCGTACTGGCGCATTGGCTGCAAGCTCACATGCCCGCCGCCGGCGCTGCTTTCGCCGAGCGCGTGCTGATGTTGTTCGAGCGTCTGAATGTCCGCTTACGCACGGATCTGGGGCCGCAAGGGCAGATCGGTCACAGTTATTTCATGGTTCCCCACCTCGACGAGGCGCGGCTGCGCATCGTCTGGCAACATCACGTTCGGCCGCTGCTGGAAGAACACTTCGCCGGGCAGCCGGGGCGATTGACGGATTATGAACTCGATAAAATCCTTAATACTCATTCCCGATACAATACTCGTGGACGGCCGGTAGAAACGGTTTAACCAACCCGAAGCGTAAGCGAGGGCTGGAGGGACAGCCCTCGCTTACGCTTCGGGTTGGTAAGCGGACAATGGGTGGTCGATCGTGGAAACAGATTATGAATCATTCGAGACCGACAAGCCGCGCTCGTCGTGGGGCTGGCTCAAGGGCATCGGCTGGTGTTTGCTGGTGCTGGCGCTCCTCGTTGCCGTTTTCCTGTTCTGGAATCACAGCAAAGGGACGAGCAAGCTCCAGCAAACGCTGGCCGAGTTGGATCGCACTGAGCCGGGCTGGCGGCTGGAGGACATCGAAGCGGCGCGGGCGGAGATCCCGGACGAGGAGAACAGCGCTCGCGTGGTCGTCGCCGCCGCCGATCTGATACCGCGCGGATGGCCGACGCAGGAACTCACCGATCGCTTCACTCATCTTGAGCCGCAAGAACAACTCGCCGACGACGACTTCGCTCGACTTCGAGCGGAACTGAACCGAGTACGGCCGGCGCTGGACGTGGCCGGCAAACTGGCCGACATGCCGCGCGGCCGGCATCGCCTTCACTTCGCGCGCAACCCAATCGAAACTTTGCTTCCCGATCAGGGAAAAAGCCGAGACGTTGCGAGATTGCTCGTTTACGAGGCCATGCGGCAGAGCCAGCAAGGCGAGACCAAGAACGCCCTGGCGTCTTGCCGGACGCACTCAACTCCGCCCGCTCGCTGGGCGACGAACCGATTTTCATTTCGCAACTAATCCGCTTTGCCGGTGTGGTTCATACCTGCCAAGCCATCGAACGGACGCTCGCTCAGGGCGAGCCGCCGCCCGAAGACATGACCGCGTTGCAGAAGCTGCTCGAAGACGAAGACGCTCTTCCCAGCTTGCTTATCGCCCTGCGCGGCGAGAGGGCCAGTCTCCACAAAGTATTCGAGGGAATGGAACGCGGCGAAGTGCCCCTAGACGCACTGGCTAATACGCGACACGAATGGTGGGAAAAAACCTTTATCTCACTGTGGCGCATGGACACGCGGCAGGATCATGCCCTTGCGCTATCCTTGATGGAGCGGCGCATCAAAGAAAACCAACGCCCCCTGCCCGAACAGGCCGCGCTTGAGAAAGAATTCGAGCAGGAAGTCCGCAGACTGCCGGCGAACGCCGTCATCACCCGATTGCTGTTGCCGGCCATGTCGAAAGTAGGTGAGGCATTCCGGCGAGAACACGCTCATCTCCGCTGCGCGATTGTCGCTCTCGCCGCTGAGCGCTACCGCCAAGAGAAAAAAGCATGGCCCGACTCCGTGAAGCAACTCTGCCCCCACTATCTCTCCGCCGTGCCGCTCGATCCCTACGACGGCGCGCCGCTGCGCTATCGGCGCATCAAAGATGGCGTCCTCATTTATTCCATCGGCCAAGACGCCATCGATAACGGCGGCAATCTCGACCGCGAGAATCCGATTAAACCCGGCACGGACATCGGTTTTCGTTTATGGGACGCGACGAAGCGCCGCCAGCCGGCACGGCCCAAACCGCCTCAAGTCGGGGAACCCAGGTGAGCCATCGTGGATACTTATGAACAATCCTTCGGGATCGCCAAGACTCGCCGTCCCTGGCTGCGCTGGCTGAAGCGCCTTGGCACAGTATTACTGCTGGCGTTGGTCGCCATCGCCATCCGCCAGGCATGGCACCACCACGAAGTCACGAAAAAACTTCAGGAAGCGCTGGCCGAATTGGATCGCGCCGAGCCGGGCTGGCGGCTAGAGGACATGGAAGCGGCGCGGGCAGAGATCCCGGAGGAAGAGAACAGCGCCCGCGTCGTCGTCGCTGCCGCCGATTTGCTACCGTCCGGCTGGCCGGCGCATGAGTTTATCGATCGCTTCGCTCACCTTGACCCGCAAGAACAACTCGCCACCGAGGACTTCCTTCGCCTTCGCGCGGAATTGGCCCGTGTCCAGCCGGCCCTGAACGCCGCCCGCAAACTCGCTGACCTGCCGCACGGCCGGCATCACTTGCACTACGCCCGCAATCCGCTTGCGACGTTGTTTCCTCACGTGGATAAATGCCGCAAGGTTGTGTCGCTGCTGCTTTACGAAGCTCTGCGGCAGAGCCAGAATGGCGAGGCCGACAAGACCCTGATTTCCTGCCGCGCCGCCCTCAACACCGCTCGCTCGCTGGGCGATGAGCCGATTATCATCTCGCAGATGGAGCGCCGCTTCGGCACAACCCGCGCCTGCCAGGCCGTCGAACGAACGCTTGCCCAAGGCGAGCCGCCACCGTCCGATCTGGCGATGATGCAGAAACTGCTCGAAGACGAAGACGCTTTTCCCGGTCAGTCGGTCGTCTCGCGCGGCGAGCGCGCCTTGGGCCACCAACTATTCGAGGGGATGGAAAACGGCGAGATCTCCGGGAATACACTGGAGCGCTGGCACGGCTTGGGCACGGTGCCGCGTTGGATCAAAAGTATTTATGCCGATCTGGCGCGCATGGATACACGACAGGACCATGCTCTTTATCTGTCCCTAATGTCTCATTTTTTCAAAGATGCCCAGCTTCCCCTGCACGAGCAGGCGGCATTCGAGAAAGACTTCGAGCGCCAAGTCCGCGAACTGCCGACGAACGCCATCACCCCTTTGCTGCTGCCGGCTCTATCGAAGCTAAGCGCGGCATTTCGGCTCAACCACGCTTCTCTCCGCTGCACGATGGCCGCCCTCGCCGCCGAGCGCTACCGGCAAGAGAGAAAAGTCTGGCCCGAATCCCTGGAGCAACTCTGTCCGGACTATCTCGCCGCCGTGCCGCTCGATCCCTACGACGGCGCGCCGCTGCGCTATCGGCGCATCAAAGATGGCGTTATCATCTATTCCTTCGGCCCTGACGTACTCGATAACGGCGGTAATCTCGACCGCCAGAATTTGACTAAACCCGGCACGGACATCGGTTCTCGTTTGTGGGATGGGGCGAAGCGCCGCCAGCCGCCGCGACCGAAACCGCCGAAACCGTGAGCGCGTGCCGGAGGAACGGAAGAATCCAGGCTGGGGCTTTCGTAGAGGGAATAAATTGCTTTCATTATGGATCTTGCAGGAGGGTGACTGAACCAAAAACTTGTGGAGATGGAGCTATGCGAGGATATCGAATCACCGGCTGGCCAACTCGGTTTTCTCTGTTGCTGGTGGCGCTCTTGCTGTCGTCGTGCAGTCGAGTCCGAGTGACCAGCCCGTTATCCGATCCGGATAAAGCGAAGCCCGACGAGCAGCTCTGCGGCGTATGGAAGGCAGTGCCGTCGAACAAAGAAGTGGAGGAGTCGGGCGACTACTTCCTCTTCATCGGTAAGGTCGGCCGAGGCGATGTTCCCGCCGGGATCATGAAAGGCGTCGGGATCGGAATTGACTCCAAGAAAATCGTTGGGGACATGCCGTTGTACTTCTTCACGACATCCATCGGCGACAACAACTACGCGAGTCTCTTTGAGAAAGCCGTGTTCGATCAGACTAAATTTCCTACCTGGAACAAGCGGAACATTAAGGAGTTCGCTCTCTACAAGTACAAAGTCGAGGGGGACAAGCTGATGGTCTGGTGGGAAAAGAACGACGACGCGGTGGAAGCCGCGGTTCGGAAAGGAGAATTGAAAGGAATGATCGAGGAAAAAGGAAGCCCAAAAGTTATAACCCTCACGAACGGGGAAGACTTATCGCGGTTCCTGGCAAAAGGTGGAGATAAGCTGTTTTTTCTTGAGAAATCCAAGATCGTCTATTCGCGGGTCAAGTAGTGGCCCTTGGCCCCTTTCCTTCCGTGGTCGCCTCCCAAGCGCTCCTCTTGACCGAACTGGCATGGCCCGGATGACACATGCACTCTCTCTCCTCGCCGCGCACCCTGATCCTCACCGAACGAGTGCCGCACCTCGCTCGGCTGGCTCCGTCCGATGTCGCTTTTTTGCTGGAGCATCATCGCGGCCATGTGGAAGTGTTGCCGACCGGCCGGCACGATCGCTTTCGGCTGACGGCGCTGGGCTGCGCCGGCATTCTTGTAGCGCCGGCGTGCCGCTTCGTCATCCGGCCGAAGATTCCGTTGGTCAACGTCTTCGCCATGCTCGACCCGCTCGCCGCTGTGCCCGCGGCGATGGATGCCATTACACCGAGGACGGGTACGGAAGCGCTGGAGTTTCTAGCGGGACAATTGGCTCAACGGATGGCCGAGCGCGTCACGGCGGGATTGTATCGCGCTTATCGAGAACGATGCGAGCAAGGAACGGTTCTGCACGGACAGTTCGATCTGCCGGCTCAGCTGCGCGAAGCGCCAGGCAGAAAAGATCAATTACACTCTCAATACGACGAATTGAGCGCGGATGTACCGTGCAATCAGGCGGTGAAAACAACGGCGGAATATCTGTTGGCATCGCCGCTGCTCGGCGCGGAAGTGTGCGCCGCCTTGCGTTCAGCCCTCGCTGGTTTCGTGGGCGTCTCTTCCATACCGCTATCGGCGCGATTGTGGGAGACGATCGCGGCGGAGCGCTTGCTGGCGGAATATCGTTCCTTGCTGGATTTGTGCCGTTTGCTGGCGGATAGCCTGATGCCCGCAGACGCGACGGGGCCGACACTCGCACCGAGCTTTCTGCTCGATATGGAGCGCGTGTTTGAGCGCCATGTCACGCGCGGCGTGGTCGAGGGCTTCGCGGACAGCCGTAACCATACCGTCGGTGTGCAGGTGACGCACACGATCAACCAACCCGTTGCCGAGCAACCGGATTTGACAATGCGGCCGGATCTGACCATTGACCGCGATGGCCGCACGCTGCTCGTCGTCGATGCGAAATGGAAGCGTTTTCCCGGAAATGCGGAGACGGCGGATCTGTATCAGATGTTGGCCTACGGCACGGCGCTGGGAGCGGAGGGCGTGGTGCTGGTTTATCCGGGGAAGAAGTGGCGAACATGGGAGTATCGTTTCCGGCACACGCCGCTGAGCTTGACGATGTGTACTTTGCGCGTCGGCGGATCGCGCGAGGCATGTTTGCGTTCGGTGCGGCGTCTGTCGCGGGCGCTGAAAGAGATGTCGCGGGGTGGCAATATTAGCGTGAATACACCTCCGTAATGTCCGCCAAACGATCGAGCAACGGCTGCGTCAACATATTCTCTGTGTAGCGCCAACTCCAGTTGCCCGCTTCGCGTCCGGGCAGGTTCATGCGCGCCTCCGGACCCAGGCTCATCACGTCCTGGAGGGGTGCCAGGGCGCAATCGGCCACCGAACTCCAGACCAAGCGGATCAAGTCCCAAGCGATGTCGCCGCTGCCGTGCGGCAAATAACGGTGCAGAAAAAGCCGCTCGTGTTCCTGCAAACTGCCGTACCAGCCGAGGGTCGTATCGTTGTCGTGCGTGCCGGTATAGGCAACGGTGTTGCGCTCGTAATTGTGCGGCAAAAAGCGATCTTTCGGATCGCCATAGAAGGCGAAGTGCAAAATGCGCATGCCCGGCAAATGGAACTCATTGCGCAGCGCGTCCACTTCCGGCGTGATGAGTCCGAGATCTTCGGCGATGAGCGGCAGACCGCCGAACGCCTCGCGCACCGTGTGCAGGAAATCGGCGCCGGGGACCGTCACCCAACGACCGACTTCGGCGGTCGGCAACTCGGCGGGGATCTCCCAGTACGCCTCGAAGCCGCGGAAATGATCGAGACGCACGAGATCCACCTGCGCCAACATGGCCCGCAGGCGGGCGATCCACCAAGCGTAGCGTGTCTTTTTGAGGGCGTCCCAATTGTACAACGGATTGCCCCAGCGCTGGCCGGTCGCCGAGAAATAGTCCGGCGGCACGCCGGCCACAAAGGTGGGACGCCGCTCTTCGTCGAGCAAGAACAGTTCCGGGTTGGCCCACACATCCACCGAATCGCTGGCCACGAAAATCGGCACGTCGCCGATGAGGTAGACGCCCAGGCTGTTGGCGTAGTGCTTGAGTTCCTTCCATTGACGGAAAAAGAGAAACTGCGTGAACTGGTGCAGGCCGACGACGCGGCTCAGTTGCCGTCGCGCGTCGCGCAGCGCGGTCTGTTGGCGGAGCATCAATTCGCGCGGCCAATCCTGCCAGTTGGCGCCGCCGTGAGCGTCCTTCAAAGCGGAGAACAAAGCGAAATCGTTCAGCCACCGCGCCTCCTGCACGCAGAACGCCTCGAACGGCGAACGCAGTGCCGCCGCCGCCCCGGACAGGAAGTTCTCCCAGGCGCGCGTCAACAGCGCCGTCTTGAAGGGAATGACAGCGCCGAAATCCACGTAGTCGGCGGGGAAACGAATGCCATCGAGGTCGGACTCCTTGAGAAGACCCTCGCGGAGCAGCATTTCCGGACTTATGAGATAGCGATTGCCGGCAAAAGCGGAAAAGCACTGGTAGGGCGAATCGCCGTAGCCGGTCGGCCCCAGCGGCAGAACCTGCCACCACGTCTGCCGTGCGGCCACCAGGGCATCCACCCAGGCGTAGGCGGCGGGACCGAGATCGCCAATGCCATACGGTCCCGGCAAGGAGGTCGGGTGCAGTAGAAGTCCCGCCGAGCGCTTGGTCGGTGGTTTGCCCGTGATCGTGTTCATGAATCCTCCATGGCCGATCTCCCTTCAGCCTGCTTCCTACCCTCAATTATTATCGATTGTCGAAAGAATTGCATCCTCGTCCGCTGCAATCCACGCCGCCGCGCCTTCTTAATCTCCGTAGGCCGTTTTCGCGCCGCGGACTATAATGACATTTTCGCGGATGACGACGCGCACAGGAGCCAGCGAGCCATGATGACCATGACCGAAAAGATTCTCGCCCGCCACGCCGGACGCCAGACCGTCCAGCCCGGCGACAATATCTGGGTCGATGTGGACGTGCTGATGACGCACGACGTTTGCGGACCCGGCACCATCGGCATTTTCAAGCAGCACTTCGGCAAGGACGCCAAGGTCTGGGACCGCCAGAAAGTCGTCATTATCCCCGATCATTACATCTTCACCGCCGACAAGATGGCCAATCGCAACGTGGACGTGCTGCGCCAGTTCGTCCGCGAGCAGGATCTGCCTTACTATTACGATGTCGGCACCGACAAGTACAAGGGCGTCTGTCACATCGCGCTGCCGGAAGAGGGACACACGCGGCCCGGCGAAGTGTTGTTCGGCACCGATAGCCATACCTGCACGGCGGGCGCGTTCGGCGAGTTCGCCACCGGCATCGGCAACACCGACGCCGGCTTCATCCTCGGCGCCGGCAAACTGTGGGTCAAAGTGCCGCCGACTATGCGTTTCGTCTTCCACGGCCAACTGCCACCGTATCTGATGGCCAAGGATCTCATCCTCGCCGTCATCGGCGACATCGGCTGCGACGGCGCCACCTATCGCGCCATGGAGTTCGATGGCGATGGCGTTTACGCACTGAACATCGAGGAGCGCATGACGCTGTGCAACATGGTCATCGAGGCCGGCGGCAAGAACGGCGTCATCGCCCCGGATAAAGTGACGCTTGATTACGTCAACGCCCGCAACAAGCGCGGCCTTGCCTACACGCCGGTCCACACCGATGAGGGAGCGAAGTTCATTTTCGAGAAAGTTTACGACGTGACGAAGTTGCAGCCGATCGTGGCCAAGCCGCACAGCCCCGACAACCGTGCCGCCGTCAGCGAGGTGCGCGGCACCAAGCTCGATCGCGCCTACATCGGTTCCTGCACCGGCGGCAAACTGACCGACTTCCGCGCCGCCGCAAAGATTCTCAAGGACAAGAGCGTCAAAATCGACACGTTCATCGTGCCGGCCACCAGTGAGATCGCGGCCGGCCTGAAAACGGAAAAGATCGGCGGCAAGACGCTCGAAGAGGTATTTTTGTCGGCGGGCGCCAAGGTCGGCCCGCCGTCCTGCGCCGCCTGTCTCGGCGGGCCGAGCGACACGTTCGGCCGGCTCAATCAGCCGTTGAGCTGCATCAGCACGACCAACCGGAATTTCCCCGGCCGTATGGGGCACAAGGAAGCGCGCGTCTATCTCGCCAGTCCTTTGACCGTGGCCGCCAGCGCCGTCAGCGGCGTCATCACCGATCCCCGCGAGTACCTGGAATAATTATGCAAACAACCATCACCGGCAAAGCCTATGTCTTAGGCGACAACATCGACACGGATCAGATCATCCCGGCGCAGTACCTGACGTTCAATCCGTCGATCCCGGAGGAATACAAGCAGTTCGGCAAGTACGCGCTGAGCAGCGTGCCGCCGTCGCAGGCGGGGCTGCCCAAAGGACGTGTGCCGTTCCACACTGATGACGAATTTGTCTCGCCGTACAAGATCATCGTCGCCGGCAAGAATTTCGGCTGCGGCTCCTCGCGCGAACATGCGCCCATCGCGCTCGACGCCGCCGGCATCGAAGCCGTCATCGCCGAGTTTTACGCGCGTATTTTCTATCGCAACGCGGTCAACGGCGGCTATCTGATTCCGCTGGAGTGCGTCGAGCGGCTGTGCGAACGGGTCTGCACGGGAGACGAGTTGCATTTGGACGTGCGGAAGCACACGCTGCACAATCGCACGACCGGCGAACAGTATGAGTTGAAGCCGCTGGGCGAAGTGGCGCCGATTCTCGAAGCGGGCGGCATCTTCGCCTTCGCGCGAAAAAGCGGCATGCTGAAAGTGTAAGGCGAACCGGCAGCGTCAGCTGCCGGGTTGAGGGCAGACAACCCGGCAGCTGACGCTGCCGGTTCGCCGGTCATTCCGCGACGTACTCGAAGCCGTCGATCACTTCTTGGCTCAGCAAGATGCGCAGCGACCAAACGCCGACGAAGATCGCAAAGAGGTAGAACACAGTGCCAAGGCCAATCGAGTAATACAGGTTCATTTCCTCGAGAATCCATGCGCCGACCGTTTTCGAGAATACCAGGAAGATCAAGTAGCTGACACCCGCCGATCCCATCGGGAAAAGGAGCATGATGGCGGAGGCGATGCCCCAACGGCGCGACTCCAGGTTTTGCATCCTCACCGCGCCGATGATGGCGATGACGTTGTAAATCAACAACAGAATGAACACGCCCATGTAGACGAAGCGCCAGATACGGTCTTCGTCCTCCGCCTCATTGACAATTTCCAGATCTTTTTTGTCGATGTCCTTGAACTCCTTAACCCCCTCGACACGCTGTACAGCGCTGTTGTCTTTTTTTTCCTTGTAATAGTCGGCCAGAACTTTCCGCCAATCGACGCTGGATTCGCTGAATACCATCGGCCAGAACATGAAGCAGATGTTGAAGATATTGGCCAAGCAGCAGAGTCCGCCGATGAGGAGCATGTAGTTGGACGGCTTGACCACCGCTTCCTGGGCGGGTCCGCGGAGATCCTTGATCGACATGTCGGGGGCATAATTCGATGTCCGGCTTGTCTTCCTCTTTCGCTTCCTCGCTCTGTCCGATGTACGAGTAGATGGCGCCGCTCTCATCGTCGTCCTCGACGGCGGATCGTTTGGGCGGCGGCGCGCCGTCGGCTTTCTTGATGGCGGCTTTGTCCTTTTTCTTGCTCGAGGTCTTTTTCTTGCCCGATGCTTTCTGGCGGGATGGTTCCACCACTTCGCGGAGTCCGGGCGTGGTGAAGGAGTGGCCGCACTTGGGACACTTGACGTTCTTGCCGTCGGGCACCGGCTTGGCCGGCCGCAACACGGATTTGCAATCGGGGCAGGTGATTCGAGAAGACGCCATGTTTGTTCGCCCTGAATGATTTGCTGGTTAGCGACGCTTCGCGGAAACGTCGCAGCCCGCCGACGCTTCTGCGAAGCGTCGCTAACCAACCGGGCTAATAGATCATGCTATCCTATGACTTTGGCTTTCGCCAGACAGTAATAAGGGCCGGTTGGCCGAGAACGCGGACGGATAGCTGCCGCTGTGCGTTCCAGTCGGCGGCGCGAGCGGCCGTGCGCAACGCCGCGGCATCGCTGACGATCAGCACGGCCAAACCGCCCGGACGCAGAACGCGATCGTACTCGTGAAGCATGGCGCGGTAGAGCGGCGCAATCGCCTCGGTGCTGCTCAGTTGCTTGCCGAACGGCGGATTGCACAGCAGACGATCCACCGTCGCGGAGCCGAGCGGCAGTCGCCGCGGCGTCCCAGCGCGTCAAAAGAGCGGAGCCGAGGCGGCGCAGATTGACGGCGGCGGCGCGGACGGCGCTGAAATCGAGATCGCCGCCCCATACCGGCGCACAACCGCCGCGAATTTGCTGGCCGACAGCCAATCGTTCGGCCAACAGTGTGCCGGCGCCGCACATCGGATCGAGGACGACGTGGCCAGGCCGAATGTCGGCTAAGCGGACCATCGCCGCGGCGAGGGTTGGACGCAGCGACGCCGGCCGATGCTCCAGCTTGTAGGCGCGATGACGCATCGAGCGATCGGATAGACGCAGACCGCAGACGGCGGTGGCGCCGTGAATGGTCAGCCAAAACTCGACGGCGGCGTTCTCTTCGGCCGGCCGCCAACTTGCCGGCAGCTTGCCCGTCAATCCCTGGGCCAGCGCCTTGCGGGCATCACGGCGTTGATAGCCGTGTTGGCCCTCCATCTGAGCAACGAGGCGATAAGTAGGCCGCCCCTTCGGCTTGGGTCGGAGGGTGTGATGAAGACGCAGCAGGCTCGGCCAATCGGCCTCGCGCGCCGTCCAGCGGCGGATGCGCTCGAGATCCTCGGCGCGGTGCGTGAGTTGATCGCTGCCCCAGGCGAGCAAGAACACATCCTCCGTGGTGCGCAGTGCCAACAATCGTTCATCGATTTTCGGCACGCGAAAGACGACGACGCCCAAGCCGGTCTTCTTGACCTCGCCGCCCAGATCGCTTTCGATCTCTTCGGCGGCAATCGCTTCTAAGCCGGGATGGACCAGAGCATAGCAAGCCGGCGGTGGGGAAGGCTGCGAACGCGACATGAACCACCCGGCGAGTGCGTCAATTGTTTAGCCGCGACCCGAAGGGGATCGCGAGGCCAACGCGCTCCCCTTCGGGTCGCGGCTAAACGGGAGGCGTCGTCCTCTCTTGCACGAACCACCGTGCCGTTATACTTACAATTTCCAAGCGGTGAAGATCCGCGCGCGGATAGTATTTTCACGGGAGAGCGTTGCATGGTTGAGCCGATGCTGATTGATTTGAAAGCCTTGCTGGTCGAGCGCGAGGATTGTGATGCCGGTACGGTGTCGAAGCTGCGCGAAGGCGCTGGCGCAGGGCGGCACGCAGTACCGCACCCTCCGCGAAGTGACGGAAGTAATCAAGAAAAAGATCGAATCGGCCAGCGGAGCCGCCGCCAAGCGCTGGCACCTCAAGCTCGGCATCGCCTCGTTCTTTCTCGGTTACATGCAGCAGGCCGTCGAGCATCTGCGCCAGGGCGAAGGGGCGTTGGCCAATTTCTACCTTGGCCGTGCCTTGACCTCGCGCCGCGAGTTCGATGAGGCTCTCAAGGCTTACGAAAAGGCCGAGAAGTCCGGCTACAACGCCAATCAAGTACAGTTGCAGCGCGCCGGCATCTATCGCCAAAAGAGCGATTTGCACCAGGCCCGCGCCATTCTCAACAAGCTCGCCGACCTGGCCAGCCACAGCGCCGAGTATCACTATCAAATCGCCTGCTGCCATCTCTCCGAGGGCGAGCGCCTCAGTGCCATCGAACATCTGGAAAAGGCCGAGAAATTCGATCCGGCGCACACCGGCACGCTTTTCCAACTGGCCCACGCCAACGATTTGGCCGGCAACGACGACGAGGCGATCGGCTTCTACGAGCGTTGCATGAAACATCCGCCGGTGCATGTCGGCGTGTTGAAAAACCTCGGCGTACTCTACGAGGATCACGAGAAGTACGATAAGGCGGTCGAGTGCTATCGCCGGGTCTTGGCCGGCGATCCGACCGACGAGCAAGCGCGGCTGTTTCTCAGGGATTCGCTGGCGTCGCAGACCATGTACTACAGCCCGGAGGACGAACACGCTTTCAGCCGCTTCAGTCAGGTGTTGGAAATCCCCGTCACCGATTTCGAGTTGTCGGTGCGCAGCCGCAATTGCCTCAAGAAGATGAACGTCAAGACGCTGGGCGATCTGACGCGCATCAACGAGCAGCAGCTTTTGAGCAGCAAGAACTTCGGCGAAACGTCGCTGGAGGAAATCAAAGAGATGATGGCGAGCAAGGGGCTGCGTCTGGGGCAATCGCTGGAGGAAGGGGCGCAGAACGACGTGCGTTTTCGACCGCAGCAGCAGCTCAGCGAACAGGAACAGGCCGTCCTCAGCAAGCCGGTCAGCGATCTGAACTTGTCGGTCCGCGCCCGCAAGTGCATGAACCGCCTGGGCATCAACTCGCTGCACGATCTCATCAACCGCACGGCGGACGAATTGTTGGAATCGAAGAACTTCGGCATGACGTCGCTGAGCGAAGTCCGCGAGAAACTGTCGCAGTTCGGCCTGAACCTTCGCGGAGATTAAGACAACAGATTCACCACGGAATACACGGAAAACACGGAAAAAAGACAAACGAGCACAATTTGTCTTTTTTCCGTGTTTTCTCGTGTATTCCGTGTCGTGAATGGTGTTCGATTCGACATGAGCATTCGTTTCGAGTTGTTGGCAAGCGATGGTGCGGCGCGGCGCGGGCGGTTGCATACGCCGCACGGCGTCGTCGAGACGCCCGTATTCATGCCGGTCGGCACGCAAGCCGCCGTCAAGGGATTGACGCCCCATCAAGTCCGCGACGCCGGCGCTCAGATCATCCTCGGCAATACCTACCATCTCACGCTGCGGCCCGGTGACGACGTTATCGCCGAGTTGGGTGGGCTGCATCGCTTCATGGCCTGGGACGGCCCGATCCTCACCGACAGCGGCGGGTTCCAGATTTACAGCCTGGCGCCGACTCGCCAGATCGACGATCGCGCCGCCGTCTTTCGCTCGCACATCGACGGCGCTGTGGTCGAGTTGACGCCCGAACGCGCTGTCGCCATCCAGGAAAACCTTGGCTCCGACATCGCCATGTGCCTCGACGAGTGCCCGCCGCACGACACGCCGGCGGAGTATCTGCGCATCGCCGTCGAGCGGACCATTCGCTGGGCCGAGCGCTGCCGGACGGCCCACAAGCGACCGGATCAAGCGTTGTTCGCCATCGTGCAGGGTGGCACAGATTTGGAATTGCGCGGCCGCTGCGCCTACCAGTTGACGGCGCTGGACTTTCCCGGCTACGCTCTGGGCGGCTTCTCGGTCGGCGAGACGGCGGCGCAGATGATCGCCGCTCTCGCACCGACGGCGGCGCTGCTGCCGTCCGCCAAACCGCGCTATCTCATGGGCGTTGGCCGGCCATCGGATCTGCTGGCCAGTGTTCGCGCCGGCATCGATATGTTCGATTGCGTGCTGCCGACGCGCAATGGCCGCAATGCCTCGGCGTTCACCGATGACGGCGAAGTCCGTCTCCGCAACGCCTGTCACAAGCGAGATCCGCGGCCGTTGCAGTCCGATTGCCCGTGTTACGCCTGCCGTCATTTCAGCCGCGCGTACCTGCATCATCTCTTCCTCGCCAAGGAGATGCTGGGACCGACGCTGTTGTCGCTGCACAACGTAGCGTTTTACTGCCGGTTAATGGCGGATGTGCGGCAGGCCATCGAAGACAAACGGTTCGATGAGTTCGCGGCAGTCCGTCTTGCCCGTTGGAGCCAATCGCCTTAAGATGAACTTTTTCATCCACGCTACCGCATCGGCTGGAGAGGTGGCCCATGCTATATGCCCTGATTTTATTGGCGGAGGACGCGCCCCAACAAGGACAAGGATCGGGCCTAATCCAATTTTTGCCCTTTATCGTCATTGCCGGCTTCTTCTATCTGCTGCTCATCCGTCCCATGAGACGGCAGGAGCAAGAACGGCAAGCAATGGCCGGCAATCTCAAGAAGAACGATGACGTGCTGACCAACGCCGGCATCTACGGCACTGTGGTGGATGTCAGCGATAGCGACGACAAGATCACCGTGCGGATCGCCGATAACGTCCGCGTCAAGATGACCAGGGCGAGCGTCGCCCGCAACCTGACCAACGAAGAGGCGGCCAAGCAGGCCAAGGCCGCCAAGGAAGCCAAAGCGTGAAAGTTGTCCACAAACGATTTCCCGTTTAGCCGCGACCCGAAGGGGAGCGCGAGCCACGCGTCCCCTTCGGGTCGCGGCTAAACGAAAGCAAGTCGAAAGGCATGAAGTCCAATCATGAAATCGTATCTCGGTAGGATTCTCCTGTGCGTGGTGCCGGTGATTGTGGGCATCGCCGTGTGTGCGTGGGCCTACAATTCCGGCAAGTTCCGCCTCGGCGTCGATCTGGTGGGCGGCACCATCCTCGTCTACGAAGTGGACACCAGTAAGCAGCAAGGCGAAGTCAAGCCCGACGAATTGGCGGCGGCCCTGAAACGTCGTATCGATCCCGCCGATCTGCTCAACGTCACCATTCGGCCCATCAACGGCGAGACGCCGCGCGTCGAGATCATCCTGCCAACCGGCGGTCAAAGTCAGCAGAGCGCCGAACTGCAAGCCTGGAAGAAGTTGCGCGACGAGGCGGCGCAGCACTTCCAGCTTCCCGAAGAAAAGGGCGAAAATCCTCTCGACAACGTGGAGATCGGCCAGAAACAAACGCTCATCGATCGCATTAGCAAGCTCAAGCCCGACGTGAAAGCCCAAGACATTGTCGCTTTCGTCGATGACCATTATCAGATGACCAAGGGCCGCCGCGCCCTGACCGGCGAGGAAGTCGAGAACATCAAGAACCTCATTCAACAGCAGGGCCGGCTGGAGTTCCGCATTCTCGCCAACGACATCGACGACAAGGACGCCTTGAAACGCGCCGAGGATTATCTGCGCAATCCCGACAACGCTCGCCTGTTGGAGCGTCGGGAGGTTCTGGGCGAACCGCCTCCGCCGCCGACTGCCGAGGGCGGCGGAAACACGTTCTCCGTCACCCTGGGCGGTGAAACCATCAATTATGGCTATAGCTGGGTGGAAGTCGGCAAAGAAGAGCTTTATAGTCTGCGTTTGAATAATGCCGCCGCCAACGCTCCCGCCACGGCGGCATCGTGGAACACGGCCGCCGCGGCGCGCGACAAGGAAGCGATCCGCTTGCCGCTCCCACATGGCGACCGCATTCTGCTCTACAGCCGCACCATCCGCACGCTGAGCCGGCTCTCGCCCAAGGATCGCCAACTCGGCAAGAAATACGAGTATTTCATCCTGACGCGCAACTCCGAGCCGGGTAAGGGAGTCACCGGCGATTATCTGTCGCAGGCGGTCTCCCGCCCCAGCGACCGCGGCGAGCCGGCCGTGCATTTCTCCTTTAATTCCGAGGGCGCCAATCTCTTTTATGAATTGACCAGCCTCAACAAACCGTCGCGCGAGGAGGGCAGTTTCGAGCGCCAGTTGGCCATCATCCTCGACGGTCAAATTCGTGCCGCGCCGAATCTGCACCAAGCCATCCGCGATCAGGGCCAGATCTCCGGCGGCTTCACGCAGAAGAGCGTTCAGGATCTTGTCACCATCCTCCGCGCCGGCGCCCTGCCGGCCACGCTCAAGCCCAATCCGGTCAGCGAGAACAGCATGGGACCGACGCTGGGCAGCGACACCATTTTCAAAGGCACGCTATCGGTCGGTCTCGCCTTCGCCGCCGTCCTGATTTTCATGCTCTTCTACTATCGCTTCGCCGGCATCGTCGCTTGCGTCGCCCTGTTGGCCAACTTGGTACTGACCGTCGCTTTCATGGTGCTGGTCAACGCCACCTTCACGCTGCCGGGATTGGCCGGACTCGTCCTCATGCTCGGCATGGCCGTCGATGCCAACGTGCTGATTTACGAGCGTCTGCGCGAGGAGCGCGAACGCGGCGCCAGTCTCGCCTTGGCCATCCGCAACGGCTACGATCGCGCCTTCCCGACCATCATCGATACGCACTTGTCCAGCATCTTCACCGCCATCGTGCTGTACATCGTCGGCAACGATCAGCTCAAAGGCTTCGGCATCAGTTTGACGATGGGCCTCATTATCAGCTTGTTCACGTCGCTGTTCATGACGCGGACGATGTTCGACTTCTGGCTGTCGAAAGGCTGGCTGCACAAGCTGAGTTTCTTCCAGGGTTTGGTGCGTGCGCTGCATCGCCATCACTGGGACTTCATGGGCATTCGCTACTACTGGTTCACGGCCACCCTCATCCTGACGGTGCTGGGCGCTGGCCTGTTTTTGGGGCGGCTCAACCCGGCCGGGCAGGGCGGCAGCGTCATGAACATCGACTTCATGGGCGGCACCGCCTACACCGGCAAACTCGCCACGCCCCTGACCATCACCGAATTGCGCCAGAAGCTCGAAACCAACGAACAAGAAGACGAGCTTCCCGACCTGACGATCGAGCAGATTTTCCTGCGAACCGACACGGGCGGCCGTAGTTCGTTCTTCACCGTCCGCACGGCTCAGAAGGACGCTCGCAAGGTGCAGAGGATCATCAACACGCGCTTGGGCAGCGCCCTCGAATCCATCGAACTGCAAAAGTACACTATCGACAAGGACGACAAGAGCGCGACCTTGGAGTTCAGCAAACCCAGTTCGCGTGCGCAGGTGACGATGCTACTGCGCGAAGAAAGGATGAATCTGCTGCCCGACGAAAAACAGTTGTCTTTCCGCGTCGAGCCGCTCGGCGAGGAGCAAAATGGCCGCTATTCCAAGATGAAGGTTGAGCCGACGGAGAAGATGAGCCGCGCTCAATTCGAGAACATCCTGGCGCAGACCAAGGACGCTTTCGACAAAAGCCCGCAGCCGGAGCGGCTGGAGAACTTCGACGCTCAGTTAGCGGCCAACACGCAGGAACGCGCTCTGTACGCCATCCTGGCCAGTTGGGCCGCCATCCTGTTGTACCTGTGGTTCCGTTTCGGCAACTGGACGTTCGGCGCCGCCGCCGTCTTGTGCTTGCTGCACGATCTGTTCTTCACGCTCGGCGTCATCGCGGGTTGTCACTACTTGCACGGCACTTGGCTCGGCAATCTGCTGCTCATCAGCGATTTCAAGATCGACCTGCCGGCCATCGCCGCTCTGCTAACGCTGGTCGGCTACTCGGTCAACGACACCATCGTCGTCTTCGACCGCATCCGCGAGGTACGCGGCAAGAATCCGATCCTGACGGCGACCATGATTAACGACAGCGTCAATCAGACGCTGACGCGAACCATCCTATCGTCGATGACGGTATGGCTGGTGGTGATCGTGCTGTACATTTTCGGCGGCGAAGGCGTGCATTTGTTCTCCTTCGTCATGATCGTCGGCGTGATCGTCGGCACGTACAGCTCGATCTACATTGCCAGTCCGCTGCTGTTGATGTTCGGCGAGGGCACGCCCAGCGCCCGCGATCGCGCGCGTCTGCAACAGTTGGCTGCGGCGACGGCGGAAGCGTAATGTTGCTACGATCGAGGAGATTGCCGACCGCTTTGGTCAGGAATCCGAACTACGGCGGGTGCAAATGGAATCTCTCCGTTGGTTAGTGGCGTCGGCCCGGCGCGGGTGTTTTGCGTGTTATCGTGAATGGGAGCTTCGTGACTGATGTATACGAGCCGAATGATGTGGATTGCGTCCTCTTGATCGGACCAGACTACCCTAGGGACCAAGCCGCCGACCGTGAATTGCAGAAAGGTTTGCCGTTCATCCATGCTGAGTTAGTGATGCAAACGGCTTTCGATTACTACGTTAACACGCATTTCGCCACTGACCGCCGGGCTGTGCCGAAAGGTATGGTCGAGGTGTTGCCATGACTCTTCAAAGCAATCGCGAACTGGAGACGACGCGGCAGAAGCTGCGTGACCTTGAGCAGTTGTACGCGAACACCGTTGCTTCCTCTGCGGAAAACACTTACGCCAGGGAATTGACGCTGCGATCGCTGCGGCGCACGATCAACCAGATGAAAGAAGAAATTGTCCGCTTCACAGCGCGGACTGGCTCGGCCACCGAGCGCGATTGACGGGTTGATCTTTTCCTCTTCTGATCGAAGCAAATCGATGGTTGTCTGCTGAGGACGATTGTGGTAGCATTCGGCTCTCCGAAGTGCGCACTTACGAGAATGCTCCCATGAATGCTCCCTCTCTGCGCGTCCGAGGTTTGCAACTTCTACGCACGGCGCTAGACGATCCCGCCGCCGATTTCCGCGACGGACAATGGGAGTCGATTGAAGCGCTGGTGCAACGCCGCGCTCGCCTGCTGCTCGTTCAGCGAACGGGCTGGGGCAAGAGCGCCGTGTACTTCTTGAGTAGCCGTTTGCTGCGCGATCAAGGAGCCGGACCGACGCTGCTTGTCTCGCCGCTCTTGGCGCTGATGCGCAATCAGATCTACGCCGCGGTTCGCCTGGGCGTCCGCGCCGAAACTGTCAACTCCACCAACGCCGACGATTGGCAGGCCATCGAGCAGCGGCTGCGCGGCGACGAGATCGATGTGCTAGTCGTGTCGCCGGAGCGCTTCGCCAACGAGAATTTCCTGACGCGGATGCTGCTGCCGCATGCGGCGCGCGTGGGGCTGTTCGTGGTCGATGAGGCCCACTGCATCTCCGATTGGGGCCACGATTTTCGCCCCGATTATCGCCGCATCGTCCGCATCCTCGAACGCCTGCCGGCCAATGTGCCCGTCTGCGCCACCACGGCGACAGCGAACGATCGTGTCGTCGCCGACGTGGTGTCGCAACTCGGCGCCAAACTCGAAGTTTGCCGGGGTCCGCTACGGCGCGACAGCCTGCATCTGCAAACCGCCGCGCTGCCGGACGATGCCGCCAAGCTGGCATGGCTAGCGCACTACCTTCCCAGCCTCAAGCGAAAATGCGGCAAAAGCGGCATCGTTTACGCGCTGACGATCCGCTGGACCGAACGCATCGCCGATTGGCTGCGCGGCCACGGCATCAACGCCGAAGCCTACCACTCGCAGCTACCCGACCGCGTTGAGCGCGAAGAACGCTTGTTGCGAAACGAGATCGATGCCTTGATCGCCACGACCGCCCTCGGCATGGGGTACGACAAGCCCGATCTCGGTTTCGTCATCCACTTCCATCAGCCGGCTTCGGTCGTCCATTATTATCAGCAAGTGGGACGGGCGGGGCGCTGCATCCCCGATGCTTATGGTGTCATGCTCTCCGGCGGCGACGACCGCGATATCAACGATTATTTCATTGAACAAGCGTTTCCGTCGGAGGAGGAAGTCGTCGCCATCCTGAGCGCGCTGGAGCAGTCCGAGCAGGGATTGACGATGGCTCAACTCGAAGCGACGGTGAATTTGTCGCGCACTCAGATCGAGCGCGTCCTCAAGACGCTGGCGGTCGAGACGCCGCCGCCCTTGACCAAACTGGAGAATCGCTGGGTGGCGACGCTCCAGCGCTACGATTCACGGCGGAGGCACCAACTCATCGAACGTCTGACCCTACTACGGCAAGCAGAACAAACGCAGATGGATGTGTATTGCCGCCATTGCGGATGCCTTATGGAGTTTTTGGCGCGGTCGCTCGACGATCCGAGCGCCGCTCCCTGTGGCCGTTGTGCCTTCTGCAAGGGACAGCCGGAGGCGCTGCGGCGTGTGCCGGAGGAATTGATGCGTCAAGCGGTCTCTTTTCTCCGCCGCTGCGATCTGCCCATCGAGCCGCGCGCGCAATGGCCTGCGGATGCGCTGCCCGGCTACGGTTGGCGTGGACGGATCGTCGCCGAGCGGCGCGCGGAACCGGGACGCGCTTTGTGCATTCTCAACGATTCCGGTTGGGGCAGCTTGGTTCGGCGCGGCAAGGAAGAGGGCCGCTTCGCCGATGAATTGGCGGAAGCGCTGGCCGGCCTGATCCGCGGCCGGCGGCCCAATCCACCGCCGACGTGGCTGACCTGTGTTCCGTCCTTGAATCATCCGCAAATAGTGACGGATTTCGCGCATCGAGTGGCCGAGCGCTTGCACTTACCCTTTGTCCCAGCGGTGCGCAAAGGGCGGGCCACGGCGCCGCAGAAAGACATGGAAAACAGCTGGCAGCGGACGCATAATTTAGATGGGGCGTTTCACATCGATCCCTGGGAAGGTATCGCGGGGCCGGTGCTGCTCATCGATGACGTTATCGATTCCGGCTGGACGTGTACCGTCGTCGCCGCCTTGCTTCGCCAAGAGGGCAGCGGTCCCGTATCCCCCTTCGTCCTGGCCGCCAACCGCTAACGAGGTGCGTCGCCATGACTTCGACCCCACCCTCACCGGGAGCTGTCCACGCGGACACGCAAGCCGTGCTGTTGTTGTGTGGCGTCTTCGCGCGGAGGAGCGGACCCGATGTCAAGCCGTTGACACTGAGCGAGTATAACGCCGTGGCCGCGTGGCTGGGCCGTCAAGGTCATCGTCCCGCCTCTCTCGTTCAGTCCGGCGAAGAACTCCTCGCCAGCGCGGAGGCGGGACTGCCCTCCGCGGATCGTCTCCGCGCTCTGTTGGGGCGCGGCTTTCAGATGGCCGCCGCCCTGGAAGGTTGGCAGCGTTTGGGGCTATGGGTGATTAGCCGCGGCGAAGACGGCTACCCCGAACGTCTGCGCCGCCATCTCCGCTCCGCCGCTCCGCCGCTGCTGTACGGCGCCGGCGAGCTTGACCGTCTCAACCACGGAGGATTGGCGGTCGTCGGTTCGCGCAACATCGATGAGGAAGGTTTGTCGTTCACGCGGCGCGTCGCCGAGCGCTGCGCCGGCCAGGGCGTGCAGATCGTCTCCGGCGGCGCGCGCGGCGTTGATCGGGCGGCGGTGTCATCGGTTCTGGCGGCGGGCGGCGGCGCGGTCGCCGTCTTGGCGGAGCGACTCGATCGTGCCGTCACCGCACGCGAGGCGCGCGAACCATTGCGCGACGGCAGGCTCACGTTAATCACGCCCTACGAGCCGGAATCGGGCTTCACCATCGGCAAAGCGATGGGCCGTAACAAGCTCATTTACACACTCGCCGATCGCGCCCTGGTTGTGCGCTTCAAGACGCGCGAGGGCGGCACCTGGGCGGGAGCGGTCGAACAACTCGACCGCAATAAATCGTCCCCTCCTGGCATTCCTGTATTTGCCCGCGTCGCTCGCAACCCGGAAGAGGGATGGCAGGAACTGCGGAGCAGGGGAGCGCTGCCCTTCCCGGAAGAAGATTTTTGGAAGAGCGAAATCGTCGATGTGTGGAGCGCATCAATCCTCCCGGCGGCTCCGCTGTCTGAACCTGGGGAGACTCGGCCAGCAGCGGCCGCCAAGGCGGCGTCATCGGTTCCGCCGGAATCGTCCTCGCCACCAGCCGCCACGGAGCGGGAAACCTGCTATCGCCGCTGCCTCTCTCTCCTTCTCCAGCACTTCCAGGAGGAAATAGGTGTAAAACAACTCCCGGAAATCGCTAAGCAACTCCAACTCTTGCCCAAGCAGTTGGAGGATTGGCTCAAGCGCGCCATCGAGGAAGGAAAGTTGGCGAAGAAGAAAAAGAAAGGACGTATAGTCTATGTGGCCGCATCCGCCGACGCCGAACAAACCTTATTCGACCGCGATGGCGATGCCGCCTGAGGAAAGGTATAATAACATCCGCTGCGGAAACGAAACGGCAAGTGAATCATCTCAGTGCCGCACGGATAAGCGTGGAGAAATCGGAAATCGGTGCTTGCCTCCGAGTCAACTGAAAGGAGGACGATCCCATGAAGCCGCACAACAGCGATGCTGCCGCTCGTGTCCCGTCGAGGTTGTCGCCGTCTCCTTCCGAGGCAGACAACAACGGCAGCTTGCGGGACGATCCTGAACAGGGGCAGGACATCGAAGAACTCAACTACGAGCCGGGGCGGCCTAAGAAGACCATCATCGTTTCGGTATGCTACCCTATCCGTGGCCGAGGCCGACCATTGCCCTACTCCCTCGATGAGGAAGACGGGCAATGAGCGTGGAACCGTTTTGGGTCGAAATCAACGAAACAGCGCTGAGGCAAGGAGATTATCTGCCGCAGTGTCTGGTGCCGGGGTTCGGTCCCGACCTTGCTGCCCCCGGCACGCATGAAGTGGCAGCGGACGAGTACGACGTGATTGTGGTGACGCAAAGTTGCGACCTAGAACAACCCCGGCCAGGTGCCGTCCCAGGGCAGCAAGGCTGATTGGGCCGACCCCGACGGCGGCGACGAGGTCGGTGAGCGTTTTGGCTTGGCGATGAGGACGGTTGGCTGCATGGCGGTTGCTCCGCAGTTGGGAACAAGGAAGTTGTGGTAACTTTCCTTGTATGCCCAAAGACTTGTGGATGGAACCGCCTCCTTTCAGAAGCACCTGCAAAACTGGGGATGACTCAGGTCAGCGCGGCGTCAGCACCACCTTGCCGAACAAGGTGCCGGCCTTGCCGAGCGTGTTTTCTTCGAGCAGCTGATGCGCCGCCGCCGCTTGCGCCAGCGGCAACACGCGGCCAATGGGTGGTTTCAGCTGGCCGCTCTTGAGCCAACGATGGATGTCCTCGCCGCAGCGCCGCTGCTCGGCGGCACTGGCGTTGAACATGGCGAAACCGTGCAGTGACAAGCCCTTGACGTAGAACGGTCCTACCGGAAAGAGCGGTTGCGCCTGTCGTCCGGCCATGACGACCATGCGGCCGCGCTGGGCCATCAAATCGACGATACGCAAGAAATCCGGCTCACGCTGCGTCTCGTACCAGACATTGACGCCTTGGCCGCGCGTGAACTCGCGCACACGAGCCGCAATGTCATCGCTCTTGTAATTGAGGACGCAATCGGCGCCCCACTGTTGGCACAGCTTCGCCTTGTCCGCCGAGCCGACCGTGGTGATGACGCTGGCGCCGACCGCCTTGGCCATTTGCACGACCATCGATCCGACGCCGCCGGTGCCGCCGTTGACGAAGACGATCTCGCCGGCCTTCAGCTGAGCGTCGCGGAACAGGCCGAGATGAGCGGTGATGCCGACCAGCGCCGCCGCCGCCGCCGTCTTGTCGTCCACGCCGTCCGGCGTTGGATACAACCAATCTTCGCCAACGGCGGCGAACTCCGCGAAGGTGCCCTGCCGGCCGAGCAACCCCTGATTCGATCCCCATACGCGGTCGCCGACTTTGAAGCGGCTGGCGCCCGGACCTAGCTGCTCGACCGTGCCGGCCAGATCGCAGCCGACGATGAACGGCTTGGGCAACGGCATCGCCACGGTGCCGGCGCGGATGTACAGATCGATGGGATTGACGGCGACCGCGCCGACGCGCACCAGCACCTCGCCGGTCTGCGGCGCCGGTTGCGGCACATCGCCGTATTGGATCACGTCGGGACTACCAGTGGTTTCGATGTAAGCGGCTTTCACGGTTCGGCTCCCTTTGGGCTATCGACTATCTTATCGGCCGCATTGCCGATAGCCGAGGGTAAGGCCGTCAGATCGAAAACGCGATAGCCGCTCGAAACAAAAGCCAGTGACTGGAGAACCGCTTGAGGCCAACGAAGGGGGTCGTCGGGATGGACCAGAAACCAACGGATGCCGGTTTGGACGGCCATTTCTCGAACGGCCGCTATCGTCGTCGCGCTCTTGTATTGTTCCAACAGAGCGCGGCGTCGTTCGATCTCGGCGGGGAGTGCCGGGTTTTTCGATTCCTGCCACAGTGCCGGCCGGGACAGATAGGAGCGCCGTTCGGACAGAGCGCCGAAGACGAGATGCTCGTCATACTGGCTGTCCTGGATGACATCGTTGCGCGAACTGTGGGCGGCGACGAAACGGCCGCATTCCACCAATCCCCGCGGGAAACGCAGTCCGTAGCACTTCGCTCGCCAACTCATCTTGCCTTGCTGGGCGTTCAAACCCATGCGCCAAGGTAAACACAACAGCAGCACGCCGGCCGCGCCGAGGAGCATCGGATTCAGCACGAGCCGCCCCAGACGAGTTTCACGCAACAGCACGCAGCCCTTGGCGGCACACCAGACCATCAGCACGAAGTAGGGCCAGACAAACGGACGGTGGATAATTTCCCACCAGCAGACTCCGATAACATTGTCCTTCAATCCCACGAGAAACAGCGCGTAGATGGCGACGGCGAGCCAGGGCACGAAATCCACCGCCTGTAGTCTGTTTTTCCACCACGCTCCCAGGCAGAGCAGTGGTACGGCGGCGAGCAGAGCGCCGAAGGAGGACAGCAAGATCAGGCTCGTCGCCGCGATGTAGTAGCGCGATCGGCCAAGGGCGGCGGCACCGTTCTCCACCGTGGTCCGCAGAAAGCCCGGTGCGCCTTCGGCAGCGGCATATTTGCAGTAATGCTCGAAATACTCGCGGCTCGGCTCCAGGATCGGCCCCAGGTGGAGGGCGTTGGAAAGGACGATACCAGCCAGCACGGCGGCGAACACGGCTTGCAACAGGAGGATGCGCCGGGCAATCGAGAACGTGGGATAGCAGAGGATCAACCAGGCGACGAGCAGCGGCATCAGCACGACGAAGAGTTGCGCTTTGAAAAAGAAGGTGACGGCTCCGAAACCAAGGCCGGCAGCGAGCGTCCGCCGCGAGCGCGTCCGCCGGGCGTTGAGGAGAAAAACGAGACTGAGCGAAGCGCAAGCCGCGCCGTACATGCCCGCCGAGCCGATTTGCTGGAGCCAGTGATAGCGGAACCAAGGATTTTTGAGACCGTAATAGGAAGCATCCGGCAGTACGAGCAAGGAGATGAGCGCGCATAGGCCGGCGAGGCGGCCGCCGAACGAGGCCGCCAACACATAAGCCGCCAAGCCGGTGAGGAACGTACCCAGCGGAGTCCACAAGGAAACAACCGCGTCGTAGGCGCTGATCGATCCGAAGGCAGCCAGTCCGGCGGTGAACAGGTAGCTGCCGTAGTGATACAGCGGCGTTGGCATCCTGCTGATTTCGTAGTTGCCATAGCGCCAAAGATGTTCAGGAGCGAGAAACTGTGCCGTGAAGGCGGCGTGGTCGAAATAATCCGACCAGTGAGGAAACTCCACTTGCGCGTTGAGAGGTTGCCGAGGATGGAGCAGACCGCGCGCCCAGCAGGACGCGGCGGTCAGGCTGAAAACGACGACGAACAAACTCAACACGCGGCGCCGCGTTCCTCGCCAGCCGCTCCCCCACACCGGTAGATCAACACTTGTCCGCCCGCGCTGACGGCGAAGAGGATCAGCATGTGACAGGGTAACGAACCCGGCAGCATCGAATGCAGAGCAAACAGAAACAGCGCCCAAGACAGGCTGCCGGTCAGGAAGATCAGCGCGAACGACCGCGCGAGCAAGTCGTCCAGCGGCAGGGCGTGCAGCACGAGCCGGCCGAGATAATAGACGTTCAGCACCAGGAGGCCGAAGAAAAGTACGGCGCGGAAGGGTAATGCAGCCTGTTGGATGGTGAGCCATCCGCAGAAAAAAACGACACAGACAAAAAGGCTGAGGAGGTGCAGCGGTTGGATTGTCAGCGCGGACAAGGTTCTCCAGGGGTGCATTTCGCGCGGCCGAGCGAGCGGCGAGGGAGAAACCATCGTGGACATGGCGTAATCCTCTCGAAATGGCCCGTCAAGCAGCGATGCCGCGGGAAAACAGACGAATACGGTTTTTCGCCGACGCTTTCGCTCCTTGGGCGAATGGGAACCCCGGCGTAATATCTCTATTGAGACCTTCTATAGCGAAAATCTGATTGCCCAACGGCCAGAGTAGACTGCCGAGAACGCGGCCCGTTTTCAGGTCAAGGGCATGGACGCCGGTCTCGCAGTGGTTCGGATCGAGTCCCGGCGCATAGCGTCGGTAGCGCGGCAGGACGCGACTGGTGCCGGCAAAGGCGATGTTGCCGTGAAAGAACAGGCCGCGCGTCCAACCGCCGAGTTGAAAGATCGGCTCGAACGTCCCCGCCGTCATGCGGCCGACCTGCCCATAGCCGCTGTTGTCCAACCATACCTCGCCGCCGTGCAGACGAGCGGAGTGCGGTCGAGTGAGGCCGCCGCCCACGACTTCGCGCATGGCGCCGCTGAAAACGACGCCGCGGTGATCGACGGGGAAATTGAGATGGCCGGGCCGTCGCCGTCCCGGCGCCGCCGTTGAGGCCGTGAAGTAGCTCGCTTGCAACGACGCGCTCGCCGCGATGGAGTTTAGTTGCAGATAGTTTTTGTCGATTTTCGGGCCGTTAATGGTATCGATACAACGCGGCCACCACGCCAGTTCGGGGCGGCCGTCCGTTCCGATACGCACCACCGCGTTGAGTCCGACGGCGTTGGCATACAGTTCGCCGCCGATC
The DNA here is from genome assembly GCA_963835245.1 of uncultured Planctomycetota bacterium. GTDB lineage: Bacteria > Planctomycetota > Planctomycetia > Gemmatales > Gemmataceae > JAJPHU01. The sequence continues at coordinate 929,962 of CAWIEZ010000003.1, forward strand.
AACGCCAGATCGTGCAGATAGAGACAGCCCGGTAGATAGCGCGCCTGCCGGGGCAGAAGTACGCCCTCTTCTTCGCGTTCCAGTTTTTCCCCGCTCAAGCCGCCGGTACACGGGACGAACTCGAAGATCATGTTCGGATTGCGCGTGCTGGCTACGAAAACGCGGCCGTGTTCGGCTTCGACCGCCATTCCGTTGGGGTGGGGTAAGTGCAGATAGGAAAGATGGGGACGGCCCCGGCGCACGCTCAATGCCATCATCAGATGTTCATATTCGCGCGTGACGAGCAGCGTCAAACCACTCCGATCGAGTATCTCCCACCATTCGCCGCGGACGCTGAATTGCAGCAATTGCGGATCGATGTCGGCGGCTTGCCGCCACTGGCTGACGATCTGGTGGGGATCGCGGTACTCGGCGTGATGATGCGCCCACAGGTCTTCCGCCGAGAGCGAACCGACCGCGGCAGTGATTTGTTTTCGTCCCATGCGTGGATCTCGCCTTATGCCGCTGAGCGCTTCCACCAAAGACCGAACGCCCCGCTATACATCTTCCAGGCGCTCTTCCACGTCGTACTCGATTTGCCGCCGTGACGATGGAAACCGCGCAGCGGAATTTCCTCGACGGCGATTCCCAGCCGCGCCGCCCAGCTCATCAACTCCAGATCCAGCAGATCGCCCTTGGCCGTCAGAGCGATGCGTTCGTACAGATCGCGGCCGAAGATTTTCGGTGTGCCGTTGACATCGCCGCAGCGGACGCCGAGCAGAAGACGCGCTTCGAGGTTGTAGAGCAGCGATCCCGCCACACGCATCGGCGCCTGCCGAGCTTCGCGGCGCGCCTTGACGAGACAACGGCCGCCGGTCTGAAAACGCCGCACAAACAGCGGCAGCGATTCCGGATCGGTTCGCGCCGTGTTCGTGTAAGCCAACACCGTTCCGCTGGCCGCCTGTAAGCCGCAACGAACCGACAGACCCCAGCCGCCGGCGGGATTGGCCGCCACCTTGATGCGCTCGTCCCTTTGCGATAATGCCTCAACAACTGCCTGCGTGGCATCGCTGCTGGCGTTGGGCACGACGATCAACTCGAAGGGCATGCCCAGCGTTTCCAGTGGACGGACGTAGCGCGGCAGCACTTGGCCGATGTGATCGGCTTGGTTGCGGCAAGGCAGCACCAGCGACAATTTTTCCGTCGTTCTCACGCCGCTTCCCTCCGCGTAAGCCACTGCTCCGCCGCGGCGGCCAAGGCGGCGGCGTCGAGTCCGTGCCGGCCGCGCAGATACTCGGTGCTGCCGCCTTCCTTCACGAAGCCGCGCACGCCCTGCATCGACAGCCGGCACGACAGACCATACTCGGCGATGCACTTCACTCCAGGGTGAAGCGTCCACCCAGCCCAGGCAGGTCGAGAAGCTCAGCCTTGCCGATGCGGAAGAAGCTCCCTAGAAACGAACAGAAGCTCAAGAATAAAGAGTTGCGATGCCTCTGTGCCGAGGCGCGGCATTGCCCGGCTTCCTTGAGAAATACACCCGAATCCCTCCTTTTCATGGAAGGATTCTAACAAGGAAAGGTAGGAAAAGACATGAGCGTGTTCTTCAATCCGATGTATCGACTTCTCCTCAACCTGTGGCGTTCTGGGCGGGGAGGCCATCAACGCCGGACCCATCGGCCGCAATCAAGGCCTTTGAAACTCGAGCAACTCGAATCCCGTAACCTGCTGTCGGGCACCTGGACCGGTCTGACGAATCCTCTGGGCGAAAGTGGCACTATGATATTGCTCACCGACGGCACGGTCATGGTGCAGGGAGGAGGGGTCACCAACGCCTGGTATAAGTTGACGCCCGACTCGTCAGGCAGCTATATAAACGGGACGTGGAGTTCCCTGCAATCTATGAATCTCCAGCGCGACAACTACGCATCGAATGTGTTGAACGACGCGCATGGTAGCGTCCTCATCGTGGGCGGCGAAGACTCCGGCCCTCAGGGCGTCCAGAACTGGACCAATACGGGTGAGATCTACAATCCCGTAGCTAACTCTTGGTCGCCCATCAGCCAATTCCATCAGTCGAAGTTCGGCGATGACCCCACGATGTTGCTATCGAATGGAAGCGTCCTCACCGGAGGAGGAGCTTACAGACCCACAGATCCAGGCGCCGACTACACATGGACTTATAATCCGTCGACGAACCAATGGACTCGGATCCTCACCGCCAACAAGCTCGTGCGCTCGGGGTATGACGACAGCAGTGATGAAGAATCCTGGGTCAAGCTGCCTGATGACAGCATTCTGACATATGACATATGGTCCAGTTCCGCGACTGGTACGTTCTACGCCGAGCGCTACATCCCGTCCCAAAATCAATGGGTAGATGCCAGCAACGTCAACACTACCGACCCTCCCAAATTGTTGAGCAGTAGTAGCGTCGGAAACGAACTCGGAGCTGGGTTACTGCTTCCCGATGGCCGTGCCTTTTTCCTAGGCGGCAACGGCAACACGGCCTTTTACTCCCCTTCGGCCAACCAGTGGTCGGCAGGTCCGGCTCTGCCGACGAAGAACGGCCAGCAGTTGGTGGCCGCCGACGCGCCAGCGGCCGTGATGCCTAACGGCGACGTACTCATGGCTCTATCCCCCATCGGCACGGCCGATTCGCAAGGAAACAACTACACTTTCCCTTACCCGACTTACATCTACGAGTTCAACTCAACCAACAACACCTACACGGACGTGACTCCGTCCCCCAGTATCATCGACCTTAGCATCCAAAACGGTTTCGGCGCCAGTTATGTAGACCGCATGCTGGTGCTACCGACCGGACAGATCCTGTTAAACAACGGACTTAGTCAACTTGCTGTCTATACCCCCGGTGGGATACCGACTCCAGAAGGCAAGCCGACTATTTCCTCTATTTACGGCAATTCGGACGGCTCCTACACCCTGACCGGCACAACGCTCAATGGCATCAGTGCGGGCGCCTCCTATGGCGATGATGCCGAGATGGACAGCAACTACCCGATCATTCAGCTCACAAAGGGTAGTAACGTCTATTACGCCCGCACATACAATTGGAACGCAACAGGGGTAGGAGGGAACGGCGCAACCTCTACCCAGTTCAATCTACCCAGCGGGCTTCCCGCAGGCACTTACACACTATCCGTAATCGCCAATGGCATCGCGTCCAACCCGGTCGAGTTTACGCTCTGGCAGCCGTACCAACCCATCTATTCCACTGCATCCTTCAGCCAGATTAGCATTGGCGTCGCTCCCAACGGGTCTGGACCGGAGGTCTACGGAATCGGCCCCGATAACAATATTTACGATTCCTCAGATCCTTCTACCCCCCTGGTTCCTAATTGGCAGTTTAAGTGGATCGCTGCCGCGCCGCTGTACACGGGTTCGACCGCCGAAGTGTTCGGTCTCGGCGAGGATAACCGTATCTACTACACGACCAACAACGGCAGCGGCTGGAGTCCATACCAGGTCTACGGAGATCCCAACGCACACTACCTCCAGATCAGCGTCGGCGTCGCTCCCGGCGGATCTAGCCCAGAAGTTTACGGTATCGGCGGCGACAATAACATCTACGATGCCACCTCGAATCCCTTCACGCCCCTGGTCTCCAATAGTCAATTCAAGTGGATCGCTGCCGCGCCGCTGTACACGGGATCGACCGCCGAAGTTTTCGGCCTCGGCGAGGACAACCGCATCTACGTTACGACCAATACCGGCAGCGGCTGGAGTCCTTACCAACTCTACGGGGACGGCAACGCGCACTACTATCAGATCAGCGTCGGCGTCGCTCCCGGCGGGGATAGCCCCGAGGTCTACGGAATGGGCGGTGATAACAACATCTACGATGCGTCGAACAGCCCTTTCACGCCCCTGGTTCCCGACAAGCAGTTCAACTGGATCGCCGCCGCTCCACAGTACACGACGTCGGGCGCCCAAGTTTTCGGCCTCGGTCTTGACAACCACATCTATACTACGACGTTCCCTCCTTTCGTCGGGTGGAGTCTGTACCACCTCTACGGAGATCCCATCACGCACTACAACCAGATCAGCGTTGGCGTCGCTCCCAACGGGTCGGGACCGGAAGTCTACGGCATCGGCGGCGACAACAACATATGGGATGCGTCAGATCCCTCCGCCCCGTTGGTCCCCAATAGCCAATTCAAGTGGATCGCCGCCGCTCCGTTGTACACGGCGTCAGGCGCCGAAGTGTTCGGTCTCGGCGAGGATAACCGTATCTACTACACGACCAACAACGGCAGCGGCTGGAGTCCATACCAGGTCTACGGAGATCCCAACGCACACTACCTCCAGATCAGCGTCGGCGTCGCTCCCGGCGGATCTAGCCCAGAAGTTTACGGTATCGGCGGCGACAATAACATCTACGATGCCACCTCGAATCCCTTCACGCCCCTGGTCTCCAATAGTCAATTCAAGTGGATCGCTGCCGCGCCGCTGTACACGGGATCGACCGCCGAAGTTTTCGGCCTCGGCGAGGACAACCGCATCTACGTTACGACCAATACCGGCAGCGGCTGGAGTCCATACCAGGTCTACGGAGATCCCAACGCATACTACCTCCAGATCAGCGTCGGCGTCGCTCCCGGCGGATCCAGCCCAGAAGTTTACGGTATCGGCGGCGACAACAACATATGGAATGCGTCAGATCTCTCTGCCCCGTTGGAAGCCGGCACCGCATTCAACTGGATCGCCGCTGCTCCGCAAGGCTCAGCATCGGGCGCCGAAGTCTTCGGCCTCGGTCTCAACAACCAGATCTACGTTACAACCTATCATTCCAGCCCTCCGCCTAGCCCTCCGCCTCCGTTTGTTCCCTCCGCTCCGCATTCATTCGCGCCGGCGTCGGTTCAGCCAGCCGTCCCGGCATCCCTGCCTTGCCTCCTCCACCCTCCAGTCCTCGAGAAGAGGGTTGGACTGTTACCGATCAGGTCTTTGTCTTCGGCATTGGCAATCTTTTCAGCGATGGATACTGGACAAAGATGATGGGCGAGACTGGCTTCCAGCAGTCCCAGACAGGAAGCACCCCCGGTTTTTCACAACCAATGGGCGCCATTCTCAATTGGCCGCGCCAGCCTGTCCGATTTGACGGCTCCGAGTTGGGCCGAGAACGCCCCCAAACCTCGCACCAGATTGTCGATGACGATACCCTCGGAGCGCAGGACGTGAACTAAGGTGCATCTCCGAGAAAGTCGGTGCCGGCCCATTATGGGCCGGCGCAGCCATGCCAGTTCGGACACACACGTTGCGGGCTGGCATGGCACCTGCACGTTTGCTATCGGGCATCCGCTTCGACCCATGAGAGGAATCCACGCCATGAGCAAACGAGCCGCCCTTGCGCGGAAACGTCCGGTGCTGACCGTCGGTCATTCGACGCGGAAGCTGGAGGAGTTCGTGAATTTGCTGCGCGCACATGAGATAGGTCAGCTCATCGACGTGCGGAAAATGCCCGGCTCGACGGCTCATCCGCATTTCAACGAGGATGTGTTGGCCGACGCTCTGGACAAAGCTGGCATTGGTTACGTTCATATGCCGGCCCTCGGCGGACTGCGGCGGCCAGTCGCCGACTCGCCCAATGGCGGCTGGCGCAATCGCTCCTTTCAGGGCTACGCCGATTACATGCAGACGGAGGATTTCGAGGAGGGGCTACAGTCCGTTCTCAACATGGCGGCGGATCGCCGCGTCGCGCTGATGTGCGCCGAAGCGGTGCCTTGGCGTTGTCATCGTTCGTTGATCGCCGATGCGCTCGTGGCGCACGGCGTCCCCGTCGAACACATCCTCAGTCCGACGCGCCGTCAGCGGCACACGCTGCGTCCGTTCGCCCGCGTCCGTCGGCAGCGCGTGACCTATCCGCCCGAAGCGGAGTGATCGCTGCCTGACGCCATTGCTTCTAGAGCCTGTCGAATCTCCTCCGGCTCCGGCCGCGCCAGCTGCGTTAGGACTTGGCCATCGCGGAGAAACACAAAGTTCGGCCACAGTTTGACGCGAAACGAACGGCCCAGCGGCCGGCCCTTACCGTCCTCCACCTTAATATGGCGGACTTGCGGAAACGATGTCAGCAACGCCTCTAGCGGCCGCTGGATCGCCTGACAGTAACCGCACCAACTCGTGCCAAACTCCAGCAACACCGGACCCGGCAGACGGTCGATCTCCTGCCGCGCCGGCTCCGCTTTGCCATAATCGCTGTCGAATGCCATGAGTAACTCTCCTCCCTTCAAATTTCACAAATAGAATTGCTCTCTTTTCTATCGCGCAAGCGACATGCCAGCAGCGCGATCGGCATTTGGTGAAACCGTGGACAATACGCTAAAGAGCAAGTGTTGAGCATAATCAGCAAAGTGCGGCTAGGCGGGCAACCGATGTAACCTGCAAGCTGGCATTCCCGCACGCCGGACCTTGCAGGAGACCCGATTCATGTTCCGCCTCTTGCGCTGTTTCACTTCCCTGTGCGCCGCCGGCGCGTTGCTGTTGCCGGCCGGCTGTCGGGTCAATCTGCCGATGAATCGGCTGCTGCTGAACGGCCCGCGCACACCCAGTCCACTATCGAGCGGCCTAACGCCGCCCTTACGGCTCACCGTTCCCCAGGACGGAGAAGAGGAGACCGGCGCGAGGACAGCGAGTTCATCCGAGGTGATTCGCACATCGCATCAGATGAAAATGGCGAACACTCCCGCCGCCCCAACGCTGCCGACCCCCAACGCGCTGCCGGCTCCTCTGCCGATCACCGCCCACCCGGCAGCTAACGCTGCCGGTTCGCCGCTCGCGGTCAATTTCGACATGGTGATGCGGATGACCTTTGAGGGCAACCCCGACATTCTGGCGGCCCGCGAACACGTCAATGAAAGTCAGATCGCTCTCGACGCGGCGATGACATCGTGCCTGCCGGAACTGCTGCGCAAGGACACTTTCAAAACGCCGGTCGCTCAGGCGGAAGTGTGGCGTCGGCGCGTCGAACTGCGCAAGGTCGAGAACGACAAGCTGCAAGACGCGGCCAACACCTACTTCGATTGGCTGACGGCGCTGCGCGGCGAAGCGGTGGCGCGCGATCTGATGCAATACGAAGAGAAACTGCTGACCCGTGCGCAAACTGGTCGAAGTCGGCGAGACGCCGGCTCAGGTATTAATCGAGGCTACGGAAACGGCGCTGAACGGTCGGCGGCAATTTATCGCGCGGACGCATCAGCAGGGCGAGGCCGCCGCCGCCAAGCTGGCGTATCTGATGGGCACAAGCGGCGGCATGCTTATCACGAACGATACTCTGGAGCCGATCGATCGCGTGGATACGTCCACGCCGGTCGAGGTGCTGGTTCGGCAAGCGCAGGACAATGGACCGGGCGTGCGCGAACTGCAAGGCTTGGCCGCCTCCATTCAGCAGGGCATCGAGCAGGCCCGCCTCGCGCAGCGCATTTGCGCGCTCTCGGACGCCACGCAGGTGTGCGGGGGTTTTCACATGGTCCATGCGCCGCTGACGTGCGGGCGTCTGCAAATGGCTCGCAGTAAATTGCAGCAGACGCAGTTGGCATTAGTCAGTCTGCACGGCAAGCTGCGGGCCGGCGTTCTCGAATCCTTTTCGGCCATCCTCAGCGGACGCGAGCAGTTCGCCCAAGCCGCCGACGCCCTCAAACATGCCGCCGAGACGTATCGCATCATGGATTTGCGCATAACCAAAGAGAACGCCGAGACGACGATGCAGAGAAACACTCACAACGCCGTGCTGTCGAGCATCCAACAACTCTCGCAGGCCCACGCCAATTATCTGACGGCGGTGAGCAATTACAACAAGGCGCAAGCACGTCTGCTGCTGCTGCTGGGCACTTACAACGACTGCCCGCCGAGCAATCCCTGAACGGTTTTTCCGTATACTGACACCCGGCAGCTAACGCAGCCGGTTCGCCAGACCCGGCGAACCGGCTGCGTTAGCTGCCGGGTGGTCCAAAATCATCCGCGATTGAGATGTGCCATGATCTATCCCCGCATGATTCGCCTTCGTCAACAGTTCGAGCGGCCACGCATCGCCGACATTCCCGCCGCCGTGACTGCCGCCCTGGAAAAACTCGACCTAACTCGCCGCATCAAACCCGGCCAAACCGTGGCGCTGACGGCCGGCAGCCGCGGCATCGCCAACATTCCCCTGCTGCTGCGAAGCACCGCCGACTTTCTCAAGAAGCTCGGCGCTAAACCGTTCCTCATTCCCACTATGGGCAGCCACGGCGGCGGAACCGCCGAGGGACAGCGGCACATCCTCGAAAGCTACGGCATCACCGAGGAGTTCGTCGGCGTGCCGATCCGCGCCTCGATGGACACCGTGCAAGTGGGCGCCACCGCCGAGGGCTTTCCGGTGCTGCTCGACCGCATCGCTTCCCAGGCCGATCACATCGGCGTCGTGGCCCGCGTCAAACCGCACACCGGCTATCACGGTCCCCTTGAAAGCGGTCTGATGAAGATGATGATGATCGGCCTGGGCAAACACGCCGGCGCCCTCGCTTATCACCGCATCCTTCTCGATCATCCCTTCGATCGCGTCGTTCGCTCGGTAGGTCGAACGCTCATGGCCGCCGCTCCCATCGCTTTCGGATTGGCCCTCGTCGAGAACGCCTACGACGAGACGGCGATTGTCGAGGGCGTCGCGCCGGAGGCGTTCGAGACGCGCGAGGAACGCTTGTTGGCCGAGGCGAAGCGACTGCTAATGCGGCTGCCGTTGCGCCAGGCCGATCTGCTCATCGTGGACGAGATCGGCAAGAACATCAGCGGTTCCGGCATGGATACCAACGTCGTTGGCCGTAAACGCGCCTTCCGTACACAACTATCGCCGGAGGGGATGCCGAACATGCGGCTGATCTACGTCCGCGGCCTGAGCGACAAGACGCACGGCAACGCCAGCGGCATCGGTCTGGCCGATTTCACTTCCACGCGGCTGGTTCAGCAGATGGATTATCGCGCCACCGTCATCAACTGCTTGACGGCCGGCTATCCCGAAGGCGCGTTTTTGCCGGTGCATTTCGCCACCGACCGCGAAGTGATCGACGCCGCCTTGGTCATCATCGGCACGCGGGCGCCGCAGCAGGCACGCATCCTGCGCATCCGCAACACCATGCAGCTGGAAGAACTGGACGTATCCGAGCCGTGCTTGGAAGAAGCGGAGCGACAAACCGAATTCACAACGGTTGGCCGGCCCCGCCCGCTGGAGTTCGACGCCGCCGGCAATTTGCCGCCCTTGTGAATCGCCGTGGAGGGCGAACCGGCAGCGTGAGCTGCCGGGTGGGCCATCTACTACCCGGCAGTTCACGCTGCCGGTTCGCCTTGGAATGAATCATCGACGACGCGCCAGCTGTTCGCGGCGCGCGTGTTCGAGGATTTCGTGCAGTTCTTGGGCCAGATAATCGATGAGTTGACGTGTTTCGTCGTTGATTTGCACGGTCTTCTGCAAGGCGTTCTGCAAAGCGTGCAGGGTCGGATAATGACTGCGTTTGCGGATGGGCCGGCTGAGATCGCGCAGATCGCCGATGCGCGCCAGCCAGGTGACGTTGAAGTGTTCGTGCAAGTCGCGCACGCGCTTCTCGGCGTCGGTCAGCAGATCGCGCAGCGGCAGTCGGCGAAACGAACGCTCGCTAATCATCGCCTCACCCCTCCCGCTTGTTCCTAACTCCGCGCGAGGAATAATGTTGGTGGAATTAACTCTAGCTCGTGAGTAAACCGCAACTTGTGTCTACTCCACGTCGAATTAATCATGTATACTCCACCTAGAGTATCGGCGTCAAGCGCGACCCTCGTTTTTTCTTGATGCTCTCATGCGAATTCTCGTCCTCGCGGACATACACGCCAACTGGGCCGCCCTACAAGCCGTCGCCGCGGAACCGTACGACGTCTGCCTCTGTGTGGGCGATCTGGTGGATTATGGCGTGGAACCGGCGCCGTGCGTGGCTTGGGTGCGCGACAAAGTACAGCACGTCGTGCGCGGCAATCACGATCACGGCGTCGCGCAGAACGTCGTCGTCCACGGCCGCAGCGGCTTCAAGTATCTGACCGGCATTACTCGGCCGCTGACGCGCGAACGGCTCGGCGAGAGCGAACTGCGCTTCCTGTCGCGTCTGCCGGTGACGCGGCTGGTGACGCTAGACAACACGCGCTATCTGCTGGTCCACGCCACGCCGCGCGATCCGCTCGACGAATACGCGCCGCCGGACGCCGACTTCTGGGCACGGCGCCTGCACAACGTCGAGGCCGACGTTATCTGCGTTGGCCATACGCATCAGCCCTACGTCCTGGAAGTCGGCGACAAGCTCGTCATCAATCCCGGCAGCGTCGGCCAACCGCGCGACGGCGATCCCCGCGCTTCCATCGCCGTCATCGAAGATTACAAAGTCGATCTCAAAAGAATTGAATATCCCATCGAGGACGCCGTCGCCGGCATCTTCGCCAGTTCGCTGCCGGACAACGCCAAGGACATGCTGATAGATGTGGTTCGCAGCGGAGGGTCGGCGCCGAACGGGCAGAAATGAAGTCAGGAAACGCCGATTGGATCGGCGCAGCGCCGTTCGATGTTGTCGATGGCCCAGCGCGCCGCCTCGCGCACCAACGGTTCGGGATCTTCCAGAGCGCGGCGCAGAGCCGGCAGGGCGGCGGCGTCTGCCGTGTTGCCCAGCACAAGAGCGGCATTGCGGAGTAGGCCACACCGTTTTGTCCGCAGCAGCGCCGTGCCGCGAAAACGACGGCGAAACGCCTCCTCGGACAATCCCAGCACTTCAATCAAATCGAGTTCCTCCAGTTCCCCGCTTCCTTGTAGGGCCGGTTCCGCTCCCGGCGGCGCTTTGCGATTCCACGGACAGACTTCCTGGCACACGTCGCAGCCGAATAGCCAATCTCCCAACCCCGAACGCAACTCTTCCGGCACTTCGCCGCGATGCTCGATGGTCAGGTAGCTGATGCAGCGCCGCGCGTCGAGCAGGCCGGGTTCGACGAAAGCGTTCGTGGGGCAGGCGTCCAGGCAAGCGGTGCAAGTGCCGCAATGGTTGGCACGATGCGGCGGATCGCAGGCCAACTCCAGATTGGTCAGCAGGGCGCCGATAAAGAAATAACTGCCGATGCGCTTATTGAGCAACATGGTGTTTTTGCCGAACCATCCCAGCCCCGCGCGGCGGGCGAAATCGCGTTCGAGCAGAGGCGCCGTATCGACGACGCCGCGTCCGAGGCAATCGGGGCGCTGTTGGAGCAGCCAGTCGAGCAGGCGACGGAGGCGCTCGCGCAGAACGTGGTGATAATCGCTGCCGCGCGCGTAGCGGGCGATGCGTCCGTGTCGTTGGCTCAGCGTTTGGCGTTCTTGGGCGGGTCGATAATTCATCGCCACCATGAGGACGCTGCGGACTTCGGGCAGGATCGACGACGGATGGCGGCGCGCGTCGGCGTGGCGGGGCAGGTAATCCATCGTGCCGGCGAAGCCGCGCTGGAGCCAATCGCGCAGCCGATCGAAACCGTCGGCGTCCGCGGCAGGTGCGATGCCGGCCAACTCGAAGCCGAGCGCGTGGGCTTGTTGTTTCAGGCGTTCTTCCAGAGGAGCCATGCGTTCATTTTAGTTTAGCCGCGACCCGAAGGGGAGCGCGGCATATTACGCCGGCAAGTTAGTTCCGCCCAAAAAATTGAATCACGAAAACACGAAAGTACGAAAACACGAAAAAAAGCAGGAACGAACCGAATGGCTTGCTCCTCCGTGTTTTCCTACTTTCGTGTTTTCGTACTTTCGTGTTTTCGTGATTCAATTCCGTGCCGGAAATACGCCGATTGCCGTCCGACCGTCTCGGCCATATCACTTATCACGGTGGAGGCGATGTCGGCGGCGGATCGAATAGGCGACGCCCGGCCTCCGTCGAAGATAAATAGGTTCGTGCGCCGCGTGGGTCGGCGTCGAATGGTTCCCATGAAAACTTGAGGGATGGACGAATGCGCGCGACGAAGTATTTCCTGATGGCGGTGCTGACGATGGGTCTGGCGGCCGGTCTGGGTGTGTTCGGGGCCGCCGATGACGCCAAGCCCAAATACACCATTGAAGAAATCATGGAAAAGGCCCATAAACCGCCCAAGAAGAGTCTTTTTTTCCAAGTGAAAAACGGCACGGCGAGCGCGGAGCAAAAGAAGGAATTGTTGGAGCTTTACGAAGAATTGGCCAAGAACAAACCGCCCAAGGGCGATCTCGGCGATTGGAAAAAACGGACCAGCGCCATAGTCAAGGCGGCCAAGAAAGTTGTTGCCAACAAGCAAGGCGCCGTCAACGAACTGGCCAAGGCTACCAACTGCTCCAAGTGTCACGAATTGCATAAGGAAGATTGACGCGGTGTTCTTTCGGCCGTTCGCGGTTTGGCCCAGCGGGGAGCCGCGAACGGCCAACGGTTGCGAGGTGCAATCATGCTCGATGGTCCCTCCGTAGTGGCGGCTCTCGAAGACTGCGGAGTGACGCATGTGGTGTGGATACCCGACAGCGACATCGGCCGCTGGGAGCCGGCCCTCAGCGCGGCATCCCGCTTGCAACTGCTCCGCGTCTGCCGCGAAGGCGAGGCGATCGCGCTGGCGGCCGGCCTGTACCTGGGCGGTAAGCATCCCATCGTCGTCATTCAATGCACCGGCCTGTTCGAGTCCGGCGACACGCTGCGCAACATCCTCTACGATCTGCATCTGCCGCTCTTTTTCGTTATTGGCGTGCGCAGTTACCACGCTCATCAGCGCGGCGTCTCGACCGATAGCTGTCCCGTCTTCACCGAACCGTTCCTGCGCGCCTGGCAGTTGCCGTATGTCCTTTTGGACGACCGCCACAACGCCGCCGACTTGGCGTCCGCCTATCGGAAAGCTCAGGAGAAGAATCAGGCGTTCGCCGTGCTGCTCGCCGAGTGAGGACACCATGATGACGCTGCGCGAAGCTCTGGAAATCGTTGCCGCCCATCGCGGACAACGCCTTGTCATCACGACGATGAGTTCGGCCGGCGTCTGGCCGAACCTGTCGGATACGTCGCTCGATTTCACTTATATCCCCTCCGCAATGGGGCAAGGGCCGCCGCTGGCTCTGGGCTTGGCCCTAGCGCAGCCGCAACGCGGCGTCATTGTCCTCAACGGCGACGGCTGCACGCTGATGAATCTGGGCTGCTTGGCGACGCTGGCGCATCATCCGGCCAACGTGTATCTGTTGATCGTGGATAATGGCTTGTACGAAGTGACGGGCGGCCAACCGACAGCGGGCGCCGGTCATGTCGATTTCGCTGCCCTGGCTCGCGCCGCCGGCATCGAGCGCGTCTACGCTTTCGACACGGCCGCCGCCTGGCGACAGGCGCCGCCGAAGCATTGACGGGATCGGGGCCGGTCGTCGTCTGTCTCAAGATCGAGGGCCGCATCGGCCAGAAGACGCCGAAAGCACCGCGGCCGATGACCGAACAGATCGCACGTTTGCGGCAGGCTCTTGTTTAGCCGCGACCCGAAGGGGAGCGCTGTCGCGCTCCCCTTCGGGTCGCGGCTAAACGGGGCATTGATTACTGGATTGCGGCGGCCGCAAGGGGAGCCGAATGCGAAACATCGTCCCGCGTCCGACCTCGCTCTCCACTTCAATGGCGCCCCCATGATCGCGGATGATGCCGTAACTTACCGACAGACCCAAGCCCGTTCCCTGGCCGACCGGCTTTGTGGTAAAAAAAGGATCGAAAATATGCGCGTAAATGCTCCGGCTTGATCCCGCAGCCCGTATCGCGCACTTCGATGACCGCGCCGCCGCCCCGCTTCGTCTCGTCCTTCCGCGTGCTTATTTCCACTACACCGCCATCTTGGCTCGCCTGAATGGCGTTCATCAGCACGTTGAGAAACACCTGATTGATCTTGCCGGGATGGCAGAGGATCGGCGGCAACTCGGCGAAGTGCGTCCGCAAGTCGATGGCCCTCTTCTTGATCTCGTGGCCGGCGATTTCCAGGGTCGATTGCAGGGCGGCGTTGAGATCCGCTTCCTTGAAGTCGGCTTCGTCGAGCCGGGCGAAGTCGCGCAGGTTCTTCACGATGTCGCGCACGCGCGCCAGGCCGTCCAGCGAGCGCTCGAACAGACGCGACAAACTCTCACGGATATACGGCAAATCGATGTCTTCTTCCATGCGCTCCGCCTCGGCGACGAGATCGGCGGCCACACTCCGCAGTTGTTCGCGTCCTTCATGGTACTTGTCCAGCACTCGCAGAGCGGCGGGCACGTCGCGGCGCAGCACGGCGAGATTGTTGGCGACGTAAGCGATGGGATTGTTAATTTCGTGGGCCATGCCGGCGGCCAAGAGTCCGAGACTGGCCAACTTCTCCGTCTGCACCAGCGCCGCCTGCGCTTCGCGCAGTGCGCGGTTCTGCGCCGCCAGCGCCTGCTCCAACTCGATGATGCGTTCGCCGGCGCGTACTCGCACGCGCAACTCGCCGCGATCGAACGGCTTGGTCACGAAATCGTTCGCCCCCGCTTCCAGTCCTTCAATCACGTCTTGCTTTTGCGCCTGCGCCGTTAGCAGAATGATGTACACGTACGCGCCGGCGGCGCTGGCGCGGATGTGGCGAATCAGTTCCAGACCGTCCATCTCCGGCATTACCCAATCGCTGAGGACGAGAGGAAATTCCTGCTCCTGAAAGAGCCGCCACGCCTCCGCCCCATTGGCCGCCGCCGCCACCTCATGCCCCCATAGCTGCAAATACACCTGGAGCAAATGGCGGGAAACGGCTTCATCCTCGGCGATCAAGACTTTCACGATCGCGCTCCTGGGCCGGTCTTGTTTCTCGGAATCGTTAGGGTAGAATCTCTCTAACTTCGCGGAGCTTAACGTAGACTAACAGGTCAAGCGTACTCCGAGAAGCCAGCGCTGATCCGAAACGCACGGCACACAAGAAGGTGAGGCATGCACGGCGAGACGCAAACGAATGACAGGGGTGTAGCTCGGACCTGCGCGGTGAGCATGGCCGTGGCCGCGGGACTAATTCGGCTCATCCCTCATCCCTGGCACTTCACACCCATCGATGCCCTCGGTCTGTTCGGCGGCGCTCGACTGCGCTCGTGGTTGGCTTATGTGCTGCCGTTGGCCGTCATGGCGATTTCCGATCTCCTCCTGTGGGCTATTCAGGGACACCACGATTTCACACTATTGAAGTACGCATTTAATCCTTGGGTGTACGCCAGTTTGCTCCTGGCCGTGCTGTGGGGTCGTCTGCTGCTGCGAAACGGCTCAACCGCGCGTCTCACCGTCGTCGCAGTGTTGGTCGCCGTGCAGTTCTTTTTGGTGACGAACTTCGGCGTCTGGCTGACGGCCAGCGTCGATCCGTCCGTGTTGCCCGACGGCGCCTCTGTCGTTTACCAAGACAATCCAAAATTCCCGGCTCCCGTGCCTCTGCACTATTCCCGCAATCTATCGGGATTGATCGCCTGCTATGCCGTGGCGCTGCCGTTCGCCGGAACCAACGCGCCGCCGCTGGGTTTCTTCGGCAATCAACTGCTCGGCGATTTGTTCTACACCGGCCTGTTGTTCGGCTTGTACGCTTGGCTGCGGAGCGGCGTGCTGCTGCCGCGCCGCTGGCGCGAGCCGGCCGCCGCGAGGACGCCATGAAGTACGCCGCCATCATCGAGTACAGTCGAGACCAAGCGAAAATTCAGTCGATTCGGCCCACGCATCGGCAATACTTGGCGCTGCTGCGTCAGCGCGGCCAACTCGCCGCTTCCGGCCCGTTCACCGACGACAGCGGCGCCCTCATCGTCTACGAGGCCGCCTCCGCCGAAGAAGCAGAGAAGCTCCTACAAGGCGATCCCTTTCATCAAAACGGCATTTTCCTGACATATGTGTTGCGGCCGTGGAATCCCGTCATCGCCAACCGCGAACTATTTCCCGCCTAATGGCGGCCGAGTCGCGGAGCGACTGCTCCACCCTCCACGCTCCCCTTCGGGTCGCGGCTAAACGAGAGGTTCAATCCACTGACCGCGGAAGAGAACTCGCTGCACCGGATAATCGGATTCCAGAAGTCGCTCATAGGGATGGCGGTTAGCGCCGGGGGCGAGCGGCACGGCGATGAGATCGGCGGACTTGCCGGCTTGCAGACTGCCGGTTTCATCCGCCCAGCCCAACGCCTCGGCGCCCGACAGCGTGGCCATGCGCAGCAGGGTGTCACCGGGCACATCGGGATATTGTCGATGCACGTGGCGAATCTCCGCCAGGACGCTGAGGTCAGGATTGGAAGCGAGGCTGTCGGTGCCGATGGCGACGCGGACGCCGCGCGCCTGGAAGTCGCGGAAGGGATGCGGAGGGTGGCCAAAGGCGGCGTGCGTGCGCGGGCAGTAGACGATGGTGCTATTTCGCGGGATGCTCGCGGAGGATGCCAGATAATTGCCATGGACGAGGAGCGTCGGAGACAAACCGTTAAGGAGCTTCAGCACATGAGCGGTGTCTTCGGCGAGTCCATCCGGCGCCCACACGTCCAGATCGCGTAGGAACGAGACGAACGATCCACGACGGAATACCAACAATTCCTGCTCGGCTGCCGTCTCGGCAAGGTGGACGGCGACGGGAACCCCTCGGGTCGAGGCGGCGAAGAAGAGCGCGGCGCGCACGCTATACGGAGCGTGCGGACTGACGCCGGGACGGCAAGTCGAGGTGGCGAGGCGGGATTCGAGCCAATGATCCAGCCGTTGCCATGCTCCGGAGGCTTTGGCCTCCGGCAACCCAAGCATTTCACGGAACACGATGGCACGCAGCGGTGCGTTCGCCAGAGCGTCCCAGCTGCCGCCGTCGCCGGAGACATCGCCGAGCAGCGTCGTACCGTGCCTCAAGCTCTCGGCTAGCCCGGCGCGCACGTCGGCCTCAATCTGCTCCGGCGTGACGCTTCGGCGATGGCGAATGACCTGCCGCAGCCAGCCCGTGAAGTCGGCGCTCGGCGGACATTGGCCGCGCAAGCCGGTCAAATCGAGATGCGTGTGGGCGTTGACCAGTCCGGGTAGGATGGCGACCGCGCCTAGATCCACGTCGGCCGTTCGCCGGCCGGCCGGCTCTACGGAGACGATGCGTTTGCCGGCGATGGTGAGGACGCCATCGGCAAGCGGTGGACCGTTCACCGGAAAGACCCAGCGCGCACACAACGTCCAAGGGGTTGCGGTCGGTTGTCTCATGTCTTTATCCTACCCGTTGGGAGCGGGCTGGTAATCGGAGGCGTTGGCGGGTATGGTAGGATCATTGGGGGCGGCCCCGGAACCCGGCCCCGATCCCAGGGCTACAAACGCCGAGTCCGTCATGTCCTGGCTGCTCGAACTACGCCTAATCCGCTTTTTTGGTTTCTACTTGGCCGTGATGCTCCTGCTCTCTACTTGGGTGCGTCTGCGCCAGTATTGGACCGTCGTTGGCCTGGTGCGCAGTATGCCCAATCGCTGGCCGCGCTTGCTCGAATTAGTCAAGCAACACATTCATATTTTCCTTACCTGGGGAACCGTCCTACCGCTCGTGCTGTTGTTGACCATTTTCGCCTTGAACTATGTGGCCAGCAAATGGCTCTGGCCGCAAGCAGACGAGTTCACTTTGGAGCAATTGTTGCCGTTGTATCTGCTCTGGCCGGTGGTGTTCGTCTGCGGCGCGGCGATGCTGGCCTTCGATATTTGGGGCGTCGTCAGCGTAACGGCCGTCGATCGCGGTGAGATGGAAAAATACTTCGATCAGGCGGAATACTGGCTGCGTTCGTGGACGGCGCCGGTGGTGCGATTCTTCACGCTGGGCCGCATCAATCCGCGTCAGATGGTGGCCGTCGAGGTCCGCGGCGCCCTGCTCAGTTCCAGCCGCATGCTCAATAGCACTTTGTGGTGGGTGGTTACGCAGGCGGGATTGCGCATCGCCTTCGGGTTGTCGCTGTGGCTGGCCTACGCTTTGGAGCCGTGGCTGCGTTAAGCCGCACGCGGCGCATCTCGATAGAATAACTCTATCGTGGTTCCTACCAACATCTCTTCCGAGGGGCGAGGACGCGGATGACGGACCAGCCCAGCCGAGCCGTGCAAGATTACCTCAAGGCGATTCACAGCCTTGACGGCGCCGAGCAGGTGGTCACGCCCCAGGCCATTGCCGAGCGTTTGCAGGTGCGTGCGCCGTCGGTGACGGGCATGCTCAAGCGCTTGGCCGACGGCGGCTGGATCGACTACGAACCCGGCTGCGGAGCGCGGCTGACGGCGCTGGGCATCACCGAAGCGCGGCGCGTCATTCGCCGGCATCGCCTAGTGGAATTGCTGCTGACGCGCGTACTCGGTTTGGATTGGAGCGAAGTCGATGCCGAGGCCGAGGCGCTGGAACACGCCATCTCGCCGCGTCTGGAGCAGGCCATCGCCGCTCATCTGGGCGAACCGCTGGAAGATCCACATGGCCATCCCATTCCGACGCCCGAAGGCGCCATCGCGCGCCGCGATTTGCGTCCCTTGCACACGTTTCGCGCCGGCCAACGCGCCGTCATCCGCGAGGCCAAGGATGACAGTCCCGAACGTCTGCGCCGCTGGCGCACGCTCGGCTTAACGCCGGGCGCGACGGTTCACTTTCTGTCTCACGAACCGCTCGACGATCTGTTTGAGATCCAAGTCGGCGGCCGGATTGTCTCCCTGGGCAGCGAGGGACTCATGGGACTCCTGGGTGAACTCGTGGAAGACGTTTAGCCGCGACCCGAAGGGGAGCGCGTTTGGCCAAACGCGGCTCCCCTTCGGGTCGCGGCTAAACGGACACCAACGCGGCGGCCAACAACAGCATTTTGACGAACGGTTCGCCGGCGATGTCGTCGTGGAACGTCAGTCGCAGACCGTCCGCCGTGGGCGTCAGGTCCGCGAGAACGCGCTGATAGGGATTGCGGAAAACGCCGTTTTCCAGGGCGGCAATGGGCCGTCCGTGGCGGTCGTGGACCAGCCGGCCAAGCAACGAGCCAACCGGCTGATCCTCGGCGTCGCACACCTCGCGGCGCGGCAGCAAACTCCAAGCGCGGCGAACGGTGAACAACAGCGGTTCGTCCTCCTGCTCGTGGACGGCCAGCACGCCGCGGCCGAATATACGCCGCCACAAATGCGAGGTCTCCGGTCGCCAGCGCGCGAAACCGAGCGCGGCGCCGCTGTCGCCATCGACAATCGGCTGCACCGCCAGCGGCGAACGCGAGCGCAGCAGCAGCACACGATGTTCCAGCATGAGCCATCCACGTCGGAGATCGCACGGCACCCCCGGCCGCGCTGCTGTCATTGTAAGGGCCATTCGTTTCGCCGCGACCCGGCGAACCGGTTGCGTTAGCTGCCGGGTAGTGCGGGTGGCTTGTACCCGGCAGCTAACGCAGCCGGTTCGCCGGGTCGCGGCGAAACAGAGTTGCTCGCCGATGGCCCGTAAGCTACAGTTTGTCAACGCAACCGAAATGAGGCTTCCCCCTCCATAGGCTTATCCTCATGCAACCCATCGTGACGAACATGGCCGCCTTGGTGGTGGCGATGCTCTTTTATCTCTGGCGCGCTCACCATCAGACACGCCAGCAACACCAACGCATGCGGCGCGAACGAGTCGCCTACATGCTCTGGGTTATGGCCGAGCAGATCGGCGGCGGTAATTCCGGCCTGACCGTCGCTTGAGGCGGTTGACGGCGCGACGTTTTTGACCTAGGGTTGGGGCACGGACGCTCGCGGACGAAGAGGTTCATGCGAATCCGGCATCTCCCCAATCGCCTTGCTTCGCTCCCCTCCGCCTTGGTCCTCCCCGCTTGAATAGTTCCTTATCCTCCTCCGGCGGTCTCTCGGTAACCGTCGGTCGGCTTCGCCTTGAACGGCATCCTCCACCGAGACAGGGGTCCCCATTCGCGTTCCGCGCGGTGGGGCCTCTGTTTTTTTCCGCTCATTTCCGCAACGAACCAATTGACCCATGCCCCCCTAGGCGGATACATTGTGAGAGGTATTCCTACCCACCGATGCGCCCCTCACGAGGAGAAGATTTCATGCGATCGATCAATCGCCGGGACTTCTTGCACGATTCCGCCCTCCTGGCCGCTGCGGCTGGCGCCGGGCTTCTCGCCAAGTCGCCGGCCGCAGAAACGGCTGTGGCCGCCAAGAAAGGTCAAGTCAACGATCAGCTGCGCGTCGCCGTCATCGGCGTTCACGGCCGCGGCATGAGCCACGTCGGCGCCTTCGCCGGCAACAACAATCTCAACACCGTCATTACTACCGTCTGCGATGCCGACTCGGCCGTCATCGGCCGGGCCATGAAGAGCATCGAGAAAAAACAAGGCAAGGCTCCTAAGTTCGAGCAGGACATTCGCAAGGTCGTCGAAGACAAAGACATCGACATCATCACCATCGCCACACCGAACCACTGGCACGCCTTGGCCGCCATCTGGGCGCTGCAAAACGGCAAGGACGTGTACGTCGAAAAGCCGGTCAGCCACAATGTCAGCGAGGGCCGGCGCATCGTCGAGACCGCTCGCAAGTACAACCGCATTTGCCAGACCGGCACGCAGAGCCGTAGCAGCACGGGTCTAAAGGAGGCGATGGCTTTTCTGCACGAAGGTAAGCTCGGCAAGATCAAGGTGGCACGCGGCCTATGCTACAAGCCTCGCGGCCCTATCGGCAAAGTATCCGGTCCTCAGCCGATTCCACAAAGCTGCAACTACGACTTGTGGTGCGGTCCCGCTCCCAAGGTGCCGCTGATGCGCAAAAAACTCCACTACGATTGGCACTGGGTCTGGGACACCGGCAATGGCGATCTCGGCAACCAGGGCATTCACGAGATGGACAAGGCCCGTTGGGGGCTGAACAAGCACGAATTGGCGAAGAGTGTCGTCAGCGTCGGCGGTCGGTTCGGCTACGTCGATGACGGCCAAACCGCCAATACGCAGATTTGCGTCTTCGATTATGGCGACTGCGAGTTGATCTTCGAGGTGCGCGGGGCCTCTGTCGACCACCGGCAGATCTGCTCAAGGACGTAGCCGACAACTTGTCGGCAACATCTGGTATGGCAGCGGACGGTTACATGGTCTGCCCCAGTTACACAAGGTGCCACCGCCTTCACGCACAAGGGCGAGGTCATCAAGAAGTTCAGCGGCGGCGAGGATCACTTCGGCAATTTCATCAAAGCCGTGCGCAGCCGCAAAGTCGAAGACCTCAACGCCGACATTCTCGAAGGCCATCTGTCCAGCGCCTGTGCCATCTGGGCAACATCAGCTATCGTCTCGGCGACGAGCAGCCGTTCGGCCAGAAGCCGCAAGCATTCGCCAAGGACAAGGACGCCGGCGAGACCTTCGAGCGCATGGAGCAGCATCTCAAGGACAACAAGATCAACCTCGACAGCATCAATTGCCGCGTCGGTCGCAAGCTGGCGCTCGACCCGGCCACAGAGCGTTTCGTGGCCGACAAGGATGCCAACGCCATGCTGACGCGCGAGTATCGTAAGGGATTCGAGGTGCCGGAGAAGGTTTGAGGATTTGTTTAGCCGCGAGCCATAGGCGAGCGCAGGACTGCGCTCGCCTATGGCTCACGGCTAAACAAATCGGAGTGTTTTACCACTCTTCTCCAAACGGCAATTGCGGCACAAAAACCGTGCCCTTCGCCGTTTTTTTGTCAAGGGCCGTTTCTGTTTCGGAGGTAATTCTTAGTATACTGGAGGTAGTGCGCCGGCTGCTCTGCCGTCCGCGGCGCAATGCCTGTGCTAGATTCTCCAGGTGATCCATGAGTACCTCTTTCGGCGTTGTGCTGCTGGGTACCGGCAGCAGCTTGCCCGCACGCTGTCTGCGCAACGGCGACTTTCCGGCCTGCCTGGATACCTCGGACGAATGGATTCGCTCGCGCACCGGCATCCAGGAACGCCGCATCGCCGCGGCCGGCGATACGTCGGCCAGCCTCGGTCTCACCGCTGCTCGCCATGCTCTCGAATCCGCCCGCCTGCGTCCCGCTGACGTGGACATGATTATCTGCGCCACCGTCACGTCCGACATGCTGGTGCCGGCCAACGCCTGTCTCATCCAGGCCGGGCTGGGTTGTCGTCCTATTCCCGCTTTCGATGTCAACGCCGCCTGCACCGGCTTTCTGTACGGCTTGGCCGTCGCCGCTCAGTTCATCCGCACCGGCTCGTGCCGGCACATCCTCGTCGTCGGCGCCGAGACGCTCAGCCGCGTTGTCGATTTTAGCGATCGCAGCACGTGCGTGCTGTTTGGCGATGGCGCCGGCGCCGTCGTGGTGGGCGCCGCCGATGGGCAGGGACGCGGCCAACACTGGTTTCGCCTCTACGCCGACGGCGGCCGCGGCGATCTCATCCGCCTCAACGGCGCGCGGCTGCGCACGCCGGCTTCGTCGCCGTCCGACCCGCGCGGCGGCGATGAATTCGATTACCTTCGCATGAACGGCCGGGAAGTGTTCAAGTTCGCCGTGCGGACCATCATCGAGTTGATCGGCGAGAGCTTGCACGAGTGCAACCTGACGCCGGCCGACATCGATTTGGTGATTCCGCATCAGGTCAATCAGCGCATCATCGACGCCGCTTTCGCCGACTTGAATTTCCCCACCGATAAGCTGATGGTGAATCTGGATCGCTACGGCAACACGTCGGCGGCGTCGATCCCGATTGCTCTGGATGAGGCGATGCGCACCGGCCGCGCCGCGCCCGGCGATCGTGTGTTGCTCATCGCGTTCGGCGGCGGTCTGACGTGGGCCGGCGGCGTGTGGACGATTTGAAAGAAAAATTAACCACAGAGACACAGAGACACAGCGAAGACAAGAGAAAAAATGACTTTTTCTTCTCTGTGTCTCTGTGTCTCTGTGGTTAGCTCTTCTTCTTGGTTTCGGCGTTCGCCTTTTCTTTTTTGACCTTCTCCTCGAACTGTTGTGCTTCCTCGCCGCTGATGAGGCCGTCGCCGTCCGCGTCGAGCTTGCGGAAATCCTCATCGCTGCCGACGAACTCGGCCGGCGAAATATCGCCGTCCTGATTGCGGTCCATCTTCTGAAACCACAGCGGCACGGCTTTCGCTTTGCCGGCGACGGCTCTGCCGGCGGGGCCGCCCGGCAAATTCCGGAAACGCCGCTGCGCCTGTCCCACCGACACATCCAGCCGGCGCGGTATGTCCTGCCGTGACAAACCGCTGTCACTTTTGGCCAGCGGCTTCATCCGCGACCAGCCCGTCCGCAGTTCGCGGATGGACAAACGAGCTGTCGCCGTTCTCGTCGAGCAACTCGAACAGGCTGCGGCCCTCGTCGGTGATGGTCAGTTGCAGCCGGCAGCCGGCGCCTTCGGTCTGCATGTCGAGATACGCCTTGAGTTCCTTCTCGGTCAGCTTGCCGTCGCCGTCGCGGTCGGCGAGATTGAAAATCTGAGTTAAGGAACAGAGTCGCTCATGGCCTGTTTGCGATCGATGACGCCTTTTTTGCCGGCGTCGGCTTGCGCGGAACTGCTGCTCGAAGAATTGCCGGTTGAACTGTCCGAATTGCTGGTCGGCGGCCGACAAACCGATGTGGGCATCGCCGAAGGAGAACGCCAGCGCGGAAGGATCGGCACGCCGAACCTTGGCGGCCAGCGGCATGTCGCGCTTGCTCGGATTGAAGACCTCGGCGCGGAGCGCTTGCAGGGCGGGCATGCCGACCTTGCGCAGCAAGCCGACAACCGCGCCTTCCTTTTTCTGTAATTGGCCGGCACGAGCGATCAGTTCCAGGTCGGCGTCTCGACGGAGGAAACCGGCAAACTCCTTGGCGTCGAGTTGGCCGTCGTGGTTGGCGTCGAGCTTGTCGAACAGCGGCTTCTCGAGTCCAACCTCCTTTTGACTCAGCTTGCCGTTCTTGTCCTTGTCGTAGTGCGTCAGCACTTGCCGGCTCACGCCGTCCAGCGCTTCGGGCTTGATCTCCAGAAAACCCATTTCGGCGTTCGGCCCGTTCTGTCCCGCGTCGAAGGAGTTATAGTAGATCCCCATGTTATCATCGCCGCCGGGTTTCAATTCTCCGGCGGTGAGCATCTCATTCTCGTCCAGGTCGAAGCGTTGCAGCGCCTCCGCCGCGGGTGCTATCTCCTTGGCGGACAGCTTGCCGTCTTTGTTGCCGTCCAGACGCTTGTAGATCGTCTTCGTCACCGTGTCGGTGGCGGCCCGATTGGAGTTGGAGAAGAACTGCAACGGCGCGAAGCCGCCGCGGCGATAAAACGCCTGGAACTCGGCGAGGCTAACCTTGCCGTCCTTGTTGGTGTCGAGTTGGGCCATCCGGTTCATCGGTCCTTGATCGAAAAAGCCGATGACGCCTTGCAGGTGGTATTGCAAGAACTGAATGCCCGGCGCGCGTTCGGCCTCGGCTTTGTTGAGCACGCCGTCGCCGTTTTTATCCAGGTAGACGTAGAGCTTTTTCATGTAATCGTCCCAGGCGGCGGTGTACGGCCGGCCGCCATTGCGCAGATGCAAACGCAACAGCACCGGCCGATCGCTGGCCACGAAGACGAAATCGAGGTAATCCATCTCCTCAACGAAAACGAACCTTGGTTTGCCTTCGGCCAAATCGGCGCGTCTGCGCCTTCGCCGCGGGCTTGCCTTCGGACACAGGCTCGTAGGGCTTGGACTCGCTCAGATCATCGGCGGCCGGCAGCGGCGCGGTCGAGAGACCCAGCAGCAGCACGGCGGCCCCGAACCAACGTGTCTTCATGACAGCACCTCCTCGATGGGTTTGGAGCCGGCGTCGGCGATACGGATAGGCCGGCCGACGTTCGACATATTTTGCTTGGTCGGATCGACGCCGACCGCCCTGCGCCACGGTGGCCAAGAAATTCGGCACCGTGACGGGATTGTCCTTGACGGTACATGCCGTCGGGGCTGGTTTTGCCGTAGACGATGCCGCCCTTGACGCCGCCGCCGCACAGCACCGTACTCCAGGCGTTGGGGAAGTGATCGCGGCCTGCTTGCGGATTGATTATCGGCGTCCGTCCGAACTCGCCCATCCAGACCACCAACGTCGTGTCCAGCAGGCCGCGCTGCTCCAGATCCTCCAGCAGCGTCGCCCAGGCCGGATCGAGTATCGCCGCACAGCTTCTTGACCATATCGAAGTTTTGCTGATGCGTGTCCCAGTTGACGAAGGAGTTGTTATCGCGGATGCCGGCCAGCGTGACCTCGATGAACGGCACACCGCGTTCGACGAGCCGCCGCGCCAGCAAACAGCCCTGTCCGAACAGATTGCGGCCATAGCGATCGCGCAGTTTGGCCGGCTCGTCTTTCAGATCGAACGCCTGGCCCGCCGCCGTGCGCATCAGCCGCACCGCCCGCTCATACGCCGACTGATGGCTCAGCGCCGGCACACCCGGATGCTTGGCCACGAAATCGTGCTGCAAACCTTGCAACAATTCGATGCGCGAATCGA
The DNA here is from genome assembly GCA_963835245.1 of uncultured Planctomycetota bacterium. Taxonomy (GTDB): domain Bacteria; phylum Planctomycetota; class Planctomycetia; order Gemmatales; family Gemmataceae; genus JAJPHU01. The sequence goes on from CAWIEZ010000003.1 coordinate 955,308, forward strand.
CCTGCTCGCGCTTGATCTCGCTAGGCGCTTGCAGATCCTCGACCTTGAGCGCTTGTTCGTAGTTGGCGGCGTTGCTGAAGCCGAAGCCCTGATTGCCGACGATGAGCGGCGCGTATTCCGGTCCCAGAAAACCGGGCGTGAAAGCGGCGGGGCTGATGAACGTCGCCGGCGCGATGCTGACGTAATTGGGCAGCGACGCGCGGGCGTCGCCGAGTTCCTTCGAGAGCGTGGCACCCAGCGGCGGATAATGAACCGGACCTTGGGCGCGATAGCCGGTGCGTAGATAATACGTCGCTTGTTGGTGATCGCCCTCCTTGGTGGACATTGAGCGCACAACGGCGAGATGCTTCGCTTGCTTCGCCAAGCGCGGCAGATGCTCGCTGAACTTCATGCCGGGAACAGTGGTGGCGATTTCCTTGTAGGGTCCGCCGTTCTTGTGGCCGGGTTTGAGATCGAAAGTATCCATTTGGCTGGGACCGCCGTTCATCCACAAGAGGATGCAGGCGCGTTTGCGTTCGGGACTGCTGGCCGTCGGCCGAGGCCAGGTTTTCCAGCCAGCCCGACATCGAAGCGCCCAACACTCCCGCCGCCGACAACCGCAACCACTCGCGCCGCGACAATTGCAAATCAGAACGAGACATGGGGAGTTACTCCTATCAAGGTATTCGGTTGTTTAGCCGCGACCCGCAGGGGAGCGCGGATGCGCTCCCCTGCGGGTCGCGGCTAAACGGGTTAATGATTCAAGAAAAATTCGGGACTGTTGAGCAGCGCCCAGAACACGTCGCCCAGCGCCGTCTTGGTATCTTTGGCCGTGCCGCCCTTCTCGACATAGCGGCGATATTTCTCCGCTTCATCCGGCCGCGGTTTACGCGACAGCGCGGCCAGATACAGCGTCTCGATGCGCCCGTCCGTATCGAGGAACGGCGCATTGGCCACCGACGCCAAGAATTGGCTGCGCTGCGGATGCGTGGCATTCGGCGACAAGTTGGCTGTTCATCAGCGCCAGGGCTTGCGGGATCGACGTTTGATATTCGGTTCGCTTGTCCTGACTGACGAACTTGTCCGAGAAGCCCGATTGCGACGGATCGAAAAAATTCCGCCGCTGATTGGCGGACATGCTCGAAACACCAATCGCCACCGATACGCTCTCCATCAACTGATCCTGCGACAGTCCCTTGACCGGCATGGAAGCGAACAGGCGCACATTCGGCGGCGTCGCTGAGGGATGAACGCTGGAAAGCTGATACGTCTTGCTCAGCGTGATGGCGCGGATCAGGAAGCGATAATCGAAACCGTGGCCGGCGAATTGGCGAGCCATTTCGTCGAGCAGTTCGGGGTGGCTGGGCTTGTTTTCATCGTTGAAATCGTCCACCGGCTCGATGAGTCCGACGCCGAAGAAGTGCCCCCACAGACGATTGACGGCGGCGCGAGCGAAGAAGGGATTGTCCGCCGCCGTCATCCAGTCGGCAAGGGTGTTGCGGGCGTTGACCTTGTAGCGCCATCGCGGTTCCTTGCCGTCGAGGAAACGAGCCTGGGCCACGCGCTCGGTGCCGGGGATGGCTAACTCGCGGCGGTCGGCGACTTCGCTGAGCGGCGAAAAAATGCCGTTATTGCCCTGCGAACGAATACCGCCGAAGAACGCCGCCTGTCCCCAGAACTGCTCGCGCGTCCAGCGGCCAAACGGGTGATTGTGGCACTGGCGCACTCCAGCCGGATGCCGAGAAACAATCGGGCCGTGCTGGCCGCCAGGTTCTCCGGTTTGCCGAGCTTCGACTGATAGAACGCCATCGGCGTCGGGTCGCCCTGCTGCGGCCCGTAGTAAAAGCCCTGACGATTGTTTTGCAACGGCAGCGTGATTAGCTCGCGCACCATGCGGTCGAAGGAGACGTTGTCGGTGAACTGCTTGCGCAGCCAGCGCTCCATCTGAGCGGTGAGGAAGCGCTGCTGAAAATCGGCGGCGGCCTCCGGCAGCAGCAGATCGCGCCAAATGTTGCTGAAATTGGCGACGTAGCCGGGACTGTCGAGCAAGCGTTCGATGGCTTGCTCTCGTTTGAGCGAGCCGGGATCGCCGAGGAAGCGCCGCGTCTCGGCCACCGAGGGAATACGGCCAATCGCGTCCAGCGACAGGCGGCGCAGAAAAGCGCCGTCGTCGGCCGGCGGCGCCGGCGTCACGTTCTCCGCCGCCCAGCGTGCCGCGATGAGTTGATCGATCTTGACGGCGAGGGCGCGGGCGTCCTCACGCATGCGCTGGGCATCGCCGGCCTGGTCCGCCCAGAGCGGCGACGCCAGCCAAACAGCGGCCAACGCCGCGATCCACAATCGGGAATGGATCATGTCGTGTACCTCGTTTCATTCCACCCCCGGCCAGGCGGCTAGGGGAAATTCCGTCTCCGCAGCGCCTTTTCTGGTCCGTTATCGTTGCTGTCTGGTTACTCTTTCTCTCTGTTGTTCGTTTTCGTCGCCGTTTTCTTGTCTTCCGCGTCGTCTCCGGTTTCACGATCTCAGAACATGACACAATCCCTCCGGTAAACCGCGTTATCTTCTGATGCTGTTACAGCCTGATGGATTCGGCTCCTGGGTTGGTAATTCATTCTGTTAGTGCCTCTAAAGGGCTGGGCTAACGAAAAAACACTCCCGTTCTGAGAAACGTCATCATAGTCTGATATTCTACCGATCTTTCCGAGCCACCGTCCGCGCCGGTACGTCCCACAGCATCGCCGAGCCGTCCATGCTGGCCGTCGCCAGCGTGCGACCATCAGCCGAAAAAGCGACGGATACGGTCAAGCTCCGATGGGCCTGGCCGAAGGCGACCTCCTTCCACGTTGTTGTATCCCAAAACTGCACGCTGCCATCGCCGCGACGCGCGCCGCTGCCGTGGCCGGTCGCCAACAGTTTGCCATCCGGCGAAAACGCCAAATGACGCACCGAGGCTGAATCCTGAATAGTCGTCGCCAAATTGCCACTTTTAACATCCCAAATTTTTACGGAAGGAGAGGCCGGCGAAGCCGAGGCCAATAGTTTGCCGTCCGGCGAGAAGGCCACGCTCAGGGCCGACACCTTCGCGCCGGCGAAGTTCTCGCGTTCGCGGTTGGCGGCTACATCCCACAACTTGATGCCGCCCGGTTGGCGGAAATCGCTGCCGTGGCTGGCACAGATGGCCAACAGCTTGCCGTCCGGCGAGAAAGCCACGCCCGACGCATCGACCTCGAAACGCGCCAACACCGCCTTTTCCTTAGCGGACGCCACGTCCCACAGTCGCGCCGTTTTGTCCCAACCCGACGAAGCCAGACTCTTGCCATCGGGCGAAAAGGCCAGGCAACTCACGGTGCCCTCATGGCCGGTCAGGACGGCGATTTCCTTGTCGGTTGCCAGATCCCATAAGCGGATCGTCTTATCGTAGCCGCCCGTGGCGAGCATCTTGCCGCCGGGCGCGAGAGCGGCACAGGAGATGGTTGCAGTATGGCCTTTGAGGGTCCGCAACACTTCTTTGCCCGCCCGCTGGAGCGGCCGAATTTTCACCGTGCCGTCGCTGCCGCCCGTGATGAAATCCTTGCCGTCGGGCGTGATGAGAGCGACCCAATCTTGTTTGCCGTGATCGCGGATGACGGTGCGCGGCGACAGAGGCGGCCGAGCGGCCGGCCAGCGCTTGATGGTCTTGTCGGCGCTGCCGGTGAACAGCGCCCGGCTGTCCGGGGCAAAACATAAACAAGTGATCGCGTCATTATGGCCGCGCAACAGGGTTCGCTGCGTGGCGGCGGCGGGATCGAGGATGCGCGTTGTCTGATCGTTACCGGCGCTGGCGAGCATTTTGCCGCGCGGCGAGAAGGCCAATGTCAACACGATGTCGCCTTGCTGGAAAGAGCGCACCTGCTTCTTCGTCGTCAAATCCCACACGCGCACCGTTTTGTCTTCGCCGCCGGACGCCAGGGTGCGGCCATCCGGCGCGAACGCCAGGCAACGCACCGAATCCTCGTGGCCCTTGAGCGTCTCCAGCGGCTCCTTCACTGTGCCGGGAGCGCTTATATCCCACAATTTCACGGTGCGGTCGCTGCTGGCCGTCGCCAATGTCTTGCCGTCGGGGCTGAAGGCGACGCCGCGCACGCCGCCGCGATGCGCCTTGATCGTCGTCAGCAATTTGCGATTCGCCACATCCCACAAGCGAACCGTCTTATCGTAACTGCCGGAGGCCAATGTTTTGCCGTCTGGACTGAAGGCGATGCAAAAGACCCAGTTGCCATGCCCCGTGAACGCGGCCAACTCCTTGCCGGTATCCACGTCCCAAAGGCGGACGGTACGATCGAAACCGGCGGAGGCGAGCGTCTTGCCGTCCGGCGAAAACGCCACTTGATGCACCGCGTCCTCGTGGCCCTCCAACAGACGGAGGAGCCGTCCGCTGGCCGGGTCGAGCAGCTTGATCGTCTTCTCTTCGCCGCTGACCGCCAACGTCTTACCGTCCGGCGAACAGGCCAGCGACAAGAGCGGGAAGACGTTATCCGTCCGATGCAGACGCGCTTGCAGCGTCTTGCGTTCCTTGTGCGTCGCCACGTCCCACAGCTTCACTGTCCGATCCCAACTGCCCGAGACAAGCGTTTTGCCGTCTGGGCTGAACGCCACGCTGTAGAGGATGGCGCTGTGTCCTTCCAGGACGGCAAGGTTGTCACCGCTGGCCGCGTCCCACAAACGCACGGTGGTGTCTTGGCCGGCGGTGGCCAATGTCTTGCCGTCGGGCGCGAACTCAACTGCATTGACGGTGCCGGTGTGACCGGCCAGCGTTCGCAGTTCCTTGCCGGTTTCAACGTCCCAAATCTTGATGGTGCTATCGTGGCTGGCAGTGGCCGCTGTCTTGCCGTCCGGCGCGATGGCCACGCCTTCGACCCAGTTGCTGTGACCTTGGAGCGTAGCCAATTCCTTGCCGCTGGCCAAGCTCCACAGCTTGGCCGTATGGTCCTTGCTGCCGGAGAGGAGGAATTTACCGTCGCGCGACACCGCCACCGACAGCACCCAATCGCCGTGGCCGGTCAGCGTCCGCTTTTCGACGCCGCTGGCGGCATCCCACACTTTGAGAGTCTTGTCGAGGCTGGCGCTTACAATCGTTTTGCCGTCGGACGTGAAGGCGACGGCGTTGACCTTATCGGTATGGCCGCGCAGCACGCGGCGGACGGTGCCGCTCTTGGGATCGCGCAATTTAATGGTGTGATCGAACTCGGCGGTGGCCAGCGTCTTGCCGTCGGGAGAGAAGGCGGCGCGGCGAACAGCGCGATCGGTGTGCAGAGAGACGAGTTCCGTGCCTTTGTCGAGATCCCACAGGTGCAAGTCGCCGGCCGACTCACCGCTGCCGCCGCTGCCGACGGCGAGCGTTTTGCCATCGGGCGAGACGGCCACCGTCCACAGTTCGACTTGACCTCCTTCCAAAGTCGCCGGCTGTGCCTCGATAGTCGTCGGCTCGTTCGGAGCGGCTGGCGCTGCTGGAGGCGCGGGGAGCGATTCGGCGCTTGGCTCCGCCGCGCTAGGCAGCACAACGACAGCGACAACGAGCAACGCCAGCCGGCCAAATCGAGACAGGCCGCCCGGCATAGTTCCGTGCAACATCATGGGCAATCTCCATCTGAGGCAGTAGGTGCGTCCAAACGCTTGGCAAGCGGCGGCAGGATCGCTCGCGTCCCGCTCACCGTAGCAGACGAACGGGTTCCACCACTATAACCCCTAAGCCGTTCATTTGATGGCGCGAACGCTGTGAAGGGGGCGACACAGGTGGGCCAATCCGTGAACCAGTGGAGCATGGCGATCCTCAATCGCTCAACTGTTTCTTGACATGAACAACTGCGAATTTAAGACGCCGTGTCTGAGATGTCAAGTAAAATCCTCATATTTTTTTCATAGCGGCGGCCCTAACAAGCCCGGAGCGCCAGCGACGGGTTCATCCCGTCGCTGGCGCTCCGGGCTTGTTAGGGTCTCTCCTGCCATGCTAGCCAGACCAGCCACGCCAGCAGTAAATACGTTGTCAGCGTAGCCGGCCACGACTTCGAGACGAACTTGACGGCACTGCCGGCGTACTTGTTGAGTTGCAGCCGCGCTCCCATGAAATCGACGCTGTAAATCTCGTCGAGAATCAGATGCGACAGAAAGCCGAGCATCACCGCCCCAGCGAGAAAGGTGCGCAACCGCACGTCATCGTTTGGATAAAGCAGGTACGTCGTCAGGCCGGCGATCAGCAGAGCGGGAATGCTGTGAAACATGCCGCGATGGACGGAGAAACGCTTGAAAATATGCGCTAAAACGTAGCGGATAAGAATGTAAACGGCGGCGAGGACGACCAGCGTTTGCTCGATGGACTGCCCGCATTCGGCGTAAACGCGGCGGAAGAGCAGGAAAGGCGCGACGGCGGCGGAGACGCCGAAGAGTTCGCGCACCGGCACGCCGCTGTCGCTGTCGAGATCGGGCAGCAGTCCGCCGAGCGTCGTCAACCCTGCCGCGATCAGCGCCGGACCCCAATCCCATTGCCATTGCAGCAAAGCGAGGCTGCCGTAGCCGGCGCCGAGCAGTCCGGCGAAAGCCAAGTGTCCGCGATAACTGGCCATAAGCGATCCCCAATGAGTAAAATAACAGCGCCCCAGCGCTCCGCCTGAGCATGACGTTTAGGTGCAGCCCATTATTCCCACTCCGTCCGCCGCCGACAAGACGGCCCTTCTCGTTGAAGGGATTGCCGGTAGCGCTCGAATCGGCATGATGATCCAGACAGGCTTTTTCCGAGCGGTCCTTTTCCGGAGGCTCCATGAGCCGAGTTGTCGAGCAATATGAGCAAGCCTGCGCCTATTTGGCCGGAGGCGTGAGCGCCTCGACGCGCCTCAATCGCGCCCTGGGGCATCCGCTGCTCGTGGACCGCGCCGAAGGCTGCCGCATTTGGGACATGGATGGTCGTGAATACATCGATCTGTGTTGCAGCCACGGCGCCACGCTGCTGGGCCACGGCGACATGCGCGTGCGGCACCCCGTCGAGCGCGCTCGCGCGCGGCGCTGCCTGCTCCTACGAAAACGAACTACACACGCAACTGGCGCGTTTGTTGTGCGAGACGGTGCCGTGCTGCGAGCGCGTGCGCTTCACCGGCTCCGGCACGGAAGCGACCATGCACTGTCTGCGCTGGCGCGGGCGTATACTGGACGAGGCAAGGTGCTGAAATTCGAGGGCCATTTCCACGGCTATCACGATCAAGTGATGTTCGCCATCGGTACGCCCGCCGACCGGCTCGGTCCCGAAGAATCGCCTGCTGTTTATCCCGGTAGTTCCGGTTTGCCCGCCGGACTCGATCAAAACCTTATCGTCGTGCCGTACAATCGTCCGGATCTGTTGGAAACCGCCTTCGCGCATCATGCCGCGGAGTTAGCCGCCGTCATCTGCGAGCCGATCTACTACAACGCCGGCTGCATCGTGCCGACGGCGGAGTTCCTCAGCGCTCTGCGCCGTCTCACGCAGGCGCACCGCGTATTGCTGATCTTCGATGAAGTGCTGAGCGCTTTCCGCATGGCGCCGGGCGGCGCTCAGGAATATCTCGGCGTCACTCCCGATTTATGCACGCTCGGCAAAGCGGTCGGCGGCGGTTTTCCGCTGAGCGTCTTCGGCGGCCGTGCCGACATCATGGCGCGCTTGATGCCGCAGGGAGATTGCCAACACAGCGGCACCTACAATGGCCACGTCATCGCCGTCGCTGCCGGCTTGGCGGCGGTGACAGCTTATCGTCAGCCGGGCTTTTACGATCACATCCACGCGATCGCCGAGCGGCTGTATGCGGGTCTGAACGGCATTTTCGCGCGCCATGCCGTGCCGGCGCGCGTGCAAGGGTTGGGGGCGCGTTTCGGCATCTATTTCGGCGTGACGGAGCCGATCCGCAGTTACCGCGACGCGGTGCGGCATCAGCGCGAACCGATGTTGCGTTTCCTCGCCGCCGCGGCGCAGCACGGCGTTTACTTCCACGATTACGGCGGCGCCGCCTGCCATCACGGTTTCTGCGCGGCGATGACGCTCGCGGATACCGAGGAGGCGCTGAATCGCCTCGATGCGGCGGTACGCGAACTTAGTTGAACCAGAAGCCGAATCCGATGAGATTGATGGGACCGCCGAACGCCTCATTGAGCCGCCGCGCCAGGCGCGGATCGGCGAACTTCGTCAGCGGTCCCTTTTCCAGATACGGCGTGGCCGCCGTGCCTTGCACCCACTCGATCAGATCGAACGTCCGCGGCTCGGTGAACATCCGCCGAAGGTTCACGCCGCGCTCATTCCCCTTGCCGCGCCAGAACGGAATCAGCTTCTTGCCCTTCAATATCTGATCGGCTTCCTCCAGCGTTTCCTGCCAGTTCTCAATCATCTCCTTTGTCACTTTGATGCCGAGTACCCCCGTCTGCTTGGGGTTGGGAATCCATTCGTTGTCATCGTCCTTCTCTTGCAGAATGAAGGTCCACATCTCCTTGGCTTGAGCCAACCCCGCCTCCAGGTGTTCCAGTGCGGCTCTCGTCCGCGCGGGTTCTTTGACTGGCAACCGTATCAGTTGGTGGAAGAAGGAGATCACATCGGATAACAGCGGTCTATCGGACAGCGGGACCTCATCGAAGGGACGGCGATTTTCTAGCAGGAAATCGTGCGGCGTCTCCACTTTCTCGAACAGCAGGTGAGCACTACATTCAAAAGCATTCCGTCCATCCACCGCCAGCAGCAATTCGCACACCGCCACAAAAATGTGACAGTAGCCGCGCAACCAACACACATCGCCGCGATCGAAGCCGATCACGAGATTCTCGGCCTGCCTCCGTGCCTCGGCGGGCAGACCTTCGATCCGCCCGAACAGGAAAGCGGCGCTAATGGGTTTGCCCTGGCCGAAAGGATCGATCCGTATTCGTCCGACGGGCAACGGCAACTGCACGGCCGAATCTTTTACTTCGGCCAACGTCGCCTCCGCTTTGTTCAGATCCTTGAGGAAGGTCTGGAGTATCTGACGGGTGGCCAAATAAGTCAGTTTTTCCGGGTTGGGGTTCTGCGGCAGAAATTCCTTGAGTTGAGGCGGCGTCTGGAGAAAGAACTTCTCCGTCCGCAAGCCGTACTTGTACAAACTGCCGCCCAAATGCTCGAACGCTTGCAGAAATTGCACCACGCCCAGGCCAAATCGAGCTTGATCGTCCTTGGGATTCTCTCCGAGCCGATCTTGCAGAGCCTTGGCCCCTTCGGCCAACTTGCCCTCGAGCAAATATTTTTCGGCTAGTGAGGCGGGATGGGCGATGACGTAGGAGGCGAATAAGAGCATCACTCCACATGCCAAAAACATTTTGTAGCTTTGGAGTCTTCTCATCATCCTCTCCTATCCGGTAGAAACGGCGGGAAATCCCGACAAAAGAGCTACCGTCGTCAATCTATCACGCCGATGACAAACTGGCCAGAAAGGGGGTTGTCAGCCGCCATTCGCATGGAAGGCCCATTGTCCCAACATACAAGGGGACAGCGTATACTCTTCCCCTTTCCTTGCCTGGAAAAGAGGACGGCGCGGCGCTGTCTCTTTTCCGGCTCCTTTTCCTGCGGAGGCGCTGCGTGAGTTCCGGCGCTGTTCCGAGTAAGCGAGTATGGGAGTGTATTTCAAGCGCTAACGACGATGCTGGAAAAAAAAACATCATACCACGCGCTCACTTGCTGGACGATTACATCCAGCGCCGGCCGATCGAGGAGCTTGCAAGAGGCAGTGGAGTGCTTGTAGAGCCGTGGTTTTCTCTCCTCGGTGAGGAGCGGCTCGACCACCCAGGTTGAATATCCTCGATTGTCTTGCATGGTGAAATACAATAGGCAAACCGGATAGGGGAACTCCGCATTGTTCCGCGACGATTGCATGCTTGACCGGAGTATCCTGTTCAACTGCTCTTCGGTTACGGGCTTCCGCGCGGCACGTACAAGGACGCCGAATTGCCGAAGAGAGGGTTTTTCTTTTTTCCTTGTCAGGTACACTACATAATCGAGGCCGATATCTTTGCCGGCTTGCGTAACGATGAGATCATCTCTGCGCGTCAGGTGCATTCGCGCCAGCGCTCGGGCGCGTTCGGTTATGAACCACTCATTCTCGTTCGCGTTCATTGGCCGCCCCTAAATGGCGAAGAGGGAGTGCCGCATGCTCATGTCTCGCCCTTCCCAGAACTGCCGTACTTCTTCCCACAACAAACGAAGATTTCTCTCGTCAAGGGCGAAGTCGGTCGGCAAGGAAGAGAAGGAAGCAGTCATCCCTTCAAGTATCGCCGCGATGTAGCCGACTTCTTGCCGCTCATCAATGCCGATGACATAAGTCGGGGCGGGAAACAGAGCCAGTCGGTGAACATCGCGGCGAGATAGTCCAATCTTGAGTCGTAGCGTCCGCTTTCGCCGAGTATAGCCCTCTCGGGTCGTCTTGACCTGGACGAAGAAGAAAGGCGTTCGTTCGCCAGCCCCGACCAACTCGATCAGGTAGTCCAGGGTGGCGCTTTCTCGCCGAGGAAACGCGGACGGAAAAATGGATGGCTCCTCCCGCAAAAGTCGGTAATACGGACGTAAAAGATAGCCTCCCCGCGGTTGCCAATGTCATCTTGTGCCGCCATCGATCCATTTCCTACCTCACGTCGCCAAGACAATCCGCTCGATCACATTCTACCCTGCCTCGCTAACCAAGGGGAGAGGGTTTGCTATTAATCGCCATCATCCGCAACGGCATTCGAGCGGAAATACTTCACCCATGGCGCCTAGAATAATGAAGTAAGCGGCCTTTTGTCCCGCAAACTCTGGATGGCTCCCGATGGCTCGACATTCACGCAATCGCCCCATTTCCGATGACGATGTTCCCCCCACGCCGATAAGCGGCGACAGTATCCGCGAAGCGGGTCAACTGGCTCGCTATTTGATCCCCTATGCGTTCAAATTCGCCGCTGCTCTCCTTGCTCTGCTGCTGTCCAGCCTATGCGGCCTGGCGTTTCCGTTTCTTGTCGGCCGACTGGTCAACAGCGCTATCGCCGGACAGGACGCCGCGATGCCGTTGCCTTGGCATCAGAGCGTCAACGGCATCGCGCTGGCTCTGACCGTGTTGCTCGGCGTGCAGGCGGCGCTGTCGTTCGTGCAATCGCTGTGGTTCGTCGAGGTTTCCGAGCGCAGCCTGGCCGATCTGCGCCGCGATACTTACGCACGGCTCATCCGTCTACCGATGGCATTTCACAGCAAGCATCGCGTCGGCGAGTTGTCCAGCCGGCTCGCCGCCGACCTGACGCAGATCCTCGATACCATCGTCGGCGCCGTGCCGCACTTGCTTCGCCAACTGATCTTTTTCGCCGGCGGCATCGCCCTCATCGCTCTGACCTCGCCGCGTTTGACGCTGGTTATGTTGGCCGCGTTTCCGGCGCTGATCGTCTTGGCTGTCTTCTTCGGCCGTGCGCTGCGCCGCAATTCGCGGCAAGCGCAGGACCGCCTCGCCGACAGCAACGTCATCGTCGAGGAAACGCTGCAAGGCGTTGCCAGCGTCAAGGCGTTCACTAACGAAAATCACGAGGAACAACGCTATCGCCACGGACTCGACGCTTATCTCGACGTGGTGTTGCGCGGCGCGCTATCGCGGAGCCTTCGGATCTTTTATCATCTTCGCGCTGTTCGGAGCGGTGGTGCTGGTGTTGTGGTACGGCTCGCGTCTGGTTGTCAGCGGCGATCTGACGACGGGACAGTTGACCAGCTTTATGATCTACACGCTCTTTGTCGCCGGCGCGATGGGTTCCTTCGCCGAGTTGTACAGCCAACTGCAACGCACCCTCGGCGCCACGCACCGCGTCCGCGAATTGTTGGCCGAGCAACCGGAAGCGGTCCCGCTCGCCGATGCGGGCGGCTCGGCCAAGCGTCTGCGCGGCGACATCGTTTTTGAGGGCGTCTCCTTCCGCTATCCCTCGCGGCCGGAGATCGCGGTGCTGCGCGATGTTTCCCTGACCGCCGAGCCGGGCCAACGTGTTGCCCTCGTTGGGCCGAGCGGGGCGGGTAAATCCACGATTGTCTCATTGCTCATGCGTTTCTACGAGCCGGAACAGGGCCGTATCCTGATCGATGGCCGCGAGGCCCGCGAGTACGGCCTACACGAACTGCGCGGCCAAATGGCCATTGTGCCGCAAGACGTGCTGCTGTTCGGAGGCAGCATCGCCGAGAACATCGCCTATGGCCGGCCCGGTGCTGGCGAGGCCGACATTATCGAAGCAGCCCGGCAAGCCAACGCCGATGAGTTCATCTGCTCTTTCCCTGACGGCTATCAAACGCGCGTCGGCGAGCGCGGCGTGCAACTGTCCGGCGGTCAACGGCAGCGCGTGGCCATTGCCCGCGCCATCCTGCGCGATCCGGCCATCCTCATTCTCGACGAGGCCACCAGCTCGCTCGACTCGGCCAGCGAGAGCCTCGTTCTGCAAGCGCTCGAGCGTCTGATGCAAGGGCGGACTTCGCTCATTATCGCTCACCGCCTCTCGACCGTGCGCGGCGCCGATCGTATTGTGGTCATCAAGGACGGTTGCACGGTGGAGTCCGGCACGCACGCCGAACTGCTCCAGCGCGACGACGGCGTCTATCGCACCTTGTCGCAATTGCAGCTCGATCTGACTGGAAGTCCGAGACCCGACGCGAAGGAGGATGATTCATGGCCGCAAACCAACCCGTCGCCGGCGCCGCTTATCCCTCTCCCCAGGCCGTGATGGCGCGCCTGCTGACCGGCTATTGGATGTCGCAGGCTCTGCACGTCGCCGCTCATCTGGGCGTCGCCGATCTGCTCAAGGATGGGCCGCAAACCGTCGCCCATCTCGCCGAGTCCACGGGCGCACATGCGCGCTCGCTGTATCGTCTGCTCCGCGCCTTGGCCAGTGAGGGCGTCTTCGCCGAGGACGAGCAAGGACGATTCGGTCTGACGCCGCTGGGCGAATGTCTGCGCAGCGACGTGCCGAACTCGCAGCGTTCGATGGCCATTATGACCGGCGAGGAACACTACCGCTGTTGGGGCGAATTGCTCTACAGCGTGCAGACCGGACAGACCGCCTTCGAGAAACTGTATGGCCAGCCGATCTTTCACTATCTCGCCGCGCATCCGCGCCAGGCGCGTATTTTCGACGAGGGCATGGTGGGCATTCACGGCGCCGAGACGAAGGCGATGCTCGACGCCTACGATTTTCGCGGCATCGGCACGTTGGCGGACATCGGCGGCGGCAACGGCAGTTTGCTCGTGGCGACGCTGCAACGCCATCCCACTCTGCGGGGGATGCTGTTCGATCGGCCGGACGTAATCGAGCGGCGCGGGCCAACGTCAAGGCGGCGGGTCTGGAAAATCGATGCACGTTGACGGGCGGCAACTTTTTCGAGACGGTGCCCAGCGGCGGCGATGCCTACTTGATGCGGCACATCATTCACGATTGGAACGACGAGCAGTGCCGCACCATTCTGCGCAACTGCCGTAAGGCGGTGCCGCCGTCGGGCAAACTGCTGCTGATCGAGAGCGTCATTCCGCCGGGCAATGAGCCGTGCTTCGCCAAGCTGCTCGATCTGACGATGTTGGCGATTCCCGGCGGCATGGAGCGCAGCGAAGCGGAGTACCGCGAGTTGCTGGCCAGCGCCGGCTTCCGTTTGGCGCGCGTCGTGCCGACGGCGGCGAATGTCGATGTTATCGAATGCGTGCCGGCCTAATGAGCCAAAGTGATCCCGCGCTTCCCCGCCGCACAACTAAGGGAGCGCAATACCTCGGCAAGAACAGGCCACAACTGATCCGGCGTCAACTCGGCCATGCACTCCAGCCGCGAACAGCGTTTGAGGTAGCTGCCCCGGCAGCGCACGGTCGTTTCGATGGCACCAGGTTGGGCGGGATAAGGACCATTGAGCTGGATACGGGTGCAAGTATAGGGAGCGATGATGGGCCGGCCCAGAGCCGCGGCAAGGTGCAGCGGGCCGGTGTCATTGGCCAACATCACGTCGGCGCGTTCCAGCAACGCTGCCAGGCGCGGCAGGGTGGTTCGTCCGGTTAAATCGCGGCAAGGACCGGATAAGCCCCGCCGCACGATTGCGGCCGCCGCTGTTTCTTCCTCACCGCCGACAAGGAAAACCGTGCCGCCGAAGGCATCGCCAGCGCGGCGAGCCAAGGCAGCGAAGTGTTCCGGAGGCCAACGCTTGGTGATCCAGCGGGCGCCGGGACCGAGCATCAACCACGGTCGCGGATAGCCGCGTGTCGCCGCTTCGGCCCAGCGCCGCGCTTTCGCCGCGATGGGGATGTGAAACTCTTTGGGCGCATCGCCGACGCCGAGCGCCTCGGCCACGCGCCAACAGCGATCGACCGCGTGAATGGCATTGAAATCGGCCACGGGGATGACATCGGTGTACGTCCACGTCGCGCCTTCGCGGGCCGTGCTGAGACCGATGCGGCGTTTGGCGCCCGTCGCCGCCATCATCAGCGCCGTGCGAAACAAACCCTGCAAATCGATGGCCAAGTCGAAGCGCCGCCGTCGTAGTTCGCGGAGAAAACCCAACCACGACCGCGCCGCCGCTCGCCAGCCGCGATGCGAGGCACGGCGATCGAACGGCAAGATGTCGTCCAGATCCCGATGGCCGCGCAGCAGCGGTTCGTAGGCGCGATTGACGATCCAAGTGATGTGGGCGTGCGGATAGCGCCGCCGCAGCGCGGTCAGCACCGGCAGACTGTGGATGATGTCGCCCAGGGCGCTCGGCTTGAGCAGGGCGATCCGTTCGGCGGGATAGGCCGATAGAGGAGGACGACTCCGAGCAGACATACACGGCATCCTTGACGATGAGCTATCGCAACACGCGGTCCAGAAGTGTCGCACAGCCGGCCTTTGTAGGCAAGATCATCCTGAGAACTCGCCGTCCAGATAGAGTGATCTTTTTGTTTGACACCTGCTGGGGCCATACCGGCGATGGGATTCCACGGTGGATCTGGATCGAGTAGCTAAACGGCGTGTCAGGCAAGGCTGGTGGGAGAGGGTCATGGATTACTTAGAATCTCGACACGAGGCCGCGGAGCGTCTCCACCGTTATGCTGTTACTCAAGGTATCGATCTCGCACCGTTCCGCGACGAACATGATGTCTTTTCAAAGCAGAAACGGTGGATTGACTTTTGGTTGGAGGGTGCCACGCTTGGCTACCATCTTCGCGGTGAGATTGCTCAATTGCCAACGCAGTTCGTCGCTTCCCAAACCTCTTTTCGCGGCGTTTGGGATGAAGCGGGATCGGTCAAGGATCTTCATCAAGCACTGGAGCTACTCCGATCCTGGCTGACCGAGGCCAAGGAGATAGATGAGTTAACGGATCGAATGATCCACCGTTCGATGATGTAAGCCGTTTCCCAGTTCGTGGCACGAGGAAAAGACACCTTGATTTTAATTTCCCCTTCGGACAAAACCCATCAGCCCATAACGCCGGCCTTCCAACGAAGGGGATGCCATGTCGAATCTTCCCGCCGCAGTCGTCAACCACTGGCCGAAGGCGTCCTGCGCCAAAGCCTTCTGGAGTCAGCGCGAATTGCCGCCCTATCGCCGCTTGCTCAAAGACACCGCCGCCTGGCTCGATCCGCAAGCGGGACAGCGTTGGCTCGATCTTGGCTGCGGCAGTGGACAACTGACGCGCACCCTGTGGGTGAAATCCGCCGGGCGATTGGCCGAGATCATCGCGCTGGACTGCGCCGCGCGCAACGAACGCGCCATCGCCAAGGTCCGCGACGGCGCTCATCCGCCCGCCACGGAACGACAGATCCGCTTCTTGCACGCCGATTTCAGCGATGGCCTCGCCCGTTTCGACACAGCTTCGCTCGATGGCGTCGTCTCCGGACTGGCCATTCAGTATGCCGAATCGTACTCCGAGGAACGCGGCGGTTGGACGACGGAAGCCTACGAGCATTTGTTGGCCGATGTTTGTCGCGTGCTGCGTCCAGGAGGCCGTTTCGTCTTTTCCGTCAATGTTCCCGAACCGGCGTGGAGCAAAATCGCGCTGTACGGCATTCCCGGTTTTTTCCGTTCTTCCCATCCTCTGCGCTACGTTAAGAACTCCGTGCGCATGCTGCGCTACGGAGCTTGGCTCAAGCGCGAGGCTCGCCGCGGCCGATTCCATTACCTGCCCGCCGCCGTTGTCGCGGACAAATTGGCACGGGCCGGCTTCGTGGGCATTGAGCATCGCACCAGTTTCGCCGGCCAAGCTGATGTATTCCGCTGCCAAGCGCCTAGATGTGCTGTTTAGCCGCGACCCGAAGGGGAGCGTGCGGCCGTCGCGCTCCCCTTCGGGTCGCGGCTAAACGAAGTGGTTCCGAAGTTCCACTAGGCTGGGTACGCCATTTGCCTGATTGTCGGTTAGCGCCCGATTCACCCGCACGAGTATGCACCTGCGACGGAGACCGACATGAAGCGTGCTACCTGGCTGCGCAAAGCGTTGTGGATTACCCCCCTTGTCTTGCTGGTGCTTGTGGCGGCGGGCCTCCTCGCCCTCCGCTTCTACCTGTCTTCCCAGCGGGCCACCCAACAAGTCGCCGAGCGCTTGCAGGACATGCTCGGCGGTCGCGTCGAGGTCCAGGGTACTCAAATCGGCTTGGTCGGCGACAGCAGCGTGCGCGGCATCCAGGCTTACGAAGACGGCGAGCCAAACAAACCCTGGCTGCGCATCGACGATGTGACGACCGACGTATCCGCCCTGAGCCTGCTGCGCGATCAATCTCCCGACGAGGTTCAACTCCAGGGAGCTCGCGTTCGGCTGCGCTTCGACAGCGACGGCCATCTGCTCACCAAACTGCCGACCAAGAAAAAGGGAGCGCCGGAGCGACTGCCGCGCTTGCACATCGAAGGCGGCGAACTGACCTTCGATCAGCAACACCGCTCGCCCATGATTATCCGCGGCGTCAACGCCGATCTCGTCTCCGGGGACGACGGCCTAAAACTCACGGGCACCGTGAGCGATCCGTTCTGGGGCGATTGGAAGGCGCACGGCGATTTCAATCAGCGCCGGCAGCAAGGGAAGCATCACGCTCGACACGGAGAAAATCGCCGTCACCATGTCGAAGCTGCAAGCCATCGCCTTCGTGCCGCCGTCGGTCTGGCAAGAGGTTCACGTCGAAGGAACGACGCCGGCGCAGGTGCGCCTGGACATGGAAACCAGCGGCGACAAAACCTCGGTGCATTACCGCGTGGAGATTTCGCCGCGCGAGGCGCGCGTGCGCGTGCCGTCGATTGACCTGGAGGCTACGCAGGCCAGCGGCAAGGCGATCGTCACCGATGAGATCGTCGAGGTGGACAACGTACACGGCAAGACGGCCGGCGGATCGATTACGACCAGCGGCAAATTGAATTTCCACGATGAACCGACGCGCTTGGCCTTCAAGGTCGGCGTTCAGGATGTCGTGTTGCACGATCTGCCGCGCAGCTGGAAGGTGCCGCGCAACATCGACGGCAAACTGACCGGATCGGCCGATCTGGTCGTCACCCTCAAGCAAGGCAAGGTCGAGACGGCGGGATCGGGCGAGGGCGTGATCCGCGAGGCGAGCTGGAGCGGCTTCGCCATCAAGAAGCCGGTTCGCCTCGCTCTGCGTTCCGATGGCCGGCGTTTCCACTTCCATCAGCCGGAGCCGGCTACCATCGCCGAAGGCAATGCGGCACAAGTCACGGTGCGCGCGGATCACGCTCTTGTGGCGCGCCGCGATGCCGCCCCAGAGGAGAGCGAGCCAGCCGACAACGGCGATTTCCTTCACAACGCGCCCGCCGAGTTGGTGAACCTGCTCGGTCGCGGCATCCAAAAGACCGCCG
>CAWIEZ010000004.1:0-2295560 GCA_963835245.1 uncultured Planctomycetota bacterium
ATATCCCCTCTACTTCCCTAAGCCCGATTTCTCCGCCAACCGGACGCGCTTTTTCCACTATTTCCGAAAAAAAATTTGACAGATAGTTTCGTTCCGTATAATAGGAGTCGATCTCGCGGAACCGTTCGGTGATTCTTCTTTGCTCCGCATCTGGGCCTTTGCGGGAGACTTCGTCCATGCTCTCCATAAGCGTCGGTCCGCGTCCGCCGTCCGATGTGCCGAGTTGGCTGACGCCGCTGCGCGGCGGCTCAGCCGAAGCTCTGGGCCAATTACTGCAAAGCTGCCGTCGTTATCTCTTGTCCGTGGCCGAGCGCCGCCTGGTTCGGGGTGTGCAATCCAAAATCGCGGCCGCCGACGCGGTGCAGGAGACGTTTGTGGACGTGGTCCGCGATTTTCGCGGCTTTCACGGCAGCACGAAGGACGAATGGCTGGCTTGGCTGCGCCGCCCGCTGCGCCGTAATCTCGCCAACCTGACCCGCCGCTATCTCCACACCAAGAAACGCCGGCTTGGCCGCGAGATCCCTCTGGACGAAGTGCCCGACAGCGCCTTGGAACAGGCGGTCGAGTACTTCACGGCGCCCGAAGAAGCGTTGCAGGCAAGTGAGGACATCGAAGCGCTCGACGGCGCCTTACGACGATTGCCGGATCATTATCGCGTGGTCGTCGTGCTGCACCAATGGGACAATTTGTCCTTCGCGGAGATCGGGCGTCACGTGGGACGCTCCGAGGAGGCGGTCCGCAAGCTGTGGGTGCGGGCCATCGCGCAACTGCACATCCTTCTGGAGTCGTCATCAACGTGCTTTCGCGCCGGAGGCTCGACATCGACGCGGCCAAGCGGTTCGGCATAGAATACGAGAGGAGGATTCCGCCATCTACACAGGGCCACGCCCACGCGAAGCGAAGCCGTGAGGAGATATACCATGCGGATTGAGCGTATTACTCATAATCCTGCCGTCATGGGCGGCAAACCGTGCATCCGCGGTCTGCGCATGACAGTCGGTGCCATTTTGGGATTGCTGGCCGGCGGCAAATCGCGGCAACGGATTCTCGAAGCGTATCCTTACCTGGAGCCTGAAGACATTGATGCGGCATTGGCCTACGCCGCGTGGCGTGAAGTAAGCTGAGCCGGAGGAGGTGAGCGATGAGCATTCGGACGCGGAAAATCGATGGAAAAGGGCGATTGAGTTTGCCAAACGATTTCGCCGGTTGTCTGGTCACGGTCGAGCGCGTGGGCGATGAAGTGCGCATTCGCAAGGTTCGGCAAGGAGTGTCCCGCCGTTACTCGTTCAAGCAACTCATGGCCGGCGTGACGGCCAAGAACATCCATGAGGAGGTCGGCACGGGCAAGGCGGTCGGAGGGGAAGCTCTGTGAGCAAGGGCAAATACGCTCCACGCCGGGGAGATGTTATCCGTCTGGACTTCCATCCTCAAACGGGCCATGAGCAGGCCGGCAGGAGGCCGGCTCTCGTTCTTTCGCCGACCGAGTATAATCGGAGAGTCGGTCTCGCCGTGGTCTGCCCGATGACCAACCAGAAAAAGGACTATCCTTGGGAGGTCGAGATCCCGGATAACCCGTTCGTATCGGGGGTAATCCTCGCCGATCAAGTAAAGAACCTCGATTGGAAACAGCGGAAGGCCGAGTTCATCTGCACACTTGAGGAAGCTGTTCTACAAGAGGTGGTCGAGAAAATAATCGCACTGTTGAATCCCGACGATGATGAGGAGTGAGATGCATATCAGTCGATGACGCGGAGGAGCCAAAATAGAGACAGCGTACACTTGCGCTTTATCGGAGCGCAAATGTACGCTGTCCGCTTTTCCGGCCGTCAGCGAGTTGCGCTTGCCCCAAACGAAAGCGCACGGCAAGGTCCGGATGGAGGTCAATAGTCGATCTTTCCATCGAGGGTAACGGTCATCGGTTGATCTTCGGGAAGGGAAAGGTCGATCAACGCATCAAAGGTTCCCCCGCCGGTAGCGTGGGCGAATCGGCCTGTGCCGCCGGTGAAGGTGAACGTGCCCGTGCCCTCGCCGGTTAGAGGATTCAAAAGACCCTCATAATCGAAAGTTAACTCATCGCCGTTGGCTGCCGTGATCGTCACGGAGCCGTGACCCGGATACAGACCCTGAGCATTGGGCACGGGAGACAGGAAAAGGATTCCCGTCTGCGTCGTGTTGCCCATGTGCGTGACCGGCCCTCCGCCCTCGAAGGTTGCTCCATCCGGCCCGAAAGCGTCGAAGACGTTATCCCAGGTGGCTTCCACGCGGCCGTGGAACGGCAGTGATTTGGCGGCGGCAGGCGAAGCGCCCGCCCCAAGGACGAGCAGCAGACACAAGCTGACAAAACTGGTTGGATGACGCATGGATTCTCTCCCTTATGAAATACGAAACCTGTGCGCGACATCACGCGGTGTTCAACGCTTTCGAGTAGGCCAGAGGCTCCCCAAGAGAAATGGGGAGAAAGGGCATCCATTCATCTTTCCGGAATTGGGCAATCGAAAAATGAACGGACACTATTTTTGTTCTACGCGAGGCACAGACGCGCCTTTTTCCGGTGTCGCCATCTCCAGCCAAGCATACTGACGGCACCGATGCCGAGCAGCGTCAGAGTGGACGGCTCAGGAGTGACGACCGATGATTCACCGTCTACACGGAATCCTGCAATGGTCTGCGTATAGGTATCACTATTTGCTTCCCATGCATCCGCGGTAGTCGAATCGGCACTAGCAGTTAGGTAGTATCTCTGTCCTGCTTGCAGAAGCGGGTGCAAAACAGAATCGACTTGCACAACGGGAATAGTGACATTCGCATTCCCTGTCGGCGCCAATGCGTGCCAACTCTCCAGAGTGTCGTTAGACGCGTCCGTCAGTGTCAACGTAAAGCCACTAGTCGATGGGAAACCATCGCTCCACATGGCAATCTGGACGTCGCTCAAGTTAGCGCTCGCTCCAGCAATGAAGGATTCGGTATGTCCTTCGTTAAAACCTACACTGGAACTGGAGCCACTGACCGTGTATCCGGCGACGGGTTTATAAGTCTCATAGGGCAAGTTGTCGTAGATGAAATCCGCTTTCCCTCGCCCCGCGCCGAACAGCAGAGTCAGCGCCGTCAGCATCAAAGTTGCACGCTTCATCGTTGAATCTCCTTGTACAAAGTTTCTGGACGCACCTTCCTCGTCCGCGCGCAACCTCGCTGGTCGCTATTCGATCCGCTCAGCGCCTACGGTGAGGCCAGGTGTCTCTAATCGCCTCCATACCCCTAGGCACGTTTCCGCACCGAACCGGACACGATTTTTTCCATAATTGACGAAATTTTTTCCGCCGCGACAGATCGCGCCATTCGTCCTGTTAGGGAGCGTGGCTTCAGTAACGACACGGTGGAGCGAGCTGCCGGGTTTAAGGGAGCGACGACAATTCCGTGATGAAGGCGAATGTCGGCTTGAGACTGGCCAGCCGTGCGTCCGCCGTCAGCAACGCGCAGCCTTCCCGCTCGGCGAGGGCGACATACAAGCAGTCGTACACGCCGATCCGTAGACGCGAAGAAATTTCGACGGCACGGCGAAGTAAGGGAAGGCAGGAAAAGAGTTTCGGGGCGGTACTCAGCACATCGGCCAGGAGGACGCCGCTCTGGGGGGCGGTGAGGCGCCCTTGCCGTTCGGCACGGGTCAGCGCGTGCGCGATCTCGATGGCGAAGACATCGGGAGAAAGCAACTCGTGGATCTTGTTGCGGTAATCGTCGCGGGCGAACTGCGCCTTGTCGGAGAGGGCTTCCGCGACAACCCACTTGAAAGCGACGGAGGAATCGAGGACGTATTTCATTCGTCGCGGAGTTCGCGGATGGCGGGCGTGCCGAGATCGAGCAGACCGTGCTTCTCGAATACCTCCCGCTTGATCTTCACGGCTTCGTCATGGATGCGCTGGAGGATGAGCAGATCGCCTTGGCCTGTCATCGCATGGCGGATCGCCTCGTCCAGCATGAGGCGAACGTCGGAGGGCAGTTCGGGGATGGAGTCCGTCAGTGCCATAGGGCTATTGTCCCTCATGGGGGTAAAGTGTCAAGCCCGCGATGACGAGGATCGTTTATCCCAGCATCAGGAGCGTTGACTCTCAAGTTCAGCGTTGGCCTCATGCCCCACTATTTTGTTTGCCTTCCCTGCGGACGCTCGTTATGCTGCACAAGCGAATCAAACGTCCGGTTTTTCGTTTTTCCGTGCCTAGGGAGATGGGGACTGTGTTATCGGAGTCAGAGAGGCCGTGCAAGACGGCGGAGATCGAGAGATGGATCGCCGCGGCTCGCAGAGGGGATCGGCAGGCGCTGGGGCGGCTGTTGGAGACGTGCCGGCACTATTTGATGCTGATCGCCAATCAGGAACTCGCGCCGGCGATCCAGGCCAAAGTCGCGCCTTCCGACATCGTGCAGGAGACGTTCCTGGAAGCGGGACGCGATTTCCCACGTTTCCAGGGCACGAACGAGGAGGCGTTGCTCGGCTGGCTGCGGCAAATCTTGCGCAATAACGTGGCAAATCTTCATCGCCACTTCGAGACCGACAAGCGCGACATGGAACGCGAGGTCGTCTTGGACGATGACCGGCTGCAAGACGCGGTCAAACAAACGGAAACCCCCAGTGTGCAGGCGCGAGCGCGCGAACAGGACGAGCAGCTCGAACGAGCCATGCAGCGGCTGTCCGAGCATTATCGACAGGTCTTACGCATGCACACGTCGGAAGGATTGACGTTCGTGCAGATCGCCGAGAAACTGGACAGCACGGCCGACGCCGTCCGCAAAGTGTGGGGACGGGCCGTCGAGGAACTCGCAAAACACCTGGAAACGCCCCATGAACTCCCTTGATGCTCTCAACGACGACGAGCAATTCACTCTCTTCCTCGCCCGCTACAGCGAAGCCTTGAACAACGGCGACGCCGCCGAGCCGCCGGTCGATGCCTCGCTCTCTCCCGAACTGCGTCAGCGGCTGCAACGCGCCTTGAACTGCCTGCGCCGTCTACGGCGGTTGCCGTCTCCGCGCCTTCCTTCCGACGAGGCGATCACCGCCGTCATGTCGGCGAGCATCACCCTAAGCGAAGGAGCGATGGTTCGAGAGGTGGGACGCTTCCGCATCCTGCGCACCCTGGGCGCCGGAGGCGGCGGCATCGTCTTCCTGGCGATCGACCCGAAACTGCACCGCGAAGTGGCTGTGAAGATCCCTCGACTGGATGCGTTGTTGACGCCCCAACTGCGGCAACGCTTTCTGCGCAAGGCGCGGGCGGCGGCCGCGCTGGACCATCCCAATCTTGTTCCCGTGCATGAAGTGGGCGAAGCCAACGGCCTGTGTTTCCTCGTGTCGGCGTACTGTCGCGGCGGGAGTCTGGCCGAGTGGCTCAAGCAGCAGATCGCGCCCGTGCCGGTTCGACAAGCCGCGGAGTTGCTGGCCGTGCTGGCTGAGGCCGTGCAGTACGTCCACGATCATGGCATCATTCACCGCGACATCAAGCCGGGCAACATCCTGCTCGATGCTCCGAGCGGGGGGCGTCAGCCCCCCGAGTTCCGCACGACTCGGGGGGCTGACGCCCCCCGCTCGGGGGATCATCCTTGCGATCTAAGTTTCACTCCGCGTTTGACCGATTTCGGTCTGGCCAAGCTGCGCAACGCGCAGACGGAAGCCACGGGCAGCGGCGCCCTGATGGGAACGGCTTCGTACATGGCGCCGAACAGGTCGAAGGCCGCTTGCGCGACATCGACCCGCGCACGGATGTGTACGGCCTGGGTGCGGTGCTGTACGAAGTGCTGACGGGCCGGCCGCCTTTCCGCGGCATGGCCGACGCCGATACGCTGCGGCAAGTGCTGGCGGACGAGCCGTTGCCGCTGTGTCGTCTCCGGCCGAATCTGCCGTTCGACCTGGAAACCATTTGCCTCAAATGCCTGGAGAAACAGCCGAGTCGCCGCTATGCCAGCGCCGCCGAGTTGGCCGGCGATCTGCGCCGCTTCCTTGGCCACGAGCCGATCCGCGCACGGCCGCCGAGCCGGCCCGAACGCCTAGGCAAGTGGGTGCGGCGGCGTCCGGCCCGCGCGATTGTCCTCGCGGCCGGTTTGCTCGTCGCTTTGGGCCTGACGATCGGTGAACTGCGGCTGGCGGGAATGCAGCGCGGACACGAGGCCGAGCGGACGGCCGCGGCGAAACAGGGAGAGGAACAAAAGCAGATCTTTCGCAATAAGGAATATCTGTTGCGCAAACATCATTACGTGGAGGACATCGCTCTGGCCTGGCATGCCCAGCGCAATCGACGAGCTGGAAAACATGAAGGAACCCCTGCAACGGCATCGTGCCGCGTCCGGCCTGGACGATCTGCGCGGCTTCGAGTGGTACTATCTGTCGCGCCTGGCCCATACCCCGCCGCTGATGCGGTATAGCGCTTCCTTGTATTGCCTGGCCTTTTCGCCCGACGGCGCCACCTGCGCCACGGGCCATCGCGGCGGCGCCATTGTCTTGTGGGATACCGCCAGCGGTCGGCAGCGCGGCGTCCTCAAAGGGCACGCCTTGCACGTCTTCGCCCTGGCCTACTCCCCCGACGGCAAATACCTGGCCTCGGCATCGGGAACGGCCGAGGCAAGTCACGGCCGGGGCGAACTTCTGTTGTGGAACGCCACGACGGGGAAATTGCACCACATCTTCACGGAGATTGGAGGTTCGGTCGATTCGCTCGCCTTCTCCGCCGATGGTCGGACCTTGGCCGCCGCCACCCATTCCGGATACAGCGCCAGCAGTGAAGTCAAGCTCTGGGCGTCGCCGTCGGGAACGCTTCAAGCCGCCATCCCGTTCCCCATGTCGAGATACGCCCTCTCGGTGGCGTTCTCCTCCGATAACGCGGCTCTCGTTGTCGGACAAAGCGACGGAACAATATCCTTATGCGATGCGGTGCGCGGGCTGGTCCTCGAAACGTGGTCCGGGCACGACCGTGGCACATGGTCGGTGGCCTGCGGCCGCAAGGATGCCGTGTTCGTCTCAGGCGGACACGACGGCAAGGTACGACTCTGGTCGCTTCGCCCGGCCGGTTCTTTGTTAGCGGAATGCCGCCATGACAGTGAGATATGGAACGTCGCTTTATCCCCCGACGATCGAAGCGTGGCCTCCATCAGCCACGACCTCCTCAAGGTCTGGGACCGGGACACGCAAAGCGAGCTTCTCTCGGTTCCTTTCCCCCGAGGGCAGGGACGCGCCGTGGCGTTCTCTCCGGATGGCAAGACGCTCGCCGTGGGGACGATGGATGGCCGGCTCTGGATGTACGACGTGTTCCGTTCCACGGAACAGCTGTCGTGGCTGGGGCACTATCAAGACAGCGAGCCGCGCGAAGCGTGGGCGGTTGCTTTCTCTCCCGACGGCAAGACGCTGGCTTCGGCCGGCGACGATCATGCCGTGCGCCTTTGGGATTTGCACACGGGACGCGAACGGGCCGTTCTACACGGCCATCAATCGCTGGTCAGCTGTCTCGCCTTCTCTCCCGATGGCACGCTGCTCGCCTCCGGCAGTTTCGACCGCGCGGCGTCTCTCAAACTATGGGATGCGGCCAGCGGAAGGGAAATCGCCACTCTGGGAGGACACACCCAGCCTGTCTACAGTTTGGCGTTCGGGCCGGATGGCAAGCTGTTGGCCACGGCGGGCCGCGATCGTACCGTCCGCATCTGGGACGTGGCCGACCGCAAGGTGCGTCAGACCATCGACGACTATGAGATCGAGTCCTTGGCTTTTTCTCCCGATGGCCGTACCTTGGCGCTGGCCGGCGAGACGCAAGCCGTGTTCTTGTGGGACATGGAAAAGGCGAAAATGCGTCTGTCTCTGCCGCCCCATCCCTTCGGGCACGTGGCCGTGGCCTTCGCGCCCGATGGCAAAACGCTGGCCAGCGGAGACAGCCAAGGAACGATCCGCTTGTGGGACGCCGCCACGGGCCAATTGCGCGTCAACGCCGGACATCACGAGGGCGTCGTCAACTGCTTGGCGTTCGCTCCCGACGGCAAGACGTTGGCCTCGGCGAGCTTCGATAAGAAAGTGAAATTGTGGCAAACGACAACGGGCCGGCAACTGTTGACGTTTCCCGCACACACGGATCGCGTCCGCTGGCTGGCTTTCTCTCCTGACGGTGCCATGCTGGCCACGGCCGGCCACGATGGCGTCCTCAAAATCTATCGCGCCGCCGATCGGGAAAAGTAGTTCCGCGGCTACACGAAATGAATGGGAATCGTGCATGAAGGCACTCGTCAAACGCAAAGCGGAACCGGGACTATGGCTCGAAGACGTGCCGCGACCGGAAATCGGCGTCAATGATGTTCTCATCCGCGTCCAGCGCACCGGCATTTGCGGCGCCGATGTCCACATCGGGATCAACTAAGGGAAACACGATGACCCCGCTAAGAGTGGTGCTGGACACCAACGTCCTCGTGGCGGCTAGCCGTTCCCGGCTCGGCGCAAGTTTCGCCCTCGTCCGTTCGATCCCCGCACCAGAGTTCCAACCGTGCCTCTCGGTGGGGCTTTACGCCGAGTGGCAGGAGGTATTGACGCGTCCGGAAAACCTCCCGCCGGGCCAGACGGCAGAGGACGCCTTGGGCTTTGTGCGCTACCTCGCCAGCCAGTCGCATTTGCAGGAAATCCATTTCCTATGGCGGCCTTTCCTGGCCGATGCCGATGACGACATGGTGTTGGAACTGGCGTTCGCCGCCGCTTGCGGTTATATAATTACCCATAACGTGAAGGATTTTCGCGGCGCGGAACAACTCGGCGTCACCGCGCTTTCCCCCCGCGACTTCCTGAAGGCGATCGGAAAGAGACCATGAACACACTGACCATCCAACTGCCCGAATCGCTGCTGAAGAGTATCGAAGCCCTGGCCGCCCGAGAGGGCTACTCGGTCAGCCAGTTTGTCGCCAGCGCGGCCGGCGAGAAGCTCGGCGTGATGTTGACGATGGACTACCTGCGCCGTGAAGCGGCCGCCGGCCGACGCTTGGACTTCGAGAAGTACCTGGCGGCTGTGCGCAACGTCGCGCCGCCGGAAGACGACCGCCTTGACTAAAAGACGCCGCTGAGTGTCCGCACAAAGAAATAGTCAGAGGCGAGAGGGTTTGACCAAGGCGACTCCATTCAAGGACCGTGCATGAAAGCACTCGTCAAACGCAAAGCGGAACCGGGACTATGGCTCGAAGACGTGCCGCGACCGGAAATCGGCGTCAATGATGTCCTCATCCGAGTCCAGCGCACCGGCATTTGCGGCACCGATGTTCACATCTGGAAATGGGACGACTGGGCGCGCAAAACCATTCCCGTGCCGATGGTCGTCGGTCACGAGTTCGTCGGCGAGGTGGTGGACGCCGGCGCCAATGTCGCCGACTTTCATGCCGGCGAAATCGTCAGCGGCGAGGGCCACGTCGTTTGCGGCTTGTGTCGCAATTGCTTGGCGGGACGGCGTCATTTGTGCAAGGACACGCGCGGCGTCGGCGTCAATCGGCCCGGCGCCTTCGCCGAGTACATCGCCCTGCCGATGACCAATGTTTGGCATCACGATCCATCCATCGACCGCGATGTAGCCGCCATTTTCGATCCGTTCGGCAACGCCGTGCATACAGCCCTATCGTTTCCGGTTCTTGGCGAGGACGTGTTGATTACCGGCGCGGGACCAATTGGCATCATGGCGGCAGCGGTGGTGCGTCATGCGGGGGCGCGCTACGTTGTCATCAGCGACGTGAACCCTTATCGATTGGAGTTGGCCCGCACGATGGGCGCGACCTTGGCCGTGGACATTCGCACTGCCAGCATCGCCGAGGCGCAGAAGAAGTTGGGCATGAAAGAAGGTTTCGATGTCGGATTGGAGATGTCCGGCAATCCGTCGGCTTTCCGCGACATGCTGGCCAATCTATGCCACGGAGCGAAAATCGCCATG
Source organism: uncultured Planctomycetota bacterium (assembly GCA_963835245.1). Lineage (GTDB taxonomy): Bacteria > Planctomycetota > Planctomycetia > Gemmatales > Gemmataceae > JAJPHU01. The sequence continues at coordinate 9,918 of CAWIEZ010000004.1, forward strand.
CTCGGCATCCCCGAACGCGAAATGGCCATCGATTGGAACCTCGTCGTTTTCAACATGCTGACCATCAAAGGAATATATGGCCGCGAGATGTATGAGACGTGGTATAAGATGACGGTCATGCTGCAAAGCGGACTCGACATTCGACCGATCATCACGCATCGCTTTCATCACACGGAGTTTCACAAAGGCTTTGAAGTGATGATGTCGGGACAATCGGGAAAGGTGATTCTCGATTGGATTGGCAACTAAAGAGAATCACGAAAACACGAAAGGACGAAAACACGAAAAAAGCAAAGAGAAGAGTAGAAAGAGACAGGTTCGGTTGCGGGTGCTGCCTTCTTTTCTTTTTTCGTGTTTTCGTCCTTTCGTGTTTTCGTGATTCTCTTTAGTGGTTCTTACGTATGCACCGCATCGAACAGGACGAGAGCGTGCGGCCCGAAAAAGAGGACGGGCATCCACGCCGCCAAGGCCGGATTGAGATACTCGTTGTCGCCGAGCATTTTACAAGCATAGCAGGACGCGAAGAACACACCGCACAGCACCAGACACATACCGCTGCTGATGATGACATTGCGATTTTGATCGCGCAATATCACCGACAAGCCCAGCACCACCAATACCATGCCCAAGAGCGGTCGAGTCAAGCGCGTGTGGAACAGCACGGCCATCGACGCCAAGCGCGTCGATTCGGGACGCTGCAATTCCCCATGCAGCTGCCGCGTCGAAGCCATGATGAACCAATTGGGATTGCGCGTCACTGCCTCGAAATCGACATCGCGCGTATGCAGAAAATAACGGCCAATGTCGCGCTGATCGAGAATGCCGGGAATGGACGGCGCCTCAAGCGGCCGCGTGCCGACCATTTCCCAGCCGCCCTGACGCGGGCCGGGGCCAGGAACGTAACGCGCCTCCAGGGCCGCCAAATGCAACAGCGTCCCACCCAGGCTTTCCGGGATCATGGCGCAGAAATTTTTCACCGTGAGATCGCGGCGCACCGCGGAATCGCCGGTGATGTGTACGCCGGTCGAGTCGTAAAGCGAACGCACGGGCACATTTTTCGAGCCGCCGGGATCATTGCGGTCCAATGCCAATTTATCGGCGATGCGCGGGATGATAAACTCCTGATTGACGACCGTTAGGCTGAGCATGAAAAAGGCCGACAGCAGCACCGGCATAACGATGCGCCGCGTCGAAATGCCGGCCGACAACAGCGGCACCTGCTCGTTGTTGCGCTGCATCCACGCCACCGTGAACATGGCCGCCAACAACACAATCGCCTCGCACAGACGATCGAAAATCTGCGATACCTTGTAACCGTAATAGGTAAAAATACGCAGCAGCGACGTCCATAGTCCCTTGCTGTCGCTCGTGAAATCGTCGAGATTGGTGAACAGATCGACAACGACGTATAAGCTGAGCAGACTGGCCAGGCAAACGAAGTACGATTTGAAATAACCGCGGATCATCTGCCGATCGATGAGTTTGACGATCATGGTCTTATCCAGGGGTCAGGGATCAGGAGTCAGGGGTCAGAGGTCATAGCAGTCTTTCTGACCCCTGACCCCTGACCCCTGACCCCTGTGCGATAGGTCAAGACGTACTGCTTTACATAGTCGTTGGCGGAGGTGCAGACCCACGGCCCGAAGCCCTGCGCCTTCATGTCGAGAAACGCTTGGTCCGTTGTCCAACCTTGGTATTCCATGCGATAAATGGCGCTCAAAAGGCCGGTGCGATGCAGACCGGCGTGACAGTGAATGAGCACGGGATAATTCGTCTCCTCGTCGAGGACGTTCAGCAGATGATCGATGGCGGCCGGCCGCTGCGCCGGGATGAGATGACGCGGCAACAGCGTGGGCATTAGGTGGACGTAGCGAACGCCCAGCATTCGGCACAGCTCGCTCTCCTTGATGGTCCGCCGGCTCCAGAAACTGACGGCGATGTCGGGATCGGGAAACTCGTCCTGCACGTTGACAATGGTGTGGATGTGATAGCGTTTTACGGCGTCGGCGAAACCATCCGCGGTCATTTGGCCGCTGCGATACAGCCGGCCCGGATCGACGACGCGCAGTCGTTTGTGCGTGTCGTAGACACAGCGGAAATAGACCACGGGGGCGATGACGATAACGACGACCAGCGCCGCCGCCGTGGACCAGCGGATCATGTTTGCCATGCCACACCCTCCAATGCGGAATGCAGAATGCAGAAAGCAGAATGAAAATACAAGAGCGATTTTCATTCTGCATTCCGCATTCTGCCTACCCGGCAGCTAACGCTGCCGGTTCGCCTAGTCGCTGTCCACGGACAGAATCGACACGGCCGGATTGAGTACGCTGGCGGAGATGGGGCGGATGGCGCCGTCGGTGGGCGGCGGCGGCAAGGTGTTGCCCAGACGCGGCGGATCGGCCAAGGCCGGTTCGCTACGAGCGCTGCTGCTGGCCAAGGCTCGGCCGGGGATGTGCAGCGTCGTCGATTGCGCCATGCCCATGTTGCCCATCATGTCGATGGCCTGCACGCGCACGTAGACGTTCGACGGCACGCAGGCCGGCATCATCCACTCATAGCGTCCGCTGTTCTCGACGTTGGCGGCGATCGGCGACCACGGACCTTCCAAGCGATCGGAGTACAACAGCGTCATCGGCCGCGGACCGAAGTTGCGATCCTTGGCGTTCCAGCGGACGACCAAAGACGGCGTCTGCGTCATAATGTTCAACTCAGCGCCGAGCAGTTGCACGACCGGCTTGGTCAGATCGACGGCCACCCACACCTGCGGCGGCTCTCCGGCCATCGGCGGCTGATTCTTCGCCACCTCGCCCTTGCCGCGGGCGATCATCGTGAAGCCATACAACCCTTCTTCCCTGACATCCACGATCAGCGACGACGGCGTGCGCGTTACGATGTCGTACTTTTTCCAGTTGCGCATGTCGGTCGTGCCCCACAGTTCCAGACCGGCGACGCCGGCCGAGGCGGGATCCTTGACCTCATAGTGGAAGGTAATGCGTTTGCTGTTGATTAAGCGCAGCACTCCCAGGTTGACCGGCGGCGACTTGACGATGGCTGGCTGCACCAGCGTCTCCATGGCGGTTTTTTTCGCCGGCGCCGGCTTGGCCGGCTTGGCGAGCGGCAAATCGTCGTCGTCGTCGTCGCGCGCTCCCTTGGCTTCGGTGTAGGTCGCCTTCATCAGGGCGTCTTCGCCCTTGGAGTCCGCCGAACGCGACGATTTGGACGCCATCGCCGTCGAAGAGCCGCTCTTAACGGTCTTCTTGGCGGCCGTCGTGGTTTGCGGCGGATTCATCCAGGAATTGTTGGCGCTGGTGCTGGCACCGTACGAGCGCGACCCCAAATCCGCGGAGGCTGTCTGGACGGGTTTGCCGTCCCAGCCGCGCCAGTTGCCTTGATTGCTCGGCGCCCACGATTGCGATTGCGCCGCGGGGCGTCGAGGAGGCCCATACGGGTAATCGTCTATCGGATCGCGATCGAGGGCCATGCAGCCGCCCGTCGCGGACAACACGATGAAGGTCATCGTTAATCGATTCATCTCCCTCTCCCCCTCCCCGGATGGGCCAGCCGCCTGGCGGATCGGCCATGCCGAGAGACAATAGCCCCCAAGAACTCTTGTGTTTCACGCGGCCGCTCCCTCGCGGCGACGAGCGTTCCCGGAGCTGCATGGTAAAACAGACCCCGGACGTATTGCTGATCGCTCAGACTGTCCCTAAGTCGGTGGACCCTCATAACCAACAAGATCGTCACAATCAAGACGAATGTTCCATCTTTTTTCGAGAAGCGGCGAATTTGGCCCACCCGGCAGCTAACGCAGCCGGTTCGCCGGTTTGGCCCACCCGGCAGCTAACGCAGCCGGTTCGCCGGTTTGGCCCACCCGGCAGCTAACGCAGCCGGTTCGCCGGTTTGGCCCACCCGGCAGCTAACGCAGCCGGTTCGCCGGCGAACCGGCTGCGATAGCTGCCGGGTGGGCGAACCGGCTGCGTTAGCTGCCGGGTGGGCGAACCGGCTGCGTTAGCTGCCGGGTAGAGTAAGTAACGGGTTTATATAATGGCGGCATGGACAGCTACGATCCGCGTTATCTGGCCGGCATTCTGTTTTTCAACGACGCCGATTTCTTCGAGGCCCACGAGGTCTGGGAAGACTTGTGGTCGGAGAGCCACGGCGACGAACGCCGCTTTTACCAAGGCTTGATTCAAGCGGCGGTCGGCCTCTTTCATTTCAGCGGCGGCAATCTGGGCGGAGCGGTGAAACTGTATCGATCCAGCTACGATTACATGAAAACTTGTGGATCGCCGTTTCTCGGTCTCGACGTGGAAGACTTGTGGCGACAGATGGGCCGCTGCTTCGAGCCGCTGTTGGCTTCGTCGTCGCCGGATCGCGGTTTACGGCCGGCGGCGGAACTCTTGCCGCGTTTGACGCTCGATCCTCCGCCGGAGACGTGGCCCGACCCCGCCGCTTACGTCCGCGAGGAGGATTGATTTACTTGTGAAAGACGCCGCTGACACCGCTGACGTTCTCGCTCCTCGACCAACGCGCGTCCGTCATGTGGTGTTGGCGGCGCTGTGCGTCATCACCACCATCAATTACATGCAGCGCAACAGCTTGGCCGCGGTGGAGACGCGGGTGAGTGCGGATCTCGGCGTGAGCGATGTCGATCTCGGCTATGCCAAAGGGATTTTTTTCGTCGCTTACGCGCTGTGCCAGGTTCCGAGCGGTTGGTTGGCGCAGCGTTGGGGCGGCCGGCGAACCTTGACGCTGTACGCGGCGGGCTGGTCGCTGATGATGGGTTTGACGGCCGCCGTGACGACGTTGCCGATCCTCCTCTTTTTGCGCACGGCGATGGGAGCGCTGCAAGCGGGCATCTTTCCCTGCTGCACCATGATCGTGGCGGCCTGGTATCCGGCGGCGCGGCGCGGCTTCGCCTCGGCGGTGCTAAACAGTTTCATGCTCATCGGCAGCGCCCTCACGTCCGTGCTGACCGCCCAGCTGATTCGGCCGCTGGGTTGGCGCAGTTTATTCTTCCTCTATGCTTTGCCGGGTTTGTTGTGGGCTTTCTGGTTTGCCCTGTGGTTTCGCAACCAGCCGCGCCATCACCTGGCCGTCAACTCGGCCGAGTTGTCCCTCATCGGCACGTCCTCTCCCATCTCCGCCGTGCTGGTACGCGCGCCGATTCCCTGGCTCAAGATCCTATTCAACTCGTCTTTGTGGTTGATTTGCATGCAGCAATTTTGCCGTGCCGGCGCCATGCGCTTCTTCGATCATTCGCTGCCGACTTACTTGCAGCAGGCGCGCGGTCAATCGATCGAGGACGCGAACTTGTGGACGAGTCTACCCATGTGGGCCGGCGTCCTCGGCGGCATGTTTGGCGGAACCTTGTCCGATGTCGTACTGGCGCGCACGGGCAGCCGCCGTGCCGCGCGTCAGGGCGTCGCCATCGCCAGCCTGCTGCTTGCCGTGCTGGTTTACAGCCTGGCCTATCAACTCGACGACGTGCGCTGGGCCGTGCTGACGGCCGGCATCGGCGCCGGCATCATGAGCTTCTCCTCGCCGTGCGCTTATGCCTTGACGATGGACATGGGCGGTCGAAACCTGGGCGTCATCTTCGCCACCATGAACATGGCCGGCAATCTCGGTGCGTCGGCCTTCACTAGCTTTATCCCGGTCGTCGTCCGATGGCGCGGTTGGGATTCCGCTCTGCTCGTCTTCGCCGCCCTGCACGTCGTCGCCCTCGTCTGCTGGCTCGCGCTCAATCCCAACGGCATCATCGGCGAGCGGCCGGAGGATGCGCCCAATCCCAAAGAGCCATCCTGATTTTTTTCGTGAACCATCCGGCGCGTTCCGCGTCTATCCAATGTGTGAGGACGGATGGTCCCGGCAACATAATATGGGCTGGTAGCTGAGATGGTGTAGCGGCGGTCTGAAGAACCGCAGACGAGGATTCGAGCCCTCCCGGCTCACTCGCGGAACAGGAGAACAATCATGGCTCGGTTGTCTCGTTATAAACGTCGCGTTCCCTACATGGGGTCGTGGCGTAATGGCAGCGCGCAAGTCTTTTAAACTTGAAGGTGTGGGTTCGAGTCCCACCGGCCCCACTGTATCACCTATAAGGGGGTATGGTGTAAAGGCGGCATACCAGTCTCTTAAACTGGTTGGAGTTGGTTCGATTCCAACTGCCCCTATGTTCGGATAGAGATGAGACGAAAGCACGGCCCGGAAGCACAAACAGAAGTGCGCCCGGTTGTCAACCGGAAGGATGCGGGTGCAAGTCCCGTTCGGGCCGCTGAAAGTGTGCGCAGGAACCGGGTGGGCCAGTGCCCAGCCGCGGCTCATACCCGCAGCAGCTCAGGTGCGACTCCTGGACCCGGCATTCGCGGCCGAGTACGCAAAATCCGGCAAAGCGGCCAGGTCGAGAGCCTGGTGATTTTGTGGGTTCAATTCCCACCTCGGCTAATAATGACAGCGGGATGTCCGCGATCGGCGGGAAAGACAGGCCGAGGCTTCGTGCCGATTGTCGTCCGCCGACGACGGACGGCCCGATCGATCGTTCGGGCTGCTCGTCCAATGGGAGGACGCCGGCATCGCAAACCGGAAATCGGCGTTCGACTCGCCGGCGGTCCACTCGCACTTCATTTCCCCCTCGCCCTTAAACAACGTCCTCTCCCCCCAATCGATTCTCTGGCCGCGAATGGGGCGGTCGGGGCAAAGCATACAGCTTGTAAGGCCCGTTCCTCAGACGTGATTTTTCACGGCGCGGACAGAAGAAGATCGCTCCTCACTACGGAAATCGGGTTAAAGTTTCGCTGTGTGAATAGTTTCGTGACCGTTGGCGGTGTTCGCGTGAGGTGATCGTCATGGCCGATGGCAGCGCCGAAAACAAATCGGCTGACATCGCTCTCATCGGCATGGCCTGCCTGTTTCCCGGCGCCAAGGATGTCCGCCGCTATTGGCAGAACATTTGCCGGCGGCATCGACGCCATCGGCGACGTGCCGCCGGAGCGCTGGCGGATCGAGGATTTTTATTCCGAGGATCGACTGGCCCGCGATCGCATTTATTCGCGTTGGGGCGCCTTTCTCGATCCGCTCGTTTTCGATCCGGTCAAGTGGCACATTCCGCCGGCCAGTTTGCCGCACATCGAACCGATGCAGTTGCTCTCGCTCGAAGTTGCTTGGCAGGCGATGGTGGACGCCGGCTACGATCCGCTGCATACGAAATCCGGCGAACCGGCAGCGTTAGCTGCCGGGTTCGGACCCACCCGGCAGCTAACGCTGCCGGTTCGCCGAAGGGATTTCCGCGCGAGCGGGCGGGCGTGTTGTTCGCCGTGCCGGCTTCGCACGAATTGGGCATGGCCTACTGTTTCCGCACGATGATGCGGCACTATCTGCCGCGCATCGAAGGATTGTCGGCGGAAGAGCGCGAACAGATTTACGGCGGACTGGAAGAGCAGTTGCCGGAGTGGAGCGAGGATTCGTTTCCCGGTTTTCTGGGCAACGTCATCGCCGGACGCATCGCGCGCGAGTTCGATTTTCACGGCCCGAACTTCACGGTGGACGCGGCCTGCGCCGCTTCGCTGGCCGCGCTGTTCACCGCGGTCGAGCTGCTGCGTTCGGGCGCGTCGGACCTCATGCTGGTGGGCGGCGCCGACGGCACCAATCAATCCGTTTGGCTTCATGAGCTTCGCCAAGACGCACGCGCTGTCGCCGCGCGGCCGATCGCGCGCCTTCGATGCCGGCGGCGACGGCATCGCCCTGGGCGAAGGCGTCGCCGCCGTCGTTTTGAAGCGGCTGTCCGATGCCAAGCGCGACGGCGATAAAATTTACGCCGTTCTCAAGGGCATCGGCTCTTCCAGCGACGGCAAGAACCGCAGTCTGACGGCGCCGCATCCGCCCGGCCAGATGCGCGCCGTGCAGCGCGCCTACGAGGACGCCGGCATCTCGCCCGCCTCGGTGACGCTGATCGAGGCGCACGGTACCGGCACCGCCGTCGGCGACAGCGCCGAACTGACTACGCTGATGCAGGTGTTCGCCCCGCACACCGACGAACGGCAATGCGTGGCGGTCGGCTCGGTCAAATCGATGATCGGCCATACCAAGACGGTGGCCGGCTTGGCCAGCCTCATCAAGACGGCCCTGGCCCTCAAGCACCGCGTCCTGCCGCCGACTCTCCACGTCGAGAAGCCTTGCAGCCGCGTCGATCTGGGCCAATAGTCCGTTCTATCTCAACACGGAAACGCGGCCGTGGACGGCGGACAAGGACGATCAGCCGCGCCGCGCCGGCGTCAGTTCGTTCGGTTTCGGCGGCACGAATTTTCATGTGTTGCTGGAAGAATATCAGACGGAAGAGGGGTTGAATTGGACGCCGCGCGACGTGGAAGTGTTCGTGTTCCGGCGATCCAGCCGCGCGGAGATGGTCGCGATTCTCTCCAGCACATCCAGCGACAAATGGAGAGCGTCGCTACGGAGGATCTCGCCGGTTTGGCTGCCGCCGTGTTTGCCGGCGAACCGGCTGCGTTAGCTGCCGGGTGGCGTGCTGAGGAGTGCAGCGCTTGCCGTCTCGCTTTCGTCGCCGATTCCGTCGAGGATTTGCGGCAAAAAATCGACAAAATTCTCACGCTGTTGCCGGAGCGAGCGGAGTTGAAGCGATCCCAGCGGCATCTATTACTCGGAAGCCGCGCCGGTCCAGGCAACGGAGGTTTGCTTCCTTTATCCGGGACAGGGTTCGCAGTCGGTGAACATGCTGCGCGATTTGGCGGTCGGCTGTCCGTGGAGTCACGATCTTTTTCTCGAAGCCAATCGCCTGCTGAAAAGCGAACTACCGCAACCGTTGACGCGCTATCTTTATCCGCCGCCGGTGTTCGACGACGCCGAGCGCGAACGGCAGACGGCCGCCTTGCGCGATACACGGATCGCGCAACCGGCGCTGGCCGCTGGTGGAATTATTCGCCACCGATCTGCTCGAACGCTTCGGCATCCGTCCGGCATTCGTGGCCGGGCACAGCTATGGCGAACACGTCGCCTTGCACGTCGCCGGCTGCCTGTCGCGCGCGGATCTGCTGCGGCTGTCGGCGCAGCGCGGCCGCGTGTGCGCGGAAGCCGCCGCCACCTGTCCCGGCGCGATGGTCACGATCCGCGCCGATGCCGCATCGGTCGAGGCGATTTTGGGCGAACCACATGTCTCAACGTGGCTGGCCAATCGCAATGCGCCGGATCAAACCGTCCTCGCCGGGACGGTCTCGGCGATTGATGCGGCGGTCGAGCAATTGTCACGGAGCGGTCTGCGGACGCGCAAGATTCCGGTATCCGCCGCCTTCCATACGCCGCTGCTCCGCGCCGCCTCCGAGGCGATGCGCGACTATCTGGCCGGCATCGTCTTTCGAGTCGGCCGCGCTTGCCGGTGTACAGCAACACGACCGGCCAACGCCACGCCGAGGAACCGGATAGCATCCGCGATTTGCTCGCGCGGCATTTCCGCGAGCCGGTGCTGTTCGACCAGGAAATCCGCCAATTGCACGCGGACGGGGCGCGCGTGTTCCTCGAAGTCGGTCCCGGCAAAGTGCTGACCGATCTCGTCAGCCGCATCCTCAAGGGAGAGACGGTGACGGCGCTCGCCCTGGATATGCCGGGGCGCGAGGGCTGGACGCAACTGGGGCACTTGCTGGCGCGTCTGGCCGTGCTTGGTCTGCCGGTGCGGCTGGATGCTTGGTTTGCGGGTCGCGGATTGCCGGCCGGCTCGCTCGCCGAGTTCATCGAGCGAACGCGCGCGGCGAACACGCCCAAAGCGACGGATTGGATTCTCAGCCCCAACAAGGCTCCGTCTCCGCTACCTCCGGCCGAAAGACAAAAAACGGACAGCGGGCAGCAGACAGCGGCTAACGGGGGAAGACGACTATGACGACAACGAACGGACAAATGAACGGATATCACGGTGCGGAGAAGGCGGTCGCGGTGGGCGTCGGATCTCGTTGCTCAGTTCCAGGCGACGACGCGGCTGCTGTTGGAAGCTCAGCAAGCACAGAATCGCCTGCTAGAACGCTATATGGAGATTCAGGAGCGCTTATTACTCAATTGCGGCGAACGGCGCGGTTTGCCCCCGCCGTCCGAAGACCGCCGGGATAAACCCGGCGGCTCGCCGGTCCCGTCGCGCGTGCGGCCGCCTGTGCCGATTCCGCGTGCGTCTCAACGGTTCGGCGAACCGGCAGCGTTAGCTGCCGGGTGTCCGCACAAAACGGGTGAGAGGCCGCTCAACCCGGCGGCTGACGCCGCCGGTTCGCCAAGGCAACGAGCCGCCGCCAACCGAGACGTTTCGCCGCGATCTTCTCGACATCGTCAGCGCACGCACCGGCTATCCCATCGACGTGCTGGATGAGAACCTCGCTCTGGAAGCCGAGCTGGGCATCGATTCCATCAAGACGGTCGAGATTTTCAGCAATTTGAAGGCGTATCACGCTTACTTCCGCGCCGAGGAGCAGGAAGAAGAAGAACTGCTCGCCGAGTTCACGCGGCTCAAAACGCTGCGCGACATCATCGACTCTTACGATCGTCGCCGGCAAGCGCTGCTCGCTGCTCCCAGCCGCTTGCGGCTTAGCGCTAAACTGCAAGCGGCCAACGGAACAATCGAGCGCTATGCCGTGACTTCCGTGGCCGCTCCCCTGGAGAGCAACGGCGAAAAAAAAAATGGCCTGACGGACTCGTCCTAGTGATCGGCGAAGTGGCCGACGTAACGACCGCCGTGGCGGCGGCCCTGACGGCGAGCAGGGATTCACGACGGCCGGCGACCGGTAAGGCGAGCGGTTGTCTCACGCCGCTGCGCGCTTACGGTCGCGGCTCCGTCAGCGGCATTGTCAACCTTCTCGGTCTGCAACCGGCTTTTCGCTTCGCCGCCCTTGAAGACACCGAGGCAGCGATGAAGGCCGCCGCCTGGACGTTCGGTATCGTCAAGGAGTTCGCCGAGGATTTGTCGCGCATGGCGAAGGATGGTTCCTCAACGTCACCGCCCTGGATGGCCAATTCGGACTTGGCGAGGAGAATATGACTTCCGTGGCCGCCGCCGGGACGCTCGGCATCGCCAAGACGCTGCGGCGCGAATATCCCCGTTTGCACGTCAAGAACATCGATGTCGAGCCGAACATGCCGGCTGATGTGTTGGCGGCGCGGCTGCTCCAGGAGTTGACGGCGGAAGACGATCTTATCGAGGTCGGTCTGACGCGCCGGGGCCGCTGGCGTCTCGCCTTGACAGGAGGAGCCGGCTCCCGCGCCATTTGCCGCCGCTGGCGATCGATCGGGAAGCGGTTATCCTGGTGACGGGCGGCGCTTGCGGGATAACGGCGGCGGTGGCCCGCAAACTGGCGGCCGAGGCGAAGCCGCGGCTGATTCTGGTCGGACGTTCGCCGCTGCCGGAGCCCGAGTCGCCGCGAACGCGCGGACTCGACCGAACCGCATCTGCGGAAGCTGCTTCTCGATGAAGCGACGCGGCGGATCGGTGGTGCCGGCGGAGATGGAGCGCTCGCTCGATCGGCTCCTCAAGGATCGAGAGATACGAGCCAATCTCGATGCTTGCACGGCCGCCGGCTCGGTTGTCGAATACCACGCCCTGGACGTGCGCGACGGCGAAGCGTTCGGACGGCTGATCGACGGCCTGTACGAGCGCTTCGGGCGCATCGATGGCGTGATTCATGGCGCGGGCATTATCGACGACCGGCGCATCCGCGACAAGACGCTGGATTCCTTCGCCGCCGTGTTCCGAACCAAGGTGGACAGCGCCTTGACACTGGCCCGCAAGTTGCGGCCGGAGAGTTTGCGATTTCTGGCCTTTTTCGGATCGGTTGTCGGGTCGTTTCGGCAATGCCGGACAGGTCGATTACAGCGCCGCCAACGAGGTGTTGAACAAATTGGCGGATTATCTGCATCGTCGTTGGCCGGGCCGCGTCGTGTGCTTCAATTGGGGACCGTGGCAGGGCGGCATGGTCTCCGACGAACTTGCGCCGCTTGTACGCGGCGGCGGGAGTGGAGATGATCCCCGTCGAGGAAGGCAGTCGCGGCTTTCCTGACGGAGATTCGCCGCACGGATCGCCGCGGCGCGGAGGTGGTGCTGGCACGCGGCATTCGAACGATTGAATTACCGATTGAAGCGGAATTACGAAGATTGGTTCGGATACGATGAGCAACGACAAAGACATCGCCGTGGTGGGAATGGCCTGCGTCTTCCCGAAAGCGGCGAATGTGCGGCAATTCTGGTCGAACCTGGCCAACGGCGTCGATGCCATCGACCGTCCGCCGCCGGGCCGTTGGCCGCAGCGCCGTAACTTTCAACTGCCCACCGAGCATGAGGCGTTCCTGCCCACCGATCGCGGCGGCTTTCTGCCCACCGATTTGCCCTTCGATCCGCTGCCGTTCGGCGTGCCGCCCAACCTCGTTCGCCACGGCGACCCCGATCAGTTCCTCATGCTGCACGTCCTCGACGCCGCCCTGCGCGATGCCGGCGTCGCCGAGGATAGCCCGCTGCGCAAGCGAACCGATGTCATCGTCGGTCGCGGCGGCTACGTCACCGGCAAACTGACCGAGATGACTTTTCGCGCCGAAATTTTCGACACTATGCTGGAACTGCTCGACCGTCGTTATCCGGAGTTAGTGGGTCCGCGACGGAGCGAAATGGAGGATTACCTGCGTTCGACGCTGACGCCACGCGCGAACGACAACGTCTCGACGGCCATCGCCAACATCACGGCCAGCCGCGCCGCCAATCGTCTCAACTTGCGCGGCGCCGCTTACACGGTGGACGGTGCCTGCGCTTCTTCGCTGTCTGGCCGTGGAGCAAGCGGTATGGCGGCTGCGAACTCGGCAGTGCGATCTCGCCGCCGCCGCCGGCGTTTTTCTCAGTCTATCGCCGACGTTTCTCTCCGCTTTCGCCGGCATCGGCGCTCTTTCCCCGAGCGGCCACATGCGGCCTTTCGATCGCCGCGCGGATGGCTTGTTGGCCGGTGAGGGCGGCGGCGCCGTCATTCTCAAGCGCCTCGATGACGCCCTCCGCGACGGGAATGCGATTTATGCGGTCGTCAAAGGTGTTGGATCGGCCAGCGATGGCCGCGAGGTCGATGTGCTGGCGCCGTCCAGTTCCGGCCAAGTGTTGGCCCTGGAGAACGCCTACGCCGATGCCGGCATCGAACGCGACAGCATCGGCTACCTGGAACTGCACGGCACCGGCACCGTGGTCGGCGATCTGACCGAACTGGCGACCATCAAGACGTTTTTCGGCACGGTACACGAACCGGCGACGGCGCGGGCGATGGGCAGCGTCAAATCGATGATCGGCCATTGCATGCCGGCTGCCGGCATCGCCGCTTTCATCAAGACTACACTGGCCCTGTCGAACAAGATCCTGCCGCCGAGTCTGCACTGCGAGGAGCCGCGTCCGGAATTGGCCGATGCGCCGTTTTATCTCAATGCGCAAACGCGGCCGTGGGTTCACAATGCGGCCCACGGGCCGCGCCGCGCCGGCGTCAATGCGTTCGGTTTCGGCGGCATCAACGCCCATGTGGTGCTGGAGGAAGCGGCAGCGAGTCATAACCCGGCAGCTAACGCTGCCGGTTCGCCTAGTTCACGGCGAACCGGCAGCGTTAGCTGCCGGGTGGGCGAACCGGCAGCGTTAGCTGCCGGGTGGATTGCTCGCTCGCGCCCATCGAAGTCGGTCTGCGGCGAGCGAGCGAATTGCTGGCGTTCTCGGCAGAATCGCAAGCCCAACTGCGCGAACAACTGCTTCGCCTCGATCGCTTCCTCCATCGCGATGAAACCAATCCCGCCCTGGCGGATCTGGCCTGGACGTTGTCGCGCTCCGTGGAGACATCGCATCCCGTCAAGCTGGCTCTCGTCTGCGATGATCTCGCCGACCTGCGGCAGTTGTTGCAGCGTTGCCTCGCCGATGAACCAAAAGACGCGGATGAAATTTACTACTCCGCCGATGCGCATTCTCCTCGCGGCAAGATCGCCTTTCTCTTTCCCGGCATGGGCTTCCCCGGCCTGATCGGCAACTATCCCGATCATCTTCTCGAACTGTGTCTGCACTATCCCGAAGTGCGCGCCGAGTTCGATTTTTTCGAGGACCGCGATCGCCACCCGCAAGACACGGTGCCGACCAGCGCCATCTTCTCGCCGCCGGCATCGTTGCCGGAGGAGTACCGCCGGCAACTCGAAGTCGCGCCTGGCGCCGCCGAAGACCGACGACTACAGCGGCGACGCGCCGGCTCCCCGCGAGCGCTACCTCGCCGCGATGGGCGTCACGCTCAGCAATTGGGTAAGCTGGATTCTGCTCCGCAAATTCGACATTCCCGTGGACATGCTCGCCGGCCAGAGTCAGGGAGAGATGGCCGCTCTGTGTGCCGCCGGCGTCGCCGATTTTCACGATCTCGCGCCGGGTTTCTGGAAGGTACTCAACATCGATGCCCGCGACGCCGCCGGCCGGCAACTGGCCTTCGCCTGTGCTTCCGAGGAAAAGATCACTCCGCTGCTGGCGGAAGAACCGGACACACATTTGGCCATCCATATGTCGCCGCACAGCGTCATTCTCGGCGGCCCACGCGACAGTCTGCTGCGCATCGCCGACAAGCTGCGGCGCGAGGAAATCCTGGTCCAATTGTTGCCGTATCCGCCCATTCATACGCCGTGCCTGAGCCACCTCCGCGGCGAATTGCTGCAACAATTGGCGGACGAGAAAGTCGAATTGCGCAAGCCGGCTCTGCCCTTGTATTCCTCCATCACCAGCGAACCGTACCCCGACGATGCGGCGGGCATCCGCGCAACGCTGCTGAAAAATGTCGATGAGCCTCTCCGCGTCTGGCAAACGGTGCGGCGGATGTACGAGGACGGGGCGCGGATTTTCGTGCAGGTCGGCGGCGGACACTTGGCCGCGCATCTGAAAACGCTGCTGCCCGACGGACGCCGAGGCTATCGCCGTCGCCGTCGATGTCGAGACGCGCAATCCGCTGACGCAGTTGAATCATCTCTGCGGCCGTCTCTTGTGCGCCGGCGTGCCGCTGCGGTTGGAGCCGTTGTTTGAACATCGCACCGTTCGCAATCTCGATCTCGACCGGCCGCAACCGGCGCCGGCGCCGTCCCGAACCGCCGTGCCGCTGCGCATCGATTGGTCGCCGCTCCAGTCCGCGACCCACCCGGCAGCTAACGCGGCCGGTTCGCCGGGGCGTGGCGAACCGGCCGCGTTAGCTGCCGGGTGGGTCGCGGATAGCGGATCGGCGAATGCCCGTGCTGGGACGCGTGACGCACTTTCAGCCGGAGCGCGAAATCACCATCGAACGCACTCTCGATTTGCAAGAGGATTTGTATTTGCACGATCATTTATTCGTGCATGCCGAGTGCAAGCCGCTCGAAGAACAGTTGCCGATTTTGCCGCTGACGATGAGTCTGGAATTCGTCGCCGAGTCCGCCGCTCTGCTCTCGCCCGGCCTGGGTCTGATCGGCTTCGAGAACGTGCCGCGGCCTGCGCTGGATCGGCTTGCGCGATTGCTCGCGCAGTGACCTCCGCATCGAATCGCGCGTCGAGTCCGTCGATGCGGATACTGGCGTGCGGCGCGTCCATTGCACGATTTTCTTCGAGAATCAAGCGAGTTTCACCGCTACCGTGCTGTTCGCCGAGTCATACCGGCACGATGTCCCGGAAACGCTCGTCCATTCGAGCGGCGAGGGACCGTGGCCGATCCGCGTCGAGCAAGTCTACGGCGAACGTCTGATGTTTCACGGGCCGCGTCTTCTGGACCATCGACGCTTTGCACACCTTCGGCAATCCCGGCGCGTCGGGATCGCTGCGAGCCATGCCGCGCGATCGCTTGTTTGCTTCCCACAGCGATCCGCTGCTGTTGACCGATCCGTGTCTCTTGGACGGCATGGGACAATTCGTCGGCCTGTGGGCACGCATGCACCAGCAATTCATCTTGCCGATCGGCGTGGACAAGATCGAGTTTTACGGCCCTCCGCCGCCGGTGGGGACGACGTGCCCGCTGCGCATGGAAGTCGTCTCTTGCGATCCGCAAACTCGGCAAATGCGTTTCCACATCGAGTTGGAGGACGGGACGGGCGCGGTGTATGCGCGGTTCCAGGGCTGGACCGATTGGATTCTCAACTGCTCGGTGCGCTACGAAGAGGCGGCGAGCCGGCCGGAGTGTCACGTTCTGTCGGAGGAAATCGCCCTGCCGGGGTTGACCGAAGGCAGCGTAGGCACGCTGGTCACGCGCGATTACTTGAGTGGCGCTGATCCGGAATGGGCGGCGCGGCTGTTTCTTCATTCGCAAGAGATGCCGCGGTTCTGGGAGGCGTCCGGCAAGGATCGCCGACGACAGTTCCTCGCCTCGCGCGCCGCCGTCAAGGATGCCGTGCGACTGTGGTGGTCGCGGAAATACGGCACGGCGCTGCCGCATCCTGCCGAGTTCGCCATTGAACACGATGAGCGGGGCCGGCCGTTTCTGCTGCCCGGCGACGATCCGGCGCTGCCGCACATCAGTTTGGCGCACACGGCGGCCGCTGCTGTGGCCATCGCCTCGGACGTGCCGGTCGGCATTGACGTGGAAGAGGCCGACCGCGATACGCACTCGATTCTCGATGAATTTACCACCGCCGAGGAGCGGGCGCTGATCGATCCCCTATCGACGAAGTATCCCGAAGAGAATTTCGAGACGCGCTTGTGGTGTGCCAAGGAAGCCGCCGCCAAGGCACTGGGCACCGGACTAGGCGGACGACCGCGCGATTTTGAGGCAATCGAGATCGAAGAAGAGGGAAACTTCTTGATTCACCATGCTTCGACAAGAGAACGGCTCGTCGTCCGTTCGGCGCGCTTCGGCGCTTTCCTCGTCGCCTGGACGGAATGCCGCACGCCCGGCGTCTCTGGACAGGCCGCCGCGCAAGCAAGGCAGAGAGTTACCCTAATAGAGGGGCAGGATTGACCATGAACACTCCCGTACCCTTGATCGAAATGCCTGTCGCCGAGCAAATCTCGACGCGCCTGCGCGATTTCCAGGTCGCCGACCACGAGCGGCGCGGCAGCGACAAGCCCGGAGCGCCAGCGACGGGTTCTTCGTCCCGTCGCTGGCGCTCTGGGCTTGTCATCGTCGTTCTCACAGCCACAGGCGTGGCCGGCTACTCCTATCGCCACACCAACAACGTGCCGGAGACAAATGTTTTCGTCTACACTGGCAAGCCGTCGCGCGACGTGCTGCTCGATCTGTCCGGCTTCGTCGTGCCGCGCAGCAAGGTCGTCGTGTCGCCGCAGGTCAATGGCATCGTGTCGCGCGTCTTTATCCCCGAAGAGGGCAAAAAAGTCAAAACCGGCGATCTTCTTTTCGAGATCGATGACATCCGCTATAGGGCGGAGTACCAGCAAGCCGAGGCGTCGCTGGCCGCCGCCGAGGCCCAACTGGAGGAACTGAAAAACGGACGCGAGGACGACGAAAAAGCCCATGCTCGCGCTCTCTACGAACAAGCCAAGGTTCAAGAACGCTTGGCGCTGATCGAATACGAACGCGCTCGCCAACTCTATCCGAGCGCCATCGGCCGGGCCGAGTACGACCGCATCGTGACGAACTACCACGATGCCAGCGCGGCGGTGCACGTGCAGAAAACCAATGTCGATATAGTGGAGAGCAAAACGCGCTATGAAAAAATCAAAGCCGCGGAGGCCGAAGTCCAGTCGCGCCAGGGCCACGCGCGATCGGGCCAAATACTATCTCGACAAGACGAAAATCCACGCTCCCGCCGACGCCGAAGGCAAGCCGCGCGTCTTCACCGTGCTGCAAAAGAACGTCAATCCCGGCGAGAGCATTCAAGCGGATTTCGTCTACACCGCCCTCTGCACTCTCGCCGACTTGAGCGAGATGGAGGCCGAGATCGACGTGCAGGAACGCGATCTACGGCAACTACAAAAAGGCACGCCTTGTGAGGTCATTCCCGACGCCTATCCCGACCGTGTCTATCGCGGCACGCTCAGCCGCATGCAGCCGATGGTCAATCGTCAGCGCGGCGTCGTGCAAGTGAAAGTCGCCATCGACAGCCCGGACGAATATCTGCTGCCGGACATGAACGCGCGGGTGCTGTTTTTCAAGCACTCGGACTCTACTCCAGTGGTCAGGGGGCAGGAATGAACGCTAAGCCGCTGATCGTGGTGGACAACGTCGCCAAGGAGTACAAGCGCGGCAGCGAGCGCATCGCCGTGCTGGACGGCGTCGATCTGGAAATCGCCGCCGGCGACTTCGTGGCTCTGATCGGTCCCAGCGGCTCCGGCAAGACGACGCTGCTGAACCTCATCGCCGGACTCGATCGACCGACGACCGGCCGCGTCCTCTTCGACGGCGTGGAAATCTCCCAACTCGACGAGACGCGGCTGGCGCGCTGGCGCACCAACGCCGTCGGTTTCGTGTTCCAGTTCTTCCACCTGATCCCGGTGCTGACGGCGTTCGAGAACGTGGAGTTGCCGTTGCTGCTCTTGAATATGTCGGCGCGGCGGCGGCGCGAACAGGTGTTGATGGTGCTCGATCTCGTCGGCTTGTCGCATCGCTTGCGCCATCGACCGGGGCAATTGTCCGGCGGCGAACAACAGCGCGTCGGCATCGCTCGCGCTCTCGTCACCGATCCCAAGCTGGTCGTCGCCGACGAGCCGACCGGCGATCTCGATAGCGTGAAATCGAGGGAAATTCTCGATCTGCTCCAGTCCTTGCAGCAGGGGCTGAAAAAAACGATTTTGTTGGTGACGCACGATCCGTCCGCCGCGGCGCGGGCGCATCGGCTGCTGCGCATCGACAAGGGCGTCCTCGTTGAGGATACTTCCTCGTTCCCACGCTCTGCGTGGGAACGCACGTGCGGACGCTCCGCGTCCCGTCTCACGCAACGGCCAGCCGCGACGCAGAGCGTCGCGGACGTGCGTTCCCACGCAGAGCGTGGGAACGAGGAGATAATCCCATGAAATTCTTCCTTCTCATCCTGAAGAACCTGGGACGCAGCAAGCTGCGCACGACGTTGACCGCCTTGGCGGTGACGGTGATGGTGACGATCTGCGCCGAGATGACGACGATCATCGTCTCGGTGCGGCAGCACGTCGCGGCGGAGTCGAGTCAATCGAAACTGCTCGTCACGCGAGCGCTGGGTGGCGCCCAGCCGCATCCCCGCTCGCTATTTGCCGTTGCTGACGCGCCTCGACGGCGTGACGGACTGGACGACGTGGAATTTCTACGCCGGCTACTTCGACGCTTCGCGGCAGCGCAGTCATCAGGGCTTCGGATTGGCCACGCGCCCGGATAATCTTATCGGCATGCACAACGGCCTGGACAAACTCGATCCGCGCCGCCGTCGAGGCACTGAAACGCGAGAAGACCGGAGCGATCCTCAGCGCCGATGTCATGCAGCAAATGGGCTGGAAGGTCGGCCAGCAGTTCACCGTCCTTAGTTCCAGCCATCTCGGCAAAGATCTGCGTTTCAAGATCGTCGGCGTGATGCCGCCCGGCGAATACTCGCGCAATTTCTTCTTCCGCGAGGATTATTACGAGGAAGGCACCGGCAACAAAGAGACGATCAACTGCGTCTGGCTGCGTCTGCGCGACGCCGACGCCGCCCAGCGCGTCGCCGGCCAAATCCAAGAAGAGTTCCAGCAACCGCCAGCCGGAATTGAAAGTGGAAACCGAGTCGGCCGGCGTGGCGCGCTTCGTCAGCCGCGGCCAGGCGATCCTCTCGATCATCGAACTGGTCGTCAGCATTCTGGTCATCGACATGGTGATTGTTCTGTCCAACAGCATCAGCGTGGCGACGCGCGAGCGCAAAGTGGAGATGGCCGTCCTCAAGGTGCTGGGGTTCGAGCCGTCGGCGATCATGGTGTTGGTCATCGGCGAAGCGGCGTTGATCGGCGCGCTCAGCGGCCTGTTCGGGCGCGTCCCTGGCCTGGATGGGTTCGACGCTGGCCATTCGCGGCGTCCTGCCGAGCAATGGCGGCACGCGCATCTTTTTCACGTTCCCCATCGGCGCGGAAATGATCCTTTGGGGAGCGCTGATGGGCGCATTCGTCGGCTTCGCCGGCAGCGTCGTCCCCGCATGGAACGCTCGGAAGGTCAAAGTTTCGGACGTTTTCGCCAAAATTGCTTGATTCACGATCATGGTTCCGCTGTCCTACAACTATCGCAACCTGCGGGTGCGCTGGAAAACGACGCTGATGACGGCGTCCGGCTTCACGTTGGTGGTGGCGGCGCTGGTGGTCATGTTGGCGTTTATCCACGGCATCGAAGCCGCCTGCGCCACCACCGGCGAGCCGGAAAACGTCCTCCTTCTCAGCAAGGGCAACAACGATGAGGTACTCAGCCAGATGGAGCGCGGCCTCGTTTCCCAGGTCGAGAACAGCAAAGGCGTCGTCCGCGATGCGGCCGGCCAGCCCATCGCCAGCCGCGAATTGTTCATGGTCGTCCACCATCGCCCCCAAGACGGCGGCGATTTTCGCTTCTTGCAGGTTCGCGGCGTGCTGCCGGTCGCTTTCCGCGTCCATTCGCGGCTCCATCTCATCGAGGGGCGCGCGTTTCGGCCCGGCCAGAGCGAGGTGATAATCGGCAAGGGCGTGCAGCGCGACAATCATCTGCACGTCGGCGAAGAGATGGAAATGGGCCGCAAACGCTGGAAGATTGTCGGTGTCTTCGAGTCCGGCGGCGCCGCCTTCGAGTCGGAGCTGTGGTGCGATCTCAACGAATTGGCCAGCCAATTCCGCCGCGAAGGAATGTACAGCTCCGTCCTTGTGCGGGCGGCGAACGCGGAGGAAGCCGAGGAGTTAGCCGAGCAACTCCGCGATAGCAAGAGCGTCAGCGTCGAGGCGATGACGGAGCCGAAGTATTATCAGAAGCAGTCGGAGCAGACCAAGATCATGCGGACGGCGGCGTGGGTCATCGCCTGGTTCATGGGCGTCGGCGCCATGTTCGGCGTGATGAACACCATGTTCGCGGCCATCGGCCAACGTACCAAGGACATCGCCGTGCTGCGCATCATGGGCTTCGAGGCGAGTGACATCCTGTTGTCATTTTTGCTGGAGGCCCTGTTGATCGCCGCGATCGGCGGGCTGCTGGGCGTGGCGCTGGGGGCGGCGGCCAACGGCATCACGCGCAGCGCGTCGCTGGGAGCGCGGCAGATCGATTTCGCCTTCCGCGTCGATGGCGGCATTGTGGCGTTCGCCGCCCTGTTCGCGGTGGTTATGGGTGTGCTGGGCGGTTTGCTGCCGGCCCTGTCGGCCATGCGCATCAAGCCGCTGGAAGCGCTGCACTAAAAAATTAACCACAGAGACACAGAGACACAGAGAAGAAAAGAATTAATTCCATTTTTCTTCTCTGTGTCTCTGTGTCTCTGTGGTTAATCATCTTCTTCGGGAGTTTTATCGATGACGCCGCGTTCCGGACGGACATTTGAGCAACCCTATCGAACCTTCGCGGCGCATGTCTTCAACTCGGCCGGTCGGCGACTGCGGGAGTGGGGATGGCGGCGGCGGCTGTCGCGGAACGCCATCCTCGACGCCGTGCGCCGGTGGACCAAGCTGACCGATTGGGGCGACGAACGCTTCCTTGAACCGTTGCGCGTTCTCCTCGATTCGCTGGAGGATGATGCCCGGCTCAATCCCCTGGGTCGCTTGCTGTGCCGGCTGAACTGCATTCATCTCGTCGCCAACCGGCTGCGCGTACGGGACTTTGTCAAAAGGAACCCGCAAGTCTCGGAGGAAGTGATTCGCCGGCCAATGTTCGTAGTCGGCTTGCCACGCACCGGCACCACGTTATTGCACAATCTGTTGTCTCAAGATCCGTCCGGCCGGCCGCTCTTGCTGTGGGAAGCGCTGCATCCGGCACCCGATCCGTCGGTCGCCGCCGGCAAGCCGGATCGCCGCCGCCTCGTCGCTCAGCGCTTCGTCACCCTGGCCACGCGCTGGGGTGCGCCGCAATTGCGGACCATCCATCCCCTCAAGGCCGACGGTCCCGAAGAATGCACTTTTCTCCTCTTGAATACCTTCGTGACTCCCGCGTTCTTCCTTTACGGCGAGGTCGGCGGCTATCTCGAATGGTTGCGCAGTCCCGGACGCGATTACGTTCTCTGGTCCTACGAGGAGTATCGGACGTGCCTGCAAATGTTGCAGTGGCGACGGCCGCCGTGTCATTGGGTTCTCAAATCGCCGGCCCACTCCTTCGGCTTAAAAGCGCTGTTGACGCTATTTCCCGATGCTTGCGTCGTGCAAACCCACCGCGATTTGAAGAAAGTGATTCCCTCCGCATGTAGTCTTTTTGCCATCTCACATGGTCTATATTCAGACGAAGTGGATTGCCGTCGGCTCGGCCGTAACGCCGCCGATCTGCTCCAGGCTCACCTGCTCGATCACGCCGTCGAAGGGCGTGCCCAAAATCCAACTCGCCTCTTCGACGTGGATTATTCGTCTCTCCTCGCCGATCCCCTCGGCACGGTGCGCGACATTTACCACTATTTCGGACGCGAAATGCCGGAATCGATGGTGCGGCGCATGTGCAGCGTGGTTGGCGCGGAACCCCGCCCACAAGCACGGCGTACACCGTTACGATTTAGAGCAGTTCGGCTTGACTCCGCGCGACATCGATGAGATTTTCGGGCCGTATCAGCAACGGTTCGCCGGAGCGGAGTAATTGGGCGCATTTCCCTTGCGGTCGCAGTTCGGTAGGCTGCGGTAGTTGTTTCTGCCGTTTTTTCGTTAGCCCAGCCCACCGCAACCCTCTTCACCAAACCGCGCGTCCTTCCGCGAGCAGCTGGTGCAGCGCGTCCGCTTCCACCGGCTTGACAAGGTGGCGATCGAAACCCACTTCCTTGGTCCGCTGGCGGTCCTCCGGCTGGCCCCAGCCGGTCAGGGCAACCAACACAACGGACTGTAGAGCCGAGTGCGACCGCAACCTCCTCGCCAATTCGTAGCCGTCCATCTTCGGCATCCCCAGATCCAAGAAAGCGATGGCGGGCGGGTCGGCCTCGACCTGGGCCAATGCGGAAGCGCCATCGTAGGCGACGTTCACCTCTTGGCCCAACAAGCGCAGCAGCATGGCGAGACTGTCGGCGGCGTCTACGTTGTCGTCCACCACCAGCACGCGGCGCGGCGGCAGCTTCCGCTCGGACCTTTGCGGTGCGTCGTGTCGTCGATTGCTTTTGTGCTCGTCCTCGACCAGCAACGGCAGCCGCACGACAAACTCGCTCCCTTGGCCGCGCCCGCCGCTGTGCGCCTCGACCGTGCCGCCGTGCAACTCGACCAGACGCCGTACCAGCGATAGGCCGATGCCCAGACCGCCTTGCGACTCCGAGGCGCGGTGCGCGGCCTGAAAGAACATGTCGAAAACGCGCGGCAGCAAATCGGCGGCGATGCCGATGCCGCTGTCGCGCACACGGATGAGGACTTCCGGTCGCTCGCGCTCCCGGCTCGTCAACTCGGCGCTGAGCCAAATACTTCCGCCGCGCTCGGTGTACTTGGCGGCGTTGTTGAGCAGATTGCCGACGACCTGGGCCAAGCGCACGAGATCGCCGTTGACCCACAGCGGCGCGGGCGGCAGGGAAACCGTCAGTTGATGGCCCTCCGCCTCGATGATCGGCTGGGCGGTTTCGACAGCGCGGGCGACAACCGTGGCGATGTCCACCGGCTCGCGGCGCAGCTCGACCTTGCCGCGCATGATGCGCGACACATCGAGAAGATCATCGACCAAGCGGACCATGTGTTCGACCTGCCGCTCCATCATCTCGCGCGCGCTGCGCGATGGCGGCGTCGGCTCCCGGCAGTTTCAGGACGTGGAGGGCGTTGCGGATCGGGGCCAGCGGATTGCGGAGTTCGTGCCCCAACAGGGCGAGAAATTCGTCCTTGCGGCGATCGGCTTCGCGCGCCGCCTGATAGAGTTGGGCGTTCTCGATGGCCACCGCCGCCCGATGCGCCAAGTCCTCGGCCATGGCGAGATCGGCGGCGTCGTAGCGCCGACCCGACTCGGCGCCGATGAAGGTGAGGACGCCCAGCGCTTTGCCGCGAAGGAGGAGCGGCACACCCATGTAGGATTTGAGACCCAGCTTGCGCATGATGCCGAGAAGCTCGGCGTCCGGCACGGAGGCGGCGAGCATCTCGTCGGTGATGTCGGCGACAATCTCGGACTTGCCGGTGCGGAGGATGTTGCCGACACCCTGCGGCGCGTCGAGATCGGGGGGGTAACGGCGATGCAGTTGGTGAGCGAGTTCGACCTTGGAGGGGTCCACGTGGGCGACGGCCAGCCGCCGCAGGGTGCCGCCCTCATCGAGCATGTCCACGGTACACCAATCGGCGAAAAAGGGCACGGCCAGCCGCGCTACTTTCTGCAAGGTGCTGCCGTAGTCCACCAAGGCGGCCAGCGCGGCGCTGGCATCGGAGAGGAAGCGGGCATCCTGCTCCGCGCGCCGCCGCTTCTCGTACAAGTCCGCCGAACCGATGGCCGCGGCGGAAAGGTTGGCCACGGCGGTTGCCACGCGGACCTCAATCTCGCTGAAACGGTGCGGTTGGCGGTGGTACACGACCAGCGTGCCGCCGATCGAACCGTGAATGCGCAAGGGCACGACCAGCAGCGAGCGGATGCCTTCGGCCCGATACAACTCTTTCCGCTCGGCCAGCATCGGCAAGGCGAAAACGTCGTCGGCGATCACCGGCGTCTCCGGCATGCCGGGCGTTTGTTCGAGTATATGGATCGTCGCCTGCTGGAATGGGTCTGACAAGCCCGACGACAGGACGATCCGCCAGCGGTCCGAAGGGAGATGAAACCGCCAGATGGCGTAAGCGTCGGCGGGGAGAAGCCGACCGGATAATTGCAGGATCGACGCCAAGACAGTGGAAGGCTCCAGCGTGCCCGTCAGCGTGGCCGAGGCTTCGACGAGAGTCGTCAGGTACTCCGCCATCGCCCAGTGTCGCTCGACGGTCTCGCGCAGCTCCTCTTCGGCTTGCCTCCGTCGATGGATCTCCTTGGTCAGCTCGTCGATTTTCTGGCTGAGGACGGTGAAATGGCTCGGTGTGGAGTCCTTGCGGATAAGCCGTAAGAGCAGGCGCGTCTTGTCGCCGTGGGGATCGTGATGAACGACGGCACCGTAGCAGCGGCAGGCGATTTCCCGATCGTCCGCGGCGCGGAGAACGAGAGAGCCGACCACCGGCTCTCGGCTGCGCGAACACAGATGCAGATAATCGCCGACGGCCTCGGCGGGTGTCGTGGTCAGGTCGCGGAGCGTGCGGCCGGTGAGGGCTTTGGGAAGCGGTCCCAAAGCCGCAAGACGGTTGGCCGCAACGATCGCGCCGTCCCTCGTCACCAGCAGCGCCGCCTCGGGGAAGTGGTCGGCGATCTGAAGAAATTGCTCGGCGTTCATAGCTACCCGACTAGCCCTTGAAATATTCGCGCCCGCTCGCCACCCGCGCTTCCTCGGTCGGCTTCAAGTACACGACGACACGGCAACCGGCATCGCCGCGGGCAATGGCTTCCTCGATCGCCACCTTGGCGTAGCCGAGATTCTGGGCGGCGATCACGCCGAAGACGTTGGAGGTCATCATGCACAGAGCGGGGCGGCCGATCGCTTTGTCGGCGAACGGACAGGCGCGGTTGCCCAGCACGATCTTCTCCGCGCTCTCTTCGATGATGAAGAAGTCGCCCTGAATGCGCCGCTTGAGATCCACGAGAACCTCGGCCACTTGCTCGCGGTTCAGACCGGCAACGCCCAACGCCGTTTTGTATTGGTCGTTGATCTGGTCGCCGATCCGCTGGCCGACGACGCTGATAAAGCCGGATGCTTCGTCGAGTCCGACGACATCCTGAAGTGTCCCGGCGAGTTCGCGCAGCAGAGTGCGGAGGAAGACATCTCGCTCCAAGGAGATGGGCAGAGACGAGAGAACGGGCAAGGACTGCGTGTCTTGCGGCATACGGTATCCCCTTTCTTGAAACGAGTCGAACGACACCGCCAGCGCCGGCCTTGCGGGCCTGACTGCGGATGGGTTCGTTCCTCGGGAATACCGATGTTGCCCTCCAGCCGCGCTGCTGGTGCGCCCGAGCGCTGCCCCCCGTCAGCCGCCTTGGCTGCTGGCACGCGCCAATAGAGCCATTCTACCGAGAAAGGAGTGCGGCGGCAGGGATGCCGTCAATGCGACAGTAAATCTTCCGCCAGTTCCGTCCAATTGACTTCGGCGACGGCTTCGGACAGCAGATCGCGATAGGGATTGGTCAAGCGCGCGGGCAGATCGCGTTTGATTTCCTCTTTCAATTGCCGGGTCAGTTCGCGCAGGGCCGTCCGCTCGGCGGCTTCGTTGGTGTCGGCGCCCTTGGACGCCCAGCGGGCCAGATCGCGCTGCCGCCGCGCTTGTTGGGGCCAGTACGTTTTCGCCGTCTTGTCGGTATGAATCCAATCGCTGACCAGTTTGGTGCAGACGCTGTTGGGTTCCTTGCGGAGATAGGGATTGCGGCCATGTCCCAGGGCGACGTTCTCCGCCAGCGGCACGTTGCCGGGGTCGGATTGCTCGAGCATGGCGCCGAAGCGGGTGGACTTTTTCGAGAAGGGCATTTGCGAGGAATTAAATGGATCGTTGAAGTAGTAGGAAACGGCGCGGCGAACGCTTTGATCTTGGCCGCAGATCCACATGACGAGGAAAAAGGCCATCATAGCGGTCACGAAGTCCGCGTAGGCCACTTTCCAGGCTCCGCCGCCTTTTCCCGCCACCGTTTACCCCCTTCCGCCCGGAACCTTCGCGTCCGCGCTCCCCTGCGGGTCGCGGCTAACCATCCGTTAACTATCGCGGAAAATCTCGGTCAACTCCGTTCGGCTGGGCCGGCAATCGCTGCCCACCAGCCGGCACGAGCGCGTCACCACTTCGCGCGGACTCTCGCCGGAACCGATGGCCGTCGCCGCCGTCGAAATGACGCGAAAGAACGTCGTCTCCGCTTCGCCCAAAAATTCCATGCGGCCGGCCATCGGCGCGAAGAAGCCATACGACAACAAAATACCCAGGAAGGTGCCCACCAAGGCGGCGCCGACTTTATGGCCGATCTCGCCGGCCGGACCATCGATGGCCTGCATGGTGACGACGATGCCCAGCACCGCCGCCACGATGCCGAAGCCCGGCAAAGCGTCCGCCGTCTTCATCAGCACGCCGACGGCCGCATGATGCTCGCGCTCCATCACCTTGATCTCTTCCTCCAGCGCCGATCTCATCTGCTCCGGCTCTTTGCTGTCCGGGATCATCACCAGAGCGTTGTAGAGGAAATGGCGGGCATGATGGTTGCCGACGATTTTGGGATAGCTGCGAAAAAGAGGACTTTCGTGTTCGTTGCCCAGCTGCGATTCCAGAGCCAAAAGGCCATCGCGGCGCGTCAGTTTGGTGACGGCGTAGAGCAACTGGAACAACTCCAAGTAAGTTCGGCGGTTGTAGGGCGTGCCCTTGATGACTTGGAACACAGAGCGGATCAGATCGACCATCACGCTCTTGGGCGACATGATGATAAGGGCGCCGAGCGAAGCTCCGCCAATGGTGACGATCTCCGATGGGTGCATCAGCGCGGCGACGTGTCCGCCGGCCATGGTGAAGCCGATGAGAATGGCGGCGATGACGAGAAGACAGCCTCCGATTGTTACCATCGACAGCGACTCCTTGGGCGTTAGACTTGTTTAGCCGCGACCCGAAGGGGAGCGCTTAGCCCGCGCTCCCCTTCGGGTCGCGGCTAAACAACGATCTGATTAGCGTATATTGTCTTTCTGCTCGCGCGGCGGCGGCAATTCTTGCGCCGCGACACCAGGCGGCGGCCCGTCTTCGACCACGCGCAGCAGGACACGGAAACCGAAATCCTTTTGCGGCACAGCGCGGAAGGGCCGCAGGGCTTCATTCCACTGCGCATCGAGCTTCGGGTCGGGATCGAACTGTGCGACCGCGCTGCCGGGATGGCACGGCGACTGGCCCTGAACGGCATGCAGGGCGAAGGTCTGATGCAGGCAAAAGCCTCCCGGCGCCGCCACCATCTCCAGCGGTCCAACGCGATCGTTGATAAGCAGGTTTTCGCCGCCGACGACGCCGTGCGCTTTGACGCACAGTTGGAGAATCGTTTCGTCGCCGGAGCGAATGGCGGCGCAGGCCGGACTGTGTTCGGCCGTGCCGCCGTCTTTGCGGCTGGACTCCAGAGCGCCGATGACCCAGCCGGCCAGCGTCAGGCGCGGCGGACGAAGACCGCCGCGCGTGGCGATTACCTCGAAGTCTTGATGGAGCGTGAACTGCAAAGCGGCGGAGCCTTCCTTATGATGGCCGCTGCCGGCCGCCGCCGCGCCGCGCATCACCGCCATCACCACGTCGGGCCGGACCTGCGTGACTTGCACGAAACCGCCGCCCGTCTGCGAATCGTAGCTCCTCTCCGGCGTCACCACCGCTTGGCGCGAGCGAAGCAGAAATACGTAAGGCGGGTCCGCCGCCTCCAGCCGAGCGATCGATCCGGCAGATAGGTAAACGGCGCAAGCGGCGAGCATTCCCAGCACCGACTTTCCGACCATGAATACGCCCTTCTCTTGGCGGTCTCCTCGCGGGAGCTTCCTTGCCCCATCGTCCGTCTTCTTCATCGACTATCCGCAGAGGCCGATTGCAACAATTTTGCCGAGGATTCCGCGGGAGCGGGTGGTAGCGGTTGGCGTCGGTAGTTGGTATTGTAGTTGATAGGTATTACATGGTAGGGAAGAAGCGGACTACATCCCGCCTGGCCGCTTACTCTCTGCTACGGTCGCCTGGCACGGCGATTGCACTTTACGCTCCTGGGTCGTCCACCGGAACAGATTTGATGACTCCGTGATGAAGGAGGCACTGCAATGCTCCAAGTAATACTCTCCGACTGGCTCGTTCGCGGTTTCTTGCTGTATCTCCTCCTGGCTGGCTGCGCGGCCCTTCTCCGGCGCGGACGATCCGCCGCTCCTTCGCCGTTCGGATTCCTCTATTTGGCCGGCATCGGTGAGAAATGGAATCGTCGCGGGGCAGCCTATCTGGTTCCGCGTGAGGGATGGCGGGATCACCACTTGATAAGCGGCGATCCCGTTGGGCGAAGCGTCCTGGTGACGAGGGGGATGGCGAACGACAGGGGATTGGGATATGCGTAAATGTTCGTTTCGCCGCGAGCCGTAGGCGAGCGCAGACGCGCTCGCCTACGGCTCGCGGCGAAACGGAGAGAGTTCACTCCGACGCCGCGGCGGCACGTCGCCGCGAACTTTTCGCGTTGGTTTCCGGCTCAGCCGGAGCAGCCGTCTGCTCGACTTTACCGTCCTCGACAGCACCGGCGACCGGCGGCAGTAGACCCCGCTTCTCCAGGATCTTGCGACCGATCTCGTCCATCAGCGCCGGATTGTCGCGTAGATACTGTTTGACGTTCTCGCGGCCATTGCCCAGACGGATCTCGCCGTAACTGTGATGACCGCCGCTCTTCTGGATAATCTCGTCGTCGATGGCCAGATTGATTAGATCGCCTTCGCGGCTGATGCCGCGATCGTGCATCAACTCGAACAGCGCTTGCCGGAACGGCGGAGCGACTTTGTTCTTGACCACGCGCACTTTGACTTCGGAACCAATCGTTTCATCGCCGCTCTTGACGGCGCCAATCTTGCGAATGTCCAGGCGCACCGAACTGTAGAATTTGAGCGCCAGCCCGCCGGAGGTCGTCTCCGGATTGCCGAACATGACGCCGATTTTCTGGCGGATCTGATTGATGAAGATCATGCAGGTGCGGGTGCGGGCGATGGTCGGATTGAGGATGCGTAGCGCTTGGCTCATAAGGCGCGCCTGAATACCGACGTGCGAATCGCCGATTTCGCCCTCGATCTCGGCCTTGGGAACCAAGGCGGCGACCGAATCGACGACAATGAGATCGACGGCGTTGGACTTGATGAGCATCTCGGCGATGCGCAGCGCTTCTTCGGCATGTCCGGGCTGGCTGACGAGCAAGCTCTCCAGATCGACGCCGATGCGTTTGGCCCAACCGGGATCGAGGGCATGTTCGGCGTCGATGTAGGCGGCGACGCCGCCCTGTTTCTGGGCTTGCGCCACCGCATGCAGAGCCACGGTCGTCTTGCCGCTCGACTCCGGCCCGAAAATCTCGATGATACGGCCGCGCGGCAGACCGCGCCCGCCCAAGGCGATGTCCAGGCTCAAGGCGCCGGTCGGAATGCCTTGCACGTCCAACGCCGAGGCTTCGCCCAACTGCATGATGGCGCCCTTGCCGATGTCCTTCTCGATCTGCGCCAAGACGTTTTTGAGTTCCTTGCTTGCTTCGCCCATGATTTTTCCCTCAGTGAATCCATGAAAGACAGCGCTTGCCGTCGCTTTTCGCGTTCGGATGACATCCCCAACGAATGTACAGTACCAGTATAACCGAGGGAGAAATCCACGCCAGGTTAGCAGGGAAAAATCCGCACGATTTTCTTTTCCCGGACTAGGTTTTCCCGTTGCCGTCTTCCAGTCCCAGAGCGAGCAGCGACGGCGCGTCGAGTATGGCCAGCAGCAGTTCATCTAATCGTTCCGCCGGCCAGGCCGCCAACCGTGCCAAAACCGCTTCGCTCAACGGGCCAAACCTTCGCTCCAATTGTAAACGCGCCGTCTCGCGGCGTCCCTGCTCCATTCCTTTCTCAATCCCCTTGACAACGCCTTTCTCGTAAGTCGTAACCATCATCGGCTCAATCTCCTTGTACGGTTCCGTGTGCAGCAGTTGCTCGAACTGCCGCTGTTCCTCATCGTTCAGTTGCAGATACGCCTCCACGCATTCTTGCAGCAACAAACGGCGATAATCGTTCTCGCGGCACTCCAGCAGCACGCGGCGCAGCGCCTCAGCGCGCAACCACAACTTGCGCCCGGCGGCACGCGCATCAGAGCGGCCAAGGCCACGCCCAGCCAGTTCTCACCGACAACATATCGCTCCGCCTCCAGGGCCGGCAAGCCCACGTACAGATACTGAAAGCGCAACACCGATAAGCCGCCGAACTCTTCCGTGTAACTATCGACGCCGATGCCATCGCGGCCCACGCGCAGATACACCGCGATCGGCAACACCGGACAATCGTGGTTGCGCCGCAGCGGCACATAATAGTCGAACATGCGGCGGGGCATCGTGGCCACGGCATCGCGCGATTCCACCTCAATGTGAATCAGCGCTACGCGCCGGTTCCTTGTCGGCGGAACGCAGACGCAGACGAGCCACCAGATCGAGAAGCAACACGTCGCCCTGCGGCGGATCGATAAACAACTCCTTGTCCAACCACTCCACCTGTTCCAGATCGAACAACTCGGCTCGTTCTGGGAAGAATAGCCGGAGGAAATCGGGCAGAAACTCTTGGAGCAGCACCTTGAACCGCCGATCGTGTTCCGCCATGACGCTGGACCTCCTTGTCTTCGCCGAAACTTCCTCGATTGTGGCGTCAAACCGTGCGAGAAACAAGCGCTCACAACGATCCTTCCAACAACCCCGCGTCGTCGCCCGGTGCATGTCGCCGTTTGTGCTGAAGCAAATCCGCCACCTTCTCGACCTCCGTGCCCAATCGGTTCGTATCGCGCAGCACATTCAGAGGCTCCGCCTTGACGCGCTGGCTCAGGCCGTGCGCCTGAGCGGCGATTTCGGTTAACGCGCCTCCAGATCGACCCGTTGCTTTTCGCGCACTTGCTTCCACACGGCGGACAGATAGGCGCGGAAGCGCTCGATTTCGCCGCGGGCTTCTTCTTCCGGCGGACGGCTCGGACGCGGCGGACGCGGCAGCGTGTCGCCGAGCAATTGCGTCAGATAGCCGCCGTACTTCTGCAAATTGTCGTGGCACTCGCGGTACAGCGTCGGATTGTGTTCCTCGTAGGCTTGCTCGGCGTAGCGCTCCTGAGCGCGGATGTGTTCGCGCAGCTCTTCGGGATCGCGGCCGGTCTTGTCGGCGACCTCGGCGGCGAGGGCCAGACAGTGCTGCACCAGCTGCGCGAAACGCGGCCAAGGCGGATCGAGCATTTGACCGCGGCTCGTCTCCAACTGCTGCAACAATTCGCGCAGCTCCGCCATGCGCTGGATCGCCTTCGGCTCATCGTCGTAACGCAGCGCCTCGAAGAGATCCTGACGAATTTGCAGTGCCTTCGGCGCAGACGGCTGCGGAAACGGCCACTGAACTGCGGCAGCAGTTCCTCGATCTGATTCTGTACGTCGTCGATGTCGGCGCGGGTCGGCCGGCGCGGCGGCGGCGGCGCCGACAGCGTCGCCGTCTCGCAGCGTTCGTAAGTGTCTCCCTTGCTTGCGCCGCGGGCTGGCAGGCGGATGCGCACACGCACTTCGATGGTGTGCTTGATGTCGATGGCGAACTCGACCTCGACCGGCGAGCCGATCGGCAGCGATGGATCGAGATCCTCAATCACCATTTGCTTGACGATGCGGTTCTCCTCGAAGATCGGCACGACGATGCGTCCGGCCTGGTCGTGAGTGCGGCAGGTGCAGTGAAAGACGCCGGGCAGCGTGGCGCCGATAGGAGCGACGATCTGCTTGACGCGCTGGCCGCCGCGCGACAGCACTTCGATTTGCAGCGGCTTGGTGATGAGCTGCGTCGGCAGCACCGCCTGCCCCAACGGCCGAGCGGTACTCTGATGGCGCACCACGGCGACAACACGCGCCATTTCCTGTCCCGCTCCGTCACAGACGGCGAACTCCAGGGCGTTGTCCGTTTCCGGCTGTAGCTCCACGTCCTGAGCGAACGTGCCGCGTTCATCGAGAAATGCTTCTTCCGTCAGTCCGGTCGCCAATGAACGGATGCGTACCGAGCCGCCGTCCAGCGCGGCATCCGTTGACTCCAAACGAACAACCCCGGTCGCTGGATACACAAAGTCGCGCGTGTTGACGGGGCTGGTCAGATGCAATGCGACGCCGGGGAACAGATAACGAGTGCCGTGAGTCGCTGCGCAGAAGCCGCGCCATAGGCAACGCACAGATCCGGCTCGTGCAGCAGCGGATCGAGATGGCGGACGTGTTCGGCCAAATCGGCATTGCAGAAGGCGGCGCGCACCATGTCGCGCACCAGCGGCACACGGCTGGAGCCGCCGACGAGGATGACGTGATCGATGTCCGGCAGACTCAGTCCGGCGCGCTCGCGGGCACGGGCCAAAGCGTCGCGGCAGCAATCGATGGTGCGGTCCACTTTGTCGCGGATCAGACGATGGAAGGCGCCGCGCTCCACGCTCGCCTCCAAGGTGATCGCCCGGCCGTCCTCATCGCGGATCAGATCGGGCAGATAACGCTCGACGCGCTCGCTATCGGTCAGTTCGATTTTGATGCTTTCGGCCGCCTGCACCAGCCGCGCGAAGTGGACCGCGCCCATCGGCGTCGCCGGATCGAACAGCCGCGACACTGTCTCCGGTGGAATCGGCGTTGCTGCGGCCGCGTCAGGCTGGAAAGCCTGACCTACGAGCCACGAGCCATTCTCCACGAGATGCGTGGCCAACAGGCGATCGAAGTCGTCGCCACCGAGAAAGGGATCGCCGCTGACCGAGAGAACTTCGTAATCGTCCAGCCGGCGGCGGATGATCGATACGTCGAACGTGCCGCCGCCGAGATCGTAAACGAGATACGAGGCGTCGCCGTGATGGCCGAGCCACGAATAATAGATGGCGGCGGCGGTCGGTTCGTGCAGCAGTTCAACCACGTCAAAGCCGGCCAACTCGCCGGCTTGGCGCGTCGCCTCGATCTGATTGTGATTGAAGTAGGCCGGCATGGTGATAATGGCCGAGTCGAGCAGCTGGCGCGGATCGTTGAGGGTGCGGGCCAGCATGTCGCGCAGCAGGCGCAGGATGCACGCCGACACTTGCGGCGGCGTCATCTGTTGCGGCCCCAACGGAAACGCGCGCGGCAGACCCATGAAGCGCTTGATGGAGGCAAGCGGGGTCGCTTCAGCGCGCCGAGTGCCGGCGACGAGACGGCCCTGATCCGCGTGCCAACCGACCAACGAGGGAAAGGTGCGTCGGCCATGTTCGTCCTGGCCGGTCACGAGCGTGCTGTCGGTGGCGTCGAGCAGGGCGATGACGCTGTTGGTGGTGCCCAGATCGATGCCGACCGTTTTGCGAATGCGAAAAGAAGAGTTAAGAGAGGGCTGAAGTTGCATGAGTGGTTCCACTCAGGCTCATCGTAGGTCAGGCTTTCTAGCCTGACCAGGCTGACGGTCAGGCTGGAAAGCCTGACCAGGCTGACGGTCAGGCTGGAAAGCCTGACCTACGGGGAGGCTGACGGTCAGGCTGGAAAGCCTGACCTACGGGGAGGCTGACGGTCAGGCTGGAAAGCCTGACCAGGCTGACGGTCAGGCTGGAAAGCCTGACCAGGCTGACGGTCAGGCTGGAAAGCCTGACCTACGGGGAGGAAAAAGGAAACCCGCGGCTCGTCCGGATCGGTAGGTAGCTTATCGGGCCCGCTGAGGTAGGGCGGTCGCAAGGAGCCGCCGGCAGTCTCTCAGCACCGTATTAGCCGAAGTCCAGCCAAGCAACGGGTTTCACGCAAACCATGTGCGGTCTCGACTGTGGCACCTCCTGTGAAACTCGGCCAGGAGTCCGCTTGCGGGAGAATGGGATCGGTGGTCACTGGTTAAGTGTTTGGGGAGGGCGATCCAGAGATCCCAAATCCGTATGTGCCGAAATCCCCTCGAGCAAGCATCCTCGTTATTGCCCACCCGTCGGCTCCAAATACCGGCGGGTTTTTTCGACCCGGTGGCCGTCAGAAGAGGAGATAAAACGGCCCTACAGGTCGAACGAACCGAAGTGTTCTTTCTACAACTCTCACATATATCCCCGCGCCCCCCCTTTGTCAACCATCAAAGCAAAATTTTTTGCAAAAGGAGGCGCACCGAGCCGGAAGTGTTCGCGATGGTCGTTCCGTCGCGGACACTTCCGGCTCGTGCAAAACTTCGTTTGCCTTGACCCTAGAGCTTGAGATTGAGCAGGGCACTGAGGAAATAGGCGGCGATGCCGGCGAGGACGGCCAGCAGGACGATGCCCACCGAGCCGAGGCGTTGCAGCAACGGTGCGGCGGGCGGAGCGGGTGTCTGGGCGGCGGCAACTTCGACGACCGGAGCGGGCGGCGGCGTGGCCGGGGCCGGTTTTTGACCGTGTTCGGAGCGCGGCAGCTTGGCCGGCAGCGCGGCGGGGCGTGGCGGCGAGGGCGGGGCGACGCGGGGACGCGGCAATTCGCGCGGCGCCGACGGCGCCACAGGCGGCGCGGCCGACGCCGAATGCGGAACCTCCGGACCGTGCCAGGCGAACGCGCGGCATGGCCATCGTCGAACGCCGCATCGGCATGGCGCCGGCTCCAGCCAACGGACGCAGCGCCTCCAGCAGTTCGCCGCAGCTGGTGTAGCGCTCCGCCGGCGACTTCTTCATCAGCCGCTCCACCACCTCGACCAGACCATCCGGCACATCGGGATTCAACTCCTTGATCGACGGCGGTTGCTTGTGCTGATGGCACATCATCTTCTCGACCGCCGTGCCGTCCGGGAATGGATAACGGCCGGTCAGGCAGTAGTAGAGTACGCAGCCCAGGCTGTACTGATCGCCGACCGGCGTTAGATTGGTCGGGTCCATGATGCTTTCCGGACTGGCGCAATCCAGACCGCTATTGACCGAATTGGCCGTGGACATCGTGTCCACCAGCGATTCGCCCTCCGTCTCGGCGAGCAGACAGCCGATGCCGAAATCGAGAATGCGCACTTGGCCGTCGGCCCCGACCATGAGATTGGACGGCTTGAGCAAGCCGTGGAACAACGCTTGTTTGTGGCACAGTTCCAAGCCTTCGGCGGTTTGCAGCGCGTAGTAGGCGGCTTGCTCGGCACTGAGTCGGCCATCGCGTTCAACGACCTTGTCGAGCGTTTCGCCTTCGACGAGCGGCCAAGCCAGGTAGTGCATGCCGCCGGAGGTGCCGACATCGATGAACGGTACGACCGACGGATGTTTGCACTGCTCGAAGGCGCGCACCTTACGGCGAGCGATGCGGACGTTCCACATGCTGCGCCTGGGCAGCACTTTGACGGCATACCAACCGCTATCGGTCTTCGATTGCGCTTTGTACACCGTGCCCATGCTGCCGGTGCCCAGCGCGTCCATGAGCGTGAAGGGACCGAGTACGAAGCCCTGCGTCTTGCCCTGGAGCAGACGCTCGGACTGGAAGTCGGTCAAAACGCCCTGGCCGACCAGGTACTGCGCCAGGGCCGGCGGCTCTGCTCCCGGATTCTTACTGAGAAATTCCCCGATGACTTGATCGAGTTGCCCACGATCGATGAGATTACTGCGGCGCAGATCCCAGACGAACCATTCGCAGGCTCCAAGGTCCGTTGTCAACATGGCGGCGGCGTCCTTTGTGGCAAAAGGGAGATCGGCGCGGAAGGCAACTCCACGCCCTGCATCCAATCCCGTCGAAGCGGAAGCGGATTGCAGCACACTCGACAAGGGGGTCGAGGGAACGGGACCGCAACGAGTCTTCCGGTTTCTCTAGCCGAAAGATGGGATACAAATTCGCCGCTGTCAAATGCCTTCGTTTAGCCGCGACCCGAAGGGGAGCGCGCAGCCCGCGCTCCCCTTCGGGTCGCGGCTAATCGGCGATCGAGAAAATGGCGAACAATTACGATTTCGGTCGAAATGCCTTGACGACGGCTTCATGCGTCGTCAGATACGGACCCTCGATGAGATCGACGCAATAAGGGATGGCCGGGAACACGGCCAGCAGACAATCGCGGATGGCGGCGGGCTTGCCCGGCAGATTGACGATCAGCGAATGACCGCGAATGCCGGCGATCTGCCGCGACAGAATGGCCGTCGGCACGAATTTCAGCGACACCGCGCGCATCAATTCGCCGAACCCGTCGAGCAATTTGTGGCACACCGCCTCGGTGGCTTCCGGCGTCACGTCGCGCCGCGCCGGTCCCGTGCCGCCGGTCGTCACCACCAGACAGCAGCCCTCTCGATCGCACAATTCCGTCAACGTCGCCTCGATGAGCGGTTGTTCGTCGGGAATGACGCGCGGCACCGCCTCCCAAGCGCACGACAGAATTTCACTCAGGCAGGCGCGGATGGCGGGACCGCCGAGATCCTGATACTCGCCGCGGCTGGCCCGGTCGGACACGGTGACAATGCCGATGCGGACGGTCGGATTCGCACTCACGATTGTTTCCTCTTGCAATCTCAAATCCCCAATCGCCAATCTCAAACTACAATAACCCAACGCCAAACGCTACGCCGCCCCTCATTGCCACGGAGCGGGTAGGAGAGTTAGGGAGTTCACCATGCGCACCACCTGGACGTTCCACACCGCCAGCCAATTGATTTTCGGCCGGCATGCCACGCAACACCTGGGCGAAGTCGCCGGCCGGCTCGGCGCACGCCGCGTTCTGATCGTCACCGATCCGATCCTCGCCAAAGC
This sequence comes from uncultured Planctomycetota bacterium, assembly GCA_963835245.1. Lineage (GTDB taxonomy): Bacteria > Planctomycetota > Planctomycetia > Gemmatales > Gemmataceae > JAJPHU01. The sequence goes on from CAWIEZ010000004.1 coordinate 47,336, forward strand.
CGGCCTCGTCGAGCCGGTTCACGTGCCGCTCAGCGAGTCGGGCGTCGTCGTCGAAGTGTTCTCCGGCGGCGAGCCGGAGCCATCCACCCGCGCCGCCGACGCGGCCATCGCGGTGGGCCGTCCATTTCGCCCCGACGCCGTACTCGGACTGGGCGGCGGCAGCAACATGGATCTGGCCAAAATCACCGCCGTCGTCCTCACGCACGGCGGCAAACCGCTCGACTACGTTGGCGACGACAAAATCCCCGGCGCGGTCATGCCGCTCGTCTGTCTGCCGACCACGGCCGGCACCGGCTCGGAAGTGTCCGCCGCCACCGTGCTGACCGATACCGAACAGAAAATCAAAGTCGGCATTCTGAGCAATCACCTACGGCCGCGCGTGGCCGTGATCGATCCGCTGCTGACCGTCTCGTGTCCGCCGAAGGTGACGGCCGACAGCGGCATCGACGCTCTGACGCACGCCATCGAGGCGTACACCGCCGTGGACAACGCCGCCTTTCCGCTGCCGCAGGGCGAGCGCACCGTCTACCAGGGCCGTCATCCGTTCGGCGATATGTTCGCCGAAAAAGCGATTGCGTTGATCGGTAAATATCTTCGCCGCGCCGTGGCGCATGGCTCCGATCTCGATGCTCGCGAAGGCATGGCGTTGGCCGCGACGCTGGCCGGTATGTCTTTCTCCAACGTCGGGGTGGCGGCGGTTCACGCTCTGGAATATCCGGTCGGCGGGGCCACGCACTGCTCGCACGGCGCCGGCAACGGTCTCTTGCTGCCGTTCGTCATGCGCTACAATCTGCCGGCGCGCCGCTCTCAACTCGCCGTCATCGCCCGCTTGCTCGGCGCGGACGTGGATGGCAAGAGCGAGGCCGACGCCGCCGAGGCCGCCATCGCCGCCGTCGAGCAATTGCGCAAGGACATCGGCATTCCGTTGCGTTTGCGCGATATAGGAGTAACGGAGTCGCAATTACGGCCGTTCGCCGAGAAGGCGTTCGGCATCAAGCGCATTCTGCGCGTCAATCCGCGCCCGGTGACGGTGGACGATCTGGAAGGCATCTTGCGGGCGGCGTTTTGAAAAGCCAGAGCGACCGTGACAGGATAGAATGAGAGAAGAAGATTCATACCGCATTCGGGAGCTTGTTGCATGACGACGATCACCATTCCCCTGTCGGATGAGCGCCTGGCTCGGTTGCACAGGTGGGCGGAGTTGGCCAACCTCACCCCCGAAGAGTTTTTGTGCCGGCGCGTCGAACAACTCTTGGAGCGGCCGGATGAACAGTTCAATCAAGCGGCTGCTCACGTACTCAAGAAGAATGCGGAACTCTATCGGCGGTTGGCATGATCCGCTACTTAACCTTGGAGGAGGTTCTGGAACTGCACCGCCTGATTTTGGAACAATCCGGCGGCTTGGGAGGCGTTCGCGATCTCGGCGGCCTGGAATCGGCCTTGGCCCAGCCACGCATGACGTTCGATGATCAGCAGTTGTATCCGACCCTGGCCGAGAAAGCCGCGGCGTTGGGATTCTCGATGGTGTGCAATCACCCATTCGTGGACGGCAACAAGCGCGTCGGACATGCGGCGATGGAAACATTCTTGGTACTCAATGGCTGGGAATTGACGGCCACAGTTGACGAGCAAGAGCAGGAGATCTTGCAGCTGGCAGCGGGTAGCCTGCGACGTGAGGAGTTTACAGCCTGGGTGCAATCGCATCTTCAACAGCGGTCAGCCGAGAACTTAGAAAGTTCTTGAGGTCGAGAGAACATATCTTCCACGGCGCCCGTTCGATCCCCACGACATTGTTTTCAAATTACGCGCAAAAATTCCGCCGCGATCAGTTCATCGAGCTTCCAATCGCGCAGCAGCGTCTCGGCGACGAGGGTGCTGAAAATCGCCCCACTCGCTCGGCACGCCTGATGCCAGTTCTGTTGATGTCGCGTCAGCGCTTCACGATAGCGGCGCGCGATCGCCGCATCGACGTGGATTTCGCGCATCTGCTCCGTCTCGGCGTCGATTAGCCGCAGCGCTCCGTCTTCCGGCGGATGAACGTCGGAGTCGGCGAGCAATTGAATCACCGCCGCCGCCGCCGCGCCCTCCGCGAACTGCCGAAGTGCCAGCAGCGGCTCGCCCACCCAGAGTAAATCGCTCAGCAGCACGCGCACGCCGCGCGGCCGCCAGGCCGGCGTGCCGCGCGCCAACAATGTCGCCGGGCTGCCGCGATGGCTCAACTCGAAATCGCCCCATAGGGCCGGAGCAGCCGTGCCGCCGGGCAGCGGGCGAAAGTCGTCGCTCATCAGCCAGACGGCGTGACTGTAGCCGGCGTTGGTTGCCGCCGTCGCCAACAGCGCCGCCAGCGCCAGCGTGGCGCGTTCCTTGGCGCTGTCTTCCAGGGCCATCGACCGCGAAACGTCCAGCACCAAATCGAGGTGGGGCGCGATCTCCTCGCGGTACAGTTTCACCGACAGTTGATCGCTGCGCGCGAAGGCGTTCCAATCGATGTGACGCAGATCGTCGCCGACTTGATAATCGCGGTAATCCTTGAACTCCAGCGAACTGCCGGCCCGCTGGCCCAGCGCCAAGCCGGCGGCGCCGCGCGGCGTCTGACGCGGCAGACGCAGCGCGTAACGCTGGCCGGCGCGCTCGCCTTCGCTGCGATACTCACGCAAATGTTCCATCGTGTCTTCCGAACTAACCACAGAGTCACAGAGAACACAGAGAAATACACAGAGAAAAAACAAAAAGTAACAAAAAAGAATAGGAGTCGCTATTTTTGGTCATTTCTCTGTGTCTTTCTCTGTGTTCTCTGTGACTCTGTGGTTAATTTTCTTCGTTAGGTCGGAAACGCCTCACCTGCTGAGTCATCCATGGCAGGGACGCCAACAGCAACCCAAGTCCCCAGCCGCCCAAAAAATACAGGCAGTTGATGCGAAAGATTTCCGCATCCCCGCCTTGGCCCTCCATACAGGTGAGGATCGTCGCGAACGGATTACTGATCTGCCACCACGGATCGACCCGCCCCGTGCGAAACTCCTCGTTCTGGAACAAAAACAACACAGGCGTCGGCAGCGCGGCGCCCATCGCCGTCAAGAGAATAGCGAACACCCAGGTATAGATCGCCTTGATCCGTCCCGACAGCAAGTTGCGCAGCAGCACCGCCAGCATGCAGTAATCGAAGGTGTACAGGGCAATCAATACCATGAAAAGGGTATTTTCAAGAGTGAATTTGAGGGATAAGCGGCCGAATCCCGTGGCGAAGAAAGCGTTCCAGTGTACCAGGGCGAGACTGGGCAGTGCGATGGTCAGGGAGAGCAGCAGCACGGAGAACAACACGCCGCCGGCCGAGCCACTGTAGAGCAGAAACAGCGGCCAACGCAGCCACCAACGCCGCGAAATCGTCCGCCGGACGCGCAAGCCCCACTGTTCGCGCTCGTTGATCGACGTCAGAATCTGAGCGCAGAGCAGTATCGTCAGCGTGTCCATCCACAGATAAAGCGGAATGGGTAGACGGAAGTAGTAGCGCCAGCAGCGCCGCCACGCCGCCGGTGACTAGCCAGAAACCCAACAAATACAAACGCACCGGCAGCGCGCGATTGAGCGACGGGGGACTGACGATGGCCACCGACCACATGAACAGCAAGCCGATCACGGCTACGACGGCGAGGACCAGAGCGCCGGCGACCAGCCAGAAATCGAGGGTGTCCATCCGCGATCCCAACCCCTCGTCCAGCAGCACAACGCTCGTCGCCATCCCGTAGCCGAACAGCGTGCAGAGCGATCCCAGACCGAACAGACCCAGAAGGAGCTTCAGACCCGCGTTGGCCGGCACCGTCCCCAGGAAAATCGCCACCTGCGTGCCCAGCAGCACTACCAAAAAATCGACAACCAGCACGAGCAGGATGCTCGGAATGTCGATGCCGCGCAACAGGTAAGTAAAAGTCATGAACGGCGCGCAGGCGCTGAAAATCAGCAGAATCAGCACGATGGACGCTTGCAGTTTGCCGGCGATGATGCCGCGCGGACGCAACGTCGAGATGAACAGCAGATCGACGTTGGTATCCGAATGCTCCGACGCCAAGCGGACGCCGGCGTAGGCCGGGATCAGCAGCATGCACGTGCCTAGCAGAATGCCCTGCAAGATCTGAAAGATCGACCGGCCGAGGTGCAGACTCGTGCCGTCCAGGCGGCGCGGATCGTCGAGCGAGAGATGGAGCAGCAAAATGGCCAGCTGAAGGATCAAAAACAGTACCAGAGCGACCATGACAATGCGGCTCTTGACCGCCTGACGCAGTTCCTTGACGACGATGGGATTGAGCAGATCGTCCAGCTTGTCCATGAATTGCAGCCGTTTTCATTGCACTTCTCCGCGCGTGACATTCATGAACAATTCTTCCAAGTCCGGCCCGCTGCTGATGGAACTCGACGACGCGATAGCCGCTCCGCATCAGGTCGGCGAGCAGTTGCCAGCAACCCTCCTCGCCGCTGCTGACGCCTACCTCCACGGCATGATCGATGAGCCGAACGGAGTCGATGTGTCGGTTGCAGCAACAGGTGTTTGTGCAGCAATTCCGGCTCGTCGAGAGTGCGGATGAGGACGGTGCGCTGCGGCACGTCGTCGGCCAAGATGTGCGACAAGCTGCCGGCGCGCAGGATCTGGCCGCGCTCGATGATGACGGCGCCGGTGCAGATTTCGGCCAATTCCGTGAGGATGTGCGAGCTGATGAGGATGGCCTTGCCCTGGCTGGACAGCACCTTGAGCAGTTCGCGCAGTTCGATGCGCGCCCGCGGATCGAGTCCGGCGGCCGGCTCGTCCATGATGAGTACGGCCGGATCGTGGACCAGGGCGCGGGCGACGCTGACGCGATTTTTCATGCCCTTGGACAAGGCGTTCAGATGCTTCTCGCGGATGCCGAGAAGGTTGGTGAACTCTTCGATGCTCTCGACCACCTTTTTGCGCGCCGCCGCGCCGATGCCGTAAGCACGGGCGAAAAAATCCAGATATTCGTGAACGGAAATGTCTCGATGGCCCGGCAGCGAATCCGGCACATAGCCGATTAGGCGATGAGCTTTCTCCGGTTCCTGGACGACGGAGATGTTGTCGAGGAAGACATCGCCGCTCGGTCGGTTCGTCGAGGGTGGCGATGATGCGCATGGCCGTGCTTTTGCCGGCGCCGTTGGGTCCGACAAAGCCGACGATTTCGCCGGACGAGAAGGTGAAGGAAACGTCGTCCACGGCCCGCGTGCGGCCAAAGTGCTTTTTCAGGTGATCGATGTGAATGTGCATCGGTTTCCTCAATCTCTTGGCGAACCGGCAGCGTAAGCTGCCGGGTTGGGACGCTCCACCCGGCAGCTAACGCTGCCGGTTCAATCTCTTGGCGAACCGGCAGCGTAAGCTGCCGGGTTGGGACGCTCCACCCGGCAGCTAACGCTGCCGGTTCGCCGGGCGAAATCCCACAACCAGCGCCTGAGCGTTGCGTTTCTTGGCGTTGCGCAAGGATCTTCCAGAAACGGCGAATCGTCCACTTCGGCCACATAAGTGTTCGGTCGCAGATAGTGCTGAGGATTCTCGGTGATATGCTTCAGATGGGACATCCAATTGGGTGCGGACAACGTACTCTGTACGGTCACGGTCGGAACTTCACCCTGCTTCTCCGTCCGTGTCAGCGTCGTCCGCGCTCCCGCCGCGATGTCCTCTGCCGCGTGAATTTGCCCTTTATCGTCGGCGAACCAGAAGCGGCGAATGTCGGCGCCCAGGCCGTTGACCATGCTCCAACGGCCGTCCGCTTCACGCTGGAGAGCGATGCGCTCGCGGCGCAGCTCGCTTTTGCGCACCTTGAATTGCGCGGGCACCCGTGCTTCGACCCAGCCGGCGGCGAAATGTTGATCGCGGCTCCAGTCGAGAGTGCAGGAACGCGATCCTCTTCTTCTTACCATCCACATGTCGGAATTCATGTGGGGAATCACTTCCGTCTCGTAACTGAAATGCAAACCGTCGCCCAGCGTCAGCGGCGAATACACGCCGGTCCAGCCGATCGTGGTGGCGCGGTGCGTCGTTTCGTCGAGCAGCGTCAGCGTGGCGGTGCGCAGCTGGCCCTGCCAACCTTCGGAAATCAGCATGTACCCGAACACCGCCACACAGGTGCAGAGCGAGATCACGGGCGCCGTCCACAGCAGCCAGATACGCCGTTTCAGACGCGACAGCACCATAAAATTGATCGGGCCGATGCCCAAGACGAACAGGAACATGAGTACGAACAGTCCTCGAACGGGGACGCCGAGATCGTCGATGATGGGAAATTCGCCGTTGGCATCGGAGGCGCTGCGCCGACTCCCCTGCCACGGCGCGAGGGTATCGCTCCAACAATTCGCCAGCATCTCGAAGTGGTTGGCGTCCCACTTATCGTAGTTATCGTTGGGGCTGACGAGGCATTGGCCGAACCCCGCCCGCACGCGCGTCCACCCCGCGGCATCCTTCGCCTTCGACGCCACGGCGGACAGACCGCGCAGATCGGCCGGCCCAATGACGAACAAGGCGCCGCCGGTCTCCACGTATTGCCATAGCGCGGCACGGATGCCCGCCGGCAGCGCTTTCAACTCGTCCGCCGTGACCACGATGCCGTCGTAACGAGTATAAGCGAGCCAATGGACGCTCCAACTCTCGATGGGTTCGATGCTGACGAACTGGAAACCGCGTGCGGGCAGACTGGGTTTGACGGGCGCCATCGGTACTTCAGCGCCCCCTTCGCTTCGGCCGGCATTCCTGGTGGTCCCATGCCAGGCGGCGGGCCGCCCCTTCCTCCGGCGTGGATGGCCGGAAGCCGCTTCCACCAGGCATACCGGCCCCTCCTCCCATCATGCCGCCGGCCGCGGGCGGCTCCTTCTTCGGTAACGGCTTGACGCGCGGGCCGAGCAGAATGAGGGGTTCGGCCATACCCGTGGAAGAGGTGGGGCGGCCTCGCCAATAGGAGCCATTGACCATCGTTTCATTCGGCTTCAGGGTCAGCTCGCGCTCTTGCTTCTGATCGTCGATGGTAACGGCCACGTCTCGGCCGCCGAGGGGTGGATAATCCGGCTGCCATAGGGCCACGCGCACCGTCTCGTTCGCGCCCACCGGCACGCTGCGCCGCAGATCGCGGATGTAGTCGCCGTAGCGGTAGCCGAACGATTTCTCGAACGGGATACTCAGGCCGACCGTGTGCGGCCTCTCGGCGGATTTATTGTGTACGAGAAAGACGTATTCAAAATAGCCGTGCCAGCTGTTGCCCGGCGGAACCGTTTGCAGAGTGATCTCGATGTCGCCGAAGGTTATCGGCAGGCGCGTCTGGGCATGGACTGGAAGCGCCGTCAGGGCCGCCGACAACAGAATGAACGCGCTAAGCCGCCGGGGACGGCGTGTCATTTCATCCATGACGCACCTCGCTAATTTTCATGTCGGCGGGCAGATTCAGGCCGGTTTCCTCGATGGCGGCGAGCAAATCGCGGATGACGGCGAAGGCGTCCACCTGATCGAGCCGAGCTTTGTAATTGAGAATCAGCCGATGATTGAGTACGGGGGCGGCGACGGTTTTGATGTCGTCGAAGCCGACGGTGGGCCGGCCGGCCAAGAGCGCATGCGCGGCGCGGCTTCGGCGATGGCGATGGCGGCGCGCGGCGACGCTCCATGCGCCACATAACTGCGCACCGGCGGCGGCGCCTCGGCGGCGCGGGCGTGCGTCGCCGCCACCAGACGCGCGATGTAGCGCGACACCGGACGCGGCAAATAAATGCGATCCACAATGGAGAAAACTTGCCGCAGATCGTCGCCGCTCATGCTCCACGTCGGCGTCGGCGGTTCGCCGTGCCGCCGCGTCGAGATAATGCGATCCAGCACGTCCACCTCGACCGTGGACACGATCAGCTTGAACAAAAAGCGATCGAGCTGGGCTTCGGGCAGCGGATAGGTGCCTTCCAGTTCGATGGGGTTTTGCGAGGCCAAGACGAAGAACGGCTCCGGCAGCGGCCGCGTCGTGCCCAGCAGCGTGACGGCGCGTTCTTGCATGGCTTCGAGCAGGGCCGACTGCGTTTTCGGCGATGCCCGATTGATCTCGTCGGCCAACAGCAAATTGGTGAACACCGGGCCGGGACGAAACACCATCTCGCGCCGGCCTTCGGTCGTCTCTTGCAGAATGTGCGTGCCGAGGATGTCGCCCGGCATGAGATCCGGCGTGAACTGGACGCGCTTGAAATCGAGGTGCAGCAGTTGCGCCAGCGCCTTGACCAAGGCGGTTTTGCCGACGCCGGGCACGCCTTCCAAGAGCAGATGTCCGCGGCTGAGGATGGCGGTCAATACCAGACCGTGCAGTTCGGAGCGGCCGAGCAACTGGCGATCGAGTTGTTCGCGCAGCCGGGTCGTCAATTCGACCGCGGGGGCGAGCGATTCCGGTTGCAGAAGAGCGGGCGCTGGCGTTTCGTTGGACATGGTTTCCATAACTAACCACAGAGACACAGAGACACAGAGAAGAAAGAAGACAAATCAGAAAAGCGAAAACATTTCTTCATTTTTCTTTTCTTGGTAGTGGGTCCGGGCAGACAAGAATGTCTGCCCCACCAAACAAGCAAACTGACCCACTACTCTTTTCTTCTCTGTGTCTCTGTGTCTCTGTGGTTAATTTTCTTTCTTCATTGGGGAATGGCGTTCAAAATAGCGTTCCACGGAGGCGCGATGGCGCGGCAAAATGACTTCGTTTGTTCGCCGAGCCGCTGCCGGCCGATGCTTCGCGCAGCGCCTCCCGATGCCGCCGTCTCCGTCGATTTCTTGTGAACGCCGCCGGGTCCACGCATTTCCTGAAGGGGAGTGCTTCGCAGCGCATCGAGCGCTCCCGGCGGCAACACTTCCTCTTTGAACTGGAAACCTTCCTCGGAACCTGGTTTGCCCCACGTCAGCGGTGCATGGCCGGGACCCCGGCTGTCGCTGCCGCCCAGTCAGCAACTCTTGAAGTCGGCGAGGGAAACCTTGCCCGAGCTGTCCCGCAAGAACTTCCGCAGCCCCTCGAAATCGCACTCGCCGGCGCTCGCGGCAGCGCGCCAGCGTTTCCGCATCGATGAGCCGCGCGTTGTACAGCTTTTCCATGCGGCCAACCGCGTTGCCCATGTTGCCGCGCAGCAATCCAGCCAGATTTTTCAGTTGTTCGGGATCGAGCTTTTGCTGTCGCAGCGCCTGCGTTAGTTCGGGAGGGAGTCCGTCCTTGTTCGTGAGGCTGTCCAGTTCCGCCAATACTTCTTTCATCAATTGCGGATCGAGCAAGTCGGCATTTCGCAGCAACGCCTCCGCCAACACTTGCCCTTCGCCGAGGTGCTGGCTCCGCTGCGTGCTCTGCTCCGCCTGCCTGCCGCGCCGCTCTCGCGGCCATGCTTCCGCAAGTGATCCAGCGCCTCCAACGTCCGCGCCGGTTCCTTGCCGGAAGAGTGCTTCGAGCAGATCCGCCAATTTTTCCGTAAGCATCTCGGCCCGCTTCGGCTCGAGGATCGATTCCCTTTGAGCAGGGCGATCTGCTGAAGCAGACGGCCGATCTCTTGATCGATCTCCAGCGGCGAACCGGATCGCAGGTCCGCCAATCCTTGCGGCGCCAGGAAACTGAGGAGAACGAAGCCGGCGGCGATGGCCAACAACGTGCCGTTGCGTCGTCCGTCCCAGCGCAGGCGCGGCGGCGTCAGGGGCGGCATTCGCTGCCGCCAACCGCCCAATTCTTGCTCCGCTCCCGCCATCAGCAGGCCGCCGCAACCGCTCTGCTCGTCGAGCAGCGCCCGGATCGCCGTCGCGTACGGCATGCGCCGCCGCGCCAACACGATCGCCGCCGCCACGCAGACGACAAGCCCCGCCAATCCCCACAAGAGCGGCTTACGCTCCACGCCGGCGGCGGCGCGCAGCGCCAGCACCGCCGTGCCCCACACGAAGGCATACACCGTCGCCAAGGGCAGGGCGTATTTAAGGACGAACAACGTCGCCAGATGCCGGCGAAACCGCCGGATCGTCTTGTCCTGAAGGTCCATACGACGGATCTCTCTTTCCTCAAGACATGAACTGCATGACCACAAACGACGAGGATGCGTGACAATTCTTGTCACTATTTGATGAGACTGGACAAGGGAGGCAAAGTCAAGTGTTTTGAGGGGCATTTGGGCGGGAGTTGCCCTCAACCCGGCAGCTAACGCAGCCGGTTCGCCGGGCATGGCGAACCGGCTGCGTTAGCTGCCGGGTTGTGATCCAGCCATTGTCCGTTCCGACAAGCTGGTGGATCGCAGCGTATTTTTCCTCATTCCGCTCCGCCAGCAAATCCGATAGGTCCGATAAAAGCACCGATCGCCGTCTTCTTGTGGGAGTTGCCGTGCTGTTCTGCTCGCGGAGTTTCTGCTGTTTTTCACGATTCTCTTCGTGGTGTACTGGACGCTGCCCTGGCGTCCGGTTCGCATTTGGCTGCTGCTGATCGCCAGCTTTTATTTCTACGCTTGCTGGAACAAGCAACTGGCGCTGCTCATCACCGCCACCACCGTCCTCGATTACCTCCTGGCCCTCGGCATGGATCGCAGCACGTCGCCGCGCGGCCGCAAACTGCTTCTGTGCGTCAGCCTGTTCGCCAATCTGGGATTATTGTGTTATTTCAAGTACGCCAATTTTTTCTTGTTGTCGCTGGATGAGGCGTTGATCGCCGCCGGCTCGCCGCGATGGTTCAGCACGCTGCGCGTCATTCTGCCCATCGGCATTTCGTTTTACACCTTCGAGGCCATCAACTACACCGTGGACGTGTATCGCCGCCGCGTGCCGGCCGAGCGCAATCTCGCCCACTTTCTTACTGTTCATCCTGTTTTTTCCGCACTTGGTCGCCGGACCCATCGTCCGCGCCCGCGATTTTCTGCCGCAGATCCGCCAGCCGAAACGCTGGAACTGGTATCGCCTCCATTTGGGATTGCAATTCGTCCTTATGGGTTTGTTCAAAAAGCTCGTCATCGCCGACCGCATGGCTTGGTTCGTCGATCCGGTGTACGCCGATCCGGCGCAATACCCGACGGGCGACGGCATGGATGGCGGTGTTCGCTTACGCCTTGCAGGTTTACTGCGATTTTTCCGGCTACACGGACATGGCCATCGGCACGGCGCATCTGCTCGGTTACAAGCTGGCGCAAAACTTCGACATGCCGTTTTTGGCCGTCAACGTCGCCGATTTTTGGCGGCGGTGGCACATGTCGCTGTCGAGTTGGCTGCGCGATTATCTGTTCATTCCGCTGGGCGGCAGCCGCGGTGGCGAGTGGAAGACCAACCGCAATCTGTTTCTGACGATGACGCTGTGCGGACTGTGGCACGGAGCGGCCTGGCCGTTCGTCGGCTTCGGCGTCGTGCAGGGGTTGTACATGATGATCCACCGCGTCTTTCACCGCTGGTGCCGGCAGCGTCCTCGACTGGATGCCGTGCTGCGTTCGCCGCCGGGAACGCTGCTGCGGATCGCACTGACGTTCGTGACGTTCTGCCTCAGCTTGGTGATTTTCCGGGCAGCGGACTTCACGACGGCGGGGCATATGTTTCAGCGATTATTTCAATCGTCGTCCGCGTTGCAGGCTTCGCCTCTGCCGGTGGTGGGTTTCTGGTTGACGGTCGGCGTGGTGGTGGCCGCGCATGTGCTGCGGCACTTCGGCGTATGGCAGCGCTGGAATTGGCGTATGCCGCCGGCGCTGTTGGGCGTCGGATATGCGGCGGCGCTGATGGTCGCTCTCGTGCTGGCGCCGCACGGCGGCAAGGCGTTCATTTACTTCCAATTTTGACCACGGAAAACACGGAAATCACGGAACAATTCAGATAAAATGTCGTGCTGTTTTTTCCGTGTTTTCCGTGTTTTCCGTGGTCTGATTTGAGGAGGGCGCGAGCATGGCTGTCGAGAATGTGCGTCTGCCGGACTGCCAAGCGCGGGCCAATGGCCGGGCCAAGAACGCCTTGTTATGGGGCGTGCTGGCGTTCCTCGCCGCACAGGGCGTTCTCGCTTATGTCGTCGGGCTGTAGTAATCCGGAGATACGCGATCCGGAATATGGCTATCGTCTCCGCCGTCTGCGCGAACAGGCGGCGGCCGCGCCGGATCGTCCTCTGTTGCTTGATTCTCGGTAGTTCGCGCACGCTCAGCGGCATCTGTCCGCCGGCGCTGCCGCCGTGGCCGGCCGATGCGGGGCCGGAGCCGCGCGTCTTCAATTTCTCGCAGCTCGGCGCCGGGCCGGTGCGCGAATTGCTAACTCTACGCCGGCTGCTCGCCGCCGGCCATCGGCCCGATTGGCTGCTGATCGAAGTGTGGCCGCCGTTTTGGCCGCAACAAGGCTATTGGCTCGACGAAGGACACATCATGCAGCAGGATCTGCGGCCGGAAGATCTGTCTATCGTCGCGCGCTATTTCGCCAACCGCCGCGACGCCGTGCAAAAACTCGCCGCCGAGACGCTGCTGCCGATCACCGCTCTGCGCTCCAACCTCCTCGCCCGCTGCGCCGCTTCTTTGTTGTCGCCGGATCAGCGTTGGCGCGCTCAGCGTTTCGCTTTCTGGCAAGACGGCGAGCCGAGCGGCTGGCGTCCGTGGCTGGAACACGGCACCGCCGACGACTTCCGCGCCCGCATCGCCGGTGTGAAGCAACAAACGAAGCCGTGCCTCGATAATTTTGTTATCAGCGCTACGACCGATCGCGCTTTGCGCGAGATTCTGGAGGAATGCCGTCGCCAGCACATCAAGGCGGCGCTGATCCTGATGCCCGAACACAGCGAACTGCGCGAGCTGGTACACGCCGGGTGTACACGACAAGATAAACACTTATTTAGATCGACTAAAGGACAATTTTCAAATACGTGTCTTCGATACGCGCACCTGGGTGGCCGATGACGAGTTTCACGATCTGACGCACATGGCTCCGCCGGCCGCGCCTCCATTCACGTTGCGGCTAGGCCGCGAACTGTTACTACCCTGGCTAACAAGCGGCGGAAGGGCTGCCAGAGGGCTTGGCGCGTGCCTTGCCCGTATTGATAGTAGAGGGAACGAGTGAATTCGGTATGATGGTATTGAGTGGGCCGCTGCGTCGGCTGGCGAGTCAGATTGCCGGGAAGATGGGCCTCACTACGTTGGCAGGCAAGCTGGCGGATTTGTTCCAGCGCGCTCCCCAGACACCGTTGCCCCGAAGACAACGGCTGAGGGAGTATTTCAATCGGCTGCAGAGACAACCGGCCTCTCGCACGGCGGACGAGGCGTTGGGCAAGATCAGCCGAACGCTCGATGAGGTTGAAGACGCCCTCAGCGGCATCCCCAAGCAAAGTCCACCTCCACCGCCAAATATGCCGGATGGCCGAATGTACCCACCGTTGGCCGACAATATTACCCGGAACCCAGATGGCAGCCTCATGGCCCGAACGGCGGGACACCGCATTGAAATTGATGCGGATGGCAGCATCACCATCCGAAACATCCGAACGGGAGAGATTGACTTCCATCAGCCGGGAGCCGGAGGAGATTGACATGACACCCTTAGAGGAAATTACGTCTTTTGCCGATCAACTCAAACCGCACTGGAATGGCGTCAAAGTTGAGGTTTTTGATGGGGGGGGGATTTTTTTGGATGTTCGCACAAATGATCGGCTTTTTGTACTCATGTACTCCCCAACCCATCGGATGTTTTGTGTAGATGAAGCAACAAGCGACGCTGCCTTCGACAGCGGCTATCGCTTTGGCTATCCCGATGTTGAGTCCGCGAAATCGAAGATGTTGGATCTGCTCAAAGAAGCGAAACCCTCTGGATCTGTGTTCAAAACAATCCCCCCATGATCGCGGCCGGCTTGTTTGTTGAGCTTCGAGATGCGGCTGGCTCTCTATTATCCTGCCGTTCATCAGGCGTACCAATCACTTCGCGTCAACGGCAGCCGTGCGTCGCCGCGGTCCGGCTTGGCCAATAGCGATTGATAAAGGTTGACGGCTTGAATCTGATAGCCGAGCAGCGACCGCGCCAGGTAGGTGCGAAAAACGCGGTACGTCGTTTCATCGGTCAAACCGACGATCTTTTCGTGATTCTCCTCCAGTCCGCGGAGCCAGTGCTGGAGCGTCAGGGCGTAGTGTTCGCGCAACCCCTCGACATCGCGGACCTCGAAGCCGGCTTTCTCGGCCTTGGTCAAAATCGTGCTGATGGGCCGCAGCTCGCCATCGGGAAAGACGTAGCTGTGGACGAACGGTTTGCGCGGCACCGGCTCGTTGGCCGTGATCGTGATGCTTTGGTTGAGGAAGACGCCGCCCGGACGCAGCAGCCGCCACGCCGCGCCGAAAAACTCCGGCATGTGCGCTTCGCCGACGTGTTCGATCATGCACACGGCGGCCAGCTTATCGTAGCCGTGCGGCTCGTCCACTTCGCGGTAATCGCGGAACTCGACGCGGCAACGACTTTCCATGCCCGCTTGGCGGATGCGCTGTTGCGCCCACTCCGCTTGACGCCGGCTCAGGGTGACGCCGACCGCTTCCACGCCGTAATTTTGAGCGGCGTAGAGGACCAAGCGCGCCCAACCGCAGCCGAAATCCATGAGACGCTCGCCCGGACGCAGACGCAGTTTGCGACAGATTATATCCAGTTTGCGCTCCTGCGCGGTTTCCAGATCGTCCTGAGGGGTGTTGAAGTAGGCGCAGGTGTACAGCATGCGCGAATCCAACCACAGGGCGAAAAACCCGTTAGAAAGATCGTAATGGTAGCTAATAGCTTGGCGGTCGCGTTCCAGCGAGTGTTTGCCGCCGGTCAGGCGGGCGGCGCGGCTTTCGGGACGAGGCCGGCCCGTCGAGGGCAGACGAAGCAAACAGGCCGCCAGATGCAGTTTCTTGCGCAGACTTCGCTTTCCGGCGAGCAGGCGGCGGAGGAAGGCGATGAAGGCCGTCATGTCGCCTTCAATGTCGAAGTCGTCGTAGATGTATGCTTCGCCCGTACTCAGGTGGCTGGCGCGCCAAAACATCTTGCGCAGCGCCGGGGTGTTGGAGGACAAGAGTGAAGTTGGCCGTTTGTCCCGCCTCCGCCTCCCAGGTGGTGCCGTCCCACAGGCGCACCGCGAAGTCGCGCGGCGGGCTGTCGGCGATAAGGTTTTGCAGGAAGTCGAGACTGGTCCGCACGGCGGTATCGCAAACGAGTTGTTCCGTGGACATTGTGGGTCTCAGATGGTCCATTTCGATGAGGGAGTAAATGCCGAATACACCTTAACTTATCCTCGGACAGCCAATCGGCAATACCCGACTTTGCCAGCTTGGACGATCAAAACAGTCCACGCACGGGTTGGCCGCTGCATAGGGTCAGCGGCCGACCTTGGCTGTCGCGGATCTCTCGATCCAGCGGAATGCCTAGACCGTCAAACATCGTCGCCGCTAGATCGTCGGGGCTGACGGGCATCTCGGCGGCGTAGGCGGCGGACGCATCCGATGAGCCGTACACTTGTCCGCCGCGCACGCCGCCGCCGAACAGCAGAATCGATTGACAAAAGCCCCAATGATCGCGGCCCGCTTGCTTGTTGAGCTTCGGTGTGCGGCCGAACTCGCCCATGCTCATAACCAGCGTCTCCGCCAGCAGGCCGCGCGCTTGCAAATCCTCCAACAGCGCCGACACCGCCCGGTCGTAAGCCGGCAGCAGATATTTCTTGAGGCGCTCGAAACTATTGGTGTGCGTGTCCCAACTCTGATTGTCGGTATTGGTCGGCGCGTTCCAGTAGACGGTGACGAGACGAACGCCGGACTCGATGAGACGACGCGCCAGCAAACAACTTTGGCCGAAGTGATGCCAGCCGTAGCGCTCGCGCAGCGTCGCCGGCTCGGCGGCTCAAGTGGAACGCGCGCCGTGCCGCCGGCGATTGCAGGAGACGAAACGCCTGCTCGTGATAATCGTCCAGGGCGCGAGCGGCGGGCAGCCGGGCAAGCCGTTCGCCCTCACGGTCGAGGGCCGCTTGCAAGTCGATGCGTTGCCGCAGCCGCGCGCCGTCCACGTCGCCGGGTAGTTTCAAGGTTTCGATGGAGAAATTTGGACTTGTCGGGTCGCCATTGACCATGAAAGGCGTCGAGCGCTGTCCGAGCAGTCCCGGTCCCTGTCCGGGCACTTCGCCGCCGTCGCCATCGTAGAGGACGGAGGGCAGCGACACCGTCGCCGGCAGGCCGCGCGGCGGACGGATGAAACGGTTGACCGCCGCGTTGACGCTGGGATGATCGCTCGGCGCCGGATGGCGCAATGTGCCGGGACTGGAGTGGATGTGCCCGGTGAGCATGTGATAGGCGCTGGTGCCGTGATTGGTGCCGGTGTGCGTCAGCGAGCGGAGGAGGGCGAAATGCTCGCTCAACTCCGCGAGGCGCGGCAGATGTTCACAGATGAGCATGCCCGGCGTGCGCGTGGCGATGGGGCGAAAATCGCCGCGGATGCCGGAAGGGGCGTGTGGTTTCAGATCGAAGGTTTCTTGCTGCGCCGGCCCGCCCCAGAGAAAAAGTTGGATGACGTTTTTGAAGCGAGACTTGCCTGCGGCCGCCTGAGTTTGGAAGAGTTGCGGCAGGCCCAGACCGGCTAGGGCGAGACCGCCGGCGCGGAGAAATTCCCGCCGGCTGACGCCGTCGCACAATCGTGGACTGCTACCGCACAAGTGCAGCATGGACGTATTCTCCGGGCGAAGCTCTCCCGCCTTCTATCAAACGCAATCTTCGCCCGAAGTCAACGATTATCCCGCCAACGGCTGCCGGCCCAGCGCTTGCAATCCGCGGACATGCTTGCAGGTGTGCGGTGCATCCTCGCCGCGATAGACGGCATCGGGACAAGTGCAGTGCCAAAGCAGCTTGCCGCTCGTTTGGCGTTCCAGAGCGATCTGGTACTCCTCGCGGCCGCCGTACACATCCCAGAGCAGAACGCAACCCGGCTCGTGCGGCTGGGAATTGCGGTAGGTCAACTGATAGCGGTAGGCGTGGGGAGTGCGCTGTCGCGTCGGTCCCGGCAAGGAAGTGAACATCACGGATGTTGGTTGCATAGCCTCTATCTCAGGAACAATTCTCTCGTATTCCACTCCCTTATTGTACCACACCCTACGGCGGTTCCCAAGGTCGGCAGAGCGGGGGTAGTGGGTCCGTTTGGTGGGGCAGACATTCCTGTCTGCCCGGCAGACAGGAATGTCTGCCCCACCAAACGGACCCACTACCAGAGCGGGTCAACGTGGCGGCAGCGGCACCAGATAAATGAGATCGGTGCCGGTGGATGGGCCGAAACCGTTGTTTTCCCCGCGCTTGCCGCCGTCGTCGCGTAAATCCTCACCCACCGACCAGAGGATGGCTTGTCCGGCGGGCACGATCTGGACCAGCGGTGGAAGTGGCGGCGCGGCGGGCATCACGGGAGGGAGCGGTCCGGCGGGCATCGGTCCCTGCGGGCCAGGCGGCGGAATAGGTGGCTCTTCCTTGCCCCAAGCGAGTTTATCGCCGCGCGAGACACGGTAACGGAACGGCTTGCCGTCAAAGGGATCGATCGGAAGGGCCGGCAGATAACGCGGCACCAAATCGTCTAAGGTCGCCGGCGGCTTGCCGCGGTTCTTTGCCTGGTACAGCCGCACGGCAACCTTGAGTTGACTGCGCGCAAGAAAGCGATGTCGCGCCGATTGCGCGGTCTCAATCCCGTAAACGTCAGATTGATCGGGACACGGCCTCCCAACTCCACGACTTGCCGGAGTTGCCGCGGATCGTCGTTAGCCTGGAAGGCCAGACGCAGGATGCGTTGATGCCGTTCGTACTCCCACGGGATGCGCCAGAACAGGGCCGCCGTTTCGATCTCCTTCTCACGGATTTCGGCGCGGTCCGTGCGATTGCGGTTCGCCGCGTCTTGAATCTCCATCGCAATCAGTTTGTCCGGCACGAAATCCAGACTATTCCGAGCGATGAGGTAGGATACCTTGGCGGCATCGCTTCCGTCCGGCAGCTGAGCCTCATGTTCGAGTAAAATGTCGCGCACGCGCTCCAACAATTCGGGATGGCCCGATAGTTTCTCCAGCCAACTATGGAGCGCGGACTGGATGCCGATGAACTCCGCTTGCCGTCCAATGAGGACGACTATTGGTGGAGCGAGGTGCTGCAAGTTGCGCGACAAGGCCAGACTGACGCGCAAATTGTCCACGAAGGTCCGAGGATCGCCGTTCGCTTGCCGTTGCAGACCGCGAACGGCCAGCAGCTGGTTGAGGTCGGCGAGATTGTGCCACTTGTGCAGGCCGTCGTCGAAGGTCATCTGCTTGGGATTTTCGACCATGCCGAGAGGGAAATCGGCCACCTCCTTCAAGCGGGCATACCACTCCTCCTCGAATTGCTGGTCCAGCCAATCGCCCAACGCCGAGGGGCGGTTCGGCCAACCGCGACCCAACACCGCGCCGATTTCGGCAGAGAAGGTAAATACGTTACCGCCGACGTGCAACTGCGGGAACAGAGGCTTGCCGGTTCGCGTTTCGTGCATCTCTCGGCTCATGCGCTCCACCTGACCCCAGGCGGCACGGATGGCCAAGCCGGCGTCGTTTTTACCTTTGTCCATCGGTGGAATGCGGGCGACGAACTCCGGCACGTTGAACGGGTCGGGCATATCGGGAATCTCGGCGATGCGATACCAGAGAGCCACGCCGGTCCACACTCCGGCCGCGAGCAGAGCCTCGCCGAGACGCACGAGCGTGCCGCGCGTCAACAGGCGATCGGCAGTCCACGCCGGCATGACGATCCAGCTCGCCGCCAGCAAGGCCAGCGGTACGCCGGCGATTTGCCAGAAATGCAGCCCCATGCCCAAAAGCGACGGCACCCACAGACACACCAGCGTTCCGACCGCGCCCACAGACACCACTGCGGCCACCAAGGTTTTGCGAAACAGCATGCCGCACAGCTGGCCGATCGTGAAGCCGTACAACAGCCACAGCGACAGATGCACCCCCGCCGGTACGATCGGTCCGACCAAGCCGCAATGCAGTAGATCGGCGAAGAACGGTACGAGTTGGTCCCGCGAAATTGCCTGTTCGCGGTGAATGCCGGTGAGGATCAGGCTGGGCAAAAGCAACAAGAAGGCCGCGAAAACAGCCAAGGCCAAGCGGGTGCCGACCTTGGTGATCCATACGCGGCCGAGCGGCAAGCGTTGATCGCCGAGAAAGCGGAACGAGCCGGACACCTGCTCGTCAGTCCAGACGGTGACGCCGCAAAGGAGGCCGATAAGCAGCGTGAGGATCGGCCAACCCAATGGACCCATCGCCGGCAGAGCGAAGCCCAGTCCCAGCGCGAAGATCGACAGTACGAGGCGGAGCCGGCGCATTTGCGTGTGATTTAACCACAGTAGCCGGCCCCAGCTGGACGAGGTGGGAAGCGCCGCTTTCGATTTCGTGCCGCGCGGAACGCGGCGGAGGCGCTGGCGGTCGAGCTGCGTGAACAGGCGCGCCGAGCCGGCGAGCGGAACCGCGATCATCCCTAGGACGCCCAGGCTGTTGACGGTGAACAGAGAAATTTCCCATTCATCGCGCCTGTTTCCCCCGAACGCCGACAACACGACGAGTACGATACCGACCAGAATGAACCCTAGGATCGTCATCACGAAGGCGCCGACGATTTGTCCGAGGAAGGCCAGGCCGATGACGTTGAGTACGTTTTCGCCGCGCGCCGAGAACAGCAACCCCCACGACAAGCCCAGCAAGCCGAAATACAGCATCCCCAGCAGCGTCGCCAAGAATTGAAGCCTCGTTTCGACGATGCCCAAGCCGATAACCAAGCCGGTCAGCACGGCCACCTGCGCCCCAAGCAGCAGCAGGCCGAATAGGCACTTCACCAGCCACAGTTCCTTACGCCGCACCGGCAGCATGTCGAGAAAGGTTATCGTGCCTGCTTCCACTTCATTGGCCAACAGCATCGCGCCGCAAACCATGCCATACGTCCAGGCGAACAGCACGGCCGTCGCTCGCAGCGAGTAGTGAGCGTCCCTGCTGCCGAGAAATCCTCCGGGCGCCATCAGCTGCGAGAGGCCGTACAGACCGGCGCCGCCGGCGGCGGCCAACACCAGCCAGACGGCGCGATGTTCGCGGTATTCCTTCCACATTAGAGCGTGGATCATGGCTGCATCTCCTCATCGAGAGCCTGTTCGCCTTTGCGGATGGAAGAGACAAGGGGCGAGTCTGGCTGAACGATGCGCGCCTCTTCGGGCCGATGGAAACGGGCCAACAGCGCCGTGTACATTTCTTCGAGGGTGAGCGGCGTCTCTTCCAAGCCGCGGATGCCCGCTTGTTGCCGGAGATCCTCCAGAGCGAGACGGTCAGGATTTTGCACCACCGCCTGCCACAGCGAGCCGAACGTGCTCGAACTCCAGCACGTCTCCCAGACGAATCGCATCGGGCGGCACGCCCTCGAAGCGCAGCCGTATGCGCACGATGCGTTTGTGCAGTTCCTCGATGGACGCCGCCAACAGCAGCCGGCCCTCGGCCATGAAACCGACATGGCTGGCCACGCGCTCCACTTCGGCGATGCCGTGGCTGGAGATCAAGATGGTCCGTCCCTCGCCGGCCAAATCGACCATGCTGGCCAAAAATTCGCGGCGGATGAACAGATCGAGACCGGAAGTCGGCTCATCGAGAATAAGCACTTCCGGGTCGGAGGCCAGGGCCAGGGCGAGGCCGACCTTGGCGTAGCCGCCCTTGGACAAGGTTTTCAGCCGTGCGGCTGGCTCGAGACGAAAGCGCTGCATCAATTCGACGTAGCGCGGCCCAAAGCCGATCTTGTGAAAACCGGCGGTGAACCAGCCGATGTCGCGGACGGTCATCCAATCGTAGAAGCGCGGTCGTTCCGGCACATAACCGACGCGATGGCGCAGGCGAACGGACTCGGCCCAGCAATCGGCGCCGAGAATCCGCGCCGCGCCGGCGTCGGGCGGCAGCAGGCCGGTCAGCATTTTGATGGTGGTCGATTTGCCCGCGCCGTTGCCGCCCAGCAGAGCGAAGATCGCTCCGCACGGCACCGTCAGATTCAGGCGATCGACGACCGCTTTGCCGCCGAAAATCTTGGTCAGCCCCCGCGTGGCGATGATGGTGTCCATCTGCGATTGTCTCCCGCGCCTGCACTTGGATGGTTACTCGCGTCGTTTGTTGCCGCGATTGATTTCGTCCTCGACGAGACGGTGAATTTCCTCGGCGGATAGACCGCTGGACAGAGCCTCGCGCAGGGCGGCGCGGATGCGTTTGCCGACGCGCTCGCGGCGCTGCGATTGGCAAATCTTCGGTGCGTCCGGCGTCACTTCCATGCCGCGGCCGCGCCGCGCCGTCACCACGCCCAGGCGCTCCAATTCCTGAAACGCCTTGGCCACCGTGTTGGGATGCACGTTCAAGCGCACCGCCAGTTCGCGCACACTCGGAATCAGATCGCCCACCGCCAGGCCGCCCGAAGCGATGTTGAAGATGACCTGCGAAACGATCTGTTTGAAGATCGGATTCTTGGAAATGGGATCGATGTCAAACCACATGATTCCCCCATCTTCCGGAGTGTCACACACCTCTAGTACACTAGGGCAGTGGAATGAGGAAGGCAAGAGAAATCCCGGAGGGAAAATCGATGACCCAATTGCCGCAATACCTTGACCGCGGGTAAGGCGAAATCCTCATCGGCATAGAGCAGCATGCGGGTTACTCCACGAATCCTTCTTCCCCCGCCTCGTTTTCACTTATGGCCTTATCCAGTTCGCCCGCATTGGCTTCCGCGTACTCCCAGGCGGCTTGCAAATCCGCTGGAGTTAATCCTTGGATGGCCTGAAGTATCTCGGCGTCCGACAAGCCGAGTCGGCGATTATTGACCAAGCCCCAGACAGTGATGCGCGTATCTCGGATACAGGCGTTGCCGCCGCAGCGATCCGGCTTCTTGGAAATCCAACTCGTGGCCGTGGTCATGGCTTTCTCTCCTTCAATGCCGGCAAGGGGCGGCAATTTCTAGTATAACCCTCGGAGCTTGATGCCGCCACGCGGTTGGCGAGGGCATGACTGCCTGAAAAATGGATCAGGGCGAGGGAGGAGGCCGGTTGACGCGGATGCACCAGCGACCGAGAGAACGTCCTGCTAGGGCAGCGTGGATGCGCGCGGCCAGGGCATCGGGATGGTTCGGATCGTGTTTGGTGGATAGGATGCCACTATGCGCGGCGCCTTGGCGATGTAGCCGCTCGAAGTGGCGGCGATTTTGGGTCAGTACGGCGCGGCCCAGCGCATGTGCGCGGGCCAGGATATCGGGGTCCGGAGTAGCTATCCGGCCGTCTTCCTGGGCCGTCACTACGTCATGTCCCAGCTGGCGGAGTACCACGACAGCGGGAAAAGGGAAATCTTCGTCCGCGTAAAGCTGCATCCGCCCTTACTCCACCAGCCCTTCCTCACCTTCTTCATTCTCACGGATGGCGGTCTCAATCTCCTCCACATGAGAGGCGGCGTAGGCGAACGCGGCTTCCAGGTCCGCAGGCGTCAGAGTAGGGTAAGAGCGGAGGATGACTTCATCCGTCGCTCCAAGCTGACGATCTCTCACCAAGCCCCATACGGGGATACGGCTATCGCGGACACAAGCATCTCCGCCGCAACGATCCGGTTTCTTGGAAACCCAACTCGTGGCCGTAGTCATGGCTTCATCTCCTTCAATGCTCGGAGCGGGCAACGATTCCTAGTATAATCCTTGGACTCTGACGCCGCCACGCGGTTGGCGAGAACAAGACCGCCTGCAATGAGTTCCATTATTGAAAGGGACAAGCTCGAATGTCCGCCGACGTGCCGACGCGCGATGAGTTGGCCGAGCGCTATCTCGCTCAACTGCCTTACACGCCGTATCCCGTGCAGGAAGACGCCTTGCTCGCTTGGTTCACCGCCGAGCAGGGCGTGCTCGTGTGCGCTCCCACCGGGACCGGCAAAACGCTCATCGCTCAGGCCGCTCTGTTCGAGGCGCTGCACAGCGGCACGGTCGCCTACTATACGACTCCACTTATCGCATTAACCGAGCAGAAATTTCAGGAAATGCAGGCGTCCGCCGTGCGCTGGGGCTTCCAAGCGGACGACGTGGGACTCGTCACCGGCAATCGCCGCGTCAATCCCAACGCCCGCATTCTCGTCGTCGTCGCCGAGATTTTGCTCAATCGACTGCTGCACGCTCACCGCGAACCGGATCTGCCCGATGACGTGCCGCTCGGTCCCGAAGCGTTCGATTTCACGCGCGTCTCCGCCGTGGTCATGGATGAGTTCCACAACTTCGCCGATCCGCAGCGCGGCATCGTCTGGGAATTGGCTCTCGCTCTGCTGCCGGCCCATATTCGCCTCCTTTTACTATCCGCAACAGTGGGAAATGCAACGGAATTTCTCAGCTGGCTCCAACGCTGCCATCAGCGCAAGCTGGAACTGGTCGAGGGCAAGGAACGCAAAGTGCCGTTGACGTTCCGCTGGGTGGGCGATGAATTTCTCGGCGATCAACTGGTCCACATGGCCAAGGGCGAGGGCGACAACCGCACGACGCCGGCGCTGGTTTTCTGCTTCAACCGCGATGAATGTTGGAGCGTGGCGGAGATGCTCAAGGGTTTGGATCTGTTCGCGCCCGGCACGCGCGGCCGGCTCAACGATGAAGTGGACAAGCTCGATTGGACCAAGGGCGTCGGTCCCAAGCTCAAGCAGATGCTGCGCCGCGCCGTCGGCGTGCATCATGCCGGACTGCTGCCGAAATATCGCCGCGTCGTCGAGGAATTGTTCGAGAAGAAGCTGTTATCCGTCGCCGTCTGCACGGAAACGCTGGCGGCCGGCATCAATCTGCCGGCGCGCTCGGTGGTGTTGACCAGCCTGGTGAAGGGACCGCACGGCAAGGAGCGATTGATCGACGCCAGCACGGCGCATCAGATTTTCGGCCGCGCCGGCCGGCCGCAGTTCGACGATCGCGGTTTCGTCTTCGCTCTGGCTCACGAGGACGACGTGCGCATTCTGCGCTGGAAGGAGAAATACGACGCCATCCCGGAGAATACGCGCGATCCAGGGTTGCTCAAAGCTAAAAAAGCTCTCAAAAAGAAGAAACCGTCGCGCCGTGAGAACGCCGTGTACTGGAGCGAAGCGCAGTTTCAGCAGTTGCAGGCGGCGCCGCCGGGCAAACTGTATAGCAAAGGGCCGATGCCGTGGCGTTTGCTCGCCTATCTGCTGAAACTGTCGCCGGAAGTGGCGCGCGTGCGCACTGTCCTCCGCAAGAGGCTCATGGACGAAGCGCGTATCAAATCCAGCGAGAAAGTGCTGGATCACATGCTGTTGACGCTGGCCGAGCGCGGTTTCGTCGCGCTCGATCCACCGTTGCCCGGCGAACCGGCAGCGTTAGCTGCCGGGTTGAGGGCACCCCACCCGGCAGCTAACGCTGCCGGGTTGGGGGCACCCCACCCGGCAGCTAACGCTGCCGGTTCGCCACATGAGATGCCGCCGGGCTATCAAATTGTCCGCGCCGTGCCGACGGCGGCGCTGGATACACTGCTGGTTTTCCGCAGCGTGCATCCGCTGTACGGCGCCTTTCTCGTCGAGCAACTCGGCATCGCCGATCGCAACGAACGCCTTCAAGCGCTGGAGAGCGTGCTGGAAGTGCCGCGCCCGCTGCTGCGTTATCTGCGCGTGCCGCGGCCGGATCAACTGCCGCCGGGACCATTGGCCATGAACCGCCTCGATGCGGACTTGATCCGCCGCGGACTCATTCTCGCGCCAGTGCCGAAAAGCGAAGACGAGGAGGAAGACGACGAAGAGGAAGAAGAGGAGCGTCCGCCGACGTTGGCCGAGAAATTACGGCTCTTGTTCGACGCCACGCATCCCGCCGTCGCCGATGTTTCGACGCAAGCGGTATGGGCGGCGGGAGAGTTACTGCGTTTCAACGGCAATTTCAATCTGTACGTGCAGACGCGCGATCTGGTCAAGCAAGAGGGCATCGTCTTTCGCCATTTGCTGCGGTTGATTTTGTTGTGCGGCGAGTTCGCACAAGTGTGTCCGCCGGAGACGACGCCGGCCGAGTGGCAGGCCGATCTGCGCGAAGTGAGCGAACGATTGACGGCCAGTTGCCGCGAAGTCGATCCGGCCAGCACCGATGAGGCGATCCAGTTCGCCCACGCCGCCGATGTCGTCGAGGGAGAAGCGGCCATACCCGGCGAGCGGGGCGTGTCAACGCCCCGATAATGCACCAGGAGAATTGGGTGAGGCTCCTTCGTTACTTCGCCTTCTTCAACGGCGTCTCCCACATATAAACGCGATGGCCCAATTCCTTGACGTAGACCGTCGCCCTCTGCTTCGGCGGATAACCCTCGATTTTGAAATCGTGCGAG
Source organism: uncultured Planctomycetota bacterium (assembly GCA_963835245.1). Taxonomy (GTDB): domain Bacteria; phylum Planctomycetota; class Planctomycetia; order Gemmatales; family Gemmataceae; genus JAJPHU01. The sequence goes on from CAWIEZ010000004.1 coordinate 72,651, forward strand.
ATGATGCGCGAGCCGTCCTTGAGTTTTCGCAGTTGCGGCAGCAGCTTGACGTTCAATTCCGGCAGCAGATACAGCGTGACGACGCTGGCCGGTTTCACATCCACGTCGAAGAGGTTTTTCTCTTCGATGGCGACGAGATCGGCGACGCCGGCTTTCTTGGCATTTTCGCGCGCTTCGCGCACGCGGCTCGGATCGACGTCGAAGCCGATCGCCTTACACTTGTACTTCTTGGCCGCCGCGATGACGATGCGGCCGTCGCCGCAACCGAGATCGTAGACTACATCGTCCTTTTTGAGATCGGCTAACTCCAACATCTTGTCCACGACTTCCGGCGGCGTGGGCACGTATTCCACGTCGAGCTTGCGCCGGCTTTTTATCTGATGGTTTGTCGTCCTTGCGCCGCGGCTGCTGGTCGGGTCTCGTCTCTTCTAGGGTCAGATCCACGTCCTTGTCGTCGCCAGCGCGGATATTGACGATCTTTTTTGTCGTAACGGATTTGCCGTCTTGGCGGTAGGTCCATTCCAAGGTGTAGTGGTAACTCTTGCCCGGCTCCAGCGGCGGCGAGAAGAAGTGACGCAGCCCGCCGGTCTGCTTGGTCTTTTGACCATCGACGGTTAGCCGGGCGTCGGCGGGCAGGCGGACGTGCAGCACGGCGCGGCGGCTTGCCTGTTGACTGAAGATCGGCGTGGCTGCCAGCAGCACGCCGAGGCAGGCGAGACGAAAGTGGCCGAGATTGAGGTAGTTTGACACGGTCATCTCCTCCGCGTTATTTGGGACGAATCGCTGATTTTTTTCTCTGCCGTGCCGCGCTGGCGGATCATCCACTGCGAGAGGCGATAGAGCAGCAGACCATACACGGCCAGCACGCCAGCCCCGGCCAGCAGACCACCCAACAGATGGATACTCTGAGCATACTCGATTCCGGCATGGATCATATAGGCGCAAACGCCGCAGAAGAGGAGAGGCAATTCCGGATACAGCGGCACGGTGAAAGGACGTTCCAAATGCGGATCGCGCTGGCGCAGCACGAATACGGACAGGCCGCAAAACAGAAAAAACAGCCAGAAGATCGGCGTCACCATCACGGTGAGCACCTCGAAGCCGCCGTGTCCCGTCCACTCGACCGCGGACAGGTTAAAGTGCGTCAGCGTGTCGTTGACTAGAGTGCGTCCGCCTGGGGTGCCGACCACGCCGATCAGGCCGATGCTAACGGCCGATTGCATCAGCATCGCGCCCCACGGCGCGCCCGTTCGAGGATGTAATCGGCCCAGCCAAGCGAAGACGGGGTGATCGGCGCCCATTGAGGCGGAGATGCGCGCGCCGGAGAATAGCATGCCGTTGATGGCGCCCAACGCGGAGACCATGACCAGTAGAGCCATCGCCCGCTCTCCCCAAGGTCCAAGGGAGCGCTTCAGCAAGTCGGCGGCGATGGCATGCGACTGCCGCGCCGGCTCGAAACCCAATCCCCACAGATAGGCGGCATTGATGAGGACGTAGAGCAGTGTAATCAGCGCGGTGCCGAAGAGCAGGGCACGGACGATGGCGCGCGGCCCGCCGCGCACCTCGGCGGCGACGAAGACCGCATCATTCCAGCCGCCGTAGGTGAGCAACACCAACACCATCGCCGTGGCCAACGCGGGCGAACCGGCAGCGTTAGCTGCCGGGTTGGGAACAGCCAACCCGGCAGCTAACGCTGCCGGTTCGCCGGCGAAACCCACCGCCAGCACGCCGGCCAGGCCGATCACCTTCGCCAAGGTCAGCACATTCTGCGTTCGTTTGCCGAAGACGACGCCGAGAAGATTGAGCGCGGTCAGAGTCAACACCGCCGCGCAGGCCCACAACCATTGCCAAGTGAACGGTACATTCCAGATGGGCGCGGCATAGTCGGCGAAGACGAAGCCCATCATGGCGATGTTGGCGGCGCGGATGACGACCAACTGAAACCAGGCGAAGAGAAATCCCAACCACGGCCCAAAGGCGCGGGTCAGGTAGACGTAATCGCCGCCGGAATGCGGATAGGCGGCGGCCAATTCGGCGAGGCAGAACGCGCCGACGAGAGACATGACGCCGCCCAGCGTCCAAGCGGCGATCGCCTGCCAGGGACCGGCGACGTTTTGCAGCACCAGCGGCGGCGTCTCGTAGATGCCCGTGCCGACGACGATGCCGATCATTATGCTGACCACGTCCCACAAGCCGAGTGGGGCGTGCTTCGACGCGGCCTCGTCCGCCGAACGTGCCATCAGAGTGTTTTCCAGGGAACAGAGAGAAATTACGCCCGGCAGGACTTGAACCTGCAACCGCTGCGTTCGAAGCGCAGTGTTCTATCCAGTTGAACTACGGGCGCTGTTGCGGCTGGCGGATGCCATTCCGCTCGCCGTTTCGCGTGGCGTTTGCGGTGGCAGTTCGCGCAACGGACTTCACATTTACTTATTTCCTTCTCAATCGCCTTCCAGGAATAGCTGCCAATCATCCGGCTGACCGCCTCGATTTTCTTGCCGCGAATGTGGTCAAAGTCGAGGCAACGCGGATCGGTTTCCCCACAGTCAATGCATGGGTGCAATTCCAGGTAATTCAGTATCCACTCACGTTGTTCGTGAGTGATCCTCACCGTTCGTTTGCGGGCTTTGCGAATGTAGTAGGCTTGGTGAGCCTGATAATGCATCTGAATTAACTCGCGCATACAGGCACGGCAATAAACCTGTCGCTTTCCCCGGCGTTTATCCTTGAAGTTGAATTCCGTGATCGCTTTTTCTTCCAAGCATCGCGTGCATTGGTGTGTGGTCGCGGTCATGGGGCGCTCCTTGCTCGTACCTCAATCAGCTAATCGCGATCCCGGAAAGTCTTCCGTAGTCTAGCGGAATCCATCTTCCTGACAAGCGGCGCAAGAAGGATGTTCGCTTCAAAGGGCATCGGCGTCCCAAGGGGGATACGGTCACTTTCGCCGCGTCTGGTCCTTTTTGGTATCACTGCCGACGTGCAGATAGGCGGCGCTGGACTGAAAGAAGCGTCGCCGCCGTTCGCGGCGCTTCGGCGCGGCTTCCTGCTGGAGCGCTTGCAGATCGGCGAGGTTGGCTACGCAGTACGGACAGCCGATCACGTGGAGATGAAAGTCGAGGTAGTTCTGCTGCTCGTCGTCGAGGACTTGCAGCAGATAACTGCCGAGTTGCTCGCGGCTGGGACAGGTGAGGCGTTCGCGCCGCCAGACGGCGCCGAGCGAATGTTCGCCGCGATCGCGTTCCTGCATGGCCTGGCGCAGCGAACGCCGCAGCGGCTCGGAATGGCGCAGGGCTTGCTCGATCTTGGCCATTTCGGCGTCGTTGAGGGCGTCATCGAGGTAGGCGTGCAATTGTTCGCGGCTGATTTCGCTCATGGTCGTCGCGGGGTTGGGAAAACGCATGGACTCGCCACGGCTCTCCATTCAACCATCCCCCTCGGCCGGCGTCAAATAGTTTGTAGGGTGGGTCGAGCGCAGCGAGACCCACCGGGCGGGCTAATTCCTCCGCGGCCACGGATTCGCTTGCACTTCGCGAGTCGAGATAGCGCCGCCGATACTCCCGGTGCATCGCATCATTTGGATATTGTTGCTCCGCGATCATACGGATAATTGCGCATGGCCGCGAACGGCAGCGGTTCAACGGTCGCGCCGTGCGCCGTGGACAGCGCGGTGTCCTTGCAGTAACCGGCGGTGCGCAGGACGAAGCTGCGTTGCCAACCCGGCGGCAGCGGCGGCAGCGATGCGGCGTCGAAACGCACCGTCAGATCGTCGCCGGGACCGAAGATGACGAAGCGATCGTCGCGCTGATGCAGCAATTCCGTCACGTCGCCGAAGCGCGTCATCCGCCCGATTGCCGCACGAGCGGCACATCGTCGGCGCGATGGTAGTCGTACAGCTTCGGCATGCGGCCGTCCGGCGAATACTCGGCGGGAATGTGGCCCGGAGCGAGCGTCGCGCTCGTGGACTTCGAGGCAGGTCGTCCGCGGATCGGAGCCGCGAATGTCCGCCGCCACGAACGCTTGGTCCCAGCAAATGTGCATGTTGGTCCGCAGACGTAGCCGGCAGCGCGGGCCGGTCAGCTTGCCGGTGACATCGACGAGCATCATCCGCGGCATGCCCGCCGGGAAGCCGGACTCGCCCAGCGAACGCCATTGTCCCGACTTCGTCCTGGCGCTCCAGGATCGGCCATTGTTCGTGGACGCCGGCCTGATGCGCCGCCCAGCTCGATTCCGGGAACGGATATTCGGTCCAGCCGGCCAGACACAAATACAGCCGATCCTTCGGTCCGAACGACGCCAAGCGATCGCCGAAGTCCAGTTCGATGGCGTGATCCTCGGCGAAGCCAATCCAGGCACGTTTGGCGAAATCGTCCACGGCGAGGCGATCCCAGCGGCGCAGCGTCTCTGTCACGTCGCGGCCGCGATGATCGCGGGCCGTCACGGGGAAAATCTCCTTGCCGAAGGCGACGAGTTGTTGGCTCGGCGGCTGTCCCGACGTTACGAAGCGCTCCTCCGGATAGACGCGCACGCCCGGCGGGAGAATCGACGACAACCAATTGAAGCTGATCGAGATAGGTTGTCTCGTCCATCGGCTCGGCGATTTTGAGGACGTATTGCCCATCGCGTAGCACCAATTGCTCGGATTCGATGGCGACCGATTCTTCCGGGCGCGGCGGGCGGCAGGTGCCATCGGGTCCGGTTTCGCCGATGGAGCCGGCGCCGAGGAAATCGTTGACGAAGACGAAACGCCGGCCGTCCCAGGCGAACAGGATGGGACAGGAGCCGGGCAGGCGATTGCGTTGCAAGATCGAATGCAGCTTGCCGGCGCGGAGGTCGTGCGGCGAGCCGGGATCGTTGATGTCCGGCTCGGCTTGCAAAGTGCCGTCGGGCCAGCGCATCCGCAGCACTTCAATGCGCGGTTGCGTAGCGATGCCGAAAAGCAGCGGCTGGCGCGATTGCCCTAGTCCGGCGCACAGTGTCGTATTCTCTTGGCCGGCCCACAGACCGCCGGACTAGAGCGACGGCCCAGACGCCGATGCCATCGGCATTGCAGCGCAATCGATTTTGGCCATCGATGCTGTTGCGGCCGGACGAGCTCGATCTGTACGCCGTTGCCGCCGTTGCCGCGGTTGTCGTGGAGTTGCAACCCTTTTTCCTCGCGACCACACCAACAAATCGGGAGGGCCGTCGCCTCGGAGGGGGCAGACGGCCAGCGGCCAGCGATGTCGCGCGGCCAATCGGCATCGCGGCCCAGCGCCTCCGGCGCGCAGCACCAGCTTGCCGCCCTCGTTGTGCAGCAGGACCGGAATACCGTCGCTGCTGAGGCCGACCACGTCGGTCCAGCTATCCAGGTTCAGATCGACGGCCAGCGCTTGACGTAGCCGAGGACTGTTCGTCTCGGCGGCCTCGAACCAGTTGGCCGGCGGCGATTCGCTGGAGCGAGCGCGGTTGAGCAGCACGCGCGGCCTGTCGTCGGCGGACAGCAGCACCAGATCGGAACGGCCATCGTGATCGAGGTCGAGAACCAGAGCGCCGTTCCACTTCGCCGGCGCCAGCAGCGTAGCCGGCAGTTCGGCGCGACGGAATTTCAGCAGCCGATCGTTCGTGACCACTGCCGGCGCGGCCTCATTCGCTAGGACAAGGAAGTCGAGATCGCGATCGCCGTCCATGTCGCTGGCCGCCACGCCGACGACCCGCGCGGCCGGACCTTGCAGCGCGGACAGCGACGCTTGGCGAAACTTGCAGTCCAGCGGCGACGTTGGGATTCTCGGGTCTTGCGTCTCCGCCGCCTCCCCGACGTGGAGGTAAACCAACAATCTTCCCGATGACTCGACTTTTTTACCTTTGAGGAGTTTGACCGCGTCCGCGGCGTCGCGGGCGAACTCGCCGAGCAGTAAATCCAGATCGCTGTCCTGGTCGAGATCGACGGCGGCGGCGCCGAGACAGACGGAGGTGAGTTTGTCGAGCGCCGCCTGGGCGCTGACATCCTCGAATGTCCCCTTGCCGGTGTTGCGAAAGAGTTTCTGGACGCCGGCGCCGGTCAGCAGCAAATCGGGCTTTCCATCGTTGTCTACGTCGGCGACGACGCAGCCGAGCGTGGGCCGCGGCTCGGCCAGGCCCGCCTCTTTCGTCACATCGGTAAAGTGGCCGAAGCCGTCGTTGCGCAACAGCAGGTCGCGCACTTGCCCTTTCTCGACCACGGCGCCCGCGAGAAACAAATCGGGTTTGCCGTCGCCGTTGTAATCGAGCACGACCAGGGTCGCACCGAAGCGCGCGAGTACCAGGCGGCGCAGCTCGGCGACGGTATCCGAGCCGAAGTCCGCCGCTTTGGCCCAACGCGCGCCGGCCGCGAACTGAACCTTCAGCCCCTCGCGGCGCTCAAACAGAGCCAGCGGTCCTGTCGGCGGCGGCGGTGGGCGATCGCTGCCGCGGCCGATGACTTCCGCGTAAGGCCCCATTTGGCTGTACTTTATTCCCGTGACATTGTGCCAATCGCTTCGCCGCAGTGTTTCGTATTGCTCCAGCAATTTTTCGGCGCGGGCGTCGTCGCCGCGGCGTAGATCCATAGCCAAACCGTACAACGCGCCGCTCAAATGCTTGTTGCAATTTCAAGGCTTCCTCGAAACAACGCCGCCGCTCCTCACTTTCATCCGCTTTCAGCGAGCCGAGCCAATACCAGGAATAGGCGTCGCCGGCATCCTTTTTCAGCACCGCCTCGAAATGCTGGTATCGCTTCCGCGCCGTCCTTCTGATATTGAGGAGCATGCCGAGACAAAAATGGGCATAGGGATTGTCGGCCTCGCGGCGCAGCACGTCCTCGAAGACCGTTCGGCTGCGCTGCAAATTAGAAGCATCGTCGCCGTTGCCGGCGTTGAGCAGGGCGATGCCGAGATTGATGCGTCCCGGCAGCCAATCGGGCGCCAACTGCACGACCTTCTCGAACTCCGGGATTGCCTCCTTGTAGTGGAAGGCATCCATGACGGCGATGGCGCGATTGTTTTGGCTGTAGACGGCCTCCCAGTCCACCGGTCGCGACAGCGGCCGCCACGAATACAAGGCGCCGCCGGCCACGGCCAACAGCACCACGATGGCGCCCATCCACACGCCCCAGCGCCGCCTACCAGCGAGCCGTGGAGAAAGGTTTTCGCCGCTCATGATTTGCTCCTCGTGGATGATGCCTATACCACCCGGCAGCTAACGCAGCCGGTTCGCCGGTGAACCGGCTGCGTTCGCTGCCGGGTGCGAGCCGCCCGCGCTCCCCTTCGGGTCGCGGCTAAACAATTCTTTGGCGGCGGCGATGGCTTGCTCATTGCCTTCCCGCGTCGGCGGACGCTCTTCGATCAGTCCGCCCGGATACACCACTCGATTGTAACCTCGATACGCTTCCATGCGCAAATGCGCCAACATATGATGACCGATTCGCCGTTCGCGCTCGGCTCGCAGAGCGGGGAGGTCAATGGGACCGACGACGATTTTCTCGCCGGGGCCGGGGTCGGCTTGGCTGAGAATACGGCCGTCGTAATCGACGATCATACTGCCGCCGGGCCAGCTGAACGGCGGATAATGCTCGGCGCTCGCGCCTTGGTTGCTGGCCACGACGTAAGCGAGATTCTCCAAGGCGCGACAGCGATTGATGAGCGTCCACCAGTCCATCGGCGGCGTCGCTCCCCACGGGTCCATGTACGCCGACACGCGAATCAGCACTTCCGCGCCGGCCAGGGCGAGTTGGCGGATCGCCTCCGGAAACAGCCAATCGTAACACGTCGCCGCGCCGAGCCGGCCAATCTCGGTGTCGGCCACGGGAAATAACGGCTCGTCATAGTTCGGCAGATCGTGCGGACTGGTGTGGACCTCCCAGGGAATCCACGGATGCACTTTGCGATAGCGCGTCAGCAGACCGTCCGGCCCGATCAGGCAAGTCGTGTTGAAGACGTGGCCGGGATATTTGTCGTCGCGTTCGAGAAAGCTGCCGGTTTGGATGAAGATGCCGTGTTCGCGCGCCTTGCGCTGGTAGCGCTCGGTGTGTTCGTTCGGAATGGGTACGGCGAGCTTGTCGTGCAGCTCCTCGACGGTGGGATAGATCGGCGCGGCGTGGGCGAACTCCGGGAAGACGATTAGACGCACCGACATGAAGGGAGCGTAGCCGAGGACGGCGCGATCGATGACGGCCAGCATGTGATTGACGGCCGAGGCGATGCCGCGGCGATCGCGCAGGATTGGGCAGGTCGGTTTGACAAGCGGCGGCGGCATAGCGAAGATCGTGCGGAGCCATCGGATGCTATCCTTGTCGTGAGTATCGCCCTGTAGGAGTATTACGGATGACGGGTCACGGTGGATCGTTCTCGTTCCCACGCTCCGCGTGACAACGGGTATTGTCTCCGTTAGGTGGGGCAGACATTCTTGTCTGCCGGGCAGACAGGAATGTCTGCCCCACCAAAGGAGCAAACTGAGAAACTACCTGGCAACGAGAATACTTGCCGCCGGCGCTGGGAAAAGCACAATAGAACGTCAGAGTCCACGCATCCCTCGGAGGCTCTCAGCGCACCATGCAATTCTTTTGCTTTCACCTGATGCCCTGGGATCGCTTGCCGGAGGATTTCGATAGCCGTTACGAATCGGCCTGGACGTGGCTGCCCAACTCGCTCTTCGATCCCGCCCACGGCCATCAACTCTACAACCGCTATCTCGACGAATTGATCCTGGCCGAAGAATTGGGTTTCGACGGCGTGTGCATCAACGAACACCATCAAAACGCCTACGGACTGATGCCGTCGCCGAATCTGATGGGCGCCATCCTGGCCCGGCAAACGAAACACGTCAAGATCGCCGTCGTCGGCAATGCGCTGCCGCTGTACAATCCGCCGACGCGCATGGCCGAGGAATTTGCCATGCTCGACGTGATTAGCGGCGGACGCTTGATCGCCGGCATGGTGGTCGGCGGCGGACCCGAATACTACAGCTTCACCATCAATCCGACCTTCGCCCGCAGTATGTTCGCCGAAGCGCTCGATCTGGTGCTACGCGCCTGGCGCGAACCGGGACCGTTCGCCCATCACGGCAAACACTGGCGTTTGAAGTACGTCAATCCGTGGCCGCGACCGATTCAGCAGCCGCATCCGCCGATTTGGATTCCGGCGCCGGCAGCAAGGAAACCATCGATTTCGTGGCCGAGCGCCGCTACGCTTACATGGGCATTCCCTATTTCCACATCGAATTTTTCGAGCGCAACTTCGATAGTTTCCGCGAGGCGTGCCAGAAGAACGGCTACACCGGCTCACCGGGACAACTCGGCTGGCTGCTGCCGATCTACGTGGCCGAGAGCGACGAACAAGCGTGGCGCGAGTTCGAGCCGCACTTGACGTATTTCCGCCGCAATCTGCTCAAGGGGCTGACGATTTTTCCGCCCGGCTATACCAGTGTGCGTTCGCTGGCGCGCATTCACGGGCGCTGAGCAAATTTCTGGGCAACGTGCAGACGCGGCAGCAGATTGAGGAGGGCGTCTACGCCATCGTCGGCAGTGCGGCGACGGTGCGTCAGCGGCTTGCCGAGAACATCCGCCGGCTGGGCGTGGGCAATTTGCTCGGTTTGTTCCAGCTCGGCACGCTGCCGGGCGAACTGACGCGGAAGAACATGCGGATGTTCGCCGAGGAAGTGATGCCGCATCTGCGCCGCGAGTTGAACACCGCAAGGAATTGAATCACGAAAACACGAAAGTACGAAAACACGAAAGCAGGAAAGCACGGAGAAACAAGTTATTCGGTTCGCTCATACTTTTTTCGTGTTTTCGTACTTTCGTGTTTTCGTGATTCAATTTTTGCCGGAGGGACAACGATGAGCGTCGCCAACCAAACGACCTTCGTGGACGTGCGCGGCCGCCGGACGCAGTTGATGACGGGAGGCCAAGGTCCGCCGCTGTTGTATCTGCACAGCGCGGCGGGCGAAACCGAATGGACGCGCTGGCACGACGCATTAGCCCAGCAATTCAAGGTGTATGCGCCGGCGCATCCGGGGTTCGCGCTTTCGGAAGGACTGGAGGAGATCGACGACATCCACGACATGGCTTGGCATTGCGTGGATTTGCTGGACGCGGTGGGGCTGGAGAATGTGCCGGTGGTCGGTTTTTCATTGGGAGCGTGGTTGGCCGTCGAGATGGCGATAGTGCGGCCGGCGCGGGTTCAGCGTCTGGTGCTGATCGGCGCCGCCGGGCTGCATCTCGATGAGGCGCCGGTCGCGGAACTGTTTCACGACGATCTCGACCGTCTGCGGCGGCTGATTTTTCACAATCCCGATCATCCGTCGGCGGGGGAAATTTTTCCCACGTCGCGCAGCGATCCGCGTCTCTTGTTGTGGCTGCGCACCGCGAAGCCACGGCCCGCGTCGCTTGGAATCCCTACTTACACGATCCGAAATTGCCTCAACACCTTCACCGTATCGCTTGTCCGACGCTGGTGATCTGGGGCGACGACGATCGGCTGATTCCGCCGGCGCACGGCGAATTTTACGCTCGGCACATCGCCGGCGCACGGTTGGAGATGATTCATCAATGCGGGCACATGGCCCCGTTCGAGGCGACGGAGCAATGCGCCGCGCACGCGCTGGCGTTTCTTTCCGCGCCCGGCGAACCGGCAGCGTTAGCTGCCGGGTGCTTGCAACCCGGCAGCTAACGCTGCCGGTTCGCCGGGTCGTGGCTCCATCGCCAGATATTCCTCCACCGGCAGAGACAAACCCGGCGTCCAACCCAAAGGCAGCGTTATGCCGGTGATCCACCGCGCTTCATCAGAGGCCAAAAACGCCACCGCCGCCGCCACGTCGCTGGTCAGTCCGACATCCAGCGGATGACACGAGCGCAGCTGATGGGCCGTCTCCGGCGTCAGATGATCGCGGTACTTGGCGGCCATGCTCGTCAGCACCACGCCGGGCGCCACACCCACAACACGGATGCCGCGCGGCGCCAGTTCCCAGGCCAGCGATTGCGTGAAGCCGTTCAGACCCGCCTTCGAGGCGCTGTAAACCGAGAAACCGGCGCAGCCCGCCAAGCTCAGCACCGATGACACATTCACAATCACGCCGCCCGGCGACGGCAGATGCCGCAGCACGGCGCGGGCCATGCGGATCGATCCCATCAAGTTCGTCTGCAACATCTCCGACACGATGGCGTCATCGCACTGTTCCAGGAGTTGGATGTGTTCGACGCCGGCGTTGTTGACGAGAAGGTCGAGGGCGCCGAAGCGGTCGCGGCAAGCGGCGACGGCGGCGCGCACCTCCTCCTCGCGGGTCACGTCGCAACTGAGAAAGTGAAAAGTTCGCTTTCGTTGCGCCAATTGCTCCAGCAAGCGCGTCGGCTCCGTCCGCGAGGCCAGCACCACCGCCGCTCCCTCGTTGGCCAAGCGGCGCGCGATGGCTCCGCCGATGCCGTGATCGCTCGTACCCGTGATCAAAGCCGCCTTGCCGACAAATCGCCCTCCCTGCGCCTCCAATGTCTTTCCGTTCGCTGTCATCCGAAAACTCCCTGGTGTCTCATTGCGCGCCGTCGTTCCCGCGGGTTGCTCTGTTACTCTATGGCCGGCAACCGTGGCGGGTAGGAATCGCCTGCGGCGGCGCACTGGTCCAGCATACGTTCCTGCATAAAAAAACATTCTCGCCCCAAGCCGCCAACTATTCATCCCAAAGCGAAGCGCCGCGACCATTCGTGTTCAAGGAATCGTTGCAACCTTACGTGTGGATGCTTGTGGGCAGTTTCTTTTTCGCCTGGATGGCGGCGGCCGCGCATGCGCTGCGCTTCAGCTGCGATTGGCAAGTCATCGCCGTGGCGCGAGCTCGCTGCCGTTGATCCTGGGCGCTTCGTTGGCGGTACTCGGCGGCGCCCGGCTGGTGTTGTTCACGCCGCCCATTCTCTGGGTGCGCAGCATCGCCGGCAGTATTAGCCTCGTCTGCACCTTCTTCGCCCTGACGGTCTTGCCGCCGTCGCACGTCTTCACGCTGACCAGTGCCTTTCCCATTTGGGTGGCGCTGCTGTCTTGGCCGCTGTATGGCGAACGGCCCAGCCGGCAAGTATGGCTGTCGGTCGCCGGCAGCGTCGCCGGCGTCGCGCTCATGGAATTGTCCACGCCGGCGGACAGCGGCGAGACGGCGGCGTTTTCGCATGGGCTGGCGATCCTCAGCACGTTGATCGCCGGCTTCTCGACGGCCGCCGCCATGCTCGGTCTGCATCGGCTGCGCAGCATCCATCCGTGGGCGATTGTCGCCCATTTCTCCGGCGTGGCTCTGTTGTTTTCGTTGGCATCGCTGTTGTTGGGCCGGCCCCCCGCTCCACCGCCGAGCATGCCGCGGAGCGAAACCTTGTTGTTGCTTTTGGCCGTGGGAACGACGGCGACAATCGGGCAATTGTTTTTGACCAAGGCGTTCGCCGCCGGCCCGCCGACCAAGATTTCCGTGGTCAACCTGACGCAGGTTGTCTTCGCCATGCTGCTGGACATGCTGCTGTGGCATCGTCATTTCAACGCGCTGACGCTGGCCGGCATGGCGCTGGTGATGGCCCCGACCGCTTGGCTGATGGCGAAGAAGAACTAACCACAGAGTCACAGAGAACACAGAGAAAGAAGAAAAAGAAAAAACAGAATTAGAGAACCATGCGTTTCAGGCCGTCCTTGAGGAAACGGACGTTAAAGTTGATGAGCAGGCCGACATGCGTTTTGCTCAACCTTAGATAAGTGATAAGCTGCGCTTCGTGGATGGAATCGAGCTTATCCACGGCTTTTAACTCGACAACGAGCCGGCCAGGAAAATAGACATCCATGACCAGATCATCGGCCACGACCGCTCCCTTGTAGAGGATCGGCAGTCGAACTTGCCTCTCAAAAGGGATCTCGCGGAGGCGGAGTTCGTGTTCCAGGCATGCCTGATACACCGACTCTAGCAATCCCGGCCCCATCTCTCGATGGACCTCGATGGCTGCCCCAATTACTGCCTGTGTCAACGGATCTCGTTCTTCCATTTTTTATTCTTCTGTGTTTTTCTCTGTGTTCTCTGTGACTCTGTGGTTAGTTCTTCTTCTTTTCGTACAGCGGTTCGGCTTTGTCGCCGCCTTCACTCAGGCGATAGTAGCGATCGACGTTCAGGCCGGCGAACGACTGTTCCTTGCCGTTGGCCCATGTCACCGTCAGCTTGTCGATGCGATCCGTCGTGCCCAGACCGAAGACGTGGCGGCGATCCGACGACGAGGCGTAGCTGCCGCCGCCCTGAGCGAAGCGCGTCTGCTTGCGGCCGCCGGACTCTAAGACAATTTTGGCGCCCACCACGTCGCGATGATCTTTGCCGATTAGCTCGACACCCAACCAGTGACGGCCCTGGGTGTCGGCTTCGTTGCGCAGGATCGCCACCGGCTCGTTGGTGTGGATGACGGCGATGTCCACGCGGCCATCGTTGTCGAAGTCGGCCTGCACGGCGCCGCGGCCGACGTGCTTTGAACCGAAATAGGAGCCGCCCTGCTTAGTGATGTCCTTGAACTTGCCGCCTTCGTTGCGGGCCAAGATGGGATATTGCGCGCGCGGCGTCGTCTTGGGCACGCGCGTGGCGTGGCCGGTAATCAGGAAAATATCCTCCCATCCGCGATGGTCGATGTCGATAAAGCCGGTGCCCCAACCGACCGTCTGCCGGCCGAACACCGCCAGGCCCGCGGCCGGCGTATAGAAGGTGAAGACGATACGATCCTTGCAGCGATCCGCGGGGTTCGGCGTGCAGTCGTTGCGATACAGGGCGTGCAGTTCGTTCTCGTAGTTGGCCACCCAGATCGACGGTTTGCCGCTGCCGTTGAAATCGCTGGCGCCCAGACCCATGCTGCCGTTGGGTACGGCCTGACCATCGCGCGCCGTGCCGCTGATCATGCCCACTTCCTCGAAACGAAATTCGCCGGGCTTGGTCGAACGATTGACGTAAAGAAAATTATCGACGGTGTCGTTGGCGACGTAGATGTCCGGCTTGCCGTCGCCGTTGACATCGACCATGAGTACGCCCAGACCCTTGCCCAACTTGGTATCGCTTTGGCGCACGTCGCGCTGGAGCCGTTCGCGCACCGCGGGGTGAGCCAGGTCAATTGCTCCAGTTCGGCGTCGCTGCGCGGCACACGCAGACCCGATTCCTTGCTTATGTCCTGGAATTTGCCATTGCCGAGATTGCGAAACAGCTTGTGTTCCAAGCCCGTGAAATTCTTGGGCGGACACACATCGCGCGTCTTACCGTCGTAGGTGCAATCGATGGGGTGGTTATGCTCGAACGACCAATCGACGTATTGACAGACATAGAGATCGGCATAGCCGTCGCCATCGAGATCGCCCCAGGCGGCGCTGGTGGTCCATAAGCCGTCGGGCATGCCCGCCTTCTTGCTCACGTCCACGAATTTACCGCCCTTGGCCGACTCGTTATGGAACAGAGCCAGGCGATGCCAGCCGGTCACGAGCAGATCGGGCCAACCATCGTTGTCGTAGTCCGCCACCGCCGCCCCATGCGTATAAAAGTCGATCTTGTCCAGCCCCCATTGCGCGGTGACATCCTCGAAGCGAAAGTTGCCGAGGTTGCGATAGAGGCGGCAGGGATTGCCGTTGATCTGATGTTTGTCCGGTCCTTCGTAATGGCCGCCGCCGGGCAGGAAGAGATCGAGCAAGCCATCGCCGTCGAAATCGAGGACGGCCAATCCTCCGCCCAGCGATTCGAGGATGGCGTAGTGATCGGCTTCTTCGCCGTTGCGATAGGTGAACTGGACGCCGGACTCGGCGGTGGCGTCGCGGAACAGCTTCGGTCCCCCCGACTCCTCGACGTTGGCGGCGGGCTGAGGGGGCGTGGCGGACCAGTGGCAGGCACCGACGACAAGCAGTGCGCTCGCCATCACGGCGGCGGGCAGCCGTGTGCCGTTGCGATTTGTGGACATAGCGTAAACCTCCGGATGAGGAAAATGAGAGTATGTCCATTGTAACGGCTGGATGGCGGCTGCAAAGCGGATTTGATGCGGATTGGTTTGACCGTTTAGCCGCGACCCGCAGGGGAGCGTGATAGCGCTCCCCTGCGGGTCGCGGCTAAACGAGACATTGTCGATGCAGTCGCATTCAGGGATGAATGAATCCCGCGCGATACATCTGGAACGGCGTGAAGTAGGCGGGCGCGGCGGCCTGCATCTGCACCGGCGTCGGGTAGGTGCTGTGGCCGCTGGTGATAGTGTTGCTGAAGGTGTTGAGCCGTCCCGGCGAATAAAACATGGAACCCAATGTGTAGGGGAACGCCGTTCCGGTGGTGTTGGGACGATAGGTGACGCCGCCGATGGGCGTGTTGACGCCGCGGTAATCCATCGGCGAGTTGTTGGTGATCTGCGGCATGATCTTAATGGTCTGCCCTGCGCCGATCCCGCCAACCCCAGCCCCAGCGCCAGCCCCGCCAACCACATGTACTTGCGCATAGTCTCACCCCTTTCTGAGATGATCTCGTTCCGACAGGCGAAAAAAGAGAATTGGAGCGGGGCGAACATAGCAAGTGTTCTCGGCGTGTCAAGACGAATTTGGCGAGCGGGGTCGCGTCAGCGCCCGAGGGCTTGCTTGACTCGGGGCGCTGACGCGACCCCGCTCGCCAGCTCGCGCCGCCATATTTCTTGAGCCGATCCAGCAGCACGGCGCCGAGAATGACGCCGCCGAACACCACATCCTGACGGAACGGTGTGACGCCGGTGAGATTCATGCCATTCTTGATGACGGCGATGATGAAGGCGCCGATGAGCGTGCCGAACATTTTGCCTTCGCCGCCGGACAGACTGGCGCCGCCGACGACCACAGCGGCAATGGCGTACAGTTCGTACATCAGCCCATAGGTCGGCGCACCGCTGCGCAGCCGCGAGGCCATGACAATGCCGCCGACGCCGGCCAAGATGCCGGACAGCGTGTAGACCAACAGCAGCACGCGCCGCACTGGCACACCGGACAGCCGCGCCGCCTCGGCGTTGCCGCCCAGAGCGTAGATGTAGCGCCCCATCGTCATGCGCGTCATCACCACGTCGGCGGCGACGTACAGCACGATCATCAACAGCACGCCGTTGGGAATGCCGAGCAGATCGGCGCCGCCGCCCAGCCAGAGGAATGACGCCGGGACTTGATAAATCGATGCGCCGCGCGACACTTCCGAAGCCAAGCCGCGCGCCACCAACATCATCGCCAAGGTGACGATGAACGCCGGCACTTGAAAGAACGTCACCATCGCCCCGGAGAACAAGCCGCACAGACCGCACAAGGCCGCCGCCGCCAAGCAACAGCAAACCATGCCGCTCGCCGTTGCCGACTTCGGCTCCGGCGACATCGCGGATCAATAATGTCGCCGTCACGGCCGACAGGGCAAGGAGACTACCCACGGAAAGATCGATGCCGCCGGTGATGACGACGAACGTCATGCCGACGGCGAGGATGGCGATGATGACGATTTGATCGGCGATGTTGCGGAGATTATCGGCCTTGAGGAAATTGGGCCACCAGTAGCGCGGCGGCGTCAACACCGGCACGTCGCCCAATTGCGGAAAGCGTGTGGAGGCGTGGCGCAGCACGGCCCAACTGCCGGCGGATTGGGTGGCGAGGATAAGATCGAGTTTGCCGCCGGAGGCAGCGATGCGCTCCAATTCGGCGCGGGCGTCGGCAGGACTGCCGCGCACGTCGCCGACGATCTCGATGCTTCGCTTGGTGAGATCGCGCCGCAGGGCGTCGGCAAAAGCGATGTCCTCGCGTGTGCCGCGCATCACGATCAGGATGTGCCGCAGGGGTTCGCTACGGAAGTCCAGTTCGCGCGCCAGCAGTTCGCCGCCGGAGGCGCCGCTGGGATCTTGGAGGGCGAAGGTAACGGCGCTGTAGTAGATGCACAACAGCAGCAGCACCAGCGACATGCCGTAGTCAGAAAGGAAGTCGCGATAATCGGCGCTCGGTCATGCCATCATCTCGGGTGAGCGTCACGATGCTTACGGCGTTTGCGGCGGGGCGATTCGAGGAATCGCTTCAAGCCTTCCATCACCTCGGTAAGGTCGCCTTTGCGTTTGGCGGAGGCAATTAGTCGCTCCAGACGCTGAATCGGGTCGGCGCCGGTGGAAGCCAACGCCTGTTCTATCTCTTTGTGAATCGTACTCAGTTTTTTTGTTCCGATCATAACAATGCCTCCAACGGGGCTATATGAGCCGCTCGTCGGCGGCGGGTGCGCTGGAAGTCTGTTGCCCGGCTCTACTGGCCATTCGGATTATGAGGTGCGGGAATCGACCAGAATTTGAAGAAGGCTTTAGGCATCCATTCATCCGGCAGCATGTCTTCAAAGGCGGGCATCTCTTTCCATTTCCTGCGTGCAATCAATCTATCGACCACATGCGCGTATTGTGCCGCTACTTTGTCGCGCTCGGATTCGTCTCTTGTACTGCGGAACCGCATTGCCAACAGTCCGAGTTGGGTTTCCAGCGGTATCTTCGGCTGTCGAGATCGTCTCATATTCCCCTCCCGTCACACGCACAGTCCGAATCTGCGCCTCACCTGCGCAGCAACGCTGGTGACAGCAGTAAACTCATCCATTCGGCCGGTAAGCAGCGGCAACCCTAAACGTTCCATCCATGTCGTGCAGTTGCAGTCGCCGTCCCCGTCAGGGAAGCCGTAAGAGTATTTACTGTGCCTCCGCTCGGCAGCCAGCTTCCGCCGGAATATTTGAAAACTCGACGGAGACAGAGCGACATCGAATCTAAGGACCGTCAAACCTTGCTGTTGGGCGGCCGCGAATACAGCCGTGTCATCGCGGACGACTCCAGGGTAAGCACCGCCGCTTCTCAGCTGCTGCATCACTTGCCAGATTGGGTCCGTTCCTCCATGCGGGTTGAAGCCGTAGATCACCCTGTCTGTATCGGTCGATAACCCGGTGTGTCCAGCAAAGAGTAGGCAATCGGTTAGCGATGGACCTGGACCGCGACGGTTCCGCTGATCGTCTAACGCACCGAAAAGGCGTTGCCTGAATGCCGTGGTCCGATCACCCCGAAATGTATAGACCGTGATGATCCGGCAAATCGGCACCGCATTCATCGGTGCATGCTCCGTCGGAATAGGAATCCCGCACCTGCCTATGAAGGCAACGAACTTCCAGTTTCCCATCCTCCCGCGCCGAAGCCGTCGGGTCAAATGAATAAAAAAAGGACATCGTAGAATGCTCTAGGAGAGATGTACGATGTCCCCTTTGCCGTTTAACTTTCCCTTTTCTGCCTCGTCAAAACATCCAACTTCAATTCTTGGTCCCAAACAACGCTAGCAGGCCAGCGGTGAGTAGGCCGGAAATTACTGACACAATGATCGGGATCAGAAACTTTTCCGTCCAACTCGGTTGGACTGAGACGATCTCAGTTGGAGGATTGGGAACGAGGATGGGAGCTTTCGTCTTGGGAACCGACGCCCCACGTCGCCAGGCTCGTGTCAGAAAAAAGGCTATGCTCGCTATCGTGATGATTACGAGGGCAACGGCGATACGCGGCGGTTCGTATGCCACCTCTTGAGCGAAAATCAGGATCTCCTTCCCGGTCATCGAACAGCCCTCTTCCGAAGGGGAAAAAGGGACATCGAGGGAAAAAAGGGACATCGTAGATCGTTTTAAGGTAAATACACGATGCTCTTTTTCCGGTCCTGTGTTCCCTTTTCGGTCCTGATCCGTATCACCTCATTGATGTACCTCCCGCAGGGAGGGTTCGATACGGATCAGCCACCGCAACAGATTGTAGCGCACCACCGTCTGGGGAGCAAGTAAAAACGAGAGAAAATGGAGAGACATCACCCCCTTGTAGGTCAGGCTTTCTAGCCTGACATCCTGACCGTCAGGCTAGAAAGCCTGACCTACCCCACTGCCAATCACCCCCTTGTAGGTCAGGCTTTCTAGCCTGACATCCTGACCGTCAGGCTAGAAAGCCTGACCTACCCCACTGCCAATCACCCCTTTGTAGGTCAGGCTTTCTAGCCTGACATCCTGACCGTCAGGCTAGAAAGCCTGACCTACCCCACTGCCAATCACCCCTTTGTAGGTCAGGCTTTCTAGCCTGACATCCTGACCGTCAGGCTAGAAAGCCTGACCTACCCCACTGCCAATCACCCCTTTGTAGGTCAGGCTTTCTAGCCTGACATCCTGACCGTCAGGCTAGAAAGCCTGACCTACCCCACTGCCAATCGCAAGATTTGTTCCTGGGTCGCCCGTCCAGCGTCGGTGATCTCGCCGGTGAGCCGGCCTTCGTGCATGACGAGAATGCGATCGCTCATGCCCAGTACCTCCGGCAGCTCCGAGCTAATCAGCAGGATAGCCTTGCCGGCCGCGGCCAAATCGTTGATGAGACGATAAATCTCCACCTTGGCACCCACATCGATGCCGCGCGTCGGTTCGTCGAACAGCAGCACTTCGCAATCGCGCTCTAGCCACTTGGCCAGCACCACCTTTTGTTGATTGCCACCCGACAGAGTGCGAACCGGCTGCTCGGCATCGGCCAAGCGAATCCGCAAACTTTCGATGTGTTTGGCCAACGCCTGCCGCTCGGCACGGCGGCGGAGAAACCCAAGCGATGAAAAGCGTCTCAAATTGGGCAGAGCGAAGTTTTCGCGCACCGATTGCGCTAAGACCAATCCCTGCCCTTTGCGGTCTTCGGTCAACAGAGCGATGCCGGCACGGATGGCGTCGCGCGGCGAACGGATGTCGAGTTGTTGGCCGTCCAGCTCGATCGTGCCGGATTCTTTGCGATCGGCGCCGAAAATCAGCCGCGCTGTCTCCGTCCGACCCGCGCCGACCAGTCCCGTTAGGCCGACCACTTCGCCGCGATGGATGTCGAAGGAGACGTTTTGGACTTTGCGGCCGCGCGACAAGCCGCGCACCACAAGACGCGGCGAACCGATGGCGGATTGTCGTTTGGGAAACTCCTCTTCCAGACGCCGGCCGACCATCAGACGAATCAGATCCTCGCGCGTTACTTCGCCGATGGGCCGGCAGTCGATGGTTTCGCCGTCGCGCAGCACTTGAACGCGATCGGCGATGGCGAACACTTCTTCCAGACGGTGGCTAATGTAGATAATGCCGATGCCTCTTGTGCGCAGATCGCGGATGATGCCGAATAGGCGTTCGACTTCGCGCGGCGTCAGCGTGGCGCTCGGCTCGTCCATGACGACGATGCGTGCCTCCAGCGCCAGGCGTCGCGCGATCTCGACGACTTGCTGCTGCGCCACGGTCAGCTCGCGGCAGGGCGTATCGGACTGGATAGCGACGCCGATGCGCGCGAACAACTCGGCGGCGCGGCGCCGTTCTTCGCCGCGACGGACGAAACCGGCGCGGGCCGGCTCTTGACCGAGAAAAATGTTCTCGCGCGCCGTCAGCGACGGAACGAGATTGAACTCCTGATAGATGACGGCGATGCCGGCCTGTCGTGCCTCAAGGGGATTGGCGAAGCGCACGGCTTGGCCGTTGACGTGGATGGCGCCGGCGTCCGGCGGATGCGCTCCGGCCAGCACTTTGATGAGCGTGCTTTTGCCGGCGCCATTTTCGCCCACTAAGGCCAGCACTTCGCCGCCGTGTAAATCGACATCGACGCCGCGCAGCGCCCGCACGCCGGGAAACGATTTGACGATGCCGCGCATCGATAACAGCGGAGAAGGACTATCCATCGCTTCTATCTACCACGAAAAGAAGAACTAACCACAGAGGCACAGAGACACAGAGAAAGAAGAAAAATGAAAGAATACAATAAGCCTTTCCATAGTTTCCTTTTTTGCTTTTTCTCTGTGTCTCTGTGCCTCTGTGGTTAGTTCTTCTTTTATTCGGCGTCGGCTTGGCGGTACAGGCCGGTCGGGATGAGGATTTGCGGCGGCACGTATTCGCCCTCGAAATAGCGGACAATGACGCGGGCGGTCTCGCGGCCGATCCGTTCGGGATGCTGCACCGGATCGGCGAAAATCTTGCCTTCCTTGATGGCCTGTTTGCCCTCCGGTTGGCCATCGAAGCCGACGAGGCGAACTTGATCGTCCTTATCGGCCTTCTCCAGGGCGGCGCGGGCGCCCAGCGCCGAGGGATCGTTGATGGCGAAAAGGCCGGCCAAGTCGGGGTAAGCCTGCACCAGATCCTCGGCCGCTCGGTAGCCTTGATCCTTGACGCCGCCGCAGGGCAGTTCGGCGACGATGTCCACGCGACCGCCACCGCCGCGATTGTGGGCGTCGATCACTTCCTTGAAACCGGCGACGCGCAGCTGGCACGATTCGGCCGCTCGGTAATCGAGAATGGCGATTTTGCCGCCGGCGTCGCCGAGCGCTTCGAGCAGCGCTTGCGCCGCTTGCCGGCCGCCCTCGTAGTTGTCCGAGGCGATGTGCGACACCACCGGCACACCCGGCGCCAGGCAAGCAATGTCGCAGGTGAACACGGCGACGCCCGCTTCGTTGGCCTCCTGAATGGCCGGGCCGATCGACTTGGAATCGCAGGGACACAGGACGATGGCGGCGGCTTTTTGCACGATGAAATCCTTGACCTGATTCTGTTGCCGCGCCGCGTCGAACTCGCCGCTGACGACGACAACATCGTAGCCGTACTTGGTCGCCTCGTGGCTCAGATTGTCGGCGATGGTTTGGAAAAAGGGATTGGTGAGCGTCAGCACCGAGAGGCCGATCACCGGCCGCGGCGGCGGCGCGGCCTCGTTTGACAGACAGCCGGCGGGCAGCAAGCCGGCCAACACAATCGCCGCCGAACGTAGTCGTTTCATAGCTGTCGTCCCTCGCTCTGCTGTGCTGAGGATAGCAGGCAGCGTTCGAGGGGCAAAGACTTTTCGGCCCGCTTCTCTTCCTTCTTTATTTTCCCATGATACAATTTATCTAATCCGCGCCCCCGGACGCTACCCATGAGTCGGAGTACGGGAAATGGGATTAACGGAAGAGCAGGAGTAGCATTGCCATGGCATCCCAGACCGGCGCCGTCTCTCCACCCCGCTTTCTCATCACCATCGACACCGAGGGCGACGACTTATGGTCCGCGCCGCGCACCGTGACGACCCGAAACGCTCGGTTTCTCCCTCGCTTCCAGACTCTGAGTGAGGCCTACGGCCTCAAGCCCACCTATCTGACGGATTACCGGATGGCCCGATGTGCGGTGTTCCAGGAGTTCGGTCGGAACATCCTACAGCGGCAGACGGGCGAGATCGGCATGCACTTGCACGCCTGGGACACACCGCCGCTCGTCCCCTTGACCGATGACGACGCGACTCACCTACCCTATCTGATAGAGTTTCCCCTGCAAGCCATGCGCAACAAGATCCGGGCGATGACGGGCCTGCTTGAGGACACGTTCGGCCAGAAAATGCTTAGCCACCGGGCGGGGCGCTGGGGGTTCAACGAGACCTACGCCGGCCTCCTCATCGAGGAGGGGTACCGGGTGGATTGCTCCGTGACGCCCCACAAATCGTGGGCCCTTCACAAGGGCGCCCCCACGGGCCTTGGTGGACCCGACTATACGGGCTTCCCGGAGCAGGCCTATTTCCTGGATGTCGACGATATCAGCCAGCCGGGCTCATCGCCGCTGCTGGAAGTGCCGCTGACTGTGCTGCGTCCCTGGCAGAGTATCGGACGAACCCTGCACCAGCTGGCGGCGCGGGGGCCGCGCCAGTTCCGCTCGCTAGCGAACCGTCTCTATCCCCCGATCCAGCAGCTGCGTCCTCGAGGCGGCAACCGGAGGGAGATGCTCGGTATCCTGGACCGCGCCCGCATTGAGGGGCGCGACTACGTCGAATTCATGCTTCACTCGTCCGAATTCATGCCGGGGGGCAATCCAACATTCCGCACCGAGGCGGACATTGAGAGACTCTACGACGACCTGGACGAGTTGTTCGCCACTGCCCGCCGGAAGGGCTTCCAAGGCGCCACGCTGGCGGAGTACGCCGAGGCGTTCCGATCCCGCGAAGCTGAGGTCATGGCCGTCGGGGAGAGACCGTCATGAAACTCGCCGATGCGCTGCGAACCGTTCAGGAATCCGCGCCTCCCGGCAGCGAGCCATTCCGGGTGTTCCTGGCCTGCGGCTTCACCCCGCTGCATCTACAGACATACTTGGGCGCGTTCCTGCGGCTCCAGGGTCCGCGTCAGGCAGTCGCCGTGCAGACGGGCCTGTACGGCGACTGCCTCGGCAGCGTGGAGCGCGCGGGCGAGGCTGAGGTAGAGGCGGCTGCCGTGGTCGTGGAATGGTCGGATCTCGACCCGCGTCTGGGGCTTCGGGGTCTGGGCGGGTGGCGGCCCAGCGACTTGGCCGACATCTTGGCCACGGCGCGCGACCGCGGCGAGCGCTTCGCCGCAGCGCTCGCACGGGCAGCGGAACGGCTGCCTGTTGCCGTGTGTCTGCCCACCCTGCCCCTACCGCCGGTAGACTTCATGCCCGGCTGGCGCGGGGGGAGTTTCGCCTTGGAGTTGCGTGCCGCCGCCGCCGCGCTGGCCGCTCGACTGAGTTGCCACCCCCGTATCCGGGTTGTCAACCCCCAGCGCCTCGACCTGCGCTCTCCTCCCGCGGAGCGGCTTGATGTCCGCTCGGAACTGGCTTCGGGGTTCCCCTACCGTCTCGCCCATGCGTCGGCCGTTGCGGAATGGCTGGCCCTGCTGCTGCGGCCGCCTCAGCCCCGTAAGGGTCTCATCACCGACCTGGACGGCACCCTTTGGTCGGGAGTGGTCGGAGAGGTAGGCATTGAGGCCATCGCCTGGGATCTCGATCACCGCGCCCACGCCCACGCCTTGTACCAGCAATTGCTCGCCGCCCTGGCCGAGACGGGAGTGCTGCTCGCCGCGGCTAGCAAGAACGCCCCGGACATGGTCGAGGCGGCGCTGGCCCGTCCCGACTTAGTGCTGCCGCGCGACCGTTTCTTTCCGTTGGAGATCCACTGGCAGACCAAGTCCTCTTCGGTGAAGCGTATCCTCCGGGACCTGGAACGTCGGCGCCGAGAGTGTCGTCTTCGTGGATGACAGCCCCATGGAGTTGGCGGAGGTTCAGGCAGCCTTTCCGGAGATGGAATGTCTGCTCTTCATGCCCCAGGACGAGGCGGAGGTATACAAGTTGCTGGAGCGGCTGCGCGACCTGTTCGGCAAGGACGCGATCCGTCCAGAGGACGCTCTGCGCCGCGATAGTCTGCGGCGAACCCAGGAATTCCGAGAGACCGACGGTGTCGTCGCCGATTCCTTTCTTCAAGACGCCCAAGCCGAGTTGAACTTGGCCTTCGCCAAGGAGCCTATCGACCCACGGGCCTTAGAGCTGCTGAACAAGACCAACCAGTTCAATCTGAACGGCCGGCGGTACACGGAAGGGTCGTGGTTGAACTACCTAAAGGCGGCGGATACGGTCCTGTTGGTGGCTTCCTACAAGGACAAGTTCGGGCCGCTGGGCAAAATCGCCGTCCTGAGCGGGAGAAGGCGCGGTTCGACGCTGGCGATCGAATCTTGGGTGATGAGTTGCCGAGCGTTCTCCCGGCGTATTGAGTACCGCTGCCTGGAGGCGCTGTTCGAGCGATTTGGGGTCGAGTGGGTCGAGTTCGCGTTCGAGGCGACGCCGCGGAACGGACCGACGCAGGAGTTCCTGGCAACGCTTCTGGGCCGGACTCCAGAGTCCGGTGTTCTGCTGTCCCGGTCGCAGTTCCGCGCCCGTTGCCCGGCGCTGTACCACAAAGTGCAGGTGGTGACGGATGGATGACGTGCGTCAACGGCTGATTCGTTGCTTTGCGGCCGTCTTCGCCGACCTGGGCGAGGAAGAGATCGTGCTGCGCCAGCACCAACTCCGTCGGCGCGTGGGACTCCCTGGCTGCCATCAATCTGGTCACCGTGATCGAAGAAGAGTACAACATCCAAATTCCGCCGCAAGATCTGGAGAATCTGGTGTCGTTCGACGTGATCCTGGATTACCTGAAGCGCTATTCCGCCGCGTCTTAATTAACCCCAGAGTACGGGAAACTGGCCGCCTTGTCGTTGCGCTCGAACCCAGGGCGACTCCAATTCCTTTTCGAGGAGCATCCAACAGGAGTCCGTGATGGAATCAGGGAATGCGAATGCGGGATCGCAACGCCATCTTTCGGCCAGCCTACTCCCTCGATCCCCAGCTACCGAACTTTATCTGGAATTGTTGAAGAAGTCGCTGACCAACACGCTGTTCGCGGTGGAACCGGACACGGATCAGAAGGACGAACGGCGCTTCGTCCAAGGCTTCATCCGGCACTACATCAACGGTGCGGCCGTCTCGATGCTGCCGGTAGCGCGGCTCGACAACTTACAGTCTTGTATTGTCGATGTGTTGGAGCGAGGCATCAAGGGTGACTTGATCGAAACCGGCGTGTGGCGCGGCGGGGCAACGATCTTCATGCGCGCGGTACTCAAGGCCTACGACGTGGACGACCGGACAGTCTGGGTCGCCGATTCCTTTGAAGGTCTGCCGGAGCCGGACCCCGAGAAGTTTCCCATTGAGGCGAAGGCCCACCACGGCGCCGTCATGCAGAAGGCCTACAATCATTTCGCCGTCTCTCTGGACGAGGTACGACGGAATTTCCAAGCCTACGGCATGCTTGACGCCCAGGTTCAATTCCTCAAGGGATGGTTCCGCGACACGCTGCCTTCGGCCCCCATTCGCGCCCTGGCGGTTATGCGTCTCGACGGCGATTACTACGACTCAACCATGGATGCCCTGACCAGCCTCTATGATCGCCTCTCGATCGGCGGCTACGCCATCATCGACGACTATGGCGAGGATACCTGGACTTACTGCCGCAAGGCAGTAAATGACTTCCGCCGCGAGCGCGGCATTGAGGAGCCCATCGTCCGGGTGGACTCGAAATGCTCTTACTGGCAGCGAACACGCTGAGCGGGCTATATTCCGCCTGGACCAGAGCATTCGCTTTACCACCATGAACCTAACCGAGTATCATCGGGAAGATTACGATCGCCTACGGCCGGTGGCCGAGCGCCTCGGGGCCACGGTAGCCTTCGCGCACCGCCCCTTCGTGGATCACTTCTACACGACCTGGGAGGGCTCCCGGCTTTATCTCTTCACGCGAGAGGATGGCCGCATCGATGGAACGCTTGGTATCGAACGGCTGCGCTTCCAACACGGGGGACAGGAACTGATTATCGGTTCGCCGTCGAACTTTTACTCCTTGCAACCTGGCTCCGGCGGCTATCTGTTCCTGCACTGGATGAAGTCTTTTCCGCTCGGCATGGTCTTCGGCGGCAGCGAGGACACCCACCGCATCCTCCGGCAGCAGAAGTGGACGTACTACGCGGGCGTCAAAGTCTACCTCCTTAATCGCTCTTATCCGCCACAGCCCGGCGAGCAGCGCTGGAAGGCTGCCGTCCGCTGGGCTCTGGCGCGGAGCCGGCCTCGACTGACGCGCTTCACCACGCGGATTCGCCGCGCCGCCCCGCGCAACCTGACCGTCCAGGAGGAGCAAACGTATACGGAGGATCTTCTGCCGCGCCATTCGCCGTTCACCTTCCGCTTTGCCCCCGACGTGGAGTACCTTCGGTGGCGCTACGACACGCGGCTGTCGTACGTGCGTTACCGGCTCTTCCGTCTGCGGCGCGGCCCGGATACCGTAGGGTATGTGATCCTTAACGATCAGCCGGAGCGGTTGCTGGTGGCGCACTGCGATGGCGAGGATGCCGCGGAGTTGGCCTACGGGGTCGCCCTGAGCGTGGCTGAAGCCGGATCGCGGGACCAACGCCCGCGCGAGGTGCTGCTTACGAGCTGTCATCCGGTTATGCAGGGCGTCTTCCAGGCGCTCGGCTTCCGCGCGGCCCAGCAAGAGCGGCCGTTCGTGCTTGGCTCGCGCTGCCACCGACACATGCTACCCCCGGCTGATACCTCCGGTTGGCTGATCAACTTCGACATGGGCGATAACGGCTTGCGACCGCCCTTCCTCGATCAACCGCCGGAATGACTTCGCCCCGACCAGGACGAGCCGCGTCTCGCACAGCTTGTGCCGAATTGCAAAGATGGACGGCCATCCTACGAGAGGGGGAAAACAGGCGAGGTCGGCTGCGGGGCGGAGGCGCTGAAAACGCCATCAGCGGCGGCTCATCAGCGAGAAGGCGCTTGCTGCTTGTCCACTTCCTTCAAGGGGGACTCCCTGCCTTATCGCCGGGCGGTTCTATCCGTATTGACCTTGCGCACGCTCAACAATCCCAGCAACACAATCGCCGCCGAACGTAGTCGTTTCATGGTTGTTGTCCCTCGCTCTGCTGTGCTGAGGATAGCAGGCGGCGTTCGAGGGGCAAAGACGCAATCCGTTTCACCACACCTCGAGGAGGCGCGGCGAAACGGATTACGCTGTTGGTCGGTCCCCACTGCTTTTATGCGGCGTGGCCATTTTCCGCGCGCTCCAGCGCCTCGACGAGTCGCGTCAATTCCGTTCGGAACGACGGCTTGGCGATGCGCAGCAGACAATGGAGCAGCGTCGTCACCAGTTGTTGTCGTCCCAAGCGGGAGAGCCGTTGACCGCGCTTCTTCGTCCGCGCCGGCCGCAAGCCGTGCTCCTGTTCGTAGAGCTTGCCCAGTTCGATCAACTGGCGCAGCCGTTGCCGGCCGCGTTTGAGTCCATGCTCTTTCTCGTACAGCCGGCCTTCCTGTATGAGTTGGTGTACGCGGCGCGCGCCTTCGCGTCCCGCTCGCGCCTGCCAACGCTCCGGGACGATGCCGTTACTGCCGCTCGTATGCTCCGCCTCAACGGGGACGGAAGGCGTTGGGATTTGAGCGCCTCTCTTCCACGGGGATGGCGGTCGGTTGTTGTTGGTCGATCATATGCAAATATCCTCTTCTGTTTGCGCAACGCGATCCGAGACCCGGACACGAAGACCGTGCCGCGCGGCGATCGATTGCTCAACGATTGTCTGTTCCGTTGGATTGGCTCTCCACTCGTATTATATACATTTGCGCTGGTTTTTGGAAGTGTTGACGGAGGAAAAAGGAGCATTTCTCCGGCTTTGTCCTACGGCCGGCAATGGGGATGTGGGCGGCGGATCGAGAACCAGACTAGGAATCGTGAAATGCGGTAGTAAGTATCGGAATAAATCGATTAAAGCGATTCTTCGGTGGATGTCGATAAGAGTGATGGGGGATCGTCGCTGCCCGGTTCGCTTGCGCCTTTGGGAAATGAGGCGAAAGAAGTCGTGGGGCGCGATCGGGGGAGAAGGGGATGAGCAGAATCGCTCTCGCCGTCGCGGCGCTGCTCGGGGCGACCGGATTAGCTGTCGGTCAGACGACGCTTTCGCCGTGCGTCTATATCACATCTGCATCTTCGGCCGCCGAGAAGGCCGATGAGGGTGTGCCGCTCCTCTCGCCTGTTGAGGATTATGGGGCAAACTCTCTAAGCGGTCTGCCTCAGTCCCCCGAGGGAGGCGATTCTCAGGGAGTTGAGGCTCCCCGCTCAGAGGTTTTGTCCAATAATCTTAACCTCCCTCCGCAGATCGACATCCAGCCGTTGATGAAACCTTCTTGCATTGCCGCCGCGCAGCCGCCATCGGCCGGTAATTTCCCCGCCTTATCGCTGACGCCCACGGGATACCGTTTCTGGGGAGGCATCGAGAATCTGGGCTGGTTAGAGAAAAGGGAGTCGCTGCCCGCCAATCTCGTGACCACGGGTTTGCTGACCGATGCGGTGCCGGGCGCTCTGGGCCAGCCGAACACGCTAGGTCTTTCCGGTTCCGGCAACATCAATTTCGGTCCCTTCCTCGGTGTTCGTCTTTTCGCGGGGGTGTGGCTCGATCCGCGGCAGACCATCGGCCTGGACGCCAGCGGCTTCGTGCTACAGGATCACAGCCACAGTTTCGGCTTCAACTCGACGGTGGGCGGCAATCCGCTGCTTGCTCTGAGCCATATCGATGCGACCGATGGAGCGCAGGCTGCGTTCGTGATCGCCGCTCCCGCCGTCAGCAGCGGCGGCATCGCCGTGCAAACCACTAGCCAACTGTGGGGAGCGGACGCCAACCTCTTGCACGCCTTTTATTGGTCGCCCTCTTTCCGCTTGGTCGGTCTGTTCGGCTTCCGCTACCTCGACTTGAATGAGGGTCTCTCGATCCAGACGCGCAAAACGGCCATCGACGACGCTACGCTCTCGTTTCTCGGTCAGAGTTTCGCCGCGCCGGCGTTCGAGTTGACCGACGACCGTTTCCACGCTCGCAGCCAATTTTTCGGCGGTCAAGTGGGTGTGCGCAGCGAATACTACTTCTCTCATTTCTTCGTGGCCGCCAGCAGCAAACTCGCTGTGGGCCGTACCGACGAGGTGATGAACGCTCTGGGCGTCTCGACGGTGCAGCCGGGGCATGGTCCCGCGCAATCGTCGGCGGGCGGCTTGTTCGCTCTGCCGAGCAACAGCGGACGGACGGTCAATTCGGATTTGGGCCTTGTGCCGGAGTTTCAGTTGACCGGCGGCGTGCTGCTGACGCGCTGGCTGCGAGTGACGATCGGCTACGATGGCTTATACTGGAGTCGCGTGCTGCGCGCGGCGACGCCCTCAATCTGACCGTGGACCCGCGGCAAGTGCCGAGCAGTCCGTCGTTTCAATTCGGCGCCACGCCCCACTCGCCGCAGCCGACGTTCCAGGCGAGCAGCTTCTCGGCGCAGGGGCTAACCCTGGGGCTGCAACTGACGTTCTGAGGCTGCGAAGCGAAAGGCACGGTCAAGACGGCTGGCACGTCGATTGCTAGTTATGTATAATGTCAGGTGGTGCTTGAGCATGATGGAACATCTCCTGCGAACACGACATAGGTGAAGATATCGACTATCTCACAAGGAGAGAATCATGTTGCGAAAACTGGTCTGCGCCTCGGTCCTTCTGGTTCTCTTCGCCGGCGTCGCCCTGGCCGACGAGATCCGGGCCGTCATCACGAATGTGGATGCAGCGAAAAATACCGTCACCTTCAAGGAGTACAAAGCAAAGGCGGAGAGAGGGCCAGAAAGAACCTTGCCGGCCGCTAACGCCAAAGTAAAATTCGCCAAGTTCAACTGGAACACCATGAAGACGGACCCTGGTGACCTGGTTCCCGGTAGCCTGACAAATAGCTTATTCGACGATAAAGGGTTATCGGCCCTAATCATCACGGATGGCGAGAATAATAGGATAACCGAGATCCGCGTCTTCCCTAAAAGGAAGGAAAGATAGCAAGCTCATCCCCATGCTTGTAAGGGAGCAGGGCGAGGAAGCTTTGCAACGAAATGCGGCTTTCAGGGACGGAATGAGGCGTGGCGGAGCGCCTGGTTCCTAATCCAGGGCAAAATGACGTGTCGTTGCAAAGCTAGACTTAGCGGGAAGGTTTCGCTTCCGATTGATTCTCTGATCGGGAGGGCGGTGACGGTTTCGCTTCCGATTGGCTCGTTGAGTTATTCTTCGTTTTGTCTCCAGGGTTCTGAATCCGATCAATCCAATTCTTGGCCACGGATTTCACATCGCCGTCTTTGTCATTCAGAGCGCCATTGAGGAAGACGGTAGGCACACAAGATGCGGGCGGGTCCAGCTCGCTCAGGGACTTGACCGCAAAGAGGCGCTCTTGCGCGTCGTTTGTCCCTTTCCCAAACATAGACGCCAGGCCATTCACGTACTGATTCGCCCAGTTGTCGTACGTGGCTTTGTCGCTTTTGGAAGCATAGAGTATCTTCTTCGTCGAAATAGCGGCCATACGACGCACATCGGGGTCGTCGTTTTCCATGGCCGTTCGCAAGGCAGGAAGAATTTTGTCCGCGTCCGACGTTTGTCCGCCTAGTGCCTTGGCCGCGCTGAGGCGCACGCAGGGATCATTGTCCTTCAAGAGGGCCAGTAGATCTGAGACGGACTTTTTAGCGTAGGGCTTTGACGAGGCAGGAGCAGCAGGGGTCTGGGCGTAGGCCGGCCAGATCGAAGTCTCGGCGAATGTGATGCTCTGGTTGAGACAGTAATCCTTACCTTTGGCTTTCGCCAGGTCGGGCAGGGACGCGTGGGCGGAAGGGCCGATCTTGCCCAACGCGCGGACAACATGCCAGACAAAAAGATTCCGTTGGTAGCTCTCCACATGGGGGTCGTTGAGAAGCTTCCTGAGCACTGGCACAGCAACGCCGCTCTTGAGTTCGCCCATCATATCGATAGCATTCGTGCGGATCTCTAGAAGCAAGTTCCGGTCATTGGCAATGAAGAACAAATCTAACACAACTTTGCCGTCCAAGACGGCGGAGACGCTGCTCGTCTTACCATCGGCGTTGGCGGAGCCGGTACTGACACTGCTGACGGTGCCGCCCGAACAGTCCGGGTCGGCGGCGCGATTGGCAGGGCAGGAAACCAGCAGGACAAGGATGGAGAAGAGGATGGGCTCCCGCATGGGCGGTCTCCAGAGAATATGGAAGCGAGAAATAATCCGCACAATAGCCAACTTTAACCGACGACAGCGCCGTGTCAAGGAGCCGCGCCAGCGGACGGGATAAAAGCAGACGATTGTTGTCCACGGAATGAGCAACAAGCCCGGAGCGCCAGCGACGGGTGTGAAGAACCCATCTGATTTGTTTGCCAGCCCGCAGCGCCAGCAAGGACAACCCTTGCTGGCGCTGCGGGCTGGCAAACCAGACAATTGAGCCGCAATGAACCACTAGTCAGCAAAAAGTAGGGAACTCTTATTCGGATACGCGGCATGCGCCAATGTCGGCGTATTCGGAAAAGTTTGCCTGAATTTTACTCCCAGCGCGGACGATAAAGTAAAGATCGTAGGAGATCCCTCGTCCATGGACACTATCGCCCCGGATACCGTTCACTTCGACGGCCTCATTGTTGGACAAGGAAGCCCAGTCATGACGATTACGAAGGACCGGCGATTCCAAGGTATTGAGAGGGCGGCATGCCTACTGGCAGCCCTTTTGTTCTGTTCCTGCCAGCCATGCAGGCCGCTTTGGGGTCCCGGCTACCCGGACTGCGAGGCGAACGCCTCGAAGTGTGAAGGTTGTGCGGACAAAGCCGAGGTGTGTGCCAAGCCGACGGTTGAGGCGCTAGCCCATGACCTCGACGATTTGGAGGAACAGATCGAGAAATACGGCAGCGTCGTAGCCAAGCATCCGGATGTATGGGGGCAGGCGCGGCTGACGAGGCATCGCGAAGAGTTCGAGACGCAGATGGCGGCGCAATTGGGTAATTTCGACTTCACGCTCCAGGGATCGGTGTCGATGTCCGATCAAGCGTATTTCGCCGACGCCGCCGCCCTGAGCGCCGCCGCCGCTCCCACTCCCCGGCGCGCCGTTAGCAGCAGCAGCACTGTGAGCAGCGGGACCGCCGCGCCGCCGCAACAGCCCTCCCCACAACCGCCGCCGCAACCGTCCCCGCCACCGGCGCCACAGCCGCTGCCATTGCCCAACCAGTCGGACACCTTCGCCGCCTTCGCCAACATATCGCGGACGCCGGTTCGTAACGGTCCGGCACTTGAGTTCGCCGGCGCGAAGACGGGCATCACCGTGGAGCCGACGGTCCTCCTCGACCAGAGAGCCCGTTATTTGAACCACCTCCACGAACTGCGCCGCATCAACGAGGGTGACGACACCGCCGACTCTCCCGGCTACGCGCTGAATCTGGTGCGCATCCCGGTGTCCGTGCTGCCCGGCAAATGCACCGACGTGGGCTGCGGCGCCGAAGTGACGATGACGTTGACGCCGTATCTCAACGGGGAACTTCTCCCCACGACGTTCCGCAACCTCGTCCTCAATGATCTCGTCGATCATCTCGGTTTGCCGGCGACGGTATTTCTCAACAACCCGGACAATAGCGTCTTATTTTCGGAGCGGAATGAAGGGGACATGCATGAGTTCTTTAACTACACTGAGAGCCACTCCGTGGAACAGATGTTGCATGCGCCAGAGGAGTTAAAACGATTACGCTACAAGCTCAACCTTCAACCTTTCTTTGCGCTTCCCAAATTGGCGTGGGTAGACGAACTGCTAAAAGACGCCGAACTGGACGCTAACTTGGGATGGTTGATGGGGGCCGAAGAGTACGGATACAGAGGGAAAGTACAGAACGAGGAGGCGCATCAGCAGGTGGAAAAGATGAAAACTGACCCAGTTATGAAGGCTAGAGAACAGATGGTGAAAGCAGAGATATCGAGAACTCTTTCAGTTCATACGCTTCTCTCTTTCCCCGCCACGAAAACCCACCGCGCTCTTTTGCCATTTCCTCTGTCACAGATAGACCAGATCTACGGTGCGGACTTCCTCTACCACATCATTATGAGCATCTTCCACGTCGTCGGGACAGGCAAGTCCAGCCGGCCCTGTGTTGACTCCGAACACAGGTTCATCCACTTGCCCGACGTGCAAAGCCATCTCCAAGAGCAGCTAGCGGCGGCGTACAATTTCCTGGCGGATCCCGAAAACATCGACCTGTGGCAGTTCTGCACCCGCGAACTGGCTACGGCGATTCACTCTCATCAAGGAGACCGGATCTGCGCGATCCGCCAAGGCTTCAAGAAGCTCGTTCAAACAAAGACCATGTCGGAGGCGGAGCAGCACACGACGAATACCGCGCTGGCCTGGGCCATTATCGTCGAATCGGCGCTGCTAACCGATCAACTCATTCAGGATATGCGGGAGGAGATCGTGTCCAAGGGTTGCGCCTGCGGACCTATAGGCGATTGGTTGCCGTACTTCCATCCCAATCCTCCCGCGGAGGCGCGGCAGGCATTCAACGAATACGTCCGCTGCCGCTGGCCAGTCCACGTCTTCGCCCTCGATCCGGTGACGGAGGAGCAAAACCTCGCCGACACCTTCAGCGGCCGGCGCGAGATGCAACTGGCCATGTCGCTCGCCTTCGTCAGCGGCCAGATCAGCGCCAGCAACATGATGCGCTACGCCCGCCGCATCGAGTTCGACTTCGCCACCATCGACCTCAACGGCACCGCCGTCGGCTTCTCGCACGGCGATGAAACCTTCGGCTGGCGCTTCTACCCGCGCTTCCAAACGCCGGACATCGAGAGCAATTTCACCGTGTTCTTCCGCGATCTTCTTTACGGCGGTCCCAACCGCAATGCGCTATTGCGGCAGCGCCGGATCGAACCGGGCATGCGCGAGTGCGTCGCCGTAGTCATGATGCCCTCGTTCGTTCCCTATGCCACGATGAACGTGAGCAGCAATTGGTTCAAGCTCACCAATCCCAAATGCAAGGAGATGGACGCCAGCTACGCCATGAAACTCAGCCAGGCCGTCAAGTCGATCGAGAATTGTGCCGGGCGCGTCAGCGACGGCGACTGCTACCGGGCCGGCGATCTGGAGCGGCTGTTTCAGAAGGCCAAGCAACTAGAGACACGGCTGCCGCTGCAATCGACGAAGGTGCAGATACCCTATGAGAACACGCTGGGCGGCTTCGCCATGTTCAACACCGGCATCACCGATCTGGCGCCCGAGTTGCTCGGCTGGTACGGCAGCCCCTCGATCAATCCCAAGGAGCCGACCACGCTCTTCCTCGTCGGCAAACACTTCAGCGTCCATCAAACGCGCGTGATTGCCGGCGGGCAGTTCATCACCAGCCAGGAAATGCTCAGTCGGGAGGTGATAAAAGTCGTCATCCCGCCCAATCCGGTTTTGATGGGCGATGCCTGCCAAAAGTTCGTGGACGTTCACATCGCCACCCCGTATGGCGTGACGCAGCATTTGCCCATTCCGATCTGTAATCCGCCGCCCGATCCCACCGTGGCGGACGCGCAGGCTGCCAAGGGGTTGGCGTGGAAGTCGGCGACGGTTTCGTTGGCGTTCGCCTACGGCGGCGTGGGGATCGTTCAGCCTAGCACGGCGGCGATCTCAAACATCACCCCTCCCAACGTGGTCATCCAGCCCGGCAACGTCGATACGCAGCGGTATCCTTACATTGACGTGACTCTGAAGTTTGACAAGCGCTACGGCGATAGCTCAACGGTGCCGATCCCCAATGTCGCCTATGACCCGGCCCAAAAGGGATATACGATCGCGGGAGGCGATTTCGCGACTGCGATATTCACTGCGTTCGGCTCCAAATTCGGTCCCGAAACTTCCAATCCCCCTTGCGCCCTGGTGACAACCACGACAACCGTGACGCTCAAAGTGAGCCAGACGGCGGCCCCCGCACCCGGATCCCCAGCGAGTACGACGCCGACCAACAAGCTTGAGAAGCCGACGACGAACAAGTTGACGATCCAATGGATCAAGGCGCCCGCCGCTCCCGCCAAGAGTGGTAGTTGACGCCACTTCCCCCCAGCGGCGCCGGCGATTCAGCGGCGAGAACATCCGCGCTGTTGCCGTTTCCGTTCTCGGTAGGCGGAATCGTCCCGGCGGCGCCGCGCAAGGTTGCAACGACTTACCTTGAGGCAGAGTAAGGGATTACGCCGTCGAGAGCAAAGTCATTGTAAGGTTGCGCAGTCGTTGCATCGACGGTGGGAGGGATCGTGCAACGACTCCGACAATAAGTTCGTCAGCGAGAAGGCACCTGTCGCTTGTCCACTTCCTTCAGGGAGACTCCCCGCCTGGCCACCGGGCAGTTCTATCCGTATTGACCTTGCGCACGCTGCTTCTCTAGACTGGTAGCATAGCCCCTCTTGTTTGTGGGCGGTGCGGCAGGCACGCATATACCATGCGGAGACATGGATTTCGATGAGTACAGAAACTACCTCAATGGATGTCGGTCTTTGGGAGAAGCTGGGCGACGGCCTAACCGCGTTCTCGGAGAACGTCGGCTCGTTTCTCCTGCGTTTGTTCGGCTCCAGCAACGAACGCTACGTCCGCAGTCTCGGCTACATCCGCGCCGCCGCGCCCGGCGCCACGCACACCGTCATTCCCGGCTCGATGCTGGAGCAAGTCAACGAACTGGAAGAGAAAATGCACGCCCTCAGCGATGACGAGCTGAAGGCGCTGACGCCGAAGTACCGCGAACGCTTGGCCAAGGGCGAGACGCTCGAAGATTTGCTGCCGGAAGCGTTCGCCGCCTGCCGTGAGGCGGCTTTCCGCACCAAAAACATGCGGCATTTCGACGTGCAGATCCTCGGCGGCATCGTGCTGCATCGCGGCAACATCGCCGAGATGGTCACCGGCGAAGGCAAAACCCTCGTCGCCACACTGCCGGCCTATTTGAACGCTCTGGAAAGCAAGGGCGTGCATATCGTCACCGTCAACGATTACCTGGCTCGCCGCGACTGCGAATGGATGATGCCCATTTACAAAGCGCTGGGAATCACGGCCGGCTACATTCAGTCGGACATGGACCCCGTGGCCCGCCGCGTCGCCTACGATTGCGACATCACCTACGGCACCAACAGCGAATTCGGTTTCGACTATCTGCGCGACAACATGAAGCCGGCACGCTGGGGCGATAGCAATTTCGATCCGTATTATCAGCAGGTGCAGAAGGCGCTCAACTACGCCATCATCGATGAGGTCGATAACATCCTCATCGACGAGGCGCGGACGCCGCTCATCATCTCCGGCGCGGCGTTCAGCGATCTGCGCCGCTACCAACGGGCCAACGACATCGCCGTGCAGCTCGGCGAATTGCAAAAGAGCGAGCCGGGTAAGTATTTCGAGATCAAAGAGAAGGAACAGACCTGCCATTTGACCGAGGACGGCATTCACAAGGCCGAAGAACTGCTCGGCATCGAGAGCATGTACACGGCCGGCAACCTCGAATGGCCGCACCTTATCGACAACGCTCTGAAAGCGCATCATCTGTACAAGAAGGACAAGCGCTATGCCGTGATGCGCCACCCCGAAAGCGGCGAGATGAGCATTATCATCATCGACGAGTTCACCGGCCGTTTGATGATTGGCCGGCAGTGGTCCGACGGTCTGCATCAGGCCGTCGAAGCCAAGCATGCGCGCGACGGCGTGAAGATCAAGGAAGAGACGCAGACGTTGGCGACGATCACGCTGCAAAACTATTTCAAGTTGTACAAGAAACTGTCCGGCATGACGGGGACGGCCATGACCGAGGCCGATGAGTTTTGGAAGATTTACAAGCTCGAAGTTATCGCTATTCCGACTAACAAATCGCTTATCCGCATCAATCATCCCGATGTGATTTTCCGCACTGAGAAGGAGAAGTGGAAAGCGTCCGTCGAGGAGATCGCCGAGGTCAACAAGGAAGGTCGGCCGATTCTGGTCGGCACGACCGATGTGGACAAGTCGATCAAGCTTAGCGAGATGCTCAAGCGTCGGGGCATCAAGCACGAATTGCTCAACGCGCTGCCGGAGCATGCGGCGCGCGAGTCGGAGATTGTGGCGCAGGCGGGGCGCATTGGCGCCGTGACCATCGCCACCAACATGGCCGGCCGCGGCACCGACATCATTCTCGGCGGCAATCCCGAAACACTGGCCTGGGCGCGGCTCAAGGACAAGTACGCCTCGCGCCTGGACGTGCCCGAAGACGAATGGAAACAAATCGTCGAGGACATCGAACGCAAAGAGAAGATGAAGGAAGAGGGACGCAAAGTCGCCGAGATGGGCGGCATGCACATCGTCGGCACCGAACGCCACGATGCTCGCCGCATCGATAACCAGCTGCGCGGCCGCGCCGGCCGGCAGGGCGATCCCGGTTCCAGTCGATTTTATTTGTCGCTGGAAGACGATTTGATGCGCATTTTCGCCGGCGAATGGGTGTCGAACCTGCTCGCGCGCTTGGGCATGAAGGAAGGCGAGGCCATCGAGAGCCGTATGGTGTCGCGGCGTATCTCCGCCGCACAGAAAAAAGTCGAAGAACGCCACTTCGATGCCCGCAAACACCTTCTCGAGTACGACGAGGTCATGGACCATCAGCGCAAGGAGGTTTACGGCGCGCGGCAGCGTATTCTCGAAGGGGCCAACTGCAAACTGCAAGTGCTGCAAATGCTCGATAAGCAGATCGATTTGGCTTGCGAGCGTTA
Organism: uncultured Planctomycetota bacterium; assembly: GCA_963835245.1. Lineage (GTDB taxonomy): Bacteria > Planctomycetota > Planctomycetia > Gemmatales > Gemmataceae > JAJPHU01. Next base: position 110,531 of record CAWIEZ010000004.1, read on the forward strand.
TCTCGATACCGACTACGGCGCCGCCAGCTTCGCCGAGTTCGCGGCCAACCGGCTCGGCGTCGAACTCGACGCCGCCGACTTCAGCCGTAGCGATTTCACCGAAGCCGAGAAGACGGCGCGCGACAAGGCGCTGCGCGCCGTCGAGACGCAGGTTTACGAGATGATGGAAGAAAACCTCGGCAGCGAAGACGCCAAGGAGTGGAACTGGCAAGCGTTGTCCAATCAGGTCAACGCGCGCTGGAGTCTCAAGACGAACGAACGGCAGTTGCGGCAGATCGGCAAGGACAACATGGCCGACTACCTGCGCGAACAGGCCCATCAGTACATCGCCGACATCGATCTGAGCGAAGGCCAAGACTTCCTCAAAGCCGATTGGGGCGTGCGTTCTTTGTGCGACTGGGCACGTCTGAAATTCCAGATCAAGCTGTCGCCGGCGGAACTGGCCGGCAAAGACGAGGCGGATCTGAAGAAGGCCCTGGGCGACGCCATTATGAAACTGTATCGCCAGCGCGAAATCGAGTTTCCGGTGCGAACGGCGATGGCGCGTTTCATGTCCGATCAGCCGGGCGCGGCGGCCGGCAGTCAGCGCTACAACCGCGAAGGACTCTATTACTGGGCGAACATGCGTTATCCGCAGGCGCGCGATCAACTGTACGAAGAGGCTTTCCGCACGCAACCGCGGCCTCGTTTGTTCGAGTTGCTCCTGGATGTCAGCCGCTCGACGTATCCGGCCGTCGATGAGGAAGCGATCAACGCCAAGCTCGACGAAGTGTTCGAGGGCAGCAATCGCCCCGCCGACGCCGAGGACGCCAAAGAACTGGTCGAGTGGGTGCGGACGAATCTGAGCCTGGACGTGCCGGAAGCGGCGCTGACAAACGCCACCTACGAGCAGGCTCAGCAAGTGCTGTGGAACGCCTTCGACGAGCGCTATCGTCCGGAGATGCGGCAGATGGAGCGCAGCCTGCTGCTCAATCAACTCGATTCGGCGTGGAAAAATCACTTGTACACGATGGATTATCTGCGTTCCGGCATTGGTCTGCGCGGCTGGGGTCAGGAAGATCCCAAGACGGTGTACAAGCAGGAAGGCATGAAGGAATTTAAGGCCATGTGGGAGGGCGTCGAAGACAAAGTGACGGATACGGTCTTCCGCATGGAAGAGACGGAAGCGTTTCAGGAATCGTTGTGGACGATCGGCGCCACCATTCACGAATCGGCGCCGCGCGCCATCCAGAGCGCCGAACAAGCCATGTCCACCAATGCCGGCGGCGAAGTCAAGAAGGTGGAGCCGATCCGCAATCGCGGCGAGAAGGTGGGCCGCAACGATCCGTGTCCGTGCGGCAGCGGCAAGAAGTATAAGAATTGCCATATGCGGCAGGCAGTGTAAAAGAAGAGCTAACCACAGAGTCACAGAGAACACAGAGAAAGAACACAGAAAGAAGAAGAAAACGGTATCTTCCCCTCTTTTCCTTTTGTTTTTTCTCTGTGTTCTCTGTGACTCTGTGGTTAGCTATTTTTTTGGGAAAGGATTCCCATGTCTTGGTTTCTCGATTGCGTCTATCTCGTTGTTCTCATTCTGCTATCTCCTTGGTTGATTTATCGCACACTGCGCACCGGACGCTATCGGCGCGGCCTGCGTGCCAAGCTGTTCGGTTTGCAACAAGCGCCGCCGGGCGCGGTGTGGTTTCACGGCGTCAGCGTCGGCGAAATTCATCTTCTTCGCCAAGTCATCGCCGCTTTCCGCCGCCGCTATCCCGATGTGCCCTGCGTCCTCTCGACGACCACCAATACCGGCTTCGACGAAGCGCGGCAAGTGCTTCCCCGATCTATTCGTCTTCCCCTTTCCGTTTGATTTCTCCTGGGCGGTGCGGCGTTCGCTGCGTGTGCTGGCACCGCGCCTGATCGTGTTGGCCGAGGCGGAGCTGTGGCCGAATTTCTTGAGGGCGGCGCGGCGGCAGGGCGTTCCGCTCGCCGTCATCAATGGCCGTATGAGTCCGCGCAGTTTGCGGCGCTATCGGCGCATCAAACCGCTGGCGCGCTGGCTGTTCGGCCAACTCGATTTGCTGATGATGCAGACGGAACACTATGCTCGCGCCGTGCGCCTTCTCGGCGTCAACCCAGATCGCGTTACCGTGACCGGCAACATCAAATTCGATGGTGTGCTGAGCGATCGCCGCAATCCGCGCACGCACTATTTGCGCGACGTACTGGAAGTGAAAGACGACGAACTCATTTGGATCGCCGGCAGCACGCAAGCACCGGAGGAAGAGATTGTCTTGCGCATCTGGCGGAAGCTGCGCGGCGAGCAGGGAAAACTGCGTCTGTTTTTGGTGCCGCGCCACAAGGAGCGCTTCGAGGAGGTGGCGCAATTGCTGGCGCGTTCCGATGTGGACTTCGCGCGGCGGTCCAGTTGTGCGGACTTGGCTGAGGCCGGTGGTGTTGGTGGACACGATGGGCGAATTGGGTCCGTTGTGGGGCTTGGCGGACGTGGCGTTTGTCGGCGGCAGTCTCGATGGCCGCCGCGGCGGACAGAACATGATCGATCCGGCCGCCTTCGGCGCCGCTGTGGTGTTCGGTCCTCATGTGTGGAATTTCGCCGACACGGCGGCGCGTTTGATCGAGGCGCGCGCCGCCTGCCAGGTCGCCGACGCCGAGCAATTGGAGACGGTGGTGCGCCTGCTGCTGGAAGACGTGGAGGAGCGGCGGCGCTGGGAAGTCGCCGCCCGCGATTTCGTACTCAGCCAGCAAGGGGCGACGGAGCGGACGGTGACGCTGTTGGGCGAACTGATGAAAACACGGCGGACGCGGGCGGCGTAAGACGAATCGACAAGTTCACCAATGCGGAATCGCTACGGACAGCCCGATCAACGCTTCTGCATCGGCTGACCGCAGCAATTCACCTGAAGGCAAGGCGAGTTGCAATTGCAGCCCTGCGCCACTTCCATTTCGGTTCCGCACTTCGCGCAGTGATAGTGTTCGCCCTTCTGCGGATGGACCTTCTGTTGCATCGCGGCCGCTCCGCCCTGCGATGGACCGCCGTGCTGACTTTGTTGGTGCGCCATGAGAAGACTCCTCAGGTCGATGACCAAGGGACCGCGGCACGCTGCCACGGTAACATCAACAACCATACGGCAAATGCGATGCCGCCATCGGTCACGAACCCGGACGAGGGCGGGATGCGGACGCCGCTGTGCGACCATTGCCGGTATCGAGTACGCATACCCACTTGCGGCCTTGTATGCGCGCATGACCGAAGCCGACACGCTCCAGATCCGGCGTTAGGATGGGAATGCGGTGATACAGCGTGGCCATCCAGTTCTCGACGCACGTTTGCGGATCGAGAACCACGGCGATAACCGATTCCTTGGCCGCTCGCGCTCCTTCCGGCGAGGCGCCATCCAAATCCGCATCCTGGCGATGCACATTCATTCCCCGACCCGCCGGACGCTGATGGTTCAGCACTAGGTATCGCGCATGCGACTGACAACCGCGTGACAGTTCATCATCGAGGCGAACCGGCTGCAAGCCGGCGGCCTGGCGCACCGCATTGACGCGCGCGACGATCTTGCTATCGAGATCGTCGGCGAAGCGATCCGGCTCCTTGAGGGTGGTGAAACTCCACGTCCGCCGCCACGGCCGGCCGTTGGCTTCGGCCTGAAACGTCATCGTGTAGCGTGTATCTGGCCGCAGCGGCTTCTTCGGCAAGAAGCACAGAGATCGTTGCGGAAAGCCGGCGATGGCCGGAGTGGTCGGCGTCGAAAGCCAACCGTCCACGGGGTTTCCCTTGTCGTCCACCAGCTTCGCCGTTGCCGCCGTCACCTTCGTTCGTGGGCCGAACAGCGCCGTGATGGCGTAGCCGGCTATCCGGTCTTTGCTGTCGGACGGAATTGGACTGGGCACTTCATTGGATGGATAAATCAGCGGCACGTTTTCCTGATCCGGCGCGGGATAGAAGTATTCCTTGTCGCTTTCGCACTCCGCGGCGCGGTGCAGATCGATGACCCAGATCCAGCCGCCGAACACGAACGGCGTGTAACCCAGACCCAGTTGGCTTAGGCGCGGATCGAGCAATTGCGGCCGGCCGATGAGCGAATCGATCAGCCCCGCCACCGCTTGCACCGGCCCACCGCCGCCCTGGATCGCAGCCCGTCCCGCGATTGCCGCTCCCTCCGTCGTGTAACCGGGCAGGTCGGGCTTCTCCTCGTTCCAGTTGAGCATGGGATTGGCCTGTGCGTTGCGGCCGAGATAACGGGCGTGAGCGGCGCAGGCTTTGGAGCGCTCGGCATCGAGAGGGACCGGCGGCAAGCCGGCGCGGCGGCGCAATCCGTTCAGCGTCCGCAGAAAAGTGCCGGCCATTTCCTGATGGATCTCGCCGGCGCTGACTGTCGTGAACTCCCACTTCGCGGACCACGGCTCGCCGTTGACCTTCGCCGTTACTAGGGCGCGATAGCGTGTATTGGGCCGCAGCGGCTTTTTGGCGATTAGGCAGAGGGTGTTCCGCTGGTTGTTGGCGAAGCGCGGATTAGCCGGTTTCTCCGGCGAAGACAGCCAACTTTCGATGTCGCGCTCCTCCTTGTTGCTTAGATGCGCGGCCGCCTCTTCGATGCGCATTCCCGGCGGAAATGTAAGGGTGATGGGATAGCCGGCCAGTTTGTCTTTCGTATCCGGCAACGGATCGGGCGTTTCGTTGCCCGGAAACCACAAGGGCACGCGCATTTGCCCCACGGCCGGATAGACGACGGCTCCCGTCACCGGCATCGCTTGCGGCGGCGGCTCACGGTCGAGGCCGCGCGTCCAATCGAAGACGGAGAACCACTGTCCCGCGACGTTGCGCGCAAACCGGCGCCGAACGTCCGTAGCCGCGGTTCCAAGATCGCCGCTCGCCGTGCCGGTTCTTTCAGCCATTTCTCGACGGCGGCAAGCGGCGCTTCCGCCGCGATGGTTTCCGTCCGATCATTCGGTGACAATGACTTGTCATTGAGGCGTGCGGCATGGCGGGCGAGATGCTCGGCGTGAGACTGACAAGCGCTTGACACTTCCGCGTCGAGAAAGATCGGCGGCACACCCGCTTTCTCGCGCTGAATGTTGATCGCGTCCACAATGTCGAAGGACAACTCCGGCGGCAGATCGTCCACCAGATCGATCTCTTTGTTGTCCTCGATGGGCGGAGGAATCGGTTTATCTTGTGGCGGCTTTTTTTCCGCTGGTTTTTCCTTGACGGGTTTAGGGCTGGCGGGCACAACTTCGGAGCGGGGGGCGTCAGCCCCCCGAGAGATACCAGACTCGGGGGGCTGACGCCCCCCGCTCCGAAGAGTTGGCCGGTAGCGATTAGCATTCTCCGCCTCGTGACTGACAGAGCGAGTCAACAACCATATGCCGCCGGCCATACTGGCCAACAGCAGCACAGTGAACACAACGATAGCGGCGACAAGCGGCCTGCGCGATGTCTTTGGCGTCCTCCGTGGATTGAAGCCCTCCGTCCGCTCAGGCGGCTGCGGTGTCTTCATGCGTTGGCCGCACTTGGGACAGATCACGATCTGGCTGGCCTGCTCGTCTCGGCCCGACAGCACGCTCTTGCAGCCCGGACATGCGAAGTGAATCACTCGACCATCCCCCCATCGCCGCGTTCTTTTTCGGCCCGCTCTGCTCAGTATGGCCAACATTTCTCGTCATCGCAATCGCGGAAAAATAGGCGAGCGTCTTTCTGGATGTAACCCGATGTGGAACGACTCAACCCGGCAGCTAACGCTGCCGGTTCGCCCATGCGACCGATTTTTTCTTTCTGTTTTCATTTGGCGGCATGCTGTTGATCGAGTATCGTCAAGTGGATTCGCAAGGGAGGAGTCTCATGGATCCCGTAGACCAATTAACGATGGCGGTGCAGGCAGCGCAGGCATTGCGCACGGCCGAGGATGCCGAGGCGGTGCTGGCCGGTGCGTACAGTGTGGTCGAGAAGGCGGCGCCGGCGGACGCCGCGGAGCCGATGGCGGTTCGCATCGCTCGGTTGATCGCATTGGCCGGCGAGCATAGCCGCGAACTATTCGATTACCTCGAACAGCATGCGCGCGGCCCTTTCCTGAACCGCCTCCCCGGCGGTTGGGGGAAGGCTCCTGCCGAGGAAGAGGCTAAGGTGGAGGAAGATCCCGAAGCGGCCCACCTGCTGGAAATCGTCGAGGCGGATGAAGCGGCCGGCCGGGATATGTTTGGCGATGGCTTTCCCCCTTTTTCAGTGGCGCGTCGGCGCATCGAAGGAGTATTCGGCGGACGGTCGATCATCGAACGCGAAGGGAAGCGGCTGACTCAGGAAGAGGCGGGCGAAATTCAGGCCGGCGATCGCATCGACTTCGAGAAGGAAGGGTTGCCGGTGGCGGTGCGCGGTCTGATCGACTATCCCCTGGAGACGCCGGTGCTGTTCACCATCGAGGTCGGCGAGGAGCCGTGGTCGCTGTGGGACATCTGCTGCGCCTTCGCCGATCAATACGCCAAGATCTACGAAACGCCCCAGCACTACGGCGTCTGGGGCCATGACATCGCCGACTTGTGGATCGAAAGTCTGGTGTATTACCCGGAGCAGCGGCTCATTTACGCCCTCATGGGTTCCTAAGAGGCACTAACAGAATGAATTACCAACCCGAAGCGTCAGCGAGGGCCGCCCTCGCTCACGCTTCGGGTTGGTCAAAAAGTTACTGACTCTAAGGTTAGCTCACCAAGTTGAATCATCGATTAAGGCAGAGCCATGAAACCCCCGCCGATTTCCAAGCATCCTAATCTTCTCATCCTCGTTGGCGTCCTTGCTTCGATGGCCGGCTTCTCCGCCCTTCGAGGGGATGCTGAGGAGAAAGCGAATTTCTCGCGCTGGGAGAAGGAAATTACCGCCTTCGAGCGGCGAGACAAAGAGAAACCGCCGCCGAAGAATGCCGTTCTCTTCGTCGGTAGTTCCAGTATCCGTCTTTGGAATCTGTCGAAATCGTTCCCGCGTCTGCCGGCGCTCAATCGCGGCTTCGGCGGTTCGCAACTAGCCGATGTCGTACATTTCGCTCCGCGCATCGTCCTGAAATATGAGCCGAAACTGATCGTCCTCTATGCGGGCGATAACGACCTCGCCGCCGACAAGACGCCGGAGCGCGTGCATGCGGACTTCCAAGCATTCGTCAAAATCGTCCAGGAGAATCTGCCGAAATCGAAGATCGTTTTTATCTGTATTAAACCGAGCTTACGCCGCTGGAACTTGATCGACAAAATCCGCAAAGCCAACGCTCTCATCAAGGCCGAGTGCGACAAGGACGATCGTTTGCTCTATCTCGACGTGGCGGCGGCCATGCTCGATAAGGACGGCAAACCGCGGCGCGAACTGTTCGCCGCGGACGGGCTGCACCTGAACGACAAAGGGTATGCGTTGTGGGCGGAACGTCTGCAACCGCTTTTGGACGCTGCCAAGCGATGATTCGGTTACAGGATGCCGCGATCGAAATTGGCGGCGTGGCCGCCGGGGACGATTCGGCCCGCGCGCAGCAGACGCCAACGGCGACATACCTCGGCGGCATCGTAATTTCGATAGATGAAGTCGGCACGGAGACAAACGGCTCCGGCCCGGTGCAATTCTTGCAAGCGACTCGAAAGACAAAACGGACCTTGATTGAGTACAATGGTGCGGCAGTGATAATCGAGAGCCGTCACCTTCTCGCCGTGGCTGGAAACCATCTCCATGCTCTCGAAAGTGCAGTTCGCCTTGCCCGGACAGCCGCCGATCAGGTTGGCGTAAGCGCACGATTCCGCCAAGAAAAGCGGCGTATCTTGATAGACAATCAGCACGGCGCGCGGGCCGAACTCGTTCAGGATGGAGCGTACGTTCTCCAGCCCGTCCTCCGGCGACAGCGTAAAGCGGCTCACGCCCAGGCGCTCCAGGGCTTGCGCCGCCAGGCGATTGATGACGTACACCGACCAATCGGTAGACAGATCGAGCGCGTCCGGCTGCGGCCGCAGCGGGTCCAGTCCCAGGTAACTCCACGCCGACAGATTGGCCGCTTCCCACTTCGTCCAACCGGCCGCGCGCAGCGTTTCGATCTTATGGCGAATGCCTCTGTCTTCCCACGAGCGCGTCAGCGCCGGCAACGCCAAGCGAATCCGTTGCCGCCCGATGCGTCCGGCCCAATGAGATAGCTTCTCGGACAACAGCGCCGGATGATCGCGGGCGATGTCCACAATGATCTCTTCGACATCGGCCAGGTCGGAATCTTCCAAGGCATCGAGGAAACCGAGGCGATCCACTTTGATCGACCAACGAAAATCAGCCGGTATCGGACGGCGTTGCGTTTTCGGAGGCGCGACGACGGTTTGCAGCTGCGTCACGCGCTCGGCGAGATTCCGATGCAGCGCTGCCTCCAGTTCTGACACCAACTCGCGGCGCAGCTGGTTCAGGCGCGACACCGGCACGAACACGTTGGCGTCATTGTGGAAAGTGAAGGAGTCGAGCATCAGCGGCGAATCGCCGAGCTTCTCGAATGCGCCGCGGGCCGCTCGTTCGAGTGCGGTTTGGTCTTTGGCCGGTGGAAATGGCCCGGTCAACGTCCGGCGAACCTCGACGGACGAATGGACTAGGCGTCCGACCGCGATCACTTGCTCGGCGGTCGCCGTCACGTCGAAAGCAATCGGTCGGCGCGTGCGGTGCAGTCCCGGCTTGGGACGCGGATGGCGATACTTCTGTTTGACGGCCTGCGACGACGAACAGTAGACGGCGGCGCCGGCGGGAATGGCCGGATGCTCGCGCGGCAGACTGACTTCCACGAGCGAATCGGCCGGCGCCTCGAACACTTCTCGACGTTGGCCATGCCGTCGCGGCGACACGATCCACAGCCGTTCCACGGCGAAACCGAACGGCTTGCCCAGCACCGGCAGATCGATTTGCAAACCGTCGTGCCGCTCCAGCGCGCGCCGCGTGTGGAAGCGCAGCCGCGCTTCCGAGCCACCGTCGTGGATCGCTTCCACTTGGCCGATCGGCGTGCCGCGATGGCCGACGGTATCGCGGTCGGCGACCTCCTTGTCCTTGTGCGATTGCACGAACAGGCGCGTCCACGGCCGGCTGAAAACGCTCTGCATGTCCGCTTCGATTTCCGGCCGCTCCTCGGCAGCCAGTTCGCCATCGATCAATTGGCGGTAGTAGCGCGTGGTCGTGGCCACGTATAGCGGACTCTTCTTGCGTCCCTCAACCTTGAAGCACGACACGCCCGCCGCGCGCAGCGCGGGGATGTGATCGGGCAGCGCCAGATCCTTCATCGAAAAGGGGAAGCCCTGCCGCGGATCGCGCCGCACCGGCGAGCCGTCGCGCAGTGTCAGCGGCGCATCGGCGATTTCATAGGAATCGCGGCATGAATAAGCGCATTTGCCGCGATTGCCGCTGCGGCCGAGCGTCTGCGCCGAGAACAGACACAAGCCGCTGTAGGAGTAACACAACGCCCCATGCACGAACACTTCCGTCTCGATGCCGGCCGTCGCCGTGATGTCGCGCACCTCCTCGAAGGTCAGCTCGCGCGCCAGCACCACGCGGCGAAAGCCCAGACGGTGCAGCGCCTCGGCGCCGGCGCGATTGTGAACGCTCAACTGCGTGCTGGCGTGCAGTTCCAGTTGCGGGAAGTGTTCGCGGATCAAGTGATAGACGCCGAGATCCTGCACGATGAGGGCGTCCACGCCGATGTCGGCCAACGCCGCGACGGCTTCGACCAGTTCGGCCAACTCGTCTTGGCGAATCAGCGTGTTGATGGTCACGAAAACGCGGCGGCGCGGCTGCAAGCTGTGGGCGTAGGCGGTGATCTCGTCCACTTCGTCGAGCGTGAAGTTTTCGGCCTCGGCACGGGCGGAGAATTTTTTCAAACCGAGATAGACGGCATCGGCGCCGAAGTGAAAGGCGGCGAAGGCCGCTTCCGGCCCGCCCGCCGGCGCCAACAACTCGACCGGGCCGCGCGGCACATCCGTCGAGGCGATTTGCGGCAACAATTCGGCCGCGGCGTCGCTGTAGGCGCCTTGCGGGTGCGTCGGCTCCGGCGAATCCGCCAGCGGCGTCAACGCCGTCCAGTCGTGCCAACGGGGCGGGGACGGTGACTCTTGCCGATCGTTTTCCAGCGGAAGCAGAGGTAATGCGGTCCTGTTGTCTGCTCCGGTCACTGATTCACTCATGCTCGATCCTGCTGATTGCCGCGGGTCGTATTTGAAGATTGTATCAGACAGCGGCTCCTCTCGTGAACCATATGAGGCGGCATCGAGTGCATTGCCGCGGCGCGATTGACCGTCGCGCGGCGGCGGTGTATTCTCGGACGGGATACCGACCTTGCGAGGTACGCCATGAGCGCGTCCGACAAAGTTCTCGAACTGGTCGATCTGTTTCGCCGCAACGCCGACGCCTACCACGCGCCGCAGTACAACGAGGCGATGGTTCGCCAAGAGTTCATCAATCCCTTGTTCAAATGTCTCGGCTGGGACATGGACAACGAGCAAGACTACGCCGAAGCCTACAAGGACGTGATCCACGAAGCCGCCATCAAGATCGGCGGCGCCACCAAGGCGCCCGATTACTGCTTCCGCATCGGCGGCGCGGCCAAGTTCTTCCTCGAAGCCAAGCGGCCGTCCGTCAATATCAAGGACGACGCCGCCCCCGCCTACCAACTCCGCCGCTACGCCTGGACCGGCAAACTGTCGCTGTCGATCCTCACCGACTTCGAGGAATTCGCCGTCTACGATTGCCGCGTGAAGCCGGCCCACACCGACAAGTCCGGCGTCGCCCGCATTCTCTATCTGCGCTACGACGACTACGCCGAGCGCTGGGATGCAATTGCCGATGTCTTCGGGCGCGATACCATCCTCAAGGGATCGTTTGACCTCTGGAAAAAATGAGACTATGGAGATCACATGAAGAATGGCAAAGCAGGGACGAATGGAAAGCATCTGGCGCAGGGTCGTTCCTTTTTCGACCACGAAACTGCGGAACGGATAACACTTTGGCAGCCTCACGACGTTGAAGAGACGCTGGTGTCTGTCAATGGTCCGGTCTCAGTTGTTATGCTTGATCCGTGGTACAACAAGGGTATCGGGGGAGTGCGCGATAATTATGACGACTGGCTCGCTCATCTGATTCAATTGTCGGCCCGACTGGCGAACCATGTCTACGTTTGGGGGTTTCCCGAGATCGTCGGGAAGCAACTTGGTCGTCTCCCCACCGATCTAACTCTCGTCGCCTGGCTTACTTGGTACTACAAGAACTGTCCCTCCGTGATTCGCGGGTGGCGTTCGGCCCAATATACTTGCCTTCATCTCGCTAAACTCTCTGCCCCACTCTATCCGGAACACTTCCTTAATGCGGCACAACTTCAAAAACAGGAAGACGGGAAGCTGCGCTACATGCCGGGACCGCCCAGCGTTATTGACGTTCCGCTGAACATAGGATTTGTCGGTCGCAGCGAGCAGACGGGGCATCCAGCACAGAAGCCCGAGAAGGTCATTGAACCTCTTATTCTCATGGCCACGCAGCCGGGAGACTTGGTCCTCGACCCAATGTGCGGGGCAGGTACGACGGGGGCGGTTTGCGCAGGTCTCAATCGGAGGGCGATCCTTTGTGATAGCTCAGAAGAGTACACCCGGATAACCGAGGAGCGACTGGGCGTCAAGCGCGTTCAGTCACTGAAGTACTCGCGCAAGAAATTGTAGATTTGCCGCTTCACGGTTTCGGGTGCTGCTTGAACGATGGCGTAAACGTTCATCTTACCTGTAGTGTGGTCCCAATAGTTTTTCTTGATGACTTGGTGACGCCCGCAAAGTGCTTGCCAAGCGTCTGGGTCTTCAGGATTTGAGGCCGGGTTGACTGCGTGCGGGGTCTTGTGATCCGGGGTAAGCTTCACCGTTCCGCCTCCGACAGGGTCAATATCGCTCTCGTGGAGGGCACAGCGGACTCCGCCTTCCTCCCACTCGCACGCTCTCCCCGCTCGTTCGAGAACCTTCCGCCATGTTTGCGGCTTGATTTTGACCCTCTTGGCAGCGGTAGGCCGCCGTTGGGACGTGAGAAGAAGATACTCCGACACCTTGAGGTCCGAGCGATCGCGCGAGGTCAGGATGTTGTAACCAAGGTCGGTACGCAGTTCGGAGAGCCGTTGGTGCCAGTTCTCCGGTATTCTCTTGGTCTTCGGGTCGCGGGCGACCATCAAGATTTGCTCACGGGTGGCCACGCGCCCGACGTTTTCCAGGAAGAACGCCTCAAGGCGCGCCCGGATAGACTTTTGTGGATAGCGGCCGATCTTCGCCCGTGGCAGCGCAGGCATACGACTTCCTTGCCGAAAGATAGTACTCGATCCCTGTTCTCATCGGCACGCCGATGGCTGCGGCTTGACCACTATGCCATAGCTTCCTTGCAATCGCCCAACTTCCCACAATCCCGTTTCCAAACCCGCGCGGCGCGGCACGCCGCCGCCAAAATGCCGCAGGATCAGTCGGGAGTAATTGGCGGGGAGGTAGGTGTGTAGATCGGTCAGAAATTTCAACTTCAAGGCGCGGGAAAGCGGCAGAGCAAAGAAGTCGGTAAGAACCCATCGCTCGAGAGAAACCTGGGGGTTCATAACTCGACCTCTCCGGCCTGAATCTGCCGGAGGAGTTCGCCGACCTCAACGGCAGGCTCGCCGGCGTGCTTGCTCTCCGCCGCGCGGAGCTTCACCGGATCGAGCGGCGGCGGCTTGCGGGTCGCCAGTTCATAAAGCGGCCGAATCTCCTCTTGCTGGGACTTGATCTCCAAGGCGGCGCTGCCCAGTTTCTCTGGGGGCATTCGCAAGGGATCGGACAAACCGCCCAACGCTTCCAGGAGGGCGGCGCAATTATCGAGCAGGTTGAGATGGACTCGGCAGAACAGGGCGAATTCACCGGCTTCGTACCCCTCGTCTTCCAGGCGGCGTCTAACCTCGGCCCACGACGCGCACAGGCGGCCGGGAGAGTCCAAAAGGTCTAGGGCTTGCGTCCGGAGGTCGGGGTTGGTCCCTGGCGGCCGAGGAACGCCGGCGGTGAACAGAAAAGAGGTCAACTGGTCGAACACGGCTACTCCTCCTCGCGCCCATGATTTCCTTACTTATCCTACTACGGCGAGATTGCTCAAGCTATGGGCAGTAGGCGTGCCTGTCGTGTTCCGACGAGATGAAAGTGACCGATAAGGACATTGCTGAACGGCGAAAGGTTCTCCCCAAGCTCGACATCTCGCATTGAGCAAACCGAAGGGGCGGCATACCAATTGCAACACTTTCTGCGTTCGTCGATTTCGCATCCCAGCTACAGGAAAGGTCGACATCCATGATCGAAACGCAGAAGCAGAGCAAAGATCTCCGACAGCAACACACCAAGCCGCCGCTGCCTAAGCAGTCGCAGCAACACCCCGGCTCCAGCGAACAGATGGAACCGCAGCCGGACTACGGCGAAAAGTCCTACAAAGGCACGAATCGATTGACCGATCGCGTCGCCCTCATCACCGGCGCGGATAGCGGCATTGGCCGGGCCATCGCCCTGGCCTTCGCTCGTGAAGGCGCCGACGTACTCATCTCCTATCTCGAAGAGGAAGAAGATGCCCGCCAGACGGAGCGCCTGGTGCGCGACGCCGGCCGCAAAGCCGTGCTTCTGCCGGGCGACATCGGCGACGAGACGCACTGCCAACAGATGATCCAGCGCGCCTTCGACGATTTCGGCAAACTCGACATCCTCGTCAACAACGCCGCCTACCAGATGACGCATCCGAGTATAGAGGAGTTTTCCTCCGAGCAGTTCGAGCGCGTCTACCGCACCAACGTCTTCGCCCTGTTTTATCTGTGCAAGGCGGCGCTGCCGCGGATGAAGTCGGGTTCGTCCATCCTCAACACGACCTCTATCCAGGCATACGATCCTTCGGGCGAGCTTCTGGACTACGCCTCGACGAAGTCGGCAATCGTCGGATTCACCAAGGCGCTGGCCAAGTTGGCGAGTAAGCAGGGCGTGCGCGTCAACGCCGTGGCTCCCGGTCCCGTATGGACGCCGCTCATTCCTTCGACGATGCCGGCGGAGAAGGTGGAACAATTCGGCAAGGGTACGGTGTTCGGCCGGCCCGCTCAGCCGGCGGAGCTGGCTCCGCTGTACGTTTTCCTGGCTTCTCAGGAGGCCAGTTACGTCAGCGGAGAAGTTTACGGAGCGACCGGCGGTCCGACGCCGTATTAGGGATAAGAGGGCAAGCCTTTGCCATCCCGCAGGGCCAGCAAGGGGAACCCTTACTGGCCCTGCGGGATGGCAAGTCCGCCTGGATTTGGAGAAGACATTCGATAGAAAGCCGGAGAGCATGCCGCACAGGAGGGATTGCCGTGACGACGATGTCATTTCCGTCATCAAAAGCCGCGCCGGCCAGTCCCCGGCCGCTGCGCTGGACGTGCGCCGAGTTTCACCGCTTCGGCGACCTGGGCGTCTTCGAGGGCCGGCGAGCGATGCTCATCGACGGTGTCATCCTGGAGCAAGGGCCGATGAACCCGCCGCACGCCATCACGCTCGGACTGGTTGAAGAGGCGATCCGAACAGCTTTCGGGACGGGGTGGTGGCCACGACAGCAATCGCCGTTGATCCTCGGCCAAGACATCGATCCGCAACCCGATCTCGCCGTCGTTCCAGGCCGGCCGCGCGACTACGCGGGACACCCGACGACGGCGGACCTGCTGGTTGAAGTGGCGGACTCTTCTCTTAACTTCGACACGAACGAGAAGCGGCTGCTGTACGCCAGGGCCGGCATACGCGACTATTGGGTAGTGGATATCAACGGGCGAAGGTTGCTCGTCTACCGCGATCCCCAAGCAGGCGATTATACCACCCAACAGGCACTCGGCCCAGCAGACGCCGTCGCACCGTTGGCCGCGCCAGCGGCGGCGGTGCGGGTAGCGGATCTGCTCATGTGACGCTGCCAACCGTGTTATTTCGCCGTCGCGTTCTCTTGGAGAAACCGCCGCAACTCGGCGAGTCGATCCGTATTAATCAGATCGACCTTGGCGGCGAGCAATTCTTTCCACACCTCCGGTTTCTCCGGCGTGGCCCAGAAGCGCACCATACGGCCGTGCTTGTGCGCTTTGCCAACGAACTCCTTGAGCTTGTCGCGCTCCGCCGCCGGCATCGCTCCTTCTCCCTTCCAACGGAACACCGATCCCCAGCTGGCGCTGATCCACGGCAATTGATAGGCGGGTGCGTCCGAATCGAGATCGGCGGGTCGGCCGTCAATGCCGGCATAGCGCACTTTCTGACGTTTAATTGTCTCTTGAGCGCGGTTGCCGCTGATGACCACGGTTATCGCCCCCGCCTGGAACTTGCCATCGCGGACGACCGACAGCATGTCGCCGTAACGAGCCAGCAGTTTGTCCACGGCGGCGTAGGTCGCTTCGGCCTCCGTTTTGACATCGATGAGCAGATAGATCGTCGGTCCCTCGCGGTAGACGCGGCCGCCATTGGTCCGCACACGCTCTTTCAAAGGAGCGAGGTAGAGCTTCTCCAGGGTGCGCTCCGGCCGCAGAGCGAGGCGCGTGTGTCCAATCCGTAATTCCTCGCCGACAAGAAAAACATCGGCCTCGACACTGCAAAAGCCCTGTGCCAGTGCGTCCAAGAGCGGCCGTTTGTGTTCGTAGTCATTGTGCGCATGCGCCTGCCGCACCGGCGCGACCGGCTTCTCCTCTGCCGCCGCGGCGCGCAAAAGGCAGACGACAAAGACACACATCGCGGACAGATGGAACCTCAATCGATACCAGCGGGTATACATGGCGGCCTCCTTCGAGTGGGAGCGGATTGGCTACGCATTACGGATCGATCCCTCTATCCTACGTACCGGCTTGAACTCTATCCACGGACGGCTAGGCTGATAATATGCCTCGCATGGACCCTCTTCTTCGTGAGAATATCATGTCGTCCGCTTTCGCCAATTTGCCGGATGTCCAAGGGCGTTTCGGTCCCTATGGCGGTCGTTACGTCCCGGAAACGCTGATGGCCGCTCTGGCGCAGCTCGATGACGAATACGCCAAGGCTCGCGGCGACACCGCCTTTCAGCGCGAGTTAGAGCATTACCTGAAAACCTACGTCGGCCGGCCTTCGCTGTTGTACTTCGCGGAGCGGCTGACCAAAGAAGCCGGCGGCGCACGCATCTATCTCAAGCGCGAGGATATGAACCATACCGGAGCGCACAAGATCAATAATTGCATCGGGCAAGCGTTGTTGGCCAAGCGCATGGGCAAGCCGCGCATCATCGCCGAGACGGGAGCGGGACAGCACGGCGTCGCCAGCGCCACCGCCGCCGCCCTGTTCGGCATGAACTGTCAGGTGTACATGGGCGAAGAAGACGTGCGGCGGCAAAAACTCAACGTCTTCAAGATGAAGGCGCTGGGAGCGACGGTGACGCCGGTGACGAGCGGCAGCCGAACGCTGCGCGACGCCACCAACGAGGCGCTGCGCGATTGGATGGCCAGCGTGGCCAACACGCATTACATCATCGGCAGCGTCGTCGGGCCGCATCCGTTTCCCATGATCGTCCGCGATTTTCAATCGATCATTGGCCGCGAGGCCCGGCAACAGTGTTTGGAGCAGGTTGGCCGGCTGCCCGATGCCGTCGTCGCCAGCGTCGGCGGCGGCAGCAATGCGGCGGGCATGTTTTATGCGTTTCTCGCTGATGCCGCCGTCGAGTTGATCGGCGTCGAAGCGGCGGGGCGCGGCGAAGGTTTGGGCGAGCATGCCGCCACGCTCAATTACGGCAAACCCGGTGTGCTGCACGGCACGTTCAGCTACGTCTTGCAAGACGCCGATGGGCAGACGGCGCCGGTGCATTCGGTGTCGGCGGGACTGGACTATCCGGGCGTCGGGCCGGAGCATAGCCACTGGAAAGACAGCGGCCGAGTGCGCTATACCAGCGTCCGCGATGACGAAGCGTTGCAGGCGTTCTCGACGTGTTCGCGGTTGGAAGGCATTTTGCCGGCGCTGGAGACGGCGCATGCCGTGGTCGAGGGTATGCGTCTGGCAGCCAAGCGTAAACGCGATGAAGTGGTGGTGATTTGTTTTTCCGGCCGCGGCGATAAGGATTGCCATGAGGTGGCGCGTTTGCAGAATGAGGAGGATCTTTAACCACAGAGACACAGAGGCACAGAGAAGAAAATTCAAAATATCCTTTTTTGTTTTCTTCTCTGTGTCTCTGTGTCTCTGTGGTTAATTTTTTGAGTTTCCTTACTATGAATCCCATCGATGCTTTATTTCAGCGCCTTCGCTCTCAGGGACGCAAAGCCTTCATGCCCTTTCTGACGGCCGGCGATCCTGACCTCGCCGCCACGGCGCGGCTGGCCCCCATCTTGAGCCGGTTCGGCGATCTGCTCGAAATCGGTTTCCCTTACAGCGATCCCATCGCCGATGGCCCGGTGATGCAGGCGTCCTATACGCGCGCTTTGGAGGGCGGCGTGCGCGTCGAAGACATCTTCGCCGCCGTGCGTCGCTTCGCCCTCCAAGAGACACCGTTGGCGGCGATGGTTTCTTACAGCCTCATTCATCGCCGCGGCGCGGAAGCATTTCTGCAACAAGCGGCGGACGCCGGCTTCAGCGGCGCCATCGTGCCGGATCTGCCGCTGGAGGAATCGGAAACGCTCAGCCGCCTCGCCGCCGAGCGCGATTTCAAATTGATCCACCTCGTCACGCCGACGACTCCGCGCGAACGAGCTTGCGCCATCGCCCGGCGTTCGACCGGCTTTCTCTACTGCGTCAGCGTGACCGGCATCACCGGCGAACGCGATCGACTGCCGCCGGAATTGCTCGAACAATTGGCGTGGCTGCGGCGTCAGACCGATTTGCCGTTGTGCGTCGGTTTCGGCATCAGCCGGCCGGAACACGTCCGCATGCTGCGCGACGTCGCCGACGGCGTCATCGTCGCCAGCGCGCTGGTGCGCCAATTGGAAAAGGCCGGCAGCCAATCCCTCGATGCCATTGGATCGGCCATGAGTGAATTGGCGCGGTCATTGGCCGAGGCACTCAATCCCGGCGAACCGGCAGCGTAAGCTGCCGGGTGTAGTCACACTACCCGGCAGCTAACGCTGCCGGTTCGCCAAGAGGTCGTCATGGCGGAAGAGCGCAAGAAACGCCGGCACATCGAACGCGAGTTCGGCGTGCCGTTCGCCGGCGAGATCCTCGATCCCGGCCAGTGGACGCAGACCGCCCTCAAGAAACTGCCCGCCGATGGACCGCTCGATTTGTCCACCCTGTTCGGCCGCTCTGCGCCGTTGGTTGTCGATCTCGGTTGCGGCAACGGCCGCTTCCTGCTCGGCAGCGCCGTCTGGCGGCCGGAACACGATCATCTCGGCATCGATGTGTTGCCGGTCGTCATCCGCTATGCCACGCGGCGCGCCAATCAGCGCGGCTTGTCCAACATCCGCTTCGCCGTCTGCGATGCCGTGCGTCTGCTCGAACATTATTTGCCGCCGCACCGCGCCGCCGAGATTCACTGCTATCATCCGCAACCGTACTATGAGCCGAGCCAGGCACATCTGCGTTTGATAACGCCGCGCTTTCTCAGCCTCGTACATCGCACACTCCAAGCCGGCGGCTCCTTCTTCATCCAGACCGACAATCCCGGCTATTGGCGTTACATCCGCGAAATCGTGGCGGTGTTCTTCGACTTCCACGAGCGCATCGGCCGTTGGCCGGACGCGCCGAAGGGGCGAACGCGGCGTGAGATCCTCGCCCTGCGCCGCGGTCTGCCGATTTTTCGCGGCTGGGGCACAGCTCGGCAAGGACTCAGTGAGACGGAGGCGTTGCGTTTGGCGGAGGCGCTGCCGCCGCCCGTGTTCGACGCCGATCGCCGCTTGCGCGAATTGGATGAACGCGAGCGGGGCGACAAATAGGGACTATCCTTTGGTAAGTCCGCAGAATAGGATTAGAGGTTGTACGGTAATTGTTCTCGCTGACGGATTTCCAGGGAGAATCGATCATGAGCGCGAACGATAAAAGACTCGACCCGCCCGATCTGAGCCACTATGAGGAAAACCGCAGCAAGTTCCCACTGGAGGAACTGGCGAAGTACGCCGGAAAGCATGTGGCGTTCAGTCCCGATGGTACGCGCATCCTCGCTAGTGGCGAGAGCATGGAGGAAGTGGAGGAAAAATTGGTTGCGGCCGGAATAAACCCCAGCCAAGTAGTCGGCTCTTATATCGATGAACCAGGCGTTTCATGGATTTGAGTGCGATACGTTTCCCTTACACTCACATTGCCCTCCCATCGCCCGCAATCGCTTTGGGTGGGCGATGGGTGCGGCCTCGACCGATCATTCATGTGACCATTATCGGTCCAAGCGGCAGCCGTCTTCAAGAAGGACTTCTTGACAGTGGAGCGGACGATACCGTTTTCCCCCAAAGACTGGCTGCACTCCTCGGCGTCGATCTGAGCAACGCTCCGGTCGGTCAGGCAACCACGGCGGCCTTAACGAATGTTCCCCTTCGTTTCGCTCACGTCTCCTTGCGTATCACGGATGGCGTGGAGCGGCGCGAATGGCCGGCTTGGGTCGGCTTCTCTCCGGCAATCCATCGACCTCTTCTCGGCTTCGCCGGCTTCCTTCAGTTTTTCACCGCCACATTTCACGGCGACCGCGAGTACGTCGAGCTAACCACCAATAATCTCTATCTGGGCACTTGATGAAGGGGCGAGGGACAAAATCCAATTGCAGAACATCGCTATTTGACATCCTTGCATTCTTGACCTAGAGTTCAATAGGTTCCCTATATAATAGCGACATCCCCTCCATTGCAGGTTTGCGGTCCCTTTCGCCGAAAACATCCCGTCCTCGCCGCCAAGCATTCCATTCTCCTCTGTCGCCATCCCCCGCCCAGTTCGACATCGGCCCCGAAGCGAGGAACAGCTATGATCGCCATTCGTTCTCATCGCCTGGTACATCGCGGTGCTACGAGCGTCGAGTTCGCCGCCGTCGCGCCGGTGTTTTTTCTGATCGTGCTGGGCATCCTGGAAATCGGCCGCGCCTGTATGGTGACGGAACTACTGACCGAGGCATCGCGGCGAGCCTGTCGTCAAGGCGTCATTGAAGGCACCAGTTCCAGCAGTATCCAACAAGCAGCCGTCAATTACCTGGCCAGCGTGGGTATTAACGGCGAATCGGTCAACGTCTACGTCAATGACGTGCCGGCCGGCTCCACCAATGTGCAGAGCATGCCGGCTTATACCGAGATCACGGTGGTGGTGACCGTGCCGATCGCCAACGCGGCCTGGACGCCCATCTGGTTCGTGCCCGGCAATTTATCCGGTCAATTCACCATGCGGCGGGAATAGAAGGAGCAACCATCATGCTTTGGCGAAATCTCGTCGGTCCATCCGATTCTTCACGGCGGACGCGCTCGGCCGTCGCCGCCGTGGAAATGGCGTTCGTCGTTCCCATTCTCGCCTTGATCGCGCTGGGAATGTTCGAGCTGAGCCGAGGCGTCATGGTCCGGCAAATCCTCACCGGCGCCGCGCGCAAGGGCTGCCGTACCGGCATCATCCATCAGTACGGCAACAGCAACATTGTCAGCGACGCCACCAACGTCATGCAGGACAATGGCTTCGATAGTAGTCTCTTCAATCCCCCCAACATCGGTGCCATTAACATCACCGTCACCGATCCCAATGGCAATTCGTTGCCGGACGCCCTGGATGCTCCGCCCGGCAGCACCGTGTCCGTGCAGATCGTCATTCCGGCGACATCGGTGAATTGGGTGTCGTCCTACTTTTTGACCAGCGGCATGGCGGAGTCCGATACCGTGGTCATGATGAAACAATAGAAAAGGAACATTTACCATGATATATCATAATGCCGACTGGAAAAAGCGCCGCGCCGCCGTGGCGCCGATGGCCGCTCTCCTCATGACTATGTTGGTGGGCATGCTGGCGTTCTCCATTGACATCGGCTACATTTGCGCCGTCGAGGCGGAGTTGCAGAACACCGCCGACGCCGCCGCCCTGGCCGGCGCCCAGCAAATGCAGAGTCCTTTCGTCGCCTATTATTCTCCGGGCCAGACGCAACAAGATCAGATCTACCTTCAGGTCACCACCGATACCTCCGATCCCGCCAGCCCCATCCCCACCGCCCAACGCTACGCCAGTTACAATCAGGCGGGCGGAGTCAATATCCAAGTGCCGACTTCCGACATCAGCTTCAGCTACTACGATGGCACGAATCCGCCGGTCCCCGCCTCCGATCCCAGTGTGTTTCCCAATACTATCACGGTGACGGCTCGTCGTGATAATGTCGCCAACGGTCCTCTAGCTCTGTTTTTCGCGCGGATTTTCGGCATCAACACCACCAACCTGACCGCCACCGCCAGCGCCACCATTTACGCCGGCGACGTCTCCAGTCTCCAGGTCATTCCGGGTGTCAATGCTCACATTCTTCCCGTGGCCCTGGACGTGAATGTGTGGACCAATTATGCCAATGGCAATTTCAGTTCGCCGTGGCTTTCGGGCAACACCTCAACGGGGCCGAACGGCAGTCCTCAATTGCAGATTTATCCCTTCGGCACCAATACGCCCGGTAGTTTCGGTTTGCTCGACATCGGCGTTCCCTCCAACAGCGCGCCAGCCTTCCGTAACTGGATCGATGACGGCTCGACCCCCAATGACATTTCTTATCTGCTGAGCAATAACTTGTTGCCCGTCTCGCCGAGCGCTCCCGAACCGTGGAAGTGTGGCCCCGGCTTGAAATCCACTTTGCTCAGCAATTTCCAATCGCAGATGGGGGTTCCGAACCTTATTCCGCTGTTCCAGCCGGTCAGTCCGACCGGCCCCAATCCATCCAGCCCCGGCTCCAACTACGTCGCGGGTAGCGGTAATGGGCAGAATGCCACTTATGCGATTATCGGCTTCGTGGGCGTGACCATCACTCAGGCCAGCGGCAACGGCAACAACATGAACATTTCCATTCAGCCGTCGGCCATCGTCGATCCAACCGCGGTTATTCTGAATCCTTCGCCGGCGCGGGCCAGCCAACTCACCGTGTTCGGCACATCGCAGACGACGTTCGTGTCGGCCAAGTTGACGCAGTGACTGGTACTCCACACAAGGCACTTTTTCCGGGCCGCGAGCGCAGGCGATTAGGGATGTCTGCGTTCGCGGCTCTCATGTTGCGCGGAATGCACCCACCTCCCCCCAAACAGACTATTGCGGAGAACCGACTTCAGTTACGATAGCGGCAGGCACGTCCCCTAACGACAAACTATTCGGAGACGAGATCATGACGAGCAACGGCGAACGACGGGAACCGCCCGATTTGAGCCACTTTGAGGAAAACCGCTGCAAGTTCCCCCCGGAAGAGTTACTGAAGTACGCCGGCAAGTGCGTGGCATTCAGTCCAGACGGTACGCACATCGTCGCCAGCGGCGATTCGTGGGAGGAACTCGATGCCGCCCTGGATGCCGCGGGGATTCACTTTAGCCAGGTCGTCTCCGCCTATCTCGATCCTCCCGGTGTGAGTTGTATCTGATGAGCCTGTTCTTTCGTTACAAACTTGTTCCGATTCCTTACGCGGTCCTATCGCTGGGGGGCCGATGGTCTCGGCCACGCCCGATGATCCTTGTCTCGGTAATGGGACCGACCTTGACACATCCCATCGAAGGACGCCTCGACACGGGGGCGGATGATACGATATTCCCCGATCACTTCGCCGCTCGCATCGGCGTGAATCTTCCGCGGCGCGCCGCTGGTCAAGCCACGACTGCGGATATGACTATTTCATCGGTTCGCTATGCTCCGGTCACATTGCGGCTGACCGATGGCGTGGAGCGGCGCGAATGGCCGGCTTGGGTAGGCTTCTCTCCGACAATTCGTCGGCCATTATTCGGTTTCGCCGGCTTCCTCCAGTTCTTCACAGCCACATTCCACGGCGACCGCGAGCAAGTCGAATTGACGATCAACAGCCTGTATCCCGGTACGTAAAACTGCCAGCCCGCAGCGCCAGCAAGGGAGATGCCCTTGCTGGCGCTGCGGGCTGGCAGTCGCTGGCGATGCCTCACGGCGTCGCGCCGCTTTCCTGCAATTGTTCGAGCAACTCCGGCGGCGCCTCGCGCGTGCCCTTGCACTTGGGATACTTGGCGCAGCCGAGGAAATAACCCTTGCGCGCCGAACGCAGTTTCATCGGCGCCGCCACATTCCGGACACGTTTCCTCCACCTTCACGTCCGGCACCGTCTTTTTCGGCGGCGCCGGCAGCACATCCTTCAGCTTCTCCTTCATTTCCGGCGGCAGCGGTTTGGTGCTGCGACACTTGGGATAGTTGCTGCAACCCAGAAACGGGCCGCGGAAACCTTTCTTGACCGCCATCGGCGAACCGCACTTCTCGCACACAATGCCGGTGTCGATCGGCTTAACCGGATTGCCGTTGGCGTCCACGTCCTTGGCGTTCTTGCACTTGGGATAGCCGGTGCAGGCCAGGAACGGACCGCGCCGGCCCTGGCGAATGACCATTTGTTGACCGCACTTCTCGCAGGTGTGTTCGGTCGGCACGGCGGACAAGACGGGTTTACCGTCGGGACCGAAATTCATCGTCGTCTTGCATTCGGGATAGCCGCTGCAACCGAGGAACGCCCCGGTCTTGCCCATACGCTCCAGCATCGTCTTGCCGCAGGTCGGACATTTGTATTCCGTTTCGACCGGCTGCGGCCGCGCTTCTTCGCCCTCCTCCGGCTTGATGAACTTGCAGCCTTCCTTGAAACCGGAGCAGCCGATGAAATAGCGGTGCGTCTTTTTGCTGTAATTGCGCACCAGCGGTTTGCCGCACTGCGGACACATCTCGCCGGTTTCGACGCCGCCGCGCAGGGCCGGCATCTTGTCCTCCGCCGTCTTGAGCGCTTCCGAGAATGGTCCCCAGAACTCGTTGAGTACCTCGTTGTACTGCGCCTGCTTCATCTCAATCTGATCCAGTTCCTCTTCCATGTGGCTGGTGAATTTCAGGTCCATCACCTTGGGGAAATGCTCGATGAGCAGATCGGTCACGTCCTTGCCGATTTTGGTGGCGTAGAAGCGGCGATCCTTGACCTCGATGTAGGCGCGTTCCGGCGAAGTGATTTTGTGAATAATGGTGGCGTAAGTGCTGGGCCGGCCAATGCCCTCTTTTTCCAGCGCTTTGACCAGCGACGCTTCGTTGTAGCGCGGCGGCGGCTGCGTGAAGTGCTGACTGGCCGTCAGATCGAGACGGTCGAGTTTCTGCTGCTCGCTCAGGGCCGGCAGCGTGGCGTCCTCCTGCTTGCTGGCCGGCGGCAGCACCTTGCGATAGCCATCGAATTTCAGCACCTTGCCCTGAGCCTTGAACAAGCCCGCCCCGCTCCCTGACGGTCGCGGCTCCGATGCGGTCGGCGTCGTCCGAACCTCGACGTTGGTGACGGCGAAGACGGCGGCGGCCATCTGGCTGGCGACGAAACGCTGATAAATGAGCGTGTACAGCCGCAGTTGATCGCCGGCCAAACCGAGCTGGCCGACGCGCTCCGGCGTGTACGACAAATCGGTCGGACGGATGGCTTCGTGAGCCTCCTGAGCGCTCTTGCCGGAAGCGTAGCTGTGCGGCTTGTCCGGCAGATACGAAGAGCCATACTTGCTATCGATGTGGCCGCGCACCGCTTGCAGAGCGTCGGCGGAGACGCGCGTGCTGTCGGTACGCATGTAGGTGATGAGAGCCACCGAACCCTCGCTGCCCAGATCGACGCCCTCGTAGAGCCGCTGCGCCGTCTTCATGGTGCGGTCGCCGCTGAATCGCAGCCGCAAAAACGCCTGTCTGCTGCAAACTACTGGTGGTGAACGGCGCTTGCGGTTTCTCGGCGCGGTCCTTCTGCTCCAGCTTGGCGATGGTGTAATGCGCTTGTTCGAGCAGACGCGCGATGGTTGTTGCCGTCTCTTCGTTGCCGCACTCGAACTTTTTGCCGTCCCACTCGGCCAACTCGGCGACGAAAGAACCCGGTGGAGTTTTAGGCGAACCGGCAGCGTTAGCTGCCGGGTGTGCCACCCCCAACCCGGCAGCGTTAGCTGCCGGTTCGCCGGATGCAACCGCCGCGCCTTTGGTTTTCGCCAGCACCACCGAAAGCGGCTTCGGCTCCATCGCCACCGTGCCCGCCGGCGCCAGCAGAGCCATGATCTTCCAGTATTCCGACGACACGAACGCCTCGATCTCGCGCTCGCGATCGACGACCAACCGCAGCGCCACCGACTGTACGCGGCCGGCGCTGGAACGCCTCGCCACCTTCTTGCTCAGCAGACCACTCAGCGGAAAACCGACGACGCGATCGAGGATGCGCCGCGCCTCTTGAGCGTGGACGCGATCCATGTCGATTTTGCCCGGATGAGCCAAGGCATTCTGCACCGCCGTGCGCGTGATCTCGTTGAAGGTGATGCGGAAGACGCGCGGATCGTCGTCCAGACCCAGGGCATCCTCGATGTGCCAAGCGATGGCTTCACCTTCGCGGTCGGGGTCGGTGGCCAGATAAATGTGGTTCGACTTGGCCGCTTCGCGCTTCAGTTCGGCGAGGATCTCCTTGGCGGTACGGCGGCGCGAGGCGCCTTTGCCGTTGCTGTCGGCGCGATCGACGACCACGTAGGTCGGCAGCCAACCTCCTTCGATGTCGATGCCGGCCACTTTCTCGCCGGGCTTTTTGCGGCGCGGCAAATCGCGGACGTGGCCGTAGCTGGCCAACACCTTGAAATTGCCGCCCAGATATTTATTGATCGTCTTGGCCTTGGCCGGCGATTCGACGACGACCAAATCCTGTCTGTGTTTGCTGCCGTTGTCCGAGCGCTGGCGGCCGGAGCCTTGCTGGCTCGGCGCGTCGTGACGCCGGTTGTTTTGCTGCGTTTTCGGGGCGGAGGCCGCCTTCTTGCGGCTGACCGTCCGCGGCGTTCCCTCTTCGGTCGCTTGCTTCTTGCGTGCGGGCACTGCCGTCTCTCCCTGTTGCTGTTGTGTTGCCAAGCAGACTCGCTACAATCACCACTTTGAGCGAAGTCCGCCATTCACCCATACTATAGCTTTGCGCCGGGTGTCAAGTCCGGCCGCACGGCGGCGGAGCGACGGATTGACTTAACGTGAGGAATGCCAATGGCCTTTCATCCCTTCAAACACTTCCGCAAGCACCAGAAGGTCTACCTGGCCATCACGACCATCCTGACGATGTTCATCTTCGTCTTCACCGGCTTCGCTTCGCGCGGCGCCGATCCGGTCACGCGCATCCTCATGTGGATCGGCGGTGGGCGGCACGGCGACAAGGTCGTCACCCTGTACGACAAAAACGTCTACACCGATGAACTGGAGAAGCTCCGCTGGCAGCGCCAGATGGCCCATGAGTTTATTCTCTTCAATGTCCGCGCCGCTCTCGACAATCCTCTGCAAAAATCGCTGTCCGACATCCGCAAAAAGTACGGCGAAAAGCAAGGAACGGGCGACCTCGGCGGCCCGGTGCAAATCGCGCTCGAGGCAAGTGGGATTCGGCATTCAAGAGGCCCAGACGCCGCCCCCGATCGGCGTCTGGAGCCGCTGAACAAAACTTTGGCCTTCCTCCAAAATCAACTCGGACGCGAAGATATCCAAACCACGGCCGATCAGTATCGCGCCCTCGACGCCATCGCCACGGACATGGCCTTGCAGGCGTGGTTCGTCGATCCCGCCCGGCGGCCGAACGAATCCTATTTCGGCGGCAGCACGGTTCGCACCGAGGATCTGCTGGATTTCCTGATCTGGAAGCATCAGGCGGATCGGCTCGGCATCGTGCTGGCGCCGGCCGACGTTTGCCGCGAAGTCAACCGCGCCTGGGGCAACGGCGATTGGAGCGGCGGCGAAGGCTATCTTTCTCCCGATGGCAAGCTCGATAACAATGCCTACGTCGCCGAATTTTTCCGCCGCAGCGACAGGATTCACAAAAGTTTGACGCCGCGCGACTTACTCAACGCCTTGACCGATGAGTTCCGCGTGGCCTTGGCCAAGGAAGCACTACTCGGCTCGGCGCCGGGCGTCCGCTCCTACCGTGCGGCGGTGGACGGCATTCACGTCAGTCCGTCGGTGGCCACGCCCGATGAGTTCTACAAGTATTTCCAAGAGCGGCGCACCACCTTGTCCTTGAGCATTCTACCGTTGGCGGTCAAGGACTTCGTAAACAAGGTCGAAGCCAAGCCGACGGAGACGGCTCTGCGCAACCTTTACGAACGCTACAAGAACGACGAGCCGTCGCCGACGCGGCGGCAACCGGGTTTCAAAGAACCGCGCCGTATCAAGATCGAATCGTTCAGCTACCGCCCGGAAGGTCCGTTCGCGCGCAAGCTGGCGGACAAGGCCATCGAGCTGCTTCCGGTCTTCCGCGTCGGTCAACCGGCGTCGGCGTTCGCCGCCGGCGGCGGTTTGGCCTGGGCCGCCAGCCTCGCCGGCTACGCCGATGTCGATACGGCCGTCCGCTCTCTGTACGAGGATTATCTGCGCGAGGAATCGCGCCGCGTCACGGTCAAGTACGACCGCGACGACAGTACGCGCTTTGGCCTGCCCGGCGATTTCCCCCAGCCGCGCGGCGTGGAAGTGCAAGGCGCGGCGGCGGTGCTGGGCGAATTGCTGGGCGGATTCAGCAGCGGCGGCACGCCGCTGAGCGCGCCGACCGGCTGGCTGGCCGCCCAAGAGATGGCCGAACGCGCCACCGTCACCGCCTACGCCTCGACCGTGCTGGCCGGCGCCAGTTCGTCGCCGCTGGCCGCCGCCGTGCTGCCCATGCGCTATCACTACACCACGCAGCCCCTCGACGCCGTCCGCGAGCAGATGATCGATCGCTTCCGCAATACGCTGGCCGCGACGCTGATGGAGAAGAAGATTAACGTCCTGCGCGAGGAGTTGGACAAGGTGCTGGGGTCTCACTCCGAGGAGAAACTGGCCGAGTTTCTGAAAAAGGCCATTCCCGAATACGGCCTGGAGAACGTCCACGCTATGAAAGAGGCGCAAACGCGCCAGGAGATTCTCGATCGTCCCGACGCCGCGCTGCGCGAGTTGCGCACGGCATATGAGGAGACGCAGGATAATCCTTTCGAGATGGACCCGTCGCGTCCCGATTTCGTGTCGGCGCTGTTTCACAGCCTCGAGCGAAACGAGAGGGAACGCCAGATGATCGAGAACCAACGCAAGATGACCGACGAGATGCTACGCATGATGGCCCAGCTGGGGATGAAGAAGATCGATCCCTTCATGCGTTCGCGGCAATTCCGCTCGACTTCCGGCGACGTGATTTGGATATTCTGTCGGCCCGAAGATCAGCCGGCACGCGTCCGTCCCTTCGAGACGATTCGCACGGAGGTTCAAGAGGCGTGGTATTTCGAGCAAGCCCGCAAGCTGGCCCGCGACAAAGCGCAGCAGATCAACGACGAGTTGAAAAAACAGAACCTCGCTCCCGATCCCGCCGTGCAATTCCTCATCCAGCAGAACCAGGGCCAGGTGTTTCAGTTAATCAAAGTGGCCCACTTGTTGACCCCGGAATTTAGCCAACCCGGCTTGGAGAAGTCCTTTGCGGGCCGTTATTACAACTATGTACCGCCCAAGGAATACATTCCCTATCCGCCGGCCGATTTCGTCGAACAGCTTTTGAAACTGAAGAAGCGCGGCGATTCGCGGGTGATTGCCGATCAGCCGGTGCGGCATTTCTACATCGCCGTGCTGATGGAGAATCCGCAGCTGCCGGAGCGCAAGGAGTTCTACGAAGTTTACAACCTGCGCAACCAAGAAGATCCCCTGTGGGACAAAATGACGGCGGATCGACAGCACAAGTATGCTCAAGAGTTGCTGGCGCAATTGCGGGCGGAGGCGACCAAGGATCTGCAAGGCGGCGAATATGTCCTCCCGGATAACGTCCGCAACCGCAGCGAATCCAGCAGCGATTTCGGAGAATAAGAGCGACGAGCGGACTAGAGTGCTGTCGTTTTTGTGCATCGGTTAGCGACGCTTCGCAGAAGCGTTGCGGCCTCCTGACGCTTCTGCGAAGCTGAGCGAACCGCTACACGATCTCGCCAAGCTCTAGGTGATTTGGGTGGGTCTGTTCCGCCCCCAGTCGTTGCATCGTTGCCCCACCTTTGCTGCAACGACTGCGCATCGTTGCAACGACATCGCCGCGGTGCGCGTAACCCCTTGCCCTGTCTAGCTCTCTTTCGTTGCAACCGCGCCCGTCCATCGTTCGCCGCCGAACAGGCCAAGAAGTGAGACGATGGTTTTCCTCCACCGCCCTGTTACAATGGCGGCGTCGATTTCCCCATGCGGCGCATTTCTCCTTGGAGGGCACGGCATGAATCGCATCGCTTTGGGCGTCCTCGTGTTGCTGCTGGCTTGGCCGCCGCTGCGCGGGGAAGACAAGCCGTCCGCACTGCGGCAACAGTACGATGCCCTGGTCAAAGAATCTCAGCAGAGGCAACGGGAATACATCAAAGCCTATCGGGAGGCGAAGACGGGCGAAGCGCGGCAAAAGGCGGCCAAGGAGTTCGAGACCCAAACGAGCCGGATCGCGGCAGGGTTGCTCGTACTGGCCGAGAAGGCTCCCCAGGATGCCGTGGCCATCGATGCGCTGAGCAAAGTGTTCGCGCTGGACCGCTCAACGCGCAAAAAAAGACAGCGGCCGCCCTGCTGCTCCGCGATTACCTCCAAAGCGACAAAATAGCTCCGGTTTGCCAGTCTTTGGCCTTGAAGATTGACGACGCCAGCGAGGCACTGCTTCGCAACCTTCTCGCCAAGAATCCGCACAAAACGATACGGGCGGAAGCATCCTTCGCGCTGGCCCGGATGCTGAACTCGCGATTCTACGTCGCCCAGGAGATCAAACAGGATCCGAACAACGCCGAACTGCGGGAGGGATTAGCCGGCAAGGAAGTCATCGAGGAATTGCGCAAGAAAGACGTGGATGCGCTGGAAAGCGCCGTGGCGAAGAGCTGGAGTGAATTTGCCGAGAAGCACAGTGCGGACATACCAGAGGATCGCTTGAGGATCGCTTGTGCGTGGCTGAGTTACAGCGAAACGAACGAGGTCGAGGCCGCCCTGCGGATCCTAGAAAAAGACAAGCGCCGCGCGATCCAGAGCATCGCTTGTCTGGTGCTAGGCCAAATCCTCAAACGACGGGCTGACGCCGTTGCCCAGAAGGATGTCAAAGCGGCTGCCCAACTTCGCGCCGAGAGCGCCGCAACGCTCACCCGCGCCGCCGACAAATATGGCGACGTGAAGATCATGTGGAATGAAGGGAACTTCGGCCGCCTCATCGGCGAGCAAGCCAAAAGCGAACTGTATGAAATGCGTCATCTATCCATCGGCATGAAAGCACCCGAAATCGACGGTGAGGATCAAGACGGCAAAAAATTCAAACTCAGCGATTACAAGGGCAAAGTCGTCTTGCTCGATTTTTGGAGTCAACACTGAGGCGCCTGACGGGCCTTTTGGCCCCACGAGCGGTCGCTCGTCAAGAACCTGAAAGATAAGCCGTTCGCCCTCATCGGCATCAGTCGTTACGACGCCAAGCATCTCAAGGAAGTGATGGATAAAGAGAAGCTGACTTGGCGCTCGTTCGCGGACCATCGCCACACCATTTGGGACACATGGAACGTGATGGGCACGCCCACGTTGGTCGCCATCGATGCCAACGGCGTGATCCGGCACAGATGGTATGGCAGTCCCGGCGACAAGATTCTCGATGCAGCGCTGGAACGTCTCCTCAAGGAGGCCGAGAAGCCCAACCAATCGCGGCAGTAATCAAGAGGTCAATCATGCCCCGAAGCGCGAACAGAACTCCGATGCGAGTACACATCGACCGCATGGTCCAACGGATCGTGGCGAAGTTTCAGCCGGAGCAAGTGATCCTGTTCGGCTCGCAGGCGCACGGCGACGCCACAGCGGACAGCGACGTGGACCTGCTGGTCGTGATGGACTTCGAGGGGACGGCCCGCGACAAGAGACTGGAGATCCGAGCAGCGCTTCACGATATTCTTGTCCCCAAGGACATAATTGTCACGAGGCCGGCGGATTTCGCTTGGCGGAAAGAAATTGTCGGCACGATTGAATGGCCGGCGGCGCGGGAAGGGAAGGTGTTGTATTCCCGCCCCTAAAGACATCATCACCGTGATCCGCGAATGGCTTGCCAAGGCGGACAATGACTTGAAGACGGCGGTTCACACCCTCACGCTGGGCAAGGACTGCCCGACCGATACGGTTTGCTTTCATGCGCAACAATGCGTCGAGAAATACATCAAAGCGCTGCTCGTTTTCCGAGCGACCGCTTTCCCCAAGACGCACGACATTCACATGCTGCGGGCATTGTTGCCACCGAAACTCCGGCCGAAACTAGACCGCAAGGTCCAGGATCGATTGACGGACTATGCCACGGAGCTACGCTATCCCGAATCAGGGCCAGACGTTCTCTTGGCGGAAGGCACAAAGCGGTAGCGATTGCTAGACGAGTTCGCAAAGAAGTGTGAAAACACCTGCCGCGAGCGGCACTGCGCCGCGAGAGAAAGTAACGCGGAATCAAAAAGGGAATCAACGGCGTCCGCTCTATCCCTAGCGCCATCGGCGCACGAATTGCTCTGAAAATCAAGATGGCAAGCAGCGCCGCGCGGCTTATTCGATCGCGCACAAAGGCGGCGTGCGCGGCGATTGGCTCAGCAATTGCGCGATCGTCACCTGCGCGAAGGCTTTCTCTACGCTGGCGGCGGCGTCATCGAGTTGGCGATGGAGCGGACATAGACTCGTATGCCCCTTCAGTCCCAAGGGACAGCGACGGATGCGCGGGATCGGCTCGACGGCGGAGACAATGTCCAAGATGGACACCTCGCGCGGAGACCGCTTCAAGGTGTAACCGCCGCCCGGTCCCGGTTGTGAACGCACCAGACCGGCACGCACCAGCGCTTGCAGAACCTTGTGCGCATAGCGGCGCGGCACCTGCGTCGTCTCGGCGATTTCGTCGGCGGCGTGCGCCCTTTCAGGATCGCCGGCCAACGTCACCACGGCTCGAAGAGCATATTCCGCAGTCTTGGGAATCATCGTTTACCTCCTTTTTTAATTCTACACCTTGACGTGCAGAATGCAAGGTCGTACAATTATTCTGGATGCGGAGGTGTAGATTTCCGCAGGGACGAAGAACACTTTTTTTAGGAGACCCCATCATGGCAATTCCTCATGCTCAACCCGCCGATGTTGTCAGCGTCCGTCCCCTCGGCGAGGCGCTGGCGCAAACGAAGACCACTACGCTCGTCAAGACGGAGCATTTGGAGGTGATCCGCGTGGTGCTGCCGCGCGGCAAACACATCCCTCGTCATCAAACGCCGGGCGAAGTCACCATCCAATGTCTGGAAGGACGGGTACGCCTGGACGTAGACGGCCGCGCCGTCGAATTGTCCGCCGGTGACTTGATGTATCTCGACGAACATCGTCCTCATGACGTGCAGGCCGTCGAGGACAGCACGCTCCTGGCCACCATCCTTCTAGTTCGGGCGCAGCCGATTGCTTGGCCATCGGTCCTCGCCGAGGAACTAAGCGAGATTTCGTGACCGTTCCGATTTTGCCCGCCCGCCGTGCCAGCAAGGGCGTCCCTTGCTGGCGCCGCGGATGGGCAAGGAAGCGACGCCGTTTGGCCGTATCAGGAGATCCTCCGTGAGTAACGCAAACCGTCGCCCCATGATTATTTCGCCGCGATGGCTCCAGGCCGTGATCCTGACCTTCGTGGTCGGCTTCGGCATCTTGGGTTATTTGGCCCTGCGCGTCTACGAAGACCATGCTCCCGTGCCGGAGCGCATCGTCTCGGAAAGCGGCGAAGAAATCCTCCGCGGCGCGGACATTCTCGATGGCCAAGTCGCCTTCTTGACCTACGGCTTGATGGAGTACGGCTCGATCTACGGCCACGGCGCTTACCTCGGTCCCGACTTCACCGCCGATTATCTCCATCGCCAAGCTCTGGCCATGCGCGAGCAGTACGGCGGCGGAGCGGAAGCCGATCAGCGCGTCAAGCAAGAACTGCAAGCCAACCGCTACGATCCGGCGACCGGCACTTTGATTTGGACCAGCGGACAGATTCGCGCTTTCGAGACGCTGCGCCATCATTACGAACAGGAGATTCTCAACCGTTCGCGCAGCGGCGCTGGACTCGGACCCCATGCCGTCGCCAGTCCGAACGAAGTACGGCAAATCACGGCCTTCATCGCTTGGACGGCGTGGACCGCCGCCGCGCGCCGGCCCGATCGCCCCTATTCCTACACCAACAATTGGCCGCCGGAGCCGTTGGCCGGCAACGATCTCACCGAGGAAGCCGTCGTCTGGAGTACGCTGTCCATCGTCGCCCTGCTCGGCGGAACGGGATTGGTGTTGACCTTGTTCGGCCGTTATTCCAGCTTGCTGGGTTGGCACGGCGCGGAGGAGCGGCGTCTGCGTTTTCATCCGCCGGGACAAGTGCCGCTGACGCCGGCTCAGCGCTCCACGTCCTGGTATTTCTTCATCGTCGCCGCGCTGTTTTTGGTGCAAACCTTTCTGGGCGGCGCGACGGCCCACTATCACGCGGAAACGGGCGGCTTTTTCGGACTCGATCTCGCCAAGCTGCTGCCATACAATTTGACGCGCACCTGGCACCTTCAACTGGCCCTGTTCTGGGTCACGGCCGCTTACTTGGCGGCAGGTATTTTCCTGGCGCCGCTGAGTATCCGGCCGCGAACCGCGCGGGCAACGGCTGCTCTCCTTCGGACTTTTGGCCGCCTTGGTCGTGGTCGTGGTCGGCAGTCTGGCGGGCGAAGCGGCCAGCTACAAGGGCTGGATCGATCCTTCGGCCAAGACTACCTTCGGCGCGCAGGGCTGGGAATATCTCGATCTGGGCCGGCTGTGGCAAATCCTCCTCACCGCCGGTCTGGTACTGTGGTGCGTGATCTTGTATCGCGGTCTCCGCCCGCAACTGGCGCAAGAGAGCCGCGGCAATCTGCCCTACCTCTTCTTCTACAGCGCCCTGACCATTCCCCTGTTCTACGCCGTCGGCTTATTCAGTCGCTCGCACACCAACTTCGCCATTGCCGACTTTTGGCGCTTCTGGGTCGTCCATCTATGGGTTGAAGACTTTTTGGAGCTTTTTACGACCATAATGGTCGCCTACATCTTCGTGCTGTTGGGCGTGGTTTCGGAGAAGACGGCGACGCGCGTCATTTATTTCGACGCTTTGCTGTACTCGGTGGGCGGCGTGGTCGGCACCATGCACCATTTGTATTTCAGCGGCACGCCGGCCGTACACATGGCGCTGGGCGCCTTCTTCTCGGCGGGCGAGGTCATCCCGCTGACCTTCCTCACCGTCGAAGCCTGGACCTTCCTGCAACTGGGCGCCCGTCAGGAGGCGCAGGGCGGCGAGGTTGCCTTCCCGCATCGCTGGGCCGTCCTCTACTTGGCCGCCGTCGGTTTCTGGAATTTCCTGGGTGCCGGCATCTTCGGCTTCCTTATCAATCTGCCGGTGGTCAGCTATTATGAGATCGGCACGCAGTTGACCGCCAATCACGGCCACGCCGCCATGATGGGCGTCTACGGCATGTTGGCCGTCGCTCTCTTGGTCTTCTGCCTGCGCTATCTGCTACGGCCGGAGGATTGGAGCGAGCGCGGGGTTGGCTTCTCGTTTTGGGCGTTGAATCTGGGCTTGGCGTGGATGGTGTTCGCCAACCTCTTCCCCATTGGCTTGCTGCAACTGGGCGATGCGGTGGCCACGGCTATTGGCACGCGCGCTCGCTGGAGTTTTTCGATCGCCATGCCTTCATCGAATGGCTGCGTCTGCCGGGCGATGTACTTTTTATCGCCGGCGTGCTGCCGCTGGTATACTTAACGGGACGCGCTCTGCTGTGGCCGGCGGATCGGCAGGCGCCGGCCGATGAGGCGGGCATCGCTCGACAAAGTCCGCTGTTCACCGAAGTCTCGCCGAGCGGAACGGCCGGATAATCTGCCAGCCCGCGGCGACAAGAGGGAACATCATGGATGCGCTGCTGCGCTTTCTGTTTGTCCCCGCCGAGTTGGAAAGCTGGCTGATCGTGGTTTATGTCGCCGTCGTCTTGGCGACGGCTCGGCTGTTCGAGATTCTGGCGCGCGGCCACTTCGAGCGGGCACGCCGCCATGCTGAGCAGGGCTTCGAGTACGTCGCCGACGAGGACCATTACCGCTGCCCAGAGGGCGAACGGCTGTCGCTGCACATGCGCGATGAGCCGAAGCGTTTGGCGATTTATCGCGCTCCGGCCTGGCGCTGCAACGATTGCGCCCTGAAAGCGTCCTGCACGCCGCACGAGCATGGACGGCACGTCTATCGCTCGCTGGCGGCTTGGGCCGAGACGGACGTGGGACGATTTCATCGCCGGCTGTCTCTGCTGATGTTCGCGGTCGGCGCTCTGTTGTCGATGGCCGGCCTGGGCCGTTGGTGGGGGCAAGCGGGCGTGGGTTCCTTGTTGCTTACATTGGTGATGAGCCTGGCCTCCCTGGCTTGGGACTGGAGACGGGCAATGTGACCACATCAACCGGAGACGTGCTGTGAGATATTCCCTGTCGATTTTATCTCTAACCTTCTCGCTTTCTCTTCTCCAAGCGGGACCGCCCGCGAAGAAATCCGCGCCGCGCGAATATCTGCCTCCCACCCTCAGCTGGCTGCGTCAGGTCGAAGCGGCGCAGATGCTCGCCGCCATCCTCAGCGGCACGCCGCCGGCCTCCGCCGACATGGGCTGGTTCCATCCCGGACAGAGCCAGTACGGTCTAAAATGGCTCCTCAAGCGCATGGATAAAAATCACGACGGCATCATCGGTAAACAAGAATTCACCGGGCCGGCGGAGTGGTTTGACCGGCTCGACCGCAATCACGACGGCCGGCTGACGGCGGCGGATTTCGATTGGTCCGACGATGCCCCGATCAATCGGCAAATGCGCCTCGTCAACCCGTTCTTCGGCCGCGCCGACGCCGATCACGATGAGAAAATCTCCGCCGCCGAATGGCAAGCACTGTTCAAGCAGATGGCCAACGGCAAGGATTCGCTCAACCGCGAAGAATTGCACGCTCTGCTGTTTCCACCTCCACCACCTCCACCGGCGAAGAAGCCGGGCGCCGGCATGCCTTCGCCGTTGACGCTGCTCAAGGGACTGTTCGACGGCGAAATCGGCTCGTTTCACGAAGGGCCGGCGCTGGGCCGGCTCGCTCCCGATTTCACCCTGCCCCGGCACGACGAGGACAAGACGATCACCCTCTCGCAGTTTCGCGGCAAAAAGCCGGTGGTGCTGATCTTCGGCAGCTTCACCTGAGGGCCGTATCGATCCCAGTTTGGGATCTTGGAAGATTTGAAACGTCGTTACGGCGATAAGGTCGAATTTGTCGGCGTCTACGTCCGCGAAGCGCATCCCATCGACGGCTGGCGCATGGACTCCAACGATCGCGCCGGTATCGAAATCGCGCAGCCGAAATCCGCGCGCGAACGCACCGCGGTCGCCGCGCGCTGTTGCCAAGCGTTGCGCATGACTATGCCGCTCGTCGTGGACGGCCTCGACGATCGCGTCGGTCATCTCTATTCGGGCATGCCGGATCGTTTGTATCTGCTTAGCCGCGATGGCCGCATCGTTTACAAAGGGGGACGCGGACCGTTCGGCTTCAAGCCCGGCGAATTGGAGCAGTCGATTGTCCTGCACTTGATCGATGGGAAAGCGGCGCCGAATCGTTGAATGTCCGCGAATTTGGTTAGCCGCGACCCGAAGGGGAGCGCGTTTGGTCAAACGCGCGTCCCCCTTCGGGTCGCGGCTAACCCTATCGTGTCAATTGGCGCAGCCGTGCAGCGTGGCGGGGCGCGTCTCCGTCTCGCGGATCAGACGGCGACGCAGCAGATGCAGATCTTCATCGATCTTGTCCAAAACCATGTCGGCGTCCTCGGCCTGACCGGCGGCGAGATGGTGCCGCGCTTCGGCCAAGCCCATTTGAGCGATGGCCAAGCGGCGATCCACCATTTGCCGAAACGGCGAGACCGATGCGGAAAGAACATTCGTTTCACGGGCGCGGTCGGAACAGATCTGCATGAGAAACTCTCGCAACAGCATACCGGGGGATGCCGGAGGGCAACGCGCCGCCGCCCAGGCGGTCCTCCCAAACCAGGAGGAGACTCCAGCGTTTCACACAACCTTGTGTGGGGGATCATTCCAGAGGCGAAGGCAAGCAGTTGTGTGCGGGCAGACGCCCACGAGAGTCGGCTTCCCTACCGATATGGCTATTGACGGGCCGCGAGATTCCTTCTCGTCTCCGAGGCGTGTCAGGGCACTCTTGTACCCGAAAAGGCGGTTGCAATGCAAGAGCGCTTTTTTAACGCTTGATCCAATCCGTGAGCGGCACTCGTTCGGGCATGCCTTTGATGCGGATGGCGAACCGTTCCAGCGGGATGGGCTGGAGCACTTCCTCGCCCGCTCGCTTCGCCGTGAAGAGATGGCACGCTTGCCCGCGCTCGCTCGCCGCCGCCGGCACCTGGATGGGGAAGGCCCAGTACGAGCGCAGCGTCTTGATTTTGCGCGGCAGCCAAGGCACCGCATTCTGTTCCGCCAACTTCTTCACGAGGAATTGCTGGATTTGCTCGGCGGCGGCGGCGTCCTTGTCGAGTAGCCGCTGGCCCGAAAGAAACGCATCGGCGAGAACCTTGGAGGCGCCCTCTTGCGCTGGATGTGCGGTTGTAGGAAAACGCCGCTTTCGCGGTCCCGAGCGCCATAAATGAACGTCACCGGCGTCACCGGCACCAACGGTTCGGCATTCTCCCACGAGATCCACTTGCCCACGGCGAACGACTGGTCCTTCAGTTTTTCGCTCATGCCGATCCAAACGGCTTGCAGAACGCTCAGTTTCTCCGGCTGCAAGAGCCTGGTTTCCCCCCTCACCTCGGCGGCATAGAAGCGCAGTCCCTCCGAGGTCAACCACAGCGAACCCAGCGCCGACGCCTGGCCGGCGCCGATGACGACCAGATTGAACGTGTTGACCGGGCCGTTCTCGTCGTCGTGGCGCACATCGAGATAGGTGCGGGCGGCGGCGATGTCGTGAATCAGCCACGGCATGTACCAACCCGGCAGACTGTCCGCCTCTAGTTTTTTCGGTTGTTTTTCCGGGGATAGGAGCGTCAAATGGGTGGGCAAAAATTTGCTGACCGGATATTTCCAGAACGCCGCCGACACCTTCGTACTCTCGCCGCAGCCGCGGAAATCGAAGGTCAACACCGTATGTCCCTCGGCTTGCAGCGTCTCGGCCAAGCGCTTCCAGCCGGAGGTATTGCGGTTCCGGTCGAGGTCGTGCAGCATCAGCACGCACATGCCTTTTTTGCGCTTCCAGCCGTGGTAAAGCGTGCCAATCAGTTGCATGTGATCGAGCGTCTGGAAACTCACGCGCTCCTGCCGGCCGGGCAACCGCCGCAGAACGAGCGTGATGTCGCTCTCATCGACCGTTTGCTCGCCGACGCGGACGAGCAATTTGACGGCATACTCGCCTTTCTCGGTCTGTTCGTCCGCCTCGATGTCCAGGGTGGCGAACGACACGGAGGCGGAGACGGGATCGGCCGACACGCCGGCAGGCAAGCCCGTCAAGCGAACCTCCACCTCTCCCCGATAGCCTTTGCGATCCAAGAAGACCCGCAACGGACCCTTCTTGCCGATGTTGACCGAAACGCTATCGGCTGTTTTCTCTCGATTCAGCCGAACCGGCGGCGGTTCCGCGACGAGTTTGGGAGAATCTTCCTTGACCTTATCCGCTTGTTTGGGAAGCGGAACCGCGCTCCCAGGGAGACGAGACGGTTTCTCGTCCTTCTTGTCCTCATCTCTCTTGGCGTCGTCGCTCTTCTCTTGGATGGGTCGCTGAACGACTTCGGGCGTCGTCGCCGGCTGCTTGACGGAGGACCACACCATCACGTTGACGACGAGGAAACTTATCAGGGCGATTACTCCCAGAACGGCCAGCCAAGCGGGCCGCGACAGGATCGATACCAACGGATCGGCCAGCGTGGCGGCATCGAAGGATTTTTTGGCCGTCGTCGCCGGCGCCGGCGGATGCGTGTCGAGGTCGATCTCGGCGGAAGTGCGGCGCATCACCGGCAAGGGCGGCGGCGATGCTTTGAGCGCGACGGGCTGAGTGGCGGTCCGTTCGGCAACGAGGACGGCGTTCATAACTCCTGAGCGGGGGGCGTCAGCCCCCCGAGAGACGCCAGACTCGGGGGGCTGACGCCCCCCGCTCAGAATGGCATCGATCCGCGCTTCCGCGCCGCCGGTCAACGGTCGAACAACGCTCTCGTCAACCAACTCGTCCAGCGTGGGAACTTCCAACAGCGATCCCTGGCTGGCCAACAGCAAATGTCCCACAAGACTATGACTATCCCGATCCTTCATGTCCCACAATTCGCGCAGCAGCCGCGACTTACTCGGCTGGCGGAAGTCCTCTTCGCGGAACAGCAGATTCTCTAAATTGTCGTGCCGCTGCCACAACTCTTCGCCGCCGACGCGCAGGCAGCGCAGGGCCGTGTAAATCAGCAGGTGAGCGAAGAGATCCATGTGCCGATCGTAGCCGCCCTCGCGCAGCCGCTCTGGATGCTGATAATTGGGATGGCCCACCTCGCCGGAGGGACGATCCGCCAGGGCCGGCACGAACATGCCGTCGTAATCGATCAGCTTCAGGGCCAACGAACTGCTTTTGCTGCCGGGCACCAAGAGGACGTTACCGTGCTGCAAATCGCCGTGCGCCACTTGCGCGTCGCGCAGCTCTCCGGCCAAGCGGAGCCACATCTGCGCCAGCCGCTCCAACAGCACCGGCTTGCCCAACTGCTCGCGGACAAACTCGTTGAGACGAAAACCCTCGACCCAGCGCATTTTGACGAGGGGATACCATTGGCCGCTAATGCAAATGCCTTCGTCGAGAAAGTGGAACTCGACCATGAAGGCGCGGGGCGTCTGCCGCAAATGTTCGCTGATGGCCTGGTAGCGCGGCCGTAGTCCGGCGACGGGCCGCGTGAAGCACTTGATGGCCCAGTTTTGCCCGTCGGCGCCCTGGATCTGGTAGACATCGGCGAAGTTGCCGGAGTGCGGACGCGGCAGGCCGAATAGATCGCCGACGGCCTGCCCCTGGCGCAGATCCTCGTCGCGGAAACACAGCCGCGGATTCTGCACGGCGGCGTTGTAATCCGTGGCGTTGGGCCAGATCATCGCGGACTCCTTCAGCAGCCATTTTGTTTAGCCGCGACCCGAAGGGGAGCGCGGCGGTCGCGCTCGCCTACGGCTCGCGGCTAAACGGACACCGCCAACAGCGTCACATCGTCGTTGCGCAGCTGGCGCGCGCGCGCAATCCCTCGATCCAGGCGGCGAAGGCGTCCTGCGCCGGACGCCTGCAAGAACGGCTCCAACGCCAACCACGGCTGGCCGCCGCTCTCCGCCTGAATCAGAAACCACTGTGCCAGAGCATCGGTCATCAACCACAAGTGATCGCGCGGCCGGCAATCGCCCTGCTGTTCGACGCCGTACTTGTGCGGAACCTCAATCGGCGACGTGCGCGAGCCGATCAGCCAAGGAGCGTTGCTGAAATCGCTGGAGCGCATAATCGGGAACGTCCGAATCAGCTGCCCCTGGCGCACCTGGAACAAACAACTATCGCCGACGGCCAAGGCGTACCAGTTATTATCTTCGATCGCCAAACCGAGGAAAGTGGCGAAGGCGCCTTGAGCCAGCCCCGGTTCGAGATACCACGGCACATCGGCTTGCAAAAAGGTGTCCGGAGCCGTTTCCGAAACGGTTCCGGACACCTTTTTCACATGAGCGGCCCAGCGTTCGTGTACCGTCACCTGGGCCGACCAGCGCTCTTGCAGCGAGGGCAGCCAATTGGACCAGCGCGGCCAGCGCTCCTTTTGGCGGACAAACTCCTCGACGAGAAGCTGCGCCCACAGGGCGGCATAGGGACTTTCGGCGGCGCCGTCGGCGATGGCGAAGCGGCCGCGCTCGCCGTCGCCGGCCAAGGCGTCCTGGCATTCTTCCAAGTTATAGCCCTGACGCGGCAAGCGAAAGGCGCGATAGCCGACGGCGACATCCGGCAACGACATGAATCACCGTAAATTCTTGAGATCGACCCGCGTGCCGATGTCCAGAAATCGGACCACCGAAGCGAGGTCGGCGTTGAAAACGAAGCCGCGCGAATCCGCCGTCACCGTCAGACCCGCTTGCCGCGCCGAGTTCATCATCGCCGGCGGCAGTTGGCTCGACATGCGGAACAACCGCCGAGCGTACTCATCGGGCAAACCCTCCTGCCGATCCGGGAACTCAATGGCCTGGTCGGAACTACCGGAAATGTGCGCGTTAAACAGCAACACGGAGCCGTCTTCACTGGCCAATTCGCGCACATTCTGCGCCGCCGCTTCGGGATTGCCGTCCGTCGCTTCGCCGTCGGACAGGTTGACAATCAACGGCGGATAGCAGGCGGGGTGTTCGAGGAGGAAGCTGGAGACGATTTGCGCGGCGCGTTCAAAACACTTGCACATGGGCGTCTTGCCGTCGCCGACCGGCTCGAACCACACCGGCGCTTTGACGATCTGCTCGACCTGTCCGCCGCGGCCATCGTCCACAAGGTTGACGTGCTGTTCGACGCGCAGCGGACTGCGTGCCAGTTCGCCGATCGGCACCAGTTCGCGTCGGGTCAAGGCGCCGCCCAGGGCCGGCACCACCTGCCGGCCATAGCCGACAACGCCGACGTGGAAGCGATCCAGCACGCTCTGCCCCCAAACGCAGCGCAGCACCAGCGTATACAGCAAGCGATTGAGCGAGTCGGCCACGGCGTCGGCCTTCTTCTTGCCCTGTCCGCCGCCGATGGCTCCGAGCATGGATTTGGATTGATCGACCAGGAACAAAAAGCAGGTGGGATTCGAGCGGCTGATTTCCGCGGAATAGGGCATGGAAGTCGCCTCGCCAAAATCAGACAAGGGCGGTGATGAGAAATTATACCTCTTGGCGCGGCGCAGAGGCTAGGCGAACCGGCAGCGTCAGCTGCCGGGTAGAGCGAACCGGCAGCGGTGGCTCTACCCGGCAGCGGTGGCTCTACCCGGCAGCTGACGCTGCCGGTTCGCCGTGGAATGCGTATCCTGTTCCCTAGGCGCCGCAACCGGAAAGCACCAAGACCACCACAACGGATCATGAACGAAAACAATCGACTCAAAGTGTTCAGCGGCCGCGCCAACGTCGCCTTGGCGGAGAAGATCGCCCGCCATCTCGGCGATGCCCTCGGCCGTATCACGCTGTCCAACTTTCCCGACGGCGAAGCCTCGGTGCGCATCGATGAGGACGTGCGCGGCCGCGACATTTTTCTGGTGCAGCCGACCTGTCCGCCGGTCAACGAGAACCTCATGGAGCTGTTGATTATGATTGACAGCTTCAAGCGCGCCAGCGCCGCCCGCATTACCGCCGTGCTGCCCTATTACGGCTACGCGCGGCAGGATCGTAAGGACGTGGGCCGTGTGCCGATCTCGGCCAAGCTGGTCGCCGATCTGCTTTCCACCGCCGGCGCCAACCGCGTGCTGGCCCTCGATCTGC
This sequence comes from uncultured Planctomycetota bacterium, assembly GCA_963835245.1. Taxonomy (GTDB): domain Bacteria; phylum Planctomycetota; class Planctomycetia; order Gemmatales; family Gemmataceae; genus JAJPHU01. Next base: position 153,089 of record CAWIEZ010000004.1, read on the forward strand.
ACGCCGCCCAGATTCAAGGATTTTTCAACATCCCCGTCGATCACCTGTACGCCAGTCCGGTCATCAACGACTTCATCCGCGGCCTGAACATTCCCTCGAGCGATCTGGTCGTCCTCAGCCCGGACGAGGGCAGCATCAAAAAAGCCTTGATGTATCAGAAGAAGCTCGGCGGCGCCATCGCCATCGTGGACAAGCGCCGCTCCAGCGCCACGGAGACCAAACAAGCCAATCTGATCGGTAGTTCGCTGGACGGCAAGGTAGCGGTCATTTTCGACGACATGATTTCGACGGCCGGCAGCGCCGTCGGCGCCGCCCACGTCGCCAAGCGCAACGGCGCCCGCGAGATTTACGTCTGCGCCACGCATGCCGTCTTGTGCGGTCCCGCCATCGAACGGCTGCGCGACGCGCCGATCCGTCAGATCGTCGTGACCGATAGCATCCCGGTGCCGCCGAATAAGCAGCTCTCCAATCTCACGGTGCTGAGCGTGTCGCGCCTATTGGCCGACGCCATCGAACGCATTCACTACGACCGCTCGGTCAGTGAACTGTTCGAGTAGCGGCTCGCTGAGCGGGGGTTTACGCCCCCTGAGCGCTCCACTCAGGGGGCTTACGCCCCCCCGCTCAGGAAATTAGGAAACTCGTCCACACCGTCCACACAAGGAGCATCCTCATGAACGCCATCACGGTATCGCGTGAGTACGGAGCGGGCGGCGGCGAGGTGGCCCGGCGATTGGCCGAAGCGCTCGGCTGGGAACTGCTCGACCGCGAATTGCTCCATCAAGCCGCCGCCATCGAAGAGGTTCCCGACGCCGAACTCGAACGCCTCGACGAAAAAGCCCTGAGCATGACGGATCGTTTTCGTTTGCATCCGCCGCATCAACGCTACATGCACGGCTTGGCCGAGGCGGCGCGGCAAGCGGCGGCGCGCGGCAAAGTCGTCTTGGTCGGACGCGGCACACGACAGCTGCTCGGCGACATGCCGGATGTCTTTCATCTGCGTCTGATCGCGCCGCTCGATTGGCGCGTGCAGCGCATGGCGCTGCGGCAAGGTTGGACGATGGAGCAAGCGCGGCGCGCTGTCTCGAAGTCGATCGTAGCCGCGAACGCTTCACGCGCTATTTCTTCGGAGCCGATGCGCTCCAGCCGGAACAGTACGATCTGACGGCCAACAGCGATCGCGTACCGCTGGACGACGTGGCGGCCTTCGTATTGGAACTGGCGCAACCAAAAGAAGAGGCGAACGAACCGCTGGCCGGCGCCGGCCGATCGCGCGTGTTGACGCTGTCGCGGCAGCTGGGCGCCGGCGACAGCGGCTTCGCCCTGACGCTTGGACTCCGCTTGAGCCTGCGCGTTTTCGATCGGGAATTGCTCGAATACGAGGCGGTGCGCCTAGGCGTCAGCGAGGCGGAGTTGGAGCAGGTGGACGAACAGCCGCCGGGATTGTGGCAACGCCTACGCTCCGGCAGTCTGCATCACCGCTACTTCGAGGCGTTGGGGCAACTGATGAAAGAATTGGCCGAGCGCGGTAAGGTCTTGCTGGTTGGCCGCGGCGGTAGTCGTTTCCTCCGCGATCACCGGGGCGCGTTTCACGTCCGCTTGGTGGCCGAGATGGAGACGAGAGTACGGCGCGTTATGGAGCATCGTTGGCTGCGCGAAGAACCGGCACGGCAACTCATCGCTCAGAGCGATTCGCGGCGGCGACGCTTTCACGAGAGCTACTTCGGCGCCGATTGGACCAATCCGCTGGAATATCATCTGACCGTCAACAGCGGACGCTTGGGACCGCTTGCCGTCGATCTCGTCGCGGCGGCGGCGGCGCGGCATTGGAACACCGTTTAGCCGCGACCCGGCGAACCGGCAGCGTTAGCTGCCGGGTAGTAACTCCACCCGGCAGCTAACGCTGCCGGTTCGCCGGATCGTCGTGGATGATCTTCCGTTTCTCCCATTTCTCGATAAACGGATCTTTCCCGCCGTGCGCACCGTGAACCCACGTCACATCATTATCGATGTCGTGGCAGGTGACGCAGAATTTTTCGATGGCCAGGTTCTTGGCCTGCACGTTGCCCTTCTTCCGCGCATCCAGCCACGGATAATTCATACGATCGCGCCATTGCTGATTTTCGGGATTCTTGGCGTGCAGGCTGCCCGGCCCGTGGCAACTCTCGCAGCCGACGTTTACCAACTTCGGCGTATCCTTCTCATTGGCGAAGCCGGTTTTGTAACCGAACCCGACCGTGTGACAGACGATGCACTCGCCGTCGTACTGGCGCAGCGACGGATGCTTGGCATTGACCAATGTTTGGTAGGCATGGCTGTGCTTGCTCTCCTTCCAGACGTCGTAGGCGTGATCGTGACACTTGCCGCACGCCTCCGACCCGATGTAAGTAGGCATACCATCGCCCGGATTACGCAGCCCCGGCACCGCATCCATCGCCTGCAAGATGTGCTTGCTCTGACCGTACTCTTTCAAATAATTCTTGCTCTTCAATTCGCGCGTGTATTCCTCCATCATCTGCATGATGGGCTGATTGGCTTGCCGCTCCGGCGGCGTGGCGTATTCGGGAACCATCTCGACGAGTTGATATTTGAAGTTGAACGATGGGCCATTGCGATAAACGCCGAGAACGCCGATGTACTTGCCTTTGTGGCCCAGACGAAAGACGTAATTGCGCGTTCCCGTTTTCGGATTGTCCACGACCTCCGGTTGGCCCGGCGGTTCGTCTTCCTCGCTCAGACACAGAATGATCGGAAACTGCGGGAACGCCTGGGCACAGTTGATCGCTTCTTTGGTTTGGTCCGTTCCGGTCGCCAGGCCGTGATAGAGCAGGATGGGCAGTTCCACGCCCTCGGCCTGCATCTTCTTCAATTGCTCGCGGATGCTCGGCGACGAAGGGATGAGGAATTGGACGGTTGGATCGATGATGCGCTTGGCGACGCTGGGTCCGACGATGCTGGTCGCGCCGATTTTGACATTCGTGCCGGAGACGGTTTGCGTCTCGGCGGCTTTGAGGAAGGGAAATTTGCTGTCGGCGTCCTTGAGGTTGGCGGCGAGGACAGCCGGCTGGGGGAAACTGGCGGCCCATTCGCCCTCGATGCCGGCCAACGACAACGACTTGCCCGACGCCTCATATTCGCCGATGCCGACGGCCAAGTAGCCCATCTCCTTGAGAGCCTTCATCGAATAGCGATACTTGAGCAGCCCCTGCACGTTGGGCAGATTGGCGGGAGCGCGATTTTGAGCCACGTCGCCCAGATCGACGCCGACGACCGGCCAACCGCGCTGTTTGAGCAGTTGAATGAAGTTGTAGCGCCGCTCCAATCCGCCCTTCTGCGGCTCGGAGCAGCCGCACGGCAAGATGTAGCCGTGCTGCTGCGCCGACAAAATCACCACGAAATCCGGCTTCGTCCAACCTTTGAACAGCCGCGCCGGAATGCCTTTGCCCAGGGATTCCGGCTTGTCCGGCTGCGGCGTGGGATTCTTGAGCCAATAGGCCAGCCCCGTGCAGGTCAGAGCGGTGACGAGCGTGAGACCCAGCGCCGTCAGCTTGAAAGATATGCCGCGCGTCGAGGAAGGAGTGCTCGGCGGTGACGGCCGGGGAGGGATTGCTTGGTTCTGTTCGTCGTTGGGCTTGTTCATGAGCGGCCTTCCTCCGTTCGGGATCGATGAAGCGATGGACCCCGCCTCCGTGCCGCGGCAGCAACGCGGAGGCGCCCTCCTCCATGAGGGACTCGTTGTTTATCTTCCGAGCGGGGGGCGTAAGCCCCCCGAGTCTGGCGTCTCTCAGGAGGCTTACGCCCCCCGCTGGGAGTTTTTTACTCAACACCTTCGTTGGCCACGCCTATCACCGGGACGCGGATCGAACGAGGTTTGCTCGCCGTTTGATTCTTCCGCACTGTTTTGACATAAATCGCGCTATCCCGATAGACCGAATTGGCCGTCTTGGGAAATTCCCCGGAGGCTGCGCCGGGCGGAATCTCGACGTGCAGCAGCCACGAGCGATGCCCCGCTATCTCCTTCGGCTCGTCCAAGTGGGCCTTCATGAACTCCGGGATGCGCGTGGCGTCCAGTTGCAGATCGAGCGCTTTCTCGTCGGTTTGCAGAAGGATGCTGCCCTTCTTGCCGTGCCGGCGCGGGAACGGCCCCAGGTTGAGGGCGCCGCCCTCACTGCCTCCGCCCACGCTCACGTCGCCGAGTACTTCGCCTCTCACCAGGATCGGCACCGGCTCGATGCCTTCGTCGCTACTACTCAAGCGATAGTGGCGCTGGAAGTGTCCCCACTCGATCGGCGTACCATCCGAAGCCTTGGCCCGCACCAGCACCGGAATTTTGTAGCCCGATAAAATGGTCAGCGAGTGCGACGCATCCTTTTGTTCTATCGTCAAAATGTCCGTCCGGCTCAGCGGAACGGGTTGGCCCAGCATAACGGGGTCCGATTCCGGCTTGATGCGCTCGTGGATCGGCTCGATCTTGAAGTCGAACGCCGGCCGCGTCATCGACCAGCAGACGATCCAACCGCGTTTGCTATTTGGGTCCATTTCCAGACTGCGGCCCTCAATGGCGGGCAGCGCGACTTCATTCTCGACCTCCACCGGCTTGGCGATGCGGGCGGCGGCATCGAGGCGGGTGCTGACGCTGCCGCCGCGCTGGCCCATCCACAACTCGGCATAGAGGGGAATCAGTTTGGCGTCCATTTGCCGCCAACTCAGACGCACGCGCCCGATCGCGCCGGCCGGCACTGTGACCGCATTCTCCAGATTCAGCATCTTCGGCTCCGCCTCTTGATCGGGCAGATCGGGAAAGAGACGATCGGGTTCGTTCAGCGCCGCCGCGACGGTCAGGCCGGCCAGCGCGCCGCGGCTGCCGCCGTTGCCCGCACAACGGAATCGCTCAGCAGCGACCGCCGCCAACTCGCCGGCGCCAGGGCGATTTCCACTTCGGAACACTTGCAGCCTTTGCCGATCATTCCGACGGCCACGTCCTGCTCATTGTCGTTGACAAACCAAAAATCCTGGTGCCCGCTGTGCCGAACTTCCGTAATCAAAACCTTCCCTCCCTCCAGGGGAACCCGCTTGATCGGAAAGTTCAACGACACCGGCGTAGCCGTCGGCGCCGTGGAAGCGTCGCGGCTGCTGCCGCCGAGATAGACGCTGACGAACGAGATGCCGCCCACCATAAAGACCAGGACAAGGACGGCCGTCCACTGTGCGAGTTTCATGTCGGCTTTTTTCGTTTCGGTTGCCATAACAGCTTCCCAGACGAGGAGTAGAACAAGGATGAGGAAAGCCGCCCCACATGGCGGATTGTTCGACAGTCACGCAGGCTGCATGGCAATCCATTGTAATGCAGCGGCAGGGGGGGTCAAGCCCGCTGCCCCTCCGCCATCCTGCGGGCAAGCGGGGCAAATTATTCTCGCCACAGCATAGAACGACGATGCTCCGCCGTGATTTTTTGGCTCTGCTCCCTACCCCAGCTTTGGCGGAAAGGATAAAATAGTTAGTTGATGGGGTCAAGGGAGGATAGCGTTGACGCCTAGGAGGCGATAACTTTTTGCCGACTAGCCCGCCGCGTCCGCGAGGGGGTGCAAGAACTCGTCGCGGATGCTGCGGGCTAATCGCTCCTTTTGAGGAAGCGCACGTGGCCCTGACCAATTTGGACCGCGATCTGCTGAAGAGATGTCTCGCTCATCAGCCCGGCGCCTGGAACGATTTCGTCGATCGCTACCTCGGCCTGGTTTATCACGTCATTCATCACACCGCTCATTTGCGCAGCACGCCGTTGCGGCCGGAAGATGTCGAAGACATGGCCGCCGAAGTGCTGTTGCAAATCGTGTCCGGCGATTACGCCGTCCTCCGTCAATTTCGCGGCAACAGCAGTTTGGCCACCTACTTGACCGTCATCGCGCGGCGCATCTGCGTTCACGAGCTGGCGCGGCGCTACGCCGCCCGCGAAGTACAGCCCGCCGAGCAGGACACTCTGGAAAAAATCGAGGACGAGGACGTGCCGCGCACGCCCGGCCTGGAAAGTTTGGAAGAAGTCGAAAAACTGCTCGGCAAGCTGCCCGGCCGCGAACGGGAAGTGGTACGTTTGCACTACATCGAAGGCCGATCTTACGAAGAAATCAGCACCGCCTTGAACATTCCCGTCAACAGCATTGGTCCCATTCTGTCGCGCGCCCGTAAGAAACTGCGCAAGAAAACCGAGCCGCGACCGTAAGCGGCGCCGCCCGCCGATGGCGAACCGGCAGCGTTAGCTGCCGGGTGGTCCGCTTCCCACCCGGCAGCTAACGCTGCCGGTTCGCCATCGGATTACTTGAAGAAAAACCAAAACGCCAGCGCCGCCGTGACGGCGAACAGCACGAACAAAAACAACCACTTGAGCGATTCGGTGCTCGACGCAGGCGGAATGTCGTTGAGACTGATGAGCGGTTTGCGCGGCGCGGCCTCCGGCGGCACCAACGGACCCGGCGCCGCCGCCTCTTGCTTGAAACGCTGATGCGTCGGCACCGTATCATCGGTCGGCGCGATCGGTTTGCGCGGCGACGGAGCTTGCGGCACACTCAAGGGCGCCGCTTCGACCACCAGATCGCGGAACTCCGGATGGCCGCGCAACGGCTCGAACGGGCCGGCTTTGGTCCGCGACGCCCGCACATTGGTGGCATCACCGAGCAAACCGTCCTTGAGCGAACGCCGAACCGCCGACACCGTGCCCTTGACCGTGTGCGCCGCTCCCTCTTCGTCCTTGTAGACCAGATACCACAATTCCTGTTGCGGCGTACCGCTGTCCACCGCCGGCAGACGCCGCGTGCTGTGGCCGGTCAGATCCTCGATGAACTCGCGGCACGACGCCGGACGCTTCTCCGGATCGGCGCTCATGGCCCGACGAATCGCCCAATCGACGCGCTCCGACAGTTCCGGCACAATCTGCCGCGGCGGCGTCAGATCGTTCTGAATCTTTTTCATCCAGGCATCGAGCGGGCCGTTCGAGCGAAACGGCAATTCACCTGTCACCATTTGATACAGCGTGGCGCCCAAGCTGTAGATGTCGCAGCGGATGTCGGCGTTTTTGGCGTTGCGGAACTGCTCCGGCGCCATGAAGTGCGGCGTGCCCAGACCGCGGCCGGTCTTGGTCAAATTCAAATCCGTCTCCGTCTCTTTGACCAGACCGAGATCGGCCAGCTTGGCGATGCCGTCGGGCGTCACCAACACATTGTCCGGCTTAACGTCGCGGTGAATCAAATTCTGTTTGTGCGCCCGGTGCAGCCCTTGGGCCACTTGGGCGATGACGCGAATGGCGTCCGTCTCGGACATGCGCCCTTCGCGCTCTATCTTCTGTCCCAGCGATTCGCCCTCGACGAACTCCATGACGAGGTACGGCATGTTGCCGTTGTCGCTGTAATCGAGGGCGCGAACGATGTTGGGATGATCGAGCCGGCTGGCGGCGCGGAACTCCTGCTCGAAGCGCTTGAGCAGCACGGGGTTGTGCGCCATGTGCGGCGGCATGATCTTGATGGCGACGATAGCGGCCGATTCGCGGTGCCGGCCGCGATAGATCGCCCCCATGCCTCCCTCGGCAATCTTCTCCAACAAATCGTAATTGCCGATGGACTTAGCGGTGTCAAGCCCCATCATCGAGGATCCCCACGATCTTCCTGGTCCCACAAGCGCTACAAGGGAGGCACTGATTTATTCTATCTTGCTACCGGAACCGACGCAGGGCAAATTTTGAGAAATCGGTAAAGTCGCCGTTTTTGGCATTCGTAACGATCCTACCGGAGCGCGCGGCGATGCCGTCCGTTCCCACCGTTCGGAACGTCTGGGTAAAACGGACCTCTTCCGCCGATTGTGCCGCGCAGCGAAGCAAAATGGCTAAATTCCCCTGGCATCGCCGCCGGGAATCCGCCACAATCAAGAGAGACGATCCGATCGGATTCCATGTCTCACGCATCCGGGGAATCGCACCATGTCGCTATTGGGAAAAATCTTGGCGATCTTGAACGTCTTCGCCGTCGTGGGCGCGCTCGTCCTGATGGCCATGAGCTACGCCAAGCGCCACATCTGGGAATATGCCGTCTTCCGTCAGGATTTGATGATAAACGGCCTGCCGCTCGACAACAAAGAACTCGATGTGCACCAACAGCTCGCCATTGAGAAGGTCGGCGCCGCGACGCAACAGGATCTGTTCAAACAAGCGTCTCCTAATACGCCCGTCGCCACGCAGGTAGCCGAGGTCGAGCGCGTCAAGGGCGAACTCGACACCCAAATCCGCAACGCCGGCGACAAGAAGAAACAAATTTTCACACTGGCGCGCATCCTGACGCCGATGGCCGCCACTCCCGACCAACACGAGCGCATGATCGCCTATCAGACGCATCTGCGCGACGACAAGACGTATGCCGCTCTCAAACAGCGTTTGCAAGAGGCGGACAAAGCGGCCAAGCAGCAGGGACAGGCCAAGCCGTATGACGAAGCGTTTCACGCTTCCATCGCCGCGGTATTCAGCAATCCGCTCGGCCCATTCGCCGAGGAGTTTCTGGCCGTCAAGAAGGCCGAGCCGGCCGCCCTGGTCGATAAGGCGCTGGAGCAAATGCTCGACAAGCAGTTGACGCAGTTGCAAGGCCAATACGAGCAGATGTTCCGCGATGCCATAAACGGCGGCGAGGGCATCCAGTCCGGCGCGCCGGCGCAGCGCAAACGCTCCATCGCGCGCCTGCTGTTCAACATGGTCGAGGTTCTGCCGAGCGTGGCGGCCGGCGGCGAAGCGAAGCTCGATTTGATTAGCAATCCCGCCTACAAACGCTTTATTCTCGTCGTCGGCGTCCAAGCCGCCGTGGAGGCGGTCCACGACCAAGCCGGCATTCTGGAGGATCTCGCCTTCGAGGTCGGCGTCGAGCGGCTGCGCGAGCGCGGCTTGTTCGCCTTGGAACACGGCAAGGCGGTGGATCTGGTGCGCCACGAGAAGTTCGCGGTCGATCAACACACGGCCTTGCTGGCCGTTAAGAAACAGGAATTGGAGGCGCACGAGAGCGCTTTGGAAAGACGGGGGCAGGATGTCCGCGTCTATCAGGAGCAGTTGGCGGCGGCGCGGCGCGAGACGGTCCGTCATCTAGAACAGATGCGCAAGTTGAGCAACGCCTTGTTCGACGAGCGCGTCAAGCTGCGCGACCGCAGCGAAGACAATCAGAAGTTGGAAAAAGAAATTCGCGCTCTGGAAGCAGGGCGATAACCTACGAGGATACGGCCCATGACGCGCTTCGGCAAACTGCTGGTATTTCTCAACCTGGCCTTCGCGGTGATGTTGGCGGCCTGGTCGTTCAGCATTTACGCCAACGGCATCGATTGGAATAGCAAAGATAAGGGCGAGTTCGCCAAGCGCGCCGCCACCCTTGATTTCTTGTGGAAGGGCGTGGCGCCGGTGCAAGACAACTGGCTGAGCGGACGCGATAAGTTGGTCGATGAAGAAACGCGCCTCACCGCCGAGCGCGTCTGGTACGATAAGGAGATTCGCTACGTCTTGGTCGGCCCGGCTAAAGGCAAAGGCATCGCCGAAGTCGCCCTCGCCGTCAAGGACGACGCCAAAACCGGCGTCAAGAAGGGCCAGATTCTTCTGGACGAGAAGGGTTATCCGCGCCTGGACAATCCCCTGCCCTTGCAGTCGTTGGCCGAGTACAATAAGGAGGATGAGGGACTGCTGCAATCGCTCAAGGAGGTGATGGCCAAGCACGAAATGCAGATCGAAGAGTCCAACAAGCTGACCGATCTGATTATCGGCGACAAGAGCAAAGGTGTTCGCGGTTTGCAACAGCGCATCTACGATGAGCAAGTCAAAAACGCCGACGTGCTGGCCGAGACGAAACTGGTGGAGCCGCAGTACATCAACGCGCTGGTGGAAGCCCAGCTGATTAACAAGCGGCACGCCCAGATGGTCAAGCGGATCGAGGAGTTGAAGAAGGTAAAGGTTGCCGGCAAGTGAGTACAATCATTCTTGGCGAACCGGCAGCGTTAGCTGCCGGGTGATCGCCGCCTACCCGGCAGCTAACGCTGCCGGGTGATCGCCGCCTACCCGGCAGCTAACGCTGCCGGTTCGCCACACGCCGGCCTTGTGGAAATTTGACGTTGACATGGAAGCGGAACGTCGGCATAAGTGCCGCCCCTGCTCGCATTGGGGGAACAAGCGCGAGCGGAGGTTGCCGCACAGTCGGTGACGGAATGGACGGCCTGCGGTGTCGGCCCGAGTCGCGCGGCCGCACCAAAAGGGGGATGGACCATGACTGCGGTCGGGAAGATTCTCGTTTTTCTCAATCTCGTTTTCAGCTTGGTGGTCGGCGCCTTTGTCGTCATGATTTACGTGGCCCGCACCAACTGGGTGGAAACGGACAAGAACCTCGAGAGCGCAGAACGAAGTCCTCGCCGCCAGTGCGCGGACGTATCAAAGCGAAGTCCTCAAGGCGCAAACCGACGCCGAGGCCAAGATCAACAAGATCAAAGCGGAGCTGAACAACGCCCAGAAGGATCTGGTGGCCGCCGCGACCGCCAACACGCAGCTGCGCGAGGATTTGGCCAAGATCCAGACCAGGAGCCGTCAGGAAACCGCTCTGTCCACGAAGTTCGGCACCGAAGTCGGCAAGCGGCAAGACGACGTGGCCAAGTTGCGGACCACGCTTCTGGAGGAGCAAAAGAAGAATAACGATCTCGTGAAAAAGAACTCCGAGCTAAGCGATGCGGCGACGGTGGCGCAGATTGAGCGCCGGGCCACCCAGGCTTTAGCCAACCGCGTCGAGGCGGAGCTACAGCGCGTGCAAAAGGAAATGGTGCGCATGCAGGCGAACGGCGGCTCCGCGGCGACGGCTCGCGCCGGCGGCAAAAATCCGCCTCACGAAAACGTCGAGGGATTGGTCAAGAACACCGATCCGAGCAGCAATCTGATGACCCTCACCATCGGCAGCGATGCCGGTTTGGCCAAGGGGCACACCCTGGAACTATTCCGCCTCAATCCGGCGGCACCGACGCAATCGAGATATTTGGGCACGGTTCGCATTTTGGAGGCCGACGCCCATCAAGCGGTGGCGCAGCCGATTGGTCGTCTGTCGGCGCCGCCGCGAGCGGGCGACCGCGTCGCCAGTCGAATTTTGGGCGGTTAAGAGCGCCGCCGCAAGCGGCGCACTATCCATTCCTTCACGGGGGACAGAGAACCATGCCGGCTGCTCGAGCGCGCAATGGTGTCGAGGAAACGACGGTTAAGCCTCGTTCGGACGCCTATGTCGGATTGCTGGCGACTTTCGCTATTGGCGTTGAGCGCGGCCATGCTGTTTGCGTTTTTGAACTGGAACCTGATGGCGGAAAAGCCCAAGCCGGTACAGATGGCTCCGGCGGGCGGGGCCAGCCGACCCCTTCCGCCTGGTCCGGCTGTTGCTCCGCCTCCTGCTCCCGGCAAGAACGTGCCGCCCGGCGCTGCCGCGCCTCCCGTCGCTCCGCAGGCCGCACCGCAGCAAAAGAAATAAAATCACCACGGAACACACGGAACACACGGAACAAGACAAAAAATTGACAAGCGGAGTTGGGCGCGGTTCAATCGTTTCCAACTCTCGATATATGTTTTTTGTCTTTTTCCGTGTGTTCCGTGTGTTCCGTGGTGATTTTTGCGCTTTGAGGATACATCATGGCGGCACGGGTCGTTTTGGCGATGAGCGGCGGCGTCGATAGCTCGGTGGCGGCGTATCTGCTGCGCCGCCAGGGATACGAGGTCATCGGCCTGTTCATGCGCACCGGCGTCCACGGCCACGACGATGGCCGAGCCGACCACAAGAAGGGTTGTTGCAGCGCCGTCGATGCCGGCGACGCCCGCCGCGTCGCCGACCGTCTCGACATTCCATTTTACGCCCTCGATTTCGAGCAGGAATTCAATCGCATCATTGATTATTTCGCCGACGAGTATCTATCCGGTCGCACGCCGAATCCGTGTGTGGTGTGCAACAATTGGCTGAAATTCGGCCAGCTGTGGAGCTACGGTCAACAGATGCAAGCCGACTTCATCGCCACCGGCCATTACGCTCGCACCGTCCGCACCGATGCCGGCGTCGAACTGCACCGCGCCGCCGATCCCGATAAGGATCAATCGTATGTGCTGTACGGTCTGCGCCGCGACGTGCTGCCGCATCTGCTGTTTCCCATCGGCGGCTATCGCAAAGACGAAGTGCGCGCCCTGGCGCGTGAAGCCGGACCTGAGCGTCGCCGACAAGCCGGACAGCGTCGAAATCTGTTTCGTTCCCGACGGCGATCACGCCGCCTTGATCCGCCAGCGCCGCCCCCAGCACGCCACGGCGGGACACATCGTCGATACCTCCGGCAAGATTCTCGCCGAACACGACGGCATCGAGCAATTCACGATTGGTCAGCGGAAGGGATTGGGCTTCGCGGCCGGCGAACGGCGCTATGTTTTGAAGATCGTGCCGGGTGAGAATGATGTCGTGGTTGGCCAGCGTGAGGAATTGTTGGCGTCGGCGTTGGAAGCGTCCGGCGTGAACTGGCTGTTGGATGCGCCGCCGCAGGGAGAATTATCGTGTCAGGCGAAGATTCGCTATCGGCACACGGCGGCAGCGGCGCGGGTGACGGCACTGGCGGATGATCGAGCGAAAGTCGAGTTTGACGCTCCGCAAAGTGCGGTAACGCCGGGGCAGGCGGTGGTGTTTTACGATGGTTCGCGCGTGCTGGGCGGCGGTTGGATCATATAGCCCCCGGCTTGCCGGAGGGTTGCGTCACCCCCGGCTTGCCGGGGGCTATATGGTCATTGGCCAAGAAGACGGCTGGCGACACGATCGCCGACCTTGGGCTTGTCTGTGAGGCGTCCGACCGGCTGAGCCAGAGCCTCTCTCGCTTCGGTTTCCAGGATTCGGATGGTGCCGAGGTATCTCGATTCCGACGGCGATGCCGGATTGAGGCGGAACAGTTCCAGCGTGTGCCCCTTAACCAAACCGGCATCGCTGCCGATAGTGAGGGTCATCAGATTGCTGCTCGAATCGATTTTTTTGACCTGTCCCTCGACGTTTTCGTGAGGCGGATTCTTCTTGCCGATTGGTTGACGACGCGGTTCGTCCGCCGGTTTCTGTCGCAGAAACTCCTCGACCGTCAGCGCTCCTGGCGTTTTGATATTCGTCGCCAAGATGCCATATTCGCGGACATAGAAGATACATCCTCTATTTTCATCTGCCAACGCTTGCAAGATCGCCGACACGGGCAGGGCTTCCTCAAACCGCAAATTTATCTTCGGTTCCGGGGAAAGGCCGCCACCCCTATCAAACAGATTGCGGAACGAGAGTCCCTCAACCTTCTTCGACAGATCGTTGAGGATCGCCTCGAAGGTCATGTCCTTGTAATCCACCTTGACCGGCGTTTGCAGCGCCTTGCGAAGTTTCTCAGCCTGGGGAATGTTGACCTTGGCTTTCAACACGGGAAAGCCGAGATCGCCGTCGTTATCGAAATCCAAGCGATATCGATATAATGCTAGTGGTGCCGTCGTCGCCGCAGCCGTCGTCTGCATCTTGCCCAATAAAGCCGGTATCTGGGCTTCGAGTTCGGCCAGTTTGGCTTTGGTCAACGTGAGTTGTGCCAATTGTTCATCCGCGAGTTTCACATCGATCGCTCGGTCTTTGAGCAATCCTTGGTAGCGATCGGATTTCTTCTGAGCGAGATCCACCGCTGCTTTCTGCGATAGGATTGCCTGATGGAGCGTGGCCACCTGTTGCGTCACCTGTATGCGGGTGCGATTCAGTTCGGCTTCGGCCTCGGCCATCTTGGCGGCGGCGACGCGGATGTCGGGATTGTTCTTGAGCGCCTCGGCCAGCATCTCCTCCAGTTTCGACTTCGGCGGTGCGGACTTTAACGCCAGGGTGCGAGGAGCTTCTTCCTCTTCCTCCACTCTGACCTTCTTGCGTGGATTTTTTTCTTGTCCCAAGCCGAAACCGACGCTGGCCAACACCAGCGCCAGCGCCAGCGTTCTAACCACCTTGCTTCGCATGATTTCTCTCCTTCAATCGGGCGTCTTTGATCGCCATGAGTAACCAATTGTCCTCGCTCGAAATCGCCAGATCCTGTTCCGTGCCATTATCGAGGGCGTTGCTGTAACAGCGTAAAGCCGATTGCGGATCGATTTCCTCCGTCATGTAAGCGATCGCCGGCCTGGCGATAGCAGCTCGCCGCGCTGATCCTCGCTGTCCAAAGCGATCCACTCGCGCGCCAGCGCCGATTCATCCGGCGGTGTCGGCGGTTTCTCTTCCTTGCTTGCACTCGGAGCGGGCGGAGGGGTTCCCTTGCTGGCGCTGCGGGCTGGCAAAGTCAACCACGTCGCCAGCAACCCGGCGGCGAACGACATCAGCAGCGACGCGGCGTAGGCGAACTGCCGCAGTCGGCGACGGCGATGCAGCACGCGCCGCGTCCGGCGATACACCAGCTGACGCAGTGCCTCATTCTCCGGCGGCGACGGCGGACGCAGCATGCCGTCGAGAGGATCGGGTTCGCGCGAAAATATGTCTTGCATGGCTGTCACTCCGTTTGCAAATACGCTTGACGAAACGCCGCGCGGGCGCGGCTGAGCAGCGATTCCACGGCTTTGGGCGATTCGTCGCGCTCGGCGGCGATGTCGGCGACGCTGCGGCCTTCGAGATATTTCAGACGCAGCACCGCCTCGTAATGCTCCGGCAGCGCCGCCAGCACTTCGGCGATGCGTTCGGCCTGCCGGCGCGGCTCGTCGTCGGCGAACGGTTCGCTTTCCAGCGGCCGTATGCGGCGAGCACGGCGCGCCTCGCGTCGAAAGTGGTTGCGCAGCAGATTGACGGCGATGCCGCGCAGCCACGCGGCGAAACTGCCCGCCGACGGATCGAACGAACGCAGCCGGCGCACCGCCGTCAACCAAGTGTCTTGCGTCACCTCATCGGCGCGATCGCGCAGACCGCCGCAACGCCATAGCACATAGGCGTGCAATCCGGCGAAGGCGTCGTCGTACAGCGTCCGCCAGGCGAACTCCTCGCCGGCCAGCACGGCGCGCGCAACTCCCGTTCGCGCTGTACGCGGTCGTGAGGTTGCATGACGCGCCTCCGGCTCGTGGTCTCCGCTAATCTATTGTCCGCACAAAGACAGATCCTTCGCGGGACGATTTTTTCTTAGAATAAGTTTAGCCGCGAGCCGAAGGCGAGCGCGGCTGGCACACACCCGGCAGCTAACGCAGCCGGTTCGCCGGATCTGGCGAACCGGCTGCGTTAGCTGCCGGGTGGGATATGTTCCGCCAGAGGAGTGCAAAAGATCGTTCATGCCTGACGTTTACGATTGGCAGCGGGTCGCCGATCCGCACGCCGTCATTCATTACGCCGTCCAATCGCTGCGCCAAGGGCGCACGGTCGCTTTCCCCACGGAGACGGGCTACGCCGTGACGGCCAGCGGCCTTATACCCGAAGCGGTTCGCCAACTCCACGCCGAGGGCGGCAACGCGGAGCCGTTGACATTGGCTCTGCGCGGCGCCGCCGAAGCGCGCGATTGGGCGCCGGCCCTGAGTCCGCTCGGCCGGCGGCTGGCTCGGCGCTTGTGGCCCGGTTCGGTCACGCTGATCGTCGGCGGTGACATCGAACACGGATTGGCCAATCGCTTGCCGGAGGAGGTCCGCGCGCGTCTGTGCATCGACGGAAAGCTGCGTTTGGCGACGCCGGAACACGAAGCGCTGCGCGAAGTGTTGCGTCATCTGCCCGGCCCGCTGGTGATGGCGGCACCGGCAGCGGAACCGAGGCGCGGATGTCGTCATCGAGGATGGCCCGCGTTCGTCCACCCAGCCGGCCACGGTCGTCGCGGTCAACGGTGACGCTTGGCAGATCGTTCAAGCGGGCGTGGTGACGGCGGAGCAGATCCGTCAGCAAACGGCCTGCCTCGTGTTGTTCGTCTGCACCGGCAACACCTGCCGTAGTCCGCTGTCCGAGGCGCTGTGCAAGAAGCGTCTCTGCGACCGCCTGGGCTGCACGGTCGAGGAATTGCCGGCACGGGGTTATTATGTGTTGTCGGCGGGTCTGTCGGCGGCGGCGGGAGGACCGGCGGCCCTTGAAGCGGAACAAGTGGCGCGCGGCTACGGCGCCGATCTGTCGGCGCACCGCAGTCAGCCGTTGACACCGGAGTTGGCGGCGCGCGCCGATTACTTGATCGGCATGACGCACAGCCATTTGCAGCGCGCTGACGGATTATTTCGGTCATGGGACCGTTGCGCCGCGTTTGCTCGATCCGGCCGGCGATCTCGCCGATCCCATCGGCCGCGAGCAGTCCGTCTACGACGAGTGCGGCCGACAAATCTGGCAGCGCCTGGAAAGCCTCGTGGCCGAAATCGCGCCCTCGGAGGCCAAGCAGCCATGAAAATAGCCATCGGCAGCGATCATCGCGGTTTCGAGGCCAAATCGCGCATCGTCTCCATCCTGCATCAGCTGGGCCACGAAGTTTTCGACGCCGGGCCGAGCGGCCGCGAGGGCGTGGACTATCCCGATTTCGCTTTCGAGGTGGCCAAGGCCGTCCATGAAGGACGCGCCGAGCGCGGCATTCTGATTTGTGGCACCGGCATCGGCATGTGCATCGCCGCCAACAAAGTAGCCGGCATCCGCGCCGCCCCCTGTCACGACTGCATCACCGCCGAGATGAGCCGGCGACACAACGATGCCAACGTGCTGTGTCTATCCGCCGATCTGCTCGGCGAGGAACTCGTCGAGCGCATGGTGCGTCTGTGGTTGGAAACGCCGTTCGAGGGCGGCCGCCACGCCCGCCGCGTCGAGAAGATCACGCGCTTCGAGAATCGGTCGTAATTCTCTCGCCGCCGGATTGCCGGGTTAGGTGGGCAACTCCTTGATGATGTGCGTCACCACTGGCTCCGCGAGACGCCGGCCGATCGTGCAAGTGGTCCGGCATCGGAGAACCTCGGCGAACGCCGGACAGGACCGCGCCGGCGACGACGGCTGCCGTACTCGCCAAGGCGGCCGGCCCCCAGATCACCGCCAGAGCGCCGACGGTGAAAGAGGACACGCCGCCTCCCAGAAGCATGAAAGAGGCGAACGCCGCGGCCCCAGCCATGAAACCGGGCACGGTGGTGCCGATGAGCTTGCCGGTCTTTTGTCGGGCCGCATCGGCGTTGTAATTGGCGTTGATCGTCGCCAGCAATTGCCGCAGTTCGTCCACGTTGGTGACTTTCAGATCCATCTTTTTGAGCAGCGTCAGCAGTTCCTCCGTGCTGTCAATCATTAGGCTCATACGCACCTCGCCAGTAAGGGTGAGAGAACGATGCTTCGGGGGGTTATTCGTTCCCCAACAGTGAATCTTGGCGGAGAATCTCTGCAAGAACGATTGTGACGAAGGAATTGTAGAGAAAAGCGAGAGGAAGCGTCCGCGCAAACCTGCCGGTCGCCGGAGAGGCGGGTAGGTTAGAGTGCCTCTGGTGGGAACACGGGTGCGGGCGTAAGGCCAAGGACCGATAGGTCACGGGATTGTCACCCAACCGGCATGATGCCGGCACTTTCCCGAATATCCTAAAGGGCACCGCCAGTGGCCCACCAGGGGCATTTACCCACCTTAATCATCTCCCACAGCGGATTCAAGTCGATTGTCTCCTCCCCGCGCGGCGATTGTTATCTTTTCGGCGACCTGTGCGGTTTCTATCACAAGGGAAGGATGTTCCGCGCCGCCGGATGAAACATCATCATGTTATCGATTGTGCGATCGCTGCTGGAACTGATTCGCTTTAGCCATACCCTATTCGCGCTGCCGTTCGCCCTGACCAGCGCGGTGCTGGCCTGGAAATTGTCTGGGTTCCACATCCTGCAACTCGTCGGCATTCTGTTGTGCATGGTGTTGGCGCAGCGCCGCGATGGCGTTCAATCGTCTCGCCGACCGCCGCTTCGACGCCTTGAATCCGCGCACGGCGGCGCGGCATCTGCCGGCGGGCCGGCTCTCCGTCGGCGCGGTCTGGCTGTTCGCGCTCTGCTGCGCCGGCGGCTTCATCGCTTCGACGACGATCTTTCTCCTTTTCGATAATCCCTATCCGTTGTATCTTTCAATTCCCGTATTGCTGTTTCTCTGCGCCTACTCTTATACCAAGCGCTTCACGTCGCTGTCGCATTTGTGGTTGGGGGCGTCGCTGGGTTTGTCGCCGTTGGCGGCGTGGATCGCCATTCGCGGACTCGACGACTTGGCCGCGCCGCTGCTTTTGGGCGGCGCCGTTCTCTGCTGGGTGGCCGGCTTCGACATCTTCTACGCTTGTCAGGACGTGGACTTCGATCGCCGAGCGCGGCTCTACAGCATCCCGGCGGTGCTCGGCGTCCGTGCCAGTCTGCGCGTGGCGCTGGGGTGTCATGTGCTCATGTTGATCTTGCTCGCCGTTCTTCCCTGGGCGGCGGCGGACCTGGGCGTCATCTATCTCGTCGGCGTGGCGGCGGCGGCACTGTTGCTGAGTTATGAGCATTGGCTGGTACGGCCGGACGATCTCAGCCGCGTCAATCGAGCGTTCTTCCAAGTCAACGGCGTCCTCAGCGTCGGCTTATTCGTCGTGGTCGTGGTGCAGCTGGCCTACTAAAGCTCCTGGTTAGCGACGCTTCGCGGAAGCGTCGAGGAATTTCGACGCTTCCGCGAAGCATCGCTAACCGACGACCGCATCTTTCCCCTGCGCGACCCCACGCCAATTCTTGGTAGTGGGTCCGTTTGCTTGTCTGGTGGTGCAGACATTCTTGTCTGCCCGGCAGACAGGAATGTCTGCACCACTAAACGGACCCACTACCCAATTCTTATATTGCTACACAAATCGAAATAATTGATTGTGATGTCTGGTAAAATGAAAAAAATGGGTAAAATTCGTTGACAGGGCAATCGGGGAAGATTACACTCGCATTCCATGTATGGATTGGTTGGTATTGGGGTGACAGGAACCCTATCGCGCTCGCGATCAACTCCCCAACGCGACGGCGAGCGGCGCGGCGGACTCGCTCCTGCAACCCGTCCAGGTGGACACCGCTGGAAGGATTGCAGCTGACTTCCACTTCCCCGGCGATCTGGGCATCGTCGCCCGCGAAGCCGGTATCTCCTACGCCGATGGCGCGATGAGAGTCGCGCCGAAATCTCGACCCGCGGATGACTGTCCGCGAACCCTCCCGCAACGCTGCCGAAGGGTCCGCTACCGCTACTGGCGCCGCTCCTTACCGGGTGCGGCTCTGATTCATCTATTCGATTCCCCGCTTGTGGAGTAAGTCCATGCTTCGTTCGCTGTGGTTGCACAAACTTTTGAAGCTGTCTCGCTCTCGTAAGGACCGCCGCCGTCAGGCGGCGCAGGCGCGCCGCGGCGTGCGACCCCATCTGGAGAGTCTGGAAGAGCGCATCACGCCCGCCGGAGGTCTGCCCTATGCCACCGCCGCCACCGCCGCGCAGTTGGCGGCGGACATTACCACCGTCAACGCCAATCTCAACCAGAGTTACACCATCAAGCTGGCGGCCAACGCCCCCGCCTCCGCCTTCCAGTTGTCCAGTGCCCTGAACATCACCAATCCGGCCGGCGTCACCATCCAGGGCAACGGCGACACGCTCACCGCCGCCGCCAACGATCGTGCTTTCCTCATTGGCTCCGGGGCCAATGTGATTTTGCAGAATCTGACCATCACCGGCGGAAACGTCAAAGGTTCGGCGGAAGGCGTCAAGGGCGGCGGCGCCATCCGCGACGGCGGCGGCACGGTCGCGCTCAGCAAGGTGGTCGTGGAGGGCAACAAGGTATCGGGAAGCATAGCGGAGGGCGGCGGCATTTTCGTGGCGGGAGGCAGCAAGCTGACCATCGCGGGCGGCTCCGTCATCGAGACCAACCAAGCTCTGGGAGTCCAAGCCTCTGCCGCCGGCACAGGCGGCGGCAGCGCCTTCGGCGGCGGCGTCTACATCAGCGGCTCCAGCACCGTGCAAATCAGCGATAGCACGCTCCTCAACAATAGCGCCCAGGGCGGTGCGGGCGCCGCCGGCGCGGCGGCCGCTGTCAATGGCGGCGACGGCGGCGATGCCTTTGGCGGCGGCGTCTATGTCAGCGGCGACGGCTGGACGGTGACGCTGATCGGCGATACGCTGTCGGGCAACTCGGCGACCGGCGGCAACGGCGGCAACGGCGCGGCGGGCAGTAACGCCAGCGGAACGAATGCCAGCGGCGGCAACGGCGGCAACGGCGGCAACGGCGGCGCGGCCGAAGGAGGCGCCGCCTCCTTCGCCGGCAACGGCACCAGTCTGACCATTCTCGACGATCCCAACGCGCCGACCGCCAACCCCGCGCTCCTGATCGACAACTCGGCTCAGGCCGGCAGCGGCGGCAACGGCGGCGCCGGCGGCACTTCGACCGGCACCGCCAACAACTCCAACGGCGGCAATGCCGGCGTTGCCAGTTCGGGAGAGGGCGGAGCAGTCTTTCTCACCGCCCCCGGAGCGACGGTCAACATCGGCAACACCACTTTCTATGGCAACAGCGCCGTCGGCACCAACGGCGGCGTCGGCGGCGCCGCCGGCACGGGCGGTTCCGGCAAGGCCGGCACGGCCGGCTCCGATACCGCGGGCGGCTACGGCGTCGGCGGCGGACTCGATTTCCGTAACGGCTTCTTCACCATGGTCAACAGCACCGTGGCCAACAACAGCGCCACGGCCGGCTTCGCCCAAGGAGGCGCCGGCCCGCGCGCCGTCACCTACGGCGGCGGCATCGCCGACAACGATTCGGCTACCAATAGCCCGGCAAGCGTTATCTTTGACAACAACACCATCACGCGAAACACCATCACCGGCGGAACCAACCTGGGCGCCGGACTCTCCCTCGACCCCTTGGCCCTCAGTCCCACGCTGCTCAACAACCTGATCGCCGGCAACAACGGCATCGGCTCTCCCTTCGCCGATCTCGAAATCACCAACGGGCAAACCCAGGACAACGCCTACAACAACTTCATCGGCAGCATCGACGATCCCGGCGGCTCCGTCAGTACGACGAGCAATTTCATCGGCAACACGCAGACGCAATTGGGCGGCGTCGTCGGCGTCACCGCCAACGGCAAGCCCAGCGGCGGACCCATCTATTTCCCGCTCTTGCCCAGCACCCGCTCGGTGCAGGGCGGAAGCACCGACGCGCTGGGCGACATCGGCAACGTCGAGGGCAATCCCGCCACCCTCACCGACGAGATCGGCAATCCGCGCTCCGCCAACGGAAACATGGACATCGGCGCCGTGCAGTTCATGGCCGCCAGCACCACGGTCAGCTTCACCAACTGGACCTTGAGTACGCCTTCGCCCCTCGCCGCCAGCAGTCTGCCGCTCAAGGAGAAAATCTCCACGCAGGTGGAAAATTCTCTCGGCGCGTTCATCAACGGCGGAACCGTGAAATTCTCCTTGATCGCGCCCAACAAGACGGTGGTGACTTCCTCTCCGCCGGAGAGCGTCAGCACCACGGGCAACGGTCTCGTCAACGGTTCGTTGACGATGCCGGCCAATCTGCTGATTGGCGCTTACACCATCCAAGCCGTCTACACCACGACCGCCGGCCAAGCGCTGACCAATTCACCGGGTTCGACCAGTCTGATCGTCAACCAAGCACCGACCACCACCACCCTCAATAGCATTCCGCTGGTCAAAACCAGTCCCAACGATCAGAGCGTCTCGGTCACGGCCAACGTCGCCAGTGTCAACGGGCCGAACGGCGTCGCCAACGAGGGCACGGTGACGTTCACCCTGTACGACAGCAACAACGTGCAGATCGGCAACTCGGTGCAGGCTTCCGTGTCCAGCACCGGCAAGGCGACCGCCTCCGTGACGGTGCCGGGCGGATCGGCGGCGGGAAATTACACCGTCCAGGCCGTTTACACCGATCCCGCCAACAGCGACTTCCTCACCTCGTCCACCACGACGCCGCTGCACGTCGGCCCCGCGCCGGCCACTGTCTCCCTGGCGAACGTGACGCCGGCCACCTTGTTCACCGGACCCAACGCCCAGAACGTGACGGCCGTGGCCAACGTCACCAGCACCAGCACCGTCAACGAGGGCACGGTGACGTTCGAGTTGCTTCTGAATGGCAAGGTAGACAAGTCGGTCCCGCCGGTCGTGGTCAACGTGGTCAACGGCCAAGCAGCGCTCACCTCCAGCAATCCTCTGGTGATACCGGGCAACACGGCGGCGGGGACGTACACCTTGCAAGCCGCCTACAGCGATGCCGGCAACTACTTCTCCGCTCCGACGCCGGCCACGGCCACGCTGACTATCCAGCAGTCCACGGCCACTCTCGCTCTGGTGAATGTGGCGCCGGCGAACTTGTTCACCAGTCCCACCACCCAAAACGTGACCGCCGATGTCAATGTCACCAGCGCCCAAGGAACCGTCAACGAGGGCACGGTGACGCTGGAGTGGATCGCCGGCGGCGGCACGACGATTAGCTCGGTCACGGCCAATGTGTCCAACGGACAGGCACAGTTTACCGCCGCCAATCCCTTGGTGATTCCGGCGGCGGAGGCGGCGGGAACGTACACCTTGAAAGCCGTCTACAGCGATCCCACCAACAACTTCATCGCCTCCTCGACCAGCCAATCGCTAACGATCCAGCAGTCGTCGGCCAAGGTCGCGCTGGCGAACGTGACGCCGACGAGTTTGTTCACCAATGCCAACGATCAGAACGTGACGGCCACCGCCAACGTCACCAGCGGCAATGGCACCGTCAACGAAGGCACTGTTACCTTTGAACTGCTAGAGGGCGGCACCGTCGATTCGGCAGTCTCTCCGGTCACGGTCAACGTGGTCAACAACCAGGCGATCCTCACGTCCGCCAATCCGCTGGTGATTCCGGGCGGCACGGCGGTGGGGACGTACACCTTGCAAGCCGCGTACAGCGATGCCAGCAACGTCTTCGTCGCCGCAACGCCGGCCACAACGACGCTGACTATGACGCAATCCACCAGCAGCGTCACACTGACGAATCTGTCCTCGACGAATTTGTTCACCAGTCCCAATGTCCAGAACGTGACGACCACCGTGGACGTTACCAGCAATGCCGGAACCGTCAATGAAGGCAAGGTGACATTCGCCTTGCTCCAGAGCGGCACGACGATCGGTTCGGTCACGGCCAACGTGGCGAATGGCCAGGCGCAGTTTACCAACAGCAATCCCTTGGCGATTCCGGCGGCGGAGGCGGCGGCAACGTACACCTTGAAGGCCAGCTACAGCGATGCCGCCGGCAACTTCGTCAGTGCGTCGTTTAGCCAATCGTTGACAATCACACAATCCACGGCCAACGTCACGCTATCGAACGTGACGCCGACGAGCTTGTTCACCAATGTCAACGATCAGAACGTCACGGCCACCGCCAACGTCACCAGCAGCAGCGGCACCGTCAACGAAGGCACCGTGACCTTTGAACTGTTACAGGGCGGCACCGTCGATTCGGCAGTCTCTCCGGTCACGGTCAACGTGGTCAATGGGCAAGCGTCACTCACGTCCGCCAATCCGCTGGTGATACCGGGCGGCACGGCAGCGGGAACGTACACTCTGCAAGCCGCGTACAGCGATGCCAGCAACGTCTTCCTCGCCGCGACGCCGGCGACGACGACGCTGACTATGACGCAATCCACCAGCAGCGTCACCTTGACGAATCTGTCCTCGACGAATTTGTTCACCAACCCCACTACCCAGAACGTGACGGCCACCGTGGACGTGGCCAGCAATGCGGGAACCGTCAATGAAGGCAAGGTGACGTTCGCCTTGCTCCAGAGCGGCACGACGATTAGCTCGGTCACGGCCAGCGTGACGAATGGCCAGGCGCAGTTCGATGTCAACAATCCCTTGATAATTCCGGCGGCGAAGGCGGCGGGAACGTACACCTTGAAGGCCAGCTACAGCGATGCCGCCGGCAACTTCGTCAGTGCCTCGTTCAGCCAATCGTTGACAATCACACAATCCACGGCCAACGTCGCACTGTCGAACGTGACGCCGACGAGCTTGTTCACCAATGCCAACGATCAGAACGTGACGGCGGACGCAGTCGTCAGCAGCGGACAGGGAACCGTCAATGAAGGCACGGTGACGTTCGAGTTGCTCCAGAACGGTAAGGAGGATAAGGCGGTCTCTCCGGTCACGGTCAACGTGGTCAACGGTCAGGCGTCTCTCACATCCGCCAATCCGCTGGTGATTCCGGGCGGCACGGCGGTGGGGACGTACACCTTGCAAGCCGCGTACAACGATGCCAGCAACGTCTTTCTCGCCGCGGCGCCGGCCACAACGAAACTGACCATCACGAAGTCCACGAACAATGTCACGCTGACGAATCTGTCGCCGACAAATTTGTTCACCAGTCCCACTACCCAGAACGTGACGGCCACCGTAGACGTGGCCAGCAACGCGGGCACTGTCAACGAAGGCACCGTGACGTTCGCCTTGCTCCAAGGTAGCACGGCGATTAGCTCGGTCACGGCCAACGTGTCCAACGGACAGGCGCAGTTCGATGCCAACAATCCCTTGGTGATTCCGGTGGGCCAAGCGGCGGGAACGTACACTCTGCAAGCGACCTACAACGACCCCGCCGGCAACTTCGTCAGTGCGTCGTTTAGCCAATCGTTGACGATCCAGCAATCGTCGGCCAACGTCGCACTGTCGAACGTGACGCCGGCGAACTTGTTCACCAACCCCAACGCTCAGAACGTGACGGCGGAGGTGGTCATCGCCAGCGGACAGGGAACCGTCAACGAAGGCACCGTCACGTTCACGCTGTTCCAGAACGGCACGGTCGATTCGGCAGTCTCTCCGGTCACGGTCAACGTGGTCAACGGGCAAGCATCTCTCACGTCCGCTAATCCGCTGGTGATTCCAGGCGGCACGGCGGTGGGGACGTACACTCTGCAAGCCGCGTACAGCGATGCCAGCAACGTCTTCCTCGCCGCGGCGCCGGCCACGACGACGCTGACCATGACCCAATCTACCAGCAGCGTCACACTGACGAATCTGTCGCCGACGAATTTGTTCACCAGTCCCACTACCCAGAACGTGACGGCCACCGTGGACGTTACCAGCAATGCCGGAACCGTCAACGAAGGTACGGTGACGCTGGAGTGGTTCGCCAGCGGCGGCACGACGCCGATCAGTTCGGCCACGGCCAACGTGACGAATGGCCAGGCGCAGTTCGATGTCAACAATCCCTTGATAATACCGGCGAACGAGGTGCCGGGAACCTACGTCCTGCAAGCCATCTACAGCGATCCCGCCGGCAACTTCGTCACCGCCTCGTTCAATCAAACGCTGACCCTCGCCCAGTCCACGGCCAACGTCGTTGTCGGCGGCGTCGGGCCGATCGACGCCAGCCCGTCCGACCAAACGGTCAATGTGTCGGCGACGATCCTCAACGCCAACGCCACGGTTAACGAGGGCACGGTGACATTCGCCTTGTTCGACAGCAACAACGTGCAGGTGGGCGCCGCGGTGACGGCCAACGTCTTGAGCGGCACGGCCAACGCTTCCTTGACGGTGCCGGGCGACACGTCCGGCGGCAGCTACACCCTCAAGGCCAGCTACACCGACAAGAGCGGGGTGTTCGTCGCCGCCTCCCCGACTACAGCGACCCTGACGATCCGGACGCAGACGGCTACCGTCGCGCTGGGCAGTGTGGGACCGATCACCGCCCGTCCGCTCGATCAAGCGGTGAACGTGTCGGCGTCCGTCCTCAATTCCAACGTCACGGTTAATCAGGGCATCGTGGTGTTCGTCTTGCTCGATAGCAACAACGTGCAGATAGGCGCTCCCATGCAGGCCAACGTGAGCAATGGCACGGCCAACGTCTCCTTGCACGTGCCGAGCGGCACGCCGGCGGGCAGTTACAGCATCCAAGCCAGCTACCTCGACAAGAGCGGCGTGTTCCTCGCCACGCCGCCGGCGCCGGCGACGCTCACCATTAACTTGGCTTCCGTGTCCGTGTCGGTCGGCAGCGTCACGGCGTTGACGGCCAGCTCGGCGAACCAGTCGGTGAGCGTATCGGCGACGGTCGCCAGCCCCAACGACGCGGTCAACCAAGGCACGGTGACGTTCGCCTTATTCAACGGCGGCAACGTGCGGATAGGCGCCGCGGTGCAAGTCAATGTGAGCAATGGCACAGCCCACGCTTCCTTGACGGTTCCGGGCGGCACAGCGGCGGGCGATTATCGCATCGAGGCCGTCTACACGGATAGCCAAGGCGTTTTCGCCGGCAGCAGCGGCAACGGCTCGCTGTCGGTCCAGAGCGCTCCCGTGCCTTCGCCGTTGCAGGCAGCTCTCACCATCGCCTTCGATACCGCCGCCCTGCTCCTCCAGACCGATTCGGCGGCTTTGTCGCTGCTGACCATCGTTTCGCAGCGATTCCTGGGGCAGCCGTTGCCCCCGGTGGCCGAACTACTGCCGACCATCGAGGTCAACTTCCGCTACGCCGGCGATCTGGGCATCGTCGCCCTCGAAGCCGGTGTCTCCATCGCCGACAGCATAACGGGCGCCAAGCCGGCATCTTCCACGCCGTCAAAGTAGTTCGGCGTTCCCATGAGTTGTAGGGTGGGTCGAGCGGAGCGAGACCCACCACGCCGCGCCTGGTGGGTCTCGCTCCGCTCGACCCACCCTACAGCTACAGCTAAACAATTGCCGCCGAGCGTCTTCGGATGCCGGCAACACGCGCGGAGAGCGTTTCTCTTCGCGTGGGGAAGGGACTCTCGAAGCTACCTTGTTTTTCGCATCCCTGAGGAGGAAGTCCATGTTTCGTTCCCTGTTGTTGCACAAATGGTTGGCTCCGTCGCAGTCGCGCAAGGACCGCCGCCGTCAGACGGCGCGGCAGCGTCGCGGCGTCCACTTGACGCTGGAAGCGCTGGAAGACCGCATCACTCCCAGCACGGTGACGGAGAGCGCCGCCGACGCCGCCACACTGCAAACGGATCTCAGCAACGCCACGGCGGCCAACACGCAGTACGTCATCAATCTGACCGGCGCCAGTGCCGCCTACCAGTTGGCAGCAGGAAAAGAGTTGACGGTCTCCGCCGCCGCCTCCGGCAGCAGCGTCAGCATCGTCGGCACCGGCCAGAGCATCACCGGCAACGGCAATCGCGTCTTCCACGTCGATTCGGGCGCCAATGTCACTATCCAGGACGTGACGATCACGGGAGGTTCCGTCACCGGGAGCAGCGCTCAGGGAGGCGGCGTCTACATCAGCGGCTCCAGCACCGTGCAAATCAACGACAGCACCATCAGCGGCAATAGCGTTCAAGGCAGCAACGGTGCGGCCGCTGGCCAGAGTGGCGGCAATGCGTCCGGCGGCGGCGTCTACGCCAGCGGCAGCGGTTGGAACGTGACGCTGAGAGGAGACACGTTTTCGGGCAACACCGCGATCAGCGGCAACGGCGCAACGGGGCGTCCGGCGGCCTGGCCGCGGGCGGCGCCGCCTACTTCTCCGGCAGCGGCGCCAGCTTGACGATCCTCAACGACGCCAACAACCCCTCCTTGATGCTCAACAACTCCGCCAAGGCCGGCAGCGGCGGCGCCAATTCGGCGGAGGGCGGAGCGGTCTTCCTCAGCGCCAAGGGCGCGACCGTCCACATCGGCAACACCACCTTCTATGGCAACAGCGCCGTCAACGCCAGCGCTGCCAGTGGCCAAGCCGTGGGCGGCGCCATCGATTTCCGTAGCGGCAACTTCACGATGGTCAACAGCACCGTGGCCAACAATAACGCCACGGCAAAAGGCACCGTCTACGGCGGCGGCATCGCCGATAACGATGCGCATAGCGGTCGTCTTCGACAACAACACTATCACGGCGAACACCATCAGCGGAGCAACCAATCTCGGCGCGGGAATGTCGCTCGATCCCGCAGCCAGCAATCCCACCCTTCTCAACAACCTGATCGCGGGCAACACCGGCACCGGCTCCGCCAACATCGAGGATGTCATCACGGGCGGCCAACCTCTGAACAACGCCAGCAACAACTTCATTGGCAGCGTCGATCCCGCGGCCGACTTCAGCACGACGAGCAACATCATTGGCAACAGCCAGGTGCAATTGGGCGGCGTGGTCGGCGTCACCGCCAACGGCAGTCGCCAGCGGCGGACCCATCTATTATCCGCTGTTGTCCGGCGTCGTCTCGATTGGGGCCGGCACCACCAACGCCCTGAGCGACATCGCCACCGTCGAGGGAACCACGGCAGCCAACACCACCGATGAGATCGGCAACCCCCGCTCTTCGGCCGGAACCATTGACATCGGCGCCGTCCAGTTCCAGACCTCAAGCAACTCGTCCGCGCCGGTCATCACGGGCAATCCGAGCAACCAAACAGTAACGGCGGGCGCCAATGTCTCGTTCACGGCATCGGCCAGCGGTACTCCCACGCCGACGGTGCAATGGCAAGTCAGCACCGATGGCGGCAAGACATTCAGCAACATCAGCGGCGCCACCAGCACGACGCTGACGCTGAATAATGTCGCCACTGCCATGAATGGCAATGAGTATCAAGCCGTCTTCTCTAACAGCGCCGGCAGCGCCACTACCAGCGCCGCTACCCTTACCGTCAATGCCGCTTCCTCCACGGTCACTGTCGTTGTCGCACCCGTCAAGCCGATCGACACCAGCCCGAAAGATCAGAAAGTGGAAGTAGGGGCGGCGGTCTTCGATTCCAACGGCAAGATCGATGAAGGCACGGTGACGTTCACCCTATTCAACAGCAACAACGTGCAGGTGGGCAGCGCGGTGCAGGCCAATGTATCGGACGGCGCGGCTGTTACCTCCCTGACGGTTCCCGGCGGTACGCCGGCGGGCCACTACACCATCCAAGCCAGTTACAGCGACCCGAGCGGCGCATTCACCGCCGCCGCGCCGGCCACGAGGACGCTGATAATTTGCAGCCCCGGTCCTCACGGTCCTCACGGTCCTCACGGCCCTCACGGCCCTCACGGCGGTGATGGCGGCGGTGATGGCGGCGGCGATGGCGGCGGCGATGGCGGCGGCGATGGCGATGGTGGCGGTCATCACGGTGATAACGGCCCGCCTCCGCCGAATCCTCCGCCAGGGACACGGCGGCACCCCGCCAGGACACGGCGGCACCCCGCCGGGACACGGTGGTACTCCGCCGGGACACGGCGACTCCGCCGGGAGGACCGCAAAGTGCCAGCGACATCGAAACGCAAATTTTGCAATGGATCGCCAATCTGGAGCAGAGCATCCTGTCCGAATTGTCGGCGATGCAAGGAGCCATCAACCCCGCCAACAAGAAGTAACGTCAACCGAATGCCCTGCCAGCCCGCAGTGCCAGCAAGGGACGCCCTTGCTGGCGACTGCGGGCTGGCAATGTTTTGTCCGCTCGTTCTCACTAGCCGGCTAACGCCGGCCGTTCGCCATTTCGTACACTGAAAAAGGAAATCGGAAAAGGGAAAACTGAACGCGGAGAAGATGTTCCCATGTCTTCCTCCTCCTCGGCCTCATTTGCGGAAGCGTTGGCTTGTCATCGGCGCGGCGAACTCGATCGGGCGGCGGCGTTGTACCGCGAGCTTGTCGCCGCCAATCCTCAGCACGCCGACGCCTTGCATTTGCTCGGCGTGGCGTCTTTGCAGCGCGGCCAAGCACGGCAGGCCATCGAGCTAATCGAACGCGCCATCGCCGTGACGCCGAGCGTCGCCGCCTACCACGCCAACTTGTCGGAAGCCTACCGCGCCGCCGGCGAAGCCCAACGTGCCCTGGCCTGCGGCGAAATCGCCTTGAGCTTGCAGCCGAACTATCCCGAAGCCGCCAACAATCTCGGCTCGCTGCTGATCCAGCTGGGCCGCGTCGCCGAGGCGGTCGAGCGCTTCCGTCAAGCCGTAGAGCAGCGGCCAGACTTCGCTTCGGCTCACAACAATCTCGGCAACGCTTGCCGCCTCCAAGGCGACCTCGAATCGGCCATCACCCACTTCCGCCGAGCGGTCGAGTTGGACCCGCAGCTAGCGTATGCGCACGGCAATCTCGGCCAACTGCTGCTGGAATGCGGCCGTTTTCCCGAAGCGCTGCACTATTGTCAAGAGGCTGTCCGTTTGCAGCCGCAAGCCGCGCCGGCGCTGAACAATCTCGGCAACGTCTACCGCAAGCTCGGCCGCCGCGACGACGCCAAGGCCGCTTATCTGCGGGCGCTTCAGCTGGCGCCCAGGCTGGGCATGGTCCACAACAACCTCGCCGAGATCCTGCACGAAGAAGGCAATCTCGACGAGGCCCAGCGCGCGTACGGCCTCGCGCTGCAACTGGACCCCAACTCCGTTCGCGCGCACACGAACTTGGCCAAGCTCTTGGTGGAACGGCAGGATTTGCCGGCGGCGGAAACACATCTGCTCGCCGCTCTGCGGCTCGAACCGGGCAACGCCAAGGCGCGCTTCGTTTTGGCCACGCTGCGCCGAGCAGGGCCGATTGGAGGAAGCGCGCGACGAATACCGCGCCCTTCTGGAATTGAATCCCCTTCACGCCGTCATCAACTGCAACTTGGCCGACGTGTTGATCGAGTTGAACCAGCGGACGGAGGCGCTGGCTTGTTTTCGCGCCGCTCTGCGCGGCCAGCCCGGCCACGCGCCGGCGCTGGCGGAATTGGCCAAGCAACTCGGCGCCGACATGCCGGCGGAAGAACTCGACATCCTGCATCGACGGCTGGACGAACCCAACCTGCCGGAAAGCGAACGCGCCCAACTTCTCTTCGGACTCGGCCACGTTTGCGATAGCCGCGGCGAATACGAGCAAGCCGCCGCACACTTGGCTCAAGCCAACGCTCTGGAGCTAACTCTGCACCAGCGCCGCGGCAACATCTACCACGCCGAAGCCCACGCTCGCTTTGTCGATCGTCTGCTGACCGTCTTCACGCCGTCGCTGTTCGCGCGCGTGCAAGGTTTCGGCGTGGACAGCGAACGACCCATCTTCATCGTCGGTCTGCCGCGCTCCGGCACGACGCTGTTGGAGCAAGTCCTCGCCAGCCATTCCGACGTTTTCGGCGCCGGCGAGTTGCGTCTGGCCCGCGAAGACTTCGAGACGCTGGGCCGCACTCCCGAAGGCGTCAGCGAAACGCACGCCTTCGACGTTCTCGAAGCCATCGACGCCGACACCGTGCGCCGCTTGGCCGGCGACCATGTGGACAAGCTGCGCGCGCTCGACGACACGGCCCTTCGCGTCACCGATAAGATGCCGGACAATTATATGTACGTCGGTTTGATGTACGTTCTTTTTCCACGCGCCCGCTTTTTGCATTGCCGCCGCGATCTCCGCGACGTGGCCGTCTCTTGCTGGATGACGCAATTCCGCCATCCCTTGGGCCAACGACATGGAGAGCATCGCCGAGCGCTTCGGGCACTATCGCCGCATTATGGACCACTGGCATCGCGTTCTGCCGGTGCCGTTGTTGGATGTGGATTACGAAGACATGGTTAATGATCTGGAGGGCACGGCTCGCCGCATTGTGGACTTTTGCGGTCTGCAATGGCAACCGGCGTGCTTGAATTTTCACGCCGCTCAGCGTCCGGTTCGCACGGCCAGCGCCTCGCAGGTCCGTCAGCCGATTTATCGCCGTTCCTTGGCCCGCTGGAAACATTACGAATCGGCGTTACGGCCGCTGTTCGCCCGCCTGGAAGTTCCCGTTTAGCCGCCCGTTGTAGGGTGGGTCGAGGAACGAGACCCACCGACGCCCTAATTTTTTTGTCGCCTTCTTATGCTCGCTGGCCGGCTTAACCATATGATAACCAAACGGAAAATCTTGCCCATCTTCTTCATTTTGGAGGCAACACATGATTGGCAACCGATGGTTTCGTAAGTTTCCCATCCGCCGCGGTTCGGCGGCACCGCAACGACGCCGCGTCCGCCCGATGCTGGAGGCGTTGGAAGACCGCATCACCCCCAGCACCGTCACGGAGAGCGCCGCCGATGCCGCGACGCTGCAAACGGACCTCAACGGCGCCACCACGCCCGGCAACCAGTATGTCATCAATCTGACCGGCCCCAGTTCCGCCTACAACCTGGCGTCGGGAACCGAACTGACCGTCCCCGGCGGCGCTGGCAGCATCACCATCGTCGGTACGGGCCAGAGCATCACCGGCAAGGGCAATCGCGTGTTTAATGTCCAACCGACCGCCAACCTCACCATCGAGGACGTGACGATCACCGGCGGCAGCGGCGTCACGCAGGGCGCCGGTCTGTTCGATCCGGGCGGCAAGGTCGCGCTCAGCAACGTCACCGTTTCGGGCAATACGGCATCGGGAAGCGGCTCCACCGCGGCGCTGGGCGGCGGCATTTACGTCTCCGGCAGCGGCGCCACGCTGACGCTGAGTAACGTGCGGATCAGCGACAACAACGCGATCGGTGCCACAGGCGCGGCGGGCGTCAACGGCCCCATCGGTGGCACCGGCGTCACCGGCGGCAATGCCCAGGGCGGCGGATTGTACGTCAGCGGCGGAGCGACCCTGAGCCTAACCGCCACCGCGGTCAACGGCAACACCGCCCAGGGCGGCACCGGAGGCGCCGGCGGCAACGGCACCACGACGGGCGGCGCCGGCGGCGCGGGCGGCGCGGCCGAGGGCGGCGGCGCCTACCTGTCCACCTCGACAACAGCCACTTCGACAATCCTTAATTCGAGCTTCACCGGCAACCAGGCCATCGGCGGCACCGGCGGCGCCGGCGGCACGTTCACCATCACCGGCGGCGCCGGCGGCACGGGCGGCAACGGCTCCGGCGGCGGCGTCCTGCTCAATTCCGGCACCGTGCAGATCCTCAACGCCACCCTGGACGGCAACCAGGCCAGCGGCGGAATCGCCGGAACCGCCAGCGGCAGCGCCGCCGGCGGAACCGCCGGCAACGGCAACGGCGGCGGCATCGACATTCTCACCGCCGCCATCGCCACGCTGGACAACAACACCATCTACCACAACACGGCTTCCGGCAACAGCAGCAGCGGCGGCGGCGTTTATAGCTCCGCCGCCACCCCCACGTTGATGAATAACCTGTTGCTGAACAATACCGCCGCCGCCAACGCCGATACCAATCTCACCCTTCTCCCCACGAACGACAATCTCACCACGGCCGGCCTGAACGGCCAAACCATCCTCGGCGGCGCGACGACCACCGCCGCCGGTCTGGTCTATTACCCCTTGCTGCCCGGACCCAACGCCGCCATCGATAAGGGCAACAACACCGCCCTGACGACCATCGCCGCCGCTGAAGGCGTCGCCTCCGGCAATGCCACCGATGAAATCGGCGGCTCGCGCCTCGTCAACGGCACCATCGACATCGGCGCCATCGAGTTCAGTCAAAGCTCCACTACCACCACTGTCACCGTCTCGCCGCTGAGCATCGGCTTCAGCAGTTCCGCTCAGTCGCTCACACTGAATGCCAGCGTGACCAACTCGTCCGGCGTCGCGGTCAATCAGGGAACCGTGACCTTCACCGTGATGGGCAACGGCCAGCAGGTGGGCAGTTCGGTCAGCGGCACGGTGAGCAACGGCCACGCCAGCGCCACGTTCACGTTGCCGGCCAATACGGCGGGAGGAACGTACACCATCCAGGCCAGCTACGCCAACCCGTACCAGGGTCCGGGCAACGGCCAATTCAACAACGCCAGCGGCTCGGCCACTCTGGCCATCAGTTCTCCGCCGTCGCAGATAGAGGCGGCTTTCACCATCGCTCTCGATATGGCGGAGTTGGTGCTGGAAGCCAACGGCATTAACCAGGCCGGTCCGCTTGTCTTCCAGCCGCCGATGGCGCTGTTGGAGCAGATCCTCGCCAACCTGTCCTATGCCGGATCTTTGGAGTTGACGGCCCTGCGCGTTGGCATTGAGGCCGGCGTACAGTTCGTCGGGGCATCGAACCATTAGAGCCGATTAGCAACGCTTCTGCGAAGCATCGCTAGGACGTTGCTGGATCAGACTGCCCTATGCCGAGAATTTCGCTCTGACGGCTTTGCAAGCGGGCATGCAAGCGGGCCAGCATTTTGCCGATGCCCGCTAGAGCGAACAGACCCCGCCGGCCCGCAGCGCCAGCAAGGGCAACCCTTGTGAACGCTGTGGGCTGGCAAGGTTTTGTCTGTGGCTCTAAGATCCCAATCGGGGGTACAGGATTCGAACCTGCGGCCTCCTGCGCCCAAGGCAGGCGCTCTAGCCAAGCTGAGCTAACCCCCGCTCGTTCCTATCAACATAGCGGAACCCTTCGCAGAGACAATCGCAATCGTCATCGGGTTCGCGACCGCGCTACCTGGGTGTAACCTAGGCCCGGCGAACCGGCAGCGTTAGCTGCCGGGTGGGACGCCTCCACCCGGCAGCGTTAGCTGCCGGGTGGGACGCCTCCACCCGGCAGCTAACGCTGCCGGTTCGCCATGAACAAATCGAGATCATCAATTATAAGGTCTGGGAAAAATTACAATTGTGGGAAAATTGGTTGGCGGCGGCAAAAATGGAGGTTAGATTTTCTCGCCCCAATGTGACTCGATCGATGAGGCCGTCCCCGCGTTACCAGGCTGAGGAGGAAAGCCATGTTTCGCTCTCGGTGGTTGCACAACATATTGGATTTGACCCACTCTCGTAAAGATCGCCGCCGTCAAGCGGCTCAACAGCGGTGCCGCGTACGTCCGATGCTGGAGGCTCTGGAAGATCGCCTCACGCCCAGCACGGTGACGCAGAGCGCCCCCGATATTGCAACGCTCCAGGGGGATCTGAACGGCGACACGACGGCGAACACGCAGTACGTCATCAATCTGACCGGCGTCAGTTCCGCCTACAACCTGGGGTCGGGAATCGCGTTGACCGTCCCCGCCGCCGCTTCCGGCAGCAGTATCACCATTGTCGGCACGGGTCAGAGCATCACCGGCAACGGCAATCGCGTGGTCGCTGTCCAATCGGGCGCCAACGTCACCTTCCAGAATTTGACGATCACGGGCGGTTCGGTCACGGGCACCAGCAGCCTCTTTCCGGGAGGCGGCATCGAAGACAACGGCGGCAACGTCACGCTCAGCAACGTGACCGTCCAGGGCAATTCGATCTCGGCCACCCACGGCGGGCAAGCGGAAGGCGGCGGCATTTACGTGGCGGGCGGCGGCAATCTGACCATTGAGGGCGGCTCCGTCATTCAATTCAACCACGCCACCGGCAGTAACATTGCCCTGGGCGGCGGTGTCTACGTCAGCGGCGCCAGCACCGTTGTCGTCCGCGATAGCACCCTCCGCGACAATATCGTCCAGGGCGTCAACGGCACCAGCGGGAACGTCGGCGGCGCCAGCGCTCAAGGCGGCGGCTTATATGTCGGCGGCAGCGGTTGGAGCCTGACGCTAATCGGAGATTCACTATCCAGCAACTCCGCGATCGGCGGCACCGCCGCCAATGGAGCGGCGGGCAGCAACGCCTCCGCGCCGAACACGTCCGGCGGCAATGGCGGCGATGGCGGCATCGGCGGCACGGCGCTGGGCGGCGCCGCTTACATCACTGCCAGCGGCGGCACCGATCACTTGACCATCCTCAACGACCTGACGACGCCGACCAGCGATCCCTCCCTGTTTGTCGGTAACTCCGTCCTGTCCGGCTCCAGCGGCGCCGGCGGCCCCGGCGGCACTTCGACCGGCACGGCCAATAACTCCAACGGAGGCAATGGAGGAAATCCGGGACAAGCCGCGGGCGGAGCGCTGTCCATCAACGCCGCTGCCGGAGCGACCCTCACCGTTAACATTGGCAACACCACTTTCTATGGCAACACGGCCCTCGGCGGCAACAGCGGCGACGCGGGCGCCGCCGGCATGGGCGGCAGCGGATCGCCTGGTGCGGCCGGAACCAGCCAACCCGGCGGCACCGTGGACGGCGCTGGAATCTACTTCAATGGCGGCAACGTCACGATGGTCAACAGCACGGTGGCCAATAATACCCTCACCGCCGGCTTTGCCAACGGCGGCAGCGGCACGCAAGGCTCCGCCTCGGGCGGCGGTATCATCGATACCGATACCGCAACGGTCACGCTCGACAACAACACTATCACCCAGAACACCATCAAAGGAACGAACAACGCCGGCAGCGGCCTCCTTGTCGTACTCGCCAATCCCACCCTTGTCAACAACCTGATCCTGGGCAATAAGAGCAACGGCTCCTCCGCCAACGATCTCGATGTCCTCCCCCCCTCAACTCTCAGCAACGCCACCAACAATTTCATCACCAGCATCAGCACCAACGCCGTCAGCACGACGAGCAACACCATCGGCAACACGCAGACGCAACTGGGCGGCGTCGTCGGCGTCACCAGCAGCGGTGCGCCCAGCGGCGGTCCCATCTACTATCCGCTGTTGTCCGGCACCGTCTCGCTTGGCGCGGGAAGCACCAGCGCCCTGAGTACCATTGCCGGCGTCGAGGGAACCACCACGGCCAACGCCACCGATGCGATCGGCAACAACCGCTCCACCAACGGAACCATTGACCTCGGCGCCGTCCAATTCGTGCCGTCGCCGTCGCCGTCACCTTCACCTTCGCCTTCGCCGTCACCCTCGCCCTCACCCTCACCCGCACCGTCTCCGACGCTTTCGCCGTTTGAGGACTTTCTCGCCATCGCCATCGATACCGAAGCGTTGCTTTTCCAGAACTACGCGCCGGTTCTGTCGATCCTGACGAAGACCTCGGAATGGTTGTTGGGACAGCCGTTGCCTCCGACGGCCGATCTGATTGCGACCCTTCAAGCCGACTACGCGGCTCTGCTGGCGGCCATTCGGGCGCAGTTGCCGTAAGAGGTTCTATTATTTGTGCCAGCCCGCCGCGCCAGCAAGGGATGACCTTGCTGGCGCGGCGGGCTGGTAAGAATTGCAGTTCGTCTCACTTCCTCGCTTTTCCCCTCCGTCTCTTGGCGAACCGGCAGCGTAAGCTGCCGGGTAGAGCGCCTCAACCCGGCAGCTTACGCTGCCGGTTCGCCAAGCCTAACCCCCAGAAAATCTGGTTACCCCCTTGCAAAGTCCGAATATATGAAAAAGTTTTGAGAAAATAGGTTGACTACGGCAAAAATGCCGATTACACTGCGATTCGGAATTATTTCGAGCAGCGTTAGAAAACCACCTTCGCCCTCTTGAAGTCGATAGGCGATCCTATCCCTTCCCCACCAGGGGCGGAGAACTCTACTCTCTCAGCTTGCTATGTGGCATCGGATACGATCTCGCGTCCGCCGTCCGTACGGCGCGCAGGAGCGGTTCCGCGCGCATGGGGAACAGACTCCCGAAGTCCCTTATTATCCTCTCACCCTGAAGGACAGCCATGTTTTCCTCTCCGTGGTTGCACAACTTGTTGAGCTTTACTCGTTCTCGAAAAGATCGCCGCCGCCTGGCAGCACGGCAGCGTCTCCGCATCCGTCCAATGTTGGAGGCGTTGGAAGATCGCCTCACGCCCAGCACGGTGACGGAGAGCGCCGCCGATGCCGCCACGCTGCAAACGGATCTGACCAACGCCACGGCGGCCAACACGCAGTACCTCATCAATCTGACCGGTGCCAGTTCCGCCTACAATCTGACATCGGGACAACAGTTGACCGTCTCCGCCGCCGCTTCCGGCAGCAGCGTTACCATCGCCGGCACGGGTCAGAGCGTCACCGGCAACGGCAATCGTGTCTTCCTCGTCAATGCGGGCGCCAACGTCACCCTCCAGGACTTGACCATCACGGGGGGTACGGTCAAGGCGACCTCCTCCGCCCACGGCGGCGGCATCGAGGTTTTGAACGGCAACGTCACGCTCGACAAGGTGACTGTTCAGGGCAATACGGTCACGGGCGGGACCGGGAGCAATGGGGAAGGCGGCGGCGTGTACGTCAGCGGCGCCAGCACCGTTACCATCCGCGATAGTATTCTCAGCAACAACAGCGCTCAGGGCGGCGCTGGCGCACATGGCACGGTGGGTGTTAACCACAATGGCGGCAGCGGCGGCCAAGCGAAGGGCGGCGGTTTGTATGTCGCCGGCAGCGGTTGGACGGTGACGCTGACGGGCGACACGCTGTCGGGCAACAGCGCCCTCGGCGGCAACGGCGGTGGCGGCGTGGGAGGTTTCGGCGGCAACGGCGGCAACGGCGGCTTTGCCGAGGGCGGCGCCGCTTATTTCACCGCCACCAGCGGCAGCGGCAGTTTGACAATCCTCAACGATCTCAGCGCACCGGCCACCAATCCCTCGACGTTTGCCGACAATTTCGCTCAGGCCGGCGCGGGCGGCGACGGCGGCGCCTCTGCGGCCTTGAATGGCGGCGCGGGCGGCGGCGGCGGCTTCGCCGACGGCGGAGCGATCTCTCTTGAAGGCGGCGGCAACATGACCGTTAACATTGGCAACACCACCTTCTATGGCAACAAGGCCATCGCCGCCAACGGCGGAGGGGGCGGCGCGGCAGACAGCGGCGGCACGGCTGGAGCCAACGGCAGCGGTGGTGTCGCCAACGGCGGCGGACTCGATCTCTCCAGCTTCGTCGCCGCGACGGGCAGCATCACGATGGTCAACAGCACGGTGGCCAAGAACACCGTCACCGCGGGCTTCGGCAATAGCGGCGCCGGCACACAAGCCTCCGCGCAAGGCGGCGGCATCTACGAGAGTGTCCTTTCCACCAGCGTCCCCATCGCTCTCGACGACAACACCATCACTCAGAACAACATTAGCGGAGGAACCAGCTCCGTAGGCTCCGGGGTCGCTGTCACGTCCGGCAATCCCACGCTCGTCAACAACCTGATTCTAGGCAATCACAGCGCCGGCTCGTCCGCGGCGGACCTCGACACCAGTCTCGATACCGGCAATCCCACCCTGAGCAACGCCGCCAACAACTTCATCGCCACCGTCAATCCGTCCAACGCCGTCAACACGACAACCAACATCGTCGGCAACAGCTCGGTGCAACTGGGCGGCGTGGTCGGCGTGACGGCCAACGGCAAACCCAGCGGCGGACCCATCTACTATCCGCTGTTGTCCGGCACCGTCTCGCTTGGCGCGGGAAGCACCAGCGTCCTCAGCACCATCGCCGGCGTTGAGGGAACCACCACCGCCAACGCCACCGATGAAATCGGTAATCTCCGCTCGACCAACGGCACCATCGATCTCGGCGCCGTCCAGTTCGTGCCTCCCGCGCCCTCACCGTCGCCGTCGCCCGCGCCGTCGCTGTCGTTGTTCCAGCTGATCCTCGCCATCGACATCGACTTCCTTGCCCTGAATTTGCAGAGCAGTCCGACTTCGCTGTCATTCCTGAATGCCGCCTCGGAGCAGCTCGTGGGACTGCCGCTACCCTCGACAGCCGATCTGATCCCGACCATCGAGGCCGACTACGCGGAGGCGGTGGCGGACATTCTCGCTATCTTGCGCGGGTAAGGAGGCATCCGAAATCAACGCGCCGTTGAGCCGCGATCTGATATACCAACGGCCGACGGACGCTATAACAAGAAGTCGCTTGCGGCTTAGTGTGTCCGCGCGCTAAGCCGCAAGCGGCTTCTTGTGTTCGTGGTTCTTAGGGATGTTTACAAGGTTCCTATATATGAAAAAGTTTTGAGAAAATAGGTTGACTACGGCAAAAATGCCGATTACACTGCGATTCGGAATTATTTCGAGCAGCGTTAGAAAACCACCTTCGCCCTCTTGAAGTCGATAGGCGATCCTATCCCTTCCCCACCGGGCGCAGAGAACTCTACTCTCTCAGCTTGCTATGTGGCATCGGATACGATCTCGCGTCCGCCGTCCGTACTGCGCAGGAGCGGTTCCTCGCGCTGGGGAATGGACTCCCACTTACTCCTTGTGTTTCTCTCCCCTTGGAGGAAGTCCATGTTCCGCTCTCGCTGGTTGCACAATTTGTTAGGTTTGCCTCGTTCTCGTCAGGATCGTCGCCGTCAGATGGCGCAACAGCGTCGCCGCGTGCGTCCGATGCTGGAGACGTTGGAAGATCGTCTCACTCCCAGCACGGTGACGGAGAACGCCGCCGATGCCGCCACGCTGCAAACGGATCTCAACAACGCCACGGCGGCCAACACGCAGTACGTCATCAATCTGACCGGCGCCAGTGCCGCCTATAACCTGACGGCAGGACAACAGTTGACCGTCTCCGCCGCTGCTTCCGGCAGTAGCGTGACCATCGCCGGCACC
Organism: uncultured Planctomycetota bacterium; assembly: GCA_963835245.1. Classification (GTDB taxonomy): domain Bacteria; phylum Planctomycetota; class Planctomycetia; order Gemmatales; family Gemmataceae; genus JAJPHU01. The sequence goes on from CAWIEZ010000004.1 coordinate 193,179, forward strand.
GGCCAGAGCATCACCGGCAACGGCAATCGTGTGTTCAACATCGAGAAGGGCGCCAATGTTACTCTCCAGGACTTGACGATCACGGGCGGTTCGGTCGCCGCGACGGCCATTGGTTTCACCCCGGGTGGCGGCCTCTTCGATAATGGCGGCAACGTCACGCTCAGCAACGTAACCGTGAAGGGGAATTCGGCTATTGGCAAGTATGCTGAGGGCGGCGGCATTTGTGTGACCGACGGCAATCTGACCATCGAGGGCGGCTCCATCATCCAGAACAACAGCGCTCTTGGCTCCAGCTCGGCTGGAGGCGGCGGCGTGTATGTCATTGGAGCCAGCACGCTAACGGTCACCATCCGCGATAGCATCCTTCGTGACAACATCGCTCAGGGCGGCCCGGGCGATAACGGAACGGCGGCCGGCAAGAACGGCAACGGCGGCGGCAGCGCGGCCGGCGGCGGCTTGAGCGTTTATGGCAGTAATTGGACGGTGACACTCAGTGGAGACACGCTGGTGGGCAACTCCGCGGTCGGCGGCGACGGTGGCTTCGGCGCCGATGGCGTCTCCGCCTCCGCCAGCAACTCCAGCGGCGGCAATGGCGGCAACGGCGGTGGCGGCGGGTCGGCGGTGGGCGGCGGCGCCTACTTCAATGGCCAGGGCAACAATACGTTGACCATCCTCAACGACCTGTCCGCGCCGGCTACGGGTCCTACCCTGTTCGACAGCAATCTGGTTCAGGGCGGCAACGGCGGCGATGGCGGCAACGGCGGCGGCTCCACCGGCACAGCCAAAAACTCCAATGGCGGCGATGGGGGCCAGGACGGCGGCGCCGAAGGGGCGGGCCTTTATATCGGCGCTCCCTCCTCGGGCGGCAACATTACCCTCGGCAACATCACGCTATATGGCAACGATGTTGTCGGCGGCAACGGCGGAGCCGGCGGTACGGCTGGCACCGGCGGCAGCGGCGGCAGCGCCGGAGCCAGCCAGATCGCGGGGTCTGCTCTCGGCGGCGGACTGGTCCTGAGTGGCGGCAACGTCACGATGGTCAACAACACGGTGGCCAACAACACCGTCACCGCCGGCTCCAATGGCGGAACCAACACCCAGGGTGCCGCTTTGGGCGGCGGCATCTTCGACTTTGCCACCACGGCCACCCTCGATAACAATACCATCACGCAAAACGTCCTCCGTGAGAATGGTCCTAACGGACAGAACAACACCACCAGCGGCGGCACCGGCATCTTTGGCCGGACCAATGCCACCCTCCTCAATAACTTGATTCAGGACAATCAAAGTGTCGGCTCGTCCGCCTATGAACTCGACACCGACACAACCATCCTCAGCAACGCCAGCAATAACTTCATCACTAGCATCAATCCGTCGAACGCCGTCAGCACGACGACCAACATCGTCGGCAACAGCCAAACGCAACTGGGCGGCGTGGTCGGCGTCACCAGCGACGGCAATCCCAGCGGCGGACCCATCTACTATCCGCTCTTGTCCGGCGTCGTCTCGATTGGCTACGGAAGCACCAGCGCCTTGAGTACTATCGCCGCCGTCGAGGGAACCACCACGGATAAAACCACCGATGAGATCGGCGATTTTTATTCAACCCAGGGCGTCATCGATCTCGGCGCCGTCCAATCGCAGAGTTCCAGCCCGTCTTCCGCTCCCACCATCACGGGCAATCCGAGCAGCCAGTCGGTGACGGCGGGCGCCAACGTGTCCTTCACGGCATCGGCCAACGGTAACCCGATACCCTCGGTGCAATGGCAAGTCAGTACGGACGGCGGCAAGACGTTCAGCAACCTCAGCGGCGCTACGAGTACCACACTGACGCTGAGCAACGTCGGCGCTGCTATGAATGGCAACGAGTACCAAGCCGTCTTCACCAATAGCGCCGGTAACGCCACCACCAGCGTTGCCACGCTCACCGTCAATGTACCGCCGTCCATCACCGGCAATCCGAGCAACCAAACGGTGACGGCGGGAGCCAACGCCTCGTTCACGGCGTCAGCCAGCGGCACACCGACTCCCAGCGTGCAATGGCAAATCAGCACGAACGGCGGCAACACCTTCACGAACATCAGCGGCGCCACTTCGACCACGCTGACGCTGAACAACGTCAGCGCCGCTATGAATGGCAATGAGTACCAAGCCGTCTTCACCAACAGCGCCGGCAGCGCTACGACGACTGCCGCCACCCTCACCGTCAACGCAGCGCCGTCCATCACGGGCAATCCGAGCAACCAAACGGTGACGGCGGGAAGCAACGTCTCGTTCACGGCATCAGCCAGCGGCAATCCGACGCCAACGGTGCAATGGCAAATCAGCACCGATGGCGGCAAAACCTTCACCGATATCAACGGCGCCACGAGTTCGACACTGACGCTGAACAACGTCAGCGCCGGCATGAACGGCGACGAATATCAAGCCGTCTTCACCAACAGCGTCGGCAGCGCCACGACGACTGCCGCCACCCTCACCGTCAACACGCCGCCGTCGATCGCCAGCAACCCGACTAACGCAACGCTAACGGCAGGTCAGACGGCGACGTTCACCGCATCGGCCATCGGCGCGCCAACACCGACGGTGCAATGGCAAGTCAGCAGCGATGGCGGCAAGACGTTCAACGCCATCAGCGGTGCCACCTCGACCACGCTGACGCTGAACAACGTCACCACGGCCATGAACGGCAACGAATACCAAGCCGTTTTCACCAACAGCGCCGGCAACGCCACGACTACCGCCGCCACGCTGACCGTCAATGCACCGCCGTCTATCACGGTCAGTCCGATCAGCCAGACGGTGACGGCGGGCGCCAACGTGGTATTCACGGCATCGGCCAGCGGCACGCCGACGCCAACCGTGCAATGGCAAGTCAGCAGCGACGGCGGCAGCACCTTCACCAATATCAGCGGAGCCACAAGCACTACGCTGACGCTGAACAACGTCACCACGGCTCTGAACGGCGATGAATACCAAGCCGTCTTCACCAATAGCGCCGGCACTGCCACCACGAGCGCCGCCACGCTAACCATCCATACGCCGCCGCCGCCACCTCCGCCACCGCCACCGCCCGCACCGCCGAGTTTGAACGTGCCGCCGTTATTGGCGTTGTTCGATCAGGTGTTGGGCGGGGTGGAGACGGTCAACGCCAACGGCACCGAGACGATCACGGATCGCTTTTTCGGCATTCCGCTATTGGTGTCCACCTTCGACTCTTCCGGCAACCTCGTGAGCGTGGACTTGTTCGGCTTCAATATCACGTCCTTGTTCGGCTAAGTGGATTACGGATGCGTGCGGAGGAATGTTTCCTCGCGTGCGGGAAGGGACTCTCGATAGGTTTCTTATTTTTTCTTTTACGGGAAGGGCATCCATGTCTACCTCTCTTTGGCTGCACAACTTGTTGAGCTTGGCTCGTTCTCGAAAAGATCGCCGCCGCCTGGCAGCACGGCAGCGTCGCCGCATCCGTCCAATGCTGGAGTCGTTGGAAGATCGCATTACTCCCAGCACGGTGACGGAAAACGCCGCCGACGCCGCCACGCTGCAAACGGATCTCAACAACGCCACGGCGGCCAATACACAATATGTCATCAATCTGACGGGCGCCAGTTCCGCCTACAATCTGACAGCGGGACAAGAACTGACCGTCTCCGCCGCTGCTTCCGGCAGTAGCGTGACCATCGCCGGCACGGGGCAGAGCATCACCGGCAACGACAATGGGGTGTTCGATGTTGAAATGGGTGCCAACGTCACCCTCCAGGACTTGACGATCACGGGGGGCAGCGGCGTCATCGAGGGCGGCGGCGTCTTCGACAGTGGTGGCAATGTCACGCTGAGCAAGGTGGCCATTCAGGGCAATACGGCCGAGGGGACCGCTGCCTATGGCGGCGGCATTTTCGTCAAAGGCGGCAATCTGACCATCGAGGGCGGCTCCGTCCTCCAGTCCAACAACGCCGTCATCACCAAGAGCCTTACTTCGGCCAGCTTCGCGGCGGGCGGTGGTTTGTACGTCTTGGGAGCCAGCACCGTCGCCATCGATGATAGCATCCTTAGCAAGAATAGCGCTCAGGGCAATAAGGGCGCCAATGGCACGGCTGCCGGTCAGAATGGCAACCCCGGCGGCGATGCGGCCGGTGGCGGAGTGTTTGTCACCGGCAGCGGTTGGACGGTGACGCTGATGGGAGACACGCTGTCGGGCAACAGCGTCCTCGGCGGCAACGGCGGCAACGGCGCGGCCGGCCAAAACGCCACCACGCCGAACACGGTCGGCGACAACGGCGGCAGCGGCGGCGCCGGCGGCTTCGCCGCGAGCGGAGCCGCCTGCTTCAACGTCAGCGGCAACGGCAGCAGCACTTTGACCATCCTCAATGACCCCGCCGCGCCGACCACCCATCCCTCACTCTTTATCGACAACACCGTCCAGTCCGGCGCGGGAGGCAACGGCGGCGCCGGCGGCACCGCCACCGGCACAGCCAACAACGGCATTGACGGCGCGGGCGGAGTCGGCGGCAACGCCAGCGCCGGAGCGCTCAGCGTCAGCAGCGGTATAAATGTACCTTTCACCGTTAACATTGGTAACACCGCCTTCTATGGCAACAAGGTCTCCAGCGGCAATGGCGGGTCGGGCGGTGCCGGAGCCAACCAATCCGCCGGACCCGCCCTTGGCGGCGGAGTCGATCTGGGAGGCGGCAACGTCACCATGGTCAACAGCACCGTGGCCAACAACACTGTCGCCGCCGGACTCAATGGCGGTTCCGGCCAGCCAGGCAGCGCCTTGGGCGGCGGCGTCTTCACGATCAGCGACGGGACAGTTACTTTCGATAATAACACCATCGCCCAGAACACCATTAGGGGAGTTCTTTACACATTTGGCTCCGGAATCGCTGTGCAGTCCGGCAATCTTCTCACGCTCCTCAACAACCTGATCCTGGGCAACCAGAGCATCGGCTCCTCCGCGAACAATCTCGATGTCTCCACCCAACCGCTCAACAACGCCAGCAACAATTTCATCACCAGCATCAGTGCCAACGCCGTTAGTACGACGGCCAACATCGTCGGCAACAGCCAGACGCAACTGGGCGGCGTGGTCGGCGTCACCGCGGGCGGCAAACCCAGCGGCGGACCCCTCTACTATCCGCTCTTGCCCAACACCGTCTCGGTCGGCGCGGGAACCACCAGCGTCTTGAGTACCATCGCCAACGTCGAGGGAACCAGCACGGCCCACGCCACCGATGCGATCGGCAACCTTCTCTCGACCAATGCGGCGACGAGCGGCTCCCTCGACCTCGGCGCCGTCCAATCCGTGCCCACGTCGCCGCCCTCGCCGCCACCTTCACCCCCGCCTTCGTCACCGCCGCCACCACCATCGCCGCCACCGACCTTGAACGTGCCTCCCTTGCTGGCATTCTTCGATCAGTTGTTTGGCGGGGTCGAGACGATCAACGCCAATGGCACGGAGACGATCACGGATAGCTTTTTCGGCATTCCGCTGCTGGTGTCCACCTTCGACTCTCACGGCAACCTGATAAGCGTCGATCTGTTCGGCTTCAATATCACGTTCTTGTTCGGATAAGCGGCCGTGGTTTGCCAGCCCGCGGCCCCGACAAGGGACGCCCTTGCTTGCGCTGCGAACCGGCAAGGCATTCTGATTTTGGAGGAAAGCTCATGATTCGCTCTCGCTGGTTGCACAACTTGTTTGGTTTGTCGCACTCTCGTCAGAATCGCCGCCGTCAGGCGGCTGTGCGGCGTCGTGGTGTGCGTCCAATGTTGGAGACGTTGGAAGATCGTCTCACGCCCAGCACCGTGATCGAAAATGCTGCCGATGCCGCCACCCTGCAAACGGATCTGAACAACGCCACGGCGGCCAACACACAGTACGTCATCAATCTGACCGGCGCCAGCGCCGCCTACAATCTGACATCGGGACAACAGTTGACCGTCTCCGCCGCTGGCTTGGGCAGCAGTGTGACCATTGCCGGCACCGGCCAGAGCATCACCGGCAACGGCAATCGCGTGATTTATGTCGGCGGCGACGCCAACGTCACGCTTGAAAATTTGACCATCATGGGGGGCAGTACCGTCGCCAGCGGCGGCGGCATCTACGACAGCGGCGGCAACGTCACGCTCAGCAACGTGACCGTGCAAGGCAATACGGTCATGGGGAACCTAGCCAAGGGCGGCGGCATTTTCGTCTCCGAGAGTGGCAATCTGACCATCGAAGGCGGCTCCGTCATCCGGTCCAACAAAGCCATCGGCCAGGTTCTCCCTCCGTACAGCAACTACGTCTATGGCGGCGGCGTGTACGTCAGCGGAGCCAGCACCGTCACCATCCTCGATAGCACCCTGAGCAACAATAGCGCCAGGGCGCGGAGGGCGGCAGCGCGTCCGGCGGCGGCTTGTACGCCGGCGGCACGGGTTGGACGGCGACACTGATAGGAGACACCTTTTCGGGCAACACTGCCGTCGGCGGTAACGGCGGCAACGCCGCGGCCGGCCAAAACGCCACGGGGACGAACGCTCAAGGTAGCAACGGCGGCTACGGCGGATATGGCGGCGAAGCCAGCGGCGGCGCTGCCGTCTTCACCGACAACGGCAGTGCCAGCACCCGTTTGACGATCCTCGACGACCCCGCCGCGCCGATCGGCCATCCCTCGCTGTTTCTCGATAACTCGGCGCAGTCCGGCAATGGCGGCAACGGCGGGGACGGCGGCGCGTCCACCGGCACCGCCAATAACTCCTTCGGAGGCGGGGGCGGCTCGGGCGGCTACGCCAGCGGCGGCGCCATCGTTGTCCGCGGCGCACTCTTTCTACCCCCAGGCGAAGCGCCCCGGCCGATAGCGAGGACGGTTTATCCTTCACCGCGAACATTGGGAACACCACTTTTTATGGCAACAAAGTTTCCACCGGCAATGGCGCAGCCGGCGGCGCTGCCGGCAGCGGCGGCTCCGGCAAGCCCGGTGGAGCCGGACAAAACCTCTGGGGCGGCGATGCTTTTGGCGGCGGACTCGCTTTGTCGGGCGGCAACATCACCTTGGTCAACAACACCGTGGCCAACAACACCATTACTCCCGGACTCGGCTATGGCGGCGCTCGCAACGGCGAGGCGTTGGGCGGCGGCATCGACGTGGGCAGCGGCGTGACACTCGACAATAACACCATTACGCAGAATAGCGTTAACGGAACCGCCAACTATGGTTCCGGCCTCTGGTTCGAGTCCGACTCTACCCTCATCAATAATCTGATCCAGGGCAACCAGAGTATCGGCTCGTCCGCATTGGAACTCGACACCGGCAATATCCCTCTGAGCAATGTCCATAACAACTTCATTACCAGCGTCAATTCGGCGGCCCGCGTCAACACGACGACCAACATCGTCGGCAACCCGCAGACGCAATTGGGCGGCGTGGTCGGCGTCACCGCTGGCGGCAATCCCAGCGGCGGACCCATCTACTATCCGCTCTTGCCCAACACCGTCTCGATCGGCGCGGGAACCACCAGCGTCCTGAACACCATCGCCGGCATCGAGGGAACCACCACGCATAAAGCCACCGACGAGATCGACAATCCGCGCTCGACCAATGGCTCCATCGATCTCGGCGCTGTCCAGTTCCAAAATTCCAACAATTCGTCCGCGCCCGTCATCACCAGCAATCCGAGCAGCCAATCGGCGACAGCGGGAACCGATGTAACCTTCACGGCCTCGGCCAGCGGCACGCCGACGCCCACGGTGCAATGGCAAGTCAGCACCGACGGCGGCAAAACCTTCACCAACATCAGCGGAGCCACCGCCACTCTGACGCTCAATAACGTCACTACCGCCATGAATGGCTACGAGTACCAAGCCGTCTTCACCAACAGCGCCGGTAGCATCACGACGACCGCGGCCACGCTGACGGTCAACGCCGCGGTATCCTCCAAGCCTTACATCGTGAGCAATCCGGTGAGTCAGACGGCGACAGCGGGAACCACTGTCACCTTCACGGCATCGGCCGGCGGCACACCGACGCCGACCGTGCAATGGCAAGCCATCATCGACGGAAGGCTCCACGAGATCATCCCCGGCGCCACGAGTACCACCCTGACGCTGAATAATGTCACCACGGCCATGAACGGCTACGAGTATCAAGCGGTCTTCACCAACAGCGACGGTAGCATCACCACCAAAACCGCCATGCTGACCGTTAACGCGGCACTTTCGCCGCCCCCACCGCCGCCGTCGCCAACCTTGCATGTGCCTCCGTTGCTGGCATTCTTCGATGCCTTGCTGGGCGGGGTGGAGACGGTCAACGCCAATGGCACCGAGACGATTACGGATAGCTTTTTCGGCATTCCGTTATTGGTGTCCACGTTCGACTCTTCCGGCAACCTGATGAGTGTGGACTTGTTCGGCTTCAATATCACGTTCCTGTTCCGCTAAGCCGCTGCCTGGCAAGGCATTCTGATTTTGGAGAAAGCTCATGATTCGCTCTCGATGGTTGCACCACTTGTTAAGCTCAACTTGTTCTCGCAAGGATCGCCGCCGTCAAGCGGTGCAGCAGCGTCGCGGTGTCCGTCCGATGCTGGAGACGTTGGAAGATCGCCTCACGCCCAGCACCGTCATCGAAAATGCTCCCGACGCCGCCACGCTGCAAACGGATCTGAACAACGCCACGGCGGCCAACACGCAGTACATCATCAATCTGACCGGCCCCAGTTCCGCCTACAACCTGGCGGCGGGGCAGCAGTTGACCGTCTCCGCCGCCGCTCCCGTCAGCATTGTGGGCAGCGGCCAGAGTATCACCGGCAACGGCAATCGCGTCTTTCTCATCGACAAGAGCGCCAACGTCACCCTGCGGAATGTGACGATCAGCGGCGGCGCGGTCACGGCGACCAGCAACGGCTACTACGCCCAAGGAGGCGGCATCTTCGACAGCGGCGGCAACGTCACGCTCAGCAAGGTGGCTATTCAAGCTAACACGGCCAGTGGGGGAATCAGCGCGGCAGGCGGCGGCATTTTCGTGATGGACGGCACTCTGACCATCGAAGGCGGCTCCGTCATCCAATCCAATCGCGCCGTTGGCGGCGCGGGCTTCCCTCCACACTACCCGTATATCGGCGGTCAAGCTGCCGGCGGCGGGGTGTACGTCAGCGCCAGCACCGTCACCATTCGCGATAGCACTCTCCGCAACAATGTCGCCCAAGGCGGCAATGGCCCCAACGGCACGGGGACCACGGAGACGGGTTCCGGCAAGGCGATCGCCGGCCATGACGGCGGCTTCGGCGGCGGGGCTCAGGGCGGAGGTTTGTATGTCGCCAGCAGCCCCAGCAGCGGTTGGACGGTGGCGCTGATCGGCGACACGTTTTCGGGAAACGCCGTCCTCGGCGGCAACGGCGGCAACGGCGCGGCCGGCCCCAATGCCAGCGGCAGCAATGCGCAAGGCGACCGAGGCGGCATCGGCGGCGACGGCGGCTATGCCGCGGGCGGCGCCGCTTATTTCAACCTGACCAGTCCCGTCCACGATCCGCTTCAGAACGGCACCATCCCTCCTTATCCCAGCGGCCAGTTGACGATCCTTAATGACCTCGCCGCGCCGGCTACCCATCCCTCGCTGTTTGTGAACAATTCGGTCCAGGCCGGCAACGGCGGCAAGGGCGGCGCCGGCGGAACCTCAACCGGCACGGCCAATAATGCGGATGGCGAGCGGGGCGGTCAAGCCGGCACCGCGGACGGCGGAGCGGTCTCCCTCGTCGTCGGCGGCGTGGCGAACTTCACCGCGAGCATCGGCAATACCACTTTCTTCGCCAACACGGTCTCCGGCGGCAACGGCGGGGTCGGCGGCGCCGCCGGCACCGGCGGCAGCGGCACGCCCGGCACATCGGGAGACAATCAGGCCGGCGGGGCCGCCTATGGCGGCGGAGGCGACATCTCCCTAACCGGCGGCACTCTCACGATGGTCAACAGCACCGTGGCCAACAATACCGTCACCGCCGGCCTCAATGCCGACGGCGCACGCGGCCACGCGGTGGGTGGCGGACTTCTCGATAGCGGCGACTACCCTAGCAATAGCGACACGTTCGACAACAACACCATCACCCAGAACACGCTCAAGGGAGCAGCGAACTCAGGCTCCGGCATCGCGGTAGGATATGGCAATCCTACCTTCCTCAACAACCTAATCCAGGGCAATCAGAGCATCGGCTCTTCCGCCTTCGACCTCGACACGGCGGGAACCACCCTGAAGAGCGCCAGCAACAACTTCATCACCAGCATCAGTCCCAACGCTGTCAGCACGGCACACAACATTGTCGGCAACCCCCAGGTGCAATTGGGCGGCGTGGTCGGCGTCGCCGCCGGAGGTCAACCCAGCGGCGGACCCATCTACTATCCGCTGTTGTCCGGCACCGTCTCGGTTGGCTACGGAACCACCAGCGTTCTGAACACCATTGCCAACGTCGAGGGAACCACCACGGCCAACGCCACCGATGAGATCGGCAACCTCTTCTCGACAAACGGCTCCATCAACCTCGGCGCCGTCCAGGTCACGGTTTCGCCGCCGCCCCCTTCGCCGCCGCCGGCGCTTTCGCTGATTCAAGAGATCCTCGCCATCACCCTCGATAGTGAGGCGCTGCTCTTTGCCAACGATCCGCCGGTTCTGATGTTTCTCAATTCGCTCTCGGAGCGGTTGTTGGGGCAGCCGTTGCCGCCGACGAACGAATTACTTCCAGACATCGAAGCCGCCTTCGCGGAGGTGATCCACCTCATCCTAGCCGGCATGTTCTAAGAACCACTAACCGCCTGTGGCGGCACGTTTCCAACGTGCCGGAGGGCGGAAAAATCCCGCGGATCGGCACGTTGGAAACGTGCCGCCACAACCTATATGGGACAGTCACTAAGTTGGGAAAATTGGTTGACTGCGGCAAAAATGCGGATTAAATTCCGGTTTGGTAATTTCTCCTCCGACGTTAGAGAAAGTGGGAAGAACAACCATGTTTTCCTCTCCGTGGTTGCACAATTTGTTGGGCTTGTCGCGCTCTCGGAAAGACCGCCGCCGTCAGGCGGCGCAACGCCGCCGCGTGCGTCCGATGTTGGAAGCATTAGAAGATCGCATTACTCCCAGCACGGTCACGGAGAATGCTCCTGATGCGGCCACGCTGCAAGCAGATCTGAACAACGCCACGGCGGCCAATACACAGTATGTCATCAATTTGACCGGCGCCACCTCCGCCTACTTTCTGACGGCGGGACAAGAGCTGACCGTGTCCGCCGCCGCCTCCGGCAGTAGTGTGACCATCACCGGCACCGGCCAGAGCATCACCGGCAACGGTAATCGCATCTTCCTCATCGCCAAGGGCGCCAATGTTACCCTCCAGGATTTGACGATCACGGGGGGCAAGGTCACAAGCACCGGCAATGCTCAGGGTGGCGGCATCTTCGACAGCGGCGGCAACGTCACGCTCAGCAATGTTACCGTTGAGCGCAGTACGGTTATGGGAAAGTCGGCGGATGGCGGCGGAATCTTCGTGACGGGAGGCGGCAATCTGACCATCAAGGATAGCAACATCTACGCCAATATCGCCGAGGGCATCCAGGGTATCAACGCCACGAATGCGGGTCAGAACGGCACGGCGGGCGGCAGTGCGGCGGGCGGCGGCTTGTATGTTGGCGGCAGCGGGTGGACGGTAACGCTGCTGGGAGACACGCTGTGGGGAAACCTCGCGGGCGGCGGCGGTGGCGGCAACGGAGCGGCAGGCAGCAAAGCCACCGGCGTCAACGCCCAAGGCGGCGACGGCGGCAACGGCGGCAACGGCGGCACGGCGTTGGGCGGCGGCGCTTTCTTCTCCGCCAGCGCCAACGGCAGCGGCAGTTTGACGATCCTCAACGATCTCGCCGCACCGACCACCCATCCCTCGATAATGATCAGCAACGAAATCGGAGCGGGAGGAGGAGCGGGCGGCGCGGGCGGCGCTTCCACCGGCACGGCCAATAATTCCAAAGGCGGCAACGGCGGGACCGCTCGCGCGGAGGGCGCCGCCGTCTACATCGGCAGCGGCGTCGGCGCAACTCTCACCGCGAACATCGGCAACACCGCCTTCTTTGGCAACCAGGTCGCCGGCGCTGCCGGCGGGACGGGCGGCTCCGCCGGCACCGGCGGCAGCGGTACGGCCGGAGTCGCGGGAACCAGCCAGAGCGGATTCGCCGCGGGAGGCGCTCTCGCCTTGGAGGACGGCAACGTCACGGTCGTCAATAGCACCGTGGCCACCAACCTCGTCTACGCCGGGTCCGGCTCCAAGGGCGGCGTCTCATCGGGCGGCGGAATCTACGATAACGATGCCGCCGCCGTCACGCTCGACAACAACACCATCACGCAGAACAGTCTCACCGGCACAGCGAACGCCGGCGCCGGCATCACGGTCGCCGCGGGCAATCCCATCCTCCTCAACAACCTGATTCAAGCCAACTACAGCAGCATCTCCACCGCGGCCGACCTCGACACCAACGGGGCGACCCTGAGCAATGCCTATAACAACTACATCGCCAGCATCAATCCGACGGGCAGCGTCAGCGCGGCCACGAACATCATCCTCGGCGATTATCCGGCTCAATTGGGCGGCGTGGTCGGCTTCACCGCCAAAGGACTGCCAAGCGGCGGACCTATTTACTATCCCCTGGTGCCCGGCACTGTCTCGATCGCGGCCGGAACCACCAGCGACCTGAGTACCATCGCCGCCGTCGAGGGAACCACGGTGGCCAATGCCGTCGATGAGATCGGCACCTTGCGCTCCAGCAATGGATCGACGAGTGGAACCATCGATCTCGGCGCCGTCCAACTCCGCAACGTCACGGAAAATGCCGCCGACATCGCGGAACTCCAGACGGCTCTCACCAATGCCACGGCGCCCGACACGCTGTACATCATTAATCTGACCGGCGCCAGCCCGCCTACACCCTGGCGGCGGGACAACAGTTGACTGTTTCCTCCGCCGGCAGCGTCAGCATCGTGGGCACCGGCCAGAGCATCACCGGCAACGGCAATCGCGTCTTCCAAGTCGAGAAGGGCGGCAATCTTATTCTCCAGGACGTGACGATAACGGGCGGCACGGTCACAAGCACCGGCAACGCCCAAGGCGGCGGCATCGAAGATTTGGGCGGCAACGTCATACTCAGCAACGCGACGGTTCGAGGCAATTCGGTCAGCGGATTCCATGCGGACGGCGGCGGCATCTTCGTGTCCGGGAACGGTAATCTGACCGTGCAGGGCGGCTCCGTCATCGAGTCCAATCGTGCCGTGGGCATCGGCTCCGCTGCGGGCGGTGGGATATACGTCTCCGCAAACGGACCCGGCTTCCTCACCATCCGCGATAGCACCATCCGTAAAAATGGCGCTCAAGGCAGCAAGGGCGCCTACGCCAGCGAACCAGGCGGCAGCGCGTTTGGCGGCGGCGTCTACGTCGGCGGCAGCGGTTGGACGGCGACATTAACAGGAGATATGCTGTCCGGAAACTCTGTTATAGGCGGCAACGGCGGCAACGGGGCGGCGGGCGGCAATGCCGTCGGCACCAATACCTCCGGCGGCGGCGGCGGCTACGGCGGCTACGGCGGCGCCGCGCAGGGCGGCGGCGCTTACTTCAGCGGCAACGTCATCGTCGCTTTGAAGATCCTCAACGACGACGCCAACCCCGCGCTGTTTGTGGACAATTCTGTCCAGGGCGGCAACGGCGGCAACGGCGGCAACGGCGGAACCTCGACCGGCACGGCCAAGAACGCCAACGGCGGCGATGGCGGCAGCGCCGGCATCGCCGGCGGCGGAGCGCTCTATATCTCCACTAGCCATGAAGCCGTCGTCGATAAGATTGGCAACACCACCTTCTACGGCAACTCGGTCTTGGGAGGCAACGGTGGAACGGGCGGCGCGGCCGGCACCGGCGGTTTCGGCGCGGCCGGCTCGGACGGAACCAATCAGAACGGCGCGCGTGCCGAAGGCGGCGGCATCGTGCTCCAGTCGGGGAACATTTCGATGGTCAATTGCACCGTGGCCAAGAACATCGCCACGGCGGGGGGCGAAGGCGCCACGCTCGGCACTTCGCTGGGCGGCGGCCTCTTCAACTATTCCCAGAGTGCCAATCTCGACAATAACACGATCGCGCAGAACAAGATCGGCCCAGGATTTGGCGGCGGCGTCTACCTGTCTTCCACCAATCCCCTCCTCGTCAACAATCTGATCCAGGGCAACCTCGCCTTCGATTCATCCGCAACGGACCTCGACACTTCCCCCGGAGACACGCTGACCGCCGCCACGGATAACTTCATCACCAGCGTTGGTCCCAATGCCCACATCACGGGAAGCAACATCATCGGCAACACGCAAACGCAATTGGGCGGCGTGGTCGGCGTCACCACCAACGGCCAACCCAGCGGCGGACCCATCTACTATCCGCTCTTGCCCGGCGTCGTCTCGATCGGCGCGGGAACCACGCAAATCTTGGACACCATCGGTTATGTCGAGGGGCCAGTCTTGACCTATATCACCGATGAAATCGGCAACCGCCGCTCGACCGATGACACCCTCGATCTGGGCGCCGTGCAGTACCAAGGCTCAAGCAGTCCGTCCGCGCCGGTCATCACGAGCAATCCGAGCAACCAAACCGTGATGGCGGGAGCTAATGTATCGTTCACGGCATCAGCCAGCGGCACGCCGACGCCGACCGTGCAATGGCAAGTCAGCAGCGATGACGGCAAAACTTTCAGCAGCATCCGTGGAGCCACTTCCACCACCCTGACGCTGAACGGTGTCACCGTCGCCATGAACGGCTACGAGTACCAAGCCGTCTTCACCAACAGCGCCGGCAGCGCCGCCAGCAGCGCCGCCACCCTCACTGTCAACGCGCCGCCGTCCATCACCGGCAATCCGAGCAACCAATCGGTGACGGCGGGCGCCAATGTCTCGTTCACCGCTTTGGCCAGCGGCAATCCCACGCCGACCGTGCAATGGCAGATCAGCACCGATGGCGGCACGACGTTTACCAACATCAGCGGCGCCACCTCGACCACCCTGACGCTGAACAATGTCACTACGAACATGAACGGCGACGCATTTCAAGCCGTTTTCACCAACAGCGCCGGCAGCGCCACCACTACGCGCCGCCACCCTCACCGTCAACGCCGCGGCGTCCGCGCCCGTCATCCTAAACAATCCCACCAGCCAATCGGTGACGGCGGGCGCCAATGTCTCGTTCACCGCTTTGGCCAGCGGCAATCCGACGCCGACCGTGCAATGGCAAGTCAGCACGGACGACGGCAAGACGTTCAGCAACATCAGCGGTGCCACCACGACCACGCTGACGCTGAACAATGTCACTACGGCCATGAATGGATACGAGTACCAAGCCGTCTTCACCAATAGCGCCGGCACCGCCACTACCAGTGCCGCCCTCCTGGCTGTCAACGCCGCAGCATCCGCGCCGGTCATCACGAGTAATCCGAGCAACCAATCGGTGACGACGGGAGCTAATGTCTCGTTCACGGCGTCGGCCAGCGGCAATCCGACGCCCACGGTGCAATGGCAAGTCAGCAGCGATGGCGGCAACACCTTCACGAACATCAGCGGCGCTACCACGACCATGCTGATTCTGAACAACGTCACCGCCGCCATGAACGGCGACGAATACCAGGCCGTCTTCACCAACAGCGCCGGCAGTGCTACCACTAGCGCCGCCACCCTCACCGTCAACGCGCCGCTACCACCGCCTCCACCGCCGCCCTCGCCGCCGGCTTTGCACGTGCCTGCCTTGCTGGCTTTCTTCGATGCTTTGTTGGGTGGGGTCGAGACGGTCAACGCCAATGGCACCGAGACAATTACCGATCACTTTTTCGGCATCCCGCTGTTGGTGTCCACCTTCGACGCCTCTGGCAACCTCCTGAGCGTGGACTTGTTCGGCTTCAATGTCACCTTCTTGTTCCGCTAAGCGGTCTACGGAGTGCTGGTTAGCGACGCTTCTGCGAAGCGTCGCTAACCGACGACCGCTCAACGGCGCAGCACTTCGACAAGGCGCTCGAAATCATCGTTCGACTCGAAAGACAACACGATTTGCCCTTTGTCCTTGCCCTTGACGCGAATCTCAACGCGCAAACCGAGTTTCTGCCGCAGTTCGTCTTCGATGCTCTGCACGTGCGTCGTTTTCTCGGCAGCGGCGTGACCGTTGCCTGCGGCCTTGTCTTCGATCTTGGCCTTTTCCTCGGCGGCGAACTGCTTCAAATACGTCTCGGTCGCATGCACCGACAAGCCGCGCGCGATGATCTCTTTGCTCAAGGCGATCTGCCGAGCCGGATCGTTGATGCCCTTGAGAATCTTGGCGTGTCCGGTACTCAACTGGCCGACGCGGACGGCGTCCTGCAACTCGGCCGGCAACTCCAACAGCGCCACCAGATTCGTGATGGTCGCTCGGCCCAGACCTAGGCGCGTCGCCAATTGCTCGTGCGTCATGTGATAGCGCGTCAGATAGTCCTTGAAGCCCTGCGCTTTTTCGATGGGGTTGAGATCGCTGCGTTGGATGTTCTCGACGAGGGCGGCTTCGAGGATCTGCTGATCGTTGAAATCGACGACGGTGACGGGCACGCTATTCAGTCCGGCGTCGCGCGCGTGCGCAGCCGGCGTTCGCCGGCCACCAATTGATAGCGTTCGCCGACTTGCCGCACTACCAACGGTTGTAGAACGCCATGCGTGCGGATGCTGGCGCTGAGGGCCGCCAGTTCGTCGCCGTCGAACGTCTTGCGCGGCTGATAGGGATTTTGCTCGATGGACTCGACCGGCACTCGTGCTTGCGTGCCCGCCGTCACCACGCCGCCCTCGTCGGCGCTGCTCAACAGCGCATCCAGACCCCGACCCAGCCGTGATTTCTTGTCCATTGGAGGTTCCTTCCTCTCGTCAAAGGCGCATCGAGCAATTCCTTGCCAGCCGCAAGCGGCCGATTGTACCAAGGTCCGCCGCCGCGCGACAACGGTGCTTTTCTCAGAGCAAGCGGACAAACCCTGAGTGGGGGGCGTCAGCCCCCCGAGAGACGCCCGACTCGGGGGGCTGACGCCCCCCGCTCAGGATTTGTCCGCTCGTCCTTACCGGGCCGGCAGAGTGCGCTTGCGGTTCGGTTTGGATAAATTAATTGAACACGGAAGAAGACGGCGCGCCTCTAATGGTGTAGACAGACCACCACGCCACCACGGCAAGGGGAGAAGACATGAGCGGCGCATCGGCGAACTTGCTGCGGCACGTCCATCAACTGGTTGAGATACAGAGAATCGCTCAACTCAGCGACCGTCAACTCCTGGAGCGCTTCGCCGCCGAGCGCGATGAGGCGATGTTCGCGCTCTTAATGCGGCGTCATGGTCCGATGGTGCTGAGCGTGTGCCGGCGCATCCTCGGTCACGAGCAGGACGCCGAAGACGCCTTTCAGGCGACGTTTCTCATTCTGGCGCGCAAGGCCGGCTCGATTCGGCAAACGGACGTGGGCGGTTATCTGTACCGCGTGGCGTATCATGTGGCCGTCCGCGCTTGCGCGAATGCGGCCAAGCGCAAACAGCGCGAGAAGCAAGGAGGAGTTCTGTCCACGGCGAATCCGCAAACCGAGACGACCGAATCGGAGATATATCAGATCGTCGATGAGGAATTGCAGCGTTTGCCGGAGGATTTGCGTTCGGCTCTGGTGCTGTGCTATCTGGAAGGCAAGACGCAGGAGGAAGCGGCGCGGCGTCTGGGCTGGAGCAAGAGTACACTGCGCCGCCGGCTGGATAAAGGACGCGAATTGCTGCGGAGCCGGCTCCTCTCACGCGGTCTGACGCCGATGGCGGCGCTGACGGCGTCGCTATTCGCCGAAGGCACGGCACCGGCGGCGGTGTCGGCGGCGCTGGCCGAAACGACACTGCGCAGCGCCATGCAGGCGGTGCCGATGGCACCGGCCGTCGCCACTTTGGTGAACACGAGCGGGACGATTTTGTCCGCCGGCAAGGCCAAGGCGGCGACGGTGATTTTGTTTGCCGCGACGCTGCTGGGCGGCGCCGGTCTGTGGGCATATCGTGGTCCGGCCACTTCCGCTGTTGCGCCGGAGCCGCCCGCCGAGCGCCGCGAACAGCCGCGTGTTCCCGCCAAAGCGGCGGAGAAAGATACCATTGTTTTTCGCGGCCGCGTTCTCGATCCCAATGACAAACCCATTGCCGGCGCGAAGGTGTATTACCACTTTATCACGCACCAAGAGGAACCCCTGCCCGTCCGCGCCGTCACGGATGTTCAAGGCCGCTTCATCTTCGCGCTCTCTCCGAAGGACATTCCGTTATCCGCGGAAGCGGCGAAAAGAGACCCGCGAAAGGCGGGACACGTCGTCGTCAAAGCCGATGGTTTCACTTTCGCCTGGCAGAGCGTTGCCGAGCAACAGGCGGATCTCACGCTTCACGTCTCCACTGACAGTACGCCGCTCGCCGGCCGGATTATCGACTTGCAGGGCAAGCCGCTCGCCGGGCTGCGCGTGACGGCGTGGAGCATCGCCGCCCCGGAAAAAGGCGATCTGACGCCGTTCGTGAAAGCGCTACGGTCGCGCGCGTCCTTTATCGATGCCTACTACAAATATGTTCCGAATCGTCTCGCCAGCCCCTTCTACTGGAGACCAGGCATTGCGCTCTTGCCGGCGACCACGACCGACGCCAACGGACGCTTTCGCTTGCACGGCTTCGCCAAGGATCAGCTGGTCGAGCTGCGCATCGAAGGGCCGGCAATGGAAACTCAGAATCTGTATGTCATGACCCGCCTCGCGTCCAAGGATTCGAGTCCGTTGCTGTCCGCGCCGCGAATCAAGGATCGCTTCTTCGGACCCGATAAATCCGTGGTTGTCTTGGAGAATGGTTTCGATCATCCGGTTCCTCCAGGGCTGACGGTCGCCGGCACAGTGCGCGATGCGGAGACAAAACGTCCTATACCGAGGGCCATTGTAGAAAGTTATGTGCTTGCGGGGACCAAACGCGGCCAAAACACGCTTTACCACACGGTTGCCGACAACCAGGGCCGCTATCGTTTCACCGGACTGCCGCGCGGCAAGGGCAATCGCATCCGTATCCGGCCGCCCGCCGATCAGCCCTATGTGCCCGCCGTCAAGGATGTGCCTCTCGTGAAGTTGTTCTCCGAGGCAAACGTGGACGTGGCCTTGAACCGCGGCGTCTGGGTGGACGTGACGACGGCTGACAAGACCACGGGCCGGCCTGTCCCCGGCTCGGTCAGCTACTTCGTCTTGCCGGAGAAATTCTCGCCGGACGATCCGTTTGCGCAGCCCTTCTTTCAGGAGTACAACAACAATATGGCCATCCGCAACGATGGCACGTTCCGGTTCGCGGCCATCCCTCGTCGCGCCATTATTGCCTTCCAAACCGATGACGAGAAGTATCCGATCGCCCGCGAGGCGGCGACGATCTATTTTCCTTTCGGAACTTCCGCGTCGAATTTTCAGGCGTTCGCCGAGATCAACCCCAAGCCGGGCGACGGGCCGGTGAAAGTGAAGTTCGTCCTCGACGCCGGGCGCATCGTTAAAGGCAAGCTCCTCGATCCGCAAGGCCGGCCGCTTGCCGGCGCCGTGGCCGTTGGGTTGAATCACGATGATTGGGAGTGGGAGCCGGCTCGACGGCTGCAAACGGCCGACTTCACCGCTGTGGGCCTGGATCCGGATCGCCCACGCTTATTGTGCTTTATCCACATGGACAAGAAACTAGCCGGCAGCGTTGTCGCTCGCGGAGACCAAAAGACTCCGCTCACCGTCCGGCTGCAACCGTGGGCAACCGTCTCCGGTCGTTTGCTGGACGCGGAGGGCAAACCCATCTCCAACGCCACTCTCTGGTTCACGGAGGTTCCCGTCCGCAAACCCGGCCAGCCGATGTCTCCGGATACGGGCTTGTATGTCAGCGAACGCCGCGCCGGCCAACGGGATCTCGAACCGCACACCGATGAGCAAGGTCGCTTCCACGTCGAACGTCTTATACCGGGATTGAAATACAACCTGGCGCTCATGGATGCGTCGGGAGCGCGACGGATCGAGCAGATCAAATGGCAGGGTCTTGTCTTCGCCAAGCTGATTCTGAAAGCAGGCGAATCGAAAGAGTTGGGCGATGTCAAATTACAACCGTTTCCGCGCCGCAATCGTCACGGAGCGGGCGAAACATCCGCCACCCCTCCGCCATCGTCGCCACCCGCGGCGAAAGACAAAGAGAGCGAAAAAACCGTATCGATACATGGTCGCGTTCTCGATCCCGATGGCAAACCGGCGGCGAATGTCAGGGTCTACGCCGATCCGCGAACGCAAGATGAAAAACGGATGGCCTCGACCACGACGGGAAAGGACGGCCGGTTTTCTTTCCTGCTCGCTCGCTCTCGTCTGGTCGAACCCAAAACGAAATTTCCCCTCCGCAATATCCGTCTTCTAGCGATAGCGAAGGGTTACGGACTCGATTGGCTGGAGGTGCCGCTCGCCGATGTTGGCAAGGAAGCGACGCTGCGGCTGGTCAAGGACGATGTGCCGATCCAGGGCCGTATCCTCAGCCTGGAGGGCAAACCGTTGGCCGGCATCAAAGTCAGCGTGCAAGTCATTGAGGCGTTCCCCAAGGGCGATTTGGACCGCGCTCTCCAGGCCATGCGGAAGGAAAAGCAGTACCTCGAAAGCACCGATGTCCGCATACTTTATTATCGGCATCACCTGCCCCATCCATCGACAATGGCGACGACCGACGCCGATGGCCGTTTTCGTTTGCAGGGCATCGGCCGCGAACGACTGGTGACATTGAATGTGGAAGGACCGGGAATCTATTCCGGTCTTGTGCAGACGATGACCCGGCGCGGGGAATCGGTTCGGCGTCCGTACCCAAACGATCCTCGTCACGCGGCGAGCTTCGATTACCTGGCCAAACCGGCGCGTCTCCTCCGCGGCACGGTGCGCGAACAGGGCACCGGCAAGCCGCTCGCCGGCATCCGCATCCACCCCATGGGTTTCACGGGCTATGTGACGGCCGACGCCGTGACCGATGAGCGCGGGCATTACGAACTGCACGGCTGCCCCAAGGGCGCCCGGTACGGTTTGATGGCGTATCCGAACCACGATCAGCCGTATCTGCTCAGCAGCGCCGGCATCAAGGACACGCCGGGGTTTGAACCGCTCACCGCCGACCTAGAAATGGTGCGCGGCATTCCCTGCGAAGGCAAGGTTCTCGACGGCGAAACCGGCCAGCCCTGGCGGGGGACATCGGCTATTACCCGCTCGATCCCAATCCGAATGTCACGAGCAACATTGGGCTTGGCAACGCCCTGCGGGGCACTCGCTTTGCAAGCTATGCCCCGTTCAGCAGCGCCTTGGTCCAGGCGGATGGCTCGTTTCGCTGCGTCGTCTTGCCGGGCCGCGGCTGCCTTGTTTTCCGGGCCGAAGAGAAGAATCGCTACGTGCTGGCTTGTATCGATCCAAAGACGGCCAAAGTGCGCGGCGACAAAATGGGTCTCATTGCCCTGTGTGGCGAAGCGCATCCGCTTTTTCTGTTCCAGGAGCAATTTCAGGCCATCCAGCTTCTCGACGTGGCAAAAGACACTAAAAAGGTCTTCGAAGTGATCCGCGTGGCGGTGGCTCGGCAGGTGAGCGGCACGATCTTGGATGCGGATGGCAAAGCCGTGGCGGGAGTTCGCGTCAAGGGTCTGAAGCGTTGGGAGGGGAAGACCCTGGCAACCGAGAAGTTCACCGTTCACGGCGTTAATCCGCTGCGGCCGCGGCGTCTGCACTTCATCCATGAGGACCGCCGACTAATCGGCACGGTGGAAGTGAAGGGCACGGAAACGAAAGCGCTGACCGTCCGTTTGCAACCGTGGGCCGCCGTGCGCGGCCGGCTCATCGATGCCGACGGTCAACCGCTGCGCAACGCCGAAGTGTATGCCAACGAATTTCTACTGGAAAATGGCCGCACCGATGCGGAGGGACGCTTTCGCCTAGAGGGATTGATTCCCGGCCGGCGCTACGATTTCACCTACGAGAAACGCAAATTGTCGGTGAGCGGGTCGCTGATAAAGGGATTCCTCGGCAAACCCGGCGAGGTCCGCGATCTCGGCGACGTGCGCGCAAATCGCAATGATCCGTTTAGCCGCGACCCGAAGGGGAGCGCGTTTGCTCCAACGCGCTCCCCTTCGGGTCGCGGCTAAACGAAATTGTTATTCGACAAATTCCACATTTACCGGATTGGCAATGACGCCAGCGCGATGCCCCTCCGACAACAAACGCCGCACCGCCTCCCGGCCGCGCTCGCCGTAATCCAACGTCCAATCGTTGACGTACATGCCCACAAAACGATCCGCTAACGATTTATCCATGTCGCGCGCATATTGCAGTGCATACTCCAGCGCCGCTTCGCGGTGATCCAGCGAATAGCGGATGCTCTCTTTGAGCAAACGGCTAATGGTGCGCATCGTCGCCGCGCCGAGATCGCGGCGCACCACGTTGCCGCCCAATGGCAGCGGCAAACCCGTCTTTTCCTGCCACCACACACCAAGATCGACGACCAAATGCAGCCCTTGATTTTGAAACGTCAACTGCCCCTCGTGGATGATGAGACCGGCATCGCAGCGACCGTCCGCCACGGCGTTGAGGATGGCATCGAACGGCATCACCTCATGCGTGAAACCGTCCGGCAGCAACAGACGCAGCGTCAGAAACGCCGTCGTCAAGGTGCCGGGCACGGCGATGCGCGCCGTCTTGAGCTGTTCGATCGTCAGCGGCCGGCGCGCCACGACCATCGGACCGTAGCGATCGCCCATGCTGCATCCGCTGGGCAAAAGCGCGTACTTGTCGAGCAGCGACGCATAAGCGTGGATGCTGATGGCCGTCACTTCCAATTCGCCGCGCAGGGCGCGGCGATTGAGCGTTTCGATGTCTTGCAGGACGTGGCGAAATTGCAGATCGCCCGTGTCCAGTTTATCGTGAGCCAGAGCGTAGAACATGAAAGCGTCATCGGGATCGGGGCTGTGGCCGACGGTGATTAGCTGCTTGCTCATAAGATGGCCCGACATTTCCAGGGCGAGGTTCCTACCGAGATGACCGCAGCCGGAGAAGTTCGATAACCGCTAATGAAACGCCGCCCGTACATCCGGGTTGATGAGGACGACCAGCGCCCAAATGCCGACGATCTCGCCCACCCCACAGCAGGCCAGGCCAGATAGACACGGCAGAGCGGCGCAGATGGCACCGCAGATGCCCAGAGCGTAATTTTTCAGCGACAACATGCGAATGCCGCCAATAAGGGTGAGCGTGGAACTCAGCAACCCCAAAGCCACCCAACCCCATCCCATCACCATGATCTGCGTCTTGAGTTCATCGGGGGATTTTTTGCTCAACTCGGCCTTCATCTCCGGGAAGGATTGATACATGTCGAGCATCTGCTCGTGCAGCCGGTCGGCGGGCGTCGTCGTCATCATGACGACGTTTACCAAGATCCAGCCGATGGCAAGCTCGTTGATAATGCCAATGACGATCAACGCAATTGCAGGAGCCTGCACGCGCTGGCGGATAGCGGCGCCATCGCCGGTCGGCGGCGCAGCGGGATTGTACTCCGGCGGCACGTCCGAACCGGATGCGAATGGATCGAAACTCATCGGCGTCTCTCCCTTCGTTTAGCCGCGAGCCGAAGGCGAGCGCGAGCGGCCTGTCCCCAGCAGTTCTACCACCCGGCAGCTAACGCTGCCGGTTCGCCATTCCCGGCGAACCGGCAGCGTTAGCTGCCGGGTAGGGTAAGTCGCGCTCCCCTTCGGGTCGCGGCTAAACATAAGGATTATACGATTTCCACGGGCAAAACGAAGAGCGTGGTAAACATCCCTGGACAAGATTTCGCCAACAGTTTAGAGTATTATTAAGTAGGGACCGTGGAGAAAAAAACATGAGTATGTGGAATCCATTTGTCATGGGAGGTTTTGTTTGACGACCGCACTGATGGCGGAGCCGCACGGCGGCTTCCACGAATTAGCCCTTTCCCCCCCTGTGCTGCAAGCACTCGATCGAGCCGGCTATTGCCAACCCACCCCGATTCAGGCCGCTTTCATCCCCGAAGCTCTCAGCGGACGCGATGTCATTGGCCAAGCCCAAACCGGCACCGGCAAAACCGCCGCCTTTCTGCTGCCCTTCCTCAACCATTGGCGCGACGACAACCGCCCCGGTCCGCAAGCGATCGTGTTGGCGCCA
This sequence comes from uncultured Planctomycetota bacterium, assembly GCA_963835245.1. Classification (GTDB taxonomy): domain Bacteria; phylum Planctomycetota; class Planctomycetia; order Gemmatales; family Gemmataceae; genus JAJPHU01. The sequence goes on from CAWIEZ010000004.1 coordinate 217,386, forward strand.
ACGCGCGAACTGGTCGTGCAGGTCAGCGAAGAGGCGGTCAAATTGTCACCCAATTGTCACTGCCGAGCTGTGCCCATCTATGGCGGCCAGCGTTTCGGCCAACAGCTGACGCTGCTCAAGCGCGGCTGTAACATCGTCGTCGGCACGCCGGGCCGCGTTCTCGATCACCTGTCGCGCGGCACGCTGACACTCGATCACGTCCGCTATGTCGTTCTCGACGAAGCGGATCGCATGCTCGACATCGGTTTTCGACCGGACATCGAACGAATCCTGCGCCGTTGTCCGCAACAACGCCAGACGCTGCTCTTGTCGGCGACGCTGCCGCCGCCGGTGTTGCGCCTGGCTCAGCGCTACATGGTCGAGCCGCTCAACATCAATCTGTCGCCGGCCAGGATCACCGTTGAGAACATTCGGCAAACGTATTTCACCGTCGATGAGGACCGCAAGTTCGATCTGCTCTTGAAGGTCTTCGACCGCGAACAGCCGCGCCAGTGCATCATCTTCTGCGAGCGCAAACGCTGGGTAGAGGACGTGTACCGCATGCTCCGCAAACATCGGCCGCGCGTGGCGGCGATGCACGGCGATCTACCGCAGTCGATGCGCAACCGCATCATGCAGGGCTTCCGCGACGGCAAAATCATTTATCTCGTCGCCACCGACGTTGTCGGCCGCGGCATCGACGTGCGCAACATCTCGCACGTCATCAACTACGACATCCCCATCGATTCGGAAAATTACGTCCACCGCATCGGCCGCACCGGCCGACTCGGCGCCGACGGCGTGGCCATCGCTTTCGTCACGCCCGAACAGGGCGAGCAGTTGACCGAGATCGAACGCTTCATCAACCACATGATCCAGGAAGATCAGATCCCGGATTTCCAGTCGTACACGCCGCGCATCCGCACGGAGAAATCCGAAACGCCGAAATTGGTTGTGCCGGTGTTCGGCCGCCGCGTCAAGCGCTACAGCAATCGGCTGTAACTTCTTTCCCATCTAGCACATAGCCCCCGGCTTGCCGGGGGCTGCCATGCCCTCGGCAAGCCGGGGGCTATCTTTTTCCACATTTTTCGTTTTTTCCGCGAACCTTTTGCCTGTTGCCGCGTCTCTTCCTTATAATGGGGGTGATAGTTTTTCGCGCCCGCGTTTCTTTCCCTGAGGTAGCAGAGAAACCGTACCGTATATTTCCTCAAGAGGACGCGCTTGCGGGCGCGTTCGACAAACTCTTCTCTCGATCGCCGGAGGTTTCCAATGGCCGTCAAGAACTTGCAATCCCTGGTGCTGCGTGGCTCCGCCGTCCTGTTGGTCGGCAAGGCCGGCAATCCGCGCCTGGGTGCCGGTTCGACGGCCAAAGCGGAAACCCCGGAGGTCTGCATTTCCATGCGACGCCCGTCGCTACGCGAGCAGGAATTTCAACCTGCGACGCGGCCCGGACATGCGGATTATTGCCGCATGGATACTTGGGCCGTATCAGGGGCCGGTCGGTCCCTCCGTTGGACGGGCATCCTCAGTCGAAGCCGCTTAAGTCGCAGCCGCGACATAGCTTCGGCTTGAGGATTCGGGGTCCGCTAGTCGGCTCCAACAGCAACCCACAGTTTCCACGATCGAACACGGCTCCGCCGTCCGCTGTCCGTTTTTGTCATTGGCGGAGAGCGGTGAATGCGAGCGCTTGGCGGTTGATCCCCGCGCGGTCTCGCCTTCGATCGTGGCATCGGGAAATTCGCGCATGGATCGAGAAGGGTATCTCCCGTATGATCTGGAACGAAATTACGAGCTTGGTTGAACGCGCCCAGGCCGGTGATCGTGCGGCCTATGGCGAATTGATCGAACGCTTCCAGCCGACCGTCTACGCCATCGCGCTGTCTCGTCTGCGCAATCCGGCGGAGGCGCAGGAGTTGGCGCAGGAAGTGTTTTTGCACGGCATGAAGAAGTTGCCGCAGCTGCGCAACGCGCAATGCTTCGCCGGCTGGCTGCGTCAGATCACGGTGCGCATGGCCATCAACCGTCTGACGCGGCACGGTCCGTTGCAGAAGGTTGAGCCGGCGGTGCTGGAGAACGCCGAGGCGTCCGGCGCCAGCCCGTTGGAAGCGCTGGTCAAGGCGGAACAGGCGGCCGAACTGTATCGCGGTTTGGACCGCTTGAAGCCGATCGATCGCGCCACGCTGATGGCGTTCTACATCCGCGGCCGTTCGCTCAAGCAGATGAGCCGCGAGTTCGAGACGCCCATCGGCACCATCAAGCGGCGTCTGCACGTGGCGCGCAATCGCCTCAAGAAGGTGATGGAGCGCGCGGCGCCGCCACGACGCGCCGTCGTGAGCCGGCGTGCGTGTAACCAACTCCGCCAGCCCGCAGCGCAAGCAAGGATCTTCATTTCTTGCCGGCGCTTGCGGGCTGGCACTTTAGTTCTCATCTTTCGCCAGTGGCCCGCCGACGATGCGGGCCACTGGCGAAGATCTGATCTGAAACCGGCCGTGCAAGTTAGCGTTAGGGACGGTTAGAACAGGCTGATGAGCCCAGGAAGGGTATTCAGAAGCCCACCAGCAAGCTTGCCCCAATCGATGCTCGGTTCGACGCCGTATTGACTGGCCTCGACACCCTGACCACCGGCGGAGCCGCGGTCATTGCTGGTTGCGCCGTTAAAGCTGTTCGCCAACGGTTGACCAGGGATCGTTCTTTGGACGGGTTCACTCTGCATCGGAAGGTACATGACGCACTCCTTCGTTTGAGTAAAGAAACGACATAACACGTGAAACGCTCAGGCGGTTGAGAGCCGATTTGTCGGACCACTCGGACTTATCCTCGACCGCGTACCCACGGCAAGACATTCGGCACACACAGACCAAAGGGACCGCAGAGAGGATCGGAGGTGTAACTCAGCTGGAGGCCGGACTCCTGCGCTACTCTCCCGGATTCATCACCGGCCAAGCTCACGTTGCCCGTTTGTCGAACGCCGAGAGAACGGACCAGGATGGTTCGCTCCACCGGAGGACATTGCAAAGGATTAATCATGACTGGGATCTCCATACATAAGCGTTCTGCGAGTCTGTCTTTTAAGCCTCTCACCCCGCTGGGGAGAGGGGAGAAAAGAACCCCTCGGCCCCCGCTCTTCTATCCCCTACATCGGTCGAAGCTCCCAGTCCGAACCGCTGTTCGTCGGGATCGTGTAACGCTGTTTTGCCGATAGCGCGTATACCTTGAATCAAAGAGTAATTGCATCGCCCCGGGGACATTAAGCTTGCCGACAAGACAACGGCTTGGCTCGGCGATGTCTTCCGCATCACACGCGAGAGCGCTTTTCAAGATCGCATCCCGTATGCTGTGGGAATCGACTTCTTCCCCCTTCTGGGCCTGGAGACTCATAAGCAGCGCCGCGACCCCGCTCACTACGGGGGCAGAACAACTCGTCCCCTTACGGCGATTGGTTATGCCGCCTGGCTCCGCGCCCAGGATATTCTCGCCGGGAGCAACGATCCCTTGCTTTTGGTAAATGCCTCCCCAGTTGCTGAACTTGAACGGCACGCCTTTGTCGTTGAGAGCGCCAACGGCCAGGACATCCGGCAAGGCGGCTGGTAAGCACCAGCGTTCGCCGTTGTCGTTTCCCGTCGGGGCGATGACCAGAATGTTGTTGTCAATGCACGTCCGAATCGCCCGTTCGAGAAAATCATCCGCCCGCCCCGTACACGTGGGGATGCACGAAGCGATGTGAATGATGTTCGGTTCATTCTCCCGTGCTATGTCGATCCCGCGCACAAGGCTCAGGGGATCCAGGACGCTTTCCTCGTTGAAGGCGACCGCGATGTTCACGCCGCGGCAACAGGGTGCGATCCCTTTTACCTCACTGTCGTGCTGACCGAAGATGACACTGGCCACATGCGTGGCATGGATCGCATAGTCGTCCGAGGTCGGCGCTTGCTGCCAATAGCCTGGCAACTGGGTCAGCTTTGCTCCCTGGAGGCACGGATGGTTCAAATCCGCCGCGCCGTCCAGAATGGCGACACAGATACGAGGATTGCCGAGCGTCTGTGCCCACAGATCCTGGATTCCCGGAATGGACTCGATGGCTGCCATTGGAATCCACTCCTACAGCCTTATGAAAACCCAAGATTCGTGCCATGCCTCAGGCCCAAATCCGCCCACGCCGGCTCCGGCGAAACACTTCAAACGCTTTCAACGCGTCAGGATACTTCTCAGCTATGTCGGAGGGGCTGGACCAGGGGCTATCATTAGCGAGGGACCAACTCTGAATGAAGGGCATATCATTCCACCCGGTGTTAAGTGGCCGGACACCGTTCCAAGCCGTGAGAATGGTCTCCCACACCTCCACCCGCTTGTCGAGATATTCCGCAACCTGTTCCGGCCAGTCCCAGAAACCCGATGGAACGAGTTGGACCAAGTTCATAAACCCCGCGTATTCCTGCGGTTGGAAGATGCTTTTCATTTCTTTCCGCAGGTCCGCGTTTAACCATCTCTCGTAGATCACCTGAAGCGCCTGGGCACGAAGCTTCTTAAGATCTTCAGCCGATGTTGTCTCTGATGTTGTCGTGGCATACAATTTGCCTGACAACCAAGACGAGAAGTTGTTCGGTAGCGTGTGCGCAGGCACGGGCCAGACCGCCAACCATTTGTTGAAGATATCGCGATAACAATTTTCGAGCGTCTGCGGCTGCGCACAGTCAAAAAGATCAAATGTCAGCGGAACGCCCGTGGCGGGATCCGTACTCGGGCGCAAAGGGAGGGAACTCATCAACCTAATGAATTTCTCGCTTTGCTTCTCCTCCACTTCCGGAAGAGCAACATCCTTGAATTTCGTGGCTATTGTATCGAATACAGTCGGATCCTGTTGGTAAAGCCAATCAAAGAACCCGACCGGCTGTTGAGACGGAAGCGCCACAGATTTCGGCTGTTGAGACAGAAAGGCTTCAAATTTGTCTAGGTCTGTCGCATTTTTGAGTCCGTCCTTAAAACTCTGGAGCAGAGATTGGGCCTGTTCAGGCGAACCAATCAGAGCCTGCATGCCTACCCGTTGGGTCCGTTGGGCCGAACCGAGCAGAGCCTGGAAGCCTATCATTGGGTGATCCCCTTTCTCCTTCTGGGCAATCCTCATCTACGCCCGAACATTCGGCCAATCCAGCTGGATTGTGCCGCGCTGCTCAGGCAGAACTTACCGAACGTGGATGAACACTTCGAGCGCCACTTCGCGGGATCATTGAGATTCAAGCCGTGGAGCATATCCAACTGAAGGTCAAACAGTTGGAGGGAGGTACCGTGAACTATATCCACGACATCTGCTGGGCTGACAATCACCTTGGGCCGCTTATTCGGCCAATAAGGGCTACCCAGCCGCTGCACGGGCTGGACGAGCGGCGGTACAAGATTGCTCATCGTTGCCTCCTGTTGCTTCTGTTACTTCGGAAGTTTGATCCTAAACAAGACATTCTAGTACCGTTGAGCCCAGACGCGGAGCGAGCCTAGGGTGACCGGCATCTTGTCGCTAACGTCAACTGTAAAGCGGGCGACTTGCACCGGCAAGGTGAGACTTATCGGATTAAAGAACTTCAGCTTAACATCCCAGCAATCACTGTCCAACCGGCAGGCCGGACTCTTGAGAATCTCGATGGTATCCAGCTGGAGGCCTTGGCGAATGAACTGGCCAAAAATCGTGGAAGCCTGTACGACGTTCGTGACGGAAAAGTTCAAGGCTCGATCCGGTGCTGTCGTGCCCAGGTTCCGGAAATCGTAATAGACTCGGTTTAAAAAGGATTCGAGGTTTGTCTGAAAAACGCCGATCTGGTCCGGAGTTAAGGCCGTGCCGGCTGCTTCCACGTAGCCGATAGCAGCTGTGATGAGATCATTGACTTTCCACCCATACAGACCGCGGACATTTTCCAATTCGACTATGGGCAAAACCTGCCCTGAAAACAGGCGCACCGTTCGGCCGGTGAGCAAACCCGGGATGCTTACCCGCTCCACGTAATTGGGATCATCTTCTTTTTGAATCTGGTAATCGAGCAAATCGACGAGGGCTTTATACACCGTAAGAGAGAATGGACCAAGAGGCTCTAAGCCGTAAATGGGGGTAAGTTCCAAGTTCAGTGTCCAGATGAGGGATTTGGCCTCGTCCAGGTAATCGTAGGGGGGGTTAGGAGTGTGCATCTGGCCATCGCGACCTAGATACTTTAGATACAGGACCATGTCGCGTGCGTCATGCGGGATGGGCCCCACAGGCGCGCGGTAACCTCTTGGGAACGCCGCCGTCATCAGTTGTTTGAACGAGTCCCGGCGAGCTTCCGTGCCGAAATCGAAACCCAGAACGCCCAAGGCGTAAACCAATCCGGCCCCCGGCTGAAAGGTGTAGGTTAACTCGCTGCTGGTTTGGCTTGGCTTCACGGCGGAAGCGGGAGCGACCGCGGCGACGCCGGCGTGGACCCCGGATGGATCTCCGCCTTTGCCGTTACGAGATACTTCCACCACGTCAGCTTTTCCATTACGAGAGACTTCCACCACGTCGGCCTTCCCGTTAGCCGTTTTCCCATTAGCCGTCGAGGGAGCGGCATCGACGCCCGATGGCCGCTCGGCTTCCAAAGTCCCATTGCAATGGCACGAGGCGCCGAACAGCGGACGCGCGATCCGATGTAGCCGGTTCCAAAGGTTGTGACTGCTCGAACATGGGTAGCTCGTTCCTTTCTATAGCGGCCAATGCTTGTTCAGCACCACTAACGTTGAGTGTTCCCACCAGAAAGCGGCTACAATCGCCGACCTGGCGGGAATCACACGGATCGGAACCATGCAGGATCGCGGCGCGAACCGCTCGCGGATCTGCTTCTTGACCTCGGTCAAGTTGTTGACTCAGGAGAAGGGCCGCTACACCCGACACAATAGGAGCGGCCATGCTGGTGCCAGTCCGATTGGCGGTTCCTCCTCCGGGTCGCGCCCCCAAAACATCACAGCCGGGGGCTAGAATTCCTTGCGTCTTGTACGTTTCTCCCCAGTTGCTGAAATCCACGGGGCTGCCGCGCTCGTCTATGGCGCCGACCGCCAGAACCGTCGGCAAGGCGGCCGGCACATGCAGGCACGGGCAGCCGTCGTTGCCCGCCGCCGCAACCACCAGAACATTGTTGTCCGCACACAGGTCGATGGCATGTTTGAGCCAATGTTCTGCTTCCCCAGCGTTGGTCAGTTGCCCGCTACTGATGTTGATGACCTTGGCGCCAGCCTGAACGGCCGTTTCGATGGCACGAGCCAAATCCAGCTGCGAGAGCCGCCTTTTCCCTTCGGAGAAAACCGGAATCAATAGCCCGCTACAGCTGGGCGCGATTCCTTCCACGGGACTGCCATGACGCCCGAAAATAACACTGGCAATATGCGTGCCATGGGCTGCCATTGCTCCCGTAAGTTTGCCATTATTCTCGCGCCGTTGTCCCAGACGTTCTTCGAGTTCGACCCCCTCGAAGCAAGGATGCGAAATATCTACCGGGCCATCGATGATCGCAATGCGCACCCGCGGATCGCCCGTTGTCTTGGTCCACAACTCTTGGATGCCCGGAATGGATGACACTGTAACCATTGGCTTAAATCCGTCCCGCGCATCCGGTTTTCGCCCTCACTCCCCGCCTGTCCCACCTAAAGGGATGAAAGACATGGTAAATAACGGGCTGGACGCCGAGCCAGCCCGTTTCCAACGGGGACAAATCACTCGGCGCCGTCCTGTGCGAAAGGCAACGGCGGGATGATGAACGAAGCGGCGATGGCTCCATCCTCGGCGAAGGGAAGCCCAAATCCAATTATCGACGGCGACACACTTTCGGCTTCCGTGTGAAATGGTAGCCCGAAAGTGTCGGTGATCGACGGGTTGCTCCCCGTCGCTCCGGACGGGAGTTTCCCCGCCTTCACGCGCTGCACAGGGGGTTGCAAGAGCGGCATCATTCGAGATTTCATGATTGTTCTCCTTTCAAGAACCCTATTCTCCGAAACGGACGCTAAAAGCTAATGGTTGACTTCTCATTCCGGCCGACCCGCCCTCCCGAAGGGAAGAGGGTTAATCCGTAGGGGAGATCGACCCCGAAGCTATTCTTTGCAAATACACCACGGGCCATTCGCTTCCTGGCTCGCGGAAAGGGCGACCTGGATGTCGTCCCCAATCCCGTTGCCCGCTTTGTTTTGCAAATGCTTCTTGAACTCCGCACGGAAAACCGGCAGCGCCGCGGTCGGGGTGGCGAGAATGGTGGCGATGCCCGCGGCGACCCCGGCTGTCACGGCCGCATGCACGATGCGCGGCCAGTGATTGTTGATCCCCTCTTCGGGACCGCATATCTCCGCGTAGGCCACGATCGACAGCTTGCGCTGGAACAACCTCGGCGTGGGCGACGCCGTACAATCCCATTCCACTTTCCATTCCGGCACCAGGATGCGCCGGCCAAGCTCGACCCTCTTGAAAATAAGGTCCACGCTGTCGTCCCCCTTGTTCAACAGCTTACCTTCGCCGGCATTCCGTGATACGAAGAAGGCCGCCTTCCCTTGCGCGACTTCTTGTTCTTTTTCTGTTTTTTCACTTTCTTGGTCCTTCTCTTTCTTTTCTTGGGGTGGGGAGTGGGACCGGGCACGTCAACCGTTGTCCGCGCGCTAAAGCGGCGCCGATCTCTACCAACTTCTGCCGCGCTCGGTGATAGTGGTACCACACCTGTTGGTGGCTGAGTCCCAACTTCACGGCGACTTTCGCGACAGACCATTGCTCCACTAGCCGCAACCGCAGGAGCTGAAAATCGCAAGCGGACAAACTGGTTCTCAATTGCTCCCAAGCCAAGGCGGCCATTTCTTTCTCTTCCAAGGCCTGGACCGGCCCCGGATGGTTATCCGTCACAATAGGCAGCCTGTCCGAGTTGCCCTGCAACAGCCAGCGTTTACGCGAACGGCGAAGGTCGGCGGTCTTGCCCTGTACGATGTGAAACAGCCAGGTGTCGAATTGACCGCGACAGGGATCGAGCTGAAACGCCGGCAAGCGCACCAGCAGCTGCGCCAGATTTCTTGTATGCAATCCAAGACCTCTTCATTCGCCGCCCCGCAAGCGAAAGCATACACGCGGATTTTGCGAGAGTAGAGATCGTAAAAAGTTGTCCAGGCGGTTTCCAAATCTTGGCTAGGCGGCAGGCGCTGTTGCCGGCAAGCCAAATAAGTTCGGATTCGGATCAATAACTCCGAATCGGAACCCGGCGCTCGATCGGGACGTCGGTATTCATGGTGCTTCTCTCGGGAAAGCAACCCGTCGCGCACGGCCATCGTTGGCCGCAGGGTCATGACGATCTTCCGCTTGATTGATCCAGCGGACGCAGCGCGGAGGTAAGAACCTGAATCTTTGCCTTGAGCGGGGCGTCCAATTGTTGACCGCCCCCCCGAAAAACCGTTCGGTGCTAGGGGGTTCGCTCGGGAAAGCACTCAAACAGACTTCGCGCGCCCAAGCGATCCCAGGGGAGCTTCTCCTACCGCATCTCAGCGCGAACAATCTCCGCGCTTTTCACAGATGCTTTTTCCTGCAGAGGCAGGTTAAGAAGCATGATGTTAAGGGCTGGCATGACGGCTCAGCAAGGGGAGATAGCCGTGAGATAGCCGGGAGATAAACAGGAGATAAAGGGGGAGTTAACGGGTGATGGAATTCCCCACGAAAAGGGGAAACGGAGTTAAGGGGTAGATGATTGCCCGTACTCGGCAAGCTATCGGCTGGACTGATGCAGAAGGTCCATACCTGTCTCAAAGGGGCGCTTGAGCTTCCCTGAGCGACGCTTCAGCGGATAAAAACTGGTGAAAATTCCATGCCCCTGACGATTCGCCTGGCCACATCCGATGACGTCGAACAAATCCAGGCGATCTACGCTCCCTACTGCCTGACGCCGATCTCCTTCGAGGCGGAACCGCCGAGTGTCGAGGAGATGCGGCAACGGCTGGCGAAGGTACTCGATCAGTATCCCTGGTTGGTTTGCGAATCCGATGGCGAGATCCACGGCTACGCTTATGCCACGCGGCACCGCGAGCGGGTGGCGTATCGTTGGTCGGTCGATACCACCGTCTACATCCGGCAGGGTCAGCAGCGGCGCGGCTTGGGGCGGGCGTTGTACACATCTCTGCTGGCCGTGCTGCCGTTGCAAGGCTACATCAACGCCTACGCCGGAGTGACGCTGCCCAACCCGGCGAGCGTGGGTCTTCACGAAGCGATGGGTTTTCAGCCGGTCGGTGTCTACCATCAGGTGGGCTTCAAGTGCGGGGCGTGGCATGACGTAGCATGGTTTGAGCGACCCTTGCAACCGCGGCCAGCCGAACCACCGACGCCGTGCCGACTGGAGGAAATCCGAAACACGGCGGTATGGCTGGAGACTCTCCGCGGCGGGTTGGCGTGAAATGGGCAGACGGGGAAGAACACCATGAATCGACTCAAGGACAAGGTCGCCGTCATCACCGGCGGCGGCGCCGGCATCGGCCGGGCCACTTGCGAGCTTTTCGCCGAGGAGGGAGCGGCCATCGTCATCGCCGAACGCGATACCCAGACAGGCCGCGCCGTCGCCGAACAGATCAAGAGCAAGGGCGGTCAAGCTCTGTTCGTGCAGACGGACGTGGCCGACGAAGCGAGCATTCAGCGCATGGTTGCGGAAGCGGTGCGCGTCTTTGGGCGGCTGAACATTCTGATCAACAACGCGGCTGTCTTCGTGCTGCGCGGCATCGAAGCGACGCCGGAGGAATGGCGGCAGATTCTCGATGTAAACGTCATGGGTCCGGCGCTGGTCGCCAAGCATGTCGTGCCGCATCTGCGCCGCGCCGGCGGCGGCGCTATCGTCAACCTGTCGTCGATCTCCAGCTTCATCGCTCAGCCGCACTTCGTCACCTACAACGCCACCAAAGCCGCCATCGCCAACATGACGCGCTGCATGGCTCTCGATCTGGCACCGGATAACATCCGCGTCAATGCCGTGGCGCCCGGCGCCGTGTGGACGCAGATCGTCGAACGGCAGTGCCGCGAGGCCGGCATGGACCGCGCCGCCGCCGACAAAGATCCCAGCTGGGGCGGCGCGCACATGATTCAGCGCATCGCCGAGCCGCGCGAAATCGCCTATGCCATCCTGTTTCTCGCCTCCGACGAGGCATCGTTCATCACGGCCGAGAACCTCATGGTAGACGGCGGTTACACGGCCAAATGACGGCGCACTCAACCGCGGAACAACGGAAAGCGGCGGCTGGCAGGCGTATAATCACTTGTTCGGGGAAGTGGGGGTGATATGTGAGTCGGGCTTCGCGAAGCGATCGGCTGACAACGCTCGCCGCTCAAGCAAGGACGCTGATCGAGTTCGCCCATCCCACTACAGCATGCCTCCCGCGTGTCCTTTGTACGCTGACAACCGACGATATTGAGGAACTCGGCAAGTGGGAACTCGATAAACAGAAGTCCGAGGCCATTGTTGATCGGCTGACTGCCCAACTTGGCGAGTATCGGCAGGTAGTCCGGCAGGTACTCAGTCGTTGCTTGCAGTTCGACGTGTGGGGCGACTACTCCGGCCGAAACGCTGCCCTCATCCAACGCTTTCGGGAGAGCGGCGAAGAAGAGGGCAAGATCGAGAGGTTGCTGGGCCGCCCTCCCCAGGTCTATCCATATCTGGCTCATTTCGTCATCGGGGTATGGCGGCCAGAATTGGAAGAATGTTCTGAGGTCATTATCGAGGATGATCGATGGGCAGAGATCTGCGAAGGTTATTTGGTCGCCAAGGGTATGGCCTTCCCCACTACCCTGTCCTTACTGGAAGCCGCGGGCCAGCAGAGGTGGCACAAATGGCGGTCGCTATGGAAATGGTTCTAGTGGTAGAATACGTTTAGGTAGAGACTTCGCCTGCGGAGGAAGTTTATGGACGTGCAGTATTCGCCGGAAGCCAAGCAATGCCCGGAAGCGATGCTTCTTGAACAAGCCTCGACTCTTCTCGTCGATATTCTGGGGCCGCAATCGTCTCAGATAGTGAAGGCGGAGTGGAATCGCGTAAAAGATAATCACGGACGGACGCTCTATCGCCTAACCATTCGGGACTTCACAGGTGAAGCATCCACGGATTTTGCCCCTGACGAGCTTCAAAACCCATTGCATATGAGATTCCGTATGTATCGGCTCTGGGGCGACCTCCTGCAAGTCCGCCATGACCTACTGCACCAGCAGGTACAGGATCTTTGTAGCGAGATTACCACGGGTTAAGAGGGATACGGGCCGTGGCAACGAAAACTGAGCAGCTTATTCAAACCCTCACCAATGAATTGACTATTCTCAAAGAGCGAGTGGAAGGTTTGCGAGGCGAAACCCAACCCCTCCGTGACATCACGAATAAGATTGCCGTTATCGAACACAAGCTTGCGGAGGTGACGAAGACGAAGGAGTTGTGGGGCCAGCGTGGATGGATGATCCTAACGATTTGCTTGTCTGCCGTTTTTTCCTTCCTTGCGGTCATTCTTGGTGCTTTGCTGACCTTTTATCTTAACACGAAGAAATAGTAACCCTCCGCAGAGCGTCCTTGGCGATCGACGATTGATCTTCCCTGAGCGATGCCTCGAGGAAGTCTCGGAAAAGCGCTTCCACGAAGCATCGCTCATCGGCTCATCTCAGCCGCGAAACAACGGCAGTCGCTCGAACGCGCCGCCCAGTGCATCCTTCGACGGCATGCCGAGCCAATCTTCGAGAACCGTCGCATAGACGCGGCGAAAATCCATCGTCATCTTCGGCGCATTGCCCACTAGGTCGAGTAAATTCGGCGCGGTGCCCACCAAGCCGCTCTGCACCCCGGCTCCTGCCAGGAACACGGGGGCAGCGGTGCCGTGATCGGTGCCGCCGCCGGCGTTCTCGCGCACCTGTCGGCCGAACTCGCTGAACACCAACACGGCCACGCGCTCCGCCAAACGAGCGGCAGCGAGATCGTCGAGAAAAGCGCGCACAGCCCCACCCAATTCGCGCAGTAGATTGGCGTGCGTGAACAGCTGGGCCGCATGCGTATCGTAACCGCCCTGCGATGTGTAGTAGACCCGCGCGGCGAAGCCGGTTTTCAGCAGGCGTGCGATCAATTGCAAGCGATTGGCCAAACCCGATGAGGGATAGCTCGCGCCGCCGTCCTGGACGCGCGCGACCTCGGCCAAGCGATCGCAGGTCGTGTAGGCATCGAGAAAACTGCGGTGAACGAAGCCCGTTAGATCATCGGCGGGCGCGGCGGACGCCATCGTTCGTACAGCGGCGGCGTCTCCGTTCAGATGAAATTCCTCCAGTCGCGATAGCGTGGAGGCAGCGGAACGACGGCCGCGCAGAGCGATCGGCGTTGCCGATGTGCCGATAAACAGCGACGGAGCCGCATCGAGATCGAGCGCGCGGCCGAGCCAACCGTGGCCCTTGTGTTCTTCGGGATCGAAACGCGCCGTTTGCCACACGGCCATGCTCCGATCGTGCGAACGGCTGGGATTGGGATAGCCGACGCCCTGCACGATGGTCAGCCGCTTGCTTTCCAGCAGTTTCATGGCGTCGCCGAGCGCCGGATGCAGAGCGACTTGATCGTTGATCTTGTGTAGCTGCTTTTCCGGCAGACGAAGGATTTTGCGGTTTTTAAGATAGCTTTTATCTTTGAATGGCACGACGGTGTTGAGTCCGTCGTTGCCGCCGCCGAGTTGAACGACGACGAGGACGCGGCCGTCGCGCTGCGGCACGGCGGCGCGAAGACTGCGGGTGAGAAACAGAGGCACCGTCGGCGCCAGGGCGACGAGGGCCGACCGACCGAGAAAATCACGACGCGAAAGCATGGATCGAACCTCCTTCGTGTAGTTGGCGAACCGGCAGCGTAAGCTGCCGGGTTGGGGCGTTCCACCCGGCAGCGTAAGCTGCCGGTTCGCCAACTACACTCAACCTAATTGCGCTTCCGGCGAAGCCAATAGCAACACCACCACACGGCGAACCATCTCCGGCTCCAGCGCCGCTTTCGTTTCCAGAGCCTTGTGCAGCCGCGACCGCAACGCCGAACTCGGCGACGTTCCCAACAATAACTCTCCATAAAATCCGATGATCTCCTCGACATCGCCGCCGCGCTGATGGCGTTTCGCCATCGTCAGCGCATCCATCGGGCTGGGCCGGCCGGCGCTGCTGCCGCCGACGAGCGCAGCCGCGAAATTGGCGCGGCCAACAATCGAGCGCGTGTTGATCCAATGGCGACCGCCCGGCCAACCGAAGACGTTGGGCGGATAAAACAAATCCTGTCCCAAGAGCGTCATCCAATCGGCCAATGCCACCGTACTCGGCGGCGGATCGAGCAGTTCCAGTGCGCGCACCGCCCCGGCGACGTACTCGACGGGACCGACGACACGCGTTGCCAAATTCTTGTCCGCGAAGAAGAGGCGCGAGCGCAGGATCGTCTCGACGGCTCCGCCGATCTGGAGATGATCGCGCCGCAGTTGATCGGCCAGAGCGTCGAGAGCGGCTTTGTCGAGAGCGCCTTCGCCGAAGAATTGTTCTCCCAGGCGCACCGCCAAACGCCGCGCCGTCGCCGGATGATCGAGCAAAATCTTCAGCAGATCGTCTCCCTTCCACATGCCTTTCTTGCCGAGAATCGTCTTGTCGCCGTCATCGTGCCGAGCAGGAACATCCCGAAATTCGCCGTCCTCAACGGTCCAGCCGGTCAGAGCGCGGGCGGCGTCCTTGACATCGCTCTCGGTGTAAGGGCCGATGCCCAGCGTGAACAATTCCATCAGTTCGCGGCCAAGATTTTCGTTGGGATGCTCCTTGCGGTTGGCCGGCGCATCGAGCCAGAGCAACACAGCCGGATCGCGCACCACGGGCAGTCAACAATTCGCCGAACGGCTGACGGCCGAGCGCGCGGAACAGTTCGTTCTGGTGGCGCATGGCGGCAAGATCATCGACCTTGGCGTTGCTGGTGGCGAAGTGGTTGTGCCACATGAGCGTCAACCGTTCGCCCAGCGGATCGGGGCCGAACAGCATGCGATAAACCCACCACGCTTTCAGCCGCGCCGGATCGCCGGCGCTGACGGCGGCATCGGCCAACAGCGCCGAGACGCGCTCAAAATCCGCCGGCACCGATTGGCCGCGCGATTTGCCGGTCAGCAGGCGATCGATGCTCGCCTTGGGACCATCGCTCAGATCGCGCTGGATCTCGCCCCAGGTGGCGGCGAAACCGGCACGGCGATGCAGGTGGACCACACGCGCGAGATTCCACGGCATTTTGTCATCGGGCACATAGGAGGTCCAGAAATCAGAGGTGAGCATGGTCATTCTCCTGGTTCTTCGGCCAGCAATTTCAGTTTGATCGCGCCCATGTCGCGGCACTCGCCGGGCTTGACCTCGACGGCGGGATTGACGAGTTTCGGCGTTCGCTCGAATTTACGCTTGCCCTGCCGAAATCCCAACTCGAACTTTTGTTGCGGGATCAAGTCATCGACCGCGAATGCTCCCTTCGCGTCGGTCACGATTTGTTTGGCGTGAGGGATGATGTTGTGGACCTCCGCGGCCACTCTCTGACGGTAATGCACCTCAACGATCACTCCGGCCAGAGGTTTGCCGTCCGCGTCGAGCAGTTGGCCCTTGATCGATCCAGCCGGCCCCAGCTTCGCCACGACCGGCGGCTTTTCATGGCCCTTGAGCGTGAGTGTGCCGGCCAGCTTCTGTCCCGCATGGAAGAACACCATCAAGCGCGGCTTGCCAGCTTCGATCTGGTACGCCGCACATTCGGTTTCTTTGCACTGAATCCCCGGGTACCAATCCTGCGCCGTGTTGCCGGCGATCCAGACATCCGTGAGCGGTTTACCCTCGGCATCCTGGATGCGCACGGGCAGGAACGGTGCCGGCTCTCAGAACGATGTCCTGCTCGACGATCTTGGCATCCGCTTTGATGTCCAGCACCTTGCACCAGCTGCCCTGGACCGGCGACATGCTGCCGCCGGGGCGGTAGTACGCCGGGAAATCGGGGATTCGATTATCGAAGTATTGAGGATATTTTGGATCGGTTTTGGCTGGTTTGTATTTGGACTGCGCCGTCCAATCATCCGGCCCTCCCATGAGCAGCACGTGACCCGGAATGGCGACAACTCGGAAGGCGCCGTCGGCCCCTGTTTCTATCATGGGGAATGAAGCGGAATCTCCGATCACGGGATAGTCTTTCACGAACGGATTGTTGTTGAGGACCGCGATCATGACGTGGCCGGGAACAGGTTTGCCGGTAGCGGAGTCGAGCATCTTGCCGGTGACGATCACGCCTCTTTTCATCGGGATGTCCGCGGTGATGGGCTGATAGCCGGCCGTATCGGTTGCCCAAACTTGACTGGGCAAGTAGCCCGTGGCGGGATCGCCGGAGACTTCGACCATGTACCATTTGTCCTTGCGCGCGCCGTGGATTTCGTAGCGGCCCTCCGCGTCCGTCTTCGTCTGGAGCGGCACATCCAGCAGCAGCTTCTGCTGATGAATGTTTCGCCAGCGCGTCAGGTGGACCACGATGCCGGGCCGGCCCTTGCCGCTGTCGGCATCCTTGACGACGCCGCGAATCGTCTTGCCGGTCTCGGCGACAATAGACAGGTCGGGACCATGCAGCTGCCACTTACTCTTCGGATGGGCATCGCGCTCGAACGGCGAAGTGTTATTCAGGAACGCCTCATTGTACGGCTTGGGATCGAAACCCGGACGGTTTACGACCCACACTTTGGCATCGGCGATCCCTGCTCCACTGAGGCGGAGAGAAATGAACCGCTCCGCGCCGACCCCGTGGATGACGAAACGACCGTCGGCGTCCGTCGGCGCGGCGAGCAGCGCTCCCGCCTCCCAGATTTGCTTTTCTCCGCTAGGCACACCGCTGTGGAGACGCTGCTTTATCTTCCACTCGGCCAAAAAGGAATCCAGCGAGTTGTTGGCATAGACGCCGAGCATATCGACGGCCACGCGGCAGCCGACGACGGGCTTGCCTTCGGTCGTGACGATACGACC
This sequence comes from uncultured Planctomycetota bacterium, assembly GCA_963835245.1. Classification (GTDB taxonomy): domain Bacteria; phylum Planctomycetota; class Planctomycetia; order Gemmatales; family Gemmataceae; genus JAJPHU01. Next base: position 234,361 of record CAWIEZ010000004.1, read on the forward strand.
GCGAATCGCCTGGTCTTTCACCAGACGAAATTCCAATGGCATTTTCGGCTCGCCTTTGGAGAGATCCAGGAAGTCGATGCCGCATCCTTCCGCTTGGGCGATGAGGACGCCATCCTTCATGTCTTTCGGCAGGGCGATGCGAAACCGGCCGTCCGCTCCCGTGACGCCGAGCTGGTGCGGTTTACGGAGCAACAGTATCTTCGCTCCCGCTTTGGGCTTGCCATCGGGATCGAGGACTCGTCCTTGGATTTCCACGGTCTTCACCGCCGCGCGCTGGGGTGGCATGGCCTGCGGTTTATCGTTCGCTTTCGCCGCGGGTGGTTCTTGGGCAGGCGAGGCAAGTACGGATGGAGCGAAGGTGTAGGCCGCCAAGCCGCGATATGCCCACACACCCGCGCCACCCAGCAGACTCGCCGCCAACAATATCACCGTGGCCATCTTGGTCTTCGTTAGCAACATCGCCGCCGTCGCGCCCTTGATCAACTCGGCGACCGATGCCGACACGATGCCTGTCAGTCCTTCGCCCGCCGCCGTCGCCGCTTTAATCGTGGACGCTATCAGCCCAACCGGCAGCGCCGATGCGGCCGGCGCCGCCAATGTGGCCGTCGCCAACACCGCCGTCAATTCCACGCCGCGACGCGCCAACCGCTGCGCTAACCGCTTGCGCGCTTCGGCCAACCGCTTCGCTACCGTGGCATCCTTCAACCCCAGCCGTCGCGCCGTCTCTTCTCGACTCACATCCTCCAAATGAAAAAGTACAAAAACGCTCCGATATTTCTCCGGCAGATGGTCGATCTCTTCATCGAGCAAGCCTCGGGCCTCGCGCCACGACAATTCGTCGGCGGGATCGACCGGCGAGCGGGGTTGCCTCCGCGCCCCGAGACAGCCTTCATGTTGGCGGTGACGAGCGGCGGATTGTTTCGCTTTCATGGCCATGCGATAAGCCGTCCCATGTAAGAAACTGGCCAGCGCCGTCTTGTTCCGCAGCGAAGCCGCGTTGCGGGCCAGCACCAGAAACGTCGCCTGGAAAGCGTCTTCGGCATCCTGTTCGTGGCCGAGGACGCGGCGGCAGACGTGCAGCACCATCGGGCCGTGGCGACGAACGAGGACGGCAAAAGCATCGTCATCGCGCCGCGCCGTGAAGGCGTACAGCAATTGCTCGTCACTGTCGTCGCAGCGTTGCTGTACGGCCATTTTGCCACGAAGATGGCGAATACCGGCGGCCAGTGCGGAACTACTCATGATTGCGGCTCCTCATTGGGATCGAGTTGTCACCTACCATAATAGTTCCCGGCCAACGCCGTTTGGATAACAAAAAATCGCCCTGGTGGTTACTCGATCGGTTTGACCACCACGTCGCCGAGGTTCCGCGTCTGGCCTTGCTCGAACGTCAACTTGCCTCCCGCGGCTCCGTCGAGCCGGTGGAGGTAGATCCCCTTCTTGAAACCCAGGTAGTACGTCAGTCCTGGCACCAGTCCCTCGATGCGGAACTTGCCGTCTTTATCGGGGCGAATACCGGCCGGGAGGGAGCCGACGGTCGGATCTACCTTCTTGCGTCAGGTTGATCGATGGCTTTGTGAAGAGCAGTGATTTCTCCGTCAACGACCGGCTTTCCATCCGGTGTCACCAATCGGCCGGTTAGCGCGGCGGCGGGAACGAGTTTGACCACCGGAGGCTCTTTGTCGTCACCCTTGACCACAACCGAGCCGGCCAGGTTTTTCTTGACGTGGACGAACTCCAACAGACGCGAATGGTCGGGATCTAACCCCGTAACGGTGAAGGTGGATGTTTTCAGTAGTTCATGTTCCCAGTAGCCGTGGCCGTTGTAGTTCCGCAGTCCGCTCACGCGCACGCCAGCCAACGGTTTGCCGTCGGGATCGAGTATCTCGCCTTTCAGGGTGCGTCCTGGATCGAGGAGGAGATCGCACGTCATCTGCTTGGCATCCACGGCGGGATTCACTTCCACCAAGGTATGATACCCCTGGGCGAAGAGCCAATGCGGATAGGTGAGGAAATGGCCGTCCGGCTGTAGCCCCTTAATTTTGTCCGCGCCGACGCCCATGCGGTATTGATCGCTCCAGTTGCGGGCGGCGAGCAGACCCCGTCCGGGCAGAGCGACGACGCGGAACGTACCATCCTCGGCGCACGTCTGGAGGTACATGTCTACCGCCAGCCCCGGAGTCTCTTTGCGGTGAGGGTTGTCCGCGAAGACGACATATTCGACGTGCGCAGGGACGGGTTGTCGCGTGATCTTGTCGAGTACCCGGCCGTTGATCCACACGCCGCGTTTGAGCGCGAAGTCGGCCGTGACTGGCTCCAGGCCCGGCGGATTAGCGATATTTCGGATGGCCATTAGATACGGTGCATCTTCCGGCGGCTCCGCCCGGATGATGTTGCCCTCGCCTTTGGGCATACCCAACAGACAGTAGCGGCCGTTTTTGTCCGCCACGGTTCGCAGATCCGTCACCGCACTGATATGGCTGCCAGCACGCTGATAGCTCGTGACCATGGCGCCAGGAATCGGTTTGCCGGTGTCCTTGTCGCGGACAACGCCGACGATGGGCCGGCCCGGCGCCGCGATGTGGTCGAACCCGTTGCCATAGAGAGTCAATTTATCCGTATTCGGTTCATACGCGCCGGTAGCCTGGCGCATGAATCGCCTCCCCCGACCGGGTCATGGCGTAGACATCGCGTGTGGCGATCGTTGGTCCTTTGATGCGGAGGGCGGCGAGCCGTTCGCGGCCAATGCCGTTGATCTCAAACCGCCCATCGTCCCCGGTCTTCACCAGCGGGAACAGCGTGCCGGCATAAGGACCATTCCATCGGTCCTCGAAGCCGAACAGGTACTCCATCATAGGAGTATAGAACTCCTTTTTATCCTTTATAGCGCTGACGAACGCCCCCAGGCTGCCCTTGAAGGGTGCGTGCAAACCCTGAACGCGAACGGTGGCGCCGGCGACCGGCTTGCCCTGCAAGTCGAGAACACGACCATGCAAGGGCGCATCGTCCTTGGCCAGTCGCAGCATCAGGGCGATGTTGGATCCCGATTGGCCGGCCCGCTTATCGGGCATGCCGAGTCCGTATCCCTTCGCCGCGGCAACCACGACAGCTTCCTCCCACGGCGCCGGCTTGTACGATCTATCGAAATCGGTCTTGATAACCCGGAAGCGGAAACGCCCTTCGGCATCGCTCGTGGCGCACGCCGGGAACGGCAACTCCTTCGGCGTAGGATAAACGAGGTAGAGCTTGGCTCCGGCGAACGGTTTGCCGTCCGGATCGAGGACTTGGCCTCGGAATTCCACGGTCTTCGCCTCCTTCGCCTTGGACGGAGCAGCCTTCGGGTTGTCGTCGGCCTTAGCGGCGGGTGAGGGAGCAGGTAGAGGAACGGTGGCTTGCGGTTGCGCGTTCAACCACACGCCCGCGCCGCCCAGCAGACTCAGAGTCAAAAACGTGATGGTGGCCATCTTCGCCTTGCTCACCATCATCGCCGCCGACGCACTCTTGACCAACTCGGCGACCGATGCCGGGACGAGGCCCGTCAATTTTTCGCCCGCCGCCGTCGCCAACGCCGCCTTGATCGTGTTGGCCATCAACAGCGGTGACAGCGCCGAAGCCGGTTGAACTGCCAGCGCGGACGCCGCTAGCACCGCCGTCAACTCCACGCCGCGCTTCGCCAACCGCTTCCCTAGCCGTTTGCGCGCCTCGGCCAGCCGGCTCAACACCGTGCGCTCTTTCAACCCCAAACGCTGCGCCACCTCCGTCCGGCTCAGATTCTCCAGACAGCAAAGCACAAATACACTCCGATAAATCTCCGGTAGACAGGCGATCTCCTCATCGAGCAGCGCGCGCACTTCGCGCCAGCGCAACTCGTCCACGGGATCGACCGGCGGTCGTGCCGGCGTCTGCTTTTCATGTTTGCGCCGGCGAGCGGCGGCTCGCTTGGCGCTCTGGGCCAGGCGATAAGCGGTCCCATGCAAGAAGCTGGCCAACGCGGTTTTTCGCCGCAGCCGCGCGGCGCTACGGGCCAAGACGAGAAAGGTAGCTTGGAAGGCGTCTTCGGCGTCCTGCTGATGCTCGAGGACGCGGCGGCAAACGTGCAGCACCATCGAACCGTGGCGGCGAACGAGGACGGCGAAAGCGTCCTCATCGCCGCCCGTCGTAAAAGCGTGCAGCAATTGTTCGTCGTTTTGCTGGCTGCGGCACTGAGCGGCCATCTGGCCGCGAAGGTGTCGAAGACCGGCTGCCAATGCGGAACTACTCATGACTGCGACTCCACGTTCGGAAAGTGTTGTCCCCTTCTAGTAGTTGCCGGCCGACGCCATTTCGACAACAAAATTTCGCCGCTTTCTCTTCCCAGCCCGTCGCGACTTTCACCCTTCTGCGGGAATCCGTTCCACTTTGATCGCGCCGAGATCGCGGCACTCGCCCGGCTTTATCTGGATCGCCGGATCAGCAGGTTTCGCTTCGCGCTGGAACTTCCGACTGCCGCGGCGGAACAGCAATTCAAACTTCACCTCCGGGATCACCGTGTTGAACGCGAACGCTCCCTCGGCGTCGCTGACAATTGGATTGCCCTCGTCGATGAGGAGATGGACGAACCAAGCCTCGCGGTCTCGATACTGCAAGTTGATCGCGACCCCCGGCAGGGGCTTGTCTTCGGCGTCGAGCAATCGGCCTTTGAACGCTCCCGCCGCTCCGAGCTTCACCACGAGAGGAGACTTTTCGTCTCCCCGCAACGTCCGTGTGCAAACGATCTTGCGGACGGGTTCATAGAAGACCAACAACCGTGGCTTGCGCGTGTCCAGGCCGTAAACCATGCCGGAAGCCCCCTCAAGGCGCGTGGATCGGCTCGATGCCAGCCGGGCAGAAGCCGATCGCCCAGGTGCCGGAGAGCGGCCGGCCCTCGCCATCCTCAATCTTCATCTCCAGAGTGCTGGCGCGCTCTATAACGATATCCTGGTTCACCACGGCCGTGCCCGGCTTGATGTCCAGCACTTTGCAGAAATGGCCTTGCACGGGCGCTGTGGCGCCGCCCAAGCGGTAATAATTCACGTGCTCCGGGAGTTTGAAAAAGTATTGTGGATATTTTTCATCGACAGAGGGCGACTTGTACTTTATCCACTCGCTAAAGTTATCCGCTGAACGCGAAAGCCCGCCCATCAGCAGCACCGGGCCAGGGATCGTCACGATGCGGAAGGAGCCGTCGGCTCCAGTAAGACCCTCCTCGCGTCCCCAGCCGGTGGATTGGAATTCCGGATAGTCTTTGGCAAAGGGATTGTTGACGAGGGCGGCGGCTTCGGCGAAGCCGAGTACGGACTTGCCGGTCGCTCGATCGATCACCTTGCCCGTGACGATCACTCCTTTTTTCACTGTGATGTCCGCGGCGACGGGCTGATAGCCGGGCGTATCGTCGGCCCAGACCTGGCAGGCCAAGAAGCCCGCAGCCGGATCGCTCGACACTTCCACCATGTACGACTTGGCCTTGTGAGCGCCGTGGATCTCATAGCGGCCGTTCGCATCGGTCTTGGCCTGGAGCGGGTTTTCCAGAGTAGGCAGGCGCGAGGATCTCGTCAGCCGGACGAGGACGTTCGGCCGGACCTTGCCGGTGCCGGCTGCCTTGACAATGCCGTGAATTGGCTTCTCTGCCTCGGCGACGATGGCCACATCCGGGCCGGTCAGCATCGTCCGCGAAGCGAAATAAGATTCATCCTCTTTCGGGATGTCCTCGAGCGACGCCTGGTTATAAAGCTTGGCATCGAAACCGCTCCGGTTCACCATTGTATCCGAATGGGCGTCAGCGATGCCGCGGCCGCTGATGCGGAGCGTGGCAATTCGCTCGGACCCAATGCCGTGGATGGTGAAGCGGCCATCGTCGTCCGTCGTGGCGGCCAACAACTCGGCCGATTCGATCAACAGGCTTTTCACGCGACCCGGTGTCGTTGCCCACCGATAATGGCGCTTCTTCCAGGCGTCCAAGACGGCATCGATGGATTCGTAGATGCCGATGCTCCTGACGGAGACGCGCACGCTGCCAACCGGCTTGCCCTCGGTGGTGACGACTCGGCCACGAATCGCGTTGTCTTTCACCAGCCGCAGTTCGACTGGCTTTCCCGGTTTCGATGGTTCGAGATCGATAAAGTCGATACCGGCGCCGTCCACCTGGGCGACGAGATCGTAATGCCGCTTGCTTTTCGGTACCGCGACGGTAAAACGGCCGTCCGCTGCCGAGACGCCGAGTTGCCCGATTTTCCCTTCTTCGCCAAGCAACAGGAGTTTGGCCCCGGCCTTCGGCTTGCCCTCGGGGTCGAGAACGCGCCCCTGGATTTCCATGCCCTTTGCCGCCTCGCGCTGAGGCGAAATAGCCTTCGGTTTATCGTCCGCCTTGCCAGCAGACGGTTCCAACGTGGCGGCAAGCGGCCCGCTTGCCCGCTCGTACCAGAACACAAGCGAGCCGCCTGTGGCTACGGTCAGCAGACTCACCGCCAGCAACATCATCGTGGCGATCTTCGCCTTGCTTACCATCATCGCCGCCGTCGCGCCCTTGACCAGCTCGGCGACCGATGCCGAGATGATGCCCGCCAATTGCTCACCCGCCGCCGTCGCCATCGCCGCTTTGATCGTGGACGCCATCAACACCGGCGACACCGCCAAAGCCGGTTGAACTGCCAGCGCGGACGCCGCCAGCACCGCCGTCAACTCCACCCCGCGCTTCGCCAACCGCTTCCCCAGCCGCTTCCGCGCCTCGGTCAGACGGCTCGATACCGTGCCGGCTTTCAAATTCAAACGCCGCGCCGCCTCCTCGCGGCTGACGCTCTCCAAACAACAAAGGATAAAAACGCTCCGATATTTCTCCGACAGACGCGCGATCTCCTCATCGAGCAATGTCCGTACTTCGCGCCACGACAGTTCCTCCGAAGGATCGACCGGCGATCGTGGCGGAGTCTGGCTTTCGTGTTTGCGGCGGCGTGCGGCGGATTGTTTCGCTTTCATAGCCATGCGATAAGCCGTCCCATGTAAGTAACTGGCCAGCGCCGTCTTGTTCCGCAGCGAAGCCGCGTTGCGCGTCAGCACCAGAAACGTCGCCTGGAAAGCGTCCTCGGCGTCCTGCTGATGACCGAGGACGCGGCGGCAAACATGCAGCACCATCGGACCATGACGGCGAACGAGAACGGCGAAGGCGCTGTCATCGCGCTGAGCGGTGAAAGCGTGCAGCAATTGCTCATCGCTTTCCTCGTTGCGGCTCCGTTCGGCCAGCTTGCCGCGAAGATGGCGAAGACCCGCTGCCAAAGTGGGATTACTCATGACGGCTGCTCCTAGTTCAGAAAGGGTTGTCCCTTCTGATAGTTCCCGGCCGAGGCGATTTCATCGAAAAACTTTCGCCGTCACCTCACCCAGATCTTTCGTTTCGCCCGCCTTGACGGTCACTCCCGTTCCTGCGGGGCCATCGGGTAGGAGCGCGTCCATCCCCTTGTGAAGAACGAGGCGGTATTTCAAACCGGCAGCAAGATTTTCGATACGGAACTTGCCGTCCTTGTCCGTGCGAAGAGCGCGCGGAAACGTGCCGATGGTTAGATCAAGTTTGGGAAACATTTCGAGGGGGAATGCAAGTGGCCCGTACAAGTCGGCAACCATTTCGAGATCGGCCAACGGCTTCTTTCCATCGCGCGTGACAAACCGGCCGGTCAGCGTCCCCGCCGGCTTCAATGCGACGGTGAGCGGCCCTTTCGCATCGCCGCGCAGCACCAGCGAACCGGCGAGGTGTTTGTCGGCGTGGAAGAATTGCAGCAGGCGCGTCTCATCCGGCATGAGCGCAACCACGGTGAACGCGGCTGTCCGCAACGGTTGCCACACGCCGGGCGTTCTCAAACCGGCAACCTGTACCCCGATCAGCGGCCGGCCAGCGGGATCGAGTACTTTGCCGCTCAGCGTTCGACCGGGATCGAGGACGATGTCGCAGCGCATAACTTTGGCGTCCTTGGCCGGCTCGATCTCCATAGCCGTGTGATAGTCCTGTGGCAAACGGAGACGATCCAGACCCTTGATCCGGTCGGCACCAACCTTGAAGACGTAGGGCTGCGCCGAAGTCAACTCCGTAATTACGCCTTGCCCCTTCCTATTAATCTGTCGGATACTCATGGCGAAGCTCGTCGAAGCTCGCGCCGCGACCACGCCGCGCCCGGCAAGCCGGCAAAGCGGAAGGAGCCATCGCCGTCGCGGGTCCACAGGCTATCTTCAAACTTCAAGCCGGGCGCTTCCTTGCGGAAAGGATTATCCTCGAAGACAGAATAGCGGATCTCGCTGCGAACCGGCTTGCCCGTGGCCTTGTCGGTGACCGTGCCTTCGATCCAAACGCCGCGCTTGAGTTGGAAATCAACAGGGACATCCTCCAGGGCGAAGCCCTTGGGAACGCGGACCAGGGACATCAGATAAGGTTGGCCATCCGGCCCTTCGGCGCGGATCTCATTCCCTTCGCCCCACGGCATGCCGGTGAGCCGGTAATGGCCCTCCTTGTCGGCGACCGCGTGTAGATACGTCATCGGCCTAGCCAAGCGAAATGCGGGTCCGGCAAAAGCGTAGCTGCGGACAACGGCGCCGGGAAGGGGTTTCCCCGTATCCTTGTCGCGGATAACGCCGACGATTGGCTGACAGGGAGCTGCAACATACTCGAAGTCGGAGCCGCAAAAGATCATTTCGTCGTCGAATTCGCCATGCCAGTTCCACTGGTTCGCGCGAATCGTGCCGCCGAGCCGAGTCATGGCGAACCGTTCGGTGGCAACGATGCTTGGACCCTGTAGACGCAGAGCGACGACGCGCTCTCGGCCAACGCCGCGTAGACGAAAGCGGCCATCGGCCCCGGTCACGATGGGCGGAAAGATCTTGCCGAGATCGCGGCTCCTCCACAGCCCTCCCAACTCGGTCGCATGAGCGGCCAGAGTGCGGTAGCCCTCTTTCTTCTCTTTCAAGTCGCCCAGCCAGTCCGTCAGGTCTCCCTTGGTCGGACAGAACAGGTCGTGAACGCTAACCGTGACGCCCGCGACCGGCTTGCCCTGCAAGTCGAGAACGCGGCCGGTGATCGGCACGTCATCCTTCGCCAAGCGGAGAGTCAGATTGGTGAGATTGTCGCGCTGGTACGTGGGTATGCTGATTCCATAGCCATCGGCCATCGCCACGACGATGGCTTCGCGCCACGGCCAAGAGATCGACGAATCGAACTCTTTTTTGGCGATCGTGAAGCGAAAGCGGCCGTCTTTGCCGCTGGCAGCGCGAACCGGAATCGGCAACTCCTTCGGCGTATGGCAGAATACATAGAGCTTGGCGCCGGCAATCGGTTTGCCATCGGGATCGAGGACGCGGCCGGCGAAGGCTTTGCTCTGCTGATCCTCCTTCGCCGCCGGCGCGGACGGACGCTGAGGCTTCGCTTTCTCCGTGGCCGGCGGCTCATCGCTCTCGGCGGCGGCCTGCTGGAAATGCACCACGGCGCCGCCGCCCAGCAGACTCGCGGCCAGCAACAGCATCGTCAACTTGATTTTGCCGAGACTCAGAAGTGGCGAACTGTTTTCCATTAAGCCGGCGACCGATGCCGAAATCATGCTCGCCAATCCTTGGCCCGCCGCCGTCGCCAACGCCGCCTTGAGGGTGCTGGCGATCAGCACGGGAGACAGCGCCGAAGCCGGTTGCCCTGCCAGTGTCGCTGTCGTCAACACCGCCGTCAACTCCACGCCGCGCTTCGCCAACCGCCGGCCCAGCCGCTTGCGCGCCTCGGCCAGCCGGCTCAACACCGTGCGCTCTTTCAGTCCCAAACGCCGAGCCGCCTCCGCTCGGCTCAGGTTCTCCAAGTGGCAGAAGATAAATACACTCCGATATTTCTCCGGTAGATAAGCGATTTCTTCGTCCAGCAGCGTCCGCACCTCGCGCCAGGACAGTTCGTCGGCGGGATCGACGGACGGCCGAGCCGAAGCTCGGCTTTCGTGTTTGCCGCGCCGGACGGCGGATTGTTTGGCTTTCAGGGCCGTGCGATAAGCCGTCCCATGTAAAAAACTGGCCAAGGCGGTCTTGCTCCGCAACACGGCGGCTTTACGGGCCAGCACGAGAAAGGTGGCCTGGAAGGCGTCCTCGGCGTCTTGTTCGTGGCCCAGGACGCGGCGACAGACATGCAGCACCATCGGGCCGTGACGATGAACGAGAACGGCGAAGGCGGTTTCCTCGCGGTAAACCGCGAAGGCGTGCAGCAATTGCTCGTCGCTTTCTTGGTTGCGGCTGCGCACGGCCAGCTTGCCGCGAAGCTGCTGAATACTCGCCGCCAAGGTGGAATTACTCATGACCGCGACTCCGAAATTAGAAAGAGTTGTCCCCTTCTAATAGCTCCCGGCCAACGCCCTTTCGACAAGAAAATTTCCCCGCCACAGTCCGTCTTGTTTAGCCGCGACCCGAAGGGGAGCGCGCTGGCGCTCCCCTTCGGGTCGCGGCTAAACAAGACGGACCTACGAGGCGGTTACTTGATCGTCTTCACCGTCACTTCACCCAAGTCTTTCGTTTCGCCCGCCTGGACGGTCACTCCCGTTCCCGCGGGGCCATCGGGTGTGAGCAGGGCATTCCCCTTGAACAAAGCGATTCGATATTTTAGACCGGGAGCAAGATTCTCGATGCGGAACTTGCCGTCTTTGTCCGTGCGAAGACCGCGCGGAAACGTGCCGATGGCCGGGTCGGGCTGGGGCCGCCTCCCCGGAGACGCCATCGGCTCGTACAGGACGGGAAACATTTCGAGATTGGCCAACGGCTTCTTTCCGTCGCGCGTGACAAACCGTCCTATCAGCGCCGCCGCCGGTCCCAAGGTGACGGTAAGCGGTTTTTTCGCATCGCCGCGCACCACCAACGAACCAGTGAGATGTTTGTCGGCGTGGGAGAATTGCAGCAGGCGCGTCTCATCCAGCCTGAGTGCAAGCACGGTGAACGCGGCCGTTGGCAACGGTTCGTGTTCCCAATCGCCGGACTCGCCGAGTCCGGCAACGAGCGCCCCGGCCAACGGCCGGCCAGCGGCATCGAGTATTGTGCCGCTCAACGTCCGGCCGGCATCGACGACGATATCGCAGCGCATGCTTTTGGCATCCTTGGCCGGCTTGATCTCGGCGACCGTGTTGTAAGAATGGGACAGATAGAGGCGATCCAGACCCTTGATCCGATCGGCACCAACATTGGTGAGGTAGCGCAGCGGCCAAGCATCCGCCATGACCGCGCCGCACCCGGCAAGCCGGCAAATCGGAAAGAACCATTTCCGGCGCGATACCCCAGGTTGTCTTCAAACGTCAAGCCGGGCGCTTCCTTGCGGAATGGATTGTCCTCAAAGACGGCATAGCGAATTATGCTCTGGACCGGCTTGCCCGTGGCCTTGTCGCTGACCGTGCCTTCGATCCAAACGCCGCGCTTCAGTTGGAAATCGACGATGACAGGCTCCAGAGCAAAGCCTTTAGGGACGTTGGCCAGGGACATCAGATACGGCTTACCGTCGGCCCCCTCGGCGCGAATCACATTCCCTTCGCTCTTGGGCATGCCGGTGAGACGATAGCGGCCTTCCTTGTCGGCGACGGCGTGCAGGTACATTTTTTCGTGCAGGGGGACTTTGGGTCCGGCAAAAACGTAGCTGCGGACCACGGCGCCGGGAAGAGGCTTGCCCGTATCCTTGTCGCGGATGACGCCAACGATCGGTTGACAGGGAGCCGCTATATGCTCTATAGTGGAGCCGCAAAAGATCATTTCTTCTCCCAATTCGTCACGCCGCCATTGGGCCGCGCGGATCGTGCCGCCAGGCCGAGTCATGGCGAAGCGTTCGACGATGACGATGTTGTCTCCCTGTAGGCGTATTTGGGCGACGCGCTCCCGGCCGACGCCGCGCAGACAAAAGCGGCCATCCGCTCCGGTCACGGTGGGCGGGAAGATCTTGCCGAGGTCGCGGTCCATCCACAGCCCCGCAAGCCCGATGGTGTGGGCGGACAAGGCGGTATAGCCCTCCTTCTTCTCTTTCAAATCGCGGAGCATATCCGTCAGATCTCCTTTGGTCGGCCAGAACAGGCCATGAACGCTAATCGTGACACCGGCGATCGGCTTGCCCTGCAAGTCAATGATGCGGCCGGTGATCGGCACGTCATCCTTCGCCAAGCGGAGGGTCCAATCGGTTGCGGGCTTTTCGGACAGGAATGCGGGCACGCCGGCGCCATAGCCATCGGCCATCGCCACGACGAGAGCTTCGTCCCACGGCCGCGCGGCGATGGATCGGTCGAAGTCATTTTTGGCGACGGCGAAGCGAAAGCGGCCGTCCTTGTCGCTGGTAGCGCGAACCGGAATCGGCAACTCCTTCGACGTGTAGTAGAGGACGTAGAGCTTGGCACCGGCAATCGGCTTGCCATCGGGATCGAGAACCTGGCCAGCGAAGGTTTTGCTCTTCTGATCTTCCTTCACCGCCGGCACGGCAGGAGGTTGAGGCTTCGCTTTCTCCGCCGCCGGCGGTTCATCACTCTCGGCGGAGGTCCGTTGGAAATGCACCACGGCGCCGCCGCTCAGCAAACTCCCCGTCAGCAAAATCAGCATCGCCAGCTTGGTTTTGCCGACATTCAGGATCGACGTAGCGTTTTCCACCAGGGCGGCGATGGAGGGAGACAGCGCGGCCAAGCCGCCTTCGGCAAGCACCGTTCGCGCGGCAAGGGTGGTTTGCGCCAGCAGAGCGAGCGGCAGCGCCGAAGCCGGCGGCGCTGCCAGAGCGGACGCCGCCAGCACCGCCGTCAACTCCACGCCGCGCCGCCTCAAAGACCGCTGGAGCCGCCGACGCGCTTCCGCCAAATAATCCGATACCGTGCGCTCTTTCAATCCCAAGCGCCGCCCCGCCTCCGCCTGAGTCAGTTTCTCCAGATAATAAAGGACAAAAACGCTCCGGTATTTCTCCGGCAAGCGCGCGATTTCCTCATCGAGTACCGTCCGTACTTCGCGCCACAGCAATTCGGTCGAAGGATCATCACATGGTCGGGCCGGTGCGCGGCCTTCGTGCTGACGGCGGCGGCCGGCGGCTCGCTTGGCCTTGGAGGCCAAGTGGTAAGCGGTGCCGTACAGGAAACTGGCCAGGGCGCTCTTGTCGCGCAGAGCCGCGGCACGGCGCGCCAACACAAGAAACGTGGCTTGAAAAACATCTTCGGCATCCTGTTCGTGGCCCAGCACGCGGCGGCACACACCCAGCACCATCGGACCATGCCGGCGAACCAGCGTGGTGAAAGCGAGGTCATCGCGGCGGTCGGCGAAGGCGTGCAGCAATTGTTCGTCGCTATCGTCCTGGCTGCGCTGAGCGGCCAGCAGACCGCGAAGATGACGGACGCTTGTTAGCACGTCGGAACGGCTCATAACTGCGACTCCGAGTTCGGAAAGATTGTCCCTTCCTATAGTCCCCGCCCGCCGCCATTCCGGCAAAAAATTTTGTCGCCGCCCCATTCGCCTACACCCGGCAGCTAACGCAGCCGGTTCGCCAATGCAGGCGAACCGGCTGCGTTAGCTGCCGGGTCAGTGTCGCCAATGCAGGCGAACCGGCTGCGTTAGCTGCCGGGTCCGTGTCAGCCGCGCTCCCCACCTCTGTTAGAGGCGCGCCGCGATCCAATCTGCGCAACTTTTTTGGCCGTTGGCGTCATTCTGTCGTCTTTTCGGGTCTCGGTCCCCATTCCGGCGTTCCTTCCGAGAAGCCGTTGTGCGTAAGTCGCATCAAGCCCGTACCGGCCACACGAACGAGAAACAGTTCGCCGAACGGTTCATCAGTGCCGTCGGCGATCAAGGTTTTGATTTCCGAGCCATCGGGCCGGATCGTCGCAATGTTGATCGCGGTTGCCGCGCCGCGGAAGTAGCCGCCGCGCGCGAAGGCAAGCAGATCCCCTCCGTGCGCCCAGGATAGGCTGAACAAGTCGGTCTGGCCGGACCAGGTTCTCTTGTGACCCGAACCGTCCGCGTTCATCATCGCCAGCGAACGGCGGCCGGGAGGGAAAATACCGTCGATGAAGGCGATGCGTTTGCCGTCGGGTGAAAATGCCGGGAACATGCCATCGACGATACGGAGCATCCGCAATTCCGTGCCGGGCGGCGCTCTCCACACCTCCACGCGGCGTCCGGTTTGAAGCGGGGTGATTTTGTGATAGTAAACCCGCTCGCCGTCCGGTGACAGGGACGGGTTCCAGTGATCGGTCGCTTCCTTGGTGACGGCGGTGAATTTGCCCGTTGCCAGGTCGAATAGCTCGATCTGCCTGCCATTGCCGCGAAATACGGCCACGGCCAGCCGATCCGGTGCGGCCGAGCCGGAAGGAGTGCAGACATGGAGATGAGGCGGCGTCAGCCGTTTCATATCGCTGCCATCCAGGCGGACGCGCCAGATTCCCCAACCTGCTTGGTCCTGCTTGTGGAAATAGAGCCATTCGCCGTCGCCTGCAAACGCGGGCCAGCCGCCGTCCTTGACGACCACCCGCCGATCCGAGCCGTCCGGCTTCATTGTGCAGATGCCTTGATCGCGCGAGACAAAGGCGATGCGATCCTTACTCGGCGACCAAGCCGGCGAATAGTCGATCGCTCCGGGAGGCGATAGCCGTTTCACTGCCGAACCATCGGCGTTCATCATGTAGAGAGCGTTCCACGACTGGCCCGGCTTGTCGGCCAGCTGGCGCGTGCTGGTGAAAACCACCTGCTTTCCATCGGGCGACCAAGTCGGGTGATCGTGCAAAGCAAAGTGATTCGTCAGCCGGTGGAGATCCGAGCTGTCCGCGTTCATGGAGTAGATCTCCCTGTTTCCATCGCGCTGGGAGACAAAGGCGATTCGTTCTCCATCGGGGGAGACAGCCGCGTTGAAGTCCAAGGCGGGATGATCGGTCAGCTTCGCGGTCGTGCCGGCTTTCACGTTGGCGACGTAGACATCCCAGCCGCGCGGTTCTTGCGAGGCAAAGGCGATGGCGCCGCGCGGCTTGTCCTCTTCGTTGTCGGCGGCAAGAGAGATACCGGTCGTGCCGAGATACACAAGAGCCAAGAAGGCGAAGCGAGAACGGTTCATGGTCATTGCTCCGATTTCCTGAGCGGGGGGCGTCAGCCCCCCGCTCAGGAGATTTCTCCGCTAGTCCTTATCCCCTTGCTGGTCGAGTATCGCATGGTGGATGTGCTGAAGCACGTCCGGATCGCCAAAGAACAGGAGCGGCCCGATGTGTATGCCGTACTCGCCCCAGTCTTGTAGCTGGTCCTCCGCGGTATCGTTCCATTCCGCCATCTTTTCGCAATAGACGATTCCCTGCCAACGCTGGGCGTACTTGGCCTCGGAGAAGCGCATCAGCCCCTGGAATTGTTTTCGGGAATGCGGGCGGGTGCATACCCATACCCCGTCCTCTATGCCATTGGGCGAGGGAAACACATAGAGTTCCGGCGCGGCCTGAGCCAGCCGTTCCGTTAACCCCGCGAGCGTGTGCGGAACAACGACGGGCCGGCGCAGCAGCCGGGAGGACAACGGCATCGCCGCAATCGACACGAGGAAGAGGCTGACCACGATCCACGGCGCCAACGGTTTCCGAGCGGGCATGTTCACTCTCCTCCTTGTTCGGGAACCAATTTCACTTTGATCGCGCCGAGATCGCGGCACTCGCCGGCCTTGACCTCGATGGCTGAATTGACGAGTTTCGGTGTCCGCTCGAACTTCCGCTTGCCACGATGGAACGACAGTTCAAACTTTTGTTCCGGGATCAAGTCCTCGAAGAGGAATGCTCCCTTCGCGTCCGTCACAATCTGCTTGGCGCGGTAGACTTCCTTATGTATCTCCGAGGCGACGCGCTGGCGATAATGCACATCAATCACCACTCCAGGCAAGGGTTTACCGTCCGCGTCGAGTAGGCGCGCTTTGATCGCTGCCGGCGCAGCGAGCTTCGCCACGACCGGCGTTTTCTCGTCTCCCTTGAGCGTGAGGATGCCGGTGAGCTTTCGCGCCGGATGGAAAAAGACGATCAAGCGCGGTTTGCCGGGCTCCAACTGATAAACTGGACACTCGGCTTTATCGCAGCGGATGGCATTGTGCCAGTTTTCGGGACTGAAGCCAGCGACCGAGGCACCGGTGAGTGGCTTGCCGTCGGCATCCTGGATGTGAACCGGCAGGACGGAAGCGCGTTCGAGGACAATGTCCTGCTCAACGATTCGGGCATCCGCTTTGATTTGCAGCACTTTACAGTAAGTGCCCTGGATGGGCGACATGCTGCCGCCAGGATTGTAATAGGCAGAGAAGTTCGGGTCTTTCGTGAAATACTGAGGATATTTCGGGTCCGGAACTACTTTCTTGTATCGAAAGTGCGTCGCCGAGTCGTTCGGTCCACCCATCAACAGCACCGGGCCGGGGAGAGTGACAGTGCGGAACGTCCCCTTATCGTCGGTCTGCTGCATGTGGAAATTACCAAACGCGGGATAGTCTTTGACGAACGGATTGTCCTGGAGGACGGCGGCCATGCCGAAGCCGCGGATGGGTTTGCCGCTCGCTTGATCGATCACCTTGCCGGTGACGATCACGCCTTTCTTCACCGCGATGTTCACGGTGATGGGGTCATAGCCGGCTGTATCGACGGCCCAGACCTCGCTGTTCATGTACCCCTCGTTTACATCGTTGCCAACTTCGAGCATGTATGACTTGGCCTTGCGGGCGCCGTGGATTTCAAAGCGGCCCTGGGCGTCGGTCCTCGCCTCCGGCGACAGGTTCAGCAGCGTGCCGCCCTCTCTTCGCGTCAGCCGAACCACAACGCCCGGCCGGGCCTTGCCGGTGTCGGCGTCTTTGACGATGCCGCGAATCGGTTTTTCAGCTTCGACGACGGGGGAAGGATTGGGACCGTGTAACAACCAGCGCACGGCAAAGTTCTCCATCCCCTTCGGGATGTTGTCGTTGGTTGCCTGGTTGTAGGGTTTCGGATCAAAGCCGTCGCGGGTGACGACCATCACCTCGCTATCCGCGATGCCGGCTCCCTTGAGATGGAGCGTAACGAACCGCTCGGCGCCGAGGTGGGGAAGAACAAATCGGCCCTCGGCGTCCGCCGTGGCGGTGAACAGTGTGCCCGTTCCCAACCAGATATGCTTCACGCCGCCCGGTAAACCGGACATGAAATGCCGCTTCTTCCAGGTAGCCAGGAATGAATCCATCTTGTTATCCGCATAAACGCCGAGGTTGCTGACCGTCATCCGCACCCCGGCAACGGGCTTGCCCTCCGTGTTGACGACGCAGCCGCGAATCGCGCGATCTTTCACCAAACGAAATTCGATCAGTTTTTTCCCATCCCCTGGAAGCAGATCGACAAAATCAATGCCGTAGCCGTCCGCCTGAGCGATGAGATGGCCGTCTTTGGCCTCTTTCGGGATGGTGAGGGTGAAGCGGCCATCCGCTGTCGTGGCTCCCAACTGCTGATGTTTGCCGCCGCGGAGCAGCACGAGCTTCGCTCCGGCCTTCGGCTTACCATCGGGATCGAGAACACGTCCTTGAATCGGCACCATCTTCGCTGACAATCCCCCTGAGCGGGGGGCGTCAGCCCCCCGAGTATTCGCAGACTCGGGGGGCTGACGCCCCCCGCTCAGAAGGTTTGTTCCGTAGTCCTTAGCGCTCAGCCACACCCCGGCGCCGCTCAGCACAGTCGCGGTCAGCAGCACCACCGTAACAATCTTGATCTTGCTCACCATCGCCGCCGTCGCGGCGCTCTTGACCAACTCGGCGACAGACATCGATACCAAGCCCGTCAATCCTTCTCCCGCCGCCGTCGCCAACGCCGCTTCAATCGTGGACGCCATCAGTCCGGCCGGCAACGCCGAAGCCGGCGGCGACGCCAACGCGGCCATCGTCAACACCGCTGTCAATTCCACACCGCGACGCGCCAACCGTTTTCCCAATCGCTTGCGCGCCGCCGCCAATTGGCTCGACAGCGTGCGCTCTTTCAATCCCAGCCGCCGCGCCGCTTCCGCTTGACTGAGGTTCTCCAAACAACAAAGTACAAACGCCGTCTGATATTTCTCCGGCAAGCGGGCGATTTCTTCGTCCAGCAGCGTTCGCACTTCGCGCCAGGAGATTTCCTCGCAAGGGTTGACGGGAGGCCGCGCCGGCGCTCGACCTTCGTGTTTGCCTCGCCGCGCGGCGGATTGTTTGGCTTTCATGGCGGTGCGATAGGCAGTTCCGTGCAAGAAACTGGCCAACGACGTTTTGTTTCGCAACGAAGCGGCGTTGCGGGCGAGGACGAGAAACGTAGCCTGAAAGGCGTCCTCGGCGTCGTGTTCATGGCCCAGCACGCGGCGGCAGACGCGGAACACCATCGGACCATGCCGGCGCACGAGGACGGCGAAGGCGCTGTCGTCGCGGCGATCCGTGAAGGCGTGCAGCAATTGTTCGTCGCTCTCGTCCTGACGGCCCTGCGCCGCCAACAGACGGCGAAGATTTCGCACGTCGCTTTGCATTGTGGAACTACTCATGACTGCGACTCCAAGTCCGAAACGTGTTGTCACCTTCTGGTAGTTCCCGGCCAGCGTCGTTTCGGCGAAAATATTTCGCGTGACTTGTTCTCGCCAGCCCGCAGCGCAAGCAAGGGAGAGTTATCTGGTGAGGCGATTACTCCAACGGTTTGATTTTCAGATCGCCCAGATCCTTTGTTCCGCCGGGCTTGATTTCCAGATCCTTCGGTTCTCCGCCGGCGATCTTGCGAATTTGGCTTTCTTTGACGACTCTCAGGCCGCCGTACTTCAGGCCCGGCATCAGACCCACGATACGAAAGCGTCCGTCTTTACCCGTCCGAACGTCGAGCGCCGTCGGATGTAGAGTCTGTCCTTTTCGTTTGATGTCGGCCCCGCACATTACATCCGCGCCGGCCAACGGTTCGCCCTGAAGCGTGACGAGCCGGCCGGTAAGCGTGCCATACGGTTCCAAACGCACCGAAAGAGGTTCTTTCTCATCGCCGCCAAGAACCAAGAGGCCCACCAGCTTCTTCTCTTCATGCACGAACTGAAGCACGCGCGGCCTGTTCGGACGCAAGCTCTCCACGGTGAAATCCGTGCCGCAGTTCAACCAATAGCCCATGTCCTTCAAACCGGAGACGCGGGCGCCGGCCAACGGTTTGCCATCCGGCCCCAGCACGGTTCCCTTTAGCGCGTGGCCGGGGTCCAGAGCCACGTTGCAAGTAATCGACTCCTCATCGGGCTTGGGCGCAATCTCGGCGACCGTGTGATAGTTCGTGGGGATGGCGTGAAACGGAACCGTGTTAAAAAAATCAGGCGATTCGGGAATGCGCCCCTTTTTGATTTGCTCGGCGCCGACGCCCATGACGTAATGATCGTGCCAAGCTCGCGCGGCGAGCAAGCCGTGGCCCGGCAAGGCGGCGATGCGAAACGAACCGTCTTGTCGAGTCGAGCGCTCGGCGTAGTAGGGTGACAGGCGGAAGATTTCCTTCGCGTTGGGGTTGTCGAGGAAACAGAGATAGGAGACGGTCGCCCCCACGGGTTTGCCCGTGGTCTTCTCGGTAACGCGGCCTTTGGCCCAGACGCCGCGTTTAAGGCCGAAATTGACCGTGAGCGGCTCCAGACCCAAGGGATTGGCAATCTTTCGGTTCGCGGCCAGATAGGGCATTTCGTCCGTCTTCGCCGCGATTTCGTTGCCGTTGCTCTTGGGCAAACCCAGAAGCTGGTAACGCCCGTCCTTGTCCGTGGTGGTGCGGAGAACTCCGAGGCCGAATCGATGGGCGATGGTTTGACTCTCCACGGTGACGCCGGCCAACGGTTTGCCGGTGTCTTTGTCGCGGACGACGCCGATGATAGGCCGCGTCGGCGCCGCCACGAGATCGAAGACGGCGCCGAAATAGGGATTGGTGCCCTTTTTCGGATCGTCTATGTCTTCGAGGAGACGGATTGTCTCATTTGGCCGGGTCATCGCGTGGACCCTCTGAATGGCGATGGTCGGCCCTTCGATGCGGAGACTGGCCACCCTCTCTCGACCGATGCCGCTCAGGCGAAAGCGGCCATCGGCTCCGGTCGTTACCGGCGGAAAGAACACGTCGAAGGCGGAACTGCTCAAACTTGTCAAGTGAGAGTCCCATGCCTGATCCGGCTTCTTGTTTTGATCCTTGAGGAAGGCGAGCCAGGTAGCGAGGTCGCCTTTCTCCGGTGTGTACAGCGAACCATCGATACGGACGCGCGCGCCGGCGACCGGCTTGCCTTGCAGATCGAGAACACGGCCCCGGATGGGCACGTCATCCTTGACCAGCCGCAGCGTCAGATCGGTCGCTCCGTTTCTGCCCAGCCGGGCTGCGGCGAAGCCATGCCCTTCGGCCGCAGCCAGAACATAACTGTATCCCCAATGTTCGTCCGAATCCTCGTTGTCCACCTGATTCTTGGCCACCGTAAAGGCGAATCGGCCATCGGCACCGCTGACGGCCCAGATTTTGTGGGGGATTTTTTCGCTCGAACCGTTGAAGCCGGGGAGAAAGAGAAGTTTCGCTCCGCGCATCGGCTTGCCTTCGGGATCGACCACGCGGCCGTTTACCGCCGCTCCGGGTCGTTTTTCTGAGCGGGGGGCGTCAGCCCCCCGAGAGACGCCAGACTCGGGGGGCTGACGCCCCCCGCTCGGATGAACGGCTTGCGACATCGTCAGCGTCCGGCAAGTCCACGCGCCGGCGCCGGCCAGAGAAATCGCGGTCAGAAGCACCGCCGCCATCATCTTCGCTTTACTCACCAGCGCGGCGGACATCGCGCCCTGGGCCAAATCAATGGCGGACACCGAAACGATTCCCGCCAACCCTTCGCCCCTCGCCGTCGCCAACGCCGCCTCGATTGCGGTCGAAATCATCACCGGGGACAACGCCGAAGCAGGCTGCGCCGCCAGCGCGGCCGCGCTCAGCACCGCCGTCAACTCCACACCTCGCTTCGCCAAGCACCGCTGGAGATGACGCCGCGCTTCGGCCAGCCGGTTCGACACCGTGCGCTCTTTCAATCCCAAACGCCGCCCCGCTTCCGCCTGGCTCAGATTCTCCAGCACACAAAGGACAAAAACGCTTCGACAACTTTCCGATAAGCGCGCGATCTCCTCATCGAGCAGCGTCCGCACCTCGCGCCACAGTAATGCGGTCGAGGGATCGTCAGACAGCCGGACGGCGCGCGGCCTTCGTGCTGACGACGGCGGCCGGCGGCTCGTTTGGCCTTGCACGCCAAGTGGTGGGCGGTGCCGTACAGAAAACCCGCCAGAGTAGTCTTGTCGCGCAGAGTCGCGGCACGGCGCGCCAACACGACAAACGTGGCCTGAAAAACGTCTTCGGCGTCCTGTTCGTGGCCCAGCACGCGGCGGCACACGCCCAGCACCATCGGCCCATGCCGACGAACCAACGTGGTGAAGGCGAGGTCGTCGCGGCGTTCGGCGAAGGCATGCAGCAATTGTTCGTCGCTGTCGTCTTGGCTGCGCTGAGCGGCCAGCAGACCGCGAAGATGACGGACGCTTGTTAGCACATCGGAACGGCTCATGGCTGCGACTCCGAGTTCGGAAAAGTTGTCTCCTTCTTATACTCCCCGCCCGCCGCCATTCCGGCAAAGAAATTTCGCCGCCGCATTGGCCAGTACCCGGCAGCTAACGCTGCCGGTTCGCCTGGCTCTTGCGAACCGGCAGCGTTAGCTGCCGGGTAGTATAAGTTTGATCGCGCCCAAGTCGCGGCACTCGCCGGGCTTGACCTGGATCATCGCTTCCGCGGATTTCGTCTCGCGCTCGAAGCGCCGCTTGCCACGGCGGAACGACAACTCGAACTTAAAGCCGGGAATCACCTCCTCGATCATGAACATCCCCTGCGCGTCCGTCACGATTTGCCTGTCATCGTAGATGCGACGGTGCATGGCATCAGCGCCGCGATGATGGTAGCGTGGATCGACGCGGACTCCGGCGAGAGCTTTGCCGTCGGCATCGAGCAGACGGCCCTTGACCGTTCCCGCCGGCGCTGTCAGCTTCACAACGACCGGCTGCTTCTCGTCGCCCTTCAGAGTAATCGTTGCGGCGAGCTTACGCTTCGGATGATAGAAGAGCATCAACCGCGGCTTGCCACGCTGAATCCCGTAGGCGAAGCAGGTGTTCTCCTCACAGCGGCTCCAGTCGCGTTCTTGGGGGGTAATGCCTGTGACGTAAACGCTCTCGAGAGGTTTGCCGTCGGCATCGTGGATGTGGACGGTCACAGCCGGCACGCGCTCGAGGATAATGTTTTGCTTGACGATCTTGGCGTCCGGCTTGAGATCCAGCACTTTGAAGAAGATCCCCATAATGGGCGAAAAGCCGCCGCCGGGAACGTAGTAAGCGAGGTAGTCCGGCTCCTTTCGGAAATAATGACGATATTTCGGCTCTGGTAGGGAAGGTTTGTACTTGATGCGGTCCTCGTATACGCTTAGACCGGCGATCAGCAGCACGGGCCCAGGAAGGGTGACAACTCGGAAGACGCCGTTGGCATCTGTACCAACAGGATAGCGGATCGCATCCACGCTTTCCGGGTGCCGCTTGGCAAACGGATTGTCCGACAGCGCAGCGGCTCGGACGCCGCCGTCAACGGGCCGGCCCGTCGCTTGGTCGATCATCTTGCCGGTGAGAATCACGCCTTTCCTCACCGTAATGTCGGCGGTGATGGGTTGATAGCCGGCCGTGTCGTCGGCCTGGATGCGGCAGCCCATGTAGCCGGTCGCGGGATCGCTCGGCACTTTGAGCAAGTAAGACTTCGTCTTTCGCGCGCCGCGGATCTCGTAGCGGCCCGCCGCGTCCGTTCGCGCCTGAAGTCCGTCCACTTCGAGCGCCGAACAGACCAACCAGAACATTCGCCCGGCCCTTGCCGGTGTCGGCTTCCTTGACGACGCCGCGAATGATCTTTTCCGGCTCGGCGACGACGATTACGTCCGGGCCGTGCAGCTGCCATTCTTTGCCGACTTCGTTCACAAATCTCTTGGGCGAATTGTCGAGGACCGCCTGGTTGTATGGCTTGGGGTCGAAGCCGGGACGGGTCGCAATCCGTAGCTCGACATTGGCGAGGCCCGCCTTCCGCAAACCAAGCGAAACGAAGCGCTCCGCGCCAATCCCGCGCAGGACGAATCGCCCTTCGGCGTCGGTCGTCGCGGCGAACAGCGCACCCGCTGCCTCG
Source organism: uncultured Planctomycetota bacterium (assembly GCA_963835245.1). GTDB lineage: Bacteria > Planctomycetota > Planctomycetia > Gemmatales > Gemmataceae > JAJPHU01. The sequence goes on from CAWIEZ010000004.1 coordinate 257,514, forward strand.
TCACGGATACCCCACCCGCCCAGCGGGATTTCTTGGACTTGCTGATTCTTCCAGTGGCCTAGGAACATGTCGAGCGAATGGTTCGGATAGATATTGAGAGCGTCGGCGGTCACGCGGATGCCGGCAACGGGTTTGCCCTCGGTGTTGACGACCCGGCCGCGAATCGGCTGATCTTTCACGAGACGCAGTTCAACAGACTCTCCCGACTTCATGTCGCCTCTCTCAAGAACATCGATGCCGGTTCCCTCGGCCTGGGCGATGACGTAGTAATCTCTCGTCTTTTTCGGCACCAAGACGGAGAACCGGCCATCCGCTGTCGTGACGCCGAGTTCGACGATCTTCTTGTCCGCGCCGAGCAACAGGAGTTTCGCCCCGGCTTTCGGTTTGCCGTCCGGATCGAGAACACGTCCTTGGATTTGTACGGTCTTCGCCGTTTCCCGTTTCGGCGGAACAGCCTTCGGTTTATCGTCCGCCTTGGCGGCGGGCGGCTCCGCGGGCTGAGTCGATGGCATGAGGATGTTCGCCGCCAAACCCTGATACGCCCACATGCTCGCGCCGGCCAGCAAACTTAGGGTCAGCAGTACCAGCGTGGCCATCTTCGCCTTGCTCAGCATCATCGCCGTCGTCGCGCTCTCGACCAACTCGGCGACAGACATCGAAACCACGCCCGACAATCCTTTCCCCATCGCCGCCTCGATCGTGGTTGCCGCCAGCGCGGCCGGCACCGCCGACACGGGTGGCACCGCCAGTGCGGCCGCGGCCAGTACCACCGTCAACTCCACGCCGCGCTTCGCCAACCGCCTCCCCAACCGCTTGCGCGCTTCGGCCAGCCGGCTCAACACCGTGCATTCTTTCAATCCCAAACGCTGCCCCGCCTCCGCCCGGCTCAGGTTCTCCAAGTAGCAGAGGATAAAAACGCTCCGATAAATCTCCGGCAGACGCGCGATCTCCTCATCGAGCAACGTCCGCACTTCGCGCCACGATAGTTCGTCCGCGGGATCGACCGGCGGACGGCTCGGCGTCTGGCTTTCGTGTTTGCGTCGTCGAGCGGCGGATTGTTTGGTTTTCAGGGCGGTGCGATACGCCGTCCCATGCAAGAAACCGGCCAGTGCGGATTTCTTCCGCAGCGCAGCGGCGTTTCGGGCGAGGACGAGAAACGTGGCCTGGAAAGCGTCTTCGGCATCCTGATGATGCCCCAGAACGCGGCGGCAGACGTGCAGCACCATCGGACCATGACGGCGAACGAGGACGGCGAAGGCACTGTCATCGCGGCAGGCGGCGAAGGCGTGCAGCAATTGCTCATCGCTGTCCTCGTTGCGCTGCTGCGCGGCCAGTTTGCCGCGAAGCTGACGAATACCGGCGGCCAGAGTGGAACGACCCATGATGGCGACTCCGAGTTCGGAACGTGTTGTCTCCTTCTTATAGTTCCCGGCCGACGTGCTTTCGAGAACAAAATTTCGCCGCTCATTGTTTAGCCGCGACCCGAAGGGGAGCGCGTCAGCAATCCCGCGCTCACCTTCGGGTCGCGGCTAAACAACCACCGCTTCCCTCATTCTTCCGTCTTTTCGGCAAGCAGTTTCAGCTTGATCGCGCCCACGTCGCGGCGCTCGCCGGGCTTGACCTGCATCGTCGGATCGGCGGCTTTCGCCGCCCGCTCGAAGCGGTGCTTGCCGCGACGGAACGTGAACTCGAACTTCCATTCCGGTATCACGTCTTCCAGCGCGAAGGCGCCGTGGGCATCCGTTACGAATTCCTTGCCCTCGTGGCTATCTTCGTGAATGTAATCGACGTTGGGATCACGGTAACGTACATCGACCACCACCGCCGCCAGCGGTTTGCCGTCCGCGTCGAGCAGCCGGCCCATGATCGCCCCCGTCGGTCCCAATTGGACGATCATCGGCTTTTTCTGATTTTCCTTCAGCGTCCAGGTGCCGGCGAGTTTTTTATCGGGCGCGTAGAAGATCAAGGACTGCGGTTTACCGTTTGTCTCGCCGTGGACCAGGCAGGAACCGCGCTCATCGAGCCGGCCATACTGAATCCAGACCGGATTTTCCCATCGAGAAGATTTGCGATCGCTCGCCGTCGCCCACGCTTCGGCGAGCGGCCGACCCTCGGCATCCTGAACGCGCACCTCCGCAACGACGTGGGCGCGCTCCAGAACGATGTCCTGTTTGACCACGGCGACGCCCGGTTTGATCCGGAGTACCTTGTTCCATTGTCCTTGAAGCGGCCACATGGAATTGTAACCCAGGTAGCCGCCGTTTTGAAAATATTGCGGATATTTCGGATCGGTCCCGGTGCCCTTGTAAGCGATTGGGGACATGCCTTCGGTTTTGCCCATGAGCAACATCGGGCCGGGAATGACGACCACCCGGAAGGCGCGATCGGCGTCCGTGCGGTCGGAAGACTCACCGGGCATCATGCCCACTTCACTGAAGGAAGGATAATCCTTACCAAAGGGATTGCCTTTGAGAACCGCAGCCATGACATAGCCGGGGATGGCCTTGCCGGTCGCTCCATCGATGACGTGGCCGGTGACGATCACGCCTTTCTTGATCTTGATGTCCGCGCGAACGGCTTGATGTCCGATCGTGTCCTCGGCCCAGACTTGGCTGAGCATATATCCCGTATCCGAATTAGCGGCGATGGCGACCAGATACTTCTTGGTCTTGCGGACGCCGTGGATCTCGTAGCGGCCCTGCGCATCGGTTTTCGCTTCCGGGGGATATTGCACCACCTCGTCGCTATCCCGAATGAGCCGCACCACGACGCCCGGCTGGCCCTTGCTGGTGTCGGCGTCCGTGACGACGCCGCGAATGACCTTTTCAGCATCGGCGAAGACGGCGACATCGGGACCGGACAAGAGCGACCACCGCCAATTCATGTGTTTGTGCCCTTTGGGGAGATGGTCGAGGACCGCCTGATTGAACGGTTTGGGATCGAGGCCGGCGCGATTGGCCACCTGCACCGACGTATCCGCGATTCCGGCCCCACGGAGACGGAGACGCATGGTCCGCTCGGCTCCCATGCCGCGAACGACAAAGCGGCCATCGGCGTCCGTGACGGTGGCAAACAGCGCGCCCATGTCGGCGTAGATTCGCTTCACCGAGCCGTCGCCTGATCCGCCCGCCCACAGCCGCATCCAGGCGGCACGGAAAGTCTCCAGCGAGTTATTGCCGTAAACCGCGATTTCCTCCGGGGTCACGCGCACGCCGCGGATCGGTTTGCCCTCGGTGTTGAGGATGCGGCCGCGAATCGGGTTATCTTTCACCAGACGCAACTCGACCGGCTTTTTGTGCTTCAGCTGGTACAGATCGAGGAAATCAAAGCCGGTCTCTTCGGCTTGGGCGATGAGCCAATGACCCCAATCTTTCGTTGTCTCTTTGGCCACGGCGACAGCGAATCGGCCGTCCGCCGCCGAGACGCCGAGTTGTTTGACGCGGCCTTTCCTGTCGAGCAACAAGAGCTTCGCGCCGGCCTTGGGTTTGCCATCGATGCCGAGAACGCGCCCCCGGATCTCCACCCTCTTTGTCAATTCATTCTTAGCGGGTGGTATTTGTGGCTTATTTTCCGCTTTGGCGGCGGGCGGCTCCGCGGACGGCGTCGAGGGGAGGACAGCGTTCATAGCCGAACCGCGATACGCCCACACGCCCGCACCGGCAAGAATACTTGCCGTCAGCAACAACACGGCGATCTTGGCCTTGCTCAGCATCGCCGCCGCCATCGCGCCCTCCATCAAATCGACGACAGCGACCGAGACCATTCCCCCCACCCCGTTGCCCGTCGCCGTTGCCAACGCCGCCTCGACCGTAGAGACGAGAGCGCCGGCGGCAATGCCGAAACCGATTGCGTCGCCACTGTGGCCGCCGCCAGCACCGCCGTCAACTCCACGCCGCGCCGCGCCAACCGCTCTGCCAGTCGTTTCCGCGCTTCCGCCAGCCGGTTCGACACGGTGCGCTCTTTCATCCCCAAACGCCGCCCCGCTTCCGCCTGACTCAGATTCTCCAGACAACAGAGGACAAAAACACTCCGATATTTCTCCGGCAGACGGGCGATCTCCTCATCGAGCAGCGCCCGCACTTCGCGCCACGGCAGTTCATCCGAAGGCTGGATGGGCGAAGGTGCCGGCATCCGGCTTTCGTATTTGCGCCGCCGAGCGGCGGATCGTTTGGCATTCAGGGCGATGCGATAAGCGGTTCCATGCAAGAATCCGGCCAACGCGGTCTTGTTGCGCAGACCGGCGGCTTTGCGGGCCAGCACGAGAAACGTGGCTTGAAAAGCGTCTTCGGCGTCTTGCTCGTGGCCCAGCACGCGGCGGCAGACGTGCAACACCATCGGCCCGTGTCGATGGACGAGAGCAGCGAAGGCGCTGTCATCGTGACAAGCGGCGAAGGCGTGCAGCAATTGTTCGTCGCTGTCATCGCGGCGCCCCTGCGCGGCGAGGACGCCGCGAAGATGGCGGACGCCGGCGGCCAGGGTGGAACGGCTCATAGCTGCGGCTCCTGGGGCGGAAGGGATTGTCACCTTCTTATAGTTGCCGCTCGCCGCCCTTACGGCAAAGAAATTTCACCGTCGCTGTTTGCCGTTTCACCGGCGAACCGGCTGCGTTAGCTGCCGGGTGGCTGCGTTAGCTGCCGGGTGGCTGCCCTAACCCGGCAGCTTACGCTGCCGGTTCGCCACACCCGGCCAACCTACCGATCCGGTTTGACGCGCACGTCGCCGAGATCGAGCGTCTCGCCGGGCTTGACCTGCCTCACGCCGATGCGCGGCTCGCCGACGAAAAATGTGCGGCCTTGCGTGATGCCCAACGTGAATTTCACCTCCGGCACAATTCCCTCGACGCGGAAGCGGCCGTCCTTATCGGTGCGAATCGCTTGCTGGCTCTGGCGCGCCTGCCGATACAGTTCGCTGGCGCTTCCATCGGGCGAGGACAAATCGATGTTCGCTCCGGTGATCGGTTGGCCATCGCGGTCCAGCAATGCGGCCGATCGCGGTCCCCGCTCGTCCCAGACGAATAACCGGCGTCTCCTTCTCATCGCCGCGCAGCGTTAGCGATCCGGCCAGGTTGCGCTCGGCATGGAAGAAGAGAACACGGCGCGGTTTTTTCGGGTCCAGCGCGAAGATGGTGCAGGTCGCATCCTTGATGGGGAACGTGATTGGCCATGATGCCGTCACGCCGGCGACGGTGGTTCCCGTCAGCGGTTTGCCGTCGGCATCCTCGATTTTGATGGTCCGCGTATGGCCGCGCTCCACGAATAGATCGCATTTCGCCTTGCCGGCGTCCGCGGCGAGGTCGAGTACCTTGACGGCGTTCTGGATGGTCAGAAATTCGGGTCCGGTGATCTTGACATATTTGCGGTCCTTGGCATCGAACTCCGCTTGCTTGTAGGGATTCAACTCCTGACCGCCGTTGGCCGTCTCATCGGCCCTCGCCTGAACCATCAGCACACCGGGACCGGGTATGACCGCTAATTGGAATCGGCCATCGGCGCCGACATCGTTCATCAAGCTCTCGTATTTGTAGGAGTCGTATCCCGGCTTGTCAGCGAACTTGTTGCCCGGCAACGGCATAAAGCGGATACCGCTCTTGACGCCCTTGCCGGTGACACGGTCGAGGACGCGCCCGCTGACGAGGATGCCGCGCGCCACGGTGAAATCGACCTGAATCGGCTGCAATCCTTCTTTGTCTTCCACGCGCGCTCCGGCCCGCAGCCACGAACTGTTCGCCGGCGGCTCGGCAAACGGCACATATTGATTCATTTTGGGCAGACCGTCGAGCTGGTAGCGGCCGTCTTTGTCGCTGACGGCCGAACTACTGTTGTTGTAGCCGGCACTACAATAGATCGTGTAACCCGCGACCGGCTTGCCGCTGCCGGCTTCGCGGACGCGGCCTTCGATGCGGCGACTGGCCGGCGCCACGTAGGTAAGTTTCGGGCCATACAACAGCGGCGGCTGGCCCAGCGGGCGTTCCTCAGGCGGAGTTCGGCCCATCACGGCCTTGTTGATCTCCGCCGGATCGAAGCCGTCTCGGCCGATGACGAGCAGCGATCCCTGCGAGAGGCCGCGGCCGCGCATCTGGAGTAGGGCGACGCGCTCGACGCCGACGCCGCCAAGGCGAAAGCGGCCGTCTTTGTCCGTCGTCACCGTCGAGAGACCCTTGTTCATCGGCAAATACAGGCGTTTCGGCGTTTGCTGAATGGCGATCCCCGATTCGCGCTTCCAGGCAGTGAGGAAGGGATCGAGCTTGCCTTGCGGCGTCGTCGCCAGCATGGTGATGCCCACGCGGATGCCCGCCAACGGTTTACCTTCCGTGCTGATAATGCGGCCCTCAATCGGCAGATCTTTGACCAGCCGCAGCGTTAACTCGGCGGACGAATTATCGGGAGACAGTTCCATCCAATCCGCGCCGTAGCCGTCGGCCGCGGCGATCAACGACATTTTTCTCCCGGCAAGAATGTCGGTGCGCGGCAAGGCGAAGTGAAAGCGACCTTCGGCATCCGTCTTGGCCCGCTGAGGATATTCGATGTCGTCCTCGGAGCGCGGCTGCGCCGTTCGGAGGTGCGGCCAGTACAGGCGAGCGCCTTTGACCGGCTTGCCGTCGGGATCGAGGACGCGGCCGCGCACCATCATGGCATCCATTTTAGACTTTTCCTCCGGCGCTTTCGCTGCCGCCTGGGGTGGTTCCGCTGGCGGAGCGGACAACTCTCGTCGGGCCGTGACACCCGCACCCACCGCCACGGCTCCGGCGGCCAATGCCAAAAACGCCGCCAATTTGAATCGATACATCGACATGGCTCGATTTGCTCCTTCGATTAGCTCGGCGATGCTCGCCGAAACCATTCCCGCCGTTCCGCCTTCGCTCAGCATTCCCGCAGCGGCGCGGACGGTGGCTGCCGTCAACGGTGCCGGCATCGCCGTCGCCGTCCGCTGCGCCAGTACGGCGCTCAACACGCCGAGGGACAGAGCCAAGCCGCGATGGGCCAGCCGCTTCCGCAACAATTGCCGGGCACGCGTCACGCGCGTCGAAATCGTGCCGACGGCGCAGCCGAGTTGCTCGGCTGCCTCTCGATGACTTTTGCCTTGCAAATCGCACAACACGATGGCCGTGCGATACTTCTCCGGCAAGCGTCCAATGGCGTCATCGAGCAACGGCCGCAATTCGCGCCAATCCGCATCCTCGGCCGCCTCAGGAGCCGGCACGTCCTCGACGAGCTGGTCATCCGTTTTCGTCTTCGCCGTCCGCGCCCGGCAGCGCAGAGCGATGCGATAAGCGACTTTGTAGAGCCAGCTACTCAGCGATTCGCGCTTGCCAATGGAGCCGGCCTTGCGGACCAGCGTGAGGAACGTCGCTTGCAACACATCCTCGGCGTCGTGGGCGTTGCCCAGCACGCGCCGGCCCACTTCCAACACCATCGGGCCGTGACGCCAGACCAACACCTCGAACGCTGTCTCATCGCGCTCTTGGATGAAGCGTTCCAGAAGCTGGCCATCGGTCGCGCTGCCGCCGCCGCCGACGGCGGATGAGGCTGCGCAGATGTTGCAAAATCAGGTTCGTTCGCACGTTCGCCGCCTTTCTCCAACGGATCGATCTATCTACTAGAGGCGCACAGCGGACGATTCCCTTCAAGTATTTTTCGGATCTTTCCGTCGCGCTCGTTGGATGGCTCTGCATAAACTGACCGGGGCGAGAAAATCTTTTTGTCCGTGGAGGAAGTCAAGAGATGCCATCCCCCTTTCCCGGCATGGATCCTTATCTGGAGAAAAACCCGCTCTTTCACGAGTTGCACACGCAGATGTTGAGCGAAGCACAAGCGCGACTTCAACCGCAGTTGCGGCCGAAGTACGTGGCTCGACTGGAACGGCATCTTTCGGAAGGCAGCGTCTGGGACACGCCCGCCGAGTTGATTTCCCTGGCCGGCAAGGAACCGGATTTGACGGTGGCGGAGACGGCGACCGCTCCCCAATTGGAATCGACAGCCGTATTGCCCGCGCCGACTGCCAGCGCGACGCAGGAATTGGATACCGACGAATTGGCGCTGCGCGGACAGCGGCGCATCGTCATCTACGTGCGGACGCAACCGCGGCGAGCCGTGGCGAGCATCGAACTGTTAAGTCCCTCCAACAAAGCAGCCGGCACCGTGGGACAGGCGCGCTATTTGGAAAAACGCGCGTCGGCCCTGCACGGCGGCTTGCACTGGATTGAGATCGATCTGTTGCGCGGTGGCCAACGCCCGCCGCTGACCGTGACGTTGCCTCAACCGGCTGATTACTTGGCCTATGTCGCCCAGGCCACGCCGACCGGATGGCAACATCTCGCCTACGCCTGGAGTCTCCGCGACCCTCTGCCTCCCTTGCCGATCCCTCTTCTCGGTTCCGATCAGGCTCTGTTGGATCTGAGCGCCTGCTTCCGAACGGCTTACGATCGGATCGCTGCCGATGATGAAGCGGACTACGCCGACCTGCCACCGCCGCCGCCGTTACGAGCCGAGGATCGCGCGTGGGCGGAGGAGCTTCTGCGCCAGCGCGGCCTGCGGTCGTAGGTCCGGCTCGAAAGCCGGACCTACGAAGTTGTTTTCCCGCGCATCCTGCCGTATAGTGAAAACTCCTCCCCGCCCACCGTTGATCCGCTACGATTGCTGCCGTGAGGTTTCCATGAAACCGTTTGCTTTCCTTTGCCTGATCCTGTCCGGCCTACTAGCCTTTTCCACACCGGCTCTGTCTGCCGAAACCCCCGTCGATTACAACCGCGATATTCGACCGATTTTGACCAAAAATTGCTTCGCCTGCCACGGTCAAGACGACGGCCATCGCGCCGCCAAGCTGCGTCTGGATCGCCGCGATACGGCGATTCTTCCCCGCAAGCGCGGCGCCGCCATCGTGCCGGGAGCGCCGCGGAAAAGTCTGCTCCTCCAGCGCGTCAGCACCGAGGACGAGGACGAGCGCATGCCGCCCATGCAGAACGGCAATCGGCTCAGCGCGGCACAGATCGCCAAGCTGCAACGCTGGATCGAACAAGGAGCGCCGTATGCCGAGCATTGGGCTTTTCTCAAACCGAAGCGGCCGTCATTGCCCGCTATTGCGGATCGCCAATGGGCGCGGAACAGCATCGATCATTTCGTGCTGGCCCAGCTGGAGAAGAAGAAGCTGAAGCCGGGAGCGGAGGCGGATCGTTACACGCTGTTGCGCCGCCTCAGTTTCGATCTGCGCGGCCTGCCGCCCAGCCCGCGCGAAATCGCGGAGTTCATCGGTGATCGCTCGCCCGACGCCTACGAGAAGGCGGTCGAGCGCTTCCTCAAAGATCCGGCTTACGGCGAACGCTGGGCGCGGATGTGGCTGGATCTGGCGCGCTACGCCGATTCGGCCGGCTACGGCTCCGATCCGCTGCGGCCGAACATTTGGCGCTAGCGCGATTGGGTCATCGACGCTTTTAACCGCAATCTGCCTTACGATCAGTTCACCATCGAGCAGTTGGCCGGCGATCTGCTGCCTAGTGCAACCCTGGAGCAGCGCCTCGCCACGGCGTTTCATCGCAACACCATGACCAACACTGAGGGCGGCACCGACGATGAGGAGTTTCGTTCCGCCGCCGTCAAGGACCGCGTGGACACGACGCTGCAAGTGTGGATGGGCCTGACGATGGGCTGCGCCAAGTGTCATAGCCACAAATACGATCCGATTACTCAGAAAGACTATTATAGTTTCTATGCGTTCTTCAATCAGACGGCCGACAACGACCAACCGGACGAACGACCCACGATTGCGGCGCCGACAGCGGAGCAACAAGAGCAAAATCGCCGCATCGATGGCCGTATCGCCGAGTTGAAAAAACAGTTGGTTGCGCCCCCGTTGGCCGCGGTCCGTGCGCTGCGGCGGACGCCGATTCCCGTCGAATCGCTGGCCCTGTTGGGTGCAATCGGCAAGCTGGAAAAATCGCGGCCAGCCGTGCCGCGCGTGCCGATCATGGCCGAACTGCCGGCCAAGCAACGACGGCAAACGCATCTCATGGTTAAAGGCAGTTTCCTCAACCCCGGCGAGAAAGTCGGAGCCGGGCGTGCCGGCGGCGTACCATTCGCTGCCGAAAGACATGCCGCCCAATCGTCTTGCCGTGGCGAAATGGCTGCTCGATGTCAAAAATCCGCTGACGGCGCGTGTCGCCGTCAATCGCTTTTGGGGCCAGCTGTTCGGCGTCGGACTCGTCGAAACCGAAGAGGATTTCGGCACGCAAGGCGACATGCCCAGCCATCCCGAATTGCTCGACTGGTTGGCCACGGAATACGTTCGCCTCGGCTGGGACACCAAGGCGTTTCTGAAATTGTTGGTGACATCGGCGACGTATCGGCAAGCATCGAAGGCGACGCCGGAGAAGCTGGCGAAAGATCCGCGCAATCGTCTGCTGTCGCGCGGTCCGCGTTTCCGGCTCGAAGCGGAGATGGTCCGCGATCAGGCGTTGGCGCTGAGCGGCTTATTGAGCCGTAAAATGCACGGTCCTTCGGTGTATCCGCCGCAGCCGCCGGGATTGTGGCAAGCGGCGTTCAACGGCCAACGCACTTGGACGACGAGCAAAGGCGAAGATCGTTATCGTCGCGGACTGTACACGTTTTGGCGGCGCACGGTGCCGTATCCGTCGATGGCCGCCTTCGACGCCACCAGCCGCGAAACCTGCACGGTGCGCCGCATCCGCACCAATACACCGCTGCAAGCCTTTGTCACCTTGAACGATCCGGTATATGTGGAATGTGCCCAAGCATTGGCCCGCCGCATCGTCAAGGAGGGCGGAACGACGAGCGAGGAACGGGCGCGCTTTGGATTGCGCCTGTGCTTGTGCCGTCCGCCGCGCGTAGAGCAGGTTCAGCAGGTGATAGAGCTATTTCGGACGGAATACGAGCATTATCGCAAAGACGCCAAAGCGGCGCTGGCGCTGGCCACGGAACCGCTTGGCCCGTTGCCGGCCGGGATGGACGCGGCGGAGTTGGCGGCGTGGACGGTGGTGGCGAATGTGCTGCTGAACCTGGATGCGGTGATGATGAAGGGCTAATATCACAAGTATAACATCTATGCGAGGCGACCTCATGGACCTGCGACTTGAACAAGCTCGCGCCCAAACCCGCCGCCAATTCCTGAAAAACACGGGCATCGGCACCCTCGCCCTGGCCTCGTTGCTCCAGCGCGACGGCCGCGCCGCTGTAGCTGACAATCCGTTGTCACCGCATCCGCCGCAATTTCCTGCCAAAGCGAAAAGCATCATCTACCTGCATATGTCCGGCGCTCCGCCGCAGCAAGATTTGTTCGACTACAAGCCCAAGCTCGTCGAGTTGCACATGAAGCCGTGCCCCGATGAACTGCTGAAGAACCAGCGCTTCGCCTTCATCAAGGGCCATCCGAAATTGCTCGGTACGCCGCACAAGTTCGCGCGGCAAGGACAAAGCGGCGCCTGGGTCAGCGAGGTGCTGCCGCTGTTCAGCAAGCAGGTGGACGAGGTCGCCTTCGTCAAATCGATGTGGACCGATCAGTTCAACCACGCGCCGGCGGAGCTGTTTATCTACACCGGCTCGCCGCGTAACGGCGGCGCGGCGATGGGATCGTGGATGCTGTACGGACTCGGTTCGGAGAGCCAGAATTTACCGGGTTTCGTCGTGCTTATCAGCGGCGGCACCGATCCGACCGGCGGCAAAGCGCTGTGGAGTACTGGCTATCTGCCGTCGGTTTATCAGGGCGTGCAGTGCCGTACCAGCGGCGAACCGATTCTCTACGTCAACAACCCCAAAGGCATGGACCGCGACGTGCGCCGCCGTAGTCTCGATACTCTTCGCAAATTGAATGAAAGCGAATTAAAAGATTTTGGCGATCCGGAAACGATCACACGCATCAATCAGTACGAATTGGCTTTTCGCATGCAGATGGCGGTGCCGGAAGTCATGGACATCGGCCGCGAACCGAAGAAGATGCAGGAGTTGTACGGCGCCCAGCCGGGAGCGGCGTCGTTCGCCAACAACTGTTTGCTGGCGCGACGGCTCATCGAACGCGGCGTCCGTTACGTCCAGCTGTACGATTGGGGATGGGATTGCCACGGCACCGGCAAGGACAATGACATCGTCACGCATCTGCCGAAAAAGTGCCAAGCTCGTCGATCGGCCCATCGCGGCGCTGCTTAGCGACCTGAAAGCGCGCGGCTTGCTCGATGAGACCCTGGTGATCTGGGGCGGCGAATTTGGCCGCACTTCCATGAACGAAGCGCGTGGCGGCTCCAAGTTTCTCGGCCGCGATCATCACCCGCACTGTTTCACCATCTGGCTGGCCGGCGCCGGCATCAAAAAAGGCATCACCCTTGGCAGCACCGATGAACTCGGCTATTTCATCACCGAGGGCAAGATGAGCGTTCACGATTTGCAAGCGACCATCCTGCATCTGATGGGGCTGGATGCGTGGAGGCATACGTTCCCTTATCAGGGCTTGCAGCAGCGGCTCATCGGTCCCGAAGGCGAAGCGACCATCCGACACGAAATCTTAGCATGATGGCGAACCGGCAGCGTTAGCTGCCGGGTGTTTGCTCAACCCGGCAGCTAACGCTGCCGGTTCGCCAGGAGAACACCATGACCACGCGCATCGATCGGCGAAAGTTTCTGCAATCCACAGCGGTGACGACAGCGGTCCTCGCGGCCAATATCGCTCCGGCCGACGAGGAGAAAAAACCCAAACTCAAATTGGCCGTCAAATACGACATGATCCGCATTGACGGCTCCATCGAACAGAAATTCGAGTTGATTAAATCGCTCGGCTTTCAGGGCGTCGAGATGAACAGCCCCGCCAACATCGACAAGGACGAAGCGGTCAAGGCGCGCGACAAAACCGGCATCGCCATCCACGGCGTCATCGACTCGGTTCACTGGAAGGACACCCTATCGCACCCTGATGAGAAAGTGCGGGCCAAGGGACTCGCCGCTCTCAAAGGCGCTCTCGAAGACGCCAAGGTGTACGGCGCCGATACGGCGTTGTTGGTGCCCGGCGTCGTCAACAAGGATGTCACTTACGAACAGTGTTGGCAGCGCTCGTCCGCCGAGGTGCGCAAAGCCATCCCCACCGCCGAAAAGCTCAACGTCAAAATCGCCATCGAAGTCGTATGGAACAATTTCCTCACCAAGCCGGAACAGCTCATCGAGTACATCGATCAATTCAAGACGCCTTACGTCGGTGCTTACTTCGATTGCAGCAACATGATTAAATATGGTGTCAAGTCCGGCGATTGGATTCGCCAACTCGGCAAGCGCATGTTGAAGTTCGACTTCAAGGGCTACAGCAAGGGTAAAGGCTGGGTGGCGATCGGCGAGGGCGATGAAGATTGGCCGGACGTTCTCCAGGCGCTGGCGCAAGTCGGCTACAACGGCTGGGCGACGGCGGAGGTCAGCGGCGGCGGACGCGAGAAGTTGCAGGAGATCGCCGCGCGGATGAAGCGCGTGCTGCAACAGGGATAAAAAGAAGAGCTAACCACAGAGACACAGAGACACAGAGAAAAACCCAAAAATGGAAACAAAGAAGATATATATTTTCTTCTCTCTTTCGATTTTGTTTTCTCTGTGTCTCTGTGTCTCTGTGGTTAGCTCTTTATTTCTCCTTCTCGTCGAACGCTTCCTTGAACAGCAAGCGCATGTACTGCCAAGAACGACGATCGGCTTCGGCATTATAGGATAAGCCGGGAATGTTCTTGGCATCGACGTTTTTGACCGTAAATCCGTGCGTGGCGTTGGCAAAATAGACCATCGCATAATCGACTTTGGCTTTCGCCAAGGCTTCGCGGAATTGCACGGCGTCCTTTTCGGGAATGAACTTGTCGGCGGCGCCGTGGCAAATCAACAGCTTGGCCTTGATCGCCTTGGCCTGCTCGGCGTCAGGAATCGCTAAGCCGGCATGGAAGGTGACGACGGCTTTCAAATCGGCACCCGTGTAGGCCAACTGCAAAGCGGTCGAGCCGCCGAAGCAGTAGCCGATGGCCGCCAATTTCTTCGCGTCCACCTGCTCGTGATTGACCAGCACTTTCAGGGCGGCCTGGGCGCGGCCCTGCCAGACCTTGACGTTCTTGCGGACTTCGCCGGCGAATTGGCTGGCCTCGCGCGGATGCTCGGAGTGTTTGCCTTCGCCGTACATGTCGCAGGCGAAGGCGACGTAGCCCAGACCGGCCAACTGCTCGGCCCGCTTGCGAGCGTAGTCGTCCAGCCCCCAAAACTCATGCACGACCAATACGCCCGGCCGTTTTCCCGTGGCGGCGGCATCCCAAGCGAGATGGCCCTTGAAAGTCACACCGCCGTACTCGTAATCAATGGTCCGCGTCTTCACTTCCGCGCGGGCCAAGGCGGCGTTTGCCCCGATGAGCGCCAATGCCAATAGCCAGTTGCTCCGCATGATAGTCGGTCCTCCAAAACGAAGACGAAGGGTTCCGTCATCTCCTATCGACATAAAGAGGACGGCGACGAAGGGCAAGGGGCTGGTGTCCCGCGCCACGGCAAGGTAAAAAGACATCGGCCCGAAAGGAAGACATAAACCATGTTACGACTCGTTACCCTGGCGATTGTGGCGTTTGTTCCGCTGCTGGGTTGTTCGCCGTCCGCGCCTCGGCCGACGACGGCGAAGCCGCCGGCCCAGAAACCCTCTCCCGCCCTGGAATCCATCACTTATGGCGGCGACGATAAAAACAAACACGGCTTTTTGTGCCGTCCAGCCGGCGAGGGACCGTTTCCCGCCGTGTTGCTGATTCACGATCGCATGGGCCGGACGGACGGCGTCAAGGACCAGGCGTTCCGCCTCGCCAAAGACGGCTACGTCGTGCTGGCCGTCGATCTGTACGGCGGCCAAACCGCCCAAACCGCCAAGGACGCCGAACGTCTGGAGCGGCGAACTGCCGAAGGAACGTGCCCTCCACGATCTCAAGGCGGCGGTCGATTATCTGAGCGAGCGCCGCGACGTAAGGGCGAAGGACATAGGCGCCATCGGATTCGGCATGGGCGGCGGCTACGCGCTGGAGGCCGCGCTGCGCGATCCGCGTCTGTGCGCCCTGGTGCTGTGCTACAGTCCGCTGCCGACCGATGCCAAGCGGCTGGCGCCGTTGAAAGCCTCGGTGTTCTGCATCCTCGCCGGTAAGGACAAGAGCGTGCCGCCGGAGAACATCGCGCAATTCTGCGAGGCCATGAAGAACGCCGGCAAGCGCGTCGAGAGCATCCGCGTTTACGGCGAATGTCCTCACGGTTTTCTCGATCCGGCGAACTGGCCCACCTACGGCAAGCCGGCGGATAACGATGTCGAGGAGGCGTGGAAGTTGATCGCGGGGTATCTGGATCGAACGTTGATGTAAGAAGAGAGGAGAATGCCATGCCGATTCATGACTGGACTCGTGTGGATGCGGGTATCTTTCACCATTTCCACCATACCTGGATCACGGAGATCCAGCGCGCCTTGAACCGCGGACTACTGCCGGCCGAATATTACGCCCTGGCCGAGCAAATCGCCGGAGGTCTTGGCCCGGATGTCCTTACGCTGCAACGACCGTCGAACGGTTCCCCTCCGCGCGGCGAACCGACGGGAGGCATCGCCTTGGCCACGTCGCCGCCGCGTGTCGAATTTCGACTCCGCACCGAGATCGACCTATACGCTGCCAAGGCCAAATCCGTGGTGATCCGCCACAAGAGCAATCACCAAGTCATCGCCATCGTCGAGATCGTCTCGCCCGGCAACAAGAACAACCGGCACGGTCTGCGGGCACTAGTGGACAAAGTGGAGGAGATGCTGCACGGCGGCATTCATCTGTTGTTCGTCGATCTTTTTCCGCCGGGTCCGCGCGATCCGCAGGGGATTCACAAGGCCATCTGGGACGAGTTCATGGACAATGAGTTCGCGCTGCCCGCGGAGCGCCGGCTCACGCTCGCCGCTTACATCGGTGGACCGTGGCCGTTGCCGGAGGCATTCGTTCAGCCGGTCGCCGTCGGGCAAGCTCTGCCGGACATGCCGCTGTTTTTGACGCCGGATGTCTACGTCTTGGTGCCGCTAGAAACGACCTATGCGGCGGCATGGGCAGACGTGCCGTCGTTCTGGCAAGACGTACTGACAGCCGAGCCGCAACCGCCAGCGCAGCCATAGCCTCTCGGAGAAATAGAAGGACGCTCCAGCGCGGCGAACCGCTACCCGACGAGCCGGCGGAGGAATAGCCGTATTGCGTTTAGCCGCGACCCGAAGGGGAGCGCGTTGCAGAGCGCGGCTCCCCTTCGGGTCGCGGCTAAACGCAATACGGAACCCAAGATGCTAGTCGGCGAAAGGCGCCAGATTGATCCGCTTGGCCGATCCGGTTGCTTCGTAGTCAATCAGACCGCGGACGGGGTGCCGGCTAGTGAGTACACACAGGATCGCGAGCGGGATTGTCGGCGGCGAGGTTGATCAGCAAATAGCAGAGCGTCCCGATGTATACTCCCATGCGGAACACGGGAACGAGAAAACGAACCAACGAACTTATCGACGTTTCGTAGAAAGTTCGCGGAGGAGCGTCAGAACGGAATTCACCGTCCGCAGTATGTCCCGATCCGCTGTTTGCAGCAAATCGTCGAGGAGCCTCTTCGCCTGTTCCCGGAGATCCGCCGGTGTCTCGGGCGGAGCAGCCCCCGGAAGGAGATCGGTGACTGAGGTTTCCAGGGCTTTCGCCAGGCGGCCAACAAGGTCGATGCCGGGAGCCGTTTTCGCCTTTTCCAAATCCGAAATGTACGAAGAAGGCAGATGAGCTTTCCGAGCCAATTCTGCCTGCGTCATGTTCCGTGATCGCCTTGCTTCTTTCAGCCGCTCGGCGAAGAACTGTACGATTTCAGCTTGGCGAATCCGTCTGCGGGCCATATGCACCCCCTTCTTGGATCGTCCCAGGAGGTGCAGCCACAAAATCTGCAAAAACATGCTTTACTTCTGTAATTGCCTATGTAGCATAGGTAATGCGATAAAACGCCGCTTCTACTCGCAGAATCGAAAGTCTCTCTTTTCCCTCAGTGTGGAGGTGTCCCATGCGCCGCGCATCCAACTCCTTTTTCCCTCTGCTTTGGTGGTCCTCACTCCGGAAGCACTCCTGGCAAAGAGTCCCGAAGCGACAGGGATCGGTGCAGCCTGCGCCTGGAGCAGCTTGAGGACCGTATCACGCCGACAGGCTCTACTATTACCCCGCTGGCTTCCTTTGACGGAGCCAATGGCGACCACCCTAATGGTAGTGTAATCATGGACAGCAGCGGCAATCTGTACGGTAGTACGCTGGCGGGAGGTGCCTACGGTTACGGTACGGTGTTCGAGATAGCCCACGGGAGCGACACGATCACCACGCTGGCTTCCTTCAACCTCAACAATGTTCACCCTGGCGGTCTGGTCATGGACGGCAGCGGCAACCTGTATGGCATTACGGGAGGGGGCGCCTACGGTGATGGCTCGGTATTCGAGTTGGCTAAGGGCAGCGGCACGATCACTACACTTGCTTCCTTCGATGGCACCGGCACCAACAACGGTAACGGTGAATCCCCGTCTGGTTTGATCATGGACGGCAGCGGCAACCTATACGGCACAACTACTGGGGATGGCTCCAGTCGCCCCACCGGTGATGGCACGGTATTTGAGGTAGCTAAGGGCAGCGGCACGATCACTACGCTGGCTGACTTCGACGGATACAACGGATTTGGTCCGAATGGCGGTCTGATTATGGACGGCAGCGGCAACCTGTATGGCACTACGGAAAGGGGAGGTGCCTCCTCTGGCGGCACAGTATTCGAGTTGGCTAAGGGCAGCGACACGATCACCACGCTAGGTTCCTTCAATGTCACCAACGGTAGTGACCCGGAGTCCGGTCTGGTCATGGACGGCAGCGGCAACCTGTACGGTACAACGTACTCTGGAGGCGCCTACTTTGACCTTGGCCTTGGACAAGGTGCCATCTATGGCGGAACGGTATTTGAGGTGGCTAAGGGCAGCGACACGATCACCACGCTGACTGACTTCGACGGATACAACGGATTTGGTCCGAATGGCGGTCTGATTATGGACGGCAGCGGCAACCTGTACAGCACAACGTCCTCTGGAGGCCCCTACTTTGGCCCTGGAGGTCTCACCTATGAAAGCACGGTATTTGAGGTGGCTAAGGGCAGCGACACGATCACCACGCTGGCTTACTTCGACGACGAAAAAATCGACGGTGGTGAACCGGCAAGTCTGGTCATGAACAGCAGCGGCAACCTGTACGGCACTGCGCTTTACGGAGGCACCTATAATGATGGCACCGTTTTCGAGTTGCAGGCGACGCAGCTTCCCCAGCTGGTCATTTTTCAACAACCGAGCAACACCGTCGCGGGCGCGACCATGGCGACGGTCACGGTGACCATCGAGGACCAGTTTGGCAACATCGAGACGGGCGATAATAGCGACACCATCAGCCTGGCCATCGGGCCGAACTCGCCTAGCGGCACGCTCAACGGCACGCTCACCGAAACGGTCAGCGGCGGCGTAGCGACATTCAGCGACCTATCCATCAATCAGGCCGGCAACGGCTACATGCTTGCGGCCAGTAGTCCCACCAACACGAGTCTGGCCAACGCCACGTCCAACGCCTTCAACATCGCGCCCGCGAGCGCGTCGAATCTGGTGTTCATGACGCAGCCAAGCAATACCGCGGCAGGCGCGACCATCACTCCCGCTGTCACCGTGCTGATGGAGGATCAATACGGCAACGTCGAAACCAGCGACAGCACGGACCAGGTGAGCCTGGCCATCGGCACCAATCCGAGCAGCGGCATTCTCAACGGCATGACCACGCAGACGGTCAGCGACGGGGAGGCGACGTTCGGCAATCTGTCCATCAGCAGCGCCGGTAACGGCTACACGTTGGCGGCCAGCAGCACGATCAACAATACAAATCTGAGCGCCACGTCGAACGCCTTCGACATCACGTCGTCGGGTCCGACGGACATTTCCAGCGATCTGAACGTCGCGGTCGGCGGCCACCATTTGGTTATCATCAACGGCAAACGGTACGTTGACGAGACGTTGACGATCACCAATACCAGCGATCTGACGTTCCTGACGGGGATCTCGCTCGTCCTCACGAACCTGAGCAAGAATGCGACCCTTTCCAACGGAAATGGAACGTACAATGGCAATCCATACCTCGACATCGGCACGCCGTCGGGCGGATTGGCTCACGGCCAGAGCATGACCGTTGACCTGCTCTTCCTTGATCCGACCCTCCAGGCGATCAACTTCGGCACCGAGGAGTACGAAGGCGAGATGAGCGGTAATTCGTAACCAGAGACGGCGAGCAGGACGGCGGACGCGGCCCCGCTCGCCTGGTTTTGCTTCCCAAACTCTACTTGAAGAGGTTATCCCATGTTTCGACGAATACAGTTTCGCTGGCTGGCGGCCGCACTGCTGATCTTGAGCGGCACGATGGCTCGCGCCGATTTTATCACCACCGTCACGCTGGACACCTCGGCTTTGCAGGCGAATGCCTCGTCCTCCGGTCCTTACATCATCGACTTCCAACTCAACGATGGCAGCTTCGCGGGCGACGCCAACAACACGGCGACGATCAGCAACGTGACTTTCGGCGGCGGCAGCATCGCCGGATCGGCCTCAACACCCGTCCCCGGTAGCGACTATTCGGGCGACCTGAGTTCCACGCTCACTATAACGGACGGCAATCCGGGGGCCGGCGGCTTCAACGAATTCCAACAAGCATTCAATGCGGGGAGCAGCCTGAGCTTCCTTCTAGATCTGACCACGAACCCCGACGCGGGATCGTCCGATCAATTCACTTTCTCTATTTTGGATAATAAGGGAAATGAACTCGCCAATGCGCCGAGCTACGCCTTTGTAACGGCTGACATTACCGGAGCATCGCCAACAATCACACTGTCTGGCGGAAGCGTGAATGGCACGTCGTTCGACCAACCTACCTACAGCGCGGTTCCCGAACCGTCCACGCTGGTTCTGTTGTTGTCCGGCGCCATCGTCGCGGGAGCGTCGGCGGTGCGAAAACGGCGCGGCCACCCTTGAGGGCGCTCCTGCCGCGGGCACGAATAGAACCTACGATTTCACATTTGCTGGCATTCATCGACGAGGTGTTGGGCGGGATGGAGACGGTCAACCTCATGAGCGTCGCTCTATTCGGAATCAACTTCACGTTCTTGTTCGTGTAAGGGCCGCTAACGAAATACCGCTTGCGGCTTAGCGTGTGCCAACGCTAAGCCGCAAGCGGTTCATTCGATCGAACACATCTCCTTATTTCGCAAGGACTTCTCTTGCCAGACGCTTGCCACGATTGTCCTTGTGAAAAGGGGCGATTTTCGCTAAAATAGCGTCAGCTGCAAATGGGAATTACCACCCTCCCAACGAGCGAAATTGCGCGAGCATGCAGACATTCGCAAGCTGGATTCCGCTGGCGGAAAATCAGGCGGCGCGGTTGGCCGTCGAAGGCGTGGCCGACTGCGTCTGCGGACGCGGACCACGGCGGACGATCAATCCGCTGTTCCTCCACGGACCCGCCGGCACCGGCAAGAGCCATCTCGTCGCCGCCCTGCTCGCCGACGTTACCCAGCGTTCGCCGGATCTGCAAGTGGCGCTGCTGGCGGCGGGAGATTATGGAGTCGCTGCTTGGGCCGGACGGCGAACCGCGAAGAATTGAAAGCGGCTCGGCAAGCGGATTTGCTGGTTGTCGAAGATGTGCAGCATTTGCCGGCGCGCGGCGAAGAAGCGTTTGTCTACCTGCTGGATCGCGGTCTGGCGCACGGCCAGCAATTGGTGTTCACCGCCTTGGCGGGACCGGCGCAGCTGACGTCATCTGCCGGTCCGCGTGACGAGCCGGCTGGGCAGCGGATTGGTCGTCGGACTGGAGCCGTTGTCGCCGGAGAGCCGCCGCATCTTTCTGCAAGACCGCATCCATCGTCGCGGGTTGAAGGTGCGAGCGGAGGCAATTGCTTGGCTGGCCGAGCATTTGGCCGGCAGCGCGCGGCAGCTGGAAGGGGCCGTTGCTCGCTTGGCGAGTCTGGCGCGGCTTCATCCGCAACCGCTGGACGTGGCAAACGCTGGCCGAGCATTTCGGCGTCGAGGCGTCGGTGAATCGGCCGACCGTGGAACGCATCGCTCAGCGCGTCGGCCGCTATTTCCAGGTCGAGCCGCGACAACTGCAAGAGCGCAGCCGGTCGCGGCAAACGCTGCTGCCTCGGCAGATCGGCATGTATCTGGCTCGCCAGCTGACGCGCGTTGTCGCTGCAACAGATCGGCGCCTATTTCGGCGGCCGCGATCACAGCACGGTTCTGCACGCCTGCCGCAAAGTCGAGAAAGCCCTGGCGCACGATGTCCGCCTATCGGGAGCCGTGCGCCAGCTGCACGCGGACCTCGCATGACACAACACGGTGGAAAACCCGTTGCCGATTCGACGAGGGCCGGTCGTCCGCCGATGGTATTCGCCACCTGCGCCGGCTTCACGGAAACGATGCGATTCTGATAACAGCCGGCGATAGAGGCGCATCAACGGAGCAACAGGATTTCCACAATAGGAACAAGAGCGTAAGTGCCACAATGACAAGGTGATGATGAGGCGACAGATGGATTTATGATCCATTGATGGATTCACCTTAATACTGCTGCTGAGGAGATAGATAAGGAATGATTGATTGGATATATGGAAGCGTGTGCAACCGCTTCCAAATCAAGGAGGAACGTATGAAGGCCATCTGTCATCGCGAAGGATTGCTGGCGGCGTGCCAATTGGCCAGCGCGGCCATCCCGGCTCGCGACGTCAAACCGATCTTGAAGAACTTGAAGGCCATCGCCGGCGACGGCCGCTGCACGCTCATGGCCACCGACATGGAAGTGGGCATTCGCCTGGACGTGCAGGGCTTGACCATCCAGGAACCCGGCGAAGCGATTCTGCCGGCGGCCAAGCTGCTCGCCATCCTCCGCGAGACGCGCGACGGCGAATTGAGCATCGAGGCCGATCCCAGCGCCTGTGTGGTCAAGGGTCCGTCGCTGGAGTTCGAGATGCCCAGCGAGGATCCGTCGCAGTTTCCCGATCTGCCGACCTTCGCCGAGGACAAGTTCCACGAGATCACGTCCGGCAGTCTGCGCGAAATGATTCGCCGTACCATGTTCGCCACCGCCGACGAGACGGCCCGCTATTCGATGACCGGCGTATTGTGGGAACTGGAAGACAACGTCGCGCGGCTGGTGGCGACGGATGGCCGGCGTCTGGCCTTGGCCCAGGGAACGGCGACGGAGCACGGCGGGCACACGACGAAGGGACACGCGCCCGTGGTGCCGACCAAGGCCATGAGTCTGCTCGAACGCAATCTGCAAGACGACGAGGAGACGGTCAAGATTTGTCTGCGTCCCAACGAAGTGCTTGTTCCGCACCGAGCGCGCCGTCGTCTACAGCCGGCTCGTCGAGGGACGATTTCCCGATTACAAGCAGGTGATGCCGAAGAAGCAGGGTACGCGGATTGTGCTGCAAGCGATGGCGTTTCAGGCGGCGGTGCGGCAGGCGGCCATCATGACCGATGAGGACAGCAAGCGCGTCACCTTCCGCTTCAGCAAGGACAACCTGACGCTCAAGGCCCAGGGCGCGACGGCCGGCCGATCCAAGGTCGAGCTGCCCATCGAGTACGACGGCAAGACGCTGGAAATCGGCTTCAATCCGACGTACCTGGTGGACATGCTCAAAATCCTGCCGGCGGACGCGGAGTTGACGTTGGATTTGATCGACGCCGGCAGTCCCGCGTTATTCAAGCAGCGGAGCGGAATACTCGTATTTGGTCATGCCGTTGACATGAAAGAACTAACCACAGAGACACAGAGACACAGAGAAGACAAAAATTGAGAGAAATGCGATTTTCATTGAGATTTTTTATTTTTGTCTTCTCTGTGTCTCTGTGTCTCTGTGGTTAGTTCTTTGGAGTTGATATGGCCATACGCCGCGATGTACCGGAGCGAGGACCGGAACGGCTCGGTGAGATATTGAGTCGGCTGTTCGCGGCGCGCGGCTGGGGTCGGCGACAAGGATCGGCTGCATTTGGAAAAGGCATGGGCCGAAGCCGTGGGAGCCGAGTTTGCCGCCCACACGCGCCCCGCCGCCTTGCGACGCGGCGTGTTGGAAGTAATGGTTGACAATGCCGTGTTGTTGCAGGAATTGGCTCATTTCCACAAGCGGCGCTTGTTGGAACAACTGCGCCGACAACTGCCCGGCACCACGCTGACCGACCTGCGCTTTCGCGCGGGAGTTCCGGAATGAACGCGGTCCTACTAGCCCGAAGCGCCAGCGACGGGACAAGACCGCATTGTGAGGACACATCCATGAACGAAGAAAATATCGTGACTGCCGATCGAGAATTGACCGCCGCCGAACAGGCGACGGCGGAGGTCGCCGGAGGATTACGGCGGCGGCAACGTGCAGATTCTGCGCGACGCCGATCACATCCGCAAGCGGCCCGGCGTTTACATCGGCGATGTCTCATCGGGTGGACTGCATCATCTTGTCTATGAGTTGATTTATAACAGTGTGGATGAGGCTGTGGCGGGGCACTGTCATCATATACAAGTGAAAATCAATGAGGACGGCAGCATCAGCGTCAAGGACGATGGCCGCGGCATTCCCGTGGACGAGCATCCGGAGGCGAAACGTCCAACATTGGAAGTGGTGTTGACCACCGTGGGCGCCGGCGCCAAGTTCGATAAGGGTTCCTATAAGGTGTCGCTTGGTCTGCACGGTATGGGCGCCAAGGCGGTGACGGCGCTGAGCGAATGGACCGAAGCCGAAGTGCGCCGCAATGGCCGCGTCTACAAGCAGGAGTACGCCCGCGGCAAAGCAACCACCGAGGTCAAGGACATCGGTGCCGCCAAGGGCACCGGCACCCTCATCACCTTCAAACCCGATCCGGAAATCTTCAAGGAAACGCGCTTCGACTATGATACTCTGGAAGTGCGCCTGCGCGAATTGGCTTTTCTCAATAAGGGACTGACCTTCCAGTTAATCGACAAGCGCAGCGGTAAGGAAGAGACGTTCAAATACGATGGCGGTATCGGCGAGTTCGTCGCCTATTTGAACCGCTCCGAGGAAGTGCTGCACAAGCCCATATACATTGAAAAGACTGTGGACAACGTGCAAGTGGAAGTGTCCTTACAGTATACGACTGGCGATGAGGAGCGCGTGCGCTGCTACGCCAACAATGGTTACAATCCGGTCGGCGGCACGCACATGAGCGGCTTCCGGGCGGCGCTGACGCGGACGTTGAACGCTTACGGCGGCAAGGAAGAGTTGTTCAAGAACGTCTCGCCCATCGGCGAGGACTTCCGCGAAGGCGTGACGGCCATCGTCAGCATCCAGCATCCCGATCCGCAGTTTGAATCGCAGAACAAGATCCGCTTGCTCAACGCCGAGGTCGAGGGCATCGTCATCAGCGTCGTTAACGAGCAGCTCGGCAAATATCTTGAGGAAAACCCCAAGGACGCCCAGCGCATCATCAAGAAAGTGATGGTGGCGGCAGAGGCGCGCGAGGCGGCGGCCAAGGCCAAAAAGGCGTTGAAGGACCGTAAAAGTATTCTTTCCGGCGGCGGACTACCGGGCAAGCTGTTCGACTGCACCGAGCGCGATCCCGATGCTTCGGAGTTGTTTCTGGTGGAAGGCGATTCGGCCGGCGGCTCTGCGGAGTCTGGCCGCGATCGCAAGTTTCAAGCCATTTTGCCGCTGCGCGGCAAGCCGCTCAACGTCGAGAAGGCCCGCATCGAAAATCTGCTGAAAAACGATGAGATTTGCAGTCTCATCTCCGCCATCGGCATCGACATCGGCAATAGCGAGGACGAGAATATCAAGAATTTGCGATACGATAAGGTGATAATTATGACCGATGCGGACGTGGACGGACAACACATCCGCACCCTGTTGCTGACGTTTTTCTATCGTCAGATGCCGCGCCTCGTGGCGGACGGACACATTTATGTCGCTCGGCCGCCCTTGTATAAGGTGATGCAGAAAAAGCACGTTCGCTTCGTGCAGACGGTCGAGGAGATGCAGGGCGAGTTGATGGAGCGCGGTTTGAAAGATACACGGCTGAGCGTGCTGCCGCCGCCGGCCGAGGGAGATGGCACGCCGTTGCGCGTGCTGCAAGGCAAGGACTTATCGGCGCTGTTGCAAGTGCTTCATCGCTTGGAGGGAGCGCTGCAAACGCTGGAGCGGCGCGGCCTGAATCTGCGCGATTTCCTGGCTCGCAACAACGAGCGCGGTCTGCCGATTTATCGCGTTTTGCTCGGCAGCCATGAGGAATGGTTTTACACGCAGGACGAGGTGGACGCCTACCGCCAGAGCCAGCAACAGCGCTTGGGCCACGAATTGGTCATCGGCGACGAGACGCCGGGTCAGACGAACGGCCACAGTAACGGCAATGGCCATAGCGAAGTGCTGTATGTGCAGGAGTTGCATGAAGTGCATGAGGTCAATCGCGGCGTGCGCGAACTGGGACGGTTCGATCTGAAACCGAGCGATCTGCTGCCGGCGCCGCGTCTCGCCGGCCGCGAACCGCCGCCGCGCCTCGTCCTGGAGAACGGCGACCAGCGCCGCTTGCTCGTCACGCTCCGCGAGTTGATCGTCGAGGTTCGCCGCATCGGCGAGCGCGGCCTGTCGATCACGCGCTTCAAGGGTTTAGGCGAAATGGGCGCCGACGAGTTGTGGGAGACGACACTCGATCCGGCCAAGCGCATGCTGATGAAAGTGCAGCTGGACGACGCCTTGAAAGCGGATGAAATGTTCCGCATTTTGATGGGCGAGAAGGTCGAGCCGCGCCGCGATTTCATTCAGAAATACGCACTGGATGTCAAGGACATCGATTATCATGGAGCGTGAGCCGGCGCGAATCGGCGGCGGAGACAACAAGCCGATGGGATTAGTGACCGCGAAATTGTTGCTCAAAAACCCGCGCAGGCCGGAGTTGCAGCCTCTTGAGGTGGACGCGCTGGCGGATTCCGGGTCCGTGCATCTGTGCATCCCGTCTCACGTGCAGATCCAATTGGGATTGGAGGAATCGGGCCAAAAAGAGGTCACGCTGGCGGACGGAGGCAAAAAACTCGTTTCCTACGTCGGCCCTGTGGAGTTGCGCTTCAAGAACCGTGTCGGCTTCGCGGGAGCGCTCATCATGGGAGATCAGGTGCTTCTCGGTGCCATCCCGATGGAGGACATGGATCTGATCGTCATCCCGAAAACCCGAACCCTAGACGTCAATCCGGATAGCCCCAATATCGCCGGTTCGATTGTGAAATAACAAGGGTCGCCCTTGCCGGCGCGGCGGGCTGGCAAAGAATGGGCACTCTACGGTAGAATCGGCTCCGCATTGCCGGTTCGTCCGGCGATGGGAATTGTCGCAAGGAGGTATTTGATGCGTCGGACTTCTCTATGGCGCCTGGCATTGGCCGCGGCGCTCGTTGTCGCCGTCGGTTGCTCCGAAAACAAGGGCAAAATCGAAGGAACGAACTGGGTTTCCCTGGAGACGACTTTTAAGGGCGAAACTCTTCCCCCCAGCGCCCGGCAGATGCAATTCAACAAGGATGGCCAATTGATCTTCGTGGTCGCCGGCAAGGTTTACAAGGGCTTCTATTCGCTGGGCATGGGGCCTGCCGTCACCTTCACCCTGGATCAAGAGTGGGAGGGACGAAAAATCCATCCGCAGAAAATCGTCATCGACGGCAAGCAGTTGACGCTCACCAATCCCGACAGCAGCACGATGATGTTTCAACGGATGAACTACACCATCTCGCCCTAAGTTCGGAGCGGGGAGCGTCCGCCCCCTGAGTGCTTCACGCAGGGACGGACGCTCCCCGCTCAGGAGATTTGTCCACAGCGCTTTGCCGTGAGCATAGAAATCGCGCGACCGGAATAATCGTCCTCTTCGGGTGATCCGCGCCGATCGATCAATCTTGAACTATGCTTGCGCAGACTGTTCGCTCACCTTTTGACATCCGAGGAGGTTCATCACCATGTCGTTGCCGGTCCTATTCAGCGTCGTCGGCACGCTGCTGATCGTGGCCATCTATTTCGTTTGGGGCCGCAAATTCAGCAAGCAGTAGCTACAATGAGGTTTACGGTGAGCAGGGCGCGATTCTCCGCGTGAATCGCCTCTCGTTGCCCTGCCGCTGTTTTCCTCCGCCGTGGCACCGTATGGACTGCATCTATCTCGACAACAACGCCACCACGCCGATGATTCCCGCGGTGTGGCAGGCGATGGCTCCGTATCTGGGCGAGATATTCGGCAATCCCGCCAGCGCGCATTCCGTCGGTCGCCGTGCCCGTCGCGCTCTCGAAGATGCCCGCGAAGCCGTGGCGATCCATCTCGGCGCCCACGCCGACGAAGTTCTCTTCACCAGCGGCGCCACGGAGGCGAACAATCTCGCCCTATTCGGTCTATGCGGCAATCCTCCCGCTCATTTGCTGGCCAGTCCGGTGGAGCATCCGTCCGTCGCCGAGCCGTTGCGCCACTTGGCCGACAGCGGTTTCGTTCTCGATGTGCTGCCCATCGAGGACTGCGGCCGCGTCCGCACTGAATCGGTGCCGAATCTCTTGCACCCCGAGACGCGCCTTATCGCCGTCATGCTGGCCAATCACGAAACCGGAGCGGTTCAGCCAATCCGCGCTGTGACGGACATCCTCCAGGGCCGCGCGCATTTCCACTGCGATGCCGTGCAGGCCGTCGGCAAGATTCCCGTCCACTTCCACGATCTCGGCGTCGATACGCTGGCGCTCAGCGCGCACAAATTTCACGGACCCAAGGGCATTGGCGCGTTACTGCTGCGGCGCGGCGTGCAACTGCGGCCACGGACATGGGGCGGACATCAGCAACACGGCCGCCGACCCGGCACCGAGCCGGTCGCCCTCGCCGTCGGTCTGGCCTGCGCTCTCGAACACGCTTGCCGTGAGATGAACGATCGCCATACTCACGTCCGCCGGCTCCGCGAGCGCTTTCTGGATCATTTGCGCACAAATACTGCCCCTATTGTCCTCAATAGTCCCGACGACGGTATGCCGCACACGATCAACGTATCGTTTCCGGGGCTGAAGGCGGATCTACTGCTGATGAATCTCGATTTGGCCGGCGTGGCTTGCTCGACCGGCTCGGCGTGTTCGAGCGGCTCGTTGTTGCCCTCACCCGTGTTGCAAGCGATGGGCGTGCCCGATGAGGTGCTGCGCTCGGCGATGCGTTTCAGTCTCAGTCCGCTGTTGACCGTAGAGGACATCGACGAGGCCGCTCGCCGCATCGCTGCCGTCGTCTCTCGTCTGCGGCGCGGATGAAGTTCGGCCGCCGCCTTATCAAGGGGCAGTGCTACGTCTATTGACTCGATCCAGCGGAACTAGCAAGAAAGAAACTCCAAACGAAGTCGCCCTGGAGATAGAGGGTCTTGGGCGGGTTCGTCGTGGTATAGTACCAGTTGGGGTCCGGCGTACCGTTGTAGCTCTGGTGATCCGGACGGAATATCGGAAGGGACTGGCCGCTTGCGTCGAACGTCGCCCGTGCGTGACAGGTGATACACGACGACGTGGCTACAAATCCGGCTTCGATGATCGAGTTACCCAAGAGTATCGGTCGTCCGGTCGAATCCGTGAAGTCGATCTGCGTGCCATCGAGACGGTAATTCTCCCACTCCGCTCCCATGCCGGCCTTTTTGAAGAGCGTCTTGAGCGCCGGCGAGATCTTACCCGCACTGGTCAGGCCGAAGGAATCATGGCACCCTAGAATCTTACAGCGATCCGGGTTATCGACGTGTTCCCAGGTAGCCCAGACCCAGTTAGGCAAATCCTTGGTCATGATGTGCAGAGCGATCAAGCCGAAGAGCTTATTGTTGCTATCGACGTTCCAATGGTAGCTTGACTTCTCGCTTTCGGCGATCGGCTTCCACACCGCTTTGATCTCGATTGCGGCGATGGGAAAACTGATTGGGTCGCCCTTAGTGAAGGCAGCCTGCAACCCCTCAAGATACCAAAGTTTGTTCCGGATGATGAAGTCGAAGTCGGGCTTGTTGCGCCGGACTTCCTCTCCTCCTCCTGCTATGATTTGAGGCCGAATCGGCCTCGCCCGCCCTATTTCATGCAGGAATTGCTGATGGGGCGAGCCAGCCAAAAGTTTGTGACGGAGTATCTGTTGATGCGACGAGTGCAGAGCCTTCTTCCTCGATGTGTTGCCCGGCCAGGTCGGAGGCTTCTTCAAGTCGGGTTGCGCCGGAAACGTGTCCTCATCGGTCGCCCACGTCTCCCAGATGGCATCGTTGGTGCCGTTCTTGGCGGCCGAGTTGATTTTCACGAAGACTTCCCATGCGAATTTGTCGGTTTCATTCACCGCCGGGTTGGGATCGTCCGAATCGGAACGCACGGGCGGGGGGAGCGGATTGTCCGTCTCGGTGGCGCGTGCATCTCGGCCTGATCGCAGGCCGAGCGACCATAACATGAGACCAATGCCGGCGCCGAAAATCAACAGCAGTGACATCAAACGCATTATATCGGCTCCTTTTAATAGCAAATCTCTCTTTAGGGAGCTAGAGAGGATCATTATACATTACTGAATCCAGTATGGCAAAAGATATAGTCCTCGTTTAGCGACGCTTCGCAGAAGCGTCGAGGTGCGGCGATGGTCTGCGAAGCATCGCAAAAAAAGGACCATTTTGCTCTGTCGTAAACCTCGGTTAGCCGCGACGCGCATCGGAGCGCGTTTCGTATTTTCCTTCGGGTCGCGGCTAACCGAGGTTTTCGATAGAGCAGGACCATTTCCCATTCGGAACTTCGTGAAAGCTATGCCCACTCCTCCTACTTGCTCGGTAGTTTCATCACATATGCATTATTCTTGTTGCCTTCTTCTCCGCCGATGTTGGAACCGCCGGCGCCAACGGCCAGATATTTGCCGTCCGCCGACACCGCCAGCGAAAACAATGTGCCCAGCGATTGCTCGGCACCATGTAGCATCTTGCCATCGGCGACATTCCAGATCGCCAAATAACTTCGCAAGCGCAGCGCGCCGCCGACGCTAATCAGACGCTTACCGTCCGGCGTGTAACGCAGCGCGTACACCACGCCCGGATGCGCCTGAGGCGGCTGCGGTCCCGCCCCCGCCTTGAGATGCGGATTCGTCAGTTCGCGCAGCACACTGCCGTCGGCGACGTTCCATATTTTGATGGCATGGTCCCAATCACCAGAGGCCAACGTCTTGCCGTCCGGCGCCAGGGCCGCACATAAGACACTATCGCGATGGCCTTTCTCGAATTTCTTCTCCTCATAACCCTTGAACTCGCGGATCAATTTGCCGTCGGCGGCGTTCCACAGTTTCAGACTGTGATCGTAACTGCCGGAGATGAGTTGTTTGCCGTCGGCGCTCCAGGCCAGGCAATACACCGGAGCCGGCTGATTCATGGCGACGTGCGCCTGGATCTCGCGTATCACCGTACCTTTGGCCACGTCGAAAAGGCGGACGCGGCCATCGTGACAGCCGGTTGCCAACTGCGTGCCGGTTGGATTGAAAGCCGATGCCAAGACGATTTGGGGATGCGGGAAATTCTTCGTCGCCGTGTCGGCGGCGAGCTTCCACACCTGGATCGCCTTGTCGTCACTGCCGGAATAGAACGTATTGGTTTTGCCGTCGAAGACGACTGCGGCGGCCGTGCCGGCGCCGTGGTAGGTCTGCATCGGCTTGCCGAACTCGGCCGGCGTCGGCTTACCGGCATTGAAGACGACATTCCACGTTTGCAATGCGCCCGCGCCCTCGGCGGCGTGCAGGCGGCGGCCAGCGTTTGGCTGTTCGGCGTGAAGGCTAGATGACGGACGATGCCGGGCGCCTTGATCTCAGCGAGCAGTTTGCCATCGTTGAACGTGAAAACACGAATGATTTGATCGACGCCGCCGGCGGCGAGCAGCACGTTGTTTTTCGATACAGCCAGCGCATGCAGTGCCTTGCCGCCACTCTCCAGCGTGCGGTCGTTAGCGCCGCTGTTGGCGTTCCACAGTTTGATCTTGCCATCGTCGCCCGCCGTCAGGACGTGCGAACCGTTGGCGGTGACGGTCACGGCGCGCAACGGCGCGCCGGCGGACAGCACGCGCGTCAGCGTCATCGTGTTCCGCGCGATGGTCTTGTCGGCGCTGCCGGAAATGACGAGTGCGTTATTGCTCGGATGATACACGACGGCACGGACGGCTCCGGCGTGGAGAAACGCTTGCAGTTCGCGGCCGGTGGCCAATTCCCAAACGCGGACTTCTTTATCCGCTGTGCCGGTCGCCAGGCGCGTGCCATCGCCGCTGAACGACAGACTCGATACCTCGGCAGGATGCTCCAGTTTCCGCACTTCCTTGCCGTCGGCGATGTTCCATACCATTGCCATCTTTCCGGCAACCGCCCCGATCTGGGTGCCGGCGCGATTGAAAGCGACGGCGCGCACCGTCTCCGCCAGCGGGCCGAACGTCTTGACAACGCGGCCTTTCGTCACATCCCACAACTTGACGGTTTTGTCCGCGCCGCCGGATAGCGCTTGCGTGCCGTTGCTGTGAAATGCCACGCTGGCGACGCCGCCCGCGTGTGCATCAAAAGTTGCAAGAGTTTTCATATCCGGCATCGGCGGCATGGCCCAGCGTTGCAGTTTCCCATCGCCGCGGCCGCTGAGGAGTTGGTTCGAGGCGGCGTTGAAAGCAACCGTCGTCGCCGCGTTGGCCACGTTGGCGAGCAATTTCCCCTCTTTCGTCTGCCAGACAAGCAAGTGCTTGTCCGCCGTGGTTGCCGCGATCAATGTTCCGTTAGGCGATAGCGCCACGGACTCGACGCTTGCCGCCGCGCCCTTGAACTCGCGGATCAGTTGGCCGTTCGCCGCGTTCGTCAAACGCACGCTCTTATCGGCACTGGCGGAGGCCAGCGAATTGCCATCGTTCGACAGAGCGAGAGCCGTCACCGCCTCGCCGTGCGGCGTTCCGAGCGCTTTCGAGGCGACCGGCGGCAGCGTCCAGAACTTCAAATTGCCGCCGGCGGCGATGCTATACACCGCATTGTTGTTCGGATGGACGGCGAGGCCGCGCACCTCCGCCGCATGAGCGCCGATGACGCCGAGACTCTGGCCGTTGGCCGGATTCCAAAACCGCAGCGTCTTGTCTTTGCCGCAGGAAACGAGCAGCTGACCGTTGCCGGTGAAGCTCAAGCCGGTGACGGGGCCGCTGTGTCCCTCGAGTTTGAGCAGTTCCTTGCCATCGACGCTGTTCCATATTCTCACATGCCCATCCTTATCGCCGCCAGCCAATTTCGTGCCATCGGGACTGACGGCCAAGACACTCGCCCCCTCGCTCTTGGCGATGGCGCGCAGCGGCGACGAGCTAGGGAAGTCCCACAATTTCGCCGTGTTGTCGGAGCCGCCCGAAGCGATCAGGCTGCCATCGGGGCTGAGGGAGATGCTTAGCACAAGATTCTGATGGCCGGTAGGCCCAGCGAAACTCTTGACTTCCTTGCCGGTGGCGCTGTCCCACACTTTGATGCTGCGATCGCCGCTGCCGGTGACGACGTGCTTGCCGTCCGGCGTGAAGGCGACGGCGTACACGGCCTCGCTGTGCCCTTTCAGCGTGGCGATCAATCCCGGTGCCGAGTTGTCCTCCGCGGCCGGCAGCCACGACAGCACGGCGGCGAGAACGATTGCGATTACGGACGCGCAGAAGGCAAACGAGAACGAGGCGGGTCGCATGGGAAGCCTCCGAGGGTGGGTTCGGGATGCGGGTTCAGGCGGGCGAGGTTTCACGAGGGTGGACGAGGGAAATGCAGTTTCTCACGCCGGCAGAGAACTGTCAACCATTGCAAGGAAAATTCACGGCAGGTATCATTCAATGTTTCAACGCGATACCACAAACCGCCAAGGAGAGGTAAGACGGATGTACCGCAATCGAGTAGGAAACACATCGCTTAAGGCGTATATCTCACGGCGAGCGCGGCCGACGCTTGAGGTGTTGGAGGACAGAATCACTCCCACCAACATCACCTATGGCGGCGGGCCGACCATTCCTCATGTGCAGGTCACGGACATCGTGATGGGGTCGCAGCCGATGGATACGACGGCGTTTATGCAGGCCATGGTTCGGGATTACCTGCCCTGGCTTGGGCCTGACTATGGAATTGGCGCGGGCACGTTGCAGTCCGCAATCAGCGTCCCTCCCTTGGCTGGAAATCCCACCAATGCGCAAATTCAAAACTATTTGCAGCAGGAGATCAATGCGGGCGCCGTCCCTCCTCCCAGTTTGAATCAAGTTTATATGATTTTTCTGGCGCCCGGCCAGGTGGTGAGTGATGAAAGTGGGTCGGCTTCTTATCATGGCGCCGCGGTAACTATAAGCAATTCCCAGAGCGAATATCTGCTCTATGGAGTCATTTACGGGAGTTCAGCCCAAGAAATGCAAGTATCGGCAAGCCATGAACTCGCGGAAACCGTGACGGACCCGCTGGGAACCGGCTATCAGGATCTCAGCTTGAATGGTAACGGCGAAGTGGCGGACATTTACGAACTCAACACTCCTCCCGTCAGTTTGGATGGCTATTCGGTGGCCGTGCTTTCCGGTCCTCAAGGTCAAAAGATCGAGGGGCCTCAGGGTCCACCGTCATCCGCGCCGTCGCCGGTGTCATTGTTGAGCGCGGCCATCTCGTTGTACATCGATGGTATCGAAGAAATTCTCCACGGCAACTCGCCAGCCATCCAGCAGAACATCCAGGCTAATTTACCCTATGCCGTTTTCGCCGGTGTCAACATCGGCGAATACTTGGTCCTGGCCGGCGAACTCGCCGCTTACAATGCCCTATATGGGAACAACTGACTGAGACAGCTTCCACGCCGATAGGAACTGTCCGGGAGAACAAAGGGATCGAGTCCCGACCCCCTTTTCGACCGTCCGGCTCGCCGTTGACATAACACGGTCCCAATTCGCTATACCCGATGCCCAATAGCTTGAGGAACTCGCGGACGTTCGCCGCCAGCACGATGTTCTCGTCGCCTTCCGAGCCGAGGTTCACGATTGGAGCTTGCGAAGAGTCCATTTCGCGGTACAGCCAGAGGGCGACCAACGAACCATCCGGCCCGTTGGCGAATACGGCGAACCGGGAAGCTGCCTCGGCATCGCCGAACCACGCCTCCGCTGTATCCGCAACCAATTCGATGCTGCCACTAACGGGATTCTCATTCTCTTCGGCGAAGGCGCGTAACTTGCGCAGATCGTCGGGCATGCGGATGTCTTTGGGAAACTTCGCCTGGATTGCATCTGCCAGCATCCGCGCCTCCTTCGCCGAACAAGGGATTAGAGGAGTGTCAGCCCTATGGTACCCATTATGGATGGGTTATACCGCTCCAACGATTGCGAGGCCAGTTCGCGGCGAGTATCATTCCGAAGAGATTCCCATGAGACTTGCCATGACCGAATCCATGCGCGAGCCAAAAAGAAAGACAAGAAATGATCCGTTCCGCATCAACTCTCGCCGTAGCCTTGTTGCTGCCGTTCTCCGCTGCGGCGGCCGAGCGGCCGAACATCGTACTCGTCCTCGCCGATGACCTGGGGCCAGGCGACCTGTCCTGCTACGGCGGCAAGATTCCTACGCCGCGCATCGATCGGATGGCCAAGGAAGGAACGCGGTTCACGCGCTACTATACCGCTTCGCCGATCTGTTCGCCGTCGCGCTGCGGACTGCTCACCGGCCAATTTCCGGGCCGGTGGAGGATCACCAGCTATCTCCAGACTCGCGCCGGCAACCGCGCCTGCGGGCAGGCCGACTTCCTCGATCCGCGCGCTCCCTCTCTGCCGCGGGCTTTGCAAGCGGTCGGGTATAAGACGGCTCACATCGGCAAATGGCATCTTGGCGGCGGCCGCGATGTGGCCAATCCGCCGAAGTTCGCCGCTTACGGCTATGACCTCGGCATCGGCACCTGGGAAAGTCCACAACCGCATCCGGACCTGACCGCCAAGGATTGGATCTGGTCGGCCGATGACAAAGTGAAGCGCTGGGACCGAACGGGCTGGATGGTGGATCGCGCCGTGCAGTTTTTGAAGGATCATGCGGATTCACCGTGTTTCGTGAATTTGTGGCTGGACGACACGCATACGCCGTGGGTGCCGTCGGCCGAAGACCAACGAATCGGCAAGGAGGGCCGGGCGAGCGGCAAAGGAGATAATCCGGATCGGTTGAGGAAAGTATTGAGCGAAATGGATCGGCAAGTCGGCCGGCTGCTCGATGCGGTTGACAATCGAAAAACAGGCCGGCCGACGTTGGTGCTGTTCCTCTCCGACAATGGCCCACTGCCGACGTTCGACCATAAGCGGACGGTCGGTTTGCGGGGGAGCAAGCTGAGCCTGTACGAAGGCGGCGTGCGCGTGCCGTTCATCGCCTGGGGTCCGGGGTTGGTGCCGGCGGGGGCGACGAACGACACCACCGTACTCGCGGCTGTGGATCTGTTCCCGACCTTGTGCAAACTGTGCGGCGCGGACCTTCCCAAGAGCTATGCGACGGACGGAGAGGATCTGAATGCGGCGCTCCAGGGGAAGACACCGCGGCGGTCGAAGCCGCTGTTTTGGGAGTACGGCCGAAACGCCTTCGCCTTTGCCTACCCAGCGCGGCGACCACAGCCCGAACTTGGCCGTGTTGGACGGCGATTGGAAACTGTTGGTGAACGCCGACGGGAGCGGAGCCGAACTGTATAACCTCGCGGCCGATCCGAAAGAAACGAAGAATCTCAGCGGCGACAAACCCGACGTGGCGCGACGGCTGACGGG
The DNA here is from genome assembly GCA_963835245.1 of uncultured Planctomycetota bacterium. Taxonomy (GTDB): domain Bacteria; phylum Planctomycetota; class Planctomycetia; order Gemmatales; family Gemmataceae; genus JAJPHU01. The sequence goes on from CAWIEZ010000004.1 coordinate 293,303, forward strand.
TTTGGCGATCGACTGGCGGAAGTCGCTTCCGTAGACAAATCATTCCTTCATCTGCTTAATCCGCGTCCGCAGAGCCGTCGTCGTCCGCGGATTGGAAAGCAGTTCCGCCAACTCGCGTTCCAGGTAATGCTCTATCACCACTAGCGAGCTAACATTGCCGACCAGTTGGTGAACGGACTTTTCCAGAGTCGGGCCACTCTTTGCTCAGCTGCTCGCCCTTGAGGCGATGGCCGCGCTCCAGCCACGCTATCGCCGTTGTCTTCACCTTCCGCGCGTTGTCGGTGTGGAAGCCGGCTACCAGCCACGATACTTCCTCCGCCGTCTCGTCGCGCAGTTCGTTCCATTCTTCGCCGGCCAGATCCTCGCCTTCTTCCAGTGCCGACAGAAGGCGCTCGGACGGATCGGGCACTTCGTCATCGAGAGCGGCAAGATAGGCGACAACCTGGGCGGCACTGAGCAGCTTGAACGCCTGCGGAGCGGTCCGCAACGCGGCGTCGCTCATCTCGAACTCGTCGTCGAGGACGATGGTTTCCTTCTCTTGCAACTCGTCCAGTTTCGCGCTTAGTTCCCGGATACGGTCCTCCTCTTCGTCAAGTAAAGCGCCGTGCAAATCCTTGAGGACTCGGCGATATTCCGCTCCCGCCTGAATTTGAGGGACGGCCGGCATCTTTGCGGCGGTCTTCTCTGCCAGCGCTAAAAATGCCGAGCGCTGACGGGCATTCAGTTCCAGATGATAGAGCTTCTCCAGAGCGTCCACTTCCAGCTTGAGAGAGACGAGTTCCTCCGCGACCTTGCCCTTGAGGGCATTCTTGGCATCCGGCGCGGGTTTCTTTTCGTCGGCTTGCGAATCGATGGCGGCGGCCATCAGGATCGGCAGCAGCACGACGCCCGCCAGGACATGGTGTGAAACGGTAGGCATGGCAAATTCTCCCGGATTGAAAAGATCGAGTGACGGAGTCCTTGAGCTATCTAACGTCGGAATATCCTGAAAGTCTCGTTCGCGTGCTGATTCTTTCCGCGCGGGAGCGGAACTTCGCGCACGTGCCGCTGTTAGAATATATAGGGTCAACCTACCTCTTCACTCCGCGGTAGGCGGAGCGCTCGCCGCGCCGAGCGAAGACAGCGCCGCCCCATCGGCAGGAGATCTCTCATGTCATGCTCCCTCCGTTCCATACTGGTTTTGCTGGCGGTTTTGGCGTCATCCGCCGATGTTCATGCGGCGGGCAAACCGCCGCACCGGCCCGCCGCGCACCCGCCCCGCCACGTATCGCACACGAAGACGATCCACTATCGCAGGCCGGCGGTGCATCGCCACGCCGTCCACCGTGCCGCCCGCATCGTGCGCCGGCCGGCGACACGGAGAGTGGTCCGCACCGTTCATCGCTATCCCGTTCATCGCGTGCAACGCCGCTACGTGCGCCAGGCGAACTATTACTCCGGCTATCATCGCTACCACCGCCGCTATGCGCACAGCTACTATCCAGGTCGCTACTATTGGCGGAGCAACTATTACAACCGCGGCTACGGCCGATCGCGGCGGCATCTTTCGCGCGGCGTTCGCGGCATTGTGATGGGCGTGCAGGGCAACGCCGGCAACGGCATGGTGGTGGTGAGGGTCATTCGCCCTCTCTCCCGCCGTTTCCGCTATGGGGCGGCCTTGGCGGGCGCTAATCGAGGTCGAGGGGCTTTTGCCGCCCATCGCTTCCTCGTCAATGGCGCCACGCGCTATGAGATCCTGTCGCTCCCACGGCAAGCGGGGACATTCGCGTCTTTGCGCAAAGGCGAGCAAGTTTTGATCCTGAGACGAGGCAACCAATCGAACCTCGCTCAGAAAATCGAGTTGTTCCCCCCGCGCAGGCGGTGATCGGCAAGCACGGTAACATTCCGCCTTGCTTGCAAACGGCTGCCAAGATAAACTCCACCTCCCCAAGCGATCCCGTTATTCCGCACGGCAGAGCTTAATTGCTCTGAGGAGGGCAAGGATGAACTGTACCTGCTGCGGCTATTCGCAATTTCAGGCGGGAACGGTGCTATGGCCGGAGTTGATCGCCGAGTGGCGCATCGCGCCGCATGAAGTAGACTACATCAACAAACAGCAGGCGTTCGCTTGCAAAAAGTGCGGCTCGAACCTGCGCTCGATGGCCCTGGCCCGCGCCATCCTTCGCAGCGTCGGTTTCAGCGGCACGTTTCAGAGTTGGGTTGACAGTCCCGCCGCGGGACGGTTGCGCGTCCTGGAAATCAACGGCGCCTGTCATCTGACGCATTTCCTCGGCCGACTCGCGGGGCACACCTTGGCGTCTTATCCGCAGGTGGACATGATGGCTCTGCCGTTCGCCGACCGCAGTTTTGACTTGATCGTTCATTCGGACACACTGGAACACGTACCGCGGCCGGTGCGCGGCTTGTCCGAATGTCGTCGCGTACTCAAGCCGGGCGGCTTGTGCGCTTTCACCATTCCCATCATCGTCGATCGTCTGACGGCATCGCGCGAGGGTTTGCCGCCGAGCTATCATGGCTCGCCCGCCAATCCGGGTGATTGTCTGGTCCACACCGAGTATGGCGCCGACGCCTGGAAACATCTGGTGCTGGCCGGCTTCGAGGAATGCCGGATGTTTGCCTTCGACTATCCCGCCGCCCTGGCGTTTGTCGGCGTGCGTTCCGCTGTCGAGGAAGCCCGCACCGCGGCGGCGTGAAGTCTCTCGGCGGCACATGGCTCTTTCGTTGCCAAACGAAGCACGGTCGCATAGCTTAGCGTCCGCACCTCGCATCCATCCCGGCGGCTGCCGGCTGGGCTTGTCCCGCCGATTCGGCGGGGGATAATGAGAGAGAAAGGAGCCTTGCTATGCCGCTGCTCGATCACTTTCACGCGCCCATCTATCCTTTGCACGATTGGGAATCGTTTCATGCCCGCTGGGCGGTGGCGCTGTCGGACATGCTGAATGGCTTATTGCCGCCGCGCTATCTCGCCGAAGTGCAGATCCACATCGGCAGACACGTCGAAGCGGATGTCGCGGAGTTTGAACTGTCTCCCTTCGTCTACAGTGAAGAAGTGAATGGTTCATCAGGCGGCGTCGCCGTTGGAGTTCAAACCTGGGCGCCGCCGGCAGCCGCGCAAACCGTGGACATCGTTTTCCCGGATGACATCGAAGTGCAGGTGTTCGACATGCGCGACAGCAAACGCTTGGTCGCGGTGATCGAGCTAATCAGCCCCGGCAACAAAGACCGCCCGGAAGCGCGGCGGACGTTCGCGGCCAAATGCGTCGCTTATTTGCAGCGCGGCATCGGTCTCGTCATTGTGGACATCATCACCATCCGGGGCGGCAATCTTCATCGTGGCGTGCTGGACCTGTTGGGCGGGGCGGAAGGTTCGCTGCTGTCCTCCGATACCGCGTTGTATGCGGCCGCTTATCATCCAGTTCATCGCGGTGACAAAAATCAACTCGATCTATGGTCGGCCGATCTTGCCTTGGGGCAACCGTTGCCTGTATTGCCGCTCGCTCTGCGCGGCGCTTTCTTCGTGCCGGTCGATCTGGAAGCGACGTACAGCGAAGCGCCAGCGCTGTCGGCTGTGAATCCACGACAACAATTTTAGATAAAAGATGCTTATGCGAACATTTCCGCAAACGACGATCCTTCTCCTGCTCTTTGCGGCAGCGACATCCTTGGCGTCGGCCGCCGACAAACCTCTTGCCCTGCATCCCGATAATCCGCACTACTTCCTCTTCCGCGGCAAACCGGCCGTGCTGATAACCTCCGGCGAACACTACGGCGCCGTACTCAACCGCGATTTCGATTACCTTCCCTATCTCAACGAATTGCAGGCGCGCAAGTTCAATCTCACGCGGACGTTCTCCGGCGTCTATCGTGAGGTGCCCGGTTCGTTCAACATCGTGGACAACACGCTCGCGCCGGCGGCGGGCCGTTATCTCTGTCCGTGGCCGCGCAGCGGTACGCCCGGTGCCGGCGATGGCGGCAACAAATTCGATCTGAGCAAATGGGACGCCGACTATTTCAAGCGACTGAAAGACTTCATCGCCGAGGCCGGCAAGCGCGGCATCGTTGTGGAATTATCGCTGTTTTGCACCATCTACGACGACAAACTATGGGCGGTCAATCCGATGAACGCCGTCAACAACGTGCAGGGCGCCGGCAAGGTCGGCCGGCTCGACGTGTACACGCTCAAAGACAAGGCGTCAACCGCCGCTCAGGAATCGCTTGTCCGCAAGCTCGCCGCTGAACTGAAAGACTGCGATAATCTGTATTATGAGGTCTGCAATGAGCCTTATTTCGGCGGCGTGACGCGGCAATGGACCGATCGCATCGTCGCCGTCCTCCGCGACGCCGAAAAGAATCTGCCGGCGCCGCATTTGATCGCTCAGAACATCGCCAATGGCTCAAAGAAAATCGATAAACCGAATCCGCATGTGTCGATATTCAATTTCCATTATGCAACGCCGCCGGACACCGTGGCGCTGAACGCTAAGCTCGACAAAATCATCGGCGACGACGAGACGGGGTTTCGCGGCACGAGCGATTTGCCCTATCGCACGGAAGCCTGGGATTTTCTGTTGGCCGGCGGCGGCGTGTACAGCAATCTCGATTATTCCTATTCCTGCAAGCATCCCGATGGCACGGCGAAGGTGACGACCTCGCCCGGCGGCGGCGGGCCGGCGCTGCGCAAACAATTGCAAATTCTCAAAGAGTTCATGGACGGACTCGATTTCGTATCGATGCGGCCCGATAACAGCGTGATTAAGGACGGCCACATCACCGCGCCGCTGGCCGGCAACCCCCCGGAGGCGAAGGCGACGGCGCGAGCGCTGCGGCGCCGGGGCGGGCCTATGCGATCTATGTTCGCGGCGGCACGCGGGCAACGCTGGATTTGGCGATGCCGGCGGGCAAGTATCGAGCCGAGTGGATCAACACCAAGACAGGCGCGGTGGACAAAGCGGAGGATTTCGAGCATAGCGGCGGGACAAGGACGCTGACATCGCCGGCGTACCGGGAAGACATCGCCTTGAGGGTGAGGCGTTTAGCCGCGACCCGAAGGGGAGCGCGGGATTACTGCCGCGCTCCCCTTCGGGTCGCGGCTAAACTTGGCTCATTCGCCATTGCCCATCAGTTCCTTGAACCATTTCCGTAACTGCTCCGGCGGCGAGGAGCGCAGCGCCAGCAGGATTTCAAATTCGTCGCGGGCACGCTGCTTTTCTCCCTGGTGGATCAGACAATCGATCAGCAACATCCGTGTGCGCGGCTCGAACGGATTGAGGCGCAGCGACGCCCGGCAAGCATCGACGGCGGCGTCCCACTGCCCGCGCAGCGCCAGTGCCTGCCCGAAATATCCATGACTCTGCCCGTTGTGCGGATGGAGGTCGAGGAGCCGACGCCAATAGGCGAGGCTGCGTTCCGTCTCGTTCATTTCCAGAGCCACCAGGGCGGCGGTCTGCAACGCCAATTCGCGCCGAGGCGCTCGCTGTAGAGCTTGGTCCAGGCTGTCCAGCGCCGGACGCGGCCGTTTGTCCTTCCACAGCGCCCGTCCCAACCCCTCCAGGGCGGCCACGTCGTCGGGCTGGCGTTCGACGACAAGCTTCAGCATGGTGTGCGCCTGACGAGCGAGTAGACGGCTGCTTGCTTCGGAGGCAGCGCTCTCGGTCATCTCGACCAGGGCCAAGCCCAGATCGCGCCGGCCGGCGACGCTGCCGTCCGTGCGGCCGGAATGGAAGGGAATCAGCGTAAGTTCCTCGGTAGCATCGTTGCCGGCGGCGGCTGCGGGGAGGCGAACGATGCGGTGATCGGTGATCGACGAGTGCGCGATGTTGGCGCTGTCGCCGCGCGGCATGTGACAAGCAATGCAGCTGTCCACGGAAGAGCGTCGATGGCGTTCGTCTAAGCTGAGGCGGCAACTGCTCTCCTGATGGCAATTCAGGCAGCGGCCGCGATACCACGTCAGCCGCTCGCGCTCGGACGGCAACACGTGAGGATCGTGGCAGGAGATGCAGCCCATCTGTCCGGCGCTGGCCTGGAAACAACGGCTCTGGTGCATCTGCTCGACGTGGCTGACGGCCTTGTGGCCGCCGGCGCCGCGCGACGGATGGACGAACACCGACAGGGAATCGTCCAACGGCAGGCCGGGACGATACGACCACAGCGAAGCGCCGGCGCGGACGATGCGCGCTTCGCCCTGGAGATGGCATTGCTCACAGACCGCCTCGCGCAGTTGCGGAGGTAATTGCCGCGGGTTGACAATGGTTCGATCCATGCCGTCCAGACCGGCGCCGCCCTCGTGAGCGGCGACGTGCAGCTCGCCCGGTCCGTGGCAGCGCTCGCAACCGATCGACTCCAAGCGCGGCGACGGCGGTACGAATTGGTTGATCGTGTCCGCTTGGCCGTGCGCCTCGTTGCAGTGGCAGAACAGGCACGCCTCGGTGATGGGGCGGCTGAAGTGCCGATTGAGTTGTGCAAAGCCGGGTGAGAGGCTCCAGGCTTTTTTGCTGACGAACCAGCTAATCGGCGATTGAAAGAATCGCCCGTCGCGGTTGACTAGGAACGATTGCCCCTGCTGCCCGGAGCCGATGGCGAAGGCGATCTCGGCGCTAAGTTCGGCTGCCGCAGGAGCGCCGTCGCGCGGCAAAAATTCTCGATGCCATACTTTGTCGCCGCGTCGCTCGACAACATAGCGCAAACCGGATGTCTCAAAGGAAGGAACGGCCTTGTGCTGATCGGGCAGCCAACGACTGGCCGGGCTGATGGAGCGTCCCATCGGATGTTCGGCGTAAGTCGCCGCCTCCGCGGCGTGGCATTCTCCACAGCGTTGCGAGCCGACGTAAGCGACGCTCGGCCGCGTATTGAGAAAGGGCGACGTAAGGGGAGGGGGCGGCGCAATCGCCGAACGCCGCCGATACCAGTCGTAAGCGCCCCACACCGCCGCCGTCGCCGCGACAATCCCCATCAGCGGCAACAGCAGACGCCAACGCCGGCGCAGCGGAATCGCCGGCGTGGTGTGGCGGGGAGAAGGACTGTCCATGACGATACCTGCGCGGAACGAGAAATCTCTCCTCATTGTATGCGCGTCGCGACCCTGAGAGCCACGCTCTGTTACCATCCGTCCGCGTCCATTGCCCGATGTGCCAATGCGGATTGCCTGATTTGCCAAGACGGAGCGAGCGGCAACTATTAGTCTTTTATCAGAATGCGAAGCGCGGAAGACTCGTAGCGGAGTCTGCCCAAGCGGGCAAGTTCGACAAGCTGCATTTCGATTCGTCTATCGCGCAGAGGGATTCTTGGTCGCCGGCTAATCGTGCAAGGCGATTTCTACTCGGCGTAAGACTATCTTTGTGGCCTTGCGTTTTCTCCGAAGGAACCTCACTCATGAAACTTTCCTCGCGTACTCTCCGATCTCCTGGCGGTTTCACGCTGATCGAGTTGCTGGTGGTCATCGCCATCATCGCTATCCTTATCGGCCTGCTGTTGCCGGCCGTGCAGAAAGTGCGCGAAGCCGCCAGCCGCACTCAGTGCGTGAACAATCTCAAGCAGATTGGCTTGGCCATGCACAATTACCACGATATCTTCTCCCACCTCCCCTATGCCGACACGCACAGAGGAACCTACAATTACGCGTCGTGGGCCGTCGAGTTGCTCCCGTACATCGAGCAACAGAACCTATACAATCAATTTCCGCAGCCCCTCTCAAAAGTTTCTATTCAACTCGTGTCGCCGGCGATCCTCAATACTCCGGTAAAGACCTATCTCTGTCCCTCGCGCCGCGGCGGGACCGTCCTCCCGGCGCCCGCCGCCAATGGTATTGTCGGCGGGACCGTCGCGGATTACGCCGTGTGCCTGGGAGATGACAGCTACCAGAAGGGCGCCTTCCCTCTCGCCTCGGACGTCTGTGTGACATTCGCCCAAATTACCGACGGGCTGAGCAACACCTTCATGGCCGGTGACAAGCACGTGCCGGCCAACAACTTCGGCAACCCCGCCTATGGCGACCTTTGCATCTTCGCCAGCGATCACATGACAGTCGGCCGCCAGGCAGGAGCGCGATTTCCGCTGGCCCAATCCATCTATCAGACGACCGGCGTGGGAGGAGTGCCGAGCAACAACGGCACCTGGATTTTCGGAAGCTTCCACACCAACGTGGTGAACTTCGTCTTCTGCGATGGCAGCGTGCATTCCTTGAGTACGAGCATCAATGGCATAACCCTGGGATACCTTGCTAACATTCAGGATGGCCAAACTCCTTCCAACTATTGATTGAGGAACATCTCTCCATGTTCCGTGTGAGAACGAGCGACCCATGAGAGATTCGATTTCAGGCAACGAACCCAGCATCGTGGCCATGACGCGCACCGCCGGGATGGTGTTGATCGCGGCCGTGATGGCCGCCTCGACGGCATGGACGGCGCCGCCGCAAGTGCCGCGAGAGTGGATCGAGCCGGCTACCGGCCATCGCGTCGTCCGCCTCTCCGGCGACGACGGCGCGTCGAGTTTTTATTTCCATCAAAACGGCTTCACCGCCAAGGGCGACAAGCTGGTCGTCTCGACGCGGCGCGGCTTGGCCGTCCTCGACTGGAAAACGCGCGAAATCGAACCGTTGGTCGAAGGCCGCGCCACTGGAACCGTCGTCGGAAAGAAAACAAGACAGGTATTTTATATCCTCGATGGCGCCGTTCGGGCGACGCATCTCGACACGGGCAAGACGCGCGTCATCGTCGAGCTGCCGCCGGAGATGCGCGGCGGTTCCGGCTTGGCCGTCAACGCCGATGAAACCTTGCTCGGCGGCAGTTTCGTCGAGCGCGGCCAACGAGGCGCACCCCCTCCGGCACAACGCCGGGCCGGCGGATTGGAAACCCGCTGGGCGGCTCATCTGCCCATGCGCCTCTACACCGTCGCCATCCCAGACGGCAAGATCAAGACATTTCACCCCAGTACGGAATGGCTCAATCACGTCCAGTTTTCGCCGACCGATGCGACGCTGATGATGTTTTGTCACGAAGGACCGTGGCACAAAGTCGATCGCATCTGGACCATCCGCACCGACGGCTCCGAACTACGCAAAATCCACGCGCGCAAAATGGACATGGAGATCGCCGGTCACGAATTTTTCAGCGCTGATGGCAAAATTATCTGGTACGACCTGCAAACGCCCAAGGGCAAGGAATTTTGGCTGGCCGGCCGCGTTTTGGCCAGCGGTGAGACGATCAAGTACCGCGTGGCGCGCGAACATTGGTCGGTTCACTTCAACGCCTCACCAGACGGCAAATTGTTTGCCGGCGACGGCGGCGGACCGCGCAGCGTCGCCGCTCCCGGCAACGGTCAATGGATTTACTTGTTCGCGCCGCGCGACGGCAAGCTGGAGGCGGAGAAACTCGTCGATTTGTCCCGCCACGATTACCGGCTGGAACCGAATGTTTTCTTTTCGCCCGATGGGCAATGGATTGTGTTTCGTTCCAACATGCACGCGGCGACGCACGTTTATGCCGTCGAAGTGCGGAAGACGAAGGACCGTCCCAAGTAACCTCCACCGTGCGCTTGCACTGCCGCCGCAAATCATATAATACCTGCTTATTCCTCCGCACGGGTTATTCCGATGCAAAAGATACTCATAGTCGATTACGGCATGGCCAATTTGCGCAGCGTGCAAAAGGCGTTCGAGAAAGTCGGTCACGAAGCAATCGTCAGCGGCGAGGCCAACCGCATCGCCGAAGCCGATAAGATCGTGCTGCCCGGCGTCGGCGCTTTCCGCGACGCCATCGCTCGGCTGCACGAGGCCGATTTGGCCGCGCCGATCCTCGCTCATCTGCAAGCCGGCAAACCGTTCTTCGGTATCTGTCTGGGCCTGCAACTCTTGTTCACCACCAGCCATGAGGACGGACAGCATCGCGGACTCGATTATTTTCCCGGCGACGTGGTGCGTTTCGCGGATGTGCCCGGTCTCAAGGTGCCGCACATGGGTTGGAATCAGCTGCGCGTCCGCAAGCCGGCGCCGCCCTTGGCCGCGCTGCCGCCCGAATCGTCGGTCTATTTCGTTCACTCTTATTATGTTGTGCCGCGCGATGCAGCTCTGACGGCGGCCGAGACGGATTATCCGACGCCGTTCGCCTCGGCCATCTGGCATGAAAATGTGTTCGCCACGCAATTTCATCCGGAAAAGAGTCAGGGCGTCGGCCTGGAGATGCTGTGCCGCTTCGCCGAATGGCGATGAAAGAACTAACCACAGAGTCACAGAGAACACAGAGAAAAGACAAAAAGAAAGACACAGAAAGATAATTCAAATTCTTCTTCTGGGATTTTCTCTGTGTTCTCTGTGACTCTGTGGTTAGTTTGGTTATCGAGAGAAATCGAACATGCCGAAACCCAATGTCATCACCGAATTGGCTCAGAAGCTCCTAACCACACTCGAACAGCAGCGACAATCCGGCAGTGAATATCCATTGACAGTGGAACGCCTCATCGTCCTGGCCGATCCACAAGCAGCGTCGGAGTTGGTGGGCAAGGCGCTGACCAAGAAACCGTTTGCCGTCAAGTGGATCATCGTCAATAAAAAAGACCGTAATAGCCTTATAGCTCTCGCTGAGGACGGCGAACGTCTCGCCGCCGATTCGCGCTTGTTGGAATACGCGCTCGGTCCGTTGTGCAGCGCCGATAAGCCACTGCATTCGCTGACAAAAGTGATCGGCAAAGTGGACAAAGCGCTGCGTCCAGTGTTCAAGGCTGCGCTGGAGCGCGGTATCGCCGAGAAAGCCTTGCCGGCATCGGTCGGCGTGGCGAGCGTTCGCGGCAAACCGCACCTGTATTTGCAGCGCTTCCCTCCACCTCCTCCGAAGAAGAAACCTGCCGAGGAACTGAGCGAAAAACTCGTGCGGATGCTGAACGAACAACGGCAGCGCGGTGACGCTGCTTATCCGCTGCCGTTGGATCGCCTGTTCGAGCAAACGGATACGACAGCGACGCCGACAGTGCGGAGACAGGCGCTCGGCAAGGAACCCTTCCGCAGTCAGGCCGTTCTCGCTCTGCCGAAGAGGCCGGACAGCCCCATCGCTTTGGCCGGCGACCGCGACCGCTTGTTGGCATCGCCGCTTCTGATGCGAAGCGTACTCGATGCGACGCGGAAGGCGGACAATCAAGCCGTGACGATGGCGGATCTGGTGAGGAAACTGCCGAAAAACCTGCAAGGCGATTTCCGCGCTGCCTTGAACCGGCAGGTGAGCGAGCGCGTCCTGCCGGACGGCATCGGCGTGCTGCTGTGCAAGAAGAAACCACTGCTGTTTTTTCTCGTGGACTTGCATGCCGCGCCTCCAGTGGCCGAGTCGCTCCGCGAGTCGGAGCGTAGTCGCGGAGCCACTGCTCTCCATCAGCCGCCTCCTCCGCCGGTGGATTTCGCGTCGCATTTCGAGGAAGCATTCGCGCGATTGGACCGCGAACACGGCGGACACAATCACGTTAGTCTCGTGCAACTGCGGCGCGCCGTGCCGGCTGATCGCGCCGCCTTCGACGCCGGTTTGCAGCAACTACGGCGCGCTGGTCAATACAGCCTCAGCGCCGCCGAAGGACGGCACGGTCTCCGCGATGAGGAACAGCAGGCCGGCATTGCCGAGGACGGCAGTTTGCTGCTGTTTGTGTCGAGACGTGAGTCGTGAGTATATTATTCCAGTTTGTATCTTCCGGCATAAAAGGAGCGGAAGGATGATTTGCATGGCTTTCAGCGTTTCGGATAAGTGGTGCCTTTGACCGCCTCTAGATCCTTCCGCCAACCGGCAATGCGCTCGCCTCGATAGACGATGCCGGTACACTTCCCTTCGTAATAGGCATCGCCGGGCCGGCCGGTGTCGGCACGCACTACTAACGCAGGCAGCGGCGGCAATTGCAAGCGGAGGCACTCGGCGCCGACTTCGGCCAAGGCGACGTATAACTGCCGATTGCGATGGTGCACGTACTCGAAGTCCTCGCCGGTATCGCGTACCTGCTCGGCCAACTCGGCATAGGTGATGCGCGGCTCCGCCAACGACGTGCGGCGACGCAGGATGTCGTAGATGATTTCAGCCAACGAACTCATGGCTCTCCTTGGCGACACAGCCACAACCTTACGAGATGCCGGCGCTGCTCCGGCTCGGCGTGATCCTCGAACGCCGTGCGGTTGTGCAGAATCCAACGGTTGTTGATGAAAAACAAATCGCCCGGCTCCAAGGCGAACTCCACCCGCAGCGACGGATCGTTGGCCACTTCGTCGAGCGCGTCTAGCGCTTTCCGTTGGGCGGCGTTCAACGGCTGGCCGATTTTCTCGTGGCCGGACTCGATCCAGTAACGCAGATAGCGATACGTCAGCCCACGCTGATCCTCCGCCAAAACGGGATGTTGCACCGTCGGTTCCTCGCCCGGCCGCAGACCGCCGCGGCGATCGATGTGCAGCGGTTGCGCGAGGATTTCCAGCACATCGGGATGCCGAGCGCGCAATTCTCGATGGACGCTGTAGCCGCTGACGACCTGGCTCAATCCACCGCTCGCGGCCGAGTGGATGCACAGCAAGCCGACGTAATCGACGAGAGCGGCGCCGAACGAGTTATCGGTGTGAAAACTGCTCTCGGCATTGGTGACGGAAAAGCGCGCGCCATAGCGAACATCCTGGCCGCTGTCGCGCACATCGTAGAGCAAAACGCCCTGCACGTTCTGCTCGACGGGCCGACCGAGCATCTGGCCGATGAGCCAGTAACCGACTTGCATTTCCGCCGGCAAATAGCGTTCGCCTGCCGGTCCGCGCACGATGGCGAAGCCGCGCCCCCTTTCGAGTGCGGTTCGCACCGGCTGCAACTCCTCGGCGTAGGCGGCGCACGGCTCCTCGGCCGCGTGGAGGGCGGTCGTCGGCCGCGGTTGTCGGCGCAGCCGATGGATCGTTTCATCCAGTGCGTCGCGGAAGCGCGGCGACAAGGGATAATACCACGCTTGGCGATCGTCAATGGTGGTGGAGCGCCAGACACGGAGATCGTCGAGGGTGCGTCTCAACATATTAATCATTCCCTTCTAACGGTCCCTTCAGCGGCGCGGGGAACTGATCCCATGCGGTTTGGTATGTCGTCTCCAGCGGGCAGTATACATAGCGGTCGCCGGTCAGGAAGATGGGCATGTCGGGCAACGGATCGCCCACCCCCATCGCCTCGATGTAAGCGACCGTCTCCATTCCCACCGCGTAAGCCGCCGTCGTCAACGGCTTGTCCGGCGGGAGTTGAAACGGTTCCTCACGGAGACGGTCCCAAATCACCTTATGAATTCCCTGCGGATCGCGCGGTCCCGGAGGGAACAGATCCACGATCAGCAAATGCACTCCCGCTTGGAGGAACTCGATCGCCTTGCGAGCGAAGGCACAGATGGCGTGCCGGCTGTCTTTATTCCCCGGCGAAACGATCTCGATGATCGCCACCACGTCGCCGTCGGGATGGCGGACGGTGATTCGATTCGCCTTGCGCGCGTAGCTGGCGGCCTCGGAGCGTGTAACAAAGCGAGCCTTCGGCGGCGCAACCGCGATGGCTACGCCTGCCGGCGGAGAAGAATCGGCGGGAGGTTTCATTTCGAGAGCGATGACATCGGCCTCGGGACCGCCTGTCTTTTGCTCGACCATAGCAAAGTAACCGAGGGGCAATGGACCGGCATTGAGGGCATTGCGGATGGCAACTGTCCAGCTTTGGTAAAAATCATGAAAGCGATTGGCGCGAACGCGCGTCCAGTCGTGGATCGGCATGGGGATTCCTCCGCATCTCCGAGGCAGTCGAAAGCCATCTCGCACGGGTTTGCTCAACCTATCACAGCCATTGCGCGGGCGTCAAGGAATTAACGACCTACTCCCCTTGAACGGATGTGCGCTCTTGAAGTATATTCGCGCTGTCTTGTCAACGAGTGTTTATTCGGGAGATGGACCATGACTGTGGTTGCCGCAACCCCCACGATGACCACGGACGAATTGCTGGCGCTGCCGCAAGACGGCGTGGAGCGCTGGTTGATCCGTGGTGAATTGCGAGAAAAACCCATGACCGTCCGAAACCGTTGGCACAGTCGCATTATGGTCCGTGTGGCGAAGTTTCTCGATAACTGGCTCGATCAGCAGCCGGAGCCGCGTGGCGCTATCTTGTGCGGCGAAGCGGGCTGCCGGCTGCGGCGCGATCCGGATACGACCGTCGGCATCGACGTGGTATACATCTCCGCCGAATTGGCGGTGCGCGAATCGGACGACACGAGCTTGATCGACGGCGTGCCCATACTGATTGTCGAAATCCTATCACCCAGCGATACGCAAGAACAAGTTGACGAAAAGATCGATGGCTATATGCAAGCCGGCGTTGCCCTGGCGTGGGTGATCGATCCGCACGATCGCACGGTGACGATCTACCGTCCCGGCGAGGAGCCGATCTTGGTCAATGCCCTCCAGGAATTATCGGGCGAGCCACACTTGCCAGGCTTCCGCGTGCCGGTCGCCCATCTCTTCGCCTGATCCACCGCTCACTTCCGGGTCGTCCGCTTTTGTGCCGCTTCGTGCAACAAATTAAAGACAGCTTGACCAACGCTGCCTGTCCGCTCTTGGCGCTGCGCCGCTCGGCCCGATTCAGGGCGTTTAACTGCATCCAGCCTCGGATCATTGGGTCCGCTCCTGTCTCCACCAGCAACCGCGCCATGGGCAGCGAACAAGTGTCCACCGCCTCGGCCAAGGGCGTATTGCCGATGACCCGCTCATCGTGCGCGTTGATATCCGCTCCGCGGCGAAGGAGAAGATCGACGACTGCGAAATGTTCGCCAAGAACCGCATAATGCAGAGGCGTCTTGCCCAATTCATCGAAGGCGTTGACCGGATATCCGCGGTCGAGAAGTTCGCGCACCAAGGCTGGGTCGCCTGCTTCCGCGGCACGGTGAAGCCGCTCTTGCTCGATCCAATCGCTCATAGGGAAGTCGCCTCCGGAGTACTGCCATGCCGTCGAACGAGCTACGATGTTTCCTTTTCCGTTGGTTGTTCGGCTCGATTATCTTCGCTGATTTCATTCGCCTCTTCTCTCTTATCCCGCTTTCTTGGCAACTCATTGCCAAAATAACCAACCCACGCCAGGTCGAGTACCTTGGGGGTCAATTCCAAAGGCTTACCTTGAAAGCGGCAGATGTCGCGGGCGCGCTCGATCAGGTCGCGCGGCTCGCACGCGCGCAGCTCCGCGGTCCTGCGCGCGGTAACGCGCCAGAATCTGTTCGAGCAACTCGGCAGGGGCGGCAGCCCCCTGACGCTGGGCATAACTCTGGAAAATCTTGGCGTATTGTTCCGGCGTGGGCGCTCCCAGATAGACGCGATAGCCCATGCGCCGCAGAAAGGCGGGATCGGTGACCGTTTCCAGGCTCAGGTTGGTGGCGATGATGAGGACGTGGCGCAGCGGCACCTGGATTTTTTGACCCGTGCGCAGGGTGAAATAGTCAACGTGATGCTCCATAGGGGTGATGAAACGATTGAGCAACTGTTCGGGCGACACGCGCTCGCGTCCGAAGTCATCGACCAGGAACACGCCGCCATTGGCCTTGAGGTGCGGCGGCGCTTCGTAAATGCGCTGCGAGGGAATGTAGATCAAGTCGAGCAGATCGAGCGTTAGTTCGCCGCCGACGATGACCATCGGGCGTTTAATGCGAATCCATCGTTGATCGATGGCGGCAGCGGCCTGCTCGCCGACCTCGACGCGCTGGTGAACGTGCGGATCGAACAAGCGGATCACACTGTCGCCCACGCTGATGGCGTAAGGGATCCAGTAATCGTCGGGCATGGCGGCGCAAATCTGCCGGCCGAGGCTGCTTTTACCGTTGCCCGGCGGCCCGTAAACAAACAGGCTGCGTCCGGAGGAAACGGCCAGGCCGGCCAATTGAACGACTTTCGACGACACCACCAGACCCGACAGAGCGGAGACGACGTGTTCCGGCCGCACTTGCACGGCGTTGGCGAATTGCCAGCGCAACATGGCCGTGTAACTTTCCAGGCTGACGGGCGCCGGACCAACGTAGCCGCATACCTCCATCATGCGGGCGCCGTCTACGCGGCCCCGTTCCGCGATGCGGAAGTGGGAACGAGTCTCACTGATCCGCATGGTTTCTTCCACCAGACCTTCGCGGCACACCTGATCGAGAACCTCTTGCACGAGGGGCAAAGACAGGTGGAGCTGCTTGCATACCCAATCGGTGCTAAAGCGGGCCACGGTGTAGGCCAGCCGGACGACCAGATCGGTCAGCACACCATCTTGCAGCTTCGTCGCGGCGGTGTCGGCCGGCACCTTGGGCGCAATCAGGTCGCCGATTCGCACCAGGGTCGGCAAATGCGGGTCTTTGGCAGGGGCGTCAGCGGTTGCAGCGCGGGGATCCATTGGGGGCCTACTTCATTGCTTGGGCGTCGGCTTGAGATTTACACTCATCGGGGAAAGGGTCGGGCGGCATTTCCTTCTTGGAACCGAAGGAACGATTCTACGTCTTCCCGCTATTTATCTTGAGAAGGTGTGAAGCCGGCGTCAAGCAGGTAGTTGAAGTGGGAGGCTTTGATTTCCCTATCCGGATCGGTCGCCCAGCCGAAACGGCCGTAGTCATACTCTTCAATCCGATCTTCTAACTGCGCCCCCGCCGCGCGGAGCTGTGCCAGCATGGCATCAAGGTTGCGTACCCGATAGTTGATCATGAAGGAAGCCGAACCCGGCCCGAAGTATGAAGTGTCGGAAGGGAAGGCGGAATCTCTATCACCTCCGCATAGCTGCTCGCGCGATCACAGCGGTTGCCTGAACGAGCCACCCCAATAGCACAGCCGGCACGCAGAGCAGCCCCGCATAGATGAGGAGGTTGGGTATTGCACTACCGATGCCGCTGGCCCACTCGCCGCAGACTACAATACCGACCAGATGCCATAGGTTGCTGTCGCCTTTCCCCCAAGCTCCCGCGAGATGGAAAACACGGAATCGAGCCGTCTCAGCGCCTGGTCCGGCGCGAGCGTGCTTTTGACTCATGTTGTAGATCTTCGAGCTTGACTCCCTTTCCGGCTTGTAGGCTTTGCCGCGCCCGTGCAATCCGTTGCAGGAAGCGAGGATCGTTTTCCAGTTTGTAGTCGAACCAATCGTCCTCCGAAGCAAACCCTACTAAAACGCCCGCGGGTTTGCCGTGCTTGGTGATGATGATTTCCTCCTTCTCCGCCAGACGGAGGTACTTCGACAGGTCATCTTTTATTTCAGACAGAGCTACTCGTTTCATCGCTTTCTCCATGTTTTGCAAGCCAAGCCTCGGTCTCCGATTTCGGCACGATCGCCAAAACCTGGACAGCATCTTCGATCACATCGTAAAACACCCGGATATCATCGCCAATGCGAAGCTCGAGAGGAGATGGCTCGGCGGCACGGGGCGAGCGTCGAACGTCTGCCGATCCGCTGTGTCAACTGATAAGATAACGAGATTCGTCCGTAGTGCGAGGAGATGTCATGCCGTTCGACAAAGTGCAGACGCAACAGGTGGATTTTCCGGCTCTGGAGCGAGCCATCCTGGAGTTTTGGCAGCGCAGTGAAGCGTTCGAGAAACTGCGGCAAAAGAACCAAAACGGGCCGCGCTGGTCGTTTCTCGACGGTCCTATCACGGCCAATAATCCGATGGGCGTTCACCACGCCTGGGGCCGAACCTACAAGGACGCCTTCCAACGCTATCACGCCATGAACGGCCGGCTGCTACGCTATCAGAACGGCTTCGATTGTCAGGGATTGTGGGTCGAAGTCGAGGTCGAGAAGGAACTGAAGCTGCAATCGAAGCGCGACATCGAAAACCTGGTGCCGGGCGATACGTTCAAGAGCATCGATCATTTCGTGCAGCAGTGCAAACAGCGCGTCGATAAGTTTGCCCGCGTGCAGACGGAACAATCGATCCGTCTGGGTTTCTGGATGGACTGGGACCGCGAAGAAGATTGGCGCAAGCCACCGGATCAGCGGCGCAGCTATTTTACCATGTCGGAGGAGAACAATTACACTATCTGGGCGTTCCTCAAAAAATGTCATTATCGCGGTCTTATTTATCGCGGGTACGATGCCATGCCGTGGTGTCCGCGCTGCTCGGTCGGACTGAGCCAGCAGGAAATGGCCGATGGTTATTGGCTCGTCGCGCATCGTTCGGTGTTCGTGCGTTTGCCGCTGCGCGGCCGGCCGGGAGAGAATCTGCTGATCTGGACTACGACGCCGTGGACGCTGACCAGCAACGTCGCCGCCGCCGTCAATCCCGCGCTGACCTATCTGAAAGTGCGGCACAAGGAGCAGATCTATTATGTGGCCAAGGGAGCCTTCACCGCGGTTCGGCTCGAAGAACAGTGGAAACGCAAAGAATGGGTTGAGGGGGTGCCGAAGCTCAGCACGTTGGAGCAGCATTTCAAATCGAAGGGCGGTTATGAGATTGCCGGCGAGATCAAGGGCAAGGACATGATCGGCTGGCAGTATGAGGGGCCGTTCGACGAATTGCCGGCGCAGCAGCACGCCGGCGGCTATCCAGAGGAGACGGGCGCATCGCCCAACAACAGAAATGGACGGCGGAAAAGTCGGCGCGCGACGTTCATCGCGTCGTCGCTTGGAAAGATGTCGGCGAGACGGAGGGCACCGGCATCGTCCACATCGCACCTGGCTGCGGCAAGGAGGACTTCAAGCTCGGCAAAGAAGAACGTCTGCCGCCGGTCGCACCACTGGATGAATTCGGCGTCTTTCTTCCCGGTTTCGGTCCCTTGGAAGGCAAATCCGCCGTCGATCCGGCGACGACCGATTGGATTCTCGATAATTTGCAACAAAAGGGAGTTCTCTTAGCGGTTGAAAAATACCCGCACAGTTATCCGCACTGTTGGCGCTGCAAGACCGAATTGCTGTTTCGTCTTGTCGATGAATGGTTCATCAACATGAAATGGCGCGACGAGATCAAACACGTTGTCGAACAGGTGACGTTTTTGCCCGAATCGATCAACGGCAAGGCCCGCGAATTGGATTGGCTGTCGAACATGGGCGATTGGATGATCTCGAAGAAGCGCTTCTGGGGTCTGGCTCTGCCGATCTGGGTGGATGAAAAAACCGGCGATTTCGAGGTCATCGGTTCGCGCGAAGAACTGCGGGGGCGCGCCGTCGAGGGTTGGGATCGCTTCGAGGGACATTCGCCGCATCGGCCGTGGATCGATCTGGTGAAGATCCGTAATCCGAAGACGGGAAACCTGATGTCTCGTATCTCCGATGTCGGCAATCCGTGGCTCGACGCCGGCATCGTGCCGTTTTCGACGATGTATTACAACCGCGACCGTGACGAGTGGGCCAAGTGGTTCCCCGCCGATTTCATCACCGAAAGTTTTCCCGGCCAGTTCCGCAACTGGTTCTACGCCATCCTGGCCATGAGTACGATGATGGAGAATCGTCCGTCGATGAAAGTCGTACTCGGATATGCCTTGGTGCGCGATCAATGGGATCGGCCGATGCACAAGTCGGCCGGTAATTCTATAGCCTTCGAGGGAGCGGCGAACGATGGGTACAATTTGAAAGATCCCAAGGGCAAGGTTGGTCATTATCCACCTCTCGGGGCCGATCTATGTCGTTGGATGTATTGCCGGCACAATCCGGCCAACAATCTCGATTTCGGACCCGAACCCGCCGAGGAACTGCGCGGCAAATTCATTCTCAAACTGTGGAACGTCTACGGTTTCTTCTGCAACTACGCCCGGCTCGATGGTTTCGATCCGTCCGCGCCGCCGCTGCCGTTGAGCCAACGGCAAGACATCGATTGCTGGATTCTCTCGGATTTACAGGGTTTGATACGTACCGCCCGTGCCTCGTTCGATAATTACAATCTGATGGCCTTCTGCCTGGAGGCGGAGCGCTTCGTCGATGACAAGCTGAGTAATTGGTACGTGCGCCGCAGCCGTCGCCGCTTTTGGAAGAGCGAACACGGCGCCGATAAGCAAGCCGCCTATCAAACGCTGTATATGGCGCTGATGACGCTGACGAAATTGTTCGCGCCGATTGTGCCGTTTCTGAGCGAGACGATGTATCAGAATCTGCGCACGGCCGATCAACCGGAGAGCGTCCACCTGTGCGATTTTCCCACCGTGGATGAATCACTCGTCGATGCGGATCTATCCGACGAAATGAATTGTCTGTTGTCGTTGGTGTCGCTGGGTCTGGCGGTGCGCAATAACGTCAAGATCAAGGTGCGTCAGCCATTGGCGGAGCTGAAAGTGCAAGCCGGTACCGACAGCGAGGAACGCGCCGCCGTCGAGCGCTTCGGTGATCAGCTCCGCGAGGAACTGAATGTCAAGGCAGTGTCGCTGCACGATCCCGAATGGGGACCGCTGTTGACACCCCAAGTGAAGCCGAACATGAAGACGCTGGGTCCAAAATTCGGAGCGCGGCTCAAGGATGTGGCGGCGGCGATTTCTGCGGCGGATGCGGAGGATCTGGCCGCGAAGGTGCGCGCGGGCGATTCCATCGAGTTGACCTGCGGCGGCGATTCGATTCAGCTGGAACCGGCCGATCTCGTCGTCTCCGTGAAGGCGGAGGAAGGCTGGGCCGGCCTCGTCGATGGCGAGATACATCTCGCGCTGGATACGCGCATCACCGAAGAGATGGCCGACGAGGGTGCCGCCCGCGACATCGTGCGCCATGTCCAGAATCTGCGGCGAGAGGCGAATCTGGAGATGGAGGATCGTATTACGCTTTATCTGGGCACGGAATCAGAGAAGCTGCGGCGAGCCATCGCGGCACACCACGATTACATCGCCGCCGAGACGTTGACAGTCGAATGGTCCGAACAACCGCTGAGTGGGCCGGACGTCCACCGGGCCACGGTCAAGGTGGACGGCCAAGCGCTGATGATCGAGTTGCAAAAGGCGGCGGCATCCAATGGATAGACCATATAAACTCGTCATCCCTCTAACTCTCATCGGGCCGAACGGCCAAGTTCCGCATCCTGCTCTGGTGGATTCCGGCGCGGAGGATCATGGTCAAATCCTCCGGCGAACGACAAGACAAGTCGGCGTCGGACGAGTACACTGGCGAGGTCTAGCAGACTTCTCACGACCGCGCCTGCTCCGATCGGCGCAGACGAATTGTCGTTGAACGGGAATGCTGTCATGCCTACTACGGGATTGATTTGCCCCGCCTGCTTCGGTCGTCTCAAGCGGCCGGCCGCACTGCGCGACGGCGAACTGTTCGAGTGCCCCCTGTGCGCCACCACTTTCCGCGCCGGCGGGAGTACGGGACGAATCACCGCGCCGGCCGCCGCGCGGCGCCGTGGAAGAAGGGCATGCGGAAGCGGTCGAGGAACTGGAAGTCCTCGACGAGGGCGCGGCGCGACGGCCCAAGGGCAAGATGAAGGAGCGCCAGCGCATGACGCTGACCAACATGGGCCTCGGTTTTCTGTACGCCAAATTGGTCTGCCTCATCGCTTCCTACGCCCTGGTGGGCGTGTTCATGATCGTTGGCGCGTTTGCTCAGGGGAGTCTTATGGGCAGCGTTGTCGTCCACTTGTCCACGGCGATGAAAGCCATCACGACGCTTCTCGGTCTGACGGGAGCGTTGTTCTGCTTTTGGGTGCCCAAAAGGGCGCGGGCGCGGTTGCTCATCCAGATCTCATTCGGCTTGGATGCCGCCGCCATCCTGCTCTTCACCCTCAGCACCCTCCTCATTCTGATCGGCAGCCCTTTGATCGTGATAGCGGCGTCGAGTCTTTCCTTGCTGGCGACGTTCGCCTCCCTCGGCGCCTCCATCCTGTTCCTGCTGTTTTTTCGTGCCCTCGCCGCCTACCTCAACGACCGCGGTTCGGAGAGCGAAGTCATGGAAATCATGGTCCGCTGGATCGTGGCAACCCTGGCACTGCCGATCATAGCCGGTCTCGTCCTCGGCCTGACCGGCCTGTTCCCCAGTCCGGCCGGGAGGGGAAATGGGAAAATCTTCGGCATGGTTTTCCGCGCCCTCTTGGGAGCGTCCCTCTTGCTGAGCTACCTTGTCTTCTACTTCAAGATTCAGTTCCGGCTGCTCAACCTGATCGCCGTTATCCGGCAGAAGATCGCCTCGCGTTACGAACTCGATTGAGGCGGCAAGCGCGGTTTTCCTTTTTTCGCGGACAAGTTAGGATAACGAATGAGGTATCCTCCGCGCCGACGCCCCGGCAATTCTTCACCAGCCAAGGGAGGCTTCATGTCCGCTGTTGTTGCTTGCACCGCCAATCATCACGATCATCCCCATACGCCCAATCCCGTCTTCGATAATTCGCCAACTTTTCGCATGGCTTGCCATCAGCTCGACGCCGTGGCCGAAGTCATCGACATCGACAAGGGCGTGCTGCAACGCATGAGCCTGCCCAAACGCGCCTTGGTCGTCAGCATTCCGGTGCGCATGGACGATGGCCGAACCGAGGTGTTCACCGGCTATCGCGTGCAGCACAGTTTGACGAGCGGCCCATCCAAGGGCGGACTGCGCTATCATCCGTCGGTCGATCTGGGCGAAGTGGCGGCGCTGGCCATGTGGATGTCGTGGAAGTGCGGCATTATGAATCTGCCGTTCGGCGGCGCCAAGGGCGGCATCGGCGTCGATCCGGCTTTGTTGTCGCGCGGCGAACTGGAACGGCTGACGCGCCGCTTCACCGAGGAAGTGCTGAGCGTCATCGGCCCGCGCATGGACGTGATGGCCCCCGATCTGGGCACCGACGAACAGACGATGGCGTGGATAATGGATACGTATAGTATGAAGATCGGCTATGCCTGCCCGGAGGTAGTGACAGGCAAGCCGGTGGAGTTGGGGGGCTGCGTCGGCCGCCGCGAGGCGACCGGCCGCGGCGTCGTCTACTGCATCCTCGAAGCGATGAAAGAGCTAAATCTGCGGCCGGCGGAGACAACGGCAGTGGTGCAGGGGTTCGGCAACGTCGGCTCGGTGGCCTGTCAAGAACTGGTCCGCAACGGCGTCAAGCTGGTGGCCGTCGGCGATCGCTACGGCGCCATCCGCAATTTGAAGGGCATTGACTTGGCGGTGCTGACGCGGCACGTGGCGGAGGGCAAACTGCTCAAGGACTTCGGCGGCGCCGAGGAGATCGCGCCGGCCGAACTGCTGACGACGCCCTGCACGGTGTTGGTGCCGGCTGCCCTGGAGCGCGTCATCCACCACGACAACGCCCCGAAGCTGCGTTGCCGTATTCTCGCCGAGGGCGCCAACGGTCCAACGACGCCGGAGGCCGACGAACGGCTGGCCGACAGCGACATCTTCCTCATTCCCGACGTGCTGTGCAACGCCGGCGGCGTCACCGTGTCGTACTTCGAGTGGGTGCAAGACATTCAGCAATTTTTGTGGAGCGGAGATGAGGTCAATCAGCGCCTGAAAGAGTTGATGTTGTGCGCCTTCCATCAGGTGCGCACCCTGGCGCACGAGCGCAAACTGAGTATGCGGACGGCGGCGTTGAGCCTAGGCGTGCAAAAGATTGCCCAGGAAAAAATGCGTCGCGGCCTGTATCCGTGAGCGGCGAGGGGTAAGCGAAGAGAGCCACTAACAAAATGTGGCGGCACGTTTCCAACGTGCCGGAGCATTCGGCACGTTGGAAACGTGCCGCCACATTTTGTTAGTGGCTCTTATTCGGGATTGGTTTGTGGCCCCACATTAAATTTTCGTCAGTTATCTCAACATTAATTCTTCGTCAGGTTTCTTGACAGATTTCACTGCTCTTCTGATACTTGAATAGTTGCTCGTTGTCTTGTTCTGTCCGAGTTTCGGCTCGCGCATGGGCCGGCTTTGCTTCCCCTAGCTCGGCGCTCAACGACGTGTCGCCGCTGACAACAGCTTGTCACCACACGGTGGCTCTCCTCCACGGGTTTCGCTCGCCGTCTCCTTCCCCCGACGACGCGCGGCGCCTGCCGCGGCCAAGGCCGCCGTGAGTCCATTTTCTCGCCCTTTTCGGAGGTCATCATGTTTTCTCCGTCTCGCCTGGCACGACTGATTTATGTGTTCGGCTTGTCTGTTCCCATCGTCCTGCTGGTGTGGTCGAGTTCGTCGCGGGGACAGTTCCGCGGCTCTCCCACCATCTCCGTCCCTATCGGGAGTTCGAGCAGCGTCAGCGGCGGCGCCAGTGGCTCTGGCTCGGGCGGCGGCGCTTTCGGCGCCCTGGGCGGCAGCGCGGGCGGCAGCTTGAGCGGCAGCGCGGGCAGCGCCGTCACCCTCGCTCAGATCCGCTTCATTGGCATGCCGGGACCCATGTTCCAGCCCGCGCTGTTCAACATGAACACCGATAACACGGCTATGGCCATGCTATTTCGCCAGACTCCCATTGGATTGGGCATAATGATGCCCCTGGGCATAGGCGGCGGCATGGGCATGGGCGGCGGTATGGGCGGCGGCATGGGCATGGGCGGTATGGGCGGCGGCATGGGTATGGGCGGTGGCATGATGGGCGGCATGGGCATGCGCGGCGGCGGCATGGGCGGCGGCATGATGGGCGGCATGGGCATGCGCGGCGGTGGCATGGGCGGCATGGGCATGGGCGGCATGGGCATGCGGGGCGGCGGTGGCATGGGCGGATTCGCCGGCAAAGGCATGGGCGGATTCAACGGGAAAAATGCTCTGTGATGCTAAATTCGGAGCGTGTGTAAGGGGGCACTCCGAGCTTTGCTCTTGACCTTCTCTGCCTCCACGTTAGGATGCCCCCCTTATCTTCCAGGAGGGGGCAGAGATGGCGAGAATCTTGCTGGCGGCGTTGCTGCCGATCGTCGCTGTCTTCTCAAGCGGCTGCGGCACGTTGGCCAACGTGTCCGTCGGCGCGCGCAGGGCTGGTCCAACGCGCAAATCTATGGCGGCGTCGTCCGCGACATCAAATCGGCGGAGGATTTCGTCGATCATAGCTGGTCGCCCAAAAGCGACCCGGATTTGATGCAGGACATCGGCACTGTCGTCGGCGTGATTCTGGTCGCCATCGACGTGCCCTTGTCGGCCGTCGCCGATACCGTGACGCTGCCGCTCACCGTTCCCGTTGCCATCTGGGATCGCTATAGTAAGCGCGCGAACGTCCGTCGCCAACCAGAACCACCCGCGCCCGCTAGTGAAGGTGTCGCCGCCGCTCCTTAACAGAGCAATCGTTCGCGGTCGGCGGCGTCGAGCGGCCGATAAGCTCCGGCTGGTAAATCGCCCAGTTCGTAGCAACCAATCGCTACGCGCACCAGGCGGCGGACGCGATGACCGACCGCCGCCGTCATGCGGCGAATCTGTCGATTGCGTCCCTCCGTCAGAACGATCTCCAACACACTACGATCCTTGCCGCTCTTGAGTACGCCAAGCCGAGCCGGTCGCGTTCGCCCGTCCGACAGTTCGACGCCGTGCCGCAGACGATCGAGTTCCTCCGGCGTCGGCCGGCCCGCGATGGTGACGTGATACGTTTTGGCGACGTGGTGTTCCGGCTCGGTTAGGCGCACGGCCAAGGCGGCGTCGGTGGTCAGAATGAGCAGTCCTTCCGAATCGGCGTCGAGCCGCCCGGCCGGAAAGATCCACGGCAGATCCGGCGGCAGCAAATCGTAGACGGTGGGCCGGCCGCGTTCGTCGCGGCGCGTCGTCAGGATGCCGCGCGGCTTGTGCAGAGCCAGCGTCAAGGGACCGGAGGACGGCGGAGCCGTTTGCTTGTTGCGGGTGATTCGCTGCTGGTCGAGATCCACCCAGGTCAACGGATCGGTGACAACGCGGCCATCAACGCGCACCTCGCCGGCCTGGATCCACGCCCACGCTTGGCCGCGCGAACCCCAGCCTTGTTTCGACAAAGCGCGATGCAGCTGCACGCGCCGCCCCGGTCGCTCGCCGCCCTTCGCCATGCGCCAACCTCCGCCGCCGTAACTTGCTTGCTCTGGCACTATACATTTGACCGTTAACGCGGTAAACTCAAGCCGGATTCTCGGCATCGAATGTGGAACATCATGGAACTGTTGACCTGTCCGGCGTGTGGCTGTCGGGTGCAGGTGGCCGACGCTTTGCTGGGACGGCCGGTGCGTTGCATCGGCTGCAAGCACTCTTTCCTCGCCGCGGCCGAGCCGGCCGCTCCGCCGTCCCCACCGCGCGAAACGCCTGCTCGGCCGCCCTACCCCGATGACGCCGAAGGCAGCAACGACGAACGCGGGCCTTTTTGTCCGGGATGCGGAAGGCGCGTCACCTGGGCGGACCTGCGCTGTCCGTACTGCGGCGAAGAACTCGAAGCGGAAGACGAGAACCAACGCGCCCGGCGGCGAAGCGCCGAGTCGATCCGCCGCGATTACGAGCGCCATCGCGGCTCGTTGATTCTCAGCCTGGGCAACGTCAGCATGATTGTCGGCGGATTGTCGCTCTGCACGTTCGGCGTCGGAGCATTCATCAGCGTGCCGGTGGGCATTCTCGCCTTGCTGATGGCCAACCGCGATTTGGAGCGCATGCGCGAAGGCCGCATGGACCCCAGCGGCAAAGCGCGGACGGAAACGGGGCGAACCGGCGCCGTCGCCGGCATCATCCTCGGCGTGATTTTCGCCTCGTTCTATGCGCTCGTCTATCTGGCGGGGTAGGGGATCGATGTTTAGCCGCGACCCGAAGGGGAGCGCGGGCTAAGCGCTTCCCCTTCGGGTCGCGGCTAAACTAAATGCACGCGGCGGCGGAACGAAGTATTCGCTGAACGACCACTCACGAGTAACTTGCTTATGAATTTCACCATCTCCTGTCCGTCGTGCCAACGAACCCTGCGTGTGCCGGAGAACCTGTTGGGTCAAGCGGTCAAATGTCCCAGCTGCGGCCACACATTCACGGCGCCGGAGCAAGCCGAAGAAGAAGCGCCGCCTCGTCCCGCCGCTGCGCCGCCGCAAGATGACCACGACGACGAACCGCGTTTCTCCACGCGCCGTGCCCGCGCGGATGACTACGACGATGACGACGAAGATGCTCCGCGCCGTCGTGGCGCCGACAAGCCCGGCAAGGTGCAAGCCATCGCCATCTTGATCCTCATCGGCGGCATTCTGGCCACGCTCGCCGCCGCGGCTTGGTTGGCGTACATCGGCCTCATCGGGGTGGCTACTATGGGCGCCGGATTATTGTGTTGTTTGTGGCCGGGACCGTATTATGGTCTGGTGATGGGTATCATGGGCATCGTCAAGGGCGTCCGTCTGCTCGGCGACAAAGCCCATCGCGAAGCGCCGCCGCAGGGTATCGCCATTATGATGATTATTAACATTATCAACGGCGACCTCGTGAATCTGGTTCTGGGAATTATCGTGTTGGTGTTCCTCGCCGATGAGGAAGTGAAAGATTTCTTTCGCGCTTGAATGTCCGCTTTGGGGTCGAGGTGCATATGCCCGCTATCATCGCCTGTCCATCCTGCGGAGGCAAGTTGCGCATCGGCGATGCGCTGCGCGGGCAGAAGGTCCGCTGCCCGGCGTGCCAGCACACCTTCGACAGCCCTGCCGAGCCGACCTCGTCCAATGCACCGCAAGACCTTCCACTCCAGCTGACGATCGACGATCCTTCCACTCCGCCGCCTCCCCTCTCATCGGACGATACGGGCGGTCTGATCGGCGCCATCGAGTTGACAGGGCGCGGAGCGAGTCGGCTATTCCGCCTTCCGAATCTCCTCGGCAAACGCCGCCGCCCTTGAGGGACGAGCGGCGGCGCGAGGAGGGCATGCCGGACATCAGCTATCGGCCGCCGCGGCGCGATGCCGAGCCGGATCGCGGCGCCGTCGTCTTGACGCTGGGCATCATCAGCTTGGCGGCGATGGTGGTCTGGTGTGCGGCTCCCCTTTGGGCGATCTTGGGCTTGGCCGCTTGGATCATGGGACAGACCGATCTGCGCAAAATGAACAGCGGCCAAATGGATGACCGCGGCCGCAGCACGACGCAAGCCGGCTGGATCTGCGGCATCATCGGCACGGTACTGAATGGCTTGGTGATGCTCGGCTGCGGTCTGTACTTCGGCGGCATCTGGTATTTCGTGATGAGTCAGCCTCCCAACATGCAGCCCATCCCCGCGATGCGGCCGGCTCCGCCGCCTCCTCCGAAAAAGGCATTCCCCCCACCCAACAAACCGCCGGGCAGAAATTTCTAAGCGCCATCGAGTTTCGCTGCTCCACTGATAACAGGATCATACGGCTCTAGCCACTGAATGATCTCGATGCGATTGCCGTCGGGATCGAAAATGAAGAACCGATCGGCGCCGGGGATGGGAGTGGTCTCCTGAACGGCAACGCCGCGCTGGTGGAAGTAGCTCCGCGCCGCCGGCACGTCGGCGACGCGCAGGGCGAAGTGACGCGGACTGCGCGAATCGGCTTCGTTTTTGTGCAGCAGATGCAACTGCTGATCGCCGAGGTCGAACCACAACACCACGAAATCGAAGGTGCGCGGCTTGGCGATCTCCGGCAAACCAAGCACGTCGCCATAAAAGTGCCGACTGCGCTCGACATTGGTGATGACGACCGAGACGTGATCGATGTGGGTTATTCGCAAAGCGGTCATGGCTTTCCCTCCGACGCCAAGGCTTCTTCCGTCCAGTGTATGGCTTCGCGGAGTTGATGGACCGTCATTGGCGCGAGTCGTGTATGCACATTTGCACAGGCCGTGGCACATCAAAATCTGTTCTTGCTCCGATTTGGCCTTTTGGCGTAAGATTAATTTATTCAGGTCAAGGAAGCCTGAATGTGTGCAACGTCGCACCCACTCGGAGTATTGTTATGGCTCGTTGTCTGCTCGGCGTTTTCGTCCTCACGGTGGGACTGATTGCTCTAGCCTCCGCCAATCGAGGAACTTCGACTTTCCTTTCTCCGCCCGCTCCCAGTGATGGACCTCGCTTACGCGATACCGAAGCCGTCGCCTTGTCCGGCGTCAATCGAACGCTGCTTCGGCCTGTGCCCGCCCTGAATATGTCTTTCTCGCTCAATTAGAGCAGGGTTGCCTTGCTGGCGCCGCGGCCTGGCACTCCGTTTTCTGCACCTCGCCAGCAAATTTCCGCTTTGGGCGCACGGCTGTCCATTCGTGAGCTAGGATTGCTCAGGAGCCGGCCTCGGCGGACGCGGGACCGGCATGCGCGGGAAGGTCCGGCGAGAGGTTGTTATGCACAATGCCGCCTGGGTGAAATTGCTGGAACACATACCAGCCAGCGAACACTCCAAGCTCATGCTGGTCACCACCAGCGGCACGGAAATCACCATCCAATGTTTATTGCGGCTCGATCCGGAGTGCTTGGCTTTGCGCGGCCGACTGGCCGGCAGCACGGACGCCGGCCGCGTCTTCTTCGTGCCCTATTCGCACATCGATTATTTTGGTTTCCAGCAGCCGCTCAAAGAGGTCGAGTTCCACGAGTTGTTTAACAATCTGCAACTGCTCGCCGCCGCGCCGCCGGAAACGGTAGCGCCGGCCGCTCCCGCCGCGCCGCCATCTGCCGCCTTGGATTCGGCAGCGGCGCCGGCCCCGTCGGCCCATCCAACGCCTTCACGCAGTCCGTTGGCCATCAAATCGACGGTGTTGGAAAAGTTCCGCTCGCGCTCGGTCACTAATCCCGGCACGCAACTTCGACCGCCCGTGGACGAATAGGCGCGGCGGCGCCGGCTTGCTATGCTGTCGAGTATGGCAACAACCACCGCACCACCGATTCCGTCGTCGCTGCAAAGTTCTCCCATCACCAGTATCCAACCCGGCGGCGGATTCTGTTTCGCTCTGGAGCGCGCATGGGGCCGCTGTCGCCGCGCTTGGCTGCGCCGCTTCCGACCCGCCTACGTCCGCCGTATGACCGCGTGCCGCCAGGGGCATTGTCCCCATTGCCCTCACGACATCATCGATTCGCGCGATCTGAAACTCTATCGCAACGTCTGCGGCCACTGGTTCCGCGCCCAAGACGATGCCTTCGCCTGGCGCGACCGCTTGCCCTTCGCCCGCGCCGGACTCTGCGAACTGCTCGTGTTCAGCGTCTCTTCTTCGTCCTCAGCGCGGCGGTAGTCTTGCTCGGCGTCCTCGTCCACCCTTTGCTGCTGCTGTTGTTGCTTCTGACGCTGACGCCGTGGCTGTTCGTCGTGTCGTTCTTCCGCGATCCGGAGCGCTCCATTCCGGCCGACGCCAGCGCTCTCGTCAGTCCCGCCGACGGCACAGTGACGCACGTGGGCGAGACCTTCGATGCCGACTTCCCCGGCGGTCGCGCGTTCACCATCAGCATCTTTTTGTCGGTGTTCAACGTCCACGTCAACCGCCTGCCGCGTAGCGGCCGTGTCACGGCTCTGCGCTACTATCCCGGCGAGTTCCTCGACGCCCGCGCCGCCGACTGTTCCATCCGCAACGAGCAATTGTGGATCGACCTCGTCGATGCGCGAAGCGGCGGCCTGGTGCGCGTCAAGCAAATCGCCGGCGCCATCGCTCGCCGCATCGTCTGCGAGCTGAAATCGGATGAGGAAGTTCATGCCGGCCAACGGCTCGGCATGATTAAGTTCGGCTCGCGCACCGAGGTATCCTTGCCGGCGGAGATGGTCCAGGAAGCGCTGGTTCGGGTCGGCGACCGCGTTCACGGCGGCAGCACAATCTTGCTGCGGCTCAAGTAGGGTGGGTTTCGCTACGCTCTACCCACCCTACGAGCGCTCCCCGTGGAACTTCGCTAAACGTCCCAACTTTCACTACAATGTTCGTGTGAGTGCGAAGAAAAAAGACGACGCTCCCGGAGGCGATGCCGTCAGCGGAGCGAGGCCGTCGCGCGCAGTGTAGGGCGCTTGAGTCTGTATTTACGGTGCCTGGAGAACCTGCTCCGCGACGGCACCGACAAGGTATCCAGCCGTCTGCTCGGCGAAGCGCTGGGCGTCAGCGATGCGCAAATCCGCAAGGATCTCGCCTATCTCGGCAACCTTGGCCATCCCGGTATTGGCTACGCCGCGCCCGAATTGATCGCCGCCATCCGCCGCACCCTCGGCATCGATCGCGCTTGGCCCACGGCTCTGGTCGGCGTCGGCAATCTGGCTCGCGCCCTGCTCCGCTATCAGGGATTTGTCGAACGCGGCTTTCGCTTCGTGGCTCTGTTCGACACCGACCCGGCGAAAATCGGCCAGGTGATCGGCGGTTTGTCGGTGCAGGCGCTCGAGACGATGCCGGCCGTCCTGGCCGCCACGAAAGCGGAGTTGGGCGTACTGACCGTGCCTTGGGAAGCGGCACAGAGTGTAGCGGAAGCGCTGGCCGCCGCCGGCATCCGCGGCGTACTCAACTTCACGCCCCAGGTGCTGCGCTTGCCTGCCGCGATCCGTGTTGTCTCCGTGGATCTGACCGTGCAACTCGAGCAACTAGCGTTTTTGGTGCAATTGGGCGGAGAGGTTTAGCCGCGACCCGAAGGGGAGCGCGGACATTCGGTCGATCAATTCGAGTTCGCGGGAGGAGCCGAGAAACCATCGTTGACGGCCGCGCGCACGGCGGCGACCAAATCCGGCATGGCGATGGGTTTGCAGAAAAAGTAGGTGATGCCCAAGCGGCGTAGTTCGTCGGCCTCTTCTTGGCTGGCCGCTCCGGTACACACGACCACCGGCATGTTGGGGAAGAACTGCCGCAACCGGCGCAGAGATCGGCACCGCTGACGTCCGGTAGACCGACATCCAATAGCACCACGTCGATCGACGAAGAGGGGGTGCGCAACACGCCGATGGCATCGTGGCCGGTGGATGCCGTCAACACCAAATAGCCCTCGCGTACAAATAGCCGAGTCATGGCGTCGCGGACCAATTCATCGTCCTCGACCAACAACAGCGTTCGTTGGCGGGATGGTTGCGAATTTGTTTTCATGTTCCGACCTCGGCGACGGCGACCGGAATGCTCGCTCGGTCCTGACGGGAGGGAGAGCTTGACCTAGTTTCAGTTTAACATACTCAAACGTATGAGGAAATGGCAAGGAAGATCCCTCGATTCCTTGGAGTCGGTGCATGACCGCTGTGCTGCTGGACGGCAAACAACTGGCGCAGACAATGCAAGCAGAGATCGCCGCCTCGATGGCGGAACTGCTGCGGACGCGCGGCGTTCGTCCCGGTTTGGCGGCGGTGCTGGTCGGCGACAACGAAGCCAGCCATCTCTACGTCCGCAACAAACGCCGCGCTTGCGAGAAAGCTGGCCTCGCCAGCTTCTTGCACGAACGGCCCGCATCTACCAGCGAAGCGGAACTGCTGACTCTTCTGGCTCAACTCAACGCCGATCCGGCCGTTCACGGCATTCTGGTGCAATTGCCGTTGCCTTCGCACATCAACGAATCCGCCATCGTGGATGCCGTATCGCCGCTCAAAGACGTGGACGGATTCAGCCCGCATAGTTTGGGTCTGTTAGCGGCGGGCCGGCCGCGTTTCCTGGCTTGCACGCCGCACGGTGTTTTGCAGCTGCTCGTCCGCAACAATATCCCCATCGCCGGCGCGCACGTCGTCGTCCTGGGACGCAGCAACATCGTCGGCAAACCGCTGGCCCTTCTTCTCATGCAAAAGGGCGTGGATGCGACGGTGACGGTTTGCCACAGCCGCAGCAAGAACGTCGCCGCGCTGACGCGCTCGGCCGATGTCCTCGTGGTCGCCATTGGCCAGCTGCGCTTTCTGAAAGCGGACATGGTTCGGCCCGGCGCGGTGGTGATCGACGTGGGTATGCACCGCTTGGCGGATGGATCGTGGGCCGGCGACGTGGATTTCACGGCGGTGCGCGAGGTCGCTTCGGCCATCACGCCGGTGCCCGGCGGTGTCGGGCCGATGACGATTACCATGCTGCTGCACAACACGCTGCAAGCGGCGCGCACCGTTTAGGCGAACCGGCAGCGTAAGCTGCCGGGTAGAGCGCTCCCAACCCGGCAGCTTACGCTGCCGGTTCGCCAAGAGAAAAATCATCATTCCGGATACAGCGCCGTACTCAAATAGCGTTCGCCGAGGTCGGGCAGGACGACGACGACGAGCTTGCCGGCATTGTTCGGCCGCTGTGCCACCTGCACGGCGGCATGCACGGCGGCGCCGCCGCTGATGCCGCCGAGGATGCCCTCCTCGCGCGCGATCCGCCGCGCCATGGCGAAGGCATCGTCGTCCTCAACCTGGATCACTTCATCGATGATCTCGACGTTGAGTACTTTGGGAATGAAGCCGGCGCCGAGTCCCTGAATTTTGTGCGGGCCGGGTTTGAGCGGCTCCTTGTTCTTGGTCTGCGTGATGACGGCGCTGCTGACCGGCTCGACGGCGATGGCCTGGAAGCTGGGCTTGCGCTTCTTGATGACTTCACTGACGCCGGTGATGGTGCCGCCGGTGCCCACGCCGGAAACGAGAATGTCCGCCTTGCCGGCCGTGTCGTTCCAGATCTCCTCCGCCGTGGTTCGCCGATGAATCTCCGGGTTGGCGGGGTTGTCGAACTGCTGCGGCATGAACGAATTGGGAATGGTTTTGAGCATCTCGTTGGCCTTCTCGATGGCGCCCTTCATGCCGGTTTCTTTCGGCGTCAGCACCACTTCGGCGCCGAAGGCTTTGAGCAGCCGGCGGCGTTCCAGGCTCATGCTTTCGGGCATGGTGACGATGAGCTTGTAGCCGCGCGCGGCGCAGGTGAAGGCCAGACCGATGCCGGTGTTGCCGCTGGTCGGCTCGATGATGGTGGTGCCCGGTTTGATACGGCCATCGCGTTCGCCGGCGCGTAATCATGGCCACGCCGATGCGATCCTTGACCGACCACAAGGGATTGAAGTTTTCCATCTTGGCGACGACGACGGCCTTGGCGTCGCCAACCACGCGCCGCAGTCGAATCAACGGGGTGGCGCCGATGGCTTGGGTGATGTCGTCGTAAATTCGGCCCCGGAAAGCCGCTGCCTGCGTCATTGCGTTTCCTCCTGGTTTGGTTTGGCGAATAAGGCGGTTCGCGGGTTATCATAGAGAGGCAGTCTTGTAGCGGGAAGTGCATGTCGAGTAGGATGAGGCCAAGGAGGCAATTATGATCGAACTGACCGAAGAGCAACGACAAACTGTCTTACAAGGGAATTCGGTGCGTCTGACGATCCCCGAACTCAGCGTCGGCTGCGTCCTATTGCCGCCGATGTGTATGAACGGCTGCGAGCCATTTTGGAAGACGATAGTGAGCCGGATATGCGCACGGTGGCTCTGTTGATCGAGCGGAACATGCGCGAGGATGATGCGAACGACCCGCTTTTGGAGAGCTATCAGGATTCTCGGAACCCCTCATGACGCGACGCGGCGACGTGGTCCAAGTTGATTTTCCTTTCACGGACATCCCTCAGTGGAAGAAGCGCCCTGCCGTTGTCGTGCAGAATGACAGAGACAACCAGAAGATCCGCAAAACAGTAGTGGCTATGATCACCGGTAACCTGAGCCGTCTTAGCGATCCCAGCCACCTGCTGGTTGATCCGTCCACAGTGGAAGGGGCATCATCCGGCCTACACGGGCGCTCGCTGGTCTCCTGCAATAATCTGTATACTCTTGAGCAGGATTGCATCCGAAAGAGGCTTGGGCATTTGTCCAATGTGCTGAAGCAGAAGCTCAACGATTGCCTCAAGGCAGCCTTGGAACTACCCTAGCCCAGTTATCTGGAAATCAGGCGGCGAACTTGCATGGGAAGCTATTTATCCGCCTCCTTGCTCTTGTGCCGCAGCACCTTGCCCGCCAGCACGTCCATGAATTTGCCGTCGTCGATCGCTAGTTTGCCGTTGACGAACAGATAGCGAACGCCGGTCGCATACTGATGCGGCTTGTCGAACGTCGCCGTATCGCGGAACGTCTTGGGATCGAAGACCACCACGTCGGCGAAATAACCCGCTTTCAGATAGCCGCGCTCCGGCAGCCGCAGAATGTCCGCCGGCAGTCCGCTGCAACTGCGGATAGCGTGTTCCAGCGTGATGATCTGATCCTCGATGGCGTAGCGGCCGATCTTGCGCGGGAAGCAACCGTAACTGCGCGGATGCGGCACCGTGTCGGACGATGGCAGCATCGAGGCACCGTCGCTGGCCGTGGCCACGAACGGCTGACGCATAATCAAGCGCACGTTCTCTTCGCTCATGCCGAAACTGACGATCTGCGCGCCGCCGTGACGCTCGATCTCCAAAACGATGTCGGCGGCCGGCCTCTTCTCCAACTCGGCGATGGCGGCGAGATCCTTGCCTTGCCAAGCGGGCTTGGGACGGTAGCGGGCGATATGAATGGTCTTGCCGCCTTGCCGCCGCTCCAGACTGCGCTCCACAATCGGCCGCAGACGCGCCAACTGTTCCACATCGTTCAGCCGGGCAACGTACTCTTTTTGATCGCCTTCGCGGAACGAGGTCGGAATCAGCGTCGCTTTTAGGCTCGTGCTGCTGGCGATGTAGGGATACTGATCGGCGCTGACGATTTGGCCGTCCTTGCGTGCTTTGTCGATCAGAGCGATCTCGTCGGCGGCCAAACCCCAAGCTCGGCGGCCGGACGCTTTCAAGTGCGAGATGTGAACCGGCAGGCCGGCCTCGCGGCCGATCGTCAACGCCTCATTGATGGCCCCCAGCACGCCGACGCCTTCGTCGCGGATGTGGCTGGCGTAGAATCCGCCGTGCCCAGCCGCCACCCGCGCCAAGACGATCAATTCATCCGTCTTGGCATAGGTGCCGGGATTGTAGATCAAGCCGGTGGACAATCCCCACGCGCCGTCTTTCATCGCTTGATCGACGAGCGCTTCCATCTGCTTCAGTTCCTCGGCGGAGGGAGCGCGATTGGCGTTCTTCATCACCCGATCGCGCACATCGTTGTGCGGCACTTGATGGATGACGTTGGTGCCGACTTTGCCTTTCTCCATTGTCTGAAAGTATTTCGCCACCTCGACAGGACCGGAGCCGCAGTTGCCGGTGACAACCGTGGTGACGCCTTGGTGCAGATAACAGCGGTTGGCGCGGGTGGCCTCGCGCTGGAGCGGATAATCGCTGTGCGTGTGCAGATCGATGAAGCCGGGCGCGACCACCAGTCCCTTGCCATCGAGGAGGCGCGGCTGACCGGCGACCGTGAAGCGACCGACGGCGACGATGCGCTCGCCGCGAATCGCCACGTCGCCAATGACGCCCGCCGCGCCGCTGCCGTCGTACAGCGTGGCGCCGCGGACAACGACATCCGCTTCCACTGCCGGTTCGCCCGGCACCAACAGACACATCAGCAACGGATACAAGCTCGACATGGCAACCTCACAGTCGGAACAACCAGTTCTTTGTTTAGCCGCGACCCGAAGGGGAGCGCGACATGCCCTACCCGGCAGCTAACACAGCCGGTTCGCCGGCGAACCGGCTGCGTTAGCTGCCGGGTGTATGCCTTGGCGAACCGGCTGCGTTAGCTGCCGGGTAGGGCATGTCGCCAAGGATGCGACGCTGATTGTACGACAGCCAAAACCCCCTGGAAAGGGGCCAAGCGGAAACCGCGCGTCGATTCATTCCATACAGCCGGCGCAATCGGAACGAGAATGTTTCGCGCCTTCCACTTTGTAACGAGTGTTATTGACCTGGATATTTACCAGATTTACTATATTATCAGTTTTACGCATCTTCTCCCTCTTAACAAAACGGAACAAAGGGAGGCGCAGATGCAAGCGACCTCGTTGCGCGCTCGCTGAGGGTGCGCGCGAATCGTCGTTGAATTGTGGGTTCCAAGCCCGTGGGGCTTACGCGTACCAAGGTCCATTGAGTTTCCTTTCAGTACTGGAGGCGTTACACGATGTACAGTGTTGTGTTGATGATGGCGTTGACCGGCGGTGGCGACGTTCCGGCGTTGGGTCACGGCTGCACCGGCGGCTGCTACGGTTGTTACGGTGGTTGCTACGGTGGCGGCTATGGCTGCTGTGGCGGCGGCGGCCACAAGCATCAGCGTCGCAGCCACGGTTGCTGCGGCGGCGGCTACGGCGGTTGCTACGGTAGCGGCTATGGCTGCTGTGGCGGCGGCGGCCACAAGCATCAGTCGCGGCCACGGTTGCTGCGGCGGTTGCTACGGCGGCTGCTACGGCGGTTGCTACGGCGGCGGCTATGGCTCCGGCTATGGCTACGGCTGTGTGGGCGGCTTCGGCGGCGTCGGCGGCGCGATCGTTCCCGGCACCGTTGTTCCGGGCAATGTGACCCCCAACACCGCTCCGAACGCTCCGGCTAACAAGAAGACGAGCCTGGAAAACGCCGCTCCGGCGACTCTGATCGTCACGGTCCCGGCCGATGCCCGCCTGAGCATCGACGGCGAAGTCACCACCTCGACCTCGACCGAGCGCGTGTTCGTGTCGCCGGCCCTCGACTTCGGCCGCGAATATCACTACACGTTGCAGGCCGAGTTCCAGAAGGACGGCAAGACGGTGAAGATGACCAAGGAAGTGGCGATCAAGGCCGGCGAGGAGACGCGCGTTCGCTTCGACGCCGACAGCCTGGTCAGCCGTTAATATGGTTCCGACTCGCCGCGGAGATGAAACATTTCCGCAACGCAAGGGGGAGTCCACACGACTCCCCCTTGTGCTTTTTATTGAACCGCCAAGACGCCAAGAACGCCAAGAAAGAAGAAGAGTTTACCTTCTCTTCTCTTGGCGTTCTTGGCGTCTTGGCGGTTCACTTTGTCTTCACGCGTAAGTGCCGACAAGATTCATAATACACCTTTTGTCGAGGGAACGCCGCTCATGCGCGGATCGATTTCGACCGCCTGGCGCAGCGCTCGCGCCGCCGCCTTGAAAATCCCCTCGACCATGTGATGCGTGTTCCGTCCATAATGGCAAACGACGTGCAGCGCCGAGCGCTCCGTTCGACGCCACGGCGCGCCAAAATTCCTCCGCCAACTGCGCAGTTGAATGTGCCGAGCATCTCCATCGGAATCTCGGCGCACCAAACGCAGCACGGCCGGCCGCTCAGATCGATCGCCGCCGTCACCAAGGTTTCGTCCATCGGCACCGTGGCGTCGCCGTAGCGGCGGATGCCCGTCTTGTCGCCCAACGCTTGCGCCAATGCCTTGCCGTAGCAAATGCCCACGTCTTCAACCGTGTGATGGGCGTCCACCTGCAAATCGCCCACCGCTTGCACCGTCAGATCGATGAGACTATGACGGGTTAAGAGAGTGAGCATGTGATCGAAGAAGCCGACGCCGGTGCTAATAGTGGCCTTGCCGGCGCCGTCGAGATCGAGCGCCAGATCGATCTTGGTTTCGCCGGTTTCGCGGTGAATGTGTGCCGTTCGTGCCATATAAGGTTCTCTCACAAGATCGCCTTCAGTTCGGCCAGCAGCCGGTCAATCTCCTCGTCCGTCCCGACCGAGATGCGCAGTCCGTCGCCGTACCCTTCGTAATTCATGTAGCGAACGAGGATATTGCGATTTTTCAACTCTTCGTAGATCGGTTTGACGGGCCAATCCGTTCGCTGACACCAGACAAAGTTCGCCTGACTCGGACAGACGACAAATCCCAAGTCCATCAAGTCTCTCTCCATGCGGCCGCGCGTCGCCACAATGCGATCACGGACAGTGCGGAAATAATCTTGATCTTCGAGGGCGGCCGCAGCGGCAACCAAGCTGAGTGCATCACAATTATAAGAATCCTTCACCTTATATAAATGCGCAACCAACTCTCTATCGGCCACGGCGAAACCGAAACGGATGCCGGCCAGACTATAAGATTTGCTGAACGAGCGCGTCACGATGACATTTTTCGCGCCTCGTTTCACCATTTCCAGAGCGTTGTTCTCGGCGAAATCCGCATACGCCTCATCGACGACTATCGGCCCATCCATGTTGGCACGCAGCAAATCGATTTCCGCAAGTGAAACCGTGGTGCCGGAAGGCGAATTGGGATTGGCAAGGAATGTCAGATCGGCGAATTTGACCGGCCAGGGGTAGGGCAGCTTCCAGCCGTCTGCGAACGTCACGGTCGTGAACCGCGCTCCCTGGAGATTCGTCAGCGTCCGATACAGTAAGTAGCTCGGCGTCAGCGAGACAACACGGCCGACCTCCGGCACAAAAGCGCGGGTGAGAATGGTCAAAATGTCATCGGAGCCGTTGCCGATGAGAATGCTATCGGGATCGACGCCCAATACTCGGCCGGCTGTCTGGCGAAAGTGTGTCCCCACCGGATCGGGATACTTGCGCAGTTGATCGCCGGTAAGGGCCGCGCTCAGCGCCTCGAAAACGCGCGGCGAGGGCGGATAGGGATTTTCATTGGTATTCAGTTTAAGGAACGTCCCCGCGCGCGGCTGCTCGCCGGGCGT
The DNA here is from genome assembly GCA_963835245.1 of uncultured Planctomycetota bacterium. Classification (GTDB taxonomy): domain Bacteria; phylum Planctomycetota; class Planctomycetia; order Gemmatales; family Gemmataceae; genus JAJPHU01. Next base: position 332,469 of record CAWIEZ010000004.1, read on the forward strand.
GTAGCCGGCCATGTCGCGGATACAGGGACGCAGCGAATCGATCACCGATGTTTCCTCAATAAATTAACCACAGAGACACAGAGGCACAGAGAAGAATATAAAATTAATTTATTTGTGTTTTCTTCTGTGTCTCTGTGTCTCTGTGGTTAATTATTTAGACGTATATGGACGCTGGCGGCGTGGGCGGTTAGTCCTTCGCGCTCGGCCAGGCGGATCACGTCCTCCGCCATGTGTTGCAATCCTTCGTGTGTGAACGATAGCACACTGCTGCGGCGCAGAAAATCGTTGGCGGACAATCCGCTGGTGAACCGCGCCGTGCCGCCGGTCGGCAGAACGTGCGACGGTCCCGCCGCGTAATCGCCGACCGCCACTGGCGTGTAATGACCCAGAAAAATCGCTCCCGCGTTGTCGATGCGTTCGCCTAGTTCCTCGGCGTTGTCCGTGGCGATGTGCAGATGTTCCGGGGCCAAGTCGTTGACGCAAGAAATCGCTTCGGTGACATCGCGGGTCAGAACGAGCGCCGAACTGTTCGAGACTGTCGCGGGCCAATTCGCCGCGCGACAGCTGAGAAAGCTGCGTTTCCAGGGCGGATTCGACGGCATCGAGTAGCGGTGCGTGCCAGGTGACGAGGATGCTGGCGCCGGGAGCGTGTTCGGCCTGGGCGAGCAAATCGGCGGCGACGAAAGCCGGCGGCGCCGAGGCGTCGGCCAAAACGACGATCTCGCTCGGACCCGCGATGCAATCGATGGCCACTTGCCCGAAGACGTAGCGCTTGGCCAAGGCCACGAACAGATTGCCCGGCCCGACAATCATGTCCACCGGCGGCAGTCCGTCGATGCCGTAAGCTAGGGCGGCGACGGCCTGAGCGCCGCCGATGCGATAAACCTCGCGGACGCCCAATTCGTGACAGACGGCGAGGAGATCCTTGTTGTAGGCGCCGTTCCTCGTCGGCGGCATGACGACGGCCAACTCCTTGACGCCGGCCGCCTGAGCGGGACAAATGGTCATCAGCAGCGTCGAAGGATACGCCGCCGCGCCGCCGGGCACCAGAAAGCCGACGCGCCGCAGCGGTCGATAGCGCAAACGCAGTTCGTGCCGGCCGGCCACGGTCAAACGAGCCGTGCGGTGTAATAGACCGAGATGGAACGACAGGATGTTTTGCCGTACGCGCCGCACCGTTTCCAATAGCGCCGGCTCCGCCGCCGCATGCGCCAGCGCCATCTCGGCACGTTCGACGCGCAGCGTGTCGGCGTCGAGACGAACGCGATCGAACTGCTCGGTGTAGTGAAACACGGCGTCGCGGCCACGCTTGCGCACGTCCTCGCAAATGCGTTCGACCACGCGCGCCGGCGGCAGCGCTTCGCCGAAGACGCGCTCGGTCAATTCGCGGCCGCGCGCGGAGACGATGTTGCCCTGCGTGCCCAGTTGGCGCGGAGATGGGCCAACTGCTCGGCGGCGCGGGACGGCCGAGTTGAATGCGACGCAGCGTTAGGGGGGACATGACAATCCTCTCGTTCCATCGCCCGCAGGCACGTTGCAACTATAGGGACAGGCGGAGGGGATTGCAAGAAATCGCCGCTCTTCGTTTAGCCGCGAGCCGTAGGCGAGCGCGGATGCGCTCGCCTACGGCTCGCGGCTAAACGAAGGGTCATTGCCCACTGAAATACGCCGGGGCGGCCTTGGCCTTCTCGAAGAGATCCTTGCGGACATCGAAAATGTCGCCGGGCAGCTGATTGCTGATGGCGAAATAGCCGAAGGGACCGTCCTCCTTGCCGACCGTCAACGTCAGTTTGCGCGGCTCCTTGTCGCCGGCAACCGTCAACTCGACGTGCAGCGCGCCTTTGTCCGTCTCCAATTGTTGATCGGCCGATGGTTTCGCCTTATGAGCGACGAACTTCACCGCCTTGAGATCGGCGAGGTTTTTCAGGAAATCGTCCAACCGCGCGGCGGCGAGCTTGAACGAATCCTTCGGCTCGACCTCCCAGCCGGTGCCGCTGGAGGCACGCTTGAACGTCAGCGTCAACGGCGTCGTCTTGCCCAGCTGCTTTTGCAGATCGATCCAACCCGTCAGCTTGACCTCTTTGACTTTGCTGGCATCAAAGTGCAGCACCGTCGGATCTTGCAATTCGCGCTTCAAGGCGCCGACGACATTGTTGCCGGCGACAACGATCATGTCTTGCGTGCTGGCGCGGAGATAAACGCCGGTCTTGTCGTCGGTCTCCTTGCCGAAATCGAACGTGAATGTCTTCGGCTTGCCCTCCTGCATCATCGTGACGGCGGCTTTGAGCGGCGGCTCCTTCAAACCCCACTGTGCCAGCTTGTCGGCTTCGGGCACCTTGTCGGTCTCGATCTTGAGGGCGCGCAGACCGTTGAGATTGCGCAAGATGTCGTCGATGGCCGAACGATCGGCGGTGCGGCCGGCGAAGTCGGGCGGCTTGTCGATCTTCCACGCCGCATCGGGCTTGTTTTCGCGGCTGATCTCGTAGGTTGTGCCGTCGCGCGTCAGCGTCAGCTTGGTGACGTTCGTCATGGCGTCGAAGCGATTGCCGGTGAACGGCGGCAGCTGCTTGTCGAGATAGGCTAGTGGTTCCGCCCGCACCATATCGCGTACTCTGGCCGGGATCAGCACAACCGTGCTGCTTTTCTCGTCGCCGCGCTTGCGCTCCACCGCCGCCTTGTTCTCGCGCAAGTCTCCAAACGACAGCGTGAACGCCGGCTTATCCTTGTCTTTCGGTTCCGGCTTTTTGTCCTTTTTGTCCTCTTTTTTGTCGTCTTTTTTCTTCTCTTCGGTTGTTAAACCATCGGTCCAGATGCGGACGACGGCATCCGGTTTGTCGAGGCCAAGTCTGGTTTTCACGGCCGGATCGTCCACGAAACCCTCGACCTGATTCGGTGTCGTCAGCGCGGCAATCAACGCCTGCATGACCACCGCATCGACGGCGGACGGCTTGTCGCCGCGCCACAGTTTCCACGTTTCTTGCGGCGGCATTGCACCGGGCATCGGCGGCGGCGTCGCGGCGTCGCGGCGAAATTCGAGTAGTCCCCAACTGTTTTGGATGTTGATGGCGTCCGCTTTGCGAACGCCGCCCAGAACGACGAGATTGCGGTCGCGCAGAGCATCCGGTTTATCCATCAATTTCAACAACCGCGCGACGCTCGTGGCCGAAATGGCGAAGATGTCCTTGTGCTGAGGATCGTCGATATAAGCATAATACTGGTCCTTTTTGTCGATTTTCTTGCCGATGCCGATGAGCAAGGCGACTTTCTTCGTTTCCTTCTTCTTCTCGCCCTTTTCGTTCGTGTCGATCGATTCCACGCGCTCGACCTCAATGCGAAAGATGTCGTTCTTGGCCGGATCGAGGTTGTATTTGCCCAGATCCTTGGCATCGTCCTGGACGAAATCCTTGGCGTTGTCGATCTTCAAATTGGAAATGTCCGTCAGGGCGGCATCGACGTTATCGGGCGGCTTGTCGTTGCCGGCGGGGCCAGCGGGATTGGCTCCCTTGTCCTGGGCGTCGCCGTAGGGCGGCTGTACATAAGCCCAACGCTCCTCGCCGCTCTTTTTCAACTCCAGCGGCCCTTTAACAATCTTATTCTTGTTACGCTCGCTGAGCGCGAACATCTGAATGTCGCCGGTCGAGGGGCTGAGCAATTGGCGCGAGCGGAGATCGGCGAGCGTGGACAGCGTTTTATCGAACTGTCGCTTGGCGACGGCCATGATTTCCTTGGGACGATCGGAGGAGCTGACGTAGACGACCGCGCTGGCCTCGCCGGGACTGGCATCGCCGACATTGAGCGTCACTTGGCGCTGCGGTTCCGTCTCCTTCTTGAGCGTGATGACGGCGGCCGGCGTGTCCAGACCGTATTGAGCCGGGTTGTTGGTCACGTCGGTGTGTGTTTCGCGGCGGGCGTCGTGGATCTGGCGAAGCAGATCCTCGACGGCCATGCGATCGGCATGGTAGTCGCGCGGCTCGATAATCCGCCAAGAATCGCCCCGGCGAATCAAGACGATCTTCTCTTCGTTGGGTCGATGCCGCTCGATTTCAATGCGATCGATGTCGGAGGTAGGCAGCGGACTGGCTTGGTTGTGCATGCTCGGCAGCACCCACAGGCTGGAGTCGCTGGAACTGGGACCGACGAACAGCGTGTAGATGAAAATGCCCAACACGACGGCGAGGATGCCGAACAGAATGTAGGTTGTCTTGAAATTCATGGTGATCCTACCTTACAACAAGCCCGGAGCGCCAGCGACGGGTTTCTTCTAACCCGTCGCTGGCGCTCCGGGCTTGTGTTTTGAAATCGCCTCTTAGCGCCGCCGCACGACCCAAACACCGAAGCCTAGGGCGACGACGCCGAAAAGCATGAGAGCGCCCGGCAGAAGAACCAGACGCCAACTGTCTCCTGGAGCCAGCTGCAAGCGGTACACCTTGCGCGTACTCGTCGGGATGCGCTGGCCGACGTCGTGGCGGCCGGCCAGCCAGGATAGGCTGCTGCTGAACAGCGAGAAGTTATCCGGGGTCGATAGCAGCAAGATATTGTTGGTGGCCCAGCTGGCGTCGCCGAAGACGATCAGCCGCGGTTCGCCCTCCTTGGCCATGAACTCGTGGCCGGGTATGGGCGGCGCTTGGCCTTCCGTGACGCTGACCGCCAACGACAGCGGACGATCGCTGAGCTTGTCCTGCAATTTTTGCAAATCGCCACGCTGCAGATCGGCGAGCAACGCCATCGGATCGGCCTTGAGATCCTTCTCGGCCCAGGCGGCCATTTGCGGGTGAACGAGAATCAAGGTTTCGACCGTTGATTGGCCGGGCGGACTCATTGGATTGGCCGGCTCCACCGTTCGCGCATCGTAGAAGGGAAACAAGGCCGTCCAGCGTCCGCGCGAAACGAACGCCCGCGCCACGGGATTGGTGCCGCGCGGATTGGTCGCCGTCGTCAACTGGAGCGGATCGCGGCGAACGGCGAAGACGCGATCGTTGTCCACCTTGACGCCAAATTCCGCCATCAATGGTTCCAACCCCGTCGAAACCATCTCGCCCTTGCGAATGTTTACGTCGAAGAGCGCGATCATCTTGCCCTTCTTGTTGTCCTTGCGTCCGCTGCCATGCAAATAGTCGCGCAGCGCCTTGACGGCGCTAGCGGGCAGCTGCTCCTGCGGACGAGCGACGACGACGATGTCGGCATCGTCGGGGATGCTCGTCGTTTTCGGACCCAGCGGCAGCGGCCGCACCTGATAGTTGATCTTGTTCAGTTCGTCCTGGAGGACGCCTAGGCCGGTATCGAGATGCGTGCGATCCCGATCTTCCAAGTCCAGTTCGCCGTTGCCCTGCGTGAAGTACACCGTGGCGCGGGCTTTTCCGGCCGTGAGATACGTCAAGGCGTCCAGTAAGGCATTCTCGCCCTTGAAGACGTAGCTTTTTTCGCTCTCCAGTCCGGTGGCATTCTCGACCAAATCGGTGGCCTTGATGAACTGCGTGGTGACGTTCGGCTCGGTGCCGTGGACGACCAGCAGGCCGATCGGCTCCGGCAGCTGATATTGCTTGACCAGCCGCTCCACTTCGCGGCTGTTGCGATCGCGCGACAGTTGCTCCCAGGTGAACAGCGTATTGACGGCGCGGCAATTGTTCATCAGCGTTTCGACATCGCGGCTGAGCAGGCTGCCCGAAGGAATAAGCATGTAGACCTTGACCGGCTCCTTGAGTTCGGCGAGCAGGTTGATGGTGGCCGGTTGCAGCGTGTACAGTTGCCCCGATGTCCAATCGCTCGCTTCCATGGCCCAGCTAAAGGGTTTGACGCCGGTGTAAGGCAGCAGGTTGACGAGGATGAGAATGAACAGCAACAGGAGGCCGCTGAGGATGGCGTTGTAGCCGTACAGCCAGCGGCGCATGCTCATGCTGGTGCGCTGGACCGGCCGGGCCAGTTGCAAACCGACGAACATCAGCACGAGGCCGCCGATCAGCGCGGCGATACAGCGAGCTACCGCCGCGCCATTGTCGCGCCACGCTTTCGGGCCGCCGAGGAAGATCTCCGGGTAGTTGGTCTGCGCCATGGGCGTCGTGCAGAAGGGCAGCACCAAGCCCAGCAGAGCCGTCAGCGCTCCCACACCGCCGGCCGTCAGCAGGAAGATCCAGCGCAGCCGCTCGGCCCGTCTAGGCATGTCCGCGGTGGGCGCGGCCAGCATGAGCGTGTACAGACCCATGCCGACGACGAACAGCGCCAGGCACGCCCCCCAGACGAGGATGGCCAGCGAATTACCGCGATACTTCGCCACATTGGCGATGGGGATGGCCGACAGGAGCAGACCGGCCACGATCAGGCCATAGCCGACCTGCCGCTCGTAGGGAACCCAACGCTCGATGCCCTGGCTGGTGCCGGTACTGCTCGGCGTTTGCTGCATCGTCATTTACTGTCTCCGCCACGAAGAACCTCAACTCGGAAATCCGCCGCGCTCCGCTCACGTCCACTTGCGCGCCTCAAGCACTTTGACGCTCAAATACAACCAAAAAATAGCCATCGACGTGAAAAAGAGCAGACGGATGGGCACCAACTTGCCTTCCAAGGTGTCAAACCAAACATTGATGTACGACATATGCTCGAGGACGCTGTTCCACATCGAGCCGCGAAAGACGCCCTGGAGCAGGAAGGTCAACGTCAGAAACAGCATGCCGGCGAAGGAAAGGACGCCGCTGGCAATTTGGTTGCGCGTCAGGCTGGAGAAGAACACGCCCATGCCGATGAATCCGGCGCCCGTGATGCCTAGCCCGGCGAAGAAACTGAACAGCGGGCGATAATCGAACGATTGACCGCCCTCGATGCGCAGCGCCGCCAAGAACAGAAGGAACGGAACCCAGATGAACAGAAACATCATCCACGCGGCCAAGAATTTGCTCAACACCACCATGCTTTCATCGACCGGGGCGGTCAACAGAACCTCCATGGTGCCGCTGCGTTTTTCCTCGCTCAACAGCCGCATGGTCAGCACCGGGATAATGAAAATGGTGAACAGGACGGTCGCCCATTGCAGAATGAACCCGCGAATCATTGGTTCCTGGACGGGTTCGCCGCTGTCGATCATGGGTCCGAGGTACATCCAGTAAGCCAGCCAGTGCGCGAAGACGTAAGCGAACAACACGATGTAGGCGATGGGCGAGCAGAACTGCGCTCCCAGTTCGCGGCGCGTCAGCACGACCAGGCGGTTGTCCGAACACAGGCCGAGAGAGGTTAATGCGTAAAAGATGCCGAGGAGGACGAGCAAGAGGCCATGAGGCACCAGATAGCCTCGCGGCGGGATGGCCGAGCGAACCAGGGCGATGACGAGAACCAGCGCGCCGACGGCGCCCGATTGCCAGGGCGGCGCGATAGGCGAGATCGTCGCCGATGCCGCGGCTCATGATGAAGGCGGTCAGATAGGCCAGACCCAGAAGCGCCAACAGCACGCCGAAGGGCAGGAGAAACTCACCCTTGATGCTGCCGCCGAACAAGCCGACGGCGGCCAATGCGGCGCCGGCGATGCCAAGGAAGGACACCGTCAGCTTGCGATACCATTCTTCGTCCTCATGGCGCAGGAAGGCCAGCAAAAACAACAGCGCCAGCACCATACAGAAGAAGCCTTTGAGGAATTGATCGCCCGCTTGATGCGGGTAGGGCACCGCGGCCAACAGGACGCCGACGGCGAAGACGAGGTAGCCGAACGCCATGTAAAGGCGGCGAAATTGCACGTCTCCGTCCAGCGCGGCGTGCAAGAGCAGGCCGGCGAGACCGACGCAGAGAAAAAGCGTGGCCCAGGCCGGCCCGATGGGCGTGAAGCGTCCGCTGCCGCGCAGCGCCAACGGTAGACCGCCCAAGACGATGAGGGCGGCGCCGCCTATTCCGCCGAGGATTCGCGCCAGGGTCGGATCATCGGAGCGAATCAGCGATGGGCCGCCGTCGCCGGTCTGCCAAGGGTGGGCGGCCGGTCGATTCGCGGGGGACTGGCTGACCTTACTGGACATGATCGGTTCCTCTCACGCTGCTCTTAGGCGGTCACGGCGGTCGATTCCGGGCCGCGCGGCTGTTCGCTCCGCGCCGCCGCTGGACCATGTTGGTTGGACTCATCCCAGTTGTTGATTTCGTTCCAGCGGTCTTGCAGGCTGCGCCGCCGCAGATCGAGACGGCGCAGCGGCCAACCGTTCTTGGCCAAACGCAGGGAAATCTGCTCGCGCAGATCCTTGCGCTGATGGGCGCGCACCTCGAACAGCGTCACGCCGTCATCCTGGCGTCCCGCCGTCACCTGTGCCACGCCTTCCGTATTACGCAACGCCACCGCCACTTGATCGCTCGGTCCACGCACTTCGACGACAATCACATCGTCGGTTTCCAACTCGGACAGTTTCTTGGCCAAGCCGATGTGTCCGCGGCGGATGATGATGACGCGCTGCACCAAACTCTCGACCTCGCTGAGCAAATGCGACGACAGCATGATGGTATGATCGCGGCCCAATTCGCGGAGCATGTCGAGCGTGTCGGCCTTCTGACCGGGATCGAGTCCATCGGTCGGCTCATCGAGGATGAGGATGGGTGGATTGCTAATCATGGCGTCGGCCAGTCCGACGCGCTGGCGATAGCCCTTGGACAACGTGCCGGCCAAGCGGCGGCGCACGTCGGCGACTTTGCAGCGTTCCAGACAATAGGCAATGCGCGACGCGCCGCTGCCGGCGATCGACGCCCTTGAGCTTGGCGCGATAGGCCAGGTATTCCTCAACGCGCATTTCCGCATAGAGGGGAATGCTCTCCGGCAGATAGCCGATGCGTTGCCGCACTTCCATCGATTGCGTCATCACGTCGAAGCCCGCCACGCGCGCGATGCCGCTCGAGGCCGGTAGATAGGTGGTCAGGATGCGCATGATGGTCGTCTTGCCGGCGCCGTTGTTGCCGAGCAGGCCGACGATCTCGTTGCTCTCGACGTGAAAACTGACATTGTTGACGGCCAAAACGGGGCCGAAGTATTTGCTGAGATTTTCAACGTGAATCATGGTGTCACCGTTTCCGTCCGGCTGCGGCGCGCGCTACCGTAGAGAATTGTTTTTTAGGGCGCAGGCGCGCGCATTGCAAGAGGGAGTGAGAAGGGTGTATTTCGTTTAGCCGCGACCGAAGGGGAGCGCGTTGCAGAGCGCGCTCCCCTTCGGGTCGCGGCTAAACAGAGAGAGAGGCGCGCTCGATACGGATGCGCGTCGCGCCGAAGTCGATTAGGCGTCCCTGATGCTCGATCAAGATTTGCCGGCAGGCGATGCCGCTGCGCTCCATCTCGGCGACGATGTCGCGCGCCCGCCATTGCATCGGAATAAGAATGATTTCCACGGCATGATCGACAAGATAAGCGGCGGCCCGAATGCGCTGGCCGGTGCCGGGAACGTAGGTATCGACCTTATCGGCGTCGGAATCGACGACCAGCGGGAAGCGTTCGTCATCGACGGCGAAGCGATTGAGGAAGGCCGCCGCCTTGCCGGTGCCGCCCCAGATGGCCAGCCGCCGGCCCGAAGCGTGCAAATCCGCCAGCTGTTGACGGATCGTTGTCAAACCAGCAGCCGCCGCTTCACGAAATTGAGCCGCTTCACGCGCCAACTCCACCGCTTCCCGACCGCCGCCCAGACGAGCCAAGCCGCAAATCACTTCGCCGTCGTAGCTGGTTTCGATCCACTCGACCTGCCGCGCCACCCGCTGCAACATGCGCGTGAACGAAGTCGTCGTGAAGTGCGAATTGTGTTCGTAGTAGAAATCGACCGTGCGGCCGGTCGCCAGCACGCGATCGATGCAGGGCACTTCGATGAACAGCCACGTCGTCGCATCCAGACAGCAGGCGGCAAACTCCAGTGATTGCAGAAAACCCAACGGATTGACGAGATGTTCGAGGACGTGCCGGCTGACCACGAGATCGGGCCGGCATTCGGCCATGTGAACGGAGGCGTCGAAAAGTTGAGCGCGCGCCTGGAAGCGTCCGGCGGTGTCCACGCGCGCGTTGGGATCGAAACCGATGTAGCGTCCGTCCGGCCGTTGTTCGGCCAGGGCGCGCAGCAGATGTCCCTCGCCGCAGCCGATCTCGATGACCGTCGCGCTGGGCGGCAGCGTGTCGCGCAGCAGATCGCAGACGTGGACCAAATGGCGTTTCCAGCCGGCGCCCTTGTTGAACATGAGGTTCGGCTTATCGGAGTAGGGCACACGGGCATAGTCGAAGCGTGCGTTGTAGACGTGGCCGCAACCGACGCAGCGAACGAACTCCAACGGCAAGCGCGGCATTTCTTGCGCTTCGCGGCGGCTGGCCGGCCAAGCCAACGTCGCCAACGGCTGACGATCCGCGTCGAGAAATGGCACCGCGACATGATGGCCGCAAGCCGGACAGGTGCTTTGCCGCAGCAGCCGTTCGTGTTCCTGTCGCGGCCGCGCCGACAGCGAAGACCGAACCGGCGGCAAAACGGTCGATATACCGTCAAAAAGATTCAGCGACATGATGGAACATCCTCCGCGCTCATCGATGCCTGCCGGCGAGCGGTCAGGAAAAATTGCTCGAGTTCGTGGATAATGCCGGGGTTTTCAAAGAGAACGCCATTGGCAGCCAAGATACGGCGGCGAATGTCGGCGCACCATTTGGGATCGTTGCCCAGACGCACCGCGATGCGAACGTAATCGTCGGCGTCGGCGGCGATGCAATCCGTAATGCCCATGCGTCGATAACAGCCGTAGACGATGCGGCCGCGCATGAAGCCGCCCGGCAGCGTCACCAGGGGAATGCCCAGCGCGAACGTCTCATAAGCGGAGACACCGCTGCCGAAGTGGATCGGATCGAGTACCACGTCGGCCAATTTCAGCAGATGGTGGAAGTCCTCGCCCGACTGGCGCGGCAGCACGACAACGCGCTTCACATTTTCGCCGAGTGTATCGCTCAAGCGATTGAGGATGATCTTTGTCCAGTATTCGCGGTGGCCGGCGATCAGCACGATCCGACCGCGCAGATCGGCGCGCAAGATGCCATCGAACAGCGAATCCAGTTCGGGATGCAGCTTGAACATACTCTGCGCAAACGTACAGATGGGTGTCTTCGTCCAAGCCGAAATGATGGCGCGATAGATCTCCTTCCGGCGCCGGCAAACGGTAAAAGTACGAAGGCAGATTATCGAAAATCGCCAGACGTTCACTGTAATGCTCGGCGGCGTCCTCCGGCTCCAGGTCGCGGGCGGACAGGTAGTAATCCATGGTCGGAATGCCGGTGGTGATGGGATGGCCCCAGCTGGTGCATTGCACCGGCGCCAACCGCGAGAAGGCCAAGAAATACGCCCACGGGTCCATAACGATGTCGGCGAAATACAAAACATCGAGGCATTCGCCGCCGATTATCCGCCGCGCCTCGGCCAAGTGGTCGCAGTTGGAAGCGGGGGACGGCAGCCGTACCACGGCGTCCGCGCCGTCGCGGATGCGCTTGCACCAGTCATCCTCCGGCACATCCGGAGTGAAGACGGTGACGTGAAACTGTTGTCGTGCTAAGTGGCGAATCAGGCCGGCGGTAAGGCGGCCAACGCTGTGGCTGTAAAAGCTGCGCGAGACGAAGCCGATGCGCAGTCGGCGGCCGGCTTCCGGAACCGTTGGAGCGACGCAGTGAGGAGCGGTGTAGCGCAGCGACGGCGTGGCGCGTAGAAATAACGAAGCCAACCGTGCCATCAGCGGACGATCGTTCAATCCCTGGTACGACAGGTAAAACGTGCCGGCCGTACTGATTTGGCGGATGGGATCGTCGATGACCAAGCGCTCGTTTTCCAAGCGCGTCAGATCGTCCTCGAAGCGGCGTCGCTGCCGCTGCATTTCCTCCAGCGATTCGGCGATTTCCGGCAGCGTCAGCAAGGAGAGCAGTTTCAAGGCATCGCTGGGAGCTTGGGCGATGGCTTGCTCGGCTCCGGCAACAGCTGCCGCCTGCTGGGCCTGTTCGGCGAGAAGTTGGCCGAGATTGGTCCGCGCCTCAGCCAGTTCGGGATTCAACTGCAACGCCTTCTGATAACAATGCAACGCCTCCGGCAGACGTTGTTGACTTCGCAACAAGTTAGCCAGGTTGTTGTGAAACTGAGCCGTCTTCGGTTCCAGGCGAATCGCTTCCTCGAAATAGCGGCGCGCTTGTTCCGCTTCACCGCGCAGCTGGTGGATGATGCCGAGATTATTGTGCGCCGAGGCGTAGCGCGGATTGAGGCGAAGCGCCTCGTGAAAACAGCGGGCAGCTTCGGTGAATTTTTCCTGGTTGAGATAGACGATGCCGAGATTGCTGTGCGCCGCCGCGTAGGCCGGATCGAGTTGGACGGCCTTTTGAAAGCAAGCTTCGGCCTTTTGCGGTTGATGCTTAGCGTGGGCGATGATGCCGGTATGATTATATGGTTCCGCGAAATCCGGCCGCAGTTGGGCCGCCCGCGCGAAACAATCCAATGCCTGACCGAACTGATTGCGGCGCTGAAAAATCAAACCCAGACTGTTATGCGCCTCGGCGTAATCGGGCCGCAGCCGCACGGCTTGCTGAAAACATGCTTTGGCTTCGTCGAAGCGCTCCAGGGCGGCCAGCACTTCGCCGAGATCGTTGTGAAACTCCGCGCGGCCGGCGTCGAACTGGATCGCCTTGCGGATTTTCTCGGCGGCTTCTTCGTGGCGGCCGGTCTGATGCGCCGTCACGCCCAGCAGATGCAGCGCATCGGCGTTGCGCGGCTCCGCCGCGAGGATACGCCAATACAAACGCCGAGCTTCGCACAGGTCGCCGGATCGATGGCGTTTCAGAGCTTTTTGCAGAGTTCCTGCCGTGGAAGACATGAGGGTGATCCTTCTTGTCGTTTAGCCGCGAGCCGTAGGCGAGCGCGGCCGCGCTCGCCTACGGCTCGCGGCTAAACCAATACCCCAATCGTCGATGTGTTATTGATCGGCGGGATTTTTCCCTGACGCTCCAAATTGACGGCTTCCGGACGGATCTTTTGAAAACCCTCGCGCAGAATGCGCAGCACATTCAGCGCTGCCCGAATGTCCTCCGCGCCTCCTTTTTCCAGCATGTGCAGCGCAAATTCGTAAAGCCGCAGAATGTCCGTCGTCACCGGATCGCCGTCGGCGACGACGCCGGAAACCAGACCCATGACGATCAGCCGGGCCTTGACGAGTCGATTTTTCGCCGTCTTCGCGTCGTTCTGTTCCAGCGCCGCCAAGGCTTGCTCGCCGCGTTCGACGGCCCCATCGTAGAGGGCCAAAAGCATGTCAATGCGCGTCCAGCTGGGAGAAGTTTGCTCTTGATATTTGACGTAAGGGTTCACGATGGCGCCTCATCCGAAAGAGGTTCGAGGGGATGCCGATTTAACCGAGAGTGCCGCTGCTGCCGCTGGTCGAACTGGTCGAACTGGCCGGCAACGTGATGCTGGTCAGCGAGTTGTTCAGCGCGTTGCCGGCGGATTGCAACTGTGCCAGCGTACTCTCCATGTTGCTGAACTCCAACAACAGGGCTTGTTGTTGTTGCTGCATACTTTGCTGTTGCTGTGTGATCGTCTGGGCGATGGCGCTGGCTTGGTTCTGTAGGGTTTGATTGGCGAGAGTTATTTGGCCGCTGACCGGATCGAGCATTTGATTGAGCAAGTTGCCCAGCTGCGCGCCGAGACCTTGTGTGATAGTCACGCTGCCTTCGGGACTGCCGCCGACCTGGGCAGGCGTCAGTGTGGACAACACTTCCAATCCGCCGGTGTATTTGTTGCTGGTATTACTGGTCAGAATTTGTCCGCTGCCGGTCGCCGCTTCGGTGACGCCCTTGTAGATGAAGCTGCCGGCCACGTCTTGCCCCGTTCCCGATTCGCTGCCGGTGAAGCCGAGCGTTGTCAGGGCATTGCCGCTGCCGATGGCCACTTTGGAATGCGAGCCGTAACTATTGGAGGTCAACACAAGGTCGCCGCTGCCGTTGACGCTGGCTGTCACGGCGGCGCCGTCGAGTTGACTGTTGCCGTTAATGGCCGACTGCACTTGTTGGGCCAATTGTGCCTGTGTGTACGTTCCGTTCGCCAGTGTGATGGAACCGGATGTGTGACCGTCCACTGTCACTGTAAAGGTGTTATTGCTGCTGTTGATGGTGGTGGAATTAGCGAGTTTGTTGGTCGCCGTGGCGGCGCCCTGCGTCGCCGCTTGCGTGATTTGTACCTGCACCGGCGAGCCGACGGCCTGCATGGTGCTGGGAGCATAGATGTATGAGATGGCGGAGTTGGTCGCTTGCGCATCCTGCACGAACAAGCGGCGCACGTCATTGGCCGAGATGCCTGGCAATTGCCCGCTCAGCGCCTGATTCAGTGTCGTGTTATTGACGGCCAAGGTGCCGTCGGCGTTCACGGTGATGCCAATAGCCGTCAATTCATTGGCCGATGGATTGAGCCCCGGCACGACGGAAGTAGCGGCTTGACCGAGGCGGTCCACAATGCTCGTGGCATTGTAATCGCCGAGCAGGATGCCACCCTGCTGCGTCTGTGCGTCATAGCTGTCATTTTGATTGATGTAACTAATCACCGCATTGTAAGCGCTGACAAAACTATCGATGCTCGTGGCGGCGGTCTGGGTGTTGTTGCCTACTGTAAGGCTGACGGGCGTGGAACTGGTGCCGGTGAGGTTCAGTGTGACGCCGTTGAAAGCATTTTGAATTTGATTGGTCGCGCTATTGATGGTCAAGCCGCCGCTGCCGGAACCGAGCGTGATGGAGGCGTTGGACGCCGCTTGCGTATTGGGGTTGAACGCCTTGATGGTAAAAGTCTGGCCGGTCGCTACCGTGCCGGAGTTGAATTCAACCTGAAGACCCTCGGCGACATTCATAAAAGTATTGGCGCGGAAACCCGATAGGGTGCCTTTGATAGTGCCGTTGCTGTTGCTGTAGGAGATGGTCGTGCTGGGTGAGGTAATGTTGCCGCCGTTGGTGACGGTGAAAGTGAAAGTATCGTTGTTGCTTCCTGTGTAAGTGCCGCTTCCGGTGTTAGAGGTTGGCGTGGCCGTGCCGCTCCAGCCCGTGCCGGTGACGGCGTTGCCGATGTAGGTGGCGTTGAACTCCGGACGCATGGCGCCGCCGCCGCTGGCCGCCAAGTTATTCGTGATGGTAATAGCGTTAGCCGTGCCGGTGTTGTTCGCTGTCAACAGCAGATGATTGCCCTGGGAAGCGCTGCCGTCATTAACGATGGTGGCGGTAACGCCGGCGTTGGCGGCGTTGATGGCGTTGGCCAATCCTTGCAAAGTATCATTGCCGCCGTTGATGGTAATGGTGTTGACGGCTCCGCTGCCGACTTGAAACTGAAACGTCCCTTGCGTGATGAGGCTGCTGGCCGAATCGAAGCCTTGCGAGGCCATCTCCTGCGCTTGGGCTAGGCTATTGACCGTGAAAGTGTAGACGCCGGGCGTCGAACCGCTCGTCGCCGAGCCAGTCGCCACGTCGGAATTACTGGATGTCACCGTCCGTCCATCGAAGACGCTATTGGTCGTCGGCGCGAGGCCGCTCAACGCCGATTGTAGAGCCGTCAAATTGGCCTGAATGGTATTGTAAGCCGTTTCGTGCTGAGTGATTTGAGCTTGCTGATTTTGCAGATTGGTTATTTCTTGCTGCTGAACGGCGAGCAAACCTTGGATAATTTGATTGGTGTTGAGTCCGCTGACCAGACCTTGGAAGGAAATCCCGCTGTCGTTGAGTCCGGTTATGCCGGTGCCGCTGGTTGAACTGCTGGGGGGGGGGCTCAAGCTGTTACTGGCGGGCGAATTACCGCCGGTGGACGAGATGGAGGACATGATGTTACTCCTGATTCTCCTATAGGAGTCGTCTAAAACCAAAGTCAAAGTTTAGCCGCTACTCGAAGGGGAGCGCAGTTGGTCTGGCGCTCCCCTTCGAGTAGCGGCTAAACTTTTTGGCGTTACTGGAGCAGCGCCAGCACCAGCTGCGGTAGCTGGTTGGCGTTCTTGAGCACTTGCGTGCCCGCCTGCACCAGCACGGAGTCCTGCGTATAGTTGGCCGTCTCCGTGGCGAAGTTGGTGTCGCGGATCGTCGAATTGGCCGCCGTGGTGTTCTGCAACGACGCTTGTAAGTTGTTCGACGTCGCTTGCAGGGTGTTGTCCTGGAAGGCGCCGAGCGTGCCCGCCAAGGTCGAAACGTCCTTGATGGCCTTATCGACGATCGACAAGACCGTCGCCGCATTGGACGAACTCATGACGTTGATCTGGGCCAGATTCGTCATGTTGTTATTGGTGGACACGCCCTGACCGAGATTGGTGGCGGCCATGTCCTGGATGGACAGCGTGACGCTCTGCCCGGCATTGGCGCCGATTTGGAAGAGCAGCGCGCTGCTGGCGTTGACCGTGATGGTGGCGCCGTTGGCGGTCGCATCGGTCGTGAAGGGGTTGTTGGTGGTACTGGTGTAGGTGTTGGTGGAATCGGGAGCGACCTGGACGCTGAGTCCGGCGGCGTTGCCGGTGATGGCGGTCAGCGTGTTGCCGACGCCGGCGGCGGTTTGACCGTTGATCGCGCCCTGAATGTCCTTGCCATCGATGTTGGCCGTGCCGGCGGCGGTCAGGCCGGTGGCGCTGTTGGCATTGCTGGAGGACACACTGATCTGGTGGCCGCTGCCGAACGTGGTGGCGTAGAGGATGATTTTGCCGGCGTCGTTGACGGCGGCGACGCCGCTTTGGTTGCTGAAGGCATTGATGTCGGCAATCTGGCTGGTCGCCGTGTCGCCGTTGTTAATGGCGATTTGGACGTTATTGATCGTCAAGGTTTCGGCGGCCGCGGCGGTGGTCGCCGCCGTGCCGGCCGTCACGTTGGCGGCTGTGCCGGCGCTGCTGACCGTGACATTGTAGGAGCCGGTGGCGATGGTGCCCGTCGCCGTCGGCGTGTAAAACGTGCTGCTGCTCGACGCTTGCGCGGCGTGGCTGCCGTCGAGCAGCTGATTGCTGCCGAACTGCGTCGAGGTGGCGATGCGCGTGATGGTGGTGATGGCGTTGGTGATCTGCGCCTGATCGGCGGCCAAGGTGTTGGGATCGTTGGCGCCGGCGTTGGCCGCATCGACAGCCAGACCGCGGATTTGCAACAGCAACGAGTTGGTCTCGTTGAGTGCGCCGTCGGCGATCTGCACCACGTTGGTCGCCTTGGACGTGTTGGTGATGGCGGATTGCAGGCCGCTCATCTGCGCCATCTGTTCCTGGCTGATAACCAGGCCCGCCGGGTCGTCCGCGCCGCTGTTGATACGCAAGCCGGACGACAACCGTTGCAACGACGTGTTCAGCGCGTTGTTGGCGTTGTTCAGATTGTTTTCGGCGGTCAACGCCGCCATGTTGTTAATGAGGGACAGCATACCGACTGGATCTCCTGCTTTGGGGAATGCGGGACCGAGATTGCCTAACCCGCCACATCAGCGTGGTTGCCCTGTCTTATCGATCTTCACTCAAAAAACTTGCCCAGGAATTAAAAGACCCCCAGCGCCATGTCCCAGGTAGCCGCGATGAATCCCTATAATTTGCGCAATTGGTATAAGCACTAGCGGACAAGACCTCTGAGCGGGGGGCGTCAGCCCCCCGAGGGTGGGAAGTCTCGGGGGGCTGACGCCCCCCGCATCAGAGGTCTTGGAGGTTGAATGTTGGAGAGCGGCGTTAGCCGAGAAGGGCGCGGGCCGTCTGTTCCACGGCGCTGGCCGTGTGCAGATCGCCGGCGGTGAGTCGGCGAATGGTTTCGGCAAGGACATCCGGCGCATGGGCGGAACTTCCGACAGAGCGGCGTTGAGACTGAGCAACTCGAACGACGGTACCATGCCGTAATCCACGGCGGAAACGGCGGCAGACGACGGCGCGGCGACGGGCGCTGAGTGAGGAGGGGAGCTTGGGCCGGCGGCGGGGCTGTCCGTGCGCGAAGTCGAAGGCGGGGAGTCGGTGGAGTTAACCGGCGTTTGATTGTTGATTCGCATACCTGAACTCCTTGCACGGTATTTGAGGGCACTTTTGCTCCCATCACTTTTTTATCGATCCAATCCGCGAAAAGTTGCCTCAATTCCCCCCTCAAGAAAATTGTCCGGGGCGACGATATATTGCGATAGGGCAGACTGTAACGATTTTAAGGATTGGAAGGATCATGCAGCCGGGCGAGCAAAAGGGAGTTGCCGCGCCCAGCGTGGCGGAATCGGAGCCGCAACCGTCCGGGAGCGGCGGATCGATCCGCTCCCTAACCATCGCGGCTCGCAAGGGGCTGAAATCGTTCGGTTGGCCGCTGTTGTGTCTGTTCCAACTGGGTCTGATCGCCGGCGCGTTTCAGTTCGGCTCGCGCCTGGCCGGCCCGCAACCACAAACGAAGTCCGAAGAAGCAAGCACGAAAGATAAAGGGGATGCCGTTCCCGTGCTGGGCGCTTCGGAACGTCATTCTGGAACCCCCCCGCGCCGCTGCACGGCCGCGCGGCCAAAGGCGAATTGGATGAAGTGGACCGCCTCATCCGCGTCGGCCGTCACGAACTTGCTCTGATCTTGTGTCGTTCCTTCAGCGAGCGCGCCGTGGCCGCCCTGCGCGATGCTTTTCAGTATCGCTTGGCGCTGTGCTTGGAAGGATTGGGCCGTTGGGACGAGGCGCTCGCATTCGTATCGCAAGTTGGCCAGTCATACGCCGTCGGCGCGGATGGCTGCCGTCGCCCTGTTGGGACAGGCGCGCGTCTGGCTGCGCATGCGCCGTCCGGCCGAGAGCAAAGCGCTGTTGTGCGATCTCATCCGCCGCTCCGCCCTGCCGGAACTGCGCACGCAGCCTTTCTTGGCCGATGCGCGTTACTTGCTCGCTTTGACCGCCGCCCTGGAACTGCTGCCCAACGAGCCGCCGGGTCCGTTCAACGATCATTGCGTCACGCCGCTAACCTCCGATTGGTCCCTCGATCGCGCCCTCGATTGGGCGGAGAATGGCGAGCGGGGTCGCGTCAGCGCCCCGAGTACGAACACGCCGAGTACGAACGCTCGGGGCGCTGACGCGACCCCGCTCGCCGAAGAAGTCGTCGAAGTGCAGCAGGGCGAGATCGCGCTTGTCCGACTTTTCGCCCATCAAATATCTCTTACCGCCTTGCTCGACCGCTTGGCCGAGCGAGCGGCGTTGCGCATCGAATGGTCGGCCCGCGCACGGCAGCAGGTTGAGGAGCGGAGCGTCGTCGTCGCCCTGGAGCGCACGTCCTTGCCCGACGTGCTGCGCGTGTTGACCGAGCCGTTGGGGTTGGTGTGGAGCATCCAAGGCGGCAAGCTGAGCTTCGCCAGCGAGGAAGAAACGTCTGCGGAGCGGCTTCAGGCGCTGCGCGGGCACAACGCTCGCCGCACGCTGCGCGACGTGGTGCGAACGTATCCGCATCATCCGCTGACGCCCGTGGCCTTTTTGGAGTTGGGCGATCTCGAATCGCTGATGGGGCATGCGGACGAAGCGCTGTCGTGGTATACTCGCCTTGTCCGCGAATGGCCGCGCTCGCAACTCGTGATCGAAGGACAGTACAATCTCGGCCTGGTGCGTTGTCGCCAGGGCGATCGACCGGGCGCTCGGCAGGCGTTCTATCGCGTCATCGATCGCGCTCCCGCTCACGAATTGGCGCCGTTGGCTTACTGGCGTGTCGGCCGCATTTATCTGGATGAAGGCGACGCCGAGCAGGCGCTGTCGCCTCTGCGCCGCGCCTTGCGGAGCGGACCCGGCACAGCGGCGCAAGCCGCCGCCGTCCTCACCATTGCCGCCGCCCACTTGCTCACCGACAATCCCGCGCCGCCAACGCCGTCTTGCTGGAGCATCGCCAGCTCATCAATCAGGATCGCTTCCGCGCCTCGACCGTCTTCCTCGATACGCTGGCGCGCTTTCGCGCCGCCACCGATCGCCGTCAGCGTCAGCGCGAGGCCGGCGATTTGCTGGCCGCTCTGCTCATGGCGCACGGCGATCCGCTTCTGGGACCTAGCGGTCTTGTGCTGATGGGGCAAGCCTACCGCGAACTGGGCATGCACGAGGAGATGGTGCGCGTTTACGAAAAAGCGCTGCCGAACCTGCGCGGCCGCCTGGCCGACGAGTTGACGCTGGCGCTGGCCGAGGCGTACACGACGCTAGACAAACGCGACGCCGCCGTGCGGATGTATCGCAAGGCGATGGAGGGCGGGCCGTCCGACGGCGCGCACGCGCGCGCTTGCGCCTGGCCGAGATCGCCCTCAACGAAAAAAAACCGCAAGAATGTCTGAAGTCGTGTCGAGAATTGTTACAGGAAAAATCCGGCGTGGATGTGCCGATCGTGCTGCGTTTGATGGCCGGCGCTTACGAGCAAATGGGCGAGCGCGAGAAAGCGATCCGCTGTTTGCGCGGCGAATTACCGCCTTGAGTTTCTCGTTTCACCGGCGAACCGGCTGCGTTAGCTGCCGGGTGAGGCCAGCACCCGGCAGCTAACGCAGCCGGTTCGCCGGTGAAACGAGAAACTCAGCTGTTCCGTTTGCGTCGT
The DNA here is from genome assembly GCA_963835245.1 of uncultured Planctomycetota bacterium. GTDB lineage: Bacteria > Planctomycetota > Planctomycetia > Gemmatales > Gemmataceae > JAJPHU01. The sequence continues at coordinate 352,937 of CAWIEZ010000004.1, forward strand.
TGCTCGGCGAGGAGAAAGCCGGCCAGCGTTCGCTCGATGTTGTCGTTGGCGCTGGGGCTGGCGGTGGGCAGGAATTTCAGGCCGCAGTGAGCGGTGTCGTCGTGTCGTCGGAGGTAAACAATTCGCGCCGGCAGAGCCAAGCTGAGAACTATCGGATTGGGAGCCTCTCGGCCGAGCAGACGCGCGGTGACGGAATCGCCGATCTGAAGTTCGTGGGGCGGCCACGGCAGCCGCACGCGCATGCCGCCCAGCGAGAGATCGATTAATTCACAAGCAAACACGCCGCGCTTGCCCGGCAGGTGTAATTCCACGCGGAGGGCGTCTTCCGGCTCGAAGGTATGGCGGTATGTTTGGCGTCGGTTTTCCATAGTCGGCGGTAGATAGGACAAGTAGGCGAGTGGGTAGATTCCGGAATCCGGCCACGCACACCGTGGCGGCGCAATTGAAACCGTTCCTCCGTCCGCCGTCAAGCGGGATCGCGGCAATTGGACAAAGTTAATTTAACCACAGAGACACAGAGGCACAGAGAAGAAAGTGAAGTTGGGCCATGACCTATATTCCTCGTTCCCGCTCTAGTATTTTGGTGTCGCTGTGTCTGTGTGTCTCTGGGGTTAGTTTCGCCGCGGAGCCGTCCTCCGCTCCGGAATTGCCGTTGCCGGCGCCGCGGCGTCTGCCGTCAGCAGCTGGTCCGCCTCTCGAAGAGCGGGCGCCGGCACCGCGCGAAGTGAGGGGAGAAATCGAGTGGGCGCCGCCGGGGCCATCGCGCGAAGAGTCGGCGCCCATGCCGCGCGAGCAATCGCCGTCGCCGCCGCCGCTGCTGTTGCCGAGCCTTTCCCGCGTCAATCCGCTTGCCGAAGTGCAGCGCTTGCATCAGGAGATCGACGGCCTACGCCTGGAACGCGAGGCCATGCTGCTCGAAGAGATGGATCTCATCACCGCCAAGGAAATCAAATCCGGCAAGGGCGACGAGATGCGGCAACTGCGGCGGCGCGTCACCGAGTTGCTGGCTAAAGCCGCTCAGCAGAGCAAAAAACAGATGACCGCCGAGGCGCCGCCCGCGCACCGAGCCGCTACTATCAAGGAAGGGGGCAAGCAACCGCTTCCGGACGGTCGCGGTTCCGTCAAGCCGGATCAGCCGCGGACCACACCGTCCGCGCCGCCAAGCCTGCCTGTGCCGTCCACGCCGCCAACGCCGATTGCGCAGCCGGACAATTCCCCCAAGGTTCTGACCGAAGCGCCGGTCGATCCGCTCTCGCTGGCGCAGTCGCTGTTTCTGGCCGGCGATCACAGCGCCGCGCTCAACGCCTATCGCAAGCTCGAACAGGAGGAGCAGAAAGCCGAAGAACGCATCGCCATCCAGTACATGATCGCTTGCTGTCTCCGCAAATTGGGCAAGCTGGACGAGGCAACCCTTCTTTATCGTGAAGTGGCCAACTCCGCGCGGCAACGACATTTTGGTGGAGAATGCACAGTGGTATCTGCGCGCATGAAGGATCGCCGCGAACTGGAGACGCAACTCGACGAAATGCGGCAGCGCCGTCAATCTCTGCTGCCGAGGAAACCATGAACGAGGCCGCTCGGATGCAAGCTGTGCTGCATGCGGCCCTGGAGCGCCAAGCGGAGCGCTACGCCGCCGCTTTGCAACCGGCCGCCGAGTTGGCCGCCGCCTGCGGACGCGGCGAGCCGATCGACGAGCGTTTGCAACAGGTCATCGCCTGCCTCGGCGACATCGCCGCCCAAGAGGCGAGTATCGCGGCGGTCAAAAAGCAATGGGACAAGTCCGGCCGGCCGGCTGGACCCGCCTTGCGCGCCGCCCTGGATCGCGTCGCCGCGCTGATCCGGCAGTTGAGCGGCGAACTGCAAACCATCGAAGAAGCGGCCCGCGTGCGCCGCGATCGACTGGCCGCCGAACTTGACGTTTGCAACCGTCGGCGCCAGATGCAACGCGCTTACCTGAGGAAATCGTGAACGACTTGTGCCGTGGCCGGCCGCGCCGGCGGAGATTATGTGCTATGGTCCAGCTGAATTGCTGGATGCTCCGCACCACGGACTCGGTCGTCATGCCTTTTCTCAACCTCGCCTCCCTGGCTACCAACCTCGCCTCCGCCGCGCTCCACCTTGCCGGCCAAGCCGCGGACGCCGCCAGCGCCAAAGGCACGCCCGCCAAGCATTCCGGCAAGGGAAAAGCACAGCCCGATACGGCAACGGTGGCGAACGCCTTCGCCGCCTATCTGGTTGCGGCAACCGCGGCCACGCCCGCTGTTCCGCTCTTGGGAAATGCACTCGCCGTTACAAAAATACAAAAAGGACAGGTTAAATCGGAAAATGGCATTCCGGTTGTTTCGGCGCCGTCGCGCCGACTGTAAGTACGGCGAAAGGAATGCCGGCTGTGGCGAAGAGCGGTTCTCTGCCGATAGCGACGACGACAAAAGCGGCGCTGCCGCCGCCAGCACTGCCACCGAGCGGCGAGGGTCGTGTCTCCGCTGCGCCGCCTACAGGCGCAATCGTGATGCCGCTGCGCTGCGCCGCCTACCGTCGTCAATCGTGTCCTCGTTGCGCCTGCTGCGCTTACCGTCGTCAATCGTGTCCCCGCTGCGCCGCCCATAAAGGGCAGTCAAGCCCCCGCTGGGCCGTCCACCGGCGGCAGTCGTATTCCCGCTGCGCCGCCTCCTGTCGTCAATCGTGTTGCCACTGTGCCGCCTCCGGGTGCTAGTCATCCCCCTGCTGTACCGCCTAGCGGCGGCATCACTGCGGCCACTCCCCAAACGCGCCTTGCTTCCGCCCATGCGAAGACGGCCACGCCTACCACCGAGAACGCGCCTGCACCAACGCCGACCATGAGTCACGACGGAAAAGACGAGATTCACGTGGGCGTGCATACGATCGTCGAATCGCCCGCGCCGGAGATAATGCCCTTGGGCCACGAGCAGCCGGCGACGAATGCTTCTGTCTCGGCTGTCTCCGCTCCTGTCGCGGCGAAAGGGAATGTCGATCCCGCACCGCATGCCAATGTCATTTCCGTCCAACAATCGGCTCCGCAGCCTGAAGAACTCATCCCCCTAGAGGCGAGCAAGCAATCGGCAATGGAACCGGCCGAGAACGGATCGCGCTTGACCTCGCTGCCGCGGATCGTTCCCACGGTCGCTGTCTTGCCTGCTTCGGCGACAGTGCCGGCGCTGGCGGCGAGCGCTGCCACGCCGGCCCATCACGGCGATTCCCAGCCGCAAACCCAGGCGCCCTCCGCCACGCCGGCGGCACCAACCGTCGCGGCGAATCTTCCGGCCTCTCCGGGAAATCCCACGCCGCCGCCCGCCGGCGCACCGCCGATGCCCATGCCGGTCGCCGATCAGTTGACGCGCGCTTTCGTCGCCCATGCGGATATCGTCGGACAGCAGGGGCGAACGGATTTTCACTTGCGACTGGACCCGCCGCAACTCGGCTCGGTACGGATTCATCTGACGGCCACCGATAATACCGTCTCGGCGCGCATCGTGACCGCCCAAGAAGGGACACAGCAATTGCTGCAAAACCAAGCGCATCATCTGCGTCAAGGATTGGCCCAAGCCGGTTTGTCTCTGGGCAGTTTCGATGTCACGCGCGACGGCGGCGGTTCGGGCGGCGGGCGGCAAGCGCCGCCGGAGCCGCCGCTGTCGCTGCCTGTCGCCGTTTCGCCGACGCGGACCTCCCCCGTTGTTTCGCCGCCCCTACATCGCCCCACGGCTGGCATTGACATTCTCGCTTGACGCGGGATGTCACGATTGTTCCAGGAGAGGAACTATGGCGATCTCCAATATATCCGGTTCGTCCACGCCCTCCTCGTCGTCGAGCAGCAGTTCCGCCTCGTCGCCGATGATAAATCAACAGCAGTTTTTGCAATTGCTCACCGCGCAATTGAAGGCGCAGGATCCCATGAACCCGGTCAGTGCCACGGACTTCACGTCGCAGCTGGCCCAACTCAGCACCGTCAGCGGACTTCAGCAGCTCAACAGCAACATTCAACAAATGCTGCAATTACAGCAACTCAGCCAGGGCGCGGCGCTGATGGGCAAGACGGTGACTTACGTCTCGTCCGGCAGCAGCCTATCCGGTCAGGGCGTGGTGCAGGGAGTCAGCGTGCAGAATGGGCAATTGCAAATCCAGGTCGGCAGCCAGCAGGTGCCGATCGCGCAGATCAATGGAATTGTGCAATCATAGTTTCGTTTAGCCGCGACCCGAAGGGGAGCGCGTTTGGCCAAACGCGCTCCCCTTCGGGTCGCGGCTAAACGAAAGAGATCACACCAAGGAGATACACCGATGGCCAGTTCTTTGCTTTCAGGAGTTTCCGGCCTGACCGCCAGTCAGCAATTGCTCGACGTGGTGGGCAATAATCTCGCCAACATGAATACCACCGGCTTCAAGTCGCAGACGCCGTTGTTTTCCGATCTGCTCTATCAAACGCTGTCGCCGGCCTCGGCATCCAGCAACGGCAGCGGCACCAATCCTATTCAGGTCGGCTTCGGCACCATGACCTCAACCATGGACAGCGACTTCACCCAAGGGGCGCTGACGACGACCGGCAATCCGCTCGATGCCGCCATTCAGGGGCAGGGCTTTTTCGTCGCCAACAACGGTACGCAAGACGTGTACACGCGGGCCGGCGCGTTCAGCATCGATGCCGCCGGTTATCTAGTCGATCCGGCGACCGGCTACATGATTCAACGTACCGGCACGGTCGGCAATGCCAGCCCCACCAGTCCCGCTTTTCAGACTACGGGGATAAATAATATCCAAATTCCGCTGGGCACCGGCATTCCCGGTAAGGCGACGGCCATTGTCGCGCTGACGGGTAATCTCAGCGCCCAAGCCTCCGGCCCGCTGGCCCAGACGTTGACCTCGGCGAGTCCCTTCCAAAGCGGCGGCGCTGCCGCCACGACTACGACGACACTGAACAGTCTCTCCGACAACATCAGTCCTTATCAGGCCGGCGATTCCATCATCTTGCAGGGCACGACGGCATCGGGATCGGCGGTCAACACCACGCTGGCCGTTGGACCGGCGACCACGCTCGGCGACGTTATCAGCGCCATCAACACCGATTTCCCCGGCTCAACTGCGTCGCTGGACAGCAGCGGCAATCTCGTCGTCAAGGCCAACACGACCGGCCCCTCCAAGTTGCAAGTGTCCCTCAGCGATAGCGCCGGCGACAAAGGCGCGTCGAGTTGGAGCAGTCACGCCTTGCAGGTGACCAGTACCGGCCAGAACGGCGCCACCGTCAACACCGCCATCCAGGTGTACGACACGCAGGGCACGCCGCACACGCTGTCGCTGACCTTCCAAAAACAAGCCGCCAACACCTGGAACCTGACCGGCTCCATCCCCGCCGCCGACGGCACTATGATTACCAACACCGTTACCGGCATCACCTTTAACCCCGATGGCTCGTTCCGTCAGGTGAGCGGTACGGGAACGCTTTCCTTTACGATCAATGGTCTGCCGGCAGCGCAGACGGTGACGCTCAATTTCGGTACGCCCAATGCTTTCAATGGTCTGACGCAATTCGGCGGCGCCTCGTCGGCGTCGGCGACGAATCAAGACGGCTATGCCGCCGGCACACTCTCCAGCGTATCCATCGCCCAGGACGGCACCATCAATGGACTATTCTCCAACGGCCAAATTTTCCCGCTGGCGCAGTTGGCCGTCGCCCAGTTCACCAATCCCGAAGGTCTCAGCCGGGTGGGGCAGAATTACTATAGTTCGACCATTAATTCGGGTGTGCCGATCGTGGCCGGCGGTCAGGCCGGCGGCGCCGGCTCTATCCAGGCGGGAGCGTTGGAATCGTCGAACGTGGACGTATCGAGGGAGTTCACGCAACTGATAACCGGCCAACAGAGCTACGAGGTCAACGCTCGTTCCATCAGCATCAGCAGTCAACTCATGCAGGATCTGGCGAACATTATTCACTGACGCAGGCAACTCTCCCTTTTAGCCGCGACCCGCAGGGGAGCGCGAGATTGCCCCGCGCTTCCCTGCGGGTCGCGGCTAAACGGGAATCTCATCCGCGCTTTTTCGGCTCCGCTATCTCTTTGATACGGACGGCGAAGCAGTCGTTGACCACCACCACCTCGCCGCGCGCCAGCAGAACGCCCTGGACCATCAGATCGACGGGTTCGGACACCGAGCGATTCAGTTCCAACACGGAATTGACATTGAGGTTGAGAACAGCACTGATGGGCAGCGTGACGCGGCCGAGTTCGGCGGTGACGGCGACGGTGACATCGAGCAGGCGATCCAGCGGCGCCGGCGCGCCCGGCGTGGCGGGCGCGGTCAACTCGGCGAAGTCGGCGACGCGCGCGATCACATCGGAGCGCGCCGGCCGAGTCGGGCTGGAGGCATGACTACCGCCGCTCGCCAGGGCGGCGGATGGATGAACGATGCTCTCCGGCGCCAGGGTTTCGCTTTCGGTGGCCATGCTTCCTACTCCCGTAGGTCAGGCTTTCCAGCCTGACTTTGGCACTCCGTCAGGCTAGAAAGCCTGACCTACTCCCACAGAGACTTTGGCACTCCGTCAGGCTAGAAAGCCTGACCTACTCCCACAGAGACTTTGGCACTCCGTCAGGCTAGAAAGCCTGACCTACTCCCACAGAGACTTTGGCACTCCGTCAGGCTAGAAAGCCTGACCTACTCCCACAGAGATTCGATTTGCAGCGACTGTCGCACGCCGACTCGGCCGGGCCAGCCGCGGAACTTCGGACGGCGATCGACGCGGACGTTCAACGGCTCGGATACGCGCTGATTGAGAATCAGCAAGTCTCCCGGCGCCAGCGCCGCCAGCTGCGCGATGGGGAGATCGATGGTGCCCAGATCCACCGTCACCTCGACGGGCAGTTCGCGCACCAAGGCGGCGAGCTTGCGGGCCGCTTCTTGCGGCATCAGCGACGGCTCGGCGATGTCGGCACGGTTGATGCGCTCGTGCAGCAAGCGATACGGTGCCAGCCAATACCAGTCTTGTTCGCCGAACGGGCCGCGCAACGTGAAGGTGCATTGCAGCACTTGTTCGGTCTTGACGAACAAGCGCGTCCAGCGCGGCGACGGCTCGCGTTCCTGCACCGTCAATGCCAACGGCGTCGCTCCCGTCCACGTCTCTTGCAGCACGGCGGCGCACAGATTTTGCATCAGATATTCGCACAGCGACAATTCGACGACGGTTGGTTCGCGGTCGGGCGGCAGTTCGGTCGGCGTTTCGCCGAGGGCGGCGTCGATGAGGACGAGGGCGAGCGGCCTGCGGCCAAACGAACAGCATGTCGGCCTCCGCGCCGGCGATGCCGAGACGGTAGCCGACGGCGGCGTCGGGCACGTGCGACAGCGCCTCGATGGGCGGCGCGCTGTCGATGCCGCGCAACTCCATCTCAACGCGGAAGGGCAGCTGCTGCGCCGCCTTTTCCGCCGCCAACTGGCAGGCCGCGCATCCACGCCGTCAAGCGATGCTCTAGCGTCCCTGCCAAGCGATCCGGCTTGCGGAAGTTATAAGCCCTGAGCGTCATTGCACCACGAATTCTTCAAAGAAGATGTCGAGCACTTTCTCCGATCCATCGGAGAACAGTTCGCCGTTGAACTGATGCCAGATCTCGCGGCGCATCTTGTTCAGTCCGGCCGCTCCGCTGACTTCCGGCAGCGACTTGTCCGACAGGTTGGCGATCAGCCAGTTTCTCAGAGCCGGCTTTTTTTTCAGCACCAACTCGGTCACCGGTTTCTCATCGCGGGCATCGACGACCAGGAGGATCTTGATCTTCAAATAGCGCGTTAAACGATCCTCATTGAGGTTGACGACGACCGGATCGCCGAACGGCACGTAGGCGTGTTTGCCGCTGACATTCGTGATGGTCGCCGTCCTTGGCGGTGTTCGTGGCTCGGCGGTTCGTGCAGGAAGAAATACGGCACGATGCCGCCGGCCGCCAGTGCCAGGGACGCCGCAGACGGCGAGCAGAATCAACGTCGTTTTCCCGCCGCTTTTGGCCGGCGGCGTGGTCGTCTCGTTGGCCATGACAGACGTCTCCGGTGTCGTTGCCGCCTGGGCGCTCGACGATCGGCAAAGACACCCGCTTCAACATCGGTTGGCGGCGTGGCCGACCTTGAGGATCATTCGGAATTTGCTGGCAGAGCCGCGACCGTAAGGGAGCGGTTGCATTCACCGCTCCCTTACGGTCGCGGCTCTGCTCCGTCCAGCGTGCAGCGCAGCCATTGATAATATTTGCGCAGGATGTCCCGCATGGCAGGTTCGCCGACGATGCCCTGATTGACCAGAGTGGCGGCAAGATCTTCGGGCGGCTCCAGCTGAAGGGCCAGCAGAGCGGACAAATGCTCGGCCGTCAATCCTTCCCGCTCGACGGCGATCTCATCGAAGCGTCGCCGGCTGGCCCGTTGCTCGTGCAGGATCGGCCGCAGCTGGGCGGCGTTTATCCAGCCCATCCGCCGCGCCAACCGCCCCGGCGCCATCGAACCGCGCGCCGGCCGGCGCACGCCGATGCCCAGATGCCGCGGCTTCCAAACGTCGCGCTCCGCCAACCATACGCTGAATAGCCGCCTCTCTACTCCCTGGAGGAAACGCGCGTCGGCATCGCTCAGCAACGATACAAAAGTGATTTGATTCTTGCCGTCGGCCTTGGCCGAGTACATGGCCTTATCGGCCACGGCCAGAAATTCCGTGGCCGACAAAGGGTACGTCCGCGGCAAGCACAGCACGACGCCGAGCGAGGCGCGGATGGTGGCGGTATGGCCGTCCTCGCGGATCGTTCGCTGGTTGAGATCCTCCCACAAACGATCGGCCATCGCTTGCAGGCCGTTGGGCGAGGTATTCTCGACGAGAATGCAGAACTCATCGCCGCCGTAGCGCGCCACGATGTCGCCGTGGCGCACGGCGGCGAAGAGATTGTCGGCCGTCTCGCGCAGTACGCGGTCGCCGAAAAAGATGGCCAAAACGATCGTTGATGCCCTTGAAATCGTCGAGATCGAGAAAGATCAGTCCCAGAATGGTGCCGCGGCGGCGGGCGCGGCGGAAACTTGCCGCACCAACTCGTCCTCGAAGCAGCCGCGGTTGAAGGCGTCGGTCAGCGGATCGCGCAGCGCTTCGTGATGCAGACGATGAGCCTGCTTCGCGCCAATGCCGCGTCTCTTGCTCGGCTTGCTGTTTCTGCTCCAAAATACGCAGCTTGTCCACGCTCGTCTCGACCGTCAGCTTGACCAGTTCCTCGGCGGCGCGGGCGATGATGCGCGGATAATGATCGCAGGCGCCGATGTCGAGATTCATCAAGCGCCGCGAATTCCTCGATCTTTTTCGCCGCCGGCTTCGAGGAAGGCCGTCAGATCGGCTCTCCGTCATGGCATAGTGTTCTTGGGCGAAGGCGAGGATGTCGCGCAGCAATTCGACCTCGCCGACGCCGAGTTGAAGCTGAGCGATGCGGCTGGCGAAGGCCAGCAGACGGGCGCGCTCGGCGACGGGATGGGCTAGATCGGCGGCCAATTCCGGAGCGTGATGATAGCGGATGGCTTCGGTGATGTCCTCCGGCAGGCGCCAACGGCTCAGCAGGAAAGCGCTAACGTCGGCGTGGCTGATGCCCAGCAGTTGCTCCTCCAAGCGGCACTGATCGCGAGCCAGTTCCGCGAGCGGCCGGGTCAGCACGCGCGCGTAGGCGCTGGGATCGACCTGTTGCAGAGCGAGCATGCCGAGATCGCGCAGCAGCCCGGCCACCAAATCATCGTCGGGGCTGGGGCGGCGCAGGCGGAGGGACAACTCCTGAGCGATGATGGCGCCGGCCACCGATTCTTTCCAGAACGTCTCAACCGGCGCCGCAAGGGCCGTGTGCCGCTGCATAGCCGGCAACGATAAGCTCAGCACCAGCGAGCGCACCGGCTTGAAGCCCAGCAGGGCGACGGCACGTTCGATCGAAGTGATGGAGCGCGGCAAACTGTAGAGTGCGGAGTTGACGGTTTTGAGGATTTTGCCGCACAGCACTGGATCGCGATGGATGACCGAGGCCAACTCTGCCGGAGAGCAATCGAGACGACTGGCCCGTTCGAGAACCTGCAAGACAACACCCGGCGGACTGGGCAAATGCGGATTGTCGGCGATGCGTGCCAGCACGCGCTTTCGCGCGGCGGCAGACGCCGGAAGGAGAGAGGTCGTCCTTGGGAGCCGGGGCCAGCCGGATCGACATTGCTTGATTACTCGATAATTTCTTCACGGAGAGCGACGCTGCTGTTCATACTCTGGCTCACAACTGCGGCTTCGTCAAAGAGATCCTTGTGGGAGAGAATTTTTCCACCCGGCAGCTAACGCAGCCGGTTCGCCGGCGAACCGGCTGCGTTAGCTGCCGGGTAGTAGCCAGCCGCGCTCTGATGCGGGAATGGATTTGCTACTCCTCCACTTTGACAACGATAAGGGACAGAATCGGTCGGCGGATGTCGCGGTAGCGCCACGGGCTGCGCCAGCGGGGTGAGCCTGGCCGCGGTGTCCGGCGGCAGATGGGCGGCGACGAGAAACTCGTCGGCGGCGCGATCGCGCCTGACCGGCGGCGCGGCTCCAGGCCGATGGATGCGGCGTCGGCGTCCACACCACCAGATTCACGCGGTAATTCGAGCGCTCCAAGAGCGGACGAACTCTGCTCGAGCGCCTCGGTATGATGCGCGGCCAGATAGGGCGGCTCGCGGTGCAGCGGTTCGTACAAATCGATGACGACCTGGCCGTTCTGTGGCCGCAGACGCTCGACGGGAAATTGGCGATGCAACTCCTGGAGAAAGCGATGCAGAGATTCTTCCTCGTCCTCGTCCGGCGCGTCCTTGACGGGATCGAAGAGATAACGCGGAGTCGAATAGTTGGTTAAAATCGGTCGCTGCACAGCGGCGGAGGTTGCCGGTAGACCGAAGGAGCCGAGCGCTTGGACGAACGAGCCGGCGCCGTGATACAGCGTGATGCCGGTTTGGTCGCGGCTCAGTGTGCTGAGAACGATGAGCATGGCGAGCAGGATGGTCGCCATGTCGGCGTAGGACATCATCCAGCCGTCGGTGTTGATGGCACTGCCGGCGCACTTACGTCTCATCGAATCTCCTCAGAATTGCCGCGACAGGATTAGCCAGACGCAGTCCCGTTCGTCGCCGCGCGGCGTCCGCGCGCCGACGGCCAGCCGCGCCGGTTCGAATTTCTCTTGCGCCAGCAGGAAATGACACAACTGCACCGCGCGCGGCGTGTCGCCGGCATCGCTCACCTGAAACTGCAAATCATAGGGCAGATCGCGCACGTTGTCGGCCAAAGCGTGCAGAAGGCGCATTCCCGAGGACGAGAACTGCTCGTCTTTCTCGAAAAGAAGGCTCAGGGGCAGACGGACGGCGAAGTTGTCCGATGACGATGCACCCGCCGCGCCTTCCAGAGCTTGCAGAATGTGTTCCGTCGTGTCCTGCGAGGGATCTCGATACATCGGCTCCATCGCCGCGCCGGCGTCCGGCGCTGGCCGCAGACGCGGCCGCCACACAACCGAATCGCGCACCAAACCGCCCCGGTTGTGCAGGCCGGCGAGCGAGGAGAACGTGAGGACGCACAGGAAAAAAGCCATCAACAGAGTCACCATATCGCTATAGGTGACGATCCAGGTATTCTTGCGGAGAGACATAACGGCGTTAGGCGGCTTCCGCCTCCAGGTGACGGGCTTTCGGATCGAGGAACGCTTTGAGCTTGGACTCCACGGTGCGCGGCGTTTCGCCGTCGGCCAAGGCGGCGATGCCCTGAATCATCAGTTCGCGCAGCAGGGTTTCTTCTTTACCGCGATTCTCCAGTTTGCCGGCCAGAGGCAAGCAGACCAGATTGGCGGCCAGGGCGCCGTAAAACGTCGTGACGAGAGCGATGGCCATGCCGGCGCCGATGTTGCTCGGATCGTCCAACTCGTGCAGCATTTGAATGAGACCGATGAGCGTGCCGACCATGCCGAAAGCCGGCAGCGAAGCGCCGAGCTGCTCGAACATCCTCTTGCCGACCGCGTGCCGCTCCTCGATGTATTGCAGTTCCAGTTGTAGCAGCCGCTCAATTTTCTCGCGACAAACGCCATCGATGACCATTTCCAAGCCGCGGACGAGAAAAGGATCGCGGATGTCCGGCAAGCGATCTTCCAGGGCCAACAGACCATCGCGCCGCGCCACCAACGCCAACTCCGTCAGACGGCGGATCTCGGCGCGCGGATCGGGCAGTTCCTTGAGAATACAGTCTTTGACCATGCTGAAGGCATCAAGGATTTTCTTGGCTGGGAAGAAGATGAACAGCGCCGAGAACGAGCCGCCGAAGGCGACCAGGGCGCCGGGCAGGTCGAAAAAGTCGGACGGTTTACCATGCAGAAGGATGGCAGCCGCCACGCAGGAAAAACCGGCGAGAACGCCGACGACGGTTCCGATGTCCATGGACTCTCCTTGTCGCCAGGAACGGACCCACCTTCCTCTATCGACGCTGTGCCGCATTAGGGTTTAGCCGCGACCCGGCGAACCGGCAGCGTTAGCTGCCGGGTGGGCGACATCTCCACCCGGCAGCTAACGCTGCCGGTTCGCCAACCACCAACTCTATTTCTCAAGCTCCGCATCGGCACAACCGATACAACCGGCATGAGCCTAAATATCCCGCAATCCGATCTCCTCGCGCGTCTGATGGACATTGCTCAGCTGCGCCATCGGGTGATTTCCCAGAACCTCGCCAACGTCAACACGCCCGGCTATCACCAGCTGGAAGTCTCCTTCGAGGACGCCTTCGCCCGCGCTATGAGCAAGAAAGGCGAACAGGGCGCTCTCGGTGTTTCGCCGCGAATCGTCGAGGGGCACGGCAATAAGCCTCGGCAGGACGGCAACACAGTGGATCTCGATAAGGAAGTCGGCAGTTTGAACAAAAATTCCATGTCGTTCGGCATGGCGGCGCAGATGTTGGTGAGCCGCATCGGCATGATGCGCAGCGCCATCACGGGCCGCTGATCGGACGGAGAGGTTTCATGCACGGAAATCCTTTATTCGCCGCAGCGGACATCAGTGCTTCGGGCTTGGCCGCGGAACGGATGCGTCTGGAAGTGGTGGCCAACAACATCGCCAACGCCTACTCGACGCGCTCGCCGGGCGGCGGGCCGTATCGGCGTCAGGACGTGTTGTTCTCGGCCGTACTCAACAACAGCACGCGCGGCACGGCGGGCCGGCGCGGCGGTCTGGCTCATCCCGGCGGCGTGCAGGTACTCGGCGTCGTGGACGATATGTCCGAATTTCACCGCATCCACAGTCCCGGTCATCCCGATGCCGACCCGAACGGCTACGTCAACATGCCGAACATCGATCTACCCGTCGAGATGGTCAACATGATAACGGCCAGCCGTGCCTATGAGGCCAATCTTCGCGCTATGCAGTTTTTTCGGCAAATGACCGAACAATCGTACAGCTTGCTCCGCAATCAGGGCGGATAATAAATCTAAAGCGATGGCTAAAGTCCCATGAATCTATCGGCTCTCACATCGGCTAAGTCCGGCGGCAACGTGGCCGCTGGTTCGGCGGCGTCGGTCGCCGGTTCGGGCCTGGGCGGCTTCGCGCGCTTGCTGACGCAATTTCTCAGCGATGCCGGCACGCATCAGGCGCACGCCGAGCAGGCGGTGAGCAATCTCGCCTCCGGCCGCGCCGACAACGTGCATAACGTCATGCTATCGATGGCCAAGGCGGATCTGAGTTTTCACCTCGTCCTGGAATTACGCAATCGGATCAGCGACGCCTATCAGGAAATCATGCGGATGCAAGTGTGAAACTTGAGATCTGAGTTCTGAGTCCTGAGTTCTGAGTCAAGAAGATTTGGGATTCGGCACTCAGAACTCAGAACTCAGAACTCAGAACTCAAAATATGCGATTCCTCCGTCAATTCTATGAGCAGTTGCGCGCCATTTATCAGGGCATGAGTCGGCCGCGCCGCCTCCTGTTGTTGGCCCTGACCGGCGTGTGTCTTCTCGCCATTTTCGTGGTTGGCTACCTCGCTTTTCAGACCGATTATCAGGTGCTTTACTCCGGCCTCAGCGCCGAGGACGCCGGTGCCGTCACCGCCAAGCTGCAAGCGCAAAACGTGCCGTTTCACCTCAACGCCAATGGTTCAACCATTCTCGTACCGGCCGAGCGCGTGTCGCAGGTGCGCATCGATTTGGCTGCTGAGGGCTTGCCGAGCAAGGGCAAGGGGTTTGAGATCTTCGACGAAATGAACGTGGGCATGACGCCGTTTTTGCAGCACGTCAATCTCGATCGCGCGCTGCAAGCGGAATTGGCCCGCACCATCATGCAGGTCGAGCCGGTGGTGCAGGCGCGTGTGCATCTGGTTCGGCCGGAGCCGACGCCGTTCGTCCGCGAACAGAAGCCGGCCACGGCCAGCGTCGTACTCAAGCTGAAGCCGGGCGCCGTGCTGTCGCGGAACACGGCCCAAGGCATCGTCGCCTTGGTGTCGCGCAGCGTCGAGGGGTTGACGCCGGAACACGTGACGCTGGTGGATACGACCGGCCGCGTCCTCAGCGATACGCACGGCGATACGCCGGGGCCGGTGACGACGCAAATGGAATATCGCCGCGAACTGGAGACGTACCTATCCAACCGCGCTGAGGACATGCTGTCGCAGCTGCTCGGTCCCGGCCGCGCCGTGGTGCGCGTCACGGCGGAAGTGAATTTTCAGCATCAAAAGACGAGGAAAGAGAGCTACGATCCCGAACAGCGCGTGCTGGTCAAGGAGACGGTGACGAATCGCAAATCGGTGACGGGAGCGCCGGCGAACCGCGGCACGGCCGGCGCCGCCAGCAATCTGCCCAACAAAACGACCACCACGCCCGCGACGGTCCAACATCACAGTAACGACAATGAGGAGAATACGGATTCGGAATGGCGGGCAACCAAGATCGAACAGGAGATGGAGGAGGGACGCGGCAACGTCGAACGCTTAACGGTGGCGGCGCTGCTCGATCTATCGCGGCCGGAAGGAGCGACGGGAGCGAGCCTAACCGTCGCCGAGGCGGAGGAGATCATCAAGCAAGCGGTGGGCTTCAAAAAAGGCCGCGATGAAATCAAGGTCAACGACGTCAAGTTGGCCAGCGGCGCGACACTGGACAGCGTGGAGGCGGAGTATCAGCAAGGGCAGCGTATGCGCTGGTATCTGGCGCTGGCCCGCAACACTTCGCTGGGGGTGGCGGCGCTGGTGGCGCTGATGATGGGCTTCCTTTATTACCGGCGTCTGCGGCCGAAAGGCCAAGATCCCACACCGGCGACGGAAGGCGCGACGGAAGAGGATCCGTTGGCCGAATTGCTCCGTGAAGATCCGGCACGGTTGGCGAAGGTGCTGGAGCGATGGCTCGACGAGGCGGAAACGCCCGCGGAACAACCGGCGGCGCGGGCGGCGGCGTGAGAATGTGGATTCTGTTTAGCCGCGACCCGAAGGGGAGTCGCGACAGCGCTCCCCTTCGGGTCGCGGCTAAACGAAGTTTTTTTGGACAAGTCTTTAGCATGGCCACACGAACGGGAATCGAAAAAGCCGCCCTGCTGCTGTATCGGCTGCCGGCGGAGATGACGGAAAAAGTGCTGGCGGAACTGGGTCCGTCGCGCAGCGAACGCTTGCGCCGCAACTGGAAGTGCTGCGGCAACAGGAAGAAACGCCGGACGATCTCGACGATATCCTCCGCGAATTTAAGGACATGCTGCGTCAACCGGAGGGGGAGACCGCGCCGTCCGCGCCGCCGACACCGGGCCAGTTAGCCGCTTATCGTCCACCTTCGGAGGTGGAAATAAATCTGCCCGAAGAGCAGGATTTTCCCACGCTGCCGAGCGATCCGCTCCGCGCTCTGGATGCGTTGCCGTCGGATTTGTTGATCGCGGTGCTTCAGGGCGAACAAACGCACACCGTCTCCTTGGTACTCAACTGTCTGGACAGCGAGAAGGCCGGCGAAGTGCTGCGGCAGCTGACGCCGGAGATGCGCCGTGATGTGTCGGTGCGCCTGAGCCGGTTGTCGGCCAGTCCGCCGGAGTTGCTGGCGCGGATCGCCCGCGCGCTGGTGCAGAAAGCGCGGACGCTCAGCGGCAAACGCAGCGAAACCAGCGCCGACGCCAAGCTACGAAAAAATGGCCGGCATGCTGCGCTGCCTGGAAAAAACCGAGCGAACGGAAGTCCTCACCGCCCTGGACGAGAACGAGCCGGAGACGGCTCGCCGCATCAAGGAATTGCTCTACCAGTTCGAGGATTTGCTGCGCATTCACGATCGCTCGATACAAAAGCTGCTGTCGGAAGTCGATGCCAAGACGCTGAGCGTGGCCCTCAAGGGCGCCACCCAGGAGATCAGCGAGAAAGTGCTGAACAACCTGTCCAAGCGCGCCCGCGAAGCGCTGACGGAGGAGATGGAGTTTCTCGGCATGGTGCCGATCGCGCAGGTGCGCGAAGCGCAGAAGGCGCTGGTGGATGTCATTCAACGTCTCGATCAGGCGGGCGAGTTGATGATGGATGAGTGAATGGAGATCCGGCATGCTGGAGACAGGCTTCGCCGCGTGTGTTCGAGATCGTCTTTGCCTCGCCGCCGCGCTCTGCGCGACATCGTTCGCGCCAGTCTTGTCCTCCCCCTGCCGCCGGTGCCGATCCTCGCGGTCACCGCAGTTAACGCCGTCGCCGCCGCCCCCCGATCCCGCCGCGATTCTCCGCGAGGAACGAAAGGCAATCGAGCAGACATTGGCCCATGTGCGGCAAGCTGTCGAGCAACTGGGTACAGGCTATGACGTGATGGTCGCCGAGATGCGGCAAGCGGCGGTGGAGTTGGCGATAGCGGTTGCCGGCCGCGTCGTCTTCGACAAGCTGCAAGCCGGCGATTTTCCCATCGAGGAGATGGTGCGGCAAGCGGTGGCGCGCTTGCCAGCCGCTCCGGCGGTGACGGTATATCTGCATCCCGAAGACCTGGCACTGTTACAGCGAACGTCTCGCTGACAATGAACTGTCACCGATGCGTGAGACGGAGCCGCGCATGGAAGCTGATCCGTCGCTGAGTCGCGGCGGCTGCCGAGCGGAAGCGGGAGAAATTCACGTTCTCGCCGATTTGGCGACCCAGCTGGCGGAGTTGCGCCAGCATTTGCTGTGGAGCGCGAGTCATGCTCGATCTGGATCTGGCCCGTCTGCGTCGTGACATCGCGCGGCACGAGCTTTTTCGCACCAGCGGCGTACTCCGCAGCGCGACCGGCTTGTTGTTGTCGTGCAGTCTGCCGGCCGCCGTCGGCGATCAATGCGCCATCGACACCGGCGACGGCTCGTCGCTGTTGGCCGAGTCCATCGGTTTTCACAACGGCGCGGCGTTTTTGGTGCCTTACGAACATGCGGAGGACGTGCATTCCGGCATGCGCGTCACGCACCTGGGGCACGGCCTGATTGCGCCGGTGGGCGAGGGATTGTTGGGCCGCATCGTCGATGGGCTGGGCCGGCCGCTCGATGGCCGCGGTTCGCTGCGCGGCTGCGATCGCCAGCCGGTGCAGCGCAGCACGCCGCCGCCGCTGGAACGGGCGCGCATCCGTCAACCGTTCGTCACCGGCCAACGCGCCATCGATGGTTTGCTGACGTGCGGCCAGGGACAGCGCATCGGCATCTTCGCCGGCAGCGGCGTCGGCAAAAGCACGCTGCTCGGCGAGATCGCCAAGGGATCGCTCGCCGATGTCAACGTCTTGGCACTGATCGGCGAACGCGGCCGCGAAGTGCGTTCGTTTCTCGAAGATTGTCTGGGTTCGGAAGGCATGGCGCGTTCGGTGGTGGTGGTGGCGACCTGCGATCAAGCACCGCTGATGCGCGTCCGCGCCGCCCAGGTGGCGATCACGATGGCCGATTATTTCCGTCGCGCGGCGCCAACGTCTTGTTCATGCTCGACAGCCTGACGCGCCTGGCGATGGCTCAGCGCGAACTGGGGTTGGCGCTCGGCGAGCCGCCCAGCGCACGCGGCTACACGCCGTCGGTGTTTCAGCTGTTGGCCAACACGGTGGAGCAACTCGGCAACGCCGCCGACCGGCAGCATCACCGGCATCCTCACCGTGCTGGTGGACGGCGACGATCTCGACGAGCCGATCGCCGACGCCACGCGCGGCCTGCTCGATGGCCACATCGTTCTGGAGCGTCGTTTGGCCGAGCGCGGCCACTATCCGGCCATCAGCATCGCCCGCAGCATCAGCCGTGTCAGCCGCGAAGTGACGGACGCCGGCCATCAGCAATCGGCTCACAAACTGCGGGAAATCCTGGCCGTGCATGCCGAGGCCGAGGATCTCATCCGCATCGGCGCGTATGCCCGCGGCAGCAGTCCGCAGGTGGATCGAGCCGTGGAGTTGATGCCGTCGTTGTTGGCGTTTTTGCGGCAACATCCCGGCGAACGTGCCTCGCTTGGCCGAGACGCGCGAACGCATGGACAAAATCGCGGCGGCGTGGCCGTTTTGAGTCGTTCTCGTTCCCACGTTCCGCGTGGGAACGAGAGCAATTTTTTCGGCGATGCTTCGATAATCAACCATGAAACGATTTCACTTCCGTCTGCAACGGGTGTTATCTCTCAAGGAGCAGCGCGAGCGGTTGGCGGAGATGCGGCAACAACAGGCGCGGGCGCGGTTGGAGGAAGCGCAAGCCGAGTGTGCCCGGATCGAGGAGGAAATGGTTCGCCTTGCCGCCGCCGCGGCAGCACGGCTGCGCGAGTCGGCGATCTTGGGAACGTGGCAGGCCCATTACGAGCAGGCGGCCCATCTGAGCGGATTGCTGACGGCGGCGCAGAAGCAAGCCAACGAGGCCGAGGCGCGGTTGCAGGAAGCCAATCGTCTGCGTATACAGGCTTCCCTGGAAGTCGAGGCGCTGCGCGGGCTGCGTGCGCGCGAATGGCAAAATTATCGCAAGGAAGTGGACCGGCAGCGGCAAAACAATTTGGATGAGCTAGGATTGCAGCGCTGGTTGGCGAACCGCACGGCGGGACCGTTCGCCGGTTTCGAGCCACGCGAGGGAGGGGTATTATGAAAAAGTTGCTGATCGTCGGCGTGACGAGCCTGATTCTGTTCGGCGTGTCGGCGTCGGCTTCCTATTTCTGGCAGCAGAAACAAAAACACAAAGACGAACATGCCGCGGAGTCGGCCGAACACGGCGAGCCGGCTCACAAGGAAACGTCCCGTCACGGCGCACCGTCGCCGTCGAACGCGCCTGGCAAGTGCCGAACGAAAGCGTCCCGCGCGCCGCCGTGCGTCCCGCTTACAACGCCGGCACCGAGGAAATCGCCCGCATGACCAACGAGCTGCGCACGCGTCTCGCCGCCGTGCGCGAACGCGAAGAGCAGCTGACCGCACGCAAGAAACAGGTCGAGTTGATTCAAGAAGACATCCGCGGCGAACGCTCGGCGCTGGACGAGCTGCGCACCCAGGTCAAGAGCGAGATGGAGGCGCTGAACGATGCCATCCAGGGCGTCGAGAAGCAGCGCGGCAATCTCGAAGACGAACGGCAGAAAATCAGCAAAAACACCCAGGAAATGGAAGGCCGCATCCTCCAACTGCAAAAGGAAGAGCAGGACAATTTGAAGAAGATGAGCGGCATGTACAATTCGATGTCGCCGGAGAGCGCCGCCCGGATTCTGCAAAATCTGGCCGACACCGGCAAGATGGACACGGCCGTCAAGGTGCTGGGTCTGATGCAGGAACGGCAAGCGGCGAAGGTGCTGGCCGAGTTGACCGACGCCGGTTTGGCGGCGCAGCTGGTCGAGAAGCTCAAGGGACTGCGCCGCCTGCCGGCGAACCCCGACGGCACCAAGCAATGAGTTTAGCCGCGAGCCGCAGGCGAGTGCTCGCCTGCGGCTCGCGGCTAAATGGCGAAATAATCCGCATATCCGGAAAACTCTTCAAGGCTTTCCCCGTCGCGGGACGATGAGTCTGCACACACACGTCTGACAGGAAGCGAACCTCGTTTCCGAGGATTCGTCGCTGCCGGTTCGGAGTATGCGGATCATGGTTCCATCCGAGAAGAACGCGGCGCGCAAGACAGCGCTGCCGAACTGGCTGGTGTTCGGCGTGCTGGGTCTGGCGGCTACCGCCGCGGGCATTTTCCTGCCGCGGAGCTTGCGAAATCATGCCGGAGCCGCCGGT
This sequence comes from uncultured Planctomycetota bacterium, assembly GCA_963835245.1. GTDB lineage: Bacteria > Planctomycetota > Planctomycetia > Gemmatales > Gemmataceae > JAJPHU01. Next base: position 373,061 of record CAWIEZ010000004.1, read on the forward strand.
ACAGATGTCCGTCGCCTCCGCCACTCGCCACCCCGGCGGTCGCAGACTAAAAACCTCTTGCAATATACGCCCCCGCCCATGCCGGATCTGCCTTCGCCGCAGTCGATGTTTCTACGTCTGATATTAGGGACTATTTTTGTCCTTATATTATGTGTCCTCACCCTCTGGATCGGCAAACGCTGGATTCGACCGTTGGCCGGGCCTCACGGTGAGAACAAACAGCTGCGCATCCTCGAATCGCTGCCGCTGGGCGGACGCTGCTCGGTGTATTTGCTTCAGGCGGGTGAGGCGAAGATCCTGGCCGGCGTCGATTCGCGCGGGGATCAAGGCTCTTGTGCCGCTGCCGGCCGAGTTCGCCGGTGCGCTGTCCGAAGTGGAAAACCAATTCACCACGGAACACACGGAAAACACGGAAAAAGACAAATAGTGAAAAACGAGAGCAAGCCCGTGAATGAGCGATTGTTGATCTCTACCTTCTCTTCTGAAATGCGTTTATCATTTTTCCGTGTTTTCCGTGTGTTCCGTGGTGAATTTTCGGGAGAGAGTCGTCATGGCGGATCCGATTTCGGTCGTGCAGCGCCTCGGCGAGTCGGGCGATTGCAAAACCTGTCCGCGCCGCTGCAAACGGCCTTGTTTCTCGGCGGATTGGTGCTGTTGCCGGCGCTCTTGGTGTGTCTGACGCCGTTCACGCGCATCATCATCGTGCTGTCGTTCGTGCGGCGAGCCGTCACCTCGCAGGACATTCCGCCCAATCCGGTGCTTCTGGGCTTGGCGATGTTTCTAACGCTGTTCGTCATGGGGCCGACGCTCGACGACATCAACGCCAAGGCGGTGACGCCGTACCTCGACAAGACGATCGACGGCGGCGAGGCGGCGCGAGTGGGCGGCGCCGCTCTGCATCAGTTCATGTTGCGCTACACGCGGCGGCAGGATCTCGCGCTCTTTATCCACCTGGCGGGGTTGAAATCGCTCCAGCAACCGAGTGATACACCCTGGCACATTCTCGTTCCGGCCTACGTCATCAGCGAATTGAAGACGGCGTTCATCATGGGCTTTTGCATTTACGTGCCGTTTTTGTTGGTGGATCTGGTGGTCGCCAGCATCCTCACGGCGATGGGCATGATGATGATGCCGCCGGTGCTGATTTCGGCGCCGTTCAAGATTTTGTTGTTCGTGCTCGCCGACGGTTGGCATTTGGTGGCGCGAGGCGCTGAGCATGAGTTTTGGATAAGGATAACCCGACATGGAAATGGACAAATCATCGAAATCGGCCGCGATTTGCTGTATACGGCTTTGTTATTGGCACTGCCGACCTTGGCCGCGAGCCTTGTCGTCGGCCTGATTATCAGCGTTCTGCAAGCCATCACCAGCATCCAGGAACAGACGCTGTCGTTCGTGCCGCGTCTGTTGGCCGTCGGCGTGGTACTGGTAGCTGGCGATGCCGTGGACGATGCAGTTGGCCGTCCATTTCACCATGCGCATGTTCGAGCGCGCCGCTGGAGGGGGGCGATGATTGAAACGGCGGTGCTGTCGTTCAGCTCTGATCCTGGCGCGAGCCGGCGCCTTCGTGGCGGTGCTGCCGTTGCTCGGCACCAATGCCACGCCGCGCACCATCAAGATCGGGCTGTCCGTGGCGCTGGCCGTGTTGTACTTCGTGTTGCTCGGCGGCACGGCGGCGCCGGCAGAGTTTGACCGAAGCGACGGCCCGGTGTCGTGGCTGGCCTTCGCCGTGGTGCTGACGAACGAGGCGCTCTTGGGAGCGTTTCTCGGCTATGCGATGAGCCTGGTGCTGCTGCCGGTGCGCATCGCCGGGGAATATCTCGGACAAGAAATGGGCCTGTCTCTGGCCGCGCAGGCCGATCCGACGGCGGGCAATCCGTCGGCCGTCATCGCGCAGACTCTTCGAGATGCTGGCCGGCGTGCTGTTTCTCGGTCTGAATGGACATCACTTGTTCCTGGCCGCCCTGCACAGCACGTTTTTGCGCATTCCCATCGGCGGCTGGTCGGGATTGTCGGCGGCGGGACCGATGACGACGGCGCTGGCGTCGGCCCACGAATGGGGATTACTGTTGGCCGCGCCCATCGGCGCGGTGCTGTTTCTGACGTCGATCGCGCTGGCCTTCATGACGCGGGCGGCACCGCAGATGAACATATTTTCCATCGGTTTCGCGGTGCGCATCGGACTCGGTCTGGGCGGCGTATTCGTGCTGATGCCCGATTTCGTCGCCGCGCTGGTGCGGACCATCGCGCCACATGGGCGATTTGCTGGAACGATTGGTGTGAAGCATGGCGGACGATTTCGGTCAACGGACGGAAGCGCCGACGCCGCGCCGCGCGCGAGGAAGCGCGCGAGCAGGGCCGCGTCGCTCTTAGCATGGAGTTGACGGCGGGACTGTTGTCGCTGGCCGCCATCGGCGTGTTGTGGTTCGCGTCGCGGACCATCGGCGCCAGCCTGTTGGAAGCGGTGCGTCACGGCATGCTCGCAGCCGCATCCAGGAGCTGGGACCGGAGCGGACGCGCGAATTGCTGACGGAGTTTCTGACGCGCGGCTTGCATGTGATGGGACTGTTGCTTGGCGTTCTGTTCGTGACGGCGCTGGCGGCGATGGTCGGGCAGGCCGGTTTCCGCATGGTGCCGGCTCTGGCGTCGCCCAACTGGGAGCGCGTCGATCCGATGCAACGGGCTTGAGCCGCCTGTTCTCGTGGGCGGCACTGCTGCGCGGCGGCTCGGCCGTCGCCAAGGCGACGGCCATCGGCGTGCTGGCGGCGCTGCTCCTCAAGGGCCGCTTCGTTCGCCTGGCCGCGCTCGATCAACAAACCTTGGCCAGCGCCGCCGTTCAAACCTGGGAATTGGCGCTGCGTCTGGGCCTGATGGTCGCCGCCGCTTTCGTATCGTCGGCGTCGTCGATTATCTCTTGCAGCGCGATCCGCTTCGAGATGGCCCTGCGCATGACGCGCGACGAGTTGAAAGATGAGATCAAGCGCGAGGAAGGCGATCCGGCGATCAAGGGGCGGATTCGCAAGCTGGCCCGCGAGTTGAGTCAGCGGCGCAGTGATGCGCGACGTGCCGCGCGCCACGCTGGTCGTCACCAATCCGACGCACTTGGCCATCGCTCTGCGCTACGACAAAGGAGGCGTTGGGCGCGCCGAAGGTGGTGGCCAAGGGGGCCGGCCACGTCGCCCACAAGATCGTCGAGACGGCGCGGCGGCATGGCGTTCCGGTGGTCGAACGCAAGCCGGTGGCGCAAGCGCTGTACAAGGCGGTGCGCATCGGTCAGGAGATTCCGGCGGCGCTGTATCACGCCGTCGCCGAGGTGTTGGCTTACGTGTATCGTTTGCGGGGCATGGCGTAGAATTGCGTTCGCTGGTTAGCGACGCTTGCGCGGAAGCGTCGTCACGCCGTGACGCCTCTGCGAAGCGGAGCAAGATCACGATTGCGAGTGCAATTATGGCGAAAGCAGTGGCGCTTTCCGGCGATTCCAACCTGTCGTTCGCGCCGCGCAGCGAGATGGTGCTGTCCGTGGCGCTGTTGGGCGTGCTGGTCGTCTTGCTCGTGCCGCTGCCGCCGCCGCTGCTCGATCTGCTGTTGGCGCTGAACCTCGGACTCACCATCTTGCTGTTGCTCATCACGCTCGGCGCCACCAAACCGCTCGATTTCTCGGTGTTTCCGTCGCTCTTGTTGCTGATGACGCTGTTTCGTTTGGCTCTCAACGTCGCCACGACGCGCTTGATTCTGCTCAAGGGCAGCGCCGGACACATCGTCGCCACCTTCGGCGGCTTCGTGGTCGGCGGCAGTCTCGTCGTCGGCTTGGTGATCTTTCTCATCCTCATCATCATTCAGTTCGTGGTCATCACCAAAGGTGCCGGCCGCGTCTCGGAAGTGGCGGCGCGGTTCACGTTGGACGGGCTGCCCGGCAAGCAGGTGGCCATCGACGCCGAGTTGAACTCCGGCTCCATCGACGAAGGCGAGGCGCGGCGGCGCAGGCAACAACTGCTGCGCGAGGCCGAGTTTTACGGAGCGATGGACGGAGCCAGCAAATTCGTTCGCGGAGACGCTATCGCCGGTCTCATCATCACCGCTATCAACCTCGTCGGCGGGTTCGTCATCGGTTTGACTCACAACATGACCATCACCCAGGCTTTTCGGACTTATTCGATCCTTACAGTCGGCGATGGACTTATATCCGCAGATTCCCGCGCTGATTATCGCCACGGCCTCCGGCATGCTCGTGACCAAGGCGACGACGCAAACCAGCTTGGGCGTGGAAATCGGCGCGCAGATGGCGATGAATCCTCGACCGCTGTACGTCGGTGCGCTTATCTTGCTCGGCTTGGCCCTGGCGCCGGGACTGCCGTTGCCGCCGTTTGTCGCCCTGGCGGGTCTGCTTTATTTCGGGGCACGCCGGCTGTCCGCGCCCGCTTTGACGAGCCGGGAGCGCGAGCGACCGGAGGGAACGTCGGCCGCTCGCGCTCCCGGCTCGTCCGGAGCAGCCAAGCCCGCCGCGGAAACGCATTGGGACGATTTTCTGCAAACCGATCGCGCTACCGTCGAGATCGGCGCGCGGCTCATTCCGCTCGTCGATCCGCGGCGCGGCAACGGTCTGCTCGATCGCATCGGCGGACTGCGCCGCGATTTGGCCCGCAAGAATGGAATCTGGGTGCCGCCGATTCGTCTGCGCGACAACATCCAATTGGAGGCGGACGCTTATCGCATCCTGATCGGCGGTCGTGAAGTGGCGCACGGCCGGCTGCGGCCGGAGCGGTTGTTGGCCATCGAACCGGCGAAGACGCACATCAAGCTCGACGGCGAAGCGGCCAAGGATCCGGCCTTCGGTCTGGCGGCGCGCTGGATCAACGAGAACGATCGGCAACGCGCCGAGCTGGGCGGCTACACCGTGGTCGATGCGCCGAGCGTGCTTATCACCCATCTCGGCGAGATCGTCCGCAAGCACGCCAGCGAATTGTTCAGCCGCGAAGATCTCAAATCGCTGCTCGACAAGACGCGCGAGACGAACGGTTCCGTTGTCGATGAATTGCTGCCCAATGTGCTGTCGATGGGCACGCTGCACCGCATTCTGTGCTTGCTGCTGGAAGAACACGTACCCATCTCGAATCTGCCGCGCATCCTCGAAAGCTTGGCTCACCACGCGCCGGCGACGAAAGATCCCTTGGAGTTGACGGAGCGCGTGCGCGTCGATCTGGGTCGAGTCATTTGCGATCGCTACCGCGACGCCGAGGGCCGGCTGCATGCGGTGGTACTCGATCCACGACTGGAGATGGAACTGCGGCGCACACCGCACGACAAGACGTTGGCCATCGATCCGGGACGGTTGGAAAAGATGATCGTGTTTTTGCTCAACGAATGGCGGAAGGCGGCGGCGCGCGGGCAGGAGGTCGCTCTGCTGACCGATACGACGTTGCGCCGGCCGCTGCGGCACGCGCTGATGCGCGGCTTGCCGGATCTGGCGGTCATTGCCTATCAGGAAGTACCCGGCGATTTGTTACTGGAGCCAGCCGCCATGCTCCAATTTTGACCACGGAAAACACGGAAAACACGGAAAAAACAACAATTGCATTTTCTCTTTTTCCGTGTTTTCCGTGGTCAAAGAGGGTGAGGGGTCATGCAGCAAGCAAAACAGGCTTACGGCGCCGTCGCGGGCAAGGAGCGGCGCGATCGGATGATCCTGGAACACCTGCCGCTGGTGCGCCATCTGGTCGGCAAATTGATCGCCGAACTACCGCCCGGCATCGATGCCGACAACCTCGAATCGGCCGGCATTCTCGGCCTCGTCGAGGCGGCGCATCATTTCGATCCGGAGCGCGGCGCGCAGTTCAAGACCTATGCCTACACGCGCATCCGTGGAGCCGTACTCGACGAATTGCGGCGCAATTGTCCGCTGCCGCAGCACATGCTGCAACAGGTGGCGCGGGTTCGCCGTGCTTACGAGGAACTGCCGCCGCCGGTGACGGCGCACGATTTGGCCGCCGCCACCGGCTTGAGCGCCGAAGAAATCGCCGACGCCCTGGCCGCCATCCGCATGACGCGCTTGGTGTCGTGGGAGGAACACGGCGAGCCGATCGGCACGCGCCTCGACGACCCCCGGCGGCCCGATCGCCTGGCCGAGAAGGAAGAACAAAAACGTCTGCTCGTCGCGGCGCTCGACGCCCTGGACGAGCGCGAGCGTTTAATCGTGACGCTGTATTATCTGGAAGATTTGCGTTTGAAGGAGATCGGCGCGGTGCTGCATTTATCGGAGTCGCGCATCTCTCGACTGCTCAGCGCCGCCTTGTTTCATCTGGGCGAATACATGCGCGCCCACGGAGGATAACCATGCACGCGGAGCAGACGAGGAAGGGGCACGGCGATTTTTCGACCGGGACGGTGGTGCGCGGCACGTGCGTCCACCTCAGCGGCGATGCGGCGCGGGTCGGCGTTCCCGGCCACGAGCCGGCCGCCGAACCGCGCATCGAGATCATTCGCAGCGGCGACGTTATCCAGGCCATCGACATCATCTGCGGCTGCGGCGAACACATTCGGTTGCATTGTCATTACACATAGATACCCAACCCGGCAGCGAACGCAGCCGGTTCGCCGGCGAACCGGCTGCGTTCGCTGCCGGGTTGAAGCGTCCGCGCTCCCCTTCGGGTCGCGGCTAAACGAGAAATAGTTAATGGAGGTGGTTAATGGTGTTTTTCCCCTATCGGCGAACCTTGGGCGGCGCTCGGTCTATCGGGCGTGCTATTATCGGCCGGTTGTTTCAACACGTCGGGCGGGCCGGGCGGGCCGAGTTTCATGGCGCGTCCGCAGGGCGGCTTCGGTCCCGTTGGTCCCGGCGGCCCGACGCCGCCCGGACCGGGAGGCGGACCGCCCGGACCCGTCAACCTGGCCGGTTACAATCAGCTCGCCGAGTATCAGGCCGCCGATGCCGCGCAGAAACTCGCGGAATTGCAGGACGAAAACAAATCGCTGCTGGCGCGCATGCAGGGATTGCAGGCGCTGCTTAGAGGAGCGCGAACGTGCTGTGTTGTCGTCTCGCGGTGAAGTGCAGGCGGCGTCGCAGGAAGTGGCGCGGGCGCGGCAGGAGATCGCGCGCTGCCGCCAAGAGATCGCCAGTCTGCGCGAACATACCCGCGCCTCCGACAAGGAGAGCCAAGCCAGTTTGCAAGCACTGGCCAATGTGCTGGAATCGATGCTCGATCACGGTACGCCGTCATCGAGTACGTCCGGCAAGGAGAAGGATGTTGCCAAACCGGCGGCGGAGAAGCACTGAGATCACGCCGCGCGATCGGACTTGGCGGAATCGTCGAGCGGCTCGGCATCGCCCCACAAGGCACGGAACGCACTCAACCAAAAGGCGTAGCAGTACAGCGTCATGATGCCGAAAAAGATCAGGTAAACAAGATAGCGTTCGTCAAACGGATTGGTCAAGTTCAGGCGCGCCCACCAGACGACGGCCCCCGTCATGAGGAGGCAGACAAGTAGAGATAACAGCAGCGCCGCTGTCTGTCCGCGCCGACCCAGCAGCGCCTCGCCGATCTCAAGGGCGAGCCGTCCGCCATCCAGAGGCCACAGCGGCAAGACATTGAGCAGACCCCACAAGGCGTTGACCCACATGACCAGCCAGATAGCAGGCGCGAGCGATACACGCCAATCCATCGGCAGCGGTAGGGCCGTGATCCCCCACAGGATGGCGAATATCAGCAAATTCCCCAGCGATCCCGCCAGGAGGACCAACAGGCGCTGCCAACGTCTCAACTCCTCCAGGCCATATATCTGTCCGCCCAATCCCGATAGCACGAGCGCGGCTGCGACGCCGAAGAGCCGAGCGACGAGGAGATGACTTGTTTCGTGAACCAACAGCGACATCAGGACGACGGCTATCCACAGAAAAAGGCGCCTAGGCCGCCAAGGTGCGGATACTGATAGTAAGGAACGCCCAGCAGAACGCAGGAAGTCCAGAAAAGCGGACGAATGCGAACCTCGCCGCCGAACATGCGCCAGTGCAATTCCCAGCGGCTGGAACGTGGTTCGGGCGGGAGCATGGTGGTCTCCAATCGGGCCGAGGAGAAACGAAAACCGCCAGCCCGCAGCACTAGCAAGGGATTCCCTTGCTGGCGCTGCGGGCTGGCGAGGTATGGTCCGAGCGTGGCTTAGTGTTTCTCTTTCTTTTCGCTGCCGGGCGCCAGCGCCTTCCAGTCTTCGACCAACACCGGCTTGACGGCCTGACCTTCGCTCAGCTCGCCGAGATTGCTGACGATGACTTCCTCCTTGCCCGTCAGATCGCCGAGGACTTCGCCGTTCTCGTTGAGCAATTCGACTTTAACGAGCTTGCCGTCATCCACCTGCCTCTTGACGGGTTGGTGATGGGCTTTGCCGTCTTGCACTACATAGATGTACTCGTTGCCGCCCACGATATCGATGGCGGAGCTAGGCAGCATGTAGGCGTCCTCGAACTTGCGCAGCACCAGCGTGACCTGGCCGAACATACCCGGCAGGAGACGCGGCCGCTGACCGCCGCTCGGCTTGCCTTCGACCTGCGGCACGATCGGCAGATTGCTGTGGCCGGGCAGGCCCGACTTCAAACTATCTTTAAACTCCTCGTTGTCCTTGATCTTGAGGAACTTCGCCCGCGAGTCGTTCCACAGATCGATCTCTACCACCATCGTACGGTCGTGTTCGGGGTTGACCAACGAAGTCGGATAGCGCGTGACCTTGCCGTGGATCTTGACGCCCGGCAGCGACGGCGTCTCGAAGATGGCCTCGGTATCGGGTGTGATGTACGTCGCGTAATTGTCCGGCACGCGCATGACCACGGTGACGATGTCCTGGCGTTCGATAATCAGCAAGGGTTCGGGACGGCCGGTGTCCGCTTTTTGCACGGTGGCGCCGACATTGGCGTGCAGATTGCGTTTGACGATCACACCGTCGAACGGCGCCTTGATGGTGGCGAAATCGAGCATTGCCTTGGCGTGCTCCAACTCGGCCTCCATGACGTGTTTCTTTTCCTTCACTTCATTGAGGTCGGCGTTTGCTTGGTCGATCTTGGCGGCGGCCGCTTTCACGTCAGCCTCCGCCGCCGTGATGGCTTCGCGCGTGGAGAACACCGTCTCCCTGGATGCCACCAGCCGATCCTCCTGCTCATCGACCAGTTTGTCATCAATGGCACGGTCGGCGAGAAGTCCGGCATAGCGTTTGGCCTGTTTCTGGCGGTAGGCGTAGAATCCTTCATCGCTCCTCAGTTTGGCTTGCAAAGCCCCGATCCGCGCCTGCACGGCATTGCGCAACTGCGTGGCGACCTCGACGGCGGCTTCCTTCTGCTTGACCTGGGCCGCAGTCAAATCCACGTTCGCCTTCTGCTCTTTGACGCGCGCTTGCAGTTCGGGGACATAAATTTCGATAAGCTTTTCGTCCTTCTTCACGACGGCGCCCGGCGCCACGCGAATCATGGAGATGACGCCCGCCACCCGCGAATCCAGTTGATCGCGATAGTAGGCCACCACGTCGGCGGGCCGCTTTTCGACCATGGTGAAGGTTTTGTCGTAATGGGGGCGGACGGTCTTGATGGAGATCTCGGATCTGCTCCGGCTCGGCGCCCCCTTCACCGCCGGTGCCGGCCGTAGCGTGGTGGGAGCCGTTGCCCAGGAAAAAGACCAAGGCGCCGCCCAGCAGCAGAGCCACAACGAGAGCCACGCTGATTCGTAGCACTCCTCCAGACGTCAGGATGGATTTCATACTCGCTTTCTCTCCTCATTGAGGCCAGTCGGGTCCATAGGGTCCAGCCGGCCGATCCTACAAAATCGCTCGTATTCTTTCGGAGCCGCGACCGTGAGGAAGCGGTCTTGCCAACTCCTCCCTCACGGTCGCGGCTCTGGTTTACAATTCGTGTCCGCCGCCGCGGATGCCCCTGCCCGGCTCGTGCGGCGCCAGGCTGCCGTGAGCGGACGATGGGGTCAGAGTTTCCGAAGGCATGCCGGCGATGGCCAAGGCCGGCACGGCGGGGAGGGACGGAGGCTCGTCGGCCAACTCGGCTTCGATCTCCGCCTCGTTGTCGGCACCTTCCTTGATGAGCAGCGTGTACATGATGGGCACCACAAAGAACGTCAAACACGTCGAGGTCAGCAATCCACCTACCACCGCACGAGCCAACGGCACATTGGCCTCACTGCCACGCTCCAAACCTATCGCCATCGGAATCAAATCCAAGAACGTCGCCAAGAAGGTCATCAAGATGGGCCGGAAACGCAGACCAGCCGCCGACACGATGGCGTCCTTGACGCTGTGTCCGGCCTTGCGTTGCTTGTTGGCGAACTCCACCAACAACACGCCATTGTTGACGGCGATGCCGACGAGGAAAATGACGCCCATTTCCGACTGCACGTTGAGGGAGGTTTTGGTGACAAAGAGCATGGCGAGGACGCCGATCAGACCGAGCGGCACGGTGAACATGATGATGAAGGGACCGGCCCAAGAGCGGAACAGAGCGACTTGCAGCAGATAGACCAACACGGACGCGCCGGCCAGTCCCATCGCCAAGTTGGAGAACGATTCGTTCATGCGTTCGTACTCGCCGCGCATCGTCCAGGCCATGCCTTCGGCTAACACAACGCCCTCCGCCCGCGGCGCCTTGGCGACTTCGCCGCCCTTGTCGCGGACTAGCTTGTGGTGCATGCCGCCGTCTTCGCCTTTTTCCACGGCCCAGTGCATGCCGGCAGGCGTCCGCAAGCCCCCTAGCGCCGTCAGCGCGTCCTTGGCGACGTGGCCGATGTCGCGGCCCTCCAAATTCATCTGCACGTTGAAAACACGCTGCAAACTGTCGTGATTGATCTCCACCGCACCCGTGCTACGCTGAAAATCCGCCAAACTCGACAACTTGATCGGCACCTTCTGATTCGGACCCTTCGTCTCCACGTTGAGCAGATCGTCCAGCGTCATGTTGGTGAATTCGGGATACTGCACGGCGACGAAATACTGATTGCCGCTTTTCACGTCGATCCAAAAGTTGCGGTCGATGGAAATGCTCGAATTCATCGCCGCCACCGCTTGCTGAATCACCTCCGCCGGAGACAAACCCGCCGAAGCCGCCTTCTCCCGCTTGACGTTGATGAATAGATACGGAGCGTCGAGGCGCTGTAGGACGCGGGCATCGACGACGTTCTTGACGGTGGAGACGCGATTCTTGATTTGCGTGGCCAAGGCCAAACCCTGCTCACGCGAACCGCCGGTCACTTGGATGTCGATGGGCGAGGAAGCGCCGTTGTTGAGCGCCGTGGACACCATGCCGCCCGTGTCAAAGCTGACACGCAAATCGGCGAACTGCTTGTTCTGCTCAAAGAGATGCCGTAAGACGGCGGCATACTCCTGCGAACTCTTGCTGCGGCTCTCATTGAGTTGGACGCGGACGACGGCGTCTTGTTGTCCGGAGTTGGCGGTGTAGGCGGCGGACCAGTCGGGATCGAGTCCGATCTCGCTGACGATCATCTCCATCTCGTGGGCGGGAATGTTTTCTTTGACGAACTGCTCGAACTCGGCGACTCGCTTGGTGGTGGCGTCCAGGCGCATGTTCGAGGGAGCGCGGAGATAGATAGTGATTTGTCCGGCATCCACTTGGGGGAAGAACTCGCGTCCGATCCACGGTGTCAGACACAGCGAGCCGACGAACAGCAGCATCACGCAGCCGAGTACCAGGAAGCGATGCCGCAGCGCCCGCTGGAGCAACTGCTGATAGGCGCGGGTGGAAACGTCGAGGACCGTTTCGATGCGGTGGTGAACGCGGCCGAAGAAAGTCTTCGGCTCATGTCCGCCGTGGCCGTGGCCTTCGAGAGCGGCCGGGTACGGCTCGGCCGTCCCGGTGGTGTGGCGGCGATGTTCGTCGGGCAGGAACTTGGCGCACAACATCGGCACGAAGGTGCGCGACAGCAAGAACGAACTGAACATGGCGAAGGCGACGGCCAAGGCCAAGGGACGGAACAAAAAGCCGCCCATGCCCGGCTGCAACGCCACCGGCGCCAGCACGATGTTCGTCGTGAACGTCGCTACCAACACCGGGATCATCACTTCCACGGAGCCGTCCAGGGCGGACTTCATGCGCGATTTGCCTAGTCCATAGTGGCGGTGGGTGTTCTCCAGCGCGACGATGGCATCATCGACCAGCGGGCCGATGGCCAAGGCCAAACCGCCCAGCGTCATGGCGTTGATGGTGTTGCCGGTGACGTACAAACCAATGATGGAACCTAAGAGAGCCAGCGGAATGGACATGCTGGCGATCAGCGTCATCCGCCAATCGCCCAAGAAGATCAAAATCATAATCGACACCAGAATGGCGCCGACGATGCCCTCTTGAATCAGACTGTGAATGGCCTGGCGAACGAAAATCGTCTGATCCATGACGAAGGCCAACTTGGTGCCGGGCGGGCACGCTTCCTCAATACTTTTGAGCGCCTTTTGCACGCCGTTGGCCACGTCGAGGGAACTGGCGCCCTGCTGGCGATAGACGGGCACGTAGACCTGATTGTGCCCTTCCCAATGCGACTCCTCGCTGGTGATACGCACACGCGATGTCTGAATCGTCGAAGAATCTTGGATGTTGCCGATGTCGCGCAAGTACACATTGTTGCCCGCCTCACTGCGAATGGGCAGATCCATCAGTTCCGCGATACGATCGGCCATCATGTTGGAGTCGAGCAAGAGCTGATTGTCGCCGAAATAGGCGATGCCGGGCGTGACCATCTGGTTGCCCTTCTTGATGGCGGCAACGACTTCGGTGGCAGACAGATGGCGGGCTTCCATCTCGGCGGGCTTGAGATAAATAAGGATAGTGCGGTCTTTGCCGCCCACGGCTACCGGCGCCACGCAGCCAGGAACCGAACCGAGTTTGTTGCGCACTTGGATGCGAGCCACGTCCTTGACGTGGGCTTCATCGAGTCCGGGATTGATGACGGTGAGGACGCCGAGGGGCATGGTGGCGGTGGGATCGAAAGGCAGCACGACGGGCGGCAGCGTATTGGGCGGCATGGTCGGCAGCGTACCTAAAGCCAACTGCCCTGTCATCGTCAGAGCGCCGTTGGGATCGATGTCATCGCGGAAATAGATACGGACAATGCTGACGCCGGGCACCGACTTGGAGACGACTTGCTGGGCGCCGGGGGATTGGTTGCACCAGCGTTCGATGCGGTTGGTGATGGTTTTTTCGATGGAGGATGCGGGCATGCCTTGGTAATAGGTGATGACCTGCACGGCGGGCGATTTGAAGACGGGCAGGATGTCCACCGGGATGCGTAACAGTGAGAGTATGCCGAGGAAGAGGATCATGAAAACGATGGTCGCCACCATGTAGGGGTTACGCAGCGACGCCTTAATCAACCCCATTGCGAAACTCCTTTACGAGAAAAACATGAGGTCGTGCCCTGAGCCTCAACCTTAGAACCAGCGGCCAACACTTGTTCTCGCCAGCCCGCGGCGTAAGCAAGGGAAGAACTTACCCTTGCTTACGCCGCGGGCTGGCGGGTTTTGGCCGCTCATCCTTATCTTTCCTCATGAGCGGATCACAAACGGTATCGGTGAAACGGGATGTCGGGAGGATTTGGCGAGGAGGAGGACTCTTGCAAACGCGGGCCTTTAGTAACCGTTTGTTCACACGAGCATCCCCTATTCCGCCAATACACCTAGAGTATTCTACGATGTATCCGCGGATCATGCTATGGCGATTACAATTACATTTTCGTTAAGATGGTTGAGGCAAGATTTTTAACAGAAAGAAATGAAGAAAGCGGAGGCTGCCCCGTTTAGCGGCGCCCCGGCGAACCGGCAGCGTTAGCTGCCGGGTGGTGTTTGCTCTACCCGGCAGCTAACGCTGCCGGTTCGCCGGGGCGCCGCTAAACGAGATTTACGGCGGGTTCCTCGACGACAGGACGAGCGGTCGCCGCGGCGCCTGCCGTGGTTTTGGCGGTCGCCTTGACCGGCTTCGGCGCGGGCGTGCCAGCCGGCTTGTCGGCCAACTCGGCTTCGATCTCCGCATCATTGTCGGCACCTTCCTTGATGAGCAGCGTGTACATGATGGGCACCACAAAGAACGTCAAACACGTCGAAGTCAGCAAGCCACCCACCACCGCACGAGCCAACGGCACATTCGCCTCACTGCCACGCTCCAAACCTATCGCCATCGGAATCAAATCCAAGAACGTCGCCAAGAAGGTCATCAAGATGGGCCGGAAACGCAGACCAGCCGCCGACACGATGGCGTCCTTGACGCTGTGTCCGGCCTTGCGTTGCTTGTTGGCGAACTCCACCAACAACACGCCATTGTTGACGGCGATGCCGACGAGGAAAATGACGCCCATTTCCGACTGCACGTTGAGGGAGGTTTTGGTGACGAAGAGCATGGCGAGGACGCCGATTAGACCGAGCGGCACGGTGAACATGATGATGAAGGGACCGGCCCACGAGCGGAACAGAGCGACTTGCAGCAGATAGACGAGTACCGAAGCGCCGGCCAGTCCCATCGCCAAGTTGGAGAACGATTCGTTCATGCGTTCGTACTCGCCGCGCATCGTCCAGGCCATGCCTTCCTCCGACTGGCCTCCGTCGCGCGTCTGCGGAGCTGTGGACGCGCCGGGGGCGGCGTGTTCGCTGAGCTTGTCTCGAACCAGCTTGTGCCGTCTGCTGCCGTCCTGCCCTTTTTCCATTGCCCAGTGCATGCCGGCAGGCGTCCGCAATCCCGACAACCTCGTCTCGACATCCTTGGCGACGTGGCCGATGTCGCGGCCCTCCAAATTCATCTGCACGTTGAAAACACGCTGCAAACTGTCGTGATTGATCTCCACCGCACCCGTGCTACGCTGAAAATCCGCCAAACTCGACAACTTGACCGGCACCTTCTGATTCGGACCCTTCGTCTCCACGTTGAGCAAGTCATTTAACGTCATGTTGGGATATTCGGGATACTGCACGGCGACGAAATACTGATTGCCGCTCTTAACGTCGATCCAAAAGTTGCGGTCGATGGAAATGCTCGAATTCATCGCCGCCACCGCTTGCTGAATCACCTCCGCGGGAGACAAACCTGCCGAAGCCGCTTTCATGCGATCGATGTTGATGAATAGATACGGAGCGTCGAGGCGCTGTAGGACGCGGGCATCGACGACATTCTTGACGGTGGAGACGCGATTCTTGATTTGCGTGGCCAAGGCCAAACCCTGCTCACGCGAACCGCCGGTCACTTGGATGTCGATGGGCGAAGAAGCGCCGTTGTTGAGCGCCGTGGACACCATGCCGCCCGTGTCAAAGCTGACACGCAAATCGGCGAACTGCTTGTTCTGCTCAAAGAGATGCCGTAAGACGGCGGCATACTCCTGCGAACTCTTGGCACGAGTTTCTTTGAGTTGGACGCGGACGACGGCGTCTTGTTGTCCGGAGTTGGCGGTGTAGGCGGCGGACCAGTCGGGATCGAGTCCGATCTCGCTGACGATCATCTCCATCTCGTGGGCGGGAATGTTTTCTTTGACGAACTGCTCGAACTCGGTGACTCGTTTGCTGGTGGCGTCCAAGCGCATGTTCGAGGGAGCGCGGAGGTAGATGGTAATTTGTCCGGCGTCCACTTGCGGGAAAAATTCGCGTCCGATCCACGGTGTCAGACACAGCGAGCCGACGAACAGCAGCATCACGCAGCCGAGTGTCAGAAGGCGGTATCGCAGCGCCCACTGGAGCGACCGCTGATAGGCGCGCGTGGTGCGGTCCAGGAACGTCTCGATGCGGTGGTGAGCGCGGCCGAAGAAAGTCGTCGGCGCCTGTGTGTCGTGGCTGGCGCCGTTCTGCCGTGCCGCGAGGGGGGCGGCCGCTCTGCCGGCAACACGGCGGCGGCGATGCTCGTCGGGCAGAAACTTGGCGCACATCATCGGTACGAAGGTGTTGGACAGCAGGAACGAGCTGAACATGGCGAAGGCGACGGCCAAGGCCAAGGGACGGAACAAAAAGCCGCCCATGCCCGGCTGCAACGCCACCGGCACGAGTACGATATTCGTGCTGAACGTCGCCACCAGTACCGGGATCATCACCTCGATCGAGCCGTCCAAGGCGGACTTCATGCGCGTCTTACGCAGGCCGTAGTGGCGGTGAGTGTTCTCCAGGGCGACGATGGCATTGTCCACCAGCGGGCCGATGGCCAAGGCCAAACCGCCCAGCGTCATGGCGTTGATGGTGTTGCCGGTGACGAACAAGCCGACGATCGCGCCCAACAGAGCCAGCGGAATGGACATACTGGCGATCAGCGTCATCCGCCAATTGCCCAAGAAGACCAAAATCATAATCGACACCAGAATGGCGCCGACGATGCCCTCCTGAATCAGACTGTGAATGGCCTGGCGAACGAACACCGTCTGATCCATGACGAAGGTCAGCTTGGTTCCGGGCGGGCAGTGTTCCTCCATGGATTTGAGGCGCTTGCGCACGCCGTTGGCCACGTCGAGGGAACTGGCGCCCTGCTGGCGATAGACGGGCACGTAGACCTGATTGTGCCCTTCCCAATGCGACTCCTCGCTGGTGATACGCACACGCGAGGTCTGAATCGTCGAAGAATCTTGAATGTCGCCGATGTCGCGCAAATACACATTGTTGCCCGCCTCGCTGCGAATGGGCAGATCCATCAACTCATTGATCTTGTCGGCCATCATGTTGGAGTCGAGCAGGAGTTGATTGTCGCCAAAGTAAGCGATGCCGGGCGTGACCATCTGGTTGCCCGCCTTGATGGCGGCAACGACTTCGGTGGCGGACAGATGGCGGGCTTCCATCTCGGCGGGCTTGAGATAAATGAGGATGGTGCGATCTTTGCCGCCCACAGCCACCGGCGCCACGCAGCCGGGCACCGAGCCAAGCATGTTGCGCACCTGAATGCGCAGCCACGTCCTTGACGTCGGCCTCGTTAAGCCCCTTGTTGATGACGGTGAGGACGCCGAGGGGCATGGTGGCGGTGGGATCGAAAGGCAGCACGACGGGCGGCAGGGTATTGGGCGGCATGGTCGGCAGCGTACCCAAAGCCAACTGGCCCGTCATGGTCAGAGCGCCGTTGGGATCGATGTCATCGCGGAAATAGATACGGACAATGCTGACGCCGGGCACCGACTTGGAGACGACCTGCTGAGCGCCAGGGGACTGATTGCACCAGCGTTCGATGCGGTTGGTGATGGTTTTTTCGATGGAGGATGCGGGCATTCCTTGGTAGTAGGTGATGACTTGCACGGCGGGCGATTTGAAGACGGGCAGAATGTCCACCGGGATGCGCAACAGCGAGAGTACGCCGAGGAAGAGGATCATGAAAACGATGGTCGCCACCATGTAGGGGTTACGCAGCGACGCCTTGATGAGCCACATGCCGATGATCCTTTCCGAGAAGGACGCCAGGCCGTGCCGGAGATCCGTTTGCGGCTTCTCGTCATGCCCCCGCTAGGCCGCGAGCGGCCGAGAGCGTGAGGCGATTCGTGGAGGATTCGTCTTCGCTTCCCTACATCGCCCGTGCGCGGTTGGGTCTGAGAAAAGAGGGGCGTTGGGAGTGCGCAACGGTCAAGATTACAGTTTCTTAAAGATAGACCCGGCGACTTCAGCTGTCAATAGAATTAAAATATCGTCAGGATAGCCGCGCCAGAATTAATAATTCGTCATCTTAACAGCGACAGGATTAAAATTTCGTTAGGATGCTGACGGCACGGCTAAGAGCGAGCGGACAAAACCTCCGGAGCGGTGCGGAGATACCAACCCGAAGCGTCAGCGAGGGAACAACTTACCCTCGCTGACGCTTCGGGTTGGTGGGGTTTTGTCCGCTAGCTCTAGGAGTTTCTTACGGAGTAACTTGCAAGCAGCGAATCTCTGTTTTATCCCGAACATACAAGCGACCATTCGCCAAAGCGGGGTGGGCCCATGTTTCCGGCCCGCTGACCTTGGCGCGGGCCAGTTCTCGATAACCCTTGGGGTCCGGCTCCAGCAGGGCCAACTCGCCGCCATCGGTCAGCAACAGCAGCTTGTCGTCGCCGGTGCGCATCAGCGAAGCGTGATAGGTGCCGATGTTCGCTTTCTTCCACCGATCCTTGCCGGTCTTCGCCTCGATGCAGTGCAGGTCGGCCGACGGTTCCGTGAAAGGACCGGGTATCTTGCCGGTCACGAGGTAGACATGATCCTTGCCGATCGCCGCCGGCGTCGAAAAGTACGACGTGAGATCCTTGTTCTTCCACGTTTCCTCGATTGCGGGCTTGCCGCCTTTTGTCGTCAACGTCAAGCCCACGCTGCCATAGGTGATGGAACTGGCCAACAACAGATCGCCGGCGCGGATCGGCGTCGTCGAGCTTTCCAGCAAGCGATCCACCAAGGGAAAGCGCCAATAGACGCTGCCGTCCGCCGGATTCAGAGAAGCGACGTTCGCTCCGGTCAGGAAGACGGCTTGCCGTTTGGCGCCGTTGCCGAAAACGATCGGCGACGAGTAGCTGGCCGCATCGTCCATGCTCTTCCAGGCAACTTCGCCGTTGCCGCGCTCGAAGGCGACGATGGAGTTGCCCTTGCCGCCAATGTTGACGAGGACGCGATTACCGACGACCAGCGGCGAGCAGGCCATGCCGAAGAACAGATTTTTCGCTTGGAACTTCTGGAGTGTGTCCACCTGCCAGACCTTGTCGCCCGTCTTCGCATCGAGACAGGTCAGCACGCCGGTGATGCCGAAAGCGTAGAGGCGTCCCGCGACGACAGCCGGCGTGGCGCGCGGCCCATTGCCGTATAGGCTGCGGAAAGCGGCGCGTTCATAGCGCGTCCGCCATACTTGCTCGCCACTCTTGGCGTCGAAGGCGACGATTTCCTCTTCGTTTTTGTCGGCAACCTTGGCGTGGATGAAGACGCGGCCCTCGGCGACGACGGGCGAGCTGTGACCCTCGCCGGCCGGTTTGCGCCACAGCACCTTGAGGTTGTCCTTCCACGGCGCCACTTTCTCCGTCGAGGAATTATCGCGGCGTGGGCCGAGCCATTGCGGCCAATCCTCGGCGAGCGCCGGCGCGGCGGCGAGGACAGAGCCGAGCGCGGCCAACAGCAGCGAATGCAGCCGGTGCATGCGAGAACTCCTTATTCTTGTTTGGCGTCTTCGGGATGGCGGAGGAAATGGTGCAGCGGCGCATAGCGCCAGGGTATATCGTGAGCGGCGGCCAGTTCCTTCAGGCGGTGGAGGTACGTTTCCGTGATTTCTTTGCAAGTATCCTGATAATTCGGATCGCAGTAGTAGACGCGGCAGCCGAGCGGCCGCGGTTGGCGAGCCGTACAGAGATTGCCTTGCTGAAACGGACAGAAATCGGGCGTCACCGTCTTGGCATCATAGGGCGGAGCATCGTGCAGCAGCACTTCGGCTTCGAGATTGCTGAGAAACAGTGTGTGGCCGTATTCCTTGAAGCGACAACAACGGCCGCTGGCGACGCAGACAGGACCGGCGGCGGCCACGGCGGCATCGACTTCCTGATACAGTTGCAGCACTTGGCGGCGAAGCGTTTCGGACATGAAGTTCTCCGTCGAAGGAGAGGTTCACGGAATCTTCCCAAGGGCACGCAGCTTTTGTCGGCCGGGGGAATCAAGGCTCTCCGCTCGTAGACTTTCGCACTCCTTATCCCACCATGCGATCTCGGCATCAAATTCCGCTTGATGATCGTAATAATACGAAAAGGCCGCATAGATCTGCGCCAGCGTGAATTGGCCAGGAAACTCGGCGACGATTTGCTCGGCTCCCCAGCCATAGGCGAGTTTATCCAGCATGATCTCGATGACTTTGACGTTGGTGTCGTCGATCCAAGCGCGGCCGCGCTCGTCGAGTAGAATGTGAGCGGTGCCGCTGGGAGTCAGGCTTTTCATCGTTCTTCCTCCGCGAGTGCCGATGCGCCGGCGTGTGCCTCCAGAGATTATATCGCCGAAGTCGTCGATTCATCCAGTGATGAAGTCGGGTGATTTTGTGCGGAAAGTTGCTTGAGCGGCGAAAGGGAGGGGGATAAACTGAGGAGAGAGTTATTTTCTTGGCGGCGCGGAGTGTGCCTGTTGAGGAAGAGATGATGATCGCCATTGACCATATCGCCATTCCTGCCCGCGAAGTTATCGCATCGGCACAATTCCTGTCGGAGATTCTCGGCGTTACGCCGGCTACACCGGAAGACCCCGAAGGTGAGATGCGCTGGCTCGCCATCGGTGAATCGGGGGCGCTTCTCTTTACTCCTGCCGATACGGTGTCGGGCTTGCATGTCGCGTTTCACGTTGATGAGGCGACATTTGCCGTTATCGTGAACCGGCTGCGCGCCAGAGGGGTCGCATTCGGGAACGATCCGGAACAGCCGGCCAATATGCAGACCAAGGATCCACTCGGCGGCCACGGCCGCGTGTATTTCCTGGACGTAAACAACCATCTAATTGAAGTGGTTTCTTGACTTCGCTGCGCTCCCAGCGGGAAAAAGAGGGAATAGGATGTCAGGAGTGTTCCTGACATTTCTTTTCTCCTGGAGAATTGCCATGCCGCTACTCGATCACTTCCATCCTCCCTTGAGCGCGGAGCGGCGCTGGGAATCGTTTCACTCCAATTGGGCCAGCAAACTCGCCGACGCCCTAACCGAGCGCTGGCTGCCGCCCAACTACATCGCCGAAGAACACGCTCACTTCGGCCCATCGGTTGAGATCGACGTGGCCACTTTCGAGCGCGAAGTATCGACGGGGGAGAGAGAGGAGGTGCGGCGGTGGCGACTTTCGGAGCGAAGGTGTGGTCTCCTCCCGCTGCCGATGGCGTTCTTCCCGCCGTGTTCCCCGCCACGTTTGAGGTCCGCGTGCTATCTACCGACACGGGGCCTAAGTTGGTAGCGGCCATCGAACTGATTAGCCCCGGCAATAAAGATCGTCCTGCCGAGCGAAAAGCCTTTGCCATCAAGTGCGCCAGTTATCTGTATCAGGGCATCAGCGTCATCGTCGTGGACATTGTGACGAACCGCCGCGCTAATTTGCACAACGAGATGCTGCGGCTGATGGAAGTTGGCGAGGCGATGCAGTTGCCGCCGGAGGCGAATCTCTATGCCGTCGCTTACCGACCGCTGCAACGCGGCCCAAGTGCGGAGATCGATGTCTGGCGTGTTCCGTTGGCGCTGGGTCAGCCTCTGCCCACGCTGCCTCTCGGACTGCGAGCCGACTTGGCCGTTGCCGTGGATTTCGAGGCCGTCTATGCCGAAGCCTGTCTGCGAAAACGGCTTACCGGATCGTGAACTTCATCACGGCGGCTCCGCGCCATCGGGAGCGCCGCCCAACTCGCGCAGCCGCGCCCAGCGCTGCCGCACGTTATCCGCGTCGAGCGTCCACACCACGTCCTGAGCATCGAGCGTCATCGCCGTCAGCGCTTCGACCCAGCAGCGGATCTGCTCGACATCTCCCGGCAGCGGCGCGGGCACGATGGCGGAGCGAACGTGGCGGTCCACACTGCAAGACAACGTCCGCCGTCCGTCCGGCGAAAAGGCTACCACTTTGACGGCGTCGGAGTGAGCGATGGGCGGGCCGATCGCTTTGCCGGTGGGCGCGTCCCATAAGACGGCGAATTTGCGGTCCCAACTGCCGGTGAGGATTTTGCCGCCGTCGGCGCTGAGAGCGAGATCGCGGATCGAGCCGGTCAGATCGGACAAGGGAGCGCTGATGGGCCGTCCGCTGTCTAGATCCCAGAGGCGCGCCAGCCGGCCGCCCTCGCCGGTCACGGCCACGGTGCGATCGCCGAGGCGGTCGATGCGCCTCACCGGGCCGGGCGCCTTCCAGGAGCGGAGCAGGCGGTCGCCGCCAATGTCCCACAAACGAACTTGTCCCGCGTCATCCAAGAGGAAAACAGACTGGGCGTCAGGGCTGAGCATTGCCCGTTCGGAAACGAGCGTCCGCGCCGCAGCCGGCGTGGTGAACCGGGCCGCCTTCGTGTCCCATAACTGAATCGACCGATCCACACAGGCCAGGATCACCGTCCGTTCGCGGGAGTTGAAGGTCATCGCTTCGATGGGTGACTTTGACCGGCATCCGCCCAGGCGGCGGCCGCGGCGCCAGTCCCAGATGGACACGCCGTTTTTATCGGAAACCGTCAGCAGCGTTTGCGAGTCGGCACTGAAGATTCCGCTGCGCAAAGTCTCAGCATCTTCCAGAATGGGTCCGGCGAGTTGGCCGGTGGCCACGTTGTACACCCGCGCCGTGCGTCCGATGAGCGTGAGCAGCCCCTCGCAGTCGGGCGTGAAGCACTGCACTCCTTCCCACGTTTGTCCAAAGCGCAAAGGCATGTCCGGCAGATCGCAGTCCACTTCGGCCGGCGGCTCCCACAAGCGGGCATGGGCGGAATGATCGCCGCCGGCGCTGGCCGTCAGAGCCAATTTGCCGTCGCCGCGGAATAGCACGCTGGCCACCGTGCCTTCGTGGTCCAGAGGCTTACCCAACAAGACATCACCGGCGGCGTCGAAGAAGCGCGCCGAGCGATCGCGCGAGCCGGTCAACAGTTGACGACTGCCGGGCCGGAACGCCAGCGCCCAGACCGGCTGCGGATGCCAGATCGGCTCGCCGATGCGCTCCCCCGTGGCGGCGCCAGAGACGCACTTCGCCGGCCGTGGCCAAACGCTGATGCGTGCCGGCCTCCTCCTCTTCGATGGCGCCGCCGGTGGCGATTAGTTCGCCGTCCGAAGTGAAGGCGACGGCCAGCACTCGGCCATGATGGAACAGCGCCGGACCTCGCTGCCGGCCGGTCGCCGCATCCCACAGACGCGCCGTGCCGTCGTAACTGCCGGTCAGAATGGTTTTGCCATCGGGGCTGAAGATCAGCGTCAAGATCGGCCCGTCGTGGCGCAGCAGTTCGCCGCGCGCTTCGCCGCTAGAGGAATCCCAGCGCCGTACCGAGCCGTCTTCACCCCAGGTCAGCACGGTTCGTCCATCGGGCGCGAACGTCGCCCACAAGCGCGGCTGAAGACGATCAATCCGCCGCGCCGGCTTGGGATGCGGCAGCAAGACGCTCACCGGCTTGCCCTCTTCCATCCGCCACAGGCGGACTTCCTCATCGCAAGCCGTCACGAAGCGCCGTCCATCGGGGCGGAATGATACGGTGTGGATCTCATCGGGCTGCGGCAGCGAGGGACAGAGTGGCGCGCTGCTGGCCGCGTCCCACAAACGCACTTCGCCTTCGTGCTTGGTGTCGCGGCCGCTGCCGGTGAGGATCGTTCGTCCATCGGGACTGAAGGCGACCGCCCATACCGGATTGACGTGGGCCAGCACTTTGCCGATCGGTTGGCCCATTCGCGCGTCCCAACGCTTGGCCAGACCGTCCGAGCCGCCGGTCAGCACGGTTTGACCGTCGGGGCTGAAAGCCAGCGCCCACACCCAGCCTTTATGGTGCAGGGCGGCGCGCTGGTTGACCAGGCGGCGACGCCAGGCCGACAAATTGAGCCGCGCCACGCGCTCCGTATCCGCCGCCTTGGTGGCAACCGCTCTGTCCAGAGCGCGGCTCAAGTGTAAGAGTCCCTGCTCGATCTCGCCCTGGGCGCACAGACTTAGGCCGCGATCGAGCGTGACGCCGGCCAGCAAGCGAGCGCTTTCCGTCCGCGCCTGGGCGTGTTCCTTCTCGTTCTCCTGAGCGAGCCGCTTGGCCTCGGCTTCGGCCTTGGCTTCGGCCTTGGCGCCGCGCCACAGTCCGATGACGAGGACGACGCCGACAGCGGCCAGCGCGATCACCGCGGCCAACAGTCCGGCCACCGCCGGCCGCCGCCGCGCCCATTTGCCCAGTCGCTCCAGGCGTCCGACCGGCCGAGCCGCGGATGGGCCGGCCTTCCAAAAAGCGCTCTAAATCATCGGCCAAAGCTTCGGCGCTGGCATAGCGCCGCGCCGCTTCCTTGCGCAGACATTTCAGACAAATGGTCTCCAGATCGGCGGGCAGGTGCGACACCAGACGGCGCGGCGGCAGCGGCTCTTGCGAACGGACTTGCTCCAGAACGTGCAGGGTGCTGGTTCCCTGGAAGGGGGGACGGCCAGTCAACATCGTATAAAGAAGAGCGCCAAGGGCGTAAATGTCGGCGGGTGGGCCGACCTTCTCGCTCTCCGCCGCTTGCTCCGGCGCCATGTACTCGGCCGTGCCCAACAGCGTGCCGCTGCGCGTCTTGATGTCGGAGCCGGTCAAGAGCTTGGCCACGCCGAAATCGCAGATGGTCGGCTCACCGTCTTCGCTCAGCAACACGTTGGACGGCTTGAGATCGCGGTGGACGATACCCTGCTGATGGGCGTAATGAGCGGCGCCAGCCAGCGATTTCAGCCAGGCGGCGGCCTGGCGCGGCGGCTGCGGTCGGCCGGCCAAGCGGCTGGACAAATTGCCTCCGGCGGCGAACTCCAACGTGAAAAACGGCCGGGGCACGCCGTCGCCGATGTCGTGTTCGCCCACTTCATAGATGCGCACGATGTTGGCGTGACGCAAGCGCGCCACCGCTTCCGCCTCGATGCGAAAGCGCGCCCGTTCCTGCGAGGTCACGAACGAGCCGCCGAGGAGCATTTTCAGGGCCACCGTCCGTTGCAGTTGTTGATGGCGGGCCTTGTAGACGACGCCCATACCGCCGCGGCCGATTTCCTCAAGGATTTCGTAGTCGCCGACTCGTTGCGGCGGCGCGGCCGGCTCGCTCAGCGGACCCGCCAGCGCCGATTGACGATAGGCGGCCACGGTCGGATCGGACACCGCATCGAGGGCGCGAGCCGCCGCCTCGCAGCGCGAACAACTCTCCAGGTGTTCCGCCAGTTCGTCCAGGACCGCTTCCGGCAGATCGCCCAGGTTGAAGGCCGTCAGTTCTTCCGCCGTCAGGCAACTTTGCCGCGACATGTTCTTTTTCCCGGCCTCGGTGTACGCCGCGATGATTTTTATATAGCCCCCGGCTTGCCGGGGGTATGGCCATACCCCCGGCAAGCCGGGGGCTATATAGTGGAATTGCTCGTCCTGTAACAGCGCCTAGAGTTGTCATCGCCGGACAGCCCCCTTCCTTCATCCTACTCCCTCCCCAGAAGACTTATCAGCTGGGCGTAGGTCGTTCGGTAGGCGAGGTCCGCCTTGATGTATTCCACTTCGGCCAGCCCCTCGGCCTTGGCCGCCGCGAAGCGGGACGCCGGCACGACGGCGCCTTTCACCGCCTCCTTGCGCAATTGCACCATCTCCGCCGCGTTCCGGAGCGCTTCCTGGCTCTGGACAAACTCGCGGAACGCCTTGCGCGCGCTCTGCTGTACCTCCTCTTGGGTTTGCTCAAGATTCGTCTGGGCCAAGGCGACCGAATTATTGCGCTGACCCAGAACATTCCTGCGCTTCCCCCAATCGAGGAACGTGTACGTGCCCACGACGCTGATGTAATTGATGTCCTGCTGAATGTAGGAAGCTCCCGTTTGCTTGGCGTAACCGCCGACGACGGCGAGACTGGGCAGATAGTCGATTTTGGCGGCGGCGACGGCGACCGCGCCTTGACGATGTCCTGCGCGGCCGAGCGAACCTCTGGGCTGGCCGCCAGCGCCAGGCCAATCGCCTCCTCCACGCAGCTCACCGGCGCCGCCGGCAAGGGCGGTTCGAGCAACTCCAGTTTCGCGCAGGCAGGCAGATCGAGCAGGTTGTTCAACTGCTCTTGCAGTTCGGCAATCTGGTTCTCGACGGCGAACAACGCTTGCTTGGCCTCCAGCAGCGCCATGCGCGCCTCGATCGTTTGCGTCTGGGCCAACGCCTCGGTGGCGGCAACGGCGAGGGCGGCTCCGGCGCGGATGCGCTGCGAGGCGAGAAGCCCCCAATAGAACTGCTCGACGCCGCTTGGCGTGGAGGAATCGTCCGCGTAGCCGAGCAGGACGGCGAGCGAAACGGCGACGAGCTGTGGTAATCTCCAACTTTTCATCTCATTTTCCTTCCATACCTTGTGCAACGAAATGCGCGCCGTTGCAACGAATCCGGAAAGCGCGCCCAACTCCTTGTAGCGCAACAATCTAATTCGTTGCAACGGCGCGCGTGGAGGCACTCGCTCGATTCAGTCCATTACTGGCCCTGGTGCTTCTTGATCGCCGCCTCGATCTGCTTCTTGACCGCCTCCATGTTGAAGCTCGCGCCTCCCTGCATCGGCGGGTAGTCGATCAAGGTCTTGGCGGCCTTCCCTACTTCTTGCTGCACGAACACAAACCGCCAGAATTCGTAGATGAACCAGTTGTAATAGGCCAGCGACCCACCCTTGCCATTGGACAATCCTGTCCGCTCGAACGGGTCCAGGCGGAGATTGACGATGATCGGCCAGTCCACCTTGTCCGTGGCGCCAAGCCAGCCGTTCGGCTGATCGGTGAAGCGGTATTTGTAGTCATCGATCCGCACCGCGCTCATCGTGGTCTCCGTCAGGTAGAAGATTTCATGGCGCTTCGACGGACCCTTGCCGGTGATTAGCTCCATCTGGTTGTAGCCGTCCAGATGCACCTTATAGCCGCGGTCGCCGACCTGCTTGCCCTTCTTGAGTTCGTCGGTGATGTTTGGGTTGCCGGCCGCCGCGACGAAGGTTGGAAACCAGTCCAACCCGGAGAAGATACCATTCTCCACCTTGCCTGCTGGAACCTTGCCCGGCCAGCGAAGAATGCAGGGCACACGGAAGCCGCCTTCGAGCGCCGTTCCCTTGCCGCCGGCAAACGGAGTCTGCCCGCCGTCCGGCCAGGTAAAGTTCTCGGCGCCGTTGTCCGTCGAGAAGGCGACGATGGTGTCTTCCTCAAGGCCGTTGTCCTTCAGGTACTTCATGACCGAGCCGACGATGTCATCCAGTTGCGCCATTCCGGCTTCCTGGATGCTCCAGCCATTTTCCGCATTGCGCAGCGCTTGATATTTCTCGGAGAGATGTGTGACGACGTGCATCCGCGTCGGGTTGAGCCACAGGAAGAACGGCTTGTTGTCCTTGCGGGCCTTCTCGGCGAACTTGAGCGCGTGGTCGAGAATCTCGTCGTCCACGGTTTCCATCCGTTTAGGATAGAGAGCGCCCGCGTCCTGGATCTTCTGTTTGCCGATTTTGCCCCAGCGCGGCTGCTCGGTCGGATCGTCCCTGTCGGCGGCCCAGCAATGGAGCATATTCCGCGGCCCGACCTTGTCCTTGAGCGCCTGGGGGTAATTGCGATGAGCCGGGTCTTCCATAGCGTCCAGGTGATACAGGTAGCCGAAGAATTCGTCGAAGCCGTGGACCGTTGGCAGGAATTTGTTGCGGTCGCCTAGGTGGTTCTTGCCGAACTGGCCCGTGGCATAGCCCATCGATTTCAGTACGGTGGCGATGGTGGGCGCCTGCGCCGGCATGCCCAGGGGAGATCCCGCCTGTCCCACCGTGGTCAGGCCGGTGCGAATCGGCAATTCGCCGGTGATGAAGTTGGCCCGCCCCGCCGTGCAGCTCGCCTCGGCGTAATAGTCGGTGAACAGCATGCCCTGAGAGGCCAGCTTGTCCAGGTTCGGCGTCTTGCCGGACATCATGCCGCGGTGGTAGGCGCCGATGTTGAACCAGCCAACGTCGTCGCCCATGATGAAGACGATGTTCGGCTGCTTGCCGTTGCCCTCGGCCTTGGCGGCAGCGGCGCGCACTTTCGGGTCCGCCAGCGCCAACAGCTGGCCCTTGCTCGCCCCTTCCGAGCAGCACGCGAACGTGTCCCCCGCTGGGGAGTCTTTCGTCTGCTCGCCGGCGGATGACTCTCTCGGAGGGGCGGCGTCGGCCCTCTGAAACGGGTTGAGCTTGCCCGACGCCGCGGCATAACCGAGCGACGCGCCGGCGACAAGCACAAGGAGCATCTGTACCTTGGTGTTTTTCAGCATATTGTCTCCTGAACCGGCAGCGTACGCTGCCGGCTGCGGCAAAATACCCGGCAGCGTACGCTGCCGGGTGCGGCGCCGGCGAAGCCCCACCCGGCAGCTTACGCTGCCGGTTCGCCGATTACGCCGCGCCTCAGTCTTTCTGGGGCGTCCTCACGCAACGGAAACCCACGTGCGACATGCCCGTATCCGGGCTGCACCCATGCCGGGCGCTCGGCCGGTAGCGGGAACAGTAGCTGTCATTGCACAGAAACGAGCCGCCGCGCTGCACGCGCCGCGGCATGAAGGGGTGCGCCGCGTCCACGCTTTGTGGCGGGCCGGTCGGGTTGACGGCCACGCCTTGGCCGGACCGCCGGCGGTACAGGTCGCGCTGATACCAGTCGGCGCACCACTCCCAGACGTTGCCGGCCATGTCGTAGAGGCCATAACCGTTGGGCCGGTACGACTTGACCGGCGCGGTTCGCTCGAAGCCGTCCGCCGCCGTGTTCTTGTGTGGAAACTCGCCTTGCCAGACGTTGGAGAAGATGGCCGTATTGGACGGCTTCTCGTCGCCCCAGACATAGGGCTTACCTTCCAGGCCGCCGCGCGCCGCGAACTCCCACTCGGCTTCGGTCGGCAGACGTTTGCCGGCCCACTTCGCAAAGGCCGTCGCATCGAACCAGGAGACGTGAACGACGGGATGATCGTCCTTGCCGTCGAGGTTGCTATCCGATCCTTCCGGATGCCGCCAGTTGGCGCCGGGCGTCCACTTCCACCACCGAGAGAAATCTTTCAACGGCACTGGCCCCGCCGTTGGTGTGAACACTAACGAGCCGGCAACCAACTTTTCTTCCGGCGGCGCGGGCGTACCGGGCGGCAGTTGCCGCAAGATTTCCTCGGCGTCGGCTGGTTTCTCGGCCGTGGTCACGTACCCCGTTGCCTCGACAAACGCGCGGAACTGGGCATTGGTAATCTCGGTCTCGTCGATCCAGAAGGCGTCCACGCGCACCCGATGGGCCGGTTTCTCGTCCGGCCAACCGAGTTCCGAATCGGCGCCCATAGTGAACTCGCCGCCGGCTATCCAGACCATGCCGGGGGGCAGCGAATCGCGCTGGATGAGTTTGACGATTCCAAAGGTGGCTACAAATGCGGCAAGCGCGAGGACGGCGAGCAAAAGGATTCGGGACATGGCGGACTCCGAGTTGTCAAGGAGGACTGCCCCGAATGGCCGAGCTATTCGCCAAGCCACGAGCTTTAGTGCGCGAGGCTACCCCGCGCTGAAGCGCGCGGGGTTCTCCCCACTAGATTTGCTCTTCGTGGAGACATATTATTATCACACAGCAGAGTCGGCAAGCTCCCCCTCCCCATCTCCCGAAGGAGAGAGGGTGTCGTGCGAACTCTCTGGTGGTGTATTGCTCGCCCTGTAACAGCGCCTGGAGTTGGAGCCGATGGCCGCCTCCGAACCGCAACCTTCCGACACGCCGCGTTCCGTGCCGAACCTTCAGCACGAAACCTCGAAGACGTTGCTGAAACGGCTACGCGCCAACGACAGCGAAGCCTGGTACATCATGGTGCAACTGTACACGCCGCTGGTTCGCCACTGGGCGACGCGCGGCGGCGTTCGCGGCGCCGATGTGGAGGATGTGACGCAGGACGTGTTCGGGGCGGCCGCCACGAGCATGGACAACTTTCGCCGCGATCGGCCGGGCGATTCGTTCCGCGGTTGGCTGCGCGGCATCACGCGCAACATGGTCTTGCAGCATTTCCGCCGCGGCGGCCGCAATCCCCAAGCCAGTGGAGGCACCGACGCCCTCGTGCAACTGAACGCCCTGGAAGACTCCGCCGACAGCGACAGCGACGACGATCCGGTCGAGGAGTTGAGCGGACTACGCCGGCGGGCGCTGGAGTTGGTGCGCAGCGAATTTGAGGAGCGCACCTGGCGAGCCTTTTGGCTGACCGTGGTAGAGAGCCGTTCGCCCGCCGACATCGCCGCCGAGATGGGCGTCAGCGCCACCGCCATCCGCATGGCCAAATCGCGCGTTCTGCGCCGTCTCAAAGAAACCTTCGGCGATCTGATCCGCTAAGGAATCAATTCCCACAAGCATACGACGCCGTCCGCGCCGCCGGTCGCCAACAGCTCGCCGTCCGGCGCGTAGGCCACGGCCAACATCTCCGCCGAACCATCGCCCAACGCCGTCGGCTTGGGATCGAACTTCGTCGGCTCCGGGAAATTAGGGCTTAGGGTTTGGAGTTTAGGGTTTGGGGTTGCTGCACACGAGCGCTGCCCCAGAGGCTCGTCAAAGCGGCGAACCCAGGACGCATGGGGTGAGAGGAGCATACGGTTGCATGGCTTCCTCCAGTCCTAAAGTTGTCCTAGTAGTCAACGGCGATGGTGGGAATAGGATCTTGGGCAGCCACTTTTTGGAGGATAACACGATGAACGTCACCCTGACGCGTTTGATCGGCCTGGCCCTCTTGCTGAGTCTCCTAACCCTTGCGGTGGACTTCGGGCAGGCCGCCGACGATTTCAAAATCGAGGACGGCTACATGAGCCTGTTCAATGGTAAGGATCTGACCGGCTGGCGCTATCCCGGCGCCAAGGGCCGCGCCATGGACGCCCATACCGAGACGCCCGACCGGCGCATCGCCGTCGAGAACGGCGTCATCGTCATGCGCGAAAAAGACAACAAGGGCAAAGGCGGCATCCGCGATCTGTATACGAGCAAATCGTTCGATAAGGATTTCCACTTGAAACTGGAGTTTCGCGCCGCCGCCAAGGCCGATAGCGGCGTCTACATCCGCGGCTTGCAATTGCAGGTCCGCGACTTCATTCGTCGCGGCGAACAGAAACATATGAAAAAATTCAAGAACGACGATTGGAACGAATTGGACATCACGGTGACGGGCACGGAGGCGGTGTGTCGCGTCAACGGCGAAGCGCTGGCGAAAATGAAGGTGCCGGCGAAAGGCGGTATCGGTCTGCAAGCGGAGAGCGGCAAGTTCGAGTTTCGCCGTGTCCGCATCAAGGAACGGGACTGACGGCGCGCATCGGGCACTGACCATGAGGATCTTCCGATGGCCGTTGATCGAGATGCGCTGCGCGAGTGGCACCGCCTTTTCGGTTTGCTGCTGACCGACTTCTTCACCGGCTCGCCGTTCACCGTGGAGATGGAACGCGATCTGTCGCAGCAGCAGCAGTTCCTCGATGTAGTCATCCTGCGTCGTGGCCGCGGTCAGTTTGCCGGCCGCCTGCCTGATGGGCTAGACGGTCTAGTAGAGCATAATCTCATCACGTTTAAGTCGCACCGCGAGACACTAGACGACTGGGCGATGAAGGAATTGGCCGGCCATTATGTCGCGTATCGTAAGCTCATCAGTCCCTCGCCGTCCCGCCTCTTGTCGGAGGAGCGTTTCCATCTGTATGCGGTGTGCGCTCGTTTTCCACACAACCTATCGCAGCAGGTGCCGTGGCAAGAGCGGCAGGGGGGAGTGTATGATTGTCGGTGGGCCACGGATACGGTACGAATTATTGTGGCGGGACAGTTGCCGCGTGAGCCGCACAACGCGCCGCTGCACCTGTTCAGCCCCTTATCAGAGTTGATAGGCTTCGGCCAACGCAACTACCGGCGGCGCTCGAAGGATACCAGTTCATTACTGGGGCAACTCTTCGTGAGGTTTCAGAAGGAGGGATTTGCCATGTCGTACACGATGGCGGATTTTCGCCGCGACTACATCAAGGAGTACTATCCACAGATGACAGCGGAGGAACGTCGGGAGATGCTGCAATCGCTGCCGCCGGAGGAACGTCGGGAGATGCTGCAATCGCTGCCGCCGGAGGAACGTCGGGAGATGCTGCAATCGCTGCCGCCGGAGGAACGTCGGGAGATGCTACAATCGCTGCCGCCGGAGGAACGCTTAGCGGGTCTGTCCGCGGAGCAGATCCGGCGGTATCTGGAGCAACTGAGCGAGGATCGCCAGGTCAAACCGCGCAAGCCGCGTCGGAAGAGGTAACGGAACGTCCAGGGCGTGGATATTCTGGCCGGCGTCGATCCATCATCCACTGCGCGATCATGCCCGCGGTCAACGCCGCCGCCGCCCATTGATAAAACGTCAATCCCAGCCACCACGCCGGTTCCGGCCGAATGTACTCGGTTAAAAACCGATACACACCATAAGCGATCAAGTATAACTTTAATCGCTGGCCGATGAGCAGCCCGCGCCGCATCAGCTGCCACAACACCAGTGCCATCGTGAAGTGAAACAGACTTTCGTAAATCTGCGTCGGATGGCAGCGCTGCCATTGAAAACCCTCCGCCGTCTTGACACGGAACCATACGCCCCACGGCAGCGTCGTTTCGACGCCGTAGCAGCAGCCGTTGAAAAAGCAGCCCCAGCGGCCGACCGCCATCGCCAAGGCCAATGGCAGCGCGAAGGTGTCGCCGGTCTTGACGCGGATGTCCAGAAGCCACTTCGTCAATTCCACGGCGAGATAGGCGCCGATGAGTCCGGCGACGATGGTTTTGCCGTCGCGCAGCCAAGTGGCGAGATCGAGCCAGCCAAGCGGATCGCCGCCGACGAACGGCAGTTTGCCGCCGACAGCGCCGCCGATCAGCGCCGCCGCCGACAAGGCGGCGCGCTTCCACCACGGCAGCACCCGCAAGGCCGGCGGCTTGGGAATCAGCCAGCGCGTCAGCAGAAACACCGCCAGAGCCAACAGCATGAACGAAGCGTAAAAGGCGCGCGGCATGTCAAGTCACCATCGTCAGAGTGTGCGTCCGTGCTGGGGCCGACTCTGCCAGCGGCGGCAGCGGCACATGGCCATCTCGATAGAGGGTGTTGTAGGCGCAGAAGGGAACGACGTGGCCGCTCGGCAGTAGGTGGGCGAGACAGCACTTCATGACGCGGCGCGTGTCGAAATTATGGGCGTCGAGGAACGCCGTCAGCGTAATGCGGAAAACCTCGGCGCCGTTGATCTTTTCGGCCAGCGCCTTGACGACGAACTCATCGAGGTTGGGATCGGCGGGTCCGCAGCCGTTCGGCCCGCACCCGCAACCGCCGGCGCTGTCGAGATAGCGGGCCACGATCTGCCGCGCCTGCGCCGGCGTGTAGACGATGCTGTTGGCGATCAAATCCATGTGCTTACGAATGTCGATGAATCGATTGATCGGCGTCGGCCGTGCGCCGCCGCGATAGAGATAGGCCATCAGATGACAGTTCGGATGCGCGCACGGTAGCGGATAAAAATCGCTCTCGGCGACCAAGCTGTCTGTCTGGGCGACCAGCGCTTTCACCACGTCGGGCATGGTGGCGCGGCCCTCCAGGTCGCGCGGATCGAGATGGCGGCCACAGTAAGTAGCCAATTGGTAGCTGACGCCGCGGACGATGGGACGCTCCAGACCGAAACGCAGTACGGCGCCGACTTCGTGCAGGTTGGTGTTGTGGTCCACCGTGCAGACCAGCGTGCAGCGCAAGTCATGGCGCTGGAGCATGTCCAGCGCCGCCAGTTTCGTTTGCAGCAGTTCCTCGCCGCGCAGCGTCGAATAGGTGGTCTCTTGGAGGCCGTCGAATTGCAGGTAAATTTCCAGGCGATCGCGCATCGAGGCCAACTGTTCGACGAGAGCGGCATCGTGGGCCAAGCGGATGCCGTTGGTGTTAATCATCACCGCCTGAATGGGCTGCTCGTAGGCGTAGCGGACCATGCGGAGCAGTTCGGGATGCAGCGTCGGCTCGCCGCCGGATAATTGCAGAACGTCGGCCACGCCCTCCAGTTGGACGTAGCGATCGACCATGCGTCGATAAGTGGCGAAATCGATGTTCTTTCCACCCGGTCCCGATTCGGCGAAGCACATCGGACATTTGAGGTTGCAATTAGACGTTATCTCGACGAGGGCGATGCAGGTGTGTTGCTCGTGTTCGGGGCACAGCCCGCAATCGTAGGGACAACCCTTGTCGGCGCGGGTGCCGAAGGCCAACGGCGCGCGGGCCGGCTGGCTAAATTCATGGCGATCGTAGTAGGCCACGTCGGAGCAGACGAGATCCTCGATGAGTCCGTGTTCGGGACAGCGTTTGCGGAAGTAGACGCGGCCGGCGCGGACGATGATTTTGGCATCCACGAGCCGGCGGCAGTGCGGGCAGAGGCTGTGCGTGGAGCCGAGGTAGATGTAGTCGCGCAAGTTCATGGCCGATGTCTC
Source organism: uncultured Planctomycetota bacterium (assembly GCA_963835245.1). GTDB lineage: Bacteria > Planctomycetota > Planctomycetia > Gemmatales > Gemmataceae > JAJPHU01. Next base: position 407,048 of record CAWIEZ010000004.1, read on the forward strand.
GTAGGTATGGCTTTCCAGACGGACGGTTACAAATTGGTATGAGCGCAGGCGCAGACGACGACAATCGCCAGCGCGGCCAGCAAGACGGATACGACGGCGACAAGCAAACCGACGCGGGCGATGCGCCGCCGCATGCGATCGAAGATGGCATTGGGGGCGCTCGGCTCCCGCGCCGGCGATTCTCGCGGAATCGACATGAATCTCCCTCCCTGGACTCGACGCCGCCTGGCTCCGTGCAGTTCCGTCGCGCCGATTGGCCCAGCATATGCCAGAAGCAGGCGGCAAGGCAAGCGGAATCAACGAAGGGTTTACAGCAAAAGCTGAACCTCATCCTCGGTGAGAGGATGGACCAACGTGCAGCCGACCAGCCAATGGCCTTCGGGCTGCTGCGTGGCGTGAGCGACGCGCGCCAGCAGTAGGCGTTTTCGTCCCTCGGCCGCTTCGGTCAGTTCGATGGCCAACAGCGCGCCCGGCTCGAAACGACGGCCGAGCAGCAGGCCGATGCCCTCGCAAGAAATGTTTCGCACCGTCGCTTCCCAGGCCGCCTCGCGCTGCACCGACAGGGTTTGACACGAGCCTTTGGCATTGGATTGAAAGCGAACCGAAACCCGTCGCTCTGCTTTGCGGGAAGCGGCTGTGGATTGGGCGGTCATGCCGGGAGTCGATTGCGACACGCTCGCCTCTCTCTGGGAATGGAGGGGGAACACGCAATCCTAGGCCATTGTTCACCCGCTGTCAAAATCGCTCGGCGAACAGTCGCGCCGCCGAAATAGTCACGGCTTGACGGCATCCGGCCCTCTGCATTAGCATCCCGTGTCGTTCCCGCTCCCGAACGGTCGCGGCTCGGAAAGGATTCCCGCATGCCGACCTCTCTTCATTCCCGTCCGCGCTGGTACCTTCTCTCCGCGCGCCGTTTACCCGCCGCGCCTCCTCCACACGGCACTTGGCTAATTCCCACCTGCGTACTCCTCGCCGCTCTGATGTTGGCCGGCTGTCTGTATCTGCGTTTCCTCCGCGTCGATCGAGCGCTATGGTACAACCCCTATCACGATCGCAGCGCCCACTATCTGTACGGCTTGAAATTGGCGACCGACGTGCAAGAAGGCCGAGTGGTGCAGCTGTTGCACGATCTGAACCAGGCGCGTATCTGGCCGCCGCTGCACGGCATGGCGGCGGCGACGGCGTTGCTGATCGGCGGACGCGATTATCGTCTGGCGGTGCTGCCGAGCTTGCTGAGTTGGGCGGCCACGGTGCTGCTTGGCTTTCTGGTAGCGCGGCGGGCGGCGCAGCGCGGTGGAACCTTGGCCGGACTGATCGCCGCGCTGTTCCTCGCCGCCAGCCCCGCTCATCGCGCCTACGCCACGGACATTATGTTGGAGAGCCTCGGCGCGGCGCTGTCGCTGTTGGCGCTGTATTGTTATCTGCTCACCGTGCAGGGCCGCGCCGACGACAACGGCAAGGCGCGCGGCCTCGCCCTCGTGCTGCTGCTGCTGTTTTTGGAGAAGTACAATTATTGGCTGCTCGTCGTCCTGGCGCTGCTGGCCGCCGAGGGGATCGCTCGGCCGCGCCTCTATCTCCAGGCCGTCCGCGACATCCTGGGCGGCATCGATTGGCGGCGCTGGAGGGCGGCGCAACTGCGTCATCCGCTGACCTGGGCCATCGCGGTTTTACTGCTCGCCATCGCTTGCATCTATCAGCACGGCGAGCGGCCTTTGCAGGTATTGGGGCACTCCCTCGCTCTCTATCCGCCGCACAATCTCGTTCACGTTGCTTACGTCCTGTTGTTTCTCCGGCTGGCGCCGTGGTGGTGGCGGCGCGGGCGGCAATGGATACAGCAGTTCGATAATCGCCTGCGGCAGATCGTTCTCTGGTTGCTGTGTCCCCTCGCGGTGTGGTTCTTGCTACCCAAGCGCCCTAGCTATTTCCTCTGGTATCTGAGCCTCGCCGATCGGGCGCCGCATCAACAGATGGACGTACTCGGTGGTTTCCGCGATTATGCGACCTGGATGGTGCAAGATTATCACTTCAGTCCCGCCTGCGCTGTCGTGGCCGCGATCTTGTGTCTATTCGGTCTGCTAACGTGGCGGAAACTGCGTCCGGGAGGCATCGCCGTGCTGGCCCTAGTGCTATTGGCGTCGGTGTTGACGCCGACCCACCCCAATCACAAGGGCCGTATGCTGCATTCGTGGATGGGAGCGGTGTGGGTGACGGCCGGGCTGGGAGCGGCGGCTCTGGTCTACGGCCGCGGCACGGCGCGAATGGCGAGATTGCGTCCGTGGTTGGCCGTCGCCGCCGTCGCCGCTACCGCTTGGATGCAGTACCCCGCCTTGAACGCCGATGGCCGCACCGCCGAGGGCGGGCCGCATCCCGAATTGCCGTCCATGCTCGATGTCGCCGATACTTATCTCTCCGAAGTCGAGAGCGGCGGACGAACGCTGTTGCTGACTTCGCTGCCCCTCAAGCCGATGGCGCAATGGACGTGGCTGGAGCGTTTCGGCAATTTCGATCGTCTGGAGGAACGCTGGTATGGTTTCGGCGCCGCCGGCGCGGACAATCGGCGCGGCTTCGCTCATTGGTTGCAAACGACGGATTGCGACACGCTGGCTTTCTGCGCCACGACGATTCCGCGCCCGGCGTGGATTCCGGGCCGGAATGCGCTCTGCACGCCGAATTGGAAGAGGTATTGTCCGGGCAGCGAATCTTTCGCCTTGTCCGGCAGCGCGAACTACCGCATCTCGCTTGCCGCGTGCAAATCTGGCGGCGTCCGCCCCACCCGGCAGCTAACGCAGCCGGTTCGCCGGCGAACCGGCTGCGTTAGCTGCCGGGTGCTTATGTCATTCCGTGGCCGCGCCGACGGTGCCGGTCTGTCCCATCAGATAGCCGCGCAGATCGCAGAAGATTTGCGTGCAGACGTTGCGCCAAGCCATGTTGGCGTTGAGATCGGTGCCGGGCGAACGGAAAACAACGGTGATGCGCAGCTGACTGCCGCGCGCTGAGTCGCCGTGTTCCAGACGCAGTTCCATGTCGATCATGTTGGAGCGACGGGTGATACCCAGCCAAGATAGACCCTGACGCGGCGCCGTGTAGACGCTGCCGCGACCGCCGAAACGGACATGAATGCGGCCGGGCACGCTCTCGATCATGTCGCCGCCGACATCGTGAATGAAGCCGCGCAGCTTGTACTCGGCGATGCGCTCCGGCATCCACGCTTCCAGATGATGCACCACGGCGAAGGGGTCTTGCACTTCGGTATCCTGCGAGGCGCTGATGGGCGTGGCTGGCGTGATGGGCACCGCCGCGGTGCGGTCCTGCTGTCCCAGCCGCGGCTCGGCGGGCGGACGAACCGGCGTTGGGCCGCTCTGCACCGGCGAACTACTGGTGGGAACCGGCGCGGCGACGGGACCGGCGTCTCGTCGCTCCAAAGCAGCCGACGGCGGATAGACCGTCTCGCGCGTCAGTCCCGCCTCGAACAGCTCGGCCAACTCGCGGGCGCTGCGCGGCCGCTCATCGGGATTCTTGGCCAAGCACAGGCGCACCACCTCCTCGACGGCCGGCGGCACGTCCAGATCGCCGGAGGCGATCGACAACGGCGGCGGATCTTCGGTGACGTGGGCCAATAACAAATCCATCGTCGAACGGCCGGCGAACGGCAGCCGGCCGGCCAGCAATTCGTAGAGAATGACGCCGACGCTGTACAGATCGCCGCGGCCGTCCATTTCGTCGCCGCGCGCCTGCTCCGGACACATGTAACCGGGCGTGCCGACGGCGAACTCGGTGTGCGTCTGCGTGATCTTGGCGAACTGGTCCGGCGTCAGCATCTTGGCCAAGCCGAAGTCCATGACCTTGAGCAGTTCATAGGGCGTGTCCGGATCGACGATCATCAGATTAGACGGCTTCAAATCGCGGTGGACGATGCCCAAGGCGTGCGCCGCTTGCAGGACTTCGCAGAGTTGATAGAGCAGCCGGCCGACGCGCGCCGGCGTCAGCCGGCCATTGCTTTGCAACAATTGATCGAGGGTGACGCCGCGAATGTATTCCATGACGATGCACGATCCCTGCGGATCGTTGAGCGAGGCATCGTAGAGGGTGACGGCGTAGGGATGTTGGAAGCGGGCCATCAGCAGCGTTTCGCGGGCGAAGCGCTCGCGGAACTTGGGATCGGCGGCGATGTGGTCGTGCATGACCTTAACCACCACCTGACGGCCGAGATCCAGCTGGCGAGCCAGGTAAACCCGGCCCATGCCGCCTTCGCCGATCAGGCGAACGGTTTCATACCGCCCCATGAAAACGCGGCCGAGCATGAGGTATCTTCCGCTGATCCCGAGGAGTGGGAATCTCTGCCTGGTGCAAGTGTAGGTCACAAAATGAAAGCGTGCTTGGCATTCAAAAACAAGTGCCACGTTTAGCCGCGACCCGAAGGGGAGCGCGTTTGGTCACCGCGCTCCCCTTCGGGTCGCGGCTAAACTTATGTTATGCAATATCATGTCCGCCTGGGACCGCGAACGCTAGGATAATCGCAAATACCCTCAAGGTTCTCACCCCCGGCTCGACGTGGTTGCCTTTCTCGAAGTCCGCGACATCCGCAAGCATTTCCCCGGCGTCCAGGCGCTGGACGGCGTATCACTGCACGTCGGCGGCGGCGAGGTGCTGGCCGTCGTCGGCGAGAATGGAGCCGGCAAATCGACGTTGATGAAGATCCTGGCCGGCATTCACGCGCCCGACAGCGGCGAAATTCTCCTCGAAGGCCAGCCGATCGCCGTCGAAGGCGTGGCCGGGCGCTGCGCCGCGGCATCGTCCTCATCCATCAGGAGCTGAACCTGGCGGAAAACCTCAGTGTCGCCGCCAACCTTTTCCTGGGCCGCGAGCGCAGTCCGCGGCGGTTGGCTGGGCTGGCTGGATCAACCGGCCATGAACGAACAAGCGCGGCAACTGCTGCGCCGCGTCGGTCTGAGCGTGTCGCCGAGCCGCCGTGTCGGCGATCTGCCGCCCGGACAGCGCCAGCTGGTCGAGATCGGCCGCGCGCTGGCCCTGTCGGCGCGGCTGCTCATCATGGATGAACCGACCTCCAGTCTGACGCAGACGGAGACGGAACGCTTGTTCGAGGTCATTTCCGATCTCAAAAGTGCGGGCGTGGCCGTGGTCTACATCTCGCACCGATTGGCCGAGGTGCGCCGTGTCGCCGACCGCGTTGAAGTGCTGCGCGACGGCCGCAACGCCGGGCGCTTGAGCCGGGCGGAGATCAGTCACGATGCCTTGGTGCGGCTCATGGTGGGACGCGATCTCAAACAGTTCTATCCGCGCCGCCATCCGCTTTCCTCTTCCGCTCCCGTCCGTCTGGCGGTGCGTAGTGTGACGTTCAACGGCGGCCCCGCTCAACCAATCTCCTTTCAGATCCACGGCGGCGAGATTGTCGGCATGGCTGGTTTGGTTGGCGCCGGACGCAGCGAATTGGCCGAGGCGCTGTTCGGCATCCGCCGCCTGAGCGGCGGTCAAGTGCTTCTGGACGGCGCGGTCGTGGACATCCGCCATCCGCGCCAGGCCATCGCCGCCGGTCTGCTGCTGGCGCCCGAAGACCGCCGCCAACATGGTCTCGTCCTCGACGACAGCGTTCTGCACAATCTGACGCTGCCCAACCTCGATCGTCTCAGCCGTCTGAGCTGGGTCGTCCGTCGTCGCGAGGTCCGGCTGGGAGACGATCTGATCGAACGGCTGCGCGTGAGAACGTCCAGTCCGGCCAAGGCGGTCGGTCTGCTCTCCGGCGGCAATCAGCAAAAGGTGGTGCTGGGCAAATGGCTGGTCCGCCGGCCGCGCGTCCTGATTTTCGATGAGCCGACGCGCGGCGTCGATGTCGCGCGCGCAGCGAAATCTATACGCTGATGGATCAGCTGGCCGGCGAGGGTGTGGCCATTTTGATGATTTCCAGCGATTTGGAAGAAATTTTGGGCATGAGCGATCGCGTTTTGGTGCTGCACGAAGGACGCTTGGCGGGCGAATTGCCGCGTCCGGCGCTGAGCGAAGAAGCCGTCATGCACCTGGCGACGGGCGGTTCCGTAGGGGCTATCCAAGAATAACATTCGTTTAGCCGCGAGCCGAAGGCGAGCGCGACGCGCTCGCCTTCGGCTCGCGGCTAAACGACGAATGGTGAGACGAGCGCGCATGAAACGACTGCTGGGCATTCTGCTAATGGTGACGGTGCTATACGCCGGTTTGATGGTGTCCGACCCCAACGCGCTGACGCTGTTCAACCACCAAACCATCGCCGAGCGCCTGGGCTATTACGGCGTGCTGACGGTCGGCGTCGGTATTCTCATCGTCTCCGGCGGCATCGATCTGTCCATCGGCTCGGTGGTGGGGTTGGGAGCGGTGTGCTTCGCATTGCTCTTACAGCGGCAAATACCGCCCCTGTTGGCCGCCGTCCTCGTTCTTACCGGTGCCGCCACGATTGGCCTTGTCCACGGCTTACTCGTCACGCAATTGCGCTTGCAGCCGTTCTTAGTCACGCTCTGCGGCCTGTTCATCTATCGAGGTCTGGCGCGGTGGGCCACGTCGGCGAGTGTCGGTCTGGACGTTCCCGGCGATCCGGCGGCGTATCAGAACCGCGTGGAGTGGATGCGTCAACTGATGGTGGGCCAACATTTCGGCTTCCCCGGCCAGCTGCTTTTGTTGCTTACCGTATCACTCGTTCTCGGTCTGTTCCTGCACGGCACCTACCACGGTCGCTATCTGTACGCCATCGGCTCCAACGAGGACGCCGCGCGCTACGCCGGCATCCCCACGAAGCGCTACAAGGTGTTGGCCTACGTTCTCTGTTCGTCGCTGGCGGGATTGGGAAGCGTGTTGTTCATTTTGGACAGCGGCTCGGCCAACGCTACCAGCGCCGGCTCCTGGCACGAACTGTACGCCATCACCGGCGCGGTGTTGGGCGGATGCAGCTTGCGCGGCGGCGAAGGCACGGTGCCCGGCATGATCCTCGGCGCCGCCATTTTGCCGCTCTTGCGACAACTCTGTACCTTCGTCCGCATTCCTAATGAAGTGGAATACGCCGTCATCGGCACGGCTTTGCTGCTGGGCACCATCTCGGATGAATTGCTCAAGCGCGGCGCAGCGCGGCGAAGCGGATAGGAACGCCTTCGCCTATCACGCCCCCGTTCCGCACAGCATGTCGGATAAGCGGCTCTCCTCTCCTAGCCACGGAGCCAACTCACTCAACTCGATGGGTTTGACCAAATGCGCGTCGAAGCCCGCCTCGATAACTCGTACCGCCGTGTCCGGGCTATCGTAGGCGGTGTAGGCGATGAGTATCACATTTTCGCCCAGTGCCGCGCAAATGCGCCGCGCCACTTGATAGCCGTCCAAACGCGGCAAGCCGATGTCCACGAGGGCAAGGTCGGGATGAATCGCCAAGGCTTTTTGCACGCCCTCAACGCCGTCGGCCGCCACGTCTACCCGATGCCCCAAATAGGTGAGCAGCATCCGCAGCGACTCGCGGCCGTCGCGATTATCTTCGATCAAGAGAATGTGCCGCATGCGGGCGGCGCGCCGAATGGGGTGAATGGACATAGCTCGCCTCTTCTTTCCCTGAAGGGCCGATTCGCTCTTGCTCGGCGAAACTGCCCCTTCTCTGTTCCAAGAGAAATAAATGCAAAGCGGATGCCGTTCGCTTTAGTATAGTTTCTTCGTCATCGAAAAAAGGACGGCGCGATAGTTGGCACAAACACTACAATTGCCCTAACAAGGTTGGGTTTGCCGATCCGTCAGCGGTTCCTGTGGGAGATGAATTCCATGTTGCCATCAACAACACAAAGGCTGCGCGAAAACCGGAGCCGTGCCGTCCTCGATCGCCGTACTTTTCTCGGCGGCGCGGCTGCCGGCGCGTTGCCGTTCGTTTCCACCGCGCTAGCGGATCAGCCGGCGACGCGATCCGAAAAGGCCGTACCCATCCCCGGCATCATCACGCGGCAAAAAGATCCGGACAATCTGGAGTTTCCCTTCGCATCGCTGGATAGCTTCCTCACGCCCAATGAGTTGTTCTACGTCCGCACGCATTTTCACGTCCCGGAACTGGACGCCAAAAGTTGGCGTCTGAAAATCGCCGGCGCCGTGGACAAGCCGTTGGAAATCAACTACTACGAACTGCGGAAAATGCCGTCGCACACGCTGACGGCGCTGCTGGAATGTTCGGGCAACGGCCGCGTCTTTCTCAAACCGCTGCAAAGCGGCCTGCGCTGGGAGTTGGGCGGCGTCAGCAACGCCGAATGGACCGGCGTTCGCTTGGCCGACGTGCTGGAGCGCGCGGGCGTCCAGAAAAACGCCGTCGAAGTCATCGCCGAGGGCGCCGATAAGGGCGAGTTCAAGCCGCCCAGTCCCCCTTCGCCCGGCGTCATCGCCTACGCTCGCAGTCTGCCATTGACGAAGGCGCGGCGGCCGGAAGTGTTGCTCGCCTACAAGATGAACGGCAAGGATCTGCCGGCGGCGCACGGCGCGCCGGTGCGGCTGATCGTCGCCGGCTGGTACGGCATGGCGTCCGTCAAGTGGCTGCAACGTCTGATTGTCGCGGAGCGGCCGTTTCACGGCTATTTCCAAACCCTCACCTACTCGATGTGGGACCGCAGCCGAGACGTGCCGGAATTGGTGCCGGTGCGCGAGGTGCAAGTCAAATCCGAGATCGCCCGGCCGATGTCGAGGGAAGTGGTTCCCGCTCGATCCACGTATCGCATCTTCGGCGCCGCTTGGGCCGGCGAGTCCACGGTGAGGAAGGTCGAGATCAGCAGCGACGGCGGCCAATCGTGGCACGAAGCAAAGCTGTTGGATGAATCGGCTCCCTTCACTTGGCGGCGCTGGGAATATGCGTGGCGAACGCCGGAGAAGAGCGGTCGTCGCATCCTCATGGCGCGAGCCACGGATGCGCGCGGCCGCGTGCAACCGATGCGGCGCGACACGGATCGACGCGATGCCGTTATCAGTCACGTCCTACCGATCGCGGTCGAGGTGCGCTGACGGCGCCGGCCGGCGCGAGGGAGACGAGGCGATGAGGAAACAAAGGTTAGCGCGGAGGAAGCATGGACTCGGTCGCGTGTTCCGTCTTCGATCCTTTCTTCCTCTGCCTGCGCAATAAGGTCCGTCAAGCTCCCACCGGCGGCGAACAAGGCCCGGAAGGAAAGGTCCAAAGACACATCGGCGGCCGCGGATTCAATCTTGGCGATACGAGACTGGCTCGATTTCAACTTGGAGGCGAGTTGCTTTTGGCTCAGCGCACGCTCTTGGCGGCGGCGGCGGACGGCCTTACTGACTTGCAAACGCAACTCCACCAGCTGACGCTCTTCCGCGTTCAGTTCCAGAAAATCCTCGGCGTCACAGACCCGAAAGCCCGCCGCCGTCAAGCGCTCACGCGTTTTCTTGTCCATCATTGTCACTCCTTCCGGTCTTCATGGGTTCGCTCTCGTTTCGTCGTACCGCTTCAAGCGCTGCCGGCAATTGGCGAGAACCCGCGGAGGGGTTTGCCGCGTCGTCTTGGCAAAGACCTCGGCGACGAGAACGGCATCGGCATCCACGCGGTAAACGATCCGCCAGTTGTGGCCGCGATCGCGGACGCGCAGTTCATGGCAGCGGGGACCGATACTCGGCATCGGGCGAGAATGAGGCAAGGACAAGGTTTCGCCTTCTTGCAACCGGCGAAGAAGCGTGCCGGCCTCAATCCTTCCCTCCGCGGAGAACGGCGGAGTCTTGATCTCTCCATGCAGCAAGACCAACGGTTTTCGCTCTCCGCACATAGCTTCATGGTATGTCGGATACGGCATACGGTCAAGTTGAGAAAAAGAACCCCTTGCGGCCACGAAACAGGAGAAATCTCACGCCCCATCTTCTGACTGGAGGAGCTACTTATCATGGGTTTCATCGACGCGCACGTTCACGTCTGGACCGACGACACGGCTCATTATCCGCTGCGCGCGGCTACAAAGTCGAGGACATGAGACCCAAGCGCTTCACGCCGGAGGATCTCTTCAAACACACCAAGCCGGCCGGCGTCGAGCGCATCAACCTCATTCAGATGAGCTACTACGGTTTCGACAATTCCTACATGCTCGACATGATGGCTCTGCACAAGGACGTTTTTTGCGGCACGGCCGTCATCGATCCCACTGCCGACGCGCCGGATCGTCTCATGGGCGAGTTGGCGAAAAAGGCTGTCCGCGCTTTTCGCATCTATCCGGGGCTGGAGCGCGGCATCAAGCCCAATGAAGGCAAGGGCGAAAATTGGCTGCGGCACGCCGGCTACGACAAGATGTTCGCCGCCGCCGCTAAGAACAATCAAGCTATCAGCTGCCTTATCAATCCCGATGCGTTGCAAGAAGTGGATCGCCTTTGTCGCAAATATCCCGGCGCTCCGGTCATCATCGATCATCTGTGCCGCATCGGCGGTGATGGCACGATCCGCGCTCGGGACGTGGCGGCACTGTGCGACATGGCCAAGCACAAAAAGATCATGGTCAAAATCGGCGCATTCTACGGACTGGGGGCGAAGAAGCCGCCGTACACCGATCTGGCGCCGCTGATTCGCAAAGTGATCGAGGCGTTCGGCGTCCAGCGCTGCATGTGGGAGAGCGATTGTCCGTTTCAGGTCGTCGAACACAAGTATGCCGACAGCATCGAACTGGTGAGCAAACGCTTGGATTTTCTCAGCGCGGCGGATCGGGATTGGCTGCTGCGGCGCACGGCGGAGACGTTCTTCTTTCCCAAGTGACGCCGTCGTTCGTTCTATTCACTCCAGCGCGGCAGCAGATGATGCTCGATGCGCAGTTGATCGCAGATACGGCCGACGATGAAATCGATGGCGTCTTGCAGCGATTGCGGTCGGGTGTAAAAGGCGGGCATGGCCGGCAACACCACGGCGCCGGCCTCGGCGCAGGCGGTCAAATTACGCAGTTGAATCAGGTGCATTGGCGTTTCGCGCGGCACCAGCACGAGCGGACGGCGTTCCTTCAAGTGAACGTCGGCGGCGCGATGAATGAGGTTCTGCGACAGACCGTGCGCGATGGCCGACGCCGTGCCCATGCTGCACGGACAAACGACCATGCCGGCCGTCAAAAACGAACCGCTGGCGATGCCGGCCCGGAAGTCCATGAAGTGATGATAACACACCTGTTCGCTGTCGAACTCGGCGGCGCAAGTTCCCAGCAAATCCGCCAAATCGAAACGATCCAGACGAACGCGGCGATCCAACTCCTGCTCGATCACCTGCACGGCGGACGGACTGAGGACGAGATGAACACAACGACCGGCGTGCAACAGCACTTCCAGCAAACGCACGCCGTAGGGCGCGCCGCTGGCGCCGGTTAGTGCAAGTACAAGATCGCTCGCCGCCATCGCAATCCTCAGAAGAAGAACACACCACGGAACACACGGAACACACGGAAAAAAGACAAAAAAGAAAATAGAAAGAAGATCATTCAATCTTTCTGATTCCCAACTATTTTTCCTTTTTTTGTCTTTTTTCCGTGTGTTCCGTGTGTTCCGTGGTCGGTTTATTGATTGTCGCCTCACCTTGACAGCGTTGCCGCCGTCGTGTTAAGACTTCGCGGTTGCGGTCCTTCCGGCCTGCTCCCACGGATGGGGAAGATCATGATTCATCAGCGCAGCCAGCTGCTCCGTTCCTGCTTTTTGCTCACCGATCTGCTGCTGACCACGGCCGCCTGGTTTTTGGCCTACTATCTCTATTTCGAGTCCGGCTGGTTTCATCCCGATAAAAAAATCCCCGCGTTTTACCTGTGCTGGCAGCGTGTGCCGCTGTTATGGCTGCTCAGCGCCGTCGCCTACCGTTTGGCCGGAACCTACGACGTGGGCCGCCTGCGCCGTTTCCGCGAGGAAATGGTTGCCGTCTTCAAAGGCAGTCTGCTGCTCGCACTGTTGGTCATGGCCCGCATTTTCTTCCTGCACGACGCCTACGAATCGTGCGCCGGCATCTTGATTTTCTGGATTCTCAGCGTGGTGCTGGTGCTGATCGGTCGCCGCATGGCCTGGGCGGTCATCCGCACCTTGCGCAGCCACGGCTACAATCAGACCTTCTCGATCATCGTAGGAGCGGGCCGCGCTGCTCGCAAGATGGCTCGCGCCTTGCAGCGCGTCAACTGGCTGGGCATCAAGAACATCGGCTTCGTCGATGAACAAACCAATCGCCTGTCCGGCGATCTCGACGTGCTGGGCAGCTTCGCCGATCTGCCGGAATTGATCCAAAAATACGGCGTGCGCCACGTCTTCGTCGCCCTGCCGCTGGACCGCACCGACGACGCGCGCCGCGTCTTCGCCATTCTGTCGCGTTCGCTGGTCGAAGTGCGCATGGTTTGCGACGTGCCCAACCTCGCCGGCTTGTCGCTGACGACCACCAACCTCGACGGCCTGCCGCTGATCGGTCTGCGCGAAAGTCCGCATTTCGGCTTGAATATCGTGGTCAAGCGCGTCATGGACGTGGCCCTATCGGCCTTCGGCTTGGTGGTAATCTCGCCGCTGTTGGCGCTGATCGCCGTGCTGGTGAAACTGAGCAGTCCGGGACCGATCTTCTATCGTCAGGAGCGCTGCGGACTGAACGGCCGGCCGTTCCACATGCTGAAATTCCGCAGTCTGCGCGTCGATGCCGAGCAGAAGAGCGGAGCGGTCTGGGCGGTCAAGAACGATCCGCGGCGAACGCGCCTTGGGGGCGCTTCTGCGTCAGTCCAGTCTCGATGAGCTGCCGCAGTTGTGGAACGTGCTGCGGGGCGACATGAGTTTGGTTGGGACCGCGGCCGGAACGTCCGGTGTTCATCCAGCAATTCAGCAAAACCATTCCCAACTACATGGCGCGGCACTGCGTCAAAGCCGGCATCACCGGCTGGCGCAGGTCCACGGCTGGCGCGGCAACACGTCGCTGCGCAAACGGCTGCAATACGATCTCTACTACATCACGCACTGGACGCCGTGGCTGGATTTGCGCATTCTGTGGATGACGCTGTTTCACGGCTTCATTCACCGCAATGCCTATTGATCGACCACGCGGAGACGCAACTATGCTCGTGCAGTACGGCCAGGAACCCAGTCTGTCGCCGGAAGAATTTATCGATGTGTTGATGCGTTCGACGCTCGCCGAACGCCGTCCCGTCCACGACCGCGACACGATTCGGAAAATGCTCACTCACGCCGATGTAATCGTGACGGCGCGTCTCGATGGTTTATTGGTCGGCGTGTCGCGCGCGATTACGGATTTCGCCTATTGCACTTATCTCTCGGATCTGGCCGTGGATGAACGGCATCAGCGCCGCGGCATTGGCCGCGAGCTGATCCGCCGCGCGCACGAAGCGGCGGGTTTGCAGACGATGCTGCTTCTCATCGCCGCGCCGAAAGCGCAGACATATTATCCGCACATCGGCATGACGAAACATGAATCGTGCTGGATCATCCCGCGCCGGAAGCCAGAGGAGTAAGTGTGTGAAGAGCGGCGCGCTCAGCGTATATAGGGTTCCGCGATGACTAGCCCTGGAATGACCCGGTAATGTTTGGCGTTGAAAGTGTACAAGGTCGCGGATAAACCAATGGCGCAAGCGGCAATCAGCGCGTCCAGCAAGCCCAAACTGTGCGACAAGTGGTAGGCGGTGAAATCGGAGAGGGCGCGGCGCAATCCGTCTCCATGGGCCAGACCACTTGGAAGGGCGCGATGAGTCGCAAGGTCTGCCGAACTTCGCGAGCGTTACGGGCGTCCTGAATCAACTCCATGATCACGAATCCAGGCACGACGGGCAGTTCCGTCAAGCCGGAGAACCAGGCCACGGCCGGTGGATGCCCGCGCTGGATGTCGATAAGCACATCGGTATCGAGAAGTTCCATCGGCTACGATCGCTCTCTGGTTTCGGCTTGCTGCCGCAAGGCGCGTGCGTGCCCTGGTGAATCCACGATGTCAGGCCGTGTGCCAACAAGTCCCTCGCTTTGCCAGTAGGCGATTAGTTCCGCACCGTTTCGCGGCTTCGGCGCTGGACTCCGCCCGACGGCGAGAAGACGTAAGGCGTACTCGGCGAGAGGCAACCGAAGGCGGGCAGCCTCGGCGGCGAGTTCGTTTTCCAACTCCGATGGCAGATCAAGCTCGAGGCTCATGGCTTCATCTCATTCCAGGAATAATAATCTCCACACGGCTGAATTCTATTCTCCTATCGGAAGGGCATGCAAGCAAACGGCAAGGATTCCGCGCGCTCTCGTTGGCTGCTGTGTATCATAAGGGAAATGTGTCGAGCAATGATAGCGTATTCCCCAATGGATTACCATGTTTGTTGACCGAGTGACGGTGTTCGTGAAGGGCGGCGATGGCGGCGCGGGTTGTTGCAGCTTCCGCCGCGAGAAGTATGTGCCCAAGGGCGGGCCGGACGGCGGCGACGGCGGCGATGGCGGCGATGTCATCGTCCGCGCCGTGGCCGGCACCGACAGCTTGGCCGAGATCGTCAATCGCAAGCATTGGCGTGCCGAGGCCGGCGGACGCGGCGGACCCGATAATTGTCACGGACGACGCGCCGCCGAATTGGTCATTCCCGTGCCGCCGGGCACACTGGTTTACGACCGCGAGCGCGGCAATCTGCTGCGCGATCTGAAAGAAGCGGGCGAGCAAGTGACGGCGGCGCACGGCGGTCGCGGCGGACGCGGCAACAAAGCGTTCGCCACGGCGATCAACCGCGCTCTGCGCGAGACTCAGCCGGGCACCGAGGGCGAGGAACGCTGGATCGTTCTGGAATTGAAAGTCATCGCCGATGCGGGGCTGATCGGCCTGCCCAATGCCGGCAAGTCCACGCTGTTGAGCCGATTGTCGCAGGCGCAGCCGCGACATCGCCGATTATCCGTTCACGACCAAACACCCCAATCTCGGCTTGGTGACCATTGGCGGCGAACGCGCTTTCGTGCTGGCCGATCTGCCCGGACTCATCGAAGGAGCGCATCACGGTGTCGGTTTGGGACACGAGTTTTTGCGCCACGTCGAACGGACGCGCGTCCTTGTGCATCTGGTCGAACCGGCGCCGGCGGATGGCAGCGATCCGCTGCGGAATTATCGGACTATTCGCCGCGAATTGGAATTGCATGGCCATGCTTTGGCGGACAAGCCGGAGATTGTGGCGGTGAGCAAAGCGGAGTTGACCGGCAGCGAGGAAGTGCGGCGGCGATTGGAAGAGGAGTTGGGCGCGTCCGGTGCTGGCGCTGTCGGCGGTGACGGGGCATGGATTGGCGGATCTGGTGCGGGCGGTGGTCGAGCAATTGCAGGCGGCGCGGATTGAGGTGGCGCCATGAGGCCGGACGTGGTGGTCGATGTTGGTAATAGCCGCATCAAGTGGGGATTGTGCGGTTCGCAAGCGGTGCGCGAAACCTGCTCGCTGCCGCCGGACGATCCCGCCGCCTGGGAACAACAGCGACGGCAATGGGGATTGGAGTCGCAGTGTCAATGGATTGTCACCGGCGTTCATCCACCGCGGCGCGGACGACTTACCGAATGGCTGCGCCAGTGCGGGCAGCGGGTGTCCGTGTTCGATGATCCGAAGGATTTGCCGCTGCGCGTCTTGGTGGCGCGGCCGGATCACGTCGGCATGGATCGGCTGTTTGACGCGGTAGCGGCCAACAGCCGGCGCACAGCGGGCGTGCCGGCGGTGGTAATCGATGCCGGTTCGGCCGTCACCGTGGATCTGTTGGATGGCTACGGAGCGTTTCATCGGTGGCGCGATCCTGCCGGGACTGCGATTGATGGCCAAGGCGCTGCACGATCATACGGCGCTGTTGCCGATCATTGAGCCGCCGTCGCAACCGCCGCCTTTGCCGGGCACGGCAACTATCCCCGCCATGGAAGCCGGCATCTTCTGGGCCGTGGCCGGTGGCATTACCTCACTGCTGAGCGAATACCAAGATTTGCACCCATCGCCGCTGGAGGTTTTTCTGACGGGCGGCGATGGTCCGCGATTGCAAGCGGTTATCCCAGAAGCGCAACTCTGGCCCGAAATGACGCTGGAAGGCATTCGTTTGAGTGCGGAGGCGCTGCCGTGACCATCGAGGGAACTCCGACCTGGATCGCCTGTCTGACGCCGCCGGGACAATCCGCGCTGGCCACGCTGGGGCTATACGGTCCCCGCGCCTGGCCGGCGCTGCGGAAACTCTTTCGTCGCCATCGCGGCGACGAACTGCCGGAGGAACCAACTAGCGGACGCTTTTGGCTGGGCCGACTCGGCGGCGAAGTGGCCGATGAGGTCGTCGTAGCGGTCAAACAATCCGAGCCGCAGCCGTGGCTGGAAGTGCATGGCCACGGCGGCCGCGAAGTGGTGCGCTTTCTCCTCGAACTGTTCCGCGAACAGGGTTTGCAGTCTTGCGGCTGGGAGGACTTTCTACGCAAGACGAGCGCGGATGCACTGAGCGCGGAAGCGGCGATTGCACTGTCTCAGGCGGCGACACTGCGCACGGCGAGCATTCTTCTGGATCAGCAGCAAGGAGCGCTTGGCCGGCGCTCGATGCGATTGTCCAGGCGCTGGAGCGCGGTGAGACGGCGGCGGCAACCGAAGGATTGACGCAGCTCATGGCGCTATGCCGCTGTAGGGCGACACTTGACGCAGCCTTGGCGCGTGGCAGTCGCCGGTGCGCCCAATGTCGGCAAAAGCAGCCTGGTCAACGCCGTAGCCGGCTACCAACGCAGCATCGTGGCGGCGACGCCGGGCACCACGCGCGATGTCGTGACGACGCGGCTGGCGCTGGACGGCTGGTTGATCGAACTGGCCGATACCGCCGGCCAGCGAACCGAAGCCGAAGCGCTGGAAGAACAGGGCATCCGCCGGGCGCGAGCCACGGCGGCGGAGGCGGATTTGTGTCTGTGGATACTCGATGGTTCTGCGCCGCCGGTGTGGCCAAGCGATCCGCTCGCCGCCGTGCTGTACGTCATCAATAAAATCGATCTGCCGCCGGCGTGGGACTTTGCTTGCCAGCCCGCAGCGCCAGCAAGGGTTGCCCTTGCTGGCGCTGCGGGCTGGCAGAGTAACGCAGTGCCCGTCTCCGCCCTGACAGGTGCGGGATTGGCTGAACTGTGCGCCGCCATTATCGCTCGCCTCGTTCCCGATCCACCGCCGGCGGGCGCGGCCGTGCCGCTCACACCGCTCTTGTGCGAGGGCATCGCGGAAGCGCAACGTCTTCTCGCCGCCGGAAACGCGATGGAAACACGGCGGATCGTGGCCGCCCTGCGTAGGGACAAAGGGTATTAGAGATGCTGAAAGTTGACTGAGCAGTTACCGCCTGCAAATGGTGGTGACGGTTCTGATGATTCCACATCACAAGACATTGATCGCCAGAGCATTGCTCATTGTCGGAGCAGATGAAGACATCGAATGTCCTTGCGATGGGCCGCGGGCGGCGATACGATACTGCGCAGCGCAAGAATAACACACCCGAAGAAGGTGTTATGCGTCTGACAGCCGTATAACCATTTGTTAGCCCTTTGAGGCAAGAGGCGCGTATGGGCGTTGAGTACTTCGTCGGGCGGCATGACACGGTGAAGCGGCTCCATGACGTGCTGACCGGCCGAGAAGAGGCCGACAGCAAGCTCACCGTGCAGAGCATCGAGGGACCGGGCGGTATCGGCAAGACATTCCTTTTCAACCATGCTATCGCCGGGATTGACCTGAGCAACCGCAAATACCTCACCCTGCGGATCGATGCCAGTGACCCATCCGCCAGAACCCTTGTGCGAGCAGTGGCGAGGATGGTGGATGGTGCGGAGGCTGCCGCAATTCGGGTTCGCGGGTCAGGGTATTACTTCCCGTCCGTGGATCGGGTTGTGAAGGCAATCGAGACGATCCGCAGTGAGGCCGTCGCCGAGTTCAAACAGAAGCATCCGAACAATGAGAACGGGCGACTGGCCTTGCTTCGGTTCCTCGACATGGCATTCGAGGCGGGCAAGCGGATCAACGACGCCGTTCCGATCACCAAGAAGCACGTCAACTTTCATGAATTGGATAAGCTAAAGCGGCTGCTCGAAGACACGTTCCCCTTGATGGCGAGTCTGCGCGAGGAGGCACCGTGGTTCTGGGAGCGGCTGGGCCTCGGCGGGTCTACTGCACTGCGAAACGCGATCAAGGAAAACGCCTGTCGGCCGCTTGCCGATGCGCTACATTCTGACTTGTCCGCGATCCTCGCGGGATACCGAGGGAAGGACTTGTTCAAGGCGGCTCACTCCAAGATCAAAGGTATCGACCGGCTGCTGCTGATCCTCGACGACTACGAGATGCTCCAAGAACCCCTCGGGGAGTTCTTGGTCGGACACCTGCTTCCTGCGCTGCGCTCCGCCAACTTCCAATCGGTGGTCATGGTCCTCGGACGAGATCAGCTGGAAGCAACCCACCCGGCGTGGGATCAGCACCTCAAGCCAAATCTGCTGGCACGGATAGTTTTGGCGCCGCTGTCTCGCCCGGAGATGGATCAGCTTGTTGAGTTGTACGGGGTGCGAGCGGACGACGAAAAGGAACGCGCTTGGCGCGATACGCAAGGGTATCCCTTCTACGTTCAACTCTGGATCGAGGAGGTAGCCTCCGGGGGCCGGAGCGCGGTCATGCTCAAGCGGTTCCATGACAGAACCACTCGCTGGATGAGTGACTGTGAAAAGGGATGGCTCCAGCAAGCCCTGTTCCTCGATGAAGTCAATGTCCGCACTATGCGGGGCATGCTCGGCAACGAGCAAGAGGCCGTGGAAGCGTTCAGGTGGTTTGAGCGCGAAGGGTCGGTTCGGGATACAGCCGGCAGCGCGTTCCGTGTCCGCGAGTACCTTCGGTCCCGGCTTATCGACTACTTGCGGGTGAGCGACCCAGACCATTGCGAGCAGTTGCGGCGCAAAGGCGAGTTGGCGATGAACTGCCGGGGTTAACCGTTCGCTGTAGCAGACCGGAGCCGCATTACGGCTTTTCGGAGTTCAAAGGTCACTCAGCGGCCCCGGCTGCGGAGCTTGTTCGGCAGTGGATAGTCGATCAAGACAAGGTGGGGGGAGTCTGTACGCTTAGCCTGCCGTTGGTGTCGATGACGCTGGCGGATGCTTCTCTATAGCTGGTATAATGTTAATCGCATGAATCGATTTGGGACATCGAATCCGCCATCAGGAGGATGTTTGGAAGTTCGGGCATATCGAAAGGAAAGAGCCGGTGACGGAACCCACTATGGACGCTCAGCCCGATCCCATCAAAGGAAGGTGTTCCCTCTTGCTCCTTGTGGCTACTCCCGCGGAGGAGGAGGGACTGGAAGAGGCAGCGAAGGAGCTTAACCTTCCTTTCGAGCCAATCAGAAAGAAAGAGTCTCCCTTTGGGGAGGAATATCGTTGGTTTGGTCGCATCGGGAACGAGATCGTCATCGCAATCCGCCCTGCAAGAACTGGTGGGCGACTTGTCATGGGATCCATCGGCTTCTTGGGTACTGCAGCCAGAGGGATGCGACTCAGGATCGCTTCAGGTGCTCAGGGTATTGTCCAGCTTGGGATGGCCTTCGGCATTGATCCCCGGCATCAGAACCCCGGCGACGTGCTGGTATCAACGTCGATTATTCCTTACGACAACCGCGATATCAATCCGGCTCCTGGCGGCCGTGAGGGGTATATCACCGAGTATTCGCAAGCCAACCGAGAAATAGCTCGACCAGCTCTCGTCGAGTTGTTTCGCCGTGAGCAACGGCGAGGAGGACATACCTTCGCTGTCTACTTGGGAACGATACTGTCCGGGGCAGCGCGAATCCATAGCAGTGTCTTTCGGGACGAATTGGTTCGCAGCGTGCCTGCCGGGGAAGATCCGGTAATCGGAGGGGAGATGGAAGGGGTGGGCTCTGCTCGCGGCATCGACTGCCGCCAGCGATCCAATCTGGTGTGTGGTGAAGGGAGTCTCTGATTTTGCAGACGAGAACCGGGATGCGGTGATTGACGCTAACCGCCCCATCGCGTGTCGGAACGCAGCCAAATTCGTGCTATCCGCGTTAGTGAATGACGCAGCGGGGTGATCTAGTCGTCTCAGGAGGCAAACCTATGACAACGCTCGATGACTTCTTCAGCAATCCGACTAAATCCCTGCACCCTCGCTTGCGTTACTGGGAGAATCTCCTCACACAGCCCAGCACTTCAGCAACGCTGGAGGTATACCGGCCGGAAACCGAGTTTGGCCAATCGCAGCCGGAGATGCACCTCCAGTTTAAGAAGGACGGCAATCTACTTCCTCTGGAATCGATGCCATGGGATGATGACCTGAATGCCGGACTCATTCATCAGGTATCGAAACCTGTGCGAGCGGTCAACTCCGCACAGGAAGCCGAGCGGTTTGCCCTCGGACTGCGTGCGGCACTGCGGAAGGCAGAGCGGGAATTCGGGGACGGCTATTTCAACGCGGTCCTGGTAGAACTGCTCATGGATAGCGATTTGACCAGACACCGAGAGATTGCTGAAGTCCTCCAGCACGCTTATGCCTCCCGAGCAAACCATGAGAGCAGAGTGTATCAGACTTGCCGAGAGATGATCGCCGGTGCAATCAGCGACCGGGCTCAAGAACTGACTACGAAGCTCAATTACTCGCAGGAGGAAGCTAAGCAGATTCTTGTTTCCGCCCTCGCACGCTTTCTGGACGATCGGTTCTCCGTCAGCAGCCGCCGACGATTGGGCTTGCTCTGATTGCGAACCTAGTACAGCCGCCTCGGAGAAAACCTTCTTCAGCCAGGCGTTGCCCCGCTTGACGTTATCGCTGCCATCTTTCTTGCCCACTTCCCGTTGGAGCTTATCCCTCCGTGGGAGACTTGTTGCCATGAGCCACACGACCTCCGACACCCTGCTTCAAGCGGTTGCCCGTCTCCGTCAGCTATTCCCGGAATGGCGGTTCGGGCAGTTGATGGCGAACTTAACAACGGCTGCGGGATGTCCGCAAGCCGAGGCGCTCTGGGATGTCGAGGACGATCGGCTTTTGGCAGCGGCCCAGCGACTCATCGCCAGAAACAGTGATCGGCAGCCGGTTCAGCCCGAACCAAACGCTGCGGCAGACCGGCCACGCGACTGACAGCGGCAACTGACGGCTCCACATCAGAAAAGATTGTTCGCCAGAGCGTTCCTCCTCGCGGAAGCAGAGTTCGATGCCTCTCGCAGCTCGAATCGACCGCTCTTTCCGCCGGAACGCAAAGGAATCTCCTGGTGAAGCCGGAAATCCGAGGTCATGGCGATAGCCAGTGCAATAACAAGCCGACCCCCAACGCCGTAAACACAACACCGCCCCCAATCACAATCAGGAACTCCAAGCGAATATACCGGGCTTTCTTCTCGGCGGCGATCCTCCTCCTGCCGTTCCTCCGGCGGATGGTCTCGCCGCGAACCTCGCCATCGCCGCGTCCGTCCATTGAAGCGAGAAGATCGTTAAGCCGCAAGCCGCGCAGGTGGATAGGATAAATCAGATGCCGGCCCGCGGGATCGGGACGGTTTTCGTGGACTTCCTGGAAGTGGACGGGTAAGCATGCCGAGTTACAACCCCCAAGTCATCGAGCGGCGTTGGCAAGACTACTGGCGGCAGAACAAAACTTTCCGCACGCCCGATCATTCCGACAAACCGAAATTCTACATTCTCGACATGTTCCCTTATCCCAGCGGAGCCGGCCTGCACGTCGGCCATCCCGAAGGCTACACCGCCACCGACATCCTGGCCCGCTATCGGCGCATGCGCGGCGACAATGTGCTGCATCCAATGGGCTGGGACGCATTCGGTCTGCCCGCCGAGCAGTACGCCATCAACACCGGCACCCATCCGCGCCTCACCACCGAAAACAACATCAACAACTTCCGCCGGCAAATCCAGATGCTCGGCTTCAGCTACGATTGGGAACGCGAAGTCGATACCACCGATCCCGCCTATTTTCGCTGGACGCAGTGGATTTTTCTGCAATTGTTCGATACTTGGTACGACGCCGAGCAGAAGCGCGGCCGGCCCATCGTCGAACTGCCGATTCCGCCGGAAGTCAAACAGCAGGGCGATGCCGCCGTCCGCGCCTACCGCGACGGCAAACGCCTCGCTTATCAAGCCGAGGTGCCGGTCAACTGGTGCGAAGCGCTGGGCACGGTGTTGGCCAACGAAGAAGTGATCGACGGCAAATCGGAGCGCGGCGGCCATCCCGTCGTGCGCATGCCGCTGCGGCAATGGCTGCTGCGCATCACCGCCTACGCCGAACGACTCATTGATGATTTGGAAGGTCTTAATTGGTCGGAATCGATCAAGAAGATGCAGCGCGATTGGATCGGCAAGAGCGAGGGCGCGGAGGTCGATTTCGCTCTGCAGACGGGCTTGCGGATTCGCGTCTTCACGACGCGGCCGGATACGCTGTTCGGCGCGACATACATGGTGCTGGCTCCCGAACATGCCCTCGTGGAAGCGATCACCACGGCGGAGCAGCGATCCGCCGTTCAGGCGTATCGCGCCGAGGCCGCCCGCAAGAGCGATCTGGAACGCACCGAATTGGCCAAGAAAAAAACCGGCGTGTTCACCGGCGCCTACGCCATCAATCCGGTGAATCAGGAGAAGATCCCCATTTGGATCGCCGATTACGTGTTGGCAACATACGGCACCGGCGCGATCATGGCCGTGCCGGCGCACGACCTGCGCGATTGGGAGTTCGCCCGCGCTTTTAAGCTGCCGATCCGTCAAGTGGTGCAGCCGCCGGAGAGTTATCGACCGAGCAAAGAAGAGGCCGCCCTGTCCTACAAAGAAGGGGGACAGAAGCGTTATCCTTTCGTCGGCGAAGGCAGCGCGATCAATTCCGGATCGTTCAACGGTCTGTCTACTCCGCAATTCAAACAGCGCATCACCGCTTGGTTGGAAGAGCGCCGCCAAGGTTGTCGCCGCATCAACTACAAGCTGCGCGATTGGCTGTTCAGCCGGCAACGCTACTGGGGCGAACCGTTTCCAATCCTGCACGAGATCGACGACAAAGGCAATCCAACCGGCGTCATCGAGCCGCTGTCGCCGGAGGAATTGCCGTTGCGCCTGCCGGATCTGGAGGATTACAAACCATCCGGCAAGGCCGAGCCGCCCTTGAGCAAAGCCAAAGATTGGTTGTATGTGACGCGCAACGGCAAGCGCTACAAGCGCGAGACGAATACCATGCCGCAATGGGCCGGCTCGTGCTGGTACTATCTGCGCTACATCGATCCGCGCAACGATAAATCCTTTTGCGATCCGCAAAAGGAACGAGCGTGGATGCCGGTTGATCTGTACGTTGGCGGAGCGGAACATGCGGTGCTGCATTTGTTGTACTCGCGCTTTTGGCATAAGGTGCTGTACGATCGCGGCCACGTTCACACGCCGGAGCCGTTTCAGCGGTTGGTCAATCAGGGCATGATTCTCGGCGAGATGGAATTCACCGCCTTTCTGCCCGGCGGCGGCTTTGCCGGAAAGATGCCGGCGTGGGTGTCGGCAGACGAGGTGGATTTCGATGGCGACACTGCCCGTCATGAGCCGAGCGGCGAAAAGCTCGAAGGCGTCAAGGTGCCGGAGGATCGCGTCGAGAAGAAGAGCGATCATTTCGTGCTGAAGGAATCTCCCTCTATCCGGGTAGATGCCCGCGCTTACAAAATGTCCAAGGCGCGCGGCAACGTCATCAACCCCGATGAAGTCGTGCAGGAGTACGGCGCCGACAGTCTGCGATTGTATGAAATGTTCATGGGTCCGTTGGAAGCGGTCAAACCGTGGAGCATGCGCGGCGTCGAGGGTGTGTATCGCTTCCTCGGCCGCGTCTGGCGTTTGTTCATCGATGACCGCGCCGAAGACATGCGCTTATCCGAAGCGGTGCGCGACGTGCCGCCGGAGAAGGAGACGCTGCGGCAACTGCATCGCACCATTCAGCGCGTCACGGAGGATCTCGACGGCATGCGATTCAATACGGCCATCGCCGCCATGATGGAGTTCACCAATCATCTGACGCCGTTGACGGTGCGTCCGCGTGCGGTGCTGGAGCCGTTCGTGCTGCTGTTGGCGCCGTTCGCGCCGCATTTGGCCGAGGAGCTATGGCAAGCGCTGGGCCATCGGCAGACGTTGGCTTACGAGCCGTGGCCGGCGTTCGAGGCGGCGCTGACCAAGGCTGACGAGATTGAAGTGCCGGTGCAGATCAACGGCAAGCTGCGTCTGCGTCTGACCGTGCCGGCGGAGATCGACAAGGCGGCGTTGGAGAAGACGGCCTTGGCCGATGCGCGCGTGCGCAACTCATCGAGGGCAAAGAGGTGCGCAAGATCATCGTCGTGCCGGGGAAGCTGGTGAACATCGTCCTCGCCTGAGACGACCTTACCAGCCGGCTTTGGGGCACTGTCGGCCGTCCGCGAATTGATCTTGAAAAAAAATCACCGTTTTTCTATTTCCTTCTCGCGCAATCCGCATTGTCATAACCCGGCAGCTAACGCTGCCGGTTCGCCAACATCGTTCTGGCGATCCGCTTTGCCGTAACCCGGCTGCGTTAGCTGCCGGGTAGGCGAACCGGCTGCGTTAGCTGCCGGGTAGGCGAACCGGCTGCGTTAGCTGCCGGGTAGGCGAACCGGCTGCGTTAGCTGCCGGGTAGGCGAACCGGCTGCGTTAGCTGCCGGGTCAAGTGTAGGAGCATCGTATGGGCTGGAAAGGACTTCGGCTCACCGCATCGAGGACATTCGCCCTCCTATTCGCCTTCTGGCTGGCGTTCGCCGGCAGGGGAGTGTACGGGCAATCGGCGACGGATGGGGCGTCTGCCGAAGCCGCCTCCGACGCTCCCGCGGACGACGCCGCGGCGCGGATGGCTCGTATCGAAGCGCAATTGCAAACACTGGACGCGCGCAACAAGCAGTTGGAGCGGCGGAACGACGACCTGATGAAGAAGTACCAGAGCCTGCTCCGGCAAGGCAGCCAGCCCGTCTTCGGCGCCGAGGCGAATAACCCGGACGGCACGGGCGTGCCCGGTGCCATTGTGACCTGTGCGGGAGAAGAACAGAAGAGCGGCGACCAAGAGAAGGAGGGAACCCGCCCCAAGGCCGGCGAAGGAAAAGAGACGGGCGGCAAAACAGGCGAGAAGAAGGAAGAGAAGAAAGATGGCAAAACGGAGGAAAAGAAGGACGAGCCGAAAAAGCAGGCGGATGATTGGTACGAAGTCGGCAGCGATGGCGCGCTCAAGGCGGTGTGGAGGGATCGCCGACTGTTTCTGGAATCGTCGCACAAAGATTTCCAGATCCGTTACACCGGCCGTTTCCAATGGGACACCGGCTGGTTCGATCAGACGCCGCGCATGCCGAACCTTGAGGATGGCAGCGCCTTCCGCCGCGCCCGTCTCGGCATTGAGGGCTATCTCTACGAGAATTTTTACTTCCGGACGCGCTACGATTTCGCCGACTCCGGCAGCGCCAACGATAACGGCTCCGTCGCTCCCGGCGCCGGCTCCACCTCCAACTTCCGAGACGTCTTCATGCGCGTGGAAAAATTACCCTTCATTAGCAATTTCCAGGCCGGTCAATGGAAAGAACCCATCTCGCTGACCTGGCAGAGTACCAGCAACCAACTCATCTTCGTGGAGCGTCCGGCCATGTTCAACGCCCTAAATCCAGGACGAAATGTGGGGTTCTCCGTCTTCCGCAACTACTTCGACGACCACCTCTTTTTTATCACCGGCCTGTTCCGTAGCTCGACGAATAACGGTGGTTTCAGTGTGTCAGACGGCGGCTGGGCCTCGACGAGCCGTCTGGCCTTCCTGCCGCTCTGGGAAGACAACGGCCGCTATCTCGTCCACTTCGGCGGATCGTACAGCTACCGCGCCTACAACCACATCGACACCAACAGCAATGTACCTAACTTCTCGACGATCGGCGACGTTGCTGTCGGCACGCCGAACGTGCTGAGTACCGGCACCATCGCAGACCCTTACAGTGAGGATCTGCTTTCGGGCGAGTTCGTCACGGTTCTGGGGCCGCTGTCGATTCAGTCGGAAATCCTCGGCCTCCGTATTAATGGGATCAGTGGCAAAAAAGAGGTCGGCCCCCTCTACTGGGGCACCTATGCCCAAGTGTCGTACTTTCTGACCGGCGAGAACCGCCGCTTTCGCCGCACGGGACCGTATGCCATGTCCTTCACCACGCCGAACATCGTGGAGAATTTTTTCACCGTGAACCGTTGGCCTTACATTTTGGGCCGAGGCGCCTGGGAGGTAGCGGCCCGCTACGACTACTTGGATCTCAGCGGCGGCGGACTGTACGTGCCCACGGCTTCCAACGGCTCCGGCGGCACCGGACGATGGAATGGCATGAGCTACGCCCTCAACTGGTGGCTCAACTCCAACTCGACCATCATGTTCGATTACGTCCACGGCTGGCGTTCCAGCGACACAGTCGGCCGATCGGGCCAGATGGACGCCTTCGTCATGCGCTTTCGCTTTTTCTTTTAAGAGAGGAGATCCGCCGCTATGCGTCCCTGCTTCCTAGTCCGTCTGACAGCCGGCTTTCTCGCCGTCGCTGGGGTCGGCCTCGCCCTCGCGCAAGCGCCGCCGGAATCCGCTCCGTTCGAGTACTATACTCACCGCTGCCATCCGCACCACAACCAGGGCAAGTTCTGCGTGCCCGAAGAGACCGCCAAGAAGAAAAATATCATCGTGTACTCCTTTAAGGAGACCGATTACTGTTATCCCAGACTGCGCTGTTTTCTCTCCCATGCGTTCCCTTGCCTGTTTCCGGAAGAGGAATTTGGCTGTCCGTGCCAGGGTTGTCGCAAATGCTGCTTCTGCGTGCGGACCAAGCGCGTGCTGCTCAAAAAGAGCGTGCCCTGTGAGGAAGCGCAACTCAAATGTCGAGTGGAGTATCAGCCGTGCGCCTGTCCGCCCTATGATCCCACGCGCAAACCGCAGGAGTCCTCGAAGGGTCAGGAAAAGACAGGCGGTCAGCAGAGCGGCGGCAGCCAAGACAAAGAGGGCACTCGGCCCAAGGCTGGCGAGGGCAAGCAGACCGATGGCAAAGGATCGTCCCAAGGAGCCGAACTGCCTCCGCCTCCGCGCAAGTGGAGCAGGCGGATTGAGGATTAGCGGACAAAACCGCGCTGTCGAAAATCTCGTTTAGCCGCGACCCGAAGGGGAGCGCGTTCGCGCTCCCCTTCGGGTCGCGGCTAAACGAGATTTTCGACAGCGTAGCCGATAGTTATTAAGTCCGCATGGGCAGGCGCACCCGGCCGTTGTCTTTCTCGATGCGCTTTTCGCGCGGCAGCGTGCCTTGCGCCGATTCTTCCGCTTCCCACTTATCGACCTCTTCCAGCAGGGCATCGACCATTTCACTTTCCTGGACGTGGCGAATGATCTCGCCGCGCTTGAAAATGACGCCCTTGCCTTTGCCGGCGGCGATGCCGAGATCGGCTTCGCGCGCCTCGCCGGGTCCGTTGACCACGCAGCCGAGAATGCTGATTTTCACCGGCGTTTTGCGTCCGGCCAAGCGCTGCTCGACCTTGGCGATGATGCCTTCCAGATCGATCTCCAGCCGGCCGCAGGTCGGACAGGCGATCAACTCCGGCTTGCGCACGCGCCGCTGCGTCGCTTGCAAAATGTCGAAGGCGGCGGTGATTTCCGGCACCGGATCGCCGAGCAAACTGATGCGGATGGTGTCGCCGATGCCGTCGAGCAGCAGCGGCGCCAGGCCGCACGCCGATTTGGTGACGGCATAGGGCGCTTTGCCGGCCTCGGTGATGCCGATGTGCGTCGGATAGTTCGCCTGCTGAGCGTACAGCCGATACGCTTCCACGGCGGTAAGCACATCACTGGACTTTAGCGATACGATAAGATCGTGATACCCCTCCGCTTCGGCAATTTCGATATAACGTAGGGCGCTGTCCACCATGGCCGGCGGACAGGGAAAGCCGTATTTCATGGCCATCTCGCGTTCCAGGCTGCCGGCGTTGACGCCGATGCGCATGGGAATGCCCTTGTCTTTGGCCTTGCGGATGACCTGGCGATAGCGGTCATAGCCGCCGATATTGCCGGGATTGATGCGGATCTTGTCGATGGGATGATCGAGGGCGGCCAGCGCCATTTTGTAATCGAAGTGAATGTCGCAGATGAGCGGAATGTGAATGCGTTTCTTGATTTCACCGAGCGCGGCGGCATCGTCGGCCTTGGGCACGGTGACGCGGACGATCTCGCAACCGGCCTCTTCCAGTCGATGGATCTGGGCCACGACCTCATCGACGAGGTGCGTGTCGGGCACGGTCATCGACTGCACCCAGATGGGATTGTCGCCGCCGACGATTTTATCGCCGACTTGCACTTCGCGGGTTTTGTGGCGAACGAGTTTGTGCTGATACATCATTGCTTGGGGTTCCTGTGGGGAAGGCCGCGAGAAAGTCTCGACGGCGAGCATCCTTGCCTCATCATCCTAGTTTTTTTGGTTACACGGCGTCAAGGCGGACGGAGCGGTCCCATCAAGTTAACCGGAGTCTTCTATCGATCAACAACATCACTCAACGTACTCCTCGAACCCTTCGGGGATGGCGTCGAAATCAGGAGCCATGTACAGCACACTTCCTTTGAGAGTTCCGAGTTGACGCTGCTTCGGTGAGGGAGCCTGCCCAGTGGCGCGGAGGGTGGCCACAGGCTTGTCGTCGCGGGTGATAACGATTTCCTCGCCGGCAAGCAATCTCTCGATAATTTCGGCGAGATCGCCCTGAGCCTCTTGTACGGTGATAGTCTGCATGGCATCCTTCCAACTTTTTGGCCAGCCCGCAGCGCCAGCCAGGGATGCCCTTGCTGACGCTGCGGGCTGGCAATTCAATCTATTAGTGTTCTCACATTATACATTCTCTCTCATCCCGATCACTTGCCGATACAGAACCGGCTGAAAATGCGATCCAGCAAATCATCCGTGTAAACAGTGCCGATCATCTCGCCGAGTTGTTCCAGCGCTCCGCGCAGCTCCAGAGCCAGCAATTCCGGCGGCTCCTCGAACAGTACGATGCTATGTGCCCGCCGCAGTTGTTCCAGGCACGATTCGACGTGATGGCGGCAGCGGCTCAGGCTCGGCGCCAGCGCCGGCTGTTTGTGACGGCGAGCGCGTTCGGCCAACAGCGACCGCAGCGAATCGATGCCGCTGCCTGTAACGGCACTGGTCGCCAATCCTGCCGGATGAGCATTTCCAAGATCGCATTTGGTCGAAATAGCAACGCTAGGCGGATGCGCTTGCCGGCGCATCCTCTCTTCTTCGGGCGCCAGCGGATACCCTGATTCCAAGCACAACAACAACAAATCGGCCTGCTCGGACTGTTCGCAGGCCAGCGTCTGCGCCTGCGTTTCGATGGTCCCTGGCTCCGTCTGCCAGCCGGGCGTGTCGATCAGTTCGATGCGCACGCCGCCGAGATCGAGACGCTGCACGAGATAATCGCGTGTGGTGCCCGGCTGCGGACTGACCAGGGCATCGCCCCCGGCCAGCGCGTTGAACAGACTGCTCTTGCCGGCGTTGGGGCGGCCGGTCAAAACGACGCGGAACACACGGTCGGCCAAGCCGCGCTGTTCGAGCTGCTTGCCCAAGAGTGTAACCTGCGCCAAGGCCTTGCCGAGCCGTTGCAGCGTCTCTTCCGGCCGGACGAAGCGAATGTCCTCATCAGCGAAATCGAGCGCGGCCTCGACATCGGCAAGGAGGTTCAGCAGATCATCGCGCAGTTCTTGCAGCGGACGCGCCATGCCGCCGGCAAGTTGTTTGAGGGCATGTTTCAATTCGTCGCGCGAGCCGGACTCGATGACGGCGTGGACGGCCTCGGCGCGGGTCAGATCGAGCTTGCCGGCGAGGAAAGCGCGCAGCGTGAACTCGCCGGACTGTGCGGCGCGGCAGCCGGCCTGGAGCAGCTGAGCGATCAGTAACTCAATCAAGGGCGGGCTGGAGAGCAGATGGATCTCGGCGACATCCTGGCCGGTGTAGCTGTGCGGCGCCGCCCAGAAATATACATCCGCCGGCACGGGCGCCAGATCGGGCAAACGCAAATGGCCCGACAACAGAGTACGTTGCCCAGCGACGAGCGGTTGCGGGGCCGCGAACAGGGACGCGAGGACGGCGGCAGAAGCGGGACCGCTGAGGCGCACGATGGCGCGAGCGCCGGGGCCGGACGCGGTGGATAGAGCCGTGATGGTATCGCGCGTGTTCATCAGTTGTAGGGTGGGTCGAGCGTAGCGAGACCCACCATGCCCGCCCGGTGGGTCTCGCTACGCTCGACCCACCCTACGAACCGAATTATGAGCCGCCGTAGAAACGATACAACTGGCGCACACCCATCGGCGCCAGCAGAAACACGCCCAAGAAGGCCAACAATCCCAGATAAATGCGATAGTCCATCTCCGGCACGACAACGCCGTGGACGTTGTAATCGGCGGAGCCGACGTTGCTGAGACGAACACCGCCGCGCTCGATGCTGATGTCGATGCCGCGCGCCGTGCCGTCGTGGCTGGAACGCCGGCTGGCGAACGTCACCGTATACGTCGATTGCAGTTGCGAAGCCAAATCGCGGAAAAATTCGGGCAATTTGGAAGCGTCGCGCGCCAGAAAAACTTGCCGCCCGTCTTATCGGCCAACTCGCGCAACTCCTTTTCGTTGATGCCGTCGTCGTGCAGATCGATCGATAGCTTCTCGAAAATCTCGAACAGCCGTTGCTCACTGCCGGCGTGAAAATACTTGCCGCCCGTCTCCGCGGCCATGCGCTTCATCACCGTCTCGTTGATCTCGTTGGCCTGGCCCAGACCGAGCATGTAGAGCGGAAAGCCCAATTCCTTAGCGCGGTCGATGACCAGTTGAGCGGAGACACGGCTGCCGGGCGCTTCGTCGCGGCCGTCGGTGAGAACGACGACGGCGTTGCGTCCGACGCGGCCGGCGGCGGCCAACGTCTCCAAACCGGCGTAGGCCGCATCGTACAACAGCGTGCCGCCCGTCGGTTGCAGCTGCCCGATGTGTTCGATCAGCAATTGTTTGTCGTCGCTGAAATTGTCGGGAACATCGACTTCGCTGCTGAACGGCTGGAGCGTCGTCTTGGCGTCGCGGCGCATCAGTTCGACAAAGCGCGAGGCCGCCGTGCGCAGCGCCGCGATCTTCGAGCGTTGATCGTTGGCGTCGGCCTTTTCTTTCATGCTGCCGGAATGATCGAGAACGAGAACCGTGGTGACGTTCTTGTATTTGCCCAATTCGCCGATGCCGAGCGTGTAGATCGGCACCTGATTAACCGTGGCGAGTTTGATGACTTCCTTGACGGTCGCTTTGCTGTTCATGTCCACGCCGTCGGTCATCAGGACGACGGCCCGGCGTCCGTCGATGTTTTTGAGCATGGCGACGGCGGCGGCGGCGGCATCGAGGTACGCGGTGCCGCCGAGCGGCTGGGCGGCGGCGATGGCGGCGCGCACTTGCCGGCGATGCTCGGCATAGCGCGCCGATTCGCGCAAGGGCGGCGATTGTAGACGCATTTTGTGATCGAAAAGGATCAAGCCTGTTTCGGACTTAGCGGAGAGATTATCGAGGAAAATGGCGGCCGCTTTCTTGGCTTCATCGATTTTCTTAATGCCGCTGACGCCGCTGGGATTCTCCATGCTGCCGCTGATGTCCAGAGCCAGCACCGTCGTCAGCGCCGCGCGCGGCGAGAAAATCTCCAGTTCATGAACCTTATGGCCGTCTTCGCGGACAATGATGTCGGCGGGGTCCACGTCGTCGGCTTCTTGTCCGTCGGCGGCGCGCCGCACCTTGAACTGCACGGTTACATACAGCGCTGGTCTGCCGTCGTGGTCGCGGAAAGCGGCGAAGACCTTGTTCTCGCCGTTGTCGTTTTTGTCGATGTCGATGCGGTAGCGAAGGGTGTCGTTGTTCTGCGCGGCACCCGGCACGACGGCTAGCAGCCACGTCGCCAGCGCGATGGCGAGTAGGATTCGCATGGGGAACCTCAACGATGTTGCGACGCATGTTTAGGCTCGCCCCGGCGAACCGGCAGCGTTAGCTGCCGGGTGGGAGCCATAACCCGGCAGCTAACGCTGCCGGTTCGCCGGGGCGAGCCTAAACGAATCCTAACCGCGATTCTTCTTCTCCGCTTCCTTGAGTACGGCGAGCCACCACTCGCGCAGCCGTTTCCGCCAGCGGCCCAAAACGGAGTCGTTGTCCGCCTCGCCGTCTCCGTTCGCCGGAGTTTGACGGCGCCGGTTGCGGCCGCGTTTGCCGGCGGATCGACCGCGCGCCTCCGTCGGCGACGCCAAGATGCCGCCGTTCCGCGTCGTCACGCCGGTCGCCGGAACAATAGTCACTTGCTCGCCGCGCGTCTGGCGGAGAAGCCTCTGGAAATATCCCTCACTGGCCGGCGGCGGCTCACCGCCATCCACCTTTTTTTTGGGCAGCAGTTTGCGTTCGCAGAAGCCCCACGCACTGCTGGCGATGAAGTACAAACATAAACCGGCCGCCACCTTGTAAAACATGAGGCCGAAGAAGATCATCATATACTTCATCATTTTCTGCTGCATCGCCTGCTGCTCGTCGGCCGGCGGCGGCGTCATCATTTTCTGTTGCGCGATCATCAACACGACGGCGATGACCGGCAATATATTGAAATACGGACCCAGATAGAGGAAGGAACCATAATCCTCGATGCGACTGATAAAAGGGATGTTTTCTCCCCAGCTGAACAGCATGTCCGGGGCGGCCAGATTGGTGATCCACGTCGGCCAAAATTCGGCCAAGCGAAAGTGTGTGCTTTCCTGCAAGGCGAAATATAAACCCATGAAAATCGGCATTTGCAAGAGCAGCACCCAACAACTGCCCAGAGGGTTGACGCCGTGCCGGCGATACAGATCCATTTGCGCCATGCCCAGCGCTTGCCGATCGTCTTTATATCTCTCTTGCAGCCTTTTCAATTCGGGAGCCAATTGCTGCATGCGCACACTCATTAGCGCTTGTTTGCGGCTGAGCGGGAACATCATGCCGCGAACCAGCACGGTCAGCACGATGATGCACAAACCATAATTGGAGATGAGCGCGTGAATGTAGCCGAGAACCGCGTGCATCAAATTGGTGCATTTGATGACTAACGCGCTCCAATAGATAGCATTGGCGAAATTGCCCATCGCGCCGGGCGAGTGATAATCGGTCAGGGTGTTAAGATGCAATTCATCGTGATAGCGGTCGAGCAACTCCGGCTGCACGCCGCCTTTTTCCAGCGCTTTGCTCGGCAGTCCGGGCGGCGGAAACAATTGGCTGACTTTGACCGGGCCGTGGTAGAGCAGATATTTGTGGACCACCTCGGCATCATCCTTGAGTTCCACCGGCTCGGTGGACACGCGCACGGTGATGTCGTCCATCCAGAGAGCGGGCGGCTGCTCGTCCTCGCCGAAAATGCCGTTGACGATTTCGGGATACTCGCCGTTTTTCTCGCTACAAGAAGCGGTGTGGTGCAGAACGGCGAGGCGCTTGCCCTTGGCGAAACGAGCTAGATCGCCGGGCCGCATGTAGAAAGTCTTGTCCGGCTCGCGTTCCGATAGTTTGAGGACGAAGCTGGCGCCGTCCTCGGCGCAGCGGACGACCGTGCCTTTGCTGAGCGTCGTCTCCAACGTCGGCCGCGCCTGACGAAGAAAATCGCGGCTTTTCTGCTGATTATCGACGACAATCGCCGACACGAAATACTGATTGGCCACGGCGGCATAAATCAGAGCGTTGCCGGCCATTCGCAGAAATTCGCTGCCGCCGCCCCATTGGCCGATCTGCCGCAGATCTTGCAGATCGCGCGACACGCCGCCGTCTTTATCGACCCGAGCGATCATGGCACTGCGAAAGATGCTCGTGTAATACTTGCCCTCGACCGGCAAGCCGTGTGCCCCCGCCATCTGATAGCGGAACGAAATGCTCTTGTCGGCTCCTTCCTTGCGGCGCATCTTCACCGCCAGACCTAGGTGATACTCGCCCTCGGTCAGCGTGTACGTCTTGGTGACGATCACGCCTTGCGTCTCGGCCTGGAACGATACCGATTCGCGGCGGCGGCCGTCCATGTCGTCGGTCTTGCGCTCCACAACGGTCCAGTTGAGGCGCGCGAGCGTATCCAGCGGTTGATCGCCGTTGGGATCGTTGACATCGAAGGCGAACGTCTGAAACGAGGGCGCGTAGCGGTAGCGATCACCCGGCACCAATTCCAGAGGTCGCGGCGCGGTTTTCTCGGCATTGGTCCATTCGGGCCGGCCGTGTTCGTCGGCGGCCTGATATTTGTTGAGCCACAAGCTATGTACGGCGGCGCCGCGCGGATCGATTTGCACGAACAGATGAAACTTGGAATCGCGCTCCTGGGCGCCGAGCGGAACCAACTTGGCTTCGTCCGTCGGCGTGCAGCTGTTGCAGATCGGCGCGAGGCGATGCGCTCCGGCTTCTTGTCGTCCGGCTTTTTCTCTGACTGCCTTTTTGCCGTTGGCTTTTTCTTTGTCGGCGGACTTTTTGGCGTCGCCGCTTTTGGGTTTGTCCTTGTCGTCGTTGTTGACAACCTCGGTGTTCTCGGGCTTGGGCGGCGGAGGCGGCCAGAGATGCTGGCTGAGTTTCGCCCAGCTGAACAGGATGAGGACGGTGAGAACGACGAACAGAAGTAAGTTTTTTTGCTGCATGGTTGCATCCTAGGGGAACACGGTGAACAAGCCCGGAGCGCCAGCGACGGGTTCTTTCGCCCCGTCGCGGCGCTCCGGGCTTGTTCACCGTGTCATCGGTGTCACCGTCCATCGCGAAGACGATCGCCGAGAAAATTCTCCAGTTCGGGGACCGCGTAAATCTTCTGAATGGTCGTATCGATGTCGTATTCGACGCGGCGATATCGAATGGTATCGTCATCGAGCAGGACGTAGCAGGCGCGCCAGTCGCCGTCGCGCGGCTGGCCGACCGAGCCGACGTTGCACAGCGTCTTGCGGCCGTCGAGGCGATGAACGTAATCGATCTCTTCGGGGCTGTTGAATTGGTAAAGGTCGTCCGGCATCTGCTCGATGAAGACGCCGGGCACGTGGGTATGGCCCTGGAAACAATAGCGTTCGACCAGGGCGAAGATGCGTTCCATTTTACGCTGATTGTAAATGTCTTCGGGAAAGACGTATTCGTTGAGCGGATTGCGTGCCGAGCCGTGGACGAACAAGTAGCCGTTTTCGCGGAAGGTGCGCGGCCGTTCGGCGAGGAACTCCCAGCGTTTCTCGCGGAGTTGGCGTGCCTCGGCGGAACATTCGAGTTGATCGCGCGTCCAGAAAATGGCTCGTTCGGCGGGCGGATTGAAGCCATCGGGATCGAACATGGCGCCCTGATCGTGATTGCCGAGCAAGACGATCTTGCAGGCCATCACCAGATCGACGCATTCGCGCGGATTGGGTCCGTAGCCGACCACGTCGCCGAGACAGTAGATTTCACTGACGGGATGTTGTTCAATATCCTTGAGGACCGCTTGCAGGGCCTCCAGGTTACTGTGAATGTCGCTGATAATCGCCTTCACGCCTGGCTCTCCCAGGGTCGTCGCGTTCCCCAAATTAGGTTCCGCTCACTCCCCGTGGTTGGTGCGCGGCCGCATGGTCCGAAAAATTGGCCACTTTGGAAGTTTACCTGTCGTCTTCAAAAAGTGTCAAGGGACGAACGGCCGGTCAGCCGTTCGCCACGGGTTCCAACGCGCTGGCGGCCTCCTGCGCCGCCGGCAGCGGGCCGCAAGTGGCCGGCCAGCCATACGCTCAGCAGAACGGCGGCCATCCCCAGACCGCCCGCAAGGGAGAAGCCCGTTAACTCGCCGCTGCTCGTCTGGCCCAGCAATACGCCGCCGAACAGCGAAGCCAACCCCATCGCCATCGTCTGAACGGAACTGTTGACACTCAGGAAACTTCCCCGATAGCGCGGCGCCGCGCTGGCCGTGATTAAGGCCAAGGCGGGCACCATCCGCCCCGACGTGGTTATCATGTACACCGTCGAAACCACCAACGCCGCCGCCACCGGCACACGCGGCAAGTTGGTGAGAACCCCCATCGGAATCAGCGTCAGCAACGCGAGGATGCGAAAGACGGGCAGTTTGCCGAAACGGTCGGACAAGCGGCCGAACCACGTCATGGTCAGCAAGGTCGCCAGACCACCGCACAGGTAGACGTAAGGCAGTTGATCTTTGCGCACGCCCACGTTGGCCACCAGATAATCCGCCAGGAACGGCACAATCATAAAGGAACTGAGCATCAACGTCGTCATGAGCAGATAGGCGCGAGATGCGCCGGCTGGACGAGTACAGTCCAGGGATTGACGGCATGGAGCGTAGTTCGCTTCAAGTGTCCGCGCAGGGGCGGCAGGAGCAGATAAGCGCCGAGCAGTACAACGGCGCTCAGCCCCGCCAACACGCTGAACGGCGTCCGCCAGCCCCAGACCGCGGCCAAGTATAAGCCCGCGGGCACACCGGCGACGGAGGCCACTGAGAACGCCGACATGACCACGCCGGTCGCCCGGCCGCGCCGCGCATCGGCGAAGGCGTCGCCGATGATGGCCAAAATGCCGGCCCCCACCACGCCGCCGAAAGCACCGGCCACCGCCCGCGCCGCCAGCAACAGACCATAGTTCGGCGCCAACGCACACAACAAGGTTCCCAGCGTGAACCCCGCATACAAACAGAGAACAGCCGTCTTGCGATCGTAGCGATCCATGAAGCGCGCCGCGAACAAACCGGCCAAGCTGGCGCTGAACCCGTAGGCCGCCACGATCAGGCTGAATTGTTGCGGATTGAGACCCAGCGTCTCCTTCAAGTCCGGCCCCAGCGGCATGACGATCATGAAATCGACGACGTGCGTGAATTGGATAACCGCTAGAGCCAACAAGAGCAACCACTCTGTCCCGGTCAGCCCGGCGGCCGCGTCCTGTTTGGCGGTCTCCGGGCGAGTTTTCTCGGTTGGTATCGCGCTCTCCCGCGTTTGCTGCATCTCCACTCCTCTGGTTCCGAAAATCGAAATAATCCGTGCTTCTTGGCACCGTGTTTATGATACCAAGGTTCTTCTGTTTCCGGTATTGCAGTCCGTCGGGCGCATGCGCCGATTCTGGTGTATTTTTTTCGTTAGCGCAGCCCTAAAGGGCCCTTTAGGGCTGCGCTAACGAAAAAAAACAGAAACTATTCGCACACCCGGCACCGATCACTACACTCAATCTGCAGGCACATAATGGGCCACAGCGAAAGGAGCTTGGGATGCTACAACGTCGAACATGGGGCGCCTTCTTCCTCACGAGCATACTATTGAGCATGACGACCATTCTGGCCGACGAAAATCGCTTATCGTATCCGAAAACGAAGCGCATCGATCTCACCACGGATTACCACGGCGTCAAGGTCGCCGATCCTTATCGCTGGCTGGAAGACGACGTGCGCAAATCGCCGCAAGTGGCCGAGTGGGTCGCCGAAGAGAACAAGCTCACCTTCGCCTACCTGCACGCCATTCCCGAGCGCGAGGCGATTCACCAGCGACTGACGGAACTGTGGAACTACGAGCGCTACTCCGCTCCCTTCAAGGTCGGCGGCCGCTATTTTTACACCAAAAACGACGGCCTGCAAAATCAGTCCGTGCTGTACACGCTCGATTCGCTGGACGGCGAGCCGCGCGTGCTGATCGATCCCAACAAGTGGTCGAAGGACGGCACAGTCGCTCTGACGGGCATGGAAGTCAGCGATGACGGCAAGTATCTCGCTTACGGAGTCGCCGAGGCCGGCTCCGATTGGAACACCTGGCACGTCCTTGATGTCGCCAGCGGAAAAGTGTTGGCCGACGAGGTGAAGTGGATCAAGTACAGCGGTGCCGCGTGGACCACGGACGGCAAGGGCTTTTTCTACAGCCGCTTCGACGTGCCGAAACGCGGGGAGGAGTTCCAGAAGATCACGCGCAATCAGAAAGTCTATTACCACCGTCTCGGCACGCCGCAGAGCTACGACGTGCTGGTCTATCGCCGGCCCGATCATCCGGATTGGGGATTTCAAACGGGCGTCACCGAAGATGGCCGTTATCTCCTCCTGACCGTCTGGAAGGGCACCAATCACCAGTATCGCATCACCTACAAGGATCTCGGCGAACCCTACGCCATGCCGGTCGAGTTGATCGAGGATTTCGACAACGAATACAGCTTCATCGGCAATGACGGCCCGATATTTTACTTCAAAACCGATCTTAAAGCTCCGAAAGGCCGGCTCATCGCCATCGACACGCGCAAGCCGGCGCGAGAATTGGAAAGAGATCATCGCCGAAGCGAAAGAGAACCTCCGCAGCGTCGGCTTGGTCGGTAATCTGTTCGTCGCCCATTATTTGAAGGATGCGCGCACCCAGATCAAGATGTACGGCATGGACGGCACTTTTGTCCGCGAAGTGGAACTGCCGGGCATCGGCACGGCCGGCGGCTTCGGCGGCAAACGCACCGACACCGAGACGTTCTACGTCTTTTCCAGCTTCGCCACGCCGCCGAGCATCTATCGCTATGATCTCGTGACCGGCCAGAGCAAGCTGATCCGCCGGGCCAACGTGAAATTCAACCCCGACGATTACGAAGTCAAGCAGGTCTTCTACAAGAGCAAGGATGGTACGAAAGTGCCGATGTTCTTAACGGCGAAGAAGGGCGTCAAACTGGACGGCTCGAATCCAACGTTGCTGTACGGTTACGGCGGTTTCAACATCCCGATGACGCCGAGTTTTTCGATTACGCGCGTGGCGTGGCTGGAGCTGGGCGGCGTTTTCGCGCAGGCCAATCTGCGCGGTGGCGGCGAGTACGGCAAGGAATGGCACGAGGCCGGCACCAAGCTGCGCAAACAGAACGTCTTCGACGATTTCATCGCGGCGGCGCAGTGGTTGATCGATCACAAATATACGCGGCCGGACAAGCTGGCCATCCAGGGCGGCAGCAACGGCGGCTTGCTCATCGGCGCGGTGATGACGCAGCGGCCGGACCTGTTTGGCGCCTGTCTGCCGGCCGTCGGCGTCATGGACATGCTGCGCTTTAACAAGTTCACCGCCGGACGATTCTGGGTGGACGATTACGGCTCGCCGGAGAACGCCGAGGAGTTCAAGGCGCTTTACGCCTATTCTCCGTATCATAATCTCAAAAAGGGCACAAAGTATCCGGCGACGCTAGTGACGACGGCGGACACCGACGACCGCGTTGTTCCCGGACATAGTTTTAAGTTCATCGCCATGCTGCAATACTGCCAGGGTGGCGAGGCTCCGGTGCTGGCGCGCATCGAGACGCGCGCCGGCCACGGCGCCGGCAAACCGACGGCCAAGCAAATCGAGGAAGTCGCCGATCAGTGGGCGTTTTTGGTGAAGAATCTACGGATGGAGGTTCTCTCGGCGAACCGGCAGCGTTAGCTGCCGGGTTTTGGACCACCCGGCAGCTAACGCTGCCGGTTCGCCAGCAACCCGGCAGGCGCTCCTGCCGGCAAACGGTCTAGCCGCGCCGCCGCCCATTTGGCATGATAACGCCCTTCGCCCAGAATCGGGCTGGACAGGGAGGTCCACGCGCACATGACAGCCGACCCAGTCGCTCCACGCCCCCAGGGTTCGCTGCGACGCGCCCTTTTGCTCGGCTGCCTCGCCGGCGCGCTGGCGGCGTGGGCCGCCCACATCGTTTACGTTTTGCTGGGAAGCAATTTTCATACAGTCCTTGCCGGCGAAGTCTATCGCTCGGCTCAGTTGTCCGCCGCCACCCTGGAGCAATTCCTGCGCGACAAACACATTCGCACCATCGTCAACCTGCGCGGCTGCTGCGATCCCGAAGCCTGGTATCTCGACGAGGGCCGCGTCGCCCTGCGCAACAACGTCTCGCTGGAAGATATCGGCTTCTCGGCCGGCCGGCTGCCGTCGAGCGTCACGCTGCGGCAACTCCTCGAAGTCATCGACCGCAGCGATTATCCCATCCTCTTCCACTGTCACAAAGGCGCCGATCGCACCGGCATGGCCTCGGCCATCGCCCTGCTGTTGCGCACGGATACGCCGTTGGAAGAAGGGCGGCGGCAATTGGGATTTCGCTACGGCCATCTGCCGCTGGGGCGAACGGTGTACATCGATCGCTTTTTCGATCTGTACCAAGAGTGGTTGACGGGGCATGGTCTGACGCATTCGCCGGCCGTCTTCCGCCGTTGGATCGAGCGCGATTATTGTCCGGGCGAATGTCGCTGCCGGCTGGAACTCCTCGATGCCCGCCAGCCGCCGCTGCATGTGCATACCCCTCTGCCGACGCCGTTGCGCGTCCGCTGTCACAACACCTCCATCGCGTCTTGGCAGTTGCGTCCGAGCAATAATTCCGGCATTCATCTGTTTTTCGTGCTATCTAACGATAGGGGCCAGCGCGTCGCCGAGGGCAAAGCCGGTCTGTTCCATGCCGTCGTGCCAGCCGGACAATTCATCGATCTGACGGTGGTTTTGCCCGGCTTGATGAAGCCGGGACGTTATGAACTGCGGTTGGACATGGCGGAGGAGCAGCACGCTTATTTTCTGCAAACCGGCTCGGAACCGTTGATTTGCCAAGTGGAGGTTCCGTGAAGAAGTATTGGCGGCTGCTGGGCAGCTTGATTTTGGTGGGTCTGTTGGTCTGGCGCATCGATTGGCGGCAGGTGGCGTCGGCGTTCGCGCAGTTGGATGCGACGTACTGGCTGTTGGCGCTGGGGTTGTATCTGCTGACGCAGGGCGTCAGCGCCGTGCGCTGGCAGATGCTCGGCCACACGCTCGGCTTAGGCGGCCGATGGCGCGACTATCTGGCTCATTATTTCGTCGGCATGTTTTTCAATCTCGTGCTGCCGACTTCGGTGGGCGGCGACGTGGTGCGGGCCTGGTATCTGGGCCGATCTCCTCATCCGCAACCCTTCTCGCCAACGAGGAGAGAAGCGGAATTGAAGCGACCGGAACGGCGAACGGCGGCCTTTCTCAGCGTTGCGGCCGACCGCGTCAACGGCTTCGCCGTACTCATTGGTGTGGCGTGCGTGGCGACCTTGTGCTGTCCGATTCCGCTGCCCAGCTGGATCAGCGCGACCGTCGCCGGCATGGGGGCGGCGTGTTTGCTCGGTATCGCCGCTCTGC
Source organism: uncultured Planctomycetota bacterium (assembly GCA_963835245.1). Taxonomy (GTDB): domain Bacteria; phylum Planctomycetota; class Planctomycetia; order Gemmatales; family Gemmataceae; genus JAJPHU01. The sequence continues at coordinate 448,085 of CAWIEZ010000004.1, forward strand.
CGCTGTTACCGTGGCTGCGCCGCTGGATGCCGGCCCATCCGCGTCTGACGCATCTGCTGGATGGCGCCGCCTTGTGCCTGCGCGATCGCCGCGGTCTGCTGGGAGTGACGCTGCTATCGTTGGTGGTGCAGTTGGCGAACGTGGTGTTGGCTTGGCTGGTCGGCGAAGGGCTGGGGCTGCCGGTGCCGCCGCTCTATTACGGCGTCTTGATCCCGCTGGTGTCGATCCTGACGCTGTTGCCCATCAGTCTCAACGGCATGGGACTGCGCGAAGGCGGCACGGTGTTGCTGTTGGCTCCGCTGCACGTCGGTTCGGCGTCGGCGGTCACGTTGTCGCTGCTCATTTTCGCCGTCTACGCGGCGGCCAGCCTGATGGGCGGCGTGGTTTATCTGTTCGTAGGTCAGGCTTTCCAGCCTGACGATCCTGACCGTCAGGGAGGTCGTGCTTTCCATTCCGACGGTCCTGACCGTCCCGATCGTCAGGCTGGAAAGCCTGACCTACGGGTGGCATCTTGTGGCATGGAGGCGTCGGGTCATGCGAACTCTATCGGTGGTGATTCCGATCAAGGACGAAAGCGCGAACCTCCGGCCGCTGCATGAACGGCTGCGCCGCGCCCTCGATCCCTTGTGCGCGGCCGGGGACGGTCGTCCCGCTTCTTTGACGAATTACGAGATACTTTTCGTAGATGACGGCAGCAAGGACGATTCGTTCGCCGTGCTGCAAGAGTTGGCGTCGGTCGATCCGCGCGTCAAGGTGGTTTGTCTGCGCCGCAATTTCGGTCAGACGCCCGCCCTGCGCGCCGGCATCGACGCCTCGTCCGGCGACGTACTCGTCACCATGGACGGCGATCTACAAAACGATCCCGCCGACATTCCCCTGCTGCTGGACAAGCTCGACGAGGGCCACGATGCCGTCTTCGGTCTGTGCGCCCATCGTCAGGATCGCTTGTTGATCCGCAAGGTGCCGAGCTTTTTCGGCAATTGGCTGATACGTCTCGTTACCGGCGTCCGTGTCCGCGACATGGGCTGCACTCTGCGGGCCATGCGCCGCGATCTCGCCGAAGCGCTGCCGCTGTACGGCGAACTGCATCGCTTCGTGCCGGTGCTGGCGCAGATGCACGGCGCCAAGATCGTGCAGATTCCCGTCCGCCATCATGCCCGCGTCGCCGGCAAAACCAAGTACGGCCTGACGCGCACCGTCCGCGTGCTGCTCGACTTAATCACGGTGAAGTTCCTGCACAGCTATCTGACGCGGCCGATGCACGTTCTGGGCACGGCCGGACTCGTCTCGATGGGGCTGGGACTGGCCAGTTTGTTGACGACAATGGCGATGAAGTATCTCCTCAATCCGCCGGTGTTCATGACCGGCAATCCACTATTGTTATTGAGTGTGATGTTGGAATTGGTCGGTGTGCAATTCATCTCGATGGGTCTGCTCGGCGAAGTGTTGACGCGGACGTATTTCGAGAGTCAGGGCAAATCGGCGTACACGGTGCGAGCGACGCTCAACCTCGACGCGGCGACGAAACGCCGGGCCGCCTGATTTTTGCCAGCCCGCGGCGCCAGCAAGGATTGGCAAATCAAACCGGCGCCGGCATCCCGGAAGGCGGCTCATTCGGTGATTGGAACGGCGAATCCCCCGTTTGCAGCGCCTCGTGTCGGGTGACGTGCATGTACCAAATCGTGGTATGACGGTCGTAGTCTCCATTCGTCGCGTTCGCATCAGAGATCCAGATAATCGCATAGCGCCGTCCGAGAGAGACTACTTCCGGACTGCGTACATCGACGTGCCCGCCATCGCTATTCCACAAGCGAAACGGCGTGAACGGTCGGGCATTCAGCAACATGCGTAGATCATCTCGCGTGAACATCAAAAGCCTCCCTGACCTTCAACACTTGCCAGTATAGCCGTTTCTCGATCCGAAGGGTACGCCGCGGCTCAGAAGCGCACGCCCAGCTGGAACAGCAGATTCAAGCTCTGGAAATCGCCGTCGTTCTGATCCTGTAGCAGCGAGGTCCAGATGTAATTGTACTCGAAGCGCACGCCGGCGAAAGCGATGCCGCAGCGGAAAGGGTACTCGACATCGCTGTGAATGGCGGCGTACAGGCCGCCGACAACGTCAGTGTGATGCTGAATTTCGTTGAACTCTACTTTGGCGGAACCCCAGCGTCCGCCGCCGTCGATGCCCACGCGCCAGTTACAACCTTTTTGCTGTCCCGGATTGGCCGATCCCAGCAGCCACCATTCGCGGCCAAAACCCATGTTCACGAAGGTCATGTTGAGCGAACTGACCGTCACTTGGAGTTCGGGGACGTTTTTGATCGCCCCGCCGAAGGTGACGGCGGTGGGATTGGCGACATGCACCGGCACATTGAACAGCGTGACGAATTGATTGGCGTTGCCGGTGCGCGCGAAGATGTTGCTGATGCTCAGAGTGCCGGTCCAGGCGGCGGTCGAGGTCGGATTGAACAGGAACAAGCGTGCGCCGCCCTCAATGTCCCAGCCGGTGTGCAGATACTTATCGAAGATACTGTTGCCGACGGGGAAGGCGAAACCGCTGCGGATGAATAACTCACTACTGATCGGTCCGCCGCAGGTTCCGACGTTGCCGCAACAGCAGGGCGAACGCGGATAATGGAGATAAGGTGAGCGGGGCAGTCCCAGCGGGATGGGTACGTAAGGCGGCGCGGCCGGGCTGCCTTCATCGAGAGCGATGCCCTCCGGCGTGGTTCCGGCCGGCGCATCCACGAACGACGACGAAGCGGTGCCGCTCGTTCCCATCCCCGATGCCGTCGGGGCGTAGGTGGAGACGGCCGCCGAGCCGGTCTGCGCGAACAGCGGCAGCACGTCGGAGCCGCCCGGCCCCAAAGCCGGACCCTGGGCCGACAGCCAACCCAGGCCGCAGAGGAGCCAGCACAGACCACTCAGGCCGATTTGCTTCACGCTCATGCCGCCCTCATCTACTCGAAACCGTCCCGGCGGAACGCCCCAGTCTCGGCAAACATCCTCACCCCGCCCCGTGGACCGGCGCATCGTCTCGATGCCGAGCGCAGGGGGTGCATCATCCTATTCTTCGGACGAAAGACAGGAAGAAATTAACTGGAATATGGAAAAAGACGATGGCGCGGAATACGCCGATTGCCCCGCTTGCGCGGACGGCCGGCACGGCGGATACAATACCCCTAACAGGGCGAACGGGAGAACCAGTATGAGCCGATACCATTTGCGCGATTCTGAGGAGGCTCGTCGCTTTTTGCTGCAAGGACTGTGGTGGCAGCGTGTGCTGCCGCCGCGACCGGGCACCGTGCCTTCGATCCTGCAATGGGCGCTGGAGATCGCCTCCAGCGGTCAGGATGTGCCGCCGATGGGTTTTCTCGCCGACCTCGGCCACCTCGCTTTCGGCCAAGATCAGGACGCCCCTTCCGCTGGCGAGGTTCCGCCGCCGCTGTTGCCCATTTCTCTGCTGCGCACTTACGAAGATCACGTTCTCGGCAAGCTCTACGCCGATTGGACGTTCGGCCGGGCCAGCGACGCTCTGCGCCGCTACAAGGGCCGCGATCGCGCGCGCGGCCTGGCTTTCCTGTTTCGCCGCTTCGCCGAGCGTTGCGCGTTCCAGGGCGTGCGCCTCAGTCCCGGCGTCCTCAAGTCCGCCCTGGAAGCGTCGCCGGACGACATCCATACGCAAGGCTGGGAATCGCTGGGCCGCGAGGGTCTGCAAGCGGCGCTGACGCCGCAGTATGAAATGCTGATCGCGGCGGCACGGCGCAGCGCCGAACTGCTCGGACCCGGAAGACATTGCTCAGCTGGAACGCGGCACCGCGCTTAAGCCGGAGGGCGAGCAGCTCGCCGAACGTCAGGCGCTGCGCGCCGCTCATCTGTTGGAAGCGAGCTTGCCGCGCCATCGTCCGCGTCCGCGCCGCCGCCGCCTGGACGTGCCCACGCACATCCTCGATGAAGACACTTATCCCGTCGGCGGTTTCTCTTCGCTGGCCACGCGCGGCAGCATCGAGAGTCTGCTGCACTCGCAGCTGGCCTACATGGAGACCGACGAGCGCCCCGATCTCTTCGACATCAAGTTCCTGCGCGACGAACTGCTTTACTACGCGCGCGATGAAAACCAGTTCCTCCGCCGTCGCCGTACTTTTATCTTCGTCCTCTATCCCGACCTCGATCGGACGCGCTTCAAGGACCGCGGTTTGGACTATCAGCGCGGCATCCTTTTGCTGGCTCTGCTGCATACCATCGTCCGTAAATTATCGGCGTGGCTGAGTACGGACGCCCTGTCGTTTCGCTTCGTGTTCGTCGTCGAGGGCGACAACGATCCACTTAAGGCCGAGCGCGATTTGCTGGCGTCGCTGCTGATGGAGGACATCGCCAACGGTTCGGTGCAATTGTTGACGGAAGCGGAGAGCAAACTCGCCGGCCTATGTATGGACTGGGCGCGGCGCAGTCTGTGCAATGTTTTGCTGATCGATGTCAAGCCGCGCGAATTACAGGTCGGTGATACGACGATCCATCGTTTGCAAATCGACGGTCCCCGGCCGGCGCTGGCGGATGCCGAGAACGAGCCGATGGCCGCGGAGGACGAGGAGCCGCTGGAGAGTTGGAGCGCGGTGCTGCAAGAGATTCTGCAACGCTGGATCTGATGTATGTTCGTCGATGAAAGAGGGTATAATATCACGAAGGAGGACGCACATGAAACTACCGGATTTTTTGACGGAATGGCCCTTCGGCGAAATCGTGCTGACCGGCCATCGCATCGGCTTGTACCATGTGATGATTTTCCACAGAGACGGCTATACGACCGAGATGCTGCACGAGCAGTTTCCGACGTTGCCGCTCGATCTTATCGAGAAAGTTTTGGCGTTCGCGCGCGAAAATCAGACGGAAGTAGACGCCTACGTGGATCGCTGTCAAGCGGAATGCGATCGGCAATATGCGGAGCATTTAGCAAGAGGACGCGTACTCGACTGGGATGAGTTGCACCGGAAGTTTGAGGCCATGAAACAAGCGAAGATTGAGGCCATGAAACAAGCGGAGAAGCAATGATTCATGGCTCTTTCTTACGTTCTCGATGAGCATTTGAGGAAGGGGGCACTGTGGCAGGCGATTCAGCGGCACAATGCCGCCGGCATCTTTCCGATCGACGTGGTTCAGGTCGGCGATCCGGTCGATTTACCGTTAGGTTCCACCGATCCGGACATACTGCTTTGGGCCGAAAAAGAGGGCCGGGCTGTCGTGACGCGCGATTATAACACGATGCTAATCTATCTAGCAACTCATCTACTGGCTGGACATCACTGCGAGGGAGTCTTTCTCATCCGTCCCAACGCCACGATTCCTCAGATCGTCGATTATCTTGTCGTCGCCGCCTATGCCGGCGATCCAGCGGCCTTGCGAGATCGCTATGAATTCATCCCCTGAAAGGTTCTCGCTCGTCGAGTTATCCTCGATGCCAGCCTTTCGCTGCTCTATCGCCGCATGGTACAATTACCTCTTGCGATTGAGGAGGACGCACATGAAACTACCGGACTTCTTGACGGAATGGCCCGACGGCGAAATCAAGCTGACCGGCCATCGCATTAGCCTGTACCATGTGATGAGTCATCACAAGGAAGGCTACACAGCCGAAATGCTGTACGAACTGTTTGACACTCTGACTCTCGATCACATCGAGAAAGTTCTGGCGTTCGCGCGAAAATCAGGCAGAAGTGGATGATTATGTGACGCGCTATCGAGAGGAACTCGATCGGCAGTATGCGGAGTATGTAGCGGCAGGGCGCACGATCGATTGGGAAGAAATGAAACGCCGCTGGATAGCTTCCGGTCGAACCTGGAATGAATGATCTATTCCGCTGCGCTATGTTCTGGATGAGCATTTGCGGCGGATATTGTGGAAGGCCATTCAGCGACATAACGCTGGCGGCGTCAACCTTCTCGATGTCGTGCGTGTCGGCGATCCCGCCGATCTGCCCTTGGGAACAAAAGATCCGGATTTGCTCGTGTGGCAGAGCGCGAAGGGCGCGTGCTGGTAACGATGGACCATAAGACCATGCCCGGACATCTCGCGGATCATCTGGCGGCAGGCGACATTCGCCGGGCATCCTTATCCTTAATAAGGGATACCCATTATCTCAATTGGTATTCTACCTCGCTCTCGCCGCTTATATTTTCGATCCGGTTGATGTGCGCGATCAATATCGCTATCTGCCCTGACGGAAACCCTACAAGGACGCCAACGCATGGCCATCGCTTCCATCCTCGGTTTCGACGCTTTTCGGCGCCGAAATGCGCCGAAAGAAATGGATTTGCGTTCAGAAAGCTGTCGTTCCGCGCCTTAAGTCAGTGCCATTCGTGTCGGGTCATTTTTCCTCAAAAAAATGACCCGACACCGAATTTTCGGCACGGCACTCCAAGACACGAGACTCTGCTCGGTCATTACGGCCTCAATTCTTCGGTACGAACGGTGCCCTTATAACCCTCTTTTTTTCCGTCCGTGTTAGCTAATCTTGCCCGATCCAGGAAGATAATCGTGGGTTTGTCGATCTTGACGACACCGATTAAATACAACTCCTTGGTCGTGTCGTCCCAGGCAATCACGACTCTTTCCCCTTCGAGCAGACGGCAACCGTTTCGTGGTCCATGCTCTCGACCTCTATCCAACTGACATTCATAACGAAGATCGGGAATGTCACTGACCACCTTCACATAGATGCCGGTTCCCAGATTATTGGCAATCTTGCACGGAAACATTTGACGCCGCGCTTGAGGAACTGGCCGAGCAGCCTTCGGTTCTTGGCCCTGAGACTGCTCGCTGATCGTAAGGCAGCCCACGGCTCCTAGAAAAACGACCCATTTGAAACGCAACATGCGAAACCTCCTAGAAAATGTCCGCACACATGGATGACTCCACGACGGAGTCATCGATCGGTTATGCAGGGAGAATCGGTGTCCGTTCACTTTTTTGAGGAAAAAGTGAACGGACACCGGATTTTTTGCTGCGCCCTTTTCTTGCTTCATGCCCCTTGGATCAGCGAGCGGCGACGGCGCGGCCACGCCAAAAATGCTCAGAACGGCGACACCTACCGCAAGCAGCGTCAATGATCCCGGTGCCGGGACTGCCGAAGCGGCCGGGGACAGCGAATCCACATACGCACCGAACTGGATAGTGCTGGTGCCGTAATCAAAAGAGGCGGCATTGGGGTCACCGGTGTTCAGCTCGAAGGGAACGGTTTCCAGCTGTAAGTTCGCTAGGTTCAGCGTCGGTAGCGGATTTTTGCTGTACATCTGAAGCCCTACAAAACCATCCGTCGTATCATCCTGGGCATCAAAAAAGCCCGCTCCTTCAGGAGCACTGGGGACATAAAGCGTCTCAATGCTTGAGGTAAGCCCCGGTCCAGATAGCGTGGTAAAGTGGTATCCGCTGGTCTGATCGACAATGTTGGTGATGATGGGGCCGGTTGGATCGTAATCGTTTACGCTACTCCCTGGGGCCCCTGCGGACCCTGAGTATACGAGCTGAGTAGAATTGTCATACTGGAGTGTCCAGGTAATTTGATCGCCCACGGCATATGGAAGACTGCCGGGATTGGAGTACCCATAATTAGAAATGGTGCCGGTCAAGTTGTAAGTTACAAACTCGGCGCAGGCCTTCAGTAGCCTCCCCTAAAATGGCGAGAGCAAGAATGAGAGTGACGCAGTGTCGCATGGTTGACCTCCTTCATTTGCAAGAAAAATAGAAATTTCATGCCTGCCCAAACATTTGGGTGCATGTTACTGAGTCCAGCGTGGCAAAAAATACCGTTTCGGTTAGCGATGCTCCGCAGAGCCATCGCTAATCGGCATCTTTTCCTATGCGGGACTTTGTAAAAAGACACTGGAGCCAAGTCGGATTGTGTTCATGAGAGAATTCCTGTAATCGTTGCGCTTCATAGGAAATCCTCCACTGGAATCCTCGATGCGCAGTTGCTCATTCGGTGCCGAGATCTGGTGTATGCCATTTCTCGCGTCAGCGCAACGGCTTGCGGTCCAACTCGGCGAATATTGCGCGTATTGTCTTCAAACCATTTTTGCCAAACACACTGTAGTTTTTGTCTCTGAATTTCGTGTAGGCGCCGAATGGCATGGACTTTAGCCACAAGTCTTGCGTGGTGAGGGAGTTAACAAAGATGGCCTGCCTTGCTAGATTGAGGGTGATTACGAAACCTCACCACAAGGAGGCCATCCATGACTCATGCTACCCCCCCACGCCGCTGTCGCCAAGTCGGACAACTTCGTCAAAAGATTGCCCACGCCCCAGCCCTGCCTTTCAGCGAACTCCTGGCCGGCGGTCTGGCCGAACAGGCCATCCGCGACGAGGCCGTCTCCTTCCGCGAGCGACTCTTCTCCCCGCTCGTCACGCTCTGGGTCTTCCTCTCCCAGGTTCTCGACCCCGACCATTCTTGCCGCCAAGCCGTGGCACGCTTCCTGGCCTGGCGCAGTGCCCAAGGCTTGGCCCCCTGTTCCGCCGACCCCAGCGCCTACAACAAGGCACGCCAGCGCTTGCCCCAAGGCGTCCTGAACCGCCTCACACGTCTCACCGGCCGACAGGCACAAGAGCGCGCCCCTGCCCCCTGGCGCTGGAACGGACGCACTCTCAAGGTCGTCGATGGCAGTACCGTGTCCATGCCCGACACCGAGGCCAACCAGAAAGCCTTCCCGCAAGCACACACCCAGAAGGCCGGTGTCGGTTTCCCCATCGCCCGCCTGGTGGTGTTGTTCTCCCTGGCCGTCGGCACCGTTCTCGACGCCGCCCTGGGACGCTACCAGGGCAAGCACAGCGGCGAGACCGCCCTGTGGCACAGCCTGCAAGACAACCTGGAGCCAGGCGATCTTCTGCTGGCCGACCGCTATTACGGCTCATACTGGGAACTGGCGTTGACGCAACAACGCGGCGCCGACATGGTTTGCCGGCTGCACCAACGCCGCCGCGCCGACTTCCGCAGCGGCCGCCATTTGGGCCGCGAGGATCATGTGGTCTGCTGGAGCAAACCGCCGCGTCCGGAGTGGTTGGAGGAAGCGAGCTATGCGTCGTTGCCGGCGACGTTGGCGGTGCGTGAAGTCCGGGTGCGGGTAGGTGCGGCCGGCTTCCGTACCAAGGTGTTGGTGGTAGCCACCACGCTGTTGGATGCGGCGGCGTTTGGACGTGAGGACGTGGCGGTGCTGTACCGCATGCGTTGGTACGCCGAGTTGGACCTGCGGTCCTTGAAGCAGACAATGCAGATGGACATTCTCCGTTGCCAGTCGCCGGAGATGGTGCAAAAGGAAGTGTGGGCACACTTGCTGGCCTACAACCTGCTGCGCGGTCAGATGGCGCGGGCGGCGGAGGAAGGCGGCCTGTTGCCGTTGCAAGTAAGTTTCAAGGGCGCGTTGCAGGTGGTCAATGCGTTGGCGTCGGTGTTGTGGACGGCGGCGGTGGACGAGATTGCGGAGATAATGCGGCGTTTGCGTGCGGCGATACGGAGTCATCGCGTCGGCCAGCGCGCCAATCGTTATGAGCCGCGCCCGCAAGCGTCGCCCCAAGCATTACCCGTTGCTCAACGAATCGCGGCAGGATGCCCGATCCCGTTTGGGAGTTAATAGTTGTGGCTAAAGTCCATGCCATTCGTGTAGGCGCCCATTTCCGGATCGACGGGACGATAATGTCCGCCATCCCCAACGAAATCGAGATAGACTCCCATCTCGTGACGATCGATGTCGTAAGTCAAACGAATTAGCGATTTCGTCTTCACTCCGAAGACAAGGAAGATTTGCCAACTCGCCGCGATCTTGGCCTCCCCCTTCTTGACCTCAGCGGAAAGGCATTCGGCCTTGCTCAAGAACATCATATGTTCAAGTTCGTGGACGATTCGCGGAATGAGGGTTTTCAGTTTCACCATTGCCTCGGCATCGCGATCCGCGACAATTTGAGGAGGCTCCGATTCCGCCTGGATCGTCGGAGGCGGCAGCGAGTCCGGCGCCAATGCGTGAACGGAATATAATCCTCCAGCCGTTAGCACCCCCATCGCCAGAGTGAACAGCAAAAGCTTTTTCCCTTTTGTCTTCGCCGACTTGACGAGAAATGCCTTGGCCAGCGCGACTGCCGTGGAAAGCGGCACTTCGCTACTGCCCCGTGTTGCCACGGACGCGATCGCGGCTTGAGCTAACGACTTGGCCATCAGGGAGGCAGTTTGGGCCTCGGCAGTCTGTTGCACCAAAGCTGCTGTGAGAAAGCCGGCGGGAAGAGTTATCCCTCTTCGCGTCAGGCGTACGCGGAGAAGTTCCAGCCCCTTTTCCTTGCGGCGATCCAATGTCCGTAAGGACAGACCTAGTTCTCGGGACCGCCTCGTCTCTCGATTTGCCTTCCAGATAGCACAGAACCACTGGGGCTCGATAGCGTTCGGAAAGATTAGCTAACTCTTCATGGAGCTTATTGCACAATTCCGACAAGTCCTGCGCCGGGTCCGCGTCGGGCTTCTTCATCTTCAGCGCTCCTTCGCGTTTCCTTCCGCGAGCGATGTCGGCTTGTTTTTGCTTGGCGATTTGCCAGGCCGTTTTGTAAAGCCATGCCCCCACCGAAGATTGCCATTTTTGGTTGGCCTTCTCCATCAGCACGATAAAGGCAGCCACGCACACGTCCTCCGCCTCGGAGAAATCGCGAAACTGCCCGCGGCAGGCGCTCAATACGAGCGCGTAGTGCCGTTTCACCAACTCGGTGATAGCATCTCCATTGCCCTCGACATACTCCTGAAGAAGTTGAGCGTCCGTCAGTTTTTCCAACTCATGGCGGCGAGCGATTTTGTGGATATACCTTTGCAAGGGAGATTCTTGCCCGCGTGCCATGAACGTCTCTATTCGTTGAGCCTTCTCTCGAACTCCATAATTAATATCCAGCGGCGACGGCATTCCTGCCATCTTTTTCCCGATTTGCCGAATTTTTCTGATTTGCTGCCGCCATCCAGCGGCCTTGCGAGATCACTATGAATTCATCCCCTAATCTGCAATAATCCTTTTCATGTCCATCGCTTCCATCCTCGGTCCCGACGGCGTCATCGCTCGCCAGCTGTCCGGCTACGAGCCGCGCGTGCAGCAATTGCACATGGCCGATGCCGTTGCTGAGTCCATCGCCGAACGCCGTCATCTCATGGTCGAAGCCGGTACAGGGGTAGGTAAATCGTTTGCCTACCTCGTGCCCGCTATCTTGGCGGCGACTGCCAATAAGGAATGCCGCGTCGTCGTCTCGACGCATACCATCAGCCTGCAAGAACAGCTCGTCCACAAAGACATTCCGTTTTTGCAGAGCGTTATGCCGCAACCGTTCAACGCCACGCTGGTCAAGGGCCGCTCGAATTACCTCAGCCTGCGGCGGCTGCGCAGAGCGCAGCAGCGCGCCGGCGCGCTGCTCGTCGAGCCGGCGGCGGTGGAGCAGTTGCAGCAGATTGGCCGATGGTCGCGGACCACGCGCGACGGCAGCCGCAGCGATCTGGACTTTCAACCGCAGCCGGCTCTGTGGGATCTCGTCGAGAGCGACAGCGGCAATTGCCTCGGCCGCGGCTGTCCCGATTACGCCAAATGCTTTTATTTCCAGGCTCGCAAACGCATCTTCGGCGCGCAACTGCTGATTGTCAATCACGCCCTATTTTTCAGCGATCTGGCCCTGCGCCGTCAAGGGGCGAACCTGCTGCCGGACTATAAAGTCGTCGTCTTCGACGAAGCGCACACGCTGGAAGACGTGGCGGCGGACCATCTCGGCTTGGGGATCAGCCGCGGCGCCGTCGAGTATCTGCTGAACAAGCTGTTCAGCCAGCGGACGCGGCGCGGCCTGCTGGCGTTCATTCCGTCCGAAGACGCCCTGGCGCAGACGGAGATTGTCCGCCATGCCAGTGAGCGTTTCTTCGCCAGCATCCGCGTCTGGGCCGCCAGTCAGCCCAAGGACAATCGCGGCGGTGCGCGGCCGGCCTCCTCTTCCGAATCGCTCCGCGTTCGTCAGCCGAGCATCGTGCCGGACGTTCTCGCCGAGGAACTGCAAAAGCTCGGCTCCTGTTTGGACGACGTGGCCAAGAACCTCGACGACGAGCAGCAAATCGAGTTCGTCGCCGTGGCCGATCGCGCCCGTGGACTGGCTCTCGGCATCCAGCCAATGGCTGGCCCAGGCGCTGGAAGGACAGGTTTACTGGATCGACATTACCAGCGGACGGACGGAGCGCATCGAGTTGGCCAGCGCTCCCATCGACGTGGGGCCGATTCTGCGCGAAGAGTTGTACGACAAGATTCCCACCATCGTGATGACCAGCGCCACGCTCAGCGCCGGCGGCAACTCCGGCTTCCGTCACTTTCAGAATCGTCTGGGCATGGACGATTGCAAGACGCTGCAACTGGGCAGTCCGTTCAACTACCGCGAACAGGTCGAATTACACCTGTTCCGCAACATGCCCGATCCGTCGGCGGTGCCGGCGAAGTACGAGGAGGCGGTGCTGGCGAAAATCCCGGAGTACGTCGCCAAGACGCGCGGCCGAGCGTTCGTGCTGTTCACCAGTTATCAGATGATGCAGAAGGCGACGACGCAGCTGCGGCCGTGGTGTGCGCGACAGGGCTATCCGCTTTTAAGTCAGAGCGACGGCCTGCCGCGCAACCAGATGATCGAGCGCTTCCGCGCCGCCGGCAATGCCGTGCTGTTCGGCGTCGATAGTTTTTGGCAGGGCGTCGATGTGCCCGGCGACGCACTGTCCAACGTCATCATCGCCAAGCTGCCGTTCGCCGTGCCGGATCGTCCGCTGTTGGCGGCGCGGCAGGAAGCCATCGAAGCGGCGGGCGGACAGCCGTTCTTCGATTATCAGGTGCCGCAGGCGGTCATCAAATTGAAACAGGGATTTGGCCGGCTGATTCGCAGCTGCACCGATACGGGAATGGTGGTCATTCTCGATCCGCGTGTACTGACCAAGGGCTATGGAAAGAGTTTTCTGGCGGCGCTGCCGGACTGTCGGCGCTTTGTGGATGGGGTGCCGGCAGCGGAGGAGTAGACAGCACCAGATCGGTTCGCCGCGCTCGGCGTGGGACGCCGATCTCGGCCGGTTGCTGAATGGCCGTTTCCACGAAGCGCAACAGCGGCGGATCGCGGCGCTGCACACAAACGGTGCGTCCCAGGCGGCAGGCCCACAGCCCGGCCGGCGAGGTTGCCGCCAATTCGTAGGGCACGTCGAGTTCGATTTCGTCGATGCCGTAGCGCGGACAGCGCGGCTCGTCGGCCCGATCCAGCGGCACAAACTCGAAGTAAACGCCGTGATCGAACAACAGCCGTGAACAGCCGTGGCGCGGATCGTCCACGGCGATCGGTCCCTCGGCGCGTCCGGTCATCTCCAACAGCAGCACATCCTCTCCCGCCTCGGCGCGGAGGGCGGCGGTCGGCGACCCCGGCGGACGCCGCGTGTACAGAATGGCCGATAGATTCGGCCAAACGTCGCGCACGCCAGCGTTTGCCGCGTTGCTGCTTGATCGTTTCCACGAGCGGCAGCAGTCGCTCGGCGGGACCAATCAGGCCGCTCACCGGCAGCGGCGCCAATTGCTCGGCGCGAATCTCGGTAGTCAAGTCCGTGTAGGGACGAAGAAGAGCGGGCAACCGCTCGGCCAGGAGAGCAGGGTGCGTGCGTCTGGACGGCCCTTCGTCGCTGACAAAGAGCCAAGAGCCGGACAGTAGGCGCGGACGCGGTCGAACGTGAGCGGCCAGCGCCAGCGCGGTGCGTAGAGCGGAGCGATGCGCGGCCTGAAGTCCAGACAGGGAGAGAGAGTCCGAAGCTTCTTTCTCCTTGTCCTTTTGTCCTCGTCCGGGCCAGGTCGCTCCGGCCAAGTGCGGATAGACCGGCTGCCAATAGTCGCGCCACAATTCGGCGCGGCTGCGGAGCGGCACGAGACGGCGGTAGTCGGCAACCGTGCGGATACGGCGGAAATCGTGATCGCGGCCAAAGCGCGTCGTCTGAGCCTGATGGACAAGACCGAGCAGGATGCGCGTTTGGCAGCGCAGCGGCGCAAGCCGATCGAGCCGAGCCAAATGGCGACGAGCGGAGGCGCACAACAGCGCCTCCGCCGCCCGCCGGACCAGCGAACCTCCCGCAAACCATCCTTGCACGGCGTTCCAGTTCACGCTCAATCCAAATCCGCGGTTAACGATGCCTACGTCGCGATTGTGAAACGAGTCGGATGATTAGGAGAGTAACGCGCGAAGGCGCTAGCGGCAAGAGGGGAATGATTTTACGGTTTGCAAAAGATGGGTAAAGAGGCCGCGCCGGCGCGACGCCGGCGCGATTCGATACGATCGGCACAAGTTGTCCAACCCTCCTGAGCGGGGGGCGTCAGCCCCCCGAGGCGGGCGTCTCTCGGGGGGCTGACGCCCCCGCTCAGAACTAGAAATCGGACGACATCGGGTAGCCGTCATTGGGAATCAGCATGAGGTTGTAGGTGTATTGGCTCGTACCTTGGGCGATCATTTTCACGCTGCCATCGCCCATTCCGGCCAGAATGGCGCCGGTGTGGCCGGTCGAGGCATTGGCGAAAGTGGCGCACGTGTTCTGGTTGGCGGTGATTTGATAATAGGCGTTGGGCGGCGAGTAGGTTGGGCTAACCACGCCGACGGTCGGAAAGTTGGTCCCCACCATATAAGCCGGCCACACTGTCGAGCTAGTAGTCGTCGTGGCGCTACTGCCGCACTGGCCGAGTTTTTCGATCCAAACGATGGTATTCATGGTGCCATCCGAGAGGGAGGCTGGGAAGCGGGCGCCGCCCGCCACGCCGGCGGAGAGGTTGAAGGTTATCGTGGGAGCAAGCGTACCAAAAGTACCCGGGCTAGTCATCGACGCGGCCGAGCCGCCGAACAGCAAACCGTTGGCGGCGTAGGAGGCGTTGAGGGGATTCGCGCTCTGCGAAATAGTCGGATCGGAGGGACAGACGAACGTCTTGATGGGGGTTTTAATGTTGTTCGCGTAGGTCCAGGCGGCCTGCACCTGACCAACGCTGCCGATTTCTGTCATCATGAGGTTATAGATGTTTTGCTGTTCGATGAAGGGCAAGATGAAGATGTGGGGAGGGCCGAACAGTTGCGATCCCGACGACGTGGAGGAGTAGTTGCCAGGGTAGTAACCCAGCAGCGGGGGCATTTGCGACTGATAGGTGTCGCTACAGTTCTGGATCGCCAGCCCCATCTGTTTGAGGTTGTTGCTGCACTGCGAACGGTTGGCGGCTTCGCGCACCTTCTGCACGGCCGGCAACAGCAGTCCAATCAAAATGGCGATAATGGCGATCACCACTAACAGTTCAATCAGCGTGAAACCGCGGCGGCATTGTCTCGAAGACTGTTGGGACACCGAATTGCTCCTGTGAAAATCGAGGATGGCGAACGGCCGGCGTCAGCCGGCTGGTAGGCGTGAGACGAAGAGGAAGTAATCGCATGCGTGGGCGCAGCCTGTTCCGCCGGGTAGGAGGGGTCATCTCACCGGGAACGCTGCTGCCACGGAGGAAAGGGCGGACTCAACGACGGCCGCAGGAGGGCGGGCGGCGGCGGAAGGGCGGGAAAGCGATAACTCCTTCACGGCACTTTTAGGCATTTTGATAGAGAGCAAGCGGCATGCCTAAAGCGGCTTAGGCATTTTTTTTGACTGGTTCCAACACTTCTTCGTCAATAACCGCTTTGCTCTGGAAGACTTGCGGCTGAAATGCGAGCCGAATTACGACCCGCCTGGGATGAGAAAGATATTACAGACAAAAAAAGTCTCTGTAGCAAGATGCCCCGGTATGGGGTAAATTCGCACATTTGCAAATGTTCACAGCGCAATATTTTCTGTCGTTTTCGTAAGGAAAGCGGACAAAATGTTGCCAGCCCACAGCGCCAGCCAGGGAAGGAAGCTCCCTGGCTGGCGCTGTGGGCTGGCAACATTTTGTCCGCCCCCTCACTGACTGTTACCAGTCCAGCCCCAGGACCAGACCGTCATTGGGGATGAGGGCGAGGTTAAAAGTGTAGTTGCTCATGGCTGGGGTGATCAACCTCACGCTGCCATCGCCCAGTCCCGCCACAATGGCGCCGCTGTGGCCGGTCGAGGGAAGCGCGTAATCGCAGGTGTTGGTGTTGGCACCGACCTGGAAGGTGACGTTGGGCGGATACACGGAATAACTGGTCGCCGGCAACCAAGGATTGCTGTTCGCCTTTTTGCCGGTCGGATCCGTCACTGTCGTCGTTGCCCACCAGCTGCCGCCCGGCGTGTTGCTTCCCAGCGTGGTGCTACCGTTGCAGTTGCCCATTTTCTCGATCCAGAAGATGGTGTTCGAGGAACCATCGGTGATAGAGGCCGGAAAACGGTTCACGCCTTGGCTCGACTTGACGAAGGAGGTCGGCGACACGACGCCCGGTGCGGCAGTAGGCGCAACTGGGTCTGGCCGAACACGAGAGCGTTGTCGCTATAAGACGTGAAAAGGTTGGAGACGGGGTTGTCGTTGATGCTCGAATCGGCTGGGCAGCCGAGGGTCTTGATCTTGACGGTGCCACTATTAGACGTGCTGTTGTATTGAAAATTCCAGGCGGCCGTGGCAAGGTTGCCGCCGGGTGCTAGGCCAAGGCGAGCATGCCATCATAGACGTTTTGCTGCTCCAGAAACGGCAGCAGAAAAACGTGCGGACCGGCATACAGACCGTTCGCCGAGTAGGCCGGGTAAACGCCCATCAGCGGCGGCAGAGAGCCGTTGATGTCGTTGGCGTTCTGGGTGGCCAGGCCGAGTTGCTTGAGATTGTTCTGGCACTGCGAGCGGGCGGCGGCCTGACGGACCTTTTGCACCGCCGGCAACAGCAAGCCAATCAGGATGGCAATGATGGCGACGACCACCAACAATTCAATCAGCGTGAAACCGGGGCGGCGTTGCCGCGAAGACAGCTTTGACACTTGAGCGCTCCTGTAACGGGAAAAGGAAACACCATCAACATTCGTTGGACGCGGAGAAGGAGACTTTCAAGTAGTAGAACGAAAATGCGCGGGAGTCAAATTACAGAGCCTTTAACCACAGAGACACAGAGACACAGAGAAGACAAGAATTGTTTATTCTTGTCTTCTCTGTGTCTCTGTGTCTCTGTGGTTAAAGGCTCTTTGTTGTGGGGATCGTTTAGACGAGTCCCTTGAGCGGTTTGCCGTCGGCGATCTCCAGCGGCCGGCCGAGGTTGTCGCGGACCTTGGTGGCGGGATCGACGCCCAAACCCTTGAAGACAGTGGCGAAGACATCGCCAATGCTGGCACGATCGCTGCCTTGCACGTCCATGCCGTCCTTGGTGGTGGCGCCGAAGACCTGACCGCCGCGAAGGGCGCCGCCGCCTAGCACGACCGACCAGCAACGCGCCCAGTGATCGCGGCCGGCGTTCTGATTGATGCGCGGCGTGCGGCCGAACTCGCCCATCCACAAAACCACGGTGTTTTTCCACATGCCGCGATCAACCAAATCTTGAACCAAGGCGCCCATGCCCTTGTCCAAGCGCGGACCGTTGCCGGTTTTGAGGGTGTTGAAAATGTTGTTGTGGTTGTCCCAGTTGCCCAGATCGATCTCGACGCAGGTGACGCCCTGTTCGATGAGGCGGCGAGCCAACAG
This sequence comes from uncultured Planctomycetota bacterium, assembly GCA_963835245.1. Classification (GTDB taxonomy): domain Bacteria; phylum Planctomycetota; class Planctomycetia; order Gemmatales; family Gemmataceae; genus JAJPHU01. The sequence goes on from CAWIEZ010000004.1 coordinate 465,715, forward strand.
GCAGCCCATGCCGAAGCCATTGCGCTGTCCGCCGTAAGCATCGATGACCTTGGCCGGCTCGTTTTTGACCTCGAAGACGGTGCGGAGCGGCGAAATGGTCAGATCGAAGGCTTTCTTGTAGATGGCCGCATGGGCCTGAGCGGCGCTGCCGGACGCCTCGCGCTCGGCCGTGGTTCGCAGATGCGGGAAGCCGCCCTGCGTGAAATGATCCTCCACCGTGTAGAACAGCCGTTGACGGCGGCGCAAGCGTTCGTTGGTTTCGATTTCGTTGCCCAGTCCGGCGCCTTGATGTTTTGCGGCGGCTGGCCGGCGTTCTGCACCGTGAAGGGCGCGTACATCATGCCGAGGAAGCCGGGACCGATGCGCTGCGCCGTGCCGCCGACGCCAATGAAGCCGGGCAACGGCAATTCCTTGGCGGTCAACAGCGAGGACATCGTGGCGCCGAGAGCCGGATACTGCACGATGGGGCTGGGCGCTCGCCCGGTGTTCATCAACACCGTGCCGCGTTCGTGACTGCCTTCGTTGGTAACTAGAGAGCGGACGACGGAGAGATGTTTGAATTGGCCGGCGACGGTCGGCAACAGTTCGCTGATCTGTACTCCGGAAGCGGCCGTGCGGATGGGTTTGAATTCGCCGCCGGTCTGCTCGCCGGGCTTGAGATCCCAAAGATCCATATGGCTGGGTCCGCCGCCCATCCACAGAATAATTAGGCTTTTGTTGTCTTTTTTGAGCTTGGGCGCCGCCGCTTGCAGCCCCTGCAAAAATTGCATTCCCGGCACGGCCAACGCTGAAGCCGTCGCCACGTGCTTGAGGAAGTGCCGGCGATTCATAGCCGCGGACATGAAAATTCCCCCCTGGTCAGGTATGGGTGCGTGGAGCGGAGCGGAAGCCTAAGTTAAGGAATGCTCATTATTTACGCTTCCAAAACCGCCGAGTTTTTGCAATGTCAAGGAAGCTCGCCTGGTGCGTCGCCACGGAAGGTTACACTCATTGGACGCGGTGACGGACGCCAAGGTTCCCCAAACAGCAACAGGATTTGCGCGGGGACTTGATTTTCGGCGGCTGTCTTTCCTATGGTATGATTGTATCTTCCGCGCCGGAGTGGCGGAATTGGCAGACGCGCCAGGTTGAGGGCCTGGTGGCCTTCGGGTCGTGCAGGTTCAAGTCCTGTCTCCGGCACTATTTTGGCCCACCCGGCAGCTAACGCTGCCGGTTCGCCGACCGTCCTGCAACCCGGCAGCTAACGCTGCCGGTTCGCCGACCGTCCTGCAAAGCTCCTCTTGCATTGACCCGCCTCTCTCGCTATAGACCCGCGCATACCAATCGACGCGCCAATATGCCAGGGAGGGGATCATGCGTCTCTGTCCTCCGTCCGCTCGGACGGCATGGCGAGTCGTGGGGCTGCTCGGTCTGCTGTTGGCCGGCTGCATGCCCCTCGGCTACGTCTTTCCCACGGTTTCCTACATTCGCCCGGCCACCGTCGGCGCGGCCCGCGGCGACGTGCGGGCCTTCCGCGTCGATGTCGTCGATGACGACAACTGCCTGGAAATCACCGAACACGATCGCTATGTCCTGACGCCGCTGCCGCTGCACCGCGACGGCAGTTTCGATCCGCAGGTGAAAGTCGCCGTCGATTACGGTTGGCTGTTCAATTGCGTCGCCGTCATCCTCGATAGTTCGACGCATCACACCATAATGGTACGGCTGTATCGGCGCGGTTATCAGACGCTCGAACTGGAATCGTGGCGCAAAGAGGGACCGATGCAATGGACGCCGGCGCCGTCGCCGGCCGAACGCGAGCAAGCCATCGACGATCTCGTTTCGACGTGGAAAACGTCGCCGGCGCGCCTCCAGAACAAATACGCCTTTGAGGGCTTCGTGCCGCCGCGCGAGTCGGTTGTCTTCCGCTACCTCGCGCCGGGATCGAGCGGCAACGCTCATCGCTCGGCTCTGCAATTCGCGGCCAACGAGTACGAGCAATTGCACGGCGAGGTCGGCGATGCGGAGCTGCGCGGGCGTTTGCAGGAAAAAGCCCAGGCGCTGCGGCAACTGGCCGCTCGCTAGAAAAAAAAGAGTGGACGATGCGGCACCGCGAACGTAGGTTTCCTCTCTGTCTCGACAGGTTCTCTCTTTCCGCACGCGGAGAGGAGACAATAGGGAAAACGGTGCGAAGCCGTTGCGGGGCCGCCGCTGTGATCGGCCAGGTCCGCGAACAAGACAAGCCACTGCGAAATGACGCGGGAAGGCTGTTCGCGACCGCGCGTAGGTCAGGCTTTCCAGCCTGACGGTCAGGACCGTCAGGCTTTCCAGCCTGATGGTCCTGACCGTCAGGCTTTCCAGCCTGATGGTCCTGACCGTCAGGCTGGAAAGCCTGACCTACGCCAGCCGTAAGCCAGAAGACCTGCCTGCCGAGGGTTTTGTTCCGATGCTTCGGCCTCAAGCATCCGGGCAGGCTCCTCCGCCGTCGCGCCGAATCCTTGCCCCATGCTCCGCCGAAGCAGTCTCCTTTGCCCGTGCCGGCAGAAAGGACTGTTTCCGTGCTTCCCTCCCCGTCCGTCCGCCGCCCGTCCGCTTTCACGCTCCTCGAATTGCTGGTGGTGATCGCCATTCTCGCCGTGCTGATTGGCCTACTGCTGCCGGCCGTGCAAAAGGTGCGCGAAGCCGCCGCGCGAACGCAGTGCGCCAATAATCTCAAGCAGCTGACCCTCGCCGTCCACAATTACGAATCCGCTCTACAAGTGCTGCCGCCCGATTATGTCTACCTCGGAGGTCCGAATTACGCCACCAAATGGTGGTTCGGTCTGGCCGCCACCGATCCCAACACCTGGGCGACGACCTTCGATCCGGCGCAAGGGTTGCTCACTCCCTATTACGAGAACAACAGCAAGGTGACGACCTGTCCCAGTCTGAATGCGCCGCCGGGCTTCTTTCAGTATTCCTCCGGCACCGGCGGCTACGGCTACAACAAGGCCATCGGCAATCGCGGCCTCGTGCAGATCCAAGCGAGCAGTTCGACGTATCTGTTCTGCGATTCGGCGTTGTTGGTCTGCTCCGGCGGTCCGTGTACCATGCAGGAATCGGACGCCATCGCCGGCCCGGTGCCGCTGACGCCCAATGGGCCGTGGGGGCTGTATCAGGCGCTGACGCATTTTCGGCATACTACCGTCGCCAACATGGCCTTTCTCGATGGACACATCGAGACAATCAATCACAACTATTCGCCGTGGGATGCCAGTTGGCCGGCCGATGCCGCCGGCTATATGCAGAAAAATAAGCTCGGCTTTCCGACCGATAGCAATGCGCCGTACATCGGCAATGCGTCGTGACATACCCAACCCGGCAGCTAACGCAGCCGGTTCGCCAGCCCCGGCGAACCGGCTGCGTTAGCTGCCGGGTGGAGAGCCAACCGCGCTCGCCTACGGCTCGCGGCTAAACGAGGTCTTTCGCCACACGGAGGATAAAACATCCATGAAGATCGTCGATGTCCGTGTTACGGGTCTAACGGGCGGCACAGTGGACGGCGGCTGGCCGCAGGGCAATAAGCCGGAAGAAGATCTCAATACCATTCTCGAAGTGCGTACCGATGAGGGGCTGATCGGTGTCGGCAGCGCCATGACGAGTAAGAGTCTGGTTGCCGCCGCCGTCGATCTGCTGCGGCCGCACTGGTTCGGCGAACGCGCCGACGAGCCGCGCACGTCAGCGAGAAACTGCGGCAAGCGATGTTTTGGCAGGGTCGCGGCGGCGCCGTCGAACACGCCATCAGCGGTTTGGACATCGCGCTGTGGGATCTCATGGGCAAGGTTTGCGGGCAACCCGTCAGCCGTCTGCTCGGCGGTTGTTATCGCCGCCGCATCAAACCGTATGGCTCGATCCTCTTCGATGAGCCGGAACGTCTGCGCGACACACTGCGGCAAACCGTGTCGCGCGGTTTCCGCGCGATCAAGCTGGGTTGGCGTCCGTTCGGCCGCCGCGATCGCCGCAGCGACGAATTGCTGATCCGCACGGCGCGCGACACGGTTGGGCCGGATGTCGAGTTGATGGTCGATGCCGGCGGTAGCGAGCAGTTTTGGCCGCACGGCTACAAATGGGCGCTGCAAACGGCGAAAATGCTCGCCGACTACGACATCGTGTGGTTCGAGGAGGCGCTGCCGCCGGACGATCTGGAAGGCTTCATCGAACTGCGCCGCCATTCGCCGGTCCCCATCGCCACCGGCGAAGTGCTGACACGGCGGCAGAGTTTTCGACCGTTTCTCGAACGGCAGGCGGTGGACATCATTCAGCCCGATTGCACCAAATGCGGCGGTTTGACCGAGGCATGGCGCATCGCCTGGATGGCCTACGAACACAACATTCAATGGGTGCCGCACGGCTGGAACACCGCTATCGGGTTGGCCGCCGACCTGCATCTGTCCGCCGCCATGCCCGTGGCGCGCTATGTCGAATACCTGACGCCGTCGCCTTATCTCGATGACTTGGTCGCCGAGCCGTTTCGACCGGATGCCGAGGGCTATCTGACCGTTCCCGAAAAGCCGGGGCTGGGAATCGAGTTGAACCGCGATGCCTTGGCGAAGTACGGGCGCTGATTTTGGCCTATCGGGCAGTTCGGCGAACCGGCAGCGTAAGCTGCCGGGTTGTGGCAGATAACCCGGCAGCTTACGCTGCCGGTTCGCCGTGTCAGGTACACCGCCCCGCGAGGATTCTTTTGACCGCGACCATTCTCTTTTGCTAGAATCAATGAGAGAGACATCGCCCCATCATCCAACGCACGACTCGACCATGAACTCTCGTTCGTCATCTGATCGCGCCGCCCCGAACAGCAACTCTCCGAAAGTTCCCCCCGCTCGACGGGAGGGAGCGATGAACATTCTGGTGGTGGAAGACGATCCCATTATCGGCAAGTCGCTGTCCAAGGGCTTGTCGGAGGCGGGGCACAATTGCGTTTGGGTCAAGGACGGCAAGCACGGACTGGAGCAGAGCCTCAGTCAGCGCTTCGAGGCCATCATTCTCGATCTGCTGTTGCCGGGCATGGCGGGTCTGGAAGTGCTGCGGCGGATTCGCGCCGGCGGCGTGCGGACGCCGATTCTGGTGTTGACCGCCCTGGGCGCCGTGGACGAGCGCGTCAGCGGACTCAAGGCCGGCGCCGACGATTACGTCGTCAAACCGTTCGCCTTCCCGGAATTGATGGCGCGCTTGGAGGCGGTGTGCCGGCGAACCGTCGATCGGCCCGCCGTGGTCGTGACGGTCGGCGACCTTCGCCTCGATTTGACCACGCGGCGCGTGCAAAAGGGCGACGAGGAGATCGATCTGACGCCGACCGAGTTCGGCATCCTCGAATTGCTCATGCGTCATGCCGGCCAGGTCGTGACGCGCAAGATGCTGTGCGAGCATCTATGGGACAGCGATTGGATCGGCACTACCAACGTGATCGAGGTTCACATCAACCGCATCCGCAAGAAGCTCGACCGCGAAGGCGATTCGTCGCTCATTCAGACGATACGAGGTCGCGGCTATGCGCTTCGGGCTACTTAAACATCTGCCGCGGACGCTGCGTTTTCAACTGACCTTCTGGAACACCATCGCCATTCTGGTGTTGGTCGGCGCCGCCCTGTGGGGTGTGCGCGAGGGGCTGCGCTGGACGCTGCTGAGCGAACTCGATGGACAGTTGACCGTAGATGTCAATGAGGTGAAACTGAACATCTATGGCTACTGGCAAGATGGGGATCAGCTTAAGGCAAGACTCCGCCCCATGGTCGTCAGCCACCAGGACCGAGGCTGGTTCGTGCGCATCTACTCGACCGGCGGGGAACTGGAATGGTCCAGCGAGGGCGCTCCGGACTTGAATGTACCCAAAAGTCAAGCGGTCCGATCGGGATCTTTCAATTGGCGGAATTATCGGCTTTTGGTACGCCCCATTGCGGCGGGCGGGAAGGCGCCGAGCTTGATCGTGCGCGTCGGCGTGCAGCGCGATCAGGTCGATGAAGACATTTGGCGTCTGACGGAAATGATGCTGACGGCGTTCGGCCTCATCGTGGTGGCGGCGCCGTTGAGTGGTTATTGGCTGGCGGGCCGAGCGACGCGGCCGTTGGCGACCATCTTGGAAACCACCGCCCGTCTGCATCCGGACAATCTCAGCGAACGTCTGCCGCTGCGCGGCAGCGACGACGAGTTGGATAAGCTGTCGGCGACGATCAACGGCATGCTCGATCGTTTGGCGGCCCATCTGGAGCAGCAGCGCAGCTTCGTCGCCGACGCCGCCCATGAATTGCGTTCGCCGTTGACCGCCATGCGCACCGCGCTGGAAGTGACCTTGGAGCGCGACCGCAATTCGGCGGAATATCGGGAGTTGCTCACCGATCTCATCGAGGAATGCACCAGTCTGGGCACACTCATCAATCACTTGCTATTGCTCGCCGAGGGCGATGCCGGCCTGCTGCAAGCCGACGGCGAAGTACGCCTCGATGAACTGGTGAAGCGGGCGGTGGACATGTTCCAGGGCATTGCCGAGCAGCGCGGCGTAATCTTGCGCGCGAAACGGGGCCAGCTGTCCTCGTTCGCGGCAATCGCGTGCATCTGCGCGAAGTTATCCACAATTTGATCGATAACGCCCTCAAATTCACGCCGGCGGGAGGGAGTGTCCAGGTGGAATTGGATGCTCCGCCGGGTTCGCCGCGGGTGCAGTTGCGCGTCCGCGATTCGGGAGTGGGCATTCCGCCCGAAGATCTGCCCAAGGTCTTCGAGCGCTTTTTTCGTGCCGACAAATCGCGTCAGCGAGATCAAGCCATCGGCGGCAACGGTCTGGGATTATGTATTTGCCGCACCATTGTCCACTCCTACGGTGGAGAAATCTCTCTCTCCAGCCTACCGGGTCAAGGCACCACGGCGACGGTGTCGCTGCCGGCTCCGGGTTAAGTTCACCTACCCGGCAGCTAACGCAGCCGGTTCGCCAAAGACCCGGCAGCTAACGCAGCCGGTTCGCCAAAGACCCGGCAGCTAACGCAGCCGGTTCGCCAAAGACCCGGCAGCTAACGCAGCCGGTTCGCCAAAGACCCGGCAGCTAACGCAGCCGGTTCGCCAAAGACCCGGCAGCTAACGCAGCCGGTTCGCCAAAGACCCGGCAGCTAACGCAGCCGGTTCGCCAAAGAAGGCGAACCGGCTGCGTTAGCTGCCGGGTAGAAGCCCCCCGCTCCCTTACGGTCGCGGCTCGGAAAACGCCTGACAACAGCGACAATGAAAGTACGGCCCCTTACGTCCCATGCGCGCCACCAGCGGAACGCGGCAACAAGGACAATACGCCGTGCCAAGAAGGTCCAGCGAATCGACGCGATACCGTTCGCCGTTCCTTTCCGGCGCGGCGCAGTCGGAGACGAGGGCGTCGGGAGAAGCGTGGCAGGGATACGAATGGCGCATGGCGTGGACTCCAAGAAAAAGAATCAATTGGGAGAGGATTTGTCCGAAAAAAGCGGCAGGCGCAGCTTGGCGCGAGCGGCGAGGCGGCGTAGGTGCAGTTCCCATTGCGGCGTCCAACCACGACGACGCAGGTACAGCACGCGGATGCTTTTGACGGCGTGGCAGACGGCGCAGAGATCGAGCGCCGACGCGGACGGACGCTGTTCGCAATGGACGCAGAGCGGATCGGCTAACGGCATCATGGGGCGGTAAGCTCGAGGGTGAGGTCAGTTCTGTTCGTGGATACGGTTTTGGATCTGGCGTGCTTCGGGGATGATGTTGCGCAGGGCGATCAGCAGGGCGGCGGCGTCGGCGAGGGTCAGCGCGAAGCCGCACGGCCGACGCAAACCGTCGTTTTCGAGAAAGAGAAGAACGTGTTCCTCGCCGTGGAGTACGCCATCGGTGAGGGCGACGAACTGCATGGGCATGGCTTCGAGGTGCATGGCATCTCCCGCGACTGGTGAGCGTGAATCCGAAAGGACATCGAGACTGGGATACTGTTATTCTTCGCCGCTCATCACGGACAATCAAGAGCTTGTTGATACGTCAATTCGTGCCAAAAAGTGCCATTTTTCCATTATTTTTCGCCGGCGCTCGGCAGCGCGGCAAGCCAGGCGGACAGGGCGGCGCGGGCATCGGGATAAGCGGCAAGCTGCTCGACACAGCGGCCGAATAGATGCATCACTTCGCTACGCACCTGCGCGGATCGGCCTTGTCCGTATCGGTAGCGGCGGCTTTGCTGGTGTTGCTCCAACCGGGATTGTCGGCGCTGGCTTTGCCGGGTCCGGCCTTGAGCCAGTCGAGCGGCTTGTCTTCGCGGACGTTCAACTCCGCTTTCAGCCGCGCTTGCGCCTCGGCCTCGCGGATGGCCCGCGCGAAAGCGCGATAGTTGACCGGCGCGCCGTCGCCTTCGCCGCGCGCCAGCCAGCGCGCGAACACCTCGCGCGGCAGACCGGCCGCCTCCGCCGCGACGTGGGCAAAGCCGCCGGCGCGGATAAAGGCGACGATCTTCTCTTGGAGAGCCAGCGTCAAACGATAGCGCGGGCGAGCCATGCGATGCAACTCACGAGGCGAGCAGCAACCGCGCCAAGCGGTGCGGCAGAGCGGGACCGACGTACTCGAAACCGGCGGTGAGGCGGGTGGCGGCGTGCTGGAGTTTTTTCAGACGCCGCTCGACACCGACGGCCAGCGACGGCGGCCGCCGCATTCGCCAATGCGGCGACTTGTGCCGTGCGCGCATCATGGCCGGATGCGTCGTCGTCGAAAGGGCGCGATAGCCGAGCGCTTTCCACATCGAGGCGATGAGCGCCGACAGGGCGTTACCGATGCCGGCGCCCTGAAAATCCGGCAGCGTGACAGTGCGATGCTCGCGCCGCGCCGGCGGACCCGCGCCGACGAACGGCAGCCAAGCACTGAAGGCGACCGGCTGCTCGTCCCAAGCGGCGAGAAAACAAACGGCGCTGGGATTGAGCGCACGAACTCAAATAGTGATGCGGAGAAAAAAGCCGCCACGCCGATGCCTGGCAACGAACGACGGCGAGCGAGAGCGGCGGTCGTCGCTGAAGGCACCTCCAGGCGAAGGCGTTCTCGGCGGGACGATACACCCAATCCGGATTCAGCCACGCTTCCACGTCGTCATGGCACGTCACGGCGATGAAACGCTGGCCGCGCTGACGGACGACTTTGCCCAGCGCCGCCGAGCCGATTTGAGCGACCGTGCGATCGACGACGCTGCTGTATTCGTCCATGACGGCCAACGCCGGCGCTTCGGCGAGCAGACGGGCGAGCGTGACGCGGAACTGCTGGCCGGTGGAGAGGACGTGAAACGGCCGCAGCCACGCCGGCGGCGACGAAAAACCAACTGCCGATAACAGAGCCGTTATGTCTTTGATCGACAGGGGAGCCGGGAAGCCGTCCAATAGCGCGGTGTCCATCGGCCAAATGAAATCACGATGTAAGTGGTTCGGCCAGAAATGGCGGGCGATGGTGCTTTTGCCGCAGCCGGATGGTCCCGTGATGAGACCAATGTTCCACGGGCGTTCAGCCAGGGGCAGCGACACGGTCCACTGCAAGCGCGAGGTTTTCTCGGCAGTGAGGTCAAACATACCGCGGAGCTGGGCAATGCGCGCGGTTTCAGCGATGGGCGTTTCGACGGTGATGGTGGCGTGCATAGGTTCGATTACTCTTTACAAGCCCGGAGCGCCAGCGACGGGTTTGTGCAAACCCGTCGCTGGCGCTCCGGGCTTGCCGCGGGGACAACAATTACGACACCAGCGCTTTGCACTTCAGTCCTTCGTCCTGAAAGCGCTGAAGCAACTCGATCTGCGTCGCTTCGTCCGCGCACTCGACGAGAATGAGAAACTGTTCCGGGATGTCTTTCGCCTTGTCGCGCGGAGTGCGCGCGGCGGCCAGCGCTTCTTCGACCTCGGCGTTAGCGCGGCCGACCGACGCCCACAGATTGGCGACCGCATCCGATGTCGTGCTGGTGACGGCCCGTAGACGATCGAGTGTATCCCGATCGTAGTCGGCCAGCTGCGCCAAGGGGTCGAGCGACAACAGCAGAGCGCGGGCCTCGGCGTCGCTGACATCCAGCACCTCGACATCGACTTCCATGTCCGGCGCGACATTCTGACGCAAATGACCGTCGATGAGTTTCAAACGTCCATCGGGCAGTTCGTAGGCGAGCAGCGAGCGTGCGAAGCCGATCTCGGCGTAGAGTGCGGCCAGCGCGGCCCGCTGCGCCGCGCTGTGCAAGCGCGGATTCAGCTCGTGCGGCAGCAAATCGCCGGCGCGCACGCGCACATGAGCCTTGATGCGATTGCGGACGGGATTCATGACGTTTGCCTCGGTGCCGGCGGCACGGCGGCGCCTTTGATGTCGTCGATGGCCTGTTTGACGGCCGCCTCGACGGCCGACTTGACGATCTGATCGATGTCGGCCTTGAGGGTGGCCATGAGCGGAAGGCGGCCGGTCGATGCCGCCGGCGCCGCCGCAGACACGCCCGGCACCTTGACGCCGGCGCCGATGCCCAGGTGGCGCAGCAGCCAACCGCCGGCCGCCGCCAGTCCATAAATCAGCAGAGATTCCACGTTCATTTGTCGTCGCCTTTCAACAGAAGGAACACCAGGACGCCGCCGCCGATCCACAGCCACGGCGGCACGTCGGACAGCGGTTTGTTCAGGTCGGGATCTTTGTCGGGCTGGTACGCCGGATCGGCCTTGCGCAGCACTTCGGCCAGCGCTTCCGGCCCGCGATACTCGTCTTGTCGATGCAGCACTTTGCCGTCGGCCGTCTGACAGTAAATGGTCGGATGGCCGGTCGTGAGGAATCCGGCTTGCGCGACGGCCCAATGCTCCGGCGCATAGTCCTGCACCTTAATGCGATTCTTCCAGGGCGCCAGCACGGGAGAACTTTGCAGATCGCCCAACACCTTTTTGCGTTCCGCTTCGGAGCCAATGACGGTGAGGCACGGCCATTTGCTGTCATCGGTCAGCTGCGGCTCGCCGATGGCTTGCAGCAATTCTTCCTTGCTGACCTCTCTGCCGTTGAGGAGATGTTTGCCTGCCACGGGCATGCGAGTCAGGTCGAGACCGAAATTGAGAGTGCCGTCCGCCTCAACGGTGGCGGGATCGCCGCCGGCGAGCGGCGGCGGATACGGCGGCGCACAGCGCTCGCCCCAAACGCCGTCGGCGAGCCGAGGAAAATACTCGTGAGTGGAGATGCGGTAGTTGCCGACTTGACGGCCATCTCGCCATAGGGCAATTTGGTCGTCGTCGTCGGTGAAGGACCGCCATTCGTAGCCGGCCAACAGCGGCGCCGGCAAAACAATCCAGGCGAGGAACGCGGCGAGCAGGAATCGAAGCATGGCGCACCTTAATTGTGAGGAGCCGGCGGCGGCGGACTTTTCAGCAAACAAACGACCCAACCGCCGCCGCGTGGCCAGCGCTTGAGGAATTCATCGGGACTCATCCACACAAAGCAATTCTCTTCCGGGAAATTGTTATCGCTGACGCAGGCCCAGCCCGTTTGGCGATCAAAATAGGGCAAACAAACCATATGAGCGATGCCGCCGGCGTAGTGACAATCGTGGCCGTTGTACGTCACGCACGGCAGACGGCCGGTTTTGAGGATCGCCTCCAAAATGTCCGCGTCGCCGCTGGTGTCCTGAATGTACGACACATCGGGTCCGAATTGGCGTAGAATTGTGGCCACCTTGTCGGGATAGCCACCGCCGGGGATGCCGGCATCGCGCATCTTTTCGGGCAAATCGTACAATTCCGGCACCTGCTGCCAACGGGCGGCATAATCGAGACTGCGAAAAACACAGCAGCCCAGTCCCTTGCTGGCGATGTTCCTTTTTCGCTCGCCGGCCGGCAGATCGCAGACGAGTTCGACCATGCCATCGGGAGAGATTCTGCCGCCCTCAACCGGCCGACCGCCGGTCTCTTGTCCCCCCAGCGGACAAGGACCAGGGCCGGGACAGGGACGCGGTCGTTTCGGTTTGACCGGCGCGGGTTTGCTATCCGGCGGCGGCGGTTTGATCGGCGCGGGCGCCGGTTGCTGACGGCGGCTGTGCCATACCAACAGCGCGGCAACGAGGAAGAGGACGAGCAGGAAGCGGCGATTCATGGTTTCTCCTTGGCAAACAGATATTTCACCGTGACGGCGATCAGCAACAGCAACAGCAGCGACGCGGCCATGCCCACTTGCTGCCGGTCGTCGTGCAGATCGCGCAACAGGCACAGCGCCTCGTCAGGCAGCACCACTTGCACCTTGACTTCGCCCTTGAGCGGCTGCGGAATAAGTTGGCGATTTTCAACGAGCGGCGGCGCTTCCCGCGAGGCCGGTTTGATATTCATAATCCCTCCTCGTAGTCGGGGCAGACCTTACATTTTTCCAGTGTGCAAACCGAGTGTATTTCGCAGACGCGAATCCACTTTAGCGGGCAAGGACAACCTAATTGGCTTTTCACTTCTCCCAGATATAGACAAGGCAAAGATCGCCGGACGGGCGGACGGGCAGCCAGCCGAAGGCGGAGCCAGCAAATACGGCACTCATTGGCTTCGCCGGGCCGGCCAGGAGCGGCGAGGTCGCAATGCGCGTCATCGCAACGGATGTCCGTCCGATCGTCGCACAGACAAGGTAATTTACGATGCTCGACCATACGATCGTTTCTTTCAGGCGGTAACCGCAATGTTGACGGAGCCGGCACAGCAAGTTGTGTTGGGGGAATAATTGTAAAACGCAAAGTTTATGATATTGCAATCAGCGGATGAGGCTTCCAAGGGAGCGTCCGGCGATCCCGTGCAATCAATAGTTATGTACCAAAATGGACTATCGATGTTTGGATTACAGTAGAAGCCTATATACATTAAACTTTTGTTACCGTATTCCCAGCGCTCCGTACTGGCATTCCAGGTTAAAGGATAGGTTCCCGCAAGGCTGCTACAGCCGGACACGTTGCTAATGGTGGCGTGTAGGGTGCTGGGCAATTCATTGGGGCAACAACTGGTCGGCACGCCGCAGCCGCTCACGGTTACATTCATCGAACAGTTCGTGCTGGTAAACTCGCTGTCCGCGGGCGTGAAAACGGCTGAGATCGCGTGTATCGGCGAGGGTGTGCAAGTCGCCGTCCAACCGATGTTGACTGTCTCCGCGTTCTGCTCGTACGGGTTGCTGTCGGGCAAGCTAACGGAACCCATCTCCGTACCATCGACGGAAAATGCCACGCTGCCCTGGGGAACCGCTCCTTTGGTCGGGCTGCCGTCCGTGTTCGTTACGGTGCAGTAGATGGTGACGGCCTGGCCGTTCGTCGGGTTCGCGGGATTGATCGATAGCGAACAGGACGTGTTGCAGCCGCCGCAAAGCCGCGGCGGACTGACAAGAACATAGCCGAACTTCTTGTACAAAAAAGCGTGAACCCATTCGCCGGCGAAAGGCCAAACGTGGGCCAATTCGTAGAGTGTTTCCGCTCGTTCGCCCTGCGTGCCGGGATACAGGCAACATACAGACGGCGCGCCGCCGTAGCCGAGATACGCGCCGGGTCCGCGATCGAGAATTTTCTTGACCTTCTGTCCGTGCTTGAATTGGACGGCGAGCATGTTGTCGCAGGTCAAGAACACTTTGGCCACCCAATCGGAAGGACTGGGCGGCACGAAACATTTACGGGCCTTGATCGCGGTCATATTTCACCCTTGATTGACGGCGATGGTATGACGGCGATAGGGCGCCAGCAAGGCCGCGACATCGGGGGGAGGCTGGTCGTTCGTCGCATGCAGCCAGCCGCTCGACTGCGCCGCTCGCCGGCACGCTGCTGACCAGGGCGGGATCGCGCTGAGCCAGGTAGAAGGCATAGGCGACCCAGCGAGCGCAGGCTTCTTGGACGGCTTCCGGCACCGTCGAATAGCCCGCCGTATATTGGATGCGAAAATTGTTGATGCCGACGGGCCAGATCAAGTCCTCCGGGTGCAATAACTCCGGATCGGTATAAGGGATGGCGCGCAGCAACCAGCCGCGTGCATCCCACTGATAGCCCTGCAATTCGTAGGTGTGCATCTTCAGTTCGGCGAAGACGCCGCGCGCATTCATATAGCCCTGACTGGTCTGCACGCCGGAACCTTCCAAGGCATCGCCATACGAATTGGGCACATACAGATCCGCGGAAGGCCACAGTCCATAATCGCCCTGAAACTGAGCCGAGGCGTTGCCGACAATTTGTCCCTGCCAACCGTTGCCCAGAGCCGTCACGGCTGTCATCAGATTCGACAGCGTGAGATAGGACGACCAGAGGAGGAGGGTTTCCGTCGCGGCAACGCCGCTGGCCATGCGCAACATTGCAATCCCGTCGCCGTCACCTGCACGCGGGCCTGTTGATTCAAGGCCGTATTGCTGTTGGTGATTTTGGCCACGGTCACGGGAGCATAGCGAACACTGGTCACGCTTTGAATGGGATACTGGCGGAGAAGCAGTCTCTTATCGCCGGAACCGTTATACAATTCATCAAAAAGATGGGAGGCGAAACGCCGCCGACAATACTTTTCGATGGCATCGCTGTAGGCCGTGGTAAGCGTGGAAATGAGATTATCATACGGGCCGCCCTGGGTCTGTCCTTGGATGTTGGCGTAAGCGCGGCTCAGAGTGATGAGATCCTTGGCTGCCATGGCATGCCTCGATTGTTGGAGTCATCAAAAAACATTATGGTTAGCGACGCTTCGTAGAAGCGTTGGAAGGCCACGACGCTTCTACGAAGCGTCGCTAACCATCTTCCGGCGTCATCTCCTAATTCACCACGGTCTGACTGACTACGCTGGCATCGTTCTGAGCGCTGCCCGGCTTGTGGGTGGCCTCGTCGCCGAAACCGACGACGGCGACGGGGATGGTCGGACTGCTGCCGCCCACGGTGCAGGCGGCTTGCAGACGGACGTAGCGCTTGCCAAGTCCCAATTGATCGGCGCGAATTTCCTGCGTCGCCTGACTGCTGGCCGCCGTCACGGTGGCGCTGGGGATGGCGGCGTTATTGCTCCAGGTGGCGTTGTCGGCGATCTCCTGAATTTGCAGCACCGCCGACAGCGTCGGACTGGTGCCGCCGAAGGCGCCGCTCTCGAAGAGAAACAAGGCGCGGTGGAACTTGCTCATGTCCACGCTGCCCGAATTGACGGTCGTGGTCGCCGTCAGCGTTTGCGGAGACACCGGAGCGGCGATGCCCAGGCGTTGGGTGAGTTGTTCGGTATACATGATGGTTCCTCGAGTTAAGGCGAACCGGCGGCGTCAGCCGCCGGGTTGAGCGAACTACCCGGCAGCTTACGCTGCCGGTTCACCAATCAATTGAGCGCCACGAAAGGCGAAACCTGCGTTGCACCATCTTGCAGCGTGATGGGTTTTTCAATCCACGGCTGCCCATCGATGCGTTCGACGACGCGCCACGTCATCTGATTCTTCAGGAAATTGACGTGTTCCGAGGCGGCGATCTCGATTTGCATGCGGTCGCCGATGACGTACAGCGACGGATCGATGAGCATCAAATCGCCCTTGGTTCCCAGCGCCGGCAGTTTCTCGCTGGGAAACGCCGGCCGGCCCAGCAGCGACCATACCGGCGATTTGGTGGCACCCTGATCGATGCTGATGAAAATGGCGCGGTTGGCTCCGTCCTTGAGCTGCAATAATTGCGGCACCACGCTCGGCGAAAACACCCACAAGGCCGTACTCCACGACGACGGCAACAACTTCGACCACATCGTCGCCACGTCGTTGAACGTCACCTGATTGGCGTAGTCGCGCGTCTTGGTCAGCGTCGCGCCGGCCGTGAGCATGCCTTGCGGTTTGCCGGCGCCGTTGCCCTGCAAGAAGGCATACTCCTCGAACCAGGCGATCGACTTGGCGAACAGCGTCATCAGGAATTTTTCCAGACCGACGATGCTGTCTTGGAGCAGCACGTTGGAACTCACGCAGTAGCCGGAAAGTTCCCACGCTTTCAGTTCCATCTGTTTGAACTGCGGCTCCGTCTCGGTGCGCGTCTGCGCCTCGGCGGTCCAGTACATTTGCAGACCGCCGAAGAACGGCGACACGCCGGTACTCTGCACGGTGGTAATGTCGAGATAAGGGATCTGCAAACTCGCTCCCGCCATCGGCAGGACGAAGGCGCGCGGGCGGAGAAAGGCCGTCTCGGCCACGATGGTCATCAGTTGCTCGAACAGTTCCGGCGGCACCGTGTAGCCGCCGGTGACGCCGGACGACTCGCCGAGCGCCGCCTTGGTTTGCCAAGCGACGAAACTGGAGCCGTAGTGCTTTTCGAGATAGCGGGCGTCGTTGCGGGCGCAGGCCAACAGCCAATCGCCGAAACTCTTGCGCGGATCGCCGTTGCCGCCGGCGCCGAAAAGGGCGGGAACAGCGTGCTTGCGCGCCAGGCTCTGCGCTTGGCCGAACTGTTTCAGCGTTTCGTTGACGACGGTGTCCAGGCCGCGCGTGAAGCCGGATAGGGCGCTCTCCATCGCCTTCGTCACCAAGGGAGTGATGGGATCGTCGCTGATGGCCTTGGCGACGCCGGCGGCGATAAGCTGCCGCGCCTCCGGCTCGGCAAGGTGGATGCGTTCGCCGGCCGTTTTGCCGAGAAAATCTTTCAGCAATTCGACAAACATGGCAATGCTCTCGGAGGTTCACGGATGAGGGAAAAGATCACGAGGTCATCCGTCCATCTCAGGTGGGAGCGGCGGAACGCTTGGCGTCGTTCTCTGCCGAATCGACCGGACGGCTTCGATGGTGGGTACAAATGTATACTACACTCGTCCGAGTGATTTATACCAGGTCTCTTTTATCGTTTTTTCGGCTAACGCCTGAAAATCGATGGCGGTGATGCGGTCGAGAACGGTCTTGTGAATCTCCTCCACCGAGGTGAAGGAAATGATGCGCTCCTGAGCGCCGCCATCGCCATCGCCGAAAATCTGCTTGTTCAATCCCAACGCTTGCAGCACGTCATCCCGGAGGGCAAGGCTGCCCTTGGAGACGCTCTCGACCAAGGCGTCTTGATTGGCCGGCAGGAATACGCAAGCGTATTCGAGCAGCAGCCATTCATCGATGACCAGGCCGACGTTGTCGTCCCAGCCGTTTTTCTGCACTTCCTTGTGGTCGGGAATATGCACCTTGGTAGGGAGAAAACCGATGGACTTGCCTTGCAGCAGTCCGGCCTGGATGAGCGCGAACACTTGATCCGGCGGCCAGGCGTCTTGTTCCGGCCAACTCTGCGGTCGCGCCGGATAGACGGTTTTGGCCTTGATGCCGACGCGCGGGCCGTCCTTGACGCGCTTGCGCCACAGCGATTTGCCGACCGGCGGCAGATAGTAGGCGTGGCCGAGCGTGACGATGGGATTGCCCTGAAACTGCGCATCGTTCATGCCCTTGGCGACGACGACTTCACGGCTGCGATCGGGGCTTTCGCTGCTGATCCAGCTGACATCGCTGCGTTCGCCGGGATTGATCTCGGTCGGTCCCTTGGAGGTGACGAGATGGCGATATTCGTGTTCCGGCGTGCGCGGCAGTGATTTGAGCAGCGTATCCAGGGTTTGGGCGGCGCGGTCGGACATGGGGAAGCCGAGCGGCCCTTCGACGGCGCCGTAGTGGGTTTTGAGAAAATCGGGCATGGTGGGATTCCTCGCGGCTGGTTCATTTCGCTGTAGGGTGGGTCGAGCGCAGCGAGACCCACCGGGGGCATCGGCGGTCCTCGGTGGGTCTCGCTGCGCTCGACCCACCCTACAAAGGCCAGTCATTCGCCGGTAGGCTGTGTTTCGAGTTTCGGATTGTCTTCAATAGGCGTATCGGGTTGGGGCGGCCGATTGCGTCCGCTGTGCGGCATCTCGTATTGGCGCGGCATGTCGGTGCGTTCCCATTGGAGCGGCAGCCACGGTACGTCGCCCCACGATACCGGCGGCAAACCGCGTTCGCTGCGGATCTCATTGATCGATACCACGCCATATTTCAAATCGGCGATCTGTTGCTGCACCAGCAAGTTCTGATCGACCGGCACCGGATCTTCGCTGGCGAGAAAAAGTCGGCCGGTCGGATCGTAGAGCGGAATCAGTTGGGCGTTGAGTTTTTCATCGCGGCGTTCCAGACGCGGCGAGATGGCCAGGCTCATGTGCTGGCTCTGCGATGCCTGCAAATTCGCCAGATTCGTTTGCGAAGTCAGAAAAGCGATAGGGATGTGGAACGAATTGCAAATGTCCTCTTTGGTCGCTTTCATGTCGGCCAAGGCGGCGATGTCGCCCATCGATTGATGGAGCAGCGACACCTTCAGCGACGATTCTGCCACGACTACTTTACCGCTGCCGCGGCGAAAACGATTGTTCCATTGCGTCTCCAAGCGATCGCGCTCCTCTTCGCCCATCACTTCATCCGGCGAGATGATGGCGTCGGGTACGGCATGGTTCTCGAATTTTGCCTTTTTGAACGCGGCATAGTCGCTGGTAAGAGCGGCCTGCTCGAAACAGGCGCGGAGCGGCGACAATCCGCTGGTGTAGGGATCGCGCGGATCGGGATAGGCGAAGTGGATGATCTGCTCCGGCGCGAAGCGTTCTTCGCTCCGGCCATTGCGATAGAGGTAGAAATCGACGATGTTCTTGCTGTTCGGTTCGCGGCGCGGCGTCATGTTCTGCGACGGCAGAATCCACACGGCACGCGGCACGCCGAGCAGTGGATCGAGGTCGAGATACCAGTAGGCGCTGCCGTGAACCTCTTGATACAGCGTGGTTAATTCCCAGAGATCGAAGGCGTTGTGAATGGGATTGGCGTGTTGGAGCAGCGACAGCAGCGGGTGTTCGGTGACTTCCTCGATGCGGGCGGCGCTCTTGATGCGCGTGGACACATGCGGCAGAGAACGCAGGCGGCGCTCGGTCCACGGCGACAGTGCTTTGGTCCCGCACTTCGCTTGCGGCTGGTTGTGTTGGGTGATGACGTACAGGCGCGGGGGATAATTGGCGCAGGTGGCGGCGTTGATACTGGCGCAGGTCCAAGCAGTGTTTTTCAACTCCGCCAAGATTTCGTTAGGCGTCGGTTGCCGTGTGCGCCGGAAGCTATCGACGTAGCCGGTGCCGGTCCACTGCGGGCCGGCCAGCACATAGGGCATGCTCTTGGGGCGGACCCATTGCGCCAGCCGTAACAGCGTTTTGGCGAGGAAAGAACGCATCAGCATAACCTCGTCCATAGATGTTCGGAATCGATGTCCGAGCCGCGACCGTCCGGGAGCGGAGATTCAACCGCTCCCGGACGGTCGCGGCTCTGTTTGCGCAGCCGAGCGATGAAATGAGCATCCAGCCGCGAAATAAGATAACGCAGAGCGCCCAAGGCGTGATTGTGGTCGTCCACCGGATTCTCGCCGCGCAGAGCGCGCTCAGCAGCGCTGGGATAGCGATACAGCCGCGCTTCATTCAGCAATTCCGGACACGCAGTCGCGCCGCACCTTGAGCCGTCCAGTGCGCAGCCGCGCCGTCACGGCGGCGACGCCGGGGCGAATGTCGTTATCGCCGCGACGCACCACTAGGCCGCTGGCCCGCAGTTCCTCAATCTCGGTGCGTCCGGCGGGATCGGCGTACCACGTCACTTCGCCGAGTTCGCGCAGAGCGGCGGCGTGTTCGTGCAGCGGCGTCTCGCGGCGATAGCGTTCGCCGGCAATCCACAACACATCATCGCGGTCGAGGATGCCCCACACCGCCGCGAACGGATTACGCCAACCGAAATCGATGCCGCCGACGCGCCGACCGGCGATTTCCGGCCAATCGTCCACGAGCGTTTGCTCGAAATCAGGATAAACCAGACCTTCAAGAGCGGTAAACAAACATTCGTATTCCTGCTGCACCCACGACAGCCCCATGGCGCGGGTTTCCTCGGCGATGAACCGCGGCGTGATGCGCGGGCAATCGCGCCAGGTGATGCGGATTTTTTTCCACGGTCCTTCGCTCTCCCACTCCTGCCAGAACCAACCGCGTTGGCCGAACGGTGTACTCAGGGCGATGAGCCGTCCCTGCGATACAGCGAGCATGGGCCGCACGCTGCGGTACAGGTCATCGGGAATGCGGGCGGCTTCGTCGAGGACCAGCAGATTGACGCCGCCAAACGAACGGATGGTGCCTTCGCGTCCGGGCAGGCAGATCACACGGGAACCGTTGGCCAACTCTAGCCGCAGCTGTGTCTGCTGCCGCGCCGGCAGCGGTTTGCACAGCGACTTGTAGGCATCGAGAACTTTGCGAAAAATCTCCGCGCTCTGCCGCTGCGACGGCGACAACAGCAACACGAGCGCCGGCCGTGAATAACGCCGTGTGCAGAGCCAGAGCGCTGACGACGGTGCTTTTGCCACTTTGGCGACTACAATTGAGTAAAATTTGTCGATCGTTGGACAAGAGCAACGCTCGCTGCCAAGGGTCGGGAGGGATGCCGCGGGCCTCGAGAATACGGGCGGGATCGAAGGCCAGGGCGAATAGCTGTTGCAGGTCCACAAATTCGATACTACCCTGACGAGGGGCGTTGTTAAGAGAGCAGATTCGGTGGCTTTTCGGAATTATTTTCAAAGGATGCAAGGAGAAACATTATGTCTGCCACCCATTTATGGGCAGGGACAATCTTTTCCATCCTCGTCTTTGCTCCGCCGAGTTGGGGCGGAGAGGCGCCGAAAGCATCGGAATCAGAAAAGCCGCGCGTTGACCTTCACGGCGACCCGCTGCCCAAGGGCGCGATCGCTCGGCTGGGGACACTGCGCTTTCGCCATGCGGGGATGGTGGCATCGGTGGCGTTCTCCGAAGATGGCAAACTCGTCGCCGCTTCGAGCTACGGCCCGAATAGGGTGGTTATCTGGGACCGTGCCACGGGGCACAAACTCCGTGAGATTCCCGCCGGCCGTGTGGTGCCCCCGGCGCCTCTGCGTTTTTCCGCTGATGGCAAACGGCTCTACGGCTCTGTTTCGTACAATCGAGACACGACCTTTTACGCTTGGAAGATTGCCACCGCCGCGGATGACCCGGCATTTCCCAAGCCGCCAGCGGGGAGCCGCGTACTCGGCTATTCCGCAGACGCTCGGGAAGTCATCCTCCTGCACAACGAGGCGGAGATCGTGCGCTGGAGCCTTGAGAAGGGCAAGGAGCTGAGCCGCTATCCCCAGCCGGCAGGTCCGCTCTACATCGCCGCCCAGAGGGGCGAGCGGTTATTGGTGCCGCGGTTCGACGGCCAAGCAGTCAATATGTGGGACGCGGTGCGGAAAGAACGGCTCTGGTCGGTGAAGACGACCCGCCACAAAGACTACCCCGGCCTGCCGATGGAATTTTCCACCGATGGCAAACTCTTTGCCGTCGAGGCACCGCCGCGCGGGATATCGATATGTGAATCCGTTACCGGCAAGACGATCTGCCGCCTCGAAGGCGACGCCGGCAAGATCTATTGGTCGGTGTGCTTCAGTCCGGATGGGCGGACAGTTGTCGCTGGCAACCTGGACGGATCGCTGCGGCTGTGGGATCTGCCGAGCGGCCGAGAGCGGGTCAAAATCACGACCCTGCGAGGGAGAAATAAGTTCGTCTTCTTCGCTCCGGACTCGAAAGTATTCGCCACCAGCGGCGCGGCGCCGTCTATCTGTGGGAGACGGCCAGCGGCAAGCCGATCAACTCCATGCTGGACTACGGCAACTCGATCAAATCCCTTTCGTTCTCTTGCGATGGCTGGACGGCGGCGAGTACCGGCGATCATTCGATCGTGCAGTTGTGGGATACGCGAAGCGGCCGGCTGCTGCGCTCGCTCCAAGCCGCGAACCAAGGCGACGTGACTGCCGTCGCCTATTCCCCGGACGGCATGCTGCTCGCGGCATGCTACTATACCTGGAACAGTGAGAAGCAGGTGAGGATTTGGGATACCCACAGCGGCCGCGAGCAGCATGCCCTGGCCGGCCATGAGGGAGCCTGCACTTGTGTGGCCTTCTCGCCGGATGGTAAGCGTCTGGCGTCTGGAGACGCCTATTACAACCGCCAGGGGACATATGAAGGGCGTCTGTGCATCTGGGACGTAGAGTCCGGGAAACGGCTGCGCGAGATCCGGGGCACGCGCGGCCTCATCAAAAGGGTGCTGTTCACGCGCGACGGGCGCCGAGTGTTGGCCGCCGCCGATGGTGTTTACATTTATGACGTTGACACCGGCAGAGCTGACGGGAAGCCATTCCAAGCGGACAACAGCGCGGTGCAGAGTCTGGCCTTGTCGAAGGATGGCCGACTACTGGCAACGGCGGCCTATCGTGGCCCGGCGCGGCTCTGGGAGTTGGCCACGCGCCGCGAGATCCTGCTTCCTCTGCCGAGCAGCTACGCCATCGATTTCGCTCCGGACGGACGCATCCTGGCGGCAAGCGGCCGGAACGGGAATATCGTTCTGTTCAATTGGCCATCCGGACAG
Source organism: uncultured Planctomycetota bacterium (assembly GCA_963835245.1). Taxonomy (GTDB): domain Bacteria; phylum Planctomycetota; class Planctomycetia; order Gemmatales; family Gemmataceae; genus JAJPHU01. The sequence continues at coordinate 488,071 of CAWIEZ010000004.1, forward strand.
ACAGTAGGGAGGCTGCCGGGCGATAGAGATTCCAGTGTGGAGATCTGCTTCTCACGAGATGGCCGCCGGCTGGCGACGGCGCGATGTCCAGAGTGTTTGGGGCTGATCTGGGACGTGGCCGGACTCGTGAATCGGCCGCTGCCCGCGATCGCCAAACCCGCCTCCGACGATCTGCGGCGCTGGTGGGACGCGCTGCGTTCGGACAATCCCGGCGAGGCGTACAAGGCCGTCTGGCGCTTCGTGGCCGTCCCGGAACAGACGCTACCATTCCTCGCCGCTTCCCTCCAGCCGGCCAAGCCCTCTAAACCCATCGATGTCGCCCGCTTGATTGACGACCTGGACAACGATCAGTTCCAGGTGCGTGAGAAGGCATCGCGGGAACTGGCAAAGCTCGGCGAATCGGTCGGGGAGGCTCTGCGCAAGGCGAAGCGAGGCAACCTTTCCCTCGAACAGGCGCGGCGCATCGATCGATTACTGGCTGCGTTGGCCAACCCTGTGCCCGATCCGGAGCAGTTGCGCGAGCCGCGCCGTGGCGATCCTGGAGCAGATCGGCGACGCTGAAGCCCGCAACATTCTCACCCGGCTGGCCGCCGGCGCCGCGGATGCGCAGCGGACACAAGAAGCCCAAGCAGCTCTGAAGACGAAAAATGAGCATTGATGCACCGCTCAGCCAGCGGACGGCAAACGCTCGTACTGATTCTGAAAGTGCGCCAGCGCCTCATCGGGATTGAGATTGAACACTGTCTGGCCGATGGTGTGCCAGCGGCCGCCATGAAAGAAGAACACTGCCGAGGCGTTGCGTAGATTGCCGACGGCCGGCAGTCCTTCCATGTCGCTGCCTTCGACGGCCTCGAACTGAATGGTGACGCCAACCAGCGCCGCCAGCCGGCCGCCGGCGCGTTCGCGGGCAAACTCGACGCCAGGCTCCCAATCGATCGCCTTCCAACGCAGACCGCGCGGCTTGCCGCTCGCCGACGCCGCCTGAAAGAACTGCAATTCCAACCGCTCGCGCTGATGGCGAAACAAACGACGCGCTTGCTCCACGCTCAGCCGCGGACGAAACAGACGCCAAAATGCCAGCCAACGCCAGGTCATGTCTCGCCTCCCTTGGCTGGTATTGTAAAGAATTAACCACAGAGACACAGAGACACAGAGAAGACAAAAATTTATTTGTCTTCTCTGTGTCTCTGTGTCTCTGTGGTTAATTCTTAATAACAGCACGGTGCGCAGGTGACCACCGGCACGCAAACCGTGATCTGCCGAGCCACGTTCTGGTAAGTGGTGACCGGCACCGTGACCGTCTTCTGCGTCGGCACACACTCGATGACGGTGACTGTCCGCGTTTGCGTGGTCGGGACCATCTGGCAAACCTGCACGTTGTACGTCTGCGTAACCGGCGTCACCACCGGCACGTTGACGGTAACGGTCTGAACCTGCTGCTGCATGGTGCAAACCGGCACCGTGACCGTCTTCTGCACCGGCACACACTCGACGACCGTGACCGTCTGCGTCCGCGTCGTCGGCACCATCTGACAGACCTGCACGTTATACGTCTGCGTAACCGGCGTCATCACCGGCACGTTAACGGTGTAAGTGCGAACTTGCGGCTGCATGGTGCAGACCGGCACGGTAATGGTGCGCTGCACCTGCTGCATCGTGCAGACTTGCCGCGTGACGGTTTGCGTCACGGGCTTGTAGGAGCAGACGTTGACAGTGTACGTCTGATTGACGGCCTGCGGCACGCAGGTAGTGATGGTGCGATTGACGGTCTGCACACTGGGCACCATCTGGCAAACGGTGGCGCCGCAGGGGTTGCAGCAGCTCGGCGGCAGCTGCACCAATTGCGGATGACAGACGGTGATCTGGGTCGGAACCACTCGCGTGACCGGCTGCATCACGTACACCGTGCATTGCTGCTGCTGCTGCGTGATTTGCGGCACCATCACCGTCACTTGCTGCGACACGTTCTGATACGATGGCACGCATTCCACGATCGTTCGCTGCACGTTGGTCGTCACCGGCACCATGACCGTGCATTGCTGCTGCCTCTGCACGTAGGAGCATTGGTAGACGGTGCATTGCCGCTGCACGGTTTGGTAGCTCGGCACCAGGACGGTGCATTGCTGCTGAACCTGGCGCTGCACCGGCGTCATGACCGTGATGGTCCGCTGCACGTTGGTGGTCACCGGCACGCAGACGGTGCGCTGCACCTGCCGGGCCGCGTAGGAGCATTGGTAAACGGTACACTGCTGCTGCACCGTCTTGTACGTCGGCACACAGACGGTGTACTGCTGCTGGATCTGCCGCTGCGTCGGCACCATGACTGTGACCGTCTGTTGCACATTTTGCGTCACCGGCACGCACTGATAGACGGTCTGCTGGACCTGCTGATACGCCACCTGATACTGCACGCCGCCGTAGCCGCCGCCATAGCCGCACACCGGGGCGCAACATCCTCCTCTGTTCCGCCTACTCGCCTGCACGGAGCTTGCTGTCTGGAGAACCAGCGCCAGCGCCGCCACACCGATAACCAGTCGCTTCATGGTGTCCCCTTCTTCTGGAGCCTTCGAGAAACTAGGTAATTTGGGTATGCTAGGTCGCACAGACATGAGAGTAGCTACCCGACACAAAAAAGCAAGAAAAAAATTCTCTTTCTCCCGGATTTCCGCATTTGGACGGTTAGAAGGATGGCAAAAAAGATGCCAAAGAGTCAACTTGGATAATATAGAACACTTAGGATGGTTAGACGAGATAATGGGCAGGGAAAGAAACCCCTGAGCATTCCTTTGCCCAAGCACAGGCATTCGCTTGCCAATGGCGATATTTTCAGGCGGCGCGGCGAGCGGAAGCGGCGACGGGATGGAGTACCTTGTCGAGGTAGGCAAAAAGTTCTTCGGCAAAGCGAGACGAGTGGAAGCGCAGCGCCTGCCGACGAGCGGCGGAGGGAGAGAGCAAACCGCGCTGCTTCTCGAAGACACGGAGCGCTTCGACCAATGACTCGACTGTCTGCTCGGCGAACCATAGGCCGGTCGGCTCGCGGCGGTGATCGGGGGGAATAACGGTTTCGGCGGCGCCGCCGCGGCCGAAGGCGAGGACCGGCGCACCGCACGCCTGCGCCTCGACCGGCACGATGCCGAAGTCTTCCTCGCCGGGAAAGAGCAGGGCGCGACAGCGGCGCAGATGATCGCGGATGACGGTATCCGGCTGCCAGCCAAGAAAGTGGACGGTCGGACCCGCCAAGCTGCGCAGTCGTGCTTCGTCCTGTCCGCTGCCGATCAACAGCAGCGTCCGCCGCAGCGCGTTGCACGCCCCGATGGCCAAATCGAGGCGCTTGTAGGGAGCGAAGGCCGACACCGCCAGATAAAAGTCCTCGCGCGGCAGAACGGCGGGGTGATAAAAGTCGGTATCGACCGGCGGATAGATGACGGTGCTGTCCCGGCCATAGCATTCGGCGATGCGTCGCCGTATCGTTTCGCTGATGGCGATAAAGTGCGTCACGCCGTCGGCGCTGCGTCGGTCCCAATCGCGCAGCCAACGCAGAAAGCGTTCCAGCAGCCGCGCCTTGACACCGCGGACGCGCTCGGCGCCGAAGTATGCTTTTTGCATGTGCCAGGCGTAGCGCATCGGCGTGAAGCAGTAGCAGACGTGCGGCACGGCTTGGCGGCGCGGACGGACGGCTTTGGCGACGCAATGGCTGAAGCTAACGATCAGATCGCACGGCGGCAGACGCCAACTACTCACGGCCGCCGGCATCAACGGCAATAAATAGCGATAATAGCGATGGCTTTCGGGGAGAAGATTGAGGAAACTTGTGTGCGGTTGGAGACGTTCGATGGCGGCGCTGACGGAGCCGCGACGGTGCAGCAGCGTAAACAGATCGGCGTGCGGCCAGCGGCGGCACAACACTTCCAAACACTTTTCGCCGCCGCGCATGCCGGTCAGCCAATCGTGAACCAGCACAACTCGCGGATCTTGGCGGCCGTGCGCTTCCATGCGTCGATCCTCGCGTTTGAGAGCCGCATTGTTTAGCCGCGAGCCGAAGGCGAGCGCGGATGCGCTCGCCTTCGGCTCGCGGCTAAACGAAAAGTAGAGCCAAAGAGCCGCCTTCACGTCAACCCGAGTCTTCTCAGGGCGCGCACGGATGGTGCCAGGATCGGTCAGACAGTTGGCGTCGAGGAAGCCTCTAACACGCGAGCCAGGGCTTCCTCAATGGATCGAACGGGGACAATCTCCAAGAGCGCCAGGATGTCATCGGGGACTTGTGACACCTCGCGCGCGTTCTCGGCGGGAATCAGCACGAGTTTGCGTCCCGCCTTGGCCGCCGCCTTGATCTTGAAGGGCAATCCTCCGACGCCGGTGACTTCGCCATGTAGCGTAACTTCGCCGGTCATGGCGCAGGCGGGCTTGACCGGCCGTCCCGTCAGCGCCGAGACAATGCCGACCACGAACGCCAAGCCTGCGGACGGCCCTTCCTTCGGCTCGGCGATGCGGACCAAGTGAACCGCGACCACTTGCTCGCGCAAGCGCTTTTCGTTGATGCTGAACTCGCGGAAGCGCGAGCGGACGATGTTGTACGCCGTCTGCACCGAATCCTTGAGTACCGGGCCATGCAGGCCCGTTACCTGAACGTGGCCGTGGCCGGCGAAGGCCGACACTTGCACCAGAATCAGATCCCCGGCGACCGAGACGCCATCCCGTATCAGCACGGACAAGCCGGTGACGGCTCCCACCACGGCCTCGCGGTTGAGTCGGTCCTCCTGCGGAAGAAGCCGGTCTCGGCCGCGCAGATCCTTGGCCGCGTGCTGCGACATGCCCATCAAGCCGATGAAGCGCGGCTTGAATTCGCCGGGAGCGATCTCCACCAATTGGTTGTGAACGCGCTGCCGCAGCTCGCAGGCCAGCAGCACCAACTCTTGCGTCTCCGCAGGAGTCATGCGGCCATCGGGATAGATCAACTTCACCAGCCCCGACGTGATTCGCTCAACGGCCACTTGATCGCGGCGCGTCATGCCGGCGGCGAAGGTCAGGCCACGGGCCACGACTTGAAAGTCCTCCTCTCGTAGCCGAGCCAGAACTTCGCCGAAATAGTCGGTAATGAAACCGACGCCGTTGGCCAGAGCCTCCGGCGTGATCTTGGGAATTTCCCAGCCCGGTAGGTAGCCGTGCAGGCGATCGAGGAACGCCGAATCGATCAACTCGTCGGGCAGCGGCTCAAAGAGATGACGATAGCGCCCATCCGGCTGATCGTCTTGCACGTCCAGGTTGCCGGTGTACACCAGGCTGGCATCGGCCGTGAAGCTGGTGGCGCCGCGGCTGAACTGGCCGCTCTCCATGTAGTCCTTGAGCGTCGAGATGGTGGCGTCCTTGTCGTCGAATTTCGTGTGGGCGATCTCATCGAAGACGACGACCTTGCGCGTGCCGAGGATGCCGACCGTCTTGGTCGCCAGATTGATGAAGAGGTTGGCGGGGGTGATCTTGCCGCCGGATACGGTGAAGACACGCGGCGAGACGTTGCGCAACAGGAAAGTCTTGCCGGTTTGTCGCGGACCCAGTTCGATCAAGTTGAGATTGCCCTGGACCAAAGGAGCCAAACGCGCCAGCAACAGAAGGCGGTGTCGGCGACTGGGAAACGCGGACGGCGCATAACCGGCGCTTTGCAGAATCAGGCCGATCCATTCGTCCGTGCTGAAGCGAGCGCGGCCGGCGCGGAAGACGGCGAGGTCGGGCGGTCCCACCTGGAAGGGGGTGAAGTTAATCAGCTCGTTGGGGTGTGCCGCATCCACCTCGGGGCCGTAGCGGACCTTGACCGTACCCCACAGGCCGCCCAACAGTAAGCCGGGATGCTGCTCCAGCAGGGCGGACGGAATGCGCACGCGGTCGTCGCCCAGCGCATCCATCTTGGCCCAGCGCTGGCCGTTCCTTAAATCGATCTTGGCCTCAACGTGATCGATCAACACGACCTCGCCGAGGCGCAGTAGACGTTCCTTGACCAGTTCGCGGCGATCGGTTTCCGGCAAGAGATCCTTGATCTTGGCCTGCACTTTCTCCAAATCTTCGCGCCAGGATTCCGGCCGGACGAACTTGGCGATGAGATATTCGGAAACGTAGCGCGGCAAGCGGTGAAAGGCGGTGCGCTGAGCCAGCGCCTTGACAACCACTTGCTCGGCGAAAACCTGACGAGCTTTTTGATCCAGCGGGGCGAGAGGAAATTCCTCGAAAAGCGACACGTCACATGCCTCCAAAAACATCGTCGAGATCAGGATTGTACCGCGGGTCTTTCGGGGCGCGGGGGCGGCTTGATTTCCAGGTGTTCGCCCATCTGTTCGAGCAGTCTCTCGGCGGCTCGACGCAGCGCGGCGCGCTTACTCTCGACTAGCTTGATGACCTCCACTCCCATCGAGGCGACCTTCTCTGGAGCTAGTCGTTCACAGAGAAGGTTCCACTGCCGCCGCACCAGATCCGCCGACAGGGAAGTGTTCGCGGAGATTTCCAGCAAGGCTAGGCATTCGTCCCGCGTCGGACGTGGCGAGGGTTTGGGCGTGGCCGCTGCCATCGGAGCCGGAGCCCGCGGTCGCGCTGGGGGCGCTGGAGCCGCCACCACCTGCGGCGGCGGAAGGGGAGCGGCAGGCGAGGGCATTTGAGGAACGGGCTTGGAGTTCGTGGGAGAGGTCGAGGGTTTGGGCGCGACGACCGGCTGTGCCAGCGGCGGCGCGGGTGGTTGTACGCCGAGGCGTCGCGCCAGACGTTGCAAGAACGGTGACGCGGCCGTACCGCGTTCCCCGGAAACCTCGATGATCCGGCCGGCGAACTCCAGCAGGGCGACGCGATGAGCGGCCGTGAAGCGCTCGTTGATCTGCGCCAGGCAGCTTTCCCAATCGATGGCCGCAGTCTCGTAATCAGCCGAGAAGGCTTCGGCCCGATTCAGCAGCGCGCGGTTGTAACCGAAGCGTTGGCGGATGTGTTGACGAATCAATTCGCGCTCGGTCCAGGTGACCGGACCATCGGCGCGAGCCACTCCCAGAATGAATTGAATGGTCAACTCCATGAGTAGCACATGAGTTTCATCGGGCATAACGCTTTCCCCAGAAGGGCGAACGGACGGGGCATCCCCCCGCGCCTGGGCGGGCGGACCCGGCGCGGGACATGGCGGATCGGCCGGCCGCGCGGTCGGCGGATCGGACTCGCGGACGGGCGGACGATGTCGCCGTGTGCCCGTCTGGGCGGCCTGTTCCTCCGCCGAACGCAGTGCCGACGCCAAATCGGGCAAGGCGGCGTCCAGCCAGTCTCCCGGCACCAGCGCCACAGTCGAGATCGGCCGGAACCAGCGCCAAAATGTCACCTGCCGAGCTAACTCCACCGGCTCTCGAAGTCGCTCAATCACCTTTTCGACCGCACAGGCGCGAACCCGCGCCCGCACTTCGCTGCGATCGTACTTGGCGGGCAGATGGGCGAGTTGTTCGCGGAGTGTTCGCGCCGGCCGGCATTCTCCGGCCTCGAAGTTTTTTTGGGCCTTTCGCAGCAGATCATCGACGGCATGGCCGATGTCCGCCAGGCGTTTCTCTCCCAGGCCGTGAATGTGAATGCGTGCGCCGCGCAGTCTCGTCAGATTGACGTAGCCCTCGGCGCGGAGCTTGCCGACCGTGGCCGGCCCGATCCCCGGATAGGCTTCCAATTCCTCTACACCGATACCATTCAGATAGGAGTGATACGCCGATTCGGATAGGGAATGCGCTTCGCTCTCCTGCTCACTCCGGAGTCGCCGGAGTTGCTGATTTTCGACGTCGATTTGTCGCTTCGCTTCGGCCAACAAGCCGAGTACCTCATTCCTCCAGCGTTTTTCGACGGAATGGCAGAATTGAATGTAGAGGACAAGCCAGCTCACCAGCGCCGTGAGAGCGAGCAGGACGAACAGGGCGAGAAGAACCGTAAACCAGGTCATGATCGGGCCGGGTTGCGGCGGCGGGGAGCCGATCGCTTTGGGCATCCATGCGCTCGCGGAGCTTCCCAGGCGCTCAAGGAAAGACCTATCGCGGAGGATCTTCCGATTCGCCCATCGTGCCGCGCCGGAGCCGCCTGGTCAAGCGCCGATCTCGGCAATTAGCCGGCCTCCTGCAAACGATCCAACAACTCGTCAACCGCGCGCTCAATCAGATGCAGCACGCCCGGCTCGTCCTCGATGTGCCAGTATTCGACCTTGTCGGCCCAGGGCGGGAATCGTTCTTGCAACAGCGGCAGATGCTCGTCGCGCTTGAGGGCGATGATGCGGCTGGCCTTCTCCAGATCGCCGCGCGTCAGCGTCTGGGGCATGCGTTCGCAGTCCGCGCCGACACAGACGCCCAGACGTTGCAGCGTTTCGATGGCCTCGCGCGCCATCGGGCCGACGTTGTGGATGCCGCGCTCCAGAGCCAAGCCGCGCGAACACGCTTTCCAGGGCAGGTTCTGTTTCTCGGCCAGACTATTGAACAATACCTCCGCGAAGCGGCTGCGATAGTAATTGCCGGTACAGAGAAACAAAATGTCTTTGCGATCGCCTTGCTCCATCCGTCTCACCTCTCGATTGTCAACGCGGTCTCCTTCTCGTTAGAATAGCGGAAAATCCTCCCGCGCGAGGAAAGCAGCCTCAAGGCAACTCACTCCGAACGCAGCCGTGATCGCCGATTTTCTCGAACCTCTGCCCTTCCGAGCGGCTCCTGATAGATAATCTATTCGCCTTGGGGAGCCTTCATGGAACGAGCCATCGAACCGATCGTCTCACCCGGCAGTACGCGCGAACTGGTGCGTCTGGCTTGGCCGCTGGTCCTCGGCAATAGCATCTGGATGGCGCAGATCATTCTCGATCGCGTCCTGCTCAGCCGTTCCAGTCTGGCCTCGCTGGCGGCGGGATTCGCCTCTGTCGCGCTGTTCTGGGGCTTTCTGAGTCTCTTTCAGTTCACGGCCAACTATGCAACCACATTCGTCGCGCAATACTACGGCGCCGGCCGGCCCGAGCGCGTTGGCCCCGTGGTCTGGCAATCGCTGTGGTTTGGCCTCGTGGTCGGCCTATTGTTTCAGTTCTTGCAACCGTTGGCTGGCCCCCTTGTCGCTCTGGGCGGCCACGGATCGGAATTACAGAGTCTTGAAATCCCTTATTTTCGCTGTCTATGCCTGTCGGCGCTGCCGACGCTGTTGACGGCAGCGCTGACCAGCTTCTTCGCCGGACGCGGCGACAGTCGCACGGTGTTGCTCATCAACGTGGCGGGCTTGGCCGTCAACGGCGCGGCGGCTGCTGTGCTTATTTTCGGACTGTGCGGTCTGCCCGCGCTGGGTATCGTCGGCGCCGGCTGGGCCACCGTCTTGGGCACCTCCACGTCCGCCGTCCTCGGTTTCGTCCTGATGCTGCGGTCCCCTCACCGGCATACTCATGCCACCGCGCGCGGCTGGCGCTTCGACCCCGACTTGTTTCGCCGTCTGCTGCGTTTCGGTTTGCCCAACGGCGTCTTCGCCGCCCTGGACATGCTGGCGTGGACGATCTTTAACTTGTTGGTGGGCCGGCTCGGCGAAGTGGACTTGGCCATCACCAGCATCGCCTTCACGCTCAATCTGCTCGTCATCTTCCCGCTGATGGGCATTGGTCAAGCCGTCGAAGTGCTGGTCGGTCAGCGGCTCGGCGAAGATCGGCCGGACTTGGCCGAGCGCAGCACTTGGCGCGGCCTTTGGCTCGCTCTGGCCATCACCATCGCCGGCGTGCTGCCGTTCGTGCTGCTGCCGGAGACGTTGGCCGGTTTGTTCCACGGCGGCCAAGACGATCAACTGTGGGAACCCATCCGCACGCGCGTGCCGATCCTGTTGCGCTTCGTGGCCGTGTACTCGTTCTTCGACACCATGAACGTCGTTTTCTCCAATGCACTGCGCGGCGCCGGCGATACGCGCTTCGTCACCTGCGCCGCTCTCGCTCTATCCTGGCCGATCATGGTGCTGCCGACCTGGGCGGTGTGGCGCTACGATTGGGGACTTTATTGGGCCTGGGCATTCGCCAGCGTTTACATCGTTTTGCTGTCCGGCACGTTTTGGCTCCGCTTTCGCCAAGGCAAATGGCGGAAAATGCGCGTCATTGAAGGGTAGGTCAGGCTTTCTAGCCTGACCCTGCCGCGCCGTCAGGCTGGAAAGCCTGACCATTGAAGGGTAGGTCAGGCTTTCTAGCCTGACCCTGCCGCGCCGTCAGGCTGGAAAGCCTGACCTACGAAACCGTCTTGATTTTCAAACATCTGTTTGATATAACTGTATAGAAAGACGACACGATTCAGGGATCGGAGGATGTCCGCGATGGCAAGCACGGATAATCCGCGCGAGCGGCTGCTGGAGGCGGCGGGAGAAATCTTCGCCGAGAAAGGATTCAAAGGAGCGACGGTGCGCGACATCATCGATCGCGCCGGCGTCAACATCGCGGCGGTCAACTACTACTTCCGCGATAAGGAGCGTCTGTACATCGAAGCGGTCAAGCACGCGGCTTGCCGGGAACCGGAGGACGCGCATTTGGCCTGGCCGTCGGGCACAGCGCCGGCCGTGAAGCTGCGCGATTTGATCCGTTTTCAGTTGTGCAAATTTCTGGAACCGGATCGGCCGGAGTGGCTGGCTCGGCTGGTCATGCGCGAGTTGACGCAGCCGAGCGCGGCCTGCGCCGAGTTGGTGCGCGAGTACATCGAGCCGCGGAGTAAGATTTTGCTCGGCATCCTCCGCGAACTGTTGCCGCCGGATACGCCGCGGCGAAAATGCTTTCTGACCGCCTTCAGCATCGTCGGCCAGTGTCATTTTTATGTCTCGCACAAGCCGATCATCCGGCAGCTGGTCGGCGAGGACGAATACAAGCGTTTCGACGTGGACATGTTGGCGGATCACATCGCGCAATTCACACTGCGAGCGCTGGGGGTCGCCGAAGAATCTAACCACAGAGGCACAGAGACACAGAGAAAACAAAAGATAAAAAATGGTTGATAAGAGAAGAGTAATTACGGCATCTCTTTCTTTTTCTTCTCTGTGCCTCTGTGCCTCTGTGGTTAAGTGGGGAGAGCCATGAACTGGATCGCCATGAAGATGTTGACCGGCAATCGCGCCAAGTATTATGCCATCATCTTCGGCATCTCGTTCGCCGTCATGCTCATGTCGCAGCAGTCGGCCATCTTCACCGGCATGATGCGCAACATGACCAGCCGTATCCGCGACATTAACCAGGGGGCCGACATCTGGGTCATGGATCCCAGCGTGCAGTTCCTCGACGACATTACCCCGCTGTCGGACAACGCCGTCTACCAGGTCCGCGGCGTGCCCGGCGTGGCCTGGGCCGTCAAATTGTACGACGGCAAGGGGCGCGGCCAATTTACGGAGGGTTATTTCAAGCAGTTCATCATTCTCGGCATCGACGATCAAACGCTGGTCGGTGCGCCGCCGACGATGTTGGCCGGCACGCTGGCCGATCTGCGCCGGCCCGACGCCGTCATCATCGATGAGAGCGGTTATCGCTTTCTGTTCCCCGGTCAACCGCTGCGAACCGGCTGCGTCTTCGAGATGAACGACCACCGTGCCGAGATCGTCGGCGTTTGCACGGCATCGCCGACTTTTGGGACTTTTCCCATCGCTTATACGACGTATAACCGAGCGCTGCATTACGCCGCCCAAGAACGGCGGGCGCTGTCGTTCGTGTTGGCCAAGACCGAGGCGGGCGCGCCGGCCGAGGAAGTGTGTCAGGCCATCGAAGAACAAACGGGCTTGCTGGCTCTGCCGCAAGAAGACTTCGCCTGGAAAACGATGGCTTACTACATGAAAAGCACGGGCATCCCCGTGAATTTCGGCATCACCGTGCTGCTCGGCTTCATCATCGGCGCCGCCGTCGCCGGGCAGACATTTTACTTGTTCACGCTCGACAATCTCAAGCAGTTCGGCGTACTCAAGGCGATGGGCGTGAGCAACGCGCGGATCATTGTCATGGTGTTGTTACAGGCGGCGGTGGTGGGCGTACTCGGCTACATGATCGGCCTGGGTATGGGCTGCCTGTTCGCGGAGGTTATGTCGTGGAAGATGAGAAGCGTGGGCTTGCCGCCGATGAACGCGATGATTTGGCCGATCCCGGTCGGCACGGCGCTGGCCTCCGCCACCATCGTCGTCGCGGCGGCGGCCGTCAGTTTGCGCCGCGTCCTCGCCTTGGAACCGGCCGCCGTCTTTCGATGAAAGAAGATTTATCACCACGGAAAACACGGAAAACACGGAAAAAAGACAAAATCAAAAGAGAAAAAAATGATTTGTAGTCAAGTTGGGGTCTGTTTATTCACAATCCTTTCTTCTCTTTTGTTTTTTGTCTTTTTCCGTGTTTTCCGTGTTTTCCGTGGTGATAAATCCGGGAGCAGTCATGACCTGGATCGCCATTAAGATGTTGACTGGAGATCGCGCCAAGTATCTTGGCATCGTCGCCGGCGTCACCTTCGCGGCGCTGTTGATCGCGCAGCAGGCGTCGATCGCCATCGGTCTGTTGCTGCGCACCACGGCGCACATTCAGGACATCGCCGACGCCGACATCTGGGTCATGGACCCCAACGTCCAATTCATCGACGAACTGAAGCCGCTGACCGACAACGATCTGTACCGCGTGCGCGGCGTTCCCGGCGTGGCCTGGGCGGTGCGCATTTACAAGGGTCAGGGCCGGCTCAAACTCAATATCGGCGGCGATAAGAAAACGGCCAAATATCAGCAGTCCATCGTACTCGGACTCGATGACGCCAGCCTGGTCGGCGCACCGCGGGAGATTATTCTCGGCAGCCTCGCCGACCTGCGCAAACCCGATGCGGTGATTATCGACGAGATCGGTTACCATTATGTGTGGCCCAACGAGCCGTTGGCCGTCGGCCGCGAACTGGAAATGAACGACCGCCGCGCCGTCATCGTCGGCGTCTGCAAGGCGTCGGAGACGTTCAATACTTTTCCGATCTTCTATTGCCGCTATCATCAAGCCATCCGCTACGTGCCGCAGGAGCGCAAAGTGATGTCGGGGATGCTGGTCGGCGTGAACGAGGGGGAGTCGGCGGCGGAAGTGTGCCGGCGCATCACGGCGCAAACGGCGCTGCGGCCGAAGAATCCCGGCGAGCCGCCGCGGCCCGGACTCAAGGCGATGACGCACGAACAGTTCGTCAACAGCACGCTGAGGTACTTCATCAAACGGACGGGGATTGTGGTCAATTTCGGCATCACCGTCAGCCTCGGCTTCATCGTCGGCTGCGCCATCGCCGGGCAGACGTTTTATTCGTTCACACTGGAAAATCTGCGACAATTCGGCTCTCTCAAGGCGATGGGCGTGACCAACGCGCGCATCGTCGGCATGGTGCTGACGCAGGCGTTCTTGGTGGGGATGCTCGGTTACGGTTTGGGCGTGGGGGCGGCGGCGTTGTTTGGCAAGGCGATGGTGTCCAGCGGCAGCCGTTTGGCGTTTCTTATGCCTTGGCAGGTGTTGGCCGGCACGGCGGCGGCGGTCGTCGTCATCGTCGTGCTGTCGAGCCTGGTGAGCGTTTATAAAGTGCTGGTATTGGAGCCGGCCGCGGTCTTTCGAGGATGAGGCGCATGGAGGACGGCAATTACCACGATGCCGGTCCGGCCGGCGCGGGGAGAGCGAACGATGGGCAGCGTGGCGTCGGCCGAGCGAGCGGTGATTTGCCAAGGCGTCACCAAGGATTTCGGCGACGGCGATGCGCGCGTGCGGGCGCTGCGCGGCGTCGATCTGGAGGTTTATCCCGGCCAAATGACGCTGCTGGTCGGCGAATCCGGCTGCGGCAAGACGACGCTGATTTCCATTGTGGCCGGCTTGCTCGATGCGACGGCCGGCGAAGTAACCGTGTTGGGTCAGAATCTACGGTGTCTGCGTGGCCGGCAGCTGGTGCGCTTTCGCGGCCGGCACATCGGCTTCGTCTTCCAGCAGTACAATCTGCTGCCGTCGTTGACAGCGGCGGAGAACGCGGCGGTGCCGCTGATTATCGCCGGCCACAAACGCGCCGACGCCGTGGCCAAGGCCAGCGCCATCCTCGAAGCGGTGGGCATGCCCGAAAAGATCAACGTGCTGCCGGCGCAGTTGTCCGGCGGCCAACAGCAGCGCGTCGCCATCGCCCGCGCTCTGGTGCATGAGCCGAACTTGCTGGTCTGCGATGAGCCGACCGCCGCCCTCGACGCGCATTCGGGACAGATTGTCATGGGATTGCTGCGCCGCGTGGCCGTGCAGCCCGGACGCGCCGTCATCGTCGTCACGCACGACAATCGCGTCTTCGGCTTCGGCGATCGCATCGTTCACATGAGCGACGGGATTATTGATAAGGTAGAAGAGAAGTCCGTTGTTTAGCCGCGACCCGAAGGGGAGCGCGGCATACACTACCCGGCAGCTAACGCAGCCGGTTCGCCATGCCCAGCGAACCGGCTGCGTTAGCTGCCGGGTAAAAGCCAGCCGCGCTCGCCTACGGCTCGCGGCTAAACGGTGGACTAGGGAGAGGGTTATGAGCAAGCGCATCGGTAAATTTCTGTTGCCGTTGTTGGCGATGGGTATGCTGAGCTTCGCCATTTATCACGTCGTCGAGGCGCAGCAGAAGCCGCCTAAGCCGCCGCCGCCGTTGGAACCGGCGCGGACGCCGTTCGGCCGTACCGTCGCCGGCGCCGGCATCGTCGAGGCGCGCAGCCAGAACATCGCCGTCGGCTCCGCCATGCCCGGCGTGGTGCTTCAGGTGTGGTCGCCGGAGGAACTGGGACTGCCGGCTCGGCCCGGCATGACGCCCTGGGAGGCGTTGATCGGCCAATACGTCAAGCAGGGCGATCCGCTGTTCCGCGTCGATGATCGACAGCTGAAGTCGCTGCTGGCCTTCCACGAAGCCAATCTGGCGTCGGCGCGGCGCAGCTGGCCAAGCTGGAGCAGATGCCGCGACCGGAAGAGTTGACCGTCAGCAAGGCCAAGGTGGACGTGGCCGAGGCCACCGTCGAGATGCAACGCGACCTCGCCGAGCGCGACGCCAAGCTGATCGATTCGTCCTCCGTCACAGAGGAGCAATATCGCCAGCATCGTCTGAGCCTGCGCGTGGCGCAGCGGCAATTGCTGCAAGCGAAAGCCGATCTCGCTTTGATTAAGGCCGGAACCTGGGAACCGGACAAAGACATCGCCCGCGCCGCCGTCAAGCTGGCCGAAGCGCAGGTGCGGCAAGACAAAACCGACATCGATCGCGCCATCGCCCGCGCACCGATGGACGGCGTCGTGCTGCAAGTGAACGTGCGGCCCGGCGAGTTTGTCGCGCCCATCTCGAACCAAGCGCAAGTGGTCTTGGGAGCGGTCACGGATCACGTCAACATCCGCGTGGACATCGACGAACACGACATCCCGCGTTTCCGGCCGGGCGCTCCCGCCGTGGCGAGTTTCCGCGGCGCCCCGGACAAGACGTATCCGCTCACCTTCGTCCGCGTCGATCCCTATGTCATTCCGAAAAAGTCGCTGACCGGCGACAACACCGAGCGCGTCGATACGCGCGTCATGCAGGTCATCTACGCGCTCAAGACGGAAGGCAAGTCGATCTACGTCGGTCAACAGCTCGACGTGTTCATCGACGTGGGCGCGGCGGAGGCGGATAAGTCGGCGTCGCCGCCGGAGTCCGAAGTGGTTGAGAACAAGCCATGAAACGGTTGCGTGTGCTGCTTCTGTTCGCCATTACGATAAGCGTGCTGGCGGGCGTCCTCTTGTGGGCGCGGCGGACAGCCGCGATCAGAGCGGCCACAGCGGCGGAATGTCTCGACAACTATTATGAGTCTTTGAAGAGCGGCGATGTTGAAAAATACCAGAGTTGTTTGGGTGAACCTTATCGGACGCGGGCCGATCAACACTCTTTCGATGCCGCTTGCCGCGAGGTGAAAGACGTGAAAAATTACGTTCAATTGGCGGGACCGTCCGAGGGCGGTTCGCCGCTGTGGGTGGACGTGGATGAAGTCCGCGCGGCGAGCGTCCGCCGTTTGCGCTATCATCTGCGCTCGGACAGTCCTGGTTGGGTCATCGTGGCCATCGATCCGCCGCGCGATATTCCTGCCGCCATCCGCTATGGCACGCACGTCAGCGAGGAACCGTAGCTTGCTCCTGCCATTGCAGCTGATTTGTTTAGCCGCGACCCGAAGGGGAGCGCAGGATCGCGCTCGCCTACGGCTCGCGGCTAAACAAATCAGCTGCAATGAACCACTAGTTCACACTACCGGCTGGAATAACCTCGCCGCCCGACCGCGTCGCCAGTTCCACTACCACGCCCAACGGTGTGCCCTGGTTCAAAAAGTGAACCGAGCCGTCGGCCAATAGCACATTGGCGCCGCCGATGTGGAAGGCATAAATTTCCTCGCCGTTGTCGCAATTGACCGCGCAAGGACCGTATTTGGTGTTGGTCGCCGGGTTCCAGCCATTGATGTTGCCAAAGCAAGCTCCCATCGCGTAATTGCCCCACGCTCCGGATTCCGAACCGGCGCCAACACTCTGTCCAACGTATTTACCCATTATCCAGTGCTGGTTGCGACCTGCATCTTCGACCAGCAGAGTCGTATTGGAGGTTCCATCGGTGATGCTGGTTATCGGGCGGCGGATGTTTCTCCCCATCGCTCCCAAGCCCGTAGTGTCTGTCGCCGTCGGTACGGGGAAACCCACGTAGGGCAAAGCTGCCGCGGGCACGCTATATTGGGCTATGTAGTCCAAAGGCCCCCTGTTGTTGGGGATATAGCGTGCGCCGGGACTCGATCCCCCCGGCGACGACGGACAAACGAACACTTTTATCTGCGCGGCAATGGCGGGCGCGTTGGCGGCGCTGCTCCACGCCTTGTTCAAGTTATAGATGTTGTACACGTTCTGTTGTTCGATGTAGGGCAGCAGTTCCACAGGCCAGCCGTGAGCTTGACTCCAGGGCTTGATTGTCAGCTTCACCGCGCCGCCGAGAGCCGGGTTATAAGGACAATAGGGGAGCCCGCCGGTAACGTCCGCGTGATTATGGCAGGCGAGACCGAGTTGCTTCATGTTGTTGATGCATTGGGCGCGGCTGGCGGCCTCGCGCACTTTCTGCACAGCCGGCAAGAGCAGACCGATAAGGATGGCGATGATGGCAATAACCACCAGCAGCTCAATGAGGGTAAAGGCCGAACGTCTGTGGCGTTTGACCTCGATCATGGGTGTTCTCCTTCACGCGAAAAGATATTAAGTCAATTGTTTGACGTTAGCGCTCCCCTTCATGGTCAATGTCTTCGTTCGCCAGGGACCATCCGCCCGGATTCTCGGCGCGTCTCCCAAACCGTTCGTGTTGCGTTATCGCGGCAATATCGCCGCGATGAAATTGATTGACGGGCTAGCTTCAACGGTGTGGGCGTGCGAGTCCGCTGCAAAGTCGCCCGGAGAAGGCGGACAGTCATTAACAAATTTTAATTCTACGGGTCAACTTACGGCTGTCAATAGGGTGAATTGCCGTTTTTGCGTGGGTTGTTTGGCGGGACACCATCTGGGAGAGGTTTGACCTTAAGCGCGGCCCTGCCATGTTGAGGTGTCACGGCTGCCTTGGAGAACCGCGAGTACTTCTACGCGGTCGTCGTGAACGCGGTAGTAAACGACATAGTTGAACTGTCGCAATCGTGTCGCTCGCACGTTCCGCCAAATGATGCCGTACATCTCCGGCATGGCGCCGATCCGAGCCAACTCGTCGTTGAGCCGGTCCAAGAATGTTTGTCCTAGGCCCACGCGGCGCCCATCGAGGTAATCCCGCGCCTCTTCCGCATCCCGGCTGGCTTCCGGGCGTAGGACGACCGGCAAACTCATGGCTTCCTCGACAGACGGCCCATCACTGCCTCCCAAGACTCGGCCGCGCTGGGGTCCGCATCGGCGGCGGCGATGCGCCGCTCCAACTCGCGCAAATGCCAGTCGGGAGGCGTGAAGGGAGCATCGCCGGGGAGGCTATCCAAGATGAGGCCGATGAGTTCCCACCGCTGTTGGGGACTGAGGCGATCGATACCGAATTGCTCCAGGGTCAGACTCATGTAAGAAATCCTCCGATAACCGGTTAGCCGCGAGCCGTAGGCGAGCGCGGCTGCGCTCGCCTACGGCTCGCGGCTAAACGATCCTACGGCTGATAGGTGATCCACATCGGCGACGCCCAAGCGAGATTGCCGTCGGCCTGTTCGATGCGGACGTAATAATAACTGGTCTTGCCCGCCGCCGCGTCCATGTCGGTGTAGCGCAGCGCCACTTTGCGTTCCTTGGGTTCGGCGTTGTAGACGTACTTGTTATCGCGGACGACGTGGACCTTGGCGATCGGCGCCGTGCCGTACACGTTGATTTCCAGCGTCGGCCGCTTCGCCGTGGTGAAACTGTCGCCCATGAGATGCTCGCCGGAACGCACGTCGAGAACAATGTTATCGGTAGCGCCGTAGCTGTGCCGCTTCTTGAAGGCGTCGATAACGCCCTGACGCGAAACATCGTCGGTCAGCACCACGGCGTAGCTGATGTGCGTACTCATGTGATCGCTGGAAGACTGGAAGCCGAGCCGGTAGCCCTTCTCCAAGGCGTTCCACACGAAACCCTTGGGCCGATACTCGCCGATCTGCGTATCCACCGTTGGCGATCTTGGCGCTCCAAAATGTTCGTAATTGTGGCGGCAGCCCTGGTAAATTTCGACGACGGGTTCGACGTTGGGATCGTTGTCGCGCCAATCGGTGCCCATGCCGGTGGCACTGGTGTGCGACGAACACATGGCGCCGAAGTGCTTCAGATAGGCGTACAGCAGTTTGGTGTCTTCCGCCCTTCTCCGGCGTGCCTTCGGCAACGGGCATGCTCGCGCGCGGCAGCGGGCGGATGCCCGGACGCGGAAAGATCACGTTGCGATGGCCGTTGGGATAGACGACGCTGCGCTCGTAAACGTGCATGGCCGTGAAGCGCGGCGGATGCTGGAACAGCTCGGTGACTTTCTGGAAATGCCACCACATGTACTCGGAACCGAAACCGTTGTCGTGATCGCCAATGCCGATCCAATCCATGTCGGCGGCGTCGAGAGCGTAGCGCCAGGCATCTTCGAGGGAGCCATCCTGATCGTTGTGGGCGCTAAATTCGGTGTGACGATGAAATTCGCCGCGCAGCAGGCGGCGCTTTTTGTCTCCCATCGTTATCCGGTATTCGCGCATGCGAGCGATGTCGGCGGTTTCGTCCTTGTGAACGACCGGCACGGCGGCGGCGGGAGCCGGTTCGTCGTCGGTCAACTCCGGCGGCTGCGTCGGCCCGGAGGGATTGAGGACAGCGGCGAACAGATCGTCCTGACCGCGCCCTTGCGTGCGCAGCCGGGCATCGCCGCTGTAGACGGCGAGAACGCCATCGCCCAGCGGCGTCAAAGCGGGCCGGTTATCCATCAGATCGGCGGAGGAGGCCAGGCGGCGCGGCGGCGACCATTGCCGGCCCTGATAGCGCAGGGCGAAGCTGTTCCACACTTCGCCGGCGCCGCCCGGTAGCGGATGATGCCGCAACAGCAGCCACAGACCGCCGGCCGCGTCTACGGCCAAGCGCGGCAGTGTCCGGCGCTGTAGTCCCTGATTGCGTTTGAGTGTATCCGCCAACACCTGTTGCAGATCGCCGGCCGGACGCTGTAGCTTGCCGTCCGCGAGGCATTTCACCTGCACCGTGCGGCGGAGGTACAGAGCCGAGCCGAGGTTTTTCGGCAGGCCGTGCGTCTGCGGCTGCCCCGCGCCATAATCCTTGCCCCATTGCTCATCGCCTTCCTCATAAGCGATCCACAAACGATCTTGTTTATCGCAAACGAGATTCGGGCGAGCCTCGAAGCGCGCGGAGCCGGCCACGGTTCGCCCCTCGCCGTTTTTGCCGTCCTTTTCCAGTGTGAAAAGTTGCACGTCGTAATTGCCCTTGTCGTAGGTGTCCCAGGCCACGTAGACGCGGCCGCGCGAATCGGCGGCGATGGCCGGCGTCCAATCGTTGGCCGAGCTGCGCGACACGGTGCGCGGCTCCTTCCACGCATGCCCCTCGACGGGAGCGGCCAACAGAATGTCGAAGTTGTTGTTGCGAAATGCTTGCCAGGCCAACCAAACCGTGCCGGCCGCGTCGGTCGCCGCCACGACATGAAAATCAGAGCCGGGCGCGCGTGTGAGGCGAACGATGTCCGACCAGGTGCCAGCGTCTCCGGTATTGGCCGGCGGCGTGTAACGGCGATAATAAATCTCCCAATCGCCATCGATTTGCTGGCTCCAGGCCACCCACACATCGCCTTTGCCATCGACGGCCACGGCCGGCCGCCAGACGCGCAACCCCTCCGCCGTCACGTCCAGCGGCGGCTGCCAAACTTTGCCGTCGAAACGCCTCAACAAAATCTGATCGCCGTTGTCCTTCGGTTCCAATTCCTCGAAATTGCCGGCTTTGACGCGCTCCATGATGATTTCTCGGCCCGGCTGATAGACGACGTAAGCCAGCCAGGTCGCGCCGTCTTTGCCCTTGGCCGTGGCCGGATAATCGTCTTCGGTTTCCGGCCCGGTCAGACGCAGGGCACCCTGTTCTCGCTCGATGATGACCTGCTCGTCCAGAAAGCGTTTGCGGTCGCCGATGGCGAGATCGGCCAACTTGAAGTCGAACTTGCCCACTTCGGTCTCGACGCTCACCGTGGCCGATTCCGGTGCATCCAAACGAACGTGCAGCCGCGGCTGGACGACGACATTGCGCTTGTTTTGCTTGCGCATCACCGAACGGGCTTGGAAGCGGCCATCTTCGCTCTTGCTGCGGACGCCGCCGGAAATGCCCTCGATCTCGACGACGCGCCCTTCGGAAACGCGAATGGTCCCGTCCCAGATGGTGCGTTTGCTGTCTTTCAGTCCCGGACGGATTTCCAGGCTGACCATTCGCGTGGGCATGGGAAGGGGTTTGACGGCGGGACGGTTTCTTTTGGCCGGGCGCTCGGTCTGTTGATCCGTTTCTTGGGGAGTACGGCTGCCGCTGAGGGCGACGACGACGAAAACGACCACGGCGGCCACCGCTACGAGGGAACTCCACCGGCGCGACTGAGTCATGGCGCGATCCTCCGTTGGGTATTGCGGCGTGAGAAGGCGGTTTCGGCTATGGTAGCCGTCGCCGTTGGATCGTCAACGCGCCACATGGGGCGCCTGGTTAGCCGCGAGCCGTAGGCGAGCGCGTTGGCGTTCGCGCTCCCCTTCGGGTCGCGGCTAAACGCAGTTACCAACCCGGAAGCAAAATCTCTCCCTTGCCGTGCGCGAGCCAATCGCCGCACCAGCGCCGCCAACTGCCGCCGTCGAAGTGTTCCGGCACGGTAAAACCCCACGCCCGCAGCTGCCGTAAATAAAGAGATAAAAACAGTGGACGATAGACGCAGGCATAACGGAAGGTTGGCAGTAGAGGCGGCGTCGAGCCGAAGAAAGCCAGTGTGCCGCGCCTCATGCCGGCGCCGGGCCGTTCGCCGCCGCCGCCGAACAAAAAGATGCTGCCGGCCCGCATCGACATGCCGGGAAACGCGCCGCTGATTCCGCCGACGGCGATCAGGCCGCGCCGCATCGATGCGCCGATCTCGTCGCCGGCTTGGCCATCGATGAGAAGGACGCCGCCGCGCATGCCGATGCGGCTGCCGCGATAGGCGGCGCCGGCCAGATGACCGGCATCACCGTGGGCGTGAAGTCGGCCGCCGCGCATCTCGGCGCCAACCCAATCGCCGGCCCGGCCGTGGACGTGCAGGACGCCGCCGATCATCGCCGCGCCGACGTGCATGCCGGCGTCGCCGTGAATGGTCAGCCGTCCCGTCGTCATGCCGGCGCCGAGCGATTTGACGCGGCCGCAATCGCCTTCCACCACGATGTCGCTGTCGCCGGCATCGCCTTCGACGTGGAAAAATTCGCCGAGAGGGATTGAAGCGTTACCGTGCTGCACGGGCAGAGCGGCGATTTCGGCGATGGATTTGCCGATGAGGTTGTCCGGTGTGATGCACTCGGCCTCAATGGGGATGGGGGTAGCGCCGTGATAGCGGAGGCGGAGCATCCTTTATACCTCACCGATATAATTCCTCGATTAACCGCGACCCAAAGGAGAGCGCGACTGGCACCCACCCGGCAGCTAACGCTGCCGGTTCGCCAGTCCGGGCGAACCGGCAGCGTTAGCTGCCGGGTAGTGTATGCCGGCCGCGCTCCCTTCCCTAGAATATCTTCTGCCATGTTCAATCGATTGGCGACCTTCGCGCTGCGCCGCCTGGGCGGTCCGCCCTGCTTCCGGATCTACGGCAAAGCTCGTTGCGAGAGCGAATGGCGCATCATCGGCGTCCATGCCACGCATCGCCGCGATAGTGATAGCCGTTGGCCGGCGCGTCTCTTTCGCGGCACCTGCATCACCTGGACGGCGGAAGTCATCGCCGTCGGCTGGGACTTCGCCGAGAGCGTGCTGCGCGAGCAGATCGGCGAACCGGCTTCGCGCGATCGTCCGCTGGAAGTGGCGGGGGGACGCATTGGCGATGGTCTGCGCCGCGCCGCCGCGGGAGCATCGCCGTTCGCCAGTTGCAGCGAGGTGTTGGCGCACGAGTGCGGCCATACCTGGCAGATGTTGCGGCTGGGTCTGCTGTATTGGCCGATCGGCGGCGCTTTCACGCTCTTCCGCGAAGGACCGCACTGGTGGAATCGCTTCGAGAATCAGGCCAGCGAAAGCGGACAGTTCGGCGGCATCGTCAACGGTTCGGTTCACCCAGAATTTATGTCTAGGTTATCAAAAGACTTAAGTAAAAACGAATAATGCCGAATATCCCTCAATTCGCTACGCCCGATTCCAGGTAAAAGATCATCGTCCACAGACGGTCGATCTCGCCGCGCTCGATCACCTCCAAAGGCTTCAATCCATCGAAGGCGGGATTGGGCTTTTCAAGCCATTCGGGGATCGAGTCCGCCCGGATTACTTCGGCCAGGCGCTCCTGCAAACGCTCGATTTCCCGCATCCGCCGCAGGCCCGGCTCACTGATCGACTTGCCCTTCTCCCACTCGGCGATGGCACGCTCGGAGAACCCCGTCAAACGAGAAAATGTCTTGCGCGGAAGCTGCAACTTGGCCCTTAAGGCGGCGGCCAGTGTCGGTGGCGGCAGGGCTGCTTTCTTGGAATGTTCGGTGTCTCGCCTTGGCATAACATCCCTCCTCTTTCCTCGATTTTCCCGCTGAGCGCTCTTCCTGTCAAGCAGAAATGCATGCAGATTTGCCCCTATTGCAGGCGCGGAGGAAGTTGGTCCCGGTTGATGGCGAGCAAATAACTCCGGGGAGACAGCAGGTTGCCTGGGAACACGATGAGGTTCACGCCGGCAGAGTCGGCGGCGGGCGGTGTTTCCAGTCCTTCCCATTCGGCATCCCACGCCAGGCGTCCAATGGCTTGCGTCAACGCTTCCTCCCCTCCGCGATTGCGCTCCCGCCAATCTTCGCCGAGGAGTTGGTCGGTCGTCACACCGAGGATGCGGCGTACCTTCGGGTCGGTCAGCTTCAGGACGCGCTGCAGGCGATCCTGGATAGAGACGAGTACGCGCGGCAAGGCTATCTCTAATGGCAAAGCCGTAATAACGGTGATGGGCTAGCGCCTCCGCCACGGCAGTCTGGATGTCCAGACTGGTGTAGACGGCGGCCACGCTCCCCGGCGGGTTCCATCGTGCCCCGGCGCTTTTGCTGCCGGCGCCGGTCAGCAGGTCAATGTGCTATGACTTAAAAGTCAGCCGGTTGACGCGAAAAGCCAAAATGGCAGGAGCGAGAGACAGAGGTGCGTTTGACAGAAAGTGACAGAAACGGCAGTTTGACGCAAGCTATTGTCCCAACAGGGCTTTTCGCCTGTTTGCTTACTTTTAGAAATAAAAGTCGAAATCGGCTTGTAATCAATGTAATCAATTGGTATTCTGCGAGGAGATTGATTTGTAATGGAACGTATAATCTCAAGAGATTGAACATAGAATTAGCGATCAATGTAGCCATCTTTCTAGCGATTCTCAACCAACTAAGCCGGATTGTTGCCTTAATTAATTCCCTTAAAATACTGCGCCACTTAGTCTTAAACCGATGCCGCCCTGGGCGCACGAGCGGCATCAGAGGACGACTCCCTAGCACCGGCGACGTGGACTGAGCGTCCAGTACGTCTTGCGACGTGATCGCCAGCGAGAAATTCGGCGTAGCTGATACGCTCGGAATTTACCTAGGATATGGCCGAAGAGACACCTATGGCCGCGCCAATGCGCAGCCTGAGTGTGAGTTCCCATAAGGGAACCCCCTTTCCGAAAGCTCTGACGGGATGGTGGACCGCCTCTAAGCAATCACACCATCACGCCGGATAGGTGAAAGGGCGATTACCAAAGCCGGGTATCCGTTCCAGCGGACTCGGCTTTGGTATTTAATGGGTGCATTATAGCTGCCCCTATGATGTTCCGCCGTCGAAACATTCTGGACATATTGTTCCTCAGAAGCGCTTTTTAACGCAACCCCAATCCGAACTTTTTGGATCTCTCCATCAACATTTCATGCGCGAACCAACTTCTTCCCTTACTCGTCTTGAGAAGAAAAAAGGGACATCGTAGATTCTTTTAGAGGAGATTACAATGCGCCTTGCCCGCGCCTAGCACCAGCGAAGTGTTGACGCACGAGTACGGCCATACTTGGCAGATGCTGCGGCTGGCTCTTCTCTCCTAGCCCATCGGCGACGTTTTCACGCTCTTCCGCGAAGGGCCGCACTGGTGGAATCGCTTCGAGAATCAGGCCAGCGAAATCGGACAATTCGGCGGCATCGTCAACGGTTCCGTTTGCGCCGAACGGATGCGGCGACGGAACGGTTCGTGATTCTAAACGAGAAACGCTATAGACTATTCGCATGAGCGAACCCTATCTAGCTCTGCAAGTCGTGATGATGCCGAGGGACGCCAACCCGCAACCCACGTTGCATCCGGGCGGACAATTCACTTCGTACACGACCATTTTCGGCGGCGTCCTGCTCAGTTACATCGATCAGGCCGGCGCCATCGGTGCGCGGCGCGAAGTGATTCGCGCCGGCGGTCCTCCGCCGGTGGTCGTCACTGTGGCCATGAACCGCGTCGAATTTAAGAAACCCGTCCTCGTCGGCGACGTGGTGCGCTTTCTGACGCGCTTGATCCGCATGGGGCGCACGTCGATCACCATGCAGGTCTGCGTCGAGGCGGAGCGCGGCAACGAAGTGCTGCAAGTGACCGAGGCCGAGGTGGTTTACGTCCGCATCGATCCGACGACGCCGGAGCGCAAACCGATGCCGCTTTTGCCGGCGAAGACCTGACTTGCCAGCCCGCAGCGCCAGCAAGGGACGCCCTTGCTGGCACTGCGGGCTGGCAAGATGTTAGAACCACTAACCAAATGTGGTGGCACGTTTTCAACGTGCCGAATGCCCCGGCACGTTGAAAACGTGCCGCCACATTTTGTTCGTGCCTCTAAAGGAGACCCTTAATGTCGTCGAAAATTCTTCTTTTCCTCTCCGCATTAGTTCTATTGCCGTCGTTGTCCTGGGTTCGTGCCGATTCTCCACCGCCGAACATCGTCTTGATTGTCGGTGAAGACATGGGGCCGGAATTGGGCTGCTACGGCGATGCCAATGCTATCACGCCGAACATGGATCGGTTGGCTTCGCAAGGGGCGCGGTTCACGCGCTGTTTCACGCATGCACCCGTGTGCGCTCCCAGTCGATCGGGACTTATCACCGGACGCTATCCCACCAGCATCGGCACGCATCACATGCGTTCGACGCTGCTCAAGCCGCCGCCGTTGTTCACCGACTATCTGAAAAAAGCCGGCTACACCATCGCCTGGCCGACCGCGACACGCTACGGCAAAACCGATTTCAATTTCGCGCTGCCGTCCAAAGCCTTCGACATCACGACGGACTGGACAAAAGATATCCCCAAACAACCTTTTTTCGACTTCTACAACATCTTCACCAGCCATGAAAGTCAGATTCGCGCTCCCGCCGCGCGCTTCGCCACGCTCACCGCGCAGCTGAAAACATCGGAGCGCCGCGATCCGGCGAAGATGAAGTTGCCGGCCTACTATCCCGACACGCCCGAAGTGCGCCGCGATTTGGCCAACTATTACGAACTGGTCACGGCCGTCGATTATCAAGTCGGTGTCGTCCTCGACGCCTTGGAGAAAGCCGGAATCGCCGACAATACCATCGTGTTTTTGACCGGCGATCATGGCCGCGGTCTGCCGCGCAGCAAACGCTGGGTCTACACCCAAGGCACCCATGTCCCGCTGCTCGTCCGCTGGCCGGGACATATCAAAGCCGGCACGGTGCGCGAGGATCTCGTGTGCTTCCTCGATTTCGCGCCGACCATGCTGTCACTGGCCGGCGTCGAAGTGCCGAAGGAGATGCAGGGCCAAATCATCCTGGACCCGAAGACAGCCGCCGAGCGTAAATACATCTTCGCCGCCCGCGATCGCATGGACGAAACCTTCGATCGCATCCGCGGCGTGCGCGACAAACATTTCCAGTACGTCCGCAATTTCCATCCGGAACTGCCCTACGCTCAGCGCATCGCCTACATGGAATTGATGCCGACCATGCAGGTCTGGCGGAAGCTCCACGCCGAAGGTAAGCTGAACGCAGTGCAGGATCAGTTCTTCGCGGCGGCCAAGCCGCGCGAGGAACTGTACGACGTGGACGCCGATCCCGATGAAGTACACAACCTGGCCGGCGATCCGAAATATCAGGAAAAACTGGCGGAATTACGGACGGCGCTGGAGCGCTGGATGGAAGAGACGAAGGATCTCGGCGCCGTTCCCGAACGTGAACTCATCAAACGAGGGGTAGTCGCCGATTCCCTCTCGCAATACGAGAAACGCAAGGAAAACAAGAGATAACAACTGTGAGGGGATCATGGAGATTGCAACAATGGGCAAAGTGTTGGTGGCGGCCAAGATCGAGAACCTCGACGATTTGTTCGGCGTCCGCAAGGGGCTTGTCGCCAAGGAGCAGGTTCGCCGCGTCGATGTCGCCGATGCCTTGGTGGATACCGGCGCCACTGGCTTGCTGCTGCCCAGCCGCTTGATTGCCCAGCTGGGGCTTGAGCCGTTGCGCGTCCGTCCGTCGCGGACCATCGGCGGTCCTGTGCCGTTGCAAATGTACCGTGCCGTTCGTCTGACCGTTCAGGGACGCGATTGCATCAGCGACGTGGGCGAAATTTCCGATGAATTTTCCGCCGTGATCGGCCAAGTGCCGTTGGAGTTGATGGATTGGGTGGTTGATCTGAAGGGACAGCAATTGATCGGCAATCCCGCACACGGCGGCGAACACATGATCGAAGTCTGAAGCAAAGAGGGCACTCGACAATGGCGGCGCGCTTGCTTGTCTTAGTTGTCTTACTTCCGCTCGGCGCGGCGGCGGATTGGCCGCAATTTCTTGGTCCGACGCGCAATAGCACCTCGTCGGAGACGGGTATGCTGCAAACCTGGGATGCGAAGGGACCGCCGGTCTTGTGGCAAAAGGACGTGGGCGAAGGCTACAGCGCTCCGGTGATCGCCGGCCAGCACCTGATCTTGTTCCATCGCGCCGGCGATGAGGAAGTGGTCGAGTGCCTCGACGCCGCCAATGGCAAAGAGCTGTGGAAACACCGCCAAGCCACGAACTATCGCGATCCGCTCGGTAAAGGCGATGGACCGCGTTCGACGCCGTTGATCGCCGATGGGCGCGTCTACACGCTCAGCCCCGGCGGCCGTTTGCTGTGTCTGAAACTAGCCGATGGTGAGAAAGTGTGGCAGCGCGAGTTGCTAACGGATTACACGGTGCCGCGGAGCTATTTCGGAGTCGGTACGTCGTCGATTCTCGAAGGCGGTCGGCTGCTGGTCAACGTCGGCGGCCGCGATGCCGGCATCGTCGCCTTCGACAAGGACAACGGCAAGGAAGTTTGGAAAGCGACCGAAGACGGCGCTAGCTATTCCTCGCCCGTGGCCGCCGACATCGACGGCGTGCGCCACGTCGTTTTCTTGACGCGCCAGGGCATTGTCTCGCTGGACCCGGCGAATGGAAAGGTCCGTTTTCAGAAGCGTTGGCGTTCGCGCATGGACGCTTCGGTCAACGCGGCGACGCCGGTTGTGGTGGGCGATCAACTGTTCTTCACGGCTTGCTACGAGACTGGCGCCATTTTGGTGAAAGCGAAAAAAGACGGCCTCGAGACGCTGTGGAGCAACGATCGCAGCCTGTCGTGTCACTTCGGCACGCCGGTTTATCACGATGGCTTTCTGTACGGCTTCGATGGCCGGCAGGAGAGCGGCACGGAGATGCGCTGCGTCGAATTAAAGACAGGCAAGGTGCGTTGGAGCAAGGAGGGCTTCGGTTGCGGTTCGATGATTCTGGCGGAGGGCAATTTGATCGTTCTCAGCGAGGGCGGCGAGTTGGTGCTGGTCGAGTGCAAGGCCGATAAATACCGCGAGAAGGCGCGGGCGGCGGTGCTGGGGGGACCGTGCCGGGCGCAGCCGGCGTTGGCGAATGGACGTTTGTATGCGCGGGACAACAAGAAATTGGTGTGCTGGAAGTTGAAGAAATAGATTCGTTGACCCGAAGATTGTTCAGGAAATGTTGGGCAGAGAATCACCGGGCCGGTGTACGATGTCGCGTGTTGCGAGGCGGGCAAGTTCTTCTTGCAGCGGTTTCCAGCGCTGTTTACAGCTTTCGTAGGCTGAGAAACTTAATTCGGGGATGACCGCATGTCCCGGAGGCCCACCTGGATCTTCACAGGGCACCACGGTAAACCCTAGTTTGAGGACAACATCCAGGAGAAGGCGAACGACGAAACACTCATCGGGCTTTCGCGCAGAAGCGGCCAAGAGAGCCGGCTCCACCTGATCCGCAAAGTAGACCGACAGTCCATCCGTGTCTTTCTCGGCAGGACAGAAGCCGCCGCGCAAAACCTCGATCGGTTCCGTCGTGGTGCATCGGCTCTTATGGATGCGACGAAGGATGTAGCAATTTACCGGGGCAGGAGCCGGTTCCTGACTCATGCGCAGGACGTCCTTGGTTCAGCTTCTCCATCCGCTCCCCAATCGTCCGCTGTAGGCAACTCGCCGCGGTTGGTGCAGAACTCCGCCGGATGCCCTTTTCGTATGCTCATCCACTCGAAACGGTCGGATGCGGTGATCTCGGCTTCCAGATACTCTCCCTCTGTTCTCCAGATGAGAGATACCTCACCGTTAGTTCCTGGCATCACTTGGGGTGCAAAAGTGGGACCACATCGCGGCCGCATCCAATTCACCCAAGCGATAGCAGCTTTCACGTTAGCTTCGTTTGGTCGGCGCGATCCTTCACCGTCCCAGTCATCCTCCAAGTCTCGGAGGTCAAGCAGGGACCGAAAGCATTTCTCCCAAGGATCTAGGGGAGCCTCGGCTTTGAACGTCATAAAGCCAGTCGAGAGAGCGAAGGTGGGGATGGCCATGACGACCATCCCGCTGCTCGACGAATTTCCCATGTTAATTGCCATAACAATTACCCTTTCCGCCCCCACGCCTTCTGTATTTCATCCGACGTAATGTCGAGGAAACTCTGGACTATTACTTCGTGGCCCAGGTCGAGACCTTGGCTCAGTTCAAGCGATGATTCTTTGCCGATGGGGCCGCGGGCCGTCATGTTAAGGATTAGACCCAGTTCGTCTCTCGCCCTCACCTTGCCTATAGCGGGAGCGATGTGCAACCGGCCGAACTGATGGGGTATCTCATAGTGCCATTCCCCGGACATTGTTTCCAGCCGCACCCGCTCCGTCGCTCCGAATGGCCCGAAAAGGCCGGGCAGAATCCTCGACCATTCGTCGGGCGCCTTCCATAACTCCCCTTTCGGGATGAAGTCGATGTAAGAGATCTCCCACTGGTTCGGGATCAACTCCCCCATGCCGCCTTGGGTGATGAAGGCCTGGAAACGGGCAAAGAATGCATCAAATTCCTCGCGGACCTTGCGGTAACTAGGGTATCTCTCTCCCGCCTTTTGCCAATTATAATGAAAACGCGTCGATTGCACCTGGATCATTCGGTCGCCGACTCCGTTGGTGATTTGTAGTCGTGGTCCGAGGGAGAAGGGGGAGAGGGGGATGAGTACTGGAACACCGGGTGGAACAAACTGGGGGAGCGTATTGAAGGTCTCGAACTGGTCCTGGATAGAAGGGGCTTCTACGACCTTGGGCCAGTCCCTGCCTAGCTCCGTCCAGAACTTCCCCAGGTGGGCACCGGTCAAGCCTTGAAGGGAAGCGAACTGCACTCCCAGCACGGTCTCGACAACGGGTGGATGGTCGAATACGGGGAACGGATGAGACATATTGATTATCCTACTCCCCTATCCGGAAGCAGCCATGGGGAGCCAGCAAGATTGCCAGGCAGCGAATCTCCCCTCGCCTATACAGTCAGTCCAGAGATTCGATAAATGCCACCTTGGGGACTTCTCCATTATAAATGCGCCGAAAACAAAGGGCTAGAGAAAAGCGGCTCTCGCGGCTCAGACTCTTTCCATCACCCGTGGAACTACTCCGCGTAAGTTATTTGTCTTTCCGGAATTACGGCGGACGGGTGAAGGAGAAGGCTGCTTAACGACTACTGTCCCGCGTTAATTCGTAGCAGGCCATCTCTTCGCCATTACGCACATACAGCCGGCCGTGTGCTATGGCGGGGTGATTCCACGTCTTGCCCTCGATAGCTTGAAAGCGGCCGATTTCCTTGTGTTCCTCCGCATTGGCCTCCAGCAGTACGACTTGGCCGCTCTCCGCCGTAATCAGCAGCAACGACTGATCGGCCAGCAGCAATACTTGCCCGTGGCCGTAACGTCCCTCTTTCCAACGCCGCGCCTCCGGTCTGCAAATCGACGCAGCAGAACAGGGCGCCGTCGAAACCGTAAATCGATCCCTCGTGAATTACAAAATCGTTGAAC
Source organism: uncultured Planctomycetota bacterium (assembly GCA_963835245.1). Lineage (GTDB taxonomy): Bacteria > Planctomycetota > Planctomycetia > Gemmatales > Gemmataceae > JAJPHU01. The sequence goes on from CAWIEZ010000004.1 coordinate 518,993, forward strand.
GACGGTTGCAAGCGCTTGGAAGTCCAACGCCGCGAAACCGTCCAGGAATCAGCGTCGCGTTTGACGTCGAGAAAAACCGTTCCGGGGTCCATTTCGGAGGAAATCAACACCTGCCCCTCGGCGGCGACGTTCGGCTGGAGAGCGCGTAGCGCGGGGGAAGAGGGGACGCCGTGCCGCCACAAGGTTTTTCCCGAGACGGCATCCACGGCGGTCAAGCCAACATCGCTCCAAAACAGGATCTGCTCTTGGCCGTTCAACACGGCGCGTTGCGGCGAACTGTAGCTAAGTTGTCCGGCGGCGGCGGTCCAGACCAGCTGGCCCGAATCAGCGCCATAGGCCAACAAGCCCTTGTCGCCGTCGCCGCCGGCGAAGACGACGACCACGTTGTTGACGACCAACGGCGAACTGCAAAAGCCCCACTGGGGCGTTTTGGCGCCCGAGTCGGCGGCGATGTCGCGGAACCACTGCCGCGCACCGCTGGCCGCGTCCAAACAGTTCAGAATCCCCATCGCTCCCAGGGTGAAAATGCGTCCGTCGGCGAAGGTGGGTGTAGCGCGCGGACCTTCGCCGGAGACGACCTCGGAGAAACGGGCGGCGTCTTCATGGCTCCACCGTTCGCGGCCGGTGGCGGCGTCAAGGCAGACGACGGCTTCGACGCCGCCGCGCTGTTCCTGCGTGAATAACCGATCGCCCACCACCGTCAGCGATGACCAGCCCGGCCCGACGCGCTGCTTCCACAATTGTTTCGGCGGATGCGCCTTCCAGTCGGTATTGATCTTCAAACCGTGGACCACGCCATCGCGGTTGGCGCCGCGAAAGCCCGGCCAATCGTCCGACTCAAGCCGCAACGGTTGCCGCGGCGAATCGACCTCTCCGCGTTCGCCGCCCGTCGCTTGCCGTTGGGCGCGCTCCGCCAGATACAGTTCCTCGGCGGTCGGCGTCCAGCGCCAATGATATTCCGCTACTTGTTCGCCGCTGGCGCCGTTGAAGCGAATCAGCGCAAATGCGCCCCAGGTCAGAAACAACAAGATCGACAGTCCAATCAGCCGCGTCCGCATCGAGGCGCAGCGCGCGAGCAAAAGCCAAATCGTCCAAACGGTGATGACAAAGGGCGCGATAACGAGAATCAGTCCCCACACGCCGCCCACCGATTCGTGATACAGCGGCATGACGAGGACGCCGCCCAGAACGGCCGCGCCGAAAGCCAACAGACGCTCTCTCCGCTGGATGCGGCGCTGGAGCAACCACCATGCGGCGAAGGCCAGCGGCAGCAGCACGCTGACCGCCAAGCGGGACAAGAAGCGCACGCCGCTCGCCAGCCCCATCTCGGCGCCGCCAACATTAATCATCCAGAACAAGACGACCATCGCCACGGCCGGCCACAAGCGCGGCCGCTTGGGCGGCTCCAGGGCGGAGCGTTCCGATTCGGTCTGAGATAGCGGCAGCGCGACATCATGGGTCATGGAATTTTAGTCCCTTAAAGAATTGAGATGGAGTTAATGGGGAACCTCCTTCGTTTCCCGCTTTTTTATTATTCGCCGGAATCGTGATTTTATTGACGAAGTAACTCGCGCCGAGCCTTCCGCTGGAACGGATCACTTCTTCACCGCCGGACGTTCGAGCAATTGCCCGCGCATCTGATACAGATGAATCAAGGCGCGATCCATGACGCGCTCGCCGGCGCCGATCGCGGCGCTGGACACCGGCGGTACGGTGCCGTAGCCGCCCTCGCTGGCCGCTTCGATGGTCGGAAAATACTGCTGATAATCGTTGCAGTAACCCAGAAAAAACAGATGATCGAGCCGCGCTCGACGTTTCAGGCCGAGCGCATGGCCGCAGAAAAACTCGCCGGAGACGCCGACCAAGCCGATGCGTCCGTCGAGCAGCGCCGCCGTCAGATGCGGCCGAACGCCTTCACGATATTCTCGCTCGTAAAAGGCGATTAATTCAGGAAAGAATGCCTGGTTCAAGGACAGGCGCACGAGCGGATTCGACAAATTGAGACGCGGCTTGAAAGTGAAATCCTCTTCGCGCACCTCCAGCATTGGTTTGATCTCCGTGCAGCGAATGCTCTTGGCCAACGCCAGCACTTCGCGCCCAGTTCCTCACCGAACTTGTCCGCGCCGCCGCCGTTGCTCGGCTTGGCCGAGAGATCGCCGGCCGCGCCCTGCAAAAACAGGCACGGCGCCTTTGTCTCCTTCTCGACGACAGCGGCGAGGACGCCGGGATAATCCGCCGAGAACTTGCGTTCCTTGATGTCGCGCAGCGTCGGATGCGCGGCGAAGTTGACCGCCTGGGCGATGACCTCGCCGTCTCGATCCTCGACGCGCAGCACCAGCAATTCGCGGTCGATGGCTGCGTCCGGGCGTTTCGATTGGCGATTGCGGTTGAGCGTCGTCTGTTTCGAGGCGATGCCGAGGCGGGCCGGTTTCGCGGCCTTGGCCGCAGCTAAAATCACCTCCACGAGCTTCTGTTCGAGTTGGCGGACGTAGGAGTTTTTGGCCGACGGCCAATTGTCCAATTCCACAACGGGACCGTGGTGGGTGTGCGAGGCGACGAGGAAAATGTGATCGATGCCGGCGGGCTTGAGGCGTTGGCGGATTGCTGCCATTGAGGATCGTGTAGGTGCGCGACCGAGATCGAGGCTGACCACGGCGAGCCGTTTGTCACCGGCGCTCAGCACCAGGGCGCGGGCGCGGAGCGGATCGCGGACGCCGAGGCTCGGCTGATCCTTGCGGACCGCGTAGCCCCACAGGGCGTATCCGGTCGGCGGCGTAATGTCCACGGCGGCGGCGCCGGCACGCAATTCCTCAGCCGGCAGCGCCGGCAGCGGCGCCAGCGACGCCGACAGCAGGCAAAACAGTAAGCGTTTCATTCGATTCCTCGTCAATTCTCTCCCGTTGTCCGCCGCCGTGCGGTAGGATAATGACGCGATTGTACACGAAAGGAGCCGACCATGATCCGTCCGACTACGCCGTTCGACACGCCGGATTTGCTCAAACTGACGGAGGGCACCGGCGTTTTCAAACCGCATGAGATCGAAGCACTCAACGAAGTGCTGAGCGATTATCACGCCGGGGCGCACGAGCAGGGGCACATCGCCGTCACCTACGAGGATCAGGGACGCATCCTCGGCTACGCCTATTACGCGCCGGCGGCGATGACCGATCGCACTTGGTATCTGTACTGGATCGCCGTCACGCGCGACACCCACGCCAAGGGCATCGGCGGCAAACTGCTGCGCCACGCCGAAGTCGACATTCGCGCGCACAATGGCCGCGTGCTGTTCATCGAAACGTCGTCGCTGCCGCATTACGAACTGACGCGCAAGTTCTACCTCAAACACAAATACGAGATCACCGGCGTGCTGCGCGATTACTACAGCGACGGCGATGACATGGTGGTGTTTCGCAAGAAGATGACGTAATCCGCACCGCTTGGCTGGCGAACCGGCAGCGTTAGCTGCCGGGTGGAACGTCCCAACCCGGCAGCGTTAGCTGCCGGGTGGAACGTCCCAACCCGGCAGCTAACGCTGCCGGTTCGCCGGCAACGAAAAATCCGGCACATCCCCTTGCCTGTGCCTCTACAATAGAAGCGGAACAGGACAAGCGGCTCAACTCCTTTGTTGCTCTTCTTTGTTAGTGCAGGCGAACCGCCGCGTTTCGGCGCGGCCGTACTGGTCCCCTCTCTGGGCACAGTTGGCTCAAATGGTGCGCTAGGCGTTCGCCGTGCGTCCGCCGTTTCTCTGGTAATTGGGGTAAGGAGCGGAACGGGCACAGCAAGGTCAATCGGCAGAATCTCCCTAGGCTATGGCCTTTTTCTTATCTTGGGAGGACAGCGTGCCGATTTACTTCTGTAGCCGAGGCGGAAGACAACCCGCAACCCCCGCTCGCCCATCCCCGCGGAGCGGTCCGGTGCGACGCGATGCTTGTCTGTCCCTTTGGATGGCCCGCCTGCCACCCCGCCGATCTCGCTGGATCGGCGCCGCGTCCTCCCTTTGACCCCAGGGAGGCGCAGGACGGGCGGGAATACTCCCCGGCCGTGCTCCCGCGAACGCCGGCCGGGGAGGGGACTCAGCACTAATCGTTATGGAGTGCCTGCCATGAAAAAGGTTTTCACCACCGGGCAAGTCGCGAAAATCTGCAAGGTCGCGCCCCGGACGGTCAGTAAATGGTTCGATTCCGGACGACTCCGCGGCTACCGCATTCCCGGCAGTCAGGATCGACGGATACCCCGCGAACATCTCATCCGCTTCCTCAAAGAACACGGCATGCCGCTAGGCGAGCTGGAGGAAGAAGGATGGCACAAAATCCTCGTCATCGGCGCCGAGCAGCTGTTCATCGATCGGCTGCACGAATTGCTGCCCGACGACGAAGATTACAAGTACGAAGTGGCCAACAGCGGCTTCGAGGCCGGCATTCAGGCCGAGAGCTTCCATCCCGACACCATCATCGTCGATCTGGCTATGGGCCGCAGCAAAGCGCTGCAAATCGCTCAGAATCTACGGCGAATCCGGCTTACGAGGCGACGCTCATCATCGCGCTAGCCAGCGAGGATGAGGCCAATCCCGAATCGCTGACGCAGTACGGCTACAGCGAGTCGTTCAAGAAGCCGTTCGACATCGCGCTCTTGGGCGAACGCATCCGCACGCTCGTTGAGGAGAAACGCGACAATATGTGAGCACTTCTTGCCATCCCCCAACGCCAACAAGAGTATCCCTTGCTGGCGCTGGGGGATGACCATCCCCTGTTGCCATTTCACAGAGCCAGTAAGAGCCACTAGCTTTAAGCCCACTAGCCCGGAGCGGCCGCGACGAAGCGCCCAAATCCGTCGCTGGCCAACTCATCTCGATTCCAAACCTGACTTTTGTGCCCAAAAGGTGGTAGTGTCTTAAGAGTGCGTTGATTGTTCACCGCGCAGGTGTGTCCTCGCAAAGCAGGACCATCTTCGCGGCCAAGGCGATGCGTTTTCGCCATCGCATGTGGAAGTCGGGGTCTAACAACGCTTCAGCGGTATCGTGCGTCTCTTCCCGATCCGGGTCGTCTTCTCCGAAATCCTCCGGCTTGCGATTAGTGATGAGTTTGTATATTTCTTCAACCATTCGCCATATACGGACCTCGCTATGGGCATGGTTTCCTGGCATTGGGACATGCCGGGGTAGTAAGCGATAAGCTTGGGCCATGTGTGCCAGGGACTGCCGAGGTGGGATGTCGGCGACGGTAAAGGCTGTAACACCCCAGTCCGCTTTGTTGAAGCCCTGCCTCGCCCCCTCTGGATCACCGAATCTCTCTCTGTTGACCGACATATCCGGAAGGGTGAAGGCAGACGGGGTGGCCTTACCATTGCGGACGTTGTTACGTCTGACGCGATGGAAAAGGCGCTCGCCGTCTTGGAATCCCTGCTTTATCGAATCAGGAGGCGTTTTCTTCGACATAGAGGTGCTTGCGAACCTCGCCGATGATCTTGCGGTATCCGCCTCGATGAGTAGGAGCCGCTTTGGTTCTCATGTCTTCCGTGGCGTCATCAGAAAATAAGGCGTGCGCGGTGCCGTCGTTGTAGAACTCAATAAGGACATCGCGGCTTCCTTCCGAGAAGGTGACACCGACGCCACCCATCGCCGACGGCTCCACATGCTCCGGTTCCGTGTCTAATCTAGCCGCCTCAGTGACCAGCACTTTCGCATTCTCGATCGCTATAAGGTGCGGCGCAGGCGAGAGTAACTGTCCCAGCCATCAGGGAGGTTTTTCAGTGAGTCGAGTTCGGCAATCGCGTTGTACGGTTCCTGCACATCGCTAATGGTCTGCTTCCCGGGGATCACGTCTGTAACAGCCTGTCGTAGTTCGGCAGCATATCTCGGATCGCAGAACGCCCGCAAAACGGACGAATCAATGTGAACCGCCTTTCCCTTCATGTCCTGGATTTCGACGGCATTGCCCCAAGAAACCTTGGTCGTTGACATTCTGAGTTTAGCGGTATCGATGCCGAAGAGACTGAGATCAATTGTGCTAATGCGACCATCTGAGAACCGCAAAGCGACCTTCCTGCCTCCTATGTGGGTGGCAAGGGCAAGATGCTCCGGAGGGAAGATTTTTTCCGCCGGCTTGGCCCTACCGAACGCTGTCGATACTGAGCTGACATGGATCAGATCACGGAAGGCAGTGTCGTGGAATTTCATGCTTGTAAACCAAACCAGGTTGTTCGTCCGCCCTTGATACTCCCCGGCGGGCAGAAATTTCTTAGCATACGGGAATAGCACAGGGTACAGTCGAGAACCAACTGAATAAGATCGCTCAGGGTGCCGAACGGAGTAATGTCCTGTTTTGTCCTTAGCAGCCTTGCCGCCCTCGGAAGTCTGGACAAACATTGGTCTGTTGACGCTTGGCCCGTATAACTGCAAGGAAGACATTACTTTAACTCCTTTCGTGTCAGCAAAAGGCAGAAACGGTCAGGGCGCTGGCGTCTGGGCTGTACCATCCTGCTGAGTTATCGTGATTACCAGGGGGATGCGAGTAAGCAGTCGGTCGCCTAACAAAAGTTCAAACCAATATGTACCCTCTTTGTCCCATTTGATGGGTACATGATTGGTCTGGAGGACGCTGCTCCCTTCGGGGTAATCTTGAAGTCCAAACTTCCACATTCCCGCATCGGCCGCCTGCCCGGAAGGGTTCACTTGGCGCACCATAAGTTCCCTTTCACCCCTCGCATCACCTGCCTTAATCATAATGAAGAAGCTTAGGGGCAGACTGAAAAAGGTGCCCGGTTGAGGCGCATTCTGCGCGGAGGGCAAGTTTACTATATCCACGATGCGAATAATGCTGGGAACGAGATCCGCTTGAGGTCTGCCGGAGGATTCAATTAGTATCTTTTCGCAGAAAAAAGCCGCCGATAGAAGCGGCAGAGCTTCTTCAACCAGCTTACGTTTTTTCGCCATTGCTACTACCCCTATTGCTACCCCCGGGAGATAGTCGCATGAGGAACGCAACGGGCATTCCTGCCCCTTCCAACTCTTTACGGGACGCTGCCCGCAAGCGTTCTCGAATCCAAGCAGAAAGGCTAAGCCCGGTAAGATCGGCGGCATCGCGGAAGGCTTGCTTCTCGGCAGCCTCTAAGCGGATGTCCAAGTGTATCTCTTTGGTTCGGCCCGATACGTTTTTTGGCCTACCGCGTTGAGTGCGCTTGGCGTTCATGACTCTATTTGTACAGACAAAAAATGCACCTGTCAAGTTCTGCTAACCTTGATTGTGCATTTTTTGTCTGTACAATGTCAATTAACGGGGATCGACGGATTGGACACCGGGGGTCGAGGATATGCAATGCCTAGCCTGCCAGACAAGCAAAGAGCGATCGAAAACGAACGCAAGGAACGCGATGAGCAGGTTTCAGAGAATGTGTCATGCCTCCTCCGTCGCGCTGTATTGTTCTCGTGCCCCTTCCCTACCTCGTTGCAGTCTGATACAGTCGGCGCATGAATCGACGCCATTTTCTCGCCACTGCGGCGCTGGCGCCGTTGCTGACGGCCAATGAACCTCGCGCCCGCGAACGCCGCGCCGATGTCGTCATCCTTGGCGGTGGCGTGGGCGGCTGTGCCGCTGCGCTGGCGGCGGCGCGAGCCGGTTGCTCCGTCATCCTCACCGAAGAAACCGACTGGATCGGCGGACAACTGACGCAGCAGGCGGTGCCGCCGGACGAGCATCCGTGGATCGAATCGTTCGGCTGCACTCGTTCCTATCGCCGTTTCCGCGACGGCGTTCGCGCCTACTATCGCCGGCATTATCCGCTGACCGCCGAGGCCCGCGATGCTGTGTACCTCAATCCCGGCAACGGACTGGTCTCGCGTCTGTGCCACGAACCGCGCGTCGCCCTCGCCGTGCTGCGCGGCATGCTCGCGCCATTTGTCAGCAGCGGTCGTGTGCAACTCCTCCTTCAACACAAGGCCGTCGCCGCCGATACCAAAGGCGATCGCGTTGAATCGGTCGAGGTACGCGATTTGCGCAACGATCGCTCCGTGGTTCTGAGCGGTGCCTACTTTCTCGACGCCACCGAACTGGGCGATCTGTTGCCGATGACCGGGACGGAGTTCGTCACCGGCTTCGAGTCGCACAAGGAAACCGGCGAGCCGCACGCGCCAGCCGAAGCGCAGCCGGACAATCAGCAAGCCTTCACCTGCTGCTTCGCCGTCGATTATCTGCCCGGCGAAGATCACACCCTCGACAAACCGACCGGGTACGATTTGTGGCGTAAGTACGTGCCGAAACTGACGCCGGCTTGGCCGGGACCGCTGCTCAGTTGGAAGATGTCCAATCCCATCACTTTGAAGGAGCGCGCGGTTTGTTTCGATCCGTCCGGGCCGGGACCGGGCGGCATGAACCTCTGGCTGTACCGTCGTATTCTCGATCGCGGCAGCTTCCGGCGCGGCAGCCATCGCGGCGACATTAGCCTCGTCAATTGGCCGCAGAACGATTATTGGCTCGGCAATCTGGTCAACGTCAAACCGGAAGAAGCGGCGCGGCACGTTCGCCTCGCCAAGCAGCTGAGCTTGTCGCTGCTCTACTGGATGCAGACCGAAGCGCCGCGGCCGGACGGCGGCGCAGGCTGGAAGGGCTTGCGTCTGCGCCCGATGTCGTCGATACCGCGGATGGCTTGGCGAAGTATCCTTACATCCGCGAAGCGCGGCGCATCCGCGCCGAATTTACCGTCGTCGAGCAGCACGTCGGCACCGAGGCGCGGCAAAAAGCGACCGGCAAAAAGGGCGATCAATTGACGGCGGAGCGCTTCGCCGACAGCGTGGGCGTCGGCAGTTATCGCATCGATTTGCACCCCACCAGCGGCGGCGACAACTATCTCGACATCAGTTCGCTGCCGTTTGAGATTCCGCTCGGCGCGCTGTTGCCGCGCCGCGTCGAGAACCTGTTGCCGGCGTGCAAGAACCTCGGCGTCACGCACATCACCAACGGCTGCTATCGACTGCATCCGGTGGAGTGGAACATCGGCGAAGCGGCCGGCGCGTTGGCGGCGTTTTGTGTGGTGCGCAAGGAACCGCCGCGGCAGATTCGCAAGAACGGCAAACTTCGCGGCGATTTTCAGAAACGCCTCCAGGACGACGGCGTTGAACTGCGTTGGCCGCACTTGACGCCGCGCTGAATTCGTTTAGCCGGCGAACCGGCAGCGTGAGCTGCCGGGTGGGAGCCATCACCCGGCAGCTCACGCTGCCGGTTCGCCAGTCGGGGCGAAGTAGCGTTCGGCGCCAACGAATCGCCATCATCCGTGTTGTTTCCTAGGGGACGGTTGACAGTCCGCGTCGCCCCATGTTACCGTAACTATAATCGTCTCGGTCACGAACCATTCGGTACACCCGGCGGGAGATACGATTCATGCCAGCACAGCCAATCGGCGTATGGGGCATCGACCTCGGCCAATGTGGCTTGAAAGCCATCCGCCTCCAGGAAATCGACGGGCAACTCGTCGCCACCGCCTTCGATTACGTCGAGCATCCCAAGATTCTCAGTCAACCCGATGCCGACCCCGATCAGCTGACCCGCGAAGCACTCGATAAATTCCTGTCGCGCAACAATCTGCGCGGCGACATCGTGGCCATCAGCGTGCCCGGACAGAGCGGTCTGGCCCGCTTCGTCAAGCTGCCGCCCGTCGAGGAAAAGAAAATCGCCGACATCGTGCGCTTCGAGGCCAAACAGCAGATTCCGTTCAATCTCGATGAGGTCGTTTGGGATTATCAGAAGATCGGCTCCGGCGCCGTCACCGATGGCTTCGCTATGGAGACGGAGATTGGCCTGTTCGCCATGAAGCGCGACATGGTGAACCGCTATTTGCAGCACTTCAAGGACGTGAACGTCGATATTCATTTGGTGCAGATGGCGCCGTTGGCGTTGTGCAACTATGTCGCCTTCGATCTGCTGAGCAAAGACGCGGAGGGCGGCGAGGGCGGCGACAAGAAATGCGTCGTCGCCCTGGACATCGGTGCCGATAGCAGCAATCTCGTCATCACCGATGGCGAACGCATTATCTGGCAGCGGCCCATTCCGCTGGGCGGCAATCACTTCACCCGCGCTCTGACCAAGGATCTCAAGCTGACCTTCGCCAAGGCCGAACACGTCAAGCGCAACGCCACCAAATCGCCGGACCTCAAGAAAATCTTGGCCGCTCTCAAGCCGGTGCTTAACGATTTCGTCGGCGAAGTGCAGCGTTCGCTGGGCTATTTCACCAACACGCACCGCGACGCCCACATCGAATACATGATCGGCCTGGGCAACGCCTTCCGTCTGCCCGGTTTGCAGAAGTTCCTCAGCGAAAAGCTCCAGCTGGAGGTTCGCAAGCTCGGCAAGATGGAACGCATCAGCGGCGATCAAGTGGTGGCGCAGCAGGCGTACACCGAGAACGTGTTGACGTTCGCCGTCGCCTACGGTTTGGCGCTGCAGGGTCTCAAGCGGGCGCGTTTGTTGACGAACCTGTTGCCCGATGAAATTCGCGTGGAGCGGTTGGTCAAGGCCAAGAAGCCGTTCGCCATCGCCGCCGCCGCCGCGCTGTTGTTGGCCTGCGGCGGTCTGATGCTCAGCTACGCTCTGGAATATCGCACCTACGGCGATTCGCGCGTCACCAAGGCGATGGATGCCAGCAAGATCGCCAGCGACAAAGCCGCCAAAGCCAAGAGCGCTTTCGAGGCGGCCAAGAAGAGAGTGAGCGACGAAGAAAACGCCGTCCGCACCATCGTCGCCGGCCAATTCGAGCGCAGCGATTGGCCGGAGTTGTACAAGTTCATCAACACCGCCGTCCCGCAACCGGATGACCGCGAACACATTTTCCCCATTCCCGCCGACGATGGCAGCGTAGCCAAGGAGATTAAGCTGGACAACATCCCCAAGGAATTCGAGGCGCGCTATGGAGGAAAGAAGGCGGAGCAAGCCTACATGGAGTATCTGAGGCGACGCACCAGCGGCGGTTCCGCCCCGGAAGATTCCGGCAAAGCCGACGAACTACCGCCGGGCGCTCAGAATCTCATTCAGTTCAACATCGAATCGGTGCAGGGATTTTACTGCGACAATCTGAGTACCTACTGGGATCTCGTGAAGAGAAGCGACCGCGTCAAAAGCAACCGCGACTTTGTTCGTCCCCTGGACCACTTCGGCACGGTAAAAGCGGAGGGTGCTGGCTGGGTCATCGAGGTCCACGGTTGGACGTACCATTGGGATAAGGAGTCGTTCATCAAGAACACGATCCTGGAGAACCTGGCGCGGCTGGGCGTTCGAGAAACGAAAACCGATGCTGCGCCGGCGACCGGCGCTCCCGCGGGGACTCCGCCTGCAAACCCCGCTGCGGCCGCGGCACCGACTGCGGTCGGCGGAGCGGACAAGAAGGAGGGGCAGGAGGATCTCGGCCCCGTCCTCAAGCACATCAGCCACGTGGTTCTGTACAAGACGGCGTCCTCGTCGGCCAATGGCCCCTTCGAGATTCTCAACGAGGCCACGCACGAGGAAGTCAAGGCGCTGGTTCTGGGGCAAGCCAGCAGCAGTGCATCCTCCGGCGTCGGCGGCCTGGCTATGCCCGGTATGGCCCCCGGCGGTCCCCCCGGCGGCATGCCGGGCAGCGGCGGCATGGGGCCTGGCGGTCCCCCTGGTGCTGGCGGTGTTGGCGGCGGAGGCGACAAGGCTTCGAGCGGTCCCAGCCGAGGGAGTTGGACGCCCCTGGGAGGACAAGGAGCGGCGCCGGGCTTCATGGGCGGAATGGGCGGCATGGGAATGCGCGGCGGTGCAAGCGGCATCAAGCCGCCGGGCATGGCCGGCAACTTCAAGATGCCGAATATGCCCGGCGGCAGGATGCCGGGCATGCCCGGCGGCGGCAAGATGCCGGCCATGCCCGGTATGATGCCAGGGGGCAAAGCGCCTGGCGAGGCGGGCCCGGAGGGGGCAAAGCAAGATCGCACGGAGTTCGTCATCCTCTTCATCTGGAAGGAGCCGACTTTCTCCGACGGTCTGCGCGGCTTGTCCGCCGCCAGTTCGGGCAGCTCCACCTCGACCGCGTCTAGTCCTTCGGGACCGTCCACGCCGCCCCGCAAGCGACAGGGCAAGAAAGGCGGCGGCGGTCGTCGAAGAGGCCGTTGATAACGGAAACAACGCCCTTGCCATCGGGATCGCAAACCATCACTCACACTCACCCCGCCAAGGGGGCTAGACATGAAGCTCGATAAAGAAACGGTCATCAAGCACCAGTTCTGGTTCCTACTGGGCGGCTACTTTTTGTTCTGGCTCGTTGCCGTGCTGTGGCTGTGGAGTACCGCCAGCGGAGAAATCGTCAAGGTCAAGAAGGCCTACGAGGACAATGAAACAGCGCTCAAAAGCGCCCAAAGCAACCCCATAAACACGGCGACGTTCCTTCCGCCCTGGGAGAAAGAGGCCACGATCGTCAACGGCCACAAAATCGTTATCTGGAACGATGCCTGGGACATTCAGAAGGACATGTACACTTGGCCCAAGGAATGGGAACAAAAAGACATGGCCAATCTGCAAACGCCGCTGTCCACGGACGAACTGCGAAGGTATCGGGACAATTTGTACCCCGACGAGATCGAAGAGTTACGTAAGAACGCACCGTTGTGGCTCAATCCGGTGGAACTAGCGGGCGGATTTGACAGCATCTTCCAACCGAAAAAGGATTGGAAGGAAACGCCGACGCGCGAAGAGTGCCGGCTGAGCCAGGAAGATTTCTGGGTCAAGCGCGAGCTATTGCTGGTCGTTTGGAAGGCCATGGCCGATCAGGCGATCATGTTTGGTCCGCTGGACATCGACGAGAAAAAAGAACCCAAGCCCAAGGGCGTCGAGGCGCGCTATCGCTACCGCAATCAGAACTGGGAGATCACGCTGCACATCCGCAAGAACGACAAAGGACAACTCGTGATAGGCGGCGACAGCACCATCAAGAACGTCAATCCGACGCGTCGTTCTCAGCCGCTGACCAGTGCCAAGGGCGAAGGCATTCGCTTCAACGTGGCTCAGGTTCCGGTTCAGACGCGCTTCGAGGTTCGCGGCGAGCCGGTCGGCCCGGAGGAGACGCGGCCGTTTAGCGAACAGGACGGAGTACACGAGGACTACGAGCCGTTGGACGGCATCGTCTGGGAACGATCCGCGGAGCGTCCCATCAGCATCAGTCAGGGTTTCGATCAGACCAACAGTCCGATCCGCTGCATCAACGCCCTCGCCGTGGCCAAGCAGGACTGCCGGACGTTCACCTGGCCGCTGCAAGCCAATCAAGCGCTGACTCAGCTCGACCCCATTCCCGAGGATGAGTCCAAAAAGACGGAGACGACGGGCGTGGGCGGTCCTGGCGGCGCGGGCGGTGCCGGCGGCGACATGAGCATGATGCAACGCCAAATGGAAATGATGAAACAGATGAAAAGTGGAGGCGGCATGGGCGGCGGCAATGCCGCGGAAGCGGCGGTCGTCAATCCGACGCCGAACAATGCTATCGAACGCAACCGCTACTTGCAGCCGGCCAGTCAAGACAAGACGGCGAATCCGCCCAGCCGGCATCTGCCGTTGGCCCTTCAACTCATCGTCGAGCAAGAACACATGCAGGATGTGCTTGTGACCTTTGCCAATTCGCGGTTGCGTTTTCAGATCACCCAGGTCGAATTTCATCGCGCCAAGGATTGGCTGCCGCAAAGCGAGAGCGACAAAAAGGGCGGCACGGAACTGTCGGGCATGGGGCGGAACTTCATGGGGCCGATGCCCGGCATGTATGGCGGCGGCGGCGGCATGCAGCAGAAAATGCAACAGCAAATGCAAATGCAAAGGCAAATGCAGCAGCAAATGGGCGGCGGCGGCGACATGCAGCAGAAAATGCAACAGCAAATGCAAATGCAAAGGCAAATGCAACAGCGCATGGGCGGTGGTGCCGGCATGCTCAATCCGATGATGGGCGCGCCGCCGATGATGATGCCTTCGCGTGGTCGTGACGGCAAGGGCGGCATGGGTCCGAGCGCCGCCTTACCTGCCGGCATGCGCGGCGGCCTGATGCAGCCTGGCGGCGGCAGCGGCGACACGAAAACCGCCGCGGCGAATCGGCCGGACGATAATCTGGTGGAAGTGACCGTTTACGGCATCGCCACCCTCTATCGGCGTCCCGATGCGCCGGCGGTCGCGACGACGACAGGACAGCCGGCTCCGCTGGGACAACCATCCTCGGACCCGCCTCCGCCCCCGGCGGGCGCCGCCACGACGCCTTCGCAACCGCCCGCCCCGCCGGCCGGTCAGCCGGCGGATAAGGCGGACAAGACTACGCCTCCGCCTCCGCCCAGCGACAAACGCTGAGCGGCGGAGTTTTTCTTCTGAGTTTAGCGACGCTTCGTAGAAGCGTTGCGGGCCAAGACGCTTCTACGAAGCGTTGCTAAACAAAGTTATTCGCGGAGAAGTCCGAAAGGATAGCCATCATGAGCCTCAAAGAATTCGATGCCAAACAGTTCCTGCTGGAAAAGGGCGAGCGCGTCGGTCTGGGCGTCGCCGTCGGCTTAATGGTGCTGATGCTGATTTTCAGTCTGTTCATGCCGTCTAATGGCTTCTTCAGCGGCAGTCCGTCGGCCAAGGCGTCGGCGCTGAAAACAGGCACCGAGCAATTGGAAACCGCGCTGAGTACGAGGACACCGGGCGACAATGACAAGCCCGAAAAACGAGAGGGCGGCATGCCCACTCTCGATAAGTCCCTTTTGGACCCGGAAAACTACGTTGCGTTGGCCTGGTTTGAACCCAGTATCAAGGAAAGCCCCGCTCGGCGTCCGCCCAAGATTCTCAACGTCGTCGAAGCCGTCGCCGAACCCGCTCACGTCTTGATCGATACCTATCTGTTCGACAAGGATTTCGCCAAAGTGTGGATTCTGGACGATAAGAAAGGCGGCACCGCCGCGGGCGGAGCCAATCCCTTCGGGAGCATGTATAACAGAGGAGCGGGGGGCATGGGCATGGGCCCGCAGATGGGCAATTTCTTTCGGCAAAACCAGAGTCGGTTACGCAACAATTTCAACCCCGGCGCCCTCCAAGGCGTGGGGGCCGACGACAAGGCCGAGTATGAACCGAAGTTGATTTCCACCGAAAATTGGAATCCCCAACAGCAATTGACGGCGCATCAACCGCGGCCCTTGCGCGTGGCCGTCATCGCCGGCAGCTTCCCCTACCGCGAACAATTGGAGGAATTCAAAAGGCAGCTTCGTCTTGCCGATACCGACGCCGTACTGGCGGAAACCATCGACGCGGAGGAAGACAAGCCCAATGCGTTCCGTTTCCTCGGCGTAAAGGTTCAGCGTGCCGACGTGGACGAGAACGGCAAGCCCGGCAATTGGAGCGATCTGCCGTTGGCGGAAACGTATGAATTATGGTTGAAACATACGTCTTATCCCTTCCAGCCGGAGAATCCCAAGTATGAACCCGTCAAATATCCGGGCTTGGTGGCGCCGCTGCTGCGCGAATTCCATCCCGATCGGCTGAACGATCTGAGCGCGATGATGCCCGGTCTGGGTCTGCCGGGACTCGGCAATGCCGCGCAAGCGAAACCGGCAGAAGCGGCGGAGGATCTTAAAACGAAGTATCCGGACCCCGCCGCCAAGTTGGAGAAACTCCAGGAGACGCTGGCAAAGTTACAGGGTACGCAAGCCAAAAAAATCGCCGCGCCCAAGTCGAAGTCGAAGGGCGCCTTGTTCGATCCGTTCAACCCCAGCGCCACCCCGCCATCCGATCGAGGCGCCCTTGTCAACGAGCCGAACGCCGACAAAGATTCGACGGTCCCGGATTATTGCCTGATGCGCTTCGTCGATGTCAACTTGCAAGCGGGCAAGCGCTACCGCTATCGGTTCAAGATCCGTATGGCCAATCCCAACTACGGGCGATCGGACGTGGCCTCGCCGGACTACAAGAAGAATAAGGAACTGGAGTCGAAGGAGTGGTTCGAGGTCAAGGAAACGGTCGCGGTGCCGCCGGAATTGTATTACTACGTCGCCGATGACCTGCCGGCGGGCCTCTCGACGAGTGCGCTAAGAAGGGAAATGCCGCCGCCGCAGAGCGCGCGCTACCAAATGTGGAAGTCGCGTCCGCACACGGATCAGGTGGTTCTTCAGTTCCACCGCTGGGTGGAGGCGACGCCGATCAGCCGCCGCGAGGGCGACATGATGCCGGTCGGCGATTGGGCGATTGCCGATCGCGTCTTCGTGTCGCGCGGCGAAAATGTCGGCCGCCGAGTGCGTGTCGATCTGCCGATCTGGAAGTACGTGCAGAATAGCTATGTTCTGCCGACCGAGGAACTGCCGAAAAAAGGGGCCAACCGCCGGATGGCAACCACCGGCATCGACGTGGACTTCGGCGGGGATAATCCGGAGCGCGAGACGATTCTGTTGGATTTCGAGGGCGGCAGGGTAAGCACGCCATCGAAGCTGTATGACACATGCCGCCTGGAGGTGCTGATGTTGTCGCCGGACGGCAAGTTGTTGGCCCGCAACAACGCCGTGGACACGACGGACGAGGACCGTCAGAAGCGCCGCCAGGAGGCGCTGGATCGTATCAAAGAGATTCGGGAGGGTAAGCCCGCACAGTGAGGAAAACTCATTCCCTGTTTAGCCGCGACCCGAAGGGGAGCGCTGCGAACCCCACCCGGCAGCTAACGCAGCCGGTTCGCCAGCCCCGGCGAACCGGCTGCGTTAGCTGCCGGGTGTGAGCCATAAACCCGGCAGCTAACGCAGCCGGTTCGCCAGCCCCGGCGAACCGGCTGCGTTAGCTGCCGGGTGTGAGCCATAAACCCGGCAGCTAACGCAGCCGGTTCGCCAGCCCCGGCTAAACGAAGGAAAGAAAAGAGAAAGTGGCCAAGGTGGGACTCGAACCCACACGCCCGTGAGGGCACTGGATTTTGCCGCACCTATCATCGATCGATGATGAAGTCCAGCGCGTCTGCCAGTTCCGCCACTTGGCCAACAGAGAAACTTTTAGCAGTCTACGGCACAGTAAACGGCCGTCAAGTGTTCTCCGCGCCGAGCGTCAGCGCTTTCCGGGGGGGCCGGCCTGACGGGCCCGCGGCGGCGATGCCGGCGGCGTTCGGCCGCTCTCGATGTCCAGAGACTCGATGCGCCAGACCGACAACGACGTGTCGGCGTCGCTCGCTTGGGTGCTGACGGCGAGTCGTCCCTCCATGATGTACAGCGGTTGCCCGCTGCTTTCATCCTGGTAGCGCAGGCTCACATCGACGAACACCGTGGTCTGACCGTCGTGGACGCGCAGCAGCGGCATCGCTTCCTGGAGAGTGAGATAAACCGACGGATTACCGGCAATGCCCGGCTGAAACGTCTGGTCAATACATTTCACGATGTCGTCGCGCTGCTTCTTACCAGCCCAGAACTTGTCGGAGCGATGAATCAGTTGGCGCGACGCCAGGTTTTGTCCCGCCGCCCGCGGTTCGCCGCGGACGCGCGAACGCTCGGAAGGCTTGAGTGTGTCCAAATAGGCTTCGTCCCATTTCCGCTCATTGACCAGATTCACCCACGCCGAGGCGAAATTCTGGGCCATCCGCGACTTATTCTTCAACTCCTCGCCTTGCGGGGTCAGCCTCAGTGTGTTCATAACCATGTCGGTTAGGCCCTGAGCGATGCTCACCTCCCATTTGCGGCCCTTGGGTTCGTCCGGTTTGGCATCGCGGCCGAACGTCTCCACGTGCAGTTCAAATTCGCCCAGCACATTGGAAACATGGTATTTGAGAACCACCCGATAGGCGCCCTTCTCGTATTGCCAATCGTTGACTCCCCGCAGAGTGATGTTCGTTTCTGGGCCGGCCATCTCGATAAAGCGGACGAAACGCATCTGGCGGAAGTGCGTGAAGGGGCCGGTCATTGCCGGCGATCTCATGGGATTGTTGAAACGCGATTGCAGCGTGTCGCGCAGTTCGTCGTTGACCTCGGGGACATCGACACCCTGCGCGAATAGGAAAGCCTGTTCGGGATGTCCCTGCTTGATATGCTCCAAGAAGCGGCCGGCGCACTGGGTGGCCTGGAGACGAATGGCGAAGAAGGTGAAGCTGTAATAAGCGGCATAGGTGAGGCCGACGACGATCGTGAGGCGGAAGCCCCAGGTCGTGAAGGCCAATCCGCTGAGGGTTCCTTCGGAGTCGCGGATGCGCGTTCGCGCCGCCCAGCACACGACCAGAGCCGCCACGGGAAGAAAAAAGGTCCAGTTCGGCATCAGCCAAGGTTCGCGGCCGAGCAACGCCACCGCCGCGCCGATCAGCACCACTAAGACATACAGGACCGCCAAGCCGAAACCGGCCATCGCCAAGAGCGACAGAGGACGGTACGATTCGGCGGAAGTCGGCGCCGTGGCGCCGACTTCTCCCGCATCGCGCGGACGATCCGTTGCTTCGGTCATAACCTTTCTCCCCTTCCGGTTTAGCCGCGAGCCGTAGGCGAGCGTGGACGCGCTCGCCTACGGCTCGCGGCTAAACGCGGCATATTGTCAGTCGCCGCCCAGATCGGCGGAGATGTCGCCGAGCATGGCGCGGCGTGCCACGTCGCCGGCCGTCAGGCCGCGCGTTTGCACCTCTCCCGACGTATCCAGATAGATTTTGTCCTGCAAGATTTCCTGAATGACGATGGTCATCTTGTCGCCGCCGCGCACCTCGACGAGCGGACGCGCCCAGTGTTCAGCGCCACCATCCGCTTCTGAATCAGAGTCGAGAGCTTGAAACGACCACCCACCTTATTGACGATGCCTTCTTCCTTCAGATCATCGAGCATTACGAGTTCCCTTTCTGAAAAGCCTGTTCGATCAGTTTACGGACGCGGGCGACCGCGGACTCCAGATCGTCGTTGACGACGACGTGATCGAATTCACCCATGCGTTGCAGTTCGCGGCGGGCGGTGGCCAAACGGCGAGCGATTTGTTCCTCGCTCTCCGTGCCGCGTTTCCGCAAACGCTGCTCATACGCCTCCCACGACGAGGTACGGATAAAGATCGACGCACAGTCGGCATGACGAGAGCGCACCTGCGCCGCTCCTTGCACGTCGATGTCCAAGAGGACGCCAATGCCCTTGGTGCGATACTCGTCCACTTCGCCGGACAGGGTGCCGTACCATTGACCGTTCACGTCGGCCCATTCGAGGAAAGCGCCGGCCTGCAATTGCTCCTGAAAATGCTGGCGCGTCCAGAACCAATAGTGAACGCCGTTTTGCTCATAAGGTCGCGGCGGCCGCGTCGTCGCCGACACCGACAAGCGCAGCGGCAGATTACTCTCTTTCAGCAGGCGGGCGATGATGGTGGACTTCCCGCTGCCGCTCGGTCCCGACAGAATAATCAACGGCGCCTTTGCCATAGACCGCAAGTTCCAAGTTTAGCCGCGACCCGCAGGGGAGCGCGATGCCCGCGCTCCCCTGCGGGTCGCGGCTAAACGAAGGTAAACTCTTTACTCGATGTTCTGCACCAACTCGCGGATCTTCTCCAGTGTACCCTTGATCTCGACGACGTGCCGGGAGATTTCCACGTCGCTGGCCTTGGAACCAATGGTGTTGGTCTCTCGAAACATCTCTTGCGTCAGAAATTCCAGCTTACGGCCGGCGCTCTCCGGCTCGTTAACAATGTCCTGAAACTGCTCCAGATGGCTGGCCAGGCGCACCACTTCCTCGGCGATGTCGCTGCGTTCGGCGAAGATGGCGACTTCCTTGATAAGATCACTACGATCAATCTGCACGTCCAGTTCGTTCAGAAGGTTGCGCACGCGATCGTGTAGGCGATCGCGGTAGAGTACAGCGACGCGCGGCACCTGCGCGCGAATGCGTTCGAGCTGGGCGGCAATGTGGTCGCGCATCTGGAGCAGCTCCTGGGCCATCGCTCGGCCCTCTTCCTGGCGCATTGCCTGCAAGCGCTGTCAGCGCTTGCTCCAACACCTGCTCGATGCGCGGCCATTCCTCTTCCATCTGAAAGGCGGCGGCGGCCGGCTCCGGCACGACGCCCGGCAGCGCCAACACCTGAGCCAACAGAGCGGGACCATGATCGGACAATCCCAGTGTGCCGGACAGGTCGCGCAGCTGGCGAAGATAGCTTTGCAGGGCGACGGCGTTGATCTGAAAGTCCTGCGGCGAGAAGCGGCGCTGACAGCGGAGGTGAACCTGGATGGTGCCTCGGCGGACGATGCGGCGGACAACCTTCTCGAACTCCGCTTCCAGCAGATTGTACGGTTCGCTGGCGCGGAGACTGACTTTCAAATAGCGATTGTTGACCGAACGCAGTTCGAGGGACAGATGGAGATTTTCGTCCTGATAGTTCGCCTCGCCGTAGCCGGTCATGCTGCACAGCACGCGCACCTCCTTCTCAAATCGGAGCCGCGACCGTAAGGGAGCGGTTGGCTCTACCGCTCCCTCACGGTCGCGGCTCTGATTCCTTCGCTCACTGTCCGCCCTCGTCCCCGGGTTCAGCGGGAATGGAGGACTGCACTTCGCCGCCCGTCGGCGTGCTTGCGGTGGTCGGTTGCACGAGCTTGATGAGGATCATGATGAGCAAGATCCACACGGCGGCGACGTAGATGGTGATGCGCGTGAACGTGTCGCCGCGCGCGAGCCGAACGCGCTGGAGCCACCGGAGCCGCCGAAGGCGCCCGCCAAGCCTCCGCCCTTGCCCTTCTGGATCAGCACCAGCAGGATCAGAAAAAGGCCGACCAACAACAGGACGATATTCAGCAGCGACGGCAGCCAACCGTGTATTCCCGCTTCGGCGAAGACCGTGTACACATTCATAAGCTCATTCTCTCCCAATGCAATCCGCGATCCACCGCGCTGACATCCCTGGCAGGGGCGGCGGACTGGCGAAGATGCAATTAAACCGTCATTATAGGCATCCGCGGCGAACAGGAAAGACGGATTTCACGACGCCGGCAGGGCGGCACGGACGATGGCCAAGAAATGATCGGCGTTGAGGCTGGCGCCGCCAATCAGTCCGCCATCGACATCGGCTTGCCCAAACAACGAAGCGGCATTGTCGGGTTTGACGCTGCCGCCGTACTGAATAGGAAGCGCCGACGCCGCTTCCTCGCCGAAGCGTTGGCGGATTTGGCCGCGTAGAAATGCGTGAACCTGTTGCGCTTGCTCCGGCGTGGCGTTCTGGCCGGTGCCGATGGCCCAAACGGGTTCGTAGGCCAAGACCACATGGCGCAGTTGCGCCGCATCCAAGCCGGCCAAGCTGCCGTTCAACTGCGTCTGCAAAACCGTCTCGGTGCGCTGGCTCTGCCGCTCTTCGAGCGTCTCGCCCAGGCAGAGAATGACATCCAGTCCCGCCGCCAAGGCGGCGTGAACCTTGCGGTTGATGAAAGCGTCTGTTTCGCCGAGTTTTTGGCGGCGCTCGCTGTGGCCGAGAATGACGTAGCGACAGCCGACATCGACGAGCATGGCGGTGCCGATCTCGCCCGTGAAAGCGCCTTCTTTCTCGTGATAGCAATTCTGCGCGCCCAGCGCCACGGCGCTGCCCTTGAGCGCCTCGGCCACGAGGGTCAGATACGGAGCGGGTGGACAGACGGCGACGGTAACACGCCGCTCGTCGCCGAGACCGTGCCGCACCGCCGTCGCCAGTTGACGCGCCGTGGCGGCGGTGGTGAACATCTTCCAATTGCCGGCAACGAATTTCTTACGCATGAAAAACCTCACACCACGGAACACACGGAACACACGGAAAAAAGACAAAACATAAATAAAAAAACAACACCATTCGGGTGGAGAAAGTTGTTGTGGACCCCTCCCAAACTCCTCTTTTTTGTCTTTTGTCTTTTTTCCGTGTGTTCCGTGTGTTCCGTGGTGTTAAATTGTCTTTCCCATCAGATCGGCGAGGCGGCGTAGATCGCGCGTCAGGGCGGCGTACTGAGCCGGCAACAGCGCCTGCGGGCCGTCCGACAACGCCTTTTCGGGACAGCTATGCACCTCGACGTGAACGCCGTCCGCGCCGGCGGCGACGGACGCGCGCGCCATCGCCGGTATCAAATCCGGCCGGCCGGTGGCGTGGCTGGGATCGACGATGATCGGCAAATGACTCTGTCCCTTGACGTTGGGCACGGAACTGAGATCGAGCATGTTGCGCGTCGAATCCTCGAAGGAACGCACGCCGCGCTCGCACAGCACCACGTCGGGATTGCCCTCCGAGAGAACGTACTCCGCCGACATGAGCATGTCCTTGACCGTGGCGCTCATGCCGCGCTTGAGCAACACCGGCTTGCGGGCCTGGCCGACTTCGCGCAGCAGATCGAAATTTTGCATGTTGCGGGCGCCAATCTGAAACATGTCGGCATAGCGGCCGACCATCTCGACCTGGCGCGGGTCCATGACTTCGGTGACGACCGGCAAACCGTGACGATGGCCGACCTCGGCGAGAATCTTCAAACCGGCTTCGCCGAGTCCCTGAAAACTGTACGGACTGGTGCGCGGCTTGAAAGCGCCGCCGCGCAAAAGGTTGGCGCCCGCCGCCTTGATGTGGCCGGCGATAGTATCGAGAACTTCGGCGCTCTCGATGGCGCACGGCCCGGCGATCAAGGCCAGCGAGCCGCCGCCGATACGCACCGGCTGAACCGGCGCGCCGCAGTCGCCGCCGACGGTGACGACCGTATCGGCGGCGTGAAACTCACGGCTGGCCAGCTTGAACGCCTTGAGGATCGGCAGCACCTGCTCGACGCCGGGAATGGCCGACAACGGCTCGACGCGCAGTTTTTCCTCATCGCCGATGACGCCGACGATGGTGCGCTTCTCGCCGCGGCTGAGATGCGGTTTGAAACCCAGCTCGCGGATGCGATCGAGAACATGCTCGATTTGCGCGTCGGTCGAATCGGGTCGGAGAACGATAATCATCGATTTATTCACCACGGAAAACACGGAAAACACGGAAAAAAGACAAAAAGAATAACAAATAGGTGAGAAAAATGTCGCCTCTTCCTCTTCTCAAATTCCTCTGTTCTTTTTGTCTTTTTTCTGTTCTTTTTGTCTTTTTTCCGTGTTTTCCGTGTTTTCCGTGGTGATCCTCTTCGGGGGTTAACCGCTGGTCAGGGCCATCGGGTAAGAGCCGAGGACGGTCACTTCCTGGCACTGTCCGTCCAGCGATTGCAAAGCGCGTTTGACCTTGGGATCGTCGATGTGGCCTTCAAAATCGACGAAGAACAAATACTCCGGCTTGGCCGCCTTGACCGACGATCTCTCGTCGCCGGATTCGCTGGGCGGCTGGCGCGGGCCGGGAAACGACTCGATCCACGTCAGATTGATCTTGTTCTGCTTGAACACATCCAGCGCTTCGGACAGCGAGCCGGGGTGGTGCGGGATGCGGAACATGATCGTCGTTTTATCGTGGCCGCTCTTGGCGCTTTTTTGATGGCCCATGACGGCGAAGCGCGTTTCGTTGTACGGCGAATCCTCAATGTCGTTGAAGAGAATGCGCAGACCGTACTTGACGGCGGCTTGCCGGCTGGCGATGGCGGCGGCGCCCGGCTCGTGCTGCGCCAACTCGGCCGCCGTCGCCGTACTCGACACTTCCTTCCACAGCGCTTGCGGCAAATTCTTGGCCAACCAATTGCGGCACTGCGACAGCGCTTGCGGCTTGCTGTAGACGCGGCGGATCTCTTGCGGCTCGCACTTGGCCATCAAATTGTGGTGGATCTGCAAACGCACCTCGGCACAGATGGTCAGGTGCGGCATGCGCAGAAACATCTCCAGCGTGTCGGCGATACGGCCATCGGTTGAATTTTCCACCGGCACCACGCCGAAATCGACGTGGCCGCGCTCAACTTCCTCATAGACGGCGGCGATGTTGTTGACGCCGAGGAACTCGACCGCTTGCCCGAACCGATCGATGGCGGCGAGATGGCTATAACTGTATTCCGGGCCGAGGTAAGCGACTTTCAGCACTTTTTGCAAAGCGCGGGCGCCGCTCATGATCTCGCGGAAGACGGCGCGGACGGTGGCCGCGTCGAGAGGGCCTTTGTGCTTCTCGTTGAACTGCAAAACGTGTTGCAGCACTTCTTCTTCGCGGGCCGGCGAGAAGATTTCGTCGCCGTGATCGCTTTTGAGTTTGCCAATCTCCGCCGCCACGCGGGCGCGCTCGTTGACCAGCTTCAAGATTTGCAGATCGAGCTTGTCAATCTGGCTGCGGAGACTGCGCAGAGCAGCCTGAGAGCGGGCTGGACTGGTTGGGTTGCTCGATGTCGAGTTGCCCTCGGCTTTGCGCGACATGGGCCAATCTCATCAATAGGAGGGTCGGAATAACATTTCCGTAGTCTATTCGGGACATCTCAGGGTGTCAACGGATTGGCCGCAACTTCAAGCATATTTGCGACTTTGGCCCCCCTCGGGCCTGCCCGCCGCGTTCGTAAAATGGATGCACCTGCCATTTTGGCAGAGAGTGCCGTTTCGACACCTCAGCCAGAATGGAACGACGAGAAATATAATGCAGTAAGTCCATTATAAGTAATGGATTATGTCGTACCATCTCCACGGGAAAGGCATGGCATGACCTTTGCTTACTTATAATCAACTCTCGGCGAACCGGCAGCGTTAGCTGCCGGGTTTTTGTCCACCCGGCAGCTAACGCTGCCGGTTCGCCGAGATGGCCGTTCAGAAAGGAGAACAAGCAAGATGGCAGAGGAAAAAATCATCGGCATCGACCTAGGCACGACGAACTCCGTCGTAGCGGTCATGGAGGGCGGCGAGGTCAAGGTCATTCCCAATCAAGAAGGCAACCGCCTGACGCCCAGCGTGGTGGCGTTCACGGATAAAGGCGACCGTCTGGTTGGCGATCCGGCCAAGCGGCAAGCGATCACCAATCCTCGGCGGACGGTCTATTCGATCAAGCGTTTCATGGGCCGTCGCCACAAGGAAGTGTCCAGCGAGGAGAAGCTGGTGCCGTACAAGATCGTCGGCGGATCGGACGAGCCGGTCAAGGTCGAGATCGACGGCAAGAACTACACGCCGCCGGAAATCTCGGCGATGGTTCTGCGCAAACTCAAGGAGTCGGCGGAGTCCTACCTTGGCCACACCGTCCGCAAAGCAGTCATCACGGTGCCGGCCTACTTCAACGACGCCCAACGGCAGGCGACCATCGAGGCCGCCAAGATCGCCGGCTTCGACACCGAATGGGACATCGAAGACAAGGCCACCGGCGGCAAAACACGGATGCGTATGCGCATCATCAACGAGCCGACGGCGGCATCGTTGGCCTATGGCCTGGACAAGAAAAAGAGCGAAACCATCGCCGTCTTCGATCTCGGCGGCGGCACGTTCGACATTTCCATTCTCGACGTGGGCGACGGCGTTTTTGAAGTGCTGGGCGTCAACGGCGACACGCACCTGGGCGGCGACGACTTCGATCAGGTGTTGATCGATTGGATCGCCGAGGAGTTCAAGAAGGAACACGGCATCGATCTGCGCAAGGATCAGATGGCGCTACAGCGTCTCAAGGAAGCGGCCGAGCGCGCCAAGAAGGATCTCTCGCAGGCCAACAGTACGGACATCAATTTGCCGTTCATCACGGCGGACGCATCGGGTCCGAAGCATTTGCAGATGTCGCTGACGCGGGCCAAGTTCGAACAGTTGGTCGATTCCTTGATCGAGCGCTGCCGGGGTCCGGTTCTCAAGGCATTGCAGGACGCCAAGAAGAAGGCCAGCGACATTGATGAAGTGGTGTTGGTCGGCGGCATGACGCGCATGCCGAAAGTGCAATGGTTGGTCAAGGACATCTTCGGCAAGGAAGGCCACAAGGGCGTCAATCCCGATGAAGTGGTCGCCGTCGGCGCCGCCATCCAGGGAGCGCAGATTTTGTTGGCCAGCCAGGCGCAGGTACAGCTGCTCGACGTGACGCCGTTGTCGATGGGCATTGAGACGCTGGGCGGCCGGCTGACGCGCTTGATCGAGCGCAACGCCACCATCCCGACCGATAAGACGCAGATTTTCTCGACCGCCGCGGACAATCAAACCGGCGTGACCATCAGCGTCTATCAGGGCGAGAGCGAGATCGCGCGCAGTCCGAGTAATCGCTTGCTCGGCGAGTTCAACTTGGAGGGCATTCGTCCGGCGCCGCGCGGCGAGCCGCAAATCGAAGTGACTTTTTCGCTGGACACCAACGGTATTTTGACCGTCAAGGCCAAGGACAAGGACACCGGCAAGGAAGCGAAGATCGAGATCAAGGGATCGAGCGGTTTGGACCCGGCCGAGGTCGAACGGATGCGCAAGGAGGCCGAAGCGCACGCGGCGGACGATCGCCGCAAAGTCGAGTTGATCGAGGCGCCAACCAGGCCGATCAGGTGATCTTCGCCATCGAGAAGCAACTCAAGGAGTTGGGCGACAAGATGGGCGCCGGCGACCGTCAAGCGATTCAGGCGGCGGTGGAGCGCACCAAGCAAGCGGCCAGCGGCGAGGACGTGCAAGCGATTCGTCAAGCCGTCAGCGATCTGCAAGCGGCGGCACAGGCGATGGCGCAGCACGTACACCATCCATCCGGCGAAGGCGCCGCGCCGGAAGCCGGCGGTGCGGAAGCCAAAGGCAAGGATGATGTCATCGATGCCGAGTTTGAAGTGAAGAAGTAAGAGCGAGTGTATTAATTTTTGCCAGCCCGCAGCGCAAGCAAGGGAAAGAAAAACCTTGCTTGCGCTGCGGGCTGGCCGCGCCCGGACAAGGGACGGCGACAGCTGCGATCAAGAGAAGAATGGGTCATGGAAAAAGCCCTTCATTGATGAGTTCTTGGCGTAAGGCAACTCGAATCGGGTCGTTCATGGCGAGTACATGAACCGTCACTCGTCCAATCGGCGTGCGGCCGACCAAGAGCGGCCCATCCCAGCGGAAGTGTCGCGGCCATTTATGCCGCCTGGGGTTGAAGAGGCGCACGAGCTTGGTCCGGGATGTGACATGGTCAATACCCGACAGATTTGGTCCTTTATGACGATTGCAATGTAAACAGGAGCAGGCCAAGTTCGAGAGTGTGGTCCGGCCGCCGTGCTGCTTGGGAATGACGTGTTCGACTTCGTAGGGGCCGGGGTGGAGGGATTGGGGCAGTAAACAATACTCGCAGGCATAGCCGGCTCGCCGCAGGACCGCCTCGCTTAGCGACTCATCCATGAGGCATCACGTCACTTGGACTTTGTTCGGAGGAACTTGCGTGCTTTCGACTGAAGGATGGCCACCAGATCGGCGACCTTGATGTAGTTGTCCAGATCGCGGAGTTCTTCGGGAGAAGCGCGGCCCTCTTGGTTCTTCACGGCCAACTCGTGCATCCGAGCCTTATCGTCGTCGCTGAACTCTAGAGTAAGGATGTGGCGGGCCAGTGCGGGCGTCAGGCTCCGTCGGCCGTCCGCGAAGACGCGGCTGAAAATGGCCGCTTCGCTCGCGCCGATTCTTGGAATTTGTGTTGTGGACATGACTGTACCCTCCGCGTCTCTCCTGGCAATATACGGCAGCGCGGGCGAATTCAGAAGAGCGTTTTGAGTTGCAGCGCCGCCTTGGCCTTGGCGATCCGCACGAGATGCTCGATGTACTTGTACTTCTCCCAGTCGCGCTCCTCATCGGCCGATAGGCCGCCATTGCGCAGTCTGTCCAGCAGAGTCGAAATGCGTTCCTGAAAGGCGGGCGAGGGCCGCAGCGCTAAAACTTCCTGCGGCGGCGGCAAGCGTGCCAGAGTTTCCAGCACGTCGCCCAAGCCTTCAAACTGCGGCGGCGCAGCATGCAATTCCCGAAGGCCGAGTTCGAGGATTTGCGGCAGCCGATCCTCCACTTGCCGCAAGCGCGCGGCCAAGTCATCGGATACCTGTAACGTCAGTTCCACGTCGTCTTTCCTCCGCGGGGACGGTTGAATGGACCGATTATATCGCACGACATCCCCATCTGGTACGGTAACAGCGGCGGATTTCGCATGCCTGGCCGCTTTTCAGGGGAAATTCGCACCGATGTCCTTGAAGCATACAAACTTAAATGGAGTGTCCCCTCTTTTTACCCGTGTATCTCAACTTAAATCTCGATACTTTCTGAGGCCACGGCTCGTCATATGTATATCCTTCAAGCATTGTGAGTGCTCCTTTGTCAACGAAAAGTAGGAAGCCTGCACCGTACTGAAGTCCATCTATCTCGGCAATTACGTTCCCAAATCGAATCGAAGAATTGCTTGGAAGACGAGGAGCTTCTTGGGGCACATCAAAATGAGTAAAAAAGCCAACACCTGTATTCTCCCGGAGGATTCGCTTAGCAAGTTTCAACTGGCTTCGCAGGATTGCAAGTACTGGATCATCACCCGCGAGAAGCATTTGCAAACATTGCTGCTCAAGTTGCTCCAAATTGTCTTCCATTGTATTACCCCGTTTCGTTTTTCCCTGTTCAATGGAGACCAAGGGGATACTTCATTTCAAGCGGGCACTTCATTCAGTCTCTTATCACGCTATCCCTTCGGGGAGAAATTCGATTCTATCGGAGGTTCTTTCACTTGCCCCCCACGATCCGCATTCGGCCGGTCGAGCGGGGTTTATCTTCCATCTCGCACCGCAGCCCCTCTCGGCGTTCCTCGCGATCGACTACGAACGTCAACGTATGTACGCCGACCGGCAAGTTCACTTCCGACTCTTCCTTCGCCGCGATGGGGTTTTGATCGATCCATAGCTTCAGCCCCTTCGTCGAGTTGAGACGCACGACGAACGATCCGGCCGTGCTGACATCGACTTGACAGCGGATCAGCGAGACGGCGTGTTTGTCCTTGCCCAGCGAAAACGAAAACGCCTCTGTCAGCGGCAATACGCCGGCCACGGTGCTGTACAGCGAACTCCATTGCAAACCGCGTTCGTTCTTGGCCGGCGTTGATAAACCCCCTCCGAGGTGGAGAAAACTCCACGCCTCGCGCGTCGGCTCCAGCGCTTGCCAGCGACGCACCACGCGCTGAGGACCGATGGCATAAGGACCGACTTTGCCCAATTCCGATAGGAAACGTACCAGATCGAGCAGTTCGCCGCGCGTCAGCGTGTCGGTTAGACCGTCCGGCATCAGCGAGCCGCCGGGTGAACGCTCGTCGATGTCCTTGGTCGGAATGGCGATCTCCTTATCCTCGGCGTCGCGCAGGACCAGTTCCGTTTTTGTTTCGCGCACTTTGATACCGCTGTATTGCTGGCCCTTCGTGGTGGTGACGAAGCAGCGAGTGATAGTTTTCTTTGATGGCCTTGTTCGGCAAGAGCAGCGAATCGATGAGATAATCGACCGGAGCGCTGGCGCCGATGCTGCTGAGATCGGGTCCGACCTGACCACCGGCGCCGCCGATGGCGTGACACTTCAAACACACCTGGTCCTTGCGGCGAAAGATGACTTCGCCGCGCGCCGCATCGCCGAGCCGTGTCACGTCGGCCATCATTGTTTGCAGTTCCTTCGGCGATAGCGTCTTGGCTCCGAACGTCAGTCCGCCGGCTTTCGTCAATGCTTCGACGAGTCCTTCATCGGGCCGGCCGGTGCTGCGCACGCCGCGCACGCCGATGCGAGCGATGTCGGCGGAGAGTTTGCGATCGCGCACCGCCGCAGCCAGCAAAGCGGCTCCGCCCTTGCGTTGCAGAAACGCCTCGAAAATGCCGGCGGCTTCGTCGGCGTTGTGAAGATCCGCCAACACCGCCGCGGCGCGGGCGGCGGCGGCCTTGGCGTCCAGCCGCACCAGGGCGATCAAGGCCAGACGACGCCGGGTCATCGGCCCCTCGTCGCCGGCCAGTTTCGCCAGCGCCTCGATGCTGTTCTTGCCGCCGAGCGAGGCCAACCCCTCCACGGCGGCCTGACGCACGGCATCACTGGTTTTGTCGGCGCGAGCCAGTTCCAGCAGTTGCGGCCGCGCCGCCTCCAACTTCCACAGACCCGATACACGCGCGGCGACGACTTCGCAGACTTTCGTTGTCCTCTTTCAGCAGCGGCAAGAGGCGCGTCAGATCGCCGGCCGGGCGGACGTTGCGCTGGCGCGTCGCTTGCTCCAGCGCTTCCAGCAAGCGCGTCCGTTCCTCAATGGGCCGTGATGAAGCGGCGACGCGATCGAGCAGCAGCGCCAATTCTTGCGGGCCGCCCAGCGTGGCGAGGAAAGCCAGCACGCCGGTTTCACCGGCACCGGCCTTGCCGGAACGCACCAATTCGACCAACGGCCGCAGCACCGCGCGAGTCCGCCGCTTGCAGCGCGAACAGCAAATGACGCGGATCGCCGTCGCCTTGGAATCGCCCCGCCTGCAAGGCCGGCAGCCAGTGCGGCTCCAATTCGCGCAGCGTCAGCCACAAGCCGTATTCGAGATATTTATCCATCGGCTTGCTCAGCGCGCGCAGCGCCAACTCGGCCGCGCGAACGTCGGGAATTTGTCCGAGCGCGCGCACCGCTTCCAACCGCACTTGCGGATGCTCGTCGGCGACGCGCGGCGCCAGCAGTTCCAGCGGTTCGGATAAGCGCTCGTGCCACGCCGAGACGACGCGCACGGCGGCGGCGCGGATGCGATAATCGCCGGCTTGCAGCAAATGCGCCAACAACTTCGGCTCCACCACATCGAGCGCTTGATACGTCCACAGCGTTTCGAGCAACAAGCCCTCCGGTGGGTCTCGCTCGCTCGACCCACCCTACCCGTCCACGCCTTCAATTCCGGCAGCACGGACGCGCCGCGCTCCTTGAGGACGCGCCGCGCATGATGCCGCGTCCAATCTTCGGGCGCCTTCAGCGCTTCGAGCAGTTCCGCCGTCTTGGCGTTGACGAGTTGCGGGCGCGGCACGAGCGGCCGGCCCTTGGCGGTGATGCGCCAGATACGGCCGTGACTGACATCGCGGCGCGGATCGCGGAAATCGACTTCGCCGTGCTGGATGATCGGGTTGTACCAGTCGGCGATGTAGATGGCGCCATCCGGTCCCATCTTGACATCGACCGGACGAAAGGCGGGGTGATTGCTGCGGATCAGATCGGCTTGCAGCGTGGCCGTGTAATAGGAGCCTTCCGGGGCGAGCGTGAAGCGACAGACGCGATGACCGCGAAAATCGTTGGTGACGAGACTGCCGCGCCAATCTTCCGGCACGATGCCGGCCGCTGACGATCTCGCAGCCGCAGTATTTCGGATGGCCGGGGTTCAGTCCTTGCAGCACGCGCGCCTCCCGCGGCGTCGCCGTGTAACTGGCGCCGACGATCACCGGATTGACGCCTTCGGTGCCGGCGCCGTCGGTGACGAACGATTGGCCCAAGCGGTCGAAATGATGGCCCCACGGATTCCACCAGCCGCGCGCGAACACTTCCAGCCGCCGCGTCTCCGGCCGGAACTGCCAGACGCCGCCGCCGCCCAGGCGGCGCGGACCATACGGCGTTTCAATGTGCGAATGAATATAGATGGATTGATTGAAATACAACATGCCATCGTGGCCCCAGCGCAGCGTGTGGACCATGTGATGCGTGTCTTCGGTGCCGAAGCCGGAGAGAACGACACGGCGGCGCAGCGCTCCCTTGTCGCCGTCCGGCCGCGACAGGTGCAGCAAGTCCGTGCTGGCGCCGACGTAGACGCCGCCGTCGCCCGGCTCCAACCCCGTAGGAATGAGCAAACCATCGGCGAACACGGTGGTTTTGTCGGCCTTGCCGTCGCCGTCGGCGTCTTCGAGGAGGATGATTTTGTCGTTGGCTTTCTGCCCGGGCTTGATCTGCGGATACGACTCGCTGCACGCCACCCATAAGCGACCCGCGGAGTCGAAATTCATCTGAATCGGCTTGGCCAACAGCGGATCGGCGGCGAACAGATTGACCTCGAATCCGTCGGCGGCTTGCAGCGCCTTGCGTTCGATCTCCGGGTCGGGATCGGGCACCTGGGCATCGCGCTGGGCGAAAGCAGAAGAACTAACCACAGAGACACAGAGGCACAGAGAAGAAAAGATGCAAAACGAGTAAGAAAAAAACTGAAGCCGGAACGAGGTTCGCGGCATAGCACATTCTTTTTTTCTTCTCTGTGCCTCTGTGTCTCTGTGGTTAGCTTTCGTTCCTCATGGCTTCTTCTCCGTTTTTTTCAATTCGTAGGTGTGGGCCACGGCCACGCGCAGCTTGGCGATCTCTTTTTCCTTCTCGGCGATGAGCGGATCGAACTGCGGAATCTCGCGGGCATTCTGGCCTTGCTCGTGCTTGCGGAAGCCAAATAGGTACGTCTCGTTTTCCGGACGCCAGCGGTAGAAATAAAGGCGATTCTTGGCGACGATGACTTGACGCAGTTTCTCGGCTTGAGCAAGGTCGGCGTCGGTGCCCCCCAAGCCAAGCGCGCGCTCCAGGACGAGGGCGGAACGCCGGTAGCCATCGCCGGTCAGATGAATGCCGTTGTCGGTCAGCGGATGCTTTTCCTTACTGAGTAGGTCATACAGATCGACGAAGAAATGACCGCGCTTCTTCGCCGTGTCGCGGATAGCGTCGGCGTACAGGCGCAGATTCTTATTGTTCTCCGCCGGATTGGGCAGCGGCGGGCCGAGATTTTCCTGTTTCAGCGGCGACAAAAGAACGATGCGGGCCTTGGTGGAAGCAAATGTATCAAGGAGTGTCTCTAGTCCCTTCACGAAATGCGGCAATCCCTTCGGCCCCGCGAACGATTCATTCGTGCCATAGCCAATGAAAATCACCGTTGGCTTGAGCGCGAGAACGTGATCTTTCAGCTGGCGGAAGCCATCGGCCTGCGTGCCGAAGCCGGCGCGGGCGTCGCCGAAGACGGTATCGCCGCTCCAGCCGAGATTGCGGAAAATAATCGATTTGTCGGGATAACGGCGCGTCAGCGCCGTCTCCCAATAACCATAACGCTGCTCGCGTTCGATGAGTGTGCTGCCGACGAACACGACGCGATCGCCGTCGCGGAGCGAAAACGCCTCCGCCGCGTGCGCGGGAGCAAGGAGGCCAAGACTGCAACAAACCAGCAGTAGAGGACAGAGAGATTTCACGATCGGGCTTCTCCCGGTGAGGGCGTGAAGGGGCATGGTGGTGGTAAAGCGATTGTACCCGAAGGATGCGAGAGGACAACATTGTTTAGCCGCGACCCGAAGGGGAGCGCGAAGCCCCGCGCTCCCCTTCGGGTCGCGGCTAAACGCACGGACGCGCGCTCAGTTGCCGATCTGGCTATCATCGACAACGGCGCCGTCGTGCCAGCCGGAGGCGGCGATGTAGTTGGTGTAGGCCGTCGTGCCGGGCGCGATGCCCTTGCGGATGCCGCGCACCGAGCCGTCGCCCATGCAGAACTGAATCAGACCCGTGTGCTTGCTGTTGAACGTGAAGTCGGCCCTGTTTGCGGTCGCCGCCGTGCCGTAAGCCGTCGGCAGCGAGCCGGCGCCAATCCACGCCGGAGCGTACAGCCGTGGGCCGATGACGAAATCGTCCAGCCATTCGCCGAACATCAACGTGTTGCTGGCGCCGTCGGCGGCCGTCAACTGCCCCAGACGAACGGCGGAGCGATTGCAGAAAAGACCCGCATATTGATCGATGGCGCTATTATTGATCTGACCGCCGTAGCCGGCGACGCCGACATAACTGGTCCGTCCCAGAACGCCGCCGCCCTCGTTGACGCCGAAGCCGCCGACGAACAGATCGAAACCCCGCGGCGTGCGATAGGTGTGCGACACAATGTCCGTGCGAAGCGTATTGGAATACGGATCGTCCGAAGGACAGAGGTAGGTGCGGATGCGCGTCTGGGCGGCCGTGTTGGCGGAAGCGTAGTTCCACCACGGCGGATAGACGACGGACGGATTCAGATAATCGCTCGGCAGGTCTTGCCTCAGCAGGCGATAGGTGTTGTCTTGCTCGATGTACGGTAGCAGATAGACGAAAACGCCGACGAGTTGTGTATTGAAGGGCGGCACGCCGAGGCCAATGTCCGGGTAGGGGCCGAGTTGGCCGGGCGGCAGAACATGGTGTACGCTGGCATAGTTGTGGGCGGCCAGTCCAATTTGCTTGAGATTGCTGCTACAGTAAACGCGCGCGGCGGATTCGCGCACCTTCTGGATCGCCGGCAACAACAGCCCCACGAGGATACTGAGGATGGCGAAGACTACGAGTAGTTCGATGAGCGTAAATCCACGACGCCGAACGAAACGAACCATACATGGTTCCTCGTGCGATGGAAACGACGGCTAAGAGACTATCCCATAAGGGCGAAATTATAGGGGCTGCCGGCACTATAAGGTCTGGTAAGAAGGACCGCAAGGAAAAACCTTACTTTTTCGACAGTTTTCCTAAATAGTTTTCTCCGCGCGGAGGCGGGCATGCGTGTACTCGTGACGGGAGCGAGCGGCCATCTGGGTAGTTACCTTCTGCGCGAATGCCGGCGACGAGGCGATTCGGTCGTCGCCTGGAGCGGTCGCAGGCAGGGCGAACTGTTCGGCTGGCCGTTGCGTCCGATCGACTTGACCGAAGCGGACGCCGTGGCGGCGGCTTTCCACGACGCGAGACCAGAAGTCGTGGTGCATACGGCCGCGCTGACCGTCGTTTCGGATTGTCAGCGCGAGCCGGAGCGGGCGGAGCGGATCAATGCGTGCGGCAGCGCGATCTTGGCCGAGTTGGCCGATCGAGCGAAGATCCCGCTGCTGCACGTTTCCACGGACATGGTTTTCGACGGCGAACGCGCTCCCTATCGAGAGGGGGACGCCGTGGCTCCGCTGTCGATCTATGGCCGTACCAAGGTCGAGGCGGAGCGCGCCGTCCTCGCCTGTCCGCGCCACAGGGTCGTTCGGCTGCCTTTGCTGTTTGGGCCGACGTTGACGGATCGGCCGTCCTTCTTCGATCGGCAAGTGTCGGCACTGCGGCAGGGCGAGCGTTTGCCGCTGTTTCACGATGAATGGCGAACGCCGCTCAGTCTGCAAACGGCCGCTCGTGCCTTGCTGGCTCTGGCCGGCTCGGATTCTGTTGGTGTGCTGCACCTGGGAGGACCGGAGCGCGTGAGCCGGCTGGAGATGGGCCAGCGCCTCGCCGCTTTCCTTGGCTGCGATTCGACGGGGATCATGCCGACATCACGAACCAGCGTCGCCGCCGTCGAACCTCGGCCGGCGGATCTTTCTTTGGATTCGTCCCGTTGGCGCAGCCTTTTTCCGCATCAGGAATGGCCGACTTGGCAAGAGGCTTTGTCGCAAATGAGTGCGGAGAGCGCGAGTGGTTTTACCCAGTCGTGGCTGTAAGCGAGCGGCTTTCGGCAACGTCCGAATCGGCGACCGACGCCCGATCGCCTCGGCGGCAACAGGAGGGAATGACCATCAAGGTCTATGTTCCCGGCTGGTGGTTTGCTACAATTTCCCTTAGCAAAACGGCAAATGCGCCCGTAGCTCAGGGGATAGAGCATCGGTTTCCTAAAGAATTGGGCATCGCGACGGGAAACCACGCGATGAATGTGACCTGATCAGGAAAACCTAAAGCTGCACAACAGGATGTGCAGTCATGGCAATTCTGAGCGCGGCCGAGTTGGAGACGGAGGTTGTTGGCATAGCCATCCTTCGTTTTCATTCCTCCGCGTGCAGAGACTGTACGGTCGCCACCTAAACCAGGACGGCATGGTGAAGATACAGTCCAGACCACGAACGCTCAAGGGCGGCGGGGAAACCCGTCGTGGATTTGAAACCGAGGGTCGCAGGTTCAAATCCTGCCGGGCGTACTTTGGTCCACCCGGCAGCTAACGCAGCCGGTTCGCCGGGCATGGCGAACCGGCTGCGTTAGCTGCCGGGTGGAAGCTATCGCCGGTCTTGGCGAACCGGCTGCGTTAGCTGCCGGGTGGAAGCTATCGCCGGTCTTGGCGAACCGGCTGCGTTAGCTGCCGGGTGGAAGCTATCGCCGGTCTTGGCGAACCGGCTGCGTTAGCTGCCGGGTGGAAGCTATCCTCCGCTTGCTCGCCGCTGATTCGTGACCTACGCTTGTGGCGGAGGTGCCGCATGAATCCGCCGTCGTCCAATCGCCGTCGCGCCCGTCGCCGGCCGCCGCGAAAAACCGTCAAGCTCCAGTGTCGCAAAGGACCGTGGGGCATCGGCCCGAACGTGGCGCGATCTCTGCTCGATCTGTCCCTGGACGGCGTGCGCCTGGTGATCGCCTCCGCGGTGGAGAACGGACAAGAAGTCACCGTGAGTTTGGAAGGACCGTGGCACAAGCAGCCGGTCGTGGCGCAAGGCCGCGTCCGCTGGTGCATGCCGCTCCCCGATGGCGCCTTCTGCATCGGCGTCCACTTCGACAAGACCCTGCCCTACCAGGAAGTGCAGGATCTCTCCGCCATCAACGATGGCTAAAGTCGCTATTCCAACCGAATCGTATCGCCGCGACGAACGACGCCGCCGCGCAACACGGTGGCGTAAACGCCGACGTGGCCGCGGTTGTGCTGCACCGCCGTGCGCAGGATGCCGGCATCGTGCGGCAAATCCGACTGTGGCAGCGTCGTCATCACGCAACGGCCGCACGGCTTGAAGATGCGCAAACGCACTTCCGAACCCAGCAGCAGCGTTCGACCCACCCAATCGTTTTCGACGAACGCTTGCGGCGCGCCGTCCACCGCCGCCACGATGTTCGGTCGAAAGCGCCGTGCCTCGAAGCGCCCTTGCGGATACAGCGCCCGCAGCCGATCGAGCGTGGCCATCGTCACCACATGCACGGGAGCGAGATCGAAGAAGGTGCCGGCCGGCATCGTTTCGTCGGTGACTTGGTCGCGGTGATCGAGTCCCGGCAAGTCCGGCCAATATTCCTCCAGCACCGGCTTGTCCGGCGCCGCCGTTTTCAGGGCGACCTCGCGGCCAAGGATCGGTTTCAGAGCCGAGGCCAGCTTCGCCTCCGTGCCGTCGAGAACGCCGCCATCGGGCAGCGTGATCCGCACCGGCGCGGATTCGGCGTCGGAGCGCGGCGCTTCGGCATAAGCGGCGCGGAAGTCGAACAGATTCGGCCATTTGCGCGGATTCTTGGCGCTGGCGATTTTGCCGTCGGCGGCATCGACGAGGGCATAGGCGCGATCGCCGAACAAGCCGCGCTCACCGATGCCGCTGGCGTTCAGCTCTTCGCCCTGCATCGATTTGACGGGATAACGCCACAACGAAACGATTGTGCCGGAAGAGGACATGGGATGCTCCTTTCGAGAAGGCATTCTCGTTCCCACGCTCTGCGTGGGAACGCACGTCGGGACGCTCTGCGTCCTGTGTTGCAAAGACGCGACGCGGAGCGTCGCCGCGTGCGTTCCCACGCAGAGCGTGGGAACGAGAAAACTCATATGATGATGTTAGCCGTCCAACCACTCGGAGACTATCCCATGACCGCCAGCAAATTCCATCGCCACGTTCTCGAATTGATCCGCCGCACTTCCGCCTTTTTGCCGCCGGACGTAACGCAGGTCATCGAGATGCACCGCGCCCTCGAACAAGCCGGCTCCAAGGCCAACCTCGCCCTCGAGCTGGTGTCGCAGAACATCGGCCTGGCCAAACGTCTCAGCGCCCCCATCTGCCAAGACACCGGCACCATCACTTTCTACATCAAAACGCCGATCGGCTTCGATCAGCTGGAGTTGGAGCAGTTGTGCTGTGAGGCCGTCGTCGAAGCCACGGCCAAGGGTTATCTGCGGCAAAACTCCGTCGAAAGCGTCAGCGGCAAAAACACTGGCAACAATCTCGGTCCTGGCAGTCCCGTCTTCCACTGGCACCAGCATCGCAAAGACACAATTGACATCCGCCTTGTCCTCAAGGGCGGCGGCTGCGAGAACATGAGCGCTCAGTATTCGCTGCCGGCGACGCTGAGCGGCAAGCGCTGCGACCGCGATCTCGACGGCGTGCGCGGCTGCATCCTCGATGCGGTGTGGAACGCTCAGGGCAAGGGTTGCGGTCCCGGCTTTCTCGGCGTCTGCATCGGCGGCGATCGCGCCAGCGGCTACGAATTTGCCAAAGAGCAGTTATTGCGCGAACTCGATGACACGAACTCTTTGCCGGAACTAGCGACATTGGAGGCCCGTATTCTCGACGAAGCGAACCAACTCGACATCGGCCCGATGGGCTTCGGCGGCAAACTGACGGTCGGCAGTTGTAAGATCGGCGCCCGCAATCGTCTGCCGGCGTCGTTCTTCGTCAGCATCGCTTATATGTGCTGGGCGTATCGCCGCCGCGGCGTCGTTCTCGACACCGAGGGCGATGTTGTCGATTGGCTGTATCAAATGCCCGGCGAGTTCGAGCGCGATTACAGTAAGGAAGCCGAATTGCTCGATCTCGGCGGCGGTGGTCAGAAGGCGATTTCGCTCTGCACGCCGCTGAGCGAAGCCGACGTGCGCAATCTCAAGGCTGGCGACATGGTGCTTCTGAGCGGCACCGTCTACACCGGCCGCGATGAGGTTCACAAATATCTGTGCAAAGGCGGCGATCTGCCGATGCTCAAGGACGGCATCATTTATCACTGCGGCCCGGTGGTGCTGGAAGATGGCGGCTCGTATCGCGTCGTCGCGGCGGGACCAACGACCTCGATCCGCGAGGAGCCGTATCAAGCCGACATCATCCAGCGTTACGGCGTCAAGGCCGTCATCGGCAAAGGCGGCATGGGCGCCAAGACGCTGCAAGCATGCAAGGATCACGGCTGCGTTTATCTGCACGCCATCGGCGGCGCCGCGCAGATTTATGCCCGCTGCGTCGAGCAGGTCGAGGGCGTGCATCTGAAAGAGAAGTTCGGCAGCCCGGAGGCGGTATGGGTGCTGCGCGTCAAGGATTTTCCCGCCGTGGTGACGATGGATGCACACGGTCAATCGCTGCATCAGGAAGTGGCGGAGGCGTCGAAGGGGCGATTGCAGGGAGTATTGGCCGGAGCGCACGGCGGTTAGCGACGCTTCGTAGAAGCGTCTTCTCGAACGCGGATCGTCCGTGTTCGCCCATTCTTTTTTCCAGGATGAGGTGCTTCCATGAAATGGTTCCTCGGTGCGGTGTTGGCGGGTTTGTTCGTCGCGGCTCTCGGCGCGACAGCCGGAGCGGCGGACGACAAAGACGCCCAGGTCATCCTCGACAAGGCCATCAAGGCTCTCGGCGGCGAAGAGAAACTGAGCAAAGTCAAAGCGGCCACTTGGAAGGCCAAAGGCAAAATCACCTTCGACGGCAACGACAATGAGTTCACCAGCACCACGACGGTGCAGGGACTCGATCATTTCCGTTCGACGTTTGAAGGCGAGTTCGGCGGCAACAAGGTCAAGGGCGTGACCGTCGTCGCCAAAGACAAAGGTTGGCGGCAATTCGGCGAAAACAAAATGGAGTTGGACGAACAGGCGCTGGCCAATCAAAAGCGCGCCGTGTACCTTCAAGTGATTCCGATGACGCTGTTGCCGCTCAAGGACAAGGCATTCAAGATTGCGGCGGTCGGCGGCAAGCAGGTCGGCGGCAAGCCGGCCGACGGACTCAAAGTGACGGCGGCGGACGGCAAAGACTTCACGCTCTTCTTCGACAAGGACAGCGGCCTGCCCGTCCTGCTGATTGCCAAAGTCGTCGGTTTCGGCGGCGACGAGTTCACACAGGAAACCACCTTCTCCGACTATAAGGAGTTCGCCGGTATCAAGAAAGCCGTCAAAGCCGTGTCCACGCGCGACGGCCAGAAGTTCTTGGAAACCCAGCTCACCGAATTCAAGGTACTCGAGAAGGTCGATGCCAAGACGTTCGCGGAACCGAAGTAGATCGGCAAATAACTACCTGAGCGGGGGGCGTAAGCCCCCCGAGAGACGTTAGACTCGGGGGGCTGACGCCCCCCGCTCAGGAAAAACTTGAAACTACTGGTTAGGGAGCGGTTGTCCACCCTGCTCCCTAACGGTCGCGGCTCTGCTCGTCGTCACTTCGCGGGTTTGCCGGGTGCCGGTTTCACTTGCCCTCCAGCCTGGAGCAGCCAAATTTCCGCCTCGATGCGGAAGTAAGTGGCGGCGTCGGCATCGGCCGGATGCATCATACCCCTCTTCGCACCAACGAGGCATAAATTTTCCACCTCTTTCACTCGCTCCAAGTGTGCCTGTAATGCTTTCAGATGATCTTCGTTCTTGTTGCTCAGCGACTTCTCCGCTTCCAACCAGCGGCGCGACCATTCGGGCAACTGCTGCGGCAATGCCAGACCTGCTTTGACCCTTTGCAGGATCTGAGTATAAGTCTTTTGAGCGGCACTCACGCGTTGTTTGAGAAGTTCCTGGGGTATCCGCGGTGCCGGCGGCCGAGCGAACACAGGGGGTGCAGCGGCCTTGTCTTTGTTAGCAGACCCGGCGGGCGGCGTCACAGTCGATGGCGGTGGATTGCCGAGCGTGCGATGAGCGACGAACCCCGCGCCGGAACCCACGATGCCGACAGCCAGTACGATAATCACAGCGATTTTTACTTTGCTGAGGAACATGCTTCGCAACACTCCTTCGACCAAGACAGCGAGCGGAGCGGACAGAGTTTGACTCGCCGTTCCCGCCGCCAACAACAGACTTGTACGAATGGTAATTTCACGCAGGGCGACCGACGGCATCGCTCGCAGGGCGGCGTTCTCGGCCAAGACAACGGCCAGTGCCCCGGCCGATACGTCCAATCCGCGACGCAGCAAACGAGGACGGAGTATCTCGCGCGCCCGCGACAGTCGCGAAAACACCGTGCCCTTGGCACATCCCAAACGCCCAGCCGCTTCCTCGCAGCTCAGACCTTGCAGATAACACAACAACACCGGCAAACGATATTTCGTTGGCAAGCGCTGGATTTCCTCATCGAGAATCGGCCGCAAATCGCTCCAAATCGGCTCCGGCCGATCCTCGGCGATTTGTTCCGGCAATGCCGCTTCCCGCGCCGCTTGCCGCGCACGCCGGCCGCGCAATTTCAAGGCCGTTCGATAAGCGACGCCGTATAGCCACGGACCGAGCGGTTGCGCGCCGTGCAGCGACGCCGCTTTGCGCACCAGCACAAGAAACGTCGCCTGAAACGCATCTTCGGCTTCCGGCGTCTCGCCCAGCCGCCGCACACACAGACTCCAGACCATCGCTCCATAGCGCTGCACAATCGTCGTGAAGGCGCTTTCGTCGCGCTGGCTTGCAAAGCGATGCAGCAGTTGCGCGTCGTCGAGCGCGCTATCGCCGGCCCTGCCGCCGCTCAAACGACGCAGGTAGTGCAACAGCGGATGCAAGGAACGATTGGCCATGAAACCGGTCCTCGAATAAATCTCTCTATCACTATACTGCCGCGCATAAGGCCATCGCTTCCCGAATTTTCGCCGGCATAGATGGTCAGCCCGCATACGGCCAGGTGGCTGCCCAACCCGGCAGCTAACGCAGCCGGTTCGCCAGACCCGGCGAACCGGCTGCGTTAGCTGCCGGGTTAGGGTATCCTGGACGCCTTCCCTTCCTCCGGCCTGGTCGTTACACTGAACGAATTACTTTGGATGCAACCGAGCGAGATGGATTGATTCATGGCGTCGAAGACCTTCGCGTTTGTCAGTCTGGGCTGTCCGAAAAACCTCGTCGATTCCGAGCGCATGCTCGGCAAACTGGCTCAGGACGGCTACACCCTGACGCCCGACGCCGACGGCGCCGATGTCGTCGTCATCAACACCTGTGGATTCATTGAGCCGGCCCGTCAGGAATCGCTCGGCGTCATCCGCGAGATGCTGGCCCTCAAGGAGCAAGGCCGCGTCGGCGCCGTCGTCGTCGCCGGCTGCCTCGCCGAACGCAAGAAAGACGATCTGCTGCAAGAAGTGCCCGGCGTCGATCACATCGTCGGCGTCTTCGGCCGCGAGGAGATCGCCCAAGTTCTCGACCGCACGCTTTACAAGGAACGGCAAGACGAACAGCGCAGCCTGTTTCGCCCGGCTCCGGTGCGCGCTCTCGAAGACACGGCCCGTTTGCGCATCACACCGCGCCATTATGCTTATCTGAAAATATCCGAGGGATGCGATCGTCTTTGTACCTTTTGCGCCATTCCCGGCATGCGCGGCAAGCACGTCACCAAGCCCATCGAGGAAGTGCTGCGCGAAGCCCGCGAACTGGCCGCCGACGGCGTGCGCGAGCTGATCGTCGTCGCTCAGGATACGACGTATTACGGTCTCGATCTTTACGGCAAGGTCCGCCTCGCCGAGCTGCTGCGGAAACTCAACGACGTGCAAGGGCTGGAGTGGATTCGCATTCTCTACGCCTATCCCATCCACTTCACCGACGAATTGATCGACACGCTGGCCGCAGACGCCGAAAATCGTGCCGTATCTCGACATGCCGCTGCAACATATCAATGATCGTTTGCTCAAGCGCATGCAGCGGCGCGTCAACCGGGCGGAGACGGAGGATCTGCTGGCCCGGCTGCGGCGAGCGATTCCCAACCTGACTCTGCGGACGACGTTCATCGTCGGTTTCCCCGGCGAGACCGAGGCCGAATTTGAGGAACTGTGCGATTTCGTGCAAGGCGTCGCGCTTCGAGCGCGCCGGCGTCTTTCCGTATTCGCTGGAGCCGGGCACGCCGGCCGCACGGCTGCCGGATCATTTGCCCGAAGAGATCAAGCAGCAGCGGCGCGATCGTCTCATGGAGATTCAGCAGGAATCGGCCTTCGCCTGGACGCGCGAGCAAGTGGGCAAGGAATGGGAAGTGATCGTCGATGGTCCCGATCCCGAAGTGCCCGGCCACGTGCTGGCGCGCGGCCACGCCGATGCGCCGGACATCGATTGCGTCGTGCGGCTCAAGGGCAAGGGATTGCGGGCCGGCGATCTGGTGCGTGCCCGCGTCACCGGCGCCGACGGCTACGATGTGGCCGCCCGCGCTATCCGCGTTCGCTGAAGCAAGGAGGCGACGGCGATGGCCCTTCTGACGCCTCCGCAACGGCCGCGCATCTGGAACCTGCCCAATCAGCTCACCGCCTCGCGCTTCGTGCTGGCTCTGGTGTTGTTCGCACTCATCGCCGCCGAGTGGTGGTTGGCGTGCCTGATCGTTTTTGTCATCGCCGCCTTCACGGATTGGCTTGACGGCTACCTGGCTCGTAAGCAAAATCTGATGAGTACGCTGGGCCGCATCCTCGATCCGCTGGTGGACAAGGTGCTGATGTGCGGCGTCTACATCTGTCTGCTGCCGATCGGCGTCGAAGGCAAATGGTTGTGGCCGTGGATGGTCACGGTCGTGGTGGGACGCGAGTTGGTCATCACGGGTTTGCGAAGTTGGATGGAAGCGCACGGAGCGCGCTTCGGCGCGGACTGGCTGGGCAAGTTCAAGATGGGTTTGCAGTGCGCCGCCGTCATCGCCGTGTTCGTGGCGTTTCTGCTGACGCCGCAGATGGTCGGCTCGGCGAGCGTGTTTTTCGCGTGGGTGCGCGATGTCCTGATTTGGGCGATGACGATCGTGACGTTGTTGAGCGGCTTGCAGTACGTGTGGAAGGCCGCCGCTGCTTCTCAACGTGTGAGAGGGAACCGCCATGTCCTCCAGCACCCAACCGATTGGTTTCGCCATCATCGGCTGCGGCATGATCGCGCGCTTCCACGCCCGCGCGCTCGCCGAAGTGCCCGATGCGCGGCTGATCGCGCTCGTCAGCCGCCGCGAGGCCAACGCCCGCGCCATGGCTACGGAACTCGGTCTCGATTGCTTCCTCGCCACGGATCTGAACGCCGTCCTCGCTCGCCCGGACGTGCAAGCGATCATCATCACCACGCCGAGCGGAGCGCATGTGGAGCCGGCCGTCGCCGCGGCGCGAGCCGGCAAGCACGTCGTCGTCGAAAAACCGCTGGAAATCACCGCCGAACGCTGCGATCGCATCATCGACGCATGCGATCGTCACGGCGTCAAGCTCTGCACCATCTTTCCCTCGCGTTTCGGCGACGCCAACCGAACGCTGAAGGCCGCCCTCGACGCCGGCCGCTTCGGCCGCCTGACGCTCGGCGAGACGACGTGCAAATGGTGGCGGCCGCAGTCGTACTACGACGAGGGCGGTTGGAAGGGCACCAAGGCGCTCGACGGCGGCGGCGCCTTGATGAACCAAGCCATCCACAATGTCGATCTTTTATTGTGGATGATGGGCGACGTCACGCACATCAGCGGCTTCACGGCGACGCTGGCTCACGAGCGCATCGAGGTGGAAGATACCGCCGTCGCTTGTCTGCGTTTCGCCAACGGCGCTCTCGGCGTCATTCAGGCGACGACCAGCGTGCATCCGGGACTGCCGAAAACCATCGCCGTCCACGGCGATCGCGGCAGCGTGGTCATCGAACAGGACGACGTGCTGCGCTGGGAGCTGACGCCGGAGACGCCGGAGGATCGCGCCATCAAGGAGCGTTTCGCTCAAAAGACGGGCGCATCCGGCGGATCGAGCAATCCGGCGGCGATCTCGCACGTCGGCCACGCTCGCCAGCTCGCCGATTTCGTGCGGGCGATCCGGACGAACTCCGCC
This sequence comes from uncultured Planctomycetota bacterium, assembly GCA_963835245.1. GTDB lineage: Bacteria > Planctomycetota > Planctomycetia > Gemmatales > Gemmataceae > JAJPHU01. Next base: position 563,302 of record CAWIEZ010000004.1, read on the forward strand.
CCGCTGGTCGATGGCCGTGAAGGACGCAAAGCCGTCGCGGTGATCGAGGCGATTTATCAATCGGCGGCGAGCGGGCGAACCGTGACGTTACCGTAGTAATGCCGCACCCGAGCAGCTAACGCAGCCGGTTCGCCGCGTCCCGGCGAACCGGCTGCGTTAGCTGCCGGGTGCAAGCCATATGCCAAAGGAGTGGCTTCATGTCCAAACCGCGTTCTCAACTCGCGGATTTCGCCGTTTATGTCGTGGTGCGCGTGGTCGTGTGCATCTTGCAGGCGCTATCGTTCCGCGCTGCCTGCCGGGTGGCGAACGGCTTGGCGTGGTTGATCTACAAGATCGATCGCCGCCATCGTCTGGTGGCGCTGGACAATCTGCAACACGCCTTCGGCGACGCCGACGCAGCCGAGCGCGATCGGCTGGTGCGCGCGATTTATCGACACTTCTGCACGATGCTCATGGAGATCGTCCACCTGCCGCGTCTGCTGCATCCGCAAAACTGGAAACAGCACATGACGATCCTCAATCATCGGCCCATCGTCGATGTCTTGCTGTCGGATCGGCCGGTCTTGATCGTCAGCGGCCACTTCGGCAATTGGGAGTTCGGCGGTTACATCTTCGCGCTGTTCGGCTTCCGCACGCACGCCATCGCTCGGCCGCTGGACAATCCTTATGTCGATGCTTTCTTGCGCCGCTTCCGCGAGAACACCGGACAGCAGATCCTCAACAAAGACGGCGATTTCGACAAGATGCAGAAGGTGTTGGCATCGAACGGCATCATCATGACGCTGGGCGATCAGGACGCCGGCCAACGCGGCTTGTTCGTGGACTTTTTCGGTCGCCCCGCCTCGACGCACAAAGCCATCGCCCTACTGGCCCTGGAATACAACGTGCCCATGATTGTTCTGACCAGCACGCGCGCGCCGTTGTCCGGCGTGCCCGGCAGCGACAATTGGCGCTATGAGGCGGATCGGCTGCCGACATCATTTTTCCCGAAGAATACAAAGATCGCCCCGACGCCGTACCGGCGCTGACGCAGCGCTTCACGGCGGCGCTGGAAGGCGTGATCCGCCAGCATCCGGAGCAATACTTCTGGCTGCATCGCCGCTGGAAACATCAACCGAAAGCGCGGAAGGCGAGACAGGCGGCGGCGTGAGTGGGGAGCATGAGGACGCAAGATTTTGGACCACCCGGCAGCTGACGCAGCCGGTTCGCCAAGCCAGGCGAACCGGCTGCGTTAGCTGCCGGGTTGACCCACGGGTGCGGTTAGACTATGCGGTAGATGTCCTGCTGTTCGCCGAACCCGGCAGCTGACGCAGCCGGTTCGCCAAGCCAGGCGAACCGGCTGCGTTAGCTGCCGGGTTGACCCACGGGTGCGGTTAGACTATGCGGTAGATGCCCTGCTGTTCGCCGAGTTGTCGGACGTGCGGGGACTATGGAAACAGGCTTTGGAGGGATGGAACGTGCGCGTATCCCAACAGGTTTTGGAGTGGCAAAACGAGGGCGAGCGGAAAGGGCGACAGGCAGATCTGCTGCGCGTCCTGGAGAAGCACGGCAAGGGGCCGGTTCCCAGTGATCTGATGGAGGCTATCCAGGCGACGGAGGACATAAATCTGTTGTCGCGCTGGTTCGATGCCGCTCTGGAGGCGAATTCCCTCGATGATTTCCGCGCGGCGATGCAGCGGTAGGCGCGGCGCTTCACGGCGGCGCTGGAAAGCATGATTCGCCAGCATCCCGAACAATACTTCTGGCCGCACCGCCGCTGGAAGCATCAACCCAAGAGCAAGAAGAACAAGCGGGCGGCGTAATCACTTCCGACCCGCCTCGAATTTCACCAATTCGATCTCGACCTTGGCGCCGCCGACCTCGATCACCTGCTTCACCATGCCGACGCCCGCGGCGTAGTACGTTATGATGATCGGCTTGAGTGAATTGACTTCGAGATCCTGACTGGCGACGCGGAAGGCTTTGTAAGTTCCGGCCGGCACCGTGATTTCCTGCTCCTCGACGTGGAAGCCGCCGCGGAAGGTTTTGCCTTCGCTCGTGGAATCGACCTTCCAGCTATCGCCCTTTTTCGGCGGTAGTTTCAAAACGAGCATCGGCGGTTTGAGCGTCTGTTGCACGGCTGGCGGCCGCATCGCGGTCAGATCGTGACGATAAACGCCGTCGGCTGCGACGGCGAGGTGTTCGGAGCCGACGGCTTTGCCGTCGCGCGTCGTTTCCAACAAGGCGCACAGTGTATCGCCGGCCTTTTCGTGGCGAACGACGCGGATGGTGAATTTGCCGTCGCCGCTTCGGTAGTGCCAGGTGGTGCCCACTTGCAAGGGATAATAAGGTGTCTCCTTGAGCTTGTCCTGGGCCGCTAGTTCGGCCGTCAGGGACAGAACAATAAATGTAAAGAAGATATGAAATAGCCGTTTCATAGTCGATCCTCCAATGATTTCACCGTTTGCGGCTTGGCGTGCGGGTTTATTCTACGCCGCCCTCCGTCGAACGTCGCTGCGTCAGCGCCAGCGCACAGCCAGTATGTCATGCGCAAGGCCGCAATACGCTTTGCCACTTGGCCACGTTGTTTTGGAGGTTGGCAAACATCTAACTTTTTACGGGCTAAGGTTTTTCTGGATCAGTTTGCCACTTGGCCGCTAATCGAGGCGGCGGGGTCGTCGGTTGTCCCTGTCGCTGCTTGGCTCGGCTTGGCACAACAACCGGCCGCAAACGGCAAATGCCAAACCGACACAAACGGAACTCTACTGCCGATTCTCGGGCGCTGGCACCTGAATTCGATCTGGAAGAGCAAGCATGATCTTCGCCGACTTGGCGGCCGGGGACGCGATTTGCATGAAGGCAAACAGGTCATCCCTCCTCGTTACCTTCTGGAGTAGTCTGGGTCGGTTCTTCGCCGTTCCTCTCTCCCCCAGCGGGTGAATGCGGCTCCGGTGTATCCGGACACCAACTCGCCGAAATCCTTATCGGCCGTCGCCAACAAGGCGTTGCGGGAATTGGCCAACCGCAACACCTCCTCATCGGCGATGCTCGGCGACAATTCAGCCACGGAGAGAACGTCATGGCCCTCTTGCGCAATCGTTCCACAATCTGCCGGTCAACGCTTTCGTCCGCGAGCAGGTTCATGCTGACTGCCGGGAAATGGGGTAAATGACATCAGCCCGCAACGCGCGTGCGGCGAAGTCGAACGCGGCCAGAATGGCTGGCTGAGTCAGACGCGGGTGCGCATCGAGAAGTTGCTCCATGGTCTCGCCGTGCGCCAGCTTTTCCAAAATCAATTCGACGGTGATTCGGGTGCCGGCGATGACCGGCTTGCCCATCATCACGGCGGGGTCGCATGCGATCAAAGGCGTGTTCATCAGACACCTACGGATTTAATTGCTTTATCTTCGCGCTGACGATTCTCGGCGATGGCTTCGCGCATAGTTTGGAAAAACCAATCGCCGTCAGGCAGAGGCTCCAGAAGCATAGGAGCCGGGCTAGAGGATGGCGAGCCGTTCCCCAGATTAAGTAGCGCGAGGCGGCTTCCTTTGCGGAGGCGATCGCGGAGGATATTCTCCAGCTGCTGAACTGCCTTCTCCGCCGTCTCTCCTTCGGCGCTCAGACTAAAGGGTTCGCCCGACCGGGCACGGAAGCGTCCTCCCTCGATAGGCTCGATGAGAATAAGAAGGTGCATCGCGTAATCCTCCCGGTGAATATCGCCAACAAAGATTGTAAGCGCCAAGTCCGCACCGCCGCAAGGGCACCGGTTTTCCGTTGATCTCGCGCCAACCGTGGAGTGCGGGAAACGTACCAACCGTGGATTTGTTCTTGCGAGCGGTTTGCGCGGCAACCACAATGAGACGGGAGCAAACCAAGTATCGAACGCCTGCGGTTCAGGCGAGGGTCGATAGCGGATGAATCCACTTCTTGAGTTCCTGGCCTCGCACTGGTGTCCGGCTTTGCTGCTAGGCGTTGCCTTGGCTGTATTGGCCACGCTGGGGTTGCTGCGCCCTCGGCACATCCGCTGGTTCACGCCGCTACTCCTATCGAGCATCGCCGTGGCCATCGGCGGACTCACGCTCTCGCCGCATTGGGGAGGGTGGGTATTCGTCTCCGCCGTCGCTGTCTTCATCGGCTTATTTCTCCTTCTCGCCGTCAGTGGCTTCTGGCGGCCATCGCTCGCCTATGCCGTCGCTACCCTCGCGCTGCTCGGCGCCGGCGGCTTATGGCTGAACGCGGCGGGAGCGAACATCATCGAAATCTGCCGCGATCTGCGCGGCCTGACCTTTCTGCATCCGTGGTGGCTGCTGTTGTTATTGCTGGTGCCGTTGTTCTTCGTGCTTAGTGCTCCGCGTCTAAATCGCTCCGAGCCGCGGCCGTGGATCGCTGTCGGACTGCGCAGCGCCGGTGTCATCTGCTTGTCACTGGCCCTGGCCGAGCCGCAGCTGCGACAACCCAATGATCGCGTCACCGTCCTGTTCGTCGTCGATCGTTCCAAGAGCATCCCCGAAGAGATGGCCGCCGATGCGTCCGGCAAGATGGTCGATCAACGCGAACGGCGCATTCGCCAGTTCCTTAATCAAGTGGTGGCCGAGCGCGGCGCGGGGCACGAACGCGATCGCGCGGGATTGATTGTTTTCGGCCGCCGGCCGCGCCTGGAGCTGCCGCCCAGCGATGCGCCGCGCTTCAATCTCACTAGCGAATTGCCGATACCCGCCGACGGCGATCGCACCGATATTGCCGCCGCTCTGAAACTCGCGCTCGCCTCCTTCGCCGACGATACCGGCAAACGCATCGTCCTTATCAGCGACGGCAATGAAAATCTCGGCAACGCTGAGGAGCAGGCGCGGCTAGCCAAGACGCTCGGCGTCGAGATCGACGTGCTGCCGTTGGCCGCCGGGCAGACCAATGAAGACGAAGTAATCGTCGAGCGCGTCGAAGCGCCGCCGCTCATCGAACAGGGTGCGCGCGTGCCGGTGCGCGTGCTGATACGCAGTCACAATCCCCATCGCGTCATCGGCCGCGTCATTCTCAAACAGATCATCGAGGGCCAGAAAGCGCCGATGGCGGAGGCGAGAGTCGTCGCCCTGCGCCGCGGTTTGAACGTCGTCTCGTTCACCCGCAAATTGACCGACGAGCAGCGTTCCTACAGTTACGAAGCCGAGTTTCTGCCGGAGCGTGTCGAGAAAGACGATGGCGAAGTCGTGAAGCGCGAACTGCCCGGCGATCGCGTGCAGAACAACCGGGCGGCCACGCACGTCATCGCGCGCGGCCAGCGACGCATCCTCATCCTGGAGGGCAAGGCCGGCGATCATCGCTTTCTTGTCGAAAAGCTCGCCGAGGCGGGACGCGGCAAATTCAAGATCGTCGCCGAGCCGATCGCTCTGCTCGATCGCTACAAGGACCGCGAGAAATTGGCCGTGTTTCTCAGCAATTTCGACAGCGTCGTCCTCGCCAACGTCGCCGCCGATCAGGTCAGCGAGGAACAGCAAGAGGTTATCCGTAGCAACACGCACGATCAAGGCTGCGGCCTGGTCATGATCGGCGGACCGGACAGCTATGGCGCCGGCGGCTGGCAAAATACGCCGGTTGAAAAAGCGTTGCCGGTGGACGCGGAGATCAAATCGCTGCAAGTGCTTGGCAAGGGCGGACTGGTTCTCATCATGCACGCCTCGGAGATGGCCGACGGCAATATGTGGCAAAAAAAGATCGCCAAACTCGCCGTGGAACGACTTGGACCCGGCGACGAAGTCGGCGTGATTTACTACGATTTTCAGCACAAATGGCACATCAAGCTCCAACCGATTGCCGGCAATAAAGCATCGATCCTCGCCCAGATCGACAAGATGACGCCCGGCGACATGCCGGACTTCGATCCCGCTTTGCAGATGGCCCATCAAGCGCTGATCGATCCGAAAAAGGAGTTGGCGACCAAGCACGTCATCGTCATCAGCGACGGCGATCCGGCGTACACGCCGCCGATCTTGGCGGCGATGAAGAAAGACAAGGTGACGGTGACGACGGTTGGCGTCGCTTGCCACGGAGCCAACGAGGATCAAAAGATGGCCGTCATCGCTAAATCGACCGGCGGGCGAGCCTATTCGGTGAAAGATCCGCGGCAGTTGCCGGCCATCTACATCAAGGAATCGCGGCTGGTTAGCCAATCGTTCGTTCACGAAAAGTTATTCGATCCGGTCGTGCTGTTCCGCAGTGGCCCGACGGATCGCCTGCCGCCGCAGGTTCCGCCGCTGCGCGGCTTCGTACGCACCACGCCGAAAGGATCGCCGCTCGTCGAAATTCCCATGCAGACGCCGCGTTTCGCCGATCAGGAGTTTCCCTTGCTGGCGTATTGGCACTATGGCTTGGGCAAGGCGGTGGCGTTCACCAGCGATGCCGGCGAGCCGAAATTCTGGTCGCGCGCCTGGACACAGGGCGGCGCGGGGCAGGCGGCTCTGTACGGCAAATTCTGGGAGCAGGTCATCGATTGGTCGCTGCGGCCGACCGAGAGCCGGCGCTTGAACATGACCACGGAGTTCCGCGATGGCAAAATTCGCATTTTTGTGGATGCGCGTACCGATGACGGCCGGCCGGACATTCATCTGAAGCTGCGCGGCGGCATCACGGCGCCCAGCGGCAACGGCGGCGAAGCCGGCCGCGAACGCGAACTTCGTTTCGTGCAGACCAACAGCGGACAGTATGAGGCCGAAGTCAAAGCCGAGGAGGCCGGATCGTATTTTCTCAACGCTCAAGCGGTGCGCACAAAGAAAATCAAAGGCCGCGATGGCCGCGAACGCGAAATCGAGGAAGGAGTGGATAGCGTTCGCGCCGGCGTGACGCTGCCGTATTCGCCGGAGTTCGCCGAATTGTCGAGTAATACGCCGCTGCTGGAACGGCTAAGCGAACTGACGGGCGGTCAGCGCTACGAAGAGGACGAGACACTGTTGACCGAGACGGCGAAAGCGGGCACGGTGTTCCGCTCCGCGCCGGAGCGCGTCAAAAGTTTGCTGCCGTTGTGGTACTGGTTGGTGTTTCTGTCGGCGGTGTTGCTGCTGTCCGACGTGGCGGTGCGGCGCTTGGCGATCGATCCGCAGCGGATCGCCGAGCGCGGCCGCTATGTGTGGGCGCGGCTGCGCGGTCTGCCGGTGCCGGAGCCGAGACAAGAGATCGCCGAGCGTTTGCGTATGCGGCAGGTGCCGCTCGGTACAATGTCGGAGCGCGCGGGGCAGCGCTTCGAGGGCGGGACGGCGCCGGCCGGCGCGGATGTCGCCACCGCGTCTCCGCCGATTACTTCGGGAACGCCTCCCGCCGCGCCGTCTCTCGGCGCGGCGGCGCCGGAAGCGGAAGCGGGCGATTATGCCAGCCGATTGCTGAGAGCGAAAAAGAAAGCATTGGAAGATCGAAAGAAAGAAGAAGGGGGATCGTCCCCGTAAGGAGAAAAAATATGGCATTCAGTGATTTCACTCTTCGCAGCGCGGTGGAAACATTTGCGCTCCAGGAAGAGCGCGACAGGGATCTATTCGCGCGGGTCGCTCCTCTGCAACTGAGCGAGTTCACGCGAGGGTGGCTCGATGAGTTGGCACCGATCGCGGTAAGCGTTAATTCCGAAGCGGCCCGCAGTCAGTACATTATCGCTCCTCTCTTGGTCGAAGGGAAGCGGCGAGCTAAAGGACCGGCCAACGTGTTTCCGGGATTCACCTTCGACGTGGACCTCGAGCGCGGACTGAACGGATACTGTGACTATATCATTTCTCGTTCACCGGAGTTTTACTATCTGCGTGGGCCTCTGATTGCGGTGATTGAGGCCAAGCGCGAAGACATCATCGGCGGATTGGGACAGTGCGCCGCCGCCATGGTCGCGGTGCGGCTGTTCAACGAACGCGACAAGACGCCTGTGCCAGCCGTGTATGGCTGCGTTAGTAGTGGAACAAACTGGCGCTTCTTGAAATTGGAAGGCGCGCGCTTGAGTATTGATCGTCCGGAATATTATCTAAGCGATGCGGGCAAAATCGTCGGCATTCTGGTTTCCATCCTTGGCGAGAACGAGAGCGTTGGAACGTAACGATCTTCCTTCCCAACCACGAAACGCGAAACTATGACATCCGCACCTTCCATGCAACAACGTGCCGAGGAATTTCGTCAAGCCTATAGCCGTGTCCAAGCGGAAATCGGCAAAGTCATCGTCGGCCACAGCGACATCGTTCACGGCGTCTTGACCTGCCTGTTCGTCGGCGGCCACGCCCTGCTCGAAGGCGTGCCGGGACTGGGCAAAACACTGCTGGTTCGCACACTCAGCGACGTACTCGATTTGGCGTTCAAGCGCATCCAGTTCACGCCGGATCTAATGCCGTCGGACATCATCGGCACCAACATCATCGGCGAATCGATGGAAGGCAGACGACAATTCAGCTTTCAGCCCGGCCCCATTTTCGCGCAGATCGTCTTGGCCGACGAGATCAACCGCGCCACGCCGAAGACGCAATCGGCGCTCTTGGAAGCGATGCAGGAACACAGCGTCACCGTCGGCGGCACCATCCATCGGCTGCAAGAGCCGTTCTTCGTCATGGCCACGCAGAACCCCATCGAGCAAGAGGGCACCTATCCGCTGCCCGAAGCGCAACTCGACCGCTTCTTTTTCAAACTGATCGTTAATTATTCGGGACGAGCGGAGATGGCGACAATCCTCGAACGCACCACGCGCGGTGAATGGCCGACGGCGGCGAAGGTGATGGATGCCGAGGAGATCCGACGCTGGCAACAGCTGGTGCGCGAAGTGCTGATCGCGCCGCCGGTGCAGGACTATGCCATCCGTTTGGTACTGGCGACGCATCCCGGCGGCGAGTTCGCCATCGCCGATACCAATAAGTACATCCGCTGCGGCGCCAGTCCGCGCGGGGCACAGGCGCTCGTGTTGGCATCCAAGGTGCGAGCGCTGTTGGAGGGACGTTATAATGTCAGTTTCGAGGACATCCGTCGCGGTTGTCTGCCGGCGCTGCGGCATCGCCTTCTGCTCAATTTCGAGGCGCAGGCGGAGAACATCGCGGTCGATACAGTACTGTTGCAGATACTGCAGGAGGTCAAGGAGAAAGTGCCTGAATCGGCGGCAGCCGCGCGGACATAAACTGGACCGAGGAGGAGTACAATGTCCACCGTGTTAAAGAGACTTGGACCGGCCGATCATGGCCGACCGATGACCCTGGAAGAGTTCATGGCCGGCGATTACGTCGAAGGCTACGAATACGAACTCATTGATGGGAAACTTTACGTGTCGCCAGAAGCTAATCTGCCGGAATTTCGCGTCGAAGATTGGATCTACTTCAAACTCAAACTGTACGCGCATTATTATCCGCAAGTCATCAACTTCGTGGCTAACAAAGCCAGGGTCTTCGTCCCTAAACGCCGCGGTGTGACCAATCCTGAACCGGACGCGGCGGCTTACCGCAACTTTCCGCTGGAACTTCCTTGGGACGCCGTTCGCTGGCAAGATGTCAGCCCCATCCTCGTTGTCGAGGTTCTATCCCCCGATGATCCCAAGAAGGATCTCGTCCGCAACGTCGAATTGTATTTGCAAGTGCCCTCGATCAAAGAATATTGGCTGTTCGATACGCGCGACGATCCCGAACGGTTGCGCTTGCAGGTGCGCCGCCGCTATCGCGGACAATGGCGATTGTCGGAGTATGGTCCCGGCGACACTTACACCACGAAACTGCTGCCCGATTTTACATTGATTCTCGATCCCCGGAGTTGATGTGTCATGCCCGAGACCGCGCCGCCGTTGCTCGAACCCCAATTTCTTGCCCGCCTCGAACAACTCGAATTGGTATCGCGGAAAATTTTCCTCGGCCGTATGAAGGGCGAACGGCGCAGCAAACGCAAGGGGCAGAGCGTCGAGTTCGCCGACTATCGCAATTATGTTGTCGGCGACGATCTCCGCTTTCTCGATTGGAACCTCTACGCGCGCCTCGATCGTCTCTTTTTGCGCTTGTTCATGGAAGAGGAAGACCTACACTTTTACATTCTGCTGGATAACAGTCTGTCGATGGATTTCGGCACGCCGACGAAATTGCACTATGCCAAACAGATCGCGGCGGCGTTGGGCTTTATCGGCCTGGTCAATCTCGATCGCGTCGTCGTCGAAGCATTCAACGAACGGTTGACGCAGACGATGCCGCCGTTGCGCGGCCGGCGCAGTTTGTGGCGCTTGCTCGATTTCTTGACGAAAATCGAGGCGGCGGGACCGAGCGATCTGGCCCAGTCGTTGCGCGGCTTCAGCATCCAATGCAGCGGCAAAGGCATCGTCGTCGTTCTCAGCGACTTCATGGACAAGGGCGGTTACGAAGAGGCGCTGCGCTATCTGGTGGCGCGGCAAATGGATGTCTACGTCATTCAGATTTTGTCGCAAGAAGAGATCGAGCCGGAAATCGTCGGCGATTTGCAGCTGGTCGATGTCGAAGACGGCGATTTGGCCGAGATCACGGTCAATGGCCCATTACTGCGGCGCTATCAGCAAAACTTGGCCGCTTATCGCGCCGCCCTGCACGACTTCTGCACGCGCCGCGGCGTAAGTTGTCTGTTCACGAGCAATCAGGTTCCATTCGATCGGCTGGTACTCACCTATCTACGGCAACGGGGATTGGTACGTTGACTTTCCAAAAACTTAACCACGGATAATACGGAGGACACGGGTAAAAAAAGATTGATATTCTATCCGTGTCCTCCGTATTATCCGTGGTTAAGTTTTTACTCCACCAACCCGAAAGTGCGCGCCTGCGCGGTGGGATTGCCGGAGGGATCGACGTTAACCAAACCGTTGCCGCTCGTGTTGACGGTATCGGCGATAACCTGTCCGCCCATGAGATTGGTGCCGGACACGCCCTCCAAAGTGACGTTGGAATAAGCGGCATAAATGGTGCCCGTGATGTTGACGTTGCCGCCCAAGCCAAGGAATCCAGCGGCCGAACCAACGACCGTCAGAGCGGGAGCGGGATTGGTAAGCGTGCCGCGCTTCTGAAAGATGGTTAGTCCTTGGTAGGCGCCGCTGCTGGGCGGAGCCAGAACCAAGCTGCCGCTGCCCTGGAGATTGATGGCGTCGGTGGTACTCTGCCAGTTGTTGTAGATCATGACGCCGGCCGTGTTGCCGCTAACATTTATCAGGCTGGAGGTATCGGCGACGCTCAAGCCGCCGCCTTGAATGAAATAAATGCCCGGCGAACCGTCGGCATTGGGATGAAGAGTGACACTGGCGCCATTGCTAATGGTGATGCCGCCGTTGTAGACGCCGGGATACAAGTTTTTACTGCCGCCGCTGATAGCGAGATTCGTTGTGCTTTGCACGCTTAGACCCAGTTGGACCGGATCGGGAGGCGGAAGAGAGCGGAGCGGATCAGACACGGTCGGACCATAGTTGGTAGGCGGCGAAGAACCGCCGCCAAGGCCGAGCAGTCCCAACAGAGAGGACACCAACTTACCGACGACTCCCAGCAGACCCCCGCCGCCGCTGTTGAGCGAGATCGAGGAGGCGATCAAGTTAGCCCCCGAAGACACATTGACCGGGCTGGACGAGCCGGAATTGACCAGCAAGCCGCCGTTGATGTTGAGGGTCGAACTGCCGCCGACGCCGACGGCGCCCGCGGCCTTCTCGTTGAGGGACAACACTTTGTTCGGGATCGGCGCCCACTGTCCTCGTGCAACCGCGCGTGCGCGCACCGGCACGGCGCCGGCGCCGAACACGCCGCTGAATAATCGGCCGGCATTGTACTGCACAATGACTTCGACATAACCGGCCGGCAACGTCTTACCGGCATTGGGACCGCCCTGATATTTTTGCGGCGAGATACTGACCGTGACAATCGATTGCACGCCGTCATTGTTGAATCCATTGGCGGTGGCAGTAGCCAAGGCGCTGGCCTGAGCGGTGCCATTGGTATCGACGCCTTGATTGCCGGCATAATTGGCGAACAGATCGGCGGCGGCGGCCAGAGCGGCGGCGTCGGCGGTGGCCTGGGTGTGACGCCGATCTTCCAGGAGCGTGCCGCCATCGACGGCCAACGCCACCATGCCCAACAACAACGATAGACTCAACACCGCCAACGGCGTGATACTGCCGCGACGACGACGCATGTGATGAAACGAGATGAACGATTGCATGACTACCTATCTCCTCGTTGAGACGAAATCCGGTAATGGAGTGGGCCTCGGCCTTACAAGAAGCAACGGGGCCATCCGCTTCGATTATTCGACCAAACCGAGAAGCCGTGTGTGGGCAACGGGCTGCGTACCGCGATTAACGGTAAGGGAGGCGTTGCCGGTGACGGTCACGGTGTCGGCAACGACCTGGCCGCCCGTCACGCCGCCGCTGCCGCCGCCCGAAATCGTCACACTGGCATAGGCGGCATAGATCGTTCCCATCACCGTCGAGCTTCCCTTTCCACTTATGCTAATTGACGGCGCGGCGCTGAGGAGAGTGCCGCGCTGCTGAAAGATGCTGATTCCCTGATAAGGCCCACTGGAAGGCGGATTCAAAGTCAGGCTGCCCTGGCCGGATACCTTGATGGAGCCGCCGGCGTTGTAGATCATGACGCCCGCCGTGGCGTCGGCCGCCATCGTGAGCGTGGCTTGGCCGCCGACCGACAAGCCGCCGCCCTGCAAATAATAAATGCCCGGCGTGCCATCCGAATTGGCGTGCAGCACATAAGTACCCTTTCCGCTCAGATTAATGCCGCCGTTGTAAACGCCGGGATAGAGGTCTTGACCGCTGATGGTCTGTGTTGACAGTTGGCTGGGATTGGGAGGCGGCAAGTAGCGGAGTGGATCGGCCGTCGGCGAACTGTAATTGAGCGCGGGAGTTGAGCCGCTGAGTCCAAGCAGGAACGAAAGAATTCCTCCAATTCCCTGAAGGGCGGGATTGAGCGTAATCGATGAGGTCGTCAACCCTCCTTTGCCTCCCGGATCGAGGGCGAGCAGAGAATTGGAATTGATCTGCATGCCGCCGTTGATGGCGAAGCCGGCATTTCCCGTCAGGGCCACCGCGCCCGGAGTATTCAGATTGAGCGCGATCACGGCATTATTGTTGGCAATCCACTGGCCGCGAGCAACCGCCCGCGCCCGCACCGGAATAGTGCCGGAACCGAAGACATTGCTGAATAATCGGCCGGCATTGTACTGCACAATAACTTCAACATAACCGGCCGGCAGCGGATTGCCGGCATTGGGTCCACCCTGATATTTCTGCGGCGAGATACTGACGGTGACAATCGACTGCACGCCATCATTACTAAATCCATTGGCGGCGGCGGTGGCCAAGGCGCTGGCCTGAGCGGTGCCATTGGTATCGACGCCTTGATTGCCGGCATAATTGGCGAACAGATCGGCGGCGGCGGCCAGAGCGGCGGCGTCGGCGGTGGCCTGGGTGTGACGCCGATCTTCCAGGAGCGTGCCGCCATCGACGGCCAACGCCACCATGCCCAACAACAACGATAGACTCAACACTGCCAACGGCGTGACCGTGCCCTTGCGAAGCGGCCAGCGACAGAGCGAAAGAGGCGAACGCATGGGAAACTCTCGGAAACAATCTTCGTTTAGCCGCGACCCGAAGGGGAGCGCGATAGCGCGCTCCCCTTCGGGTCGCGGCTAAACTCAATACGACATCGGCATCGTCGAGGTGCTGCTCAGCGTAATCGGTCCCACCAGATACAATTCCGGGAACCAGTTATAGGTGACCGTCACGGTCACGGTGTTATTGGTCGGCGTCTCATAATCGCTGCTGACGCTGTAAGGCATGTTGCTGGCGTTCCAGCTGACGGTGGACGACAGCTGCGACATGTCGAGACTAGTGGCTAAGGGAGCGATGGCGTTGTTGTACACGTCTTGAGCGGTGGCGGCGGTGTTGCCGGTTTCCTGCTGATATTGACCGCCATGCACCGAGGCGTAGCGCGCTCCTTCGCGGGCCAGCATGGCGATCTGCTGATAACGAAAGATGCCGTAACCACCCACCACCGTGGCGAGGATGAGGAACATCAATATCGGCAGCACCAGCGCCGATTCCGTCATGGCGAAAGCGCTTCGACGCCGTCGGATTGGTTTAGGTATCATCGCCTTCCCTCCTGTCAGTTGGGTGTAGCCGGAGCAACACGCATACGCACGGTGCGCGTCAGGTTAATGGGATTGGATAAACCGGGATAGTTGCTAATGGTCGAGAATGGATACACGACCGTCACTTCGACGTAGGGATTGCCGGCGCTATCGACGCCGTTGTTGCTGGTCACGGTGGGCTGGGGATTGAGGTTGGAGGCATCGGCGAGGGCGGCGGCGGTCACGTTGGCATAGGGCGATTCCGGCATGGAGGTGGGATCGCTGCCGTACAGAGCGCCATTGCGGGCACAGTTGGTGACGATGGAATAATGATAATACAAGCGCGCGAAATCCACGGTAAAGAGGAAGAACATAGCGAGGATCGGCAGCAGCAGAGCCAGTTCGATGGCGGAGGAAGCTGGACGACGATCCCCCCTCCGCGGCCCAGGACGGCGGCGCATGAAACACTCCTTGACGACGGGGAAACGCGGACGGCCCGCGCGGAAAGGCGGCGCGGTGAGGGGTCAGCACAAAAATAGGTCGAAATCCACAAGATGGCAAATGGATTCTTCGTATCGCCGCGGTTTCCCAATCGGAGCGGGGGCGTCAGCCCCCCGAGTCTAGCGTCTCTCGGGGGGCTTACGCCCCCCGCTCAGAGGATGAAATCGCGGCGAAACGAATGAACTCCTTCACGCATCGGTAATTTGACTCACCGCGCTCCATGACCTATGAGACTGGTATCGCTCCCATCGGTTGCAACCGCGAGCGATCCGCTCGTGGGACCGCGACGCGCGGCCCCACGAGAACAGGCGAAGCGGAGGTCGAGGATCGAAAAGAGGATGTTCCATGCAGGTCGCGGTGCTCATCCATAACATCTCGCAACCGCTTGGTCTAGAACTGCGCGAGATGTTACAGGCCCGCTTGAAATGTCTGGAACCCCAGCTGATTTCCTTCGATCAAGCCGAGGAAACGCTGGCCCGCGTCCGCGTGAGTATGTTGGTGGTCGTTCTGTCGCCCTTTGCCGATCACGCCCTGAATCTGCTGCGCAAAATCCGTTCGCAAGTAAGCGGCCCGGTCCTTGCCGTCGGGGTGGCCTCCGATTCCAAGCTCATCCTGCGGGCGCTGCACGAAGGCGCCGATCATTATTTGGATGAAGCCGACCTGGAAGCCCAGCTGGAGTCGGTGCTGTTGCGCGTGCAGATCAAGGACGAGGCGACGCGGCAGCCGGGCGGTCAGGTGATCGCCCTGCTCGGCGCTTCCGGCGGCAGCGGCACCAGCACCTTGGCGGCCAACTTGGCCGGCGTACTGGCCCGCGATCACGACCGCTGCGCTCTCATCGATCTCAAGCCGGGCGTCGGCGACTTGGCCGCTCTGCTCGATCTCAAGCCGGCTCATAACCTCGCCGATCTGTGCCTCAATGCCGGACGCATGGATCGCTCCATGTTCGAGAGCGCCTTGGTCGCTGCACACCAGCGGCGTTCATCTGCTGGCGCCGCCGCAGATGTACGAGGACATCCGCTTAGTCACCGCCCAGGGCGTCGACAAAACGATCAGTCTGGCCCGCGACGCTTTCCGCTTCAGCGTGGTCGATCTGGAAGACTGCTACCACGAGGAGCAGGTGACGGTGCTGCGGCAGGCCAATTTCATTCTGCTTGGTGTTTCGTCTCGATTTCACGTCGCTGCGCAGTACCAAACGCATTCTCGATTATTTGGAGCAAGCCGGCATCGACGCCGCGCGGGTGCGGTTGGTCATCAATCGCTATGGCCAGGCCAAGGAATTGCCCCTATCGCAGGCTGAGGAAGCCCTGGGCCGCAAGATCGTCTTCTTGATCCCGGACGATCCCAAGACCATCAACGCCGCCAACAATGCCGGCGAGCCGGCCGTGTTCCGCACGCCTTCGGCCAAGGTGGCGCAGAGCATCGTGCAGCTTGGCGAACGGTCTAATCAATCCCGGTGGCGGCAAATCGTCGTCGGTTCGTCAGGCGGCCAAAGGCGTCAATGGTTGGCTGGCCGTGTTTCATGGTTAATCCTTGTTTAGCCGCGACCCGCAGGGGAGCGCGTCGAGCGCTCCCCTGCGGATCGCGGCTAAACGAAGTTTTTCGACGAGGCGACCTTTCATGCCACGCACTTCCCCCGATGATGTAACGGCTCTGGACGGCGATTCCTGGACGGACGTGGAAGACATTCGCCGTCCTTCCGCGAATGCCACGGTCCAGAGCGGGGAAGAACGCCGCCGCCTTAAGGCGCAGCTGCACCAGCAGCTGGTCGCCAGCATGGACGTATCCGTTCTGGGCAGCATCAGCCGCGAGGAACTGCGCGAGGAAGTGCGCCGCATGGCCGAGGAACTGTGTCAACGCAGTTCCAACCTGCTCAACCGCGCCGAGCGCGAACGGTTGGCCACGGAAGTGCTCGATGAGACGTTCGGTCTGGGACCGCTGGAACCGTTGATGGCCGATCCGACCATCAGCGACATCCTCATCAATGGCCATGACATCGTCTACGTCGAGCGCAACGGCCGGCTGGAACGCGCCGATGTCGCCTTCACCGATGCCCGACATCTGTTGCACATCATCCAGCGCATCGTCGGTCAGGTGGGCCGCCGCGTGGACGAGACCAGTCCGATGGTCGATGGCCGGCTGCCTGACGGCAGCCGTATCAACGCCATCATTCCGCCGCTGGCTCTGGACGGCGCCCTGGTGTCGATCCGCCGCTTCGGCGTCCGTCCCTTGCTGGCCAATGATTTGGTACAAAAGGGAGCGATGACAGAGGAAATGGCCGCTTTCCTGTCCGCATGCGTGCGGGCGCGGCTGAACTTGCTCATCTCCGGCGGCACCGGCAGCGGCAAGACGACGCTGCTCAACGCCTTGTCGGCGTTCATCCCGTCGGACGAGCGCGTCATCACCATCGAGGACGCGGCGGAGCTGCGCTTGCAGCAGCCGCACGTCGGCCGGCTGGAAACGCGGCCGACCAACGTCGAAGGCACCGGCGAAGTGACGACGCGCGATCTGGTTCGCAACGCCCTGCGTATGCGGCCCGATCGCATCGTCATCGGCGAATGCCGTGGGCCGGAGGCGCTGGACATGCTGCAAGCCATGAACACCGGCCACGAAGGTTCGCTGACCACCATTCACTCCAACGACACCCGCGATGCGCTGGGACGGCTGGAAATGATGGTCGGCATGGCCGGCTTCGACGTGCCCATGTGGGTCATTCGCAAGCAGATCGCTTCGGCCATTCACGTCATCGTACAGGCGACGCGGCTATCCGGCGGCGCCCGCAAAGTGGTGAAGATCTCCGAAGTGACCGGCATGGACGGCGACAATCTGGCGATGCACGATCTGTTCGCCTACAAGCAAACGGGCGTGGACGAGGAGCGGCGCGCCCAGGGCTATTTCCATACGACGGGCATTCGTCCGCATTACCTGGATCGCTTGGCCGCTTCCGGGGTGGAGTTGCCCATGCAGATGTTCGAGCGACGTATCTTGACCAGTGCCTGCGGTTGAGTGCGTGCCTCGGCGAACCGGCAGCGTTAGCTGCCGGGTGAAATCCCAAACCCGGCAGCTGACGCTGCCGGTTCGCCGGGTGAATCCCAAACCCGGCAGCTGACGCTGCCGGTTCGCCGGGTGAAATCCCAAACCCGGCAGCTGACGCTGCCGGTTCGCCGGGTGAAATCCCAAACCCGGCAGCTGACGCTGCCGGTTCGCCGGGTGATGCGATCTCGGAGGTTGTTCCGTGAGTCTCCCCCTGGTTCTCGTGCTGATGTTCCTGGCCGCCAGCGCCGGCGTGGCGGCGGGCTACTCGATCTGGCGCGATCTGCGTCAACACGGCACGTTCCACGCCCGCCGCCGTATGGAGAGCGAATTCCAGAAACCTGTGGTGAAGCCGGCAACACGCACCAATCTGTTCAAAGGCGTCAGCCAATTCGATCTCAGCGAAATCGCCCCGGATAGTCTGCCCGGCATGGAGGCGTCGCTGCCCGAGCCGGAACGTCCCGACTGGCGCACTCGACTGCAAACGATGGTGGCGCAGTCCGGTCTGCCGCTGACGCCGACGCAGCTGGCCTACCTCTGCGCGGCGGCGGCGCTGTTCGGACTGGCGATCGGTCTGCTCGTCCACGGACCCGTGGTGGCGGGCGCCGCTTCGTTTGCTCTGGGGTTAGCGCCGTTCTTGTACGTTCAGCATCGTCAGAAAGCACGCCACGATCGCTTGCTGTTGCAGCTGCCCGCCGCCTTCGATCTGATGGCGCGGGTGCTGCGTGCCGGCCATTCGGTGCCGCAGGCGTTTCAGACCGTCGCCGACTCCTTCGAGCCGCCCATCGCCGGCGAGTTCGCCCACTGTCAGGAACAGCAAAACCTCGGTCTGCTGCCGGAAGTTACTTATCGAGAGCTGGCCCGCCGTACCGGCGTGCTGGAGGTCAAGATTTTCGTCATGGCCATGATGATCCAGCGACAGGCCGGCGGCAATCTCTCCGAGGTGCTGGAGCGCCTCGCCGCTCTGGTCCGCGAGCGCGTGCGGCTGCGCAATCACGTCCGCACGCTGACGGCCGAGGGACGTTTGCAGGCCGTCGTGCTGCTGGTGCTGCCGCCGATCATGTTTCTCGTCATGCGCTTCATCAATCGTCCCTATGCCGACGTGCTGCTCGAACATTCGGGACTGCTGGCCGCCATGATCGCGTCGATGGCAGCGGGGGCGCTGTGGATTCGCAAGATCATCCAGTTCGATTTCTGATTGGTTAGCGACGCTTCGCAGAAGCGTCGGTTGGAGGGCGGTGATGTTCGATAAAGGTGGAATCAGCCTGCTCGTGTTCCTGGCCACCAGCGCGCTGGTGCTGATTTTCTTCATCTGGCATAGCCGCAACCTCTGGCAGACCAAGGCGCGCATGCGCGGCCTGGGCACGGCGCCGCGCGAGGTTCCGGCCGGCAACAGTCTGGTCAAGTGGTTGCTGGCGTGGCTGCCCGACTTCGGCACGAAGCTGCTGCCCCGCAACGAGGCGGAACGCGATCTGCTGCGTCTGCGCCTGATCGAGGCCGGCATCTACGACCGTCAGGCTCTGGCGAAGATGATGGGCGTGAAATTCCTCCTGATGACCACGCCGCTGCTGCTGGCGGTGGCGCTGGCTCTGGGCGGCATCCTGACGCCCACCCGCGCCGCCTTAGTCGGCCTGGGCGGCACCGCTGTGAGCATGATCGCGCCGGGATTGTGGTTGGATTATCGTAAGAAGAAGCGGCAGAGCAGCCTCCGCCGCGGCTTGCCCGATGCTCTGGACATGATGGTACTCTGCCTGGAGGGCGGCGTCAGCCTGGCCGGAGCCATGCAGCGCGTCACCGCCGAGTTGAAGTCCGCTCATCCGCTGCTGGGCGCCGAAATGGAACTGGTGCAGCGCGAAATGATGCTGGGCGTCTCCATCGGCGACGGCCTGCAAAAGCTGGCCCAACGCAGCGATCTCGAAGAACTGCGCAACCTCGCTTCGGTCATCGTGCAGAGCGAGCGTTTCGGCACCAGCGTGGTCAAGGCGCTGCGCATTCACTCCGACACGCTGCGCCAACAACGCCAACAGCGCGCCGAGGAGATGGCTCAGAAAGCCGCCGTCAAAATCTTGTTCCCCACGCTTTTGTGCATTTTTCCGGCCATCTTCATTGTCATCCTCGGCCCTGCCGCCTTCCAGATTCTCGCCATTTTTTCCCGAATGAAGTAAGGCGGCGCCGTCGGGCAAATTTTCGTTCTATACTCTCTGTAGGGATTCTTGCCGTTTAGCCGCGAGCCGTAGGCGAGCGCGGCGGCTTTACCCGGCAGCTAACGCTGCCGGTTCGCCTGGCTGGCGAACCGGCAGCGTTAGCTGCCGGGTGGAGATGGCGACCAAATCCAGAGAACCGCCGTGGAACGCGCCACTTTTTTCGACCGATTGCGGCAAAGCCGCTTGCTGACCGACGCGGAACTGGAACAGACGGCGAGCCGCTTCGGCGACGAAGCGCCTTCGGCGGCCATCGCCGAAGCGCTCGTCAATGAAGGCGTGCTGACGCCGTTCCAGGTTCGCCAGGTCTGCACCGGCGATACACAGCCTCTGAGCTTGGGACAATATCGTCTCCTCGACGAGTTGGGCCGCGGCGGCATGGGCCGCGTCTACAAAGCGCTGCACACCATCATGGACCGCGTGGTGGCCATCAAAGTCATCTCGCCGGAGTTGGTGTCGCGATCCTGTCGCCGTCGAGTGGTTCCGCCGCGAAGTGCGCGCCTGCACGCACTTGGTCCATCCCAACATCGTGATGGCCCTCGACGCCAACGAGGCGGAAGGGCTGCACTTCCTCGTCATGGAGTTCGTCCAGGGTGTCACCCTCGATGCCCTGGTGAGACAGCACGGACCCTTGCCGATCAATCACGCCTGCGCCCTGATGCGTCAGGCCGCCCTCGGTTTGCAGCACGCTCACGAGAAGGGCCTGGTACATCGCGACATCAAGCCGGGCAACCTGCTCATTCCGCAGCCGCGCAGACGAACAGCCGGCCGAGGTATTGGTCAAAATCCTCGATTTCGGTTTGGCGCGTTTGCAAGGCAAGACCAAGGGCGACACCATCGCGCTGCGCGGCGAAGCCGGCGTTCTGGGCACGCCGGACTACATCGCGCCGGAGCAATCGCGCAACATCCACGCCGCCGACATTCGTTCCGATCTGTACAGCTTGGGCTGCACTTTCTATTTCGTGCTGGCCGGCCGCGTACCCTTCCCCGGCGACAACGCCATGGAAAAGCTGGTCAAGCATCTGACGGAGCAGCCGGAGCCGTTGGAGAAGTTGCGTCCGGACGTGCCGCCGGCGCTGGCCGCCATCGTCCGCCGGCTCATGGCCAAGGACGCCGCCGACCGCTATCAAACGCCGGCCGAACTGGTAAGCGAACTGGAAGCATGGGCGGCGGAGCGCCCGAAAGTCGTCCCCGCCACGCGGACGACGAATCGGCCGTTGTGGCTCACGCCGCCGACGCACGCCTCGACCGGCCGACCGCCCACCGATCCGCATCCGGAATCCACCTGCCTCCTCGAAGACATTGCGGTTTTCGCGCCCTCGCGGCGCCAGGCGGAGTCCTCGGGACCAAGCCTGATGGAGCCGCTGTGGAAATTCCCTCCCGACGAGCCGCGCCGTGCCGAAACGCACGACACCATGGCGCTATCGCGCGCCGAGGACACCGAGGAAGTGACGGCGGAAGCATTGGCGATGAAGAAGAATCGTCCGCCCTCGCCTCCCCGCGACAATTCCGACGCCACGCTCTCCGACATGGCCGCCGCTACCGCCGCGGCGCCGGTCTCCGCGCCGCCCGGCGAGACGTTGCCGCCCATCGATCCGCTGGTATTTCGTCTCTGGGGGTGCTGGGCAGGTTTGGTGCAAACGATCATCGCCGGCAGCGGACCTGGCCACGTCAACGGCGACGACTATCGAACCGTTCATGCGCTTTTGTTGCAAGCCTGTCGCGCCGCCATCGCCGCTTGCCCGATCGCCGAACGCCGGGCCTTCTACGAGGAATGCTTGTCGATCGCGCAACCCTGGCTCAAACTGCAAACCTTCGTCAATTCCGAGCGCGTGATGCTCGATTCGCTGCTGAAACGCTGCCGGCAAATTGAGATGGAATTGAACGGCGGCAAGATGCCTTGGACGGTGCGTCAGTGTCTCGGCCTCGCCCTGCTGATTCTCACTTCGATGGCGTCGGCCCTATGGTATTGGAAGTCCGGCCGTCTGTGGCTGCCTTCGTTCTTCAAATCGATTGACTGGGATTTCTCGCAATCGACGCTGCAAGTGGTCCGCGGCTTCCTGCAAACGCATCCCTCTCTGCTGATGGGCGTGATCTTTCCGCTCGTCGTCGTCCTCTCGATCTCGCTATTGCTGCGCCCGCCGCGCACCTAACAGCGCATCGAGAAACCGGCGCACCTTCGCGCAGACCCCGTCGTTCGCGGTGCAACAGCGCGAGTCGCTTACTCAACCACGCATGAATTTGGATGTCCTGGGCCGTTGGCCGCGGGCAAGCAGGCACGTAGCGAGCCATCCGCGAATCGTTCGAGCGCACATAGGGAAGCAGCTTTCCCTCGCTGAGATGGAAAATCGTCTGGCAAGCGATCAGGGGAGTCATAGGAGTTCTAACCTTCGCTGAAAACCGATTACGAGCAGCGGCTCGCGTGCCGCTCAAAACTCGCTTGTTGATATGCACCTTTCGTGCCAGTTCGCCGGTTGTGTTGACGATTGCATTCCTGTCCGCCGCCTACCATAATGACCTAACTCACCGACCGTCCCGCCTTCGTGGCCGCCCTAGCAGGAGATATGCTGCATGTCGTTGCGCTTCGCCAGTCGCCTTTTGTTTGTCGCTCTTGTGCTTGCCTCGATCCGTCCGCTCCACGCCGGCTCCTCCAACAGCCTCCTGGACCTGACGCCGGACGGCAAGCGTCTGCTCGTCGCCAACGCCGACAACGGCAGCGTCACCGTCGTGGACGCGACGGCCCACAAGGCTGTCTGCGAAATTGCCGTCGGCGACAAACCCGAAGGCGTCGCCTGGATCGGCAACGGCCCGCTCGCCGCCGTCACCGTCTACGGGGAAGATGTCCTCGCCTTCATCGATGCCGACGCCGGCAAGGTCGTCGAGAAACTCCGCGTAGCGGATGAACCTTATGGCATCGTCATCACCAAGGACGGCCGCCGCGCTTACGTCACCCACGAGTATCCCGGAACCATCAGCGAAATCGATCTGAGCAGCGAAAAGTCCTCCGTGAGATGAAAGCCGGCTCGATGGTGCGCGGCCTCGCTCTCAGCGCCGATGAGAAACGGCTGTACGTCACCGAATTTTACACCGGCGTATTGCACGCCCTCGACCGGGACAAGGGAACTCTTATCGATAGCTGGAAGGGCCACTCCGCCGATAATCTGTGCCGCAACGTCGTCGTACATCCGCGCCGGCCGAAAGCCTATTTGTCCCATATTCGCTCGAAAATAGAGGTTATCGACGGCAGCGGCTCGATCTTCCCGCAGCTGAGTGTCTGCGATTTGGTTGCGCCCAACGGTAAGAAGCGGCGCACGTCGTTCGGCATGGACACTTACAACGGCGTCTACGTCGTCACCAATCCGTGGGAGGCGGCGCTGTCTCCCGACGGCACGCGCCTGTACACCATCTACGCCGGCACCGACGACATGAACGTGTCGGCGGTGATCGACGACGATTATAAAGAGATCAAGCGTATCGGCTTTGCCGTCCGCGTCGGCAAAAATCCGCGCGCGGTGCGCGTCAGCGGCGACGGCAAAAAAGTGTACATCGCCAATGCGCTCGATTTCGATGTCACCGTCCACGATGCCGAGAACATGGAGCGTCTGGCTCGCATCAAGGTATGTGAGCCGCCGAAATCGCCGGAATGGGTGCATGGCAAAGTGCTATTCAGCACGGCCAACCGTCCGCTGACCAGCCGTCGCTGGATCGCTTGCGCCTCGTGCCATCCCGATGGCCACAGCGATGGCCGCGTCTGGCAGAATCCGGAGGGTCTGCGCAAGACGCCGGCCTTCATGGGTCTGGCGCACACGCATCCGCTGCACTGGTCGGCCGACCGCGATGAGGTGCAGGATTTCGAGTACACCATCCGTGGCCGGCTCATGCAGGGTCCAGGTCTGCTGCGCGGCTCTCTCACACCGAAGGCCGGCTTCGCGCCGACCGAACTGAGCGTCGATCTCGCCGGCCGCTCCAAGGATCTCGATGCAATGGCGGTTTACTGCAACTCCTTTGAGTTCACCCTGTCGCCGCACATCCCCGCGCCCGGCAAGCTGTCCGCCATCGCCGAGCGCGGCAAGACGCTGTTTTTCAGCGACGCCATCGGCTGCGCCAAATGCCACAGTGGTCCCTATTACACCGATAGCGCTCTCAAAAAGCCGTTTAACTTACACGATGTCGGCACCGGCGCCGACGACCCCTCGGAGAAGATGGGATCGAAGTACGACACACCGACTCTGCTCGGCGTCTATCGCACCGCGCCGTATCTGCATCACGGCAAAGCCAAGACGCTGCGCGACGTGCTGACGACCTGCAACAAGGACGACAAGCACGGTAAAACCAGCCATCTGATGCCGAGTCAACTTGACGATTTGGTGGCGTTTCTGAAATCGCTGCCGTATGAGATGCCGCCGAAAGATACGCCGAATACGGTGAAATATCGTCACATGGCGAACCGGCAGCGTTAGCTGCCGGGTGCGGCCTCTACACGGCAGCACGCCAGCACCACCCGGCAGCTAACGCTGCCGGTTCGCCAACTACGGACCACGCCATGAAAGCCGTTGTCATCGAGAACCCGATTATTAACTCGCCCTTCGAGATGCCGCGGCGGCATTTCAAGTTTGACGACGACGGCATCACCGACGAAATCCAGGAAAACGCGCCGTCCCAATCGGCCCAACACCATCTTGGTGGATAGCCAACAACTGGAGTCCGACGAGGGCATGTCGCCGGAGTTCAAGAAGCTGGCCGCCGTCCAGATCGACGAGTTCAAGGACGCCGTGCAAGTTTGGCTCTTTCCGCAAGTATTGGCCATCGTTCGCCGTTGGCTGGCCGAGTGCGTCATCTGTTACGACGACACGTTTCCACAGCTGCTGCTGTTCACGCAGAAAGCCAGCGAGATCAACCTCGTGCCGTGCGATAGCAACTGGGAGACGAAATTCGCGCAGACGCTGGAATCGATGGCCGAAGTGAAGGCTTACGTCAAGAATCAGAATCTCGGTTTCAAGATCCCCTGCACCTTCGAGGGTTGGCCGCGCAATTACTACCCCGATTATCTGCTGCGCATCGACGATGGCCGTGGCATGGCCGATTTGCTCAATCTCATCGTCGAAATCTCCGGCCAGGAATTGAAGGAGAAAGAGGCGAAGGTCGAAACGACACGGACGATGTGGGTTCCGGCGGTCAATGCGGAGGGGATGTACGGGCGGTGGGCGTTCATGGAGATTGACAATCCGTGGAACGCGAAGAACACAATTCGGACGTTTTTGAAAAGAATCGTTGCGGGTGGCGAACCGGCAGCGTAAGCTGCCGGGTGGCGAATGCTCTACCCGGCAGCGATGCTCTACCCGGCAGCGATGCTCTACCCGGCAGCGATGCTCTACCCGGCAGCTAACGCTGCCGGTTCGCCGTTGCAAACACCACCTGGCCGCTTGCAAACACCACCCGGCAGCTGACGCTGCCGGTTCGCCAACCCGGCGAACCGGCAGCGTTAGCTGCCGGGTAGAGAACGGAGGGCCACATGGATCGCTACTGGTTCTTCTCGTGGCGCACCTATGGAACCTGGGTTCCTGGCGAAGACGGGTTTGTCGGCTACTATCATCGCCAAGCCGATGGGCAGCGTGCCATTGAGAATGTGCCCGGCGAACCACCCACAGAGGCAATACCTGCCTTGGAACGATACGTCCATCAAGTGATGCAAGGCGATCCGGTGCTATTGAACGGCAAACAGGCCGAAGGTCTGCTTGCCCAATTTCACGAGACCGCTTCGTATCGAAATTGGAGCATTGATGCCGTGGCGGTAATGGCGAATCATGTTCACATTGTTTTTGGCGTGACGGGCGATCCGGACCCCTCAGACGTGTTGCGCGATTGGAAAAGCTATGGCAGTCGCGCCTTTAAACCGAGTGGGACCGCGGCGGCAGGCGGGCCGTTGGTGGGCCGATCAAGGCTCGAAACGTCCGATCAAGACAGATGAACGACGACTCGCCGCCATCCAATACGTGCGCAATCAAGAGATGCCGCTTTTGGTTTGGCTCGCGCCAAAGCGCGGCAATTGCTTGGCGAACCGGCAGCGTAAGCTGCCGGGTAGAGAGCCGCTGCCGGGTAGAGAGCCGCTGCCGGGTAGAGAGCCGCTGCCGGGTAGAGAGCCGCTGCCGGGTAGAGAGCCGCTGCCGGGTAGAAGGAGTTAACATGGCAAAAAAGAAATCCCCCGCAAAACCACTCCCGAACCCATGCCCGTCGATGCCATCAAGCACAAGGACGCACGCACCAACATCCCCACCCGCGAACTCGCCGCCTTCGCCGGCGATGACGAACGCGCTCCGCAAACCGTCCTCTATCCCCGCGATCCTTCGCTCGATCCGCAATTGGTCTGGAAGGGCAAGGACGAACAGGACCGCCAGCCGCTCGAAGTGCCGGCCGTGCCCATCTACATCCAAGAAAAAATCCATCCGCAGGCGCTCATCGAGGACATCCGCCGCCGCGCCGCCCGCAAAAGCGAGATGCATGTCGTCCAAACGAACACCAAGGTCATCGAGCGCTGCCTCCTGATGACCACTGATCCCGGCGATCTGGTTCTCGATCCCACCTGCGGCAGCGGCACGACGGCCTACGTCGCCGAGCAGTGGGCCGGCGTTGGATCACCCTCGACACCAGCCGCGTCGCCCTGGCCCTGGCCCGCACACGACTGATGACCGCCAAGTTCCCCTACTACCGCATTGCCGGCGCTGCCGATCCCCACCCGGCAGCTAACGCAGCCGGTTCGCCAATACCTATGCCGCCCGGCGTGCCCCACCCGGCAGCTAACGCAGCCGGTTCGCCAATACCTATGCCGCCCGGCGTGCCCCACCCGGCAGCTAACGCAGCCGGTTCACCCGGCGAACCGGCTGCGTTAGCTGCCGGGTTGGACATTCGCCGCGGCTTCGTCTACAAACAAGTGCCGCACGTCACCCTCAAAAGCATCGCCAACAATCCCGACATTCAAGAAGGCATGACGCGCGAACAGATTGATGCCGCCATCCGCAAACACGCCGATACGGAAATCCTCTACGATCAGCCGCAGGAAGAAAAGAACGTGGTCCGCGTCGCCGGGCCGTTCACGGTCGAATCGCTGTCGCCGCACCGCATGCTGCCCGGCACACCGCAGCCGGCAGCGGCATCCAACCCGGCAGCGGCATCCAACCCGGCAGCGGCATCCAACCCGGCAGCTAACGCTGCCGGTTCGCCAAAACCTACACCGCAGCAGGCAGCTACCGGGTGGGGCACGCCGGGGTTTATGCAAACCATCCTCGACAATCTCCGCAAGGCCGGCGTGCAAAACACCGTCAAAAAAGAACGGAATGTTATACTTGACAGACCCAGCGGAAGTTAGCGGTTGCTAACCGGCTTGTCTGGGCCGTTCAAGCCGTCATCCCGTCTCATCACGCAAAATTCTCGTTCCGTCGTCTTCCACAAGGACAACCAGCCGCAAGCCCGGCCTCGCCACCACCCGCTCTAGCTCCTGCACGAACTGCCGGTACTGCTCGGCATCACAGTCCAGCGTGGCCCAGAACTCCACGCCCATGTTCGACCGCAGGCGCACCGTTTCCACACCTTGCTCCGTGAAGGCGACCGCGCCCTTCGTCGTGACGAGTTTGGCCTTCTGGCAGTAGGCCAAGACCAGCATCTCGCCGAAGACGGCATGGACGTGGTTGAGGTCCGTGAAGCGCTGGGAGTCATTGTCGCTGACGACTAACTCCACTTGTTGTTTATCGGGTAGCAGCATTAGGTGAAAGGTGCATTCGGTGGCGTTGGAGTCAGCGATGTGCTGGTAGAGTTGGCGCGAGGATGCCGAAGCCATGTTGCTGCACGAGTCGCTCGTGCAGCCCGCGCCGGGATGCGTACTGCCTTCCCGCCCTTATGCCTGCTTTCTCCGTTTGGGAGGAGTTTCCTCCGCTGATCCAGCCACCGCCCTCGGAGTTCGCACGGTGGCTGGTTTCTTGCGTCCATGTTCGCGGAGATAAATGGCGTTGTCTTGAGCTTCAATGGCACTTACGGGGGGGCCATTCAGCACTTCCTGCGCAAGACGCAGCCTGTCCTCAGCACTCTGAGAGTTGCGCTCAAGACATAATCGGCGATAGCGATTGTACTTCCCGAAGGGGCCGAAGATGCCCTTCAACTTCTGCTCAAGCATCAGCAGCCTGCACCTAGCTAAGAAACTCATCTTGTGCCTCCTTCTGGTTGGTCTGGCCTGATGGAAAACCGCCGACCGATTTTCGTCTGGTCGGCTGGGTAGTTCATAAACGAACGTCCTGCCAACCAGTTGATGAAGCGTCGGACATGGTTCTGTTCTCCCTGAACCTCCCACGGACGCAGCATGGTCTGATCGGCACGAGCGCCTCCGCGAAGCTGCGTATAGTAATCGTCCGTCGTAGTGGTCGGCCCTACGTTGGAACCCAAATTACTGCCTCTGCCTTGCGGTCGTACAATGAATGCGTGTGCTTCGCTAGGCAACTTCACTGCCGCACCGTATTGGCCGTACTTCTGCACGAGGCCGCGAATGACCGCCTCGAAATCCTTGTCAAGCATGTCGCCCCTTGGCTGAACGACAAAGGAATCCTCGTAAGTTGGCTCGATCCAACGAAAGAGGCCGAACAACCACTTGCGTTCCTCCTGACCAGCGCCCTTGACAGGATAAAAGCTGAGGTTCATCTTCTTGAGGTCGTCTACCAGTTTGGCATTCGCCGTCTGGTTGTCTACCAACGAAGCATCGCCTCGAAACGCGGTCAGGATCGCCACCGGCTTATCTGCTAACTGCGGCTGGAACTTTCCTATGGACCTAGCGAACGAGCGTCTTGCCGCCATCTCGTTGAACATGCCTCCTTGCTCCATCTCGGCCAGTTCCCTCCGGGCCACATATTCCTTGAAACTCGTCACCATGACGGTATCTAGCTCTTCACGCCTGATTTCGCCATACCTTCCGAGCCAATCGCACCAGTTCCTTCCGAGCCCACCCGGACGTATTGCCAAATCCCTTCACCTTGGCCGCGTGGTCGAGCAGTTGCCGCTCGGCGTCCTTCAGCCGAATGCGCAACGGCTTTTGCCGCGCTTCTTCCGGTGGTAGTTTCTTCCGTCCCATGATGAACATTATACGGTTCGCGGAGAAACAAGTAAAGGAAAATGTGGCTACACGAAACATGACTACTTGACAGACCCATTGAACATCAGTATACTGTGAACAGAAAGGAGCCCCATGCCGACACGATACCAGCGAAAGCCGCCGTGGAGCCGCAAGAAAAAGCCGCCCACCGGAACCGACGCTGACCTGAACCTCGCCGAACTGAATGAGCTTTTCGGCAACGAAGAGAAAGCCCGCGAGTTTCTTGAGAAGCGCCGCTGGCCCAACGGTCCTGTCTGCCCGCACTGCAAATCCACGCAAATCTACACGCTGACACCGAAGGCTGGATCAAGGAATCCTGTTCGTCCGGGTGTCTATAAATGCGGCAAATGCCGCGAGAAGTTCACGGTGCGGATCGGTACGGTGTTCGAGGAGTCGAAACTGCCCCTCAGTAAATGGCTCATGGCCTTTCACCTTTTGAGTAGCAGCAAGAAGGGCATGAGCAGTCACCAGATCGCCCGCGAGCTTGGCATCACCGTCAAGACGGCGTGGTTTTTGACGCACCGGATTCGGGAGGCGATGAAGCAAGGCCCTTTTGCTGAGTTGCTCAAAGGCAAGGTGGAAGTGGACGAAACCTATGTCGGCGGCAAGCCGCGCAAGGGAACGGGCAAGCACAAGCGCGGTCGTGGCACAAAGAAGGCCCCTGTGGTGGTCCTGATTGAACGAGATGGAAAGGCTCGCTGCACGACTTTGGAGGAGGTCACGTCCAAGAGCTTGAAAGGCGAGATTGCGGTGAACGTGGCACAGGAGGCGGTCATTATGACGGACGAACTCAACCTGTATTGCGGACTGGATCGTGACTTTGCCGCGCACGAGACAGTGAAACACAGTGCGGACGAGTTCGTGCGGAAGTTGGAGAATGGCGAGAAGGTCCACACGAACACGGCAGAGAGTTATTTTGCTCTGCTGAAGCGCGGTCACTACGGCGTCTATCACCGCATGAGCAAGAAGCACCTGCCGAGGTACTGCGCGGAGTTTAACTTCCGCTGGGATCATCGCAAAGAAAGCGATGGAGAACGCATGGTTGCCGCCATCAAGGGAGCGGAAGGTAAGCGGTTGATGTATCGGCCTCCGAAGAACGGGGAGAAGGTGAAGACCTTGGGGTCGAGCAAAGAGGAGAAGGAACTGCTCGACTCAATCGAGTTCTAAGGACGAAAATGAGTATGACAGCGAATAGATACCGTCATGGGACTATTCGCAGAATACAGGAAAGAGCGTGAACTGGCCGAGCTATGCGTTCAACACGGCATTGACCTTGAACCGCTGGTGGAACTGTCCGAGCGCCTGTTGCTTGACACCGAGTATGCAAATGGCTTTCATACACCTGCAAAGTCTCAAGAGAAATCTTCAAGCAATCACCCAAGCGAACGCGAGGTCGGGTCAAACGGGCAATGCTCAGGCGCTCCAAAGTCGCACCGACTACTTGGACAACATTTCTCAGATGATCCAACAGGTCTTGGCAAACAGACATGGATTGACTTACAATCCAAAGATCGGCTTTGAAAAAACTGGAACTCCGTCAAGTGCCCGACCCAGCGTAGCCTAGTCTTCTGGATCGCGCCAGTCCTTCTTCCATTTCTTGCCGCACTTCTCGCATCCAAAATAGTCTCTGTAGGGAATGGCATGGACTTTAGCCACAACTATTAACTCCCAAACGGGATCGGGCATCCTGCCGCGATTCGTTGAGCAACGGGTAATGCTTGGGGCGACGCTTGCGGGCGCGGCTCATAACGATTGCGCGCTGGCCGACGCGATGACTCCGTATCGCCGCACGCAAACGCCGCATTATCTCCGCAATCTCGTCCACCGCCGCCGTCCACAACACCGACGCCAACGCATTGACCACCTGCAACGCGCCCTTGAAACTTACTTGCAACGGCAACAGGCCGCCTTCCTCCGCCGCCCGCGCCATCTGACCGCGCAGCAGGTTGTAGGCCAGCAAGTGTGCCCACACTTCCTTTTGCACCATCTCCGGCGACTGGCAACGGAGAATGTCCATCTGCATTGTCTGCTTCAAGGACCGCAGGTCCAACTCGGCGTACCAACGCATGCGGTACAGCACCGCCACGTCCTCACGTCCAAACGCCGCCGCATCCAACAGCGTGGTGGCTACCACCAACACCTTGGTACGGAAGCCGGCCGCACCTACCCGCACCCGGACTTCACGCACCGCCAACGTCGCCGGCAACGACGCATAGCTCGCTTCCTCCAACCACTCCGGACGCGGCGGTTTGCTCCAGCAGACCACATGATCCTCGCGGCCCAAATGGCGGCCGCTGCGGAAGTCGGCGCGGCGGCGTTGGTGCAGCCGGCAAACCATGTCGGCGCCGCGTTGTTGCGTCAACGCCAGTTCCCAGTATGAGCCGTAATAGCGGTCGGCCAGCAGAAGATCGCCTGGCTCCAGGTTGTCTTGCAGGCTGTGCCACAGGGCGGTCTCGCCGCTGTGCTTGCCCTGGTAGCGTCCCAGGGCGGCGTCGAGAACGGTGCCGACGGCCAGGGAGAACAACACCACCAGGCGGGCGATGGGGAAACCGACACCGGCCTTCTGGGTGTGTGCTTGCGGGAAGGCTTTCTGGTTGGCCTCGGTGTCGGGCATGGACACGGTACTGCCATCGACGACCTTGAGAGTGCGTCCGTTCCAGCGCCAGGGGGCAGGGGTGCGCTCTTGTGCCTGTCGGCCGGTGAGACGTGTGAGGCGGTTCAGGACGCCTTGGGGCAAGCGCTGGCGTGCCTTGTTGTAGGCGCTGGGGTCGGCGGAACAGGGGGCCAAGCCTTGGGCACTGCGCCAGGCCAGGAAGCGTGCCACGGCTTGGCGGCAAGAATGGTCGGGGTCGAGAACCTGGGAGAGGAAGACCCAGAGCGTGACGAGCGGGGAGAAGAGTCGCTCGCGGAAGGAGACGGCCTCGTCGCGGATGGCCTGTTCGGCCAGACCGCCGGCCAGGAGTTCGCTGAAAGGCAGGGCTGGGGCGTGGGCAATCTTTTGACGAAGTTGTCCGACTTGGCGACAGCGGCGTGGGGGGGTAGCATGAGTCATGGATGGCCTCCTTGTGGTGAGGTTTCGTAATCACCCTCAATCTAGCAAGGCAGGCCATCTTTGTTAACTCCCTCACCACGCAAGACTTGTGGCTAAAGTCCATGCCATTCGTCTCTGTAGGTTTTCAACGTAATACGGATCTGTGTGGTGTGATGGCCCGTAAGCAATCTGTCGTACTGAGTGGGGGCATAAGGATTCTGATAAGGACTTTCGACCCACTGGTATTGAGGTTCTGATATGGTTCTATAGCGTTCTTCCTCGTGAATCACCTTTTGATTGAGATGCGCGACAGCCCACTCCGCACCGCAGAAGCGGCACTGCCACCACTGTCGCTCTATCTCCCACTGCTCACTGACCCAATCAGCGGGGCTGATCGAAACATTCCACTGGTACGAGAAGTTCGATCCGTACCCTCTCAACCCGCTGGTATACGAGAAAAGAATGTCGTAGACGGCCAATTTCGGAAGTTCGAGGGCGAAGTGCTTTTCCGCAATGCGCGGGCGCGAGGCCGCGCCGCTAAGGGTATGATGCCCCGGCATCGTTTTTACGGTGAACTGAAAGCCCTTGGCAATCGCTCTCGTTCCGATAAGCCTGCCGTCTAACTTGACGGTCATCTTCGGAGAAAGATCGAGGAGCAGCGGCCCGTTGTGCTGGGGCGGTGAAACGACATTCAGCAGCACATCAGAGCGCGTGATGTCAAAGATCAAGCCAGTGACCGCCCCTGCCGATACGCGAGCGTTTTCGACGCCCACTTCATCTGTGGGCAAGAGCCTTCCAGCCTGCGCAAACTGCATTACCTGCTTGGCCGAAAACGGTCCTTGCCGCGCACCGTCCCAATAGCAAAACCAGTCCATCGGAGCACCTTTGTTGTGCGGGCTGCTGGCCCTGCGTTGTTCGCCATGAGGATAACCGAGGCTGGACCGGAACGCAAGGGTCTGGATGGGCTTTCGTTTAGGAGCAGGGAGGCGAGCCACGCCTTGCTCTTGCGCTCGAACATCCGTTCAAGTAGAATTTGGGACCGAAAGGACTATATTTAGCATGGAGGCAGTTATGGTCGAGAAGAAAAAGCCAGCCAAGAAAAAGAAGCCAACGCCGAAGAAAAAGAAGACTCAGCGGCAGCGGAACGCACCTTTGCACATCCCACTGCCGTTTGAGCAGATCGTGGACGCCATGCTGCAAACCCCGCCGCTCAAGAAGAAAAAGGGCAAGAAGTGAGCGGTTAGTGGCTGCTAACTACTACTGGGTCTGTCAAGTATAACATTCCGAAAAATTTTTGCCTTTTCTTCTCTGTGTCTCTGTGCCTCTGTGGTTAGTTTTTTATGGTCAATCGCCGACGGGATAGTAAACGCTCGGCGGCGCCACGCAATCGAGACGATCCAACTCCGTGACGGCGGCGCGGAAATCGCCGGTTAGCGCCGTGTGCGTCATAATGACCAAATGCACGCGGCCGCCCTCGTGATCCTCCGGCGCTTCGTGCTGAATCACCGAAGCGATGCTGATGTGATGCTGCGCCAATACGCGCGTCACGTCGGCAAGCACGCCGGGACGATCCTCGACAAACGGACGCAGATAGAATCGACTGCGCACCGTGGCCGATGGCTGCAATTGAATACCGTTGCGCTGGCCGGACCAGAGTTTCAAGGTCGCAAATGTCCGTTGTGTTCGGCCGACGGCTAAATCAATGATGTCGGCGACGACGGCGCTGGCCGTCGGCATCTGTCCCGCACCTTGGCCGGCGAACAGCGCATCGCCAACCGCGTCGCCGACGACGTGGATGGCGTTGTAGGCGCCGCGCACCATCGCCAAGGGCGCCTGCCGCCGCAGCAACACCGGCGAAACGTGCAGCGCCAGTTTGTCGCCCATCAGCCACGTCTCGGCCAACAGTTTGATCGTGTAGCCCAATTCGCGGGCGAAGCGGATGTCGAGCGCGTCGAGTTCGGCGATGCCGCGGCGATCGATGGTTTCGACGCGCACGGCCAAGCCGAACGCGATCTGCACGAGAATGGCCAATTTGTGCGCGGCGTCGGTGCCGTTGACATCGAGCGTCGGATCGGCCTCGGCGTAGCCGCGCCGCTGCGCTTCGGTCAAGGCATCGGCGTAGCTCTGGCCGTTTTCACTCATGCTGGTGAGGATGAAATTGCAGGTGCCGTTGAGAATGCCTTGCAGCGATTGGATCTGATTGGCGGCGAGACATTGGGCCAGCGCGGCGATGATGGGCACGCCGCCGGCGACGCTGGCCTCGAAGGCGACGGCTCGGCCGTGCCGCCGCGCCGCGTCGAACACCTCGGCACCGTGCTGGGCCAACAACGCCTTGTTGGCCGTCACCACGTCCTTGCCCGCCGCCAACAGAGACAAGACGGCCTGCTTGGCCCAGTCCACGCCGCCGACCAGTTCGACGCCGACGTGGATATTCGGATCGCGCAGCACGGCTTGTAAATCCGTCGTCAACAGTTCGGGCGGCAATGCGATGGGGCGCGCTTTCGCCGCATCGCGGACGACGACGCGGCGCAAGACGAGCGGCCGGCCAGCGCGGGCGGTCAAGCGTTCGCCTTGTTCCAGCAGTAGGCGAGCCACGCCGCCGCCCACCGTGCCGCAGCCAATCAGAGCGATGCCAAGAGGTTCATTCACTTTCATAGATCTCGCTTACGAACCGCTTGCCGTGGCCGCGGCACGCTGCTGATTCGCGGCCGCGACCTGCTGCTGATTCACCGTCTGGGCGCTTTGCCCACGCACCGAAACCAGATGGGCAATGCCGACGCCGTAGCCCTTCAGGGGATTGCTCCACAGCACCTGGCCCGTCAACGGGTCTAGGCAATAGAGGTAGCCATTGGTCGAGACGATCAGACGATCGCCGTCGAGCAACAACGTGATGGGACCGGACTTAAGTTCCGAGCATACCCAGATCATTTCGCCCGTATCCCGATGGAGAGCGATCACATAACCCCGCAGGCCGATAAAAATTAGTTGATCGATCCGCATGACACCCCTCCCGTCGCCAAGCCAGAGATGACGCAACGCCGCCGACACGGTGTCATATTATGATCTCAAGGCCGGCGCGGCGTATCTTATTTGCTAGGATGAAAAGAGTGAATCACAAGCCAGGAGGTTTAGAATGACGGCGAAAACGCTAGATCAGCATATCGAGATTACTCCCGGCGTTGCAGGCGGAAAGCCTCGGATCGCCGGCCACCGCATCACGGTCCAGAATATCGTCGTTTGTCACCAGTGGCTGGGTCAGAGCGCCGACGAGATCGCTTATGAATACGATTTGACACTCGCGGATGTTTACGCCGCGCTCGCCTACTACTTCGATCATCGAACCGAAATAGATCAGTCCATTGAGAAGGGCGTGGCCTTCGCGGAATCTCTGCGCCAAAGTACCCCTTCGAAGGTGCGTCAGAAACTCCAGGAGCGGAAGGGCGATGGGACAGCCGGTTAAGTTCTACACCGATGAACACGTCGGCCGTGCGGTGGTGCGGGGACTTCGGCAGCGCGGGGCCGACGTTCTGACCGTGCCCGAAGCCGGCCTGCTCAGCGCCACCGATGAAGAACATTTGGAGCGGGCGCGGGCCGAAGGCCGAGTGATCTTCACCCAAGACGAAGACTTTCTGTGCCTCCATGCGGCAGGGGTCGCGCATGCCGGGATTGCCTATGCGCCCCAGGGAACTTCGATTGGCGACATCATCCGCGGCTTGATGCTGATTCATCAACTTCTTGATGCGGAGGAAATGATGGGACACCTCGAATACTTGTCGGAATAACCCATTCCTCCCGCTATCCTTATGCTTGGCTCACGAACTGTTCGAGAAGGCGAGCGAACGTCCACACTTCATGGAACGTGTTGTACAGCGGCACCGGCGCGATGCGAAGCACGTCCGGCTCGCGGAAATCGCAGACCACGCCTTCCGCTTGCAGCTTCGGCAGCAGTTCGCGCGGCCGATCGCGCCAACGCAGCGACAGCTGACAGCCGCGGCGAGCCGGATCGGCCGGCGTGACAATATCGAAATGGCCGCCCGGCAAACGTGCCAGCAGGTAATGCAAATATCCTGTCAGGCGTTCCGACTTGCCGCGCAGCGCCGGCATGCCAGCCGCATCGAAAAGGGCTAGCGAAGCCAATAGCGGCGCCATCGCCAAAATGGGCGGATTGCTGATTTGCCAACCCTCGGCGCCGATCCGCGCCACAAAGGTTGCTTGCGTGTGCATGTGAAAACGTGTAGTCGGATCGGTGCCCCACCAGCCGGCCAGACGCGGCAGCGTCAGATCGCGGCCATGCGTCTCATGCACGAAACAGCCGCCGACGCTGCCCGGCCCGCCGTTGAGATACTTGTAACCGCACCAGACGGCGAAATCGATGTGCCAATCGTGCAGATGCAGCGGCACATTGCCGACGGCATGGGCCAAGTCCACCGCGAAGAGACAGCCGTGCCGATGAGCGGTTTCCGCCAAGCGAGGAAGGTCGAGATACTGACCCGTCAGGAAATTGACGCCGCCCAGCAATACAACGGCGATTTCGCTGCCGCGCTCGGCCAACAGCGCCTCAATGTCGCCCGGATCGATGAGCAGCAAGCCCTCGCCCGGCTCATAGCCATGATGACGGAGCTGCGATTGCATGGCGTACAGATCGGAGGGGAAGACCGGCGCATCCATCAGGATGCGGTAGCGCGCCGCCGTGGGACGGTAGAACGTCATCATCAACAGATGCAGGTTCACCGTTAGGCTGTTCATAAAGACGACTTCGCCGGGATGGGCGCCGACCAAACGGGCGCCGGCATCACGGAAGTTTTCGTGATAGGAATACCAGGGGCTTTTGCCGTGAAAGTGAGCTTCGACGCCCAACCGCGCCCATGCCTCCAGTTCCTGCTCGACGAAATGCCGCGCCGTCTTCGGCTGCAAACCCAGCGAATGGCCGCAGAAATACAGCACGGGCCGGCCATCGGAGCGGCGCGGAAGGTGGAACTGCTCGCGGTAATGCCGCAGCGGATCGGCGGCGTCGAGCGCGCGGGCGAACGATTCCTCCGCTTGGAAGTTCATAGCGTCTTCTCTTGATGCGCCGTCTTCGCGCCCAGAAACTCCACAGCGGTGCCGGCCAGCATGCGCTGACGCATCGCCGCCGGCACATCGGTCAGCGATTCAATGAGCTTGCCCGGCTCAGCCTCGCCCAGCGGAAAAGGATAATCCGAACCCAAGGCGATCCGCTCGGCGCCAACAAGGCGAATCAAATAGCGCAGCATGTCGGCATCGTGAACCAGCGAATCGAAATAAAGCCTATGCAGATAATGACGAGGGCTTTTGTCGTTTTCCGTGGCGCAGAGATCGGGGCGGACACGGAAGCCGTGTTCGATGCGGCCGAGCGTGCCGGGAAAGGCGCCGCCGCCGTGCGCGAAGGCGAGACGCAGGCGCGGCAGACGCTCCAGCACGCCGCCGAAGATCAGCGAGCAGATGGCCAACGACGTTTCCGCCGGCATGCCGACCAGCCACGGCAGCCAATACTTGCTCATGCGTTCGCGGCCGAGCATGTCCCACGGATGCACGAATACCGCCGCCCCCAATCGCTCCGCCGCCGCCAACACCGGAAACAACGCGGCGTGATCCAGGTTCCATTCGTTGACGTGCGTGCCGATTTCGACGCCGTGCAGTCCCAATTCGCCGATGCAGCGCTCCATTTCCTCGATGGCCAAGTCGGGCGCTTGCAAGGGCAGCGTACCCAAGCCGAAAAAGCGGCCGGGATGAGCGCGGACCACCTCGGCGATGTGATCGTTGAGGATGGCGCGAGATCGTGGGCGTGTTGCGGCTTGGCCGCGTAGCAGAACATCACCGGCACCGTCGAAAGCACTTGGGCCGTTACGCCGTGCCGGTCGCAATCTTCCAGCCGCCGGACGGGATCCCAGCAGTTGTCGTCGATCTCACGGAAACACTGACCATCGAGCATCATGCGGGCGCGGCCGGGACAGTGATGCTCCAGCTGCACGAAACCGCCGCAGCCGTAACGCGCGCCCAAATCGGGCCAACTTTTCGGCAGAATGTGCGTGTGCAAGTCGATTTTCATGGCTGCGGCATTCCCGACATACCCTACCCGGCAGCTAACGCAGCCGGTTCGCCATGCCCGGCGAACCGGCTGCGTTAGCTGCCGGGTGGCAGCGCGTCACAAAACGAACACTTCTCGACAAGATTTGCATGTCCGTAACTCTTCATTCGACTTAAACCGCTCGATAATATCCTTAATTTGCGCACCCAGATCGACCGGCTGAAATGCCGCGTCGTACAGCAGCTCATGGCAGCGCCGGCAGTACCAGCGAAGATGCTGCGGTTCTTGCGACGCTTTGGGCTGCTCGACGACGAGTCCGACGGTGTTGGCCGGACGCCGCGGCGAGTGCGGCACACCGGCCGGCAACAGAAATATCTCGCCCTGCTTGATGGCGATGTCGCGCGGCTTGCCGTCTTCGATAATCTTCAAAACGATGTCGCCTTCGATCTGATAAAACAGTTCTTCGCCGGGATTGACGTGATAATCGCTGCGCTGATTGGGTCCGCCGACGATCATGACGAGGAAATTGCTGTTCCAGATGGCGGCGTTGCCGACCGGCGGTTTGAGCAAATGGCGGTGTTCGTCGATCCAAGCGTGCAGATTCAACGGCGTGAGTTGCGACACGATGGAATCCTCCTGAGAGTCGGCGGCGGCGGAACACACTCTACGTTCAGGCTAAAACTTGCCTTCGCCGCTGGCAATGGAAATGTGATCGATGCGATCAATCATCGGGGATGCTCATTCAACCGTTGCAAAGCGGCTTTGGCTTCGCGTGTCTGCCGCGCTTCCGCTGCGCCGCCGGCCAAGCGTTCCAGCACCTTCCGCGCTTCGGCATCGCCACTCTGCTCCAACACCGTGACGGCGCGAATCTGCCGCAATTTCTCTGGTGCTTGCACCAGCCACGGCACGGACAGCAACGGCTCAATACGGCGACGCAGTTCGAGAGAGGGTTTGTTTTTCAGCGCTTGGCGTAGCAGGGCGAAGGCGGCGTCGTCCAACTTCTCCAGTTCTTTGACGGCGGCCTCGCGCACGGTAAACTGCTCGCTGTCGAGATCGGCAATCAAGCGGCGGATGCGCGGCGCGTCCTCCTTCACGGGCTGGAGATGATTACCCAGAAACGGCAGTGTGCGCTGAGGATCGGCGATCAGCGTGCCGGCGGCTTGGTAGGCGCGAGCGGTATCCACGCTGGCAAGATCCTTCCATAAACCATCGAGGTCGTCGCGGCGAAGTTGACGGCGCCCCCGCGCCCGGCGCGAGATCGTAAAGGAGAACGGTGGTATCGTGCATCCCCGCCACCGCACAACGGCCATCGGCGCTGAAGGCGAGGCAAGTGGCAAACGACATCGCGCCCGGCGCGGTCGCCGGCTCCGTGACGTGCCGGCGCAGCGCTTCCTTGCCGCTGGCTAACTCCCATAAACACAGATCACTCTCGCCGGCCGTCAACAGATAACGGCTATCCGGCGAAAACACGCGATTCCACACGCGCCCGGCGGCGAGACTCAGCACCTGGGAGTCCGCTGGCAAGTCGTGGATAAAAACGCGCGCCCTCGCCTCCGTCGGACCTTGGTGGCCGCCGAGGGCGAGCAGGGTACTGTCGGGAGAAAACGCCGAGGGACCGAAGATCGATCGCTTCAAGGTTCTCACGAGACGATCGGCGCGGACATCGTAGATCAAGACGTTTTGCCGCTTGGGGATCGCCATCAATCGGCCATCGGGAGATAGTTCCGCATGAAAAAGAAAGGGGCCGGTGTCCCAGGCCAGAGGTTGGCGCTGGATTATCTTGCCGTCGTCCACGTTCCAGGTCGTTCGGAAAAGCTGTCCTTTGGCGACGTTCTTAGTGAAGGTTCTTCGCAGACTAATGGCGGTCAAGCTTTTGCCGTCTGCCGATAACGTCAGTCCGGGGATGTTATCGAAGCTCTCCGGGGCATCCTTGGGGAGTGAAAAGATGCGGCATTGGCGGCCGTCGCGGGTGTCCCACATGCGGCAATCCCCCCACAAGCCCCCTGCGATCAGTCGGCCGCTGTCCGCGCTGAACAATAAAGGAGAGATTCGGCCGTGCGGCATCGGCCAGACGTGGAGCGGTTTGCCGCTGTGAGCGTCCCACAGGCGAACCGTGCGGTCGCCGCCGGCGGCGGAAGCCAGATACTTGCCGTCCGGCGAGACGGCTGCGGAATCGATGGGGGCGGAATGCCCGCCGCGCTCCGGGAGCTTTTTGCCACTTTCGACATCCCATAAAGTGATTTTGCCGCCGCGCAGCGCGGCCAACCATTTGCCGTCTGGCGAAAAGAGCAGCCGACCGAACATCCCATTGAATGAGCCGTAACCGGGCAATCGCTTCACTTCCTTGCCTGTAGCCCGCTCCCAGAGGATCAAGCAATCGTCGAAGCCAATCGCCATCGTGCGGCCGTCCGGCGCGAAGGCGACATCGTAATAACGGACCCGATTCTTGTCCGAATCGAAAGGTAAATGAGACGCTTCTTTCTGCGTGGCCACGTCCCACAGCAGCAGCGCGTGAAGCGAAGGCGCGGCCAATTGTTTGCTGTCGGCGGAGAAGGTTAGCGAGATGGAGCGGTCGGCCTTCAAGGGAAGCGTGCCTAGCTCCTTGCCGGCGGCGACATCCCAGAGAACGACCTGGGTAAATCCCACGGCGGCGAGGATTCGACCGTCCGGCGCGAAGGCCAATTTTTGCACCGACGTATCTTTGTGATGATAGCGCGCTCGTTCTTTGCCGGTGGCGGTGTCCCAGAGCCGAATGGTGCTGGCGCGGTTGCCCGCCGCCACGCTCTTGCCATCGGGAGAAAATTCCACGCAGTTGAAGTACTTCTCATTGCGGAGTTTGCCGGTGGAAATGCGGCGGATCTCCTTGGCGGCGGCGATGTCCCATAAGTGCAGATAGTCTTCGCTGGTCAGCGCCACGGTTTTGCCGTCCGCCGAGAGGGCCATCACCTGCTGCGAGGACGGCAAACGCTGGAGACGTTGCAGTTTGCCGGTCGCCCGATCCCAGAAGCGCACCGTCTGATCCTGACCGGCGGAAATCAGCGTCTTACCGTCGGCGGCGAAGTGCAAGCCAATGGCGTGCGGATGGCGCAATCGTGTCGTGCCCATGCGTGCCAGCGCCCATCGGGCAGCGCATCGCCGTATAGATCGAGGCGCTTGGAAGCGTCCTGTCGCGGCGGTTCCGCCCATGTCTCACGGTTCGCGCGGAGGACAACGAGGGCTAACAGAGTCAACACGATGGGGAACTTGGCTCGCATGGGATACCCGATGCTTGAGGGAGAGGCGATTCCTGAAGAATAAGGCTTGGACGGTTCGCCGCCAATCGAAATTCCGCCGTTGGGGACGAATGCGAATCTGTTATAATGTACAGATCGACCCACAAACGGAACCTGCCGAATGAATCATCGTTGAGCCGAAAGCATGACGCACAAACACCGTTGGTTGATCGGCAGCGCCGCCGATTGCGACATGGTCGTCGAGGGAACGGCCGTCGCTCCTTATCATTGCCGACTCCTCCGCACGCCGCGCGGCTTCATTCTCGAAGACCTGGGGACGGCGGCGGGAATCTTCGTCAACGGCGTGCGCGTGTCGTTTCGCGCTCGGGTCACGCCGGCGGATCGGATCACGCTGGGACTCAAGGTGCCGATGCCGTGGCCGGCGGCGGCGCCCGCGCCGATGTCCGACCCGGCCATCCTGCGCATCGGACAAGCGCCGGATAACGATTTGGTGTTCGATTATCCGGTGATCTCGCCGTATCACGCTCGGATCGTCCGCGCCGCGGGACGGGTGTGGATCGAGGATCTCAAGTCGGCGCACGGCACCGCGCTGGGCAATCCCCATCGCAAGGTGAGCCGCGCTCCTCTGTCGCCTAATGACCTTGTATACCTCGGTTGGTTTCCTGTGCCGGCGGCGCGCCTGCTGGGACAGTACGACCGTGCCGGCACGAAACCACGCCCCGCCATCTCTCCGGCCGCCGAGCCGTCCGTGGAGGAAGTGACCATCCGGGCGCGAGGGGTGGCCGTGGAGGCGTCGCGCCGCTGCCTGCTGCAAGACGTATCGCTGACGGTTTTCCCCGGCGAATTGGTCGGCATCATGGGGCCGAGCGGAGCGGGGAAGACGACGCTGCTGCGTACTCTCAACGGCTACACGCCGCCGACCGCCGGGGAGGTGCTGTACAACGGCAAAAACCTGTATGCTCACTATCGTCAGCTCTCCGGCCGACTCGGCTACGTCCCACAAGACGACATCCTGCACCACGAACTGACTGTCCGCGAGGTACTCGCCCACGGCGCCCGCCTGCGTCTGCCCTCCTCCTGTTCCGCATCCATGCTTGAGCAACGACTGGCCGAAGTGGTGCGGCAACTCGGTCTGGAAGGGACCGAGGACGTTCTCATCGGCGCGCCCGGTCAGCGCGGCATCAGCGGCGGTCAACGCAAGCGCGTCAATCTGGCTCTGGAATTGCTTACCGATCCACTCGTATTATTTCTCGATGAGCCGACATCGGGATTATCTTCGGAGGAAGCGCTATCGGTCATGGGAGTGCTGCGCGAGTTGGCCGACTCCGGCAAAACGGTCGTCCTCACGCTGCACCAGCCTTCGCCGGAAGCGTTCCGCCTGCTCGACAATCTCGCCTTGCTCGCGCGCGACGCCCACGCCATCCAGCCGGGCAGGCTGGTCTACTACGGACCCGCCTACCCCGATGCCATCCGCTTCTTCACCGCTTCTCGGCGGGCCAAGGCGAAAGCCGATCCCAACGCCATGCTGCGCGGCTTGGCGGCGCGCACGGCAGAGGAGTGGCGCACAAGTACGCCGGCTCGGCCTATCGGCGCGAATATGTTGTCGAGCGCGGCAAGCGCCAGCCGTTGCCGCCCTTGCCGACAGCGACCGGACAAGTCTCTAACGGCCTGACGCAGTGGTGGACGCTGGTGCGCCGCTCGCTGGCCATCAAACGACGCGGCGCCCTGAACACGGCGGTTCAGCTGGCCCAAGCTCCGCTGATCGCCGTCCTGATCGTCATGGTCTATGGCAAGCAAGCCCGTGCCGCCGTCCACGAAAACAACTGGATCGATGTCGCCACCGCCGTCGCTATCGCGCTCTTTGTGCAACTGCTGGCCGCTCTGTGGTTCGGCTGTTCCAATGCCGTGCGCGAAATCGTCGGTGAATGGGCGGTCTACCAGCGCGAGCGCATGGTGGGACTCAACCTCGCTTCCTACCTCGCTGCCAAGCTGACTGTGCTGGGCGGATTGTGTCTATTTCAGTGTGGCGTCCTGCTGGGGATCATCCATTGGGGTTGCGGCCTGAAAGGACCGTGGCTGCCGCTGTTCGGCTTTCTGACGCTGGCTTCGCTGGTCGGCGTCTCGCTTGGTCTCTTGATCTCGGCGGTCGCCCGCAGTTCCTCGGCGGCCGTCTCGCTGTTGCCGATTTTGCTGCTGCTCATGGTTATCCAAGGCGGAGCCATGCAGCCGATCCACCGCATGACGGACGCCGCGCGGATCGTTGGTCACGCCGTCCCGTCGCGCTGGGCCTTTGAAGGCATGCTGCTTGTCGAGAGCGCGCATCAACCGCTCTTCCACCCCTCGCCGACAACCCTACTGCCTTACCCTGGCTTTCCGATGGAGCGGTTTCGTGAGCAGGACATGGCCGAGTATTACTTCCCGCAAGCCGAGCAGCGCTCCTCTTGCGAGACAAGCGGCGGCGTTCTGACGGCCATGCTGGGCGTCTGCCTCCTGGCTCTGCTATTCGTCCTGCGCCTACGCGACACTCATTGAAAGATCGTGGGCCGAGGAGGGACAGAAGGGTCAAGAACCCTTTCCTTTCCGCCAAAGCACCACCGCCATCCAGATGAGTTCTCCCAATCCGATGGCCAAGAACAAGAGCGGGAGTCCTAGCCGCGCACCGCGGCTCGTCCAAGTCGGTCAGGTGCCGCAGAGGCGTTGGCCGGCAGACTTATCGCGTCCGCCCTCGACACCGCGGGCCAAGCCGTACAGCTTCAGGCAGCCCATCAACGTAAAGAGCGTGCCCACGCACGCCAACGGCAACCAATCCGCAAGCTCCGCCATGATGTCTCCCTCGCGCTCATTGCACCATCCAATTCTTTCCTCGTGCCACGCGCTAGTCTATCCGCCATTCTTTCGCCGTTCAAGCGGCGGGCACGAGCCGGCGGTAAGTGCGCAGAGCGGCGTTGAGCCAGCGCGGACTGGGTTTGATCACCAGAAACGACGTGCCGTGTATCTGCAACGGCAACTCTTGCTCCGTGAAAAATGCGTCGGCGGCGCGGCGCACGCCGGGAAAGTCGGCGTTGAGATAATCGTGTCCGCCGAGGACGCCGCGCCGCTTGACCTTGGGGAACCATGCCTCTAAATCGCGGCGGACGGATTCTTCGCCGTGGTCGGCGTCGAGAAACACAAAGTCGAGCGTACCGTCCTCGAACAGATTGGCCGCCTGCTCCGACGCCATCTTCAAGGGATAGATCACCTCTTCGACGCCGGCGCGGCGGACGTTGCGGACGAAGTGCCAGAAGACGTCCTCCGTTTCGGGCGG
This sequence comes from uncultured Planctomycetota bacterium, assembly GCA_963835245.1. Lineage (GTDB taxonomy): Bacteria > Planctomycetota > Planctomycetia > Gemmatales > Gemmataceae > JAJPHU01. The sequence goes on from CAWIEZ010000004.1 coordinate 607,824, forward strand.
CGTGGGCGGGCGGCAATCGTCGTAGATCCAGCCATCCCAGCGATCGACGGCGTAGACGCGGATCTTTTTGCCCGACTGCTGAATGCGCGATGCTAAGTACAAGGTAGAGCGGCCGAGATAGGCGCCGACCTCGACGAAGACGGCATCCTCGCTTGCCCGCGCCAGCATGTGATCGTAGATGTCGGCGAAATCAAACCAGCCGGGGATCTGCTCGTAACAATCCATCCCTACTCCCGGAGTTTAGCCGCGATCCGAAGGGGAGCGCGTGCCGCCCGCGCTCCCCTTCGGGTCGCGGCTAAACGGAGCGGAGGATGATGCTAACTCGCCCCGTTTTCGCTGTCAATCCTGTCTCGATTTTGAACCACCCGGCAGCTAACGCAGCCGGTTCGCCGGAGCTGGCGAACCGGCTGCGTTAGCTGCCGGGTATTTTTTTGTTGCACCGGACGAAAAACCGCTTATCATCGAGGTTGATCCCAGTTACTGGCCGTTGACGCCGACCTCCGCAGGGAGGCTCGTAGGTGTAGCGGCACCCGCAACAACAACGGTTCCGAGAGAGCGCACGTCACTTGGGGGGCCACGTCCGTCCGGCGCATCCGGACGGCCGCTCGACGTTCCGTGGCCCGTGTTGTTCAATTTTTGGCGGGGGAACAGTACCAATGGACCATGCCAACCTGATTATCGGTATCGGTGGGGCTGCGGGCGATGGCGTCGCCTCAGCCGGCAACACGCTCGCTCTGGCCGTGGCACGGCAGGGACAGGGCGTTTACGCCTATAACTCGTACCAGTCCGTCATCCGCGGCGGACATTCCTGGCTGCGCCTGCGCGTGTCGGCGCACAAACCTGTCAATCACGGCGACCAGATCGACGGATTGATCGCCCTCAATCAAGATACGCTCGATCGGCATTTACAAGAACTCGCGCCAGGGGGGTGGCCTTGTACAACAGCGCCAAAGTCAAACCCAGCTACGAGCCGCCCAAGGGCGTGCAACTCTGTCCGCTGCCGGTGCCGGAGTTGGCGCCTTCCTACAAAGAACTGCCGGTCATGCAGAACACGGTCGCCGTCGGCGCCATGATGCGCTTGATGGGTCTGGAGTTCGCCGGCCTAGAATCGGTCATCGGCACGACGTTCGCCAAGAAACCGAAGGTGGTCGCTTCCAACGTGGCGGCTGCCAAGGCCGGCTTCGATTATGCCGGCGATCATTTTCCGCCGATGCCGCGGCAACTCACGCCCTCCACTCAGAAATGGGCGCTGGTCACCGGCAACGAAGTCTTGGCCATGAGCGCCGCCATGGCCGATTGCAAATTCTATTGTGCCTATCCGATGAGTCCGGCTTCCGGCGTTCTGCACTGGATGGCCGCGCACGGCAAACAACTCGGCATCTGCGTGCGCCAGGTCGAAGACGAAATCTCCGTCATCAACATGACCATCGGCGCCAATCATGGCGGTGTGCGCGGCATGTGCGCCACGTCCGGCGGTGGCTTCGCCCTGATGACCGAGGCCATCGGCATGGCCGGCATCATGGAAACGCCGCTCGTGGCCATCAACGTCATGCGCGCCGGCCCTTCTACCGGCGTGCCGACCAAGACCGAGCAGGGCGATCTCAACCAGGCCATCGGCGCCAGCCAGGGCGATTTTCCCCGCATCATCGTGGCGCCGATCAGCATTCCCGATTGCTTCGCCGTCATTCAACAAGCGTTCCAACTCGCCGACCATTATCAATGTCCCGTCCTCGTCCTCTCCGATCTGCTTCTCAGCGAAGGCAACGAAACGGTCGATCCAGCCCTGTTCGAGCAAATACCGGAAATCGATCGTGGCGAAGTGATTTTGCCGTCGAGCAACGGCGAGCTGCACCATACCAACGGCGAACCGTATCTGCGTTTCAAGGACACGGAGTCCGGCATCTCGCCGCGCGCCGTGCCCGGCGTGCCCGGCCATCTCTATGTCGCCGCCACCGACGAACACGATCAGGACGGCGTTCTTCTCAGCGACATTTACACTGATCCGGTGCGGCGCAAAAAGATGGTGGACAAGCGCGTGCGCAAGATGAGTACGGTATTGGCGCATCTGCCGCCGCCGTTATTCGAGGGACCGGCCGACGCCGAGGTGACGCTGGTTGGCTGGGGTTCGACCTGGGGCGTTGTCAGCGAGGCGGTCGAGCGCCTCAACGCCGCCGGCATCAGCACGAACTATCTGCACATCCGTTATCTGATGCCATTCCAAGTGCGCGAGGTACAAAAGCTGCTCGGCCGCAGCCGCCGCATCCTCGTCGTCGAGAACACACAGAGCGGCCAGTTCGCTCGGCATCTGCGGGCCGAGACCGGCATTGCCGCCAATGGCCATATTCGCAAATACGACGGCGAACCGTTTGAACCCAAACACATCGTCGCCGCTGTGCAGGACATCCTGCACGGCAAAGCGGAAATCGTGAACGTGCAATCCACTGAACCGGGCTGGCGTACCGATCATCCCAGCGGCACCAGCGCCGATTGGAAGGGCCGATTGTCCGGCGTCGCCCACGCCAGCAGTCATTGAAAGGGAGCAGTGCCGCTATGGATACGCTATTACTCGATCTCGATCTGGCGCGAAGCCGCCATCCGCAAAGACAAAGAGCGTTTGCAAGGAACCTGGAACTTCGTTTCCGGCATCCGCGCCGCGCAAATGCTCATCGCCGGTGAACACTTCACCGTCAAGTTCGCCAACGGCGACATTTACCTCGGCATCTACACGCTCGATCCGACCGCCAAGCCGAAGATGATGGACATGACCATCCACGAGGGGCCGGACAAGCACCGCGGTAAAACGTCGTTGGTCATTTACGAATTGGACGGCGAACATTTGATCTGGTGTCCGGCCGAGCCGGGCACTGGCAATCGCCGCGCCGCTTTTCCGCCCGACGACGACACGCAACATCTGTGCATCGTCTTCCGCCGCGAAAAATCGCGGTTGTGATACCTGGCGAACCGGCAGCGTGAGCTGCCGGGTGGATTAACCAAAAATAACCACGGAGTTTTTTCCTATGACGACTTTGACCGCTACCACCGCTCGCAAACTCGAAGTGAAGGATTTCAAATCGGACGTGGCGCCGGATTGGTGTCCGGGCTGCGGCGATTTCGGCGTCTTGAACGTCCTGCAAAAAGCCTGCGCCGAGCTGGAGATTCGACCGCACGAACTGCTCGTCGTCTCCGGCATCGGTTGCTCGTCGAACCTGCCGGGCTTTTTCCGCTCTTACGGCGTGCATAGCCTACACGGCCGCGCCTTGGCCTTCGCCACCGGCGCCAAGCTGGCTAATCACCATCTAACCGTCATCGCCACCGGCGGCGACGGCGACGGTTACGGCATCGGCCTCAATCACTTCATCCAGGCCATGCGCCGCAACATCAACCTGACGTATATCGTCATGAACAACGAGATTTACGGTCTGACGACCGGCCAAACATCGCCGACCAGCGAACACGGCATGGTGACGAAAAGCACGCCGCAGGGCAACCTGGAGCAAATGCTCAATCCGTTGGCGCTCGCCCTGGCGTCCGGCTGCGGCTACATCGCCCGCGGTTTCAGCGGCGATCCCAAGCACCTGCTGAAACTGTACATGGACGGTATCCAATATCCGGGATTCGCCTTGATCGACGTGTTCAGCCCGTGCGTGACGTTCAACAAGAAGAACACCTACCAGTGGTTCCGCGATCACGTCTATCGCCTGGAAGATAAGGGACACGATCCATCGAACTTCCACGGCGCGATGGAGCGTGCGATGGAGTGGGGCGAGAAGATTCCGATTGGTTTGTTTTATCGCAAACCCAATCCGGGTCCGTCGCTGGATCAGATGGATACGGCGTTGCAGGAAGGTCCGCTCGTCAGCCGACCGCGCGGCTTGACAGCGGAGCAGCGGCGGATGTTGGTGGAGGAGTTTATGTAACGCATCCGAACTGTGACCTTTAGGGAGCGGAGTTCGTTGCCGCTCCCTAAAGGTCATACTTCAGGACGATGGGACAAAACCCACTTGAAGTCGGAGTTATCCAATGATCGAGCTAGTTCCTGCTGAAAATGACGATGCAGCCTTCTTATCGTTAGCGCAGCGGATCATGAACGGCGCCCTCTCGGCGCTGCAAATGCGCGAAGTCTATCTTGTACATATAGACAACTGGTTCGATCACAAGTGGCTTGGATGGTGGAGCCGCTGGAGTCATAAGGAACTGAAAGACCTGCGCGTCCCTCCCTTCAATCCAAACCGCGTCCTCTCCGAGAAGCACTTCATTTGGGACACGGACAACGCGCGATGGTCGCTCATTGGCCAGAGAAAGCTCCTTCACCCTCGTCAGGCCGGCCGCCGCTGGCACGGTCAACCGCTCGATCGAGTGTCGAAATCCGCAGCCTTCATTTGGTACAGCGGAAATACAGTCACCAACCCAGCCGGAAGTATGATGCTCTATCTATCAGGCGCAGAGGGCTACGCATGGTATGCCTCGTTTACGAGAGAAAAGCACTGGAAAATTGATGATGAGTTCCGCACTACCAGGAGGGAGTTGGCATCATTCGAGGAACGTGGCCGTCAAATGGAATTGGCTCAAGCGTGAGAGCCGTAAACGGCGGAATCATTGCCAAAATGCGCGAACCCAAACGGCAAGCGATTCGCCAGGAGCCGAGAGGAGAATCGTGAAACGAACCGATGTAACTTACGACCAACTGGATAAGGTGCTACGTTCGCTCGGCTTTTCTTACCGGCCCGCCAAACACCATCCACCCGGTCATGTCTATGAACACGAGGTCGGCGTGGTGATCCGGCGAACCGCTCGGCGGCCTTTCGGTCGGCGATGGCTTGCTGGAGCCAAGCGAGCGACTCATCCACGGGCGGTTTCCTCTTGGCTCCGCGTTGGAGACGGCAAGGAGTTCAGCAGGCGTTGGCCGACCTCATCGGCGTAAAGAATCTTGTAATCTCCCTCGGCGATGGCTCCGCGAATCTCCTCCACGGACGGCCAGCCTTCCCGCAGGGCCGTTTCCCATTCGGCCGGCGTGGCCAGCAGCAGATGGAGCCGCTGGCTCTCCTTCATGGGGAAGCCCGACCTGGACGTGAAGACTGTCTCGAACAGTTCGCGTTCCTCGGCGAGGCGGTCGCCGTTCGCACCGATGATTTCCAACAAAAAAATATCCTCTTGCTCCCGTTGCGGAGCATAGGAGAGGGCCAGATGCAGCGGTTCATCCTTCAATTGGCGGTGCTGCTCGGTAAGTTGACGAATCGCCGACTCGAACTGCGGCAATCGCTCCGAAATCCATGTGCTGGCCATTGTGCTTCTCCTCGGGGGCAATCTCGACCTCCTGATTGATAACGCAAGAGCCGGCACGGTTCAAGGTGGTGAGAGCGCGGGATGCCAACAGCGACTCGCCTTGACCGCATTGCTGCGGACGCGGCAATAACCCTCGGTCCAGGCATCCGGCGAGGAGCGAATCATGGTCATGCCGCTGACCTGTCCGCGCGGCCATCAATGGAACAGCGACGAACCGCCCGCCGCCCAGCCGCCGGTATGTCCGATCTGCCGACCTGTTTACGGCTGAGGAGCGAAGGGAGGAGTGCGCGGGATGGCGCAACGACTTCTGGCGCCGGCGCCGTTAACTCCACCAGCTTCATTTGTAGCTGCACAGACGGAGGTACTCCCGGACCCGTTGGGCCGCCATTCCGCAAACAATCCTGTTCGTATTGACCATAGGCAGCGTTGGCGGCGTCATCGACGTGTAAGGAGGCTCCTAGCACACAATTTCCGGCAAAAAGCCCTTTGCTGCGCGAGACGGAGATGAGGACGGTTTTCAAACCGAGATCCGTGTTGAGAAACTTATCGCGGCCAAACGAACCGACTGCTAACGCGGCCCCCAGACCCAGCGTGAGTTTCCCCTTCTTGATGCACTCCAAATCCCTCCGGGTCCGCAAGACGATTACCAAATCGGACCTTTCTACTCCGAGCTGAATGCCGGCGCTTGCACCCGACAACGTGAGGAAGACCGGCGGACCCCAGGAACCATCCGCCCCCCGTATCAAGAGGACGCCGCGCCCATGCCGCCCGCCGACCCCCACCGCCGCCTTGATCACACGGGGAAAAATCGCCACTCCCTGGGCATTTTGAAGCACGGCCATCGGGATCCAGTTCCCGAACATTGTCGTAAACTCGCTGAGGACGACATTGGCGTTTTCCAGTAGAGTTGTTTCGCGGCAGTCTGCCTGAAGCGACGAACCGGGGTGGAACAGACAGGCGAGGCTGACCAAGAGGAGGAGACGGCTGACCTTCTTCATCGCGGTCAATCCTTTCTGGGGCGGTCCCAACCGCGCCTCCCGTGACCGCTCCCATTCGAGAAGAAAAATGCGGGCGAAGAGCCAGAAATGGCTGTTACCTAGTTGCCGCAACAACCTGATGGCCTGTCAACACTTATCGACAAACCACCAAGGAAGACTTCATCCGTTACTTGAAAGAGCAGGGGATCGGCTATTCGGAGGACCGGCAGTTAGCGTTTGAGAGGCAGTCGGCCTTGGCTTGGGAAAGCGGCACCCAGGTTATTTTTGATATTTCAGAGAAAATCAGAGAAAATCGGTGTCCGTTCCTTTTTAGAGAGAAAAGGAACGGACACCGATTTTTCGGCTCGGAAGTCATTTCGCCAAGCGCCGCAGCGACGCTTTCGCTTCGCGCGTCAACTGTGCTTCCGGCACACCGGCCGCCAATGTTTCCAAGCATTTCTTCGCCTCCGGCGTAGCGGCGTACTCCAATATCTGAAGCGCACGCAACGACCGCAAACGCTCGGCGGAAGACGGCTCCAGCTTGTCGAGAATCTGTTTGATGCGCTGACGCATTTCCAGCGAGGGTTTCTCCGCCAGCTTTTTTCGCAGCGCTGCCTGGCGCTATCGACGATGGACTCCAGTTCCGCCGTCGCCTTGGTCCGCGTCTCGAAATCGTCGCTGTCCAGATCGCCAATCAAGCGTTCGACGCGCTTGGCATCGACCGGCTCAATCGGCTTGATGCGCTGATGGATCAGCGGTACGACTTGCTCGGAAGCGGCGACGAGATCCCACAGCGCTTGCACGGCTTGCGGCCCCACACTGCTCGCCAGATCGATCCAGCGTTTCTCCAACTCTCGCGGCGTCCATTTCGCCGCTTGCAGGCGGCCCTCTTTCATTCGACCCGTCAGATCCCACAATAGCACCGTCGAATCGCCGCCGCCGGAGGCGAGCGAACGGCCATCGGGCGCGAAGGCGACGCACATCGCGCCGGTGAAGTGGCCGGCAAAACAGCGCACTTCCTGGCCGCTGTTCACTTCCCAGACGTGAACTTTTTCATCTCGATCCGCGCCTGCGCCGGCCAGCCATTTACCATCGCGCGAGAATGCCAGACCATACACTTCGGCCGCCACGGACAGAGGACGAAGCTCATGGCCGGTCTCCACGTCCCATAAGTGCGTTGGTCCTTGCCAGTTACTCGAAGCGAGCAGCCGGCCATCCGGAGAGAAAACCAGATTCTGCACGGCTTGCACACTGGAGAAAGCGACGCGCTTCTCTCCGCCGGCCACGTCCCACACTCCAATGGTTGGACTTCCACTGGCGGGAACCGTTCCCGCCGCGATGCTTTTGCCGTCGGGCGAAAAGGCGACGCAGTTGATATTCCCTTGAAGTCCTTTGTAGCGCTTCCGCTCTTTGCCGCTGGCTACATCCCAGACGAGTACGACATGCTCTTTCGTGCCGCCGAAAGCTAACAGCCGGCCGTCCGACGAAAAGGCCAAGGGAGCGACGATGCGCCCCTGCTGGAGGACATCCGGAAACTTACCTAGCATGTGCCGTTCCTTGTTCGTCGCCACGTCCCAGAGACGAATCACATCGTCCTTGTAAGCCCACGTCGCCGCCATGTCGCCGGTGGGGGATAGCTTGTAATGCTCTATCGCCCAGACGGGGCAATTGAACCGTATGCTCTCCAGCCCGCTCGCCAACTCCCAGCGCAGCAGCAGTCTATCTCGACCTGTGGAAAGCAGACTCCGACCGTCGGACGAAAACGCTACGCCATCGATGGGCGCATGATGGCCGCCCAGTGGCCCTTTCTCCTTGCCGGTGGCTACATCCCATAAGCGCGGACCGCTCGCCCAGGCGGCCCCGGAAACCAACGTCGCCCCGTCCGCCGAGAATTCCAGGGATTTCACGACAATGTGATGCACGCGCCAGTGTCGAATCTCCGTGCCGGTTTTTACATTCCAGAGTGCAACAACGCCATCACTGTGGCCGGAGGCCAGCATCTTGCCATCGCGCGAGAAGGCCACCGTTGCCGCCATGTCATGCTTGCCGTCCAGTACGCGCAGACTCTTTCGCGCAGCCACGTCCCACAAGCGGATCGATGATTCGTCGCTCACCGAGGCCAACGTACGGCCATCGGCACAAAAGGCCACGGCGGACACTTCGTTTTCATGGCCGGTCAACCGGCCGCGCTCCTCACCCGTGGCCGTATCCCAGAGATGAATGATCTTGTCCGCTCCGCCGGTGGCCAGCATCTTGCTGTCCGGGGAGAAAGCGAGACAGCGGGCCTGACATTTTCCCTTCTCGAAACGCTTTCGGCTCTTCGCCTGGTCCTTCATGTCCCAGACCGTGAAACCGTTTTGGTAACGCGCGACGGCGAGGGACTTGCCATCCGGCGCGAAAGCCACGGAAGCAACGCCTATTTCCGCCTCGGCGAGATGTCCGAGCATTTCTCCGCTGGCCACGTCGAACAAAGCCGGCCTGCCCTTGTCCTGCGAAGCGAGCAGTTTGCCATCGGGCGAGAAGGCGACGGCATTGGCGTGCTTGGCCTGCCCGAACTGACGTAGCTCCTTTCCCGTGGCCGCATCCCATAGGCACAGTCCGCGGCCGGCGCAGGCGCAGGCGATCGTTTTGCCATCGGGTGAAAATATCGCCCGATAGACCAAGAAGCCCTGCCGAAAGCGGATCGTCCCCAATCGCGCCAGCGCTCCCTCCGGCAGCGGATCGCCGTAGCGATCCGTGCGGACCTTCTCTTCCTGCCGTATTGGTTTCCGTGCCCCGCCCACCGCCAAAGACGCGACCATCAGCAGCGCCGCCGCTGTGCCGGATAGTTTGCGGATGGGCCGCGGGACAGAGCTAATCGCTGTAGTCGCCATGAGACGATTCCTCACAGAGAATGGGCATCTCTCTATAGTACCGGCCGAACGCGAAGCAAGTCTGCCTATTTCCGCGGATGTTTCGGCGTAGCGATAGCGGCCCCCTTCCGGCTCGCCTTGACCGCTCTGCCGCGTCCGCCACAATGACATTAGCTCTTGACATCCGGCGAGGAGCGAATCATGGCCATGCCGCTGACCTGCCCGCGCGGCCATCAATGGAACAGCGACGAACAGCCCCGTCAGGCTGGAAAGCCTGACCTACCGCCGCCGATATGTCCGATCTGCGGACTCGCTCCGGTTGCCGCGCCCGCCGCCATTCCGCCGACATTGGTATTGCCAGCCGAATCGCCGCCGCCCAGCGATACGACATCCAATCGCGCGACCCTTCCTCGCGCCGATAACGACAAAAAAGATCAACCTAATCTTCTTATTCCGCAGCACATCCCCGGTTACGAGATCCTTGGCGAACTGGGGCGCGGCGGCATGGGCATCGTTTACAAGGCGCGGCAGGCGAAACTCAACCGCATCGTCGCCTTGAAGATGATCCTGGCCGGAGCGCAGGCCGACCCACTCCAGATGGAGCGTTTCCGCGCCGAGGCCGAGGCGGTGGCGCGCTTGCAGCATCCGTACATCGTGCAGATCCATGAGATCAGCGACTACAATGGCTGCCCGTTTTTCTCGCTGGAATACGTGGACGGCGGCAACCTGGCGCAGAAGCTCAACGGGGTGCCGCAGCCGCCGCGCTTGGCAGCTGCATTTGATCCGCCTCCTCGCCTTGGCCATACACAGCGCCCATCAAAAGGGCATCATTCACCGCGATCTCAAGCCCGGCAACATTCTGTTGGCGACGCCGACCGAGTACGTATCCGGCGCGGACAGCTTTCACGCCGAGATCGGAGGCGGCGTTTCGCCTCTACGGCATTCCCAAGATCACCGATTTCGGCTTGGCCAAGCATCTCGACATCCAATCGCTGACCCGTGCCGGCGCCATTCTCGGCACGCCCAGCTACATGGCGCCCGAACAGGCTGAGGGACATTCGCACGCCATCGGTCCCGCCACCGATGTCTATGGGCTGGGCGCCATCTTCTATGAACTGCTGACCGGCCGGCCGCCGTTCGTCAGCGATAGTTCGCTGACCACCATCCGCCAACTACTCGGCCAAGAGCCGGTGCCGCCGTCGCAACGGCATCTGAAAGTGCCGCGCGATTTGGAGACAATCTGTCTGAAATGTCTGGAAAAAGATCCGAGCCGACGCTATGCCAGTGCCGAAGAATTGGCCGAGGATCTGCATCGTTACCTGAGCGGTCAACCGATCGAGGCGCGGCCGACCGGCTGGTGGGGACGCGGCGTCAAATGGATGCGCCGCCATCCGACGCCAACCACCGTGGGCGCCGTCGTCCTTGTCGCCATCCTGTCGCTGTTGACGATGGGGTTGATCTATCACTTGCGGATGCAAAGTGCCTTCGCGCAGACGCGCGAATATGCCGAAATGAGCCGGCAAAACCTGATTCGCCTGCACGTTGCTCAGGGCACCAGCGCCATGAACGCCGGCGATGGTTTCACGGCTCTCTTGTGGTTCACGGAGGCGCTGCGCTTGGACGCCGGCTCGCCGGAACACGAACGAACGCATCGTCAGCGCATTGCCGCTGTGGAACATGGCTTGCCCCGGCCGCGGCAATTGTGGGTCCACGACGGCGCCGTCAACGAGACGCGCTTCAGTCCCGATGGCCGTTGGGTGCTTACAGCCGGCGAAGACGGCAAAGTCCACTTGTGGGATAGTGAAACGGGAGAAACGGCGATGGTGCCGCTGGAGACGGGCGGCACCGTGACGTTCGCCGTCTTCAGCGCCGATGGTCGGCGCATCGCCGCCGGCAGCGCTGACGGCGCGGTGCGCGTCTGGGATTTGGCATTTCTCACCAACTCGAAGCGTAAGCGCGGGCTGGCAGAGCAGCCTGCGCTTACGCTTCGGGTTGGTGAGGAGGGGCCGGTGCGCTGGCTCGACTTCAGCCCGGATGGCCGGCAGATTGCCATCGCCGGCGGCGCGGCGGCGCACGTTTGGGACGTGGCCTCCGGCAAACCGCTGCCCGGCGAACTCAAGCACGGCGGCGCGGTCAACGCGGCCGTGTTCAGCCCGGATGGCCGCTGGCTGGCGACGGCCGGCGACGATGGACTAGTCCGCCTGTGGGATGCGGCCAACCGGCGGTCCACCTCCGTCGTTCTGTCGCACGATCGCGCCGTGCTGTGCCTGGCCTTCAGCCCCGACAGCAAACGCATCGCCAGCGGCAGCGCCGATTACACCGCCCAGGTTTGGGACGCAGACAGCGGCGCATCCGTCGGCCGGCGCTTACGACATCGCGACCGCCTAACGCACGTCACGTTCAGTCCCCACGGCCGCCGTCTGCTGACTTGCAGCGAGGACGGCCGGCCTGTATCTGGCGCGTCGAGGACGGCGAGCGGTTGGTGGAGTCACTGCGGCACAAGAGCGTTGTCCGCTGGGCCGCGTTCAGCCCGGATGGCTGTCGCGTGGCCACGGCCGGCGACGACAACTCCGCGCGCTTGTGGAGCGCTCCCACGGGGGTTCCGTTGACGCCGCCCTTACGCGGCAACGGCGGCGTCAACCGCGTGGCTTTCAGTCCCGATGGCCGAAGTCTGGCGGTCGCCAGCGACGACGGCACGGCGCAGCCTCTGGGACGTCGCTTGCCGCCGCCGGCGCATCGTCGATGAAACCGCCGTCTTCCGCCATCGCGCCGATCGCGACCTGCGCGCCGGCTTCTCGGATAGCACGCCCAACGCCGACGACGCGGCGAACCGCATCAGTCCCGATGGCCGATTCATCATCAAGATCGGCAAGGACAACACGGCGCGCGTCTACGATGTCCACAGCGGCGCAGCGGCGGCGCCGCCGCTGGTACATCGCGGTGCTATCCTTTACGCCGCTTTCAGCCCCGATGGTCTTCGCATTGTCACCACCAGCACGGACCAGACGGCGCGCGTCTGGGATGCCGCTCAGCTGGCTCTCCGATCGGTCTGCCGCTGACGCATGCCAGTGCTATCGAGTTCGCCGATTTCAGTCCCGGACGGCCAACGATTGGTCACGGCCAGCGAAGACAACACCGCGCGCCTCTGGGACATCGACAGCGGCGCGATGCTCGTCGCCGCCGCTCAAGCACGATGGCACCGTGGTGCGCGCCGTCTTCGGTCCCCAGGGTCAGCGTGTGGCCACGGGCAGTCTCGATCAGACGGCCCGCGTTTGGGACGCCGCCACCGGCCAAGCCCTGACGCCGCCGTTGCTGCATCCCTGGTCCGTGCGCCACGTGCATTTCAGCGCCGACGGCCAACACCTGCTGACCAGCGGATCGACCGGCGCCGTCTGGTCCTGGGAACTGCCTTGCACCGATTGCGCCATCGCCGATCTCGTTCGTCTCGCTCAACTGCTCAGCGGCAGCCGCATCGACGAACATCGCGGCATCATGCCGCTCGATCCGGGCGAACTGAAAGACTTGTGGACTTCGCTGCGGCGGACGCGGAGCGACTTCTTTCACTTCTCCGCCGAGGACGTGACAGCCTGGCATCGCCAAACCGCCGAGGAATGCGCCCGCGGCCGGCACTGGAGCGCCGCGCTATGGCACTTGGATCGACTGATGCAAAAAGAGCCGGACAATTGGCTGCATTATGCCCAGCGCGGCCGAGTGCGGGCCGAACTGAATCAGTGGACGGAGGCGCGCACCGATTTCGCTGAAGTCGTCCGCCGCGCGCCGCAAGAGTCCGAGGCATGGTGCCTGTATGCCGTGCTGCGTCTGCACGAAGGCGACAAAAGCGGCTATCGCCGCGCTTGTGCCGAGCTATGGAAACAGTGCCAGCCCGCCGCGCCAGCAAAGGTTCAGCGCGCCTATCTGACCGCGTGGACCGGCGTGCTGGCGGCGGCCTGCGGCATCAAGGGCGAACAGCTGGTGGAATTGGCGAATCAGTCGGTCGAGCGCGCGCCGGACGATCCGGATTATCTCTGCACCTTGGGAGCGGCCCTGTTTCGCGCCGGTGATTTAGCGTCGGCGAATCGCCGCTTGAACGAGGCGCTGGCTCTGCGCGGCAACCGGCCCAGCCCGCGCGAGTGGCTGTGGCTGTCGCTGGTTTATTCGCGCCGAGAATCGCCGAAGGAGGCGCGGCAATGGCTGGACAAGGCGACGGCCTTTCTCACCGCGCCGGCCGCCGATCATACCGCTGCGGATGCCGCTTCGCTGCCGTGGGTGCAGCGGCTGCAACTGGAACTGCTGCGCCGCGAGGCCGAACGGCTGATGAAGAGCCAGAAAACGGAGCCGCGACCGTAAGGGAGCGGTTGTCCGCACCGCTCCCTTACGGTCGCGGCATACTCTGTCAGGCGCTCCTGAACCTTCTTATCTAATTTCGGGCGGAGTTTCGGCGGCAGCAACGCGCGCAGCACATGAATGTTGTGTGTCTTGGGGAAAGGGGTCGCCCGAAAAACGAGCAGCGCTTTGATGTGCTTCTCGACGCATTGTTGCGCGTGAAAGCAAACTGTATCGGTTGGGCAGTCCCTTCCCAAAGCGAGTGTGTGAACCGCTGCCTTCAGGTCATTGTCCGCTTTGACGAGCCACTCTCGAATCACGGTGATGAGACCCTTAGGAACGGGCATACAGCACCTTTCCTTCCCGCGTTGCCGGCCATTCGATCGTGCCGACGATGTCCTTTCGCCAGGCAAAATCCTCCGGCCTGGTGACGATCACGTCTACGGGAACGCGGATGCCGCGCAGCGCCTGTAGGATCTCCAGTCCCTTCTCGAAGGCGGTCCCCTCGAAGTCCATCACGACCAGCAGATCCACATCGCTATCCGCTGTGGCGTCGCCGCGCGCCTGCGAGCCGAACAGGATCACTTGCTCCGGCTGAAACTTCGTCACGATCCGTTGGACCATGCGCTCGATGTGTACTTGCATCGGCGTTCTGTTCGCGCTTCGGGGCATGATTGGCCTCTTGACCTCGGCACTGCGGGAAGAATCTGGACAATCGAGATTCGTCGCCGATATTCACCATAAATGAACTCACAATGTTCGGTTTTCCGTTCTGCTTTTCAGCGGATGATTTTGAGCTTCGGCAGATCTTTCCGAAGTCCCATTATTCCTTCATCCGTGACTTCGGTATAGCTGAGGCTTAGTTTCTGCAAACTCTTGAGTTCCTTCAATTCCTTCAGCCCGGCATCCGTGACTTTGGTATAGCTGAGGTCCAATTCTCGCAGGCTCTCAAGTTTTTTCAACTCTTTCAGTCCGGCATCCGTGACCTTAGTCCCCTGAAGATCCAGCAATTGCAAATTCTTCAGTCCCTTCAGTTGTTTCAATCCGCTATCCGTGACCTCGGTGCCGCTGAGGATCAGCGACTGCAAGCTCTTGAGTTCTTTCAACTCGTTCACCCATGCATCCGTGACTTGGCGACCGCCGATTTCCAAGAATCGCAAGCTCTTCAGTTCCTTTATTTCCCTCAGTCCTTCTTGCGTGATATTCGTGAAGCCGAGAGACAGAACCTGCAAGCTATTTAGTTTCTTCAACTCTTTTAGTCCTGCGTCCGTGATTTTGGTGCCGAAGAGGTTCAGGTTTTGCAAGCTCTTGAGAATCTTTGAGTTCTCTCAGTCCCGCGTCCGTGATTTTGGTGCCGTTCAGGCCCAGTGTCTCCAAACTCTTGAGAGCTTTGAGTTCTTTCAATCCGGCATCCGTGACTTTGGTGCCGAAGAGGTTCAGGCTCTGCAAGTTCTTAAGATCTTTGAGTTCTTTCAACCCCCTGTCGGTGATTTTCTCCTTGAAGAAATGCAAGACTCGTAAACTCTTGATTTCTCGCAATTCTCCCAGCCCGACATCCGTGATCTGGGTATTGAAGAGCATCAGCGTCTGCAAACTCTTGAACTCCTTCACTTTCCTCAACTCTACATCCCCGATCCGGTCGCCGGACAAAAACACGCCTATAACGGGCTTGCCGGCTCGCTCGGCGTCCACCTCGACCTTGCCGCCCCGTTTCTCTAACGCCTTCACCGCCGCGGCCTCGTCGGCCTGGCCGGGCGCTGTCAGGACCAGTAGTCCCAGCAGCACCCCTCCTGCCAGAATCCCTCGGTGTCCCACCATGACGTTCCTCCCAAAATGTAAGTCGTCCCACATGACGCGGCCTCACTCTTCCACCACCGCAGGTTACCGGCTCCGCTGCTGCATGTCCAACGGATTCCGCCAGCACTCCGGGACTGCCAACCCTTGTTCGGAGCGCGTCTTTCGATGCGTGTTCTCCACCGCTGTCGAGAAACCGAGGTTGCCGCACCGTCCGGCAAGCGCGTAGGATCAAGTCAAAAGGAGAAACGCCATGATCGAACTGACCGAACAGCAGCGGCAGGAGTTGAACGCTGATCCTCCTCGCGTCCTCGATCCCCAGACGAAGAAAACCTACGTACTCGTGAGCGAGGAAGTTTACGAGCGCATGCAAGCGCTGCTGGCCCCGGAACGTCTGCCGAGAATAGAACAGCAGGCGCTGCTGCATGCGGCCGGATTGCGCGGGTTGGGACGATCCGGAAATGGAAATCTACGACTGAGATCCATTTCCCTTCCTTCTTCCCAGGCTTTGCATGGCAACGAGAGAAACCTTCTTCACTTCGCTCCTTGCACGATTGTGTGTTGCTTATCGATAGCCGGATTTTCCAGGATAGTCTTGCCGCCGTCCTTACCCGGCCAGTAGATCGTAATGCGCTCAATTTCCGTGGTTTCGCCCAGACCGAAGGTCACGACCAATTCGCTCTGACTGAGATAGCCGCGCGCGGCGGCGATCTCGCGGCGCTGCTCGCCGTCCTTGGTTTCCAGCACGATCCGCGCCCGATGGCGCTGCGGTTGGAGCGAACGCCGTCGCCTTGCAGCTTGAAGACGAATCCAGTGATGGCCGAGTTGGTTGTCGTTGCGAAGCACGCGCGCGGGTCCGCCGTTGCCGACGAGAATCACATCGAGATCGCCGTCGCCGTCGAGGTCGGCGTAGGCGCAGCCGCGGCCGACGAGCGGTTGGAACAGGTCGGCGTCCGGCATCCGCCGCCGTCACTTCCTGGAAGCCCTGCTTGGGCTTGCTCCAGAACAACTGCGGCGGTTGAGCGTACTGCTGGCCGGCTTGCAACTTACTGATGCTCGGATCGAGATGGCCGTTGTTCGTCAGAAAATCGAGCCGGCCATCGAGATCGTAGTCGAAGAAGAACGCGCCGAACTTGAGCAGCATGCGGCTCGGTCCGGCGATGCCTTCGGAACGCGCCTTGTCCGAGAACACCAGCCGTTTCGGATCGTCCTGACACAAAAACGTATCCGGCTCGTTGGCGAAATTGCCGATCAAGAGGCCATTGCAGCCGCGGCGATAGAACGGCGCCCAGTCGATGCCCATCGCGCCGCGCGCGTTGCCCTCGGCGTAGGCGACGCCGGCGTACATGCCCTCTTCCTTGAACACGCGCTCGCCGTTCGTGCCGGGTTGGTTGTGGAACAGGAAATTGCGCATCGTGTCGTTGGCGACGAAGATGTCCGGCCAACCGTCCTCGTCGGCGTCGCAGACGATTACGCCCAGCGATTTGCCGACCGGCCGCAGCGGCGCGTTGGCATCGGTGCCTTGCTTTTCAAACACCTGCACGCCGGATTCCTTCGATACATCCGCGAACTTGCCGTCGCCCTCGTTGTGGTAAAGAAAGCACAGCGCTCCATCGAACAGCTTGGGCTGGCCGTAGGTCCGCTCCTTGCCGTCGAGCGTCGAATTGATGCTGAGGTCGTAGGCCGGCGACCAGTGGACGTAATTGCACACGAACAGATCGAGCTTGCCGTCGCCGTCGTAATCGAGGAACGATGCCGAGGTGGAGAAGCAGAGCGGATCGTTCCATTGGAAGAAACTGCCGGACAGGGCATTCGGCCAACCGCCGGGACCGCCGACGCCGGCCGTCGCCGTCGTGTCGACGAAACGGCGGCCGCCGGCGCCGTTGGCATCGGCGTCGTTGTGAAACAGACGATTGCCGCCGACGCCGGTGACGAACAGGTCCGGCCAACCATCGTTATCGTAATCGCCGACGGTCGCGCCCATGCCGTACATCGTCACGGCCAGGCCGGCTTCTTTCGTCACATCCGTGAACTTGCCGCCGCCGTCGTTGTGGTACAGCGTCAGCGTCGGCTTGTCCTTGCTGGCGCTGCGGGCTGACCGGGCCAGGGACAGGCGTTGACGAATAGCAGATCGGGCTTGCCGTCGTTATCGAAATCGAGGACGGCGACGCCGCCGCACATCGTCTCCGGCAGCAGTTTTTGGGCGGTGCCGCCGTTGTTGTGGACGAAGCGAATACCGGCGTCGCGGGTGATGTCGGTGAAGTGCACCTTCGGGACGGGGACCGCCTTGCGCGCTATGGGCTATGCCGGCTTCGCCCTGCTGACGGTTGTCTGAGCGGGGCTGAACACAGCCCAGGTAATGCAGAGCGGCCGCAGCGCCGCCGCCCAGCAGGAACAGACCGCCGAAACACCAGGCGAGCGAGGAGATTTTGCAACAGGAAAGAGACATGAGATGGATAACTCCCTAACTGCTTCGTTTAGCCGCGAGCCGTAGGCGAGCGCGATGACGCGTCGCCTACGGCTCGCGGCTAAACGAAAATGGCCGGCACTCAGAAGCCCGCGCACCCTTGCGATTCAACGAATAAATGACGATCGCCTCCGCCGCGTGGTTGGCGGCGGGATGCTTGGCGCGATATGTCTGCACCGCCTGATTCTGGGCGTGATCGTCCGGCTTGAAAATCTTCCACAACTCGAGATGCAGCGCATCGAGCACATAGGCCGCCGCTGATCTTCAGATCGGCGTCGCTTTCGCGCTGGAAATACGGCTCGATCTGGGCCAGCAGCAACTCAAAGCGCGGCCGTTTCGGTTGCGTCGCCGAGACCGGCTCGGCTCCGAGCGCGGCGATGGCTCGAGCCAACTGCACCGCCGCCTCTCGGACGCCCGGAACGGTCGGCCTTGTCGTCGAGCAGCGTCCGGGCCAACTCTTGCAACGATGCCTCATCGGTTGATGGCGCTTTGTCCGGCGGTTTGCTCTTCGCCAGCGGACTGGCCAGTTCCCGGAAGCACTGATGCAGGCCATAATGCGTATCCACATTCTCCGAATCGAGCCGCAGGGCGAGCTCGTAGCGCGTCGATCGCTTCCAACAGGAACGGATCGCGGGCCGCTGTGTCGTCGCCCTCTTTCAAGGCGCGTTCGTAGAGAGCGCGGCCCAGTTCGTTGATGACGAGGTAATCCTTGGTGAAATCGAAACCGCGTTCGCGCGGCTGCTTGAGCGGATCGAGGATGCCTTTGAAGAGAGCGATGGCGGCATCGTAATCTTGCGGCTCGGAGGCATTGCCGAGCGTGACGAGACCGTTGAACCAAGCCACCGTCCACCACGGCGCGCCGGCCGCGCTCGCTTTCTCCAGCACTTTTACCGCATCGCGCAAGCGTCCTTCCTTCTCGTAAACGCGGCCCAGGTTCAGATAGGCATGTCCGGCACGTCCTTTTCCTCTCGGATAGTGTTTCAGCAGCTCCTGGAACGCTTCTTCGGCCTGGCGCAGTTCGCCTTTTTTCTCCTCGGGTCCGCCTTCGATGAGGCAGCCGATGCCGTAATCGTTCCAGCGCTGCCACGCCGGCTTGATCGGCGACGTTTGCTCCGGCACGTTCTCGGCGACGCCTTCAACCGGCAGGACACGCGATCGGCACACAGATCGACGATGGGCAGTTTCGGCACCTTGTCGGCGCTGCCGTAGACGAGGCTCAGGTACTCGAAATCGAACTTGCGATAGCGCACCTGCACCGCCAATTCGATCGGACCTTTCACGTCCTTGGGCACTTTCAGCTCGTAATGCACGACCTGGCCGGCGCCAGGCGGAATCTGATGGTTGTACAGCGGCGTGAAGATGTCCTGCGCATTGCGGCGATTGACGCGGTTGCCGTGACGATCGAGCATCAGCACGTTGAGGAATGCGCCCATTCATCGACCGCGCCGGTCTCATCGGGATGGGCGAGACGCACCGGAACGACCGATGACTTTGCCCGCCGATTTGGCCGTGAAGTCCACCCAAACCTCGTTGGAATCGACGGTGCCTTGCGTGAACAGATGGCCCATGCCGATAGTGCGGATCACCACTTCGACGAGGTAATTCTTGCCCGGTTTCAGCTTCGGCAATTGCGGCCGCAGCGGAGCGAGGAGCCGGCCATCGATCGTCCCGCCTTCCTTCAGGGCGAACAGATCGATGCGCAGCGAGGCGATCCTTGCCTTGCGGATCGGTGCCGCGCAGGAAGTCGGCGTTGTTCTCGGCGGCCTTGAGGAAGTCGTCGGCATGCTCGGCGTATTCCGGCATCCGGCTGAGCAGCCACGGCAAGCCGGTGTTCGCCGCCGGGAAGAAATGATCGTGGACCTTGCGGATACCGCTGCCGTCGAAATCCTTGGAGCCGAAATCGTTGCTCGCTTGTAGCGGCATGTGGCACTGATTGCAGTTGGTCTTGGCCTTGGGCGGATAATAGAAGCTCGCGCCCCGTGGCCGGAGACGCCGCTGAGCAGGAACGGATCGTAATGATTTTGGCCGCGCAGGAACTCCTTGTAGTGGTTCAGCTCGACCGGCAGGCTGACCTTGTGGCACGTCGAGCAAAACTCCGAGTTGATGTCGGCGTTTCTGTGAAACGTCTTGAGGAACGTCTTTTTGTGGAAGTCGGGCTTGGCCTTGAGTACCTGATTGCTGAACCAGCTGAGCAGCGGGTTATCGCTGTAGGCGAACGGATAGGGCAGCGGCTCTTCGAGGGTGTAGGCGGCGTTGCCCTCGGTGCTGTTGACGTTGGTGATGGCGTGGCAGACGACGCAGGTGATGCCGGCCTTGGCGGTCGGATGATTTTCGTCGTCGAAGTTGGGATCGTCGAAAGCGCCGGAGAAGAACGGCACGGGATCGTGACAGCCGGCGCACCAGCGCGAGGCGCGGGGAATGCCGTGTTCATCGACGATCTTGCGCGATTCGCGGACGCTAAAGCGATAAGGCGGATTGTTAAAGGAGCTAAAGTGATGCGCCGAGTGGAAGTGTTGCTTGTAGATGTCGGCGTGGCACTGCATGCAGTATTCGTCCTTCATCAATGCGGCGGCGGGGATGAAGTTGCCGTTGGCGGTGCGCGCCTTGGACGGCTCGAAGTATTTCTCGCCCTCGCGCGGGCCGACGGCGAACCAGTTCCGCGGATCTTGCATGTGCCAAACGATCATGGCGGCGACGAAGACGGCGACGCCGCCGCCCCAGGCGTAGCCGTATTTCCACTGAATGTCCGGTCCCGCGCGGCGGTGCAGGACGTACAGCACGACGGCGGCGACCGGCAAAGCGGCGTGCAGGATGTAGACCACCCAACGGGCGGCGCTGCCGGTCGGCAGCTGCGGCAGACCCGATAGCTGGATCAGCGCCAAGCCGGTGACGACGACGAGGATGCCGGAGAGGAACAGCGCGATGCCGAGCTTGACGGCCAAACGGTTCTTGCGCTTGCGCGCGGTCAGCAGATGCGTGAAGCCGAAAACGAGGAAGGGCACGATGACGGCCAAACCAACCAGAATGTGGATGACGAACATCTGCAAGGTGAACTGGCTGGTGTACGTTCGCTGACGGAGCCGTTCGAGCACGTCGATGGCCAACAAATAAATGCCGGTGACGCCGAGAACCGCCGTGGCGGCGAAGACGATAAAGAGCAGGATTTTCAGACGCGGCCCGATGGCCGGCTCATAGATTTGGCCGCGCGCGTTCAGCAATCGCTTCGGCGCGCTGGCCGCCGGAGTCGAAGGAGTATCCATCGAAAATAAACCTCACCCATGCGAAGAGAAAAGGATCGGCTGGCCAGTCCGCAGCGCGAGCAAGGGCATCCCTTGCTGGCGCTGCGGACTGGCCGTTGTATCCGTTACGATCCGAAAAGGATGAGGAATCAGCGCGGAGGATGAAAGATGCTCGAAGCGACGAAGAAAGGATGTTCGCGGAGATTTTCGCGTGGATACGGCGAGGAATTGCCCGCCGGCAAAAGCAGCGGTTCGAGGACGCAAGCCCATTCGTGTCCGCCTGGACCAATCGGCACGACCGGCACCGGCGCGGGAGCGAACGGAGAGCGCGTGCAATGGGGACCGGAACAAGGAGCGCGTTTTTTCGCCGGGACGGTTGGAGCGGACGGAGCGGAAATCGGCCCCTCGTTGTCCGTTGACGCAACCACCACGACATGCTCGCCGCAACCTGCCCGCGCCATCGAGGGCGCAAGCCAAGCAGCGGCCAGGAGAGCAAAGGCCGCTCCCAGCGACAAACGCCAACAAGGCCGGTGTAAGATCGCCCGCATGCTCGTTCGGGTGTTCGAGTCAATCCGCGCCACGACGGAGTTTGAGTTCCCATTAACTCTAGCAAGGAGTGAAACGGCATGCAAGGAAAAAGCTAAGCGAGGCGAACCGGCGAACCGGCAGCGTCAGCTGCCGGGTGGACGCCGATCATCAAGGTGATCCCTTGCGGCGCGGTTGAAGGTCTCCGTTCGGCAGCAGCAGAAAGTGCAAACTGTCACCGATGCGGCCGTTGGCTCCAAAGGCGCGTGCCGTCGGCGAGCCGGCCATCGACGCGGAAACGATCCCCGCCGCCCGACGGACACGACGCCGACACCTCATCGCCCGCTTTCACGTTTCGGAACTTCTTAGTTTGACCGGCGATGGTGATGTTCAGTTCGGGGATGGACTGCTGCGAACGGTTCTCGATGGTCAGCGTCCGGCTGCGCTGGCCGACGGCCCAGAACAGAGCGACGAGTCCGACGAGGAGTACGACGGCCAACCGCAGCAGCCAGCGTTGACGGCCAGGAATCATAATTCTTCTCCGCTTGGATTCGTTATATCGCTTGCAGCGAAGAGAACGATGGGGTGGATTGTGCGTATGCCGGCTCCGGCGGCGCGGCGATTCTGCGTCCGCGGCGACGCATTTCGGACGGCAAAGCATCGATTACAGTTGTGGCCGCACCTATCTACGGTTCGAGAGCATGCCGGGTATGAACAAAACACGAGTGACGGATCTGGCCCTCTTCGGCGGAGAGCCGGCGTTCGCCGAGCCGCTTCACGTCGGTGCGCCGAACCTGGGCGAACGCAGCCGATTCTTGGCGCGCGTTGAAGACATTCTCGACCGCAAATGGCTTTCCAACGGCGGACCTTACGTCCAGGAATTTGAGCGGCGCGTCGCCGAACTGGCGGGTGTGCGACATTGCGTGGCGACGTGCAACGGCACCCTGGCTCTGGAAATCGTCATTCGGCGCTGGGTCTGCGCGGCGAGGTCATCGTGCCCGCCTTCACGTTTGTCGCCACCGCCCACGCTCTCCAGTGGCAAGAGATCACGCCGATCTTCTGCGACATCGATCCGCGCACGCATACGCTCGATCCCGATGGCGTCGAAGCCCTGATTACGCCGCGGACCAGCGCCATCCTCGGCGTTCATCTGTGGGGCCGGCCGTGCGCACGACCGTCTGGAGAGTTTGGCGCGCCGTCATGGTCTGACGCTGCTCTACGACGCCAGCCATGCCTTCGGCTGTACTTATCGAGCGCGGCCGATTGGCGGACTGGGCGCGGCGGAGGTGTTCAGCTTCCACGCCACCAAATTCGTCAACGCCTGCGAAGGCGGCGCCGTCGTCACCAACGACAACGCGCTGGCGGCCAAGGTGCGCCTGATGAAGAACTTCGGCTTCGTCCACTACGATCAAGTCGAACACGTCGGCACCAACGGCAAAATGCACGAAATCTCGGCCGCGATGGGCCTGACCTCGCTGGAGAGCATGGACGCGATTATCGAGGCGAATTATCGCAATTACGTCCTCTACCGCGAGGCGCTGCGGCTGGCGCCGGGAGTGCATCTTATCCCCTATGATGAGCGCGAACGCTGCAATTATCAGTATGTCATCGCCGAGATCGACGAGGTGGAGGCGGGCATTAGCCGAGACGATCTCTATCGGCTTCTGCACGCCGAGAAGGTGTTGGCGCGGCGTTACTTCTATCCGGGCTGTCATCGCATGGAGCCGTACCGTTCCACGTCCGCCGGAGCCGGTCGAATCCTGGCGGAGACGGATCGTCTGGCGGGGCGCGTTCTGGCTCTGCCGACGGGCACGGCCATCGGCCACGAACAGATTCTTGGCATCTGCCAAATTGTGCAATTCGCCTGCCGCCACAGCGCGGAGATCAGCGCGAACCTGAACCGAGCCGCGACCGTAAGGGAGCGGTTTTCGCCTCACCGCTCCCTTACGGTCGCGGCTCAGATAGCCGGCGTTGCCACATGACGCGATAAGCCGCCTCCAAGCGGCGCGTGAAACCGGCGGCGTCGCAGATTGTCGCATTCATCCGTCCCCGCAACTCGGCGCACATGCGGGCCAGCCAGTCGGCGTTGACAGCCAACCAACGCGCTCGTTCGACGAAATCGTCGGCGTCGTCGGCGATCATCTCCGGCAGACCGACGCAAGTGAGAACGGCGGTCGAAGCGCGATCGGTGAAGCGTTTGCCGCGCAGCGTCAGCATGGGCACGCCCATCCACGCCGATTCGTAAACCGTCGTGCCGGCTCCCCACGGCGAAACGTCCAGCGAAACATCGATGTCGTGATAAACGCCGAGGTAGCCGTCGGCGGCGTGGCCGTGCCGCAAATCGAGCCGTTCGTCGGCGATGCCGCGCTCCAGCAAACGCCGGCGCATCTGCTCGCGCAGTTCGCCCGTCAGGGTGTCGCGGAAAAGCAGCAGACGCGCCGACGGCACGGCGCGGAGGGCGCGGCACCACAGATCGAGGACCGCATCGTTCAACTTGGTCAGGTTGTGCAGCGAGCCGAACGTGAGCCGGCCGGTGCGCGCCAGCGGCAGCGGATTGACCGGCGGCGCTGTAACGGGCGCCTGAAAACAACAGTTGAAGTCGTCGAGGCGGAACACTTCCTCCGTGCAGAGTTCGGCTTCGCCGGGCGGATGGCGCAGGCGATCGGTGATGAGATAATCGATGCTGCGCAGGCCGGTGGTATTGGGATAACCCAAATAGGTCGCCTGCACGGGCGCGGGGCGGTGGGTGAAGACAGGTAAGCGATTGCCGGCCGTGTGTCCGGCCAGATCGATGAGAATGTCGATGGCATCGGCGCGGATGGTGTCCGCCATTTGCTTGTCGGAGAGACCGCAGGTCGAGCGCCAGCGATGGGCCATCGTGCGGCAGCGCTGGCTGACGGCGTCGGGACGGGGAACCTCCGCATAGCAAGTAATTTCCACCTTAACGGAGTCGTGATGGGCAAGTAGAGGCAAGAAAAAGCGCATCAGGGCGTGCGAGCGAAAATCGGGCGAAACATAGCCGATGCGTAGACGGCGGTGGAGATCGATCTCGTGGGCGTGCGGTCGCGGCGGCGGCGCGATATTCTCCTGCACACGGCCAAAGACACAATGCTCCGCGAAGATTTCCTCCGCGCTGAGTGTCGTATCGTAGTTGAGGGCGAAGAGAAGGTTGCTTTGCGCGACGGCACAAGCCGGGTCCAGTGTCAACGCTTTGCGGAACCACGGCATGGCCTCGGCCAAGCGACCCTGCTGTTGTAAGGTCGCTCCGAGGTTGACGTGAAACGGCACGCTGTCGGGCGCAGCGCCAGCGCCTGATGAAAACAGGCCATCGCTCCTTCCGGGTCGCCGCTCTCGCGCAGCAGGATGCCGAGGTTGTTGTGTATGGTCGGTTGATGGGGCTGCAACCTCAAGGCGGTGCGGTAACAGGTCCGCGCTTCATCGGCGTGGCCGAGTTGGTGCAGTACCAAGCCGAGATTGCTGTGCGCCTCCATCATGTCCGGCCGCTGGCGCAGCACCTGCCGGTACGTTTCCGCCGCTTCTTCGAGCCGGCCCAGTGCGCGCAGAATGCCGCCCAGATTATTGCGCGCCTCGGCATGATCGGGCTGGAGAGACAAGACGCGCTGATAGCAGACGCCGGCCGCTTCCAGATCGCCCTGCGCCTGCAAGGCGTTGCCCAGATTGTTCAGGGCCATGCAGTGATTAGGGTTGACGGCTAGGGCGGCGCGGAAAGAGGTGATAGATTCAGCCGGCCGTTTGCGCAGCAACAGGGCAACGCCCAAATTACTATGGGCGTCGGCGTGATCGGCACGCAGCCGTAAGGCGCGGCGATAACTCTCGACCGCCTCATCCACCGCGCCCAGGGCGTACTGCGCCGCGCCGAGCGAGTTGTGATATTCCGCATTGGCGTTGTCGTGATCCAGAGCACGGAGAAGAAGTTTTCGCGCCAGCGGATAATCGCGCACCTGGTAAGCGATGACGCCGAGCAGATGCCAGGCTTCCGCCTGGTTGGCATTCTGTTCCAGCACCAGACAGCAAAGATCGCGGGCCTGCCGTTGATCGCCGGCCCGGTGATGCCGCTGAGCTTGCCGTACAAGCGAGGTACTATCGATCATGGCGAAATCTCATGGGTCAGGCGGCGAAGAAGCGGCGGAGCAAGTCGGTTTCGGGAAAGCCCGGTGTTATCAATTCTTGCTGCGGCTTATAGACGTAGGGACACGGATAGCCGCGCACGGCGAAGGTCGGCTCGGCCAAATCGTTGTAGCGGAAGTGGCACGACCAGCGGATGGACGACGTGGTGTTATTGCCGGAGCGATGGATCAAAAACGACGAGAAGAAAAGCGCATCGCCGGCCCGTACCTCGACGGGAACAAACTCCTCCTCGCGCATGCCGCGAATGTGCCGATACCAGGCGTCCGGCTCGGAATCGTGCAAGCCGGTCAAATGGCTTCCGGGAATGATTTCCAGGGCGCCGAGTTGGCGGTTGACATCGACGAGCGGCACCCAGACGACGAGCGAATTGAGCGAGCCTTGCATGCTCCGCCAATCCTGATGCGGCGGCGTCCGATAATGCTCTTCCGCCTTGGCCAAGGCGGGGGCGTTGAAGTAGAGGACCGGCCGTGTGCAGATGACCGGCGCCTCGACGCCCAGCTGGCGCAACTCTTCGATCAGCGCGGCGGCCAAGGACAGGCGATGCAGGCCGATCAGATGTTGACACATTTTGCCGCAGTTAAAAAAGACGGCCTGATGCTCCTGGAAGAAGCGCGCCATGCCCGCCTCGAACGCCGCTTCGGAAAGGTCGGCGGACGCGGCGATGCCGAAGCGGAGCATCTGCCGAAGAAAAACGGCCTTGGCCTCTGTGCGGACGGCCTCGACCTCTTGCCGTCCGAAGAAGGACGGCAACAGCACGAAGCCCCGTTCGTTGAATTGTCGTTTCCGTGCCGTCACGGCTCACCTCGCGGCCTGTGTTCGAGAGTGGCGTAGCCCAATCCGGAGCGACCGAAACCGTTGCCGTTGTAGAACAGAAACAGACGCCCGGCGGCAATCACTTGCGGATAACAGATCATGTCGGCATCCCAGCCTTCCAGGGCGACATCAATGCCGGCGAGTTCGTCTTTCCTCTGCCAACGGATTCCATCGGCGGATTCGGCATAACCGAGGCGATAGCTGCTGTCGCGCTCGGTGCGATAGCCGGCGAGTTTGCGGCGGCAGTACCACATACGGTAGCCGTCCGCTCCGCGCAGGACGGAGGGCCGAGCGAGGCCGGCCTCTTCGGCGCTCAACTCAACGGCCACGGTCCCCGAGCGCCGCCAGCTAATCCCATCGGACGATTCGGCGTATTTGATGTGATAAAACGGCTCCGCGATGCCGGCGAACATTTCCCAGCGGAGGCACGAAAGATACCAGCAGCGCCAATGGCCGGCATCGGCCAGAACGCAGGGATTGCTGGCGAAGTATGGCTCGTGCAGCGTGGGACCGAACAGGGGGCCGGCGCCGAGCTTGGCGAAAGTGCGGCCGCCGTCGCGGCTGACGGCCAAGCCGATGCTGTTGTGATAGGGAACCGTCCGCCGCGTCGTGCAGCCGATGTAGTACAGATAGCGCGTCGCTTCATCGACGGCGACTATCCACGACGGCATGATGCCGCAATCGTCGAAAGCGCCGAGCGGACCCAGCGGCAGGATCGGCTGCGGATGTTCGTGGAGAATGCGTTCGGGATCGCCGGCCGCCACGTCGAGATAGCTGGTATGGCTACGGTTGTCGGCATCGCGCGCGGCGTAGTAGATGCGCCAACGCCGATCGTCGAGAACGTCCACGGTCGGCACGGCGGCATGGGAGCGATCCCAACCGAATCGGCCGCGCGGAACGTAAATCAGACCGTGCTTCGTCCACGTCATGTCAGAAGTCCACGTCCTTGCTCGGCACTTCGCTCTTGCGGGCGGGATTGCCTTTGTAAACGCCCCACGGCTCGGTATCGCGCGTGACGCATGCCCCCATGCCGATCAGCGATCCCTCGGCGATGCGCAGACCATCGCGCAGCGTGGCGTTGACGCCGAAAAAACAGTACGGCTCCACGCGGCAATGTCCCGACAGAACGACATGCGACGTGAACAGCACATGATCGCCGATGCTGCTGTGATGGCCGATGTGATTGCCGCTCCACAGTACGACGTTGTTGCCGATGGTCGTGAACGGCTGAATGGTGTTGTCTTCGAGAATGAAGCAATTTTCGCCGATTGGTGTAGTGGCGAAGACGGTGGCGCGCGAACTGACGTAGCTGATGCAGCTGTAACCCTTGGCCTTGGCCTGTAAGTAAATCTTCGCGCGCACGCGGTTCATGCCGCGATGAGACATGGGAGCGAAGAAACGGTGTTCCGGCGGCGGATAGAGTTGTTCGACTTCCTCGAACGCCACCACGGGCAGCCCCTCGAAACAGCGCTCGGCAGGCAGGTAATCGCGCGTGACGGTGAAAGCAACCGGACTATGCTCCGAGTCGTGGCGTAAATAGAAGTGCGCCAGCGAAGCGAAGTCTTGCAGACCGAAAATAATCACGCGGGCCATGTCGCGGGACTCCGATAGACGTAGGCCGTGTACTCGTACAGGCCATAATCGTTTCGTAGGACGAAGTGCCGTGTTAGTTCGCGCGTCACGAACTCGGCCAGCGTATCCATCGGCAAATGAAAGAGATCGTCGCGCTGCCAATCCACCTGTTTGGACATGACGTTGAAGGCGATGCCCACGTCGGCGCGGCGGAACACGGCGCGAATCACCGCTTGGAAATAGGCGAGCATGTCGTCGTAAGATAATTCGCGTTTCTCGGTGAATACGCCGTTCATAACGATGTAATCGAAGTTGGGCAAGGGGGTGCCATCGTCGAGAATGTCGAGACAGTAATAGGTGTTATCGGGGAACTTGGCGCACGACAGTTCGACGAAGCGCGGCGACAGATCGAGTCCGGCATAGCGGATGTAGCCAACGCCGCGCCGCTGGAGATATTCGTAAAAGTGCGAGGCGCCGCAACCGAAATCGAGCAGCGAAAGAGAGCGCTCCGCCGTGCGATGCTGCGGACAAAGCACGTCGAGCATGACGGCGTGGCGTTTGTCCACGTCCTGCGCGCGCGGCCAATCGACGCCGCGGTGCGAATCGCCGTGACGCTCCAGGCACGATTCGTAATGGGCGACGATGCGGCGATAGAGTTTTTCAGGCATCGATGCCTCCGCGGTAAGCGGGGAAAAAATCATCGCTGCCGCCGACCTGGCATCCGCACAGTTCCGCATAGCGTTCGGCATCGCCGACGTGGCGGCACAGATAAGCGATCCGCGTGCCGGTCGCCCAACCGCGCTCTGAAGCGCGACAAACCGGAGCCAGCATCACGGCTCAATCCCGCGTCCGCGCCCAGATCCAACCAACGCAATTCCTGCGCAAATCGACGAGCGCCGTCCAAAACAAGGCGAACGAAGCGCCCCATTCGTAGCCGCGCTCGCTGAACGCTCCCAGGTGGTAATAGCCCACGTCGCCGTGGACGTACCACAAAAGCATGCCCACCGTCTCGCCGCCCCCTTCGGCGCGGAAAGCAACTAATCCCGGTGTCGCCAATTGTTTGGCGAACGCCGTGGGCGAAAAGGCGCGGATGCCGCCGATGTCGTGCCGGCGGATGAGCGTGGCATAAAGACGACACCAATCGTCGAGTGCCAGCGGCGGGCGAAGCCATTCTTTCGACGTGCAGCCGTTGTAGCGCCTTGCGCGCGTTGCGCCGATGGTGAGCGCATACGCTCCGCTCGATCGGCTGGCTCAGATCGATCACCCGATGGTCTTTGAAAGGAACGACGCCGTAGTTGAAAGTGCGCGTTAGCAGGGCCGGATTATGATTGCCGAACGGATCGGCCACCAGCACAAGACTGACGATCTGTTCACTCAGTTCGGCAATGTCCGCCGGCAGCTGCCGCCAGTCGCGGCAGACGAAGAGGGGATAAAGTCCCATAGCATCGCGTGCGGCACAGCGAGGGATGTCGCGTTCCAGCAGCCAGCCGCCGCAGCGCGGCAAGCGGCGAGGGCGACCAAACTCCGCTAATGAAGCCGCGTACAGAGAATGAGCGTAGCCGGTTTGGATCTCCGTAGGCAGGTCGGCAAGTGCATCCATTCGCCGCAATCTCCACGGCGAACCGGCAGCGTTAGCTGCCGGGTAGGGTGTGCTACCCGGCAGCTAACGCTGCCGGTTCGCCGTGGAATGTATCGGCATTCTCACGGCGTCAAGAGTTTCACTGCTGGCAATAACGCGCTTCCTGTTCCAGCAGAAAGAGCGCATATTCCAGAAGCACAACTCGATCCGTATCTTCCGGTGAAACGGACAATGCCGGCGAAACGGCGCCGCGACGGACGGCGTTGCGAAATACTTGTCGATCGAGCTTTTCGTTGTCTAAGGGCGGTTGCTGGAGAAGAGTAGAATTGGCGACCATGACTGCCTCCGCTCGTTCGCTGCTTGGCGTGGAAGGAGAGCTTGTTCCCTCCTCTTCTATTCTACGCTCCATCTCGGCGGAGCGCATCGAGGGACAACGAAAATCTTCGACCGCTTGACCAGACGGCGATGGAGCATTACAACCTCATCGGGACCATTCTTCCCGTTACGACAACCCTGCGGAGTCCAACGGATGAAACAGTCATTTCTGGCGTCCTTGTTTTGTCTCGCCCTGGCGGCGGCTCCCGTTTCGGCGGCCGATCCGCCGCGCCGGCCCAACATCATCGTCATTTTCGCCGACGATCACGCTTGGCAGGCCATCAGCGCCTACGGCGATGCGCGCAAACTCCTGGACACGCCGAACATCGACCGGCTGGCGCGCGAAGGCATGCGTTTCGATCGCTGCCTGGTGCCCAACTCCATCTGCGGACCCAGCCGCGCCACCCTCCTGACCGGCAAGTACAGCCATCAAAACGGCTTTTACAACAACAGCGGCCAAAACAAGTTCGACGGCTCGCAGACCACCTTCCCCAAGCTGCTGCAAAAAGCCGGCTATCAGACGGCCATTTTCGGCAAATGGCACCTGGTTTCGCAGCCGACCGGCTTCGATCATTGGCACATCCTGCCCGGTCAAGGCGTCTACTACAATCCGCCCATGATCAAGAACGGACAACGCATCAAGCACGACGGCTACACCACCGATGTCATCACCGATCTCTCGCTCGATTGGCTCAAGCAG
Organism: uncultured Planctomycetota bacterium; assembly: GCA_963835245.1. GTDB lineage: Bacteria > Planctomycetota > Planctomycetia > Gemmatales > Gemmataceae > JAJPHU01. The sequence goes on from CAWIEZ010000004.1 coordinate 638,472, forward strand.
CGCGACAAGGACAAACCGTTTTTGCTCATGCTCCATCAGAAAGCGCCGCACCGCGAATGGGAGCCGGCTCTGCGCCACCTCGGCCACGATAAAGATCGCCAATATCCCGAACCGGATACGTTGTTCGACGACTACGCCGGCCGCGGCATGGCCGAGCACCGGCAGGACATGACCATCGCCAAGACGATGACCAATAGGGATGTCAAGCTGATCCCGCCGGGGCAGTTGACGGCGGAGCAACGCAAGGTCTGGGACGCCTACTACAATCCGCGCAACGAGGCGTTCCGCAAGGCGAACTTGCAGGGCAAGGATCTGGTGCGCTGGAAATACAATCGCTACCTGCACGACTACCTCGGCTGCATCAAAGCGGTGGACGAAAGCGTTGGCCGGGTGCTGAAATATCTCGACGACGAAGGGTTGGCAAAGGACACGCTAATCGTTTATTCGTCCGATCAAGGTTTCTATCTCGGCGAACACGGCTGGTTCGACAAGCGTTGGATCTTCGAGGAATCGCTGCGGACGCCGCTGTTGATCCGTTGGCCCGGCGCGACAAAAGCCGGCAGCGTCAACAAGAACATCGTCAGCAATCTCGACCTCGCCGAGACGTTTTTGGAGGCGGCCGGCCAAGCGATCCCCGACGAGATGCAGGGCCGCAGTCTCGTGCCGCTGCTCAAAGGGCAAACGCCCGCCGACTGGCGCAAGAGTTTCTATTACCACTACTACGAGCATCCCGCCGTTCACAGCGTTCACCGTCACTACGGTGTCGTGACCGACCGCTACAAGCTGGTGTATTTCTACGAGCCGGATGCCGATTATTGGGAGTTATTCGATCGACAAAAGGATCCGAAGGAAATGCGCAGCGTGTACGGGCAACCCGAATATACCGACGTGCAAAAGGAGTTGCATACGGAGTTATCGCGGCTGCGCAAGGAGCTAAAGGTGCCGGACCCGGACCCGAAGGCGACGGAGATCAAACCGCGGAAGACGAAAGGGACGTAACCGAATCGCTCTGTGATAAAGAGGAGTGCAATTATGGAATATGTCAACGATCTAGGCCGCCTGTTGGTCGTGTTGTTGCCGTGGGTGGTCTGGTGTGTCGTTTGGCTGTGGGCGGTCAACTGGCGCAAGGCTTGGCCCATGCTCGCCGAGGGCGGCTGGGTTCCCATCGTGCTGCTGATGATCGTATCCAGCATGGCCTGGGCGATGATCGACGCTCGGCCGTGCAACTGTCTGGGTTTCGTGGTCGTACCCAATGGCTGGTGGCAGTTCGGCTACGTCTGTACCTTGGGTGCGCTGGCGCTGGTGTGCGGCTGGTTGCAGGGCTATTTCGCCTGGACGCCGCCGGAAATCAGCGTCGAACCGCCGCCGCCCGCGCACGATCATCACGATGGCCACGCTCATCATTGACAACACACACTACCCGGCAGCTAACGCAGCCGGTTCGCCGGGTCTGGCGAACCGGCTGCGTTAGCTGCCGGGTGGTCGCCAATACCCGGCGAACCGGCAGCGTTAGCTGCCGGGTACAAACCATGTAGGAGGAAATCTCATGTGGGTACGTCAATGCGATCTCGACGCCCAAACCGAGGCGCCATCGCCGATCCCGACGCGCATCGCCTCCAACGAAGAGTTCATTCCGCCGCCGCAATCGTCCGAACAAAAGGAGTTCGAGGCGCGTCTAACCTCCCTGAGCGAAGAGGCGGCGCGCGGCCAGGGATTGAGCCGGCGCGATTTCCTCCGTACCGGCAGCGGCATGGCCGCGGCGCTGATGGCCCTCAATCAAGTCTTCGGTCCCATCTATCAGGTCGCCGCCGACGAGGTCAAAGACCAGAAAGCCTTTGAGGAAAAATGGCCGAAAGATCAATTCGTCTTCGACGTGCAAACGCATCACGTCGATGTCAGCCGCAAGTGGTACGAGAAGACCGACGACGGCAAGGCGGTGTTGCGTTTTCTCGGCATGCTGCGCGGCGCACGTTCGCCGCAGCAGGCCCTGGAACTGCTCAACCGCGCGCATTACGTCAAGGAAATATTCGGCGACAGCGATACGACGATGGCCGTCATCAGCGGCGTGCCCAGCCGCGATTGGGATAAAAATCCCCTGCCGCCCGATCAGATGGTGGCCACGCGCAAGTACGTCAACGATCTGGCCGGCTCGCAGCGCGTGCTGTCGCACGGCCTGCTCCGGCCCAATCTTGGCAAGAAAGAGCTTGAGGAGATGGAGCGCCAGGTGAAGGAACTCAAGATCGACGCTTGGAAGATGTACACCGGCGCCGAGTTGGGCGAGAAAGCGTGGTTCATGGACGATGAGAAGGTCGCCTACCCCTTTTGGGAGAAGACAAAGAAATTAGGGATCAAAAATCTCTGCTTTCACAAGGGGCTGCCGCTCGGCGCCTTCAACGAGAAAGGCTGCACGCCGCTCGATCTGGAGAAAGCGGCGAAGGATTGGCCGGATCTGAATTTCATCGTCTATCACTCGGCATTTCGCGGTTTCGGATGGCTCGGCAGCGGCACCGGCGACAAAGTGAAAGATCGCAAAACCGACGATCCGCAAGAAATCCCCTGGGTTAGCGACGTGCTGCGCATCCTCAAAAAGAATCCGAAGATCAAGAACATCTATTTCGAGCTGGGCGGCACCTTCAACATGACCTCGGCGTATCTGCCCAACGTCTGTCTGCACATGCTCGGCCAAATGATCCAAACGGCCGGTGTCGATCATATCTTATGGGGCACCGATTCCATCTGGGGCGGCAGTCCGCAAAGCCAGATCGTCCGCCTGCGCAAACTGAAAATGCCGGATGACATGCGCAAGAAATTCGGCTACCCCGAATTGACCGACAACGTCAAAAATCAGATTCTCGGTCTCAACGCGGCGAAGGTGTTCGGCATCGACGTTAAAGCGAAACGGCAAGCGATCAAGGCCGACAAGCTGACGCAGCTGCGCGAGGAATATCGGCAACATCCGTCGCCGAGCAACACACAATACGGTTGGGTGTGGGTCGAGGACGGCGGCGAGCCGACGGTTCCGGTCGGCAACGTGGATACCTCCGTGTAGCTGCGATGATATAATGGGGAGGTAATTCCAACGTCTCCAAATCGGACGAGGTGCGCCATGAACGTGGAACTGATGCAGCGCGAATACACGCCGGAAGATCTGCTGACGATGCCCGGCGGCGAAAACTTCGAGTTGGTCCGAGGCCAATTAGTGGAGCGACACATGGGTATCCTCGCCGGATGGGTGGGGGGCGAGTTAATTCGCGTCCTCGGCAATCATTGCCGACAGCATCGTTCGGGCTGGATTTTGCCGGGCGGGGATGCCGGCTACCAGGGTTTTCCTGGCTCGCCGCGCACAGTACGCAAGCCCGATGTTTCCTTTGTCCGTCATGGCCGGTTCCACAAAGACCAGCTGCCGGACGGTTACTCCAGCGTGGTTCCCGATCTCGTCGCCGAGGTCATTTCCCCTAACGATAAGTACGAGGAAGTAGACGAAAAGATCGAGGAATACCTGCGCGCCGGCGTCCGCCTCGTGTGGGTGATCAGCCCGCGAAATCATACCATCCGCGTCTATCGCGCCAACGGTTCCAGCCACAGCTTGCGCGAGGGCGACGAGCTGAATGGCGAGGATGTGGTAGCCGGCTTCCGCTGTCCCGTGCGCGATCTATTTCCGCAGCCGGCCGCCGCGATGAGCGATGACAACGGCGCCGCGACGACAACATGAGCGCGACCCAAACGAGCGCGAGAGGTGCGACGATGAATCAGGACTTGCAACATCTCAAATTACTGTCGATCTTCCATTACGTCGTCGGCGGTCTACTGGCGGTCTGCTCGTGCTTTTTGCTGATATACCTGGCGATGGGCGTGGCCTTCGTGGCCGCGCCTCCGTCGCCGAGCGCGGGAGCGCCGCCGTCCGAACTCGGCTGGTTTATCATCGTTTTTTCCACGCTCGGCTTGCTCTTCGGCTGGACGTGGGCTGTCTGTGTCATGGTCGCCGGTTGGTCCCTGCACCGCCGCAAGCACTATATTTTTTGTATAGTCATGGCCGGCATCGTCTGCCTGTTCCAACCTTTCGGCACCATCCTCGGCGTCTTCACCCTTATTGTTCTCCTCCGTCCTTCCGTGAAACAGCTCTTCGAGACCGGCAAACGGCCTTACGATCCCGACGAGGACGACGAAGAGAAGAGCGCCTTCGACGCCCATTTCGCGTCCGGTTCGTACAACATTCAGAACGACGGTTAGCGACGCTTCGTAGAAGCGTCGGAACGGCAACGCTTCTGCGAAGCGTCGCTAATCGCGGAGAACCCCGCATGCGGTATTATTTCTTTCATCTCATGTCGTGGCCGTACCTGCCGGCCAACTTCGCCGACGATTACGATTCCGCTTGGGTCTGGCTATCCAACCAACTCTACGATCCCGTCAAGGGCCACGACCTGTATCAAAATTACATCGACACGCTGGCCTACGCCGACGAACTGGGTTTCGACGGCATCTGCGTCAACGAACACCATCAGAACGCTTACGGTCTGATGCCGTCGCCGAACTTGATCGCGGCGGCGCTGACACAGCGGACACGGCGCTGTCAAATCGCCGTCATCGGCAATGCGCTGCCGATGTACAATCCGCCGCTGCGCGTGGCCGAGGAGTTCGCCATGCTCGACGTGCTATCGGGCGGACGCCTCGTCGCCGGCATGGTCATCGGCGGCGGTCCCGAATACTTCTCTTATCAGGTCAATCCGACGCATGCCCGCGAGCGCTTCCGCGAAGCGCTCGATCTGATCGTCAAAGCCTGGACGACGCCGGGTCCGTTTCTGTGGAACTCGAAGCATTATTTTTTCCGCTACGTCAATCCGTGGCCGAGGCCGCTACAGCAGCCCCATCCGCCGATTTGGATTCCCGGCGCCGGCAGTTTGGAAACCATCGATTTCGTCGCCGGACGCCGCTATGCCTATATGGGCATACCGTATTTTCATATCGACACATTTCGACGGGTTTTCGGCTTGTTCCGCGAAGCGTGCGCCAAGGCCGGCTATGAGGCCGATCCCGGACAAATGGGCTGGGGCATTCCGATGTACGTCGCCGAGACGGATCGGCAAGCGCGCGAGGAGTTCGAGCCGCATCTGTGGTATTTCATCCGCAATCTGCTCAAGAATATCTCGCTGGCGCCGCCGGGTTACACATCGGCGAAATCAGCACTCGCAATACTACGCAATCGCGGCGCGTTCCTCGCCGATCAGAAAGATTGGGACGCCATCGAAAAAGGCGTGTTCGCCATCGTCGGCAGTCCCGAAACAGTGCGGCAGAAGCTCGATCACTATCGTAAGGAGCTGGGCGTCGGCGTGGTGCTGACCGGCTGTCAGACCGGCACGCTGCCGCATGAGTTGGCACGCAAGAGCATGGCGATGTTGGCGCGAGAGGTTCTCCCTCATGTTCGAGATGCTCAAGAAACTGAAGTACGGCGCACGGGTACTGTTATCGCGCAAGGGCGGTGAGCCGGAAGTGGTCGAAGTGCGCGGCCGGCCGGTATCGATAATGTCCGGCGGCGACGGGCCGCCGTTCGTCTATCTGCACAGCACACTCGGCGAATCGATGCGCTGGCTGCCGTTTCACGCCGCTTGGAGCAAGCGCTTCACCGTCTATGCTCCGCTGCATCCCGGCTTCGGTCAAAGCGGCGGATTCGATCAGATCGACAGCATCGAGGACATGGCGTTTCACTACGTCGAGTTGTTCGACGCGCTGGGTCTGGGTGAAGTGATTCTTGGCGGCGTGAGTTTGGGTGGCTGGATCGCGGCGGAGTTTGCCGTGCGCTGGCCGGAGCGCGTCAAACGTCTGTGGCTGTCGGCGACGCCGGGGTTGTGGGTCGAAGAGCAGCCGCTGCCCGATCTCTTCCGCGACATGGCGAACATCGAGCGCCTGCGTTCGCTGCTCTTCCACGATCCGGATGGTTACATGGCGAAGATGATCCTCGCCGACAATCCCGACGATGAGCGGCGCGTGGCCGGCTTTCAGGCGATGACGGTGTTGGCTCGGCTGACGTGGGAGCGGCCCTACGATGCCAAATTGGCGCAGCGGCTGCATCGCATCCAATGTCCGACGTTGCTGCTGTGGGGGGCGAACGATCGTCTGGTGCCGCCGGCCTACGGCGAAGCATATCGCAAGCATTTACCGCAATCGGAGATGAAAATTATCCCCAATTGCGGCCACCTGGCCATGTTCGAGAAAGAGGCGGAATTCGTCGAAGCGGTGACGGCGTTTTGCTCCGCCGTTTAGCCGCGACCCGAAGGGGAGACGCGTGTGGTCCAACGCGCTCCCCTTCGGGTCGCGGCTAAACGAACGCTTTCGCTTGCCCTGCTTCTGTCCTCCTTCCTCCTCCCTGCGTTTTTTGAGAGCGAGGGCAATGAAAAGCACACTCCCGGCGGAGAGTATCACGAACAGAACCACGAACAGGACAATCCATTTCGCCTTACCGCCGCCGCTCTCGTTCTTCGATGTCTCCTCCGCAGGCGCCGAACTCTCCACGACGGGAGGCGGCTTGGCGGCGAGATCGTCCGTCTCCACCGACTTGGACGGCTCGACGGGAAGGCTCTTCTTCGGCGGCGACGACGACGGTTCGGATGGTTTCTGCCGCGTTATCTTGCCCAAGATGCCGTCGTTGAGATCCGCCGCCTTGAACGGCAGCTTGGCCGCCAGGTCTTTCGCCAGGTTGGCGCGCTTGAGGAACAACAGAGCCAGGCAAGTGTCCAAAGGCGGACTGTTGCCGGGATATTGGCCGTTCGACCAGTTGCCCTCCTTGTGCTGATAGGCGACCAGCATCTGAGCGCCCCAGCGATACCAGTCCTTCTCGCCAATCGTCGGCAGGTTGTACAGCACGGCGACGCGCTCCAGCGACCACAGGTAATACAGGTTTTGCATCGGCAGCGCGAGCGGCCGCTCGACGGGTTGGCCGACCATTTGACTCAGCGCGATAAATCCGTTAACGATGCGTGGATCCTGCACTACCTTGCCGGCGGGTCCGGGCTGAGCTAGTCCGTGGCCGACGGCCAAGCCAATCAGGCCAACGCAGGTCATGGCGCCTGCGGAAGAAAAGCCCTCGTGTCGGGCCGCGCCGCCGAAATGATAGTGATAGTTCCAACTGCCGTTGGCGTTCTGGCTGGTCAGGTAACGGCGGACGATCAAGTTCAAGGTGCGATTCATCGGCACCTCATAGCGCTGCGCCGCCCACAAGGCCAAGATGGCGAACTGCGTGTTCGAGTTGTCGGTCGTGGGCGTGAATAGATTGTTGCCCATCCGCGGCGGATCCTGCAAAACGTGCCGCGCCGGATCCGAAATCACGGTTAACCTCCGGAGACGTTCGGGGATGACGTAGGGCTTGTCGGAGGCCGGCGGTTTCGGTTTGTCGTCCTTGGCGCCGGGCTTCGGAGACGGAGCCTTGTCCGCGCGCCTCGGCATCCTTTTTTTTCGCGTTGGACGCCTTGTCGTCGGGGGGGGCGATGTCCAGCACGCCGTGCGCGCTCGTAGGAGGCGGCTCACTCGATTCTTGTCGAGAAAGCGACTCGCCGAGATCGGAGCCGGCGCGGGACGTGCTGCCGGACAATGGCGAACTGCCGGACTTGGCGATCGATCCTTCGACGGGCCGACCGTCCGCATCGCGCGCGGTCGGCCTCAGCTTCTCCCGCTTTCTTTCCCATTTCTCTGGCGATAGCCGGCATGCCGGACGTCCTCCCAGCGACGAGCGGCATCGCGTTGGGCGGCGGATCCAGATGACGCAGGGCGGTCAGCAGTTCCATTTGCGCGTGTTCGCCGAAGAGAGGGCACTTGTAGCCCCAACCGCCGGTCGGACTCTGGCCGGCGATCAGCCGAAGCGCGAAGGTCTGAATGATCTTTTTATCTTTCTCTTCGCCGAGCCGATCCAGAAAGAGGATGCCCAGCGACAACTCGTAGGTGGTGTCGAGCTTGGCGGCTCTGGCGCGCAGATAGCCCGCCGCCCGCTGAATGAGGGGATCGCTAGGCGGAAGGCCGCACTCCAAGAGAGTCAAGCCGGGCAGAACCGCGTAGCCGATGCGATGGCCCACGCCGATCTTGGCCCACGTGCCGCTCTTTAGCTGGGTTCGTTTGAGATAATTCACGCCTTGATCGACGGCAGTGTTGACCGCTTCTTGTTCGACCGGCGGCAACGGCATCCGCTGTCCCCGCGCCGCCGCGGCCAACGTCATCAGGAGAATCAGAGCGAACGGCATCGCTCCGCTCACGTTCCCTGGAGACATCTTGGAGCGACAAAGGGCGAATTGCTCGATGGCCAGCATAGACGATCTTCCTGTTTCGTGGCAGGGCGAGCGCCCGGCGGAATTGCTGGGATCATCTTATCAACTGTTGATGGGAAAGCGAGAAAAAAGACGGCAAGGACGAGGAGGGGGCGTGGAGGGTGTAACCAAATTTTCTGGGGATGTGGACGGTTTTGTAGGGTGGGTCGAGCTTGCGAGACCCACCACGACCCTGCACACCCCCGGTGGGTCTCGCAAGCTCGACCCACCCTACACAATCATCGCCAGAAAATTTGGTTACACCCGGATTTTCCATATATTTTCCGTTGACAAGCCTGTAGTCTCTTTTAGAATTAACTAATAGAACTGACTGGTCAGTCCGCTGTGGTTTCCTCGTCCCACCCCACCGCAGGTATGCCTCGTATCCTTCCCGCGATGGTGTTCTTCTCAGGCAGCTGGAGAACGACGATGAGCGATGCCTTTTTTCCGCGAAAATCGCGCACGGGGCGTCGGCGCATGGGCTTCGGTATCGCCGCCGCTCTGCTGGTTTGCGTCGGGGCCGCTGGCTGTCATCGGCCGCTGCCGCCGAAGATGGATAAGGTCGCCGAGGTCGTCGTCACCACGCCGGTCGCCGATGACGTGACGGACTATCAGGACTTCACCGGCCGCATGGAAGCTCTGAAAACCGTGGACATTCGACCGCGCGTGTCCGGTTACGTGACGGAAGCGCCGTTCGTCGAAGGCGATGTCGTCAAGGAGGGCGACTTGCTGTATCAAATCGATCCGCGCACGTACAAGGCGGACCTCGATCAGGCCGAGGCTAATCTCAAGCAAGCGGAAGCGGAGCGCCGCTTGCAGAACGAGCGCGTGGCCCACGCCCGGCGGTTGATTACCGGCAGCGCCATCGGTGTGGAGGATTACGAGCAGACGGTGGCTCTGCGCGATAAAGCTGTCGCCACGGTCGGCGCCATGCAAGCGGCCCGCGATCGAGCCAAGCTCTTTCTGGGGTTCACGCGCATCACCGCTCCGCCGCTCCGCGACGACCAAGGACATCCTTTGGTTGGACGCATCAGCCGCCGCATGGTGGACCCCGGCAATCTCGTCAACGCCGACCAAACCATTCTGACAACCATGGTTTCCGTGGACCCCATGTACGCCTACTTCGACGTGGACGAGCGGACGTATCTGGAGTTGGCGGCGATCACCGCGCCGGGTTCTAATTCGTGGTTTTCCGCGCTGAGCTTTCCCGTGCTGATGCGTCTGGCGAACGAGGACGACTTCGCGCACAAAGGCAAAGTGAATTTCCTCGATAACCGGCTCAACGCCAACACTGGCACGGTGCGCATGCGCGGCGTGTTCGTCAATCCGAGCGGCGTCATCAAGTCCGGCCTGTTCGTGCGCATTCGTCTGCCCCTCGGCGTCCCCTACAAGGCGCTGCTGATTCCTGATGAAGCGCTGTTGAGCGATCAAGGGCGCAAATACGTCTACATCGTCGCAAAGACCAAGAACGACAAGGGCGAGGAGGTGGACAAGGTCGAGTATCGCTCGGTGCAATTGGGTCAGTCGATCCAGGGTCTGCGCGTCATCAAGGAGGGGGTGAAGGAGGGCGAGCGGGTGATTGTTAGCGGCATGCAGCGGGTCCGGCCGGGCGTGGTGGTTGTGGCCAAGCTGCGCGAACCGCCGCAGGCGCCGCAATCGTCGCTGACGCGGACGCTGGCCGACGACCGCTCCGCCGTCGATTCGTCCAAGCAAGAGCCGGCCGCTCCTAGCCTCAAGGACATGCCCCGCGTCTCTCCCCGGCGTCAGGGCAAAGGCCGGCATTGACGGGTGGTTCTACCCGGCAGCTAACGCTGCCGGTTCGCCTAGCTGGCCTGTAAGGCGAACCGGCAGCGTTAGCTGCCGGGTGGTCGATGATGGTCGCTGAGGAGCGTTGATGTTCTCGCATTTCTTCATCGAACGGCCGATTTTCGCTTCGGTGCTGTCGATCGTCATCACCTTGGCGGGAACGGTGGCGGCCTTCAATTTGCCGGTGGCGCAGTATCCGCAAATCACGCCGCCGAGCATCATCGTCTCCTGCACCTATCCCGGCGCTAACGCTCAGGTTGTGGCCGACTCGGTGGCCGCGCCCATCGAGCAACAGGTCAACGGCGTCGAAGACATGCTGTACATGGTGTCGCAGTCCAACAACGACGGCTCGTATACTCTGACTGTCACCTTCAAGCCCGGCGTCCACATCAATTTCGCCCAAGTGCTGGTGCAAAACCGCGTCAACCTGGCTCTGCCGCTGTTGCCCGACGTGGTCAAACAAACCGGCGTCACCACGCGCAAACGCAATCCCGACATTCTGCAAGTCATCGCCATTTATTCGCCGAACGGCCGCTACGATCAGCTATACCTGAGTAATTATGCGTCCATCAAAATCGCCGATGAATTGAAGCGGGTGCCGGGCGTCGGCGACGTGAACATCTTCGGCCAACAAGATTACAGCATGCGGCTGTGGGTCGATCCGGAAAAGTTGGCGTCGCTGAACATGACGGCCAACGACGTGGCCGACGCCATCCGCGAACAGAACCGGCAGGTGGCGGCCGGCCATCTCGCCCAACAGCCGACCGCCCAAGGCAAACCGTTCGAGTTCACCATCACCACGCTCGGCCGACTGACCGATCCCAAAGAGTTCGAGGAGATCGTTCTCCGTAGCGATCACGAGGGCCGTAAGGTTCGCCTCAAGGATGTCGGCCATGCCGCGCTGGGTCCGAAAATCATGGACACGACCAGCAAGGTCAACGGCCGGCCCAACGGCAGCGTCGCCATCTGGGCGCTGCCGGAAGCCAACGCCATCACCGTCGCCGATCGCATCATCGCCAAGATGGAGCAACTCAAGAAATACTTTCCCGAAGATGTCGATTACGTCGTGTCGTTGGACATGACGCCGTTCATCAAGGAATCGATCCGGGAAGTGGTGCGCACGCTCATCGAGGCCATCGCCCTGGTCGCCGCCGTGGTGCTGATTTTCCTGCAAAATTGGCGGTCGGCGTTGATTCCCTTGGTGGCGGTTCCGGTGGCCGTCATCGGCACCTTCGCCGTCATGGCCGCCATCGACTTCAGCTTGAATAACCTGACGCTGTTCGGTTTGGTGTTGGCCATCGGCATCGTCGTCGATGACGCCATCGTCGTCGTCGAAGCGGTGGAACGGCACATTGAAGAGGGCATGAGTCCGCGAAGAGCGGCTCACAAAGCGATGGATGAAGTATCCGGGCCGGTCGTCGCCGTGGCCCTGGTGCTGTGCGCGGTGTTCGTGCCGTGCGCCTTCATCAGCGGCATCACCGGCCAATTCTTCCGCCAGTTCGCCCTAACCATCGCCGTCTCGACCGTGATCTCGGCGTTCAACTCGCTGACGTTGAGTCCGGCGCTGGCGGCGATCTTGCTGCCGCCGCGCGGCGCCAAAAAAGATATTATTAGTCGTATTTTCGATTTGTTGTTGGGCTGGTTCTTTCGGCTGTTCAATTGGGGCTTCCGGCGGACCACGACTACCTACACTCGTCTGGTCGGCGCCTCTCTGGTCGGCCATGCGCCGCTGCCGGTGATCGTCCTGGCCGGCGCCGGCGGCGCGGCGGGCTGGTTGTTGCCGATGCTTTGTCCGTGGCTGCAACACGCGCTCCCCTTCGGGTCGCGGCTAAACGGCGGGGCGGAGGAGGTGCGGCAATTCCTCATTGATCGCTCGTGGGTTCCTTGCGAGTTGCGGATGGTGGCCGGGGCGGCGGCGGCCGGCTTGCTGGCATTGCTGCTGCACCGCCTGCTGCGGCGTGTGGCCGGCACTTATGCCCGGTTGGTCGAGGGCGTCAGCCTGGCGGGAACCGCCGTGGTGTTGCTGGCCTATGGCGGCTTTTTGCTCAATACCTTGTGGGGCTTCGAGCAGTTGCCGGCCGGCTACATTCCCAATCAAGATCAAGGGCGTTTTTACATCGCCGTGCAGCTGCCCGATGCCGCCTCGCTGGAGCGCACGCAAAAAGCCGTCGATCGAATTCAGCAGTGCGTGCAGCCTCTGGGCGGCATCGTCCACGTCACCGAAATCGCCGGCCAATCGTTCACCCTCAACGCCAACGGCTCCAACTTCGGCCAATTCTTCGTCGCCTTCGCTCCCTTCGACGAACGCCGCGACCCGTCGATGACGGCCACGGCCATCACCAACCGCGTGCGCAATCTGCTCGAAAAGGAAATCCCCGAAGCCAAGGTGTCGATCTTCACGCCGCCGCCGGTTTCCGGTCTCGGCTCGGCCAGCGGCTTCAAAATCATCATCGAGGATCGCGGCAATCTCGGCCTGGTCGAATTGCAAAAGTCGATCGATCGTCTCATCGAGCGCTCGCGCCAAAGCGATAAAGTCGAGAACCTGTACAGCATCTTCCGGGCCAACGTGCCGCAGCTGTTCATGGACATCGAACGCGACAAGTGCCAAGCGATGGGAGTCAATCCCATCGACGTTTTCACGACGCTGCAAATTTATCTCGGTTCGCGCTACGTCAACGATTTCAACCTCTTCAGCCGCACGTTTCAGGTGATCGTGCAAGCCAAGGGCGATTACCGCAACGATTTGAGCAAGGTCCGGCTGCTGCAAGTGCGTAACGCCAACGGCGAGATGGTTCCGCTGGGATCGCTGGTCAAGGTCAACGAAATCGGCGGGCCGATCAACATTGGCCGGTACAATATGTATCACGCCGCCGCCATCCTCGGCGCCACCAAGCCCGGCGTCTCCAGCGGCGAAGGCATCGAAGAGATGGAACGGCTGTGCCATGAAGTGTTGCCGCCGGGCATGGCCTTCGAGTGGACCGAGATCAATTACATGCAGATCCGCGCCTCCAAGAACATCTGGAACAATCTGATTTTCCCGTTGGCGGTGGCGTTCGTGTTTTTGGTGTTGGCGGCGCAGTACGAGAGCTGGGCGCTGCCGCTGGCCGTCATTCTCGTGGTTCCCATGTGCATTCTCGGCTCGCTGACCGGCGTAGCGGCGACGGGCGGCGACATCAACATTTTCACGCAGATCGGTTTTGTGGTGCTGGTGGGTCTAGCCAGCAAGAATGCGATCCTTATTGTCGAATTTGCCAAGCACAAACACGAAGAGGGCGGCCTGTCGCGCTACGATGCCACCTTGGAAGCGTGCCGGCTGCGTTTGCGGCCGATCTTGATGACCTCGTTCGCCTTCATCCTCGGTGTGGTGCCGCTGCTCGTCGGTGTGGGCGCCGGCGCCGAGATGCGTAAGACGCTGGGCGTCGCCGTGTTCAGCGGTATGCTCGGCGTGACGCTGTTCGGTATCTTTCTGACGCCGGTGTTCTTCTACGTGATTGAAGGGTTCGCCGAGACGCCGCTGTTCGCCGCGGCGCGCATGCGTATGTTCGGCAAGGTTTTGGTGTATCTGGTCGGCATCGGCACGCTGGGCATTCCGTGGCTGTTGGGAGCATTGTCGCGGATGACGCGGCGGCCTGGACCACGGCGAAGCCGCGGAAACAAATCGTCATGGTGGAAGAAACAGCGACGGTCAATGGCAACGGCGTGGCCGCGTTTAGCCGCGACCCGAAGGGGAGCGCAGAGCCAACGCGCTCCCCTTCGGGTCGCGGCTAAACAAGAGGTCGGGTAGCTCCAATTGAGGCATCAACGTGTTTTCACGCTTCTTTATAAATCGTCCCATCTTCGCTTCGGTGCTGTCCATCGTCATTGTCTTGGCCGGCACCATCGCCCTGTTCACGCTGCCGATCGCCCAATACCCGGAGATCGCGCCGCCGACCGTCGAAGTGTCCGCCTACTACCCCGGCGCCAACGCCCAAGTCGTCGCCGACACCGTGGCCGCACCCATCGAGCAACAGGTCAACGGCGTCGAAAACATGATGTATATGTCGTCGCAATGCACCAACGACGGCAAATACACGCTCACCGTCACCTTCGAGCCGGGCACCGATCTGAACATCTCGCAAGTGCTGGTGCAGAACCGCGAATCGCTGGCCGAGCCGATTCTGCCCGATCTCGTCAAACGCCGCGGCATCTCCGTCAAAAAGAAATCGTCCAACGTCCTGATGATCGTCAACCTGTTTTCCAAGGACGGCAGCCGCGAGAGCCTGGAACTGAGCAATTATGCCACTATTCAGATCCGCGATGAGTTGTCGCGTCTGCCCGGCGTCGGCGACATCACCTATCTCGGCCAGCGCGATTACAGCATGCGTATCTGGCTCGATCCGCAGAAGTTGGCGACGTACAACCTCAACGCTCAGGACGTGATCTTGGCGGTGCAGGCGCAGAACATTCAGGTCGCCGCCGGACAGATCGGCCAACCGCCGACGCCCAGCGGCCAAGTGTCGCAGTACATCATCACCACGCTCGGGCGGCTGGAGAACACCGAACAGTTCGAGCGCATCGTCGTCAAGAACAGCGCGCAATCGCTCGTCTATCTCAAGGACGTGGCCAACATCGAACTGGGTGCGCAATCCTACGATCAGTCCTGCACGCTGGATGGTCAACCATCGGTGGCTCTTTCGGTCTATCAGTTACCCGGCTCCAACGCGCTCGACGTGGCTCAGCGCGTCAAGGACCGCATGAAGCAGCTAAGGCGACAGTTTCCGCCCGGTATCGAGTACGACATCGTTTACGACACGACGCCGTTCATCAAGGAGTCGATCTCCGAAGTCGGCGAGACGCTGTTTGACGCGGTGGTGTTGGTGGCCGTGGTGGTGTTGCTGTTTTTGCAGAATTGGCGTTCGGCGCTGATTCCGCTCATCGCCGTGCCGGTGGCCGTCATCGGCACCTTCGCCGTCATGGCCGTCATGGGCTTCAGCCTCAACAATCTGACGCTGTTCGGTTTGGTGTTGGCCATCGGCATCGTCGTCGATGACGCCATCGTTGTCGTCGAAGCCGTCGAGCATCACATCGAACACGGCCTAGCGCCGAAGGAAGCGACGATCAAGGCGATGGAGTTGGTGTCCGGCCCGGTCATCGCCATTGGTTTGGTGTTGGCGGCGGTGTTCGTGCCCTGCACGTTCATCACCGGCATCATCGGCCAATTCTTCCGCCAATTCGCCTTGACCATCGCCGTCTCGACCGTCATCTCGGCGTTCAACTCGCTGACCCTCAGCCCGGCGTTGTCGGCACTGTTGCTCAAGCGGCGCGTCAAGGGCCACTTCGAGGCGCTGCCGTGGTTCGCCTTCGTGCCGCTGGGAGCATGGCTGGCTCACAAGCTCGTCAGCCATCATCTCGCCGTCCAAGCGGTGGACGCTCTACACCTCCAAGCATCGGCGGCAATTCTCGATTCGCTGCGCTCATGGGGTCCGACCCTGGCCGGCGGACTCGTCGGATTAGTCGTCGGCTTGATCCTCGGCAGACCGCTGAATTATCTGCTCGGTTGGTCGTTCCATCAGTTCAATCGCGCTTTCGATTTCTCGACCACGGCGTACACGCGCATCGTGTCGGGACTGCTGCGCGTCAGTTTGCTGATGTTGCTGGTTTACGGCGGACTGTTGGGGCTGACGTGGTGGGGTTTCACGCAGACGCCGACCGGCTTCATTCCGCAGCAGGACAAGGGCTATTTGCTGGTCAACGTGCAGCTGCCCGACGCCGCTTCGGTGACGCGCACCCGCGACATCGTGCAGCACATCGAGGAGATCGCGCTGAAAACGGAGGGCGTCAAACACACCGTCGCCATCTCCGGCCAATCGATCTTGCTGGGCGCCAACGCCTCGAACTTCGGCGCTCTTTATCTGATGCTCGACGACTTCGACAATCGCACGCGGCCGGAACTGTCCGGCGACGCCATCGCCGCGACGCTCCAGGAACGATTGGCGGAGGAAATCCCCGAAGCGATCGTCAACATCTTCGGCGCGCCGCCGGTGGAAGGTTTGGGCACGGCGGGCG
This sequence comes from uncultured Planctomycetota bacterium, assembly GCA_963835245.1. Lineage (GTDB taxonomy): Bacteria > Planctomycetota > Planctomycetia > Gemmatales > Gemmataceae > JAJPHU01. Next base: position 654,611 of record CAWIEZ010000004.1, read on the forward strand.
GTTTCAAGATCATCGTGCAAGACACCGGCGACAACGGTTTGCCTGGGCTGCAAAGAACCGCCGATCGGGTCGTGGCGACCGGCGAGGCCGATCCGCACTTGCAGGGGGTTTTCACCAGCTTCCGCGCCGATACGCCGTGGCTGGAGCTAATCATCGATCGCACGCAGGCCAAGGATCGCGGCGTTTCCATCGACGACATCCGCACGCAATTGGAATCGACGATTGGGCCGTACTACATCAACGATTTCAACCGTTTCGGCCGTACTTGGCAGGTCAACGTGCAGGCCGCTTACACCTATCGGCAGACGGTCGAGGACATCAAGCAATTGAAGGTACGCAACAATCAGAACGAGATGGTGCCGCTGTCGGATTTCGCTTCGGTGCGCTTCGTCAGCGGGCCGGTGATGGTGATGCGTTACAATATGTATCCGTCCGCGCCCATCCACGCCGACGCCGGCTCGGACACCAGTTCCGGCCAAGCCATCGAGCATCTGCAACAAGCGACCGAGGAGCAGCTGCCGCAGTCGATGCGCACCGAATGGACCGAGTTGGCTCTGTTACAACTGCAAACCGGCGATACGGCCATGTGGGTGTTTGTGTTGGCGGTGGTGTTGGTGTTTTTGGTGTTGGCGGCGCAGTACGAAAGCTGGTCGCTGCCGTTGGCCGTTATTTTGGTTGTGCCCATGTGTCTGTTGTGCGCCATTGCCGGCGTCGTCGCGGCGAAGATGGACGTGAACATTTTCACCCAGATCGGCTTTTTGGTGCTGGTTGGTCTGGCCTGCAAAAATGCGATCTTAATTGTAGAATTTGCCAAGGCGCAGCGCGAGGCCGGCGTCCCGCGCAAAGAGGCGACGCTGGCCGCCTGTCAACTGCGTCTGCGGCCGATCATTATGACTTCGTTCGCCTTCATCCTCGGCGTGGTGCCGTTGATGGTGTCGGAGGGGCCGGGGCGGAGATGCGGCGGACGCTGGGTACGGCGGTGTTCGCCGGCATGCTCGGCGTCACGCTGTTCGGCATTTTCCTGACGCCGATTTTCTATTACGTCATTCAGTGGTTCAAGGATCGCAGAGGAACTAACCACAGAGTCACAGAGAACATAGAGAGAAACACAGAAGAAAAACAAAAAGAGAAAGAAAACCACGAAGATGCTTTCATTTTTTGAATCTTTTCTGTGCTTTTCTCTATGTTCTCGGCTTTGTTGCCAAACTTCCGCCTGTTGCAAAACCGGCGCGGTTGTTGCAAAACCGCTGTTGCGAACTTGTTCGGCAACAAAGTCATGTAAACTCTCCATTAGCTAATTTCTCAGGGAGAGGGTGAGCAGTTGCACCGCATCCGCAAGGTCAGCAGCGACCGCACCCCGAAAGTTGGGAAGTCTGCCCCGATTGTGCCGAGCTTATGTATTGCTGCAAACTAAGGGGGCGAAATGATTTGTGGATTTATCCACCCCGTGGCAAGGCGGTTCTCGTCCTTAAACCCCCTCAGGCGATGGCGGGGTAGGCACCAAACGGTAGAATTTGGCGGGGCGGTCTTATCTGGACCGGCATGAGGTTCTGATGCAGACACCAAGCTGTACACTTTCTTGCTTGACTCCCCCCAGGGAATTCGTGGATGATGGGTTCAACGTCAACAAAAGAGGGAGGGGGCATGGCAAGCGGCGTGCCAATCATCGGGTTATTTTCGGGAGCTGGCGGGCTGGAGGTCGGCGCTGCACGGGCTGGGGCCGATGTTCGGCTCTGCGTAGACAACGATCCCATTGTCTGCCAGACGCTCCGCCAAAACTCTGATTTTCATCCCGGCATGATCCTGGAAGCAGACGTGGCAAGCCTCAACGGCCGGGAGCTTCGCAGGCTGGCCAGGCTTTCTAGGCATGATCCCTGCATCGTGATCGGCGGGCCGCCTTGCCAGCCATTCTCGAAGGCATCCTACTGGACAGACCCAGGCGATGACTCGCGGTATCGTCGCGCACGCGCTAGAGGCGAGACTGCCCTGCGGCCCACCCCTATCACCGAGGCTCGCCCCGATGTCCGCCGCACCTTGGTTCAGGAGTTCTGGAGGCTCGTTCTAGAGGCGCGGGCAGATGGTTTTCTCTTTGAGAACGTCCCCAGCATCTCCCATCCGCGCAGCCGAACCATCCTAGAAGCTTTAGTCGAAGCCGCACAGTCGGCGAAATACGAGGTTCTGCTGCTGAAAGTCAACGCGGTAGAATACGGCGTGCCGCAACGCCGTCATCGGATCGTGCTGCTTGGGTTGCGGCGAGGCAGGCCCACACCCCCCGCGCCTACGCACTCTGAATCACCAGAAAAAAATCTTTACACTCTGCCGTCAGTCACTGCCGGTCAAGCCCTCAGCCGTTACCAGCATCCAAAGTACGCTGAGCCGGAAGAAGTGGTTAAAGGCCGCTGGGCTGATCAGCTTCGGGAGATTCCAGCTGGTCAAAATTACAAGGCTCTCACAGCTTGGGCAGGCCATCCAAAACCGGTGTTTGAAGCGGAAACCCGCTTTTGGCATTTCCTGCTCAAGCTGAGTCCTAATCTGCCGTCATGGACCGTGCCTGCAAACCCCGGCCCGTGGGTTGGTCCGTTTCATTGGAAATCCCGGCGCCTGCGGACAGTTGAGTTGGCAGCCCTACAAAGCTTCCCAGATGGCTATGTTTTTGCCGGCACGCGCCGTGACCGCGTTCGACAAATCGGCAATGCAGTCCCGCCTCTCATGGCACAGAGAATGATCGAGCCTCTCCTCGCCGCACTCGCGCACGGGCAGCCCAAATCGAGGTCAGGAAAGAAGGTGGCAGCCCCATGCGATGCGTAAGCCTTTTCTCGGGCTGCGGAGGGCTTGACCTTGGCTTAACTCAGGCCGGATTTAAACTCATTCTCGCGTCCGACAACAACCCGGTTTGTGCCGCCAGCTACTCGGCAAACTGTCCCCGCACGGCCTTTTATGTTGGCTCAGTGACCGACCTGGACAAGGGTCTCATCGACGCACTGACGCGCGGTGAGAGTGCCAGAGGAGTTGACCTTCTCGCCGGTGGGCCACCCTGTCCGCCTTACTCAAAATCGCGCTTCTATCGCAAGACGAAGCCGCGCGCTCTAGAGGACAAGGTAGGGCAGGAGACTCTTGAGGGCTATCTCAGGCTGCTTAGGGAGCTTAGGCCCGAGGCTTTCCTCCTCGAAAATGTCGCCGGCATGGCCTACAAGGTTCACCGCGAGGCGCTCGACCTTATCGAGAAAACTGCCGGGGACTTGGGGTATCACTGCACCTGGAAAGTCATCAATGCCGCGAACTACGGCGTTCCCCAAATCCGCGAGCGATTCTTCATGGTCGGGATGCAATGTGGCGTATTCCGTTTTCCGACGCCAACGCATGTTCAAGGGGACGCCCGGGATCTCTTCAGCGGCAAGGGAGACATGCCCCGCTGGCGTACCGCGGGCGAGGTTATTGGCGACCTGGATACGGAGGAAAACGCGGACGATACCGGCCACTTCGCTGGCGGCCAGTACCACGATCTCTTGGTGAAGATACCGCCTGGCGACAACTACCTATTTTTCACCAAGGAGCGTGGCCACCCTTCGCCGCTCTTTAAGTGGCGTTCCCGATACTGGTCTTTTCTGCTCAAGCTGAGTCCAGCACTTCCCTCATGGACTATCCAGGCTCGCCGCTCGAACAACATGGGGCCGTTCCATTGGCGGAACCGCATTCTTCGCATCGAGGAGGTGAAGCGACTTCAGACGTTTCCGGATGAATGGCAGCTTTCCGGCCGCCTGGAGCATCAATGGCGGCAGGTAGGCAACGCCGTGCCGCCGCTTCTGGCCTATCATCTAGGCCGTGCCATCGCTGAGCAGCTTCAGGAACGCGAGGCAAGGAAAGCTAACCAGGCTTTGCCGGAACCAGCTAAACCCAAGCATCCTATCCAGGCACGCGCATGAGATGACCAAGAGCCTGTTGCAAGGTGCGTTTGGCGGGTATATCGTGCAGGCTCTTTACCACGCAACAAGGCGGTACGTACCATGCCCGCTGTCCAGCCGCAAGAGCTTGTCAACGCTATCCTCGACGCTATAGAGGAGTCCGGCTGTTCCGCAGTATTGCTTTCGGCCGTGCGAAGGCATCCCCGGCGCTTTGCCATCACCTGCCCATCAGGCGAGTCTTTCATGCTATGGGCCTATGCCTGGACGCTAACCCCCGGAGGACGACCGCAGCTTCGGAATGAGTATCGCATCCAGATGACCGGAGTCACGTCTCCACTCGAACTCAATCCAGCCGGCACAACCGTGCTGATCGGCTACGACCCAAATCTCCGCATGTTGGCAGGATTCGACCTCAGTAGGCACCGGACTTTCACCGAAGGCTCTCCTTCAGTCCAGATCGACATCACGGCGGTTCGACAAGCCCAGCAGGACGGAATCGCGTTTGACCGCAAGACGAATGACGAGATCGCGATTGGCATTCGTCCCGATCAGTTCATGGGTTATGTTCGCACCGTCCAGCGATTGCACCGAGAAGGCGCGGAAGCCCGGGTTTTCCAGCTGCTGGAGCAAGCCGCTGCCTTACCCAGACTGCCGGAGGCTGACTCTTCCCGCCTTGACGAAGAGTTGGAGCGCCTGGCTCAGCCCCGCCGCGCGATCGTTCAGGAAATCCGACGCCTCGCAAGGGCAGCAAATTTTCGGCACCAGGTTCTTCACGCTTACGGTGCCCGCTGTTCCGTGACGAGGGTGCAGCTTCGGCTTGTAGATGCTGCGCATATACTTCCTGTGGGAGCGCCCGGCAGTGTCGATCATGTGCGCAATGGAATAGCACTGGCTCCAACGTACCACCGGGCTTTCGACAGCGGCCTGATCTATCTCGACGAGTCTTTCCACATGCGGATCAACCCCGCGAAGGTGACTGCACTCCGGGCCGAGAATCTTGCAGAAGGAATTGATAGCTTCACGGAGTCCTTGGGAAGAATCTATCTGCCGCCAGACCGTAACCAATGGCCCAGCCAACGGCTCATCCGACGGGCCAATGAGTTTCGCCGCATAGAGGGAGCATGAGCAAACATTGCATACCATCACTCTGTGACGCTGTCGGCCCACACCGCCGCGACGCTTGGGGAAGGGCAGCAGTGTTTCAAATTCTTCTTGGCTTGGCTGGACGGCTTCTTAGCAATCGGAATGCGGTTTTGCAACAAGAGGGCTAGTTGTTGCAAAACTGGTTCGGCAACAAAGCTCTGTGTTCTCTGTGACTCTGTGGTTAGCTCTTTTTAGAGCCATTCGCGGATGGGCCGCCCTTCATTCAGGCGAATGGGCCGGCCGTCGGCCGTCTGCGTGGCCAAGTCGAGAGGAATGCCGAGCTTGGTGTAAATAGTGGCGGCGATGTCTTCGGTGAAGTATTCGTTGTGCGTCGGCCGGCCGCCTTCCTCGTCGGTGCGGCCGAGTACGGCGCCGCCAGGGATGCCGGCGCCGGCCAAGATGGCGAAACCCGCTGTCGCCCAGTGATCGCGGCCGCTCGCCGAGTTGATCTTCGGCGTCCGGCCGAAATCGGTCAGCCAGACCACCAGCGTCGTCGCCAGCAAGCCGCGCTCTTGGAGATCCGCCAGCAGTTGCGGCAAGCCCTGATCGATGTGCGGAACAAGGTTTTTCTTGAGGGCGCTAAAGTTGTTCTGATGCGTGTCCCAGCCGCCGTCCGAGACGGTCACGAAGCGCACGCCCGCCTCGATGAGACGCCGAGCCAGCAAACAACTCTGTCCGAAGCGCGTGCGGCCATAGCGGTCGCGCAGCCGAGGATCTTCCTTGCCGATCTCGAAGGCGCGTTTGGTTTCCGGCGCCGTGATGAGGTTCAAGGCGGCTTGGTAATGCTGATCCAGCGCCGCGAATGCCGCCGGCTGCGCTTCGGCGGAGCGCTGCAAGGCGTCGATGGTGTGCAGCATACGGCGTCGGCGCGACAGCCGGCCCATGTCCACACCCTGAGGCGGCGTGATGTCGCGGACGTTGAACTGCTCGACGTTCGGATCGGACAGGATCTCGAACGGATTGTGTTCTTGTCCGAGATAGCCGGCCGTGCCGCCGCCGTTGGTACGATCGACCTGATCGCCGAGTTGAATGTGCGGCGGCAGGCGCGTTTTGAAACCCTGGTGCTGGCTGACAATGGCGCCGTAACACGGATAGATGAGCGCCGGATTGAAAGGATGGCCGGACAGGCAATACTGATCGGCGATGCCGTGTCCGCCGTTTTTGGGGTTCCAACTGCGTAAGAGAGCGTAGCGTTTCAACTCGCGGGCCATGCCCGGAAGGATTTCGGTGAACTTGACGCCGGGCACCGCGGTATCGATGACGCCGAACTCGCCGCGTACACTGGTGGGCGCGTCCGGCTTGGGGTCGAAGGTATCGTGATGGCTCGTGCCGCCGCGCGTCCAAATAAGAATGCAGTTGACATCGGCCGCTTTACGGCTGGACCGCGCCTGGGCCTGTTTGCCGGCGAACAGCGCCGGCAGCGACAATCCCAAGCCGGTCAGCGCGCCGACTTTGAGAAATGCACGCCGATCAATGCCTTCACACGTCCACATGCGGGTAGGAGAGAGGTTCAACATGGCGGGTCTCTGGCAAAAGGCGGGAGCGAATGAACGCCGAATAGTATCGTAGCATGGCCCAAGCCCGGAGGCCAGCCCGCGGCGCAAGCAAGGGAAGAAAGAAACCGCCTTTTTTTGCGGCGGCTCTGTCGCTAAGATCGTCGCCTCATGCGGTGGTCGGCGAACGTCCGTTCACCGCGGGCCGGCATGCAAGGGAGGCGTTCTCATGTCGCGCATTCTCCAGGTTGCCGCAGGCAGCCTAACCGTCGTCGTCCTCATCATCGCGCCGATCGTGTTGGCGGTGCGTCAACAAGCGCAGACGCGCAACTTTCGTGTGGTTCGGCCGGGCGTTCTCTATCGCAGCGGCCAAATGACGCGCGAAGGGTTGCAGCGCATCATCAACGATTATCACATCCAAACGGTCATCAGTCTGCGCGACGGCGAAGCGGCGCAAGATAGGGGGGAAGAGGATTTCTGCAAGAGCCAGGAGATCCGTTTTGTGCGCATCCTGCCCAGCCGTTGGGGCGACGAAGGCGGCTCGATGCCGGTCGAAGCGGGTGTGCGGCGCTTTCGCGACATCATGGGCGATCCGCGCAATCATCCGGTGCTGGTCCATTGCTTCGCCGGCATCCATCGCGCGGGTTCGTACTGTGCCATTTATCGCATGGAGTTTGAACACTGGAGCAATGCCCAAGCCATCGCGGAGCTGAAGGCGTGCGGCTACAGCAACCTCGATGAGGAATTGGACATCCTCGGCTATATGGAGCAGTATCGACCGACCTGGATGCCGCCGGTCGAAGCCGCAGCACCGGCAACCTCAAGCGTGGCGGTGATAGAGAAAGTGAAGTGCAAGAAGGCCCATGCGCAAACCGGGCGTCAAGTCCCGACCCAAACCACATCGCAATGTGTCGTAGGTCCGGCGCTCCATTGGATGTCTCAAACCGGCTATCCCCCTCCGAGGGAGTTGCGGCGGGCGGCTGCGAAGGCTATCCTTGAACCTGCCCCGCAACACGACCGACCGCGGAGGGAACCATGCCCCATCAGCACGCGCAGGACCGGCGACGATTCCTTGCAACGGCCGCAGTCACCGGACTCGGTCTGGAGTTACCATCTCATGCGGCCATCGCGGCCCGACCCGTGGCGGAGCGGGGCAGCATTCGTTCCTGTATTCTGATTTTCTATTACGGCGGTCCCAGTCACCTCGACACCTTCGACCCAAAGCCGAATGCGCCCGTCGAGGTACGCGGGGAATATCGCAGCATCGCTACGGCAGTGCCCGGCGTCCGCGTCTGCGAACATCTGCCGCGCACCGCCGGCCTGCTGAACCGGCTGGCCCTCGTGCGCGCCTTGCACCATCCAATGCGCAACCACAACTCGGCGGCCGCCGAGACGCTGACCGGCCGCACTCCCGCGGGCGGCGACCAGGAATTGCTCGCCGACGACCCGCGCGGCCTGCCGACGCTCGGCTCGGCCGTCAGCTACGCCCTCGGCGCCCGCGCCGGCGTCCTATCCTACGTCGCTCTGCCCTACACCCTGTACAACGTGGTGCAGTTGCCGGGTCAGACGCCCGGCCTCCTCGGCGGCGCCTACGACCGCTTCCAGGTGGACGGCGATCCCAGCGCTTCCGACTTCCGCGTCGCCACCCTCGATGGGGCCGGCGCTCTGGGCGAGCGCGCCGCCTTGCTGCACCGTCTGGATCGTGCTTCCTTACCCGGTCCCGCCGCCCGTGCCGGTGTCTACCGAGATCGCGCCCTGCGGTTGCTGGCCTCGTCCGAGGTACGCCGTCTGTTCGACTTGTCGAAGGAGCCGGCACGGCTGCGCGAGCGCTACGGCCGGCACCGCCTCGGCCAGAGCCTGCTGCTGGCCCGCCGTCTGGTGGAGGGCGGCGTTCGCTTTGTCGCGGCTTACGACGGCCAGACCAACGGCCAAGACGCCAACTGGGACAGCCACGAAAAACTGTTCGCACGGCACCGCCAGCTCATCCCGCCCAGCGATCAGGCGCTGTCGGCGCTGGTCGAAGATCTGGAGACGCGCGGTTTGCTTGAATCGACGCTGGTGGTGGCGCTGGGGGAGTTCGGCCGCACGCCGAAGGTGAACGGTTCGGGCGGCCGCGATCATTGGCCCGATTGCTATACGGCGGTGCTGGCTGGCGGCGGCGTGCGCGGCGGAAGCGTGTACGGCAGCAGCGACCGCATCGGTGCGTACCCGGCCGCCGATGCGGTGACGCCCGGCGACCTGGCGGCGACAATCTTCTGGCGTTTCGGCATCGATCCCGACGCGGAGGTGTTCGATCAGACTGGACGGCCGTTCCGCTTGGCGGAGGGCAGGCCCCTCACGCCGCTGTTTTCGCGCTGATACCGCAATATTCTGGTCGGCAGGGCGAAGCCCTCCTTTTTCCGCGGACGGTCCAAAATGCTCTTGCTATCCGGTCCATCCCTGTTAAACTCCATTCTTGGTCCGGGATTGGCTTCGCTCTCTCCTTTCTGAAACCCCGGACGGAATCCTTTGTCCTCACCCACTGGTAGGAGGATCGCCTCCATGGAAGAAGCGCACGACGACCGTTTTGTGGTGTACGTCCGCAGCCGGCGCGACGCTCACGATGCACCCGAAGACTGCGAATGGCCGGTGGTCACCTGCTCCAGTTACGAGGAAGCCTGCCGTATCCGTCAGGCTCACCGCCAGCATGCCCGCGATTGCGTCATCCGATTTGTCGGTCCTTCCGGCGGCGGCGATTGACACCGCCCTTCGCACATAGCCCCCAGCTTACCGGGGCTATGTGCGAAGAGAGCGTTTGCTCTTGCCTTCTCCTCGCTTCTTTCCTATCCTATCCTCCTCGACAACTTACCTTCCTTGCGTCCCGAGACTTCTTTCTCTCTCTTACTTCACTTTCCCCAACGGAAAAATTTTCCTGTCTTATTTAATCTCCCAGGGTTGACAGTCGTTAACTCGATAGATAGGTTAGTTCGGAAGTTTGGACAACCTGGTTAAATTGTATGACCAGGGGTCGCTCCGCTCGCTCAAGGTGAACGAGCGGTGCCTTTTCTTCACACCTTTTGAGGAAGGACCAAGAGATGAAGAAGTTCCTGCTGATGGTAGCGGTGGCGGCCACGCTGATGCTGGCTTCGAGCCAGCTGGCTTCCGCCCGGCGGGGAGGGCGTGGCGGCTGCGGTGGCGGCGGCTGCGGTGGCTGCGGAGGCGGCTACACGATGGGCGGCTGCGGCATGGGCGGCTGCGGCATGATGATGGGCGGCTGCGGCATGGGCGGCTGCGGCATGGGCTACGGCGGCATGATGATGGGCGGCTGCTCCAGCTGTGGCGGCGGCGGCTATGTCATGGGCGGCGGAGCCTGTGTCGGCGGTGTTTGTACCATCGGCGGCGGCGGCGCAGCCGTCGCTCAGGCCGCTGAAAACGAGGCGACCCTGCTCGTTACCCTGCCCGAAGACGCCATCCTGACCATCGACGACGAGGAGACCAGCTCCACGTCGGCCAGTCGCGTGTTCATTTCGCCTGCTTTGGAGCAAGGCAAGGAATACGAGTACACCCTTAAGGCCCAGGTTATCCGTGATGGCAAGGTCCAAGTAGCGACTGCCAAAGTGACGGTGCGCCCCGGCGAGACCAGCCAGGTCGAGCTGAAGGTTCCCGCCCAAGGCGTGGCTGCCCAATAATGTAACGCCCTAACCCCGGAGCAAAGAAGCCCCGAGGGGGCCGGGATGGCCCCCTCAACCCTGTTCTTCCCTCCCCTCCGCCCTTCTCCGCAATCCACTCCGCGACGCAAACACGATTGACAACCTCTCGGCGAACTGATTTTCTTAGATCATCCCGTTTGGCCGCGACCCGAAGGGGAGCGCGACCGCGCTCCCCTTCGGGTCGCGGCTAAACGGCGAACTATGGCCCGCTGATGAGGAAACCCGCCATGACTTCGCTTCTGACCTCTTCGCCGCCGCTGGAAAACGCCGAACGTCCACGAGAGCGCGATACGGCCACGGCCGCTCCGATCCCGCGTGAGAAGCCGGCCCGGCTGGTGTCGCTGGACGCTTATCGCGGCGCCATCATGCTGTTCATGGCTTCCGGCGGATTGGCTCTGCCGGCCGTGGCCCAGCACTTCCCGGACGACCCCGGCTGGCGCTTCCTCGCCTTCAACACCGATCACGTACCGTGGGTCGGTTGCTCGCTGTGGGATCTCATTCAGCCGTCGTTCATGTTCATGGTCGGCGTGGCCATGCCCTACTCGATCGCCAGCCGCCGAGCCAAGGGCGATTCCGAGCGGAAGATTGTTGCTCACGTCCTCTTTCGCGCCGTCTTTTTGGTGTTGTTGGCCATCTTTCTCACGTCCAACTGGAGCAGGCGAACGGATTTCGTGTTCACGAATGTTCTGGCGCAGATCGGCCTCGGCTATGCCTTTCTGTATCTGTTGCTGGGCCGGAGCATGCGCGTGCAACTGATGGCGCTGGCCGGCATTCTTATCGGCTACTGGTTGCTGTTCTTCCTCTGGCCGCTGCCGGCTTCCGGATTCAATTATCGTTCCGTCGGCTGGCCGGACGGTTGGCGAGGATTGCCGGGCTGGTTCGCCCATTGGGACAAGAACACCAACGCGGCGGCGGCCTTCGATGTCTGGTTCCTCAACCTCTTCCCGCGCACCAAGCCATTCGTCTTCAACGAGGGCGGCTATCAAACGCTCAACTTCGTGCCGTCGCTGGGCACGATGATCCTCGGCTTGATGGCCGGCGAGATGCTGCGGACGCCGAAGAACAAGTGGCGCAAGCTCGGCTGGCTGTTGACGGCAGCGGCGCTGTGCCTGGCGCTGGGCTGGCTGGCCGGACAGTTCGTTTGCCCGATCGTCAAACGCATCTGGACGCCGTCGTGGGTGCTGTACAGCGCCGGCTGGACGTTTCTGATGCTGGCCGGTTTCTTTTGGCTGATCGACATTCAAGGTTGGCGGCGCTGGGCGTTCGCCCTGGTCGTAGTCGGTATGAATTCCATCGCCATGTACTGCATGGCCCAGCTGATGAAAGGTTGGATACGTTCGAGTCTGCAAATCCACTTGGGACCGTTCGCTCTGCCGAGTCTGACGCATCTCGTCAAGCCGGTGTTGGCGTGGTGGAATGTGGCCGTCGATCCGCTGTGGTTGAACAACACGTTCGGGCCGATTACACAGTCGGCGGCAGTGCTACTTGTGTTGTGGTTGATTTGTCTGTGGATGTACCGGCGCGGCATCTTTGTGCGCATCTGACCGAGAGCCTTAAACACTTGCGGGATCGACCACCACAATACCGGCTCCGAATCCGGCCATACGAACGAAATGGGAAACATTGAACGTCAGCAGGTGCGTCACGGCGTGGACGTGGCAGACGGCAACTAGGCGAGCGTCATGGACCTGCTTGCCAATCACGCCCAGCGAAGCCACGAGCGACTTCCATGCCGAGTAGATGGCCGGCGTCTCTGCCAGCAGGGAGAATTTTGTCTCGAATGTTACGGCATGCGCCTCCGCGCCGCGCTCGAAAGCCCAATGCCGTTTACGGCTACCGGACGAGTGGCGACGTTGCGGAACTCGACCAGAACTTGTGGTGTGACGTGCAACAATTCGCCACGCCGGTGCAATTCGAGAACGGCTGATGAGGCAACGGCGGAACGCACATCGGCCTTGTTCGCCAGAGGAACCAGGACGCTCGTGTCGATCAGGTAGGACACTAATCGTAAATCCCTTCGCTGCTCACGGCCCCATCGGGCAGAGACACGCCATAATCCCGCGCCGCCTCCAGCAAGCCGCGCTCCCATTCATCCCGCGGTTCGGGCACGGTATTGGCGCGGATGTATTTCCGCAGAACATTGGAAGCCAACACTTCCGGAGTAATCCCTTGCTGGCGGGCCAAGTTGTTCAAGGCGGCTTCCAACTCCGGGTCGAGATTGATAACCATTGCCATCTCTCCATAATCAGAATCCGGGTCTTCGAGATATTCTACCCCAATCGCTCTCGACGACCAAGCCGCTCTCTCCCTATGGCTCCGGCGTCGCCGCCTTTTTCTCCTCATCGGACGCGGTTAGCCGCAATTCCTTGCCCGCTTCCTGTTGGCGGATGTACGTCTGATAGTGTTCCATCAAAATGCGCCGCACTTCTTGAATGGCCAGCGGATGATGGTGAACGTGGAAGTGATCGGCCGGCACCACCAGCTCCGAATCGGCGCTGGCGATGTGAGCACTCTTGAGCGGCACGACGCCGTCGCCGGGATCGCCGTAGTCGCCGGCCATCAAGCGCTCGATTTTGCTTGTCGCGTTCGAGACGCGGCCGGCGATGGTGTGATAATGCACTCGTTCGGGGCGCGGCCGCCGGGCCATCAACTCCAAGGCCGGCGAGTGCGGCGCCAACAAATCGACGCTGGTTGGCATCGCGCGATCGTGCAACAGTTTCGCCAGCTTGGGATTATCCTTGATGAGATCGTTGTGGACGGTCATCAATTCGTTGGGCATCTGCACCAGCGACACGGCCAATCGACCCAGCGGCGAGGGACTGAGTTTCGAGCCGTGGTGCGGCGTGCCGATGAAGACGAGGCGCGTCACGCAACTTTCGCGCTGGAAAAAGAACGTCTGCTCCAACTCCGCGCGAACGTCGGCCGGCAATTTCAAGCGCTCGAGCGGCTCGTCGCTGACCAGTTTCCAGAAGTCGTTGCCGGAATCGATGGTCATCAAGTTGGAGATCAATCCGCCCATGCTGTGGCCGACGAATACCATGTTGTCCAGGGCCGCATCCTGATGGCCGGGATCGATCTCGTTGCGCAGTTGCGTCAGTTCGCGGCGCAGCTCGGCGGCGGTGGCCAAATAGGGATCGCCGGTCGGATAGTAGTAGTACCAGAACTGATAGCGTTCGCGCAGAACGGGATCGGCCTGCAAATCGTTGATGACCGGCGCCCACGTCAACGGCGACGACAGCAGGCCATGCACGAGGACGACGGGAATCTTGCCGGGCTGATAGGGGGCGAGCATGCGCATGCCGGTCTGAGAACGGATGCGATCGCCGCGGAAGAAGCCGACGTAGTCGTTGAAGTCGCCGAGATTGCTGTGGGCCAAGAAATGGGCCAACGGCGTCGTCAAATCGGTTTCCAGCGGCACAGTCTGTCCCGCCGCCGCGATGGCTTGGATGGTCAGCGGATTGTACAATTCCAGCCGGCCGCAGCGCTGCGTGCCGAGGTCGGCCAAACCGCCCTCGAAGCGGAAGAAGGCGGTGGCCGCGAAGCTGGCTTGATGCGGATAGAAAGTGCGGGCGGCGTCTTCTTTGTCGGGTCCGGCGGCGCGCGTGGCGATGAGCGGCACACCCAAGCCGTAGGTGCAGTGCTGATTGGCCAAGCCGATCACCGAGTAATCGCTGCATACCAGCAGGGCACCGAACTCTTCCGGTTTCCAGGTGAATCCATTGTGGATCACCGAGAGAGTGAAGCCGTGGCCGTCCGGCGTCGGCAGCCGTAGTGCTTGGCGCGGATCGAGTTGGCCGACCTTTTGAGCGGCGGCGATGAGCTTGGCCAAGCCGGCGTTGTACAGATCGCAGGCCAAACGGAAACGCGGATCGAAGATGGACGAGCGCGGCAAGGCATGGGCCGGCGGCGGCAGCGCGGCCGCTTCACCCGGCAGCTGAGGCAGCCGGTTCGCCGGACTGGTTTCCATGTCGGGAGCCGGCCGGGGCGGTTCATCGAATAGGTAATGATAGGCGTAGCCGGCGCAGAGATAGTAGTAAGCGGTGGCGTGGACGCAGTCGTGCTTCTCGGTGTGCCGGCCGCGGACGTAGTTCATCTCGGCCAGGGCGAACAGCAACTCCGGCCGCGGATCGCGCAGCACTTCTTGGTGCAGCTGGGCGATGGCTTTATCCGGCGCTTCGACGTAGAGACGCGCCAGATCCCATTGCCGCAGTGCTTGCAAGGTGCGCGGCGACAGTTCATCGCGCAGCACGGCGCTGGCCCGCCAAGCGGCGAGCAGCGCCGGACGGCGCGTGTGATCGACACGAATGCTGGCACAGCCCGGCAGGGCCGCCAGAGCCAAAATGGCGCACAATGCCCCCAACCGAGCCGTGCGGAACGATCCGACGGCTGCCATTGTTTTGCCGACCTCCGCCACTCGCGCGTGGCGTCTGCGATCACCTGAAAATACTCCAGGCAGGGCGGCAGCATAGCGACCGTTGTTCCGCCGTCAAGACCTAAATCAGCGCCGCGATCGGTTCGCGGTCATCGAGCAAATACTGAGGCCGGCCGCTGAAATCCGCCAACGTCGTGGCCGGATCGATGCCGAGGACGTGATAGATGGTAGCGAAGATGTTCTGGAAGTTGAGACTGCCGCTCTTGGCGCGTTCGCCGCGCCCATCGGTTTCGCCGATGACTTGACCCATGCGCAAACCGCCGCCGAAAAGCACGGCGCAGCCGGACTCCGCCCAATGTCCGCGGCCCGGTCCTTGCGGTTCAATCTTTGGCGTCCGCCCAAACTCGCCCAACACTACGACCAGCACGTCTTTATCCAAACCGCGATCGCGGAGATCGTTGGTCAGGGCGTACAGACTGCGATCCAGCAACGGCAGCAGACAGCGCAGGGCGCCGAAAATGTCGGATTGGGGACCGCCGTGATGGTCCCACTCGTTCAGACGCAGCGTCACCACGCGAACGCCGGCTTCCACCAATCGCCGCGCCAACAGGAAACGCTTGCCCTCCCACGGATAAAAGATGGTTTTGACCGTCTGATGCGGATACTTTCCCGATCCATAACTGGCGATCAATCGATCCGGCTCCTTGCTCAGATCGAAGGCGTCGCGCACCTTCGGCGCGGTGATGATGTCCAGCGCCCGCGCCTGAAAGGCATCGAGGCCGCGCAGCGTGTCCGTCTGATCCAAATCGCGCCGCATGGTGTCGAAGGCGGCCAAAAGTTGCTTGCGATCCTGCAAACGGTCCAGCGATTTGACCGGGTTGAGGTCTTCCAGAGCATCGCCGAAAGGACGGAAGGGCGCGTGCCCCGCGCCGGCATAATACGGCTTCTCGAACTCGAATTGGCCGGCCGTGGGCCGATCGAGACTGACGTAAGCCGGCAGCGCGGAGCGGTTGTCGGCCAAGCGGCTGACGATGGAACCGAACGCCGGTCGATGTCCCGCCGTGCGCGGCAGGCCGGTGTATACCTCGCTGAGAAAGTGATCGTTTTCGACGGAGCGAATGCCGCGCAGCAGAGCCAGCCGATCCATCATCGCCGCCTGCAACGGCATCAACTCGCAGATGCGCACGCCGGGCAAGCGCGTGGCAATCGGTTTGAACGGGCCGCGATATTCGGCGGGCGCGTCGGGTTTAAGGTCATACATATCAATGTGGCTGGGTCCGCCGCCGAGGACGATATAGATAACGGACTTGGCTCGTCCTTGCTCTTTCGTCTCGCCGCGCGCTTCGAGGCGCAAAAGGTCGGCGAGAGTCAATCCTCCCAGTCCCAGCGCCGAGACGAAGAAATTCGCGGCGGTGCAGATTATCGCGGAAATGCGATTTGCGGCCCCAGAAGGTGAGCATGACGAAATCCTATTGGCAGGCGGAATCGAGTTGCGGAGCGCTACGGCTTCCGCTTGGGGGCAGGCGGGTTTCCAGCCGTTCATTGGGCTGAATTGAAAATATACCCCCCACGGAGGCGGGTCAAGCATTTTCCGATCGTCATTTCCTGTCTTTCCCTCGTCGAAGCCCGACCGTTCGCCCTCTCGCTTGTTTGTCTAGCGAAGGCTGTACAATACAGGGAAGAAGGAGGCGACCCTGATGGCAAAATCACGTCCCCCACGCTCAGCGAGCAAACGACAACAGACTCGTTCGGAAAACATCGTTCGCCAACACATTACGAAGACGCCCGGTGTCTGCGGCGGTCGAGCGTGCATCGCCGGTCATCGTATCCGCGTGATGGATGTGGTCGTCTGGCACGAGAAACGGGGCATGTGCCCGGAAGAGATCGTCTACCAGTATCCGGGCATCACCCTGGCCGATGTCCATGCCGCCTTGGCCTATTACTTCGACAACCGCGCGGAGATTGAGGCCGACTTGCGAAATGACGAGGAATGGGCAAAGCTCGCCGACGCTAATTATCCTTCGCTGATTAAGGAAAAACTGGGTGGCCGAGCCAATCCGCTACTACCTTGACCAGCATATCCCCGGCGCGATCGCCAACGGTTTACGCCAGCACGGCATCGATGTGCTGACGGCGCAGGAAGCCGGACGTTGCGGCTTGCCCGATCTCGATCAGCTGGCCTTCGCTGCCGCGCAAGAGCGCGTGACGGTTACGTTCGATCCCGATTACTTGGCACTGCACAACGCCGGAACACCTCATGCCGGCATCGCCTGGTGCCCAGCAACGAAGCATCACCTCGGCTCCCTGATTCAAATGCTAATCCTGCTGCACGGTGTCGCCGATCGAGACGCGATGAAGAACCGGGTCGAATACCTCTGACACGACCGAATGCTCGATCGTTGCTGAATGGACGATTTCACTCCTTGCCCAAAAGCAAATCGATGACCCAGCAGCCGCGGACGTGTTCGCCGGGCTGGCGGCAATGGTTGAGGATATCGGCGTTGGTGCAGCCAGCTTCTTCGAGGGCATCGGCGAGGATGGCGAGGCGGGCGTTGTCCAGAGTGCCTTCGGGCAAGTATCGCTCATCGTAAATTACTTCGGCGATGCGGCGCACCGTGCTGTCATTCCAGGTAAGGACGGAGGCGGGGAGGGGAGGCATGGAGCGCAAGGGGTTACCGAATACTTCGCGGACAATGATAGTTTGGAACTTACATTCCGAAACAAATGGTTCATGCGCATACCTGCCGTCGCTTGTCCAGGAAAATTTAGAAGCTGCGGAGGATGCAGCAGCACTAGCAGAATAACCCGAAGCCTTCCGAACGGCTAACCATTCTGATCCCATCGGGTGGGATTCTGCCTCATTCCGAACGGCTAACCACTCTGATCCTCCCGGTTGGGATACTACCAACTGACGCACGCTGCGTAACTCTACCGGAGTCGCTTTGCCATCGACAAACTGCTCTGCTACTTCCACCGCCTGCCTACTCACTTCGGGCAGCTTATGCCATATTCGGCGGTAACACGCACAGCTGAAAAGACGAAACTTCCGGTCGCTCGCCTTGCCCTTCAGGAACTCCAGCATCGGTCCTGGGTCGATGTAGGTCAGCCACTCCGCCTCGGTCATGGTATCACCCTACTTGCGTCGCCCCGCCGTGACATCGACCTCCGTTTCATGCAAAAACTGCGCCGCCTGCTCTGGCGGCACCGGATTGATGTAAAATCCCGTGCCCCACTCGAAACCCGCCACGCGCGTCAGGCGCGGAATAATCTCCATGTGCCAGTGATAATGGGGCAATAGCTGCGTATCGAACGGCGATGTGTGAATGATGTAATTATAAGCCGGCTTATCCAACGCCGCTTCAATCTTCAACAATATCGTCTTCAACACCGTGCCCAACTCATCGACTTCATTTTTCTGAATGTTCTCGTAATGGCTGTTGTGCATCTTCGGCAGAATCCACGTCTCGAACGGAAAGCGTGCGGCATAAGGACAAAAAGCGACGAAATTCGGCGTATCCAGCACGATACGCTTTTCGGCTTGCAATTCCTGATGGATCATGTCGCAGTAAATGCAGCGGCCGCGATAATTGAAAAAATCCATCGAGCCGGACATTTCCTCCAATACGTTGATGGGCACGATCGGCGTGACAATCAGCTGCGAGTGCGAATGTTCCAGCGAGGCGCCGGCGGCGGCGCCGACGTTCTTGAAAACCATGCCGTAGACCAAACGCGGATCTTTTTTCAAATCGACGAGACGATCGCGGTACACCCATAGCACTTCGCGGATGTTGTCCTCCGAGAGATTGGCCATGCTCGCTTCGTGGAAGGGACATTCGAGAATGACTTCGTGGGCGCCGATGCCGTTCATCTTGTCGTAGATGCCGTCGCCGCGCTTGTTCAAATCGCCTTCGATTTGCAGAGCGGGAAACTTGTTGGGCACGACGCGGACGCGCCAACCTTTTTCATTGGAGCGCGTATGGCGTTCTCGATAAGCGAGGATTTCGTGCGGCGTCTTGTCCTCGTTGCCTTCGCAGAAGGGACAGAAAGCGTCGTCGGGCAGCGGTTCCTCCTTCGGCGCCACCGGACGCTTGGCGCGCTCGGTGGCGATGATGACCCAACGTCCGACGATGGGATCCTTGCGCAATTCCGGCATCGGCAATCCTCGCAGTGAAACGGCGAAACCTTGCAGCGTTTGATCCATGTCCACGTCTCAGAATTTTAACCACAGAGACACAGAGACACAGAGAAAACAAGAAAAAAATTCATGCCAGGGATGCGTCGTTCCGTTTGAAGTTTTCTCTTGTATTTTTGTCTTCTCTGTGTCTCTGTGTCTCTGTGGTTAAAATTCTTATACATCCCACATAATCTGCTCGAAGTCGCGCGACGGCCGCGTCAACACAATAGCGCCTTCGCGCGGTGCGCGATCTTGGCCTTGGCCGTCGCGCAGCAGTTCGACGAAAAACTGCAAATGCTGATCGACGGCCACGCCCAGCGCGTCGAAGGGAATCGCCAACTCGGCGATCTGATCGATGCCGACCGGCACGTCAATGCCCGGCAGCGGCACGCCGTCGCGCAGCAGTTCGGCGCGTTGGCCAACCCGGCCGGGGCTGGAGACGCGCACCTCGAAGCCGGCCGGCTCGACGAAGCCGATCCGCCAAACGTCGAAATCCGCTAGCGCGCTCTTGGCCGGACGATTGCAGTCGATGCGGAGCAACAACAGCGACAGATTGAACCCGAAGTACAATTCTTCGAGCGGACCTTGCGTCGCCATCGCCATCGTACCACGTTCGTTCTGGCAAATGTAGCGGCCGGCGCTGACCCACTCGAAAAAGGTATAACGGCCATCGATTTTAACGTCGAGAAAGGCGCGCGGCAGAGTGTAATGGACGCGCTGGCCTTTACGACTGATGGGCCGCCCCAACTCCGGCGGCGGCGTGTCGCCGAGGAGGACGTAGACGTTCTGCAAATGCTTGCGAAACAGATAATCGAACAGGGCGTCCTGCGCGCTGGAGTGATCGTCGCCGAACCACCAAAACCAATCGCTGCCCTCGGCGATGTACATTTCCTCCCATGCTCGGCGCAATTCTTCCGGCATCGGCTTGCCCCCAGCAGCGATTTCGCGCTGACGGTGCAACAGATGTTCGCGCGTGTTGTGCAGGGCGTCCCAGGCGGTGTTGTCTTCCTCGTGGCCGATCCAGATGGCGAAGTTGTGACTGATCCAGCTGCCGGCGAACAAGCGCGGCAAGGTTTCCGACGGCGGATAGCGCTGGAGATAATCGCCGACCGTCATCGGCTGGACGCCCGGCGTTTGCGTGCAGCGCTGGTAAAGGCGCGCAGGAAAGCGACACCGCCGCCGGGATAATGTTCCCAGCAATTTTCGCCGTCGAGGATGACGCTGACGAGCGCCGGCTCCTCGCCCTGCATCACTTGGCCGATGCCGTACAGACAACTCATGAAGTTGTCGGCGGCGGCGTCGGGATCGCTGCGCTGATAGTGGAAGCCGATCAAATCGCTCAGGGCGTGATCGCGGAAGACGATGCCCAACTCGGCATCGCCCTCGCGCACCTTGTATGCCTGGTAGAGCTTTTCCGGGTTGCGCACGTGCCCCTTGCCGTCGCGGCTGACGGCGCCGTGCGTCGAAGCGCTCAGCACTTCCTCATCGGTGGCGATCCAGCGAATGCCGTGCTGCGCCAACAACGGCAACATGCTCTGGCACACCGATCCTTCGGCCGGCCACATGCCCTGGGGTTTATGGCCGAAGATGCGTTCGTGTTCTTCGACGGCGCGGCGGACGTGGACGGCGGCGTCTTCGGGATAGCCGCCGCTGTAGCGCGGCAGCTTCACTTCCGGCATGGCCTCGCGCGCCAGCTTTTTATCGAAAAGCAGCGGCAAAATCGGATGGAAATACGGTGTCGTGGTCAACTCGATCTGTCCGCTGTCGGCGAGTTGCTTGTGCAGCGGCACGATCCGCTTGAGGATCTCTAGATGTTTGGCCAAGAGCGCTTCGCGGTCCTCTTCCGTGAAATTGCGGCCCTTGTCGCGCAGGCCGCGCAAGCAATCGTCCTGCTCGACGGCCAATGGATGAACCCAGGTCAGATTGAACCACACTTGCAGATCGCGCAGATCGCGTTCCTGGAAGCGGCGCAGGGCGTCGCGGGCGCTGTTTCGACCCAGGGCGCGGCGCTGATACAACTCGGCGTAGCGCGGGAACGGCCGGATCATGTGATCGGCGTTGGCCATGAAAAAATGATCGAGCAGGAACAGCGAATCGTCTTCGGACAGGCTATCGGCCGGGATGCGCGAGACATCGAGAAAGCGATCGCTGGCGCCCTGCTCGGTGTAGGCGCGGAGCTGGAGCAGCAAACTCGGCACGAGGTTAATGGTGCAGCGCATCTGCGGATATTCCAGCAGATGCAGGGCCATGCCGTAGTAATCCTTGACGCCGTGCAGACGCACCCACGGCATGGGATTCTCCGCGTTGACATCGTCGGGATAATACGGTTGATGCTGGTGCCACAAGAATGTCAGTGCGATGTCCGCCATGCGAGCAATCCTATCCTTCGTTTCGCCGCGTGACGATGGAGCGAGTTCCACGGTTCTCTTGCTGGCCCGCAGCGCCAGCAAGGGCAAAAAGCAATCTCTTCCCTCGTGGCGCTATACTATGAGGAGAGCCGGGTGCCCGCAACCGCCTTGGCAGGGGTCAGGGGTCAGGGGTCAGGGGTCGGCAAGAAAAGCTCTCGTATTTCTTGCTGACCCCTGACCCCTGACCCCTGACCCGTGGAAAGAGGTATCCATCGTGTCCACTCCCCTGCTCGACAAACGCGAAACGCGCATCCGCACGATGTTCGGCAACATCGCGCGGCGTTACGATTTGCTCAACCATTTGCTGAGCCTCAACATCGACCGCTATTGGCGTTGGCGTACAACGCGGCTGGCGCCGCCGCACGTTCCCGCCTCCGGCCTCGCCGCGCCCATTCTCGACGTTTGCACCGGCACGGGCGATCTGGCTCTCGCTTACGATCGGGCGGCGAAGCGGCGTGCGCCGATCGTCGGCGCCGATTTTTGTTTGCCGATGCTGCTGCCGGCCCGCGACAAGACGCAACGCCGTCGCGCCGCCGACCGCATCCGCTACGTCGAGGCCGACACGCAACGATTGCCTTTTCCCGACGATACGTTTCAACTGACGACGGTGGCATTCGGTCTGCGTAATGTGACCGACACGGATCGCGGCTTGGCCGAGATGGTGCGCGTGACGCAGCCGGGCGGCCGCGTGGCGATTCTGGAGTTCTCTCAGCCGCGTCATTGGCTGTTCGGTCGGCTGTATCGCTTCTATTTCCGCTGGATTCTGCCGTGTATCGGCCAGGTCGTTTCGCGCAGCCGCGACAATGCCTACAATTATCTGCCGGCCAGCGTGATGCAATTTCCCGACGGCGAAGCACTGGCGGACAGAATGCGCGGCCACGGACTGAGGGAGGTACGCTGGCATCCGCTGACGTTCGGCATTGCCACACTGTATATTGGAACGAAAGATGCCGAGTGATGGAACTCGTCAGCGCACGTCTAGCGTGTATTGCGGATAACCGTGGCGACCTATCCCACCTGTCAGCCGAAACGATTTGCCGAACACCTTCGATTTGATCCAGCCGTCTTTTTTCGCAGTCGTCCGGTAACCTTTGGGCGTGTGTCGCAAGATGTCGAAAGCGAGCGGCTCTTTTCGAGCATCGACGAGCCAGTATTCGCGTATGCCGGCCTCCCAGTAATCGCGCCGAAGTTGCTCAGTATCCTTGCGAATCGAACTGTCGCTAACCACTTCCAGCACCATGTCCGGCGAGCCTTCTAACTCCACATAGCCTTCCTTCTTGCCCTCCAGAATGCGGACGCGATCCACGAAGGCACCGGTGGAAGCGAATAGGGCGTCGGGATTGACAGCGATGTCGGCGTCCACGTTGCTCAGCAGGATCCCATCGCCGAGGAAGAGCCCCCATTCATTCGCCTCTACAAGCTCCGAGAGTACAGCCGCGATTCGCGTCTTTACCAGAACGTGGGTGAACACCTGCTCTTTACTCATATCAACCCACACCTCGCCCTTGATGTAGTCGAAGCGGCCCCTGTCGGGGAAATCCTCGCTGTCCATCCAGCAGCGGAAAGAATCCAGCTTGACTACCCAAGGGGGAATTTCCACATGCTCCATCAGCTCATCCGAACCTAACAATGCTAACCGGACCATTTCGCGCCTCCTCTTCGTGAACGCTCTCCATCGCGTATCATAAGCGAACCGCATGGCTCCAAACCAGCCCACTCCGCAGGGGCATATCTGCCGATTTTGGACGGTCGGCCTCCTCCGGCAGCTAATGCGACCGGATGGACCAAAATCCACCGGCACAGTCTATTTCTTTATTTTGCCCCGCTTATTGACGGCTGTGGATCGAGGAATTAAAATGCGTTTCTTGATGGCGGGGAAAGCACCGTTCCCCCATCTCTAGGGGACTCGCCTTCGCCGACATCATTTTTCAACGTGCTGAACGTCTCGGACAAGCAGGCTCTCTCCGCGCAAGCTGCCGCACCTTGGAAGGTATCTCACAGGCTGTGAGGAACGCACCATGTTTACGACGCTGCTCAGTACGGTGTTGCCCTGGCTGCTGACGGCTCTGGTATGTTGGCTCTTCTATCAACTCCTCCGCCAGAACGGCCGAATCCTGTTGCGACTGGAAGCGCTGGAGGAACAAGTCGCTCAGTTGGGCGCCGCGTCGGCGGCGCAGGCTCTCCAGGGACTGCAAGTCGGCGAGCCGGCTCCGAATTTTGAACTGCCGGACCTATCCGGCAAGACCGTGAACCTGTCGCACTGGCGCGGCCGGCGCGTGCTGTTGATCTTCTTCAATCCGCAGTGCGGCTTCTGCAAGAACATGGCCGCCGACTTGGCCGCCCTGAAAACGGACGGCAGCGAGGGCCGGCCTATCCCCGTATTGATAACGACCGGAAATGCGGAAGAGAATCGCCGCTTCATGGAGCAGCACGGCATCCGTTGCCCCGTGCTGGTGCAGCACAAGGATGAAGTGCTTTCGCGCTACCGAGCCAACGGCACGCCGATGGGCTATCTCCTCGACGAGCAAGGCGCGATCGCCGCTCCGTTGACCGTGGGAGCCGAGGATCTTCTGGCCTTGGCGAAGGTGCGGATGCCGTTGGCGGAGGCGTCCCGCGAACCGCATAGCGAGCGTCGGAAAGGGAAGGCCAATCGCGGCCTGCATACCAGCCGCTTGACGCGCGATGGACTCAAGGCGGGAACGGCCGCGCCGCCGTTCCGTCTGCCGCGTCTGGACGGCGGCGAAGTCGCTCTGGAAGAATATCGCGGACGGCGGCTGCTTTTGGTCTTTTCCGATCCCGATTGTGGCCCATGTGCGGAATTGGCTCCCGCTCTGGAGCAGCTTCATCGCGGCAGCGGCGTCGCGGTGCTGATGATCTCGCGCCGCGACGCCGAGTCCAACCGCCGCAAAGTCGCCGAGCTGGGTCTGACTTTCCCCGTGGTGCTGCAACGGCACTGGGAAATCTCCATGCTCTACGGTATGTTCGCCACGCCTGTCGCTTATCTGATCGACGAGTGGGGCGTGCTGGCCACGGATGTGAAAGCCGGCGTCCAGCCGATCCGAGACTTGATGGCCGCAGCCGCCCAACAGGAGCCGATGCGGGCCAGCGAAGCAGAAGCAGCAAAGCCGGCAAGCAACGGGTGTTTGCCGCCTAATTTCTCCGAGTCCCTTCTTTGAAAGGAGCAACCATGACCGCGATGTTCGATCGACTGGCGAAGTTGACGGCCGGCGGTGGTTCGCGCCGCGACGCCCTGAAGTACCTGGGCGGTTTACTGGCCGGAGGCTTCCTCGCTGCCTTCCCCAGCAAGGCGAAATCGGATGATGACGATGACCACCACCATCATCATCACCACCATCATCACCATCACGATCACCACCATCACCAGCAGCAGGTCAACCCGCTGGTCCAAGCGGCGATCGAGGATCAGTGTTCGACGTATTGTCAAACGTGCATCGGCATGCAGGGCGGCGTGTTTGACCAATGCTACGAACACTGCAAAAGGTCGTTGCGAAGACATCCCACGGCGGTGCTGTGCGGCCAGTGCAGCGCTTTGCTCCCCGTGACGGTCTGTCACGGGAAGACTCCGTTTTGCGCCTCGAACGGCATTTGCTATGGGCTTGGCTGAAAGGCGTTTCCAGTCCGCCCGCGGCGCCGGCAAGGGACGCCCTTGCCGGCGCTGCGGGCGGACAAACAGGAGGCGGTCATGGCGCGTCTCAGGCGAAAACACTCGGCGTTTACGCTGATCGAATTGCTGGTGGTCCTCGCCATCATGGCTATTGCGATCGGCCTGCTGATGTCCGCCGTCCAAAAGGCTCGTGAAGCAGCGGATCGCGCCCACAGCAGCCATAACCTGCACCAGATCGCTTTGGCGGTCCAGCAGTGCCAGGCTCAATACGGCGTCTTGCCGCCGGGCTTCGGCTATTTCCCCGGCGGTCCCGGCAATCCGACCGTTGGCGGAGGAACCAGCGGCTACGGCAACTTGTTCTTTCACCTGCTGCCTTTTCTCGAACAGGGCAACTTGTACCTGAGTACGGCCGGACGAGGAGATGGACCTCCGGCCAATCCCGGCAAGCTCTACAGTGCTTTTGGACCCGTTTACCCCGGCATTGCAACGCATCCCCTGAAAATCTATCAGAACCCTTCGGACCCCAGCATGAGCGGGGCGGGGACCATCGAAGGCTCGGAAACGACGGTGGACGGCTGGGCGGCCGGCGGCTACGCCTTCAACGCCCAGGTGTTCTGCCAAGTCGATGGGCAAGGCCGTTTCAAAGGCTGGTGGAACGATCCGCGCATGCCGCTAACCTTCGCCGATGGCACTTCCCAGACCATTCTGTTCGCGGAGAAATTCGCCGTCTGTGGACAGCCGGGTGGGCCGCATGCCGGCGCCAACGCCTGGGCTGAAGGCCCCATCGAAGACGCCACGCCGGTGTTCTCCGTGTCGCAGTTCCCCACCGCAGGCGATCCTCCCGGCGCTATCCCTTCCACGGGTCCGATGAGTCACTTCCAGGTTCAACCGTTCCCCTACGCCAGCGATCGCTGTCAGTATTGGGTGCCGCAGTCGGCGCGGGCCGATGGCATCCTGGTTGGCCTGGCCGACGGCAGCGCCGCAACGTCGCCGCCGGCATTTTTTCTGTAACCTGGTGGGCTGCCTGCACGCCGGCCGGCGGCGAAGTGCTGGGCAGCGACTGGTAACACCGTAAGGAGTGGTTCGCTCGGCTTCGCGGAAGCATCGAAGGCTGCCGATCGGCTCAAGGCCAACCCGGTGTTGCAGCGGAAGATCGCCCACTTGCTCAAGCGTCCCGTGGGGCGGCCGTCACGCTAGCCGAAGAAGTTCTACGTCAGCTTCCGCTACGGGGCCGGGTCGTGGGAGTGTGTCCGTCGGGTGGTGGCGAAAGTGGAATGGCACGCGGGCGAGTTGTTCCCGCGTGTCGGCTTCCTCGTGACCAACTTGAAGTGGCGTTCCAAACGGCTGGTGCGGTTTTACAACCCGTGGAGTACGGCGGAACAATGGATAAAAGAGGGGAAATTGGGGAAAAGACTTGCTCTCGCACCTTCGGGGGTTAGAATACACGTCGGCGTCGTAGCTGAGGCCCAGGAGAGATCTATCTGGGAAAGATCGGCTAAGCCGGGATGAGCGAAGTTACCCACATCTTGAATGCCATCGATGCCGGCGACCCACATGCAGCCGCTCAGTTGTTGCCATTGGTCTACGACGAATTGCGCCTGCTGGCGGTCCAGCGCTTGGCCCAGGAGAAACCAGGGCAGACCTTGGAAGCGACGGCCCTGGTTCACGAGGCATACCTGCGCCTGGTCGGAGATGGGAGAGACCAGCATTGGGACAATCGTGGCCACTTCTTCGCTGCGGCAGCCGAGGCCATGCGGCGAATTCTCGTGGACGCTGCCCGCCGCAAGCAGGCGATCCGTCATGGCGGCGGCAGGCGCCGCGTAGCACTTCACGATCATCATCGCATCACGCAATCGCCGGACGGCCTGCTGGCCCTTGATGAGGCGCTGACCCGCTTCGCCGCGGAGGAGCCGGCCAAAGCCGAACTGGTGAAGTTGCGCTTCTTCGCCGGCTTATCGACGCCCGAAGCTGCTTCTGCCCTGGGTATCTCGCGCGCGACCGCCGAGCGCTGGTGGGTGTATGCCCGTAGCTGGCTGCTTAGCGAACTCCAGGAGGAGGCCGGTCCAGGAATTTTTCCGAGTTCATGAGGGAGTTCACTTGGTTTTTCCGCATTGAAGGAGGACAGCCACTGAGTCTTCGGAGTTCTTGCTATGACCGAACAATCCCCGGCCGAAGCCGTCTTCTTCGCAGCCTTGGAAAAGGCCACGGCCGAAGAACGCGTTGCCTATCTCCACGCCGCTTGTGGCCATGACAGCAACTTACGACGACGGGTCGAACGCCTGCTCGCCGCCCATCCGCAGGTCGGCAGTTTTCTGGAGGCGCCGGCCCAAGGAGAGCTAGACGCGGCCGCAGCGCCCCCTATCCCGCCGGGTGAGAAATGTCCAGCCGGCCCCGGCCTGGGCCAAACCACGTCCTACCATGGCCCCAACGAGGGCGTCGGATTTGTCATCGCCGGCAGGTACAAGCTACTGGAAACTCTCGGCCAGGGCGGCATGGGCACCGTGTTCATGGCGCAACAGATAGTGCCGGTCAAGCGCCTGGTCGCGCTGAAACTCATCAAACCGGGCATGGACTCCCGGCAAGTCCTGACCAGGTTCGAGGCCGAGCGGCAGGCGCTGGCCCTGATGGATCATCCGAATGTCGCCAAGGTTCTGGACGCGGGAGCGACCGACTCGGGCCGACCTTTCTTCGTGATGGAGCTGGTGAAGGGCGTGTCGATCACCCGATTCTGTGATGAGCGCCAACTCTCCCCCCGCGAGCGGCTGGAACTGTTCATTCCGGTATGCCAGGCCATTCAGCACGCCCACCAGAAGGGTATCATCCACCGGGACATCAAGCCGACCAACGTGCTTGTCGCCCTATATGACGACCGCCCGGTGCCGAAGGTGATCGACTTTGGCGTTGCCAAGGCAGCCGGTTCCCAACTCACCGATGCCAGCCTGGCGACCGGGTTCGGCGCGATCGTCGGTACTCTGGAGTATATGTCCCCGGAACAGGCCCAGCTCAACCAGCTCGACATCGACACACGATCCGACGTTTACGCCTTGGGTGTCCTGCTCTACGAGTTGCTCACCGGCACGACACCCATCGACCGCAAGCGGCTAGGCCAAGATGCGCTGTTCGAGATATTGCGCGTGATTCGTGAGGAGGAGCCGCCGCGGCCGAGTACCCGGCTGAGCACGTCCGACGCCCTGGCTTCGATCGCCGCGACCCGAAGGACGGAGCGGGCCAGGCTGACGAGGCTTATGCGTGGCGAGTTGGACTGGATCGTCATGAAGTGCCTGGAGAAGGACCGTTCGCGCCGCTACGAAACGGCAAACGGGCTGGCCCGCGACCTCGAACACTACTTGCATGACGAGCCGGTACTGGCATGCCCACCGTCGGCCGGCTATAGGCTGAAGAAGCTCGCTCGCCGGCACAAGAAGACCGTGGCCACGGCAAGCGCTTTCGTGTTGCTGCTCTTGCTTGGGGCTTTGGTCAGCGCCTGGCAGGCGATCCGGGCAACGGCAGCCGAGCGTGAGGCGAGGAATGCTCAGAGCCTAGCGGACCTAGATCGGGACCGAGCCCAGAAATCCGAAGCACAGGCCAAAGCCGATCGAGACAAGGCGGAAGACGAAAGCAAGCACTTCCAGCAGTTCGATTGCTATCACAATGGATTGCTCGCAACGGAAATGGGTGATTACGACTCCGCCGAGAAGCTGTTTGTCCTGAGTCTCCGCTTGGCCCGAACCAGGCGAGGGTTAGGGGATGTGGAAACGCAGATGATCGTATGGCCCCTGGCTGACCTTTACGCCCAAATGAAGACACCCGAGAAGGGGGAATTGCTCCTGCGCGAGTTGCGCGACTTTCAGAAGGAGCATGGCCAAGCGGAGTCGCTACCCTTGCCTTATGCCACGACACTCGAGTTCCTCGGCCGCAATCTGCTTCAGCAACGCAAATGGGCGGCGGCGGAAGCCATGCTCCGAGAGTGTCTCTCCATTCGCGAGAACAAGGAACCTCTGATGATGTCTACCAGGTTCAGCACCAAATCCCTGCTCGGAGCCAGCTTGGTCGGCCAGAAGAAATATGCCGATGCTGAGCCCTACCTCCTGCAAGGCTACCAAGGGTTGAAGGATGCCGCAAAGAATTACCCCGGAATGGGGCGGATTCCGGTTCCGGAGGCTGCCGAGCGGCTCGTGCAACTCTACGAGGCCACAGGCAAGAAAGACAAAGCCGATGAGTGGCGCAAGAAGCTGAAAGAAGCAAAGAACACCGGGAAGCCAGCACTCACTCCGTGATCGAGAAGATGGCTTTTCCCGTGCCGCACAATCGGCCGCTCCGGCACCTCTCCTGATAATCTAACGTCTGATTTTCGAGAGGTTTACGTCGAGCGAATTGTGTAAACCGGACGGTCGATCCGGATAGGTGAGCGCGAGTTTCCCGGCCATGAAGAATGGCTGGGATGATGACCGGCGAGGACGAGTACCTGGGGCTTCCAGGTTTACTCATCCTTAGAATAACGTGCATCGCCTATCCGGGAAAAAGGAAAGACCATGCCGTCCGATGTACCTGCTGCTCCTCTTTTGGTTCGCGCCGCCCGCGGCGAGGCGGTCGAACGGCCGCCGGTTTGGGCCATGCGCCAGGCCGGTCGCTGGGATCCCCAATTCAACCGCGTCCGCGCCGATCTGTCGTTCTACGAGTTCTCCGCGAACGTCGAACGCAGCGCCAAGGCATCGCTGTTGCCGCGACGTTTCGGCGTTGATGGCATCATCCTTTTTTACGACATCACCACGCTGCCGATGGCGATGGGCCAATGCTTCGCCTTGCAGCCGTCGCGCGGTCGGTGCCGGATCACCCCATCCGCACGCTCGCCGACGTGGAGCGCCTGGAAGCGATGCCCGACCCGCGACGTTTTCAGCACATCCGCGATCTGCTGCGCTTGGTGCGTGAAGAGCTACGCGGCGAATTGCCGGTGCTGGTCTTCGCCGGGGCGCCGTTCACCGTGGCGACGTATGGCATCGGCACCGGCAAGGACATCGCCGCCACGCGCCGCTTTGCCGCCGAGCAGCCGCGCGTTTGGGATGCTCTTCTCGAGCGCCTCACCACCGCGACGATTCACTTTCTGCGCACGCTGATCGCCGACGGCGCCGACGTGTATCAACTGTTCGATTCGTGGGCCGGTCTGCTGGAACAGGAAGAATATCAGACGTGGGCGCAGCGCCATCATCAAACGATCTTCCGCGAGGCAGCCGGCGTGCCGCGCATCCTGTTCGTCAAGGAGGGACCGTATTTGCCGCTGATGGCGGCGTCGGGCGCGGACGTGATCTCGCTGGGCGTGCGGCACGATCTGGCGGCGGCGCGGCGCGATTATCCGCATCTGGTATTTCAGGGCAACGTGGATGAGGAGATTTTGCGCGGGCACGCCGGAGCAGGTGACGGCGGCGACGCGCGCTTGCGTGGCGGCCGGCGGCGGACGGCGGCACATCGTCAATCTCAATCACGGCGTCGATCGCGCCACGCCGGTCGCCAACTTCGAGGCGTTCGTTCGCGCCGTTCGCGGTCAAACATAATTCAGCGCCGCCACGCCGGACCACAAAAAGCCGGGCATCAGACAATACAGCGTCCACGTCCGTCCCGTCTGCACACTCGTCAGCCAAATGCACAGCGGCACCCAAGCGAACACGCGCGTGTAGCTCCAGAAATCCATGTAAATGTTGTGTCCCGCGAGAACGGCGAGAGCCACGCCGCCGAGCGTCGCCACGGCCAACACGCGGTTGCGCTGCCGCCACGCCAGCACCACAGCTATCCCCAGCAACAGCAGCAGATGAACCATGCTGGCCGCGTGGATGATCGCCAAGCGGCGCGAGAAATGATCGTTGCCGCCCAGATGGCTCCAACGATACCACATGCCGGCGAACGGTTTTTCAAATTGGCCGGCATCGGTGATGAACGGCCAAGAACCGTAAGACCAACGCAGCAGAACCACCCAAGCCGTCCATAACGTCAACACGCCGGCCACGGCGCCGGCGGTGCGCAGCCGGCCGCGAAACGGCGCCGCCAAAGCGATCAAGCCGACCAGGGCTAGATTCTGTTCGCGGCTGAAAATCGCCGTCAAAGCGGCCAGCGCGATCCAGTGCCAACGCGCCTCGAAAACCCACGCCGCCAACAGAGCGAACACCGCCGCCGTCGAGAGAACATCGGTGAAATCGTGCAACAGCGAAACGCCGAGGTTAGCGCCCAGCGGTAGGACGAATCCCCACCACGGACTTTGACCGTGACGCAGCGCCAGAAAGGCGCCCAGAGCCGACAGCGCGACGATGACGGCGAAGTTGACCGCCGGCATGACGTAAAAGAGCAAATGCGGTTGGCCCGCGCTGAGCAGCCAGCACATGGCCGGATAGCCGATACGCAGATGACGCCCCGCCGGCACGTCGATGTCCGAGCCGTGACAGCGCCACGGCGCCCGCGCCAGACTGTAATAAAATTGGCCATCGTGGCCGGAGGGGCCAATCGTCCGCGTCACATATTCGTAAGGTGGTGTTCCCGTGCGCTGGGCCGCGGCAGATCAGCACGGAGGGATCGCCGTGGAACTTGGCCAAATAGACGGCCAAAAACAGACAATGGACGAGCGCGGCGGCCGCCACCGGCCGCCACAGCCGGACAACAACAGCGTGCATGTGCGACTTCCCGCGGAAAAGATCGCGCCGCTCATCCGAATTTTCGGAGTCTCAGCGCGGATGGGCAGGAATAAGAGGCGCTAACTTCTTTGCCAGCCCGCGATGCCAGCAAGGGCGTCCCTTGCTGGCGCTGCGGGCTGGCAAATCAATTCATCGCCTCCGCGGCGGGCACGGCTTCAAATTTTTTTCCGATTATTCGCTTGACAGAAAATCGCCCCGCGACTATAAGCCTCCCCCTCTCAATTAAAAAACGCGGCGGATCGGAGGCGTGTGCCATGCGAGCGACCATTGGTCGGCGGCTCGTTCTTGGTGGGGGCGCGGCTCTGCTCTTGGCGGGTGCCGTGGTCGGCTTCAGCAAGCTCGACCTGGAGCGCTTCGAGTCTAGTCCGGAACAGATGCGGGCGTTGGCCGAAGCGCCGCTTCCGCTCCTCGACGGGGAGTCGTCGGCTCTCGGCGATTGGCCGCAGTGGCGCGGTCCCCGCCACGATGGACTCTCGACAGAGATTGTGGAATTGCGCAAGACGTGGACGCCGGCAGGTCCGCCGGTGCTTTGGCAGAAGCTCCTCGGCCGCGGCTTCTCGTCGGTCGCGGTGGCCGGCGGACGGCTGTACACGATGGCCCAAGAGGACGGCCTCGCATCGCAGGAAGTCGTCGTCTGCTGGAACGCTGCCACGGGCGCGGAAGTGTGGCGCTTCCGCTACGCCAACCACTACGAAGAGCGTTTCGGCTCCGGTCCGCGCTCGACGCCGGCCGTCGCTGATGGTTTCGTGTATGCCATTGGGCCGACAGGCATCTTCCATTGCCTGCGGGTCGACACGGGAGCGAAGGTCTGGCGGCACGATTTGGCCGAGGAGTTCCACAGCCGGCCGCCGCGCTATGGCGTCTCCTTCTCACCGCTGGTCGAGGGCGATCTGGTCTACGTCATGCCCGGCGGATCGGATGGCAATGCGGTGGCCGCCTTCGACCGCCGCAGCGGCCAACTGGTTTGGAAGGCGCTGGACGATCCGATCGGCTACAGCTCGCCGATTGCAGTTACCGCCGCCGGCATCCGTCAGGTGTTGTTCTTCACCGACGCCGCTCTGGTAAGCCTTGCTCCCGAAGATGGCCGGCCGTACTGGCGCTATCCCTGGAAAACCGAGGGCGGTTTCAACATCGCCACACCGCTGCCGATCGGCGATTACGTGTTCATTTCGTCCGGTTACGGCAAAGGCTGCGCTCTGCTGGAGATCACCGCCGAGAACGGTGCCCCGCATGCTCGGCGGGTGTACGAACACAATCGCATGCGCAACCATTTCGCCAGCAGCGTCCGCTATGAGGATCACATCTACGGCTTCGATCGAACCGATCTGGTGTGCATGGATGTCCGCACCGGCCAGATCGTCTGGCGCGAGCCGGGCTTTCGCAGCTTTCAGAAAGGCACCCTGTTGATCGCTCAAGACCGCCTTCTGATTCTGAGCGAAACCGGCAAGCTGTTCGTGGCGGAGGCGACGCCCGCCGGCTACCACGAGTTGGCCTCATTCCCGGTATCGCATCACAAATGCTGGACCGTGCCGGTGCTGGCCGGAGGCCGGCTGTTCGTGCGCGATGAGGGGCAAATCACCTGTTTAGACTTGCGAAAACACTAATCGGCGATTCATACGGCAGCAAGCTGCTCGGAACGAAGATACCAGAGCAGATCGCCGCGATCCGGCTCAGGCCAAGCAGCGAGCAAGTCGGAGGCGGCCTTGAGAGCCGCCGGAGTAGCCACTTGGTACAGGCAACCGACGGCCACGTGAGCGACCGAGATCGTGCCCATGAGACGGACGCCGTTGAGGGAATCTTTGGCGGCGCAAACAATGTCGTGAAGCGCCTCATTCTCCGTTCGAGCGTGTTTCACCAGGGCGTTCAGGGCGTTGGTCCGTACAAGGGCCGCGGGATGGCGCGTCAGCTCGCGGATCTCCGCCAAGGGAACGTCCCCTTTGACGAGAGCGTGGACGATAGCTTGCAGATTTTGTGTCGCGGTTTCCACGTTTATTGTCCTCCCATCAGTTCGCGGACGCGGGCCCGCATTTGTTGGATCAAGGCGGGAACCAAATCCGTGTGGCCGCTCTCGCGGGCGGTTTGAATCTCGCGCAAGTAGCCACGGACTTCCAAGCGGGCGAACTCCGCCGGCTTCTCGTAGTACGGACGGAAGCCGGGAAACCCTGCTTCGCGGTGATCGAGGAAGTGTTGATACTCGTGCCGCAGCGCCCCGATCGATGTCTCGGTATTAAGGATCATGCGGCCAGGATTGCCGCGCGCGGGGCTGTAGGCTAACATTCCGGGTCGTCTAACCACCTCCACCCCCGAAGCCTCCAGATCGGCCATGATCCGAACATACTCCTCAGGATGCGACTTACTTGCCGGCCCGAGTCGTTCCAGCAACAGATCCGCCTGGGCATGGAGGTTTCCCATTCGCGCAGGAACCACTTCATTTGTTTTGGCGGGCTTTCGGACGCGGCAGACCATCCCCATACCGTCGAACGATGGTCCTCGACATCTTTAATTATACAGATCTTCTGCTTCTAGCGAAGCGGAGCTAGTCCCACCGCCGAGCGTGGTGAATCTCGCTCCGCTCAGCCCTCCCGACAATTGCCGGCTTCGCCGGACGGACAAGGAAACGCCGCCAATCAGATCTTTTTATTTCTCCTTTTTCTCCTCTTTGCCTTGCTTTTCTTCTTTCAAGATTTTCCCCGTTCGGTCGAGTACCACCTCGATTTTTTCCCTGTCGGCGGTGACGAGAAGCACCTCATAACTCTTCTTGCCGCCCTCGGTGACTTCCTCCGCTGTGCGGATCTTCGCCTTGGGATACTTGCCGTCGATTGCCTCCGTCACCGGCCGCGGCAAATCCTTGACGGCGATGATCTTCTCAATGGAGACGATCTTGCCGTCGGGCGTGACGCTGACATCAATCTTCTGCTTCCCCTGTTTGAGACTGATTTCGTAGACTAGCTTGCCGTTGTCCTTTTCCGTCAAGGCGCCGACCACTTCGGCGCCCTTGAACTTGGCTTTCACCGCCTTGAGGACGGCCTTGGGCACCTTGTCGAGCGGCACCTTCTCTTCCTTGCCGTCGGCCCCCACCGCCAGGCAGGCCAACACACTCACGAAGACGTTCATCGCCAACCATCCACGCACTCGCCGCATCGTATTCTCCCGATTTGAAAACCGATTGGACGGCCGGCGTCCACGCGCCGAGCCGCCGCGCTAAGGTCCAGCATATAACGAAAGAGGCTGAATGGAGCATGCGCGATGACGGTTTCGTGGCTAGATCGACTGACCACTGGGGGCCGCGATTTGCTGGCAGGCGCCCAGCACTTGATCTATCCGGGCTGCTGCCAACTGTGCGGCCAACCTCTGCCGCTGGAAGCGACGCCTTTCTGTACGCTCTGCCATCAGGAGCTTTTCGCCGATCCTTCGCCGTGCTGTCCGCGCTGCGGCGGCGCCATCGGGCCGTTCGCCGTCCTCGACGGACGCTGTCATGCCTGCCGGAACGAGTCGTTTGTCTTCGAGCAGGTGCTGCGGCTGGGACGTTATGAGGGTTTACTCCGCGAAGTCGTTTTGCGTCTGAAAAACCAGAAGAGCGAGAGCCTGGCGGAACTGCTTGGCGAGTGGTGGGCGAAACAAGAGGCGGCGCGTTTCGCCGCTCTGCACGTCGATGCTCTCGTGCCGGTTCCGCTGCATTGGCTGCGTCGTTGGCAGCGCGGTTACAACCAGAGCGCCGCGCTGGCCCGTGGACTCTCGACGTGCCTGGGTGTGCCGTGCCACCCTTCTTGGCTGCGGCGCGTGCGCAACACGCCGCGGCAAACCAGTCAGACCCTGGCGGGGCGAAAGGCCAATGTGCGCGGAGCGTTTCGCGCCGGCCGCCACGCCGTTGAAAGGACGATCGATCCTGCTCGTCGATGACGTGATGACGACAGGTGCCACAGCCGGCGAAGCGGCGCGCGCCTTGCGTGCCGGCGGCGCTGGCCGCGTCGTCGTCGCCGTGCTGGCGCGGGCACAGGGTTGACAAGACGCCGGAAGTTTTGCTGTTTAGCGACGCTTCGCAGAAGCGTCGGCGGGCTTCGACGCTTCTGCGAAGCGTCGCTAAACAGCGGATGCCATCCGTTACAAACCGAGCGCGTCGAGGATCGGCAGCAGATTGAGCGAGCCGCCGGGATTGAGCAGATTGGCGACGTTGTACAGCAAGTTGCCGAGAATCTGCCCTTGGCCCGTTTGCGCCGTCAGTTGCGCCTGAATGTTGCTGGTCGTGATGTCCAGACCCAACAGGTTGACATCGACCGGCGGCGTGCTGCCGTCGGTCGAGGCGATGGCGAGATTGAGGATCGGCGCCGACGCCGAGCCGGACGGATTCACCAACGTCGGCGACGCCAACTCCTGAAGCGGCGCGCTGAGCGAACTGACGGCATTGGCCGGCAGAGTCAGCGTCGAAGCGTTCAAGACGCCGATGACCTTGCCGACGATAGCATTCAGATCGCCGTTGAGCGTGCCGAGATTTGTCGGCGTCGCGCCCAGCGTGTTCAACAGACTGGTGGTCACGTTGCCGAGCAAGTCGCCGTTGCCCGTCTGATTGGTGGCGTTGACTTGGATCGGACTGGTTTGCAAGACCAGACCCAAGAGATTCAGGTCGATCGGCGCGACCGTCAGATTGAGGAATTGACCGCCGTTCAACGGCGGCGGTGACGAATTCGACGAGTTGCCGATGCCGGGGATTTGCTGATTCAGTTCGGTCAACAAATCTCCCAGCTTGGTGTTGATGTCGTCAATGGTCAGGCTGCTCGGCAGCGGCGGATTGAACAGGTTGGCCAAATCGGTCAGAGTGTTGCCGAGGACTTGGCCCTGGCCGGGATTGGCCGTCAGCGTCAAATCGATCGGACTAGTGGTGACAACGGCGCCGAGAAGGTTCAGTGTCACCGGAGCAACGTGAAGCGTGAGGACCGAAGTGCTGGCCGTACCCGGAGCCGTGGTGAGCGAGCCGGAGGTCGTATTCACGCCGCTGACGCTGAGAGTGCCGGAGTTCAGCAACGAGACGGCGCTGCCGAGTACATTGTTGACAGCATTGTTAACCGCCGGCAGATTGAGCAGGTTGGCGGTGCTGCCGAGCAGATTGCCCAGCAGTTCCGCTTGGCCTGGCTGCGCGGAGATGTTCACTTCGATCTGATTCGTTTGCAATTGGAGGCCGAGCAGATTGACGTTGAGCGGATTGAGCTTGAGCGTGATGAGTTCGTTTCCAGGCGGCGGGTTGGGCGAGGCGGGCGGCGGCGGCGCAGTGGCCGAAGACGCCGAGTCGGCAGTCTGGAGGGCGGACGAGGCCATCGAGAGGCCGCTTCGCAGATAGTAAACGTCGGTTAAGACTTGCCCCGTGTCGTGCTGGGAAAAGCTCCCTAGATTAGACAATAACCCCAGGACGAAAAACTCCACGTCTTGGTGGAAAGTCCCATTCAACCCCTGAATCGAGTTGGCATCCTGTTTCAGCGTCGCTAGATCCTGATTGATCTGTGTTAGAGTGATGCCGCCGGTGCCGGCCGTGTAGGCCGACGAGTCTTGTTGGAAGTGCGTCAAGTTTGTCTGCGTCGTGGCTTGGACGTGTTGCATCTGCTGCGCGGTTTGGTAGGCGTTGACGGTAAAAAAATTCAGAACCGAAACGATGGAGGCATCCAGCACCTCGCGTTTCTCCAGTTGCTCCAACTGGAGCCGGACAAAGGGACGGCGGGCGCGGGGTTTTCGAGGGGCGTACAATCTCTGAAGCATTGCGAATCCTCCTAAGGAGATAAGGGAAGAGAAGAATCGGCAATTCGAGTTCAGCTGCTGGGAGTTCGGAATCTGTCCGGCCCGCGACGGTGAGGGAGCGAGACCGACAACCGCTCCCTTATGGTCGCAGC
The DNA here is from genome assembly GCA_963835245.1 of uncultured Planctomycetota bacterium. GTDB lineage: Bacteria > Planctomycetota > Planctomycetia > Gemmatales > Gemmataceae > JAJPHU01. The sequence continues at coordinate 691,970 of CAWIEZ010000004.1, forward strand.
CGGCTTGGACCCGCTAACTGAGCAATTGTAATGACTTTCTACCCGTCGTCCATAACAAAATGCGTGATTTGGTGAAAATAGGTAAAATTGCTAGGGAGAGTCTTTTTATGCGCATTGCCATCGCCGGCTTCATGCACGAATCGAACACTTTCAATGCGTTCCTCACCGACCGCACCGCCTTCACGGAGCAGAGCCTAACGACCGGCGAGGCGTTGATCGCGGAATGGCGCGAGGCAGCGCATGAGGTCGGCGGCTTCCTCGAAGCGGCGAACGTCGAAGGGTTCGAGGCGGTGCCGCTGCTCATGGCGTGGGCGACGCCGGCCGGTCCCGTCGCCGATGCGATTTTTGACGACATCACCGGACAACTGTGCGATCTTCTCCGCGCCAGTCGCGCCGATGGTTTGCTCTTGGCTCTGCACGGCGCCATGGTGACGCCCGCCCATCTCGACGCCGATGGCGAAGTGCTGGCGCGTCTTCGCCGCGCCGTCGGCCCGAATCTGCCCATCGCCGTCACGCTCGATCTGCACGGCAACGTATCGCAACGGCTGGTCGATCACTGCGATTTGGCCGTGGCCTATCGCACTTGTCCGCACGTCGATCAGCGCGAATGCGGCCGGCGGGCGGCGGCGCTGCTGGTTCGCCGGCTGCGCGGAGAGATTCGGCCGTGCCAAGCGTTGGCGAAACCGCCTCTAATCCTCAACATCATGACGCACGATACGTCGCTGCCACCGCTGCGTCCCTTCATGGAAACGGCCCGCGCCCTGGAACAAGAGCCGGGCATCTTGGCGGCCAGCTTGCTGGTTGGATTCGCCTACGCCGATGTGCCGCAAATGGGACCGTCGATCCTCGTCGTCAGCGATGGCGACGCCGATCGCGCTCGGCGATCCGCCGACCGACTCGCCGAGGATTTGTGGCAGGGGCGCGAGCGGTTCGTCGTGCCGCTGCCCAACGCGGCGACAGCGGTAGCCCAGGCGCTGCGCCGACAAACGGCCCATCGTCCTCGTCGATACCGGCGACAATGTCGGCGGCGGTTCGGCGGCCGACGGCACCACGTTGTTGCGCGAACTGCTGCGGCAAGGAGCGGCGGAGAGCGTCGTTTGTCTGTACGCCCCGGAGGAGGTGCGGCGTTGCGCCGCCGCCGGCGTTGACAGCGAGGTGTCACTCGTCGTTGGCGGCAAAGTCGATCGTCTGCACGGCGATCCTCTGCCGCTGACCGGCCGCGTTCGCCTGTTGCACGACGGCACCTACATCGAGCCGGAAGTGCGGCACGGCGGTCGCCGCGTCAATCACATGGGCCAAACCGCCCTTGTCGAACTGCCCGGCCGCAATCTGCTCGTCCTCAATTCGCTGCGCCATCCGCCGTTCAGCTTGGGGCAGCTGACTTGCCTGGGGATTAAGCCGGAGCAACAGCGCATTCTCGTCGTCAAGGCGGCCATCGCTTACAAGGCGGCTTATGCTCCCCTCGCCGGCGCCATCCTCGAAGTCGATACGCCGGGCCTGACCGCCGTGAACCCGGAGCGCTTCACCTATCGGCACATTCGCCGCCCGCTGTATCCATTGAAATGACGCGCGTTGTCCCGCTTGACGCCGCTTGCCTATAATGCCGATGTGAAGCGAATGATGGCCGTAGGTCAGGCTTTCCAGCCTGACCGTCTGGCCGTCAGGCTAGAAAGCCTGACCTACGAGAGTCTGGCCGTCAGGCTAGAAAGCCTGACCTACGAGAGGAACACGATTTTCAGAAAGGCGGCAAGGCATGGCAAGCGCCAATGTGATCGAATTGACGACGGCGAATTGGGAAAAGGAAGTAGTAGAGAGCGATAAGCCCGTTTTGGTGGATTTCTGGGCGGTGTGGTGCGGCCCGTGCCGCATGCTGGCGCCGACGATCGAAAAGATCGCCGATCAGTTCGCCGGCAAGGTCAAGGTTGGCAAGCTCAACACCGATGAGGCGCCGGACATCGCCGTCAAGTACGGCATTTCCGCCATTCCGCAGATTCTTCTCTTCAAGGGCGGCGATCAGCCCATCGATAAACAAATCGGCAATCAACCGATGGACAACATCGTCAAGATGCTCCATCGTGCGCTCGAATCGTGAGCGCATTTCTTTTGCCGCTTGTGGACCACCCGGCAGCTAACGCAGCCGGTTCGCCTGGCCCAGCGCTGCACCCGGCAGCTAACGCAGCCGGTTCGCCTGGCCCAGCGCTGCACCCGGCAGCTAACGCAGCCGGTTCGCCGGGGTCTGGCGAACCGGCTGCGTTAGCTGCCGGGTGGTGTAGGTCCAGTTAGCCGCCTAGGGCGGCGCGGAGCCAGGCGCGGGCGTAGGCCCATTTCTGACGTGCCCGATAGACCGTGATGCCGAGGACGGCGGCGATTTGTTCGTGGCCCAGCCCGGCGAAATGGCGCAGTTCGACGATGCGGGCCGCCAGCGAATCCTCGGCGGCGAGTTGACCCAGCGCTTCGTCGAGGGCGAGCAAATTGTCGTCGGTCGCCGGGCAGGGCGGATCGACGAGGGCGACGCGCTGCAAGCCGCCGCCGTGCTTGCGGCGCTTCCGCTGCCGTGCCTTCTCGACAAGGATGCGGCGCATGGCCTCGGCCGCGGCGGCGAAGAAATGACGCCGATTGTCCCACGGCCGGTCGGCGTCGGCGCCGACCAGCCGCAGATACGCCTCATGGACCAGAGCGGTGGCGTCGAGCGTTTGCCCCGCCTTTTCGTGGGCCAGTTTCTGCGCCGCCAGCTTGCGCAGTTCGTCGTAGACCAACGGCATAAGCTGCTCGGCGGCGTGCGGGTCGCCTTCGTCGATCGCGCTCAGGATTCGGCTGAGATCGTCCATCAAAGACCTAGGGGAGTATGCCGCGGCACCGGGCAATGGCTGCTTCGTGTCCTGTTTCTCTAGCACGTCTCGGCGTGTCGGTGCTATACTTAATCTCTTGATGCTGTATTCTTGGGAAATCGAATCATGACAATCAGCTTTGAAGCCGTCTACGAAAACGGTGTACTCAAGCCAGTCCAACCCCTGCCGCTGAAAGAGCATGAGCGGGTTCGGGTAACGGTTGAGACGCCGCCTCTGGACATCCTCCAGGCCGGAGGCATCCTCGGCTGGAAAGGGACGAGTGAGGAGTTGGCACCATTCGCTCTCGATCCCGAATACGAGTACCCCCCGGAGTCGGACGAGACATGACGTTCCTCGACCTGGTTGCCGGCGACGAATTGATTCTTCAAAAGCAGCCGTGGCTATCGCATGAGCCAGTCTTTCGGGGCTGGCCTTTTTGTTTGGCCGTGCGGATATCGCGCGGGAATTCCGATACGATTGTTTTGTCCAGTTCGGCATTCGCCAACTGGGAGGAAATGAAAACCTTTGCCGATTATCCCACCGTCCACGGAAGGCTCCCATTGCCCGTTCCAGACGACCTGAACCTTGCCGATGGGATATGGACCAACATTTGTCACCGCGGCTTCTAGCAAGGTTCCGTACGGCGCCGCAAGGATGGCGGTCAGTCCGACATCAACGCAGAGACCGGCCATCCCCAACATAATCAGCTTCGGGTCAACGGTTTCTTCTCTGATCGCGTCTTCCGGTAAAATCGACCTCCACTCAAAGTATTGCTCTTGGGTAAGATCACCATCCGGTAGAACAGGGTATGTTTCCGATTCGACCCTCAGCCTCTTGAGCGAATGTCCCTGGTAGACCGGGAAGGGGTTGTGCTCGAATCCACTCATAGGACGGGCTTTCGGAAGACCATCGGACACTTCGATCTTATCGGGGGCAAAAGTCGCGACAAAAACGATGTGCGTTTCCACTGCTTATCTCCTGTTTCGGAGCAGTAATCTTTTCGTTTATCTTACCGACGGGCGGTGCTGTAGTTCAACAGGGTTACGATGACCACGGAGTCTTTCACTCAGGTGTTGTGGTTCGATTTTGGTGGAGCGTGAGCGACGCCACGGTAAGTAAGTGGCGAAAAGCAGTAGGAGTTGGATGAAAGAACAATCCCGGTCGCCAGCAGCTTATCCTAGCCCCAGTGTGATAAGGCGTTGGCTCCGTCTTGCGCTGCGCCGAGATCCGCGCCAATGCCTGCCCCGAACCGCTGATGCGCATGCTCGGACGCAGCGGCTCCTCCTCGCGGATCAAACGCAGCATCTCCGTGTACGCCGCCTTTCGCAGATGCTCGCGCTCCAACGGCGTCGTGCCGGTCAGCAATTCGTACAGCAGCACACCCAGCGAATAAACGTCGCTGCGCGTGTCCACGTCCAGGGCGTTCATCTCCGCCTGCTCCGGACTCATGTATTCCAGCGTGCCGACCACGGCCCCGAAGGCGGTGAACATCGTTCGCTCCGTCAGCTTCTGATGCAGCGCCTTGGCCACGCCGAAGTCGATCACTTTCGGCACCGCCTTGCCGTCGTAGAGCGTCACCAACACGTTCGAGGGTTTGAGATCGCGGTGGATGACGCCCTTTTGGTGGGCATGTTGCACCGCCTCGCAGACCGAGACGAACAGTTGCAGCCGCTCGCGCGGCGACAGGCGGTTCTCGTCGCAGAAGCGCGTGATGGGGATGCCCTTGACCAGTTCCATGACGAAGAAGGGTCGGCCCGATTCGGTGGTGCCGCCGTCGAAGACGCGAGCGATGTTTTGATGGTCCATCAGCGCCAGCGCTTGCCGCTCGGCCTCGAAGCGAGCCACGACCGCGTCGCTATCCATGCCGGGCTTGATGATCTTGAGGGCGACCATGCGGCGGACCGGCTCTTGTTGCTCGGCCATGTAGACGACGCCCATGCCGCCTTCGCCGATCTGCTGCAACAGCTTGTAGCGTCCGACACACATGCCGGGTCGTTCGGCGAGGACAAGCGGAGCCTCGCGGTCGATCCACAGGCCGGCGGCTTCGTCGGTGGTGACAGGCTGCACGGCCGGTTTATCGAGAAAGCTGCCGGACCGATCGTGAGCTTGCAGCAGCCGTTCGACCCGTTGGCGCAGCTCGGCATCGTCGCCGCATTCGCGGGCCAGCAGGGCGGCGCGGTCGGCCGGGTCGGCGGCCTCAATGGCCGCCAAGAAGATGGATTGAATGCGTTGCGGATCGGCGGGCATGGTGGTCTCCTTTTGGGCTTCCCCTCATCATGCGCCCTTTTTGCTCCACGCTGTCGAAAAAAATGGAAAAAATCATCCGCTCTCCCGAGGACCACATCTTACCCCGCCAGCCCGCAGCGCCAGCAAGGGACGCCCTCGCTGGCGCTGCGGGCTGGCAAATTAAATTTTGCAGGGATCGTTGGCCGATATTGGAAGAGACTCCGAATCGCGCCATCTGAGGATCACCTGCATGGAACCTATTCCCGTCTCCTGCGCCCGAACCCTCGGATGATGCACTACCGGCGACGCTGGGCGAACTGATTGTGCAGAACGGCCGCCTGCGCGGCACGCGCCGCGCTTTGACGTCGGCGCTGACGCTGATCGGCCGCGATCCGGCCTGCGCGTTTCATCTCAATGTGGACGGCGTCCATCCGCTGCACTGTGCCATTGTGCGGAGTCCCGACGGTTTTCTCTTGCGCGATCTCGGCGGCGACTCCGGCACGTTCGTCAATGGCGAAGCGGTCCACGAAAGCCCCTTGCGACACGGCGATGTCATCGCCGTGGGGCCGTTTCAATTTTCTTTGCATGTGCCGGAGGACGGCGAACCCGTCAGTGCGGCGGCACTGCAAACGGAGCGCGACGCGCTGCGCATTCAGGCGGCGGCGGTGGCGGCGCAACAGGCCGCTCTTGCCGAAGAGGAGGCGCAACTTCAGCAGCGCCGCAAGGCGCTGGCACGTCAGAAGGAACAGTTGGCCGCCCATCTGGAGGAGCGCCGCCAACAGCTCGTCCAGCTGCGCGAACAGGCGCGGCAGGATCGCGCCGCTCTCAAGGCCGAGACGGAGGCGGCGCGGCGACAGAATGAGGATGTGCGCGCGACCTTGAGCAAGGAACGCGAAGCGGTGCAAAAGGAGTTGCAGCAGGCCGGCAAGGAACGTCGCCGCTCCATCGAGTTCCGCAAACGCCTCAAAAAGCGCTGGCGCAAGCACTGGCAGGCTCACGAAGCCGCTTTGCAGCGCCGCGAGCAACTGTCGATGGCCGAACGCGCCAAGATCGAGCGCGACGCGGAGGATCTCCAGCGCGAGCGCGTGCAACTGACGCAGGCTCAGTTGCGTTTCAACGGCGAAGTCGAGTTGGGACGCCGTCAACTGCAAGACGAATGGCAGCAGCTTGGTCTGGCTCAACAGCAGTGGGAAGCGTGTTTGAATCAGGAGCAGACGGAACGAAAGTGGCGCCTCCGCGAATTGGATAAACGGGCGGCGGGGTTGGCCGCGACTGAGCAAAAACTGGCCGAGCATCGCCGCCTCGCCGAGCAGTTTCAACTTCATCTGCGCAAGGAAGCCGAAGGACTGGAAACGCGCATCCGCAATCAGCGTCTCAAGCTGCTCGAACACGAGAAGCAGTTGAACGAAGCGGCGAGCGGGGTTGCGTCAGCGCCCCGAGAATGCTCACTCGGGGCGCTGACGCAACCCCGCTCACCTCAGCCGCCAGATGTGCCGCGCGTGCTGGCCCGGTTGGCCGGCGATCTGACCGATCAGCGCCGGCACTTGCTCGAACAATGGCAGTGTTTGCTGGAACTGCACGATCTCTGGGAGCCGGAGCGCGTCGCTCTCCTCGCTCAATTCGAGACGGCGGCGCGCGAGTTGGTGTTGGTCGAGCAGCGGCTGACGGCACGCGAGCAGGCATTGGCCGGCGGCGAGACCGATCTGCGCCGGCGGCAGCAAACGCTGTTTGACGTGCGCTGTTCGCTGGAAGCCTGGCAGGCGCGTTTGACGGTGCGCGAGACGTTCCTGGACAACGAGCGCGTCATGTTGTTGGCCGACGTGCGGGCGCGCGAGGAATTGGCGGAAGGCCAAATGCAGCGCGTGGAGGAGATGCGGCAACGCCGCGCCCGGCGGCGCAGCCAAGAAATCGACGAGCTGCGCCGCCCGCGTTCAACACGAGCAGATGCGCCGCGATTACGCGCTGCTGTGGCAGGAGTGCCAGGATCGCCGCGCCGAGTTGATCCGCGCGCAACGCGAGTTCGCCGCCAAGGCGCTGGCTCTGGAACAGTTCCGTCAGGAACTGCTCGGCCGCGTCGCCGATTCGCCGGAAGCGGACAAACGCTTGGAACGTCTGCGCCGTCGCAATCTGCGCGCTTCAAGGCCGAAGAGCGCGATCTGCAACGCGAACGCGCTTCGCTGATGGGCGAGACGAAACGGCTCGATCAACGCGCCGCGCGGCTGATCGAACAAGAGCAAACGCTCGTTGTCCAGCACGAAGATTGGATGAAACAAGTCGCCGACTGGGAGGATCGACAAGCGGCCGCGGCCGATCTCGAACAGCACCGTCAACAGGAACTACGCCACTGGCAATTGCTGCACGAACGCGACGAGCGGCAGTTGATCGAGTTGCGCGAGGAAGTGGAGCGCATCGCCCAGCTGCTGTTGGAAGAAGCCGAAGCGACGACATCCCCATCGCTTGCTGCCTAACCTTACCAGCCCGCAGCGTCAGCAAGGGCATCCCTTGCTGACGTGGAAAATCAACAGCGCAAGGTGCCGATCACCTCACGGACGCTGCTCACCCCCAGTTGCGTCAGTGCGTCCGGCAATTGCTCGACCACGCGCATCGAAGCGGTCGGATCGTAGAAATTCACCGTGCCCAACTGTACGGCACTGGCTCCGGCGAGGAGAAATTCCATCGCGTCGTCGATGGTAGCGATGCCGCCGATGCCGATGATCGGCACAGGCACCTGTCGCGCTACCTGCCACACCAATCGCAGCGCCAGCGGCTTGATGGCCGGCCCGCTCAGACCGCCGGTGATGTTGCCGAGAATCGGCCGGCGCCGCCGCCAATCGATCGCCATGCCCACGAAGGTATTCACTAGCGAGAGCGCATCGGCTCCGGCTTCGGCGGCGGCGCGAGCGATCGGCACGAGGTTCGTCACGTTCGGCGTCAGCTTGGCCACGATCGGCAGCGGACAAACATCCCGCACGCGCTGCACCACGCACCGCGTCACCTCGGCATCGATGGCGAAATCGATGCCGCCGGCCACGTTCGGACACGATAGGTTCAATTCGACGCCGGCCAATCCTTCTTCGCGGCCCAGCTGCGCCGCCATGTCCACGAAATCCTCTTCGCTCTCCCCGGCGATGTTAGCGAGAATGGCGGTCGGTAAAGTGCGTAGATAGGGCAGGTGATGATGGAGAAAATGTTCGATGCCATCGTTATCGAGACCGATGGCGTTGAGCATGCCGGAAGGGGTCTCGATAGTGCGCGGCGGCGCATTGCCGGCCCGCGGATGGCGCGTGACGGTTTTCGGCACGATGCCGCCCAGACGAGCGAAGTCCACGACGCCGGCCATCTCGCGCGCGTAGCCGAACGTGCCCGATGCCACGAGGATGGGGTTTTTCAGATGCAGACGGCCCATGTTGACAGAGAGGTCAATCATCGAACGCTATTCTAGGCAGGAAGTTTAGCCGCGACCCGAAGGGGAGCCGCGGTATGCATTACCCGGCAGCTAACGCAGCCGGTTCGCCAGCCGCGGCGAACCGGCTGCGTTAGCTGCCGGGTGAGGTATGCCGCGCTCCCCTTCGGGTCGCGGCTAAACGAATGTGTTGCCTTATTTCAAGCGCGAAACCAAGCCTTTCTTGACGCCCTCGCCGACGTTATTTTTGCCGAGATAAATGTCCCAAATGGTGCGCGAGAACTCCGGGTTTTCGATGGTGAAATCGCCCTTGCCGACCACCAGGAAACGCACGCCAATGCCGGGCTGATGCGTCAGATAAATGTGATCGCCCTTTTTGAAATCGATGTCGCGGATCATCTCGACCAAGCGGCTCACTTCCACATTGAAAGCGGGCATGGGATAATTTTGGCGGATGGCGAGGAGAAACGCTTCGGCGATGTCGCTGCCTGGCACATCGCGCTCCATCACCAGATGCAGCTGTTTGGAGAGATCGACCGCGGCCAACTCCTCGGCGTGATGCACCGCCGCGCCTTCGACGAGGTAGCTGCCGATACTGTAGACGTTGAAAAAGAACTTCTGCCGCACCGCCGTTCCGGTCAGAACCAGACGAACCGGCTTGTCGCCGATGGAAAGATCCATCGTCGTGGTGTACTGCGTGCTGCTGCCATGTACGCCGACCAACTCCACGGCGGACAGCCGCGCCGCGCAGACGAACAACATCGCCGCCCCAAGCCATCCGATTCGCTTCATCGCTTTGTCCTCCATGTCCGATTGAGGGCGGGTAATGCCTAAAACCGTGGATTTTGTCAAGAGCGATCCGCATTTTCGTTTAGCCGCGACCCGAAGGGGAGCGCGGGCGTGCTCGCCTATGGCTCGCGGCTAAACAGGCGGGCAGTTCGACGCGCGGGGTTGTTCGGATGGCTCGGCACCCGTGATGAGACGCGCCGCTCGGTTGCGCGTGAAGTAGTTCCACGCCCACTGCAACATCACCAAAAGGCGATTTTGATACTCGATTAAGTAGTTAATGTGAATGAGCAGCCAAGCCAACCAGGCAAGGAAGCCGGAAAAGGTGATCCAGCCGAGATCGGCCACGGCGGCGGCGCGGCCAATGGTCGCCATGGTGCCGCGATTCTTGTAATGGAAGGCGACGGGCGGGGCACCGCGCAGACGGCGCTGGATCAAGTCGGCGGCGTAGCGGCCTTGCTGCATAGCCACCGGCGCCAGGTCCCGGCAGCGCTTTGCCGTCCGCGCCGCGATAATTTGCTATGTCGCCGAGGACGAAAATTTCGGGATGGCCCGGCAGCGTCAAGTCCGGTTGCACGACGACGCGGCCGGCACGATCCACTTCGGCGCCGGCCGCCTGCGCCAACGCCTTGGCCAACGGCGACGCCTCGACGCCCGCCGCCCACAGCACGGTATGAACGCGGATCGTCTCCGTCTGCTCGCCCGAGCGCAGCGTCACGCGGTCGGCTTGCACGTCCGTCACCATCGTCCGCGTGCGCACCGTGACGCCGAGACGATTGAGCGATTTCACCGCCTTGGCCGATAGTTTCGGCGGATAAGCACTCAGAATGCGCTCGATTCCTTCGACGAGAAGAATGCGTGCCTGGGCGGGATTGATGGAGCGGAAATTGCCGCGCAGCGTGGTATGGGCCACTTCGGCAATGGCGCCGGCCAGTTCCACGCCGGTCGGCCCGCCGCCGACGACGAGGAACGTCATCAGCGCCTGGCATTCCTCCGGGTCGGTGCAGCGCTCGGCTTTCTCGAACGCCGACAGAATGCGCCGCCGAATCGTTGTCGCTTCCTCGATGGATTTCAGTCCCGGCGCCCATCGTTCCCATTCGGGATGGCCAAAGTAGTGATCGCGCGAGCCGGCGGCGACAATCAGCGAATCGTAAGGCTCGGTGCCGTCCGTGAGGATCACCAGGCGGCGCGGCAGATCGAAACCGACCACTTCACCGAGTAGGACGCGCGTGTTCTTCTGCCGTTTGAGGACGGCGCGGAGCGGCGCGGCGATGTTGGCCGGCGATAGAGCCGCCGGTCGCCACCTGATAGAGCAGCGGTTGAAACAAGTGAAAATTGCGGCGATCAATCAGCGTCACTTGAACGTCGGCTCGGCCCAGCGCCCGCGCCGCGTTCAGACCGCCGAAACCGCCGCCCACGATCACCACGCGATGCCGCGAATCCATGACTCCTCCCAAAATCCGGCTGACGCCGAGGTACGGATATGGCCGACGATATTGTAGGGGGATACAACCCACAGCAGCATTCCTTTGCGATTTCGCATCAGGAGAGAAAGATCGCTGCCTTGCCGCTCGGCGAACGCGCGATCCGGGGAGTGACGAGCGATGGACCCAACTATCGTGATGGTGGTACTTGGCGTGGCCGCCGCTCTGGCCTTCGGCGTGTTCGTGTATTTGCGGGGACGACCCAAACGGGAGGAGGCGTATTCGCATTTCCGCTGTCCCAAGTGCAAGCGACGGCTGCGCTATCTGGCACGGCAGGTCGGCCGCAAGGCCAAGTGTTCCAACTGCGGCAATGACGTGATTTTTCCGCCGATTTCGCAATCGATCGATTGACAAGCGGTTCCCAAACCTGAGCGGGGGGCGTCAGCCCTCCGAGTATTCACTCAGGGGGCTGACGCCCCCCGCTCAGTTCGCTCACTCGTTGCACACTTCGTCGAGAACGTCCTCGGCGACGTAGATGGGCACGCTGGCGGTGACGGCCAGGGCGATGGCGTCGCTGGGCCGGCAATCGACTTCGACCATCTCGCCGTTGAGACGGATGCGCAGCTTGGCGTAATAGGTATGATCGCGCAATTCGCAGATGTAAACGTCGCGCAGTTCGCCGCCCATGTTCTCGACGACGCTGGCCACCAGATCGTGCGTGAGCGGACGCGGCGAGGGCAGGTGCTTGACGCGGCGATCGATGCTGGTGGCCTCGAAAATGCCGATCATGATGGAAAAGCTGCGATCGCCGTCCACCTCTTTCAGCATGACGACCTGATGTTCGTGGATCTCGCTGATGATGATCCGCCTCAGTTCCATCTGCACCGGCACGGCAGCCTCTCTTTCACCTGACGCGATGCTTCGTCGTAGGTCAGGCTTTCCAGCCTGACGTTGCCGCTCGTCAGGCTGGAAAGCCTGACCTACGAGCAACTGCGTGCATTATAAAGGCGGGCGACAAAAGCGGTCAAGGAAGAGGCGAATCGTCAGAACGGCGCCGGCCGTTCGCGGCGCGCGTCCAGCGTCCATACCTGCCGGCAGCGTTGGCCGCGACGAACAAAGATCCGCACGGCGCCGGAGTCCGCTTCGCCATCTTCGCTGTTCGGCTTATCCAGCGGCGCGGCGCGGAGGTGGAACTCGGTGGGCCAAGGTCCGCCGGCGTCGAGGAAGTCGTGCCACAGCCGCTCGCCGAGATGGCGGCCGGCCATGCCGGTGATGCGCCACTCGCGCAGACCCAACCAACAGGCATGACCGTGGACGAGATCGCCAATGCCGTAGACGGTTCGGCCATCGGCCATCGCCTGATAGCCGATAGTGTAGCCGTGCAGCCAGCCCAGAAACGCCAACGACGGCAGCAAGCCCGGTCCCGTATAGGATACCTTGCGCTCGGCCCAGTCGGCCCAGGGAGCGGCCAGCCGACGGCAACGAATCGGCGGACGGCAACAACCCCGACGAAGCCGGCGCATTCTCGCGTCCCTGCTCCTTCTCATCGCGCAGCGGCATGAAATACGCCGGCCGCGGTCAGCCGGCCGTCGAAAGACGCCGTCGCGGCAGGTGCCGCACACCAGATACGCCAGACCCGGCGCCAGATCGAGCGGCACCAACAGTAAGCCGTCTTCGGCCAATTGCTCCAGCCAAGCCGGCTCCAGATCGAGCGGCGGCGGCGGTGACGAGGAGGCGATCAAACGGCGCTTCGTCGGGGCAGCCGAGCCGGCCATCGCCGTGCCGCAGTTCCACGCGGCGATCGGGAAAGGCGTTCAGATGCTCGGCCGCCTCGGCCAATACACGGCGATCAACGTCCAGCGAGACAACTCGGCCAACCACATGGGCCAGCAGGGCAGCGTTGTAGCCGGTGCCGGCGCCGATCTCCAACGTCTTCAAGCCCGGCTCCAGCCGCAAATCCTCCAGCATCTCGGCCATGAGCGACGGTTGACTCGACGAGCTGATCGGCGCCGGCGGCAGACCGAGCGTCGCTTCGCTCAGGCGCGTCGTCAGCGCGCGATCGGAGTAAAGCAGGCGCAATTCGTGCCGGCCCGGCGCGTGCGTGTGGATCTCGCGCCAGCCGCCGTGCTGCCGTTGATAGTGCCAGACGCGATGCAGAAAACGATGCCGCGGCGTCGCTCGGAACGCCTCGATCAACGGCCGCGACCACAAAGCGCCCCGCGCGATCAACTGATCGACCAAATGCTGATTGGCTTCGCTCGGCGGCCGTACTCATAAAGGACTCCCTCGCCACCCTGCTCGCGCGAAAACGACGGTTCCGCCGACCCTGCGGGGCCGACGAGCGGCACACGGGTGATTTTAGCCAGGAAATGCGCTTGACGGCGATGAGAACAGCTTATACTGATGATAGGACTGAAGCCTTTCGGGCACAAGGAGTTTCGTGGTATCTTCAGACTGATGCCGCGACGCGTAAGCGGAGCGGGGCAAGCAACCGCTCTCTTCGGTCGCGGCACAGCCTACCGTGTGCTTTCTCACCCTCGGCGTCCCTGCGCGGGTTGCCCCAACCCTCTCTAATCTTTCGGGAGACCCCATCGATGCCGAAAGGCGCTGAACAGGAATTGCTCGACAAATGGAAGATCGCGGATGCGGTCGAAACCTATGGCATCCGCAACTGGGGAAAAGGCTATTTCAGCATCAACAAGGCGGGCCACGTCACCGTCCAGCCCAACAAGCGCCCCGATGAATCGATCGACCTCAAAGAGCTGATCGATCAATTGCAAGCGCGCGGCATCCAACTGCCGATCCTGCTGCGCTTCACCGACATCCTCCGCCATCGCGTCGGCGAGATTCACGATGCCTTTCGCCGTGCCATGGAAGAGTTCGAGTTCCAGGGCAGCTATTGCTGCGTCTATCCCATCAAGGTCAATCAGCAGCGCCACGTCGTCGAGGAGATTCTCGACTTCGGCAAACCGTTCCACTTCGGTCTGGAAGCCGGCTCCAAGCCGGAACTGTTGGCCGTGCTTGGCGCTGACCAACGGCCTGGATACGCCGATCATCTGCAACGGCTTCAAGGATGACGAATTCATCCGCATGAGCATGCTGGCGCGCAAGATCGGCAAGCAGATTATTCCGGTGGTCGAGAAATTCACGGAATTGGAGGCGATTTGCCGTCACGCCGAGCAGTTGGAGGTGCGTCCGGCCATCGGCGTGCGCGTCAAGCTGGCGGCGCGCGGCGCCGGCCGCTGGCGCTCCAGCGCCGGCTATCGCTCCAAGTTCGGCCTGACGCTGACCGAAGTGCTGGAGGCGGTCGAGTATCTCGAAGCAGCGCGACATGGCCGACTGTTTGCAGCTGGTGCATTTCCACCTCGGCAGCCAAATCACCAACATCCGCAGCATCAAGAGCGCCCTGACCGAGGCGGCGCGCGTCTACGTCGAACTGCATCGCGTCGGTGCCGGCGTCCGCTTCCTCGATGTCGGCGGCGGACTCGGCATCGACTACGATGGCTCGCAGACCGATTTCGAGTCGTCGGTCAACTACACGCTCCAGGAGTACGCCAACGACGTGGTGTTCCGCGTCAAGAGCGTGTGCGACGAGGCCGGCGTGCCGCATCCGACCATCGTTTCCGAATCGGGCCGCGCCGTCGTCGCCTATCACAGTCTGCTCGTCTTCGACGTGCTGGGCGTGTCGCACTTCGACCGCTACGACGTGCCGGCGGAGATTCCCGCCGATGCGCCGCAGCAGATCAACGATCTTTTCGCCATCTATCGCGATCTGAAAAAGAAGAATATCCTGGAGAGCTATCACGACGCCGTGCAAGCGGTGGACGAAGCGCTCAATATGTTCAATCTCGGCTCGCTCGACATCGAGATGCGCGCTCTGTCGGAGCGGCTGTTCTGGGCGCTGTGCGGCAAACTGCTGAAGATCGTCCGCGAATTGGATTACGTGCCGGAGGAATTGCAAGGTTTGGAGGCGATGCTATCGGACACTTATTTCTGCAATTTCTCCATCTTCCAATCGATGCCGGACAGCTGGGCGATCAAGCAGCTTTTTCCGATCATGCCGATTCATCGTCTCAACGAAGTGCCCAACCGCCGCGCCGTCCTCGGCGACATCACCTGCGATTCGGACGGCAAGATCGATCAGTTCATCGATCTGCGCGACGTGCGCAACACGCTGCAACTGCATCCGTTCAACGGCGAACCCTATTATCTGGGGGCGTTTCTGTTGGGAGCGTATCAGGAAATTCTCGGCGATCTGCATAATCTGTTCGGCGACACCAACGCCGTCCACGTCAGTTTCGATGAGGGCGAGGTGAACGTCGATACGGTCATCAAGGGCGACACGGTGCGTGAAGTGCTGGCTTACGTGCAATACTCCGCCGATGAGTTGACGGCACGGTTGCGTAAGGATGTCGAGCGCGCCGTGCGCAGCGGCAAAATTTCGCTGACGGAATCGCGGCAGCTGTCTGCGCTTTTATGAATCGGGGATGGAAGGGTATACTTATTTGGAAGAACCGTGATCGGAGAAGACCATGAGCGAAGCTGTTGAGCAACTGAAGTCGCAAGCTAGTACCCTTTCCGCTGCCGAACGCGCAGGACCTGGCTTATTTCTTGCTCACATCCCTGGAGCCGGAGGAGGAAGGAGTAGAGGAAGCTTGGCGGAAGGAGATCGCCCGCCGGGTAACAGAGATCCGTAGCGGTCGGGCGATTGGTCGGCCCATCAAGGAAGTGCTGGCCGAACTACGGGAGCGTTATCCGTGAAGTCCTTCATAATCCACGCGGAGGCGGAGGCGGAGTTGCGCGAGGCGATGGAGCGCTACGAACGGCAGCGGCCGGGGCTAGGCGGAGAATTTCGTGCGGAGGTCGAGGCCGCACTGGAACGCGTTCGACAGAATCCATATCTGTATGCGGCTGAGGATGAATCTGGTGCGCGATTCTGCCCTGTGCGGCGTTTCTCTTATACGCTCGTTTACCTCGATCTTGAGGAACATATCTGGATAGCCGCAGTCGCTCACCAGCGGAGACGTCCGCGATACTGGGCACGCCGCCGACCGGAATGAGAGGCTCCGATCATGCCTGCGACCGTGCGCGACATCCACGTCCAAAGTCTGGCGACCTCCTCGGCGCTATCGGAGTATTACGTGCCCAACCTCATCACGCCGCTGGAAGTAATCCGCGTTCTCAACGCGGCGAAAGTGCGCTTCATGCTCTTCGGCGCGCATGGCTTGGGCGGTTGGACGGGAGAGCCGCGCGCCACGAAGGATGTGGATGTCCTCGTCGCAACACGCGGACACAAGAAAGCCGTGCTCGCTTTGTCGGCGGCATTCCCTTATCTGCAAGCCGAAGATCATGAGGTGGTGACGCGGTTCCGCGATCCGGAGACAGCAACAGTCCTCATCGACGTGATGAAGCCGAATCAACCTCTGTACCGCGATGCGCTCAAGCATACGCATGCCGTCGAATCGAGCGGCCAGAAATATCTGGTTCCCGCGCTCGAAATGGCCTTGGCGATGAAGTTTTCCGCCATGATTAGCCTGACGCGCAGCGATGATAAAAAGCATTTCGATGCTGGTGATTTCATCCGCATCGTGAAGGCGAATCCCGACATCGACCTGGAGAAACTACACGCTCTCGGCCAACTCGTTTACGATGGCGGCGGCGAGGAAATCGTGGAAAAAGTGCGGCAAGTGCGGGCCGGCGAGAAATTGGTCCTATAATGACGCGAAACGCTTTCACCGCCATTCCGCGAGGTTCGCGCCATGATGCCGACCATTGCCAACGTCCGTGCGACGCCATCCACGGCCCTGATGCTGCTGTTCGTTCTAACTTCCGCTTGCCCCGCGGCGGTGCGGGGACCGGGACGGTATCTCGGCAAGCCTGAAGCGTGGTTCGCCACGGACGAAGCCAAACGGATCGCCGCCAACATTTTGTCTTATCAGGCCGACGCCGGCGGCTGGCCCAAGAACATCGACACCACCGCCGCGCCCTATCGCGGCGATCGCAAGCAACTCCGACCCACCTTCGACAACGGCGCCACCACCGACGAACTGCGTTTCCTGGTGCGCGTCTACAAGGCCGACAAGGACGAGCGCTGCCGCGCCGCCGTCGAAAAAGGGATCGATTATATCCTTAAAGCACAATATGCCAACGGCGGTTGGCCGCAGTTTTATCCGCCGCCACGGACGTATCATCGCTACATCACCTTCAACGATCATGCGATGGTCCGCTTGCTGGAGTTTTTGCGCGAAACCTACATTTCGGATCTCTATGCGTTTACCGGCACGGCTCGACGCACGGCGGCGAAACACGCCTTCGCGCGCGGCATCGCTTGTATTCTCAAGTGTCAAATCAAGGTCGATGGCAAGCTCACCGTCTGGTGCGCGCAGCACGATGAGAAGGATTACCGTCCGCGTCCGGGCCGCACATTCGAGTTAGTCAGCCTCAGCGGCGCGGAATCGGTGAGCGTGGTGCGGCTGCTGATGAGCTTAGAGGAGCCAAGTCCGCAAGTGGTGCGCGCGGTGGAGGGGGCGGTAGTGTGGTTCGAGTCCGCCCAGCTCAAGGGCGTCCGCGTCGTCGTGGAAAAGGACGACAAGTCGCCGACGGGCAGGAACAAGGTGGTCGTCAAAGATGCGTCGGCGCCGCCCTTGTGGGCGCGTTTCTACGAGATCGGCACGAACAAGCCGATCTTCGCCGACCGCGACGGCGCGGCCAAGCACGATCTTGCGGACATCGGCTATGAACGCCGCAATGGTTACGCTTGGCTGGGCTATTGGCCGAGTAAACTTCTGGAGCAGGAATATCCGGCTTGGAAGAAAAAACACGCTCTTTCAGAGCCGCGACCGTTAGGGAGCGGTTGCGGCTTCTACCCGGCAGCTAACGCAGCCGGTTCGCCGGCGAACCGGCTGCGTTAGCTGCCGGGTAGGGTATGTCTGTAGCGAAGAGGTGTCGTCGTGGAACCCACTTATCAACGCCGACCCATCGAAGTCGCTCTGCCCGCGCACGGCGTTTTCGTGCTGGAAAGCCATCACGCTCCCGATTTCCGCATGGCCGCTCAGTGTCACGATTTTCTGGAAATTTTCTACGTCCTCAAGGGAACCGGCGTGTTTCACATCGACGGCCGCCGCCATCCCGCGCGCGGCGGCGACGTCCTTATTGTGCCGGCCGGCCGCGTCCATCGCATCGAAGACGATCCGGCTCAGCCGTTGGCGCTGTACGGCATTTGCTTGGCTCCGCAAGTGTGGCGGCACGAGCCGGCGCTGATCGAGCAGTTGCCGGCCGGCCGGCTGCAAGCCAGCAAGTCCTTGGCGGTGCGCGTCCGCGCCGATCTGCGGCAACTGTTGTTCGAGCAGACGTTGACTCGTCCGGGCCGTTGCACGCTGTCGCTGGGATTGGCTCTGCAACTGCTGACGCGGCTGGCGCGGAGCTGTCTGGATACGGCTCCCACGGTGTCGCCGGCCGGCTCCGCTTCGGACCACCGCCAAGCCGTGGCGCGTTACTTGGCCGATCTTTCGCATCGCTTCTTCGAGGCGACGGATCTGGATCACGTCGCCGCCGAGTTGGGCATGAGCCGGCGGCGCTTCACGCATCTGTTCCGCCAAGCCGCCGGCGCCTCGTGGTCCGACCACCTGACGCGGCTGCGCATTGATTACGCCTGCCAACTGCTGAGCGAAACTTCGCGCAGCATCCTCGCCATCGCCTTCGAGAGCGGCTACGAAGACCTGTCGAGTTTCTACCGCGCCTTCAAGCGCCGGAAAGGATTGCCGCCGCGCGCCTGGCGGAGTCGGCACGCCGGACGAAAAGGACGGCGTTCTCCCTCATTGCCCGATACGCAAAAGCCGATTGCCTGATTTGCCAAGACGAGGCGAACGGCTCGTGCTACGCTCGCAATTACTTTCGGGGCAAGACTCGACGACAGCTCCGCAAATACGACTTCTTTTTCCATCGTTTCTTGGGAGGCATTTCACCCATGAACCTTTGCACTCGCGCTCGGCGATCTCCTCACGGCTTCACGTTGATTGAATTGCTGGTGGTGATCGCCATCATTGCCATCCTGATTGGTCTGCTGTTGCCGGCCGTGCAGAAGGTGCGCGAAGCCGCCAACCGTTCGCAATGCACCAACAACCTCAAACAGCTTGGCCTGGCGATTCACAATTGCAATGATGTCTTTCAAAAATTGCCGCCCGCCACCGGCTGGTTCCCGACCGCCAACGGTGCGCAGCAATCCGGCACCGCTTGGGGTTCCGTCCTCGTTCATTTGCTGCCGTTTCTGGAGCAGCAAAATCTTTATAATCTGTCGCTGACCACCTACAACGGTATGCCGGCTTACATGCCGGCTGTGGTGCCCGCGGTTTGTAACGCGCCCGTCAAAGTCTTCCAATGTCCTTCGGACCCCAGCATGTCGCAGGGCCATCCGCAGGGCATGACCGAGGGAGGCTCTTCCTACGCGGGCAATTTTCTGGCCTTTGGCACGGTTAGCAATCTGCTTACCGGTGCGGGCTTTAACTGGTTCGGCACCAATCGCATTCCGGCGAGCTTCACCGACGGCACCAGCAACACCATTTTGTTCACCGAAAAATACGCCCGCTGTGAATACCCTCCCAACAAGGCGACCGGCGGCGGTACGATGTGGACGCATTCCTCCTATAATTCCGGCCAATCGTGGTGGCCGCTCACCATGTGCCCGGATTACATCAAGTACAGTGCGCAATGTTACGGTCCCCTTCCGGGCAACCTATTCCAAGTTGGTCCCAATCCGTTCATAGCCGGCACCTGCGATTGGACACGCGGCTCGACCGGGCACACGGGCGGTATTCAGACTGGTTTGGCCGACGGCAGCGTTCGCAACGTCGCTCAGGGCGTTTCTTACCTGACGTGGTGGTACGCCTTCACGCCTATGGGCGGCGAAGCCATGCCCAGCGATTGGTAAAGTTCCTCGGAGTCCGCAGCGTTAGCGAGGGAATATCCCGCCCTGACGCCGCGGACTCCGAGGAACGGCCATTTCCGCCCCTGCTCCAAAAATAAGCTAAGCTATCAACGGAACCAATGACCGCACTCCTCACGTCCCGTGGGGTTCGCGATGAATCTACACACATTATGTTACGCTGCCGAACCGTCCCGCGAGCAGGTGGACCCAACGATCGGTTTGTCCGACATTCGTAAGGGTCTGCACTCGATCGTGCAGGGATACTTGTTGTTACTGGGCGCGATCGGCGGCGCGGCGGGCGTCCTCTTCTACGTAGTCACCGAAATCAACAAAACCTCGTCGCCGTGGAAAGCGATGGAGAAAGTCTCGGCGCTGTTGTTCACCACCGCTCTCCTTCTCTGTCTCGCCGTGGGAGCTAGTTTGTCCCTGATCGTGCGGGGAAAATGGCGGTGCTTGATGAACGCGCCGGAACACTTTCATGCCAAGTGGTTGATGTTCCTCTCCATTGTGTGCGTCTTGGCGTCGCCGGCTCTCAATGTCGGCGCCTCTCTTCTGGGCGAGAGCGAGCAGGACAGCCGAGCCGGCGCCCAGAAGAGAACCTCCGATGCTCTCCTCCGCGAGTTTGAGGAATGCAAGCGGGGCTTGCCGGCCCTCGGCACGCGCGGCGCCGTCAAGCTGGCCGGCAACCTCGCAGGTCTGCTCAGCAGCGTGTTCTTCGTGCTGTTCCTTCGCGCCGTGGCTCTATGCTGGGGCGCGCGGGGACGAGCCTTCTGGGCTGAGGCGTACCTCATGTGCGTAGCCGTTCTCGCCGCCATCGTCGTCGTCGTCGTGCGCAAGCCTGCACTGGCATTGGCGCATCCCGGACTCCTGCTCGGTCTGGCGGCGGGATGGCTGATTTGCGGCCTATGGTACTTCGGTCTGATTCTTAGCACCAGCGCCGGCATCACCAACATTCTGAACCGAAGGTCTTCGGAGTTGTCGCCTCATTCCACGAATGGGCCGGCTCTCACGGAGCAACTACCCTTCACGGATTTTATCCAAAAAATCTAATGGCCGCGCACCGGATGCGGTCGATAGGGCGCCTCCAGCTGACCGATCTCCTCGGCGTTCAACTCCACGTCGAGGGCGGCGAGAGCGTCGTCGAGATGTTGCAGCTTGGTGGCGCCGACGATCGGCGCGGCGACGGCCGGTTTAGACAACAGCCACGCCAGGGCGATTTGAGCCGGCGATACGCCGCGCTTCTGAGCCACGCGCCGCACTGTATCGATGACTTCTTGATCGCTGGGCTGATCGTAGAGCTTGCGGGCGTAATGATCGCTCTCGGCTCGCCGCGTCGATTCGCTATCGCCCGGCGAACGCCGTGTGCCGGCCAGCAGACCGCGCGCCAACGGCGACCATGGAATCAACGCCACGCTCTCCGCTTGGCACAACGGGATCATCTCGCGCTCCTCCTCGCGGTAGAGCAGGTTGTAATGGTTCTGCATCGTCACGAACCGCGCCCAGCCGTGCCGCTCCGAAGCGCTCAGCGCTGCGCGAACTTCCACGCCGTCATCGAACTGGCGCCAAGATAGCGTACCTTGCCTTGACGAACGAGCAGATCGAGCGCCGACAGCATCTCGTCGAGGGGCGTGTGCCAATCGAAGCGGTGAATTTGGTACAGGTCGATGGTCTCCATGCCGAGGCGGCGCAGGCTGGTTTCGCAGCCCTGTACGATGTGCTTGCGCGACAGACCGCCCATGTTGGGCCGATCCGACATCGGCTGAAAAACCTTGGTGGCCACGACGCACTCTTCCAAGCGGGCAAACTCGCGCAGCGCCTCGGCCGGTGACTTCCTCGCTGACGCCCAACGAGTACATGTCGGCGGTGTCGAAGAAATTGACGCCCGCTTCGATCGCGCGGCGGAAGAAGGGACGCGACGCCGCTTCGTCGAGAACCCACGAGCGCCAGGCGGGATCGCCGTAACTCATGCAGCCCAGACACAGCCGCGACACCGTCACGCCGGTGCGGCCCAGGAAGGTGTATTTCATGGTGAATCTCTGCCTCTCGTCTCTAGGGACGACGCCGGAAGGTTTCGACGCTCCTGCGAAGCGTCGCTAACCGCGGAGATAGTGTATGAAACGCCCTGAATGGAGCGATGAACGGCCGCTGGCGGGTTATGCTGAACCTTACGCGGAATTAATGTTTTCGCTCTTGCCATGCCACCGAGGTTATGGCAAATTAGTTAGTGTCACGTTGATTGGGCGACAGCGTGATATGGGCCGGTTCCCCTCGTGGGAACCGGCCTTTTTTTTCAGCCGTCTTCCAGAATGGCCTGATACGTCGAAGATTCTTTCATGGACACTACTCCTCGAAATAGTTGCGCCGCCAGGTCCGGCGAATAGCGCAATCCCAACAGGATATACGCCGCTCCCCACACGAGCGAAGCCTGCTTACGCCCGCGCCGGCTGCTTAGACGCTGCTCCATCCGCTTTATTATGCCGGTAGTTCGGCTTCTGTCACCGCGCTGACTGGAGCCAGCGGCAATAGAGCCAATCCGCCGGTCAACAGCGGCTCCGGCGGAAGCTGCCAAACGCGCACCACCGCATAGCGAAATGTCAAGTACGGCTCCTCGCCGGGAAAGCGGCGCTCGTACAATCCCGTGAGTTGCGGCGAATCGGACTCGGGGCGCAGCAGCACCGCGCCGCTGCGTACGCGCAATTCATGGCGATGTCCCAGCAGGGCATTGCGCATTAGCAGCGTACTGGGTAACATCGCCGAATCATGGCCAGAGACGAACTCCAGATGCAGCAAGTACGCCGGATCGCCGGCCACGCGCAGCACCTTGTCGGCGGCGCCGCTGACGGTGGCGATGTCGGCGTCGATCACCTCCGTCGCCGCCTTCGGATAGCCGAGCAAGACCGGCCACGACTCCGGCTCGATCTCGACCAGCGTTTTCAGCGTCGGATCATAGGGCTTGGTTGCCATGCGCGTCTCCGCGGCACCACATAACGGCGATCAGGGCCATTGTATTTTGTCTGCTGTAATAAATGGCCATGCCGCTGGGAATGCCGAATGTCACCGGACTGATCGGCGGATACATCCACTTCTTGGTTGACGCCCGCTTTGATACCGACCATGATATTCAGCTGAAAGCCGTAGAATTGCTTGTTCGACGATGGAGAGGCTACAGCGGAGTGCGGAAATGAGTCGAGGAGATGCAAACCAAAAAGAAATCTTTTCCCGAGGATAGCAATCATGAACTGGCAAGACCGCATCATGATAGACCCCGGCGTGCTGGCAGGTAAGCCGGTCATCAAGGGTACCCGCATGGCCGTGGAGTTCCTTATCGAACTGCTGGCCGAGCAGTGGACTCACGAGCAAATCTTGGCAAACTACCCGCAGTTGACCGAGGAGGACATCCAGGCAGCCTTGCACTACGCTCTCGAAGCGTTGAAACAGGAACACGTTTACCCTCTGCCGGTGTGATTCATGGCGAAGTTCCTGGCCAATGAAAACATGCCCCGCGCCGCGGTCGAGGCGGCCCGCCTGGCAGGCGTGGACATTACCTGGGTGCGCGAAATCTCCCCGGCCTCAGCGATGAAGCTGTCCTGGCCTTGTCGCAAGCCGAGGGCCGGGTGCTACTGACGTTCGACAAGGACTTCGGCGAGATGGCCTTCGAGCAAGGAAAGACAGCCACCCCGGGAGTGATCCTACTACGGCCCCGTCTCCGCTCCCCGGAGCATGTGGCCCAGTTTACCGTCGCTCTTCTTACCCAGTCCATCGACTGGTCGAACAACTTTTCCGTCGCCCAGGAAGGACGCCTTCGTGTTGTACCTCTGCCCGATTAGGCCGCCGGCCTCACAGCCAACCTAGCGAACGCAGATCTGCGCAGGGTTCCTCGAAGCTACAACTGCCGAACGACATCACGAACTCACGGCGCGCCGCGGCGATGTCGGTGGTCGTCGCGCGGTGCTTTCGCCAAATCGCGCCCTTGTGGGTGAAGGAAAACTGATTGGCCCGGTCGTCGTCGAGCAGCAGGCGGAGTTGCGCGGCGTTGAGGTTGCCGCCGTGGGCAAAAACACCCGCGAGAAAAACATTGACGAAGCCGTGCATGCGCGCCTGCACGCCGGCGTCAAAATGCGGCAATGGATGATGCAATCCGGCGGTCGCCTTGAAAGGTATGCCGGCATCGAGGCAGCTGCAGCAGGGCGGCGGCGATTTGCTCGCTGCTGGGAAACGCCGATGCTTCCAAGCCGCCGCAGCGCAGCTTGAAGCCGACGCGCTCACCGGGCAGCTGCGCCAGTTGCGCCAGCAATTCCTCCGGCTGACGCGGGGCTTCGCAGAATGGAAACAGATCGACCGCCGGAAATACGCGCAGCATTTTGAATAGACTGAGAGCGGACTCCGGCAGACGCGGATCGACGAGATCCGGCGGCAAGCGCGTCTCCAGCACTTCGACGCTGACGCGGCCGCCGTGGCGTTTGCGGAAGGCAGCGATGTCGCGCAGATCGTCGCGCAGATTCGTGAGGAACTCCGTGAGATTGCCGCCGCCGCGACCGAGGACACTGAAGGCGAACGGCGGATCGATGCGGAATAATTCCTCTTGATAAGGCTCCAGATCCTCCAGACGAGAAGTCGGGATAATGAAACGACCGAGCATCCAGGCATCGTCTTCTTGGCGATAGCGAGCATAGTTGCGGATAGCTTGATCGAGCGGCAGCCGAGCGGGCGGAAAGAGGCCGGCATAATCGATAAGTCCGGTCAACAGGGCGCGTAAACTGGCGAACACAGATAGTCCTCCGCGACATACTCTACCCGGCAGCTAACGCAGCCGGTTCGCCTGGCTGGGCGAACCGGCTGCGTTAGCTGCCGGGTACAAGTCAGCCGCGCTCGCCTACGGCTCGCGGCTAAACGAAAGATAGCGGGCGGACGGCGGCTTGTAAACCGATATGCCGGCGCAAGTTTTCCGGCTCCGTGCGTTCCTCGCTAGACAAGCGCGATGGTGCGCTGCGGGATGAAAGGGAAAAGCCATGAGCCAAACGCCGCAATCCGTGACCGAGTTGTTCGGCCAATATCTGCGCCGCCAGATGGCGGCCCAGGCTGAAGGGCTGGGGTTCGCCGACCCCGATGGACAAGTGGTGCCGCATGAAGCTGTTCCCATGCAGCCGATGGATCCCCGGCTGGCGTGGGAAGATGCGCTCGCCGTGGTTCGTCCTCTGGCGACAGGCGGCGAGGCGAGTTGGCAGACGCCGCCGGATTGGCCCAGCCTCGTCGCGGCGCAAGAACCGGCCGTGGCCCTGGCCTTCTGTCTCGGCAACTTCCCGCAGATGGTGCGCGACTTGCAACCGTTGCTGACCGGCGGCGATCTGACGCTCCTGCGGCCCTCGCATGGCCGGCCGCTGTCCGTCTCACCCGATCTGGTGTCGTGGGCGAACGCGGCAGACGGCTATCCGCAACGACTTCTGGCCGTCGCTGTCCTGCGCCTGGCGCGGCGCTTCGCGGAGGCGAGCGAATTGTTGAAATCGTCCCTTGCTGGCGCTTCGCGTTGGCAGGCGCTACGCGAAAACGAGGAAGCGGCGCTGGCTTGGCATTGTGGAAAAGCCGACGAAGCGCTGGCGCTGTGGCAAACGCAAAAGGCCAGTGTGCCGGTGCTGTTCAATCGCGGCATGGCCGCTCTCTTCCTTGGCCGTCTCGCCGATGCCCGAAGGGATCTCGAAGAAGCCGTCGTCCAATTGCCCGACACCAGCGCTTGGCATCATCTGGGCCATCTCTACCTGGCTCTGTCCGCCGCTCGTTCGTGAACGCACTTCTCCCAAGGCACGCCGATTGCAGCGTATCGTTTAGCCGCGAGCCGGAGGCGAGCGCGGGTCTGCCCGCGCTCGCCTCCGGCTCGCGGCTAAACGGCGAAGACAGCCCCCAAAAAGGAGAACATCATGGCGAACAAACGCGGCCAACCGGCCGACGACGTGTCCTCGGCCCCCGAATCCGGCACCGTCCGCGACGACACCAGCGGCAACGCTCCGGCCGATCGCGGCTACAATCCCGGCCAAAAATCCGGCAAGGACGCCAACGCTCCACCGAAGGACGATCCCTCCGTGGCCAGCGAGGAACGCTGAGCGTCTGAGATTAACCGACCTGCAACGAGGCGACAAGGGGCGTCGTGCCGGCATTCCATTCCGCCTCGCACGGCTCGACCGTATCGCTCACAGCCCACGTTCCATCGCCGTGCAACCGCAAAAGCCGATCGTGATAATCCAGCAACGTCTGCTCGGAACCCACGCTGAGATAAGTCGTCGCCGTCCGCGCGAGCAGTTCATAGAGGCTGCGCACTCGCTCGGCGGGCAGGGCGCTGGTTGCCTCGTCGAGGAAGGCAAATTCCGGGACGGCGAGCAGAAGCCGAGCGAAGGCGAGACTTTGTTGCTCGCCCAACGATAAGATGCCTGCCCATTCGCGCAGTTCGGCATCCAATCCTCCCACGCGCTCCAGCACGCTTTCCAGCCGCACGTCTTGCAGTACGCCGAGCAATCGTTCGTCGGAGACGTACACGCCCGGCGGCGTGGTGTAGAGAAGTTGATCGCGGAGGGAGCCGAGCGTCATATACGGCTGCTGCGGAAGAAACATGATCCGCGCCAGCGGCGGCCGGAGGATGCGGCCTTGCCCTTCCTTCCACAATCCCGCCGTGGCCCGCATCAGCGACGTTCGCCCCGAACCGTCGGCTCCGGCGATGAGAAGACGTTGGCCGCGCGGAATGTCCAGCGTCAGATCGGCGAGGAGCAGCCGACCATCGTCCGGCGTCGCCAGCGTCAAGCCCATCGTAGGCCAAGCGGCCATCCTCTTCGACGATTTCGATGGCCGATTTCCGCGACGCCGGCAATGGCTCCGTTGCCTCGTAGAATGCGCCGAGACGCTCGACGACGGCGGCGAAAGTGGTGATGCGCTGAAACTCCTTGGCCAACACGTTGAAGGCATCGAGCACGAAACCGAAGCCGGCCTGCGCCTGCACCACTTGTCCGAACTCCAGTTCGCCGCGCATGTACAACGGCACCGTAATCAGCACGGGCAATCAGCCGCGTCATGGCCTCGTACCAGAACGTGAAGCAGGCGAGGTTACGATTGATGCCGATGATCGTCCGCCAATTCTCCAGGGCGATTCGCAGCCGTCCGCCCATCCGTCCGTTTTGCCGTTCCTCGCCCTGGAGCAGAGCGACGGCGTCGGCGTGTTCGCGGACGCGGATCAATTCGTAGCGGAAATCGGCTTCCTTCTTGAACTGCTGCATGTCCAGGCCGATCAAGCGTTTGCCCAGCAAGACGGTCAGGCAAGTGCCGAATAAGCGCGTAGCCGATCGCGCCGACCAATAGCCAAGGCGTGATCGACCACAGCACGCCGGCGAAGCCGAGCAGCGCCACGGTGGAATTGACCAGAATAAGGACTATGGAGAGAGCGTTTGTCGTGAAAGTTTTAACGTCTTCCGAGATGCGCTGATCGGGGTTGTCGAGCTGTCCGGCCTCCTTGATGCGGTGATAGGCGCGGCTGGCCAGGTAGCGATCGAGGAGATAGCGCGTCAGCCAATCGCGCCAGCGCAAACCCAAGCGTTCCTCGGTGAAGCGGAGTAGGGCGGCCGCCATGGCCGAAATCGCCAGCACGCCGGCGTACAGCAAGGCGAGATGGCACACCGACACGGCTTTGCGATCCGTGGCGGCGGTGATCAGGCCGCCATAGACGTAGTTGTTGCCGATGTCGAGGCTCTTGACGACGAGAACGAGCGTGAAGAGAAGAGCCAACAGTCCGAGACCCCAGCGTCCGGCTTTGGACTGAAAAAAGGGTTTGCTGATAAGGAGGAAACGAGACCACCTGCTGCGCGGTTTCAACGTCATCCCTGGAGTCCTCCTGAAGTGCGGAAGGTTCGACGGCTCGCCGAGCCATCGCTGGCGCGGCGAGACAACATTGTCAAAGGGCGCACAACCGTTGAGCGATCAGGAGGGCGCGAAGAACACTGTCCGGGTGGTCTTCGGCGCATGGAGTTGGCAGAAAGGTTGCCTCTACTCTCGAGAGTCGGCCGGTTCCGTCGCGTTGTGCGCCGGCCGCTCCCCGCATCCCCTGGGTGGGTTGTCCGTGTTGTGAAGAGAATTGTAGCAGATAGAGGCGACCGCGCAAACGGCAGATTAACGATTTTTCCGAGTGGACTTGTAGCTCTTACTCAGCTATATTCTCGTTTAGCCGCGACCCGAAGGGGAGCGCGGGCTTCGCGCTCCCCTTCGGGTCGCGGCTAAACGGAGACATCCGCTTTGCGTCCGACGACGAGGAATCCCGTCAGCGTGCAGAACAGCAACCCCGCTTCGTGGCGCTCGTGTAACTGCCGCAGCCAATCCTCGCCCTCCGCCTCGGTCAGCACGCCCGCCGCGCAAGCGCGTTGGACGGTGGCCGGTCCGACCATCTGCATCGCCACCGGATAGCGCAGCCACAGCGTCGCCGGCGTGATGCGCACGTCGAGTAGCCCGGCCTCGCGGAACAGCGCCGGCATGTGCCGACCCAGCCAACCATCGCGGAAACCATCGCACCAGATGTTGACGATCTTCCGCGCCCGCGTCCGATCCGGCATGTCCACCGTCGTCGTCTCGAAATCGACCTCGTAAACCAGTACGCCGCCCTCCCGGCCGCGTGACGCGCACCATCTCGGCCAGGGCGCGCGGCGGCGAATGCAAGTGCATGAAAATGCGATCCGCTCGGCTGGCGTCGAAGCTCTCGTCGGCGAAAGGCAACTGATGGGCGTCGCCGATTTGAAACTCGACCGGCAGTCCGCAACCCTCGGCGCGTCGCCGAGCCGTGGCGATCATGTTCTGACTGCCATCGACGGCGACGACCCGGCCGCCGGGAGCGACGCGCTGCGCCAGCGCCCGCGCATCTTCGCCGGTGCCGCAGCCGACCTCAAGAACGTGCTGGCCCGGCTGAAGATCGAGCAGCGCGAAGGAGTGTTGCTTGTAAGCCTGAAAGGATTCGTCCGCGCTGGCCTCATCGAGAAAGCGGATGAAATAATCGGCATCGTTGGTGCGATCGACGTCGGAGAAACCGAACAGTTTGTGCGGGTCCATGCGTCCAGCATAGCCGTCCGTCGCGGATTCGACCAGTATTCGGCATGCCTATACCCGGCAGCTAACGCAGCCGGTTCGCCAGCCTCGGCGTGCCTGTACCCGGCAGCTAACGCAGCCGGTTCGCCAGCCTCGGCGTGCCTGTACCCGGCAGCTAACGCAGCCGGTTCGCCAGCCTCGGCGTGCCTGTACCCGGCAGCTAACGCAGCCGGTTCGCCAGCCTCGGCGTGCCTGTACCCGGCAGCTAACGCAGCCGGTTCGCCAGCCTCGGCGTGCCTGTACCCGGCAGCTAACGCAGCCGGTTCGCCAGCCTTGGCGAACCGGCTGCGTTAGCTGCCGGGTGTGGTCCCATTTCCGTAGAATCCCGACATGAAAGCAATCGTCGTCATCGCGCGTGGTTTGCAGCTGGGCGCGTTGGGCTGTTACGGCAACCAATGGATCGCTACGCCGGCGCTGGATAGCTTGGCCGCCGAAGGAATCGTCTTCGATCAACACTTCGCCGATACCGCCGACGCCGCCGGCGCGCGCCGCGCCTGGCGGTCGGGACGTTATCATCTACCGAGGGATGGTGCCGCCGCGGCGTCCGAAAGAGGGCCGGATCTGCTGGCCGCGCTGCGGCAACAAGATATTCACACTTGTCTGATTGTCGATGACAGTATCCCTTCCCCGCCCGACTTTGCCGAGGGTTGGGATACGGTCGCGCGCGTCTCCGCGGCCGAGGGAGAGATGCCGTTGGATGCAACCCTGGAAGCGGTTGGCGCGGCGCTGGAGCGGCTGGAGCGGCGCGACAACTGGCTCTTGTGGATCGACCTCGCCACCCTGCTGCCGCCCTGGAACGTGCCGGCGGAGATTCAAGAAGCGTACTTCGCGGAGCAGTCGGCTGAGGAGCAAGAAGACGACGCGGACGAGACCGGCGAGGAAGAAGCGGAGGAGAGCGAGCCGCTGGCGCCGTTGACGGAGGTTGCGGCCGGCCCGATCGACGGCGAAGACGATTATCTGTATCTGAGTTTGCAGACCAGCTACGCGGCGGCGGTCAGTTATGTCGATACGGGCATCGGTCAACTGCTCGAAGCGCTCGACGGTTTGGAAGGCGGCGGCGACATCCTGCTCCTGGTAACGACCGATACCGGCCAAAACCTCGGCGAACACGGCATCGTCGGCGCCTGCCGTCCCTGGCTGCACGATGAGTTGATCCATCTGCCCTTGCTGCTGCGTCTGCCCGGCGCGGTGGAAGCCGGCCGCCGTGTCGCCGCACTGACGCAAGCGGTCGATGTGACGGCGACGTTGGCCGACTGGTTCCATGCGCCGCTGCCCGACGCGCACGGCCGCAGTCTTCTACCGCTGGCACGCGGCGAAGCGGAGGAGATCCGGCCCTACGCCTGCGCCGGCTTACAAGTCGGTGAGGCCATCGAATACGCTTTACGCACTCCGGAATGGGCATTTCTGTTGCCGTACCGACCCGCCGCCGAGGACGAGGGCGCACGCCGCAATTGTACGTCAAGCCAGACGATCGCTGCGAAGTCAACAACGTCCGCCAACATCATCTGGAGTTGGTGGAGCAACTAGAGCAGACGCTGCGCGACTTCGTGACAAAAACAGAGCCGCGACCGTAAGGGAGCGGTGCAGCTAACCGCTCCCTTACGGTCGCGGCTCTGTCTCTCTTGCATTGGCAAGCAAATTCTGGATAATTATATCCAGAGAGATGATTACCCTATCTCCTTGTCCCCTTTCGAGGACGGTATGTTTTCGCAAACGGCGGAGTATGCGCTGCGGGCCACGGTGTACTTGGCCGCGCAGCAGGGCGCGCCCGGACGACGCAGGAAATCGCCGAGGCCACGCAGGTAAAAATTGCTTATCTGTCCAAGGTGATGCAGATGCTTGGACGCAAGGGACTGGTGCAATCGCAGCGCGGTCTGCACGGCGGTTTCATACTGGCTCGGCCAGCCGACGAATTGACTGTTCTCGACATCCTGGACGCCGTCGATCCGATTGGCCGGATCAAAAGTTGTCCGCTGGGACTGCCGGGACACATCAATCTATGCCCGCTGCACCGCCGACTCGATCACGCCATGAAGCTCGTTGAAGATGCGCTGCGAAAATCGACGCTCGCCGAATTGCTCGCCGAGCCGGATCGAGCACGCGGCATTCCCATACCGTTGTGTTCGTGGCCCGAAGAGGGGTAATGTCGTTGCTACCCTCTTGATCGTCCGCGCGCGACATGCGATAGTTGGATCATCGCTCGCCAACCTGCCGAGGTCCAATCATGCTATCGCAGCCGTCCTTTCGACATCTCCTGTTCGCGCTCTTGATCCTATCGGCGATCTTTTCTTCGGCCAGTCGCGCCGAAGAGAACCCGTGGATCGAGTTGACCAATCTGGACGCCTGGCGCAACCCCGACAAACTCTGGTTGCTGGCCGATAGCGCCGGACTCGACGCAGACAATCCGAAACTGCTGACAGCGACGGCCGGCAAGGACATCCTCGTCAACGGCAAAAAAGGCCGCGCGCGCGATCTGCTCAGCAAGCGTCCATTTGGCGACGTGGAGGTTCACGTCGAGTTTCTCATCGCCCAGCGATCGAACTCCGGCGTCAAGCTTCAAGGTTTGTATGAAATTCAGATTTGCGATAGCTGGGGCTTGAAGGAAGCCAAGGGCAGCGATTGCGGCGGCATCTATCCACGCGCCGAGCTGAAGCCGAGGTATCACTATCTCGACAAGGGCGTGCCGCCGCGCCTCAACGCCTGCAAAAAGCCGGGCGAATGGCAGACGCTGGACATCGTTTTCCAGCGCCGCGCTTCGACGCCGACGGCAAAAAGACGGCCAACGCCCGCTTCGTCCAAGTCGTCCTCAATGGCCGAGTGATTCACGAGAACGTCGAAGCGGCGACGCCGACCGGCCATGCTTGGCACAAGAAGGAGTCGGCCACGGGACCGCTGCTGCTCCAGGGCGATCACGGTCCCGTCGCTTTCCGCAACGTCCGCGCGACGCCCTATTCAAAGAAGAACTAACCACAGAGTCACAGAGAACACAGAGAAAAATACAGAGAAAAGACAAAAAGAAAGAGGAAGAGCAAAAAGCAGAAGATGCTATTGTTCTCCGTTCTTTTTGATTTTTTGTCTTTTCTCTGTGTTCTCTGTGACTCTGTGGTTAGTTCTTCTTTTCTGGGCGGCACGAAAACTGCATTTTCCTCAACGGGCTTTGTCCGCAGTCCGAATTGAGGAGAAACAACCGTGAGCATCCCGGCGACCCTGCCCGACAGGCCGCGTCAACAGACCATCGAATCCGACATCCCCGCGCGTCTGGATCGTTTGCCCTGGAGTCGTTTTCATTGGCTGCTGGTCATCGCGCTGGGCATTACTTGGGTTCTCGACGGTTTGGAAGTTACCGTCGTCGGCTCGATTGGTCCGATGCTGGAGGATGTCCGGACGCTGGGACTGACGGCGCAGCGACATTGGCTTGGCGGGCACGTTGTACCTCGCGGGCGCTTTGCTCGGCGCTCTGGTCTTCGGCCATCTCACCGACCGCCTGGGACGCAAACGTCTTTTCAGCATCACCTTGGCCGTCTACATGGCCGGGGCGTTGCTGACGGCTTTTTCTTGGGAGTTCTGGAGCTTCGCGGTGTTCCGCTTCGTGACCGGCGCGGCGATCGGCGGCGAATATTCGGCAATTAACTCGGCCATCGATGAACTGATTCCCGCGCGGGTGCGCGGCCGGGTTGATCTGATCGTCAACAGCACGTTCTGGCTCGGTGCGGCGGCGGGAGCGCTGGCCAGCTTGGTGTTGCTCAATCCCGCTGTCCTGCCCGTCTGGCTGGGTTGGCGCTTGGCTTTCGGGATGGGCGCTCTCGTCGGCTTGGCGATGATTTTGGCTCGCCATCATGTTCCCGAAAGCCCGCGTTGGCTGCTGACGCACGGACAAAGCGAAGAAGCTCAGCGGATCATGGACGAAATCGAGACGATGGCCGTCGGCGCGGAAGGCCGGGCGAAGCTGCCGGCCGTCGAGCAGCGCATGACTTTCCGTCCCGTATCCGTTGGTTTCGGTAAGATTCTTCATACCATTTTCGTCCGTTATCGCAGCCGGGCGATTCTCGGTCTCATCCTCATCGTTTCGCAGGCGTTCTTTTTCAACGGCATCACCTTCACGTATCCACTGGTACTCCAGCGGTTCTTTTACGTCTCTCCCGAACGAGTGCCCGGTTATGCTCTGCTGTTCGCGGCGGGGAACTTCCTAGGACCGCTGGTGCTGGGCCATCTGTTCGATTCGCTCGGCCGGCGGACGATGATTAGCGCCACCTACGCCCTATCGGGCGTTCTGATCGTCGGCATCGAGTGTTTGTTTCTGCAAGGCATGTTGACGGCGATGTCGCAAACCTTGTTGTTGGTGGCAACGTGCTTCTTCGCGTCAGCGGCGGCCAGCGCCGGCTACCTGACGATCAGCGAGATCTTTCCGTTGGAGATGCGCGCCTTGGCCATTTCGCTGTTTTACGTACTCGGCACGGCCATCGGCGGACTGTTGACTCCGACCCTGTTCGGCGACTTGATCGAAAAGGGGCGTCCGGGTAACGTCGCCACGGGTTATCTGATTGGAGCCGGTCTCATGATCGCGGCGGCGGCGGCGGAACTTTTCTTCGGCGTGGCCAGCGAACGGAAATCGCTGGAAGAGATCACCTCTCCGCTATCGGCGGAAGGACTCGACGCGGATAGCGCATGACAAGGATGAAAGACAAATGTAAAATCTCCCGAGAAGAGCGCGGCAGTTCACGGGGAAACAGACTGGCTTCTAAACCATCGGATTTATCATGCGCATTCTCCACGTCGTCTACGCCCTGCGCCGCCCTTGGGGACGGTTGATTCTGTTCTGTCTTGCCGCACAGTTTGGCATCTCCGCGAGTTTCGCGGCGGCGGTGGTGGGGTTTCCCGACAAGGAGGCCCAACAGAGACGGACGGAGTACCTCGGTTATGATCGCTACCGCCAAGAACTGTTGCGGCACGGTTTTCAGGCCGATCTCTGCCCTCAACCGCTGCAATGGCCGCTTCTCAAGGAGTTCAATGTTATCGTCTACGGCGGCTTTCACGATGACACGAGTATCAATGCCATCGACGCCGCGCTACGCCAGCGCACCGCCGCCGAACGACAGGCGCTTGAGAAGTACGTGTCGAGCGGAGGCGGCCTGATCGTTCTGCCCAACCTGCGCCGCTACCCCGGCCAGGCTATCGACGAATACTACAACCTCGTTTTGGCGGGTTTCGGCGTCCAGGTGCTGCGGGAGGGGATCTGGGATCCATCGCATCATTTCACGGACACGGGCACTCTCGCATTTCCTCCCGCGCCCTACTTCACGACTACTCAGGTCAAGCGTCACGCGGTCACTCGCGGCGTGGAACGTCTTGTCCTGCCGAAGACCTATGAGGGGCATCCGGCCGTGGCCGCCCTCACCTACAGTAAGGATTGGACCGTCGTTGTCACCGCCAAGGACACGGCGCAAAGTTATAAACTCGACGCGGGATACTTCTTCGACCTCAAGCAGCCGGGCAGTTACAAGACCGCGCCGCCCATCGTCGCCGTGCGCGAGTTCGGCAAGGGGCGTGTGTTTTGTTATCCGCTGCCTCTCGCTCATCTGTCGTTGAATTTCGGCAATCCGCGTTGGCCGCACACCGTCGAGACAGGCGATGCCCAGGCCAAGCAACCGAGCTTCAGTCATCAAATGGTACTCAACGCTCTCGCCTGGTTAAGCGAGCCTTCGCAACAGCTGGCGGATTTCGGGCAGCGGAAGATCCCCGAAAGCGTTCCGCCGGTGCAATGGAAGGACAAGGTTCAACCGCCCGCGCCTCCGCCGGCCGCCAAAGGGCCGATTGCCCTGCACCGTGGAATCATCGGCGTCCATAGCAACCTCTCCGACGGCCAAGGCAGCGTGGAGGAATACGCCCGCGCCGCGGCGGCGGCGAAACTTCAATTCCTTATCTTCGCGGAATCGCTGGAGCAGTTGACCGCCGACAAGTGGCGGATTCTCGCCGAGAAGTGCCGCGATCTCAGTAAAAAAGGGCCGGTTACTCTGCTGCCCGGCTACGAGTACAGCGACATCAACGGCACTCGTTGGGCCATGTGGGGCAGGCAAGTGGTTTATCCGCGCTCCGACCTGTTCGCTCAGGACGGCAAACGCATCTTCCGCGACGGCAACCTGTGTACAGCGTGCAACTATTCGGCGCGCATGCTCTTGGACTACAAGAAACTCCCCGGCGATCCGGCGAATCTGTGGTGGTATTATAACGTGCCTCTGTGGGTTTACGACGAGGACAAACTTGTCGCGGACAATCTCTCGCAGTACCTACTGGCCTGGGACAATCTCTACGCCGTGACGGCTTCTTGCTTCACGCGCATCAAGTCGCCGCGGAACGTGGCCGCGGCTGCGCGGCGCTGCACCTGGAACGTGGACGCCGGCCGCTATGCCAATGTTTCCGCCGCCGTGGACACTTCCTTGAGTCAATGGCAATCGTGGACCTCCGCGAGCCAGGGAGGGGCGAATGGGCCGCGCTTGGCGTGGCTGGAGCTTGTGTCGGCCAATGCCAACGATCTTTTTTATCGCACGCGCGGCGGACAACGAGTGCGTGGCACCTTCCGCGCCTCGGCCAGCGCCGGCCTCAAGGAGATTCGCCTCCACGACGGCGCGCGGGGCATGGTGCGGCGCTACCTCTGTCGAGGAGCCAAGGAGTTTCGGCGGACGTTCGAGCTAGTGATCGACCGCCAGCACGAACTGGTGCTGGAAGCGGTGGACAACCTAGGACGGCGGACGATTTGTTCCGCTCAGCGCCTCTTTTCCTACCAACAAGGTTTCTACCGCTGCGGCGACAACCTGAACCTGCTCGGTTCTACGCCGACGGTCGCCCATCCGGATCGCCACGAATTTCCCCGTTTTCCTGTCTTCGAGGACATGGATCTGTCCACGCTGAACGGCTTCGATTCGGGAGTAGGGCTGATGAATCAGCCCAATGCCAACGCGGGAGAATTTTCCCTGCGCACGACGGCCGGCCACGAGAGGGTTCAATATCTTCCACCTGCCCCCGATGATTGCGGCACGCGCATTATACAAACGCCCCTTCGTTTTCCCTTCGCTTCCTACGAAATCAGCGTGGTGGAGGCTTCCAGCGCCAAGTACGTGAAGACGCTGCTGAAGGACTGTGCCCAGGGTCCATTCATGCCGGCGGGAGACGAGCTGCCCTACGCCACGGTGGACCGCCGGGTATACCTGCTGCGCAGCCGCATGAATTATCCCTTGAAATGGGCGGAGCGGCGTCCCCACGAAGCGGCGGCGTCCTACCAGGGCGATGTTTTTGTCCACGAGGGCGCCGTCCGCTTCCGCCGCGATACGACGCTCCAAGGCGCTCTGCCCATCGTGTTGGAGCGAGTCATGCACAAGGGCGGTTCGGCTTACGGACAAGCGGATCGCGTGCTGATCGCCGACGCCGATCGCGGCGACGTACTGCTGCGTTACGGTCCCGACGACAAGCATCATCAGACGGGAACCTTGCGTAAGGGCGGTTGGCTGGCCGGCCAATTCACCGACGGCGGCACGCTGGCGGTGGTGCCGATCTCGAAGGACATGCGCTATGAAATCGACACGCCTTCCAGCGGGCCGAAGAGTTTGCGCTGGGATTACTACCTCGGCCTGGGGCGCGACGGCCAGACGATGCGCAAAGACGACCAATTGAAGTTCCGCTACCTGGCGGTGAGCATCAGCGGCCGCACGCCCAAAGACGCCAAGCTGTTACAAAGCGTCGGCGCTTCGTTCGGCCTCGATTCCACGGCATCAAACCCCGCCGATGTCGAAGTGGGCGAACTGGTCAACACGGAGGTATTCGTTACGGGCCGGGCCAAAAATCACGAGTTCGTGGCCAAGTTCCGCGCCGCGCCGCTGATGATCGACCGTCCGTTGCGCATCGAAGGCATCGAGGACAACGGCTGCGCCGCGGTTTACGCCGTGACGGGCAATTCTTGGGAGGAGCGTTTTCGTTTCGTTGGCGTGTTCGAGTCCGCCGCGTTGTTCCAGCACAACACCGATCACGGGCCGACGCTGTGGATCGGCAATCCGTTCTACACCGAGAACGCCAAACTGCGGCTGACGTTGGTAGCCGACGGCCTCCGCTCCGGCGAGCGTCCGTTTGTGGAGGTGCATAATCCGAAGGACGTGCCCGTGAAGACAATTCTCCGCTCGCCGGAACACACGCCGCGTTACGGCGGTTTTTCCAAACAGATCACGGTGCCGGCGGGCGATAGCATCTTGGTTCACTTGCCGGATCATTGAGGACGATTTGTCCGACGGCCACCTTGCCAGTTTGCCACATTGCCACGCACTTTGGCATTCCTCTGCCAAATCGTGCCAAGCCGTGCCAGCTGTCGCGGCTTGGCACGGCTTGACACGGCCAGTTTGTCAACGGTGGCAAACATCCACCCAGCAGATCGCCCGGGCGACATCTCTTAAGACTTTATTCCCTCGGCATTAGGAGATGTAGCCGGAGTAGCGACCTCAGTGGCATCTTCTGGCTCATCCGGCGGGATTGCCGCTAGCTCTGCCTCCGCTAAATCCGATAATTCCGGCCGATGCGGAACTGGCTCAACCGGGACGGTTACCTCCACCGCTGGCACTCGCTTCATCAATTCCTCTTCGTTGATTGGGTATTGCTGGCCCCGAAGATCTTTATAAGCCTTGCGGGCGCGTTTGATCGCTTGGGCGTTCTTAGGCGCGAGATGGACATGGAGTAGATCGCCGAGTAGGTTCGCATTTTCCTTGCCTGGAATCATCTTCGCGCCTTCGGCGCTGAATACCGCGAGCCACGGTGTCGTGGCCAGACGCCAATCGAGTTGCGATAGCCGGCTCATAACCTCGTTCCAAGGGAGTAAGCCTTGTTGGACGATTTCTCCCGCAACGCGCGCCACGGCCTTCTGGATAACCGGACGCATGAAGGGATGTCCATTCCCTTCCGCGCTTTTCGGGGCACGGACCTCTCGAGCGCCTGCGGCTGCCAGAAGCCGCTCCCGGATGCTCCCACAATTGGCTAGTAGGTCATCAAGCCGAGCGCAAAGAACTCCGTAGCTCTCTTCCAAAATATCGGTTGACGGCCGCGCCTTCATCTCGCGGACCACTCCAGGCAGATCCCATCCCAGGTAACAGAGAATATCGTACAGAACTGGTAGCGTTGTAAGCGCTTTGGGATCGGTCTTGTTGATGTTGTTCCCTGCCAGCTTCAGCATGCCCTCCGCTCCAGCCTTGGCGATAACCTTCACTCGTCCGTCGGCTTTCAGGAATTCATGCTCATCGAGGATGCGCCGGGTCAGGACGGCGAAGCCATCATCTTCATCCAACACGATGTCTTCGGCCGCCGCCGTTTTGACCGCGTTTCGGTTGATGTTCGAGAAGAGCCGCCGAGTACGAATTCGCCCTTCGGGATTATCGTAATGGGTCACAATTAGGACGCAGATGTCCTCCTTGCCGAGTTCAGGTTTTTGT
Source organism: uncultured Planctomycetota bacterium (assembly GCA_963835245.1). Lineage (GTDB taxonomy): Bacteria > Planctomycetota > Planctomycetia > Gemmatales > Gemmataceae > JAJPHU01. Next base: position 730,126 of record CAWIEZ010000004.1, read on the forward strand.
TTCAAGGCATCCTTGATGGCGCGGAGGCGGTGCTGTCCATCAAGGACGAAATACTGCTGCGTCCCATCAAATGTCAGCACGCCAAACTCACGGTCGAGTCCTTGAAGCATGCCAACAGGATCTTCCATTGATAGCTGTGTGTAGCGCGCCTCGCCGCCCCAAGCGGCAACCACTAAGCCGCCCAGAAAGCGGTGCGGCGACTTTAACAGATATTGAGTAATGCCCTTGGTGCGGGCGGAGATGCCACGCTGGATTATCTGGCCCAATTCGACGTTGTTGACAAACTCGCAGGGAGAATGAAATTCTCTGACTGCTTCAGCATATTTCATCCGGCATATGTAGTAACGCCAAGTGCCCACGGAACCCCGGAGGACAGGGATCAGAGTTCGGTTACTCATCGTAAGCACTCCGGCGGGATGGCGGAATAGGCTCCCTTGCCAGGAAGGATATTTCGCACACCCCCAATCGGATTGGAGGCATCGCCTGGGTATCTTGGAATCAGATGAACGTGAACGTGTTTGATCGTCTGACCCGCCGCTGCTCCGACATTGACACCGACGTTGTAGCCCGCCGGCATGAGAGTGCCATCAAGGTTATTCTTCGCGCGCTGGAGCAACTCATAAATAGCCGCGATTTCCTCGCTTGTCGTCTCGAAAAAGCTGGCAACGTGACGGCGCAGGATGACTAACGTATGCCCCGGAGACACAGGGAAGGCGTCCGCGACAATCAGCGCTCGGGTATTGCTATCGATCACCCGTTCCGGCGGCAGCTTGCAGAATGGACAGTTAGGCGGGTTGGAATCGCTCATAGTACGTTTGGATACTCCGCTGACACAATGTTCGGATCTGCTGTAGATCGCCGGGTCCGAGTTGCCGCCACAACTGGGCGTCAAAGCGAACGTAGGCCAAGTCGCGGTCGTAACGCAGGAAGCGGCGGCGCTCAAAAGTCTCGAACGGTTTGCCCAGCATCAGGCGCTGCGTTGCAGCATCGTCAAGCTCGTCCACCGACTGGCGGCGAGCCCCTGGGCGTTCGACGATCAGGCCAGCGGCTCGACGTAGAGCGTAGAAGCGCCGGAAACCCTGCACCACGTCGCTCAACTTCGCTCTGCCATCGTCAGCAACGGCGTCCAGTAGGGCCAGCAGCATCACGGGCTTGTAAGACATCGTCATGTCCATTTCGCCGATAAACTGTAGGAATCGATCTCGGATGCTGTGATCTTCCAGCTTCGGCGCGCCGATGGCTACGCGGATCTCCTCCATGCGGTCGTGGTGAAAATAGAAATAGGTCCGTTCGCCCAGCGGCAGGGTGTGGTCGGGTTTGACTTGGCCGCGTTCGAGGGCGCCTCTAATCCGTCCCTCTGCTACCCCCAACTCGCGTTCAAGATCGGGCAGCGCGATCATGTCGGCGACCTCTTGCTGCCAATTAAAAATGTCGATTTCCTGATACCCTTTCGCCCACAGGCCGATTTCCAACGTCGTGGTCGGTCGTTGGCCTCGTATCAAGGCTTCCTCCTCTGCGGCCAACAAATGCTGCGGTGCGAGAACCAGTCCGCCGCGCCGGTATTGGTTCATACCGAGTACCCGGTGCAAGCTCAGCGACTGGTTGTAGCGGCTGGCGTTGTCCACAAAGTCGAACACGATCAGGCATTCCTTATCCGGTGCTTTACGGGTGCCACGCCCCACTTGCTGTAGGTAGACCACTCTTGAGAGAGTGGGCCGAGCCATCAACAGCACTTCGACAGCTGGACAATCCCACCCTTCGTTGAGGATGTCGCAAGCGCAGAGGATTTGCAATTTGCCTTCCGCGAACTCTCGGAGGTGCTGTTCGCGCTCCCGGTTGGCCATACGTCCAGAGACGCTTGCGGCCGCCACTCCCGAACGACGGAACTCCTTGGCCAGATCCTCGCCATGCCGCACGTTCACTGCGAATGCAACCGCCTTGCGACCCGGAACATGCTGCAGGTAGGTATCGACAATTAGGCGATCCCGCGCGGGAATGGCGATGGATTCCTCGATGTCTCTGCGGTTGTACTGAACCTGATTGTAGCGCACCTTGCTCAAATTGACATTCGTTTCCACACGGACGCAACGAATCGGGACCAACTCGCCGCGCTCGACTGCCTCCTGAAGCGTCAAGCGATGTGCGCAGTTGCGGAACAGTTCCAGCAGATCCTGACCATCCGCTCTTTCGGAGGTCGCAGTCAGGCCCAGTACGAAGGCCGGGCGGAAATATTCGAGAACGCGCCGGTAAGTCTCGGCAGCGGCATGATGGGCCTCATCGATCACCAGGTAGGCAAACTCCTTGGGGGAGAACTCGTCCAGGTGTTCGGCAACACTCTGGATCGAACCGACGACGTTGTAAGCCTCCGTTTCGTGCGCTCCGCCGTAATAACGGCCCGTCTCGACTTCGGGCCAGAGTCTTTGAAATTCCATGAGGGTTTGACTGACCAAGTTGCGTGTGTGAATCAGCCATAGAGTACGCCCGCCCAACTGTCGGGCATCGGTAATTGCTGTGACGGTCTTACCCGCGCCGGTGGCATGGTCCAGGAGCGCAATCGTCTTGCTATCCTCCCTCATTTTTTGTAGCGCCAGCAATGCGTCGTCTTGGTGTTCCCGGAGGATTACAACCTCGCCAGTTTGCCGAGGCAAGAACTCATCGAAAGATAGAAGGCACGGAAGTCGCTCCATGAAGAGCGCTAGTTCTTCTTTCACCCGTTCGGGTTGTTGAGCGATTTGGCGATCCGTCCAACGGAAAACGCGCCAGCCCTGATGGATCAGGCTGTTCTGCTTCAGCAGGTCATCCTCATATTTTTCTACCGATGTTGCTTTAGGAACGTGCCAGGTGAGACCGTCGATCTCAAAGGCGATTCTCTCGTCGCGGGTCCGCAAGGCGTAGTCGATGAAACGGCTGCCTTCGTAGATGTCCTTGGCCGGGTATTGTGGCACTAACAGTAAGGTCTTCTCCAGGCCGAAGACTTGGGTGAACAGGTCCGCGAAGAGATCCTCAGGAGCGGTACTTGTCCCGCCGCGATCGTTCGTTTCCTGTATCATGGTCATTCCCGCGAGGGTTGTTTGATTGGAGGATTATAACCCCTGGGATATGGCTCTTGCCAGCACAGTTGATTTGCCGGCTATCGCACCTCTCGAAATACCTGAGCGTTCCGGTCTGAAAATAGTGGCGGCGAGCGATGAGCGGCTGAAGCGGCGCTTGCCGGGTCAGGAAAGCGGGGAGATTCTGATCGCGTTTGAATGGTGACAAAGAGGAAGGGGCGTTTGGAGCGCGTGGCAAACTCGGCCAATTCCTGGAGGACAAAAACATCGCCCTGTTCGGGGTTCGTGGCTCCGTATTCCAGGAATTTGCCTAGCTCGTCCACGATCAGCAGAATGCCGGCGGCTTTCTCCGATTGCTCAAGGTGTTCACTCGCCTCCTCGAACAGGCCGATGAGGGCAGTGCTGGAGACGGCAGCTGTCCCGCTAGTTTTTCGAGCCGCTTGATGATCCCCGCTGGCGCACCGCGGGGAGCAAGCGCGCGCAGCGAGGCGGCGAGGCTGGCGGCGAGCGCTTGGCACAGCGGCCGGCGTGAGCCGGTCACGATCACCGGGCAGAGTCGGCCGACTTTCCTCCGCAAAGGGCCGGATGAACCAAAGAACCGTTCGCAAAGCTCGGCATCGTGCTCCGCGAGAAACTTGCGGGCGGTATGCCGAACCGTTTCGTCACCGCCAAGCAGTTGCGCGGCGAACAGAGCAAAGGCGGACTTACCGGAGCCATAAGGTCCGGTGAGCGACCAGGTCCGCGTGGCTGAATCTCCTGTCAACGCATCGGCGAAACGATGCAGCACCTCGCGGCCGGTGGGGGTCAGGATGTAGCCGTCGAGCGCATCCTTGCGCCGCACATCGCGGGCCAGAGAGATGGAACGCGCGAAACGCGGGCGGACGGCAACTAGCTCGACGAGAGAAGCATCATCGTTCATCGCCGCCGCCCTCCTATGGCGTAGGCAGCCGCCAAAACCTCGTGCGGATCGAGCCGCTCGCGGCGGTAAAGTTGCCGTAGTCCCGCCGTATCGCGGTAGGACAAGCTGCCGCCGCTCAGCCGCTCGACATTCTCTAGGCGGTCGATCAGCGAGGATTCATCGATCTTGAATAGCCGGCCGGGGCTTCCGGGTTGACGGGCGAGATCGTGAAGGGCCAGCGTCTCCGCCGCCGGCGCGAACGCTTCCCAGAAGCGGATCACCGCATAGAGCAGAACGCCGTCTGGCAGGTTCCGCTGGGCGCCGCGATGGAAACGAAAAGCATGCCCCGCACTCGGCTGCGTGATAAGTCCCAACTCCACGAGAGGACAGTCGAGGGAGTCCTCGGCCAAATTGCCGCGGCTCAAGCGCGAAGGGACGTAGGTGCGCAGGAACACTTCCACGTCGCGCTTGAGGGAGCTTTCCGCGACCTGCTTACCGCCGAGAGTCTGCGTCCACTTGTAGAGCGACGAGGTGAGCGCTTCACGGCTGAACTCCGGCTCGTGGAAATGGCTGAAGGTCCAGAACCAGGTGGCGGCCCTCGTCCGATTGGAAGCGATCTGCCAATGCAGCAACCAGAGGGTAGCGGGATCTTCGAGGTAAGGATCGAAGCCGTTATCATTGAGCAGGCAGAGGCCGAAATCGGTTGGCTGCAAGGCCGTCTCGCCGTTTCGGTTCTCGGCGAGTACGCCCGCCGCAAGGCACCAGTGACGGATGGAGCGGACCATGTTTTTGCCGACGCCGAGGATAGCGATGGCATTGTCGCGCAAGAAGACATCACCGTCCTCCCGCGCGGCCTCGAAGCCTTTCTTCAGCCACGGATAACGGAAGGGGAACGTCTCGTGACCTGAAAAATAATACTGTGCCGCAGCCACACCTCCCCTCCCGAGGCCAGTTCGCCAAAGATCATCCTGCTTCCGGCGATTAAGTGTACACGGTTGTTGGTAGGCTGGCACCGCTGGTGGCAAGGTTTTTTTCGATAAATAGGGTGCATCGAGAGCGGTTCTGCCGCTTCGTCGGGCGGAGCAAGCGGAAACGAACAACCCCGCCGTAACTAATTGTCACCGCGGGGTTCCCATCAAGCTGGGGATCTAGGATTTGAACCTAGACTAACTGATCCAGAGTCAGTCGTGCTACCGTTACACCAATCCCCAAAAACTCTTTATCCCATTCTACCCGCCTCCGGAAGCCGAGCAAGCCCTATCCCGATTTTCCGCTCGCCGCTCGCAGCGAAACATCGGAAAATAATCTGTCGAGGGAGACGATTTTGCGGTAGAACAGGAAGAATGGAAAAAAAGCGTTGATTCCGCCCCGCATCTCATGGAGATATTCTGCCATGTACAAGTTGACATCCATCGCGTTGTTGTGCGTCCTGACGATCAGTCTGTTGGCGGCGGATACGCCGGCGCCGGTTGTGCAGAGCGAAGCGGGCAAGAAAGCCCTGACGCGCATCCGCCAACTCGGCGGCTTGGCTCTGGAGCTGGCCCAAAACGATCAACATTTGGAGGTGTCCTATCTGCAAATCGACGGCAAATGGACCGACGAACATCTGACGCTGCTCAAGGATCTCAAGGGCGTCGTTCATTTGAACCTACGCGGCCAGCCGGTGACGGACGCGCAGTTGGCCTATCTCAAACCGCTGACGGAACTGACGCATCTGCACCTGGAAAAGACGAAAATCACCGACAAGGGACTGGCCGAGCTTAAGGGACTGAGCAACCTCGAATACCTGAACCTGTACGACACCGCCGTGAGCGATGCCGGCTTGGCGAACCTTGAAGGTCTGAAAAAGCTCAAAAAGATTTACGTATGGAACACCAAGGTCAGCGAGGCGGGAGCGGCGAAGCTGAAGAAGGCCATTGCGGGCTTGGACATCAATCGCGGCATTGAGGACAAGCCCGAAGTCAAAGCGGTAGCGAAGAACACGGCGCCAAAGAAGGAAGAAAAGAAGGACAAGAAGGCCGAGGCCAAGAAAGACGCCAAGAAGCCGGAGCCGAAGAAGGAAGAGAAAAAGGCCGAAGCCAAGAAGGAAGAAAAGAAGGACAAGAAACCGGAACCCGCCAAGGAGGCGAAAACGGCAGATGAGAGGACGGTCATTCTCAAGGCTCGCGTCGCTCTGGCGGAGAAGGCTTATCGCGAAGCCCTTGCCGAGCTTTCACGGAAGCCGATGGCTGGAAACATCCCTCTCCAAGTCAGCGGGAAGCTGGAGGATGTCTACAGGTGGTCGGTTCGTTGGCTTGAGGTCCAACGGGAACTGAATCCCAAACAGGAAGACCAAGTCGCCGCTCTGGAAGCGCATCTCAAGCGCATGACGGAACTGCAAAAGGCGGTCAACGCTCAAGTCCAAGGGGGTTTTCTGCTGCGCATCAAGGAAAATGACGCCGAGTGGTATCGGTTGGAAGCACAGCTATGGCTGGCGAAGGCGAAGGTCAAACAGGTGACAGCCAAGTAGCCCATCCCTATCGCAATCCTCGTTTAGCCGCGAGCCGTAGGCGAGCGCGTCGCGCTCGCCTACGGCTCGCGGCTAAACGAGGATTGCGACAGGACCGAACTTGCCCTCTTTTCGGCCGGCGGGCCGTAGAGAACGACTTCCAGTCCGCGGAAACGGCGGCGGTCGAAGGCGACGCATGAGGCGGCTTTCACCCGCGCCACGGTCTCCGCGGCGGTGTAGCGCTCGCGCGAACCGGCGACGGCGCAGACCATCCACAGACGCCCCGTCCGTGCCGCTTGCTCCGCCCGCGCCGGCGAGGAATAGGCACTGAGATCCGGCGCGCGGCCGTGATACACCTCGTAAACCTGCGGATGCGACACCCACAAAACATCACCCGCCGCACGGTGCCGTTCGACGTAGGCGAAAGCTTCGCGGAACTGACAACGCGGTGTCACCACGACGAGCCGCCGTCCCGCCCACAAGAGCGCCGGCATCAGCAATACCATCGGCACAATCCAGCCTAGCCATGCCGTGCGCGCGGACAGATGCCGCGTCAACACGGCGATGCCGCGCGCCGCCAACAGCCATAGGCACGGCACGAGAAAAAACAACAAACGACCGCCGAGCGGATAAAGGCGCAGAGCGGAGGCCAGCAGCGCTAGCAGGAATGGCCCGATCAGCAGAACCAACCGTGCCGGCCGGCGCCGCAGCGACACAGCACCGACGAGGGCCAGCACAACAAGCGGAAAGCCCATCTCGCGCGTGCCATAATTGCCGATCTCGTTGAGACAGCGTCCCGTCCAGGCGGCGGCCGCGCCCGGCGAGGACAAATCCAGGAACGATGCGGCCCAGAACGTGCGCAGGGAAGAAGTCGCCTGATGACGGGCGGCCAGCTGCCAGAGGGTGAGACTGGAAATCACCGACAGCCAGCCCACGGCGCAAGCAAGGGTGATTTGTGCCTTGGCATGGGCGGCGTGGCGGCGATGGAAAGCGTGAACCAGCAGAGTCACGCCCGCGGCGCCGAGGACGAACCCCGCCGGATACGACACCCACGGCGCCAGCACCGCCAGGACGCACAGGGCGATCCGTGGCCACCGTCTACTGACAATCGATTGACATTGAATCGCCGCCAGTAGAATCGCCGCGGTCATCAGGAAATCGAGTGCGTACGGTTTGACCTCGCCGGCATGCTCGGCGGCGTGGTGGCCGAAGGCACAGAAGGCGACCGCCCACAACCAACCGCGCCGGCCGGCGACCCGCCGAGCCAGCGGCACCATCAGGAATAGACCGGCCACGCTCGCCGCCAAGGCCGGCAGACGCATCCACCATTCGCTACGGCCCACGAGTTGATACAGCCCGCGCAACAGCCATAAAAACAGCGGCGGCGCGGCCTGATTCTCGCGCAGCGGCCCCAGCAGATCGAGGAACGATTTGTGGAAGACGTTCAGAAGCAGATAGGCTTCGTCGTACCAGTAGGAAGGGCAAGCGGCGTATTGCCGGACGCGGAGGGCGATGCCCAGCACCAACAGAACGATGAGTATCTTACGAGAACAACGCGCCATGACCGACGGCCCTCCTGACCTTGGCGTGAAACTTTACCAGGAGGAGGGGGGCAGGTAAATCGCAAGGCGCGCGGTCCGTTGTCTTTCTCGCCCCAGAGCCGTAGAAAATCCCTAAGAGCGAACGGAGCAAACCGCGAGAATCTGCCGCATGACTACCTTCGATCCGACCGCTTATCCCCCCGTCATCGCCGAGCTGCTGCGCGATCCTTGGGTGCCGCCCTTGGACGCCGGCACACCCAACCGCGATGTTCGCGCCCATCTCGAAGCCCTCAGCGATGACAACGCCTTCGCACCGCATCGGCTGCGCGATCGCGGCATGGCCGACGCCTGCCGCGCCGGTCTGTGGCTGTACCACAACTTCCTCGACGAATCGCACAACATCAGTCAGGAATTGCACACGCCGACCGGCAGTTATTGGCACGCGCTGCTGCATCGCCGCGAGCCGGACTTCGACAACGCCAAATACTGGTTTCACCGCGTCGGCGTTCATCCGGTTTACGAACCACTGCGTCAGGCCGCATCGGCGTTGGCCGGCGATGCGCCGCCGGCCGCCGGCTTTCTGCGGACGCAAACCGCCTGGGATGCGTTCGCCTTCGTCGATTTATGTGCCGCCGTCCTGGTTGGCCGAGCGCCGTGCGCGGAATTGTGCCGGCGCATCCAGAAACGCGAGTGGGAATTGCTGTTCGATTGGTGCTATCGCCAGGCCATCGATTAAACTTTACTCGGCCCAAACTTTCGCCAGTTCCACCAGTACGCGCACCGCCATCGCCATCTCTTCCACGCACGTCCATTCCAACGGCGAATGCAGATTGTGTTCGCCGGTCGAGAGGTTCGGCGTCGGCAGCCCCATCTCGGTCAGACGCGAGCCGTCGGTGCCGCCGCGCACGATGGTCAACTTCGGCTCCAGACCGGCGCGGCGCATCGCCTCTTGTGCGAACGCCAGAGCGCGCGGCTCCTTCTTCAGTCCGTCGGCCATGTTGCGATACTGCGGCGTCACCTTCACGTCGATCGACGCTTGCGGATACTCCGCCGTGATGGTGCGGGCGATGGTCCGCAGCAGTTCGGCGCGGTCGGCGAGGCGCGGCGTCTCGAAGTCGCGGAGCAGGATGCGCAGCGTCGCCTCGGCGACGCCGCCATCGATGCGGTAGGGATGTAGAAAGCCCTCGCGCTCGAGCGGTCGTCTCCGGCGACTGGCACAGGCGCGGCAGACGGTCGAGAAACAGGCCGGCCAGGCGCACGGCGTTGACCATGCGGCCCTTGGCGATGGCCGGATGGATGTTGACGCCGCGGATCGTCACCACGGCCAGATCGGCGGAGAAAGTTTCGCCGTCGATTTCGCCCTGTCCGCCGCCATCGAGCGTGTAACCGGCGACGGCGCCGAGTTTCTTCAAATCGACGTGATCGACACCGTGGCCGATCTCCTCATCGCAGGTGAAGCAGACGCGGATCGGTCCATGCGGCAGTTCCGGCCGAGCCATCAGCTGCGCCGCCGCCTCCATAATGACGGCCACGCCCGCCTTGTCGTCGGCGCCCAACAGCGTCGTGCCGTCGGTAGTGACAAGCGTCTTACCTTTGAGATGCAACAGCTCCGAATTGTCGCTAACACGGATGATCTTGCTGGGATCGCCGGGTAAAACGATGTCGTGGCCATCGTAATTTTCGTGAACGATGGGTTTGACATTGCGTCCGCTGGTCTCCGGCGAGGTATCGACGTGGGCGATCCAAGCGATGGTCGGCGTGGCGGGGATGGTGGCCAGGACGATGCCGTGTTCGTCCTGCACGGCGTGCGATACGGTGGCGGGGATGGTGGCCAGGACGATGCCGTGTTCGTCCTGCACGGCGTCGCGCAGGCCGAGGGTGCGCAACTCCTCCGCCAACATGCGGCCGAGTTCGAGTTGGCCGGGCGAACTGGGGTAAGTGCCGGCGTTCTCGACGGCCGTGGTGTCGATGCGTACATAACGACAAAAACGATCGAGCAAGGTCTTCATGCAATTCCTCAATTGTAGACCACCCGGCAGCTAACGCAGCCGGTTCGCCAAGAGGGGCGAACCGGCTGCGTTAGCTGCCGGGTGCGGATTGCGGGCCGGCAAGATCACCGCGCTCCGATACCCATGCCGGTGGGATAACCGGCTTGTCCGGGACCGGGCCGCGCGGCGGGCATGGGGATGGCCGCGGCTGTGGGAGTGCCGCTGAGCGAGCGCTGCACGGCGGTGCGGCGGCGGAAGAACTCGGCCGTCGCTTGATAATAACGATCCTGCAAACTCACAAGGCTGCGCTGCGCCTCGATCATGGTCAACACGGGAACGCGGCCCTTCTCGTAGTTCGCTTGGGCCGCCTCCACGTTCTCGCGGGCCTTGGGCAGCACTTCCGTATCGAACAGTTGGATGGTCCGCAGGCTCTCGCGCCATTGCTCGAACGCCTGCTGCACTTCAAAGCCGACCTGATCGGTTTGCCGGGCATACTGCGCCTTGAGTTCGGCGAGCCGCGCTTCGGCCTCGACGACGGCGCCGCGCCGCCGGGCCAATCGAACCGGCAGATTGACGCGCAGAGCCACCTGCGGCCGCTGCAACGGATTGTCCCAGAAAGCGTCGTAGGCCGCCATCGCATCCACGTCGGGATAATACTCGCGGTAGGCGAGCTTGACGGCCGCTTGGGCGGCTTTGATCTGATCGGCCAACTTCAACAAATCGAGACGCTGGCCGAGAGCCTGAGCCAACAGCGCCCCCGGATCGGGCAGTTCGCCCGCCGCTTCGATCTTCTTGGGCGGCGGCGGCAGAGGGCAAGTCGGCGGCAGATGCAGCAGCGTATCGATGCGGGCGATGGCCACCTGCCGTTGCCGTTCCAAGAGGATGTCGCGCTCGCGCAGACGGAGAATCTCCACGTCCGTTTGCAGCAGGTCTTGGTAGAGAACCAGTCCCTTTTTGTAGCGGCTGGCGGCTCCGTCGCGGAACTCGCGTAACAGTCGCAGCGACTCGGCGTTGACCTCCAGGGCGCGAAAGATCAGGTAGTAATCGTAAAAAGCGTCCTGGGCGCTTTCGATCAACTGTTGGCGCACGTTCTCGACATCGCGGCCGGCGGCGTCGGCCTCGGCTTGAGCCACCTCGCCGCGCAGCCTCAGTTTTCCCGACCAGGGATAGCGTTGGAAGATTTCCAGGCGGTAGCCGTTTCCTACCTGCGTGGCCATTGCCGGCGACAGATTGGCGCCGAACAGTGGATCGTCCAGCGACGTCACTTGCGGATAACGAGCGGCTGCCGCCTTCCAAGCGGCGATCATCTCGTCCACCGAAGGGCTGCGGGCCAGCACTTGTTCGATCAGCGCCTCGACCGCTAGTTCATTCATACCGACGAAGGGCGGCGCGTCCGGCGATGGCGGGGCGAGAGGAGTGGGAGCGGGCAAGGCGGCTGCCGATTCGTCTGGCGCGTCGGCGGGGGAGGCGGCACTGGTTTGGCGCACAGACCCGGCAGCTAACGCTGCCGGTTCGCCGGCACTGGTTTGGCGCACAGACCCGGCAGCTAACGCTGCCGGTTCGCCGGCACTGGTTTGGCGCACAGACCCGGCAGCTAACGCTGCCGGTTCGCCGGCACTGGTTTGGCGAACCGGCAGCGTTAGCTGCCGGGTGGGGGAGTCAGCGCTACAACCGGCGAAGAACACGCCGAGCAGAATCGAGCAACAGCAACGGGGCTGGAACCTCGGCGACCTCATTATCTCTTTCCATATTTTCCGTTTAGCCGCGACCCGAAGGGGAGCGCAGACGCGCTCCCCTTCGGGTCGCGGCTAAACGGATTATCCCTCCCTGTTCTTATCGACTCGGCAAAACCCGCATCATCAGCAAATTCAGCACAATCGGCGGAATAGTTAGCTTGGATCTCGCAGTTGCCCGCTGCTTCACGAGGAGGTATAATGCATCCGGTTAAGTGTTTCTTTCCCTGGATCGGGTCATCATGCGCTTGTTGTTTGTGCGACTTCTGATGCTGGGCTGCGGCCTGCTGCTGACACTTCCGCCAGGGTGGTGCTGCATCTTCGCCATCCCAACAGCGCGGAAAGAGACGACGAAGACCGCTCCTTGCTGCCGATCCTGTTGCGGTAAATCCACACCATCCGCCCCGGCGCCCGAAACCCGCGCCCCACCAACCGAATCGATGCCCCTGCGCGGATCGGCAAACGACGGCCCCCGACAGCGCGAAAGTGTTTGCCTGCGATCTGCCCACCGTCGCCGCTCTGGACGTTCTCGACCTGATCTCCTGTCCGCTGGATGCCGGCGAATGCGCCGCTTCTCCTCCTCCGACTTCTTCTCCGCATCTTCTCCACTGCGTTTGGCTGTGCTAGGCGTGCGCGCTGCGCACCGGCAAAACCCTACCCGATAACCCTTGCTTGCGCTGCGGGCTGGCGAGGAAGCTGCTCGCTTTCCCTTTTGAATTTTCGTGGAGGAGAGTACGTCATGCCCGATTTCTTTTGGAATACTTGGCAACTCCTTAAAGTCCTTCAAGCGCGGCTGCGTTTCTTCGCCATCCTCGCCGTCATCGGCGTTGTCGTTGGCTATTGGGACACGCTCGCCGCCTATTACGAAAAGTGGACGCGCCCTCTGTATGGCCATGAAGAAACGACCCACGGCGACGTGGAATGGTTCTGTCCCATGCACCCCACGGTCGTGCGCGATAATCCCAAAGAGAAGTGCCCCATCTGTCACATGGATCTCGCCAAGCGCAAGAAAGGCGCGGGGCAAGCCGAGCCGTTGGCGGCGGGCACCGTCAGCCGTGTTCAACTCAGTCCCTACCGCGTCGTCCTCGCCGGTGTGCAAACCGATGAGGTCCGCTATCGGCCACTGTCGCGCCGTGTGGTCGCCTTCGGCTCCGTCGAGTTCAACGAGACGACGCAGGCTCACATCGCCACGCGGCAGAAGGGACGCATCGTCCAGCTGTTCGTCAACTACACCGGCCAACTGGTCGAGAAGGGCGAGAACGTCGCGCGGATCGACGTTCGCTACAGCCAGGAGCTAATGGTGACGCTGGAGGATTTGAAGAGGGCGCGGCAGCGCGGCGACCGCGCCGCCGAGGACATGGCCCGCCAGCGTTTGCGCCTCTACGACGTGGACGACCAGCACATCCAGGAGTTTCTGCGTACCGGCAAGGTCAACAGCGAATTGACCATCGTTTCGCCCATTCACGGCCACATCATCAAGAAGTACCAGCGCGAGGGCAATTTCGTGGAGGATGGCACGCCGCTGTACGACGTGGCCGATCTGGATAGTGTGTGGATTCAGGGCTTGGTCTACGAGTCCGATCAGTCCTTGCTGACGAAAGGGCTGCCGGTGCGAGCGACGACGCGAGCGCTGCCGGGCCGTGTTTTCCAGGGCACGCTCGATTTCGTCTATCCGCATCTCGATGAAGCAAGCCGAACCTTGGCGGTTCGTTTCAACATTCCTAACCCCGGCCATCGTCTGCGGCCCGGCATGTACGCCACGGTCGAGGTAGACGTGCCGCCGCGACGGATGGAGGTCTTAGCGCACTCCCTGGCCGTGCCCGCCGCGGGGTTCGGCCTAGCATCCTTGCTGTACGCGGCCGGCCAACAGACGCTCTTGCAGCGCGGCCTGGTGCTGGCCGTGCCGGATAGCGCCGTCATCGACACGGGCAGCCTGAAGATTGTCTACCGCGAGGCCGCGCCCAACACCTTCGAGGGCGTGGCCGTCCGCTTGGGACCGCGTCTGACGGAGGCGGACAATTCCGCCGCTTTCTATCCGGTGCTGTCCGGCCTGGAGTTCGGCGATCGCATCGTCGCGCACGGCTCGTTCCTCATCGACGCCGAGACACGCCTGAATCCGGCGGCCGGCTCGATCTACTTCGGCGGCAGCGGCGGCGGCAAAAGCGATTCGTCCGCCGTGGCCGTGCGTCCGTCCACGCCGGAAGACGAGGACAGCACGGAGCGCAAGGCGCGCTCCACGTTGGCCAAGCTCAGCGCGGCGGATCGCCGTTTGGCCCAGACGCAGAAGTTTTGCCCGGTGAATCAGGGCAGCCGTCTCGGTTCGATGGGAGTGCCAGTCAAAGTGATGATCGACGGCCGGCCGGTGTTTGTGTGCTGCGAGGGTTGCCGGACGGAAGCTCTCGGCGATCCGAAAAAGACACTCGATAAGGTGGAAAAATTGAAGTCCGGCAAGTGAGACACTTCTCGTTCCCACGCTCTGCGTGGGAACGAGGAATGATCGAGGCGAACATGATCGAGCGTTTAATCGAATACTGCATCCGCAATCGCTTCTTCGTCCTGGCCCTGACCGGCGGATTAGCCGTGTGCGGCATTTACGCCGTATTCAACACGCCGATGGACGCCATCCCCGATCTGAGCGAGAACCAAGTCATCGTCTTCACCGACTGGCTGGGCCGTAGCCCGCGCGAGATCGAGGACCAAATAACCTATCCGCTATCTCTCAAATTGCAAGGCTTGGCCGGCGTGCGCACCATCCGCTCGTCCTCGGAGTTCAACTTCTCGATGGTGACGATCATCTTCGAGGACCGCATCGATTACTATTTCGCTCGCCAGCGCGTGCTGGAAAAGCTCGATGAAGTGCGCGGCAGCACGCTGTTGCCGCGCGATGTCGTGCCGCGTTTGGCCGCCGACGCCACCGCTCTGGGGCAAATCTTCTGGTACACCGTCGAATCCGATCCGCGCCATCCCGTCGATCCGTCGCGGTTGTGGGCGATCAACAAATATCAGATCGTGCCGCAACTCAATTCGGCGAGCGGCGTCGCCGAAGTTGCGACGGTCGGCGGCGCGCCGCTGGAGTATCAGATCGACGTGCAGCCGGAGGCGCTGCGGGCTTACGGCGTCACGTTGGCGGAGGTCTACGCCGCCGTGGCCAAGAGCAACTTCGCCGCCGGCGGCGGCGTCGTGCAGAAAAACAACGCCGAATATCTCGTGCGCTTCGTCGGCTGGATCAAGGACAAGCAGAGCATCGAGAACACCATCGTGCGCCGCGATCGCGGCGGCGCGGCGCTGCGCGTCAAGGACGTGGCGGCGGTGCAGCTGGGCCAACAGTTTCGCCGCAGCGTGTTCGAGAAAGACGGCAACGAAGTGACCGGCGGCGTCGTGCTGATGCGCTACGGTGAGAACCCGCTGGCCGTCACGCGCCGCGTCAAGGAAAAGATCCAAGCGTTGCAGCCGGCTCTGCCTCCAGGCGTGCGCGTCGTCCCCGCTTACGATCGCACGCGCCTCATCAACGGCGCCATCCATACGCTGACGCGGGCCATGCTGGAGGAGATGATTATCGCCGCCGTGGCCGTGTTTCTCATCCTCTGGCACGTCCGCAGCGCCTTCGTCATCTGCGTGACGCTGCCCTTATCGGTGCTGTTCTCGTTTCTCTTGATGTGGCTGCTGCGCGTGCTGCACATCCTCGACATTCAAGCGAATATCATGTCGTTGGCCGGCATCACCATCTCCATCGGCATCCTCGTCGATCAGGCCATCGTGATGACCGAGAACGCCACGCACCAGTTGAAAGAGGAGTTCGGCGATCGCAAGGTATCCGGCGACACGCGCGCCGTGGTCATTCGCGCTTGCCGCACGGTCGGCCGGCCGATCTTCTTTTCCGTGATGATAATGTTGATCTCTTTTATCCCTGTTTTCGCGCTGAGCGGCCGCGAGGGCAAGTATTTCCATCCGCTGGCGTTCACCAAGAGTTTCGCTCTGCTTGGCGTCGCCCTCATTTCGGTGACGGTGGTGCCGGCGCTGATTCCCACATTCGTCAAGGGCCGGCTGCGCCGCGAAGACGAGAACTGGATCGTCCGTAGTTTCATCAACATTTACAAGCCGGTGCTGACCTGGGCGCTGCCGCGCCGCAATTTGGTCATGTGGGCGTTCGCGGCGCTGTTGATCCTCGCCGCCGGCATCTTTCCCTTGCAAGCGCTGATCGGCCAAGGCGCCTCGGAGTCCGCCCACAAGATAGCGTTTCTCTTCGTGCTGGCCGTGGTGATTGGGCTAACGGTGTTCTTCACGCGCGGCGCCGCCTGGTCCTTGTTATCTCTAGCAACATTAGTGTTGTTGGCCTTAATCGCTTTCCACTTTCCGCGCATCGGCGTGGCGTTCATGCCGGCCCTGGACGAAGGCAGTACGTTGGACATGCCCGTCACCGTGCCGCGCGCCGGCATCACCCAGGCGGCCGACGATTTGAAGCACCGTGATGGACTGCTGCGCGGTTTTCCCGAAGTGGAATCGGTCGTCGGCAAGGCGGGACGAGCCGATACGCCCACCGATCCCGCGCCGCTGGACATGGTGGAAACCTTCGTCAACTTCCGTCCGCGCCAGCTGTGGCCCAAGCGCGTGCTGCGCTTCGCCGACGCCAGCCGGCAGACGCGCGCGATTCTGGCCGTGCTGGAACAGCGCGGCTACGTCCGCCGCGTGGATACCCAGCACGAAGACGATCGCGATAGCCTGATCGCCGATGCCACGCAGAAGGCCGTCGAGCGCTTCGACGAAATCATGCGCGAGCTGGCTCTGCGGCGCTATGGGGAGTTCGAGCAGGATCTCGGCCCGCTGCTGACGCGCTTCGCCGTGGAGGAAGTTCTTCGCCGCATGTCCGTAGGTCAGGCTTTCCAGCCTGACGATCTGACGGCGGAGTACGGTCCCGCGCTGGCGAAGAATCCGGCCTTGGAAGATGTTGTTCGTCTGTCTCAAGATGTCGCCCGCCGTCTGCAGGAAGCCGGTGCGATCCAGGACGCCGTAGCCGGCTTGGCTCTCCAGCAAGGCTTTTGGCTCGACCTATGGACGCAAACGGCGGAGGCGCTGGGAGCGGAACGCAGGACATTTGCCGGTGAGGTGCTGCGCGCGGTGAAGGATCACCGTATGGCTCTGTGGCAAAAGCGCGTCCAGGAGATCAACCGCGAACTGTTCGATTACGGTATGGCGGCGTACACGCGGCTGGCGCTGGAGGAAATCGCCAAGGCGGGGCAAAACGCCGGCTGGATGGACGACCCATCATTATTGTTTAGCCGCGACCCGAAGGGGAGCGCGAGGTCCGCGCTCGCCTACGGCTCGCGGCTAAACAATAACGATGCGCTCCTGGAGGATCTGCGAAAACCGTTCGCCGCGCGCGTTTTCTTGTGGCCGCGGCAGAGTGGAACCAAGGGCGATTTGGTGGACGACGAGTTTGGCCGTGTCTTGCAGGTGCCCGGATGGTCCAACATCTTCACCCAACCGATCGTCAACCGCATCGAGATGCTTTCGACCGGCGTGCGCACCGACATCGGCATTAAAGTGTTCGGTCCCGATCTGGATACCATCGTTCGCGTCTGCAAGGACATCGAAGCTGTCCTCAAACCCATCGACGGCGCGCGGTCGGTATTGGCCAATCCGATCATGGGTAAGGGCTATTTGGAAATCGCCATCGATTTGGAAAAAGCGGCGCGCTACGGCGTCGCCGTGGAGGATGTCAAAACCACGGTCGAGGCGGCGCTGGGCGGCCAGACCATCACGCAGACCGTCGAAGGACGCGAACGCTTTCCCGTTCGTCTCCGCTATCCGCGCGCGCGCGCGAAGACGAAGAATCCGTTCGCAATCTGCTGGTCAGCGGTGCCGGCAACCGTTCCCTATCGGCCGCGGCTCTGACGGGTCCGCCGGAGGCGCATGTGCCCGGCAGTCCGGGGCCGCTGCAAATTCCTCTCCGCGAAGTGGCCGATGTGCGCATCGTCGAAGGGCCGGCTATGCTCAAGAGCGAGAACGGTCAACTCGTCAACTACGTCACGCTCATGGTGCAGGGCCGCGACATGGTCGGTTTCGTCGAGGAAGCTCAGCGCGTCGTGGCTCACGAGGTCCGGCTGCCGGAGGGCGTTCACGTCGAATGGTCCGGCGAGTTCGAGCATCAGGCCCGCGCCGCCCGCACCCTGCGCATCATCTTCCCGCTGGTGATTGTGTTGATTTTCGTGATTCTCTATCTGACGTACAAGGATTTCGCCGATGCCGTGCTGATGATGTTCGCCGTGCCGGAGGCGTTGGCCGGCGGCGTCTTCTTTCAGTTTCTTTTTCCCAAGATCACGAACGGCTGGTCGGCGCCGCCGCTGGATTTCAGCGTCGCCGTCTGGGTCGGCTACATCGCCTGCTTCGGCATGGCCACCGAGACCGGCATCATCATGCTCGTCTATCTGCGCGAAGCCATCGACAAGCGCGGCGGCTTGGAAAAAATCGAATCGCTGGAGGAACTGCGGCAAGCGGTTATCGAGGGAGCGGTGCATCGACTTCGGCCGAAGCTATTGACGGAGGGCGTGGCCATCATCGCTATCGCGCCGATGCTGTGGGCGACCGGCGTGGGCGCGGAGGTCATCGCGCCGATGGCCGTGCCGGTTCTGGGCGGACTGCTGATCTCCGATGAGGTAGTGGACATTTTCTTGCCGGTGCGTTTCTATTGGGTTCGACGCGAACGCTGGCTGAAGCTGCAAGAGCAACGGGCCCTCGTCGAGAGGAAGATCCTTGCCGAGAGGAAGCGAGAAGAATCCATGGTTTGATTCACGAGTCAACGCGGCCGGCTCGTCCGGCGGTGGAGTCGGTGAGTGCCGCGATCTATTCACCTAGGAGGTTCGACAATGAAGCGGGTACGGAACGTGTGTGTTTCCCTGACGCTGTTGGCGGTTCTCGCCGTTAGCGCGGCTGCGGCGGCGGACAAGGAAGTCACGCTCAAAGGCAAGATTTCGTGCGCCAAGTGCGAGTTGAAGCTCAAAGGCGTCCGGAAATGTCAGACGGTCATCCAGGTTCAAGAAGACGGCAAGGAAGTGACCTACTTCTTCCTCGATAAGGGCAATCAAGAGGAGTATCACGAGGCTGTCTGCGGCGGCGGCAAGAAGGACGGCACCGTGACCGGCACCATCAGCGAGAAGGACGGCAAGAAATGGATCAAGCCGTCCAAAGTGATGTACGCCGGCGCGGAGAAACAGACGATGAAGGGACCGATGTGGATGAAGGACTATGCCACGGCCTTGAAATGCTCGCGTGAGGAACACAAACCGTTGGCCATCTTCGTCGGCTGCGGCGCGGACGGTTGGCGAAAAGTCGTTCGCGGCGGCAAGCCCGGCGCGGAAGTCGAGCGCATGCTGAGCAAGGAATTCGTGTGCCTCTATCTGGACTCGGAGACGCCGGCGGGCAAGCGCCAAGCCGCGGCGCTCAAGGTGTCCGATGACATGGGATTGGTCCTCGGCGATCGCACCGGCCAGTACATCGATCATCGCCACGTCGGCGCCATGACGGAGGACGATTTGTCTAGCTGTCTGAGCCGTTGTTGCGCGATGAACATGAACAGCCACAACGGCCAAGGAATGTCGAATGGTTCGATGAGCGGCTCAATGGGAGCCGTGATGCAGGCGCCAGCGGCGGCGGGTTCGTGCTGTCGTGGGCGCTGATAAGGTAGATCGCTGGCGAGCGGGGGCAGTCATGCTCCCGCTCGTCAAACACTTAATTTCAGGAGGTGTATCATGTGGGAATCCGCAATGCGAGGATGGCGAGGAGCCGCGATCCTGCTCGCGGTCGTGGTAGCATTGCCGCCGGCAACGGCCGCGTTGGCGGGCGCCGAGCCGCCGCCGGGCGGCTGGCCGTGGCAGAGACGGCCGAAGATTTACGGTTACGATGAAAGACCGCCGGCGACGCCGCCGCCCGCCAAGGTGACACGCGCGCCGAGGAAGTACACCATCACCATCACCGTCTCTCCCCAGATGGCCGAAGGTCCGCGCGAGCAAGCGAACCTCGCCACGGTGATGGCCCGCGTTCCGGACAACGCGATGATTTGGTTCAACGACGAACCAACCCGGCAGCGCGGCGAACTACGGGAGTTTGACTCTCCGCCGTTGGAAATCGGCAAAAAGTATACTTACAATGTCCGTTTCATTTGGTTCGAGGACGGTCATTGGGTCGGCGAAACCAAAGAAGTGCCGGTGTCGGCGGGCGAGATGACTTGCCTCTACCTGACCAAGCCTTCGGCGATGGCGGCCGCTCTGGCCGAACTCCCTTCGGAGGAGCGGCAGCTGGCCGAGCAGCAACGGTTCTGCCCGGTTCAGCCGCAGACTCCGCTCGGCGCGATGGGACCGCCGGCCAAGGTGGTCATCAAGGGGCAGCTGGTGTTCCTGTGTTGCGCAGACTGCGCCGAGAAGGCGCGGATGAATCCGGATAAGACGCTCGCCAAGGTCAAGGCGCTGCGGACCAGGGCCGACGGGACTCCCCGAAAATGATGGTTAAGCGTTATCAACGCAACTACCTGATGGTCGCGGCTCGGAAAATCCGCTTGCCTCGCCATAACGGAAGCCGTCCATTTCCGATGAGGTAGTTGACATTTTCCTGCCGGTGCGTTTCTATTGGGTTCGACGCGAACGCTGGCTGAAACTGCACAAAGAACGCGCGGCGGCAAGCGTTTGAGCATCTCTTCATGGGAGAATGTCACCATGCGAGGCACGATAACGGCACTGCTGGCCGGGCTGCTGCTCCTGCCGGCGCTGACGGCGGCGGACAAACCCGCCGCGCCGGCGGAGCAACTCGAAGCGCTCAAGAAGGAAATCAGGACGGTACGAACGGAGTTTGGTCAAGCCTACCAAAAGGCCAAGACGGCTAAAGAAAAGCAGGAACTGCGCGACACAATGGAGAAACAACTTGGCGCTTGCGCGCGCCGCGCTCTGGAACTGGCGCGGAAGCATCCCAAGGATCCGGTGGCGGTGGATGCCCTCTGCTGGATCATTGTCGGCGTATCCAATTATCACGCCGCCGGCGCCGAAATTGAAACGGCCTTCGACCTGGTGCAGAACGATTATGTGACCAGTGACAAAATTGGCTCCGCTTGCGGGCGCGCTTTCGCTGATGGGTTCTCCCGGAAGCCCGAACAGTTTCTTCGTGCCGTTATCGCGAAAAATCCTCATCGTGATATTCAAGCGGTTGCCTGTTTCAGTCTGGCCCGTTTACTTCGTAGTCTAGCGAATAGAGCCGAACGCCTGCGCGATCCGGAGGTGGCAAAGGAGTGGGAAAAATGGGTCAAGGCGGACGTTCTGAAGCACTATAAGAACAGCGACCCCGAAAAGCTGCTCAAAGAAACGGAGGAGCTGCTCGAACGAGTTGTCGCCAAGTACGGCGATGTGAAAACTCTACGGGCCGGCACCTACGGCAAACTTGCGGAGGCGATGCTGTTCGAGATGCGCCATCTCGTCATCGGCAAGCCGGCTCCGGAGATCGAGGGCGAGGACATCGACGGCAAGCACTTCAAGCTCAGCGATTATCGCGGCAAGGTGGTGGTACTCGATTTCTGGGGGCATTGGTGAGGACCGTGCCGGGCCATGTATCCCCACGAGCGGTCGCTCGTCAAACGGCTGGAAAACAAACCTTTCGCGCTGCTCGGCATCAATAGCGATGAGGATCGTGCCGCCCTCAAGAAGACGATGGCGAAGGAAAAAATAACTTGGCGTTCGTGGTGGGACGGCGGCAACACTTACGGCCCTATCGCCAGCAAATGGAACGTCATGGGATGGCCGACCATCTATGTTCTCGACGGCAAAGGCGTGATTCGCTACCGCAATGTTCGCGGCAAGGAAATGGATGAGGCGGTCGATAAGCTGCTCCAGGAAATGGAGAGCGAAGGTGCCAAGTCGCGCCGTTAAACAGCGATTCGTTTAGCCGCGACCCGAAGGGGAGCGCGAGCGGCTTGTACCCGGCAGCTAACGCAGCCGGTTCGCCGGCGAACCGGCTGCGTTAGCTGCCGGGTGGATTATGTCGCGCTATCCGCTATCTTCCCCCCTTGGCGCCGGCATCTTTTGTTCGCTGGCATTATTGTTCGGCGGCTGATGATTATTATCGCTCCCTTCGGCTTGCTCCATGTGCGAGGCCACCTGATGGCCAATCAGCGGCACTTCTTCCGGATCGCCGGTGGAAACCGGATGACGCAGGAAATGCCAGAGCAGATAAGCCACGAGCAAACCGACGCCGACGACGATCAGAATGGGTTTGAGCTTTCCTTCCGCCTGTTCCACCAGGGCTTTGATGGAATCGCCCAGCCAAAAACCCAGGAAAAAGAACAGACTGTTGCCGACGACGGCGCCGAGTCCGTCGGCGAGCAAAAAGCGCGGCAGCGGCAGACGCATGGAGCCGGCCGTCAAAAACAACGGCGCGCGGATGCCCGGCACCAGCCGGCCGACCACCAAGATGCCGACGCCGTAGCGATGGAAGTTCTCCTCGGTATCGCGGCGTTTGTTGGGCGGGAGAATGTGAGCCATCCAGCGGCGTTTGAGCAGCCAATCGCCGAAATAGCGTCCGAGTACGTATAGAAGGATGTCGCTGGAGAACGACGCCGACAATGCACACCGGCAGCAGAATCCACCAGCGGACGTGAATCTCGTCGGGCGGGCTGATGATCCGCTCTTCGAGGGGCGGCGGGGCGCGGGCGAGGGCGGCCCAGGGCAGGACGGCGACCGAACCGGCGTGAGGATCGACGGCCAACAGGGCGGCCACATCTTCCGGCCGCTAACTCGATGCGGCGCTTCGGAACGGATGAGGGCGGCCCAGGGCAGAGCGCCGGGGAAGCCGGCGTGCGGGTCGGCGGCCAGCAAGCCGGCCACCTCGGCGGGTGTGGGATAGGCCGCCGGCAACTTGGGCGACTTCCGGGTCGGGCGGCAGTCGGCCCGCCAGCACGCCGGCGCCGCTGACGACCAACTCCTCCGGCGCCGGCAGGCCCAAACCAGCCGCTACCAGGGTCACGAAGAACCCCAGGTAAATCCACAACTCGCCCACGGACACCACGCCGTCACTCCTCTACGCCTTGGCCCGATTTCCGGTCCGCTGGCCGCGAACGCTCTGGAGTATCATGCGACAAGCGAAAGATCGCCTCTCGTATCCTACTACCCTAAACCCTAAACCCTAAACCCTAAAATGAGCGGAAACCATGAAACTCGGACTCATCAATTCAGCCTGGGCCCAAGCCGGACGCGATACCGCCTTCGGCATCCGCAAGACGAAAGAGATCGGCTTTGATACCATCGACATCTTCGCCGATCCTCTCGATCTCGATGCCCGCCGAGCGCCGTCTGATCCGCCGCGAATGCCAACGCGCCGGCCTGCCGATCGTCAGCATCGCTTGCGTCGCCGTCGGACTGATCGACTTCAATCCCAGCGTGCAGCGTTTCCATTTGGAACGCTGCCGCCGCTATCTCGATCTCGCCTACGAATACGAAGCCAAAAATGTGCTGCTCGTTCTCGGCGAATACATCTGGGAGCGTCAGGTCATCGCCCCGGCGGAGCAATGGCAAATCGGCGTCCGCAACGTCCGCGAACTGGGCAAGTACGCCGCCGATCTCGGTTTGCTCATCGCCCTGGAACTGGAGCCGTTCAAGCTGTCCCTCGTCAACAACGTCGAGACGATGCTGCGCTTCCTGCAAGATGTCGATCATCCCGCCGTGCGCGCCAACATCGATGTCTCGCATTTGCAGTTGTCCGGCACACCGGCGGAGGAATTACGCCGTCTCAAGGGCTGGGCGACGCACGTACATTTGAGCGATTGCGACGGTAAAGTGCATGGCGATTTGCCGCCGGGCCGCGGCGTCGTCGATTTCCTTCCCTATCTTGCGGGAAATCAAGGATCTGGCCATCGAGGGGGCGGTCAGCATCGAGTTGGAGTATTCGCCGCAGCCGGAGCGCATCGTCGAATGGGTGCGCGAAGCGTATGAGGCGACGGATCGGCTGATGCGTCAGGTGGGATTGCGCGATTAACCTTGCCAGCCCGCAGCGTAAGCAAGGGAAGGACAAACCCTTGCTTACGCTGCGGGCTGGCAAGAGAGGCGGCCTTGCTCGGCAAGGTATCGGCCAATACAGTGGATGCAATGCTGGAGTGGCGGAATCGGCAGACGCATCGGACTTGGTGGATTTGAGCACTAGGGCAGGAAACTCCCTACGTGAATTCAGTCGAAGTCGGGGAAACCTCTCACCTGAGGTGGTGGCAATCCCGAGCCAAGCTTCTTCCTGGGAGCAGCGTTTTTGCGTGTAACTGCCTAAAAAGGAGGGAACCAATGATGAGGCGGTACACGGATCAACGATTACGGCAAGCTGTCGGCAGCTGCTTCTCGTTGCGTGCAGTGATTCAGGCTATTGGTCTTGTTCCGGCTGGCGGGAACTACGAAGTGGTGAAAAAGCGCATCCGAGAAATGAATCTGGATACGTCGCATTTCACCGGACAAGGATACCTGCGAGGCAGGAACCACACATATCGCACTCGGCCATTAGCCGAGGTATTGATCCGTGGGAAGCTGGAAAATACATGGCGACTGAAAAACCGGCTTCTCAAGGAAGGTCTGAAACGACATCAGTGCGAGCGTTGTGGCCGAACCCGATGGTTGGAAAGATCAATCCCCCTGGAAATCCATCACCGTAATGGCGACCGGGGTGACAATTCACTGCCGAACATCGAACTCCTGTGTCCGAATTGCCATGCGTTAACCGGCAATTATCGAGGCAGGAAGAAGAAGGTGTAGAGACTTGGCGGCTGAGGCCTACAGGGGACACCCACGGCCAAGGGAAAGTCCAGACCACAAACCGCAAGGGTGGCGAAAGCCATAGTGGTACGAAAATCCGAAGGGACGCAAGTCCCGTGAGGGTTCGAGTCCCTCCTCCAGCACTGCCCTCTTTGGACGTTTCCGAAAGAAGGAGAGAATCATGCGCAAGCAACTCGTCTATGGTATCGTATTCGCCCTGACTCTCGTGACGTTCGCCGCTTTTTGTGGACGCCAGCGAAGCGAGGCAGAGGAGGAGAAGAGACCGATGCTGTGCCACAACGTCTATTTCGCGCTCAAGGACAACTCGGCGTTAGAGAAGAAGAAGCTGGTGGACGCCTGCACGAAGCACCTGAGCAAACATCCCGGCGAAGTTTTCTTCGCGGCCGGCACCATCGCCGAGGATCTCAACCGCGAAGTCAACGACCGCGATTTCGATGTCTCGCTGCACATTGTTTTCAAGAACAAGGCCGATCACGACAAGTACCAGGACTCCGACCGTCACAAGCAATTCATCGACGAGAACAAGGACAACTGGAAGAAGGTCCGCGTCTTCGATTCCGTGGTGAGTAAGTGAGAATCCGGCTTCGTTTTCGCCCTTGAAATCGTGAAGGGCGGCTTTATAATGCCATTTGTGGCGAAGAGAATGCGTGTCTCTTCGCGTCGCGGGTGTAGCTCAGTGGTAGAGCGCCACGTTGCCAACGTGGCTGTCGTGGGTTCGAGCCCCATCACCCGCTCTACACCGAAAGCCGCTGTCGATCCGAACATCTTCGACAGCGGCTTTCTGTTTTTCCCTCCTCCGCCGCACGAACGATTGACCCTACGGCGAGCGCTCACTAACATGCCAAAAGATTAAAGGCCCCTTCGCCAAGTGGTAAGGCAACTGATTGCAAATCAGTCATCCCCGGTTCGAATCCGGGAGGGGCCTTTTCCCACCACCCGGCAGCTAACGCAGCCGGTTCGCCGGGGATGGCGAACCGGCTGCGTTAGCTGCCGGGTACAAGCCAGCCGCGCGGCTAAACAATTTCTCGTGTAGCCGCGCGGCGGATCGTGCCGATAGAGAAAACGCCGGCCGAATGCCGGCGTCGGCCCTTTCGCCAAGCGGCTAAGGCAACGGATTGCAAATCCGTCATCCCCGGTTCAAATCCGGGAAGGGCCTCTAACTCGCCCCGCACTTTCCCAAAATTACTCTTCTTGTTTTCTTCACCGGAAGCTGTGTTCGGGTCCGGGGAAGACACCCTCGCGGACTTCGCGGCAGTAGTTCTCGACGGCCTTGCGGATGGCTTGGCCGATTTCGGCGTAGTGCTTGACGAAGCGCGGCCGCAGATCGTCGAACAGGCCGAGCAGGTCCGGCGTGACGAGGATTTGACCGTCGCAGTCCGGGCCGGCGCCGATGCCGATGGTCGGGATCTTCAACGCCGCCGTGATACGGGCGGCCACGTCGATCGGCACACACTCGACGACCACGGCGAAGGCGCCGGCCGCCTCGACGGCCAAGGCGTCCTCCAACAGACGCTCGGCGTCGCGCTGCACTTTGAAACCGCCCAGGCGGCGCACCGACTGCGGCGTCAAACCGATGTGGCCCATGAGCGGAATCTCAGCGGCGGTGATGGCGGCGATGGCGGCGGCGCAACGGACGCCGCCCTCCAACTTGACCGCCTGGGCGCCGCCCTCCTTGATGAGCCGTCCGGCGCTCTCCAACGCCTGCTGCGGACTGATCTGATAGCTCATAAACGGCAGGTCGGCCACCAACAGACTGCGGCGCACGCCGCGCGCCGTCAGCCGGGTGTGATAAACCATCTCATCGAGCGTGACGGCCAGCGAATCGGCCTGACCCTGCACGACCATGCCCAGCGAATCGCCGACCAGCAGACTATCGACGCCGGCATCGTCGAGCAGCCGAGCCATCGTGTAATCGTAAGCGGTCAGCACGGTCAAGCGCTGACCGCGCGCCTTGGCGGCGACGAAGTCGGGCACGGTCACTTGGCGCAGCTCGGTGGTGGCAAGGAGGCTGCTGCCGTTGCTCGGCGAGGTTTTGACGGGGACGGACATGCAATACTCCTTATCCAGATTCTCTGTCCTTAGCGTGTGACATAGTACAGCACGGCGGCGCCTTCGAGCAGCGCGTACTCCGGCTGCGGCAACTCGTCGAGACTGGCCGCCGACTGCAACTGAATCAACCGACGCTCGTGCAAGCGCCGCAAGCCTTCATGGTACGCGCGCACCGACAAATCGGCATGCTGGCGGACTAGGGCGGCGAATAACTCCGGCAGCGGACAACGCGAAACGTCGCCGTTGGCGGCGAGACGGCGGCGATCGAGATAATTCAGGGCGTCGATGGCCCAAGGATGCGCTTCGGCAATCTCCGGCGGCAACAGCGGCGCCGACTGCTCCAGACGCCGTAGCGTCTCGTCCACGCGCCGCGTCAGCGCGTCGAGGCGCTCCAGCCATTTATGGGCGTCGGCGGCCAGACGTTCGTCCATCGCCTGCAAGGCGCCGCGCATTTCCGTCAACCAAGCGGGCATGGCCTGTTGATTGAGCTGCAACGTCGAACGCAACTCGCGCAACGCATGCAGCGGCGATTCGCGCTCGTGCAGGAACTCGACGCCGCGCGGTGTCAGACGCACCCATTCGATGACGGTCTTGCCCTTGATCTCGGTGCGGACGATTTCGAGCAGGCCATCGCGCAGCGCCTGGGCGGCGGCGACGCCGGCCACGCCGTTACGGCTGGGAAATAGGCCGGTCAACTTGCCGCTTTTGTACAGACGTTGCTCACTCGGCTCAACCAACGCTTGCCGCAACGCCTCGATCAGAGATTGCTCGATGCGAACCATGTCTCGATCACTTCCATCAATCCTCTTGGTCCCCGTAACTTTACCCGGTAAAAAGAGCGTGGGATAGAGCAACTGTATAAGGACCACCGGCATGACCACCCCCAAGCGCATCCTCAGCGGCGTGCAGCCGTCCGGCAAGCTGCACCTCGGCAATTACTTCGGCGCCATCCGCCAACACATCGCCCTGCAAAACGAGGCACAGTGCTTCTACTTCATCGCCGACTATCACGCTCTGACCACCATCGAGGAAGCGACACGGCGGCGCATCGACCGCGAGAAAATCAAGCCCGCCGACCGGGCCGAGACGCTGCGCGAAAACACCCGCGATGTCGCCCTCGATTACCTCGCCCTGGGACTCGATCCCCACAAAGCCGCCTTCTTCCGTCAATCCGACGTGCCGGAAGTCACGGAACTCGCGTGGATCTTCTCGACCGTCACCAACATGGGCCTGCTCGAACGCGCCGTGTCGTACAAGGAGAAGATCGACAAGGGCATCGACGCCAGCGTCGGCCTGTTCTTCTATCCGATCCTCATGGCGGCGGACATCCTGATTTATCGTTCGCATCTGGTGCCGGTCGGCAAGGATCAGGTGCAGCACGTCGAGATGACGCGCGACATCGCCGAGAAGTTCAACCGCGCCTTCGGCGACATTTTTCCCATCCCGGAATCTCGGCTGGACAAGGAATCGAAGGTGCCGGGACTCGACGGGCAGAAGATGAGCAAATCGTACCACAACACCATCGATATTTTCGCCGAGGGCAAGCCGCTGCAAAAGACGGTGATGAGCATCGTCACCGACAGCACGCCGGTGGAAGCGCCGAAAGATCCCGAGCGCTGCAATGTCTTCGCTTTGTACAGCTTGTTCGCCACGGAGGCGGAGAAGACGGCGTTGGCGGCGCGCTATCGCGCCGGCGGCATGGGCTACGGCGAGGCCAAGAAGATGCTGCTGGAGAAGATCAACGCTTATTTCGGTCCCGCCCGCGAGCGGCGCAAGCAATTGGCGTCCAATCCTGGCGAGGTCGAAGCGATTTTGCAGCGCGGCGCTCGACGGGCGCGAGCGGAGGCGCGGCAGACGATGGCGCTGGTGCGTCAGGCGGTCGGCATGAAAGCGGCCAGTGCCGGCTGACAGCATCGCTGACGGATGACTCCGCGGGAGGGGTGACGGCGAGCAGGGGGTCCGCGACGAAACCTCGTGCCCAGCGGCTGTTGCGGCAAAAAGCGTCCTCGCACCCCTGCCGGCTTCCTTGACAAGAGGCAATGGTGAGCTAGAGTTTCTGGCCTCGGATTATCCATCCCGTCTGCTGATCCTCGTCCCGTACCCTGGCCGCTCGGTTGCTCTGCTAGCGGGGCCACCCCCTTGCGGCTTGCTCTGTCGAAAATCCCGTCTTTACACGGCAATCCCGTCTTTACACTGCGAAGGCAGCCCCCACGAAGTTGGCTTGAAACGTACCTTTCTTAGCAGAAGGAGTGTACCATGTACACAACGATGCTTTTGCTCGCCCTGCAGCTGCTTGACGGAACCACTCTCTCGCCGATGTGGAACCGCGACTACGAACAGGCTCTGAAAAGGGCGGAGACGGCGAAAAAGCCCGTGGCGGTATTCATCGCTTCGGGGAAGGACGGCTGGAAAACGGTCTCCCCAGAAGGGGCTCTCAGCCCGGAAGTGCGCCGTCTCCTGGCCGACCATTATATCTGTGTGTATATCGATGCCAGTCAACCAGCGGAACAAGCCCTCGTCCGGTCCTTTGAGGCCGATCGGTTGCCCCTAGTGGTCTTGAGCCGTGACCGAGTCTATCAGGGTTATCGCCATGCGGGAACGCTTGCCAATGCCGGTCTGGCGCAGGTGTTGCGGAGCCGGACCTTGAAGGACGCCGCCCCGGAGTACCCAGCGGAGACGGGAAGCCCGCAACAGAAGAGTTTGTACTGTCGTACCTGACGTTGACCCGAACGGCGTGCCGGTCCGGCACGCCCCGAAGAAGAGGCGGAAGCCGGCGGACCAGGGTGGAAGGAGCGCCCTAGTCCGCCGGCTTCCGCCCACTGCCGCGCTGATTTTCAAGCAGCCGAAACCACCGAGGAGGACAACGGTGATACGGATCTCAAAAGGGTTGAGCCTGGGGTTGGCTTTTCTGATCCTCGCCGGTTGCGGCGGCACTTCACGCACGATCAGCGGTTCGGGATCGACGTTCATCAAGCCGATCATGGACAAGTGGATCGACGTGTACACCCGCGAGAAGGGCGGCGAGATCAACTACCAGGGTACCGGCTCGACGGCCGGCATCAAGCAGATGATCGATCAGTCCGTCGATTTCGCTTGCACCGACGCCTTTATGACCGAGGAGCAACTGCAACTCGCCCGCCAGCACGGCGGCGACGTGGTGCATATTCCGCTGGTCATGGGCGCCATTGTGCCGGCCTACAACTTGAAGGGCATCGATCGGCCGATCCGCTTCTCCGGCGAGGTGCTGGCCGGCATCTTTCTCGGCGATATCAAGAAGTGGAACGATCCCGCTCTGCAAAAACTCAACGACGGCGTGCCGCTGCCGGGCTTGGACATCGCCGTCGTCCATCGCACCGAGGGCAGCGGCTCGACGTTCCTTTTCACTAGCTATCTCCAGAAAGTCAGCGCGGCGTGGCAACAGAGCGGCGTCGGTTGCGGCCATACGGTTCAATGGAAGACCGGCACCGGCGAGCAGGGCAATCCCGGCGTCTCCGGCTTCCTCGGTCAAACGGAGGGCGGCATCGGCTACCTCGAACTGTATTACGCTCTGCTCAAGAAGGACGCGATCCAGTTCGGCGCCGTCCGCAATCGCGACGGCAAGTTCATCCGCGCCGATCTTCGGAGCGTCACCAAGGCGGCCGAAAATGCTTTGCAGGATAAGCAGCGCATCCGCGATGATCTCTACGTCGATCTGCTCGACGCGCCCGGTGAGGACTCGTATCCCATTAGCGGCACCACCTGGGCCGTATGGCACGCCGATCAGGAGGCGAGCCGAGGCAAGAGGCTTATCGATTTCTTCACTTGGGCCACCCACGAAGGCCAGAAGTATAACGAGAGCATGCACTACGCCGCGCTTGCCCGAAGCGCTCGTCCAACGGATCGACGAGAAGCTGGGGAAGATCAAAAAGTAGTTGGCGGTTTTCGTTTAGCCGCGAGCCGTAGGCGACATACTCAACCCGGCAGCTAACGCAGCCGGTTCGCCCACCTGGCGAACCGGCTGCGTTAGCTGCCGGGTGTAGGTGCCCGCGCTCGCCTACGGCTCGCGGCTAAACGAGGAAAGTAATCCATGTCCGTAACCTCGAATCCATCCCCGCCGACGCGCGGCGATTCGTGGCATCGTCTCCGCACCGTGTTGGGCATTGGTTCACCAACGGACTGGCTGTTTCGGCAAATCACGCAGTCGTCGGCCTTGGTCGTCGTTCTCCTCGTCGTCCTCCTCGTCGCGCTGTTGTCATTGCAGGCTTGGCCGGCCATTCGCGGCCTGGGCATTTCGATCCTGGTCAGCCGCGATTGGGATCCGGCGCACCATCGGTTCGGCGGCTTGCCGTTCGTCTACGGTTCGATGGCGACCTCGCTGTTGGCTATGCTGTTGGCGGTGCCGCTGGGCGTGGGCACGGCGACGTTCCTGGCCGAGGCGGCGCCGGCCTGGCTGCAGCGCGGCGGCTCGTTCCTAGTCGAACTGTTGGCGGCGATTCCCAGCGTGGTGTACGGCTTTTGGGGCATTTATTTCCTGGCGCCTAACGTGCAAAAGCTGTTCACGCTGCTGGGCGGTCCCAACGTCGGCGGCAAGGGATTGCTGTCGGCCGGCCTCATCCTCGCCATCATGATCGTGCCGTACATCGCCGCTGTCTCTTACGATGTGTGCCGAGCCGTGCCGCGTTCGCAGCGCGAAGCGGCGCTGGCTCTGGGAGCGACGCGCTGGCAAACCATTCGTAGGCGTCGTGCTGCCGTATGCTCGTCCGGGCATTGTCGGCGGCTGTTTCCTCGCCCTGGGCCGCGCCCTCGGCGAAACGATGGCCGTCACCATGCTGATCGGCAACGCCGCCGTCCTCGAAATGCTGCCCTTCGGGCGCGGCTACACCATCCCCAGCCTGCTGGCCCAGAAATTGCCTTCCAGCGACAGCCACATGGAAGATTCGGCCCTTATCGAACTGAGCTTGTTGCTGTTCGTTCTGACGATTCTGATGAACAGCTTGGCCCGCGTGCTGATTCGCCGCGTCGGCCAGGCGAACCGGCAGCGTAAGCTGCCGGGTTATGGCCCGCCGGCACCCCACCCGGCAGCTTACGCTGCCGGTTCGCCCAAAGAGCGAAAACGACTCCCGACCCCTTTTTTCGTCAACCGCGTCATGATGGGCGTACTGGCTCTGTGCTTGATTCTCACCTGCGTGCCGCTGTTCTTGATCCTCGGCTACATCACTTATCGCGGCGCGGGTCGCTGAGTTGGGACTTCTTCACGAAACTGCCTCGACCGCAGGGCGAAGCGGGCGGCGGGTTGGCCAATGCTATCGTCGGCAGCGGTATCCTCGTCGGCTTGGCCACGCTGCTCGCTCTGCCGATCGGTCTGTTGTCCGCCATCTTTCTGTCCGAGTATCGCACCAGTCGGCTCGCTCCGCCGCTGCGCTTCTTCGGCGAACTGCTCGGCGGCGTGCCGTCGATCGTGGTCGGCACCTTCGTCTATGCTTTGGCGCGTCTGCTCATCGAATCCGGCCTGTTGGGTCCCCGACAGCAATTTTCCGGCTGGGCCGGCGCTTTCGCTTTGGCGATCTTGATGGTGCCCATTCTCCTGCGCGCCTCCGAGGAAGCGCTCAAGCTGGTTCCGCAAACCCTGCGCAACGCCAGTTACGCTCTGGGCGCCCATCATGGACAAACGGTGCTGCGCGTCGTCGTGCCGGCGGCGTTGCCGGCCCTTATCACCGGCGTATTCCTGGCCATCGCGCGCATCGCCGGCGAAACCGCGCCGCTGCTTATGACCGCTTTCGGCAACGACCGCTGGGCGTTCTCGCCCAACGACAAAATGGGCTTCTTGCCGTTGTACATCTACCAGTATTCGATGAGCGGCGATCCGCTCTTCGAGAAACAAGCCTGGGCCGCCGCTCTCGTTCTGCTGGCCTTCGTCATGCTCCTCAACGTCGGCATCCGTCTGTTGACCGGCAAGCGCGTCGTGCTGGCCGGCCGCGCCGAGTAGAATGGAGTTATGTTTCGCCGTTTCTTCTCCACGTTTATCCTCTCTCACCTGGCCATCCTCGCCGGCTTGGCGCTCGTTCTCGCTCTGGGGACAAAGGACGATGAGTTGCGCGCGCGGATCGTCCTTGTGGTTGGCGGCGCGGCGGTGGTCGCCGTGCTGATGAGCCTCGCTCTCAGCGCGCGCTTGGCTCGGAAGTGGAAACGGCCGCTGCGCGCGCTGATCGCCGCCGCCGATAAACTCGGCGAAGGCAACGGCGGACAGCGCGTTTTCACCGAAGGACAAGAGGAAATCGGCGAACTGGTGCGAACCTTCAACCGCATGAGCGAACAACTCGACGGCCGTATCGCGCGGCTCGAAGAGGATCGCCAACAGCTGAGTACCATTCTGAGCGGCATGGTCGAAGGCGTCGTCGCCCTCGATGCGGGCCAACGCATCCTCTACGCCAACGAACGCGCTACGCAACTGCTCGGTTTGCCCTCGCAAACGCCGGTCGGCCGGCGTCTCTGGGAGGTTGTCCGCCAACGGCCGCTCCTCGACGTGGTGCAGCGCGCTCTCGATAGCTCGGAGCCGCAACGCGAGGAATTGGGCTGGAGCGGCTCCAGCATGCGCAGTTTGACCGTGCATGCGGCGCGTCTGCCCGGCCCGCCGCCGCGCGGCGCCGTGCTGGTGCTGCACGATACCACCGAGCTACGCCGCCTCGAACGGCTGCGGCAAGAGTTCGTCGCCAATGTTTCCCACGAACTGAAAACGCCGTTGTCGGTCATCAAGGTATGTGTGGAAACGCTGCTCGATGGCGCGATCGACGATCCGCAACACCGCGTCCAGTTCCTGGAACAACTCGACAGCCAGAGCAACCGTTTGCACGCTCTCATCCTCGATCTGCTCAGCCTGGCGCGCGTGGAGTCCGGCGAGGAGTTGTTCGATTTTCAGTCCCTTTCGGTGTCCGAAATCGTGCAAGCGTGTCTGGAGCGCCATCGTCCCCGCGCCGAGGCCAAGGAGCAAATCCTGGAGATGGCGCCGCCCGCCGGCGAACCGGCAGCGTCAGCTGCCGGGTTGAGCGTCTGGGCGGATGAGGAAGCGCTGGAGCAGATTGTCGATAATCTGCTGGACAACGCCGTCAAGTACACGCCGTCCGGCGGCCGCATCGAGGTGCGTTGGCGGCGCGAGGGCGAGCAGGTGTGCCTGGAAGTTGCCGACAACGGCATTGGCATCCCGCCGTCCGATTTGCCGCGCATCTTCGAGCGCTTTTATCGCGTGGACAAGGCGCGCTCGCGCGAAATGGGCGGCACCGGCCTGGGCCTGTCGATCGTCAAGCATCTGGCGCAGGCGATGCACGGCAGCGTCCGCGCCGCCAGCGTGCCGGGACAGGGCACCACGTTCACGGTCTGTTTGCCGCCAGCCCGCGGCGCCAACAAGGGTTAACTCCTCTCTCTTGCTGGCGCCGCGGATTGGCGGAAAGCGGCGACCCTGCTTTAATGGGCATCTGAAGACCAGTGGTCTTTTAGGAGAATAGCCGTATGAATCGCACAATAGGTGGAGTTATGGGACGGGTTTTGGTCGAAGTGGAACTTGTTAACCATCAGGATGTGGTGCGCACGGCGGATGGCACGATTGCGGCGGATAAGATCCGCCGACTGCGCATGGCGGCGGTGATCGATACGGGAGCTACCTACCTCGTCTTGCCAAAAACCGCGGCCGACCACCTCGGCGTACCCACGCTGGGCAAAACGGAGGTGCGCTATGCGGATCATCGGCGGGGCACACGCCGCGTTGTGGAAGATGTGCAAGTCGAACTGTTGGGTCGGCGAGGCACGTTTAGAGCCATTGTGGAGCCAAAACGCGATAACGTCTTGATTGGCGCTATCGTGCTGGAGGACATGGATCTTTTGGTCGATTGCCGTACGCAAACGCTCCAGCCGCGCGATCCGAATGGCATCATCACCGAAATCGAGTGAGGGGTAAATGGACGAGCGGGCAATCCCGTCGCACACCCGCGCGATGGAGATTGCCCGCTTATCGATTCTCCCTCACATCTTCATCAAAACTACACAATCGCTTCTTACAATACCTTCGCTTGTGCGAAGCAAAAACGCGGCTCAATAGGTTTACGAGTATTCGTATGTCCACTCTTTCCTATTCGGCCATCCTCTCCGAGCGCAGCCTGAGCGGCCGCAAACCCTCCAACGAGGCGGGGGTGCGCATCAAATTGCTGGTCCGTAATCTATCGTTCTGGTACGGTGCCAAGCAAACGCTTTTCGATATTTCGCTGTGCATACCGGAATGTTCGGTGATGGCTCTGATTGGGCCGTCCGGTTGCGGTAAGTCCACGTTCCTGCGCTCGCTCAATCGCATGAACGATCCGATTGAAGGCACACGGCACAGCGGCGATGTGATTCTCGACGGCGAGGACATCCACGGCCGAAGCGTTGATTTGGCGGATCTACGGCGGCGCGTGGGCATGGTGTTCCAGAAGTCGAATCCATTTCCCAAGAGCGTCTTCGAGAACGTGGTGTTTGGTCCGCGCGTGGCCGGCGTCCGCAATAGGGCGCGGCTGCACGAAATCTGCGAGCGTTGTCTGCGGGGAGCGGCCCTGTGGGACGAGGTGAAAGATCGCCTCGACGATTCGGCCTTGCACTTGTCCGGCGGCCAGCAGCAGCGTTTGTGCATCGCTCGCGCCTTGGCCACCGATCCGCAAGTGCTGCTGCTCGATGAGCCGGCCTCGAACCTGGACCCGGCCTCGACGGCGCGCATCGAAGACTTGATTTTCGAGCTGAAACGCGCCTACACCATTGTGTTGGTGACGCACAACATGCAGCAGGCCGCCCGCGTCTCCGACCAGACGGCCTTTTTCTTTCAGGGCCGGCTCATCGAGTCCGGCCCGACCGATCGGCTGTACACACGGCCGATGGTCAAACAGACCGAGGACTACATCACCGGACGATTCGGTTAGATTCGGCGAACCGGCAGCGTTAGCTGCCGGGTGTGAACCCTAACCCGGCAGCTGACGCTGCCGGTTCGCCGGCGAAGGGGAGACGTAACGATGGTTGACGCCGCGCCCACGCCGCACCTGCGCATCCTCATCATCGAGGACGAACGCGGATTGACCGACGTGCTGGAATACAACCTCAAACGCGAAGGCTACGAGACCATCACCGCTCACGATGGCGTGGAAGGATTGCGTAAAGCGCAAACGCTGCTGCCGGATCTGATTCTGCTCGATGTCATGCTGCCGGGCCTGAGCGGTTTCGACGTTTGCCGCGAACTGCGCGGCGGCGAACGAACGCGCGACATTCCCATCATCATCCTCAGCGCCAAGGCCGAGGAAACCGATCAAATCGTCGGCTTCTCGCTAGGTGCGGACGATTACGTGACCAAGCCGTTCCACGTCAAGGTGCTGCTCCAGCGCATCAAGGCGCGTGCAGCGCCGCCTTGAGGGCGGCAGCGATCCGGTGGACGCTATCGAGCATCTCGACGTGCGTTTGGATCGTGTGCGTCATCGCGCCTACGCCGAGGGCGCGAACTGGATCTGACGCCGACCGAGTTTCGTCTGCTGGAGTGTCTGCTGCGCCAACCGGGCCGAGCGTTCACGCGCCACCAGTTGATGGACGCCGCCATCGGCGAGGGCGCCATCGTCCTCGAACGCACCATCGACGTACACATCAAGACGCTGCGCAAAAAGCTGGGCGCTTCCGATCTGATCGAAACGGTGCGCGGCGTCGGCTACCGTTTCCGCGAGACGCGCGATTGATTCGTTCCCTTGCTGTCGCCGTCCGATTCCTCTCCTATACTATCTTTATGCTTGTATCGCATCGATCCGCCGCCGGAGAGCAATCCAGCGAAGCCGCCCATCTGCTGGCGAAACTGGAGAACAACGTCGCCAGCGTGTTTTTGGGCAAGCCGGAAATCCTCCGGCTGGCGCTGGTCGCTCTGTTGGCCGAGGGACATCTGCTCATCGAGGACGTGCCCGGCATCGGTAAGACGCTGTTGGCCAAGGCGCTGGCGCGCAGTCTCGGCTGCTCGTTCCACCGCATTCAGTTCACGCCGGATCTGCTGCCCAGCGACGTGCTGGGCACCAGCGTTTTCCATCAAGGCACCGGCTCGTTCGTCTTCCAACCGGGGCCGTTGTTCGCGCAAGTGGTGTTGGCCGACGAGATCAACCGAGCGACGCCGCGGACACAGAGCGCGTTGCTCGAGGCGATGAGCGATCATCAAGTATCGATGGACGGACAAACACGGCGCTTGGGTCCGCCTTTTTTCGTGTTGGCCACGCAGAATCCTTACGAGTTCGAGGGCACCTATCCGCTGCCGGAAAGCCAACTCGATCGCTTCCTAATGCGGCTGCACATCGGCTATCCGCAGCGCGACGCCGAGAAGCGTATTTTGACCGGCCATCGCGGCGGCGAGCCGGTCGAGCATCTGCAAGCGGTCGTCTCCGCCGAAGAAGTCGTGTCGTTGCAGCACAAAGTACGGCAAGTGCGCGTTGAGGAAACCTTGGCCGATTATCTACTGGATCTGGTGACGGCCACGCGCTATCATCCGGACATTCATCTCGGCGGCAGCACGCGGGCGGCTCTGGCTCTGTATCGCGCCGCTCAGGGGTTGGCGTTCGTCGAAGGGCGCGATTACGTGGTGCCCGACGACATCAAGCGCTTGGCCACGGCGGTACTCGCCCATCGCCTGCTGCCGCGCACGCCGCGCCAAGACAGTTCCGCTCACGCCGCCGAGGAAATCGTCCACGACATTGTCGCCCAGACGCCGATTCCGCAGTAGGGCGACGAGCGGAGCCGCGACCGTTAGGGAGCGGTTGGCTTGTCCGCTCGTCGCCCAGAATGGACACAAAAAATGCGCCTCGTCTCGACGGTGGGCCGCTACTTTCTGTTGATCGCGCTGGTGCTGTTGAGCATCGGCGTGTATCGCCGCATCAACTTGCTGATGCTTCTGGGCGATGCGCTGTTGATGATGGCGTTGTTGAATCTATGGGCGGCGGGGCGGAGCGTGAGCGGCTTGCAGGGTCGTCGCCGCGTCGGCGAATGGCTGTTCGCGCGCACGCCGTGCGCCGTAGAAGTGCAAATCAGCAACCCTAGTCGCCGTGCCCGGCTGGGATTGCGCATTGAGGAGGGCGGAGCCGGACCATACCGCCAGGTGGTTCGTCGATTGGCTGCCCGGTCGGGAGCGTGCTAGTTGGCGTCGAGACGTGGTTTTGCCGCGGCGCGGACGATACACCTGGGGCGCGCTGTGGGCCAACAGCGGCTATCCGTTCGGTCTCCTGGAGCGGCGCGTGCCGCTGGCAGCGGAAGAGAATGTTCTTGTCCTGCCCTGTTTGGGTTGGCTGCATCGCGGTCGATTCCTGCGCCACCTGCGCGGCCTATCCGTACAGCCGCCGCGCGCCGCTCTCCGCCATCAACCGCGCCCGCAGTCGGCGGCGCAAACCGAGTTTCATGGGCTACGCTCTTATCAGAGCGGCGACAGCCCGCGATTGATCCACTGGCGCACCTCGGCGCGGCGCGGCGAGTTGATGGTCCGCGAGTTCGAGGACGAGCCGAGCGACAATCTGTTGTTGCTAATCGATCCGGCGCTGCCGTCGGAGTCGGATTACTGCGGCGTGCCGCTGCGCGAGCAGTTCGAGGAGGTAGTCAGCTTGGCCGCCACCATCTGTTGGGAGTGGTGTCGTTGTCGCGGCGATCGGTTGGTGTTGGCTACGGCGGGGTCCGATCCCGTCGTGCTGGACGGCCTGACGGGTCCGGCGCACGCGCGGCGCACCCTCGAATGCTTGGCCGTGTTGGAGTGCGGCACGGGACCGGCCAATCCGGCCGTGATGGCGCGATTGCAAGCGCATCGTCTGCCGCCGGCCCTTGTCGTGTTGTTGGCGCTGGGCCGCAGTCCCCTGGCCGGCGACCTGCGGCGCATCCTGGGACGGCGTGTGAATAGCCTCGACGCCACGCGCACGGATCGCTTTGATTTTTATACGCCGCCGAGCTGATGCCCCACCCGGCAGCTAACGCAGCCGGTTCGCCAAGAGGGGCGAACCGGCTGCGTTAGCTGCCGGGTGGAAGCCACCCGCGCTCTCCTTCGGGTTGCGGCTAACCAAAAGAGAGTGAGAATGTCCCTTGAGCGCTGGTTCCGTCTGTCGGCTTATTTGACGCTGGGGCTGTCGTGCGCCGCTCTGGTGTTCGCCGAGGTTCCGTTCCTGCCTGACTTGCAAATTTGTCTGGCGCCGGTGCTGCTGCTGCTGGTGTTGTCCTGGTGGGTCGAGGGACGCTGGCGTCTTCCCAACTGGGGCGCCAACATTCTGGGAGTGTTGATCGCCGCCGGAGGCGCGGCTTGGCTGGCGACGCAGCTGACCGAAGAAAATTCCCTGCTGATGCGTGTGCCGTTGCACTTGGCCTTGCTGCCGTACATGGGGCCGTTGGTGATGGCGGCCTTGTTGGTCAAAGTGTTTGGGCCGCGCGACAGCGGTGATTTCTGGCGCTTGCAAGGGTTGGGGCTGATGCAGATCGGTCTGGGCTGCGTACTCGACGGCGGCCCGGTGTTCGGCGGATTGATGGCCGTCTATCTCGCCAGCGCCCTCGCTTGCCTCGCGCTGCGCTATCGACTGTCCACGCTGGACAATCGGCCCGCGCCGTCAGCGTGGTGGTTGCTGTCTTTCCTGCCGCGTTGGACGCTGCTAATCGTTGGGCCGGCGCTGCTGCTGTTTCTGCTCACGCCGCGGCGCGATAGTTCGGCCTGGGAGCCGTTGAACGGCGTTCGTTCCGGCTCGCAAAGTCGGGGAGCGGGCGGCGAGGAAATCAACCTCAATGGCGACGGCCACATTGAGTTGGACGATGAGGCCGCCCTGCAAGTCGTCGCCGTCGATGCGGCCGGCCGGCCCAAGCTGGATCTGCCGGACGACCAGTACTGGCGCGGCGGGGTGCTGGAGTGGTATGACAAAGGCAAATGGATGGCGCGACGGCAGCTCGTGGCCAACCCGCAACGCATCCATCAGCGCGATTTGCCCGACTTCGGTCCCGGTCAATTTTTTTTGACCTTCAGCGTTCGACCGCGTCAGGCCGGCGCTCTGGTGTTGGCCGAGCCGATTCGCTTTGGTTCGCCGTCCGCTCGCTTGCCCGTCCGGACACTCTCCGAGGATGGCCGTCCACGCCTGTTCAGCGAACAATGGGGCACTGTCCTGCCCCTGCAACTCCGCGGAGACCGGGAGCTTCAATATCGGCAGGTTGTGCCTACTCAGACCGATCCGTTGCGGACGGCCGCCGAGAGTATACCGGGTGCCTATAGGGAACGCTTGATACACGAAGCCGTACCCGGCTTGCAAGAATGGACCATCGCTCTGCTGCGCCGTCTGTCTGAGCAACCGCGCTCGCGTATACCGGCCGGCGTCCGCGCCGCGCTGGCGAATCCGCGCGTTGACTTCCCGCTCGATTGCGATCACTGGGAAGCGACGGCTCGCGTCCTCGCCGACTACCTGGCTAACTCCGGCGACTTTACCTACACGCTCGACATCACGCGCCGCGAGCCGTCGCTCGATCCCGTCATGGATTTCCTGGTTAACGTCAAAAAGGGCCATTGCGAGCTTTACGCTACGGCGCTAGCGTTGATGTTGCGTTCGTTGGACATCCCCGCGCGGGTGGTCAAGGGTTTCCGCGGTTTTGATCGGCAGGGTGACGGCGTGTACGTGGTGCGCCACCGCCACGCGCATGCTTGGGTCGAAATTCTCGTGCCGCGCAGTTCTTCTCGGCCGCCGCCGTCGTTCGACTGGCTGACGCTGGATCCGACGCCGGCGGAATCGGCCGTCATCGCTCGCCGCTTCTCGCTGGATCATTTGTGGGAAGAAGTGCAGCGGATGTGTCTACAATCGTGGCAATCGCTGATCGTCGAGTATAACGCCGACAATCAAGCCGACCTGTGGGACACGCTAAGGTTCGGCCGGCCCCTCGCGGTGCTGCTGGAGCTAGCCCTCGCTCTTTCGGCGTCGTTCGCCGCGTGGTTGATTCTGCGCCGCTTGCGGCGCCGCCGCCGAGGGGGTAGGGTTCGCCTGTCGGACACCACCGTCTACTACCTGCGTTTGGTGCGGCTGCTGAGACGACACGCTTCCTTGCGGCCAAGCCTTGGGCAGACGCCGCGCGAGTACGGCGAAATGGCGCGGACATTCCTTCTCACGCGGCCCGCCGCGGCCGCCCTGGCGGAATTGCCGATTCATGTGGTCAATCAGTTCTATCGCGCGCGTTTCGGCGGTCAACCGCTGAGTGAGACGGAACGTCAAGCGCTCCATGCGGAATTAGATCGCTTCGCAGCGGCGATCCGAGCCGCCGGAGTAAGGGAGCGGTGAAATCAACCGCTCCCCCTCCTCGCGCGGTTCAGATACGCGCGCGGGCTGGCTTCGCAGCGCGTTCCTTCCGTGCCGTTTTGGGCTGAGGATGATCGAGATTCTCCGCCGCTATTTTCGCTATTTTAGAGGGCATTTGGGTAATGTCCTCAATGCCGGCGTTGCTGGCGCCTTCGATCATCAGGGCCAGGCCAGCCGTGCCGAGGAGACAGGCCGTCGGCGCTTTGCGCGTCAATCCGCGCAGGAAGAGTCCGCCGCCGATTAGCGTCAGCAAGGTGCGCCCCGCCGGCGACCAATTGCCGCGCAACGGATTGCCGCGCAGGGCGTTCTTGCCGCCGATCAGCACCGTTAGATCGCCCGATGCCAAGCCGTGCATGCGATTGCGCACGTCGCGGGCAACGGTGTCGCGCGCATCCTGAATTGCGTGAGAGAGACGGATCGCTTTATCGCGGATGCGGCCTCGGCGTTGCCGCCCCGCGCGGATCGAGAAAATACATCAAACCCGCTCCTAGGCCCGCGGCGGTGAGTAAAGTAGTGGTTCGCATCGTATACTCCCTTCGTGCAACAAGTCACTTGGGTGTTCCCATTTCGCGGACTATCCGTGTCGTATTTCTGGTTGGCATTGTTCCATTGCCTTATAGAAGTAGTGTGCAAATACCGCGCCTTGTGGCAGGAGTGAAGGCGGGCGCGGTCCCAGGTTCGAGTATCCACTTGTCAACCCTTGCGATAGACTGGGGGAGGAATGTTAACCTCCTCTCGTGTGGGAGTTCCGCGATGTCCACCGCATCTTCCATAAAAGCAGAAGCCGTCCGCCTCGTTGAGCAATTGCCGGACGATGCCACCTGGGATGATCTGCTTTACGAGATTTACGTTCGCCAGTCGATCGAGGCGGGGCTGAAAGATTGTCGGGAGGGGCGTACTCTGCCCGTGGCGGAAGTCCGTAGACGCTTGGGATTGCCCACATGACTGTCGAGTGGTCCGAGCAAGCGGCTGCTCAGCTGCAAGCGATCCGAGATTATCTGGCTCGCTCCTCGCCGGGGTATGCTCAAACACTCGCCGAACGCCTTATCCAGAGAACCGAAAGGTTGGCAGACTTTCCCTTGCTGGGTGCTGAAGTCGCGGAATATGGCGACGAGTCGCTTCGGGAGATTTTCGAGCATCCCTATCGGTTACTGTATCGCGTCAGCGGGGAGCAAGTGCAGATTGTCGCCGTGGTGCATGCCGCGCGGCGATTGCCTCGGACGCCACCCGCCTGACGCGGCCACAGCATTCGTCACCATATCCCTAGACAACAACCAACGCCGCCGCCGCCCGTCAGCGGGATCGCTCGTCGCGCGAACGGCAACTGCAAATACTCGCCGCGATCGTATACCACCCGCCCCTCGATCAGCGTATGCGTCACGTGCGTGGCATGCTCGAACGGATCGCCATCGAACAGCACCAGATCGGCAACCTTGCCTTGGTCGATGCTGCCGCGCTGGCCGTCGAGTCCGAGAATGCGCGCGGCGTCGAGCGTGACGGCCCGCAAGGCGCGGTCGTAGCCGAGTCCATTGACCATCGCTATCGCCGCTTCGTGACGCAGTACACGGGTTTTCGGCACATACGCCTCGAAGCCGGTGCCGATGGCCAACCGGATCTTATGATCGGCCAACACCGCCGCGTTGCCGAGGTGACTGTGATACGTCTCCATCGAGCCGGGTCGCTGCATCGTCGGATGCACTACAATCGGCACGTTCGCCTCGGCCAAGCGATCGGCCAGCAAATAGCCCTCCGTGGCCAAGTCCAGCCGCGGCAACAGCTTGAACTCTTTCGCCAAGCGCAGAGCGGTACAGAGATCGTCCGCGCGATGGGCCGCGAACACGACC
Source organism: uncultured Planctomycetota bacterium (assembly GCA_963835245.1). Taxonomy (GTDB): domain Bacteria; phylum Planctomycetota; class Planctomycetia; order Gemmatales; family Gemmataceae; genus JAJPHU01. The sequence goes on from CAWIEZ010000004.1 coordinate 772,808, forward strand.
GGAATCTTGCCGTCTAGCGCCAGACCGAGTGCTTCTAATTTGGGATTATAGGGAGGGCGTTTATCCTCGCTCTTGGCGGCGGCGGCTTTGCGGGCGTGATTTCGCGCTTGCGCCAATGCCGTCCGCAGCAGCGCGGCGGTGCCCATGCGCGTCGTCGGCTGTCGATTCGTGTACGACGACTTCGGCGTCTCGCCGAGATTGACGAGCAGGCCGGCGGGGAAACGTAGAGTCATGCTCTCGGCGGTGCGCCCAGAGGTGCGGAAAATGCCCGTCTGTCCGGCGATGACGTTGGCGCGGCCGGGCACGGCATGGACTACCGTGACGCCTTCGCGGCACAGAAACTCTAACAGCGGCTCGCGCGGATTGAAACTGTCCAGCACGCGCAAATCCGCCTGATTGGGATCGCTCATTTCGTCTTGATCCTGGTCCGCGCCGACGTTGGCCGCGCCGGACAGACCGACGACGGTATGGGCATCGATCAATCCGGGCGTGACGACAGCCGCCGTCAGCACCGGCCAACCATCCGGCACTTTCACGTCCAACGCCGAACCGACCGCCTTGATTTTGCCCTTTTCGACAAGAATGACACCATTGGAGATGCTTTTTGTCGCCACTGGATCGATGCGTCCGGCGAGGATGGCGAAGCGCGGCACATTGCTTCGCCACGGCTTATGTTCTAGGCGGCGCAGCGGCGTATCCACGGCGACGCGTGGCCTGATTTGCGGCGGCGTTTTTGGCAAACGATCGCGCTCGCGCAGCGCGAAACCGCCCACCTGATACGACCAATCCTGTTGCCGGCCGCGGTCGAAGACGCATTGGCCATCGATGTACGTTTGCAATACCTGCGTGTAGACGCTGAACGGCGCGCCGGACAACACGACGAAATCGGCGTCCTTGCCCTTGGCCAGCGAACCGAGCCGGTCGTCCAGATGCAGCATTTGGGCGCCGTGCAGCGTCAGAGCGCGGAGAGCGGCATCCGCGGACATGCCGCCGCGCACGGCGATGGCGCCCGTTCGCAGCAGGAAACGCGATTCGGTGATCGAATCGTCGGTGTTGATCGCCACCTTGACGCCGGCTTTATTGAGAATAGCGGCATTCTCTTCGAGCAAGCCGGCCACTTCGAGCTTGCCGCCGGGACTGTCCACCAGCGTCAACGACACCGGGATTTTCTCGCGCACCAATTCATCCACAATGCGATAGCCTTCGGTGCAGTGCTGCAAAACCAACTCGAAGTTGAACTCCTTGGCCAATCGAATCGCCGTCATCAGATCGTCGGCGCGATGGCTGTGAAAATGGACGGTGCGTTTGCGCTCCAGCACTTCGACGAGCGGTTCCAGGGCGAGATCGATTTCCGGCTGCGGCACGTCCTTGCCGTCGGCCTTGGCTTGCCGATAGCGCTGCCATTGCCGCTGGTAGTGGCGGGCCTTGGCGAACTGCTCGCGCTGCAAGGCGGCGATCTTCATGCGCGTGGCCGGAGCCATCTTGCGGTTCTCGAAATTCCAGCGATTTGGGGTTCTCGCCATTGGCCATCTTCAAGCCGCCCAGCACCACCGCCGAGGTTACGCGCATGTCGTCGATGGTTCGGCCGCGCAGCTTGACGTAGACGGTTTGTCCGCCGATGACGTTGGCCGAGCCGGGCATGATGTTGGCGGTGGTGACGCCGCCGGCGACGGCCATGCGAATGCCGGGATCGTCCGGCTGAATGGCGTCCAGCGCCCGCAGCGCCGGTTGCACCGGCCCGCTGCCCTCATTGCCGTCGTTGTGCGCCGGTACGTGCGGACGTGGCCAAATGCCGATGTGCGAATGCGTGTCCACCAAACCAGGGATGATCGTCTTGCCGCTCAGGTCGATGATCTCGGCGCCTTCGGGGATGGGCGTATCGTCCTCCGCGCCGACGGCGACGATCTTGCCCTTCTGCACGATCAGCACGCCTTTGTCGATGGCCGCGCCGGCCGCCGTCAGGATGCGAGCGCCGCGATAGGCAGTCGTTCGTTCCTCCGCCGCGGCGCGGTCGGCGGTGAGAAGAAGAAACACAGCGAGAGCAGAAAGAGTGAAAGGACGCATAGACCATCTCCGCGATTGAGGACAACTGAGGACATGCGAGTTAGGATAAAGGATTGACGAGGAAAATGCGAGAAGCAGCGCCTTCGCTTTGTCCTTGACGCGCGGGTAAAGTGCCGGGATCATAAGAGGAGGATAGCGGGACTTCTACCGTAGGAGGGTTCCGTGGATTATTTTTTTCTCCCTCTGCCTTTGCTGAACCCAGCCGTCGCGGACGGCTACCATTCCCACTCTTTCCAGCAACTCGAACAGTATTTGGACATCGCCATCTGTCTTCTCCGCCAGACGGCCGAGCGCCTGCGAACCGCCTTGGGAGCGGACGCGCTGGGGCCGGAGTTGAACCACTTCCTCGACGCCAACGATCCCCTCGCGCAGAGCGAACTCGTCTCTCGTCTCGATTCATTGCTCAAACAAAAAAATCAGGCCGAAGCCGCCCGATTACTCCGCGAACTGCTTGCCGTGACTTGGGATCAGGCTTTTGAACTGTATGACTGCTGGCCGCACTGGGATCAGACGAAGAAGCTGCGCTGTTTGCAAGCTGCCGAACTGCGGAGACTTTTCGCGGCAGTCGCCGATGGCTTGTACCCGGCAGCTAACGCTGCCGGTTCGCCGAGCCAGGCGAACCGGCAGCGTTAGCTGCCGGGTAGGGGATGTCGCCGGTCACTCCGTCTTCTTGGCGGATGCTTCCGGTTTGGTGAAGTCGATGGGTTTCCAATCGTTGGCTTGAACGCGAACGGTGCGAACCTGTTCCACCGGCTTGCCGTTCTCCATCCAGCGCGCCTTGATTTCGTAGCTGTAACGCTTGTCGGGCTTCAGGGTCGGCGAGACGAACTCGCGCTCCTTGCCCGTCTGCTTGGTCTCAGCGCCGTTGAACCACAACTGGGCATTTTCCGGGACGACGACCAGTAAATGAGCCATGTCGTCCTTAGGCGGCGCCGCCTGCGTCTGGGCCGAGGACGGATAGTAGTTGGTGTAGTTGTTCATTAGTGGGCTAGTGTAACCGTTGCCCACCAAGTTGCCGTAAGGGGCCATGCCCGTGGAGGCATAGGGGAGAGCGCCGCGACTGAAGCCGTAGTTGGCTCCGCGATACGGATAACCGCCGCCGTAGCCGTAGTACGGATACGAATAACCGCTGAAGCCGAAACCGTAGTACGGATAGCCCATGCCGTAGCCGTAACCGGAGGCGGCATAGCCGCGGCCATAGCCCAAGCCGTAACCGAGGCCGCCGCCCGATAATCCAAAGCCGTATCCCAGCCCGTAGCCGCCGCCGTACAAGCCCAAGCCATATCCCCGCCCGTAGCCGCCGCCATACAATCCCAAGCCGTAGCCAAGGCCGCCGTAGCCAATACCGCCGTAGCCAAGGCCGCCGTAGCCAAGGCCGCCATGATGGTAGCCGCCAACGTGCATGCCGCCACCGTAACCGTGGCCGAAGCCGCCGGCGTGCATCCCGCCGCCGTGACCGCCGCCGAAGCCGCCGCCGTGACCGCCGCCGCCGTGGCCTCCACCGCCGCCGCCATGCGCCCACGTCACGCCGCTCGCCAGCAGCAAGCCCGCCAGCGTCAAGAACGATGTTCGCAACCAAGAAAGTCGGAGCTGAAACATGATGCGTCCCTCCCACCCGGCAGCTAACGCTGCCGGTTCGCCTCGGAGAGGACGCTAACCGTTGATTCGCATTGGGGCGAACGATTGGCTCGTCCCCTCCCTATCTATTATTATAGGCAAGGCCGAGGTAGCTGGTGTAGCGCGACAGGCTTATTTGTCGCCGGGCCACCGCTCGTTTGATGGCGCAGCGATCCTCGTGCGTGTGCGTGCAGTCGGGGTAGACGCACAGCGGCACGAAGGGACGGAACTCCGCGAAGAACCCCTCGCTCTCCTCCGGCAACAGATCCCACAGTTGAAATTGCCGCACGCCCGGCGTATCGACCACCCAACCGCCGAAGTCCAGATGAATCAACTCCGCCGCCGTCGTCGTGTGCTTGCCCTTCTGATTGACCTCGCTGACTTCGCGCATGCGCAGAGCCAGATCCGGCTGGATGGCATTGAGCAATGACGATTTTCCCACTCCACTTTGTCCGGTAAACACCGTCTCGCGGCCGCGCAGCCAGTGCCGCAGCCGCTCGATGCCGGTGCCGTCGGCGGCGCTGGTCAACAGCGCCGGCACGCCGAGTTGGCTGTACATCCCTACCAGCGGTTGATAACGCTTCGGTTCGATGAGGTCGGCCTTGTTCAGACACAGGATCGGCCGAATGCCGCCCTGTTCGGCGCCGGCGAGATAGCGATCGATCAAATGCGGCTTCAACTCCGGCTCGAGCAGCGACACTACAAAGACCACCTGATCGACGTTGGCGACGAGGATTTGCTCTCGACCGCGCGAGGCGCGGGTCAAGAGGCCATGACGCGGCTCGATGCGCTCGATCCAAGAATCGTTGGCAAGGGGATCTTTCTCTCCTTCGACGCGAATCCACACACGATCGCCGGTGGCGACGATGCTGCGCTCGTGCGTGGCGAGGGTGCGCAAGAGACGGCGAACGACACAGCGATACTGCCGGCCATCGTCGGTCTGCACGATGCTATGCAAGCCGTGGACGCGCAGCACGCGGCCGGGCAGACACGCCGCCGCGTCCACCGACGGCATCTCGGCCGGTTCCTGTCCCCCGCGCCGTCCGTGCTGGTCTCGTCCTGGATGATCGTCCGTCGCCGCGATAGCTCGCCTTTGGCGCGGACGCGCTCCTGGCCGGTCGTCGCCTCCTCCGTGAAGCCGTGGTCTTGAAAATCGCGCGTCCACTGGTGCGGACGCGGCGGCTTGGAGCGATTCTTACGCAGATCCACGCGCACTTTTTTTTTCTTCGCCATGTCCTTGCGCTCCCAAGTGAGTCGTTGCCAATCCTTATTGTATCGCTTGGCGAACAGGCAGGAGGTGTTGAAAGAGCGCGCAGCCGACTCGACACCCTTCTGCGGCGCGTTCGTCTCGTATTTCTTAACTGCCGGTATGCAGAGAATTTGCGACACGGTATCGCGGAAACGACGAAGTGGCATTGTCTTTGCTAATGATGGTGATTCGTTGCTTCGCGGCCCTTGTCACAGGACTCCCGGCCATGTTAGACATTTTCGATCCGCCTCTTGGCGTCGAGGAAGCGTGCGCGTCTTCAAGGGAGGGAGACGTGGTGGAATTACCCCTTCTGCTGCCGGGATGGCAGGTTTTGAAACTGGAAATGGTCGCTCATCAGCGTGGTCTGACGGCGGCGGCGATGGTGCGCTATCTGCTTCACGATTTTCTGACTAGCCCGGAGCGCTAGCGATGGGGTGCAAGAACCCGTCGCTGGCGCTCCGGGCTAGTCAGCTAATTCGTCTTGTCGTTTGAGTACGGCGAGCAGTTCCTTATCCAGCGGACCAGGGCAGCAGGCGGCGGCGGCGCTGTCGTCGGTCAACAGCACGGCACTATCCGGCTCGAAGCGCAGAACCCAGATACCGCCCTCTTCGCGGCGGCAACTCGCCAGACGAGCGCCGAACAGCCAGCGACGCGGCGGCTCAAGAGGCAATTGCCGCAGCAATGCCAAGTCTTCCAAGGCGATCCGCGCTTCGGTATCGCCGGCGCGCACGGCGTAGAAACCGAGGATCGGCCGGCCCTGCGCATCGTGCCGCAGCACGTCGTCGAAGACGACGGTTCGACCGCGGTAATGCTCGAACTTGGCGCGCCATTCGTCGTCGTTGCGGTGCCGCATGGCTTGGCGGACGATTTCTTCCAGCGGTTGATCGAGCAAACGGGTCAGCAGATCGCATTGCCGTACTAGCTGCTCAAGTCGATGGTGTTCCGGGCGCGTGAGCGCGTCGGCATGGCGATCGCGCCAGGCGATGGCCGCATTCAATTCCTTGAGCGCGAGATGGACGTTGCCTTCGTGCAGCTGCCGCTCTCCCGCTTCCAAGAGAGCGCGGCTGTCCATCGGCGAGCTGTCCGAGGGCGCTACCGGGCGGCGCAGGTAGGGACGCACGAGCAAAAAAATTAGTCCCATCGCCAGCGCTCCACCGAGAACGATGCCGCCGAGGAGACGGCTCAGTCTCACGCCGGCGGCTTGCTCCGTCGTTGCCGTGGCCGGGGGAGCCAACCAGGGACTGCGCGGCAGAATGAAGCGCTTGCGCCCGCAATGGGGACAGGGGACGATCTGTCGAGATTGCTGCCGTTGGCCGCGCAGCGGCCGACCGCACAGGCACGGCGTCTCGTAGGACACCACGATTTCCGCGGCGGGGCGTGGCATGGATCACCTCAACGTAACTCGCGTTTCCAACGGCGCACGATGGCGACGATTTCTTCCGGCGCCGTCCGGTCGAGATCGAGTTCGCGCAGCGCTTGCAGAATGGGGTCTTGCACGTTGGCGAACAGACTGCGCTGCACGGCGCGCGGCCGGCGAATGCGGCCGGGACGATCCGGCGTTTCGACGTGATGTCGCTCCAACTCGGCCAACACTTCGCGGGCGCGGAGCAGCACTTCCTCCGGCACGCCGGCCCGTCCGGCGACGTGGATGCCGTAGCTCTTGTCGGCGCTGCCGACCGCGATTTTGTGCAAAAAGACGATGCCGTCCGGCTCTTCCCGCACCAGCACATTGCAGTTGCGCAGGCCCGGCAGACGCTCGGCCAACTGCGCCAACTCGTGATAGTGCGTAGCGAACAAGGTGCGGCAAGCGATGCGATCGTGCAGGTATTCGGTGATGCCCCAGGCCAGCGACAGGCCGTCGTAGGTGCTGGTGCCGCGGCCGATCTCGTCGAGAATGACCAGGCTGCGCGGCGTGGCGTTGTTGAGAATGTTCGCCGCCTCGGTCATCTCCACCATGAACGTACTCTGGGCGCGGCTCAATTCGTCGCTGGCGCCGACGCGCGTGAAGATGCGATCGGCCAAGCCGATGCGCGCCGAACGCGCCGGCACGAAACTGCCCATCTGCGCCAACAGCGTCAACAGAGCCGCCTGGCGCAGATAGACCGACTTTCCGCCCATATTAGGTCCGGTAACGAGTAAAAAGAAACCGTCGTCCGCTCCCAGAGCGATCCCGTTGGGGACGAACGTGCCGGGTGGCAAAGTCTGCTCCAAAACGGGATGCCGTCCCTCCTCGATGCGCAGAACCGGCTCATCGGCGAGAGCCGGCCGGCAGTAATTGCGTTCGCCGGCCAACTCCGCCAAGGAAGTCAGCACGTCGAGCGCGGCCAACACTTCCGCCGTCTGCATCAGGCGATTGGTCTGCGCCGCCACGCGCTCGCGCAACTGCACGAACAGATCGTATTCGAGCTGCTTGATGCGCTCCTCGGCGTTCATCACCTTTTCGGCCATCGCCGATAATTCGCCGGTGATGTAGCGATCGGCGTTCTTGAGGGAGCGGTGAAGTGTATATTCAGGCGGCTTTTTGTTGCGATGAGTGTGCGTCACTTCGATGTAATAGCCGTACCCCTCGGTGAAGCCGACCTTCAAGCTGGGAATGCCGTGCTTGCGCACTTCCTCAGCCTGAAATTTGGCCATCCAATCCTTGCCGGATATGCGAGCCGTGTGCAGATCGTCGAGATCCTTGCTGTAGCCGCGACGGATGACGCCGCCCTCGCGGGCGTTGACGGGCGGATCGGCTTCCAAGGCGTTCTCCAGAGCCTCGCGCAGTTCGGGACACACTTCCAGCCGCGTTTGCAGATCGCGCAACAGGGCACAATCGCCGCCGAGCAGATGCGTCTTGATTTGCGGCAACAGGGCGAGCGTTCGACCGACGGCAGCGAGATCGCGCGGCGAAGCGCTGCCGGTACTGACTCGCGCCGTCAAGCGCTGCAAGTCGGCGATGCCGGTTAGGCTCTCGCGCAGTTCGCGGCGCATGCTGTGTTGACGCAGCAGTTCCTCGACGGCGTCCAGCCGCGCCGTGATGGCGGCGCGTTCGGCCAACGGCGCCAATAGCCAATCGTGCAACAGACGAGCGCCCATCGGCGTCATGGTGCGATCGATGGTGGACAACAGCGAACCGAGCCGGGCATTGTCGCGCAGCGTGCGCGTCAGTTCCAGACTGCGGCGCGTCACTTCGTCGAGCGCCAGAAAGCGCTTCTCGGAATAGGGCCGAAGCCGCGTCAGATGGGCGAGGCTGGCCTTGAGGGTTTCGCGCAAGTACAGCAGCAGCGCTCCGGCGGCGGCGAGGCAGGGCTGATGATCCTCGAAGCCGAAGCCGGCCAACGTGGCAACGTCGAAATGCTGAAACAGCGCCTCGCGCGCCGACTTGGCATCGAAGGTCCAGTCCGGCCGCGCCGTCAGAACCAGTTGCGGCATCGTGTCGCGCACGCGCTGGAGCAGTCCCGCCGTTTCCGCGCTGTTCGCCTCGGCGGTCAGACACTCCGACGGCGCCAGCCGCAAAACCTCGTCGGTCAGCCGCGACGGCGGCACGTCGGCGGCCTGGAACAAGCCCGTGGACAGTTCCACCCAGGCCAGGCCGGCCGGCGTCCGTCCGCCCGGCGGAACCAACGCAAGCAGGTGATTGGCGCGGCGCGGATCGAGCAAATCGTCTTCGGTCAGGGTGCCGGGCGTGACGACGCGGACGACTTCACGGCGGACGGGCCGGCCCTTGACGTTGCGCGGATCTTCCATCTGTTCGCAGATGGCGACGCGATGGCCGGCTTGCAGCAGTTTGCCCAGATAGCGGTCCAGGGCGTGATGCGGCACGCCCGCCATGGGAATTTCTTTATCGCGGCGGGTCAGTGCGATGCCGAGCAGGCGAGAGCCGAGTTCGGCGTCTTCCTCGAAAAGCTCGTAAAAATCGCCGTTGCGAAAAAAAACGATGGTGCCGGGATGGCGCTCTTTGGCATCCCGGAACTGCTGCATCATGGGTGTGGTCATGGAGTAGGGGTCGGGGGTCCGTAGGGTGGGTCGAGCGCAGCGAGACCCACCGGAACCATCGGCGGGCCTCGGTGGGTCTCGCTCCGCTCGACCCACCCTACTTCTTGCCGTTGCTGCCGGCGGCGCGGAAGACTTTGCTCATGGCGACGCCGTTGCCGCGCTCGTTGAAGGCAACCGCCGTCATGTAATGGCGCATGAGCATCAGACCGCGGCCACAGGGACGTTCGAGATTCTCGAAGGCGGTAGGATCGGGCACGTCGCCGGGATCGAAGCCGGGTCCATCGTCGTCGATGCGTACCTGAAAACGATCGGCAAGGAGTTGGTAGGCGATGCGGACTTTTTTGGCGCGATCCATCTGATTGCCGTGTTTGATGGCGTTGACCAGAGCTTCTTCGATCGCCAGCTTGATGCTGAAAACGTCGTGTTCGTTGAGATGGCGGGCGTGCAGAAGTTGTTCGATGTCGTCCTGAATCCGCCGCGCTTCGACGGGATCGCTGGGGATGGTGACATCCGCGGCAACCACCGGACTGACATCGCGCTGCGGTTTCATAGTGTCGGCAACAGTTAAAGGCACGGAAGGGACCTCCCTGACGTCGGCCGCCTCTTTGCAGCCGCGGATACAAGCCCGGAAGAGGATCGCCCCGGGCTTGGGTCGTCAACGCATCGCCTCTTCTTCCGCCATTCACCGTTTAGCCGCGACCCGAAGGGGAGCGCGTTGCGCTCCCCTTCGGGTCGCGGCTAAACGAGCTAAAACGCCTGGAGAGCCGCTTGCTCTTCCTTCTGAATGTTGAAGAACTTGTCGAGCTTGGTGATCTCGAAGACTTCGTGAATCTGCGGATCGATGTTGCACAAGATCAAGCGTCCGCCCACCGCTTGCAGCTTCTTGTTGAGCGTGATCAACTTGCCCAGCGCGGCGCTGGAAAGATATTCCACGTTGCCGAAGTTCAACAGCAGCTTGCGCAAACCCTCGGTGTCCACCAGGCCGAACAGCTGATCGCCAATGACCTGGATGTTTTGCTCATCGAGAATCTTGCGGTCCACGAAGTTGACCACGGTAACATCGCCGATATGTTCCACCTCAAGACGTCGGCGGCGAGGTTGCGACGACATGGAAGACTCCTTGCAAGGAACATCGTTCTGTCCGATGCTCCATTTCCCAAACAGTCAAACCCAACCGGATAGAGGCGAATCGAGAAGCAATCCCCCTTGATGTTAGACCGCCTATTTCTATTGTCAAGCGTTTTCCGGCTCGATTCCGCGAATCGTATTCTCCCGCTTCCTCCCAGAACGACGGAACGGCGGAGAAATCGCTTCTACCTTATTGCGTCCCAGCATCGGAGAGGATATGAATAGACAGTTGAGGGAAAACTTTCTCTTTTTCCGTACTCGTTTCGCCCGGAGGCTGAATCATGCCGTCACTCTCTCTGTTTCGTCGCTGGCGGGCCTTCACCCTGATTGAGTTGTTGGTGGTAATCGCCATCATCGCCATCTTGATTGGCTTGCTCTTGCCTGCCGTGCAAAAGGTGCGCGAGGCCGCCAACCGCGCCCAGTGCCAGAACAATCTCAAACAACTGGGTCTGGCCGTGCAGAACTTCGCCGATGTCTACAAACAACTCCCCCAAGCCACCGCTTGGCCTCCCGCTACTCCCACTGCCCCCAGCCCAAATGTCGTCGGCGGCATCGGTGGCACTGAGATGAGTCAGATCCTCCCCTTCATTGAGCAGCAGAATTTGCTCAACGCCTCGCAGGCATACAACGGCCCGGGCGTCTATGCCATCAACGTGCCGAGCAACGGCGGCAACCAGCTCGTCAAGACCTTTATCTGTCCGTCCGATCCCAGCGTGGGCTTCGCGGCGACGCTCCAGTGGGGCGGCACCAACTGGGGGAAGGGCGACTGCTGCTATGCCGGCAACTTCCAGGTCTTCGATTACTTGGAATCCGGCGGCGCGTGGATGGGACACGCTAAGATGCCCGCCACCTTCACCGATGGCACGTCCAACACCATTTTGTTCGCCGAGAAGTACGCCGGCTGCGGCCCGAACAATAGCGGCGGCAACATCTGGGCCTGGGGCTGGGATGAATACTTGTCGCCGGTCTATGCCTGCGGCAAGACGGGAGCGCAAGTCTGGCAGCAAACGCCCAATCCCTGGCAAACCGTCTGCAATCCTCTGTATGCCTCCTCGTCGCACACCGGCGGCATGAACGTCAGCATGGCCGACGGCAGCTGCCGAATGCTCGCCCAAGGAATGTCGGGCACCACGTTCTGGATCGCCACCGTGCCCAACGATGGCTTAGCCATGCCCAGCGACTGGTGAGAAAGGCTTACCGAACATGAGCAAAAAACCTGGCAACGGAAAGCGATTGGCAGCAAGGATGCTCTTGATGGGACTGCTGTTGGCGGCGGCGAGCGGTTGCGGAGGCGGCAAGACCGGCAACATCTCCGGCACGGTGACGTTCCAAGGCAAACCGATGCCCGGCGGCTACGTCAACTTTTACAGCGTCGGTCCCGATGGCAAGGTTCTCACCCAGAAATCCGCCCCGATCGACGCGCAGGGAAATTATTCTCTTGCCAAAGTGCCTGTCGGCGACGCCAAAATCACCGTGCAAGCGCCCGCCGGCGACATACGAGATGTCAAGACGGAGAAAGGCGGTATGCCCGTGCGGCAAAAACAGACGTTGGTTTTGCCGCAGCGATACGAGATGGTGGAGCAAACCGATCTGAAATATACGGTGACGCCCGGCAATCAGACGCATGAAATCGTCCTGAAGTAAAAACGAGCAACCTGCCTCAGAACCGCGACCGTCAGGCAACGGTGTAGCCAACCGCTCCCTGACTAGTAGTTCCAAGATTCTCTGAGAGGGGGCGTCGTTCCCCTGAGACTTCACCAACTCAGGGGAACGACGCCCCCACTCGGGAGAATGGACAACCGCTCCCTGATGGCCGCGGTTCAAATTCGCCAATCTTCTCGCGCCGCCTTACTGCTCCGGACGGCGCGGAAAATGTTTCTAGCCTATTGCATCTCCGCGCCGGAACAGTTATCAATAGACGAAAGAGGAAGAGGCTCTCATTTTTCCTGTATCCGCGACGCGCGGCGGAGCCCCTCGTGCGCTCGGCAAATCGCGGCTACAGGAAAATATGTTGACTCGCATTACCAACCGGAGTGCTTCTCTCCCAGTCCATACTCGCATCGCCCGGAGGTCGAATCATGCCAGTTCTTCTTTTTCGCCGCTGGCGGGGCTTCACGCTCATCGAGTTGCTGGTGGTCATCGCCATCATTGCCATCTTGATTGGCCTGCTCTTGCCGGCCGTGCAGAAAGTGCGCGAGGCCGCCAACCGCGCCCAGTGTAGCAACAATCTCCATCAGCTCGCCCTCGCCACCCACAACTTCGCCGACACCTACAGTACGCGCTTGCCGCCCCTCTGCGACGGCTTCCCTACCGCGCAGCCCGATTGGGCGGGTCCGCTTCCTTCCCCACAGGGGAACAGTACAGTACCGTGCTGTCGATGCTGTTGCCCTTCGTCGAGCAGCAGAACCTGTACAATTTCTCGTACTCGGTGAACGCCGGCGGGGGCGGCAACATGAACGGCGGCTGGTGGGGCGTCAACGTCCCGACCAACGGCGGCAACATGCTGGTGAAAACATTTATCTGTCCGTCTGATCCTAGCGTTGGCTATGCGGCACAGATCACGTGGAGCGGTCATACGTGGGGCAAAGGCGATGCATCCTACGCCGGCAGCGTGGAGGTATTCGGCAACCCCAATGGTGGGGGCTATCGGTATTGGAATGGGCAAAGCCGCTTGCCCGCCTCGTTCCCGGACGGCACGTCCAACACCATCCTCTTCGCCGAGAAGTACGCCGGCTGTGGTCCCAACGCGCCCAGCGGCAACATCTGGGCCTGGGGCTGGGATCCTAATTGCGGTCCCGTCTTCGGCACTGTCAAAGGGCCGCAACTCTGGCAACAGATTCCAACCCCGTGGCAAACCAACTGCAACCCCACCCTGGCGTCCACCGGACATACCGGCGGCATGGTCGTCGGCATGAGCGATGGCAGCGTGCGCATTGTGGCTCAGGGCATGTCGGCTACCACTTTCTGGATCGCCATGGTGCCCAACGACGGCTTGGCCATGCCCTCGGACTGGTAAGAGGCCGCAACTTGGCGAACCGGCTGCGTAAGCTGCCGGGTCCGATGTCACCCGGCAGCTTACGCAGCCGGTTCGCCAAGTTGTGAACCGCAGCTAAACAAGGATTGGGGAGTATATATGCGATCTTTTTCTTCTGCTGTTCGCCGTCTTGGTTTTTATTCTTTGGCGTTCGCTCTGTTGGTTTTGGCGGCCGGCGGCTGCGGCAAAAGCACTGGCACCATATCGGGGAAGGTTCTCTACCAGGGCAAGCCGCTGCCCGGCGGTTACGTCAACTTCACGAGCGAAGGGGCCATCCCCGCCACCAAAACCAGTTCGATTCAAGAGGACGGAAGCTATTCGGTGTCCGGTATGCCTGTTGGGCCGGCCAAGATCTCCGTGCAGGGTTTGGCGGCGCGGAGGCTGGCCGCACTCCCCGGACAGGGAGAGAAGGACAGTCAGCCCCAACAGAAAGAGGTATTCGTACCGCCGCAGTACGGCAACACCGACACGAGCGGTTTGAAGTACGAAGTCAAATCCGGCAAGCAGCCCTACGACATTGAACTCAAATGAGGGTCACGGCGCGGCGGCACGGAGAAGAGGCGAGAGATCGAATCATGCCGCAATCGTTTCGGCGACTGCTGCCCTTGGCGGCGCTGCTGGGCTGCCTCGGCTGCCATCGGCCGGTGCCCGCGCCCATCGCCGAGCAATCCGCCGGTCCTTCCTGGTTCCGCGATGTCACCGCCGAGTCCGGCATCGATTTCGTTCACGACGCCGGGCCGACCGGCGCGTTTTTTCTGCCGCAAATCGTCGGTTCCGGCGCCGCCGTCCTCGATTTCGATGGCGACGGTCTGCTCGATCTCTATTTCCTAACCAACGGCGGCGCCGATTCGCGCTCGACGAATCGGCTTTATCGACAACGGCCCGGCGGCCGTTTTGAGGATGTCAGCAAAGGTTCCGGCCTGGACATCGCCGGCCAGAACATGGGCGTGGCCGTCGGCGACGTGGACAACGACGGCCGGCCCGATGTCTTGGTTACGCAGTACGGCGGCTTGCGGTTGTTTCACAACGACGGCGGCGGCGTCTTCAGCGACATCACGAACCAAGCTGGTCTGCATAGTCCGCTATGGGGCGCTTCCGCCGCCTTCGTCGATTTCGACCGCGATGGTTGGCTCGATCTGGTGGTGGCCAATTACGTCGATTACGATCCGTCGCGGCCGTGCAGCAATGGCCGAGGGCAGCGCGATTATTGTGGTCCCAGTGTGTTCGATGGCTCGGTGACGAAGTTGTTTCGCCATCGCGGCCGTACAGCGGATGGCCGCATCTCCTTCGAGGACATCACGGCGGCTTCGGGATTGGCGCACACGCCGGGTCCGGGATTGGGCGTCGTCTGCGCCGATTTTGATGGCGATGGTTGGCCGGATATTTTCGTCGCCAACGACGGCAAACCGAATCGCTTGTGGCTCAATCAGAAGAACAAGACCTTCAAGGAAGAGGCGGTGCTGCGCGGCTTGGCCTACAATAACATGGGTCTGGCGCAAGCCGGCATGGGTGTGGCGCTGGGAGATGTGGACGGCGACGGTCTGTTCGATATTTTCGTGACGCATTTGACCGATGAGACGAATACGCTGTGGCGTCAGGGACCGCGCGGCGTCTTCCGCGATCGTTCGCGCGCCTCCGGTCTCGCCGAGACGCCGGCGCGCGGCACCGGCTTCGGCACCGTTCTCGGCGATTTCGATTGCGATGGCCGGCTCGATCTCGCCGTGGTCAATGGCCGCGTCTATCTCGGTGAATCGCGGAACGAGGCGGCGCTCGGTTCGTTTTGGTCGCGTTTCGCCGAAACCAATCGTCTGTGGGCCGGCGAAGACAAGGGACATTTCCGCGATCGCTCCGCCGAGGACGCCGCCTTTGTCGGCGAGGGCGCGGTGTCGCGCGGCCTGGTGTGCGCCGACTTGGACAACGATGGCGGACTCGATCTGATCGTGACGCGCGTGGCGGGTCCGGCACGGCTGTATCGCAATGTGGCCGAGCGGCGCGGCCATTGGCTGAGCGTGCGTGCTTGGGATGCCAAACGGCGGCGCGATGCCTATGGAGCGGTCGTCACGGTGCGAGCCGGAGAGAAAAAGTGGATTCGCTGGCTCAATCCGGGACAGAGTTATCTGTGCAGCAATGATCCGCGTGCCCATTTCGGTCTCGGTGCGGTAGAGCGCATTGATGCCATCGATATCGAGTGGCCCGATGGTTTGCGCGAGAAGTTTGACGGCTGCCCATTGGACAAGGCCATCACGTTGTCAAAGGGCGAAGGTCATTAACCGCGACTTGGCGAACCGGCAGCGTTAGCTGCCGGGTGAGGGCCAAACCCGGCAGCTAACGCTGCCGGTTCGCCAAGTTGCGGCTAAGGATTACCCTTCCATGAAACGCTACGCCGTTCTAGCGATAATCCTGCTCAGCGTAGGGATCGCCGCCGGTCTGACGTGGAAACGCTGGCCGCACACGCCGCCTCCACAGCCGCCGACGCTGGATCCGTCCGGCGTCGATCCGGTCGTTTGGCGCGCCATCGAAGCGGCGCGGGCGGAGGTTGGCCGTGCCCCGCAGTCGTCGCGCGCCTGGGGTCGGCTCGGCATGGTCCTGCTCGCTCATCAGTTTCGCGCCGAGGCCGTCATCTGTCTGGCCCGTGCCGAGCAGCTCGATCCGCGCGACGCGCGCTGGCCCTATTATCAGGCGTTGGCCGTGCGCCGTTCCGATCCGGAAACGACCATCGCTTGTCTGCGCCGCGCCGTCGCCGCTGCCGGCGCGGACTACGAAGGACCGCGCCTGCTCCTGGCCGAAATGCTTCTCCAGCGCGAGGCGCTGGACGAAGCGGAATCGCTCTTCCGCGCCGTCGTGAATCGAGATCCGCACAACAGCCGAGCGCATCTCGGCCTGGCGCAGATAGCGTTTGAGCGCGACGATCTCACGACCTGTCTGGAGCATCTGCATCAAGCGGAGGACGATCCGCATACGCGCAAAGCCGCTCACACTTTTTTGGCGGAGGTCCAGCAGCGCCGCGGCGATCGCGCCGCCGCCGAGAAGGCGCTGCGCCAGGCTCAGGATTTGCCCGAAGACGCACACTGGCCGGACCCGCTCGCCGAGTCCATGTACGAGATGGTAGTCGGCCACCTGGAGGTCGTCACCCGCGCCGCCGCTCTGATCAATCAAAGGCAAGCGGAGCAGGCCATACCTCTGCTGCAACGCGCCATCAAGGACTATCCCGAATCGAGTTGGGCGTGCGTTCTGCTTGGCCGTGCCTGGATCATTGCCGGCGATCTCCGCGCCGCCGAAGAGGCGCTCAGGGAGGCCGTGCGCCGTGCGCCGGACTCGGTTGAGGGCCAGTTCTATCTGGGCGTCGTGCTGTCCGAGCAGAAGAACTTCGCCGCCGCCGTCCCTTATTTTCACAAGGCCACGCAGTTGAAGCCCGATTACGCGCTGGCCTGGTATAACCTCGGTTTTTGCCGCAAACAGCAGGGCAATCGCGCCGATGCCTGCGCGGCATTCCGCACGGCGATTGCCTGCAAGCCGCAGTTCGCCGAGGCGCGGATCAATCTGGGAGAATTGTTGGCCGAAGAGGGACAAATCGATGCGGCCGTGGAACAGCTGCGGCAAGCGCTTCAGCTGACGCCGAATGAACCGCGCGCTCGGCGACTGCTCGAAGCGGTGCGGAAACGTAAGCAATGAGCCGCTTTGATCGAAGTCAAAGACATGCGGCCTGCGCGGAAAACCGGCGAGCGATGAAGAGGATCAAGGCTTGACTTGGCGAGCAATCGCCTGTTCCGCTACCGTCCCATCGGGCATAAGTACAAACTGCCTAACAGCCTTGCCCCCGTTTTCAAGAATGGAAACTGGATCGCCCGCTTGACCTTGCCTCGCTACTTCTCTCGCCACACGGATAGCGTCCTGAAGATTATCGGTGGATTCAAACGTATCTTCCGTACTCTCGTTGATAACGTAGAATTGAGACATATTCATCTCCTATAGGTTTTCGCCTTGAACTGCCGTTCCTCGCTTAGACTACTCGATCTATGTACACCCAGAGATGCTTCAAGACAGCTTGAGCATGAACTTCAGGGAACTGCTGAGGATTGGCAATGGCTTGCAGGACTTGCGACAAGTGGTTCGCTGCTTGAACTCGATCCACGGCAGGAGACTCAAAAGTGCCGGTCGCGGTATGGTGAAGGCCAAGAGCTTGAAAAATTGGCACGACATTATTGCGCAGCCCGGACCCTAGGTCACTGGTGTACGAAATACGCAAAATCACGCGCCACATCACCTATTCCCCAGCAAATAAGTATTCCCGCCCATCAAACAATCGGCATCATCTCGTGCAAGGATCGCACAGTCAAGCTAATCCCGCCAAGGCACGTTTCATGGTCTCACCTTCTCTGGGGCAGTTTCCTTGCAACGTCCGGCTTAGCGCTGTCAGCGTGCTAAGCCGTGAGCGGCTTCCTCCTGCTCGCGGCTGTAATGTTCGGCGAGACGGATTTCTTCCGCCAGCGATTCCGCCGCCGGTGTGGCGCTGGCATGGCCATCGAGACAGAACAGATTCCACGGCTCCTTGTCGTAGCCGTGTTGGCGCACGTACCACTCATCGTTTTCGTTTTTGGCCAGGGGGAAGAGAGCGCAGGCGGCCGGCTTGTAGCGGTACTTGTCGCCCTCGGCGGCGCCGACTTTGTGCAGCACGCAGCCGCCATTGAAAAAGAGACACCAGCCATCCACAACGCGCAGCATCGGCAGACCGAACTTGCGCCGGCCGCTCAGGTAGCCGCGCTTCTCCACCAGCCGCCGCGCTTCCGGCCGCAGATGGGGCAGAAACTTGTGCAGATGAGCGTCGAGCCGTTCGACCTCTTCGGGATAAATGGGAGGCCGACCGTTTTGGCAGCAGATGCCGTCGCAGCCGCGGCCAAAGATGCACTCAAACGTCGCTTCCGCCAGGTTGACAACCGGCAGGTTAGTGCGCATCGATAGGAGCCTCCATGCGGCGAATGCGCGGCAGCAGCGGCAGCATGACCAGCAGCAGCGCAGCGCCGAAGATGTAGGGCAACAGATGGCTCGGCGTCAATTTGTACAAGCTCAATCCGAAGATGGGTCCGAGGATGCGCGCCAGTGAGGCGGCGGACTGATTGACGCCGAGAATCTCGCCCTGCTTGGCCGGATCGCTGCGGCGCGAGACCAGCGCCTGCGCCGACGGCGTTAGGAAGGCGAAGCCGACCACGGCGAGAGTCATGCTCACCAGCATGCTGCTCAATAGCGCGGCGAAGCTGCCGGCTTGTTCGTATCCCAGCCACGTCACACCGCCCAACAGAAACAGCCCCAGAGCCATGAGGCTAATGCCCATCGCCATGAACGTCACTTCGCTGAGCCGATTGGCCAGCCGGCGATAGAGAAATCCCTGCGTCATCACCAGCACAAAGCCGACGTAGCCGAAAATTAGGAAACTATCCTTTTCGTCCAGATGAAGTACGTCCTTGATGAGCAGAGCCAAGGTCGGCTCGAATCCGCCAAAGCCGAGCGTGGCGAGAAAAAGATCAGCACGATCGGCGCCAGTGTCGGCCTGCTCAGCACCTCGCGTGTCGTTTGCCAATCGAACCAGCGCCGCCGCCACGGCGGCGCTTCCTCAAAGTGCCGCGTCTCCGGCAGCAAGAGGATGCCGAGTACCAAGGCGATCAGCGACAAAGCGGCTGCGGAGTAGCCGATGGCGCCGTGATGATCGGGGAACCACGACAGCGAGGCGAAACCAACCAATGGGCCGAAGGTGAAACCGATGCCGAAGGCGGCGCCGATCAGGGCCATGCCGTGCTTGCGCCGCTCCGGCGTCGTGCAGTCGGCGATGACGGCCTGCGCCGTGGCGATGGTAGCCCCCGCCACGCCGGCGCCGATCCGCGCGACGAACAACAGCGTCAACGCCAGCGCCGCCCGCTCGGCCGGCAGATCGGAAGCGTAGCCGAACAGAAGGTAAAACACCACCGAGCCGACCAGGCCGACGAGCAGAATTGGCCGGCGTCCCACGCGATCGGAGATGCGGCCCCAGAGCGGCGCGAAGAAAAACTGCATCGCCGAGAACGAAGCCATGAGCAGACCGAGCAGCGCTCCCGACGCGCGCGATTCGCCGTCGCCTTCGAGGAGGTTGGCTTGGCCGCCGGACGCGGTGGTGCTGGGCAGAAGAACCTTGACGTAACGATCGCCGTAGCGCGGTAGCAGCGGAATGACGATGCCGAAGCCGAGCAGATCGATGAAGACCACCAGGAAGACGATCATCAGGGCGGATTTTGTCCCGGAACGGTTCGGTGGATCGGCGGGAGTGGGGGAGGAGTGCGTCGATTCGGTCTGCATGTCGGTTTTCAGTTTTCGGTTTTCCGTTTTCAGGGTTCCCTGTTCAATGTACGGAAAACCGAAAACCGAAAACGGAAAACTAATCCGCGACATCAAGGAAACGCGCGCCCACGTCGTAGACGCTGGACATGAGTTGATTGCAGCGGACGACGCGCGCCCGCACGCGCAGCGGCTGCTGTTCCGGCTGCGGCAAGCTCAGCGTCACGTTGTCGAGCGGCAGCGGCGTACTCGTCAGCAAGGAAATGCCGCCGCGCGAGAGATCGCGGCCAAAGCCGACCACCGGCGGACGATCCGGGCCGGTTTCGATGGTGATGCGCGCGGTGTAGGCGGCGCGGGGATGGATGCGGCGCTCATCGGGACGCACGGCGGGCGCGTTCAGCTGATTGAGCAACGTATCGATGGCATTTTCCACGTCGGCGCTGCTCGCTCCGTTCTTGGCGGCGAGGGGCGGAACCTGGAAATGACAACCCAACTCGACCACGTCGCCGCCGCGCGACTGGCAATGCCGCACTTCGGCGGGAACGTAGAGCATCTGTCCGTGCCAATCGATGCCGATGAGGATGCGATCGCTGTTGGCTAATCGGCTCTGCAAGATGGCGATGCCGTCGGCAGAGAGGTTCTGCGCCACCGCCTCGTGAGCGGCGTCCCAGTCCACGCCGCCATCGGCGCGGATGGGGGCCACGCGGATCGGCCGCTGCATCGCCAAGCGCGGCGCACGTCGCTTCTCTTCGCCGGAGGGACGAGCCAAGGTGAGAATGGTACGGCGGCCGCCCATCTCATAGCGCAGATCATCGAGGAAGGCGCGCATAAGAAGAATGCCGCGACCGCTGGCCATCATCGCCTCCGGCTCCGCCGTCGCCGCCCGCGCCAGAGCGCGCTCGACGTCGAAGCCGCGACCCTGATCGGTGAGCGTCCAGTGGCAGCAATCGCCGTCGTACTCGATGCGCACCTCGACGGGCCGAGTTCCGTAGTCGGGATCGGCGGCGCGCTTGGCCAGCGCCTCCATGAAGGCGTTGTCGGAGCGTTCTTTCAGTTCGGAGGATAATTCCAGGTTGCCGTGAATGACGGAGTTGGTCAGGGCTTCGTGCAGGGCGAGCATGAGTTTATTGGCCCGCGCTTCGTGGCAAGCGCCGCAGAGAATGGCCTTTTCCTTGAGATATTCGACGGCGGGCGCGATCCACTCCGGCTGACTGGGAATTTGCAAGTAGGTTTGCTCGGCCGCCACCGCCGACGGCAACGAGGGAGATTGCAACTGGCTTGTCATGAACCTCTCGCGCGGAACAAGACGGCTGGTTGGTGTCCGCCACAATCCTAGTTCGCATTTCCCAACGGAGCAAGATTCTCGTTGCCACGCGGAGCATGGGAACGAGATTTAGGGCTTTCTTATGCAGTCGGCGGGCAGCAGCACCTCGAACTTGCTGCCGCGACCGTACTGGCTGAAAATTTCCATGGTCAGACCGAGTTCCTCGATCAAGCGATCCACCACGGCCAAACCCATGCCGCTGCCGTCCAAATCGCTCTCCTTGCCGGCCTTGCCGCGCTCGAACGGTTGAAAGATCGATTCCTGATCTTCCGGTGAAATGCCGCTGCCGGTGTCCTCGACGCTCAGCACGAACAGAGAAGATGATTCGTTGGCGGCGCCGCGCCAGTGTGCGCGGCTGTGGATCTCGCCGCGCGACGTGTAGCGGATGGCATTGCTCATCAGGTTGGACATCAGCCGGCCCAAACGCACCCGATCGACGTAGACTTCCAGTCCGCGGGCGGCGTCGAAATCGGTTCGCCAACCGACGCCTTTGTTCTGAGCGAGAATGGCCTGTTCGCCGGCCACAGTGTTCAAGAACGGCTCCAGGGCCAACCAGCCGTGTTCGACGTTCCGTCCGCCCTGCACCGGACCGCGCGTCCACTCCAACAGATCGTGGCTGATCGACAGGGTGCGCTCCACGCCGGCGCGGATGCGTTCGAGGATGGCCTGCCCCTCCGGCGACAGCGTGGTGTTCTCCAGCAGGGGCGTCAGCAGACGTAGCGCCTGCAAGGGCGTGCGCAGATCGTGAGCCAGTCCCGCCAAGCGCTGCCAGTCCGGCTCGAAGGGCGCGACGACGAGACTGGCGACGACGCCCCGTACGGTGCCGTCGGCGTCGGCCAACGGCGTGGCGTTCCAGGTGAGATGCCGTGAGGCGCCGTCGGAACCCAGGAGGAGGAAACAACTTTCCTGGGGCGTCCGCTCGCGCCAGGCGCAGCAGAGGCAGATCGATCGGCTGGACTGGCTCGCCGTCCAAGGCGCGGAGAGAACTGGAGGCGACGTTGCCGCTGAGGGGGATGCCCTCTTGGAGAAACTGGCGAGCCGTTTCGTTGAGGCAATAGAGCATCCGTCGGCGGGCATCGAGATAGATGTGGCCCACCCGAATCGGAACGGTTGGTTTCCGACTCCCCGCCCCA
This sequence comes from uncultured Planctomycetota bacterium, assembly GCA_963835245.1. GTDB lineage: Bacteria > Planctomycetota > Planctomycetia > Gemmatales > Gemmataceae > JAJPHU01. The sequence continues at coordinate 794,638 of CAWIEZ010000004.1, forward strand.
ACGCCGCGGCGGGAGAAAAAGCGCTCATGTGCGACTCCGGACGAACCGTCCCACAGCTGACTCTGACAACGGGGGAGAGCCGGTAGCTTGGGTCGAGTAAAGCCGGACGGGAACTTTATTTATTATGGCGAAGTGCGGCGGCGAAAACAATGTCTATATAAGCGACTGGACAGAATGTCCCCTGCTTCAAGCTCCGCCGGTCAATTGCTTGGTAAGGCGATGGTGCAATTGCTTGGCCGACAACTCGAAGGTCTGATTATCGGCGACGAACTCGAAGCGAAAGCGATTGCGGTCGATGGTGATTCCCAAACCGGGCGGCCCCAAGGCTAATCCGAGTAGAGTTCGCAACTCCTCCTGGCTCAGTTCGTATTGCCGGCCTTGAATCCGCAGGAGGACGCGCCGGCCCTGGTTGGTGACCAAAGCAGACGGTGCGGGATGAGCCATGAGCAAGTCTCCTTGTCGGGCGGCGAATCAGATTCGGCGTCCTTCGTATTGAATGATCCAGATCTCTTCCTGGTCGAACTCCGTCTTGAGTCGTTCTTTTTCGGTTTGCCAGAAGCGCAGGTCGCGCCGGGCGTGCCCCACCTCATAGATCCAGTGTTCGTCGGTGAAGATTTCGCCCGACGGACTCAGCCACGCGCCTTCCGCTTGTCCTTTGCGCGTCCACCCGCCAAACCGGCGGATCAAGCGTGCATGGAACGCGCGGTAGTGTTCTCGGCCAAAGGGGCGCCCCAGGTTGTCCCGCTTGGGAAGCAAAAGCTGAGTGATGAATGGCATCGGCCCCCCGGCGTATGCTTGATACGAGCAGTATACCGATACCGCATCGGACAGTCAGGGCGCGCTTGCTCTTGACCGCCGCGACCGTCGAGGCTATCGTCCCGCTCCTTCTCCACGGATGGAGAATTTGGGCAAGGAAGCGCCTCATGTGCCGTTGCTGGGCCGTGCTGATGGCGGTGGGATTCGCCGCCCTGGCGGGTTGCCAGTCCGCCAACAAAGAACACACCACCGCGCGCTTGCACGCGCCGCCGATGGCCGGCGTCGTCGGCGATGATGTCGTCTATCTCGATGTCGCCGTCATCGAAAGACCGTTCGGCGACGTTTATCTCAATCGAGAACTCTGGAACGAGGCCGATGAGGAAGTAATGCGCGTCGAGGGCGATCCGGTTGTCAGCCTGGAACGCAAAACGACACTTGAAAAGAACGGTTTCCGCATCGCTCAGGTTGGCGGCATGCTGCCGACCAAGCTGCACGACTTGCTGATGTCGCCGCGCAGCTGCCAGGCACGCCGCAGTCAAAAGCATGCCGGAAACGAAACCATTCTTTCCTGCGGTTCGACGCGGCCGCACTGTCGTTGCCAACTGGCTCACGACGAGCGCACAGCGATTCTGGACGTGGACAAAGCGCGCTGCGAGCTGCAAGTGATGCCGTCGTTGAGCGACGATGGCCGTGTCCGCTTGTGTTTCACGCCGCGCCTCAAGCACGGCGACGTGAAGACGGCCTTTGTGCCGGTGCGCGACGCCGACGGCCAACTTCACTGGGAGCGACAAGAGCATCAAGCGGAAGAGGTGTATCCCTGGTTGAGTTGGACGCTGACGCTGGCGCCCCATGAGTACGTTGTCGTCGGCGCCCTGCTCGACAAGGGCGAGACGTTGGGCGAGCAATTCTTTCTGACGCAAGAAGAGGACCAGCCGGTCGTGCAGCGCTTGCTGGTCGTCCGAGCCGCGCATGTGCCGACGCCGGCCGGATCGCCGGAGGAAACTCAGGGGCGTTGTCCTCCCTTGGCTCTGCGCCTGCCTGTTCATGGCACGCGGCAGCAGCGAATAAAAATAAACCGCCAAGACGCCAAGAACGCCAAGAAAAAAAAACGAGAAAAAATAATAACGAAGAAGAGTTTACCTTCTCTTCTTCTTTCTTGGCGTTCTTGGCGTCTTGGCGGTTTATTTTTTTGCGCTGCCGGCACACGCAATCGCGTCTCTATTGTAGAGACATGATGACCGATGCCGAAGAAGCCCTGGTGCGCAAGGCTCGGAGCGGCGATCGATCCGCCTTCGAGGAGTTGGTCCGCCGAACGTCGCGGTTGGTGTTCGCGCGCCTCTATCTGGAGACCGGCGATCGACACCGCGCCGAAGATCTGCTGCAAGAGACGCTTCTGATCGCCTTTCGCTCGCTGAGCAAACTCGACGATCCCCGTGCCTTTCGCACCTGGCTGTTGACCATCGCGCACAACGCACTGACCGACGCGCTTCGCCGCGATCTCCGTCAGAAACGCGCCGCCCCTTCGCAAGCCGGTCTTTCTGCATTGGCCCATGTCGAGGACAAATCGCCGCCGCCCGACGAGCAGACCGCTCAGTCCGAGATGCGCGCCCAGGTACTCGCCGTCCTGCGTTCGCTGCCGGAGGAGTATCGATTGCCGTTGACGCTGCGCGATCTCACCGGCGCCGATTACGAAACGATTCAGCTGCAAATGGGTGTGACGAACGGCTCGCTGCGCGGCTTGCTGCATCGCGGTTTGAAGCTGTTGCAAGAGAGACTGCCGCCGGAGTTGCGCGTTTAGCCGCGACCCGAAGGGGAGCGCGAACGCGGCTCCCCTTCGGGTCGCGGCTAAACGAAGCAGAGGAGATACTCGAATGTCCGACCACGCCTGGATTTTGGAAAACCTCGCCGCTTATCTCAGCGGCGGTCTGGAAGCGAGCGAGCGCGAACGCCTCGAGCAGCATACCGCCGACTGCGCCCTATGCGCCGCCGCCTTGAACGATGCTCGCGCGCTGGACGTTGCATTGACCGGATTGTTCGTCGAGACACGGCCGAGCGCGGCGCTGGAGGATCGCCTCATTCAAACTTTGCGGAATCGTCCGCCGGCTGCTTGGCGTCTGCCGATGCCGGCGTGGTTGGCCGTCGCCGCCGCGGCGCTGGTGCTGATTGGTTTCACGGGCGCGGTGGCGAACCAGTTCATCGTTCACGGCAAGTTCGCGTTTCCGAAATCATGGGAAGTATTCTCTAGCTCTATGGTGGCCGACGCGGGTGGGGATGTGAAGAACCTGGACCAGCTGGCCCAGTCTTCGCGTGAAGGGATGTTGGGTGAAGTTGCGAAACTGTGGCTGAATGAGGACAACAACCAACTCGGTTTCTATCCCCCGGCGCAAGCCCTGGGCGTAAAAGCCTCATCAACGATACACACGAGGATGTCCGGCAATTTAACCATCACGGATGCGGCGAAGCCCCCCGCTCCGCCTCCTAACGACGAGATGGGTGCGGCCGAGAAAAAAGAAATCAATGGTCCGGTAAGCATGGCTGATGGGAGCGTGCTGGGTTTGCCCCCCCGTGGTCGGGAAGCAGAGACGTACTACCGCAAACCAGAGGCGACGGCCAAGGTTGGGCAGTCGTTCATCACCGCCCCAAAAGCACTGAGCAGCTTCCAACCCGGCAAAATGCTGGACAAGCCTAAGTTGGAAAATACTGTAAAGTTCCCAGGCCAATTGCTTGATTCTCGCAATAAGGAGAGGAAGGAGGCGGAATTCTATCTTAGGGCTATGAACGACGTTGACGCCGCGGACAAGAAATCTCTGTCCGGCAAGAGCGACGGCAAGGATCTCCCCAGCGCGAAAGCCGCCGGAGCAATCCGGCGCGCAAAATCGTCATTCGCACCGGCCAGGTCGAGTACGAAGTGCCGTCCTTCGATGCCGCCGTGGCGACCATTGCCCGGCTGGTCAAACCCATCAAGGGCGGCTTCATCGCCACGGTCAACAGCGACAAATTGACCAACGGCAAGGTGCGCGGCTCCGTCGTCGTCCGCGTGCCGCCGGAACACCTTGACGAATTGATCCTCGAACTGCGCACCAATCTCAGCAAGAGCGGCGATCTGAAAAACCAGCGCCTCGGCAGCTTGGACATCACCAAACAGTACACCGATCTGGAGAGCGAACTGCGGGCCGCCCGCGCCATGGAAGAACGGCTGTTGCAAATCATCAAGACCGGCAAGGGCGAGATAAAAGATCTGCTCGCCGCCGAGAAGGAGCTAGGCGTCTGGCGCACCCGCATCGAGAAAGTCGAGGGCGAGCTGCGCTATTACGCCAATCAGGTCGCCCTCAGCACGCTGACGATCAATCTGTACGAAAAGGAGATTACCGCTCCTTTTGGTATCATTGAGCGCGAGCAAGTGCAAATGGGTATCGAGGTCGAGGAAGTGGATCAAGCGCTGCAAGCGGCGCAGAAGGCGGTGCGCGAAGCGAAGGGACGCATCACCCGCGCGGAGTTGAAACAGCCGTCGCAAGGGCAGTTCAGCGCCCTGATGGATTTCGAGGTAGCGCCGGACGCGGCGGGTCCGTTGCGCGATCGTCTCAAGCAACTCGGCGCCGTGGCCCGCCTCGACATCTCGCGCCTGGAGGAAACCGAAGGCGGCAGCGGCAAACCCAGCGACGGCAAAATCACTCGCCGCGATGCACGGTTTCACGTTCATTTCTACAACCTGACCAACGTGGAGCCGCGCGAGACGGTGTACATCAATTTGGCTTGCGTCGATGTCGAGTCGGCCATGAAGACGCTGTTGGCGCGGGTGGACAAGGCGGCGGGCCGCATTGTTTCCTCCAATCTCAACAGCGCGCAGCGCGCAGACGCAGAGCGATTTGCTCTTCCAGGTGAAGACGCCGTTGGCCGATGCCGTGCTGGAGGACGTTAAGAGCGCCGGCGAAGTGATGGCTCTGCAAGTGCGCGAGATCACCAACGTCGAGACGACGCGCAAGAAGCGCGGCTTTCACGTCAAGCTGTGGGCGCTGGAGTCGGCGACGGCGCGCGAGAGCGATGAGATTCAACTGGCCTGCGCCGACGTGGCGACAAGCTATCGCGGCGTCTTGGAAGCCGTGGCCAAGATCAAGATCCGCGTCCGCAACGCGCAGCTGAACGAACAGGATCGCCGCAACGTCACGGCGACGCTCGACCTCGAAGTTCGCCGCGCCGATGAAGCCGTCCTCCGCGCCGCGCTGTCGAAGGCCGGCGACACGTACACGCGCAAAGTCACCCGTGCCGCCGACGCCGATAACGTCGTCGATAGCAAGGTGCGTTGGCAGGTGACGTTCCTCAATCAAGCGAACATCCCGCCGCGCGAGACGTATGCGTTCGGCGTCGAAGTGGCCGACGTGGATCAGACGGCGGCGCTGTTGTCGGCGTCGGTGTTGTCCGGCGAACGTCCGGGCCGCATCGTCGAATCGAACGTCTCCCGCGAACGCAACGGCCGCGTCACCGGCAAGTTGACCTATGATGTCCCGCTGGCCAAAATCCACGAACTGCTCGATCAACTCAAATCGTCCGGCACGGTGCGCGTGCAGCAGTCGGCCAAGCACCCGGAAGTTCCCGATAGCCCGTTGGCCGTCGCCCGCCTCGACGTGACGCTGTCGAACAAGGATTTGCTCGTGCCCAGCGACGACGGCTTCGGCCCGAATGTGCGAAAGGGGCTTGCGGACAGTTTCGCGGTGCTATCGTGGAGCTTGCGGATATTGATCCTCGGTTTATGCGTTCTTCTGCCGTGGGCGCTGGTGGTGTGGGCGATTTATCGCTTGGTAGTGCGCATGCGGCGACGAACCGCTCCGTCGGCCTAAATCACTGAGGCGGTTCAAAGCAAGTCGATGAATTGGCGGAGCCGAGCAACGGTTTGAGTAAGGCCGTGGCTTTCCAACGTGGCGAGGAGTTCCTGAGCGGTCTTCGGCGGGTTACAGAGACTTTCCCGTTGGCGTTTGATTGCGGTGCAAACGGCGCCGGGAGCCTGATCGAGAAGTTCGACCACGAAATCATCAGGATGCTTTGCCTCGATGTCGAAACGGGCAAGGGCTTCCGCGGGGAAGTCGGCGAGATTGAAGGTGACGATCACTTCGGCACCCGCCCGGATAGCAGCAGCCAGCACATGGCGGTCATCCGGATCGGGCAACGAGAGAGAAGCGATCAAGTCTTCGTAGCCTGTGACCAGGCAATCGCGCACGGCATCGTTCATCAGAGTCCGCGTTCGGGCGAGGCGTTCCGCGGAGAGCCGCGGATTGTCTTTGAGTACGTTGCGGAGCCATTCATCGTGGATTTGTTCCGTCCATCGCGCCTGGACCAGGTCCGCTTGCGCCAAGCGGATGAAGAGGTCGCGGAGCGGGCGGGGTAGAGGATGTTGGCGTCATAAACGGCGGCGATCGATTGATCCATCAGTAGCCCATCCCGAGTTCCTGGGCTTCGGCCGCTAGTTGATCGGCGATCTTTGTTCGGGCGGCGTCATCTTTACGCTTGTAGGTCATCAGGTCGTCGAAGCGAATGCGCCGGTATTTGCCGACCGTGCGGTGGGGAATCCGGCCCTCATCGAGGAGCTTGATGACGTAGGGACGCGAGACGTTGAGAAGATCGGCCGCCTGCTGGGTGGTCAATTCGGCGTGGGTGGGGATGAGCGTCACGGCATTCCCCTGAGCCATTTCGCTCAGGGCATGCAGCAGAAGCCGCAGGGCGGCGGCCGGCACAACAACGGTTTCGCTGGCCTCTCCGTCTTCGATCACTTGGATGCGTGCGCTGGCTCGCCTGCCGAGTCGGTGGCCAGCCAGACGGCGGCTCGACTCGCGGGCCAGCTGTGTATCGGCATCGGTTGGCGCTACCGTTTCAAACTTCTCAGACATCAACGCAGTCATGGATTTTATCTCCTGTTTGGTGACAGAGATATTCTAGCACGTCCTCGAAACAGCCGCAATACTCGAAACACTCGAAATGGACAAGCTGGCGGGTTTGTTACGTTATTTCGCAAGAAGGTAGTGGCCTAACTTGCTGTAGGTCAGGCTTTCTTGGAGAAAAGGTTCAGTGTGTATTTACGCTCCGATATATCTTAAAAGTATGCTGTCCCTTTTTCCGACCCTTTTTCCGACCATCGCCGCGGAGCGGCAGCACCGACCGCACGGTTACGAATCTTCATCGGGTCGGAGCCTGACACGCTTTTTGGGAGTAACTATTCCCGCCGTGCATTTCGGAGTTGGCAGGGTGAAAAAAGGCCATTTATATCGCTCACTCTGCCAACCCCAACGTCGGTCGTCAACGAGAGGGCTGACGAGCGCTGGAACGCTCTCACAATCGATGCGTAGTCGTAAAGCCCCCGAATGAGTTGTGAAGTCTGAAGGCGATGTGTTCTGCGATAAAGCGCGCCTCTTTACTCTGTTCCGCACACTCCCTCGGTGCAGAGTTAATCGCTTCCTGAATCATCTTCCGAAACTCCAGATGGTCTGCAATCTTCTGGGCAATCTTGACAGCCTCTCGTTCACCGCCGATTGCCTGCTCAAGCCAGTGGGTTTGAAATGGCAGCTGCATAATAATCCGTCCTCCATTTCTTGTGATCAGGCGAACTGAACGCCGTGGGCCAGAGCCGCTCGGCGAACAGCCGCCCCATCGGCCTCAGTACGGTGTCCATTGCAAAAAAAACCTAATCCTTTGGCTAGATCGTACATAGCGTAGAGAATCCCCGCCCCGAAAAGTGGCCAACCGATCCCAGGGATCAAGTCTATTAGGCCCAATTCTGCCGCAATGCGACGAATGGTTCCTCCGACCAATCGGCGAGAGATTTCGGAGACACAAGAACCAATTCCGCTACGCAAAATCGAGTAGTTGACTACCTGCTGGCTGTATCCCCATCCGCCAATACACCATAGCGCGAAATGCTCGCAATTGTTCGAGCGCAAGTCATAGGTTCCTTCGGCCCAAAACTCTGAGCCGAGGGCCGAGTACGCGCGTTTCACGACAGCCAGCCAGTCAAGGGGGCGCTCAACAAGTTCGATTGCAGCCAGCCCAGCCGATCCCACGAAACGGTCAAGATCAGTCTCCCGGACTGCCGCAGCCCTTTTCCGTGTCTTGATGCCGAAAATAGCAACTTCATCCGATGAGACGTAGTGGATGGCCGTGGGTCGATTGTTCTCGCGGTCCCATCCCACAATCCCGTGGTGGTGGTAAGGGATCGGACCGAACCAGCAGCGGACCCGGATATGGTCCCCTGGTTCCAGGGTAACATAGCGCTTCGGTTCGTAGTGGCTACCGGAGATGTTACTGAGCGAGTCCGAGCGCCTTCCAGCCAAGGATCCGAGAACTCCCCCAACAATCAGGCCACCAACTCCGAGAAGGGGGACAGCGCCCCCAGTAACCAGACCACCTAATCCCATCACTGGCAGAACCGGCAACATTGGATGCTCCTGAGATTCGGTATGTTGCGGCCTAGCCCTTGCCCAGGTGCAAGGGGCTTGCCGCTTGCCTATGCCCTTTCCAATGCTATGCTGACAAGGCCGTACCCGTCAACACGGTATCTGGGCACTTACCGTGATTTTCCCGTGTTTTCCTGTTGGAGAAGCCATGCCTAAATTCATCTGGAGGGTCGCCCGCGACGGGTATCGATGGACGTCCGGCACCTATTTGGCAACGATTGATGCCAATAAATCGATCGATGCCAATAACTGGCACTACCGAGAATATGCACCGCTCGATGAGTTCACGGGCCTATTCCGTACTTTTGCTGAGACGCCAACAACGATGGAAGGTGTGCTGGAATTTGCAAACCAATACGGTCATCTCGGCACTGGAGCTAGTGGTGTCGGCGGAGACCTAGATTGCGACTGGGAATACTGGTCTGACGATGAATGGCGAAGAGCCGATCACACCGAGAGAGACACACCTCCCAACATGGAGCCTATCGAGTTGTGGCGTGAGGAGATCGATCAAATGCGGGAGTGTGTCGAAATCTGGGATGAAGCTCAAAGCGGCAATGCAGACGAACAGTTAATGCAGAGTTTGCAAGTGACAGTCTGCAATAGCCTCCGGGGGCGCGTCAAAGTGATTTTCGCACGAGATCGGCGAGTCGAGGGTTTCATCCTCCAGATCATGCCGAATGCCTTGCTTGGAGCCTTGTGGCTACAACTTGCGGAGACGATCAGCGGCAGCAAGAAGCATCGAGCATGCGCAGCTTGTGGAAAATGGTTCGAGGTTTCGCCGGAGAAGTTTCGCAGGAGTAGGAATTATTGTAGTGAGCCTTGCCGGAGCCGAGCATACCGATCGCGTAAAGAGGAGGCGCGGAAGCTGGCTAACGAAGGGAAAACCATCAAGGAAATCGCGGCGCGATTGGGTTCCGATGCTAAAACGATCAGAGGGTGGCTTATGGCCATACCATGAGCACAACAGTACATTGTCAAGAACCGTGTACCGCTTAGCACCGCCAATAGCGAACGGGAATTTGGCGATACGAAGGAAGAAAAAGGGGACATCGTGAATGCCATTAAGATAAGGCGCAATATGAATCAGCGTAGCAACTTGCGTCGTTTGCGCGTAGCTGGTTGTCCAGCCCTCCACCGAGACGCCCCCGTGCGGCTCCCTTGTTTTCAGGAGTTAGCATAGGGGCGTCGGTGATGCAACGACTTAGGTCGATCCAGATAAAGGATTTGCGTGGCATGAGTAGCTGTCGTTGCAATGGTGCGCATTCGTTGCATCAAGGGTGGGTGAGAGCGATGCAACGACTCCGCTGCGGCAGGTGAAATCAAGCAGCGGGCCAACGGCCGCCCGAATCAACGCTCCCAGCCGATGCACATGCCGGCATTTCCGCATTATGGACAACGCAAGTAGGCAAAGCGGAAAAAGCATTGCGACCCTCTCCCCCGGCAAGTAGAATCAAAAACTCCAAGGAAATCGGTCCCGCAGGAGGTAGGGAGGCTGCTCGGATTGGCCGTCGATACGGATGACCACCATGGCGGAACGCCCGTTCCTCAAAGAAAAAGGCGGCACGTTGCCGGCGCTGGGGCGGCGAAGGATTGCCGTCCTCCTCCTTCTCCTGTCGATCCTGTGCCTTGTCGTGCTGCTTTTCGTGGGGAGTTGGCCCCGTTCTTCTCCTCCCCATCCTCCGCTCGTGGCGATCTCTCTCAAGCAAGGAGGGATGACCGCTCACCAAGCCATCGGCGAAGACGACTGGGTGGACGCTTCCGCCAACGCCGTCAAACGCGGCGATGTGCGCGTGGAGATCGTGGCGGTCTGGATCGGTTCGGTGGATCTGAAACGGAAGGCTTCGACCACGGCGTCGGCGGAACGCTGTCTGACCATCCGTTTGCGGGCCAGCTACGAAGGGGTCATTTTTCAGCAGACGCCCTATGAGCCGTGGGCCGATCGCGCCGATTCAGCGTCGAAGCATCCGCCCACTCTGACCGATAATCAGAACCGTGCCTACGCACAGAAAACTTTTGATGCCGATTGGAAAGTGGTCGGCCGAGCGGAGGGCGATGCCCTCAATCCAGGGCATCAGGTGAAAGAAGTGCTGGTCTATGCGGTGCCGGCGCACGACGTGGAATATCTGCGGCTGATGCTGCCGGCCTCCGCCTTCGGTCTGGGCGGCGCGTTCCGCTTTCACATCCCCCGAAGTATGATCGGCGGCCTGTAGAGGGCGGCGATCCTTGATGGCGAGGCATGTTGTGCAAATGCGGAAGACGGCGACGGTGCGGCGACGCGGGGGATTCACGCTCATCGAGCTGCTGGTGGTCATCGCCATCCTCGCGGTATTGATGGCGTTGCTGCTGCCGGCCGTGCAGAAAGTGCGCGAGGCCGCCAGCCGGGCCAGCTGCGGCAACAATCTCCATCAGATCGGCCTCGCCTTCCATATGTACCAAGCTGACTTCGGTACCCTGCCGCCCAATCGGCTCAGCGACCTGCACGCCACCTGGGCCGTGCTGATCCTTCCCTACATCGAACAGAACAACCTGTACGCTCAGTGGAACATCGCCCAGATTTACTACGACCAGTCCGACCTCGCTCGGCTGACGCAGGTGCAGACTTACTTTTGCCCGTCGCGGCGCACGGCGCAAACTCCTCCCGGACACAGCGTCACCGGCGATCAGAACGACGACATCGGTGCGGGTCTGGGTCCGTTCGTGCCGGGAGCGCTGGGCGATTACGCCACTTGCACCGGCACGGACAACTGCGACGGCACCGACTGCGACGGCCACGTTTACAATGGCGCCTTTCGGGCCGCCATGAACCAATATGGCCAAGCGCTCGGCTACGTCTCGTTCGCGGCGATCACCGATGGTCTCAGCAACACGATTTTCGCCGGCGACAAGCACGTTCTGCTCGGCTATTTCGGTTACGGCGTACTCGATTGCTCGCTGTACAACGGCGATTACTGGATGTGTTCCAGCCGATCCGTGGGACCGAATTATCCCATTGCTCAGAAGCCGAGCGATCCCGTCATCGGCTTCGGCGGCTATCATACGGGCATCTGTCAGTTCCTCTTCGGCGACGGCAGCGTCCACGCCATCGCCAACGGCGCGGACCCCAATATTCTCGCCTTGCTGGCGAACATCTCCGATGGGCAACCTATTCCGGATTATTGACTGGCCGGAACGGCTGCATCCTTGCGACTGTTAGCGGTCCGCCGTAAAATCGAACTTGGACGGCGAGTCAAACTCTTGGAAAGTTGCTGATGTGAGGAAACGTCGATGAAGCGCGCGGACTGGCGATGGCAGGTTGTCCGCGCGACGGTCGTGGGGGCGATTGTCTTCGGCGGGGCTTGGCGCCTCGATGCGGCGGCCGCGGAACGGCAGCCGAACGCAACGGCCAAGACGCCGCTGTTCGAGACGGACGTTCTACCGATCTTCAAGGCGAATTGCCTGCGCTGCCACGGCGCGAAAGCTAAAAAGGCCGAACTGGACCTGCGCAGCCGCGCGAGCATCCTCACGGGCGGCGAATCGGGTCCGGTGATCGATCCCGGCAAGCCGCAGAAGAGCTTGCTCTATGAGATGGTGCATGACGGGAAGATGCCGCCCGGCAAAGCAAGGAAACTGAGCCAGGCGGAGGTAGAAATCATCCGCCGCTGGATCGAAAACGGCGCTCCTTTCACTTCCGAACAAGCCGGCGACGCCAAGACGACAATTAGCCAGCACGATGTCCTGCCCATCCTGCTGCGCCGCTGCACGGTTTGTCATGGACAAGGGCGGCAGGAAGCCGGTCTCGATCTGCGCAGCCGGGCGGCCATGCTGCGCGGCGGCAAGTCCGGGTCGGCTATCGTTCGGGGCAAGCCGGAGGAGAGCCTGCTACTTAAGAAGATCCGCTCCGGCGAGATGCCGCCGCGCCGCCGTATCGTCGAAGTGAGCATCAAGCCGATCGAGACGGCGGAGACGGAATTGCTGGCCCGCTGGATCGCTCTGGGCGCCCCGGAGGTACAGCAGGCGCCGGATGTCGCCGGTACCTCGCCCGATCCGTTGGTCACGGACAAAGACCGCGATTTCTGGGCGTTCCAAGCGCCGCGCGCCGTCACGCCTCCTGCCGTGAAGCAGCGGGCGCGCCTCCACAATCCGATTGATGCGTTCGTGATGCACAAGTTGGAACAGCGCGGGTTGACGCTGGCCGCCGAGGCGGATCGGGCGACGCTGCTGCGGCGAGCGTATCTCGACCTGACCGGGCTGCTGCCGGAGCCGGCTGAAGTCCGCGCTTTCCTGAGCGACCGCGATCCGCAAGCCTACGAAAAGCGGATCGACCGTTTGCTCGCCTCGCCGCGCTACGGCGAACGCTGGGGACGGCACTGGCTCGATCTCGCCGGCTATGCCGACACCGAGGGCAAGCGCGAACAGGATCTGGTACGTCCCTCCGCCTGGCGCTACCGCGATTACGTCATCCGCGCCTTCAACGACGACAAGCCGTACAACCGTTTCTTGGTGGAGCAGATCGCCGGCGACGAGTTGGCCGACTACGAACATGCGCCGGAGATCACCCAAGAGCTTTACGACAATCTGGCCGCCACGGGCTTCTTGCGCATGGCTCCCGATCCGACGTGGTACAACCTCACCAACTTTTTGCCGGATCGCCTGGAGGTGATCGCCGACGAGATCGACGTACTTGGCTCGGCGGTGATGGGTTTGACCTTGAAATGCGCTCGTTGCCATAGCCATAAGTTCGATCCGATCCCGCAGCGCGACTATTATCGCCTTTTGGATGTCTTCAAAGGCGCTTTTGACGAACACGATTGGATGAAGCCGAATTGGCTGTCCGGTCTCAGCCAGGGACCGCGGACGGATCGCGATTTGCCTTACGTTGCGACGGCGGAACGGCGACAGTGGGAAGCGCACAACGCCGCGTTGCAGAAAGAGATCGACGCACTCAAGATGGCGCAGGCGAAGAAGCCGTCGCCGGACAGCGAATCGCGCATTAAGGCGCTGCAAGCTCAACTTCTGACGGAGCCGAAGATCCGAGCGCTTTGGGACCGGGGCGAGCCGTCGCCGACGTATTTGCTCCAGCGTGGAGATTATCTGCGTCCCGGCCGGCTGGTCGGACCCGGCGTACCATCGGTGCTGACCGACGGCAAGACGCCTTTCGAGGTGAAACCGCCTTGGCCGGGCGCCAAAAAGACCGGCCGACGCCTGGCCCTGGCTCACTGGCTGACTCGTCCCGATCATCCCTTGACGGCTCGTGTGTTCGTCAATCGCCTGTGGAAGCAGCACTTCGGCAACGGCATCGTCAAGACGCTCGATAACTTCGGCAAGGCCGGGGCGAGGCCGACGCATCCCGAACTGCTCGATTGGTTGGCCGTCGAGTTCGTGCGTCGGGGCTGGAGCATCAAAGCGATGCACCGGCTGATGATGACGAGCGCGACCTATCGGCAATCCTCGACGGTGACAGCCGACCGCGAGCAACTCGATCCGGAGAACGTCCTCTGCTCGCGCATGCCGCTGACGCGCATGGATGCGGAAGCTCTGTACGACTCCATGCTCGAAGTCGCCGGCTGCCTCGATGAGACGCGCTACGGCCCGCCCAGCGTGCTCCAGGCGCGCGGCGATGGTTTAGTTACGCCCGCCGGCACCGCCAAAGGTTGGCGGCGCATGATTTACGTGCAGATGCAGCGCAAGCTGGTCGTTACGCATCTGGAGAATTTCGATTTCCCGCAGATGAATCCCAATTGCGTGGAGCGGCGCGGCTCGACGGTGGCTCCGCAGGCGCTGCATCTGCTGAACAACGGTATGGTCAGGCGATTGGCCGAGCAGTTCGCCCGCCGGGTTTGCCGGGAAGCGGGGTCCGATCCGGCACGGCAAATCGATTGGATTTACCTGACGGCCCTGAGCCGTCCGCCCAATGCGGAGGAGAAGGCGCTGGGACAGGCGGCGCTGACCCGTCTATCCAAGGAGTGGGGCAAGCAGCGGACAGACCGGATGGAAGCGGCGCGCGAGGCACTGACAACGTACTGTCACACGATCCTAAACTCGGCGGCCTTTCTCTACATCGATTGAGGTGGTCCATGTCGGAGGCGGAACAAAATCGATCCTTCACCGCCGATTCTCTCACTCGGCGCGGGTTTTTCACGCGCGTCGCCGGCGGCATCCACGGCGCGGCCCTGGCTTATCTGCTGAGCCGCGAGGGTTACGCTGCGTCGGCCGCGGAGAAGAGTCGCCCCATCCAGGATCTTCAATCACGGCCGCCGCATTTTCCAGGCCGGGCCAAAAGCGTTATCCATCTCTTTATGAACGGCGGCCCCAGCCAGATGGACTTGTTCGATCCCAAACCAACACTCGACAAGCATCACGGTAAACCGTATTTCGAGCGCATCGCCGGAGAAATCGAGAACATCGGCTCCGCCGGCGCTCTGATGCGCAGCCCGTTCCAATTCGCGCGGCATGGCCGCTGCGGTATGTGGGTGTCGGACGCGCTGCCGCATCTGGCCCGGCACGTGGACGATCTCGCTCTCATCCGCTCCATGTACACCACCAACCTGACCCACGAGCCGGCGATCTACCTGATTCAGTCCGGCAAAATGGGTCCGGGCCGGCCGGCTCTTGGCTCGTGGGTGGTCTATGGGCTGGGCAGCGAGAACCAGAACCTGCCGGCCTACGTTGTACTCGATGACCCATTAGGGCTACCGATCAACGGTATCGAGAACTGGCAAGCCGGCTTCTTGCCGCCTGTGTACCAGGGCACGCGCTTCCGCGCGACCGGCTCGCCGGTCCTCAACCTCAAGCCCGACGTGGAACGGCCCGCCGAAATCGACCAAATCCAGCGCGACTTGCTGACACGGCTCGACCGAATGCACAAGTCGGCCCGGCCCGGACAGCCGGACCTCGACGCCCGTATCGCCAGTTATGAATTGGCGGCCCGCATGCAGTTGGCGGCCAGCGATGCGCTGGATTTATCGAAGGAGAGCAAGAAGACGTTGACGATGTACGGCATCGGCCAAGAGCCGACCGATTCCTACGGCCGGCGCTGCCTGATTGCTCGCCGACTGGTGGAGCGCGGCGTTCGCTTCGTGCAGCTGTACATCAACGCTCAAATCTGGGACAACCACACCAACTTGGCCGCCGAACTGAGGACGGCCTGCGCACGCACCGACCTGCCTATCGCCGGGCTGTTGACCGACTTGAAGCAGCGCGGGCTTCTCGACGAGACGTTAATTGTGTGGGGCGGCGAGTTCGGCCGTCTGCCGATCGCGCAGCTACCGGCGGACAAGGACGAGCGCAAGGCGGGGCGCGATCACAACAAGAACGCCTTCTGCACTTGGATGGCCGGCGCCGGCATCCGGGGCGGGACTATCTACGGAGCGACCGACGAACTCGGCCTGGCGGCCGTCGAGGACCGCGTGAGCGTGCCCGATTGGCATGCAACGATATTGCATCTGCTGGGGCTGCACCACGAGCAACTCTTCGTCGAGCAGAATGGATTGAAGGAGAAGCTAACCGGCGTGAACGAAGCTCGGATTGTTCGGGGGATCTTGGCGTAATCCGCCTCAAAGCCGACGGATTCGGGGAAAGGACAAGTCGGTAAGAGGGAGGGTGAGAGATGCCTCGTGCGTGTACAAAGTGCGTCAGAGTGGTGGCCGAGGCTGCGTACTGCCCCTTTTGTTCCTCACCGACCATCGAATATATTCCCGTTCCTGTAAAACGAAGTGATGCCAGGACCATTCGCACGCTGTTTGAACAGCGAAATCGTTGGATCACAACCGTTAGCTCGATCTCCTTCCTTGTGATACAGGCTGGATGGTTCACTTTTTTGATAATCTCGCAAGAAGTAGGTCGTGCCTACCCCTTTTTTATCCCTTTTATTGTGGCTGCTATGTTCATTTTCTGTGTGGCCGCTGTAATCACATTAGTCTACGGACGCTCCTACGCTTTCCCCTGCCCACGATGCGAAAAAAACATCGATCTGCCTGCGATACGGGGGAATGTCCGCTACTGTCCTTTCTGCGGCATAGACCTCGATATAGAGATCGATCCCGAAACCCATGAACCCAAGCAGTTTTTGAACAAGGAATGGCGGCAGCGAGAATTAGAGATCAAGAATACGGACATTCAACTTCCACCTGGAAACCAAAAGGCGAATACGGGTATTCAACTTCCACATGGAAAAGCAGAATAAGGGACAGCAAAGTGATGGAGCAAAAGGAAAGGGTTCAGCCATGACTGTCGATTGCCGGGAGTTCGGCTACGAAGCCGATGACCAGTGGGCGAAATTGCCCGCCGGTTGGAGCTTCACGGAAGCAGCTGCGGTGGCCACCGACAGCCGGGATCGAGTCTACGTATTTAACCGCGGCGAACATCCGGTCATGGTCTTCGATCGGGACGGCACGTTTCTGACCGCTTGGGGAGAGGGCCTGTTCGCGCGACCGCACGGCATTACCGTTGGACCGGACGACTCCGTCTACTGCATCGACGACCTCGGCCACTCCGTCCGCAAATTTACTCCGGACGGCACGCTGTTGTTGTCTCTGAAGGAGAACGGCACGCCCTCGGACACCGGGGCAACGAGTATGGATTATCGCACCATCCTTCGCGCCGGTGCGCCGTTCCATTACCCCACCAACCTGGCGCTTTCAACCGAAGGAGAACTGTACGTCAGCGACGGCTACGGCAACGCGCGGGTCCACAAGTTTTCACCTGATGGGCGGCATCTCCTCTCTTGGGGAGAGCCGGGAAGCGGCGCCGGCCAGTTTCACTTGCCTCATGGCATTGCGGTTGACCAACAGGGAACCGTGTACGTGGCCGATCGTGAAAACAGCCGGATTCAGCTATTCACTGCCGACGGCCGTTTCCTTGCGGAATGGACGGATGTGGCCCGCCCTTGCCAGGTCTTCCTCGATGATGGGGGGAACGTCTACGTCGCGGAACTAGGCTTTCAGGCGGGGATGTGGCCCGGTACGGCGGCTCCCACCGCCAACGCGCCGGGCGGACGGGTGAGCATCTTCGACCGCCACGGCAATCTGGGGGCGCGCTGGGGCGGCGGTCGAAATCCCTGTATGCCGGGAGATTTTTTCGCACCGCACGGCATCTGCGTTGATGGGCGCGGAGACATCTACGTTGCCGAAGTCGTCTTGTCGGCCGGCGGCAACCGCGGGCTGGTGTCCACGGATTGCCATACGTTGCAGAAATTCATCCATCGGGACCGGGGCGTCAAACTAAGCCAAGCCGTGACAGGGATCGTCGCCGACCCCGCCGCCGCGACAGACTGACAAAGTGGCAAACTGCCCAGAAAAGCCTTAGTCCCTAAAGGACTTAGGCGTTTGCCAACCCCAAAGTAGCGTGGCAAAGCGGCAAACGACGCCAACACAACGCCAAGCCAATAACGCCTCGGGGCATCACAACGTCTCTTTCCACCCGCCTACCTCAAGCCGGCAGAAACGCAGCCGGCGAGACGTTGAAAAATTTGGCGAGTTTGACGACGTGACCCTTCGTCAGCGATCGGCTGCCATTCAAGACAGCCGAGAGAGTGGATTGGGCGATGCCGGCCGCCTTGGCCAGCTTCGGTTGACTGAGGCCATTGCTCCGCATCAACTCGCGGAGCACATCCGCCTCGGAAACGTCCGCCATGGCAACGAATTTCTCCTCGTAGTTTTCCACCAGATCGGTCAGAACATCCAAATACTGCCGGGCTCCCTCATCCAGATCCTCTTGCAGTAGTCGGTCGATCATCTTCTGGGCGGCGTTCAGATGGTCGTCGTCCCGGAGATGAGTGAGGGGAAACTGCTTCACGAGGTCGAAGTAGGTATCGGGCAGCACCCAGGGGGCGGTTTTGACGGCCATCGCCTTTATCTCCTCCTTTTCCGTCGGCTCTGAGCCGGCGTTCGTTTCGCGGAAGCCTTCGTTGTCGAGGCCGATCTCTTTGGCGGAGGCTTGTGGCAGCCGCACTCTTCGATCCAGTGTTTCTTGTCGTAGTCCGCGTGGTCCGTCACCCGCAGAACGTAGAGAATGCCTCTGGCATAATTCACTCGGCCCATCAACCGATAGCGGTTGTTGCCCACGTCGAAGACAACGCAGTTGCCAACCTGATCGGCCGAACCGAACGTCTGCTTGAGCGCCCCGAAGTTGGTCCAGCGGGCACTCTTGGCCAACTTGTGCCAGACCGCCAGATCCCGTTCGGCGATCCCGGAATCCCCCTTTCGAGATTCCCAGAACTCCCGCAGTCGCCGCTTGGAGATGACGCGCACATTTCAACCTATCGACCGATGAAACTCCCTCTACTGGAAAGGTAATCGCACATTGCGATAAGTCAAGTGGCCTTATTCGAGAAATCAAAGGAAAAAGCCAGGGGAAGGCGGAACTCCAACAGGGATTTCTCTTGCCGGCCGCTTGGCGATCCGGATAGCATTGACGAGGAAGCGACGGCTGTTTGCCTGCAATCGCCGTCCGCAGCCTTCCCTCCCTCCCCCTTGCCATCGTCCAGGAGGCACCATGATCGGCTCGCGCGTTTCCTTTGGGCTGCTCCTCTTGCTCGCCGCGGTAGCTCCCGCGCGGGCGGACGGCGCTCCCACGCCCCGCGCGGGAAAGGGAGATTCGGCAGACAAGGCGCGCGATCACTGGTCGTTTCGTCCCGTGCGACGAGCGGCCGTTCCCGCCGTGCGTCAACGCGATTGGCCGCGTTCGCCGGTCGATGCCTTTGTGCTGGCCGGCCTGGAAGCGGCGAACCGCAAACCGGCTCCGCCCGCCGACAAACGCACTCTGCTGCGGCGCGCTTACCTCGATCTCATCGGACTGCCGCCGACACCCCAAGAACAGCAAGCGTTTCTCGACGATTCTTCTTCCGACGCCTTCGCTCGTTTCGTCGATCGGTTGCTGGCCCGGCCGGAGTACGGCGAACGCTGGGCACGGCACTGGCTCGACGTGGCTCGCTATGCCGAAAGCAACGGCTACGAACGCGACGGCGCCAAACCCAACGCTTGGCGCTACCGCGATTACGTCATTGATTCTTTCAACCGCGATAAGCCCTTCGATCGGTTCGTCCGCGAGCAGATTGCCGGCGACGAACTACCCGATTCCAATGCCGAGACGCAGATCGCCACCACGTTTTTGCGTCTGGGCACTTGGGACGACGAACCGGCCGATCCGCAGGTCGATCATTACGATCAACTCGACGACGTGCTGGGCACCACGGCCACGGCCTTCCTCGCTCTGACGATTCGCTGCGCACGGTGCCACGATCACAAATTCGAGCCATTCAGCCAGACCGACTATTATCGTCTGCTGGCCGTGTTCGATCCGCTCAAGCGACCGGAGATCGTCGTTTCGGCAACGCACCGAAAGGAACACGAACGGTATGTCGGCAGCGCCGAAGAACTGCGGGCTTTCTGGCACGGCGTCGGTCTTGAATCGTCGCTGTTGACCGGGGCGCTGCTGCCGTCGCTGAGCGGCCAACCGCGCTTCTTGGCGGCGCCGCAGCTAAGCCTGGTGGGGCAAGTCCAGCAATCCCCACTTCCGCAGGCGCACATCTGGTATGAGGACGGCCCGCAAGCGCCGGCGACGCATCTTTTCCGTCGCGGCGATCCCAAGCGTGCGGCGGCCGTCGTGACGGCGGGGTTGCCGTCGGTGCTGCTGAGTAGCCAGCCGGCGCCTCCCACGGCGCTGGCTCATTCGACCGGCCGGCGCCGCTGGTTGGCCGACTGGATCGCACGGCCGGACAACCCTCTCACGGCGCGCGTCCTCGTCAATCGCGTCTGGATGCACCACTTCGGAAAGGGACTCGTCTCCACGCCCAACGATTTTGGGGTGATGGGAGCGCGGCCGACTCATCCTGAACTGCTCGACTGGTTGGCGTCGTGGTTCATGGCCGAGGGCTGGCGCTTGAAGCCGCTGCATCGGCTGCTGGTGCTTTCGCGCGCTTATCAGACTTCCTCCGCTTTGGAAGCGGACGCCGGACAGGGCGAGCAGAAACTGGCGCTGTTCGGCCGTTGGCGTCCGCGACGGCTCGAGGCGGAGGCGGTGCGCGATTGCATACTCGCCGTCAGCGGCCAACTCAACGCCGCGCGCGGCGGATCGAGCGTTTTTCCGCCGCTGCCGCAGGCTGTACTCGAAGGACAATCGAAGCCCGGCGATGGCTGGGGAAAATCGTCGCCGCGCCAGGCGGCGCGGCGCAGCATCTACGTTTTCTGCAAGCGTTCGCTGGCCGTGCCGGAACTGGAACTGCTCGACGCGCCCGACACCACTTCCAGCTGCGAGCAACGTCCGCTCTCGACCACGGCGCCGCAGGCGTTGACGTTTCTCAACGGCGCTTTTCTACAAGAGCAAGCGGCGCATTGGGCGGCCCGGCTGCGGCGCGAAGCGGGAGAGGAACCGGCGGAGCAGGTGCGCCGCGCCTTCGCGCTGGCGCTGTGCCGGCCGCCGCGGGCCGACGAGCTTCGCCTGGCTCTCGACTTTTTGTCGCGGCAGCAGCGGCAAATCGAGGCCGACGCGCGCCGCCGCGGCCAGCCGAGCGGCGACGCCCGCCAGCAAGCCCTGGCCGCGCTCTGCGTGGTACTGTTGAACACGAATGAATTTTTCTACATGGGATGACAAAAAAGGAGGAAAGACGCATGACCCGCGCAGCAGATGGCCCTGCTCCGACTCGGCGCGGCTTCCTCTGGCGTGCCGGCGGCGGCTTCGGCAGTGTGGCGCTGACGGCTCTACTGACCGAAGATGGCTTCTTCTCCGCTTCCGCCCGCGCCGCCACAACCACCGAGGGACCGCTCGCGCCGCGGCCGCCTCACCATTCGGCCACGGCCAAGGCGGTCATTTGCCTGTTCATGTACGGCGGCGTCAGCCATCTGGAAACCTGGGATCCCAAACCCGAACTGAACCGGCGCAGCGGCCAACCTCTGCCCAATCTCGACCGCGATCCGTTGTTCAAGGTGCGTCATCCCGGCAAACTGCTCGGCTCGTTGTGCAAGTTTCGCAAGCACGGTCAGTCCGGCATCGAGGTTTCCGACTGGTATCCGCACTTGGCCCAGCGCGTCGATGACCTGTGCGTCCTTCGCGGCATGCGCGCCGACAGTTTCGCTCATGGCTCCGGCCTGCTGCAAATGAACAGCGGTTATCTGCGCCTGGGTTATCCTTCGCTCGGTTCTTGGATCAGCTACGGCCTGGGCACCCTCAACCGGAACCTGCCGGCGTTCGTGGTGATGCTCGATCCGCGCGGCGGGCCGATCTCGGGACCGTCGAATTGGAATCAGGGATTCATGCCGGCTGCCTACCAGGGCACGCAGTTCCGCGTTCAGGGCGATCCCATCCTCAACCTCTCGCCGCCTAGCGGGATTAGCGCGGCGCAGCAGCGCAATCAACTCGATCTGCTGGCCGAGTTGAACCGGCGGCACCAACAGGCAACGCCCGACAACAGCGAACTGACCGCCCGCATCGCCAGTTACGAATTGGCCTTTCGCATGCAGCGCCATGCGCCCGAGGCCGTCGATCTTGGGCAGGAGAGCGAATCGATTCGCCGGCTCTACGGCCTGGACAATCCGCAAACCGCACCGTTTGGCCGGCGCTGCCTGTTGGCACGGCGGCTGGTGGAGCGTGGCGTGCGTTTCGTGCAGATTTATTCCGGCGGCGGCCACAGCGAACAAACCTGGGACGCGCACGGCGACGTTGTCAAGAACCACACCCTGCACTGCGGCGAGACCGATCAACCTATCGCGGCGCTGTTGACCGACCTGAAGCAACGCGGTCTGCTCGATTCCACGTTGGTGGTATGGACGAGCGAATTTGGCCGCACGCCGACCGGCCAGAACGGCAAGGGCCGCGATCACAGTCCGCGCGGCTTCGCAACCTGGCTGTCCGGCGGCGGCGTGCGCGGCGGACAAGCGATCGGCGCCACCGATGAGTTCGGTTACGCCGCCGTCGAGAACAAGGTCCACGTTCACGACCTACACGCCACCATCCTGCACCTGCTGGGAATGGATCACGAGCGATTAACGTACTTCCACGGCGGACGCGAACACCGCTTGACGGACGTATCCGGCCGCGTCGTGGAGGAAGTGTTGGGATAACAGCAACCCATTCCCTCAAGCGAGCAGCCCTCGTTACCTCTTGCAAAACCGAGAGGTGACGAGGGCTGCTTTTTCTGAGCGGAGAGGGGGGGATTCGAACCCCCGGTGAGGTTTGACCCCCACACGGCATTTCCAGTGCCGCACAATCGGCCGCTCTGTCACCTCTCCGAAATGAATAACTTCTTAATTTTATTGGATTTACGTCGATGTCTCCAGGCGGCTTTTTGTCAAAGGACCATTTGTCAAATTAATGGTCAAAAGTAGGTCGGCTAAACGTGCGGCGTTTTGTCAAATGAATTGTATCCGGAAGTGGCCCGGCCTGCCAGCGTTCCGCATATCTGTTTGTATGCGGACCTGTGAACAGCAGCGCCGATCCGATGGGACCGTTTCACGGCAGGCGTGCTTGATAAGGAACCTGCACAAACCTACCTTGCCCGGTATCGTAACGGAACCAGGTCACTTCGATAGCGAGCGGTAGGTTCGGATCGTCCGGTACATTGATCGTCAGGAGTTGGCAGTCATTTACCGTCGATGAATAATCGAGCGAGCTACCGATGTTTGCCTGCGAAGTCGTGCCGCATACGAATGCGGTTGTCGTCGGCGAGAGCGGCTTGATTTTGCTTTCATGCGTATGACCGCATAGAAGGATGTGGATATTCTCCTCAGCGGCGGCCTGCACAAGAAAATCGGAATCAAGAAGCTTGAGCGTTTCGTCTGTGGTTGCCGCATCAAAGTGGATTGCCCAAAGGATGGCTGGTTCGCCCAGATCGTCATCGGTGTAATTGTCTCTCACGTCCCGCGTCTTGGCCTTCAAATCCCAGACGACGTTTTGGTCTACTCGGCCTTGGCCATACCAACCGGCGATGCTGAAGAACCATTTGCCACTGTCGTTGGCGCAGAAAGTGAAGTCGGCCGCAATGATCGCAAGGGGGCGCGTATAAGGTTTCTCCAGCACGCACCAGGGTTGGAACCCCTGCCCGACCCACCAAAAGTTCTGAAAGAGATTATCGAAAAGGGTGCCACCCGGCATGCACGAGAACGGAATCCGACGGTAACGATCGTGATTCCCCGGCATGGCGGCGCGACGAAAGAACGCGATCGTGGGTTCGTTGTTATCATCAATCCAAGCGGGTGTAGCCGGATTCGTCGGCGTTGTGGTCAGGAAGTCGAGGGCTCGTTGCAAGTCATTGCGGAAGCCGGACGTGGCCAGGTCGCCCGTCAACAAGGCGATGTCGAAGAGTTGGCGTTGAAGCCCATAGTAATAGACAAAGCGTGCGAAGGCGCGCAACACGGCATCGTCGTGGCCTATGAGTTTGTAGCGTTTGATTCTGCTCCCCACCCTTGGCTTGCGAGGGCCGGCGGAATAAGGGATTTTGCTCAGATGAAAGTCGGAAGCGTGCAGCAAACGATAAGGCTCGGTCACGCCTCTCTCCTCCGTCTGCTAACGGTTGTACAGACGACGGCGCAAGGCTGAACTGTCCCAGTCGGACGAAAGTGCCGCGTTGTGTTTGACCCCTGCGAGATTGGGATACGGCCTTCCCTCGACATATATCTCTGACCCTATAGCGAATAAGTGATGCTGTTCTCGCGCCTCTTGCTGGGACGCGGACGCCCAGTTAAACAAATCGCGTGCGAGCGCTTTCAGTGCAGTCGGATAGAGGGGGTATTCCGCGTCGAGGCCGTAAATCCTATTCAGACCCTCTACCAAGTCCGAGATAAAATGATCGGGGTCGGTCATCACCAAGAACTGTTCCGGCGAGTGGTCTGTATCCCACTCGAGTACCCGTTCGTCGGCATAACCGGCTAGTAGTCGGAGTAAGCGCTCCGCTACCGCTTCCTGGGCATCGTTCCAAGAACAAGGGATTCCTGGATCGGGAGGAAACTTGCGCGAGGAGACATCGAGCCGCAACATACCCTGCATGTCGCGCCGCTGAGATTGAAAGAGCGCCATTACCGTGTCTGCTCGAACCGTAAACACAGGATGTCTCCCAAGAGACAGGCATATTTGGGACAACCTGATGTTATCCTACAAGAACTCGTCCGTTCAAGAGCGGAAGTTTGGTAGATCGTACCGGACCTGCGCCGCCTTGGCAAGAAACGGACAGAGTCGCTAATCGGCACATCTTCCACAAATCCGCGATAAAATCGACGAAAAACTAAAGTTGAAGGAGTACGGAGCGCGGTCCGATTATAGAGATCGAAGCAAGAGCGCCGATCGATCGCGTCGGAGGGGGGACGGCGGAGCCATTTCCGGCCGACAGTCTTTGACAGCGAGCCGTCCAGAGGGAATAGATTGAGTGACCCTCAGGGGCACGCCTCTTTCGCGGCGCGTAGCTCCAGGCGGGTCTCTGGGGGGTCGGAGCAGCAGGAATGGTCACCATGTTGCGGTATGGTTTGGTTGTGGCGGTGAGCCTGTGGGCAGCAGGCTCCGCTTGGTCGGCCACCTGGGCCGATGCGCTGTTTGAAGAATTTTCCAAAGACTTTGGGTCCGTGCCACGCGGTCCCATGCTGTCCCATCCTTTCCGTGTGGTCAACAACACGCGGGGACCCGTCAACATCGCCAGTGTTCGCGTCTCTTGCGGTTGTGTCAGCGCCGTCGCTCTCGAAGGGCATCTCAAACCCGGCGAAGCGACGCACATCCTGGCGCGCATGGACACCACGCGCTTCCTCGGACCCAAGTCGGTGACGATCTACGTGCAGTTCAATCAGCCCGCTTTCGAGGAAGTTCGCTTGGTGGTGCAGGCCAACGGGCGCAACGATTTCGCCGTCACGCCCGATACGTTGGCCTTCGGACAACTCAAGCGCGGCGGCACACCGTCGGCGTCGGTGTTGTTGGCGTTTTTCGGCAACAACAGCACGCAGATCACCGAAGTCAAATGCGAGAGCAATTACATTCAGCCGCGCGTGCAAGAGGTTCGCCGGCTGGATAGCGAAGTCACCTATCAGGTGACGGCGCGCTTGCGGGCCGATTCGCCGGTGGGCAAGTGGTACACCGACGTTTGGCTCAAGACCAACGATCCCGACATGGCGCCCATCCGCGTGCCCTTGACGGTCGAGATCGAGTCGGCCCTGAGTATCAACCCGGAATCGGTGGCGCTGGGCGCCGTCAAGACGCGAACCGAAAGCGAGCGGCGCGTCATCGTCCGCGGCGTCAAGCCGTTCAAGATCGCGCGGGTTCTGGGTCTGGGCAACGACGATCAACTGGTCGTTCGCGTCGATAGCCCGGCGGCCAAGCCCGTCCACGTGCTGACGATTAAGTTGAAGGCCGGCAACCCCGGTGAAGTGGACCGCACGCTCAGCGTCCTCACCGATTTGGCCGACGACAACAAAATCGACTTCCACGTCAGCGCCCAGATTGTGCCCTGAACGATTGGGTGGTGGTGAGTGCGCGGGGGAGGTTCCGGCCAGGAACCTCCCCCGTCTCGTTTCCACGCTTTCAGCGGCCGGATTCGCGGAGCAGAGCGTCGAGACGCTCCGCCAGTTGCGGCGGCAGATCGTTGAGAAAAACGCGCCCGACCAACTCCACGTCGATGAGATCGCGCAGATGCAGTCGATCCTGATCGCGGTTGGACAACAATTTCATCCGCACCAACGCCGGTAACGAGACAACCTGTGTGCCCGGCTCGATGGTTTGCCGCTGCTCGATGGCCGGCGCGGGCAACAGATGCTCCGGGCGCACCTTCTCGCCGGCCCAGATCAGATGCACGGCCTGGCGCGGATTGGGATCGTCGCGCTCGAGGAACATGCCGACGCCGACGACTTCAAAGTAATCCATGTTGACGGTCAAGGCGGCGGCGCGAGCGCGCGGCAGATCGTCGCGGTGTAGAAGAACGTCCACGTCCTTGGTGGTTCGCACGGCGGCGGGGTCGCGCGTGGCGACCCACAGAGCCACGGCCTGACCGCCGACCAGCGCGTAGGGCACACCGGCCGATTCCAATGCCGCCGTGATGCGCCGCAGACGATCCGTCACGCGATCCAGCGCCATAAGGTATCGCTCCCAAGGCCCAAGAATCGAGGAAACCGCATTGCTAGACATGGTATATCCCAAATTGGCTCAACGACGGCGCTGAAATTCCACGTCCATGCCGCCCAGCACCTTCATGCGCGCCACGGTCCCCTTGGCATCTA
Organism: uncultured Planctomycetota bacterium; assembly: GCA_963835245.1. Classification (GTDB taxonomy): domain Bacteria; phylum Planctomycetota; class Planctomycetia; order Gemmatales; family Gemmataceae; genus JAJPHU01. The sequence goes on from CAWIEZ010000004.1 coordinate 820,997, forward strand.
GAGTGAAGACGACGCGCGGCTCGCCCATGATCTCGATGGGCAGCGTGAACGTATCGTAGTGATAGTGCGCCAGCGCGGCGGTGAAGCGGTTCCAGTGCCAGACGAGTTTGCCGTCTTCGAGGGTGATGCGCACCGTGCCGTAAGCGGGATGTTCGTAGTCGCCGACGTAGCCGGGCAGTTCGCGCGACGGCCGCGTATCAGGATGACGACGATCTCGAATCTCGTTTTCTTTCCGATCGGCTTCCATCTCATCCTTGCGTTCGGCGTCAGCGACCAGGGCATTCCAATTGCGATGCGGCAAACCCAGCAGCATTTCCAGCAGGCTGTTGCTCAAGGCGATATTCATGCGCGTGTGGTGCAAGTTGCACAACAGCACGATGCCCAGACGCGCTTGTGGAACCAGCGTGAAATGACAGCGAAAGCCATCGATCGCGCCGGCGTGCTGCAACAAGCGATGACCGTAATGATCCTGAATCACCCAGCCCATTCCATAGCTCATCTGATGGGTTTCGGGGAACTGTATGCGATCGACTGCATCCATGGGAAGGACAATCTGCGGTGTGTGCGTCGCTTCCAGATTGCGCGCGGAGACCAACGGTTTGCCGTCCACCATTTTGTTATTGAGGTGAAAACGCAGCCATTTGCTCAGGTCGCTGGCGCTGGACTGGATCGAGCCGGCCGGCTCCGGCACCGCCATCGGATACGGTTCCGTGAGCTGCGGCTTTTTCTCTCCGTCGAGCCGGTGTGGACTGGCTTTGTCGGCGACTTCGGCGATAGCTTTTGTCGTGAAGCGCGTCGCCTTCATGTCGAGTGGATCGAGCAGTCGGTGTTGCACGAAGTCGGCCCAGCTCAGGCCGGACGCCTTGGCGACGGCGAAGCCGGCGACGGTGAACATGGTGCTTTGATACTGAAACGTCGTGCGGAACGGTTTGTCGAGCGGCAGACGGCCGACGCGGCGAATGATGTCCTTTTGCGTCCACGGCGAACGATACCACAACAGCTGATGATCGCGCAGGCCGGTGCGATGCGTCACCAGATCGCGTAGCGTCACCTCCCGATCGACGAGCGGATCGGATAGGTGAAAGTAGGGAACGTATTTTCGCGGTGGGTCGTCCCATTTCATCTTGCCCTCATCGACGAGAATCGCCATCGCCGTCGTCGTGAACGACTTGGTGCAAGACGCGATGGGAAACAGCGTATCCGGCGTGACCTGGGCACGGTCCTCGATGGAGCGAACGCCGTGGCCGGAAAGATAAATCACTTGGTCGCCGCGGACGATGGCGATGGCGACGCCGGGGACGTGCCAGAAACGGAGAGCGCGGAGTGCTAGTTCATCGAGGGGACGTACATCAAAAGATTCGGCGTGACAGGGCGAGGACAGGCAAAGCAGGACAGCCACCAATCCCAGGCGAACGGCCGGCGTCAGCCAGCTGGTAGGGGCTAGACCAGCTGGCTGACGCCGGCCGTTCGCCATCGTGCGCATTGGATTGGCCGTCACTTTTCGGCTTTCGTCTGGAAGACCAGCAAGTAAGGCACGGCGGAGCGTCCGCCGGCATCCTTGAAGTTACCGAAGCGCTGCGAGTTTAGCCAGATAACATAGGTTTTGCCGGCCTCAAGCTTGACCGGCATGATGCACGTTCGCCGATCCTTGTCGTAGTGAACTTCGCCGTCCGTTGGAGGAAAACTCTCCTTCGAGATTTGGCTCCACGACCAACTTTTATCCATCATCTTCTTACTGAAGGTGACACGGATCTCCTTGACCTTGGCGGCATCGACCTCGGTATCGCCCGCCTGCGGAACGGTTCGCACCACAACGGGCGGCATCTGTTTGACGGACAGGGCGGCTTCTTTCTCGTCGTCGTCCGTCACCGCCGCAACCGGGGCCGCCACGGCGGCGGCTTTCGCCTTGGGCTGGGCGATGGGGCTATCCGGCTGTTGGCCGCGACCGTGATAAGCCAAGCCGCCCGCTAGTCCGACACTCAACACGACAGCCGCCAGAACCTTGATTTTCAGGATGTACATGGCACGCAGCCCTTTCTCCATGAGACAGACAGCCTCCGCCGCCACCAAACGCGCGGCGGCCGTCTGACCGGCCGCTGTCAGCAGAGCGGCCTTGACCGTGGAACCGATCAGCGGCGGCGCTACATTCGCCGTCGCCGCGCCTTGCGCCAGCGTCCCCGCCGCTGCCAGCGCGGACAAACCGAGACCATGCCGTTTCAGACGCCGAGCCAACAACTGCCGGCCGCGCGACAGCCGGCTCGACACCGTTCCTTCCGCCCAACCGAGTTGCTGAGCGGCCTCCTTGCGCGTGAGTCCTTCCACGTCGCACAAGAGAAGCGGCAGCCGATAATTGACGGGTAAGCGATTCACTTCGCCGTCGAGCAGCGGACCCCATTCCGTTGCGGTCTCCTCGGAGGACGGTGTTCGCGGCCCGGCCTGAGCTTCCTTGCGCCGTCGCCGTTCGCGGCTACGCCGCGCGTCCAGGGCGGTTCGGTAGGCGACGCCATGCAGCCAACTACCGACGCGATCCGGCGGATGAATGCTGCCGGCTCGGCGAACCAAAACGAGAAACGTCGCCTGGAAAGCGTCTTCGGCATCGTGACTGTTGCCGAGAATGCGCCGGCACACGCCCAACACCATCGGGCCGTGCCGCCGCAGCAGCATCTCGAAGGCGCACTCATCGCGCTGCGACAGAAATCGTTCCAGCAATTGCCCGTCCGTGTGCCCTTCGGCGTCCCGGCGCGCAAGGATGCCGCGGAGATGCGATAGGACGTTGCTCAGAGGCGATGAGGACAAGGCACAGTCTCCCAGTATCGCTTCCTACGATTAAATTGGTCGGAGGGAGCGAAATTCATCCCGATTTTTTTTCAAACCTCTCAATCCTTGCACGCTTCCACGGCCAAGCGCTGTAATTCACTGCGCATCTTCGAGGCGTCGGCGTTGGGCAGACCGCTGCGCTGAATGAGCAGAATGACGAACAGATCGTGCTTGGGATCGGCCCAGCTTTCCGTGCCGAAGGCGCCGCCGTGGCCGAACGATCCCGCCGACAGCATTCCCGTCACGCCCTGCGGATCGCGGATCACGGCGAAGCCCAGGCCATGACTCGTTCCCGGCGTGAAGCCGCACTTCAACTCGCCGGTCTGCACGCGCGTCATCGCCTTGACCGCCTCTTCGCTCAAAATACGTTCGCCGTCGAGAGCGCCGCCGTTGAGCATCATGCGATAAAAGCGGGCCATGTCGGCGCCCGTCGAGTACAGACCGCCCGCTGGAATCGGATGCCGCACGTGCATCGGCGCGCCAATCAGAGGGTTCGGCTCGGCCGCGAGCTTGCCGTCCTTGCTGGCGTACAGACCGGCAAGACGGTCCCGTTGCTCCTTATTCGGTCGAAACGTCGTATCCTTCATGCGCAAGGGCGTGAAAATGCGTTCGGATAAAAATGCTTCGTAACTCTTGCCGGAGACCACTTCGACAATGCGGCCGAGCGTGTCAATGCCGGAATTGCAGTACGCCCATCGGCTGCCCGGCTCGAACTCCAACGGCCGCTGCGATACCGTCAACGTCGCCTCGGCCAAAGTGCGGTCGCGTTTGCGGTACAGATCGCGCAGTCCCGGCGGATAGTCCGCTAAGCCGGATGTGTGCGTCAGCAGGTCGTGTAGGGTGATGGGACGCGCCGGCTTTTTCAGCATCAGGTGATCGTCCGCGCGCTCGGCGATCAACATTTGGCCGCGGAACTCCGGCAAATACTTCTCGACGGCGTTCGTCACTTTCAGCTTGCCCTCGTCGGCCAAAATGAGGATGCCGACGGCGGTGATCGGCTTGGTCATGGAGGCGATGCGGAACAGCGCATCCTTGGTCATCGGTTCAGCGGGATCGAGACGTCGATTGCCGGTTGCCTCCAGGTTGGCGATGCCCTTGCGGTTGCCGACGACGGTGACGGCGCCGGCGATCTGATGTTCGTCCACGAACTGCTGCATGCGCGGCTTGATGAGGGCCAATTTCGCCTCATCGAAATCCGCGCCGCGGACGGCCGGAGCCAGAGCGGCGAGGGCGACGATGAAAAGACAGACGCGGCGGACGCTCGGCAAGGGTCGCATGGGACCGTTCTCCTTGGGGATGGGGAAAAATCGCGGTGGCGCGATAGCATGAAGAATATGTACGAAACTTTCGATCACACGGCCGATCTGGGCTTGCGCATCCGGGCGGCGGATTTGAACGCCCTGTTCGCCGAGGCGGCGCAAGCGCTGTTCGCCACGCTCGTCGAGAATCTCAACACTGTCGAGCCTGTTCGTCAATTCGACGTGGCCATCGCCGGCAGCGACCGCGAATATCTTCTTTTCGACTGGCTCAAGGAACTGCTCTATCGCTTCGACGCCGAGCATCTGTTGTTTTCGCGTTTCGAGGTGTGCGTCGATGCGGACGGTCTGCAAGGCAGCGCCTGGGGCGAACCGCTCGATCCGGCTCGGCACGAACTGGCCCATGAAGTGAAGGCCATCACCTATCACGGTCTGCGCGTCGAGCCGGCGGCGGACGGTTGGTTGGCCGAAGTGATCGTGGATATTTAACTACCCGGCAGCTAACGCAGCCGGTTCGCCCCTCTTGGCGAACCGGCTGCGTTAGCTGCCGGGTAGGCCAAAATCGGCAGGCACATTCGGCAAGTTTCTCTTGTACTCTTGGAGCGAACCGTTAAAAAGGATGGATCGTATTAAGAAAGCGGTGGAGTTGCGGCTTGTCCGCGAGTCAGGGTCGATTACACAGTTGGAGGTTTCCTTCCATGTTGCATGGGCGTCGGTTGACGGTTTTCCTTTTCCTGGCGATTATGGTTCTTTCTTTCGCCGGCCTGGACCTGTTCGGTCAAGCCAAAGACGACAAAAAGGCGAGCGACACGAAGCAGACGGATCAGAAAAAGGTCACACTCGAATGGAAGTTCGAGAAGAACAAGACCTTCTATCAGACGATGACGACGAGTACCGAGCAGACCATGAAGGTCATGAACAATGACGTGACGCAGAAGCAGAAGCAGACCTTCTATTTCAGCTGGACGCCGCAAAAGGAAGAGGGCGGCAAGGTGACGCTGGAGCAGAAGATCCTCGGCGTCAAAATGGACATCGACATCGGCGGCAGTCCGATCAAGTACGACTCGACCAGCGCCGCCGTCAACAACGCCTCCAATCCGCTCAACGCCTTCTTCAAGGCGCTGGTCGGTTCCAGCTTCACGGTGACGCTCGATAAAAAGACGCTCAAGATCACCGACATCAAGGGCCGCGAGGAGTTCGTCAAGAAACTGGTCAGCGCCAACAACCAGATGAAGCCGCTGCTGGAGAAGATTCTCAGCGAGGACGCCCTGCGCGAGATGGCCGAGCCGACCTTCGCCGCCGTTCCCAGCGAAGTCGTCGAGAAGGACAAGACGTGGAAGAAGGAAACCACCCTCGACATGGGGCCGATCGGCAAGTACAAGAACGAGTACACCTACAAGTACGTCGGACCCGACGACAAGACCAAGCTCGACAAGATCGACGTGGATACGAAGTTGACCTATTCGCCGCCGGATAAGGCGGACGGCGTCGGCGGTCTTCCCTTCCGCATCAAGAGCGCCGATCTCAAGAGCAAGAAGGCGACGGGCACCGTCTGGTTCAACCGCGACAAGGGCCGCGTCGATAAGACGAACATGAGCGTGGAGTTGGACGGCACGCTGGACATCGAGATCGGCGGGCAGCAGACCAAGGTTGAACTGAAGCAAACACAGACGACCGAGGTGGATACCTCCGACAGCAATCCAGTCGAACCCAAGGCGGGCAGCAAGTGATCCGTTTCGTTTAGCCGCGAGCCGTAGGCGAGCGCGCTCGCGCTCGCCTACGGCTCGCGGCTAAACGAAGTTATTCCACGTCCCAAATGACAATGGAGCCATCGTGTCCGCCGGCGGCCGCCGTCATGCCGTCGGGCGCCAGCGCCAGACAATGAACGCGGCCAATCTTCCAGTTGAACGCCGCTCGCTGACAGCCCGCTGTCACATCCCAGACACGCACTGTTTCATCCCAACTCGCCGAAAACAGCGTTCGTCCATCCGCCGCGAAGGCGATCTGACGGACGGATGCCGTGTGTCCTCTCAGAATGGCTGTTTCCTTACCGTCGGTCACGTCCCAAAGTTTGATTGAGGCGTCCTCGTTGCCACAAGCAAGCGTTTGGCCATCGGGAGAAAACGTCAAGCAGCGGACCCAGTCGGTATGGCCGGTAAGGACGATCTTTTCCCGGCCCCACTCGGCATCCCACAGCCGCACGCTGGGATCGTGGCTGCCCGTGGCGAGAAGGTGGCCGTCCGGCGAGTAAGATACCGCGTTGACCGGCCAAGTATGGCCGCTCAGGACGCGCGTCCGCGATGGCCCGCGCGTCCAGTACAGTCTCACGTCGCCATTGTTGTAACCCGCCGCCACGGTTAGGCCGTCCGTCGGCGCGAACGCCAGCGACCAAACACCGCCGCTGGAACGCTCGCCAAATAACATCCGCAGCTTGGCAAAAGAAGGAAACCCGCTCTTCACCGCGCGCAAATCATGGCGCCGGACCTTCCATAAGCGCACCACATCATCCCAGCATCCTGAAGCGAGCATCGTGCCATCGGAGGCGAACGCCAGCGCACGGATCGACTCTCTATGGCCTGCCAGAGTGCATCGCACGCGGCCCGTACCCAGATCCCAGATTCGCATCTCTCCGTCCCAGGCTTGCATGTCTCCATGAATATCATCGCCGCCGGAGGCGAGTATCCGGCCATCCGGCGAATACGCCAGACAACGCACCGGCCCTGTATGACCGCGCAGCATCAGCATGACGGGCATCCCTCGTTCAATTCCGCATCGTCTCGGCCAGGATCTTCTTGTACGCCGTCCGCGCTGCCTCATACGCCTTCTCGGCGGCGGCTTGTTCCTCCTTGCGGATGTGCGGCTTTTTCTGCTGCCAACACTTATCCACCGCTTTCAAGCACCACTCCGCCGAGCGCTTGCTCGCTCGGATCGGTTTATCGCCGACCAGCACGAACACCGGATTGGTATGGCTCGACGGGAAGATGCGCAGAGCAATCCAGCTGCTTGCCTCGATCGGCACGCGAAACGTCACATCCTGTTCGGAGCCGTCGGCGATGATCTCCTTGCGCGCGACCGGCTGTCCATTAACCACGACTTCAACCGGCACGTTGCGCGTCTGATCGAGGCGAGCGCGTTCGATGTCCCAATAGGGTTTCTGATGCAACGGCGTCTTGCGGATCTTCTCGGTGGCCGGCGTCGGCTTCGGTTCCAAGAGAGCGGCGGCCTTCACCTTGATCTCGACTTCGCCCGCCTCGGTCAGCTTGATCTCGCTGTTCTTTTCGCCGACACCGAGAGCGTTGACGGTGAAGTCCCTCAAATGGCTCTTGCCGTCGCTGACGTAACAGCGGCCGCGCTTGATGCCTTCTGTCCAGGCGTCGAAATCGAGTTTGCCGTCGAGATGAACGTAACTACGGCCCAGACCGACGCGCTCGCCGTAGATGCAGGGAAAATCCGTCTCGCCGCTGATGCGCGTGCGATAGCCGCAGTTCAGCGTGTGATACCAGATATTCAGCTCCCACACGGCCGGCGTATCCACCGTGGAGATGAAATCGCAGGCGTCCTGGGTGACATCCACAATGTATTCATTGGCGCCGATGCCGGACATCGGCGGTAGGACATAGTTGGGCAGTTCCTTGATGGGTCCGGCATCGAGTCCCCAACCGCTGTGCGCGAAACCGACGACGCCGCCTTGCGATTTGGCCCACCGGAAGATCGGCAGATCCCAACTCGGCCAATCGCCGATGAGCTTGGTTCCGGGATAGTCTTGCTCGCGCAGCCGCAGCAAACAGATGTGTCCGCAATGGCTCGACGGAAAGCCGGATACTTCCACGTCGTAGCGGAGCAGGTGATCCGGCGTGGACAGCGGATGGATTTTGCCCTCGAAATAGCGTTTCTGATGATACCAGCACGGTCCCCAGCTGAGACAGCAGCCGACGTTGAGATCCTCGCCGAGAACGTGGCGCATCATGTCCTGGGGCGTGACGCCTTCCGTCGGGCTTTCGTAGTGGGCGCAGCCGGCGGCGTGGATGTGATGATCGCCGGAGTACCAGCCTTTGGCGGCGGGATGAATCCAGCGCTGGAGACGGAACTCTTCGGTATGCGTGGCGGCGGCCGGCACGGTAATCGTTTTTTGCAAATTGCGATATTCCGGGCCTCTTGAGTAGGTTATGGTGTACTCTCCCGGCTGCAAAGCGATGGTTTCTCCGTCGGCGCGATAAACCTGGAAGTGGAAATTGAAGTCGGGAGCGAGGCGTCGGCTGGGCGACGGATAGATGCGGCCGAGACGATCGCGGAACGTGAACGCCGCTACAATCGGCTTGCCGCCGCGCTTCGTTTGGCCGTCGTCATCGATCACGCGCAGCCGCAGCAGCACGGCGGGGGCGGACTCGAAGTCGATCCGCAGCGGTGGGCCGGAGGCGAGGAGTTTCTTGCCGTCGCTGAGATTGAAGCGCAGTATCGCTTCTTTGCGGCCGGAATCGCGACAATAAATCTGCACGATGCGATACTCCAGTTCCAAACCGGACAAATCGCGGACGAGGGGCTGACCGTTGAACATCCTGACATCGAGGAAGCGCTTACCGACTTCGCCGACGGAGACGACCTTCGGATCGGGTTTGCCGCTGGAAGATTTCGTCAGCGGTAGAGCGTTGGGGCTGGCGGCGGTCAACTCGACGTTGGCGATGGCCGGCTCGTTGTGGACCTTGACGAGAAAAATGCGCCAGCCTTGTTCGGCAAGCTGCGGTTTGGCCGGGCCGACTTGCGTCTCCAACTTCTTGTCGGCGGTTATATGAATCCCAGCTAGACAACGCTTGTCGAGGATGGTCTGGATGGAATCGATGGCTTTCTCTTCGTCCTTCGCCGTGGCGGCGTCGCGGATGGCCTGGCGTTCGGCGTCGGACAGCGGTTCGCCGAGCAGGGCCAGCGCTTCGCTAACGCGCCGCGCCTGGGCGGCGAGCGGTTGCCGTTCGACCTTGATTTTCGGCAGTTCGTCGGCGAAAACGGAGGAGGCGAAGGCGACAACAGCGATGGCCAATAACGGACGGTGCGCGGTCATGACGAATCCTCAGGAGAGACGAGACGGAATGTCTGCCACGATAACGCCGGGTTCGCAGCGATTCAAGAGGCTCGTCGTTTGGGAATTGCGCGCCTAAACTTATAAGGCTCTGGATCGCTAGGGAAAGGATATTCAAGAGAACTCTGATGGGCGTGACATGCCTACCATCTTGCGAAGCGGTCCTTACCGCTTCTATTTCTACAGCCACGAACCTCACGAGCCGCCGCACGTCCATGTTGATCGAGACGATTTGTCGGCCAAGTTCTGGTTGCAGCCGGTCGGCCTGGCGCGAAATTTCGGCTTCGCTCCCAAGGAGTTGCGGCGGCTACAGAAATTGGTGAGTCAACATCAAGTGGCCTTTTTGGAGGCTTGGCATGGGCATTTTGGCACTGACGGCTGACGAGCGGGTCGCCGACGTGAAATTCACGAAAGATACCTTGAGTGTCGCCTTGCGGGATGGGCGGACCATCACGGTCCCACTCGCCTGGTATCCGCGGTTGCTGAACGCTTCCGCGGCCGAGCGAAAAAACTGGCATGTCGCTGGCGGAGGCTATGGCATTCATTGGCCGGACATTGATGAAGATCTAAGCACGGAAGGATTGCTTCGCGGAGCGCCGGCCCCACGGCCACGGCAGGGCGAGGCCGGCGACAACAGCACGCGCCGCCCAACCAAACACTGAAGCCGATCGTTGTGTTTCCTCATGTCGATGGCGAATCGTTTCGATCGCCGCGCATCCGCTTAACCAGCGCCGCCATGTCCTTCGGCAGTGTCGAGGTCCAGCGCATGCGTTCGCCGCTGGCGGGATGCTCGAAACCCAGAAATGCCGCGTGTAGGGCGACGCGCTTCATCCCACTGTCATCGGGCAACGGCTTGCCGTGCATAGGCCGGTCGTAGATGCGTTCGCCGCACAGCGGCGTGCCGGCCTCGCCGAGATGGATGCGCACCTGATGCGTCCGGCCCGTCTCCAAGCGGCACTCTACGAGTGTGTAGTCGCCCAATTTTTCCACCACACGGACATGAGTGACAGTTCGTTGCCCTTCGCCGGGTGTATTCGTGCTGCCGCGCCGACCGTCGCCGCGATCGCGCACCAGCCGCGATTCGATCCGTGCATCTTTCGCTCGGCCGCGCACCACGGCCAAATAGTGCCGTTCAATCGTGTGCGCGCGGAACTGTTTGCCGAGATGCCGCTCGGCTTCGACCGTCCGCGCGAACACCACCAGACCGCTCGTATCCTTGTCGAGCCGATGCACGGCGCGCACCGGCGTCCGTTCCCTGGGCGAACGTCGCGCCAGCAGATCCGGCAGCAGATCGGCCAACGTCGGCGGCAGAAAACGCTTGGCGCGGCGGCCGAACTCGGCGGCTTCCTTGGTGTGACGCATGGTCGTCAGTCCGGCCGGCTTGTCCACGACGACGAGATGTTTATCGGCGTAGCGGATGGTTGGCCGGGGACCGTGCGGCAATCGAGTCGGCGCGGACTTGTCGCGTTTGGATGGAGAACTTGGCAGGCGCACTTGCACACGCTGGCCGCGCTGGAGCCGCCATTGCGGATCGAGGCACGGTTTGCCGTTGACGCGCACTTGCTGCGCCGACAGCAGACGGCGCACCGCCGCCCGCGACAGCGACAAGCGCGCGCTCAGGCAAGCGCCGACTGGCCGTCCCGCCTCCATCCGTCCCACGATGAAAAAACGAAGACTCATTGCCAATCAACTCAGACCACGGAATACACGGAAAACACGGAAAAAGACATAGAAGAATAACAATAGCCCGGAAGAGGGCGGCGTGCCGTTTCCTGAACTCGATCTTTTGTATTTGTCTTTTTCCGTGTTTTCCGTGTATTCCGTGGTCGTTCTTCTTTCACGGTTTGGCGAACTCGGTTTCGTCCACTTTGTCCAGCGGCTTGGCGTCCAGCAGTTCCGCTTCCATGATCTGCCGGCCGTCGCGATAGGCCCGCACCTTCGTAGGACGTTTATAGCCGCCGATTTCCTTGAAATCGCCGAAGAAAAAATGCTGGCGGATTTCCTTTCCCTTGCCGTCGTCGATACGGTTTTCGGCCCGCACGAGCAGTCCATATTCCTTGTCGAAGTACAAGCGCATCTCCTTGCGTCCGCGTCCGGTGATGCGAACGCCGACGGCCGGCCGCTCGTTCACCTTGATCTCTTCGAGGACGGCGAGTTGATACCCTTTGTCCTCCAACAGCGGCAGCATACGCTTGGCGCGTTCCAGTTCCAGGCCGTTGCGGATTTCGGCGAGCGACGCCGCATCGATCTGCTGAGCGCGGCCGTCGAGCGTGATGGAGAGCTTGTCGCCATTGATGATCGAGACGATGGTGTGCTTGTCGCCGTCGTTATTCATCTCGATGACGTGCTTGTACTTGGAGGGCAATTGCATGGTCGTCTCATCGACGAATGAGGCGGTATGGCCGCCAACGAGGATGGTGCCTTTGAATTTGACCTTGTCGGCGCGGATGCGGCCCAGCGCCTCGGCACCGCCGTGCGCCTTGACGGCCCGTTCGATGAGGGCGCGGGCTTCGTCCTGCGCCGCGGCGATGCCGGCGGAGCCGGCCAACAGAGCGACTGTCCATGTCGAAACGATGAGCGCACGCATGACCACCTCCTGAAAAAAGCGGCCCCGACTCTTGGGGGAGCGAACCGCCGTCTATCATCGCAAGAATCCGCGATCCGCACAATCACGTTCTCGGCGAACCGGCAGCGTTAGCTGCCGGGTGCTTCCAACCCGGCAGCTAACGCTGCCGGTTCGCCTTCTTCGGCGATGGTCCTTGACGAGCGACGTAAGATGAAAGTGGCGGAGCCATGCGTCCTTCTCAGTCCGAGCCGCGAAAAATTTGCCTTTTGTGCAAATTTTAGTTGCCTCGATCGCCGCACTCGTCTAGCATGGCTCTGGCGGGAGGATCACTGGTTCGTCGGCGTGCGGCCCGGCTACAAGACTCAGCAACGGTGGCCGCATCGGACGACCCGATTGAGATTAATCGGTTGGTTCTTCCCAAGATCTCTTTTGACTCCCCAGCGAGGACAGGGATGAAGCGGCCTTTCTGACGGCCCGGCCTCTGGAGTGTCGAATATGCCTTCTCGACGATGTTGTCGGTAGTGCCTCGCAAGGCTGCTTGTCCCGTGGCCTCTCTCGTCGTGCCAGCGCCGGCCGGCAAGGGAGACTGCCGCGATCCGGCATTGTCGTTCTGGTTGCAAGGAGTACGTCTGTCATGTCCACCTCGACTCTGGAACAGTCTCGATTGGCCCTGGCATTGCGCCGCAGTCCCATCCCGGCGCTGCGCAAACTCAGCCTCGACGAAAACGAAACGAGCGTCACCATTCAGGGCCAGGTGACCAGCTACTACCTCAAGCAGTTAGCCCAGGAGACCCTCCTGCCGTTGTTGGACGGCCGGCAACTGCTCAACGGCGTTCACGTCGTCACCGAACTGGCGCTGCAAAACACGTAGTTCATTTAGCCGCGACCCGAAGGGGATGCGCGCACAGCGCTCCCCTTCGGGTCGCGGCTAAACCTATCGGCATGCTCACCATCCTCCATCATGCCGCCCAACTGGTCGGCGTCGCGTCGTCGAGGGAATGCTCCATCGTGGCGGAGGGATCGCTCCTCATCCGCGACGGCGTCATCGATTGGGTAGGTCCAGCGTCGGAGATGCCGGCCGTAGCGGAATCGGAGCGCGATACGACGTGGATTGATGCCGGCGGCAAGGTCGTCCTGCCGGGTTTTATCGACAGTCACACGCATTTGCTGTTCGCCGGCTCGCGCGTGGACGAATTTGAGCAGCGCTTGCGAGGAATGAGCTATCAGCAGATCGCGGCGCGCGGCGGCGGCATTCTCAGCACGGTTCAGCGCGTCCGGCAAGCCAGCAAAGAAGAATTGAAGGAATTGGCCCGGCCGCGTCTGCGGCGCATGCTGCAATTGGGCGTCACGACGGTCGAAGTCAAAAGCGGCTACGGCCTGACACCGGCCGATGAAATCAAGTGTCTCGAAGCCATCGCCGAGTTGAACGCCGAGGGTCCGTGGGAGTTGGTCCCAACCTTTCTGGGAGCGCACGCTGTACCGCCGGAATATCGCACGGATCGACAAGGATACATTCGATCGCTGTGCGAGGACATGCTGCCGGAGATCGCTCGGCAGAGATTAGCGGAGTTTTGCGACGTTTTTTGTGAAACCGGCGTCTTCGACGTGGCCGAGTCGCGGCGCATCCTGACGCGGGCGCGTGATCTCGGTTTGCGTCTCAAGCTGCACGCCGACGAATTGTCGCCGCTGGGCGGAGCGGAGTTGGCGGCCGAGGTCGGCGCGGTGTCGGCGGATCATCTATTGTGCATCAGCGACAACGGCATCGACGCCCTGGCGTCGTCGGGCACAGTGGCGACGTTGTTGCCGGGCACGGCCTTCTTTCTCGGCGTCAAACAGGCGCCGGCGCGGCGGCTGATCGAGCGCGGCGCCGCCGTCGCCCTGGCCAGCGATTGCAACCCCGGCACCTGCATGAGCGAAAATCTGCCGTTGATCGGTTCGATGGCCTGCACGCAGCTGGGCATGCTGCCCGGCGAAGTCGCTGACGGCCCTGACGCGCAACGCCGCCGCCGCGCTTGGCCGCGCCGATCGTGTCGGCTCCCTGACGCCGGGTCAAGCAGGGCGATGTAATCGTCTGTAACGTCGCCGATTATCGGGAAATCTTCTATCACTTCGGAATCAATCATGTCCAGTGCGTCCTCAAGCGCGGCGGCGTGGTACACGCGGCTTGATCCGGCCGCGCCGCCGGAAACGACGCGCCGTCCCGACGATCCGCGTCTGGGCGAGTGCGTCACGTTTTGGCGGGAAGGAATGCCGGAACTGTGGGCCGGGCGTCCGGTCCTCGTCGGTTTTCCTCAAGATGAGGGCGTGCGCCGCAATCGGGGCCGGCCCGGAGCTGCGGACGCGCCGGCGGCCATTCGCCATTGGCTCTATCGACTGACTCCCTGGGACGCGATTCACAACGCCGACTTGGCCGCATTGGATTTGCTCGACGTGGGAGACGTGCGCATCGTCGGCGATTTGGAAGAAAGTCAGCAAGCTTTGGCCGAAGTGATCGCGGCGCTTCTGACGGCCGATGCCATGCCGATCGTGCTGGGCGGCGGTCATGAGACGGCTTATGGGCATTATCTCGGTTACGTTCGCGCTGGTCGGCAAACCGCCATCATCAATTTCGACGCTCATCTCGATGTTCGCCCTCTGCTGGATGGACGCGGCCACAGCGGCTCGCCGTTTCGCCAAGCGCTCGAACATCCGAGCCAACCGCTGCGCGGCGATCGCTATGTCGTCCTCGGCGCTCAGCCTCACGCCGTCAGCCGGGAACATCAACTTTACGTCCGAAACAAAGGCGGCGTCATCCACTATGCCCCGCAAGTAAGCGATTCTTTGCCAGCGCTTTTCCGCGAGGAGTGCGCAGCGTCTGTCCGCCGATTCTTCGGTGTACCTGACTCTGGATAGCGATGTTGTCCGTCAAGCGGATGTGCCCGGCGTCAGTGCGCCCAATCCGCTTGGATTGTCCGGGCATGCTGTCGCCGCCTGCGCCGCTGCCGCCGGCGAACATCCGGCGGTGAGCAGCTTCGATATCGTGGAGATCAACCACTCTCTCGACCGCGATGGCCAGAGTGCTGCGCTGGGCGGCTCTCGTCGTCTGGCACTTTCTCAGCGGTCTGGCCCGGCGGCGCGGTTAACAAACCGAGTGTCCCACCGCCACGCGACCTCATCCACAAGGACGATTCGGCGACGAACGGCGGACATGAGCGACAAGCCGTTGGTACCTCGTCGCCAGCGAAGATTTGGCGCACAACTTGCTCTCAGGTCGGGTTTTACGGATTGTAGGCAATGTCCGGCTCTAGCGAGCAACGCCGGCAAGAGCGATGTTCCACGACCCAAGGGAGGGATTGAGGGGCAAAAATGTCATCGCCTTGCCAGCGTGGTTGCTTTTCGTGGCGTAGAATTGGGCAGCAAGTGAACCACTGCTTCGCTCGTAGGAGGGTAGCGACATGCTGGTCTTGAGCCGAAAGTTAGGCGAGAAGATTTATATTGGCGATAACATCTGTATCACGGTCGTTGACATCGACCGGGGCAAGATCCGCCTGGGTATCGAGGCGCCGCGTGACGTGCCGATATACCGTCAGGAACTCTTGCCTTTGAAGGGCACCGAGGCTCCGGCCCCGAATGCCTCCACCGTGCCCCACTAGGCGACGCCCTTGCACCAACGCCCAACCGGGACGTTGCTCGAGCTGACCCGCCCTTCACAAGCGGGATTGGCGCCTTTGCTGGCGGAACAGGTCGTGCGTATTGTTCGTCGAGCAGGCGGTGGGGTGGTTCACAGGGAAGTGATACGGATTCAACAAACGAGGGAGTCCCGAATCATCGGGACTCCCTCGTTTGCTTCAGCGTGCTTACTCCTTCTTCTCCTCCATCGCCTCTTTGACGGGCTGGATGAAGAACGGCTGCGGCGGATTCTTGGCGGCCGACAGTTTGGCGGCGTGTTCCTCAGCCTCCTTGCGTTTGGGATAGTCAAACCTGGCCACGCACTGATTCGAGTTGTTGAAAACCCCCCAGATGACCTTCATGCGCACCTGCTTGGGCGTGCGGCTGCGCTTGGGCTTTGGCTCCTTGGAGCGGCTTTTTTCTTCTTTTTGGCGCTACGACTTCTTCCTCCTCGGCCTCGTCGTCTTCCTCTTTCTCTTTGGCTTCGACATCGTCGTCGGACTCGTCGCTTTCCTCCTCATCGCCGTCCTCTTCGTCTTCGTCTTCGTCTTGTTTGCGGCGCTCGGCCGCTTCGTAATCGGCTCGGAGGTCTTTGCGATTCAAAATTCGTTTGGCCATGAATTCCTCCGTCTTGTCAACGAATTGTTGGAACCATAAACCCAGGTTCGCTAGAGGAGATAGGATAGCTCGCCCGGCGGACGCGGACAAGGGCAGGTCGATCCTAGATTTGCGCTCCCATGTCGTAGTGCTGCTCGTCCTCACGGATGCCGCCTAGGCCATCGCCGACCTTGCGATAATCCTCGACAAACTCGATGGAACGTAAAAACTTCACCATCTTGAACCCCAGCTTCGTCTCGAAGCGGACGCGCAGCGGCGCGCCGCTCTGAATCGGCAACTCTTGGCCGTTCAACTCGTAAGCCAAGATCGTCTGCGGGTGGCGGGCAATGTCGAGACTGACGCACTCATAATAGGTCTTGCCGCTCTTTTCGTGCTTGGCGAACGAGGTGAAGACCAGATAGCGCGCACCCTGCCGCGGCTTGCACTGATCGAGGATTTCGCGCAGCGGCACGCCGCCCCAGCGGCCCACCGAAGTCCAGCCCTGGATGCAATTGTGCATCGTCGTCTGTTCCTGCTTGGGCAAGGCGCGCAGTTCCTCCAGCGAAAAATTGCGCGGTTGCTCCACCAGGCCGTTGACTTCCAAGCGATAGTCGGCGAACTGATTGCTCAGCAGCCGCTCGTAGGCGTCATCGTCGCCCTTGGCCTGCGGATAAGCGGCAATCGGCGGATAGCCGTTGGTCCGAAAATAAGGCGAGATGTCCTTTTCGGAGTATTCCTGCACCGACTTCATGTTGTGCAGCAGGCTGTCGCGGATGGGATCGACGATGCAAGAGAGAACCTTGTGCAGCGGCCGCTTGGCCTTCTGGGAAACGATCGTAGCGGCCAAGTGCAGGAGAAAAATCGTGGTGAGAATGCTCAAGCCCAGGATCACCCCCAGCCAGCTCCCTTCCGAGTGCGGCTCGTTGAGTACCTGCTTGTCCATCTCCTTGGCGAAGCCGTGCCAGAACACCATCGTGATGTGAATGACGGCGTAGCCGCCGATCATCACCAGGCCGATGAAATGCAGGCTCCGCGCCGCCTGTCGATTGCCGAACAAACGGCCATACCAGGGGAAGCGGGCTAGGATCGACGGCGATTGCGCGATGCCGGTCAGGATCTGGAACGGAATCAGAAAGAAGATGAACCCGAAATAGGTGAGTTGTTGCAGCGAGTTGAACGGCAAATGTCCGGGATCGTAACAGAAGCGCGGATCGGTCGGTTCCGGTGTGCCGAACTTGAGATATTCGATCATCGCCCGCCAAGCGCAGGGGATGACTTCCCAGGAAGTCGGCACCAACCGCCGCCATTGATCGCTGCTGAACAGGACGAGCAGGTAACTAATGCCGACGATCAACCAACAGATGACGCCGAAGAAGTGCCAATAGCGTCCCAGGCCCAACCCATCGCCGCTGGGCAACACCAGCCAGCTGGGCCACTCGTGCTTCTCCTCGTCGGAGCTACACCACATGCGATCTTTAGGTAGCTTCTTGCGCAGCAGATCGAGCCATTCGCTGGTCGGCCAAGCGTGAATGTTCCAATAGAGTTTCGGGTGCGCCGCCAGGATCGCCAGGCCGCTGCGGCCAACAAGAGGATAAACAGCAAGTTGAACCAGTGGGTCAGCCGCACGCCGAGAGGGAAACCAAGCTCGTGATCCAACATTTCCGCTAGCTCTCCTTTCGCGGCGAGAACAGATTGGCGACGAGTTTGCCCAGCGCGCGTTCCGAGACGTGGCCGAGCAACTCCATCCAGCGGACCACGCCTTGCATGCGTCCTTGCCCATCGATAACGGCCACCCCCTCATCGGCGAATTTGTCCAGCAGCACTCCCAGATGTGCAGCGGCCGGCACGGTCGGCGCTTCGCGCTTCATCACGTCCTGCACGCGCAATCGACTCAAATTGTCAGCGTGGTCGGCCACGGCCAAGGCCACGGCGCGATCGGTAAGCACGCCAATCGGTCGGCCTTCGGTGACGACGAAAACAGCGGACGATGCCGAATCGCGTAAGATTTTCACGGCTTCCGCCACCGAAGCATCAGCGGAGCAAGTGGGCGCGTCGCGTTTCATCACCTCGCCGATGGTCAGCATGGGGTTGAACAGATCCGACGGTTTCACGAGCGGGACCGGCTGCGGATGCGAGGCCGGCGACGGTTCCCAGGGATGCAGTGTTTGCCATTCATTAGCGTTCTTGGTCGCAAAGGGTTCTTTCTGAATGTCGGTGGCCACGATGGATGCTCCTAGCTGAATAGGGGCGATCGGCGCGCGAGTTCTCTTCCCTTCTGGATTCCGGCAAGAAGAAAGGCGAGCAAGGTTCGTGCCAAGTGCGCATCCTACGAATAATTTTGTTTAGCCGCGACCCGCAGGGGAGCGCGAACGCCCGCGCTCTCCTGCGGGTCGCGGCTAACCGAATGGCGTGCGATCCGCTATTATCAGAGGCAGAAACATCTATTCGAGAATGCGGTGAAGAGGGAGCGGTCATGGCGGAGATGCGACGGTTGACATGGAGCGCGTGGCTATTGTTGATCGTGGTCATCGCTGTAGCCGCCGGCGCGCGTGCCGGCTACCTGATAAGCTGCGCCGATTACGCCCGCAATGCCGGCCCGCTGCGCATCGAGCAACCACCTCCGCTGGGGGATCTGCTCGGGTTGGTCCGCAATCTCAAAGATAAGCAACGCTTTACCCTCCTCTCCTCGGCCGATGGGGGGGATGTACCCATAACTCATGTTTCGCCCGGCTATCCCATTCTGATGGCCGTCGTCGGTCGGTTGATCGAACACGACGCCGCGCTGCCGGCGGCGATGCGCTGGTTGCAGTGCGCTCTGGGCGCTCTGACGGCGGGGTTGTATTTCCTCTTCGCTCGGCGAGCGTTTCGCAGTCTCCTTGTCGCCGTCCTGGCCGGTTTGTTGTGCGCCCTTCATCCGTTCTGGATTCTCGACACCGCCGCCCTCACCGATGGCGTGACGGCGACGTTCCTGCTCGCCGCCGTTATGTTTCTCGGTGCGCGGGCGGCGCAGACGCAGTGGTCCTCTCAGCAGTTTGCTGTACGGTCTCTCCTTGGCGGCGCTGGCGCTGGTGCGGGCGGCGTTGCTGCCGTTCGCCTTCGTGGCCCTGGCGTGGTTCCTGCTGCGCAGCCGCACGTTGACGCGCGGCTGGTTGGCCGCCCTGCTGGCGTTTCTCGGCTTCGTCAACGGCCTGGCGCCGTGGACCTTCCGTAATTGGCAGCTCTTCGGCGAACCCGTGCCCATTGTCGATTCGACCTATTATCATCTGCGGATCGGCAATCATCCGCAAGCGACCGGCGGATGGGACGTGGATGTGCCGGAGGGAATGATAACGTCGCCAACAACACGGCTGGAGCGCGATCGAGAATATGCCCATCAGATTCACCAAGAAATATACGATCATCCCACCGAGACAGTGCGCCGCCGTCTGCGCGGGGCTGTATTTTATTTTCGGCGAACAATGGTTTACCCAGGGGCGTCTCGCGGCCGCGAAACAAGACATGCCAACGTGGTTGGCATGGTCGTATCCGCTGGTACTCGAAAGCGTGCTGCTGGGACTGGTGGTATTGGGTCTGCTCGGTTGGCGTTGGACGTATGGATGGCGCTCCAGCGCGATCCTGTCGTCGTTGGCCGTGATCTGGATTCCGCTGCCGTATATTTTGAGTCACGCCGAGGCGCTGTCGGGGCCGCGTTTGCCTCTGGATGGCGTGTTGCTGTGTTATGCGGCTTTCGCGCTGGCGTGTCTACTGCCCGGTCGCCGTCGCTTGGGGGCGGGCGAACAGGCGAGCGGATTGGATGCCTGACAACTTCGAGGGCATCAGGATCGTGCCGCGTTTGCCGCGTCGATGGCGGCGTAAGCAGCCGGGAAGTACAGCGCCAAAAACGACGGCAGATAGCGCTCCAACGCTTCTTTCCAAGGTGAATCCTGCTCGCTCATGGCCGTCACTCGCTGTCCTCGGCGGCACCGTTGAGGATTTCCGCCGTCAGGGCGTTGATGGCGTCCAGTTCGGCAGGGAGATGCTCCTGGCGCAGTTCCGTGCGCAATCGGCCGATGGGAGCCGTCCGCCACCGTTCGTCCGCATGAGCCAGAAATTGTTCGACTTTCGTATGGCAGTCGCGGCTCAACTTCGCCAATTTACGGTGTCGTTTGTCCCTGGAGTTGTAGCGCGGGATGGGCAGCACTTCAAAGGGCCGGCGATGGATGTCTCGCTCACCCTTGCCGCGCTGCGCCGAAAGCACCTTTAGTTTGATAGGGTTTGATGGCCTCGTCCACCATCGGCGCGTTGAGTATGGCGCAAAGGTAATGGCCCTCATTGAGATCTGTGGTTTCCAGCCAATAAGTTCCATAGTCGAATGGCATGGACTTTAGCCACAACTATTAACTCCCAAACGGGATCGGGCATCCTGCCGCGATTCGTTGAGCAACGGGTAATGCTTGGGGCGACGCTTGCGGCGCGCGGCTCATAACGATTGGTGCGCTGGCCGACGCGATGACTCCGTATCGCCGCACGCAAACGCCGCATTATCTCCGCAATCTCGTCCACCGCCGCCGTCCACAACACCGACGCCAACGCATTGACCACCTGCAACGCGCCCTTGAAACTTACTTGCAACGGCAACAGGCCGCCTTCCTCCGCCGCCCGCGCCATCTGACCGCGCAGCAGGTTGTAGGCCAGCAAGTGTGCCCACACTTCCTTTTGCACCATCTCCGGCGACTGGCAACGGAGAATGTCCATCTGCATTGTCTGCTTCAAGGACCGCAGGTCCAACTCGGCGTACCAACGCATGCGGTACAGCACCGCCACGTCCTCACGTCCAAACGCCGCCGCATCCAACAGCGTGGTGGCTACCACCAACACCTTGGTACGGAAGCCGGCCGCACCTACCCGCACCCGGACTTCACGCACCGCCAACGTCGCCGGCAACGACGCATAGCTCGCTTCCTCCAACCACTCCGGACGCGGCGGTTTGCTCCAGCAGACCACATGATCCTCGCGGCCCAAATGGCGGCCGCTGCGGAAGTCGGCGCGGCGGCGTTGGTGCAGCCGGCAAACCATGTCGGCGCCGCGTTGTTGCGTCAACGCCAGTTCCCAGTATGAGCCGTAATAGCGGTCGGCCAGCAGAAGATCGCCTGGCTCCAGGTTGTCTTGCAGGCTGTGCCACAGGGCGGTCTCGCCGCTGTGCTTGCCCTGGTAGCGTCCCAGGGCGGCGTCGAGAACGGTGCCGACGGCCAGGGAGAACAACACCACCAGGCGGGCGATGGGGAAACCGACACCGGCCTTCTGGGTGTGTGCTTGCGGGAAGGCTTTCTGGTTGGCCTCGGTGTCGGGCATGGACACGGTACTGCCATCGACGACCTTGAGAGTGCGTCCGTTCCAGCGCCAGGGGGCAGGGGCGCGCTCTTGTGCCTGTCGGCCGGTGAGACGTGTGAGGCGGTTCAGGACGCCTTGGGGCAAGCGCTGGCGTGCCTTGTTGTAGGCGCTGGGGTCGGCGGAACAGGGGGCCAAGCCTTGGGCACTGCGCCAGGCCAGGAAGCGTGCCACGGCTTGGCGGCAAGAATGGTCGGGGTCGAGAACCTGGGAGAGGAAGACCCAGAGCGTGACGAGCGGGGAGAAGAGTCGCTCGCGGAAGGAGACGGCCTCGTCGCGGATGGCCTGTTCGGCCAGACCGCCGGCCAGGAGTTCGCTGAAAGGCAGGGCTGGGGCGTGGGCAATCTTTTGACGAAGTTGTCCGACTTGGCGACAGCGGCGTGGGGGGGTAGCATGAGTCATGGATGGCCTCCTTGTGGTGAGGTTTCGTAATCACCCTCAATCTAGCAAGGCAGGCCATCTTTGTTAACTCCCTCACCACGCAAGACTTGTGGCTAAAGTCCATGCCATTCGTTCCATAGTCCGCAATGAAGCCGCGGACGGACAAAGTATGGATCTGCCAACTGATGACCTCGGACGTATCCAACACACAGGCGCAGAGGTGCGTACCTGACTTATTATAGACGAGTTTCACTACGCCCGTGGGATGTTGACGGGTCAATTTGTTCTGCCAGTTAAGCCAGTCCAGTAATTCAGCGGACGATTTACGGTGCTGTTGCCATATCGCATCCGCTTTTTGTAGCCAATGGTGGAGTTCAATTTTACCGCGCCGAACGGCCGCGCTGGCATCGATTAATTCAACCTCTCCGTGGCTGTCTTGTAGCAGCGGAAGAACGAGAAGGGAGAATCGTCGCCAGCCAAAGGGCAGCATATTGTCGGAAAGGAGCGTAGCATAGAGGAACTCAGCCTCCATACGACCATCTAAACGGATACCCTTCCAAGGAGCTTTGGCCTGCCGTTCCGTGGATGTATCGGTTTCCAGCCACGGTCGGCGCTGGTCGATAACCCTTGCTATTGCCGGCGTCTGTACGAAATACGCACAGCGGGGGGCAATGGAGGCTCCTTGGATGACCTCCTGCAAATACAAGCTACCGCGTTCGCCTGTGAGCGGCGCATAGCTAGTCTCGGAAGTATTCCAGTGCCGTTTAGCTTCGGTGAGCGGCGCGTTCCGCGACGGCAGCTGGCCCTGCAAACGGAGCATGGGGATGGTCTGCCCGCTTACGGGCGCCAGAGGCCGATTGGCGTCCGCCTTTGCGGAAATGACGACGCAAGTAGGCACATTAAAGAGCGGCCCCACCTGCTCGCAATCGATCAGCGAATGGGCCGCGGCGATATACTGCTCGCGGAACGCCGCATGTTGCTTGGCGCCCGTCAGGATGCTGCGCGGCATGACGAAAGCAATGGCGCCGTCATCGGCCAAGTAACGGTCGGCGCAGAAGGCGAAAAACAGCGTCGCCAGTTCCATTTGAGTAAACAGATGAGCCTGCCGTTTGCCCAGCAATTCATACTGGAAAACCAGTTGGCGTATGCGCTGCTGATAGTCGGTTCGCTTGATGTAACGATAGGATAGCCAGGGCGGGTTGCCGGCGACGAAGGCGAATTTCCGCCGGGCCAATAATGCCGGCTGGTAGGCGTTGCGGAGGACGAAGCGCCACACGCTGTCCGTGGCCGGCGACGACAATAACCAACGCATCAAGGTCAGATTGGAACGCCAAATGTGTTCCCCCCCGTTGCGGACGCCGTGTTCTTCCAAGCTGTGACGAAGTCCATCCCGCGCTTCGTTGTCGCTGATATTCGGGGCGGCGAATTGTTGCAGGATGTCCAAGGCCGCCTGGAGAGATTCGGGCCGATCGGCCAACTCCACGGGCAACTCGAAGACGGTCGGAAGGTTGCGGGCTTTCCGCTTGCCGGTCCGAGCAGCGATGGTGTCCACGTCCACGGTGACGGGGACCACATTTTCCCCCAGCGCCGGCTGCACGGAGGAGAGCGTATCGGCCATGTAGATGGGCAAAGAAACGCTCTTAGGGTAACGGCGCACGTCATCGCCCAGCGCCAGAAGCAGGTTCGTCTTGGCAATGGTGATGGCCAGCGGATGAACGTCGATGCCGGCCAGATGATCGGTGCAATATTCCACCAACGCCTTGCCCTTGCGTCCTGTCTCGCGCAGCAGCCGCACCGCCGTAAACAGAAACGTCCCCGAACCGCACGAAGGATCAAGCAAGGAAGCAGCGGCGGCATCCTTGGCATCGCCGGGAGGAAAGCCGGCTTGGCGCAGAGTCAACTCCGCCAGCCAATCGGGCGTGTAAAATTCGCCTAAATCGTGGCGGGTCTGCGGGTCCACTAACTCCTGATACAGTTCTTTGAGCAGGTCTTCGCGGATGGCCCCCAGATCGTAGGCGGCGGTCAGACGGGTGGCGATGGCGTGGAGCAAGCCGTGGGCATCGGGATCGTCCGCCCAGGTGAAGAAATCGTTTTCGACAAAATTCTCCAAGCCTATCCGCTCGAAGCTCGCGCCGGACACGATGCCGTTCAACTCCCTCGGCATTCGGAGCGTGTCGCTCCAAAGCCACGAAAGCCAACACACGCGCAAACAGAGCCAGGTACGTGTGCCGTAGGAAGAGATCCTCGTCGCCGACCGAGGAGCCGTAGACAATGGATAGCAGGCTCTGCCATTCGGCAAACTTGGTTTGTATAGCCGGGCCGGCGCCGCTCTGCCTCCATAGAGTTTGCAGGATACGCTGACTGTGCCAGAAAGTCGGGCTGCGCTCGCCGAAGCGCAGAGCCACGTCGTTGGCGGTCGGCGTCAGATGCTTTTCGTGAAACAGGTAGCAATCCAGCCACAACCGCGCCTCCTCGGCGCGCTCCGCCTCAAGGCGCAACTCATCCACCTTGGCCAACTGGCCGTCGCGCAACGAGTGTACTTCCAGCATTTCGCCATCGGTGAGAATGCCGAGGTAGCGTTCGGGATGGTCCTGATTGCCCAGGTAGCGGGTCAGTTCGTCCCGGCCGTCGGCGCGGCTTTGATCGTCTAGGCGTTTCTTGCACTCGAAGATCAGATCGCCGTAAAGGGCGTCGGCGAAGCCGCCGCGCACTCGCAGGGCGGGGATGTGCTTTTCGAGCAGGATGGGTTCGGCGTGGCCCAGCCGAGGAAAGGCATCGCGCAGGAAACGCAGAAAGGCGTCGCGGATGGAATCCTCCGATGCGCCGCGCTGGCGAAGGTCGTTCAACTCTTCCAGGTAGTTCCGCAACCGCTCGGCAAAATCGTGCATGCGCTTCCCCTGTCTTCGAGTGGGTTCCCGCAGCGTCTTTATCGCTCGGCTCGAACCAGTCTATCTCCCTCTCGATCTGGATGTATAGCGGAAAGGCGGGGGATAAGTTCAAGCGGTCGGGCCAGCAACCACCCGTTCCGCGCCGTTGCCCTCAATTACCCGGACGCCTCAGCCGGCGCCGTCCCCGTAACCGTTCCTCCATGTCCGCCTAGAGATCGAATAGGAGATATTTGTACAATATCGGCATGGATGCTCCCGATTCCTTATCGCTCTTTCTGCCGCCCGTGCAGCGCTGGTTTCGCGCCGCGCTTGGCGAGCCGACGGCGCCACAGCGGCTCGGCTGGCCGGCCATCGCCGCCGAACAGAACACGCTCATTCTCGCGCCGACCGGATCCGGCAAAACGCTGGCCGCCTTCCTCGCCTGCCTCGATGCGCTGTGGCGGCAACCGTCGCTTTCGCGCGGCGTCCGCGTGCTGTACATCTCGCCCTTGAAGGCGCTTAACAACGACATCCATCGCAATCTGCAACTGCCCCTCGAAGGCGTCGCGCAAACGGCGAGTGACATGGGCCTGTCACTGCCGACGTTGGAGGCGGCGGTTCGCACCGGCGACACGCCGGCAGCGGAGCGGCAACGCCTCATCCGCCGGCCGCCGCACATTCTCATCACCACGCCGGAATCGCTGCATCTGCTGCTGACCTCGCGCGCCGCGAGACGCTGCGCGGCATCACGCATTGCATCGTCGATGAGATTCATGCGCTTTGCGGCAACAAACGCGGCGTGTTTCTCGCGCTGCTGCTGGAGCGCTTGCAAGCGCTGCAACCCAATGGATTCGTGCGCATCGGTCTGTCGGCGACACAGCGACCATTGGAGGAAGTCGCTCGCTATCTCGGCGGCAGTGAACTCGACGCCGACGGCAATTGGCAGCCGCGACCCGTGACTATCATCGATGCCGGACTGCGTAAGGATCTCGATCTGCGCGTCGTCAGTCCGGTCGAGCAGTTCGGGCCGCTGCCGGAAAAGTCTATTTGGCCGTCGATTTATCGCTTACTCGGCGACCAGATTCATCAACATCGTTCGACGATTGTTTTCGCCAACAATCGCCGTGCCGTCGAACGCATCACGGCCTGTCTCAACGAAGAAGAAGAGATCGCTCGCGCTCATCACGGCAGCGTTGCCCTGGAAGTGCGGCGGCAAATCGAGACGGCGTTGAAGGAAGGCCGCTTGCCCGCCGTGGTGGCGACGGCGTCGCTGGAACTGGGCATCGACATGGGGGCGGTCGATCTCGTTTGTCAGGTCGAGTCGCCGGGCAACGTCGCTCGCGCCTTGCAGCGCGTCGGCAGGGCCGGACACCTCGTCGGCCAAAGGAGCAAGGGCCGGCTCATCCCCAAGTCGCCGAGTGATCTGCTCGAACAGGCCGTACTGGCGCGCGAGATGACGGCCGGCCGCGTCGAGGAGATCCGTGTGCCGATCAACTGTCTCGATGTCCTCGCCCAACAACTCGTCGCCTGTGCCGCTATGGACGATTGGAGCGTGCCGGATCTTTACGCTCTCGTCCGCCGCGCTTATCCCTACCGCGATCTGTCGCCGCACGCTTTCGAGACGACGCTGGAGATGATCTCCGGCCGCTATCGCTTCGTGCCTACGCAGAGCGTGGGAACGAGAGGATTGTCCGCACTCCAGCCGCGCGCGAGCTGGGACCGCGTTCACAATCGCTTGCTGGCACTGCCGGGCAGCCGGCAAATGGCGCTCGTCAACGGCGGCACCATCCCCGATACGGGACAATATGCCGCTTATGCCGGCAACGGGGCGCGCATCGGCGAATTGGATGAGGAATTTATCTACGAGCGCCGCGTCGGCGATACGTTTCTGCTGGGCACCACGGCTTGGCGGCTGGAACGCATCGAAGCGGATCGCGTGTTCGTCACTCCGGCGGAAGGCGCGCCGGCGATCGTGCCGTTCTGGCGCGGCGAAAGCACCGGCCGCAGTTACGATCTCGGTCGCGCTCTCGGAGCCTTCCTCCGCGAGATAAGCGAACGGCTCGATCAACCCGGATGTCTTGATTGGCTGGAGCGCGAGTTTTTCCTGGAGAGAAAAGCGGCCCGCAATCTCCGTTATCACGTCGAATGGCAACTGCGCGCCGCCGGCTGTCTGCCCACGGATCGCACGCTCTTCATCGAAGCGTCGCGCGATCAACTCGGCGATTGGCAGGTCATTCTTCTGAGTCCCTTCGGTCAACGTCTGCATTTTTCGCTGCGGTTGGCTTTGGAAGCCAAATTACGCGAACGTCTGGGCTATCAACCGCAATGTCTGCATCACGACGACGGCATCCTCATCCGCTTGACCGATACCGATGAGCCGATCCTCGATCTTTTCGCGGGGCTGACGCCGGAGAACGTGGAGGGACTGATTCTCGACGAATTGGCCGATAGCGCCTTGTTCGCGCTGCGTTTTCGGCAAAACGCGGCGCGATCGCTGTTGTTGCCGCGCGTGCAGCCGGGACGGCGGGCGCCGTTGTGGCTGCAACGGCTGCGCGGCCGCGATTTGCTGCAAGTCGCTCGCCGTCATGCCGATTTCCCCATCGTCGCCGAGACGTTCCGCGAATGTCTGCACGATCATCTCGATGTGCCGCGTTTACAGCAGTTGCTCGCCGATATCCAAGCCGGCCATATCACCGTGACCACGCGCCGCGCCGAGACGCCCTCGCCGTTCGCGGCGGGATTGTCGTTCTCGTTCACGGCGGCGTTTCTGTATCAGCAAGACAGCGTGGAAGCGGACGGCGAACGCACGCGCGCCCTCGATCGGCAATTGCTCGAACAACTCGTTTCGCCCCATAATCAAGGACATTTGCTCGATCCGCGTGCGGTGCATCAAGTGGAACGGCGTCTGCGCGGCGTCGGTCAGCCGCCGCGCTCGGCGACGGAGATGGCCGAATGGCTGCGCCGTCTCGGCGATCTAACGCCGGAAGAGTTGGAAGGACCGATGGCCGCGTTTCTGGAGCAACTGGAAAACGAAGGCCGCGCGTGCCGCTTGGAACTGCCGGGCGAACCGGCAGCGTTAGCTGCCGGGTTTTGCCAGCCCGCAGCGCAAGCAAGGGATGAACGGACCCTTGCTTGCGCTGCGGGCTGGCAAAACCCGTTGCGGTGGGTCGCCGCTGAAGACGCGGAGCAATATCGGCAAGCATTCGCCCTCGATAATAACGCCGCCGATGCCGAGCAGAGGCAGAATGCGGCGGCGGCGATTCTCCATCGATTCCTGACCACGCACGCTCTGGTTGGACTGTCCGACGTGCTGGCGCGCTATCCGTTCGAGCCGGCATGGGCGCGGCGGCAACTGGAGGAATGGGCGCAGGCCGGCCGCATCGTGGCCATGTCCGCACCGCAAGGCGAGAGTGTGATTTGGTCCGATCCGTCCAATCTGGAGCAGGTGCAGCGCGGCAGTCTCGGCATCTTGCGCCGCGAGGTTGTCACTTGTTCGCCGCCGCAGTTCGCCGAGTTTCTGCTGCGCTGGCAGGGAGCGCATCCGCAGGCGCGGCGCGGCGGCAGCGAAGGATTGGCGGAGGCGCTGCGGCGTTTGCAAGGCTTGCCGCTCGACGCCGAAGTCTGGGAGCAAACCGTGCTGCCGGCGCGCGTGCCGGAATATCAGCCGCGTTGGCTGGACGAATGGATCGCCGGCGGCGAAGGATTATGGGTTTGTCAGGGAACTGCGAACGAAGAGGACGAGGTTGGGCGTGTCGCTTTTTTCAGCCGTGAGATGCTGCGTCAGTTGCCGCCGCCGGAAAACATCGAGACGGCCGCCTTGAGCGCCGACGCCGCTCGTGTGCTGGATCATCTGCGCAGTCGCGGCGCCTCGTTTCTCACGGATTTGGCTGCGGATCTCGGCATGTCGCCGAGCGCCGTGCGCGGCGCACTCGGCCTGCTGATGCGGCGCTGCCTCGTGACGAACGATCGTTACTCCGCTATCCGCCATCCGCTTTCCGCGATCCGGCAGATGGTAAACGCGGAAAGCGGAAAACGGATGGAGGGCCGTTGGTCTCTCGTGCCCTGGGGCCATCCCGAACCGGAAGCGCACGCTGTCACGCAAGCATCGCTGCTGCTGGATCGCTATGGCATCGTGGCCCGCGAATTGGCTCTACTCGATCCGTGGCTGTTGCCGTGGCGCGTCCTCTATGAAGTTTTCAGCCGCATGGAATTGGCCGGCGAGGTGCGGCGCGGCTACTTCGTCGAGGGACTATCGGGAGCGCAGTTCGCCTTGCCGCAAGCCGCACAACAATTGCAAGAGTTGCACGTCCCCTCCACGGCGACCGCCCCCACCGTGCTGCTACACAGCATGGACCCGGCCAATCTCTACGGCTCCGGCGCTCCGTTCGATATTCCTCTGCTCGACGGCGGCACTCGGCCGCTGCTGCGCCGTCCCGGCAATTGGCTCGTTCTGCGTGCCGGCCGTCCGGTGCTGCTCGTCGAACAGCACGGCAAGCGTCTGACGGCGCTCGCCAGCGCCAGCCGCGACGACGTGGCCGCCGCCGTCGCCTGTTTGCCCGGCATTTTCGACAATCGCCGTGGTCTGACGGGGCGGCATAAGTTGACCGTCGAAGAGTGGAATGGCCGGCCCATCACGTCGTCGGAGGGGCGCGAACTGTTGGAGACGGCCGGCTTCGTCCGCGATTATCAGGCCATGACGTTGTACGCCGTTTGGAGGTAAGGGAGGGTTCGCCGTGCATCCGCAATGGCATCCGGCCACACAACCGCCATCGCTGACAGCGGAGGACGTACACGTCTGGCGCTTTGCGCTGGAAATCGGCGAGACGCTGCTGGCTCGCTTGCGTGAAACCTTGGCGGACGATGAACGGCGACGGGCCGAGCGCTTCCACTTCGACAAGGATCGCCGTCATTTCATCGCCGGCCGCGGCATCCTGCGCCTTCTGCTGGCCGGCTACCTGTGCGCCGCCCGGAACAAGTGCGTTTCACTTACAGCAACTACGGCAAACCACTCGTTGCGAATGAAGACAATGGCAACGATCTTCGTTTCAATCTGACCCACTCGCACGGCTTGGCTCTGCTGGCGGTGACGCGCGGTCGAGACATCGGTATCGATGTCGAATACCTCCGCGACATGGAGCGCGACGGCGAACTTCTTGCCGAGCGCTTCTTTTCTCCGCGCGAGACGGCGGCGCTGCGTTCACTGCCGCCGGAACTGCGGCGCGAAGCATTCTTCCACTGCTGGACGCGCAAGGAAGCCTACATTAAGGCGAATGGCAAGGGGCTATCGCTGCCGTTGGATGAATTCGATGTGTCGCTGCATCCCGGCGAACAGGCGGCGCTGCTGGCTACCCAGCATGATCCCGACGACGCGCGGCGCTGGTCGATGCGGAGTTTGCTTCCTGCCGATGGCTATATCGCAGCGCTGACGGTCGAAGGGCCTTCCTGGCGGCTGTGGTGCGGCGACTGGATCGCGCCGGCGGCAGGATAAGAGGGAGCAGAAGTAACTACCCAAAAATCGATAGTGTCTCAGTTTGCCGAGTTATCGAGCCAAAGATGCCGCGGTTCGCGCCAAACTGAGACACTACCCCAGGTTGCTGGCGGTGCGGTAAAGCCAGCCGGCCGGGTCTTCCGGCACGCCGCGCCGAGACCAGGTTTCCAGAGCCTGCACGAGCGCGGCTTGAACGACGTCCTCGACGAGAGCCAGGCGGCGCACGCCGAGCGACCGGGTCAGCACGGCGACGAGCCGGCCGAACTCGTGGCGAAAAAAGTGTTCCACCAGCGCGGGGTTCGCTCATGCGTAGCCAGCCATTTCGCGGATCTCAATCGCCGTGGCGCCCGGACACGCACGGGCGACCGCCAGCGCTGCGTCGTACTTTGTCCTGGCCATCGGGGGGACCGTTTCATCGATCCACGGCGGTCGCCAACTTTTTTCTCTTTTTTTCGCTGACCCCCTGAGCAGCTATGCACAGGAGGAATTCATCTTCTGGTGCTTGAGACCCTGCGTCCTCTGACACAGGGTTCTATCTTATATCTTTTCCTGTCTATTTCGCTGAGTACTCGTGAACCCGGGACCTAGTCGCTTGCGAACAGGGCGGATATGCACGAATGCGCACCCGCCCTGAGCATCACTGCATCCCCATAAGCTATTGGAATGGCGTTCAGTGCCGGTATTCTAGAGGTGCGGGCCTTGGAAAACTACAGGGATTTTGCGGGAGAAATCGGTCATGGGAAGTGCTGCGGAGAAGCAAAACGAGCGGCAGCTCAAGGTGAACGAGCGGAAATGGACCAAGGCGCTCATGGACGCCGGATGGACCGTGCTACCATCGGTTATCCTCGATCGGCAACAGGCCCTTGGTCTCGACCCTACCGATGTGAACATCCTGCTCCATCTGGCCAAATACTGGTGGGAAAAGGATCGGCTTCCTTTCCCCAGCAAGAAGGCGATTGCGGAGTGCATGGGCGTAAGCGAGAGCACGGTGCAGCGACGGATCGCCGCGATGGAGAGGGATGGGCTTATCAAACGAGTCTACCGCTTCAGTGGCAAGCACAAGGGCCAGCAGGCCAATGCCTACGACTTCGCCGGGCTCATTAAGGAGGCAACCCCCTACGCCGTGGAAGCCCTCAAGGCGCGGGAGAAGCGCCGCAAGGCCGATGCCGCCAGGCGAACCCGAAAAAGCCTTCGACTGGTACAGACCGATGAGGACGAGGGGGACGAGTAAATGTCGCAGGGGGAGCATCGGCACGAAAATCCGGATGTCCAAGCTGCGATTGCGGAGGTATGCTAAATAAGGCATAATGGAAATGGTGACGAATAACGATACCGAACAACGCCGCCCGAAGCCGGTCTTCTGGATAGCGTCGAGCAGGAAGGACTTGAAGAAGTTCCCGAAGGGCGTCCGGCAGACTTTCGGGCAAGCCTTGTTTGACGCCCAGATGGGGGGCAAACACCCCGATGCCAAGCCGCTAAAGGGCTTTCACGGGGCCGGCGTCCTGGAGGTGGTCGAGGACGACGACGGCAACACGTACCGGGCAGTCTACACGGTCAAGTTCGCCGGCGTAGTCTACGTGCTGCATGCTTTTCAGAAGAAGTCGAAAAGCGGCCGCAAGACGCCGACGGAAGAGATCGAGAAGGTCAAGGCACGATTGAAGGAGGCCGAGAAGCACCATGCGGAATGGTCAGAGACAGAAAAGAGGGAAGACCAAGGGTACCACTGAGCAACCCGTGTGCGTCGAGCGGGGGAGCGGAAACGTGTTTGCCGACCTCGGATTCTCCAATCCTGATCTCGTGCTCGCCAAGGCCGAACTCGTTCAACGCATCCGCGAACTCATCAAGGAGCGAAAGCTCACCCAGACAAAGGCCGCGAAGCTTCTCGGGCTCGACCAGCCGAAGGTTTCCGCCTTGGTACGTGGCCGGGTCGAAGGCTACAGCATTGACCGGCTCTTTCGGTTCCTGACCGCCCTTGGCCAACGAGTCGAGATCACTGTCCGTCCAAACGCTGGCAAAGCCGAGGCGAGTGCGGTCGTAGTGATGTAGCGAGCTAGCTTGTCTCGCTGGTGTCTCCTCATTTTAGTTCCACGGTGGTGTCTGCCACCCACTGATTGTCCAATTCCCGCATGGCACTCTTTTCCCCTTCTTCGCAGCGGGTCAGGGCGGTGAGTCCGGGCACCAATACGCGAAGAATGCCTCGGGCATCCACTCATCGGGCAACTGATCCTCGAAGGCAGGCGCCTCGGCCCAGCTCCCCGTTTCTATCTGGCGCTGGACCTCTCGGGCGTATTCAGCGGCGATGGCGCGGCGAAGCGCCTCATCGCATGTCCGGCGGAAGCGCATCGCCAACACCCCCAGCTGGTGAGAAGTGGCGGATCGCGGCGCGGGATCGGATGTCATGGGAAGCCTCCCGTTTCATGGGCATCGGCCGAACCGGCGGCTCGGGTAGCTCGCCCTGCCGAGCAGCGCGATGAACTCGTCCATCCGGCCGGTCAGCAGCGGCAGCGGCCTGGAGCATCCTGCGCGATTAGCAAATCTCATTCTGGGCCGGCCAGGTATCCAGTCCCTTCATCCGGCGTCACGGCGACGATGAGTTGCACACGCCGCCGTTCTTCCGGCTTCAGGTGCGTCGCCAAAATGTCACCGATCAGGGCTTGGCGGTCGATGGTTTCCATGCCAACAAATTTAGCCGATGTGATGACGCCGATGATGCCATCGTGGTCTTCCAACCTTATGGTCGCCGGAGGGGGAAACTTTTGGGCCAGTATTTTCTCCAGTTTGCGCTGGAGCAGACTCTTCACGCTTGCCATTGTACGACCCCCTTATTCAGGAAGCTTTGGGCGGCATTCAGAAACTGCCGGGCCTGCTCCTTCAGGTAGTCGCCTTTAATCTTCCGGTATCCGGTGCTTTTCTTCAAGTGGGACCGTAGGCGCTCTTCGGACGCGAACCGATACGTATTGGACCACATCTGAAAGATAATGTTCGCGCCGACTCGCAGGGCTGCCAGGTGGTTCTCGATCTGCTCGTCCGTCCAGTGCTTGGCCCGCAGCTTGTCGTGGTCGATGTCGAGCATTCCGCTGGCTTTGAATAGACGCGCCAGATCATGCCTTTCGTCAAAGGTTGGATCACGACGGCCCTTGTAGGCTCGGAGCAAGCACTCGATGGCCAGCCCCCCGACATAGATGGCGAGCGCGAAGCTGGCCCCTTCTTCATAGAGGTGCTGGGCTTGCCGCATGCGCTGCGTCGCCGTCTGGAAATAGTGCTCTGGCGGGAACTCCATAGTTTTCGTCTTGCTGGTGCGGACGTCTCCTCATTTCAACTCCACGGTTCCCGCATTTACGGCAGGGATGCAGCCCTTACTTGAGCGGTATGGCCGGCAAGCGTTTGAGTTGGCGATTCGCGGGATCGACGGTGATGCCCACCGATTCCAGAGCCGTCACACCCAGTAGGGGTTCCCAATCGTCCGGCCCAAAGACAATGCGCCCCGCCGTCAACTCCCCCATGAATTCGATTACCGCCAGACCGAAATCGTATTCCACGGTTGAACCATCGGCCAACTCATAGCTCATGCGGCCACTGCGGCCAATTCCAGCCCGTTTGAGTTTTGACGCAGGTGCCAGGGAATCCGTTGCCCCTATGTCAACAAGGAAATCGGCCTCATACTTCTTGCGGCTTTTTTGGCTGGCACGCAGCGATACCGTTATGTGAATTGCTCCCATGCTCTCCCTCGACGTTCCAGCCCTTTTGTTATCGCCATACGTGATTATATGCTTGACGCCGTTGTCCGCCGCTTTGGCTTCCGGGTGGGACGGGCGGCGAGTCCTCAGCTCACCGCTTTCTTCACCAGCGCGGCGATCCTTGCTTCTTCGGCGGCGGTCAACTCGATCAGCGCGAAGGCGGTCGGCCACATGGCGCCGTCGTCGAGGTTCGCCTGGTGCATGAAGCCGAACGTCGCGTATCTCGTTTTGAATTTCTGCGCACTTTGGAAGAAGCAGACGATCTTGCCGTCCTTGGCATACGCGGGCATCCCATACCAGAGTCTCGGCGTGAGGGCTGGCGCTGGCTTTGACGATCGCATGGAGCCGCTCGCCAAGCGCGCGATCCCGTCCCGGCATCGCGGCGATCGTCGCGAGCACGGCGCTTTCGCCGTCCGCCTTGTCCGCGCGCGGCCGGGGCGCGCGGCCGACTTTTTCGCGGTTTTCTTGGTGGTACTCTTGGCGCTTCGGATACTCTTGGCCATGCTTCGTTCCCTTTTCGTTAGATGCTTCTGAAGCGCGGTTCGCTCAGGCGTAGCCGGCCAGTTCGCGGATCTCGATCACATGGCCGGGCGGACACGCGCGGGCGATGGCCACGGCTGCGTCGTAGTCGGTGGCCTGGACGACCGTAAAGCTGACGATGATTTCCTTACGGTTTCACATACGCGGGCGGAGGCCTGTCCCCCGCGCGGAAGCTCTTCTGGACGTGTACGACTTCGATGCGGTGATCGGGGACAAAGGCTTCGATAGTAAGAAGTTGGTCGATTACCTCAAGGGCCGTGGAGCGGAAGCCGTGATTCCGCCGCGAAGCAACCTGAGGGATCAACGGGAGTTTGATCGCCACTTGTACAAGGAGAGAAATCTGGTGGAGCGGTTCCTCAACCGCATCAAGCAGTTTCGCCGCGTTGCCACGCGCTACGAAAAGACGGCGCGGAACTTCTTGGCGTTCATCCAAGTGGCGGCGATCACCGTGCTGTTGCAGTAACCTATCCACCCGAAATCTCCCAGCTATTGTCCACACGCCCTAGCCAAAATGCAAACCTTCCCGCAGCTGGGCGAGCAAGTGGACGTGGCAACCATCTCGCAACGCACCATGACGGACTTCTATGCGTGGTTGCGCAACGGCAAGCGGGCGGTTCACTCGCAGAAAGAAGCGTGGAACATCGCCAAGAGGTTTGTTCGGTTCTTGTGGGGCGAAGGGTTGATTGAATTGCCACGACAACTTGACGGGCGACAGTTCACCTTTGACGGTCATGCGGTTGCGGTCAAGGTTTATCCGCTCGATCAAGTGCGGGGTACGCTTAACGGTTTGACGGAGCGGTTGCGGTTGTACGCCTTACTGGCCTTGAACACGGGCACTCTTGACGTGGATATGGCCCTTCTTCGCCACGACGAGCTACGGGACGGAAGGATCATCAGGAAGCGCAGCAAAACCAAGAACGTGAGCGATAACGTCCCGACCGTCTCTTACGTCTTGTGGCCCGTGGGGACAAAAGGGACAGTTTTTGGGAAAGAGCCATAGTGTGTCCCCAAATCCCGGCAAGATCGAAATGCGTTGTTCCACCGGGGCCGGGATATGGTCTGATAGCTCTTCCGGCGAGCTTCCTACTTCGGCTTCTTCGGCCAGTTCACCCTCCGCACTGATGCCAGGTCGTCGCCAAACCTGAACGCTGGCCCCCTCCCGCCAATCTTGATCCAGGGCGTGTCTGCTGGAAGTAGCGAGAAAGATTGGTGGACATGCAATTCTCTTTGCGATTCAGGGCCACCAGAGCGAAGGCGGCACCCAACCGCCTTCATCGTCACGGCTTTCGCCGCCGCTTCCAAACCACCGTGCCTTGCGGTCGGTTGGCGGGCGTCATCGGGGGAAGCTGCCCCTTGGCCCTTCTGGATGAAGCTGAGACATCTCCATTATTGCAGGCGATAGGAGAGCGAGCAACTGCCTCACTTGCAGACGCTCCAGTTCCTCCGCAAGCGCCCTCATTCGCTTCTTGTTGCGCTTGAGGGAGTCTTTCATTCCTATCTCTCCAAGATTTTACCGAGGATGCCCAGGCCAACGAGGGTGCCACCGACCCCAGGCAGAACAGGGCACATGATTGCGCCCCAGACCATAGCCGTTAATGCTCCGTCGGTCGGCCCTGACGAATTAGGCTGCCCGCCAATTATGCAGGGGTCAAGACGACAGTAGGGGCAAATACTTGCCGAAATGGGGATTTCCATGCCGCAGTTGTTACAAATCTTGGTACTCATGAATTGTTCCCTCCGTTCGGCGACTGCCCAATTGCCATCGCTTACAGTCAGGGGTGTTTCATTTGCATCACAGCCACAGCCTTATGCTTTCAGGGCAATGATGGGAAGCGCAGGAAATGAAAGGCCGATGTCCGATGCCTGAGCCGTGTTTTGATCCTGATGGAAGCAGTTGAAGCGATACGACGGGCGGCGCTGCGTGTCGAAGGCTGCGTGGCATGTTCCGTCGTCTGAGCGGCCCTGCGGCATCAACCCTGGCACTCGTTTTGCTTCTCTTGAGAGGAGGACATTTTCAGGAGGTCCGAACGATGGCAACCGACTTCAAGCGTGGCGATCATGTAGAGTGGAACTCGGAAGCAGGGCGGGTCCGAGGAACGATCCAGAAGAAAGTGACCAGGGAGATCGTCTTCAAGGGCTACAAGCGGCACGCCTCCAAGGACGAGCCGCAGTACATCATCAAGAGCGACAAGACCGACCACCTGGCCATCCACAAAGGGTCAGCCCTCAAAAAGATCAAGAAAGGCAAAGGATAACTCATCCGATGTGTCTCAGCCTGGTTTCCTTCCGGTGATTGTCGGAGCCGTTCCTGTCTTGACCGAAGACGTAATCATCGGATTATTCCGGTTCGGCAGGCAACCGGAAACCGAGGTCGATAAGACCCACTCGCTGTCGTTGAGCTTCGGCCTCTCTGCGGCAGATGTCACAGATAATCTTGCCCCCTTCCTCCGCCGAATGCTCCTCACAAGCGGGCTTGAGGCATACGTCACACTCTCGGTAGAGCCAGGTCTCCCGATCTCTCGGGTCCACCTTCAAGATCGGCTGGAGCTTGCGGTTGCAACCATTGACGCTGCATTTTACGAAGGGCATTCGGAGACTCCTGGAGGCGAGAGGCTACTCACTTTTTCGTTTCTTCAAGCTCCACAGCTTCACGGTATTCTCATCCGAACCCGATGCCAGCAGCGTTCCATCCGGCGAAAACGCCACAGAATTGACTGGACCTCCATGTTTCCAAGTGAAACATTCTCGGCCTGTCGCTATTTCCCACACCCAGACTTCGCTTTCGAGGTTGCCTGTGGCGAGCCATTTCCCGTCTCTGGTGAAAGCGACGGATGTAACGCTGGTGTCCTGACGGGCAACTGTCTTGGACCGACCAGAAGCCACGTCCCACAGTTTTACGCAGCCCCCATACCCGGCTGCGATTCTCTTTCCATCGGGCGAATACGCCACGGATGGAACGACCGTAAACCAGTGGAAAAGGCTCGCTAACTTCGCCCGCTGCTTGCCAGTGACCACATCCCAAATCCTCACGGTGCCATCTTGCCCGCCCGATGCTACCGTAAGCCATACGGGGGAAGGATGTCGAGGTCGAGTGGATGCCGTTCGAGCTTCGGCACGAACCGCAGCCGACGTTGCGGCCCGAAGGCGATTATCTCCAGCGGGCGTGGCAGCAGCCGGTGTACCCCATCGCCCGCAGGATGGGCGTCCCGATCACGCTGCCCAAGGTGTCGCCCCAGCCGCACACGCACCTGGCCTTCGAGGGCTACCAGTACGCCAAGGAACACGGCAAGGGCAATGACTACAACCACCGAGTCTTGCAGGCGTTCTTTGTTGAAGGACAGGACATCGGCAGCATCGACGTACCGACGAAGCAGGCGGGCGAGGTCGGCCTGGACGAGAGGGAGTTCGAGCAAGCTCTGTGCAACCGGAAATATCGAGCGGCCCATCAGCAGGCGCTCCGACACGCCTACGAGGAGGCCGGCGTAACCGGAATGCCAATGTTCGTGATCGGCAGTCATGTCTTGACGGGTTTGCAGGACCGGGAGACGTTGGCGGCAGTGATCGAGGAGGAAAGAGAATGAAAATCGCACGCAATTGGGCGTGCGGAAAAGGAGCAGGCGTTGCCTCCTTTGGCCTAGTCGATGCGGACGAAGAGAGAACACGCCAGCCAAATTCATCCCGATCTTCGCACCACGACAAACCAGGCTTTCGGACCACCCTCGGAGAACGACAAGTCCTTCAGGTCGGGCCGGACCTCGGCCCTGGTCGGCTCGATGGACTCGATGATCCAACCCTCGGCGAAGGCATCGTGCAGTTCCTTCTTCGACACCCGCCTCGGTCCCTGCGTCCCCGGCTCCTCATCGCAGAAACACATCAGGAAGAGCTGACCGCCCGGCTTCAGGACGGTCGCCAGCCCTTCGACGTAACGGCGGCGGTCCTGGTCGTAGAAGACGTGGAAGAGGCCGCTGTCGATTACGTTGTCGAACCGCTCGCTCCAGTCCTTCAGCGTCAGGGCGTCTTTGACGAGGAAGGTCGCCTGTGCGCCTCGCTCCGCAGCCTTCTTCTTCGCTCTTTGGATCGGCACGTCGAGAAAGTCAATGCCCGTGACCTTGCACCCTCGCCCGGCGAGGAAGAGAGCCGTGTCGCCGGTGCCGCAACCAGCGTCGAGGATCGACCCGGTGATCCGGTCGGCTTCGTCGATGAAGGGTTTCTGCGGCTTGCCGATGTCCCAAGGCGCTTGGCCGGCGTAGGCGCTCTCGAAGGTGCTGCGGTCGGGGATCATGATGGCTCTCCAGACGGTTAGGCGGTGACTATTCTATCCTCACGGGCACGATGAACGAGACGTACCAGAAAACCGGAGCCGGTCATGGACAAGGTGAACCTCAGCGAGAAGCTGGCGCAGTTCAGCGACCATTGGGAACCGAAGATCGTCGGCGAGTTGAACGGCCAGCAGGTGAAGCTGGTGAAGTTCCGGGGGCCGTTCGTCTGGCACCACCACGACCACGAGGACGAACTGTTCCTGGTCGTCAAAGGCCGGTTTCGCATGGAGTTTCGGGATCGGCACGTTTGGCTCGAAGAGGGTGAATTCCTGATCGTGCCCCGTGGCGTTGAACATCGGCCCGTTGCCGAGGAGGAGGCGCACGTCCTCTTGTTCGAGCCAGCCTCGACCCTGAACACTGGCAACGTGCAGAACGAGCGGACAGTCGCTCATCTCGACCGCATTTGACCGAGGGGTTCGATGGCGAAGCGTAGCGAGAAGACGGTCCTGTTCCTCTGCACCGGCAATTACTATCGCAGCCGTTTTGCCGAAGTCCTGTTCAACTCGGTGGCCAGCAAGATGAGCCTACCGTGGCGGGCGTCTTCGAGGGGACTCGCCCTAGAACGAGGAGTCAACAACGTCGGCCCGATGGCGGCGTCGGCGATCAAGGCTCTGGAGGCTCGTGGGCTGCGTGCCGTCGCTGAGTTTGGCCGCTTCCCGATCCAGGTAACGGTCGAAGACATCGAGGCGGCACACTGGATCATCGCTCTGAAAGAGGCCGAACACCTGCCCCTGCTGCAAGAGCGATTCCCGGCCTGGACCGAGAAGGTCGAGTTCTGGCACGTTGACGACGCCCCGGAAGTGATGGGCCTGATCGAGCAGGAGGTCATGAGCCTCGTCGCCCGTCTAATCGGTGGAGGCAGAAAGCGGGTAGCGCCGCCTCCCGAAACGGCCGTCGAGCCTGTCGTGGCGAAGCAGGAAATGCCCAAGAAAAGCGCCCCGTGGTGCGCCTGGGGCGGGAAACCAAAGGCAGGCGTGGCAAGGGCGTGACGACCGTATCCGATGTCCCGCTCGATGAAGCCGGCCTGCTCGAACTCGCCGCACGGCTCAAGAATCGCTGTGGCACGGGTGGGACGGTCAAGGATGGCGTGATCGAGATTCAGGGCGACCAGCGTGACCGGCTGGCTGCCGTGCTGGAAGGTATGGGCTACCGGGTCAAGCGGGTCGGGGGTTGAAGATGCCGAGGCAGAACCGTGTCACCCCGTTCGGCGAGATCGTTGCCGTGTCGGAGCGGGGGACGTTCCTGGGCAACCGGGGCGTCCTCCACGACGCCGAAGGGCGCATCAGGCGGGTCTGGCAGTTGAAGCGGTGGATCGTGTGCGTGCTGGAGTTCCGGGGCCGCAAGCGGACGGTGATGACGCCGGGCCGCTACACCGAATTGTTCTTCCTCGACGAAGCGACGGCCCTGGCAGCAGGCCACCGCCCCTGTGCCGAATGTCGGCACGCACGCTTCCTCGACTTCTGCAACGCCTGGGCGACGGCGTATCCGGCTGACTGCATGTCGGCGAGGCCCAGCGCCACGCTGATCGACGAACGCCTGCACGCCGAGAGGCTCACAGCCGACCGCTCGAAACGCTCCTTTACGGCGGCGCTGGATGGATTGCCTGACGGAGTATTCGTGACCAAAGCGGAGTTGGGAGAGCGGGCCTACCTGGTGCGGAGCGAATCCTTGCTGGCTTGGTCGCCGGGAGGCTACGGCGAGCGACGGCGGCGACCGAAGGGTGAAACCGTGCGAGTGCTGACGCCGAAATCGACCGTGGAGACGATTCGGGCTGGCTATGTCCCCGAAATCCATCTGTCCGCCGTAGACCTTGCCTGATGGACGTGGTTGAAATGCTGCCGCTCTACGAAGACCCTTGCTTCACCTTCCGCTTTGCGGACGACCGCATCATCCCTCGGTTCCACCTGGAGGGCATCGAGGCCGGGCAGCAGGTGTCGGTGTTCAGGATCGATCCCGGCACTGGCGAGCGCTTGTGTCTGTTGGCGACGGCGACCGTTGGCGAAGACGGATGGGTAGACTTGATGGAGCCGATCATCGTGAAGGCTGGGGAGGCGTTCGTGGCCGTACCAAAATGAAAGACCGGGAGAACCGCCCCGTGTTGCCCAATCACAGGACTGTCCACCCTTTCGGTCAGATTTCGGGATGAAGGAAGAAGGGGAGACGGTTAAGGAGAATCTTGGGCGATTTCCCGGTTGCTGAGGAGTTTTGCAGATGGGAGACGGCAAGCTCACCATCCGACCTTATGAAGAGTCCGGCGAAGCAGGGGTGATCTGCCTCTGGCGGGAAGTCTTTCCCAACAATCCGCCGTGGAATGAGCCGAGGGTGGACATTCAGCGCAAGCTCGGCTGCCAACGAGAGTTATTTCTCGTCGGTGAGTTGGAGGGCCGGGTCATCGCCACCGTGATGGCAGGGTTTGACGGCCACCGAGGTTGGGTACATCTGGTCGCAGTGTCTCCCGATTGTCGGCAACGAGGCATCGGTCGAGCCATGATGAAAGGGGCTGAGAACAGGCTTCAGCAGATCGGTTGCACGAAGATCAATCTTCAAGTGCGGGCCTCGAACCAGGCTGTGGTGTCCTTCTATGAAAAGCTGGGCTACGCCGTCGAAGAGAGGATCAGTATGGGTAAGCGGCTGACCTGAAATCCGCCATAGGTTGTCGTCGAAGGCCATCGGCAATCTCCGGCCAGCCTGGTCTTCAAGTTTCGAGTATTTTATCTGTATGTCGAACAACGGCAGCAACCCGAAGTCTTGGAGGAGTTTGGCATGAACCTGTCCCCCGTCGAAGCCATCAACCGGCTCAATGAGTCGGTCACAGTTGAAATGGTCGTTCAGCGAACGAAGTGCTGCACCGGCTCCCGGCAAGTCTTCTTGGATTCCGAGGCGAACCATCGTGATCCAAAAAACCTGGGTGTGGTTGTCACCGAGAATGGAAGGGCGAAATTCACCAAGGCGGGATTGGACGATCCGACCGCCTACTACAAGGGCAAGACCATCCGAGTTCGTGGGGTAGTGATCCGCAGAGAGGACCGGCCCTACATCGAAGTGGATGACCCTAGCCAGATCGAGATTGTGAAGTAATCGGCGCAAGGTGCCCCGTGATACCCCGAAGCCTTTGCGAGACCTGCTCCTTGATGCGTGAGATCGTGACGCCGAAGGGATCACGCTTCTTGCTCTGCCAATTGGCACAAACCGACTCGAATTACCCGAAGTATCCACCCCAGCCTGTGGTCCGGTGTGAAGGCTATCAGAAGAATGAAAAGACCGAGGAAATGAAGGAATGAGTCACCAAGAGCAGACCAGGTGCCCGTGGGCCAAGACGGAACTGTACGTCCAGTACCACGACAGCGAATGGGGCGTGCCCGTCCACGACGACCGACTCCTGTTTGAGTTCTTGATCCTGGAAGGGCGCAAGCGGGACTGAGTTGGGAAACGATCCTGAAGAAACGAGAGAACTACCGGCGGGCCTTCGACAACTTCGATCCCGCCGTGGTTGCCAGGTACGGTCAGAAGAAGTGCAAGGGCTTGCTGGCAGACGCCGGGATCATCCGCAATCGGCTGAAGATCGAGGCTGCTGTCCAGAATGCCAAGGCGTTCCTGGCGGTACAGGACGCCATCGGCACGTTTGACGAGTACATTTGGGAGTTCGTCGGCCACGAGCCGAAGCAAAACACTTGGCGGTCGATCAAGGAAGTCCCGGCGAAGACCCCGGAATCAGACGCCATGAGCAAGGACTTGAAGCGGCGAGGCTTCACGTTCGTGGGCAGCACGATCTGCTATGCCTTCATGCAAGCCGTGGGGATGGTGAACGATCATCTGGTCGATTGT
The DNA here is from genome assembly GCA_963835245.1 of uncultured Planctomycetota bacterium. GTDB lineage: Bacteria > Planctomycetota > Planctomycetia > Gemmatales > Gemmataceae > JAJPHU01. The sequence continues at coordinate 863,476 of CAWIEZ010000004.1, forward strand.
TTCCGGCACGGTGAACTGCGAAAGTCGGGCAGGGCCAGACCATGAAAGACGAGGGCAGCTACACCTGCGATTCTTGCGGCGAAGAGATCGTCGTGCCCATCGACTTGTCGGCAGGGACGAGCCAGGAGTACGTCGAGGATTGCCCGGTCTGCTGCTGTCCGAACCTCATCCATGTCGAGATTGACGAGGACGGAGACGTGCGAGTGTGGGCAGAAAGGGAATAGTATGCGACCGCTCTACGAAGAACCGCACTTCACCTTCCGGTTCGTCGAGGACCGGATCATCCCCCGCTTCCACTTGGAGGGCGTTGAGGCCGGACGGCGAGTGACGGTCTTCCAGATCGACCTCGGTACGCAAGAGCGGCTGGGCCTGCTGGCGACGGCCACCGTGGGCGAAGGCGGCTGGGTGGACCTACGAGAGCCGATCAAGGCGAGGGCCGGCGAAGCATTCATTGCGGTGCCGGAACCTCGAAGCGGATGATAGTTCCAGCCGGCTCGCCCGACGGTCCTGGCTCGAACTTGATCCTTCCCTAAAATGACCTATTAGACCGAGCTTCGACCGCAACAACCCCTTTTTCCGGGTACAGTCGGGAGCAGTTCGTGTTCCGCCCTCCTTCGCAGGTGAAGTCTACAACGATGGTAGAACTTCCAAAGCTGTTTTCCGCCCTTTGACGTTGCCTGTGTGAGCAAACCATTGCGATTGCCATGCTGGACCTTAACCGACAAGCAGGTCAAATCATCGAAGGCCAGCGTCGGGCACTGGCGGAAGCCATCGTCGCCCGGCAGTACGACCTTCAGCCGGGACTGAGGGAGCGCTACGGCGAGAGCGGGAAGGCCAAGTGTGCCCAGGATACGGAGTACCACCTTGCCTACCTCGCTGCGGCGGTGACGTACTCTAGCTCGGCCCTCTTTTGCGACTACATTGCTTGGGCCAAGACGGTCCTGGCGGCGTTCGGCGTCAAGCAAGAGGACGTGGAGTGCAATCTCGCCTGCCTGCGGGATGTCCTGAACGAGAAACTGCCGGACAGCGTGCGTCAGGCCGTGACCTCCTACGTCGATGCCGCTCTGCGGATACTGCCCGAAGCGCCGACCACCTTGCCCTCGTTCCTCGAAGGAGAGGACGCCCTCAGCGGGCTGGCGAGAAGATTCCTCCAAACCCTCTTGCGAACTGAACGATACGAGGCCAGCAGGATGATCCTCGATGCAGTACGGTCGGGGGTTGCGGTGACAGACCTCTACTTGCAAGTCTTCCAGCGCTGCCAAAGGGAGGTCGGGCGGCTGTGGCAATTGCGGCAGATCACGGTAGCCCAGGAACATTATTGCACGGCAGCGACCCAACTCGCCATGTCGCAACTGTATCCCTACCTGGCAGCCCTGCCCCGGAAGGGCCGCAAGATGGTGGCAGCGTCGGTGGGCGGTGAATTGCACGAGGTCGGATTGCGCATCGTCGCCGATCTTTTCGAGGCGGACGGTTGGGACACGCTCTACTTGGGGGCCAATCTGCCCGCCAGCGATGTTGTCCAGGCTGTCGAACAGCATCGCCCGAACCTCCTCCTCGTCTCGGTCACGATGGCCTTCCACCTGCCGGGCGTCGAGCGGTTGATCGCTCAGGTCCGCTCCTCGGAGTCCGGGCAGGGCATCAAGGTCATGGTGGGCGGATACCCGTTCAACGTGGACACCGAATTGTGGAGGGGTGTAGGCGCAGACGGACATGCCCTCGATGCAGGCGCTGCCCTGGACCTAGCCGCTCGACTTCTGAACATGCCAGAGCCGGGGGAGCGTAAGGGTAGGACGCTTTCGCCCGCCACAATGTTAGCCGGTAGTGGGATACCGCAGGAGGTCCGTCCGCCCCAAGGGGAAGCCGCCGTCTACGAAGAGATGAGCCGCCTGAACAACGAATTGTTGACCCTCCAGCGGGAACTGGCCCGCAAGAACGCTCACCTGGAGCGGCTCAACGAGCGCTTGACCGAGGCGGATCGGCGCAAGGACGAGTTCCTGGCGATGCTGGCCCACGAGCTGCGCAACCCCCTGGCTCCGCTGCGGAATGCCGCCCACCTGTTGCAACAGCCCGGCCTGGATCAACCCCTGGTGGAACGCACGGGGGAGATGGTGGGCAGGCAGGTGCAGCAGCTTGGCCGGCTGGTGGACGACCTGCTCGACTTGTCCCGAATCGCCCGTGGCAAGATGCAACTGCGTAAGGAACGAGTGGACTTCCGGGAAGTTGCCTGGCGTGCCGCCGACGCCAGCCGCCCGCTGGCCGAGGGCCGTCGGCACCAACTGACCGTCTCACTTCCAGACGACCCCATACTTCTGCTGGCCGACCCAACCCGGCTGGAGCAAGTGCTGACGAACCTGCTGAACAATGCCGTCCGCTACACGCCAGAAGGCGGGCACATCTGGTTGATAGCCGCAATGGAAGGGAACGAGGTCATCGTTCGTGTCCGGGACACGGGCATCGGCATTCCGCCGGAGATGTTGTCCCGCATTTTCGGCCTGTTCTCCCAAGTCGAGCGTGCCGAGGAGCGTGTCGGGGGTGGCCTGGGGATCGGGCTATCCCTGGTCAAGAGCCTGACCGAGATGCACGGAGGCACGGTGGAGGCCCACAGTGCCGGCCCCGGTCAGGGCAGCGAGTTCGTCGTCCACTGGCCCCTGGCGGCGGAGGCTGCCTCGGAAAGTGTCGAGGCTGCCCCGAAGGAAGAGTCGGCTACCGAGCGTGCGCTGCGAGTGCTGCTCGTAGACGATAGTGTGGACGCCGCCGAAAGTCTGGCGATGCTGCTGCGGCTCTGGGGGCATGAGGTAGTGGTTGCTCATGACGGCCCCACTGCGCTGCGGGCGGCGGAAACGCAGCGACCAGAGGTCGCCCTGCTCGACATCAGCTTGCCCGGCATGGACGGCTACGAACTGGCCCGGCAGATGCGTTCGCAATCCGATCTGCGGCGCACGGTCTTGGTGGCCATGACCGGCTGGGGCCAGGAGGAGGATCGCCGTCGCTCTCAGGCGGCTGGTTTCGCTCACCACATGGTCAAACCAGTGGAGCTTATGGAGCTTCAAGAGTTACTGGCGCAAGCACAACCAACACGAACGAGTGGTTGAAGAAGGACGGAGGCGAGGGATGGACAGCACGAGCGGGCAGCAACCGGGCGCTGGGGGCGTCGAGGCGGTCGCCGAGCGCCTACGGGTAGCGGTCCAGCAGCACCCCCGGAAGATGACGTTGCAACTGGCCCGTGAGTACGGCGTGCCGGAGGTCGAGGTCATCCGGGCCTTCCCCGGCGAGCGTGCGGCGGAACTGGACATCGCCCGCTGGGAAGACCTGCTCCGCAGCTTCGAGGCACTCGGCCCGCTCCGCTACCGATTTTCTGGCTCTGGCCCGGTCTTCGGGGACCACGACGGAAAGGCAACTCGAATCCTTTGTCCGCCCAAAATCGAACGTGGAATAAGGCCGGGTCTTCTTTCCCGACAGGCGCTCCAGCAGAGCAACTACTTCAGAATTCACCGTGGTTTCTCCTCATCAGTCGGCGTCAACCCACTGGTCATCGCCGTTCTCGTCGTAGGTGCGTTTCTGGATACACCCACCCTGCACTCGAACATACGCCAGCTTTCGGGCCGTTTCCTGGTTGAACGCCACGATGGAGAAGTAAGCCCACCCGTCTTCCGAGTAGTCATCGTCCCAGATTTCCACGTCTGTCCTGCCCTCAGCGAGGGAACGGTACAGCCTGGTGGATTCGATGGCATTCACGTTGATCCTACCTCATCGGGCGGTCGAATTTCATCCTTCCGGCAACAGGTCAACAGCCAACAGCGTCACCAGATAAGCTACAAATAGCCGTAGATGAGTGCTTTCCAGAGTATAGGCGATAAAAACCTCATCGGCGATAAGGAAGGCACCCCACAAAAGCAGAGAGATTGTAAAGGCCACGTAGACGGACTTGCGTGCCGAACTTCTGCCTCGAAAGCTCCAGCCTGCCCGCCAAAACAGCACGGCGGCGACTCCTTCCCAGAGGAGGACGCCTGAGAACAAGATGACGTTTACGGCAGCAGGGATTCTGTACCGTGCCGTCGTTTCTTGGAGGAGCTTCCAGTTACCGGATGCGAAAGCCCACGATTCGCCAAGCAAGCCGAGAGCTTTTCCAGCATCGGCCAAGTTGCTGAGAAAAACAACGCTCAACCAGACGGCCCAAAAGAGCAAGAGCAGACGTTTCAGGACAAGGACGTGGTTCACGGCGTCGTTCCTTGCCCAGCAAATGAATCCACCACCCAGCACCCCTTCACCTGCGGTCCAGGCTCCCGGCAGACCATTGGTTTGTGCCATCCGATGAGCCAGGTTGAACCTCGGTGATAGCCGCCCCAAACGAACAGTCCGCCTATCGCTGGAGCAAGAGCAGCACGCCCGTTGCGATCCCCAGGATCGCCAGGGGGTCGCTGCTGTGGTAGAAGCTGAAGTTGAGAAACGGTGCCGTCAAGAGGCCGAACAGGATCAGCCAGATGGCCAACAGCAGCATCCCCAGGTTCTTGGGCATCTTCATGATTACGCTCCTCGTTTTCAGTCCGGCCAGTCGTCCTCCGGTTACTCGACCTTCTTGCTCGCAACGAGGGTGCCCTCATCTCCCACGGTCAGGCCGATTCAGGCTCCGCCCATCTTCACATCGCTTCATGCCGGGCAAGGGAAATCAGCATCGTCTCCGGCAGTTTCTCCACACCAACCTGCCGGAGCATATTGATGACCTGCGCCGCCGTGTAGTGGGCGTGGGTGCAGACGTGCAGGAGGACATCGCTTCGACGAGTGCCGAAGCGCTGGCCCGAACTGGATTTCCTGTACACGACTTCTTCTAGCGCTGCGGGCGTCAGGGAGGCAAGGTAGCCGATCCATCCTTGTTCTAAGGCGGACCACTTCTGTCGCAAGTCGTTTAGGCCGGTGATACCACCCTCGCCTTGCTGATTGCCTGGTATTTGGCCAGGCAGGTCGCCTGGCACGAGGAACCCCTCGTTCCCAAGCAGGGCTTCGAGCCAGACGTACTCGGCGGCGTAGAGATGGAGCAGCGACTTCCAAACGGAACCCTGGCCGATTGGGAACGGCGACCGCAATTGCTCGTCGCTGAGGTTTGCGGCGGCGGTCAGCAAGTTGCCGTTGACCCAGGCACGGTGCTGGTGAAGGCGCTGGAGCAATTCGACAGCGTTCATGTACATCCCTTTCGATCAGGGGCGGTGAAGCCGGCCGTCGTTGAACGGTGTGCGGCTCAGAATACCCTTGTCCGGCGGCTGGACTTTCTTCGCCAGATCGCTGAAGAGCGTGTAAGGTACAGTCATCGGTGCTGCTCCTGAAACCGGCGCATCGGCCATCATTTTACGGATCGGCCTCCTGAAAACCCACGACGCCGGAGCAAGGTCGAGCGGACCGGGAGCATGGGTGATGAACGAGACGACCGCAATAGATCGGTGTCGGGGCGTGCGGATCGGGTTGGCTGCTGGGGACCAGATCGGCGGGCCAATTCGCATGGCTTTGCGCCTTGCCGAAAGCCTCCTTGACTGATGTAATCGTCTTCGTGATTACGGGCAATCTCGATGGCCTGTGCTACCAGAGGCTTGAGGGCGTCGGGATAGGCCGCTTCTTCCAGCGTCAGGCTCGGAATAATACTCCTGCGGACATCGACGTTCTCGTTCGTCACGAATTCCCGAAGAAACAGGCAGCGTTTGCGCAGCCAAACGTCCTTCAGTTCCAGATAGGCAGCACGAGATTCGGGAGTGGCATTCTTAATTGTTAAACCTCGTTTGTAATCATCAAAGCGAAGTCTCATCCCTCCCCAATACAAGGCGTTGACGGCTCCGGCCTTCTCGAAATCGCTACCCTTTTCGACGTATTCAAGCAGTGCCTCGTTGACGACCCGATGGCCGTAAGAAGCAATGCACGGCTCCACAAAGCAACGATTGAAGCTCGGATTGACCTCGTAAACCGCTGCACGCAACATGGCGTCGAGGAGCCGCTTGGGAACGGGGGTTTTGGAGAACACTTCGGCGACGAGCCATTTGCGTTCCTGATCGTGCAGTGCGTCTTCGAGGAGCTTCCAATCCTCCGCAGTTGCCTTCGATAACAAGCGACGAGCATCCTTGACGATTTGTGCTGTCGCACTCCGGTCGCTACCACATCGGGCCAACTGGAACGAATCGAAGACTTCTTCCCAAGTCATAGCTTCACTCTCGAATCGACGGAAGCAGCGGCGGTCAAGCTCGTGGTGTTGCTTTCAAGACTTACTGCTCGTCGTTCTTCGACCGAATCCACGACAACTGTACATCCTGCCGTTCCGCTCGCCAGCCTTCCGGTAGGTCTGCGAGTTCCCCGATGTTGGGGTCACGCTGGAACATCGCTCCCAAAGACACGATCTTGATGTCCTCCGTGCGATTCGTTGTCCCGCATAAGAACTGCTCACCGATCCTGTTAATCATTTCGTGCATCAACCGAACGTCGAGGCCGAAAACGATGACTTCGGCATGTTGCAAAGAATGAAACAGGCCAATGGAATAGGCGAACGCTGGTCCTTCCTCATCCTCTGGAACAGCGATGACGTGCCAGCCGTATTCCTTGATGTCGGCAAGCAGCTTCCGGTCGATGTCATCCGTCGGAGTGGGAAGGTTGCTCGTTGGTGGTTTTCTGTCGTCCATGCGAAAGGTATCCGCTGAGGTTCGCCATCATTTGTCTTGGTTGAGGCAGTTGGGACAGTACCAGGGGGCGGGGTTTTCACAGGTTTTGGGCTTCTTTTGCGACATCGAGCGCAGCGGTAGCGTTTGCCCTTGATGGCGGTTTTCGGGCGTATCTTCTTGCCGGTCCTGAGAAAGTTCTTCGCCCTCGCAACCTCCGCAGCCATTATAACCAATGCGGTTGCTTGCTCCTCATCAGCGAATCCGAAGGGGAAAAAACTGCCCGGCTCTCTCGAACCGGGCAGGGCAGTTCATTCTTCTCTGAAAGTAGTGGTGACGGGTCACGCCATCAAAAGCAGCCGGACGTGAGGCAACAGCGACGGAAGCGTTTGCCCGACCCACACGGGCAAAGGTCGTTGCGGCTCAGCTTCTCGGACAGTTCCTTGTTGCTGTGGACAATGCGCATACCACGCTTCACCTGCGTCTCGGACGGGAATCCTTTTCGACGCTTGCTCATCCTCTCGAAAAAAATGGCAGGTCTTCGAGGTCTTTCTGGTCCATGAGGCACCGCCTTTCCAGAGTAGAATGAACGGGCGAGGACACCTGGCATGGACACGAGAGCGGGGAAGAAGTTCGGAGGAAAATGCCTCATGAATGACGTGCTGCGACGGCAATGGCATGACCTTCTCTCCGTCTGGTCCGTGGCCCCAGCCCTGGCCGACCGGACCTTCGAGGACGTTTGCCAGCGGTACACCGGGCCAGGCCGCTTCTACCATACGCTCGATCACGTCCAAAACGTGCTGCATTCCGTGGAAAGCCTCGGCTCGTATGCCCGAAACCTGAACGCCGTCAAGCTGGCTGCCTGGCTTCATGATGTGATCTACGACAGCAGAGCCTCCGACAACGAGGAACGCAGCGCCGATTACCTGCTGGTTGCACTGGATCGTTACATCCCGGAGCCGAAGCGGGCCATCGACAAGCCGTTCCTCATGCCCATCGAAGGGATTCACACCATCGAGGGGCGGGGAACCGTGGCGACCGGCAAGATCGAGCAGGGCGTCATCAGCGTGGGCCAGAAGGTCGAAATCCTCGGCTTGGGCGACATTCTCGAAAGCGTTGTCACCAGTGTTGAGGCATTCAACGAACCGCTGGCTCAGGGCGAAGCCGGACAGAACGTTGGCTTGTTGCTGCGAGGCATCAAGGCTGACCAAATCCGGCGAGGCCAAGTGATTGCTGCTCCTCGCACGATCCGGCCACGCTCGCAGTTCAAGGGTGAGGTTTACGTCTTGAGCAAGGACGAAGGCGGACGGCACACGCCGTTCTTCAGCGGTTACAAGCCGCAGTTCTTCTTCAGGACTACAAACGTCACCGGCGAAGTTCGTCTGCCGGAGGGCATCGAGATGGTCATGCCAGGCGATAACGCCGCTGTTGCCGTGAGCCTGGACAAGCCCGTGGCTTTCGGCATCGGGAGCCATTTCGCCGTCCGGGAAGGGGGCAGGACAGTCGGCTCCGGTGTCATCACCGAGATCGTTGAGTAACCCGTCGTGGGGGGTGGAGTGATCCGCCCCCACGCTTCTTCATACCACCGAGACGGATTCATGGACTTGCTGTTTCCGCAGAATCCATCGATGCGCAAGTTGCCGGAGCCGATGTTTGAGGCTGAGTTTGACGCTGCGACCTCGCTCGGCTTCAAGTGTCTGCTGTTCGATGAGGAAGCATTGTGCGCCGGGGACATCGACCTCTCCTTGAAGTGGCTTCCATCGGGGGATGGTACGGAACTCCTTTATCGGGGCTGGATATTGACCGAGGAGTTGTATCGCCGATTCCATGACGCTCTTTCGGCCAGAGGATACGCCCTCATCACTTCGGCGGCACAGTATGCGGAAGTGACCTACTTTCCCAACTACTACCCCAAGATTCGTGAATGCTCTCCCGCTGCCGTCTGGACCGACACGCCTGATTCGTTTCTCGCCTGGACGCTGGCCCGTAAGCTGGGTGACGGCCCGTTCGTCATCAAAGACCACATCAAGTCCGCAAAACACCTGTGGCATGAAGCCTGCTTTGTCTCGAAAGGCTCTGGTCGGGAGAACTTCGAGCGAATTGCCGAGAACCTGAGAAGGGAGCAAGGGACGACGTTTTTCCGGGGTTTCGTTGTGAAGCAGTATGTGACGTTGCGCTCCCGTGGCGATAGTCCGAGGGAATACCCCATGAGCGAGGAATACCGCCTGTTTTTCTGGAGACGGCAACTGCTGATCGCCTCGCATTACCATCGGCAGCCTGAGAGTTCCGTTGATTGGTCCCCGTTCGTTAGTTTGGCGCAACGATTCGATGCGCCGTTTTTCACGATGGACATTGCCCAGGCCGAAACAGGAAATTGGATCGTGGTGGATATAGGCGCAGGGGAATGCTCCTCCTTGCCGCCGAGCCTGGAGCCGGCACGATTCTACCGCAGACTTGCAGAAGTGGCAGGAACTACCCCTGCGGCCACGGACGACAATAACTGATGGTGTGAACCAACTGCATCGTGGTCGTGTCCTCCCCTCTATGGACACGAACCTCCTCAACACGAAGTTTGCCCGCATTGGCGCACGGCTGAAGACCACGGATCGTCCGACTCGCCGCATGTCGGGTGTCATCTCCCTGGACGTGCGAACGGACGGCAAGGGCGAGTTCTTCGAGATCGTCCGCCAGTCGGGGGCCGAGGCCGAGATCGCCGTCCTCGACGTGCAGCCCGCCGACCGCCATCTGCTGCTCCTGGTCCGGGAGGGCAAGGAGAAAAGCAAGTTTCTCTGCGGTCACGACGAGCGCCATTGGTTCGTCGCCGGCATCCCCGAATCCGCCCCGGTCGGCACTGTGCGCCAAGCCAAGGAAGCCCTCAAGCCCGCCGAGGTCCAGACCGCCCAGGCATGCCAGCGCCTCAAGGCAAAGGCTCGCAACCGCCGCAAGAACGCCGCCTTCGTCCGCCAGGGCGAGTGGTTCTTCCTCCCCGTGCCCGGTTTCGTCGTGGACGAGAAGCTGGTCCTGAGCCATGAGCCGCTGCGCCGGGGCAACGGCGGCAAGCCGCATTGGGCCGAGTTCTGCTACCGCACGGGCGGTGAGACGGTCTACGTCTGCTCCAGGCACCCCAACGGCGTCACCGAGGCGCAGTACAAAAGCATCCTGGCCGGCAGCCCGAAGGCGAAGGGCTGGGGTTGGCGCACCATGCGGCGCAATCCGGGCGTCTACGTCAAGGGACGCATTCGTCACCCCGACCACGCCACAATCACGCTGCACGGTTGGCACCAAGTCGTGATGAACACAGAGGGTCAGTCGAAGGCTATGCGGAACGTGGCTTTCCTCGATTGACCACGAGACAGATCGACACGACAGCGGGCCATTTTCGTTGACGATGCAGCGGAATCCCCCTATTGTGAGGTTGATTTGGAACGGTTAGCTCAACGAGAGCAACGGGAAACCGAAGATTGCATGTTCGCATCATGCACCGTTCCTTTGCACAGGCCATGCACAAGGTTCCTTCTAATCCAACTGAAACTACCTTGGGCGCTTCCCTGTGCATCCTACATCCGACCATTGTCGAAGTTCCTTCTAATTCTTGGGTGAACTACCTCGGCAGCTTCCCGGATTGTTTCAACGAGGTCATTGCCATGTCCCCCGAGCGCCCTGGAAATCTACCTGACCAAGAGCCGCAAAATCATCGTTCATGGTAACGGCGAACAACCATCGTCCTCGGCAGCGGTCGCTACCTTCAACCGCAACCTCATCTCTCTCGGCTTCGCCAAGGTACAAGTCCTTGACGAAACGCTGCCGCCGTTGCCGACGCTCAAACTGGCAGGTGAGGAAGCGCTGGACAAGTTCATTGCCAGGTTCGTGCGAGAAACGTTGGTAATGCGGTTCAAGTGCCTGCCGTCGCTCGGCAAGGTGTATGTGGATGAGGCTCTGCGCACGCAGAACGTGCCGTTCGCTCAGCGTTCGGCCAGCAAGACGCTGCGCACGATTGCTCGTGGTTCCCGGCTGACTCTGCCGACCACGGACACCCTGCGGTTCTTCGTGTGGTGGAAGGAGCCGGAAGGCCAACGCACCGACATTGACCTGGCCGCTGTCTTCTTCAGCGCCGACTGGAAGCGGCTGGCCGACGTGTCCTACTACAACCTCAAAGGCTGGGATTCGTGTCACAGCGGCGACATTACCTCGGCTCCGATGGGTGCCGCCGAGTTCATCGACGTGTATTTGCCGACGCTGCGGGAGAAGGGCGTCCGGTACATCAGCATGGTTATCTACAGCTTCACCCAGCAAGCCTTCAAGGACTTGCCGGAGTGTTTCGCCGGGTGGATGGCACGGCAGAAGGTCCAGTCTGGCGAGATTTTCGAGGCTCGGACGGTCCAGGACAAGATCGACATTGCTGGCGATACCACCGTGAACATCCCGCTGTTCCTCGACCTGCAAGAGAATCAGGTGGTCTGGTCGGACATCGCTCTCAAGAGCCGTGGTCCGATCAACAATTCCCGTCAGGCCGGGGAGAGTCTGGTGCTGATGGGCAAGGCCATCACCGGCCTAATCAAGCCAACCCTGTACGACCTGTTCGATATGCACGCCGAGGCCAGGGGAACGGGCCGAGGTGCGGAGTCCGCCCGCAGTGAGGCTGATACCGTGTTCAGTTTGCATGAGGGCATCACGCCGTTCGACGCCGACCGGATCATGAGCGAGTTCATGACCAACGGGACGGACCAGAGCGAGATTCAAAGCAACGTGGTGTATGCCACTGATGCCTGATTGCGCCGAGCTAGGGGTCAGGTGAGAACGCTGCCCAAGTCGAGCGGCGACGAGTGAAGACGACGAAAGCCAAACGAGCCTTTGTGCGCAACGATCCCCCTGCACGGCTGGCATCAGGTTTTGATGAACACGGAAGGTCCGTCGAAGGCGATGAAGAGCGTTGCGTTCCTGGATTGACCCAGGCAGAAAAAGCAACGACAACAGCCCGTGGCGGTGATGCACTGCTGCGGGCTTCTGTCATTCGTGGCAGACGCCCGAACAGGAGAAAACGATGGATCGCAGCTTGGTGACGATCAGCAAGTTCCTGGCAAAGCACCTGCGCCATGCCCCGGACGCTTTGGGACTGACACTCTAGCCTGGGGGATGGGTTTCGGTCGATGAGTTGCTGGCTGCAAGTGAACGAATCGGCTTTTCGATCACCTATGATGAACTGATTGAATGCGTGGAAACGCATGACAAGAAGCGGTTCTCCTTCGATGACACGGGCGACCTCATTCGGGCGAATCAGGGGCACAGCGTCGAGGTAGACTTGCGACTTGAAGAAAAACAACCGCACGCTGTCTTGAGGGCTTTGCTCATTGTTTCTGCTCTGGTGGTTTGCTTGGCTCAGGAACAGCGTCGTTGCATCGGAGGGGTGTTTCATTGGCAGCGCAGCAGACCGTTCTGGCTAAGACAAGCTCCGACGACAATGAAGCTGACCGAAGCCGAGCGGTGGCAGTTCGAGGATGAATTGGTCGAGCGATTGACGATGGCCGGCACGATGGCCGAGTTAGAGGCTGAGATCGCCGACCTCGAACGACTGGTCAAACTCGCCAAGAACAACGAAAAGCACGTTCCTGAGACGAAGTTCGAGCAACTGCGGGGAGTCGTCTCCCGGCACCTGTCGAGGCGGGAGGAGCGGCTGCTCCCATCGTGTTAATTTAACCGGGCAATGCCTTGATTATCCAGACTTGGCAGGGATATAATAATGAGGCACTGGCCGGTTCCGGCAGGGCGCTCACTAAAGGCGTGAGCGGTGATCCCAAGGGGGTTGCCGCCCACGCCTTTTCCATTTACATAGGCACGACTTACAGAGAGATGGAGCAAGCAACATGAAAGAATCAGAAGCGGCCAAGTTCTACCAGGATGCGTTGAACTATGTCAGCAAGGAACACGCTGACGAACTGAAATGGGTCAGAGGCGTCTCGCCCGAAACCTTTGAAAAGATTGATTTTCAGACTTTCCTATGGGATTACTGTTGGGTCGTTTACGCATCAGGTTTCAGGGTAAGCACCGTAGAAGCAAAAATGGAAGCACTGGAGGGGGCATTCCAAGGTTTTGACGTTGAAAAACTTAGCAAGATGGAAACGGTTGCCGGTGTCCTCTCAGTCATCAATCACCGTGGCAAGGCAGAAGGATTTCTCAAAGGGGCCAAACTGATTTACGGGGAAGGATTTCTGAACTTCAAGAAGCGGCTCATGGAGAAACCAGAGGGAGCCCTGCGAGAACTGCCGTACATCGGGCCGACAACGTGGAGGCACCTGGCTCGCAACGTCGGCCTGAAGGATGTATCGAAAGACGACGTACATCTGAAGAGATTGATGCAAAAGTTCGATGCGCCTAGCGTAGATGCTCTGACATCCTATCTGGCGAAGAACTTTAATGAGCGTGAGGGAGTTGTGGACCTTGTGTTATGGCGTTACTGTGCCGACCACAAAGACGTGTCATTGTTGTGAGCGAGTTTGGCAACGCAGCCACGCTCGTCGATGGCATTTCTGACGGGTTGAGTGGTGTGTTGCTCCACTGGTTCGATTAGTTTGGAAATGGAGACGAAGATGTGGCTTTTCACGAAGTACGGCTTTTTCAGTGCCGTCTGCGCTCGGCAAGGCGATGGCAAGCATGGCCGACCTGTTGATCCGAAGCGAATTATGGTCCGAGCGAGGGTCCGCAAGCACCTGGAAGCGCTGCGGGAGAGGTTTCCCGACCTACTTGCTAGTAGTGAGATTCTGGAGTTCATTGGGAGCGACTACGCCTTCCGTCTCTTCGTAGACAAGAAGGCATGGTCCCAGGTGCTTGTTGGGGTGAACGAGGAGCTTAATTACGACAATTTCAAGTCCGAGGTTGCACGCTTTCAGGGGCAAAGTGGAGCGGCCTACGAGCATTCGTTGCACGAAGTTTGGTCAATCATGTATCGGTTGCAGAAATAATCTTTTGTTCTGCATATAGAAAGGAGCTTAAACATGTCACCACGACATCCTGATCCGAGACATCCATCAAATGATCCTGATGGAATCATTCCTCCAGGAAAGGAACATTTTGAAGAGCCTGATCTCTCCCCAGAAGATGAAGAGTTGCTTGACAAAATGTGGGACGAGATCGCAAGAAGGAAGCAAGCAGGACTTGATCCGTATGGCTTTTGATTCTTTGGGAGCGGAAAAAGCGGTCCCCCATCTCCGACAGGCCAAGCGGATCATGTTGATTTCCTCTCAGACTTCGTGGGGGCATTGGCGTGACGGTTAGTTGTCGCCGTGGCACCACCCCCATTTTTCGTCAAGCATTTTTCCGATGGCCTGATTGGTGGCCATGTATTCAGCCTCCAACCGCTTTTCTTCTTCTGGGTCTTTGGAGGAGAGCCTATACCATTCCAGTGTGGGCAGCCCTTCCGTGGCTCCATTCTCGTATATCCGAACATGCCGGTCGTTGGTCATTCTGTGGGCTGCGAAATAGTCCAGGTATTCGCCCTTTTGGGGGTCGGCACCGAAGAGGTAATAAATCACCCACCCAGCATGAATGATCTTCCCCCGCCGACGGTTTGCAATGTCGTCCGGGGGGAGCGGGATATTCCAGTGTCCGAACTGCTCGTTGAAGCGTGTCTCCATGTTAGTCATGTTCGCACCTTTCATCGGCCTAGTGGGGCTTGCTCCCGTCAGGTTATCGCCATGTTCGCCACATGAGCGCCGTCAATTACATACTGTTCATGGCTTGGCGATGACCTCGAACTTGCATTTCTTCAGCACACGAATGGCTTCTGCGGTGTGTATCTCTGGGGTCTGCGTTCCATCGCCCATAGCATGTACAACGAGCCACTTGCAAGGATAGAGACGCCTGTTGTGCCGCACGGCCCTCTTGTAATTACCCTTCTCACGCCAGTTGTCGTAATCGTTCGTGCCTGGGTAAGTAGCATCGAATGCAGCCATCGCCGAGAGGATGTCTTGGCGAGTAATCGCTGCGGTAATCATGAGTTGCGTCCTCCTTCGGTGTCTGCTTATGCGTCATCTGACTAGCTCCCCTGCGCCTTGTCAAGAAAAAATAAGCAGGCTCTCGTGCCACAGGGAAAATGACCGGCTGCACGCCCAGCAGCAGGTCAATTCGCCGGGGCGTGCTGTGCTTTCGCCCCCGCCCGCACACTATCGCCCGGATTGGGACTCCAAGTGAAGGAACACCGCCCGGATGACTTCGCACTCGTCGATGCCTGTCATGCCTTGTGGGAACAATTCCTTGGCCGCTGCCCCCACTTCCGCCGCCGTTACCGCTACCAGCCCCAACGCCTTAAACCCATCGAGAAGGTCGGCGTGGGGAGCAGAAGCAGGTGTTGTCTTCTTCGGCCTGGTCGGACGGGATTTTCATACCCATCGGAGAGTGAGGTCAACACGAAGGCATTCGCTGACTTGTGCAATAAATTGCACAGGTTCAATCATGCGCCGAGGATGCCCGCCAGCGCCTCCTCGATCATCTCCATTCGTGCCAGACCGGATCGCAACGACTCCGGGATGCTCGACTCGCCCCAGAATGCTCCTGCCAACTGCCCACAGATCGCCCCGGTCGTATCGGCGTCGTCTCCCAGATTGACGGCTCGCAAGACGGCATCCTCGAAAGAGTCGGCATCGTGAAAGGCCCACAAAGCCGCCTCCAGACTTTTGACCACCCAGCCCGATCCTTCAATGGCGGGTGGCTGCTTGTGGCGAAAACTTCCCTCGGCGACCTCCTGAATCAGAGGGTGCAGCGGTTTGATGTCGTTGAGGATTCGCAAGGGTTTCCAGTTCGGGGAGAGGACCGCAGCCCGATCTTCGCCACGGATAAGAGCGGCGAGGACCGTCGCCAGATAACGGCAGGCCGATCGGCATTGTTCGCTGGCATGAGTGGGCAAGCTCGATTCGTCGGCCAGCCGTGAAAGTTCCTCGATGCGATCCGGGTAGAGATCGGCGTGTGCAATCGGCACCGGGGCCAGGCGCATGATCGACCCGTTGCCGCTGGCCGACTCCGACCGACTTCCCGACTGCGAGGCGTCCCCGCTCTCGATGAACTTGTGCAAGGCTCGGCTGGTCGTGATGCCAACGTCGAAACAGCGGCCATTCACCGAATACTTTCCGTGCTTCATCCACTCGACATAGCGGCTCGCCTGATCGTTCAAGTCCCAGCCCTTCGTGGCGAGGCTGTCGGCCAGCGCCAGTGCCATGCTGGTGTCGTCGGTCCACTCACCAGGATTCAGGCGATGTGGCCCACCGCTGCGATAGCCGGTGACAGGAGCGAAGCTGCCTGGGCTGCTGAACTCGACAGCGGCACCGAGCGCATCGCCTACAGCCAAGCCGATCAAGGCTCCTCGGAGATGGTTGGTCATGGGTGTAGGCACCTGGGGTCATTTCTGCGACTTCAAGCGTTCGTCAATGGCCTGCTTCCACAATGCCGGGTCGCCAAGCCTTACAGCGGCATCCATTCCCATATTTTCCAAGAGCAACGCCAGCATGTTGAGTCGCTGCTCGTCCGTCCAGAACATTTTACCTTCGATCAGTTCGATCTTCTCCGGGCAGAGCTTATGATACTTCTGCTCGACCTCGGTACGGCTCCATTTCCGACCCTGACGCTGAATGTTGAATTCCATGCTGTGCCTCGTTCATCGTGTCAAATCATCCCATGATAGAAGGCCGGCTCTGGCCCCGTCAATTCGGCTACTTTCTCGCTTTCTCAGCCGAACCGCCTACATACTCGCATGGAGGCCGTCCCAACGCACTTGCGAGAGGCGAACGAGTTCGTCGCCCGACACCATCGGCACAATAAGCCCACGGTCGGCGGCAAGTTTGCCCTCGGCGCTGCACTGGACGGCAAATCGGTGGGAATAGCGATTGCCGGAAGACCCGTGGCTCGGAAGCTAGACGACGGCAAGACCCTGGAAATCCTGCGTGTCTGCTCGGATGGCACGGCGAACGCTTGCAGCTTCCTCTACGCTCGCTGTGCCAGGATCGCTCGACTGATGCGTTACGAACGGATCATCACCTACACGCTGGCGTCGGAGAGTGGCGCATTCTTGCGGGCATTGGGTGCGCAGGTTATAGTACAACCCTGCGCAATTGCTGGATTACCCTGGCTTGCGCAGAGACATTATTGATGGTGTGGCTGGCGTGCTGCGTGCGCTACGCCAGGACTACGATTCTGGACGCACAAAGCCCTTTAGGGAACTGGTTCACTCCGACCTGTTTTCCGACTTTCTGACGATGGCCGAGTATTTGATTAAGGACGAGAACTTGAAAGACCCAGCGGCAGTTCTCGCTGGTGGCGTGTTGGAAGAACATCTCCGAAAGCTGTGTGACAAAAACGGAATTGCCACGACAACTACGCATGCCTCTGGAAAACAGCACCCGAAGAAGCTCGACACGATGAATGCGGACTTAGCCAAGCAGAATGTCTATGGGAAAAACGAGCAGAAACAGGTCACTGCTTGGGCTGGCATCCGAAACGATGCTGCTCATGCACACTTTGGCAACTACCAGCTTCAACAAGTTGTTCTGATGATACAAGGACTGCGTGACTTCATCAGCCGCTACCCCGCGTGAACGCAGACAGAGTGATCTAAGAAGCGAGAGTTTGCTGCATGGCTGTTGCAACGATAAAACTTGAGCAGGCCATCGAGCAGGCGGCGAGTCAGTATTACCGGCTCGTCATCGTTGCCGGCTTGCCCGGTTCGGGAAAGACCGACTCCTTGCAGGCCGTGGTGCAGCAGCACGGCTACCCGTACCTGAACGTGAATTTGGAACTCAGCAAGAAGCTGCTCGAACTGACTCGGAGCCAGCGGTCCCGCCAGGTTGAGCGGCTATTCAAGGAAGTGATCGCCTCCGTGCCCGGCGACGTGGTGCTGCTCGACAATTTGGAAGTTCTCTTCGACCCCGCTTTGGAGGTCGAGCCATTACGTCTCCTCCAGGTGTCGAGCCGCAACCGAACGGTTGTGGCCTCGTGGAACGGCACCTGGAAAGACGGGACGCTGATCTACGCCGAACCCGGCCACCCGGAATTCGTGCAGTTCAAGCAAACAGAAGCCGTCGTCGTCACGACAGGCGAAAGTGCAAGAAACTGAGGGAATCGCCATGAAATACAGCGATCTGGTCAAGTTCGAGCCAATCGAATCCGTCATCCAGCTTGAGCAAGCGAATTCCGTTGACGCCGTTCGCCAACTCGTCCAAACCTTCGTGATCTCGAAGGGGATGGCCGATCAGTTGTGCGACATCGTAATCCCCAACCTGCAATTCGAGACGCCTGCCGACAACAAGGGCGTCCTGATCGTCGGCAATTACGGCACGGGCAAGAGCCACTTGCTCTCGCTGATCTCCGGGTTGGCCGAACAACCCGACATGGCGAAGTTCGTCAGGAACAAGGACGTAGCAAAGGCGGCGAAAGCCATCTCCGGGAAGTTCAAGGTGGTTCGCCTGGAAATCCCGGCCACGAAAAAGAGCCTCCGCAACATCATCTGCGGCAGGCTCGAAGACTTCTTGTCGGACGAGGAACTGTCCTTCAGCTTCCCCGCCGACGACCAGGTGGACAGCAACAAGGATGACCTGACGAACATGATGGCGCAGTTCAACGAGAAGTACCCCAACCACGGGCTGCTCCTCGTCGTGGACGAACTGCTCGACTACCTTCGGTCACGGAACGGTCAGGAAGTGATTCTCGATCTCGGATTCCTTCGGGAGATGGGCGAAGTCAGCAAGCAAATCCGTTTTCGCCTGATCGCCGGGTTGCAGGAGAGCCTGTTCGACAATCCGAAGTTTCAGTTCATCGCCGAGAGCCTGCGGCGTGTGAAAGACCGCTTCGAGCAACTGCGAATCGTTCGCCAGGACGTGGCCTACGTCGTCTCGGAGCGCCTGCTCACCAAGAACGACGAGCAGAAGGCCAAGATTCGGGAACACCTTCAGAAGTTCACGCCGCTGTACGGCGGCATGGCCGAACGGCTCGAAGAGTTCGTGCGTCTCTTCCCGGTCCATCCGACGTACCTGGAAGTCTTCGAGGCCATCTCCATCGCCGAGAAACGGGAAGTGCTGAAGACCCTCAGCGCCGAGATCAAGCGCTGCTTCAACAACAACGTGCCGCAGGACCAGCCGGGCCTCATCAGCTACGACTCGTATTGGGAGTTCCTGCAAGGCAAACGCCGTCCAGCGTTCCGTCCCGGAAATCCGAGAAGTGATCGACGTGAGCAAGGTCGTGGAGGGCCAGATTCAGAACGCCTTCACACGCCCAGGCGCTCAAGCCGCTGGCGCTGCGGATCATTCACGGCCTGTCGGTCAACCGCCTCGCCACGGACGACATCCGGGCCAAGATCGGCCCGACCGCCGAGGAACTTCAGAACGGCCTCTGCCTGTTCGCCCCGATCCCGGAGAAGACCAGCGACTTCCTGCGAACCACAGTGGAAGCCTGCCTCAAGGAAATCATGCGGACGATGAGCGGGCAGTTCATCACCCACAACACGGACAACGACCAGTATTACCTGGACCTGCAAAAGACCATCGACTACGACGCCAAAATTCAGGACAAGGCCGACACGCTCTCCGACTCGCAACTGGATCAATACTACTTCGACGCCCTGACCCGTGTGCTGGAGGAAGACCAGTCGCCTTACGTCCGAGGCTACAAGATTTGGGAACATGAGATCGAATGGCGGGACCACAAGATCACCCGGCGAGGCTACCTGTTCTTCGGCGCTCCCAACGAGCGTTCGACAGCCCAGCCGCCACGGGATTTCTACCTGTACTTCCTCCAGCCGTTCGAGCCGCCGCATTTCCAGGACCAGAAACTCGCCGATGAAGTCTTCTTCAAGCTGGCCCACCGAGACAAGCAGTTCCAGGACACCTTGCGCCTCTACGCCGGCGCTCGTGAAATGGGGGCGTCGGCCAGCACCGGCACCAAGAAGGTCTACGAGGACAAGGCGGACGGGTTCCTCAAGACGCTCGTGGCCTGGCTGCGCACCAACATGCTGACTACGTTCGAGGTCGTACACCAGGGCGTCCCCAAGAAAATGGTCGAGTGGCTGAAGGGACACAAGACAGGCGGCGCTGCGGTTCGTGAACTCCTGGAACTCACGGGATCGGTCTGCCTGGCATCCTCGTTCGAGGATCGCTACCCCGACTATCCGAAATTCACGGTGAAACTCATCGCCAGCAATTTGAAGCAACCGACCGAGGACGTGATCCGCTGGTTGGCTGGCGGCGTGAAGAACAACCTGGCGACCGCCGTTCTCGACGGGCTGGAACTGCTCGACGGCGACAAGCTGAAACCCCATCTGTCCCGCTACGCCAAGGTCGTGCTGGAGAAGCTGGATGGGAAGCCAGCCGGCCAGGTGGTCAACCGCAAGGAACTCATCACGGTCAAGAACGACGTTGAGCGAGAAAGTCGGTATCAACTCGAACCGGAGTTTCTGCTGATCGTCCTGGCGGCGCTGGTGCAGAACGGCAACATCACTCTGAGCGTGGCCGGGAAGAAACTCGACGCCGCCAACTTGAGCGAAGCCATGAAGATGTCAGTGGAACAACTCGTGGCTTTCAAGCATGTCGAGAAGCCGAAGGGGTTGCCGCTCGCCGAATTGATCGCCTTATTCGAGTTGTTGGGACTCAACGAAGGGTTGATCCGCAACGAGAACACGCACGACGAGGCGGTGAAACAACTCCGCTCCAAGGCGAACGAATTGACGGAGAAGGTCGTCACGGTTGCCCAGCAGGTGCAGAGCGGTCTGCCCTGCTGGGGCAGTGAACTGATTGCCGCCGAGGACCGGGAGCAGTACCGGAAGAAACTCGACGACCTGAAGAACCTCCTCGAAGGGCTGCAAGCGTTCAACACGCCGGGCAAGCTGAAGAACTTCTCCAAGAGCGCCCTGGAGATACAAGGACACGTCCCGACCCTCGATCTCATCAAGCAGATCGACGACCTGAACGGGCTGGTCCAGGAATTGACGGCGCTGACCGGCTACCTGGGGACCGCTGCCGCTGTGCTGCCGCCACAAGACCCGTGGCGGACGCAGATGGAGACGATTCGCAGCGAGTGGCGAGCCAAGCTGATGGACCCGACCGCTCGCAGCGCCGCCGACTTTCGCCAGAAGATCAATCGGGCCTTGCAGAAGGTGAAGGATGACTACCGGACGGCGTACTTCAACTTGCACAAGAAGGCACGGCTCGGTATCAACGAGGACACGAAGAAGAAGGAACTGCTGAAGGATTCTCGGCTGGCCTGCCTGGATAAGTTGGCCAAAGGCGTGTCGCTCCTATCGCACTCCACGCTCACCGATCTCCAGACCCGTTTGGCCAAAGTCCAGACGTGCTTCACGCTGGTCAAGGACGAACTGGATGCCTCGCCCATCTGTCCCCATTGCAACTTCCGGCCGCAAGAGGAGAACCTGGGTGCCAGCGGCGTGGCGGTCCTCGATCAGATTGACAAGCAGATCGACGGCCTCTTGGAGAACTGGACCAAGACGCTGCTCGACAACCTGAGCGATCCGACCGCCAAGAAAAGCATCAAGCTGCTCCCGGAGGCGCAGAAGGAAGCGGTCAACGCTTTTCTCCGGGACAAGGCGCTGCCGGAAAAGATCAGCAACGATCTCGTGCAGGGGATGCAGCAGGCGTTGTCGGGCCTGGTCGCCATTCCGGTGAAGGTCGCCGAACTGCTCGACGCTCTCAGCGACGGCGGCGCACCTTGCACGGTGGAACAGATTCAGACTCGCTTCGAGGAGTTCCTGACGAAGATCACTCGTGGCAAGGAGGCGTCGAAAGTGCGCCTGGTCATCGACCGTGGGGAGCAGAAAGAGGGTGAGGCATGACCAAGAAATCATCACAAAAACGAGATCAAAAGCGGCTGTTCGAGGAGCGGCTGGTTCCGGCCCGGCCGGGGTCGGACAGGCTGTTTGAGGTTGCCTTCGACGCCGCCTCCCAGCCGGTCGAGTGCCTGGGTATGACCTTCCCGAATGACGATGCCCGCCGCAGCTACTTCGTGGAGAAGTTGCGGGAGAAGCTGAAAGACCAAGAGTTTCGCAAGATCGAGGGTTTCCCCATCGGGGAGGACGAGGACATTCTGGCGCTGTCCGATCCGCCGTACTACACGGCCTGCCCGAATCCGTTCCTTGCAGATTTCATCGGGCGCAATCGCTCCGCTTCGGAGGAGGCCAACCCATATACCAATAAGCCTTATGCCGCAGACATTGAAGAGGGCAAGCAAGACCCGATTTGCATGGCACACACCTACCACACGAAGGTTCCCTATCGAGCCATTGCCCGATACATCCTTCATTACACGAAACCCGGCGATCTTGTTCTCGATTCTTTTGCCGGGACAGGTATGACAGGTGTGGCGACGCAATTCCTCGCCGACCCTGACCCAGCCTTCATGGAGTTGGTTCAAAAGGAGGCTGTCTCTTTTGGCAACCCCTCGCCACAATGGGGCGCTCGCAACGCCATCCTCTTCGATCTCTCCCCATTCGCAACCTTTCTCAGCCGATGTTATAACTCCCCTGTTCCGGCGCACCGCTTCTCGGAGGCAGCAGATTCGCTCCTCCATGACTCGGAGGCCGAGCTAGGATGGGTGTACGATACGGATTGTTCTCGTCGATCCGCCACAGGCAAACTCAACTACATTGTTTGGAGTGACGTTTTCTTTTGCGAATGTGGCACAGAAGTGTCCCTCTGGCATGTGGTGAAGGCTCCCGACAACTCTCTCGGAATAGAGATTTTGCACCGCTGCCCTAAGTGTAACGCCGATCTCACAAAGCGCACGCTTCATCAAGCAACAGCGTCTCACGTTGATACCATCTCTGGCCAAACTGTCACGCAGAACAAACAAGTCATGCTGTTGATCGAGTGCGTTTTCGGGGGCACGATCTACAAGAAGAAGCCTTCGGATTTCGATTATGCTCTTCTAACCAGTGTTGAGCGGGAACCTGTTCGAGCCTATGTACCAACCCAGCGGATGATGTTCAAGGAGGGGGAATGGGGTGACATGCACCGAGCAGGCTATCATTTCGGCGTCACACATGCTCACCATTTCTGGACCCGGCGGAACCTGCTTGTCTTATCGGACCTCTTCCGGAGGGCATCGCAACACCCCCTCTCCCACGAGATGCGCTTCGTCTGCACGTCGTTCGCTGTCAAGACTGGATCGAGGATGCACAACATCGGGTTAAAGGGAGGGCGGATCAACCTCGCTGGGCAGACGTACAACACTCTTCAACTGACCAGCCTTTCCGCAGAGCGCAACCTCTACACCTTGGCGCACGGGAAGATTGACGATCTCAAGTATGTGTTTGATCTTCGGAAAAGCCTTGACCGGATTAGCATTTCAACCTGCTCAAGTACCAACCTCGTTGGGGTTCCTGACAATTCCATCGACTACGTTTTCGTTGATCCACCATTCGGTAAGAACATCATCTACTCTGAGTTGAGCTTTTTGTACGAGTGCTGGTTACGGGTTTTCACCAGTCAGCAACATGAGGCCATTGTCTCAGGTGCCCAGAAGAAGAAACTGCCGGAGTATCAAGCCTTAATGATCCGATGTTTTAGAGAGCTTTATCGAGTGTTGAAACCTGGAAGGTGGATCACGGTTACATTTCACAACAGCAAGAACGCCGTATGGAACGCCATTCAAGAAGCGCTTGGACAAGCGGGGTTTGTGATTGCTGACGTGAGGATAATTGACAAGGGACAGCCGACCTACAAGCAGATGACCACAAAAGGAGCGGTTGACAAAGACCTGGCGATTACGGCCTACCGCCCGGACGTATCGCTCGAAGAAACCTTTTCACTTGCTGCTGGAAAAGAGGACGGGGTTTGGGCTTTCGTCCGCAATCACCTGCGGCAGCTTCCGATTGTCGTGACCCAAAATGGCGTCATGGAGCAAATTGCTGAGCGCCGGAAGTACCTCCTTTATGATCGCATGGTGGCGTTCCATGTCCAGCATGGCGTGACGATCCCCCTTTCTGCTGGAGAGTTCTATGCGGGGCTGGCGATACGATTTCCTGAGCGAGACGGGATGTTTTTCCTTCCGGAGCAGGTGGGCAAGTATGACCAAAGACGGCTAGAAGTGGCCGAGATTGAGCAAATGGAACTCTTCGTTAGTGACGAGAAGACTGCGATCCAATGGGTCCATCGTCAGTTAGCCGACCGGCCAATGAAATACACCCAACTTCAACCTCTGTATATGCAAGAGGCGCAGCGGTCGTGGATGGAGCATGAGCAGCCGCTAGAGCTTCGCACAATCTTGGAGCAAAACTTCATTGAAGATGAGGCTGGGGCTTGGCGGGTGCCAGACCCCAAGAAGGAATCTGACCTGGAACAGCTTCGGCACAGGGCACTGATGAAGGAATTCCAACAATACCTCGACACAAAGGGCAGACTGAAGGTTGTCCGCACCGAAGCCCTGCGAGCCGGATTCAAGGAGTGCTGGCAGAAGAAGGATTACACGACCATCGTGGAGATGGCGAAGCGTGTCCCCGAAGCGGTCATCCAAGAAGACCAGGCGCTCCTGATGTACTACGACAACGCCTCGTTGCTGAAGGGAGAGTAGACCCATCCGCATGACTGCACCTGGGACCATGACCCTGGCCGAACTCCAGAGTCTCATCGCCGAAAGCAAAGGCGAATGGGAACACATCGAGTTCAAGAAGACGACCGGCGAGCTGCACGGCGGGATGGAGACGTTGTGCGGTTTCCTCAACGGGTCGGGCGGTAAAGTCCTCTTCGGCGTCTCAACGGCGGGCAAGGTCGAGGGGCAGGACGTGTCCGACTCCACGTTTCAGGAAGTGGCGAATGCGATCCGCAAGATCGACCCTCCCGCCTGGATCGAGCAGACCCGCATCCCGGTGGCCGGCACGAAGGAAGTCCTGATGTTGGGAACGACTCAGCAGGCGGACGGGACCTTACACCTTCGACGGTAGGCCGTACCAGCGGATCGGGAACACAACGAGTCGGATGCCGCAAGCCGAGTATCAGCGGCGTTTGCTTGCACGAATCTACAAGGACAAGCGCTGGGAAAATCAGCCGGCGGAAAGATACACTATCGCCGACCTGGACCTGGAGGAAGTGGAGCGGACACTGCGAGCCGCCGTGCATCAAGGCCGGTTGGAGAGTACCCCAGCCGATCCGCTGGAAGGTCTGGACCGGCTGCAACTGCGTGTAGACGATCAATTATTGCGTGCGGCGGTGATCTTGTTCGGGCGAAAACAGATGCCGGACTATCCGCAGTGCGGCGTGCGCATGGCTCGATTCAGGGGAACTGACAAGACCGAGTTCCTCGACAACCGCCAACTACACGGCCATGCGTTCCAAATTCTCGATGAAGCCATGCACTTCATCCTGCGGAACATCCCGATTGCCGGTCGTTTCGAGCCGGGGAAATTGGAGCGTCAGGACACGCCGTTATACCCACCCTTGGCCCTGCGGGAAGCGCTGGTCAATGCGTTGTGCCACCGAGACTACACGATTGCCGGCGGGGCGATCAGCGTGGGTATTTACGACGATTGTTTAGAAGTCACCAGTACGGGGCTGCTGCCCGCCGGCATCGCGGTAACGGATTTGAAGCGACGGCACGCTTCGGTATTGCGTAATCCGCTCATCGCCGGTGCCTTTTATCGCCGGGGCTTGATCGAACAATGGGGCCGAGGAACACAGAAGATCGTGGACTGGTGCGTGGCAGCCGGACAACCGGAACCGGAATTCGAGGAACAGGCCGGGGCTGTTGTGGTGCGATTTCGACCTAGTGGCTATCATCCACCGTTACGAGTGAGTCACGACCTGACGGAACGGCAGCGACGGATACTACTGGTTCTAAGTGATCGAAACAAATGGAAGGTCCAAGATATTCTCGCCCGGTTAGAGCATCCTCCAGGTTTACGGGCGGTGCAGGTAGACTTGCGTTTCTTGCGTGAGTATGGCCTGGTACAGACAAGTGGGCGGGGCGGCAACGCTCGCTGGTGGCTCTCCCGGAATAACGATTAAGCGCATCCGAGCGCATCCGAGCGCATCCGAGCGCATCCGAGCGCATCCGAGCGCATCCGAGCGCATCCGAGCGCATCCGAGCGCATCCGAGCGCAATGGGAACTATGACGCAACCAACACAGTACGACCCAACATGTTCCCCCGTCGGCTCCTGGGCCTTCAGCCCGGTCCACGGGGAGTCGGTGCGCATCCTCGATGTCGAGACGGTCTGGAACCACACGGTCTATCAGGTCTGGATTCCTCAAAAGGGCACCGTCGAGCGAGTCCCGGCAGAGTCCTTGACGCCGACCCAGCCCACCAGGGCATCCAGCCTCGACCGCATCACCTACGCCGTCGCCGCCGCCCGAATCGCCGACGCCTTGACCCAGGACATGCTGCTGGCACCGCTCGAAGCCGGCGTCATTCCGCTTCCGCATCAGCTTTATGCCCTCACTCGTGCCGTGACCGGCGACCGGGTTCGCTATCTGCTCGCCGATGAAGTTGGCCTGGGTAAGACCATCGAAGCCGGGTTGATCTTCCGGGAACTGAAGCTGCGTGGGCTGGTGAAACGGGTGCTGGTCGTCGCCCCCAAAGGGCTGGTGGCGCAATGGGTGCAGGAGATGCAGACCCACTACGGCGAGACGGTGCTTGACCCGGCGCTGGCCCAGCAGTTGAGCAGTCACCCGCTGCCGTTTTGGGTGGAGCGCATGGCAACGGCATACCTGCGCTCCGAAGGCGGCACGGTCCAGCGGGACTTGTTCAGCTACTCGTTGGAGTGGCCGGACGGCAGCCGAATGGAGCGGGTTTCGTTTCAAAGCCGGGTCGCCCAGGATCGTGGGCTTCAGCATGTCAGCCTCGAAGACGCCCGTATCCGTCGCCTCGTGCAACAGTTGCCCCGTGTTGTCGTCACCGAGCCGATCCCGTCCGTGCGGTTCGCCAGTCTCCCCGCTGAGGTCGTGGGTTACTGGTCGCTGTGGCGGATCGCCCTCGACAACCAGTCGCTCCGGGACGTGAAGATCATCCCGATCTTTCATCATGACGATAGGCGCAATCTCGGCCCCACTGCCCGGCACATTTGGGACGCTTTGATGGAGGACCGACCCGAAGTCGAGCAGGTGGGCACGAAGGGCGGCGCTGAAGTCGAGGCGGTCTTTCGTCGCCTGCGTGCCGAAGCCGAGCGGCTGGGAGAGGACGCCTTCCACGATCTGTACTCCCGGCATCAAAGACGGCTCAAGCGAGAACAGGAGAAGGGTCAATACGCCTTCCAGGTGCGCCGGGAGGCGCTTAGCCGGCTCGGTCTGCCTGAAGTGCGGCAACATCGTCTGAAGCGGCTTGATGACGAGGAGCGGGCCTGGGCAGCCGAATTGCGGAAGCGGGAGCAAATCCTGCCTGAACTCCAGCCGATCATTCTCTTGCGAGTGGAGGCGGGGAATGGCTAACTGGCGTGACACGATTCTGAAGAACTTCAAGCCGAAGATTTCTCGGCTGACCCTCGTGGCGGACCCGGATGGGCTGCTCACCGAGGAAGGGATGCTGTCGGCCATTCGGGAACGAGGGTTCGACCTGATCCCGTTCGATGATCCTATCGCCTTTCGCTTCGCCTATGAGTCGCAGTACCGAAGCCGGTGGGACAAGGGCAAAAACACCGACCTGGTGGTTGTTCTGCGTTCCGCCGAGCAGCAGTTGAACAAACTGCCCTACGATCTGCTGAAGGCCGGACGACAGCTAACCTTCGCCCTCCACAAGCTGTTTCCGAAGCTGAATTACCGGGTGATCGCTGGACTGGACCGGGCCTACCTCGACGCTGTGGACGAGGCATACCAGAAGCGAGACGGCGACCCGTTGACCGAGCGGGAAACCAAGGACTTCGTGCTGATGGAGTGTTTCGGTATCGTCCCGAAACTCATCAAGAAGCCGATCGATCTCCTGAAGGTGTTGCTTTCTCTCCATTCCCGCAAGGTGCGCTTGCCGGACTTCCTGGTGGAACACTTGTTGGAAAGCCTGACCAAAGACAATACCTTCGAGTCCTGGCGGTTGGCCGAAATCATCCCAAGCCGGGAGAGTTTTCTGCGGTTCCTTCAGGACGAGTGGAAGACCTTCCTCGCCGCCCAGGCCGATTCTTCAATCGTCTGTCAGGTTCCCTTCAGCCACGAGGACGTGCGGGCCTATATCGACACGTTGTTTCTTGAAGGATCGCTCACGCCGGTCGAGCAAGAGAACATCGCCAAGCTGCCCGCCTGGGTGATGACGGGCGTTGTCCACGATGCTATGGCCGATGCCCTGCGGCGATACCGTGGACTAAAGGAAAAGTTCGAGACGAGCATTCCCACCGCTGAAGTGTCCCACAGGGAATGGCAGCAAGTTGCCCAGCGCTGGGCTGAACTCGTCGTCTTGCGTTGGGAGTGGGATGAGGCGCTGGACCCCGCCGACCGCACGGCCTGGAGTGTCTTGCAAACGAAGATCGAGAATGCTTTCGGCCAGTGGATGGTGAGCCGCTACGGCTCGTTGCACAACCTGCCGTATCAGCAACAGCCGGTGATGGTCCACCACATCTCCCGATTCCTGGCGTTCGAGCGCAATCGCAAGAAACTTCCGAAGGTCGCCCTCCTGGTGCTGGACGGCCTGGCCTTCGACCAGTGGTTGTTGCTGAAGAAAAAACTGGAGGCGGGCGACCAGGGCTGGCGGTTCCAGGAATCCACGGCGTTCGCCTGGGTGCCGACGCTCACTTCCGTAACTCGCCAATCCATCTTTGCGGCGGAACCGCCGTTCTACTTCCCCGGCTCCTTCGACACAACCTCGAAGGAGCGGAGTCACTGGCTGAGGTTTTGGGAAGACCAGGGAGTACAGAAGAACGCTGTCGAACTGGTCACGAACATCAAGGGCGTTGAAGACCCGGACCTGGAGACGGCGCTGGCGAACCCACGACTCGCCGTGCTGGGGGTCATCTGGAACCAGATCGACGACCTAGTACATACGGCGATCATGAAGACCGCTGGCTTGCATCTCCTCGTGAACAAGTGGGTTGCCGAAGGGCATCTGCAAAGGCTGCTTCTGCGGCTCCATCACGAAGGATTCCTCGTTTACATCACTGCCGACCACGGCAACGTCACGGCCACCGGCGTCGGCAACCCACGGGAAGGCGTGCTGGCCGAGACGAAGGGCAAGCGGGTGCGGGTTTACGACCGCCTTGAATTCCTGGAGGAAGTCGCCAACAAGTTCCCGGAGTCGCTACGGTGGCCCGGCTACGGCCTGCCGCCCGCCCGCCACGTCTTGTTGGCTGGCGACTTGAAGGCGTTCACGGATGAAGGCGACGAGGTTGTGTCCCACGGCGGCATCGCCTTGGAAGAAGTGATGGTGCCGTTCATTTCGATTTCCAGGGAGGGAGCATGAGGAAGCTCGTCGGCATCTCGCAGAAGATCAAGAGGGCATGGCTCGACGCCGTGCTGGATCGCCTGGCGCAGACGACCGACCAGGCTGATCTGCGTACATTCCTGGATAAACGGCTGAAGGACGAACTGCCGGGGAAAGAGTCCAGAGCGAAAACAGCCGGCATCATTTTGCGCATCTGGAGCGGTATCCCTGCGGAACGTATCGCCCTTCGGGATCGGGCCGTGGCGATGCTTCCAAGAATTCCCGGTCAGGAGCGCATCTGGCTGCATTGGGGCATGACGGCGCTGGCATACCCCTTCTTCCGAGACACCACCGAAGTCGTTGGTCGCCTGCTGGGCCTCCAGGATGACTTCACGACGGCCCAGGTACAGGGCCGGCTGCTCACTGGCTGGGGCGACCGGGCGACCAGCAAGGAGGCGGCGCAGAAACTCCTGAACACACTGGTTGATTGGGAAGTCTTGCGTTCAACGAAGACGAAAGGCAAGTTCCTCCTCGCCCGGAAGATGACGACCTCCGTTCCCGAACTGCAACTCTGGCTTCTGGAGGCTCTGCTCGGCGCAAGCGCCGCCGACGAGATCGAGGCCCAGCAGTTGTTGCGTCTACCAGAATCGTTCCCCTTCGCTCTGAGCATCGGTATCGCCGATCTGCGCAAACACGACGGCTTCGACATTCACCGACAAGGGCTGGACATGGATATGGTCGCCCTCCGAAAAGTGCGTGTCGAGAAACCGACGAAGCCGGTGAAGAAGTTGGGGAAAGCTAAGTCCAAGAAACCAGCAGCGACAGGACCGGGACTCTTCGAGAGAGCGGCCGACGAGGTTGTGGTTGTCAACGGAAAGGGGCGAACTCTCGCTGACGTGCCTTTTGCGGTAGCAGTCGCCGAATGCGCCGAACTGGTTTGTGAGAACCGTTTCTACGCCGGCTTGGCGCTGGCCCAAGCGGTTGTCGAAGCAGCGGTGTTGCTAGTGTGGCGGGTGAAGGTCCGCAAGCGGAAGAACCAAACGGCGACCTTCTCGAAGGCGCTCGAAGCGCTGCACGGCAACTCGCTGATTGAGGGAACGTGCCGGTCTACCATTGAACGCCTTTGGGCAGATCGAGATGCCCTTTTGTTCCGCAAGGAGCCGGACCTTCAAGTGGAGGAGGTCGCCCGAAGTTCACTGACTCTACTCAAAGAAATCGCCACTCAGTTTTTCGGGTACTCCGAACGAGACGGCGTTGTGATCCCGGACCAACCAGAATACTGGTTGGCCTGCGAAGCAGGGACGCCGACACGGACGGGAAGATGAACAACCTCGGCCAGCTTACCAGCAAACCAACAAAGAGGATCGACCGGAGGAAGTTATGTGGATCATCACCAACATCGGTTTCTACAGCATTGTTGAGAAACCGGAAGATAGACGGGAAAGCCTTTTGACCGTCAGGGCAAGGGTGAAATCCGACCTCGAACAACTGCGAGACAGACGGATACGAAGGTTAAGAGTAGCGAAGCCGGGAAACTTCTGGGAAACTGGCGTATCAGATAAAGTGAAGAGCCGGCCATCATACCGAATCGAGTAAAACAATGCTACCTGCCACCGTCTCACTGCCTGTCCTGCCTGCCAGCCGCCCGCTGCGGCTGACGCCCACAGACGTTTCGCAGTTCGTCCGGCTGGAGCAGTGCGAGCGCTACCTGCGCTTTCGACTAGCAGAACGAGCCGGGCAGAAGTTCATGGAGGAGTACGACGTGATTCCTCAGCGGATCACGCCGCTCTTGTCGCTATCGGGAAGCACTTTTGAGGAGGGTATCGAAACAGACCTCGGCAAGCGCTTCCGCACCGTCCAATACGCCGCCAAGTATTCCCTCGACCACAACCGCCCGAACAACAACACCGAAGTCATTGCCGAGACCCGCAAGCTCGCCCCCGGACAGTCCGTGCTACTGTTCCAGCCCCGCCTTGAGGCCGAATTGCACGGCTGGCTGCTGCGGGGCGACGTGGACCTGTTGCGGCTGGAGCGAGCAACAGACGGCATCCTGCACGCCCGGATCGGCGACATGAAGTCCACCACCGAGGTCAAGGTCGAACACCGCCTCCAGGTCGCCTTCTACCGCCTCATGTTAGAGCGGCTGTTCAAGGACGCTGGCATCTCTCACCTGCCCATCCAAACCGGCATCCTCTTCCGCCCGCCCGCCGATCCGACGCCCGAAGAGGAAGAAGAGATCAAGCCGCTGCGTGACGCCGCTAAAGAAGTCTTCGGCCTAGACGGGTCGTTGCTGGAAATCGTCGCCGACCAGGACGCCTACATCCAGTCGGCCCACGACCTTGTGCTGGGTCAGGACTCCACGGCCCGACGTGTCGCCGGCACGCCGTTCGAGCAACTGCCCTACTGCCTGTCGTTCAAGTGCGATGGATGCCTGTACAACGAGTTCTGCATGAAGTGGAGCGCCGAGCGGGAAGACCTGTCGCTGCTCCCCTACATGACCGGCACAGAGAAAGAAGCCCTGCGGCGGGCAGGCGTCACTACCGTCCAGGCACTTGCCACGCTCAAAGACTTCGCCCCCTCGACGAACGGCAGCCCTTCGACGGAGCTTGTCCCTGTGCCTGGTCGGGAAGCGCAAGTCAAGCGGATCGCCGCTTCCTGGCCGGTCGGTCCTCGCCTGGATGAACTGATCCACCGGGCTAAGAGCTTTCGCCGCTCCGTCCGCAAAGACGGAACGCAGGCGATCTCCTACATCCCCGGCAAGGGCAACAGCAGCTTGCCCGTCTCGAAGCCCGACCTGAACCCGAACCTTGTCCGCATTTACATCGACGCCCAGCACGATTACCTCGAAGGCCGGGTGTACCTGCTGGGAGCGCTGGTTGTCGCTTGCAAGGACGGCTCGCCGGTCGGCAGGCAGGCCGCGGTGCGCCTGACGGACGGCCCGCCCGACACGGCGGCGAAGGAGCGGCAACTGTTCGTGGACTGGACACACGACCTCTTGAAAGCGGTGATCGATCTAGCCGTCTGTGATGTGCAGCCGGAAGAAAAGAAGTCGGCTCCCATCCACGTCATCTTCTTCGACCGGCATGAGCAGCGGGTCATGTTAGAGGCGTTGGCTCGCAACTTTCCGCCGATCCTCCAACATACGCCGCCGCTGTACGACTTCCTGACGCAGCTTGCCGCCTTCGATTCACCCATCGCCAGCTTCCTCGATGAAGAGATGCGGACGTTCAAGAACTTTCCCATGACGTGCCAATCCCTTCAATCGGTGGCGAGCTACCTGAAATTCGATTGGAACACGCCGCACAAGTTCCGGGAATTGTTCAAGGCCCGGTTATTCGATTACCTGGGGAAGCTGGACATCGATGGAGCTTCGGAGTGGTACACCCGCCGCTCCCGGTTCGCTAGTTCGGTGCCCTTGGAGTACGCCTATTCTGCCTGGGGCCAGTTGCCCAAGCCCCCCGCCGCCGGCAAGGGGGACGAGTTCGCCAACTTCCGTGCCGTGACGAAGGACTTGCTGACCGCCTTCGAGATACGGCGGCTGGAGGCGCTGGAACACGTCGCCGGCTCAATCCAGGGCAACCCAAACACGCAGAAGACGGCGTTCGTGTTGCCCGACCTCGACGGCTACGAGGACATGGCGCAAGACTTAGCCCACGCCCTGCACGAATTCGTCACCATCGAGCGGTTGGTGGCGCTCAACGATTGGAAAGCGACCCGACACGCCCCTCCCGAACGACGAGCGCTGATGGGCGAGGCTCTGCTGGTGCGCTACTGCGAAGCCGACCAGGAGCCGGGCGTGGCCGAGCAGAACCGGGAGAATGAGCGCCGGCGCAGCAAGCGGGAGGAGTATGCGGCGGCGTTCAAGGCCAGCAACCCCGACAAGCCGTTTCGGCTCAACAAGGAGCAGTCCGCCGAGTGCAAGTGGTCGCCAGAAGGCTTGCGGCTGCGGTTGCGGGTCGAGTGCGAGGGCATGGACTGTGACTTGAACGAAGCATTGCTCATGTCCACCCTGCGGGATGGCGACCGCCTGGTGTTGTACTCCCGCTGGACCGTGGACGAGCGGCTGCCGGTGGATCAGCGGAAAGAGTTCACGCCGACGCCCAAGCAAATGCTCTATGGTCAGCGGGCCGAACTGCTCCGCATCGTCGCTACGAAGAAGGATGAGGTCGGCAGGATCATGGAGGCATTCGCCGAGGTTGAGTTGAAAGAATCCCGTGGCGGCGATTGGTCGAAGCCCTATGTCTTCCCAGCGATCAACCGGCCCGTGGAGGACGGCAAGCTCTACACGCTCGATCCCTGCCCGAACGAGTGGTATGCCTACTGGTGTACCCAGGTGGTCAACGGCCTCTGCTCCGGCTCGCCGAACGTCCTCTACGACCGGCTGGTGACGCCCCCGCCGACCGGCGACGGCTCAGGGTCGGCGGGCCAAAAGGCGTTCCTTGCCGGCCTGGACGCTTTTCGGGAGGCCGAACTGCTGCACGATTTCGAGGCCAGCAAGCGGGAGTTCATCGGCAGCCATGCCCGGACGCCGGTGCTGCTCGTCCAGGGGCCACCAGGCACCGGCAAATCGTACTCAACCGCCTTCGCCGTCTTTGCCCGGCTGCAAGGAGCGATGCAGGAGAAGCAACCTTACCGTGTCTTCCTGTCTTGCAAAACCCACGCAGCGACAGACGTTCTCCTGAAGAACGTGCTGGATGTTCAAGAGAAGCTACGGGAACTTCGGGCAGCGAATCCGAAACTGTTCGACCGATATTTCGATGCCCGCCTGCTCGACGTGCCACTATATCGGGTAGCTCCCAACGACCCGCCGCCCAATGGCGTGATCCCATTGACGAAGGACGCCGACAAGGACAACAACGAGGATTACAACGCTGACCTGATCGAAGAACACCCGTGGGCAGTGGTGGCGGTCACGCCGGGTGGCACCTACGGGATACTGAAGCAGAAGTGGCCCAAGAACGTCTTCGGTCATGAACTATGCGACCTGCTGGTGCTGGACGAAGCCAGCCAAATGAGCCTACCCGAAGCATCATGGCGGCGCTACCCTTGAAGCCCGACGCACCGCTTATCGTCGTCGGCGATCACCGGCAGATGCCGCCCATCGTCAAGCACGATTGGCAGGCCGAGGCCCGCCGCACGTTCCGGCAATATCAGGTGTACGAGAGCCTGTTCGACACGCTGCGGGCGCAGAACCCGCCGATGATCCGCTTTGCCGAGAGCTTCCGGCTCCATGCGGCGATGGCCGAGTTTCTGCGGCAGGAGGTCTATCGGCACGACGGCATCGGCTACCACTCGAAGAAGCGGGACCAGCTGCCGGCCCACCCGCTCACCGACGACCTGGCAGCGGCGGTGCTGCACCCGGACTACCCGCTCGTCGTGGTGGCGCACGATGAGGCCGAGAGCCAAATGCGCAACGCCTTCGAGCAGGCACTCATCGAGCCGGTGCTGCGAGCGCTGGCGGACAAGAGGAAGTACGGGCTGGACGCCGTGGACGGGTTAGGGATCGTGGTGCCGCACCGGGCGCAGCGAGCGGCGCTCCAGCAATCGTTCCCAGAGTTGTGCATCATGGACGCCATGACCGGGCTACCGGCGAGATCAGCCATCGACACGGTGGAGCGCTTCCAGGGCGGCGAGCGGACGGTCATCCTGGTCAGCGCCACCGAGAGTGACCGGGCTTACCTGTTGGCCTCCAGCGAGTTCTTGCTCGACCCTCGGCGTTTGACGGTTGCTTTGAGCCGAGCCAAGCGGAAAATGATCTTGGTCGCTTCACGCAGCATCTTCTCACTGTTCAGCCCTGACGAGGAGACGTTCACCAACTCTCTCCTCTGGAAGAACCTGCTGCTGCGGACTTGCACGGCGCTGCTGTGGGAGGGCCAGCGGAACGGCAAGCGGGTGGCGGTGTGGGGTGGCCGAAGTCAAGAGACAGCAAAAGAGGTTTCAATAATGCTGGAGTAGCCATGCCACGCAGCCCCATTGAGTCACGCATTCTTCAAGAGCTTGAGGATGATCTCACGGCAGAACTGTTGCAAATGCAAGCCGCAACCTTGCGGAAAGCAGCAACGACTCTTGGTCGCTTCTCCATGAGTCTTCAATCGCTTCACGGCATTATTGGAAGCAAGAACAACGTGTACACCGATGCGGTGCGTCTCGAATTCCGCAATCCGAAAGACTTCATCGCCCGATGGTTGCAAGGTCTACGACATCGAGCCGAAGCCGCTGCTCGATTTGGCAATGAGAATGCCGCAACTCGAATCGCTCGGCTCCTCAAGAACCATACTGTGCGACAATACACTCTAACATTCCTCACTCGCAACTTTTATCGCAATATAGTCGAACGCACCAGGCTGAAGCCCAAGGAGAACCTGTGGGGTCTGTGGTTTGGCGACAACACGATGTCATGGGGCTTGCTTATTGCTCCCGATTACAGAGATGGGGAGTGGACCAATGACAAGAGCGAAATGCGACGTGCAGATTACGACTACTGGACCGTG
The DNA here is from genome assembly GCA_963835245.1 of uncultured Planctomycetota bacterium. Lineage (GTDB taxonomy): Bacteria > Planctomycetota > Planctomycetia > Gemmatales > Gemmataceae > JAJPHU01. The sequence continues at coordinate 898,909 of CAWIEZ010000004.1, forward strand.
GGTCATGTTCTGTCCACCGGGATCATCGACCCCGACTCAAACGAACTTGTTGAGTTCGATTCGCTTCGGTCTTTGACGCAATTCTATCGGTCGGTGCTGCGCCGCCGCTCTGCGTCAGATTACGAGAAGGGATTGGCACAGCGTTACATCGAGTATTTACGGCGAAGCGATGACGTTGAGGCAGATTGGTTTGCGCAGATGGCAGTGTATTTAGCGGAGCGAAGTGAAGAAGAGCCTTCGCTTGAGGAGCAACTAGAAAAGCTGGACAACCTCTGCATTAGTTGGTCTGTCGCATCAGACCAGCAGTGCCACCCAAAGTAGAACGAGTGTGACAATGCCCCGTAAGCGACCCAATCATGCCAAGCCCCTCTCCATCGAGCAAGGCAGGGGCAAGATCGCCAAGGCGATGCGTGACCTGTCGGCGGGCCACGATCCGGGACCGATCACCTTCCGGCTAAAGCGCACCAAGAAGATAACACCTGGGAGGCCGACTTCCGGGCGCTGCCCAAGCCGATCATGCAGAGCGAAACGCACTACCTCGGCATGGTCGTCTCGAAGCGGGACAGCTCGGTCTTGGCCGATAGGCAGGTGGAGGGTCGGCCATCAGTGAACGACATGGCGACCATGCTCGCCCAAGCCATGCAGCGACCGCTGATCGAGGAGGCGCACCGGCCCCGTCGCCTCTACGTTCGGGGACATCCGCAGTGGAGAGAGCTATTACCGTATCTGGAAGAACTCGGCATCGACGTATCGGTGCGCCGAGAACTTCCCAAGGTGCAGAAAGCCTACGAGAACCACCTACGGGGTTGATGCCAAACCAAGGAAACATCCTCTATCCCAGTTGGATACAATGGGACGATGCTCCTGGCGGCATCCTGATCGCCGAAATCCGAACGAAAGTAAACGATCACGAGGGGCAAATCTTGGACGCCTTCATCGGCTACCTGGATCGTCACCTGGGCGAGCAGATCGACAGTATCTCGATTTTTTACAGGTAAGTGTGCCCAGAGCAAAACAGGGTGGACCTGGACGAAGCCTGCACCGATAGGTTTCGTGAGCCTGGAACTCTTGAGTTTTCCGCTTTATTCCAGGGGAGGCCACTGATTATCCATGCCTTCACGTTCGATTTGCCGAACTTGGCTCTCGCTCACGCCGAAGCGTTCGACCATCAATCTTCGGGAATGTGCCACGTCAGCCTCGTGGTCCTGAGCGTCCACCAGAGCGAAGAAGATTTCCTTGCGGCGGGTTTCGGTAAGCTGCTGGTCGCTTGTGTCTTCTGTCATCGGACTCCCTTCTCGTTCGGAGAGCAATCGGGCGAGCAATCATACTCGCAAACCAAGAAGCATGGCAAGTTCAGGTGGGATTGGTGAATCTGAAATCTGGGCCGGGACAAGTATTGCCAGGACCATCGGTCGATGGATCATCGCCCACATCAGGAGACACACGGCTTCGTGTCCGAGCGCTGGACTGCGGCGGAATCCTGCCTCGCAGCCAGCACATGGAGGATCACTCACTTAGCTTCGTGATGCCTTCGATTTGGATGGGTTGCTCGTGTCACCCCTCGCCAATCTTTCGGCCTCACCTTCGTTGGTAATGCCCGCCAGAATGAGCGTGTGATAGCCGGGTTGGGCAAATTCCATCGCCTCCCACTCTGCTTGCTCACAAACGGCATTCATTCCGGTCGGCTTGCCGTGGACCGTCATGCGATAGACCACCCACGACATGACCTTCTCAATCTCTCTCATCAGGCTCCCCGCTTCGGTGAAGTACAGCCTTCCTTGACTCAAATCGACTACTCGGATGTGATTTCTTCATACACATCAGTTCATTATCTCAGTATTGGTGGGAATAGCAAGAAATTATTCATCGTGACCACGAGCGCCAGGAGGACATGGGCTGACGTGCCCCGTTTGATCCCGAAATCTTCGATGCAGCGAAAAAGAAGAAGAGGATGCGCCGGGGGCTGCCGGACTGGCGGTCAGGACGGCGGATTTGGCCAAGCAGAACAATCCAACCAATCTTGAACGCCAGTCTCGGTTCTCAAAAGCTACGGACAAAGCGAGCAGATCGAGGCATGTCTGGTTAAAGGCGATAGAATCAACAGAGTAAGCCCGAAGGAGACTTCCAATGGATAGCTCAGCAACCGCTCGCAGCGAATTCGCCATCCGACTCTACGACAAGCTGGCCGGCACCCATGCAGACAAAAATCTGTTCTTTTCGCCGTTCAGCATCCGGTTGGCTCTAGGCGGCCACATTGAGATAGGCGATCAGGCGGGGTTCGGGTTCGTGGCGATGGCCCAAGACTACGGCGGTGTCATATATGAAGACGACCTCCCATGCACGCTTTCCGAGGCGATGGTGGCGTTGAAGAAGGGGTTGAGGAAGTGGTTTGAGGAAGAGGGAATCGAGATCAAGTAGCTGAGATCAAAGGAGAAAACGTCTCTACCCACTTCAAAAGCCCAATTTCTCGCCATCGTGCAACGCCAACCCGATCTGCTCCACACCACCCCTGCGACCGTTGTACCACAGTAGCCATCGCTTGCCGTCGAAGATCGCATACGGCTTGTAAACGGCGTCGTGGTCCCATTTTTCTTTGCCGAGACGAATGATCGGGTTGTCAGGATGACGCTGCCAGCCGCCGATACCGTCCCTGGAACGGGCCACGCCGATCTGCGCATGGTCCCGATCCCGGAATCCAATGTAGAACATGACATACCAGTCGCCCTTCCGCATTACCTGGCACGCCGTCACCCGCTCCTTCTCCCAGGCGTTTTCCGGGATGGGCCGGAAGATCGGGTTCTTCTCGTGCTTCGTCCACGTCAGGCCATCCTTGCTGGTGGCGTAGCCGATGGCGTTCGGCTCGTACTGCTCACCGCCGGAGTACCACATGCGATAGAGTTTCAGCTTCTCGTCGTACAGGACGTGCGGGCACATGACGGCGACCTTCTCCCACGATTTTTCTGCGGAGAGAACCGGCTTGTCGCTCATCCGTTTCCAAGTCTTCCCGTCCTCGCTGGCAGCATAGCCGATCCATGAGCGCCCCCGTGCCTGTCCGGTGTACCACATCTGGAAGCGGTCGCCGTGCTTGATGACGACCGGGCGGTTCAGGTCGTTCTCCCAATCGGTCTTCTTGTTGGGACCAAGGACGATCACAGGCTTGCTCCACTGCACGCCATCTTTGCTCTCGACCAGGGCGATGCTTTTCTTGGGTCGCCAGGAGAACCACATGCGGTAGGTGTCGCCCTCCTTCAGCACGGAGATGTCGAAGCAGGTGCCCAGAGCGCCGCCGAGGACAGGGTTCTTCGGATGCTTGACCCAGCCTGCTGTCGTCTCAGTCGCAGGTTCGGCGGCATGGGCAACAGGCAGGACACATGCGGCCAGCAAGGTCAGAATCGAGAATGCCCTCATCGTGTACCGGGAGTGATTCGGGACAGGGGCCGAAACATTCTCATCTGCCACGGCAGTTGATCGGGCGAGCGAATGCTCCCGATGAGGAAACAAGCCATCGCCTGCAAGTGAGGCACCATTTCCAAGGCCACTATGCCACCGAAGGACGCACCACCGACGAAGCATGGAACGCCCGGATCGACCAAGCGAGCCAGACGTTCGGCATAGGCCGAAAGACTCTCGTTCGAGTTCGGCTCGATCCAGGATGGGACGATCAGGTTCGGGAACGCCGCCTTCTGATAGCGAAACAGGCGCTCATCCGCTCCCATCCCCGACAGCAGAATGAGCGGTGGGTCGTGTGGTTGCGTGGCGATTTCCATGTGCGAACTCCTCGTACCTGCACAACGATTTTACCCCGGCATCCGGTGACGGCGAAAGTGGTTCTGGCTCTTGTGCGATGACGGCGATAGACTGGCTGGTGTCAACTGCTCGTAAGGAGGATCACAACATGCCGCAAGCGTGGAAGATAGCCGTTCTCGTCATTTTTCTTGGAACCGGCGCTGCTTCCGCTCAGGAGAAGCCGGTCGTTGGCCTGATCCCGAAGGCGCAGAAGCAGATTACGATGGACGGCAAGTTGGACGATTGGACTGGTGCTTTCGTTACTCCCGTCCACATCAGCCATCCTGATTTCGCCAACCGAGGCGGGCAGTTCCTCTTCCTGTGGGACGAGCAAAACTTCTACGTCGGCTTGCGCTGCCTCGATCAGAAACCAGCGCACATCGGACCCGACAATCAAATCTGGAACGGCGATGCGGTGGAGTTCTACCTCGATACCCGCCGTGGCGAAAAGCTCGGAGCCAAGGAGTTCGGCCCCGGCACCCTGCACTGCTTCTACACCCCTTTCACCAAGACCGAGATCAAACCTCGCATCCAGGTGAGGGACTTGCCCTCCTTCAAGGATTTCAAGCTCCAAGGGGCCGAGGTTGCGGCCGAGAAGACGACCTGGGGCTGGACGGCCGAGTTCAAGCTGCCCTGGTCCAACTTCCCCGACTTCAAGGCACAAGCCGGAGAAATCATCGGTATCGACTGCGAACTGTGCAGCAGCAACGGAGGGCAGCGGGTGGACCGCACGTTCGTTTATTCTGGTCCTGCTGCCGTTGGCTCGCCGTCCGCCTTTGGTCGTGTGAAACTCGTGGATAAGATCGAGGCCGACGATCTCAAGCCGCTGGGCCGAGTGCTGCTGCCGTTGAGTCTGACCCGCTCTACAAACTACTCCTGGCTGTACGGCACTGTCTGTGTATCGCCTACCATCGCAGGATTAGTCGCCAAGTTGGAAGGAAAGCTGATCGATGCAAACGGCAAGGTGCGCAAAACTTCGACCGGCAGCAAGAAGAGTCAGGATGGCTTCCTCCTCTGGACTGGCAGCTGGGAGTTGTTTGATTTGCCGCCTGGAACCTACACGCTCGAACTCGTGGCGACCGATAAGGCGGGGGCCGTGATAACTTCGAGGACCGAGAAGGTGCTACACGGCAATCCATCGCAACGGAAGTGATGGAAAGAGGAAGGATTGGTTCCAGTGCATTCCAAGACGACGACGGGAATGTTTCCAAAGTTCGACTGTTGACTACGGTAAGGGCAATCCTACAAACTGCAATGGGAGGTTTCTTTTACCTTTACGGGAGTTCCTTTCATGGCAAAGCAGAAAAACGGCGTCAACAAGAGTGAAGAAATCCGGCAACTGCTGAAGGCGAACCCGAAGATCACTGCCAAAGAGGTCTGCGACACTTTGGGAGCAAAAGGCATCAAAGCGAGTCAAAAATTGTACTATCTGGTGAAGGGAAAAATGCTGGGCCGGCAGGCCCACCGGACCAAGGCCCGGAAGATGGTCGCCAAGTTCGCCGCCTCCACCGGCACGGACAGTGCCCATGCGTTATCCACCATCTTGAAGGTGAAGAAGTGGGCCAGCGAGGTCGGCGGGTTGAAAAACTTGAAGGCGCTGGTCGATGCCCTGAGTGAATAGCGCCGGTAGGACACCCTTGTGAAAGATTGAGGCTAAAAACGCCGGTTTCATGCTTGCGACGACGGTATTCTCCTGACCGCCATTGCCAGCATGATGAGGGACCAGCCATAGAAGATCATGTCGATGCCAATAAACAAGCCGATCACCCACAGGCCGGACACCGGCCACTCACTCCAGATCATCAGGCCCAAAAGCAACGAGATCACGCCGTTGAGCAGCACCCAAATCCAGTGATGGAAGCGGACGGTCAAGGCCGTGAGGATACGGAAAATGCCACCAATCATCAGGAACACCGCAATCAGCAGCGTCAGGGCGACGGCGCTCACGGCGGGGTTGCCCACGACCATCAGGCCGAAAACAGCGTAAAGGATGCCGGCGAAGAGTTCCACAAAGAAGCCACCCCAGCGCCGCCGCCAGAACGCATGGAGGACAGACAGAATGCCGGCCAGCAGCAGGAACCAGCCAAAGACGACCACCGAAACGAGGGTCGTCAGCACCGACCAGCCCAGCGCCATCATGCCGAGGAGGACCAGAACGAAGGCTTCTTCCTTGAGGCCCGTTCGAGCATCGTCAAAGACCCAGCAGTTACCGAGACGGTAAGGGTAGATGGTGATGCTTCTCATGCCGTTATTCTTCGCTGGCGGGGATGGCGGGGCAAGGGCCGGCAGCGCTGGTCGAAACCTTTTCTCCACCGCCGCCAGTTTCTCGAAACAGGCACTTCTTGTATTGTACCGTTGATGAACGGGCTTCAGAGAAACGCAAGGGGAATCGAATGCTCAAACAGACCCCCATCGCAGCTATCAAGATCGGCCCTCGTCACCGCAAGGACATGGGCGACCTCACGACCTTGGCCAAGAGCATTCGCCAGTGGGGAAGGGCAAAGCAACGGCTCAGGTGAAGAGCGACTTTTCACCTGGATAGGTCAGATGCCCGCTTTCGATCACCGCACCCCTCGTCAGCTGGTGCGGTCGCAGTTCGTCGCTCGGCATGATGTGCTGCACCGTCACCCCGTTGGCAAACAGAAAATCACTGACCAGCCGCCGATGGCACTGCCAGAACAGCCCCTCAGCGCACATGATCGCTGTCCACTTCTGCCGAGCGACCTCCAGCAATTGCTCAATCCCTTCCCGGAACTCGTCGGTGAGCATGTAGTCGGCGTAGTTGCGAAAACTTCTGTTCTCCAGTCCGAGGTTGGGGGATTTGTCCTGCTGCTTGCGCCGCCTACCTCCCAAGGCTTCGAGCCAGTGATAATCCACGCCCGCCTTCGGCAAGGACTCAGCGAGTTTGTCTCGATGGTAGTGCGGATGCTTTCGGGAGCCGGGGAAGCGTCGGATGTCCACCAGCGCCTCGACCTCGTGCTGGGCGAGCAGGGACAGGAAGCGATCCAGCGAATGATTCGAGTGGCCGATGGTGGCGATGGACTGCGGCATGGCGTTTCCCCCTCTGCTCATTGCCCCCACATCGCCGGTAGAATAGCCGCAGCAGGGGGAGTTCACACGGAGGTCGAGCGGATCGTCAACGCCGTCGAATCGTCCCCTCGACCGGATTTATGGAGCGTTTTGGGACATTGGGATCGAGCGAATCGGAATGGCAGTGGTCCGAAGATAGGCGGAACGGTATCTTCAAGCTACTGGCCGATAACCAGCAGGTAAGTTGCTGGTGTATTGATGGCCTGGGCTACAAGGACAAGCCATGCGCAAAACAATCGATCAACAGCCCCAGGCTGCCTCTCTTGTTGCTTGTGCTTGTCGGCCTACCTCTTTCCACACGGGCCGGCGAGATGGCGTGGATCGTCGCCTCCAAGGACCAGAACAGATGTTCGAGAGAAAGTCGAAAGCGGACAGAGAATAAAATGGCGTGTTAGAGCATCATCGGGTCGAATGGCCCTTGGCGGTGAACCATGCGCATTGACTATACCTGTGAAGATGGCAGCCGGACGCTCGCCAAATGGCCGTCGATGGCGTTGCAGCACTGGCTCGGCCGATCCCGTCCCATTCGTCCCATCGAGAACCCGGAGCCGTTCAAGCTCTACGTCGTTGGCCCGCCGGTTCCGAGTGACGACAACCAGATTTTTCTGACGCTCGTGTACGCCGAAATTGAGCGCCGCTGGAACAGCACGCCGCCGTTCGAGATCGAGCCACCTGACCCCAAGGAGAAGCACGGCGGTAAAAAGTATCAGGCTCGGTGTCTGGACATCCTTCGGTGGCTTCAAGCCGAGGGGGACATTACAAGCCTGGAAGTATCGGAAGAGTCCTGATTCGCAAGGGAGACTCCACATGGATACATCAGTAACCGCTCGCAGCGATTTCGCCACCGACTCTACGATTCCTGGGTCAGCGCCAAGACCCGTGCGAAGCGAAAGCCCGAAGACTACATGGAGGCGGCTGACAACGCCCTGGAACTGGCAAAAGTCCTCGCTGGGAAAGGCGGGATCAGCGACCAGGACTTTCTGGAACGCATGGCTCGCAGCGACGAACGGGTGGACCACGATGGGAAGACGTGCGGCCAATGCCAGTACACGATCCTCGGTGCCGAAGTTGCTCGTGAGATGATCGAAGCGGGCGAGTACGAGGACGTGGTGAGCAAATGGGCGGCGAAACACAAGCGGCGCTGGGAGAAGAGCAAGTTCTTCAAGCTGTGGGAGAAAGAGAAGAAAGCCGGGCGTGATCCTCGGAAGGCGTTCGAGGAACGTGGCTGGGAGCCTTGATCGCCGACAAAGATGAGGATGCGAAAATGCCCGATTCCCAACAACACTATCCGGTCAAGCTGACCCAGGCCCAGCGGAAGGTCGTGGCCGAGATCGCCCCGGACCTTGCCGACCGGCTGAAACTCGGCGACGAAGCGGATGCGCCGGGGATTACTGGATTGGCGGTCGGAACGGTGGATGTAAAACAAGGAGAAGCCCAATGAGATTGCCCGAAGCGAAGGTCAAGCAAGCCATCCTTCACCCCGAAAAGCTGGCCCGTCAGGAGGTTTTGCTCTACTTTGCCGACTGTCACAGCCGGGATGAGGAAGTCTTGCCCCTGGCGATCAAGGCCATCGAAACCTATGGTGCCAGCAAGGCGTTCCTGCACGTCCATGTCCTGTCGCACCTGGCGCAGACTGATGCCACTGTCGAGTGGGCTATTCGTGAGTTGTACCGGGAAGAGGATAAAGCCGAGGATGACGATAGTTACTTCCCCGCTCTCTCTCGCCTCCTGTGCAGCGCCGACCCGAAACTCATCGCTCCTCGTGCTGACGAGATTGTTCAGGCACGGGGCTTCTTCAAGGAGTTGGTCCCTGAGTTTCAGGAGCGCCTGCAACTGGCAACTTGGGACGACGATCAATGCTGGAAGGAACTGGAGCGCATCTGTGCCGAGGGTGTCGCCAAGCAAGACTCGTCCGACGTGGATTTCGACCACGCCAGCCGGTCTGGAAGCGAGAGGCCGAGGAGAGGCAAGCCAAGCAGGAGCGAGCGATGAAGGAAATGCAAACCTTCTTTCATGACACGCCGGAACCTGCTCTGCTACCGAAGGCTTCTCAACCGAAGGAGCGAGAGGATTTTCTGGAGCGGAAGCTGACACCCTTTCTCCGCACCGAGAAGCAAGTGGGGAGAAACGACCCTTGCCCTTGCGGGAGCGGCAAGAAGTTCAAGAAGTGCTGCATGAACCGTGGCAAGACATGAGGCTGACCAAGGCTGCGAAGTGAAGGATGGTGCGAACCCTGAAGCGGCAGTAAATTTGACGAGGCCGAGGGTGCCGTCATGACGATCCTCGTGAACAGCCAGGACTTTGTTCGTTTGTTCTCAGCGCCTCACAGGCCGTCCGATCATTCGGAAAGTCAGGTTGATTCGCTCGCCGACTTTCTGCGTGGTCTTCGGGATTTCGTGCTTCCAGAACTGCTGCATGGTGCCGGCCATGATGATGAGCGTGCCGTGGCCCACCGGGAATGTCCTTGTCTCCTTCGTTCGGTTGTGCCGAATCCGAAACGTCCTTGTCGCACCCAAGGAGAGAGAGCCGATCACATTCCCCATGCCCGGTTCGTTGTCGGCGTGCAGACCCACGCTGTCGGCCCCTGATCGATAGCGGTTCAGCAGGCAGTAATTGTACCGGCCCCGGACGGCCTCGATCCGCCGTTTGATCTCCAGCAGCGCCGGCGTCCACGGCAGCGCCTTGTTCTCCGTGCCAGAGTAGAAATACGTCACGCCCTCATCGCCGTAGGAAGCCGTGAGCCGGGGCTGCCAGTGGCCGAAAGTCCCCTTCTTCTGCTCCCAGGCCGACGTGTCCCGCAACTCGACAAAGTAGCGATCAGCGAGGTCGGACGGCAGGAAAGCCTCGTGGCAGAGCAGAATACCGCCGTCCGCCAATTCGATAGTGTCCATGCTTTGCCCTCACCGAATCGGTTAGTGTTACCGCCTTCTTCAATAAACCTTCTGGCTGATCTTGTTGGTGGTCACGAACTCATGCAGCTTCTCCGGGCTGTTCTCTTCGCCCTCCGTGACTAGCATCGTGGAGTTGACGATTCTGTGTTCGGACTCAATGGGGGCCAAGACCTCGGCCTTGTGCATGACGCCCATCGGGTTCGTCTGATCCTCGGTGAACGGCAGCGAGGAATTGTTGATGAGAAGAATGCGAGCCTGACCCTCGGCGGGCTGTGGCAGTTCCGTGACGTAGCGGACCAGCAACTCCTCGCCCTTCCTGTACATCGGGTTGAAATCGCTCAAGAACTGCTGCGGCGTGATTCTCAGGTCGAACGCTGCTCGGCTGTAATCAGCCAGGGATAGCCGGCTGCGAACCTTCGATGGCTCGTAGCCCAACATCAACATCGACTGATTAGGTGCGCCGTCCAGGTGGAACTTCGTCGTCTCTTGCTGGTCGAAGCGGCCCATCGACCGGAAGAGGAATGGTCGTCGGCCACGCCGCACGCCGATCTCGCTCAAACGTTCCTTCAAGTCCACCATCCAGGAACGTAGGGTATGCGAGTCAACGCCGGGGCCGATGTTGAGCAAGCAAAAGCCAGGAGCGGTGAAGTCGAAACGCCAGACAAGATCGAAGACTTTCTCGGCAATGCCTTGATCGGGTGCTGACACCAAGTTCAGGTGAAATTCGCTTTGGCTGCGCATTGTCACTCTCATTCCCTGACGTAATTCTCCTCATCATTCTACGGCATGGAAGGCTAGGCTGTGGTGAGGCACGATCATTTGCCGCCGAACCCGCTCCGTCGTTATTTTGTCCTTGGAACGAGCGCTGTTGTCACAAGGCATAAGAGTTTCTTGGTCTTCGCAAAACAGCCTTGTCGTGAATCGGATGGAACGAGGGAGGAATCGATGGCATTTGACATCCGACAGATTGATCTTGTCAAGCTCAACAGCATGACCAAGTACCCGTCCATCCTCACCTACCACGCCCTCGGTGACAAGGGCATGTTGCAGGAGACGGTGCAGATTCCGTTCGAGGGCCGGATAAAGTTTTTTTGGGAAGATGCGGCCCTGAAAAAACGTCGTCGCCGTACCGTTGACAGTACGGATTTACCCCCGGTTTACCCCGGCATTTACCCCCGTTTTTGCCGTCCTAACATCTTGTCTTTTCTTCACTTATAATCGGGGCGAGAGGACTTGAACCTCCGACCTCTTGGTCCCGAACCAAGCGCTCTAGCCAAGCTGAGCTACGCCCCGTCTTCAATTCTGTTGGCTATCCTAGGGGTCTCCGCCGCTTTGTCAACCGCAAGCAAGACAGTCGAAAACTCGTCGAGGTTCACGAGGTTATTGGCCGAATTGTTGGTCGGCCACGCGAAATAACCGTTAACTCCGTGTCTACATTTAGTCGGGAACTTCACTACCATATTCTCGATGAGCAACGCTCTCCGCTGCACGGGTCTGGTCAAGCGCTACCCCGGCCGACCGCCCGTCGAAGCCGTCCGCGGGCTGGACTTGATCGTCGAGTCCGGCGAGTGTTTCGGACTGCTCGGCCCCAATGGCGCCGGCAAAACCACCACCATCGAAATCCTCGAAGGTCTCTCCTCCCCCAGCGCGGGCGAGGTCGAGGTTCTCGGCACGCGCTGGGGAAGCGACGATGCCGCCATCAAAGAGCGTATCGGCATCTCGCTCCAGGAGACGCGCCTGTCCGAGAAACTGCAAGTGCGCGAGACCGTTACTTTGTTCCGCAGCTTCTATAAGCGCGGCCTGGAGCCGGACGAGGTTATCCACCGCGTTTCCCTCGAAGAGAAAGCCGCCGCCCGCGTGGGGAAACTGTCGGGCGGCCAGCGACAGCGCCTCGCCGTGGCCTGCGCCCTCGTCGGCGATCCCGACCTGTTACTGCTCGACGAACCGACCACCGGCCTGGATCCCCAATCGCGGCGCCAGCTTTGGGATCTGATCCGCGACTTCCGTAAGCAGGGCCGTACCGTCCTCTTGACCACGCACTACATGGACGAAGCCGAACGACTCTGCGATCGCGTGGCCGTGGTGGATCATGGCAAGGTCATCGCACTCGGTTCGCCGCGCGAGTTGATTGCCAAGTTGGGCGGCGAACATATCATCGAGTTCAGCTTGGACGAGGAGGGCGGTCCAACCGCGCCGCAGCCGGCGGCGCTGACCGATCTGCCGGCGGTTCGCTCGGCCCGCAAAGATGCCGAACACTTCTGTCTATCGGTCGCGGAGCCGCATATCGCGCTGCCCGCCCTGCTCGAACGACTGCGACAGAGCGGCCAACGGTTGGCCGGTCTGACCACACGCCACGCCAGTCTCGAAGACGTGTTCGTCACCCTGACCGGCCGGCACCTGCGCGAGGGGGACGGCCCGACATGAACGAGCAAACACGCCCAAGCGCCTCCGCCAAGCGTTACTCGGCGCTGGGACAATTGATGCTGGCTCGTCTGCGCGAGTTCTACCGCGAACCCGCCGCGGTGTTTTGGGTCTACGGCTTCCCCATCCTCATGGTCGTGGCCCTCGGCATCGCCTTCCGCAATAAGCCGGCCGAAACGATCAGCGTGGATGTTCAGCGCAATGCGGACAACGCCTCCGGCGTCCAACTCGTCCGCGACGCCCTCGGCGCGGCGGAGACGTTCAAAGTGCAAACGGCAGACGCCGCTCCTTGCCGGCTGCGGTTGAGGACCGGCAAGACGGCGTTGGTGGTTGTGCCGCCCGAATCGCCGGGGGGGACTTACGAGTACATTTTCGACCCCGCGCGGGAGGAAAGCCGGCTTGCCCAGAGCAAGGTGGACGACGTCTTGCAACGGTCCCGCGGCCGCGCCGACCCGCTGCGCGTTCGCACGGAGATCATGCAAGAGCCGGGCAGTCGTTACATCGACTTTTTGGTGCCCGGCCTGGTGGGCATGAGCCTGATGGGCGGCGGTCTCTGGGGCGTCGGCTTCGCCATCGTGGACATGCGTATCCGCAAGCTGCTCAAACGCTTCCTGGCCACGCCGATGCGCAAGACCGACTTCCTACTGGCCATTCTGCTCAGCCGGCTGATCTTCCTGGTGCCGGAAATAATCGTCCTGTTCGTGTTCGCGCGGTTGGCATTTGGGGTGGTCATCCAGGGCAGTTTGGCGGCGATGGCGGTCCTGATCGTGTTAGGCGCGTTGGCTTTCGCGGGCGTCGGGCTGTTGGTGGCCAGCCGAGCGAAAACCTTGGAGACGGTCTCGGGACTGATGAACCTCGTGATGTTGCCCATGTGGGTGCTGTCGGGAATCTTCTTCTCGCCGGAGCGATTCCCCCAAGTCATGCAGCCGTTCATCCAGGCGCTGCCCCTGACGCCGCTGATCGACGCCCTACGCGGCGTCGCCTTGGAGGGAGCGTCTTTTCCGGCGTTGTGGCCGCAAGTCGCCATTCTCGCCGGCTGGGCGGTCGGCAGCTTCGTCCTCGCCCTGCGCTGGTTCCGCTGGAACTGACGGCGGCCAACCGCGCGGGCATCGGACTTGTTGTCACAATCCATCCCTATCAAATCCTTTGCTCATGTCTGCTAGTCCCCCCACGATGCAGACGCGACGTATTCGATGATCTCTGCGCAGGCCAATCTAATTCAGCATATTTCGCCTCGTACCCAGTCCGATTTTCTTTGCTAGTCTGCCCGCATTGGGCATAGTTGTGTGGAATCTCACTCTGGCTCGATTGGGCCCCCCGGATTGTGCCTGGCAGAGGGCCGGATCGACTGTACCGCAACCCACGGAGAAGTAGGCATGATTTGGCAGTGCGCCCGTTTCGCTCTGCTGGCGAACGTCCTCTTGGCCACGGCGGCGGTGTCCGCCCGCGGCGAATATCTCGCTCCCGTCCCCGCGACAGGAGCAGCTGCGCCGGTCGCCTCCACCGTCAACCCTTGCGCCCGGCGATGCAAAGCGTCACCGAATGGGTGCCGCAAAACTACACCACCACGCAAACGGTCTATCGCATGCAATGCGTGCCGCAGACCTTCACCGCCTATAAGACGGTGTGCGTGCCGCAGACCTGTAGCCGCGTCTGCACCGTCAACCGCATGGTGCCGACCGTGCAAACCGTCGTCCGCACCGTCTGCGTGCCGACGCCGTGCGTGCAAACCTGCACCGTTATGAAGCGCGTCGTCACCTGCAAACCCGTCACCACCATGACGTGCAAGTGCGTGGACATGGGGCATTATGAATGCCGCTGCGTCCCCTGCCGTCAGGGTTGCCTCGCCAAGATGCGCAACAAGCACAACTGCTGCTGCCAGTGCGTGCCGATGAAGACCGTGCGCGTCTGGTGCCCCAACAAGGTGATGGTGCAGACGCCTTGCACGAAGATGGTCCGCTGCGTGCAGTGCGTGCCTTGCACCACGCAGGTGACCGTCTGCAAGATGGTGCCCAAGCAGATCACCTGCCAGGTGTGCTGCTACAGGTGCGTGCCGCAGCAGATTACGCAGTGCCACACTGTCATGGTCGCCAAGTGCGTGCCCTACCAATGCACGCGCATGGTCGCCCAGTGTGTGCCCTGCCAGCAGACCGTCACTTGCTGCCGTATGGTGCCCTGCGTCCGGCAGGTTCCGTGCGGCAACGCCTGCGGCAACGTCTGCGGCAACAGCGGTTGCAACAGCGGCTGCAATGTCTGCTGCAACACCTGCCGCGGCCACGGTCACAAGACCTGCTGCAAGAAGAGCCGTCGCTGCCGCTGCCATTAATCGGCGGTTTCCGGCCCGATCCGGTTCGACAAGCGTGCGAGGCGAGGTGGAGAACCTCGCCTCGTTCGCTTTTTACATACCCAACCCGGCAGCTAACGCAGCCGGTTCGCCGGGCCATCCACCCGGCAGCTAACGCAGCCGGTTCGCCGGGCCATCCACCCGGCAGCTAACGCAGCCGGTTCGCCTGTCTGGGCGAACCGGCTGCGTTAGCTGCCGGGTAAGGTAGGTCGCGCTCGTCTACGGCTGGCGGCTAAACGACGGAAGGCGTGTTCGGATACAGTTCCGGCGCAATGCGGAGGAACACGCGCACGAACATCGCATCGAAATGCCCCCCGGCGCCGGCCTCGATAATGGCGAACGCTTGACCCAACGGCAGAGCGGGACGGTAGGCGCGGGCGGTGGTCAGGGCATCGAAACAATCGGGGATGGCGAGGAGACGGGCCAATAACGGGATCTGCTCGCCGATCAGTCCGTCGGGATAGCCGCCGCCGTCGAGGCGTTCGTGATGGCCGCGGATGGCCGACAACACCGCCCGGCTGCGGACCAGAGGAGCCAACATGCGCTCGCCCACTTCGGGATGACCGCGGAGGATACGGTCTTCAAATGGAGTAAGACGGTCTGGTTTATGCAAAATACGGTTGGGGATGCCGATCTTGCCGATGTCGTGAAGCACGGCGGCCAGGGCGAGCTGCCGGCGGCGGCGGCGATCCAGGCCGAGCGCGATGGCCAAGCGCACCGCATAAGCACGGACGCGCCGGGCATGGCCGGCGGTGTAAGGATCGCGCGCCTCGACGGTGCGGACCAGGCTGGCAATGGTGACGGCAGCGTGAGGTTTATCGAGCCGCATCAGATTGTTCCGTCAACATCAGCACAGGGCGGATAAGATAGGTCGAGTATAAGAAGTTGACT
This sequence comes from uncultured Planctomycetota bacterium, assembly GCA_963835245.1. Taxonomy (GTDB): domain Bacteria; phylum Planctomycetota; class Planctomycetia; order Gemmatales; family Gemmataceae; genus JAJPHU01. The sequence goes on from CAWIEZ010000004.1 coordinate 914,332, forward strand.
CAGGCCAATGCAAGATTCTTAATAAAATGAGACGCACACAGAAGCGCAAACAGCGCGAAGAAAAACAATAATAAGGGAAAATTGGATTGTACCTATCGTCAGGAGTAAACCTCAATCGCCTTGATAATCTCATCGAGATCATTGGGCACTTGCACGGCGCGATTGGCGTAGGTGGCACGGCGGACGCCGCGCGTGCCGAGAACGTCCTCAAACATTTTCTGATCGGTCGTGTGATAGGCGATGGTGGCAGTCGGATCTTTGAGCGCGTGGCCGGTCAGGATGCACACCACGCGGTCATCGGGAGCGATGATGCCTTCGTGACGGAGCTTGCGAGCGCCGGCGACGCTGGCGGCGGAGGCCGGTTCGCAGCCAAGCCCTCCTGCTCCCACCTTGGCCTTGGCGTCGAGAATGTCCTGATCGCCGACCTCGCGCACCACGCCGCCGCAGCGGTCCAAGGCGCGCAGCGCCTTGGGCAGATTCACCGGACGATTGATCTCGATGGCGCTGGCGATCGTCGCCGCTCGGATCTGCTCGCTGTCCAAGCGGCGGTAGTAATCCTCGATGGTCTGCTGGGCCGGCTTGCCGCCCTCCCAACGGAGATTGGCGTGGCCGAACAGATGAAAGAACGTATTGGCGCCCGCCGCGTTGATGACCGCCAAGCGCGGCAAGCGTTTGAGCAGACCCAATTCCGCCAGTTCGATGAACGCTTTGCCGAAGGCGCTGACGTTGCCGAGATTGCCGCCGGGCACGACGATCCAATCCGGCGCTTCCCAGCGCAGCGCCTCCAGCACACGGTACATGACCGTCTTTTGTCCTTCCAGGCGGAAGGGGTTGATGCTGTTGACGAGATAGATGCCGAGTCGGCGGCTGACCTGCTGGACGCGCTGCATGGCGTCATCGAAATCGCCGGCGATTTGCACGGTCAGCGCACCGTGATCGAGCGCTTGAGCGAGCTTGCCGTAAGAGATTTTGCCGCTGCCGATGAAGATGAGGGCGCGCATCAGGCCGGTGGCGGAGCAGAAGACGGCCAGCGAAGCACTGGTGTTGCCGGTGCTGGCGCAGGCGGCGCGGCGCGCTCCCGCCATGCGGGCGTGCGTGAACGCCGCCGTCATGCCGTTGTCCTTGAAACTGCCCGAAGGGTTCAGTCCCTCGTATTGCAGAAACAGCTTGCCCGCTTGGACGCCCACGTAGGTGGCGACGCTATCGGCCTTCTGGAGAATAGTCTGTCCCTCGCCGATGGTCAGCACTTGTTCCGGCGGCGCGAACGGCAGCAGTTCGCGGAAACGCCAGACGCCGCTGAAGCTCAGCGGATTGCCGCGCTCGGACCACTTGGACTCGAAATCGCGCAGTGAACGCGGCGGCGTTAGGCGCTCCCAATCGTAGGCGACATCGAGCAGACCGCCGCAACGCGGACAGGCAAAAGCGGTCTCGTCCACGCCGAGGACGGCGCCGCAGTGAGGATGGATACAACGCTGAAAGACGGCTTCGGTCATTGCTGAATCGATGTCCTTTATTCGCTCGGTAGGAAGTTTCTTCGCCCGAAGCACTAGAGAGAGATGATTATACAAACCCGCGAGGAGGAAACCCTACAATGACGGGCGGATAACGTGTTTCAAAGGAGAAACCACCATGAGGGACACGAGTCACGTTGGCGAAATCAGCCGTTGGCAGATCGTCGCCGCGCTGACGCGGCGGCGCAAACAGCTGCTCGCGCCAATGGGCGATCACCTGCGTTACGATTTGGTCATCGATGATGGGGGCACGTTCCTGCGTGTCCAGTGTAAAACCGGCCGGCTGCGCAATGGTACGGTTTCGTTCCCTACTTGCAGCATCGATTCGCGGAGCAAGCCGGGAACAACCGTCCGCCGAAGTTATCGGGGTGAGGTGGAGTTGTTCGGTGTGTACTGTCCAGATAATGGCAAATGCTATCTGGTGCCGGTGGAAAAGGTTGGACCCAATGAGTGCCGACTTCGCATCGACCCCCCGCGCAATGGGCAGAAGACGCATATTCATTGGGCGGAGGATTATGAGATCAAGAAAGTGGAGCTGACGGGGATCGAACCCGTAACCTCGACAATGCCATTGTCGCGCGCTCCCAATTGCGCCACAGCCCCTTAACTTCAAATAGCCTAGCGGACACCCCTCAAGCTGTCAATCGCGTCCGCGCCGCGCGGCGGCGAAATCTCCATAGACATCCCCGTCTTCGCCAAGCAGAATGAGCAATCGCGGTTAATTCTCCCGCGCGAACGTGAACTAGACTTCTCGAAGAAGCACTGCGCTTCTTCGCCGACTCGCAAGAGGATGCCTGTGACGAAACGCATCACCGTCAATCTCCTGAAATACGCCGTGGCCTTCGGTTTGTTGGCGTGGGTCATTTGGTCCAACTGGGGCGATCCGCGCGGCACGGTCGGCAAGATCGTCGTCGGCGAACCGGACAACAGCAAGATCGCCGGCAAGGTTCTGTCCTACCAGCCGGAGACATTCATCCGCATCGAACGCTTCTCCTCTGAGGGAGAGGACACGGATCAGCAGGTGGAGTTCGCGCTGAAAAAAGACAGTTCGTGGATGCTCTTTCTCAAGAAGTTGGTGGTACGCATTAAGAAGCTGATCGGCCTGTCGGCGGACGACAATTTTGGGACCACCATCGTCCAGGCCGATGGCGCACCTTGGCCCGCCGGTCAGGATCTGCAACCGGGTACGGTCGTCACGCTCAGCGGCATCTCGCGCGGTTTGGCCTACGTTTGGCAGCGCCACGTGCAACACGGCGAACCGATCCACGCCGGCTATCTGCTTCTCGCTCTGGTCATCGCCGTGTGCAGCATGTCGCTGACTTTCGTGCGCTGGTATCTTCTCGTGCGTGCCGTCGAGTTGCCGTTCCGCTTGATCGATGCGTTTCGTCTAGGATTTATCGGCTTGTTTTTCAACACGGTCATGCCGGGATCGGTCGGCGGCGATGTCATCAAGGCGGCGGTGTTGGCGCACGAGCAGAGCCGCCGCGCCGTCGCCGTGGCCACCGTCCTGATGGATCGCGTCATTGCCTTGTGGGCGCTGATCTGGTTCGTGGCGCTGTTGGGAGCGGCGTTCTGGCTGAGCGGCTTGCTTGTCGGACAAGGGGCGCAGCAGTGCCGCACGATTGTCGTGTTTGCTTGGTCGATCGTTGGTGTATCGGTGCTGATATGGATGGGGCTGGGACTGCTGCCCGATTGGCGCGCGGTGCGTTTCGCGGGGCGGCTGGAACGTCTGCCGAAGGTCGGCGCCGCCGTCGCGGAGTTGTGGCGCGCCGGCTGGATGTATCGCTGCCGGCCTGGCGCCGTCGGTGTCGTGCTGCTGCTGTCGTGGATCGGCCACGTCGGTTTCGTCTTGTTTTTCTACTGCGCCGTGCGGACGCTGTGGCAGCCGGACTCCGGCCAGCTGATTCCGACGTTGAGCCAGCATTTCCTGATCGTGCCGATCGGTCTAGTGATTCAGGCGGCGCCGTTCTTTCCCGGCGGAGCCGGCATCGGCGAGTTGGGTTTCGGTCTGCTTTACGAATGGCTGGGTTGCTCCGAGGCCAGCGGCGTACTCGGCTCGCTGATGCAGCGCGTTCTCACCTGGACAATCGGCCTGTTCGGCTATCTGGTGTACCTGCGCATGCGCACGGTCTTGCAATCGGCGCTGCGTTCGCAGATTGCTGGGCCGGAAAACGAAGGACTGGCGCACTGCTGCCGCACGCTGACGGTTTCGGGGAGGGGGGAGACATGCGCGTTGACTTCTACGGGCTGGTCTTCGAGACGCCTCGCGTCACTTATTATCTGTGGTCGCCGTGGCGGGCGGCCGCTCTGGAACATCGTCTTTTCGAGGCCATCCGCGCTCTGCCGCGCGTGCTGCTCGAAGAAGGGCCGGACGAACTGCGCCTGCATCTGGACGATCCCAAGACCTGCCGAGCGGCGCTGCAAGCGGTGGCGCGGGTACTCAAGGGTTGGCAGGAGGACGCCGATCCCGGCAGCGAACGGCGTTCGTGGCGTTGGCTGGTGGAGGGCGACACGGACGCCGACGGCTACGATCACACCGGCGAGCCGGTCAGTTTGTGGGGCTTTTTGCGCGTCAGCTCTCGAACGCGGCGGACTTGGCGAGCCGGACAAGGGCGAGGACATCGATCTCGAAGGGTTTGGCTTGCAGGTGCAGGGCGAACGGCAGAAGTGCAAATGCAGAATGAAAAACTCGTTCTGTCTTTCATTCTGCATTCTGCCTTCTGCATTTATTTGTCGCTATCGCTGTTGTCGCGCGCGACGCGCTGCATGGCGACGTCGAAGGACGCCAAGGCGTAGTAGAGGGAGACGTAAGCGGGCTCATCGCCGGGCGTCGCCGGGGCAAACCACAGACCCTTGTCGCGCATGAACTGCACCAGTTCGGCCACGTTGCGGGCATTCGGCGCCCATTTCTTGTTGAAGAAATTGCGGATCTTGGGATCCTTCAAGGCCGTGAGGGTGTCCTTGACGTTGCGTAGGTACTTATTGGCGTCGGATGTACTCGTCGGGCGTGAGACGGTCCACGTTGGCCAACAGCGTCTCTTGCATTTTGTCGAGATTGGCCCGCAAGTCGCTGATGGTGGCGCTGTCGGGAGTGTTGTCGTTGCTCGACGCTCTTGTAGGCCGTCTTCATCAGCGAGTTCAGGTTGTCGCGGCCGTCCTTGAAGACTTCGCCCTGCAGCGGCAACGGCCAGTGCAGATCGCCGCCGCCCTTGAGCAAGCCGACGTTGCCGCGACTGTCGCCGACCGTCAGATTGATGTGGCCCAGCGTGTCTTCGTTGAGCGGCACATTGGGGATCTTGCCGCCTTGGGCTTGCTGGCGATGAGATAGCGGAGCAGCGCGTTGAGAGAGCGGGCCGACCATACGTCGGTCAGCGGCGGACTGACGCGGGCGCGGCTGAGTTCGCGTTCCAGAGCTTTCTGACGGATCTTTTCCGGATCGGGCATGTGTTCGCGTTCCCACTCGGCCTGTTCGATGAAGGCGCGGCGCGTCTGGATCGACGAACGAATGGCTTCTTGGCGCAGCAGCTTGGCCTGCTGAATGGTCTGATAATACTGGGCGTTGGCCCTGGTGATCGAGGCCGCTCCTTGCTCGTAGCCCCCATAGGGGTTCATCATCCATTGCGTGCCGTACATACCCATCATGCCCATCATGCCGTAGCCGCCGTAGTTGTTGCCGTTGCCGTTGTTGGAATTCATCAACGAGCCGTAGCCTAAGCTGGGGTTGGCGTAGGAGGCGGCCAGGCTGCCGTAGCTGCCGGAGGCGCCGGGCGCAAGGAACCATAGCCGAGTCGGCCCACGGCGGGCGCGGCAGCTGGCTGCCCCAGCGCGGCGGCGTTGGGGAACCGGCCGGCCGCGGCGAACGGGTTGACGTACACATTCGGATTAGCGGGGGGAGCGGGCTGCTGGCCGAACGCCGAGCCGGACGCGAACGCCAGGACGGCCGCAATACCGACGAAGCCCGCGGCAAACCGTCGCACAGAATCGCACATGGCGCTTCTCCCAAAGATGTAGAACGGATGCTTGCCGTTGCTGATCGAGCGGCGATTCGTCGCCGCTGTCCGGCAACGGAGGCACCGTTTCCTTCAGCAAACATCGTACCTTTGTTGACCCGCGCAGGCAAGCAAAAGACGGTGCATTTCGGAGCCGCGACCGTAAGCGAGCGGTGGAGTTTACCGCTCCCTTACGGTCGCGGCTCCGAAAGCCGCCGCACGATACTCGCCCAGATAGTATACTCGCGTGCGGCCCTGGCGCGCCGGGATGGAGGAGTTGCAGTGTCGATGCGCTGGTCCATCATTCGCCTCATTTGGCTGCGAGAGTTGCGCGACCAGCTGCGCGATCGCCGCACCGTTTTCATGATCGCCGTGCTGCCGATGTTGCTCTATCCGGCGGCCGGCTTCGGCGTCATGCAATTGGCCTTAGGCTATCTGAGCAAACAAACGATCATCGGCGTGCAGGGCCGGCAGTATCTTCCTCAGCTGACGCCCCGCGGCACGGCGCTCAGTCCCGTAGCCGCTCTGTCGTGGCTCACCGTTGTGCCCGCCGCGCCCGGCGTTCCGTTGGCCGCCGCCGCGCACCTCGGCGGCGCCGCCGCCTTGGAGCGGGCAAGGTGCGGCGATCCACAACAGGATTATCCTCCTCTCTTTCTCGCCGATGGCGACAAACTTCGCTTTCCCAGCTTGTATCTCGAAAACCCGCAAGAAGCACGCACGCTCGTCCTGCGCGCGCTGGACGTGCCCACGCCGGACGCTCTGTCAGCGCCCGACGACTTCCTGGCCCGCGTCGATCGCAGCGCGCTCGACAATCGCCAGGTCGATCTGCTTGTCGTGGTGCCGGCGAATTTCCAGGAGATTCTACGGCAAAACGGCCGGCCGATGCTTTATGTCCTGACGCGCGACGGCGACGAGCGCTCGCGCCTGGTCAACCATCGCCTGGCGCTGATCCTGCAACAATGGAAAAAGCACCTCAAGGACGTGCGCCTGCTGCGCCGCGGCTTGCCGGCCGACTACGATGACGTGCTGGAAGTGCGCGACGCGGCGCGGATCGGCAAACCGGCCGGCCAACGCGCTTCCGACGAGCTGCTCGACATGCTGGTGCGCATCTTTCCGTTCATCCTCGTCATGTGGTCGCTGGCCGGCGCGTTGTATCCCGCCGTCGATCTGTGCGCCGGCGAGAAAGAGCGCGGCACCATGGAGACGCTGCTCATCAGCCCCGCCGGCCGCGAAGAGATCGTGTGCGGCAAATTCCTGACCATCTGGGTTTTCAGCGCCGCCACCGCTCTGCTCAATCTGCTGAGCATGGGCCTAACTACTTGGCACTTCGGTCATTTGCTGACGGCGGACGCTTCCTTCCGCCCCGCCGCCCTCTTCTGGGCCGTCGCGCTGCTACTTCCCTTGTCGGCGTTTTTCAGCGCCATCTGCCTGGCCATCGGCGCCTACGCCCGCAGCACCAAAGAGGGCCAGTATTATCTGATGCCGCTGTTTCTCGTCACCATGCCGCTCATCTTCCTGACGCTGGCGCCGGGCGTGGAGCTGAACCATTTTTACAGCATGGTGCCCGTGACCGGCGTGGCGCTGCTGCTGCAAAAACTGATGGCCGTCAAGCCGCCGGATGGCGGCTCTGTGGGGTTATTTCGTGCCGGTGCTGGCGCCGATGGTGGTGTACAGCTGGCTGGCGCTGCGCTGGGCCATCGAGCAATTCCAGCGCGAGGAAGTGCTGTTCCGCGAAGCGGAGCGGCTGGACGTGAAACTATGGCTCCAGCGTCTGTTCCGCGACAAGGAAGCGTTGCCCAGCGCGGCGGAGGCGCTTGTTCTGTTTCGCGCTGATTTTCGGCCTGCACTGGCTGTCGTTGGGCGCCGGCGGCCGCGTGTCGCTGCTGTCCTACAACGCCATCCGCTACCTGGCCTTCGTGGCGGCGCCGCCGTTGTTCATGGTTCTGCTGCTGACGACGCGGCCCTTAGCGGGTTTGTCGCTGCGCTGGCCGCCGCGCTGGACGTGGCCGGCCGCCGTCGCCTTGGCCGTTCTGCTCTTGCCGCCCTTCTCCGCTCTGACGCTGCTTCTGCTCGAGCAGTTTCCGCAGATCAAACAAACCCTGAGCGAAGTGCAAAACATCGCCGCTTCGACCGGCAGCGCGGCATCGCTCCCCTTTGGGTCGCGGCTAAACAAGGGCGGCTTCGCTTTGTTCGTCTTCGTGGTTTTGCCGGCGGTGTGCGAGGAATTGGCGTTTCGCGGTTTCATCCTTAGCGGCCTATGCCGGCGTTTCCGGCCGTGGACGGCGATTCTGCTGAGCAGTTTCCTGTACGCGCTGTATCAGATGAACGTCCTGCAAGTGCTGCCGCACTTCCTTCTCGGCATCGTCCTGGCTCTGTTGGTTCTCCGTAGCGGCAGCATCGGCGGTGCTATCGTCTTTCGTCTGGTCTGGGAATCGCTGCTGTGGGGACCGCTGCTTCTGCCGCGCTTGTTCCCGGTTGGCGAGTGGCTCAATGGCGGTGTTGTGCTGATTTGTCTGATCGGGGCTGCTCCTTTGCTGGTGATCCTTCGTCCGCCGTCCGCTCTGAAGTCCTCGAAAAAGATGTTCCCCGTTTAGCCGCGAGCCGAAGGCGAGCGCGCTCTGCAACACGCTCGCCTTCGGCTCGCGGCTAAACGGGGAATCGCCAAAACTCACCAGTCCGACCCCAGGACGAGGCCATCGTTGGGAACCATGGCGACGTTGAAAGTGGGTATACTGATACCGGTGGGGATAAGGCGCACGCTGCCGTCGCCCAGGCCAACTATGAGGGCGCCGGTATGACTGCTGGATGGCCAGTAATAGACGCAATTGAGGGCGTTCTGGATGTTGAACTGGGGCGTGAGGAAGGGCGAGCGGGATTTGCCGGCAACCTGATCGTCGCCGATGCGGGGCGACCACGCCTGCGTGCCGTCGGCCGCCCAGTGCGTCCCGGACTTCCCCAGCGCCATCCCGCTGGCGCAATAAGCCAGCTTCTCGGTAAAAAAAATGGTGTTGGACAGGCCATCGGTGATGTCGCGCGAGATTAAGGTGCCTCCCTTCTCGTTGAATTTCACAATCGTCGTCGATCCCGGCTGCGTGAGGATCGCGCCGAAGACTTGGCTATTGATGCCATAGGAAGCGAACGAACCCAGGCTGCCTCCCCCGGCGGTTTGGCTTGCGGCGAGTGTGGCATCGCTGGGACACTGATAGATCTTGATGGTTTGAGCGCTGCCGCCGTTCCATTTGGCGGGACTACCCGCTGCCTGAATTAGGTTGAACAAGTTTTGCTGCTCGATGAAGGGGAGCAGCCAAACCATGGCATTGGCGCTCATGCCGCCCGCGGACTGACTCGGATAATGTCCATACGCCGGCGGCAGTTCGTTGTTGTAGGTGTTGGCGGCGTTCTGCACACCCAGGCCGAGTTGTTTGAGGTTGTTGCTGCACTGCGAGCGGTTGGCGGCTTCGCGCACTTTCTGCACGGCCGGCAAGAGCAGACCGACAAGGACGGCAATGATGGCGATTACCACTAACAATTCGATCAGCGTGAAGGCGGCACGCACGCGCGGACGAAATTTCACTTGTTCCATGAGTCAACTCCCCGAAACCAAGTTAAACAAGGCCAATAGGAAATGTGAGGACGCTGGCACGCGACTCGCTTTGAATACAAACAGAGTAACTTGATGGGCTGTCTCTTTATTGAGGCTAAGCTCCGCTGTCTGCCGCGTCAAGGCGTGTTGTGAGCTTTTTTTCACTTTACTCCGCCGAACTCAGAACTTTTACGCGCCGTCCCTCGACGCGCAAGCGTCCCTGGGCAAACCATTGGATCGCTTGAGGATACGCTTCACACTCCGCCGCGAACACGCGCGCCGCCAAGCTCTCCGGCGTATCGTCGTCCAATACCGGCACGACGCGCTGCGACACGATGGGACCGCGATCGTACTCGTTGTCAGCGAAATGAACGGTGCAGCCGGACACCTTCACGCCCCTCTCCAGAGCGGCGCGATGGACCGCCAGACCGTGATAACCTTTGCCGCAAAAGGCCGGAATCAACGCCGGATGGATGTTCAGAACGCGCTCTTGGAAATCTTCGGGGATGGGCAAGAGTTGCAAGAAACCGGCCAAGCAGACGACATCGACGCCGGCTTCGCGGCAATGTCCGAAAATGCGGGCGCTGAAATCTTCGGGCGCGGAACACGACTTGCGCTCGACGACAAAGGCGGGGATGTTGGCCCGACGCGCGCGGGTCAGTCCGAACGCCTCGTTTTTGCTGGAGACGACCACGGCGATGTCGGCGCGCAGCGTACCGTCGGCGATGCGGTCGAGGAGGTTTTGCAGCGTTGTGCCGCCGCCGCTAATCAGGACGGCCAAGCGAATGGGATCGTGCATAGTATTCGGCTCCTGACGGCGTGGCGAACCGGCAGCGTTAGCTGCCGGGTGTGCACCCATCTGACGGCGTGGCGAACCGGCAGCGTTAGCTGCCGGGTTTAGGGCGCACACCCGGCAGCTAACGCTGCCGGTTCGCCTTGTGATAACATAACGGGCACACCGAGAATGGCGAGCGGAGGGCAACCCGGAGGCAACGACGATGTTCTTCAAGTGGTGGGAACGGAAGGAATCGCGGCGAGCGGATGGCAAGTCCTCCACGCAGCCGCGTACACGGCCGCCTTTGCAGCCGTGTTCCGCGCCGGCGGAGCCGGGACCGGCGAACGGCACCGACATCCCCGATCTTCGCGCCGCTCTGCTGGAGTTGGCCGCCGACCGCGCCCGCCTGCGCCGCAATCGCAGCTTGTTTCAGAAAGAGACCGAACGCTTCGAGTCCGTCCTGGAACCGCTGCCCGCTTGGCTGGTGCAGATGTACAATCTGACCCCGCCGCGCCGCCGCGACATCGCTCTGTACTGGGCCAAGCGCTTACAGATGACGCAAGAACACCAAGAGGGCGAGCGCCTTTGGCTCGATCTAACAGAGTCCGGGCGGCACTGGCTGACGCGGCGCCTCGAAGAGCAGTACGCTCTCGTCTATCAGTCGCTGCGCGAGACGGAGCGTCCGACCGATCCCTATCGCTATTGGGGCCACGAATGGGACGACGGTTGGTTTCTCGGCGCCGCGATTTCGTCGGTGCCCGTGCAGATGGGCCGGCGCGGCCGAGAGGACGGCGGAGCATGCCTGACGTTGGAGCAACGCCAGCCGCTGCGCGATGCCCTGTACACCGCCTTCGTCGAGCTGCCGCTCGGCGTCTTCCATCGTTTCGATCGATTCGCGGCCCATGTCTGTTTCGGCCCGCATAATCCGCTGCTGTTGGGCCGGCGCCAAAGAACTGCGTGTGCGCGTGGCAGGCCGCATCCTGCTGCCGCGCGACGAACTGCTGCACGAAGCGGCCCGGCAGATGCTCGGCCAATTCGTCAGCAATCGTCTCGTGTCGCTGGGTTGTCTGCAAGCCGGCCGCGATGCCGACGGCGAACTATTGATTGCACGGCGGCCGCGCCTGGATGTGTACTTCGGCCGTGCTGTGGCAACCGCCGCGGCTGATGTCACGAGCGATACGCGCGTCGTCGTGCAGCCGGATTTCAGCGTCATCGTCATCGGCGTGGACCAATCGCCGTTGGCGGAACTGCTTCCCTTCTGCGAGCGCATCCGCGCACGCAGCGGCGCCGGCGCGGCGACGCTGCGGCTGACGCGCGCCTCAATCGTCACAGCGACTGTGACGGGACTGTCAGGGCCAGAGATTCTTGAGCGTTTGCAGCGTCATAGCGGTACGCCGCTGCCCGGCAACGTGGTCCATGAGGTGCGCGAGTGGGCCGGTTGGGTGCGTTCGGTGCCGGCCGCGCCGGCGATGCTGTTTCGCTGCCCCGACGCACTCACCGCCGACCGCGTTATCGCCGCTCTCGGCCGCCACGCCGAAAAACTCAATAAAACGACGGTGGCGTTCGCGTCCGCCGTCCTCAGCGACGCCGAGCGCCGCAAACTGCTGGAGCAGGGCGTCGTCCTTAGCCCCCGTGAGGATTTCGCTGGTTAGCGACGCTTCGCAGAAGCGTCGAAGCCTGCCGACGCTTCTGCGAAGCGTCGCTAATCACCTAACGATCGCGGCTCGGATTACGAACGAATTGCTCGTGAACGTGTTCGCAGGCCGCTTGGATGAGCCGATCACTGTATCCCTTGTTACTCAGCGCTTTGCGCACTTCGTCCTCGACGCGATCGGCACTGCGTTCGGCCAAGACGCTGATAGCGGCGACGGTAATCCGATCGCGTTCGCTGCCGTCGCGCACGCGCAAATCCTTGTGCGTCCGCACCAGCCGGTCATAACGCGCCAACAGCCGCTCTTTCTTTTCCTGCCATTCTCGGCCCCCTCCCTGCTCGATCAGCAGTTCGTGCAGCGCCGCGACGAAGCGATCGCGCTCGGCGTCCGCGCTCGGCGCCGTCTGTTTGCTTTGCGGAGGCGGAACCGAGATGTTTTCACCGACCGCTGGCGTTGTGGACAGCGTTCGTTGTAGCGCCAGAGTGGACCACAAATTGGCGATCATGAGTCCGACTAAGAGCAGCAACAGGCCCAAGACGGCGAGGCGCGCTCCGCGTCCCCCGCGCGCGGGCGGATTACCGGCGTTTCCGCACTTTTGCGATCCAATTTAAGGGCAACCCCCGCGAGATGCGGCGTCCACGCGATAAGCGGGCCGCGCTGAGCGTAGCTTTGCAGGGGAAAATCGGCGCCGACCAGCGGCAGCCATTGCCAAGACGTGCCGGTCGCTTGTTCGAGCAGACGCAGACGATGATCGGGGTCGGCCGGCGTGCTGGCCGCGAACAACAGCGCCCCTCCTGCCACAGACGCACCGGCAACACCGGGACTGGATCGGCGTGCGGCGGCGGCGGGACGACGGCGGCGACAATCTCCGTCAGGGAAAAATGACCGCCCAATTGGTGCAGATCCTCAACGGCGTCACGGCGCTGCGAAAGCCAGTGATAAATCGACAGCGCCGCGCGCACGTCCAAATTCGCGGCGGTGACGACGCCGATCAACTCCAATCCGCCGCGCCGTTGGCTGGGCGTATGATCGGCGAGTCCATAGCGGGCCAGGGCGACGACGCGACGGCCATCGGCCAGCAGCACGGAGCAGAACAAATCGGTCGGCGGCCAATGATCGGAGTACGGCGCCGCTTGCAGCCGACGCGCCAACGCTTCCACTTCATCGCCCCACGGCTCGGCGCGATGCGGCGCCAGCAAGCGATAACCGAGACTGCGCAGGGAAACACTTTCGAGATCCTCGCCGTAAGCAAAACCGGCCAGATCGCTCGTGGGGTCGGACATGATGCTCTTTCTCTCTCGGTTCACCCAAAAATAACCACGGATAACACGGATAATACGGATTACACGGATAAAAAAAGACCATTTTCTATTTTTTCTTTATCCGTGTAATCCGTGTAATCCGTGTTATCCGTGGTTAATTTATGGGTTCATTGGTGAGCAGTAGGATCTCGCGGCCGTTGTAGAGATCCCAATGGCGCGCGACCAAGCGATACGAGTCCGGAGCCAGCAGCCCGATATTGGCTCCACGCCTCCGCGCTGACGAACAGATACACCGGCAGGGGCGAATAGAGCAACTCAGCGGCGCAGACGGCGTTCTCCGGGCAATGCACCTCGCGCTGACAATAAAAGACCAAGCTCGGCTGAAAATAGCCCAGCGCTGCCACCCGCACTTCGCGGAGCAAGTGATCCTCCGGCAGCGCCTGCACGAGAGGCCGCGGCGCCTTGAAAGGATCTACCAGATTGACGCCCCAAATCGCCAGCGCCGCGGTGAAGGCGATGCCCGTTGCCGCCACGCAGCCGATCAGTCCGCCGCGCCGTCCGCTTCGTCCATACCAAGCCGAGGCCGCCGCGCCGGCGAAAAAGATCCCACCCAGCCAGGCTCCCCTCTCCAATCCCGGCAAGCGGCGGCCGGGCAGCGCCAGCGACAGCGCGTCGCCGGCAATCAGCATTCCCACGCCGACGCCGACGCCGGCCAATGCCAGACATGCCATACTCGTTGGCATCACCCAAGCCGGCAAGGTGAGGCGTCCGCGCCGCCAATCGTCGAGGAACGACGCCGTCAACAGTGCCAAGGCCGGATACGCCGGAAGGATGTAATTGGGCAGCTTTGTCCGCACCAGGGTGAAAAACACCAACCATACCGCGATCCAGCACAGGAGGAATTGCTTTCCGCCAGCCGTGTTTTGTCTTTGGCGGATAGCGGAGAGCGGCGTGCCAGATCGTCGGGCCAAGGAACACCGACCACGGCATCAGACCAGCGATAAGAACTAGCTCGTAATAGTAGAACGGCCCACTGTGATTCTCCAGCGCACCCAGAGCGCGGGCGACGTTATGTTTCCAGAAGAACCCAGCCAACCATTCTCCCTTCGTCTCCACGCCCACCCAGATATACCAGGGCGCCGCCACGAGCAGAAACATCAGCGCCGCCGCCAACCAGCGCGGATCGCACCAGCGCCGCACTTCACGGCGGACGAGGCAAAAGAGCATCATCGTCGCCGCCGGCAAAAGCACAGCAACCGGCCCCTTGGCAAGCATGCCCAGTCCGCAAGCGGCGCCCGCTCCCAGCAACCACCAGCCCCGCCGCGTGTAGTGATTCCACAAGCACCACAATGTCAGGAGAGTACACAGATTGAGCAAGGCGTCGGGATTGGCGAAATGAGCGGCGGCGCAAAAGGCGACGCTGCCGGCCAACATCAAGGCCGCCAACAGCGCGGTGGAGCGCTCGAAGAGACGCCGGCCCAATTCATAGAGAACGAGCAGCGCCGGCAGCGACGCCAACGCCGACGGCAGCCGAGCGGCGAACTCGTTGAGACCGCAAACGCGATACGCCGACGCTTGCAGCCAGTACAGCAGCACCGGCTTATCCACACGCAGCTTGTAGTTGAAGGTCGGAACGATGAAATTGCCGGACTCGTACATCTCCTGAGCGCACTCGGCGTTGTTGCCCTCATCGATGTCCCACAAACTGGGACCGCCGAGGTTCGGCAGACACAGCACGGCCCAGACGAGCGCTAACAAACCGTAATGACTGAGGCGATTATCGAGTTTGCCAACCATGCCGATCCCTCGCACGGACGTGACGGCGCAGCGCGATCCGATCGCGCCGGGTTGCCGCATTATAAGAGGGACGCCGGTTTCCGCAAGAAGAGCTAACCACAGAGTCACAGAGAACACAGAGAAATACACAGAAAGAAGAATGTGAATTTTTCTCTATTTCTTCTGTGTCTTTCTCTGTGTTCTCTGTGACTCTGTGGTTAGCTCTTCTTGGGGAATGCGGGTTGACCCCTGCGCACGCCTCCAGTATGTTCGCCCTCCCCATCGGGACAGGGCCAAAGCCGCCCGTTGATGGAGTTGTGGGGGATCAGCGCATGCAAGCTCTTGTGCCCATCTTGCTCGGCCTGACAACGCTGTTCGGCGACAGCGGCGCGGCCAATGCGCCCGCCCCCGATCTCGCTCATCTGCGCGAAATGCTGCACGATCGCCAGTATCCGCACGGTCAAAGTCAAGCCGCTCTTCTGTTGGTGCAGAGCAAATTGGACGGCGCCGAAAAGGCCGTGCGCGAGGGGCTGGGCGGCGTCGAGAGCGTCGAGGTGTTCCTGGCCTTGGCCGCCGCCGTGCGCTTGCGGCAGGATCGCCGCTTTCTTGAGGAATTGTTCGCCGCACTGTCGTCGGCCCGGCCCGTCATCCGCGAGGCGGCGGCTCAGACGCTGGCCATCTTGGCCGATGACGCCCTGGTCAAACGCTTGCAACAACTCGCCGCCGACGACGAGGCGGAGCAAGCCGTTCGTCAAACGGCCCTGTGGACGCTCGGCCGCTGCGGCACCAAGGAGGCCGCACGCATTCTGCTGGCCCATCTCAAGGACGAGAACGAACTACTCCGCCGCGCCGCCGCGTCGGCCCTGCGCGATTTGAGCGGACAGGATTTCGGCCTGGATGCCGACCGTTGGCGGCAGTGGTGGGAAAGCCACAAGCACTTAACGAACGAACGCTGGTTGGAGACGCGCTTGTCCTATCAAACCAGCCGAGCGCACCGCTTGGAGGACGATCTGACGCGCGCGCGGGCGCGGTTATTGCGTTTGCAGCAGCAGTTGTACAGCCGGCTGTCGTCCAGCGAGCGCGTCGCTCACATTCAATCGCTACTCGATCAGGACGATCCCGCCGTGCGCGTCTTGGCGGTGAACTGGAGCGTCGAGTTGCTGCCGGCGGCGCAGGCGGCGCACAAGCGTTTGCTGACGCGGGCGCTGTTGCGGTTGAGTCAGGACAGCACGATAGAAGTACGGCGAGCGGCGGTACTCGGTCTGGGCCGCGTCCGCGAGGCCGGCGTCTTCGAGCGGTTGCAACGGTTGGCCCACGCCGAGGCGCCCGCCGTGCGCACCGCCGCTCTACACGCTCTGTCGCTGCACGCCGGCGGCACCGAGTCCGACACCTTGGCGCGACGCAAACAAGTCATGCCGCTCTTGCAGAAAGCGCTCGACGATCCCGCTCTGGAGGTCGTGGTCGAAGCGGCGGAGGATCTGGCGCGCTGGGCGCGCTGGAAGCCGGTCCCGTGCTAACGGGATTGCTGCGCCATCCATCCGAGACGGTGCGGCAGACGGCGGCGCAGGCGCTGGAGCGCGTCGCCGAGCCATCCGTGCTGCCCGCATTGCTCGCCGCCCTCGACGATGCCTGCGCCACAGTGCGTTTCAACTTGGTCGGTGCGTTGGCCCACGCCGCCGGTGACGGCAGCGGATTATCGGAGGAGCAGCGGAAACGGCTGCTAGCGCGTCTGCAAGAGTTGTTGCTGCGCGATAGCGATGCCGGTGTGCGTAGCCGATCCGCGACGGTGTTGGGCGAGTGCGCCACGCCGGCGCAATTGGCGACGCTGTGGCGCTGCGTATTGGCCGGTGAGGATGCCCGTGTGCAGGAAAAAGCGTGGACCGCTTTCCTGGACATCCTGACGCGGGCCGGTCAACTGCCGCTGCTCGAAGAGTGGGATCGCACGCTGATGGCCGCGCGCAGGGATCGCGCCGCCTGCGGATGCTCAGCGATCTCGTCGCCCGCTGGCAGCGACAACCGGCACGCAAGAACGTGCTGATACCGGCGCAAGAGATGTTGGTGCAGGCGCAGCTCGATCAGGGCAAGTGGTCCGCCGCCGTGCCGCTCTTGTGCGATCTGCTCTCCCGTCCCGCCGGTGAAGCCGAACTGAATCGCCGTCTCGCTTGGCTGCGAACCGCCGGCGAACAAGCACTGCGCGAAGGCAATCGCGCCGAAGCACTGCATGCCGTCGAAATCGCCCAGCCGTTTTTGCCGCGCACGGGCAAATTGACGGATTCGTTCGAGAAACTGCGGAAAGAGGCAAAAAACGATTAACCACAGAGACACAGAGACACAGAGAAGAAATAATTTTATTCTCTGTGTCTCTGTGTCTCTGTGGTTAATTCTTATTTATGCCTTGGGCAAGCGCTGTAGTGCCTCGCGGAAATCGGCCGGATTTTGGAAACGCTCATTCGGATCGCGTTCGATAGCTTTTTTCAGAAACTGAACCGTTAATTTATCCAGCTTCGGATTGGCTTCGCGCGGATCTTTGCCGGCGCTGTTCATGTGGCTGAGCAGCGTTTGCAACGACTCGGCCTTCTCCCACGGCAGCGTGCCGGTGAAGACCTCGTAAGCCGTCACACCCAGAGCGAACAGATCGACGCGATGGTCCGTGGTGGTGCGGCGAATCAACTCCGGCGCCAGATAGTTGGGCGTGCCGGTGCGGTTGCCCGGTTTCTGAAACGCCGGCAGGTTCGGCACCGCCAAACCGAAATCGATCAGCTTGACGACGTTCTCTTTTGTGACCATGACGTTGCGCGGGCAGATGTCGCGGTGCAAAAAACCCTGCTTGTGCAAATACTCCAGCGCGTCGGCGATCTGCGTCAGGATATGGATGCGATGGCCTTCCAGCTGCGGACTCTTCGTTTCGATCAGGAAATTAAGACCCATGCCATCGACTAACTCCATAACGAGAACTGGCTCGCCTTCGAGGCTGATGCCGAACTCGAAGGTCTGCACGATGTTGTTGTGCCGCAGAGCCGTGCAGATGGCGCCTTCGCGCGGTTTGTTCATACCGACGAAGCGCATCTCGAACTTGGCGGTTTTTTCCTTGTCGAGCAGCTTCACGCAGACGGTGCGGCCGAGGCTCTTATCGCGGGCGCGCCACACCCGCGACATGCTGCCCTGGCCGGTGCGGTTGAGCAAATCGAAGCGACGCTTCACGTCGATCTTCGGCAGATCGCTCTTGATCTTGGGTTTCGATTTGAACCAGCTAAACAGACCCACGGACAAACCCTCTTACTGTTTAGCCGCGACCCGAAGGGGAGCGCGTTGGCTTCGCGCTCCCCTTCGGGTCGCGGCTAAACGGGGAACTTAATGTTCGCAGTAATCGATGATCTGCGCCACTTCGGTGCGTAGATCCTTGCGCGCCACGATGCGATCGACGAAGCCATGCTCCAGCAAAAATTCGCTGGTCTGGAACCCTTCGGGTAGTTCCAGGCGCACCGTGTTCCAGATGGTGCGTTTGCCGGCGAAGCCGATGAGAGCGCCCGGCTCGGCCAAGGTGATGTCGCCCTGCAAAGCGAAGCTGGCCGCCACGCCGCCCATCGTCGGATTGGTCAAGATCGACACATACAAACCGCCGGCGCGATCGTAACGACCCAAAGCGGCGGAGATTTTGGCCATCTGCATCAGCGACAGAATGCCCTCTTGCATGCGGGCGCCGCCGCCGGAACCGCTGACGAACAACAACGGCAACTGCAAGCGCGTCGCCTCCTCGGCGGCGCGCGTCAGCTTCTCGCCGACCACCGAACCCATGCTGCCGGCCATGAAGGCGAAATCGGTGACGCCGAAGACGACCGGCCTGCCACGAATGAAACCGCGACCCACCACGGCGGCATCGAGCATGCCCGTCTTGGCCTGCTCCGCTTGCAAACGCTCGGCGTAGGGCAGACGATCCTTAAACTCCAGCGGATCGCAGGGACGCAAATCGGTGAACCACTCCTCGAAACTGTCGGCGTCGAGCAATTGGGCGATGCGTTCGCGCGCCGGCAGGTAGAAGTGATAGGTGCATTCGGGACAGACGTTCAGCCGGGCCTCGGCCTCCTTGCGGAAGATGGTGGCCTTGCACTGAGGACAGCGAATCCATAGCCCTTCCGGCACGCCGCGCTTGGGCCGTTCTGCCATCGACATCTCCGCCACGGTATTCCCCCCGCTTCACCCCTATGTCTTCCTTATCACAACCGCGCTGGCTCGGATCGTCAAGATCTTTTCGGGTTAGGGGGTACACCTGCCGGTTTTGGATGGGCCACTGGCTTCTACCCGGCAGCTAACGCAGCCGGTTCGCCAGACCCGGCGAACCGGCTGCGTTAGCTGCCGGGTGGTCCCCCGGTAGCTGCCAGGTGGTCTAGACCGCAAAATAAAAAATATCAAGAGATGCCTTGACTAGACAGCCTAAAGCGCTTAGCCTCAACTAATAGGCAGTCGATTCGAGATTGTCCTGTGGTTGCGGCTTGTTCGCGGGCCGGATCGGTTACCCTATCACGCCCTCAAGTCGCGCGATTTTTAATTCTCGCCTTATCGTATCGGATTCGAGGAGATTGATTTTATGAAGCAACAGAGATTCCGGCCCCGCCGGCGCGGCGCATTCACCCTCATTGAGTTGTTGGTGGTCATCGCCATCATTGCCGTCCTTGTCGGCCTGCTGCTGCCGGCCGTGCAGAAGGTGCGCGAAGCCGCCAACCGCGCTCAGTGCCAGAACAACCTCAAGCAAATTGGCCTAGCCGTTGCGAACGCCAACAGCACCTACGGCCAATTGCCGCCCGCGCTCGGCAATTACCCGAAAAATAACGCGAACAGCGGCAGCCAACCGCCCACGGTCTGGATACTTCCCTTCATGGAATTGCAAACCTTGTTCAACCAGGTTCCCGGATACCAGGCCACGCCTGCCAACATCGGTACGATCCAAACCGTCATCAAGAACTATCAGTGCCCCAGCGATGCCACGCTCAAACCCGGCTCGGCTATCGCAGCCCAAGGTGCCCTCGCTTCATATGGCGCCAATACTTTGGTTTTCGGAACGATACTCACGTCGGCGGGAACGGTTTCGATCGTAAGCTCCGCCGGAGGCACCCAGATCCCCACTGATGTCCCCGATGGCTTATCCAACACCATTTTCTGGACTGAGAAACTGGCTTATTGCCCCATGTTGGCGACGGGGACTCAGGCCGGAACTTTCTGGGCGGATAATAGCCTCGCGGTTCTGCCGACATTCATGCCCCTGGTCGGCTCCCTGCCCACCCCCCTCGTCTTCGGTACCCCGAACAGTATGATCCTGCCCCTGTTCAACATCGTCAACGCCGCCAATTGCTCCGGTCCCGCCGGATATACGACCCCTGGTTATGCTCTTCCCTCCAGTAGCCACACAGGCGCCATGGTAGTTGGCTTGGGCGACGGCAGCGTACGCCTCGTCAACAGCGGCATCAGTCAGGCCACCTTCAACCTCGCTATGGTTCCTAACGATGGCTTGCCCCTAGGCTCGGATTGGTAAATTCGGCTGGTTCGCACAGCTTCGCGGAAGCATCGGCAAGCTCCGACGCTTCCGCGAAGCGTCGCTAACCACACGGCCAAACTTCTGACGCCATCCCCAGAGCCGAACAGGGCGAAGAAGAAAAAGATCGACATCTCCATCTTGGTCGTTCCCAAGAACGCCACGCTGCGGCAAATCTACGCCGCCTACAAGAAGCAGTTCACCGCCGCCGACTTGGCGAAATATCTGCAAGAGGACGACGAGCCGATGGTGCCTGCCGATCAAGTCCTCGCGGACATGGAGAAAATCCACCGCGAGGCGACGGAGAAGCGGAAGAAGAAGGGGAGGAAGAAGTAGCGATATGGTAGAATAGCCGTGTTGATTACGTCTCTGGCCTTATCCACGGAGCCGAACATGGCGAAGAAGAAAAAGATCGACATTCCCATCCTGGTGGTTCCCAAGAACGCCACGCTGAAGCAAATCTATGCTGCCTACAAAAAGCAGTTCACCGCCGCCGACTTGGCGAAATATCTGCAAGAGGAGGACGAGCCGATGGTGCCCGCGGAGCAGCTGTTGGCCGAGCTAGAGGCGATTCACGATGAAGAAACTGCTAAGCGAAACAAGCGAAAGAAGAAATAGTCATGACCTCGCCTGACAATGGGCGTCGGTTCTTTCAAATATCCTTCTCAGGAGCAATCGCCGAGAAAATTCGCCGACTGCAACGACGTGCTTCCCGTCAGGGACGCGGTGAAGAGTTTTTGATAGCGCTGCGCGAGGTTGTCGATCGTCTCCATCATGATCCGAACGAGTTCGGCGAACCCCTATATCGCTTGTCGGTCTTGCGCATGCAACTCCGTTGCGCCGCGATCCGGCCGCTTAGCATCGATTTCGCCGTGTGCGAAGATCGGCCGTTGGTGTTCATCAGGGCGGTCAGACTCCTCGGCGCACAAGACCTATAGCCTCCGTTGTACGACTTCCCTTGCTTGCGCTGCGGGCTGGCAAGAATAAAAATCACTTGAGCATCTCGGCCAATTCTCGCCGAAAAGTTTCGACGGCCACGCGATCCTTACCGCCCTCCTTGGTGATGATGCGGTGCGGCATAATACGCATGCCATCGGCGGGGATTTTGGAACTGTCGCCGCGCGCCAGGGCGGCCATCATTTTGACCGACTCATAGCCGAACAGAAATGGCTGCTGCACGACCGTAGCGTAAATCGAACCGTCGGCGACGCCTTGCAGCGTGACGGCGTCCTCATCGAAGCCGATAACTTTGATCTCGCCGCGCTCCAGCCGATCCTTCGCTTTATCGAGAACGGCGCTGCGAAGCATCGGCGGATTGTACGCCCATAGACCGATCAGCGCCAGACGCTTCTCGTTGCGCACTTCCGCCGTGGCGAGCAGATCGACGGCCTTCCGCTTACACTCCGAGGGGCCATCCGGCGAGTCCGTGAAGGTGTCAATCAGGCGATAGTTGCCGTACTGTTGGCCGCTGGCGTCCTTGACGCCGGCCAGTTCGTCGAGGACGCCCTGCCGGCGCTGGCGGGCGTTGAGCGGCTTGGTGTCGCCGACGAAAATGGCGATAGCGCCGCCATCGGGCAGCGCCTCCTTGACGAGCCGGCCAACCGCTTTGCCGGCCAGGTAATTATCGGTGCCGATGTAACACTTGCGTTGGCTGTTGGGTGCATCGTTGTCTTGGGTGAGCAGCGGCACGCGCCGCGACAGCGTGTTGAGATAAGCCGCCTGATTTTCCGGATCGATGACGCTGACGGCCAGCGCTTGAATACCCAGGCCGAGTACGCTGTCGATGACTTCTTTTTGCTGGGCGGCATCGGTCTGCGACGGCTTGCGGAACAGCACTTCAACGTCTTCCTCGGCGGCGGCTTTGCGCGTGCCGGCCTCGGCGATGCTCCAAAACGCTTCGGCATTATTGCTGACGAAGGCCACTTTGATCTTGGCCGGACCTCGTTGGCAACCCGCCAACAACAGACCGACCGCCAACCAGCTAAAAACGGCGTGCGATTTCATGGCATCGCTCGATTCGCGGAAGAAAAACTAACCACAGAGACACAGAGACACAGAGAAGAAAAAAAGAAAATAAAGACTTCTACTCTCCATTTTGCTTTTTTCTTCTCTGTGTCTCTGTGTCTCTGTGGTTAACTATTCTTTTCCGCACGAGTTTCAACCCGTTTGCTTACCGCTCATCGACTGCTCGACGCTGCTTTGTTTTTCCGCCTTGCGCAGAGCGGCGCGACCGTCTCCAGAGCCTTGGCGTCGAAGCCGGCGTTTTGCAGATAGGTGCGCGCCAGCGTTTCCGGCGGCGGCGGCGTGTCGGGAATCTCTTTGTGGCTCTGTCGCCATTCGTTCTCGTAGCGGACGCTATCTCCATATCGACGCGGTCGGCGCCGCCGAGCGTGTCGCCGATGTCGTTGCCGACGTGCGGGTTCATAATGGGCGGAGACGACATTCGGCTGCGCGGCGACCGTATCAGTGCCATCTGTTCCGACACTATCTTGCCCAGCTCCTGACTCAGCAACGCCGCCAACTCGCCGTCCGTTTTGCACTGCTGCACCAGTCCCTCGCTGACGTAGACGACACTGCTGTCTTTCTGGCTCTGATGGAAAATCTCCTCGTGCGGTACGCCGAGCGTCATGAAGACCACTTTCTGATCGAGGCGCGGATTGGCTTTGACGAGTTTTCTCCCGACGCCGTCCACTCGCAGCGCCGCCTCGCGCGTGGCCGGCGGCGCTTGCTTGAACGACGCCGATTGCGTGGTCTTGGTTTTGCCAAAGGGATCGGAGGAAACCGTCGTCAGTCTCTTGTCATCGGAGAGGCAGCCGGCGACGGCCAACGTCAGTACGAACGTCCACAACGCCATACGAGTCGTCACGATCCACCTCCCCTGTCCGTTCGACAAGGACACCGGATCTTACAGGGCGGCGGGGAGAGTAGCGAGCGCTCGGCGTTCTGTCCAGATCTCCTTTGGAGTCCTCTTCGTTTATAGCTTCGGACAAAAGTAATGTCCGCGGAACGGCCTTTGCCTCTTGTGGGTTATGAGAAGCAAAGGAACCGCCGCAGAACTGGAACGGCGTCGCTGTTTGGCGGTGCAGCGGGTAGCCGAAGGGTATGCGACCGACGAGGTCGCCGACTTCTTGGGCGTGCAAGCGCGCAGCGTTCGTCGCTGGCTGACGCAAGCCCGCCGCCGAGGGCGGGCGGACCTGGCGGCGCAGCCAACCCCCGGACGGCCACGCAAGTTGTCCCACACCCAGGAGAAGATCGTCTGGCGTTGGCTACAAGAGAAGCCATCGGACCTGGGCTTCGCCACCGACCTGTGGACGGCGGCGCGGTTGGCCCAGTTGATCCATGAGGAATGGGACGTGTGTTTGCATCCGCGGTCGTTGCGTCGCTGGCTGCATCGGCAGGGCTTCTCGCTGCAAAAGCCCCAGCGCGTCCCGCGCGAGCGTGATGCGGACGCCATCGCCGCCTGGCTGACGGACGACTGGCTGCGGATCAAAAAAAGCGCAACGCCAAGGGGCCGCCCTGGTGCTGATCGATGAAAGCGGCTTGTTGATGGCTCCGCTGGTTCGCCGCACTTGGGCCTTGCGGGGACAGACGCCGGTGCTGCGGCAGCGTGGCAAACACCGCGAGCGGGTATCCGTGGCGGCGGCGCTGACGTGGTCGCCGTGGGCCGACCGGCTGGAGTTGGCCTATCAAACGCTGGTCAATGGCTACTACAACAACGACCGCACCGCCGCGTTTTTGGAAGTGCTGATGACGAAGGCGTCCGACCGCCTGATCGTGTTGTGGGACGGTGGTCCCATGCACAAGGGGGATGCGATTCGCGGATGCCTCGCGCGTTTCGCACCGCAGTTGAGCGTGGAACGACTGCCGCCCTACGCGCCCATGCTGAACCCGGTGGAAGGCGTGTGGCGCTGGCTGAAATACGGCCGGTTGGCGAACTTCGCCCCGGTGGACGCGGGGCACCTGGACGGCGTCGCCCGCGGTGCGCTGGACGGTGTCGCTCAGGACCAAGATTGTCTGCGTAGCTTTTGGCATACGTCACAATTACCCTGGCCGGGACGGCGCAACGGTCCCAGCCGATGAATAGGCGGAACGGACATTACTTTTGTCCGAAGCTATAGCCGCGACCCGAAGGGGAGCGCTCCGCCCGCGCTCCCCTTCGGGTCGCGGCTAAACTCTAAATCCGCCCGGCCAGAATCTCGACGCGATCGAGACTTTGCCGTGGTCCCAGAGCGATGAGCGTGTCGCCGGGCGTTATGACGGCGTCGCCGGGCGGATTGGCGGCGAGATAGCCGTTCGCTTTTTTAATGGCCACGACGATGATGCCGAGATCCTGGCGTAATCCACTGGCGTGCAGCGTGACGCCGTCCAACTTGCTGCCGGGCTGAATCCGTGTCTGTTCGATTTGCAGCCCCAGATGCTCGGTGCGCGTGGCCAACTCGATGAAATCGACCACGGCGGGACGCAGCACGGCCATCGCCATTTTGGCGCCGCCGATGGCGTAGGGCGCCACGACGCGATTGGCGCCGGCGCGACGCAGCTTCTCCTCGGCCAACTCGCCCTCGGCACGCGCCACGATGAATAGCTTCTCGTTGAGCAAGCGCGCGCTGAGCGTGATGAACAAGTTGTCGGCATCGGAAGCAGTCACCGTCACCAGCGCGGGCGCGCTCGACGCCGGCATGTTTGAGAACCGTGTCGGAGGTGGCGTCGCCGGACAAAGCGATGCCGTGCGGCACCGCGAAATCGCGCAGCAGTTCTTCCCGGCGATCGATGATGACGAACGGCAGCTTCTGCCGGGAAAATTCCTGACATACTTGCCGGCCCATACGGCCAAATCCGCAGATAATCATATGATTTTCCAAACCCGCCAAACTGCGCGTCCATGCGCTGCCTCCCCAGGATTTGCCGCACTTCGCCGCTGATGACGACGCGGATCATTTCCGTGACCGTGTAGATAAACGTCAACACGCCGACCAACAGCAGAACAATCGTGAAACAGCGGCCCGCCATCGACAGCGGCGGATGGACTTCCTCATAGCCGACCGTCGTGAGCGTGATGACCGTCATGTAGAGAGAATCGAAAAGGGTGTAGTCTTCTTCGAGGAGATAGTATCCCGTTGTGCCCGCGACCATCAGGACAGTCGGGATGACAATGAGAATAAGGTAGCGGCGCGGTATCACGTTCCTTCTCCCGCCCGAAACCGATGTAGGTCAGGCTTTCCAGCCTGACTGGCCGACCGTCAGGCTGGAAAGCCTGACCTACGAAACGCGCCGCAGCAGTTTTTGCCGTGCGGCTTCCAAGGCCGACCGTCAGGCTGGAAAGCCTGACCTACGAAACGCGCCGCAACAGTTTTTGCCGTGCGGCTTGCAACGTCTCGCTCCACTGCTCGCGCTGATGCTCCTTGGTGCAACGAGCTTCGCTTTGCATCCAGGCGAGCGTTTGATCGAGGACGGCGAGCAAGGGAGCGAGCATGTCCGCACTCGGACGCGCGGGCCGACCCTCGATTTGCACGTACACCGGCGACGTGTGCGCGGACGGCGGAGCCGTCCCGACAGCGCGCCGCCAACCAGCCGCTATCGGTGATCGGCACGTCCGCCTCGATCGTCGCCGTCCGATGATCGCCGTTCGCCTCACAGGCGGCGGCGACGATGCCGTTATGCAGCACTTCCAATCGCTCGAACGCCGTCACGCTGCACGCCTCGGCCTGGATGCGCACCGTCTGCCCCTCGCCCGGCAGCGACAGCACGGCACCGGGATCATGTCCGTTCGCGGTCAGCGCCAGCAAGGGGCCATCCGTGACGAAGGTTCGCCCGCCGCGCACGGCCTCGATCCAGGCAGCATAACTAAATTCCTGTTCCGGCTCCAGCCGAGCATAGGTGCGAACGGCGCCCAGCGCCACGGTGTTGCGATCTTTGCCGCTGGCACCCATCAGCGGCAAACGCTGCCCACAGTTGAGTAGTCGATACCAGTCGGCCAGCGGGGACGAGTGCGGATCATTGAGACGGCAAATCTCGAAAGCGTCGATCTTGCCCAGCAGCAGAGCGGCGAGCGCTTCGCCCTGCGGATGCTCCGGCGTCAGACGCGGCAGATCCGGCCAGACAACCAGTCCCTTCTTGCGATGACATTGATCGCACCAGTCGGCGACGGACCAATCGTCCAGACCGTCCGGCGCTCCGAAGCGGAGCGGATAAACGATGCGATGGCAATTCAAGAGCGCCACGGTGCCGAGAACCGGATGCGTGTTGCAGGTGTTGACGACGACGCCGGGCGATCCTTCGAGAGCGGGCTGAGTGCCGCTGAAAGCAAGTAGATTGACGAAAGCGGCGGGGTGGTCTGCTTGCGGCGGCCGTTCGTGAGCCAACAGATTCACCACGTCCAGCCCCTCCGCCGCTCCCTCCAGCCGGGCCGCATGCGGCGATAGTTCGTGGACTCGGCCATCACCGGCGTACCAGCCGCGCGGACGCCAATCGAAAGCGCGTTCCATCGTCAAGCGCACCGCGATTTTGCCCGGACCAAGAACCACTTCGCGGCGGAGGGGCACGTATTCCGGTCCCTTGTGAATTTCGACGCGGATAGGACCGGGCGGCAGACGGACCTCGCAGATGCCGTCGATGTAAGCGAAAACGGCGCCGTCCAGTTGGACTTGTCCGCCGACATCTTCGCCGGCTCCGGTGGCGAACGTCGCCAGCCGTCCGAACGGCAGGCGGCAGACGCCGGCGGCATCGATCAGACGCAGACGCACCGGCGTCGGCTGGCCGGTGGCGGCATCGCTGACACGAACGTGAACGGTGAGCATAGGTCTCATTATAATAAAACCCGTTACCCTGTTTAGCCGCGAGCCGAAGGCGAGCGCGGTTGGGACGCACCCGGCAGCTAACGCAGCCGGTTCGCCCCTCTTGGCGAACCGGCTGCGTTAGCTGCCGGGTAGATGTAGGCCGCGCTCGCCTGCGGCTCGCGGCTAAACGAAGCGGCTCGGAGAATATTGGTATGTCATCAGGTCCGCCGACGCGCAACATTCCCATCCGGCTGCTGCCGATCCTTGTCGCCCTCCTCGCCGCCGGCTTCATGATCGTCAAAGGCTGGCAGGCGGGACCGTTCGGCCGGCATCAGGTCGTGGCGCTCAATCCGCAACAAGAGTCTCGGCTCGGCGCAGGCGTTCGCGCAAGTGCTGCAAGAATCCGCCGTGGTGCCCGATGGACCAATCGTCGCCGTCGTCCGCCGCCTCGGCGGCCGGCTCGCCGACGCCTCGAACAATAGAGATGTGCTTGCTCGTTTGAAATTGAAACAGCAGCGCTTCCAGTGGGAGTACCGCGTCGTCCGCAGTCAACAGGTCAACGCCTTCTGCCTGCCCGGCGGCAAAGTCGTCGTCTATACCGGCATCCTTCCGGTAGCCGAAACGGAGAACGGTCTGGCGACGGTACTCGGCCACGAGATCGGCCATGCTCTGGCGCATCATGGCGCCGAGCGCATGGCTCAGCAGCAACTCGTGCAGATCGGCCAACTCGCCGTGATGCAATCGATTGGCGACCTCGATCCCCGCCAACAGGCGCGAGGTGATGGGTCTGCTCGGCGCCGGTTCGCAGTTCGGCATTCTGCTGCCGTTCAGCCGCAAGCACGAATCGGAGGCGGACCACATCGGTCTGTTGCTCATGGCTGGCGCCGGTTACGATCCGCGCGCGTCCATCCAGTTCTGGCAGCGCATGGAAAAAGTCGGCGGCGGCGGCAAGCGCTCGGAATTCACCTCCACGCACCCCAGTCACGAACACCGCGCCCGCGATCTGAAAAGCTGGCTGGCCGAAGCCGAGCCGCTGTACGCCGCCAGCGACCAACAAAGAGGGCGACGCCCATTGCCGCGTCCATGAAGTCGTCTCGGAGCCTGCGGCACCCGCGCGACGCCCCAGGTTCCGACGAGCATCTCTCTTTTATCCTATTATTGATAAGACCCCATTTCTGATGAAAGAAATCCAACAAATGAGAGCGCGGTTAAAGTCCATACGGCGGCGAAACTTCGGGAAGGCGATGGGGTTGAAAGAATGTACGCCAAACGCCCGCCGTAAGCGGCAAATCGCTACGGCGTCATCGGAGATGCACACATGATACGGCGCACCAAGGCGATGCGACTAAACATTTTGGCTCTGTCGCTTGTCGGGCTGGCTCTGGGGAACGCGACGCGGAGCGTCGCGGACGGCGTTCCCACGCGGAGCGTGGCAACGAGAGAGTCGGCGCTGGCGCGGAACATCGACGCGGCCATCGACGCCCGCTTGCGGGCCGAGAAAGTCGCTCCGTCGCCGCGCTGCGACGATGCCGAGTTTGTCCGCCGCGTTTATCTCGACATCACCGGACACATTCCCTCCGCCGACAAGGCGGCAACCTTCCTCGACAGCCGCGAACCCAACAAACGCGCCAAGCTCATCGACGACTTGCTCGCCAGCAACGATTACGGCAAGCATCAGGCCGACATCTGGCAGACGCTGCTAATGCCGCGCACCTCCGATAATCGTTTCATCCCCTTCGACAAAATGGCGAAGTGGCTCGAAACGCGCTTCAACGACAATATGCCGTGGGACCAAATGGTCCGCGACCTCCTCACCGCGCGCGGCGACATGGACAAGAACGGCGCGGTGGTTTACTTCCTCGCCAACGCCACGCCGGACAAACTGACGGACAACGCCACGCGCACGTTCCTCGGCGTGCAACTGCAATGCGCCCAATGCCACAATCACCCTTTCACCGGATGGAAGCAGGACGAATACTGGGGCATGGCGGCGTTCTTCACGAAAGTGCGCATGGACGGCCGGCCTCAGCAGGTCATCCGTCAGGGCGGTACGTTGAGTATCAGCGAGAGCGGCAAGGGCCGGCCGATTCGTCTGCCCATCTCGGCCAAGCGCGTGCCGCCGAAGTTTCTGCAAGGCGAACAACCGAAGTTCGCGGCCGGCGACGCTTATCGTCCGGTGTTGGCCGACTGGATGACCAGTGCCAACAATCCCTATTTCAGCCGCGCGATGGTCAATCGTCTGTGGGCGCAGTTTTTCGGCCGCGGCATCGTCAATCCGGTCGATGACATGCACGACGGCAATGTGCCCTCGCATCCGCAATTGTTGGCCGAACTGTCCGCCCAGTTCGCGGCCAACGGCTTCGATGTCAAATATCTCATCCGCGCTTTGTGCAACAGCGCGGCGTATCAGCGGACGAGCAAACCCATCGCCGGCAACAGCGACGCCGGCCCGGAACTGTTCGGCCGTATGGCTATCAAGGTGCTGACGCCGGAGCAGTTGTTCGATTCGCTGGGGCAGGTCGTCGGTAACCCGAGTCGGGTCAACCTGCCGCGCCGCGCGGCCAACGCCGTCGCCGCCGCTCGTTTGCGCAACATCACGCCGCGCACTCTGTTCGTCGCCTTCTTCAAGGGCGACGACAACGCCGATCCGACCGAGTATCAGGCCGGCATCCCGCAGGTGCTGCGTTTGATGAACGCGCCGCAACTCAACAACGCCTCGATGCTGGCGCCGATGCTCCAGGCCAACAAGCCGCCGCGGCAAATCGTCGAGCATCTGTACCTGGCCACGCTGTCGCGCCGGCCGACCGCCCACGAATTGGAACGCTCGCTGTCCCTGGTCCGCAAGCACCCGGACGAACGCCGGCAAGCCTACGGCGACATCCTCTGGGTGTTGCTCAACAGCAGTGAGTTTACGTTGAATCATTAACCGCATCGTCTGCTTGCGTTTGTAGGGTGGGTCGAGGAACGAGACCCACCGTGTTTCCCGGTGGGTCTCGTTCCTCGACCCACCCTACAACCACAAGCGGCCATCGAGGAGTTTCCTCATGACCCTCTTGAGTCTATCGCGCCGCGATTGGTTGAAGCTGTCGGCTGCGGGCGTGTCGGCGGTGTCGCTGTCGGGTTGGCTCAAGGTGTTGGCCAGCCGCGCCGCGGGCACGCCGTCCAAGCATAAATCGTGCATTCTCTTGTGGATGGACGGCGGACCCAGCCACAAGGACACCTTCGATCTGAAGCCGGGCACCAAAGACGGCGGCGAATTTAAGCCGATTCCGACGGCGGTTCCGGGCATTCACATCAGCGAACATTTCCCGAAGCTCGCCAAGTGGATGAATCGCGCCGCCATCTTGCGCGGCATGTCCACCGGCGAAGGAGCGCACGGCCGGGCCAAGTATTATCTGCACACCGGCTACAAGGAAGGGCAAGGCGGCTTGACGTATCCCAGCCTCGGCTCGCTGGCGGCTGCCGAGATTGGCCGGCCCGACGCGCCGATGCCCAACTACGTCGCCATCGGCGCACGTAGCTACGGCGCCGGCTTCCTCGGCGCACGCCACGCGCCGCTCATCGTCGCCGATCCGGCGCGCGGCGTCGAAAACCTCAAGCCGATGGTCAACGGCAGCCATTTCAGCGACCGCTTGGGAATGCTGCAAGAGATGGAATCGGCTTTCTACCGCGACTACAAGGCCGACGCCGGCGCCGATCATAAGACGACCTATCAACGCGCCGTCACCCTCATGCAGTCGAAAGAAGCCAAGGCGTTCGATCTGTCACTGGAGCCGGCTTCGTCGCGCGAAGCCTACGGTTCCAGTCGTTTCGGCGACGGCTGCTTGTTGGCCCGCCGTCTGATCGAGTCCGGCGTTTCCTTTGTCGAAGTGACGCTGGGCGGATGGGACACGCATCAGGACAATTTCACGCGCGTCAAGAACTTATCGCGGCAGTGCGATCCGGCGATAGCTGCTCTCGTCAACGATCTGAAACAGCGCGGCCTGCTCGACAGCACGCTCATCGTGTGGATGGGCGAATTTGGCCGCACGCCGCGCATCAATCAGCGCGGCGCCAAGCCGGGACGCGATCACTATCCGCGCACGTGGAGTACGTTGATGCTCGGCGGCGGCATCCAGGGCGGACAGGTCGTCGGCAAGACCGATAAGGAAGGGGCTGCCGTCATCGAACGGCCGACCTCGGCGCTGGACTTTTTGGCCACCGTCTGCGAAGTTCTCGGCATCGATTGGAAGAAGCAGAACAACACGCCCATCGGCCGGCCCATCCGCATCGTGGACAAGGGCGCCAACCCCATCAAGGAGTTGCTCGGCTGATACCCTCCCTCCCAATCCGCGACGAAGCGGATATCTGACCTCCTTCCTCAGACGTGAATAGGGATATTCATATAGCCGTCTGAAAATATGCTCAGCGTTGAGCGAAAGGAACCTGTCGAAAATGAAAGTTTTCCTGCGAATGGCTGTGTGCGTGGGGACGGCGACCGTCATGGGCTTTATCCTGTCCGGCTTCGCCAGCTCGTGGTTCGCGGGCCAGGCCGACGTGATTCAGCTTAGCCGCTGGCTCGTGTATGAGACGCGCCGCACCGAGGCGCTGCGGCATCGGGCTGAAATGATCGCGCAGGCGCAGGATGTCCGAGGCGAGATCATCGCGACGGTTGTCGCCGGCCGTTTGTCGCTGCGTCAGGCGATGGCTCAGGTCCAGAGGGCCAACGAACTGGTAGAGAACCTCGATGAGGACTTGGTGGGGCGGTACTGGACGCCGACCGACCCAGAGGGCGTCGCTCGGCAAGTGCTCGCCTGGGTGGATGCGGCGGCGACCCTCTCTCCCTCCTCCGAAACCTCGTGCATCCTCGCGACGCTGGACGACGAGTTTCAGGAGATGTTCGGCTCGCCCCGGAACGCGGAAGAATTGCCGAGCGTAACCGTAGAATGAACTACGGATAAAAGAAGAAGCTAACCACAGAGTCACAGAGAACACAGAGAAAGAAGAAAAAGAAAAAAGACAGAAAGCCTTCCCATCTTTTCTTTCTTGATTTTTCTCTGTGTTCTCTGTGACTCTGTGGTTAGCTTCTTCTTTTATCCGTGGTTCATTTCGCCTCGTTTCTCGCCGCCGACAAGGCTTTGTCGATGTACGCCATCATCGGCCGCATCGCTGCCACGTCCATACCGGCAACCGTCTGCTCCTGCTGATACATGCTTTGCAGAGACTTTTCGATGCCGGGGTTGCCGCCGGTGAACTCGTGGACCAGCGCCATCCAGCGGCGAGCCAGCGCTTGCACCGCCGCGCTCGCCGGATCGCTGCCCTTGTCCATCTCGGCCCGCACTTGGGCCATTAGCTGCGGCCATTCCGCCTCGACTTGGCGGATGCGCTCGTCGCCGACTTGGTTGCGGCGTTCCTTGAGCCATTGCTGTTGTTCGGGCGTGTAATACTTGTCGAACATGGTCATCTCCTCAATCGTTTGCAGAAGTTCCTCAGCGGAGACCGTCTCCGCCACGCGCAGGCGGGCCGCGATGGATTCCAACCGCTCGCACAATCGGCGTTGCCCTTCCATCTGCTCGCGCAGCCGGGCGAGGTGCGTCTCGATCAGCCCCACGGGCGAGAAATCGACGCCATCCAGACAGACGCGCACTTCCTCCAGCGTGAAGCCGAGCTGGCGCAGCGAGACGATCTGCTGCAAGCGCGCCACGTCGGCGGCGGTGTACAGACGATGCCGCGCGTCGCTGTGACACGACGGCGTCAGCAAACCGATTTCGTCGTACCAGTGCAGCGTGCGCACCGACAGGCCGGTGCGGCGGGCCAATTCGCCGACTTTCCAGAGCGGCGGTCGCATGGCGTGCCCTCCTTCCTTCGCAATGGTACGACCTGACGCGACGTGAGGATCAAGAGGGATTTCGTAAAAAAAAAGAAAATTTGTCAGCGCCGGCTGCTGGCGCCATCGCGCAGATTCAGATAGATGAAGATATTGGCGGTGATCCAGTACGCCAGCAGAGGAGCGCAAGCCAATCCCAAGAGAAGGAAGCGCGTGCCGCCGGCCACGTCTTGTAGTTCTAGCGGCGGATGGAAGGTGGACAGGAACAACGGCGCGATCAAGAGCAGAAACGGCGTCGTCAGCAGCACGCCGAGTCCGACGGCCATCGTCTGATACAAAAACACCCGGCCGAGGTTGTGCCGCAGCAAGTCCCACCCCTGCGCGCAGACCGCGCCAGACCGTGCAGTCCTCGACCGCCAACAACGGCGGCAGCAGCCACCAGAAAAAGAACCACGGCCACAACAGCGCTTCCAACAACATGCCTACGGCCAAGGCGCTGCCGGCGAGGATTTGCTGACTCGTGTTCCAGGGTTGCTCCGCTGCCGGACCCAGCCAGAACGGCAGCCAGCGCAGCAGCACGATCAGTCCCCCCGCGGCTCCGCCGACCATTAGCTGCGACACGACCACCCAAACCGTCAAGCGTCCCAGTCCCTCCAGCGCCTCGCTCCAGCGGGCCGGATGCAGCCGCGCCAACTCGATGTACGTCAAGCGCGTCAGCAGGGCGATCAAGCCGTCGAAGACGACGAGACCCGCCGCCAGCAGCGACCACGCCATCGTTCGCCAACGGCTATCGCTCTCGAACCAGGCGGCGCGCTCCAGCGCGAACAGAGCGCCCAAGAGAAGACCGGCGACCGCGCCCAGCAGCAGTTTCTTGGCGAGGAACGTGCTATCGAGAGCGGCCAACAGTTCGTCGAGGAAGCCGCGCACGCCGATCCGATGCAGACGCGCGGGATCGAGGCGGGCGTCCACCGTGGCGGTGCGATCGGCCGCGGTGTTGGCCGTGGCGTGCGCTTTGTCGGCTCGGCGGCGGCGTGATTCCGTGCGCGGCGGCGGTGTGCGCACGGCCAACTCTTCCACCAATTCGGCGAACTCCTCCGACCATTCCAGCGACACCCATTCGTCGCTGGGCGAACGGCGTACCGTGCTGCCCAGGGGAATGTGGCCGGCGTCCAATTCTTGGCGCAGGACGGCGGTGCTGGCGGCGCGGAGGATGCGCCCATCGGGGAAGCGAACGTACCAGAAATCGGCCTGGCTCATGGCACAACCCGGTTAAAGGCTCCGGGCAGCCCGCCTCCGGTGCGAACCGCGGAGACCGACAAGCGCTGGCGATCCATAGCTATTCTTCCACCTTACGGCGGACGGCCGGCGCACGCAAGCGCTAACCGCGCTCTCGGCGGCGAAATTCGACGGCACAGCTTGCGCCGCCGATACAACGAGAACTGTCGAAGTCGTCTTGTGGCCGAGGGCCGACCCGGTGTACAGTTTGTGACGGTTAGCGACGCTTCGCAGAAGCGTTGCAGCCTCTCGACGCTTCTGCGAAGCGTCGCTAACCGCCCGGATAATCCGCCGTGCAAGGATGCGCGTCGCATGAACATTGCCAACCTCTCCACGTCCGTTTCGCCGTGCTGGCAACGCCGTTGCACGCTCGGCTTGGTGCTTTTCTTCGCGGCACTCAGCATCCCCTATGCGATCAAGGCTTGGCACAACGGCTCCGCATTCCAGCGCTGGCAGCCGCAAATCAGCGCCCTCGGCGAAGGCGTGGACATCGCCCAGCGCTACAATTATCCCAATCCGCCCATCATGGCTCTGCTGCTCTATCCCCTGGCGCGCCTGCCCGCCGCGCTGCAAGAGCTAGGTCTGGCGGACAAGACCGCTTCGACCCTGGCCGCTCTGTGCTGGTTCTACATCAAAGCCGGTCTGACCTTGCTGGCCTTTCGCTGGGTTTTTCAACTCGTCGAGGAACCCTCGCGGCCGTTCCCCTTCTGGGCCAAGGGCTTGACCGTGCTGCTGGCCCTGCGGCCGATCATGAGCGATCTGCAACACGGCAACGTCAATCTGTTCATCCTCTTTCTGATCGTCGCCGCCCTGTCCGCTTATCGCCGACAGCGCGACCTCCTCGCCGGACTTGTACTCGGCTTGGCCATCGCCTGCAAAGTCACGCCTGCTCTGTTCGTGCCGTATTTTTTGTGGAAACGCTCGTGGAAAGCCTTAACCGGCTGCGCCGTCGGCGTGGCTCTTTTTCTTTGGCCCGGCTTCGTGCCCGCTTCGCTGATGGGCTGGGAGCGCAACGAGCAGCATCTCCTGAGTTGGTACTACGACATGGTGTACCCTTTCGTCATCGACGGAAAAGTTACCAGCGAACACCACAATCAATCGCTTCCCGGACTGGTTGCCCGGCTGGCGACACACAGCCCCTCGTTCTCCACCTACGTCAACAACCAGTACGTGCCGACGCATTACGACAACTTGCTGTCGCTGCCGCCGGCGCAGGCACGCTGGCTGGTCAAGGGCTGCATGGGATTGTTCGCCGTGATGATCGTATGGGTCTGCCGCACGCCGACGACGCCGCGCACAGGTTGGCGGCTTAGCGCCGAGTTCAGCATCATTCTTTTGGGCATGCTGCTTTTCAGCGAGCGGACGTGGAAACACCACTGCGTCACACTGTTGTTGCCGTTCGCCGTGATCTGCTATTACCTGGCGACGGCGGCGCCGAGCAAGGGGCTGCGCAGCTATCTCATCGGCTCGCTGGCGGCGACGATGATCCTCCTCGCCGCGACCAGCAACACGGGGCAGGAAGGAACATTGCATCCCGATCGGCTGTATCAACTCTTCGCCAAGCAGGCGCAAGTGTACGGCGCTTTCGTGCTGGCGTATTTTGTGCTGCTGGCCGCTCTTATCGTACTGCTGCGCCGTCCGGCCTCTTCCGTATCGGTCTCGACCTCCTCTCTTTCTCGCGCCGCCTAATTGGGGAACCACTAGGGTGTAACCATATTTCCGGGGCCGCGCTGGCGAACCGGCAGCGTAAGCTGCCGGGTGGAACGCCGCAACCCGGCAGCTAACGCTGCCGGTTCGCCTCTTGACGGCGGGCGAATCGTCGAGTAGATTACTTTGTCGGACAAACCAATTTGCCGGGAGGTCGGAATGGACCCACGACAGGCCGCGCACACGTTGGAAGTGATTCGCACGCTTATGGAGCGGACGTGCCGTTATCGTCTGTTGACGGCCGGGGCCAGCTTGGCGGCCGGCACGCTCGCCCTCATCGGCGCCTTGGCGTTCCTTTTCGTCGATGCCGGCGACGCGGCCGTCTTCGCGGCCGTGTGGGGCTTTGTCTTCGCTAGTTCCCTGACGGGCAGTTTCGTCGGTACGCTGCTGCGCGGCCGGGAAGTCGGTGAGTGCGTCTGGTCGCGGCAAACGCGCATGGTTTTGCTGGCTCTGACGCCGTCGTTGGCGGCGGCGGCGGCGTTGACGGCGTTTTTCTTCGTGCGCGGCGATCATCTGTGGCTGCCCGGCGTGTGGATGCTGTGCTATGGCCAGGGGACGTTGGCCACTTCGGCGTACGCGCCGTCGGCCATTCGTTGGCTGGGCAGCGCCATGCTCGGTCTGGGAGTGTTGACGCTGGCTCTGGGGACAGGCTGGGCCATCCTTATGATGGCCGTCGCCTTCGGGGCGGGGCATCTCGCCTTGGGCTTCGCGCTGTTGAGTGAGGAGCGGCGCGAACGCGCCCTTCGCCTGTATCGTTCGGTAGCCTGAGGAGCCAGCCCGAAGCGCAAGCAAGGAAATTTTTTCGTGAATGCCTTCAAACGTCTCTTTGACGAACTCGATCCACTGCTGCACGAGCGCGGCCGTTTGGCCATCGTCTCGGCGTTGGCGGCGGCGCCGCGTCTGACCTTCACCGAACTGCGCGACGCTTTGGGCATGACCGACGGCAATCTCAGCGTTCATTTGCAAAAACTGGAAGAGAAAGGCTACGTCACCATCGACAAGCAATTCGTCGGTCGCCGGCCGCAAACGAGCTGTCAGCTCACACGCGGCGGCCGTCAGGCTTTCACGAACTATCTCGATCACTTGGAAGCCATCGTGCAGCAGGGCCGCGGCCGGAACCGCGCCTGAGTACGTCGTTAATCGAAACATCCACGGACGGTTTACGGGAGGGCGGCGGCAGGGAGGTGCGTGCCGCCAAGGTTCTTCCGCGTCCGGCCCACCGAGAAAAGGAAGCCCATCATGCAAGTACGCCTAGCGGACCACTTCGGCATGTGCTTCGGTGTGCGCGACGCCATCGATCTCGCCCTGGGACTGACGCGCCAAGGGCCGCTGACCATTCTCGGCGATCTCGTGCATAATCCCGACGTGGTTGCCGACCTCGACGCCGCCGGCGCCGTGCGCGTCCACCGTCAGGACGACATTCATACGCCGGCCGTGCTGTTGACCGCTCACGGCGTCGCCGACCGCGTGCGTCTGCACCTGCGCCAGCGCGGCCTTGCCGTCCACGATGCCACTTGTCCGCTGGTGACACGCGCCCATCGCGCGCTCGCTCGTCTCGTCGCCGAGGGACGACATGCCGTTGTCATCGGCCAAGCGAACCATGTCGAAGTGCGCGGCCTCGTCGGCGATCTCGAGGACTTCACCATTGTGTACAACGAGGTGGACTTGAATCGAGTCGCCGAGCGCATCGAGCGCCAGCCGGATGTGCGTCTGGGCGTGGTATCGCAGACGACGCAGCCGCTGGAGCGCGTCCGCGAACTGGTCGAGGCGATGCGGCGGCGCTTCCCCCAGACGGACCTTCACTTCGTCGATACGGTGTGCCAGCCGACCAAGGATCGCCAACAGGCGCTGCGCGACTTGGCGGCCGAGACGGACGTGGTGATCGTCGTCGGTGGACCAGAGAGTAATAATAGCCGTAAACTCGTCGAATTGGCGCGCTCTCTCGGCCGGCCGGCCTATCTCGTCGCCAGCACCGCGGAGTTGCGGCCGGAGTGGTTCGTCGATTGTTCCTTGGTCGGAGTCACCGCAGGCACTTCGACGCCCGACGCCGCTGTCGAAGAAGTACGGGCGTGGTTGGAGAGCCATTGACGGAAGTAACATTTTTGCCAGCCCGCAGCGTCCGCAAGGGTTGCCCTTGCTGGCGCTGGGGGCTGGCAAGACGGGTAAAAGTTTTGCTCCTCTCCTACCAACTTTATTCTTATTCCCGATCAAACCGATTCTAGCTCTCCTCTTCGACTCTAACAGCCAATTTATCCGAGAACCCGCGTTGTTTCAAACTACCCAAATCGCCGAAACAGATTCCATGCGCAAAGGCTGAATTAGTGAGCTTTTTCCTCGGACGACAAAGCGAGAACAATCGGCGCAACGAGTAATTTCGTCCCTCGTAACTCGTGTAACACCGCGGAGCGAAGATATGAAGTCGATCGAACGTGTGCGTCCCGTACCGCTTTGGCTCGAAGAGTTGGAACCTCGTTTGGCTCCCGCTGCTTCTCTGGGCACGCTGCAATCGTTCGATACGACGACGCCGGGCAACCTGCCGGCGGGCTGGTCGCAGTGGAGCAGTGCGACGGGAACGAACGCTTTCGCCGTTTCCTCTTCGCAATCCCTCAGCCCGCCCAATTCCTTGGCCGTTAGTTCGCCCGCGATCAGCGGTCTGAATGCCCGCGCCTGGGTCAACACCGCCCAGCCGGCCAACGTGGAGGTCAGCTCCGATGTCTATATGAACAGCCTCATCCCCGTTGAAGTCCTGGCCCGCGGCACCGGCCTGAACACGACCACGCCGAGTTACTACGCCGTCGCCGTGACGCGCGGTCTCGATGTCAAATTGCTGCGCGTCGAGAACGGGAGCGTAACCACGCTTGGCGAAGTCAAATCGGCCGGCTGGACCGCCAATCAGTGGGCCAATGTTACGCTATTAACCAACGGCGACAACGTGCGGGCGGAGGTGCAGCGCGAAGATACCGGACAGTACCTGAACAGTTCCGGGCAGTGGCAGTCCAGCGTCACTTGGGCGCTGAATCTGACGGATACGACTATCAGCGGCGGCGGCGAGGTCGGCGTGGGAAGGTTGCCGAGCTACGCCGGAACGGCCTACCTCGATAATTTCTCCTACGGCCCCGCGACGATCAGCAGCCAACCGCCGGCCGTGACGATAAACGCGCCGGCGGCTGGTTCCACCGTATCCGGCGTGACAGCGGTGCAGGTCAACGCCAGCGACGCTACCGGCGTCAACCGCGTCGAGTTCTACGTCGATAACGTGTTGCGCGAGGTAGAGACCACCGGCCCCTACAACTGGAACTTCGATACCACCACCCTCGCCAACGGCACGCACACCTTGACCGTCAAGGCTTATGATCCCGCTCAGAATATCGGCCAAGCATCGGTGACGTTTTCGACGCAAAACGATTTAACGCCGCTGCCGCTGCCGAACATCCCGCAGCACTCTCCCGACATTCGCCTCCTCGATCTGGCCTACAACGGCGGTGCTTCTCAGCTGCCGCCGTCGGACATCCCGCTGCTGCAAAACATCGTCGATCTGGTCGTCCCCGATCCGTCCTATGCCAGCCAGATCAACGCCGTCGCTCCCAACACGCCGCAGTTGCTCTACAGCAACGTGTCCAGCCTCTATCAGAGTACGCTGCTCAAGTGGCTCAATTATGCCGAGGCCAACGGCATCTCGCCGGAGGAAGCCTTCTACCATGTTTCCCAGGCGACGCCGTATTCGCGCAGCGGCGGATCGACGCAGCCGGTCAATTGGTTCTGGGGCGTCTACGTCGGCGGTGCGGCGCTGACGGATGTCACCTGGGGAGCGCGCACGGCGGGCGCGGCTTCGCCTTCGGTGGAGTGGGGCAATCGGTCTACATCGGCTATCCCGATCCATTCTGGGAGATCAACCTCAACTTGGCTTCCGGCGCCGGCGCGGGTTGGTCGGGCGTCCTGGAATATCCGACGGCCGTGGACTCAGCCGGCAACCCCACGGCATGGGCGCCGCTGACCACCCTCAGCAACACCACGGCGGGACTGACGCAATCCGGCCAAATCACCTTCAATCCGCCCGCCGATTGGAAACCCGTTTCCATCGATGGCTCTGCGCCGATGTACTACGTCCGCATTCTCACCACGAGCGGAGGAACCGCGCCGGTGGCCACCACCATCTTGGGCGATGACTACACCGACTCCAACGGCACCAGTTCCGGCGTCATCCCGGCCTTCGATTGGGCACTGGACACCAATCACACCGGCTATCTCGACCCAGCCCAATATGCCATCGCCGCCGCGGCCGGCTACGATGCTCGCTTCGCTTATCAGAGCCGGTTTTTCAGCTACGGTCCCATGCGCTTCGACACCAACCCCGGCGACGCCGCCTTCCGCGCCTGGGCGGCCAATTACGAGGTACAAAACCTCAACAACAACCCCCTGGCGGCCGGCCTGTTCATGGACAATTCCACGGGAATCGCGCCGACGGCGGCCGGCGGCTTCGTCGAGCCGCTGAACAGCTACGCCAGCGATTACGGCACACTGCTTTACGAGATCGGTCGGGCCATCGAGCCGAAGTGGATTCTGGCCAACACGTCCGGCGGCGGCAGCAACGCCAATCCGACGGTTCAAGCGGTCCAAGGCTATTTCGAGGAGTTCGGCATTCGGGCGTTGGCCCAGAATTATCCGCAGTTCGAGAGCTTGGCGCAAACGGTCGCCAATCGAGCCGCGCTGGCCTCGCCTTCCTCTTATGCGGTACTCGACAGTTATCCGCAGGGGGGATCGCCGACCGATCCGCGAACCGAACTGGCCACATTGGCCTACTACTATCTTCTCGCCGATCCCAACACGACCTTCCTGGATTACGACGGCGGCTACAATCCATCGGGACCGTGGAGCCAGCACTGGTTCCCGGCGATGAACGCCGACATCGGCCAGCCAACGGGCAGTTGGTCGCTGTTCGCCAGCGGCGCCGATCCCGCGAATACGTCGCTGACGTATCACGTCTATCAGCGTTCGTTCACGAACGGCCTCGTGTTGTACAAACCGTTGTCTTACGGCAACGGCGTCACGGGCACGCTGGCCGACGCCACGGCGACCACGCAAGCGCTGGGCGGAACCTATTACCCGGTGCAGGCCGACGGCACGCTGGGAGCGCCGATCACGAGCATCACGCTCCGTAACGGCGAGGGCGCGATTCTGATAAAGGATTCGACGGTGGCGGCGTCGTTTGTCGTCCGCGCTTCCGCCTCGTCCACCACGGCGGGCACGGCCATGCAAGTCACGGTAACAGCCGTGGATTCCTCCGGCCAGACCGTGCCCAGCTACAGAGGCACTGTGCATTTCACCAGCACGGACGGGGCGGCGGTGCTGCCTGCCGACTACACTTTCACCGCCGCGGACAACGGCGTTCATACTTTCAATGTCACCTTCAAGACGGCCGGCAGCCAAACGCTGACCGTCGCCGACCCGTTGACGGGCATCAGCGGCATGCAAGCGAACATCACCGTCAACCCAGCGGCGGCGAGCCAATTCCGCGTCGTTGCCCCCACCGCTGTCATGGCACTGACGCCTTTTCATATAACCGTCACCGCCCTCGATGCCTACGGCAATCAGGTCAGCGATTATACCGGAACGGTGCATTTCACCAGTTCGGACCCATTGGCTTGGCTACCGGCGGATTACATCTTCACGGCCGCCGATGCCGGTCAGCACACATTTACCACGGGAGTGCTTTTGTGGGAAGCCGGCAGCCAGACCATCACGGTAACGAACGCCGCCGCTGCAATCGTCGGCAGTACGATGGTGCAGGTTAAGAAATGGTCGTACCTGCCGGGGACGGATTGGATCTTTGGATTCTGAGTCCCGTCCGCCACGGGCAAAAGAAGAACTAACCACAGAGTCACAGAGAACACAGAGAAAAAATAAAAAGGGAAACACCGAAGACTTTCCCATTCTGTCTTTTTTTGATTTTTCTCTGTGTATTTCTCTGTGTTCTCTGTGACTCTGTGGTTAGCTCTTAGCGGACTACGGTTGCGGCCGTTCCTGAGCCGTTTTTTTCTCCGGCATGTCGCCGCTCTGCGGGCGGATAAACTCGAAGTAACGGCGGATAGTCTGGCGATAACCGAGCGGGATCACCTCGCTGTCCAGCACCGCGTCCGACATTTTACGATACTTTTTGTAGACATCTTTGTAGCCGCGCCGCGCTTGTTGCCGGACTTCCGGCGAAGCCGTCGTCTACACGTCCGACGGTCCCTAGCCCGGCGTGCCGGTGAGATCGGCCGGCTCGGCGAAGGGTGTCAGCCACAACAGCCCGGCGACCCCCGCCGCCGCCCACGAGCCAAGAGCGTAGAACCACGAGCGCGGCCGACGCAGCGGCGCCACCGCGCGGATTCCACGCACTGCAAGTGCTGTACGGTATCGGCGAGCTGCAAAGAATGAAGCGGCGTCGGCGTGGCTTTGCGCAGAAACTCCAGCGCCGTCGCCGAGCGATCCTTGAGTTGATAATGTCGATCCACGGCCTCGGCGGCATCGTGCAGTCCGCGACGCGGTAGAAATCCCGCCAACACAGTCAGGATTGCAGCGATGGGACCGGCCGCCGCGATGAACGTCACGCTTTGTCACAAGGGCAGCGGCGCACCCCAGCGCCAACTGACGAAGCCGAACGCCAAGCCGAGCAAGGAGCCGGCGAGCAGTCCGTAAGCCATCAAGCGCAGCGCGAAGGCGGCGCGCTGACGGCGCCCCACCGACGCCAATACGGCCAAGACAGATTCTTGCATGACGCGCTTCCTCCCGAAAGGAGCTTGTATAGCCATTGCTGATTCTATCCGCGAACGACCCAACGCGGCAAACGGGACGCTCCGTGAGCTACCAGAAATCAGGATCGGAGAGTTGGTCGGAATGCTTACTGATTGCCCCACTCACGATGTTGTCGATGACCTTCTTGTCGCCGATACATTTCAGAAACAATTCCATGTAGTAGTTTAAATCCTGCTCCTCAGTCGCCGTGCAAGACAAGGTTATAACATGGCGAGCGAAGATGCTCGCCAGCAGACGGGTTTCGTCATCCGCCAAGGTTTGCAAACGCTCGATGGCTTTCTCTCTGTTGAGAATCCGGCCACCGAGCGGTAAAGCCATGCTCTGGAGCGCGGCAGGAGGCCAATCCTGAAACGTCGCGGCGGCAGCTTTGTACAGGATTTCCATGTCAAGCGGAGCGACGGTATCGATGGGAGTTGACGCGGAGACGCCGGGAGAATTCCTTAGCCAAGCCGCGTGAATGGCAATCACGGCGCTTCGTGGACGTTCTTCACGGAGACTTTCGAGGAACTGCACCGCCTTGCTATCGTTGATCGCCTGCATGTTGCTACTCCCTTCGCTCATCTTCTCGGATTAGGGATAAATGAGAGAAAAGTTGTAAAGAACGTGTTCATTGGGCCGAGTGGGGTGTGGCCGGATATTCAGTAAACGACCTTGGGCAATTGCTCCGGTCCCGCTGTTAAAAGCGAGAGCAAAAGCATCTCCGCCCGCGACGGTAGGCCTTCCCACGTAAACACGCCACGCCCCAGCCGCCATGCCGAAAAAGTCATTGACTACGGGACCATTGCCGGGGAACTGCGCGGCTCGCTGGTCGATGAGCCGCATGCCGTCAACCCACGCCTGCTCCGTCTCGGCGATCGTCGCTCCTTGCCCTCGGATGTGGCGCACGTGCTGAATGAGTTCAGGGATGTCGCCATGAGGCGCCGTGCCGCCGGGTCTAGGAGGAAGTGGCGTTGCCCGACTTGGCGTCCATTGCCAACGACTTTGTGGCGTCGGGTTGCCGGTAGGGTTATGCACAAGTATCCCTGAATGCTCGACCGCGTCGCTTCTCGAACAATAGGCTCACCCCTGCAACCGCCGCTCACGGTCGGCCAGTGTCCTTTCTTCCTCTTGACCTTGCTCTGTGGCTAGGACGACTACTCTGGGGGGATAAATGTCACCATCTCTCCGAGCAATTCATCCAACCGACTCGCACTTTCAGTATCTAACTCCCGAACCACACGAACCGTTTGAGGATCGAGAACATCCTCGTCACGGAACGCTAGACTTTCCTTCCGCGAACCGCTGACAAACCGCAATACTCTGGCGACCGTTACGGGAACTACCTTCAACCGAGCCTCCGTGCAGGCACTAGCTATTACATGCTCGGGGGCATCATAGGGTTCCACGCCGAGGAGATGACGAGCTTCGTCTTTGGTCACGATCTTCCCGACCTGCATCTTGCCGAGTAAATACAGTTCCCCCCGATGCACCGCCACGACGTAGACGAAGTCTCCCGGCTTAATCCCACGACTGGAAAACCGAGAGCCAGCGGCGTGGCAGAGGGGTTCACCGTTCCCCTCTTTCCGCGCCTCCGTATACTGCCAGCCGTGCGTAAAGAACCGTGCCATTGCTACATCCTCTTCATCGAACTTGTTCTTGGAGAACGCCCTAAATAGGTACTTAAGGCGTGCCGGCGCACTCTAACACATCCAGTTCATCTCCGCAGTGCCTCGCGGTCAAGAGAAATCTCGGCCGGCGCGTTTCTTCGCAGATCCACGCGCTTAAGCGCTAACCCACAAGGAGCGTTCTCGTTCCCACGCTCCTTGTGGGAACGAGGCGTGCTGCGCGTGCGACTCGGCATGGAAGTACATAGAATACGTCCAACGACAATCGCTTCGCTCTTTCCTCCCCCGGAGTTCCGCACGCATGCGCCGCTACACCCTTTCGGCCGCCACGATTCTGTTGATCCTGCCCGCCGCCTT
The DNA here is from genome assembly GCA_963835245.1 of uncultured Planctomycetota bacterium. Taxonomy (GTDB): domain Bacteria; phylum Planctomycetota; class Planctomycetia; order Gemmatales; family Gemmataceae; genus JAJPHU01. The sequence goes on from CAWIEZ010000004.1 coordinate 958,724, forward strand.
CATGCCAACAAGGTCCATCATGGCTCAGACACGTTTACCCGAACCCGACCAGCTGCCATCGCATCCCGATCTGCCCGACCCGCTCGTCATGTTCAACGGCGAGCGCGTCGCCAACAAACAGCAGTGGATCGACAAACGCCGCCCCGAACTCAAGACACTGTTTCAGCACTATATGTACGGCTATCTGCTGCCGCCCGTCAAAATCTCGGCGAAGGTCGAATACGAGAACGCCGAGGCGTTCGCCGGCAAAGCGACGCTGCGCGAGGTAGCGATCTCGTTCGGCCCGCGCGGCACGCCGCCGATTCATCTGCTGATGGTCACACCCAATCGCCGTAAGGGACCAGCTCCCGTCTTCGTCGGTATCAATTTTCAAGGCAATCACGCCTTGGTCAACGATCGCGGAATACGGGTGCCGACGGTGTGGGTGCCCAATCGACCCGGCGTCAAGGATCATCGCGCCACCGAGGCGGGACGCGGTAAAGAGATCGACACATGGGCGCTGGAGCAGTCGATCGATCGCGGCTACGCCGTGGCCGTGTTTTACAACGGCGACATCGATCCCGACCGCGCCGACGTGCGCGAAGGAGTTCAACCGCACCTGCGCAAGAAGGACGCCGAACCGGGTCCGCACGACGGCGGCACCATCGCCGCCTGGGCCTGGGGCGTGCAGCGCGTCGTCGATTATCTGTGCGACCACAAGGACATCGACCGCAACCGCATTGCCGTGGTCGGCCATTCGCGGCTGGGCAAGACGGCGATCCTGGCGGCGGCGCTGGACGAACGCATCGCCCTGGCCATTCCGCATCAAGCCGGCTGCGGCGGCACCGCGCCCAGCCGCACCGACAACCCCAAGGCCGAATCCGTCAAACGCATTAACACCACCTTCCCCCACTGGTTCGACGGTGCTTTCAAACAGTTCAACGACCACACCGACAAACTGCCGTTCGATCAACATTGCTTGATCGCCTTGATGGCGCCGCGTCCGGTGCTGCTCAGCAACGCCGTCGAGGACCAATGGGCCAATCCCAGCGGACAGTTTCGCATGTTGCAAGCAGCCGATCCGGTTTATCGCTTACTCGATGCCGGCGGCTTGGAGGCGAAGCGCATGCCGGAGCCGGGCAAGCTGATCGACAGCAAGCTCGGTTATTACATTCGTCCCGGTAAACACTCGATGACGAAGGGAGACTGGAAGATTTTCCTCGATTTCGCCGACAAGCATTTCGGCAATCCGGCGAACCGGCAGCGTTAGCTGCCGGGTAGGGGCCATAACCCGGCAGCTAACGCTGCCGGTTCGCCAGGTCGTGGCTAAACGGCGACTTTGCCGCGCTCCAGCTGTTCTTCGGCGCGGCTGAGCAGGCTCTTGACCGAACGCGCTTCGGCAGAATAGCAAGCGATGCCGAAATGAACGTGCAGCGGCCCGAACGGATCGAGATTGTCGGTCGGTTGTTCGAGGATGGCGCCGAGGCGCTGACAGCAGCCGGCCGCTCCGTTTTCATCGGTCTGCGGCAATAGCAGCATGAAGCCTTGCATACCGTACTGTCCGGCCACGTCGGAGCGGCGTTTGACGCGGCTGATGCGATCGACGATCCACGTCGCCGCCTGCCCCGCTTCGCCGCGCACGCTTCGCCCCTTCGGCGGCGCCTCGACTTCGCCGAGAATCACCGACAACGGCCCGCCGTAGCGCTGCGTGCGAATCACTTCTTCTTCGAGTCGTTCCAGCATGTGTCGCTGCGTGAACCAGCGCGCCCGTCCTTCACCGGGCACAGCCTCCCACAACAGATTGACCAAACGGCTGACCTGCCGCCGCGTATCTTCGAGCGCTTCGCTAGTTTCGTGTCCGCGCCGCTGCACGTCGCCGAACTCAGCCGCTTGCCGCAGCATGGCCGCCAACACCGGCGCATGACGCCGAGCCAATTCGCGCGGCAGCCAGTAATGCGCTCCGCGCCGCAGTGCGTCGGCGATGGTCTCGGCATCGTCATCGGCCAAATACAACACCGGCGCGGCGCTGGCCGGCCAGCCACGACAGATCGTCACCGCCGCCGTTGCGGTACAAGCTGCCATCCAACAGCAGCACATCGCAAGGGTCCAGCTGCAAGAAGAAACGGGCGCGTTCCAGGCTGTCCGCTTCGATCACTTCCCAATCGCGCAGGACTTCGGCTTGAAACAACGGACGGCATTCGGCACGAGCCGGCTCCGCCGCCGCCAACAAGACGCGCCGATGTTGGATGGGTTCAGACATGGCAGTGGACCTCCGGTTCCGGTTTCGCTTTGGACCGTAGACCCACTGTAATCGAGGCGATGGCGGAAACGAAACATCTCCTCAAAGGCTTCGCACATTTTCCAGATTCACGAAAAGCTACAAATGCGAAGTTCGGCACAACCAGCAAAGTTGTTCATGACTCAGGATTCCGATTCCTCTTTCTTCGGACCAGGGCGGGATTGCAGTTTGCGGCATTCGGCCAGGAAACGCGCGAGAGCTTCGGGATCGGCCGGCAGGACCGTGAAACCTCCTTGATCGTCGGCAAGAACGGTGTCGGCGGTCAAACTATCGCAGCTGGCGCGGTTGGCGGGAGGAGTTGGGGGAGTCGATGCGTTCATGGGGAACCTCGTTTTTAACTAACTTCAATGCGATGACGGGCGAGTTCCGATCCTTCGGCGAACAGAATGACACGGGCCTAGAGAGCGTCACCAAGTTCCGCTAGGTTATTCCGACAGCGTTGAATCATCTCTTCAATCCATTCGCTGCCCTTGCGATCGCGCATCGCCAATAGGGAGGGCAAGAGGCGGGGATCGGCGATCTCCTCCACGGCCTCCAATACCAGATCTTGCCGTGGCTCGAACCCATCAAGTTGTGTTGAGTCGAGCACCTCGATTAATGGAGCAATAACACGCTCATCTTTGCGGCGGGCGAGGCCGACGAACGCTTCGGCTCGCGTGATGGGATCGGGATCGTTCAGCCTAGCACACAATGCCTCACGGATGCGCGGCGTGTCGAGATCCATTTGACTGCCCAGCCCAAACGTCGCCCAGTCCCGCACGTCTTCGTCTGGATCGGCGGATAGCTCAATCAACGCCTCCACAGCGTCCGCTTCCTCGTGTCCCCCTAAAGCCCAGGCGACGTGCTGGCGGATTTCCTCATTGGGATGCCCCTTCCAACGCAACAACGGTTCGACCGCTCCCGGATGAGGAAGGTGGCCGAGAGCCGTACAGATGGAACCGACTACTTCCAATTCCGTCTCGCTGCCGGACATATCGGCGAGGAGCGCCACGCATTCATCGGGACACAAGCGATCGGGGACGCCGAGTTGGCCGAGAATGTCCGCGCCGACTCCCCGCTCCTGCGGACATTCACTCCGGCACAACTTCACCGCTTCCTCAAACACCTCGCGCGTGCCGCGAAGGTGCAACGTGGACACGGCTTCCCACGCCTCATTTTCATCCGATTCGGTCAGACGCGGTTGATGAGATCCACCGTCGAGGGCGGCTCACGCCGGACCGTCTCGCTGCGCTCCCGCAATTCCGCATAATAGTCGCCCACCCCTTCGGACATGGCGGAGTCCTCCGCGATGAAGTGGATGCCAAGCGATTCCATCCTGACTATAGCATCGCGCAGGCAGGGGGCAAGGTTCGTAAAAATCAGAGCCGCGACCGTTAGGGAGCGGTTTGTCCGCCCACTCCCTCACGGTCGCGGCTCAGATGGATGATGCGAACAAGCACCGTTTACTTGATGAACAGCATCTCCCGATAAGTCGGCAATGGCCACAGATCGTCGGCGACCATCGTTTCGAGTTTATCGCCGAGCGTGCGAACCTCGGCCATCGCCGGCAGAACGTCGTCGCGGAAATGCTTGGCGTGACCATGCACGTCGCCGTTGCCGTGGTGCGCCAGGGCGTGATCCAGCGCCGCCGTCGCCTTCTGAAACTCGGTGATCGTCGCCGTCAGTCCCTTGAGCAGTTCGAGCCTGGCGCCGGTGTCGGCGCCGGCGGCCTTGACGGCGTTGACCGCCGACGCCACTTCGCCCTGATAGCGCAGCGCAGCCGGCAGAATCATCGTCTTGGCCATCATCGTCGTCAGACGCGCCTCGATGTTCACCGTCTTGACGTAGTTCTCGCACAAGATGGCGAAACGGCTCTGTAGCTCGCGCTCGCTGTAAACGCGGTACTTGGCGAATAGCTCGATCGAGTCCTTGCGGAGAATGACCGGCAGCGAATCCACCGTGTTGCGCACGTTGGGCAGACCGCGTTTCTCGGCTTCTTGGTGCCATTCCGGAGTGTAATTGTCGCCATTGAAGACGACCTTCTTGCTCTCCTTGATGATAGTAGGCAGCAGTTCTTGAATGGCCTTGTTGATGTCCTTGCCCTGGCCCTTGGCTCTCTCCAGATTGGTGGCGATGAAGTCGAGCGATTCGGCGACGATGGTGTTGAGTACGGTGTTCGGCCCGGCGATCGACTGCGAGCCGCCGACGGCGCGGAACTCGAACTTGTTGCCGGTGAAGGCGAACGGACTGGTACGGTTGCGGTCGCCGGCGTCGCGCGGCAGCTTGGGCAGCACGCTGACGCCGATCTCCATGAAGCCGCCCTGCTTCGTGGACTTGGCGCGCTCCCTTTTCCAGTTGATCGATCACATCTTGCAACTGGTCGCCGAGAAACACGGAGATGATGGCCGGCGGCGCTTCGTTGGCGCCGAGGCGATGATCGTTGTGGGCGCTGGCCACCGAGACGCGCAGCAGCTCCGGATACTTGGCGACGGCGCGGAGGACGGCGGCGCAGAAGACGAGGAATTGGGCGTTGTCGTGCGGCGTGTCGCCGGGGTTGAGCAGGTTCTCGCCGCTGTCGGTGGCCATCGACCAGTTGTTGTGCTTGCCGGAGCCGTTGATGCCGGCGAACGGCTTCTCGTGCAACAGGCACGCCAAGCCGTATTTCGGCGCCGTCTTGCGCATCACCTCCATGACGAGCATTTGATGGTCGGTGGCCAAATTGGAGTCTTCAAAGATCGGTGCAATCTCATATTGGCTGGGGGCCACTTCGTTGTGCCGCGTCTTGACCGGCACGCCGAGCTTGAACAGCTGCGCTTCGCAGTCGGCCATGCAGGCGATAACGCGCTCCGGAATGTGGCCGAAATACTGATCCTCCATCTCCTGGCCCTTGGGCGGCGTAGTGCCGAATAGGGTGCGGCCGGCGTTGATGAGATCCGGCCGCGCGTAATAGAAATTCTTGTCGATGAGGAAGTATTCCTGCTCCGGGCCAACCGTGGTGAAGACCTTGCGCGCCTCGTTGTTGCCGAACAAGCGCAGGATGCGCAGCGCTTGGTTGGACAGCGCTTCCATCGAACGCAACAGCGGCGTTTTCTTGTCGAGCGCTTCGCCGGTCCAGCTGAGGAAAGCGGTGGGAATGACCAGGGTGGCGCCGTTGGGACTTTCGAGAATGTACGCGGGACTGGTCGGATCCCAAGCGGTGTAGCCGCGCGCCTCGAAGGTGGCGCGGATGCCGCCGGAGGGAAACGATGAGGCATCGGGTTCGCCGCGCACCAGTTCCTTGCCGGAAAATTCCAGGATGGCCTTGCCGTCGCCGGTCGGCGCCACGAAACTATCGTGCTTCTCGGCGGTCAGGCCGGTCATCGGCTGGAACAGGTGCGTGAAGTGGGTGGCGCCGCGCTCGATGGCCCAATCTTTCATGGCGGCGGCCACCGTGTCGGCGATGGCTGGATCGAGCGGCGCGCCCTGCTTGATAGTTTTTTGCAGTGCCTTGAAGATCGGCTTGGGCAGCCGTTCGCGCTGCACGGCCTCGCTGAATACGTTTTCTCCAAACAGATCCTTCATGTGCATTTCCGTGAAGTTGACCTTTTGGAGCTGATACTCGGCGGCGGCGATGGCCTGCAAAGCAACGTGACGCAGATTCATGTGACTCATAGTATGGGGTACTCGAACTATAAAGGGGTGGAGAGGATGATTCCCTTGGGACAATAACATCCCACTATCCTAGTGGGAATGCAGGGCGAGAGTAGTAGTTCGTTGCTCGTTTAGCCGCGAGCCGAAGGCGAGCGCAAGCGCGCTCGCCTTCGGCTCGCGGCTAAACGAGCAACGAAAGTTCACGGGCCGATGGCATCGCTGCCGCGTTCGCCGGTGCGGATGCGAACGCAGTCGTCCAGCGGCAGGACGAAGATTTTCCCATCGCCGACCTGCCCCGTCTCCGGCGTGCGGGCGGCGTGGACGATAGACTCGACGGCGGCTTCGACGAACGCTTCATTGACGGCGATCTCCAACTTGAGCTTGGGCAACAGGCGTATCTGGAACTCGGTGCCGCGATAAACTTCTGTGTAGCCGCGCTGCCGGCCGCAGCCGCGCACGTCGCTGACGGTCATCAAATATACGTCATGCTCGTTTAGCGCCTGTTGCACCGCTTCCAGACGTTCGGGGCGAATGATGGCGACAATCAGTTTCATCGATTTCGGTGTCCTTGGATCGGAGGAGAGGAATGCCGCTTGCGGCTTAGCGTTCTCGGCGCTAAGCCGTAAGCGGCAAATTGTCAACTTTCCACGCGCGCTTGAATCTTTTGGCCGCGCAGCCGGCTCTCGAACAAGCGCGTGAGGGAAGCGCTCATGGTCGCGGGATCGCCGCCGCGGAAGTGGAAACGATTGCCCTGGACGGTGGTGACGAAGGGGTAGATGGCTTGCAACTCGGCCGGCGCCGGCCGCGAACCTGCTTGGCACAGTTCCGACCAAGCGTACATCAACTCGTGCGGATTGCCGCCGTCGAGAATGACGGTGAATCGGCCCTTGCCGTTGGGCGGCACCGCGCCGGGCGCGGCTCCTGCGACGTTTCGCCAATCTGCTCGTAAGCCAGACTTAGATCGAAACCGGCTTCGCCGTGCTGATTGCGGTCCAATCCCTCGTTCTCCGCTTGCGGGTCGAGACAGAATCCCCACACGGCATCAATGGTTTTGACGATGACCAGTGTGGCGAGGAAAGAAAAGGCGGCGGCGATGCTTGCGGCGAGGAACTGTACCATCGGCCGCGGCCAGCCGTTGTACGTGGCCATCAACTCGCTGCCGGAGCCAGCTTTGTAAAGGGCGGTCGAAGCGAAAACGCCGGTCAGCACGGCGCCGAGGAAGCCGCCGACGCCGTGGACGCCGAAAGCGTCGAGCGAATCGTCGTACTTGAAGAACGGCTTGAGGCAAACCACGGTGTAACAGACGACCCCGGCGAGAAGGCCAATGGCGAGAGCGCCGAGGGCGCGACGAAGCCGGAGGCAGGCGTGACAGCGACGAGTCCCGCGACGAGACCGCTGGCGAAGCCTAGAGCGGTTGGTTTGCCTTTGTGCAGCCATTCGGCGAGCATCCAGCTGAGGGCGGCGGCGGCGGCGGCGATTTGCGTAGCCGTCAATGCCGAGCCAGCCAAACCGTTGGCGGCCAAGGCGCTGCCGCCGTTGAAGCCGAACCAGCCGAACCACAGCAGGCCGGCTCCCGTCAGCGTCAGCACCATGCTATTGGGGTGCATGGCGTGTTCGGGGTAGCCCAGGCGCTTGCGCAGCGCGAGGATGGCGGCCAAGCCGGAGAAGCCGGCCGCGATGTGTACCACCGTGCCGCCCGCGAAGTCCAGAGCGCCCATCGCCCCTAGCCAGCCAACCGCCTCTCCCTTGTCGTTGAGCGCCCATACCCAATGGGCGAGAGGATCGTAAACCAAGGTGGCCCACAACAGAATGAACAAGCAGTATGGCCCGAACTTGATGCGCTCGGCGAGAGCGCCGCTGATGAGCGCCGGCGTGATGATGGCGAACATGCCCTGATACATGCAGTGGACGAAAATAGGAATGTGCGTGTTCGAGAAGAGCTTGTCGGACATCACGTTCTGAAGTCCGAGGAAATCGCTGCTCCAGCCGATCCAGCCGTTGTGCGTGTCGCCGAAGGCCAAGGCGTAGCCGAACAGCAGCCATTGAATGCCGATAATGGCCAAGGCGACCATGCTGTGCATCATCGTGCCCAGGACGTTCTTGCGGCGAACCATGCCGCCGTAGAACAGTGCCAGGCCGGGCACCATGAGCATAACCAGGCCGGTGGATGTCAGCATCCACGCCGTATCACCCGAATCGATTTTGGCATCCGCAGGCGTTGAAGTGGATTGACTTGTTGTTTCCGGCGGCGCGTCCGCTCGCACCACCGAGGCGGCCATCAATAGCGATGAGCTAACAAGCAACGCTAACAGCGAGCGTTTCACGAGGCTTCTCCTTCGACGTTACCGAGCGCGTCGCCCCAATGCGGCACGATCGGGAGAGAGGGATCGTCGGAAAACGGCACTTGGTTAGCAAGTAGTGTGCCAGCAGTGCGGCTAAGGCGACGGGCCGGCGTAAACCGGCTCGTGACAGCAACTTACTAAATGACGTATGCCGGTCGCTGCTTGGACCTTGTCGGAACGATTGCCTGGACTGTCGGCATTTCGTGCATGGGTATTCAGCAAGCCATGAGGCGACTACAATGTAATCCAGTACCTCCGCTTCTCGTTGCGAGGACGCTGTCATGCCGTTGTTCGATCACTTTCACCCCCCCTTGTATCCTCATCACCATTGGGAGTCGTTCCACTCGAACTGGGCGACGCGCATTGCCGACGGCATCGCGGCGGTGCTGCCGCCGGAGTTTCAGGTGGAGGAACACACGCACGCGGGTCCCGGATTCGAGATCGATGTGGCCACTTATGAAGGGCAAATGTCTCCGCAGGTCAACGCTTCCGCTGGTGCGGCGCTCGCCACTCGTGCCGCGCCGGCCTATGCCCCGCCCGTGCCGGATGGCACCTTGCCGGCCGTCTTCCCCGATACCTTTGAGGTCCGCGTCTTCAGCACGACGGCCGGATTGACCCTGGTGGCGGTCATCGAATTGGTCAGTCCGGGGAACAAGGATCGTCCTGCGGAACGCCGTGCTTTTGTCGCCAAATGTGCCAGCTACCTCGCCCAAGGCGTCAGTCTGATTGTGGTGGACGTTGTCACGAACCGGCACGCCAATCTGCACAACGAATTGATGCGTCTGATGGAAGCCGTTCCCGACCTCGATTTTCCGCCGGAAGTGACTCTGTATGCGGCCGCCTATCGCCCGCTGCGTCGCGCCGAGCAAGAAACCATCGATCTCTGGCGCCGGCCGCTTACGGTTGGCGAACCGCTGCCGACGCTGCCTCTGCGTCTGACCGGAGATTTATTCGTGGCCGTCGATTTTGAGTCAGCGTATCAGGAGGCGTGCCGGCGTCGGCGGCTGGTCTAGCATTAATCTCACATCCCAAAGAACGGCACCGGCACAAGAAAGGCATGCTGTTCGTACAGGCTCCACACACCGTTCCAACTCGTGTACTGCGTGAAGAAGACGATCAGCACGTAGAAAGCCGCCGCCGGCAAGAATGGCAGCCGGCCGGTCCAGCGAAAGAACCAGTGCCGCGGCGCCGGTCGATGCACGGCGCGGCCCATCGCCCAGCCGGTCAGCAGACGCGCCGGGAAGATGAAAGCGATGAATACCAGGCTCGGCAACCAAGCGGCCTCGCGCGGCACCATCTCGATTTTCAGCAGATATAAGGGCAGCGCGAACAGCAGGGTGACCACAAAAGCGAAGGCGAAGGCCCACGGCGCCCGCCGGAAGTCTTGTCGCGCTTGCCGAATCTCGAAGACCGCCGAGAGGCGATTGGTCATGGCCAGGCGCATTTGCAAGAATGGCAGGTAAATCAGCACCAATGCCAACAAGAGTGCCCCGACGAAGCCGATGAGAGGAGCCAGCGGTCCCGGCAGCCGGCCGAGAGCGAGCAGCGTCACCGGCAGCGCCAACCACGTCAGCGCCCCGACGAAACCGCGAAAACCCAGCGCGAAATAATACGGCAGCCGTAGAGATAAAGTGGTGTCCCAGACGGCATCGCGCGCCTCGCCGTAGTAGCCGCCGCGCCGCAGCCGGCGCAGCAGCCAAACGAAGTTAAAGGGCCAGAAGAAGTAGCGCAGCCGACCGCCGCGCGCGCAGGCCAAGCCGATGTGCAACGCGGTCAGAGCGATCAGCACAAACAGGCCGATGCGCCAGCTGGCGGCTTTGCGTCCGTTCGGATCGATGATCTGTGCGGAATAGGCCAAGTCGGCGACGAAGCGCGCCGGCAGCAGCAACAGCCAGCAACCGAGTATGAGTCCACCTAAGCGAGCGGCCCGACGCACGCCGATGAAGCCGTCGCGCAGCCGGCCGTCCGCGCCACGCGCCCGCCTGCTTCGAGCAGATAGCCCAAGCTGAGGAATTGCAGAACCGGCAGCGCGGCCAGCACCGCTAAGCCGACCATCAGCACAGCAACGCCGAACAGCCATTCCAACATCGACGTGAGGAGACGCACGCAGCGCCAGGCGATGGCGAAAGGATTCATTGCGGCTCGGCGTGACAGTGGCGATGCGGGCAGGGTGTCGAGGAAGACGGGGGACGGATTGTCCGCGACTTCCAGCACCGGAATGGCGCGATACAGCGGCGGTGTCGAGTTTGTATGCAAGGAGTCAGCCATGAAAGAAAATACCTTCCGGCCGCACGTTGGTTTCAAGAGAGTCATTTACACAATAGACGACTCGCGTTTTCCAGAGCGCATGGACGAAGTTGGCAATGGTCAATGTGCAGGTGGCAGCAGCCCACCGCAGGCTGGCTATTCATCCTAATCGTGGCTCTATCGGGCAGAACAGCCCGGTATATCTCGCCCTCCTCTACGACACGTAAACGCTCCTCGAAGACCGGCCGCAACGGAGGAAGTGGCCGTGATGCTCTCCTCATCAGATCGGTTGCCATTCATCACGAGAGCGAGTGAACCGTCGCGCGGCGTGGTGCTTCAAGAAGCGGCTCAAGGAAACCCGTCGGCTGACAATGAGGCGGCGTCCGGTGACGGCGACGGCAAAGTCATCCAGCAAGCCGGAGCGGCCGACGAGAAGACGGGCTTGCAGACTGTCCGCAAAGGCACAGACCCAACGGTGCGTCCTTCCGGAAAGGGACGAGCGCACCTGTACGAAGTCGTAGTAGCAGCGGACGCTGCCGCCGGCGGAACTGCTGATGGTTCCCGGAAATTCTTCCCTGTAGCGAATGCCGACGAGGCGTGCGACATAGATCGGGATGACCATGTGATCGGCGCCTGTATCGCAGAAAAAGCGAAGCCTCCTTGTGCCGCCGTGACTTGTAACGATCTCGACTTCAAGTTCGGGAGAGTCACAGAGCAACCCGTCTTGACTGGCCAAGAGGCTTTTGAGACTTCGGGCCTTGTTGAATCGGCTTATCAAGGGATAGCGGCGGGAAATGAAGAGCGAGAGCATCGTGAGCGGCCTTCGACTGCTGAGCCGTGCTTAGCCGCGTGTGCGCATATGAGCAGCACACTTGGAAAGGCGAGATCAGGATTCCGCATTGAGAGTGACGATTTGGTCCATCGGGTCGTCCCAGCGGGTTGGAAATAGACAGAGAACATTGCGATATCCCTGGACGTGGAGGCGCTTGGAGAATTCATCAACCTCGTCCGAATTCTCAAGGTCGATGGCGTGGATCTGGAGTGTCCGGCGGATCGGCCGTTGCCAGGATGAAGTGGCCCGCGTAGTGGTAGCGCAGCTTGAAGTCATCCTCGACCATGGCGCGTTCGTGCGCCGTGAAACGGCACGCGCGCCAGTGGCGGTCCAGCAGTGCCGCGAGGTCCGGCGGAAGCGACAGATTCGCCACTCGGATCGGCTCGGATAATGTTGTGGGAACGGTTGCCATGAGACTCACTCGCTACGGACTTCGCTCCCTTTTTATACCATCCTCCGAGGAGCGCCGCTACCCTCGTCTTGACGCCGCTGCTGTGCCAGGCTGGAAAGCCTGACCTACTTTCGTGTCCAAGGTAATAGGGATGCCGACGGATTGAAACCCCATGAACCGATGAATGGTAGATTACTTAGCATACCACTCGCGGAGGGTAGACGGCATGTGGCGGCGGAATCTGCTATTTCTCGGCCTGATCGGCAGCGGCGTCTTCGCGCTGGGCGCTGGATTGATGCCGCCGCGCCAGCCCAAACCGCTGACGCGCTTTGACGCCAGCGCCTACCTGGCCACCGACTTCGCCGCTGTCGTGCAGCGCGTCGATGATTCCTTTCGCCGCGCTTGGAGCGAACAGAAATTGCGGATCGCGCCGGCTGCGCCGGATCTGATCGTCGCGCGCCGTCTCGCCTTGGGACTCATGGGAACCATTCCTTCGCTGGAGGAAATCCGCCAATTCGAGTATTTGCCGCAAGAGCAACGCTTGCCGTGGTGGATCGATCATCTGTTGCAAGATCGCCGTTTCGCCGACAACTTCGCCGAGCGCTTCGCTCGCGCCTTCGTCGGCACCGAAGACGGCCCGTTCATCTTCTATCGCCGTCGTCGCTTCGTCGATTGGCTGGCCGAGCAGTTCGCCGCCAATCGACCTTACGATCGGATGGTCCGCGATTTGATCGCTTCGGAGGGTTTGTGGACCGATAAGCCGGCTACGAACTTCGTCAGCGTCGCCGTCCAGCCCGACAACAAGAACCAACCCGATCCCGTGCGTCTGGCCGGCCGCGTCACTCGCGCCTTTCTCGGTCTGCGCCTCGATTGCGCCCAGTGCCACAATCACCCCTACGCCGAGTGGAAACAGACGGATTTTCAGGGGTTATCCGCCTTTTTCGGCCAGACGCATCTCGGCTTCACCGGCATCTACGACGGAAACGGCGAATACGAGGCGAAGGATCGTAAAACGCAGGAAATGCACACCATCGCTCCGCAAGTGCCCTTTGCTGCCGAACTGCTGCCCGCCGACGGCAGCCGGCGCTGGCAACTCGCTTGCTGGGTCACGCATGCCAAAAATCCTTATTTCGCTCGCGCCGCCGTCAACCGCGTCTGGGCGCTGCTGCTCGGCCGGCCGTTGATCGAGCCGGTCGATAACCTGGAGTCCGACACGGCCGCGCCGCCGGCGCTCGAACTGTTGGCCGACGACTTCGCCGCGCACGGTTTCGATCTGCGCCGCCTCATCCGCCTCATTGCCTGCACGATGGTCTTCCGCCTCGATAGCGCGGTCGATCACGAGGTTGGCGAGACGGAGGAAAAAGCCTGGGCGGTCTTTCCGCTGACGCGGTTGCGGCCCGATCAGGTGGTCGGCGGCGTTCTGCAAGCGTCGTCCGTCGTCACGCTCAGCGCCGATGCGCACATCCTCTCCCGCCTGGCCCGCTACGGTCAACGCAACGACTTCGTCAAGCGCTACGGCGACAGCGGCGAGGACGAGTTCGACGGCCACGGCGGCACCATCCCACAGCGCCTGCTGCTGATGAACGGCGCCCTGCTGCACGACAAAATCAAAAATTCGCCGTTCAATGCTTCCATACAAGTCGGCTGGATGTCGGCCGACGACGCCCACGCCGTCGAGGCCGCTTATCTGTCGGTCCTCACGCGCCGGCCGACGCCGCAAGAGTCCGAGCATTTTCAGCGTTTCCTCGCCGAAGCCGAGTTAAGCCGCAATCAACGCTTTGAGGATCTTTTTTGGGCACTTCTCAATTCGACGGAGTTCTCATGGAACCACTGAGCCGTTTTCCTCATGGCGACCGTCGCGGTTTTCTGCGTCTGGCCGGCCTGTGCGGCGCGGCGTGGATGACGCCGATCGGTCATCTGCTGGCTCGCGCCGCCGAGGCGCCGGCCGAGCGGCGTCGCCCCGCGCAATCGATTATTATGCTCTGGCTGCAAGGCGGTCCCAGCCAACTGGAGACGTTCGATCCGCACCCCGGCGCCGCCAGCGCCGCCGGCACCGGCGCCATCGCCACCACCGTCAAGGACGTGCGGCTCGCTCCCGGTCTGGAACGCACCGCCGAGGAGATGCACTCCGTCGCGCTCATCCGCTCGATGGTCAGCAAAGAGGGCGATCACGAGCGCGGCACCTATACGATGAAGACCGGCTTCCGTCCCGATCCGACGGTGGTGCATCCGTCCATCGGCGCCATTTGCTGTCACGAACTGCCTCTGGCCGGCGTGGACATTCCGCGTCACGTCAGCATATTGCCCGGACAGTGGCCGGCGCGGCGGATTTCTCGGTGAAACCTGCGACGCTTTCAAAACCGGCGATCCCGCCGGTGACGTGCGCGATACCGTATCGCGCACGCCGCCCCGACGCGGCGAGCAGCGGTTGCAACATCTCGATGTCGTCGAGAGCGCTTTCGCGCGCGGCCGCGCCAGCCGCGTCGAAGGCACGCTGCACCGTGAGACAATAGAACGAGCGCGGAAAATGATGAGTTCGGAGCAGCTGCGCGCGTTCGACGTATCGAATGAACCGCTGGCTCTGCGCCGCTCTTACGGCGATACGCCGTTCGGTCGCGGCTGCCTGGCGGCGCGTCGGCTCATCGAAGTCGGCGTGCGCTGTGTCGAGGTGACGCTGGACGGCTGGGACGCCCACGTCAACAATCACGCCATTCACCGCGAGCGCCTCGCCGTTCTCGATCCGGCGTTGAGCGCTCTGCTGCGCGATCTGCGCGAGCGTGGCCTATTGGAGCGAACGCTGGTGGTGGTCGCCGGCGAGTTCGGCCGCACACCGACAATAAATCCCGTAGGTGGGCGCGATCACTGGCCTACTGGATTCAGCGTGGCTCTGGCCGGCGGCGGCGTTCGCGGCGGTCGAGTCATCGGCGAAACCGATCCCGACGGTAAGGATAACCCCACGAATCCGGTTACGGTCGGCGATTTGCACGCCACCATTCTGACGGCGGTGGGCATCGATCCGAAGAAGGTCAATCAGACGCCGATCGGACGCACCGTGCGTTTCAGCGAGGGTGAGCCGATCGCGGAACTACTGGAGAAGCAAAGCTAAGTAGTGTTCTATCACTGTGTTGATTGCTGCCGTGCTGTGGATAAGGTAGGAATATGGACTTTCCTGTACCCGAATACGTCCAAACTCGGATTCGGCAGCGCCCGCCAAATGGCTTGCCAATAGTTCCGGCGTCAACGCCAGTGATAGCGTTCGGAGACGTGCGCAAGGCCAAGGTGGCCACACTCGGATGGAATCCAAGCAAGCTCGAATTCCTTAACGGCAGAGGTTATGAATTGACTGGCCCAATGCGCCGGTTAGAAAGCCTTTCATCACTTGGAGTAACTGATCTTTCGTCCGCGTCTCCCGAAGTTATTTGGCGGGTCTTTGAGAGTTGCAACACCTATTTCCAGCGATGCCCCTACCGAAAATGGTTCGATGTTCTGGAGAAGGTTCTGCGCCGATTGGGGGCGTCTTATTACGATGGCACGGCTTGCCATCTGGATTTAGTGCAATGGGCAACCGATCCAACTTGGCGGGAGTTGCAAAGCTCTCAGAAAGAAGTTCTCATCGAAGCCGATCTGCCGTTTCTCCGCCAGCAGCTTTTCCAAGAACATATCGAGTTTCTGCTTCTAAACGGAAGTGGCATTGCGAAAGCGTATAGCGAAAGACTCCATCAGACCCTAACCGAGAGAGTCATTTCAGACAAGGTTGCCTTGAAGCTTTTCGTTGGATGTACCCCGCACGGTGTAACAGTGATCGGATGGAACAAGAACCTTCAATCCTCCTTCGGCGTATCAAACGATTACATCCGTGCGGTCAGCATAGCGATAGAGAAGACCAGATTGGCATTGTAAAAGGATGGTCGCGGAGTGCTCCGAGGGAGGATCAACACACCGTTAGGACACTTCCCGTTTGCCAGCCCGCAGCGCCAGCAAGGGTTGCCTTTGCTGGCGCTGCGGGCTGGCAAGGCATTCTCAATCGAAGACGCCGCGCGTGCGAATCGTCAGGGGCAATTTCTGCGTCGCGCCCAGATTGGAGCGCACCGCTAGTTCGTGCTTACCATCTTCGCCGGCGCGGAGACGCCAGGTAACGGGGCTGTCCGGTCGGCTGGCGCCGGGCGGCAGCGGCGGCACCATCTGTTCGACGCCGCCTTCGAGGATTGTGAAACCGGGCGGCAGATGCAGCGTCAGTCTTTCGCCCACTTGCGGTTGATGCACGAGCGCCGTCAGCGTGAACTCGCCGCGACGCACCAGCCGACCGCCGACCGTCAGCAGGAGATGACCGCCGCTCTCGCGCGCATCCACGTTGCCCAGGCCATAGGTGAAGCCGACCACGCGGCTTTGTCCCGATGCCAGCATTTGCTCGTTCCAATACATCGTCACCGCCGAGTCCTTTTCCTCGACATTGCCAGCGGACTCGCGCATGGAGATGAAGGGAACGTCCCAGCCGGTCAATTGCGCCCGCGCTCCCCAAACGCCGATTTTCCGCAATTCCGGATTGGGCCAACCGCCCAACTCGACGCGCGCGGGGCTTTCCACATTCGTGCCGATACGGAATTGCAGATAGGCCACCGTGCCTGGATCGCGCAGGTCGTCGTTTTCCAGCGCCTGGATGAAGTCCGGCACCATCGACGGCGCGTTGAACATCATCTTGCTATCGCACAGACCGGAAGCGCCGGGGATGGTGAAGGGAACGCCGTCGTTGGCGCCGATGTAGGTATCGAGCATGAAGCGGATGCCGACCTGATGCGCGCGGTTGTCCTGATTCTCCAGGATGTAACGCACCAAGCAAGTATCCAGACGGCGCGACTGAGAACCGGGCACGATCTCGACTTCCTGCGTCACTTTAAGTTGGCCGCCGGGCAGCCGCCATGAGGAAGCGAAGCCGTCGCGCGGCCGGCCCGCCATCTCGCCTGGCAGCTTGCTTTTCATGTCGATCCATTCGCCGGGTAGTTCGCCGAACAGAAATTGCCGACCATCCACGCGCAAAACAGTGTTGTTCGAGCGGCCGTGTTCATCGAAGGTGAGTTTCTTGAGGCGAGCGGGATTGCCGGCATCCTTGGCGAGCAGTCCGAAACGCATGGTCGGCAGCGGCAGCTTGTCGTCGCCTTGGTCGTGAAAATGGACGAAGACGTAGGGATGGGGGTCAATGGCGCCGCTGTCGCCGGCGGGCTGGCCGACGATCACCCATAGGTCATGGGCGACCACGGACAACAGCAGCAGAGCGAGGACGCCCAGCGGCAACAGATGCTTGCCGACACTCGGCGTCCTTTCCCGACTTTTGATTTCGGCGGAAGGCAAGGCTGGCGGCAACTCGTCGCGGCCGTGGTGGACGGCGGGCGCGACCTGGGCGACGACGGGCACGACATCGGCGACGGTTTCCGTCTCCGAGGCGACATCGGCCGCCGTCAGCACCGGCGCCGCCGACATCACGGGATCCCAGCCGAACACGATGGGGGGATCAACATGCAGCGCGACATCGACGAGAAAACGCTGTCCGCCGTTGGCCGTCACCTGCACCTTGCCTTGCAATTGTTCGCCCGGACGCACCGGCACATTCGGCACTTTGAGCGGAATGTGCGCGGTTCGGCCATCGAGAAGGACGCGGCCGATTTGCAGCCAGGGCGCGCCGGTGGTGGCATAAGCGAACACCGGCCGGTTCGCCCGCGCGCGCACTTGCAAGACGTGTTCCAGCGCGGCTCCGGGCGCGCCGTGCAGATGCACCGCCGTCTCCTCGATCTCCACCACGGGCGGCTTGACCAAACCCAGCGCCTCGAAAAACTGCTGAATCGCCCCCAAACCCGACGACGCTGGCCCCTGCACTGGATAGATCCAGCCGTTGTTCTCGTACCAGTCGGCGATGGCGCCTCGCTCGAAGAGAGGAGCGGCACCCTTGGGATTGGCCTTGGCCTTCTCGGCGACCTGACGCGGCGACAGAGCGCCGGCCAACACGCCATCGGAGAACGGCTGCACCGGCACGTCGGTGCGCACGACGATCACCGTAGCGCCTCCGTTGGACTCGATGGTCAGCCGGCCTTCCAGCGGTTTGTTGCCGGCGCAGCGCCTTGCCGTGAATCTGCACCGTCAGCGCGAACTCGTGCAGACATTGGAAAACCTTACGCGACGAGCCGCCGCCTTCGCCGAGCATCAGCCAAGCCGTATCGTCGCAGGCGACCGTGCCTTGTAACAGTCCCATGCCCTGATTTTCGATGTGCAGTGTGAAGCGCCGATCGCCGTGGCGCGAGATCTGTCCGAGGTTGACCTCCAGCGGTTGGGCGAACAATTTCGGCGGCTCACGGCAGCTGCACGGCAGCTTGTTCAACAGCTGATCGAGACCGCCATCGGCATCGGCATCGCGCGCCGCCTGCTTCGCCGCCAACGCCAAATCCGCACGGCCAAGAGCGCCGAAGAAACTTTCCAAGTAGCCCTCACGCAGCAACTCCAGCGCTTCGTTCCACTCGCCGTAGCAGGCCAACACCAACTCATCGAAATTGCGGCACTGCCGGCCCGATGGAAAGACGAACGGACTATGAAACGGTTGCACGCCGACGGCGATCGGACCACTGCCCCGCGCTCGCCCATCCAACACAGCGCCATCCCAATAGCAGTAATGCGCTTCCGATGGATTGACGCGCGAACAATTGCGGCAGACAAGGGGCATGATCGCTCCGTCCTTACGGAGTGCGGCAAGAAGGATGTCGAAGAAGTGATTATACCGCGCGTCGCCGCTTTTCAGGAGTTAGCGTCGTGGTTTTTGGGCAGGCGTTGACGGAGGGCGGCCAATTCGCGGCGCAGACGTTCGTTCTCGGCGGCCATTTCCATAGGCGTGGGCAACCATTGGCCCGCCGCCGGATCGAACAGCCGCAGCTCTCGTCCGTTGCTTTTCAAATGCAGACGCAGCACTTGACTGGGCAGCCTGCCGGCGACACGGCGAATCCGATTATACTCGCCGCCACGCAGCCGATGGCCTTGCAAGGGCGGATCGAGATAATCGCCCAGAGGATCGAACAAGAAGTATTCCTTGACCTGCAATCTATCCCGATAGAGATTATATTTGTCTTCCAAGTCTTCGGTGCGGGTCGATTTCGATGTCAGCTCGATGGCGACATCCGGCCCTTTGCCCTCTTGCCAGAGCAGATAGTTCGGTCGATCGTGTTTGGCGATGCCCTTGACCGCGAACACATCGGGCGAGACGTGGCGGCGGCGATTGCCCTCTTCGTAAAACAGCAGCAGGTTGCCCGAAACGTAGACGCGCGGCTGAGCAGAATACCAGACTTTCAGAGTCCGGATCAGGTCGATCATCAAATCGCGGTGCCAATCCGAATCGAGAGATTTACTGTCCGAAGTGGGATAACCGTTCTTCCGAGGAACCGTGGTCGAGGCTGCGGTCGCCATCTCTCTTCCTCCCGACTGCGCCGCGTCTCAGAGGGACATCGGCATGTACAGTTATAGCAGACAGGGTGTCGGGCACGAAACGCCGATAGCGATTTCGCCGCCGTCTGCCGTGGGGCCAGTTCCGTTCACAAGCCAGTCGCCCGCATGGACGACAAGTACCCCTCACGCTTCCCGATAGGCGCAAGAAGTCATTGCGGAGGATGTTGGCTTGAGTGCAGATTGTTCGCAGCGTCGAGCCTTTGATCCGACGATGATTCGGCATGGTCAAGGGTGTCTGGGTGCCATCGGCGTTGTCCCGTACCATGGCGATGTGTTCGTGTTCGCGGACCAATCGGAAGCCGAGGCTTGCCAGCGCCTTGATGACGCGCTGCTTGGGAGCGTCTCTGGGAAACTTCGCCATTACATCGCCACCTCTGTCTCGGCGACGAACGCTTCCAGTACAGGAGATTCAACGTCCAGCACGTCCTTTCCGAATGTCTCGATGTGGAATCGAATAGCGGATTTGACGTCGGCCATCGCTTGCTCATAGCTATCGCCCTGGCCGACCACCACGCCTTTCAGTCCCAAGGGATAGGCTACGTAGCCGTCCGCGTGCTTCTCGACAATGATCTTGAACGCCTCCGTTGGTGTTCGCTTGCTTCGCCGCTTGCTCTTGCGCTGGCTCATAAGTTTTCCTCCACGATCCGAATCTCTCCCGCCATCCCGGCTCCCGCACGGGGCGGCCTCTGAACCATCATCGTTTCGAGATGAGATAGGCCACCAAGGCCGCCAGCAGGACGTTGACGATGGCTCCAAGGACGGGAGGCAGCAGTGTCCAGCGTTTCTTACTCCCTTCCTCCAGTCCTCTTTTCAGTTCGCGCACTTCCTCGCGGAGATTGCTCACACGCTCGTTGAGGATGCCAAGTTCCTTGGTGAGTTCGCGGATAATCTCGTCGTGGGTCGGCTTGGCCACCGTCATTCCCCTTGCGCGACGAGTTTCTGGAGCTTTATCATCTGCGCGTCGGAGCGCGCTTGCAGAAGGTCGCCCCATAGGTCGAGGAGACGGAGACGCAGGTGGTGGGAGGAGCGCAGTTCTTTGGGAGCGAAGGACGCGGAGACTCGCCCGGTGAAATCGGATAGGGTCAGGGTGTAGAGGGTACGGCCCCGCGTGTCCTGGCTTTGGCTCCACTCTGCCGATACCAAGGCGGCGGATGGGCCGAGTATCTCTTCCAGGCGACTCGTGGCCTGTTGCAGCCGGACGATTCCATCGTCTCCCTGTTTGACTTTCTCTTGGTACGTCACGTTCATGGGATGCCCCTTCATTTTCGACAAACCCCCAGCCATTCTAGCGGAAATGATCGTACGCGGTAAAGGTCCGGCGAAGTCATCGGGAACAGTTTCGCCATCATTTCTAACCCACTTCCATGTGACCGCGAGACTGCCAAATTGACGGCAAGGTGGGCAGAATCAGACACAGATCAATGGTTTTTGAAGTATATGTTCTCTTCCAGATTTAATGCGGTTTCCAAATCACTAATCATAATGCGCTTATGCATCAGTAAGTTGTGTTGAGATGTGTCGCCGCCTGTCACTGAATGGCGTGAAATGGCACGGCGATTGCACAACTCCTGGAAATGGTTGAGTATCGGATAGATTCTCGCCATTGACCTATCGATAACCGCCGGTAGGTGAAAATCCGTTTCAAAGGAGATACGGTCATGTCGAACATACCTGTTTCACAATCCAATGCTCCCCAAAACTCCAATCAGACAGATTGGCTGAAGATCATTCTCAGCTGCCTCTTCTCATGCTTCGGGACTCTTCTAGTGGTAATTTTCGGGTTTGGGGTGTTGATGGTTTGTCTCAATGCCAGCTTCAACGAAAGCCAACAGAATAATCAAATCGTCCGTCCCGATCCAACCGCGCCGCCCCCTCCCGTCGTGCCTGCTCTGCCCACTCTCGTAGCCGAACTCAGCCGAGTGAAGACCGTCTGTGAAGACCGCGCGAGGGAGGCGAAGAATTTCATCCGTCACCATCATGTCAGGGAGAGAGATATTCGTATCGGCCAGCGACATTACACGGGTGTGCGATCCGAATTGAATGGAATCATTGACCATCTCCGCGCAGGCCTGTCGGTACGGTTCACCAATGATGATCTAGGCAAAATCCGCGAACGCTTTAAGACAGCAAGTGCGAGGATGAACGAGTTCATTTCTTGGGCCGACGCTCTTGAGCATCCTCAATTTGGTGCCATAGACCCGCTGGATGTGGTGCGGGAAATGTACCTCAAATGGTTGGAATCGGTCAGGAAATCGAATGATGACGCCATTCAGCAGCTGCGCGGATCTTGATCGTTGTCGTCTCAAAGATTGGAAGGATGTGGAATGATCTAGTTCGGCTCGACATTACAGTAGGGCGGGAGTTAAGGTAAGTGTTCACGGCATGGCGCTTAGATAATCTTGATTTACTCGGCGGTCATTAGGGTTGTTTCTGTCGTTCGCCGTAGCGCAGCACGCTTTTACCCACACGGATCGCATCGCCGGAATGCAAGATACACGAACCTTGCAGCAATTCCTCGTTGACGTAAGTACCGGCGCCTTCATCAATCAACACGCGACGATTGCCCTTTTGGCGGATGCGCGCGTGCAGTTTCTCAATTTGCGGATCGCCGAATAGGCCGATGTCGCAGTTCTCGGCCCGGCCAATCGTGATCTCCGGCTTGGAAAGAATGACTTCGCGTCCTGTGCGAAAACCCGCCTCTACCTTCAACCACGCTTCCTTGAGGATGACTTGCGCCAGACCGATCATCAGGCCGATGCAAGCGCCCAGCGCGACGAAGCCCCACGCACTGGGACTCCATAAACGATCCTCGATATCCGGATTGCCGCCCAGCAGTCGCAGCCAACCGTTCAACAGCCCCAACGAGAGAATGCCGCCGACAATGCCGCCGAGCGTGCCGCCCAGGACGCCCTTGACGATCTTGCACAGCGCCGCTCCCGCATCCTGTCCGCTCAACAAGGTGGACAGCAAATCGAAGACGCCCAGTGATACGCCGATCAAAAAGCCGGTGATCGTCCAGCCGAAAACCAGAAAGACGCCCAACTCCTTCCAGCCGTACAACGTCTGACCGACCAGGCCGCCGAGCAATCCGCCCATTGTGCCGACCATCACCGCCGTCGCCACGCGCAGACCGATCGCCACGATGCGCCGCGGCGAGAAGATCCACAGGGCATCCACCACCGCCAGCGCCAGGGCGACGCAGAGACCGAGGAGCATGCCTTTGAGTCCTTGCGTGAGGATGCCGTTGCCGAGGTGGATCGGCCGGCCGAGCAGCCAGCCGAGAAACGCGCCGCCGCCGCCGCACAACGCACAGTAGTAGATGAATAAGCGAAACGACATGACACGACCTCACAGCGCGGGTGTGAATAAGCGACAGGCATTTTCCAGAACACGCGACAGCGACGAACGCTGCTCCAACAGCTGCCGATCGAGTGGCACGGCATCGTCGAGATCGTGGCGATAGGCCGTCTCCAGTTGCGCCACCTGCCCGGCATCGTGCAGCATGCAGCCGATCTCGAAATTCAAATGCAAACTGCGATTGTCCAGATTGGCCGACCCGACCATGCCCCAATGATCGTCTACCATCATTAGCTTGGCGTGCATCATGCCCTTGCGATAGAGATAGACTTTCACATCGTAAGAGAGCAGTTCGGCGGCATAATACAGCCCCGCGTAGTAGGAAATATAATGATCCGGCCGCAGCAGCGTCAGAATGCGAACATCGACGCCGCGATAGCGCGCCGCCCGTAGAGCATCGAAAAGCCCGTTGTCCGGCACCAAATACGGAGAAGCGATCCAGACGCGGCGGCGGGCGCTGATGATGGCCAAAAAATAGATTTCGCGGATCGTATTTACCTCTTGATCCGGTCCCGAATCGGCGATCTGCACGCACACATTGCCGGCGTCCGCTTGCGGCGGCGCGTACTTCTCATCGGGCAGCGGCTCGCGGCGGATGAACTGCCAATCTTCGCTGAAAACGCGCTGCAAATCGGCGACGGCCGGACCCTCGATGCGGACAAAGGCATCGCGCCAGTAGCCCAGACGCGGACTCTTGCCGAGATATTCGTCGCCGATATTCATGCCGCCGGTGAAGCCGATGCGGCCATCGACGACGGTGATTTTGCGATGGTTGCGCAGGTTAATGCGGATGTACGAGTGCAGCGGATTGAGCGGCAGAAACGCCGCCGTCTGGCCGCCCGCTTCGCGCAACGGCCGTAGACTGCGCCGCCGCAGATGCAGACAGCCCATCGCGTCGTACAGCAGCCGAACCTCGACGCCTTCCTTCGCCTTGCGGGCCAGCAGTTCCAGCAGACGCTCGCCGGTGGTGTCCGAACGGAGGATGAAATACTCCAGATGGACGTAATGCCGCGCTTGGCCGATGGCGTCGAGCAGAGCGGCGAAGGCGTGTTCGGTTTCGTGATAGACCGTCACGGCGTTGCCCGGCTTCATGGGATAGGCTTCGACCCGCTCGGCCAATTCGCCGAGGTGATGCTCCTTCTCGTCGTCGCCGGGCGGCAGCGGGGGACGCGGCGGATGATGGCGGCGACGAACGCCGTGCTTGCCGCGCTGATGGCGAACGCGGTGCAGCAAATAGTTGTAGCCGAACACCCAGAACAACAGCGCCCCAAAGAGCGGCATAAGCAGTACGACCAGGCACCACGACACCGTCGAAGTCGCATCCTTCTTGCTCAGCAGCACCCAAGGGATGAAGATGAGAATGAGGACCACGTCCAGCGCGGTCGCCGCCGTGACGTGCGGCCAATACGCGGAAAGATCGGCTAACACGAGGTTCGTTCCTGCATGGTGGATTGTCGCCGCGACGCCGAGAGTATTGTAGAGCGAGCGGCGCGGCGGCGGCAGTGGTATGCTTGTAGGTCAGGCTTTCCAGCCTGACGTTTTCGCAGGTCCGTCAGGCTGGAAAGCCTGACCTACGGAGGTACGGTGATGTTCACGACTGTCGCGCTCATTCGTCAGCGCTTGGCCGCCATCCGCGCGGCCGTGGACGAATTGGCCGACTTGGCGTCGGCGGCCGAGCAGAGCGAAGCGGCGGGCGCCGCTCTGTTGCCCTTGGAAACGCAAGCGCGGCTGCTGCTCGACCTCGATCGTCTCGGCGAAGGATTGGAGAAAATCGGCGAAACAATCAGCGGCGCCGTCGATCCCCGTCTGGTTCGCCCCGAATAGCTCCGCCAGCCCGCAGCGCAAGCAAGGGCAATTTCAGCGCGTGCCAAACTGGCGATCCCCCGCGTCGCCTAGTCCCGGCACGATGTACGAATGCTCGTCGAGATGACTGTCGATCGCGCCCAGATGCAGCGCGACGTCGGGATGCGCCCGCGTCAGTGCCTGCACGCCTTCGGGAGCGGCGATCAACCCAAGAAACTTGATGCGGCGCAGACCGGCTTCCTTAAGGATGGTGACGGCGGCGACGGCCGAGCCGCCGGTGGCCAGCATCGGATCGACCACCAAGGCCAGATCGATGGCGAGGTTGGCCGGCAGTTTGCTGTAGTACGTCACCGGCCGCAGCGTATCGTGATCGCGGTACAATCCCAGATGGTAAACGCACGCCGAGGGCGCCAGTTCGAGAATGGCGTCGGCCATGCCGAGGCCGGCGCGCAGGATCGGCGCCAGGCCGATGCGCTCGGCGAGGCGTTGGCCGGCGTAGTCGGCGAGCGGCGTTTGCACCGTCCACGGCTCCAAGCGCAGATCGTGCGTCGCTTCGAGGAAAATCAGCTGCGATAGGTCGCGCACCAGACAGCGAAACTGCCACGGTTCCGTATCGCGGTCGCGCAGGCGCGTGAGCTTGTGCCGCACCAGCGGATGAGAGGAAACGAAGATGCGATCGGCGTCAGACATGGGCGCGGCTCACCATTTGTATTCGTCCTCGAACGGATGGATGGGCCGAGCCGCTTTCGGCTTGGGCCGCGCTTTCAGCACCGCCTCGGCCAAGGACAAATCCTCGCGCGTCGTGATCTTGACGTTGGTGGTCGATCCCTGAAGGAGATAAACCGGATGGCCCATCGCTTCAATTAACTGCGCATCATCGGTGATGTTCTGGCCGAGCTGCGTCCGTTTGGCATACGCTTCCATCAGCCAATCGCGGCGGAACACCTGCGGCGTCTGCGCCAGCCACAGCCCTTGACGCGAGACCGTCTCTTTCACCACGCCTTTGTTGTCGGCGCGTTTGATCGTATCCGTCACCGGCACGGCCAGCATCGCCGCCCCCGTCTTCGCCGCGCTATTAAACACCGTCTCAATTAACTCCGCCGACACGCAGGGGCGAGCGGCGTCGTGGATGGCGACGAACTCCGCTTCCTCCTTGACCATCGCCAAGGCATTGGCCACCGAGTCGAAGCGTTCTTTGCCGCCGTTGGCGATCTGCACGTTCATAAAAGCGAGATTGGCCTGATAACGGCGGCGAAACGTCTCCTGATCCTCCGGCGCGACGACGATGAGGCATTGGCACACATCGTCGCGCGTGATGAACAATTCGGCACAGCGGAGCCAAACGGCTCGGCCATCGAGGTTGACGAACGGTTTCTTCTCGCGGTCTCGAAAGCGCGATGACTTTCCGGCAGCTGGCAGAATGACAGCGAAGCGAGACATGGCGGACCTCCGAAGGCGATAGTTTAGCCGCGACCCGCAGGGGAGCGCGAACGCCAACGCGCTCGCCTACGGCTCGCGGCTAAACTATCATCATATGCCGCAAAGGGGGTGATTCGCCAGGGGAGAGGAAGGTTTAGGCCGATTCGACGAGGTGTCTCAAGATCCCCATCAGCTTCGGCAAATTGTCGATGTAATACTCCGGCACGTCGATGGTCAGCGCCGCTTCTTGCAGCTGCAAGAATTTCCACGCGCTGCCGGTGCTGACCACGCCATAAATCCGAGCGATGGCAAGCCCCGCGCGCTGGTTGCAGGTTTGCGCCCCATACATGGCGGCGATGCACTGGCCCAAGCCGGTTCGGATCAGGTCGTTTTTGGCTTCCACGATGGCCACAAAGGGAGCGCTCAAGGCGAACTGGCTTTCGCCCCTAGTGAGGATGAAATCGCAGTAGCCGTTCAGTCCGCGCGAGACATCGGCCTCCCATTCCACCCCCGAAAAGAGGAAGAAGCGCGGTCCCAGCGCCCGCCGCAGTTCCAGCAGCACCGGAGCGATAATGAACTCGGACTTGGCCTTTTCCGTGCTGTTGGCCACGGCCAACGTCACGCCGTCGCGGAGGAAAGCGGCAAATTCCTCGCGGACAGGAAAAGGCGGCACGGCGGAGAACAGATCGGCGTCGTGCAACGTCAGGCCGAGGTCGTCGCGTACCTGGGGGAATGTAAATTGCTGAAAGGACATGGGAACTCCCGCAGATGCATCCAAGAGCCGCAGGACAAGGGCGATTTTCCCATTATACTCCGCGCACCGTGCGTTCCACTAGCTTGGCGCGGGCCATGCTCAACGCATCGAGCCATTGTCGCAGCGCTTGAATGTCGCTCGTCAGCGGATGCAGCGCTTGCTCGGCGTCGCGCTCGGCCTTGTCGAGATAGGTTTGCAGACGTTTGAGCCGTTCCTCGAACATACGCAGCAGGATCGGCTCGGTCGGCCGCGGCGCGGGCTGCGAGGGCGGCTCGACGGCGCGGGCCAACCATTCCTTGAGATTGCGCTCGAAGGCGGCGAACGGTTCCATCCCTGGCGTGGACATGCGGATTTCCTCCGGCGGGCGTGGACGGCATCTTACCCGCCGGAGGCGAATTTGACACGATCATTTTTCGCATCGCCGTTTGGCGTTTCGCGCAAAACACCAAGCGGTACACGTTTCTCGTCAATGCCGAGCGTTGCGGACTTGATGCTCGCCAACGGCGCTTCTCCGCGTCGTTCGATCGAGATCCGGCATCGTAATGGTGATTTCGCGCTGGTCGCCCGCGCATACCTCCACGCGCCGGTCGGCCTTCACGGTTTTGCCATCGCGTTCCATTCGTGCCTCGAAAACGTAGGTGTAGCTCTTGCCGGCTTGCAGCGGCGGAGAATAGAAACGGCGTGTCGGCGAAGTGGAACTCGTCGCTTTGCCGTCAACCGTCAGTGTCGCCTTGGCCGGCAGGTGAATGATGACGGTCGCGCGCTTGCTTGGGGATGTGTCGGGATTGTAGTACAGCGAGCGTGTTGGGGTGATTGCGGTGGGGAGCGTATTGGAGACGATCACCGTGGGGGCCATATAGGTGGGAATTATCAGCGGGGCAGAGACATAGCCCCAGCCGCCCCAACCACCCCAGCCGCCATAACCGCCTCCCCAGCCGCCATAACCACCCCCCCAACCGCCATAACCGCCTCCCCAACCGCCATAACCATAGCCGCCGTAACCGCGTCCCCAGCCGCCCCAGCCATAACCGCCGTAGCAGCCACAGCAACCCCAACCTCGACGACCGAAATCGGGCAGGTCGGCTCCCGTCGTTAGGGCTGCCATCAACACCATGCTGTACATAACCACTCTCCTTTAGAAAGTCTGAAAGGTAAACGTCCTGTTGGTTAGTGGCGAGACTTAGGAAAACTAGGCAAAATGAGTGCCGGCAGCAAGGGGAAAATGGGTCGCGGACCCGAAGCTGCTCCGCGCCAAAAAAGCCGCTTGCGGTCCTTGCTCTTCGGATATAATCGTGCTTGTGGATTTTGTCCTAAAATAGACACGTTCGGAATTTGCGGACAAGACGCTTGTGCGAAGCGTCGCTAAGCGAAAGGATTCGGAGACGTACAGCAGCGGCTTTCTCCACGAGAGGAACAACCATGCCGATCCAAACCGAGAAACGCGGCTGCGCCCTCCTCTGGATTGCGTTCCTGCTCGGCGCGACGCTCTTCGGCGTTGCCCTGGGCGGCGGCGGCGTTTACTTCTATCTCCACCACGTCGAGACGCCGCCCCCCCGGACGCCCGAACCCCGTCGCGCCCTCGACAAAGTCGTGGCCCTGGGACGCATCGAGCCGAAGGACGGCATCCTGTCGCTGGGCGTGCCGACGCCGGATCGCATCCGTCAGATCAAAGTCAATGAAGGCGATTTTGTCAAAAAAGGCGACGCTCTGGCAGTTCTCGATAGCGAGGTGATGCGCAAGCTGGAGCAGAAATTGGCCGTCATTCAACTCGATCAGGCGACGAAGCGCTTGAAAGCCATCACCGAGAGCGGCGAGGCGCAGATCCGTGTCGAAGAGGTGCGCCGCGATCAAATCGAGCAGGTGGAGCCTCTGGAGATTAAATCGCTGGAGAGCAAGATCGACTATTTGCAAGCCCAGGAGCGCAACGCCCAGAAGGACTACGAGCGCTACGTCGCCGCCGGCGATACCATTGCTCAGCAGGACAAGGACAAGCAGAAGCTGGCTCGCGGCCAAGTTCAGATGGAACTGATCGCTGCCCGCTGCCAGCTGGAGAAGCTGCGCAAATCCAGCACCCTGAATCGCCGCGTGGCCAACGCCCAACTGGAAGCGGCGCGGGCCGAACTGATGCAGAGTCAGAGCGCCATTTCGCGGAAACTGCTCGACACGCAAGTCAGCCAAGCCGACGAACGCCTCAAGGAGACGCAAGTG
The DNA here is from genome assembly GCA_963835245.1 of uncultured Planctomycetota bacterium. Taxonomy (GTDB): domain Bacteria; phylum Planctomycetota; class Planctomycetia; order Gemmatales; family Gemmataceae; genus JAJPHU01. The sequence goes on from CAWIEZ010000004.1 coordinate 987,443, forward strand.
CATGCTCCCAGCGACGGCAAGATTCTGCGTATCTTCGTCCATGAAGGCGAACTGGTCCACGCACAACCGATTTTGCAGATGGCCAACGTCGATCGCATGATCGTGCTGACCGAGGTGTACGTGACCGACATTCCGTATGTGAAGATTGGCCAGCGCGCCACGATCAGCAGCCGTCTTTTCGAGGAAGACGAGACGGCCCTGAGCGGCAAGGTCGTGTGGATCGCGGGCAGCGTCGGCAAGGCGCGGGTGACGCCTCTCGATCCACGGGCAGCAGTGGACAATCGCGTTGTGGACGTGAAAGTCGAGTTGGATCAACCGCGGCGCGTCGCCGACCTGATCGGCCATCAAGTGCAGGTCGAGATCCAAAGCGGCCAACACTAATTCCCCGCGAGGCGAACCGGCAGCGTAAGCTGCCGGGTGGTGGTCTGCAAGCGTAAGCTGCCGGGTGGTGGTCTGCAAGCGTAAGCTGCCGGGTGGTGGTCTGCACCCGGCAGCTTACGCTGCCGGTTCGCCTCGCGGCTAAACGGTCAGGACGGAACGGATGAAAACGCCGCTGGTACTCTTGAATCTGCTGCATCAGCCGGTGCGGACGCTGGTGGCCATTCTCGGCGTCGCCTTCGCCGTCCTGCTCGTCTTTATGCAGCTGGGTTTTTACGGCTCCGCCGAGAGCGCCGCCAACACGCTCTACGACGCCCTCGATTTCGATCTCGTCCTGCTGTCCAGCAATTACCTCAACAGCACGCGCCCTCGTAGTTTTCCTCTGGAGCGCATCTATCAAGCACTGGAACACCGCGACGTGGCCTCGGCGGCGCCCTTGTACATCGATTGGCAGACGTGGCGCACCAAGGACGATCGACAACAACGCCGGGCCATCCTCGTTTTCGCTTTCCGCCTCGATGAAGACGTTTTTCGCGCCGATAAGGTCTTTCGCAGCGAGCCGGCCGAGCAGTGCCTGAGCCGCCTGCGCAGGCCCGATACCGTCCTCATGGACACGGAGACGCGCGATTATTTCGGTCCGCGCGGCGTCGGCGAAGAGACGGAATTGAACAATACGCGCATCGAGGTTGTCGGACAGTTCACCATCGGCACCGGCTACGGCGCCGACGGCATGGTGTTGACCAGCGAACACACCTATGCTCGTCTGCTCGAGCCGCAGGCGCTCGAGCAGCCCGCTCTCGGCCTGATCCGTCTCAAGGAGGACGCTCGCCGTCGAGCTGATGTCGTCAAGACGGAGCTGAGCCAAACCCTCTACAGCACTCATCCGCGCGACGAGGTCCGCCTCCTCACCCGCGCCGAGATCGAGCAGCGCGAAGGGGATTACTGGATTCACCGCACCTCCGTGGGCATCATCTTTCAAATGGGTGTCTTGATCGCTCTGATCGTCGGCGTCATCTTCGTCTATCAGGTGATCGCCACGGACATCAGCGATCATTTCGCCGAGTACGCCACGCTCAAAGCGATCGGCTACAGTCGCGGGTACCTATCCGGCGTCGTGCTGCGTCAGGCGCTGGCGCTGGCGGTTCTGGGTTACGTGCTGGCTTTCCCCGTCGCTCTGGGACTGTATGCCTTGGGCCAGTACGAGGCCAAGCTGCTTCTGTCCATGACGCCGCTTCGCGCCGTCGGCGTGTTGCTGTTGGCCATCGCCATGTGTTCGCTGTCCGGTCTGCTGGCGTTGCGAAAAGTCAAAACAGCCGACCCCGCGGAACTATTCTGATATGTGGTTCTTCTCTCGCGTCCACCTGGCTTGGCTCAATCTAGCGCACGACAAGCGCCGTTTCATCATCCGTGTCCTCGGCGTCGCCTTCGCCGTCTTCCTCATGTTCGCCGAGTTGGGTTTCTATAATGCCCTGCTCGATGCCCCTGTGGAATTGATTCGCCAATTCAACGGCCAAATCATCCTCGTCAGCAAAGCGCGCTACGCTATGGGCATCCGCGAGCAGTTCACGACGCATCGGCTGACGCAGGCGCGCATGGCGGCCGGCGTCCAGGCCGCCGACGCCGTCTATCTCGAATACGTCGCTTCCTTGTGGAAAGATACCGGCGTCCCCGAAGCGAAGCGGCCCAGCAGCCAGCCCATCCGCGTCATCGCTTTCGATCCCGATCGAGACGTGCTGAGCAATGCCGGCGTCAATGCCCATCGCGCCGACCTGAAAATCCTCTACAACGTCCTGCTCGACCGTCAATCCAAGTCGCCCTATGGCGTCGTCCGAGCGGGCATCGACCGCGAATTATCGGGACGCACCGTCCACGTCGCCGGCACCTTCAAACTCGGCACCGATTTCACCAGCGACGGCAGCGTCGTCATGAGCGATGTAACCTATGCTCATCTCTTCCCCAATGAACTGACGCCGTCCGCCACCTTGGACTTGGCCGACCTCGGCGTCGTGCGCCTCGAGCCGGGGTCGGATGTCGAGACGGTTCGCGGAGCCATCGAGCAAATCCTGCCCGACGATGTCAACGTCTACACCAAGGACGAATTCGTCGAACACGAGCAAAACTATTGGCGGAAGACTACGCCGGTCGGTTTCATTTTCCAGTTCGGCCTGTTTATGGGCTTCATCGTCGGCTCGGTGATCTGCTATCAGATTATCTCGACGGACGTGGCCGAGCATCTGCCGGAGTACGCCACGCTCAAGGCCATCGGCTATGGCGAACTGTTTCTCAATGGCACGGTGCTGCGCGAATCGCTGTGGTTGGCCGTACTCGGCTTCGTGCCGGGGCTGGCCTTGAGTTGGCTGCTCTATCGCACGGTGGATTTTTTGGTCGGACTGCCCATGTATTTGACCATTTTACGCATCCTTATAATACTTGGTTTAACAACGCTGATGTGCGTGGTATCCGGCTTGCTCGCGCTGCGCAAGGTGAGGACGGCCGATCCCGCGGAGGTGTTTGGATGAGTACGGCGGCCCCTTTTCAACGCGCGCGCTCCTCGACCATACGGCAAGCTCCGACGGTCATTCGCGTCGATCGTCTCAATCACTGGTACGGCGACGATGAGGAGACGCGCAAGCAAGTATTGTTCGACAATCATTTGCAGGTGGCGGAGGGCGAGATTGTCATCATGACGGGGCCGTCCGGCTCCGGTAAGACGACGCTGCTGTCGCTGTTGGGGGCGCTGCGCAGCGTGCAAGACGGTGAGGTCGAAGTGCTGGGCCGGCGTCTGCACGAACTGCGCGGAAAGGCATTGGTCGAAGTCCGCCAAGACATCGGTTTCATTTTCCAGGCCCACAACCTGTTCGGTTCGTTGACGGCCTTGCAGAACGTGCGCATGGCCCTGGAATTGAAGTCCAGCGACCGCCGCCGCATCCACGAGCGCGCCGTGGAAGTGCTGACTTCGTTGGGTTTGCAAGACCGCCTCGACTACAAACCATCGCGTCTGTCCGGCGGCCAAAAGCAGCGCGTCGCCATCGCCCGCGCCTTGGCCAATCGTCCCAAGCTCATCCTCGCCGACGAGCCGACGGCGGCGCTGGACGAGCAGAGCGGCCGCGATGTCGTCAACCTGCTCAAGAAGCTGGGGCAAGAGGAAGGCTGCACCAGTCTGATCGTCACGCACGACAACCGCATTCTCGATGTCGCCGACCGCATCGTCAGCATGGCCAACGGCCGTATCAAGTCGAATGTTCTGTTGCAAGAGGAGATCGAGATTTGCGAGTTCCTCAAGCAGTGCGACGTATTCGCGCACTTGACGACGGGCACGCTGACCAACATCGCCGAGGAGATGGAGAAAGAAAGTCATCCGGCCGGCACTGTCCTCATCCGTCAAGGCGACGAGGGCGAAAAGTTCTACCTGATCAAAAGCGGCACGGTGGACGTGATCGTCAACCGGGCCAAGGCGGACGAGGCGAAGGTGGCGGCGCTGAGCAAGGGCCAGTTCTTCGGCGAGTGGGCGCTGATGACCGGCGAGCCGCGCAGCGCCACCGTCGTCGCCGGTCAAGACGTGGAGTTGTACACGCTGGACAAGCAGCATTTTCGCTCGGCGATCGCGGCCAGCGAACCGTTCCGCAAAGAACTGGAAAAGATCCTCTTCCAGCGGCAATAAATCACGTCCATTCGGATTTGGCCGCGCCCCGCGGATGAATGGGATTAAGAATATCGCAAAAGGCGATGACAACCAGGCAGAGGATCGGTCCCCACAGCGACAGTAAGCCCCAGCGCAGCGTAGCCCAGACGCCGAAGATAGCGCCGGCGACGAAGGCGATCCAGATGCCGCCTTGCAGACACAGATGCAAAAACGGCGGCTGGGCCGCCGACAGCCGCAGCAAACGGACTAGCCGGCCGCGATGCTCGCTCCAGTGATCGCGCAGCCAGAAGAGGTATTGCACCGTCTGCTCGGCGACGTTGGTGAGCATGCCGCTGATGTAGGTGGTGCGCACCGTGGTAGTGCCGACGCGGCGCAGACTGGCGTTTTGCACGCCCATCGCCAAAGTCGGCAGAGCGACGAGCAGATAAAAGCGCCAGGCCGGCTCCTCCGGAATCCGGCCCTCGCTCAGAATCGGCCCGCCCCACAAGAGGAAGATCAACAGCAGCGCCGCCTCCAGGCCGACGGCCACGGCGAAGATGCGGCGTCGGCCGCTGCGCGCCAGCACTTCACTCAGCGCGGCGCCGACCGCCACGCCCAGCACAAAAAAGGGAACGGCGACGGCGCGATGGAAGGCTTCGGCTTCCTTGCCTTCGCCGACATGCACCGCCGCGGACACGCTGTTGCCGCTCATGTGCGCGGTGAACACTTTCCACAGAACGACGTAGCCGACGGCATCGACACAACCACCGGTAAGGGCCAGCATCAGGGCGAGCCAGGCTTTCTCGCCGATTCGCGGAGTTTGCTTCACGGACCCATCGCCTCCTTCCTGAGCAAGGCGCGGTTGGCGAACCGGCAGCGTTAGCTGCCGGGTGGAGCGAACATACCCGGCAGCTAACGCTGCCGGTTCGCCATCCCCTCGAACAGCACCGTGCCCAGTCGCACCAGGGTCGCGCCTTCCTCGACGGCGATCTCGAAATCGTTGCTCATACCCATCGACAAATGCGGCAGCGGCCGGCCCCATTCCGCCGCCAACTGATCACGCAGCGCCCGCAGCGCCGCGAACGTCGGCCGCGTCCGTTCCGCTTGCTCCTCATACGCCGCCATCGTCATCAAGCCTTCGATGTGGACGTGCCGCAATTCGGCCAGCCGCGCCGCCAAGCGCGGAACGTCTTCGGAAGCGAAACCGTGTTTGCTCGCCTCGCCGCTGGCATTGAACTCCAGCAGCACCGGCAGAGAACGCGATGCTTGCCGGCACGTTTCCTCCAATGCCTCCAACAAGCGCACGCTGTCCACGGAATGAATGCACTCGACGAGCGGCAGAGTGCGTTCGATCTTGTTGCGTTGCAGATGGCCGATCAAGTGCCAGCGCACCGGCGGCGGCACGACGGCGGCCTTGCGCCACAGTTCTTGCGGCCGACTCTCGCCGAGATCCATCACCCCCAGGCCGGGCAGAAGGGCGGCGATTTCGCTGGAGACAGTCTTGGTGACGGCGACGAGCGTGACGGCGCTCTGCGCTCGGCCGGCGCGGCGGCAGGCGGCGTGCAAGCGCTCTTCGACGGCAGCGAGTCGCTCGGCAAGCATGCGATTTCACCACAAAGTCACAAAGAACACAAAGAAAGACAAGAGACTCGTTCTCCTTATAATACTCACTCGGTTGCGTTCTTTGTGTTCTTTGTGACTTTACGGTGAGTTTTGCGATGGCTGATATTCGTGCATTCCGCGCTTTCCGTTACGATCTGGGCCGCGTCGGTGCGCTCAGCGACGTGATCGCTCCGCCCTACGACGTGATCGATCCCGCGTTGCAGCAAACGCTCTACGAGCGCAGTCCTCACAACGTCATCCGCCTCATTCTGAATAAAGAAGAGCCGAGCGACAACGACACGGAGAATCGCTACACGCGCGCCGCCCGCATCCTGCGCGATTGGCAGCGCGACGACATTTTGGTGCAGGACTCCGCGCACGGCCTGCATGTCTACTACCAGGACTTCGAGGTCGAGGGCCGGCGTTACACGCGCCGCGGTTTCCTCTCGCGCGTCCGTCTGGAACCGTTCGGCACCGGCCGCATCTATCCGCACGAAGAGACGTTGGCCGGACCCAAAGCCGACCGTCTGCGGCTCTTCCACGCCACCGCCATGAACCTCAGCCCGGTGTTCGGACTCTATCCCGACCCCAGCGATGAAGTTATAAAATACCTAGACGCTCTGGTAAGTCGCACATTGCCATTACAAGCGACCGACCATCTCGGCGTCGTCAGCAAACTGTGGCCCGTGACCGATCAGCACATCGTCAGCACCGTGACCGGCCTGCTCAGTCCCAAGCCGGTCTTCATCGCCGACGGCCATCATCGCTATGAAACCAGCTTGCGCTACCTCGAAGAGCGCCGCGCCGCCGGTGAAGTGCGCGACGACGAAGCCGCCGCCAATTTCACGCTGATGATGCTCGTCAGCATGAGCGATCCCGGCCTGATTATCCTGCCGACGCACCGCCTCGTTTCCGGCATCGCCGACCTGAGCGCCGACCGTCTCGCCGCGATTCTCGCGCCGCACTTCCAGGTCGAGCGCATCGGTCAAGGCGAGCAAGGTGCCCGCGAGACGTGGGAGACAATCGAGGCGGATGGCTCGCAGGACGTACTCGGCTTCGGCACCGTGGCCGATGGCATCTGGCAGACGGCGCGGTTCCGCTCGCCGCAACTCATGGCCGAACGGGCGGCCAATCACAGCCCCGCTTGGCGCGGCTTGGCCGTCAGTATTTTGCATGTCGCCGTCCTCGATCATCTGCTGCCGCAGGCGCTCGGTGGCAAAGCCGAATGCAAATACGTGCATCTGCTGCGCGAAGTGACGGACGCGGTTGCGCGGAAAGAGTGCAAACTCGCCGTGCTGGTGCCGCCGGCGACGATGCAACACGTCGAGCAGATTGCCGGCAATCTCGAAAAGATGCCGCCTAAATCGACGTATTTCTATCCGAAATTGCTCAGTGGGTTGGTGTTCAATCCACTGAAGGTGAGTTGAGGGAGTGCCTTTGAGTTCACTTTTTCAACAATCGAGCAGGTTGGTCCTCCTATTATGGGAGGCACGCCGGCATCCAAGAGGCGGCGTCGCTCCCCTACACGGGTAGCAGAGCCTGCATCTCCTCGACCTTCACATCGCGAAAGTGAACGGCGATCTCCCAGCCGTTGCTCACCAGAATGAATTGTCGCCAGGTTGGCGGTTCACTGTGTACCTTCTCGATCTCATCGTACTGCCACTCGACCACTTCTCCCCGCGAGAGAGTCGATTCGACGAGGGCGTGCGGATCGATCCGCAGCGGTTCGACCAACTCATAGGTGAAAGTCAGCAGCGAACGCGGCGGCGTGTCGAGCTGCAACATGATGACGAACATGCCGTCCCGGCACCCCATACCGCGTATCGCGGCGTCGTGCAGGTAATAATTGTCCTCGATGTGCCGCAGACCCGCACAGAGTTCGTTTCGGATCGAAGCGAGGTACTCGTTATAGCGCTGACAGCGTTCATCCCAGAGGGTTTCGACTTCATTGAGAATGCGGCTGTCGTCGCTCTGGCCGCGGGCAATCAGATCCGGCGTGAAGTATTTCATGGCGATCTCCTCGCTTTGCGCCGGGGCGTCTCGTAGAACGTGTGGCCGTCCGGCGGTCGAGATTGCGGCTGATAATGCGGCAAGGCATGAGGACCGGAGCTGCGGTGAGGATCGCCGCGCCGGCAGGAGCCGACGGCGGATTCGATTTGTCCTGCGAGGCGGCGATTGGCATCAACATCTGCGCCGCGAACTACCACATTACCCCCAGCGCGGCGACGCACCACGGCGGCGGCAAAATCAATCTCAGCCCCGTATTCCACTGCTCCCGATGGGCCAGAGGCTAACTCCGCCTCATGGATCGATGGCGACGGGAGTGGAGAGATTGGCGCCGTACCCGCCGTCGTCCCTGCCGTCATCGTGCATCCCTTCACCTTCCCCCACCACGGTCACTACTCGCTTCCATCATCGTGCTGTCTCAAGTATTGTAGAATGACTTAACCGATTCAGACAACACCGCTACCCAGAAAGGAGGCAATAGATGGATCAGGAAAGCCCTCATCCACGGTAGGATACCTCAAATGACTCCGATGCGTTCGCGCTCCCCTTCAGGTCACGGCTAAACGATGAGGAGGCGATGTCACAACCTTGGTACAAAGACGGCCTGCGTTTCACTTGTACGCGCTGCGGCCACTGCTGCACCGGCGAACCCGGCTTCGTCTGGGTGGACGACGACGATTTGACCGCCATCGCCGGGCAGCGCGGCGAAACGCTCGACGAGGTGAAAGCACTGTACACGCGCTGGACGGCGCGCGGCCGCACTCTCCGCGAAAAGAGCAACGGCGATTGCGTCTTCTACGACCGTCAACACGGCTGCACCGTCTATGCGGTACGGCCGCCGCAGTGCCGTACTTGGCCGTTCTGGGACAGCAACGTCGCCACGCCGGAAGACTGGCAACGCACCTGCCAAGTCTGTCCCGGCTCCGGACAGGGCGAATTAATTTCCGCTGAAGAAATCACCCGGCGCTTGAAAATCATCCGCCTTTGACCGATAATAACACGCAACGGTAGAGGTCCGCTTTCCCGCCTGAATGACCCTCCCAGCCGCGCCTGCCCGCCAGCGGCTGACTCGACATCCTTCGGATTGCTCAAGGAAACGCTGCGATGATGCGGTTGTGGAAGACCCTGTACTCCCTCGGCGTGCTGACCGTCTTCTGTGGGTCTGCTCGCCTCGACGCCGCGGCGCCGGCCAAAGTGGACTTCTCCAAGGAGGTCGTTCCGCTCGTCAAGGAGTATTGCGGCAAGTGCCACGGCGACAAGAAAGCCAAAGCCGGCCTGTCGCTGACCGCCTTCACCGATGAGGCTTCCGCCCTCAAGAAACGCGAAGTCTGGGCGCAGGTCGCCGACAATCTGCGTTCCGGCGACATGCCGCCGCCCGGCAAACCGCGGCCCAATGCCGAACAGCTCGAACGCCTCAACGTCTGGTTCGACGCCGTTGTTTTCGGCATCGATTGCAACGGACTGCGCGATCCCGGCCGCGTCACCATCCGCCGCCTCAACCGCGCCGAGTACAACAACACCATCCGCGATCTTGTTGGAATCAATTTCCAACCGGCCAACGATTTTCCGCAGGACGACGTGGGCTACGGCTTCGACAACATTGGCGACGTGCTGTCGCTGCCGCCGTTGCTGCTAGAGAAATATCTCGCCGCCGCCGAGAAGATCGTCGAAAAGGCGCTCGCGTCGCCGGAGTCGCGCAAACGAATTTTCACTGTGGCGACGCAAAACGAAGAGTCGGCCCGGCAAATCCTGGAGCGCTTCGCCAGCCGTGCTTATCGCCGACCCATCCGCGAGGATGAACTGCGGCGTCTGCTGCGCTTCGTCGAAATGGCCGACAAGAACCGCGATAGCTTCGAGACCGGCATCGGCTTGGCCCTGCAAGCCGTCCTTGTCTCGCCGCACTTTCTTTTCCGCGTCGAGATGGATCGCCGGCCCGCCGACCGGGCGGCCATTCGCTCCATCGGCGATTTTGAGTTGGCCAGCCGGCTGTCATACTTTCTGTGGAGCAGCATGCCCGACGACGAATTGTTCGAGTTGGCCCGCAAGAAGACGCTGCACGAACCGGAGGTGCTGGAGAAACAGGTTCGCCGCATGCTCAACGATCCGCGCTCGCGCGCTCTGGTGGACAATTTCGCGGGACAATGGCTGCAATTACGCAACTTGAAGGATTTCAAACCCGATCCCGATTTGTTCCCGGCCTTCGACGACAAGTTGCGCGCGGCCATGCTCAAGGAGACGGAATTGTTTTTCGAGAGTATCGTCCGCGAAGACCGCAGCATTCTCGATTTCATCGACGCCGACTATACGTTCGTCAACGAACGGTTGGCGAAGCATTACGGCTTGTCCGGCGTCAAGGGCGCGGAATTTCGCCGCGTATCCTTGACCGGCACGCCGCGCGGCGGCATTCTTACGCAAGCGGCGGTGCTGGCCGTGACCTCGAATCCGACGCGGACTTCGCCGGTCAAGCGCGGCAAGTGGATTTTGGAAAATATCCTGGGTACACCGCAACCACCGCCGCCCGACGGGGTTGAAGAACTCAAGGAGGACAAGGCAGCGGCGGAGTCCGGTTCGCTGCGGCAGCGTCTGGAGCAGCATCGGGCCAACCCCAATTGCGCCACCTGCCATCAGCGCATGGACCCGCTCGGTTTCGGCTTCGAGAACTTCGACGCCATCGGCGCCTGGCGCAGCCGCGACGGCAAGTTCGCCATCGATTCCACCGGCACGCTGCCGGGCGGTCAATCGTTTGCGGGACCGGCCCAATTGCGCGGCATCCTCAAGACGCGCAAGGACGCCTTCGCTCGCTGTCTGACCGAGAAACTGCTGACCTACGCGCTCGGCCGCGGCGTCGAACGCTATGACCGCTGTGCGGTCGATGACATCGTTACCAGCGCCGGCAAGGATAATTACAAGTTTTCGCGCCTGGTGATCGACATTGTGAAGAGCGATCCCTTCCTGAAGCGGAGAGTCAAGGGGAGCAAGAAATGAAGGATTTGCACGTTTCTCGACGCACCGTCCTCAGGGGCATGGGCGCGATGGTGGCGCTGCCGTGGCTCGAGGCGATGCTGCCGCGCACCCTGCTTGGCGCTTCGGCTCCGGCGGCCGCGCCGCGGCGCATGGCGTTTCTCTACGTTCCCAACGGCATCGACATGGCCAACTGGACGCCGGCCGCCGAGGAGGCGCTGACGACGCTGCCGCCGACGCTGCAACCCTTGGCGCCGGTGCAGAAAGAACTGCTCGTCCTCAGCGGTTTGACGCTGGACAAAGCTCGGCCCAACGGCGACGGACCCGGCGATCACGCCCGCGCCATGGCCGCTTTCCTCACCGGCCGTCAACCGCGCAAGACGCACGGCGCCGACATCCGCGTCGGCGTTTCCGTCGATCAATTGGCCGCCGACAAGGTCGGCAAAACCACGCGCTTCGCCTCGCTGGAGATCGGCTGCGAAGGCGGCAAGAACTCCGGCAACTGCGATTCCGGCTACAGCTGCGCCTACTCCGCCAACCTCGCCTGGCACAACGAATCGTCGCCGGTCGCCAAGGAAGTCAATCCGCGTCTGGTTTTCGAGCGCCTCTTCAGCGCTCCTACCAAGGGCGACGACAAGGCGCAGCGGCGCGAGCGCTACAAGCACAGTATCCTCGATTTCGTCGGCGAAGATGCACGCAATCTCAAGAATCGCCTCGGCGGCGCCGATCAACGTAAATTGGAGGAGTATCTAACCGGCATCCGTGAGATCGAGCAGCGTCTAGTCCGCGTCGAGCAGACGGCGGACATCGCCGCTCCCGCCGGCGCCGCGCGGCCGACCGGCATCCCCAAGGACTACCGCGAACATCTGCGTCTGATGGCCGACGTGCTGGCGTTGGCTTTCCAGGCCGACCTGACGCGCGTGGCGACCTTCGTATTCGCCAACGACGGCAGCAATCGCAGCTACCGCGAGTGCGGCGTGCCGGACGGCCATCACGATATGTCGCACCACCGCCGTCTCAAAGAGCGCATGGCCAAAGTGCAGAAGATCAATCAATTCCACATCGAGCAGTTCGCGTATCTGCTGAACAAGCTGAAATCGGTCAAGGAAGGCGACGGCACGCTGCTGGACAATTGCATGATCGTCTACGGCAGCGGCATCAGCGACGGCAATCGACACAATCACAACGATTTGCCGATTCTGTTGGCCGGCAAGGGCGGCGGCACGCTCAAAAGCGGCCGGCACATCCGCTATGAGAAGGAAACGCCGCTGATGAATCTGTATTTGTGCATGCTCGATCGTGTTGGCGTTCACGTCGATTCGTTCGGCGACAGCAAGGGGCGGCTGACGGGTCTGGAGGGGTAAGAAGCGTTCCCCATCCAAAGGCGAGCCAGACATTTCCAATGCTCCCGGCGGTGTATCCGAGCGCCGCCGGGAGCATAGGCGTTATCAGAAGGTGTTGCCGCCCTCATCGGTGTACTTGCCGTAGATGGCGTCTGGAGTGTTGTCATGGAAGGCGCTGTTGCCGACCGTCAGCGTGCCGGAGGAATTATAGATGCCGCCGCCCTCGACCGTGGCGGAGTTATCCAAGAAGAGGCTTTTGCTGACCGTCATTGTGCCGTCATTGAAGATGCCGCCGCCCTCTTGAGCGGAGTTGTCGAACAGGAAGCTTTCGCTGACCGCTGCGGTGCCACTGTTACTGATGCCGCCGCCCTGGCGCTTGGCGGAGTTGTGGTAAAAGATGCTCTGACTGACTGTCAACTTGCTCGCGGACGAGTTGAAGATGCCGCCTCCATTTAAGCCGGCGGAGTTGCCGGACAAGAAACTCCTGTTGACTGTTACCGTGCCGTAAAAATAGCTGGTGATGCCGCCGCCATCGTTCGTGGCGGAGTTGTCGGAGAGGACGCTGTTGCTGATTGCCAGCGTGCTGGAATAGCCCTCGATGCCGCCGCCACTTCTTCCGGCGGTGTTGCCGGAGAGGATGCTGTTCCGGACCGTCAGAGTACCGAAGGAGATGTCGATGCCGCCGCCATCGCCCTTAGCGGAGTTGCCCGAGAGGATGCTGTTGCTGACTGTCAGCGTGGCGGAACTGCCGGAGATCCCGCCGCCACTTCCGCTGGCGGAGTTGCCGGAGAAGGTGCTGCCGCGGGCAGTCAGCGTACCGAAGGCGTCGAAGATGCCTCCGCCACTGCCCGTGGCAGAGTTGCCGGAGAGGATGCTGTCACTGACCGTCAGCGTACCGGAGTAGCCGGAGATGCCGCCGCCATTTAAGCCGGCGGAGTTGCCGGAGAGGGTGCTGCCGTGGATCGTCAGCTTGCCGAAGTCGCTGAAGATTCCGCCGCCATCGTCAGTGGCGGAGTTGTCGGACAGCTTGCTGAAGCTAACCGTCATCAGGGTGCTGGAGGAGTTGTAGATGCCGCCGCCATGTAAGCCGGCGGAGTTGCCGGATAAGGTGCTGTTGCGGATCGTCAGCGTGCCAGAGGAATTGTATATGCCGCCGCCATCGACGGCGGCGGAGTTGTCAGAAAGCTTACTCTTCTCGATCGTTAGAGTGCCTTTGGTGTCGTTATCAATGCCGCCGCCAAATCTGCCGGCGGCGTTGTTGGACAGAGTACTCTGGCTGACTGTCAGCGTGCCCAAGTTGAGTACGCCGCCGCCCTCGCCATCATCGCGGCTGGTCCCGCTGGGATTGTTGGCCACGCCGTTGCCGCCGGTGATGGCGAGGTTCTTCAGCGTGACGTGCGCCCGGAGGCCACCTCGAAGACCCGCGAGTTTTTGTTGCCGCTGATCGTCTCCGGATGGTTGCGATTGGCCTCGATGGTCAGATCCTTGTCTATGAGCAGTTCTCCTTGGGTGAGGACGATAGGGGCGCCGTGCAGGGAGGGGCTGAAGCGGATGGTATCGCCGTTGGCGGCGTGGGCGATGTCGTAGCGCAGCGTGCCCTTCACGTTCACATCGTCAAGGGTACTGGTGACCATCAGGGTAGACGGGACGCAGCGATCCTCCAGCGCTTCCAGCCGCGGCCGCACACACCGCGCCGCCTTGATTGGGAACCTCTGGACTTTCCGCTGTCTTCGTTGGGCCGCCCGCTCCCTACCGATTCGTTGCCACAATCCAATCAAGAATCTCATGTCATCTCCTCGATGAGTTGGTCCGCGTTTAGAGAGGAAGAAGGCCATCGTTGCCGGCGCAGACCGAACGCCGGGGCGAGGCCAGATCAATGCGGCTTTGAGCGAGCGGATAATAGCGGCGCTGCCAACCGCTCTCTTACGGGCGCAGTTCCGTTTACTCCCGTAGAACTTCTTTCATGTGCGAAGTTCTTTACTCACCTAACCGATCTTCCCTTGATGGGCTTGATTGGAAACTCGGCTGAGAGGTCTGTCGTTGAAGCTAACAGTGCATATTAGGAATTTCAAGGATTTTTTTATTTATTTTCCCAAGGCAAGCACTACCGTCAATCGCGCCAGGGAAAGGGAAAAATTCAAGACGAAGAGGAGATGAAAAAGAGAAGAAATCGCGCCAAAGGCGATTTTATCTTGGTTAGCCGCGACCCGAAGGGGAGCGCGGTCGCGCTCGCCTGCCCGCGGCACCGTCAAGGGAACGAGCGTCGCTTGCCGGTAACAGTAAGCAAAAATCACTAAAGTTTCCGCCTTGGCCAACCGATAGAGAAGAATGGGTTGGCCGTCTGATACCGCGCACCATAAGCTCCGCAAGCCAGGAAACCCGCAGAAGCCCAACGGGAGGGATCTCATGCGCGGTTGCTGGATACTTAACAAGATGGTGCTGGCGCTTCTGTTGACGATTTGCAGCGGCGGTGCCGCGCAAGTCGAGGAGGCAGTGCGGCGCGTCGGCGCGGAAGAGAGCCTTTGGGTAGAATCGGCGGAGTTGGCGCAGAGGCCGGCGACGCCCTCCCGAACCGCCCCTCCCGCGCCGCGCCGCGACAGCAAAGAGAGACGCCGGCCCATCATTCCACGCGAATTACCCCAAGAAGGGGAAGAGAGCGAGCCGCAAGGGCTTTCGTTGCAGGCCGCCATCCAGCGCCTGCTCGCCGCCAATCGGGATCTCATCGTCAAGTATCAGGACATCCCCAAGGCGCGGGCCGACATTCTCTCGGCGGGACTGATCGAGAACCCTTCGGTCTTTCTCGACGGCGACGGCATCCCCTACGGCAACTATTCGCCGCGGCGGCCCGGAGAAACTTCTTACGAAGCGACCTTCGTTCAACCCTTCGATGTCAGCGGCAAACGCCGGCAACGGCTGAGCGTGGCGCCCGCGCCGAAAAAGCGCTGGAGGCGCTGTTCCAGGATGCCGTTCGGCAGGAAATCGACAAGCTCTACACCGCCTACGTCGATGTCCAGGAGGCGCGTCTCAACCGCAATGCGGTGCGCCGCGGCGTCGCCGCCCTGACCGTCGTGGACCAGACGACGCGCGCTCTGGCCGAGGACGGACGGCGTTCGTCGTCGGAAGTCGCCGAGGCGGCGCTGCGGCGTGCCGCCGCCGAGGCCGCCCTGCGCGATGCCGAAGCCGCTCTGTTGCAGGCGCGGCGCAGCTGGCTCGGCTGTTGGCCGTCCCCGCCGAGCGGGCCGATGAGTTGGCCGTCAGCGACTCCCTCCGCGATCGGGCGCCGCCGCCGCCCGCCACGGAAGAGTTGATTGAGCGGGCGCTGCAAACGCGCCCCGACCTGGCCGCCTACCAGTTGAGCATCGATCGCGCTCAAGCCGATGTGCGCCTCAGCCGGGCGGAGCGAATGGACGACGTACTCGTTTTCTACACCCCTTACGAGGGCACCACTTTTCCCTCACAGGACAAGCGAACGGCGACCGGCTGGGAGACGGGCGGCTTAACGGTGCTGCCGATCTTCGACCGCAATCAGGGCGACATCGCGCGCGGCCGGGCCAACGTGACGCAATTGCAAATCCAACTGCGCGGCCTGCGCGAACAAGTGATCTACGAAGTGCGGCGAGCGGTTACCGACTATGCCGTCTCCCGTCAACTGCTGCGCAAGTACGAGGAGGAGATTCTGAGCAACAGCCGCCGACTCCGCGAGGAGAAATACCGTCTCTTCGCCGCGGGGCAAGAAAGCCTCGATTCCTTTCTTACGGCGGAGCGAAGTTACGACGACGCCGTTCGCCATTACCTGGAAGAGTTGGTGCATCATCGCCGCGCCATGCTGCGCCTGAACACCGTCGTCGGGCAGCGCCTTCTGCCGTAAGAGCGAGCGGACCAAATCGAACCGAGAGAGGAGAGTTGGTGGGGCGTCTGCTTACCGTTTATGGCCCGATCTTGCTGATGCTCTTGATGTCCGCGCTCGGCTGCCGTCCTTTGCCCACCTTGAGCATCCCCGCCAACGGTTCCACGCCGGTTCGCCGCGCTGCCTGCCCCGCGGAGGCGGTGCCAGACGAAACCCTCAAGGCGCCGCATCGCCTGGACGAACCGGCGGCGCGGCTGGAATTGGTGGAGGAACGCGATGAGGGGCCTGCCGATGGCCTATCGCTGGAGGCGGCCATCGATCGTTTGCTGTCGGCCAATTCGGACCTGGCCGCCAAGTATCAGGACATCCCCAAGGCTCGCGCCGACGTTCTCACCGCCGGACTGCGCAACGATCCCGTCGTCTTCCTCAGCGCCACGGCGATTCCCTACGGCCATTTCTCCGTGCAGCGGCCCGGCGCCACCACCTACGATGTCACCATCGTTCAACCCCTCGATGTCAGCGGCAAGCACCAAGCCAATCGCCGCGCGGCCGAAAAGAAAATTCCCATTCTGGAGGCGCGTTTTCAAGATGAAGTGCGCCGCGAGATCGATCGTCTGTACACCTTTTACGTCAACGTCTTGGAAGCGCGGGCGATGATGCGGGCGGCGTGCGCCGCCCGCGGGCGTCTGGCCGAAGCGGCGGAGATAAGTCGCCGGCAAGTCCGTCAAGGACGGCGTCCCTCCAGCGACGACACCCGCGCCGCCGTCCGTCAAGCCAGCGCGGACATCGCCCTGCGCCGAGCGGAGACTGCCCTGGTGCATGCACGGCGAAACCTGGCCGTGCTGTTGGCGCTGCCCGCCGAAGAGGCCGATCGTCTGCGCGTGCGCGGCTCCCTTTACGACCGTGCTGCGCCGCCGCCCTCCATCGAGGAAGTGATCTCCCTCGCGCTCGCCGCGCGTCCCGATCTGCGGGCGCATCAGTTGAGCGTGGACCGCGCCGCGCCGAGTTGCAGCGCGAACGAACCGAAGCCGTGGAGGATGTTTTTCTGTTCTTTTCGCCGTATGAAGCCGCCAATATGAATCCGCAGGGCAAGCAGTCGATCACTTCCTGGCAGATTGGCGTGCTTCTGCCCATCCCCGCCTTCAACCGCAATCAAGGCGAGATCATCCGCGCTCGCGCCAACGTGACCCAATGGCGGATCGAAGTCGAACGCGCCCAGCAAGAGGTGATCGACGAGGTGCGGCGGGCGGCGACCGAGTACGCGGTTTCGCGGCAACTGGTACAGCAATACGAGCGGGACATTCTGCTCCATGCCCATCGCCTGCACGAGGACCGCTATCGCCGCTTCGTCGAAGAACAAAAGGATCTTCGCTCCTATCTTTCCGCCCACCGAGATTATCAAGAGACCATCCGCGACTACCTGGAAGCCTTGGCGCGCCATCGCCGTGCCATGTTGCGGCTCAACACCGTTGTCGGCCAACGCCTTCTGCCCTGAAAATTGAGGGAAATAAGGAACGCCATGAAATCGTGTTTTTCCTTGACGCTGTTGAGCATCCTTCTTTTGCCGCTGACCCTGTCGTCCCGTGCGGCGGCGCAGATCGTGGTCATCGATGACGTGATCTTGATGACCAATCGACAGAAGAAGCAGGAGGAAGCGCGGACGCATCAGCATCTCGATCCGCCCGGCGGCGAAAACCTGCTGCCGCCCAGTCCGGGCGCCGATGAGCCGCGGCTGGGCGAGGAACGCCTCTCGCCTTTTCTCTTGCCGCGCGCATTGTCGCGGCGCGGCAAACGCCGCGGCCAAAGGAGAACCGACGTTCGCCTGCGCGGCGGCGCACCGCTGAGTCCGCGCAGCGAGGAAAGCGCGCTGACGGGGCCGCTGGAATTGCCGGACGAGGACGAAGGGCCGGCCAATGCTTTGCCCCTGAGCGCGGCCATCGAGCGGCTCGTCGCCGTCAATGCCGACCTGGCCGCCAAGTTTCAAGACATTCCCAAAGCGCGGGCCGACATTCTCACCGCGGGACTGCGGAGCAATCCGTTTCTCTTCGTCAGCGTCAGCAACATTCCCTACGGCCATTTCTCGGAGCAGCGGCCGGCGTCCACGTCCTACGATATAACCGTCATCCAACCACTCGATGTCAACGGCAAGCGGCGCTTCCGTATCCAGGCGGCGCGGGAAGCCAAGGACGTGCTGGAGGCCCAATATCAGGACGCCGTCCGCCAAGAAATTGACAAGCTGAACGCTGCCTTTATCGATGTTCTGGAAGCGCGTCAGGCGGTTGCCGCCCTGCGGACCGGGCTGGCGCGGTTGAACGCGCTGGCCCAGACGATCCGCCAGCGCGGCGACAAAGGGCCGCAGCTCGAAACCTCCTCCCTGGCGCTCGAGCGGGCCAACGCCGAAGCCGCCCTCCAGCGTGCGGAGGCGACCTTGCTCCAAGCCCGGCGCGAACTGGCTCTGCTGTTGGGACTCCCCGCCGAGCAAGCGGAATGGCTCGACGTTAAAGGCTCCCTACACGATCGCGCCCTGCCGCCGCCCTGCCCGGAGGAGTTGGTCCGCCTGGCCTTGCAAAGCCGGCCCGATTTGACCGCTTATCGGTTGGGTCTCAACCGCGCCCAAGCCGATCTCCGCCGCGAGGCCGCCGAGTCCATCGATAATGTCTTTCTCTTTTACACGCCCTTCACCGCCAACGATTATTCGCCGCTGGGCAAGCAGAGCGCCAGCGGCTGGGGGTTGGGCGTGCTTTTCCCCGTGCCCTTCTTCGACCGAAATCAAGGCGACATCGCTCGCGCCTGCGCCAACGTGACACAGACGCAACTGGAAGGCGAGGGGCTGGAGCGCCGCATTGTCAACGAAGTGCAGTACGCGGCGACCGAGTACACGCTATCGCGCGAGGTCGTAGAGCGCTACGAGCGCGACATCCTGGCCGGTGCCCGCCATCTCCGCGATGAGCAGGATCGTTTGCTCGCCAATGGGAAAACGAGCTTCGATTCCTGGCGTGAGGCACGGAGCGAGTACGATGAGGTTGTCCGCGATTATCTCGAAGCGCTGGTGTATCACCGTCGTGCCATGCGGCGGCTCAACATCGCCGTCGGGCAGAATATTTTGCCATGATCCCTCGGCGATTGCGTGGGCGTTCACATCGGTTCGTTCGGCGACAGCAAGGGTCGGCTGACGGGATTGGAGGGAAAGAGGCTGGACTCGTGGATCTTGCTGTCCACGCTTCCAAGCTACTTGAGAGACCTTCAATAGGTACGACTCCCGGCTCCTTTTCTTCCATATCCTGGGGAAGTCGCGCCTGCTCCCGGATGAGGTCTTACCCGGTAGGCGCGAGGACGAATGCCGCACTGGCGGTGGAAGACATAACTGAAATAGGCCTCGCTGGAGAAGCCGGCGTGGCGGGCAATGGTTTTCAGCGCAAGATTGGTGTCCCGCAACAGCCGCTTGGCCTGCTCGATCTGCACCCGCAGCAGCTCCGCTTTGGGCGTGCGGCCGAGATAGCGATGAAAGCGCCGCTCCAACTCGCTGAGGGATAAATGCGCCACCGGCGGCAGATCGCTCACCCGAATGCCCTCGCAAGCATGCTCGCCAATGAAACGCAGCACGCGATTCATGACCGGATCGTCGAAGGCATAAATGTCCGTCGAACGACGGCTCACCACTTCGCAGGGTTGTGTGAGGATCGGCTGCGGCGGCGCGGGCAGGCCATCCATCAGCCGATCGAGCCAAGACGCCGCCACGTAACCGCACAGTTCATTATCGAAACGGATGCTGCTCATGGGCGGAACTGCCATCGTGCAGAGGATCGGATCGTTATCGACGCCGAGGACCGCCACTTTTTCGGGCACCGGCAGGCCCGTGCGGCGGCAGGCGTCCAGCACATGATAGCCGCGATCGTCGTAGCAGGCGAGAATCCCCAGCGGCTTGGGCTGGCCGCGCAGCCAGACGCCCAGCTGCTCCTGCTCTTCTTCCCAGTCGGCTTGCTTCTTCTGGAAATGATAGATGGAACAGGAAAACCCTGCCTCCTCCACGACGCGGCGGAATTCTTCCCCGCGCTGGCTTTGATGCCAATGTTGGCCGGGAGAGAGGCCGCAATAAGCGAAATGGACCAGGCCACGCCCGCGCAAATGGGCGAAGGCCAGCTGAGCGGTTCGGCGGTTGTCTCCCAAGATGGCCGGAAACGGCGTATCCGCCAACGCGCCGCGCAGGTCGAGGACGGGCAAGCCGGTCGCCTCGAAGACCGCCGCTTGCTGGCGCGTGGTGATGCGGGCCAGGATGCCATCTCCCTGCCAACCGCGCAGCCAGCGGGGCAGCGGCGATTCCAAGCTGCACGGCTCGTAGAAAATGGCCCAGCCGCCGTGTTCGTGGTTGTATCTGCCTACGCCCATCAGCAAATCGTGGCCGACGCCCCGCGCCGACTCGATGAAGACGGCGATATGACGCAGACGCTTCCGCTTCGTGAAGGGCATGGCCACTCGTCCGCTTCGCGGTCTCGTTTTGGTGAAAAATCGAAAATGGATGACGAAAAATAATATATACGAGGCCGCGATCCAGGGGCAAGATTAAGAATGGAATCCGGATGAAATCGGCAGGGGCTTCGTCCGCTCCTCTTCGCCGCGCGGGCGCATCCATGCCGTACTCTCTTTTCGGAGTACCGAGAAGACGTACTTCGCTATCTTTTGGTCTTCTTACGGAGGTCGGGCCATGTCTTCGTTCATTCTCTCCAGGCGAAAGCGTGGATTTACGCTCATCGAACTGTTGGTCGTGATTGCCATCATCGCCATCCTCATCGGCCTTTTGTTGCCGGCCGTGCAGAAGGTGCGCGAGGCCGCCAATCGCGCTCAGTGCCAAAACAACCTCAAACAACTCGCCCTGGGAACGATAAATTGCGGCGACACCCATCAAGGCAACCTGCCCCCCGGCAACGGCCTTTACCCTGTGGCCGCCAAGTCCGCTAATAACGGCGATGGCGGCTTTTTCTTTCATCTTCTCCCCTACATCGAGCAAAACAACCTTTATCAAATGAGCCTAGAGCCTACCGGCGCGTCGTCCGCGGACAACAAGGGGCTTCCGACTTACACCGGCAATGGCTATCAGAAGAACACGGGCGTCCAGGTGCCCATCATCAAGACTTACGAATGCCCCTCCGACCCCACGTCGCTGAACCCTAATCAGGGCAACCTGACCAGTTATGCCTTCAACGGTCAGGTGTTCATGCAGTGGAAGTATGGCTATTCGCACTTTCCGGCCAGCTTCACCGACGGAACGTCGCAGACAATCCTGTTCACCGAGAAAGAAAGGGAATGTCAGGCGAGCAAAAGTGCCGGCTGGTCCGGCAATTATTGGCCGGACACCATTGATTCGGCCATCGCCCTGCCTCATCCCATCTCCGGTCTGGGGCAGGAACCGCTCGGCGTGGGAAACTCTTATTTCATGATCCAGCCGACGCAAGCGAACTGCCGCTGGGATTGGGCAACAACCGGCCACACCGGCTGCATTCTGTGCGCCATGGGCGATGGCAGCGTCCACGTCACGTCTCAGGGCACCAGCACGTCAACGTGGTGGTTCGCCTTAACTCCTAGAGGCGGAGACATCCTGCTATCCGACTGGTGAGAGCGCCCGCTCGTGCAGGGAAATCAAAGGAGAGAAATCAAAGATGCCAGGAACCGTTCGGAAGGAAGCGATTCCTGGCACCCTCATTCAACCGTCTCTTGCTTACTTCAACTTGACCGTGACGGTCTTCATCTCGGTGTAATGCTCCAGCGCCGCTTCGCCGTTTTCGCAGCCCTGGCCGGACATCTTGAAGCCGCCGAACGGCGTCGTCGTATCGACGACGTGATAGCAATTGACCCACACCGAAGCCGGAAAAGGGGCAGGCCGGAAAAGAGGGCAGCGTAGAATGGCATGGACTTTAGCCACAAGTCTTGCGTGGTGAGGGAGTTAACAAAGATGGCCTGCCTTGCTAGATTGAGGGTGATTACGAAACCTCACCACAAGGAGGCCATCCATGACTCATGCTACCCCCCCACGCCGCTGTCGCCAAGTCGGACAACTTCGTCAAAAGATTGCCCACGCCCCAGCCCTGCCTTTCAGCGAACTCCTGGCCGGCGGTCTGGCCGAACAGGCCATCCGCGACGAGGCCGTCTCCTTCCGCGAGCGACTCTTCTCCCCGCTCGTCACGCTCTGGGTCTTCCTCTCCCAGGTTCTCGACCCCGACCATTCTTGCCGCCAAGCCGTGGCACGCTTCCTGGCCTGGCGCAGTGCCCAAGGCTTGGCCCCCTGTTCCGCCGACCCCAGCGCCTACAACAAGGCACGCCAGCGCTTGCCCCAAGGCGTCCTGAACCGCCTCACACGTCTCACCGGCCGACAGGCACAAGAGCGCGCCCCTGCCCCCTGGCGCTGGAACGGACGCACTCTCAAGGTCGTCGATGGCAGTACCGTGTCCATGCCCGACACCGAGGCCAACCAGAAAGC
Source organism: uncultured Planctomycetota bacterium (assembly GCA_963835245.1). Lineage (GTDB taxonomy): Bacteria > Planctomycetota > Planctomycetia > Gemmatales > Gemmataceae > JAJPHU01. The sequence goes on from CAWIEZ010000004.1 coordinate 1,009,675, forward strand.
CTTCCCGCAAGCACACACCCAGAAGGCCGGTGTCGGTTTCCCCATCGCCCGCCTGGTGGTGTTGTTCTCCCTGGCCGTCGGCACCGTTCTCGACGCCGCCCTGGGACGCTACCAGGGCAAGCACAGCGGCGAGACCGCCCTGTGGCACAGCCTGCAAGACAACCTGGAGCCAGGCGATCTTCTGCTGGCCGACCGCTATTACGGCTCATACTGGGAACTGGCGTTGACGCAACAACGCGGCGCCGACATGGTTTGCCGGCTGCACCAACGCCGCCGCGCCGACTTCCGCAGCGGCCGCCATTTGGGCCGCGAGGATCATGTGGTCTGCTGGAGCAAACCGCCGCGTCCGGAGTGGTTGGAGGAAGCGAGCTATGCGTCGTTGCCGGCGACGTTGGCGGTGCGTGAAGTCCGGGTGCGGGTAGGTGCGGCCGGCTTCCGTACCAAGGTGTTGGTGGTAGCCACCACGCTGTTGGATGCGGCGGCGTTTGGACGTGAGGACGTGGCGGTGCTGTACCGCATGCGTTGGTACGCCGAGTTGGACCTGCGGTCCTTGAAGCAGACAATGCAGATGGACATTCTCCGTTGCCAGTCGCCGGAGATGGTGCAAAAGGAAGTGTGGGCACACTTGCTGGCCTACAACCTGCTGCGCGGTCAGATGGCGCGGGCGGCGGAGGAAGGCGGCCTGTTGCCGTTGCAAGTAAGTTTCAAGGGCGCGTTGCAGGTGGTCAATGCGTTGGCGTCGGTGTTGTGGACGGCGGCGGTGGACGAGATTGCGGAGATAATGCGGCGTTTGCGTGCGGCGATACGGAGTCATCGCGTCGGCCAGCGCGCCAATCGTTATGAGCCGTGCGCCCGCAAGCGTCGCCCCAAGCATTACCCGTTGCTCAACGAATCGCGGCAGGATGCCCGATCCCGTTTGGGAGTTAATAGTTGTGGCTAAAGTCCATGCCATTCAGGGCAGCGTACATTTACGCTCCGGTTATGTGCAGATATACGCCATCTCGTTTTCCGGCACGATCGCGTCGGTGTTTGCGTCGATTCCTTCGGCGACAGCAGGGGACGGCTGACGGGGTTGTAAACAGAGCCGCGACCGTTAGGCAGCGGTTCGGTCCAGTCCTACGAGGGCTTCAATCGTCGATGCCCTCCGGCTGTTCCACGGTTGCCTCGATTCCCAGGGCCAACATCTTGCTCATGATCCGCTCCCGATGGGCTACCGTCTTCGCCTCATAGATTCGCCACGATGCGGATTTGCGGATGGCGACCGGAACGTACAGCGCACCGCGGAGACGGTCTCTGTAAGACGGGCCGCGAAGATAAGACAACTGCAATTTTGCCAAGAAGTTTACGGTCTCTTCGATTTGATCGTCTTGCAGTTGCCTCGCGCGCTGCGAGGCCACGCGGTAGAATAAGGGCGTTCGTGCCGGCTGAGACGGAGGCGCCGCGCGGGAGCGAGAGAGACTTTTCTGTTCGCGGCTCGACTCGGCAGGAGAAGCATCGGTAGGGGAAGCCTCTGTCCTCCGCGTATGCTGTTTTTCGGCGGACGGGCCGTCATCGCTGGACGGTGTGGGTGGGGAATTACGCTTACGGATGTCCTCTCGTTCCAACTTCTTGAGAGTCCTCTTGAGCTTTTCGATTTCGTTACGCTGCTCGTCAAGTTGCTCGAGGAGAACTTGCGGCGCCGGCGTGAGGGGCGGAGAGACAATCGACGGTTGTGCGCTTGGCCGGGGCGAATCCGTCTGCACGACGGAAATGGTTCGTTTCTTCTCGATCTCACGGCTCTCTTTGTTCGGTTGAAGCCAAGGAAAGCGATGTTCGATGCACAAAAGACCGGCGCCGCCAAGAATGGTCGTGATGACGCCCGTGAGGATGCTCGCGATGATTCCCTGCCCAATTCGTCTTTCGGGAAGCATGGCACCCTCCTGCATTTTTGGACACCGGCTATTGCCGTTCACTCGGCCCAAGTCGGCCGTCGAACTGTGAACGGAAATTGAGACAGCAGTTTGAGGGCCGGCAAAGGTTGCTGGCCCTCAAGAAACGCTGCTTCGGCTTTTACTCTTCCTCGCGCATGGCCTTGCCAAACTCGTGCATCCCAGAGACGAGCAGATCGAGGCAGCGTTCGAGGATCAGCTTGAAACTCTCGAAGGGATCGAGAAACAGTTCGACGCTCCCCCAGACGTTTTGATGGATCACGATCAGCTTCATGGCCTTCATGCGGCTGTTGATGACGTTGATGTTCTTGAGAACGCGGCATTCCTCTTCCTCGCTCTCGATCTCCCAGAAGGCCGGTAAGAGCAACCGGAAGAACATCTTGTCTTCTTCGTCGCAGCTGAGCAGGAAGGTCTTGCCCTCGTACTTGAAAACCACGTCGTTGTCGTCATCGAGATGCGGGGCGTATCCCTCTTGTCGCAGGTGTTCCAGAAACATTTCCGCTTTACTCATGGCTTGCTCCGTTTCAGGGTGAATAGGTCGCATCGAACTTCGCTCAAAGGAAAATCGCCGGGTATCCATTGCTTTATCCTCCTCTTCGTGGTGTTGCCCCTTGGAGACCGCTCCCGAACACGCATCCGGGTTTTGTCGCGGTTCCCCTTTTGGGACTGACTCTGCGGGTTGTTGCCCCGCCAGAAGAAGAGACGGAAAGTTGCAAGAGATGTTACAGTCCGAAGTGGATTTATTTTTATTCCACGGAGGGCATTTCAAGCGATGGGGGCAGGCTGCCGATCCAGGCCAGAGAGGGCAAGCGGGCCTGGGTTGCCCTGACAGATGAAAGGCGCCCCAGAAGTACGGATCGGAATGCTTTTGCCTCATGGCCAGCTGGGCTTGTCGCAGGGCGTCGGCCACGCCCTGCCCGGACAGCACGCGGCGATAGAAGTCGATCATCAGTTCGCGGGTTTGCTCGTCGGGCACTTTCCACAAGCTCATTACCAGCGTCCGTGCCCCCGCCACGATGAACGCTCGGCGCAGGCCGAAAACACCCTCGCCGGTGCGGACTTCGCCCAATCCCGTCTCACAGGCGGATAGCACGACCAACTCGGTGTCCAGCAGGTCCAGGCCGGTCACGTCCTCGGCGGTGAGCAAACCGTCCTCGGCATCCGGCGGCAGAGATTTGCCATCGAGCCAGGTCTGAGCGCCGGTCAGCGCCAGCCCCGAACGCAGCAGCGGGTTCTCCGGCAGCGGCCCGGATAAGCGGCCGATACTCCCTGCCTCGGCGCCGATCATCTCCAGGGTGCGGCTCTCCTTGTTGGGGTCGCGTTCCTGATCGGTCAGGAAGAAGCCGTGCGTGGCCAAATGCAGCACGCGGGGTGAGCGTCGTTCTTTCAGCCGCGCTTCGAGGGCAGCGCTCTCCAGCCACGGCTGGACACCTAACAATTCGGCAACGCGCTCGCCCTCTTCGTGCGTGCCCGGAAGGCGTGGAAAGTGGTAGTCGCTTCGTTTGAGATCGCGGGAACAACGCGATCGTATGGGGACTTCCGATGCGGAGACATCAGCGTCCGCCGTGAGATCGAAGAGTGGATCGGCTACCACCAGCGGCTCGGTGGGCTGGCCGCTCCGCGCGGCCCCGAAGCGCAGCATATCGCGGCCGCAACTGAGGTAGCTGATGGCGTATTGCTCCAGCAGAAGGCGTCCCTCGGCATCGGGCAGCACCTCAAACGGCAGCCGGGTCAGATCGCCGTCTGGAGCCAGAAGCAAACGGTTGCAGCCGCTCAAGGTAGGGGATCAGCTTATCAAAAACGACGGCGCGAAGTGTAGGGCCAGGCTGCCCAAGACGTTGCCGGTAGCGACTCTGGCCGTTGTCGGCGAATATCCCGGTCAGGGCGATCCTGCGGGTCTACGGCGATACTGTCTCGGAAGTTGGCGATCATGCGGTCGATGGCGGCTGCCTTGCCGAGGTCGATCATCTGCACCTGATCGGGCCGCCCACCGGGCAGCACAAACGCCAGGTAGCGGGCAGGCTGCCGCTGCCGCTCGCCGCGGACTGGTACCCCGTGAAAGTCGAAGACATCGAAGCGAACGAACTCGACTAGGACGACGCCTTCACCCAACCCCAGGGCGATGGCGCGTCGGTCAGCCTTGTAAAGCTGCTGCTCGAGGTTCATTTCGGGTATTTGGCGCGCTAGGTCGGTTTCGAGTTGCTGTTGCTTTTGCCCCCATTGATGCAGGGTCTCCTCGTGCGCCGCGACCGTTTCCCCAGGTGCTGGTCCGTCGAGAGTCTTTCGCACGATGCGCTGGCGAAGCTGGGTCAATTGGACGAACGCTTCGCCCAGGTGGGGAAAGCGCCCCCTGAGTACGACATCCCGCTGCACCGCTAGAGATTCAACTCCAAGAGCCTTGCGGCGAAGGACGAGAGCTAGGGCCGCGCGAACGGTTTCGGGTGAATCGGACTTATATTGATAGATGAGGGAGAGGAAATCATCCTGATTGCCCTGGATCCGTTGCAGGAAGCATAAACGCTGCCGTTCCGACCCGACGGAGAAGATCTGGCCGATTAAGCGGTCATCAAGGGCCGAAACCTGATACATTAGGTCCAAGGCTTCGTCAATTCGCCCTGAATCCCTTTCCAGGACGCCGAGATTGACAAGAGCTGATTCAATATCGGGATGATTGTTGCCTTGGACTCGGCGGCGAACCGCCAGCGCCTGCTCCAGGTGCATTCGCGCTGCTGCCAATTCTCCCATGTCCCTTAAGAGGCAGCCCAAGTTGTTGCGACAGGTAGCCGTATCTGGATGGTCCTCGCCCAGCGCCCGGCGGAATATCTCCATCGCCTCCTCATAGCATGAACTCGCTGCTGTCATGTCTCCCATATTCTTCATCAGATGGCCCAGATTGTCGAGGCTGACAGCGGTGCAGGGATGGTCATTGCCGAACAAGCGGCGGTGAATGGACAAGGCCCGCTCAAGGTAAGGACATGCCGCCGCAAACAATCCCTCTTCCATTAACACCAAGCCCAAATTGGTGAGGCTTCTGGCGGTATCGGGATGATCCTCGCCCAGCACTCGATGGAAAATCTCTAAGGCCTGATCGTAGCAAGACTGCGCTGCTGCCAGATCTCCCATTCTCTGCAATATGTAGCCTACATTGTCTAGGCTTATAGCGGTTCGAGGGTGCTCGTTGCCCAGCAAGCGGCGGGTGATCTCCAGAGCTTTTTCGTAGCACGACCGCGCTGCCGCCAGATCCCCCATTGCCCGCCACAGGTATCCCAAGTTGTTGTAGCTTCCGGCGGTATCGGGATGGTTCTCGCCCAGCACAGACCGTCTGATCTCGAAAGCGCTGCTCAAGATAATGCCGCGCAGGCACCAATTCTCCCATGTCCCTAAACAGGCAGCCCAGGTTATCGCGACAAGTAGCCGTATCGGGATGGTCCTCGCCCAGAACGCGGTGGCAGATACCCAGTGCCTGCTCAAGGCAGATCCGTGCAGCCGCCAGATCGCCCATCGAATGCAATAGCGTACCCAAGTTGTTGAGACTGGCAGCGGTGCCGGGGTGGTCCTCGCCCAAATTTTGCCGAGCTAGATCGAGCGCGTGCCTCGCAGCGGAGAGAGCCTGCGTTAATTGACCTTGCCGAGATAGACGGTTTCCCTGTTCTTGTATTTGTTGGACCTGCTGTAGCCCCTCCTCTGTTTCGCCTCCCGTTGAATTGGATGACTGTAGTACCAGTTCCCTTTGCGCGAGCCAGCGCTCCAAACAATCGCATGACTGCTCTACGCACACAGCCAGGACATGATTGGCCTCGTCTACTTCACCCAGCGTCAACTTTCGCGCCCCAATGTAGTACATCGCCTGGCAGCGTTGCTGGGCGTCAGCTGCCTGCTCCAATACATCCTGCGAGTCAGCCTGGCCAAGGGTCAGGCGCAGGAGACATTGGTCCCAAGGGTATTCAGCAGTAATCTTCAGTATCTTTGATCCTAGATCCTCCACCTCTTCTTTCCGCCCTAACCGTTGCAGTCCGATGAGTAGTAGTTGGAGGATATGCAGGGTTGGTCCTTCCTGTATCAGCGCCCATGCACGCTGCACACAAGCGCTGTAATCGCCGACCGTGAATGCCTCAATACACTGTCGAAACTCCTCCTCGCGCGACATGATGATCTACCTTCACTTTTTAAGGCCCACTCCTCCGCCCCCGCACTTCCCTTTCTTACGACGTCAGTTCATGTTCTAGCTCCAGCACCGCGATTCGCCACGCCGCACTCTTCATAGCCCGGCGCGCCTTTCTGGCGACTAATCGAGTCGTTTGTTCGTCAAACGTGGTCAAGCCTGGATTTCGTGAGCCTTCCTGGTCAGATCGGAGGCGGAGGCCAAGCTGACAGCGACGACTCGGCGACCAGGGGGCAGTCCCCGCCACGATCGCGGTTGATGTCAGTCCTGTTAGAGTACCACCAATAAGAACCCACTCTCATCTACCAACCTCGTTTGGCCCATTCATGGAATTTAACCGCCTCGGTGGACTTCGCTATCCTCCAGTGCTTCCGCGATCCTCTTAATCAGCTCACATAACTCTGAGCGGGACGATCGCTCCTGTCCTGTGTCTTTTTCAATCTCCAACAACATTTGATCCAAAACCTGAAAATAATTTGGTTTACCGATCGCTCGCCCAAGCTCGCGCTCCCATTCTCCTTTTTTTCGAGAGATCGCCCTGTCCCAGATACTGAGAAGCTCCTGCATGGTTTCCATCTTGATTTCTGGTTCCTCCATCAATTTCTTCATAATCGGAGGTAACACTTGACGATCTTCAGACCCGGTTACTTGTCGGCTCAGTTCGAATTTCCATTCCTCCTTCGTTCGTGCGATCACCTCGACCCAAAGGCTCAAAATCTTCTGCCTGGTTTCCGCACTGATTTTTCGTTTTTCCATCATCAACTCCTTTTCGATCTGCTTTTCCACAGGCGAATCCACCTCGTGTAGGTACTGAACACACCTTGTTCTCCACCCCAGCCGAAGACAACGCCTCACCCATGCTCAGATGCAGCCCGCCCCGGCGAGTGTGGTGCCATCTATCGTAATTCGGAAAAGTCAGAAAAACAAGAGATAAAGCCTTGACACACAAACACTTGCGTGATACTCCTATAGGAGCATCACATTCAAGAACACCATCAACAGGACCGGGAAGGGTGTTATATCCTTTTTGGATCGCAAAGGTTCCTAAAGGATGTCTGGTCTGGTCACCTCCACCAAAAACGAGGGATGCCGTACTGTAAATGGAGCGGCCTGCCAGACACTCTCCCTCTTTGGAGCTTCCAGCCGGACCAGCAGATCAGACGGCATGGCGACGCCCCTTCTTGCCTTCGCGTGTCCCGGTCTCGGCGGATGTCGCAGTATCCCCAATACGCCGCGCTGTCTGCCTGCGTTCTGCTTCTTTCGGTTCGTCCTCTAGCGTCCATACCAGACGCTTACCGAGCGCATGGGCGTAGCGGAGAAGCGTCAGGAGGGTCGGGTTGTCCTGGCGACCCGTTTCCAGGCGGCTCAAAGCAGGCTTGTCGATTCCCGACGCCTTAGCCAATGCGGCCAAGCTCATTCCCGCGGCCTGGCGAGTCGCTCGCAATTGCCCTAGCAAGCGCATCGTGTCCAGGACAAGTCCGTGAGGAACAGGCGGTTCGTATTCGCCCGATTGCACCAACTCCTCCGGCGTCCGGCGACCTTTGAGCTTGTCGCGGATGGCCTTGTGGCGAGCTTTGTCCTCCGCCGTGTGCTTGGGCTGAAGATGATTACGTTTTTTTGCGGCCATGTCTGCGCCTCCGTCTTTCCGGAACCTCGTATGCGGTAATCGGGTAGATGGTTAAGGGGTCATCCTGAACATGCTCCCAGGCGACCAAGATGTGCTTGCCGGTGGAGGTCCAGCCGAATGTGACCCAGCTGTCATGCTCTCGGCTTCGCTCCGTCTCGTTGCCCCGATCAAGCAGAACTTCGGACGCCTCTTCCACCGTCACGTCATGCTCCCGAATGTGCTGGACGTTCCCATCCGGATCATCTTCCAAATCCCAGACGATATGGACGGCGTTCATTCTGTGGCGCCGAGACAGGAAGAGGGCTCCGGTTGTTTTTTACTACAACCGCGTGAAGAATCAATAGTAGCCGCTTGCAAACGCCACTAATCCAAAGTTGCGGGACCGGAAAAAATGTTGAGAAAGTTTTTAGCTCGCAAAAGTTCCTAATAAGCTTAGGGTTATTCGGCTCCGTCAAAGTTACGGCAAGAGTACGGGCCACGGGTCAGACCGCTATGTTTTGATTTCGTGAACCGCCCAAAGCAGATTGGCGGTGAAGGTCAGGCTGACGGCGGCAAACTCGGCGGCCAGAGAGGGGTGCAGCCCTCCACCCGGACCGCCGTAGTCCTCCATGTTGGATGTGCAGAACGCGCATTTCCGGGCGAAGCCGTTGGCCCGCAACTGCCGGGTAAGTTCCAGACACTCCTCCACGATGACGCAGTCCTTCACCTCGCCTCCCTGCTTGGAAGGCGGCTTTTTGGCGGCGACTCGCCCGACGCCGCGAGAGTCGCAGCCGGCGTCACGATCCAGATGAATCGAACTGTCCAACAGAGTTTTCGATAAGTCGTACAGGCTCTCGGCCAGGCGAACCCCATCATAGAAGGGGCGCCCGAACGTCAGCGTAATTCCAAGGGTGGCACAGGCATCGTGGAAATGCAACGCTTGATTCTGGATCTTCGTCAAGTGCGACTGCACTTCATCCTTGACGATCGGGGCGTTGTCGGACCATTCCGTTGGCACCATCGAGGCGACAACCAGCGCAGCATTGCGGCGGGTCGAACATCAGCATCGTGCGCAACTCATCCGCCCTTTGGACGTAGCCGCTCCCGAGGCAGCGGTACGTCGCCCGGATGATGTCGAGCAGAATACAGGTATCGAGGAACAGGACCGGGCGATCATCCGCCCGAAGCTGGGCCTCTGCGGCGGCGATGTTGGGCATGGATTCAGGCGCTCCGGCGGTGCCCATCGGCGAAGGCAAGCAGTTCCCGGCCGTAGTAGTACTCGACCGCGAGCTGATCGGCCACTTCCGGCGGCCAGTCCTCGACCTCGACGAGCCAGCGCCGCAGCGTCGAAGCGTCCAGGGTACTCCGGTCCTGATGAGCGGACAGAACGAAGTCGTTCCAGCGCTCTCTGTCTTGAGAAAGAGCAGCTCCCGTCCCCTTGTTCGCGCAAGACGAGAATCGGCGGAGTTTCTCGGCGGTCAACGGAGATAGCCAATACTCCAGGTCTGCCTGAGTATCTGTCAATTCGGCTACCGCGCCAGTCGTGGCGGCTGCTGGCTGTACGAAGCGGTTGTAGAACTCCTCCAGGACGCGATTGTACTGGTCGTAATTGAGTCGGTGTCGCGAGATGGGGATGACGTTGGCGACGGAAAGCGTGTCAGGGTCTTTGGTGGTCAGGATGATCGTCGCGCCCGGGCGGTTGCCACCATCATCAAAGCAACCAAAACAGGAAGACCGGACAGCGGTGGGAAGGGCAGCAAGCTGCTTCTCGGTCTCCACGTCGCGGAACCAGTCTTCGCTCAATGTTCGCTCGATCTCCGTCAGCGTCGCCGCCAGGCGATCAGGCTCCCCTCGGATGAACAGTTCTCGAAATATGTGCATCGCCACCTCCTCGGGCCAGTTGCCCGCGCGGGACGACGTTTTCCCACACGCGCTCCTCAGCCATTATAGCTGAGAGGGCCCAGCCTGACACGCGCCACGGAACCTCAAGATTACGCCGGCGGCTCGTGTTCCACCTCCAACACCTCGACCCGACACTCCGCCGGTCCCGTCTCTTCCACCGCCCGCCGCACCCGCACGATGTCACGGCTGGAGCGGGAAGCCTTGGATCCTTCATCCCCTTCTGCAATGCTCCGCAACTCTCTTATGCTTACCGGCAGCGGCGTGCTGCTCCATACGGCGAACATACGCTCCCGCCCCGCAGGTGGAGACAGTATCAGGTCATCGATGCGCACAGACCGGCTGGCCTCGACGGTAGGCGCATCGCCATATTCGATCAGGGGATAAAGCCGGTTCAAATTGCCCGTGGGGCCGACGTTGAAGACGGCCAGATAACCGGGGCGATCCGCCTCCACTTCCAGCCGCAGCGGCTCTCCGGTTCGCACCCGCGCCTGCGCCGGCCTCGGCGGAACCCGCCGGATGTCACGGCGCAGAGAGTCGGTTGGCGGCTGCGTACTCGACACCGGACGCCAGCCGTCCGCCGTCCTTCGACTGACCTCCAGCCGCAGCTTCACCGGATGCACTGCCGTCCCCTCGGTAGGACAGGGAAGGAAGTCATCTACCAGCGTCTGATTCAATGCGCCCCACAGCAGATCAAGGAAGTGGGGCAGCGTGGGGCGATCCGTTTGCTCGACCGCCAAGCCGGCGCGGATGATGCTCTCCAACTTCTGAGGCACAAGCCGGAAGCGATCGTCCACCGGCGACAGCCCGCATGCGGTGCCGGCGGCGAGTTCCTCTGCGGTCGTCGCCGTGAAGGGCAGTTCTCCCGTGGTCAGGTGAAAGAGGGTGGCCGCCAAGCCGTATACGTCCGATGCCGCCGTGGCCCGTCCCCGCAGCGCCTCCGGCGCCATGAACACCGGCGTCCCCACCGCTGTGCGCGTGACACCAAGCCGGCCAGCCACGCCGAAATCGGTCAGCTTGGCTTCATCGCGGGCCGGCTCCCATAAGATGTTGGACGCTTTGATGTCCCGGTGGATGATGCTGCGGACGTGGACCTCCACCAGTCCCTCAGCTACGTTGGCGAGGTAGCGAGCGGCGCGCTGCCAGGACATCGGCCCCTCCTCCTTCAACATTTCGGCCAGAGAGCCGCCGGCAACGTACTCCAACACCAGATAATGCTCGCCGATGGCCTGCCGCCAGGCATGGACTTTGACCACGTTGCGATGATCGAGATTGGCCAGGATTTTGGCCTCTTTATCCAGAGCCGCCAGTGCGTACGGGTCGGCATCGGCAGGAAGATGCAAGGTCTTCAGCGCTACCTGACGATCTAGGCGAAGGTCATCGGCCAACCAGACTTTGCCGAACGTCCCCTTTCCCAGCGGCCTGCAGATGCGAAATTCACCCGGAAACGGATCGGGCAGCGGCGATTCGTCGGCAGACCGGGCGGGTGGAAAGGTAGTCGTGGCCGCTGCCCGATGCAGGGATTCCAGTCCCTCGACCAGCCTGCGGCCGCGGGCAATCAGGCCGGGCTGGTCGGCAAGCAGGGCCGCCACGTCGATAGTGCGGCCGCTCCGCGCCAGATTCATAGCTTCTTCCAGGAAGCAGCCTAGCCGTTCCTCAATCGCCGTGGCCGGTGCTGCGTCGTCGGGAAGCTCGTTACGAACTCTCATGGTCGTCCCCTAATTCCTTCTTGAGTCTCTCAATGGCGCGCACCATCAACACGCGGGCATTGCCCACCGTCACGCCAACTTGCTGGGCCACTTCCTCAAAGGGCAACCCGTCGTAGAATCGCAGTTGCAGCACCAGCCGATACTTCTCCGGCAACCGCTGGAGCGCTTCGATCAGCCGCGCCTGATTCTCGATGCGCATGGCCCCTTGCGAGGGCGTCGTGCCATGTCCTTCCAGATGGGAACCCAGATCGCCACCGCCCTCTTCTCGGCCAGCGTCGCGCTTGCCTGCGCCGTGGCGTCGGCGGCAGTCTGTGATGACGTTTCTTAGGATCTCTTCAACCCAGCCCCGCAGTCGCGCTACGGAATCGCCGTGGAACTGATGAAAATGTTCAAACGCCCGGATGTGGACATCCTGTACGATGTCGGAGCCGTCCATACGGGCACGCAGACGCTGGCCAAGCAGACCTTCGGCTTGTCGGCGCATCCAAGGGCGCAGTTGCGCAAACATAGCTCCGAGTGCTTGTTTGCTACCTTTCCGGGCCTCGTTCAACAGGCGCGCCAGTTCTTCGTTGTCGTACATCGCCATCCCCGATGGGCGGTTGCGGTGCTGCCTACGAGAAGATAGACGCGAGCCGGGTCAAAGCGCTACACTCTCGACCATTATTCTTTTCAAAATAACCGCACGATCTGTCCCAAGGAAACGAAAAAGCGAGATCGGGGTTCTGACTCGTAGCTGTAGGCTGCTAGGCGCAACGAGAATGGTATTGAGTCGATAGAGAAATCAAAGGAGAGAAATCAAAGATGCCAGGAATCGTTCCAAAGGAAGCGATTCCTGGCACCCTCGTTCAACCGTCGCTTGCCTACTTCAACTTGACCGTGACGGTCTTCATCTCCGTGTAGTGTTCCAGCGCCGCTTCGCCGTTTTCGCGGCCCTGGCCCGACATCTTGAAGCCGCCGAACGGTGTCGTCGTATCGACAACGTGATAACAGTTGACCCACACCGTACCGGCTTTGACTTCGCGCGAACAGGTGCGCTTTGTCGATGTCGCGCGTCCACACCGCCGCCGCCAAGCCGTAAAACGTCCGGTTGGCACGCTCGATCACTTCCTCGACCTTCTTGAACGGCAGCACGCTGACGACCGGCCCAAAAATCTCATCCTTGGCGATGGCCATGTCGTCCTTGACGTTATCGAAAATGGTCGGCTCGACGAAGAAGCCCTTGTCGCCGTGACGCTGACCGCCGGTCATCAGCGTGGCGCCCTGCTTCTGACCCAATTCGCAGTAGCCGAGAATCTTGTCCATCTGCTCCTTGGACACTTGCGGACCTTGCTCCGTCTTGGGATCGAGCGGATCGCCGATCTTGCGTTCCTTGGCCTTCTCGGCCAAACGCTCGACGAACTCTTGATGAATCTTGTCCTCGATGAACAGCCGGCTGCCGGCGGTGCAGCACTGTCCGCCGTGGAAATAGATGGCGTGGAACGCGCCGGCGACGGCTTGTTCCATGTCGGCGTCGGCGAAGATGACATTGGGCGATTTGCCGCCCAACTCGAAGGTGACGCGCTTGAGCGTGTCGGCCGCCGCCTTCTGGATGATCTTGGCCGTATCAACGTGGCCGGTGAAAGCGATCTTGTCCACGTCGGGATGGCTGACGAGGGCGGCGCCGGTGGTTTCGCCCATGCCGTTGACAATGTTGACGACGCCTTTAGGGAAGCCGGCCTCCATCGCCAATTCGCCGACGCGCAGCGCGGTCAATGGCGTTTGCTCGGCCGGCTTGAGGACAATCGTGTTGCCGCACGCCAATGCCGGACCCCACTTCCAGGCCAGCATGAGCAGCGGGAAGTTCCAGGGAATGATTTGACCGATGACGCCGACCGGCTGCCGCAGTGTGTACGACAGGAAGTTGCCGCGCACTGGCACGGTTCGGCCTTCGATCTTGTCGGCCCAGCCGGCGTAGTAGCGCAGGGTGTTGACGACGCCCTGCATGTCGGCCAGCGAATCGTTGATGGTCTTGCCGGCGTTGAGCGATTCCATCGCCGCGAGATCCTTGGATTCGCCTTCGATGAGATCGGCGAGCTTGTACATCAGCCGGCCGCGATCGGCGGCATCCATCGTCTTCCACGGGCCGGATTCCAGCGCCTGCCGCGCTGTCTTAACCGCCTTGTCCACGTCTTTGGCCGAGGCCGCCGCCACCTTGGCGAGTACCTGCCCCGTCGCCGGATTGTACGTCTCGAACGAGCCGCCTTCGACCGGATCGAGCCACTCGTTGTTGATGAGCAGCTTGGTCTGTCGAACGGCCGGAGGAGCCGAACGCTTCATCGTCGCTTGCGCCATGGCATCACACCTCACTGTGGGGAAAGAAAAAGGTAAATCGGACGCGCCTGCCGCCGTCCCGGCATGCTGGACGTCACGCGGAGAGGTTCGACGAAGGCATCATAGACGGCCAGACGGCGAGGTCAAGTCTCCAGGACGGGATAGCCGGCCCTGCGGAGGGCTTGAGGAATCGCTTGCTCATTGGAGGCGAAATGGGCAAGATATTCCAGAGGGACAAACGCAAAGGAGGTACACCATGAAAGCGATCGAGGGAATCATTCGCAATGGTCAGATCATCACCGATCAGCCCATCATCTGGCCCGATGGTTGCCGGGTGATTATCGAGCCAGTGGAGGATCAGCTGGTCCCCGTGCCCACTATTAAAACTCGACTGCCCCGACCGCGCCCCCCGTCACGGGCGTTCCCAAGGCCGGCTCCCTGGAAGGGAAAATCTGGTTTTCGGACGATTTCGATGAACCGCTCGAAGAACTACGAGAGTACATGGAATGAGGCTCCTGCTCGACACGCACACCTTGATTTGGTTTCTCGAAAATCATCCGAAGCTCAGCCCTCCGGCCAAGGCTGCCATGCTCGTGACCCTCATGGATCAGATCGAGGCGAAACTTCCAGGAGAGTATAAATCTCCTGCATAAACCGCTTATAGGCAGGAGAGTTTTCCGTCAACACTTCGGTGAGATTGTAATAGGAAGAGATTAGTGAGTCTTGCTTGATTCGGGTATGGACTTCAGGGGTGATGCAGCTCGCAAGCAAGATTGTAACAACATCTGGAGCCAATCGGCGCGCTTCTTCAAACGACGTTTTTGCTGCTCCGTACCGCTGAATTGCTCCGGCGGGATCGGTACCACCCTTCACTTCTAATGCGCATACCGTTACGCCGTTCTGGTCCACAAGCGACACATCGGGATCGCTTGAGAACAGGATCGAGGTGCGAATGGCATGGACTTTAGCCACAACTATTAACTCCCAAACGGGATCGGGCATCCTGCCGCGATTCGTTGAGCAACGGGTAATGCTTGGGGCGACGCTTGCGGCGCGCGGCTCATAACGATTGGCGCGCTGGCCGACGCGATGACTCCGTATCGCCGCACGCAAACGCCGCATTATCTCCGCAATCTCGTCCACCGCCGCCGTCCACAACACCGACGCCAACGCATTGACCACCTGCAACGCGCCCTTGAAACTTACTTGCAACGGCAACAGGCCGCCTTCCTCCGCCGCCCGCGCCATCTGACCGCGCAGCAGGTTGTAGGCCAGCAAGTGTGCCCACACTTCCTTTTGCACCATCTCCGGCGACTGGCAACGGAGAATGTCCATCTGCATTGTCTGCTTCAAGGACCGCAGGTCCAACTCGGCGTACCAACGCATGCGGTACAGCACCGCCACGTCCTCACGTCCAAACGCCGCCGCATCCAACAGCGTGGTGGCTACCACCAACACCTTGGTACGGAAGCCGGCCGCACCTACCCGCACCCGGACTTCACGCACCGCCAACGTCGCCGGCAACGACGCATAGCTCGCTTCCTCCAACCACTCCGGACGCGGCGGTTTGCTCCAGCAGACCACATGATCCTCGCGGCCCAAATGGCGGCCGCTGCGGAAGTCGGCGCGGCGGCGTTGGTGCAGCCGGCAAACCATGTCGGCGCCGCGTTGTTGCGTCAACGCCAGTTCCCAGTATGAGCCGTAATAGCGGTCGGCCAGCAGAAGATCGCCTG
The DNA here is from genome assembly GCA_963835245.1 of uncultured Planctomycetota bacterium. GTDB lineage: Bacteria > Planctomycetota > Planctomycetia > Gemmatales > Gemmataceae > JAJPHU01. The sequence continues at coordinate 1,025,022 of CAWIEZ010000004.1, forward strand.
GCTCCAGGTTGTCTTGCAGGCTGTGCCACAGGGCGGTCTCGCCGCTGTGCTTGCCCTGGTAGCGTCCCAGGGCGGCGTCGAGAACGGTGCCGACGGCCAGGGAGAACAACACCACCAGGCGGGCGATGGGGAAACCGACACCGGCCTTCTGGGTGTGTGCTTGCGGGAAGGCTTTCTGGTTGGCCTCGGTGTCGGGCATGGACACGGTACTGCCATCGACGACCTTGAGAGTGCGTCCGTTCCAGCGCCAGGGGGCAGGGGCGCGCTCTTGTGCCTGTCGGCCGGTGAGACGTGTGAGGCGGTTCAGGACGCCTTGGGGCAAGCGCTGGCGTGCCTTGTTGTAGGCGCTGGGGTCGGCGGAACAGGGGGCCAAGCCTTGGGCACTGCGCCAGGCCAGGAAGCGTGCCACGGCTTGGCGGCAAGAATGGTCGGGGTCGAGAACCTGGGAGAGGAAGACCCAGAGCGTGACGAGCGGGGAGAAGAGTCGCTCGCGGAAGGAGACGGCCTCGTCGCGGATGGCCTGTTCGGCCAGACCGCCGGCCAGGAGTTCGCTGAAAGGCAGGGCTGGGGCGTGGGCAATCTTTTGACGAAGTTGTCCGACTTGGCGACAGCGGCGTGGGGGGGTAGCATGAGTCATGGATGGCCTCCTTGTGGTGAGGTTTCGTAATCACCCTCAATCTAGCAAGGCAGGCCATCTTTGTTAACTCCCTCACCACGCAAGACTTGTGGCTAAAGTCCATGCCATTCAGTACTGCGCTCTAATCTCTTGTAATACTCTAGCAACTGCAATCGCTTGCCCTTGTTCTCTACTGTGCAGGAAAGCATTACTTGTCGCAAGCGTTTTACATCCTCGTGCCTGCATCCAAGATAAGCCAGCTCAAGCGCATATGTCCGCGTGTAATCGTAACGGTTAGCATAGGGCGGTGAGGTCAGGACAAAATCAACGCTACTCGACGGAATACTCGGTAATGAATCAAGGCACGAACCTTCAAGTATTTCAGGGTCGGAGTCTTCTTCCTCGGTTATACCATTTTCTAAAAAGAGCTGCCCTTGCTTGCGTCCGCCCTTAAGGTCAGAAATCATTACGGATAGTTTGGCCTCAATGGCATCGCGGAATTTTCTGATTGATCCCTTATCAAACTTTTTTTTCCCCTGTGAACGGCCTGAGCGATGGTCCCAACGTAAATACTGACCGTCTTTTCTAGTATAGCTGATTTCCTCTAAAATGCTGAATGCCGCATACAAAAGCAATGTCCGTACATCCTTATCTTTCACCTGCTGACAATAAGCAATATAGCCGTTAAGCCGCTTCTCCTCTTCTTGGGGAAAGGCTCCCTTAGTAATCGCTAGGTGCTTAAACGCGCAGCGTTCATCGTAGTATTCTGCAAAGTCAAATTCCTTGATGGCCTTGACTTTTTCTTCAAACGTAGCAACATCTATGCGGGATGCGATTAACCGGACCTGCATCGCATACACTCCAACGGGCAAAATCTCAATCCCTCTCGTTTGCCAACCTCTCGCTCTAGCTGCAAAAAGTGCGGTCCCAGCCCCAGCGAACGGGTCTAGCAAGACTCCCGGCGGTCGTTGCCAAAGGTGTTCCAATAGATAGTCCACAAGACGCTGAGAGAATCCTTCTTTGTATTTGAACCATGAATAAAACGGTATGTGCCTGTTGGCTTGGAAGCTAACGAGCGTTCTATCCAAAGCGGGGTTGTGGAGGATTCGCGCCTGGAACTTCCGATAAAGAATATCCCTCTCCTGAGTCGCATTGACATCTGGCGGCATGGAAATCCTGGGGGCATAGAGCATCGAAATACCTAAGCTCGCGGGTAGATTATACAGATAGGAAGTCGTTTAGTCCTCCTCAGCAATTGAAGGATTCGCCGCACCCGGATCGCCTTCGACGCGCAGCGTCTGCTTGTGTTCGACGCCATCCACGGACAGAACAATCCGATACACCCCCGGCGCGACGGGACGGCCGGCTTGCTGAGATTGCCGACTGCGTCCCGCAGGCGGCGCGCCGCCGCCGCGGCGCCGCTCCGGCGTATGCGTCAAATTCCAAACGACTTTGTGCAATCCCGTTTGCGTCTCGGCTTTCACCTCGCGGATCAATTTGCCGTCGATGTCCAGCACTTGCAGGCTCACTTTCGACGCTTTCTTGCCCAGCGAATACCAGATCGTCGCGCCGGTCGGGCGGATTTTCGCCGACGAAGCGGCGGTTGGTGCGGCCGTGGCTGGGAGTCAGATGCCAGCGGATCGCCGTCGCCGGTCGATACAAGCGAGCATCCGCATGCAATGCCTGCGGCGACAATTGCCGCAACGCCGTCACGTCGAGAATCCAAAAACTGCGGCCGTGCGTGGCGGCGACGATTTCGCCGGCCGTCGGATGTACGGCGAACTCGTGGACGGCCACCGTCGGCAGATTGCTGCCCAGACGGCTCCACGTCTGGCCGCGATCCAGCGTAAACCAAGCGCCGAACTCGGTGCCCAGATACAGCAAGTTCGGATTCTCGATGTCTTCGCGCAGCACGCGCGTCGATCCCCAGGGCAGATTGCCGCGCAGCGATTGCCACGTTTTACCGAAATCTTCGTCACATAAACATAAGGTTCATCGTCATCGGAGCGATGGCCGTCGAAGACGACGAATGCGCGCCCTTCCTCGAAGCGCGATGGCTCGATAGAGGCAACCCAACGGCGTCCGGGCAGACCGACGTTTTTAGTGACGTTGGTCCATTCTTTGCCGCCGTCGCGCGTCACCCAGAGGTAGCCGTCATCGCTGCCAACGTAAAGCACATCGGGATTGCGCGGCGACTCGGCGAGCGCGCTGGCGCTGCCGCGCTCGGTCGCCGTGATGTCCGGCGAAATGACGCGCAGATCGTTGCCGCGATCCAGCGAACGGAAAACGACGTTGGCCGCACAATAATAGATGCGCGGATTACGGTGCGACAAAAGAAACGGCGTGTTCCAGTTGAAGCGATAGCGCCGGCCGTCGCGGCGGACGGATCGTCTCGGTTTCGCCGCTGCGCAGATGACGGCGGCGCAGGCGCCGTACTGAGCGGTCGAGTACACGAGGTCGGGATCGGTCGGATCGACGGCGCAGCGGAAGCCGTCGCCGCCGCCGACGCTGATCCAATCTTCGTTGATGGGGCCGGTCAAATTGTGCGTCCGGCTTGGCCCGCCCCAGGTGCCGTTGTCTTGCAGACCGCCGTACACCCGATAATCGCGCCGGCTATCCACGGCCACATGATAAAACTGGCCGATGGCCATTTGATTCAGATGGTCCCAATTGGCCATGCGGTCGTAGGTGGCATAATAGCCGCCGTCGCCGCCGAGGATCATGTGCCGGCCATCGCGCGGATCGATCCACAAGGCATGATGATCGCCGTGAACGCCGCGTCCGCCGTCCGGCTGAAACGTCTTGCCGCCGTCGTGCGAACGATGCAGAGCGATGCCGAGAACGTAGAAATAATTGTCATCGTTGGGATCGACGCGGATTTGGCTGAAATACATGGGCCGCGGATTGAGGCTGTTGAGGCGCGTCCACGATTCGCCGCCGTCGGTCGATTTGAAAACGCCGCCGTACTCGAAGCCGTCCGGTTGCTGCTTGTCCTGCACGTTCGCCGCCTGACCGCCGAGACGATCGAGAAAAGGCGGCGTTCCCGTCCCGCCGCCGCGCGCCGTCAAGGTCACGTCCACCTCCTTGATTTCCTGGCCGCGCCGCACACGCAGTTTCACTTTGTCGCCGCCCTTGTGGCGCGCGATGTCCTCCATCAAATCGGCATAGGTGCCGATGGTCTTCTCGCCGAGTCCGATAATCACATCATCGATTTTCACTCCCGCGCGCTCGGCCGGACTGTTGCGGCTAACCTGCGTCACCTTCGCGCCTTTCTCGCCATCCTCGCCCTGAACGCCGAGGTAGGCGACGCCGGCCACCGGACGCGAACTGCCGCCGATTTTCTCCGATTCGACGAGCAGAAAGACGATGCGCGGATCTTTGCGATACCAGTCGATGCCGAGCCGGCCAAGCTTGCACGTCGGCAGTCCTTTGGTGATTTTCTTCCACGTTTTGCCGCCGTCCGTCGTGCGGTGCAGACCGCTGCCGGCGCCGAATTTCTGCGCCGGATCGTTGTAATCGTAGCCGTCGCGGCGGCGCTCGTAGGTGGCGACCAGCAGCGTTTCCGGATCGGCGGGGTGCATGCGCATATCGATGACGCCGGTTTTGTCATCGACGTAGAGGATCTTCTCCCACGTCTTGCCGCCGTCCGTCGTCTTGAACAGGCCGCGTTCCCGTTGGGACCGTACAGCCGGCCCAGCGCGCCGACGTACACGATGTCGGGATTCTTCGGATGAATGAGGATACGGCCGATCTGAAAGGACTTTCTTGAGTCCCCTGTTTTTCCAGGTTTTGCCGCCGTCGGTCGATTGGTACACGCCGTCGCCGTAGGAGACGGAGTTGCGCGGATTGCTCTCGCCGGTGCCGACCCAGACGATGTTCTTGTCCGACGGCGCCACGCACACATCGCCAATGGACACGGTGGCTTCGCGGTCGAACTGATGCTCGAAGGTGATGCCGTTGTTGGTGGTCTTGAGCAGCCCGCCGGAAGCGGTGGCCACCCAATAGGTCGTCGGATCGGCCTCATAGACGGCCAGCGGCGGTGATGCGTCCGCCCATGTTGGCCGGGCCGATGCAGCGCCACGTCAACGGCTTGAACCATTGCGGTTCCGCGGCTGGTAAAGAAGAACTAACCACAGAGACACAGAGACACAGAGAAGACAAAGCAGAGAGAAAATAGAGAGGACAGAGTGCGGTCACAAGGAAGGAAATAGTCCCGACTAGGTTTGTGAACGGCATGTCTGATCCTCTTTTCTTTAATTTTCTTTTTTTCTTCTCTGTGTCTCTGTGTCTCTGTGGTTAGTTTTTTCTTATTCCAGGGCTGGTTCAAACTGCTCCTCGGCCGGCTCCGCCTGCAGGTGATAGCGTTCGATGAGGCGGGCGCAGGTGTTCCAGCGCAACAGGGCGTCGTCGTTGCCGTGCGGCCGGATGGCCTCGGCTTTGTCGTAAGACTCCATCGCCTTGCACAGCCACGGATAAGCGACGCGGCCGCTGCTCCGGCGCGGCGTCGCTCAGCCGAGCGCTGGCCCGGCGCTCCCAGATCAACCCGGCATAGTAGCAACGATCGTAGTCGTCGTGCAGACGCGGCAGAATTTCCCGCGCATGATGGAAACTGTCGGCGTCGCCCTGATGGAATTGGTCCGTCAGGGCCAACAGCAGCGCGATCAGGGCCGGCTGGTTATCGGGGTCGATGGCCAGCACGTCTTCGCAGATGCTCTCGGCGGCGTCCGGCTGGTTGAGCAGCCGATAACGCTCGGCCTTGTCCAGAGCGGCCAGAATCGCTTCCGGCCCAATACGTTTCAGCTCGAACATGGCTGCAACCTCATTTAAGGAACTCGACACATCAGATAGACCGCCAAAACCGATCCGACAATCGCCCCGCCGTAACTGAGGACGTTGATCACCTCGTTGAGATGCTTGATTTGCAATCCATCGTACAGAGTGTAGCGGAAGCGATGGGCGCCGTGAAACAGGGCCAACGTGCAGAGCAGACACGAGATACACGCGCGTCAGGGGATGCCGCAACAGTCCCAACAGATGCTCGTAGCTGGGTTGCGGCAGCCAGCCCAGCGGCAAAGCCAGGCCGAACAGCAACAGGTGAATGGGAACCAACAGCGCCGCCAGCACGCCGCCGGCGCTGAACAGCGTCCACAGCAAAGGTTCGATCGATTTCTTGGCCATTTCGCCTCCTTCAACCTTTGAGGACGATCCACGCCACCAGCGCCGAGGCCAACGCCCAAGCCGCGTAATTGGGGCCGGCGATCCAGGCGGCGGGAACGCGCTTGCCGCGAAGATGCACCACCATCGCCTTCGGCGCCAAATTGAACCAGGTGGCCGAGTGAAACACGACGAAAAAAAAGGCAACAAGGTTCACGATCAAGACGACCGGGTTTTTCGACGCACTCTTGAAATCGCCGATAGCCCTCCGCCGCCCTGATTCAGAGCGTGGATTTGAAGCAGCGTGAAGATGACGAACCAGACGACGAAGAGGCTGCTCAACTCGCGCAGAATGAAAGACGAGATACGAACGACGGCGCATCCACCAATAAGTGGAGACGCGGCGGCGATACCAGCGCGGATGATAGTCGGTGTAAATGCGGTGTCTGGCTCATGGCGTCCCTCGCGGCATAACGAATCCCTTGAACCACTCCAGCGCCGCCTTGAGCTTGTAGCGCTGGATGGCGGCGGCCGGATCGACGTGCTTGGGGCAAGCCTTGGTGCATTCGCCGACGAAGGTGCAGCCCCAAATGCCGGTATGATCGGAGAGCAGATCCAATCGTTCGCGGCGCACCTTCGATCGCGCGAATCCAGGTTGTAGCGCTGGGCCAGGGCGATGGCGGCGGGTCCGATGAAGTGCGGGTCCAAGCCGTAAACCGGACAAGCGGCGTAGCAAAGCATGCAATTGATGCACATGCTGAACTGCTTGTATTCGTCTAGCTCCTCCGGCGTTTGTCGATATTCTCCCTCCGATAGTGGTTTTTCCTCGGTGCGGATGATCCACGGTTTGACCTGCATCAGCTTTTGCATGAAGTCGGTCATCTCGATGACGAGATCGCGGACGACGGGGAAATTGCGTAACGGCTCGACGCGAATGGGTCCGGGCAGCGTAGTCGGTCAGGAAGGTGGCGCAGGTCAATTTCGGTTCGCCGTTGACGGTCATGCCGCAGCTGCCGCAGATGCCCATGCGGCACGACCAACGAAAGGACAATGTGCCATCTACTTTGTCCTTGATGTAGTTGAGGGCGTCGAGGACCACCCAGTCTTTGCGGCAGGGCGCCTGGTATTCCTGGAAGGTCGGCTCGGTTTCGGCTTCGGGGCGATAGCGCGTCACTTGTAGGGTGATGGTGTCGGCCATAGGTGTACCTCGTTTGGCCCACCCGGCAGCTAACGCAGCCGGTTCGCCTGCCGGGGCGAACCGGCTGCGTTAGCTGCCGGGTGGAAGCTACTTTCCGTAAACTCGTTCGCCGGGGGGCCAACGGGTGATCGTCACGGGCACGATAATCGACGCGGCACGAGCCATCCGCATTGCGGAAGGCCAGCGAATGGGCGAGATAGCGTTGATCGTCGCGGGCGGGAAAGTCGCTGCGCTGATGGGCGCCGCGCGACTCCTCGCGGCGCAGGGCGGACTGAACGATGGTCTCGGCCACGTCCAGCATGTACGACAGTTCCAGGGCGGCGGCCAGTTCGGTGTTGAAAGTTCGGCTGTGGTCCTGCAAGGCGATGGCGGCGGAAGCGTTCTTGCAGTTGCCGTAGCTTGCCGGCGGCCTCGGACAAGGCACGGCGCCGAACGGTAAATGCCGGCGCTGCCTTCCATGATGTGCTGCATCTCCTCGCGGATGCCGGCGATGCTTTCGCGGCCCTCGGTCTTGTGCAGCAATTCGCGCTCCAACCGCCGCTGTTCGTCGGCGGCCTGGAGCCAAGACCGCCTGCCGACGCTTCGGGCTGGCTGGCGGCGAAGGCGGCGGCGGCCCGGCCGGCGCGATCGCCGAACACCAGCAACTCCGGCAGCGAGTTGGATCCCAGCCGGTTGGCGCCGTTGATGCTCACGCACGCCGCCTCACCCGCCGCGTACAGGCCGCGCAAGCGGCGTCGCTCCCTGGATGTCGGTATGGACGCCGCCCATCATGTAATGCACCACCGGCCGCACCGGGATCATTTCCCGGATGGGGTCGATGTTCTGGTACTTCAGAGCACAGTTCGCGGACGAATGGGAGCTTGGTCATGATGACCTTGCTCGCCCAGATGGCGGATGTCGAGATGGACGACCGGCCCATACGGTCCTTCGATAGTGCGGCCTTTCTCGCAACTCCTTGACGAACGCTTGCGACAGCCGATCGCGCGGCCCCAATTCCATGCTGCGCAGCACCGGCTTCGGCTCCGGCGTGCCGAGGTTGTAGTCCTGCAAGATAGCGATAGCCGTCTTTGTTGAGCAGATAGCCGCCTTCGGCCCGCGCCGCCTCGGTGATGAGGATGCCGGTGAACGGCAGGCCGGTGGGGTGATACTGGACGAACTCCATGTCCTTGAGCGGAGCGCCGGCCCGATAGGCCAGGGCCATGCCGTCGCCGTTCTTGATGGCGGCGTTGGTCGTGAAGGGAAAGACGCGGCCGCAGCCGCCGGTACACAGGATGACGGCCTTGGCGGTGATGGCCCGCACCTGGCCCGACATCAATTCGATGGCGACGACGCCCTGAACGCGGCCGTCCTCGACGAGCAGCTTGGTGACGAAGCACTCGTCGTAGCGCACTGACGCGCGGTATACTTCAGCGAGGTTTGAAAGAGCGTGTGCAGCATGTGGAAGCCGGTCTTGTCGGCGGCGAACCAGGTGCGCATTTTCTTCATGCCGCCGAACGGCCGAACGGCAATGCGTCCATCGGCCTCGCGGCTCCACGGACAGCCCCAATGCTCCAGCCGCAGCATCTCTTGCGGCGCTTCCTTGACGAACGCCTCCACGGCGTCTTGATCGCACAGCCAATCGCCGCCGGAGATGGTGTCGTAGGCGTGTTCGTCGAGGCTGTCGTCCGGCCGAATGACGGCCGCCGCGCCGCCCTCGGCCGACACCGTATGACTGCGCATCGGATAGACCTTGGAAACCACGGCGATGCTCAGCCGCGGATCGGTCTCGGCGATGGCGATGGCAGCGCGAAGCCCCGCTCCGCCGCCGCCGACCAGGACAACATCATGAGACGACGCGATCACGGGAATGCCCCCACGATGCGGTCAAGAAAAAGGGTTGCGATTATCTCGGATCGTAACCGCCCGAAGTGCGCCACGCAAGCGCCGAGGGAGAAAATTCGATGGGAACCCACCCGGCAGCTAACGCAGCCGGTTCGCCTGCCGGGGCGAACCGGCTGCGTTAGCTGCCGGGTGGACCCCAATCGCCTGGCTTGGCGAACCGGCTGCGTTAGCTGCCGGGTGGACCCCAATCGCCTGCCGGGGCGAACCGGCTGCGTTAGCTGCCGGGTGGACCCCAATCGCCTGGCTTGGCGAACCGGCTGCGTTAGCTGCCGGGTGGACCCCAATCGCCTGGCTTGGCGAACCGGCTGCGTTAGCTGCCGGGTGGACCCCAATCAGGCTCCGCCTCGGAACAAAAATGTATCAAATCGTGCCCTCGCGCACCACTATAAAAGGAGCGGAGGTCCATCCCAAGATAAACGCGGAGGAGCCGTGGCGAGCGACCGCGCCAGCATGGGCATCGAGGAACTGCTACGGGCGGCGCACGCGCACGACGCCGACGGCCAAACCGATGGCCAACTTCTGAGCCAGTTCCTCGCTCGGCGCGATGAGATCGCCTTCGCGGCGCTGGTACGGCGGCACGGCCCGATGGTGCTGGGTGTTTGTCGCCGCATCCTCGGCAACGCCGAAGACGCCGAAGACGCCTTTCAAGCCACCTTCCTCGTCCTCGTGCGCAAGGTAGCATCGTTGGCCTCGCGTGCCGTCTTGGGCGATTGGCTGCATGGCGTGGCACGGCGCACCGCCTTGAACGCCAAGCGCGTCGCCGCGCGCCGCCGCGTAAAGGAGAAGGCGATGGCCCGATCCGAAACGCAGAGCGAGGAAGTTCGAGACGATCGGCTGGCGCTCTTGGATGAGGCGTTGAGCCGGTTGCCGGAGAAATATCGATTGGCGATCGTGCTGTGCGACTTGGAAGGTTGGACGCGGCGTGAGGCGGCGGATCGGCTCGGTTGGCCCGAAGGGACCGTGGCGGGACGGTTGCGCGCGGCCGAGCGCTGTTGGCCAAGCGGTTAGCGCGACAGGGCTTGGCTCTCTCGGCGGGTTCGTTGGCGGCGTCGGCGTGTGTGCCGGCGTCGCTGGCATCGTCCACCATCAAGGCCGCGACGCTGATCGCGGCGGGGCAAGCGGTCACGACGGGCGCCATCTCGGCTCCTGTGGCCGCTCTGGCGGAAGGAGTGCTGAAAAGCATGTTGCTGACTAAACTCAAGCTCGCCACGACCGTGGTGTTACTGATGGTTGCCCTGGGCGCCGGCGGCACGGCGGGCGTACTCGCCTACCTGGCCGGGGCGGGAGAACCAACGGAGACGCCGCAAACCACTGCGGCGAAGACGGAGAAGGACAAGCCGGAAACTCCCCAGCGAAAGAAGCAACATCAGCCTCAGCCGGAGAACAAGGCGCCCGCTCCGACAAAAACCGATGAGGGAGATCGCATCCGGCCCGGAGACTTCCTCAACATCCGAGTGGGGAACGCTCTGCGGGGCAATCCCATTGGAAGCGTCTTCCAAGTTGAGGCAAGCGGCAAGGTTGCCTTGGGTCCCGGCTATGGCCGCGTGAACATCAAAGGGCTGACCCTCGAAGAAGCCGAAGCCAAGATCCTCGAACACTTGGCGAAGATTTTCAAAGAGCCGGGGGACGTTTTGGTCCCACGGCCCATCCCCACCGATCCCGCACTCGAACGCCGCGTCCGGGAGTTGGAGAACGAGGTCCGCGCACTGCGCTCTGTCGTCGAGGAACTCCGCAAGAAGGGGCGGCAGTGATAGTGGAGTGGCGGAGGGACTCGCGCGAATTACTTGCCGATATGCTTGACACGAACGCGCATCCGCCCCATCCTAGGGAGGTGAAATATATCCCTCACCTTACCGAGGAATACGCCATGTCGCCGACACGCAGAGATCGAGGGCTTATCCTTTCGCTGCTTCTGATGGCCGTTTGCACGGTCTCCGCCGCGCCGCCGAAGCCGGCGGACAGCAAGCCGATCGCGCAAGCCGACATCGAACGTCTGATCCGGCGGCTGGGCAGCGACAGCTTCGCCGACCGCGAGGAAGCGATGAAGGAACTGCGCCGCCTCGGCAAGCCGGCGCTGGAAGCGCTGCGCACCGCCGCCGCCACCAACCGCGATAAGGAAATTCGCCGCCGCGCCGCCGAGCTTGTCGATAAGTTGCTCGAACCGCCTTACAAGAAGCTATACGGAGAAGGTATGCGCTTGCTCGAAAAGAAAGAGTATCGGAAGGCGGCGGCGTCACTCAAACAAGCGGCGAAGTTGTACGAGAACGATGCCACCATCCCGCGCGCACTCAAGGACGGAACGGTCAGCCGGTCCTCGCCGAGATTTATCTGTCTTTGGCCCGCGCCCTTCGAGGGCTGGAAGAGTACACCGAGGCCGCCCGCGCCTATGGGCGCGCGTCTTATTATTACCGAAATGGAAAACGCGAGGAAATTGACCGCGAAGTGTTGGCGATGATCGATGGCCTTCTCGAAGGCTGGAAGAAGGATGTCAAAACCAAGATCGACAAAAACGCCGACCTCAAAGCGCTGACGGCCAAGTATCCGTTGGTGATGCTGCACTCGCGCCGCTATGCCGGGGGCGGCTACTTCAAGTCGGCTTACAATTTCATCGAAGAGACAGCGGACGAGAGCAAACATCGCAATTCGGTCCACCTTCTCTTCGACAATGGCGGTGAACCGAACACCTTCAACATCAATATGACAACCGATCAGCGAAACCTCGTCGTCGATCTGGGAGAGATCGATTTCAGCAAAGATCCCGATCCGAAGAAGGTCGATCCGGATAGCGATCATTTCTGGGAGCCGGGTCGCTGCAAGGTGGTGGAAGGACACGTCTATTTGGAGCGCGTGCGCGACAACAGCGGAAATAAGTTCTACGTGGTGATGAAGGTGATCGCCACCGATAAAGACGGTCGTTACATGGCGTTCGTGTGGCGGCGACTGCCGGGCGGCAAGGTGGTCAAGCGCCGCTAAGCGTAACTGGCCTGCTCTTTAATGCACCGATCACTCCGGCGGCTTCTCCATCGCCGCTCGCGCCACACTTTCGATGGCGATGGCCGTCACCGCCGCGCCATAATCCAAATCGATGTTGGCCATCGTGTCGTGCGCCAGGCGGCAATTCATCCTCTCAGACTATAGTCTGCCGAAGCAACGACCGATCCTTGCTACCTTGACCCGATGTTCGGCGAAGAACTGCGCAAAGCGAGAGAGAAGGCTGGTTTGACGCAAGAGCAACTTGCGTTCAAAGCAGGCGTCCATCGTACTTACGTCAGCCTGTTGGAGCGCGACGTAAAGTCGCCAACGCTCAACACACTTTTCCGGCTCTGTGCCGCGCTGGCGCTATCCGCCAGTAAGCTCATCGCCAAGGTAGAGAAGGGCATGAATGAAGATCGTGGAAACGATTGATGTGATTTCACGAGGGAGCTTTCCGTCCTCGCGGGATTGGCGAAGAGCCTGCCGGCACGTCAAAATGGCCGTGAAAGCCACCGATTGGCCCCACGGTTCGGGTAAGTTCACCATTTACCCACAGAGTGGGAAGAAGCGCGGCGAAGGCAATGGCGTTGTGCCGATCCGGGTTCCTTGTCTGAAGAAATTGCGCGACCTGGGCTGGCAAGTCGAGCAACTGCCGATCATCGAAAACGGCGCGATCGAAACGGGCGACCTAGATGCCTTGTATCGGAGTCGATCGGGGTTCATCGGCTTCGAGTGGGAAACGGGCAACATCTCCTCAAGCCATCGGGCGATGAATAAGCTGCTGTTGACACTGAAACTCGGCGGCTTGATCGGTGGATTGCTCGCGGTTCCCAGCAATAGACTGAAAGTCTATTTGACGGATCGCATCGGCAACATTGGCGAGCTTCGGCACTATTTCCCGTTGTGGCGGGATACCGAAATCAGCGAAGGTGCCTTGCGAATCCTTGTCGTGGAACACGACGCCGTTAGTTTCGATGTTCCCCGCATACCGAAAGGGACGGATGGTCGAGCCTTGCAATGATCGGCTACTCAGTTCGTTCTTCAACGTGGTCCGGAAAATCGTGGCTATCCAAGTCGGCGGTGGTCAGCCGCTCGACGATGACATCACAGTTCTCCAGTTCCATGCCGATCCAATGGCGTTCTCGACGTTCGCAAACATCGAAGGTGGTGCCGCTGCCGCCGAAGGGATCAAGAACGATATCTCCCTTGCGCGTGGACAGTTCCACGATGCGGGTCAACAGTTTCGTCGAAAGCTGATTGGCCTTGCGTTTTTTGGACTTGAACTTCCAGTGCCGAACCGGCGGGATGTCGTCCCAAACATCGGTTAGATTCACGCCTTTGGGATTCATGGCCTCTCGATGGCCGCCGTAATCCCTGATCTCTCCACCACAGTGCCGGCAAGTCTTGATCGGCGTCCGGATGCTTCGGAACGTCTTAGGTTTTTCGCCCTTACAGTAGTACAGTAAGCTGTAATGACAGGGATAGAGCCGGCCGGGAATCGGTAAGCCGAACTTGAGGCTGACCGCGATCCAGTGGCGGAAGGTCAAGCCGAGTTTGGTTAGGTGTCCGCCAAGCAAGATGTTCCATTTCGGGATATTGTACAGAAACAACGAACCACCCGGTTTCAGCACGCGAACGCATTCGCTCAGCCACTTCTCGCACCAGGCGAGGTATTCTTCTTGGGGCCGGTTGTCATCGACCTTTGTGCCGTAGGTCTTGCCGAGGTTAAAGGGTGGATCGGCAAAAACCGTGTCCACCATCGCGTCGTTGAGGAAGTGTAGGACTTCCAGGCAGTCGCCGGAATAGAGAACGCCGAACTCGGTCGTCAGGATGGGCGGAGGCGCCCCCTGCTCATTTCGGAACATCCCGTTGGCGTTCCAGGGCTTGCCGGGAAACGGCAGTCTTGGTTGACTCATGGTGAAACCTTTAGCAGACTAAAGTCTGAGTGTCAAGTGACGCCGCTGGCTTTCTTCGGCGCATCTTCCAGCGAGTATACCACAAGGTCAATCCAGCCACGATGCGGTTTGATCGGCTGTATCATTCCGGCGGCTTCTCCGTCGCCGCACGCGCCACGCTTTCGATGGCGATGGCCGTCACCGCCGCGCCGTAATCCAAATCGATGTTCGCCATCGTATCGTGCGTGTCGTGGTAGCCGGTGCGGTTGATGTCGTAATTCTCCATGAACAGCACCACCGGCACGCCGGCGTCGGAGAAGATTTGGCCGTCGGTGTTGTACAGCGTGCTGCGCGGATTGTGCGGCAGACGCACTTCGCCGCGCAGCGGCAGATGAGCGGCGGTCGCCGGGATGTGGCTGCCGTCGGGGCTGCGCCGGCCGCGGCCAAGACCGCGACGACCGGCCCGCTGGTTCAAGCGCTCGCAAGATGCGTTCCATGCTTCGTTCGCTAGATGCGCCTGTTCCGCCAGCCACAAGGAACGCCGGCCGGTGCCCGGCGAAATCTGAAACACATCCGGCTCCTTGTCGTTGTTGTGGGCGACCATGTCCAGCACATACACGCCCTGGATGCGCGTTTTCGATAGGTCGCGCCAACGGTTGCTCTCCAGCCGTGCTTTCAGCCGTCCCTCGACGAGAAATTGCGTCAGGTGCCGTGCGCCCAGACAGTCGGCGGGAAACTCTTCGCCGGTCAGGTGGATCAGCCACACATCGCAGCCGAGTTGGCGTTGACGGCTCATCTCCAGAAAGATCGGCGCCGCCTGCATCAGAGCGACCGTCGCCGAATGATTGTCGTCGGCGCCCGCCGCCGACAGACGCGCTCCCGTGCCGCCGTATTGCGGATCATAGCGATCCAGCATGTAGGCGGTATCGTAATGGTCGGCCATGATGACGGCGCGACGGCGATCGCGGCCGGGAATGACGACGATCAAATCGCGCTCGTGCAGAATACGCTCCTGATTCTTCTTCCAGCCGTCCATCCAATCGAAATCGAAGTCCGTCCGCCATTGAAACGGCAGATCGCCCACCAGCGCCTTGCCGGTCAGTCCGGCCTTGGCCACGACGCGGCGATAGTAACGCAGCAAATAATCGCCCAGCGGTTCGAGATCGCGCGACAGATGCGCGAGCAGCTTCTCGGTCGGCTTGTCGCGGACGTAATCGGCGTTGCACTTGTTGACGAAACGACCTTCGGAGAGAAAAGCGATCTTTTTCCAGTAATTTACCTCGAACGAACGCCGTGTCGAGAAGGCGAAAGTGCGATCCGCGGGTGCGAGGATCGACTCTCCGGTCGCCGGCTCTAGGCAGTTCTCCAGCGTTTCGACCAGGCGCTGGCCGCGCACGGGATCGAGCGAGCGATCCGGCAGCGATCCCAGCCACGCTTCCAGCGAATGCTCGGCTTCCGGCAGCAGGAGTTGCCGCGCCAGCGAACGCGGCAGCGGTTGCTCGCCGCGCAGGTGCCAGGTGTCGAGCAGCAGACGGACGTTGAGGGCGGTTTGCCGATAATGGTGATCGTGCGCGTGCTGAAAGAGATCCAGCGTTTCCAAATACGGCTCGCGGTGCCGCAAACGCGGCCACAGTTCCACCGGATGAGCCAGGTCCGGTTGCTCCGCGCGATAGGCGGTCAGATAGCCGAGCGGCGCATCCGGCAGCACGGCCGGCTCGTTCTGCGTGTGATCCAGGTACGCCACCAGCGGACGATGCCAGTAGACCTCGTGCAGTCCGACGCGCAACGGCGGAAACTGAAAACGATAGCCGAACAGGCCGCCTTCCTTCACGCGCTCGGCGGCTTTGCGGATCTCCTCGCGGCTGGCGCACGGACCATCGAGCAGCAAGTGATGATCGCGCGTCCACAGCTGCACGTTGCGAGCCATCGGCTTGCCGTACAGACCGAGATCGTCTTCCTCGGTGCTGAACAACACATGAAGCAGCTTATCTTCTCGATCGCGTCGTTGCTTGGCGGTCGGCGCGGCCAGTTCGTCCTCGTGCCGATGTATCTTGGCCCAGCGATGGGTGCGTAGATAGGTGTTCTTGACGGCGAGCTGCGGATCGTCGGGCGCCGCTTCGTGCGGATGCGGTTCGTGCATCCAGCCCGATTGGGGGATGCGCAGGCCATGCACGTCCTCGCGGCGCGACAGGACGTTCTGCAAGGGAATGTGCAGCGGCGAAGGGAAACTCGTGCTGCAAGCGATGGTAGCCGGGCACGCCCCAAAAGAGCAGGCTCGCCGGACACGGCAGCAAATGCAATTGCTCGTTGAGATAGGCTTGCTGAATGCTCTGCGGCAGCGTGGCGAAGGGGCGGAAGGTGAGCAGGAAATCGAACGGCGCGCAGTCGGCTGGTTTTTCGTCCACAGATACGGCGTCGTCCAGGCCGGCAGCGGCTCCTCGCGCCAGTGCGGCCAAGCCAAGTGATTCTCCAGCGGCAGAATGCGAAAGCCGGCCTTGCGCAGATCGGTCAATTCCTCCAGCGGAATGCCGTAGACCGTGTGCAGCAGACGGCGAAGGAAGTTCTCGCCCAACTCGGCCGGCGCTTGGCGGCGCGGCGCGGTGAAGAAGCTGCGCCAGAAAGCGCGGGCCGGTCCTTGCTCGCTGGCGCCGAACACCGTCCAGCGCACGCGCCCCTTGTCGTCCAGCGTCTTGGACAGCGCCAACGGCAGCAGCGTGACGTAGCGCTCGTGGGCCAGCAGTCCCTTGTGAACGCAACAGCGGCGGCCAAGCGGGATTGCCCGCCAACTTGGTCCGCGAGAAGCCGTGAGTCGGCCGGCCGTGCGCCAACTCCACCAAGCCATGCACCACCACACTCGGCGACGTGTTGCAGTCCCGGCCGCAGCTGCCGCGCTTCCTCCCATTCGCCGACCGGCCAACCCCACGGATCGTCTTCATCCAGTTCGTTGACCTCGTAACCCTGGTAGGGTTTGCCACTTCGCGCGGCGGCGGCATGAACTCCGAGTACGCCGCGATGGGATAGCTGTCCGCCGCGCGGAACCAGGGAACGCCGTCCAACAACTGCTTCCATCCCGCTAATGGCATGAGGACTCCTTCTCGATCTATCTCTCGCTCCCCGGCGGAGCCTGGAAACGAGAACAATCCGCACAATCGGCAGAGTCGATACCGTTCGCCTGCCGGCTGCTTCTCTTTCGCTGACGACCTTCGCCGGAGCAACCGATACCTTTGGAAATATGTACGCCGAAAGGATTCGGCATCTTTTCCGAGCAGGATTCGCTCCATGACAATTTCCCTGAGCAATCGCGCGGCTCGCCGTGCTGGGGTTGCCTCTTGCGGCTTGGCGTCCCTGCTGGCGCTGCTGAGCGGCTGTCAGATTCCGCCGGCGCAGCCGTCCGGCTGCACGCCAGGGACGGCGAACACCAATCGCGATTGCGCGCTCGCTCGGCAGATTTTGTGCGATACCATCTACGAAAACGACTATCATCCGCTGCGCTCCGTCCGCACCGTGTTGGCCGATCAGGCGGCGTGGTTCGGCTCCGCCGGCCGCGGCATTTTCGGCAAACGCATCGGCATGCGTTTGCACGGCGCGCCGCCGCCGCTCTGTCCCTGTGCCGAACGGACCCGATCCTGCCCTGATGGAGACGGGCTTGCAGCCGGCTTCGGTGCAGTTGTACCGCGACGGCGGAGCGGCACTGGCCGTACTCGAACAGATGATCGATTCGGCCGCTTGCCGCATCGACGTGCTGATGTACACCTGGGAGGACGACGCGGTCGGCTGGAGCATCGCCCAGCCACTTGGCCGCGAAGGCGACGCCGAATCGGCGCGTCCGCATTCTCATCGATGGCGGCGCCAACCTGATCTTCGCGCCGTCGCCCGCGGACGATCCCCGGTTCGTCCGCGCTCGCGCCGAGACAAGCCCAAGACGGCGGGCGAAGTCAATCGCGTCGTTTGCTGGCTGGCTCATCAACCCTGCGTCGAACTGGTGCGCATGCGCAATCCTCACGCACACTTCGACCATCGCAAATTGGTTTTAATCGATGGCCGATGCGCCTGGGCGGGCGGACGCAACTTCACTCATACCGCCTTTTTCGTCCGTCACGATGTCACGCTTCACGATGCAAGGGCCGCTCGTCGGCGAATGGCAAACCATGTTCGAGGATTACTGGCGCGACCAGGGCGGCAAGCCGGCGTGCCTTCCGACATGTCCGGCAGAAAATCCCGTCCTGCCCGCCAACGCCGCCGGGCGTCTCGTCGAGAACTCGCCGACGCATCACAGTCTGCGCCACGCGCTGTATCACGCCATCGACAACGCTCGCTGTTTCGTCTACCTGGAGAATCCGTATTTGACCGATAACGGCGTGATAACCAAGTTGGCCCATGCCCGACGGCGCGGCGTCGATGTCCGCATCGTCTTCACCATCCGCTCCGATTCGCAATCGATCAATCACACCAACAAGGTGACGGCCAATCGACTGTTGGCCGCCGGGGTGCGCGTCTATCTGTATCCGGGCCGCGTCCACACCAAAGCCGCCCTCATCGATGGTTGCTGGGCCTACCTCGGCAGCGGCAATTTCGATTTGCTCAGCCTACACCGCAATCACGAGCTGGGCGTCGTCTTCGGTCCGGGTCCGATCCTCGCCGACATCGATCAAGTGCTTTTCCAGCCCGACTTCAATCCCGATTGGGAGGTGCGCGCCCCGCTGCCGTTGACTCTGGAAGATTACGCTTACGAGATGCTCGCCGCGTTCTTTCTGTGAGGCGAGCGGGGTCGCGTCAGCGCCTCGAGTAAGCGAACCCTCGGGGCGCTGACGCGACCCCGCTCGCCCCATTCGCGCCGAGTTTTTCTTTCCCTGGCGGACCGCCGCCCTTACCATAGGTGCATGGGCACCCTCTCGAATCCGCCGGCGTCGCTTCGTTCCAGCCGTGTGCGTTTCGGCGTGCTGGGCTTCGCATGCAGCCTGGCGCTGCTGACTTACCTCGACCGCATTTGCATCATGCAAGCCAAGGAGTCCATGAAGGCCGATCTCGGCTTCAGCGACAACGACATGGGCTTGATTTTCTCGGCTTTCACTCTCGGGCTATCTGTTGTTGGAGATGCCGGGCGGTTGGATGGGCGATCACTGGGGTTCGCGGCGGGCGCTGGTCGGCATGGTGCTAAGCTGGTCGCTGTTCACCGCCCTGACCGGCTGCGTCTGGCCGTTCGCGCTGGACAGCGGCCATCGACTGCACGTCGGCGGCCGCGTCCTCTCCCTGGCGCTGGACAGCCTGATGGCGCTGCTGCTGATCCGATTTCTGTTCGGCCTGGGCGAAGCGGGTGCCTTCCCCAACTTAACGCGCATGGTCCGCGACTGGTTTCCCCGTGACGAACGCGCCTCCGCCCTGGGTTGGATCTGGACGTTCGCACGCCTCGGCGGAGCGTTCGCGCCGGTCGTCCTCAGCGGACTTACCGTCGTGCTGGGTTGGCGGCAAGCCTTCTGGATGCTCGGTGTCGTTGGCCTCGCCTGGTGTTTTTTCTTTTATCGCCGCTTCCGCGATCGACCGGAGGACGATCCGCGCTGCAACGAAGCCGAACGCGCCTTGATCCGCCACGGTTCGCCGTCCTCGTCGTCCGCCGGCCATGCTTGGCCGGGCTGGCGCGTCCTGGCCGGCAGCCTCACCGTCTGGGCGGTGTGCGCCGCTTCCTTCTTCATCAACTTCGGCTGGTATTTCTACGCCACCTGGCAGCCGAAATACTGGCAGGAGGTTCACGGCATCGACTACGCCGATTCCGGCTGGCTGACCGGCGCGCCGTTTCTGTGCGGCGCCGCCGGTACTTTGCTGGGCGGTCGATGGTCGGATCGAATGCTGCGCCGCGGAGGCAGCCGCCGTTGGAGCCGCGCTATCATCGGCATTACCGGCTATGTGCTGGCCGGACTGTGCATCTTGTCGATCGGTTTCACGCGCACCGTTTGGCAAGCGGAAACGCTGTTTTGTCTGGGCTTTCTCGTCAACGATCTGACCGTGCCGATCATCTGGGCCGTCTGCTCCGATGTCGGCGGACGCAGCGCCGGCGTCTTGTCGGGTCTGATGAACATGGTCGGCGGCTTCGGCGCCGCCCTCAGTCCCGCTCTGCTGCCACACGTGCATGAGAGGTTGCACGCCGACTTCGATCAGCGCATGTGCTGGCGCATCATCTTCGCCGGATTGGCCGCGTCGTGGTTTCTCGGCGCTCTCACTTGGCTCTTCATCGACGCCGGCAAACCGCTCGCCGCTCAGGAGTCCTAAGTTCCCCGTTTCGCCGTGCGCCGCAGGGGAGCGCAGGCGGCTTCCACCCGGCAGCTAACGCTGCCGGTTCGCCCAGCCCGGCGAACCGGCAGCGTTAGCTGCCGGGTAGGATACATCGCCCAGCCCGGCGAACCGGCAGCGTTAGCTGCCGGGTAGGATACATCGCCCAGCCCGGCGAACCGGCAGCGTTAGCTGCCGGGTAGGGTACATCGCCCAGCCCGGCGAACCGGCAGCGTTAGCTGCCGGGTAGGGTACATCGCCGCGAAACGATGGATCATCGGCGATCCATTTCCGCGAGCAATTCGTACTACTAACTACGGACTAAGGACCACGGACTACGGACGGACAATTGTGCTTGGACCTATTTTCAATCGTGAATTTCTGACGGTGCCGCGCCGCGGCAACCACTATTTGACGCGGGCGGCCTATTTGGGAACGCTGTGGATCATCGGCGTGACGGCTTGGCTGGCCAGCGGCGGCTGGTGGCGGCTCGGAAACGCTGGGCGAAGCGGCACGCTTGGGACCACTGCTGTTTCAGATCCTCACCGTCGTCGAGTTGGCGCTGTTTCTGTTCTTCGCGGCCTTGTCCGCCGCCAGCACCGTCGCCCAGGAGAAGGATCGCCGTACTTTCCTCTTGCTGCTCATCACCGATCTGCGCAACGAAGAGATCGTACTGGGCAAACTGCTCGGCAGCCTGCTGCCGATCGCGCTGCTCTTGGCGGCGACCTTTCCGCTGCTGATGCTGCTGCTGCTTTTGGGCGGCGTCGATCCGCGCCAGGTCTGGCAGGCCATCTTGATCGTGGCGGCGACATCGCTGGCCGCCGGTTCGCTGGGCGGACTCATCGCCCTGTGGCGCGATCGCACCTTTCAATCGCTGGCGCTGACGGTGCTATTTATGGTGCTTTATCTCTGCCTGGTGCGCGGCTTGGCCGTGCTGCCGGCGCTGACGCCGCGTCTCACCTCGGCGGAGGTGCAGCGCTGGCAGGAATGGCTCGATCCTTTCCTGGCGCTGCGCACGGTGCAAGATCCGGCGGCTCTGCTCGAAGCAGGCTTGTCTCCCGCTTACGGCTTCACGTTCGTCATGATCGGCATTAGCGCTCTGCTCAATCTCTGGGGAATGCTGCGTCTGCGCGTGTGGAATCCCAGCGGCGAACCGATCATGCAGCGCGAGCAACCCGAAGACGCCGAAGACAAGGAACGGACATTGGCCGGTGACGCCAAAGCACGGGCCAGCGTTCACGCCGCTCCCGGCGCGCTGCGCCGGGTGGGACCGAACCCCATTCTCTGGCGCGAAATTTACACCCGCGCTTACGGCCGGCGTCCGCTGCTTGGTCAAGACGGCGTATTTCGTCGTCTTGGCCTTCATCTGTTGGTACGCCCTATCGCCGCTGTTGGTGCAGCATCAACGCTTGCCGTTCGCCGCCGCTTACGGTCTGATTCCGGCGGCTGTGCTTAGTCTGCTGTTGGTGGCGGCGCAGGCGGTGACGGCCATCACTTCCGAACGCGATACCGGCGCGCTCGATCTGCTGCTTGGTCACGGACCTGACGGCCAAGGAATTTATCTTCGGCAAGCTCGGCGGCATCGCCTACAACACCAAGGAATATCTGCTGCCGCCGCTGCTTGTTGGCCGGCGTCTATGCCGTCTACGGTTTGCTGGCCACGCCGTCGGCCGGTCATCCCGAAATGCGCGCGGCGATGAATGCGACCTCTTTTCTCTGCATTGCCGGCGCGGGGCTGGTGCTATTGGCCTTCGCCATGCTGCTGGGCATTCACGTCGCTCTGCGCACGCCCAACAGCCGAGCCGCCATCATCCACACGTTGAGTACGATCTTCTTTCTGTCCGTGGGCACGCTGGTCTGCGTCGCCCTGATTTTGATTAACGGACGTTTCGAGTATCAATGGGGCAGTTTCGTGTTCTTTTTGGTGGCCGGCGTCGGCGGTTTGTGGTGGGTTCTGTCCGGCGATCGTCCGTCGGGTGCGTTGACGTGGGCGAGTTGGTTCTGCCCGTTGGCCGTGCTGTACACGGTGATGAACATTCTCGTCGCCAAGCCCGGCTCGCAGGAGTCGGCGGACCCGCTCATTCCGTTCTTGGTGATCGCCGGCGCTTTCGGCTTCGCCGTGGCGGCCATGCTGGTGCCGCTGGTCAGCGAGTTCGATGTCGCTATGGGCCGCACTTCCGGCGGAGCGGATTGACGGTTCCTACCTGGCAGCTAACGCAGCCGGTTCGCCGGCGAACCGGCTGCGTTAGCTGCCGGGTGGTGTATGTCACCCCCGGAGCCACGCCACGCACGCCAGTACGAACAGCACGAATCCGCCGCCGGCCAGCGCCAACGCCGCCAGTGACAGTGGAGGATGGACCACGCGCGCGCCACAGCCGTCCGGTGGATATTCGACGCCCTCAAACGCCGGACGCCAGACAAGGAGTTGCTCCGGTGTCGCCGCCGCCAGCCGTGCCCGGCTCTGATACAGAGCATACGCCACACCTCCTAGCAGCAGCAGCCCCGTGACGTAAACCGACAGCGGAATGTCCTGCGGTTTCGCGTCCAGCAGTTCCAACGATGGAATGCGCGAGGCCAGCACGCTAAGCGAGTTATTGAGAAAGTGCAGCAGCATCGGCAGCAACAAGGACCGCGTACTCAGGTAAATGAAATGCAACCATAAACCCATGACCATCGCCATCGCGCCCTGGCACGGATCGCCGTGAATGAATCCGAATAAGAACGAACTGGCCAGCACGCCCAGGACGGCGCCATGGCTGCCGACCAGGCCGCGACCTAGGAAGCCGCGGCACCACAACTCCTCGCCGATGCCTGGCCCCAGCCCAATCACCAAGACGGCGAATCCCAACGGCCACTTGTCGAAGATTTTCACCATCTCTTCCATGCCGCCGAGTTTCACATTCTCCAAGCCCGGCGCCGGCAAAACGCCGCGCAGCCCCTCGTAGACGACAAGGATGCACAGCAACAGGGCCGGCAGGACCACTGCGGCGGCGAGGATGTCTGCCGGTCGAACGGGCCGTGCGGCTAACCTTCGCGTCCAACCGAAGCCAGCCAGCAACCAGGAGGCCAGCAGGGCGGCGCCGAGGACCACGAAGACCGCCGCCCAGAAGTAGACCAAGTTGAGCGGATTAGCGTCAGAGATGCTCGGCACCCGCCGCGACGCGCGCAGCAACTCGTAAGTGACGTTGCCAAAAAGTGCCAGTATGGGGACACTCGCCAGCACCAGTAGCGTATGAGCCAGGCCGGGACGACGCACGGCCAGCTGGCGCGTCCAGTCTCTTCCGACGACGAGCCGAACAATCAGCCAGGAAAATCCGACGACGAGTATCTCGGTGACGAATTGGCCTATTGCTAGGCCCACGCTCATCGCATCCGACTTGTAAAGTTCGGCAGACTTGCTCATGTCAAGGGGAAACCGTTCCGGCGCAACCAAGTGCAGAATCATTGCGATCACGATGGTAATGACGGCACCGGGCACCTGGGTGACAATCCAGAGCAACAAACACCACAACAGCGCCCAGCCGAAATTGGGATGCGGCCAACGGCGTTCTTGGATGAGAGAGCGTTGCGGCAATCCCAGATCGGGAGGAGATGTCGCCGCGCCGTTGATCGCCGAAGGCGGCTGAAGATCGGGAGATGGCGGCGCAATGGCTTCATCGGCGGGATCATTCTCGGACATGGCGGGTTGCTCGCTCAGTAAGGTATCCATCCACGGCTATCCATCCAATTATAGATCCACGGATGCCGCCAGGGATTCCAGTTTTCGTAATGCGCCGACAGCACCGACAGCGCCAGCAGGGCAAGGCACAAGATTCGTCCCCAGCGCCGCCGTCCCAGCTGATCGGCGATCGGCAGCATCGTCAACAGCCACAACGGCGACAGCCACATCAGCCAGCGCGGCCCGTTGGACCAGCCGCCGTAGTTGTCGCTTTTGTAAATGTAGTATCCAATCACGACTGCGGAGAGCAAAGCGGTGGAGACGGCCAACTCGCTCCATTGTCGCGCCTCCTGAGCGGGGGGCGTCAGCCCCCCGAGTGAGCGCTCGGGGGGCTGACGCCCCCCGCTCAGATACCATACCGCCAACCCCATCCCGCCCAGCGCCAACAGATAAATCGGCGTCAACGAAAACCAACCGTGATGCCCCAGCAAAAGATTCAGGGCATACGCGCCCTTGTCCTCGGTGTTCTCCGCCCAATCGATGCCGCGCTTGGATTTATCGGGCAGGTTCCGCCAATGGCTGCCTTCGTATTCGTACCACTCCGTGCCGAATTTGCGGTAGCCGATGTCCAAGGGATCGCCCATCTCCACCCAATTGAGCAGCCCCAGCATCACAATGGGCGCCAGTGCGGCGGGAACGAAGGCGGCGAGCGTCCGTCGCGGAAAGCGCACCAGCAGGTGCAATCCCAGACCGGCGGCGAAGGCGGCGGCCGGCAGTTCGTTGGTGAACGTGAACCCCGTGAAGAACCCGGCGAGGACAAACCATCGCCACGGCGAACCGGCAGCGTCAGCTGCCGGGTGGGATTGAATGCGCACCGCCGCATACATGGCGACAACCACACTGCACGCCGCCAGCGTGTGATTGTTGATCGTGATGAGAAACGGCGTCATCAGCGTGGCGAAGCACGCCGCCGCCACGACGAATAGCCGTCCCCAATCCGTCGCGCCAAAGCGCTCCGCCAGCCGAGCCAGCAGCCACAGATAAACCACGAACGGCAGCACGTTGAACGTCAACAGACAAACGCGGACGACGGCGAAGCACCCGTCGGTATCGAGCGACCAACCGAAGAGCTTTTTCAGCACGGCATATTCGCCGGCGACGAGGACGGTCAACAGAGGCGGTTTCGTCGAGTAGTATTCGAGCGTGACGGGATTGAGCATTTTGTCCACGCTCTGCCAGCCGTCCTCGAAGATGATGCCGCGATCGCTTTTGATGCGACGGTCGTAACCGATTTCGCACAGCACGGCCAATTGCAGCGGATCGCCTGCCGCCAAGGCGGCGGGAACGCTGGCGATCACCGCCTGTTTATCGCGTCGGCCAATCACCCAGGTCCCCTCATCGACCAAAGCGCGGACGGCGGCCCAGCGCGAGCGGTCGTTGGAGCTGAACGTCGGCATGGCGCGCGGCGCCGTCGCCGGCCAAGGACGGCGCGGATGACCGGGATCGTTCGGCCAGTTTTGCGATAGGCTCGGCTCGTAAACCAGTTCGGCGGAGAGAATGCGGCCGACGGCCATCGCCGCCGCCACAACGATTAGTAGCGCATACACTTGCCGGCGCAACGAGAGAGGGGAATCGATGGAAGAATTCATGGATTTCGAGGAGTCGTTTTCTCCGCGATGCTGTAACGGTCCTCGTCACGGCCCACGTAGGCGGTGACCAACTCGGCGAGGAAGCCAATGGACATCATCTGCGCCGAGCAGCAGAGCGGCAAGGGCGTAGATGAGCAGCGGTCGTTGATGCAACGGATCGGCGAAGGCGGGATACCACAGGCGGATGATCCAGGTGATGCCCAAATACGTCAAGCCGAGACCGCCGAGCAGAAAGCAAACCAAGCCGAAACCGCCAAGCAAATGCTGCGGCCGCTGGCCGAATCCCGTCAGAAATTTGACCGTTAGCAGATCGAGAAAGCCCTTCATAAAGCGACGAACGCCGTACTTGGAATGACCGAAGCGGCGCGGCCGATGATTGATCTCCATCTCACCGACGCGGAAGCCGCGCGCCGCCGCCAACACCGGGATGAAACGGTGCAGCTCGCCGTACAGCCGCACTTCGCGGAATACCTCGGCGCGATAGCACTTCATGCCGCAGTTATGATCGTGCAGAGAAACGCCGGTCAAGGAACTGACCATGTAGTTGAAAACGCGGCTGGGCCAAACTTTGTGCCAGGGATCGTGCCGCACGCGCTTCCATCCGCTGACGACATCGAGACGGAGGCCCGATTTCGTCTCGTTCAAGAGAGCGAGGAAGCGCGGAATCTCAGCGGGATCGTCTTGCAGATCGGCGTCGAGGGTGAGGATGATGTCGCCGTGCGCCGCTCGGAAGCCGGCCGACAGCGCCGCCGCCTTACCGAAGTTGCGGCGAAAGCGAATGCCGTGGACCTCCGCATGCGCGCGGGCCAATTCGGCGATGATTTGCCACGAGTCATCCGTGCTGCCATCGTCTACGAAGAGAATTTCCGCATCGAGTTGTGCCGTCCGCGCCGCTCCGGCGATCTCGGCGTACAGCGCCGGCAGGCTGTCGCGCTCGTTGAACACCGGAATAACGACCGAAATCACGACATTTCTCCCATGCGCCGCAGACGCCTATCATTCTATCTATTCTCTCCATCGTGGAACGCCTTTTGCTCACCATGAGGGGAGCAACGCCCCTATTCTTTTCGCCCGGCGGATCGAACGCGCATGTTATGCTCTCTACGTTCCTGGGCCGGCTGGTGGCTCGGCTTCATCCCGTTGTATCTGTTATTGACGGGGAGCCTGAATTGGCAGGAGATCGCCGCCGCCCTCGTCGTATCCGGTCTCGCCGCGCTGGCCGCGACCGTGACATGCCGCGCCGGACATCTGCACTTTCAACCGCGCTTCCGCTGGCTGCGACATTTTCGCCATCTCCCCGCTAGAGTATTGGCCGACTGCGCCCTCGTCGCCGCTGCCTTGGCGCGGTCACTGCTTCGCCGGCAGAAAATCGAGGGTGTCTTTCGTTCCATCCCTTTTGATCCGGGAGGCGAGGACAGCGAATCGGCGGCGCGGCGCGCCCTGGTGATTGCCGCCGCTTGTCTAGCGCCCAATAGCTACATCGTCGCCGTCGATCTGGAGGGCAAGCAATTGTTGGTGCATCAACTTGTGCCCTCCGCGCAGCCGCCCGGCGGGGGCGACAGGGAGTGGCCGATATGAACGTCTGGCTGATCGCAACCGGCGTTCTCTTGGCGGCGCTGTTGCCGTGCGCGATCGTCGCTTTCCGCGGCGCGGCGATGGATCGTTTGATTGCCGTGGAATTGGCCGGGACCATCACGACGCTGCTCATCCTCACGCTCGCTCAGGGGCTAGGGCGGCCCTCTATTTTCGATTTGGCCCTGGCGCTCGCCGCCCTGTCCGTGCCGGGAACGCTGGTGTACGCCCACTTTCTGGAGCGCTGGTTATGATGGTGCGCGAGATCGTCGTCGCCGTGCTGCTCGGCCTCGGCGTGTTCGTCGAGTTGTTGTCCGCGCTGGGCGTGCTGGTCATGCGCAATCCGTTCGACCGGCTGCACTATCTGGCGCCGGCTACGACGGTCGGCCCGCTGGCCTTCGCCGCCGCCGTGCTTATTGCCGACTCGGATGCTCAGGCGAAAATCAAAGGCGTTCTCGTCGCCGTGGTGCTTTTGACGACCGGGCCGATCCTCACCCATGCCACGGCGCGCGCCGCCTGGACGCGCCGGCAGGGCCGGCTCGACAGCAACAATACGAAGTAAGGAGATCGTCCATGATCGTATTACAAACGATGGCTTTTCTATTCGTCGCGGTCGGCGCCACTGCCGTCGTCCTCACGCGCGATCCGCTCCGCCAAGTTCTCGCCTTCGCCCTCTATGGTCTGTTGCTGAGCATCCTCTTTCTGTTCTTGCAGGCGCCCGACGTGGCCCTTTCGGAATTGGCCATCGGCACGGCGGCGCTGCCGCTCATTCTTCTGGTCACACTGGCCAAGCTGCGCGAGGCGAAGCATGAGTGAACGCATCCGTATTATGGTTTTTTTGGCCGCCGCCGTGGTCTTCGCCGTTCTGCTGTCATGGGGAATGCTCGGTCTGCCGGATTTCGGCGCTTATCGAGGTCCGTATGGCGACATCATCAACAGCGTGGCGGTGAGCGAGCGGCATTTGACGAACATGGCCAGCGCCGTCAACTTCGATTATCGCGGCTTCGATACGCTGGGCGAGGAGTACATCCTGTTCGCGGCCGTCACCGGCTTGGCTCTGCTGCTGCGCGAAGAGCGCGGCGAAATCGAGGAAGATCCGAAAGAAGCCGCCGACGATCGCAAGGTGCCGCCGCGTAGCGACGCTCTGCGCTGGCTCGGTCTGACGGCCGCCGGCACGGCGAATCTATTCGGACTCTACATCGTCATCCATGCGCACCTAACGCCGGGCGGCGGCTTCCAGGGCGGGGCGATTCTCGGTAGTGCTTGCCTGATTGTGTTCTTGGCCATCGGCTATCGGCCGTATCGCCGCGTCAGTCCGAAGTTGTTGATGGATTTTTCCGAGGCGACGGGTGCGGGCGCCTACGCTCTGATCGGCTTGGGCACTTTGTTGGCCAGCGGCGCATTCTTGCAGAATCTATTGCCGCTGGGTCAGACCGGCGATCTGTTTTCGGCCGGCACCATCCCCGTCATCAATTTCGCCGTCGGGCTTGAAGTAGCCGGCGGTTTCATCTTGATGTTCGATGAGTTTCTCAAGGAGACGCGCAAGAGAAAACGCCCCGTTTAGCCGCGACCCGCAGGGGAGCGCGACAGTGCTCCCCTGCGGGTCGCGGCTAAACGAATACTTATTAACCCTTTTTTATCGTGGAAGGTAATTCGATGAGTTTTCTGCCTTACGCGGTGGCGGCTTGGCTGTTCCTCATCGGCCTGTACGGCATCATCACTAGCCGTCATCTTGTTCATCTGACCGTCTGTCTGTCTGTCGTGCAGTCCTCGACCTATGTGTTGTTGTTATCGATTGGTTATCGCCGCGGCGCGGGTGCGCCGATCTTCGCCGACGTGCCGGCCGGCACGCCCGCTGTCGATCCGGTGGTGCAGGCGTTGACGCTGACGGACATCGTGGTTGGCGCCACGGTCATGGCGCTGCTGTTGGCGTTGGCGGCGCAAGTCCACAAGCGGCGCCGCAGCCTCGATCCCCATCATCTGCGTCCCATGCGAGGTTGACCATTAACGCATTGCCGCCCTTGCCGGTTGTCGTGCCCTTGACCGTCGCCGCGCTGTTGATGGCCACGGCGCCGCATCTACCTCGCCGCGCCATCGATCTGCTGTCCCTCGCCGCCACGGCAGCCGTCGCCGTGCTGTGTGCGTTGCTGCTGGATCGTTCGCTGCACGGCCCTATCGTCTATTGGTTCGGCGGCTGGCCGCCGCGCCACGGCATCGCGCTGGGCATCTCCTTCGTCATCGATCCGTTCGGCGCAACGCTGGCGCTGTTGGCCGCCGTCCTCGTGTTGGCCGGTTTCGTCTACAGCTGGCGCTACTTCAAGGAGGTCGGCGCCCTCTATCCCGCCTTGATGCTGACCTTCCTCGGCGCTCTGAGCGGCTTCGCCCTGACCGGCGATCTCTTCAACCTGTTCGTGTTCTTCGAGCTGATGAGTGTAGCAGCCTATGCCCTGACGGCCCACAAGATCGAGGAAGAAGAATCGCTGATGGGAGCGTTCAACTTCGCCGTTTCTAACAGCGTCGGCTCGTTTCTGGTGCTGACCGGCATCGCACTACTTTACGGACGAACCGGGGCACTGAATCTGGCGCAGATCGGCGCGGCATTGCACGGACACTCCGCCGATGGCCTGGTGATAGCGGCGTGGGTGCTGATTAGCTCCGGTTTCGCCGTCAAGGCGGCGCTGGTGCCGTTCCATTTCTGGCTGGCCGACGCGCACGCCGTCGCGCCGGCTCCGGTTTGCGTCCTCTTCTCCGGCGTCATGGTCGAACTGGGTCTGTATGCCGTGCTGCGCGTGTATTGGACCGTCTTCGCCGAGGTGCTGTCCGCTTCCGAAGATCGATTGCGTCCGCTACTGTTCGCCGCCGGCACGCTCAGCGCGGTTGTCGGCGGCGTCCTGTGCTTCGGGCAGCGCCATCTCAAACGCTTGCTCGCTTTCTCGACGGTCAGCCACATGGGGTTGTTCCTGATCGGAGCAGCGTGTCTGAGTGCCGATGGACTGGCAGGTGCCGGCCTGTACGTGCTGGCGCACGGCTTCGTCAAAGGCGGACTATTTCTGTGCGCCGGCATTTTGCTGAACCGCTTCGCCAGCGTGGACGAAAACCGTCTGCGCGGCCGCGGACGGATTCTGGGCACGGTCGGCGTTCTCTTCGCCGTCGGCGGTTTGGCGCTGAGTGGGATGCCGCCCTTCGGCACCTGCTCCGGCAAGGCGCTCATCGAGGATGCGGCGGAGCGATTGGGACATCGCTGGATTTCGGCGGTTTTCGTTCTCTGCTCGGCGCTGACGGGCGGAGCCGTACTCCGCGCCAGTGCCTCGATCTTTCTCGGCTGGGGTCACGACGAGAACAAGGAGGCGCACACGCCCAAACACGAAGAGAAGGAGACGGAAGAAGACTACCGGCGCACTCCATTGGTGATGTTGGCGCCGGTGGGCGTGTTATTGTTGCTGGCTCTGGGAACGGGTCTTTGGCCGGCCTTGGCGAAGGAAGCGCGGCGAGCGGCCGACGCCTTCCAAAACCAGGCCGCTTACTCGTCGGTGGTGTTCGCCGCCTCGTCTCTGCCGCGCATCGCCGATCCCGATCAACCGTTGCCGCACGGCTACCTAGCGGGAGCGGCATCGGCTGGCGGCGCGGCGGTGTTCGCCCTGTTGGCTCTCTTCGCCCATCGGCTGCCAAGTCCGCTGCGCCGCCTTGGCCGGGTGGGCAAACCTCTTTTGTCCGCATTGCGGACTTTACATAGCGGCCATGTCGGCGATTATGTCGTGTGGATCGTGGTCGGCGTCGCCGTCCTGGGTGGAATCGGCGTGCTGGCGCGATGAGTTCTCGATCCTCGCCAATTCATGTTCGCACCTCCGCTGCCATTCCGTCCGCGTCAAGCAGTTCGTTTCTTCGTGATAAGCTTTAGGATCTCAGGAACCAATTCGGTGGGAACGACCATGACCGTATGACCCTCGGCCTGCAGCGCGGCTTCATGTTCCGCAACTTGCTCGTCCTCGGTCTGGTTATCGTAGTATTCGGCCAGCTGGCCAATCCGCTCCTCGGTCCAGCCGGCAGGCAGCTTTTGCTTCTTGCTCCGTTTCATCGCCGTTTCCTCCTCTGGCGTCTCCGAAAGGCTCGTTTGGCTTTGGAAGATATCTCAAATGCCGTAACCACGAATGCGCTGGTGCGGCCCACATCCGGCACGTACACGACTTGCAGGTATCGGCCGGCAAGGGTCTGTCCAAGGCGAATCCGTGAATGATCGCGGCCTGGAAATTCTTCTCCCGGTCGGCTCAACACCTGTTGTACTTCCTCTTGCGTAACGCCATGATCGTAGATGTGCGGAAGTCCGGTCTCCGGGTCGTTCCAGAATCGCAGTTCCATCGCACCATCCTGCCGCGCTCGCTCCGCCATCAATCTAACCTGTTCCGGCTCATTCTTCCAGCCGTACTTCGCTCGAAGCCGGCTCAGACAGAAGCGAAGAGCATCCATTGGATGTGGGGACAAAAAAAGAGCCGCCGGCAATCCCCTCTCTGCCGGCGGCTCACAAGGTCCTCTCCTTCTCCCCAAAGCAGAGGACATTAGTAACCTAGGTCACGATTTTAGCGAATGCAAGTTTGCCGCACTTTCTTGCGAGAGTAGGAAATTCACTGTCTTTGCCGAGATTTTGGCGGCGGTGAAATTGCCCGCGGCTTATGCGCCGGCGCGATTAGGGCGGCAGAGAAGGCCGATCCCAGTCGCCGAGTTGGCGCTGCAATTCGTCCCAGGACAATGGCCGGCGCGGCACGCGGAAGAAGTTCTCGGCCAACACGGCGATAGTCGTCCGCGCCGCTTGCACGCGATGCACTTCCATCTCTAATCGCCGCAACCAATAGGGCACGTCGAGACCCACGCCGATTGGCGTCGCCGTGAACGCCTGCAATTCGCGCCGCAGATTGTTTAGCCGTGAGCCGAAGGTGAGCGCGGCTGCGCTCGCCTTCGGCTCACGGCTAAACTGCTCGGCCTCGCGCATAGCCGGCTCGATGAGGGCGCACAAACGGTCCAGCGCCAGCGGCTTGATGAAACGCTCCTGAACGCGATCGCGGATGGTACTCAGACGCACGCCGCGGACGCGCTCCAGACGTTCCAACTGCTCCAGATGCCGATGGGCCAGGTCGCGCGTCACGCGCGTCAGCGATTGCTCCCACAGCACGGCAGTCTGCGTTCGGCCGTGCCGGGCCAGCACTTCATGGGCCAGCACCAGAGGACGGAACTGCCAGGCATGCCGATCGTAGGCCGCTTTCAGACGCAGAAACTCCAACAGGATGTGAAGATTCTCGCCGTAGTCGGATTGCGTCGTCGTCGCGTTGTAGTCCTTATATTCCTCGTAGTTCTCGACGATCGCTTGCAGCACGATGCCCAGGCGGCGAACGGCGTCCTCGCGGCGGATGTCGCCGTCCAGTTCGTCGAGCAGGCGCACCGGATGTAGCGGATCGGCATTGTCGCGCAGATAGTCGAGATAGGCTCCGACGCCGCGATGAAGAATGCCGCGCAGATTGGCCAGCGTCATAAAACGCGCGTGGAACAAGTCGCCGCCGTAACGCTTCACGAACGTCTGCACGGCCCGCCACTCCGATTCGCCGGTCAACGTCTCCAGCACCGACAATTGCAGCGAACGGCTGTGTTCGATCCACAGCGTCAGAAACGGCGCCGTCAGACGTTCGAGAACGGCGACCAATTCTTCGTCGTCGTTATGCGGCGCTCCCCACGTCGGCGCCGATTCGACAACGCTTTCGACGACGGCTTGGTAGGCGGCCTGGAAGAAGTGATTGAACTCGGTGACGCCGCGGCCGTGCATCGGCTGCGCTTGCTCCATGGCGCGAGCGATGCGCAGCAGATCGTAGGTTTCACGCAGCAGACCCAGACGCGGCAGATTGGCCAACAACGCGCGTAGAACGGTTTGGGCGACGCGCACGCGCAGAATGTCGCGCGGCTTGCCGCCCTCGGCCAACGGCGCGAACAACAGCGGCTCGCCCTGGAATCGCTCGACAAACACCGGCAACGCCGCTCGCGCCGCCGATGCCTCTCCGGCGAATAGCGCCTGCTCCAACCGAATGGCGAACGGCTCCCACGCCGTCGCCTCCGCTTCCTCCGCTCCCTCCCGGTCGCGGCTCCGTTGCGCTCCCCGCAAGGCACTAACGGCCAGCGACGTATCCAGGCAAGCGCTGATGGTGGTGAAGAGCAGATGTTCTTTGAGTTCCCGGCGGCGGTCGTACTCGACGAGCGAATCGTAATCGCCGGTCGGCTCGCGGAGCGGATGCTTGTGGATCGCATCGAGCAGCGCCAGCAAGCGCTGTCGATTGGCGTGCGCCGTCCGCAGCCAATCGTCCGCTGTCTGGCCCCAATCGCCGCCCGCGCGCACCATCTTCCGCCATCGTTCGCGCCGCGATCTGCCACAGCCGCGCCAGCGTGGACAAAAAGTGCAACCGTTTCTCCAGCCGCTCACCCTCCCGCTCCAGATCGAACTCCTCGACCGGTCCGCCGTCGGCAACCGCGCCTTCATCGTCGTCGCCGGTGGTGTCCTGATAGGTGACATCCTCATAGGCGGCGCCGAACAGGTCGTCCGCGCTATCCTCGATCGGCGACGGACCCGGCAGTTCCAATTCCGGCACTTGCCAATAATCTTCGGCATTGGCCTCCAGGTAATCGAAGAACTTGACGATCAGCTCGCGGCGCTGTGTTTGGTCCGCGCTCCCCTTCGGGTCGCGGCTAAACGGCGATTCGTTTAGCCGCGACCCGAAGGGGAGCGCGGCCACCGCCAACATCCAGCGCAGCGCCAGCGTGTGAAACGACCAGACGTTGTCTTCCAACGGCGCCTGCTCGGCCTGACCGAGCCAGCTGCACAACAGCGCCAGCGCCGAGCGATAATCGGCTTTGCGCAACAGTGTGTCCACGACCAGCGCGAACGCCTTGGGCGAGCGGAAATGTTCCAATTGCTGGCGCCAGAAGGCGAGATCCGCACTGGCCTCGCCGCGCTGGTGCCAACGGGCCAGAGCGTTGGCCACGCCGGCGGCCGACGACGACGCTTCGCCGCCGTGCAGCGGCCGCACGTCGCCGACTTCGATGGCGGCGAAGCGATCCCACCACTCCGCCAGCCGCCGTAGACCGGCCGTCAACGTCCGCACCAATTCGCCGTCGCCGCACGCCGCCGCCTCGCTCATTAGTCGAGCATAAAGATTGAAAATCTGCTCGACGACCTGAATCAACTCCTCGACGCGTGGATCGCGGATGCTGTCCTCGCGCGCCGGCGACAGCGGATATAGCCCTTGAAAACCGAGAATGTTCCACGGATCGACGAAGGCGCCGCAGGCGATGCCGCGCTGCATCAGATCCTCGATCTCCGGCAGCCGTTCCGCCGCCGCCCGCAAGCGGCCCTGATCCGTCTCCACCTGCCCGCTCGTCAAACGGCTGAGGATCTCGCTCAACAGCCGCACCGATACGGCCGGGATGCGCCGCGCCTCGGTTCGGCTGGCTTCGGGATAGCCCATCTCGGCGAACAACAGCGCCAGATAGCGTTGCTGCAACTGCATGGCGCGATGGCGCGCCAGATAAGCGTTGAGATGTTGTCGAGCGCCGCCGAACGCCTGCCGCGTTGTCGCCAACTCGTCGCGCAGCCGCGCCGCGTGCGGCTCCTCCACTCGCTTGAGCAAATGTTCATAGAACGCATCTCGATAGCGAACGATGCGCGGCAGCAGCGTGGCTAACGTGGTCGTGGAATCGTGCGCCGCCGGTCCATAACCGCTGATGCCGGTCGCCATGAGCAGCGTTCCCGCCAGCACGGCGGCGCCTTCCAATAGCAGTTCCTCGCGCGGCAACGGCCCCGGCGTCTCGATGCGCTCCATCAGCGCGTCGAGAGTGATCTTGCGCACGACATAGCGGCGAAAACGTCCCTGGTTGTCCAGATGGTGCGGATCCCATTCGCCGAAAACGTAATTGGGCCGGCGATTGACCGGATGCCCGTGATCGTAGGCGCGTAGATCGACGGCCAATTCGTCGAGCAGATCGAAATCGAACTGCGCCTCGGCGCGCAAGGCGGGATCGACATTCGTGAGGATGTCGAGGGCGCGGGCGATGAGGTCGTGATAAGGGCCGTAGGCCACGCCGGCCCCTTTGAGATACAGCGGCAGCGGCCGATGGCGTTCGTGCGCATACGGCTCGCCCTGCGGCCGCGTTTCCAAGATAGCGATGGGTCGATGACCGACGAAATCATTGAGGCGGGCGACCACAAGGTCATCCGTCTTATCGCCCTCATCAACCCCCGCGGCCAATTGTGCCAGCACGGCCTCGAAGACGCGCGCCAGAAAGAAAGGGCCGAACAGTTCGCGGTCGTCCACGTGAGCGAGCAAGTCGGCGTGATGACGGCGGTAGGCGGCTACCGCGCCCTCCGCCGCCTCCAGAACGTCCTCGGCCTGCGTCACGTCACGGAAGGCGGCAGAGCCGCCTTCATGCAGTTCGCGCAAGCGGGCCGACAGCCAAGCAAACAGTGCTTCCTCCCAGGGGGTCTCCCCCTGCTCGGCGAGGAAAGCGTAAGCATCGTTGAGCTGCTTCTGCCAGCGCGGATCGGGCCGGCCGTCGGAGAAATTCAGATAGCCCAAGAGCGCCGATACGGAGACGATCTGTTCCAGTTGTGCGCGACGTTCATCCACCGCAAGAGTCCTCTTGTTCCTTGGGCCTCATCGCCCATCTGCCTCAATGCAGCATAGCGGCGCGGCGGCGATCTCGCCAGCCGTTCGCTTGAAGATGACAAGGTGACAAGAGTAAGGATAAGAAGGAATCGCGGTGATTCGCCCCGTTTAGCCGCGACCCGAAGGGGAGCGCGACAGCGCTCCCCTTCGGGTCGCGGCTAAACAGGGAAACTTATCACGAGCGGCGCACGGTTTGCGCCGCCGTGGTGAGACTGGCCGGCAAGGCGTGGTGGCCGGTCTTGGCTTTGGCCGCCGCTGCCGGAAGCGGCTCGTCGGCCAACTCCGCTTCGATCTCCGCCTCGTTGTCGGCGCCTTCCTTGATGAGCAGCGTGTACATGATGGGCACGACAAAGAACGTCAAACACGTCGAAGTCAGCAATCCACCCACCACCGCACGAGCCAACGGCACATTGGCCTCACTGCCACGCTCCAAACCTATCGCCATCGGAATCAAATCCAAAAACGTCGCCAGGAAGGTCATCAAGATCGGCCGGAAGCGTAGACCAGCCGCCGACACGATGGCGTCCTTGAC
Source organism: uncultured Planctomycetota bacterium (assembly GCA_963835245.1). Taxonomy (GTDB): domain Bacteria; phylum Planctomycetota; class Planctomycetia; order Gemmatales; family Gemmataceae; genus JAJPHU01. The sequence continues at coordinate 1,061,110 of CAWIEZ010000004.1, forward strand.
GCTGTGTCCTGCCTTGCGTTGCTTGTTGGCGAACTCCACCAACAACACGCCGTTGTTGACGGCGATGCCGACGAGGAAAATCACGCCCATTTCCGACTGCACGTTGAGCGAGGTTTTGGTGATAAAGAGCATGGCGAGGACGCCGATCAGACCGAGCGGCACGGTGAACATGATGATGAACGGTCCAACCCACGAGCGAAACAGAGCGACTTGCAGCAGATAGACCAACACGGACGCGCCGGCCAGTCCCATCGCCAAGTTGATGAACGATTCGTTCATGCGTTCGTATTCGCCGCGCATCGTCCAAGCCATGCCTTCGGCCAGCGGAGCCTTGCCGGGAGCCTTGAGGCTCTTGGCGTCGCTGGGCTTGCCCTTGCCGTTGGTTTTGTCCTTGACGAGCTTGACCGCGGAGCCTTCCGTTTGCCAGTGCATCCCGGCGGGAGCTTTCAGACCTTTGAGAGTCGTCTGCACGTCCTTGGCGACGTGGCCGATGTCGCGGCCCTCCAAATTCATCTGCACGTTGAAAACACGCTGCAAACTGTCGTGATTGATCTCCACCGCGCCGGTGTCACGACGAAAATCCGCCAAACTCGACAGCTTAACCGGATAGCTCTGATTGGAACCTCTGGTCTCGATGTTGAGCAGATCGTTCAGCGTCATGTTGGGATATTCGGGATATTGAACGGCGACGAAATACTGATTGCCGCTTTTCACGTCGATCCAAAAGTTGCGGTCGATGGAAATGCTCGAATTCATCGCCGCCACCGCTTGACGAATGACCTCTGCCGGCGATAAACCTGCCGTCGCCGCCTTCTCCCGCTTGACGTTGATGAACAGATAGGGTGCATCCAAGCGCTGCAAGACGCGGGCATCGACAACGCCCTTGACGGTGGAGACGCGATTCTTGATTTGCGTGGCCAAGGCCAAACCTTGCTCACGCGAACCGCCGGTCACTTGGATGTCGATGGGCGACGAAGCACCGTTGTTGAGCGCCGTGGATACCATGCCGCCGGTGTCAAAGCTGACACGCAAATCGGCGAACTGCTTATTCTCTTCAAAGCGATGCCGCAGCAGAGTCGCGTATTCCTGGGAACTCTTGGTGCGGTCTTCTTTGAGTTGGACGCGGACGACGGCGTCTTGTTGTCCGGAGTTGGCGGTGTAAGCGGCGGACCAGTCGGGATCGAGTCCGATCTCGCTGACGATCATCTCCGTTTCGTGAGCGGGAATGTTTTCTTTGACGAACTGCTCGAACTCGGCGACTCGTTTGCTGGTGGCGTCCAGGCGCATGTTCGAGGGAGCGCGGAGGTAGATGGTAATTTGTCCGGCGTCCACTTGGGGGAAGAACTCGCGTCCGATCCACGGCGTCAGACAGAGCGAGCCGACGAAGAGAAACAGCACGCAACCGAGTACCAAGAAGCGGTGCCGCAGCGCCCGCTGGAGCAACTGTTGATAGGTTTGAGTGGCGGCGTCGAGGAACGCTTCGATGCGATGGTGAACGCGGCCAAAGAAGGTTGTCGGGGCGTGTTCGTCGTGACCGTGGGCGACATGGTTGACGTGAGCCGTCGCGGCTGTCCCTGTCTTCGCGGCGGCGCGGCGATGTTCGTCGGGCAGGAACTTAGCGCACATCATCGGCACGAAAGTACGCGACAGCAAGAACGAACTGAACATGGCGAAGGCGACGGCCAAGGCCAAGGGACGGAACAAAAAGCCGCCCATGCCCGGCTGCAACGCCACCGGCGCCAGCACGATGTTCGTCGTGAACGTCGCCACCAACACCGGGATCATCACTTCGGCGCACCCATCGAGAGCCGCGCGAATACGCGATTTACCCAGTCCGTAATTGCGGTGATTGTTCTCCAATTCAACGATGGCATCATCGACCAGCGGGCCGATGGCCAAGGCCAAACCGCCCAGCGTCATGGCGTTGATGGTGTTGCCGGTGACGTACAAACCAATGATCGCGCCTAACAGAGCCAGCGGAATCGATATGCTGGCAATCAGCGTCATCCGCCAATTGCCCAAGAAGATCAAAATCATAATCGACACCAGAATGGCGCCGACGATGCCCTCCTGAATCAGACTGTGAATGGCCTGACGAACGAAAATCGTCTGATCCATGACGAAGGTCAGCTTGGTGCCGGGCGGGCACGCTTCCTCAATACTTTTGAGCGCCTTTTGCACGCCGTTGGCCACGTCGAGGGAACTCGCGCCTTGCTGGCGATAGACGGGCACGTAGACCTGATTGTGCCCTTCCCAATGCGATTCCTCACTGGAGATACGTACACGCGATGTCTGAATCGTCGAAGAATCTTGAATGTCGCCGATGTCGCGCAAGAATACATTATTGCCCGACTCCATGCGAATGGGCAGATCCATCAACTCGGAGATGTGATCGGCCATCATGTTGGAGTCGAGCAGTAGTTGATTGTCGCCGAAGTAGGCGATGCCGGGCGTGACCATCTGGTTGCCCTTCTTGATGGCGGCAACCACGTCCGTGGCGGATAGGTGACGCGCCTCCATCTCGGCGGGCTTGAGATAAATGAGGATAGTGCGGTCTTTGCCGCCCACGGCCACCGGAGCCACGCAGCCAGGAACCGAACCGAGTTTGTTGCGCACCCAAATGCGTCCGACATCTTTGACGTGAGCTTCATCGAGTCCGGGGTTACTGACGGTGAGGACGCCGAGGGGCATGGTGGCGGTGGGATCGAACGGCAGCACGACCGGCGGCAGCGTATTGGGCGGCATGGTCGGCAGCGTACCCAACGCCAACTGCCCCGTCATGGTCAAAGCGCCGTTGGGATCGATGTCATCGCGGAAATAGATGCGGACAATGCTGACACCGGGCACCGACTTGGAGACGACCTGCTGAGCGCCAGGGGATTGGTTGCACCAGCGTTCGATGCGGTTGGTGATGGTTTTTTCGATGGAGGATGCGGGCATTCCTTGGTAATAGGTGATGACTTGCACGGCGGGCGATTTGAAGACAGGCAGAATGTCCACTGGGATGCGTAAGAGCGAGATCACTCCCAGGAAGAGGATCATGAAAACGATGGTCGCCACCATGTAGGGGTTACGCAGCGACGCCTTGATTAACCACATGCCGATGATCCTTTCTTTTCCGAGAACAACGCGGCGCTTCGACGCGGCCCGCTATCATTCGACGAACGATGCCCCGCGTAACAACGCTGAGGCGGTGTTCGCATTCAAATGGCCAAACGATAAATCCAATCTTTAAATCGTCTCAGGAGTCGATTGTCATTCCGCCGGACGAATAAGGATGGACAAGTCGGCTCATCCGCGAACGGCTGAGTGTGGGGGTAGGTAGCTCGCGGTTGGTTCAAGCGCTCATGCACTCTTGCGTCGTCCATCATGGCTTAGGCTCATTGCCTCTCCTGATTCGTATCTCACCTGATTTAGTTTACGATGGATTCTCGTAAGATGCTATATCTATTGTGATTACATTTTCGCTAAGTTTGCCTGAGAGGATAACGATTCGGTAAGAATAGGCTCTCCCAACTTACAAATCCGCAATGTCATCCTCGAACCTAACAATTCATTAACAAGTCGCTTTATGAGTCAGGGTTTTACAGTCCACGCGCCGAAATTACAATGCTGTAAGGATGAGGCGAGCGGTCGGCCTCAGCCGGCCGTTCGCCAGCGAAGCGGTTGCGCTTGCGTAGCACTTGTGCTGAGCTACAATGGGACGGTTTCGGGGCACGCGCCGAGTCAACGAAAAGATAGAACCGCGAGGAAGGCCAGCATGGACAAGGCAGCGCCGCACAAGGAAGCGACGGGCGACGCCGGACTCGACGGCGAATTTCATCGCGGTCTGGGTCTGTTCGACGCCACGATGGTCGTAGTCGGTTCGATGATCGGCTCCGGCATTTTCATCGTGCCGGCGACGATGGCCCGCGAGCTGGGCAGTCCCGGTTGGCTGCTCGTCGCCTGGCTCGTCACCGGCGCCCTGACCATCAGCGCCGCTCTGTCCTACGGCGAATTGGCGGCCATGATGCCGCGCGCCGGCGGACAGTATTTGTATCTGCGCGAAGCCTTTTCGCCGCTGTGCGGTTTTCTCTACGGCTGGACGCTGTTTCTCGTCATTCAGACCGGTTTCATCGCGGCGGTGGCCGTCGCCTTCGCGCGCTTCACCGGCGTCCTCTGGCCGACCATCGCGGAAGAAAAGTATCTGTTAAGTCCCTTCCATTTGACACCAGGCTACGCCGTGTCGTTGTCCACGGCCCAGCTCGCCGGCATTCTCATGATCGTGGCGTTGACCATTACAAACATTTGCGGTCTTCAGTATGGAAAAATCGTCCAGAATCTCTTCACGGTGGCCAAGACGGGAGCGCTGCTGGGCCTGATCGGCTTGGGTCTGATACTGGGCTGGAACACCGCGGCGGTGCAGGAGAACTTCGGCGATTTATGGACAGCGCGTGGGAAGCTGAGCGACCTAGGCGGTGGGTTGACGGCGGCGACGGCGTTCGGATTGTTCGTGGCCCTGTGCGTATCGCAGACACGTTCGCTGTTCTCCTCGGACGCCTGGAATAACGTGACCTTCACGGCCGGCGAGGTACGGCAGCCGCGCCGCAATTTGCCGCTGTCGCTGGCTCTGGGCACGTCGTCCGTCCTCGTGCTGTATCTGTTGGCGAACCTGGCCTACCTCGTCACGCTGCCGCTAGCGGACATCCAGCAAGCGGAGAGCGGCCGCGTGGCGACGGTCATGCTGGCGCGCATTTTTCCCACCGCCGGGGAGCCGTTGATGGCGGCGGCCATTATGATCTCGACGTTCGGCTGCAATAATGGGCTGATCCTGGCGGGCGCGCGCGCCTATTATGCGATGGCGCGCGATGGTTTGTTTTTCGCGCGTGCCGGCCGGCTCAACGCCGCGCGCGTGCCGGCTTGGGGTCTGATCTTGCAAGGAGCATGGTCGGCGCTGCTCGTGCTGCCGCGAACCTATAATGTCCAGGATAATACTTACGGCAACCTGTATAATGATTTGCTCGATTACATCATCTCGGCGGCGCTGTTGTTCTACGTGCTGACCATCGCCGCCGTCTATCGTCTGCGCGTGACCCGGCCGAACGCGGAGCGGCCCTACCGAGCCTTCGGCTATCCCGTGGTGCCGGTACTGTACCTCGTCGGCGCGTCGATCGTCGTCGCCGTCCTGGTGGTGTATCGACCGCTGACGACGTGGCCGGGAATGGCCATCGTTTTGCTGGGCTTGCCGGTATATTATGTCCGCAAGCGGTGATGTCAGAGCCGGAAGCGTCAGCGACGGATGATTCGCCGTCGCTGACGCTTCCGGCTCCGAAGAAAACTCTCGTCGTTCGCCGCCGGAATTTACTGGCATTCCCCGCGAGAAAAGTTATCCTCAATCCATACACCCAATCCCGGACATAGGAAGCATCCTCGGCGCGCCAGGCAGGCAGGGCGTGGCGGCGAGTGATCAATAGGAGGGCACAACCGTGATTTCGCGCATCCATCCGTGTTTTTGGCTCCTGCGAGCCACCCTAGCGTTGTCGTTTTTGTTGCTGATCGGGCTGTCCGGTCCCCGCGCCGAAGACAGTGTCTCCCGCGAGCAACAAATCGCCGACATCGAAAAGCAACTCCAGGCTCTGACGAAAAAACTCGATGACTTGCGCCGCATGCCGGCAACGACGACACGAACCGAAGCGACGATTCCCGTCGAATGGACGCGGGCGCTGACGTGGCGGTGCATTGGCCCGGCATCGATGGGTGGACGCATCGTCGCCTTCTCGGTCTATGAGGCCGATCCGACGACCTATTGGGTGGCCACCGCTTCCGGCGGGCTGCTCAAAACCACCAACAACGGTATCACCTTCGAGCATCAGTTCGACCGCGAAGCCACCGTGTCCATCGGCGATGTCTGCGTGGCGCCGTCGAACAAGGACATCGTCTGGGTCGGCAGCGGCGAACACAATCCGCGCAACTCCGTCTCCTACGGCGACGGCGTGTACAAATCGACCGACGGCGGCAAGACGTGGAAAAACATGGGACTGAAGAAGTCCTTCCAGATTGGCCGCATCATCGTGCATCCGAAGAATCCCGATATTGTGTATGTGGGGGTGCTGGGCCGATTATATGGTCCCAATGAGGAACGCGGATTATATAAGACGACCGACGGCGGCAAGAATTGGGAGAAGATTTTACCCGTCGATGACAAAACGGGCGTCATCGAAATGAGAATGCACCCCGCGGAGCCGGAAACGCTGTTGGTGGCGACGTGGGAGCGACTGCGCGACGGTTTCGACAGTCATCGCGGCGAGCCGGCATTGCAAGACGGCTACGATGCTTACGATCCCATTAAGAAATGGGGACCGGGCGGCGCCATCTATAAGACGACCGACGGCGGCAAGACGTTCCGCAAACTGACCAAGGGGCTGCCGACTTGCGAACTGGGCCGCATTGGACTGGATTATTCGCGCAAGAATCCCAATGTGGTGTATGCCATCATCGATTGCGCGAAAATCGGCATGGGTACGCCGCCGAGTCCGGTTTACCTGGGCGTGGCCGGCGAGAACACGTCCGGCGGAGCGAAGCTGACGCAAATCACACCGGACGGTCCCGCCGCCAAGGCAGGATTGAAAGTCGGCGACATCCTCAAAACGGTGGATAAGAAACCCATCGCCAAGTATGAGGAACTGGTCGAGCAGATCCGCACGCACAAAGTCGGCGAAAAACTCACTCTGTCGATTGTGCGCGATAAGAAGACGCTGGACATCGAAGTGACACTGGGTCGGCGACCGGAACAGCCGGGACGGGGCGGCGGGCAGTTTTTGCCCGTCGATTTCCGCGGCGAAGACGTGTCCAATGGCGTCCGCGTCGAGCGCGTCCTACCGCGCGGCATGTCGGAAGCCGCCGGACTCCAGGTCGGCGACATCATTCAGAAAATCGATAAGACGGAAGTGAAAACCTTCCAGCAGGTCATCGGCTTGTTCCGCGCTCACAATGCCGGCGATAAGGTTGTGGTCAAGCTGCTGCGCGGCAAAGAGAGCAAAGAGTTGACCGTAACGGTAGTGCGGCGCGGTCCAACAGGGCAGGCGAACGCGAAGCGGCCTTATAGTTTTTGGTACGGCGGTCAACGCGAGAACGTGCAGGATCAGCAGGGACCGAACAGTTTCGAGTACGGCGGATTGTATAAGTCCAGCGACGGCGGCGAGTCGTGGACGCGCATCAACAGCGTCAATCCGCGGCCCATGTATTTCAGTCAAGTCCGCGTCGATCCCAGCGACGATAAATACGTGTACGTTCTCGGCATCCAATTATATCGCTCCGACGACGGCGGAAAGACGTTCAAGACCGATAACGGTGAATTTCACCCCGATCAGCATGCGTTGTGGATCGATCCGCGCGATGGCCGACACATGCTGCTGGGCACCGACGGCGGCTATTTCGTGACCTACGATCGCATGGCGCGCTGGCAGTATCTCAACAACATGGCGATCGGGCAATTTTATCACGTGGCCCTGGATTCACGGCGTCCGTACCGTGCCTACGGCGGCTTGCAGGACAACGGCAGCTGGGGCGGGCCGAGCCATACGCTCGACGGACAGGGACCGATCAACGCGGATTGGATCATCGTCAGCGGCGGCGACGGTTTCGTGTGCCGCGTCGATGACGAGGACGCCGATGTTGTGTACTTCGAGTCGCAGGACGGCCACATGGGACGGCGCAACGTCCGCACCGGCGAGTTCGCGCCCATCGGTCCGCGCAACGTGCGCGGCCAACCGCCGTATCGCTTCAACTGGAATACGCCGTTCCTTCTCTCCAGCCACAATTCGCGGATTTTCTACTGCGGCGGCAATTTCGTATTTCGCTCGGTCAAAAAGGGCGACGATTTGCAGGTGATTTCGCCGGAGATCAGCCGTACCAAACGCGGCACGGCCAGCGCGCTGGCCGAGTCGCCGCGCAGCGCCAACGTCTTGTACGCCGGCACGGATGACGGCTATCTGTGGGTGACGCGCGACGGCGGCGGCAAATGGAGCAACGTCGCCGACAAAGTTGGTCTACCGGGACCGCGCTGGGTGGCGAGCATTGAGCCGTCGCGCTTCGCGGACGGGCGCGTCTACGTTGTCTTCGACGCCCATCGCTCCGACGATGACGCTCCCTATGTGTTCGTCAGCGAGGATTTCGGGCAGAGTTGGAAATCGCTGCGCGGCAATCTGCCGATGGGATCGACGCGCGTGCTGCGCGAAGACATCGAGAATCAGAATGTCCTGTACCTGGGCACCGAGTTCGGCGTTTGGGTGTCAATCGATCGCGGCGGCGTGTGGACGAAGATCAACAATAATTTGCCGACCGTGGCGGTTCACGAGTTGGCGCAGCATGCGGAAAACGGCGAGATGGTGGCGGCGACGCACGGCCGTAGTTTGTGGGTGTTGGACGTGACGCCGCTGCGGCAGATGAAGACGGAGACGCTCAAGGCGGCGGCGATGCTGTATCGTCCGGCGACGGCGATGCGCTGGCGGCGCGAGCCAACGCGCGGCACGCCCTACGGCGCCGGCAACCACAATTTCATCGGCGAAAATCCGCCTTCCGGGCGCAAATCTACTATTCGCTGTGCAAGAAGGCCGAAAAAGTACAGCTCAAGATCGTCAATTACGCCGGGCAGACGGTGCGCGAACTGCCGGTGAAGAAAGAACAGATGACGGCGGGATTGCATCGTATGACGTGGGATCTGGCGCGGGGGCAGGATCGAGGGCAAGGCCAAGGACAAGGGCAAGGACGAGGCCGTCGCCGCACGCAAACACCGGCTCCGCCCGGCATGTATCGCATTGTTCTCAGCGTGGACGGCAAAGAACACACGCAGGGTTTGCGCGTGGAGAACGATCCGCTGCTGAAGACGCCGAGCATCATCGTCGAGGAGGAAGACGAAGAGGAACGCGAGAAGGGCGGCGGCCGAATTGACGATGATTGACGTGCGGCTTCCACCCGGCAGCTAACGCAGCCGGTTCGCCAGACCCAGCGAACCGGCTGCGTTAGCTGCCGGGTGGACCAAAGTCTCAGGGAGATCGAGAATACTGCTTTACGACGCCGATCAGGCGAGATAAACTGCAATTTCATTCGTTACCATCCCTCTTGAGAGTCTGGAGCAAGTGCCATGTCGAACGATGATACTACCTCCGAACCGAAACCGGATTCCACCCCATCGGCGGCCATGCCGGAAGCCGCGCCCGAGGCGGCTCCTCCTCCGCCTCCGCCGCACTTTCAGACCGAGCCTTACGTTCCGGACGGCAACTTTCCGCCGCTGGGATTGGCTCTGACTCTGGGCGGTGGTCTGGCGGCGGCCGTACTCGTCGGCTTCCTCGCCAGCTTTATCGGGCAATGGTTTTATCTGGTGGTGCTGTTCCCTCTGCTCATCGGCGCGGCTCTTGGCGGCATCGGCATGACCTTCATCAAGATCGGAAAGCTGCGTAGCCCCCTACTGGCCGGGATCGCCGCGGGGCTGAGCGGAATCATGGCGATGGGAACCATGCACTACGTCAATTACCAGCGATCGCTCGATGACGCGGCGAAGGCGCTGCCCTTTGACCGCGGTGAACTGGAAAAACGGATCAGCTTCGTCAAGTACCTCGACCTGAGTGCCGAGGAAGGCGTGACCATCAACCGGGCGGCGCACAACGACAAGGGGATGAATCTCGGTTACGTCGGCTCCTACCTGTACTGGCTGGCGGAAGTGATTGGCGTGGCGGCGGTGGCCTGGGCGATGATGCGGACGGCGGCCGCGGCTCCGTTCTGTATCGGTTGCAACACCTGGAAGAACGAACGACGTTTGGCCACGGTGGCGGTGCCCGACGAGGACATGGCCGTTCGCGGTGGCGGATGGCGATGTGCTGAGCCTGCTCCAGTGTGCCGAGCCGGTCCAATCGGAGGGTTTCGTAGTTAAGGCGGCGGTCTGCCCGCGCTGCGGCGAGGAAGGCGAAGTGGATGTCCAACTCGATCGACTGACGAAGAATTCCAAAGGAGAATGGAAGGCGACCACCGTGACGCGCGCAACGTATCCGGGCGAGGTGTTGCGTTTCCTTCGCGGCGACCAAGCGGAGTAGCATCCGAAGCAGAGGAACGGCATTCCCGGAAACCGCGCGGGCGTTGAGCGGTTAGCGGTGCCCGCCCGCCTTATTCCAGGCATCGATCACCGCCCGAAACGCCGCGATGTGTGCCGGCGTCGTGCCGCAGCAGCCGCCGACCATGCTCACACCTGCTGCCAGCAATTCCGGCAGCCGCGCCGCCATCGCTTCCGGCGTGTGCGGATAGATCCAGTACGCGCCTTGTTTCGTGGGCGTCCCGGCGTTGGGCCGCGCGAACAGCGGCAAATCCGTGACACCACGATAGCGACAAATAATCTCGATAATGTCGTCCATGTCGATGTCGCGGCCGCAGTTGACGCCGAGAGCGGCGACGCCGTGACGCTCCGCATGGCGAGCGAATGTCTCTGGAGCGTGGCCGCTGATCGTCCGCAGCCCACCAGCGGATGAGCGGCGATAGGTCAAGGAGAGAAGCAATGGAGCCTCGACCTCGGCGACACGGTGGAAAGCGTAGCTCACAGCGGTCAGCGCGGGGGCTGGAACACGTCTCCAGCAGAAAAGCATCGGCTTCTTCCAAAGATGCCAATACGCGGCCAAGTGCTTTGTAATCGGCAAATTCCATCTCCTTTATGGGATCGAAAATGGGGCCAATGCTGCCGAGAACAAAGCCCAATCGTCCGGCCGCCTTCCGAGCCAGGCGCACGGCGCAATGGTTTATCTCCTCAAGACGATCTTCCAATCCGAAGCGAGCCAAATGAGCGGCATGGGCTTGAAACGTGTTCGTCAGCAGAATTTCAGCGCCCGCGTCGGCGTAGGCTTGATGAATCGCTCGTACCCGATCTGCATGCGTTCGATTCCACCATTCATGGCATTCGTCGGCGCTGACCCCGGCGCGCTGGAGTTCCGTGCCCATCGCGCCGTCCATGAGCAGCACGCGGCCCGAATGCAGCGCTTCAAGGAAGCCGGACATCTCATGCCCCGTACTTGCCGAGCCGGCCGGCGTGGGCCATCGCCAACGGCAGCAGATACATCGCCTGGAATTGACCGAGTCCGCCGTGAAGACATTGCGACTCGCCAAACTCCGTTACCGCATCCGTGCGGCACGACCTGGCCGTCAGCAACACCGGCACCGGATGCCAACTGTGGCTCTTGAGTTTGCTCGGCGTGCTGTGATCGCCGGTGACGATCAACACATCGGGGTTCAGGCGCGAATCTTCGGTATCTCGGCGTCGAAACGCTCGATCATCTCGACCTTGGCGGCGAAATTGCCGTCCTCGCCGGTGCTGTCGGTGTACTTGTAGTGCAGGAAAAAGAAATCGTATTGGCCCCAAACCCGTTTCAGTGTCTCGACCTGATCGTTGAGCGTGGCGCCGGCGTCGAGTACGTCCATACCGACGAGGCGCGCCAACCCTTTGTACATCGGATAGACGGCGATGGCGGCGGCGCGCAGGCCGTAAATTTCGCGCATGGTGTCAATTTTCGGATAGCGCGCGAAACCGCGCAGGGTCACGCCGTTGGTCGGCGCTTGATCCTTGAGTTTTTTATTGGCCTCGGCCACGAAACGATTGACCGCCTCCGCTGTTTTGCGCGCGGCCGCATCCGTGCCTTTGGCCTCCAGCGGAGCGTGGCCGGTCTGCTGTGGATCGGTGTCGTTGACGGCGTCGCCGAGATCGTCGCCGCGGAAAACGACGACGAAACGATGCTCGCGCACCGGCTCGACAAATAACTCGACACCCGGCACACGGATGGTTTGCAGCAGCTGACACATGGCGACGCAGCGTTCGGTCGTCGGCCGGCCGGCGCGGCGGTCGCTGATGAGTCCGTTCTTATCGAGAGTGCAAAAGTTGCCGCGCGTAGCGACATCGCGCGGGCCGACTTGGAAATGGATGCCCAGCGCTTCGAGAATGCCGCGGCCAATGCGGTATTGCAGCGGATCGTAGCCGAACAGGCCGAGGTGTCCTGGCCCGCTGCCCGGTGTGATGCCCGGTAGGACGGGCACGCTCAGGCCGCAGACACCGTCGCGGACGCAGGCGTCGAGGTTCGGCGTATGGGCCGCCTCCAGTTCGGTTTTGCCGCCCGGCTCCAGGGGCAGACCGCCCAGGCCATCGGCGACCACGAGAACGATTTTCGTGGCATTGTCTTCGCGCAACTCGCGCATCAATTCGTGCATGCTCATGCCTTGAGTTTACCGCGTCCAACTTTGGAAGTATAGTTCCAGTGTTCAGTGTACGGAAAAAGCAAAGGGTTCATTGTTCTCGTTGCCACGCGGAGCGTGGGAACGAGAATGAGGTTCATACATGGCTATGGAACTTCCCGACGAAGCCGTCACGTACAGCTATCAATCGTTGTTGGCGCCGGTGGGCGAGGAGTGGAGCGCAGCTGCCGAGTTGCGCGCCCGCCATTTCCTGGCACCCAATCGGCTCAAGGATCTCGTACCTCGGCTGATGCAGTGTCGTAGTCAGGTGGCCGCCGAGCGCGAGATGCGCAACGTGCCGCCGGAGATGCAGCCGCTCGACGCCGCCTTCATCGATCTGCCGCAGATCACGCTCGATGCCTATCGCCGTAAGGGCGAATCCAGCGATCTTGGCCGAGTGTTGAACCTGGCGACGCGGCTGCGCGAACAGGTTGATCGCGTCGTCTTTCTGGGCGTCGGCGGCGCGACGCTGGGACCGGCGCCCTCTTCGAGGCGCTGTTGAGCCGTTATCACAATGAACTGCCGCCGGAGACGCGCTTGGGTGTGCCGCGCCTCTATTTCGAGGGCGACAACGCCGATAACGACGCCTTGCAGAACCTGCTTGATCTGCTGCAAATCACCTGTATCGATCCGGAGCGGCGCGAGGAGCGCTGGGCGGTCGTTGTGGTCGGCGAGAGCGGCGACGCTCTGGAGCCGGCCCTCGCGCTGCGCGTCTTCCGCCGCGAAGCCGCCGAGTATTACGGTCTGCGCTCGGAGTGGTTGACGGAGTTGTTCGCGGCCGTCAGCGGCGGCGAGAGCAAACTACGCCAGCTGTTCGAGGCGTATGGTCACGACGAAGCGAATTTGCTGAGCGTGCCGGATAACGTGGGATCGCGCTTCGCTGTCTTTCAGCGCCGCCGGCCTGCTGCCCGCCGTCGTCATGGGGCTGGACGCGCGTGCGCTGCTACTCGGCGCCGCCGCCATGACCAAGCGCTTTCTCGAAGAGCCGTTCGAGCGCAATCCCGTGCTGCAATTCGCCGGCATTAATTATTTGATGACGGAGGAGTGTCACAAGCCGTTGCGCGTGCTGTCGGTGTGGTCGAAGAAGCTGGAAGCGTTGGGCCAATGGTACGATCAGCTGTTGGCGTCGAGTCTAGGCAAGCAGGGACGCGGCCCGACGCCGCTGACGATGGTGGGCACGCGCGATCTGCACGTTCGCGGCCAGCAACATCAGGAAGGGCCGCGCGATCGGCTCATCAATAATCTCATCGTCAAGAACTCCAAAGCCGTGCCGATTCTCGTGCAAATGGCCGATCACAACGAGGACGAGTTGAACCAGTACAATCGCAAAGGGTTGCCAGACATTCTCAACGCCACGCTGGGCGCCGTCAATCAGGCGTATCACGAGACGGCCCGGCCGACGGCAGATCTGGTATTGCCGGCACTGTCGGAACACACGATGGGGCAGCTGATGCAAATGCTGATGCTGGCGACGGTCGTGGAGGGGCGGCTAATGGGGATCAATCCCTATGGGCAGCCGGGCATTGAGACGTATAAACGACATCGGGGGGAGTTTCTGAAGAGTTAATTGTCATGCGGCACCGCCTGAATAAGATGAAGAGGAGAACGATCTTATCACGAGGCTCGTCATGGCGACATCAACAATCTCTGTCGAAGTGGATGCAGACACGGCTCGCGCGTTCTCGCAAGCATCCGCCGAAGAAAAGCAGAGAATCCAACTTCTCCTCGCTCTTCGTCTGCACGAACTGCTCACCCGTCCGGCTAAGCCGCTCAAGGAGGTCATGAATGAGATCGGCGCCGCGGCGCAGCGCGCGGGTTAACTCCGGAGATCCTGGAGTCGATATTAAAAGATGAATGATCTCCGAGCGGTAATCGATACCAGCGTTGTTATCAGCGCTGTACTGCTCCCTCATTCCGTGCCTCGGCAGGTGTTCGACTTGGTCATGGCACGCGGCCGCGTGCTAATTTCCGCAGCGACGATCGTTGAACTCGAAGAAGTGCTGCGCCGCCCGAAGTTCGATAAATACCTGAAGGTTGAAGTGCGCGAGGATTTTCTGGCATCTTTGGCGCAGGAAGCCCAACGGGTGATAGTAACGGAGGTCGTGACGGAATGCCGCGATCCGAAAGATAACATGTTCCTTGAGTTGTCTCTAAGCGGTCAGGCGTCCTGCTTGATAACGGGAGATCGAGACTTGCTCGCACTGCACCCGTTTCGCGGCATCTCCATCTTGACGCCGGCGTTGTTTCTCGAATGGCAAGCGAAAAAAAGCACTGATGAGCCGAATCAATCGACCTGAATTCGCCGAAGGCAAGTTATCTACCACGGAGGGAGCATGTCATCCGAGATGGAAGCGGCAACGCCGAACGCGGTCAGTTCTTGGCCAATCCTCGATATGCGCGAGCGGCGCGTGCTGGGCGTTCTCGTCGAAAAAGCCAAAACCACGCCAGACACCTATCCGCTCAGTCTCAACGCGCTGACGACCGGCTGCAATCAAAAATCCAACCGCGATCCCCTCCTCAACCTGACCGATGAGGAAGTCGAGGAGGCGCTGACGCGCTGCCAGAAGAAGGGCTTGGCCGTCAAAATCACCGGCGGCCGCGTCGTCCGCTGGAAGCACCAACTTTACGAGGTTTGGCAAATCGATAAGGTCGAGTTGGCCGTACTCGGCGAACTGCTGCTGCGCGGTCCGCAGACGGAGGGCGAACTGCGCGGTCGAGCCAGTCGTATGGAGCCAATCGACGATCTCGACGTGCTGCGCGGCAAGCTGCGTCCCTTGGTGCAGCGCAAGCTGGTCGTTTATCTGACGCCGGAGGAACGGCGGGGCGCCGTGCTAACGCACGGCTTTCACGATCCGCACGAGTTGGAGCGACTGCGCACGCGCCTCGCCGCCGAACCCCTTGACGAAGTCGCCGCGCCCCGCTATCGCCGGCGGCTCCGCCCCGCGCGGACGAACGGTTGTCCGAATTGCAAGACGGGCTGAGCGCGGTGCGCGACGACATCGCCGCCCTCAAGCAAACGGTGGCCGACTTGCAGGAGCAAGTACGGCAACTCCGGCAAGCGCTCGGCGTCTGACGGCGCGTTAGCTCTGCTCCTGTCGCAGCGCCTCGGCATTGCTCGGCAGTCCGTGTTCAGCTCGGAGGCGATCGACTTCGTGCATCACTTCGTCGATGACAGCGGCGTTGATCGATACATTGCGATACTCGATGACGAAGTGCCCAGACGTTGACGAGCAGGGTGGCGATGGCCAAGGCGGCGTGGATCAGCCACGACCATTCGCGGCGCTGCGCCGCGGCGCCGGCCGCCGCCGTTGCGATCGGCACCAGCATGGCCAACAGCGCCAGCGGAAAGGTGCGCCGTTTCAAATTGCGCGTTAAACGCGGCAGCGGCGCATCGGGCAGACGATACGCCAAGGCCACTTCCTTGACCCAGCGTCCGGTGCCCAAAAAGTAAATGAAGATCAGACAGTGGACGGCCAACGTCAATAGCACAGCGCTCAAGCCGAGTAGGAAGTGAACCATGTAAGTGGTATCGTCGGCGCGGGCCAAGCTGCCGCGCCACCACGACAGCCAGCCGACGCCGTAGGTCGCCAGCAATACCACTAAGTTGAACGCCGCCAAGCGTGCCAAGATGCGTGACATGAAGCTCTCTCATTCAACGGCGAGCGGGGTCGCGTCCCGGCGAACCGGCAGCGTTAGCTGCCGGGTGTTCTAAAATCCACCCGGCAGCTAACGCTGCCGGTTCGCCGGGACGCGGCTTCGCTCGCCGCGTCCCGTTTATTCGTGACATAACAAAAAAGGCAGTCCGGCCAAGTCAACCCATTTGTGCGTCCTGTAGCGATCCAACCCCGTCTCGACTCGCCATCTCGCGGAGAGGATTTTAACACCGCTCTTGAGCGGGGCGCTGATAATAGAGAGCACGAGCGAGCCGCGACTTTGCGGAAGCGGCTCGGTGGAACCGTGCGGCGAGGCGGGCATGGCGGCTGTTGCGGCGATGAGCTTTTCCTTCCTTGCGCTGGCCGATGCGCCAACGAGGCAACTGCTGGTGACGAGCCTATGTCTCGTCGCCGCGCTGCTCGTAGCCGCTGTTATTGTCGCGCTGGTCAGTCGTTGGCGACGGCAGCGCGAGGCCGAGGAGGACTTGTCGCCCAGTGCCCAACTGGCCCATTTTCGCTCATTGTACGAGGCGGGGACGATCAGTGCCGAAGAATTTGAGCGTCTGCGGGCCTTGCTCAGCGCGCGGCTGCGCCAAACAATGGGTGTGCCCGCAGCGCCGCCCACGCCGGATAAACCGCCGCCGCAAACCGGCATCCAGCGGCCCAACGACCCCGACACGGGCATTCGTCCCCCATGATCGCGGCGAAAGTCCTTGCGGATCTTTCCGCCGCCCCGTAAAATTCGGATCGAGAAACACTCTGAACCCATGTAGTGAGGCAGCCACTTCAACGGAACCCAGCGCCACCACGACAAACGACTTCCTTTTCCTAGATACCTCGCGCTGACCCCGTAAGTGGAACGTCCTGGTTGCTGTCCAGTATTCCCGACCTCTTGCCAGGTGGGGCCGACGAAAAGGAGACCGCATGCCGACCAAAGACTCGGGCACAAGTGGGAGCGGCAAACGTCCCACTGGGAACACGGGGCGTAATCGCAACGCCTACTGTTCCTTCTGCCGGAAAAGTTACCGCGACGTCGGCCCTCTGGTCGAGGGGCCGGGCGACGTGTACATCTGCGGCGAGTGCATCGAGCTGTGCCAATCCATTATCGATCAAGAGAAACGCCGCCGCGGCGGCTCCAAAGCGCTGTTCACCCACATTCCCACGCCGCGCAACATCAAGGAAAAACTCGATCAGTACGTCATTGGCCAACAGCGCGCCAAAAAGGTGCTGTCCGTGGCCGTGCATAATCACTACAAGCGTCTCAGCCTCGGCGATCAGGGCCACGGCGACGTGGAAGTGGACAAGAGCAACATTCTGCTCATCGGTCCGACCGGCAGCGGCAAAACGCTGTTGGCCCGCACGTTAGCCAAGATCCTCGATGTGCCGTTCGCCATCGGCGACGCCACCACGCTGACCGAGGCCGGCTACGTCGGCGAAGATGTGGAAAACCTGTTGCTGAAACTGCTGCACTCCGCCGACTTCGACATCGAAGCGGCGCAGCGCGGCATCATCTACATCGACGAAGTGGACAAGATCGCCAAGACGCATCAGAACGTCAGCATCACCCGCGACGTATCCGGCGAGGGCGTGCAGCAGGCGCTCTTGAAGATGCTCGAAGGCACCATCAGCAACGTGCCGCCGCAGGGCGGACGCAAACATCCCGAACAGCAATACATCCAGGTGGACACCTCGAATATCTTGTTCATCTGCGGCGGCACCTTCGTCGGACTCGATAACGTCATCGCTCGCCGCATTGGCCGCAAAACCATCGGCTTCGGCAGCAATCCGGAGGCGCGCGAAACGAACTTGGGCGAGATGCTGTCGAAAGTGACCAGCGACGATCTGATCGAGTTCGGCATGATCCCCGAATTCATTGGCCGTCTGCCGGTGTTGGCCCCGCTCGATCCGCTCGACGAGGAAACGCTCATCCGCATTCTCACCGAGCCGAAGAACGCTCTGGTGCGGCAGTATCAGAAGCTCTTCGAGATGGAAGGCGCGGAGTTGGAGTTCGATTCCAGCGCCTTGAAAGAGATCGCGCAAGGCCAAGGAGCGCGACACTGGGGCACGCGGTCTGCGCAGCATCGTCGAGGAGATCATGCTCGACATTCAATTCGAGTTGCCCGACATCGAAGCGAAGTCGAAGTACGTGGTGACGGACAGCGTCGTTCGCGGCGAGGTGCCGCTGTTCGAGAAGATGGCGAGCGCCGATAAGAAGAGTGCCTGACCAATAAACCGCCAAGACGCCAAGAATGCCAAGAAAAACTAAAGAGAAGAGAGGATAGCCGAATGGCTATCTTCTCTTCTCTTTTTGTGTTTTTGTCTCTGTCTTTCTTGGCGTTCTCGGCGTCTTGGCGGTTGATCTTTTCGCGGGACGAAGGGGGCGGCAAAACCGCTCTCTGCATTCCCGTGAATGCTCGGTTGTACGGGTCTGCGGACGCCTCAGAGGGCGACTTCCTCCGCGATCGTCGAATGGGTGTAGAGAGGCGATACAGGGCTGAAATCCGTGTTGACGTCGCTCTGAAGCGTCGAGTCGTTGAAGATGTTGTTGGCTTGGTTCACGGGGTTCGTGAGGGGGTTCGTGGGGTTGGGGATGCCGAAGAGCGAACCGAAATGCAGGACGATATAGTCGGTAAAGTCGCCCGCCTGGAGTTCGGAGAGAGCGACGGCGTTGATGAAGGTCACGGCCGCGCTGGAGCCTAGCGTGATGGCTTGCCGATCCGACACGATCCGCTGATAATCGGCCACGGCTTTCCCATAAGCCGTTTCCGCGATGGGCAGGTCGGTGGTGAAATTAGGACTCGATGTAGTCTCCTCCCCGAAACTGACAATCGTGTGATACTGCGCCTTCAAATCCGCCGCCGCATTTTGCATGTCCGTGACGGCGAGGTTCAGTGGTTGCGCCAGTTGCTGGACGGCGGTGTTGGTAGGGTACATGAACGACGGCAGAGCGCGTTCCTCAAGTTGTTCGAGCATCGGCTTGACGGAGTTGAAACGGCTGTTGCAATTCATGACGATTTCTCCTTCACGGACGGTGTGAGTGGATCGTGCCTGAGATACCCTGTCTCAGCGCGCAAAACACCTCATGGCCCGCCGCCCCAATGCGCCGGACCCTTGTTGAGTTCCAATGAACGAGAGAGGGGCGGTAGAGGAGCTAAACCGGCGCCGTCGTCTAGGAGGAATCTCCTTCCGCAGGGCATCCGTGGTGAGGTTGGGCGTCCTCGATCGCCTCCTACTATCCTAGGCACCTTTTCTCCGCTCAAGCGGACGCGATTTCTTCGGAATATCATTGCAAGGCCGATTTTTTCGTTTATATTGTCAATGCCTTGTCAGTGATATTCGTGTATCGGCCGCCTCGGCTCACTCTTCGTTCACCTTCGCAGCAGCCGGCACCGGCGTCGTGGATGAATAGACCTATCGCTTCGCCGCCGCGCTGAAGGAGGCAAGGAGCATGTCGAAGGAAGCGGTAGCACCGGGAAAAGCCGCGTGCCGCCAGCAGGGGATTGCGGAGGCTCGCGCGGGAAGCCGTGCGGCACTCGATCGCTTGTACGGCGCGTGCTATCCCTACCTCTTGGTGGTGGCTAAGCAGGAGTTCGGAACGGTCTTACAGGCCCGTATGGACCCGGCGGATGTGGTGCAGGAGACCTTAATCGAGGCGTGGCGAGACTTTGCCAGCTTCCAGGGCAAGTCGGAGACGGATTTGCTCGCCTGGCTGCGGCAGATCTTGCTCAACAACTTGGCCAACCAATGCCGCCGACACATCCGCACCGCCATGCGCAGCATCAAGTGCGAAGTTCGCCTGACCGAGGCTGCCTTCAACCAGTTGCCCGATCGCTCTCACGGGCAGGCGGACTCGCTCCGTGGACTGGCACAGGGGGGTGAGCAGACCGAGACGCTGGAGCACGCCCTGCGGCAGCTGCCGGATCATTACCGGCAGGCTCTCCTGCTGCACACGGAGGAGGAACTGACTTTTTTCCAGGTCGGCGAGCGGCTGAACTGTTCGGCGGAGGCGGTCCGCAAGCTGTGGAAGCGCGCCGCCAAAGAATTGGCCGTTGTCTTGGAGGATGCCTAGTTCAAGAGTCGGTAATTGCTTTGACAAGCAGCGTCGCATAGCTGCCGCGCGGTAGTTCAAAAGCGAGTATCAGCTTGTCGCGGCCGCGCTGCTTGTCGTCGGCTGCAAATTCGTGCGTCAGTTCGCGCGGCAGGCACAGGGCGGCGCGTTCGCCGCGCGAAAAGAATATCTCGCGGATGCCTTTTATCTGCATTTGCCGCAATTCTAGCCCCTCCTCCGCCAGCACCGCGCGCACCAATTCGCCGCGCGGATCGGCGTCGTCGAGTTTCAGCCGCGCCGACGGCAACGGCAGCTGCAACGCGGCGAGTTCGCTCTGCTGCTCGGCGTTCAGATTGTGATGGAAAGGCACGACACCCAGACGCAGCGTCACCGGATGCCGTTGTTCCGGCCGCAAATGGCTGCCCAGCCAGGCAGCGAGCATGCGGTTCCACAGATGACTCTGGTACGCCGACAGATACAGGCCGCGCAACTCCGGCCGCAGACGGGCCACGGCGCCGCGGAAATCGTCAGGATGGACGCGCAGATAATCAATTAAACTGCGCGCGTGGCCGCGCGGCAGCACGTCCTTGAGCCGCGACCAATCGCCCCAGTGCGCGGCCAACAGACGCTTCTCCTCCTTCTGGGCGGCGCGGTCGTATTCATAAGGAGCGGCCAGAGCCAAACGCAGCGCGTCCTCGAAACGTCCCTGCACCAGCAGACGCGCCACGAACTCGCCGCCTTCCCCGGCGACGGAGCCGAAACGCTGATCGTCGAAATAATTCGCCACGCCGTCGCGCACCAGAGCGGCCAGACGCGCTTCGATCGCCAGGCGCGCATCCGGCGGTAGATCGCGCAATGTGAGACGAAATCGATTGGCCTGGATGTCGCGCGACGTGTAGGGCGCGGCGACCTGACCGAGATATTGCACGCTGATGTCGTGATGGCGCAGATTGCGGCGCGGACCGTGGAAGACGGTCAGATATTGCACCGTGGCGGCATGGCGATCTTTCAGGCCGCCGTAGGAAATGCGTCGCGGCTCCACGCGCCAACGGCGGCGCAGCGCCGCCAGAGCATCCGGCGTGGACCAACCGCGCTTTTGCATACGGTACAGCGCGAACGCGCCCTCCGACGGCGAAAGCGCGGTGATTTCCTCGACCTGGAAATCGTCCGGTTGTTGCTTGACTTTCATAGTCGCGTACTATTGCTTGCCAGTTGTAATTGTAGGGTGGGTCGAGGAACGAGACCCACCGAGGAGCGTGGTGGGTCTCGTTCCTCGACCCACCCTACAATTCGCCCATGCGAAGGCAAATTTTGCCGAAGTGGGCGGCACTCTCCATGTGGCGGAACGCTTGCACGGCCTCAGCGAAGGAGAAAACACGGTCGATAATGGGCCGTAATTGGTTGGCGGCAATGGCGCGATTCATCGCCTCGAACATCTCGCGCGAACCGACGAAAATACCTTGCACGCGGACATTCTTCATAAGGATGGGCATGGGATTGGCCTGCCCCGGCCCGGACAGCACGCCGATGAGGCTAATCTGCCCACCCATGCGCACGGCGCAGCGATTGGCCGAGCGTGCCGGCGCCGCCGACCTCGACGACATGATCGACGCCGCGTCCACCCGTCAACTCACGGACTTTTTCTCCCCATTCGGGAGTTTCTTTGTAGTTAATACATTCGGCGGCACCGAGCGGACGCGCCCGTTGTAGTTTTTCGTTGTTGCTCGACGTGATGATGACCCGCGCTCCGGCGAGGCGGGCGAACTGCAAGGCGAACAGCGAGACGCCGCCGGTGCCCTGCACGAGAACCGTATCGCCGGGTTTGATGCGGCCCTCACTGACGAGGCCGTGCCAAGCGGTGACGGCGGCGCAGGGCAACGTCGCCGCTTCCTCGAAACTCAAATGCTCCGGCACGGGCACCAAGCCGTCTTCGTGCAGCACGGCGTACTCGGCGAGCAGACCGTCGATGGCGCCGCCCAGCGCCGACTTGGCCTTGCTTTCGTCCACCTCGCCGGACAGCCATTTTTGCATGAAAATAGCGGCGACGCGCTGACCCGTCTTGACGCGCGCGACGCCGGGACCGATAGCCGCCACTTCACCGGCCGCGTCGGACAGCGGAATGCGCGGCAGCGGCATTTTCGGATTGTATTGGCCTTTGACGACCAGCAGATCGCGATAATTCAGCGATGCCGCCTTGATGCGCACCAGCACTTGCTGCGGCCCCGGCTGCGGCTGGGGCCGTTCGGTCAGCGTCAGAGCATCCAGCCCGAAACGATCGCGGATTTCGTAGACCCTCATCAGCGCCTCCGATTCATCTGCCAGCCCTTGATCCGCAGGAATCCCTGGAGATGTGTTAGCCGTTCGCAAGCGTTTTGCAATGGGCCGGCGCGGCGGCACGGCCGCGCGGGAGGAAAAAAACATTTTCCGCTATCTGCTGAGCTGGCGGCGTAGGATAATGTACGGTGATGCGACAGGAGCGTTGCGAAGGGGGCGAGGCTCCGGCGTCGCCCGCCCGTGCCGCCTTAGTGAGGACGAACACCGATGCTGGGTCAACTGGTGCCCTGCGGTGGAGGGCCGCCCATCGCGCTGAACAAGCCTAAGCTGCTGGTCGGCCGCCACAATTATTGCGATATTCAGCTCTCCTTCGGCACCGTTTCGGGTCGCCATTGCGAGTTGGAATTCGTGGACGGCTTTTGGTTCGTCCGCGATTTGGGCAGCAGCAACGGCACGCGCGTCAACGGCAACATCTGCTCGAACCAACGGCTGATGCCCAACGACGTGCTGTCGTTGGCCGCCTATCGCTACACCATCGTCTACACGCCGCCGGCGATCGGAACGAAGTTGCGTGGGCCGGCGACTCCGGCAGGCTGGGGCGAGGCACCTCTCCAGCCGATATGCCGTAAGCCCGTGGAATCCTCCGTCCGAGCGGTTTCGCCGTCGTCCGGCGGCGGCGAAGCGGCGCTGGGACGCTTGGTGCCGTGCGGCGGCGGCGATGCGATTCCGCTGCGCAAGACGCGGCTGATCGTCGGCCGTAAGCCCGGTTGCGATATTGTCCTGCCGTCGGCGACCGTTTCCGGCCAGCATTGCCAGCTGGACTATGCCGGCGGTCAATGGTCGGTGCGCGACCTCGGCAGCCACAATGGCATCCGTGTCGATGGCGACCGCTGTACGACGTGCGCTCTGCCGCCCGGCTGCGTTCTGACCATCGGCGGTGCGCGCTTTCAGGTCGTCTACGGCGACCGCGACGCCGCCAAGCCTCGAAGCAGTTCGTTGTTCGCGCAAAGTCTGCTGGAGAAAGCGGGATTGCTCGGCGGGCCGCCCAGCGACGACAACGCAGCCGACGAAGACGAGGACATGGCCAAACGCTACAGGCTGGACGAGGAGGACTAACGACTTTTACCGAACTTCTCCGATCCGTCGAGGAGGTTATCGTGCTGAATTTGCTTGTGGTCGATGATTCGCCGACCGACCGCCGTTTGGCCGGCGCCCTGCTGGAGAAACACTTCGATTGCACCGTCCACTACGCCGCCGACGGTCAAGACGCCGTCCAGCAGATCAGCGGACGATTGCCGGATCTCGTGCTGACCGATTTGCAGATGCCGGTCATGGATGGTTTGGAACTGGTTGCCGCCGTCAAGAGCGACTATCCCTTCGTGCCGGTCGTGCTGATGACGGCTCAGGGCAGCGAAGACATCGCTTCGCAGGCGCTGCGGCAAGGGGCGGCCAGCTACGTTCCCAAACGCAAGCTCGCCGATGATCTGGTGCCGACCGTCGAGCGCATCTTGCTCGGTTCGCTGGCGGATCGCGGTCATTCGCATTTGATGCACTACCTGGAGAGGAGCGAACTGGTCTTCGATCTGGGCAACGACCTGGAGCAAATCAAAGCGCTGGTCAATATGTTGCAACAGATGCTCCGCTGTCTGCCGCTCGCCGACGAAAGCGAGCGGCTGCGCGTCGGCGTGGCCCTGGAGGAAGCGCTGACCAACGCCTGTTATCACGGCAACCTGGAAGTCGGCGCGGCTCTGGGTCCGTGCGAGCGCCAGGCCCATGAGGCGCTGGCTCAACAACGGCGCTTCGAGGAGCCGTATCGGGATCGGCTCCTCCACGTCGTCGCCCGCATCTCGCGGCAGGAAGCGGTGTTCGTGATCCGCGATCAAGGACCGGGTTTCGATGTCGCCAAGCTGGCCGCTGGCCGTCCGACGCCGAGCGCGCCGGCGGACGCGGTGTTATTCTCATGCGAACGATCATGGACGAAGTCATTTACAACCAAGCCGGCAACGAAGTCACGCTCATCAAGCGCCGCGCACCGTCGCGGGAAGGCGAACCGCCCGCGGGTGCTCCCGATGACGCAAGACCAACACTTCAGGGTTAGGCGTCCGCCGAAGGGGACAAAGTACATGGCCCGATTCTACCGGCGCGGTCTCGGTCTATCGAGTTTATGGTTCCCCGCGGCGCTGATCGTCCTGCTGCTGTTGGCCCTGCCGGGCGCCGTCTTCCTGGCATTGCACCTGTTCGGACGCGAATCGGCCCTCAACGGCTGGCTCAAGGACCACTTCGGCGTCACCTACCACCTGGCGACGCCGTGGTGGACCGGCGCGGCTCTCTTGCTTGTGCCGCTCTTGCTCGTTCTGCTGTATTTCCTCAAGCTCAAACGCACGCCATTGCAAGTGCCCAGCACGTTTCTGTGGCGCAAGAGCATCGAGGATCTGCACGTCAATAGTCTGTTTCAGTGGCTGCGCGACAATGTGTTGCTGTTGGTGCAACTACTGATCGTGCTGCTGCTCATCTACTCGGTGCTGTCGTTGCAGGTCCACGGCAACACCAGCGCCGGCAAGCACTACATTTTGCTGATCGACAATTCGGCGAGCATGGCCGTCGCCGATGTCGGCAAGAGCCGGCTGGAAGCGGCCAAGGAGGAAGCGCGGCGCGAGATCGATGCGCATGCCGAGGGCGACATGGGCATGGTCATCGCCTTCAATTCGCGGGCATCGATCTTGCAGCCGTACACCAGCGAACGCAGCCTGCTGCGCGCGGCGGTGGATAAGATCGTGCAGACGCAGCGGCCGACACGCATCGATGAGGCGCTCGCAACTCGCCGATAGTCTGGCCAATCCGCTGCGCTCGACCGATGATGTCGCCGTGCGGCCGGCCAACGAAGATCCGGCGCAGGCGCGCACCTACGTCGCCGCCGAGGGCATCGCTGCCGAGGTACACTTGTTCTCCGACGGCCGATTTCCCGACGTATCCGCCTTCGCCGCCGGCAATCTCGATCTGAATTATCATCGTCTCGGCAAACCCGATGCGGAAAATGTGGACAATATCGGTCTGGTAACGCTCAATGCCGTCCGCGATGAGAAGGACGCCGGCAACGTGCAGGTGTTCGCGCGGCTGCTGAACTTCCGCGCCGAGTCGGCGACGGTCCAAATCGAAGTTGAATGGCGTGTGCCGGGCAAGGAAGATTTCCATTTGCTCGATCAGACGGTGGCGCTGCCCGGACGCAAGTATCGTCCCGCCGGCGAACCGGCAGCGTCAGCTGCCGGGTGGAACGAGGAAGATCCGGGAGACGATGTTCCCGGCGAAGGCGTGGCCGTTTTCGCGCTGGGCGGCGTGGAAGACAGCG
This sequence comes from uncultured Planctomycetota bacterium, assembly GCA_963835245.1. Lineage (GTDB taxonomy): Bacteria > Planctomycetota > Planctomycetia > Gemmatales > Gemmataceae > JAJPHU01. Next base: position 1,086,671 of record CAWIEZ010000004.1, read on the forward strand.
CCAACGTCGTCGTTCATGCTCGGCTGCGCGAGGTCCGCGATCAATTTCCTCTCGATGACGAAGCCTGGCTCGTCCTCGGCGTCGTTCGCAGGGCGCGCGTGCTAATCGTCACGCCCGGCAACGACATCCTGCGCGATTTCTTCGACTTGGAAGCGACGAAAAAGGTGGCCGATGTCTCCTACTTATCACCCGGCGACTTGGGCAAAGACGCCGAGTATCGCGGACCTGCCCGCAACGGCAATTACGATCTCGTCCTCTTCGATCGCTGTGCCCCGGAGAAAGAGGAGGACATGCCGTTGGCCAATACCTTCTTTATCGATGCCGTGCCGCCGCCTTGGAAACGCGCCGCCATGCCGCCCTTAAAAGATACGCAAATTCGCAATCCCACTAGCAATCATCCGCTCATGCGTCATTTGACGGCATTGGATGAAATCGCTTTCAGTGGGGCATTTCGCTTCGATCTCAAGGCGGTGGGTGTGCCGCCGCGCACACCGCGCTTGCTGGAGACCGACCGCGAGACGGCGGTGCTGTTCGTGCTGCCGCGCCGTGCCTTTCAGGATGTCGTGCTGGCCTTCCCGCTCGTCGATGGCGAGGGCCGATGGACGACGACGTGGAACCTCAAATTGAGCTTCCCGGTGTTTCTGCGAAATGTCCTATATACGCTCGGCAATGTCGCCGATGCCGCGGCCGAAGACAATGTGCAGCCGGGCCAGATCAAGACGCTGCGGCCCGATGCCGCCGTCAAAGCCATCGACGTGATCGATCCCGACCGGAAGCGCCAGACGGTGAGCGAGCAAACCACGGACAGCGTTTTTTCCTACAAAAACACCGACCGCGTCGGCGTCTATGAGGCGACGTGGCCCGGTGGACAGCGCCCCTTCGCCGTCAACCTGCTCGACGCCGACGAGAGCAACATTCAGCCGCGCGACGCCGTGAAGATCGGCGAGCAGCGGTTGGCGGCCGGCCCGTCGCGCCGCCAGACTTACGATATGTGGAAATGGATCGCCTTGGCCGCGCTGACGCTGTTGGTCCTCGAATGGGCCGTCTATCATCGCCGCGTGTTTTTCTGATTCGTTTAGCCGCGACCCGCCGGGGAGCGCGCTTTGTCCAGCGCGCTCCCCTGCGGGTCGCGGCTAAACGAGAACATGATGTTGGAAACTCTGCTATGACTTCCCCCCGCATGAGTCTGCGCGGCGCTCTGGAATCCGCCGAGCCGCGTCGCCGTTCGTTCGACGCCTATCGGCGTTTCATTCAGAATCACTACGACGGTCTGCCCGGCGCGCTCACGTCCGTCACGGGTTTGCTAACCGGCCATGAGGCGCTGGCCGGTCGGCTGATTCGTCCCGGCGCCTTCGACGTGCGCGGCTGCAAACGCATTCTCGACGCCGCCTGCGGCAATGGACGCTATTCGCGCTTCCTGCTGCGCCACGCCGACGCCGACGCTTTTATCACCAGCTTCGATCTATCGCCGCGCATGCTGCGACGCGCCCGTAATCGGCTGGACAGCGCGCGCGTCAGTCAGGCCGTGGCCGATCTGACGCGCCTGCCTTACGCCAATGCTTCCTTCGATGCCATCGTGTGCGGCTGGGTGCTGGAGCATCTGCCCGATCCACTGCCCGGACTGCGCGAACTGGCTCGCACGCTGCAAATGGGCGGCAAATTGCTGCTCTTGTCCACCGAGGACACGCTCACCGGCGCCCTGTGCAGCCGCTTGTGGCACTGTCGAACGTATAATCGAATGGAGCTACGGCAGGTGTGCGGCGAATGCGGGCTGCACTGGGAACGCGAGATGTGGTTCTCCGGCATGCACCGTCTGTTGAAGCTCGGCGGCATCATCGTCGAACTGCGCCGCGCGGAATAAACGGAGGTTGCCATGAAGCGCTGCTGGTCCGCCTGCCTGCTCTTGTGCCTATCGTTTGCCGGCATCCTCCCGCTGCTGGGCGCCGATAGTCCGCTCGGCGGCGACGATTGGAAATACGACATTGTGTATCGTAAAAGGGGGGACTCCTATCGCGGTTTGGTCCTCCAACGCGATGGCCGCGAAGTGCGCATGTGGTGTATCGTCCGCAATCCCGGCCGGCCCACTGTGTTCTATCGCATCGATCTGCCCAACGATGAGATCGCGCGCGTCGAGATGCTGCCCAACGATGAGCAGAAGACGCTGCGGCGGCGCTTCACCGCTCTACAAGAAGAGCATCGCCGTCTGCCCGATCCTTTGCAGGCGCTGCAGTCCGACCAGCTCGCCATCCCCGGCGCGGACAAAATCGAGCTGCACGAGACGGCGTGGCGCGGCGATGCCAAGACGAGGGCGCTCGCCTATCGCTCCAGCTATTTCGAGCTGCAATCCAACGCTCCGCGGCGCGTCGTGCTGGTGGCGGCCGGTCAACTCGAACAGGTGTACGCCGCTTACGTCCGCTGCCTGCCGCCGCGCGCAAGGGTCGGCCCACCACCATTCTGCTGCCGCAATCGCAGGCCGACTATCAGGCGCTGGTGCGCGGCCAGGGACGCAACTTGCTCAACCCCGCCTTCTTCGATCCCGACAAAAATCAAATCGTCTGCGCCTTCGATTGGCGGCGCATCAGCGCAGGAACGAGAGCGCATCCAGGCCGAACACGCCAAGCTGCGCGCCAAGGCCAACGACTGCGAAGCCGAGCTGCGCAAGGTTTACAAGGGCGACATTCCCACCGACTTGAAAGCGGTGCTGGCCGAGCAGCGCCGTCTCATTCGAGAGGCCGAAACGCGCAATCAGGAGACCTTGGCCCGCTCGCGCCGGCGTCTGTTTCAGCGTTTGTTTCACGAAGCCTTTCACGCCTATTTGCTGAATTTCGTCTATCCGCCGGACGATGGCGAACTGCCGCGCTGGCTCAACGAAGGGCTGGCGCAAATCTTCGAGACGGCCGTTTTCGAGGTCGGCGAGCTGCGCATCGGCCACGCCGATAAGGAACGCTTGGAGGCGGTGCGGCAGGCGCTGGGCAAGAACGACTTGCTGCCGTTGACCGATCTGCTCCGCGCCGGCGGCAAACAGTTCCAGGTGGCTCACGATGGCGATAAGCTTGTATCGGATCGCTATTATCTCGCTTCTTGGGCGTTGGCTTTTTATCTTACCTTCGATCGTAAAGTGCTGGGCACGCCGGCTCTCGATGCCTACGTGAGTCAGTTGAAACGCGGCAGTGATCCTTTGACAGCCTTCCACGACTTGACGGGGCAACCGTTGGCGGCGTTCGAGCGCGACTTTCTGCACTATCTCAATCATCTGCATCTCGATGGCCGCGTCGGCGAAGGCAGATGAAAGAGCCTTTCTTGGCGAACCGGCAGCTAACGCTGCCGGGTGGGAGCCTCTACCCGGCAGCTAACGCTGCCGGTTCGCCGATTTGCCAAGCATGCTCATCCGGTAAGCGTCGTCGGGATTGGCGAAACGCTTGCCACCTGAGACAATGACAGTTTGAACTACTGGGCGGAATGATCGGAGCGAGTCGTGACTGTACCCGTGGTGGCCATCGTTGGCCGGCCCAACGTGGGCAAATCGTCGCTGTTTAACTGGCTGGCCGGACGGCGCATCGCCATCGTCGATCCGACCGCGGGCGTCACGCGCGATCGTGTTTCCACACTGCTGCCGCTCGGAGCACGCCACGTCGAACTGGTGGACACCGGCGGCATCGGCGTCGCCGACGTGGACAATCTTACCGAACACATCGAACGGCAGATCGCCCTAGCTCTCGATCAAGCTCACGTCATTCTCTTCGTCGTCGATGGTCGATCCGGCATTCTGGGTCTGGATGAAGAAGTCGCCCGGCGGCTACGGCATCTCCATAAGCCGATCGTGTGCGTGGCCAACAAATGCGATACGGAAACTCTCGATCCGCAAGCCGCCGAGTTTTACAAACTCGGTTTCGGCAAAGTCGTCTGCGTCAGCGCTCAGCAGAATCGCCATCGCGCCGAGCTATTGCGGCTCATTCAGGAACAGCTGCCGTCCGCCGAAGCGCTGGAGGAGGCGCCGAAGGACGTGGCCTTGAAGTTGGCCATCGTCGGCCGACGCAACACCGGCAAAAGCACGTTTATTAACAGCTTGGCCGACAGCGAGCGCGTCATTGTCAGCGAGGTTCCCGGCACAACGCGCGACAGCATCGATGTCCGCTTCGAGCGCGACGGCCTGACGTTTTTGGCCATCGACACCGCCGGCGTGCGCAAAAAGAAGAGCCTGCAAAACGACATCGAATTTTACAGCCTGGCCCGTGCCGAGCGCTCCATCCGCCGCGCCGACGTGGTGCTGCTGTTCTTCGATCCGCAGGGGCGCGTCAGCAAAGTGGACAAACAGTTGGCGGAGTACATTCTGCAGCAACACAAGCCGGCTATCTTCGTGGTCAACAAGTGGGATCTGATGACGCCGATGCCGACGAGCAAGATGGGCCATTACATTCGCGCGACGTTTCCGAGTCTCGATTTCGTGCCCATCGCTTTCGTCACGGCCAAGTCCGGCAAGAACGTGCATACGGTGCTGAACCTCGCGCAGCATTTGCACAAGCAGGCCAGCGCTCGCGTCGGCACCGGCGATCTCAACCGCGTGCTGCGTCAAGCCATCGAAGCCGCGCCGCCGCCCATGCGACAAAATCGCCGGCCGAAAATCTACTACGCCACACAGGCCGGCAGCAATCCGCCCACCGTCGTCCTCTTCACCAACGGCCCGGAATTGCTCGATAATACCTATCAGCGCTATCTCGTCAAAACGATCCGCGATCAATTGCACTTCAACGATGTGCCAATTCAGCTGCACCTACGCCGCCGGCAGCGCGAGGAGCAGACGCCGCTTGAGGAAATGGAGGCGCCGTCGGTCGAGGAGACAACGGCGAAGCGGCGAAAGAAGAAGGAACGTCCCGGCAAGCGACAAGACGCGGAGTTGTGGAAGGATATTTAATACCTCGTCCCTTTCGTCTTTTTCCCTTTGAAACCTTCTTCTCTTCACCACTTCGCTTTCACCAGAAATCGGGATCGGAGAGTTGTTTGGAGTGCCTGCTTATCGAACCGTTCACGATGCCCTCGATTACTCGTTTATCCGCTAGGCAGTGGAGAAACAGTTCGACATAGTAGTTGAGATCTTGCTCGGCCGCCGCCTGTGCGGACAAGGCAATCACCCGATTGGCGAACCGAGTCGCCAGGGCAGCCAACTCTTGATCCGCGACGGCCAGCAGTCTCTGCCGCGCTTGGTCCTCGTTAATTACCCGACCGTCCTGAGAAAAGCGCTTCAGGAGGGAACGAGCCAGGAGTCCAATTGCGGAATGTCGCGGCGGCTGCTTGGTACAAGACGAGCATATCGAGCGGCGACGTTGGCTCCAGGTGGTCCAAACGCCCCAATGACGACGAGTGTTCCAGCCAAGCTCCGTGAAGGACACTGACGGCGCTCTCTTCGCGTTCGTCAACAAGGGAATCAAAGTATTCGGACGACTTTCCCGCATTCAGAACGTGCATCACTCGCCTCCTCGCCGTCCGTATCAAGGGTAAAGGATTTGAAAGTTAAACAACGCTTCTTGCCCACCCTGAATAGGGTGAGGGCGAATGCCGTTAGGATAGAGTCCCTGGGCGATGCTCCCGGTTCGGGTGTTAAACGCCAGCGCGAAAGCATTCCGCCCAGGGGCGATAGGACGCCCGACGTAAACGCGCCAGCCGTCAAGGCGTGACGGCTTAGATATTTTTTATCTTAAAAGTTATTTATATTGCTTCTCCGGTGCGTTTACGCCGTCTCCCTAGCTCTCACCTCGACATACAAACGCTCGGGCGCGCGATCGAAATAGCGAAACAGGGCCGGACACAACCAACCCTCGCGGCCGACTTCGGGCCAACAATAAACATTGCCGCCGGACTCTTCGCGCACACGCTCCAGGCACACTTGCGCCGTCGGAAAAGGATCTTTGCTGAATAGGGCGACGAAGCCTTTCTCCGGCTGGCGGATACCGGCTTGGGCGGTGGCAATCTCGATCAACTCCGGCATGCCGGCGACGAGCGCTTCTTTGTCCAGCCCCACGGCCGGATCGTCGAATACCCAGACGCCCTCCCACTTGTAGGGTCGAATCACCTTGATCTGGCTGTGTCGCGGCTTCTTCGCGGCCATCGGAAAGCCCGACGCAAGGACGATGGTGCGCAGCAGCATTTTCAGGGCCAAGGGCGAGGCGAGGCGGTGATCGTCGTTGACGGGTATAAGATTCTCCGCGGGTAGATGGTTTTTTCCTTCCAGTTCGATGCTGTCGGCCAGCGGCACGGTATCGTCCTTGATGCCGTGCAGGATGCGCGTATCGGAACGGACGACCGGCTCGACGCCGCAGCGTTTCCAGGCGGGAGCCAGTAGCACCAGCGGAGCCGGCGACGCCGAAGCGATGCACATGGTCGCGGCGCCGCCGTGGCTGGAACCGACGAGGACATCGAAATGATTGGCGGTCAGCGCTTGCCGGGCCAAGCGCACCGCCTTGTCGAAATCATCGCGGGGCAAAAGCGGAGCGATCACTTCATGGTCGGCGTCGCGCAGAGCCGCAGCCTTGCGGCCGTTGGGGCTGCCGTCCCGACCGTGGCAGTACAGGATCTTCATGTGCGGGTTCCTCCTTCGTTTAGCCGCGACCCGAAGGGAGCGCGATTGGAAACGCGCTCCCCTTCGGGTCGCGGCTAAACGGGTTCGTCAGTGCGCCAGGCTGCCGCCGCCGGAACGCGGCTCGCGGTGGCCGTAGAAACTGTACAGCACCGGCATCAAATATCGCGTCAAAAACAACGTCGTCACCATGCCGCCGACGACAACGATGGCCAACGGCCGCTGCGTTTGCGCACCGATGCGCGTCGAGAGCGCCGCCGGCAACAGGCCAAAAATGGCCGTCAACGCCGTCATCATCACCGGCCGCACGCGCTTCTCCGCCCCCTGCATGATGGCCTCGCGCAGCGGCAGTCCCTCGGCGCGGAGGTGATTGAAGTACGATACCAACAGCAGGCCATCCATGATGGCCACGCCGAAAATCGAAATGAAGCCGACCGCCGCCGAGATGCTGAAATTGGTGCCCGTCAACAGCAGTGCCCACACGCCGCCCAGGCACAGCGCCACCACGTTGGAAAACACCAACAGCGCATCGGTCAGATCGTGGAAGGCCAGGTACAGCAATACGAAAATCGCCGCCAATGATATGGGGACGATGAACAACAAACGATGCTCCGCCTCCAGCATTTCCTGAAATTCGCCGCTCCACTCGGCATGGTAGGCGCCGTGAAACAGATGGGCCGTCTTCTCCTGCGCCTCGGCGACGCCGCCGGCCAGATCGCGGCCGCGCACGCTGAACTTGACGGCGATGAAACGCTTGCCTTGCTCGCGGTAAATCGTCGAAGCGCCCGAACGCAGGTACTTGCCGTTTCGATCGGGCACGCCGAACTCGTTGACCGGCGTGACCAATTGTCCCAGACGCAGACGCGGTACGCTGGTGATGTTGTTGACGGCGGCGCCGAAAACATTGCCCCACAAGGACGGCATGGGGACGTTCGTGCCGAGGGGATTGACGCCGATGCTCGGACCTGTCACCGGCGTTTGCGGCGTGCCGGGGACGTAGCCCGGCGTCACCGTGTTGTTGTTCACTTCAATGGGGATGTCGAGGATCGCTTGTTCGTTGCCGCGTAGACGCTCCGGCCAGCGCAGAGCGATGTCGAAGGTTTTTTCGCCCTCAACCATCCGCGTGACCGCTTGGCCGCCGACGGCGATGGCGATGGCGTTCTCCACGTCGGCCACGCGGACGTTCCAGAATTTGCACGCGCGACCGATCGACGGTAAATTCCAGGTTCGGTTGGCCCTTGATGCGAAACACCGCCACGTTCTCCAAGCCCGGCACGGTGTCGAGCACCGCCTTGATGCGGTCGGCCAATTTCTCCAGCTCGTCGAGATCGGGACCGATGATCTTGACGGAATTGTCGCCCTTGACGCCGGACAGCGATTCCATGACGTTGTCGCGGATGTACTGCGAGAAGTTCCAATCGACGCCGATCAGTTCGCGGTGCATCTGCCGGTTCATGGCGGCGATCAATTCCGGTTTGCTGCGCGGCGCGGTCCCAGCCAGCGGAGCCAACGGACGCGCTCCATCATGGCGGGCCATTCCTTGTTCGGCCGCAGCGGGATGGAAAATTCGGCGTTGAAGAATCCGGTCGGATCGGTGCCGTCGTCGGGCCGGCCCACCTGCGAGGCAACCAGAGCGACCTCCGAATAGGAGCGGATGATTTGCCCGCGCCGCCGCGTTTTGTCGGCGACCTCCTCCAGCGAGGCGTTGACGGGGAAAGTGCCGCGAATGTACAAATTGCCCTCTTCTAACTCCGGCATGAACTCGCGGCCCAAGAGAGGCAGCAGAAGAATCGTGCAGGCCGTCAGCGTGCCGAACAGCGACAGAGTCACGAGGCGGTGATTCAGACAGCGTTCCAGTTGCCGCAGATAGCTCCGCTTCATTCGCCGCACCAGCCAATTGTCCTGAGACGGCCTCAAGTTTTTGAAAAACAGAAAACACAGCACCGGCGCCACCGTCAGAGCCAGCAGCAGACCGCCGGCCAAAGCGAAAGCGTAGGTGTCGGCCATCGGCCCGAAAATTTGTCCTTCCGGTCCCTGCATGGTGAACAGCGGAATGAAAGCGAATACCATGATCGCCGTCGAGAAGAACAGCGGACGTTCCACTTCGTGGCAGGCGCGGATGATGCGCTCCCGCAAGGGCAACTCGGCATGTTCGCCGGAGCTGAGATGGCGATAGATGTTCTCGACCATGATGACCGACGAATCGACGATGATGCCGAAATCGACGGCGCCAATCGAGAGCAGGTTCGCCGATTTGCCGCGCAGGAACAGCACCGAGAACGCGAACAACAGCGCCAAGGGAATGTTGATGGCCACGATGAGGGCGCTGCGGACGTTGCTGAGAAACATGAACAGAATGGCCGTCACCAGCACCATGCCGAGAAAGAGGTTTTCGCGCACCGTCTCGGTGGTGACGTGGATCAAGCCGGTCAGATCGAAGTGCGGCACGATTTTGACGCCGGGCAGCAGACCGCCCGCGTTCAACTCGTCAACCGTCTCTTTGACTTTGTTGAGGGCGAGCAGAGTGGCTTCGTTCTTGCGCATCAGCACGATGCCCTGCACTTTATCCTCTTCGTCCATCCAGATGACATGGCCGTTGTCGTCGCGGATGAGGTTGCCGTCGGCGTCGTACTTCGGCCGGCACACGCTGACTTTGCCGAGTCGAGGATGATAGCCGACCACAACGCCCTCATTACTGTGGGTGCCGGCCGCTTTCACTCCCTGGGCCGCTCGTTCGATGGGAGGCGGGACGGGCATTTGTCCTTGCTTGGCCACGATGTCATGGGCGGCGGAAGGACCGCCGGCCGCCAAGTCCTCGACGCGGATGGGCACGTTGTTGACCGTGGCCACCACGATGTCGCGGATCTCGCGGACGCGCTGCTCTTCCTCGCGGCGCAGGTAGCGGGCGGCAAGGTAAGGGCTGGGCATCGTCATCGCCCGCATCATGGGATCTTGACCGCGGCCGAGCAGACCGATGCCGCGCACGTTCATGGCGATCGGCCCTTGGGGCAGATAGCCGGCGCCGACGTTGGCATTGCTGTTGCTAACGGCGTCTTGGAACTGCTGCATGGTGATGCCGTAACGCTTGAGCCGATCCGGGTCGGGCTGGATCTCGTAGCGTTTGACCATGCCGCCGAAGCTCGACACGTCGGCGATGCGCGGGATGCGGCGAAAGGCGCGTTGTAGCGTCCAGTCTTGCAGACTTTTCAGATCGATGAGCGAGTAAATTTCCTCGCCGCGCCGGATTTTTGGGTCCGTCGAGGGTGTAGCGGATTAGTTCGCCGGTCGGTGTGATCGGCGACAGCTGCGGATTGACGTTGGCCGGTAGATTTTGCACGAATTGCAGGCGATTGATGACTTCCTGCCGCGCCGCGTAGTAATCGATGCCGTAAGCGAACTGATTGCGCAGATGAGACAGCCCCGCCAACGATTTGCTGCGCGTATAGGTCAGCCCCGGCATGCCGGCCAAGGTGACTTCCAGCGGAATCGTCACGCGCCGTTCGACCTCTTCCGCCGAGAAGCCGGGATACTGGGCGATGACTTCGATGATTGCCGGCGCCGGATCGGGATACGCTTCCACATTCACATGGTTGAATGCGTAAACGCCAAAGCCGGCCAAGCCAATCGCCAGGAGGACGACGATCAGCGCGCTGCCGACGGCCCACTCGATGAGGTTGCGAACCATAATCCGACCTTAGTTTAGCCGCGACCCGAAGGGGAGCGCGAGAGCAACGCGCTCTCCTTCGGGTCGCGGCTAAACGAACGGTTTATTTCTGCGCCTTCGCCTGCGCCTCCAGATCTTCAAGGGCGGATTGCAATTCCAACACGCCTTCGGTGACGATGAACTCGCCGGGCTTCACCTCTTGCAGTCCTTTCTTGCGTTCCCGCTCGCTCAGCTCCATGCGGACATAAACGACATCGCGCAGGCGCAGGGCGACGGCCACCCGCCGCCGGGCGAAGCGCGGCTTGGTCGGATCGGGCTGTACAAAAAGGATGCTCTCGTCGCCATCTTCCTCGATGGCCGACGACGGCACCGACGACGACATTGGACGGCGCCGGCAGATCGACCGTCGCCTTGACGAACTGACCGACGCGCAGCCTGCCGTCCTCGTTGTGGACCAGTCCCATGACCGGAGCGGTGTGCTGCGTCGGATCGACGATCAGACCGACCTGCTGCATGCCATCGCCTTTGAGCGGGGGACCGTTGGGCGGCGGTGGCCTGCACCTTCCAGGGAAAGCCGCGCTGGAGTTGGCGAAGCTCGCTCAGATCCTCTTCGTACGCATGCACCACCACGTTCAGTTTGCGGAGATCGGCGACCTTGTAAAGGTCAAAATCGGTGCTGACGATGGTGTGCAAGTTCGCGTTCTTCTCGACGACGGTGCCGTCAAAGGGCGCCCGTATTTCGACCTTGGCCCATTCGGTCTCTTTTTTCACGTCGCGCCGGCCCTGATGTTGGTAAACGCGCTTGGCCTCTTCCTTGACGGCGTCGATCTCCTCCTTGGGCACGTCCCAGGTTCGCAGCGTCAACTCGACGCGGCCAACGGCGTTGCGATCCGTGGCCGCCACCGTCCGCTGCGTCATCACGGTGATCGGCGGAATGCTGCCTTGCTTGACCAAATCTTCAAACTTCTCCAGCTGCGCCTCGTCGTACCACAGTCGCACCAGCGCATCGACCAATTCGCTTTTCTTCTCGCCCAGATCCTTGCTCAACACCACGGCCAGGATCTGTCCTCCGACCACCGGATCGCCATAGCGGAGGATCGGCTCATCGGGATGCTCGCTGGAAAGATGTCCGTAAACGGTGCCCAGGGCGACGACCTTGCCGGCGAAGCGCGCCTGCACGCGACCGAGCGCATTCGGATTGAAGGCCAACGATCCACCCAACTCCAACGCCCGCGGCGTCACCGCCGTCTGGACCGGCTCCGTAAGCACGCCCAATCGCTCGACCACTTCGCGCGGTAATTCGATCTCCTCATCGTGGCCGGAGACGAGGCGAGCATGCGACTCGATGATCGGAGCGGCGACCGGAGCGGTTGGAGGATTGAAGAAACGCTGCTAGCCCCGGCGTGCCCAGCGCGGGCAAGGCGACAGCGGCTGCGACGACAGCCACGACGGCGGCGGAGATGATCGTCCAGCGCAGGCGATGATGTTTTTTCGGCGCCGGAGCCGTGACCGTTAGGGAGCGGTACACGCCCGGAGTGCTGGCGACGGGTACGCTCCCTGACGGTCGCGGTTCGGAAGGCGGCGGCGGGACAGGAGCGGACCCCAAGCTAGACTCGATAGCCTGGCGCAACTCATCGAGGTTGAGCGGTTTGGTCAGAACGTGTTTGAAGCCGCGCGCCAACTCCGGCTGATCGCGCAGACGCAGCGGATAAGCCGTCATCAGGATGAGCGGAAAGGAGCCAATCTGATTGGCCAATTGTTGAGCGACCTCGACGCCGTCGCCGTCGGGCAGACGCAGATCGATCAACGCCAGTGCCGGCCGCTGCTCGTGGGCGCGCTCGAGCGCCTCCGCCACGCTGCCGGCTTCGATCACGGCGAAGCCGTCGCGCGTCAGCACGCGGCGAAGCACTTGACGCAGCACTTCATCGTCATCGACAAGCAGAATCGTCGAAGTGTTCATGAGTCGATCTCAACTTGTTGGCGCTGGCTTGCGTCCCGCAACGTGTCGCCCCTTCTCCCCTTACCCCAGAGCAAATGCAGTGCCGTGCTATTCGGAGCCGGAAGCGTAAGCGACGGAAGTACAATCGTCCCTTAGATTTCCGAATCCGAATCGGACCATTTTTTGTAGCGAAAGTCACCTGCTCCTATTGATCGCGCCGCGGCCATGATGGTTCCGGAGCGACCAGTTCCCGACATACGGAAATGTCTCTGGAGGCTTGGCGAACCGGCAGCTTACGCTGCCGGGTGAAGGCGTTGCAAGCTCCACCCGGCAGCTTACGCTGCCGGGTGAAGGCGTTGCAAGCTCCACCCGGCAGCTTACGCTGCCGGTTCGCCAAGCCTAACCCCCAGAAAATCCGGTTACACCACGGGATGATAGCGTGCGCCGAGGGGCTTGACGGATCGCGTTCACCGCATGAACATAGATGATCGAGAAGGGAATCATCCGTTCGATCCCGTGCGGAGAATCTTCTTTGAGGACAAAGGAATAGCCATGTTCTCCGATCCTCGTTTCGTCGTCCTCGAAGGCGACATCACGCAACAGCAGGTCGATGCCTTGGTCAACGCGGCCAATACTTCACTATTGGGGGGCGGCGGCGTCGATGGCGCCATTCATCGCGCCGCCGGTACCGCAGTTGCTAGAGGAGTGCCGCACGCTCGGCGGCTGTCCCACGGGCGAGGCCAAGATCACACGCGGCTATCGTCTACCCGCGAAGTATGTCATTCACACGGTCGGCCCCGTCTGGAATGGCGGGCAGCGCGGCGAAGAGGAATTGCTGGCGCGATGCTATCGGAATTGTTTTCGTCTGATGGAAGATCACGACTTGCGATCGGTTGCATTTCCCGCCATCAGCTGCGGCGCCTACGGTTTCCCGATCGATCGCGCCGCTGCCATCGCTCTGACGGAAATTCAACGCTTTCTCGAAGGCAACAAGGAAGTGGAGCGCGTCGCCGTCGTCTGTTTCAACCGGCCGGTGTACGAGGCGTATCAAGCGCAAGGTAGGAAGATCAACTAGCCCGGAGCGCCAGCGACGGGTTTGTGTACTCCGTCGCTGCGCTCCGGGCTTGTCGGCAACAAATTACGGCCTCTTATCGTTTCCGATCTCCGGCTTTTTACGCTGGCTCGGCTCGCTCAGTTTCTTCAGCGCCTTATCGAGAGCATCCGCCGCCTTCCGTTGAGATTCCGCATCGCGGGCCGTCCGCAGAAGTTTCAGAGCGGTTTCGGCCTCATCGAAAAGCGCGCCTGCGCAAGCGGGCTTTATCAGCTTTCGCCTGAGAGGGGGTGACGTACTGGCGGCCGGGCTGGGACATGCGCTGGCTCCAGTTCGCTCGTTCTTTCCACATTTCCACATCGGATTGGCGTAACTGGAGATTCTTGTGGAGTTGCATCAACCTATCTATTTCCTTGCGGATCGATTCCGCGTCCGTTTTTTCAACGCCCTTTTTGCCTCCCCGCAGGGTGCGCAATTCGGCTTCCTGGCGCGCACCTTCTCCAAGACGATTTCCAAATTGAGCTTGAGCAACTCGTTCTCGCGGCGAAGCCGCTCCAGTTCACTCAGCGGTTTGTCGTTGCTTGGTTTCGCCGCTGGGTTGATAAGCAGATCTGCCACCCGATATGTGCTGATAGGCGGATCTGCCGCCCGATAGACCAAGCCGCTCGCTCCGAGGGCCGTCACGATCATCGCGGCTCCGACCAGCCATTTCAACTTGGCAAGGAACATGGATTTCAGCACTCCTTTCATGAGGATAGCGCTCCCGATGGAGACGGCGGATAATTCTCCCGCCGCGACCAGCGCCGCCGTTTTCACCGTAGAGGATAGTAACGCCGCCGGCACCGGGGCCGAGGCGGCGCTTGGGCAAAATGCCGCCGCCACGACGCCGCCCGACAGCGACAAGCCATAAGGGGCGAGCCGTTTGGCCAACAGACGCCGCCCGTGCGCCAACCGGCTGGAAAGCGTGCCCTCGGCGACATCGAGCAGCCGAGCGGCCTCCTTGCGCGATTGGCCCTCCAGATCGCAGGCCACGATCGCCGCCCGGTACTTCTCCGGCAGGCGATTCAATTCCTGGTCGAGCCAGAACTGCCAATCCCGCGCTTCGGGCGGCAGGACTACGGGGTGCGGCATGTCCTTCACCTGCTTCTCGCGCGCCCGCCGCCGCGCGATGACCGCCCTGGCCTCCAGAGCGGTTCGGTAGGCGACAGAATACAACCAACTGCCCACCGACTCGCCTTTCACCGTCGCCGCCTTGCGGACCAGCACCATGAACGTCGCTTGGAAACAATCCTCGGCATCCTGAGCGTGACGCAGCAGCCGTCGGCCGACGGCCAGAACCATCGGCCCATGCCGCCGCACCAGCGCCGCAAACGATGCCTCGTCCCGCGAGGCGACGAAACGCGCCAACAACTCGCCGTCCGTCCGGTCGCCGCCCGGCGGTGCGAGAAGGTGTTGGAGGTGTTGGAGAACCTTGCTCAAGTCCGTCGCCATGCTGCTGCCCTCGCCCGCTCTCTTGTTAATGGGTTAGCGTAGACCGGCGCGTCCCGGATTTCGAGAGATTTTTGTCTCGGCGAACTACCCGGCAGCTAACGCAGCCGGTTCGCCGCTTGCGGCTTAGCGCTAAGCCGCAAGCGGCGAACCGGCTGCGTTAGCTGCCGGGTGGACCACCTGGCAACCGCGGACGCCCTCGCTTCGCGCTCGACTTCGCCGGGAGCAGCGCATATCGTGAGGACGAGAGATTTCCTCTGCGACAAGCGCGAAGAAAGGGAGGCGGCCATGCGTATCGCATCCATGTTATTGTTTGTGACCGCGAGTTTATCGACGGCAGCCGATTGGAAAGCCGGCGTCGCCGTGCAGGTCATCACACCGGATCGTCCCATGTGGATGGCCGGCTACGGCAATCGCAACAAACCCGCCGAAGGCAAACTCACCGAACTGTACGTCAAGGCGCTGGCCCTGGAAGATCCGCACGGCGGACGGCTCGTGCTGTTGAGCAGCGATCTCGTCGGCATCCCGCGCTCGCTGTCCGAGCCGGTCGCCGAGGAGGTGCGCAAACGCACCAAGCTGCCGCGCGAACGGTTGATGCTCACCGTATCGCACACGCACTGCGGTCCCGTCCTCCGCGATTCGCTGCATACCATGTACGACATGCCCGCCGAGGAAGCAGCAAAGATCGGTCCCTACACCGATAAGCTCAAGGACTGGATGATCGAGGTCATCGTCCGCGCTCTCGACGATCTGAAGCCGGCGAAGCTGTCCTTCGGTAAAGGCACGGCGCGTTTCGCCGTCAATCGCCGCAAACCGACCGATAAAGGTTTCATCAACGCCGCCAACCCGGAAGGTCCGGTCGATCATGCCGTGCCGGTGCTGCGCGTCGAATCGACCGATGGCAAGCTCCGCGCTGTCGTCTTCGGCTACGCTTGCCACAATACGACGTTGCAGTTTTATCAGTGGTGCGGCGATTACGCCGGTTTCGCGCAGCAATACATCGAAGACAAACACCCCGGCGCCACGGCGATGTTCTGGATGGGCTGCGGCGCCGACGCCAATCCGCTGCCGCGCAGCAAGGTCGAGTTGTGCAAGAAATACGGCCGCGAACTGGCCGACGCCGTGGAGGACACGCTCGCCGGCCGTCTGACGCCGATCACCGGCGACAGCGCGGCGCGCTACGCAACCATTGCTCTGCCGTTCGACACGCTGCCCGACCGCGCCAAATGGATGGCGGACAGCCGTAGTAAACAGTTCGCCGTTCGCAATCGCGCCGAGCGTTATCTGAAAATACTCGACCGTGGCGAGAAAATCGACAAGGAGTATCGCTATTATCCCGTACAAGCATGGCGGCTCGGCGAATTGACGTGGATAGCGCTGGGCGGCGAAGTAGTGGTCGATTATTCGCTGCGTCTCCAGCGCGAGCTGGGCCGCGATCGTCCGCTGTGGATCGCCGGCTACGCCAACGACGTGATGGCGTACATTCCGTCGCTGCGCGTACTCAAGGAAGGCGGCTACGAGGGCGATACGTCAATGATTCCCTACGGCATGCCCGCTAAGTGGGGCGGGGGCATTGAGGAGAAAATCGACGTTAAGGTGCATGCGCTGGTTAAAGAACTCCAGGCTGGGAGGAAGCGTCCCTGATTTCTGCATATCTTCCGGTGTAGTATTACAGGGAGGGTCATAGCCCACGGCATGAGAGGTCGCCGATTCTTGCGGGCTTTCAAGCATGGACGATGGCTTCGACTTCGCGCGCAGTTCCGCCGCCGCGAGGGCTTCCTTCGCCTCGCGGAGTTTCGCCCCCTCGCGGATCAAGGTCAGATTGTTCCGGGCCGTGGCGTCTTGTGGATCGAGACGCAGCGCTGCCGTGAAATCGTCCCACGCTTGATGTTGCTGACCGTTGTGCAGATGACATCTACCGCGCAAAGAGTAAGCGCGCGCGTTTTGGGGGTCCAAACGGATGGCGGCATCGCAGTCCGCGATGGATTGGTCGAACGCACGTTGGAAAAAATACGCCCATGCTCGGTCGTAAAAGTTACTCGTGTCGCTCGGATCGTTTTGAATCGCCTTCGTGAAGTCGTCGATGGCCCTTTTAAGATCGCGTTTTTCCAGGTAGCAAAGACCTCGCCAATGATAAGCGAAAGCATGGTCGGGACGCAGCCGAATCGCCTCGGCGAAGTCAGCGATAGCGCGGTCCATTTCTCTGTAGTGGAAAGCGCAACCACGGAAGCCATAGACGCGGAAGTTCTTCGGATCGAGCCGGATGGCCTCGGTCAGATCGGCGATGGCTGGATCGTGCTTCCCTTGGTCGAGATGAACCCTACCGCGCCGCGTGTAGGCTTTGGCATCGTGCGGATTACGACGAATCGCCTCGGTGCATTCGGCGATAACTTTGGGATCGACTTCCCCCATGTCGATGTCTGGGTATCCGCTGTTTTGGCTCGCTTGTTCCCTGATGGTTGAGGTGCATTTGAGCCGGTTGGCTTCGATTCGATCAGAATCAGCCTTGTCATATTCTCCCAACAAATCGTACAGTTCGCTCCGGTTGGTGAAAAGCGCGTAATTCGCGGATCGAGATGAATGGACTCGTTGATATCGGATAACGCCTTGTCCCACTCTCCCTTTAGAACATGGACGCTACTGCGGTTGCAGAAGCCGAATACGTTGGTTGGACAAAGGCGGATGACCTCGTTGAAATCGGCGAGGGCTCGCTCGTACTCTCTTTTGATTAGATAAACATTGCCCCGGAGGAGATAAGCACGGCAATTCTTCGCATTTAGGCGGATCATCTCGCCGTACTCGGTGATCGCCCGGTCGTAATCCTCTTTCATCATGTGAGCGCGGGCAAGCAGAGAGTAGGCATCGACGTTTTTCACATCGAGCCGTAGGGCTTTCCGTGCATCCGCGATGGCCTTGTCGAAATCGCCTAGTTTGGCATATGTGCTGCCGCGATCTACGAAGTTATCGGCATTTTTCGGGTTGAGCCGGATTGCCTCATTGCAATCGGCAAGAGCCTTGTCGTGTTCGCCCAGCATGCCGTAGGCATAAGCTCGGCTCGCGTAAGCTTTCCCCAATTTCGCATCCAGACGAATCGCCTCGGTTAAGTCCGAGATAGCCTTGCTGGGATCGTCCTTCCACTCGTAGGTGCTGCCGCGCTTGTAATAGGCCACGGCATCCTTCGGATCGAGGCGGATGGCTTCATTCAAATCGGCGAGGGCTTGATCGAACTTGTCGATTTGCAGGTAGGCATCGCCGCGTCCACGGTAACTGGCGGCGTCTTTGGGATTGGCTTTGATGGCTTTGGTGAAAACGGCAATGGCCTTGTCGTACTCTTTCTTCTTCAGAGCCTCCTGGCCTCGCTGGGCGAAATCCTCTTCAGCGGCGAGCGCGGGCAGAGCCAGGCCAAGAACCGCCATCCTGATCCAGGGAACCGAAGTCATGATCTGACCTCGCAACAGAAGGGATTGGGCTAACCGGGCGAGATAGCTCCTTGTCTTGGTTCTGTCTAGGTCAATTCTCAATGGTTCAAGAAAATGAATTCGTAGGCAATGTCCTTCCCCGGTTGTTCCGCGGGAGAGAGCGGCGTAACATTAGGGGAAAGCGGTTCCGCAAACAAAAGCCAGGAAAGAATCAATGGCTACATCATCTCATCCTTTCCGTCGCCGCCATCGCGTGGGCCGTGGCGGCTTCACGCTGATTGAACTGCTCGTGGTCATCGCCATCGTCGCTGTGCTAATGGGTTTATTGTTGCCGGCCGTGCAAAAGGTGCGCGAAGCCGCCAATCGAGCGCAGTGCCTCAATAATCTCAAGCAAATGGGCCTCGCCCTGCATAACTATCACGATCAGGCCGGTTCGCTGCCGTCCGGTTACATCTGCCAGCCACAGCCCGATCCGAATTACACGGCCGTCGGTTGGGGCTGGGCCTCGTTGCTTCTGCCGAACATCGAGCAAGGCAATCTGGCCCGGCAGATCAACTTCGCTCTGCCGGTCGCCGATGTCAGCAACAGCGGTCCACGCACCACCCTCCTCAAACTGTACGCCTGCCCTTCGGATCGCGCGACGGGAATTTTCACGGTCCAAAGTCAGGGCGGCGCGCCGATGGTGCAGGCCGCCACCAACAGTTACGCCGCCAACTCCGGCGCCGGCGGCGACATCGACCAGGAACTCGACGATTTCAATGGTGTCTTCTCGCGCAACAGCCGCATCCGCTTCGCGGACATCACCGATGGCACGAGCAATACCATCGCTATCGGCGAGCGGGCGGCGCTGCTGACGCAAACGCCGTGGGCCGGCGCGATCTCGGAGGGCACGGCGCGCGTGACGCCGGGGGCGCCGACGTTCAACCTCGGCGCCGTTGGCGAGGCGCCCGAGCAAGTGTTGGCGCACGTCGCTATTCACACCCTCAACGACCGCAACTCCGACCCAGAGGACTTCTTCACGCCGCATACCGGCGGCGGCAATTTTCTGTTCGCCGATGGCTCCGTGCGCTTGCTGAACACGTCCGTGAGCCTGATCGTCCTGCAAGCGCTGGCGACGCGCAACGGTGGCGAGGCCGTCAATGACGATTAGCCGTGACAAGAAGAGCTTCCTTCGATCTGTTATGTGTCAAATTCGATTCGGGGCCGTACTCCTGATGCTGCTGCCGGCTTGCCGAGACGCGAAACCTCCGGATTATACGGATGAAACCGGCGTGCGTTTCACTCCGCCGCCGGGCTGGGTGGAACGCGATCGTCCCGCCCTTGTATCCACGGACAAGCGGTCCGCGCGACGCCAACCCGATCAGCCTTTGCCCCTTTTCGACGCCGTTCATCACGAGCGTCTGTTGGTACGTTACGATCGCCTTACGGCGGGCCAACTCGCCTGGATGCGCCTGTCCATCGCGGATGTCGCCGATACCACGCCGCTGGAACAATACCTGATTCGCCGCGCGCCGCGCACGGATTGGCGGCGCGAAGGAGACGTGGAAGCGCTGGAGGTGAACGGCAAGCCGGCGGCGCGCGCCGCCTGGAAAGGACGCTGGCGGAATCAGGATTACCTGTGCGAAACCGTGGTCTTGCGACGCGGCGCGGCGCTCTATCTTTTCACGGCCAGCTTCCCCGCCGTCGATATGGCGGCCCGCGAACAAGCGCGTCAGGCGGTGGCCGCCGCCATCGTGCCCTAACCGGAGTGGTGCGCTCCTGGATGCTCAAGGGACGCGCTCAACTTTGCCGCTGGCAAGATCCTCTGCAATGGAGCCAACAGGTATCTCCAAAATCCGACAAGGCGGACGATCCGGCCAATGGCGTCTCATCAATGGCAGCGATACGTTGTACACCGGGATGCCCTCGCCGGTCTTGCCTTCCGGCGTGCCGCGATGGGCGTGGCCGTGGAACACCGCCGTCACGCCGAAACGGTGCAGCGGCTCACCGAGACGACCGCAGCCCAGAAAAGCGAATATCTCCGGCGGCTCGCCCTCCACCGTGGCCTGGATCGGCGAATAGTGCAGCAAGGCGATGCGCTGCGGCATACGCAGCCGTGCCAGCGCCGATTCCAATTTCAGCGTCTCGTTCATCGCCTCCTGTACGAAACGCTTGATGATGTCCTCGCCCCAAGCGCCGAGGGTGGCACGGCCGAAACCGCCGGCAAAACCCTTCACGCCGGCGAAGCCAACGCCCTTGATCTCGCAGGCGTCGCCGTCCAGCATGCGCACGCCGGCATCGAGGAGGATTTGCCGCACTTCGTCTTGTTTGCCGGATTCGTAATCGTGATTGCCGAGTACGGCCACGATCGGCACCTTGACGGCGTTCAGTTCGCGGACGAGGATGTGCGCTTCTTCCGGCAGACCGAAATCGGTGAGATCGCCGCCCAGAAGCAGCACGTCCGCCGTCTCCGCCATGCGCGCCAACAGCGGCGCCAGTTGTCCCACCGAGTTTTTCGTGCAGTGCAGATCGGCCGCCGCCGCGACGCGCACCACCGCTTCGGATTCGGCCGCCTCGTCATTCTTGGTCATGTTCGCGCCCTCGGCTTCCGTTTAGCCGCGACCCGAAGGGGAGCGTGGCCGCGCTCGCCTACGGCTCGCGGCTAAACGACTGTTAGTCTTATGCCTCCGGCATCCGATTTGCCCCTCTTCCTCCGCCGCTCGCGCGGCGAATGGAGAACGAAGGGCACCCTTATCTACGAGCTTTTTCCATGCCCACTGTACCGATCGTCTTCGACGAACTGGAGCCGCGCACCAGCCGCTTCTATTTGAATGCGCTCGCCGTGCTGTCTGAGGCGAAGGTTCCCTATCTTCTCGGCGGCGCCTATGCCTTGACTCACTATACGGGGATCATCCGTCATACCAAGGATCTCGATCTCTTCGTGAGGCCGGCGGATGCTCCCCGTACCTTGGAGACGCTGGCAAAGGCCGGCTACCGAACGGAGATGATCTTCTCGCACTGGCTGGGCAAGGCTTTCTGCGGCGATGATTTCGTCGATGTGATTTTCTGCTCCGGCAACGGCCTGTGCGCCGTGGATGACGAATGGTTCGCCCACGCCGTTCTCATGGAGCCGGGCGGCGCTTTGCTCTGTCCGGCCGAAGAACTGATCTGGCAAAAAGCCTTCATCATGGAACGCGAGCGCTTCGACGGCGCGGACGTTAATCACTTGCTCCGCGCCTGCGGATCGACGCTCAACTGGGATCGTCTCCTGCGCCGCTTCGGCCCTCACTGGCCGTTGCTTCTGAGCCATCTTATCCTGTTCGGCTTCGTCTACCCCGCCGAGCGCGAACGGATTCCCGCGCGCCTCCTGGAGATGCTGCTCCAGCGCTGGCACGACGAGATGGGCCGACACAGGACGACGGGGGAAAAAGTTTGCCAGGGGACGCTGTTGTCGCGCATGCAGTATCTCAGCGATACGGAGTATTGGGGTTATCAAGATGCGCGTCTGACGCCGCGCGGCCGTATGACGGCGGAGCAAATCACGCACTGGACGGCGGCGGCGAAATAAGAAAATCGGCCCGCGAACTGTACCAGTTCGCGGACATTGGTCATTGCGTCGGTCACGACGACGACCGCGACATGCGTTCTGTCATGTCCTCGCTAGAGTGGGACATGGCCGAGAGAGCGCAACTCGTCAACCAACCGAGGCCGAAAGCCACGGCCACCGAGGCGATCGGATACCGGCGAACGAAATCGGTGGCGTCCGTCCATATGTCGCCGGCCCGAGCCGATACGTTGGAATAGCCTTCTTGCAGTCCCTCGCGGGCACTGTGCCACGCCTCCTGAGCCTGGCCGGCCATTCCGGAGGCGAACTCACGCGCCTTGTCGCGCACTTGACCGGCGCTCTCTCCAAGCTGAGACGCCATCTCCTGCGCGGACTCTTTCAACCCCTTGGACTCTTCGGAGTGACCAGACGAACCACTCGGGTAGCCGGACGACATCCGCGGATGACTGCCGCCTTCACCTTTACCTGCCATGATCGACCTCCTTCTCGCGCTAGAGGAAACATTCCAACCATTGGAATGAAACAACGCAATTTCGATGCCGCGATCTTACGAATCAGAAAGCTTTCCGCGGCGGAATCCACCCACTCCCAGGGGGGATCTCCCGCTCAGCGGAACGTCGATTCCGAGGAAACGTCGGCGATGGCGAACCCACTGCCGCAGTGGGCGGCGATCAATGGTTTCCCATAAACATAACCATAGGAAGAGTTTGCGTTCAGTCGCCGACAATCACTGTCTTCTTTCTCCTCTTCGCGGGCCGTTTGGCACAGCGCTTGCATCCCTTACATTTCAGTAAGTTTCCGACACACTCTCCTGCGAGGTGGGCGGAACAAACGAAAGGGGCCGGCGTGGTTCCGGCCTGGCGAATTATCACCCTCTGGCGTCGCTCCTATGGGCCGATGCCGTGGACCAAAAGGAGAACGACCATGTTGGACCTTATCCTCGCGCACTGGGCGATGTATCTGTATGTGCCTTTCGTGATCGTCCTGTTCGTGCTGTTCATTATCTTTCGGGATCGCTCCGCCATCATCTACCGCAAGCTTCGCCGCCTGCCGGGGCGCACGCGAATGATGGTGCCGCGCTGGCGGTTGCGGCCGCGCCCGCTCCGCTAACCAAACAAGAGCTAACCACAGAGTCACAGAGAACACAGAGAAATACACAGAGAAGAAAAGAACAAAATGGGAAAGTCTTCTCTTGCTTCTTTTCTGTGTATTTCTCTGTGGTCTCCGTGACTCTGTGGTTAGCTTCCCTCGGCTTTGCCCAGGAGTTGACGTAACACATATTGCAAGATGCCGCCGTGCTGATAATAGCGCACCTCTTGCGGCGTATCAATGCGGACGAGCGCTCGGAAAACGCGCTCGCCGCCAGACTGCCGTGCCTTCACCGTAATCTCGCGTCCGCCGACGAAACCGCCCTCCCACAGTTTCGGCAGACCTTCCAAGTCGTATATTTCCTCGCCGGTCAGGCCGAGGCTGGAAACATTGTCGCCGTCCTTGAACTGCAAAGGCAGAATGCCCATGCCGACGAGATTGGAACGGTGGATGCGCTCGTAACTCTCGGCGAGGACGGCGCGGATGCCCAAGAGCAGCGGTCCCTTGGCCGCCCAATCGCGCGACGAGCCGGAACCGTACTCCTTGCCGGCCAACACCAAGAGCGGCGCT
This sequence comes from uncultured Planctomycetota bacterium, assembly GCA_963835245.1. Taxonomy (GTDB): domain Bacteria; phylum Planctomycetota; class Planctomycetia; order Gemmatales; family Gemmataceae; genus JAJPHU01. The sequence continues at coordinate 1,110,006 of CAWIEZ010000004.1, forward strand.
TTTTCAGCGTGATACTTCATGGCAGCGTCATAAATCGACATTTGCGCTCCGTCGGGTAGATGACGGGTGACGCCGCCTTCCGTGCCGGGAGCCAGCAAATTCTTGAGGCGCACGTTGGCGAAGGTGCCGCGCACCATGACTTCGTGATTGCCGCGCCGCGAGCCGTAGGAGTTGAAATCCTTCACGGCGACGCCGTGGCTGACGAGATACTGACCCGCCGGACCTTGCGCCTTGATCGAGCCGGCCGGCGAGATGTGGTCGGTGGTGATACTGTCGCCGAACACGGCCAGCACGCGGAGACCGTGCAGATCGCGCAGCGGCTCCGGCTGCGGCTTCATGTCCTCGAAGTACGGTGGATGTTTGACATAGGTGGACTGTGCATCCCAAGCGAACAAATCGCCCTCCGGCGTCGGCATGCTGCGCCAATGCTCGTCGCCCTGGAAAACCTCGCCGTATTCCTTGTGAAACATCTCGGAATGCACCGACGAGCGAATGGTTTGTTCGACTTCCATACGGCTGGGCCAAATGTCTTTGAGGAAGACGGGCTTCCCTTTAGCGTCGTGGCCGAGCGCCTCGCTGTGCAAGTCGATGTCCACGCGGCCAGCCAAGGCGTAGGCGACGACGAGCGGCGGCGAAGCGAGATAATTGGCGCGCACTTCGGAATGGATGCGGCCCTCGAAGTTGCGGTTGCCCGACAGCACGGCGGCGACGACTAGATTGCCTTCTTCGATGCCGTGCGACACCGGCGGCGGAAGAGGGCCGGAATTGCCGATACAACTCGTACATCCGTATCCCACCAAATAAAATCGCAATTGTTCCAAATAGCGCATCAACCCCGCTTCGATGAGATAATCCGTCACTACTTTGGAGCCGGGCGCGAGGCTGGTTTTGACCCACGGTTTGCTGTGCAATCCTTTCTCGACGGCCTTTTTCGCCAGCAATCCGGCGGCGAGCATGACGGAAGGGTTGGAGGTATTCGTGCAGCTGGTGATGGCGGCGATGACCACGGAGCCGTGGTGCAGTTCGACCGTCTCTTTGCCGAGCGTGACCTGGACGGAATGTCCATCGCCGGCGCTTGCGGCGCCGCTCTTGCCCTTGGCTTTGCTCAATAGGCCGGGCAGTTCCTTGGCGAACGATTCCTTCATCTGTCCCAGAGCGACGCGATCTTGCGGCCGTCGCGGTCCCGCCAAGCTCGGCTCCACCGTGCCGAGATCGAGCGACAACGTATCGGAATACATCGCCTCCGGCGTGTCTGGCGTGTGGAACAATCCCTGCTCTTTGGTGTACGCCTCGACGAGTTGCACCAGGGACTCGGGGCGGCCGGTGAAACGCAGATATTTCAGCGTCTCGGCGTCCACGGGGAAGATGCCGCAGGTGGCACCGTACTCGGGCGACATATTGCCGATGGTGGCGCGGTCGGCCAAGGGCAGGGCGGCCAAGCCGGAACCGTAAAACTCGACGAATTTGCCGACGACGCCTTTTTTGCGCAGCATCTCAGTCACGGTCAGCACCAGATCGGTGGCGGTGGCGCCTTCGCGCAGTTGGCCGGTCAGCTTGAAGCCGACCACTTCGGGAATGAGCATGGACAGCGGTTGTCCGAGCATGGCGGCCTCGGCCTCGATGCCGCCGACGCCCCAGCCGAGTACGCCTAAGCCATTTATCATCGTTGTGTGCGAATCGGTGCCGACCAGCGTATCGGGATACGCCGTCTTCGTCTGCTCGTTGACGAAGACGACGCGGCCCAGATATTCGAGATTGACTTGGTGGCAAATACCGGTGCCCGGCGGCACGACCTTGAAATTGCCGAAGGCTTTCTGTCCCCAGCGCAGGAAGGCATAGCGTTCGCGGTTGCGCTCGAACTCCAGATCGGCGTTGGTGCGGAAGGCCAAACTACTGCCGAAATCATCGACCTGCACGGAATGATCGATGACCAGCTCGGCCGGCAGCAGCGGATTGATGCGTTTGGGATCGCCGCCCATTTTTTTCATGGCGTCGCGCATGGCGGCCAAATCGACGATGGCCGGCACGCCGGTGAAGTCTTGCAGCAGCACGCGCGCCGGCATGAAAGCGATTTCCTTGCTCGGCTGCGCCTTGGCGTCCCAATTGGCCAGCGCCTCGATGTCTTCCGGACGGACGGTCAAGCCGTCCTGACAGCGGAGGAGATTTTCCAGGAGGATTTTCAGCGCGAACGGCAATCGAGCCACGCGCGGATGCGTGCGGACCACGGCGTCGAGACGATAGATGGTGTAATCGCGCTGTCCAACGCGGAGTTGTGAGGGGCTGCCGAATTGCTTGTCCATGATGACGCCCTTTCCCATGGCGAAAATCGAACGAGCGAGAGGTCTTGCCAGGGGTATTGTCGGAGAGAGGCGGGGAGACGGCAACCGTCCCCTTGACAACCCGATCAATACGCGGATATACTCTAATTGTCAGAGTATTCGTAAAATCCGAGTGAATGCCATTCAATGCGGCTCAAAAGGAGGACGGTGATGAGCGAGGCGGATTTGAGGCGTCTTCGTAACGACCTGGAAGCGATGCGGCAGGCAGCGGGGCTGACGCTCCCGTTTGACTGGATGGATGTTTGGCTGACGCTGGGACTAATTCCGGCCGGGGCCTTTATGGCCGCCTGGGCGGCATTCGGCGTGGAGCGTTACCTGCTTGCGGCGCTGGTTCCCGCGCTGTTGTTGGCGCTGGCAAGCGGGTTCTGGTGGGGCAAACGCTGGCGGAAGGAAGAGAGGCGGCGTGCCTGGCGTCGAGAAACTACCTTCGCTACGATCGCGTCCGTTCTCTGCGGCTTGGGGATATTGGCCTATACCTTCTGGGGCAAACGGATGGGGTTATCGGTCGCCAGTCTGAAAGGGGCGGGGATGGTTTCGTTTGGACTCGTTCTTGTGGTGCTGGCTCTGTCGAGTCCGGCGCGGCGATTTCACCTCGCCGGGGCGATGGCGGTGATTCCCTTGGGATTGGTCATTCCTTTCTGCTCCAGCCAACAGACGCTTGTCGCGGGGGGTCTGGCCATGATGGCTGCTGGCCTGATGGCTGCCTTGATCCAGACATCTCAACTGCGCGCTGTCCGGAGGGATCATGAGCGAACTGCCGATTGACTTCAACGGCCTGGATACGACGGTTCACGGCCCGGTGCGGTTGGGAGTGTTAACAGCCCTGCAAATGGATGGTCCGATGGACTTCACCACGCTCAAGAAGCAGTTGCAGGTAGCCGACGGCACGCTCGGCATGCATTTGCAAAAACTGGAAGAGGCCGGCTATCTCAGCGCGAATACGGTGCTGGTGGGCCGGCGGCCGAGAACCACTTACCGCTTGACCGCCGCCGGACGCAAGGCGCTGGCCAGCTATCTGGACGCTATGCGAAAACTGCTGGATGCCATCGAGGCGCGAAGATAGCCGCGGCCCGGCGAACCGGCAGCGTTAGCTGCCGGGTACTTCCAACCCGGCAGCTAACGCTGCCGGTTCGCCAACTCGCGGCTAAACAAAAAACTTCATTTGCCCATCAATTTTTCGAGTACGTACATCTCCAATCCCTCGTAATTGCGCTCGCGCGATACTGTTCGACCTTGGCCGCGTCCACCGAACGCGCCACCGCCAGCAAACGCAAAACCATCTCGCGGCTGTTGACCAGATGTTTCGTCTGATCGGCCTGCTTCGTCGTGCGCATGGCCTTCACGTCCAAGCCGATGCAGCCATCGTAACCGGCACGTTCCAGCACCCACACCTGATTGAAAGCGCGACGCAGATCGACCGAGCCGAATGTCTTGTCCTGATCGTACTTCAAGCCGTTCTGATCGTTGAGATGCACGCTCCACAGTTTCTTGTGCCACAGCGCGTAGGCCATGTCGTCGGACGGATCGAGTCCGGCGAGGATGGAATGGGCCGACTCGATCAAAACGCCGCAGCGCGCGGGATCGCTGGCGCGATAGCACAGCGCCAGAAAATGGCCGGGCGTCGGCAGGTATGCTTGATCCATCGGCTCGTTCGGCTTCATCTCGCCGAGGATGCGGATGTGGGCGTCGTAGGCCAACAGGGCGTTGACCGCTTCCAGGATGCGCTCGTAGGACGCCATCGGTTCCTTGGCTTCGCGGATGTAGGTGCCCTCGCGGGCCAGCCACAGGACGATGTCACGGCAGCCGAGACCGTTGGCGATGTCGATAGTGCGCTTGGCGCGCTCGATGGCGTACGGCGCTCGGCGGCGCTGTTGGAGGTGAATCCGCCGTCGATGGTTTTGGGCATGCTCCCACAGGCGCGGGGCGAGAAATTCACAAAAAAGTCCCTCGCCGTCAAGAATTTTTTTGACCTGGGCGACCCCCTTGCGCGTCTCGTCGGCACCGAGATCGGCGGGTAGAACATCGTCATCGTGAAACTGCACGCCGTCGAAGCCGAGTTTCTTATATTCGCGGATTTTTTCGGCAAAAACGACTTCCTGGCGCACCGCCGGGCCGAAAGGGTCCATACCTGTACTGATGTTCCAGGGACCGAAGGTAAAACGGTAGCTGCGGGGCTTGGAAAGAATGGCCATTTAAGTTTTCTCCTTTAAGAGTCCGATGGTACGGGAGTATTCTAAGTCTTTAGCGACCGCCGCGGAGACTCAGCCAAGGACTCGTAGGGTCGTGCGGTCGTGTTTTATCCCGAAGGTGCCTCGTGGATCGTCTGACGATCAAGTGTGCCAGTTGCGGCCGACAGTGGTTGGCCGCCGCCCCTTTTTCGCTGTACGAGCAACAAGCTGTCGAGTCCTGCCCTTGTCCCCATTGCGGCGCGTACACGCTCTGCTGTCAGGAGCCGAGGGAACTGACGCCGGTCGCCGCACTGGCAGAGGCAAGCTCGCACCCTGCACGCGCACTGACGCGGCCATTGTATGCGAATTGTTTAGCCGCGACCCGAAGGGGAGCGTGGTCGCGCTCCCCTTCGGGTCGCGGCTAAACTTCACATGTGCATTTCCATCACCCGCGCGATTTTGCGACATTCCGCCATCATCTGCCGCAAACCGTCCGGCGTCAGCGATTGGTAGCCGTCGCTGAGGGCTTTGTCCGGATTGGGGTGAATTTCGACGATCAGACCATCCGCTCCCGCCGCCACCGCCGCCCGCGCCATCGCCGTCACCAGACTAGCCTTGCCGGTGCCGTGGCTGGGATCGACGACGATGGGCAAATGCGTGTGCTGATGCAGATACGGCACGCTGGCCAACGGCAAGCGTGAAACGAGTGTGATCCTCGAAGGTGCGGATGCCGCGCTCGCAGAGCATGACGCGGCTATTGCCGGTTTTAAGGATGTACTCGGCGGCCAAGAGAAATTCGTCCATCGTCGCCGACGGGCCGCGCTTGAGCAGCACCGGCAGCGTCGATTCGCCGACCGCTTCCAAGAGCGGATAATTCTGCATGTTGCGGGCGCCGACCTGCAACACGTCGGCGTAGCGCGACACCAAGTCGATCTGCTCCTTGGCCATGATCTCGGTGACGATGGCCAAGCCCGTGGCGTCGCGCGCCTCGGCCAACAGTTCCAGGCCTTTTTCCTTGAGTCCTTGGAAGCTGTAGGGACTGGTGCGCGGTTTGAAAGCGCCGCCGCGCAGGCCGGCCGCGCCCGCTTCCTTGACGACGTGGGCGACCTCTAAAATCTGTTCGCGGCTCTCGACGGAGCAAGGTCCGGCGATGACGCCGAGATGACCACCGCCGACACGCAGGCCGCGCGCCTCGACGACGGTTGGCTCTTTCTTGACTTCGAGTACTCGCCATCTTGTACGGCGCCAGGATGGGAACCACTTTTTCCACCCCTTCCAGCGTTTCCAGCGCTTGCTTGGCACCGTCGCGTTTCTCGCCCAGAGCGGCCACGACGGTTAGCTCGGTGCCCTCGATAACGTGGCTGCGCAAACCCAGTTGCTCGATGTGTTCGATCACTTGATCGATTTGCCACTTCGGAGCGCCTTCTTTCATGACCACGATCATGGCCGTGCCTCCTTCGTTTAGCCGCGAGCCGAAGGCGAGCGCGTTGCCGCGCTCGCCTTCGGCTCGCGGCTAAACGAAAAATTTGTGCAAACAAAAAAAGCCTCCGCAACCGCGTGGGTTGCAGAGGCTTGACGATTTCGCTTGCCGATGTCAGTGAGCGATCGCACCCCCGAAATCCCACGAGTTGGGGCGGGTAAATCGCCAAAAATAATAGGTGTTCGCCGGCATCGGTGGAAAAAATTCATGAGGAAGAAGAGAGACCCCGATGAGATCGCATCGGGGTCTCTGACAAAGTTGGCTGCACCCGACGGCAGCCCGTCGGCCGCGTCTAGTGCAGCCTCACCTGGTTGCTATTACACACTCGATCACCTCCTTTTGCTAGGGTTGCCCCGCTGCCCGCGACGAACCAACTTCGCGGACAGGCGAGCACTAGCCCGTCGCACCACGTTCGTGCGACCCATTAAACGTATTTTAGACGACTCGGCAAACAGGTCAAGGAAGGTAAACGAGAAATGCTGGCGAACCCGCGGACGATAATTTGCTCTGGCAGAGGCGCGGCGAACGCGCACAATGACGGAGTGGCTGTCCGAGCAGAGGACGAACCCCCCCAACTTGAAGGGAGGATCAGGTATGTGGATGACGTTGGCCTTGATGTCGGCATTGAGCTGGACCCCCGCGCAGGCGGGACAACTGGAACTGAAAAATCGAGCGCTTCACCTACGGCATTATCGGCCAGGAGCGCAAAGAGAGTACCTATTTGCCGGGCGACATGGTTGTGGTCTCCTTCGACATCGAAGGGCTGAAAGCGGCCGACGACGGCCTGGTGCAATACAGCACGGGCATGGAGTTGAAGGACAAGAAGGGCAAAACGCTCTTTAAGAAAGATCCTCAGCCGATGGAGGCGGTCACCACCCTGGGCGGCTCGCGTTTGCCGGCGTTCGCGCTGACGAACCTCTACGCCGACACCGTGCCGGGCGAGTACACCCTGACGGTGGTGGTTAACGACATCAAGGGTAAGACCTCCGCCAAGCTGGAGCGCAAGTTCGAGGTCAAGCCGCTCCAGTTCGGTATCGTGCGTCCCGGTTTCGTCTACATCGGCCTCAATGAGGAGCAGGCCGGCGCGCGGCCGCAGCTGGCGCCGCCGGTGGCCGTGCCCGGACAAAATCTCATGGTCCACTTCACCGTGGTCGGCTTTGAACAGAAAGGCGACAAGCCCCAACCGCATGTGGCCGTGACCTTGGAGGTTAAGGAAGAGTCCGGCGCCGCCGTCTTGAAAAAACCGTTCACGGGCGCGGCCAAAGAACTCGACGAGGAACTTCAGAAGCGCAAGGAAATCCCCTTCTCGTTGCCCATCCAGGTTAATCGGAGCGGCAAGTTTAAGATCGTACTCACCACCAAGGACATGCACTCCGGCAAGACGGATACGTTGACGTTGGATCTGAAAGTGGTCGAGGTGAACTGAGGAGACTTCAGTTTTTGTTTAGCCGCGACCCGAAGGGGAGCGCAGGCCAATGCGCTCCCCTTCGGGTCGCGGCTAAACAAAAACCGTGGAGAATTGCACCGATGAGTCAGCTACAAGATCGCATCGCCCAGTTTCGCAAAATGGCCAACGACGATCCGGACAACGAGTTGGGACACTATCGGCTCGGTCAACTGCTGATGGAAGCGCGGCAGTTTCCCGAAGCCGTCGGATCGTTTCGCCGCACGCTGGAATTGAGTCCGCGCTTCTCCAAGGTGTATCACCTGCTGGGGCAATGCCTGCTCGACGACAACCGGCGCGACGAGGCCATCGCCGTACTCAAGCAAGGCTTCGATGTGGCCGACGAGCAGGGCGATAATATGCCGCGCGAAGCTATGGTACGGATGCTGACGGAGCTGGGCGAGCCGGAGCCGGTGTCGAAGAAAAAAGCGGCGAGCGGGCCGCAAGTCGGCGGCGGTTTTCGCTGCCAGCGTCCCGGCTGCTGGGCTGGCGAACGCGCCCATCAACTCGACAAACCGCCGACCAAGGACGAACTCGGCCAACGCATTTACGAATCGGTCTGTGCCGATTGCTGGATGGATTGGGTTCGCAACTACAGTATCAAGGTCATCAATGAACTGCGCCTCGACCTGAGTACGGAGCGCGGACAGGAAGAGTACGACCGCTACTTGCGCGAGTTCCTTGGTCTGGAGTAGGTCAGGCTTTCCAGCCTGACGGGGGAGCCGAGTCAGGCTGGAAAGCCTGACCTACGAGACCTACGAGGGCGGCGATGGAAGCACGGGAATATCTGGCGAGTTTCGGGCTGACCGGCGAGTTTGGCCGTTTTCGCGCCGCTGCCGCGCTGCGTCCGCGCCGCGGCGAGCGCGTGGTGGTGCGCGGAGCGCGCGGCGTCGAAATCGCCGAGGTGCTGCGCGAAGCCACGCCGCGACACGCTCACTTCCTGCCTAATACGTCCGTCGGTCAACTGCTGCGCCGCCTCACGGCCGACGACGAACAGACCGAAATCGTCCGCCGCGTCCGCGCTCAGCAGCTCTTCGAGCGCGGCGGACAGTTGGCCGGCGAGTTAGGATTGCCGCTGCTGCTGCTGGACGTGGAGGTTCTGCTGGACGGCGAGCATGCCGTGCTGCACCATCTGCGCGGAGAGGACGCCGACGTGCGGCCATTCGTCAGCACGCTGTCGCGCGAGTTCGCTCTGCACGTTACGCTGGTCGATCTGAGCCGTCCGCGCGAAGCCATCGGCGAAGAGGAGAGCGCGGAGCATGCGGGCTGCGGTCGGCCCGATTGCGGACAAGGAGCGGAGGGCGGATGCAACAGCTGCGGCAGCGGCGGCTGCGGCACCTGCGGCACAGCGAAGCCTGCCGACATGGAATTGTATTTCGCTCAACTCCGCGAACAGATGGAGCGGCAACGAACCGCGCTGTTGTAATTCCCCGGCGAACCGGCAGCGTTAGCTGCCGGGTAGTGCGGCGCTACCCGGCAGCTAACGCTGCCGGTTCGCCTAACAAGCTCTTGAGTCAAGTATGCAACCTCACGCTCAAGCCAATACACCGCCGCGCATCCTCATCGCCGACGATGATCCGCTGGGAGCGGAACTGCTCGAAGCCTACCTCAGCGAGAGCGACTACGAGCTGCGCACCGCCAGCGACGGCGAACAAACGCTGCAACTCGTCGCCGATTGGCGGCCGGACGTGATTTTGCTCGATGTGATGATGCCGCGCATCAGCGGCTTCGAGGTGTGCAAACGTCTGCGCGGCGAGGCGGCCACGCGCGATCTCGCCATCCTGATGATTACCGCGCTCGATCAGCCCAGCGACATCGAACGCGCCGTCGAGGCGGGAACCGACGATTTTCTATCCAAGCCGATCAACAAGACCGAACTGCTGCTGCGCGTGCGTTCGCTGCTGCGCAGCCGGCAATACAAACGCGAACTCGATCGCGCCCTCGCCTACATCGAAGGCGTCGAAGGCGGCAAGGCGCCATGACCGCACGAGTGATTTTGCAGCCGCGCCGCGCTCGTCCCTTCTACGGCCGGCATCCCTGGGTCTACGCCGGAGCCATCGCCGCCGTCGAGGGTGAACCGGCCGACGGCGACACGGTCGATCTCGTTTCGCACACCGGCAATTTCGTGGCTCGCGGACTGTACAACAGCCGCAGCAAAATCCGCGTCCGTCTCTACACCTGGGACGCCGACACCGCTCTCGATCGCGCCTTCTTCCGTTCGCGGATCGAAGACGCCCTTCATCTGCGCCGCTTGCTGGAAATGGACGGCGCGGGGCGAGCGTGCCGGCTGGTGTTCAGCGAGGGCGACGGCCTATCCGGCTGCACCATCGACCGCTACGATCGCTGGTTGGCCGTGCAGTTCACCAGCCTGGGATTGGCCCAGCGGCGCGATTGGATCGTCGAAGCCGCTCGTCGAACTGCTGCGGCCGGCCGGCATTTATCAGCGCACCGAACGCGGCATCGGTCAGCTCGAAGGCTTGGAAGCACGCGATGAACTGCTGTGGGGCGAAGCGCCGCCGGGTCCAATCGAAATCGAGGAGGGCGGTCGTGCGTTTTCTGGTCAATCTGGCGGAGGGACAGAAGACGGGTTTCTATCTCGATCAGCGCGACAATCGCCAAGCGGCGGCGCCGCTGGCACAGGGGCGGCGCATGCTCGACGCCTTTTGTTACAGCGGCGGTTTCGGTCTGCACGCCGCCCGCGCCGGCGCGGCGTCGGTGTTGGGCATCGATCAATCGGAGCCGGCCCTGCAACTGGCGCGCGACAATGCCCGGCTCAACGGCTTGGATAATCTGACGTTCGTGCGCGGCGATGTCTTCGACGAGCTGAACGCCTTGGCGGAGCGCGGCGAACGCTTCGGCGTCGTCGTCCTCGATCCGCCGAAGTTCGCGCGAGCGCGGCACGCCGTCGAAGAGGCGCTGCGCGGCTATCGGCGCTTGCAGACGCTGGCTCTGCGTCTGCTCGAACCGCATGGTTTTCTGGTCACTTGCTGTTGCTCCGGACTCATCACAATGGATATGTTAGAGGACTTGTTGGCGCAGTTGGCCGCCGATGCGAAGCGCGTCGTGCACATTCTCCAGCGCCGCGGGCCGGCGCCGGATCATCCGGTATCGGCGGCGTGCCTGGAATCGCATTACCTGAAATGCTTGATCGCCCATGTGCGCTGAGGATTTCTCGTTTAGCCGCGACCCGAAGGGGAGCGCGATAGCTCCGCGCTCCCCTTCGGGTCGCGGCTAAACGGAAGATGAAACCACATTCGCCTCGCGGGGTATAATCCTGCGACGCCCGATCCGCTCACGAAAGGAACCCACGCCAATGATTCCTCACCGTCACGCTGTCCTCATCGCGGCCGTTCTGTTGTCCGCTTCGCTCGGCCGCGCCGCCGAGGTGGACCCGTATTTGCCGCCCGACACCGAAAGCGTTCTCAACCTCAACGTCCGTCAGATCCTCGATTCCGATCTCATCAAAAAGAACAAACTTGTGGAGATGGCCCAGGAAGCGCTGCGCGGCAACGATCAGGTCCAGGATATTTTGAACGATCTCGGTTTCGATCCGTTTAAGGATCTGGATCGCATCGTGATGGCGTCTCCCGGCGGCACCGAGAAGGATCGCGGTCTGGTCATCGTGCATGGCCGATTCGATGTCGCCAAGTTCAAGGCCAAGGCCGAAGAAGTCGCCAAGGACGATGCCGAGCATCTGAAGATTCACAAGATTCTCGGCGGCAAACAGCTTCTTTACGAGGTCAACGTCCCCGATGTGGATGAACCGATCTTCGTCGCGCTGGTCGGCCGCGATACGCTGCTGTACTCGCCCGGCAAGGATTACGTGGTCGATGCCCTCAAAAAGACCATCGGCAAGGACCAGGCAAAAAAACCAATCCTGAAGAACAAGAAATTCCAGACGCTGCTGGAAAAAATCGATGCCCGTCAGAGTCTGTCCCTGGCGGTGGTCGACTACCCCGCTTTCATCCAGAAGGCGATCGATAAGGCGCCCGGCGACATCAAGGACATGATCAACAAGATCCAGGCGCTGGGCGGCGGTTTGACGATTAGCGACGAGTTCAAGCTGGAATTGGTCGTTACCACCAAGAACGCCAAGGATGCCAAGGATTTGGGCGATTCGACGAAGGCCAGCCTCAATTTGATCTTGGGCTTGGCGGCCGCCTTCACCGGCAACGACGCCCCGCCGGTGGCGGAGTTCATCGTCGAGATCGTCAAGAGCTTGCGCGTCACCAACAAAGGAGAGGCCGTCATCATCAAGGGGCGTGTCAGCAGCGATCTCATCGAGGACACGTTGAACAAGAAGAAGGATAAGTAACTCACCGCGTCTTGCCAGCCCGCGGCGCAAGCAAGGGAAAGAAAACCCTTGCTTGCGCCGCGGGCTGGCAAGATGAGGCACAATCGAAAGGATTCGATGCTCATGACCATCGGACGGAAATTTCTCATGGCTCGGCCTGATCGCGGTGGTTTGGGTCGCCGCGGCGCACGGCCGCCGCCGAACCCGATCGACTGACGCCCAGCGACGCCGAGATGGTGGTGCAACTCAACGTCCGCCAATTGCTGCAAACGCCCTTCGTCCGGAAGCACAGCCTGGACGCTCTCAAGGTGCAGCTCCAGCGCAACGATGAAGTTCAAGAAGCTTCTGCGCGCCGCCGGGCTGGACCCGCTCAAGGACATCGATAGCATCGCCGTCAGCACGTCGGGCAATCCGATGGCCGGCGGCAAACTGTTGGTCGTGGTGCGCGGCGACTTCGACCCGGACAAGGTGCGGATGGCCGCCGAGGACTACGCCAAGAAGCACCCCGGCCGGCTCAAGAGTTTCACGCACGATGGACTGCCGATGTGGGAGATTACCAGCGACAACAAGTCGTTTTACGCCGCCTTTGCCGGCAACAAGACGCTGGTGATGACCGCGACGAAGGCCGACACCGCCGCCGTCGTCGGACGTGCCGCCCAGACGCCGCAGCGTCCGAGCAAGGCTCTGCAAACCGCTCTCGCTCACCTCAAGGGCAGACGAAGGCTGCTGGATGGCGATGACGGCTACCGAGGAGATGAAGCAATTGCTCAAGAGCGACGATATCACCAAGGACTTCGCCGCTGCGCTGCAATCGGTCACGGGCGCTCTGGAATTGACTGACGACGCCCAATTCGGGTTGGTCGTGCATACCAATAGTCCCGCAGGCGGCCGGGCAGATCAAGGGCAAGCTCGATGAGTTGATGCCGCTGCTCGCCTTCCTCGGCGCCGGCAAGGACAAGAGCGGACGCATCGCCAAGGAAGTGATCGAGAACATCAAACTGAAAACGGAAAAGAACGACGTGAGCATCCGCCTGCAAATCACCGATGCCCAGATCGATAAAGTGCGCAAAAAAGATCGCTGAATAATCCGCTTTCGTTTAGCCGCGAGCCGTAGGCGAGCGCGAAGCCTCGCGCTCGCCTACGGCTCGCGGCTAAACGGGTAGATTGTCACAGCAACTTATGCAGCGGTTGCGGGATGTCGTCTATTTTGACGCCGTTTTGGCGATTGTAGTGCAGCGCTTTTCGCACCCAGAAACGCCATTTCTCTTCTTGCCATAGCCAATTCAGAGCCTGTTTGTTGACAGGTCGTCGTTGAAAAACACGGCGGAATACGTCGTTGGACTCGTGGGGCTTGTTTTGCACAGCCAGCATGACGGCACGTCCAACCTGACCGAGCAGCGGATAACCCCGTCCGGGATGTCGGGTCATGCGCGTGAACAGTGCCAAGGCGTCGTCCAGACGATCGCGCTCCAGGTACAACAGGCCGAGCTTGCCGCACAGATTCACGCCGGCTTGATTGTCGAAGCGGTCGCTGGTTTCGCTGCTGAGATACTGCTCGACGACGGTTCGCAGCGCCTTTTCCTCTTCTTGCTCGGCCAGCCGATCCTTGCCGTCCTCCGATGTCGGCACGACGGCGGCATGCGCCGGGAAGGCCGAGCGATGCTGGAGCCAAGCGATGCCGGCGCCGGCGGCGACGGCCAGAAACAGCGAAGCGGCGAAGATCGCTCCGCGCCGCAGCCAGCGCCGCGAAGGCTGACTCGGCATCATTGCCGTCGTCGGCGCGACGTTCACGGCCGACGCGCCCATCGTCATGTCGGCACGACGACACCAGCTCGACGGATTGCGCGACACGGCCGCGGCGGTCTGGGCCGCTGAGACTCTCGCGCAAGCGAACGATGTCCTGTAAGCAACTCTCGGCCGGTCTGATAGCGCTGCGGCGGGATCCTTGGCCATCATCTTGTGAACGATGGCGCACAGCGCCGCCGGCAGATCGGGGCGAATCTCGGTCAGCGGCTTCGGCTCGTCGCGGACGTGTTGCAGCGCCACCTCGAACGGCGATTCGCCCTGGAAGGGCGGATGGCCGGCCAGCATGTGATAGCAGGTGACGCCGAACGAGTAGATGTCGGTGCGGCAATCCACCGGTTTGCCTTCGACCTGCTCCGGACTCATGTACAGCGGCGTGCCCATCGTCACGCCGCTCTGCGTCAGATTCAGGGCCGGCCGATCGCCGGTCAGGCAGCGCGACAGGCCGAAGTCGGCCACCTTGACCTCGCCCTTGCGCGTCAGCAGGATGTTCTCCGGTTTGATGTCGCGGTGGATGATGCCCAGCTCGGCGGCGCGCTGGAGAGCCGACGCTACCTGACGCATGATGCTCAGGGCCAACAGCAAGTCCGGCGGTCCTTTTTTGAGCAGATATTCGCGGAGATTGCGGCCCTCGACGTATTCCAGGGCCATGTAGGCGATGCCGTCGGCCTCGCCGATGGCGTGGATCTGCACGATGTTGGCGTGCGTGGCCTGGGCGACGGTGGCGGCCTCGGCCTTGAAGCGCTGCAACGACGTGGGATCGGCGGCCAGCTCCGGACGGAGGATTTTCAGAGCGACCTTGCGTTGCAGAGAAATTTGCTCGGCGAGATAAACCTGGCCCATGCCGCCCTGGCCGAGATGGCGGAGAATGTGGAAGTCGGCGAGAGTGCGGCCGGTCAGATCGAGTTCGCCGCTCGGCAAACGGCCGGCAGGCGGAAGACTGGTCTGCGTCAAGGGGTTCATGATGCGATCGACCTTCCTCCTGGAGGGGCGCGGCGGGTAGGTCTGCTGCGATTTCTCCTCTGCATTATCTTACGGCGCGGGACGGTTCGGAGGCAAAGCAAAACAACCCAACCAGCCCGAAGCGTAAGCGAGGGCTGGATAGCAACCCTCGCTTACGCTTCGGGCTGGTAAAGATCATCGATTCGATAAGATCCGCCGCACGTCGAGTTGATAACAACTGGTCGTGCCGTTGCCGGTGAACAGCGATTGACCGTCCGGCGCAAAGGCCAATGCTTTGATCTGCGTATCCACTTCCGCCAATCCGCTCGGCTGTCCGCTGTCGGCGTCCCAGAGGCGGAGCGTGCGGTCGTCGCCGCCGGTGGCCAGCCAACGGCCATCCGGGCTGTAGGCCAAGCACGTCACCGCATCGACGTGGCCGGTCCACTCGCCGACTTGCTGTCGTGTTTCCACGTCCCAGACGGCGATGCTGTGGGTCAACGTGGCGGCGGCGAGGCGGCGGCCGGAGGGATGGAACGCCAAGCTGCCGGCACCACCCGGCAGAATGGCGGCTGGCTTACGGGCCAGCAAATCCCAGAGAACGATGCGTCCTTCGGCGCCGCGCGGGGCCAGCCAATCGACGCCGCCGACGGCCAACAGCCGGCCGTGCGGATGAAACGCCAGCGCCTCGACGCTGCATTCCTCGACGACATCCGGCACCAACAGCGGCTCGCCGGTCGGCATGGTCCATAACCAGACATCGCTGCTCCGCAATCCCGCCGTGGCCAGCAACGTCGAATCCGAGTTGAACGCGAGAACGGTGATGGGCGCGGCTTGGCCGATAAGGATGCTTTCGCGCCGGCCGTTGTCCGCTCGCCACAGAAAGAGGGTGGCGCGGTCGGCCTCGATTCCTTCCGGCCGTAGCACACTGCCGGCGAACCAGCGGCCATCCGGGCTGGCGGCGAAGGCGCGCAGCCGGGGAACGTCCTCTAGTTCCAGCACCGGCTCTGCCGTCGCCGTGTCCCAAACGCGCAGCGTCGTGCCGGTGCCAAGACTGGCCAAGCGCCGGCCATCGGCGCGGATGGCCAAGCAAGTCCGCGCCAGCAGCGGATCGGCCGCGTCTTGCCCCGTACTTTCCGTGCGCGCATCCCAGACGTGGATGACTTGCCCGGCGCCGCCGGATGCCAAGCATTGCCCATCGGGGCTGAACGCCAGGCTGCGCACCTCGCGGGCATGATCGCGCCGCACCTCCAACGTCTGATACGGCTGCATGTCCCACAGATGGACGGCGTGGGCGGAGTCAGCGCAGGCCAAGCGCTGCCCATCCGGCGTGAAGGCCAATGCCTGCACCTGCCCGTCGTGGCTGTTGAGCAGGATGAGCGGCAGGCAGGCGACGGCATCCCAGACGCGGGCGGTGGTGTCCCAGCCGGCCGAGACGAGGCGCCGGCCATCGGGATGCCAAGCCAGAGCGGGAATGCGGTCGGTGTGGCCGAGCAGTCGGCCAAGCAGTTCGCCGCCAGCCACGTCCCACAGCAGGATGCTGCGATCCTCGGCGGCGACGGCCAGTTTGCGGCCATCGACACTGAAAGCCAGGGCGCTGACGGCCGAATCGCCGCCGCCGCCGGACGGCGAAATCGGCGCGCGCAGCTCGTAGGCCAAGCGCCCGCTGGCGTAGTCCCAGAGACGAACGACGCCGTCGTCGTGCCCGCTGGCCAACAGCAGACCGCCCGCTTGAAACGCCAACGCCGTCACCCACGACGCCTGCGGCCAACAAGCCAGCTGTTCGCCGTCTCTCGTCTCCCACAGACATACTTCATCGCTGCCGGCCGCGACGTAGTGAGCCGCCGCGCTGAAGCACCACAGCCCCGCCGGGTCGGACAATTCGTGCCAGCCGATCTGTCGCCGACCGTTCACATCCCAGTGACGCAATACGCCCGGTTCCTCGACCGACCATAAGCTGCCGTCCGGCGCGAAGCGAAGAGCGAGCAGTTCGCCGTCGGTGTGAAACGGACGGACGCCAAAGACACGAAGAGGAGAAGACGATTCGGCAAGCGCGGAAGAGGCGGTCATCGCGGTCATGCCCTAACTTTACACCAATTTTCGCTGGTGTGCCGGACGCTGCGTCGTTAGGTTGAGAATATCATTTCGTTTAGCCGCGAGCCGCAGGCGAGCGCAAGCGCGCTTGCCTGCGGCTCGCGGCTAAACGGCGCGGAGGATGCCGGATGTGACGATGGGTGAATTTGCCTTCATCGATTGGTTGCGGCAGCGCACACCCTCAGCAGAGCGCGTGCTGTTGGGTCCGGGCGACGATACGGCCATTCTGCGTTGGCCGAAGGAAGCGAATTGTCTGATTACAACGGACATGCTGCTGGAGGGCAGCTGTTTCCGCCTGGCCGAGACGAATCCCGGCGCGGCCGGCGCCGGCACGGCGCGGCAGATTGGCCGCAAGGCGATGGCCGTCAATCTCAGCGACATCGCCGCCATGGCCGGCGTTCCCCTTGCCGCCGTCGTCAGTGTCGGCCTACCCCGCAAAGGCGGAAGGGCACTGGCCGAGGAGTTGTATCTGGGTCTGCGCGAGATGGCCGACGCTTTCGACACGGCCATCGTCGGCGGCGACACGAACAGCTGGGATGGCCCCTTGGTCCTCAACGTCGCGCTGCTAGGCGAAGCGACGCCGCGCGGCGCCGTTCGCCGTAGCGGCGCTCGTCCCGGCGATCGCTTGTTGACGACCGGCCCTCTGGGCGGCAGTTTGTGCGGCAAGCATTTCGACTTCACGCCGCGCGTCCGCGAAGCGCTGGCTTTGCACGCCGTCGTCGATCTACACGCCATGATCGACATTAGCGACGGTCTGGCCGCTGATGTCGCCCACTTGTGCGCCGAGAGTGGCTGCGGCGCCGTCCTCCGCGCCGAGGCCATTCCCATCGCCGACGCCGCCCGCGCCCTAGCCGACGAACGCACGCCGCTGGAACACGCCCTCGGCGACGGTGAAGATTTCGAGTTGGTCTTCGCCGTCACGGCCGCCGATGCCGAAGGGTTGTTGCGACAACCGCCGATTGCTGGGTTGGCGATGATCGGTGAATGCGTCGCGGAGAAAGGATTGTGGCTGGAGGAGAACGGCCAGCGCCGGCCGTTGCCGTCCTTGGGATACGTGCATACCCTGGAATAAATCCGTTTAGCCGCGACCCGAAGGGGAGCGCGTTGCGCTCCCCTTCGGGTCGCGGCTAAACGAAAGGAGTGAATCGAATGCGGCTCTTCTTCAGCGCGTTGACTTCGTTCGTTCTTTTAGTTGGCGCCGTCCGCGCCGAGAACTGGCCGGGTTGGCGCGGCCCGCGCGGCGATGGCACTTCTCAAGAAAAGAACCTTCCGCGCTCGTGGAGCGCCGCCGACAACATCCGCTGGAAAACGCCCATCCCCGGCAAGGGACATTCCTCGCCGATCGTCTGGGGCGAGCGCGTTTTCGTCACCACTTGCCTCGAAGACAAGGGCGAGCGCATACTGCTCTGCCTGGATCGCCGCAGCGGCTCGATCCTCTGGCAGCGCGTCGTTCTCACGGCGGGACTGGAAAAAAAACACGGACTCAACAGCTACGCCAGCGCCACGCCCGTCACCGACGGCCAACACGTCTGGGTCGCCTTCCTCGCTTATCCCGATATGCAGGTGGCCTGCTACGACTATGACGGCAAGCGCGTGTGGTTGCGTTCGCCCGGCAAACTGCTGTCGGTCCACGGTTTCTGTAGCTCTCCTATCCTGCACAAGAACCTCGTCATCCTCAACGGCGATCAGGACGCCCAGGCTTACCTTGTCGCGCTGGACAAGCAAACCGGCGCGGAGCGCTGGCGCATCGATCGCCCCAACCGCACCCGTTCCTACTGCACGCCGATCCTGATTCATGCCAAAAACAAACCCGACGTGACGCAGCTCGTCCTCAGCGGCAGCAAGTGCGTCACCGGCTACGACGCCGACAGCGGCAAATTGCTGTGGATCATCGACGGTCCGACGGAGCAGTACGTCGCCAGTCTCGTCTTTCTCGACGACGTGTTGTTTCTGACGACCGGCTTCCCGGAGTTTCATCTCATGGGCATCAGCCCCGAAGGCAGCGGCAACATCACGCATAGCAAGTACATTCGTTGGCACATCCCGCACAAGGTCAACCGCGTCAGCCACAACAGTGGCGCCAGTTATGTGCCGTCGCCCCTCGCCGCGGGCGGCTATTTCTACGTCGTCTCCGATACGGGCTTTTTGAGTTGTCTGGAACCGCAATCGGGCAAGCGATTGTGGAAGGAGAAACTGGCGCGCCACGTCAGCGCTTCGCCGGTGGCGGCGGACGGCTATCTGTACTTCGTCGATGACGATGGAACCACCCACGTCCTCAAGGCCGACGGCAAATTCGCGGTCCTACACAAAAACAAGCTCGATGAGGAATGCTACGCCTCGCCGGCTGTGTCGCAGGGACATATTTTCATCCGTGGCTTGCACAACCTGTATTGCATCGGCGCCGAGGCGAACCGGCAGCGTTAGCTGCCGGGTGGAAGGCGAACCGGCAGCGTTAGCTGCCGGGTGGAAGGCGAACCGACAGCGTTAGCTGCCGGGTGGAAGGCGAACCGGCAGCGTTAGCTGCCGGGTTGAGTATGTCCACAAGCGCTGGGAGCGAGGATGCGGTTGCGTGTTGGTGTGATTGGTTTGGGCCGGCGTTGGCGGCGTTATCGAGCGCTGCTGGCCCGGCTGCGCGATCATGTCGAGGTTCGAGCCGTCTGCGATCACATCGCCCGCCGCGCCGACAGCGAGGCCCAGCAATTCGACTGCGCCGCCGCGGTCGGTCCCGTTGAATTGCTCGAACGTCCCGATGTTGAAGCGGTGCTGCTGCTCGATCCGCAATGGTACGGCTTGTGGTCGCTGGAATACGCTTGCCGCGTCAACAAACCCGTCCTCTGCGCTCTGTCGCCGACCAGCGACGATACTTATGCCGACACCCTGCGCCAACGAATTGACAAGAGCGGTCTGCCGGTGCTGATGGCGTTGCCGCCGCTCTTGGCGCCGGCGACGCGCCGTCTCGCGAACTGCTGACGCATCGGTTGGGACAAGCGCGGCTGGTGCGTGCCGACTACAGCGCGGCACCGCCGCCGGCCGGCACGGCGAGCGATCTGCTCGGCAATCCGGCCGTGCCGGCGCTGTTGGCCGCTTGCGCTTGGCTGCTGGACGATGCGCCGCGCAGCGTGTGGACTCTCGACGGCGACGGTGCATCGTTTGTCACCTTGCTTCTGCGTTTCGGCGGCGAGCGGTTGGCCCAAGTGAACTTGTGGACGGCGACGACGGGCCGGACGCCGCCGCGTTTCGAGCTGGTCGCCGAGACGGGCACAGCGACGGCGGAACTGCCGTGTCAATTGCGTTGGCGCGACGCCGATGGCCAACACGCTCAGCGTTTGCCGCCGCGCTCGGTGGAACAGAGCAGCCTGGAGCGCTTCATTCTCGCGCTGCGAGCGGGACAACCGTTGCGGCCGAATTTCGAGGATGCCTACCACGCAATGACCTGGCTGCGCACCGCTGTGCGGAGTCGAAGGGAAGGAAAGAGCATCGCGCTGGAGTAGGTCATAGTGACGGCGTATGAGGTTCCCGAATCTCGGTGAGGTTCAACCGATGAGCAAGAAAATCGAATGTGTTTTCCGCGAAGGCGGGCTATCGGCGGAAGAAATCGCTCGCGATGAGGAAGTGCGCCGCAAGGTGCAAGCAGAGTTTCCGCCCGTCGCGCCGAAAGGACCGATCAGACGACCCAATTCTCGATGCGCAAATCGGCAAGAGCCTCAAAATCCCGATCGGTTGTCAGAACGGTGAGCTTATGCTGTCGCGCAAGGGCCGCCAACATCATGTCTACCTGTGACAAGACGCGGCCTTGGCGGCGCAAATCGATATAGACCGCGCCGAAGAACCGGGCGGTGTCGGCATCTAGGGGCCACAATCGAATTTGCCGCAGCAACTGGGCCAAGCGGCGACGATTTTCTTCCGGTTTCGGCGTCTGCTGAATCCCCACTTCCAATTCGCAGAGTACAGGGTAACAGGAGATGAAACGATGTCCCACTCTGCGTCCTTGGTGAATTCGTTCGCGCAAGGGCGACACCTTCCGCAGCGCCGCGGACAGATGATTGCAGTCGAGCAGGTAGTCCGGCATTACGCAAGCTCCATGTGCCGGCGAACCTGCTCCTTGGCCTGGCGGTGTGCTTCTTGCAACGCTCGCTCCAACTGTTCCTCATCCGCCGTTTCGCTGGCTTCACATAACGTCGCCAGAACGGCAAAATCGCGGTCGATCTCCTCAACGGCCGTCTCGTCGTCGTCCGCCTTTTCGATGCGTAACCGTTGACCGTCTTGCCAATCAACCGGCAATGGTTCAAGCGGACGGATTTCACCGCTACGGACGATGGCTTTCAACATGAGCTTGTCCTCCAAGAAATAGGCTCTTCGACCGTGCTATTCTACTCTTAAACGGCCCTGTTTGATAGTGTTCGCTGTCAATCCTCGATCAATCCCGGCGGCCACGACCGCGTGCCGCCGTGCCCGGCGAAGAAGAGTGCATCGCGCGATCCAAAAAGAGCCTTTTTTCCTTGCACATCTCGACCCGTCACCGGATAATCAACCTGCTTCAGATCGATTCCGCCGGCCCGACTCGCATCGCTGGACAGACAGCCCTCTGGCTGGCCGCAAGGGGCTTTCATGAACACGACCTCGCTGAGTCTGCTCGATCGACTCAAGCACGCCAAGCCGGATGCGGCCGAGTGGCGCAGGCTCCAGGACATCTACTTGCCGGTCATCCGCCAGTGGTTGTCGTGCCTTCCCGCTCGCCGCGAGGAGATCGAGGATCTGACGCAAGAGGTTCTCGTCGTCCTTTGCCGCGAACTGCCGTCGTTCGAGCGGCGGCGTCAGGGTTCGTTTCGCTCGTGGCTGCGGCAGATCGCCGTCAACCGCATACGCAAGTTCTGCAAAAGGCGGCGGAAGCATCCGCTCGAAGAGATCGGCCCGGAATCCGACCGTCTCCTCTCCCAACTCGAAGATTCGACCAGCGATCTGGCCCGGCTGTGGGACCAGGACCACGACAGGTACGTGTTTGACAAGCTGCTCACCGTCGTCCAACCGGACTTCGCGCCGGCCACCTGGCAGGCGTTCGCTCGTTTCGCTCTCGACGAACAACCGGCGGCGCGGGTGGCCGCGGAATTGGGAATGTCCGAAAGCGCCGTTGTACAAGCTAAGTCGCGTGTCCTCAAGCGTTTACGCGAAGAAGCCGGCGACTTGTTGGCCTGAGCGGAAATTTTCGTGAGATGTTTGTCCCCGAAAGGGACTTTCTCTTATAGAGGGCCGCTGCGACAACTCGCTTGGCGGTCTTGCCAAGGTTCCAACGAAGGAGTCCTCTGCCATGGCAGTTCAGCGGGGCGTACATCCGACGGCGGACGTTCTGAAAGCGTTCGGCCTGGGCAAACTGGACGACAGTTCAGCCGGGGTGGTGATGAACCATCTCGATCAATGTCCAAAGTGTCGCCAGGAAGTGGCGGCGCTGTCCGGCGATGATTTCCTCAATCGCCTCCGCCAAGCGCACAGTCCACGGCGCCACCCCCGCGCCCGCCAAAGCGCTGGCCGACGCCCGTGCGCCAAAACCTTCCGCCAGCCAAACGCCGATCCCCAATCTGCCGTCCGAACTGGCCAACAATCCGCAGTACGAGATTATCCGCGAACTCGGCCACGGCGGCATGGGCGTCGTCTATCTGGCCAAGAACAAACCCATGGATCGACTCGAAGTCCTCAAGGTCGTCAACAAGACGCTGCTCGATCATCCCGGCGCCGTCGAACGCTTCCTCCGCGAAATCCGTTCGGCGGCCAAACTCAGCCATGCCAACGTGGTAGGAGCCTACAGCGCCGTGCAGCAAGGCGAACTGCTGGCCTTCGCTATGGAATACGTCGAAGGCGAAGATCTCGGCAGTCTCGTCAAGACTCAAGGACCGCTGCCGATCGCGCACGCTTGTTTCTATGTGCAGCAGGCGGCGTATGGCTTGCAGCACGCTTACGAGAAGCAGATGGTTCACCGCGACATCAAGCCGCAAAATCTAATTCTGGCCCGCGAAGGCAGAAAACACATCGTCAAGGTGCTGGACTTCGGTTTGGCCAAGGTGATGCGGGAGAAGCATGACGATGCCAGCCTGACGGGTGAGGGCAAGATGCTGGGCACGCCCGATTACATTGCCCCGGAGCAGACCTTGGATGCGGCCAAAGCCGACATCCGCGCCGACATCTACAGTCTGGGCTGTACGTTGTATTTTCTGTTGTCCGGCCGTCCGCCGTTCAGCGCCAGCAGTCTGGGCGCTATCTTGCTGGCGCATCAGATGCAGGAAGCGAAGCCGCTGAACTTGGTTCGTCCGGAGGTTCCGGCGGAGTTGGCGGCGGTGGTGCGCAAGATGATGGCCAAGAACCTGGCCAAGCGTTATCAGACGCCGCTGGAAGTGGTGCAAGCATTGGCTCCGTTCGTCAAGCAGGGAACAACGCCGAAGTCGTCGCTGGAACTGTCGATGGGAACGGCAAAAGAGCCGGTCGTTGTGAAGGCGGTGAAAGCCGAGAGTCCGCCGGCGCCGGTCGCCTCTGTGAAACCGCCGCCGCCGACACCGGAGGCGCCGCCCGCTGTCGCCTGGGAGGCGCTGACGGAAGGAGACATCGCGTCCGCCCCGCTGCGGAAAAGTGGAGTGATTCGCACACGCCGGCCACCTGTGCGGAAGCCGTGGCTGAAGCAAAAATGGCTGATCGGCAGCGGCATCGGCGTGGGCGTGCTGTTGTTGGCGCTGTTGGGCATGTGGGCGAGGGGCGTGTTCCAGGTGAAGACCAAGGACGGCATTCTCACCATCCAAGTGAATGAGCCGAACGCGGATGTCTATGTGGACGGCGAGAAAGTAACGGTGAAGTGGGATAACGGCGGCAAGAAGGCCGAGATCCGCGTCAAGCCCGGCACCCATAAGGTAGAGGTGAAGAAGAACGGCTTCAGCGTGGACGGCAAGGAATTGACGTTCAAAGACGGCGACAGGGAAATTTTCACGGCCCTCCTGCTGCCCGAGCCGCGCGTGGCCAAACCCGACGCGCCGCCCGAGAACGTGCCTCCGGCGGACGATACGAAAAAGCCTGAGACAACGAAGTCGGCCGTGGCGACCGCGCCGAGAAAGGCCGACGAGAAGGGCGCACGCAAACTTTTCAAGGTAAGGCGTGCGTTCAACGGCAAATGGATTATCGTAGACGATCATCTTGAACAAACTTCATTCGATGAAAATGTAAGGTTGGACTTCGGCGATCCCGCCTGGAAAGACTATGACTTTGCAGTGGAGGTGATGCAGGGCGAAGGCAATGACCAAGTGTGCCAACTGTTCAGACTGACAGGGGGACCAGAAGCCTTTCTTTACGGGCTGGGCCATGCGGGAAACAGCCTCTTCACGATTGAAAGCGGGAGGCAACGTCTCGGGAACTTCAAGGGCCATGTGGATCAGGGAAAGTGGTACAAAATGCTGGTGCGCGTTCGGGGCAAACACATACAGTGCTTCCTCAACGACACCACGATTTTCGACGTTGAGTCCGACGACCATCCGTCCGGCTGCGTCGGTCTGCGAACCTGGCGCACGCAATATCGCTTCCGCAATATCAAGGTTACTGCGCCGGATGGGACCGTTCTGCTGGAAGGTCTGCCCGACCTGAATCACGAATTGCCGGACGAAAAGGGAGTGGTGCCCATAGCTGCTGGGAACGGCTTC
Organism: uncultured Planctomycetota bacterium; assembly: GCA_963835245.1. GTDB lineage: Bacteria > Planctomycetota > Planctomycetia > Gemmatales > Gemmataceae > JAJPHU01. The sequence continues at coordinate 1,134,237 of CAWIEZ010000004.1, forward strand.
GCGCCGCTGTTCAACGGCAAGGATCTGACCGGCTGGAGTGTCGATGGCGGGATTGCCGAACAGTGGACTGTGGAAGGAGATACTATCGTTGGCCGCTCCCATGATTTTAGCACGCGGAACTACCTGCTGACCGACAAGGAATACGCGAACTTCGCGCTGCGATTTGACTTCAAGGTCGAGGACGGACACCACGGCGTTGCCATTCGGGCTATCCACGGCGAGAAGATGCCTCTGGCCGGCAATCGCATTTTCGATCATCCGTTGATTAAGCTGATGAATCCAGCCATTCCGCCCCTGGAGGCAAAGGAGCTAACCGGAACGACGCACTGGCTCAAGAGCGCCGACGCGCATGTGAAACCGAGCGCCATCCTCTCGTTGCCGAGAGACACTTGGCTTTCGATGGAGGTCGTCGTTCGGGGGGACAACTGCACGGCGACCATCGACAACAAGCCACTCGTTGATGTGACACTCGACCGGAACGCCCGGAACCAGGGAGCCTTCGTTCCCGGCCTTCAACGTGTCAAAGGGAAGGTAGGGTTCCAAACCAACACCGGCACCGTGCGCTTTCGCAAGATCGAGATCAAGGAACTGCCGGCGACCAAATCCCAAGCTCCGGCAGATACCGGCGCGGCGTCGAAAGCGCCTCCTCCGCGGCGAGAGAACGAGCTTCCCCCCGAGGCCGTGGCGGCCGCCAAAGCGTTCAAGGATTCCACGGCGGAGGGCGCAAGAAGCTTCTGGCGGATTTCGAGAGCGCCATCGATCAGTTGACGAAACGGAAACTAGCGACGGCGTTGCGCCTGAAGCTGATCGACGCGGTGAAAGCGGAGAAGAGGCGGTTTGAAAACGCCGGATTGACCCCGTGGTCCGAACCGATGCGGACGCCGCTGGCCCACTATCTCGCCGCCACCGCCGCCGCGGAGAGCAAAGCCCATCGCGCCTACAATTCCCTGATCGAGGCCCAGCTGTTGGCCAAGAACGACAAAGCGGTGGCCCTCTTGCGGGCGGCCCAGGCCAACCTCATCCCGATCCGAGTAGTGGCGCGGTGGAAGCAATTCTGGGATGGAAATCCTGGACGGACTTATGAGTTGCTCTCGAATAGGAATGGCCGCGTAATTGGGGATGGCCCTGCGATCGGCTGCACCTGGTTATTCGCCAATGGCGTGTTGAGGTTTCACGTCCCGGACCCGAAGGCGCCGGAGGGGCGTGGATAAATACCGTCAAAGTCTCCGCGGACGGGGCGACATATGCGGGGACCAACCAGTTCGGCAAGAGTTCTATCACCGGCGTTTACGCGGGAGAAGACTGAGACTTGGCCGGTCTCCAAGAGGTTTCTCCAGGGTAGAACGATCTCCAAAGAGTGAATTCTTTGGCGACAATGTGGCAAGCTGGTTTCGATCCGTGAGCAAGGAGCCTCCAATGGAAGCTCGTCCCGTTACTCATCCGTCGGCCGACGCCTTGCGAGTTTTCGCTCTGGGCAAAGTGAATGACGCCGCCGCGAGAGAATTGAATCCCTTGGCAATCCTCAAAGCCCTCGAATGCAAAGCCAGCTCGGACGAGGACATGCAGAAGAGAACATGGTCACGGCAATTCCAGCACGGTCTTCAGGCAGTCGCCGATCCGCCGCATGGCGGCATCCGAAAAGTAGCCGACCGTCCTCAGGTCGCTGTATTGCCAATCGACTTCGACGACTTCGCCTCTCCTCATGCGCCCTCCCGGATAAGGTCGTCGTCGGCCGGGTTATCCCAGGCGCGGCCAAGGGGTTTGAGAAACCCCCGTAGCTTCTCGTAGATTTCCCGTCGGATCAGCAGATATTCCTGGCCCGTCCGCGGATCGACGGCGACGGGCGGCTGTTCGGCGGCGTCGAGGGTCTGCAACTGGTCTTCGCGGAGTTCGATCATGATTGTGTCTCCTTCAACCGCATTCTAACCGCCGCCGCTCAAACCGGACAAGCTAGCTCCGGGTGTTGGCGGCACGGATAGTCGAGAATGGAGTATGATGGGAAACGCCATAAAAGGGACTTGCTCTAATAAGGCCGCTGGTGCGACGTGCCGGCGGCGATTCCAGGGTTCCACCGTAGGAGTCCTCTGCCATGACCGCTCAGCGCGACGTGCATCCGACGGCGGACATTTTGAAGGCGTTCGGCCTGGGCAAATTAAACGACGTCGCCTTCTCGGCATAGTGAGGGATCATCTCGATCGCTGTGCGGCATGTCGCCAGGAAGTGGCGGCGCTGTCCTGCGACGATTTCCTCAACCGCCTCCCCCAAGCGCAAGGCCACGGCGCTACCCCCGCATCAAACCGCATGCCGCCAAGGCGCCCGGAGGCGCTTGGATTGACACCTTAAACGTCTCCGCGGACGGAACGGCATATGCCGGGACCAACAACTTTCCTCCCGGAAGGAAACCGAAAATCACCGGCGTTTACCTGAAGCCGGATTGAAACCCAAACCGTATCCGCCAAAAACCTTTCTCTTAGGGTAGCAACTCGCCGCGCCGAACATTAGCATAAACTCGATCCGACGCCCCACGCCGCGCCATCCCGAAGGAGAGCCGTATGAAACGCCTGGCCCTGACCAGCGCCGTCCTGGCCGCCGCAGTCACTTGCATCCCCGCCGCCGTGCCGTCATCCGCCACGACGCATTCGGTCGAGTTGAACGGCCACACCTTTACGCTGCCCAGCGACTTCGACATTGAATTGGCCGCGGGGCCGCCGTTGATCGATCGACCTATCGTCGCCGACTTCGACGAAGAGGGCCGGCTGTACGTCGCCGATTCGTCCGGCTCCAATGAGCCGACCGCCGTGCAGGTCGTCAAGAAACCGCATCGCATCCTGCGTTTGGAAGACACCGACGGCGACGGCAAATTCGATAAGCGCACCGTGTTCGCCGACAAGATGATGTTTCCCGAAGGCTGCATGTGGCACGCCGGCTCGCTGTACGTGGCGGCGCCGCCGAGTATTTGGAAACTCACCGACAACGACGGCGATGGCGTGGCCGATCAGCGCGTCGAATGGTTCCAGGGCAAGACGCTGACCGGCTGCGCCAACGATTTGCATGGGCCGTATCTCGGACTCGATGGCTGGATTTATTGGTGCAAGGGAGCGTTCGCCAAGCAGACGTATGAGCGGCCGGGCAAACCGCCGTTCGTGACGCGCGCCTCACACATTTTCCGCTGCCGGCCCGATGGTTCCGGCATCGAGCCGGTGATGACCGGCGGCATGGACAATCCCGTCGATGTCGTGTTCACGCCGGGCGGCGAACGCATTTTCACGACGACGTTCTTTCAGCATCCCGGCGGCGGACTCCGCGACGGTCTCATTCACGCCGTCTACGGCGGCATCTACGGCAAGGATCACGATGTCATTCACGATCCGGTCCACAAGTGGACCAGTCCGGCGCTGATGCCGGTGTTGACGCACCTCGGCGCCGCCGCGCCGTGCGGTTTGACGCGCTATGAATCGAACGCCTTCGGTTCGCACTATCAGGACAATCTGTTCGCGTGCCTGTTCAACATGCACAAAGTCACGCGGCACATTTTGATTCCGGACGGTGCGAGTTTCACGAGCCGCGATGAGGATTTTCTCGTCTCCAGCAATCTCGACTTTCATCCGACCGACGTTCTCGAAGACGCCGACGGCAGTTTGCTGGTGGTCGATACGGGCGGCTGGTACAAGCTGTGCTGCCCGACCTCGCAGCTGCACAAACCGGACATTTTGGGGGCAATTTATCGCATCAAGCGCAAGGGAGCGCCGAAAATCGACGATCCGCGCGGTCGAAAATTGGCGTGGGCGAAGATGTCATCGGCGGAACTGGCGAAATTGCTCGGCGATGCACGACCGGCGGTGCGGCGGCGCGCCGTCGAGATGTTGGGCCGTAAGGGTAGCGCGGCGGTGCCGGCGCTGGCGGCGGCGATTCGTTCGAGTAAGTCGGCGGAGGCGCGGCGCAATGCCGTCGGGGCAGCGACGCGCCTCGATGATGCCGCGGCGCGCGCCGCCGTGCGCCAGGCGCTGGCCGATGCAGACACCGTCACTCGGCAAGCGGCGATTCATTCCGTAAGTGTACGCCGCGATGCCGAGGCTGTGCCGGCGCTGGTGAAATTGCTGAAAAATGCCTCGCGGCCCAATCGCCGTGCCGCCGCTGAGGTACTCGGCCGGGTCGGCGACAAATCCGCCGTGCCGGCGCTGCTCGCCGCGCTCGCCGAACCGGCCGATCGCACTCTGGAGCATTCGCTGACCTATGCCCTCATCGAGATCGCCGATGCGAAAGCGACGGCGGCCGGACTGCGGAGCGATAGCGCTCTCGTTCGCCGCGCTGCCCTTGTCGCGCTCGATCAAATGGATGGCGGCGGGTTGAAAGCGGAAACGGTGACGGCCGCGTTTGCCTCGATGGATGCGCGCTTGAAGGAGAGCGCCTGGTGGATCGCCGGCCGGCATCCCGACTGGGCGTCCGCCGTGACGAGCTTTCTCCGCAAGCGTTTGTCCACTGCTCACGACCTGACGTCGGCCGCGCGCGATGAGTTGGTGCAACATCTGACGCGCTTCGTCCGCGCCGCCTCCATGCAGAAATTGCTGGCCGAGCGCCTGAACGATTCCGCTAGCGGCGAAGACGAGCGGCGCATCGTTCTCCGCGTCCTGGCGCGAGCGAATTTGAAAGAAGCGCCGTCGAACTGGATCACGAGCCTAGCCGGCGTGTTGAATGGCGATAATGTCGATCTGCAAATGGAGGCAATCGCCGCGATTCGCGGTCTCCGCCTTCCGCCGAAGCGCTCCGCCGCGCTGACAACGGCCCTCCGGCAAATCGGCCGCAATCCGCAGATAGTGGAGAAATTGCGTCTTGGCGCGCTCGCCGCTGTTCCGAGCGGACTAACAAAGGTGGAGCCGTCACTGTTCGACTTTTTGCGTTCGCACTTGGACGCCGAACAGCCGGTCGCCGTCCGCGGCGCCGCCGCCGAGGTGTTGGCCAAGGCGAAACTCGACGCCGGCCAACTTCTGGCATTGACCGAATCTCTTAAGAGCGCCGGCCCGCTGGAAATGGATCGCTTGCTGGACGCCTTCGCCCTGTGCAGCGAGGAGAAAGTCGGTCTGGCTCTCGTGTCCGCGTTGCAAGCGTCGCCGGCGCGATTGAGCCTGCGCGTGGAGACGCTCAAACCGCGTCTGGCCAAGTACAGTCCCGCCGTCCAGCGCCAGGCCGAGGAACTGTACGCCGCCCTGGACGTGGACGCCTCTAAACAGAGGGCGCGGCTGGAACAACTCTTGTCGTCGCTGAAAGACGGCGACGTGCGCCGCGGCCAAGCCGTGTTCAACAGCAGCAAAGCGGCGTGCGCTTCGTGCCATGCCATCGGCTATCTCGGCGGTAAGGTCGGACCCGATTTGACGCACATCGGCAAGATCCGCACCGAGCGCGATCTGCTCGAATCCATTGTGTTTCCCAGCGCCAGCCTGGTCCGCAGTTACGAGCCGGTGCAAGTGACAACGAAGAGCGGTAAAGTGCATAATGGTTTGGTGAGCAAGGATGGGCCGGATGAATTGGTGCTGGCGACCGGCGTGAATCAGGAAGCACGCATTGCCCGCGAAGACATTGAGGAAATGCAGCCGAGTAAGGTATCGGTGATGCCGGCGGGACTGGATCAACAGTTGACAGTGCGCGAATTGGCCGATTTAGTGGCGTTTCTGAAGGCGTGCAAGTAGGCGGGAGGATGTCCCCGGAAGGGAAGCATCATGGCCAAGCGAAAGAAGCCCGCCAAGCCGATGGCCGCGGTTGCGAAGATTCAGGGGAGCCTCACGCTCCCGGATCAGTTGCTCGACGATGTGCGGAACCTGATCCTCCAGACCCGCGAGGGAGTGGCCCAGGCAGTGAACGCCGCCCTGGTTCTGCTCTACTGGCAAGTCGGGCAACGCATCTGAGCGGAGATTCTCCAAGATCAGCGCGCCGCCTATGGTGAGCAGATTATTTCGACAGTGTCGAATAAATTGGCGGCCGAGTTCGGTAAGGGTGTGCAGCTGTTACTTGGGTGGGAAATCGGCGTGGTAGGCTGGAGAGCGGTGGAAAATTACTTCTTTTCTTCACACCAGGAACTGAGCCATGTCTACGCCTTCTCCCTCTGCCGCTGTCAATGAAACACGCGAACAACGCATCGAAGCCATCATGAAGCAACTGCGACCCAAGATCGAGCAGACGGTGCGGCACATGGTTGAACGCGCCGTCGATGTCCCGGAGGCCCAAGAATTCGGAGCCATCGATTTCGAGTTCCGCGATGCCGGACAGAAGCTGGCCAGCGCGGTCCGGCAAGCCAGCCTGGCCAGCCGCAAAAAAAGGGCTACGTAGGTTCCAGCCTCTGCTGCCCCTTGTGCCACTATGCCGCCCCATTCCATTCCTACCAAAGCCGGCGGCTGTTGACGGTGCATGGCGAACTGCGTATGTCCCGTGCCTATTACTACTGCGGCCGCTGCCACCAGAGCTATATCCCTTACGACGAGGTGCTGGGTCTGCGCGACGAGATCAGGCCGGGATTGCTGCCCCTGGTCTGTCTGGCCGGGACATTGTTGCCTTTTGCCGATGCCGCCCAGGATGTACTCCAGCGTTTCTCCGGGGTTCGTCTATCGGCCTCGACGGTGCTACGCCGGACGCAAGTAGAAGGCGAGCGTCTGCGGGCACAACTCAAACAAGGGCGGATGGTCGAGCCGACGCCGTCGGAGTTGGTGTGGACGAGGCCGCGCGAGCATTGCGGAAGCTGATCGGCTACTTTGAGAACAATCGCCATCGCACGGATTATCCGCGTTATCGTCAGCAGGGGTGGGACATTGGCAGTGGTCCAACGGAAGCAGGTTGCAAGATTATTGGGGAACGGTTGAAGGGTTCGGGAATGCGTTGGGTGGAGGACGGTGCGGCGACGGTGGCGGCGTTGCGTGCTTTGTATGTCAGCGGCGGCAAAGTGTGGGACGGCTTCTGGGCGCAACTCTACCGCGCCGCTGCCTGATGTCACCCAAGTAAACGATGCACACCCAGCCTCACGCATTTGGAAACGGCGTCACGAATCGTTCCCCGGCTTCGGCGCGGTCGTTAGCACCTCGCGCCAGTACGACGGCATGCCCTCCCACGCCGACTGATACGTCGCTTCCAGCGGCACTAAAACGTACACATCTGGCGTCAGAAAAAGCGGCATGTCGGGCAAGGTGTCGCCGACGCTAACCAATTCGATGAAGGCTTCCGCAGCAGGACCGCCGACATAGGCAACGCATGTCAAGGGTTTGTCCGCGGGCAGAGCATAATCCGAACTGCAATCCTCGCCCCAGACCGCGCCGTGAATCCCTTGCGGGTCGTGCGAACTCGGCGGGAAAAGATCAATAAGCAACAAATGGATGCCGGCGGCGAGAGCTTCGTGCGCCTTGCGCACGAACGCATTCAATCCGTTCTGATTATTCTTGTTGCCCGGCGAAACGATTTCCACCACGGCCACGACTTGATGATTGCTCACATGACGAATCGCCACTGCTTTGGCTTTGGCGGCATATCGATTCGCCTCGGAACCCATGCGAATGCGGACCTTCGGCGGCGCCACGACAACGGCGACGCTGCCGCCGGGTAAGCCCGCGCTTGGCGGCGCGCCGTTGCCGCTCGGCCGGCGTAAAGTCAATACGTCGGGTCCGAGTCCGCCGGCGATTTGTTCGGGCAAGGCGTAATACGAGGACGGTAACAGGCCGTGGTTCAGCGCGCGCGAAATGTCGGTGATCCAATCGTGATGAAAGGCGTGGAAGATGCCCGCATCGACGTGCGTCCAATCGTGGATTGGCATGGAAATGACCTCCCCGCGATAATCCCTCAATACTCCATCATCAAGCTATCTCTTCCATCCGCCAACTTCCAGAGGATTACGAAGCAACTGTTCTTCCGGCACATGCTCGGTGAAGCTGGCTCGCAAGAACGATTCATTCGCCGTGTTCTCCAGCAGTCGCCGCACCAGATACGCCATCCCCGGCAGCAACTGCCCATAGGGCGTGTACACCCGCACGCGCTGACCGAGAGACACCAGCGTATCCTTGATTGGTTCGGCCATGCCGTAGAGCATCTGCACTTCGATGCTGCCCGGCGGCAGGCCGTGCAGTTGCGTCAGTGCCAGGGCGTGCGCCAGGCTGCGGACGTTGTGGCTGCCCAGCGCCGGACGCAGCCAACGGCGGTTGTCGATGAGGAATTCCGTCAATCGCTCGTAATTCGCATCCGTCTCCCATTTGTGCGTCCATACCGGGTTGGGCCAACCGTGCTGAGCGGACAGGATCGTCTCGTAATCCCAGTAGGCGCCTTTGACCAGCCGTACCGTCACCGGCGTGCCGCGCCGCTTCGCCCAGGCGGCCAACTCTTCGAGATCGTGAGCCGTGTCGCGCAGATACGCTTGCATGGCGATGCCGGCGTCCGGCCAATCGCGGAAATCGTCTTCATCGAGGATGGCGCGAAAAATGTGCAGCGTCAGATCCTTGAAGGCGTATTGCTCCATGTCGATGTTGACGAAAGCGGACTGTCGGCGAGCGGCGTGCAGGATCGGTCGCAGACGGCGACACACGGCCTGATGGGTGCCTTCGGGATCGATGGGATCGAATTGACTGTACAGCGCCGACAGCTTGACCGATACATTGACGCGCGGGAGGGGACCGCCATCATCGCGGTCGATCCGTTCGTTGGCTTTCCAGGTGTTGACTTCGCGGCAGAGTCCATCGATCAGTTGCAGATAATCCGCCTGCGCCTGCTCGGCTTCTTGCTCGGTGATGGTCGCCTCGCCCAGACGGTCGATCGTGAAGGCCAAGGAGCGGCGCCGCAGTTGGGAAATGGCGTCGAGTGCTTCGTCCAGGTTCGAGCCGGCGATGAACTTGCGTGCCAACCGCTCGGCGGAGCGATAGGCGGTCTTCGCCAGCAGCCGGCCAAGCATGCCGCGGCTGGGCAGCCAACGAAGGCCGAACGTCAGCCAAGCGGGCAGATGCGCGCCTCGCCGAAGTATTCGCGCAGATGCCGGGCAATCGTCTCCGGCGAACGCAACAACGGCAGCACATCGACGAAGCGAAACAGCTGGAGTTTGACCGCTTCATCGCCCATGCTCCATTCCATCAACCGTTCGTCCCACCACGAGGGACTGAATGGAACCATTGCGGTTCGGCCTAACCGCGCGAAGATTTCGCGGCCATAACTCTGCGTCAGTCTCTCCACGTCCGCCGGCAAATCGCTCTTCATTCTTTCACCTTGCCTTTCGGCATGATACTATGTCTGTCGTAGGTCAGGCTTTCCAGCCTGACGGGGACGCCGCGTCAGGCTGGAAAGCCTGACCTACTTTGCGGATTGCGGAAACATGAAGGAAATATCCATCGGCCGGTTTCAGGTTCTCGGCGCGCTCGGCTCCGGCGCGCACAGCCGTATTTTGCACGTTCACCGCAGTGCCGACGGCCGAAACTACGCCCTCAAAGTCGTCCCCATTCACGGTAAGGACGATCTCAAGTTCTTGGAACAGGCCCGTCACGAGTTCCGCGTCGCCGGCATGCTCGATCATAAGAACCTCATCAAGGTTTACGCCTTGGAGACAGTCAAGGATTGGCTGTTCCGCATCCGTAAGGTGCATTTGCTCATCGAATACGTCAACGGCAAAACCCTCGACACCTGCCCGGCCATGCCGCTGCCGAAACTGGTTCAAGTGTTCAAGTGCGTGGCCGACGGCCTCGTTCACATGCACCGCCGTAAAGTGTTTCATGCCGACTTGAAGCCGAACAACATCATGCTCAGCCGCGCCGGCGACGTGAAGATCATCGATTACGGCCTGGCGACGATCCAAGGTGAAGGCAAGGGCCGCATCCAGGGCACGCCGGAATACATCGCTCCCGAACAGGCCAAGCACAAGATGGTCAACGAGCGCACCGACATTTACAACTTCGGCGCGACCATGTACCGAATGGTGACGTTTCGGCTGCCGCCTTGCGTGCTTCAACAAGAAGGTGGACTGGCCATCGATGGCAAAACGTGGACGCAGCTGCTCAAGCCGGTGCAGGAGTTCAGTCCGGGAACGCCAGCGGTGCTGTGCGATTTGATCCATCGCTGCTTGTCGTTCAATGCCAACAATCGCCCCGAACGCATGAGTGAAGTGCAAAGCGTCCTCGATCGCTTGGCCGATGAATTGATCGCTTCACCGGAAGATCGTCTGGAAGCCCTGGAGTGGTAGCCGCTCGCGGCAAAGATCGCCCCTCAATCCACGAAATACAGTTACATGGAATCCTCAACCGTCCCTGTGTCTTTCATCCCGCTGGCGCGGAGCGAGTTGGTCGAATTTCTCTGCGCCGATCGCTCGCTGGCCGAGGGCGAGCCGGAATTGTTCCATTCGCTGTGCGAGCAGATCGCGGCCGTCTATCATCTGGACTATCATCGCCGTTTGAGCGAGTTGAAGCAGGCGTATTTGCCGTTCGACCCCGACAACGATACGATGCGGCTGCTGCCGTTGACCGCCGAGGAACGGCAGACGCGGCTCAACGATTTGCTCAGCGATTTCGCTTGGCTGCTGGAGCGCGCCGGTTTCAAGCACCTTAGCCGCGGCGAGATCGAGCCGGCTCTGGAGCGCGCCAGCGATTGGGGCATCCACATGGACGTGGATTTCAGCGTTTTCGAGCATGTCGCCCTGTTCGCGCGCGGTGATACGGTGCAGCGACGCAGCCGGCGGCGTTGGTTCAAGCTGTATCGCCCCGAAGAGTTGGACGTACCGATCTATCGCCGTCTCGTGCTGATTATGAAACTGCGCCCGCATTCTCGGCTGCGCGGTCCCATCGATACGGACAATGTATATCTGAAAATCTTCAAGGACATTCCCAAACTCGACGTGGTGATGTTGCTGCCGGGCGCGCGCGTGCGGCTGAGCCGGCTGGATCGCGGCAAGATCGGTCTGCCGTTGCTCAGCGGGCTGGCCTTGGCAGCGTGGAACGTCGTGCAAGATCTGGCCGTGTTGCTCGAACGCATGGCCACATCGCCGAGCGCCATGTGGGCGCTGGCAGCCGGCAGTATCGGCTACGGCTACAAATCCTTCCACGGTTATCAGCAGACCAAGCAACGCTATCACCTGATGCTGACGCAGAGCCTGTATTTTCAGAATCTCGACAGCAATGCCGGCGTCCTGATGCGCTTGCTCGATGAGGCGGAGGAACAGGAGTGCCGCTTGGCGATCCTGGCCTACTGGTGCCTGTGGCGTTATGCGGGCGCCGAGGGCTGGACGGCCGCCGATCTCGACGCCTGTGTCGAGTTGTACCTGGATCGCTATGCCGATCTCGCCCTCTTCTGCCGACGCAACGCCGCCCTGACCCAGCTGCAAAAACTACGTCTGATCGAAGCGAAGGGCGAACGCTTCCTCGTCGTCCCACCGTCCCGCGCGGTCGAGATTTTGCAGGGTATTCGCCAACCCGCGGCGCAAGCAAAGAAAGAACAAAAAGCGCCTTGAAGCATCTTCATAGTCTCCCTGGAGGAGGTTTCGTCCATGGCCGAGTACAAGGACCGCGAGCATTTCATTCCGCTGCGGAAAAGCGACCTTATCGCGTTGCTGTGCCGAGACAAAAAATTGCGGGCGGAGGAGCGCGAATCGTTTCGCCAGTTTTGCATCCTCGTCTCGTCGGTGTTTCACTTCGAGTATCTGAAGCAGTTAGAAGAGTTGAAGGACGCCTATGCTCCCTTCGATCCGGACGCCGATACGAAATCGCTGCATCCCGTCTCCGCGGACGAGCGGCAAAAGGATGAAGAACAGTTGTTCGCGGACTTTGCCGCGCTGATGGAACGGGCCAACTTCAAACGGCTGACGCGCGAGGAGATGCAGCACGCCTTGCAAGAGGTTGCCACGGTATCCGGCGTCAACACGCACGTTGATCTCGCCCTGTTCACGCATTTGGATGTGTTTGTTCGCGGCGACGTGATGAGCCGCTTGCACCACCGTTCCTGGCGAAAACTGTGGCGCAAGGAGGAATATCAAGTTCCTCTCTATCAGCGATTGGTGCTGATTGTGAAATTGCGGCCGCACAAACGGCTCGATAGAGACATTGATACCTCACGGGTGTATTTGAAGATTTTCAAAGACATTCCCAAGGTGGATCAAGACATGCTCCTGCCCGGTGCCCGCGTGCGGATGACGAAGATGGACAAGGCGATGATCGCCTATCCATTGGTGGCGGGCGTGAGCATCATGCTCTGGGAGATTGGCAGCCAAGTGATGCCAAAGCTTGGCAAGGCGGGCATGGGAGCGCTGGCATCGGTCATCGGCGCGGCGGCTACCTGGGGCGTCGCCGCGGCGCTGGGCGGCTATGGCTACAAATCGTACCACAGTTATCAGGTTAAAAAACAAGATTATAGTTTGAAGCTGACCAAGAGCCTCTATTATAAGAGCCTCGATAACAATACCGGCGTCCTGATGCGTCTGCTGGACGAAGCGGAAGAGCAAGAATGTCGAGAGACATTTCTGGCCTACTTTTGTCTATGGAAATATGCGCCCCCGGAAGGCTGGACGGCGGCGCAACTCGATGATTACATCGAGTTGTACCTGGAAGGCAATGCCAATCTGAAGGTTGATTTCGAGATCGGTGATGCATTAGCCAAGTTGGAACGCTTAAAGATCGTCCGCAAAGTTGGCGATGCTTTCCACGCGCAGCCGCTCGATAAGGCGTTGGAAATGCTCGATTGGACCTGGGATAATTATTTCAAATATGCCAATCGGGAAGTTTAGCCGCGACCCGCAGGGGAGCGCGTCCGCGCTCCCCTGCGGGTCGCGGCTAAACGGAAATTACGGATTTATCTGATAAGCCCGTCCCGCCTCATACAATTCCAGCCGCGAACGATACTCCGTTTTCTCTTCCTCGCCGGCTAGTTCGATCGCTCGGCGTTGCCATTCGATCGCTTCGGCGAACTGGCCGGCGGCGGCGTAGGCCACCGCCAGCGTGTCGAGAAAGCCGGCGATCCGCCATTGCGTCAACTCGCACGCTCGGCGGGCCTGTTCGATGGCTCGCGCCGGATCGCGCTGTTCCGCATGGGGACTCGTCGCCCACAACCAAGCGAGATTGTTGCACGTGCGCGCGTCGTCCGGTTGGAGACGTATCGCCTCTAAATTATCCGCGATGGCCTGCTCATATTGACCGAGCAGCGCATGAATACGGCCGCGATTGTGGCGGAGCAGCACGTCGTTGGGTTCCAGGCGCAATGCCGCCGTGTAGTCGGCAAGGGCGGCGGTGAGGTCGCCGCGCTCGGCGAGGGTGTTGGCGCGATTATACAGCGGCAGCGCGAAGTCGGGAGCGGCGGCGCAGGCGGCGGTGAAGTCGGCCAGCGCCGCATCGAGATCGCCCTTGCGGCGATGAACATTGCCGCGATTGTTCAGGGCGCCGGCGTGGTTGGGATGCAAACGCAGCGTCTCGGTGAAGTCGGCGATGGCTTTATCCAGTTCGCCGCGCTCGGCGTGCGCGTTGCCGCGATTGTAATAAGCCGGAGCGTAGGCTGCTTCCAGACGGATCGCCTCGCTGAGATCGGCGATGGACTCGGCGAGCCGGCCGCGCTCGGCGTGGAGATTGCCGCGATTATGGTAGGGGCGAGCGAAAGAAGGATCGACCTTGATGGCCTGCGTATAGTCGGCCAGCGCCGCCTCGGTGTCGCCGCGCTCGGCGTGGACGTTGCCGCGACTGTTAAGAGCGCGAGCATTGGCGGGATCGTAACGCAGTGCTTCGGTGTAGTCCGCCAATGCACGGTCGTGGTCGCGCAGCCGGGCGTAGGTGTTGGCGCGATTGCACAAAGTCAGCACGTCGGCGGGATCGCGTTTGAGCGCCTCGGTGTAATCGGCGAGGGCGCGCTCATGATCGTCGAGACTGCAATAGGCGTTGCCGCGATTGGTGTAGGAAGCGGCATCGTCGGGCGCCAGGCGCAGAGCGGCCGTGTAGTCGTCGATGGCGGTGTCCCAGGCCCCGCGCTGAGCGTGGATGTTGCCACGCTGGAAGTAAGCGGCGGCGTGATCGGGCTGGAGTTCGAGGACGCGGTCATAGTCGGCCAGCGCCTCATCGAAGGCGCCGCGGCGCGCGTGCAGGTTGCCGCGATGGAACCAGCACGCCGAGGACTGCGGATCGAGACGAATCGCTTCGGCGAAGTCGGCCAGCGCCGCCTCGAAATCGCCCTTGTCGGCGTGGGCGTTGCCGCGCAGCAGATAGGAGCCGGCGAAATCCGGCGACAGCGCGATGGCCTCGGCGAAGTCGGCCACGGCCGCGTCGAGATCGCCCAGGGCGACGTGTTCCAGGCCGCGATCGTTGAAGAGCGCGGCGCTCGGTTCGAGATCCACGGCGGTACTGTAATCGGCGATGGCGTGTTCGTGCTGGTTCATGGCACTGTGGGCGGCGGCGCGATCGCACAGGGCGCGAATGTTATTGGCATCCAGTTGCAGAACGCGCGTGAAATCGGCGACGGCGCGGGGATAGTCGCCGAGTAGGGCGTGAACCTTGCCGCGATTGCCGTGCGCCCACAGGTTGCGCGGATCGAGCCGGATCGCCTCGGCGTAGTCGGCCAGAGCCAGGGCGTGATTGCCCGCGCCATAGTGGGCATTGCCGCGATTAAACCGCAGCACCGGATCGCGCGGATTCAGCCGCAGCGCCTCGTTGTAGTCGGCGATGGCGCGGTCGTGGTCGTTTTTCTGCGCGTGGGCCAGGCCGCGGTTGGCGTGTGCCTCGACGTTGCGCGGCTCCAGGCGCAGAGCCTCCGTGTAGTCGGCGATGGCGTCATCGAGGGCGCGGTTGCGCGTGTGGGCGAGGGCGCGGCGGCGATACAGCGCGGCATTGCCGGGTTGTAGCTCGATGGCCTTGGTGTAATCGGCGACGGCCTTGTCGAACTCGCCTTGACGAGCATAGGCGTTGCCGCGGTTGACGAGGACCGCGATTTGCCGAGGATCGATCGCCAAGGCAGCGGTGTGTTCCGCGATGGTGATTTCGTGCAGGTCGTGTTCGATGTGGCGAATGCGTTCGCCGGCATCGGGCATTTGCGATAGCTGATCGAGTACAAGGCCGAAATGTTCCGGCCGAGCGCCGATGGTCCAGGCGGTGCAGTCGGCGAGCAGTTGCCGCCAGGCTTCGGACAGCAAAAGCACATCGCCGTCATCGGGGTCGGCGCGACCGGCCAAGGCGAAGGCGCACACTTTGCCGAAACTGTAGATGTCGGAGTGTGGCCCGACCCATACTTGCCCCTTAGGCCGGGCGACCACTTCGACCGGAGCGTAGGCGATGGTGCGGGTGACGCTGCGGCCCAGCGTCGTCTGCGAACAGGCATCGGGATTGCTGGCGCAGGCATGGATCAGCGAACGCTTGAGAGACAATCCGGTGTCCAACAGCTTGACTCGGAGGTCCGAGCGGGGGGCGTCAGCCCCCTGAGTGGCGTGATTCTCAGGGGGCTGACGCCCCCCGCTCGGACAGCGAATAATCATCACGGCGGCCGGACGCAGGCTGCGGTGCAGAATGCCGCGTCCGTGCGCCGCTTGCAGCGCCCGCGCCAACGGCCAAGCAATTGGTAGCCAATCCTCCGGCGACAACGGCCCCTGTTGGGCGACGTACTCGGCCAGCGTCTGCCCCTCGACGTATTCCAGCACCAGGTACGGCCGTGTCTCCTCGCCGCCGGCGCAGGCGCAATCGTGAAGACGCACCAAAGCCGGATGATCGAGATCCTGCAAGGTGTGCATCTCGCGGAACAGCGTGGCGACATCACGGTCGAGGCTGTCAGCGCGCAGAGCCTTGACGACGACCGGCCGACCGTTGGCCCGCTCGCGGCACAGAAAGGAGACGCCGAAGCCGCCGGCGCCAAGGATGCGCTCCGGTTCGTAGCGCGCGAACGGAAACGGCTCGAAAGCATCGCCATCAAGAGCGACGGCGCGGCGTAGCGCGGCTAGCGCTTCGGTCCAATCGCGGCGTTCCAGAGCGGCGCGGTAGACGTTGTGATGCGCCTCGGTCCGCGAGATGGGATCGACGACCAGGCGAGCCACTTCCTGAAAATCGTGCTGGCTGGATTCGAGATCACCGACCACCACTTCCAGTTGCGCCAGGCTGTTGAGCAGCGCCGGCAAGCGGCGCTGCTGATCGACCGGCAGATCGCGGAAGCGCTTGACGAGATCCTGCACGATTTCGCGCTCGCTGTCGCGGCGCAGAGCCAGTCCGTCGCGCGGCCGCACCGCGCAGGGGTGCAAATCGTGCCGCCGCTTCAACTGCAAAACCGCTTCGTACAGATCCGCACACGATTGCCCATGATCGTGCTGTTCCGCTTGCAGGTCTAACATGAGCGCGTAGCTGCCTCCTTGAGCGCGGGGGATTCATACGCGATTTATTCTATCGACGATTCACCGGCCCGCAGCGCCTTCGTTCCATGCGAACGGCATTAGTCGGCGTCACGCCTTTCGGGTAGACGCCCGTTCATAACGCTATCGAGGCAATTTTCTGCTGTGCGCTGCGCAGGGGAATACTCAAAAACCTCCGCTGAGGCGGCCAAGCTATTCGTAAACTCTCTGACGTGCGCTTCTATGGTCTTCACAGCCTCCCCAGAAAGTAGCCCATTTTAACAACGTACCTCCTCTTTCCCTTCCTCTCCGTGCGTCGGCGGATCTCGGCACGCCAGTTGCTTTCCTTGGTAACTCAGCCGTTTGCCTTTCGGGGACGGTCGTTCGCGGAAAGAGGGGATTGCTCCTCGGATCGTCTCGGAAAATAGGTGGACATCAGAGATACTGTTTTTCAGGAAAGGGGAAATGCACATGAAGGCACTGTACACGGGTCTGATAGCGGCTAGTGTGTTCGTCCTTGTTGGCTGCGGCAACACGAGTTCGACGGGCGGCAAGGCCGGAGAGCCAGGCGGCACCTTCAAACTCAAGGGTCCCTTGAACACCCCGGAGACCACCCTCGATCGGGGCAAGCCGGTGACCAAGGACATTACCGTTGACGCGGACAAGAACTTCAAAGAATCGATTACCTTCGATGTGACGATCGATCCGCCCAACAAGGATATAACCGCTTCGGTCGAGCCGAAGACCTGGAGCGGGAGCGAAAACAAGAAGGTTGAGTTGCACATGAAAGCGGGCGATAAGGCCGAAAAGGGCGATTACACCATTCATGTGAAGGCCACTCCTTCTAAGGGTAATCCGACCACGCTCGATGTGAAAGTCAAGGTGCCCGAAAAGAAGTAACGCCCATGAAGTTGTCTTACAAGCCCAGAGCGCGAGCGACGGGTTCGGCCCGTCGCTCGCGCTCTGGGCTTGTCGGTAATAATTATGGTCTCTCCCCTCCGACTCCTCGCGCGGAGATGCGATGATGCCTGCTCTGCCTTCTCGATCAGATTTTCACCCAGCGCCTGGCATTCGGCAAGGTTGCTCGTTGTCGTTGTGGCAACCATTGCAGTCGGTTCGGGCTGCGCGCCGCCGGGCGAACAAGGAGGGGGACCGGGACATCGCCGGCAGGTCCTCGGTCTGGCGCCCGAACAGGAATACACTCTGGGAGCCAAGGCGTATCGGCAGATTCTCGCCAAGGCGCGGGACAAGGATGAACTGCTTCCGCAAAATTCTCAGCCCGTTGAACTGGTGCAGCGCGTTGGCCGGCGCATTGTCCAGGCCGTCGAGGTCGAGCCGTTGCAGCGCGAGATCAATCTGAATTTGAAGGGCTATCGCTTCGATTGGCAGTTCAACGTCCTCCGCAGCCGGCAAGTCAATGCTTTCTGTCTACCCGGCGGACGAGTCGTCGTTTACACCGCCCTGCTGCGCATCGTCGATAACGACGATCAATTGGCGACGGTGCTGGCCCACGAGATCGCTCACGCTCTCGCCCATCATGCCAACGAACGCATCACCACGGAAGAATCGGGTAGGGTCAATTGGCTATTCCGTCAGGCTTACGATCGCGAGCAGGAGTCGGAGGCCGATCACATCGGTCTGTTCCTGATGACCTTCGCGGGCTACGACCCGGATGAGGCGCTGGTTTTCTGGCAACACATGGAGCGTTTATCGCAGGGGGGCCAATTGCCGGAGATTCTCTCCAATCACCCCAGCGACCGCCGCCGCATCGATCAGTTGCGGGCGTGGATTCCGCAGGTGAAGGCGGCCAAGGTAGCTTACGATCATCACCGCATCGCGCCGTCGCGTTGACGGCGGTGTGCCGGAGTCAACTTTCTTTTCACGGAGAATGTGTCATGAGCATTGGCGGCGGTCCGTTGTTCGGCAGCGGCGGCTTTTACAGCCCTCAGGGAGCCTACGGTCCCTGGGCGGGTTGCGGTTGCAGCAGCGTCTTTATTGTTTTGGCGGGCATCCTGCTCGTCATGGGCGGTTGTTTACGGATGTTCGGTCAATAACTCACGGTGCGCAGGATCAAGCCTGCCCCATTTCGGGAGGAAGCATTCATGCGAGCACTCAGTGGAGCCATCATCACCGCCGCCGCCCTCATCGCTATGGGCATGACCGCGCAGGGCATCGGCACGCGCTACAGCCAGGTCATTCGCTGGAAGTCGCCTTCCGGCCAAGAGACGACGACCCCGAATCTGCGAACGATCCCCGACATCGAAGGATCGCACATCAAGATCCATGAGATGGACAATGGTTTGAAGCTGAGTCTGACGTTGGCGGTCTTGTCATTGTTGGTCGGCCTGGGCATCACCTTCGTGGGGCTGATGTATCATCATCATCGGCGCTATCATGAGCATCTGCGCGTGTATGGCCAGCCGGTGCGACATCAAGCCATCACGTCACCAGTTAAGACGCCAAGAAGAACTAACCACAGAGTCACAGAGAACACAGAGAAAAGACAAAAAATCAAAAAGAACGGAGAACAATAGCATCCTCTGCTTTTTGCTCTTTCTCTTTCTTTTTGTCTTTCCTCTGTGCATTTCTCTGTGTTCTCTGTGACTCTGTGGTTAGTTCTTCTTGGCGTTCTTAGCGTCTTGGCGGTTTATTTTTAATCGCGCGGCGCGAACTTGATGCACACCGGCTTACCGACTTCCACCTTGTCGCCGGTCGCATGCAGCGCTCCGCTTTTGGCATCAATGCGGAAAACGACAATACTGTCGCCGTCCTGGTTGGCGACCAATACGAACTGACCGGTCGGATCGATGGCGAAGTTGCGCGGCGTCTTGATGCCTTCCGCCTGATGACCGGCGGCGGTCAGCTTGCCGGTCTTTTCATCGATAGTGAAGATGGCGATGCTGTTGTGGCCCCGATTGGAGCCATAGAGGAATTTGCCCGATGGATGCACTTGCACCTCCGCCGTCCAAGTGGGTTCCTTGTATCCTTCGGGCAAAGTTGAAACCGTCTGAATTGGCTTCAAAACGCCTTTGTCGGCGTCATAGGTCATGGCCGTGACGGTGTTGGCCATCTCGTTGATGACGTAGGCATAGCGTCCGCTCGGATGAAAAGCGAAATGGCGCGGCCCGGACTTCGGTTCCACCTTCACGGACGGCGGCTCGTTCTTTTTCAGTGAGCCTTTGTCGGCGTCAAAGCGATACACGAACACCCCATCGAGTCCGAGATCGGCGACGAAGGCGAAGCGATTGGCGGCATCAAGGTTGATGGAGTGAGCGTGCGCCGCTTCCTGTCGAGCGGGATCGCTGCCCTTGCCGGTGTGTTGTTCAAACGCCGTCCGTTCGCCGAGTTGGCCGCCGTCCTCGATGCGCAGCACCGAGACGTTGCCGCCGCTGTAGTTGGCGACCAGCACGTTCTTGCCCTGGCGATCAACAACCAGATGACAGGCGCCGGCACCGCTGGACGGCTTCTGATTGAGCCGTTTCAATTCGCCACTGGCGGCATCGACAGCGAAAGCGGCGACGGCGCCACTGCGTTTACCGTCGAAGTTGTCGATCTCGCCGACGGCATAGAGATAATGGTTGCTCGGATGCAGAGCGAGGAAGGAAGGGTTAACCGTCTGGGCGGCCAAAGTGGCTTCGCTCAGCTTACCGCTGTCCGCGTCGAAGGCGCAGCGATAAATGCCCTTGCTCTTGCCGCCGGTGTAAGTGCCGACGTAGACCCAAAACTTGCTCGATTTCGCCGCTTCCCCGGCTGCGGACGCGGCGAGCGCGGCCAGCGCCAGACTCAGCAACAGGACCATCAGAGAACACGCCATCAGGCGAGACGGAGACGCCATAGCACACCTCTTGCGGTTGATTCGATGAGGACGGCGGACGGCGCGGAACCCACTGTCGCCGCGCCTTCCGCCGGGAGATTGGAGATAGTGTAGCGAAGACGGCCAACTCAGGGCAGCGAGACCATTTCACTGCCGGCCGCCGTCGCCAAGCGCGGTAAAGCGAAAGGTCGATCGAGTTGGCAATGAAGTGGACCGAGCCATCGGCCAAAGCGAAATTCAAACCGCCGGAATGCCGGCTGCGGAACGACCATGTGTTCTGCCAATCGTTGGCATCGTAGCTGCCGCCACCAGGACGGCGGACATTGGGAGGAATGGCACAGGTGCCGTAAGCATTGTTGGCATACGGCCACGTACACCAATCGTTGAGGGCGGGAACGTCTTCGCCAATCATAAACGTATTGCTGGTGCCGTCCGGCACGTCGTTGAGAGACAAACGTAGCCGCCCATCGGAGCGGTACATCATGCCGTCGCCGCTGTCTAAACCGTCGTAGGAGCCATTTGTTCCACGGTTCGGCCAGTCCGTCCGCAATGTTATGTTTTTGCCGCGCTGAAAATCCGTTCCCCAATTGGCGCCGCTGACGCCCTTGTAGTTGGTCAAACCGACGGAAACGCCCGGCAAATTACCGGCGCGATCCGTGACGCCAATCGCCTTGGCCTTGTCGCTGGGACAAAAGAAGACGGCCACTTGATCGGCCAACACACCGCTGTCCTGAAGAGTGCGAACGGGTATCCCGCCGCTTTGGGAAAGGTTCAGTTGCTCGACATAAGGCAGCAGACGCGCGAGCCAACTCCAGGCGTGCGATTTGGGTCCGGCGCCGTAGGGTCCGAGGAATTGGCCGCAGGGCAAGGCGCCTTGCGTATCGTTGTAGGTATGGACGGCGAGAGCCAACTGCTTGAGGTTGTTCGTGCAAGCGGCGCGGTTGGCTGCTTCCCAGACTTTCATTACCGCCGGCAGTAGCAGAGCCAGCAGCGTTCCCATGATCGCCAGAACGACCACGACTTCGAGGAGGCTGATGCCGCGACGATTTCTAGGCGGGAACATAGGCATGGCGCACCGTTGGGTTGGTGGTTTGCGGAACCGTCCTTCTTCGGCAACGATGGGCCAAGCCAAGCGGCTTTCGCGCCATGATGAGGACATTGCTTCCTTCGTCCAACCGTTCGCGGACGAGATCGTGGCCGTAGTGGATAGTCAGTCGCCGGAACCAGCGCGGATGCCAAGCATAACGCAACCCCATCCGATAGGGAAGAGCGGACAACAGCAGGCGGTCCCAGAAAGCCGTCAGTCGCGGCGTCAGGATGGGACGGCTGCCGATGGCGGCGAAGCCGGCCTCGCGGAGCGATTCTACCCAACGCGAGCGGGACATCAAGCAACAGTGCCGCAGCAAGTGATCCTGAACGCGGCAGTATCCGTTCGCCAATCTGCTTGCACCGAGGCGGCGCAGGAGGCGTGGATAGAACAGATGCCGGTGCAGATCGGCGAGAACGACGGTGGCGATGAGCCGCCCTCCCGGACGCAGTACGCGAAACGCTTCCGACAAGGCGCGGCTGGGCTGGGCAATGTGTTCGAGTACGGAAACCGCCAACACGGTTTGAAATTGACCGTCGGCGAAAGGAAGTCGGCGTGCATCGGCGCATCTCAACTCGCCGTAACGGCCGGTGCGTGCCGCCTTGGATAGCGCCCGCGCGTTGCAATCGACTCCCACCTCGATGCGCCCTTGCAGAGCCAGAGAGGCAAACTCGCCTGTTCCGCAGCCCAAATCAAGAACCGGGCCGGCGAGGGGAATCTTTGCCAACTGATGCGCTTCCGCCGTCCGGTGCAAGGCATGAGCCAGCGGCGTGCAAGTCAGGTAGGCATCAAGGATCTCATCCGTCGGCTTGAACCACACCGACGTGTCGCGCCTTGACGTTTGCCCTTCAAGCAGCCTACTCTGAGGAAGCATCGCGCTCATGTGGGTATCATCTCGACGAGCGAAGGAGGTTGTTTGTGAGTGCCGCATCCATCTCGAAGCCAGGCACGACTCTTACCATTGGGGAATGTCTCATTACAGGTGCATTGTTCTATTATCTCACGTCTTTACTACCCATTGTTGGCGTGATGGCGGGACACGAGTTCGTTCATCCGCCGAGCGGTAAACCAATAGACGCCAAGACCGAGTTAATTAGTCGTTTCGCCAACTGGGATGGTCAATGGTATAGACGCATCGCCACGGAAGGATACCAAGAAGAACAACCCATCAACATCGCCTTTGCTTTTTTCCCTGCCTATCCCCTCCTTGGCCGCTGGGTCGCTCAGGCGACGGGATTGCGCCTGGAATGGGCGTTGCTCTTCGTCTCCCATGCGGCCTTTCTGGCCGCGTTTGTCTTGACGGTCGCTTATGTCCGCCGGCGCTATCCGAACACCATTTCCGGCACGCTGCCTGAGTTCGTGTTATTGGCTTTTGGTTTGATCCCCTCCGGCTGTTTCTTTCGCTTGGCATACACGGAATCGTTGTTCGTGTTCCTCCTCGTGCTGGGACTGTATGGCATGGAGCGACGCTGGCCGCTCGCGCTGCTCGCCGTGATTGTGGGGACAACTTCTGCTGTCCGCGCCGTTGGGGTGGCCTTCGCCCCGGCGTTTTTCTTCCACGTATGGGATCGCGTTCCTCACACTGCGCTGGGGCTTCCTGCGGGCGATGTTGCTCGCGCCGCTGACTTGTTGGGGCATCGCGGCTTACATGCTTTTCCAATTCATCCAATTCGGCGATCCCTTGCTATTCGTCAAGGCGGAAGCGGCTTGCACGCAACGCCACGAACAGAATTGGCCGGCCAAGATCCAGTCCGACCTGACGTTGGCCACCGTCTGGCGCGTCTACGATCCCTCCGTCCGCGATTATTGGCAGAATCACCATCCGGTCCACAATCCGTTGTTCAGCCTGCCGTTCGCCAATCCGATCTATTTCGTCGCTGCCGCCGCGCTCATCGCGGTCGGCATTCGCAAGCGTTGGCTCAATCGTGTCGAAGCGACGCTCGCTTGCTTTTTGTTGCTGATCCCCTATTTCAGCAAGGGCTACGACATTTGCATGGTCGGCACGGCTCGCTTTGTGAGCGCCATCTTCCCCTTGTATCTCGTGCTGGGCAATGTCTTCGTTCGGATGCCGTCGCCGCTGGTCGCCGCTGTTTTGGCTCTATGCGGCTTCTACCTGGCTCTCTACGCCGCCCTGTTCGCCGTTCAGTACGTCATCATTTGACGGCGGCAGCAGGCGTTCGATTGGCACGCCGCCGGACCCACCAATAGGCCAAGCTGAGAGCGACGAGCAGAGCAGCGCCGGCGATCAAGGACACAAGGAGCGCGGACGACTGTGCCGCTTTTTCTTGCTCCGCTCGCTCTTTCGCTTCTTCGGCGAGGAGTACCGGATTGCCATTGCGCACGAGCCGATAGCCGTTGCCATCTTTCTCCCAACAGCCTTCGATGCGTTTGGATTTGGCCAAATCCTCCATGATGACCCAAGCGGGCACGTTGCGGCAACTGAGACTGCCCAGGGCGGGATATTTCTGGTTGATGTCGTCGGCCAGCGTCAGGTCCGTCTTTGTGGCGATACGTAGGCGTTCGATGATGTCCTGAGCTTTGGGAGCTTTGAAGTCTACCGTGAGCTTGACCTGAAACGCCGGGATGGTTCGCAAGGTTGAAGCGGCGTTCGATGGTTTGGCCACCTGCGTGGCCGGTGGTTGCTGCCCAGCCTGCATGAGGTTGCGCGACCCGGAGGTACAAGCCGCCGCGAGAGCCACGAGATAAACCGAGTACAAGATCCGCGTTGACAACATGCTGCTCATGCGATGAATCCAGAATTTTGGTATGGCGAGTATGGGGGCGAGCCAGACCTGGCCATTGGAACGCCACGACGCCTATTGCGGAAATTCCTGCAAGGCAAGATTCAAATTTTGCTTGTGCATCGGATCGGTTTCCTTGGTTAGTTGGTTCTGAACGAAACGACGGCCAAAGTCGTCACCATATACTCCCCTGATGACTCTAACCATCAACTCTCTGCGGAGCTTGTTTTGTTCGATGCGAAGCTTTACGACGACTTCCGCGGCGGCCGGAATACCGATTTTATGTAAAGCTTCCTGAGCCGGGAATTCCCCCCACCTTCCTTTGCGATCCTTGGGGTCTATTCGCGGCGCTTTGAGATCGATGTTATCCGCCAGTGTTGTCACTGCTCGATACGCTCTCAACTCGCCAAGGAGGTAAGCGGCCAGCGTTTTTGCATTCGCCGAGGCCTTGGGATTTTCCATCTGGCGGATCAACTCGCCGGTGACTTTTTCATAAGATTCGAGGACTTGAGCTGCGGCCTCGTCGCCTTCTTTTTCAGAGGCGGCGGTAAAATCAGGAACTGAGAATCGAAAATCTTTTGTGGCCACGTTAGCGTTCGCTGCCAGAGACATCAAGAGGGCGATCAAGGCGATTAATGCAAGCCACGGAATAGAGAGATTGCGCATCTGTTCCTCCCAGTTAATAGGTCAGTTCCGTTGTGCGTAATGAGGAGCATTTGGGATCGTGATAAGTTGGGTGTCTAGCTTGTTTAGGTCAATCCTAGACCCTGCAGCCTTATCGCCGTCCACCTGCGCCTGATAGCTCCAGACCGCGTTATCGGAGCAGGTCGTTTCCAAATCAAGGGTTACAGTGACAAACTGAGTAAAATTGCCATAATACTCGGACGTGCGATAGATGGTGATGCCGTCGAGGTTTGAAGAGCAGCCCGGTGCGTCCTCATCGTAAATGGTATCCACGCTTCCTCCCGACGTCGGATCCAAGTCTAATGCAAAAGCCTGAGAAATATCATTTGTGCCTGCCGGGTTACTCAAAGATGGTCCTCCCGCCCACGTGGTAGGATCACTTTTTTTGGTGTAATGGCCGCCGTTATCCCAACCCACGCTCTCTTTGGTTCTCTTGATTTTCCAGACACTTGTTGAAATGACCTTACCGATGCCCGCAGGTGTCAGCTTACAGGTCGCCTGCATCTGCCCAATCGTGTAGGCGTACGTCAGGCCTGGCAACGAGTCATGGTCCTTGACGCCGAGCGCGTTTCCACCCCCGTACGTGGCGTCCCAGTTGCCGCCATTCCCCGTCAATTCCGGGCAGTTGTTGTCAGCAGCGGCATTGCCCGATATTTGGATGGTCACGGTTGCCCAGATAATCCAGATATTAACCGTATACAGATCCGTGCCAATCTGGGCCGTCACAGGAGTCATTGCCGAAATACTTTTATCGACGACCCGTTGCGTGGCGTCTCCTGCCACCGCGCTACCGTTCGTCCATTGGATCTGGGCCGCCGCGTCCTGATTATCCGGCTGGATACTCGCTAGAGCGGTTACGACGGCACCAGCCAGTTTCACGTCAGCCCAGTTCGTCGCTCCGATCACATTCGTCTGCGTCGCCCCCGCTACTACCTTCAGACTGAGCAGTTTCACGGACTTCGGTTTCGGCGTGACGATGGCGAACCCCACCCAGGTATCGCCGCAAGGAACGTCGTCCTGACCCGCGCCGATTTCACAAGGAAACTTCCAATAACCCCCAACCGTGTACGTCACAATCAGCGTCGCTGCGGGATACCACGGCTCCGGCTGCACGATCCGCGCACTGTAACCGGACGTGGCCTCCGACCATGTGGAACCGTCCGGCGAGTATTGCACCGGATTGTTCGGATCATTCTGTGGGATCGTCCAACTCCATTCCGGACCGCGCAGCGAGCAGCCGGAAGGAGGAGACGGCGAGGGGTTGATACTGGCGTTCAACGGCGTTTGCGATTCGGCGATGCCGTCGGCGGGAGTCCAATCCGGCGTGGTGGCTCCCATCGTGGCGTTGACGCTGAGAGGTTGCTGCGCGGCTCGCGGCGGAAGCCGCCACGGCCATCGTTAGCACCGAAATACCGAGCCAATGGCTCCAGCGCAGGGAAAAGCGTCTCATTCTTCGACCCTCCTCTTTTCGGGATCAAATGCCGTCGGCATCTACCCATCCATGCGGGGAACAGCAACGGCTTCGACCCCGCACGTCAGGGGACGACGCCGCGACTGATCAAATCTTGTCGCACGAGTATCAGCGCCTTCTTCTTCCGGGTCGCTACGGTCCCTTTCGGCAAGCCGAGTTGCCGAGCGGCTTCCGCATTGCTCTTCTCCTCCAGGAAACACGAGGCGAACACGGCGGCGCAGCTTCACCGGCAAGCGCTGCACTGCCTCATCGACGAAATCTTGCAATTCGTGAAATGCCGCTTTGCCGATCGGCTGTTTAGTTTGCGTAGTCGAGCAACTTTCGCATTGACCTTCGTGGTATTCTCGCCGCTTCTTGCTCTTCTTAACATTCATGGCTTCGTGATAAGCGACACCATGAAGCCATCCGCCTATCGGCTCCTCTTGATTGAGGGAAGACGCTTTCCGTATCAGTACGAGGATAGTGGCTTGGTAGGCATCCTCCGCGTCTTGTCGATGACGCAGTACACCCCCGCACACCGCCACCACCATCCGCGCGTACCGTGCAACGAGTACGGCGAAAGCCCCTACGTCGTCGCATGCTAGAAAGCACGCCAGCAAATCCCCATCGGATCGCCCTCGATCCGCAAGCCTCTCCTCCGATACCGATTCAGAATACGCCGCCGCCGCTCGATTCCTTCTGCGCATGACAGAGCCTCATTGGTCGCGCGATCAATGTTGTCGCCACGCCTTGCCTCTTACCTCCAGGCATTGCTTGACGTTTCCCTAGGCTCTGCTGATTATAACGTCCGCTCGGCGACAAACGGATCTAAGTTTTTTGAACAATAATTCTCTTACGCTGTCGGCATGGATGCGCCATGAGCACACGAGGCCGCGTCCGCGCCCCGCGAGAGCCTTCACGGGCGCGGACGCGGCCTTGTGCGCCGAATCGAAGATGTTTCCTAAAACTTCGCCAACACCGCGTCCGCCGTGGCCGTCGTCTCTTGATCGTCATTGTCCGACAGCGCGGCCAGACACTGCTTGATGCGTCGATTCGACAGCCGCAGGAAATAGCGTCCCGCCGTCACGTCGCGGGCCACTTCATCGGCGTGGCCGTTGCTCACCGACAAGAGCGCATCCAGCCGCGCCAGCGTGCAACTCGACGCATACAATTCGCAGGCCGCATCGGCCAATCGTTCCTGCACATATTGGCGGAAGAGGATGTTTTCTCGATGTTTGAAAAGCATCGTTTGCACGGCGAAGCTGAAATCGCGGATGCGCCTTCCCAACTCCGCGGCATGATCGCGCAGCGGACTATTTTGCACCGGCACGTCCGGCGTGCTGAAGCGTGCTCGCAGCTGCCTGCCGCCGAAGCTCAACAGCGTGCCGAAATCGCGGAGGGGATGCGACAAGGCGTGTTTGACCGTGAGGAACTGATCGGCCACCGGCTTGACGCCGACCATGGCGATGAACGCCCGCAGCACGTCGTTGGCTCCTTCGCCAATGGTGTTGATGCGCGCGTTGCGCATCATGCGTTCGTAAGGCTCATCGGTGAAGTACGCTTTGCCGCCGAAAATCTGAATGGTGTCGTTGACGATCTGCCACAGCGCCTCCGTGGACCACACTTTGAGCATGGCCGTTTCGAGCATGTAATCCTCGAAACCGCTGTCGATGAAATGAGCGCATTCGCTGGTGGTCGCTTCCATAGCGAAAGCGTGAGCGGCCATCCAAGCGATTTTCTTTTTCACTAGCTCGAAGTCGGCGAGGGGCTGCTCGAACTGAACGCGCTTCTTGGCGTGGGTGGCGGCGGCGCGCAAGCAGGTTTTCGCCGCGCCGGTGCAGCAAGCGCCGAACGTCGTCCGACCAAAATCGAGTACCGTCAGAGCGATGCGTAAGCCTTTGCCGACTTGACCCAGAACATTCTCGGCCGGCACGACGACGTTCTCGAAAGCGAGTCGTCCGGTGGCGGTGCCGCGAATGCCGGTCTTGGACATGCGCGCGTCCAGCACCTTGAAGCCCGGCATGTCCGGCGTCACGAGGAAAGCGGTGATTTCCTTTTTTTTACCGGCGCCAACTCCCGGTGTGCGGGCGATGACCGTCAAGACGCCAGCGATGCCGCCGTTGGTGATCCAGCGCTTCGTGCCATTCAAGATGTACGCCTTGCCATCGGGCGTGGGCGTGGCGGTGGTCTGCACGTTGCTGGCGTCGGAGCCGGCCTCCGGCTCGGTCAGCGCGAAAGCGGCCAGCTGTTCGCCGCGCGCCAACGGCGGCAGCCAACGACGTTTCTGCTCGTCGCTGCCGAACAACAGCAACGCGCGGATGCCGATGCTGTGATGGGCGTTGACGAAGACGCCGACGGCGGCGTCGTGTCCGCCAATCACATCCATGATCTTGCAAGCGGCCAACTGCGACAGACCCAAACCGCCAACCTCCACCGGCGCTGTCGCGCCCAGCACGCCTAGCCGACCCAAACCGGCGACCACGTCGGCGGGGATCGCGGCGTTACGGTCGATGGCCACGGGGTCGATGTGTTCGTCGCAGTAGCGGCGCACTTCATCGACTTTGGCATTGATGCGGCTCTGTTCGTTGAGAGGGATCTGCGGATAGGGATTGAGCAAGGCGGCGTTATAATGGCCGAAGAACAGTCCCTTGGCGAAGCCCATCGCTTGCGGGCCGGAGAAAAGTAACTCCTCGGCTGTCTGTTTCTGCTGTTCCAGTTGTGCGGCGGTTAGGGCCATGAACGACCTCCCGAAGAATGGGCCGAGCGCTATTCCTTTAGTTATTCTATCTCGGTGGACAAATCGGAGCATCCTATCATCTGTGTTACCGGCACGGACAGGCCGATGGCGATGTGGGATTGCGGCGCTTTTGCGGAAAATAAGTGTGCGCTTGGATGACCTTCCGGGCAGATAGGGGAGTGGGAATCATCCGCGCCTGCGCTTGCGAGGATTGCCGACATGAAGCCGCCTACCACGACCTTGCTGGATCATCTTCGCCGGCTGACCGGCCCGCCGGCCGCCGATGCCGTTTTGTTGTCCCGTTGGATTGGTGAGCGCGATGAGGAAGCGTTCGCCGCCCTGGTCGCTCGGCATGGGCCGATGGTGCTGGGCGTTTGTCAACGCATCCTCGGCGATGCCCATGAAGCTGAGGATGCGTTTCAAGCGGTCTTCCTGATTCTGGCGCAAGGCTGCTTCGCTGCGGCGACCGGAAGCGTTGGCCGGTTGGCTGCACGGCGTCGCCGCCCGGCTTGCCCACAAAGCCCGCGTCGCCGCGCGCCGCCGCGCCGCTCATTCGCGCACACTTGCCGCGGAGCCGGCCGATTCCCTGCCGGACCCGCTCGATCTTCTGACCGTCCGCGAAATGCTCGCTCTGCTCGATCGAGAGATCGGTGCGTTGCGCGAGGTTTATCGGTTGCCGATCGTGCTATGCGATCTGGAGGGACGGACGCAAGAGAAAGCAGCCGAGATGCTCGGCTGGACGCTTGGCTCGCTGCGCGGTCGGCTGCTGCGCGGCCGAGCGCAACTGAAAGCACGCTTGACACGTCGCGGATTGGCGTTGCCGGCGGGGATGATTCTGCCCCTGCTTCCGGCGCTGCCGGCTTCATCGCAAGCGGCCGGCCCGCTCGTCGCGCCGCAGCTGGTCACGAGCGTGAGCCGAGCGGCTGTCCGTTTTTCGATTCATCCCGCAGCAGCGGAACTTCCCGTCCGCGCCGCCGAACTGGCGCGGGAAGGGCTGCGCCTTATGACGCTCGGCAAAGCGACCCTCGCCGCGGCAACGGTTCTGACGATGACCGTGTTTATCGCAGGTGCCGGACTGCTTTGGCCGGCGAGCAGGGTTGCGTTAGCGCCCCGAGAAACGCAAGCACTCGGGGCGCTGACGCAACCCCGCTCGCCGTCAGAGGAAAAGCCGCAAGTGCGTCTCGACCGCTTCGGCGATCCTTTGCCCGATGGGGCCGCGGCGCGCCTTGGCACGGTGCGCTGGCGGCATGGTTTCATGGTGCAAGCTCTGGCGTACTCGCCGGATGGCAAGAAGATCGCCTCCACCGGCGTCGGCCGCGCGCTCGTTCTCTGGGACGCCGCTACCGGCAAGCAACTGCGTGTCTTCCCCAGTCGCGGCTCTGGGCGCGGCGTCGCCTTCTCGCCGGACGGCAAATGGATTGCCACTAGCCATCGGAAGGGCGAATTGTGGGACGTGGCTACCGGCAAGATGCTGCGCGAATTGAAGAACGCACAATTTGGGGTGAACGCTCTCGCCTTCGCGCCGGACGGCAAAACGCTGGCGACGGCGAACACGGATGGGGCCGTGTATTTGTGGAATCCCACCACCGGCGAGGAGAAACGCCGTTTGAAGGGTGGCCAAGGCAGCGTAAACGCCTTGGCTTATTCTCCGGAAGGCAAGGAGTTGGCTTCGGGAGGCAATGATGGTGTGGTCCACCTGTGGGATGCGGCCACGGGCAAGGAAATCCGCCGGCTGGCGAACCTCAAAAAAGAGATTCGGAGCGTCGTTTTTTCGCCGGACGGCAAGCAATTGGCCGTGTGGAGCAACGAGGATTCGCTGCGCTTATGGGATGTGGCGACGGGCCGGCAAATCCGCACCGTTGGCGAGAAACAGAGGCTTTTCGCACCGCTGCCGCTGGCCTTTTCTCCCGACGGCAAGCTGTTGGCCTCGGCGAGCCTCGACGGCACGTTGAGTTTGTGGGATACAGCCAGCGGCGAGGAGAAGCGACATTGGCGGGCCGGCTCTTTGGGCGGATTTTCTCTGGCCTTCTCTCCCGATGGCAAAACTCTCGCTACCGCTGTGGGGTACGACGGCAATATCCGTCTATGGGACGCAGCTACGGGACGAGAACGGCATCCGTCCGAGGGGCATCAGGGAACGGTCTGCTTGCTGCGTTTCGCGGCGGACAAGAGAACGCTGATTTCAGCCGGATTTGATCGCCGCATCCTGTGGTGGGATGTAGCGACGCAAACGCCGCGCCGCCAGTTCGAATGGACGACCGCCAATCTCCCTAGGGACTGCGCCTTGTCTGCCGACGGCAACACCTTGGCCGTCGGCGACTGGGAAACCCATGAAGTATGGTTGTGGGACATTCGCAGCGGCAAAGCCACAAAACTGCCGGGCAAGCATGAGGACCATATTTCCGCCATCGCTTTTTCGCCCGATGGCCGACTCGTGGCGTCGTCGGGAGGGTTCGATAAGACAATCCATGTCTGGGATGTGCGCGAAGGCAAGGAGATTCGCCAGATCAAGGGATTCACCAACTTTGTGGAGCCCTTGTGTTTCTCGCCGGACGGCAAGTCGTTGGCTTGTGGCTCGTCACCGCGGCGTAATTCGGCAAAGGACGAACGGACGTTGCGCTTGTGGGACGTGAGCAGCGGTAAGGAGCGCTGCATTTTTGACAGCCACACCGCCGTTTCCGCGCTCGCCTTTTCGGCCGACGGGAAGGTACTTGCCAGCGGAAACGAATATGCAGCTGGCGAAGCGCCGATTCGTTTATGGGACGCGACGACCGGCAAAGCATTGAGTCGCTATACGGGGCATCAGCAAAGCGCCGGATCAGTAGCGTTCTCTCCTGATGGCAAGCTGGTGGTTTCGGGAACCGGCAAAGAGGGACTTGCGGGCGATTCCTCCGTGCATGTCTGGGAAGCGGCGACGGGCCGACTGATCCGGCGTTTTGACGGCCATCATAGCTGGGTGTGGGCCGTGGCGTTCGCCGCGGACGGCTTGATCGTGGCTAGCGGCGCCGGCGATTCGACCATCTTGCTGTGGGACATCACCGGCCGGCAAAAAGACGGCAAATTGTCTCTGCTCGCGTTGACACCGCGTCAGTTGGACGCTTGCTGGACGGCTTTGATGAATGAAGATGCCGCCAAGGCGTATGACGCCGTGTGGTCGTTCGTCGCCGCTGGCGAGGAGGCGGTGCCGTTCTTGCAAAAACACCTGCCGCCGATTCCGCGTCCCGATGCCAAACTCGTCGCTCGGCTGATCGCGGATCTCGACAGCAACGATTTCTCCGTGCGCGACAAGGCCACGGAGGAATTGAGCAAGCTCGGCGATGCCGCCGCGCCGGCTTTGCAGCGCGCGCTGGAGGGCAAGCCGTCGCTGGAGATGCGCCGCCGTCTTCAGCAATTACTCGATCAGAGCCGCGACTGGACCGCCGAGCGCTTGCGCGCTCATCGCGCCCTACAGGTGTTGGAACACATCGGCACGCGGCAGGCCAAGGAAGTGCTGCAAACGCTCGCCGCTGGAGAGCCGAATGCTTGGCGGACGAAAGAAGCGAAGGGGGCGTTGCATCGCGTTTCCGCACGCTCAGACAAGTGACCGTTTAGCCGCGACCCGAAGGGGAGCGCGTTGCAGAGCGCGCTCCCCTTCGGGTCGCGGCTAAACGAAGCGATTCTCGGATAACTCACTCCTTCTGGCTAATATCTACATCGCGGATCGTATAAAGGAAATTCTCCGGATCGCTGGCATTGAGCCGCAGCTTACCGCGAACCTTCACCGGCTCGCGCGTGTAGTTGTACGTCTGACCCTCCGGCAGCTCGACGAGGATGATCGCCGTCGTCTCCGGTTGCTCGCAGTACCAACAGCCGACCGGATACTCGATGAGCAGAAACGCATTCAACTCGGCATCATCGCCGAGCGGTTGCATGTAGCCCTTGAGCGTCACCTTCTTGCCGTCCAACTCTTTCAGATAGCGCGGAAACGTCGGCCGATATTGTCGATCCAACGTCGTCTCCGTGACGACGGACCACGGCAGCGCATTGACGCCTTTGGCATCGATGGGCGGCAGAGGCGTGCGATCGAGCTTGCGGGTCAACGGCCGCAAAGAGCGCGGCTTGAACAGACCGGCATGGCCTTCGTGTTGAGTCTTGGCATCTCCTTGCTTCTTGGCACGCTCATCGGCAGCGCGATAAGCGCGGCGATGTTCGCGCAGGTCGGCGGCGCGCAGGCCGAACTCGGTGACGCAGCCGTCCATGAGGGTGGCAGCGGTAGAGACATCGCCGTTGGCGCCCGCCAATTCGCCCAACTGCCATAACAAGCGGCCATCGGCGGGTAGCCATAAGGCCAGCTGTTGTACCAGCGCGATGGCATCGTTCGGCAGACGTTTGCGTTGCGCTTCGGCGAGCCGGTCCGGCTCGAACTTGCCGCTGGGGCCGACGTAGCGGATGCCGAACAGATCGTCGAGATCCTGACCGTCGCGCGGTTGCCGCGCGCGGAGGCGAACGAGCTTGAGATGTAGTTTCTCCGCCTTGCGGAGCTTGGCGGGAGCCAGGCGAACAGCTTGTTCCAGACAGACCGCCGCCTGGGCGAGATCGCCTTGTATCTGCCAGGCCGTGCCGAGATTGGCGGCGAGGTGGAAATGCTTGGCATTATCCTTCTGAGCGATCCGCAATATCTCAATAGCTCGTGCCGTATCACCAAGCCGGAGATACAATGCGCCCAGGTCGGCGGATTCGTCGGCGGTCAACGGGCGCTGCCGAGCGAGTTTGATTAATTTCGCTGCCTCGGCCTGGTAATGCTTGCGGATCGGTCCCGCCGCCGCGCCGCCGCTCGGCTTCGCGGCGATGGTGCGCAGACTGCGCTGATCGAGTAAAAAGCCGCGCCACTGCGACGGTAGTTCGGCGTAGTTTTCTCCCGAATAGTACAGACCCGCATGCAGAAACGCGGAGGGCGCCAGCAGAGCAACGACAACCGCGAGGGTATGAAATAAGCAACGCATAGCGATTAGTTTTTCGAGTTAAACCCGTGCGTTTTCAGCCAGCCGGCCAATTGCTCCGGCCACGCCGACACCGCGCCGCGACCGGCGCCCAGACCGACGCCGTGCGGTCCTTTTTCGTAAATGTGTAGTTCGACCGGCACTTTCGCCTTGCGCAGCGCTTGATAAAACAAGATGCTATTTTCCGGCGGCACCACCGTATCCTCACTGGTGTGGAACAGAAACGTCGGCGGCGTCTTCTCCGTCACTTGCTTGTCATTGCATAGGCTGTCAACTAGCGCTTCCTCGGCTTTGTCGCCCAACAGATTGCGGCGCGAACCGCCGTGCGTGTAAGGCGGACGCATCGTGATGACGGGATAACAGAGGATGGCGAAATCGGGTCGGCAACTGACGCGCTCGATGGGATCGTCGGCGTCGCGTTTGCCGTCATCGAAGTGCGTGGCCAGCGTCGAAGCGAGATGTCCGCCGGCGGAAAAACCCCAGATGCCGATGCGCCGCGGATCGAGGTTCCATTCCTTGGCTCGGCTGCGCACCAGACGCAGAGCGCGTTGCCCATCCTGCATGGGGGCGGGATGTCGATAGCGCGGTCCCAGCCGATAGCGCAGCACGAAGGCGGCGATACCGTGCCGGTTCAGCCACTCCGCCGGATCTTTGCCCTCGTGGCCGATAGCCAACGTGCCATAGCCGCCGCCGGGACAGACGACAACGGCGGCGCCATTGGCCTTATCGGCGGGCGGCAGATAGAGTGTGAGCGACGGTTTGTCGAGCTCTTCTGTGCCAACGGCGCCGGGGGCGCCCTTGGGCCAAAGGAGTTCGACCTTCGGCGTGTCCGCGGCAGCGCACAGGGTCAATACCAGCGTCAGCCAAGGAAGGTTTGTCATATCCTTCGATCCTCTCGCATCGCTAAGCAGGATACGGCGCTACTCGACATCGTATCGTCACGGGCGCCCTACCGCAAGGATGGACGCTCTCTTGCATTCCGCATTGGATCGACTATTCTGAGGGATGAATTGTCCTTCGCCTCTGGCGCACTGCCGCGCACGCCGTCTCCATTTTCGCGCTAATTCGCCTCTCCGAAGTGGGCGAATGGTCCGCCTCTTGGGAGAGACTTCTTGAGACTTTGGCTGGAGGATGCCGACCATGAGACTCGATGATTTGCTCGTCAGCCGTCACATCTCGTATCAGCGTTTGCCGCACCGACGCACCTACACGGCCAACCGCATGGCTCAGGCGCTGCACGTCAAGGGACGCGAGGTGGCCAAGACCGTGCTTCTGAAAACCGGCAACGGCCCTCTCTTGGCCGTGCTGCCGGCCACGCATCACATCGACCTCGAACAGCTCCGCGACGATCTCGGCGATGCTCGCGTCGAGTTGGCCAGCGAGGAGGAGATGGAACGTCTCTTCCCCGACTGCGAGCGCGGCGCCGTGCCGCCGTTCGGCAGTCTCTATCAAGTGCCGACTCTCATGGACGACAGCCTCGCCGACGATGAAACCATCGTTTTCGAGGGACCGGACCACGAGCAGGCCATCCGCATGTCCTTGCAGGATTACGAGGCCATCGAGCATCCGCGCCACGGACATTTCGCTCATCGTTGACATCGTAGGTCAGGCTTTCTAGCCTGACGACCGAACCGTCAGGCTTTCTAGCCTGACGACCGAACCGTCAGGCTTTCTAGCCTGACGACCGAACCGTCAGGCTTTCTAGCCTGACGGCCGAACCGTCAGGCTGGAAAGCCTGACGACCGAACCGTCAGGCTGGAAAGCCTGACCTACAGGTTCAGGAGGGCACCATGACGCACCGACATTCCCCTTCGGCGCGGGCGCTGGCCGATGCCATCGTCCACGCCAACAGCTATCGCCAAGCGCACGAGGAGGCCCGCCTCTCGCCGGACTCGCCGGCGCTGACCGTCGCGCTGAGCCGGCAAGTCGGCGCCGGCGGCACGTCCATCGCCAACGAGATCGGCAATCGACTCGGTTGGCCGGTCTACGATCACGCTCTGCTGGAACGCATCGCGCAGGAGATGCACCTGCGCACGCAACTCTTGGAGAGCGTGGACGAACGGCGGACACACTGGCTGACCGACTGCGCCGAATCGTTCGCCCAGACGCCGACCATCAACGCCAACGCCTACGTTCGC
Organism: uncultured Planctomycetota bacterium; assembly: GCA_963835245.1. GTDB lineage: Bacteria > Planctomycetota > Planctomycetia > Gemmatales > Gemmataceae > JAJPHU01. The sequence goes on from CAWIEZ010000004.1 coordinate 1,170,146, forward strand.
CATCTGATCCAGACCATCCTATCGCTGGGGGCGCATGGTTCGTGCATCATTGTGGGACGCGGATCGCCGTACATTCTGCCGCCAGCGATGACGCTGCGCGTCCGCATCGTCGCCGACCGCGAACACCGCATCCTCGGTCTCAGCCGCGAGCGCGGCATCTCGCGCACGACGCGGACGCCCAGCTCGATTCGATCGACCGCGAACGCATCGCCTTCATCAAAGATCACTTCCTCAAAGATCCGCGCGATCCGCAGAACTTCGACGTGGTGCTGAATTCGTCGTGCTTTTCCTACGCCGAATGCGCCGATCTCGTCATCGATGCGCTGCACCATCTGGAAACGCGGGTCAAGTCGGGGGAGGCAGTGTGTCGCTAATGGCACACACCCGGCAGCTAACGCAGCCGGTTCGCCAAGGCTTAGCGAACCGGCTGCGTTAGCTGCCGGGTGGAGTTTATTGGCGAACCGGCTGCGTTAGCTGCCGGGTGGAGTTTATTGGCGAACCGGCAGCGTTAGCTGCCGGGTGGAGTTTATTGGCGAACCGGCAGCGTTAGCTGCCGGGTGGAGTTTATTGGCGAACCGGCAGCGTTAGCTGCCGGGTGGTAAGTAAGAATGGTGATTATGATCCTTCGATCCGCCTTCGTTCTCTTGCTATTCTTACCGAGCATTGTCTTCGCGCAAGCGGATTCGCCGAAAAAGCAAGACTCCGACACCCTGACGGACAACGCGCGGATCGTGCTGGCCGCCATCGTGAAAGCGGCCGGCGAGAATCACGATTTGCCGGATCGTGCCGCCGCCGGCGCTCGCGCTCCCTTCCGCCGCGGCGGCGATGATCTCACGGTCTATTACGTCCGCGCCGCGGCGGCGGCGGCACGGCGGCTACCGGAAAAGGAAGCGGCGCGACCCTTTTTGTTGGCGCTGGGCATCGCCCTGGATGAATCCTCGCTGTTGCGCTCGAATCTGCTGACGCGCAGCCTGTGGCGCAGCGTCGAGCCGGAGGAGGCGCGGCAGCGACGGCTGCGCGTTCTCGGCTCGCCAACCTTGCACGGCCGCCATGATCTACGCGCAGCACTTCTCGGTGTCGGCGGCCTTGACGGCGGTGTCCGGGCCGCAGGCCGCCGAGAGCGCCGGCATCCTCAAGGAAATGCTCGATTCGCGCGGCGGCAGCGGCTTCAGCTTCGCCGACTTGTCCGCCGACTTCGCCGGCATCGCCTTCGCCCGCCGTATCCTCGACAAACCGAGTCGATTGGCCGACGTCGAAAAAGCCTTCCGCATCGGCGACTACGCTATTTCGCCGCGCGGTTTGCCGGAGGGACTGACCGCCGCGCAGTTCGCCAACAAGTACGGCTCGCTCAAAGACGAACGCTTTCAGCGCTTGCAATCGGACATCAAGAAACGCATCGACGGCTTGCCCGGCTACCGCAATGGCAGCGAGGATAAATCCGAGAGCCGAGGTCGCCGTTGATGTCCAATCTCCCCGTCGCTCTCTCCGTTGAACGCGCGACGCTGCGGCGCGTTTCGCTGCGGCTGCTGCCCTTTCTGTTTCTGCTCTACGTCTTCAACATTCTCGATCGCGTCAACGTCGGCTTCGCTCGCCTCCAGATGATGCAAGACCTGCAACTGAGCGAAGAGGCCTACGGCCTTGGGGTCAGCGTCTTTTTCCTCGGCTATTTCGTATTCGAGGTGCCCAGCAACCTGATGTTGCGGCGAATGGGAGCGCGGCGTTGGCTGGCGCACATCCTCATTAGCTGGGGCGTCCTGTCCGCCTCCATGATGTTCGTGACGGGTCCGGCGAGCTTTTACCTGCTGCGTTTGCTGCTGGGACTGGCCGAAGCCGGCTTCTTTCCCGGCATCATCCTTTATCTGAGTTATTGGTTCCCGGCCCGCGAGCGCGCGCGGGCCGTGTCGCGCTTTATGACCGGCTCCGCCGTGACAGGCATTTTCGGCAATCCTCTGTCGGGAGCGATCCTGCACTACCTGGGCGGCGTTGGCGGACTGGCGGGTTGGCAATGGCTCTTTCTTCTGGAAGGACTGCCGACCATACTGCTGGGCATCGTCGCCTTGTTCTATCTGACGGATCGTCCCGAACAAGCGTCGTGGCTGGCGCCGGTCCAGCGCGATTGGCTCGCCGCGCACATGAATCGAGAAGAACAACACCGCCAACAGCATCATCGTTTGACGCTGCTACAGGCGCTGATGCAGCCGCGCGTCTTGTTGCTGTGCGCTATCTATTTCTCGGTTTCGATGGGGGCCAACAGCTTCGGCGCTATGCGCCGCAGTTGGTGAAGGATCGCTTCGCGTCGGCGAGTACATTGAAGATCGGTCTGCTGGCAGCGCTGCCGAGTGTAGGAGCCATTATCGGCATGATCGCCGTCGGCGTTCATTCCGACCGCAGCGGCGAACGACGTTGGCACGTGGCGGCGCCGGCGTTCGTGGCCGCACTCGGCTGGGTGATGGTTGCCCGCCTGGAGTCGCCGTGGCTGGCTCTGTTGGGGCTGCTGTTGGCGCAGACAGGAATGTTGAGCATGTTGGCCCCGTTCTGGGCGCTGCCGACGTCATTTTTGAGTGGGACGGCGGCGGCGGGCGGCATCGCTTTTATCAACTCACTGGGCAACCTCGGCGGCTTCGTGGGTCCGAATCTCATCGGCCAGATCAAACAAGCAAGGGGCAGCTTTTCGGATGCGCTGCTGATTCTGGCGGGCGTCCTCGTTGTCGGCGGCGTGCTGGCTCTCCGCGTCCGCCACGATGCCGCGCTGGAAAAGCTCCCCTAGACGGCGGGGATAAACCCCGCCGCTCGCCTTGGTTCTGGCGAGCCGCCGGGTTTATCCCGGCGGGACGGCACCGCTCGGCACAGCGGTTGCACATCTTCCGCCATCGACCGCGACGATGCCGGAACGCGGCCGCCAATTGGAGACGAAATTATGGCTTGTTTACTGATGCACCGCGCCTGCAAGGTCTGCGGCAAATACCACGATTTCTATCTGTCTCAGGGCGAATTGATTACGGAGGAGCGTTACGAATACCGCTGTCCGGTGACGGGGCAGACGGAGTATCTGTGGGACATTCCGCGCGTCGAGGCCGTCGCCGAGCCGCCGGCGGGAGGCGTGGAATTGCGGCCGACCGGAGTGGAGAGCGGCCGGCGCGGTGCCAGCGGCTGAGAAGCAGAGCCGGAAGCGTTAGCGATGGTTAGTCCGTCGCTGACGCTTCCGGCTCTGATAACTTATTCAGTTAGTCCGTCGCTGACGCTTCCGGCTCTGATAACTTATTCAGGCGAGCCGGCGTCGCCGCCAGCGGTAAGCGGCGAGCGAGGCCAATCCCAGACCCAGCAGCGTCAGACTGCTCGGCTCCGGCACCGCGATCGGCCCGCTCCCTCCTTGCGAACCGAAGGCCAAGCCGACGACGAGAGAATTCGATGGTAGGGTGGCATAGATGCTTTTGTTGCCCAGCGCGTCCACTTTTATGACATCGTGGCCATAGTATTCACCCACGAAGAGATTGCCGCTGGAATCGAAAGCCAAGCCGGTGGGGTATCCACTAAACCCGCTGGCGTAGGTGGAAGCGGCCCCTGTCAGCGGATTCAACTCGATGATATTGTAATTGTTATCATCGGCGACAAAGAGATCACCACTGATGGGATTGATGGCCACCCCCCACGGGTAGTTGACCCCCGTGAAGGTGTTGATTTTGTTTCCCGACGAGTCCAGTTCGACAACGTCGTTGTCGAGATCTTGGCTGACGAAGACGTGGCCGCTGGAGTCGATGGCCAAACCGTAGGCATTGCTTCCGTAGCCGGAAAAGGTGACGGGGGTGGTGCTGCCTGCTTTCAGTTCTTCGATAGAGTTGTTGCTGTTGTTGGTGACGAAAAGGTTGCCGTGGGAGTCGAAGGCCAAGGCGGTGGGATCCGAGAAGCCGTTGTAGGTGGTGACCGTGTTGCCCTTCGAGTCCACTTCAAGGATTGCACCCCTGTCGTACTCGCCGATGAAGACATCGCCGCTGGAATTGGCGGCCAGGCCAAAGGAGGTGGAGTAGGATCCGCTGGCGAAGGGCGTGGGCGAACCGCCGGACGGCACTTGATATACCCCCGTGCTTCCGGAGTGGGTATCGACGTAGAGAAAGTCAGCGCGGCTGGGCGGAGCGGTGGCGTTCCAGATGAGCAGCGCCAAGGGCGATGCGACGAATCGAGCGAGGCGTTGGAACATGGCAAATCCTCAATGATCTCGCCACGAGAGAGAAAACGCGTGGGCGAACCGTGGCTCTTCCGCCCACGACGGCAGTAACTCGAACCTGGGAATAGAACCGAACCGGGCGCGCAATCTCCAATTGCGCAACGGTAATTGTTTTTGGCAAAAGGGGTGCCCAAAATGTCTGGATCGGCAAGCGTTGAGAATTATGTTCCCTAACTTCTGTTATACCAATACGTTCAGGCGTGAACCATTTGTTCTGCGGGAAATCGAAATAATTGGGAAGTGAGGGATCGATGTTAACATTGGTTAACATGGGTTAACCAGCATTAACTTTTGTTAATGTGCGGCTTGTTAGCGCCGGGGGCAGGCAAGAGGAAAATCGGCTAACGGTCGAGTACTTCACGGACAAGGTGTCGGGGCTCGTAGCTATTGAAGATCGCTCAGGTGGCTGAAAGTCGCGGGCGGCAAGATTTACGAGTCCCAACCTCTATCCGACCCTAAACGCGAACACCGGCTTGATGGCTTGATCTCCGCGCGCCTTTTAGATTGACTCTTCTTCCGATGCTTCGTACACTTTAACGGAGGTATGTCATGATTCGCATTCGATTCTCGACCGACCAAGACCGTGTGCAAGGCAACTATCTGTTAGCGACCCGAAGCGTCGTCCGGCGGCTGCGCGGACAGATTTTCGAGGTTTCCCAGGACGCGCTCAAAATCCTCGATGACCATCACATTCTTTACCAGGCTCTTCCGATTCCTGAGCCGTCCGGCTCGGACCAAGAGATACGAAATCCTCTTACCGTTGACCTATAACGATGGTCGATTGATTGAACCGACAAGTTCGACCAGACGGCCGAGGAGTTATGCGACCGCTTCGGCGGCGTTACCCAAGACACGGTTCGCATCACCGGCACCTGGAAATACGGCGGCACCCGCTACCGCGACGACCTTCTGCGCATGCGGATAGACACCGACGATCCTTCGACCTACCTATTCCTCCAGGCTCAAAAAGAGATTTGGAAAGAACGGTTTCAGCAAATTGACATCTGGATCATCGCTTATGAGATAGAAATCATCTAATCTTCCAAACGCGGAGAGTCGGGCCAATACGACCTCTTGGATATGTGTCGGATGCCGCTATGCAACAAATCCGTGACTGTCTGAGGATCGTGTTGGAATTGCCGTGAAGATCGGCTATTTATCAAGCACTTCACGGACCTTACGCGCCAGCGAATCGGGTGTGAACGGCTTCTGCAAAAAGGCGATCTCCGCTTCCAGCAAACCGTGACGCACCACCGAATCATCGGTGTAGCCGGATACGTAGAGAACTTTTATCTCCGGCCGCAGCGCCGACAGCCGTTCGGCCAAGTCGCGGCCGCTCATGCCGGGCATGACGACATCCGTTACCAGCAGATGAATCGGATCGCTATGCTCTTCAACCCAGCGGAGGGCATCATCGGCATCGACGGCCTCGATCACGTCGTAGGATTGGCCGCGCAGAACGGTGCGCGTCAGCGCGCGGACGGCATCGTCGTCTTCGACGATCATCAATGTCTCTTTTCCGCCCACTTGAGTTGTTGCCGCCGGCGCGGCGGGGCGAAGATTGGCGACCGGAGCTTCCTCGACGCGCGGTAGATACACTTTGAACGACGTGCCGCGGCCCACTTCGCTGTACAGGTAGATGCTGCCGCCCGATTGCTTGACGATGCCGTAGACCGTGGCCAGTCCCAGGCCGGTGCCTTTGCCCGGACCCTTGGTCGTGAAAAACGGCTCGAAAATGCGCGCCTGCGTCGCCGCGTCCATGCCGCAGCCGCTGTCGGTCACAGCCAACATCACGAACGGACCCGGCTGAATTTCCGCGTGCGCAGATGCATAGGTTTCGTCGAGCGTGACGTTGGCGGTCTCGATGGTCAGCCGGCCGCCTTGCGGCATGGCATCGCGGGCGTTGACGGCCAAGTTGAGCAGCACTTGCTCAATCTGGCCGGGGTCGGCCTTGACGGCGCCGAGATCCGCCGCCAAAGAACTCGTCAGTTGAATGTCCTCGCCGATGAGGCGGCGGAGCATTTTATCCATGTCCTGGATGACGCTGTTGAGGACGAACACTTGCGGTGCCAATACTTGCCGGCGACTGAAGGCCAGCAACTGGCGCGTCAGAGTGGCGGTGCGCTCGGCGGCCTTGCGGATCTCGACCACCGCTTCGTAAGCCGGATCGGCTTGATCGAGCATGCCGTCCAGAAGCAGATTACTGTATCCACTGATGATAGTGAGCAGATTGTTGAAATCATGAGCTACGCCGCCGGCCAGCTGGCCGATCGCCTCCATCTTCTGCGCCTGACGAAATTGCTCCTCGCTGCGCTTCAGCGCTTCTTCAGTCTGCTGGCGGAGTTGTTCGGAGCGATCCTTTTCTTCCTGGACACGGATGTTCTCCAAGGCGGTTTCCGAAGCGATTTGGGCGAGCTGCTCGGTAGCGCTGGCCAGCAGAGAAGGATAGTGCTGGGTGGCGCCGATAGGGACGTTAATCACGGCGGCGAACTCCTCAATCTTCTGATTCAACGGCTCTAAGAATGTTTCCAGCTGCGGCGCTTCCATGTTGAACCGTTCGGCGGCCAACCTCAGCAGTTGCGTCACCAAGGACGGCTCGCGCGGAGCCAGCTGGAGATGGCCGATCAAACTGGCGAAGTGCAAATTATAGGCAAGCTCCACCGCGGCGGAATCCTGTCCCTCCAGGTCCGCCGGCCGATGATGATAGCGGATGGCCTGGGTGATCTCGTCGGGCAGACCCCATTGATGCAGCAAGTAGGCGCCGACCTCCGCGTGATTGGCGCCGATGAACTCCTCTTCCAACTCGCACTGATGGCCGACGAAGAACTCGATGGGATGATCGAGTACACGGCGATAGGGATCGGGATAAACTTCGCGGAGAATGAGCGCGCCCAGATCGCAGAGGAGAGCGGCGACCATTTCGCTGTCGGCGTCGGGATGGTGGCGGGCCGTGGCCCACTCGTGCGCCGCCATGGCCGTGGCGACCGACACTTTCCAATGATCGCTCATGCGCGCGTCGGCGGCGGTGCGTCGCTGCATGGACGGCAACGACAGGCCGAGGACGAGGGCGCGGATGCGCTTGAGACCCAGCAGATTCAAAGCGCGGCCAATGTCGCTAACCTTGCCGGACAGATTGAAGAAGGCGGAGTTGACGATTTTGAGGAGTTTAGCGCACAGACCAGGATCATAACTGATGAGTTTGGAGATGTCGGCGAGGGCGCAATCGGGCCGGCTGGCCTTTTCCAATACGCGCAGGGCGACCGGAGGCGGCGTGGGTAGCCGTGGATCGCGGGCGATACGGGCGAGGACAGTCTCAAGGTCCATCCGTTCATCACTCCCCGGCGGCGTCAGGGACGCCATCAACCAAGCAAGTGTTGCTCAGAAACGCGCGAAACGCAAAGCGGCGCCGGGAAACTAACCGCCTGGGAGAGTTGCATGTTCATCCCACATGCGCATGCCTCCCAGGAAGGCATTGCGATTGTCGCCCATGCGACAGGCGGGCGGCAGTTCATCCAATTTCTTGACGTTGCCGCCGCCCAGCACCACGTAATCGGATAAGAAAGCGGCGCGCAGGCGAGCGACGATGTCGAAGACGGCGTCCTTCCACTTGCGTCGGCCCAGCTGCTTGAGCGCGGCTTGCCCCACGTATTCCTCAAACGATTGCCCTTTTTTGTAGGGCAGATGGCCCAATTCCATCGGCAGCACGAAGTTGTTGTAAATCAGCGCGGTGCCCAGGCCGGTGCCCAGGCCGAGGAACAGCATGCGGCCGCCCTCATAACTGCCCAACGCCTGCATGGCGGCGTCGTTGATCAGTTTGACCGGACAACCCAAAATCGGCGCGAAATCGAAGTCGAGCCAGCCGTCGCCAAGGTTGACCGGCTCGCGCTGAATCACGCCGTCCACCACGGGACTGGGAAAGCCGATGGTGGCGCGATCGAATTTCCAGTCGGCCGTCGCCGCATGCACCTTTTGGATCATGTCGTGCGGCGTCAGATTCGGCCCGGAGAGACACTTGCGCACCTCATCCAGTCCCTGGAGCCTCAGTTTGATGTGACTGCCGCCCACGTCAATTACGAGAATCGCCATGGTTCCTCCCGCGTTTCCCCGAAATTGTCGTCTATTCTACACCCGATGCCAACAACGTCGAATGATTCCGGCGACATCTGGGAATGAAGACGGCCATACGAGAGCGCGCTCTCGTATGGCCGAAGAGAAGATTGCGGGAAGGCGGCCTTACCTCATTGGGCGGAAGTATTTAATTTCCACCCGGTCTGCGGCCGCCCGGAGGCATTGGACCGTTTTTCTGCGGTCCTCCTGGTCCGAAACCGCCCGATCCTCCTGGACCTCCGGGACCGAAGCCGCCCGACCCTCCTGGCATTCCGGGACCTCCGGGTCTCATGCCCGGCATGCCCGGCATGCCTGGCATGCCGCTTTGACCCTGACCGTTGTTAGCCTCGCTCTGCTTCTGCGCCTGCTCCTGAGCCTCCTTCAGCTTCTTGGCGATTCGGTCGCGGATGTCCTTCATGGTCGGTTCCGACTCGAAGGTGACACGCTGCCAATAGCTGTACCAGTCGTTGGCCAGGTTGTTCAGCTTGGCATCGTCCACCTTGTTGCCGCTGTCCACGCAACCGAAGGCGCGGGCGAAGCAACCCAGCAGCACGGCGTCATCCAATTCCAGATCGCGCGGCATCTTGCTCAGCTCGGCGAAATAGCGCCGCAAACCATCGAGTTTCTGCTGGGCCAGGTAGTAAGTCAGCGACCAGGAAACCGTACGCGCCTTGCGGAGAGCGGCCTCATGCAAGCGATGTTCTTCGCTGTCCGCTTTGCCGTCGGGCGGCAAGGTGCGGAAATAGCCATCGGTGACGGTTTTGCGCAGCGTCGCCAAGCCGCGTCGTTTCCAGTCCGCCCTTGTCTTTTTTATACTCTCGCCAGCGCGGCAGATAGTAGGGGCTGGCGCGGCCACGGTCGGCCAGGGCGCTTGCAAGGGCGTCTCGAAGAAGCTGCCCATGCCGAAGAGAATCCATTCCGGGGCGGCCACGTTATGCGGCAGCAGACCGGAGGCGAACAGCAGTTGCCGGCTGGCGTCGTGGCTGACCGTCGCCAGGATCGCTTCCTGCTCCAGCGCCTTGAGCATCAGGGCGATCGTCTGCGCCGTGCAGATGCTGAGCGAATCCTGCGCATTGGCCGGCACCCCGGTTTTGCCCCTTTGGCCGTTGAGGAGATCCAGACGGTGGTAGCCCTTGTTTCTCCAGGTTTCCCAGTAGGTGTTCAGAGCGGCGTAGCTATCCTCTTGGTGCTTGGACGACATCACCGACAGGTTTTCATGCCGCGCGAAGAAACCATCGACCACCATGGGGCCGGAATTCAGAATCTCGTGCAGACGCTCGAAGTCCTTGGGCTGGTCGGTCAGAATGACGACCTGACGGTTGCGCGGCACGGACGGCAGCGGCCGTTTGGAATCGGTCTGCTTGAGGGCGAACCAGTAGTAGAAGCTGCGGAAGGCATTTTCCAGGTACTTGCCGTGCATCGCCACGTTGTCGGTGACGGCGTCGTTGGCCGCATGCACGATCAGATAGTGCGGCGTTTCGCTCGTCTTATAGCCGGACAGCAGCTTGCCGCGCCGATCCTCGATCGAAGGATCGTCGCCCGCTTTGCGGTCGAGTTCGGCCTTGACCTGTAGATAAGCGACCGCGGCAGGATGGCTTTTGTCGATCTCGACGAGTTTGTCCATAACCTGGGGAAACTGATCCACCAGACCGTGTTCCAATGTCCAGCCGGCCAAGTCCAGGAGGTCGCCCGCCGAGGGCTTTTCCTTGGCGGTCTTGGCGAAACGCGCATGAAAACGATCGGCGACGGTCGGAATAGGTTTACCGTTTTCGGTGATGAGGAAAACCTCTAGAAACGGCGGATTGTTCAATAAATTACAGACTTTGCCCAAGCGCTCCGGTAGATAAACCTGATCGGCAAATTGGAGAAGTTTGTTTTGCTCGGCGATCTGGAGATCCTCAGGCTTTGATTTCTGTTTGAACTGCTCCACATTCTTGAAGTGTTCGAGCAGATTCTTCTTCGACTTCGGTTTGATTTCGACGACGGAGATAACGAAGGAGGGAACATCATCGGCGTCGAGTGCGCCGCCGTTTCCGCCCATCATGCCCATCATCATGCCGCTCGAGCCGCCGCGCATGCCCATCATCGCGCCGGCCGGGCTTCTCGCCCCTCCTGGACCTCCGGGACCGAAGCCTCCCGATCCTGTCGGGCCTCCGGGACCGAAGCCTCCCGATCCTGTCGGACCTCCGGGACCAACGCCTCTCGCCCCTCCTGGACCTCCGGGTCCAAAGCCTCCCGACCCTGCTGCGCCGCGCATGCCGCCCATGCCCATCATGCCCATCATGCCGACCATGCCCGAGCCGCTGGTGCCTTTCAATTCCGTTGATCCTCCACCGACATTGGCCACGAGGATCACGTAATCCGCCGAGGCGAAACCGGCACTCGTCAACAGCAAGGCCGCCGCCATAATTCCCCGCTTCATGCCGATAACCTCCGCGAACATCGTTCGCCTTGGATTGACTTGTGTTGGCAAACTGCTGTTTATTATTGTGACGACGATCACGGCAAACCGCAATTGGATTTCCGTCAATTTTGAACGACAAGCCTGGAGCGCCAGCGACGGGGAAGAAGAACCCGTCGCTGGCGCTCCAGGCTTGTCGGCGAAAAGTTACTGTCTCTTACGCAGCAATTCCGCGTGAACGTGAGCTACGTCACCCATGTAACCGAGGCGATACTTACCGCCCGCTAAGCTCATGTGTTCCATCGCTTTCCGTTTGTCGCCCAACGCATCGTAATATAGCCCCAGATAGAGATGCGCGTAAAAGAGTTGTTGATTCCGCCGCTCGGCCTGCACGTCGCCGGCCTTCGCCGCGGCCAGCACGTCGGCCGGCTTGCATTTGCCTAAAAAGACATCATACACCTCCATCAGGGGCACCCGATCGTCCTTGCCGATCTTGAGCATGTCGGCCCGCGCCTTGTCGATGCCTTGGAGCTTGGCGTTGCAGAGAAAGTGCCAGACGGCGTTCTCCACGTCGTTGGCGAAAATCTTGTCGCCGTCCTTGAACTGTTTACGGCCGTCCTCGTAGCGTCCGGCGTAGTAGAGGGAGATGCCGCGTTTCCAATGGCCCGGCGCCGCCTTCGGTTGCAGAGCGAGGAATTTGTCGAAATCGTCCAGCGATTCCTTGATGTGGCCGAGGATGAATTGCTCGCTGCCGCGATGGTCGTAGGCGGCGGCGCGCTTCGGATCGCGCTCGATGCACTTGGTAAATCGGCGACGGCTTTATCGTGCCGCCGCGACATCTCGTAACCGCTGCCGCGCAGCAGGTAGCCGCGCGCGTCCTTGGGATCGGCGGCGATGGCCTTGCCGGCCCATTCGACGGCCTTGTCGGCTTCCTTCTTCATCAGGGCTTGGCGAGCCTGTTGGAGATAATCGTCGACGGTGTCGCCGCGGGCCAGCAAGGCGGAGACGCCGGCGACGAGTACGGCGAGAGCGAAGCGCGAAGCAGAGATGCGGACGCATGATTTGTTCTCCACGTTGACGGGGAAAGCCGCGATGCTATCTTATTACGCCGGCAAGTTAGTTCCGCCCAATAAATTGAATCACGAAAACACGAAAGTACGAAAACACGAAAGCAAGAAAACACGGCGAAGCAAGCCATTCGGTTCGTTCGTGCTTCTTTTTCGTGTTTTCGTACTTTCGTGTTTTCGTGATTCAATTCTGTGCCGCGATGATACAATACGGCACGAGGAGACCAAGTGATGAATAGACGAGAGTGGGCGCTGAGCGATTGTCTTCGGTTTGTGCTTTCTGGGCGGCGTCTCGGCGGCGACGGCCGGGGATGCCGCGCCACGCTGGCTGAGCGATTGGGAAGAGGGACGCCGGGTGGCCCGCGCCAGCGGCAAACCGTTGTTCGTCGTTTTCCGCTGCGAACACTGACTGGACTGCAATCGCTTCGACGGGCAGGTTGCTCGTCTGGATCCCGCCATCGCCGACGTGGCCAAGCAATTCGTTCTCGTCCGCCTCACGCGCATGCGCGGCGTCGATCTCGATTTGTTCGATTTCGATTATGACCTCACCTGGATGGGTTTCTTCCTGCATGCCGACGGCACGATCTACGGCCGCTACGGTGGCCGCGATGCCGACTCCGCTGACAGTCGCGTGTCACTGGCAGGACTGCGCTATGCGCTGGAAATGGCCTTGGCACGGCATCGCCGCACGGCGATCCGCTGCTCTGAACCGGAAACGAAGACGCCGCGCACCGTGGAGCAGTATTCAGCAACGCGGCGGCTGCCCGAACGCGCCTGCATCCACTGTCACCAGGTCTACGACCTGCGCCGCGAAAGTCTGCAAGCGGTTGGCAAATGGCGGCGAGAGGAATTATGGGTCTATCCGCTGCCGGAAAATATCGGTCTGACTCTCGACCGCGATCGCGGCGACCGCGTGGCGCAGGTCGCTGCCGATTCACTCGCCGCTCGCGCCGGCATCCAGGCCGGCGATCAATTGCTCTCCATCGACGGCCGATCCGTCGCTTCGTTCGCCGACGTGCAATACGCTTTGCACCGCGCTCCCGCGCACGGCACGTTGAGCATCACTTGGCGGCACGAGGAGCAGACTCGCAAGAGTGAACTGCCGTTACCCGATGGTTGGCGGAAGACGGACATCTCGTGGCGTTGGTCGCTGCGCGGCGTCGATCCGCCGCCGGGAGTACAAGGCGACGATCTCTCCGCCGACGAGAAGAAAGCCCTCGGCCTCAGTGCGAAGCACCTGGCGTTTCGGCAGGGACCATTTGTGTCCGAGCCGGCGCGACAGGCCGGCCTACGGCAGAACGACGTCATCATCGGCGTCGATGGCAAAACGCTGGATATGAATGAGCGCCAGTTCGGCGCCTACATCCGCCTGAACTATCGGGTTGGTGAGCGCGTCATCTACAACGTCCTGCGGCGCGGCAAGCGTTTGGACATTGCCTTGACGCTAACGGCCCGGCCGTAGGTCAGGCTTTCCAGCCTGACGATCTACGGCCGTCAGGCTGGAAAGCCTGACCTACGGCCGGGCTTTCCAGCCTGACGATCTACGGCCGTCAGGCTAGAAAGCCTGACCTACGGCCGGGCTTTCCAGCCTGACGACCCCGCCGCTCCGTCAGGCTGGAAAGCCTGACCTACGGCCATTACCCTTCGCCGAGTTGCTCCAGCCATACGCGGATGTCATTCTCGTACTCGCTGGCCAAGTCGCCCTTGACGAGTTGACGGTGGAAGTCGGCGGCGCCTTTGCGTTCGAGGTCGGCGGCCTGAGCGTTGGCGAAGCGCCGCGCCGGATCGGCGGCGATCAGACGCCGGCACAAATGCAATAACAACTCGTTGCAACTCACCTCCGGCGGCAGCATGTCCGGCAAGCGTCGATCGAGAGCCGCCTTGGCGTCGATCAATTGTCGATAGGTGGTCAGCCCCGCGAAGGCCGGCCGGCCCGACAACATCTCGATCAGCACGTAGCCGAGACTGGCCAGATCGGACTGCGGCGAATTTTCGCCGCCATCGAGTACTTCCGGAGCGGCGTAGACCGGCGACCACATACGCCGCGCCGCCGCGGCGTTGACATCGAGGGCCGAGCCGATGTCGATGACTTTGGTATCGCCGGTGCGCTTGAGCATGATGTTGGACGGCTTCAAATCGCCATGCACAATGCCTTCGCGGTGCAGCGCCGCCAAGCCGGCGAGGCACTCGCGCAGCACTTGGATGGCCACGCCGGGTTTGAGGCGCGGCTGCACCGGCCCTTGGGTGAGGATGACATTGTTGACGTACTTCCAGTGCCGTGCGCGACGCGCTCGCGCGCTGCGCTCGAGCATCGGCTGCGTCAACACCTGACGCAGATCGTAGCCGTCCACCCACTCCATCTCCATGACGCGCAGGCCGTCCTGCGCGATGAAATCGTGGATGTCGAGGAGATTATCGTGCTGAATGAGGGCCACACGGACGGCGACGCCGGCGATGCGCGCCATGTCCTCCTCGTAGGCTTCGGCGTCGCGGTACGATTCGGGAGAGAAGACTTTCAGCGCCACGGGTAGGCGAAACTGATCGGCGCCCTGCCGCTCGCCGAGAAACACGACGCCCTGTCCGCCGCTGCCGAGTTGGCGCTGTTTGCGATAGCGCCGCGTCCAGTCGAGGCTCTGGGCGTTGACGATGTTCTGATAACGAGCGAGCAAATCGCCTTCACAGGCGGCGGAAGCCCCATCGCCCGTTGAGGAGGCGGGATGAAACGACACCGTTGACGTCATCGTCTCTTCCTCTTTTCCGGTAGGACAAGCTCAACCGCAATAGATTATTGTATCAATTATCCTCCGCGCGGGTAGATCGACTTGCTCGGCGAACCGGCAGCGTAAGCTGCCGGGTGGAACGCCTTAACCCGGCACCTTACACTGCCGGGTGGAACGCCTTAACCCGGCAGCTTACACTGCCGGTTCGCCGAGCCTGATAAACGAACCGCCAAAACCGCCAGCCCGCAGCGCCAGCAAGGGGTCTTGCCTTGCTGGCACTGCGGGCTGGTGAGAACAAGCCCTTATGGTGGCGGCTCGGAATGCAACCGCTTCAAAGCCGTCCGCGCCGCCGTCGTCGTCAACGCTTCCGGCGCACCCGCCGCCAGTTCCTTCAACAGTTCGCGCGCTGCCGCGCCGCCCTGGCGCTCCAGCACTTCGAGGGCGCGCCATCGACGCAAACGCTCGCCGGAGATGTTGTCGAGGGCTGTCGAAAGCGCTTCCAGCCGGCGGCGCATCTCCAAGGACAGTCCGCGATGAGCCAGCGCTTGCCGCACCGCCGGCCGTGCGACATCGCCCAGCTTTTCCAATTCGCGGCTGGCCGACTCACGCACGGTAAATTCATCGCTGTCCAGATCCTTGAGCAGACGGGCCAATCGTTCGGGATCGACCGCACGAACCGGACGCAGCTGCTTTTTCAAAGCGGCGAGGGTGGTCGGGCCATCGGCTGACATGCGGACCATCGCCGCATACGCCTTGGCGGCGTCGTCCTTGGCCAGTTCTTCCCAGAGTGCTTGCCACTCCTTCGGCGAGAGCCGAGCAGCGTTGGGATGCTTGCGTCCGTCACGTCGGCGACATCCCAGAATAAGATCGTCGTGTCATCGCCAGCGGAAACGAGGATCTTGCCATCGGCCGAGAACGCCAGCGAGTTCGCTTTGCCGCGATGGCCGGTCAACTTGCGCAGTTCGCGGCCCGTGTCGAGATCCCATAGGCGAATGGTGTTGTCCCAACTCGTCGAAGCGAGCGTGCGACTGTCCGGCGCGAAGGCGACACATTCGGTCGATTCCTCGTGGCCCTTGAGGAGCAGACGCTGTTGGCCGGTGGCGGTCTCCCAGATGGGGATGGTTTTCGGCCGCCCATTTTTGACTAACATTCTTCCGTCGGGCGAAAAGACCACCTTGGGGGTAATCAATTTGTGTTCGAAAAAGTCGCCGGAGAGCGGCTTATCCTCCTTGGTGGAGACATTCATTGCCCTGGTCCGTTGGAGCAATTCCTTTCCCGTGGCAGCCTCCCAGATTCGCACTTTGCTGCCCCCATCCCCTGTCCTCCCCGATGCGGCCAGCAACCGGCCGTCGGGAGAGAAGGCGACGGCCCAAGGTTCGGTCCAGCGGTTCTCCGCGGTACCCGGATCGCTCATGGTGAGACGGCGAATCTGCTTGCCGGACGCCACGTCCCAGAGCCGGACAAAGGCGTACTTGGAGTCGGTCGTGGCCACCATCCGGCCATCCGGCGAAAAGGCAACCGCGTAGGCCCAGTAGGCATAAGGGCTTTCTTTTTTGTCCCACTGCAAACGACGAAGCAACTTGCCTGAGGCCACGTCCCAGAGGATGACCGCATGATTGCCGGCGCTGGCCGCCACGGTTCGGCCGTCCGGCGCGAAGGCGAGCGATAGGCTTAGGATGTCGTAGGCGCGGGCATTGAGCGAGCCTGCCTCTCGCCCCGCTGCCATGTCCCAGAATCGAATCTCGTTTTTCTGTTCGTAAGCCAGCATCCGCCCGTCCGGCGACACCGCGGCATGTCCGGTATACACCGGCGAGCCTGCTGTTGGCCCCACTTCTTTGCCCGTGGACGCATCCCTTAGGCGAATCGCGCTTCTTGATCCGGTGATGAGCCTCTTGCCATCGCGGGAAAAGGCAAGGCCCCATAAACCGATGTTCCACTTAAACCGGGACCGTTCCTTGCCGGCGGACACGTCCCAGAGACTGAGGAAGCCCTGATTTTTGGCATCGCGTTGGATCGCGGCCAAGATCTTGCCGTCCGGCGCGAAGGCAACGGCCGTGCATTCTTTTCCGCCCTCCGCCTGGAGCTTGCGAATCAATTTGCCCGTCTTCACGTCCCAGATCGGGATGCCGTCTTGCCGGCTCCCCGAAGCCAGCGTCGCGCCATCCGGCGACAGAGCGAAGGAGAAAATATCGCCCGTCTTTGCTTCGAGTTCCTTGCGCATCTTGCCGGAAGCCACATCCCACAGACCGATCTTGGAATTGAACTGCCCCCCGACGATTAGGGTTTTGCCATCCGCGGTGAAGGCGAGCAGGACGGTGCTGTTGAGATCGAGTTGCAAGGCGCTTTGGCTGATTTTTTTGCCGGAGGCCACATCCCATAGATGAATCTTGGGACCGTTGCCAACCGTAGCCAAGGTCTTGCCATCCGGAGAGAAAGCGGTGCCGGTCGCGCCGGTCTGATCGAGCCGACGGACTTCCTTTCCGGAATCCAGATTCCACAGAATGAGGGCCGTTTGCTGGCCGATTGCCACGAGCTTGCCATCGGGAGATAGGGCAATATTTCTCTGCTCAAAAGTTCCCGGCAACCTGTGCCGCAATTTCCCCGTGGCGAGATCCCAAACGCAGACCGTCCGCGTGCCGTAATAGTCATTGGAGACCAGCGTTTTGCCGTCGGATGTCAGCAGGAGGTTATGGATGCCGCCGCCATGTCGAAAGCGCAGCGTGCCCAAGCGACGGATCGCACCCTGCGGCAGCGGATCGCCGTAATCATCGACCCGGAGGGTATCTTTTCCCGTCGCGCTGCCGAGGCACAGTCCCGTTAGCAACGCCGCCATGCTGAGTTTCAACCTGGTGGCAAACATGCTTCGCAACGCTCCTTCCGCCCTGATTTGGGATGGCTGGCGTCTACCCGGCAGCTAACGCGGCCGGTTCGCCTAGCTTACCCTCCGCGCAGAATATCGAAAATCGTCAAGATCGGCCTACGATTTGCCGAGATTATCCAGGTGAAACCTTTACGCCTATGACACCTCCTTGCCATGCGGCTTGTCGAATTGCCGGCGAAGGAGGTCAAGTTGCGCGGAGCTTCCGCGGGAGGGCGATCAATGGAGGGGCTGCGTAAGGTGAAGGAGCCGTTGACCCCGCGCGCACCGTGCAGTCGTTGCCAGTCGGCCGGCTGTCCGTGGGATCGCCTCGCCGGACAAGCCATTTGTCCGGACTGCCAGGAAGCACTGGCCCAAGGCGAGGGAGAGCCGTTCGTCGTCCGCACCGAGAAACATCGCTGCGCCGTTTGCCAACAACAGGGCACCGTTCGCTATCTCACCTATCCGCTGCATTCGACCGAGCCGGTGGAGATCGATCTTTGCCCGCGTCATTTCCAGTCGCTGTTGGCGCGGCGGCTCGATCATCATGCCTATCATCAATTGAGCCGGCAACTGCAAACACTGGGCTTCTCGACTCGTCAGGTTTTTCTGCTGCACGAAGCGTTTTACGATGAGCAGGGCCATTCCTTGCAGCCGGTGCCGGAGTTATAGTGGCCGACGTAATGCAAGCCGCGCTGATCGTCGTTTCCCTCGTGCAATTCTTGCGCTGTTCTGGTCCCGCCTACATCTGGGTGATCGCGGCGTTGATCGTCCCTCTGCTGCGTCTGGGCGGCAGCGCGACGTATCGGCGGCGTGTGCTGTTGCGCGTGCGGCAGGAATGGACGAGCATTGAGGCGTTCGCCGACAACCGCGAACGGCTGCCATGGCGAGCGACGACGTTGCTGATCGTCCTGCCGGCTGGGTTGTTTTTTCTGTCGCAAGGCCGGCCGCTGATGACCGGCGATTCCAAACCCATCACCTTGATTGCTTCCGCATTGGTGCGCGACGGCGCGACCGATCTGAGTTCTTTCGCTGTTGACTATGCCTCCGTGTATCGCGTCGCTGGCGCTTCGGATCTGCCGTACTTCTGCCAACGGACGGCGACAGGCGTTCATTCCTGTTACCATTCGGGGATGTTCGTGTTTGCCCTGCCGTCGGCGGCGCTGGCTCGCTTGCTCGGCGCGGATCTCTCGCGCGGCGGCGTGCAGGATCGCATGGAGAAGGGCGTCGCATCCTGGTTGGCGGCGATGTGTGTCGGTCTGTTCTTTTTGCTCGCTGTGCATTTGGCGGATGCGCGCTCGGCGGGACTGATGACGCTGATGCTGGCGACGGGATCGGGTCTGTGCAGCACGGTGGGGCAAGCGCTCTGGCAGCACGGTGGCGTCCTGTTCTGGATGCTGTTGGCGCTCTTGATCGAGTTCCGCACTTGGCGGCAGCCGAGACTGCCCACGACGCTGCTTCAAGGCATGGCTCTGGCGATGATGTTCGCTTGCCGGCTATCGTCGGCGCTGCCGATCGCCGCCTTTGGCGTCTGGCTGCTACTCCGAGCGCCGCGCCGCGCTGCCGCCGTCGGCTTCGCCGCCGTCTTGGCGTATGTGCCGTGGGCGTGCTACTACTACACGATTTACGGCCACATTCTCGGCCCCTCGATCCGTCAACGAGAATTGTTCATCGGCCATTGGCGCGACACGCTGATTCCTTTGCTGGTCAGCCCCGATCATGGTTTGCTGGTTTATCAACCGTGGATATTGTTGGGCGCGATGATCGGCTTGCCGAAGGTGCGCCGCTGGCTGCCGTCGATGCCGGCGGATGCGCCGCGCGGTTGGCAGTGGTTTTGCGCCGCGGCGATCATGCCCTATCTGGCGCTCGTCGCCTCGTGGTACTGTTGGTGGGGCGGACAGTGCTGGGGATCGCGGCTCGTCGTCGAAACCGTGCCTTTTCTCGCTCTGCTTTGTCTTCGACCTATCGCCGCGCTTCGCCATTTGCTTTGGGGGCGCCGTCTGCTGGTGACGACGGCGCTGGTCGCCGCCTTCGTGCATCTGACCGGCGTTTATTTGAAGGTAGACTTCCGCGATTCGCAGCCGGCGCTCGTCGGCACATGCCCACAACCGCCGGGTTCGTGGTCGCATCTGCCGTTTCTGACGCCGTTTGTCGGCGCACTGCACAGTTTTCGTTGACCTACTCTACCCGGCAGCTAACGCAGCCGGTTCGCCAAACCCGGCGAACCGGCTGCGTTAGCTGCCGGGTGTGCGAACCGGCTGCGTTAGCTGCCGGGTGGGCGAACCGGCTGCGTTAGCTGCCGGGTAAAGTAGGTCCCTTACGGTCGCGGCTCTGATGGCCATTGCAAATGCTTTTGCAAAAAACGAAATGTCCCTTGCCCATGGATCTCATGCCCGCCGGCGAAGAACTCGATCTCCGTCCGCTCCGCTATCTTCAACCGGCTATACAAGCGCCGCACCTTGGCGTACTCATAGGCGATCCACTCATCGATGCCGACGCCATCGTTGTGGCCGCGTTCGACCATGAACGGCCGCGGCGCGATCAAGGCGGCCATCTCGGCGTAGTTGAAGGTGTGGCCGAGGTTGAACTCCGGCATCTCGTATTCACCGCTGAACATATAACTGCCTGGATAATCGAGCGAGACATTCTTGCGTATCCACTCATTGAAGTCGCCGGAGCAGATCGACAGGCAATAGCGCGGCAACAGCGCCGGCACGCGCATGGCCGTTTTGCCGCCGTAGGACAGGCCGTAAAACGCCATGCGCTCAGCATCGACGTTCGGCAGACTGGCCAGCCAATCGAGAGTGCGTTCGTGTTGGCGGACGATGAAGGAGAATAGCGATAGCCCAAGAGGGTTGGCCTTGCGCTGAAGAACGCGAAATTTGTCCTGACCGATGTACGGATTCTGCGGCGCGTAGACGATATAGCCCTTGTCGGCGAGTTGAGCGCCGAACGAGTTGTAGTGTTTGGTGCGTTCCTTGGGATTGCACACGTCGGTCGGCCGGCCTTCCAGTCCGTGTTGGCAGACGACGACCGGCCGTTTCTCGCCGGATTTCAGGTCTTTGGGCAGCAGCAAAATGCCGTAAGCGAACACGTCGGGATAGAGATCGAGTGTCACTTCGTAGCCGCGCCATTTCGGTTCATCGTAGATCATCCGCGTTTGTGGATTCATCGACAGCGTCGGCGCGGGCAGCTTGCCGAGAACTTCTTCCCAGAGTTGTTTGCGGAATGGCTCGCAAGATTTTTGATATTTCTCCAGCGAAGAGTAATCGAGTTTGGCCCAGAAATGTTGTTGGCGATAGCGGTCGGAGTCGCGCATCAGTTTTTGCGTGAAGGCGACGAGTTGATCGAATTGGCGTTTTTGGCGCGGGGTAGGGTCGAAATTCTTTCGACGGTCCACAGCTGGTTGGCTCTCGTCCCGCAGATCTTCCTTGCTCTCCAACTCTTGGAGAAACAGGTGGTAAGTCCTGTCGAAACCGGGACCCTGGGGTATGGCGATGGCGCCGTATACGCGAATACCACGCCGTGGGAATTGCCGGCTCGCTTTTGGGGCTCGATCCGTAAGCCGTCCGAGTTCTTTTGCTGTCCCCTTGGAGGCCTGAGATACCAGGTACTTCGAGGACGCCTGGCGCTGCCCCAGAGCGGCCAGCCCGAGCCGCTGGTGGCTTGGCCGGTTTGAAGGATGCTTGCTCGACTGTCAAAGCACGGGGTATGATGAGGTAAATTAAGTCGGCGTCGCCGAACTCACCAAGCAGTCCACAGACATTGCGGTAGATTGGCTCGCGCCAAATTTCCTCGCGTCGCTCGAAATATCCACTAACCACGGTGGACTGAATCCGTTCGTCCACAGCGCTGCTGTATAGTGCCAGCATTCCACCCTCACCATAGCCGAAGACACCGACAGGAAGATGTTCCTTTTTCCGCGTGAACCAGTCTACCGCTGCCAGCACCTTTTGCACTTCGTAGCCAATGATGTGGCGACCCATCTCGTAAGCCATGCGATAGATGAACTCGCGGTGTGTCTGGTTCGTCATCCTTCCGAGCGCGGGATTGCCCGACCAAGTATCTTTACGATCGATCAGAACCGGCACCAGAACGCGACATCCATTCGTTGCCAACAGGCGCGGGAATTGCGTTCGTCGTTCCACACCGGGAGCCAATCCTACGGCCATCTCCGGCGTCCAGTCCGCCTCCGGCAGCGCTACCACCTGAGCCACGATTTTGCTTTTCGGTTCCAGCAGCAAACCTTCGCCGTCCATGCCCGGCAGCACCGGCCAGCGCACCGCATGGATCTTGTAAGTCTCTGTTTCGGCGACCAGCGCGGGCTGGGTCGCGCTGCCGACGTATTCCATCTCGACCGGCGATACGCGCTGATCCACAACACCGAGGATCTTCTTCATCCGTTCGCGGTTGGGCCGCACCGATTTCTCGTACGCTTCCAGCGAGGAGAAATCTAGCTTCCAGTGTTCCTTGCGTTTCTCGACCGACGCGACCAGTTCGCGCATCAGATATTTATCGATGCCTTCGACCATCGCAGCGGCAAGGTCGCCTTTTCGGCTGAGCGGTTTCGTCTCCGGCAGCGGTTCGGCGCGGAGAGACGCGAGCGCCGGGACGGTCGCGGCCACGGCGAGGAGCAAACGCCAATAGTGCATGGATCACCTCAAGAAAAGGCAGAAGAGCAATGAAACAGCTTTGGCTGACTCTCTGCAAGGGTGAAACTACGGCGGCGTTCGCGCCGCGGCAAGATCGGCTCTTAGCAGAGTACGCGAATCGCTGATGTGTAAGAATGTGCAGTAGTGAGGAAAAACTTTTTGGGAAAAATGGTTGACATACGGAGAAGGAAGGTATAGTCTCTACCCTATCTAAACGGCCTCTTCTCTGTTCCGGCCCCGCCGCTTCGCACCCGCGAACGGCGGGGTTTTTTCTCCTAAATTCTTGCCCGGCAAGAATCCGCGACCGCAAGAGATCGCCACGGTCGCCGCGAGGCCGTCCCCGGACACCTGGACTGGACGGAAAGCGTATAATAGCGCTGTTGTGTTGGACGCATCCCGGATGCGGAGGTCGATCGTCGCTGTTGTTGGCAAAGGAGTTCTCACATGCTCTCTCCCGAATGCGTGGGCGAGCTGCGTTCGGCGTGGCTTCCCCATATCTCCGATGCGGGTCTGGATCGGCTCGTGGAATTGCTGGAGAAGAGCAGTCCCCTGCTCATTCATGGCTGCTTCACGCGGGCCGTGCCGATGGGCTGTTTGGCGACGCACGTTGCCTGGCACCATCCGCGCACGCGGCATCTGACCTTGGATGCCGGCATCACTTGGCTGCATCACGTCGCCGGTCTGAACCCGGCTACGTCGCACGTTCTCCGCGAGTGGGATCGTCGCGGCGTTCACGATTTGCAACTGCGGGCCGATTTGCTGGCCTTCTTCGAGAAGGAGCGCCGCTGCGCGGCTGGCGGAGGAGCCGATTGAAACCACTTCGTCGGCACTGGCGTCCGTTTAGCCGCGAGCCGTAGGCGAGCGCGCTGCCGAAGCGCTCGCCTATGGCTCGCGGCTAAACGCGATGGTATTGCGGAATGCTTGCTGCTTTCCTGGAAGACCTGGGCCGCGCCACACACTTCGCCGGACGAGCGTTGCTGGCACTGCCCTTCCCCTTGAGTCGCTTGTCTTCTCTGCTGGTGCAACTCTACGCGATTTTCCTCGGCGCTTTACCGCTGGGCGTGGCGGCGGGGACGGCTATCGGCGTGGTAGTTTGGCTGCATCTGCGCGGCACCCTGCAAAGCGTCGGCGGGCCGGCAGCTGTGCAGTATCTGCCGCAAGCGCTGGCGCTGGCCGTCGTCCTCGAATTTGCCCCGTTGGCCGCCGGCCTGATCGTGGCCGGCCGTTCCGGAGCGAGTCTCGGCGCCGAGTTGGGATCGATGCGCTTGACGGAGCAAATCGACGCCTTGGAAGTGCTGGGTTTGTCGCCGTTGCGCGAACTGGTGGCGCCGCGCTTGCTCGCTTGCATGCTGACCTTGCCGCTCTTGACGCTGTTCATCGCCTACCTGGCCGTCGGCGCGGGATACACCGCGGAGGCGCTGGGCGGCAGTCTGTCCTGGACGCAGTATCGCGGCGAATGTCTGCGCATGCTGACGCTGCGCGACGCGGTGCCGGCCGTCCTCAAGACGGTCGTGTTCGGCTATCTGATCGGCGTTAGCGGTTGCTGGTTCGGCATGAACGCGCGCGGCGGCACCGAGGGCGTTGGCCAAGCCGCCACGCGCGGCGTCGTCGTCTCCATCTTCCTCGTCCTCATCGCCGACGTGATCCTCGTCAAATTAATCCAGGTATTCGTTTAGTCGCCGCAAAACGCGACAGGGATTGCCGACGGCGATGACGCCTGCCGGCACATCCTTGACGACCACGCTGCCGGCCCCGATGGTGGTGTCGTCGCCAATCGTCACGCCCGGACAGATGATCGTCCCGCCACCGATCCATACGCGATTGCCGATCCGCACCGGCGTCGCCAACTCCAAGCCGGAGACGCGCACCGCTGGGTCCGTCGGATGGTGCGCCGTGTAGATGTGGACGCCGGGGCCAATCTGGACGTTATCGCCGATGTCCACACGCGCGCAATCGAGAAGGACACAGCCGAAATTGAGATACAACATTTCGCCGGCATGGATATTCGCACCATAATCGCAGGCGAACGGCGGCTCGATCTCGACGCCCGCGCCGATGCGGCCGAACAACTCGGCGAGCAATTGCAAACGCCGCTCGCTCTCCTCCTCGGTCGTCTGATTGTACAGCCGCGTCAGGCGGCGAGCGCGACGGCGAGCAGCCATCAACTCGGTATCGTACGCCCGGTACAATTCGCCGGCCAACATCTTCCGCCATTCGCCGCCTTCGCTCGATGAAATGCTCATCCGTCGATCCTCCGATTGAAAAACCCCGTTCAGCTTACACTCTATCTGAAGGAGATTGCCACGGTGCGGCGGAGAAGAGCAATGCAGCCGTTGGATGTTCCTTCGGTTCTCGGTTTACTGGTCCTTTTGCTGGGAGCGGCGAAACTGCTGGGCGCTGGGACGCGGTGGCTCGGTCAACCATCGGTGCTGGGCGAACTGCTGTCGGGCGTTCTCGTCGGCGCTTCCGTGTTCGGCCTGATCGATCCCGGCAATCACAACGATCCGCGCATCGATGTCTTACACGTCTTCGCGGAAATTGGCGTGGTGCTGCTGTTGTTCGAGATCGGTTTGGAGACGGATCTGAAAAAACTGCTGCGTGTGGGCGGCGCCGCGACGATGGTGGCGGTGGTCGGCGTGATTCTGCCGTTCGCGCTGGGCTACACCGTCTGTCGGCTGCTGAATCTGGCGAACTTGCCCTCCATCGTCGCTGGAGCGGCGTTGACGGCCACGAGCGTCGGCATCACGGCGCGCGTGCTGTCCGATCTCGGCTGTCTGCGCGAACCGGAAGGACAGATCATCCTCGGTGCGGCTGTTCTTGATGATGTTCTCGGACTGGTGATCCTCACCGTCATCGCCGGACTGACGAATGGTCAGCCGGTGACGTTCGCCGGCATCGCTGGGACGGCGAGCATCGCCTTCGGCTTTCTACTGATAACCTTGCTGTTGGGGCGTTTGCTGGTTCCGCCATTGTTCCGTCTGTTGCGCCGCCGCCGGCTGCCGAGCGCGGCCATCCTGCTGGCGGTGATGCTGGCGCTCGGTCTGTCGTGGTTGGCTCACGCGGTCGGCTCCGCGGTTATCATCGGCTCGTTCGCCGCCGGTTTGTTACTGGCCGGCGCCGAGCGGACGACCGAGATCGAACACGGCATCGCCAATCTCGCTCGTTTCTTCGTGCCGTTCTTTTTCGTGATGGTCGGCGCCGCCGTCGATGTCCGCGCCTTGAATGGATGGATGTTGTTGACCGGCGCTCTGTTGATCGTGGCGGCCGTGACGGGCAAATTCGCGGCCGGTTATGCGCCGTTCTGGTTTCGCGGCCGTAAAAGCGTTATCGGCGCCGGCATGATCCCACGAGGCGAGGTCGGCTTGATCTTCGCGCAGATGGGACGACAAAGCGGCGTCTTTAACGCCGGACTATTCAGCGCCGTGACGTTGATGGTTTTGGTGACGACGTTGATGGCTCCGCCGTTGTTGAAACTGCTCGCGCCTCGCGGACGCGGCGAACCGAAGCCTCCCAAACAAGAGGGCGTCGCGGAACTGACCGCGGAATCCTGATTTTAGCCCACACCCGGCAGCTAACGCAGCCGGTTCGCCATATCCCGGCGAACCGGCTGCGTTAGCTGCCGGGTTTTGGCGAACCGGCTGCGTTAGCTGCCGGGTGTTCGCCAAGGGGTTTTACTTGACGCGCGAAACTTTTGTCGAGACGATAGGGTATCGGTAAACAGCGTATCTCGGCAATCCGATTCCGTCCTCGTCCGGCCGCGGGCGTCCTGTCCGTGCCTACGGCCACCCCAAGGAGGCTCCCCTCTATGATCGCTCGTCCTTTGTGGTTCGCGGTTCTAGCCGCGTTGGTGCTGGCCGGCGGTTCGGCGGCAGCGGAAAATCCGACGCGGACTGCCGCCGGCGATGCGCAAGCGCTGGCCGCGAAGATCGATGGGCACATCGCCCGGCATTGGCAAGAAACCGGCACGCAACCGGCGCCGTCGCCGACGACGCCGAATTTCTACGCCGCGTCTATCTCGACGTGGCCGGACGCATTCCCTCCGTCGAAGAGGCGCGGACGTTTCTCCGCGAACAACGCTCGGACAAACGCGCGCGGCTGGTCGAGCAACTACTCGGCGGCTCGCGCTACGCCGTTCACTTCACCAACGTCTGGCGTCTGCTGCTGTTGCCGGAGGCCGGCAACAATTTTCAAGTCCGTCTCCAGCAGCCCAGCTTCGAGGCGTGGCTGAAACAGATGATGGTTCGCAACGCCGGCTACGATGAGATGGCGCGCGAACTGCTCACGCTGACGCTCAAAAAAGGTTCGGAAGTCGATCTTTTCCTCGGCGGATCGGCGACGCCGTTGGCCTTCTACGCCGCCAAGGAGTTCAAGCCGGAGAACCTCGCCGCCAGCACCGCCCGCGTCTTTCTCGGCATCAACGTCGAGTGCGCTCAGTGCCACAATCACCCCTTCGCCGAATGGAAACGCGAACAGTTCTGGGGTTACGCCGCCTTCTTCGCCGGCATCAAATCGCGGCGGACGATGGATTTCGTTTTGCCGGAAAAAGAAGTGCTAGACAAAAGAGAGTTGGTAATTCCCGGAACCGAGCGCGTCGCCCAGGCGCGTTTCCTGGATGGCACGGAGCCGGTATGGAAGAGCAAGTCCACCAGCCGCGATACGCTGGCCGATTGGATGACTTCGCCGAATAATCCGTACTTCGCCCGTGCCGCCGTCAATCGTCTGTGGGCGTACTTCTTCGGCACCGGCTTGATCGATCCCATCGAGGAGATGGTCGGCGGCCAGCATCAGGCCAGCCATCCCGAATTACTCGATCTGCTGGCCCGCGAGTTCGCCGGCCATCGCTTCGACGTGAAGTTCCTCATCCGCGCCATCACGGCCTCGCGGGCCTATCAGCTGAGCAGCGCCGCCGCCCACCAGATTCAGGACGATCGCACCCTGTTCGCGCGCATGCCGCTGCGCGGCCTGACGGCGGAGCAGATTTTCGACAGCCTGGCGATGGCGACCGGCTACCGCGATTCCGGCGTCGGCGACGATTCGCTCAGCAGCATCTTCGGCAATAAGCGCTCGGCACGCTCCGAATTTCTGACGCGCTTCGCCAATCAGCCCGAACGCGCCACGGAAACGCAGACCTCCATCCTGCAAGCGCTGTCGCTGATGAACGGCAAGATGATCGCCAACGCCACCTCCCTCGAACACAGCGAGACGTTGGCCGCCATTGTCGATGCGCCGTTCGTGTCCACGGAGGAGCGCATCGAGACGCTTTACTTGGCGGCGCTGTCGCGCAAGCCGGAAGCGAAGGAAATCCATCGCGCCGTTCAGTTCGTCCGCGACGCCGGCAAGCGCGGCAAAGGTTCGAGCAACGAAGCGCTGGCGGACGTATTCTGGGCGCTGCTTGAACAATCCGGAATTTATCGTGAATCATTAACCCATCGTTTAGCCGCGACCCGCAGGGGAGCGCGGACGTGCGCTCCCCTGCGGGTCGCGGCTAAACGAAAGGAGATCTCCCATGACCCGTTCCTCGCTCCCTCTGTCTCGTCGCGATTGGCTGAAACTATCGGCCGCCGGCGTGATTAGCTACTCGATGTCCGGCTGGCTGGAGAACCTGGCCGCCGCCGCCAGTCCCGAACGCAAACGCTCGTGCATCCTTTTATGGATGAACGGCGGTCCCAGCCAAATGGACACCTTCGATCTGAAGCCCGGACACAAGAACGGCGGACCCTACAAGGAAATCGCCACCAGCATCCCCGGCATCAAAATCAGCGAACATCTGCCGAAAATCGCCCGGCACATGCAAGACATGGTGCTTATCCGCTCGATGCGCACCAAGGAGGCCGATCACGGTCGCGCCACCTATCAGATGCGCACCGGCTACCTACCCGGCGGGCCGGTCCACTATCCGACGCTCGGCTCGTTGTTCTCGAAGGAACTGGAGCAGCCGGGCGCCGAACTGCCGAGCTTCGTCAGCATCGCGCCGTATCGCTTCTTCAGTCCGGCGGCGTACAATCCCGGTTTCCTCGGCCCGCAGTACGCTCCGCTGGTCGTCGGCGAGAATCAGCAAAGTCTCATTCCCATACCCGGCCAGCAGCAGAGCAATTACGAGGACAGCTTGAAGGTACAGGACGTTGCCCGACCCCAAGGCGTCAGCGCCGAGCGTGAGGCCGCCCGCATCGGACTGCTCCGCGAGATGCAGGACGATTTCCTGCAAAAACGCTCGGCCCTTCCTTCCGAGAGCCATCGCAGCGCCTATCAGCGGGCCGTGACGCTGATGCACTCCCGTGCCACCAAGGCGTTCGATCTCGACGAGGAACCGAAGAAGCTGCGCGACGCCTATGGCCGCAATCTGTTCGGTCAGGGTTGTCTGCTGGCGCGGCGGCTCGTCGAACAAGGCGTGCCTTTCGTCGAGGTCACGCTCAGCAACGTGGCCAGCCTGACGCTCGGCTGGGATACGCACATCAACAACTTTGAAAGCGTGCAGAAGCTCAGCGCGGTACTCGATCCGGCCTGGGCGACGCTGATGCACGATTTGCGAGCAGCGCGGCATGTTGGAATCGACGCTCGTGGTGTGGATGGGCGAATTTGGCCGGACGCCGAAGATCAACGACAATCGGCGGCCGCGATCACTGGGCCAATTCGTGGACAACCGTGCTGGCCGGCGGCGGCATCAAGGGCGGGCAGGTCATCGGCAAGACCAGCGCCGACGGCATGGAGGTAACGGATCGGCCGATCGGCGTTCAGGACTTTTTGGCCACCATCGCCGTGGCGCTGGGCATCGACATCAAGAAACAGAACCGCTCCAACGTCGGCCGGCCCATCCGCATCGTCGAGCCGACCGCCAAGCCCATCCAGGAGGTGCTGGCATGAAAACCTTCCTTCTCCGTTGGCTGCCCGCAGTTGCTTTCTTGCCGCTGGCGAGTTGGCTGCTCGCCGCCGAAACACCGGCGACACAACCTAAGTCGAACGGCGACCTACAGGAGTTCGTCTTTCTGGCCGAGGCGCGGCCGGTGCTTGTGCGCCTGCACGTCCGTGTGGACGGCAAACCGTTCTCCGGCCGCCTGGGACGATTTCATGAAATACCTGTTCGCCTATCTCGACGTGAATGGCGATGGCGTGCTGAACAAACGGGAGGCCGAGCGGGCGCCGGCGGTCAATCAGATCATCAGCTTCTTGACCAGCTTCGGCGGCGGCGGCTTTTCGCCGAAGATGGACGCGCTGGACGCCAACAAGGACGGCAAGGTTAGCATGGCCGAGTTGTCGGCCTACTATCGCAAGAACGGTTTCCAGCCGTTTCAGTTCCAGTTCGATCTGTCCAACGACGCGCGCGGCGCCATGGCTCTGTATTTCGGCGGTTCTCGACCCGATCCCGAAGTCGCCGCCGTGAGCAAGGCCATCTTCGCTCTGCTCGACAGCGACAAGGACGGCAAACTGACCCAGAAAGAACTGGACGCGGCGCCGTCCGTTCTGCTGGCGCGCGACGAAAACGAAGACGAGATCATTACCGCGCAGGAACTGGTGCCGGAGACGAAACCGAAGGGCGATCCATTCGCCTATGCGATGGCGAGCAACTCTGGTAATAACGGCTCGGCCGGCAACCATTTGCTGGTGCCGATCCCAACGCCCGGTCAAGCTCCGGCGGAATTGGCGCGCCGCATGTATGAACGCTACGACCCCAGCGCCAAGAAAGAGGCGATGAAGACGTTGGCCAAGGCTCGTCCCGGACCCGCCATGGCGAAGCCGGCGCCCAAGGCCGAGTCCAAGCCAAAGATGAGTCCTCCTCCTGCTCCGAAAAAGAACGTCAAAGAGGTGAAACCCAGTAAGGAAACAGCGAAAGGCAAGGGAAAAAAGCAAGAGCCGGAACTGAAGCTCACCCGCAAACAGCTGAGACTCGACGAGGCGACGTTCGCTCGTCTCGATGCCGATAAGGACGGCGTGCTGAACGCCAAGGAACTGGCCGCGTTCGCTCAGCGCGCGCCCGATCTGTGCTTGGCCTTGTCTTTCGGAGAAAAAGCCGGCAATCCTCTGGATTTGGCGGCCGTGATGGGACGGCCGGCCCTCTTGGCCGACAAGATTCACCTACAGGACGACATGGGCCTCGTCGATCTCGGCGCGACACGCATGGAGTTGCGCTGCCGCGAGGAAAAGAAGCGCTCCAATCGTTTCCTCGATCTCATTCGGCCGCAGTTCAGCGCGTTGTTCAAGCAGTCCGACAAAAAGAACAAAGGCTACCTCGACGAGAAGGAGGCCAAGAGCAATCCGCAGATCGGCAACCTCTTCCAACAGATGGACCGCGACGGGGACGGCAAGCTCTACGAGAAGGAGATGCTCGCCTACTTCGATGGTTTGATCGAACTGCAACAGCGAGCGACGGCCGGCTGCGTGACGTTGGTTCTCCGCGATCTGAGCCGAGGGCTGTTCGATCTGCTCGACAGCAACCGCGACGGCAAACTGAGCGTGCGCGAGATCAATCGAGCGCCGAAGCTGCTGGCGATGCTGAATCGTCAGGGTCAAGGATGCCTCCGCCGGGAAGACATCCCGCATAGTTATCAGCTGGCGCTGCGACGCGGCCCGGCGAAGCCGCCCGGTTTCGATCAAGAAGCACGCATCTCCGAACTCTACTTCGGCAAGGAAGAGGAGGAAATAGCGTCGGGCGCGGTCCCGCTTGGTTTGGCAAGATGGACCGCAACCGCGATGGCGATGTCTCGCGCAAGGAGTTCCTCTTCAGTGAAGAGTTGTTCCGCAAGATCGACCGCGATGGCGACGGTCTGATTAGCCTGGAAGAAGCGAACAAGGCCGGCGATTTATCTCGCGGTGAAACGCGCTGAATTGCCCCTCGTTTAGCCGCGACCCGGCGAACCGGCAGCGTTAGCTGCCGGGTAGAGGGCGTCACCCGGCAGCTAACGCTGCCGGTTCGCCGGGTCGCCGCTGGCATCGGCGACGGTTCGCTCAAATTCCCGTTCGGATACTTCGCGGACCTGCGCATCGGCCATCACCACCAAGCGCGTCCCGCGCGGAGGGCGTCGTTTCATAGCCCAGCACCAACTGCTCGCGCTCCGAAGGAGGCAGCGCGCGAAGATCCATCCCCCATCGGAAAGCATAACGTCCTTGCCGCAGTCGTTGCAAAGCACGAGCGTCCATCGCTCCGCAGCCGTGTAGATCGCTTGCGGCGGACGGCGGATGGTGCTGTTTTTCCTCGCAGTCCAAATAGAGGCAGGCAATCGCCATCAGATCGTGACGCGGATGAATGTGTTCGTCAAATTCCTTGCGTTTCCGCTCGTGCAATTGCTCCTCGGACGCGCTCTCCGCCGTCTGCGAGCAACCGGCCGCCGCCGACACGACAGCCAACAAAATCAATGTCACCAATGGGCGGCAGAAGGGGAAGTTCATGGATGCGCTCCCAGGTGTGTTCGGATTCGGATGCCTGTCTGAAAGGCATTTAGCTTGCACGAGAGAGCCTGTCAACGGTTGAAGGGAGAAAGATGAGAAGATTCTTGGCGCCAATTCGGGGCAGAGCAAAAAAGATGCGCTGAGACAGCACGAAAGGGGTATCGAGCCGGATCGGCACAACTCTTGCTGCATCTCTTTTGGGAACAACATTCTCCCGGCGGCGTGCGCCGGCTCTTGGAGACAAGCCATGAATCCCTGTCCGCGCTGTCATGATCCGATGCTCGCCGAGGAACACGGCGACATCGTCATGGAACGCTGCGACCGCTGCGGCGGCCGTTGGATGGAGCCGAGCGATCTCAAAGCCATCCTCGACCTTATCCGGCTGCCGGTGAGCGGTCCCGCCGTCCGCATGGGCATCGACCTGACGGACGTGAGCGAAGAGGCGACGTGTCCGCGCTGTGGAGTGCCGATGGAGCCGTTCAACTACGCCGCAGATAGCGGCGTCATCCTCGACAAGTGCCGTGTCTGCGGCGGACTGTGGCTGGACGGCGGCCATCTCGAACGGGTCTTGGCCGTGGTGGCGGCGTCGGAGAAGGATCTCGACCGCGACATAAAACGCTTCAGCGCCGATCTCCACGAAGCGGAGGTTCGGCAGGATGCGTTGGAACAACGCGATGGCCGGCCGATCGTCGATCCGCTGACTTCCGTCATCGCCAGCCGTATCGCCGACAGCGATCCTCGACCATGAATCGTGACGACACGCCAATCGAAGCGCGCGCCCATCCCCGGCGGGGTGGCCGTCTTGACCGCGGCGGAGCAGGCTTTCGTGCTATCGCTCCAGCGGCAAGCGCTGCGCTATTTTCTCGACAATCAATCGGCCGGTGGGCTGTTCCGCGATCGGCAGGCCAATCACGGACCTCACGGTACGGCCGGCTGGTGCAGCACGGCGGCGACGGGCATGGGGTTAATCGCTCTCTCGTTGGCCGCCGCTCCGCCTTATCACCTGATCGAACGCGAACTGGCGGTGCATCGCGTGCGCTTGGCTTTGAACGCGGCTTTGGAGCGCGTGCCGCAAGATCACGGCATCCTGCCGCACTTCCTCGATTCGCACACCGATGAATTGCGCGGCCACGATGTTTTCAGCACTGTCGATTCGTCGTGGCTGCTCGCCGGTGCGCTGTGGGCAGCCGTTTTCCTCCAAGATGCCGGCTTGGAGGAATTGGCTCAACATCTCTATCAGCGTGTGGATTGGCTCTACTGGACCGATCCGCAGGCCAACGATTGCGGGTTGCTTCGCCACGGCAAGGGACACGATGGCCGATTTCTGCCGATTTATTGGGATCATTTCAACGGCGAGACGGTGGCCATGTACGTCTTGGGCGCCGGCGCCATCGACGAACGCGCCGTGCCGCCCAAAGCGATGGCGGCGCTGAAACCGTTTTACGGCACCGTCGCCGGCCTGCGTTTCAACAACGCCGACCTTGGCTTATTCACTTTCGAGTACGGCCTGGATCTGCTGGATCTGCGTTGCTGGCGTTCGCCGCTCGTCGATTTGGCGAGCGGAAGCGAGCATCGCCACGCATGCCAATTATCGCTTTTGTAAAGAGCAAGCGGAACACTTTGTCACCTATCGGCGTTTCTGGGGTCTGTCCAACGGCGATGGACCGGGCGATGCGCCGCAGCGCGATTCCTACCGCGCCCGCAGTCCTCATAAGCCGCTCGACGGCACCGCACAGTTGACGGCCACGCTCGCCGCCGTGGCCAACGCTCCCGCCGAAGTGTTGGAGAATCTCGAACGGGCCGAACACGATCGCACGCTGGCCGCGCGCGGACGCTATGGCTTCAGTCCCATCAACCTCGATCATCACTGGGTCGGGCAAGACATGGTCGGCATCGACGCCGGCGCCGCCGTTCTGGCTCTGGACAATTATCTGATGAACAACCGCGTGCGGCGCGTGTTTCATGCGCTGCCGTGCGTCAGTCGCGGTCTGCATCGGTTGGGATTCACCTGCGTCGAAAAAGTTGCACCGCCGCCAACCGTGGGGGACGATCCGCTAAGAATCCTTTCGTTTAGCCGCGAGCCGAAGGCGAGCGCGGGCAGACTGCGACTCGCCTTCGGCTCGCGGCTAAACGAAGAAGAACGGGGGGAGATTCAAGGCATGGAGCAAGCTTTTTTCCGTTGCCGGCTGTCGGCCGATCCAGCGCCGCTGCCGCACGTTTGGGAACACACTGTCGGCAGCTGTCACGCGCCGCTTGCCCTCCGCGCCGATTGGCAACAACAACTTCGCCGCTGTCACGACGAGTTGGGCTTTCAGTACGTCCGCTTCCACGGCCTGCTCAGCGATGATGTCGGCACCTTGGTGCGCTATCGGGATCAGCTCATCTACTCGTTCTTCAACGCCGATCGCATTGTGGATTTTTTGCTGTCGATCGACATGCGGCCGTTCGTGGAGTTGAGCTTCATGCCCAGAGCGTTGGCCTCCGGCGGCGACACGATCTTTTCCTATCGCGGCAACGTCTCGCCGCCGGCCGACTATCGGCAATGGGCCGAGCTGATGCGCCGGCTGGCGCGGCATTGGACGGAGCGCTACGGAGTGGACGAGGTGCGCCGCTGGTATTTCGAGGTCTGGAACGAGCCGAATCTGAACGCCTTCTGGGCCGGTACGCAAGAACAGTATTTCGAGTTGTACCGGCACAGCGTCGAAGCGATCAAGAGCGTGGACGCCGCGCTGCGCGTCGGCGGGCCGGCCACCGCCGCCAACGCTTGGCTGCCGGAGTTTCTCGAATTCTGCCAACGGAACAAGCTGCCCGTCGATTTCCTCAGCACGCACCACTATCCCAACGATCCGCTGTGGAGTGCGGCCCAGGACACGGAGAGCGAGTTGGCCGGCGGTCAGCGCGGCATCCTGCGCGACTGGACGCGCGAAGCCCGCCGCCAAGCGGGCGAACGGCCGCTGCTGTATACCGAGTGGAACGCCTCATCCAATCCGCGCTATCCCCGTCAGGATGAGCCGTATGCGGCGGCTTTCGCGGCCAAGAGCGCGTTGGAGGCGAGCGAGTTTGTCGATGCCTACGCCTTCTGGACGTTCACGGACATCTTCGAGGAGAACTATTTTCCTTCGCTGCCGTTTCACGGCGGTTTCGGCCTGCTCAACTTGCACGGCATTCCCAAACCGACGTATCGCGCCTTCGAGTTGCTGCATCGGCTGGGAGAGCAGCGACTACCGCTTGAAGGCGAACATGCGACGGTGGACGCGTGGGTTTCACGAGACGGCGGCCGCCTCATGGTGTTGTTGACCAATCACGCCCTACCGCGTCAGCCCATCGTGGCGCAGCGGGTGCGTGTGGAATTGCTCGATGCGCCGCCGCCGCGTAGTGCGATGCTGCAACGTATCGACGACGATCATGCCAATGCCAAAGCAGCGTGGAAAGTGCTGGGCGAGCCGGAGTATTTGTCGGAGACACAAGTGCGGCATTTGGAAGAAGCATCACGGCTGATTGAGGAAGCGCTTTCGTGGCAATACGAAGAGAGAACAGTCCACTTCGAGGTGGAGTTGCCGTCTCATGCCGTGGCGGCGCTGACGATCAACTTGACTTGATAAATGAAGCTCTGAGCCGCGACCGTTTGGGAGCGATTAGCCCAACCGCTTCCTAACGGTCACGGCTCAGATTTGGCGTCTCATTTATTGTTGTTTCTTTTTGCCGCCGAAGACGCGGATTTCGGTGATCTTCTTGTTGTCGTCATCGGTGATAATCATGGCCCGAACGTCCTTGCCTCTGCTGAACATCTTGTGCGTTAGGCCGCCCTCCAGCGGTTCTCCCTCTTCTCCCTTCTTGGCCCTCCGTACCACCTTGACGTTCTTGGCGACCGGCAGGGTTATCTCCTCGCCGACCTTCTTGGCCTCCTTCCCCTTCCCTTCCATCTTCGAGAAGGTGACTTTGTTGCCGTCCACCTTGGTGATGGCTGCCACGAACTGATCGGCGAAGACGACACCGACGGAGAGAACTAGGACCAGCGAGGCAGCGATGGCTTTCCGCAACATACTTTCCCCCTTGTAAGAAGACTCTAGTAGCAACCCGACCCAGTGTCGGAGTGTTTCTCGGTGAGTAAGCAGAGCGAATCGGTGAGCGAGCGGGCAACGGATTAAACCCGCTACGGGCGATCCGGTCTCGCTTTCTGGTGGGGATTCGGAAAAATAATTGTCCACGGACTGGCTAAACGAGGCTGGCGACTGGCTTGGCACCGTGAGAACCATTGCTGCGCGTCGCCGGCGCCGCCTCGGCATGCTGGGCCCGCGCCGCTTGCTGAGCGGCATCGAGAAAGCGCCCCACGACCACCGTGATGTTGTCGGGACCGCCCGCGTCGTTGGCGGCGGCGACCAAACGCCGGCACGTCTCCTCGGCGCTGCCGCCCTGGCGCAGCAACCCGGCCACGTCCTCATCGCGCAGCTTCGCCGTCAGGCCGTCGGTGCAGAGCAATAGGGTATCGCCCACCGCCAGCGTGGCTTTGTAGACTTCGGCGCTTGGCCGGCGGCCGTCGCCGCCCAGGCAACTCCACAGAACATGGCTCCAGCGCGAGGCGGGCGCCTCCTCCGGCTTGAGAACGCCGTGTTCCACCAATTGTTGGGCCATCGTCTGGTCCGTGGTGATGCGTTCCAACTTCGGCGGACGGAAAAGATAACAGCGGCTATCGCCGACGTGAACGAGGTAAAGTCTCGGCCAAAGGAGATAGCCCATCGTCAGCGTCGTGCCCATGCCGTGCTGGTCGGCACGGGCGGAGGCGGCGGTGGTGATGGTGCGATGGCATGTTTCCAGAGCGGCCTTCAACTCTTCCGCCAGATCGTCCTCCTGGTCTTCTTGGAGATGGAAGAACCAGGGCATCGTGTTGAGAAGGTAATGTTCCATCGTCTGCACGGCGAGAGTGCTGGCCTGTTTGCCGGCGGCATGACCGCCCATACCATCGGCCACCAACAACAAAGCGCCTTGCGAGCCGCCGAACAACCGCGTGTGATCGTCCTGCGACAGGCTCGTCTGATGAACGAGTAAAGATTTATTCAGATCGGCGATGAGGAACTGATCCTCATTGTGTTCGCGCACTCGGCCGATGTCCGTCAAACCCGCGCAGTCCATCTTGCAACGCATGGCCCACCTCCTGATGGTCTTGAGATACCAGGAGGCAAATGGCATGCCGTTTTCTCACGCTTTCATAGCCGGCGTCGAACCGCCGCTGACCGGCGGCAGCAGAGCGACCTCGGCGTTCGCCGGAAGCACGCGCGAATCCTCGGCGAAATCGTTCTCCACGGCGATCGCCGAGCGCTCCAGCAGTGCGGCCAGCGCCGGATAGTCGGCGGCGAGGCGGCGGCGCAGGTCGGCCACCGTGGCGCCATCCGGCGAGTTCGATGTCGAGGGCATCGGTGCGGCGAGGTCGCGGGCACGAGCGAACAGGCGGACGTGGACAATCATCGCGTCTCCGGACGGCGAATGGGTTGCAAGCAGACGTTGACGCAATTCCGGCAGATAGCCGTAGGCCAGGGCGAGATACTGAGCCGGATGCAGGGTGCGGACGGCGGCGGCGTCCTCCATCTGAATGCGGCAGGTGCTGCACTCGGTCGAGCCGAACAGCACGCTGCGGCTGTCGTAATTCCTCGAGCATCGGCCGACCTGCCGCCAGCGACGTTTCGTAATTGGCCGCCTTCAGTCCGTAGGTGCCGGCCATGCCCGAACAACTCACGTCGATCGTCTGCACGCGCATCTCCGGGATCAAGGACAACAGCGCCGGACGCCACCGGCGGTCGGCCCAGCGCTTTCAGATGGCACGGCACATGATGGCCGACGGCGAACGGCAGCGGCAGGAAATCGGTGCGCAGATTGCCTTGCTGATGCAGATCCCACAAAAACGCCGTCGATTCGACGGTTTGCGCCGCCACCAGGCGGGCGTCGGCGTCGTCGAGCAGATCGAGGGCGTCGTGCCGCAGCATCAGGGCGGCGGTCGGCTCGGAGCAGAGGATCGGATAGCCCTCGCGGGCCAGGTCGGCGAGGACGAGCAGGTTGCGCCTGCACGGTTTCGCGGGCCGTCTCCACGTCGCCGTAAGCCAGCGGAGCCATGCCGCAGCCGCCCTGGCGCGGCGGCACGTACACCTCGATGCCGTTGTGGTGCAGCACGGCGACGACGGACTCGGCGATGAGCGGATCGTTGTAGTTGGCGAAGATATCGACGAAGTAGGCGACGCGCGGCCGAGCCGAGCGCGGCCGGCGCGTCCAGCCGCGGCGCGTGGCCCGACGCAAAAAACTCCGCGCGGCGAAAGCCGGCAGACGGCGGCGGCGCGACAGGCCGAACAATTTTTCCAGCAGCCAGCGGGCCAGCGGATTATCGAGCACGGCATTGGCCAGAGGAGCGAAGGCGCTGCCCAGACGCGCGAACGACTCGGTGCGCGCCATGGCCCAATCGGTGCGGTCCAGGCCGTGCTCGGCGACATTGGCCGCCTTGACTTGGAGCATGAGTTTGGGCACGTTGACGTGGGCCGGGCATTCGTGGCGCACATCTTGCAATTGACGCACAGATCGGCGACGGCGCGCACCTCATCGGAGGACAGCAGACGCGGATCGGTGTCCGGCTGGAGCAGATGCCGCATCAAGTTGGCCTTGGCGCGCGGCGTGGCGGCCTCCTCGTGCGTGGCCCGGAAGAATGGGACACATGCGCAGGGCCGGGCGACTCGGTGCGGCATTCGCCGCAGCCGTTGCAACTTTGGCACTCCGTCGCCAGGCGCTCGGATGTCAGTGCCAGCACCGCAGGTGCCGCCGGAGCAAGGAGGCTCGTCTCCTTGTCCCCGTTCCGCTGGCGACGTGCGGGAGCTGGCTCGGAGCACGGCGGCGCAGCGGCCAGAGCGGCGCGTCCGGGCAGCGGGCCGACGATCTTGCCGGGATTCAAGAGATGATGCGGATCGAAAATGGATTTTAATTCGCGGAAGACCGAGAAGAGCGGGCCGGCTTGGTCGGCTGACCCAGGGCGTCCGCGCCAGGCCGGTGCCGTGCTGGGCGCTGATGGTGCCGCCGAGATCGAGGACGATGTCGATAGACCTCGTCGGCCAACGCCCATAGCCTTGCGCCGTCCTCCGGGCCGCGCCACTCGACGAACGGCCGCATGTGGACCTGCCCGGTGGCGGCGTGAATGAGGTAGGACGCCGTGGTCTCGTGGCGCTGAAGCACTTCCTGAACGCGGTGCAGGTAGCCCGGCAGCAGTTCCGGCGGCACGCCCACGTCCTCGACGAAGGCCAAGCGGCTGGGCCGTGCCGCGCAGGCCGTACAGGCTGGGCAGAGCGGCCTCGCGCACCTGCCATAAGCGTTCGCGTGACGGCTCATCGTCGGCGACGTGAGCGAAGAGGGCCAGGCGTTCGCCGCGCTGCAGGCGGTTGGCCAGATCGTGGGCCAGCCGCGCAGCCTCGGCCGGCGTGTCGGACTCGTATTCGACGAGCAGCACGGATTCGGCCGCGGCGGGCATCAGACTCGGCGACGGTGCTGTCGCCGCCGCGTGCCAGCCGCAGCAGACGATGATCGATCAGATCGCAGGCGGCCGGGCCGGTCGCCGCCGTCAGCTGCGCGGCGCGCAGCGCGGCGTCCAGGCGAGCGAAGCCGAGCAGGACCACCGCGACGCCGCCCGGCAGCGGGATGGTCCGCAGCGTCGCCTCGGTGAACAACGCCAACGTGCCCTCGGAGCCGACCAGCAGACGAGCCAGGTCGAGCGATTCGGCGTCGAGAACATCGTGCAGCAGATAGCCGCAGCGATTGAAGCGCGTGCGCGGCCGGCACGTCTCGATCGTTTCCGCATGCTGCTCGCAAGCAGCGTCACGACGGACGAGACAATGTCGTCGGAGCCGACTCGGAGGACTCGGCGGTCGGCCAGCGCGATTGCCGGCCGACCTCGACGGCGTCGCCGTTGTCGAGCACGGCGCGGAGGCGGAGGACGTAATCGCGGGTGAAGCCGTGACGGAAGGCGCGAGCGCCGGAGGCGTTGGTGGCCAGCATGCCGCCGAGCGTGCATTCGTCGTTGGCCGGGTCCGGGGCGAAGCGCCGGCCGACCCGCGCCAACTCGCGGGCCAGATCCCGATAGACCACGCCCGGCTGGACGCGCACCGTGTCGGCGCCGATGTCGAGGATGCCGCGAAAATGCTTGCTCAGATCGACGATCAGTCCGCTGCCGAGCGCTTCGCCGGCCAGTCCCGTGCCGGCGCCGCGCGGCACCAGCGGCACCTGATGTTCGCCGGCGTAGCGCACCAGCGCTTGCACGTCCTCCTCGTCGCGCGGCACGACGATGCCGGCCGGCCGCACCTCGAAAATGGAGGCGTCGGTGCTGTACAGAGTGCGCGAAAGATCGTCGAACAGCAACTCGCCCTTGAGGATGCCCTTCAGGTCGTCGCGGATGCGTTCGCGCTGCGGCGGGTCCACAGCCATCACCCTTTCAACTGTTCGCGGCGCAGCCGTTCCTGCCGGTAGCGTTCGTGAACGGTCAACTCGAAAGGTTCATGTTCGGCGTTGAGCGGCGACGCCGCGGAAATGCGCGTGGCAGCGATAACAGACGATGACATCCTTGACCCACAAATACAGCAGGCCATCGAACGCCGCCGAACCGATGAGGATGGCCCACGTCAGCCACTATATCGTAGAGCCAGTACGTCACCGTCGAGGCCAGGCAGGCCAACACCAGAATGCCCATGCCGAGACTGTGCGGGAAGTCTTTCTTCTTGTAGAGTTCGCCGTTGCCGCAGATCGGACAAGCCGGCAGCGCGGATCAACGGCTTCCGCTGGTATACGCAGCAGATGATCGCAGTGCGGACACTGCCATTCCGACTGCCCGGCACGTCGATGCCGACCGGGATGCTCACAAACAGGACAATCAAAGCGAATGTTCATCGGAATCCTGGTCCGGAAATACCTTCCTGTTTAGCCGCGACCCGAAGGGGAGCGCTGTCGCGCTCCCCTTCGGGTCGCGGCTAAACAATGAGGCGGTATCAAAAAGTCATCCCCGTTCCGCGCAGCAATTGGCCGGTCAGTTCGCCGAGAAAACAAAAGATCACGACCACGTAGAGAATGCCGGTCGCCGACTGCGTGGAGCGGAGGCGCGCCGTCTGCCAGGCCATCCAATCCAACCCCAGCGGCGCCAAAAAGCCAATCAGCCAACGCAACGGCAGCCACAACACGGCATCTCCATCCTTTAGATTAACGAGCGAATGCACGGCGGTCCAGCATCCCAAGGCGTAACCATCCACCGCCAACCGGGCGACGGTCGCCCCAGCCAGCACGGCCAACAGGCGCATCAACGGCTTCAGCGACATCGTCGGCGCGATGAGATAGGAATGCCCCAGCAGCATCGCCGTCAGCGCCGAGCCGAGCAGCGCGGCCGAGGTCGCATCGCCCAGCAGGAGCGGCAACAGGGGTGGACGATCCGCCATCGTCGCTTCCAGCCATACTAAGCCGCCGGACAGCGCCAGCGTCGTCAGCACGATGAACGCCCGTCCGCCCGGCGCGCCCTCCAGTCCCCACACCATCGAGCCGACGAACGCCAAGACCAACGCCGTGCCGAGCAAGGTCAACAGCGTCGCATCGGCACTGTCGCGGACAAGGGTCAGCGACAAACCGGCCAAGGCCAGAGCCGTCAGAAAGTGCGTGCGGAAGAAGCGCGGATTGATGACGGCGGTGGGCAGCAGCAACAGGCAAGCAATCATGCCGGCGGCGAGTCGGAGCGCGAAGACAGCGAGCATGGATTCACCGCGGCCCGTAGATCAAAGCCATCAATTCGTTGCGTGTCGCCTGGTTCTCGCGGAAGGTGCCGCGCATGGCGCTGGTGGTGCAGATGCCGCCCGGCTTGCGGACGCCGCGGATCGTCATGCAAGTATGGGTCGCCTCTAGAATGACGCCGACGCCGCGCGGCCGGAGTTCCTCCATCAACAGATCGGCCAGTTCCTCGGTCATGCGTTCCTGGACCTGCGGCCGATGCGCCAACGCCTCAACGACGCGCGGCAGTTTGCTTAGACCGACGATCTTGCCCGCCGGCAGATAGGCGATGTGTGCTTTGCCCAGAAACGGCAGCAAATGATGTTCGCACGTCGAAGCAAACTCGATGTCGCGTACCAACACCATTTCATCGTATTTCTGCGTGAACGTCTTGCTCAGCAGTTGCCGCGTATCGGCGTGCAGACCGGAGAATAGTTCGGCGTACATGCGGGCGACGCGAGCCGGCGTCTCTTGCAATCCCTCACGGTCGGCGTCTTCGCCAATGGCCAACAGGATCTCGCGGACGGCCGCCTCGATGCGTGCACGATCGACCTCATGCGCCGCGCCGTTTCGGGCGGTCGCGGGCGATCTTCGCGTTTGCGAGGTGGAATGAGGCATGCGCAACGCTCCTCTGTTGCCGGAACACGTTTGGCGACTATCAAGAGTCTCTCTTTTTCTTTGTAGACTGTTGGACGAAACAATCAAGGAAACCAGCCGGCAAGGATGAGCATGTCTTGAGTCGGCGATCAGTTTCTTCCTCGCCTTGCTAATCGTTGCAGCGCCGCCTTGGCTTCCTCGGTAAGCCGCGCTCCGGCGGCTCCGGCGGCGAGTATCTCCAGCACTTCGCGAGCTTCGTTGGTGCCGGCCAACTCCAACACTTCAATCGCGCCAGCGAGCGCAAACGCTCGCCGGATACGTTCCACCACATCTGTTGAGCTTTGTCACGCAGATCCTCCAGCCGGCGGCGCATCTCCAGAGACGGTTTGCCGTCCAGCGCCTTACAGTACGCCGGTAGTGCCAGCTCGCCGAGCTTCGCCAATTCCTCACCGGCTTTCTGACGGACGGCGAATTCGTCGCTGTCGAGATCGGCGATTAGGCGAGCCAGGCGCTTGCCGTCCCCGGATCGGCACGGGATGCAGTCGTTTGCGCAGGAAGGGAGCCGAGGAAGCCGGCACGGCCGCGAACCTGCGGATGGCCCGGTAGGCATGGCCGGCATCCGCGCCGGCGAGATCGATCCATAACGCCTCCATCTCCGCAACAGTCGCTGGATGATGCTCAGTAGGACCATTTACGTCCCATACCAGTGCGGTCGTGTCGGTGCCGCCGGAGATTAGCCGTGTACCGTCCGCCGAGAAGGCGAGCTTATATATCTGTCCGCCAGCATGTCCAGGAAGGCGGCGTCGCTCGCCGCCGCTGGCCGTTTCCATCAGGTGAATCGAGCAATCTTTAGTGCCGCTCCAGGCCAGAACTCGGCCGTCCGGCGAGAAGGCGAGGCGGTTGACGTCCGCGGGCAAATTGTCGAGGCGATGCACATCGCGGCCCGTGGCCAGATCCTTGAACACCAGGAAATACTTCGCGTTCGGCAGACTGTGCCAGCGGTTGCCGATCGGCCAGTAATCGACCGTCCGGCGATACGGTCGCGTTGTAATCCGTTCGGGCGGGAAAATCCAGGGAGATCGGTTGGCCGATACGAAGCTCTTGCGGCAGGGGATATTCGCGCAACTGGCGCCCATTCGTCGTGTCCCAGATGCGGACTTTGAGATCGCCGGAGCAGACGATGAGAGAACGGCCGTCCGCCGAGAAGGCCGAACCCATGATCCACTCCGGTCCCTCAAAACGGCGCAACTCTCGATCGGAAGTTGTATCGAAGATACGAATTGTCTTCGTCGAACTCAGCACGGCCAAGGTTCCGCCGTCGGGCGAAGAGCGCCAATGCGCCGAATCCAGAAGGTATGAATTCTCGCCCCAGCGAGAATCGTCGCTGCTCTTCACCCTTGGTGAGATCCCAAACTGCGCACGGTCTTGTCCCATCCGACCGTGTACAGCATGCGTCCGTCTCGAGTCAGTTGGAGTGCGGAGAAGGGATCCATCCTCGTGTCCTTTGAGGACGCGGCGAATCCGACTTGTCGCCACGTCCCAGAGCAAGAGATTGCTGTCGTTGCCTACCGTGACGGCCGTTCGTCCCGTAGGCGTCAGAGCAGACAGGTACACCGAGGCCAGATGGCCAGCAGGGGAT
Source organism: uncultured Planctomycetota bacterium (assembly GCA_963835245.1). Taxonomy (GTDB): domain Bacteria; phylum Planctomycetota; class Planctomycetia; order Gemmatales; family Gemmataceae; genus JAJPHU01. The sequence goes on from CAWIEZ010000004.1 coordinate 1,213,557, forward strand.
GGGAGTGGTTTACCACTGGCCATGTCCACAAGTTGGATCGCTTTGCCGTCACGCATCACCGCGGCCAGCATTTTGCCATCTCTCGACGGCGTTAGCGAGTAAGGCCGCCCCAATACGAGCGGCCATCGTTGCCGTTCGCTTCCCGTGGCCGAATCCCAAACGCGGAGGAAATGATCCGGTCCTCCCGTAAGGAGATTTTTGCCGTCGGGGGTAAATGCCAGGGCGCTGAAGGCGGTTGCTTGTCCGGGAAAGACTTCTTGCGAAGGACAGGTGAGCAAGCGTACTTGCTTGCCGGTCGCCGCGTCGCGCAAGCTGATGCGCGCCTTCCAGGCGATCGCGCCCGTTTGCGTCATGCATTTCTCGTTTGTTTCGAGGAGCGCGACGAGCTTACCGTCCGGTGAAAGAGCCTCGGCTTGGAATGAAAAAAAGCTCCCGGGTTTCCAGTCGAGGCGAGTGAATTCTTGCAGCTGTTGACCGTTCTTCGTGTCCCAGAGGCGGGCCTTGCCTTCGCCGCCGCTCGTGAGCAATTTCCGTGAATTGGCGGAGAAGGCGAGACTCAACACTTGTTGGCGGCCGTGCGGTTTCCACGCGCGTAATTTTCGCTGACTCGCCACATCCCATAGCTCGACGACCGCGCGATCCGCGAATGCCGTCGAATAGGCCGCCAAGAGTTTGCCATCGGGTGAAAGGCGAACAAGAGCGTAATAACCCCTACCAATTGAGAATGTTCTTTTATTACTTGAAATATCCCAAAAATCGATTTTACCCTCCGGGCTTTCGATGGCCGCGGCCAACACTTTGTCATCCGGCGATAAATCGGTGGCGCCCCAATCCTTTCCCGTCTCGGCGCGAAATGTCGCAGTTGCTTGCCTGTGGAAGCGTCCCACACGCGCACGCCATCGCTTCCCTGCGATAGTAAACGCTTGCCGTCCGGTGTGAAGGCCGCGAAAGCGATTAGCCCCCCGTGACGCAAACGCACCGTGCCCAGCCGCGCGATCGCCCCCTTCGGCAGCGGATCGCCCAGAGCGTCCGTCCGCGCTTGTGTTGTAGTTGTAGGGTGGGTCGAGGAACGAGACCCACCGGAGGGGCGTGGTGGGTCTCGTTCCTCGACCCACCCTACAACTTCCGTCCCCGGACTGCGATAGACCAAGACGATGGTAGTGGATGCGGCGAGAGCGGCCGTCATCACCAACACCATCACGCCGGCGAGCTTGGGCAACAACATCGCCTTGAGAACGCTTGCCGCCAGCGCCGATGCCGCACTGTTGATGCCGCCGCCCAGGGCGGCGCGGATGGCACTGCTTCGCAACGACGCCGAAACGACGATGCCGCGCGATACCTCAAGGAGCGCCAGCGCCGCCGACAGCGCGATGCCGCGACGTTTCAATCGAGCCTGAAGCCGTTGCCGGCCGCGCTCGAGACGGCCCTTGACGGAACCCGCCGTCCAACCGAGCATGCGCCGCCTCTTCCTGCGTGCGGCCCTCCAGACAGCACAGCACGAACACCGACCGTTGCTCCGCCGGCAGTCGCCGTACTTCCTCATCGAGAATGTCCAGCAGTTCCCGCGCATTCAGCCGTGTCAGTGGATCGGGACGCGGATCGGGCAGCGCTTCATCGAGGGGCGCGGCGGCGGATCGTCGTCGGTTCGATTGGCCGCGTGCCTTGAGAGCGACGCGGCGGGCCACGCCGTACAGCCATGCCGCCAACGCATCCGGTTGTTTCAGCGAATGGGCTTTGCGAGCGAGGATGAGGAAAGCGGCCTGGAAAGCGTCTTCGGCTTCGTGGGCATCGCCGAGGATGCGGCGGCACAAGCGCAGCACCATGGCGCCGTGACGCGTCACCAGCGCGGCGAAGGCGGCTTCGTCGCGCTGATGGATGTAGCGTTCCAGCAGCACGGCGTCTGCTGCCCAGCCCTGCATCTGACTGAGAACTTGCGCGATCGAAGCGGCCATGACGGTTCTCCACGAGAGTCGGTGAGTTTCCCGTAAGATACTGCCTCATCGGCCCACCGACCGCACGCGGATTTTCGCCGCTTACGGCTTAGCGCGAAAATGCTAAGCCGCAAGCGGCGAAATGGACGATCACGGCAGTTCAACCGTCTCCAAGTCGATCTTCTTGTCCTTGGTTGTCCTCAACACGAGAACGTGATCTTTGTCGAAGATATCGAGCTGAACGGTTCCTTCGAGACTCGGCACTTTCTCGAATTTGAGACCGGCCGTCTCCTTGATTCGCTCCGTGATGGCCTCCGTCTTGTCGATGCCCTCGGTCGGGATCTTCATGGTGCCGCGGGCATTGTTGGCCATCAACAGGTAGTCCTTACCGTCCTTGGTATAGACGATCAAATCGAGCGGGACGTTGTGGTTGCCGAGTTCGGCGATGGTCTTGCCCTTGACCTTGGCGCCCGGCTTCAATTCCGCAACGGGAACTTGCACCAGCGGCGTACAGGTGTAGGCGGCTAGTATGTTCGCCTCACCTTTGACTTCGTAGGGCACGAAAGTGCGTATCGGCGACCGCGTCTCCATCCGGCCGTGTGAGCCGTGGAAAATTTCCACCGACGCGCCTTTCCCCGATTCGTTGAAGGGGAAAGATAGGAAACGGAATTGCGAGGCGAAGTTCTCATTGGATAAACAAGCAATGAGCAACTGGCCTTTGACATACGCCATGTGCGTGATAACGTCGTTGGGGTTTCTTCCCTTGCCCGGATTGGGCAGCGGCGTGCGTGCGAACGGCACATCCGTGAGCGGCACTTCGGCGATCTTGCCGGAGCGTTCGACGCGCAACAGCACCGGCTTGCTATCGGCGGCCTTGCCGCGCGTCACACCCACATAAGTATTGCCGGAGATGGGATTGACGGCCAAATCGTTGATGAGCAGCTGCTTCGCTTCGATGCCCAACAGCGAAGCGATTTTCTCGTCGATGGCTTCGACCTTGGGCCGCTCCGTGCTGGTCGCGGCGGTGTGGTCTTGCGTGTCCAGAGCGACGATGGCGGCGGCGCGGGCGTCGCCGATGAACAGAATGCCTTCCGGCCCGAAGGCCAACGCGCTGATCGATTGCAGTTGCGGAGAGCCTTTTTTGAGGCTGTCCCTCGGCCCGGCGGCCTGGATCGAACCGGCCAACACGAGCGCCGCCGCTAGAGCCAGCGGAATGAAACGACTTTGCGACCCGGACATGATGTCTACTCCTTGCCTGGGGGCGAATGAGGAAACAGAGTGATACGATGTTCCCATAATGACCGCTGGGCGGCGTAATGCAAGTTAGAAATTGATTAAGTTGCTTGAAGCTTAATGTAGGCGGGAGGCTCCTCGTGGGCAACGGCGACGGTGGGTTGCAACGCCAATTCGGTCTCTTGCAGGCGACGGCTTTGAACGTGACGATGATCGTCGGCGCGGGCGTGTTCATCACCATCCCGTTGATGCTCGAAAAACTGCCCGGTCCCTACGCTCTGCTCGGCTGGCTCGTTGCCGGCGTCCTCATCCTTCTCGATAGCTTGGTCTGGAGTGAGTTGGGCGCGACGCTGCCCGGATCGGGCGGTTCGTATTTGTATTTGCTGGAGTGCTATGGTCGAGAACGCTGGGGCCGCTTGATGGCCTTTCTGTTCATCTGGCAATTTCTCCTCAGCGGGCCGCTGGAAATCGCCTCTGGCCTCATTGCCATGGATTCGTTCTCGCAATCGCTCAGCCCGGCATTCCAGCAATATAACCGCGAAAACACTCTGAAAATCGATTTGTGGACGGAACAAGGCATGCGATCTAACCATCAGTCCGGCTCGGCTGGGCTGCATGATGATTGGCGTCCTCATCCTCGTGCTGCTGTATCGCCGCGTCACCGTGTTGGCTCGGTTGACCGTGCTGCTGTGGCTGGGCGTTCTCGGTGCGATCGCTCTGGATCTGCGTGGAAGGATTCCTTCATTTTGATGCGGCGCGAGCATTCGATTTCCGCGACTTCAACGCCAGCGATATGGGCCAGCCGCTCGGCGAGACAATGATCCTCGCTCTCTACTCGTATTTAGGATATTACAATATCTGTTACGTCGGCGATGAAGTGCGTGACCCGGGAAGGACGATCCCGCGTGCCATTTTGCTCAGTGCCGTGCTGGTGTGCGTGCTGTTCGCCGCTCTGCACGTGGCGATGCTGGGAACGGTGCCGTGGCGCGAGGCGTTGGCCGGACGGACGCGCTGGCAGGACGAATACAGTCTGCCGGCGGACTTCATGGGACGCCTTCATGGACCGTGGGCGGTGCGGCTCATTACGCTGCTGTTGATGGCAAGCTGTTTCGGCTCCGTCTTCGCCGGATTGCTGGGCTATTCGCGCATCCCTTACGGCGCGGCGCGGGCCGGACACTTCTTCCAGGCCGTCGCGCACGTCCATCCGCGCCATCTCATCCCGCACGTCTCGCTGCTGCTCGTCGGCGGACTGACGCTGCTGTGGAGCTTCTTCGATCTCGAAAACGTCATCAAGGCGCTCATCGCCACGCGCATCCTCGTGCAGTTCGTGGGACAAATCATCGGTCTTTTTCTGCTCCGCCGCGCCAGCCGAATCGTCCGCGTCCCTACCGCATCTGGCTGGCGCCGCTGCCGTGCGGCCTGGCGCTGGCCGGCTGGTTGTACGTCTATGCCGCTTCGGGACGGCGATTCGTCGTGCCCAGCTTGTTGACGTTGTTGGCCGGCGCCGCCGCCTTTCTGTTGTGGTCGTGGCGCATCGACGAATGGCCATTCGCCGGGAGAAAACGAGCCTGATATGATAGCGGAGGGAACCGCCGGCCGCGGAACGCCACGCCGCCGCCGGCTCATGACACGGAGGACATCGATTGACCGATCGCTTGAACGTGGTGACGGGAGCTACCGGCCTGCTGGGCAGTCACATCGCCGAACAACTGCACGCGCACGGCGAACGGGTTCGCGCTCTCGTGCGTTCCACCAGCGACACGACTTTCCTGCGCCAACTCGGCGTCGAATTGGCCGTCGGCGATCTCAATGAGCCGGACAGTCTGCGCCGCGCCCTCGATGGTGCCGACGTGGTTTATCATTGCGCCGCGCGCGTCGGCGATTGGGGTCCGTGGCACGTCTTTCAACGCGAGGTCATCGACGCCACCAGCTAATCTGCTCGACGCTTGCCGCATCCGTCGGTGTTGGCCGCGTGCTGCACGTCAGCTCGATCATCGTCTACGGCCATCCGCGCCTCCGCGATGAACGCTTCACCGAAGACGAGCCGCTCGGCCAAAATCCGTGGCTGTGGGATTACTACTGCCGAGCGAAGGTGCGGGCGGAGGAACTGTGCCGGCAATATCGCGGCGATTTGACCATCGTTCGACCGAGTTGGATCTACGGCCCGCGCGATCGCACGACGCTGCCGCGCGTACTCAAGGCATTGGACGCCGGCCGCGTGGCCATCATCGGCGGCGGCGACAATCTGCTCAACGTCGTCTACGCCGGCGACGTGGCCGACGGCGCCATCCGGGCCGCCAATCATCCGCAGGCCAAGGGCCAAGCCTACAATCTCAGCAGCGAGGGCGAGATCACGCAGCACGATTTCTTGGATCTACTGGCCGATGAGCTAGGCCGGCCGCGCATCCGCGGGCACGTCTCCTATCCGTTGGCCTATTGGGGCGGCTTTCTGTCGGAGGTGATTGGTCGAATGATCCGCATGCGCCGTCCACCGCACCTGACGCGCTATGCCGTGGCTCTGATCGGTCGTTCGACGCGCTTCAGCATCGCCAAGGCACGCGAGCAACTCGGCTGGCAGCCGCGCGTCGGCGTCCATGAGGGCGTGCGACGTACGCTCGACTGGTATCGTAAGAGCAACTCGTTTAGCCGCGACCCGAAGGGGAGCGCGACGTACCGCGCGCTCTCCTTCGGGTCGCGGCTAAACGCAGGAGTTCCGCACATGCAGCACTTCGCCGATCGTCTCGCCGCCGCCGTCCGCGCCAAAGGCAACGCCGTGTGTGTCGGTCTCGATCCACGTTGGGAATCGCTGCCGATTGAACTGCGCCAACGTCACGGCGAAGCGTCGCTCGCTTCCGTCGCTGCCGCCTATGAGGAGTTTTGTAGTCGAGTTCTCGACATTGTGGCTCCGCTGGTTCCGCTGGTCAAACCGCAAAGCGCCTTTTTCGAGGCGTGTGGGTCGGAAGGCATGGCGGCGCTGCAACGACTGTTGCGCAAGGCCCGCGACTTGCATCTCGTGACAATTCTCGACAGCAAGCGCAACGACATCGCCTCGACGGCGTCCGCCTACGCCGACGCCGCCTTCGGCGGCACGCGCCTGGCCGGCCATACCTATCCCGTCTGGGAGGCCGACGCCCTGACGATCAATCCCTATCTGGGCCGCGATGCCGTAGAGCCGTTTTTGGAAAGTGCGCGCCGCGTCTCGGCGGGGCTGTTCGTGCTGGTGCGCACCAGTAATCCGGGAGCCGGTCAGTTCCAGGATCTGCTCGTCTCTTCCGGCACACCGCCGCCGCGACCGTTGTATCAACACGTCGGCGAGGCAGTGGCGGCTTGGGCGCGCGAGAATCTCGGCGACTGTGGTCTGGGCGACGTAGGCGCGGTGGTCGGTGCGACGTATCCGGCGGAATTGGCGATGCTGCGGAAACTGCTGCCGGAGGTGATTTTTTTGGTGCCCGGTTTCGGCGCTCAGGGCGGCAAAGCCGATGATGTCGCGCCGGCTTTCCGGCCCGACGGTCTAGGCGCGGTTGTCAATAGTTCGCGCGGCATTCTCTTTCCATTCAAACCCGACGAGCCGCGCTGGGAGGCTCGTGTCGAGGAAGCCACCCGCGCACACCATCGCCGCCCTGTCCCCATTCTGTAAGATCGCTGATGAGCGAACGATAGGAGGCCGCGAGAGGGAAAAAACAGGATAAAAAGGGGGGAATATATGCGGAAAGCAGTAATACGTCTGGGATTGACAAGCTTGTTGCTGGGCGGACTGTGCGCCGCTTTCGCCGCCGATGAGGCGAAGGAGAAGGGCAACAAAAAGGAGAAAGCGAGTGTGAAAAAGGAAGCGTTCGGCAAGACGGCCGACGGCGCCGAGGTGGAGCAGTATACTCTGACCAACACCGCCGGCATGACGGCCAAGATCATCACCTACGGTGCCATCCTCACCGAATTGGACGTGCCCGACCGCGACGGCAAAATCGGTGATGTCGTTCTGGGTTTCGACAATTTGAAGGATTATCTCGCCGGGCATCCGTTTTTCGGGGCCACGGTGGGCCGCGTGGCCAATCGCATCGCCAAGGGAGAGTTCACACTGAACGGCAAAAAGCACCAATTGGCCGTCAACAACGGTCCCAATTCGCTGCATGGCGGACAAAAGGGATTCGATAAGGTAGTCTGGCAAGCCGAACCGGAGACGCTGCCGGAGGGCGCGGCCGTCAAACTCAGCTACGTCAGCAAGGACGGCGAAGAGAGCTATCCGGGCACGCTCACCGTCAAGGTCGTCTACACGCTGACCGACCACAATGCCCTGCGCATCGACTACACAGCCAAGACGGACAAAGCGACGCCGGTGAATTTGACTAATCACACCTATTTCAACCTCGCCGGGGCGAAATCCGGCGACATTCTCGATCACGAATTGGTCATCGTCGCCGACAAGTACACGCCGGCCGACGACACGCTCATTCCGACTGGCGAGATCAAGCCGGTCAAGGACACGCCGCTAGATTTCACCAAGCCCAAGCGCATCGGCGAGCGCATCGAGCAGATCAAGAGCAAGCCGCGCGGCTACGATCACAATTTCGTACTCAACAGCGGCGGCAGGGAGTTGGCCTTGGCGGCGCGTGTGCTTGAGCCGAAGACCGGCCGCATTCTGGAGATGTTCACGACGGAGCCGGGCGTGCAGTTTTACACCGGCAATTTCCTCGATGGCAAACAGAAGGGCCGCGGCGGCGTCGTGTACAAGCAACATGGTGGTTTTTGTCTGGAAGCACAGCACTTTCCCGATGCCGTGCATCACGAGAATTTCCCGTCGATCATCCTTGAGCCGGGACCGGACGTATCGGCAAACGACGGTCTACAAGTTCTCGGCGAAGTGAGGCGAACCGGCAGCGTTAGCTGCCGGGTGGGTTGCCCCCAACCCGGCAGCTAACGCTGCCGGTTCGCCTAGCCCCACCGCAAAGCGCGGTAAAATGAACACTGCTCTGCCGGCGAACCGGCAGCGTTAGCTGCCGGGTGGGTTGCCCCCAACCCGGCAGCTAACGCTGCCGGTTCGCCTAGCCCCACCGCAAAGCGCGGTAAAATGAACACTGCTCTGCCGGCGAACCGGCAGCGTTAGCTGCCGGGTGGTCCAATCGCGGCGAGAACAGGGTTGCGGCGCATGACCGAGACGGAATGGCGAGAGAGCATTTCTCCCGAAGAGATGTTGGCGCATCTGGGCGAGCGGGCAACTCCGCGCAAAAGATGTCTGTTCGCCTGCGCCTGTGTGCGCCGCATTTGGCCGTTGTTGGGCGACGATCACTTGCGCCAGGCCGTCAAGGCGGCGGAGCGCGCCGCCGATGGGCGTATTTCCGCGAAAGTCTTCGACAAAGCGCGGCGGTTGGCGAAACGGCTGCGCGAACAACGCGAAGCAGAAGAGAGACGGCGGCCGACGTGGAAGGTTCTCGCGGCACGCTCGGCGGCGCAGGCAGTCGAGGCGTTGTTTGCCGAGCCAGGGCCAATTCTGGAGAGACCAAAGGACATCCGCGAACCGCCCGATGTCGTCAGCGCCACGCGCACTGCCCGCACCGCCGCGCGCGCCATCGAAGCTCAACGCGGGGACGGTGCCCCCGTGGCCGGTGAGCCGTTCCGCCCCTTAGAAGCGCTCGATGCCGTGGAGCTGGTTTACGAAATCTTCGGCAATCCCTTCCGCGCTGTGACCATCGATCCGAGTTGGCTTCGTTGGAATGAGAACATGATCCCGCGCATGGCCGGCGTCATTTATCGCAAGCGCTGTTTCCGCAATTTGCCCAAACTCGCCGATGCGCTGGAGGAGGCGGGCTGCCGCGATGCCGACATTCTGACGCACTGCCGCGCGGCCGTGGAACATGTGCGCGGCTGCTGGGTCGTCGATGCCGTGCTGGGGGTGACGTAAATCAGAATCTTCCGCCGGATAGGCAAATGACAAACAGAAAGATCAGGCAAGCGATCACGAGCAGGATGCCGACGCCGACGAAAGCCAGCACATCCAACGCGATGCGGCCGATGTTGCTTCCCATCCTCTCGCTGGGCTGGCGATAGGCTACCCAGACGGCGCTGAAGAGCGTCAGCACCATCAGTACGCCCAGGATAACGAACAGCGGCTCAAATCCCCCATACACCGCCGCGCCGAAGCCTAGCGTCAGTGCATAGGCGATCCCCAGTCCGCCCAGCACCGCCAGCCCGGTCATCAGGCAACCTGTGCGGCGGTTGTCGCGGTGTACCTCGACATCGACATCCGGGAGGCGCGGCGGCACAACCGGCGAGACCGGCCGTGAGGGCGTCACGCCCGGCTCGCGCGCGGCGGCACTTCTGGCCGCAGGCCGATAGAAGTCTCCGCGGCTTGCGGATTCTCGATCTGCGCGAGGCAGCGCGGACAACTCAGCACCTCGGCCGTGCAGCCGGGCGGCAGCAACAGCAATCGCCGGCAGTTCGGACAGGTGATGCGCGTAGCCATCAGGCAACCTCCTGCGCTTCCTCGACGAGGACGGGGTAGCCGCGCACCAGGCGGCGCGCCTGCCGCACCACCTGTCCGGCGAACAACCCCGCCGCTCCCACCGATAGCAAGAAAATGATTTCGCTGCTCCGCGCCAAGCGGTACGGACTATCGGCGGCGTAGTAGGCATCGCGGCCGATGCGGAAAAAGACATAATGTCCCACGACGAGCGTGGCGGCAATCATAATGCCGAAGGTCGTGGCGTAGACGAGCGGCAGCGACATCCGCAACGGCGCCGCCGCCAAGGCGACGAAGTAGAGATACAACAGCGGACTACGCGGACCATCGGGACTGACGATCAACAGCGCCGAAATCATGGTGATGTCCCAGAACGTCGCCGCGTACTTCAATCCCGGCGGCAGCCAACGCCGCGCCAGGCATACGTACAGCACGACAATCGCTCCCATCCAAGCGAGAACGATGGCCGTCACTTCGGCGTGATAGACGGCGACCGCCGGCGAGCGCTCGCGGCCATAGACGTAAACATCGAGCAGATGATTCCCATAAAAGACAATAAGGGCGGTGGCGCGCAGCAGGTTGACGCGCACTTCGCCGGCCCATGCTTCCAGGCGGCGTGCATCCGCCCAGCGGTCGTCGCTCATGCCTTCCTCCACGAAAAGGACAAGTCGTTATTCCGAAAGTAGAACGCGGACATCAACATCTTCCCCCGCTGGACAGACAAACGACGAACAAGAGGATCAGAGCGGCGAGCGCAAGCAGCGCGCCCACGGCGACGATGACGCCGCTGATAGTCAGCACGCGCAGCACGATGCGGCCGATGTTGCCTCCTATCGTCGCGTCCGACTCGCTCCCGATCACCCAGACGGCGCTGAAGAACGTCAACACCATCAGCGCGCTCAAGACCAGGAGCGCCTGCCAAATTTCGCCATGCCCCAGCAGGGCGAAGCTGCCCAAGAGAGCATAGGAAATGCCCACTCCGCCCAACACGGCCAAAAAAATCATCCGCCGGCTCGTGCCGCGATTATCGCTGCGCACCTCGGCATCAACCTCGGCGCTGCGCGGCGGCACGACCGGCGCGGGCAGCGGCGCGGAGGTCACGCTCGGCTCGCGCGGCGGTGCTTCCGCTGGCACATTGGTAGGCGCCTCCGCCGCCTGTGGATTATCGATGGCAGTCAGGCAGCGCGGACAGCTCAGCACTTCCGCCGTGCAATCCGCAGGCAATAACAGCAAGCGCCGGCAATTTGGACAGGTAATGCGCGTGTTCATCAGGAAACCTCCCGCGGCTCCTCGACGAGGATGAGGCGTCTTTGCCAAAATAGGACGCGGACAACCGCGGGAGCAAGAGGAATCCCGCCCGCTCGCCAGGATTACACGAGAGCATAGAATGAAGGAAAACCAAGCGGAGAGAACGGAGCAATGCCAATCATCGAGGCGAAGGGGCTGAGCAAGACTTATCGCGTCTTTCAAAAGAATCCCGGTCTCGCCGGCGCCCTGCGCGGTCTCTTCCGTCGGCAGTACAAGGAAGTCCACGCCGTCGCCGACGTCAGTTTTCACATCGAGCCGGGCGAGATGGTCGCTTTCCTCGGTCCCAACGGCGCCGGCAAGACCACCACGCTGAAAATGCTCTCCGGCTTGATCTATCCCAGTTCCGGCACGGCCACGGTTCTCGGCTTCACGCCCTGGGAGCGGCCCGACGCTTTCCGCCGTCGTTTTTCGCTCATCATGGGCCAGAAAAATCAATTGTGGTGGGATCTGCCGGCCGGCGATAGTTTCCAACTTCACCGCGAAATCTATTCGCTGCCAACCGACGTTTTCAACCGCACTCTCGGCGAGCTGACGGAATTGTTCGCCGTCAAGGAACTGACGCGCCAGCCGGTGCGCGAACTATCGCTGGGCGAGCGCATGAAGATGGAGTTGATCGCCGCTCTCTTGCATCAACCGCAATTGCTGCTGCTCGATGAGCCGACCATTGGTCTCGATGTAGTGGCACAAGTGGCCATCCAGCGCTGCTTGAAGGAATACAACTCCGCGCGGGGCGTCACCATGCTGCTGACCAGCCATTACATGCGCGATGTCGAGGCGTTGTGTTCGCGCGTACTGGTCATCACGCATGGCCGCGTCCTCTACGATGGCCTCCTGGCCGGCATCACCGAGCGCTTCGGCCGTTCCAAGCTGGTGCGTCTGCACTTTGTCGGCGAAGAGACGCCCAAGGATCTCGGCCAGTTCGGCGAGTACACCAGTTCCGGGCCGGTCGCCGAGCTGAAAGTGGAACGCACGCGCATCGCCGAAGTGCTGGCGGCGATACTCGATCGTTATACCGTGGTGGACATGAGCGTACAGGATCCGCCGCTCGATCAAGTCATCGCCCGCGTCTTCGAGGAAGGCCGGGCGCGGCATGAGGCTGTTCGCACGGTCGATTAAATCAGAGCCGCGAGCGTGAGCAATTGGTTACTTTGTTTTCATTGCATTGCCCCCCGCTGGTGATGCAACGACTGCGCATCGTTGCAACGACATCGCCACCCTGCGCAACCCCTTACCCTATCTCGTCCTCTTTCGTTGCAACTGTGCCCGTCCTTCGTTGCAACGTCACGGCACCCGTTCGCCTCACGTTGCCGGAGTAAGCGCGAATGCTTGGCTCCGCTTCGCTTCTCGTGTATAATTATGTACAGAAGCGTCTTCTCCCACCCAACCGCGCTCGTTCTCGCTGCGTACCACCATCGGTAAGGCTATCTGCCATGTCCGCCCTCAACGACCCTGTGTCCGCGCCGCCCCTCCGTTGGGGTTTGGCCAGCCTTCGCACCGACGCCTCCGAAACCCCCCTCCGCTGGCTATGGCAAGGCTATCTCATCCCTGGTTCCGTCACCCTGCTGACCAGCCAGTGGAAGACCGGCAAGACCACCCTCCTCTCTGTCCTCTTGTCGCGCATGAAAACCGGCGGCCTCCTGGCTGGCTTGGCCGTGACTGCCGGCCGCGCCGTCGTCCTCTCCGAGGAATCCTCCGAGCAATGGCTGCTGCGCGGTCGCCGCCTCGATCTGGAAAATCACATCGGCTGGTACTGCCGTCCCTTCCGAGGCCGGCCCAGCCCGCGGCAGTGGCAAACGCTTCTCGACCGCTTGGCCGATGACGCCGCCGAGCGCGACGTATCCCTTGTGGTGGTCGATCCCTTAGCCGCCTTCTTCCCCGGCAAAAGCGAAAACGACGCCGCCATCATGCTGGACGCTTTGGCCCCCTTGCAGCGGCTGGCCGCTTGCGGTCTATCTGTGCTGATCCTGCACCATCCCTCCAAGAAAGAGCATAGCGACGGCCCCTCTGGCCGCGGCAGCGGCGCTCTTAGCTTGCGCCGACATTCTTATCGAAATGCGCTGCTATCGCCGCCCCACCGACAGCGACCGTCGCCGCCGCTTATTCGCCCTTTCGCGCTTCGACGAAACGCCGCGCGAACGGATCATCGAACTGAACGCCGACGGCACCGACTACCTGGCGAGCGGCAGTTTCGCCGACGAGGAGTTCGCCGACCATTGGCGTCTGTTGGAGAGCCTATTCCGTCATAGCGAGCGCAAGCTCACGCGCGACGACCTCCTCAGCGGCTGGCCCGCCGAGGATCGCCCCGACTCGTCTACCCTCTATCGCTGGCTGCGCCGCGCGGTGGAACGCGGCCTACTGCGCCAGGACGGTTTGGGCAAACGCAAAGACCCCTTCCGCTATTGGCTGCCCGAAAGCGAGGAGCGCTGGCGGAAAGACCCGCTGGCGCTAATCCGCATGCCGGAACTCTTCCAACCGCTTCCGCGATAACGCCTCGGCGAAGGGGAAACCGGCTGGTAGAGCGAAGGGATCGTGAAATGCTGAGATAATTGGCGAAAATGCGCGTAGGCTGTCCCTGTTAAATCGATTTCGTGAGAAGTGCATTTTGGAACAGCGAAAGTCATGGATTCTGTTATCACATCCATCGTAATTTCCTACTCTGGCGTGACAGACGAAGGAACGGCAGCATCAGCCGCCAACTCGTTACGGAGCATCTCTCGTGCGATGTACTTGATGACCGGAATGGCTTTCTCGCACTGGCCGCGCAGGCCGGAGGCGTCGCGGCCATCAAGCGGCTGAGGGCCGGATCGCGGTGATGAAATTCGACGTAATGCGGTAGCCGGATTGACGATTTCTTCCCATAATGGCTTTCGATTCCGAGCCGCTCTCCATGAGACCGTCAATGCCTTCCGCAGCCCTCACTGAATGGCAGACCGTCCGTATGCCTCGTCTCGCCCAGATCGACGGGCAGTGTGTGAGCATCGCGGCACTTGCTCCGCCGACCTATCTCTTCTCGACGAATGCCTCCGTGGCTACGTCATGCTGCTCAGCGCCCACTTTCAGGGGTTTTGCCGAGCGCTCTACTCGGAGTGTTCCCAGATTTGCGCGGCCACGGTCCCTGTCTCTTTTAGGGCAACCATTCAGGCTCAGTTCTCGGCGGCGCTGCAACTCGGCAAGCAAAATCCATCTCTCAAGACCATTCAAGCCGATTTCGAGCGGTTCGGGTTCACACTCGCTTTCCCGGCCATCCACGCCCTTCAGATCACTCATCTCGACCACTTGAACCACTGGAGGAATACCGCCGCCCATCAACGGACCTCACCACCTCCTCCGCCGATCCCAGGGGTACTCGTTTTGGCCGACATTCAGAATTGGCGGGCGTCCTGTGATGGACTTGCGGCTGCTTTGGACGATATAATGCGGAAGGAATTGATCCGCATCCTCGGCGTTGCTCCCTGGTGACGCGCATGGAGAAGGGACTGACTAGGATGACCGACACGCTGCAAATCGGCACCACGGTGAGGATACGCAACTCTGGCTATGGGAAAGCCCGGATCGTTGAATATCGCGGTGCGATCGGGCCGAAAGGGGCGAAAGTCTACCGCCTCCGCGTTCGGAAGAAGCCGAAACCGGCTTACATCGAGGTTGTTGAGGACCAGATTGAGACGATCTGTACAGACAAGTGACCGGCTTGCCGATGTCGCATAAATGAGGAAAAGCAGAAGGAAAAAGTGTCAAGAACTTTTTTCGATCTGCAAAGTATTCTGAGACCTTCTCTACCCGCATCACTTCGCGGCCGGCGCTTCCATGCCGTAAGTGCGGATGGCCCCGTCGAAGTAGGCCACGGCCAAACGCTGCCCGTCGGAATGCAGATCCAGATCGCGGGCATTGTTCGGCAGCGGGAGGCTGAAGAAAGCCTGCGCAGTTGTCCGCTTTCCAGAACCACAGAATGCCGCCGTTGCCGCCGCCGGCGGCGGCGATGAAACCCGACGGATGAATGACCACGCCCCAAGCGGTGCCCTGAAACGGCGTCTTCGGACGCAAGAGTTGTTTCGGTTTGCCGTTCTTCCAATCGAACAACACCACGAGCGGATTGCCGACACCGGCGAAAGCGTTGCTCACGTCGGTGATGCCGGCGCAGGCCAATAGCGTTCCATCGGGACTGAACGCCATGCTCCGCACGCCGCCGATGTCCGCGAGAAATCCCGGATCGTATTTGTAGAGTACCTTCGCATCCAGTTCGCGCTCCGGCTCGCCCTTCGCCACATCCCATACTTTGATAACGCCCTTCAAATCGGCGGAGACCAAATGTTTGCCGTCGGGATGGAAGGCGACGTTGTAGACGTGGCAGGCGTGTCCGGTCAGTTCGCGGAGCAGCTTGCCATCGGGGATCGACCACAGCTTGACGAGATGATCGTTGCCGCAGGAAGCGAGCGTCTTGCCGTCGGGACTGATGGCGAGGGCACGAACCCAGCCGCGATGCGCGTTGAGGATGTACGCCGGCATTGGCTCCTCGGCGCCGGCCAGCCACGCCACAATTCGGCCGGCGTAATCCGCGGAGAACAAGATCTTTTCCTCGGCCGCAAACGCCAGGGCGCGCACCCAGCTTTTATGGCCGGTCAGCAGCGTTTTCTTGCCGCTGTCGAGGTGCCAGCGGATGACGTTGTTGTCCTGAGCGCCGGCGAAAACGAACTGTCCCGATGGATCGAAACGGCAGCCGAGCAACGGGCTATCGTGCTTGTAATCCTTCAGCGGATGCGTCTTGGCGGCATCGATTATCGGCGTCGGCGTGGGTTTCATGCCAGCACCTCCTTGATGGGACTCGCCTTCGGATCGGCGATGGGAATGGGACGCTGTTCGATGTAAAAATTCTTCTTCGAGTTGAAACCGAGGGCGCTCAAATAAGTGTGGAACAGATGTCCGCCGTTGACTTGCCCATCGGTGACGGCGGTGCCTTCGGCGTTGGTTTTGCCGCTGACGCTGCCGCCCTTGATGCCGCAGCCGGCCAGGGCGATCGACCAGGCGCGCGACCAATGATCGCGGCCGTAATTGCGATTGATGTTCGGCGTCCGCCCGAACTCCGACAACACAACGACGAGCGTGCTGGATAGCAGACCGCGATCGTGCAGATCGTCGAGCAGCGTGGCGAACGGCCGGTCGAACTCGCCGAGCTGTTCAATGTGGAAATCGAAATTCTCGTGATGCGTGTCGTAGTTGGAATGCGCGACTTTGACGAAGGTGGCGCCGCCTTCGAGTAAGCGGCGCGCCATCAGGCAATGTCGGCCGAAGTCGTGCCGGCCATAGCGATCGACGACGGCGGGCGGCTCCTTGTCGATGTCGAACAGATTGCGGCGGCGCATGAGTTGCGCGGCCTGCTCGTAGGACTGTGTGTACGCCTCGGTCTGGGCGGTGCGGCGCGAACGCAGGAAGTGCTGGTTGGCGTGCATGCGGAACTGCTGGCGCTGCTGATCGGCGGTTTCGCTCAGCGCGGCGGGACGGTCGAGGTTGGCGGGCGCGTGGCCATCGCTGAGAGCCACCGAAGCGTAACGCGGACCGAGGAAAGCGGCGTCCTGACTACTGACGCCGCCGCTGCCGCCGGGCGTAATGTGGATGTAGCCGGGCAGCGGATTGTCGCCGTCGCCGAGCAGCTTGGCGCACACCGAGCCGAAGTGCGGCCACGTCATCGCCGGCTCCTGTCGCCGGCCGGTGTGCATGATGTAGGCGCCCTTACCGTGATCGTCCTCCGCCGTATTCACACCGCGTACCAAGGCGAGATGGTGCATCTGTTTCGCCGTGTGCGGCAGCAGTTCGCAAATGTGGATGCCAGGCACGGAAGTGGCGATAGTCTGGAAGGGACCGCCGGTTTTTGTCCCCGGCTTGGGATCCCACGTTTCCAGTTGGCTCGATCCGCCGTGCAGCCAGATCATGAGGACGCGCTTTTGCTGCTGGTTCAGTTCGCGCGTGAAGGCGGGGCGGAGGAAGGGATCGAGGGCCAGCGTGCCGAGTGCCCCTCCGAGCGCTCCGGCCAGGAAGCCGCGCCGAGAGACGCCATGTTCGGCGGAATTACAGGCATAGGAACACCACATTGGATTGTTCTCCCTCCCTGTTTAGCCGCGACCCGAAGGGGAGCGCTGTCGCGCTCCCCTTCGGATCGCGGCTAACCATTAGTGATTGAACCGAAACTCCGCCGACGCCAACAGCGCCCACGCCATGTCTTGCAGCGCCGCAGCGCGATCTTTGGACCGCGAGGCCAGAAAATCGGCGACCTCCTTGCGCTCCTCGCCATCCGGCAAACGAGCGAACACACTCAAATACAACTCCTCCGCCAGCGCATCCGCGTTCGTCAGCCGCGTGACACGATCGATCAGATTGCCGGGACGCGGCGTCAGCCAACCGCGCACGGTTGAGCCGTTGGCCAGAAACAGCGCTTGATCGAGCCGAGCATCGAACTCCTCCGCCTTGCCGGAGGAACTAGCGAACGTCCGCACGAACGGCGCCACATTGCCGGACAGGCGAGCATAGAGTGCCGCCTCCGTGGCGTTCTTGCCCAGCGTCTTACGCTCGGCATCGGTGAGGCCGGTTGCTTGCATCAGGCTCGCGGCCAATTGCTCCGGCGTCAGCGGTTTGAGCAAAGCAACGGTGTAACTCGCCGGCTCCACTTCTTTGCCGGGAGACGGCTGCGCGCTGGAACGCTGATAGGTTTGGCTCAGGGCCAACTCGCGGAGAAAGCCGCGCATATCGAACTTGCGCGCGGCGATGTCGTCGGCCAGCAGCTTCAGCAACTCCGGGTGCGACGGCGGATTGGTCGAATGATCGAGATCGAGCGGATGCACCAAACCGCGACCTATCATCAGCGCCCATAAGCGATTGGCAATGTTCCTTTTGAATGCCTCGTTGTCGGCGCGGGCGAGCGTGGGGCCGAGCAGAGCGCGGCGGCTGAAACGCGGCACGGAACGGATGCCGGCAGCGGGAGCGACAAGATATTCCTTGCCCTTCTCGGCGGCCGACTCCTTGAGCGGCGGTCCCTCCGGCAGACGCGGGCCGGTACTCTTCGTCACCTTCTTCGGATCGAACACCGATTGAAACGTCACTTCGCCGTCGGCCTTCTCGGACAAGGCGGCGAGCTTCAGCGTCTTATCGACGACGAGCGAACTGCGGTTGAGGAAGGCGAACAGGCCGTAATAATGAGCTTGTTTGTAATCGTCGATGCGCGGATGATCGTGGCACTGGCAGCATTGCAGATTGGTGCCGAGAAACAGGCGGCTGATGTCGCGCGTCAGCAGGTTGGGTTCGGCCTCGCGTTCGAGATAGAATTTCGCCGCCGGCCGCGTCTTCTTGTCGGCGCCGTCGCTGGAGAGGATTTCACGCACCAGGGCGTCCCACGGTTTGTTCGCCGCCACGCAGGAGCGCAGATACTCTAGCCAGTCGGCGCGCGGCACGTATTTATCGGGCCGGCGCTCCATGAGCAGGACATCGAACACGGTGGCGAGATGGCGAGCGTGTTCGGGACTGGCCAACAGGTGATCGATGAGCGCGGGCCGTTTGCCGGGTGAACGATCATTCAGAAACGCGCGGGCCTCGGTTGCCGCGGGAATGGTGCCGATCAGATCGAGGTAGATGCGGCGGAGAAATTCGGCGTCCGAAGCGGGAGCGGCGGCGCGGAGCGAAATCCGGCTGCGCGGCGATAGCGCGATCAATGCGCTGGTGCAGAGGAGTCTCGGCGAAGGCGCGCACCGGCGCCAACAAGCCGAGCGCAAGCAGGAAACAAGAGAGACGGCGGTATGGCAACATGACGCGTCCTTTCGCACGGTGGGAGGGCGATGGGCGGCGCGGCAGGCTGATTCCTTAGTGCTATCCTCGCGGCGAGAGGAAGTCAAGCTCTTTCAATACTCCGCCGTGACGAAGTCATACGCCGCCAGCGCCAGCAGCACCACGGCGCAGGCACACGACGCCGCCAGCGAAGCGGCCGGATGCCAGACGCCGCGCTCCGCCAGCGCGTGCGGATTGACGATGCTTGACAGCGAAGAATTGTCTTGCAGAATGTCCCGCAGAAGGAAATGACCATCGAGCGGTTTGGGCAGAATCCAGTATGCCAATTCAATGGTATGGCCGAAGCCCGTCGCCGCGCTTTGCAGTTCCGGCAATACCAAAAAAGCATGTCGGCCAAGGTTCATCGCCCAGCACAATAGCCAGAACAGAATTGAGCCGAACACGCAAGCCGTCGTGCTGCGCGTCGCCGCCGCCAACATGGCCGAGAAGCTGAAAAAGATGGCGAAATGCACGAGAAGCAAAGGAAGGCACAAAAGATAGTTTATGTCCCATATGCCGGTGCGCAGTCCCAAAGCCAGCCAAGTGCCGCCAAGGAAAAGCGCGTCCTGCACGGCGACGAAGGCAAGAGCGCCCAGGCACTTGCCCAGCAGCAGACTCCAACGGGGGATCGGTTTGACCAATAGCACCGACGCCGTGTCCGCGCCGAGAAACGACGGCAAAAAGCCCGCCGTCCACATCAGCGCCAGTAAGAGGCCGAAGCCATCGGCGATCCAGCCGGCCAAAAATCCTTCCAGAGTACGCACGGCAGCGGCGCACCCCGAAGCGAACGGCACCTGCACGCTGCCGAAAACCAAGTCGAGATGCCCGGAATCGTCGGGGCCGTCAACGACTGTCACCGTCAGACACAGCGCGACGCAGGCCAGACTGACGGCGAGCATCAGCCAAAAGATGCCGGCGCTGCGCGACTGACGGAAAGTGTCGCGGGTCAGCCAGCGGATAGCGGGAAGTTGGGTGAAAGGATTCATGCGTTTGCTTTACCCGGCAGCTCACGCAGCCGGTTCTCCGCGTACAGTTCCTTGAGGGTTTTCTCCAGCGAACGCGGGGAGCCGTTATCCTCTTGCGTCAACTCGGCGAGTGGGCCGACGTGGACCAATCGGCCATTGACCAGCACGCCGACGCGATCGCACAAATGTTCGATCTCCGTCAGAATGTGCGTGACCAATAGCACACTGCCGCCGCGCTGGCGCACTTCGCGCACCACGTCGCGCAGCAGACGGCGGCCATTCAGATCCAGTCCTTCGGTCGGTTCGTCGAGGACCAGCAAACGCGGCTCGTTGAGCATGGCCTGAGCGATGCCGAGACGTTGAATCATGCCCTTGCTGAAGCGCGCGATCGGCTCGCGGCAGCGATCGGCCAAGCCGACCAGCTCCAACAGCTTCGGCACACGTTCGCGGACACGCTCGTAGGGTATCAGCGTCAGCGCCGCGTAGTATTCGAGAAGGTCGGCGGCGCTAAGATAACGCGGAAAAGCGTGATTTTCATGGACGTAACCAATCTGTCCCAGCGTGCCACGATCGGACAGCGGCCGGCCCAGACGGTGAATCGCCCCGGCCGTCGGCTGGCACAAGGACAGCAGCAGTTTGACCAACGTGGTTTTGCCGGCGCGATTGGGACCGAGCAGGCCGAACACTTCGCCGCACTCGATTCGCAAACTCACGTCGCGCAGTGCCTCCACGGCCCGGCGGCGAAGGAAACCGTGGCGATAGGTTTTGGACACGCCGTCGAACGCCGCCGCCGCCTCGGTCGCTTTGCAGACACACGGAGGAGCTTCTGTCGAAACGAGCATCATCGTTGGCAATCTCCTGCGTTTCGAGGGGACGGGGGTTCCCTGTTTAGCCGCGACCCGAAGGGGAGCGCAGACGCGCTCCCCTTCGGGTCGCGGCTAAACGAAGGGTAGCTCACGGCGGAGCGGCGAGCAAATCGTTGCCATTTGACAGAGTGAAATGCGTGTCCTAGATTTTAGCAATTCTCCCGTCTTGCCCTAGAAAATGGTGCGCGACGGCGAAGATAAATCCCGCCGCTCGCTTGCCCTCTTGTATAATCCGCGTTCCCGTCGGGAGGAATCATACAATGCTTCATCGCCGACAACCGCGCCGCGCCGTCGCCGCCGTGGAGTTCGCCTTCCTCGCGCCGTTACTGCTGACATTATTGTTAGGACTGTGGCAGGTGGGACGCATGATTGAAGTCATGCAGCTGATGGACAATGCCGCCCGCGAGGGAGCGCGGTTAGCGTCGCAAGCGGAGATCATCAACCAAATCGGCTCTTACACTCTCATCCACGCCAACAGCGGACTGCCCAATGTGCAGGACACCGTGCGCGAGTATCTCGTCGGCGCCGGCGTCATCCAGGCCAGCCAGGTCAATGACGTACAGGTCGTCTTCCAGTTCACCACCGGCGATCTCAGCCGCACCGATCCTTATCAGGGACAGCAAGGCGACCTGTTCACCGTCACCGTCACGCTGCCCATCCAAGATGTCAATTGGACGCCGTTTTACGCCAGCGGCAACCTGGTCGCGCAAACGACTTGGGTGATCCTCATGGATACCCCCTTCGTGGTGAATACTACCATTCCCGGCTGGTCGCCGTGATAGTCGAACCGGCTGCGGTTAGCTGCCGGGTAATAATGGCTCCCAGGAGTCGCATCCATGCTATTTCGCCAACGAGACGAACGCCGCTGCGGTGCCACCGTGGTTGAAATGGCCTTCGTGCTGAGCATCGCTCTGTTATTTTTGTTCGGCATTTTGGAATACGGCCGCTATCTGATGGTGCTGCACACGACCAACAATGCGGCCCGCGAAGGAGCGCGCTACGCCGTGGTCCACACCGGCGACGGCACCACGTTGAGTCAGGTCGTCGCCGTCGTCAACACCAAGATGGCCGGCGTGGACGCGCAGATACAGGGTTACAACGTCAACGTATTTTCGGCCGATCCCAACGGCATTTACAACAGCGGCACCGGCACGGCCATCTATCCGCCCAATATTTATCCGTTGGCCGGCTCCAGTTGGAACTCGGCGGCTTTCGGCAGTCCCATCGTCGTGCAGATCACGGGAAATTATCAGCCGATTCTGCCGTCGTTTTTGTTCTTGAACAACAATTTGCCGATCAATGTGACGGCAATGATGAACAGTGAAGCGAACTAGCGGCGGCCCGCCACGCCGACCGAGAGGAGTAACGCTTATGTTGCTTGCTGACAAAGTGGTGTGCCGGCGCGGCTCCATACTACCGCTGACGGCGGTTTCGTTAGTGGCGCTGATGGGCCTGATCGCGCTGGGCGTCGATCTGGGTATGATAGCGGTGGCGCGGACGCAGTGCCAAAACGCGGCGGACCTCGCCGCCTTGGCCGGCACGCGCCTGCTCAACGGCAACTCGCCAAATAACAACCTCACGGCCGCCCAGAACTTCGCTATCAGTTGCGCCGAGGCCAACAGCGTTCTGTCCGTGCCGTTGACTTCCAGCCAGATCACCGTGACCACCGGCGTCTATCGCTATAGCAGTACGTCGCAGCAGTTCACCGCCGATTTCAGCGGCACCAAGTACGCCGGCGAATCGTGGACCGCCATGCAGGTGCAGGTCAACACCTTGCAGCCGACCTACTTCGCCCAGGTGTTCGGCATCAATCCGATTGCCGTCAGTTCTATGGCCGTGGCCGTGCATCGTCCGCGCGACGTGGCCATCGTCCTGGACTTCTCCACCTCCATGCAGTACGGCAGCAACGTCAACATCCGCGGCGTCAACGAGAGTACCAACGATCCCACAGCCGGATCGATGAATCCCGATCCGATTTATCCGCAATTCGGCCCGTGGTCCATCTTTCCCTCGTCCTCCGTGTCGCCGGGCAATCCCAATCCGATGATGTGTCTCGATGGCTACGGCGATCTGCACGGCGAGGCACACGCCCCCAGCAATTTGACGATGGCCACGAGCAACGGTCCCGCCATGGTCGGTGACTACCTGTGCAACGCCGGCGGCAGCTACGTCAACGCTTTCGTCGTCGGCAATCCGTTGAGCTACAACGCCAGCCTGACGCCGGTGGTCACGCCGACGCCGTCGTCGTGGGCCATCCAGCCCGGCGACGGCGACTTGTGGCCGTTGAAAAAAGGCAAATCCTATCCCGTTGCCGGTATCGGCGATTACGCCGGCTGTGTCCAAGACTATCTCGGCAAGGCCGGCTTCACAAATAGTAGCAAGGCCGACGGCAAATTCGACAATGGATCGGGAACCGGTTACGGTTATGATTGGAGCTATAACATCTCGGCCGGTAAATGGCAGATGACGCCGGGGTATAACTCCGCGACCGGCCAAGGTTCGGCCTTCAAAGGTTACACGATGGGGCCGGGCTATTACGGTAAAACCTTCTATATGTGGCCGCCCGACTCGCGCACGCCTGTCGGCTCGCCGGGCGGAAGTCCCTACATACCAGGCGACTGGCGGCAGCGCTACTTCGGCACCAGCGACAACTCGCAACTGTGGAATAGTTCCGGCCAGTGGATCAATCAGTCAAATGGCGGAACAATTAACTACGCCAATGTCTTGGCCTGGATTCAATCCGGCCCACAAACACTGCCGCCTAACCTGCAATCCGGCCGCATCATCTATTACAGTTCCATTCCCTCGGACGTCACGAACTACACCAGCGACCTCGACCAACGATTTTGGAAGGAATACATCGACTTCGTACTCGGCTACAACTCCGAGACGACCACCTACAATCCGATCAACACGTTGTACGGCCAAAACACTCCTGGTTCGCCAAGCAACCAGCCCAACGGCGGGAACGGCTTCGGCGGTCTAACTTTCGGCCCCGCGCCGCAGATTACCGCTTCCAGTTCACTGACGGGTAGTCCCGCACCATACATGAGTTACACCGACGCGCCGATTCATCCGCGCCTGCACTTCTGGTTCGGGCCGCTGACGATGATGGCCTTTCTGGTCGGCAGGCCGGAATACAGCCGTAACTGGAACCCCGGCACCAGCCATGAATCGCACGATTGGCAGCTGAAAGCCGGCATTCAGTCGGCCATCCAGGATTTCCAGAGCAACCATCCCAACGATCAAGCCTCGCTGATCTATTTCTCCTCGAACTCAGCATACAACAAGGCTCGCGTGCCGATGGGTCAGAATTACACCTATCTGACCAATGCCCTATGGTATCCTTACAGTCTCATCAGCCCCACGGACGGCAGCGTCAGCGGTACGATTCGGCCTTATGATACCAACTTCAATGATAAAACGGGCGGCAACGTCCCCAATGCAAGCGGCGGCACCAACTCATCGGCCGGCTTGGCGGTGGCCTACAATCAGTTCAGTTCCAACACCAGCCAAGGGTTTACAGGTCGAACCGGCGCCGTCAAAATGGTCATCTTGGAGACCGATGGCGTGACCCACGACTACTTCGGCTACACCATGAATAACAACGGAGCATGGAACTCCTATTATAGCATTAACTCGACCGATCCCGGCGAAACCGTCAACGACGATCCCAATTCGACTTCCAAGACGTGGACGTACACGGTAGCCCAGCAACTTTGTGCTTCCACAGCAGCCAATCCGCCCGGCTACTCAACGGCCCGTCAGCCGGCTCGCATTCACTGTCTGGCCTTCGGCCAGTTGATGGAGCCGTCTATGACCAACTCTCCGACCGCCGGCCCGATGCAGCAATGCGTCCTGGAATTCCTGCTCAAGATCCAACAAAACGGCAACACCTCGCCAACCACGGATACCATCCAGAGTTGCTGGGGCTATCCGGGCACGCCGACCAGTGGCGGCGACGGCGTCACGCCGCCCAGCGGCGGCTACACCAGCGGCACGCAGTCGTTCAAGATCATCGTCGGCGGCTATCAACAGCGCATCAACCTGATCCAGCAGGCCATGTCGCGCATCATGCAGAGCGGCGTGCAGATCTCCTTGATCGATTGACAACCAATTACCCGCCCGGAGCGCCGGCGATGGGACAACCCATCGTTGGCGCTCCGAGCTAGTGGAAGCAACGAACTATGAACTCCCCAACATTACTTCGTCTGATTGGCTGGGTCGTTTACGCCACGTTCCGCGAGGCGTTGGCGTCGCGTCTGTTCGCGGCGACGACGCTGGTCGCCGGCGTGTGCATTGCCTTTTGCTTGAGCATGCGCGTCGAGGGGCAGCCGCCGTTGCCGTGCGATCCCGGCGAGGCGCGGATGCGCCTGCCGCCGGAGGAAATCCAGCGGATCGGCCCGGCCAACGCCGTGGGCGTGGACGTGGCCTTCAGCGAGGTCCGCTTCCTATTCGGCGCCATCCGCGTCCCTTATCGGCACTACCCGGAGGACGCCGTTATCTTCGTGCAACTCTTGCTGGCCGGCTTCGTGGCCGATACCGCCGGCGTGCTGTTGGCGCTTATTTGGACAGCGGGATTTTTGCCTGGTTTTCTCGATCCGGCGCGGTCGTCGCTGCTGTTGGCTAAACCGACGCCGCGCTGGGCTTTGCTGGCCGGTCAGTATCTTGGCGTATTGGCGTTCGTGACTTTGCAGACCGCCGCGTTCGTCGTCGGCACCTGGCTGGCGCTGGGCGTGGCCACCGGCGAATGGACGCCGTTGTATCTATTCTGCGTTCCCGTCTTGCTGCTGCATTTCGCCGTCTTTTTCAGTTTCTCCGCCTTTTTGGCCGTCCGCACGCGCAGTACGACAATCTGCCTGGTCGGATCGCTGGCTTTTTGGCTGCTGTGTTGGTGTGTCAATCACCACTGGCACGCGGCGCGGTCGGCCGGCGCGGAGTCCGCCTGGCTGGCGTCGGCCTATTGGATTCTGCCCAAGCCGGCCGATCTCAATTGGCTGCTGTTCGAGCTTCTGCACGCCGACCATTATTTCGGCCGCTTGCTCGATTACGCCGTCCTTCGTGAGCAAGGCGGCATTACTTTGGCTGTATCGATCCTGACGTCATTGGTCTTCACGATCGTCGCTCTGGCGCTATCCGCGCGGCGGTTCGCCCGCATGGATTATTGATTCGCGTCTTGGAGATCGACCAAGCGATCGATCAAAGTTCCAGCATTTCCGCGAGTCCGGCGGCGACGATTTGCTCTCCCGTGACATACTGGCCGCCGGCCGTCCAGGCGCGGATCTGCTCCTCGGCGGCGCCGAACAGGCGAGCTTGCAGATCGTCGATGTCTTTTTCCATCTCGGCGAAGTGCCGTGCCCAATGCGACGCCTCGAAGGAGCCGATGCGTTTCTCGCTCTGCCAGCGCATGCGGTGGAACAGCAGCGTGCTATAGCGCGTTACCAAGCGGCGACGGCAACCGGCGAACAGCAACAGGGCGGCTGACGAGCATTCGCCGAGGACGATGGCCGTGGCGTCGATCTCGCGGTGCTTGAGCAGCGTCAGCACGGCCAACGCGCCGAAGACGCTGCCGCCGGCCGAATCGATGTAAAAGACGCACTGGCCGCGCGACGGGATCTCCAGCAAGGTCTTAATGACATCAGCTTCCCAATCATCGACCTCGCCGACGATGGCGATCTCGCTGGCGGGCTTGCGCGGTTTGCTTTTCGACATGCTGACGAATGTAAGAACCGTACCGCCGACGGCAAGGGCCATTTCTTTGCTGACATTGCACCTGCCCCGCTATCTGAGACAATAAGGGAATCATGCACAGCGTCTCTCGTTTTGAAGCGAACTTGCTCCGTCTGCTGGGCTACTTCCTGCGCCGTGAGCCGCCCGAACGCGCCTTGCCGCTGCTGGAAAACCGCTGTACCGTCCCGGCCTGTCTGCATCGCAACGCCATCCACCTGATTCAGGACGCGCTGGCCAAGGGCTGCGTGTTCCTACTGGCGCGGCGCGGCGGCTGGCGGCGCGAACGCTTCCTGCGCGGCGAGCAAATCGTCGAGGGACGCCTGTGGGAGCGAACACCGCCGACTGAGTTGAGTTTGACCTTCTCGGCTCATACGCTGCGATTTCTCATGTGGATCACGGCTCATCGTCCGGGCGACACGGAACGAGGTTGGCGCGTGGCGGAGGAAGAGCTGACCCTGGGCGATCGGCTGCTGTTATATTTCGCCCATGAGGGACTGCGGAACGTCGCCGAGGGATTGGGCGCGCCGGCGCTGCGGACGCAACAGCCGTTCGTGCAGCATGCGCTGTGCTGGCTGGCCTTCCCGGAGGACTACACCGCTGCCCCGGTCGGCGCCCGGCCGAACTTCGCGCCCTGGACAAACGGCGTCGGCGCGTGCATGCTGGAAGCCTTGCAGCCGGAACTGGCCCGCCGCTGGATCGAGGTCGAAAGCAACAAAGAACGCCTCGCC
Source organism: uncultured Planctomycetota bacterium (assembly GCA_963835245.1). GTDB lineage: Bacteria > Planctomycetota > Planctomycetia > Gemmatales > Gemmataceae > JAJPHU01. The sequence continues at coordinate 1,240,578 of CAWIEZ010000004.1, forward strand.
GATCCGCAGACCATGCGCGTTCTCGGTTTGGCCCAGGAGCGCGTGTTGACGGCGTTTCTCGATGCCATCGAGCAAGCCGGGCGGATGGATCTGGCGCGATTTTTATTGCAGGCGGCAGCGGTTTTACTGGGGCCGCACGCGCACGCCGGCATGTGGACAGCGCGATTGAATCTGGCCGGTCTCCGCGTCGCCGACCGCGCCGCCACCTACCAGGCGGCGACGATTTTCTTGCGGACGCTGGATCGTCTGCAAACCTGGGAGCGACGGGCGCGCGGCGTCGGCTACTTCGACGAAGGCTATGCCGCCGGCCAATTGTGGAAAGCGGATTGGGAACAAGCGCAAGGCGATCTGTTGGTGGAACGCGCCGCGCCATCGGGGGACAGTTGGACCCCATGCGACAAGAATCGTAGGTCAGGCTTTCCAGCCTGACGCGGTTTGCAGAGTCAGGCTTTCCAGCCTGACGCGGTTTGCAGAGTCAGGCTGGAAAGCCTGACGCGGTTTGCAGAGTCAGGCTTTCCAGCCTGACGCGGTTTGCAGAGTCAGGCTTTCCAGCCTGACGCGGTTTGCAGAGTCAGGCTTTCCAGCCTGACGCGGTTTGCAGAGTCAGGCTTTCCAGCCTGACGCGGTTTGCAGAGTCAGGCTGGAAAGCCTGACGCGGTTTGCAGAGTCAGGCTGGAAAGCCTGACGCGGTTTGCAGAGTCAGGCTTTCCAGCCTGACGCGGTTTGCAGAGTCAGGCTTTCCAGCCTGACGCGGTTTGCAGAGTCAGGCTTTCCAGCCTGACGCGGTTTGCAGAGTCAGGCTTTCCAGCCTGACGCGGTTTGCAGAGTCAGGCTTTCCAGCCTGACGCGGTTTGCAGAGTCAGGCTTTCCAGCCTGACGCGGTTTGCAGAGTCAGGCTGGAAAGCCTGACGCGGTTTGCAGAGTCAGGCTGGAAAGCCTGACCTACGCACAAACGGGAGGCCAAACATGAGCCGATCCTATCGTGTCAGCGTTCGTGAGTGTCAGGATCGCACCATCCGCGCCGAGGATCACGTCAGCACGCGGCTGGAGATTCTCGAAGTGCTTCCGCCGGAGCAGATGGCCGCACTCCTCGCCGACGAATTGGAGAAACGCGGCTTCCAGCGCGACGGCAGTTGCGTGACCCGCAAGCAAAACGGTGTCACGATCAGCGTCGAGACAACTACGGCAACCGTGACCGTCGCCACGGAGGAATCCGAAGAAACCACCATCGAGGCCGAGCGCAGTGATCGCGCCTACGATGATGTCGGCCCGCACGCCAAGGTTGTGCGCGCCAATCTCAAGAAGCAATTGGAGAAGGACATCGAAAAGCGGGTTGGCGAAAAGACGGCGACTTTGCAAACGAAAGTCACCGATCGTCTCGAAGCCGAGTTGAGCGAAGTACGGCAGGAATTGGATCAGGTTGTCAACCGCGTGACTGCCGAGGCGCTCGAGCGCAAGGCCGCTCAGATGGGACAGATCAAGGAGATGACCGAAGATCCACAGGCGGGCTCGCTGACGATTGTGGTGGAAGTCTGACGTTGCTCCCTCGTATGCAATCGGTCATCCCCTTGATTGCACTGTCTCGACGGGCTATTCTGACCCTTACGGACGCGGGAGCCCGCGCATGCGGCAGTTCAAATGGATCGAGTGGAACCTACAGAAAATCGATGCTCACAACCTCTCGGCGGAGGAGGTTGAGGCCGCCTTCGACCGCGTCTTCAGCTTGAAGGAACGCAAGGATGGCTCCTTCGAGATGTTCGCGGCGACTCCGGCAGGCCGCCGGATCTAGGTGATCTGGCGGTACGATCGAGAGGACGATGAAATCCCTGATGTCTTCGGCGCGATGGGCGATGTGCCCATTTTCGTCATCACCGCCTACTGAGTGGCCATGACGCTGCGCGTCACCCGAAACCATGAAAATCGGCTCGGCTGTGGTTATGCTATAGGCGGCGTCCTCTTCTCCGGATCGAGGCCGTTGTAGTACTTGGTGCTTGTAGCCCGCTACTGAGTGTGGCCCGGACATCGCCACGAACCCGAAACTGTCGCCCCCGACCCAGCGGGGAGTACGCAGAGCAGACTGTTTGCTCTGCGATGTCCTCCGGGGAGGCCGCTCCAGGAGATCATCATGGACACTCTGTATCCGCGCTGTGCTGGCATCGATGTTCACAAGAACAACGTCGTCGTCGCCATTCGCTGTCGGGATGAGGCGGGCAAAGTCCACGAAGAGGTGCGCACCTTCGCCACCATGACGGCCGACCTGCTGGCTCTGTCGGACTGGTTGGCCGAGTACGCCGTCAGCCATGTTGCTATGGAATCGACCGGCGTGTACTGGAAGCCCGTCTTCAACATCCTGGGCAGCCGCTTGGGCGTGATTTTGGTCAACGCCGAACACATCAAGCAGGTTCCGGGTCGCAAGACCGACGTCAAGGATTGCCAGTGGATCGCGCAACTGTTGCAGCACGGTTTGCTCAAGGCCAGTTTCGTGCCGCCCGAACCGATCCGCGAACTGCGTGATCTGACCCGCCAGCGTGCGCAGTTGATTGGCGAGAAGGCATCGGCGGCCAACCGCATCCAGAAGGTTCTGGAAGATGCCAACATCAAGCTGGCCAGTGTGGCAACGGATGTGCTGGGTGCGTCGGGCCGGGACATGCTCGAAGCGGTGATTGCGGGCGAGACGGACGCGGAGAAGTTGGCTGACTTGGCCCGCGTACGTCTGCGTGAGAAGATTCCGGCGTTGCGGTTGGCGTTGCAGGGTCGGGTGACGGATCATCATCGTTTTTTGCTGCGTATGCACCTGGACCACATCACCCACCTGGAGGAGTTGATCGGTCGCTTGGGCGTTCGTATCGAGGAGCAGATGGCCCCTTTTGCGGAAGCGGCCCAGCGGCTGCAAACGATCCCCGGCATTAGCCAACGAGTGACGGAGGTGATCGTGGCGGAGATGGGCACGAAGATGGAGCAGTTTGCGACGGCGAATCATCTGGCCTCGTGGGCGGGAATGTGTCCGGGCAACAACGAGAGCGCCGGTAAACGCCGCATCGGTCGCACGACGAAGGGGGATCGCTGGCTGCGGACGGCGTTGGTGCAGGCGGCCTGGGCAGCCAGTCATACCAAGGGGACGTATGTGGCAGCGTATTACCGCCGGTTGGCGCGTCGTCGGGGTCGAAAGAAAGCGTTGATCGCCTTGGGTCACACGCTGCTGGTGATCGTCTACCATGTGCTGAAACGGGGAACGACGTATGTGGAGTTGGGCGGCGACTTCCTGGATCGCTTGGAGCCGGAGCGGTTGACGCGGCAATTGGTGAAGCGTTTGGAACATTTGGGACATAAAGTCACTCTTGAACCGTGTTCCGCCGTATAGGGTAATTTTCAGAGCAGAACTGCATTCCATGACCACCCCTGAAATGGACCGACGAAGCGCTAGGCGGCGAGAGCGAGACGAGCAGATTGCCGCGGAACCGCGGATGGCCCCGCCTGAGTTGTCGCCCGACGTGACACCATCGCCGATGGAGTCGCACTTGGCCCGTCTCGGCAGGCGTCCCGTGGCCGTGGCGGGGATCGTGGAAAACGGCTTGGTACGTCCTCTCGATCCGGCAGTAAAGCTGACAGAACACGCGCGAGTAATAATCGTGGCGGCAGAGGCGTCGTGATCGCAGCGGTTGCCACTCTGCCAACCAGCATCGCCCAAGTGGCAAAGTGGAGGATGCTGTTGGAACGCTTGCTCATCCGAGGGTTACGGCGAAGGGCGCCGGCGAGTTTGCCAAATTGCCATGGATCACACTCTCCCTGTCATCCCGTGCCGAGTAACGACAGCGGTTACCCGGCGACCGACGGCGGCCCAAATCCGACAAGCGCCTCGGCGTGGCGCCGGCTTGGATGACCGGGGTTCACACGCAAGGCCGCCCAGATAGGACAGATCAGGAAAACGACCGAAGCGGCGGACCCGACGGCAATGAAGGAAACCGATGGCGGACAACATCAAGTATGAGTTGATCCTGTATGGGAGTAAGCAAGATCAAGCGTTCATTGCCGAGGTTCCGGAACTACCGGGTTGCGCCGCCGATGGGGCGACATATCAGGAAGCCTTGGCTAACGTCGAGGTGGTCATCCAGGAGTGGATCGAGAAGGCGCAGGAGTTAGGGCGGCCGATTCCGGAGCCGTAGGGGCGCTTGTTGTACGCCTAACTTAAGGCGCGGTCTGCAATAATATCACACAGGCAGTATGGACCTCAAATCGACTGATCGATTAGTATGAAAAATGAGGTTACTCGTGACCAAAATAGAGAGGGGTTTTGCAATGTGTCGAGTGAGTGGATATTGTTCGGGCGAAATCGTCCCTGGGGTGGTTTCCTACACTGAAGCAAGTGGCTGCTTTGCGTCCAGCCAGCTGGCCTCAAGTGGGGAGCATTGGGTTAGTAATTGGAAAAATGCGTTCCGCTACTACAGCGCCTTTTGCGCACTCTGTTACGCTATTCATGCCCCAGGGGAACCATGCGGTTCCGAGTTGCACCATGAGTCGATCACAATCACGTACCCAAGTGACTTGAGCTTGAATATGGCCGATCGAGCCGTCTGCTCGGGCCAGGCTGTCTGCTACCCGTTCATGTCCGGCTATCTCAACAAGTCGCTTGACCATTCCGTCCTTTGAGGGGCACGCCGTGCCGAAACGGCTGACCCTCCCGAAACTCTACGGAGTGTTGAGTTATGAACGAGCTTGAACTGAATGGTCTGCTTCCCCTCCACGCCGCCCCTCCGCCGCTCCGAGGGGACGAAGGGGGTATCGTCCGCGTCGGTAACAGCCGGATCAGCCTGGATCTAATCGTCGAACAATACGAGAACGGCATGACGCCGGAAGACATGGTCCGCGCCTACGATACTCTGGTGCTGGCCGATGTCCATGCCGTCATCGCCTATTACCTTCGGCATCGGGACGAAGTGCGGGCCTATCTGAAGCGGCGAGCAGCGGAAGCCGAAACCCTGCGGGCGAAGATTGAGGCCGAACACCCGCGCATCTCGCGGGAAGAATTGCTCGCGCACCGCCGTGCCAAGGAGAAGGCCGATGCTCCGGCTGGCCAGTGATGCCGATGCCCACGGTGAGATCATCCGCGGTTTGCGCCGCCGCCAGCCGGAGATTGATTTGGTGCGCGCCCAAGACGCTTTGCCCGAAGGCACATCCGACCCCGTAATCCTGGCCTGGGCTGCGGCGGAGAACCGCGTCCTTATCACCAATGATCGGAACACGATGGTTGGATTCGCTTACCAGCGGGTGGAGGTGGGGGAGCCCGTTCCCGGCCTCATCGCCACGACCAACGAGCAATCCATCGGCTCGGCTATCGATGACATCCTGCTCATCGCGGAATACATGCCGGAGGAAGAGATCCGAAATCAGGTCGTCGTCTTTCTGCCCTTCCGGGGATAGCCGCGCTGTTCTACACGCCGCTCGAACTCCATCCGAACCCCTTGGAAGGCCCGCCTCTAACTGACATTGCCCTTGCCCTCGCTGTGAGCAATCATAATTGCATGTCCGTCCTCATCAACGAAAAAGATCTGCCGCAGGAATTGACGGCCGAGCAGGCCGTCGAGGCGGCGTATTCCTCCGAGTTGGCCGAAGTCGCCTCCAAGGTGCAGCGCAGTCTGCCCGCCCTCCTCGAATGCGATAAGGATCTCGCGCCCTTCCTCTACGTCAACCTCCGCAATCGTCTGCGCGCCGTTAATCTGCGCTGCCTTTACCTCGATGGTCGGCCGCGCCAGGAAGAACAGGGCGGCGCTATGCCGATGGGACTCATGGGCACGATGATCGCTCAACTCCGTGAAGCGGTGCGCGGTCCCGTCGAGCGGCGCATCGTCGTGCTGCCGCATCTCGATCTGTTGACCACCAGCCAGGGCGGCCTGACCGCCGAGGCCCGCGAAGTCATTCCGCTCTTGTACGAAAATCCCGAACTGGTGTGGATCGGCTTCAAAGATCCTTCGTTTCCTTTGCCGCAGGTCATCGAGAACCTGTTTCCGCACCGCGTCAGTCTGCTCGGCATCAGTCGCAATCGGCTGCGCCATTTGATTACGCGCAAAGAAAGCCGCAAGTTCGGCCGCGAGTTCAATCCGTGGGCGCTGTACAAGTACGTCTCCGGCGTCAACGCCGTGCGGCTGCGCAAGCTGCTGTCCACACTGGAAGGCGAGGATTATCCGGCCAATCCGGCAAACGCCTTCCGTCAACTTCGCCAGGCCACGCTCGGCGGCAGCTTGGAGGTGCCGACCATCTCCTTCGAGAGCGACATCGGCGGCTATTCCAAAGTCAAAAACCAACTGAATAACGAGGTTCTCCATCTTTTGGCGCGCAAGGACCAATTGACCGACGAGGAGCGGATTCGTTCGCTTGAGGAACTGATCCCCAAGGGCATGATTTTCTGGGGACCGCCCGGAACCGGCAAAACGCTGTTCGCCAAGGCGATGGCGTCGGAGATCGGCGCGGCGGTGACTATCGTGTCCGGTCCCGAATTAAAGAGTAAATGGGTCGGAGAAAGCGAAGATAACCTACGGCAGATTTTTCACAAGGCCCGCGAGTCGGCGCCCTCGATCATCGTCTTCGACGAATTGGATTCCTTCGCCTCGGCACGCGGCACCTACACCGGCAGCGGCGTCGAGCATTCGATGGTCAACCAGCTGTTGACCGAGATGGACGGTTTCCACCGCGAGGAGATGGTGTTTGTCGTCGGCACCACGAATTTCGTGGAGATTTTGGACCCGGCTCTGTTGCGTCCGGGCCGCTTCGAGTTTCATCTGCACATTCCTTACCCGGACGCCGACGCCCGCCGCGAAATCATCCGCATCTACGATCGCAAGATGGATCTGAAGATGAGCGAGGAGACGCGGGAATACACGGTGAAGCGAACCGGCCACGGTTATCTGACGCCGCAGGGCACGCCGTTCAGCGGCGATCACATCAATGCTCTGTGCCGCTCGATCGCTCGTCTACGTCTGCGCGACGGCCGCGACGACGCCACCACGCCCAAGGACGTGGAACGCGCTCTGACGGAGTATCAGGACCGTCCGAAGATGACGCCCGCAGAGGAGCGCGTGCTGGCCACACACGAAGCCGGCCATGCCCTTTGTTCGCTGTTCTGCAAACACACGCCGCCGATTGAGCGCATCACCATCGAGAGCGATAATCCCTGGGCGTTCGGCTACGTCCGCCATCAAGATCCCGCGCATCGCTACATCCGCACGCGCAACGAGTATCTCGACGCCATCTGCGTCGCCCTAGGCGCCCGTGAGGCGGAGTCGCTGTTGCTGGACGATCTGTCGATGGGCGCTGTCGGCGATTTGGAGACGGCCACGGCCATCGCGCGCGAACTGGTCGAAGTGCATGGCCTGGGCGGGCCGGAAGTCGGCATCGCTCGTTTCGTCTCCGACAAGGACGAACGCCAGCGCCGCTCCGATCTGTCCGAGAGCCAGAAGGACGCACTCGATCGCGCCGTCCGCGCCATCCTGGAAGAAGGCCGGCAGCGCGCCGCGGACATTCTCCGCGCCAATCGCACTTTGCTGGAATCGCTGCGCGATCTGCTGATGGAAAAGAAGACCATCGACGCCAAGACGCTGGCACAATTTGCCGGCGACAAGGCGGCGCCCAAGGAACACTGGCCCGAAGGCGAGCCGGCCGTCGGTGGAAAGACAAACCGCCAAGACGCCAAGGACGCCAAGAAAAACAAAGAGAAGATCCGGGTGGAAAAAGATTAATTGTTTGTTTGTTGATTTTCTCTTTCTTTCTTGGCGTCCTTGGCGTCTTGGCGGTTTAACGGGAGACAAAAATGCCTGAAATGACCATCCGACTGCGCCGCGATCCGGAGACCGGCAAGCAGAACATCATCGTCAAGCTGCGCTCCGATGAGGATGCACTGCCGCACGAACACGAGCAGATGCACCGCGCGCTGGTGGACAAGCTCATCAACGGCGGCATCCTCAAGGCCGGTGAGGAGGGCAATCTCGTCATTGAGCGCGAGGAGGAGACGGCCGCGCCGGAGCCAACGGCTGCCACGCCCGAACAGCAGCGCCAGGCGCAACGGCAAAGCGGATAACGGAACTCCCGGCGAGCCTTTCGTGAACAAAATATCCGGCAATCACCGCGATTCATCCAAGGAAAACAATCATGAGCGAACGGCTTACTCGTTTGGAAGAAGAGGTCAAGACCCTGAAGCGACAGCTGGTAGAATGCGGCAAGACAATCCTCGTTCCGATGGAAAGTTTTGAGCCGGACCCATACGAGTTAATCAGGAAAGTCACCGTATTGGTTTTGCCCGATGAGGGTTCGTGGATTGCCACCCTCGTTGATGCGAATATCAACGCTTCGGGAGAAACGATTGCCGAGGCGGTTGCCAATCTCAAGGACATGATGATGGAACTCTTCGAGTTATTGCGGAAGGAGCCGAAGGGCAAATTGGGCAAACAACCCTCTTGCCAGTTGGCTTTCCTGAAAAGCGTGATGCGAAAGAAGGTACGGCGTGCCGCGCATCGATAAAGAGCATGCGAGAAAGATTGTGAAAAAACTCGGTGCGGATGTGCAGACGGGCCGCAAGGCTCATGACCTCGCCCGCGTTGTCGTTGACGGCGTGCTTGTCGCCACTTTCGGCATCCGAAGGGGGTCCATGAAAAGTCTGGGGCACGGCCATATCGCCCACGACCTTTTCCTCAGCCCCCACGATACGATTCGCCTGGCAAATTGTCCCCTGTCCAGGGAGGAATGGGTTCGGCGCATGAGAGCAGCGGGCAGAGTGCCGCAAGAGGAACAGGAAGAAAACGAAGGCGAGTAAGGCGAGCAGATGTTACCGTCTGCCAACACTTAAACACCATGATTGTGAAGTTCACCGATCTCGATACGCTGCAATTGGCGCTGACATCTGGCATCGTCCCCGCCGATGTCGCTCAGAAGCCGGCCGTCGCCGGTTTCGGCGACGAGGATCAGCTGTGGGTGGAAACGTCGGCCAAGCTGCCGGCCACGGCGCAGCGCGAACTGAAGCGCCTCGGTGTCGTAGTGTGCAAATCGAGCGGCGCCCCTCTCAGGGTGGACGTTTCCTGCTGGCTCGAATTGTTGCCGCTGTTGTCCGAGGACGCCCCGCTTGATGTTCTGGAGAAGACGCCCGTTTTGTTCGATGTTTCCGGGGGCGAGGAACTAGCGCGGCTGGTCCTGGAGATGCTTCGTCTCGGCAATGATCGGCAAAGCTATCGCTGGCTGGAAGAGACGGAGACGAAAAACGACGAGGGCGGCCGAGCGCTTTTGCGCGTGGTCGGCCCGCCGTATTACTCGCTGTTGCGGGCCATCGATCGAGTCGGCGGTCCCAGCGTGGCGCCGCATGCTTTTGTCGAACGCGCCCCCGGCGTGTGGGTCGAAATCGGCTCGCGTCATCCGTTGGCGGTCAACATCAAACCGCCCAAGGGCAAACTTCTGCTCTTGCGTCCGCCGCGTCACTGGCTGTTGCTTCCCGACGCCCCGTTCCGCGACATCTACGACATCGTTGAGTTTCAACTGCCCGGCGGCGCCACGCGCTGGCAGGACAGTACCCCGCCCCATCGGCTCACGGTCGCGCCGCGCTTGCGGCAGGCCGGACCCGCCGACGGCGCCGAACTGTGGGTGCTGCGCGGCGATGCCATCGACGAACTGAATCGCTTCGTGCAGAACGCCGAGGATCAGCTACTCGGCCGCCTCGCCTTCGCCGTCGGCGCCAAGGACGGACAAACCATCGTCGTTCTGCGCGTGCGGCAATCGAAACTACCGCCGCCCGTTCTCGTTCTGCCGGCTGAATCCTATAAAAGCCATCTGAAATTACCGAATTTATTCCTGCCGGCCGGCTGCATTCTCCATCCGCCGCTGCGGCGCGACGTGGTGCGCAAACTGCTGGCCGAGGATGTCCGCCAAATCACTTGGCTTGTTCCCGGCGAAAACGGCCGATTCACGCCGGAGAGCCTGCCCGACGACGTGTTTCGACCGCTGACCGATTGGGTCGATTACGTACTCGACCGCGATCGGGAGAAACTGCAAGCCTGGGTGCAGACCATGCAGTTCGATTTCGAGCCGTTCCTTTGCGATGAGGAGCAGCCGAGCAAACCGAAGAAACCGCCGCCTTCCGAGAAGTCGCGCAGCTGCCAAAGCCGGCTCCGCACGGCAGGCCGCGGAGGGAGAAACCGGCGAGACGACGGCGCTGCGAGGCGCTGCCGGAATCAGCGGCGGAAGACGCGGATCTGCAAGCGTTCGCCGCCGTCGAGAAGATCGAGCCGAGTGAGATCGAAAAGGAACTGCGCGCCGTCGAGGAGGAATTTTTAGCGCTGCCGGGCGGACTGGAAGAGGAAGCGCGTCAAGCGTTATGGCCGCGCTTGGCCGATCTCAACACGCGCTTGATGAAGACGGAGGACGCCGGCATTTGCTGGCTCAATGCTCTGTGGGATGCGGACGACACGGCGGACGGCGATGCCGGCAAATGGACCACTGCCTGGTTCCGAAGCGAGGTGCTGGGCGCTGTGCATCGTCAGGCTAACACGGCCAAAGGCGAGCGGGCGTGGCTCAATGGCGTCGGACGCGATGTCAACGGCGACGACCTGGATCATCTGCTCGCCTTACCGGAGCCGGCGACGACCGATCTCCGCGCCTTGGCCGCCTATCTCGCCTGGTCGGCGCGGCGCGATCCTCGACCGCCGGCACTGGTGCAACGGTTGCCGGCGATGCAGCGTTTCCTGGAGAAACACGAGAAATTGTTGCCGATGCGCGCTTGCTGGTTGGCCTGGTATCACCTCGTTCAACTAACGGACGACGACGTGCTGGCTCTGGCCCGCGCCCGCGACCGTCTGCTCGAACGATTGTTCCAAAGCGGTCTGCGACCCGAGCAAGATTTGCCGAGTTTTTTGCGTTTCGCCGGTCATCCGGCCAGCATGCGCTTCCGCGGCATTGGCCAATGGCTCGATGGCCTGTGCGATAAGGCGCTGCGCTGGCTGAGCAAGCAGAAGACGGCAATCACGGCCGTCGGCAAGAAGCCGGCTACCTCGGCCTATGTCGAATTGATCTTCGCCTTCGGACTCGCTTGTCTCGGCGAGCCGGACGCCAGCCGCCGACGGCTCAAACAGGCGCGGCAAGCCTTGCACACGGAAAAGAAGATGGCGCACGACCATCTCGCCCGCGCCTTCACGCTCCGTATCGAGCAAACCCTTGCCGGTCAACCTCCACTCGGAGCGCTCTTCAGTCCGGAGGAACTGCAAGCGCTGGAAGAAGCGGAAAAGAAACGTCAAGAACAGGCGAAAAATCATCGCGCCGACGGCGATCTCGGCCCGCGCTACGTGGTCGATCGCATGCGCAATCTCTCGCGCATCCTTGAACCGCATCAGCGCGTCGAACCCTATCGCTCGAACCTTCAACACCATGAGGAATACGCCAAGCTGCTCGCGGAACTGCCCGACATCGTGGATAAAAAGGTTTTATCGGATCGTTTTTATCACCTCGTCCAGCACGCTCCCAAGGGCGAGAATCGGCATGAGGTTCGGCTACGAATTCTGCAAGCGGCGTTGGATCAGGCGCCGCGCGTCGGCGAATCGTTCGCCTGCGACATGCTCGATCGCGCCGTCAAAGCCTACGACGCCGGCGCAGTCCGATCCGCTGAATTCGGAAGCGCTGCGTAATCTGCGCCGCCTTGCTTCAGAAAGCCTTGTTCGTGGCCGGTCATTTTGATCGCGTCGAACACGTTCACGCCCTCGTCGCCCGCTTTCAGACCATGCTACAATCGCAGTTCCGTAACATGCTCGAATCGGCGGCCGACAGCCTCACCATCGAAACCGTCGATGCCTTGGTAGGCCACTGTCTTTATGGACTCCGCAAGCTCGGTCTGCGCGGCGAGATCGAACGGTTGCTCAGCCGGATGACCGAAGCGATTCTTGGCGGCAGGAGCCTGGAGTCCGTTGCCGCCGACCTCGGCAATTGGCCGTTGCTGCGGGCACTGTTGCCGGTTGCCGGCGGCCGCTACTATTTCGGCCAGGACAGTCAGGCGGAGGCCGTTTTCCAGGCGGCGCGGAAGATGCTTTTCCAAAACAAACTCGATCCCAAGCAGCAAACACCCCTCGCTTGCACTTACGCCGCCGCGCTGGGACAAGCACCCATGCCCATCGCGCAGGAACGACTGACGGAACTCTTCGAGCGCCTCGAAGAAATCTACGATGGCTATTCGACGATGGGTTATTTCAGCCAGTTTCAGTTTCGTCTCGTCGAAGCAGCGGTGCTGGCCGTGGTCAGCGACGATTTCACGCAGGGTTCCCAGACGCGCCGCTGGCTCGACGAAGACGAGTATCTCGTTCGCCAGCGCATCCACGGCGACGTTCGCAACCTGATGGCGCAGGCGTGACGCTACGCTAAAATAGAAAATCGTTAGTCTCTGCCGAAAACTGTCCAAGGAATCGATCCATCATGGCCGTCCGAACCGCCGCTAATAATCATGCCGCCGATGCTCTCCGCGAGGACTGGACCCTCGAAGAACTGCAAGACGAAGCCGAGGAACTGCGCACGCGCATCAATCGTTTCCGCAAATCGCTGGGCCGATTCTTCGTCCATAAGCAGGAACTCATCGATTTGATGGTCGTGGCGGCCATCGCGCAGGAGCCGTTGTTGCTCGTCGGACCGCCCGGCACCGCCAAGTCCGATCTCGTCCTCAAATTCAAGGACGCCCTTGGACTGGGCGAAGAAGATTATTTCGAGTACATGCTGACGCGCTTCACCGAGCCGTCGGAGATCATCGGGCCAATCGACATCAGCCAACTGCGCGAAGGCCGTTACATCCGCCGCGAACAAGGCAAATTACCGACGGCGCGGCTGGGCTTTCTCGATGAAATCTTCAAGTCGAACTCGGCCATTCTCAACATTCTCTTGACCATCATCAACGAGCGGAAGTTTTATCAAGACGGCGTGCCGCAGCCGGTGCGGCTGCGCGTGCTGTTCGCCGCCACCAACGAGATCCCCGAACAGAGCGAATTGGCCGCTTTGAAGGATCGCTTTTGTCTCAAGGCCGAGAGCCAGTCCGTGCAAGAAGAACACTTCGCCGAACTGGTCGATACCGGCATCGAGGGCGAAGTTTTCAAGGTACTCAATCAAAAACCCTGGAATGAGGGGCATAGTACGCTTGTCGATCTGCTCAAGGCCAACCGCTATCTGACGCACTTGTTCGCGCAAGCATCGCAGCGGCCGCGCTCAGGAGCAGAATGACCGAGAAGTCTTTTTCCCTGCCGACGTGTTCGATGAGTTCCGCCGTCTCGTCAAGACGCTAACCAGCGGCGATAAGATATTTATCAGCGATCGCAAACTGGTGAAGCTGTACAAACTGTTTCGCGTTCGTGCCTGGCTGTTCAGCGGCGGCACCGTGACGCGCGACGATTTGCGTCTGTTGGCGTATCTCGGCGAAAGTCATCAGGAAATCGAACTGCTACGCAAGAAAGTGCCGATGCTGTTAGGTTTGGAGTAACTTCGTCGTTTAGCCGCGACCCGAAGGGGAGCGCGTTTGACCAAACGCGCTCCCCTTCGGATCGCGGCTAAACGGGAAACTTGTTTTGCTTGCGGAGCGAAATGCGTGATCGAATCGTTACCAAATCGTCTGCGTTCGCTGCGACGGCACCCCCGTATGACCGGGCTGGTGCTGGCGCTGGTCGTCGGTTCGGCGGTTGCGGGCGCCTTTTTCTGGAGGCAATACCATCTCCGCGCCGCTCACCAAGCTCTCGACCGCTTCGCCCTCGACGACGCACAGCATCACCTCGACCTGTGCCTTCAAGTGCCCTACCACAGAAGCCCTATCCATCTTCTCGCCGCGCGCACGGCGCGGCGGCGCGATGCCTACCGAGAGGCCGAGAGGCACCTGGCGGCGTGCGAACAAAAGGAGGGGCGGACGGAAGCGTTCGTGCTGGAGCAATTGCTCTTGCTGGCGCAGCAGGGGGAGCTAGAGGGGGTAGAGAGATCGCTGCAAGCGCGGGCGAGCAACAACGATGCCGAGGCAGTGCTGGCCCTGGAGGCGCTGGCGAAAGGGTATGTCAATCGCTTCTGGCGGCCGGATGCCCTGGAATGTCTAAACAAGCTGCTCCAGCGCCAGCCGGAGCATCCCCAAGCGTTGCTGATGCGTGCCCGTCTGTTGGAGGACTTGGCCCGCAAGGGCCAAGTAGAACGCGAAGCGGATGCCCTCCGCGATTACGAGAAAGCCGTCGAAGTGAACCCTTCCTTCGAGGCGCGGTTGGGACTGGCCGGGGCGCTGTACAGTATCGGTCGGCCCTGGGACGCTCTCCTCGAATATCAACGGCTCCATCCCCTGCGCGAGTCCGATGCCGACGTGCTGCTCGGCTTGGCCCGCTGCCATTACAACTTGGACGAGGGAGAGGAAGCCGTTCGCCTACTCGAAGAATTGTTGCAGCGGTATCCCGATAACCGGAGTGCCTTGCTGGAGCGCGGCCGGCTGGCGCTGCACAAGGGGGAACCGGCGGAAGCGGAGAAATGGCTGCGCCGCGCCGTGGACCTCGCGCCCGTCTGCGATACCGAGCCGCTCCGTTCGTTGGTCCAGTGCCTCGAATCCCAACACAAAGAGGAAGATTACCGGCACTACCTCGACCGGCTGCACCGCTATGAGGTGGAACTGCTCCGCTTGGATCGCCTGACCTTGCAGGTTAACCGCGATCTGTCCCAAGCCGCCCCTGGCCCCAACAGCGCCGCCAACACGACGGACCTGGGGGATAGAATGATGTCCCTAAGCAGAATGAGCAATCTGCATTACGAGATCGCCACGGACCTGATACGCCTGGGCCGCGAGCAGGACGGCGTGGCCGCCCTGTATTTCATCCTCGACGTGCAGCCGCATTACGCGCCGGCTCATGCGGCGCTGGCCGACTACTTCGAGCGAACCGGACAATCCGACCGCGCCGCCCGTCATCGACGCGCGGCCGCCAAAAACACAGCAGCCCGGTGAGGCCATGACGCATAACCTGTCTAAGAATCGTACTCCTTCCCGCGCTCACCTGGGACGCTGGACGGCGGCCGGGATTGTCTTGCTGCCCGCTGCCGTCTTGATGTACTGCTATTGCTCTCCGCCCGTCCTTCCGCAGAACGTCGCCGCTGTCGCGCCGAATGCGCCCCAGGAAGCGGACGCCGAACGGGTACATAATTTTTGCGGCGTCGCTTGCCACGCCTATCCGCCGCCGGACAGTTTCCCACGCTCCGCTTGGCGTCGGGAGGTCAAACAGGCTTACGACCTGTTCCACGCCTCGAAACTACCTTTCCCCCATTTCCCCTCCCAAGAGGGCGTGGCCCTCTATTACGAGCGTCGCGCGCCTGAGGGACTGCCGCCGTTGCGATCCACGAAGCCGGCCCGCGAACTGCCCGCGTCGTTGCGGAGAAAAGACTATCGCTTGCCGGGCGATGCGGGCGCTCCGGCCGTCAGCCACGTCAATCTTGTCCATCTCTTCGACGAGCGGCGACTGGACATCCTGGTTTGCGAAATGCGGCGCGGCGAAGTGTTGGCCTTGCAATCGTACCTACCCAAGCCGGTCTGGCGCGTACTTTACAGCAAGGGGCCGGACCAAGGCTTCAATCCCGCTCACGCGGAGGTCGTCGATCTGGACGGCGACGGCGTCAAGGATGTTGTGGTCGCTAATCTGGGGTACACGGGTGCGACCGACGCTCCTTGCGGCAGTGTAGTTTGGCTGCGCGGCCTGGGCGACGGTCGCTTCGAGCCGCACACGCTGCTGGATGGCGTCGGCCGCGTGGCTGACGTGCGCGCCGCCGACTTCCGCGGCATCGGTAAGCTCGACCTCATCGTCGCCGCTTTCGGTTGGCGCAACATTGGCGCCATTCATTATCTGGAGAACCACACGACCGACAGCAAAAAACCGCGCTTCGTGCCGCGCGTATTGGATGACCGTCACGGCGCCGTCAGCGTGCCGGTCGGCGATCTCAACGGTGACGGCAAAGTGGATTTCGCGGCCGTCATTAGTCAGGAACACGAGATAATCGTCGCTTTCCTCAACGAGGGCGGCCGCTTCCGCAAGGAGACTCTGTATGCGGCGCCGCATCCGGGTTACAGTTCCAGCAGCGCCGACTTGGTGGATCTCAACGGCGACGGCAAACTCGACGTACTCTACACCAACGGCGACACGCTGGACCCGCCCGACTTGCTGAAGCCCTATCATAGTGTGCAATGGCTGGAGAACCGCGGCGCTTTTCCTTTCGTCCATCACCCCTTGGCGGCGATGTACGGCGTGATGAGCGCGGCGGCGGCGGATTTCACCGGCAAAGGGCGGAAAGACATCGTCGCCGTCAGCTTCCTGTCGTCGCGGGGGTTCCCCCAGCGTAAGCCCTTGCGGCTCGATTCCGTCCTTCTGCTGGAGCAAACCGCGCCGGGCGAGTTCGTCCAGCATTCGCTGGAGACGGTCTCGTGCGATCACATGGCGTGCGCGGTCGGCGACATCCACGGCGATGGCAAGCCGTGCCTGCTGATCGGCAGTTTCTCGTTCAACGAGGCGGAGGAGATGAGCGAGGCTGTCACGGTATGGGAGAAGATGGACGTAAAGAAGGCGAAAAAGTCTGAATAAACCTCTCCCCAGCTACGTCGATATTTGATAGACTGTCGCTATACAGTCTTTCACTGAGTCCCTCCGTCCTCGGTTTCTAACTGGAGGTTTGTTTTGATGAATGTTCGTTCGATGCTAGGGGCTTCCCTGGCTGCGACGCTGCTTATCGGCGGCGTCTTGGCCGCGGAAAGCCTCAAATCAGGACCGCAAGTCGGCAAACGGGTGACGCCGTTCAATCCGCTGCACGTCACCGGCAGCGGCAAGGGCGGCAAAGCCTGCTTGGTCTGAAAGAATGCCGGCAATCCCGTCGCCGTGATCTTCGCCGCGAAGTCACCGACGGCTTGACCAGTTTGGTCAAGAAGATCGACGAAGCGACCGAAAAGAACCGCAGCTGCCGCATGGGTAGCTTTGTGGTGTTTTGTAATGATGAAGAGGGACTCAAGAAGAAACTTGAGGATCTCGCCGACAGGGAAAATCTCAAGCGTACCGTCCTGACGATTGACAATCCGGCGGGACCGGAGGGTTATGACATCGCCAAGGACGCGGAGGTTACGGTGCTGCTGTACACCGGGCAAAAGGTCAAGGTCAACCGCGCCTACAAAAAAGGCGAGCTAACCGAACGGGAAGTCAATCGCATCCTGTCGGAGTTGCCCAAGATCTTGCCGGACAAAAAGGACTAGGCAGCGCCGCTGTTTCGTCGCTGTCGGACATCGGACGGGAGACTCATCAACGCCGTCCGGCGCGGAGCCGGACGGCGTTGTTTTTTGCGTTTTCGGCATTTCTCCTTGCATCCCATCGGGCCTTGCGCCCTATATAGTACGTTTATCCGCGATGCGCCGCGGCCAAACGAAGACTCCCACACAGGAATCGCACTCATGGCACTCGACACCTCGACAGTTCCCAGCAGTCCGTTGCCTACTTATCTGCAAGCGGCCACGCCCAACCCCATTACCAACCGCGCCCCGTGGTACAAAAACACGGCGCCGACCTACGCCGGCATTTTCCTGTGGTTTGTGTTCTGGGACTCCATCGCCGCCAACGGCTTGGATCGAGGCGGTTTGGCGATGGCGCTGCTCGGCGTGCTGCTGGGCGGTTTCCTCTGCCATTTCCTGTTTTACTTGGTGCCTGGCCTGTTCGGCATGAAAACCGGCCTGCCGCTGTACATCGTCGGCACATCGACGTTCGGCAGCGTCGGCGGTCTGCTGATGCCGGGGTTCCTGATGGGTTTGTTGCAATTCGGTTGGCTGGCGGTCAACACCTGCTTTTCTTCGCAGGCCATTCTCAAAGGATTCCACCTCAGTTCAGAGGGCGCGGCCTATTACGCCCTGTGCATCGTGTGGGCGACGGGTGCGGCCTTCGTCGGACTCAAGGGAATTCAGTATGTGGCCAAGGTGGCAACCTTCCTGCCGTTGATTCCCTTGGCCGTGCTTGTCTTGGCCCTGATGAAATTCGCCGGTTCTGCTGGTTCGTATCAACCTTCGGCTACTTCTGACGGCGGGACGCCGTGGCTCGCCATGCTGAGTATGGTCGGCGCCATCGTCGGCTTCTTTGCCACCGCTGGAGCCGCCGGCGTCGATTTCGGCATGAATAGCCGCGATGCCAAAGATGTCCAATGGGGCGGCATCGTCGGCATCTTGATCGCCACCGTCTTCACCGCCGGGGTCGCCGTCATCGTGACCGCCGGCGCGCGCGCCCAGGGGATCCTTCAAGGATCGGATACGGCCGGCTTCACCGTCACGAATGGTCTGGAGAAGGTTCTGAAGGAAACACCGTTCGCGGCCATTATGATCGGCCTACCGCTCGCTGCCTTTCCGGGCGCCTGCTTCTCATCGTTCATCGCCGCCAACAGCTTCAAGACGGTCATGCCGCAGGTCAACTCCTTCGTCTCCGTCGGCCTTGGCACCTTGGTGAGCATTCTTTTGGCCGTTATCCCCGTGCCGGACGCGACGGGCAAACTCGTGCCCTTGGCCGCCAACCTGCCGGCGGTGTTCGGACTCATCGGCGCTTCGTTCGGTCCCATCTGCGGCGCCATGTGCGTCGATTACCTGTTGGCCGGATGCAAGTGGGCTGGCCCGCGTGCGGGTTTCAATCCGGCCGGCTGGCTCGCTTGGCTGCTCGGATTCGTCGTCGGCATTCTGCCCAATCTCAAGGTTGACGTGCCCGCCGCTCCCGTCGCCGCTTTTTTGGTGGGCGCGGTTGTCTACTTCGTGCTGGCCAAGGCTGGGCTAGAGAGCAAGGTTCTCCCCTACGGCCCAGCTCAGCATCCGCAATCGATGTGATTCTCGTTTAGCCGCGACCCGTAGGGGAGCGCGTTCGCGCTCCCCTACGGGTCGCGGCTAAACATTCACTTTACCTCGAACGGCAACCGCACCGTCTCCGTTTTCTTCTCGCGTTCACTCGGACGCTGTTCATCAACCTCGAACGCTCGGCCAATGCTGTTGCCGGCGAGATCTTCCAAGCGCGTATCGGCGACGAGATGATAGCGTCCCGCCTTCCACGGCGTCGCCGGCGTGAAACGCCAACACGTCTCGCCGCGCGTCACTTCCATCGTTCCCGGCACTTTCTCGCCGCGCTCCTCGGTGATCCACAGCATGCGGCCGAGCAGAGCATGGTCGAGCGCCTTGGGTGAAATCATTGTTATCGGCGTCGTCGTGCCGGCCGGCGGCGACTCGATCTTCCACGTCTTCGGATCGGGCTGCGTCTCATCGGGCGGCAGAACGCGGAATGTTTTGCGATAGGTGTCCTTCAACGGATTGCCCTCGGCGTCCTTCCAAGCGCGATCGATGACCAGAGTGTAGTGCTTGCCCGCTTCCAGCACGGGACCAATATCCTCGCGCGGCTTGAGGCCGCGCTTGACGCGGCCAGGATCGAGAAACAGCGTGAAGCGCTTCCCGTCGCGGTCCCATAATTCCTGCGGCAACTCCAGAAAAGCGTCCTTGTCCGCCGTGCCATCAGATCGAAGCAAGCGGATATGCTCATACGCTTCGCCTCGACTCATCGGCGCGGAGAAGTGCAAATAGAATTTGAGTTGATTTTCCGGCAATTCGTCCTTGCTCGGATAGACGTGGGCAACGACCGTCGGCGCGGCCGGTTTCGCTTTGGACACGAGCAGCACTTTCTCGACGGCCTGCTCGGTCGAACCGGCGTGACCGGGCAGATGAGCGGGATGAAACACCGCTCGGTAGGAGATACCGCGCGCCAGCGGAAAACGCGGCTGGAAGCGAAGCGAATCCTTGTCGATACGATAAGAGCCGAGCATCGCCGGCTGTTTCGATCGTTCGCCGCCGCGCTCGACGTACACGGCGAACAGCGCTTGCCACTGTTCCGGCGTCTGTTCGAGCCGAGCCAGCGCTTTTAATTCTTCCGGCAGCAGGCCGGCCACCTCAATGACCGCCTCTTTGTCGCCATGTAGGCGGATGACGGGAGAGCAAGTCGCCGGTTTCGGCGTCTCCTTGGCGACAGGTTTGTCGCCGGCGGATTCATAGGAACAGCCGCAGACGGCGATGAGGACGAGCGGCAATCCCGGCCAGCAAACGCGGACGGTGTTCATGGCGTCTCCACGAAAAAAGGGTGCATCCGATCGGCCATGCCCTGTATCCCGCGAATATACTCTGCCCACGCCGATACCGCAAGGAGCCGACCATCGGTTAGCGCCGCTTCGCAGAAGCGTCGCTAACCGATGGCGGACGTTCGATTGTCCGGCCAACCCCTTGCGGATGATGTAGCCTCTCCTTATGATGCCCTCATCATTGAAAGCCCTCCATCCGCCTACCTGCCCAGCGAAGATTGGTCTGCCTCGAAGTCCCCTATCGTGTTTTGCTCAGAGAATGCTCTCATGCTCAAATGCTCACAGCAGCATCCATCGCCCTGTTCTTTCTCGCTCCTCCTGGCCCTCCCTCTCCTGCTCGTCCCCGCAAGCGCACGCGCGGCGGAGAAGGTCCGCACGGACGGTCATCCCATCGTATCCGGATTCGAGCGCTTTTACACTGATTCGGGAATGAATGTCGTCAAGGGAGGCCGGCTGCTGCTGGGCGAACTGAACTGCGTTAGCTGCCACAAACCGGACGCCGGCCACGAGTCCCAATTGCCACGCAAACAAGCGCCGATCCTCGATCGTGTTGGTGCGCGGCTGCGGCGCAGCTACCTGCGCAAGTTCCTCCGCGATCCCCAGGCGATCAAACCGGGCACCACCATGCCGAACCTCTTCGCCGCCGTGCCGGAGGCGGAGCGCCGTCCGCGGATCGAAGCGCTCGTTCACTTCCTCGCCGCCAGCGGCACACTCCCGCTGCAACGGCCCGATGCCAAAGCGATCCCCCTCGGCAAACAACTTTATCATCAGGTTGGTTGCGTTGCCTGCCACGGCACGCGCGACGAGAACGCCAACGCCGACAAGTTGTTGGCAACATCGGTCCCGCTCGGCGATCTTCGCGGCAAATACTCGATCCCCAGCTTGGCGATGTTTCTGGAGAACCCGCAGACGGTACGGCCATCGGGCCGCATGCCCGGCATCCTCAACAAAGCGGAGGCGAAACAGGTCGCCAACTATCTGCTGCGCGGCCAAACATTGGTCGCCGTGCCGTTGAACATGACCTACGCCTATTACGAGGGAACGTGGGACAAGCTGCCGGACTTCGCCAACTTGAAGCCGCTGGCCACGGGACAATCGCCCGGTTTCGATCTGGGTCTGGCACGGCGACCAGGAGATTTTGCCCTGCGCTTTGAAGGTTTTCTGCACATCGACCGCGACGGCGACTATCGCTTTCATCTGACCAGCGACGACGGCAGTAAACTGTTTCTCGACGGCAAACTGGCCGTCGCCAACGACGGCGTTCATCCGCCGGCAACGGTCTCCGAGTCGGTGAAACTGACGAAGGGCACGCACAAACTTACCGCTGGCGTGTTCAACGCCGGTGGCGGCGTCGAGTTGCTTGTGGACATCGAAGGTCCGGGATTGGGCCGCCAGGATGTCGCGCCGCTGGTGACGCTGAAGCCCCAAGGCAATCCGAAACCCATCGTCAAGCCGCTCGATCCGAAGGAAGACGACGATTTCGCCCTCAAGCCGGAGTTGATCGAGAAGGGGCGGGAGTTGTTCGCCTCCGTCGGCTGCGCCAATTGCCATCAAATGAATGCCGGCGACAAAGCCATCGCGTCGCATTTGAAGGCATCTCCTCTGAACAAGCTCCATGTCGAAGGAGGCTGTCTGATGGCGGCGCCGGCGAAGGGGCTGCCGAACTATTCACTCAACGCCGTCCAGCGCAACGCCCTCGCGGCAGCGATCCACTCACCAGCGGCGGCGGCGAAACCCACTGCCGAAGATGTCATCGCCCGCACTCTGACGACATTCAACTGCTACGCCTGCCATCAGCGCGACAAGATTGGCGGCGTTGAGGAGGGCATCAGCGTCCTCTTTACCACGACGCAGCCGGAGATGGGTGAAGAGGGCCGCATTCCTCCGGCGCTCACCGGCGTCGGCGCCAAGCTGCGGCGCGATTACGTCAAGCACATTCTCAACGAGGGAGCGCACGATCGGCCGTACATGCACACGCGCATGCCGCGCTTCGGCGAGAGTAACGTACCCGGATTGGCCGAGGCGTTCGAGACGGCGGACAAGGGGAAAGTCGAGCCGGTCGCCAAGGTGAGCGTTCACCGAAACGATGTCGCGCGTCAAATCGGCGGCCCGCAAGATGTGCGGCGGAGACTCGCTGGGCTGCATCAAGTGCCATACGTTCGCCGGCCACAAAGCCGAAGGCGTGCAGGGCATCGACATGCTACTCATGCCGCGCCGTCTGCAACGCGACTGGTTCTATCGCTATCTGCTCGATCCGCAAAAGCTGCGGCCCGGCACGCGCATGCCGACCGCCTGGAGCAACGGCATCACCGTCCTACCGGACGTTCTCGGCGGCTCGACCGCTCAAGCAGATCGAGGCTATCTGGGTCTATCTGCAAGACGGCGGCAAAGCCGCCCTGCCGGCGGGACTCCGTAGAGACTCTATCCCGCTCATTCCGGACAAAGAAGCGATTATTTATCGCAATTTCATCGAAGGATCGGGAACGCGGGCCATCGGCGTCGGCTATCCGGAGAAGGCGAACCTGGCCTTCGACGCCAACGATTTGCGTCTGGCACTGCTCTGGCAGGGCGAATTCATCGACGCGGCGCGGCATTGGAACGATCGCGGCGACGGCTTCGAGCCGCCGATGGGCGAAAACGTCGTGCCGTTACCGGCCGGCGTCGCCTTCGCCGTACTGGCCAAAGACGACGAAGCCTGGCCGAGCAAGTCGGCGAAGGAACTCGGCTACCAGTTCCGCGGCTACCGCACCACAGCGGACGGCCGACCGACCTTCTTCTACTCTTGTCGCGGCGTACGCATCGAGGATTTCCCCAACGCCGTGGCCGGAAAAGGCAGTCCCTCCATCCGCCGCGTGCTGACGCTGACGACCGAAAAACCCGTGAGCAATTTCTGGTTTCGGGCGACAGCCGCCGACAAGATCGAACCCGCCTCCGCCCAAGGGAGCTATCGCATCAACGGCGAATGGACGCTGAAAATCGACGCCGGCGCCGCGGCGAAGATTCGCAAGAGCGGTGGCAAGATAGAACTGCTGATCCCGGTGCGCTTCCAGGATGGCAAGGCCCGCATCGTGCAAGAATTTGTGTGGTGATTCTCGTTTAGCCGCGAGCCGTAGGCGAGCGCAACGCGCTCCCCTGCGGGTCGCGGCTAAACGGGGATGGTGAACGATTCGTATTTCTCGACGAGATCATCATGAAACGAACCTCCCTCGTTTTCTTCTGCATGCTTTTTGCGGCTACGCCGTTGCACTCCGCCGATAAACCGCCGACGGAGGACGACTATTACAAGATCCTCCGCTACCATTTGCCCAAGGACGAAGTGCTGGAAATCGGCGCTTTGGAGTTCATGCCCGACGGCCGCTTGGCCGCCGCCACGCGCCGCGGCGAAATCTGGATGGTGCAAAATCCACTCGAAAACGATCCCAAAAAGGCGAAATTCTCGCCTCTACGCACGCGGTCTGCACGAAATTCTCGGCCTCGCCGCCAAGGGCGATTTCTTGTACGTCACGCAGCGCTGCGATGTGTCGCGCATCAAGGACAGCGACAAGGACGGCAAGGCCGATGTCTTCGAGGTCGTCAACGACGACTGGGGCATCAGCGGCGATTATCACGAATACGCTTTCGGTTCGCGCTTCGACAAAGAGGGCAATCTCTGGGTGGTGCTGTGCCTGACGGGTTCGTTCACCAGCGAAAGCAAGTTTCGCGGTTGGTGTCTGCGCATCACGCCGGATGGCAAAATGATCCCGACGTGCAGCGGCATTCGTTCGCCGGGCGGCATCGCCATGAACGCCGACGGCGACATGTTCTACACCGACAATCAAGGTCCGTGGAACGGCACTTGCGGCCTCAAGCATCTGCTGCCCGGCGGCTTCATGGGCCATCCCGCCAGCTTCAAATGGTATTCTCTGGCGAAAAACATGGGACCGGCTCCGCGCGGCCGAAAGACAAAAGCCGTTTTCTGACCGAAGCCAAGCGCATTCCGCAGTATGTGCCCGCGGCCATCCTTTTCCCCTACGGCAAGATGGGCCAGTCCGCCAGCGGCATCGACTGCGATCTATCCGGCGGCAAATTCGGCCCTTTTGCTAAGCAACTCTTCGTCGCCGATCAGACGCACAGCACGGTGATGCGCGTTTATCTGGAGAAGGTCAACGGCCGCTATCAAGGAGCATGCTTCCCGTTCCGTCAAGGTTTCGGCTCCGGCAACGTACCAATTCGCTTCGCGCCGGACGGTTCGCTGATCGTCGGCGGCACCAATCGCGGCTGGGGTTCGCGCGGCCCGAAGCCGTTCGCTCTGGAACGCCTGGTGTGGACGGGAAAAACACCTTTTGAGATACACGAAATGCACGCCAAGCCGGACGGCTTCGAGTTGACGTTTACGCAGCCGGTCGATGCGAAGACGGCCGGTGATCCGAAATCGTATCAGATGAAGACATACACCTACATTTATCGCGCCGAATACGGCAGCCCGGAAGTGGATCACACCGCGCCGACGATCGAGCGCGTCGAAGTCGGCTCCGATGGCAAAAGGGTGCGGCTGTACGTCAGCAAATTGCAGGAGGGGCACATTCACGAGTTATCAGCGGCGGGCGTGCGTTCGGCGCAAGGACCGCCGCTGCTGCACAAGGAGGCGTATTACACGCTGAATTACATCCCGGCGAAGTGAGGCCGCATTCTAAACTCGGTCGTTCGCGTAACGATTTGAACTTCCGAGCGCCATCGCGTGTCGTTAGACTGAGGAGATAGAGACAATCCCATGAATGCGATAGCGCGGAAGCCTGAACCAAGAAAGGGCGGATCGTGAAATTAACGGCTGAACAAGAACGAGCTATTCACTGCGGCCAAGCGATCCAGGTGAACGTCGGCGGCACCGCCTGTGTGCTGCTGCGCCAGGACGTGTACGAACGGGGCGAAGAGATCGATTTCAGTCCGTGGACGGCCGAGGAAATGGACTTGCTGGCGGCGGAAACCGCGGATCTTCTCGCCGGCGATGGACTCGATGAACCCGACGACTCATGAACATCCAACGCGGCGATGTCCTGAAGGCCCGCTTCCCTCACGCTTCCGGCGGCCGCGGCAAGAAACGGCCGGTGGTCGTCGTGCAGGCCGATGTCTACAACCAACGTCTGCGCCACGCCGTTGTGGCTCAAATAACAACCAACCTTGACGAAAAAGACGATCCGGCCTGCTTGTTGATCGAAGCCTCAAGCCCCGAGGCCAAGGCGGCTGGCCTGGACCGCGACTGCGTGGTTTGCTGCACCCTGTTGGCATTGATGAGCGAGGACCGACTCCAGGAGAAAATCGGCCAGTTATCCGCGGAAGCGCTCATCAAATTGGACGATTGCTTGAAGGCAGCGCTGGGGATTGCCTGAAAGGGCGTGCGCGAGTTGGGCGCGGGAAAGAGTTGAAAATGGAATATCGTACATTTACACTCCGATAGGGAGCAAGTGTATGATGTTCCCCTCTTCCGCTTAGGATGCCATACAGATCTATTCTGCAAAATGCAGCCAAAGGAGTGCGTCTTGAGCAAGTATTGTCCCTGTTGTGAGACGGTGTTGCCCGTGGAGCAGTTCCACCGAAACAGCGATCGGCCAGACGGCTGGGCATTCTACTGCCGGCAGTGTATGGCTCAGTACGCCAAGAACTGGTACGACCGAACAGAAAAACCTAAAGTCATCGCCCGCCAGCAGGAGCGCGAGAGCGAGCGCGATCACATCCGCATCAGGAACGAAAAGAAGTGTTCCAAGTGCGGAAGTATGTTGCCGCGTTCGGCTTTCATCCGGCACAGACGTACACTCGATGGCCTGCAAGCCTACTGCCGCTCGTGCATGCCCGAATACCATCAACAATACTACAAGGATCACCCCGGTAAGCATGAGCAGCGAAAGCGCCGCCAGGCGGAGTGGCAACGCAACCTCAGCCCCGAGAAAAAGAAGGCGGCAAGATTGCGCGCCTTGCTCAGTCGCTATGGTCTTACTAGCGAGGAATTGTCAGCCCTCTACGAGAGGTGTAACTACCGCTGCCAAGTGTGTAAACTGCACGCCAGTGAACACACTTGGAAGGGTTTGATCGGCCAACTTTGCGTAGACCACATCCTACGTGATGGCGAGCGGATCGTGCGCGGTTTACTTTGCAACCGCTGCAATAGCCTTCTGGGCCGCCTCGGCGATGATCGGCCAGGCGTAATGCGTTACGTCTGTTACCTCGAACGCTATCGAGCATCGAAGAAGGAGAAGCAAGATGGCTGCTGAGAAAATCTGCACACGCTGCAAACAGTCCAAGCCACTGGATGCGTTCTGGCCCAACGAACTCGGCAAATTCGGCCGAGCCAGTCAGTGCAGGGATTGCGCTAACCGGGCGGCACGTGAGCGCTACCAACGAAACGTCCAAGAACCTGCAAAGCGCCAGCAGATCCAGGCTAGGCAGCGAGCGAAGTACCTTACCCGTACCGCCGAGCAGAACAAGCGATACCGGCATCGGAGCCACATCGGGCGGTATGGCTACACCACCGAAACCTTCGCAGCCCGCCTGAATCGCATCGGCAACTGCTGCGAGATCTGTAGCAGCCCACTCAAAGGTTGCCGCAACCGGCACATCGATCACGATCCAGCCGGAACCAGGAAGAATGTTCGCGGCATCCTTTGCAGGGTATGTAATCATAACTTCGGCTATCTGCGTACCATCGGAGATGGCGATGAGATGAGAGCATTGCGTCTCTTCCTCGCATACCTCGATCAGTTTGATAGCGCACTGGGTGCCGGACGAAGCAAGATCAATCCGGCACAATGAGATCGCGGCTCACCTCGGCCCGCAGCAGCACGAACCAGTGAATTTTTCCGCGACTGCCTGACTTTTCGGGAACTTCCTTGACCTCCGCAGCGCGGGCGATTACGATGCTGGATAGAAATGATCAGGTTCCCCGGCTCCCACCTTTGCCAATGAACCCTGGCTTACCGCTTGATTGTGTTGCCCCCGCCATCGCGCCCTGCCGACCGACTGCTTTCAGGAATCCGGATTTTCAGGAGTGACCCGCGATGTTGATGCACTTTTCTTCCGTGCCCGCGGTTCGCCGCGCCCTTGCCCTGTTGTTGGCCGGCGCCGGCCTGCTGCTCGTCGGCTCCCGCCTAGGCTCAGCCGCAGCTCGGCTCCAACTTGCCCGCGCCGCGGTTGATGACCGTCATGCCGCCGGGAGGCAAGGTCGGCTCCAGCGTCGAGGTCACGTTCACCGGCACCGATCTGGAAGAACCCGAACAACTGCTGTTCAGCCATCCCGGCATCAAGGCCGAACCGCTCGCCGCGCCGGAGCCGCCGGCAGCCCCAGCCCGATCCGAAACAGAAACGGAGACGCGGTATGGCATGGGCAAGCCGGTCGTCAGCCGCTTCAAGGTGACGCTCGCCGCCGACGTGCCGCTCGGCATCCATGACGTGCGTTTCGTCAACAAATGGGGCGTCAGCAATCCGCGCGCCTTCGTGGCCGGCGATCTCAACGAAGTGCTGGAAAAGGAGCCGAACAACGACGTGGAGCAGGCCCAGCGCGTCGAATTGAATTCGACCGTCAACGGCTCGATGGCCAATCCCGCCGATGTCGATTACTACGTCTTCGCCGGCAAAAAGGGCCAGCGCGTCGTGTTCAGCTGCCTGGCCTCCAGCATCGACAGCCGCTTTCATGCCGGCCTGGAGGTGTACGACAGCAAGGGCAAGCAACTGGCGTCCGGCCGCGATTACAACGACACCGATGCCGTCACCGAT
The DNA here is from genome assembly GCA_963835245.1 of uncultured Planctomycetota bacterium. GTDB lineage: Bacteria > Planctomycetota > Planctomycetia > Gemmatales > Gemmataceae > JAJPHU01. The sequence continues at coordinate 1,268,448 of CAWIEZ010000004.1, forward strand.
TGCACCCTGCCCGACGACGGCGATTATTACGTTCGCCTGTTCCACTTCACGCACACGGAGGGCACGTGCCGAGCATTTCTATCGTCTCAGCATCAGCACGGCGCCGTGGATCGATGCGATCTTTCCCTGCGCCGTCGAAGCCGGCAAGACGACGAACGTGACCGTCTATGGCCGCAATCTGCCGGGCGGCAAGCTCGATCCGTCGGCGGTGGCCGGCGGCTGCGTGCTGGAGAAAATCACCGTCAACGTCGCCGCGCCCAGCGACGCCGGCCAGCGCCTGGCGTTCACGCGGCCTGGTGACGCCGAAGATGGCGGGACATCGACGGCTTCGAGTACCGCCTGCGCAATGACAGCGGCTCGTCCAACCCGTTCTTCCTCGGCCTGGCTCGCGCTCCGGTCGTCACTCGACAACGGCAACAACGAGACGCCGGAAACGGCCCAGGAAGTTGCCGTGCCCTGCGAGATCGCCGGCCACGTCGAGAAGCTGCGCGACCGCGATTGGTACTCGTTCGCGGCCAAGAAGGGCGACACGTACAACATCGACATCCTCAGCGACCGCCTCGGCGCGCCGACCTACATGTATTTCATGCTCAAGAACGACAAGAAGCGATCTGAAGGAATCGGACGATAATCAGGATATTCTGAGTCGTCAAATTCTACGCGCGCAGCGAAGATCCGCAGACGTATCGCTTCGTGGCGCCGGCCGACGGCAAATATCAGCTGATGGTGAGCAGCCGGCTTGGCGGACACGCTGGCGGAGCCGCGGCACTTCTATCGCGTCCGCATTACGCCGCCGCAGCCGGACTTCCATCTCGTCGCCCTGGCCGGGGACGAGCATCGGCCCGCTGGCACGACCGTCCTGGCCGGCGGCCAGCAAGACGTTCACGATTTTCGCCATCCGCCAAGACGGCTTCGTCGGCGACATCGCTCTGCGCATCGAAGGGATTGCCGCCGGGCGTGACGGCCGCACCGCAGACGATCGGCGGCGATCTGCGCGAGTCGCAGCCTGGTCGTGTCCGCCGCCAACGGCGCCGCCGTCTGGACCGGCGAGATCAAGATCGTCGGCACGGCCACGATCCAGGGGCAAACAAGTGGTGCGCCCGGCGCGCTCGGCCAGCATCGTTTGGCCGATGCCGCCGGGCCAGAACATTCCCCACCATCAGCCGCGTCGATCGCAATCTCATGCTGGCCGTGCGGCCCGGCGCGCCTGGAGCCTCGCCGTCAGCCTCGACAAGCCGGCCCTGGTGCAGGGCGAAAAGGGCACGCTCAAAGCTGAAGCTGACGCGGCTTTCGCCGGACTTCAAGACGCCGCTGACCGTGCAAGCCGATTCCGACCGAGCTGCCGCGGGGATTGACGCTCAACAACAATCAGCCGATCACCATCGCCGCCAACGCCACGGACGGCACGCTGCCCATCAACGTGCCGGCCAACGTGCAGCCGGGCAACTACACCCTCGTCCTGCGCACGCAGACGCAGATGCCCTACAACAAAGATCCGATGGCCAAGCAGAAGCCGAACACCAACGTCGTCCTGCCGTCCGCTGCCGGTGACGCTGACCATCCTGCCGAAATCGCTGGCCGAATCTGAGCTCTCTCCGACGCCGAACGTCACGGTGAAATTGAGCAAGGAAGCGGAAGTTCGTGGTGCGCGTCAAGCGGCAGTACGGCTACGACGGCGAGTTTAAGGTGCAGGTGGTGTTGCCGCCCGAAGCCAAGGGAGCCACGATCGCCGACACGATCATTCCCGCCGGCAAGAACGAGGCGAAGCTGGTCGTCAAGGCCGGCGACCAAGCCGGTCAATCTGGCCAACCTGATCGTCCGGGCCACGGCCATGTACCAAGGGCCACGCGACGACGCACGAAGTGAAGTTGAACGTCAATGTGGTGAAGTAACGACCCGTTTCGCCGCGAGTTTATCGTTAGCGCGAAACGAACAGGAGATATCCGCATGCGCTTGCTGCTTGTCTCTCGCCCTCCTCGCCGTGCTGCCGGTGCTGGCGAACGCCCAGGAAAAGAAATCCAAGCCGGTGCAGCCGATCGCCGTCGTCAAGCTCGAACGCACCGCGCCGGTGCTTTACGACAAGGACATCGAGCCGATCCTGGTCAACAAGTGCGCCGTCTGCCACAGCGACAACATCAAGGAAGGCAAGCTCGACATGGGCAGCTACGAGGCGCTGATGAAGGGCGGCAAGCGCGGCGTGCCGATCGTGCCGGGCAAGTCCGCCGATAGCCTGCTCGTCAAGCTGGCTGGCAAGACGCGAGAAGCCGTTCATGCCGCCCAAGGGCGAGGAACCGCTGACGCCGGAGGAACTGGCCCTTCTCAAACTGTGGATCGACCAGGGCGCCAAAGCGCCGGCGATGCGGCGCGAACGGCCGAAGGTCATCGTCAGCGGGCCGCCGGCCAACGTCCATCCGGTGCTCGGCGTCGCCATTCGTCCCGATAAGAAGGAAGTCGCCGCCTCGCGCGGCAATCAGATCCACATCTACGAAGCCGCCTCCGGCAAGCACCTGCGCACGCTGATCGATCCGCAATTGACGACGCCGGACAAGAAGCCGATCAAGGCCGCTCATCTGTCCATCGTCGAATCGCTGGCCTACAGTCCCGACGGCAAAACGCTGGCTTCCGGCGCGTTCCAGGAAGTCGTTCTGTGGGACGCGGACAAGGGCACCATCCGCCAGCGGCTGACCGGCTTCGCCGATCGCGTCGTGGCTCTGGATTTCTCGCACGACGGCAAACTGCTGGCCACCGGCGGCGGAGCGCCGACCGCCGACGGCGAGATCAAGATTTTCGACGTCGCCAGTGGCAAATTGGTTGTCGACATCAAGAACGGCCACAGCGATACGGTGTTCGGCGTCAGTTTCAGCCCCGACGACAAGAAGCTGGCCACCTGCGCCGCCGACAAGTTCGTCAAGACGTTCGAGGTTCCCAGCGGCAAGTTCCTCAAATCGTTCGAGGGCCACACGCACCACGTCCTCGGCGTCGGTTGGAAGGCGGACGGCAAGTTGCTGGCCTCCGCCGGCGCCGATAACGTCATCAAAATCTGGGACTTCGACAAGGGCGAGCAGGCTCCGCACCATCAACGGCCACGGCAAGCAGGTCACGCGCCTGCTGTTCATCGGCAAGACCGATCAGTTCGCCACGTGCAGCGGCGATCAGACGGTGCGCTTCTGGAACATCAACGGCGGCAACACGCGCAATTTCGGCGGCAGCACCGATTTCCTCTATGCTCTGAGCGTCAGCCCGGACGGCGCTCTCGTCGCCGCCGGCGGACAGGAAGGCATCGTCCGCGTCTACAACGGCACGAACGGGCAGTTGCTCAAATCGCTGCTGCCGCCGGACGCTCAACCAGCCACGGCGGCAAAGAAATAATAATGGCGAACGGTCGGTGTCAGGTGGCTGGTGGGGTTTGTACCAGCCACCTGACGCCGGCCGTTCGTCCCAAGAAGGCTTGCCACGATTTCTGAATGGGCTGCTCGCCGCGCCTGCCGGAGTCCGAGGCGACGAGATCTACGAGTCCCGACCCTTTCTCTTTTCGAGTCTTGACCCTTTTTCTTTTCTTTTTCTTTTCGACTCTTTTTCTTTTCCAACTCGCACTCATTCAGGGAATATCAGCGTAACACAGCGCGAAGAACCCAGCAATTGCGTCCTTAAGCGCCAGCTTTGATTTCCCCTTTGCTCGGCAGCTGTTGCCGCCGTAAAATGGCAGGAGAGAATCAGCCGTCGGTCTCAAACAGAGGTATACGAATGGCGACAACACCCACCCCAGTGACGCCGGCGTCTACGGAGACAATGGAACAACGCTTCCGGCGGCTGGAAGCACTTTGGCGAGCGGAAACGGGGCATCTCTCTTCCAGCAGCAAGATCATCGGCCACCCTGCCTTTCGGGAGATCATCCGCATGGGCACGGCTGTCGTCCCTTTCATGCTCGGCGATCTGGAGCAGCAGCCGCGATTGTGGGTATGGGCGCTGCCCGAAATTACCGGAGAGGATCCCGTGTCGGACGCGGATCGTGGCGACATCGTCAAAATGACCGATGCTTGGCTGCGCTGGGCCAAGGAACACGGATACCGCTAATGGAACGATTGGAAGCCCTCTTCCCTCGTCTGCGCGGGACCGCTTATCAAATCACCAGTCCGGCGTGCGGGAAAGGGGACAACGTACTTTCTCACATAAAGAAATCTACGATGTCCCTTTTTCCGTTCGGGCGGTGGCGAAACTGACGTTGCACGAACTCGCCGAGCGAGCTGGCTTGCATCCGCAATGCGTCGTCAAGCTGGAGCGCGGCCAACGCGAGCCGGCATGGGCCACGGTGCAAGCGTTGGCCCGCGCCCTCGGCATTTCATGCGAAGCGTTCCAAAGCGAGATGCCGGGCGCTGAGCCGACCCGGCCGCGCGGGCGGCCAAGGAAGGATGCCGAGGGCGAAGGCCCTGCCCAGACGCCGAAGGGGGCGCCCTCGGCGAAACCCAAGCGAAAGAAATGATTCCCTCCCACGGCGCCTGACTAGCCGGCTCGATTCCCCGGCGGCGGTGCCGTGGTTCTCACCATAGCAAAGCTTAGTCTATCAGGGCTGGGAGAACATATACTGGCTCGGAACCGACAAAGCTGTAGTACCGCCCATGCTGGCTGCCTGGTGCAAGCAAGCGATGAACATCCAAAGCGATCCCGGACCTTGACATGTACCCCCAAAAAACATGTTGGTGCAGGCGAATAGTTTCGTGTCGATGACCAAGATACCTTCGACTTTGCCGGGACACAGGCGACCCAGCAGTGGGTCAAGAGTCTTCCATCCGGTGTACCCGACCGCGAAGAAGGGAATATGAGGCGTTGCCTGCTGCCCAGTAATCATCCCCGACCCATACTTCCTCCTCAACGGTGACAATCGAGACACCGTGCTTTCGACCTCTCCCCATTGACTGGAAAGATCGGACTTCACCTCGACAACAGCGGCGATGCCTTCGGCGAGATAAAGCCTTGGCTTCATCTCACCCACGATCGGCAGACTTGGGACGAAGGGGTACTCTACGACCACGTCCAGCTGGCCACTCCTGCGACCTTCCTGGTCTATCGCGTCCCCACTCCCAAAGCGGAACTGCGGGGTGAGGACTTGAGAGAGAAAGCCGCGAATAAAAGCTTCTCGCTCAGTGCCCTTGGAAGACGAGGACATCGGCGTGCCGGCATGGTAAGCTGACATAAGCATCCCGTGGATGCCTACAAGTCGCTCCGCGATGAAACGGTTCACTGTCCAAATACCTCCCTCGCCGAACAAGTCGGCGGATCATCAGTTGGATCATTTTGCAACCTGACGAACACCTCACTGCTTTCGGTTGTCCGCAGGTACAAGAGAATGCTTTGAGCAAGAAGATTGGTATAATGCGGGCATGGATACCCCAGCCGTCTTTTTGAACGCCAAGGGCGAGCGTGTGCCGGCGGGACGCGGGAAAGGGGACAACGTATTTTCTCACATAAAGAAATCTACGATGTCCCTTTTTCCGTTAGACAATCGGGCCCCGATGTGAGAGAAACAATATGTTCTTTCACATCGGGGCATAGTTCATTTCAACTCGGATTTGATCTTCGCCCATTCTTGCTCCATAGCAGCAATCAATCGCCCGGACCACAACTCGATCTGTTTTCCTGTGAGCTTGATTTCGGTGTTAGGTAGCTCCAGTTCCAGTTTGCGAGCGATCCACGACCGAATAGTTGCGCCGTAGAAGACGGGCATCAAGTCGATGTTTTGAGTAGGCACAGGGTCTCCTTTCTTGTTGGTTCACTTTCCCACTTTTTCCTCATTCTTCCTGCCATCTACTGAGTCGTTCCTCTCGATCCGAAATAGGTCATGGAGAGACATGGTGTTACCTCGGCGCACGATCAGTGTCCGACGCAGAGTTCCAGACCTTTCTCGGCGATCTTCAGACTCTCCCGGCACTCCGCTCGCCACTGCTCCAACAAATCAGGCCGATCCATGTGCAAGATCCCGTTAGGCGAGATGTACGGCTTCGACAAGAAGTCGAGGTCTCGGATCGTCTGATCGCGCTGCTCCGTCAGATAGCTCTGCAACTTCTGGATCGCTTCCTCCTTCGACGGGAAGAAGTCTGGCGGTTCAAAGTTTGCCTCGAAGCTCCATTCGACGATCAGGTCGCTCAAAGCCTCTGGCATCTTCCGAACGTACCACGGGTGGCGAACAGACCAGCCAGAGTATCTCTTCATCTCACGCACTGCTACTGCCTCCGAAAAGTTCGTCGTTGCCTATCCAAACGCCCATCGTCCTTTCATTTTACCGCTCAGGGGGGCTTCGCGCAAGGTCAGCAGGCGTCTTGAGCGAAGAAAACACTGGTCTAGTAAATTGGGGATGTTTTCTTAAATCACGAACTTACCCTTTTGGGGCGGGGTCAGGAGACCCCGCCCTGGGTCTGACCGAAGGTCTCCCTCTCTCCAATCGGGAGACCTTCGGTCAGTCGGGGTTTCTGTACCGGATTCTGTACCGCGAAATGGCTGCCGGTGACTGAAGGACTAACTGTCCCTTCAGTCTTCAGGAAAGGTGGTCTGTACTGCTGGCTGCCGGTGCCAGGGCGATTTCATGCGGGGCTGCCAGGCTCCGGAGGGTTCGGCCCCAACTCCCCGAAACGAGGGCCGAAATGTTCCGGTGGTAAGGCGTTGCCGGAAATCCGGCGGGCCAAGGGGATGCCGGCCATTCCTTCAAGGTTCGTACTCCGGCACACCGACCGCCGCGGCCGCTTCTTTCAGTTGCGTATCGAGCGATGCCAGCGGCAGGCCGAGGCGGACAGCCAGTTCCAGGTAGGCGGCATCATAAACAGTAAGATCGTGAAGCTGTGCCAGCGGCAGCGTGTCCGGCCAGGCCCGGAGGGCCGTTTCGTCGTCCACCGAGATCGGCAGGGATTGCAACAAGGTGAGGAATTGGGCGACCTTCGCTTCCGTGATCCGGTTCATCCTAGAACCGGCGGCCTTCATCAATCAACTGACGGATAGTGAGATTCGGCCCCAGGGTGACGCCCTTGCGCAGTTCCCGCATCTTGCCGACTACATGCCGCACACCGGGCTTCCTCTCGATCACCGGGGGCACCAGCATGGCAACGGCCTGGCCATGCCGGGTGATCAGGATTTTCTCGCCGCGCGATACCCGGTCGAGCAGCTGGGGCAAATGGGTTTTCGCTTCATAGGAACCAACCGTCGTCATGCCTCCCCTCCCGTTTTAGGCTAGTTTGATTAGACCAGTCTAGCACAATTGCTCCCGCGCGGGCAACTAGAATGCGGCGTCACGACTGGGCAGAATTGGGGACGAATTGTACGGTGCGAGCGAGGCGCTTCCGCAGCAGCGCGACGAGGCGAGCGCGAAACCGCTCTCTCACCATCGCGGCTTGGCGGGAGCGTCGCTAAGCGTATCCTCTTCTGATAAACTATCCCCATCGCTGATTCGATCTGTCCCTGAGAGGCTTTGCCACGATGTCCGATCCTTGGTTTCAATCGCTCTTCGCCGACCGCATCGGCGGCGCCGGCTACGGCAAGGGCAGCAAAATCTACAAATTCGAGAAAATCAAACGCGCCAAGCGTGCCGCCCTGGCCGCACATCCCGAACGCCAACTGCTCGACTTCGGCATCGGCGAAAACGACGACATGGCCGATCCGCTGGTGCGCGATGCGCTCAAGGTCGAGGTGGACAAGCTGGAAAATCGCGGCTACGCCGACAACGGCATCGCCGCCTTCAAGGAAGCGGCGGCCGGCTTCATGAAGAAAGTCTTCGGCGTCGCGCTCGATCCGGCCACGGAGATCAACCACGCCATCGGCTCGAAGCCGGCCCTGGCCATGATGCCGGCCGTCTTCATCAATCCCGGCGATGTCACGCTGATGACCGTGCCCGGCTACCCCGTCGCCGGCACGCACACCGCCTACTACGGCGGCGAGGTCTACAACTTGCCGCTGCGCCAGGAAAACGGCTTCTATCCCGACTTGGCGTCCATCCCCGCCGACATCCGCCGCCGCGCCAAACTGCTGGTTCTCAACTATCCCAACAGTCCGACGGGCGCCACGGCAACGCGCGACTTCTATCGCCGCGTCATCGATTTCGCTCACACCAATCAAATCGTCGTCGTGCAGGACGCCGCCACACATCCTGCTCAGCTACGATGGTCCGCCGTTGAGTTTCTTGCAGGTGGACGGCGCGAAGGAGGTCGGCGTCGAAATCCATTCGACTGTCGAAAGGGCTTCAACATGATCGGCTGGCGCATGGGGTTCGTCGCCGGCCATGCCAAGATCGTGCAGGCGTTCGCCGACGTGAAAGACAACTGCGATTCCGGCCAGTTCATGGCCATCCAGCAGGCGGCGCGGGTGGCGCTGGAGCATGCGGAGATCGCCGACGGCGTGCGCGAGAAATATCGTCGCCGTCTGGGCAAAAGCTCGTCGCCGCTCTGCAACAAGTCGGTTTCCAAGCGAAGATGCCGAGCGGAACCTATTTCCTCTACGTCCCGGCGCCGAAGGCTTGTGCCGGACGGTCATTTGCCAACGCCGAAGAAGCGTCGCAGTTTCTCATCGCCGAGCAATCGGTGTGCTGCGTGCCCTGGGACGATGCGGGGGCGTATCTGCGTTTCTCGGTGACGTATCTGGCCAAAAATGAGGCGGAGGAGGACGCGCTGATGAGGGAGACGGTGGAGCGGTTGGGACGCCTTCAATTGCAATTCGGAGCGTCGTGAGATGTGACCTATACTTCGTTTAGCCGCGACCGGGCGAACCGGCAGTGTTAGCTGCCGGGTTAGGGCTCCCACCCGGCAGCTAACGCTGCCGGTTCGCCGGTGGGGCACAGCTAAACGAGGAACATTCCCGTGATCCATTCTTCGCTGCGCGTTGGGTTACTCGTTGTCGTGCTGGCCGTCGCGTTGTTGATCTTCGTGATACAGCTGGGCGGCTCGATAGCGTTACCGCTGCACGATTTCGTCGAATACTGGGCCGCCGGTCGGCTGATCGTCGGCGGCGAAAATCCCTACGATCCCGATCGCATCGAGCAGCTGGAACACGACGCCGGCCGCACCAGTGAAGGTATTTTGATGTGGAATCCGCCGTGGACGCTGCCGTTGGTGATGCCGCTGGGATTGCTCGACTGCCGCACCGCCCACTTGCTCTGGCTGGCCCTGCTGCTGTCGTCGTCGCCTGGTGCGGCGATGCCTTATGGCGGCTGTACGGCGGTCCCTTGGCGCAGCGCTGGATCGCCTGGTTGCTCGCCTTCACCTTCCTGCCGACTCTGTTGTCTTGAAGGCGGGCAGATCACGCCGCTGATGCTGCTGGGCGCCGTGCTGTTCCTCATCTGTCTGAAGCAGGGACGAGAAGGTCTGGCCGGCGCGGCATCTGTCCTGCTGGCCATCAAACCGCACTTATCGTATCTGTTTTGGATCGCTTTACTGCTTTGGATGATCGAACGCCGCCGTTGGGCCGTATTTGCCGGCGGCGTGCTGGCCGGTTTGGCCGCCATCGGCGTGGCTCTGCTGTGCAATCCGGCGGTGCTGGGGCAATACTGGTATACGTTCAGCAACCAGCCGCCGGCGCAGTATCGCTCGCCGACTTTGGGCATGGCGCTACGCCTGCTTCTGGGCGAAGATCAGTTTCGCCTGCAATTTCTCGCCCTGGTCCCCGGACTGCTGTGGTTGGCGTTTTACTGGCGGCGTCATCGCCAAGACTGGGATTGGAGCGAGCGTTTGCCGATGTTGCTGCTCGTGTCCTTGTTGACCGCCGCCTACGGCGCTTGGCTGTTCGATCTGGTGTTGCTGCTGGTGCCGTTTCTGCAGGTCGCCGCCGACATCCGCCGTCAGGGACGGCGCTTCCCGCAGCTGCTGGCCGCTGGTCGTCTACCTGGCATTCAACGGCGTGGCCGCGGCGCAACTGGCCCGCGCCGTCGAATACTTCGCCTTCCTCTGGATGACGCCGGCTCTGCTGCTCGCCTATCTCGCCCTGCGCAGCAAGCGCTTCCTCCGTCTCGCCTGATCGGTTCATTTTACCCGTGACAGCATGCCGCCTCCGCGATAAATTGCCGGAGATGGTTTCTTCACGGATTAGCCATGACACGACAACTATTTAGGAGAGCAAGATGGCCGCGATGGACGGCAAATTGACGCGCGTTGGCATTTTCTATGACGGCAATTTCTTTTTTCACGTCAGCAACTATTACCACTATCACCACGAACGCCGCGCGCGTATCAGCATCGGCGGACTGCACGCCTTTGTTCGCCAGCAGGTCGCCGACTGCGAGAAAACCGACCCACGCTATTGTCAAATCGTCGATGCCCATTATTTCCGCGGCCGGCTGCGCGCCGCCGACGCCGAGGACCGCGATCTACTCTACAAAGAGCGCGTCTTCGATGACGTTCTTGTCCGTGAGGGCGTGACCACGCACTACCTGCCGCTGACACGCGAGGGCGAGAAAGGCATTGATGTTTGGTTGGCGCTGGAAGCCTTTGAACTAGCCATCTACAAGCGTTTCGATGTCATCGTCCTCGTCGTCTGCGATGGCGATTTTCTGCCGCTGGTGCGGAAGCTGAACACGCTCGGCACGCGCGTCATGGTGTTAGGTTGGGACTTCCGATACCTCGATGCCAACGGTAACGAACGCGAGACGCGCACGGCCCAGGTGCTGCTCGACGAAGTCACCTATCCGATCATGATGCACCCCATCGTCGAGGATCGGGCGCGGCTGCGCGATCCACTCATCAACGGCTTGTTCGTGCCGCGCAAGGAGTTCGGCTCCAGCCCTTTGATCCCTCGTCCCGCCGCCTTGGCGCCGGCGAACTCTTCTCCTCAAACTCCTCTCCCCGCTGGCGAGAAGGCGCCGCCTGCCTTGACCGGCTGGGTTCAGACGTTGAAAAACGGTTACGGTTTTATCGTTCCGGATCAGGGAGGCCCGAACTTGTTCTTCTTTCACGAGGACGTGATCGACGTGGATTTTCTCGATCTGAAGACAGGCGATCGGGTGCAGTACGCCATCGGTCAAAACGATCGCGGCGTCTGCGCCAAGGAAGTGCGCCGCCTCGCCGTCAGCGTCAGTTAGTTCGTTTAGCCGCGACCCGAAGGGGAGCGCGGGAGTTCGCGCTCCCCTTCGGGTCGCGGCTAAACGATGTTCTCTCGTTGCGATAGACGTGCCAACTCCAGCCGCCGAAGGCGGCGGCCGGAAAGTCCTGGACGTGTTCGTAGGCGTTGCCGTCGGCATCGTACATGCGCGGATGAAGCGGATGGCTCTCGTCTAAGCGATGCACCAATAGCCAGTCCCCCCCATGCGCCGGCAGCGCCTCTCGTTCGTGATACGTGAGCCGTTCGCCCGCCCGGAGATAGGGGACATAGAAACGAAACAACTTGCGGATGCGAAAATCGTGATCGCCGACTACGCTCACCTGTCCGCTCGGCGATGCGTGTTCGATGTAGGCGAGGGCGTCGAGGAAATGGCCGCGTCCGCCGCGCTCGAAGGCGACGATTTGCACGATGCTTCCCGCGACGATGGCCATGGTGAGGGCAACGGCGGCCCAAGCGCCCGAAGACGAACTTCGCCACAGCGAACCAAGGACGTAACTGAGCAGGAGCAAAAGAAAGACAAAAGAGAGCAAAATATAGCGCTCGAAGAGACAAACCTTCCCGCCGAGCAGAAACAGCAGCGGCGAACCGACGATGGCGGCGGCGAAGAACAGCCACAGGTGATGCTCTTCCCGCGCCAGCAGAGCGCAGGCCGAAGCCGAGCGCCAGTACGGTCAGGACGATCGGCGCGATCGCGCCCGCCAGGGTGGGCGGTCCTCCCAATCCCAGGCCAATCAATCGACTCACGGCGAGGTATGCCGGCATGGGCGGAGCGCCGCCCAGCTGCGTGCGGCGAATGTCCACGACGTACAGCGCGACAAAGAACAGACACGGAACTAGATGGAGAGCGAGCAGCTGCCGGACCTCGGCCCACGGCGACGCCAGCCGCCGCGCACCGTGATACGCCGACCACACGCCCAGGGCGAGATAGCAATGCAAGAAGGTCAGGTGCGCGGAAAAGCCCAGCATCACACTGAGCCAAAAGAGTACGAGCATGCGGCGGCGGCCGTCCATCAGATAGCTTTGCAGCGCGTACAGAGCCAGCAGAGCGAAGCAGACAACGAGCGCGTAACCGCGCGCCTCGGCGGAGCAAAGCACCAACCAGTAATTGCTGGCGAAAAGCAGAGCGGCGAAGACCGCCTCGGCGAAGCCGCGGCGGCGTGCCAGCAGCGCCGCCGCCGCCACGGCCGCCAACCCCGCCGCGAACGAATGCAGGCGATACAACCACCAATCCGCACCGGCGGGACAGAGCCACAAAAACAGCGTGTTGAGCTTGTGATTGTTGTCGTGATGTTGGTCCGCGCCGGCGACAATCTGCCACGGCGAGGCGGCGGCGCGAGCGAACTCCCACGACCAAACTTCATCGAACCAAAATTCGGCGGGCATCGCCGCCAAACGCAGCAGCGCCGCCAGCGCCAGGATGCCCAGCAACAGTATGCAAGAAGATCCCTTATTGCGCCAGCAGAGGGACATGATACGCTCCGTTAGAGTTTAGTGTTTAGCGACGCTTCGCAGAAGCGTCGCCGCAGACGCTTCTGCGAAGCGTCGCTAAACACTAAACTCTAATCCCTAAACCCTGACGGAAAATTCGAGAAAATTGTCACGACCATTTGACTGGACTCGTATCACGACCTACGTTTTTGGCACGAGCGGTTCGGCGGATGCCCGCGGCGGCAGTCGAAAACGAATGCACCGCGGTGGTTATTCTCGCTAATCGCCTCTTCATCCTCGATACGGGCAAACTCGCCGCGAGGCGAGGACGCAAAGTCATGGGCCCCTCGTGGGTCGCCAGACTGCCGAAAGGATGAGGGACTTCGCACACCATCCGAAAACGCCGCCCAGCGTTTTTCGCCGATCTCGGTGCTCGATCTTCCTCAGACGTGCGATGACGAAGAGGCCGGCGGGGCACACCCAGTTTTCGTACCGGCTTCGTGACTTCGGAATAGGGAAAGGGGAAAGATTATGAATCAGTGGATCGCCAGGGCGGTACGCTTCCTGCGCGACGAAGACGGCCCGACCGCGGTCGAGTACGCCGTCATGTTGGCTCTGATCGTCGTCGTGTGCATCACTGCCATCACCACCCTAGGCAGTAACGCGAACGGCACGTTTAGCAACGTGGCGCTGAACGCGGCTGTTAGCAGCGGCGGCGGCGGTTCCTAAGCAACCCATTCGGTGAAGGGTGCAACATACCGGATGCGGTATCCGGCCTCCCGTCATTCAGTAGCTTCGTGGTTTTTTTGTGAGGAAGGCGAGTAACATGCGTAAGTTCGCACACAGTCTGGTGAATTTCCTGAAGAACGAGGACGGCCCGACCGCGGTCGAGTACGCCGTCATGTTGGCCCTGATTATCGTGGTGTGCATCACTGCCATCACCACGCTGGGCAGCAACGCGCAAAACACCTTCAGCTACGTCGGTACCAAAATCGGCGGTAGTTGAGCCTTCGGCCCTTCTGCCCTAACCCCTCTCCCCGCCGGGGAGAGGGGCAGGGGCGAAGGGAAGTTTTTTGAGTTGGAAACCTTCATCCACAAAGGAGAATCCCATGCGTAAGTTTGCACATAGTCTGGTGAATTTCCTGAAGAACGAAGACGGCCCGACCGCGGTCGAGTACGCCGTCATGTTGGCCCTGATTATCGTGGTGTGCATCACTGCCATCACCACGCTGGGCAGCAACGCGCAAGAACACCTTCAGCTACGTCGGTACCAAAATCGGCGGTAGCTAAGCGAAGTTGGCAAGGTGGCAAGGTGGCAAGGTGGCAAGGTGAAAACCCTTGCCGCCTTGTCGCCTTGTGTACCTTGTCGCCTTGTCACCCGTGAGGAGGATGCCATCTCATGCACTTTATCCTGAATCATTGGCCGTTGGCGTTTGTGTGCGCGGCCATGATCGTGGCGGCCGTCATCGACGGTTGGAAACTTAAAGTTCCCAATTGGTTGACGCTTCCCTTGATTCTGAGTGGTTGGGGACTGGGTGTGTTGCACAACTGCGGTCTGCTGGAGTCTGCCGGCTCCGGAGGGATCGGTGCCAGCTTGGTGGCGACCGGGCTGGGATTTTTGCTGTTGTTTCCGCTCTATGCCATCGGCGGCATGGGCGCCGGCGACGTGAAAATGCAGATGGGTTTCGGCGCCTGGGTCGGCTCGTTTTACGGCATGCGGCGCCGTTGAGGGCGTCCATCCGGGGGCCGGCTGGATTCTCGTTTCCGCCTTTTGCTTGGCCGCCGTCATCGGCGGTGTGTTGGCGTTGGGCATGATGGTTGTGCGCGGCCAGTTAAGGACGAATATGAACAACAGCCGCGAAATCCTCGGCGATCTGCTAGGTTCCGGCGTGGGCAATGCCGCCCAGAAGGCGGGACAGCGGAAATCGCGGATGCACTTGTTGCCCTATGGGATTCCGCTGTGCCTGGGGTTTGTCAGCTATCTGATTTACCTGCACGGCGTTTAGCCGCTTCTTGTTTAGCCGCGAGCCGAAGGCGAGTGCGAACGCGCTCGCCTACGGCTCGCGGCTAAACATGGCAAACTCGGCAGGCTTGCTACAAGCGATAAAGTTGAAGTTTCGCGTTGTGGGGTGTCGAAATAAACGGTGGCAGCATCGAGAGAAGGCAGAATGTCCCCTGAGGAATGCGGAATTTATGCAGACGGAAGGATTTGAGCATTCTGCCTGGCCTTCGGTCTTCCACCCCAGTTGAGGTACACATCATGAAACCGAAGACGATGATGCTGATGGTCGTGGCCATCGGCTGCGGCCTAGCGGCCAGCTACATGACCAGCAAACTGCTGGCCGAACGCAATAACGCCCAAACCGAGGAGCCGAAAGTCAAAGTCCTCGTGGCCAAGATCAAAGTTCCCGCCTGGGTTCTCGATCAAGGATCCGGAAAAATACTTCGAGGAAAAGGAAGTTCCTGAGAGCCTCGCTCCCAAGAAAGGTTTGACGGATTTCCAGAAACTCAAGGACCAACGGCTGAGCCAGGCGCTGAGCGAGGGCGAGTACGTGATGGAGGACAAGCTAGTCAATCCGGAGCAGGTCGGCCTGATCGCCAAGCTGCCTCCCGGCATGCGGGCCATCGCCTTGAAGGTCAACGCCGAGTCGTTGGCCGGCGGCTTCGTGCTGCCGGGTTATCGCGTCGATGTCGTGTCCACGACGCGCGGCGGCGGCAACGAGTCGATGGCCAAGATCATCCTGCAAAACATGCTGGTGTTGGCCGTGGACACCGTGGCCAACCGCGACAATCAAACCACGTCGTTGTTGGGCAGCACGGTGACGTTGGCGGCCACGCCCGAAGAAGCGCAGCGGCTATCGCTGGCGGCGGCGACGGGAGAGTTGCGTCTGACGCTTGCGAACGCCGGACGATACCAAAATCATCCGTCTGCCCGGCTCGAAATTGGAGGATCTCGGCAAACCAACGCACGATGGCCAGAATATGCGCGAGGAAGAAATGACGCAGCTGGTCAGCGCGCCGCCGGTGCCGCAGCTGCCGCCCTTGCCCAAGGAAGCTCCGCCGTCCATGACGATGGAGAAGACGCCGGAAAAACCGCCGGAACAAGCGCCGCTCAAGACGCACACCATGACCATCGTTCAAGGCGAATACGTGCAGAAGGCCGTCTTCACCATGGACCCGATCGACAAGGTTTGGACCAACGGCTCGCTGAACAACAGCGTGGACGACGCTCCGCCGCGTCGGCGGCCGTCGGCCACGCCCGGAGGGCCGGAGACATTGCCCACTCCGATCCCCGATAGCAACGGCAACGGTCCGCGCGGACGGAGCCGCTGATCGAAGTTCTGAGTTCTGAGTTCTGAGTTCTGAGTAAAGAATCGAACAATTCTGTTTCTTGCTCAGAACTCAGAACTTGTACCTGTTGTTGCGATAGACCCGGACGAGCGGCCGACCCCCGCTCGCCTTTACCGACGAGGTGAATGGATGCACCGAATTATCGATCGAAAAGCACTCTCCTGGGGGGGGCATGATTGTCGCCCTCATCTTCATGGCCTGGACGGCTCTGGCGCCGGCTCAGGATCCAACTCCGCAGCCCAGTGCCTTGATCGTGCCCATCAACGGCACCGTCAAGCTGCAAATGTCCAAGAAACAAAAAATCAAAACCGTCACCAATCCCAAGGAAAACGCCATTTCGCTGCGCACCTTGGCCGGCGATCCGACGACTATCCTCGTCATCGGCCAGCAGCCCGATGTCACGCGCATCGAGCTGGAGGACACCGACGGCAACAAGGAAACCTATGAGGTGGTCGTCCAGGCCGACGTGGAGTATCTGCGCACGCAGCTGCGCCGCGCCATTCCGACCGCCAACATCACGGTTATTCCCACTCAACAACCAACACGGTCATCCTGACAGGCACGGTGACGCACGCCGAGGACGTGCCCATCGTCCGCGGCCTGGTGCAGAGCGTCGGCTTCAAATTCATCGACGGCATGCGCGTCGGCGGCGTGCAGCAGGTGCAGCTGGACGTGATTATCGCCCAGGTGTCGCGCACGGATTTGCGCAACCTGACGTTTAATTTCCTCGGCGCCAGAGGAAACACCACGATCGGCAGCACAGTTGGCGGCGGCGTCGGCAACGTATTCGCTCGGCGGCATTAGCGGCGGCGGCAGCGGCGGCGGCGGCGCAGGCGGCGCGGGCGGCAGCGGCGGCGGCATCACAGCAACCCCCGGTGCGGCCACCAACCTCCTGCTGGGCTTCGTCCACAACGCTTACGGGCTTCCAGAACTTCCTGGAAGCGCTGCAAGCAGAACGGTCTGGCGAAATTGCTGGCCGAGCCGCGTCTGGTGACGCTCAGCGGCCGGCCCGCCAGCTTCCTCGTCGGCGGCCAGCAGGCCATCCCCATGACCGGCAGCTTCGGCGGAACCGGCGTTACCTTCGCTCCCTTCGGCACCACCTTGAACTTCATCCCCATCGTGCTGGGCAATGGCCGTATCTACCTGGAGGTTTCGCCGTCCGTCAGCAGCCTGGATGCGGCGTCCGGCGTGACCAACTCGCCGGCAGCAGCAACGTCCCCGGCCGCGCCATCAACATGCGTCAACACGACGGTCGAACTGGAGTCGGGCCAAACCTTTGTCATTGGCGGCCTGATCCAGCATGCGGTGCAGGCCACCGTCTCCAAGGTGCCGTGCCTGGGCGACATGCCCGGTGGGCTGGGCGCGCTCTTCCGCAGCACGTCGTACCAGGACGACCGAGCAGGAAGTGCTGGTCATCGTCACGCCTTGGCTGGTCGATGCCGAGTCGTGCAATCAGCGTCCGAAAATGCTTCCGGGCGAGGAAACCCGCCGCCCCGATGATTTTGAGCTATTCTTGGAAGGGATCATTGAGGCGCCGCGCGGACCGCGCCAGGTTGCGCCAGAATCATCATTACGTGCCGGCCTGGGTGAACAGTCCGTCGGCGACCATGTTCCCCTGTGCGGGTAGGGGCAACTGCGGTGTCGGCGGCTGCGGCGTAGGTGGTTGTGGAGCCGGCGGTTGCGGTTTGCCGGCCGGTCCTGGAGCCGTCGGATGCGGCAGCGACCGATGCCGGGACCGATGCCGGCGGGCGCGATGCCGATGCCGATGCCGCTGGCGCCGGCCTCGGCAACGTCGATGCCGACGCCGCCTGCCGCCCGAAGCGCCCTTGCCGCCGCCGTCCGGAGGAGCATGTCCCTCCGGCTGCCTTGAATGATTTGTCGGCGGCGGCTCGCCGAAAGCCCAGGACGCTAAGGACGAGCGGACAAAACCTTTTCTTGGCAGTCCGCTGCTTCCGCAAGGGGCAACCCTCGCGGACGCCGCGGGCGGGTAGGCAAAGATCGCAACTATGACAGGGAATCGGTGGTGTACATGAGGGAAGTGCAACGAATCGCAATCGTCGATCCATCCGACGTCACGCGGGAGGCGTTGCGCAACGTCCTCCTGGGCATGGAGTCGATTTGGCTGGAAGCGGAATGCGCGCGCTACGAATTTTTCCTCGAAGTGATCTCGCAATCGGTCCCCGACGTGGCCGTCGTGTCGCTCGATTCCGATCAGACCAAGGCGCTGCAGCTGATCGCCCAGCTGACGGCCGAGCTGCCGGAAGTGCCGATCCTCGCCATCAGCGGCCGCGGCGACGGCCAGGCCATTTTGCAGGCTCTCCGCAACGGAGCGCCGCGAATTCCTGACCGTGCCCGTCGTGCTGGAGGAACTGCTCAAGGCGTTGCAGCGTTTGCAGCGCGGCCGGCCCAGCGGCGAAAAAGGCAGCAACGGCGAAGCGCAGACCAAGGTGGAATCGTTGGTCATCGCCGTCCTCGGCTCGCGCGGCGGCGTCGGCTGCACCAGCATCGCCGTCAATCTCGGCGCCACCCTGGCCCAAGATCCCAATCACAACGCCGCCCTCATCGATCTCGATCTGGCCCTGGGCGATGCCGACGTCGCCCTCGATCTGATGGCCGACTACACGTTGGCCGACGTCGCCCTCAACATCGACCGGCTCGATCTGCAATTTTTACGGCGTTCGTTGAGCAAACATGCTTCCGGTCTGTCGCTGTTGCCGCATCCGGTGCAGATGGAGGACGCCGGCCTGATCCGCGAGGACCATTTGCAGCGCGTCATCGGCCTGCTCCGCGCCAGCTATACGCATCTGGTTCTCGATCTGAGCAAGAGCTTTTCGCCGACCGACGTGACCGCCCTGCGCATGGCGGACCTGATTCTGCTCGTCGCCCAACTCGACCTGTCGAGCCTGCGCAACGTGGTCCGCATGATGGCGACGCTGGGGACCGATGAGAGCCTGGCCAGCAAGGTGCAGATCGTTCTCAATCGCGTCGGCAGCGAGACGGACATCAGCCTGAAAAAGGCCGAGGAAACGATCGGCAAACCGATCTACTGGCAGATTCCCAACGAGCCGAAGCCGTTGACGGAATCGCGCAATCAAGGCACGCCGCTGCTGATGTACGCGCCCAAGTGCAAAGTGCAGCAGAGCATCGCGGGGTTGGCCGAGGCGGTGTGCGGCAAACAGCTGCAAGCGGCCGATAAGGAGAAGATCGAGCCGCTGGGGAACCTTGTTCTCGCGGAAGTAAACCGCTATCCGCTATCCGCTATCCGCTTTCAAAAACTCACGCGTGATAGCGGATAGCTGGATAGCGGATAACGGATAGCGGAGAGAAAGCACCATGTCACGCTTACAACGCGGTTTGAGCGGCCTGAGTCAATAACGGCTCCGCCAGCCGGCTCGGCGGTTCCATGGCCGGCGGCGCCGATCGTCAGGGCACCAAGAGTTTCGAGGAACTCAAACGCCTCATCCACGGCAAACTCGTCGATAAGCTCGACCTGTCGCGCGTCAGCGATCTGGAGGGCGATACCCTCCGCCGCGAGATTCGCCTGGTCGTCGAACGTCTGTGCGACACGGAAAATCCGCTCCTCAACCGCATGGAGCGCGAACGTCTCATCGATGAGGTTCTCGATGAGACGTTCGGTTTCGGTCCGCTGGAGGTGCTGCTCAAGGATCCGACCATCAGCGACATCCTCATCAACGGGCCGCAAAAGATTTACGTCGAACGTCGCGGCAAGATGGAAAAAAGCGACGTCAAATTCCGCGACAACGATCATTTGATGCAAATCATCGATCGCATCGTGTCGAAGGTCGGCCGGCGCGTCGATGAAACGTCGCCGATGGTGGATGCGCGTTTGCCGGACGGCTCGCGCGTCAACGCCATCATTCCGCCGCTGGCCCTGGACGGCCCCTCGGTCAGCATCCGCCGCTTCGGCACCAATCCGCTGAAGCTGGAGGATCTGCTCAATTACAAAGCGTTCACGCCGGAAATGGCGATGCTCATGGAAGCGTGCATCAAAGCGCGGTCTGAACATCGTCATCAGCGGCGGTACGGGTTGCGGTAAGACGACGCTGCTCAACACGCTGTCGAGCTTCATCCCGCACGAAGAGCGCATCGTCACCATCGAGGACGCGGCGGAGTTGCAGCTGCAACAGGATCACGTCGTTCGTCTGGAGACGCGGCCGCCCAACATCGAGGGCAAGGGCGCGGTGACGACGCGCGATCTGGTTCGCAACGCCCTGCGTATGCGTCCGGAGCGCATCATCATCGGCGAGTGCCGCGGCGGCGAAACGCTGGACATGCTGCAGGCCATGAACACCGGCCACGCCGGTTCGATGACGACGCTGCACGCCAACACGCCGCGCGACGCCCAGGCCCGTTTGGAAACCATGATTATGATGGCCGGCATGGAATTGCCCATGAAGGCCATGCGCCAGCAAATTTCCTCGGCGGTGGACTCATGATCCAGGCCAACCGCTTGCAGGGCGGCCCGCGCAAGGTGACGTCGATCACCGAAGTGATGAACATGGAACAGGACATGATTATCATGCAGGACGTGTTTCGCTACAAGCAGTCGGGCATCGATCAGAATGGCCGAGCTTACGGCCAATTTGAAGCGACGGGCGTGCGGCCGTCCTTCGTCAGCCGTCTGGAAGCGGCCGGCATCAAATTGCCGTCGAATTTGTTCCAGGAACGTGTGTTGTTGCGCGATTGACAATCATCTGAGCCGCGACCGTAAGCGGAGCGGTGCAAGCAACCGCTCCCTTACGGTCGCGGCTCAGATAATCCTTGCGATGTGAGACATCCATGACTCCCGTTGTTGATTTCCGCGATGGTGTTCGTGACGGTGGCCGCTCTGGTGGGCGTGCTGGCCTTCGTTTTCCGCGACAACACGCCGCAGACGGCGACGCGTCTCGATCTGCTGGTCGGCAAACGCACGCGCGAGCAGGACAAGGCGCAGGACATTCTCCGCAAGCAAGCGTTTGAGGGCGACAAAAAGAACTTTTTGGAGTTCATTACTCCTAAATTTCTGACGCCGCAGAAAATGTTCGAGCAAGCCGATTGCCACATCAAGCCGAGTACGCTGTTTGGCATCGGCCTGTTGCTGGCGATGATCGGGGCGACGCGTCAGCGTACTGCTCAAGGTGCCGCTCTATCTGGCGCCGTTCAACGGTCTGCTGATGTTCTCGCTGCCGTGGGTGTGGCTGTGGAACAAGCGACGCTGGCGTCTGAGCCGCTTCGCTCCCAGCTGTCCGACGCTCTGGAATTGGTGGCCCGCGCCTGCGGGCCGGCCACAGTCTCGGCGCCGGCATGCACGTCGTCGCCGAGGAAATGCCGTCGCCCATCGCCGATGAGTTTGGCCGCGTCTTCGAGGAGCAGAACCTGGGCATCCCCATTGAGGAAGCCATGCGCTCCATGTGCGAGCGCGTGCCCAATTTGGATCTGCGTTTCTTCGTCACCTCGGTGGCCATCCAGCGGCAAACCGGCGGCGATTTGGCGGAGATTCTCGACAAGATCGGCTACGTCGTCCGCGAGCGCTTCCGCATTCTCGGCCAGGTCAAGGCGTTGACCGGCGAAGGACGCCTCAGCGGCGTGGTGCTGATCGCTCTGCCGTTCGCCCTGTTCGGCTTCATGCTCAACGCCAAGCCGGATTACGTCGAGCCGCTGTGGACAACCGAGCTGGGCAAGAAGATGAGCATCGCCGCCATCATCGCCCAGATTCTCGGCGCCCTGGTGATTCGCAAAATCGTCAACATTAAGGTGTAACCGCGAGCTATCGGCGACCGAGAAGTCATATCAGCTCGAAAACGGCAAATAGGAAAAAGCCGCTCATGCCGAGAGATGCGGAAAGTCGATGTAATTGGTAAACGGCGCGAGCCGGGCATTCGTGGAGGTGCATCGTGATCTTTGCCCTCGTCGGCGTTCAAGAACTGGTTCCGCTGCTGGTGTTCGCGGCGTTGGTGGCGGGCATCTTCGCCCTGCTTGTCGATGCTGTCCAACCGCAACAGCCGCGCTCAGGAACGTCTGGAGCGCATCAGCCGGCCCGCCTCGCTGGCCGAAATCGAGGATCCGAGAGCGAGCAAGAAGGAGCGCTTCCAAGGCGTCATGGAGACGGCCAAGGCGCTGTCCGGGCCGCTCATGCCGCAGACCGCGCTTGGAGCAGTCGGAGTTGAAAATCCGCCTGGCCAACGCCGGTTTCCGCAGCGATTCGGCGGTGGCGGTCTACCTGGGACTGCGCTTCGCCGTGCTGGTCGGCTTTTTGCTCTTGGGCGTGGCCATCTTCCTGCCCAAGCACGGCTTCACGCTGGCGGCGCTCAAGCCGATCGCGCTGTTTGGCGGCATCGGCTTCTACCTGCCCAGCATGGTGCTGTGGTTTCTGCGCAAGAAACGTCAGGACGAAATCTTCCTGGCGCTGCCGGACGCTCTCGATCTGTTGGTGGTGTGCGTGGAGAGCGGCCTAGGTTTGGATGCGGCCATGCGCAAGGTGTGCGACGAGATGAAGGACCACGCCAAGATCATCGCCGAGGAATTTTCGCTGGCCAATTTCCAGTTGCAGATGGGCCGGCCGCGCCGCGAGGTGCTGCACGATCTCGGCGTGCGAACCGGCGTGGACGATGTGCGAAGTTTGGCGGCCATTCTCATTCAGGCCGATCGCTTTGGTTCGAGCATCGCCCAGGCGTTGCGCGTGCAGTCCGATTCGATGCGCACGCGGCGCAAGCAGTTGGCCGAGGAGAAGGCCGCCAAGACGGCGGTGCAGTTGATCTTCCCGCTGGTGCTGTTCATTTTCCCGGGGATTTTCGTCGTCCTCGTGGGACCGGCAGCCATCAGCATCATGAAGACGATGATGAAGTAAGGCTTTCATCGTTTAGCCGCGACCCGAAGGGGAGCGCGGCTACGCGACTCCCCTTCGGGTCGCGGCTAAACGCTGAAAGCCCCAACCCTACGCAATAAAGGAGCCAAACGATGAAAGGACTCATCAGCAAAGGCATGGCTATCCTGTGCTGCGCCGCGGCGTCGGCCGGCATTGGATGCTTGCCGGATAAGTGTCTCGATCCCTGTTATCCCATGCGCTACAACTACATGGCCCGACAGTCGGTCAATGCGGCCATGGCGCCGCAGGTGCAGAACGGCCACGTACTCGATCAGACCGATATGGAATTACTATTTCGAGCCGGGCACGGACAAGCTGACGAGCGGCGGTCTGGAGCGGTTGGCTTATCTGGCGCGGCGCCGGCCGTGTCCCGATACCGTGCTGTATTTGCAGACGGCCCAGGATGTCGTCTTTGAACAGGCGGTGCCGGAGAAGATGGTGGAAGTACGGCAAACGCTGGACGGCAGACGCATCGCCGCCGTGCAGGCGTATCTGACGGCGCAGACGGCGGGCCGGCCGATGCCGTTCCAGGTCGTCATTCACGACCCCGCCGAACCCACCTTGGCTGCCGCCGCCGGCCAACAACATCTTCTCGCAAAATTACTTCCGCTTCATGGGCGGCATGATGATGATGGGCGGCGGCATGGGTATGGGCGGCATGGGTATGGGCGGCGGCATGGGTGGCATGGGTATGGGTGGTATGGGTATGGGTGGCGGTATGGGTATGGGTGGTATGGGTATGGGCATGGGCAGCACCGGCGGCGGCAACGTCTCCGGCGGCTCCGGCACCGGCCCCGGCATGGGCCGCTAACCCGATCGCTCTGCTCGCGCCGAGTTGACGCCCTCGATACCAAGGCCAGGGAAGGCTCCCAAGGAGTCTTCCCTGGCCGATTTTGTTATACCGCTTGCCGCTTGGCGCGGATGGATGCCGTGCGAAGCGGCAAGCAGCTTCGGAGAAAACGGTACTATGAGACGGTTTTTCTATCTTGGATTACTGCTCTTGATCGCCGGCGTGCCGGCGGCGGTCGAGTCTGCTCCACCGCCTCGATCGCACCTTTGTCGGCCTGTAAGTCCGTTAAGCCGATTGCTGCACATGCGCGACGTGGCGCAAAGCCGCCAGCGATTCTTAGTGGCCGACGGCTGAAGGATCGGCAAATTCACCGCCGGGGGCGGTCGCACGGGAATCGTACAAATCTGTGCCGTGGTCATGTGCATCGCCCTGTTCATCATGATGCGCAAAGCTTCGCTGACAAACTCGATCTTCGAGGGAGGATTTGGCAACGTGCAACAACTCAAACGAAGCGGGATGGACTGGGACAACGGCACCGTGCCCGAAGCGCCGAGCGCGCCGGAGACCTTGCCGCAAACCGGCCTGACGCTGGGTTTTCTCAACGATCTGATCCTGCGCACCCTGTACACGCGCGGCGGCATGCTGGGATCTGGATCTGTCGCGCCTGCTCTGCTTGCCCTTCAAAATCGTCGAGGAATCGCTGACCTTCCTCAAAAACGAGAAGTGCGTCGAGGTGCTGGGCGGCGATCTGATTGGCCGCATCAGTTATCGTTTCAGTCTTACCGAGTTGGGCCGCCGCCGCGCCCAGGAAGCACTGGATCAGTGCGCCTACGTCGGCCCGGCGCCGGTGCCGTTGGAAGATTACGTCGAGCAGGTTTATCGTCAGGCGGTGACGGCCATCGAGGTCTCGCCGGAATCGCTGCGCGCCGCCTTCGCCCATCTGGTCGTCAGCGACGAGCTGTTCAACGCCATCGGCCCGGCCATCGTCAGCGGCAAATCGGTGTTCATCTATGGGCCGCCCGGCAACGGCAAAACCGCCATGGCGCAGTCGATCGGCGCCTTCATGAACTCCAGCGGCGGCGAAATCTTCGTGCCCTACGCTTTTCTGGCCGAGAACAACATCATCACCGTTTTCGATCAAGCGGTGCATGAGACGGCGGAGGAAGACACCGGCACGCGCTTGGAAGACAACGAGGCGACCATCCGCCGCCTGCTCAACACCGGCACCGTCGATTCGCGCTGGGTGAAGATCAAACGTCCGGTCATCGTCACCGGCGGCGAATTGAATCTGTCCATGCTCGATTTGAAATACTCTTCCGAAGCGAACTATTATCAAGCGCCGATGCACGTCAAGGCCAACGGCGGCGTTTTCCTCATCGACGACTTTGGCCGTCAATTGTGCAGTCCCAAGGAATTGCTCAATCGCTGGATTGTGCCGTTGGAAAACCGCATCGATTACCTATCTCTCGCCAGCGGCCAAAAGTTCCAGGTTCCCTTCGAGCAGCTGACGATGTTCTCCACCAACCTCGATCCGAAAGATTTGGTGGATGACGCTTTTCTGCGGCGTATGCGGCACAAGTTGGAGATCAACGCTCCCAAGCGCGACATCTACGAGCGCATCTTCGCCAGTTACGCCAAGCGCCTGGGCATGAACCAATGTCCGGCGGCCATCGATTATATGTACGAGCAGTATTACAATCGCGGCCGTTGTCCGCGTGCCAGCGATTGCCGCGATTTATTGGAGACAGTGCAGTCGATCTGTCGATTCAGACGGATGCCCGTACAATTAACGCGCGATCTCATCGCTGAGGCAGCATCCAGCTTCATCCGCGAATTCAAGTAGACTTGCCAGTCCGCAGCCGCCAGCAAGGGATGTCCTTGCTAGCGCTGCGGGCTGGTGAAGAAGCCAGGAGGACTGCACATGGATGGTCGCGGCATCTTGAGGCTGGGCGTCTTCCTGCTGATCGCGGCGGCGGGGTGCCAGCATCAGGTGATAAGCATGCCGAATCCTGGGTCGCTCTCTCAAGCCGACCGTCCGCCGCTTCCCGATCCCAGCCAAATCAAGAAGGCGCCGACAAAGGCCAAGGATCTGCCGCCGGCCGTGCTGGTTTCGTTCGGCGATTTCAAGGCCGGCGAAGCGCTGGCGGCCGACATCTCATCGGATCGCCAACAGCAAATCCGCGAACTCGCTCGTAAGGATTACGAAGAGGCGATCAAGCTCGATCCCAAGTGTGTGCCGGCCTATCAGGGATTGGCCCGTCTGCACACGGCCATGCAGGACTACGGCCGCGCCGTCGAAAATTACCAGAAAGCTCTGCAAATCGACGCCAAGAACGCTCCCCTTTGGTATGAGTTGGGCATGTGTCACAACTGCCAGAAAAATTGGGAGCCGGCCCTGGAATGTTTGAGCCGAGCCGCGCAGTTCGATCCGGGTAATCGCTCCTATGTCAATGCCGAGGGCATCGTATTGGCCCAGGCGGGCCGCTATGACGAGAGTTTGAATTGCTTCGTCCGTTCCAGCAATGAAGCGTTGGGATACTATCGGTTGGCGCTGACCCTGCAACGCTTACAGCAGCCGGAACTGAGCCAGCGTTACTTGGCCGTGGCGCTGCAAAAAGATCCGAACTTGGCGGCGGCGCTGGCCATGCGCAAAGAAGGCAACGATTCGCCGAAGTCGGCGAACCCGCCGCTTCAACAAACCACCTATCAAGCTGCCTCCTATCCGACTCCGAGCGTCCCAGCGACGCCGACAGCTCCGGCTCCCGCGCCGCGGGTGATCCAGGTAGATGCGTCGGTATCCGAGACGCAGCCGGCGCAGCAGCAAGTTATTCTACCGCCGCCGCCCCCAGTCAACATTCCGTACTAACAACCTCCGTAGGGTGGGTCGAGCTTGCGAGACCCACCACGACCCTGCACACTCCCGGTGGGTCTCGCAAGCTCGACCCACCCTACAACATACAACACTGAACAGCGAACCACCTAAGCTGTAGAATCCCTCTGAATGGAGGATTCTACGGTGCGTGGACTGCATTTCGATTGTTTCAGCGGCATCAGCGGCGACATGACCTTGGCCGCTCTTCTGGACGCCGGCGTCGATGCCGAGGCCGTGCGTGCTGGCCTCGCTTCGCTGGGTTTGCCGATCCGCTTGGACGTGGCCAAGGTGCGCAAGGGCGGCTTCGCGGCCACTCAAGTCACCATCGACGCTCCCGAAGAACACGTCCATCGCCATCTGCCCGACGTGGAAGAAATTCTCCATCGCGGCCAACTCACGCCCTCGCAGCGCGAACTGGCTCTGCGCATCTTCCGCCGCTTGGCCGAGGCGGAGGCGACGGCTCACGGCATGCCCTTGGAGAAAGTCCACTTCCACGAGGTCGGCGCGCTCGACAGCATCGCCGACATCGCCGGCGTGGCCATCGCTCTCGATTTGTTGGGAGCCGAGCGCATCAGCAGCCGTTCGGTGCCGACCGGCAGCGGCATGGTGAAATGCGCTCACGGCCTCATGCCGATCCCCGCGCCCGGCACCGCCGCGCTGCTCCAGGGTGTGCCGCTGGCCGCCTCCACTATCAAAGCCGAGCTGACCACGCCGACCGGCGCCGCCATCCTCGCCACCGTGGTCCAGGAGTGGACCGAACAGCCGGTGATGACCATCGAGCGCATCGGCCACGGCGCCGGCCAGCGCGATTTCCTGGAACAGCCGAACCTCTTGCGCGTCTTCGTCGGCGAAATGGTCGAGGCGAACACCGCCGAGCGCGATCGTGTCTGGATGCTGGAAACGAACCTCGACGACGTGCCGGCGGAGGTGATCGGTTATTGTTTCGATCAACTGTTTTCCGCCGGCGCGCTCGACGTGTTCAGCACGCCGATTCAGATGAAGAAAAATCGGCCCGGCGTGCTGCTGAGCGTGCTGGCGCCCGAAAGCGCTCTGCCGGTGTTGGAGGCGATTCTTTTCCGCGAGACGGAGACGTTCGGCATTCGTCGTTATGCGGTGGAGCGGAGCAAGCTCCAGCGCGAGGCGGTGACGGTCGAAACGCCGTGGGGTCCGATCCGCGGCAAGCGCGGCTGGCGCGGCGGCGGAGCGAACGTGTTCACGCCGGAGTACGACGACTGCGCCCGCGTCGCTCGCCAGCACGGCATCGCGCTGCGCGAAGTCTACGCGGCGGTTCGGCGTACCTATCAAGCATCTGTTTAGCCGCGAGCCGTAGGCGAGCGCGGGTCAATCCGCGCTCGCCTACGGCTCGCGGCTAAACGATTATTTGTTTTTTATTCGTGTTATTCGTGTGAGTCGTGGTGAAATGTTTTGAGGTTGTCATGCCTAGCGCCAACGAAATCCGTCAGCAGTTCATCGATTTTTTTGTCCAAAAGCACGGCCATACGTTCGTGCCGTCCAGCAGCGTCGTACCGCACGATGATCCGACATTGCTGTTCGCCAACGCCGGCATGAACCAGTTCAAGGACGTGTTTCTCGGCACCGGCACGCGGCCGTACAAGCGAGCGGCGAATACCCAGAAGTGCATCCGCGCCGGCGGCAAGCACAACGATCTCGAAGACGTGGGCAAAGACACCTACCACCACACATTTTTCGAGATGCTCGGCAATTGGTCGTTCGGTGATTACTTCAAGAAAGAAGCGATCCGCTGGGCGTGGGAGTTGTTGACGCAAGTATGGAAACTCGACAAGAGCCGGTTGCACGCCACCGTCTTTGAAGGCGATGACGAGTTGGGTTTGGCGCCCGACGACGAAGCGGCGGCGCTGTGGCGCTCCGAGACCGACATCGATCCGACGCACATCCACAAGGGCAACAAGAAGGACAATTTCTGGGAGATGGGCGAGACGGGTCCGTGCGGGCCGTGCAGCGAGATCCACATCGATCGCACGCCGAACAAAAGCGGCGGCAAACTCGTCAACAAGGGCACGGCGGACGTTATTGAGATATGGAACCTCGTTTTTATCCAGTTTAATCGCGGAGCGGATAAAAAGCTGACGCCGCTGCCGGCCAAGCACGTCGATACCGGCATGGGCTTCGAGCGCATCACGGCGGTATTGCAGGGCAAGGCGAGCAATTACGATACGGACGTGTTCGAGCCGATCATGGAGGCGATTGGCCGATTGACCGGCAAGAAGTATGGTGGGACACTGGATGATTCCATTGACATTGCTTTTCGGGTTATTGCGGACCACATCCGGATGTTGGTGTTCGCCCTGTCTGATGGTGCCAGGTTCGACAACAAGGGTCGAGGTTCGGTCCTGCGAAGTGTACTCCGTCGGTCAGTACGATTCGGGTGGCAGAGCTTCGGAAAACGCGAGCCGTGGATCGGTAATCTGGTGCCAACAGTGGTAGAACAGATGAGCAAAGCATTCCCGGAGTTGATCCGCGATTCCGGGGGGATGTACAATCCAGACCGGATCTTTCTCAAAATCTCATCAGAAGAGCGAGACTTCCTCCAGACGATCGAGCGAGGCTTGGCACTGTTCGAGGAGGCTGCGAAGCGGGGTAAGAATGGCTCTCGTGTGCTTGCTGAGGATATCTTTGAATTGCATACGACCTTCGGTTTCCCACCTGACATGACCCGACAGATGGCCCAGGAACGCGGCCTAACTGTCGATGAGGGGGGGTATGCGCCCCTGATGCGGGAACACGAAGAAAAATCGCGTGTTCGATCCACCGCGCAACAGATGGCCCTGAACACGAGCGGGGGGTTGCCTCCGACCGATGATCGGCTGAAGTGGTCCTCATCACACGCTACGGGCACGGTTCTTGGGTTCATTGTCCAGAACAAGCTTGAGACGACAATTAAGCTGCCGTCAGGCGCAGGCGGGGGTGAAACCGCAATTGGTCTCATATTGGACCGGACCTGTTTCTACGCTGAGCAGGGTGGACAGGTCGGCGATACTGGCCGAATCACCACCTCAACCGGCCTCTTTGAAGTGAGCGATACAAAGAGGCTTGGCGATGCCATTCTCCACATTGGCCGAGTAACGGAAGGAACTCTCGAACCTGGTCAATCGGCCGTACTCGAAGTCGGCGGGGAACGGCCGCACACTATGCGCAATCACACAACGACGCATCTCCTCAACTGGGCGGTGCAAGGTTCTCGGCGAACACGTCGAACAGAGGGGTTCGCTCGTGGATGCAGAAAAAACGCGCTTCGACTTCGCGCATGACAAGCCATTGTTAGCAGGAGAGGTTGCGGAGGTTGAAAGATTGGTCAACGAGCGTATCTACGCCGATCTGCCAGTGACGCCGGTGATGATGCCGCTGGCGGAAGCGAAAAAACTGCCCGGCGTCCGCGCCGTTTTCGGCGAGAAGTACCCCGATCCGGTGCGAGTGCTGATGATCGGTCCCCAGAAGCCACACGAGGCGACGCGAGAAGACTCCGTCGAGTTCTGCGGCGGCACGCATCTGAACCACACCGGACAAGCGGGCTTCTTCAAGATCGTCGCTCAGGAGTTGGTCGGCAAGGGGGTGCGTCGCGTCACGGCCGTCACTGGACGCGAAGCTGTGGCGACCGTGCAGCGCCTGTCGGCGGTGGTGGACGATTTGGCCGGGCGCTTCAACTGCACGCCGGAGGATGTGCCGCGGCGCGTCGAGGTGTTGCAGGAGGAAGTGAAA
Source organism: uncultured Planctomycetota bacterium (assembly GCA_963835245.1). GTDB lineage: Bacteria > Planctomycetota > Planctomycetia > Gemmatales > Gemmataceae > JAJPHU01. Next base: position 1,298,559 of record CAWIEZ010000004.1, read on the forward strand.
AAATTACAGACGCAACTCCGCAAAGGCGCGGCGAGCGATTTGGCCGGAGCCGGCGATCGGCTATTGGCTCAGGCTGTCGAGGCGAACGGCGCGAAGATCATCGTCGGCGAGATGCCGGCGGCGCCCATCGAGCAGATGCGGCAACAACTCGACCGCCTGCGCGAAAAAGCCAAGAGCGTCGTCGCCGTCATCGGCTGGGCCGACGAGGGCAAAGTTGGGCTGCTGAGTTTGGTGACGGACGATCTGGGCAAGAAGGGACTGCACGCGGGCAAGCTGATCGGCGAGGTGGCGAAGGTGGTCGGCGGCAAGGGCGGCGGTCCGCCGACGGGCATCGCTCAGGCCGGCGGCAAAGACGCCGGCAAACTCGGCGAAGCGCTGCAACTGGCGAAGCAATTGGCCAGTGAGAAATTGAAGGGTTAGCCGCGACCCGAAGGGGAGCGCGGTTGGTTTGTACCCGGCAGCTAACGCTGCCGGTTCGCCGGGGTCAGGGCGAACCGGCAGCGTTAGCTGCCGGGTGTGTATGTCACGGCGACCATCCCACCGGCGAACGCGGTCCCAACTGCGGCATCGCTGGCGGAACGCGCTCGAACTCCGGCGCTTCCAATCGCACTCCCGGCGGCGGCGGAACGTGATAATATCCCGGTCGCGGATCGCTCCTCGGCTGGGTCGCCGAACGCGGAGCGGAGTCGTCGGGAATCTGGCCGCGATAAACCGGCTGCGGCGCTTCGAGAATCGGTTGCGCCGGCGGAGCCGTCTGCCGCACCACCACATGGGCCATCGCCGACGTGCTTGCACCGCGGCCACTAGCCAGTTGCGTTGGCTGTTGCCGGCCGCTGCGGACGTGCCGCACCCACGCGCCCTCCAACTCCTCGATGCTGCGATAACGGTAGTGCGTCCGCACCGCGCCATCCCAATCGCCCTGCATGCCCTGAGCGATGAAGTTCAAGAACGCTTTCCGGTCGCTTTGGCCGACCAGGAAATCCGTCACCGAGTAACCTTCGGCGTACAGCACCATGACATCGGGCGGATACTTCATCAGGCCGAACAGGCGGCGCAACGGAATGGCCCGTCCGGGCGTCTGCAAAATCTGCCGCACCGTCTGTTCGTGCATGGCCCGTTCGCGGTCGTCTTCGGACAGCACGGAGCCGCCCTCGTCGGCCCAGCGCGGCAACGGCGCGCGGAAATAATAGGCCAGCACTGTATGGGTGATTTCGTGCGGCAAGACGCTGGCGATGAGCCGATCGGGACTGCCCTCGATGTGCATGGTGATACTGAGAATGCTACCGTTGTCGAAGCCGAACTCGGTGGCGCCGCCGGAACCGGAGCCGGTGAGGGAGACGCGCAACGGACAGGGCCGGCCCCACGTCGGCATCTCGTAACCGAGCCATTCGATGGCCTTCTGTCGGCGATAATGCTCCGCCCACTTGCCGACCTGCTCGGCGAAAGCCGCATCGGGCGCTTCGACGATGAAATTGGGCGTGCGATAGGAAGCGCCCAGAGAAGCCATCGCGCCGACCAGCACGACAGCGATCGAGGGGCGTAACGCCATATCGGAGCCTCCAGCAAAGACAGGTCGAGTCTCTTCGACGTGCGAAGGGGAGTTCGGCCTCCCGCCGCGACGTGTTCGCTCAACTCTACACGCAAAAGTTGAGCCAGGGTTCGCCGCCGACGAAATCTTTTTCGCCTGGTCGGTTGCAATCTGACGCGCTGCCAGAAGTTACGGTTTACATAAACTCGACGGCGCGACCCTACAGACGCTTGAACACTTGTAACTTTTCTAATCGCGCCGGTAAGCCGGAGAAAATGGGCGAGGAAAAATTGACAGACAGCGGATCCGGCGAATGATGCGATCAATTAGACGAAGGCGGTTGGTCGGTGATGTCGCGGCGAGAGGGCGGCGGCGGTTCGTCGGTGAAGTTGAAATTGGGATTGGGCGGCCCAGCCGGCGCCGCCGAGGGACGGCGTTCCTTCCATTCTTGGTTGGCGTGAGCGATCTCCGCCGCGCGCTGCATGGCTCGAGAGGCGCGATGGGATTGCCAGCGTCTCAAGTTGTACAGCACGAGCGCCAGCATCAACCAGGCGTAGGAAAAACTATAACCCCTCCAGCGAATGCGGAACGGCGTTCCGCCGATGAGTTGTTCGTAAGCCAGCAGCACCGCCGCGCATACCAACCAGAAAAGAGCCAAAAAAAGGTTCATCTCGTTATTCTCCGCGCCAACGTCATCCTTGACAACGGCGGTTTTCTCCTGGCCGGGGACCGTTCGCGCTCGTATCTATGCCGCCAGCCCTTTTTTTCTTATTCCGATGAGGTTTTCACCATGCCGACTCCTCCCGTCTCCGCTGCCGATCTGGATTTGCTGCGCCGCTACGATACGCCGACGGTGTGCAACGTCATCGAACTGTTCGACGTGCATCCGCGCACTTACGGCTACCTGGATCGCCGCATTCAGGCGTGTTATCCGAAGCTGCCGCCGATGGTCGGTTTTGCCAGCACGGCCACTTTCCGCGCCGCCGATTCGCCGCGCACCGGCGTACCCTATTCCGGTCTCGTCGAGCAGGTTGAATCGTTCGTTCAAGGTTTGATGCCGCCCATCGTCGTCTTTCAGGACATCGACAATCCGCCGGTGGCGGCGACGTTCGGCGAAATTCTCTGCACCACCTACAAAGCGTTTGGCGCCGCCGGCCTCATCACCAGCGGCGCCGGCCGCGATCTCGATCAGGTCGAGGCGCTGCAATTTCCCTGTTTTTGCGATGGCGTCATCTGCGCGCATGGCTACTGTTATTTTCCGCAGATCAATGTGCCGGTCCACGTTGGCGGCGTGACGGTTCACCCCGGCGATTTGCTGCACGGCGATCGTAACGGCGTAACGCGCATCCCGTTGGACATCGCTTCCGCCGTCGCCCACGCTTGCGGCGAATACATGGCCGCCGAGGCGGTGGTACTCGATTATCTGAAATCGGAACGTATCGATCCGAAGGGTTATGCACGGCGCGCAACGAATGCCGCGAACGCATCGAGGCGCTGGCGCGGCGTTTGAAACATTAGGGCTATGCCGCCAGTGGATGATCGCCGCGCCGCTGCCGTACCATCGCCAACACCGCCTCGGCGGCGCGTTTGCAGCGCCCGGCGCGGCGACGCGCTCGCGCAGCGCGGCCAGTTCGCCGCGCAGCGCTTCATACGCGGAGCGATCGTTCAGCCAATGAAGCACATGAGCGGCCATCGACTCGGCGGGACATTGCGTGCCGAAATACTCCGGGAAAAGCTCTTTGTCCGCCAGCAAGTTGACGAGCGTGATGTACGGAACGCGCTTCAGCAAATGGGCGAGCATAATGCTGATCCAACGATGGCGATAAAGCACCGCCGACGGTTTGCCGTGATAGAGCAGTTCCAAGCTCACCGAGCCGGACACCGCCAGACACGAATGAGCGAGGTGGATGATCTCCGGCGTCCGGCCGGTGTGCGCCTCGATGGGCAGACCGAGACCTTGCAATCGCTCTTCGACCTGACATCGATGGCTGTCGCGGAAACAGGCGACGAGGAAACGAACATCAGGCCGGCGCGCGTGGATAAGACCGGCGGCGCGGAGCAGCGACGACAGATTGTAATGAAGTTCCGAGTTGCGCGAACCGGGCAGCAGGGCGACGACGGAACCCGCTTTCTCGTGCTGAGCCTGCACGAACGCGCCATCCAAACGCCGCTCGCGCAGTTCATCAAAATACGGATGACCGATGTACTCGGCAGTCACGTTACGTTGCCGATACCACTCCTCCTCGAACGGCAACGAGCAGAGAACGCGATCGGTTAGTCGGCGCATTTTGTGGACGCGATAGGTCAGCCATCCCCAAATCTGCGGCGGCACGAAATACAGTACCGGGACGCCGTGAGCGCGAGCGCGGCGAGCAAGCCACCAGTGGAAACCGGGGTAATCGATGAGTACTAGGGCGTCGGGCCGCTGTTGCTCGAAGAAACGGTCGGCTTCGCCGAGGAGACGCCAAAAGCGCGGCAAGTTGGCAAGCACGGGAGCCAGTCCGACCACGGCGAGATCGCAGAGCGGATAAAGGAGACGACCACCAGCCGCGGCCATGCGTTCGCCGCCGAAGCCGTGGATCTCCACATCCGGCTCGCGCTGCCGCAGAGCGTGGATGAGGTTGGCGCCATGAAGATCGCCGCTAGGTTCCCCCGCGCTGACGAATAAACGCATAAGGAGCATCCTACCATTGGACAAAGAGCGAGGACGGGCAGATTACCAGGGATGTGAGGTCGGACACAAGCCCGGAGCGCCAGCGATGGGGCAACCCCCCGCTGGCGCTCCGGGCTTGTTTTGAGATAACCGTTGCTAGCGAAGCGTTTTTTCCGGCCTCCGATTCTTATCGCAACGCATGCCGTTCGTTTTCGTCTATTCCGTGCGCACGACGAATCAACTCTTCCGCAATCGGATGCCGGCTTAAACGCCACCACCGCTGTGGCGGCGAGAAGACAATCTCGCGGCCCAATCCACAGGGTTGTTTGAGGGTGAGAATAACGCGCTCGGGATTCGTGAAGAGCTGCGATTCGACGTTGAGGACGTTTGTGATCGGAAAGCGCTCTTCTTGGCCACTGTTTCGGACAACGATATCCTCGCTATCGATCCATACTTCATCTGCGAGGGGGAAAACTAGCCATCGCATCAGGACGTACCCAAATGCGGCCATGCCAAGCGGAATCAACAACGGGGGTGCGGGAACTTGTTGTTGGATGACGCCGACCATCCAGGCCAGAGTAAACAGTCCAAGAAAACCGAAAAAGATCATGGGGAAGGCATTCTTGTGCCACCATGTCCACCTTGATGAAATCCGACGCAATTTCTGTCCTTCGCTCATGGCAGTTTCCGCCGAGCCGATCTGGGTTCGGAAGGCCGCCCGGATCTGCTCATCGGCGGCGTAGTCGAACACCACCTCGCCGCAGTTGGAGCAGCGGGGGACAATGAAGTTAGGAACCTCCACAGTCACGATGCGACCGCTGTGAGTCCGCTGACAACGGTAGGGCATCGTCACTCGCTTGACCGTGGGTTGGCGGCATTTCGGACAGCGCCAGGGGAAGGGCTTCTCCGCCGGCTGCTTCTCAGAGTTCAAGATCTGTTCAGGCATCGTGCATGCTCACCATATGGATGGTCGGATCGGACGGCTCGTCATCCACGAGGATCGTTTCAATGTAGACCTGCCGCTGCCGCCCAGAAATCGGCAGGCGAAAATCGTAGTGATAATCGCGGTCGTTATATTCCGGGCGGCGTTCGCGCACCTGATCCGGTCTTCCTCCAGCCTGGAGGTGATCGTGCATCAGCTTGGCGATGGCCCGAAGGTCGTGCCCGGGCAGATTATCCGCGATCCAGTCCAGCACAACTTCTTTCGCGGTGACGTAACCTGTGACATTCCAGTTAGCCAAGACTGCTACGAACTGAGCCAGGATCAGGGGGTCTGCCAAAGGTGGCATAGTAAGGACTCCCGGCCCAGTGTCGCTTCATGCGATATTTTTCATTTTAGCATTGTCTGGACACCACTCAAGTCAAGAGCGCGGAAGCGTTTGCGGACTACCCAGAGGAAATTCCTTCGATTCCTCCGGCGCGGGCACATCCGTGCGGCGATGATCGTAGGGATCGGGCAGCGTCTCTTTGCGAAACGGAGCCTTGCGGGTGCGCGGTGGAATCGGCGCCGCCGTCGCGGCGGCGGTCGAAGCATCCAACGTCGGATCGTCCAGCGAGGCCCGGTCGGACACCGGCTTAGCGCGGATCGGCAAGGGAATGGGCTGATTCACGTCGGGCGACGGGACACGGATTCGGCCGTTATCGGGCAAAGAGGGAGCCTGCGGCAAGCGGGGGGAATCGGGTAAGCCGCTCTTGGTCTCGTCGAAGACGAGGTGCGGATGCAGAGGAGAGAGTTTCCTTTCATCGGGCATACGCGGCAGAGCGGCTTGACTGAGCGGCAACGGCAAAGCAGGTGGTTTCAGGAAGTCCGATGCTGAGGAGCGGCGCGGCGGCTGCGTTCGTTCGGGCCACGTCGGCTCCACGTCTTTGGGCGGCAGCACCCTGGCCAAGAGAGCGCCGCCGGCATCATCGGGGAACGTGAAGCTGGTTCGTTCCGAATCCTCCGCGCGGCCGCGCGCTAGCGTCTTCGGGGCGGAGCTTTCCTCGACGCGCGAGGGATTCTCCGGCGCCATCACCACCGCCGACCGGCTACACCCCCCCAGCGCCAGCAATACGCCGCCCCAGCAAAGCATTCTGATCGCTACAGATGATTGCGCAATCATGGTTTCCTTTCCGCCGGCACTTCGATAACCAGTTTCACCGCCGTGCCTACTTTCGGCAACAGCTTCGCGTTCGTCTCCAGTTTGACGAACTTCTCTTCCTTCATGGTCAAATTCGTTTGAAACACCGTCTCATTGGTGACGGGGAAAATGGAGATCAACGTGCCGGTCAAGTCGGCTCCGTAGACCTTCTCGTCCTTGTCCGGGTTCGGTTCCTTCATAACCGAGCCGGTGAAACGCCATTGCACTTTCGGCATCGGCTTGTTCGTCTTTGGATCAATAAGGACTTTTTCTATCGGCAAACGCTTCATTCTGCCCTCTTCGGCGGGAATTTGCAGGCATATTTTCACTTCCGGCCCTTGCGGCGCTTCCTTGCTCTCGCCGATGGCCGGCTTGCCCGCCTTCAGTCCGAGACTTTCGAGCGCTTTGTGAACTTCGCTCGGCTTAACATCGATAGTAACAACCGTCTCGTGCGCCTTCTGCCCTTTGGGGAACGGCCACGAAGCAATCACCTCGATGGGATACGGTTTGCCGTCCTCGCGCTTGTAACGGGGATCGTTGATGATGCGCGGTGCGATCTTGGCATCGATGGTGATGGTGCGATTGTCTTTGTCCACGACGATGCCCGGTTTCGCTTCGTCGCCGAGCATGGCAGAGACGGCGAGGACGCTGACCAGGACGGCGAGACTCAGTTTCCGTGGCGACATGGCATTCTCCTATCCTTGGCAACGATTGAACCTACTTATCGCCGATGCACACGACGACGGTGGGCTGCCGAGCGTTCGTCCCTTCGAGATTGCAAGTGGCGACGAAGAGCCGCCCACCGTGAAGGATCGGGCCGCCGTAAATCATGCCCGGTGCCTTGATCGGCTCGGCGGCCAGATCGAGTTTCCATTTTGGCGTGCCATCGGTGAGGTTGATGGCGTGGACGACGCCGCGCAGATCGCCGGCATAGGCGACGCCGGCAGACACGGCGACCGGAGCGAAAAACGGTGTTTTGCCATCGTAAATCCAGCGTCGTTCGCCGGTCTGTAGGTCAAAGGCCCGTACCTTGCCGTCGGTCGCCGTGGCGATGGCTAACTCTTTGGTCAGGGCGACGCACGAGACGATGCCGGCGTTTACGTCCTTCTTCCACTTCTCCTTGCCGTCGGCGAGATTATAGGCGGCGATGGTGCCGCGCGCTTTCTTGAGCTGCTTCGGATCGTAGCCGATGGTGCTGCCGCTGACCACGACGAGATCGCCGAACACCGAAGGTCCGCCCCAGGGATTGATGCTCAAGGAAGTGCGCCACACGAGGTCGCCGGTCTTTGAATTAAGACAAAAAAGAGCGCGATCGCCCACTTTTTCCTTGTCGAGAAACGCCGAAGCAACGAGGACGCGCTCGCCGGCCACAGCGACGGGAGCATCGACGTGCCATTTATCCTTGCCCCGCTGCCAGATCAACACCGGCAAGGGCTTGGGAAGATCGTCCTCGCTGGGAGGAACCGCGAAGTCGGCGTTTTTCTTTTTTTCCTCCTCGTATTTCGCCTGCAATTGGGACCATTTCTTGTCGAGCAGTTTTTGGATCGCCGGCAAATCCATCTCTTTGCCGTCGAGGCTGACGCGGTTCATGTCCACGCAGACGACGCCAGCCGCGCCGCCGCCGAGATAGACGCGCCCGTCGGCAATGGTCGGCGAGCCTTCCAAATGCACCAAATTTCCCGGCAGGGGAAATTGCCAGAGCATACGGCCCTTATCGAGCCGCAGACAATGGAGGATGGCGCCGTCGGTTTGGTGCATGCCGTCGCCGAAGATCAATTTGTCGTCGTGGATAGCGGGAGAAGCTGACGGTCGGCAGTTTCAGATAAGGAGTGCTTTTCGTCCAGGCGATGCGGTTGGCCGTTTGCGGATCGATGTTCAAGCACGTCAGCACCGGCACGTTAAAACCGCCCAATCCAGACACGAATAGATGTTCTTTGTGTGCGACAGGCGTGGCGATGAAGTGATCGGCGGACTTCCAGAACCACAGCACTTTCGGCAAAGCCGGTCCCGCTTTCCCATCGCTGCCCGTCCTCTGCGGATTGCCGCGATAGGTCGAAACCGGCTCGATGGCAAACATAGAAGAACTAACCACAGAGACACAGAGGCACAGAGAAGACAAAAACCAAAATAGAAATAGACAGCGGAACCTTCGGAAAGAGTATTGTTCCCACATTCCTACTCTCCTGTTTTCTCTGTGTCTCTGTGTCTCTGTGGTTAGTTTTTGATTCCATCCGGCGTCCGTTTGGCGGCGAATTCAGGATTGCCCAACAACACGCAAGACTCTTGCCCCTCGTTGTTGAAGATGACATCGAGCATGCCGTCCTTATTGAGATCGACCAGCGCCACGGCTTGCGTATTGAAGATGCGTTGTCCCAGGCCAATCGCCTCCGTGGCGTCCTCGAACGTGCCGTCGCCCTTGTTGCGGAAAAAGCGATTGGGACCACGCAAACAACCGACGATCAGATCGACATGCCCGTCCTTGTCCATGTCGCCCCAGGCGGCGCAAGTGGCTTGAGTTGTCAACAATTTCAGACCCGATTTGTCCGTGAAATCGGAAAAACGGCCGTCGCCGTCGTTGTGGAACAGTTTGCCGCCATTCGGCTGGGGGACGAACAGATCGGGCCGGCCATCGTTGTCGTAGTCGCCGAAAATGGGGACGACTTTGCCGGCGCGGTAGGCGATGCCGCAATCCCTCGCCTCAGTGAAACCTTTGCCCGTGTTGAGGACGAGCAGACCGGAGCCGGCTCCGTACAGGAAATCGGGACGGCCATCGCCGTTCACGTCGCGGACGGTCAGAGTGTCGCCCTTGATCGCGCTGCCGATGCCTTGCGAACCAAGGCCGACTTCCTCGGACACGTCGGCGAAGCTCCACAAAGTCGGTCGCGGAATGGCACCGTTGATCTGGAAATAAAAAGCCCATTCGCCGCCGCCTTGACCGATCTTCAGAAGCAAGTTGTTCTTGCCGGCGGTTAATTTCAGGATGGTACGGTTTTGGTCCGGAGCGCAGGCGCGGCTGGCATTCTCGGCGAGAATCTTGCGGCCGTTGAGCCACACCGTCAAACTGTCATCGCTGCCGAGTGAAATCGGCAGTTCCATCGGCCGGGCGCAGTCGATTTCGACGATGTACGTAAACAACGGCATCGGCGTTGCTGTCGGGGCGGAACAGGGCGAGGTTATTGATTTGGCCGTCGGTGAATTTGCCCTCGCGCCAGACGGCTTGCTGGCCGTTCTTGCCGCCGTACTTCGCCTGAAGATTAATCTCCTTTTCGGGTGGATAAACGGTGTTGAAGCCTCGGCCGCCGGAATTGGGAAAAGGACCGATGTACGACCATTTGCCGAGACGCAAGGGGATGGTGGCAACATCGGCCGGCCCTTTGTTGCGATAGAGCCGTAAGCCGTGGAAACCGTTGCCGAGCAGTAGGTCCGGCCGGCCGTCGCCGTCGTAATCGATCCAGGCGGCGGCGGTGAGATTGTACGCCGGTTCGCGTGGCAGCAGATGGCTGTCGTCGCTGGAACGTGCCGCCGAGATTGGTATACAGTTTCGGACCCGCCGGCGTGGCGAGCAACAGATCGGGTTTGCCGTCGCCGTTGTAGTCGGCCCAAACGGCGGCGCGGCAGCCGCTCGCGCCGGGGAGAGCCACTTCGCTGAGCGATTCGCCGCCGTTTTGCAGCAGCGCGACGCGGCTAGCGCCGGCCAGACACAAATCGATCTTGCCGTCGCCGTTGATGTCCGCGCTGGAGATCGCCTGGGCATCGGGATCGACGCGGGCCACGGCGGAATAGTGGCTGAAACCGGGCATGCCTCGCAAACGGCGGAAATCCTCGCCGCCCCAACCGACGAAATCGCGCTTGGGGTTGTAATCGAGCTTCAGACTCGCCTTCACGCGCTGAATGCGAGCGCGGCGGAGATGCAGGTCATCCTTGTTGCCATCCACCATGCAGGGCACGACGACCTCTTTGCCGGCGACAATGTCGCTGACGGCGGCGGCCAATTTCTCGATGTTGCCGGCGTAGCTGCGCAGCAGAAACGGTTCGCCGTGGCTGAGGTTCCACCATTCGCCGCCGGCGTAAGCCTGATACCAGTAGTTGCCGAGGCACGTCTCGCTGGCGCCGCCGTTGTGAAAAAATACCGCCGTTTTGCCGATCTCCGCCCATTCCATCGTGTACTGCCATTCGCGCGGATTGAAGCCGCCGCGGCCGATGTTGTGGCGAATGATGTCGGTGGGATGCTTGCCTTTCAGATCGCGCACCTTGCGGTACACGATGAGGTTTTTCGTTTTATCGACCTGCTCGACGCGCAGCACCATGATGTTGGTGGACAGCGCGATGACTTGGCCGAGACTGTGCGGCGCTTCGACATACGCGCGGGCGAAGTGGTTCCGGCAGATGAATAGAACACTCGCCAGGAAGAAAATGCTCAGGCAACAGAAAAGTCGGCGAAGGCTGAACACGATGGATTCCTCCCTATTGATCGCCGAAATCGTTCGTGGTTAGCGACGCTTCGCAGAAGCGTCGTTAACCTAGGATTTCTTCAACTCGCTCAACCGTTTGCGCGCCACGGCGGCGGATTCCGTATCCGCATGATCGCGCAGGACGCGCTCCAGCAGTTTGATGGCCTGCTCGTTCTGCTTGTTCTCGGCGAAGGCGCGGGCCGCTTCCACCAATGCCAGCGCGCTCAGATGCGGATAATCGTAGGTGAACGGCACGACCAGCAAAGCGGTGCTGGCCTCGGCGTAACGCTTCTGCGCCATACGGCACAGCCCAATGTTCAGCTGAGCGCGAGCGGCCAGTTCCGTCGTCACGCTCTTGATGAGTTGGTTATAAGCATTGACGGCGTTGTCGTATTTGCCCTGACTTTGATACGCCCAGCCGATGCCGTAGCGGGCCTCGTGGACCCAACGGCCGGAGCCGAAACGATTGACCACTTGCTCATACGCTTGCCGGCTGGCGTCCCACTGTTTGAGCAGGCTGAGAGCGTAGCCTAGACGAAGCAGCGCGCGATCGGTCAAGCCGGGCAAGTTCTGAAACGATCCTCGATCGCGGAAGACGGCGAGTTGTTTGACGGCATCGGCGGGAGCCTGTAAGTGGAGATGACACTCGCCGGCGCGATACTTCGCCTGAGCGCACTGGCGCTCTTGGCGTTGGCGGCGAGCGGCGCGAATTGAGCGAGAGCGGCCTTGGCATCGCCCTTGCGAAGCAGACAATCGCCCAGACACAAACGGATCTTATCGGTTAATTCCGCGGACGGTTCTTTGTCGAGCGCGTCGCGCAGCAGCTTGATCGCCGCGTCATGCTCACCGCGTTCGCCGAGCAACTCGGCCAGTTCAAAACGAGCATCGGCGTTGAGACTCAGATCCGGAAACGCCTCGATGAGCGTTTGATAGTGCTTGCGTGCCTCCATCTCGGCGGGCTGTAGCGGCACCATCTTCAAGGGCACATCCGGCATGGCGACGAACGGCGGTTGCCGGCCCAAGGCGGCGTCTTTTTGGCGACTTCATCGCGTTTTTTCTGCCAGAGATCCTGCTGGATTTTCCGCCGCGCGGTCTCGACTTCCTGCTCGGCGAGCAGGCGACAGCCCCAAGCGGCTTCGTAGAGCATGCGCGCCCGCCCCTCGGAAGCCGACTCCTTTTGTCGAAGTAGCTCGGCCTGACTGAGAAAATACTGCACGGCGTCGCGCACATTCTTCATGCCTTCGTCGAGCATTTTCTGCGCGTTCATCCGATCGCCGGCATTCAGGTTCGCTGAAGCGAGACGCTTTTTCGCCGCGGTGATTTTCTGCTGTCCCTCATCCTTGAGGCACTGACCGGCGCGCAGGGCGGCGTCCGCCGTCTCCGCTCGTCCCGCCGCTTGCCGTGCGACCAGATCGAGGATTTCTTTCGCTTCTCGGCGTTTGCCGGCCTCGCGGAGCGCGACGCCGTGATGGTATTGCAACAGCGGCACCCAAGCGGCGCGCGCGGCATCCTTGAGCAAATTCTGCTCGTGCTGCCGCCGGCACTCGCCGAGAACTTTGGCGGCTTCTTGTGGATTGTTCTGGGTGCGCAGAAGCGTGGCCAGGTGCAGCACGGCCATCGGCGCGACGGGAGTATTTTTCAGCGGATCGTTGAGGAAACGCCGCAGTTCGTTGATGGCGCCGTTGATGTCCTTGTTGTGCGCCAAAACTTTAGCACGCTCGAAACGGGCTTGCGGCTGGAGGGGATCTTTCGGGAAGCGCTGAAGAATTTGCTCGTAAGCGGCGCGAGCGGCGGCGAGCGCTTTCGTTTGATCGGGCGGCTGTGCCAGCAGTCCGGCCATACGCTGCTGGCAGTGGCCGAGCTTGAACAGCGCGTCGGCGGTATGTGGGCCGTTCGGCTGACTGCCGATGAATCCTTCCAGCAGTTCGATTGCGGTCTTCAACTGCTCTTCGAGCTTGCCGGCGGCGAGGGCGTCGTCGGCCTTGGCCGGCGCCTGACGAATGAGGATGTCGGCCAGTTGGTAGGAGACCAGGGCGAGATCGCCGTTGCGGTCGGCGGCGGGAATCGCTTCCAGAGCTTCTTTCGCCTTATCCAGATCGCCCTTGTGGTAGAATGCCATGCCGAGTCCATATCGAGCCAGGTTAGCATGAGCGAACTCCGGATACTTCGCCACCATGACCTGATAACGCTTGATCGCCTCGTCTCTCCAGCGGCCAACCTCGCGCACACGATCGCCAGGATTCGGCAGTTTCTCGGCGGCGAGAGCGCTGAAATAGGCGTTCTCGGCGTGGCGGAACAGGACCGCCGGCAGCAGCACACTCTTGGGATGCGCGTCGCGGAAACGCAGACAAACTTTGTCCGATTCGCCGTACTCGCCGTCCAAATGCAGGGCCGTGACGAGATGCTGCATCACCTCTTCCTCGCGCGGTGACAACAGCTTGTCATTGAGGATCTGGTTATACGTCGCGGCGGCTTCCTTGTGCTGGCCGGCCAACTGTTGCGTGTCGGCGATCTCCAGAAGTATTTCTCCCTGGCGCGTCTTGGCGGCGGGATCGCTGCCGGCCCGTTGCTTGGCGCGGTCGGCGGCTTTGCGGAGCGTGTCGAGGGCCGTTTTCAACGCTTGCCCATAGACGGCGCGATTGGCCGGGTCGGCGGCGCCGACCTGGGCCTTGGCGATCCATAAAAGCGCCTGATCGGCGAGGTCCGGCTTCTTGTCCGCCAGCGCTTGCAGCGTTTTTTGGGCCTCGGCGAACTGTTTGAGTTGTACTTGACAATAGCCGATGCGCAGCTGCGCTTCGGCGGCGAGCGGGGAATGCGATGCCTGCTGTCGAAAGACGTTCAACCGTGCGATCGCCTCGGCGAATTTGCCGTCTTCGTACTGCAATACGCCGAGAAAGAACGCGGCGCGAATCACATGATCGGGCAAGGGGCCGCGCGCCAATTGCTCCAGACGCGCCTTTTCTTGCGGATCGTTCTTGAAGCGTTGCGGCTGTTTGAGCGCCTCGATGGCGGCTTGTTTGTGCTTGTTGTGATCGGCGAGAATGCCTTCGTAATGGGCCTGCGCTTCCTGCCGTTCGCCGCCAGCTTGATGCACGCGCGCCAGCAAATAGCGAGCATGTGTTCCATATATCGGATCGGTAAAGGGGGTTAAGAGGCTCAAGGAACGGCCGGCGGCGAGTTTGTCTTTGAGCAAAAAACAGGCGAAGCCGTGATAGTACAAACCCAGACCGCGATAGCGGCTCTTGCGGAGCGCGGCATCGCGCAGGAACGGTTCGGCCATCGTTCGCGCTTCCTTCGCCTTGTGCAAACGTAGGAGCATTTCCGCACCATCGCAGCGGGCGCGCACCGCCCATTCGCGTTCGATCGGCGTTTCTTTCGCCGGCTTGTCGGTTTTCGGAATGCGCTCGGCGAAGGCGGTCAAGGCGGCGGCGAAATGCTTGCTCGCCTCCTCGAAGCGCTGCCGCGCCGCGTTGCGCTGCTGGTTCGTTTCTTGCGGTTTGGCTCGTACTTGTGCCAATGCCTGCGTACCCAGGGCGCGCTGCGAGAGACCGAGATAGTAGAGGACGAACGGATGCTCCGGCAGATCCTTCTTGATGAGAGGTTGTAGTTGCTGAATCGCTCCATTGTAGTCCTTGGCCGGGCCGTCGATCAGGCACAGAGCAAGACCGTAACGGGCGGCGTTGGCTTCCTTGTGATTGCCGAATTTGTTGAGAAACTCGCGGAAGCGTTCGGCAGCGAAGGCGTAATTTTTCTCGTTGTAGGCGCGACGCGCGCTGCCCAGAAGCATGTCCGCGGCTTGCGGCGTCGCCTGAGCGGCCAGCCAGCTCGCTCCTATCAGGGCGAGTAGCACGGCGATGACCAGCGAAGAAAAACAACGCTTCGAGTTCTTCATGGCGAGTATCCCGGAGGCTTTGCGGTTGGAGTGGCGGGGCAATGCTTCCACCCGGCAGCTAACGCAGCCGGTTCGCCCACACAGGCGAACCGGCTGCGTTAGCTGCCGGGTGGTTCAAAATCCGCAGGCTCACTCGATAATCGCGGCTCGATGATTCACTCCGTCTTGCCGCGTCCCTCCAACAAGCGGTTGAGCCGTTCGTTCATCTCTTCTTCGGCGGCGGCGGACCAGGTGTAATCGTGGTACGGTTTGAAGCCGCCTTCGTTGTTGAACGTCGCCGTCGGCGCCGGGCACAGCGACAGCACGCCCAGCGACTGACCGCGGATACTCAACTCGAAACCGCTGACCTGTTCCAGATCGGCGGCGTCGAGCGTTCCGGGAGCAACCATAGTGGGGCCATCGGTGATAAGCACGTCTTGCTCCAGCAATAACGGAGGATTGACCGCTCCGGGGACTTGAGCGGTGATTTGCAAGCGGCACAGGCCGGCCATGCCCGGTTCGCCGCTGGATACCAGAAAACACGGCCCGATGCGCTTGGCACTTTCCAGCGGCGGCACCTGGCGCGTCAGGCGCACGGCGGTCGGGCGTGGCCTGGACGACAAAGCGCGTATCGGAGATGCGCAGCGAACGCTGAAAGGCGCGCTGCGAGATGCCGCGTACACGCTGGCTGGCCAACGGCTGATCGCCGAGCAGCCAGGTCGCCATCCAGGTGCCGATGCGGCGCGGATAGCGCTTCGGCACCACCGTGACGAGCGCCTGCCGTCCGCCCAGCTGCGAGCTGCACAGGCAAGCCGGCACGCGCGTCACCGAGCCGCCGCGCTCGCAGCGAAACTCGACTTGCAGTTCCAGATCGAGCATCGGCACCAGGCTCGTCGGACTGGTCAGCACGGCGCTGGCGAGCAGGCCGCGGCACTGGCTGGAGACGAACGTCTGACAGGCGACGGTCTGCGTGCCGAGGCGCACGCACAAGCGTCGGCATTTGCAAACGCAGGTTTTGCAGAAACTCGTCCTTGCTCAGAAACGGCAGCGTAAGTTGGCCGAGTACCTTGTCGCGGCAGAGCAATTCGACGGCGACGGTCTCGCCGGGCGGCACGAGGCGGAAGGTGAGGCGATGCTGCTCGTCGCCCTCGTTGCTCCAGTTTCTCGGCCGAGACGAGATCCTGTCCGGGAACGCGGAGCTGGAAGTCGGCCTTGCGGCGATTGCTGCTTTTGGGCAGGCGCAGCATCGCCTCGACCAGGACGGCCTCCGCATTCCAGGGAATGGGTTGATCGTCCACGATTCGGCCGGCTTTTTCGTAGCTGAAGTGCATGGCCTGCGGCTGGGGGCCGATGCGGTACAGCGGCCAAAGGTCATGCATCTTCCAGTCGAGCCAGCGCTTGATCCAGGGCCACATCGAGTTCCTCCACCGAGGAAGGAGTCGGTCGCGCCTGGCAGATCAAGCAGTCCGCCGCGCGCGGCACACGGAAACGGTACGGCCGAAACGCTTCGTCGAACACTTCCGGCACGCGCTGAAGCGTCAGCAACAAGCTCGTGAAGCCGGGCGAATACTGGGCGGGATCGTCCAGCAGACCGAGCGTGATCAGGGCGTGCAGCGAGGCGATGGCGTGGATGGACGCCATGCTCGCCGGGATGGTCGTTTCGTGCGACCGGCCCGCCCGGCTGGGAATAATCCGGCGTCGGCGCTTTGTCCACGGTCACGGAGCGCTTGAGGATGGCTGGCCACGCAGCCGTAACAGGGACCGCCGGGCACGAACCAATGAACGAAGCCGCCGATGCCGCCGCTGAGCACTTCGCCGAGCGTCCACGGTTTGCCGTGCCGGCGCATCAGCGCGTCCCAGTGATACTTGGCCGGCTCGTTGTCGGCGGCGCAGACGCCGATGTCGCACGAGCCGCCGCCGCATCGATGACGTCTTGCTGTGCGGGATCGCACAGATCGCAGAGCAGCAGATCGACCTGCAAGATCGGGCCGGCGTTCGAGCAACCAGCGCTGCGCCAGCACCGCCTTCGCTTCGCCCACGGCCGACGAGCGGAAACAGATGCCGTTCGACGTTGTGCGGCTTGTAAACGTCCGGCTCGATGAGCGTGACGCGCGTGATGCGTGGATCGCGGCAGAGCATGTCGAGTACCGGCATCCCGCCGCTGCCCGCGCCGACCTGGATGAGATGGGCCATCGGTGCGTCCTCGCATCGCCAAGAAGACTCACAGAGTCACAGAGAACACAGAGAAAAATACAGAGAAATAAAAATCAAAACATTTTCTTTCTTGTTTTTCTCTGTGTTCTCTGTGACTCTGTGGTTATTTCTTTTATTTCGCTTCCGGCAGCGGCCATTCGCCGGTTTCGTGCCAGATTTCGTAGCAGGCCAGCCAGCGCCAGGCGGCCTGCACGGCGAAGATGCAGGTGAAGCGCGCCGGATCCCAGCGGCTGCTGGCCCGCGTGCTGCCCTGCCGCCACAGACACAGCGTCTGCCCTTCCAGCAGATGCGGACAGTGCTTCAGCGCCGTCAGCACGCGCGTCTCCGGCGGCACGGTCGGATAGCTGGACACCAGCCGCGTCTCCAACTGGTAAATGTTGTGGCCCGGCTTGAGGCAATAGCGCAGCACGAGCGTGCCGCCCAGCCGGCTGAGACGGATCTGGAAGGCGGGATCACGGCCTTCGTTGTAGCGCTCGATGACCGGAATCTCGACGCTGAGCAAGCGCCGCTTGCCGGCCTCGCTGTCGAGAAGACTCATAAGCGCAATCCGCAGTCCGAAGTCCGAGATCCGAAGTTCCAACATTCGAAATCCGAGACATCGCTGATTCTCGGAACTGATCGCGGTATTCGGACTTCGGATTTCGGATTAGTAGTGGCACGGGACCGATTTGATGGCGGTGATCACCTCTTCGTCGGTGACTTCGTCGGCGGTGCCGAGGAAGCTGGTGTCGCGGCGGTCCATGAGGATGGCACGATCACTCTCGGCATTGCCGCGGAGGGCGTTGATGAGCTGCCGCCGTTCGGTGTCGTTGAGGGGACGGAAGTCCATGGACAGTTCTCCTTCCCAGATTCAAATCCGCCTCCGGCCTCGCGGCCGGAGGAAGCCACGAGATGAGCCAGCCCCGCGGCTGGCCGTGCACACAGTCACGCTCGCGCCGCCAATTCCGCGAGCAGCAGGTAGACGCCGCGGTCCACGCAGTCGTCGTGATGCTGGACCTCCAGCAGTTCCCCGCCGCGGAGCACGATAGTAGCGCACTTCCTTGGGCCGAATCAACACTTGCACGGCATCGCCGCGTTCGGCCAGGGGCAGGGTGAGGAGCAACCCCGGGCCCCATTTGTCGGACATCACCTCGAAACGCATCCCCGACTTGTTGGCGGTACAGGCGGTCGATGCGTTCGGCGTGAGGCTCCAACGTCGCCCAGAATTCATGCAACGATCGTGCCAGATCCGGGCCAATCGTCAACTCCACCGGCAGAGGACGATAGGCGCTATCGCCTTGCCGAAGAGAGTACCAGGAGAAGCGCAAGTCCGCTCAGGCACTGCACGTGCGGCCGCGGCTGGTGGGCGAACAGGTCGCCGGCCGTCTCCGGTCCATCGGCGGTGCCGATGCCAAAGACGCCTTCCCT
The DNA here is from genome assembly GCA_963835245.1 of uncultured Planctomycetota bacterium. Taxonomy (GTDB): domain Bacteria; phylum Planctomycetota; class Planctomycetia; order Gemmatales; family Gemmataceae; genus JAJPHU01. Next base: position 1,316,803 of record CAWIEZ010000004.1, read on the forward strand.
GCCGCGCAGGTTCGCCACCCATTGCCCATCGCCGCGCAGGTCGCCGTCGCTGGGATGGCGCAGCGATCCCGGATGGGTATGCACCACGCCGAGGATGGTCAGCCGGCGATCGGTCTGCCGAACGATGCGGCTGGCCAGCGCCTGGGCGTTGCTGTTGAAGCGAACGTGGGCGACGCTGGCGTCGCGCAGAGCGCCGGCCGGCAGCGTGGCCAACACGACCGCTTCGCGCGCCTCGCGCAGACCGAGCAGCACCCAGCCCGTTTCTTCGTCGCCGCGCGCTTCCGCGCGATGGGCGGCGAATTCCTCGAACAGCGTCCGGCCGACGCCATCGGTCAGCAGCACGCGTTCGAGCGGGCCGTAGGTGATGGCGGCGGCGGGCGCCGGCTCGGTCGGACGGAGGCGAAGGGCGAGGCCGATGCCACGAACGTTGCAGATCGTTAAGCCATCGGTTCGCCGTGCCAACCAGAGCCTGCATCATGTTCCGCGTCCACTCCTGTAAGGACGGCTGCGGGGGCGATCCACCCGCTCGGCGAGAGGAGTCGCGGGCCTGATTGGCGGGCCAACCGAACGCGTTCTTCTCCCTTCCTCCCCATCATCATAACCAGCAAGAGACGGCTGAGTCAAAGACTTGTCGTTCCCACGCTCCGCGTGGGAACGCACGCCGGGACACGCATCCTATCGCTCACCGCGACGCGGAGCTCGCCCACGGGCGTTCCCACGCGGAGCGTGCAACGAAAAAGCGCGCCAGTTGTTCCGCGATTTGTCCGCTGTTGTCCATGCGCGGCACTTTGTTTTGTCCGCCGAGTCGGCCGCGGCTGCGCATCCACTCGGCGAAGCCGCCGCGCGGCACGAGCGCACACTTCGGGCGCCAGCATGGCCAGATCGCCGCCGCGATGCGCGCGTAATCCTCGTTCAGTCGTGCCAAGGCGGCATCCAGTTCCGCGGCGAAACGAGCGCAGCACGTCGGGACCGATGGTTTCCGCGAACTCGACGAACCAGCGATGCCGGCCGGGACGATCGGGCGTGGCGGGAAACAGGGGACCGACGTGGAAATCGATGACGGCTGCGCCGGCGGCGCGCGAGGCCGCCGCGATGGCCGCTTCCACTTCTTCGCCGATGAGGTGTTCGCCAAATGCGGATAAAAAGTAGCGGGTTCGTCCGGTAAAGCGCAACAGCGGCGGATCGCGGCGCTCGAAGCAGACCGTATCGCCCAGGACATAACTCCACAGACCGGCGCAGGTCGTCAGGACGATGGCGTATTGCACGCCGATTTCCACGTCGGCGACGGTGTGCCGGGCCGGATGCACGGCGTCGAGATCCTCGACCGGCACGAACTCGAAGAAAAGGTTGTGATCGGGAATAAGGCGGAGAAGTTGATAGCGGGGATCTTCACTGGCGATGAAGCCCTCGGAGGCGGGATACGTTTCCAGAAAATGCACGGCGGCATCGCCGATGATCGTTCGGAAGAGCGGACGATACGGCTCGAACTTGGTGCCGCCGTGAATCACCAGGCGCAGTTGCGGCCAAATGTCGGCGATGCGTTCACGGCCGGTTCGTTGTTTGAGGCGATCGAATAACACCAACAGCCATGAGGGAATGCCGCTGAGCATGGTGATCGGCAGGTTCACGGCGCTGTCGGCGAGCAGACGCAGCTTCTCGTCCCAATCGTCCAGGAGAGCCAGTTTTCTCCGGTGGAAACGTGAAGGGACGCAGCAGCGGCGAGGCTTCGCGCACGCTGATGCCGCTGAGATCGCCGGCCAGGACCGGGTAGGGGGGAGGCGCGTCGCCGTTGGCGGAGAGATCGCGGAGATCGGTGCTGCCGCCGAGGAAAAAGAGACGGCCGGTGAACAGCGGCGTTCCGGGATGCGCGGCAAGGAACAGTGCGAGCGTTGTCAGGGCCGCTTTCTGATTGGAGGCGAGCATTTGCCGCGATAGGGGAATGTATTTCGTCGTGCCGCTGGTGGTGCCGGAGGACAGAGCGAAATAAGGGATCGGTCCCGGCCAGGTCACATCTGCGAGATAAGGGAAGGGACCGCGCCAGTAATCCGTCCAGAAGGCTTCGTAAGTGCGCAGCGGCACACGGCGTTGATAGTCGGCGAGGGTGCGAATGCCATCGAAATCGTGATCGATGCCGAAGCGCGTGCGGCGCGCATGGCGCACCAGTCGCAAAAGTGTTTGCTGCTGGATCCGCACCGGCGAGCGCTGATCGAGTTGTGCCGTGCGGTGTGCCGCGAAACGACGCATGACAACATCGGTGAGGCGGCAGCAGCCAGAAACGGAAGCATTATCATGCGATGGCTCGCTTGTTCAGCGGTCGCGCCGAGGGCTGGATGCTTGTGAGAAAATGCAGCACGAGGCGATTGGTCAGCCGCGGCCGCTCCATCTGCGGAGCATGACCGCAGCGCGGAATGCACAGGTAATGTCCGCGCGGCAGCATCTTCGCCGCCGCCGCCGCCGCTTTCGGATCGACGATCTTATCCTCGCGTCCGCTGACCAGCAGGGTCGGTTGCGGTAGTTCCGCCAGACGATCACGGACGCAGTGGTCTCATGGTGCCGCGCACCGTGCGTAGCAGCCCCAAACGCCAACGGCGATTGGCGAATTGACGCTGATAATAACGCACCAAGCCCGGATCGACGCGGCGGGCATCGTAAAACACACTCTCGACGAGGGCGCGCGGATCGTGGCGGCGAACGCCGTCCACAATCGGCAAACGCTCTTCATCGCCCATTCCGGAGGGACAAAGGAGTACAAGCCGTGCCACGCGGTCGGGATAGCGCGCGGCGTACTCGACGGCGATCTTGCCGCCGAGGCTGGCCGCGACTAAGTGATACGGCGGCGTCTGCACGAACGATTCGAGATAGCGGTGCAGTTGCTCGACGAGATAATCGACGCCGATCGGCAATCCCGCGTCGATGCGCTGGTGCAGCGCCGGCCCGTCGTAAACGAGCAGATTGGGCAGGTAAACGTCGAAATGGCGTCGCCAGAACGTCAGATTGCGGAACCAACTCTCCGCCTGCTCGGCCAATCCGTTGAGGAGTACCAACGGTTGCCGCCGCACATAGGAATTGTGGTGGAAAGACGTCAGCCAGTTTCGCCAGGACTTGGGCACGAGATAACCCCTCCACGTCGATTCCCTTCGAGCATCCCTGTATAACGCAAACGATCTTTTCGGACTAGATATTCTTTGCGGCTTGCGTTTCGTCGCGTGTAAGCAGATCATCTTGGCGAACCGGCAGCGTAAGCTGCCGGGTGGCGCTGCAACATCTCCACCCGGCAGCTTACGCTGCCGGTTCGCCAAAAAACCTTGCTGGCGGGACACATGGTTTCTGTTATCCTGCAACGCGGATAATCTCATTCTGTTTGCTAATCGCGGGAGTTGTCATGAGCGCGCCGACCGATGTTTTATGTGCCGGCATTGTTGTCGCCGATCATGTGAGTTCGCCGATTTCGCACCTTCCGGCGGCGGGCGAGTTGGTGCTGGCCGATCAGCTGGTGCTGACCATCGGCGGCTGCGCCGCCAACGTCGCCGTCGATCTGGTCAAGCTGGGCGTGTCGGCGGCGGTGGTGGGCCGCGTCGGCGGCGATGTGTTCGGTCGCGTCGTCGCCGACATGCTGCGCGAGCGACAGGTCGATGTCTCGTCCTTGCTGATCAGCCCCGATCGGGACACCAGCCAGACGCTCATCGTCAACGTGGCCGGACAGGATCGCCGTTTTATTCACACCTTCGGCGCCAACGGCGACTTGCGAGCCGCCGATATTCCGTTGGAGCGCGTGGCGACCTGCCGCGTGCTGTATCTCGGCGGCTATCTGCTCATGGGCGGCGTCCATGCGGAGGAACTGATTCCGGTGTTCGCCGCCGCTCGGCGAGCGGGCGCGAAGACGGTTCTCGACGTGGTGACGCCGGGTCCGGCCGACTACTTGCCGCGACTGGAAAAGATATTACCGCATGTGGATGTGTTTCTGCCGAACGATCACGAGGCGGAGTTGATTCTCGGCGAAAAGGATTCACTGCGCCAGGCGGAGCGCTTCCATCAGATGGGGGCGCGGACGGTCATCATCACGAAGGGCGATCGCGGTTCGCTACTGGTGGGGGAGAGCGTGCGTCTGCGGGCGGAGACGTACCATATGCCGTTCGTAGACGGCACCGGCGGCGGCGACGCCTTCGCGGCGGGATACATTGATGGACTGCTGCGAGGGTTGGACGCAGAGGGATGTTTGCGCATCGGCAGCGCCGTCGGGGCGAGCTGCGTGCGGGCCATCGGCACCACGGCGGGGGTGTTCACGCGGTCGGAGTTGGAGGCGTTTTTGCGTGAGAATCCGTTGCGAATCGAGCGCATATAATAAATGCCGACGCAAAAAACTTTCAATTCCCGGAGGTTCTGCCATGCCCATCCACGACTGGCGATTGGTTGATGCAGGTATCTTTCATCATTTCTATCACTCTTGGATTGAAGAATTATCCCGCGTACTAAATCGAGGTTTATTGCCACCTGAGTATTACGCATTGTCCGAGCAAATCGCCGGCGGCCTGGGGCCAGATGTCTTATCGTTGCAGAGACCGGGAACAGAAGCCGTGTTTCTTGAAGATCCGCGAGGAGGAGTGGCTGTGGCCACCACGCCTCCCAAGGTCCGATTCCGTGCCCGTGCCGAGCCGGACCTCTACGCAACCAAGGCCAAGGCGATCACGATTCGTCACCGAAGTAACCATCGAGTCATCGCCATAGTGGAAATCGTCTCTCCCGGCAACAAGAGCAATCGGCACGGTATCCGATCGTTTGTCGAGAAGGCCGTGACGGCACTGCGGGCCGGCATCCACCTGCTGATCGTAGATCTGTTTCCGCCAGGTCCGCGCGATCCCCAAGGGATTCACAAGGCGATCTGGGATGAACTGATCGACAACGACTTTGCCTTGCCGCCAGACAAGCCTCTAACTGTGGTAGCCTACAGCGCCGATCAATTCCCGGAAACCTTCCTGGAGCCGGTTTCCGTCGGCGATATGCTGCCGGAAATGCCGCTGTTCTTGACCCCCAACGTCTACATTCCGACCCCGCTCGAAGCTACCTATTGCTCGGCCTGGGAGGTTTTCCCTTCTTTCTGGCGCGAGGTAGTGGAAAGTCCTCCTTCTGCTGAGCAGCAGTAGTATCGAGTCCGAATGGCAAGTCTGTACGGGCCGCTGCCGACGCTGGCGCGGAAAAGAATCGAGAGGCATTTAACGCGGATAAGGCTCCCATTCATCTTGACATGCATTTTCCGCATGTCTTATAATAGGACATGCGGAAAATGCATGTCTTATTAGAGAGGTTCCTATGCCGACGCAAACGACTCATACAGTCGCCTGTCAGATCCCAACGGTTGCGGAGTTCACCGCGCGCTTCCCGCGCTACGGCAACTTCGCGGCCAACGAAGGGAAGTTCCTCTTCGATCTCCTCATGACGCCGGAAAGCTACATCGCGGCGGAATTGGCAACGGCCGAACTGGACCGGCCCGCGATCGCCGGCGTGGCCAATCGGATTCGTCAGGCCGTGCAGCACATACCCGCCAACCAACGTCCGCGAAAATGGGGGCCGCTCAAGCAATTCTGCGGCGCCGTTGTCTGCACCCTTATGGAAGCGAACGGCTATCGGAAAACGGGAGTGAAGCGCACCGTTGGGCTACGCGGCTTCAATCGAGGACAGGTTTACCGCCGTCGCTGAACGCTCCAAGCGCTCTTCCGTTTGGATCTGCCAGATAAAACCCTATCCGCCCGCAGCCCTAGCAAGGGCAACCCTTGCTGGCGCCGCGGGCGGCCAAGACGACATTTTGTCCGTTAATCCTTCGCCATCACGGACGTTTCGCGGCGGCTCTCGGAGCTAGGCGCTCGGCCGCATCGATCAACTCCAGGAACTCCCCGCGATGCCCGTTGCGATCCTCGCCGAGCGCTTCGGCGGCGAGTTTACGCACGCTGGCGTACTTCGCTTCGCCCCGATACTCCGAGTTGCGCAGCAGCATGCCGAAGGCGGCGACGGCGCTGGCGAAACGGAAATCCGCCGGCATCTGTTCGACTCGCGCCGGCGCACCCGCTAGGGATTGTTCGAGGAGTCTGCTCGTCTCGGCATCGGGATCTTTGTAACGGAGTTTTACTGTCAGCCAATCTCTATTATCTGCCTCCTTGGATAACTTAACCGGCTGTTGATATTTGAGCGCGTCCGCTTTGGGGCCAGATACGGATACGCCGGGCGGGACGATCTCATAGAGAGCGGTGACGGTGTGGCCGGCGCCCATGTCGCCGGCATCCTTCTTGTCGTCGTTGAACTCGTGCGCTTGCAGAAGACGGTCTTCGTAACCGATCAACCGATAGGCGGCGACGTGCTTGGGATTGAACTCGATTTGCAGCTTCACGTCCTTGGCGACCGTCACCAGAGCGGCGCCCTGTTCGACGAAAACTTTCCGTGCCTCGGCTTCCGAATCGATGTAGGCGTAATGGCCGTTGCCGTGATGCGACAGTTTCTCCATCGTCGAATCCTTCAGATTGCCCATGCCGAAACCGAGAATCGTCAGAAAGACACCGCTCTTGCGCTTGGCCTCGATCAAACGGACGAGATCGCCTTGATTCGTGACGCCGACGTTGAAATCGCCGTCGGTGCCGAGAATGACGCGGTTGAGTCCGCCCGCGATGAAATTGTCCTCGGCGACGCGATAGGCCAAGGTAATGCCCTCGCCGCCGTTGGTCGAGCCGCCGGCTTGCAAGCGGTTGATGGCACTGTGGATCGTCTCTCTCTCATCGCCGGATGTCGAGGGCAGCACCAAACCGGCATTGCCGGCGTAAGCGACGATGGCGACGCGATCGCGCTTATTCAATTGATCGACCAGCAGACGCAGCGATTGCTGGAGCAGCGGCAAACGATTGGCGGCTTCCATCGAGCCGGATGTGTCCACGAGAAAAACGAAATTGCGCGGCGGCATTTTGTTGGGATCGATGCGCTGGGCCATCAGGCCGATGCGGGCGAGATAATGATTGGCGCTCCACGGACACTCGGCGATGTCGAGCGTGAAGGCGACGGGATGCGCGCCCTTGGGCCGCACATAGTTATAAGGGAAGTAGTTGATGAGTTCCTCGATGCGCACGGCATCGGGCGGCGGCAGTTTGCCTTCGCTGAGCAAGAAGCGACGGACGTTGCTGTACGAAGCGGTATCGACATCGATGGAGAAGGTGGACAGTGGATTGCGGTCGGCGGCGAGGAAAGCGTTCTCGGCGATGTGGTCGTAAGCCTCGGTATTGTGCTGAATCGGCTCTTGGGCGGGCGACCCCGGAGCCGGCAGACCGACCATGCCGCTGGCTCTCTTCGCAGCGGGAGATCCGGCGAGCGGCTTGCTTGCATGACCGCCGCAACCGAAGACAGAGACGGCGGCAGTCCCAGCGATAATCGGCAGGAGCAAGCGAGCGACGGAGGAACGGACGAACGGACCTTTCGAGCGAATCATGATACACTCCTTGAGTTGGACGGGGGACGATCGGCATGCGCCGCGATAAAAAGTCGAAGAACGGACTATAAGAATTGATCCACAAGCTGCGCGATTATTCCCCACGAGCGAAAAAATCGGCGTGAGAGCATCACGAATTTGCCTGGAGATGGGCTGCTAAACGGTCGAGGAAAGGCACCTGATCGGGATGCAAAAGCCGCCGCGCCTCGTCGAGCGGCACAAAACGAGTCTGATCGATCTCCCAAGACGTAGGACGCGGCGCGGCGTCCACCGGGGCGGGACCGGCGAAACAATACACGTCTTTTCGACTCTTTTTATACTCGATGAATCCCAAAGACACGAGTTCATCGGGCATGATGCCGACTTCTTCCAGCGTTTCGCGGCGCGCGGTTCGTTCCAAGTCGGTTTCGCCGTCATTGGGCACGCCCTTGGGAATGCTCCACGGCGCATGACGGTTGTAGGGGCCAGACGGATGCACGATGAGGACTTCCAGTCCGTCGGCTCCTTGGCGATACAGTAGCGTGCCCGCCGATTGTTTGCGGGGCATGGCTTTCTCCGCGAAAACCCCCGGCAAGCCGGGGGCTAGGGAATCACGGCACTTTCAGCGAATCGAAGATGCGTTGCAGCAGCGCTTCCGAGGTGATGTCCTCGGCCTCGGCCTCATAAGTGACGGTGACGCGATGGCGCAGCACATCATGGCCGATCGACTTCACGTCTTGCGGCGTGACGTAGCCGCGGCTGTCGAGGAAAGCCTGCGCCTTGGCAGCCCGTGTTAGAAAGATCGTCGCCCGCGGACTAGCGCCGTACTGGATGTACGGCGCGATGTCCAAACCGTAATCGGCCGGCTTGCGCGTGGCATAGACGATATCGACGATGTAGTTCTTGATTTTGTCGTCGATGTAGATTTCATCCAGCACGCGCCGCAGCGCGAACAAGTCGGAGGGACCGAGGACGGCATCGATGGCCAGATTCGGCTCGATGGCGGACATGCGATTGAGAATGACTAATTCGTCTTCCTTGCTCGGATACGTGAGCTTGAGCTTGAGCATGAAGCGATCGACTTGCGCTTCCGGCAGCGGATAGGTGCCTTCTTGTTCGATGGGGTTCTGCGTGGCCAAGACGAGAAATGGCTGCTCAAGCGGATAGCTATTGTCGCCAATGGTCACTTGCTTTTCCTGCATGGCTTCGAGAAGGGCGCTCTGCACCTTGGCGGGGCGCGATTGATCTCGTCGGCAAGGACGAGGTTGGCGAAGACGGGGCCTTTCTTGATGCTGAATTCGCCGCTGCGTGGATTGTAAATCTGCGTGCCGATCACGTCGGCGGGCAGCAGATCCGGCGTGAACTGAATACGGCTGAAGCTGAGGCGCAGGCCGCGTGCCAAGGTGCGGACGGCCAAGGTTTTGGCCAAGCCCGGCACGCCTTCCAGGAGTATGTGGCCTCCGGTCAGAAGGCCGACCAGCAAGCGATCGATCATCGTCCGCTGGCCGACGATGACGCGCTCGATCTCGCGGTAGAGCGGATTGAGTCCGTCGCGCAGATCGCGCACCCGGCGATTGAGATCCTGAAAATCGTCGGTCATGGAACCCCTCGCGGATGAAAGACTGCTGGCAATCTTTTTCCCATTGTCGGTGGCGCCGCCGCGATTGACAATGGTTGAGGTGATGGAGAGAAGCAGAGCGCTTCCTAGGACCGGGCATGGCGTGCAGTGAAAAAGAATTATTTTGTTTAGCCGCGAGCCGTAGGCGAGCGCGACAGCGCTCGCCTACGGCTCGTGGCTAAACGGAGCAGTTGTGTCCGGATCGGCTCTCACCAGAAGAAGCCGGGGGCGGTGTAGAAACTCGAGTAAGGTCTCCGGCCATAACCATAGCCCCAGGGAGAGTACCCTCCGCCATAGCCGCGCGGAGAATAGAAGCGGTTGGAGCCATAGATGCCATAGCCGTTATAAGAGGGATAGCCGCCGAAGTAGCTATAGCCGTAACCGCGATTGTAGAAACCGCGATTGTAGTAGTTTCGGCCATAGTAGCCAGGCCCGTAGTACCCTCTTGAGTAGGCCGGCCCGCGGTACTGGGCTTGAGTCTGCGCCGGCATCGCCAGCGATAAGCCCAAGGCACCGACACCAAGAACCATAGACAATAGCACCGAACGCATGTTGCACCTCTTTCTCTCAACAGGGCGGGGATCACGTCTCTATAAGAGTGCAAAAGCAATACCGTTTGCCGCATTCCCTTTTCCCGCGACGGCTGCACCTGCGGAATCGCTCTCTCTGGACAATTTCGCTATCACCGTGGCGTTTTGATACACACCGCAACAGATGTCCCGCGTCCAACAAGAAGTAGCCTCCTGTTCCGCGTTGCGAGGATGAAGAGATTCTCATTTCTTTGCCCCATTCTATCCGGGCGGATAGAACGATCAAACGCTCACACTCGCGGAGGAGACAGCATGCGACGCCGAGACGCCTTCACGCTCATTGAACTGCTGGTCGTCATCGCCATCATTGCCGTCTTGATCGGTCTCCTGCTGCCAGCCGTGCAGAGAGTGCGCGAGGCGGCCAATCGCGTCCAATGCTCGAATAATCTGCATCAAATCGGCATCGCCTGCCAGATGTACAATGATACGCTGGGCGTGCTGCCGCGCTATCGCTTATGTCCCGCGCCCTGGCAGGGAGGCGCCGATCCCGACTGCGAGACATTGACTTCACCGACCGTCTTCACGGGACCGAATGAGGTATGGTCGGCGCCCTACGATAACCGCGTCGGGCCTGAAAGTCCGCCTTTGCCGGACTTTAATCCCACGCGCACGTTGCTGTGGCCGTTCGTCGAAGGCAACAAAAAGGTGTTTCAGTGTCCCAACGGACTCGATCCGGCCACCGGCCGGTTTTTCCAGATTAGTTACGGCATGAATTACGTCAGCGGCGGTCCCAATGGCCAGCCGCTCATCCGCCTCATCAACGGCAACGGCAGCTCCAACATTCTGATCGTCTGGGACCACGGTAGGACGCCGGGCTGCGCCAATTCCAAGATCGCGGCGCCGCGCGGGCCGTGGCAGCCGTTCAACGATCCCGCCGATACCACGCATTATCCGCAGCGCCGCCACATCAGCGTGTTCAACGCCCTCTACTGCGATGGACACGTTGCCGCCCTCACGCAGAGCGATTTGCAGGTGCCGTTGTTTTATAACAACGGAACCGCTCCCTGACGGTCGCGGCTCAGCTGAGCCGCGACCGTCAGGGAGCGGTTCCTCGGAAAGTCATAGGAGTTGATGGGTTCACGGATAATGCTGCGGCGGCGCCGGACAACAGCAAGTGCCCGCCGCGGGCGCCGACGCCATCGGCGCGTTCCAACTTGGCGCCGGAGCCGGCGGGGCGTAGGCGGCCGGCTGTGGCGCACACGGCACGCACGGCACACAGCACTGCGGCGCATAGGCGGGAGGGGGCGCTACCGGATAGTAGCCATGTTTCTCGCAAATGCTCCGACAGCCCACCGACGCCAACAGCGGCGCCAATAGCGCCAGGAAGAATCGCTTCCTCATCATCGCGCTCCCTTCTCCACGACCTCCCCGGTCCCTTCTCGGGCTTCACCGGGCAACGACGGCTGCGATAATCGCTCCTCTGTTTTCCGTCAAGGCCAGTGTTTTACCCGCAATGCGTCGGCGAACCGGCAGCGTTAGCTGCCGGGTTGGGACGTTCTACCCGCAATGCGGCAGCGAACCGGCAGCGTTAGCTGCCGGGTTGGGACGTTCTACCCGCAATGCGTCGGCGAACCGGGGCTTTGCCTTTTTATTCGGAAAGGTGCTAACGTAGGCAAAATGGGTAGTCACCTATCTCGCCCAAGCTACCGTTTCGGGGAATAAAAAGGCAAAGCCGCGAACCGGCAGCGTTAGCTGCCGGGTTGGGACGTTCTACCCGGCAGCTAACGCTGCCGGTTCGCCGGCCCTGACCTCCGAATGCAGAATGCGGAAGGGGAGAACTTGTCTTTTCCATCTGCATTCTGCATTCTGACTTCTGCACGGGGATTGCCACTCATCCGCGAAGGAGAAACTCATGTCGAAACCGGAAACTCGCCTCCAGGAATTGCACCTGACGTTGCCGCCTGCTCCCAAACCGATGGCCAAATACAAAACGGCCGTGCTGGCCGGCAACATGCTCTACGTCTCCGGCCACGGACCCGCCAAAATCACCGACAAAACGCCGCAGCAAGGCAAGATCGGCGCCGATCTAAACGCCGAGCAGGGCAAGGAATGCGCCCGCGCCGTCGGCCTAAACATTCTCAGCACCGTGCGCGCCACGCTCGGCTCGCTCGACAAGGTGAAACGTCTCGTCAAGACGCTGGGCATGGTCAACTGCACACCCGACTACAAGGAGCAACCGCAGGTCATCAACGGTTTTTCCGAACTGATGGCCGAGGTGTTCGGCGAGGAGGCCGGCGTCGGCGCACGCAGCGCCGTCGGTATGGGATCGCTGCCCAACAACATCCCAGTGGAAATCGAATGTCAGTTTGAAGTGACGACGTAAATGCGATGTACAAGCCCAGAGCGCCAGCGACGGGGCGAACCCGCCGCTGGCGCTCCGGGCTTGTCTCGATTAACTCGCGGCGGATGTGGCCGCACCAAGGAGTTCTTCGATCAGACGAGGCACGCCCTCGGCGCGATCGATTAGGGCGCTGGCGCGCACGAAGTCGGCCAACGCCTCCTTGCGGGGATTAAGGTTGTCGCTGACGAGAATCACACGGGCGCACGGCTGCTCGCGCGTCAATTTGTCGCAGGTGAGCCAGCCGCTTTCCTCGGCCAGATCGGCATGGAGGACGATGGCATCGGCCGCGATCATGGCGCGAGGCGTCGAGCATCCGGGCCGTTGCGGGCCAGGTATACCTCCCAGCCCAGGCGGCGGAACTCGCGCGTCAGCAGCGCTTCATAGGCTCCATGCGAATGAGCCAGGATCAAACAGGGCGAAGTCATGGCGTTCGTGGCGCTCTCGTCCAACATGGGCAGCTCCTCGTGGGGCCGTCGGCGACCCTTAACAAGACGTTTCGTCTCACCAAATAGTTCGTTTTCGGCTTCGTTTTCTTTCCTCATATTGTGCCGATTTCGGGCGGCGATTCGCTGTCTTCGCCGGTTTGTCCTTGCCAGCCGCAGCGCGGCGCGCTTTAATCGCACCACGGTTGCTGAGTCGGAGGCAGCCCCTCGTTGGTGATTTCCGTCCTTTGGTTGTCCTCGCGGCTCTACTGGAGTATAGCTCACATGGCGAAAAAAAGTTCCACCGCAACAAAGACGAAACAACAGGCTTCCCCTCACACGGAAGATGCCACGCTGGCCCGGCGGACGCTGGAGTCCGGCGAAGGGATTTTGCGCCTGGCGCCGACGTGGGTGCCGCGCTCGTTCCTGATGCCGGGACGGCGCATCAAATTGGCGCCGCAGGACGTGTATGCGCTGGGCGCCCATCGCGGCGGTATCGATCGAGCGCTGGTTCGCTTCGACGACGCACGCCGCCAACGAAGGAGCCTCCGAGGACGAAGGGCTGAGCTACGTCGTTCACGAAGGCAAGCGAGCCTTCACGCTCCGCGACGCCGTGGCCCAGGAAGGAGCGAAACTCGTTGGCGGTCCCATCTGGGACCGTTATCAGCGTTGGCCGGTGTACAGCAAGTTCTTCGACAATCTGGGGCCGATCCCGCACCACATGCATCAGAACGACGCCCAGGCCGCCAAGGTCGGGCAGCAAGGTAAACCGGAATCGTATTATTTTCCACCCCAGCTGAATGCGGTCGGCAACAACTTCCCTTACACCTTCTTCGGCCTGGAACCCGGCACTACCAAGGACGACATTCGCCGCTGTCTGGCGCGCTGGAACGAAGGCGACAACCTCATCCTCAATTACTCGAAGGCGTACCGTCTTCAGCCCGGCACGGGCTGGCTGGTGCCGCCGTGCGTGCTGCACGCGCCCGGCTCCTTGGTCACTTACGAGCCGCAATGGGGTTCCGACGTGTTCGCCATGTATCAGTCGCTGGTCGAGGGCCGGCCGGTGCCGTGGAGCCTGCTCGTCAAGGACATGCCCAAAGACAAGCACCACGACGTCGATTACCTCGTCGAGCAGCTAGACTGGGAAGGCAACGTCAATCCCAACTTCAAGGATAGCCATTATCTGGAACCGATTCCCGTCGCCGACACCGCCACGGAAGGCTACGTCGATCGCTGGATCGTCTACGGCAAAGTGGGCGGTGAGCAGCTGTTCAGCGCCAAGGAATTGACGGTCGATCCGGGCGTGAAAGTGACGGTCAAGGACAACGGCGCCTATGGCCTCATCACCGTGCAGGGCAGCGGCCGCATCGGCAAACTCTCTCTGCAAACGCCGGCCATGATCCGTTTCGGCGAACTGACTGAGGACGAGGTATTCGTCGCGCACGACGCCGCTCGTCAAGGTATCGTCTTCGAGAACACCGGCCGCGAACCGCTGGTGACGCTGCGCTACTTCGGCCCGCATACCAACCCCGACGCTCCCAATGTCGGCGACCACAAGAAGAAGAATTAACCACAGAGACACAGAGGCACAGAGAAGAAAAGATTTTTGTCTTTTCTTCTCTGTGCCTCTGTGTCTCTGTGGTTAATTCTTTTCTAGGGTGAGGACGACGTAACGGCACAAATGCGACAAGGCTGGTGCCAGACGCAGCAAACGCGCGTCGCACCACTCCAGCCCCGACACGATGCGCCCGGACGCAGGACACGCCGCGCCATCGACAGCAGTTGATAACCCTCGACTTCCAGCGCGGGAAAGACTTCGCGCAGCGCGCGGAGGTGATGTCGGCGCAGCGGTTGCTCGTCCGGTGTGCGTTCTTTGCCGGGATACGGCCAGCGCCGCCGCGCCCACGCCAACAAGGGATTCTCGCCCCACGGCTCGCAGAAGACGGCGATTCCTCCCGGTTGCAGCACGCGATGCAGTTCGCGCGTCGCCAACCGCAAATCGAGATGATGCAAGATGGCATTGCCCCAGACACGCGCGAAGCTGGCATCGGCGAAGGGTAGGCGCTCGGCGTCGGCTTGTAAAAATTGAATAGACACGTCGTTGGCCGCCGCTCGACGCTTCGCCTCGGCCAAATAGCCGGGCGAGAGATCGAACGCCGTCACTCGTCCGCCGCGCCGCGCCAGCACCACCGCCGCCATGCCGTGACCGCAACCGTAATCCAACACCGGCAAGCCCGCCACAGCGCCTAGCCGGTCGAAAGCGGGGCGAATCCACGTTTCATGGCCGAGATATGAGTCATCCTCGAAACGCAGCGCGGCGGCGCCGGCAAAGGACGGAGTGCGTCCGCGAGCCTGGTGATCGTGAAAGATTTGCTCGGCGCGAAGACGATCCTTGGCGATCATGTCGGAAATCCTTTTCGGTGCCCCTCAGAACTCTAACGCATCGGCCCAGGCGACGGGGACAATGAATATTTTACCGTCGCCGATGCGTCCGGTGCGGGCGGCGCGGACGATACGATCGGCCGCCTCTTCGGCTCGCTCCTCGCCGACGCAAACGCTAATCTCGATTTTGGGCAAAAACGCCGTGCTGTACTCGCTGCCCAAATAGCGATCGAGATAGCCCTTTTGACGGCTGTAGCCCTTGGCTTCGCGGACCACTACGGACGCCGCGTCCAGCTCGGCGATGGCGCGCAGCACCGCCTCGGCACGAAACGGTTTGACGACGATGGTGAGTTGCTTCATAACAGATCCACGTTAAGCAGCCCAACGCGCTCCCCTTCGGGTCGCGGCTAAACTGTTATCTTATTCGAGAAATCATGTTTCACATCGCTTTGTTGGAACCGGAAATCCCGCCGAACACCGGCAACATCATCCGTCTGTGCGTGGCGACGGGAGCGGAACTGCACGTCATCGGTCGAGCCGGCTTTCCGCTCGGCGAGCGCACGGTGCGCCGCGCCGCCATCGATTATTGGGACGAACGGACGCTGCACCGTCACGCCACCCTGGAGGAATTCGAGGCCGGCCGAGTTGCCGACCGCATCTTTTGCTTTAGCGCCCATGCAACCACACACTACACGGAAGTTTTGTATCGACCCGGCGACAGCTTGCTATTCGGCTGTGAGTCGAAAGGATTGCCGCCTTCGGTCGTGGAACGCTACGGCGGCCGCGCCCTCTGCATTCCCATGCCAACCGGCAAGGTCCGCAGTTTGAACCTCGCCAACGCCGTGAGCATTGTACTCTACGAGGCGCTGCGACAAGTGAACGGCTGGTGAGGGTTTTCCGTTTAGCCGCAACCCGCCGGCGAACCGGCTGCGTTAGCTGCCGGGTAGGGGTCATAAACCCGGCAGCTAACGCAGCCGGTTCGCCGGCGGGTTGCGGCTAAACGGCAAGTCATTTATTGGCCGATAAAGAAGGGCGAATGCGGAAGCCGATGTTCTCTTCGCTCTCCGCGTTGGTTTCTGAGGCCGCGTACCCTGCATGAACACCGTTGTTTGCCTCCCTACCCTGGATGCGCTCCGCGTGTACGTTCGCAACACCTTGTGCGCACACGATCAACTCGATCCGGCGCAGACGCCGCTGCATCAAGGAGTGATTAAGCGTTCAGGTCGTGCCTGCGGTCTTTTCTTTCAAGTGCAGGGACCGCGCCTGGTCAAGACATATGCCGTCTGGGCCGGTGAGGAGGATCGTATCCTTTTTTACGATTCCAACGGCCAGCGCTTCGCCGAAGTGCGTCTCAGCGAGGCGCCCGATCCGCGCAAACTGGCGGCATGAGCGGCGATCCGCCGCCCCTGTTTTCGTGCCGATGACTCCTGCGCATGCTACGCTTGCTCAACGGGCTAGGAGCGAACGCCCCTTTGCAAGCGCTGGCACGGCCCGCGCGGATGCGCTGTCCCCACACGAGATTCGATCCATGACCTTTCGCAGCATGCTCCTCTCCTTGGCGAGCCTGGCATGCACGCTCGCTGTGGTGTTCGTTGGCGCCGCTGGCGGAATAGTCAACCGCGCGAAGGGGAACCGCTGCACGAGCGCGTACGCGAGTTGGAGGAAATGCTGGCCCTGCAAGAGCGGAAGGTCAAGCACTTGACCACGTTCGCCGAGCAGATGCAGGAGAGCGAAGCCGGCACGCGCGCCATCATCGACAATGCTCTCGATGGCATCATCACCATCGATCACCTCGGCTGCATCATCGAATTTAATCCCGCCGCCGAACGCTTATTCGGCTACGAGCGCGAGGAAGTCCTCGGCAAGCCCCTCGTGGATCTGCTGGTGCCGCCTCATCTGCGCGAAAGCCAACGCCGCGGTTGGGAGCAATTCCTGGCCACCGGCTACGGACCCTGGATTGGTCAGCGCATCGAGACGATTGGCCTGCGCGCCGATGGCCGAGAATTTCCCATCGAATTGGCCGTCACCGTGCTGCATCCGCAGCAGCCGCCGTTGTTGACGGCCTACGTGCGCGATCTCAGCCAACTCAAGCAGGCGACCGAGAAACTGTCGGAGAGCAATGGTCGCTTGCAGGCTGTCCTCGATGCGGCGACGCAGGCCGCCATCATCGCCACTGATGCCGACGGCCTCATCACGCTGTTCAACCGCGGCGCCGAACGCATGCTCGGTTACAAGGCGGAAGAAGTGGTCGGCGACCACACGCCGGCATTGTTTCTGGCCGCTGCGGAACTGACGGCGCATGCACGGCGGTTGACCGAGGAGTTCGGATTGCCCATCGAGGGGTTCGCCGCCCTCGTCGAACGCGCGCGCCGTGACGATCACGAAGAACGCGAGTGGACGCTGACTGCGCAAGAACGGCAGTAGTCTCACGGTCAATCTGGCCGTCACCGTCATCCGCGACGACCGCGCGGAAATCACCGGCTACCTCGCCGTGGCCACCGATGTAACGAGTCGGCGGCGGGCGGCGCTGGCGCTGGAGCGTGCCAAAGCGGCGGCGGAGACGGCCAACCGCGCCAAGAGCGATTTCTTGGCCAACGTCAGCCACGAGATCCGCACACCCATGAACGGCATTCTCGGCATGACGCAGCTGGCCCTCGATACCGAGCTAACCGTCGAGCAACGCGAGTATCTGCAAATGGTCAAAACGTCCGCCGAGGGACTGCTGACCGTCATCAACGACATCCTCGATTTCTCCAAAATCGAGGCCGGCAAACTGGAATTGGATCCGATCGCCTTCGAGTTGCGCGACATGCTGGCCGACGCCGTGCGCAGTCTCAGCCTCCGCGCCAACGCCAAGGATCTGGAATTAGCCTGTCACGTCGCGGGAGACGTGCCCGACTTTTTCGTGGGCGATCCCGTGCGCTTGCGGCAAGTGCTGCTCAATCTGGTCGGCAACGCCATCAAGTTCACCGAGCGCGGCGAAGTGGTGGTGCGCGTTCAATTGGCTAGGGAACACGGCACAAAAGAGGGAGACGGCCCAGCCACGCCTCCCGCGTTCCATCCCGGCGGCGACATCGAGTTGCATTTCGCCGTCTCGGATACGGGCATCGGCATACCACCGGAAAAGCTCCCTTATATATTTGATCCGTTCGTGCAGGCCGACACCTCGACGACACGCAAGTACGGCGGAACGGGTCTGGGTCTGAGCATCACGGGGCGTCTGGTGGAAATGATGGCCGGCCGGCTCTGGGCCGAAAGCGTGCCGGGACAGGGCAGCACGTTCCATTTCACGCTGCGGCTCAAGCTCCAAGACCGTTCGCCGTCGCGGCTGTTGCCGCGGCGTCCTCTGGATCTGCAAGGGCTGAGTGTGCTGGTGGTGGACGACAACGCCACCAATCGACGCATTCTCGCGGATGTGCTGGGCAGCTGGTTGATGAAGGTGACGGCGGTAGACAATGCGCGGCTGGCCTTGGCGGAGCTGGAAGCGGCAACGGCCCAGGAAAAGCCGTTTCCGCTTGTGCTGCTGGATGCACACATGCCGGAGGCAGACGGTTTCGCGCTGGCCGCCGAGATCCGCGCTCGACCGCACCTCGGTCAACCGCCCCTGATCCTGCTGTCTTCGGCCAACCGCGCCGGCGATGGCGAAAAGTGCCAGGAACTGGGGATCGGCCAACGTCTGACCAAACCCATCAAACCATCGGACCTTCTTCACGCCATTCTGCGCACCCTCGACAGGACGAGCGGCGCAGCGCGCCGATGCCGGCGCCGCTGCTTCTCGCGCACGAGCCAAGCAGCGGCGCGGTCGTCGTGGTGAACCAGGCGCGAAGGAAGCGGGACCGCTGACCGGGAACAGTTTGCGAGTGTTGCTGGCGGAGGACAACTTCGTCAATCAACGGCTCATTCTGGCGGTGCTGGAGAAACAAGGAGCATCGCGTGGCCGCCGTCGCCAACGGCGCCGCCGCCGTCCGCGCCGTGCAACAGGAATCCTTCGACATGGTGTTGATGGACGTGCAAATGCCGGAGATGAACGGCCTGGAAGCCACCGCGCGCCATTCGCGCCTGGGAACAACAGCAGCGGCGGACACCTGCCCATCATGGCCATGACGGCCCACGCCATGAAAGGAGCGCGCGAGGATTGCCTGCTCGCCGGCATGGACGAGTATTTGTCCAAACCGATTCAGGTGCCGGAGTTGGTCCGTGTGATGGAAGAATTGGCCGAACGGACGAGCCGAGAAGCCGGCGGCCGCGGCCGGCCGCTGTTCGACCCGCGTCCGATGCTGCGGCGTATCAGCGATGATAGCGATCTGTTTCGTGAACTAATTCGTTTGTTCCAGGAGGATTCGCCGCGCATGCTGGAGGCGATCCGCGCCGCCATCGAAGCGGCAGACGCCGAGTCCGTGGAGCGAACGGCCCATCTATTGAAAGGAGCGGTGAGCAATTTCGCCGCTTCCGAAGTCGTGCAAGCGGCGCAACATCTGGAAAACATGGGACGGCACGCCGATTTCCACGAAGCACGCGACGCATATCGCGCTCTGGAGCAATCGTTGAGCCATTTCCAGGCGGCGCTGGACGAATGGCTGACCGTTCATCCTCTCTGCCAGAGGGAATAGGGAGGAACGGATGGGACTATCGCGGTTTTTCTGGCTGCTGGGCGGCGTCTTGTGGGTCGTGTTGTTGGCAGGGGGTTGGTACGTTCTCCAATGTTATCAAGCCACCCCTGGCTCCGAGGGGTGCGTGCCGGAGCAATGGCCGGCGGAAAGCAAGTTGACGCTCGATTGCAGGCAACCGACTCTGCTGCTCTTTGCCCACCGCAACTGTCCCTGCACGCGCGCCACCCTCCAGGAACTGGAGCATCTTCTGGGCCACGCCGACGGACGTTGCCGCGCTCTCGTCGTCCTGTTCGCGCCTGGGGAAGCGATGTTGGATCGTGTGGGAGGAAACATTGAGGCGCAGGCGCGCGCGCTGCCGAGGACGGAAGTGCGGATCGATGAGGACGGGATCGAGGCGCGGCGGTTCCGGGTGCGCACGTCGGGGCACGTCCTGCTGTACGGCTCGGACGGCCGTTTGCTATTTAGCGGAGGCATCACCGAGGGACGGGGCCACGCCGGCGACAGCGCGGGCCGGCGGGCCGTGTTGGCGCGGTTGTACAAACAAGAAATCGGGCGGGAAACCGCCCCCGTGTACGGTTGCTCCCTCTTCAACGACGAGGAGAAGGGCGACAGAGATATAGAGGATCAGTAATGGAGTCTATGGGAATAGATTCGCCGGAGGCGGCCGCAACGGCGCGGCGCACGGCAACTGCTGGCAAAACAGCAACGCCGCATCTACATCCGCTCGGATCGCTTGTTCGCGTGGTTGCTGGTCGTTCAGTGGTTGATCGCCGTCGGCGTGGCCCTATGGCTTTCGCCCCATCAGTGGGCGGGTGTTGTACGGCAGACGCACTTTCATGTGTTGGCGGCGGTTTTGCTGGGATCGGTCATCATCGCGCTGCCGGTGTTGCTGGTGCTGCTCCGCCCCGGCAGTGCTCTCAGCCGCCACGTCCTCGGCGCGGGGCAGATGCTCATGGGCGCGCTGCTCATCCATCTAACCGGCGGCCGCATCGAAACGCACTTCCATGTTTTCGGTTCGCTGGCGCTCCTGGCTTTCTACCGCGACTGGCGCGTCCTCGTCTCGGCGACCGCCATCGTCGCCGTCGATCACTTCGTACGCGGCTTGTTGTGGCCGCAATCGATCTATGGGGTCGGCAGCGGCGCGGACTGGCGCTGGCTGGAGCATGCCGGTTGGGTGCTGTTCATCGATGTTTTCCTCATCTGGTCGTGCGTCACCGGCATCCGCGAGATGACCGCCATCGCCGAGCGGCAGGCCGAGTTGGAAACCACGGGCGCCCGCATCGAGCGCACCGTCGAGGAGCGCACCGCCGAACTGCGTGCGCAGTCGGAGCGCATGCGCGAATTGACGCAACAACTGCAAGTCAGCGAGGCGCGGATGCGCCAGGCCAAGGAGACGGCGGAGACGGCCAATCGAGCCAAGAGCGAGTTCCTCGCCAACATGAGCCATGAAATCCGCACGCCCATGAACGCCATCCTCGGCATGACCCAGATCGCCCTGCAAACGGACCTGAACGGCGAGCAGCGCGAATGCCTGGACGTGGTGAAAACCTCGGCGGACGCCTTGCTGAGCATCATCAACGACATCCTCGATTTCTCCAAGATCGAGGCCGGCAAGCTGGATCTCGAATCCATCCCGTTCGCGCTGACGCCCGTTCTGGAGGACACCCTCAAAGTGTTTCAGTGGCGCGCGCGCGACAAGGGACTGCAACTGAGCGTTCGCCGCGAAGCGGACGTGCCGGAGAGGCTCGTCGGCGATCCGGGACGTTTGCGGCAAATCCTCGTCAATCTGATCGGCAACGGCATCAAGTTCACCGACCACGGCGAGGTGACTGCCTCCGTGCTGTCGGCGGAGGATGCCTGCGGCGGGACGAGCGTTCGTCTGCACTTCTCCGTGCGCGATACCGGCATTGGCATCCCGGTCGAGAAGCAGCAAGCCATTTTCCGCGCTTTCGAGCAGGCCGACGGCTCGACGACGCGGAAGTATGGCGGAACAGGGCTGGGCTTGGCGATCACGCAACGGCTGGTGGAGATGATGAGCGGCCGCTTGTGGGTCGAGAGTCGTCCCAGCGCGGGCAGTACGTTTCATTTCACCGCCGTGTTCGGCCGATCCGCGCTGGAAACGGAATTGCCCCTCTATGCCCCCAGCGCCTCGAAGTGCATCGCTCCTCCGCCGACAGCGGATCGGGCCTCGGCAGGCCCGCTCGATGTTCTGCTCGTCGAGGACGGCGCGGTTAATCGGAAACTCGCCGTCCGCCTGCTGGAGAACAAGGGCCATCGCCCGACGCTGGCCTGCAACGGCAAGGAGGCGCTGAGCCAACTCGAACAGCGCCGTTTCGATCTCGTGCTGATGGATCTGCAAATGCCGGAGATGGGCGGCCTGGAGGCGACGGCGATTATCCGCCAAGGCGAGAAGGGGACGGATCGGCACGTGCCGATCATCGCTCTGACCGCTCACGCGCTGCGGGGCGATGAGGAGCGCTGTCTGCAAGCCGGCATGGATGGTTACGTCTCCAAACCGATTGACGCGGATCGCTTGTGGGAGGTCATCAACGCGGTATTGTCCAAGACATCACTCAGCGACGCGCCGACGGAGATGCCGGGAAAGAGCGTGATGGACGAGGACGCTTTGCGCAAACGCTGTGGCGGCGATGTGGCGCTGAAGCGCGAGTTGATCCAACTCTTTGTGAACGAGTATCCTTCGCTTCTGACCGCCCTGCACGATGCCATCGCCGCCCGCGATGCTGGGAGACTGCGCGAGGCGGCGCATAGCCTGAAGGGATCGTCGTGCAATTTCGGCGCAGAGCGCGTGACGGCCGCGGCGCTGCGCCTGGAGCAGATGGGGGCCGATGGCCGCTTCGACGACAGCGAGGACGTTTACCGAGAATTGGAAATGGCCCTGGCGGAGCTGCACGAAGTGCTGGCGCCGGCGGCGGATGCGGAGGCGGCTTGTTGAGGGGTTGATCCTCTTGGGGTTGCCGTGAACGATTTGCTAAATGCAAACACGAAAACACGAAAGTACGAAAACACGAAAAAAGACGATAGGCGGCAAGAAAACAACGTGTTTCGTTGCGAAATCGGGTTTCTCTTTTTAGATTTTTCGTGATTTCGTACTTTCGTGATTTCGTGTTTCTATTTAGAATGTTTTCGTCTTCGGCCCCTAGAGGAGGAAGCGAAAGCATGTGTCCGCTGCGCCGCGTCGAGGACCGTCGAGCGGGTCCATCGGCGCTGGGCATCCTGGTGCCGCCCGCTCAGCGCACGTTGGTGATTCTCCGGCCGCGTTCCTTGCCGTGGGATCTGTTGCTGCTGCGGCCGAGTACGATGAATGCCTTCCGCGAACTACCGCGCGTCGAAGCCGATCGCCTTGCTCACGAGTTGTTTCAGGCGCTGCGGCACTGGTCCGAAGGCGCGTCAGGCCACGTCGAGGAAGTCGCTTGTCCCGAGGGCGGCGGCTTCTGGGTGCGCGTCCGCGTGGGATCTTTCGCCCTGTTGGCGTGCGCCCGCCAGCCGGGCCAACCTTACCAGCCCTTGACCTTCCCGGATGCCGAATCGGCCCTATCGGCGGCCGGACGGCTACGCGGCATCCTGCGGCCTCCCGCCCATATCGAGCAAGAAGTGTATCTGAATACTCTCCATTTTCAGCAGGAGGAAAAGAAGAGCTAACCACAGAGTCACAGAGAACACAGAGAAACACACAGACGTAGAACTAATAAAACCCAATCCGCTCCTTTGGTTTTGTCTTTTCTTTTTTTCTCTGGGTTCTCTGTGACTCTGTGGTTAGCTCTTCTTTTATGCGTGTGACATGCCGTTCACTCCCATCCTCGCTACGCTGGGCTACATCCTTTCGCCGGACGGTCGGCGCGTGCTGCTCATTCACCGCAATCGCCGGCCGAGCGATCCGCACTTCGGCAAGTACAACGGACTCGGCGGCAAGCTCGATCCCGGCGAGGACGTGGTTGCCTGCATCCGCCGTGAGATCCGCGAGGAGAGCGGACTGGAGTGTGCTAAACTCGCTGCTGCGCGGCACCGTTAGCTGGCCCGGTTTCGGCAAGCACGGCGAGGACTGGTTCGGTTTCATCTTCCGCGTCGATCGCTTCCACGGCGAACCCTACACCGGCAACGCCGAAGGCGATCTCGAATGGGTCGAGGTGGAGCGCGTGCTGCAATTGCCTTTGTGGGAGGGCGACCGTCACTTTTTGCCGCTGGTGTTCGAGCGCGACGAACGACAATTCCACGGCGTCATGCCCTATCGAGATGGTCGTCCGGTCGGCTGGAGTTACAGTCTCGTTTAGCCGCGACCCGCAGGGGAGCGCGTTGCAAGCGCGCTCCCTGCGGGTCGCGGCTAAACGAGAAACGACCTCACCGCCGCTTCCGCAATCCCCCATCGGCGCGTTCCGCCTCGGCGGCATCGATCAAACCATCGCCATCGCCATCGATGCGGTGGAATTGCTCTTTCGTGCCCAGAAATTCGCTCCGCGATACATCGCCGTCGCCGTTGCGGTCCATCTTGCGGAACCACAAGGGACCGCGCGAACGATCGCGCAACATCGGCACGTCGGCGAATCCCGGCCCGAACACCGGCAAGTTGGCGCGCGATTGTCCGTAACTGACGACGAGTTGAAACTGCCGCGGCACCTGCCGGCGCGCGATCCGGTCCGACTCTTTCGCGGTCCCAGGGCGATAGGCGTTTCCATGCCGTGCGCAGTTCGCGCGGACTGAGACTGCCATCGTGGTCCGCATCGATAAATTCAAACAGGGACGCGCCGCGATCCACCACGGTCAGATAGCTGGTGCGGAACAAGAAACTTCTCTTGCACGTCCAGAAAATCCGCCAGTTCCTTGTGTGACAATCGATTGTCACTATTTCGATCCGCCAGCCGCAGCAGGGCCACGAACGCGAACGGCGGTTGATAAATCTTCTTTTCGTCGAGAACGCCATCTTTGCCGGCCATCGCCTCGAACTGTTTCAGTACCTCCTGACGAGCCGTGGTTGCCCGCGCCCGCGCGCCACTTCGAGTTGTTTCTCCGCCAGAGGGATGCGCAGCGCCCCATCGCGGCTGGGCGGCAGCAAAGCGATGAGACGATTCGGTTTGCCGTCCGCTTCCGGCAGGATGAGGATGTCGTTGCGGGCACCTTGCTCCAGAGACACGATCATGTCCAGGTCCGGCGGTGATTTCCGCCAGCCGGCCAATTCCGCCGCATCCAATCGTCCATCGTGGTTGGCGTCGAGGCGATCGAATGCGGCCTTCTCCATTTGCCATTCCGCCCGGCTCAACTTGCCGTCCTTGTCGCGGTCGTAACGATTAAGGAGAACACTGGCCAGCGTTTGGGCGGACGTATCCGGCTGCACAATGGCAAAGGGAAAATTGGCCGGCGCCGCTTGTACTTCGGTCGTGGTGCGGAAGTTGAAGGACGGATAGTATCCGCCGGAAGACAGCTCCGGCGCCTGGATGAGATCATCGCCGTTAATATCGAGTACGCACAGCGCGGTCTGCGCCGCCAGCAGTTCGGCGCGCGAGAGGCTGCCGTCTTTATCCTTGTCGAGTTGCCCAAACAGCACGTCGCTAAGATGGTCTTGGCTCGGCGGCCGCCAGCCCCATTCGATTTGCAGAGCGCCGGCCCCGGAGTTGCGATAATAGAAGGAAAAATGCTCGCGGCTGACGTTCTTCGCTATCGCGCCTCCGGCCAACTCGGCGAAGTCCGGCGCGCTGTCCGGCTCAAGAGATGTGCCGGTCATCAGCTGCACCCATTGCGTCTTACTGGGCGCGAGGGCCGCTTCTTTCTTGCTCAGCACGCCATCGCCGTCCACGTCCAGATAGCGGAACAGATGAGCGATGCTCTCGTCCCAGTTGCTTCGGAAGGAACGGCCATTGACTTGCAGATGGAGACGGATCAGATAGGGGCGTGTATCCAGGAACAACACGAGATCCTGAGCATCGCCGGGCACGGCATGCAGAGGGCCAGGCGCGGCCGGTTGCTCGGCGGACATCGTGAGATTCGCCGCGAGTGCGAGAGTCAAAATAATCCCTGTCCGCATACAAGAATCTCCTCTCGTTTAGCCGCGACCCGAAGGGGAGCGCGAAACCCGCGCTCCCCTTCGGGTCGCGGCTAAACGCAAAAGGTGTTTTTAGAAATCCGACCCCAGAGGATTACCATCGTTGCGAGTGATGGCGTTCCGCAGCGTCTCCTTGGTGATTTTGTGACTATTGGCACGGACGGAACCATCACACATCGATGCTAGGAAGTAGGTAGCACCGGGCAGACCGAGCTTGGGCAGCGGTTTCGCCGGATCAAACGGGATGTCCTCCGGCTTGGTCCACGGCACCGCTTTCGATCCCTCGACGATCATGAAGGTGTTCGATGTGCCGTCGGTGAAATCCGCAGGCAGAAGCAGCCCCTTCTTGCCCTCGAAAAACGCACCCTTGCCGACGAACCCTTGATAGCGCGTCGTATGATCCTTGAGCGTCTTCTCATCCTGGGGCGAAGCATAGGTCGGGGGCATCTTGGCGAGCAGTTTTTTGTTGTGTTCGCTGTCCCAAGGTTCGTTGAGATGGAACTGCCTGTAGAGTTCCTGCTGCTCAATGTAGGGCAGAATCAACACGCGCCAACTCAATAGCGGCTTGCCGTCTTTGCTGTAGACGGCATGCGCTGGCAGCCGTCCCTGCATCGTATCGGCGTAGTTGTGCATGGCCAGGGCGATTTGCTTGAGATTGTTCGTCGATTGGGCGCGAGCAGCGGATTCGCGCACCTTCCGCACTCCCTCCAACACCGCAAGTCCCGCGGCGGACGGATCGAACTTGATATGCACCGACGCCCGCAGCGTCTCGCCTTTCTGCTCGATCCGCGCGGCTTTCAAAGGTTCCTGGAGTTGCTTAAGCAATTCGATGATTCCAGCCGTGTATTTCTCCTTGCTCGTCTCCATCACGATCCGCTCTAAGCCAGCGCGGAGCAGAACTAGGCCGGTCTGGGCCGGCTTGAGAGCAGCGCCGGCGTCCTTTTCGGTCACGAAGTTCAGGGTTGCTGCGATATTCGACTCGGCGCCCACATCAACCACGAGACTGGCCGACAGCGCTTGCAACAAGGGCCGGAATGGATCGGCCTCGCCCGGCAACCGATTGCCGATACCGTCGTTGAACATCTTGACGTTCATGCCGTAGACGGCGCTGTGCTTACCGGCAGCCAGACGCAGCGCAGCGGCCAAGTTGCCTTCTGTCTTCGCTTGCGGACGATCAATCAAAGCGCAGAGCGCGTCGAACTTGCCGTACACCAACGACTGATTGTCGAGGGGATATACCGTCCAATTCTCATTGCCGGCGTACAGCGGTTCTTCCTTGTACTTCTTGGCCTTGACGTTTTTGTGAGCGGCAAGGATCTTCGGCAGGTCATACGGCTTGATGGTGCGCACGAAGAAGAGCGGTTCTTCCGTCGTGGGAGGCGGATCGAGAAGAGCCAGCGTCATGCGCTCAATCTCCTCCAAAGGCAGGAAGAAGCGTTTTCGGAATCCTTCGGGCACTTCAGCGATCTCTTTTTCGATTTTTTCGCGCGGGCTTGAGCAAGTCGCTGTTCCACAAGTCGGCGATGCGGCCAGATACCACAAGCATGCCATCGCTGGGGATCTTCGCCAGATCTGCCGGCAGGGCGGCCGCCTTCGCCTCATCGTCCGCCGGCAGTGCGTTTTCCGCAGTCAGTAAGGCCAAAAGCAGCGCGCCAATCAGTACGGCCGCCACGCCGCCGCCACGCCATCGATTCCACCGTTTCATCGCCATGATCAATTCTCCCCTGTGAAAACAGAACCGGGAATACCGGACAGCCGAACATTCTCGAAGTGTAACACTGTCACAGTACACATGAGCGAATGCCGTCGTCAAGAGAAAAAACGGAGAATCCAGAGAAATGTTTACGCCGGAAACGGTGGCTGAGGCGATCAGCTGGAGATGGCTCCGAGTCCGAGTCCGGTCAGGCAGCCGGTCTCCATCGTTCCCTCGGTGATGCGGAAAATGCCGGGAAAACGAGCCTCCCAAGGACGGTTGGCATCCGGCAAGTATTGTCGCGCGTTGGATTCAATCGCCGAGACGCCGGGGACGTGCGCCGCCAGCCCCGCCGAGTGGATCAGCGATGCGCCGGGGCAACTCAAGTCTTGCACGCAGAGGAATAGACCGTATTTGCGGGCCGCCGCCGCCATGAGCAGCGATTGGCTCTGCCCCTTGCACGCCTTGAGCGCCGCGCCGTGTAGCCCATCTCGCGCGCCAGCCGCAAGCTCTCCAGATCTACCAGCGATTCATCGATGACAACGGGACGCAGCTTCGCCGCTTCGTGCATCACGTTGCCGCGATCCGCTTTCAGATCGCGCGCCGTTGGTTGCTCGATGTAGGCGATGCGCTCGAAACCGTCCGGCGTCCGCTCGCGCAGCTTGCCCAAAAACTCCAACAAATAGCCGACGCTGCCGCAGCGCTCGTTGAAATCGAGCGAGTAGTGCCAACGACTGACACCGCGTTGTCGCTGCGTCTCCTCGGCGACGCGATCGACAGTGACGACGCGCTCCACGTCCCAGGCCAGATCGTCGCCGTTGAGTTTGATCTTGAGATGAGTTAAACCGTCCTGGCGAATCCACTCCGGCAGCGTCTCCGGCAGACCATCGCCGATGGGCCGCGTCACGTCCGCCGCCGTCAACGGATCGAGAGCGCCGATGAGATGATAGAGCGGCAATCGCGGCACTGGCTCGCGGCTGATGTACTGCTCCAGCGTTTCACCGGCAAATTCGTCGCCGAGGAAATAGCCGAGGTCGTGATCGAGAAAATCGGCTCCGTAGGTGTGATAACAATTACGGCCGTGCAGTTTGCCGTAGGCGTCATGGACGGCGGCATCGAAGGCGCTGGCGACGACCATCGTGCAGAGCCGCGGAATCGGCTCGCTGAGATTCAACTCGCGCGTCACTTCGCCGGCAAGCTTCTCGTATTGCGGCTCCAACTGGTGAGCGAGGGTTATGGGATGGCCCCAGAGGTCGCAGCGGCGCAGAATGTCCTCAATGCGTTCCGCCAGCGTCTTCATGGCCTTCAGGGTATCGTCGTAACCGAGCCGGCGCGACGGAAAGGACCACACATTGCCCAGCGGCATCGAGCCGAAGCCACAAGCAGTACGGCCATCGGGATTGCTCACGCTGCATGCGATGTTCAGCAGCGTGACGCGATCCAGAGCGACGCCGCCGAATTTGATCGGTGAGCGATAGGAAAAGTCCTCGAAAGAGTGAAACATCGCCGCTACGCGGATGTGGGTGGGTTTCATCGTGTCGTTTCTCCCTTGGCCGCGCCCACGAGCATCTCGGCGGCGCGATCCACTTGCTCCTCGGTGGTGAAGCGTCCGACCGTCAAGCGCAGCGCTCCTCGGCCGATCTCCGGCGGCACGCCCATCGCACTCAACACCGGCGATTGACGGATCTTCCCCTCGTGACAAGCCGATCCCGTCGAAGCGGCGATTTCCGGTACTCTAGCCAACAATTCCGATCCCACAAGACCCAGGAAACTGGCATTCAGCGTATTCGGCAGACGTTTCTCTTGATGGCCGTTAAGTACCACGCGCTCGCCGAGTCCCGCCCGCAAGCGTTCCCAGAGACGGTCGCGCAGTCCACGCAACTTTCGCGTCGCCTCCGGCAATCCCTCGCGCCGAGGGCGCAGGCGGCGCCCAGCGCCGCCAGATACGGCACATTCTCGGTGCCGGCGCGGCGTCCGCTCTCGTGGCCGGCGCCATGCAGAAGCGGCTCCAGCGCCACGCCACGACGGACGTACAGCACGCCGACGCCCTTCGGCGCATACAGCTTGTGCCCGGCCAGCGTCAGCAAATCGACACCGAGATCATTCACATCGACCGCCACTTTGCCCAGCGATTGCGCCGCATCGGTGTGCAGCAGCACGCCGCGCGGGCGTGTCAAGGCAGCGATTTCCTTGATCGGCTGCAACGTGCCGACTTCGTTATTCGAGTGCATGATGCTAACCAGCGTGGTGTCGCGCTCCAGCGCTTTGCCAACCGCGTGGGGATCAATTAGACCCTGCCCATCGACGGGAACCACCGTGACGCGGCAGCCCAGACGCTGCAAAAATTCGCACGGCTGCGTCGTGGCGGGATGTTCGATGGCGCTGATGACTAGATGAGCGTCGCGCGCCCCGCTGCCGAAGAAACCGCGCCATGGAGCGAAAACCGCTCCCTTGAGAGCGAGATTGCTCGCTTCCGTGCCGCCGCCGGTGAAAACGATCTCGTCCGCTTGCGCACCCATCAATTGAGCGACCTGCTGTCGGGCTTGCTCAACGGCGTTGTGCGCCGTCTTGCCCAGGCTATGCGTGCTGGAAGGATTGCCGTAATGCTCGCGCAGGCAAGGAAGCATGGCCTCGACCACGGCGGGATCGACAGGGGTTGTCGCGTTGTAATCGAGATAGATTGGCGTCATGCCGGCATTTTAGGGAGTGGTGGACAAAGCGGCGCAACACCCGGCAGCTAACGCAGCCGGTTCGCCCAGGCCAGCGAACCGGCTGCGTTAGCTGCCGGGTGTCTACAGAGCCGCCTCGCTTTTTTTTCCACTTTCGCTTTACAATGACGGTGAGGGATATTTTCGCCGGAACGGAGAGCTGGCCCGTGCGGGACGACATCGTTAGTTTCATTTTTCGCAATCCCGTCAGCGCCGGGACGCATCTGATGTGGTGCGTGCTGGGCATGTACATCACCGGCTTGTTATGGCGGCTCAGTCGCGGCGATAGGCTGCGGCAGTGGAGTACCGGCGTTTTTGGTCTGAGCATGGTTCTGCTCTACGGTGCCAGCGGCGCCTATCACGCCGTTCCCGGTCAAGAGCCGCTGCTTCCCTATCTGCAAAAGCTCGATCACAGTGCCATCTACGTTCTGATCGCCGGCACCTACACGCCGATATGTGCCGTGCTGCTGCGCGGCCGGCTAGGCATCACTCTGTTGTCGCTGGTGTGGAGCTTGGCGGGTGCGGGTATCTTGGCCAAGTGGCTGTTGCCGTGGCCGAGGTATGGGCTGACCGTCGGGCTATACATTTTCATGGGCTGGCTCGGTTTGCTGCCCGCTCGGCAACTCATTCGTGCCGTCGGCGTGCGGGCTACGTTGTGGGGATTGCTGGGCGGCATCCTCTACACTTTCGGCGGCGTTTGCGACGCGGCCAAATGGCCGATCCTGTTGCCCGGCGTCATCGGCTATCACGAAGTGCTGCACTTGGCCGACATGGGTGGAACCCTCGTCCACGTCTTTTTCGTCGTCCGCTACGTCCTGCCGTTTCAAAGGTAAGCGAGTGCCTACAGATGAGATAGAGTTTGCCCGTCTCGCCCCTGTCAACAATTCTAACCACAGAGACACAGAGGCACAGAGAAGAAAAAAACTTTTCTTCTCTGTGCCTCTGTGTCTCTGTGGTTAATATTTCGGCTTGTTAACGATTGCTCGACAAATCGATTTCGATTTCGGAAAGATCCACTTCGCGTTGCTCCTCTAGGGGAGTAGCGGCGTCGTAGACGTGTTCCCAGTTGCTGGCCGAGCGGCGATCGGACCAATCGGGATACTTCTCCATCTCGCGCTGGCAAGCGATGCACAGCGTCGAGTAGGGCAGAGCATTGAGCCGGCCAATGGGGATCTTGCAGCTACAGGCTTCACAAAGCCCATAAGTGCCCTGCTTGAGCCGATGCAAGGCTCGTTCAATTTGATTCAGTTCGCGGGCGTCCAACTCGGCCAACTGCGAGGCCATCTCCTCGCTGCCGGACTCGAAGGCCACGTCCGCCGAATCGCCGGTTGCATCCGCTCCCTTGAGATTGCGCAAGCCGTCCAGTTCGTCCGCCAACTTCTTGCGGATGTCCGAACGACGGCTCATGAGCGATTTATGCAGTCGCAGTATTGCGTCTCGTCGTGCCATGACTGACCACCTCACATCAAAGGTTGATACGCGCTATGTTGGGTCGAGCCGTTGGCCCTTCCCCTCAGACACCGCCCGTACACACGGACAATCCGTTCGTTCGATCCGATCGTCTGAGTTCGCACTCCACTCGATTCCAAGAAAGAAGATAAAGAAGTCCTTTCTCCTCCTCTACTTAGCAATCCTCATGCCATTTTCATCTCATAACGATCTTTTACCGCAATCTTTGTAAATCCTAGTCTTACCGGCATTTCCATCCCAGATAGCCGCCCTGCCCTTCCCTGGATTGTGGCCGAGTGGTTCATTATTGAACAGGCGGCTGCCGGATTTACAGTCAGCCAGATCGGCTACGGCAGAAGAAAATTGTTCCCCTCCGCTCTTTCCGGATGACGCCGGAGCGATGCAAGTATATCCGACAAATAGACGAGCAAGCGGCGATTCCGCTTGCTTCCTTGAGGATTTTCGCTTGGGCGTTTGGATTATTCGTCGGAAAAGTGCGCGGGCGACGTTTTTTCGTTTTTTAAGGCGGACAATGATTTTGCGCTCTGAGCCGACACTTGGGCGGTGAGACGGCATCTTTGTTCTCTGTACTGCGCATCAGCGTCTCTTTGCTGCCCCGCCGCGTTCGTCTTTTTCGAGCGGAAACTCAGGAAAATAAAGAAGTTGCGGCTTCTGTCCGCGCGGACAATCGAAAGTGAGGCGAACCGCGAGAGGCTCTTCGTAGCTCCACTGTTCCAGGCAGCGATGGTAGAGGATCTGCCGGGCGATGTGTTTGGGAGCGCCCAGGCGGTTGCGCACTTGCTCGCTCGTCATGCCGCGCTCCAATTTGGCGAAGAGGCCAACCGCGTCTACCTTGTCCTCATCCGCTCCCAACCCGGCAACACCGAAGGGAAAAAAGGCAACGCAGAGGAGGGCGGCCAACAGGATTGGCACGAATCGATACGCTCGCTTCATAATCCCTCCGTCGCCGGCGTCACTCGCGCATGGCGGCGAATAAGCCGGACAGTTCGGCGCCGGGCGCCAGATACCACAAGCGCGGCGTGAAGCCGGCTTCGAGACGGGCCGGATCGAGTACCGAGCCGGACGGCGGAGCCTGCGATCGGACGCCGAGTCCCAGCAAGTCGGCGAGCGTACTGGGACGCTCGTACTTGATGGCCCGGTAATTCTCACTGAGTCCGGCGGCGTCGTGGGCGGCCTGCACGGCGTCATCGAGGGTGCCGATCTTATCGACGAGTTGATACTTCAGCGCCCTCTCGGCCGGCCACACGCCGCCGTCGGCGAGATAGCGCTTGTAGGGCTGGTGTTTTTCGTTCTGCTTGAGGAAGTCGGGTCCGGCCTGAATGGGCGTTATGGTCCGCGCTTCCAAGAGTTTGCCGCCTGCCAGCATTGGCCGTCCCTTCTCGACAACCTGCATGAAACGCTGATAAGCGTCATCGACCATGTCTTGCCAGACTTCCTGTTCGTGCGGCGTCATGTCGGCGAACGGCGAACCGCTGTCCTTGATCTGACCTTGCTTGATGGTCTTCACGGAGACGCCGTAAGTGTCGGCGAGCTTTTTGACGTTGGGAAATGACGTGTATACGCCGATGGAGCCGGTCACGGTGGTGCGCTCGGCGAAGAGAGTCTGTCCGGGCATGGCAATGTAGTAGCCGCCCGACGCGGCCATGCTGCCCATCGAGACGATCAGCGGCCGAGCCGGGTGGTCCTTCTTGGCGTTGCCGTCGCGCAGTTCGATGAGCTTGCGATAGAGGTCGTCGCTGGCGGTGATGCTGCCGCCGGGGCTATTGATGCGGACGACGACGGCCTTGACGTGTTGATCGCCGGCCGCCTGCTCGATCTGCTTGTGGGGATAGCCGAGCAGCCCTTCCAGAAGGACGCCGTCGAGGGTGATGATGGCCACCTTGTCGCGGGCGCTGCTTTTGCCGGCGTAGTGGTGTTCGGCCAGGGGAACGATGTCGCGCTTGGGCATCAGGAAGACGCCAAAGCAGAGGATCAACGCCACGAGTCCGCCGATGAGGTTGAGGGCGAAGGAGAGAGCGAAGGCGCAGCCGAGGAAGGAGGATCGTCCGGCGGGGGGAGGAGGCGGTCGTAACGGTCGCAACGCGGCCGACCCCGGCGGTAGAGCGGCGGGGGTGCCGGAAGGCGGTCCAGCCGGCGGCGGGCCGGCCGATTCGGGAATATCGCTCATGGCTTGGCTCCTGCTCGGCTATTCATCCTCGGCCATCGGCGACCGAGAACGGAGTCCATGATAGGCGCTTTCGGCTCCTTTGAGAAGCGCCGACACCTACCGACCTTGGAGCCGATAGCCGATTCGCGTTACGCTGGACGAGGAGAGGTCGAAAGACGATTGACGAAAAGGGAGGCGATGTTGACGATCCGTTGTGTGTTGGATGGGTTGTTGCTGTGCGCGACGCTGCGTTCGGAGCCGCCGATCTTGTTGGCCTTCGACGGCGAGGAGCCGTTTGCGCTGGAGGCCGTCGAGGCATTGTATTATGAGATTGTCGCCGCGACGCGCGAGGAATTGTTGGGTCTGGAACGCGCCTGTTTTCGCTTGCTCCGCCGCGCCGCCGACTTCCGACATGTCGAGGACAGCGACGCAACTCCGGCGTGAACCGCGAGAAAAAACATCGCCATCAAGTCGGACGCTTCCAGTCGCGCAGGAGTGTTTTTACCCATGTCGCTTCCGCCCCGCGCAACGGCGGCTTCAGCGGCTTGCGGTAATCGATGGCCCGCCCATAACGCGACAACTCGTAAACCCTGTCAATCAACGGTTGAAGATCGAGAGAGAGATCCACATCGGGCGGCGTTAAGGGGACAGGTATGATTGGCAAGGGACGATCAAAATAGGCTCGCCAAACTTGACAGCGTAGGTCTTCATTAGCCCGCCCGACGAGGAGAGCATAAGGACTATTGGGCCAGGGATCGCGCATGAGGGGACGTCGGCCGCCGCGCAGCAAATCGATCTCGATAAGATGAACGCCTTCCAACAGCGCGCTGTAACGCTTATTGTGATATTGCTGCCAACTTTCCGAGCCGAAAGATTTGT
This sequence comes from uncultured Planctomycetota bacterium, assembly GCA_963835245.1. GTDB lineage: Bacteria > Planctomycetota > Planctomycetia > Gemmatales > Gemmataceae > JAJPHU01. The sequence goes on from CAWIEZ010000004.1 coordinate 1,351,155, forward strand.
TGGATGGCGAGAGGACTTCAATCGTCGTCACCAATCGCCATTCCGGATCATTTTCGTAAATTTCGATGAATCCCTCGCGATACTCCTCAGTGATCGAGGCGTGCAACGTCAGCGGTTCGTTCTCGACGGCCAACTCGGCCACCGCCACGCCGCTCGTTTTCTTCTTCGGCTTTTTGCCACGCTCGGAAGTTGTGATCTTTACATCCGGGACAAAGGGCCGATCGGCTTTCTCATCCGATCCCAGCAGAACGTGATAGGATCGTTCGGCCGCGCGAACGAAATAACGATCCGGAGCGAGGGCGCAAGCTGCTGATGAATCTGGGCGATCAATAAGAAATGGAAATTTTCCCACAACCCGGACGATTCGATATAGGGATCCATTCCCGGAAACGGCGATTTCATGCCTCGATCCTCCGCGAACTAGCCCAGTATCTCCCACAAAGCCGTATTGTACTCTCGCTCACGATTCCGTGTTATCTCAACTTCCTCTTCGCGCCGAGGCCCTTCTCACGCAACAATAGCTTCTAGCCCCTAGTTCAAGGAGGAACGACGTGATCGAGGCAGGAATCGAACCACACTATCGCACATCGCTGGGCCAGTGCTTCGAGGGCGACGCCCTGGACGTACTCCGTAAACTGCCGAGCAATTCGGTATCCTTGGTGCTGACTTCGCCGCCGTTCGCGCTGCGGCGGCGCAAAGCATACGGCAACGTCGAGGCGTCGGAGTACGTCGAATGGTTTTGGCCGTTCGCCGTGGAAATCCATCGCGTGCTGGACGACGAAGGCAGTTTCGTCTTCGAGCTGGGCGGCGCCTGGAACCGCGGCAGCGGCACGCGCTCGCTCTACCAATATGAGTTGATATTACGCCTCTGTAAACTCTTTCATTTGGCCCAGGAATTTTACTGGTACAATCCGAGCAAGATGCCGACGCCGGCCGAGTGGGTGACGATCCGCCGCACGCGCGTCAAGGACGCGGTCAATCCATTGTGGTGGCTGTCGAAAAGCGATTCGCCGCGCGCCGACAATCGGCGCGTGCTTCGGCCCTACAGCCGTTCGATGCGCCGCCTGCTGCGCGACGGCTATCAGACGGCCAAGCGTCCGTCGCAGCACGACATCGGCCCGCACTTCCGCCGCGACAACGGCGGCGCCATTCCGCCCAACCTTCTGCAAGTGCCGAACACGCGCTCCAGCGACGACTATTTCCGTCGCTGCCGCGCCGCCAGCCTGCCCATCCACCCGGCGCGATTCCCCGCGCCGGTGCCGGAGTTTTTCATCCGTTTTCTGACCGAGCCGGGCGAACTGGTAGTCGATCCCTTCGCCGGCAGCAACACGACCGGCCACGTCGCCGAGCGGCTGGAGCGGCGTTGGTTGAGCATCGAGATCAACGCCGACTACGTGGCCGGCTCGCGTCTGCGTTTCGACGACGCTCTCACGGACGCGCTGCCCGGTTCCGCAGCAGCGTGAGATGACGGCTGAAACGCTGCAACAAATGGCCGTGGATGTCGCACAGCTGCGCCAGGTCTTCGCCGTTGATGTTGTGTCCATCGCCGAGGTTGGCGCTGCTGAAACCGACCTGCCGTTCGATCTCGGCTAGGGCGGCGCGCAGGTGATCGAGCCGGGCGTCGAGCGCTTCGCCGGACAGGTTCTCGGTGATGCTCCAGAAGCGGCAAGCATCGGCGAAAGTCAACTCTTGTTGTCGTCCTTCGCGGAACTTCTCGTAAGCGGAGGCGACGAACAATCCTTGCAGCAGCTTGTCGTGTTCCTTGGTCAGCTTGACGGGTCGATCGTTCTTGACGCTCTCCGGCGGCTCATCGCCTTGCAGCAGACGCCGCACCGTTCGCCGTCCTTCGTGGCCCAGCGCGTAGAGCTTTTGCCCCATTTTGACGAGCCACATACGCCGGGCCAATCCTTTTTCGCCCATGATGCTGGCCAACACTTTGTTAGAGTCGGGAAATTGTTCGTCGTAGCCTTTGAGTCCGAACGTGCGCGGATACTTCTGCCAAGCGGCGACGATCAGCGCCTCGGCGGAGAAGGGCGATTGGCCTTGTTCTTCGAGTTGGAAAGCGGCCAAGAGTATTTTTTCCGGCACGGTGCATTCAGCGATGGTGTTCACAATAACCCCCCAAGCGATCCGCGAAAGATATGCCAGCGCTGGACTCTTTAATTGTGCATTCTCGGAGGTGGGTATCGCAACGTCAGATGAGAGAGAGAGAAGAAGATGCAGCTGAGAGGGGATGGCGCAGCCGCTATAATCGTCGCGCTTATCATCCCGCCGCCCGGCAAGGCGACCCTTGCTGGGTGGCGGGATAGAGAGACAGCTTCGATCGTGTTATTTTTCAGCGGGGGGCTGCTCGGCCTTGCCGATCAGCCTCTCCACCGTCGCCACCAGCGTATGCAGGCTGAACGGCTTACGCAAAAATGCCTGCCAACCGTAATCATCCTGCTTGAGTCGCGGAGGGATGACGCTCATCAAGACGACCGGCACTTTATCGAAACCGGCCGTTTGACGCATTGATTGCAGCACCTCCAAGCCGCTCAAGGCCGGCATCATCACGTCCATCAGCACGAGATCCGGCTTCGCTGTCCGCAAGCGCTCGAGGGCTTCTCGGCCATTGGGGCAGACATCAGCACGATAGCCCTCGCCTTCCAGGATCGCCTGGAGTGTGCCCGTCAGGTCAAACTCGTCGTCCACAACAAGGATATTTTTCATATCTGCTTCTCCCTATGTTCTGGAGATGAGCTGGCCTGACGGGCGTGGCCGGTGAGGATGGCTTCGGCGCTCTCGAACGAGGAAGCAACTTCCAGACCGTTATCGGTGATTCGGAACTCGCGGATGGAGGTATCGTAACGGCTCTCCCGCATCTTCATGATCGACAGGAGCCGGTACAACTGCGAACGGAGTTCGACGTAGCGCAGCATGAGGACGGTTTCGACGACGTTGGCCAACTCCGGATTGGGCATTTCAAGCTCCGGGCGGAACAGGGCTAACTCTTCGGTGACAACGGCGGTCACATCGTAAGTGCGCAACTGATTGCAGAAGGCCGACAGAAATCGCGGCATGCGATCGGGGTAGACGGAAGCGGCCCGGAAACCTTCGATGCCGTCGATAAACAGCCGGCTGCGCGGCCGTTCGTTTTCGCGAATTTTCTCCAACAGCTGTTCGGCCAGCGAATCCAGCATGTGTTCCAGCGGCGGCTGCCAGATGAGTTCGATCAGGCCGGATTTGACGTACTGCTCCAGTGGGATGCCGACTTGCATGGCCTTTTCGATGAGGCGCGGCGGCGGTTCGTAGAAACCGAAGTAGGTGCCTTGCTGGCCTTGTTTGGCGCCCTCGACGAGGAAGGACAGTCCCAAAAGCGTTTTGCCCGCCCCCGGCGCGCCCAGCAGCGTTGTCGCCGAACCGGACGGGATGCCGCCCCAGAGCATCTTGTCTAGCTCCGCCACGCCGAAGCCCATGCGGATGCGTTGTTCCTTGGCCTGCGCGGGCGGCTTATCGAATTGGATCTCGGTGCGCGGATGGATAATCATCCCCTCCTCGGTGATCTCGACCTCGTGTTTGCCGCGCAGATAATCGCCGCCGCGGAACTTGTGGACCGTCAGTTCGCGCACGGCCCGCGGACCTACCAACGTATCGCTCAACTCGATGACGCCGTCCACCACCGCATTCTCGGTGAACGAGTAGGTAGGATCGCGGAACGACATCAGCAGGGACGTGCAGCCGATCATGTTGGTGAACGCCTGCAATTCATGGACGAATTCCTTGATGTGTTGCTCGCCCTTGGCGAACTGTCGCAGGCTCTCCATGCCATCGACGATAAACAGCGTCGCTTGCCGCTCCTTGAGCGTATCGCGGATCAGATTCAACAGTGCATCCAGCCCGCTGTCGCGCAGGGTACCGTAGCCGCTGACGTAGTAGATGCGATCCGGAATGTGTTCGAGCTGGAAGAATTTCAGCGGTGCCAGATGGCGGAGCATTTTGGCGTGCGATTCGACCAGCAGCGACAAGTAAACGCAGCGTCCCTGCCCGCTGCCGACGTGTTGGAAGCAGATTTGATTGCCGAGGATGGTCTTGCCGCTGCCCGGCGGTCCCATGAGGGTATAGGTGCCGCCCTTGAGAAAACCGCCTTTGAGAATGTAATCCAGACGCGGTACGCGGGAAGCAACGCGCTCGAGGCCGCCGGATGCTGCTTGCTCCTCGGACGAGGAGCCGAGGGTGCTGAAATCCATAAGCTCACTCCTGCCGGTTGGAGGATTCGCCGCACGCTTGCTCGTTCGGTCGCTGATGATGACGTGGCAGAGTCACCCTAAAGGTAGCGCCCTGCCCTAGTTCGCTGCGAACGCGGATGACACCGCCGTGCGCCTCGACAAGAGCGCGCGTGATGTAAAGGCCTAGCCCCAAACTTTCCTTTTTGTGGTTCTCCGCTAGCCGTTCGTAACGCTCGAAGATGCGCTCTTGATCTTCGGGAGCAATTCCGCTGCCCCGATCTTCGACTTCGACAACGGCCCGGTCGTCCTCGACACTCACGCGCACCGCGACCGGCTTGCCGGCGCCGTACTTGAGAGCGTTGGAAAGAAGATTGCCAAAAATTTGTTCCATTCTCAGACGATCAAAATAGCCGAGGAGAGGCTGACATTTTTCGACTTGCAAGGTTATACCCAGCGAGCGCGCCTTGGGCTGAAATCGCTGAGCCATTTCCCTGGCTAATTCGCCCAGATCGAGCGGTTCCACTTCGAGTTGGAGCCGCTGGTTAGCGATGCGAGAGGCATCGAGAAGGTTTCCGATCAGCCGCCCGAGACGTTCGGCCTGACGTTCACTGACCTCGAGGTGTTGGACGAGGTGCGGAGGCAAGGCTCCCTGGCGCTGGGCGGAATGGCGAAGGAATTGGAGCGAGAGTTGAATGGCGAAGAGCGGATCTTTCAGTTCATGGGCGGCAATGGCGAACGACTCATCACGCATCGCCAAGGTCTGGCGCAGCTGTGTCTCCGCGCTCTTCTGGGGGGCTGTATTTAGGAACGTCAGCAACGCCAGGGGACGGCGATTTCCAACGGCCGGCTGCGTGCGGGCGAAGACGCGGAAACAAAAGTGTTGCTGGGGCGTTTGCCAGGCGATCTCGACGCCCTCCTCTGAGGAGGCGTGAGAGAGCAGGTAGGGGACAAATTGCCGAGCATCAATGGCGGTACCTTCTCGATCTTGGGCCTGGCAATCCGCAGGATGTTCCACGTCGGCGGACGAAGGCAGATGAGCGGTCCGCGCCGCGTCGTTGGCGAGAACAATGTCTCCCGTGTCTACGGCAACGAGCAGAGAGGGGAACGGATACAGATCCAACAGCGTCCGAAACGCTTCCCTTTCTTCGCCGCTGCTCCCCTCGCGGCCGCCTTCGGATGCAGAAGGGTTGGGTGTTTGCATGGCGAACGCTTTCCCGTCCCTGATCCAGTTGGTTCCACTCGTCGATTGACCGTCCTAACCTTGACGGTTCGCTTCGCTGAAGCGGCACCATCGCGCAACGGATAAGCAAGTGACGTGCCGGCGCTCCCGTTGATGAGGCCGGCCAAAAAGAATAGAGAATGCAAAGCGTTCGTGATGGATATAAATTTTTTGTCTGGAAAATGTTACGCCACAATGACCCCCGGAAAAACGGCTCCATCGAAGCAAGCGATACTGGGAAGAGACTTGTAGGAGCTGTGCCGAAATGGCAGTTATCTTGCGGACAATGGCGGTCTGCTCTGGAGTTGCAGCTACTCGTGGTATGTTGTTTCCGCGCCGCCCTCGAGAGCATCGCTTTTGGTGATTTCGCGCAGCAGCACGGTGGCGTAACTGCCGGCCGGCAGAGTGAAACGCAAACGCACGCCTTCGCTCTCCACGTTCGCCGTCAGATCGTCTACGTACACGAGATTGTGCCGCCGCGTGCCGGACAGCAATTTGCCGAACGCATGAAACGCCTGCGTTGAGAGGCTGGCTTCGTGCAGCACCTTGTCTTCGCGCTCGGCTGCCGGGTCGGCGGCGCGGAACATCTTGCGACCGAACATCGGTCCCGCCGGTACGATCTCGCGCTTCCAACCGGGTCTGTTCGACCGCCACATCCTCGGCCACGAACAGGCCGCCGAACGGCCAGCGCGCCATCACGTCGCCGGGCAGGACGCGGCGCAGCAGTCCGTCCGCCATGCGGCTAGCCAAGTAGTGATTGAACAATGCCGACTGCGCCGCCGACAGGGCGAGCTTGCGAAGAAATGGACGGCAAACATTCGCTTTATTTCCCGCTGGCGGCGCTTCCCTCCGCAACAGAGATAGGCCGAGCAGGACCGTCTCGCCGTCATGGCCGAAGCGCTGCTCGCCGTAGAAATTGGCAAGGCCATCGCGGTGCAAACGCTCGATCAACGACGGCAGACGTTCGCCGGCATCGGCAGCCGCGTCGCGCACCAAGATGTGGAAGCGATTGCCGTGTAGATGGCCGGGTTTCAATTTGTTGCCGTGACGGCTGACGTTCAACAGACGAATGCCGTCGCCGTCGAGTTGGTGCAAGCGCGGCTCGGCGCGGCTGGGCACGGACACCATTTGCCGCGTCACCGCCTGACGATCCTTCAACCCCGCTGTGCCGATCTCCGACACAGGGATGTCCAGCCGCCGCGCCACCTGACGGACGAAATACTCGGCGCCCAGGCCGCGTTTTTCGATCCACAAATAGAGATGATCACCTGTGCCGGACGGCGGATAAGCAGGGATCTCCTCAACCTCGAAGTCTTCGAGGTGCGTCTTGATGCGTCCGCCAATGCCGGGTAGATCCGCCGTCCACAACGGCGGTGGTCTCAAGGGATCAAATGTCGAAATGTTCATGGATGAAGACTCGGATGGTTTTCCTTGACCGATGCGGACGCCCCGCTTACCATTGGGACTCGCCTCGTTTCTAATTGGCATTCTAATGATGGCGGACGACATGAGACTTCACCGGCTCATTCTGGCAATCCTGTTTCTGGCTTTTGTCATCCCCGCGACGATGCGCCTCGGTGCCGAGGAGAAGGCAGCGCCGGCTCCCCGTTTGCGGCCATCGGGAATCGATGGCGCCGTATTGATCTGCGGCGGTAAGGCGCCGGATGCGGTCCGTGAACGCTTCGTGCAACTGGCCGGCGGCGAGAAGGCGAAGCTCGTCATCGTCTCGTCCGACGACAGCGCGAAGCAAGAGCGTGAATCGTGGCAGGCGCGCAAGCCGGCGTCCGTGGTCGTTCTGTCGCTGCCAACACGCGCGGCGGAGGACGCCGAGAGCCTCAAACCGCTGCGGCAGGCGACTGGCGTATGGTTGCAAGACGCCGTCTCCAGCGGAACAGCGTTCGAGAAAGAGCTACACGCCGTCCTGAATCGCGGCGGTATCGTCGCCGGTACGGGTTCTCTTGGGGAGCGAAAGCTCGATGGCGAGCGCGGTTTGGCGTTGCTGCCCGGAACGACCGTCGTGCCGCATTTTTCACACGACCGCAAAGCGGAACTGCTTCGCTTCCTCGACAAGCATCCGCGGTTAATCGGTTTGGGCATCGACGAAGAGGCGGCCTTGCTGGTCAAGGGCCGGGAAATGCGCGTGCTGGGGCGCGGCTCCGTGGCGCTGTTCCTGGCTCCTTGTCCGTCGCGGCCGGCGCGGACGGTTGAGTTGAAAGCAGGCCGCGTGTCGGATTTGACCATGTGGCGGCGTGCCGCTCTGGCTCGCCGCGAAGCGGCGTTTCCGCCGGCCAAAGCCGCCGTGCCGGAAGTGCCGCACGGCTCGCTGGTCATCGTCGGCGGCGGCGCCATGCCCGCTGCCATTGTCCACAAATTCATCGAACTGGCTGGCGGTCCCGAAGCGCCAATCATCTTTCTGCCGACCGCTCAGCCCGATCCGATTCCGCCGCGTTACTACGAATCGATCATGTTCGAGAAGGCGGGGGCGAAGAACGTCCATGTCTTGCCGTACCGCGACTTGAAGGACGGGGAGAACCCCAAAAATCTTGAGTTGCTGCGGAAAGCGACAGGGATTTGGTTCGGCGGCGGCCGGCAGTGGCGCTTTATGGATGCTTACGAAGGCACCAAGGCGGAGCCGTTGTTCCGCGCCGTGCTGCGCCGCGGCGGCGTCATCGGCGGCAGTTCGGCCGGCGCCTCGATTCAAGCCGAGTATCTGGTGCGCGGCAGCCCGCTCAACAACACCGACATGATCTGCGAAGGTTACGAACGCGGTCTCGGTTTTCTGCCGGGCGTCGCCGTCGATCAGCACTTCACGGCGCGGCATCGCTTCGCCGACATGACGGCCCTTATGAAGACGTATCCGCAGCTCTTGGGCATAGGCATCGATGAGGGGACGGCTCTCGTTGTGCATGGCCACGTCGGCGAAATCATGGGACGCGGCAAGGTGTATTTCTACGATCGCCGTAAATCCGTTCCCACGGAGGGAGACGATTACGAAGCCGTCGAGTCCGGCGGACGCTACGACCTCAAGGCGCGGAAAGTCGTGCGCGTCCACAATGCCAAGTAGAGGTTCCCATGCTCGTGATGCTTTCTCGATCCGTTGCCCTGTTGGTGTTGTTGGCCGCGCTCTGCTGCGCGGAGCGATCCTCGGCTGCCGATCCGCCCTACGATCTCGTCATCCGCCACGGCAAAATCATCGATGGCAGCGGCAATCCGTGGTTTTACGGCGACGTGGCCGTGCGCGGCGATCGTCTCATCGCTGTCGGCCGCGTACCCGAAGGGACCGTCCGCCGCGACATCGATGCCAAGGGGCTAATTGTGGCTCCCGGATTCATCGACATGCACTCGCATTCCGATTTCGTACTTCTGGAAGACGGCCATGCGCAAAGCAAAATTCGTCAAGGCGTCACCACCGAAGTGTTGGGCGAAGGCGCTTCCGCCGGACCCTATCAAGGAGAGTTGCCGCCGCGCCGCATCATCGTGGCGGGGACGCCGCGTCGATGGACCACGCTGGGCGGCTATTTCGAGACGGTGCAACACGCTGGCGTCTCCGTCAACATCGCTTCCTATGTCGGCCTGGACAATGTCTGGCAATGTGTGATGGGCAAGTCGTTCGAGCGGCCGACGGCGGAGCAGCGGCAACGGATGGCGGCACTGGTGGACGAGGCCATGAAGGAGGGCGCGTTCGGCCTGTCGAGCATGTTGGCCATGCCGCCCGGCTCATTGGCGACCACCGACGAGATCGTCGAACTGTGCAAACCCGTCGCTCGGCACGGCGGCATCTATTCATCGCACATCCGCAACGAGGGAACGAATGTCGTGGAGTCCGTCAAGGAGGCCATTGCCATCGGCGAACGCGCGGGTATCCCCGTGGACATTATCCATCTCAAGATCGCCGACCAGAAGGGCTGGGGCCGCATGAATGAGATCATCGCCCTGATCGATGACGCCCGCAAACGCGGCGTGAACGTGCAGGCCAACGTCTATCCCTACACGCGCGGCCACAACAATTTGGCGAGCATCATCCCGCCGTGGGCCCACGAGGGCGGACGGGCGAAAATGCTGGAACGTCTCCAGGATACCGAACAGCGGCAACGGATGAAGAAGGACATCCGCGCGGGTCTCCCCGGCTGGTACAACCATTACACGGCGGTCGGCGGCGACTGGAGCCGTATGCTCGTCAGCGGCGGGGGCCGTTACGAAGGATTGACTATGGATCGGGTCATCCACATCAAAAACAAGGATAAGCAGCCGGCAACGGATGCGCTGGACGTTCTGTTCGATGTTCTGGTCGAAGAAGGCGGATCGGTGCCGACGATCTACGAGCATCACACCGAGAAGGACATGAACCGAGCGCTGGTACAGCCGTGGTGTTCGATCGGTTCGGACGGCTCGGCTTTGGCCATCGAAGGTCCGCTGCGGCGCGGCAACCCTCACCCGCGTAGTTTCGGCACGTTTCCGCGCCTTCTCGGCGTCTACGTTCGTCAGCGCCAATTGCTGCGGCTGGAAGATGCCGTGCGCAAGATGACGTCGTTGAACGCCGCCAAGCTGGGTCTCCGCGACCGCGGCTTCCTGCGCGGGCCATTACGCTGACCTCACGCTCTTCGATGCCGAGCGTGTGACCGATCGGGCCACGTACAGCAAGCCGTTTCAGTACGGCGAGGGAATTGAATACGTCATCGTCAACGGACAAGTGGTGTTGGAGAAGGGCAAGCACACGGGAGCGTTTCCCGGCAAAGCGTTGCGACGGCAACCGTGACGCCGGCGACAAGGGCGGAAAAGCAACAGCCCGCGGCGCCGGATACAGTTGACTCGGCACCGCGGGCTGTTGTCTCGGCCTTAGCCGACCGGAACTCAATACGGCCCTCGGATCGGTGATTACTTATCGGGTTTATTGGGGGAACAGCCGGAAAAACGGGCCGGAGCCACCCAACGCCGTAGAAGCCGAAATCCATGCAGCCTACGAGTCCCGGCTTTCTCTCGTCGGTGGAGTTTCGATGGTTCGCCTCCTTGTTGCAAAGCCCTGAAGATTCCTGAGTGTTACCTCACCTCTCTTCTATATCGAGTCGAGGCTCCTGTCAAGAGTTCGGTTTCATTTTTTCACGACGTTGGCGCGTCTCTGTCCGCGGTTGCTTGGATCGATCCGCGTCTTTCCGGGGGTGGGGATTTCGAGTAGAATCGGACATACGCTACGTCCCCTTCTAAGGGTTAGGCGGCGTCGCCTCCGGCGGTCGTAGGAGGAGAGGTGCCAGAGCGGCCGAATGGGCCGGTCTCGAAAACCGGTGTGGGAGCAATCCTACCGAGGGTTCGAATCCCTCCCTCTCCGCTTTATCGGCAGATAGGTTTTGACCTCTCTGCCGATTTTTATTGTTTTTGTGTCACGAATGAACTGCCCTGCCCGGTTCAGAAGAACCGGGCAGTTTTTTGCACCTCAGATTCTTGACGAGGGGCAAACGACCGCATTGGTATAATGGCTGCGGAAGCTGCGATGGCGAAAAACATTCTCAGGACGGGCAAAAAAGTACGCCCCAAAACCGCCGTCAAGGGCAAACGCTACCGCTGCGCTAGGTGTCGCAAAAGAAGCCCCAAACCCGTGAAGACCCCTGCTCCCTGGTACTGCTCGAAATGTCTCAAAGAACAAGACGCCTTGACCCCATGAAAGTCCACACGCCGAGGGGAGGAGCGGCTGAATGGCAAGATCTGGTGTCCCGCTAGAGCTTTCTCTATAATAACCGATTGCCTGTTTCCTCGGAAGCCGGTCAGGGTGGCCGGCTGGAAACAGCGAACTTCTTTTTCGTCAGCACATCGCCGGTCCCTCAGCAGCCCCAAGCGCAAGCAAGGGAAGGAGGAGATTGGCGGAGAGGATGCCTCTTTCTATGGGAAATCGGAATTTGCTTCGCCAGTTCGATCTGTCCGACAGCGAGCTGCAACAAGAACTGCACGATGCCTTCAGCCGCCCGGACACCGGAGCCGACGTCGAACATTGGCTGCCGCCCGAAGAACAGGACTTCGAGGTCAACAAAATCATCAAGGGCCGCGTCGTCAACATCGCCGGCGACGACGTGGTCGTCGATGTTGGCTACAAAAGCGAGGGCATCATCCCCTTGCAGGAATGGTACGACGAAGGCGACGATAAAGTCCATCCGCCGCGCGTCGGCGAAGAGATTCAGGTTCTGCTCGACGCCGTCGAGGACGAGGGCGGCGCCATCGTTCTCAGCTACCGCAAAGCCAAACGCCAAAAGGAATGGGAAGACGTCATCGCCAAGCACAAGGAAGGCGACGTCGTTTCCGGCTTAGTGACGCGCAAGATCAAGGGCGGTTTGCTCGTCAACATCGGCGTCAACGTCTTTTTGCCGGCCTCGCAGGTGGACATCCGCCGGCCGCCCGACATCGCCGACTACATCAACAAAACCATCGAATGCAAGATCCTCAAGATCGACGAGGCGCGGCGCAACATCGTCGTCAGCCGCCGCAAACTGCTGGAGGATCAGCGCGAGGAGATGAAGAAAAAGCTGCTCGGCGAGATCGAGGTCGGACAGATTCGCAAGGGCGTCGTCAAGAACATCGCCGAGTTCGGCGCCTTCGTCGATCTGGGCGGCATCGATGGCCTTTTGCACATCACCGACATGAGTTGGGGCCGCGTCAACAATCCGCACGAGGTCGTCCACATCGATCAACAGCTCGAAGTGTACATCCTGCAAGTGGACAAAGACAAAGAGAAGATCGCCCTAAGCCTCAAGCACAAGACGGCCAGCCCGTGGGCCAACGTCGCCGACAAGTATCCCGTCAACAGCCGGCACAGCGGCGAAGTCGTCAACGTCATGAGCTACGGCGCCTTCGTCAAGTTGGAGCCGGGCATCGAGGGACTGGTCCACATCAGCGAGATGAGCTGGACCAAACGTATCAACCACCCCAGCGAGCTGGTCTCCATCGGCGATCAGATCGAAGTGCAGGTGCTGAACATCAACAAGGAGAAGCAGGAAATCTCGCTGGGTATGAAGCAGGTGCAGCCCAATCCGTGGGACAAGGTCGCCGAGCGCTATCCCAACGGCACCGTCATCAGCGGCGTGGTCCGCAATCTCACCAATTACGGCGCCTTCATCGAGATCGAGGAAGGCATCGATGGCCTGCTGCACGTCAGCGACATGAGTTGGGTGCGAAAAGTGGCCCATCCCAGCGAGGTCGTCAGCAAGGGCGACAAAGTGACGTGCATCGTACTCAACGTCGATCAGGAGCGCAAGCGCATCGCTCTGGGTCTCAAGCAGATGAACAACGATCCGTGGGAGGGCGACATCCCCGGCCGTTACAAGCCCGGCGAGATCAAGAAGGGCAAAGTGACCAAGCTGACGAACTTCGGCGTATTCGTCGAAATGGAGCCGGGCCTGGAAGGGTTGCTGCACATTTCGGAATTGGCCGAGCAAAAAGTCGAGAGTCCTGAAGACGTGGTGAAGGTCGGCGATGAGATCGAGGTAAAGATCCTGCGCGTGGATGCGGCGGATCGCAAGATCGGTCTGAGCCGCAAACGTCTGAACTGGACGCAAGAGGAGAGCGATGAGGCGGAGGCCGCCGAGGAGGCCGCCGCCGCCGAGGGCAAGGGTGGCGCGAAGCGCGAACTGCGCGGCGGCACCGGCGCCGGCGGCGGTCAGCTGTTCAGTATGCCCGGCGAAGCGCCGCCGGAGGAAGAGAAGGAGTAAATGTCGTTTAGCCGCGAGACGAAGGCGAGCGCGGGCGGCATTCACCCGGCAGCTAACGCAGCCGGTTCGCCAGACTGGGCGAACCGGCTGCGTTAGCTGCCGGGTGGTGTATATCGCGCTCGCCTACGACTCGCGGCTAAACGGCAAATCTGAACGCCTCTCGATTCGTTGTTGGCACGGATCGAGAGGCGTTTTTCTTTCCGGTGGCGCCGATTGTAGCGATAGAGGGCAAGCTAGGGGAGATGGGGAGAGAGCCGGTCTCAGCGATTGCTCGCGGCGTGCCGAGGTCGGCGGTGGCGGATTGCTCCGCCGCGCTTACCGAGTCATCCAGCCGACGCGCCGTCAAGGACGATAACTTGGGCGAGGGAGCGATGGATACGCTCTCCTCGCAAAAAGGGGTCGTTGTCAAAAACAAGGCCGTTTTTTGCTTTGCTCACCGTTTGACCTACAGTTGCTGCTGTAGACTGGGTCACTCTTCTCGCGCTGGAAAACTCCCCATGACACGACCACGCCGTCTACGCAATGATGCGGTCCAATCGCCCCTGGAAACCTATCTCCGCGAGATCAACGAAACGCCGTTGCTCAACGCCGAGGAAGAGAAGCAATTGGCCTATCGCATCGAAGAAGGCGACAGCGAGGCGCACGATCGCATGGTCCGCGCCAACCTGCGTCTGGTGGTCAACATCGCCCGCAGCTACACCGGCAAAGGACTGGGGCTGCAAGACCTCATCGAAGAAGGCAATCTCGGCCTGCTGCGCACCGTCGAAGGCTTCGATCCGTCGATGAACACACGGTTCAGCACTTACGCTAGTTACTGGATCAAGCAATCGATCAAACGCGCCTTGGTGAACACGGCCAAGACTATCCGCATCCCGGCGTACATGGTTGAGCTGCTGGCCAAATGGCGCCGCGCCAGCGCCAAGTTGCAAGAAGAGTTGGGCCGACCGCCGACTCAGGAAGAAGTCGCGCGCAGCATGAATCTGCCGAAAAAGAAGCTGAACATCATCAAGAAGGCCATCCGCGTCTACAACTCGGCGCCGCAGACGGATCAACCCGAATCCGGCTGGTCGCTCGATGAGATGCTGATGGACGGCCATACCAAGACGCCGGACACCGAAATGGTCGAGGCCGACGATTTGCACCACGTCCTCGATTTGCTCGACAAGATGGACAAGCGCGAAGCGACGGTGCTGCGTATGCGTTTTGGCTTGGACGACGAGGAGCCGAAGACGCTCAAGGAGATCGGCGAACGTCTCGGTTTGACGCGCGAGCGCGTTCGACAAATCGAGAGCGAGGCGCTAGGCAAACTCAGCGAAAGCATGCAGGCGGATTAAAGACAAATCACGAAATCACGAAAGAACGAAAACACGAAAAAGACAACAAATCAGGCATTTTCTGATTTGTTGTCTTTTTCGTGTTTTCGTTCTTTCGTGATTTCGTGATTTGTCTTTGCTCTTCCCGTCACAATTCCACCGGCGCTCCCTGGATGGCGTGGAGCAGCGCATCGAACCAACCTACGAGCGTTTCGGGATCGGCGACGTGCGCGGTGACGTCGGACGGCGCCAGGGGTCCGACGCCGACAGCAATTCCGCCGTGCGCCGTCACCGCTTCCACCGCTTCGCGGTCATTATCGGCATCTCCCGCATAGAAGACGAACACCGGCTCGCCGACCTGCTCCAGTATCTTGCGCACGGCGTCGCCCTTGGTCCAGGTGCCGCCGATCAACACTTCGACGGCCAAGGGCGCTTCGACGATGCGCAGCTGCCGCGACCACGACTCCAGAAAACCCAGGATGCGCGTATGCACTTCGTCGATCAGCGCCGCCTCGACGCCGCGATAATGCACCGTGAAGCCATAGCGCTTGTGTTCGACCCAAGCGCCGGCATAGACGCGCTCGATGGCGGACAGCCGCTTGGTGATTTCGTCGATCATTTGCACCCCGTCGCGGGCGGCGGGGTGGACGAGTAGGTTGCCGTCCAGTCGCATTTCGATGCCGCTCAGGCCGCAGTAAAGCAATTGCGGCAGACCAATCAATTGCTCCAATTCGTCCAGCCGGCGGCCGCTGAGGACGCCGACGTGTACGTGAGGCTGGGCGGCCAATTCGGATAGTAGTTCGCGCGTCTGGGGATTGAGCTTGGCCTGCCAGGGATGCTCGACGATCGGCGTCAGGGTGCCATCGTAATCGAACAATAACAGCAGCTTCTCGCCGGAGTGATAAGCGGCCAAAAGAGGCATCAGAATATCGGGTAATGAATCGTTCATATGGCACTCAGTTAAGTAAGGGGATACCGTTATCGTGGGGCTGACGTGCGCCGCGCGCGGAGAGCAGGGCATCTCCGGTTCCACGAACTGGCCAGCCGATGCCAGCAGCATGCCGGCCCAGCGATAGATGTTGTTATCCGCCACCTGCCGGCGCATGCGGCGCATGCGCCGTTGTTGCTCCTCCACCGGCATCGTCAGAGCGGTTCGGTACGCATCGGCCAAGCGGTCCAGCGCGTAGGGGTTGACCAGCAGCGCGTCCGTCAGTTCGCGGGCGGCTCCGGTGAACTCGGACAGCACGAGCACGCCGCGCTCATCCGTCCGCGCCGCCACAAATTCCTTGGACACCAAATTCATGCCGTCGTGCAGCGACGTGACGACGCACGCCGCCACCATACGGTATAACACATACAACTTATCAGGTCCATGATGTTCGTGAAGAAAAACGATGGGTTCCCAAGAAGCGTCGCCGTGCCGCCAGTTGATTTCCTCGACCAGCTTTTCGACTTCCTCGTTGAGCGCTCGATAGTCGCCGATGTGGACTCGGCTCGGCGCGCCGACCAGATCTTCCAGCCGTTCTTTGCTCCAGGACATGAGTGGACTCCTCCGAGGTGGCGAGGTTGTGTCGGACAATCGGATTTCACCGTCATCGGGAAACGAGTCGGGCCGTTAGGCGGAGACATTGCGGGGTAGCATCACCTAAATAGCAATAACCGTGCCAATGACCGTGCACGCTCCCACACGCCCCGATAGGCGAAAATGCAGAAAGTGTACGGACGCTCCAAAGAGGCGGCCCGTCTTTATCATGTTAATAAACGGGCCAGGGCAGATAAGTTTTTGCTCACAAGCGCGCGGCCGCAGTATCGGAAGGGGTTAGCGACGCTTCGCGGAAGCGTCGGCGGGCATCGACGGGCCGTCTCGACCAATGCGGATCGCGCTGGCGAACCGGCAGCGTAAGCTGCCGGGTGGGGACGTCCCCACCCGGCAGCTTACGCTGCCGGTTCGCCGGGCCTCGCTATTTCTTCAGGAGGTATTTGTCGAACCAATCAACGACCGTCACCATGTCCTTGTCCACGCCGCCCCAGATGTGGCCGGCTCCCTTCTTGACGATCAACTTCGCCTCCACGCCCGCTTTCTTCAGGCGCGATACCATCACTTCGACCTGCTGGAGCGGCACCAAGTTATCGACTTCGCCGTGGATAATCAGCGTCGGCGCGGCATCGCCGCTGACGTGCGACAGCGGCGACACACGGCGACACAACGCCTCAAACTTTTCCTTATCTTCGATGCGCTCCAGACGCTTGCTGTGTTTATCGTGTTCGCGGACATCGATGGCCGAGCGATAATCGCCCAGTATGCCGCCCTCGGCGAAGGCGAATCGGCCTTTTTTGCCGTAGTTGAGAAAATCCGTCGGCGGCACCAAGCAAGCGACGGCCTGCACGCGGTTCGACGTGCGCTCGACGGCATCCGTGGAGTGTTGGTCGCCGTCGTCGCCGGCAACGCCCAACATCAGCGCCAGATGTCCGCCCGCCGAGCCGCCGGTGACGCCGATGCGGCGCGGATCGATGCGATAATCGCGGGCATGATAGCGGATGTAACGCACCGCGCGGTTGACGTCGGCGATGGCGTCGGGGATGGTAAAACGCGGCTGGCTACCGTGGACGACGGCGAACACCGTGTAACCGCGCTTCAGCGGCTCATAGATGAAAAAAGGGAAAATGCCCGAATCAATCGTGGTCCGCTCGGAGATCCAGCCGCCGCTGGCGATGGCGACGACCGCCGCCCCGTTGGCGTCCTTCTTCGGCGTGAATACGTCCATCGTTAGCGCCACGCCGGATTTGTGGCCGTAGATGACATCGCGGCGGCGCTGGTACGGATGCGGATCATCGAACATGCCGGCTTCGAGGCGGTCGGGATAGCGGACCTCGGAAAAGGTCATCTCTAAAACATTTTTACCGTCGCGGCGCCAGACTTGTTTTTTCGCGGTCGGCACGCCGTCGATGTCCTCGTAATCGCTGAAAAAGCCTTCGCGCACAATCATCTTCTTGGCGGTTTCGTCGTACACGCGCAGTTCGATCTTCGCTAACCGGCCCGTGCCGGCGTCGAAGTAGAGCTTAACGTCGCGCTCGCCCGCACACTTGACGCCGACGCCGCGCCGGCCGATCGTGGATACGTATTTCCTCTAAAGCGGACAGTTCATAGGTGTTATCGCGGAGCAGCGGCGTCAACAGCAGCAGACGGTGGACGTGCGCCTGGGTGCGCAACTCATCCCGTTTGACACGATCGAAAAAAACGGGTTTGCCGTCGCGGCTGGACCAGCTATCCCCGCCGGCAACCGTCTCGACAAGGGTTGCCGTCGCGTCGGCGTCCAGCTTGAGGACGTTTTTCAGTCGATCCGGCCACTGCCAGACGGTCTCCAGGGCGAAAGGCATGAGGGCGGCGCCGAGGTTGATGACTCCTTTCGCCTTCGTCGAAACCATTTTGAGCTTAGCCAGTTTCGCCTCGCCGCCGTGAGCTTCGATGGCTTTCTCGACGACCGCCCTGGCATCTTCGACGCCCCCCTCGCTCCTACCCCTCTCCCCGCCAGAAAGAGGCATAGCAGGGAGGGGGGCCAGCAGGAGGATAGCCAACCCTGGAAGCAACATTGCGCGCATTACTGCCTCCTATCGAAAAATCGTCGCCGCTCACTTGCGCCCCTGGCCGAAGAGGTGGCCGGTTGTTTCCATCGGCACGGTGTAGACCGACGTGCGGGCCGTGACGTACAGCGTTTGCAGATCCTTGCCGCCGAAGGTGACGTTGGCCGGCACCTCCGGCAGGGCGATGATGCCGAGCAACTTGCCGTCCGGGTCGAACACTTGCAGACCCAGCCCGGAGGTGATGTACAGATTGCCCTTGGTGTCCACGGTCAATCCGTCGCCGCCCGATTTGCCGCCCTCTTGACGCTGCTTCAACGTGCAGAAAACGCGGCCCTTGCCGATCTTGCCCGGACCTTCCACGGCATACGCCATCATCTCGGCCTGTCCCGATGGGATGACGTACAGCGTCTTCTCATCGGGGGAGAGGATGACGCCGTTGGGATTGGGCAAATCGTCGATCAGGCGCGTTACTTCGCCGTTCGCTGCGATGTAATAAACGGCCGCTTTCCCTTGCGGCAGCGGCATCGGAGCGCCAAAGGTCGGATCGGTAAAGTAGACGCCGCCGTGCTTGTCGATCACCAGATCGTTGGGAGCGTTGAAGCGTTGGCCGTTGTATTTGTCGGCCAGCACGCGGCGCGACTGGCCATCGGCGCTGATAGACGACGACTTGGCCGGTCATCTCGCAAGCGACAACGTCGCCCTTGGCGTTGAGCATCAGGCCATTGGCGCGATTGCTCTTTTCACGAAAGACCGACAGCTTGCCGCCGGCGTCGATTTTGTGGATGCGTTCGTTGGGGATGTCGCTGAAATAGACGTTGCCGTCGCGGTCGGCGGCCGGACCTTCGGTGAACTTAAACTCAGTGTGTAGCTTGGCGATTTTTCCCGTCGGGCCGACGCCGGGAATGGGCTTCGCTTTCTCGTCATCGGCGGACAACAACGGCGAAGCCATCAGACCCAGAAACAGTGTCAAGGCGAACATCGGCAGAGCATGGCGTGCGAACATGGCTGGATTCTCCTCGTGAGGATGAACAATCGAGCATACGTTGCCAGCGATAGAATAGGCGGAAGACTGGTCCGCGGCGAGGAGCAAGGGTTGTTCCCTTGCCGGCGCCGCGGGCCGGCTAAATCTGGCCCCCCCAAGATGGCTCCGCCGTCTGGCGCCAACGCCCCCGGATCTTGTCGATCCTCTCCGCCGGCAGCGGTCCCGCGGCCAGCAATTCGGCGTTCTCGCGCCAACGCCGCGGGTTCTTGGTGCCGACGATGGCGGTGTGGACGCCGGACGCGCTCAACGTAAAACGCAGGGCGATCGACACGGCTTGCGGAGCATCGCCGCGGAGAAAGTCATAATCGAGTTTTCGCAGGCGTTCCCAATACGGTTGGTAATAGCTGTTGTCCGGCTTTTGCGTGTAACGCCAAGCGGCGTTGGCGATGGGACGCTTGGCGATGACGCCCATCTGGCGCTGTTGCGCCAGCGGCAGAGTCAATTCCAGCGCCTCTTGATCGGCGATGCTGACCGACGTTTGCAGTGTATCGAATCGGCCGCACTCGATGGCATAGCGGGCCGCGCCGCCGTCGCCGCTGTAGCCGATGTAGCGCGTGTGGCCCTTCCGCGCGCATCCTCCAGGGCGCCAATCACGTCGCCTTTGCGCAACTCCGCCTCGGAGCAACTGTGCAATTGGACCAAATCCACGTGATCGGTGCGCAACCGTTTCAGGCTGCGCTCGATGCTCGCCGACAGCGACGACGGCCGCCAATCCTCGACGCCGGGATTGTCGGGATGGCCGCATTTGGTGAACAAGTAAAAATCCTTGCGCCGGCTGGACACCGCTTGACCGATCAGTTCCTCGCTCTGGAGATAACACTCGGCGGTATCGATGATGTTGAGCCCGGCATCGAGGGCGCTGTGAAGCAGTTCGGCGACCGTCTGCGCCGCCGCTTTCTCGAAGCCGATCTCCGCGCCGCCAAAACCCAGCACGCTCACCCGCATATCGGTCTTGCCCAATTGCCGCGTTTCCATGACGTTTCTCCTGATGGGGACCATCGGCCAGAAAGGATGTAAGGATGAAGCTATGAAGGCGCAACGATGATTCAAGATGTTTGCTCTTCTTCCTTGCGTTCGGGGACGCCGGCGCGAACCGTGGCCTGGAAAGCGACGCCCACGATGATAATTCCGCCGAGGAGGGTGCGCAAGGTCGGGATGTCGCCGAGAAAGAGGATGGCGAGAAGGGTGCCGTAGAGCGGCTCCAAGCAGGCGATGCGGCTCGCCGTCCGTGCCGAGATGCCGGCCAAGCCGGCGATGAACAACGAATGCGCCACGGCGGTGCATAAGACACCGAGGACGACGAGCAACAGCACGTCGCGCACGGTGACGGCGGGACAGTCGGCGACGGCAAAGGGCAACAGCACGAAGGCGGCGAAGAGATCCTGATACAAAGCGATGGTCATGCTGGAATGGTTTTGCACGAATCGGCGGTTGCAGAGCGATAGCAAGGCGAAGGTCAGGCCGGAAGCGACGCCCCACAGCACGCCCTGCGTGGTGCGATCGTTCACGTTCAAGCCGGGCGTGAGAACGATCAGTCCGGCCAGGGTGACAACGGCGAGAACAACATCGAGGAAGTGCAATTTTTCCCGAAAAAACAGCGGTTCGAGGAAAGCGACGAAGACGGGGAACGTCGAGAAGGTGATGAGGGCCAGCGCGACCGTGGAGTTTCGCACGGCCAGAAAGAAGGTTGCCCAATGCACGGCGAGCAGGACGCCGAGAGCGGCGAAGGCGAAGAAGCTGCGCCAAGACAGCGGCCGAAGGATGTCTCGTTTTACGAGAGCCAAAAGTAGCAGGGCCAGCGCGGCGAAGACGACGCGCCCAAAGACGATGAGGAGCGGCGTCCGCGGCAGGAGCCGGGCGTCGCCGAAGAGTCCAGCGAAGCCGAACAGCAAGACGGCAGCGTGAATGCTCAGCAGATGGCGTGCGTGCGGCGACATTTCAGCTTTCAGCTTTCAGCTATCAGCTATCAGCTTTTCTGTATACTGAACACGGAAACCCATGTACTGAAAGCTGAAAGCTGAGAGTTGAAATGCGTGAACTGCTCGCGGACTTGGAGGCTGCGCTAGAACAGCGGCGACCGTGCGTTTGTTGCGTGGTGGTGGCGACGCGCGGCTCGACGCCGCAGAAGGCGGGAGCGGCCATGCTGGTCTTCGCCGATGGTCGCCAGTGTGGTACGCTCGGCGGCGGCTGCATCGAAGCCGAAGTGCGCCAGCGCGCCCTGCGCGTCCTGGCCGGCGGCGGCGGTCGGCCCGACCTGCTGACCTTCTGTCTCGACGACAATTACGGCTGGGACGATGGCCTGATCTGCGGCGGCCGTATGACCATCCTCGCCGATCCGCTCGCTTCCGCCGCTGCCGGCATCTATTACCGCAGCCTGCGCCGCTTGGTTGAAGACGGACGCGGTTGCACACAGGCCATTGCCCTGGCGCCGGCGTTCGGCCTCGCTGCCGGCGACCGCTTTCTCTTCGACGCCAGCGGACAAGTCGTCGCCCGGACGACCGAGGCCGCGCTTCCGGACGAGGTTGTTCAATCGCTGACTCCGTTGACGCAACGTCCCGCTCCGAGCAGTAATCACGGCATCGCTTATCTGCCGACGCTGCCGCGCATCACTCTGCTGATCGTCGGCGCCGGGCACGTCGGTCAGGCCGTGGCGCGGCTGGCGGCGGAGGTCGATTTCAATGTCTGGGTCCATGATGATCGCGCCTCTTACGCCAATCGAGAGCGCTTTCCTTCGGCGCAGCGCCTGCTCGTCGGCGACATCGGCCCGACCCTGCGACAATTGGCGCCGGAACTGACGCCTTCGACGTATTGTCTGATCGTCACACGCGGCCACAATCACGACGAGGAAGCGCTCGCGCATCTGGCCGATACGTCGGCGGCCTATGTGGGCATGATCGGCAGCAAACGCAAGATCAAGTTGATCTTCGAGGATCTTCTCGCCAAGGGCGTCCGCCGCGAGGCACTGGCGCGCGTGCATGCGCCGCTGGGTTTGGACATTGGTTCGCAAACGGTGCCGGAAATCGCCATCAGCATCGTGGCCGAGTTAATCGCCTGCCGCAATCTCGGCACGACGAACGAGAAATTAACCACAGAGACACAGAGACACAGAGAAGACAAAAATCAATCCGAGAGATGAGTTCTTTCTTTTCTTTTTTTGTTGTTTTCTCTGTGTCTCTGTGTCTCTGTGGTTAATTTCTAGGAGAAACGAGGAGCCATGAGGTTCGCCGTGCTGCCCGCCGCCGGCAAGAGCAGCCGCATGGGCCGGCCCAAGCTCAGTCTGCCTCTCGGACAACGCACCATTCTCGAACACGTCGTCGCCGCGCTGCGGCAGGCCCACGTCGAGCATGTCCTTGTCGTATTGGGACCGCATGTCGGCGAACTGGCGCCGCTGGCCCGCACCGCGGGAGCGCACGTCTGTCAACTCGCCGAGCAAACCACGGACATGCGGGCCACGGTGGAGCAGGGACTGCACTGGCTGGAAGAACGGTTCCAGCCGCGCCGGATGATATGTGGCTGCTCGTCCCCGCCGATCATCCCGCCCTCGCACCGTCCGTCGTGGACGAACTGGAGCAAGCTCGCCGCAAACATCTCGAACGCTCCATCTTGGTGCCGACGTTCCACGACCGGCGCGGACATCCTCTGGCGTTGACTTGGCGGCACGTCGCCGGCATTCGCGCTCATACGGCCGGCGAGGGATTGAACAGCTATGTTCGCGCGCATGCGGTCGAGGTACTGGAAGTGCCGGTGGCGACGGAATCGATTCTGTGCGACCTCGATACACCGGAGGACTACGAACGGCTGAGGCGGACTTGGCCCGCTTTTGTGGGGGAAACCCTTGCAACCGATACTCTGCGGTGATAGCCTCACCTGGGGGCGGCGCAGCCGAGGCTCCAGAACACTTTCATCTGGGAAAGATTAGGAAAACGGACGGCTGCGGCCGTCAAGTGCCGGCTTATTGTCCCCGGCCGCCGGTCTTCCAAGGAGCGGCGACCTATCCGAGGCTCTCCATGAGCGATCATCCCCGGAGAACGCGCCGGCTCCTCTGGCTTCTGGTCGCCGGCGCCGTCGCGGGAGTCGTCTTTGTGGCGTGGCCGAACCGAGGGCGCGGCCCGCAGCCACCCTCGCAGGGTCCATTCCCCCTATCACCTTACTCGGAAAGCCGCTTCCTCAATACCGGATCGGAATCTCGCTACATCGGAACCGCCGCCTGTGCCGCGTGTCACCCAGGGAACCACCGCTCGTTCTTGCTTACCGCGCACAGCCGATCACTTGCCGAGGTGGACCCGAACGCCGAGCCTCCCGATGGCTCCTTCGACCACTCGCTTTCCGGGCGCTCCTACCGCGTTTATCGCCGGGACAATCAGCTCCGCCATGAAGAGGTTCTGCGCACGGCGGAAGGCCAGGAGGTCACTCGGGTGGACCTGCCGGTTCGCTATCGCGTCGGCTCGGGACACTTTACACGCACCTACCTGGTCGAAGTCGAGGGCTTCCTGCACGAGTCCCCCATCACCTGGTATGCGTCGCGGAAGCAATGGGGCATGTCGCCGGGGTATGATTTTCGCAAACATTGGGGGTTCGACCGGCCCGTCGCGGCCAACTGTGTAGCCTGTCATGCGGGGCGCGTGGAGGCGGTCGAGGGCACCCTCCATCGCATCACCTTTCACGAACAGGTGATCGGCTGCGAGAACTGCCACGGCCCTGGCTCGCGGCACGAGGCGTTGCGACACAGCCCGGACCCCGTGCCGGCCGAGGAGGACGTGACCATCGTCAACCCCCGCAAGCTGTCGCGCCCACGCCTGGAGGCCGTCTGCGGAGCGTGCCACCTGAGCGTGCCCGGCGACGGTTGCGCTGCGCGGTCGCCGGCCCGGCGATTTTCGGCCCGGCATGCCCCTGACCGACTATCGCGTCGATTATCACTTCGAGGGCGGCAAGGAACTGATGACGGTCGCCGGCCACATCGGCCAGCTGCGCCAGAGTACTTGTTATCAGCAGTCCACGGACCTGACCTGTCTCACCTGCCACGACCCGCACGCCCGCGAGAAGTCCAAAGATCGGGAGGCGTTTTACCGGCAGAAATGCCTGAGTTGCCACACCGTCCAGGCGTGCGGCCTGGATCAGGCCCAACGGCGGGCGAAGGAGGCCACGGACAACTGCCTGGCCTGCCACATGCCGCGCGGCGACACCGAGATCCCGCACATCGCCTTCACCAATCACCGCATCGTAAGACGGCCGACGCCGCGGCCAGCCGACTTGGCGCCGGGTGGCGCACTCCTGCCGGACGACTCCTCCGGGCGAGTCCCCGAGTTGGTGCCGATCGATGAGGTTCCCCGACTGGCGCCGCTGGACCAGCGACGAAACCTGGGGCTGGCTTATTTCGCCGCCTGTCTCAATCCGGTCTACGTCCGGTACGGCTATGCCGACGCCTTCCGGGAGCGGGCGCGCAACCTCCTAGAAGATGTGGATGCGGCGGGGCTTCACGACCCGGAAACGGCGGCGGCCCTTGCAGAGCTTTACTGGGAGAAGGGCCATGCCAGCGCTACCGCCTACGCTCGCCAGGCTCTTCAGGCCACGGACATTTCCGCCGAGGCGCGCATCTCCTCTCTGCTCATCCTTGCCGGCGCGGCGATGCAGGACCGCCAGTTCGAGGCGGCCAGCCTTTGGTTGGAGGAAGTTGTTCCCCGGCAGCGCGCCGCCAACGACTGGTACTTCCTCGGCCTGTGCTACCTGGAGCAGGACCAGCCGTCCCGAGCGCTGCCGGCGCTGCGGCAGTCGCTGGCGATCCGACCGGATAGCTCCGCCGTCCATGCGCGGCTCGCGCAAGCGTACCTCCGGCTGGGAAACGTCCGGCGGGCCGACGAACACCGGGAAAAAGCGCGCTGGCTATTCCAAGAGCGCCAAGATTGATGACTTCGACCCGCTCGCCGCGCCCGCGGAGGACCATCACTTCTTCTTGCGGCGAAGACGTTCGAGGGCTTGCGGGGGCCGAGGATCTTGCGGATCGAGACGGCGAGCGTTCTCCAGGTGTTCCTCCGCCTCTCCATACTGTCCGACTTCAAGCAGCGTTTCGCCCAGGGCTAGTTGTAGCTCCATATACTCCGGGCGACAGGCGATTCCGCGACGCAGAGGAGCCATCGCGGCGTTCGGTTCGCCGAGATATTTGTGGGCAAGTCCCCAAAAGAGATAGGCTAAAGCGTAATCCGGTTTCAACTGCGCCGCCCGTTGCGCATGCGGGATGCTTTGGCGAAACCATTCCGTAGCCGCGGCGGAGCCGGGCGACTGCTGCCATTCCTTCTCGGCGCGGGTGAAAAGCGTCAGAGCCAGAGTGTAATGAGCCTGCGCGCTGTCGGGATCGAGCTTCAATGCCTCGTGCAGCAGCGGCAGCGCGCGTTCGTAGTCGCCGATGCGGGCCAGATTGATCGCCGCGCCGACGCAGGCTCGACTGGTCCGCCGCTCCTGGAGTTGCTTAAGCCAAACTTCCGCCGCCTCGGCATAACGATGCTCGCGCTCCAGTTCGTCCACTTCGCGCTCGTGTCTGCTGCGGCCGACGCGCAGTTGCATGACCCGATCGAGGAACGGATCGGGCCACGGCGGATCGTTGGCCAGCGTGGCCGCCTCCTTCTCATAGCGGTCGGCGTCGGCGCGATCGCCGCGGCTCCGCGCGAGGACCGCCAGTTGCACCGTCGCCAATTTCTGAGCAAATGGACTGGCGCGGGCAGCGGTCAGATATTTCTCGGCCGTCTGGGGATCGTTCCGTTCCACGGCAATCAGCCCCAGGCCGAAGGCCGCTCTTGGGTTGCCCGGCTTGCGCTGCCACTCTTCACGAAAAAGCTGCTCGGCGTCTTGCCGTTCTCCACGTTCCAGGAGCGCCTCCGCCAACGCCAGGCGAAAAGCGGATAGATGTTCCGATGAGGAGTTCGCGGCGGCGCTCACCGCTTGCCGCAGAAAGGGCAAAGCATGGTCGGGGTCGCGTTTCAAAGCGATGCGGCCGCGTCCATATGGCCAACGCGCCTCATTGGGGTCGAGGCGAGCGGCTTCGGCGAAGCAACGGTCGGCTTCGCGGTCGAACAGCTGAGCCAACAGCGTCATGCCCAGCCGGCCCCAAGCGTCCGCGGAGCGCGGCTTGTCCAACACTTTTTGCCGCGCGCGCTCGATCGCTTGCCGGACCTCGGCATCGTGGATGGCGGAAGGCATCGGCGGATCGAGCGGTGCATCCGTCGAAGAGCGGAACCACCACCAAGTTCCCGCCGCGCCGCCGCTGGCCAACAGCAGTGCCAAAGCGAGCAAGAGCCAGCGCCGGCGCGAGAGGGTTGGCGGCATCATGGCGCGCGGCCCTCCCCGCGCCGCAGTTGGATCGATTGATCGGCCGCGCAGCCGGGGAACGATTCCCGGACGCCGTCCGGCCAGACCACGAGGATTGAATCGACCCGCGCCGCGGTTCCCAGTCCGAAATGAGCGAGGGGCGAACTGCTACAGAGATAGCTCTCCGCCGGATGGAGCGAACGCATCTGCTCGCGTCCTCCCGCCCGCACTCGGATCTCCGCGCCGTAGGCATCGCGCTTCCATTTCGGCTCCAACGCGCGCACTTTCAGCCAATGTCCTCGATCCGGCGCCACGTTGCGCAGCAGCCGCGCGCGACCGCCGATGGTACTCACCAGCAGATCGGGTGCGCCGTCGTTGTCGAAATCGCCGCAAGCCAATCCGCGGCCGACGTTCCAACGACCGCACAACGCCGGATTGGCCGCCGACTGATCGTGAAATACCCCGTTGCCGTCGTTGGCGAAAAGTTGGTTGCGCTCGGCGTAGGTCTCCCAAAAGCCTAGGCCGCTGTCGTGGGCGGGACCGCCGCGAATGACGCGGCCATTGACGATAGCGAGATCGACCGCGCCATCGTTGTTGAAGTCGGCCATCAGCGTGCCGAAACCCGTGCCATGTCCACGCGGAGCAGCCAAGCCGGCGCGGCGCGTGCCATCGCGGAACTCGCCGCGCGGCCCCTGCTTCCACAGCGTATTCGTCTCGCTGCCCAGATGAGTGACGAACAAATCGAGCAGGCCGTCGTTGTTGATGTCGCCCAGGGCGATGCCCATGCCGGCGAAGGCGCTGCCCATCGCCGTGTAGGCCAGCCCGCGCGAGACGGCCTCATCGCGGAACGTGCCGTCGTGGCGATTGATCCACAGACGGTTGGGCTGGCCGTCGTTGGCGACGAAAATGTCCGGCCAACCATCGCCATCGAAGTCCGCGCTGACGACGCCCAGACCCGGACCCTCCAGCCGGCCAAGACCCGAAGCGAAACTCACGTCCGCGAAGCGCACTCGTGCCGCTCGCTTACCGTCTTTGGCCGCGACGTAACCGCGGTTGTGGAACAGCTTACTGCACACGCCGCGAAAACTGTTCGGGCCGCAGTAATCCGCTTCACCACTCGGCGAATGGCACTCTTTGCCGGGATCGTAATCGAGATAGTTGACGACGACGAGATCGAGCCAGCCGTCGCGGTCGTAGTCGAGAAAAGCGGCCGACATGCCCCACAGAGGATTAACCAAGCCGGACGCGGCGCTGACATCCTCGAAGCGGCCGCCGCCGAGATTGACAAACAGCTTGATCGCTCCATACTGCGTCAGCAACACGTCCGGTAGACCATCGTTGTTCACGTCGCCGACCGCCACGCCTCGATTGTGTCCGGCCACGTCCAACCCCGAACCCGCCGTCACGTCCTGAAATGTTCCGCCCGGCACTTGGCGATACAGCCGGTTGACCGATTTCGAGTCCGGGCCGGCGTCCTGGAGCAAGTAGATGTCGAGCAAACCGTCGTTGTCGAAGTCGAGAAAAGCGCAGCCCGAACCCATCGACTGCGGCATGAAATAATTGCCGGTAGCTCCGGGATCGTGAACGAAATGGAAACCGACGCGATCGCTGACATCCTCGAACCAAGCGGGACCAACCGCTTCGTCCGGCGCGTTGTTTTTCGGATCGGGTCGAGTGGAGCCGGAGCAGCCCAAGAGCGCGAGGAGCGCGGGCAGCAGCACAACGGCCGCGATCTTTCCAATGCGGAATGAAAACCGTTTTTGTCTTTCATTCGGCATTCCGCATTCCGCATTCTGCATTGGTTTCGGCGTTAGTTTTTCGTGACCGATCCTTTGGGAACATCGACGGTGATCGACTGCGTTGATTCGGAGGTCACCTCGTAAGTCAGCCTCGAGTTGGTCGCGTTGAAGGCGTTGTTGAACTGCTCGAAGGCAGCGGAGCGTTGCTCGCTATCCGGCGAACCCATGTACGGTTGCAGTTGAACGGCCACCTTGTACTTGCCGGCGGGGATGCCTTTCTTGCCAGGGCCTTGGGCGACGAAAGACTTATCGGCGACCGAGACCGTCGCCGGGTATCCCTGCCCTTTCTGGTCCTCAGGCATGAAACTGACCCGCACGCTATCGGTATCCGTCAGTTTCAAGTTGGACGGCAGGACGAGCGTACCCTTGAGGGTGGCGCCGCTCTTGCCGCATCCGGGTAAGACAAGCAGGCAGAGAACGACGAAGAGGCTAACGGAACGTAGTCGGAGTGTTCGCGGCATGGCGTCAACCTGAGAGGGAGAGAAACGCAAAGAAGCACATAACCCTCTGCTTGCCGGCAGTAAGCATACCGCCAGCAAGTCAAGGGCTATGTACTTTTTAGGAGCGGAGCTTCCTTTCGGACAGCCGCTTATTGGTCGAGGTTGAACGAGTAGACGTTCAAGTAGTACAGCGAAGCGATGAAATTCACGTTGCCCGACAAGCTGTAGTTGATCAGCCGCACGCTGCCATCGCACATGACGAACGGGCAACCACCATCGAACGGCGAACCCCAATCATTGCCGAAGTTGTCGCCGATCGCGTCTTTGATGATATAGCTGCCGCCGGTGTTGGGGTTGATCGCCCCGTTCGTAACGGAGTACGCGCCGGATCCTCGTCCGGTGCCGCCATCGGCGCCCGAGTAGATGCACTCGTCCCAGTTGTTGCTTTTCGTGTTGCCGTACTGCGAGGGATCCATGCTCTTCTCGCCGACCAGGACGGTGTTGGAGGTGCCGTTGCCGTTGGTGATGACGGACATCTGCAGCTTGAAGGTAGAGTCATTCTTGAAAGTTTGGATGTTGATCGCGTAGTCGGTTTTGGGACCAAGGATGTCCGGGGAGCTGCCGCCTTTGGCAGTGGCATATCCCGGCGTGTGGTTGCGCCCGGACACATATAGGTCTTGATCGGCAAGGCCAGATAGTTGGCCGAGAGCGCCTGGTTGTAGATGTTCTGCTGCTCGATGTAGGGCAGGATCTGGAACGCCCAGCACCAACTCTTGGGCGGCGTATTGTTGTCGCCGTTGTTGGGCAAGGTGTTGTTCGTATCGTTGTAGTTGTGGGAGGCGAGACCAATCTGCTTGAGATTGTTGATGCTCTGCGTGCGCGCGGCGGCCGAACGCACCTTTTGCACTGCCGGCAGCAGCAAGCCGATAAGGATAGCGATGATGGCGATGACCACCAGCAGCTCGATCAGCGTGAAACCACGCCAACTCTTCCGCAAGACGAACCTTGGCATAAAACTCCTACTTTCGAGGGGGGAAAACAAGGCCGAAAAAACTCAACCTGCGCATACAAATTGCGCCGGGGAATGTTACGGCTTATTAATACTTCTCAGGTGTCAGTCCCTTTGTCAAGGAAAAAGGAATGAAAAATCTTTCATTCCTTTTCCAGAGAACCAAAGGAGGTTTTCCAGACTTTGAAGACAGAAAAAGTTTCTTTTTCAAATGACCCCACGGCGCCCACGACGTTTCTGCGAAGCGTCGCTAACCGAGGTCATCCCTTGCCCGCGACGTGAGATCGTCTTACATTCACAAGAGATGATTCTTCGCCCTGCCTCGCCAGCCATTTGTCCCGCCGCCTGGACCCACCGTCTTTCTACCCCGCAGGAGTTTTTTCATGCTCCGACGTTTGCTCTGTTGCTCGGCGCCGCTCGTCGCGCTGACGTTCTTCGTCTCGACGTTTTCGGCGGCGCCGGCGCCGCAAAACTTCGATTGGCCGCAATGGCAGGGCCAGGAACGCACCGCTGTCTCGCATGAGACCGGACTGCTGCAAGACTGGCCCAAAGTCGGCCCCCCTCTGCTGTGGAAAGCCGATAATCTCGGCGGCGGATTCAGCACACCCTCTGTTTCGCAGGGCCGTATCTTCGGTATGGGTTTCCGCGGCGACGACGAAGTCGTTTGGGCGATCGACGAGAAAACCGGCGGCGAAGTCTGGGCGGTCAAGATCGCCGATGCCAACCGCAAGGTCGGCTACAGCGAGGGACCGCGCTGCACGCCAACGGTGGACGGCGAGCGTCTCTACGTTCTTGGTCTGGGTGCCGATCTCGTCTGCCTTCAGACGAAGGACGGCGCGGAAGTGTGGCGGAAAAATCTCCGCAAGGATTTCAACGGTCAGGTCGGCCACTGGGGCTACAGCGAATCGCCGCTCATCGACGGCGACAAGGTTCTCTGCACGCCCGGCGGCAAGACGGCGACGCTGGCCGCGCTCGATAAGAAGACCGGCGAAACCGTATGGAAAGGCGTGGTGCCCAAGGGCGACGTAGCTCATTATTCGTCGATCATCGCCGCCGATTTCGATGGCCGGCGCGAATACATTCAGTTTCTCAGCGGCGGCGTGGTTGGATTGTCCGGCGACGGCGAGTTTTTATGGCGTTACGATCGTCCGCACAACGGCACGGCCAACTGCTCGACGCCGCTGTACCGCGATGGCCACGTCTTCGCTGCCTCGTCTTACGGCACCGGCGGCGGCTTGGTGAAACTCAGCCGCGACGGCGACAAGGTGAAGGCCGAAGAAGTTTACTTCACCAAGAAGATGAAGAACCATCACGGCGGCATGGTGTTGCTGGGCGATTATCTGTACGGCTCGGACGAAGGGCAACTGACGTGCTTGGAATTTCGGACGGGCGAGGTGCAATGGGCTGAGCGTAAGGCCGGCAAAGGCTCGATCGCCTACGCCGATGGCCGGCTGTACTATCGCAATGAGGGCGGTCCCGATGATTTTGGTGGAGGCGAACCCCACGAAGTACGTCGAGCATGGCCGCTTCACGCCGCCGCGCACCGGCAAACCGGCGTGGCCGCATCCCGTCCTCGCCAACGGCAAATTACTTATTCGAGATCAGCAATATCTTTATTGCTATGACGTGAAGCGGAACTGATTAGCGACGCTTCGTAGAAGCGTCGAGATGTCTCGACGCTTCTACGAAGCGTCGCTAACCAGCTTGCGCTCAATCGCGGCTGCTGACGGCCATGACGATTCGCAGAATGTACCAGAACAGCGTCGCCACGGCGGCGAACAGAGCCAGAGCCGCGGCCACGTGCTGATCGGTGCGATAGTGCAGCATCACCTGCGACGTGTAGTACAGGATGTAGCCGGACATCAGCGCCACCATGACGAAGGAGAAGATCAAGCCGAGATTGAAGCCGATCAAGCAAGCGGCGACAATCACGCCCAAGGCGATCAAGCTGCCAACGCACAGAATGGGCCGCAACGGCGAGTAATCTTTCTTGGTGACGAAGACAGCGAGCGTCAGACCGCCGAAGACTCCCAAGGTTAGAATGCCGGCGGTTGGGATCGCCTGGGGCATGAAACGGTCGGCGATTATCAGCAGAGGTAAGAAGATGACAGCCTCGGCGACAACGTACAATCCAAGCCCCATGTACTGCATCCCTGGGGAAGAATCCGACTGCGCCCAGGTCTGCGCCAGCCAACTCGCACCCATAAAGGCGAGCATGACGACGAGCCAGCCGTAGCCGCCCATCAGTCTAAAAATGGTATCCTGCTGTTCCTTGGTGAGTACGTTCAAGAGCAACGCTTCGAGGCCAATGAAGGCCAGAATCGCACCGGCCAAATGGGCATAGGTTCGACGGATGAAGGCAGCGCGATCGCTGCTCGCCGCACGGGCGGCCACGGAATAATCGTAACCATAACTCATTGCACGCTCCTTGGGTTCTCTGGACTGTGGGGCGGGGGCGAAGGCTTCGCCGCCATGCCACACCCAAATTCTACATCATTGTAGGGCGTCGCGGAAGAGCCATCAAGCGGCGACAAGGCGTTTGCCGACCAAGCCGAGCCAAATTCCTCTGGACCGAATGGATACGGACCTTTATCGTAAACTTATTATCGCCGGTAAACCTACCCCGGAAGGAATGCGCATGTCCTCGCAGCGTCGCGGCGGATGCCTCTTCGTACTCCTCACCCTCATTCCCCTGTCCTCGATTTCCGCACAGACGGCGGCGGCCAAGAAGACCGACGCCGCCGAGCCGATCCTTGAGGTAAGGCATCACGAAGAGGAAGACGGCTGGCAAATCGCGGAGACGGTCAATTTTCGACTGTTCCATCAGCACGCACAAGCGCTGGCCGAAGCGGTGCTGCGGACGGCCGAGCGCACCCGCACGGCCCAGATGGGCAAATGGTTCGACGGCGATGGCGACGATTGGAATCCCAAATGCCGCATTTGCCTCTATCCCAGCGGCGAAGCATATAGCGAGGCAACCGGGGCGCCCGTCTATCCCAGCGGCGGACATACCGACATCCGCGCGGAAGACAATCGCGTACTCAGCCGCTGCATCCACGTGCATGGGGCGCGGACGCTCTTGCTCAAGGGGGTGGTGCCGCATGAGGTGACGCATGCCGTGTTGGCCGGTCGGCTCAGCCGTGAGCGTGTGCCGCGCTGGGCCGATGAGGGCATGGCGATCCTCGCCGAAGCGCAGCGCACATCAATGGCCATTTTCGTCGCTTGCCGCGCTGGCGCGCCGATGATGCTCTGTTCGGCCTACGCACCCTGATTGAGATGCGCGATTACCCGGAGCCGCACGAACTTGGTGTTTTTTACGCGCAAAGCGTTTCGTTAGTGGATTTCCTGACGCGCCAGAAGGGGGCCAAGCGTTTCGCCGCCTTCGTGCGCGACGGCGAACGTGGCGACTATGCGGCCTCTCTGCACAAACACTACGGTTGGAGCTTTGCCGAACTGGAGCGGCGTTGGCAGCGCTATGCCTTTTTCAGCGGCAAAGCGGAGGAAACGATTACCACCAGCGGCGGATAACAGAGCCGCCCCACGGGAGCGGTTCACCCAACCGCTCCCGTGGGGCGGCTCCACTACATCAAGTCAGCGCCGGAGCGGATAGAGCGTGATAGCCGCCGCAATGATCGAGGATGGCTCGCGCCTCTTCGAGGCGGTCCTCGGCGCGGACGCCGACCAGGACATGGCCGGCCTTGAGTTCTCTCTCGTAGAACCGCGCTTCGTCCTCCGGAAAATCGGCGCCGACGAGACCACCGACAATGCCGCCGCCGGTAGCGCCTATAGCGGCACCGACACCGAAAAGCTGCGCCGCCAGGGTACCCAGCGAGAAGACCGGCCCCACACCGGGAATCAATCCCATCGCTAAGGCTAAAGCGCCGCCGCCCAGTGCGCCGGCCGCGGCGCCGATGGCGGCTCCTTCGCCCGCCTTGCTCTCGCCGCTCACCTGGGCCGCTTTGGCCGCGTCCATATCGGTGACGTCAACCGTGTCGTCGTCCCGATGCATCACCATGGTGACGTTGCTGTCCGCGAAGCCGGCTTGACGCAATTCCTCAACGGCCCGATGTCCTTGCATACGGGTGTCGAAAACGCCCACGATCGTCGAACAATTCTTACTCGCCATGATCGACTCTCCTCTCTGGAGCCGGCCAACCGCTACCGCTGACGGGCGCCCGCCGGCTACTAGCTCCCGTAGGTTGTTCAAGTGCAAACAAGATGCCGCTTTGGACTTACGGGCCAATAGGAGATGCGGCGTGACGGCACAATTATTGCGACCAGGACTGTACGTTTATACGAAGAAACATACGATGAGGGCGCGGCCCAAGAGCGCGTTTTCGATCCTCGCCGAGTAGAGTTGCTTGCCGGCCTATCCTCGGCACGATAACAAGGCACGAACAAGGACCAAGCTAGCGATGACTAGAGGGCAGTCCGTCTACGTCGGCACCGATGGCGGCGCGACCACCTCCAAGGTGGGCGGCGTGTGGAGCGACGGCACCGCCGTCTCCACGCGGCTGCTGCAACGAACAACCAACGCCAGCGACGGGCCGGAGTCCGTCGTGCAGAGGTGGGTCGAGGCCAACAGCGAATATCTGAGCCAAAACGGTTTGAGTTGGGAGCAGGTGCAAGCGGTCGGTCTATCGATTCCCGGTCCTTTCCAGCGTTACGGCGTCTTCGATCGCTTGGCCAATCTGCCGGAGAGCTTCATCGGCTTCGACGTTCACACCGCTTACAGCAACGCCTTGGCCGAGCGCGCCGGCCGAGCCGTGCCGCTGATCGTCGGCAACGACGGCAACTTGGGCGGCGTGGCCGAGGCGCAGCGGTTGCGCGGCGGCGGCAGCGGCACGGTATTGATGCTCGCTCCCGGCTCCGGTCTGGGTGCCGCCTACATCGACCGCGATGGCCTGCCTTTGGATGGCGACACGCTCGCCGGCATGGAGGGCGGCCACATGCCGGCGCCGCTGCACCTGCTGCCCGCTCCTGCCTATCCCTGTGGCTGCGGTCGAACGTGGGGTTGTGTCGAAGTGTACACGACGCTCGCCGGCTTGCCCTATCTGTTGGCCGACAAGCTCGCTCGCTATCCCGATCACGAGTTGGCCCGTTCGCCGCTGGAGCCGCGCGAAAGGCGCTGGCGCTGCGCGGACTGGCTCAGAAGGAAGATCGCTTGGCCGTCGAGATCTTCGACTTCCAGGCCCGCGCCTTGGGGCTGCACGTCGCCAATCTCGCTATGGCCGTCGATCCGCGCTTTGTCGTCATCGGCGGCGGACTGATGGACCCCGAAGCCACTACGGAGGCGTTCCGCGAACGCTATCTGCGCATCGTCCGCGACACCGCTGCTCCCTATCTGTGGCCGACCCAGCGCAGCCGGCTGAGCATCGTCCCGGCGGCGCTGGGAGATCTTTCCCAGGCCATCGGTGCCGCGCTCGTGGCCCTGTATCAGAGCCGGTCGTGAACGGCCGCGGACGGCTTCGTGGAAAAGTGAAAAATTCGGTTTGACACGGCGAGGCATTTCGGTTAAGAATATACCCACGCCCAAGTCTCCCGGTAATGAAACCGGGAGCATCTCCCGGTAACGAGACCGGGAGTGGATTGATAGCAGAACAGACCATCTTAGAGAGCTACGGTAGCCTCTTCCACTTCTTCTGAAGCGGAGGAGGCTTTTTTTTTGAACGGAGTTGTTTTTCGCCGGATTTCGCGTTCATTGATGATTCCCGGGGCGAAGAGGCCTCCGCCGCATCATGGAACGAAATAGGTGAAAGGTTTGACCTGACTGCACGGAGGTACGATCATGTTGGTATTGACCCGTCGCGCTGGTGAAGAAATCGTGATTGACGGCAACATTCGCATAACCGTGGTGTCGGTGAAGGGCGATCGCGTCCGCATCGGCATCGAAGCACCGCCGTCGGTCGTGGTGGATCGCGCGGAAATTCACCAACGCCGCCAGCACTCTCCCGAAGACGTGCCGCATCCCTGCCACATCCTGGCTTCGGATCGCCGTCGTCAGCGCGTTCCCGTCTCCTCGTGAGGACGGTTCGCCGTGTTCGTCCGCTTGCGGACGAACACGCGGGCAACCGCATCCTCGTAGACCCGTTCAAAGCGCTCGTCCAACGGCAACACGCAACCGAGCGGACTCTGCGCATCGGCGAGGACGACCCCGGCCAGCGCCAGATCGGGGTCGTCGCGCCAGCCAGGTCCGGCCGCCCAGGTATTGCCGATGCGCAGGATGCGTTCGTCGCCGTGCAGGTTGGTTCGGCCATCCACGACGACGGGCAAGCGCGGCAAACTCCAGATTAGGAATCCGCCCCAGTTGAAATCGTTGAACAGCGGGCCGTCATAGCCGCGCTCGGCGACGACGGCGGCGGCCTCGACGGGAAACACTCCCGCCACTTTGCGGCGTAGGTTCTCCGCCGACAGGTCGCGCTGCCAGGCGAGCAGTCCGATCAGGACGGCCAGCAGCGCCGCGGCGACGACAATAGGTTTGGGCGAACCGGCAGCGTTAGCTGCCGGGTGTGTCCCAGCCGCGCTCCCCTGCGGATGGCGGCGAAACGTCAGAATGGCGGCAGCGGCGAGGACGAGCAACCACAGATCGCGCCGCGAGCGGAAGGCGAGGATGCCGGTACTGGCCAGCAGCAATATCTCGAAACCGTTTAAGCGGCGCCGCCGGCCGAGCGCGAACACGGCCGCGGCGCCGAGCAGCAAGACCACCCAGTCCGTCGTTTCGCGGAACTCCATGGCACGCAACTCATTGACGCAGCGAAACGGCCCGGACTGGGTGGCATATTCCATCACCACACCATAAATCCGCACATGATACGGATTGACCAGCGTGGCCAGTAGACACAATCCCGCCAGGTTGTTTAGCCGTGACCCGAAGGGGAGCGCGAAGCCCGCGCTCCCCTTCGGGTCGCGGCTAAACGGCGGGAAACGGACGCACGCCAATCCCAAAAAGAGCAACCCGTAGACGAACTGAATGTGCAGGTTGGCCCACAGTGCATACACAATCGGCAGCAACCACATCGCGCGCGTGCTTCGCCCGCTCCGCACATCGAGAAGCACGTCGAGCGTCCAGGTGGTGAAGAGGATGGTGAACAGCCACGGCCGTTCGCTGAACAGCGGCGTCAGAGCGAAGACGGACACCGCCGTCAAGCCGGAGGCGACGAGGAAGCGCGGTTCGCGGCGGCGGATCAACCGATGCAGTGCCGCCGTCACCGCCAGCGACATGGCTACCCGATAAGCCACGATGCCCGCCAGTCCGAACGTCTCATACAAGCGATAGACCAGAATTTCATACAGCCAACTGTAAGCGATCCAGGGTTTGTCCATGCCGTAGCGCGAGAACGGATCGGTGAGGGGCACGGCGCCCTGTTCGCTCACCCACTGTCCGACGCGCAGATGCCACCAGATGTCCGGTTCGAGGACCGGATCGGCCACCGGCCGCAGCGCCGCTACGACGGGGATGGCGTAGATGGCGGCGACTATGATCGCCGGCACGGCGAGAGCCGCTGTCGGAGCGTCGGTGCTGGGCGCGAGGGGCGTTGCGGCGGGTAGGGAAGGGGAAGCTAGAGACATGCGCATCAATTCTCTTGAGCTAAGGCGGCCAGGCGCACCGCAGGGGTCCATCTCAAGGATAGGTCACGGCATCCTGCCGAGCAAAAGTGCCGGTCGTCTGCATTAAGAAAAATTAATGATTTTTCCCTCCTATTTTCCTTGCTGATGGAGAGCCCCTCGTGTAAAAAATGAGATGACGTTCATTAGTATGCTCTAACACTGTGGAGCGTCTGCTCTAACTTTCGCACTCGTTTTTCCCTAAAAGGTGAGGTCCGCATGCCAAGACTCGTCTTCCGAAAGCGCTGGCGTGGTTTCACGCTGATTGAGCTGCTGGTGGTCATCGCCATCATCGCTATCCTTATCGGCCTGCTGCTGCCAGCGGTGCAAAAAGTTCGCGCCGCCGCCGCCCGCACCCAATGCTTCAACAACCTCAAGCAGATCGGCCTCGCCTCTTTTAACTACCACGACATCCGGGGTATAATGCCCACCAACGGCGGCCCTCCCGCCAGTAGCGCCAATCCCACTTTGTGGTGTTGGGGCTTCCAGCTCCTGCCCTACATCGAGCAGCAGAACGTCTACAACCAGGTGATGGCCGGCAAATATCTGCAGGTTCCTATCAAGCCCTACCTGGATCCGAGCCGCAACCATACTCCCTCTGCCACCAGTCCCGGCGGCAGCGCCCCCGGCATTCCCGGACCTCACACCGACTACGCGATCAATACCCAAACTTTCTATAATACCACCACCAAAATATCGCTGTCCTCGATCACCAACAACCACGGCACCAGCAACACCGTCCTGGTCGGCGAGAAGTCCATGGATCCCAGAAACTACGGCAACACCTACAGCAACAACTGGGACGAATGTATCTACACGGGCGACTACGGCGGCACGGGACGAGGCCATGGCGCTTACTCGGTCAAGAACAACGTAATCGTCCCCGGCTTGAGCGGCAGCTTGATCTTGCAGGACAGGATCGGCGATAATTTCGGCAACGAGTGGGGATCGCCTTACGACGGCGGCTGCCCGTTTGTCATGTGCGACGGCAGCGTCCGCCTCATCAACTACAGCCTCTCCGGCACGGCGATCTTTATCTCCGCCCTCTACTACCTCAGTCCCTACCCGAGCAACCTCGACCAGTAACCGAATAGGAACAAGCCAATCGAATCGCTCCCTGAACTGGCTCCTCGACCAACGCCACCGGATCGGCAGCAACGCCGCGCGATCGCACGGACGAGAGAACCCGTTGCCGATACGCCGCGCTGCCCAGGAGAAGTCCGCCGGCCATTGCCAGCGGGATTGGGCTGTCCCAGCCGAGTTGTCGTACCACGGCTTCGCCCGCCTGAGCCAGTTCGCGCGCTCCCTGCTCGACGATCTCAGCAGCGACTTCATCCCCTTGTGCCGTCTCGACGACCAGCGGTGCCAGGGCGGCCAACTCGGCGCGATCGCGGCCGCCGCGATACACGGCGGCGATCAATTCTTGCGGCTGAGATAGGCCCAATCGGCTCAGTAGGCGTTCCGCGAGTTTCGTCGCCGGTCCTCGACCGTCGGCGGCGCGGACGACCGCTTGCAGAGCGGCCATCACCAGAGCATAAGCACTGCCTTCGTCGCCGAGCAGGTAGCCCCAGCCGCCGGCGCGTGCGCCGGCCGTCCGCCGTGCCGCCGAAGGCAATCGAGCCGGTGCCGGCGATGAGGACCAGACCGCAGCCTTGCGGCGTGCCCGCCGCCAACAAAATCGCCGCATCGCTGGTGACTTCGATCTTGTCGGCCAGGCGAACGCGCTCCGCCCAGGCGCGGATCACGGCCCGATCGTCGTCTCGATCCGCGCCGGCCAATCCCAGACAAGCGGAGGACACGGGACCGCGCGGCAATTTCGCCGTCGTGAAGGCGGCGCTCACTGCCTCATCGAGCGCCGCCAACGCACGCTCGGTGCCGACCGCCTGCCGATTGGACGGACCCGCCGCGCCGCGTCCGAGGATCGTCGCCGTGTCTGCCGCCAGCAGGGCAACGGTATGCGTACCGCCGCCGTCGATGCCAAGGTACAGTTCACTCTTGCCAGCCCGCAGCGCAAGCAAGGGATGTGCCCTTGCTGGCGCCGCGGGCTGGCAAGAAGAAAGAGCCATCCGCACTTGCCCTTCCGCCGCCGCCAGACGAGCGCGAGCCTCTTCCGGCTCGACGCCGCACATTTGTGCTACCAATGCCGTCTTCAATTCGCCGTCGCAGCGGCGGAGAAGCTCGTCCGCCGCCTCGACCGTCAAGCCGGCGAGCAGCCGCACGATGCGGTTGGTGCGCGCCCGCAGTTTGCTGTTGCTGGCACGCAGATCGACCATGAGATTACCAAACGTCTTGCCCAGACGAATCATCGCGCCGGTGCTGAGCATGTTCAAAACCAATTTGGTGGCCGTACCCGCTTTCAGCCGCGTCGATCCGCTCAACACCTCCGCTCCGACCACCGGCACAATCGGCAGATCCACCGCCGCATTCAATTCCGCATCGTCGTTGCAGGCAATGCCGAGCGTGAACGCTCCTTGTTTCCGCGCGAAGGCCACCGCTCCCAATACATACGGCGTCCGGCCGCTGGTGGCGATGCCGGCGACGACATCGCCGGCGCCGACGCCGAGAGCCGTCAGGTCGCGTTCGCCGTATTCGGGGTGATCTTCCGCCCCCTCGATGGAGCGCGTCAGCGCGTCGTAACCGCCGGCGATGATGCCGACGACTTGCCCCGGCGGCGCGTTGAACGTCGGCGGACATTCGCTGGCGTCCAGTACGCCCAGCCGGCCCGACGTGCCGGCCCCGACGTAAATCAAACGTCCGCCGCCGCGCAGCCGCTCGGCGATGATCTCGATGGCGCGGGCGATCGATTCCGCCTGCGATGCCACGGCGGCAATCGCACGGCCATCCTCGGCGTTCATCAGGCGAACGATTTCCAACGGCGTCCGCTCATCCAGATTTGTCGAGGCTGGGTTGATCGCCTCGGTTTGCAGATGATCCATGTTTCGACCCCAGGAAATTGACGGCGAGGGCGACTGCCACGGTCGTGAGGGTGCCTAGGGGAGCATACCACGGGTACGCCAAACGGTTCTTGTCCCACAAGGGCGGCAGCCAGATAAGAAAGACCGCGACGAAGCTGACGACCAGTCCGGCCAGCGCCGCGCGCGAGGAGACGGGTCGGCGCAGACTGCCCAGCACGAACAGGCCCAGAATCATGCCGGTCGTGAAGGCGGCGATCTGCAACACCTCATCGACGATGCTGCGGCCGCGCAGCCAGTAGGGAGCCGCCAGCGCCACAGCGATGCGCGTCAGTCCCCAGAACAGCGTCATCCACCGCGACACCCTCAGATAATGACCTTCCTCGTGTCCCGAGGCCAGCGGTCGGTAAAAGTCGGTCACGAAGGCGCTCGCCGAGCTGTTCAGCGACGACGACAAGGTTGCCATCGACGCGGCCAGCACCGCCGCGATCAGCAAACCGATTAGACCATGCGGCAGGAAATGGACGATGAACACGCCGAACACTTCGTCCTTTTTCGTTGTCTCGGCAATCGACAGGATGCCCTTTTCCTTGAGTACGAACAGACCGACGCCGATCGACAAAAACAGCAGAAATTGCAGCAGCACGACGAAGCCGCTCAGTACCAGGGCCGTGCGAGCCTGGTTGAGCGAGCGGCTGCAAAAATAGCGCTGCACCATCATCTGATCGGCGCCGTGGCTGGCCATCGTCAGAAAAGCGCCGCCGACGAGGCCGGCCCAGAAGGTGTACGCTTGCGTGGGATCGGTGGTCCAATTCAGCAACGTGAAC
The DNA here is from genome assembly GCA_963835245.1 of uncultured Planctomycetota bacterium. Lineage (GTDB taxonomy): Bacteria > Planctomycetota > Planctomycetia > Gemmatales > Gemmataceae > JAJPHU01. Next base: position 1,392,098 of record CAWIEZ010000004.1, read on the forward strand.
TTGTGGGCTTGCTCGCCAACGGCGATGAACTCGGCGGCGCCGCCGGGTATCAGCCGCACGATGTACGCGGCGGCAACCACAGCGCCGAGGATGTAAATAGCGAATTGGATCAGATCGCTCCAGATAACCGCCTGCATACCGCCCAGCAGCGTGTACAGAATGGTGGCGGCGCCGATGACCAGCACCGCCGCTTCGCCGTTCCAGCCGGTGAACTGCTGCAACAGAAGCGCGGCCAAGTACAGCCGCAATCCATCGGCGACGACGCGCGTCAGCAGAAACAAGCCGGAGGCCGTCCGCTGGACCGAGCGGTTGAAACGCTGCTGGAGCAACTGATACGCCGACAGCAGTTCGCCGCGCAGATATTGCGGCAAGAGAAACCAGGCGATAACGATGCGGCCCACCACGAAACCGAAGGCCAATTGCAGGAAAGTGAAGTCACCCCGGAACGCCACGCCGGGCACACTGAGGAAGGTAACGGTACTCGTTTCCGTGGCCACGATGGAGACGAGGATAAGCCACCAGCTGATGTCTCGGTCGCCGACGAAATAGGTGCGTAGGTTGTGTTGCCGCCGGCTGAACCACCAGCCCAGGCCAATCGTCGCCAACACATATAGAACGACGATCGCTATGTCCCATGTCGCCAATGAGGTATCCCCTGCCAGAAGCCAGCCCGCTCTTGCTCCGCCCTCTCAACTCGGGGCGAGGACCAACTTCTTGGCCATGATAACGTAAGGCTCGTTGTTCTCTTGCGGGTCCAGGATAGGAATGTCCGGGTTTAGGATGACGAAGCCGCACTTCTCATAAAGCGAAATAGCTCCTTGGTTGGCCGTATAGACATCGAGAAAGAGCAGATCGGAGAAGCCTGCCGGACTTTGGGCGATCAACACGGATTCCGCTAGGAGATGCTGAACGATGCTACGGCCGTATCCCCGCTTTTGAAAAGCCGGATTCACAGCCAACAACGGAATGTAAGAGTGATACTTCCCCCCCGTGAAACGCTCGTATTCTTTGCAAACGTCCAACGTGCCAAAGCCAACTGTGTTGCCCGCGGGATCTCGGTAAACCCAGACCAGGCCAAAGCCGTATGTCGCCCGATGGGGGATGTCGCTGCAAAGAAGACGTTTAACCTGTCTCTCATAAAGAGGCTGTTCGGCGAACGGCCATGTCAGCAGAGCTTGAAATTCAGGCTTGCCAGGGGCGGTTCGAATCGGCGTGAGGGGGATCGGCTGGGAGATGGACATCGTCTGCTCAAGATGCGATAAGGGAGGGCCGAAACCCTCCCCATCGAGTCACCGCGCTTTCTGCTTTTGGAAGCAAGCAAGCTGCTCCGGGTCGGTCGGACGCCAATCGCTCGGCAAGGCCGAGAGGTTTCCGAGACGCTCAATGATTTGCTGCTCCACCGCGTCGGACAATTTCACGCGGGGCGCGGGACTCACGGCGGCGCGAGGGCTGACCCAATTCTCCAGCAAGTAATCGAAGTCCGCAATGTAATAGTGGAGGAAAGACAATCCTTGCAACTCAAAGCACTGCCCATTCATGGCGCGGCCGCATGCGGCCAGCTGCTTGGCGCGATGCAGAAGAAGACTCGTTTCCGACTTCAGTAGTTCTTCAACCGCCGGATCGAACGCGACCTGGTTCGTGAACACAGCCCGCGCCCACTGGTTGATGTAATTCCGCAATTCGACGCACAGCTGGACGTAGTAGTTGATGCTCTCGTCCAAGTTGCTGAAAACCATGCCTTCGCCGTTGTCACATTGGCGGAGCCGGTCCTGCAAGGAATCGGTGAAGCAACGCACGGCGGATAAGTCGAGTGTTGCCTGCATCTCTCCTCCTTTCCCTCGCTCGCGGAGCAAACCACGCCTCAAACACGCAACCACCTACTTATTCGAGTATACGGGGATCGCCGAAGAATTTCCAGTCAGTCCATCTGGCTCGAAAAGTTCCTGATGAGACGCAAAAACCCTACTACACCTCGTTTTGGCGCTTGCGTTGTCTCGCTCGTTTCGCGCAGGTCTTGCACCAAGACCGAAGGCCATCCTTGCCGCGCTTTCAGCAGGGAAACTCCGCGGCCGACTTGTACAGTCCACACCCACGGCATCGCTTACCCAGTGCGGTCATGTGCCATGCTCCTCAGGGGCGTTTTTTAGCCATCGCCGTCGCCTCGTGCTTGAACGGTTGCAAGATGGGCTGCTGCTCCTCATCGACGCCGGTTAGCTGCAAAATACGCTGCTCCGCCTGCCGCAATTGCTGCGAACACGATTTGATGAGTCCAACGCCCTGCTCGTAGCGGGCCAACGCATCCTCCAGACCGAGCCGGCCGTCTTCCAACTCACGCACCATGCGCTCCAGTTCCAGCAGTGATTCCTCGAACGTCCGCCCCTTATCGCGCGATTCGCTCATCTTTTTACTCCCCTCCTCTCGTTTCTTCCACCCGACTGATGATCTCGCCGTGCTGAAGCCGCGTCACGATGCGCTCGCCGCGACACACTTGCCCCGCATCGTGCAGCAGGACCGTCGCCTCTTCTTTGTGCGTCAGACTGTAGCCGCGCCAGCACGTTCAGCGGGCTAAGCGATTCCAGCCGCGCCGCTTGTCCCTTGAGTTGTTCGCGGAATTGTTCAAGGCGGCACTGCATGGCACGCTGCAAGCGTTCGTTCCAATCGTCGAGCCGTTCTTCTTCTTGGCGAAGGCGTTCGAGCGGCCGGCGGAAGCACGGCCGATCCGCCAACTCCGCCAAGCGTGCGTGAGCCATGTCCAGCCGGCGACGCAGATCCGTTCGGAAGCGCGCTTCCAGTCCGGCCAGCCAATCGTACACGGCCGCACCATCAGGCACCACTTTCTCGGCGGCTTCGCTCGGCGTCAATGCCCGCACGTCGGCGACCATGTCGGCGATGGTCAGATCGTCCTCGTGGCCGATGCCGGTCACGACAGGAATGCGCGAGTGAAAAATCGCTTGGGCGACGCACTCTTCGTTGAAGGTCCACAAATCTTCGAGACTGCCGCCGCCGCGGCCGACGATCAATACGTCGATGGCCGAGCCGTTCGCTCCGATGCGGTTGAGCGCGCCGATGGCCTCGGCAACCTCGGCGGCCGCCCCTTCGCCCTGGACGTGGACCGGACAGATCCACACCTCCGCCGCCGGCCAGCGCCGCGACAGAATTTCCAGCATGTCGCGCACCGCCGAGCCGCTCTGACTGGTGACAAGCCCAATTCGGCGGGGAATGCGGGGCAGCTTGCGTTTGCGTTTCGGCTCAAAATACCCCTTTAGAGATAGCTTTTCTTTCAATTGCCGAAACGCCAGTTCCAGCGGTCCAATGCCCTTGGGCTGGATCTCCTCAATGAGCAGTTGATATTCGCCGCGCGGCATGTACAGCGTCAGCCGGCCGCGCACGATAACGCGCATGCCGTCGCGCAGATCGAACTTCATACGCAGAGCGATGGCCCGATACAGCACCGCCTTGAGCGGCGCCTCGTCGTCCTTGAGGGTGAGATACTGATGCCCGTAGGAACTGGGCCGCGACAGGTTCGACACCTCGCCCTCAACCCAGACGTTGGCGTAGGATTCTTCGAGTACGCCCTTGAGGGCGCGCGTTAGCTCGCCGATGGTGAGGATCTTGACGCCGGGAGGTGGAAAAGGGGCAGGCATGGCAAACGTCCGTGTACGAAAGCCGATCTACCACCCAGAGAGGGTACAATAGTTCAGGTTGCGATGCAAGCGCTTCTCGACAAGATCGGCTCGAAAAGCGGGTCGCACGGGCATCCTAATCGACACAACCGGCGCAACTGAAACCGCCTCTTAACGAAAACCCAGCAGCTTGCCAAGGCCAAGCATCGAACGGCCCAAGGTTCGTTTGCCGCGGCGCGGAAAACGCATTGTGGCTCCGCGACGAGCGGTTATAATCGAGACTGTGTTGATTCGCGGATACGCGGGACAACCCGTCATGAGCGTTGACTTTCTCCGACCCGCTGTTGGCGATTTGATCTTTCAACTCTACGGGCGCCCCTTGCACCCGGAGTTGTTCGACATCCTCGCCGTGCGCAAAATCCAGCGCGAGGATTACGCGCTGACCGTGCGCATCACGCGCACCGGCCACGTCATCTCTTGGGAGAATGCCGACGTTCATCTGACCGAAGTGACCGCCGCCGCCGAGCAGGAACTGCCCCAGAGCCGCCGCCTGCTGCACTACAAACTACGCAGCGAGCATACCGGGCGGATGCTGTGCGCCCACGGCATCCACTACGAGATGAGTTTTCAAGTCGAGGTGCTGGTGCCGGAGATTTTTCTGCACATCCACGACGAGATTGTCGCCGACGGCAGCAAGCGCGGCTTGCTGCACCATTTTCCCTCGCACAATCGCTTAGCGGTGGCGCCGCTCGGCTTCATCACCGCCGAGGCCGGTCCGGGACGCCTCTTTCTCTCCTCGTTCCACACCTTTCCCAGCGAAAATACCGTCGTCAAAACGCAGTCGCTGATCGAGAAACGTCCTTGATCCACGCTCGCGGTTAGGGTTTCGCCGCCGGCCCGCCCGCTTGCGGCTGGTCTGCCGGCGCGGCGACGATCTCGAAAGAGTTGAAGAACTTGCCCGCCGGGCCGCTCTTCGAGTCCATGTTGGGACCGGAAGCAAACAGTTCATAGACGCGCGTCTGATTTCCAAGCGGCACCAGAAAAAAGTGAACAATGCCGAGCCGCCCTCCGCTCAGACGAAAACAAACCTCCTTGCCCAAATACGGCCCCAGATGGAGAGGTTGCCCCGACTCGAGCCTAGCCTGCTCCGCGTTGCTTAGATGGACGGTTTTCTCGGTAATCAGCATCTCAAGCTCCTCGTTGGCCGGCACTTTGAGAGAAGGCAAGTCGTAATAACGCAACAAAAAGGCGGAGCGCGCCAACGGTTTTTCGACCGTGTAGCGGAATACCGGCTGGGCGGGATTCGACCCATCGCGGGACAAGACCGGATCGCCCGGCATGGCGACACGGCAAGACGATTGCGGAGGACTCAATGTTTTCCAATCGCTATCGCTAATGTAGCCCGTCCAGTAGCGATAGCCAAAGAACCCGCCTCCGCCGCAGCCGAACAGTATCGCGACAGCGATTCCCGTCAGGCAACCGTAGAGCAATTTGGGCGATCTCTTTTTCTTCGCTTGGCTCTTGTCGTTTAGCGGCGAATCCTCCTCGACGAAAACCTCCACCTCCTCGACGACATCCCCTTCACTCGCCTCCTCGGTGACATCCATGATCGGCTCGTCCTCCGGCATTGCCGCTGTTCCTTGTGGGGCAGGCGGCGCGCTCTCGTCGATACGGCCGAGGAAACGCGCGCCGCACGCGGGGCACTGGATCGTTTTGCCCAATGCTTCGTCGGGCACCTTTAACTGCCGCTGGCACGCGGCACACTTGAGGTGGACGGTCATGGCAACCCCGTTTGCTGCGAGTTTCGGTGCGGAAAACATCGTCTTGGGGAATACAATAAGGCATTGTAACAAGCCTGGGGAAGCTGGGAAGATCCTCCGCGAAGCGTAAGCGAAGATGCGACAGTAACACATCCTTCGCTTCCGCTTCAGGCTCGGAGGATCTGTCTCCGAAGATCGTCTTCCCGTCTACCCCTTTCCTCCCCATCCCTCAAGTCCCACAATAGTAATGGCAACACAGCTGTACACAATCTCCAGCCACGCGAGCAGAGCGCCATGAGCAAAGAACTACAACTTCGTAACATCCTCGATTGCGGCATCATCGCCATCGTCCGCTCACCGGACAGCCAGCAGCTGGCCGAGGTGGTGCGCGCCTTGGCCGATGGCGGCGTCACGACGGCCGAAATCACCATGACGGTTCCCGATGCCCTGGGCGTGCTGCGCCAGGTGCGCAAGGCGTTGGGCAATCGTGTACTGCTGGGCGCCGGCACCATCCTCGATGCGGAGACGGCCCGCGCCGCTCTGCTCGCCGGTGCCGAATATCTCGTGACGCCGACGCTCAACCTCGATGTCATCCGCCTTTGTCTGCGCTATGGCAAGCTCGTCATGCCGGGCGCCTTCACGCCGACCGAGATCCTGACGGCGTGGGAGGCGGGCGCCGACATCGTTAAGGTGTTCCCCGCCGAGGTGGTGGGACCGGCGTTCTTCCGGGCCATGCGCGGCCCCTTGCCGCAGGTGCGCTTGATGCCGACCGGCGGCGTCGATGTCAATACCGCCGAAGAGTTTTTGCGGGCCGGCGCTTGCTGTCTGGGTGTGGGCGGCCAACTCGTCGATCCCCGCGCCGTCGCTGAAAAAGACTTCGACCGCATCCGCGACCTCGCTCGCCAGTACGTCTCCATCGTGCAAGCGGCGCGACGCAAAAAACCTCCCTCCCAGGGCTAGTGATTTTCACCCGGACTCTCTGCCATGCCTTACGACGCGATAACTTTCGGCGAGGCGATGATCCGCCTCAGTCCGCCGAACTTCCGCCGCCTGGAGCAAGCGCGTTCGCTCGATGTCCAAGTCGGCGGCGCGGAACTGAACACCGCCGTCGCCCTGGCACGCTTGGGACGTTCGACGGCTTGGGTGTCGCGGCTGACCGACAATCCGCTGGGCCGACTCATCGCCAACCAAGCCCGCGAGGCCGGTGTCTCCAGCGAGCATGTCGTGTGGACGCCGGAGGACCGCGTTGGGCTGTATTTTCTCGAATTTGGCGCCGCGCCGCGCCAGCAGCGTGCTGTACGACCGCAAATCCACGGCCATCGCCGCCATCCGTCCGGGCATGGTGCCGTGGACGAACGTGTTCGCCGGCGTGCGCTGGTTCCACGTCACCGGCATCACGCCGGCGCTGAGCGCCGGCGCCGCCGAGACGACGCGCGAAGCGATGCAGGCCGCTCGCGCCGCCGGAGTGCGGACGAGCATCGATTTGAATTATCGCGTCAAATTGTGGAGCCAGGCCGAGGCCGGACGCTGCATGAGCGAACTGATGCAGTTTTGCGATGTGCTGGTAACGACCGAAGAAGACATCGAGCGCGTGTTCGGCATTCGCGGCAAGGATTACGAGGAAGCCGCCGCCCGCGTCGCCGACCGTTTTCCGCTACAAATCGTCGCCATCACTTTGCGCGACAATCCGCTGGTGTGGAAAAACAGCTGGACCGCCATCGCCTATCAGGATCGTCGTATTCTGCGAACGAGGACTTATGAGGTCGAAATTGTCGATCGTCTCGGCGCCGGCGATTCCTTCGCAGCCGGTTTGATTCACGGACTACTCGACGGCGATTTGCAAAAGGGTTTGGATTACGGCGTCGCCGCCAGCGCCCTCAAGCATTCGATGCCCGGCGATTTCGCTTGGATCACTCGCGCCGAAGTGGAAGCGTTATTGAAGGGACCGGGTTTGCGGATCAGCCGATGACGGTGCCATCAGAGCCGCGACCGTAAGGGAGCGGGGCAGCCAACCGCTCCCTTACCAGTAGTTTCCACGAGTTGCAAAAGGCGGAGCCTTGGGCCGCTCGCTTGTCTCTGGGCCACCTTGCCACTTGGCCACTTTGCCACGGACTTCGGCATTCCGCTGTCAAGTGGTGCCAGACAGCGACAGCAGGCACGTCTTGGCACGGCTTGTCATTGCCAGTTCGCCCAGCGTGGCGAACAGCGGCAAAGAGCCTCCACCGGCCGCCTCGTTGGCCTCCGCTGCCTTTAAGCCCTTCTCCTCCCCCATCAGCCCCGAAGGTTGTGGCGGCACGTTTTCAACGTGCCGGAGGGCGGGAAAAACCGGCAGATCGGCACGTTGAAAACGTGCCGCCACAACCTTCTCGGACAGACTCTTACTGGGCGCAAGTATAACTCAGATCGTCAAAGTAAATGTGCTGGCCGTTGCCGTCTACCCAGGTCGTGATGAGGCCGAAACGATCGAAATGCGCGCCCATCTTCTTGGGATCTTCTTTCAGATCGAGCGCGACCGAATGGCGATCCAGCGTCAACGTGATCCGCCCTTTGCCATCGGCGGCTGTGGGCGAGTAATCGAAAGACCAATCGTGAGCTTTGCCGTCCGGATAAATGTAAGGCGGTTTCTTGTCTACGCCATGGCCCTGTTCGGAACCATCCAGGCGATACGCCGGGAAAAAGTAAAAGCCCTCGCGGCTGGGACCATCGACGGCGATTCCTAAGAAGTTGCGCGGCAAGCCGGAGTTTTGCGCGGGGTTAACGGTCATGCTGTCCTTGGCGTGGAAGAAGCCGAGCAGCACCGTGCTATCGGTGACGCCGCGCCGCAGGCAAACCTTGCCCGAAGCTCGCAAGGGCTTGTTCAGATTTAGTTCATTAAGACGATCCGCATAGTAGGCCATGCGTTCGGCATAGCGGCAATCGCCGCGAAAGATGAGGCCGCCTAGTTCCCCTTCGCCTCGGCCCGCCGCATAGCGCGTCGGACTGAAGCCAAAATCGAAACGCGGACGCACGTTCTTGGTCTGGTACATCCGCCGATTGTGAAACTGGTCCCAACCCGGATCGGCGGTGAAATCGTCCTTGCGGCCATTGATCGTCACGTCATCGAACCAGATCTCGCTGCCGTCGCCGGCGGATTTCATGACGTTGAGCAGTCCGAAACGATTGAAGGCGGCGCCATCCTCCTTGTGTCCTTTATGCAGATGGCACACGGCGGTCTGATCGTCGATGGTTGCTGTGACCACGCCGCCGCCCTCGTTGCCCTTGGGATCGTAGCGGAGCGTCCAGCGGTGGACGGCGCCTTTGGCGGCAAAGCCGATGAGGATCTTGCGTTTGCTTTTGTCATCGCGGCGCGTTGGGAAACCCGTCGGCTCGTCGCCGCCGGCCCGCCAACGGCTGGTGGCGTATTCGACCCAAGCATAGAAATCATCACCCCGACCCGAAATGCGCAAGGCGATGGTGTTGGGCGTTCGCCATTCGTTGAGGGTGTCGGCGTTGAAAAAGCCGATCAGAGCGTGGACGCCTCGTCCGCTGCACGCCAGAGTTCCCGAAGCGGTCAGCGTATCCGCGAAGGTTTTAAGGGGAATCTTTTTGGCGTAGTAGGCCGGCTCGGCGGCCGGGCTGAGGAAACCACCTATTTCGCCAGCTTCGCCGCCGGCGTGGTTGGTCTTGCTGTAACCGAAATCTTGCCGAATCGTCCGCGGCTTAGGATCGGCGGCGCGATTGTGCAACGCCTCCCAATGCGGATCGGTATCGAACCGTTGCACGCGCTCGCCGAGGTTCCACAGACGGATCGCCGCCTCCGGTCCGCCGCTGCCGCTGGCCAAAGTGAGGCCATCCGGCGAAAAAGCCAGCGATTCATGCCGGGTCGGCGATCCCGTCAATGTCCGCCGCAACGCGCCGGTTCGCGCATCCCACAGCCGGACGCTTTTGTCTTTGCTGCCACTGGCCAGCGTCTTGCCATCGGGGGAGAAGGCGACCGAATCCACTTCCCTGCCATGCCCGCGTAGGGTTTGTCGCAGAGACGCTTTCTCCACGTCCCACAGACGCACCGTGCCGTCTTCGCTGCTGCTGGCCGCCGTCTTGCCATCGGCGGAGAAGGCGACGCCTTCGATGCAACCGCTATGGCCTCGCAGCAGCGCCCGCCGTTTGCCACGGGCCACGTCCCACAATTGCACGGTTCGATCGCGTCCTCCGCTGACCAGCGTTTGGCCGTCGGGAGAAAAAGCCAGCGATTTCAAGGCGTGTCCTGGCAGCGTCCGCACGAGTTTGCCCGTCGCCGCGTCCCACAAGCGCAAGGTCTTGTCCTCGCTGCCGCTGGCAAGGAGTTTGCCATCGCCGGAGAAAGCGACCCAACGCACAACGTCCTCGTGGCCCGTCAGTGTCCCGCGCAAGGCGCCCGTCCGCACGTCCCAGAGCCGCACGGTTTTGTCCCCGCTGCCGCTGGCCAATACAGTTCCGTCGGGGGAGAAGGCGACGGAGTACACGTCGGCGTCGTGCCCCGTCAATGTTCGCCGCACTTTCGCCGTTGATACATCCCAAAGTTTGACCGTGCCATCGCGCGATGCGCTCGCCAACGTCTTGCCATCGGCGGAGAAAGCGACCGACATCACGGAACCACTGTGCCCTTGCAACATCCGCATAGGCACTTCCGCTTCGGACGCGAAGGAGGTGGAGGCGAGGGTGCCGAGCAGCAGCAAGCTAAAGCGAAGCATGACTTCTCCGGGTACTATCCGAGATCGCGACGAATGGAAGCGGTGGAAGGCGTAGCTACAAGTTAACAACCAGCGCGGAGCGAAGCGTCAGCCGATGTTAACACCGTGCAGCGCGTGAGTAAACAGTGTAACATCGGGGAATAGCGGGAACATGCGCCGCGCTGGAGTCAACCGAGCGCCGGCTCGGACTTGCGCCGAGGAATTTGGCCATGATTCTGACAAGAGAGCAAGCGCGCAACTCGACCGCCGTGCCATACACGAGTTCGGCGTAGCCGGCGCGGCACAACCTCACCGGCCGCTTTGTTTCTTCGTGGGGCACGTTTTCAACGTGCCGTTATCGCATGCCGGGTGTGGCGAACCGGCAGCGTTAGCTGCCGGGTATGCTGCCTCCAACCCGGCAGCTAACGCTGCCGGTTCGCCGACAACGCGGGCTGGCCGCGCGGGGGAGCGCGAGGATACAATGACGGCCAGGAGAACCGTGCCATGCCGTTGCGCGACCATTTTCGCCCCCCGCTCGATAACAAGAGGTCGTGGGACGAGTTGCACGGTGCGTGGCCTACGGTGATCGTGATGGCACTGAACAAGAGATTGCCGCCGCGATACGTTGCTGGCCCGCGCGTCCACCTCGGGACCACATTCGAGATCGAGGTGGCGTCTTACGAGGAGGAAGCAACTCCCCTGGCTTCGGGGGAAGCGCCGAGGATGGCAGCGTGGCGACCGCGGTCTGGGCGCCACCCCAACCCACACTCACTGTCGCCACCGACCTGCCGGACCAGGACGAGTACGAGGTGCGCGTCTACGACACCCAGCACCATCGCCGCTTGGTCGCCGCCGTCGAGATCGTCAGCCCGTCGAACAAAGATCGCCCGGAGAACCGCCGGCTCTTCGTCGGCAAGTGTGCCGCCCTGCTCCGGGAGCAGGTTTCCGTCACGATTGTCGATGTGGTCACGACGCGGCCAGTTCAACCTCTTCGGCGACCTGTTGGAATGGGCCGGGCAGAGCGACCCGTCCACGACCCCCGAGCCGTCGCCGATCTATGCCTCGGCCTGCCGGTGGAGGCGTGTGGGGAACATCGCGCGCCTGGAAACGTGGGTCCACGCGCTCGCTCTCGGCCAGCCGCTGCCGACGCTGCCGCTGTGGCTGGCCGACAACTTGGCGGTGCCCCTAGAGTTGGAAGCGAGCTATGAAGAGACCTGCCGCATCCTCCGCATTTCTTGAATGGTCTTCAGCGTCTCGATCGCGCGAAGGCTCCGGCTCTGATTGGCGGCGAGGAATTGGGCCATGATTCTGACACGAGAGCAAGCGCGCAACTCGACCGCCGTGCCATACACGAGTTCGGCGTAGCCGGCGCGGCACAACCTCACCGGCCGCTTTGTTTCTTCGTGGGGCACGTTTTCAACGTGCCGTTATCGCATGCCGGGGGTGGCGAACCGGCAGCGTTAGCTGCCGGGTATGCTGCCTCCAACCCGGCAGCTAACGCTGCCGGTTCGCCGACAACGCGGGCTGGCCGCGCGGGGGAGCGCGAGGATACAATGACGGCCAGGAGAACCGTGCCATGCCGTTGCGCGACCATTTTCGCCCCCCGCTCACTAACAGAAAATCGTGGGAGGGTTTCCACGGCGCGTGGCCGACCGCGATTGTAATGGCCTTGAACCGGAAACTCCCGCCCCAATTCGACGCCGAGCCGCGCGTCCATCTGGGCGCCTACTTCGAGATCGATGTGGCGTCCTACGAAGAGGACGAAGTAAACCCCCTTGCTTCGGGGGGAGGTACCGAGGCTGGCGGCGTGGCGACTGCGGTTTGGGCGCCGCCCCAGCCGACCCTTGCCGTCGCCACCGACTTGCCGGATCAGGACGAGTACGAGGTGCGCGTCTACGACGCCCAGCACCATCGCCGCTTGGTGGCCGCCGTGGAAATCGTCAGCCCGGCGAACAAAGACCGACCCGAACACCGCCGGATGTTCGTCGCCAAGTGTGCGGCCCTGCTCCGGCAGCACGTTTGTGTCGCCATCGTCGATGTGGTGACGACACGCCAATTCAATCTGTACAATGACCTGCTGGACTTGATCGGCCAGACAAACCCCTCCCTGGCGCCCGAGCCGCCCCCGCTGTATGCCGCAGCCTGCCGCTGGACACGCTCGGACGGCGCCGGGCGCTTCGAGGCCTGGGCTTACCCCCTCGCCCTCGGCCAGCCGCTGCCGACGCTGCCGCTGTGGCTGGCCGACAACTTGGCGGTGCCCCTAGAGTTGGAAGCGAGCTATGAAGAGACCTGCCGCATCCTCCGCATTGCCTGATCGGGGATGGTGCCAGCTCAATCGGTGAATTCTACTTGCCATCCACTTCCCTCCAGAACTGGGCCACCGGTTTGCCGTTGATGGTCTTCAGCGTCTCGATTGCGCGAAGGCTCCGGCTCTGATTGGCGGCGAGGAATTTGGCCATGATTCTGACACGCGAGCAAGCGCGCGAACTCGACCGCCGTGCCATGTCCGAGTTCGGCGTGCCCGGCATTGTGCTGATGGAGAACGCCGGCCGCGGCATGGCGGAGTTGCTGCGCTCGCTCGGCATCGATGGTCGGGTCGTCCTCTGCTGTGGCAAAGGCAACAATGGCGGCGATGGTTTCGTCATGGCGCGCCATCTCGACAACGCCGGTATCGCCGTGCAGGTTCTGCTGTTCGCCGATCCCGCGCAGCTGTCCGGCGATGCCGCCGTCAATCACCGCATCCTCGCTGCCAGCGGAATCCCACTCGAAATCTACGAAGTCCACCCGGCAGCTAACGCTGCCGGTTCGCCGTGGATTGAGGAAGAGCGCTTGCGCCGCCAATTGGCGGAGGCGGATTGGATCGTGGATGCCCTGTTCGGCAGCGGCCTGCGCGGCGCCGTGCAAGCGCCGTTTGACTGCATCTTTGCCGCCATCAATGCCGCCGGCAAGCGGGTGTTCGCCGTTGACATTCCCAGCGGTCTCGATAGCGATAGCGGCCTGCCGCTGGGCATCGCGGTGCGGGCGCAACATACGGCCACCGTCGCGGCCATGAAACAGGGATTTGTGCAACCGTCCGCCACAGAATGGCTGGGGCAAGTCCACCTCATCGACATGGGCGCGCCGCGCGCTTTGTTCACGCACATCGCCGGCGCGGCAACTTCACCTATACCGTAAACCCAATAGCACTAGAATAGAGGGAGGAAAGCAACGGAACCGAGAAACGTAAAGGAAGTCGTGGGGGACTAGCACAATGGCAGACAGTATCCGGGGGAGCAGTCGAAACGTCGAATCGAGAGCGCACGGCGGCAATGGCGAGGCCGGCCAACTCGCCAACGGCAGCAACGGCCATGCCGAGACCGATCTCCGCGACGGCGTCCGCGACAGCGATCCCATCGAAACCAGGGAATGGCTCGACGCCCTCGACGCCGTTTTGCAGACCAGCGGCGAGGAACGCGGACAGTTTCTGCTCAGTCAACTGAAAAACAAAGCCGTCCGCGGCGGCGTCGAAATCCCCTTCACCGCCAACACGCCCTACATCAACACCATCCCCCTGTCTCGACAACCGCTCTTCCCCGGCAACCGCGAACTGGAACGACGCATCAAGAGCCTAATCCGCTGGAATGCCATGGCGATGGTCGTTCACGCCAACAAGGAAGCGGACGGCATCGGCGGCCACATCGCCACCTTCGCCTCGTCGGCCACTCTGTACGAAATCGGTTTCAATCATTTTTTCAAGGGACCGGATCACGCCGACGGGCCGGATCAAGTGTATTTTCAGGGCCACGCCTCGCCCGGCTTCTACGCGTGCGCCTTTTTGGAAGGACGGCTGAGCGAGAAACAGCTGTACAATTTCCGCCGCGAATTGCGGGAAGGCGGCGGGTTATCTTCGTATCCGCACCCCTGGCTGATGCCGAATTTCTGGCAGTTCCCCACCGTATCGATGGGGCTGGCTCCGATCATGAGCATCTACCAGGCGCGTTTCAACCGTTATGTGGAGCATCGCGGTCTGAAAAAGACGGCGGGGCAACGAGTCTGGGCGTTCCTCGGCGACGGCGAATGCGATGAGCCGGAAACGCTGGGCGCGATCACGTTGGCCTCGCGCGAGAAGCTCGATAATCTCGTCTGGGTCATCAACTGCAATTTGCAGCGTCTGGACGGCCCGGTGCGCGGCAACGGCAAGATCATTCAGGAATTGGAAGCGGCTTTCCGCGGCGCCGGCTGGAACTGCATCAAGGTCATCTGGGGCAGCGATTGGGACACGCTGCTGGAGCGTGACAAGAGCGGCCTGCTCGTGCAGCGCATGGGCGAAGTCGTGGACGGCGAGTTCCAGAAATACACCGTCGAGGGCGGCGCGTACATCCGTCAACATTTCTTCGGCAAGTATCCGGAACTGCTCAAGCTGGTCGAGAACCTGTCCGACGATCAATTAACCAAGCTCAAGCGCGGCGGACACGATCCGGTCAAGGTGTACGCGGCGTACAAGGCGGCGGTGGAGCATCGCGGCCAACCGACGGTCATTCTGGCGCACACCGTCAAAGGCTACGGCATGGGCGATGCCGGCGAGGGCAAAAACGTCGCTCATCAGACCAAAAAGGTCGAAGCCAAATATCTCATGGAGTTTCGCAATCGCTTCGGCCTGAGCGTGTCCGACGAGACAGTCAGCAAGGTCGGCTTCTACAAGCCGCCCGACGACTCCAGCGATCTGAAATATCTGCATAAACGGCGCAAGGAGTTGGGCGGCTATCTGCCGGTTCGCAAGGTCGCCTGTCCGCCGTTGAAAGCGCCGAGCATCGAGTTCGTGCAGAACTACACCAAAGGCAGCGGCAACAAGGCGTTGTCCACGACGATCGCTTTCGTGGACATGCTCGATCGGCTGCTCAAGGACAAAGAATTGGGCAAATGGATCGTGCCGATCGTTCCCGATGAGGCGCGGACGTTCGGCATGGACGGCTTTTTTTCCAAGTACAAGATTTATTCCAACGTCGGCCAGCTTTATGAGCCGGTGGACGCGCAATATCAAGCGGCGGCCTACCGCGAAGCGAAGGACGGCCATATTCTCGAAGAGGGCATCACCGAAGCCGGCTCGATGAGTTCGTTCATCGCCGCCGGCACCGCGTATGCCACGCACGGCGTGCCGACGATACCGTTTTTCATCTACTATTCGATGTTCGGCTTCCAGCGCATTGGCGATTTGATCTGGGCCTCTGCCGACATGCGGACGCGCGGCTTTCTGCTCGGCGCCACCGCCGGACGGACCACGCTCAACGGCGAGGGACTTCAGCACGAGGACGGCCACAGTCTCCTTCACGCCTCGACGGTGCCGAATGTGCTTTGCTATGATCCGGCCTACGCTTACGAGTTGGCCGTCATCCTCCGCGACGGCATTCGCCGCATGTACGAGCAAGTCACCGACGATCACTTTTACTATCTGACGCTGTACAACGAGAATTATCCGATGGCGGCGATGCCCGGCGACGTGAGCGACGGCATTCTCCGCGGTCTGTACAAGCTGCGTCCGGGCGAGTCCAAGAGCAAACTGCCGAAGGTCCATCTGTTCGGCAGCGGCCCGATTCTGCCGCACGCGCTGCGGCGCAAGAATTGTTGGCCGAGCATTTCGGCGTCAACGCCGACGTGTGGAGCGCGACGAGCTACCGCGAACTGCGGCGCGACGCCCTGGAAGCGGAGCGCTGGAACATGCTGCACCCGGAGCAAGCGCCGCGGAAGAGTTATCTGCAACAACAGCTTGGCCGCGAACAAGACGGCGTTTTCTTGGCGGCCAGCGATTACATACGGCAAGTACCGGAGATGATAACGCGCTGGGTTCCCGGCGGTCTGTTCGCGCTGGGAACGGATGGTTTTGGCCGCAGTGAGACGCGGCCGGCCCTACGGCGTCACTTCGAGGTTGATGCCGAGTGCATCACCGTGGCGACGTTGTGGCAACTGGCTCAGCGCGGCGCCGTTAAGCCGGCGGTCGTGCAGCAGGCTATCCAGAAGTTCGGCATCAACCCGGAAAAAGTCAGCCCCATGCGAGCGTAACCACAAAAACAATCTAACCACGGAATACACGGAAAACACGGAAAAATAAAGATATTGTTTTTCTTTTTCCGTGTTTTCCGTGTATTCCGTGGTGAATTTTTTGTAGGATTCAAAGCCGATGGCGAGTGAGATCAAGCTGCAAGCGCTCAAAGAGAACGTCGATACCGTCGAGGTCAACGCCGTCAAGGTATCGGCGGGCGAGACGGTGTCCAAGGATCAGCCGCTCTTGGAGGTGCAAGCCGACAAGGCGGCGCTGGAAGTACCTTCGCCGCTGGCCGGCCGCGTCACCAAGATTCTCGTCAAGCCCGGCGATCAAATCAACATCGGCCAAGTGTACTGCGTCATCGAGAGCAACGGCGAACCGGCCGCGACCCGCACTCCCGAACCTGTGCCGGCGGTCAAGAAAGAGACGCCAACGCCCGCGCCGGTGCGCCCTATCGCCGCCGTGCAGCCGTTGCACAAACCCCAACAGCCGGTCATTGAGCGGCCCTCGCCGGCCCCGCCGCCGGCTCAGGAGAAGATCGTTCCCGCCGGGCCGGCTACTCGCCGTCTCGCTCGTGAACTCGGCGTCGATCTGCGGCAAGTGCCCGGCAGTGGCCGGCATGGCCGCGTCGTCGAGGAAGACATCAAGGAATACGTGCGGCAACTGGCCTCCGGCGCTGGTATGGCGGCGCCTGCCGGTCCCAGCATGCAAGCGCCGCCATTGCCCAATTTCGAGGACTGGGGACCGATTGAAGCACAACCGCTCGGCGCCGTGCGCAAAGCGACGGCTCGACAAATGAGCCTGGCTTGGAGTCTCATCCCCCACGTCACGCAGCACGATCTCGCCGACATCACCGAATTGGAAGCATTTCGCAAACAGCAGTCCGAAGGCAAAGGGCCGAAATTGACAGTGACGGCGTTCGTGCTGCGCGCGGCGGCCGTGGCTCTGCGCGAGTTTCCCAACTTCAACGCCAGCATCGATCCGGCCGGCGGCCGGCTGATTCTCAAGCGTTACTATCACATCGGCGTGGCCGTGGACACGGAAGGCGGTCTGCTGGTGCCGGTGCTGCGCGACGTGGACAAGAAGCACGTCCGCGAGATCGGCGAGGAGTTGAACGCCATCGCTCAGCGCGCCCGCGAACGCAAATTGGACTCGGCGGAATTGAAGGGCGGCACGTTCACCATCACCAACCTCGGCGGCATCGGCGGCACCGCGTTTACGCCCATCGTCAACTGGCCGGAAGTGGCGATCCTCGGTCTGTCGCGCAGCCGGCTGGAGCCGGTGGTTCGCGGCGGACAAATCGTGCCGCGTTTGATGCTGCCGCTATCATTGTCTTACGATCATCGTGTCATCGACGGCGCCGCCGCCGCCCGCTTCACGCGCCGCCTGGCGGAATTGCTGGAAAATCCGCTGATGATGTTGTTGTAACACAGAGAAGAGAATTTCACCGCGAAGAAATCTATTAGCAAGGTGGAAAATTGCCTGAGACGAAACCGACTGTGTACCTCGAAACAACGATCATCGGCTACTTGGCCATGCGGGTCAGTAGTATGTTGCGCGTGGCGGCAAATCAGCAGACAACGCGCGATTGGTGGGACAAGCATCGGCATCGATTCTCTTTGTTTGTCTCGCGTTTCGTCGTCGTCGAATGTTCCGATGGCGATTCTGTCGCCGCTCAAGAACGCTTGCTCTACCTTGAAGGCATTCCACTCCTGCAAATATCGGATGAGGTCAATTCGCTGGCGGAATCACTTCTGGTCGGTGTCCCGTTGCCCGAGAAGGCGGAAATCGACGCACTGCATATTTCCGTTGCCGCCGTCAACGGTATACAATATCTCTTGACATGGAACTGCAAACACATCGCTAATCCATCGTTGCGGCCGCGAATTGAGGGTCTGTGCCGTGACGTGGGTTACGAGCCTCCGGTGATTTGCACTCCCCAGGAGCTACTGGAGATCGATGATGCAAACTGATCCCATTGTTGCCGAAATCCGAGAGATACGGGAGAAACGAGCAGCACGTTTTGGTTATGACATTCGTGCGATCGTGAAGGATGCTCAAGCGCGCGATGCCGCCGGCGATCGGGAAGTCGTGCGTTTGCCGCCGCGTCGCCCCATCCGCTCGCCTCAAAATGCCACGGAAGTCATAACAAAGGGGTGAAGGCGCGGCGGGCAGATCGTGCCGCGTTTGATGCTGCCGCTATCGCTGTCCTACGATAACCACGCCATCGACGGCATCGAGTTCCACGGGGCTGGGTGCTTCTCCTTGCGGGGGGCGAACGAAGGTTTCATCGTCAATGGAACCTGCGAGGTCAAAGTATCCCGGCGGCCAGCCGCATTCTTCCGGCGTCTTGGCTTTGTCGAGCGCTTCTTTGAGCTGGAGGACAAGCACTACTTCGTATTCCGCTTCCGGTTTTCCCAAGGGAATGCGCAGCTGTAACGTCCCGTTCCTGTCCGTCTTTTCCAGAACACGAATCGTTTGCATAGTGATCTCCTTGGGGTTTTATCCCCAATCGCCGGCCTCACAACAAATTCTTCTGTTTGCGCAGCAGCCATTCCGTCGTCAGCAGTCCCAGCGCCAGCAGAAACAGAGCGGAATGGTTCCACATCACATACGGCGGTCCCGGCGCGTTGACGGTGACGCGCGTGCCGGTCGGCAGATCGTCGAGCAGACGATCGGCGTCGGCGAGGGTGTAGAAGCGGCCGTGCGATTCGTCGGCGGCGCGTTCCATGTCTGCCTGATTCATGCGTAGGCGTTCCATCTCGCCGGGCGGACGCACCACCTTGCACTCGACGCGCGGCTTGGGCGTGGCCGACGGCGACGACAGCCAGAATTTGTACTCGCCCTCCGGCGTCTGCGTCAGCAGCGTCTCGTAGGCCGCTCGGCTGCCCTCGACCTTCGGCAGCTGCACCGTGCGCACTTCGGAGTCACCGGGCTTGGCTGGATTACGGCGCTCCACCGTGACCTTAACGTCTACATCCGGCGCCGGCGGCGGCGCATCGTCGGGGAAACGCACCGTCATCTTGATCGGTTCGCCGCGTCGATACGACGTTTGACGATCCAACCGCAGTTCGATGCGGCCCAACCGCGTCCGCGCCAGATAGCGCACCGTCTCGATCCAAAAGCGGTTGTAATACGCTTGATCTTCGCGGTAGTTCCAGCGCCAGGTCTCGCAGAAGCCCAGGAACATGCTGCGGCCGGCGCCGGCGAACTGCTGCACTACCAGCGGCTCTCCTTCACCGCCTTTTTTCGGCAGCACGGCCAGCACCTCGGCGGCACGCTTGATCCGGTAGCCGCTGGCGTGCCAATACATCTCGCGCAGACGGTTCCAGATGACATCGTTCTCGCGGTCGTCGCCGGGGCTGAACTGGAAAATCGGATGCGCCCGGCCCATCGGCGTCAATAACGGACGATACGACTCCGTTATGTCGATGTCGGCCGGCGCCTCGTTGGTCGTCACATCGATGGGCAGCACGTCCTTGAGCGGCGAATCCTTGTAGGCGAACGGCGCATAGCGTTCGCCGGCAATCATCAGCAGACCGCCGCCGCGCTCGCGCACGAAATCGGCTAAATCCTTCAAATGCTCCGTCATCTTGCCGTCGAATTTCGCTTGCGGATCCACGTCGCCGAGAATAACCGCGTCGAAGGTATTCAGTTCCGCCTTGCTGGGAAAATCGGAGATGGCGCTGCGATCCTGCGAAGCGAACTCTGGGTCGGACTCCAGCAACAGCACCTGCAAATCGATGCTCTTGTTGCCCCGGATTCGACCACTTTCGCGCTCCAGTAAGGTCTTGATGTAGTGATACTCCCAGCGGCGATAGCCCTCGACGTAGAGGATCTTGATCTGCCGCGCTTCGTGGATGAATACCGCTCGTTGCAGACGATTGTTCTCCGCGGCCACCTCCTCCTCTTGGCCGGGCACGTCGATGACGTAGAGCTTTTCGCCCGGCTCCGTCGGCTGGTGCGTGAGGATCACCTTCACCGTCTTGTTGGCGCCATCGAACGGGACGATCTTGCGATCGAGCGGTTTGTCCTTGCCCTTTTCACGCAGCGTGACCGGCACGGATTGGGGGTTGAAACCTTGGGCGGTGAGGTTGACCGTGAAGATGAGACGGTCGTTGACATACGCGCTGTCGGGAGCGGTCAGATCGTGCAGGTACAGATCGCGCAATTCCTGGGCGTCGCCGATGCCGACGAAGAACAGCGGCACGCCCATCTGTCGAGCATATTTGGAAACCTTGACGAGATCTTCGCCCTCGGTCGTGACGCCATCGGTGAGCATGACGACGGCGGCCAGCGACGATCCGCGGAAATCGTTGAGAATCTGGCGCACAGCGATGCCGAGTTGGCTGGAATCGTTCTTCGCTTCGGCCCGCAAACCGTTGATCGCTTTCAGTGCCGGCGCGACTTCATCGAGCGTCGTCGCATCCTTGAGGCGGTGAGCGCGGCTGGAGCAGTGATAGACGTGGACGCGCACTTTGCGGCGCGTCAGCAGGGCCGTCAGCCAATCGGTGTCGCCGCGCGTGACGAGCGCTTGAGCCAGCGCTAAGCGTTGCCCATCCTTCATGCCGTCGTGCTGGGCGAGGCGGTCGGCGACCTCCTTGATGCGCGTGTCCTTATACGCATCGATGGCGGACATGCTCTGCGAATCGTCGAGAAGAATCACGATGTCGGGCCAACTTTGCGCTCGAACCAAACGCGGTCGCGCGGCAGCAACACGGCGAGCATCAGAAACAAGAGACCCATGCGCAGACCGAGACGAATGAAACGTCCGCCGGCGTCCTGACGGCGTAGCGTTTGGCTACCTTCGCGGAAGTAAACGGCATAAGCCAGAAAAGCGGCGCCGACGGCGACAAGGACCGCCAGCCAGGGGTCAGCGCGATTGTCCCAGAAATAGGGCCGATACTCCAACCGCCAATGACTGCTTTCGCCGGGAGCGGGCGGTTCGATGCCCGTGACGCCTTCCAGCAGACGCCGCCCGGAATCGGGCAGAAAAGCGAGGAAATCGCCGCTCGCCGCGTCATGGGCGAGAACACCGGCGACGCCGAGAACACAGACGAACAGCAGCCACGGCAGAACGAGCAACGTCCATTCGGCCTTGGTGCGTGGCCGCGGTTGTCCGCTGTCTTCGAGCGGCGTCACGCCGGCGCTGTAGTGGCCGAAGTGCCAGGCCAAGACGATCTCGGCCACAAGGAGAACGAGTACCATCAACAGCAGCCAGCGCGCCACCACGTCGCCCAGCGGCATCAGCACTCGTTCCGGCTCGCCTTCGGCGGGTGGTGCATGTTTGACTTGGCCCAGCGCGGTCACGACTTGAACTTCCCATTCGGGATAGGTTTTCTGCAAATCTTCGCGCGTGGTGCGCGTCAAGTCGCTCTCGCTGAGTTGCTGCGCTTCGTTGAGGGCCGGCACGTTGACGGCGAATAGATGTTGCCGTGGATGCTGGCCGATGACGACGCTGTAGATGCCGCTGATGTCGGTGTCGATCCAGCGCAGCACGGCAGCATCGTCTTGGGTCTGCACCTGCGTCGTTTCGGTGCGACCGTCCGGCGTGCTGACGACCGCCTCCGCGCCGCCGACGACGTTGGGCAGATACAACTCGATCGGTTCGCCGACCTGCAAGACCTGCTCGCGCAAGCGGGCGGCCGAGGCGTGATACAGCAATTCCTGCATCAACGGCGGAAAACTCGGCGAAGTCGGCCAGTTGTCCCAATCGGCGTTGACCGTCGTGCTGATAAGCACGACGCGGCCTCGCATGCGGCCGCCGCCGGATTCTTTGCCGGAGGGCGGCCGCCATTCGAGAATAGCGGACCCGCCCTTGGGCATGGACGGTTGCGTCGCGGGCGCCAGTTCGATGCGCCGGGGATGGCAGCCGGCACGAAGGACAGAATGCGCCGCGGGCTGGCGCGGAGCGGGCTCGGTCTGAATGAATTGCCGGAATCGCGAGGACAGAAGATATTCGCGCGCCGCCTCGCTGCGGAACGGCTTCAGCGGCGCTTCGCGGTCGGCCTCGGAATCCATCGCCAACTGAAAATTGTAACGGGCGTTGGCCTTCTCGTAATCGGTCAGGCGAGCCGGCAGCAGACCTTTGCCATCGCGGTAGAGCAAGTCGTTGTAGGAGCCGACATCCACGTTCGGCCCCAGACAGAAAACGGCGCTGCCGCCGCGGCGAACATGGTTCTCCAAGCGGCGCACCTCGGCCAAGCTGAAACGCGGCACGTCGCAGAGAAACACGCAATCGTAGGGCGTCAAATCGCCCAGCCCCTCATCGGCGAACTGCGATTGCGACAGCACCTTCGGTCGAGCCGCGATCGATGCCGGCGTCGTTCCTTCATCGAAAGGATTGAGGGCCACGCGCAGCCATTCGCTGGCGCGGTCGAACGCCTCAATGGCCGGCTTGCCGTTGACGAGCATGACCGGCACCGTGTTCTTGACGGTGACGACGGCGCTGCGCATGTCGTCCAATTCCAGGTCGTCGTGGACCACCTGCACGACCAAGACGTAATCGCCTGGCGCGGAGAACTTGTAGGCGAACGTCACCGGCGCCGCCTCGCCGCGCTTGATCTGCTTGATGGTCTTTTCCTCGACTTCGTGCAGATCGTATGCCTTGTCCGCCGCGGCGGCGCGGGCCTTGTCGACGAACAGGCGCACACCGACATCGCTTCGCGTGTCGCCATAATTGGTCAGCGTGGCGACGAGCGGCGTCACGCGGCCGGTGGTCGCCATCGAGTCGTCAAGGACGAGGTTCGTCACCGCTACGTTGCCGACGCCGTCGCGGCCGACATCGACGAAGATCGTTTGCGCGCGCTCTTTGATTTTTTGCAGCGTCGCCGACAGCGTGGCCGGCTGCCGCGCGATCCAGGTGGACTGCTGCAAGTCGGTGAGAAAGTACACTTCGCGGGCCGGATACTTGCCCGGCGAGACGCGGACGAGGCTTTCAACGGTATTGAGCGTGGCGGCGAGGTCGGCGTTGCCGTGCGTCAGCCGCAGGTTGTCGATTTCGGCGGCGACCTTGCGGGCGTCCTCCGACGGTTCCGGCACGATGCGCGCGGCGGCGACGCCATGAGGACGACGCTGAACCCATCGCCGCCGCTCGATTCGCGGACGATCTGGGCGGCCAAGGCGCGAGCGCGATCGAAGCAGGTTCCCGCCTCGTTTTTCAGCCCCATGCTGAAGGAAGCATCGACGACGAGGATTTTGTGGATGCGTTGGCTGCCTGCGGCCAAAGCGTTTGCGCCGTTGGGCGCGAACCAGCGCCACATCGCCTCCGCCCAAGGCGTGATACTCGCCATCGCCAAGACGAGCAACAGAATCAACAGGCAGCGCAGCGCCAAGAGCAGGATCTGCTCCAGCCGCATGCGCCGCGAGTTTTTCTTCTGCGCCGCCAGCAAAAAGCGCATGGCCGCCCAGGTGACGACCCTGAAGCGACGGCGGTTGAGCAGGTGGATGATGATGGGAATGGAGACGGCGCCGCCGGCCACGGCGGCGACGGTCAACGGTGCCTCGACGAAAGCGAAAAGCAGCCGGTTCACGAGTTCGATCTCCCGTCCCGTTCAACGAGTAGGGTGGGTCGAGCGGAGCGAGACCCACCAGGGGAGCATGGTGGGTCTCGCTCCGCTCGACCCACCCTACAGTTAATGATGACTGCTCCGCGCCAAGCGGTGCGCCAGATAACTCGATAGCACAATGCCCAGCGACATATCGGTGCGCATCGTCACGTAATCGATGTTCTGCGCCAAGCAGCCGCGCTGCAATTCCGTCAGGAAACTCTCAATCTGTTCGAGATAGCCGTCGCGCAGCGAGCGCGGATCGGTGAGCATTTCCGGATACTGCTCCAGGCCGCGAAACAGCGTCGCTTCCTGAAAGGGAAACTCCAACTCGGCGCGATCCAGAACGTGCAGAACGATGACCTCGTGCCGCTTGTGCCGCAGATGCTTCAGGCCGTTGAGAATGTCCGGCAAATCGTCGAAGAAATCGCTGAGGACAACGATGATGCCGCGGCGCGGGATGCGCTCGGCGAGATCGTGAAAGATCGGCGCCAGACTGGTGCGTTCGCGGCCCGCTCCCTTTTGCAAACAGGCGATCATCTGCTTGAGGTGCGACGGCTGGCTCACCGGCTTGAGTAATTGACGGACCTGATTATCGTAAGTGACCAGGCCGGCGGCGTCCTGTTGATGCAGGATGAGATACGCCAAGGCGGCGGCGCCCATACAGGCATAATCGTATTTACTGACGAGCGGTTTGCCGTCATCGCCGAGCGGTCCGCTGCCGTACTGCATCGATTCGCTGGCGTCCATCAACAGCCAACACGCCAAGTTCGTCTCTTCCTCGTACTGCTTGAGATAGAAACGTCCGGTACGGCTGTAGACCTTCCAATCGAGATGCTTCAGGTCGTCACCGGGAACGTATTCGCGGTGTTGGGCGAACTCGACGGAGAAGCCGTGATACGGACTTTTGTGCATGCCGGACAGGTAGCCTTCGACAATGAGCCGCGCCTGCATTTCCAGGTTGCGGACCTTGGCCAAGGCGATCGGGTCGAGGTATTGATGCGTATCTTGCATGCGTGATTCCAGTAGCCGTACTCGTGGATGGAACGCCTCCGCGCAGCCGTGGCCCACCGTCCTCAGCATACCAAGCCGCCATCATGCCCGAAAGCCCCTCCTCAAACAGAGGGCGAAGACAGCCCACAACGCAACTTGCCCCAGCGCATACACTCCTGCCCCAAAGGCCACCACTCCGGGGAGCTTTTGAGCATAACTCCAGTCTCCGAATACGCTTCTCTCATTCAAGACGAAGGGAAGTGCCGCGTAATGAGCGAGCATAGCAGTGAGGAAGGCCCTTCTCCAAACTTGCTTTCCTGCTCCGCTCAGAAAAGCGGCTACTGCACACCAGAGGAGCGGGATTCCGAGTAAGGCTACAACAGCGTTCTGTGCTAGGCCAAACGGCGAAGAACAAATTCCGAGTACGACGTAAGTGCCATGACCGGCTCCTGTAGCCCGCAGTCCAATAGCGGCCAAAAGGAGGCCATAGGTGAAGCCTGCAATAGCGAAGAGGATATTTTTCAGCAAGTTCCCGACCATCTTGCCGTCTCCCCTTCATCGAATAACCAAGCTCAGCTGCCGGCTTGAGTGGACTTCAAACAATGCGATAAGCGACTCAAGCGATGCTCGACGCTCGATCAGATAAATCGACGATGTGCTGACGAATGGCGGTCAAAAGTTGCTCATCCTCCATGTTCCAAATCGCCTCATTCGTAGGGCCGATGGCCAGATAGGATAGGTTGGCGATGAGCTGCCCGAAACGAACATCGGGGGTTAGTTCGCTCAGCCGTTCCAAGAGCCGCAATATTTCCTGGCGGTGTGATGTAATCATAAGCATTTCACTTCCGCGCCACGCCGCGACAGCAGTTCTGCTAACTGCCAATTCACCGCCGCCAGCAATTCCTCGTCTTCCATTTCCCAGACTGCTCCCGGCTCTGTCCCTCGCGCTACCACCGCCAGATTGGCAATCAGTTGTCCCAGCGCATCTCCGGGCATGATTGACTCAATTCTGCCAGCCGAGAAAGCAATTCCGCGCGTACACCGTTACTCATGGCAGTTTATCCTTTACGGTTGGAAGCGATGCGAACGCCCGCGGCAGTTCGCCCAACACTTCCACGGGTACGGGAGTGCCGGGGCAGAGTTTGGCCGCTCGGGTAGCTCGCGTCACGCCATCGGTTATCATCAATGCTCCATCCGAGCCTCGGTAGACCAGTACCGGCGGCATTCCCTGGAGCGACCGGCCATGACGAGCAATCTGCCGTTGTAACTTGGCCGGGTCGGCGCCGTCGAGTCGAGTGGGCGGCAGGTGAAGTGTGCCCGGATCGACATCGAGGAATTCGCGGGACTTCATGCCTTCATGCTAACCGATCCTACTCGGGGGGAACAATCTCTGGACGAAAAAACCGCCATGTGGCGAATCTCACATCGCCACTTCGATGCGAAACTGCGCGCCGTGATCCTCTGCCTGCCGAAGACAGCGGAGGAGATTCTTCAGATGGTGGGGGAGATAGACCGCATCGCCCGTTAAGCGGACGGGGATCGATGCTTCGCGCAGAACCGACAGCAACCCTTTAACGGTTCGCACGCCCTCTGTCGCGGGGAACCACTCGTCCCAAGAGGCCATGAATGCATCGAAGTCCACCACGTCGTCGTCTGGCTCGCGCTGATCCATGAACGAACCCAACGGCGACACTTCGGCGACTTCAGCCAAGCGGTCGAGGGTTTCCAAGTGCTTGGCGAGTAGCTTACCGTCCGAACCGAGTGCTACATCGGGGATGGGCGGGTTGAACGCCAGATAGATGCCGACTCCCATGAGTAAATCTCCCGCGCTGCCTTATGTCAGTCGAAGGAATAGCCGCCGAAGAAAATTTCCGATGGGTTCCCGTCCTTGTAGGCGATGATGTACACCCCCTGTCCGCGTTCGATGTCTTCGTAGAAATCCATGTGCTGTTCGATCATCTCGCGCGTCGGCCGATCAGTGCCGAATAGCCGTATCTGTTCGTCTTGCGGCAGAGGCGCCACCGCGCGAAATCCCGGCTCCTCATCGACGGACATAATGTCGAGAATGGAGGCGGTTCCATCCGCTCCCATGTTCACGAAGGCTTCCTCAATCGTGGCGGGATTGTCTTCGCTGCCGCGATAGCGCCCGGCACGAAATTCGCGCTGCGCAGCTTCTCCAAGGCAGCTTGAATGTCCTCTTCGTAAGGTACGAAGTAATCCCAAGGTTCGCCGCCCATCGCTCTCGCTCCTTGTTTGCTGAAAAATTGATGGATTGCTGCGTGTTTCTTGTCTATCCTCGGCGTCGTGGATGCGTCAAGGAAAAAATCATCCGCTCACAAAAAATAAAAATCAAAAAATCTGCAAACCATGCAGCCTCCATCCGGCAAGAACGGCAATGCACCCCCGCGTAGTCCGACAAAAGGAGGCGAAAGGGTGCCGCAATGTTGCAACGAAGGGCGGGCGCGGTTGCAACGAAATAGAGCGAGACAGGGCAAGGGGTTGTGCGCACGGCGGCGATTTCGTTGCAACGATGCGCATTCGTTGCAACAGGTGTGGGGGGGACGATGCAACGAAAGTGAGGGTGGACAAGACCCAGCAAAATCAAGTAGACGGTCTCGTAGGGCGGTATTCCAAAACCTCCCTACGCAACTGCGATGCCGTCAACTGTGACTCACTTATTTGATGCTTACCCACAAAAAATGACAAAGCCGCGGATGGCTTAGCGATTTCGCGCTAAGCCATCCGCGGCGCGGACGGACACGATCGTTTACGGTTATTTCACCAGCTTTTTGACCTCATCTTCCAGATTGGCGATTTGGCCGTTGCGACTGACGACCTTGCCATCCTTGCCGACGAGGAAGATGGTCGGCAGCACTTGGATGCCGTAGTCGGTGGCCATCTTGCTTTCCAGGCCGCTGTCCTGATGCAGATGCGTGCCAGGCGACGGCGAACTGCTCAGATACCGCCGCGCTTCTTCAATGCTGTTGTCGAGGTTGACGCACACCAGATCGAGCTTGCCGGAGTGCGTGTCCAGCAGAGCCTTCAACTTATTGAAGTCGCTGCTGCATTGGTTGTTCCAACTGGCCCAGTAGTAGACGATCACGACCTTGCCGCGCTTCTGATCCATGTCAAAAGCGATGTTCGGATCGTTCAGCATCGGGCCGGACAACGCGAGCGCTTGCCCTTCCAGTTCGAGCCGGCGGATGGAGCCTTCGGCCTTGCGCGCCTGCGGCTTGTCGCCGAAGTGATCCTTCAACTGTTTGTACCAGTTCTTGGCCTCGACTTCCTTGTTGAGAAATTCGCTGACCATGCCAGCCTGCAACAGCGCATCGGGCGTGTCCTCGCCGTTCGGAAAAGCCTGCACGAACTTGGCCAGCCGGCCCAGCCACGCCTCTTGCACCTTGTCGAAATTCTTCTCTTTACCACCATTGGGCGGTAGGTTGCGCGAGTAGTCGGCCTGCATCTCGCGGTAGGTGACGTAGGCCGTCAACGGGTGGCCGGCCGGCAAAACGCGCGTCAGCTGCTTTTCCAGATTGAGCAAGCGCGTCATGGACGGCGTGTTGTTCGGATCGCTCTGGGCGGCGGTGCTGAGACTGTCGGCCACCTGACGGATCCACGGATCGCGGTCGGTCGCCTTGACCTTGCCGACGATTTGTTCCAGCACGTCGGCTCGCCGCAGATGATGCTGCGCCAGCGCCGGATTGGCGCCGCCGTTGGCGGGCGGAACCTGCTTGTCCAGTTCCGTCAGCTCGGCGATGAGCTTCTGCAATTCGGGATTGTTGTCCAGATCCAGGGAGCTGCCCTTGCCGCTCGGCGTTTCCGGAGCGGAGGCGCCCGGAACGGGAGCGCTGACGATGCGCCACGCGCTGCCAATTTGGTACATCTCGCCCGTCTGAATCCAATCGCTGGTGCCGCCGTTGTCGTACAGTAGCGTGCCGCGCGCGTGCTTGATGACTTCGGCGCGGCCGGCGGAGCCTTCCGGAGCGACGCACTGCGGCGCCACCGTCTCCAGATGAATCCACGTCGCCTTGTTGCTGAGCTTGGATAATTTGCTCCACGTCTCCTGGAACTTCTCCGGAGCGGCCTTGAGTTGTTCGCGGATACGGCTCGTCTGCTCGGCCGGCAGATCCAGCGCCTTCAACTCCGCCTCGGTCAGCATCAACGACTGCAAACGCGCGAGGTCGCGGTTGATGAGGGCGAAGAGGATCTCCTGGCTGACCTCTTCCGGCGAAATGACTTTCCAGGAATCGATACGGCCATCCTTGTTGTCATCGACGCCCCACTTGCAGCCACCGGCGTTGAACCAACGGTACTGATCGGGCTTGCCGGTGAAGGTGGTGTCGATTTCGGCGTATACCTCGACTCCGTCCTTGTAGTAGGCCCAAACGTCGATGTGATTGTCGCCGTTGCTGTCGAAGAAACGGCGCAGCAGATTGCCTTCCTCGTCCTTGAGTACCCAGCCGCTGCCGTGCGCGCCTTTGAGCAGTTCGACCTTACAGCCGGCTTGCTTGTCGGCGGCGGGCGTGGTACAGACGACGCCCTCCTGACGCGGTTTGAAGGTCAGCATCGCCGTCACCGTCGGAGCCGCGGTCGCCGGCGCCGACAGTCCCGCCAAAAGCAGAAAACTCGTCAACCAACTCCTTGTCATCCCTCACTCCTTTTTGTCGTTGCCGGTGTCACCCTTCACTCGGACCTCCCTATTTTCGGCACGATCGATGCCAGCAGTTCAACGCAAACATTCGGTAAACCTTCGCCGTTTAGCCGCGACCCGAAGGGGAGCGCGTCAGCAATCCCGCGCTCCCCTTCGGGTCGCGGCTAAACGAAAGGAGTTGCGCAGCGCACGAAACCTTCGCGGCGGGACGGTGTTATTAACAGAAACGAAGGCAACGAGATAAAGCGCGACAAAGAGACAGACGGCGGGCCTTGCCCAGCTTGACGGGTTTTGAGCATCCGGCTATAATTGGACAAGCGCTCGGAAATGCAGGGGATATGTCGGCTTGGGGGCGGCGGGTGTTGGGCACACTCATCGCGCCACGAGCCAAACCGATCGACGGGATGTCGAATCGTAGCGAGCGCGGCGGCAAAGGAATGCCGGACATGGCCAAGCCAGCCGGCGCAACGGCTGGGGAAGAATCACCGAGGGAGGAACGGGCGCAGAGGGGGCTCCCGGTTGCAATCCTTCAATCCGGGAATGGCCATGAAGTGCTTTCCTTTCTCTATTACTTCCAAGCCGCGGACCCTGCCGCTAGGAACTTCTCCCTGCCGAGGCGAACGAAACGTTTTTTCTCCCACACAAGGGCGCGATGACGAGCCAGGTCGTCCGCCCCAGCGGATTGCGTGACTGGCACGGGACGGGTGGCCCTTGGCAGACGATCGCGTCAAGCAGGTCAAAGAAGCCAACGACATCGTCGCGGTGATCGAAGGCTATCTCGAACTGCGCCCCGCCGGCGGCGCACGGTTCAAGGGTCTTTGTCCCTTCCACGACGATCACAACCCCTCCCTTATCGTCGATCAACAGTGGCAAAATTACAAATGCTGGTCCTGTAATAAATACGGCGATGTCATCACTTTTGTTCAAGAACACGAGAGGGTGAGCTTTGCCGAGGCGCTCGATCTTCTGGCCCGTCGCGCGGGAATCAGCTGGGAAAAGAGCGCGAATTTCGTGCAGAACCAGGGCCGCGCCGCAATGCTTGATAGTATCCGCTGGGCGGCGCAGCAGTTCCATGAGTGCCTGCTGGACTCGCCGTTGGCGGAGGAAGCGCGACGCTACCTCGGCGCGCGCGGACTGACAGGAGAGACTGTGCGGCGCTATGGCCTGGGCTATGCTCCTCGAACCGGCGATTGGTTGGTGCAACGCGCCGAAGCGGCCGGCGTGCCGCTGGAAATGCTGGAAAAAGTCGGGCTGATCGCGCCGCGGACGGAGCGAAGCGGATACTACGATCGCTTTCGGGACCGCGTGCAGTTTCCCATCCGGGACGCGCGAGGGCAGACGGTGGGCTTCGGCGGACGCATCCTGCCCACATCTCCTCTATCGTCCCGAGCGCCAAAGTATTATAACTCCACAACGACCCCGCTCTTTAACAAGAGCGAACATCTTTATGGAATCGATGGCGCCCGTCAAGCCGCCGTGGAGTGCGGCTATTTAGCGATCGTGGAGGGGTACACCGACATGCTGATGGCCCATCAGATGGGTGTCGGCCAAGTGGTGGCGACGATGGGCACCGCCCTGAACGCCCGCCACGTTCAGCAGGTCAAGCGTTTCGCGCCGCGCGTCGTGCTGGTGTTCGACGCCGACGCCGGCGGCGATACCGGCGTCGATCGCGCCTTGGAGATTTTCGCCGGCCACGATGTCGATCTGTCCATCGCCACGCTGCCGGAGGGTTTGGATCCCTGCGATTTGCTAGTTCAGCAAGGCGCCGAGGCTTTTCGCCGCGTACTCGCTTCGGCGGTGGATGCGTTGGAGTTTAAACTAAATCAGGTGCTGCCCAAGAACGGCCCGCTGGGCGTCGAGGACAAGCGGCGCGCGGTGGACGCGGTACTCGGCATAATCGCTTTGGCTCCGCCGTTGCCCGGACAGGCCGGCGCGGTCAAGGCGCAGTTGATGGTCAATCGCATCGCTCAACGCCTAGGACTCAAGGAGGAGACCGTATGGGCGCGGCTGAAAGAATTACGCGACCGCAAGCGCGGCGAAGGACCGGCGAGCAGTCGCTCCCTTTCCGACGAGACGGCCCCGCGCACGGCCAAAGCGCCTCCCGAAGAGAGGCAGCTACTGGAACTCTTGTTGGCCGATCCGGAGTTGGTGGCCCAGGCGGCTCCGGTGATTGGGCCGGAGGAAATCGCTCATCCCGGCTTACGTGGGCTGCTGGAGGGTCTTTACGCCCTACGGGCGGCGGGTGAACCGCCCACGCTCGATCTGCTGCGTCCCCGCTTGGACAACGTCCATTTGGCGGTGAAGGCACTCGAACTGCAAGCCATCGGCCGGGCCATGCCCGACCGCGCGGCGTGCCTGCGGCAACTCCTGACTTTCTTTCAGGAGCGCCGCCTCAAGCGCGTCAAACAGGAACTCCATACTCAGCTGAACGCGGCGCGCGATACCGCCGCGGAACTGGAACTTCTCCGGCAGCTGCAAATACAAGGTTTGGAGTGCTGATTTTCCTTCTTGTTTAGCCGCGACCCGAAGGGGAGCGCGGGGACCAAACGCGCTCCCCTTCGGGTCGCGGCTAAACAAGAAGGAAACGCGGCACTCCAAACGCCGAACTTTCGAGGGCGAGGGAGGGTTTGATGGAGAAGATCGACGACGGCCTGAAGGCTTTGCTCGAATCGGGCAAGGAAAAAGGCTACCTGACCTACAGTCAGGTCAACGACCATTTACCCGATGACGACGCCAATCCCGAAAAGATCGATCAGCTCCTCATCCTGCTGGAAGATCAGGGGATCGAGTTGATCGACGAGTCGGAGGCCGAGGAGCGCGAAGGCGGCGCTCCCGTTCTCGACGAGGAGACACGCGCCGAGTTGGACATCAGCTTCCTCGACGAAGAGGATAGCCGCCGCATCGACGATCCGGTGCGCATGTACCTCACGCAGATGGGCGAGATTCCTCTGCTCAAGCGCGAACAGGAAATCGCCTTGGCCAAGAAGATCGAAGTCACCCGCAAGCGCTTCCGCCGTAAAGTTCTCGAATGCGATGGGGCGCTGGCGCAAGTCGTCGAGACGCTCAAGCGCGTTCACCTCGGCGAACTGCCCTTCGACCGCACCGTCAAGATTTCGCAGACCGAGAACCTGGAGAAAGATAAGATTCTCCAGCGTATGCCGCACAACCTGAAAACGCTCGAACATCTGATGGAGCAGAATCAAGAGGATTTCGCCAAAATCCTCGATCCGCGCATCGATGAGAACGAGAAACGAAAACTGCGCCGCGCCTTGCGCGTCCGTCGCCGCAAGGCCGTCACGCTCGTCGAAGAGTTGTCCATCCGCACGCAGAAGGTCCAGCCGCTGATGAAAAAGCTGGAACAGATGTCGGCGCAGATGGACGAGTTGGAACACAAGATCGCCGCCCTCGAAGGCAGTCGCGCCTGTAAAGAGGAACGGGCCAACCTCGAAAAAGAACTGCACGACTACATGATGCTGACGCTGGAGGAGCCGTCCGGTCTGCGCAAGCGTGTCGAGATCGTCCGCAAACGCTTCACCGAGTACGAGCAGGCCAAACGCGATCTGTCCGGCGGCAATCTGCGTCTGGTCGTGTCCATCGCCAAGAAATACCGCAATCGCGGTCTGAGCTTCCTCGATCTGATTCAGGAAGGCAACACCGGCCTGATGAGGGCGGTGGACAAGTACGAGTATCGCCGCGGTTACAAATTCTCGACCTATGCGACGTGGTGGATTCGTCAGGCCATCACTCGCGCCATCGCCGATCAAGCCCGCACCATCCGCATTCCGGTGCATATGATCGAAACGATGTCGAAGCTCCGCAATGTCTCCAAAAAGCTGCTGCAAGAGATGGGCCGCGAACCGACCATCGAGGAGACGGCGCGAGCGGCGAACATCAGCGTCGAGGAGACGCGCCGCGTCCTCAAGATCAGCCGGCCGCCGATCAGTCTCGACCGTCCGGTCGGCGAGAGCGAAGACAGCTATTTCGGCGACTTTATCGAAGACGACACCGCCGAATCGCCAGTGCAGGCCGCCACGCAGGAGATGCTCAAGGACAAGATCGATCAGGTACTCAAGACGCTGACCTATCGAGAACGCGAGATCATCAAACTGCGTTACGGTCTGGGCGACGGCTACACGTACACGCTGGAAGAAGTCGGCCGCATCTTCAAGGTGACGCGCGAGCGGGTGCGGCAGATCGAGGCCAAGGCGGTGCGTAAACTGCAACATCCGGTCAGGAGCCGGCAACTGGAAGGCTTCCTTGACGGCATGTTGCGCCGCTGAGACACACGACCGCCGGTCACACGACCGGCGGTTTTTTTTTCGGTTTTCGGTTTTCGGTTTTCGGTTTTCGGAGAAGAAATGTACCATTCCTTTGAGGATCTGGACGTGTGGAAAAGAGCCTGCACTCTTGCGGTTCAGATTTATGAGGTTCTCAAGGAATGTCGAGATCATGCACTCCGAGATCAAATGCAGCGTGCGGGCGTTTCTATCGCATCGAACATTGCGGAGGGAGCGGAACGTGGCGGCAGGGACTTCATTCGATTCTTGTCGATTGCGCGAGGATCCTCCGCTGAATTGCGCACCCAAGTCTATATTGCCGCAAAAATCGGTTTGATCGATAAAGCGACTCTGGGAGGGTTGGTATCGGAACTCAAAGGCGTTTCCAAAATGCTGACGGGCTTGGCGAAAGCGCTCCAATCCAAAGCCCGCCAACCGAAGCGAAAACCGGAACCCGATGGTTCGGACTAAAATAAGACTCGGCTCGGCGTGTCTATCTCGTCCGAAAACCGAAAACCGAAAACCGAAAACCGATAGGAGTTCATCATGTCCGGCCCCGCTGTTATTTTCCGCGCGATTCATCGTTTGCGTCGTTTCGCTCACGAATTGCAAGAACAAATCGACCGTCTCCCTCGCCAACAAAAAGCACAGCAAGCAAAGGTGGCGCGTCAGGAGGAAATCTTGCGCCAAGCGCAGGACGCCCTCAAGCACCTCAAGGTTGACATCCACGGCAAGGAAGGCACGCTCAAATCGACGCACGGACAAATCGCCAAGCATCAGAAGCAGCTCAACGAGGCGGGATCGAAGAAGGAATACGACGCGCTGCAGCACGAGATCAACGACGCCAAGGCGGTCTGCCAGCGACTAGAGGACGAGATCCTCAGCGGCCTCGCCGACAGTGAGGAGAAGACGGCCCAGTTGCCGGAGTTGGAGAAAGCGGTGCGGCAGGCCAAGCAGGAGTACGCTCAGTTCGAGTCCGGCATGCAGGAACGTCTAACGGGTTATCAAACGCAACTAGCGGAGACGAGCAAGCAACTAGAAGAGCAAGAGGGGGCCCTCCCCGACAACCTTCGCGGGCAATATCAACGCTTTGCCGCCGCCAAGGGACCGGACGCCCTGTCGGCGGTTCAGGGCCGCACCTG
This sequence comes from uncultured Planctomycetota bacterium, assembly GCA_963835245.1. Classification (GTDB taxonomy): domain Bacteria; phylum Planctomycetota; class Planctomycetia; order Gemmatales; family Gemmataceae; genus JAJPHU01. The sequence goes on from CAWIEZ010000004.1 coordinate 1,426,798, forward strand.
CGCCACCTGCTACACCGAAATCACCGCGCAACAGTCCAACGAACTCCAGCAGGAATTCTTCGTCCTCTGCAAAGCATGCGGCCGTATTCTCTACTTACCGGAGTGATTTCATCCATTCGACTCACTCCTTCTTCCCGATCGTCCACAGGTGGATGAGTTTCTCCTCAGGATAATCGTGGGAAATATCAACCTTCTCGGTCTTGTCGGGTTTCCAGTCGCCCATCGTGAAGCGGTGCGATACGATGCGCGCTCCCGGTTTGAGGATTTTTTGCAAATCCGGCCGCAACTGCTTATTCAATTCGTCGGACATATACAGCAGCACCACGGTGGCGTCCGTTAGCTTCTTGACCTCTTTCAGCACGTCGCCCTTGCGAAACTCGATCTTGTCGGCCACGCCCGCTGCTTTCGCTTTGGCTTTGGCCTCCGCGAGGCGTCCATCGTCCAGATCGATGCCGACGCCGCGTTTGGCATGGAAATCCTTGACGGCGGCGATGACGAGGTCGCCGCGACCGCAGCCGAGATCGTACACCACGTCGTTGGCGCCGACCTTAGCCAATTTCATCATGGCGTCGATGATTTTCGGCGGCGACGGCACGAAACTGATGAAGAGAGTGTCGCCGTTTTTTAGATCCGCCTTGCTCATATCGACCTCGACCGACTTGCCGGCTTCCACCGGTACCTTGCGCGTGACGATGTACATTTCGTAGTTATTGCGCGGCATCCACTCGGCGACGAAAGTGTAGTAATACTTCTTGCCCGGCTCCAACGGCGGCGAGGAGAAGCGGCGCGTTTCCCCCGTCAGATCGGTGTTTTTACCGTCCACCGTCAGCCGGGCGTTCGGATGTACGCGAACCGTGACGAGAGCGCGGCGATCCTGTTGATCGGGCGCCTGACTCCGGACGGCCGGCGCGATGGACAGCGCGAGAATCAACGCCGGCAGGACGCGATGCGATAGCGAGAAACGGATCATCGTTGTCACCTCATTTCGCCTGAAAATTTCCAGTGGGCGAACCAGACGCCATACAACTTGCACAACTCCACTGGTCCGAGATCGATGCCGAAATAGGGCGAAAAATCCGCCTCTTTCCGTCCGCTTTCAAAGTCCGCGACATAGCGTTCGACGATGCGCCGCGGACAATTCGTCAAGCGCTGAATGTCTACGGCGCCGGCGCCCTGAGCGTGCAGAGCCAGCACCATGTGTAGTTTACCCTTCTTCGTCCGCCGTGGCTCCGATAAATAGCGATACGGACGCATGACGAAGCGCGTCAAGTCGGTGCGTGCGGCGATTCGTTTCAGCGACAGACCCACGCGCGGCGAGCGAAGCCACGGTTGCATGTCTTTTGTATCGTATTTTTTCAAAAAGAGCGGATTTCCTCGTTCCCAGGCGAGTCGCTTGTCGATGGCGCGAGCCAGCTCGGCGACCGTCGCCGTCCCTGTCGCGTCGAGCAAATGATCGACGCACAGCGAAGGACCGTCGATCAGCTTGCCGTCCGGCGTCTCCAGGCCGCGGATCAGGATGCCGCCGGACGTATCGCCGTCGCCGAAGGTCAAATCCAATCCCTTGAAACTGCCGCCCCGATAGACGCCGTGCGTGCGGTGGAAATACCAATGGCCGATGTGGAACTGGATGGGATCGCGGTGCGTGAAAGGATCGGGGTGCGCTTTCGACCAGTAGTAAATCTCGATCTCGACCAGTCGATGGGGCTGGCGACCTACCAACAGACGTGAGCCGATGAGTAGCTGTGCGGCAATGCGATCAAACCAATCGATCAACGCATCCGCCGCGCCAAGGGCGTCCGGTTTGCGAAACAGAGAGGGCCAAGCGGACATGGCGCGTCTCGCCATTTCATGCGTTTAGCCGCGACCCGAAGGGGAGCGCATGGTTGCCGCGCTCCCCTTCGGGTCGCGGCTAAACAACGCAACGGTATCACTTCGGCGGCGCGAGTTTCCCCGATTTCAGATCGTCCAACAACGGTTTGATGGCTTCGGCGGGAATGGCCAGCGTCTCAGTACGGCCGGCCCGCGCGATGTTGATGCCGATAACCTTGCCGTCCAGATCGACCAGCGGCCCGCCGCAATCTTCGGGACGCAAGATCGTATCGTGCTGCAAGACCACCGGAAAGCCGGTGCGGTGATTGCTCAGTTTACCGCCCAGCTGGTTCTGAAAATCGGAGCGGTCCATCGGACGAGGGCCGAGCTTCGGCTTCAATTCCACTTCCTCGCTGCCGCGCTTGACGCGCACAATCACCTGCTCCTTGGGTTTGGTGCGCTGCAAGGCTTTGAAGAGCGATTCGGGATCGGTAATAGTCTTTTTGCCGACGGCGACGATGATGTCGTCTTCCTCGAATCCCGCTCGTTCGGCGGCGCCGCCGGGGATGACCTCGCGGATCTTGACGCCCTCCTTGATGGGTTCGATACGGATGCCGAGAAAACCGCCGCTATTGCTGCGCCGCGCCAGTTCCATGCCGGTGATCTTCCGCGCCGCCACGCTTAGCACGCCGACGGCCGCCGGATCGCGATTGAGGCCCGGCGTCGCCACCCAACTGCCGACCGCATCTTCCTTGCTGTCGCGCCATTGGACCGGCTGTAGACCCGTCGCCTCGATTTTCAGCATCGCCAAGTCGTAAGGCTCCGAAACGCCGATGATTCGCGCCGGATATTCGAGGCCGTCGATCGGTTCACAAACGATCGCGCCCTTCAACTCGCTGGCTTTGGTAATAATCCAGCCGTCCGCGCCGACGATGGCGCCGTAGGCCGCCACCTCGTTATCGCACCACACGCGCACCGTGGAGCGCGATGCATTGGCGACGACATTGCGGAAGGCGGCCAGGAAACGCGGACTGGTTTTCGTTGGCACATCGCTGGCGCGGCGGGTGCGCTGCCCGTAAGCCGTCGTCGCGCCGAACAGGAGCGTACCGGCCGTCAGAAGCGACAGACCGCGAAGCATCCACCAAGAGCGAACCATTGCCAGACGTGTCATGAATGAGTTCTCCTCGATGAGCTTGTAGGGTGGGTCGAGCGGAGCGAGACCCACCATGCTCGCCCGGTGGGTCTCGCTCCGCTCGACCCACCCTACGATTGTCGCTCTGTCAGGCCGGATGTCTACCAATGACTACTTTGAGGTTGAGGATTTCCTTGCCGCGGCGCACGCGGATTGGCACTTCGTCACCTGGCTTGTGCTTGGCGATCAGGGTTAGCAGATCCTCCAAATCCTCGACGGGATCCTTGCCGAAGCGGACGACCACGTCATCGGCTTGCAGTCCGGCCTTCTCCGCCGGCGAACCTTTATCCACTTTAACGATCCGGCATTCGCGGTCGTCTTCGTTGAGTTGCACGCCGATATACGGTCCGCGCTTCTTGCCGCCCCATACTTCGCCCTTGGCCAAACGGTTCCAGGTGGCGCGATAGGTGTCTACGGGAACGTGGAGGTTGATGGTCATGCGATCGCCGATACGGCTGTGGATGCCGATGACTTTGCCGTCAAGATCGAACAGCGGGCCGCCGGAGTCGCCGCCGACCAGAGCGCAATCGGTGCGGATCAATTTATCGTTTGCGCTCCAGCACGCGGCCCAGACGGAGAACGGGAGTACGGCCCGCGCCGATAACCTTCGGGATGGCCTAGCGCCAGGCACCAGGCGCCTTCCTTCAACTTTGAGTCGTCGCCCATCTCGACGAACGGCCAATCGCCCTTGTCAGTGATGCGGATCAGACCACTATCGAGAGCGACGTTGGAGCCGAGCGTCTTGCCCTTGACGCGCCGGCCGTCCGGCAGGATCACCGCTACGTCGCGGTCGGGATCGCCGCTGATGTGTCCGGCGGTCAGCACGTAGCCGTCCTTGATAAGGACGCCGCTGCCGGCGGCGTAGCCGATGCGGATACCGACCACGCACGGCATAACCTTGGCCGCCACTTTTTTGACGCGATCCTGGATGGCGCGGAGATCTTGGACGTTTTCCGGCAACGGTTTGTCCAGCGCCGGCGGCCGGCTCTCGGCGCAGAGCGGCGTCCGCACCGTCAGACCGAGCAGCAGCGCGAGAAGGAAACGCGGATGGTTCCTCATGGAATGTCTCTTGATTTCAGCGGATGCGGTGAGCAAGCAAATCCATTACTAGCTCGGAGCGCCAGCGACGGGATTATCCCGTCGCTGGCGCTCCGAGCTAGTAATTTGAACCCATTCAACCGGCGAGAGTATCGTTCTCTCCATCTCTTTTAAGTGTACGCTGCCTTTCGCTGGCGCTCAAGAGAATCTGTCGGCGACTCATTCGTAAGCGATGGCATCGGCGATGCGCAGCCGTGTGGCATGGTACGCCGGCCATAAGCCCACTAGCGCGGCCAGCACCACCGACAGCACGAAGACGACGGCGGAAGAATTCCAATGCACCAGCATGGGAAAGACGAAGCCGGCCTCATCGAGCAGAATCAGACGAATCGTGTACCACTCGACGAACAGACCGACGATGAAGCCGATAAGCGCTCCGAATAGTCCCATCAAGCGCCGCCTCAGCGAGAACGGTGCCGAGTATTTGGCCGCGTGATGCGCCCACGGCCCGCAGCAGTCCCAACTCGCGGCGGCGCTGCAACACCGAAATGAACAAGGCACTGACCACGCCCAGCAGCGTCACCAAACCGACGATGAAAAACTGCGCGTAGCCCAGCAGATAAACGCGATCGATGCCCTTCTCGATGCTCTTGTGCATGTCGTCGCGCGTCGCTCCGTACAGCGCTTCTTGCCGGCCCCACTTTGTCAGAATCTCGTTGCGCGACCGGCAGCCGGATTGGCGTCCGGACGCAAATAAACATCCCAAATGTCCACTAAATCGTCGCCGAATACCTTGCGGTACCAGGCGCGATCGACGAGGATAGTGCCGCGGTTCCAGGTGTAATCGACCATGGTGCCGATCACTTCCAGCGTCAACAGGCCATCGCGGCCGCGCACGGCGATGTGATCGCCGGGATGGACGCCGTACAGAGCGGCGAAGTTCTCGGAAACGAGAACCGTGCCGCCCTCGCGCAGACGCGGATACTTGCCGAGATTGCGCGCGATGGAGCGCGAACTGTCGGCGGCGAAGGCGTTGGTATCCACGGCCAACATGATGATGAGGCGTTCGCGGAAATCGAGGAAGTGGAAACGCACGCCGACGGCCGCCTCTACCTCCGGCAGCGACCTCAGCTTGTCGAGCAGATGGGCGTCCATCGGTTGCGTCAGACTGGCCGCATCGATGGAGCCGCCGCAGGTGACGAAACAGATCGGCGGCGACGCGGTCGTCGAGCCAGTGAATAAACGGTTTGCTTAGTGCTGTGGATGAAGCCGGACAGACCGAAGACGAGTCCGGCGGTGGCGGCGAGGGCGGCGATGACGATGCCGGTGCGTCCGGGACTGCGCACCAGATTGTCGGCGGCGAGCCGGCCCTCCAGGCGAGAAAGGATCGCACCAACGGCCGCAGCAAGCGACCCAGCAACTCCGTGGCCAACGGGATCAGTGCCAGAGCAGCGACGAACAGCAGCACGGCCCCGGCGAACACGCCGGCACGGCGCGGCAAATGATCGCGCCAGGCGACGGAGGCAACGCCAACGAGAATAAGAATAGCGAGAGCCGAAATGTGCAGAATGCGATGATGGAAGCGGCTCGTTTGCGGTACGCGGCGAACGGCGGCGGCCGGTTCCTCGGAGGCAGCCTGCAAGGCGGGAACCAGTGCCGCCAGCATGGCCGTGCCGACGCCGGCCAACAAAGCCATGCCCCACAGGGACGGCGCCACTTGCAGAGTGGCATCGCTCATCGGAGAAGGCCACGTCGTTGAGAAAGCCCAGCAACGGCCGCAGCGTCAGCCAGCCCAGTCCCCAGCCCAACGGTAAACCGAGCGCGGAACCGACCAGTCCCAGCAGCGCCGCTTCGCCGAGAAACAGCCCGGCCACTTGGCCGCGCGTCGCCCCCACCGAACGCATAATGCCGATGTCGTGCCGCCGTTCCGCCACGCTGACCGACAACACGTTGTAAACCAGAAACAGACCGACCACCAGCGCCATCGCTCCGCCGATGTCGAAACCCAATTCCAATCCCGCCGTCACGTCGCGCACCGTTTCGTAATTCGATTCCAGAGTGCGCACCTCGGCCCGGTCGCCGACGTGCATCTTTCAGACGCTCGCGCACCTGCCGACGATCCGCCCCCGCCTCGACGCCGATATTGATTTGACTGACGTTCTCTTTGCGCTGCGGAAAGATCAATCCGGCAGCATCGCCGACATCCATGACGAGGAAATTGCCGTCGCCCAGGGCGGTCAGCTTCTTGAAGTGGACGGTGCCCAGCAGCGTTAGCTTGCTCTGTTTGCTGGAGGCGATGGCCGCAAACGCCGCATTGTCGCCGGGCAGTTTTTCTTTCAGCGCTTGAGCGAGCTTGTCGCCGGCCAAGACGGGAATGCGTCCGCGCAGCCGATCCCAGACCAAGCGCGAGGCACCAGCCGCTTCGGACGGATTGTAAATCCAGTGAATTTCAAGCCCCTCGTCGTTGCCCTTGTCTAGCTGTCCGGCGTCGCGGGCGCGGCTGGTCCAGTCGAGTCCGAACAACCAAACGGATCGGCCGTTCTTGTCGAGTTGCGGCAGGGTGATGCGGCCCAGAACAATCGGCTCGGCGTCGCGCACTCCGGGGATGTGAGCCTTGCGGATTTCCTCAGCCAGAGTGCGCGGCACACCGGTCTGCGCGTTCATGACGACGAGGTCGGCGATCTTGGCCATCGGATTGACGGCTTCGGGCGCTTCTTGGTTGATGCTCTGATTGAGCATGCGCGTGGCCACCAGCGTCGCCACGCCTAGCGCGATGCTCAACACGATCAGCACGGCGCGCGTCGGATGCAGGCGCAGATAACCAACACTCAAACTGCGGTGCAGTGTCAGCATGAGGATTGTCCCATTGTTTAGCCGCGAGCCGCGGGCGAGCGCGGGTTTGCCGCCGCGCTCGCCTGCGGCTCGCGGCTAAACGGATCGGTTGGCCCGTTGCCCGACCGTTCGTCGATACCGGCGAGGAGTCCATCGCGGATGTGGATGAGACGATCGGCGTAGGCGGCGGCCTGCGGATCGTGCGTCACCATGACGACGCTGCGTCGTCCGGTTTCCGGCAAGCTGCGCAGCAAATGGAGTATCTCGCGGCTGTTGGCCGAATCGAGATTGCCGGTCGGCTCATCGCACAGCACCGCTTCCGGCTCCAGCACCAGCGCGCGAGCGACGGCCACACGCTGCATTTCGCCGCCGGACATCTCCTCCGGATGATGCTCGGCCCGCGGCCCCAGACCGACGCTCTCCAGCGAGGCCAGCGCCTGCTTCAGCGCTCGGCCGCGCGGCTGGCCATCGAGGAACAACGGCAGCGCCACGTTCTCCGCCGCCGTCAACGTGGGCAGCAGGTTGAAAAATTGAAAGACAAAACCGATCTTCGTTCGTCGAAAGCGCGAGCGTTCGCGGTCGGATAGCGCATGGAGATCGCGGCCTTGGAACAACGCTCGTCCGCTGGTCGGCGTGTCGAGAGCGCCGAGAAGGTGCATCAAAGTGGACTTACCGGAGCCGCTTGGTCCCATAATGGAGACAAACTCGCCGGCAGCGATGGTGAGGCTGACGCCGCGCACCGCATGCACGGGCGTCCGGCCGGTGTTGTAGACTTTGGTGACTTCGACGAGTTCCATCATAAGTGCGCGTCTCCGAGCTTCAAGCGCCGCGCTGCCGGCCGGCGCGGGCGAAGAGTCGCTGCAAGGGAAGAGCGAAACCGGGCAGCAGGTCGCTGCCGTCCAGGACGCCATCCGGGCCGATTTCCTGGAACGAATCGGGGCTAGTGTACACGCGGGCGGCTTGTGTCTTCGGATAGATTTCCCAGACTAGCCGCGCGCCGCCTTGGAAATACTCGCGGCGTTTGTTTTCCATCTCGCGCCGTGTATTGCTCTCGCTAAGCACTTCCACGGCGAGATCGGGAACCAGATTGGCGATCGGCTCGGCAGGAAGTTCGCGGTTGGGCAATTTACCCCAGGACACAAAGGAGACATCCGGTAGACGCACCCGGCCTGGCACGATCCGCAGCATGGCATCGGCACCGTAGCAGATGCCCAGATCGTGCTGTTCCAAATAATCTTCCATGAAGTGACCGATCAGATGAGCTACCCGCGATTCATATTGTCCCACGGCTTTCTCCACCAGCGTGCCATCGATCAATTCGCACAGCCGTTTCTCCAACGCGGCCTCCGCCGCGATCACGTCTTGCTCGGTCGCGGTGCCGGGATAGGGCTTCCAACGCACTCGATACGCCGGAATGCCACCCAATCGTTCCAACAGTTCTGCCACGGTTTCCAAATTGGCAATGGCAGGGTCCATGTTGACGCTGGGAGACGTCAGGGCCGGGGTCATCTGCGGCTCCTTTTACTGGTGCAGCTTTTTATAGCGGATACGATGCGGTTGATCGGCTTCTTGTCCCAAGCGCTGCCGCCGTTGCGCTTCATAAGTCTGATAGTTGCCCTCGCACCACACCGTTTTGCTGTCGCTCTCAAAAGCGAGTACGTGGGTGGCAATACGATCCAAAAACCATCGGTCGTGGCTGATGACGACGGCGCAGCCGCCGAAGTTTAACAATGCTTCCTCCAGCGCTCGCAGCGTGTCCACGTCGAGATCATTGGTCGGTTCGTCGAGCAGCAGGAGATTGCCGCCGCGGCGCAACAGCTTGGCCAAGTGGACGCGATTGCGCTCGCCGCCGGATAGTTCGCCCACCTTGCGCTGTTGGTCCGGTCCCTTGAAATTGAAACGGGAAACATAGCCGCGCGAGGCGACGCGGCGTTTGCCGAGCATCAAGTGATCGACGCCGCCGGTGATCTCCTCGAACACGGTCTTGCTGTCGTCGAGCGTATCGCGGTTCTGATCGACGTAGGCCGGCACCACCGTTTCACCGACGCGCAGCGCGCCGCCGTCGGGCTTCTCCTGACCGACGATCATGCGAAACAGCGTCGTCTTGCCGGCGCCGTTGGGTCCAATGACGCCAACGATGCCGCCGCGCGGCAGGTCGAAATTCATGTCCTCCATCAGCAGATTATCGCCGTAACCTTTGCGGACATTCTCGGCGCGCACCACGACATCGCCGAGGTGCGGCCCCGGCGGAATCTGCAAGACCAATTCGTCTTCTCGTTCTTCGTATTCCTGCGCAGCCAATTTTTCATAAGCGCTCAAGCGTGCCTTGCTCTTGGCGACGCGGGCGCGCGGCGCCATCTTCGCCCATTCCAATTCGCGGTTCAGTGCTTTGCGGCGAGCCGATTCCTGCCGCTCCTCCTTGGCCAAACGCGCTTGCTTCTGATCGAGCCACGACGAGTAATTGCCCTTCCACGGAATGCCCTGGCCGCGATCGAGCTCGAGAATCCACTGCGCCACGTTGTCGAGAAAATAGCGGTCGTGCGTCACGGCGACGACGGTGCCATGATATTCTTGCAAATGACGCTCCAACCAGGCCACCGATTCGGCGTCGAGATGATTGGTCGGCTCATCCAAAAGCAGCAAATCGGGCTTCTGGAGCAACACTTTGCACAGGGCGACGCGCCGCCGTTCGCCGCCGGACAGCGTGTGCGGCGGCGCATCGCCGGGCGGCAGACGCATGGCGTCCCTGGCGATTTCCAACTGGCGATCCAGTTCCCAACCGTTGACGGCGGTGATGGCGTCTTGCACGCGATCGAACTCGGCTTGCACTTTCTCCATCTCGTCGTCGGCAAGGACTTCGCCGAACTTCATGCCGAGTTCTTCGCTGCGCTGGAGCAGAGCGCGAACTGGCGCGACGGCTTGTTCGAGGTTGCCGCGCACGTCGGTGGTTTCGTCGAGGCGCGGCTCCTGCGGCACGAAGCCGACGCTGAAACCAGGCGTCAACCGAGCGGTGCCGAGAAAGTCCTTTTCTTCCTGGGCCATGACGCGCAGCAAGCTGCTTTTGCCGGCACCGTTGCCGCCGATGACGCCGATCTTGGCGCCGGGATAGAACGCCAGCCAGATATTCTTGAGTACCTCGCGCTTGCCGTAGGCTTTGGTGAGATTCTCGATGGTGTAGATGTACTGCTCTGCCATGCCGTCCTTCGTCCGTGTTTGCATCCGCCCTCGGCCCCGCGCCGGGGAAACGCTGTTAGCCTACCGTAGCCGGCCAAGAAGGTAAAGGCGAGCGGGGTCGCGTCAGCGCCCCGAGTGTTCGTTCTCGGGGCGCTGACGCGACCCCGCTCGCCTCTTGCTTGCAATCCCCTCACGACCACTCTAAAATGCAAAAGGTTTGATGGGATGCCGAATCTCTCCGCAAAGGTACACTCTCCCGCGATCATCTCTCTGCCGCATGGAGCGAGCCTCATGAACAACCGATGCTGGCCGTGGTTGCTCCTGAGCATTTCCGTCGCGGTTGTCCCCCAGAGGGCGGCAGCGCAGATTATGCCGTCCGGCGTGCAACGAAGAGCAAACGGGCCGTCCAAACAATCGCATCACAACTTGCCGAACAGATTTGATTTGAACGACGCTCAGGAAATGATGGCCGAGCGCTTGCGCGAGTTGCGCGAACTGCATCAATTGCAAGATCAGGTTCAGGGACTGCTCAGTAATCCCCAGTTCGTTAAGAACATCATCAAGCAGCATTTTTCATCGGAGCAATTGCAACAAATCCAGAAGAACATGCTCAACGGCAAGGAGTTGGCCCAGGATCATAACTTGCGTCAGTTGCTCCAGCAAGCGTCGTCGGGCCAAAAATTGGATCAAGGGAAACTCGACAACCTCTTCCGCCGCTTGGCCGAACAGACCGCGAACAAACCGCCGTCCGAGTCGGAAGCATCCGCGACGGGGAAGTCTCCCTCGCTGGCGCTTCCGGCTCCGACCACTCCCCCTTCGTCCGCTGCCGCGCCATCTTTTCCATCGGCGGCCATGCCGCATCAATCGTTGTTGGACCGCATGGAGGAGAAAACCACCCAATGGCTAATGGATCATCTCGACGAAGTGAGCGACGAGGCGCTCGAGGCTCTCGTCAAGCTGGGCGGCAACGACGAAGGCGCTCCGGTGAATGAATGGTTGCGCGCCATGAAACAGGCCGATCTTTCCGGAGGGAATCTCGCCGAGCAGGCGGCAGGACTATCGAATTATCTGCCGAAGTTGAGTGATTTTCTCCCCGACCGGCGCGGTATCTGGGAGGGAGTGGGTTCGCTCTTCGACGAGGCACAGCCGCCTTCGCTGCCGAGTTTTGGCGATTCTTCTTCGGCTGTCGAGGATGCCAGCGGCTGGATGCCGGCTATACTTTGCGTGCTGATGCTCGGCGTTCTTGTGGTGTTCTTGTGCAAATGGACCGCGAAATCGCCGGCTGCTTCCGAGAAGGAGACATGGCGTCTTGGTTCTTGGCCGGTATGGCCGGACAGCGTCTCGACCCGGCAAGACATAATACGAGCCTTCGAGTATTTGGCTCTGCTCTGTCTCGGTCCCACCGCCGGCACCTGTCATCATCGTGAGTTGGCCGAGCGTCTCGCCGAGCAGGACAGCGGCAATTCGTCGCGGCGTCAGGCCGTCGAGACATTGGCCTGGCTGTACGAACAAGCCCGCTACGCTCCCGCCGACGAATCGCTTTCCGAGGGAGAATTGAGCGACGCTCGGCAGGCTCTCTGTCTTCTCGCTGGAGTGACAGCCGTATGACACAGAGAGAGTGCAGAAAGCAGAATGCAGAATGCAGAATGTGGAGATATGTCTTCTATTCTGCATTCTGCATTCTGCATTCCGCATTGATCTTCATCTCGCCCTGCGCCGCCGACTCCGGCGCGGCCGATACCGCGCCTTATGGCCAGCGCACGGACGCTTTCCGCCGCCTGCTGTTTGAATTGCGCTTTCAGCCGCTGCCCACCTTTGCCGAACTTGAGGAAAATCCTAGCGAATCGCTGTTCATCATGTTCGGCAATCCTCGCGGTTTGTCGCTTTTTCAAGGATTGCGTGCGTTCGTAGAGCGGGGCGGGGCGGTGCTGATCGCCACCGATATGGAGACCAAAGAGCAGGCTGGCGAGATACTGAACCAACTGGCCGGCGTGCAAGTGACGGACGAAACGCTGATCTGTCTCAACTCGAACGCGGCGGATCTCTACGATGGTTCTCGAGACTGTCCTTTCGTGCAACCGATCGCGGATGCGACAACTGGGAAAGGATCGGCGACGGTTCTCGGCGTGTTGGCTGCTGCCGTCGGCGTGGGGAGCGGACCGGCTCTGTTCCGCAACCCCCGTCCCGATCGGCCGGATCTGCGTGTCGCCACCAACGCCCCCTCACGGCTGAAAGTGCGCGGCTGGTGGCTGCCGGGGGGATCCATCGACTGGCTCGACTGCCGAAGGACACGATCTCTGAGGACTCTCTCCCCGATAGTAGTGTGGCGGAGGGGTCGCTTTTCGCCGTCGGCGGCACACGGGGCAAGGGCCGTGTACTCGTATTGGCCGACCACAGTATTTTCATCAATCGCATGATCCTACCGCGCGACAACGGCAATCTGGAGTTCGCCGCCAACTGTTTGCACTGGCTGCGCGGCGGCGTCTCGACGCCGACCGAAGCACTTCAGGCCATGCGCGATCCCCAGGCGCTTCAACAACTGACCGGCCAGCGGAAGAAAGTGCTGTTCTGGGACGACGGCCGCATCCGCACCGATCTGGAAGTACCTCTGCAAAGGGTGCCGCTGAAGCCATCGCTGGCTTCGGAGCCGGCCATCGTCGCCGCCTTCGATAAAACCATCGCCAACCTGGAAGACAGCGATTTTTTCAATCGCAAGCTCCTGGAGGGGATGGACGAACTGAGCGGCGGACGCCCGCGCACCGCCCGCATTGCCTTATACCTGCTCACGCTGGCGGCAGTGCTTCTTTTGGGCTATCGCTTCCTCTGGCGGAGCCGCCATCGACAGGAAACGTCGATCCCTTTGCTGGCCGATGTGGTCAGCCAACACGAACCGACGATGTCGCTACTCGAACAGCGCCGGCAATCGATACGGCGTTCGGGCAACGTCTGGGAGACGGCCCATCGTCTAGCGCGCGAATGCTTCGTATCGCTTGGCGTGCCGTTGACAGGCGCCGCGCCGCGTGTGCAAGTGAGGCACGGCAGCGGTTGGCAGCGCTGGCGCGCCGGCCGGCGCGTGGCGCGCTTATGGCGGCTGGCGCGCGGCGATGCGCCGAAGCCTATTCCTCCTGCCGCCCTCCGGTATTGGCTGCGCGAATTGGACGAATTGAAAACTGCCCTGACGAACGGGACGATTCGATTGACGTGATTGTGTGTTGAGGCTCACGGCATGGCGGGCGATCCCCTGATGAACAGCACCCCGAACGCCGAGGCGCTGCGCGAACTGGCGCCGCGCATGCGCGAACTGCGCGAACGGGTCATCGCGGAGATCGGCAAGATCGTCGTCGGCATGTCCGAGGTGACGCATCAGTTCCTCATCGCCCTATTGGCCGGCGGGCACGTTCTGCTCGAAGGCGTGCCCGGCGTCGCCAAGACGACGCTATCGAAAACCTTCGCCCACGTTCTCGGCACGCAGTACCAGCGCTTGCAGTTCACCCCCGATTTACTGCCCTCCGACGTGACCGGCACCTACATCTTCGACCGCAATCAGAACGAGTTCGTGCTGCGCAAAGGTCCGCTCTTTTGCCAAGTGCTGCTGGCCGACGAAGTCAATCGCGCACCGGCGAAAACGCAATCGGCGCTGTTGGAAGCGATGCAGGAAAATCAGGTCACCATCGAGGGCGTGACGCTGACGTTGCCGCAGCCGTTCATGGTGCTGGCCACGCAAAACCCCATCGAACACGAAGGCGTCTACCGTTTGCCGGAAGCGCAGCTCGATCGCTTTCTGCTGCGCGTCGATATGGGCTATCCGCAGCGCCTCGACGAGATGGCCATGCTGCGTTTGCACAGTCATGCGGTGGCGCCGGCGGAGCAGCTTTTCACGGCGGAGCAGATTCTCGACATTCAGTGGCAGGTGGCCAACGTGCATGGCGAGGATACGCTGCTGGAATACATCGTCGATCTGGCCGGCGCCAGCCGCAATCATCCCGATTTGTCTCTCGGCGCCAGTCCGCGCGCCGCGCTGTGTCTGCTCCGCTGCGCCCGCGCCGCGCCTTGCTGGATGGCCGCTATTACTTCACGCACGAAGACGTGCAGGCCGTCGCGCCGGGCGTACTCGGCCATCGCTTAATCGTGCGACCCGAAGCCGAGGTCGAAGGCAAGCAGGCGCTCGATGTCGTGCGCGATTTGCTCGACATCGTGCCGGTGCTGGAGACGGGACCGCACAAGAGGGGGAGGTAAATTCTTCGTTTAGCCGCGACCCGCAGGGGAGCGCGGCAGCAATCCCGCGCTCCCCTGCGGGTCGCGGCTAAACGAAGAGGATGCCCAGTCGATTGCAAATCCCACTTCAACATATTTCCCATCTACCGGGCCGAGTCGTGACAGTATAGAGAGGAGTTTGGAAGACACCTTCGGATCGGAACAGGAGCATGTCATGGCCTCACATCCGTTGCCCGGCAGTCTGGGAGAACATTTTTTTCAGATTCAGCATGGCTCCTTCTCGCGGGCGCGATCCTTCTATCAGAAGCAGATGCTCGACCATCTCAATCCGCATATGCGCGAATTTCTCGGCGAGCAAGAGATGTTCTTTCTCGCCACCGCGGACGGCAAAGGGGAGTGCGATTGCTCCTTCCGCGCCGGCGAAAAGGGCTTCCTACACGTCCTCGACGAGCGCACTCTGCTTTACCCCGAGTACCGCGGCAACGGCGTGTATGCCAGCCTCGGCAACATCTTCGAGAACCCGCACGTCGCGCTGTTGATCGTCGATTTCTTCCGTCACGGCATTGGCCTGCACGTCAACGGCAAGGCGAGCATCCGCTCGCATGAGGAACTGCGGCGCGACTGCCGCTTGCCGCCGGACGTTTCGGCGGACGGACGGCAGACGGAACTGTGGGTCGTTGTCGAAGTCGTCGAGGCGTACATTCACTGCTCCAAACACATCCCTCTGCTCGCCAAGCGCCCCAAAGAGATCGATTGGGGGACCGACAACGCGCGGAAGAAAGGCGGCGACTTTTTCCACGCCAAGAAGTGCTTTCGCCCTTGGGTGGAGGAAGAGAGGAACAGTCTTACGGAGGAGTGCCCGCCTTGATTACAGAGCTTGCATAACAAGCAAGCAACGCAGGCAACGCCGCGGCGTCGGCCGCCAAGATGCCATGTCCTATCGTCTTGCCCTGCATAAGATTGTGGACATTTTCATGCAACTGTTCGGAATCGGCATTGAACGTGCTATGAACAGAACATCCTCTTGCCCCGAGGACGGCTCCTAAGGGCGAGCATGCTTCCACGAGTCAGACGTTCGCGGAACAGACCTCACGAACCGAACCGAGCGCCCGTGCGAATACCCCCGTTGACGCCGTGCAATCGGGGGACGTTCGCCTTGCGCTTTGGCTGCCTTCTCGTGAGTCGGAGAGTGTGCGAATGAATGCGGAACGACGAAAAGCGACGCGATGGGGGCTGTTGGCCGCTCTGGTGCTGGCCGCGCTGATCGTCCTGGGATCGCGCAATTTGGCTCGCTTCGATGCCGCTCTGCTCTGCTACACATTCGCCACGCTGTTCGCCGCCTTCGGCGTCGCTTATCGTTGGGCGATGTGGCTGCAACGTCCGCCGACAGCGCTGTACTGGAAGCGCGGCGGGCAGCTGTTGCTCCAGCGCGGTGGATTGAGCCGCCACGGACTTCGCTTGTTCCGGCGTGTGGTCGTGGATTTCGCCGCCAATCGTTTCATATGGCGGCGTGGCCGGCTGCGCGGCCTTGCACACGGCTGCATCATGTGGGGCTGCGTCAGCGCCGTCGCCATCACCTTTCCGCTCGTCTTCGGCTGGGTCCACTTCGAGACGGCGCCGGGCGACCTGACGCGCTATCGTGTCCACGTCTTCGGAGTGGCGGCGGGCGAGTTCGCCATTGCCTCGCTGTTCGGCTTTGTCGTCTTTCACGGTCTCGTTTGGTCCTCATTCTTGGTGATTGCCGGCGTCGTGCTGGCACTGCGCCGTCGGCTGCGCGATCGCGGCGCGGCTGCATTGCAGCAGTTCGGCGAGGATTTTCTGCCGCTGCTCTTGTTGTTCGCCATCAGCGTCACCGGCCTGTTGCTGACGGTCAGTTACACTTGGATGCACGGCTACGCCTACGATTTCCTGGCCATCCTGCATGCGGCGACGGTGATCTTCACCCTGTTGTGGTTGCCGTTCGGCAAGTTATTTCATATTTTCATGCGTCCGGCGCACTTAGCCGTTGCCGCCTACAAGGACGCCGGCCGCGACGGCGAACAGGCTCATTGCCGCCGCTGCCATGCGGCTTTCGCTTCGCGCATGCACGTCGAGGATCTCATCGCCGTCGAACGGGATTTGGGCTATCGCTACGAAATCGACGATGGGCCGGTGCCGCATTACCAATGGATTTGCCCCGCTTGTCGTCGCGCTTTGGTTTGTTTGGCGCATGCGGCGCTGGGATGCTCGGTTAGCGACGCTTCGCAGAAGCGTCGCGGCAGACGCTTCTGCGAAGCGTCGCTAACCGGACAAGATCACTCCGTAGGTGCATGAGAACCGATGAGTATGGCCACACAACCCGCCCCAACCCTGGACATCATCGATCGGTTCGGTCCGCACCGCGCCTACGCCATCGACGACCACCCGACCGGCACGGAGACGGATCGTCTCGTCAAAACGCACTGCTGTTTCTGCGGCCAACAGTGCGGCATTCAACTTAAAGTCAATGGCAATCGCGTCGTCGGTTTCGAGCCGTGGGAGGAATTTCCCTTCAACCGCGGCATGCTCTGTCCCAAGGGCGTCAAACGCTATCTGCAAGGCGCGCACCCCGACCGTCTGCTGCACGCCTATCAGCGCGATCCGTCCGCGCCGGCAGGATTTCGCTCCCTCCCCTATGCTGCCGCCATCGAGCGCGTCGCCGAGTCGATCCAGCGCATTCAAACGACGCACGGATACGACGCCTTCGCCGTCCTCAGCGGCGCCAGTCTGACCAACGAAAAAGCCTACCTGATGGGCAAGTTCGCTCGTATGTGTCTGAAGACGGCGAACATCGACTACAACGGCCGGCTGTGTATGGTCAGCGCCGCGGCGGCCAACAAGCTCGCTTTCGGCATCGATCGTGCCGCCAATCCGTGGTCGGACATCGTCGCCGCCGAGGTCGTGTGGATCAGCGGCGCCAACATCGCCGAATGCGCCCAATTACGACCCATTATGTCTGGCAAGCGCGCGAGAACGGCGCCCGCATCATCGTCGTCGATCCGCGCCTCACGCCCCTTGCCCGTACCTGCGATCTGTTTCTACCCGTCAAGCCCGGCCGCGACATCGCGCTGTTCAACGGCATCTTGCACCTGATGATCGAAAACGACTGGCTCGATGGCGATTTCATCGACAAGCATACCCTCGGTTTCGACAAGGTTGCCGAACACGTTCGCGCCTGGACGCCGCGGCGCACGGCGGAGACGACGGGCATCGCTGAAAAGCTGATCCGTCAAGCGGCGGAGTGGTGGGGCACGGCGACAACGAGTTTTCTGCTGCACGCGCGCGGTATCGAGCATCACACGCATGGCGTACAGAACGTGTTGGGCGCCATCAACATGGTTCTCGCTTCCGGCCGCATCGGTCGGCCCGGCTGCGGCTATGCCACCATCACCGGCCAGGGCAATGGCCAAGGCGGACGCGAACACGGCCAAAAGTGCGATCAACTGCCCGGCGGACGCGACATCGACAAGCCGGAGCATCGCGCACACGTCGCCGAAGTCTGGGGCATCGAGCCGGACGAACTGCCCGGCCGCGGCGTCGATGCTTACGAGATTTTCCGCAAAATCGATCGCGGCGAAGTGCGCGGCCTGCTGAGCATTTGCTTCAACCCCAAGGTGTCGCTGCCGGACAATCAGTTCGTCGGCCGCATGCTCGACAAGCTGGAGTTTTACATCGCCATCGATTTCTTCCTCAACGAGACGGCCCAACATGCCGACATCGTGCTGCCAGGATCGCTGCAAGAGGAAGACGAGGGAACCGTCACGCAGATCGAGGGGCGCGTCATCAAGATTAATCGCTGCGTCGATCCGCCCGGCGACGCCCGGCAAGACTGGCGCATCGTGCAGGACATCGCCCGCGCGCTGGACCGTCCGAGAGGCTTCACTTTCGAGAGTCCACGGGAAATCTTCGCGGAATTGCGCCGCGCTTCGGCGGGCGGCATCGCCGACTACGCTGGCATCACTTACGAACGCATCGAGAAGGAGTTCGGCGTCTTCTGGCCCTGTCCCGCGCTGGGCCATCCCGGAACACCGCGCTTGTTCGAGGCCGATTCGTGGAATCCTATCGCTCAAGGGCGCGGCCGGTTCTACTTCGCCGACGGCAAGGCGCGCTTCCAGGTCGCTGCTTACACGCCGCCGGCCGAGGACATCGACGACGATTATCCGATCATCTTGACGACGGGGCGCGTCGTCAGTCAGTTTTTGTCCGGCACGCAGACGCGCCGCATTGGGCCATTGGTCGATCAGTACGCTGAGCCGCGCGTCGAAATGCACCCGCGTTTGGCCAATCGACTCGGCATCGCCGACGGCGATTGGACGACCCTCGAATCGCGCCGCGGTTGCTGCACGCTGCGAGCGCAGGTGGTGACGACGATTCGTCCCGATACCGTGTTCGTGCCCTATCACTGGGCCGGAGCGCGGAGCATCAATCGGCTGACGATCGCCGCGCAAGATCCGATCTCGAAGATCCCGGAGTTCAAGGTATGCGCCGTGCGCGCGATGAAGGCGGAAGCCGCGCCGGAACACGAATGATCCTGAGCGGGGGGTGTCAGCCCCCCGAGAGACGACAGACTCGGGGGGCTGACGCCCCCCGCTCAGCAACAAAACGCCAGGCAGATGGGATAACGAATGCCGATCCCCGACCAGTATGGCTTTTTCATCGATCCGACGCGCTGCATCGGCTGCCGTGCCTGCGTGCAGGCGTGCAGCGAGTGCGACACGCACAAGGGTCTGCCGATGATCCATCTGGAATACCTCGACCGCGCTTACTCGACGCAAACGATGCCGATGGTGTGCATGCACTGCGATTCGCCGACCTGCGCCGAAGTCTGTCCCGCCGACGCCATCAAGAAGGGCGAGGATGGTATCGTCCGCACGGCCTTGAAGGCCCGCTGTCTGGGCTGCAACAACTGTGTTCTCGCCTGCCCGTTCGGCGTGCCCAAGATGGACAGCGATCTCGACCTGATGATGAAGTGCGATATGTGCTACGACCGCACTTCCATCGGCAAAAAGCCAATGTGCGCCTCAGTTTGTCCGAGCGGCGCGTTGTTTTTCGGTACGCGAGAGGAGGTCGAGCGGCAGCGGCCGCGCTCGACGCCGACCAACCGTTTCCAATTCGGCGAGCAGACCATCACCACGAAAGTCAACATGATGGCGCCGCGCAACGGCCAACCTCCCCGCATCGACGTGACAGCGTGTCTGCACGAGACGACCGAGGATAAGGTTTTTCCACTGGATCTCATGGATGCGAGCCTGTTCGAGCAGGAAGAGGGGACGTGAATGAGCGAGATAGCAAACAAAGGCACGGTCGCTCCCGGCGGCTTGCCGTCGAGCGAGCAACCGGCCTGGCGCCAGGACTTCCCCATCGATTGGCCGCAGGATCACTACGTCGCCCGCCGCGATTTCACGCGCTTTCTGGTGCTGACCAGCTTGCCGTTCGCCCTGGTGCAACTCGGCATCGGCGTCGTGAATTGGTTCCATCGCCGGCGCGGCCGGCCGCCCGTCAAGGCCGTCGCCGCATTGGCCGACATCCCCATCGGCGGCGTGCTGTCTTTCGCTTATCCCGAAGGACACGATCCTTGTTTGCTGCTGCGTCCCGACGAAAAGACACTGTTGGCGTTCAGCCAGAAATGCACACATCTCGGCTGCGCCGTGACGCCGGAGGTGGAACGCAATTGTCTCCTTTGTCCCTGTCATAAGGGTTATTTCGCACTCGACAGCGGCCGGCCGCTTTCCGGCCCACCGCGCCGACCCTTGCCGCGCATCACCTTGGAAAACCGCAACGGCGTCGTCTACGCCGTCGCAGTGGAGGTCAACCACGCATGAACCGTACGCTGACCCGCGAACAGATGACGACCATTTTGCAGGGCGTTTTGTGCCTCGTCCTGTTCGCCGTGCTGTTGCAAGTGTGGCTGTTGACGGCGACGACCAACGCCTGGCTGGGCGGCGATGATTCGGTGCTGTGGCCCGCCGCCGCCGCCAGCGTCGTTTGCGCCCTGATGAACTTCGGCTTGCTGCGTTGCCTCAATCGTCTGGAACGGCCCTCTCGCGTCCCTGGAGCATCTCGATGAATCTGCGTGAGTTTCGCCGCGCCGGTCATTTGCCGACCTTGATCTGCGCCTTTTTGTACTTCGATGTCAGCTTCATGGTTTGGGTGCTGATCGGCTCGCTGGGCGTGAGCATCTCGGCGCAACTCGGCTTCGATCCGGTGGCCGATGCCGCCAAGAAGGGCTTCCTGGTGGCCGTTCCTCTTCTGGGCGGTTCGCTGTTGCGGCTGGTGCTGGGATTGCTCACCGATCACATCGGCGCGCGGCGGACGGCCCTGCTGGGCATGACGTTGACGGCGATTCCGCTGCTGCTTGGTTGGTTGTGGGCTAACAATTTCTCCGAGATTTTGCTGGTCGGTCTGCTGCTCGGCGTGGCCGGCGCGAGTTTCGCGGCGGCGCTGCCGTTGGCCAGCCGATGGTATCCGCCGCGCTATCAAGGCTTGGCAATGGGCATCGCCGGCGCCGGCAACAGCGGCACCGCCCTGGCCACTTTCTTCGGCCCCGTCTTGGCCCGTGCGCTCGGCTGGCACGCCGTCTTCGGCGTGGCCCTGATTCCGTTGCTCCTGACGCTATGCGTCTTCGCCCTTTTGGCAAAGGACAGTCCGAATCAACCGCCGCCCAAGTCCCTGCGCGATTACGGCGTCGTCCTCGGCTACGCCGATACGTGGTGGTTCTGTCTACTCTACGCCATCACTTTCGGCGGCTTCGTCGGCTTGGCCAGCTTTCTGACCATCTTCTTCAAAGACCAGTATTTCCCCCTCGACATGAAGAGCGGTGAAATCTACGCCGGTTACATCACGACGTTGTGCGTTGTATCCGGCTCGTTCCTGCGCCCGGTCGGCGGCTATCTCGCCGATCGTTTCGGCGGCATCCGCATGTTAATGTTGCTGTACAGCGCCGCCGGCATCTCTCTGTTGGCGCTGACGACATTGCCGGCGCTGCCTATGGCGATTGTGCTTCTCTTCGTCATCATGGGGCTGCTCGGCATGGGTAACGGTTCGGTGTTTCAATTGGTGCCGCAGCACTTCCCGCGCGAGATCGGCGTGCTGACCGGCATCGTCGGCGCCGCCGGCGGCATCGGCGGTTTCTTGCTGCCCAACGTGCTGGGCAAGCTAAAACAGGAAACGGCCAGTTTTGCGCCCGGCTTCGTCGTCTTCGCTTTGATGACCTGCCTGTGCGCCATTGTCCTCTGGTGTTTGCGTCCGCGCTGGGAGAGCGCGTTCCTCGCCTCGCCTCTGCCCGCCGCGTCCGCAACGGAGGAGCCTGCCCTCATCCCGGCCAACGCCTCTCTGGGCGAACCGGCAGCGTGAGCTGCCGGGTGGTTTGGCCCACCCGGCAGCTCACGCTGCCGGTTCGCCTAGCCTCGGCGAACGGATGATCGACAAAGCGCACTGCCTTCGTGTATGATGGGAGCGATTCGACTTCGATCGTCTCCCACAGATACGGAGGAGCCACCATGTCCACGATCTTCACCGCACGCGCCGGCCGCTGGGTCCGCAACATGTTCGTTGGCTGTCTGCTGCTGCTCGTCGCCGCGCTGTCGATGGCACATTCGCAACCCCCTCCCGCCGTCATGCCGGGTCAACCGCAAACACCAACAAACAACATCAAGCCGCCCGTGGAGCCGGGAGCGGTCGAAGTCGCTTTCACGGATGGTAGTAATCTGAAATTGCAGCTGCGCGATGAAAAAATCGCCCTGGACACTCCGCACGGCAAGCTGTTCATCGCCGTCGCCGACATTCGGAAGATCGAGTTCGCCACGCGCAGTTTCCGAAGACGACGCCAAACGCATCAGCGCGGCCATCACCGATCTGGGCAGTTCCGAGTTCAGCAAGCGCGAAGCCGCCAGCGCTCAGTTGTTGAAGCTGCGCGAGAAGGCGTATCCCGCGATCCTCCGCGCCATCGGGCAGAAAGATCGAGAGGTCGTGCGGCGCGCTCAGGAGTTAATTCAGCAAATCACCGCCAGCGTCCCCGCCGAGCAGTTGGCGGTTCGTCCAAAAGATGTGATTCACACGTCCGACTCGACGATCGCCGGACGGATTGAGGGCGTGTCGCTCAAGGCACACACATCGCAGTTCGGAGTCGTACAGTTGAAACTAGCCGATGCACGCAGCCTGCGTTCCCAGGCGCTGGAACCGGAATCGAATCCTGTGGCTGCCGGTTGGGGAACTATGCCGGGCATGCAGGCAGGCATGGGGAACATTGGAGGTATCGGCGGCATAGGCGGCATAGGCGGCATCCCGCAGGGTATGCGGCCAGGAAACTTCCCAGGCATGCGACCGCCGGGCGCCCCTATGCCCATGCAGGGAAAGTGAGATAGGAAAAGAAAGGCAGGAAAAAGGGTCATTTCTCTTCTTTCGGCGGATGGAGGGATGACCCTTCTTCGCTGCCATTCCATGCTCGCTCCAGTGTTTCTTCCTGCTCATCCCAATCGCACTGCAACCTCCAACGAGGAAGGCCGCCATGGACCTGTCGGAATTTCTACAGAGTTGGACGTTCCTGCTGATAATGGCGGGATTGCTCTGTTTCCTCGTTCTGTTCGTGCCTATGTTCATCGTGCTGGTTATTATCTTTGTGACAAGACGCGCCAATCGAGATAATTCGGCGAATTGGAAGTGACCATCGCCCTATGCCATTCAGCACCTCTGGGCAGATAGGTAGAGAGCGCGGAAAAGTCTCGCATCCCACCGTCACGAGTCTTGCACGATCTGAAGGACTCTGCGATGATGTCGGCCATCTGCGGACGGGACCGCCGAACGGACGCTCCGGCCGGCGCGGCTCGGCCTGTCCACCGCTTTGATGGCGAGACAATCCCATGGATGGCCCATCGCATACCGCTTTTTCTTATGCACATGGCACGAGCCATACGCCGCTGCTCGGCCAAACCATCGGTGACAACTTGCGCCAAACTGTCGCGCGCTTCGGCGACAAGGAAGCTCTCGTCGTCCGTTCGCAGAATTATCGCGCCACCTATCGGCAATTGTGGGATACGATCGCCGATGCCGCGCGGGGCTTGCTCGCTCTGGGCGTTGCCGCCGGCGACCGCGTCGGCATCTGGGCGGCCAATTGCCACGAATGGGTCGTCATCCAGTATGCCACGGCGCGCATCGGCGCCATCCTCGTCAACATCAATCCCGCCTACCAAACGAACGAACTGGAATACGCCCTGCGACAAGCCGGTGTCAGCGTCCTCCTGCACGGACGCGGTTTCCGTCACACTCTCTACGCCCCCATGCTCGAAGCGGTGCGGCCACGCTGCCCCGATCTGCGACACGTCTTCCTACTCGACACCGATTGGGATGGACTTTTGCGCGCGGGGCAAATGGTGAGCATCGCCGACGTGGAGCGGCGCGAGGCCCAATTGCAGTGCGATGATCCCATCAACATCCAATACACCTCCGGCACTACCGGCTCGCCCAAGGGCGCGACGTTGACGCATCACAACATCCTCAACAACGGCTATTTCATCGGTCTGGCCCTCGGCTATAGCGAAGTCGATCGCGTCTGCATTCCGGT
The DNA here is from genome assembly GCA_963835245.1 of uncultured Planctomycetota bacterium. Lineage (GTDB taxonomy): Bacteria > Planctomycetota > Planctomycetia > Gemmatales > Gemmataceae > JAJPHU01. The sequence goes on from CAWIEZ010000004.1 coordinate 1,450,635, forward strand.
GCCTCTGTATCATTGTTTCGGCATGGTTTTGGGCAATCTCGCCTGCACGGCGACCGGCGCTTGCATGGTCTATCCCAGCGAGTGCTTCAATGCCGCCGCCGTCCTGCAAACGATTGATGCCGAGCGCTGCACGTCGCTGTACGGCGTGCCGACCATGTTCCGCGCCGTCTTGGAGCATCCCGACTTCGAGCGCTGCGATTGCTCATCGCTGCGCACCGGCGTCATGTCCGGCGCTCCTTGCCCCATCGAGTTGATGAAACAGGTGGTCGAGCGTTTGCACATGCCGCAAGTGGTCATCGGCTACGGCATGACGGAAACCTCGCCGCTTTCCACCATAAGCGCTCTCGATGCTCCCTTGGATCGGCGCGTCAGTACCGTGGGCCAGGTGATGCCCCATATCGAAATCAGCGTGCGCGATCCGGCGACGGGCCGTTTTGTGCCGCGCGGCGAATCCGGTGAGTTTTGCACGCGCGGCTATAGTGTTATGCGCGGCTATTGGAATGACGAAGCGGCGACCAGCGCCGCCATCGACGCCGCCGGTTGGATGCACTCCGGCGATCTCGCCGTCATGGAGGAATCCGGCTATGTTCACATCGTCGGCCGATTGAAAGACATGATTATCCGCGGCGGCGAGAACGTCTCGCCGCGCGAAATCGAGGAAGTGCTGATCGCCCATGCCGATGTCAGCGAGGCGCAAGTGATCGGCGTGCCAAGTCATAAATACGGCGAGGAAGTCATGGCCTGGGTGCGTCCGTGTCCCGGCGCAACAGCGAACGAGGGTGAACTGACCGCCTATTGTCGCTCGCGCTTGGCGTCGTTCAAGGTGCCGCGCTACTGGCGCTTCGTCGAATCGTTCCCCATGACCGTGACCGGCAAGATTCAGAAATATCGCCTCCGACAGATGGCCGTCGAACTGCTCGGTTTGCAGTCGGCGGCCGAAGAGAAGACCGCTTGACAACGCCTTGGACATTCCCACGAAAGGCCGCACCTTATGAGCATCGCCAACTGGAAGAGCCAGATTTACGGCTGCGTGCAGAGTCTTTTGTTCAACAATCCGCATCGCGTCATCCGCTATCGGCTGCGCGACGAACAGGGCAATTGGGTGGATCGCAGTCAGCGGCCGGCGCCGGTGCGGCGGCTGTTCGAGACGGAAGCGCCGGCCGAGCGGACGTGCTTGCGCACCATTCAGTTCGTCCATCACATGGCGATTCCACCGGGCGGACGCCACGTCGCCGAGTTGCACGTCCATCCCGACGCCGAGGAGTTGGTTGTCATCTTGCGCGGCCGCGGCACGTTCTATCTCGACGGTCAACCTCATGCCGTCGCGGCGGAAGATGTCATCTACATCGCCCCAAACAGCGAACATGAGTTGCGCAATACGGGTGAAGATATGCTCTTTTGCTTGTTTATCAATGTTCCCGTCGGCGAAGGACTCCAGCGCTTAACGGAAGCACGTTCACAAGCGAAGTCTTCCTGATTTCGTCGCTTTCTTATCGGCATCCTCGAAGGGAAGTGCCCCATGAAACAGGCTCTCTTGGTATTGGTGTTCGGTTGTGCGCTGTTGGGTTCGACCGTGGCGGCGGACACGCCGACGGCGCGTTCCGCTCCGGTGAGGCTGTTGCTCATCGGCTCCGGTCCCGACGGCCATCCGGCCCAGACACACGAATACATGGCAGGTTTGAAGATCGTGAGCAAATGTCTCAAGGACGTGCCCGGTCTGGAGATCACCACCGTGCGCGCCGAGGAACCGTGGCGAGAAGGGCCGGAATTGATCGCCCGCACCGATGGCGTGGTGCTGTATCTCTCCGAGGGGGCGCGGTGGATGAATCACGATCCGAAACGACATGAGGCGCTGGCGAAGATGGCGGCGCGGGGCGGCGGCATCTCCGTGCTGCATTGGGCTATGGGCACCAAGGACGCCAAGTACATTGACGGCTGCCTGCAACTGCTGGGCGGCTGCCACGGCGGTCCCGATCGTAAATACAAGGTTCTGGAAATCAATGCCGTCCTCGCGGATCGAGAACATCCGATTGTCGCCGGCATCAAGGATTTCCGCGTCCGCGATGAGTTCTATTATCGTCTCAAATTCGTCAAAGCCGAGAAGGGCGTTCAGCCCCTTCTGCGCGCGACAATCGATGATCGAGCGGAGACGGTGGCCTGGTGCTGGGAGCGGCCGGATTGCGGACGTTCGTTCGGCTTCAGCGGTCTGCATTTTCACGAAAATTGGCGTCTCGCCACCTATCGCCGCTTGGTGGCGCAGGGCGTCTTGTGGACGCTCAAAAAAGCCATTCCCAAAGAGGGAATGCCCGTGGAAGTGACGGAGGAGGATTTGAAGCTCAAATGATCGGAGTGTAACCTTGCTGGCCTTCGGGCTGCTGTGCGCTTTTTCTCTGCCGGGATAATAGACATCAACCGCCCAGCACTTGCTGGTACGCTTCCGCGCCGAAGCCGACCAGCAGCGTATCGCCCAGGCGCAGCGTCGGCGCCTTCAAGTTGCCGCTCGGTCCCAGAAGATGCGCCGCCAAGGTATCATCGTCGGGCGGATCGTTTGTCATGTCGAAGACGACGACTTTCTTGCCACGCGCCGCCACCACGCGCGCAACCGAACGGGCCAGCTTCAGCGCCTCATTCCGCCCGCGCTTATCCTTCGTCGCATCCACCATCGCGCCGGTCACTTGCCAATCGTTTGCCGCAAGAAACTCTTGGGCCTTGCGACAACTGCTTCACCCGCGACGGTGGTACATCCATTCGATCGTGCCGGGCATAGTTCACTCTCCTTTCTCCGTGGACGGCGGTTTCGGCAGTTGGAAGAGTTGTCCCCCGCTCGATCCAGTGCCGCCGCGCAACGGCGTGGTGCGGGGACGCGGCGGCTTGACGGGAACCTCCGGCTCCGCTTCCTCCTCTTCAGCCACGGGTTCCGGTTCCTTCATTTGCGCCGCTTTCAGCGACAGCGAAATGCGCCGCTGGGCCGGATCGACGCTCATCACCTTCACCTGTACTTCTTGCTCCGGTTTCACGATGTCGCCGACGCGGAACACACGCTGCGGAGCCAATTCGGAAATGTGAATCAAGCCCTCGATGGCCGGCTCCAACTCGACGAAGGCGCCGAAGTCCATCAGACGCGACACCTTGCCGCTGACAACATCGCCGGCGTGATACTTTTCGCCGACGGCGTCCCAAGGACTCGCCGTCAGCTGCTTGAGTCCGAGACTGACCTTGCGGCGCTCGGCATCGATCTTGAGTACGATCACTTGGATCGATTGCCCCAGCTGCACGAAGGTCGAGACATCCTGCACGCGCTGCCAACTCATCTCGCTAACGTGCAGCAGACCATCCACGCCGCCGAGATCGACGAAAGCGCCGAAGTCCTTGACCGAGCGGACGATGCCCTGGCGAATCTGCCCTTCGGCCAACTCGTTCCAAAGTTTGTCGCGCATCTCCTCGCGCTGCTTTTCCAGCAGGGCGCGGCGGCTGACGACGAGATTGCGTTCTACGGGATCGACTTCGGCGACGATGCAGAGCAGACGTTGATTGACGAACTGCTCCGGATTGTCCACGCGATAGAGATCGATCTGGCTGATGGGCATGAAACCGCGGATGCCGTTGACATCGACGGACAGCCCGCCTTTGTTGGTGGCGGTGACGCGCGCCTCGACGGTCATGCCGGCGGCGACGCTGGACCAGTCGGCCTCGACCGCTGCTCCCTTGCGCGACAGCAGCATGACGCCGTTGGCGCTGTCGAAGCCCTCGATGGTGATTTCGATTTCGGTGCCGATGGCCGGTGGCCCTTCGGGGAACTGCAACAACGGTAACACGCCCTGCGTTCGGCCGCCGGGCAGATCGATGAATACGTCCTGCCCGTGGATGCGGAAGACCTTGCCTTTCTTGGGTCCGGCGTCCGGAGCGGTCTTGCCGCGGCGCTGTTGCTGGCCGGGTTCGCCGTAGAGATCCTTGTCGGACATGCCGGACATGGCCTCTTGCAGTTGCCGCTCCATCTCGTCGTCGAAGGCGTCGATTCTTTTGCCGAAGCCGTAAGACTGATCGTGTTGCAACGACGGCACCTTACCGGCGGAGCGCGGCGGGTTTTCGCGCGGCGGCTTGGCGGCGGATGACTGTTCGTTTGCGGGAGGGGTTGTTTCCGTCGGTTTCTCGCTCTCGCTCATGGTTGCACCTCTTCGGGGGATCGATTCCGCAAGGCTATCAGACGGCGGCACGGCAGGCAACGGCGGCGCGCCGCGCGGACGGATATGATCCTCGCTCGTACAATCGTCGCATGCGTGGCAAACTGCGGCGAGCCTGGCCGATCCTCAAGGCGCTCCTGTGGCTTGTGCATTCTCTACCTCATCGGACGGCAGTTCGTCCGCGATTTGCAGCGTCCGGAACTGATGCGGCGTCCGCTGCACGCCGGCTGGCTGTTGCTCTCCGCTCTGCTGTACGTACTGGGGCTGAGCATGTCGGCGCTGTACTGGAAGCGCCTGCTAGGGCATCTCGGCGCCCATCCGCCGTTGGGGTCGGCCTTGCGGGCGTACTACCTCGGACATCTGGGCAAATATCTGCCGGGCAAGGCATGGGCGTTATTGCTGCGGACGAGTCTGGTGCGCGGCCACGGCGTCGGCGTCGGCTTGGCGGCGCTGACTTCGTTGTACGAAGTGCTGACGACGATGGCGGCGGGCGTACTTGTCGCGGTCGTGCTGTTCGCCGTGCTGGGCACCGATGCCGGCGCCGGCTTGAACGCCGAGACGCTGCGCCATCTGCTCTGGCTGGAACAGCCCGGCGAGGGCGGCCTACAGCGTCCGGTTGTCGTACTGATGGCGGCGCTGCTGTTCGGGGCGATTGTTGTGCCGCTGCATCCGGCGATCTTTAACCGCCTAGCCCATCGGATGTCGCTGCCTTTCCGCGAACGCGATGCCGCTCAGCTGCCGCGCATCCGTCTGATCTATCTCGTCGAAGGGTTGGCCCTCACGGCCGTTGGCTGGCTGCTGCTCGGCGCCAGCTTCGCCGCCACTCTGCGCGGCATCGTCGGCGCGGATTGGCCGTTATTCGACGTGCGGACGGCGCGCTTGCCGGCCATCATGGGATTGTCCTACGTCATCGGTTTCGTCGTCTTCATCGCGCCCGGCGGCCTGGGCGTGCGCGAATTTTTGCTGACGTTGCTGCTAACGCCGGAGTTGGTCGGCGTGCAGGGCATGGGAATCGAAGATGCCCGCGCCACTGTTGTGCTTGCGGTCCTGGTGCTGCGTCTGGTGTGGACGACGGCGGAGCTGATTACCGCTCTCATTTGCCGGCTCACAGGTCGGGCAGCTGCCAGTCAATCGGTGTCCTCACTCAGATCTTCGAGCGCCTGGTTGACGGCGGAGAAGCATTTGCTGCCGAGGAATTTCTTGTACGACAACGGCGACGGATGCGCCGCCGTCACAATGCGATGGCGATCCGTATCGATGAATTTGATCTTTTTTTGCGCGTAGGCGCCCCACAGAAGGAAGACGAGCGGCTTTTGCCGATTATTGAGGGCGCGAATGACCGCATCGGTGAACGTCTCCCAGCCTTTGTCTTTGTGCGAGGTCGGCTTGTGGGCGCGGACGGTGAGGACGGCATTGAGGAGCAAGACGCCTTGCTCGGCCCAGGGAACGAGATAGCCGTTGTTGGGGATTTTGCAGCCGAGATCGCTGTGCAGTTCCTTGAAGACGTTCAAAAGCGACGGCGGCGGTTTCACGCCCGGCTTGACCGAAAAGCATAACCCATGCGCTTGGCCATCGTCGTGGTAGGGATCTTGACCCAGAAGCAGCACTTTGACGCTCTCATAAGGCGTCAGTTTGAAGGCATTGAAAACATCGTCGTTCGGGCGGGAAGACCTTGTGTTTCGCGCGTTCCTCGTCCACGAACTGCTTGAGTTGCTGGAAATAGGACTTCTTCACTTCGTCGGCGAGGACCGCCTTCCAATCCGAAGGAAGTTGCACCCGCATAAGAGGAGTCCCTTCGTTTAGCCGCGACCCGCAGGGGAGCGCGGTCGCGCTCCCCTGCGGGTCGCGGCTAAACATTGGACGGAAACGACCGACGCTCAAACGATCCGCGTCGCTTCGGCGGCGCCTTTTTGCATCGCCGTCACCGGACGCCGCGTGTCGTCCGGATCGCTCTGGAAACGCCAGAAGCGCAGCGGCTGGGCGTCGAACAAATCGAAGACGTACCACGCCAGCTGATCGTTGTGGACAAAGGGCACGAGCGCTTGGCCCTGGATAGGATCGAGAGTGTAAATGTCCATTACCTGAAGCTCTTCGAGGGCGTCGTGGAAGCGGTCGTCGGCGCGGTGCGCCTCTTTCTCGGCCTCGTGCTGGGCGATGATGGCCGAGCGGTCGGGCCGTCCGGGGCGGTTGGCGATGCGCTTGGCCCGATGATAGTGTTGCAGCGCTTCCAGGGCGTGTTCGCGTAACGAACGAAGAATGGAAGAGATATAGGGCGCGGCGGCCTGCGCCTGCTCGTAAGTCCAGACCTGAATCGTCTGGGTCCGTTCCTTGGCGCCTTTGGGTTGACGTTTCACGGTAGGATTCTCCTGCTGGGAGTTGTGCGAGTGGTCGCCGGCACCCCCGTTGGTCGGCGCACTCGCGACGGGGATCCTCGATCGACGATCCTCGCTTTCCGTCCCCCCTCCGCCGCTTGCCCCCGATGGCGTCGGCGAAAAAAATGGGGGCCGGAAGAAGGACCGCCCATCGCTCAGAGGGTCGGCGGCACGCGAAAGTTCGGATCCCACCACGACCGTTTCGGCCTTCCCTGCCGGTCGTTTTTTTCTCTCGCGGGACGTTTCTCCCCCCTACAATAATTGTAGGCGCGACAAGGTTCGCCTGTGATGCCGAGTTGAGGCGAAACTTGAGAAAAAATCGCTGCGAAGCGAAAAAAATCCCTCTGAGTGAACTATTCTCGCGCACAAGCACAACAGTTCTCTTTGATAGAACTTCTCAACGAAAGCAGGATTCGACATGCTGCGTTCTTTACAAATAGGCAAGCTCTTCGGTATTCCGCTGTACGTCCACACGACGTTCTTTCTCTTGCCGGCCTGGCTGCTGATGACCAATAGCGGCGCCGGTCCGCTCAACGCGCTGTTGCTCCTGACGGGGTTGGTAGGCGTGTTCGCCTGCGTGGTGCTGCACGAACTCGGCCATGCCCTCATGGCTCGCTTCTTCGGCATCGGCACGGAAAGCATCACACTCTACCCCATCGGCGGCGTCGCCCGACTTCAGCGCATGAGCGAAAAACCGTTCGAGGAGATCTGCATCGCCTTGGCGGGACCCGCCGTCAACCTCTTCCTTGCCACTGTCCTGATGCCGTTGGCATTCCTTGAGGTTCTGCCCGGATGGGGCTATGAGCCAACTCGTCCTGTTTGCTGTGGGGGGCGAACCTCTGGCTCTTGCTGTTCAACTTGCTGCCGTGCTTCCCGATGGACGGCGGCCGCGTGCTGCGGGCAACCCTCGCGGTTTGGAAGGGCCAGTTGCGCGCCACGGAGATCGCCGTCCGCATCGGGTTGGTGATGGCGTTCTTCATCGCTTGCCTGTCCTTGCTCCTGCTCAGCCCCATGCCGATCATTCTGGCAGCATTCGTCCTCATTCGCCGGCCAGATGGAATTGATGGGTCTGCGCCAACGGGAAGCACGGCGGCGAGCCGCTCAATTCGTCCAACCGATACCCGCGGCAATCTTCCCCGAAGAATCTCCACCTTTTTCCGGCGTGGCCTGGGATAGCGACTATCGAGTCTGGGTGAAGTGGCACAACGGTCAGCCGGTGGCGTACTGGGGATGAAAATAAGTACGAAGGAAGACGGACAAAGGACGAAAGAAAGAAGAGGCCGGCGAACCGGCAGCGTTAGCTGCCGGGTGGGAGCCATAACCCGGCAGCTAACGCTGCCGGGTGGGAGCCATAACCCGGCAGCTAACGCTGCCGGTTCGCCGGGTCATGGCTAAACGAACGACTTTGGGAGATGGAAGGAATGGCCACGGTCAGCGGAGAACAGCGGAGCCTCTGGCAATTGCTTCGCCATAAGATGGCGGACGCCATTCTCGACCTTGGCGATCTCAGTCTTTTCGCTTGGCAGTTTCTCGTCGGTTTGCGGCGGCGTTCCAGTTATAACACGCTCCTTCCCATCTGTTATGATGTCGGCGTCCACAGCATTCCCGTGGTGATGATTACGGGCGGCTTCATCGGCATGGTGTTGGCGGTGCAGGCGTATGCCGAGTTCGCCATCTGGGATTGGCCACGCGGCTGGGCCAGATCATCAACATCTCCGTGGTGCGCGAACTAGGTCCGGTACTGGCGGCGGTCATGCTGGCCGGCCGCGTCGGCAGCGCCATGGCGGCGGAGCTGGCCACCATGCGCATCACCGAGCAGATCGACGCACTGGCCTGTCTCGGCACCAATCCGGTGCATTACCTGGGCACGCCGCGTTTTTTAGCTTGCGTGCTGCTCATTCCGCTGTTGACGATCTTGGCGAATTTCATGGGCGTTCTCGGCGGCGCGCTGATCTGCATCGATGTCTATCACGTCGATGCGCATCATTATTGGGAGAACACGCGCGGCTTCGTCGGCATGTGGGATCTGCTGACCGGGCTGATTAAGCCGACGTTTTTCGGCGCCGCCATCGCCGTCATTTGCTGCCATCGCGGTTTCTACAGCGACGCCGGCGCCGAGGGCGTCGGCCGCGCCGCCACGCGCGCGTTCGTGCTGTCCTTCATCGCCATCCTCGTCCTCGACTTCTTCCTCGCCATGTTGCTCAACAACCTTTACGATTATCTGTGGCCGCAAGCCGGACATATGTTGTAAGGGCCATGCGCATGAGTGAGGCATCCGTTCCGCCTGATCCGCTGATCTCCTTGCAGCAGGTGACCATGCAGTTCGGCGCCCAGCGCGTTCTGCACGGCATCGATCTGGCCGTTCGTCGCGGCCAAACGCTGGCGGTCATCGGCGAAAGCGGCTGCGGCAAGACGGTGCTGCTCAAACTCATCATCGGTCTGCTGCGGCCGACCGTCGGCCGCGTCCTCTTCGACGGCAAACATCTGGAAACGCTCAGCGAGCGCGAATTGACGCAACAGCGACTGCGTTTCGGCTTTCTGTTCCAGGGAGCGGCCCTGTTCGACAGTCTCTCGGTTTACGACAACGTCGCTTTCGGCCTGCGTGCCCAGGGACGCAAGCCGGAAACGGAGATCGGCGAGATCGTGCGCCAGCGGATACAGGAAGTCGGTCTGCCGCCCGGAGTCGCCGCCAAGAAGCCGGCGGAGTTGTCGGGCGGCATGAAAAAACGGGTTGGATTGGCCCGCGCCCTCGCTCTCGATCCGGAAGTCATGCTTTACGACGAACCGACTACGGGACTTGATCCGATTATGACCGATGTGATTAACGAGTTGATCCTGCAAACGCGCCGTCAGCGTCCGGTGACCAGCATCGTCGTCACGCACGAAATGAAGACCGTCACAAAAGTGGCCGACCGCGTGGTGATGTTCTATCCCCTGAGCCGATTGCAGCCGGGCGAGCATCAGATTCTCTTCGACGGCACGCCGGAGCAGCTGCGCGAGTGTTCCGAACCGCGCGTCCGCCAGTTCATCGAGGGCGAGGCGCGCGATCGCTTGCAGGAGTTAGCGCGGCAGGCGGAATGAGGCGCTTCTCGTTTAGCCGCGACCCGAAGGGGAGCGCGTCGCGCTCCCCTTCGGGTCGCGGCTAAACGGAAAAACCGTGAGGATTCACCATGAACCAGCGCGGCATGCGCATTGGCATCGGCCTGTTCGTCCTGGTGACGCTGGTGCTTCTGGGCGCTCTCATCGTTATGTTCGGCAGTCTGCCGAGCTATTTCAAACGCAGCAATATCTACACCATCCGTTTCGTCGATGCGCCCGGCGTCGGTCCCGGCACGCCGGTGCGCCGCTCCGGCGTGCGCATCGGCGAAGTGAGCGACGTTATCCTCGATGACGAGCGCGGCATCGTTCGCGTGCGCGTGGCCATCGATCCGCGTTACACGCTTCGCCGCAACGAGCAACCGACGCTCAACATCGGTCTGCTCGGCAGCGATGTCAGCATCGATTTCATGCCCGTGGCGGCGGAGGAGGGACAGCCGGTCGATCGCGGCGTACTGGAACCCGGCTCGGAGATCGTCGGCGTTCGGCCGGCCAACGTCAACACCCTGCTCAGCCGCGCCTCCGAGGTCGCGCCCACCGCTCAGGACACTCTCAACGAAATCCGCCGCTCCTTGCAGCGCCTGGAACGCATGTCGCCCTTGGCCGAGGAAACCATGCGCGAATACCGCGATCTCGCCAAGGACGTGCGCCGCAACATTCCCGCTCTGGAGCGCACCAATCAGGAGTATCAGGATCTGGCCAAGGATTTGCGCAAGGCGCTGCCGGGAGCGCAGCGCAATCTCGACGACATCGGCGCCGCCGCCCGCAGTTGGAACAAGCTCGGCGAACGTCTCAACGTGTGGGCGCAGGGCAATCTGGAAAGCGTCACCAAGGCCATCGACAATTTGAACACCGTGCTGACGCGCACCGCCAATGTGCTGAACGACGACAATCAGCGGAACTTGATGGCCATTCTCCGGAACACGGCGAAGGCCAGCGAGCGCTTCAACAGCATCTCGCGCAATCTCGACGGCATTCTCGAGGACAGCCGGCCGCTGCCCAAGCACGCCAACGATACACTCAGCCGCGCCGACTTGGCGATGGACGATCTGCGAAAAACATTCGCGCCTTATACGTCGCGCAGCGAAACTACCTCGCGCAATCTCGATGAGAGCATGGCCAAGCTCAATCGCATGCTCACCGATCTCAGCGGTTTGAAAAACACGCTCGATCAGGACGGCACCATCCAGCGATTGCTGAAAGATCCATCGCTGTACAACAATCTCGAACGAGGCGGCGTGTCTGCTGGTGCGCGGCATGCCGAGCGTGCAGCGCATCCTGAAAGATGTTGAGACGTTCGCCGACAAGTTGGCTCGCCACCCGGAATTGCTCGGCGTCCGCGGGGCGGTTCGGCCCAGCGACGGCGTCAAGGAGCCGCCGCAACCGTTTGAGCGGCCGATTGGGGTTCCGAGTCCGCCGTGAGCCGAACCGAGTCTTTCGCAGCTGCTCGCCGGGAGCGGAGGGAGAACTGCCGGCCAGATCGTGCTTGAGCGAATGCAGCTGCGCCAGACGATCGCGCACACTTCCTTCGCGGGCCGTGCGATCGCGGGCAATGCGGATGTCGTCGCGCATCCGTGTCAGTTCGGCCCGTTCGCGGGCGATGACGGCCCGCTCGCGCGACATCTGCAATTCAGCTTCGCGCGCCGCCGACTCCAACTCCGACTGACGCTCTTGCAACTGACAAAGCTGCTCCCGCACTTCCTGCCGATCGCGCTCTCAGTTCCACACGGAAGGAGTTCAGTTCGCGCTCGTAACTGCCGGAGTGTTCGAGGTTGGCCTGCGCCGCTTGCTGTTCTTGTTGCCGACGCATTTTTTGCAGCACGCCATCGCGGTCGTGGATCTCACGACGCAATGATTCCGCGATGGTTTGCAATTCCTTGACGGCGGCGTCCAAGGCATCCGCTTCGCCGCGGGCCTTGTCGTGTTCGGCCTTCAATTGCGGCATAGCGCTGTTGAAACTGCGCTTCGAGGACGGCCCATCCGGCTTGCAGCTGCTCGCAGCGTTGCCGCCAGTGTTCTCCTTCCGTCTGCCGATCGGTTCGTTCCTCCGTGCTGGGCAGCGGCGCTGATGTTTGCTGCAACGATTGCCGCCGGCGCCGCAGATGACGCGCGAAGTAGTCGAGTTCTTGGCGGCGTCGATCCAGCTGCGCCGCCAGTTCCCCGGAGGCGGCGACGGCGGCGTCCTGTCCGGGCATGGCGTGCAGGAATTGAGCGTGTACCTGTTCGGCCTGACGGCAGCGCTGTTGACACTCTTCCCAACGCAGTTTGAGGCGCACCTCCAGTTCCTCTTGTTGGCGCGCCATGTCCTGTTCGGCCTTGTCCAACCGCGCCTGCCGTTCGACGCACTCGCTGTCGAAAGCGACCCGCTCGTCGCACACCTCGCGCTCGGCTTTCTCCAACTCGCCCACGCGCCCTTCATACTCGGCGACCAGCGCCTGGTAATCGCGCTGCAAGCCGCGCAGACACTCCGCTTGCTCCTCCAGTTCCGCCAGCGTCGGCGGTGGGGAATTGCTCTTGTGGGCGCGGCGGCGCAAGCGCAGAGCGAGACGAAGGAGATTGCGGCGCGAATGTTGCAAACGCTTGAGACGCGCCGCCAACCGCTCATCGACAACCGGCGTGCTGCCCGGCACCGGCGTGGCCCGCGCGGACGGCAAACGAATCTCGAAGCTGAAAGTGCCGATTTGCAGCACATCGGTGTCGTGCAGCGTTTCCTCGTGGACGGGCTGGCCGTTGAGGCGGGTGGCATGGCGGCCGCCGCAGCAATCGCGTATGCGCGAACCCTCGCCGTTGCGCTGGAGGATACAATGGACGGGCGCCACTTCCGGCGAAACGAGGGCGAGATCGCAGCTCGGCGCCCGACCGAGTACGACAAGATCGCCGTCCAGCGGGTGATGTTTGCGCGTCGTATTGCCGTATGTGACGATCAGCGCCGCTTGACCGGACTGGATCGATGCCTCCCCTTCTTTGCGCATGACAAGCCCCCGAACAGTGGTGAACGCGAAAACACGGCCGGAGGGGGCCAGGGAAGAATGGCCAACCGCAGACTATGCAGAGGGGAAGAGGACGGGATAATCTAATCTAGCTCACGAATGGCCGCCGTGCGTCGCCAGTCGCGTATGCCTGCTGATTTTGGCTCACCCGGCAGCTAACGCGGCCGGTTCGCCGGGAGATGGCGAACCGGCTGCGTTAGCTGCCGGGTGGAGGCTAGACGTCAACGCGAGAAGCCCATCCAGAAGTTGAAAATCTGCGTGATGTCGCCCGCCGGCTTGACGACGGGGAAGCCGAAGTCCAAGGCGATCGGCACAGGTCCGAGCATGGGGACCGTGAAGCGGATGCCGAAGCCCACCGACACGGCATAGTTCTCGAAATCCGTGATACGCCGCGATACGGTGCCGCTGTCCACGAAGCCGACGAGGAAGATGTTATCTTTGGCGGTGACGGGCACCTGATATTCGAGACTGTTGAGCAGGATGAAATCGCCGCCGGTGAAGAAACCGTTGGTGTTGGGTCCGACGCCGCGGAACTGAAAGCCGCGGATGGTCGTGAAACCACCGGCGAAGAAGCGTTCGTAAACCGGCGTCTGGTCGCTGGCCAGGCCGAATTGGCCGTGATAGACGAGGACGTGCCGGCCGCTGCTGTCGGGACGCTGATAGGTCGTCCAATACTTGCTGCAAAGCGAGTTGAAAACGCCGAAGTTGAATTCGCCCGTCAATTGCTCGTAGGAGAGCGAGAACTGGCTGCCGCGGGTCGGACGAAGGAGCGAATCGCGGCTGTCGCGCGTGACGATGAGCGGAAAACCCACCTGGAAATTGTTGCCCACCACCGAGGTGTAATCGATAGGGGCACCGCTGGGCACGTCGTTGACGGACACGTTCTCGATCCGCGTGCCGAGCGATGACATTCCAGAAGCGCGTCAGTTGCCGCCCCACGTTGATACGGCCGCCCTCGCGCTGCTCGAAGTATTCGTTGTAATAGCGCTGAAAATAATAGAGGCTGTCGGTCTGGCTGAAGAGCGTATCGAACAGGTACGGCTCGGTGAAGGTGGCCATGTACTGCTGCATCACCGTGCCGGGCATGGCCATGATGCGTAAGTTCTGGCCGGCGCCGCGGAAGGCCGTGCCGTTGAAGAAGTCTTGCAGACTGGTCGGCGGATTGAAGATGTCGAAGTTGCGCTCGTTGAGTACGATGTTGCCGACCAAGCCGCTGTTGGAGTTGACGCCGACGCCGAAAATCAAACTGCCGGTGTTGGCCTCGTTGACATCGACGCGAATGTCCTTGAAAGTGCCGTCGCCCTCGCGGTCGATGACGCTGACTTCCGGAGGCGGGACCGTCCTGGCCGTTGGTGAAAATGTTCAGGCGCGTCAGGTTGTGCTTGGCGATGTCCAGATCGGGGAAGGTTAGGATCTGGCCGGGGAACAGCGGCACCTGACGGAGAATGACGTTGTCCTTGGTGCGCGTATTGCCCTGGACGAAGATTTGTCCGACGCGCGCCGGCGGACGTTCGTTGACCTCGTAGCGCACGTTGCACAAGCCGGGCGTATTGGGAACCCATACGGGGATGGCTTCGACTTTGGCGTCCTGGCCGGTGTAACCGAGGTAGTCGCGTGATGGACAGGGCGTCGCCCTTGAGCTTCGACTCATCGAGATAATCGCCCGGCTTGAAGAGCGACAGCGGGATCAGTTGCTCGCGGGGAACGGTCTGCGTGCCGTGGACATCGGGTACGTCTTGAATTTTATAACGTATCCCTTCCTGGATGTGAAAGATCAGCGTTATCTCGCTGCCGTCGGCCGAGCGCTGCGTTTCCACGGAGATCTTCACGTCCATATAGCCGAAACCGCGATAGTATTTATACAGTTCGCCAATGTCGCTCTCGACCATCTGCTTGTTGTAAGTGCCGCCAGGATCAGATGAAACAACTCCTTCGACGATTTGATCTGCGTCGCCAAGCGTGCGCCGCTGACGAAGGTGTTGCCGATGAACTGAATGTCGCGCACCTTGACCTTCGGCCCTTCGGTGATTTGATAGACGACTTCGTTATCGGCCAAGTCGCCGCCCTTAATCAGTTTGCAATACGAGAACGACCGTCCCATCTCTTCGTACTTGGCGAGGATATTCTGGCAGCCTTTGAGATTGAGATTGGGGTTGAGCGGCATGCCCGGATTGATGCCGACGGCTTCTGCGCAGTTCCTCTTCCTTAATGTGCTTGGCGCCCAAGAAGGTGATCTTCTGCACCAGATTCGGCATCTCGTGCATAGTGAAATAGATTTTGGCTTTGCCCAGTCCGTCCTCCTGAAGGAAGGTTTTGATGTTGCTGAACTGATGGGTCTTATACAGTTCGCGCACGTCGTCCTCGACGACCGTAGGGTTGTATTCCCTGCCGACCTGAGTGTGCAGACGGGCCTTGATCTGCTCGACGCTCATGCGCTGATTGCCGCTGATAATAATGTCGCTGATGAGAACCTTCCCCGGCGCGGCGAACTGCTGGGCCAGCGTGGCTCGGCCGCCTAGCAGGAGGCCGAGAACCACGACGGCACAGCGAGCCGCGGGCAGAAGGAAGCGTTCCATCACTTGCATCGTTGAGCCTCTGGCGTCGGATCCCTACGCGCGCATGGGAGGGCGGAGTGATAGTCAAATGGGGAATTTCCGTCAAGGCGGCTTGCGGAGCGGAAAACTTGAGCGATTCCGAGCCGGCGCACTGTTAAAACGCGAGCTATGTTTGTTTAGTAGAGGCACTAATTTTTTGCCAGCCCGCAGCGTCCGCAAGGGTTGCCCTTGCGGACGCTGCGGGCTGGCAAGTCATTGCGTTAGAGCCTCTAAAAGCGAAAATGAGGAAACGAACCATGCGGACGTTGCGGGTGCGAGACGGCGGCAGTGCGGAAGGGCACGGCGGCGAGGTATTTTGCTGCGTTTACAGTGCCGACGGCGCTTTCGTGCTTTCGGCGGGCTGGGACGGCTGCCTGCGTCTGTGGCAGTCGGCCAACGCCCAGCCGGTCTCTTGTCTGCAAGCATCGATCAAGCCGTTGTCCTCTTGCGCCATCTCGCCCGACGGCACCGCTTGGCTTTCCGGTTCCATGGACGGCGTGTTAAGTTGGTTTGACGCCATGTCGCACCGCATGCGGCAGAATTTCATCGCCCACATTCGTCCCATCTCCGCCCTCCAATTCTCGCCCGACGGGCGCTACTTGGCCACCGCTTCCTGGGATCGCAAGTTGCTGCTGCGCCGCGTCGGCGACGAGCAAGAGGGTCAGCCGCTGATCGGCCATCACGACATCGTGGCCGGCTGCCGTTGGTCGCCCGATAGTAAGCATCTGTTGTCCTGGTCTCACGACGGCAGCCTGCGCCTATGGGACGTTGACAGCGGCCGTGAGGCCGCCCGCTTCGATGGCCACGCCGATCGCGTCACCGCCGCTTGCCTGTCCAAAGACGGACAATGGGCGGTATCCGGCGGCCGCGATGGTGCCGTCAAACTGTGGAATCCGCGGCAACGCGCCGCCGTCCGCTCGGTACAGTTGAAAGAGGAGGTCCGCGGCTGCTGGTGTCTGCTCGGCGACACTGCCGTGCTGACGGTCAACGCCGACGGCGGGATGCTGTTGTGGTCGCTGCCCGACTTCGAGGTGCAAACGGAACTGGCCAGCGGCATCCGCGTCCTGTGCGGCGATCTGTCGCCGTCCGGTTCCGAGATCGCCTTGGGCAGCGAGAGTGGACATCTTCACATCGTCACCATCGAAGGCGTCGAGGAGATTCCGCTGTTGGCGACGGCCACGCCGTTGTTTAAGCCCACGACGGGCGTCATCACCCGTTTTCTCGGCAAACCGAAAATCAATCTCTCGTATCAATACACTTGCCCGGCTTGCGGCCACAGTACGGAAACGTCCTGTTTGCCCAGCGGCGAAATGCGCTGTCCATCTTGCAACCGCTTGTTGCGCGTGAGCGGGGAAGTGCCGCAGTTGCAACCGCAGTGATCGATTCCAATCCGTTCTTCGTTTAGCCGCGACCCGAAGGGGAGCGCGACAGCGCGCTCCCCTTCGGGTCGCGGCTAAACATCCGTGCGTTTCCATCCGGGTCCGCCGCCAAAGACGGTATTGGTGCCGGCCAACGGCAGCCCCGTGATGAGCGACGCTTCCAGCGTCAGCGCTCGCAAGTCTTCCGGCTCCAGATCGTGTACGTCGCGCTTGCCGCAGGCGCGGGCGAGGATCTGGATCTCCGACGCCGTGGCATGCAGCCAGTTGGCCACGCGCTCCGTCGCCGCGTCGATCTCCAGCCGCTTGGTCAGTTCCGCATCCTGCGTGGTGATGCCGACGGGACAACGGCCGGTGTGGCAGTGATGGCAGGCGTATGGCTCGGCCCCCAGCGCGTGATAATCCTCGATGTACAGCGGCTTGTTGCAATTGAGGGCGATCAGCGCGGCGGTGCCGACGTACACCGCATCGGCCCCCAGGGCGAGC
The DNA here is from genome assembly GCA_963835245.1 of uncultured Planctomycetota bacterium. Classification (GTDB taxonomy): domain Bacteria; phylum Planctomycetota; class Planctomycetia; order Gemmatales; family Gemmataceae; genus JAJPHU01. The sequence continues at coordinate 1,467,730 of CAWIEZ010000004.1, forward strand.
GCCTTGGCGGCGTCGCTGCCGTGACGAATGCCGCCGGCTATAATCAGATTTACCTCTCCGTAAAGGCGCATTTCCTCCAAGGCGGCGCGGGCCTCGCACACGGCGGCCAACGTGGGGATGCCGGTGTGTTCTTGCAGCAGATCCGGAGAAGCGCCGGTGCCGCCTTCCATGCCGTCCAGAACGATGACATCCGCGCCGCACTTGGCCGCCAGCTTCACATCGTCATAAACGCGGCTGGCCCCCAGCTTGACGAAGATCGGCACTTGCCAATCCGTCGCTTCGCGGAGTTCTTCGATCTTGAGAATCAGATCGTCCGGGCCAAGGAAATCCGGATGGCGGCACGGACTGCGTTGATCGACGCCGGCCGGCAGATCGCGCATTCGCGCGATCTCCGCCGAAACCTTCGAGCCGAGCAGCAGACCGCCGGTCCCCGGCTTGGCGCCCTGCCCGATGGTCAACTCGATGGCGTCGGCCTGGCGCAGATGATGGATGTTGATGCCGTAACGACTGGGCAGTACTTCGTAAATGAGGATACGGGAGTTCTCGCGCTCGGCCGGCAGCATGCCACCGTCGCCGGTGGTCGTCGAGCTGCCGGCCATCTTGGCGCCGCGCGCAGCGCCACCTTGGCGTTGTAGGACAACGCTCCGAAGCTCATTCCCGTAATCATGACGGGAATGTCGAGTTCGATGGGCTTGACGGCGTGCCGGGCGCCGAGGACGGTGCGCGTCGAACATTGTTCGCGGTAGCCTTCCAGCGGAATGCGCGTCAGACCGGCGGGGATGAAGGTCAAATCATCGAAGGTGGTCCAGGTGCGCGGCCGCAGCGTGCCGAAGCCGCGGATGCGATAGCGGCCCAATTCAGCCTTGGCCTGGATGTCCTCAATGATACTCGGCGCGAACGTGCCGCTGGGCTGTACATGCGGCAAACGAGCAGGCTCGCCAATGCTGTTCGGGGAGGCCACGACGTTATCCTCTCGATGTCTCGGTAAATGCCCAATAGAGCGCTGAACGAATTGTACACCGTCGCAGGTCGCATCTCAAACACCGCAAGGGAGGCCGTCGATGATCCAAGGGGCCGTGACGATGCAGCTGGCGGAGTGCGGCAGTCAAAAGTATGATGGAGATGGGAGGACCATAGAATGCCGTTGCTCGACCACTTTCATCCACCATTACTAAATCGGCTCCCTTCCTGGGAATCCTTCCATTCCGTCTGGGCGGTAACGATTGCCGAGCACTTGAATCAACTCTTGCCCCAGCGCTACATCGCGACCGTCACGACCCACCTGGGGAGCGAGGTTGAGGCCGACGTGGCAGAGTTTGAAAGTCCCTTCGAGCCGGAGGATGAGCCGCGGAACGGCCCCGGCGGTGGGGTCGCAGTGCAAACCTGGGCTCCGCCGGTGACAACGCTGGTAGCGCCCGCCGTCTTCCCCGATGATTTTGAGGTCCACGTTCACGACCAGCTCGATGGCGCACGGCTGGTCGCCGCGGTGGAGTTGGCCAGCCCGCGCAACAAGGACCGTCCGGAAAGCCGCCGTGCTTTCGCGGCCAAGTGTGCCGCTTACTTGCAGCGCGGCATCGGCCGGATCGCCGTCGATATTGTCACGAGCCGGCACGCCAACTTACACAACGAACTCGCGCAACTCATGGACTGGGGCGGCTCGCTACAGATGCCGGTAGACGCCTTCCTCTACGCCGTGGCTTACCGGCCGGTGCGGCGTCAGGAGAAGAACGAGATTGACATTTGGCCCGTGCCCCTGACGGTCGATACTACCCTGCCGCTCCTGCCGCTCCTGCCGCTCGCGCTGAAGCGCCCGCGCCGTGCCGCTCGACCTGGAAACCACCTATACCCATGCTCGCCAGCGCAGCCGGCTCTGAGCGGTATCAGCAGCGTTAGTCACGGCGTACCCTGGGGAGCTTTTTCAATACCACTCGATCATGTGTTCGCCGCCGTGGGCGGGATTGCCGATCAGTTGTTGATGGATGGGATCGACAACGAAATCAAGCACCTCCAGAGGTATCTGGCCGATCAAGACGGGGCAGTCATCGGGGAGTTCCGCGACCTCCATGCGGTGATCGCGCCCTTGCACCGTCAGAAGGACCATGCCGCACATGGTGATGTCGGCGATACCGCCGCTTGTTTTGGCCTTGCGTGTCCGATATCGTTCCAAACCTAGTTGCTGAACGAAATGGCGAGGTAGCGAGAGATGCATCGCCCCTGTATCGACCAGTGCATCCGTTATTTCGATCTTGCGAACTTCTTCAGGCTTTAGCCTCCCCCTGCTGACTTCGTATAAGTCGTTCAGGTTCTCAATTTTGGCGGCCACAAGCACTTTCCCCATCGCTGAAATCTCCATGATGGCTCCTTTCTTCAGAAAGCTGCTTTCCACAGCTTAAGCTCTCGGCGATCAAAGTTCCACAGTTTCTTCCCCGAAACAACTTTGCGAAACGCCGCCGGCCCCGGCACGCGATGGGTCACTAGCAGTTCGTGCAGCCAAGCGCGTTCCTCGGCGGTCGGTTCCTCGATGACGGCATCATTGCCGAGACTGGCAATTTGTCCGCCAACGAAAACGACGCCTTCGTACATGGAATCGGCGAGGGCGTCGCCAGCGTCACCACAGACGACGATGCGGCCTTTTTGCATCATAAAGCCGGTCATGTAGCCGCAGTTGCCGCCGATGAGCAGCGTGCCGCCTTTCATGGAGACGCCGGCCCGCGCCGCCGCATCGCCGCGGACGACCACGGTGCCGCCGCGAATCGACGCCGCCGCGCCGCTGCCGGCGCTGCCGTCTATAATCATCGTGCCGCCCAGCATCGACTCCGCCGCGCCCAACCGGCGCTGCCGCGCACTTCGAGATCGGCGCCGTCCATCATGCCGCCGCAGTAATAACCGACGCTGCCGGCGAACACGACATGCACGGGACACAACAAGGCGACGCCGAGATTGTGGCGCGCATCCGGTTCAAGGATGTCGATATGCTCATGCCCTTCCGCGATCGCTTCGCGCAGAAGCCGGTTAATCTCGCGCGTGGTCTTGTCGCGGCAATCGATGGAGAAAGTCACGGACCTGCCCTCCTGTTCGCTTTAGTCGGCGTTTGCGGCGATCTCGGCATTGATCGACCATAGCCGCAGGGTGCCCGGCGCCGGTTCGTGCGCCGCGAAATCGCTTCCCAAGGCGCGGCGCAAGGCGATCTCTTCGGTGGCCACGGCCACGAAGTCTTCTGTCTCCGCCAACATCAGCGGCTTGAAACCATAACCATCCTTGACAAAGCCGAACTGGTCCCTCGTCGCCGCCAAGTAGCAGAAGGAGCCGTCGAAATCGTCCAGCGACGAACGCAGCGCTCCTTCCAGCGACCGCCCCGCCGCCATACGGTCGCGCAGATAAACGCCGATAACTTCCGAATCGTTTTCCGTGTAAAAACGATAGCCTTCCTGCTCGAAACGGCGGCGCAACTTGTGGTAGTTGGTGATGTGGCCGTTATGGACGGTCGCCAAGTCGGCGACGCCGTGCGCCCAGAACGGCTGCGAATGGCTCAGATCGACGCGGCTCTCGGTGGACATGCGCGTATGGCCGATGCCGTGCGTGCCGAGCAAGCTGCTGATGGAATAGGAAGTTTCCAACTCGTCCGGCGAGCCGACCTGTTTGAACAGGTTGAGGTATTCGCCCAGGCAAAGGATTTCGCTGCCGGACAAGCGGCGATGGATTCGCTTCTCCACTTTTGTCGCGTCCGCATCGGCCACCATGCGGACATCGTGGACGCCGCCGCGATAGGAGCGTTGAATCGTCAGTCCTTCTTCTTCGAGGGCGTTGATGACGGCGCTGGGGTCCGCGTCCGGCGGAACGCTCAAACGCAAGCGCATGTCGCCGCGCCCGCCGAAAAGGGCGACGCCGGCCGAATCGGGACCGCGGCAGGACAGCGCCTGAAGCATGGTCAACAGTGTTCGTCCGAGAGGGAAGTCCACTTGTCCGCGCTTATCGAGAAAGCCAACAATACCGCACATGGCATTTTCCTACTTGAGTTCCAAGATTGAAGCGATTATACACAACCTTTGCCTCTCCCCCAAACAACAACTGCCAGCCCGCAGCTGTCATTCGCTGCCAGCCCGCGGCGCCAGCAAGGGATAGAGGGTCAATCGTGGACCGTGGAACATTGAAAATTCAGCTGCAAAAAGACGGCGTGGATTATCTCCTCGTCCAGTTCGTGGATCTTCACGGCTCCGCGAAGGTGAAAATGGTGTCGCGCGACATGCTCGATGTCGTCGCCGACGCGGGGGCGGGCTTTGCTGGCGGCGCCGTCTGGGGCATGGGACAAAATGCTTCCGCGCACGACATGAAGGCGCGCATCGATCTATCCACCTACACGCCGGCTCCGTGGACGCCTGGTTTGGCGCGTTTCGCCGCCGATCTGTACGTCGATGACCGGCCTTTCGCTTACTGTCCGCGCGTCAATTTGAAGCGCGTCCTCGGCGAGCTGCGCGCTGCCGGCTACGTCTTCAACGTCGGCGTGGAGCCGGAGCATTTCCTCGTCGCGCGCACTGCCGATGGCCGAATCGTTCCTTGGGATCCCGCCCACGTCGATACGCTGGCGAAACCGTGCTACGACTTCAAGGGACTCAGCGCCGCCTACGATTATCTGCACGATATGAACGAAGCGCTGCGTCAACTCGGCTGGGGCGGCTACCAGGCGGACCACGAAGACGCCAACGGCCAATATGAGATCAATTTTCACTATGCCGATGCGCTAACGACGGCGGATCGTTTCCTTTTCTTCAAGATGCTGGCCCACGAAATCGCCCGGAAATACGGTGCCGTGGTTACGTTCATGGCCAAGCCGTTCGCGGATCGCACCGGCAGCGGCGCGCACTTGCACTATCACCTGGCCGACGCCGAGACCGGCCGCAATCTGTTCGCCGCCGACTGCGATGGGCGCGGCCTCGGCCTGAGCGAGTTGGCTTATCACTTCCTCGGCGGCGTCCTGGCGCACGCGCGCGCCCTGTGCGCCGTCACGTCGCCGACGGTGAACTGTTACAAGCGTTTGCAGATCGGCGCGGGACTGACCGGCACGCGCTCCGGCTTCACCTGGACGCCGGCGTTCATTACCTACGGCGACAACAACCGCACGCAGATGATCCGCACGCCGGAGCCGGGCCACGTCGAGGACCGCACCGTATCGTCGGCCTTCAATCCGTATCTCGCTTTGGCCGCCTATGTCGCCGCCGGCCTGGACGGCATCCGCCGCGCGATCGATCCCGGCGAGCCGAGCCGCGAGAACGCCTACGCGCTGGGCACGGAGGAGATGACGCGGCGCAAAGTGCGTCTGCTGCCGCAAAGCCTGGCCGAAGCGTTGAACGAACTGGAGCGCGATGAGGTGATCCAGTCCGCTCTGGGACCGATTGCGGCGGAGTTTCTACGTTTGAAGCGCGCGGAGTGGGACGAGTATCATCGCCAGGTGACGGCCTGGGAAGTGGAACGCTATTTGACGATGTTTTGATTTTTCGTTTAGCCGCGAGCCGCAGGCGAGCGCGCTAGCACTGCGCTCGCCTGCGGCTCGCGGCTAAACAATCCGGTGAGACTAACAATGACGCAACGTATCTTTGACGCAATCGTGGTGGGCGTCGGCGGCATGGGATCGGCGGCGGCCTGCGAGTTGGCGCGGCGCGGCCGGCGCGTCCTCGCTCTGGAGCAATTCGCTCTCGGCCACGATCGCGGCAGCTCGCACGGCCACACGCGCATCATCCGCAAAGCCTACTACGAACATCCCGATTACGTCCCCTTGGTCTGCCGCGCCTTCGAGCGCTGGTACGATCTCGAACAACGCCAAGGCATTCATCTGCTCAGCGAAAGTCCATGCTTGTCGATTGGTCGTGCCGACAGCGCCATGATCGCCGGTGTCCGCGCCTCCGCCGCGCAACATCATCTGCCGGTGGAGACGCTTTCGTCCGCGGAGTTGCGTCAGCGATTCCCCGCCTTTCGTTTCGGCGAGGAATACGTCGGCGTATTGGAGCGCTCGGCGGGTTTTCTGTACGTGGAGGATTGCGTTCAAGCGCATGCCTGCGAGGCGGTGCGGCTGGGAGCAACCATTCAGGACCATGAGCCGGTCGTATCCTGGACGGCGAACGAACGCGAAGTGACGGTGCAAACGACGGCGGAGCGTTACACGGCGGCGCGTCTGATCCTCACCGCCGGCCCGTGGGCGGGACAGGTGTTGGCGCGCCACGGTGCATTCCTGCGCGTCATGCGTCAGGTCGTCCAGTGGTTCGGCACGCGCGACGATGCACTTTTCCGCCGCGATGTCTTTCCCTTGTACATCGCCGACACGCCGCGGGGACACTTCTATGGCTTTCCGGTACTCAACGCCAACGGCGCCAAGGTAGCCCAACATTACGGAGCGCCGGAGTTGACCGCTCCCTCAGAGATCGAGCGCTCCATCAAGCCGGAGGATGAAGAGACGATCCGCGCGTTTTTGCGCGAATATCTGCCGACTGATCGATGGGCCGTGCCGCCGCGCTTCCGTGTGTCTTTACACGCTGACACCCGACCGTCACTTCGTCATCGACTTGCACCCGGATCATGCGAACGTGGCGTTGGCGGCGGGCTTCTCCGGCCACGGCTTCAAGTTCGCTTCGGTGGTCGGCGAAATCCTCGCCGACCTCGCCGACAACGGCCGCACCGATCTGCCCATCGGTATGTTTCGTCTCAATCGCTTCGGGTAGGACGACAAGGCGAGCGCGAAAAAATCACGGTCGATTCCTCTTTCGCTCTGTTCGGCGAAAGACTACACTACTCGCCAGTTCCGCGGAGATCGTTCAAGGAGCAGGAAGATGTCCACGCAGAAGCCACGGCCTTTGCTGCGGATTGAGTACGAAGAAGCGGCGGAAGCGTACTTGCGCAGTCTGCCGCTGGAGCATTTCATGGAAGCCACGGCCCAAGGAACCCAACGAAAAATCACCCTGGAAAGTCTCGATCTCGTTCATGCTCGCCGGCCTGATGTGCAAATCTTCAACGAATTGCTGGTGCAATATCCGCGACGCGGCTCACGCAAAATCGGCCAAGTGGTGCCCGATAATATGGTCGTCGTCTGCTCCGAACCGATCCAAGCCAATGGCAGTTACGATGTCCTGTTCCAGCCGGCCCCACCGTTTTGGATGCTGGAGTACGTCTCCAAGCACAACAAACGCAAAGATTACGAAGACAACATGCACAAGTACGAGCGCGAACTGAAAGTGCCGTACTATCTGTTGTTTTACCCCGACGCGCGCGAGTTGACCCTTTTCCAATTGAGCAGCCGCAAATATCGCAGTGTGCCGCCCAACGAACAAGGTCGGCATGCCATTGCGGAGTTGGATGTGGAAGTGGCATTGCTCGATGATTGGGTGCGTTTCTGGTATCGAGGCGAACTGCTGCCGCTGCCAGCGGATCTGCAACGCGATTTGGACGATACGCGACGACAACTGAGACGAATGACACGCCGCGCCGAAGAGCAGACGCTTCGCGCCGATGAGCAAGCACGCCGCACCGAAGAGCAGACGCTTCGCGCCGATGAGCAAGCACGCCGCGCCGAAACGGAACAGCAAGCACGCCGGATGGCGGAAGAAGAGGTGCAGCGCTTGCGAGCGGAACTGGAGCGAATACGCGAGTCGAGCTGAACCGTATTCCGGAAGGTCATCTTTCGATGAGCGGCAGTTGTTCGCCGTCATCGAAGATCAGTACGCGCTCCGGCAGCCGCAGCGCCGCCAGCCGCGTCTGAAACGCGCCATCGAATCCCGGAGCGGCGCGCTCCATGAAGCGCTTACCTACCGAATAATCGATGCACACGGCATCGCCGCGGCCGAGCGTTGCATAGAGCGGAATGCCGGTGAAGAGCTGATCGCCATCGATTTCGTGCGGCAACAGAATGCGCCAGTAATGACCGAACACACACAGCGGCCCAGTGTACTCGCGCCACCAGGCGACACGCCGTTCGTGACGCATTTGTCCCATCGCCTCGAAGGGCTTATCAGCCAGCGTTTCTGGACCGGAGGTCAGCAGCTTGACGGGATTGTCATTCTGCCGCGCGAGTTTGGCGAGGGGATCGGATAGGCCGCGATGATGGATGGCGTCTTCGATCCATGCTTGAGAGGCGTTGTGTAATTTGTCCGTGCGTGTCGCCCGCCGAGCGATAGCGATTGCGGCATCGTCCCAGCAGGCATGGACGATGCGCACGTCCGGGCGTTCCAGGGCCAGTGGCAAGCTAGCGAAAAAGTCCAGGATCGTCCGACGCGCTCGCGCCTCGATCCGAACTTGCGGTCGCGCCGCCGCAGGATGTCCGGCCGGCAGTTCGTGATGGAAAAACCAGATGTTATCCGGCTTGCGGTTGCCGATGAGGATATTCAATTCGTGATTGCCCAGCACGCATTGCGCCGAATGGTTCTCGACGAGGCGGCGGACCTGTTCGAGGACGGCGGGACTGTCGGGACCGCGATCCACCAAATCGCCGACGAAGACGAGCCGCCGGCCTTCGGCGTGCCTGCCATCGGCGGAATAGCCGAGATGACGCAGCAGCGCGGCTAGCGCGTCGATTTCGCCATGAACATCGCCGATAAGGTCGAGGGGACCGTCGAAGAGAGGTCGCACCAGCATCGCGGTCATTGGGCAGTCTCTAACGCCGATAATTGCCGCGCGCGATGGTATCGGCGGCGGCGAGATCCTGAATCTTGCGTGCCGCTTCGCTGTCGTGAGGAGCGAACTTGCGCACGTCTTCCCAGACGGCGATGGCGTCGCTGTATTGCTTCTGCCTTTCGTAGATCGACGCCAAGGCGCGATGGGCGGGCAAATGGCGCGGGTCGTGACGGCGGATTTCCTCCAGCATCCACGAGGCCAGATGCAGCAGATTCAGCTTCTCGGCGGCTTGCGCCATGGTCATCTGCATTTTCACGTCGCCAGGGTAGCGCACCAGTACTTCTTCGCCGTCCTCGATCACCTTGCGGAACTGACCGACGCGCTTGGCGGCGTTGACGCGGGCGCGGGTCGTCAAGCTGGTCAGCGACGATAACCAACCGCCGGCTCGTCGCCGTCCCGGAGCGGCCTGGCTGGCTTCGCGTAACGCCTGACGGTAGACAATGCTGACCGGATCGAACTTGGTGCAGCTGAGCAGCAACTCGATGGCGTAATCGAGATTGCCGTTGGCGCGTGCCTCCTCGGCCCGTTGGTATTGGCGTGCGGCCGTTTGCAGGTGTTCGCGGGTCAGATTGAGCAGCGCCGGATCGTCCTCGCACAGCGGCGGCCGCGGAGTGCGCGGCTTTTCCGGCGACTCGATGGGAAACGCCAGCGTGGCATCGCCGCTGCTTTTGTCGTTGGGCGGCGGCGACAGCGACGAGCGCGCGGCGCGGCGCGCGGCAAACGCAGCGGTTCGCCATCCGATGCTTGCGGCGGCAGCGCCTTCAAGACTTTCAACAATTCGGCCGGCGTCTGAAAGCGATCCTCCGCTTTCTTGGCCAGCATGCGCTGCAACAGCGTCCACAGTTCCTCGGAAACCTTGGCATTGAACTGCCGCACGTCCGGCGGATCGTCCTGCAAATGTTTGAGGATGCGTTCGCCTAGCCCGCCTTCCGAAAAGGGCGGATTGCCGGTCAGCATGTGATAGAGAGTACAACCAAGCGAATAGATGTCGCTGCGAATGTCGGCGGCGGCACTGTCGCGCGCTTGCTCCGGAGCCAGATAATCGATGGTGCCGACCGTGCTGCCGGCGCGGGTGATGCGGAAATCCTCCTCGTCGGCCCTCCGCGCTAGGCCCAGATCGGTCAGCTTGACGCGCATGCGGTCGTGATCGCGGGTCAGCAAAAAGTTCGACGGCTTGATGTCGCGGTGCGTGATGCCCTGTTTGTAGGCGTGATCGAGCGCTTTGACCGCCTGAATGAGAATACGCCGCGATTCCTCGGGCGCCAGCCGACCCTTGCGTTCGATGTAGTCGTAAAGGTCGATGCCATCGACGTATTCCAGGGCCAAAAAATGCCGGCCATTTTCGTAGCGATACTCGTACAGCGTGACGATGTTTTTGTGGCTCAAGCGGGCGGCGTGGCGTGCTTCGCGGCGGAAACGCTCCAGCGTGTTGGGCTTATCGGCTAGCGAAGTGTCGAGGACTTTCAGAGCGACGAGACGGCCTAGTTCCTCGTCCGACGCTTTGTAGACGGTCCCCATGCCGCCGGTGGCGATGTGGGCCAACACCTTGTACTTGCCAAGGCGTTCACCAGGGTTGAGTCGTTCGGAGGACATCTATGCGCGAAGTCTCGATGAGCGTGGCGAGTGAAAGATCCCTCTCTGTTATAGTATCCGCCGGAGTCGGTTGGGAGAAGCTAAAAGAAAAGGATGGGATAGAACAAGAGAAACCGGCGAATGTCTATTCGCTTGGTGTCCACTGATAAAGAGTGTCGTTGAAGAATTTTCTCGGAGAACGGCAAGACGATTACCAACTCGCCATCCGCTCCAGGGGGACGATTTCTCGTCGTCCCTCGTCATACATCAGACATCCGGTTTCCTCATGGAGCCGGCGGGCAAAGTCTTCCGTGGCGAGAACGCGCTGCGCCATGAGCCAAGGACAGACAATGTAACCCTCCTTGACTTCGACAGCATGACCGCCCAGTGTGGCACGGCCCGATTCGTCAATCTGCCCAACCTCTTGCAGAAGGCGCGTCACTACGTTCCTATCCAAAGGCCGAAGGACGACCAGCCTTTCATTTTTCAGAGCTTCGATATCGAAGTGTCCCAGAGTGAGCATGTGGATCACAATCAGACTCCTTTACGGATTGCCCCCGGTCATCTGCTGGAGGATTGCCCTGGCTTGATCAGAAATCTGCAGCCCGGTGGTCGGAGCATGCTGACGGGCAGCCTGGTCTGTCCCTCGAACGCATTCTTCATATTCATGGGCGATCACGGCATCAATACGGTCCCTAAGCCTGGCCCTCGACCAAATTCGGGCCGCTCCTCCGCCTGCCGGATCGCCAAGCAGGTTCGGATTAAGAACCCCGCTATCGACGTTGATTCCTCTTCCGACTGTCACACCACCGCCTGTCCCTTGTTGAGGGAGAAATGCTCTTCGGATCCCGCCTCCGATAGGGATGTCGCCGATGAGGTGTTCTGGAACACCCACATCGCGCATGCGCTGCTGAACGATCCGTTCAAAGGCGTCCGCATTGCGGGTGGCAAAATCCTTGGCACGGGCCGCAGGATCCACTGACACGATTTTTCTTTCCTCTGACGTAGTGCGCTCTCATGGCTTGTTCGCAGGCGCTTTGCCGGCTCCGTCCGCTTTTTTGTGTTTGTCCGGCCTCTCCATTTTGGTATCTCGCGGTGCGGCATCGGGCAGCGGCTGGGTGCTGCGGACGCCGATGATGTAGCCGATCATCAAGGCGCCGAAGATGAGCAGGAACCACAACAGACTGTTGAGCAAACTGTTTGTCGCTTCGCCATCGGGATTCCAGTTAGCCATCCAGCGGCGAAAGCGCGTCTGCTTTTGTAGCTTCTTCCGCCAGCGCCGGCCGGGCGCCGTTTGATCGAACTGGCGAACGGCGGTGGCCACCTGTCCGACCTGCCGCCGGGCCGCGGCGTTGTCCGGATCGATCTCCAAAACGGCCAGATACGCCCACACTGCCTCACCCAACTCGCCGCTGCGCGTCAGCGCCTCCGCCCGCGCCAAACCTTCGCGCAGATCCTCGACGTAATGGACCAACAGCGATACGTCGGTGCGACAGTTGAGGCACTCTTTTTCCAGCCCGCGCAGTTTTTTCTTGCACATCGGGCACGTCAGCATGGGTGGCATCCTTTGGGAGATTGCCGCTTGCGATCTTGGCGAACCGGCAGCGTTAGCTGCCGGGTGCTTCGCCCTACCCGGCAGCTAACGCTGCCGGTTCGCCAAGACGCGGCGAAACGGCGGCCTCACAACAAGTACGCGTAATTCAGCAAGCGATCGTTCAGCGTGGCGCTGGCGTCTTCCATCCTCTTCTTATCGCCCGAACCCATCGCCTCGCGCACGGCCCGGCACAGATCCTCCAACTCGCGGCGATCCTCCGAGTTGTCGATGCGCGGGATGACATCTTGCTCGGTCTTCTTGAGTACCTCGACGGCGTCCTTGTATTCTTGCGTGCTTTCCAATTCCAGCGTGCGGTTGATTAGCTCCTCGTTGATGCGCTTCAGCTTGATGAGCTGCGAAGCGTCCATCTGATCCTCGCCGGCCTGCTGGATGGCGAAACGCTTTTTCTGACCGGCGTACTGATCGTGGATCTGCACGGTCAAAATACCGTCGTCGCCGTACTCGAACATGACATCGAGTCCGCCGTCGCGCTGCGGACGCGGCGGCTTGAACTCCCAAGGAATCTCGGCCAACTTGACGTTCTCCGGGTTTTCGGGATTGTCGTAATTGTCGCCCTCGTAGACGCTGATAAGCACGCGATCGGCGGGATCGGCGACGGGATAATACATCTTGCTGAACGAGCAGGGAATGTCGGAGCCGCGCTTGACGATCGGATCGAGAAAGACGCGGTTGGTGCGCTGATCGACCGGGTTGGCGCACAGCGAATGCTCTAGTTTGACGCTGTAAGCGTAATTGTCCAGACCGGGAGCGCCCTGCAAGATGGCCGAGACGATGGCGGCGCCCTGGGCCACGCATGTCATCGGATCGACGCGATCGAACGATTCAGGTTCCTTGCCGGCCAGTTTCTCGGCGACGTAGCGGCGGACCAGCGGAATCTTGCTGGTGCCGCCGACCAGCAAGACGCGATCGATGTCGCGCGGCCGCAGTTTCGATAGCTTCATCGCTTCGTCGATGGCCGTGCCCGACTTGACGATGAGCGGCATGACAATGCGTTCAAATTCGCCGCGGCTGATCTCTTCTTCCAGGCTCAGATGACGCTCCGGCACCAGTTCGGCCTTGCGCGCCACCGCCGTTTGATCGGACGACAATTCGATCTTGGCGCGTTCGATGGCGAGCATGAACTGTTGTTTATACGGCGAATTGAGAATATCGAAGCCGGTTTTCTCGTGAAAACGCTCGGCCAACACCTTGGCCACGGAAGCGTCGATGTCGTCGCCGCCGAGCTTGCCGATGCCCTTGCTGGCCACCTCCTCGAAGATACCGTGATGGATCTTCAAAATCGTCACGTCCAGCGTGCCGCCGCCGAAGTCGTAGACCAGCACGGTCTGATCGTCCTGTGCATTGAGTCCATAACAGATGGCCGCCGCCGTCGGCTCGTTGATGAGTGTCAGCACTTGCAGACCGGCAGCGCCCGCGCACAGTTTCGTCGCATGCCGGGCCAATCCCTTCGAGTTGGCGGGGATGGTGACGACGGCCTTGGAGAAGTTCTCGTTGAGAACTTGCTCGGCATCCTTGCGGAGCAAGCTAAAGAGCATAACGGCGATCTGTTCCGTCCGCAAATTCTGTCCGACCAGCGGCACGCGCTCCGGCGTGCCCAGAATGCGCTTGATGGAGCGGATGGACCGCTGTTCGTCGAAGTTTTCCTTGGCTTCCTGGCCGAACGCCAAAGTACCGTCGCGGCGGAGCGTGACGATGGAAGGAGTCCATTTCTGCCCCTCGTGATTGGGCACCACTTCCGCTTGGCCGTACTGAAAATTGGACACGACCGAATTGCTGGTCCCAAAATCGATGCCGATGTAGGGCATGGAGACTACCTCACTGTTCAAAGAACTAACCACAGAGGCACAGAGACACAGAGAAAACAAGAAAAGAGCGGAACGGGATCATTTCTTTATTCGCTATTCTCTTCTTTGTCTTTTTCTTCTCTGTGTCTCTGTGCCTCTGTGGTTCAATTTTTCTTATTCGGAGACGATGATCTTTGGGCGGCGGAGGACGAATTCGGGCTGCTGGCTGGCGTAGCCGCGTTCGATCTGCTCGGCGACGAGCAGAGGACCCATACCTTCCACGCGCTTGCTGCCGATGCGCTCGTGGAGGGCCGGATTGTACGGCGAACTAATGACGGCGTCGTAGGGTTGGATGCCGTGTTTGAGCAAGGCCGCATCCACCTTGCGCGATTCGACCTCGATGGCCTCGATCCAGCGCTCGACGCGCCTCGGCATCGTCGAGCATGGGCCGAGCGGCGACGATGGCTTTCAAGTCGTGCGCGGTTTCGAGCAATTCGTTGAGCAGAGTTAAGCTGACGCGCTTTTCGCCGTGCGTCTCCTGGCGCAGCTGCTGATAGGCGCGCTGGGTGTCGGCGGCGAAGCTGTTGAAGCTGGTTTTCAGTTCATCGCGGACTTTGTTGAGCGTCTGTTCCAGGGAGCGCAGCTGGCGTTTGTCGTACTCGCGCAGAGCGATGACTTCCTCGCACAGCTTGAAAAGAGTGGACGAGCCGAGCGTATCCAGTTCGCGGTTTGTTCCCGCCTCGGAACGGCCGGAGACGCCCGGCAGGAAATCCTCGTTCATCGTTCATCCTTTGATCTCAATAGCCCAGGGATCCAGCGGTTGCTGCACGAGACGTTCCAGGAGAAGCGACACAGCCGGCATTTCCTCGGGCACTTCCGGCACGGTTAAGGAGGCGCGCAGGGCGTCGGCGTCGGGCACGTCGGCCGGCGGTCGATAGTCGGCCAGCGCCTTTTCGCTGTCCAGTGCCAGCCACAGGCGTTCGCCGCGCCCTTCTTGCACGCCGTACAGTTGGGCGAACTGAGCGAGTATGCCTTCGGTGGTGTCGGCGTTGAGGCTGGCGGCGTCGGCGCGGATGCGCCGTTCCACGTCGTTGAGAATCTCACGCGCCCAGTTGATGTCTTCCAGGGGAACCTTCGCTAACCCCTTGCGCGCCCATTTGAGGCGCTCGGCCCAATGGGCGTCGAGAGTTTCCTTGTCCGCCGTCTTATCGAGTCCGAGCAGCAGAAATGGCCCGATCTGCTCGCGCGGCAGCATGGCCAACTCCAGCATCACCGGTTCCGCACTTCGCCCCATGATGTCCTCGCGCTATTTTCCCGGCGAGCGGGGTCGCGTCAGCGCCCAGCGCGCTTTCGGCAGCGCGCTTCTCGGGCGCTGACGCGACCCCGCTCGCCTTATAATATCTTACGCGCCCATCGAGCGGCACGCTTCCATCTTTTTATCAATGTGGTCCGCAAGGTCACGGATGATGCGGCGATGTTCATCCGTGCTGACCAACGGCAGGCATTTGCCGGTGATGCGGCGCAGCTTCTGAAACTCGCGGAGCAAATCGCGCATCACCTCGCGCACCGCCGACCAATTGATCTGGTAGTTCGGCAGATTGCGCACTTGATCGATCACCTTGCTCATTTGATCGGTCAGTTGATCGCACAGATTGCCCATCAGCGGAATGACGTTGCCGACCATCGTGACTGCCCGCTCCTCGACGCGGGCGTCGTCGGGATAGCGCTTGAGGATGCGATCGATGTCCGACAGTAATTTCTCGATTTCGTTGAGTCCTTTAACCTCAATGAGATCCAATTCGTACAGTTCGTACTGCGGTTCACCGGGCCGCAGGCGGCGCAGATTATCCAGCGTGCGCCGCGCGTCCTGCGGCCGTTTCGCCTGATTGTACAGATGAAACAGCCGTTCCAGCGTATCGGCATCGTTGGGCCGCAGTTGGGCGGCGCGCTGGACGTAGCTGAGAGCGCTGGTCCATTTTTCTTTCTCGCTGTAGCGGGCGGCCAGCCGGCCAAGGCTCTCGAAGGCCAGATGATCGATGTAATGAGGAATGTCCGCTGGGGCCGGCATGCCATCGTGCAGCAGTTCGTAGAAGCGGTTCCAGTACGGATCGGCTTGCGGCAGTTCGCCCTTCAATTCGTAGGTGAGGGCGAGGTTTTGGTGCATGCGCGCATCGTTGGGCGCGAGTTTGATGGCGGCGGAAAAGTGCTTGATGCCGCCATCGAAATCCTGCGTCATGCAGGCGCAGCAGCCGAGCAGATTGAGCAGCGCGACTTGCGTGGGTCGGCTGCCGCTCTTGTCGCGCGCCAACGGCCGCAGCAGCAGTTCGGCCTCGGTCCAGGCGCAACGATCGATCAAATCCTTGGCCTTGACGAGTACCGCTTCGAGATACGCTTCGCGCATCGCCGCGCTGCGCGGCCGCGCCTCGCTCAGCGTTTTGAGCAGCGCGAGAACGGTGTCGAGCTGGCCGAGACTGCGGATAATCTTGAGCAGGCGCTGCTCGTCGGCCGTCGTCAATTCGCTCAGCAGCGGAACGAGGGGGGCCGCGCGGTTGTCGGCTTTGTCGCATGCCTGCAACAGCGCCTGCAACACGAGCAAAAAACGCCGCTCTTCCTCCTGAGTCTGAGGAGGGCGGCGCGCGATCAGTTCCACCGCCGTCGGTATGAGAGCTAGGCAGACTTCGATTTTGCCGAGCGTGAGGCGCGTCAGCAGGAGGTTATAGCAGATTTCGTAACATTGCGAATCCATCTGCCAGGCGCGGGTGAGTTCGTCCTCAGCCTGGACGAGTTGATTTTCTTGCAGCGACAGCAGACCCATTTGCAGAATGACGTTGGCATCGGGCCGCTGAATCTTGCGGAGCGCGTTGCGCGCGTCGTTGACTTTACCTTGGCGCTTGTGGGCCATCGCCAGCATGTACAGAACATTGGCATCCTGACAGCCGGCTTGCACAGCGCGTTCGAGCAGCTGGGCGGCGGCTTGGTAGTGCGCCGAATCCACCTCGGCGACCGGGATGGCGACGGGCAACGCGGTGTCGGGCATTGACGATTCCCTATTTATTTCACTTCATCGTATAACAATCGCTGACCCGCCCGCACGAGGGCGAGCGTCAACAAAGATCCCAGACGGCGATCGCGCAGACCGAGCTTGCCGGCTTCGCGGAAACGATCCGCCGCCTGCTCGAACTGTTCCTTCTCATAGGCCATCAACCCCGACAATAGCACCGTCTGCCGTAGCGGCTCGTCGAACTGCCATTCGCTGCGCCGCCGCGGATCGACGCTGCTCCACCATTTGATGGACTCTTCGTATCCGCCGCGGAGGTAATTCAATCGGCCGAGCAGAGCGCGGGCGTACACGGCCGACGGACTCTTTTCGACCGCCGCCACTTTTTGCAGCGCCTGCTGAGCCGCCGTTTGCTTGTCTTGGTGCAGATACGCCCACGCCATCAAAAACTGGCTCTCGATCGCCAACGCTTCATCCGCCGCCGCGCGCTGACTCAACTCCACAACGGCGTCGTAATCGTTCGCCGCTAAATGACAGACGGCGCCAAGATAGTGGAAACGTGCATCGCGCACGGTAGGCCGATTCATCACCGTCGCTTGTTGAGCCAAGCCTTCGCGGTCGCCCAGCACCGAGCGCACCGCCGCCAGGCACCACAAAGCATCGGTGTGATCCGGGTCATCGCGCAGACACGATTCCAGCAGCGTCAAGGAATCCGTCAGCGACGGCTTATCCGAGCCGCGACCGTTCGGGAGCGGTTCGCTCAACCGCTCCCGAACGGTCGCGGTTCGGTTGCCGCCCAAACTCGCGCGCAAGGACAGCCGCGCTCCCAGGAAGGCGATGGCGGCGCGGACGGGGCCGCGCGTCAGACCGAGGGCGCGATCGATGGCCGCGGCGCGGCGCTCGGCGTGACCGCGCTCCTCTTCGATGATCGCTTGCCGAACCAGCGGCCAATGATCGCTCGGCGCCAAGCGCTGCCAGCCGTTCAGCAGAGCCACGGCTTGTTCCAAATCGCCGCGGCGATAGTGCAGATACGCCAACCGATCGTGCCCCACGATGCTCGACGGCGCCAGTCGCAGCAGCACTTCCACACAGTTGCGCGCCGGCTCCTTGCGATCGGACTCTTCCTCTCGGCGCGAGCGCTCCATCAAAAACGATTCGCCGCGAGCAGGGTAATCAGCACCGAGAACACCAGGAAATTGTCCGGGATTGCGAGCGGCGCTACGTTCGAGATAGCTATATTCCGCATCATCGAAGTCCCATTTCTGTTCGGCAAAGTAGGCGCGTGCCGCGCCGGATTCGACGAAGGTGCGGGCGAACAAATCGAGATCGCGGGCGCTGGTAGAGCCGTGCAGCGTCGCCGCCCGCACGTACAGGAAGGCGTGCCTCGACTTGAGCGCATCGGGGTAACTGCGAGCGAGATGAGCATACGCCTCGGCCGCTTGCGGGTCGGCGGCGTGGACGGAGGCAAGTACGTCGCATAGCTGCAACTGCTCGTCTTCGCCCACCGTCATGTTCAACCGCCGCGCCTCGGCGTGGACGGCGCTGATGAGACCGGCCCATTCGGCGTTGCCCATGACGGGATAGCGCGCCATCAGACGAATCGCCCAGGCCACGTTGCGCGGCTTGTCGTCGGGGTTGGTCGGTTTGCCCATCGCGCCGCACAGGGCAAGATAGCCGGCCGTGAACGGATCTTTCGGCTCCTCCTGCTCCAGGGCGATGCGCAGGTGTTTGTACGCCTGATCGTAGCGCTCGCTGCGCGCCAGGGCCAAGCCTAAACCGCGCAACAGCGGCACCGTCGGCGGACTGTCCTGAAGCAGTTTAGCGAACAGATCCGCCGATGCCGTGAAATCGCCATGTCGATAGTGCGCCTGCGCCAGAGCGAATTGCCCCTGCCGCAGAATGATTGTCAGATCCGGCCCCAGCACGGGACAGACATACACATGCTTGGCCGCCAAGCGGCGGACATACGATTTCGCTTCGGGAAACGCCTCGACCCAGGCGCGTTCGGGCCGAGCCGACCACAGCCCAAAGCCGCGCGGTCCCAGCGCCCGCTGCAAGGCGCGCAGAGCCAATCCGCTGTCGCCGCCCGCTGCCACCAACGAGATGCCCATTTGACAGGTCACGAAGGGCAGCTGGCATCGACGCGATTGGCCTCGGCAAGATAGCGCAACTCTCTTGTGCTTTGTCCTGCCGATACAGCAGCAGACCGAGATAGAACGCTGGATCGACGTACTGCTTGCCTGCTTGTTCGTGCGCCGCCGTCAGTGCGATCATGGCCGGCTCGATCTGCTGTTGACGAATCAGGCACAACCCCTGCCAGAACGACGCTTCCGCACACGGCGTCTGTACGGCGAAGATGCGCTCCAGTAGATGCAGGACGGCTTGCGTCTCTTTCGTCTCGGTGCCGAGAGCGAACAGCCGCCGCGCCTCGGCCAGCATCGTTTCGACGACACGGCCGCGCTGTTCGGCTTGATCCAATCCCAGCCGAACGCCGGCCTCTAGCGCATGCCGCAATGCGTCCTCGAACTGTTTGTCTTTGAGCAACTGATCGGCGGCGAGTTGATGGCACGCGCCCGCGGTGGCTCGCAAGCGATCCTGCCACACCGGCGATAACCGCGTTTCCGCTTGCAGCGCGGTCAGGATGCCCAGCGCGTCCTTCCAGTTGCCGTCATTGAGCCAGCGCTGAGCTTGCCGAAAGGCGCGATGCCATCGTGGACCACGTCCCAGCAGCAGCCATAGACCCAGCGCCAGCGAGAACACGAAGACGATGAGAAGAAGAATGATCTTGGCAGTCACGGATGACCCCGCTCCGAACTCGACCGGATGGCGAGCGCGGGCCTCGTTCGTCGAACGAATCCATCCGCGGAGGATGTCCCTCGCTCTCTTTCATCTGCTTACGTTACCCGACTTCCGGCCATCCTTCAAGCAGGAGCTAATCTTAGCGTGGCAGAGACATCGCCTTGACCTCAGCCCATAATCCCGGTGCCACATCCACCGCCCCCGACTTGGCCACCCCTATCAATGCCTCCTGGGCCGAACAGCCGCGAACGCGGGCGATGGCTGCCGCCGCGATACAAGGCGATCGACTCATCCCCGCTCCGCAATAGATCAGAGTCGGTGTGCCGTAACGAAGGAAGTTTGCAACACAATCAACGGCGGCAAGCAACAGCCACGGCGGATTGCCGATGCCATCGATCAGGGGGAATCGGCAGTAGACCAGTTCGCGCGGAATGGCGGCCGGAGACTCATTCAGGGCTAGATCGATCGCGGCGCGGATGCCGGTAGAGAACAAGGCACGCGGATCGCGCACATCGCCGACATGACCGATCCACAAAGGGAAGCCAACGACCGGACGCATAATCGGGAGGGACTCCAAGTTCGAGAGAGCTTGCGGGATAGACCTAGTAGACTGCCTAGTGGATTTGGTGGGTCTTTTTCGCCCCCGCAGTCGTTGCATCGTCCCCCCACTCTTGTTGCAACGACTGCGCATCGTTGCAACGACATTGCCGCTGTGCGCAACCTCTTGCCCTGGCTCAATCAAAGTCGTTGCAACCGCGCCCGTTCTTCGTTGCAACGTCGTGAGGGCGGAAAAGAACCACCCAAATCAACCAGACGGTCTACTAGGGTAGACGTTGCGAACAGCCCAAGGGCAGCAGGGCAAGCATGAGCATCGAAGAACGCATTATTCGCCTCTGTACTGCCGATCCGCCAGCCCGCGGCGCCAGCAAGGGCGAAACTTTCGGGCGTTATCGATATTTTAGGCGTTGCAGAGCCGCTTGCGCCGCCCGCGTCTCCGGTGCCGTTGCACCGCCGCTCAGTT
Organism: uncultured Planctomycetota bacterium; assembly: GCA_963835245.1. Classification (GTDB taxonomy): domain Bacteria; phylum Planctomycetota; class Planctomycetia; order Gemmatales; family Gemmataceae; genus JAJPHU01. Next base: position 1,488,174 of record CAWIEZ010000004.1, read on the forward strand.
TCTCCAAGATACGCCGCGCCTCCGGCGTGCCAATGCGTTCCAGTACGGCAATGGCGCGCAGCGTTCGCAGCGCCTCCGGCGTCGGATGTTTCGGCTCGGCGAGGATGTTCTCCAACCGCCGACGCATCTCCAAAGACGGCCTGTCCTGTAGCGTCTGCCGCATCCGCGGCACCACAGCGCAGCGCAACCGCGTCAGTTCCTGCGATGCCGACTCGCGGACTTTGTACTGTTCCGCATCCAGGTCCGCTAATAACTTATCGATCCGTTTGCTATCCAGCGCCAGCGGATGAAGACGAGTGCCGAGAAACGGAACCGACCGTGCCGGCGCGGCCGTCAGTAAGGAAACGGCGCGGTAGGCCGTGCGAGCATCGCGCGCCAGGTCGGACCACAGAGCATCGAGTTGCTCGCGCGACAGTTCGCGCATCGGTCGGCGAACCGACCAGGTTGACGGAGCCAGATCCCAAATGAGGATGTCGCCTTCGTCCATGCCCGTAGCCACACGGCCGCCCGGCAGCACCGCCAACGAAGAAATCTTCGCGTAGCCGCGCTCATTGCGGATACTTTCGGGCCATGCCATTTGATGAAGGCGCTCGCCCGTGGCCGTATCCCAGACCGATAACTTTTGCCCGTCCGCCACGACGACGGCGCGGCTGTCCAGGGTGAAGGCGACGTAAACGAATGGGCCGATCTCCAACCGAGCGACCTCTTGGCCCGATACGGTCTCGATCAGCGACAGTCCTTTCACGTCGTCTACCGCCGATGGTTTCTTCTTCGGTTGCAAGAGCGCCGCCGCCAGCAGTCGGCCATCGGCGGAAAAAAACTGGCGACCGCCAACGTCCTTGGGCAGAACCGCCAGTAAATTATTCGTCGAGATGTCCTCAATGGTCAATTGATCGCCACGCCATACCGTGGCGCTCTCCGCGTCGGGCACCAGCACCACGAACCGATCGGGTCCAGCGAAATTGACACGCATTTCCATCCCATGGCGGCGCCGAATCCGCTGCTTACCCGTGGCTGCGTCCCAGATGAAGAGTTGCGGCAATTCATTACTGGTTCCCCCCGAGAGAGGGTTTACCCTTATCGCCACCGCCGCCAGGCGCTTGCCGTCGCCGGAAAGGGCAACGGTTAACGGAACCATCGGTAGGCTCCCAGCAGGCGGCGAACCGATGACGAAGTGAAGCAGTTCCTTGCCTGTGGCGGTCTCCCACACCCGCATCTTCCTTCCCTGGAAAGTCCACCCCCCGCTTACGGAAATTATCTGCCGGCCATCGGCGGAAAAAAGAAGATAAGCGGAACCTTGTTCATCCCCTCCGGCCAGTGAACGCAACAGCTTGCCGGTGGCTGTATCCCACAGCAAGAGCGCCGGCTTGGAATCGCTGGAGGCGAGGACTTTGCCATCGGGAGAAACCGCCAGTGTCTGCATGGCGGTATCGTGGCCGGGCAGTTGGCGTAGTTGCCGGCCCGAAGCCACATCCCATAGGTCGATTACGGCACTGCTGGAATCGCGGTAGGCCAGTTTCTTGCCGTCCGGCGCGAAGGCGAATGCGCTGGCATCGAAATAATTCCGGCTGAGCAACCGCCGCGGCTTTGCCGGCTCGCGGAGATCCCAAATCAGAAAGCCGTATCCTTTATCTCCTGCACGTCGATCTGGGCCGGCCTGGTCGGCATAGCTGCCGGCCAGCAGTCGGCCATCCGGGGAAAAGCGCAGCGAGAAGATACATCCTCCCTTCTCGACGTTCGCTCGCGTCGGCAGTACGGTCTTTTCCTTCAAGGAGGCCGCATCGAATAAAACGGCTTCGGCTTTTCCACCGCGACCCACGGCCAAAGTGGCGCCATCCGGCGCGTAAGCCAGCGACCGCATCGGCGTGGGGAATTTTTTCCGCTGCCTCAATTTGCCCGTGACCGCATCCCATACAAACAGTTCCTCATCCCTCTCGCCCCCCACCGCCGCCATCTGCTTGCCATCCGGTGTGAAAGCGGCCCACCTCAAATCAGCATGGGGAGGAACGTCCAGGCTCAGATACTTTTTGAACTCGGCGATATTCCATAATTGCACGCCGCCATTCCCTTCTTTGTCCCACCATCGCACGGCCATCCGCTTGCTGTCCGGGGAAAACGTCAACACACTGGCGTTGGACAACCGGCCACGTTCCTGACCCGTGGCCGTATCGTATAAGCATTTCGTCACCCCATCCTGGAATGACCATGCTGCCGCCGTCGTGCCATCCGGCGTCAGAGAGACATGCGAAATCCACTCGCCTTCGCTCGCCTTCCAGGCCAGCCGCGTTCGCCGCACCAGCCTCCCCGTGGCTGCGTCCCAGACGCGCACCTCGTAGCCGCCGCATGAGATCAGATGCTTGCCGTCTCTCAAGAACGCCACAGCAACACCTCGATACTGCGGGTGCCGCAGGCGATTGGTGCCCAGGCGCATCACGGCTCCCGGCGGCAGCGGATCGCCGTACAGATCGGTGCGCGGCGTCTTGGTATCCTCGCCGTGAACCACGCCGGCAAGCAGCACGAGCAACAATCCGACGGCAAACGAAGTGGTATGAGCGCACTTCATCATAAAAACTCCCGCCGCCAGCCGATCCGCCAGCCCGCGGCGTCAGCAAGGGACGGAAGAACCCTTGCTGGCGCCGCGGGCTGGCAGACAAAGGTTTTGATCGCTGGCTCTTATACGTCGGCGCGAATCGGGAGGTTCGCCGCGTTGGTCGAGGCGATAGGTCACGGCAGTTCCAGCGCCTCCTTCAAAGCATCATTCACTTGCCTCAGGAGTACGTTCGACAGCTTTCCGATGTGCCGTAAAATCTTGGTTTTGTCTAGCGTGACGAGATTGACGCAGTTCACCACCGAATCGAAACGCAAACCCGACTGTTGGCCATCGGGCGTATTTAAGTCGATCAACACTTGCGTCGCTTCCAAAGCGCGGTGTGTCCTGCCCGTGATTTGACAAACGATGGTATTTACCAGCCGAACATTGTCCCGATTATTCTGCACTACCAAAGCTGGCCGAACTTTACTTCCCGAACCCTGGGTGTAAGGAAAGTCCACAAGCACCACATCACCGCGCTGGACGTTCATTAGCTGCGCCGGGGATCGAGTTCATCGTACACATCCATGCGCGGGTCGTCCCACCCGTCCCGCGCGAACACTTCCATCGCCCCCTGGTAGGCATCCCGCGTCCAATTGTCATCGCCGAGAAGACCCTTGATGCGCTCGTATACGTCGGCGTGAATCAGAAGGTACGCTGTGTTGGTCGAGACGACAGATTCGGCCCTCTCTAGCTCGCGCTGTTGTTCTTGGGTTAGTTCGATCATAATGAGGACTCCCACGGATCGCCGCACTGACTTCCCTTGCTGGCGTTGCGGGCTGGCAAGCAAAGGTTTTGTCCGCTGGCTCTAATTTACCGCACCGTCCGCGATCCTTCAAGCAGTCGAGTTTCGCCACGCTTTCTTGACGAACGACCCGCCGGGCAGGTATTGTCACAGCGGATGATCCGCGAACATTTAACCCAGGAAGGATTATGACCTCAATGCTTGTGACGGGAGGTTGCGGCTTCATCGGCAGCAACTTCATCCACCTCGTTCTCGAACAGGAGTCCGATGTCCGCGTGGTCAACTTCGACGCCTTGACCTACGCCGGCAACCTGGCGAACTTGACGGATGTGGCCCATCATCCGCGTTATCGTTTTATTCACGGCGACATCACCGACCGCGAAGCCGTGCGCGCCGCTGTACAGGGCGTGCAGAGCATCGTTCATTTCGCCGCCGAGAGCCACGTTGATCGCAGCATCCAGGATTCCGGCCCGTTCGTCCGCACCAACGTCCTCGGCACGCAGACATTGCTCGATGCCGCCCGCGCTGCGGGAGTCGAACGCTTTATTCATATTTCAACCGACGAGGTGTTCGGCAGTCTCGGCCCAACCGGCTTCTTCACGGAGGAGATGCCGTTGGCGCCCAATAGCCCCTATTCGGCTAGCAAAGCGGCCTCGGATTTGCTCGTGCGCAGCTATGTTCATACGTTTGGCTTCCCCGCCCTCATCACGCGCTGCTCGAACAACTACGGCCCCTATCAGTTCCCGGAGAAACTGATTCCGTTGTTTATCAGCAATCTGCTCCGCGACGAGCCGGTGCCGGTCTACGGCGACGGCCAAAATGTCCGCGATTGGATCCATGTCCGCGATCACTGCACCGGCATTCTCGCCGTCTGGCGTCGCGGCCGCGCCGGCGAGGTGTACAATCTCGGCGGCCGCTGCGAGCGCACCAATTTGCAGTTGACGCACGCTCTGCTCGACGCCTTGGGCAAACCCAAATCGCTGATCCGCTACGTGCCGGATCGTCCCGGCCACGATCGCCGCTACGCCATCGATTGTAGCAAGAGCGAGCGCGAGTTGGGTTGGCGACCCACCATCGTTTTCGAGGACGGTCTTCGGCAAACCATCGACTGGTATCGCGGCCACGCCGATTGGATCGCCGCTATTCGCACCGGCGAATATCTGAAATACTACGAACGACAGTACAGTACCTTGTCGGGAAGGTCACGCACATGAAACGAGCGCTCCTCACGGGCATCACGGGGCAGGACGGCAGTTACTTGGCGGAGTGGCTGTTGGAGCAAGGCTACGAGGTGCATGGCATCGTCCGCCGCTCCAGCAGCGAGAACTTCGAGCGCATTGTCCATCTGACCGGCCGCATCCATCTGCACCAGGCCGACCTGCTCGATCAGCTGTCGCTCATCGATGCACTCAAGCGCGTGCAGCCGAGCGAAGTTTACAACTTGGCGGCGATGAGTTTCGTGCCGACCAGTTGGCAGCAGCCGGTGCTGACCGGCGAGTTCACCGCCATCGGCGTCACGCGCATGCTGGAAGCCATCCGCCTGCTCGATCCGCGCGGCATCCGTTTTTACCAAGCCAGTTCGAGCGAGATGTTCGGCAAAGTGCGCGAGACGCCGCAGACAGAGATGACGCCGTTTCATCCGCGTTCGCCCTACGGTGTCGCCAAAGTTTACGGCCATTACATCACCGTCAACTACCGCGAAAGTTACGGCATCTTCGCTTGCTCCGGCATTCTCTTCAATCACGAATCGCCGCGGCGCGGACGGGAATTTGTGACGCGCAAAATCACTCACAGCGCGGCGCGTATCAAGCGCGGCTTGGCGAACGAGCTGCGCTTGGGCAATCTCGATGCCCGCCGCGATTGGGGATTTGCCGGCGATTACGTGCAGGCGATGTGGCAGATGTTGCAACAGGAGCAAGCGGACGATTACGTGATCGCCACCGGCGAGACGCATTCTGTTGGGGAAGTGGTGGAGACGGCCTTCACGCACATAGGCTTGGATTGGCGGAAATATGTCGTGCAAGACCCGTCGTTGGTGCGTCCGGCCGAGGTCGATGTGCTGATCGGCGACGCCGGTAAAGCGCATCAGCGTCTCGGTTGGCGGCCGCGCGTCGGTTTCCACGATCTCATCCGCCGCATGGTCGAAGCGGACCTGGAACTGTTAGGTGGTTAGGTGGTTAGGTGGTTAACAACCCAACTACCCAACCACCTAACCCCCTAACCACCTGAGTATTGCCATGCGTATCTTGGTGACGGGAGTGACAGGGTTCGCGGGCGGCCATCTGGCCGAGGCTCTGCTGGCGCAGCGGGACCATCGTATCGTCGGCGTGGCTCGCCGTTCGATCTGGCCGGATACGTGGAGCCATCTGGCGGCTCAAGTGGAATTGCACGAATGCGACATGTGCATGGGCGCGGCGGTGGAAACCGTTCTGCGTGACGTGCAACCGGAGTGGATCTATCACCTGGCCGGTTATCCGCATGTTGGCCGCTCGTTCCAGGAGCCGGAAGCGGCCTGGCAGGGCAATCTGACGGCGACGCGCAGCCTCTACGACGCCGTGTTGCGCTGGGGCGGCCGGCCGCGCATCCTGTTCGTCGGCAGCGGCCTGGTCTACGGCGAGAACGCGCACGAGCGAGGCCGGCTGCACGGAAACCGATCTGCTGCGGCCGGACAATCCCTATGCGGCGAGCAAGGCGGCGGCCGATCTGGTCAGTTACCAGTACACGCGCTCGGCGGGGCTGGACATCGTCCGCGTCCGTCCGTTCAACCACATCGGCCCGCGTCAATCGCCGCAGTTCGCCGTCTCCAGTTTCGCTCGCCAATTGGCGGCTATCGAACGCGGCCGGCAAACGCCGATCCTGGAAACGGGCAATTTGCAGTCGTGCCGCGACCTCACCGATGTCCGCGACGTCGCCGCCGCTTATATGCTATTAATGCAGCGGGGACGAAGCGGCGAAGTGTACAACGTCGGCTCCGGCCAAAGCTATGCCATGCAGACCGTGCTGGAACGCTTGATCGCTTTGTCGGGCACGGCCGTCGAGGTGCGTCAGCAAGCCGATCTCCTCCGCGCGACGGATACCGCTGTCGTCCGGGCCAACACCGACAAGCTGCGGCGCGAGACGGGCTGGCTGCCCCGCTTTAGTCTCGATCGGACTTTGACCGACATCTTGACGTACTGGCGGAAACAATCCTGAAACGAACGGCTTGCGAGGAAAATCGCATATGAAGATCGCGGTAATCGGTACAGGCTATGTCGGTCTGGTGACGGGAACGTGCTTCGCGGAGAGCGGCAACGAAGTCACCTGCATCGACAAGGACGCGGGCAAGATCGACATGCTCAAGCAGGGACACCTGCCGATCTACGAGCCGGGTCTGCTGGAACTGGTGCAGCGCAATCGCCGCGAGGGCCGGCTGCACTTCACGACCGATCTGCACGCCGGCGTCGGGCCAGCCCAAGTCGTTTTCATCGCCGTCGGTACGCCGCAGTCGGCGGACGGCTCCGCCGATCTGTCCACCGTCTGGGCCGTCGCCGACGCTCTGGCGTCGGCCATCGCGGGACCGAAAATCGTCGTCATCAAGAGTACCGTGCCGGTCGGCACCAATCGCGGCGTCGCCGAGCGCCTGGCCGCCCGCAATAAGCAAACCATCGACGTGGCCAGCAATCCGGAGTTCCTCAAGGAAGGAGCGGCCATCGACGACTGCATGAAGCCCGATCGCGTCGTGGTCGGCGTCCGCCGACCGGAGGCGGCCGAAGTGCTGCACGATCTGTACGCGCCGTTTCTCCGCACCGAACGGCCATTCCTCGTCATGTCGCCGGAAAGCGCCGAGATGACCAAGTACGTCGCCAACGCCATGCTGGCGACGAAGATCAGTTTCATCAACGAAATGGCCAACCTATGCGAGCGCATGGGCGCCGACATCAACGACGTGCGCCGCGGCATTGGCCACGATGGACGCATCGGCTTTCAGTTTCTCTTTCCCGGCGCGGGATACGGGGGCAGTTGTTTTCCGAAAGACATCCGCGCTCTTTTAAGTATGTCAAAAAGCCTGGACGCCTCCGCGCACATCATGGATGCCGTCGATCGCGTCAATGAGGCGCAGAAGCAAGTGCTGGTGCGCAAGGTGCGCGAGCATTATGGCGACGGTTTGAAGAACAAAACGCTGGCTGTGTGGGGGCTGGCGTTCAAGCCGCGCACCGACGACATCCGCGAAGCGCCGTCGCTGGTTTTCCTCGACGCCATGTTGGCATCCGGCGTCCGTCTGCGCGTCCACGATTCGGAGGCGATGCCCAACGTCAAGGCGCTTTACGGCGATAAGCTGGTTTATTGCGATCGGCCCTACGGAGCGCTGGAGGGAGCGCACGGCTTGGTGATCGTCACGGAATGGCAAGAGTTCCGCAATCCCGACTTCGAGGTGATGCGCCGTCTACTCGTCGAGCGCGTCATTTTCGATGGCCGCAATCTCTACGATCCCAAAACGCCCGCCAGCATGGGCTTCACCTATTACTCGATTGGCCGCAAAACCGTGGGCGGAGAGTAAGACACGGTATCAATCCTGATGCTCGCGCTTGCATTGATGCAATCCGCCCTTGCTGGCGCCGTGAGGGAATCCCTATAATCCTTTTTTCATCCTCCTGTTGGGGCCGTAGCTCAACTGGGAGAGCGCAGCGTTCGCAATGCTGAGGTTACGGGTTCGATCCCCGTCGGCTCCACCTCGGAAGCCTCGCAAGTTGTTGACTTGTGGGGCTTCTTTTTTTGTCCTCAGAAATCGCGGTGATAGCCGGCCGTCCAACCGCCATCGACGGTGAGGATATGGCCGTTGACGTAGCTGCTTTCGGGAGCGGCCAGGAACAGGGCGGCGTGGGCGATCTCCTCCGGCGTGCCGGGCCGGCCCAGCGGAATGTGCGCTAGCATCTGCTGCACCGAAGCGCGGAATGTGCCGTCCTCGCCGTAGAACAACTTGCGTGTGCCGTCGGTCAGCGTCGAGCCGGGCGCGATGCCGTTGACGAGAATGCCGTGCGGTCCCAACTCCAGAGCCATGCCGCGCGTCAGGTTGATGACGCCGGCCTTGGCCGCGATGAACGGACACTGCAAACGCAGCGGCACCAGTCCGGCGATGGAGGCGATGTTGATGATGCGCCCCGATTGCTGACGCCGCATCACGGCGGCGACGGCGCGGCTGACGAGAAAGACGCCATGCAGATCGACGCGCAGAATGCGCTCCCATTCTTCCGGCGGAAACTGATCGATGGTCACGCGATGAGCGAGCGTGTTGACGCCGGCGTTGTTGACGGCGATGTCGAGCCGGCCGTGCCGGCGGACGATGGCGTCGATCACCGCCTCGACCTGAGCGGCGTCGGTCACGTCGAGAGCCATCGCTTCGCCGTTGGCCGAGGCCGCCGCCGACGCTTCGACGACCGGCACATCGACATCGCTATAAACGACGCGAGCGCCGTTGGCGGCGAAAAGATCGGCGATAGCCTTGCCGATGCCGCGCGCGGCTCCCGTCACCAGAGCGATGCGATTGCGAAGATCTACTTGCATGGAACGCCTCACAGCAAAGCGGTGCGCTCATCGTGGCCATACATGCGATTGAAGTTCTGCACGGCCACGCCGCTGGCGCCGCGCACCAGATTGTCCGCGCAGGCCAGCACAACAATCGCCTCGCGCACCACGCGCACGGTGACATCGAAGAAATTGCTGCCCGCGCAATCCTTGGTCGCCGGCAAGTGTTCCACCACGCGGACGAAGGGCGCACGGGCGTAATAGGAGCGATACATTTCCAGCAGTTCGAGTTCGGCCAACGGCCGCCGCGGCAGAGCATAAATGGTCGAAAAGATGCCGCGGTCCATGGGAATCAGATGCGGCGTGAAAAGCACTTCGATGGCTTCGCCGGCCACGTCGGTCAGCACTTGCTCGATCTCCGGCGTATGGCGATGCTTGCCGACCTGATAGGCGGACACACTCTCGTTGCACTCGACGAAGTGCGTGGCGAGTTTGGGCGTGCGTCCGGCGCCGGAGACGCCGCTCTTGCTGTCGATGATAATACGGCGCGTCTCGATATAGTGTCCGGCGACCAACGGTGCCAGACCGAGAATGCCGGTCTGCGGATAGCAGCCGGGGTTGGCGATTAGCTGGGCCGTGGCGATGGCCTCGCCGTAAATCTCCGGCAGCCCATAGACGGCCTGGGCCAAATGCGCCAGATCGGCGTGGCTTTCGCCATACCACTGAGCGTAGATGTTGGGATCGTGCAGCCGATAATCGGCGCTGAGATCGATGACGCGGACGCCGCGCTGCAACAGCGCCGGCAGCGTCGCCATGCTGGCGCCGTGCGGCAGACAACTGAAAACGCATTGCACGCCGCGCGACAGGAGGCGATCGGCGTTGAAAGGTTCGCAGCGCAGATCGAGGCGTCCGGTCAGACTGGGGTGCAGTTCGGCGAGGCGCGGCGTCTCGCTCTGCCGCGAGGTCACGGCGGCGATTTCGACGGCGGGATGCCGTAGAAGGATCTTGATTAGCTCCAGCGCCGTGTAACCGGAGCCGCCGAGAATAGCTACTCTTGTCATCTTTTCGGGTCTCAATAATCGTCTTAAACTGCCCTCCAAACACCGCGGGAATTAATCTCAATCCGCGAATTGAGCGCCGCGGTCGGCCAATCCGGCGCTGGCCGTGCTGACCTGACGGATGCGCCGCTCACGCACTTCCTCCGCGAGACGATGAACGAACTCGGTGACGCTCATGGCGCCGAGATCGCCGTCCACACGGTCGCGCACCGATACATTGCCGGCGGTTTGCTCCTTCTCACCGACGATCAGCATGTAGGGGATCTTCTCCAGTTGCGCCTCGCGGATCTTGTAGCCGATCTTCTCCGGCCGATAATCGCCGCTGACGCGGAAACCATGCCCGCGCAATTCGTTCTCGATCCGCCGGCCATAGTCGGCGAAGCGCTCGCTGACCGGCATGACGCGGGCTTGTTCGGCGCCAGCCACAGCGGAAAGGCGCCGGCGAAATGCTCGATGAGGATGCCTATGAAGCGCTCCATCGAGCCGAACGGAGCGCCGATGGATCATCACCGGCCGATGCGGCTTGTTGTCTTTGCCGATATACTCCAGATCGAAGCGTTCCGGCAGAGTGTAATCGAGCTGCACGGTGCCGAGTTGAAATTCGCGGCCGATACAGTCGCGCACCACAAAATCGATCTTCGGGCCGTAAAACGCCCCTTCGCCCTTCTCGGCGCTGTAATTCATGCCGCGCGATTGGACCAATTCCAGCAAGGTTTTTTCGGCTTTTTCCCAGTTCTCGGCCTTACCGACGAACTTATCGCTGCCCGGATCGCGCAGAGCGACACGAACGCGGTAATCGTTCAGACCCAAGCTCGACAGCACGAACAGCACGAGATCGAGGTTGGCGCTGAGTTCGGCTTCGGTCTGCTCCGGGGTGATGAACAGGTGAGCGTCGTCCTGAGTGAAACCGCGCACGCGGGTCAGGCCGGATAGTTCGCCGGTCTGCTCGAAGCGATAGACGGTGCCGAACTCGGCGAGGCGGACGGGCAAATCGCGGTAGCTATGCGGCTCGGCCTTGTAAATCTGGATGTGGTGCGGGCAGTTCATCGGTTTGACGAGATAGCCTTCCTGCCCATGCAACCATTCCCGAAGTGCCTTGGCTTTCTCTTCACTCGATTCCGCGTTCTGATAATTCACCCACATCGTCCGAAGCAGTAACGCCTGATGCCGCTGTTCATTCGATTCCGCGGCGGCGGTCGCTTTAAGATACTCATCCGCGAGAGCAAGGAGGGCTTTCTCCGCGGAGGCGGTCAATTGTTTTGCCTCGAAGAGGTTGAGCCAAGTATCCACCGCTTGGCCCAGCGGATGGAAGAACAGAGGAGGATATTGCGCATCTCGATAGTAGGGAAAATGGCCGCTGGTACGATACAGTTCCAATCGGCCAATGTGCGGTGTGTACACCGGCTGATAACCGCGCTTCAGCAACTCTTCCTTGATGAAACTCTCCAGAATGCCGCGCACGGTCGCTCCTTTGGGCATCCACAAAATCAAACCGCCGCCGACCGCCGGACTGATGGTGAACAGTTTCAATTGCTTGCCCAGCAGGCGATGATCGCGCTTCTTCGCTTCTTCGAGCTGATGCAGATAAGCATCGAGATCCTTTTGATTGAAGAAAGCGGTGCCGGAGAGGCGCTGAAGCTGTTTGCGGCTGGCATCGTTCTTCCAATAGGCTCCGGCGATGCCCAGGAGTTTGAAGGCGCCGACCTTGCCGGCATTGGGAATGTGCGGGCCGCGGCACAGATCGATGAACTCGCCCTGTCGATAGAAACTCAGCGTCGGATACTGCTTCAAATTATCGTCGATGTGTTCGACCTTGTATCCCTGGCCGAGATCGCGCACCAGTTCGCGGGCCTCATCGGTGGAGCGCTCGAAGCGCTCGAACGGCTCGGCATCGGCGACGATCTTGCGCATCTCCTCCTCGATGCGGGGGAAATCTTCCTCGCGGATCGGCGTCGGTGAATCGATGTCGTAATAGAAACTGTTTTCCAGAGCGGGACCGAAAGCCAATTGCGCCCGGGGAACAGACGAAGAACGGCGCGGGCCATGATGTGCGCGCAGCTGTGCCGCAGGACGGCGAGGGCTTCCTTGTCCTTATCGGTAAGCACTTGAAATGACATCTCGCCATCGGCGGTGGGTATCTCGCGGTCGAGATCGACCACGGTATCGTTGAGCTTGGCGGCGACGGCGGCTTGAGCGAGTCGTTTGCCGATGGACGCGGCCACGTCGCGCGGTCGAGTGCCTTCGGGAACTTGACGCACGGAGCCATCGGGGAGTTTCAATGTCAGCATGGAATCCCTCCATAAGTCGAGTCGGACGGCACGCCCCTACAACGGGCCTGCCTTCGACTGGACACTTGTTCGAGAGCCGGCGTTCATCAACCGGCGTGTGGGGCTATCCTATGTGTCGAACATAGGTGAGACGAGTTGCTATCGAGAGGCGCGTTCAAGCCGTTGGAGAGCGAGGCCGGGAAGGATTTTCCCTCAGGGAGCGCCCACGCAAATAGCGATAGCCGCGGCAATGTCGTCGAGTTGGCCGGATGTCAGGTCGCCTAGCCGATTGAGGAAGCGCGTTTCCGAGACCGACTTGACCTGAAAAGCATCGGCACCGGAATCCTTCGTCAGACCGTTGCTTGGCGTCGGTGGAAGATGAACAAACCACGGATAGCTCGCATAGCGCGGTTTCCATTCCGTGATCGGGACGACGATCTTCAGCCTCAGCCGGCCGATGGCATTTTCACTGATGACGACGGCTGTGCGGACCTTCTTGATCTCATCGCCCTCGGCCGGGTCGAATCGGATCCGCTAGACCTCGCCCCTAAGGGGAGTCGGATTCATCGTCATCCTGCTCTTCCTCGCTGAAGGCCTCGAAGCCGGTTAGTTCCTTGTCCGAGCGGTAATCCTCCTCCGCCATTTCCGCCGCCGCCGCCAGGATGGCTTGTCGCTGCTCGCGCGGCAGCTTCCGTAGTTCGCTCGGCGAGACGCCGGCCGCGCCATCTTGTGGAACCTCCCGCGGAGCAGGTTTCAACTGAATTTCGACTTGCGCGCCTTCAGGCAACGGCGAATTAGGCACGACAACGCCGTTCTTCACGAAGCCTGTAACGAGAACCGACATAACATGGCCCTCCTGGATAACTGCGCGAATTGTAACAGAGCGACCAATTTCTATCCAGAGCGTGGCCGGCGATCACCGCATTCCCGACTGTCGAGCATCCGCATTCACGGCGGAGACCGAATTTGCTAAGACTATCGCTGCATTTGTTCCTCGATCGCGGAGAAATCAAAGCGTATGAACCCGAAGGGTGATTTCACGGCCGAGCTTCGGCTGTTGTGGATTTCCGCTCTGGCCGTCGGCATTGGCTCGCTGTGCGCCGTTGTCGCTTGGCTGCTGCAACGGCTGATCTTTTTCTTCACGAATCTGTTTTACTACGGAGAATTTTCCTTTCTCCATCACGAGCATCTCTTCAAACAGGCGGCCTCGCTGGGTCCGTGGGCCATTGGCATCCCGGTTTTGGGTGGTCTCATCATCGGCCTGATGGCGCGGTACGGCTCGGAGCGCATCCGCGGCCACGGCATTCCCGAAGCGCTGGAAGCGATCCTCATCGGTCGCAGCCGTATGTCGCCGAGGGTGGCGATCCTCAAGCCGTTGTCGTCGGCCATCTCGATCGGCTCCGGCGGCCCGTTCGGCGCGGAGGGGCCCATCATCATGACCGGCGGCGCCTGCGGCTCGCTCATCGCGCAGGTGTTTCAATTGACGGCGGCGGAACGCAAAACGCTGCTGGTCGCCGGCGCGGCCGGCGGCATGACGGCGACGTTCGGCACACCCGTCGCCGCCGTTTTGTTGGCCGTCGAACTGCTGCTCTTCGAGTGGAAGCCGCGCAGCCTGTTCCCGACGGCCGTGGCCTGCGCCATGGCCATGGCGGTTCGGCCGGGGCTTCGGCTGGACGCCGTGCCGTTGTTCCCGATCGCGCCGCACCAGGCGCTGGACATGATCGGCCTGGGTTCGGCGGCCGTGGTCGGTTTGCTTGCCGGCGTCTTCGCGCTCTTGCTGACACTCGCCGTCTACACTTGGGAGGATCTGTTTCACCGTCTGCCCTTTCATTGGATGTGGTGGCCGTCCTTGGGTGGTTTGGCCATCGGCATCGGCGGCTATTATCAACCCCGCGCCCTCGGCGTCGGTTACGACATCATTGAGGATCTGCTAAATGATAAATTCGCTATCGACGTGCTGATCCCGCTCATTCTCGTCAAGAGTTTCATCTGGTCGTGTTCGCTCGGTTCGGGCACGTCCGGCGGCGTACTGGCGCCGCTGCTCATCATGGGCGGCGCCCTCGGCGCTCTGATTGCCCGCATCGTACCCGGCCACGATGCCTCGCTGTGGTCGCTGGTTGGCATGGCCTCCATCATGGGCGGCTGCATGCGTTCGCCGTTTACCGGCATCGTCTTCGCCCTGGAACTGACCTGGGATGTCCGCATTTTGCCGGCGCTGCTCGTCGCTTCGTTCACGGCTTACGGCTTCACCGTGTTGTTTATGAAACGCTCCATCCTGACGGAGAAAGTGGCGCGGCGCGGCTACCACATCAGCCGCGAGTATAGCGTCGATCCCCTGGAGCGCTCCGCTCTCGGCGAAGTGATGACGCAAAACGTCGTGACCATTCCCGCGGCGATGCCGGTCGTGGAACTGCTCAAACGCTTCTTCCATTCCGGCGGCCTGCACAGACATCAGGCGTATCCGGTAGTGGACGAGAAAGGTTTCGTACTCGGCGTCCTGACGAGGACGAATCTGCTGGAGGATTGGGTAGCGCGCGGCATGAACCCCGATCTGTCTTCTGACGTGGCGACGATGAACGTCATCATCGCCTACGATCTGATTCAGCGTGCGCCGCTCACGGCGTTTGCTTGGGAGTCGTGCCGCACGGCGGCGGAGCGGATGGCCGAAGCCGGCGTGGGCCGGCTGATCGTGGTGGCCGACGACGATCCGCGCAAAATGATCGGCCTGGTGACGCGCAGCGATTTACTCAAGCCGCGCGCCCGCGAGGTTGAGGAAGAGATCAAGCGCGAACGCTTTTTCGGCAGCCGTCCCATCGCCGCCGACGACGCCGAGGATTAAAGAAGAGCTAACCACAGAGTCACAGAGAACACAGAGAAATACACAGAAAAAACAATTAATCGTTTTTTCTCTCTTCTATTCTTCTCTGTGTTCTCTGTGACTCTGTGGTTAGCTCTTCTTTTATTCGCCGACGTAGGGCATCAGCGCCATGAAGCGCGCCCGTTTGACGGCGTCCTTGACGGCGCGCTGGAAAGCGGCGCAGTTGCCGCTGCGTTTGCGGCTAAACAGCTTGCCCTGGCTGGTACAAAGCTTTTTGAGAGTCTGCACATCCTTATAGTCCACGAAGGCCGGTCGCGGACAACCTTCTTTCGTGCAAAATCGGCAGCGATTCTTCCTGCCCCGTCCGAGTTTCTTGCGAACCATGATTCCTGATACCCTTTGAAAAAACCTCTGCGAACGACGAAAGTATTACCATAGGGATAGCCTCTCCAGGCGTCAACGAATATGCTGTCGGTTCACCGCTACTCCTTTTCCTCCGGAGGTGTTCCGCCGCCATGACACGCTTCATCCTTCCGTTGACCCTACTCGGCTGCGCCGTCGCGCTCGGGGCGCTGACGCAACCCCGCTCGCTAGGCGACGACGCGAAAACCGCCAAAACACTCGGCAAAATCGAACGCCTCGATCCAGCGTTCGACGACCTGATCGGCCGCGAGGCGCAATTGGAAGTTCTGGCCGCCGGCCACATCTGGACCGAGGGGCCGGTCTGGGTGCCGCGCGATGAGGGTTTCCTGCTCTTTTCCGACATTCCACGCAATCGCGTTTACAAGTGGCAACCCGGCAAGGGCGAGAGCGTTTTCCTGGAGCCGTCGGGCGGCACCGGCAAGGACGCCGCTCTCCTGAAGGAACCCGGCTCCAACGGTCTGCTGCTCGACCCGGATGGCCGGCTTGTCCTCATGGAACACGGCGATCGCCGCGTCGCTCGGCTGGATCGCTGGAACAGCAAAGAGAAAACGACGCTGGCGCATCGCTACATGGGCAAACGTCTCAACAGCCCCAACGACGGCGCTTTCAAATCCAACGGCGATCTCTACTTCACCGATCCGCCCTACGGCCGTACCCTCAAGGATAGAGCCGGCGAATTTCCCGACCGCGATCTCGATTTTTGCGGCGTCTATCGGCTTTCCAAGGACGGCGAACTAACGCTGTTGACCAAAGAGATGAGCCGGCCAAACGGCATCGCCTTCTCACCGGATGAAAAGACTCTGTATGTCGCCAATTCCGATGAGAAAAAAGCCATTTGGTTGGCGTTCCCCGTCAAGGGCGACGGCACCCTCGGCGAGGCCAAGGTGTTCTTCGACGCCACGAAATGGATCGGCGAGAAGAAGGGTCTGCCGGACGGCATGAAGGTGGATGCTCAAGGCAACGTTTTCGCCACGGGTCCGGGCGGCGTGCTGGTGTTTTCGTCGTTGGGCAAACACCTGGGCACCATCGCCACCGGTGTGCCGACGGCCAATTGCGCGTGGGGCGGCGATGGCAGCGTGCTGTATGTCTGCGCCGACAAGGCGCTGACGCGCATCAAAACGAAGACGAAGGGCAAGGGATTCTGAACCAAATGCCTTGCCAGCCCGCAGTGCAATCAGGTTCTTCTTTGCCTTGCTTGCGCTGCGGGCTGGCAGATAACGGTTTTAGGCGTTCGCTGGTGCACACAACAGATGCAGCACCGTCGGCATCTTGTTTCGCAGGCCGGGGAGTTTGAGAAGCAAGGGCAACGCGACACCGTAGAAGAACCCACGGCCGCCGGGATAAGGCGATTCACGGACTTCGGCAATGTTGGGGTGCCATTGCTTCAGCGTATTTCGTTCGTTTCGATCCAGACCCCAGGGCATGGGCGGGACCGTGTAGTGAGCCGTCTTCTTCCAGCCGTTCAAACTCTTTTGGACGGCCCAATGGGGGATGGTATCGAACGCCATTTCGGCCTTGGGGAAGCGTGCGGCGATGGCGGCGATCAGACGACGGACCTCATCGGGCGGAAGGTACATTAGCAGTCCGGCCAAAGTAATGAACACGCCGCCGCTCGGATCAACCGCCTCCATCCAGCGGAAGTCCAGCGCCGAGCAGGCGAGGTTGCGATGCCGAGCCGTGTCGGGGATAAACCGGCCGCGTACGGAAATCGCTTCGGGCAGGTCCACGGACAACCAACGGACCTTGCCGTCATCGACGCGATAGAATTGGGTTTCCAAGCCCTCGCCCAATGCCACGACCTGACCGCCGGGATGATGGGAGAGCCACTGCCGGAGAAGGCTGTCGATACAGAGGGCGCGCATCACATGCCCGAAGTCCGGCTTGCCGAAGCTGCGCGCGTAATCGTAGTCGATCGCATCCGCGATGCGCACGGCATAAGGGTCAAGCAGTCGAGCGTCCGGCCGCCGCGCCTCGGCCGTCCGGCCGTAAAGCGGCCAAAGCATGGTTTCGGCCAATCCCGATAGATGGGGCGTCATCGCTTCTTCTGGCATCGTAGTCGCCTCCGCTTGTCGAACCCATTATCCTGCAATGCTCGTCAGCATATCATCGACCAGTCGATGCTCAAGGGAAGAGGCGAACCATGTATACCGAGCGGCGGTCACGGGCTGCCGCTCGGTATCGTCAATTGGGCGGCGCACGCGTGCGGCCTGAGCGATCAACTCGGCGCACACGTCTTCGCCCAAGAAGCTCGAATTGAGAATGAGATCGTACTGATGCACGTCGGCCGGATCGCGGTGGAAATTGTTGGCCACAAATTCCCGGCGGCGCTCGTCGCGCAGGCGGACACGCTCGGTCGCTTCCTCGACGGTCAGGCGCAGCCATTGGCCCATGTAGGCGATGCGTTCGTTCAGGGGAGCGATGATGCGGACGTTCAGCGTCGTGTCGCGCGGCAGGATGCAACCGGCGCCGCGGCCAATCAGCACGGATTGTCCCTGCGCGGCCAGCGCCAGCACCACCCGCGCCAGGTTCACGAGGGTCGGATGCTCGCTGACGGCACGGTCGCGGAGCAATTGTTGCAAATGCGCCTCGGCCCAGTCGGCGGGCGTCGTGGGCGGCGCGTCCAGCACGCCTTGGCTGACGATCGCTTCCTGGGCCATGTATTCGAGCAGTTCCTGATCGTAGACCTGCCAGCCGAGTTTGCGGCCGATGCGGCGGGCAATGGTGCCGCCGCGCGCTCCGGCCTCGCGGCTGAGGGCGATGGTCAACGCCGAAGGGCCGGAACGCGGCGGCGGCACAGCGCCGCGATCGCCTTGAAAACCGTGACGCGGCGATTCACGCGGCTCATCGCCGGCGAAAGGCTGTTGAGCATGGCGAGGAGATTGAGGCATGTCACATCCCTCCCTACCAGTCCGCATTCGTTTAGCCGCGACCCGAAGGGGAGCGCGTTGACATCCGCGCTCCCCTTCGGGTCGCGGCTAAACGGACGGCGAAACGGCAAAAACGGAAAACTCACACGATTTCCTGATACTGCGCGCGAAAAAACGACCATGCCGATACCTAAAAGGGTTATAGTCAGGCCCAGTAACACAGTCAGGGCGGTCGAGCCGTCCACCGGCAGGAAGATGTCCGGCCGCTCCGGTTGGATGCCGAACGCGCTGGCCGCATCGAACATCATACAGCGCGTGTAGAAACCGATGCTGATGCGCTTCAAATAACCGGGCATGTTGCCGAAGATCACTTCCAAAAAGAAAGCGTAGACGATGGCCGCCACGGCTGGACGGCGGAAAAACGCCCCCATGAGATAGAACAACGCCGAGAAAGCCAGTGTCGCCGCCAACACGGCCGGCCAATACAAGCGAAAGGCCAACCACCCTAATTTGCCGGCCGCCAAGCACAACAAACCGAAACCGCCGAGATTCAAGCCGAGCGTCCACGGCAGCAGGGCCACGAACTTCGCCGAGTAGATCGCCGGTCGCGGCAGCGGCCGGCTCAGCAACCAAATTAGACTATTGCTTTCCCGTTCACCGCCGAGCGCTTCCGTGGCGAAGCTCAGATTAAACAAGGGCAAGAGAAAGCTCAAAAACAGCAGGAAAACGATCCAGTGCGAGAAAATGGTGAAGCCGGATTGCTCGATGATGCCGCGCACAGCCGCCGCCAACGCCGCTTGCACGCCCTGTCCGCCCGCCGAGGCGTCGCGCAGACTCATCAGCACTTGAATCTCATCGGCCCACTGCGAGAAGGTCGGACCTTGGCGATACGGCCAACGCCAAAGACGCATGCTCCAGGCGCCTACCGTGGTGAAAATGGCCACCAACGACACGGCGAACGCCAGCAATCCCACGGCGATCCACACCATTTGCTGCGCCCGCGCCTGCCGCTGCCAACTCAGCCAGACGAGATAGCACCACGCTCTCGTTTGCGACAAGCCGGCACGATTAACCGCCAAGACGCCAAGGACGCCAAGAAAAGAACCAGAAAAAAGAAAACAACAGAAAAGAGTCGTTTGATACATGGATTGATTCTCGACCCACTTCTCTTTTCTTGGCGTCCTTGGCGTCTTGGCGGTTTATTTTTATGCGGAACGGCCGCGCAGCAGATAGCCGAGTACGGCCTGCGCCGAATCGTCGAGCGTTTCCAGATGCGATATTTCGTACCATTCTTCGAGTACTAATCGCGTTAGTTCCTGGAAGAAACGCTGCGGGTTCCTCGCCCGCACCAGCACCGGATCAACAGCGTCTTCGGGTTGGCCGTCCAACAGTTCGACACCGACCACGTCGCGCAGCTTCAACAGCGCCGCCGCCAAGCGGCGCTGCTCGGAGCCTTCGACGCCGTTGTCGCGCGGCGATGTTTTCTTGACATCAATGCGGATCAGCAGCGGGTGATTGTCCAGTCGATCGCGGATCTGCGTGACGGTGCCGACGGCGGCGATGCGGCCGTGCGCCATGATGGCAATGTGGTCCGTCAGCTTCTCCAGCTCTTCCAACTCGTGACTGGAAATAAGCAGACATTTGCCGAGGTTGGCCAGATCGCGGAACAGACGAACAAACTCCTAGCGGCCCACCGGATCGATGCCGCTAAGCGGCTCATCCAGGACGAGCAGTTCGGGATCGTGCAACAGTGCTTGGGCCAATTTGATGCGTTGCCGCATGCCCTTGGAGTAGCCGCGCACGCGGCGTTCGGCGCGGCCGGCCATGCCGACGCGCTCCAGGGCCGACTCGCTGCGCTGCCGGGCTTCGCGGTGCGGATAGCCGCACAGACGCGCCATCGCCTCGACGAATTGACGGCCGGACATCTCCTCGTAAAAGGCGTCCACCTCCGGGCAGTAGCCGACGTGCCGACGCGCCGCCGTACTCCACGCGTCCCAACCGTGTACCTGGATGCAACCCAGATCCGGCCGCAACTGGCCCGCGATCAGACGCATCAGCGTACTCTTGCCGGCGCCGTTGGAACCGACCAGACCCGTGATGCCCGAACGCAACTCCAGTGTCACCTGATTGACACCGATGACCGGCCCGTACCACTTGGAGACGCGCTGGCACAGCAAAAGCGGCGCTGGGGGGGAGTCCGTGCTTACGGGCGAACCGGCAGCGTTAGCTGCCGGGTGCAAGCCAACCGCGTTCCACCCGGCAGCTAACGCTGCCGGTTCGCCAGGGCTTGCGAGCGAAGCATTGGTCAGCGGACGATCTCCACGGCCCGAATCCGGCGAATCAAGTAGATCAGGCATAGCAAGCTCACTCCTCCCAGAACCAAGGCCGCTTCGTACCACGGAGGTTGCCGGCTGAACGGCATCACTCCCGGATGCAGACCCAGACAAGTGCGGCCAATCAAAGACGTGCTGTTCCACAGATCGATGAGCCGCCAACGCGGACTGAAACGCAGGCCATCGACCAGCGCCGACGACAACAGCCGGCAGAAGAAAAACAACGTCGTCCACGTCATGATGAGCGGCACCGTCCGCCGCAGCCACGTTGCCGTCGCCAACAACAGCAGCGTCAGCGTCACGGTCAGCACCAGACCGTAGGCGAGGATGCCCAGCAACAAATCAAAACGCTCGTACAGATAATCCCACGATTCGAGCATGCCCCATTGCAAGAACAGGATGGCGGCCGGAAGGGTCGTCATCAGATTGATGAAGACGGCCACGGCCAACCCCTTGCCGAGCAGATAGTGCCAACGCGACAGCGGCTTGGACAGATAATAGGGCAGGCTGCCGAAGCGCAGATCGTTGCCGATGAGGATGGAACCGGCCAGGGCCAGGACGATCATAACGATGTAGCCCTGATAGGCGAAGAAATTGTGATACGATTCTGGCGCCGCCGTCCAGTTTGAGCAGTCCGCGAAACAGCTGAATCAGATGGCGCGGATTCATGCTGCCCCAACCGCCGACCTGCACCCGCGACTCGCCCGCTTGCGTCTGCGCCCACGACAACATGTATTGTCCGAAGAAGAACAGCAAGAAGATGAGCAAGCCAAGGACATAAATGATCCAAAACATCCACTTTACGGAAGATGCTCATCAGCGCCACGCGCGCGATCGGCCAGACGCTGGCGGCCGGCGGGCGGAAGTCGCCGCGCCACGGTCGATAGTGCAGCAGCTCAGGCGTCGCCGCCTGACTCCGACTCTCGCCCATGACGCCCCTCCTCGTTCAAGACGCGGTGAAACAACTCTTCCAGATCCTCATCGTCCGGCTGAAGTCCGCGCAGCAGGACGTGATGATTGTCGGCCAGCGTGAAGAAAGCGCGGCGTCACCCAGTTGGGCGGCACGGCCACGCGCAACTCGCCCCGTCCATTGTCGTGAAGGACGCGCACGCCTTCAAGGCGTAACTCCTCGCGGAAGGTCTCCGCGTCGCCCTGAATTTGCAGGCGGTAACGATCTTGACGGCGGCGGCACAGCTCGGCGACGCCGCCCTGCAGCAGCAGCCGGCCCTGATGCAAAATCAGCACGGTATCGCAGACCCGCTCGACATCGCCGAGCAGATGCGTGGACAGCAGGATCGACTTGCCGTGATCGCGGCCCAGCGTCAAGCAGCAGGCGCAGCATGGCATCGCGTCCGGCGGGATCGAGACCGCTGGTCGGCTCATCGAGAAGCAGCATCGGCGGATCGTGGACCAGCGTCTGCGCCAGCTTGAGACGCTGTTTCATGCCGGTCGAGTATTCCTCCAGCCGGCGATAGCGGGCGTCCTCCAGTTCCAGATAGGTAAGAACTTCGTGGGCGCGGCGTTGTGCCTCGCGGCGCGGCATGCCGTACAGTTCGCCGGCCAGGGCGACGTACTCGGCCCCGCCCAGACCGGGGACGAGGGCGTCGGACTCCGGCATGTAGCCGATGGCGCGGCGCAGAGCCGTGCCGTCGGCGCCGATGACGTGTCCCAGGACGCGGCCGCCGCCGGAAGACGGCGGCAGCAGGCCGAGCAGGATCTTGAGCAGCGTGGATTTGCCGGCGCCATTGGGACCGAGCAGGCCGACGCGGCCGGGCGCCAATTGAAACGTCACGTCGCGCAGCGCTTGGAAACTGCCGTACCAGCGCGAGACGTTACGCAGGTCGATCATCGCTTCCTTGTCGTTGGCGGTGATCGGCCCCATGACTCCTCCCGGCGTGTACGCGCTGTCTCCGGCGACTGTCGCGCTCTGGGCCGGGTTATTGTAACAGACCAGGCAAGGCGCTATCCGCGCCGTTTCACGCTCCGCAAACCACGCAACATGCCTCCGCGCCTGCTCGCCTTGACCGGCGACTAGGGGAAAAGCTATGAGAAGACCCGCCCATCCCTCTGCTCGCTTCACGGAGGAGAAGAGCATGTTTTATTTGCGCGAGTGTGTTGGCGGCCTTCCTCGTCGCTCTGCTGTCGAGCGGCATCGCCCTGGCCGGCTCGGTGAAGTCCGGCCCACAGGTCGGCGAGAAGGTTCCGGGACCATTCAAGCCGCTGTGCGTCACTGGACCCGATGCGGGGCAAGCAGTCTGCCAGTATTGCAAGAACGGCACGCGTCCCGTCGCCGTCATCTTCGCCAAACAGATCACGCCCGTCGTCGCTCAGTTGCTCAAGAGGATCGACATCGCCACGGCGTCGAACAAGGATGCCGGCTTGGGCAGCTACGCGGTCATCTGCACCGACGCCGCGGGTGTGAATCGTCAATTGGCCGCTCTGGCCCAACAGATGGGGATTCAGAATACCGTTTTGACGCTCTACAAGGCCGGCGGCCCAGAGAAATATCGCCTTTCCGCCGAGGCGGATGTCACGGTGCTGCTCTACAACCATTTCAGCGTGAAGGCCAACCACGCTTTCAAGGCGCCGAGTTGACCGAGGCGGCGATGGATGCCGTCTTCGCCGACCTGGGCAAGATGATGTCGGAGAATTAACGTCCGTCGCGCCGCGAATCACGAACAGAACGGCGAGTCGTGCTCGTGCAACGATATGAACATGGCGCAAGGCATTCTGTTGACTGGCGCGACAGGGCTGCTCGGCCGTTATCTGCTGCGCGATCTCCTCGCTTCCGGTCGCCATGTCGGCGTTCTGATCCGTGCCAATGCGGAGCGCAGCACCGCCGAACGCCTCGATGAATTGCTCGACTTTGCTTGCGAATCGCTCGGCCGGCAATTGCCGCGTCCCACGCTCCTGGAAGGCGACCTGCGCGCGCCGGGTCTCGGCCTGGGAGTGGCGGAGCGTTCCTGGCTGGGCGCGAGGCCTGTGCCGTCCTTCACTCCGCGGCCTACGTCGCCTATCAGCCGACGCCGGACGGCGAACCGTGGGAAACCAATGTCAACGGCACCTATCGCTTGCTGGAACTGTGCCGCTCCTGGGCGTGACAGAGGTGCATCACGTCTCCACTGCCTTCGTGTGCGGCGATCGGCGCGGCACCGTTTACGAGGACGAGTTGGATCATCGGCGACGGCAGCGGCAACGCCTACGAACAGAGCAAGTTCGCCGCCGAGCAGTTGATCCGCGATTTTCCCGGCATGCCAGGCGACCATCTATCGCCCGTCGATCATCGTCGGCGACAGCCGTACCGGCTACACCAGCACTTACCACCATTTTTATCGCTTTCTCGAACTGGCCGTGCGTCTGTCGGGTCCTGCGGGATCGGCACGAGCCGAGCCGCGTCGGCCTGACCTTGCGGTTGCGTCTGCCCTTGACCGGCGAGGAAGTGCAAAACATCGTGCCGGTGGACTGGGTTTCGCAAGCGCTGACTCGCACTAATGCGGCAGCCGCGCCGGCATGGCCGAACCTATCATCTCGTCGCCCGCCGTTCGCCGCCGCTGCGCGAAATCACCGCCATCGTGGCGGATCTGTTGCACTTTGAAGGCGTGTGCTGGGTTGGCCCGGATGGGCTTGCCGATCCGACCGCGCTGGAACAAATGGTCCTCGATCAGTTTCGAGAATACTGGTCGTATCTCCGTGCTGATGTGCGTTTTGACGATCGCAATCTCCGCGCGGCTTTGCCCGATTTGCCGCCGCCGGTGTTGGATGGCGCGTTGGTATCGCGCTTGCTCTCGTTCGCCGAGAAAGACGGCTGGGGCCGCGAACGCTCGCGCTCGCCGGTCGAACGTGCTGCTGGATTTAGGGCATTATCTGGAGTGCATTTTGCCGGCGCGGATGCGGCGCTCGCCCTTGGCGGAGGCGCTGCCGTGCGGCTTGCTCTTCGCTCTCGATGTCCGCGGTCTCGGCGGCGGGCAGTGGGCGTGTCGCTGCGGCGAACGGACGCTGAACGTCCGGCGCGGGCCGCGCCGCCGACGCCGCCGTGATCTATCGCATGGAGGCGGCGACGCTCGATAACCTGATTCACGGCCGGCAAACCGCTCAACAAGCCTTCTTCGATGGCCGCATCGACATCGACGGCGACACGGAAAAGGCGCTGAAATTGGCCGTATTGATCGATCAATTCCTCGCTGAAGATCAACGAAGACACGCCCCAACGAAAAGGAGGAATTGCATGCCGCCGGCTGACGTGGACAGCATCATCGTCGAGTGGGTGCAGCTTCGCCGCCGGGCCGTACACGCTGGAAGGCGAATTAGCCTACGCTGAGGAGAGAGAATCTCTGCTCGGCGGCGTGGTGCTGGCCGGCTCGCATCCGCTCTTGGGCGGCAACATGCACAACAACGTCGTTCGCGGCCTCGGCGACGGCTTGGCCGAAGGGGGCTGGGCGACGTTGCGTTTCAATTATCGCGGCGTCGGCCGCAGTGAGGGGCCGCGCGTCGATGTGGCGCGCCACATGGCGGAATTTTGGCAGACCTCGCACGTTCGCGGCGAAATGGATCTCTGGCAGGACGTGCAGGCGGCCGTCGAGTTCCTGCGATCCGTCATTGATCCGGCGCTGCCGTTGGCCCTGATCGGCTACAGCTTCGGTTGTGCTTTGCTGCCCGCCGCTCTGCCGCAGCGCAATCGCCGGCGACTCTGGTGCTGATCGCGCCGCCGTTGAGCAAGCACGACTATATGGACTTTACCACGGTCAAAAGTCCTCTTTTGGTGATCGTGTCGGATAACGATTTCACTCTGGAGCCGGAACGCTTGCGAAAGTGGTTCGCTCGACTTCCGCAGCCGAAGCGGCTCGTGCAAGCGTCGCTGGACAATCATTTCTTCCGCGGCCATGAGCCGTGGCTGGTGGAGACGGTGTCCGCCTTTCTTTCAGGAGCATCCGCGATGACGGCCCGCACGCTGAGCCAGGAAATGAGGGCAAAACGCCGCGCCGTCGGCGACGACGACGAACGGCTGCGCGAATTGTTGGCTCTGCATTTTCACCCGCAACACGGCAGCGAATACTGGCTGCGGCGTCAGGAACGGCTCGGCTGGGACGTGTGCGACCGCGTGCGGACGCTCGACGATCTGTGGTTGCTCGGCCCGATGCCGTTGGCCGATCTGCGTTGCTCTCCGCTGCGTTGCTTCATCCCGCGCGCTTTCATCGAGCAAGCGCCGCGCTTCGTCATCGGCGAAACCGCCGGCACCAGCGGCGCGCCGCTGATGACGGCGTATCGAGACGACGAGTTTCAAGCGGCATTCATCGAACCATTTCTGCGCGTGGCGGAGGCGACGGGCTTTCCCAAAGGCGAGCCGTGGTTGTGGGTCGGTCCTTCCGGCCCGCACATCATCGGCAAAGTGGTGCGCGAATTGGCTCGGCAGACCGGCAGCATGGACCCTTTCAGCGTCGATTTCGATCCGCGATGGGCGAAAAAGCTCGCCGAGGGATCGCTGGCTCGCCGGCGCTATCTCGATCATGTCGCCAGTCAGGCGCTGGAAGTGCTGCGCCGCGAGGAAGTGGGCGTGCTGTTCATCACGCCGCCGGCCCTGGCGGCGCTGACCGAGCGCCTGTCCGACCGCGAGCGCGAGGCGATCCACGGCATCCATTACGGCGGCATGAGCCTGACGGCGGAGACGGTCAACGAGTTCCGAGCGGCGTATCCTCACGCCGTGCATCTGGCCGGTTACGGCAATACCCTGTTCGGCGTCGTCATGGAGGTGGCGGATGCACCGCGGCGGAACATCGATTATTTCCCGCTGGGCGAACGCATCCAGTTCCACATGGTCGAATGGTGCGGCGACGAGGAGGCAAGGTCCGGCACTTGGCCGCCGCGCCGAGTGCGAGCGCGGTGAGGTTGGCCGCGTGCTGTTTCATCGTCTCGATGAGAGTTGTTTGCTGGTCGGCGTCGTGGAACGCGACGAAGCGGAGCGGCTGGCGCCGAGCGCGGAAGCGCGTGCGCTCGGCGGCATCGCCGATGGTCTGCGGAATCCGCAGCCGCCGGCCCCCTTGGCGGGACGCTTGCAATTGGGGCTGTATTAGTCCATCGTTTAGCCGCGACCCGAAGGGGAGCGCGCGATGCCAACGCGCTCCCCTTCGGGTCGCGGCTAAACGAGGT
The DNA here is from genome assembly GCA_963835245.1 of uncultured Planctomycetota bacterium. GTDB lineage: Bacteria > Planctomycetota > Planctomycetia > Gemmatales > Gemmataceae > JAJPHU01. The sequence goes on from CAWIEZ010000004.1 coordinate 1,514,921, forward strand.
GAGGAGCATGGCATGGAAGCCGCGAAACGACTGCGCATCGCTTACACCCCCGATAGCGATGACGCCTTCTACTACGACGCCCTGGAAACCGGGCGAGTTTCGCTGCCCGGCTACGAGTTGCGAGTTTTTTCGCCAACCGATGAGCGTCCTTAACCGCGCCGCCTTGCACGGCGAGTACGACATAACCGCCATTTCCTCTATCCTTTATCCTCGAATCGCTCGCCGCTATGCTATTCTGAGCGTCGGCACCAGCGTTGGCCGCGGCTATGGTCCGGTCCTCGTCAGCCGCGAGCCGCGCACGCTGGCGGAGTTGTCGAGTAGGCCCGTCGGCGTCGGCGGCATTCCGACGACCGGCTGGTTTCTCCTCCGCTGTCTGTGCCCGGAAGCGGTGCCCATCGAGATGCCGTTCGACCGCATCGCCGACGCCGTCGCCGCCGGCGAGTTGGAGGCCGGCGTGATGATTCACGAGGAATTGCTGTATTATCCGCGGCTCGGCCTGCATCGCGTCGTCGATCTCGGCGCCGAGTGGTGTCAGCGCAGCGGCCTACCGCTGCCGGTTGGTCTCAACGTCATCCGCCGCGATCTCGGCATGCCGGCGATGCAGCGCATCTGTGCGGCTCTGCGCCGCAGCCTGCGGCACGGTCTGGAACATCCCCGTGAAACGCTGGCGCGCGTCCGCCGCTTCGGACGCGGCGCGAGAGGGACAATGCACGGATCAATTCGTGTCCATGTTCGCCAACGAGGATTCCGTGTGTCTGGCCGACGACGTGCGCATGGGGCTGCGCGTGCTGCTCGCTCAGATGGCCGACATGGGACTGACCGAAGCGGTTCCGCCTTTGGACATTGTGGAAGCGTCGGAAAAAGAGGCGATTCCTCATCTCGCGGCAAGCTGAGCAATGTCCCTTTTGTCGGAGGCAGCCGTGAAGACGCCGCAAGGCTCGCTGGCGTTCCGTCCTCTCGTGGGGCTTGCTCTGGATTGCAGGCGTACAAGCAGCGGTCATCATCTTTTTAGAGTGGCAATGTCCGGAATTTCTCGATCCCAAATACGGTTGCCGCATGCTTGCTCTGCGCGCTGCACGGCGCGAACAAGAAGATCGACCCTTGCTGTTGGCTCTCGGATCGTCGCGGACGGAACAGGGGTTCCGCCCCAGTTTGCTGCCGAGCGGGGACGGTCCTCTCTTCTACAATCTGGCGCGCGGCGGCAGTAGTCCGCTGTTGTATCTACTGACGCTGCGGCGTTTATTGGCCGACGGCATCCGTCCCGATGGGCTGCTGGTGGAGATTTTTCCGCCCGCCTTGGTCGAGGACGAGGAAGGCGCCGTCATTTACAAAGCGACGCTGCGCGATTGGCCGCTGTTGCGGCGTTATCCGGTCGGCGGGCGGACGTGGGCATTCTGGTTGCAGGATCGCTTCCTGGTATGGTACAAGTACCGCAGCGGTTTCCTGGCGTCGATCGCTCCGCGCTGGCTGCCGCCGCGAGCGCGCTGGGGCGAACATCTGTGGGACTACCAAGGAGGGGAATGGCGAATTATTGGCGACAACGTCTCTCCTCATGAACGCCGCCGACTCACCGACGATGCACGGCGTCGCTACGCTCGCTCCTTGCAACACTTCCGCATCGCCGCCGACGCCGACCGTGCTTTGCGCGAACTTCTCGACACTTGCCGTACCCAACGTCTCTCCGTCGTGTTGTTTCTCATGCCGGAATCTCGTGAGTTTCGCGCTTGGTATCCGTCTGAAGCCCGACGGCAATTGTCGAACTATCTCGCGGTCCTGCATGACGAGTATGGCGCACCGTTGATCGACGCCCGCCGCTGGATTGAAGAAAGCGAGTTTTCAGACGGCCATCATCTTTTAAGTCGAGGAGCCGCCGCGTTCACTCGCCGTTTCGCCGCTGAAGTGCTTTCCGCCCTGGTTGGCGAACCGGCAGCGTTAGCTGCCGGGTGGAGCGTGGCTGGCTTGTACCCGGCAGCTAACGCTGCCGGTTCGCCGGGTCCGCCCTGGTTGGCGAACCGGCAGCGTTAGCTGCCGGGTGGAGCGTGGCTGGCTTGTACCCGGCAGCTAACGCTGCCGGTTCGCCGGGTCCGCCCTGGTTGGCGAACCGGCAGCGTTAGCTGCCGGGTGGAGCGTGGCTGGCTTGTACCCGGCAGCTAACGCTGCCGGTTCGCCGGGTCCGCCCTGGTTGGCGAACCGGCAGCGTTAGCTGCCGGGTGGAGCGTGGCTGGCTTGTACCCGGCAGCTAACGCTGCCGGTTCGCCGGGTCCGCCCTGGTTGGCGAACCGGCAGCGTTAGCTGCCGGGTGGAGCGTGGCTGGCTTGTACCCGGCAGCTAACGCTGCCGGTTCGCCGGGTCCGCCCTGGTTGGCGAACCGGCAGCGTTAGCTGCCGGGTGGAGCGCGGCTGGCTTGTACCCGGCAGCTAACGCTGCCGGTTCGCCGGGTCAACGGAGAACGCCATGAGTCAAAGCGAGCAACTGCTATCCGCCAAGAAGGACTTTCTCGTTCCCTGCGTTTATCACTTCTACCAGCGTCCCCCCGTGCTGGTTCGCGGCGAGGGCGCCTATCTCTTCGACAGCGAAGGACGCCGCTATCTCGATTGTTTTTGCGGTGTCACCGTCGTCAGCGCTGGCCATTCCAATCCGGAAATCCTCGACGCGGCCATCGATCAGCTGCGCCGTTTGCAGCACACGACGACCATTTATCTGACCGAGCCGATGCTCGATCTGGCTCGCGCCATCGCCGAGTTGGCGCCGCCGCCGCTGCGGCGCAGCTTTCTGCGCCAGCGGCAGCGAGGCCAACGAGGGAGCGCTGATGCTGGCCGCGCTGGCCACCGGCCGGCACGAATGTATTTATCTGCGCGACGGCTTGCATGGTCGAACCAAGTGGGCGATGAGCGTCACCGGCCTGGAAATGTGGCGCAGCGATCCCAACCCGCTACGGACGGCGCACGCCGTTCCAGGACCGTGCCAGGCCGATAGTCTGCCGGCCATCGAACGTCTGCTGCGCCGCGAGACCATCGCCGCCGTCATCGCCGAGCCGATCCAGGGCAACGGCGGCATCGTCGTGCCGCCGGATCACTATTGGCCTCAACTACGGCGCTTGTGCAGTCAATATGGGACAATTTTGATCGCCGATGAAGTACAGACGGCGTGGAACCGCACCGGCCGCTGGTTCGCCACGCAGCACTGGCAGGTGGTGCCCGACATCGTGACAGTGGCCAAGGCTCTGGGCAACGGCTTCCCCATCGCCGCTTATCTGACCAGCGATGCCATCGCCGCCCATTACACGCGGCCGGCAGCGGCGACGTTCGGCGGCAATCTGGTGTCCTGTCGCGCCGCCCTCGCCACACTGCGTTTCCATCAGCAACACGAACTCGGCCGCCGCAGCGAGACGCTGGGAGCGCACCTGGCGGAACGGCTACGACAATTGCAAGAGCGCCATCCGGTCATCGCCGAAGTGCGCGGCCGCGGATTGATGCTCGGCATGGAGTTGCGCAACCAGGACGGCAGCCCGGCCAATCAACTGACCGATAAGGTTCTCGAAGCCATGAAGGACGCCGGCTATCTCATCGGCAAGAGCGGTCCCGGCCGCAACGTGCTGACGTTTTTGCCGCCGTTGATCGTGGAGGTCGAACAATTGGACGGTCTGATCGAGGCGCTCGATGTCGTCCTTGGGCAATCGCGGGACCAAGGCGCGTAATTGACCTCGTTTAACTCTTTTTAATCGCCTCGCCGATTCCCTGTTGTTGAGAAGAGATTCGCCCACCCATTCGCCAGAGCAGCAGCGGGAGTGCCGCCGTCAAGACAAGGGGACCGTACACTTCCATGCTGTGCGGTGGACTGTGGCGGAAGACGGCGAAGGAGCGCCAGACGGCCTGCGGCACGAGAAGTTTTAGGCACTCCACCGCGCCGAACGCGCTGTACAGAACGAGCGTTTTTCGGCCAATCCCCGCCAGAGGCAGACACCAGCGACGGTATCGGCGCACGTCGATCAGCCAGTAAAAAACGGCCAGCGCCAAAACGCGCCGCCGCCGCTGAGAAGCACCCATGACGGCGTCCATAAGCGTTTGACACAGGGACAAATCGTGTAACTCAGGATCAAGCCGGCTTCCCCGCAGAGCAATCCCGCCGCCAGCAGGACCGAGAGCTTGCCGGACGGCGTTCGCGGGCCGAGCAGCAAACGGCCGGCCATGACGCCCAGGAGCATGGTGGCCATTGAGGGGATAAAGTTCAACGTCTGATAACCGCCGCCCTGGCGGATAAAGGGTTTAGGGCGCGGAAAAAGATTCAAGAAGCGGCGATCGAAGGCGGCGGCGATGTTGTCGTCCTTGTTCCAATGCGCGAAGAATCCCGGCAGTCGTTCGCTCGAAAGATCGGCGCGTGGAGCCCTTCCACAACTCCGTTCGCCTCCGACCGCGGATGCCGGCAGCGGATACAAGGCGAAGGCCAGCCAGGTTGCCAACAGAATGACGGACACGGCCAGTAGTTGAATGCGGAAACCGCGCTCGGCGAGCAGGGCGACGAACGCATATCCCAGGCCGATCTGCGCCAGCACGTTCACGAACGAAACGGCGACAATGTCTCTCTTGCCCGCCTCCAAAAGCACGCCGAGCAGAACGAGGATTACGGCGCGGCGAACGATCCGCCAAGCGATGCGGCCTTCGCCTTGGCCTTGGCGGCGGCGGTTGGCGTGGGCCAACGGCAGGGCGGCGCCGACGATGAACAGAAACAGCGGTTGAAGAAGATCGGCGAACGAGCAACCGACCCAGAGGACGTGCTTGCTCTGGTTGGCCAGCAACTTCCACAGCGAGTTTTCCGGAAAATGTCGGGCCGCCTTCGCTAGACCGAAGCTGCCTGCCGCCAGGGCCAGCATGACAAATCCACGCAAGGCGTCCAGCGACAACAGACGAAGCGGTGCCGCGCCCGCCTCTCCTTCGGCAAGTAGGGTGGGTCGAGGAACGAGACCCACCGGGGGCATGGTGGGTCTCGTTCCTCGACCCACCCTACGAGCTGTCCGCCACAAAGCGTTCACGTCTCCTCCTCGCTGCCGGCGGGGGCTTGCGTTGTGAGAGAGCCTCCAAAACTCATTTGTGTCCGAGGAACGGCGACGCTATAGCGGAAGGAGGCGGCTTTTGTCAATGGCGCTCACGCCGAAACGCCGGACGGCGGCCGATGGACCACCTTACGGCGGGACGGCTGACGGCTGCGCAAAGACCGCAATTTTCTGGACAGTTGCCCCTTCTCTTGCTATGGATACGGTAAAGTTAAAGCCTGCTCCCGATGGGAGACTTCAGGTTTGGATTCGTTTCGGTGGGACCGCGGACAACCGCGTCCGCGGCGACCCCTTTTTTGAAAGGAACCGATTGCGATGACTCACACTGTCTGCCAACCCTGCTACGACTGCAAGTACACCGACTGCGTGGCGGTCTGCCCGGTCGAATGCTTCTATCAGGACGAGAAGATGCTCTATATCGATCCGGCCGATTGCATTGACTGCGAGGCATGCGTTCCCGAATGTCCGGTCGAGGCCATCTTCGCCGAAGCCAACGTGCCGGCCCAGTGGACCAGCTTCACGCCGCTCAACGCCGAGCGCTCCACGGCGTTGAAAGAAAGCGGCGAGGGCCACATCACCGAGAAGGGCGATGCCCAGGAAGGCCCGGAGTGCCAGAAGAAGAGTTAATTCGTTCGTAGTCCGTAGGGTGGGTCGAGCGCAGCGAGACCCACCACGCCCCCGGTGGGTCTCGCTGCGCTCGACCCACCCTACGGACTACACGAATGGACACCGGCGTTCTCCTCATCCAGCTCGGCACTCCCGACGCTCCGACCGTACCGGCTCTGCGACGCTATCTCCGCCAGTTCCTCGGCGATCCGCGCGTCATCGATGCGCCGCGCCTAACGTGGTGGTTCGTCCTTAATTCGTTCGTCCTGCCGTTTCGTCCGCGACAATCCGCCGCCAAGTATCAACGCATCTGGGACGCCGTCACCGGCTCGCCCTTGCTGCACTGGACGCGGCGACAAAGCGAGGAACTGCAAAAAGCACTGCCCCATCTGCCCGTGGCCTTCGGCATGCAGGTCGGCAATCCGCCGTTGGCCTCGATCGTACACGCCCTGATCGAGCGCGGCATCGATCGCCTCGTCGTGCTGCCGATGTATCCGCAATATTCGGCGACTACAACGGCGTCGGCGATGGACGTGCTGTTTCAGGCGCTGATGCGCGAGCGGCGCGTGCCGGCGCTGCGGATCGTGCCGCCGTATTACCAACACCCCGCTTACCTCGACGCGGTTACGGCCGTCATCCGCGACGACTTGGCCCGTTTGCCGTGGCAGCCCGAACACTATCTGTTGAGCTTTCACGGACTACCCATCCGCTACGCTCAGAGCGGCGATCCCTATGCCACGCACGTCAAGCGCACCACGGCGGGACTCCTTCAACGGCTCGGCTGGCCGCGCCCGCAGTGGACGCAGACGTTTCAATCGTTGTTCGGTCGTGAGGAATGGCTCAAGCCGTACACCGAGCAAACGCTGGTGCGGCTGGCGAAACAGGGCGTCAAGCGTGTCTTCGTGGCCACGCCGGGATTCACTAGCGATTGCCTGGAAACGATCGATGAGATTGGCCGCGAGGCGCGCGAGGCGTTCCAGCACGCCGGCGGCGAGCAGCTGCACCGCTGTCCGTGTCTGAACGATCATCCGGCATGGATCGAGGCGATGAAGACGATGGTACTCCAAGAAGCGCGGGGTTGGGTCGTATAAACGAATCAATTGTCGATCCAAACACGGCGATAGGTGCCGCGATTGTCGCGCGCGAGTTGGGCCAGCGGTCCCTCTGGCCGCGCGGCGCGCGTCAATTCGATGGTGTGAATGATGCAGCCATGATTTTGCCGCGTGAGAGCGGCAACATCCTCCCCTTTTAGATCGTCAGCGTCGGTGAGGAAGTAAATCACGTCCGCATGTAGATTCAGAGCGCGGCGCAGAGCGGCGACATGGTTGGTGGTGCCGCCCGCATCGCGCGTGTTGAGGAAAGCGACGGCCCTGTCTACAATCGCCGGCTCGGCCGGCAGTAAATCCGTTCGACCGTCAAAAATCAGCGTTTCGGCATACTCGTTGTAATCGATCACCTGGAAGCGGGCGGAGGGGGGCAGGCGCCGTAAGCTGGCGATCAATTCCCCCCGCGCAAAGTCTAGTTTTCTGTTCACGCCCATGCTCACGGAACGATCGAGAACATAAACCACGCTGGCCGCCATCGCCGGCAGCGGAAAGAGACTGCCGCCCTCTGAGCCGCGACTGTCAGGGAGCGGTGGCGAAGACCGCTCCCTTACGGTCGCGGCTCCGACAGGATCGGGAGCCTCAAGCAATTGGGGAGCGAGGCTCGTATGCACGTCTGGGCCGCGTAAATCCGATGGCATTTCGGGCGCCGGTAAGAGCGTGGAAGCGCGCGGCTCCAGCATGCGCGTATCCAGGGTGATGCGCGTGCTATCGATGGTAAGCGTGGGACTGCGCGTCCGCGTCGGCCAAAACCACAGGGCCAGCACGAGCAGACTGTGCAGCGCCAGCGACAGCAGCAGCGGCACGGCGACGGTGCGGACAACCCAATGCGGTTTTGCCCAACGGTGCATGATTGCCTCTTTTCGGCAGTTTACTCAAGAGCGGCGTTTCGCCCGGTCGATAACGATACCATCGTGAGGCGTCACACCGCCGAAACCTGCCCCCTTGAGCCGTTCACCTTGATGAAGAGTCGTTGTCGTGTGGTGTTGACCCACCTCAAGAGGAGCGGTGGCGCAAGGTTGCGCCACCGCTTTTTTTGCGCCGACCCCGGCGAATCCTCGCCTTCGCCCTGAAAAGGAGGCGGACGATAACCACCGGCGGCGGATTCGGCAAGAGCCATTTCGGAGGATGGAAGAAGACTATGGGTCTGACGAATAACGGCGTGCCGTCCGGGCACAACGGCTCGGCGGCGCAGCCGATGTCCTCCTCGCCGCGTTGTCCGCGTCGTGTGGTGTTACTGCGCGACGGCGAGGCCAGTGAGGCGGAGCGTGTCTTGCTCGAATACCACGGCGCGGCGGTGAGCGGCAAGCGTTTGCACGCCGACGTACAGCGTCTGGCCGGCGAGCATGACGGCCGACTCGTCGCCGCCGAATGGCTCGGCCCCCTCGGCTGGACGCGCTTCCTGTGGTGTCGCCGCGGCGGACAAAACTGCTGAGTGGGGGGCGTAAGCCCCCCGAGAGACGCCCGACTCGGGGGCTGACGCCCCCCGCTCAGAAGGATTGTCCGCTCGTTCTTACGCTTCCGGCTCTGAGCGAGACATTTTGCGCCGCGCCTCTTCGAGCGGCACCAAGGCGCTGTTGCGCCAGGCCGAGCTATCCTCAATCGGCTCAATGTGGACGGTCACTTCCAACTCCGGCAGCACGCCGCGCACCGATTCCTCGATGGCGCCGGTCAGCGTGTGCGCTTGCTGCACGGTCAACTGCCCCGGCACCAGCAGATGAAAATCGACGAAGCGCCGCCGTCCGGCTTGACGGGTGCGCAGCGCGTGGTAATCCATGTTCTCTCCCAGGTGTCGCTCGATGGCCGAGCGCACGGCGGCCTGTTCCCGCATCGGCAACGCATGATCCATCAGGCCATTGAAAGAGCGGCGGATCAAGTCGAAGCCGGTCCACAAAATGTATCCCGCCAGTCCCAGGGCGACGAGAGAATCGAACAGATGCACGCCGGTCAGCCAGACGAGACCCAGTCCGGCCAGCACGGCGATGCCGGTCCACACGTCGGCGAGCAAATGTCGGCCATCCGCTTCCAAGACGATGGAGCCGTGTTTACGGCCGGCGCGGAGCAGAACGACGGCGGCGGCGCCGTTGATGACCGCGGCGAGGACGGCGAGAATTAGTCCCAAACCGGCCGGATGGAGCGGCTGCGGCGCGATCATCCGCTGCACGGCGTACCAGGCGATGGCCGCCGCCGCCGCCACGATCAGCACGCCTTCCAGACCGCTGGAGAAGAACTCGATTTTTTCGTGTCCGTAGGTATGCGATTCATCGACCGGGCGAGCGGCGTAGAGCAGCGACAAGTAGGCCGTCGCCGCCGCCATCAGGTTGACCAACGATTCCACGGCATCGGACAGCAGACCGACCGAGCCGGTCAGGAAGTAGGCCGACGACTTGAGGGCGAGCGTGAGTACGGCGGCGAGCAGGGAGAGCAGAATCGGATATTTCAAACGGGCTTCCAGCATGCGCGGCATCCAGGTTGAAATCGCTCGTCGTCCGCTGGTTATTGTATGAGCCATAGAGGCCGCTGGGCGGCTCGCCAAGGAAAGCACGAGTTAATGTGAACCCACGAACGAGCTTGCGCGTCTATCCACCAGTCGAAGCGATTTGGCCCGTTCGTCCATCGGTTCGAGGACGCCAGCCCCTCAAGCTGGAAAGATGGGTTCGATTCCCATACGGGCTACTGTCCGTACATTGGAAGGCAGCCGGATACGGTTGGCCGGGCCGCACCGCTAATGCGTGCCCCCATTAGGGGATGAGGGTTCGACTCCCTCGCCTTCCGCTCTTTTCTCCTCTCTTTCGGCAACTCCTCGACAAATCCTGTTACACAAGATGCAATATCTGGTTAAACAAGGCAAAATTTGCCGTTTGTGCGGACAACGCACGAAAAGTCAATAAAACAGCGTCCGCGGTTGCTTCTTCGACACCGAGAGTCGTGACACCTTTTGTTTCCATGAAGGGAGCCTGCAATGTCTCGTCGTTCCAGCATCTTCTCGAATCTGTGGTCCAAAGCCCTGATAGGTCGCCGCCGTAAACCCGCTTCGCCGCGTCCGCGCCGGACACGGCTGCAATTGGAATATCTCGAAGACCGTGTCGTGCCGGCGGTCATCAATGTCAACTCCACCGCCGATGTCGCGCTCACCCAATTGGCCCCCGGCCAAGTGACGCTGCGCGAAGCCATCCAGATGGCCAACACCAACGGCGATGCTTCCAACACCATTAACCTGACCGTGGCCGGCGATTATCAGCTCAAGCTCATGGGCACCCCCGGCGAAATCGACAACCAGGCTGGCGAGTTGGCCATCTTCACCAACGCCACCACAACCCAGAACGGCCTCAGTCTGACCATCACGAACACCAGCGGCGGCAGCGTCAAGATCGATGGCGGCGATCACGTTCGCGTTCTGGACATCAACCCCAATGATAAGATCCCGACGACGGGCAACGGCGTTCTTGGCGCGGTGACGCTGAACGGCGTCACGATCGAAAACGGCCTGGCGCAGCCGGGCGATGGAGCGGGCGGCAGCGGCGCCGGCATCCGCGATCAAGGGCCGGTCGATCTGACGCTCACTAACTGCAACGTCGTCAGCAGCAACGCCACGGCTGACGGCGGCGGCATCTCCATGGAGAACACGGCCAGTACGCCGTGGGTACTGACGCTCAATAACAGTCAGGTCATGGGCAACTGCGCTGGCGATGCTGGCGGAGGAGTCGAGACGGATGGTTCGGGCAAAATCGTCATCGATTCGTCGATCATTGCCAACAACACCTGCGTCAATCAGGGCGCCGGTATCTGGCTGGACGCCATCGCGACCGGCAACACCTTCCAGACCGCCAACTTGACGGTGACGAACTCGGACATCGATAACAACAGCGCCGGCATGCTCGGCGGCGGCATCGGCAACGCCGGCAACGGCACCGTCAGCATCAGCCAAAGCACGGTGGAGAACAACTCCAGCACCGGCAACGGCGGCGGCTTCGGCGACGTGAACCAGCGGGGCACGCTGAACATCCAGAACAGCCTCATTCTCAACAATTCAGCGGGCGGCAATGGTGGCGGCGTCGCGGCCGGTGGAACCAGCACGACCATCAACAACAGCGAGTTCATGGGCAACAACGCCGGCGTCAACGGCGGCCGCACCGTGGGAACCAACGGCACCGGAGTCCCGTCCGCGGCCCTCCAGGGCAGCGGCGGCGGACTCTTCGTCAACGGCAGCGGCACGCTGACCCTTACCAACACCACCATCGAAGATAGCACCGCCTCCGTCAACGGCGGCGGCATCCAGTTGGCAACTTCTGGCGCCAGCACCATCACCAATAGCACTATCGCCTTCAACACCGCCCTGTTCAATACGCCTTCCGCCACCAACCCCAATGATGGCGGCGGCATTGATGCTTCCTTCTCGGGCACCGCCCCGCTCGCGCTGAACCATGACACGATCACCAACAATTTCGGCGCCAATGGCGGCGGACTGTACTACGCCGGCACGTCCGGCTTGACCGTGCAAAACACCATCATCGCTTCCAATACCGTCAGCAGCGTCGGATCCGATGTGGACTTCGTCGCCGCCCCCGCCGGCGTCGATCAGGGCGGCAATCTCATCGGCATCAGCGGTGCTGGCAGCGGCAACACAGGCTTCACGGCGGCTACCACCCAGACCGGCACCGTCGCCAAACCGCTCGATCCGATGTTGACCAATCCGCAAAACAACGGCGGCCCAACGGCCGGCTTCATGGGCACGGCCGATCACACGGGCGATGCGGCGATCGTGGATACCGAGGCACTGATGCCCGGCAGCCCGGCGTTCGGCAAGGGGGTGAGCAGCACCCTCACCACCGACGAGCGCGGCTTCCCCCGCGGGACGACCCCGGACATAGGCGCCTTCCAGTTCCAGAATGCGGCCTTGGCGGTTAACATCAGCGCTTCGTCCCCCGTGGCCCTCAACGGCACCGAAACCGTCAAGATCACCGTGACCAATACCAGCAACAATCCGCTGCCCGCCGACAACGGCACGCTTGTCGTCTCGGCGACCGGCGGCTTGAACATCGGCGGCACGCAGACGTTCACCCTCGGTGCGCTGGCGGCCGGCCAAAGCGCCACCTTCACGGTCAACGCCACCGGCGCCGCTCTGGGGACGCAGACCGTCTTCGCCACCGTCACGACCCCGGACACCACTCCGCAGACCGTCACCACCAGCGTCAACGTCACCGTGTCCCAGACGGCACCCTCGACAACGCCGGTGGGAACTTTGACGCTGTTCGCCTTCGGTTTCGGCCCCACCGGCTTGGATGGCTTCGAGGTCGATACGCAAGGAGACATTTTCGCGCAAGGTATCGGTCTCGGCGGACTGTCGGGCTCGCCGATCTTCCTCGGCAATGGCTTGTCGTTCCCGGTGCTTCAATTCCAGAACGGCGCGTTGCTAGGCCTAATGGAAACGGGCGGCCATACCTTCTTGGTGGATGTCTTCGAGAACTTCTTCAACCCGTTCATCTTGCCCGCTCTGCTGGCCGGCTTGCACATCTGAGAGTGAGCCTGCCGGATCGTCCGTTTAGCCGCGACCCGTAGGGGAGGCGCCGTCCCGCGCTCTCCTACGGGTCGCGGTTAAGTGCCCTTAACATCCGTTGATGGATGTTTACACTTTAGCCAAGCGTCTCAGCAGGTGTGCGAGCCAAAGTCCCAGGGTTGCAAAGGTGATCGTGCCTCTCGGGGAGCGGAGTATCGGCGTTGCGGCCGCACCCTAAGCCATTCCTTAACTCCCGATGAGTCTTAATGTTCCGCGATGACGAGTTTTGCGCCTTGACTCGGATGGTTGTCGCGCCCGATGGTTGTTGACAACCGCTCCGTGTTCCTTTCCGGCCATCGCCTCATCTCCGGCACGGTATTCGCTGAACTATAAAAGAGTTTAAATCCCTAATAATATCTTCCTCGTCCACGGCGCCAGCATGGACAAGCGCGGCCTCTTGCGAGCGCCGCAGGCAGGAAAGGAAAAGCAAAGGAGCTTTTTTCGCATGTGGCTTAATACCCTCTGGCGGCGTTGGCTTGGTCGGTCTCGTCCTCTCCCTCTCGACATCCCGCGACGAACAATTCGGCAGCGGCCGACACCGCGTCCCTACCTGGAAGCTCTCGAAGATCGCACACTGCTATCCAATTACTCGGCGGCCAGTGCTACAGACTTAATTGCGGACATCAATCAAGCCAACACCAATGGCGGGTCGAATACCATCACACTGACCGCCAACATTTCGTTGAGCAGCGTGGCGAATACCACCAACGGCGCCAACGGCTTGCCGGTCATCGCGTTAGACGATCAGTTGACCCTGGCTGGCGGTGGCTTCACGATCGAACGCAGCACGTCCGCGGGGACGCCGGCGTTTCGCCTGCTCGACGTGGCCAACGGCGCCTCCTTGACTTTGCAAAATCTGACGCTGACAAACGGCCTGGCGTTTGGTTCGGTGCTTCGGCGGAGGGTGGGGCCGTCTACAACAGTGGGACGTTGACCCTCTCAGGTGCGACCGTGACGAACAACCTCGCTCACGGGAGCAAGGGCATCCCCAGCGTCAAGAACGGCACCGCAGGTCAGTCGGCGGAGGGTGGCGGCATTTACTCCGCGGGCGGCGCGGTAGTACTGCAACAGGGGACCACGCTCACGGCCAACGTGGCCGACGGCGGTAACGGTGGTACCGGCACCGGCAGCGGTGACAGCGGTACCGGCGGCGAGGGGTCGGGCGGTGGGGTGTACGTGGCGACAGGCACCGTCACACTAAACCAAGTTACCATGAAGGGTAATGTCGCTCATGGCGGCTTCGGCGGCTTCGTCACCGGCAGCGGCGACTGCAGCATCGGCGGCGACGGCAGGGGCGGCGGTTTGTATGTATCGACAGGCAATGCCACCGTGACTACGGGCGCCTTCCTCTCCAATACCGCTTTAGGCGGTCGCGGCCGCAACGGTGGCACCAAGGGCGGCACCGGCGGTAGCGGCGCCGATGGCTTGGGGGGCGGTGTGTACGTGGCGGCAGGCGCCATCACACTAAGCAACATTACCCTGAGCCACAATAACGCCTCAGGCATCCTCGGCGGCGACGGCGGCAGCGGCGGCGCCAGCACCGCCGGCGGCACTGGTGGCAATGGCGGCAACGGCGTCGGTGGCGGCGTTTATGTGTCGGTAGGCTCCGCCACGCTGACCAATGACACCCTGATCTACAATACGGCTTCAGGCTGTTATGCCGGCGCGGGCGGAAATGGCGGAAAAGCCGGCCAAGGCGGATACGGCGGAAATGGCGGAAACGGTGGAACCGGCGGAAACGGCTCCGGCGGCGCTGTGTACGTGTCGGCAGGCACCGCCATCTTGAACAACGATACTCTGTCCTACAATGACGCCTCGGGCATCTCCGGCGGAAACGGCGGAAACGGCGGAAACGGCCTCATCAGCGGCGGAACCGGCGGAAATGGCGGAAACAGCGGCAATGGGGACGGAGGCAGTGTGTACATCGCGAAAGGCACCGCCACGCTGACGGATGATACCCTGGCCTTTAATACCGCTCAAGGTGGCCGTGGCGGCAGCGGCGGCGGTGGCGGCAGCGGCGGCAATGTCGGCAGCGGCGGCAGCGGCGGCAACGGCGGCAACGGCGGTAGTGGGTCCGGCGGCGGGGTGTATGTGGGGGTAGGCTCCGCCACACTGAGCAACGACACCCTGGCCAAAAATACCGCTCTGGGCGGCAGCGGCGGCAGCGGCGGCAGCGGCGGCGGCGGCGGCACCGTCACCGGTGCCAGCGGCAGCGCCGGCAGCGCCGGCAGCAGTGGCAGCAGTGGCAATGGAACCGGAGGCGGGATGTACGTCTCGACAGGCGCCGCCACGCTCCTCAGTGACACCCTTGCCTATAATCACGCCGACGGCGCCGGCATCGGCCGCGGCGGCGGTCTGAACATGGGCAGCGGCTCCGTCTCCCTGGCTAATACCCTCATCGCCATCAATGATTCATCCACTTCCGGCCCAGACGTATTCGGCACCGCCGCTTCCAGCGATCACGACCTGATCGGCAACAGCAGCGGCAGTTCCAGCTTCGGCCAGACGGGCAGCGACGACATCCTCAACGCCAATCCCGCTCTGGGAACTCTCCAAAGCAATGGCGGTCCCACGCAAACCATCGCTCTGCTGGTGGGCAGTCCCGCTATTAATGCCGGCGACAGCAACGCCGCGCCCGCTGTCACTGACCAACGCGGCTACGCTCGCATCGCCGGCAGCGCCATCGACATCGGCGCCTACGAATCCGGCGCTAGCCCCGCCGTCGCCGACTTGTCTATCACGGGTACGGCCCCGGCCAATGTTCAGGCCGGCGGACAGATCATCTACACGCTGACCGTGACCAACACCAGTTCCACCGCCCAACAAAACGTCACCCTGATCGATATGCTGCCGCCCAATACGACGCTGGTGTCATGGACGCCGGCTGCTGGCTGGAGCGGCAGCGCCCGCATCCGGCAGTGGCGGCATGGTGTCGGCTTGGGTCGGCTCGCTGGCCGGCAATGCGTCGGCCACCTTCACCTTGATTGTTCAGGTCAACTCAACCGCGCGTCGAGGTACGGTCATCAAAAATACGGCTTCCGTCAGCCCGCTCTACGGCGATCCCAACCCCGACAATAACAGCGTTACCCTCGGCACCACGGTTCGGAAGCGATCCTGAACCAGTTGAGCCTTCGGCCCCACGGTCAACTAGGCTTACCCGATGAATCTTTGGGTAGTCGCTAACATTTTTGCCAGCCGCAGTCTCAGCAAGGGTTGCCCTTGCTGAGACTGCGGCTGGCAAAAATGTTAGCGGTTCTTAGTATTTGAGCATGCTTTTATCGATACGATCCGCCCAGGCCAAGATGCCGCCGCGAAGGTTCTTGAGCTTCGTGAATCCCTGCTGACGCAAAAACTGGATCGCCTTTTGGCTGCGCATGCCGCTCTTGCAGTGGACAATGATTTCGCGGTTGCGGTCCAGTTCGCCGAAGCGCTGGGGTAACTGCGGCAGCGGAATGACGGTGCTGCCGGCCAGACGGCAAATCGGAATCTCCTCCGGATTGCGCACATCGAGAACGAACACATCCTCACGGCGATCGAGCCGTTGTTTCAACTCCTCGACGGTTATGTCGCCGCTGCTCGCCGCGACCGGCGGCGCTTCCTGTCCGCGCATGCCGCAGAACTGCTCGTAATCGATGAGTTTGGTGACGGTGGGATGCTCGCCGCAGACGGGACAGTTCGGATTACGCCGCACCTTGAATTCGCGGAAAGTCATTTGCAGAGCGTCGTAGAGCAGCAAGCGGCCGATCAGCGCGGAACCTTGACCGAGCAAGAGCTTGACGGCTTCCGTCGCCTGGATGCAGCCGATCAGTCCGGGCAGAATGCCGAGTACGCCGCCCTCGGCGCAGCTGGGCACCTCGCCCGGCGGCGGAGGCTCCGGATACAGACAGCGATAGCACGGCCCACGGCCCGGATAGAACACCGACGCTTGGCCATCGAAGCGGAAGATGCTACCGTACACGTTCGGTTTGTTGAGCAGCACGCAAGCATCGTTGACGAGGTAGCGCGTGGGAAAATTATCGGTGCCATCAATGATGAGGTCGTACGGCTCGAAGAGCGCGAGCGCATTGGCCGAGGTCAAGCGCGTCTCGTAGAGGTCGAGATGCACTTCAGGATTGATGGCCTGCAAACGATCCTTGGCCGATTGCAGTTTCGAGCGGCCAACGTCGGCGGTGCCGTGTAGCACCTGGCGCTGCAAATTGCTGAAATCGACGACATCGAAATCGACGAGGCCCATACGGCCGACGCCGGCGGCGGCAAGATACAAACCCAGCGGCGAACCGAGACCGCCGGCGCCGATGAGCAGAACACTGCCGGCCTTGAGGCGTTTCTGTCCGTCCATGCCGACTTCCGGCATGATGAGATGACGGCTGTAGCGTGCGGCTTCTTGGGGAGACAATTGCAGCCGCGCGGCGCGGGCGGGGAGGGAATCGAGTGGCGAGGTCATGGTGCGGGTTCCACGGTTCGGGCGGCTTACTTGATGGCGCCGACGACGAGCGTGCAGTTGTGTCCGCCGAAGCCGAAACTGTTGGAAATGGCATAGCGGACCGGCATCTCGCGGGCCGTGTTCGGCACGTAATCGAGATCGCAAGTGGGATCGGGCGTCTGGTAATTGATCGTCGGATGAACGAGCCGATGACGCAAGGTCAGCGCCGTGACGATCAACTCGACGCCGCCGGACTGCGCCGAGCAGATGGCCGAGCATGCTCTTGGTGCTGCTGATGGCCAACTTGCGGGCGTGATTTCCAAAGACGTCCTTGATCGCTTTTGTCTCCGATTCATCGCCCAGCGGCGTGCTGGTGCCGTGGGCGTTGACGTACTGAATGTCGCTGGGGTTGAGCTTGGCGTCGCGCAGGGCCAACTCCATCGCTTTGCCGGCGCCGGCGCCGCAGGGGTGCGGCTGCGTGATGTGGTGGGCGTCGGCCGTGCTGCCGATGCCCAGTACCTCGGCGTACAGCGTGGCGCCGCGCTTGCGGGCGTGTTCCAATTCCTCCAGCACAACGATGCCGGCTCCTTCGCTGAGGACGAAACCATCGCGGTCCTTGTCGAACGGCCGGCTGGCGCGCTGGGGATCGTCGTTGCGCATCGACAGGGCGCGGGCGGAGACAAAACCGCCGATGCCCATAGGCGTGATGGCCGACTCGGAGCCGCCCGACAGCATCACGTCGGCGTAATTCCATTGAATGGCCCGTAGAGCATCGCCGATGGCATGAGCGGCCGAAGCGCAGGCGGTCGAAACCGCCGTGTTCGGGCCGGCCAGGCCGAACTCGATCGACACGTTGCCGGCCGCCGCGTTGGGGATCATTTTGGGAATGACGAACGGACTGATTCGGCCAGGGCCGTGGTCTTTGTAACGACTGTGCTGCTCCTCGAACTCGTTCAGTCCGCCGATGCCGCTGCCGATGATGACGCCGCAGCGATAGAGATCTTCTTTGCCGAAATCGACGCCGCTGTCCTTGACCGCCCAGTGCGACGCCACCAGGGCGAACTGAGCAAAACGGTCCAGGCGATGCGCCTTCTTCTTGTCCACCAGCGGTTCGGGATTGAAGTTCTTGACTTCGCCGCCAAAGTGGACCTTGAAAGCGGAGGTGTCGAACTGCTCGATGGTTCCGATGCCGCTCTTGCCTGCCAACAGAGCAGACCAGAAAGCCGGCACGTCGGAACACAGCGAGTTGACCGTGCCCAAGCCCGTGATGACGACACGACGGGTCATTTCTTGCCTTGCTCCCGCTCGATGTAGTCGATGGCCTCCCCGACGGTCTTGATCTTCTCGGCCTGATCGTCCGGGATGGTGATCTCGAACTCTTCTTCCAATTCCATGACCAGTTCCACGATGTCGAGCGAATCGGCGCCGACATCTTCCTGGAACGAGGTTTGCCGCGTGACCTGCTCTTTGTTGACGCCCAGGTTCTCGCAGACGATATCAATGACACGTTCTTCAACGGAAGCCACGGTTTGGGACCTCCCAAGCAATCGTTCGTTAGCCCGTGGATGCAGGCGTCTCTCCAACGAGAGAATCGCCGCCTTCGGGTTATGTACCACAGCGCACGCGCGCCGGGCAAGGGATCTTGAGCAGGGGTCAGGGGGCAGGGGTCAGGAAAGAACAGAACACTTCTCTTGTCGTTACTGACCCCTGCCCCCTGACCCCTGCTTCTTCGGCGGACATAAATTGAATAATTACAGACAACAAGGGAAAATGGAAAGGCCAACCCGTCTTAGGCGCTGACGTTCCGGCAGTCCACTTTCCGTTGTACGCGCTTGAGCAGTCCCGCCAGCACGCGTCCCGGACCGATTTCGTAGAAGCGTTCGCAGCCGGCCGCCAGCAGATTCCGCATCGTCTCTTCCCAGCGCACCGACTCGGTCATCTGCCGCCGCAGCAGGGCGCGAATTTCTTCCGGGCCGTCGTGCGGCCCGGCGGTCACGTTCGACCACACCGGCAGGCGCGGCGCCGTCAGCGGCACGGAGGCGAACACTTCGGCCATCGCCTCGTCCGCCGGCTTCATCAGCGGTGTATGAAACGCTCCCGCCACGGCCAGACGAACCGTCCGCCCTCCCGCTTCGGCCGCCAGTGCTTCCAGACGATCGCACGCCGAGCGATGGCCGGAGACGGCGTAATTACCCGGACAGAGAAAATTGGCGATCCGCAAAATCTCATTCTGGCGGGCGGCGGCGCACAACTCTTCCACCTTGGCCGGCTCCAAGGTAAGAACGCTGACCATGCCTCTCGGCGAGACATCCGCCGCCGCCTGCATGGACTTCGCCGCGGCGCTGCACTAAACGCAGACCCTCCTGGAACGTCAAGGCGCCGGCGAAAGTCAGAGCGGTGAATTCGCCGAGACTCAGGCCGGCCGCCGCCACGCAGTCCTCGACGACGTGCGGATCGCTCTGCTTGAGCGATTCCAAGGCGGCGAGGCTGGCGACGAACAGAGCGGGCTGACTGACCACCGTGGAGTTGAGACGTTCGACCGGGCCGTTGACGCACACGTCGAGCAGATCGTAGCCGAGCTGTTCGCTCGCTTCGGCGAATAGCCGACGCGCTTGCGGCAGCGCGGCACACAGATCGCGGGCCATGCCCACGCTCTGCGATCCTTGGCCGGGAAACAGAAAGGCGACACGCGCCATGGACATCCTTTCCGCTAATTAGAAACACGAAATCACGAAAGTACGAAATCACGAAAAACCAAAAAGAGAAAGCCGATTTTGCAACGAAACACGTTGTTTTCTTTCCACCTATCGTCTTTTTTCGTGTTTTCGTCCTTTCGTGTTTTCGTGTTTCTATTTAATCTTCGGAACCGGCCGGCCGACTGGCTTCCAGTTCCTTGACAATCAGTTCGTTGAGGTGGGCGCGCGCGTAATTGGCGGCGATGCCCAAGGCGTTCTTGATGGCGCGTTCGCCGGAACTGCCGTGGCAGATGATGCACACGCCATCGATGCCCAACAATGGAGCGCCGCCGAAGGCGCTGTAATCGTAGCGATGGATCAGCCCTTCCAGTGCTTGTTTCGCTTTTTCCTTCTCACCGTCGAGCGCCCCGAGCAGTTCCTGAAACACCATTTTCATGGTGAACTCGAAGACGCCTTCGCTGGTCTTCAAGACGACGTTGCCGACGAAGCCATCGCAGACGACGACATCGACGCCGCCCCGGTGAATGTCGCGGCCCTCGACGTTGCCGACGAATTGGCTGCGCAGCGGACTACCGTTGAACAGCGCGTGCGTGTCCTTGGCGAGATCGTGGCCCTTGGCCTCCTCCGCGCCGACGTTCATCAGACCAATCTTGGGCTGCGGCCGTTGCAGAATGTGCCGCGCGAAGATGCTGCCCATGACGCCGTATTGGAACAAGTGTTCCGGCTTGGGATTGACGTTGGCGCCGACATCGATGAGGACGCACGGTCCCTTGACGGTGGGCATGACGGCGGCGATGCCGGGACGGCGCACGTTCTGGAGATAGCGTTTGAGGAACAGACCGCCGGCCACCATCGCTCCGGTGTTGCCGGCGCTGACGATGCCCTCGACCTTTTGTTGCGCCAGCAGCTGCCAACAACGGCTGATGGAGTTGTCGGGCTTTTTGCGCAGGGCGACGACGGGACTTTCCTCCATGCCCACGGCCTGGGTGCAATGGAAGAGCGGCAAACGGTCGCGGTGATCGACGCCGGCCAGCAGCGGCTCCACCTGCGCCTGATCGCCGACCAGCAGCACTTTCAGCTGCGGATCGGCGGCGACGGCCTGGGCGGCGCCGGCCACGATCGGTCCCGGCGCGTGGTCGCCCCCCATCGCGTCCAGGGCTATGAGCATGATTTACTTCTCCTCTTCGGCCTTTACCACTTCGCGGTTCTGATAATGGCCGCAGTTGGAGCAAACGTGGTGCGGCAGCACCGGCTGCTCGCAGCGGGGACAATATTGGATCTGCATCGGTTTAAGGTGCAGGTGACTGCGTCGTTTGCCTTGACGGGCATGCGAGGTTCGTCGCTTGGGAACAGCCATGACTTTCGCCTTCCGCGAGATACAGGGGTAAATCGCGTTATCGTAGGACAACCCCTGCCAAGTGTCAAGATTGCACGATTGCCGGCGAGCGGGGTCGCGTCAGCGCCCCGAGTGCTTGCGTTACTCGGGGCGCTGACGCGACCCCGCTCGCCGATACTCACCCTCATCATACAAAAGAATGGGACGACAAACAGGTCTCCGCTCGCTCCGTAGCGCCTGTTTTGTGTGCCGGAGGGCCGTTCGATGGATCAACTGTGGGCGCCGTGGCGTCTCTCCTACGTGGCGACGGCCAAAACGCCGAGCGCCGCCGATCCCTGCTTTCTCTGCGTTGGTCTGGCCGGCGACGACGATCGCAAAAACCTCATCGCCCTACGCACGCCGCTAAGCGTCGTCGTTCTCAATCGCTTCCCGTACAACAACGGCCATCTCCTCATTGCTCCCCGCGCCGCACAAGGGCCGGCTCGATGAGTTGACCTCCGACGAACTGCGGGAGACGATGGAAACGCTGCGGCGCATGGTGAACGTACTCGACGAGTTGATGCACCCGGATGGCTACAACATCGGTTTGAATCTCGGCCACGCCGCCGGCGCCGGTCTGCCGGGGCATTTGCACTGGCACATCGTACCGCGTTGGCACGGCGACACCAACTTCATGCCGATTGTCGGCGATACCAAAGTTATCGTGCAATCGCTGGATGCGCTGTATGATTTGTTAGTGGAACGATTGCGCGGGTGACAGGGGTTCGTTGTGGAAAGTTAAGGACGTAAACGAGGAATAAGATCGTCTTTGACGCGAAAGAGACGGACGGCGATTCGCGGGCCATGTCGATGCCGTAGCGGCAGCGAGCCGGCATAATAATCCATGAGCGTGGACAGCGGCACGCCGTCCGTGAGAGAAAATTGATCCTTCAACTCCAATTCTGGCCGATCGAGGTCCAGTTCCTGCTGGGGTATGCTGGCGCTGGGAATGACGAGCCAATCGCCGCGGTGAAGAGGCGATGGCGGCAGAGAATCTGCTGCTCGATTCCCCGCATGCCGGAGGGGAACGGCCTGTTTCATACCGATTTCCTCGGCATAATACTGAAATCCCCAATAGCCGGCGTACCAGATGACCGCATGAGGATTCCCTTGCCGAATGCGATGGGCGGCCTCGTAGACGGCTTGCTGCTCGGCCCGCGCCTCCAGATAATCGACGCCGAAAAAGCCAAGCCCAAGCAGCGCCGTCACGGCGGCTAGACCGTACAGCACGTTCTTGCGCCACGGTTCCAACGGCGACTGCATCGCCAAATGACCCAGAAGCAGCGTTGCGGCGACGGTGATGCCCATGATCCGGCGGACGGCGGCAAAAGGGCTGATGGCGACGTAAGCGGCGAGTTCGAGTCCCAGCCAGATCACGAGGAACCAAGCGGTGCGGGAGTGTGGCCTCCGTGCCGCGGCGCACGCCATACCCAGCAATATCGCTCCTCCGTTACAAGCGAAGAGAATTGCCGTCAGCGACAGCGGCTCCGCGTCGAGACGGCCGACGACGGGGTCCAGCCAGACAAGGAGGAGGTAAGGAAACAGAGCGAGCAGGGCGGCGGCGAACAACAACCAGTTCGGCCAGCGCAACACCGTCAGGGCCAGCAAGGCCAAGGTAGGGGCGGCGCCGCCCAGAAGCGGACACAGGCTGCCCAGAAGTTTGCTTTTCGGATCGTCGGCGTAATGGCCCTGTTCGATCTGGTGAAGAAAATGCGATTCGCCGTAACGCAGGACAAGAATCATTTCCCAGGAAGCGAAGACAAAGCCGGCGATGGCGACGGCCAACAAACTGAGACGCATCTTGCCGTGTACCACGGCGTAGGCGAGAAAGACGGCGGGAGCGAGGATCGCCGTGTATTTCGTTTGCATGGCCAGCCCCGCCGTCAAGCCGGCGACGAGGGCAACGGCCGGCGAATCGCGGTCGCAAGCCCAGAAAAACAGCCGCAGCGATGTCGAGCTTAGCGCCAGCGCCGGAATGTCGATCATCAAATTCAGGCTCGGCAAAAAGATCGGCGACAAAGTCAACAAGACCAACAGAGGCGCCGCCACAGTCGGGGCAAAGCGGCGCAGCAGCCCCGCCAGCGATGAGACGAACAGCAGGACGAATGGAAACAACCACATTTTCCACAGCACCGGCCGCTCGCCGAACAAGCGGATCGCGCCGGCCCACCAGTACGGCAGCACCGGCGGAGCCAGGACGTGCAGCGCCGGCAACGGATCGCTCCAGTACAAGATGGTGTAGCCGTAGGGATCGAAGGGGTGAGCGGCGATCTGGGCGGCGTTGAAATAATAGGTAGTGTCATCGACGTGCAGCGGCTTGAGCGCGTTCAAGCCGGTTAGGACCGCGGCCAAAATCATAATAACCACGGATGAAACGGATAAGCGCATTTTCGATTTTTTTTATCCGTGTTATCCGTGGCTCATTACTGTCGCGGGAAGCGATCCTGCAAGGCGCATACGGTCCAGGGACGTTGCCGGCTGGCACGGCAGGCTTCGACGGCGGCCTGCGCCGCCGATAGCGTGGTGATGCACGTCACGCCGTTGGCCACCGCCGCCGAGCGAATCATGCCCTCATCGGTGCGCGCTCCTTTGCCGCTGGGGGTGTTGAGAATCAGCGCGATTTGCTTGTTTTTCATGTAATCGATGAGGTTGGGCCGGCCCTGCTGGAGCTTGTTCACTTCTTCGACGGCGATGCCCGCCGCCCGCAGCACCTTGGCCGTGCCGCGCGTGGCCATCAGCTTGTAACCCATCTCGGCCAATCCCCGCGCCAGCGGAATAACGTCCCGCTTGTCGCGCTCGGCCACGGAGATGAACACTTGGCCGTCGCTCGGCTGCGGCAGAGCGCTGTTGGCCGCCATCTGGCTTTTGGCGAAGGCCAGCGGAAAACTATCGTCGATGCCCATGACCTCGCCGGTCGAACGCATCTCCGGCCCCAGAATGATGTCCACGCCGGCAAACTTGTTGAACGGGAACACACTCTCCTTGACCGAGTAATGTTTCGGCACCACTTCCTCGAACAGACCCAATTCATCGAGTGTTTTGCCGACCATGACCAGCGCGGCGTAACGCGCCAGCGGAACGCCGGCGGCCTTGGACACGAACGGTACGGTTCGGCTGGCGCGCGGATTCACTTCGAGTACGTAAATCGTTGTTCCCTGGACGGCGAACTGCACATTCATCAAGCCCCTTGACGTTCAGCTCGCGGGCCAGTTCGCGCGTTTGCCGTTTGATCTCGGCGACGACGGCCGGCGGCAGGCTGTGCGGCGGGATGACGCATGCCGAGTCGCCGGAGTGAACGCCGGCTTCCTCGATGTGCTGCATGACGCCGCCGATCAGCGTGCGGATGCCGTCGCTGAGGCAATCGACATCGACTTCGACGGCCGACTCCAAAAATTTGTCGATCAAGATCGGCTTGCCCGGCGACACGTCCATGGCATAGGCGACGTAGCGGCTCAGGGCGGACTCATCGTAAACGATCTCCATAGCGCGGCCGCCGAGAACGTAGCTGGGCCGCACCAGCACCGGATAGCCGATGCGGCGCGCCGCGTGGATGGCCTGCTGCAAATCCAGCGCGGTGCCGTTGGCCGGCTGCTTCAAACCCAGACGTTCGACCATCTCCTGAAACTGTTCGCGGTCCTCGGCGCGGTCGATGCTGTCCACGCTGGTGCCGACGATCGGCGCTCCCGCCGCTTCCAAGCCGCGCGCCAGGTTCAACGGCGTCTGGCCGCCGAACTGCACGATCAATCCCTTCGGCTGCATGGCGTCGCAGATGTTCAGCACATCTTCGGTGGTCAGCGGCTCGAAGAAAAGATGATCGCTGGTGTCGTAATCGGTCGAAACCGTCTCCGGGTTCGAGTTGACCATGATGGTCTCGTAACCCTCGCGTCGCAGCGCGAAGGCCGCCTGACAGCAACAGTAATCGAACTCGATGCCCTGACCGATGCGGTTCGGCCCGCCGCCGAGGATCATAATGCGATCTTTTCCGCTCGGCGGTTTGGTTTCGTTATCCGCCGTGGATGTCGCGGATGTAGGGTGGGTCGAGGAACGAGACCCACCGAGGCAGCGTGGTGGGTCTCGTTCCTCGACCCACCCTACATCCGCGACATCCACCGTGGAATAATGGATCGGTGCTTCGTAGGTGGAGTAGTAGTACGGCGTATACGCCTCGAACTCGGCGGCGCAGGTATCGACGAGCTTGTACGTCGGCACGACGCCAAGTTCCTTGCGCAGTCGTCGAACTTCCATCTCGGTCGAGCGCCACAGAAAAGCCAACTGTTTGTCGGCGAAGCCGTGTTGTTTCGCTTCCAGCAAAATGTCGCGGATGTCCTCGTCGTTGCGCGCGCGTCCGCACCCGATCCGCCGCCGCGCGCAGACGATCCTCCATCGCCACCAATTCCTGAATGTTGTGCAGAAACCAACGATCGATCTTCGTCTGCTGATGGATGTCCTCCAGCGACAGACCGGCCTTGAAAGCGTAGCGAATGTACCAAATGCGCTCGGCGGTCGGCGTGGCCAGGCGCGCGAAAATATCTTCGACGGTAGGTTGCCGCGGCGTGCCCCACAAATCGCCGCGATAACAACCCAAACCGAAACTGCCCGTTTCCAGACCGCGTAACGCTTTTTGCAGCGATTCCTTGAAAGTGCGGCCAATCGCCATCGTCTCGCCGACCGATTTCATTTGCGTCGTCAGCGTCGGATCGGCGTCGGGGAATTTCTCGAACGCCCAGCGCGGCACCTTGGTGACGACGTAATCGATGGTCGGCTCGAAGCAGGCCGGCGTCTCGCGGGTGATGTCGTTGCGCAACTCGTCGAGGCGATAGCCGACGGCCAACTTGGCGGCGATCTTGGCGATGGGAAAGCCGGTCGCCTTGGAGGCCAACGCGCTGGATCGGCTGACGCGCGGATTCATCTCGATGGCGACCATGTGGCCATCGTCGGGATTGATGGCGAACTGGATGTTGCTGCCGCCGGTCTCGACGCCGATCTCGCGGATGACGGCGATGGCGGCATCGCGCATGCGCTGATATTCCTTATCGGTCAGCGTCTGCGCCGGCGCCACCGTGATCGAATCGCCGGTATGCACGCCCATCGGATCGAAGTTCTCGATCGAGCAGACGATGACGACGTTGTCGGCGCAATCGCGCATCACCTCCAGCTCGAACTCCTTCCAACCGATGACGGACTCCTCGACGAGTACCTCATTGACGGGGCTGAGATCGAGTCCACGAGCGATGAGCTGATTGAACTCTTCGCGGTTGTAGGCGATGCCGCCGCCGGTGCCGCCGAGCGTGAAACTCGGCCGCAGCACACACGGCAAACCGACTTGATCGAGTACCTCCAGCGCCTCGGAGAACGAGCGCGCCACGCCGCTTTTGGGCACGGCGATGCCGATGGCTTGCATGGCCTTCTTGAACTGCTCGCGGTCCTCGGCCTTGGCGATGACGGCCGGCGTCGCCCCGATCATCTCGACGTTGTGCTTTTCGAGGACGCCGTCGGCGATGCAATTCCATCGCCGTGTTGAGGGCGGTCTGTCCGCCCAGCGTCGGCAGCAGGGCGTCCGGTTTTTCGCGTTCGATGATGCGTTCGATCATGTCCCAGGTGATCGGCTCGATGTAGGTGCGGTCAGCCGTCTCCGGGTCGGTCATGATCGTGGCCGGATTGGAGTTGACCAGGACGACGGTGTAGCCTTCTTCGCGCAGGGCTTTGCACGCTTGCGTGCCGCTGTAGTCGAACTCGCACGCCTGCCCGATGACGATAGGTCCGGAGCCGATGAGCAGAATTTTGTGCAGGTCGGTGCGGCGCGGCATGTGGGGAGACTTCCTCGTGATCGTGCGGATCGGATAGTCGGTTCCTCCTCATATTATGGGAGGCACGATGGTATCCAAGAGGCGGCGTCCTTAGCCGGTGCTGGTAGAAGAGCCTGCATCTCCTCGACCTGAACGTCTCGATAGCGGAGCGCGATCGCGCAGCCGTTGCTCAACAGAATGGCTTGCCGCTAAGTCAGCGGTTCACCATGTACTTTCTCGATTCTTTACTGTCTTCCAAGAAAAAACCTGTACGACACACCGCCCTCGGCGAAGAGATGAGCGACGAGGCGAACACGCCTTTAAGTAGATGCGGGCCACCACACGTCGAAACGCGCGCCGTGGCCGGCCTTGCTGGCGACCTCAACGCGGCCGCCGTGGCTTTCGACGATCTGCCGTACTACCGCCAGTCCCAGGCCGGAGCCGCGGTCCTTGGTCGTGAAAAATGGATCGAACAGATGCGCTTTGATCTCCTCGGCTATTCCCGTGCCGTGATCGCACACCGACAGACGGACCCATTCGCCCTTGGCCGAAACCCGTTCTGTCCGCACTTGCAGCAGTCCGCCGTCGGGCATGGCATCACGAGCATTGAGACATAGATTCATCAGGACTTGCTGCACTTGCGTCTCGTCGGCCTGTATGAATAACTCCTGTTCGGCCAATTCGGTTTGGAGGTCGATGCGCGAGGGCAGGCTGGCGCGGAGCAGTTCCAGAGTGCACGCCACAACCGGGTTGATGTCGATGCGGTGAGAGGCAATGCGGCGCTGCTTGCTGAAAGTCAGAAGTTGACTCGCCAGGTGGGCGGCCTGCTCGGTCGCTTCCTTGATGCGTCCCAGGTCCGCCTGCGCCGCATGGCCGGGAGGAAGACTGGCGGTCGTCAGTTCCGTGAGGCTGAGTATGACGGAGAGTAGGTTGTTGAAATCGTGGGCGATGCCGCTGGAGAAGCGGCCAACCAGTTCCAGACGCTGGGCACGCAGCAGTTCCTGTTCGAGTTGGCGTTCGCGCGTCATATCGACGATCAGCGTCGTCGTGCCGTCGATGGCGCCATCGGGGCGGCGTCGCGGTTCGGTGAGGGCCAGACCGACTTTCTCCGCACCGTCCTTGGCTCGATAGCGGTACTCGGCCCGTCCGCCGCGGCCTTCGAGGGCGTCGCGGGCCAACGTCATAATCGAGGGTAAATCGTCGGCATGAATGATGCCGGCCCACGCCGCCGGCTGGGCGATCTCGCTCAACTCGTAGCCGGTCAAGCGGTGCGTCGCCGGATTGGCGTAGGTGACGTGCATGTCGGCGTCGGCCTGAATTACCTGGAGCGGCAACGATTCGACCAGTTCGCGGTATTTTTCCTCCGATTCGCGCAACATCCGCTGGCGCGGATGGTCGTGGTGATGTCGATGTACGTCGAAACCACGCCGCGCGCACCGCCTTGCGCGTCGTTACCGCCGGCGCCCAGGGGCATGGCATTGACCAGCACCCAGCGCGCTTCCTTGAAGGATCGATCTTCGGTTTCCGCTTGCGAACGGCGGGGCACAATGGCGAGGACGAGATGGCGCACCGGCCGGCCCAGACGAAGGACGGCGGCGGCGGGATAGTCCTCTGCCGCTACCGTCGTGCCATCCTCGCGCACCAGGCTCCAATCGCAATCGGCCAGCGCCAGGCCGCGCAGACGCTCCAGCGGCTGACCCAGGATAACGCCGGCCGCGCTGTTGCCATCGATGATGCAGCCGGTGTGATCTTGAACAACCACGCCTTCGGACATGGTTTCGAGAATGGCGCGGAGGCGGATTTCGGTATCGCGGCGTGCCGCTTCGGCTTGGTGCAGCGCCGTCAAATCTTCCATCACCCAGACGGCAGCCTCCGATTCGCTGTCCGCTTTGCTGGCGGCCGAGGACGAAGAGCGGACCGTGGACAGCGGACAGCGGATCGGCGCCGCCCATGTTACCAATGGCGTGCGGCGGCCGTCCGGACGATGCACGACAATATCATCGCGCATGGCCGTCAACCCCTTGCGCAGAGCAAGAAAGACCGGCAGTTCCTCGACCGGATAGAGCGTGCCGTCGGGGCGGTGCAGACGATAGACCTCGGACAGATGCTCCAATCCCGCCGCCATGTCTTCGCGTTGGCCGAGTAGCTGGCGGGCGCGGGAATTAACCAGGATCGGATGACCGCTCGGTCCCTGCACGAAGAACACGCCGGTCGGCAGGTTGCCCACCAGGGCGTGCAGCATGTTGGTGGTGCGCCGCAGATCGTCGGCCAACTCGCGCTGCTCGGTGATGTCGGTCAGCACGCCTTCCCAACCGATCAGGCGTCCCTCGGCATCCAAGTGCGGCGCCAGCGAATCGCGCAGCCAACGCTCGCTGCGCGACAAAGCCGAAATCCCAAATCCCAAATCCGAAACCGAGGTTTCTTTTTGGATTTTGGATTTTGGATTTCGGATTTCCTCCGGAGGAGGTGCGAGACGATATTCGCAGGTGACAGGCTGGACTTGCCGGCCGAGTTGAGTGAGGGCGGCGCGGACTACTTCTCGATCATCGGGATGGACGTGCGCCAGCCAGTGTTGGTACTCGCCCACCAGTGCATGCGGCGGACAGCCGAGCAATTCTTCGCTGGCGGTGCTGACCAGCGTCACAAAGGCGTCGAGGTCGCCGGCAGCCAACGGCGGTCGCTCCGGCCGGCAGAAACGTGCGCTGTAAATGACGACCGGAAGATAGCTGGCCACTTGCCGATAGCGGTTCTCGCTGGCGCGAACCCAACTAGCGGAGGCGGCCACCAGCAGAGCGACCGCACACTGGCTGAGCAAGTTGCCCTGGATCAACAGGGTGAAGAGAGAGGTGAGCGGTTGGCCGTGCAGCAGCACGAGCGGCAGTCCGGCCGACACGGCGGCGACCACCATTCCTCCGCGCAGTCCCTGCCGCAAACTAGCCCAGACGATCAACAGCAACGGCGATCCCCACAGCTGCCAACTCACCAGCTGCGTTCGCCCATTCCGCACGGCCAACCACGTCAGCGCCCCAGCGCCGGCGGCCAAGCCGAGCAACTCCAGCCCGTCGCCCCATGACAAGCGCTCGCGGACGCTGACCACGTCGAGCGGCTCGCGCGGATCGCTGTCCTCGGATGCCGGACGCACGAGGCCGTGCCGCGCCAGCCACGGCGTCAGCACCACCAGCAGCAGCGGCGTCAGAATCATCACGCCCAGCGCCCGACTCAGCCAAAAGGCCGATAATTCCGTTCGCCACGCTTGGAGCGATGGTTCCGTCAGCCAAGCGAACACGAGGGTATGCGACACCGCCCACAGGCCGACGCCGAGGCAGGGCACGAGGAACAAAAAGCGCTTCGCCGAACGCGGATCGCGCAGATCGCACGCGGCGGGCGCCGGACGGTGATACAGCTGCCAGGCGACCAGCAGCAACATCGCGCCTAACACGGCATCGACAGCGGCCAATCCCGCTTCGCTTCCGCGCAGCCGTCCGAAGCCGAATAGGTTCACCAGCAGCGTCTGCGCCACGACGAGCAGACCATCCAGCGCCAACCACAGTGCGGCGCGCAACCGAACCAGGCGATCAGGACTAATCCCAAGCCCGCCGGCGGAAACCATAAGGCCGAGCCGAACTGGCCCCAGGCGAGTGGATTGGTCAGGTGCAAAAGCAGCAACGAGAGCAGAAAAATGATCGACCAGCGATGAACGTAAGGAGTGCGGCGGACGCCGCTCTGTCCCACGATCGCCGGCTCGCGCACGGTCGCGGCGATCATGGCCGCGGACCAAGAGCCATTGGGAGGGACCGACGCCATTACAGGTAATTCCCTTCTAGTCGTCGTGCGACCAACACCCCTTGAGGTCAAAACGATTCCTCGAAGAGCAACAGGGTCTTCCGAAGGAGCAGACGAACAGTCCGGCATGCGAGTTCGGCTATTCGTCCGCGGATCGATTCAACTCCTCAAGAGATTGATCCATTATCCTCAAGTGTAAGTTACGGAAGGTCATCTCTCAAGTATTAATTTGACGTTTGCCCAGGGTGCGTGAGCGGATTATGGTAGTGGCTCTCGCTCCCACACGGAGCGTGGGAACGAGAAGCGGCGCTATCTCGATCGCCGCACTTCGGCCAGCACGGGACGCAGCTGCTCCATGATGCGGCGCATGTGACTGGATTTGTTCAACACGTAAAAATGAATGCCCGGCACACCGCGGCGCAGCAGTTCGGTCGCTTGGGCCACGCACTGCTGGATACCGACTTCCTCGGCGCGGCCGTCGTCGTCGCCCGCCGCTTCCAGTTCGGCCTGCAACGCTGACGGGATCGCCGAGCCGCACAGCGACGTGATGCGCCGCACCTGCTTCGCCGACAACACCGGCAATAGACCCGGCACAATCGGTTTGCTCACGCCCAAAGCGCGAGCGGCGTCCACGAAGGAAAAGAAATGGGCGTTGTCGTAGAACAGCTGCGTGATAACGATGTCGGCGCCGGCGTCTACTTTGTTCTTGAAGTGCCGCAAATCAGTAGCGGAATCGCTCGATTCGATGTGTTTTTCGGGATAGCCGGCGACGGCCAAACCGAAAGCGGCGGCGTGGCGGCGGCGGATGTGCGCGACCAGTTCATTGCCGTAGCGATAGCCGTCCGGCGGCGGCACAAACGCCGTTTCACCGCGCGGAGGGTCGCCGCGCAGAGCAACAATGTTGTCGATGCCGGCCTTCTGGATGTCGTCGAGAATGCGATCGAGGTCGGCACGGCTGGAACCGACGCAGGTGAGATGGCAGGCCGACTCCATGCCGTACTCGCGTTTGATGAGCGCCGCGATCTCCAACGTCCGTTCGCGCGTGGAGCCGAGCGCGCCGTAAGTTACCGTCATGTAGCTCGGCGCCAGATCGATCAACTCCGGCAGCACGCGGCGCAGCGATTCCATGGCGGCGTCGCTTTTGGGCGGAAAAACCTCGAAAGAAATGTGCGGGCCGGTCGCGCCGGCGTAAAAGTCGGGAAATCGCATGGTTTTTAATAACGCTCCCTTACGGTCGCGGCTCTGTTTTTTCCATTGCCTCGCGCACCCGTTCCGCCACCACGTCCAAGAGCAGCGGATGCCGGCCCAGCGGCTCGGCCAAGCGGAACTCGACGGCCGGAAAACGCTCGGCCAACTTCGCCCGCGCCTCGGACAGATCGCGGCGGACATGGACGCCTGCCGAGAGAAAGTATGGCACGAGAATCACGCGCTCGGCTCCCTGCTCAACGCAGTGGACGCCGCCGTTCTCGATACCCGGCTCGGCCAATTCCAGAAACGACGCCACGACAATTGGCCAGCCGCGCTCGCGCAGGTCGGCGGCGACGTGCAGGAGATCGGCGTTGGCCGCTTCCTGCCGGCTGCCGTGAGCGATGAGCAGCAAGGCCGTCTTCACGAAAGCGTCTCCTGGAACCGACAAAGCCCTCCTCATTGTAGTGAGAAATATAGTTTGCAGTGTGAATGCTGATCGTGGCCCACCCGGCAGCTAACGCAGCCGGTTCGCCGAGCCTTGGCGAACCGGCTGCGTTAGCTGCCGGGTGGAGGCCAACGGCCCAAAATCGACAGGTGTATAAGGAGGGAGGAAAAAATGCCGGCTCATCACAGACCCACGCGCTCCGAGATCGCCGCCGCCGAAGGCAAGACGGTCCCTGATGTTCTCCTCGCGGATCTGAAGGTGCTTTTCTGCGGCATCAATCCCGGGCTGTATACGGCGGCCATCGGTCATCATTTCGGCCGGCCCGGCAATCGCTTCTGGCCGGCACTGTTCGCATCGGGCATCACCGATCATTTGCTGTCGCCATACGAGGAGCGCGAACTGCTGCCGCTCGGCTACGGCATCACCAATCTCGTCGCCCGCGCCAGCGCTCGCGCCGACGATCTGAGCGAGAACGAACTGCGCGAAGGAGCGCGAATCCTCGAACGAAAAGTGCGACGCTATCGACCGGCGTACATCGCCTTTTTGGGCATCACGGCCTATCGCACGGCATTTCAGCGGCCGCGCGCTGTCCTCGGTCTTCAGACGGAGACTCTGGCGGAAGCGAAAATCTGGGTGCTGCCCAATCCCAGCGGGCTGAACGCTCATCATTCGGCAGCGGATCTGGCGCGGCTATTCGGCGAACTACGGCAGGTTGCCGACTAGCCCGCAGCGCCAGCGATGGGTTCTTCAACCCGTCGCTGGCGCTGCGGGCTAGTCGCTCATTCAATCCGTCAGTTCAAAGACAAACTCCTTGCGTCCATCGGACTCGACGGTCGCCGTCAATTTCGAGGTTTCCGGACGCGCGTAGCGCTCTGGCAATCGATTGCCGCCTCGGTCGCCGCCGTCCGCCGGCGCCGGCGGATAGCAGACGATGCTGACCTGATACTCGCCGGCAGATGCACCGTCGAAGGCATGGTAAGTGGTCAAGCGGAAAGAGCCGTCCGCTTCAACGCGGCCGCGTGCGGCGCCGCCCGCTTTCTTGGTCGCGGCATCGGCCGGATGAAAAACGATCTCCGCTCCCGCCGCGGGGCTGCCTCGATAGAACACCTTGCCGTTCACCGGCGTCAGCCGCTTGCCATAGCCGGGGATATTGCCCTCCTCCTCGGCGATCGGCTTCTTCATGTCTTCGGGATAAATGCCATCCAGCAGCAGATGAGCCAACATAGGTCCGTCCGGCTTCATCGTCACCCAGGTGATGTGATCGAACTCGCCATAATCGACGCCGCGCAGCGAGCTGCCGCCGCCGGTCGTCGCCAGTTGATAGTAGTTCATGCCTTGGCGCACGTACTTGCGAAAATTATGAATATGGCCGCAGAAAACCGTGTACTTGCGTCCGGCTAACAATTTCTCCACTTCCAGCCAGCCGGTTTCGGCCGCGTTGCGCCGCGCCACAGAGGCGGGTGTAGGGCCACCACCGTCCAACGCACCGAGGAGTTCTCTCCCAGCACTTGCTTGACGTAATCGAGTTGTTCCTTGCTTAAGCAGTCCTTGAAATGTTTGCCGCCTTTGACATCCACCTCCGGGCCATCGTAGGCATTGAGGACGAGAAATAGCACGTTCTTGTAGACGAAGTGATAGTAACGGCGGCCAAACTTCTCTTGCCAGACCTTGGCCATGTCGGGCGTGAGTACATCGTGGTTGCCGGGGGCGTAGAAGAAGGGCATTTGCAGCTTGCTGACGTAGCCTTGAAATTCCCTCCACTGGCTGCGCGCCTGTTCCGGCGTGGTGTAGCCTTCAATGAGATCGCCGACGGAAAGGACGAACTCCGGCTGCATGAGATTAAGCAGCTTCACCGCGCGCGAAAATACCAGCCCGATGACCGCCGGTTCGATCGGAGATGATGGCGAATTGAAATTGTTCGGCGGAACGATTGAGGCGCAGGTGCGTCCAGGGATTGCGCGACTCGACAGCCACTTGCAAGGGCGGTTCTGAAGAAACGTCCGGCTGCGTCGTGCTGCGCGACAGCCCGGCAGCCGCCATCAGTAGACCGGCAGCGAACAGAATCAGAAACAAGCGTTTCATCGCACGTAGTCCTTTTCGGAGTAGGAGAACGGCTGGCGTTCTTGCTAGGAAATCGTAGCGGAATAGTCGCGGTAGAGGCAAGCAAATTCTTCTCGGCTCTCGTTGCTTGTCGCTTTGCTGGCGTCGCGCCGTTTTCCCTGGTACACTGCGGCCACGTCCTTGAATACTCCCGCTCTTGCCACCGAGGAACACGACCATGCGTTTTTCCATCCTGTGTATCCCGCTCGCCGTTTGCTCTTTGGTTGCCTGCTCTGCCGCACGAGCCGACGAACCCGCGAAAACAGCGACCATTCAGCAAGACATTCTCCGTCATCTCGACGGCCTGCGTCCGGAACTGGTGTCCGCCAATCAGGACATCTGGACCTTTGCCGAGTTGGGTTTACAGGAGCATCGCTCGGCGGCGCGGCTGGTCGGCATGCTGAAAAAAGCGGGTTTCCGCGTCAAGGAAGGCGTCAGCGACATGCCGACGGCGTTCGTCGCCGAGTACGGTTCCGGCAAGCCGATCATCGGCATCCTCGCCGAGTACGATGCACTACCGGAACTATCGCAGCAGGCCGGCGATCCCATTCGCAAAGCCATCTCCGGACAAAGTGCGGGACACGGCTGCGGACATTGTGCCCTGGGCACTGCCGCCGTCGGCGCCGCCTTGGCCGTCAAGGAAGCCATCGACAAGCACCATCTTCCGGGCACTCTTCGCCTCTATGGCACGCCGGCCGAAGAGACGGTCATCGGCAAAGTGTACATGACGCTCGATGGCCAATTTAAGGATCTCGATGCTTGTCTGCACTGGCATCCCGGCACGAAAAACCGCGTCGCCTTCCTGTCCACCAAGGCGCTCATCTCGGCGAAGTTCACCTTCAGCGGCTTGGCGGCGCACGCCTCCGGCAGTCCCGAAAAAGGCCGCAGCGCGCTCGACGGCGTCGAACTGATGAACGTCGGCGCCAATTACATGCGCGAACACATCAAGGAAACGAACCGCGTTCACTACGTCGTCACCAACGGCGGCGCGCAGCCGAACGTGGTGCCGGCCACGGCGCAAGTGTGGTACTTCGTCCGCGCCAACGTCCACGAGGACGTGGAACGCACCTTCGATTGGCTGCGCGACATCGCCGACGGCGCGGCCAAGATGAGCCGGACGAAAGTGGCCGTCCACATTGATACCGATTGCCACGAGATCATTCCCAACCTGCCGCTGTCGCGGATCGTGCTGCGCAACCTGGAGCGCGTGGGGCCGCCGAAGTTCGACGACGCCGACCGCAATCTCGCGCGTCGCTTACAAGAACCGTTGCGGATCGAGTTTGCCCTGAAAGAACGCAAACCGCTCCACGACGCCATCGAGCCGCTGCCGAAGCAGCCGTATGCGGCGACCGGCGGTTCGACCGACGTGGGCGATATTAGCTGGCACGTTCCGACGTCGGGACTGGAGACGGTTTGTTTCGCGGCCGGCAGTCCGGGACATAGTTGGCAGAACGTCGCCGCCATCGGCTCGCCCATCGGCCACAAGGGGTTGCTGATCGCCGCCAAGGCGCTGGCGCTCAGCGCCGCCGATCTGCTGCAAGAGCCGCAGGCGCTCAAGGACGCCAAGGCGGACTTTCAAGAGCGCATGAAGGAACGCCACTACACGACGAAGATCCCCAAGGGGCAAAAAGCGCCGCGAGCGATCCGATAAGAGCGAGTAGACAAATCCGTTGTAATTCCCGGATTCGGCTTGACATGGGCCGCGAAACCTGCGACGGATGGATAGTAGAGAGGTTTTCCACTCGCGAGGCAGTCCAGCAGGAATTTCGAGGCATGAGGGACGCCCCGTCGCTCGCTTCAGCAAACGAACGACGCAGGGGTCTAGGAGGTCTTCTTTTCATGTTGCACATTACATGTGATCTTTGCGGCAAGGAACTCCGAGCCGGACAGGACCATTACGTCGTCAAGATCGAGGTTTTCGCCCAGCACGACCCCGCCCAGTTGACCGAGGCCGATCTTGAAGAAGACCACATGGAAGCCGTCGGCCAACTGCTGCGCGAACTAGACGAGGACGATATCGCCGACGGCATCGAACCGGCCCATCACCACCTTCGCTACGATTTATGTCCGGATTGCCGCCAACGCTATCTCCGCGATCCGCTCAACAAGGATCTGCACAAGGAAGCCGCTCAGAAATTCGATTTCAGCGAGAATTGACGGCGGAGCTGGCGGATCGGCAAAAAGCCTGTCTTCAAGCAGGACAAATAATCAACCTTCGTTTAGCCGCGACCCGAAGGGGAGCGCGTTCGCGCTCCCCTTCGGGTCGCGGCTAAACGTCTTATCATTTCGGCATTGGTGCATCCTTGATTTTGGCCAGCGCCTGCACAGCGGCCTTGCGAACGAGGCTGTGCCCATCGCGCTGACAGCGGAGCAGATCCGGTTCGGCGGCGTGAGCCGGCGGGCCGATCTGTCCCAGGGCGACGACGGCTTGACGACGAACCGACCACTCGGAATCCTTCAGCGCCGCGCTCAAGGCCGGCACCGCTTCCTCGGCCTCGGCCCCCATCTCGCCCAGCGCCAGAGCGGCTTGTTGACGCACCAGGGCATTCGACGAACGCAGTGCGCGCGTCAGAGCCGGCAACGCCGGACGCGCTTCGGCGCCGTGCAGACTCAGACCGTGGGCCGCCTGCACTTGCACTGTCGGGTTGGGATCGTCCAGCATGTGTTGCAACTCGGCGACGCTTCGTCCCTGGTAAGGCGGCTTGCGCCCGCAGCCCAGCAACGGCAATGCCAATAGCAAGCAGACCAACCCTCTCGGATACATCGCGCCCTCCACGGTTAGAAGTCCGTGCCGGAAAGGACTTCGCCGCCCGCATAGCTGGACAGGGCACGGTAGACGGGGGGATCGATCGACTGCGAGATGAAGTGGACGCTGCCATCGGCGAAGAGAAAATTGCAACCGATCACGTGCATGCTGCGGAAACCGCTGACGCGATCGCTGCCGGCGGCGTTCTTGCCGGTCGAATCGCCGCCGAGGATGGTCGGCATGCCGGGTCGGCGATTCATCGGTTCGTCCATCGGATTGGGGCCAAAGCCGATCTGAGCAGTGACGCCGAAAATGCTCGCGTACCACGGATGCGAGGCATCGCCTATGCTGGCGGCGGCCCAGGCTTGATCCATCTTGGCCGGACCATTGACGAACGGCTCGACGGCCGGCTGACTAAGGTTGTTGATGTCGGCGACCACATAGTAGGGCGTGCCGCCCGCCGCCTCGCCGACGACAAATGTGGACGATAGGCCATCCGTTATGTCCGTCAAGCGGACGGGCTGTCGCGGAATAGGAAGCCACGAGCTTTGCCCCGATGGGTTGGCGAGCGAAGTGAATTGGACTTCGTTGAACAGGCCGCGCGCCTGCGGTGGAATCCCCGACGTATCGGTCGCCAGGCAGGCGTTGGCGCCCTTGCACAAAACGTAATCGCAGGCGCCGATAAAGGGCGGCATAGGCGCGCCCCATTGCTGGATGAACGGCGTCAGATCGATGACACCGCCGTTGCGATTGCTGGCACAGAAAAAGATCGCCGCTTGCTGTCCGACCGCCGCGTAGTTGGCGACATCGTACCATTGCTTATCGAAATGATAGAGCCGGTAGATGTTGTCCTGCTCAAGGTACGGCAGCAGGTAAGTGAAGCCGGTGTGAAAACAGTCCTGCGTGGCACCCTCGGTGGCCATGCCGGGAGGCAGGTAGCCGTTGACATCGTGAAAGTTTTGCAGCGCCAGGCCGAACTGCCGGAGGTTGCTCGGCGCATTTCATGCGCGACGCCGATTCGCGCACCTTTTGCACGGCTGGCAGCAACAAACCCAGCAACACGCCGACCAGGGCGATGACCACCAGCAGTTCCAACAGCGTGAACGCCGCCCGCGCCCTTCGCCGAACGCGAGCCGTGGCAAGCGGAATGAACGGAATCATGGTGCCTCCCTTAGCCCTACTACCCGGCAGCTAACGCAGCCGGTTCGCCGGCGAACCGGCTGCGTTAGCTGCCGGGTAGACTATGTCGCGCTCCCCTTCGGGTCGCGGCTAAACTCGTGGATGAATGATGAATGCTCTTTTCTTCTCGCGGGCGTCCTTTAGAATGGGGGCGCGGATCGCGTGTGAAGATCTATTATACGCAGCACAGGCAGCGAGGGTACTCATGGCGTCTTCTTGGATTGCGCGGCACGGCGCCATGCGTTTTCTGGGCGCAGTTCGACACCGACAACGGCTGCTATAGCCGCGGTCAGGAAGTCATCGTCCGCAGCGAACGCGGTCTGGAAGTCGGCCAGCTGCTGTGTCCCGCTGAGCCGCGCACCATCGAATTGATCGCCGAGCCGACACGCGGACGAATCGTTCGCGTCCTGACCGAAGACGATCGCGCCGAGCGCGAACGGCTGCGAACCGCCGAGGAAAGCGAACTGGAAACCTGTGCGCGCTTCGTGCAGCAGCGGAGCTTGCAGATGGAACTGGTCGATGTCGAGCATCTGTTCGGCGGCGAACGAATCATTTTCTACTTCCTGGCCGAGAAGCGCGTCGATTTCCGCGAATTGGTCAAGGATCTGGCCCGCGAGTATCAGACGCGCATCGAGATGCGGCAGATCGGCGTGCGCGACGAGGCGAAGTTGTTGGCCGACTACGGCGATTGCGGCAAGCCGGTTTGCTGCAACACGCACATGGTCGTCATGCCGCCGGTGTCGATGCGCATGGCCAAGCTGCAAAAATCCACGCTCGATCCGTCGAAAATCTCCGGCCGCTGTGGCCGGCTGAAGTGCTGTCTGCGTTTCGAGCAGGACGTTTACGAGGAGTTCCAGGAGGCGCTGCCGCCGATCGGCAGCCGTGTCTTGACGCAGAAAGGTCAGGGCCGCGTGCTGGCTCAGGAAGTGTTGGCACGCCGCCTGCTCGTGGAATTCGAGGACGGCCGGCGCCTGCCCGTCGCCGCCGCCGAGATTCTCACGCGACTGGGAAAATGAACAAACGACTGAGCCGCGACGGTAAGGGAGCGGAGGAAGCAACCGCTCCCTTACCGTCGCGGCTCTGACGGAAACGACGATGCATCATCCGAAACTCGAAGAGGTGGTTGGCCGCGATCCGCGCTACGCTTACGAGGCGTATGAGTTCCTTTTCGCCGCTCTGGCGCACACGCAACGATTATTGGGCGCGTACCGCCGCGCGAAGGAGCCGTCGAGGCGGATTATCACGTCAGCGGGCCGCAACTGCTGGAAGGCATCCGCGATCTCGCTCTGCGCGAATATGGCTTGATGGCTCGCACCGTCTTCCGCATGTGGGGCATCAACCGCACCGCCGACATCGGCGAACTCGTCTTCAATCTCGTCGCCGCCAACCTCATGAGCAAGACCGCCGACGACAGCCGCGACGATTTCCGCGACGTTTACGACTTCGATCAGGTGCTGGTGCGCGATTATCGCATCGACGTGCCGGAGGAAGTGGAGGAAGGCTCATGAAGCCCGCCGTGGGACGGTTGATTGTGACCGCCGCGCTGTTCGCCGCTTGGCTGGGCTATCTCGGCTATTTGGTGGTGTGCCGGCCGCATACGCCGGGCGGTCTCCGCGGCGCTTTCGAGGGACGGCCTCTCACACTGTCGCGGCCGCAGTTCCTCGTTTCCACGCTCGATGTCATCGCCGAGGTCAGCGGCGACAAGGGCGAGCATGTCGTCGTCAAGGAAGTGCTTTTTCCGAAGTCGGCGCCGGTGAAGGCCGGCGAGACGATTCACGTCGAGGACATCGACCGTTGCGTCCCTTTGCACGATCCACTGGCCAAACAATCCGATCCGCCGCCGGACTACAGCGGTCCCGGTGAATATCTCTTGCCGCTGCAAAGCATCGGCAAAGACGGAGATCATCGCTTCCAGGTCGTGCCGACGCCGCCTTCGCCCGGTTTTCCTCCCTCGCAGGGCGTCAATGTTGGACCCCCGCGCATCTATCCCGCCACGGACGAAATACGGGCCGAGTATCGGAGCATCGCCAAACCATAGGAGCTTGACCCACCCGGCAGCTGACGCAGCCGGTTCGCCGGCGAACCGGCTGCGTCAGCTGCCGGGTGGGGTATCTCACGGCATCATCAATCCCAGCACCAGCGCGATCGCCGTGACAAGCAGGGCGAGGAAGATCGGTAAGCGCAGGGCGGTTTGCAGCGGCGGATGCGTGCGCGGCGCCAGCATCGGCGCCAGCAGCACGCTGCCAAGAGATCCGGCGGCGAACATCAACCCGTAAGCCGTTCCTTGCTCGGTCGGCGCGACGCGGCGAAAGACCAGACCCAACAGCGTCGGCAGAACCGGGCCGAGCAGCAAACCCAGCAGCATCAGGCCGGCGCACGGCCTACCGCTATAACTGGCTCCGGTCAGATTGCCCAGCAGCACCGCCGCCAACAGCGGCAGCACCACGATCAACCCGAGATCCCACCTCTCCGTCCAAAAGTCGAAGTGCTGCCCCACGGCGGCCAACAGACGCGAGGCCATGAAGGCGACCCAGAAGCCGGACAGAAGACCGACTGCCTCGCCCTCGTCCCGCCCCCGCTCCGCCAACAAGGTACACGTCCATAGACTGATGGCCGCCTCCAACGGCGCATAGAAGAACAGCACCAGAGCGGCCAGCCCGCCCGCCGGCTCGGCGAAAAACACCGACGGATCGCTCGGATGATCGCGGAACTGCCACGGCTCGCCACTCGGTAGCACGGCGACAAACGCCGGCATCAGTGACAGCAGCGCAAGCACGGCCAAAGTGCGGCGCAGTTCGATCTTCGCCAACAGGATGTCGGTGAATACCGGCGTCAGCAAGGCGCCAAGCGCGATGAAGACGTAACCGAGATTGACGGAGGCCGACGTCTCTTCCGGAGCGAAAAAGGCGCCCGGCATCAGCACGGTACTGGCCGTGCCCACGGCGGAAGCGCCGAAGCCGGCCAGCAGAATCGAGGCAAAAGCGTGCGGATAGGTTGGCCGCACACTCAAGCCGACCAACGCCAGCGCCAACGTCACCGAGCCGGCCACGAGGATCAGTCGGGCGCCATAGATGTCGAGCAGCAGCCCACACAGCAGCACCAGCGGCACGAGGGCGATGTGCAACGCCATAAGCAAACGGCGAACCTGCCCATCTCCCGGCTGGATACGCCGCGCCACGGCCAGCTTGAGAAGGCCGAGCAGGGCCAGCATCATGCCGAAGACCAAAGCGCCGCCAATCGTCGCCGCCGTCATCGTCCGCATGCCGAACCTCCATCGCTCGCCGTGAGCCGTCTATTCATTATTCGTTACGCCGGCGGGATTGTTTACAACCAATCCGAGCCGCGACCTTCAGGGAACGGTTGTCCGCACCGCCGCTTCTTGCGGAGGGCGCGGCCGGCGGGTATAGTCGCGGGATACCCTTTCTCACGCATCACGGAGATGCCCCCATGTCCGAGACGAATTCTCTTCAATCGCTGGAAGCTGCCACCGGCCCAACGCGCCCGCCCGATGGCGCTGCCCCGAAAACCCTGGACGCAGCCGGCGATTCGCTGCTGGAGATGCTCGGCGTCGGCGGCATGGGCGAGGTGTATCGCTACGCCGACGACGCCCTGCAGCGCGATCTGGCCCTCAAGATCCTCAAGGCCGAATACCACGGCGATGCCGCCGCCGAAGAGCGTTTTCTCCGCGAAGCGCGGCTGACCGGCTCGTTGCAGCATCCCGGCATCGTGCCCATTCACCACCTCGGACGCTTCACCGACGGCCGGCTCTGCTACACCATGAAGCTGGTCCGCGGCCGCACACTCGCCGACATCTTCCGCGACGAAGCCGCCGGGCCGGAACGCTTGCCGCGCCTGTTGGCCATCCTCGAAAAAGTGTGCCAGGCGATGGCCTTCGCGCACAGCAAGGGCGTCATTCACCGCGATTTGAAGCCGAACAACATCATGGTCGGCGAGTTCGGCGAAGTGCAGGTCATGGACTGGGGCTTGGCCAAGGAACTGAGCCGCGCGGAGCCGGCGCCGATGCCGGAGGAGGCGACGGAGAACGTGGAGACGGTGGCGCGGGTGGAAGAGGCGGACGGTCTGTCACGGGCCGGAGCGGCGTTGGGCACGCCGTCGTACATGCCGCCGGAGCAAGCGGCCGGCGATTGGGACATCGTGGACGAACGCGCCGACGTGTTCGCCTTGGGCGCCATTCTGTGTGAGGTGCTGACGGGCCGGCCGCCGTATCAGGGCGCCAATCGAGACGAGAGGCTGCGGCGAGCGCGGCGGGCAGACTTGATCGAAGCGTTGACACTTTTAGAAAAGTGTGGCGCCGATGAGGCGTTGACGGCGTTGTGCCGCGAGTGTCTGGCAGCGGAGCTTGTGGGCCGGCCGCGTCATGCCGGCCGAGTGGCGGAGCGCGTGGCCGCCTACGAGGCGGCGGTGCAGGAGCGACTGCGGCGAGCGGAGTTGGAGCGCGTGGCGGCGGAGGCGC
Organism: uncultured Planctomycetota bacterium; assembly: GCA_963835245.1. Classification (GTDB taxonomy): domain Bacteria; phylum Planctomycetota; class Planctomycetia; order Gemmatales; family Gemmataceae; genus JAJPHU01. The sequence continues at coordinate 1,557,432 of CAWIEZ010000004.1, forward strand.
GGGCGGTGGTGGAGACGGAGCGTGCGCGAGAGGCTCAGGCGCGGGTCAAGGCGGAGCGGCGGGCGAAGCAGCGGACGTTGGCCTTGGCGGCGGCAGTACTGATACTCGTGGCCGTCGGCGTCGCCGCCGCCTGGCGGATGCAAAAGGAACGGGATGACGCCCAAGCTCGCCAAGACAAAACCGACCGCGAGACGCTGGCGGCCCTGCAACACGGACGCGAACGGCTGGACGAGGGCTGGCGCTTGCACGATCTGGCCATGTTGAGAGAGGCGCAGGCCGAAGCGGTGCGGTCGGCGGACATCGCCCGCGGCGGCGTCAGCGCTGCGGTGGAGCAGCAAGTCGCCGACTTCCAAAAGGGAGTTACGGAGCGGCTGGCCCGCGCGGAGAAGAACCGCGACTTGCTGAATGCTCTGGTGGACATTGCCACACCGCATGAAACGAAGACCTACCAAGCGGCTGAATCGGGCCGCATGATGATGGCATTGGCCGAGCCGAGCGTGGAGGATCAGTACGCCGCCGCCTTCCGCCGTCGTTGGCCGGATGTCGATATGGAGAAGCAGGCGGAGTCGGTAGTGGCGGCGCGATTGCAAGAGGAGCCGGAGACCGTAGTGCAGGGGGTGATTGCCGGACTGGACGGTTGGATGTTGGAGCAGTGGCGGCAGAAACGTGCCGAGGCGACGTGGTGGCATTCGCTTGGGTTGGCGGAGCGATCGGACCACAACGAGCCACAACGTCCGTTACAGGCGTTTGCCGGAGTGGACAGTTGGATGGTGGAGCAGTGGCGGCAGAAACGTGCCGAGGTGAAGGGGCGGCGTTTACTTGCACTAGTGGAGCGATTGGACCACAGCGAACCGCGACGGCAGTTGCGAGCATTGCTGATCGGCGCGGTGCCGCCGCGCGCGGAGGATGTGGCGGAGTTGTTGGCAGGGCGTCCGCCCTGGATCGCTTTGTGGAAGTTGGGACGCGGCAACGATTGGCGGCATTTGCGGCAGTTGCGCGGTCGGATGGATGTGTCTGCCGAGCCGGTGCTGACGGTGCTACTACTGGCACAGGCGAGCAGCGAAGTCGGCGACGTGGCGGGTGCGGAAGCGGTGCTGCGTCAGGCGTTAGCGCGGCGGCCGGACGAAGTGGCGTTGCTGGATGCTTTGGGGAAGGTGCTGGAGCGGCAGGATCCATCGCGTCTGGTGGAGGCGATCGGTTGTTACCGCGCCGCTCGCGCTAAGCATCCAGGTCTGGGCGTCGCTCTTGGCAGGGCGCTGGTACAAGCCGGTCGTGCCGGTCGTCTGGGTCCGCGCTTCCTCCTGAGTGGCCAGACGCTGGAACAAGCCAGTCAGGCAGTCGCAGAGGGGGAGGCGATCTTGCGCGATCTAGTCCGCCAGCAGCCGAAAAACCCGGAGATGCTCATCGCTCTCGGCTACTCCCTGTATGTCCAAGAGAAGCATGTGGAGATGGAGGAGGTCTACCACAAGTTCATCGCACTCAATCCGGATGACGCCGAAGCATACTGCAATCTCGGAATGGTTCTGAACTTCCAAGGGAAGCATGCGGAAGAGGAGGCGGCCTACCGCAAGGCCATCGCACTCAAGCCGGATGACCCTTGGACATACAACAACCTCGGCTACGCCCTGGTTCAACAGAAGAAGTATGCGGAGGCAGAGGTGGCCTGCCTCAAGGCCATCGCGCTCAAGCCGGATTACGCCATCGCATACCGCAACCTCTTCAGCGCTCTGCTTCGCCAGGGGAAGGTCGCGGAGGCGGAGGCGGCCTGGGACAAGTTCATCGCACTCAAGCCGGATGAAGCAATGGCGCAGCGCTATAGCCCCGGCATGGTTCTGAATGATGCCGAGGCATACAACACACTCGGCATGGTTCTGATGCGCCAGGGGAAGCTTATGGACGCAGAGGCGGTCTACCGCAAGGCCATCGCACTCAAGCCGGATTACGCTGAGGCATACTTCAACCTCGGCAGTGTTCTGGACGGCTTTGGGGGAAAGCCTGTGGAGGCGGAGGCGGCCTACCGCAAGGCCATCGCGCTCAATCCGAATTATGCCGAAGCATACGACAGCCTCGGCTTCGCCCTGGGTAGCCAGGGGAAGCATGTGGAGGCGGAGGCGGCCTACCGCAAGGCCATCGCACTCAAGCCCGACTACGCCAAGGCATACGTCAGCCTCGGTAGGTTCCTCAAGAACCAGGGAAAGCATGCAGAGGCGGAGACAGCCTACCGCAAGGCCATCGCACTCGAGCCGGATTATGTCCAGGCATACATCGATCTCGGCGGCGCCTTGCGTGACGATGGGAAGTATGCGGAGGCGGAGTCGATCTTCCATAAGTTAATCGCACTCAGACCGGATAAGGGAGTTGACGCTTCTTGGGCATACACCGCCCTCGGCGTCGCCCTGCATAGCCAGGGGAAGCCTGCGGAGGCGGAGGCGACCTTCCGCAAGGCCATCGCACTCAAGCCGGGTGGCCTCACCGCGGCGTCTGCGTATTGCAACCTAGGTCTCGCCCTGAATGACCAGGGAAAATATGCGGAGGCGGAGGCGGCCTACCGCAAGGCCAACGCGCTGGAGCCGAATCTCGCCGTGTCATACGTCGGTCTCGGCGAGAGCCGGCGCCTTCAAGGTCAGTTCGTGGAGTCACTGGCTTACTACCGGCGCGGCCACGAGTTGGGATCAAGGCGGCCCGGCTGGAGTCATCCTTCCCTTCAATGGGTCCAGACAGCCGAACGCTTCGTCGAACTGGAAAAAAAACTGCCCGCCATCCTCCAAGGCGAGGCGTCGCCCGCCAACGCCGACGAGGCCGTCACCCTGGCCCAGATGTGCCAATACAAGAAGCGGTATGTCGCCGCTGCTCGTCTCTATGCCGATGCCTTCACCGCTGAGCCGAAACTGGCCGACGATCTGAACCAGCAACATCGTTACAACGCCGCGTGCAGCGCCGCTCTGGCTGCCGCCGGACAGGGCGAGGACGCCCGCTTGCTGCCCGATAAAGTCGTGACCATGTTTCGCCGCTGGGCGCTGGGCTGGCTGCGCGACCATTTGACGGCTAACGCCAAGCTCGCCGAACAGAATAATTCCGCAGAGAACAAGGCGATCCAGCAACGCCTGGCCCACTGGCACCGCGATCCCGACCTCGCCTCCGTCCGCGATGCCGCCGCCCTCGATCGCCTGGCCGCCAACGAACGCGCCGCCTGGCAAGCCCTGTGGCGCGACGTGGACGCACTGGCCAAACGAGTGGCCAACAACGACAAGGCTGGCGAAAAACGTGAGAAACAAGAGGACGCCAAATCACCCAAGAAGGATTCCCACGAGTAAAGTCCGCCCCATACAATGGGATCGCATCCAAGGTTCGACAGCCGCGCGGAGGAGGTGTTCGTCAATGAGCCGTTGGCAAGAACGAATTACGACGAATGCTCAGGTTTGCCACGGCAAGCCGTGCATTCGCGGAACGCGCATCATGGTTTCGGTCATCCTAGACAACTTGGCCGATGGATTGACTGCCGAAGAGATTGTTCGGGAGTATCCTCCCTTGGCCGTAGAGGATGTTCGCGCGGCGCTGGCCTATGCCGCCGTCCTCGCCGGCGAAGAGGAATTGGTGCCGTTGCGATGAGTGCGTTTCTCCTGAAGCTGGATGAGAACCTCGCGAAGCGCACGTGGACTTCCTGAACGCCGCCGGTTATTCCGCCGAGCGCGTGACCGATGAGGGACTCAGCGGCGCCGACGATGGCGCGGTCTGGCAACGAGCGGTTGCCGAAGGGCGGTTTTTCCTCACGCTCGACCTGGACTTTGCCGATGTCCGCCGCTTCTCTCCTGGCGCTCATCCGGGGATGCTTCTGTTGCGTCCACGCAACCGCGGCCGCGATGCCGTGTTGGAAATCCTCCAGCGCGTCGTCGGCGAACAATCTCTGGATACTCTGGCGGGCTGCTTCGTGGTCGCGGACATCAATCACACGCGCATCCGCCGTCCCCCGCCCGCCGATCCTACTCCGTAAGCAAATGCGTCTCAGTATAGACTATGTCTGTATGGTGGTGGGCGGCGATGATCTCCAGGAACGCTTCGTGGTTACTACTTATCTCACCGGAAAAATCAAAAAAGGACGCGAACTGTGGAAAAAGTAAGGGTCTACTTCGACCGCACCGGCAACACGCTCAGCGTGTGGTTCGATGATCCCGCCAAGGAATTGCTGTGCGAAGAGATCGACGACGACGTGGTGCTGGTCAAGGATCGGCGCGGCCGAGTCATTGGCTTTGAAAGGCTCAACTACTTAACGCGCAAACAACAAGTCGAAGGAACCCAAGTGCCTATCGAGATTCAGATGCTTTGAAAAGTGAAAGTCACGACCTCGCCTCTGTCCGCGATGCGCCGGCGCTCGATCACCTAGCCGACAACGAACGCGCCGCCTGGCAAGCCCTGTGGCGCGACGTGGACGAACTTGCCAAACGAGTGGCCAACAACGACAAGGCCGGCGAAAAGCCGGACAAACCCAAATCGGCGCACGCAGCCGCGGGCGATGCGTGAGGCGATTTCTCTTGCCAGCCGTGTCAATCGATGCGATACATGAGGGACGATGCGATGAAACCGACAAGCGGTGCGCGGAGACGACTGCCATGCAAGACGTTATCAGCCTTATTCTCGGCGGCGGACGCGGCGAATCGCTGTATCCCTTGACCAAACACCGCAGTCAACCGGCCGTGCCCTTCGCCGGCAAATATCGACTTATCGATATTCCTCTCAGCAACTGCATCAACAGCGGACTCAATCGCCTTTACGTCGTCACGCAGTTTCTCAGCGTCAGTCTGCACCGCCACATCGCCAACACCTACAAGTTCGATCCGTTCAACAGCGGCTTCGTGGAAATCCTCGCCGCTCAGCAGACCAACGAAACCGCCGACTGGTATCGCGGCACCGCTGACGCTATCCGGCAAAACCTCCGCTATCTGCAAAGCGATCAGGCGGCCCACGTCGTCATTCTGTCTGCCGATCAGCTCTACCGCATGGATCTCCGCGAATTGGTGCAAACGCATCGTGCCGGCCGAGCCGCCGTCACCATGGCCGTGCTGCCGGTGCATCGCCATCAAGCCGCCCGTTTGGGCATCGTCCGCCTTGACGAGCAGAACCGCGTCGTCGAGATGATCGAGAAGCCGCGCGACGCCGAGCAACTCGACAGTCTGCGCGCCCCTTCGGCTTGGCTCCAGCGCCGCGGCTTGGCCGGACGCGGACAAGATTACTTGGCCAACATGGGCATCTACGTGTTCGAGCGGCAAGTGCTGTTCGATCTGCTCGCCGCTCAGCCGGACGCCACCGATCTGGTGACCGAGATCCTCGGCAGCAGTCTGCGCACGCACGCCATCCAAGCGTATCTGTTCCACGGCTACTGGGAGGATGTCGGCAGCATCAAATCGTATCACGAGGCCAATCTGGCCCTGGCCAGTCCGACGCCGCCGTTCGACTTCCACAGCCCGGAAGGCATCATCTACACGCGCATGCGCTATCTACCGGCTTCACACGTGGACGGTGCTCACGTCGAGCAGTGCCTCATCAGCGATGGCTGCATCCTGGGCGCCGGGCGCGCGTCGAACGCTGCGTCATCGGCATCCGCACGCGCCTCGGACGGCATGTCACGCTGCGCGACACCGTGGTCAACGGCGCCGATCGCATCGAACTGGAACGCGATTGTCTTCGCAATCGCCAACGGGGCATCCCCGATCTTGGCGTCGGCGATAACTCGATCGTCGAACGCGCCATTCTCGACAAGGATTGCCGCATCGGTGCCAACGTGCAAATCGTCAATCGCCGTCATCTCCAGCACGACGAAGGCGACAATTACGTCATCCGCGATGGTATCGTCGTCATCCCTAACGGGGCGGTCGTCCCCGACGGCACGATCATCTGAACGTGCCGATGTGACCAGTTTGTAGACATCGTTTGCTTCTCTTCTAGGCAACCAGCGCTGCTTGCGGCCCCGCCGGTCCTTTTCTCATCTTCCCTAAACTAATTGTTCTCAAAGACTTACATCCCGTAATGCAAGATGATGCTCTCTGGCATGGGGGATGCGAAAAGCCAGTTGTTTCCGCCATGTTTTCCTCAATGCGTGTTGGTGCGGAGGTGCCGGGATGTTTCGCTGGATGCTGGCTTTGCTCGTTTCGCTGTTGTGCCTCTCTCCGGTTGCCGCTTCGCTCGATCGCGGAAAGCGTCCGACGATCGACAGGTCTATCTCCGACCGAGCTATTTCGTCGTTGATCGCCGCAGCTTCCAAAGATGATTTCCGCATCACGGCAACGACGGAAGTGCTTCTCGATGGCCGGCCTTGCCGCTACGAGCAAGTGCCCGACGGCGTGATAATCGTCCTTATGGAAATCGCTTCCAACGAGAGCAAGGAGATCACCCGCATTCATTTCCGCACGGTGCGAAAGCCATCTCCGTCTACCGTATCCAAACCAGAACCGCGACCGTAAGGGAGCGGGAGGCCGAACCGCTCTCTTACGGTCGCGGCTCCGATTCATCTCCTCGTTCGCAAAAGGCTTGCAACGCAGTCGGTTCGTCGGCATAAATGTCAATGAATTCGGGGATTTTCACGACCTTGAAGACTTGTAGGAGAAACGGCTCGACAGAGCAGAAAGCAAGCCGTCCGCCGCTGTCGCTCAGCGCCCGTTGCAGCACCGCGAATTCGCCGAGCATGGCGCTGGTCAAACTCTCGACTCCCGTGAAATTGAGGAGAATGGCTCGCCGGCTCTCCGCGCCGGCCAAGCGAAGCAGACGCTCGCCAATCGCATGGATGGCCGCCGGTTCCAAGATGGTGCGCCGCTTAAAACGAACGACCGTCGCTTCTTGGAGATGCTCCACCTCCAGCATTTGCTCGTAAGCTCCCTGAGACATGGCCGACTCCTTTTCCTCCGTCCGCAAATCTAATCGCACTGTAGCCTCTGACTTCTCGACAAGCAAGCGTCGGTGTTGCCGTCGCGGCGAATAGCCACTGGTTCGCCCCTGCGCCGCGCGTTACAATCGCCAAGGGAACCGTTCTTCTAATCCTAGGCGCAGGGAGACTCGCATCATGTCCGAACCATCTCGTCGTGATTTCCTGGCACAGTCCACGGCGGCCGTCGGCATCCTGGCCGCGGGAAACACTCTTGCGAACGCGGCGGATCGATCACTCAAACTCCAGAGCGGCGCCGACCGCGTTCCGCTGGGCAAGACCGGTATCACTACTTCGCTCTTGGGCATGGGCACCGGATCGACGGGCGTTCGCCACTCGTCCAATCAGGTCAAGCTCGGCGAGGACAAGTTCAAGAAGCTGGTGCGTTACGCCTACGACAAAGGTATCACTTATTTCGACACGGCGGATCAGTACGGTTCGCACATCTATCTGCGCGAGGCGCTGCGCGGCCTGCCGCGCGATCGGCTGTTCATCCAAACCAAGACGCGCGCTGTCACGGCGGAGATGGCCCGCGCCGACATCGAGCGTTTCCGCGAGGAGCTGGGCGTCGATTATCTCGATACGCTGCTGATGCACTGCATGCAGAAAGGTTCGTGGCCGATCGATTTCCGTCCGGTCATGGACGCGCTGTCCGAAGCCAAGGCCAAGGGCCGCATCCGCGCCATCGGCGTGTCGTGCCACGGCATGGCGCCGCTCAAGGCGGCGGTGGACTGCGATTGGATCGATGTCGATTTGGCGCGGATCAATCCAGTGGGCGGCAAGGCTGGACGCATGGACGGCACGCCCGATGAAGTGGCCGCTTGCTTGAAGGCCATGCACGCCAAGGGCAAGGGCATCATCGGCATGAAGATCCTCGCCGAAGGCACGCTCAAGACGCCGGAGAAGCAAATCGAGTCGCTGCGCTATGTACTCGGACTCGGCTGCCTCAGTTGTTTCGTCATCGGCTTCGAGAACGAGCAGCAGATCGATCAGATGATGCAGCGGATCGAGACGGCGCTGAAGGGTTAAGTCGCCCTTGGTGCGGATGTTGAGTCGAGACCGACCATGACCCTTACTTGGCGAACCGCTGGTCTGTTGCTGGGTCTTAGTCTCGGACTGTTCGGCTGCCGATCCGACAAGTCGAATCAGCTTCCTTCCATCGAGGGAGCCGACGGCCCGGTTTGGTTCGAGGACATCACGGATAAAGTAAGTCTCGATTTCGTCCACGACGCCGCATCGACCGACCCGTACTTCATGCCGCGATCGGTTGGCTCCGGCTGCGCCTTCCTCTACGATGGCGACGGCACGCGGTACATCTATCTGCTACAGAATGCCGGACCGGATTCGTCCTCGGTCAATCGGCTGTTCAAGCGATTGGCCAACGGCAAGCTCCAAGACGTGACGGAAGGATCGGGCCTTGGTGTGGCGGGCTACAACATGGGGGTGGCCGTCGCCAACGTCAATAACGACGGCCAGCCGGACGTACTGCTAACTCAGTACGGCGGCATTCGTCTTTTCCTCAACCTCGGCGGCGGACGCTTCAAGGATATGACCGCCGAGTCCGGCCTAAAAAACAATCTGTGGGGAGCTTCCTCGGCCTTCCTCGATTATGACCGCGATGGCTGGTTGGACTTGATCGTTGTCAATTACCTCGCTTACGATCCGACCAAGGAAACCTGCGTCTCGGCGGACGGCCGCAAGGATTTCTGTAGTCCCGCCACCATGTCCGGCACGTGCAGCAAGCTGTTCCGCAACCGCGGCTCGGTTCCGCCGGCGGATGGCCAGCCATCCGCAGCGCCGCGTTTTGAGGACGTGAGTTTCGCTTCGGGCATTGGCCGGCTGCCGGGACCGGGACTCGGCGTCGCCTGCGCCGATTTCGACGGTGATGGTTGGCCCGACATCTTCGTGGCCAACGATGGCAAGCCCAATCACTTATGGATCAATCACCGCGACGGCACCTTCGCCAACGAGGCCGTCTCGCGCGGCATCGCCTACACGGCGATGGGACAGGCGTTCGCCGGCATGGGCATCGCCGTGGGCGATGTCGATAACGACGGCCTGCTCGATGTGTACGTCACCCATCTCACCACGGAAACCAATACGCTGTGGAAGCAGGGTCCGCGCGGCCAGTTCCGCGATGGCACGCGCGCCTTGGGATTGGCGTCCGTCTCTTGGCGAGGCACCGGCTTCGGTACTCTCTTGGCCGACTTCGATCTCGATGGCTCGCTGGATCTTGCCGTCGTCAACGGCCGCGTCTTTCGCGGCGGCCCGGCCCAAGACACCGATCTCGGTTTTTGGCAAACCTACGCCGAGCGCAACCAACTCTTCGCCAACGACGGCACCGGCAAGTTCCGCGATGTGTCGCCGGCCAACGCGGCATTCTGCGGACGCTGGAATGTGGCGCGCGGCCTAGCCTGCGACGATTTCGACGATGACGGCGCTGTGGATTTGCTCGTGACCGCCATCGCCGGCCGCGCTCGGCTATTTCGTAATGTGGCCGCCAACCGCGGCCATTGGTTGAAAGTGCGCGTACTCGATCCCCAGCGGAAACGCGACGCCTACGGCGCCGAGGTCGTTGTCCGGGCCGGCTCGCGCAAGTGGATGCGCGCCATCAACCCCGCCCAGAGCTTTCTGTGCAGTAACTCACCGCTGGCCTTGTTTGGATTGGGAACGACGACGCGCGTTGATGCTGTCCTCGTCAAGTGGCCGGATGGAGCCACGGAAAAGTTCCCCGGCGGTTCCGTGGATCGCTCGCTCGTGCTGCGCAAAGGAGAGGGCCGGACGCCATGACTGAGGGCAGTTCCTTCCCTTGCTTGCGCTTCGGGCTGGCAAGCAAATGGCGCTGGATTTTGCTGCTCGCCGCAGTTGTGGTGCTGGCCGCCGGGACGGCGCTAAGTTGGCGGTGGTTGCACGACTCCGCGCCTCTTGTCCCGCCTCTGCCACAGGACATCCCCGACGCCGAGGTACGGCAGGCCGTCGAGCAGGCTCGCAACAAAGTGCTGGAGCGGCCAAACGACGCCACAGCTTGGGGACGCCTGGGAATGATCTTGCTGGCCCACCAGTTGTACACCGAGGCCGATCTCTGCTTTCACGAAGCCGTCCGCCTCAATCCTAACTCGCCGAATTGGCCGTATGGCCTCGCCCTGATCGCTCTCAAGCGCCATCCCGACGACGCGCCGGCTTTTCTGCGGCAGGCGCTGTCGGCCGCCGGCCGTTCCGCGCCGGAGTATCAGTCTGCCGCGCGCTTGCAGTTGGCGGAGGTATGCCTGGAGCGACAGGAACTGGCGGAAGCCGAGAAGCTGTTCCAGGAAGAATGGCGCTCTCAACCGGGCGACCCCCGCGCCGCTCTCGGCTTGGGGATGCTCGCTCTGGCTCGAGACGACCAACGAACCGCCGAAGATTTCTTGCGCAAAGCCCAATCCAGCCCCCTGGCTCGTAAGAGAGCGACCGTGCAGCTCGCCGCCTTGCTGCGTGCGCGCGGCGACCTTGAGACCGCCGCCAAGTACGACCAGGAAACGGCCGTCTTGCCCGATGATCCACCGTGGCCGGACCCCTTCGGGGAAGAGATCAAGCAATTGCGCGTCGGCCACTACGCCTGGTTGCTACAGGAGAACCAGCTTGAGGAGCAACACCGCTACGCCGAGGCCGCCGCCCTGTACCTGCAAGAAACCAAGAGAAACCCGACGGCCCGCGCTTACGCGCACGCCGGTCTCAACTTGGCCCGCGCCGGCGACTACGAGCAGGCGATGACGTATCTGCGCCAAGCCGTGCAACGCGATCCCAACAGCGCCCACGCCCACTTCCTCTTCGCTTTCACGCTCTTCGTCCGAGCGGAAACCGAATGGAAGCGCTCCGCGGATTCGCCGCAAGCTCGTCAATGGTTCCGCGATTGCGTCGAAGAGGCTCGACGGACCACCCAACTGCAACCGACCCTGGCCGGCGCCTATCTGTTCTGGGGCCGAGCGCTGAAATACCTGGGAGAGCCGGCCTCCGCCGTCGCCCCGCTGCGCCAGGGAGTCGAGTGCGCCCCGGAACACTTCCACCTGCAACTGACGCTGGGAGAGGTTCTCCTGGAGATGGGGGTATATGCGCAAGCGGAAACTCACTTGAAAAACGCGCAGAAACTCAACCCCAACGATGCGCGACCCGATCAGGCTCTCCAGCGACTGCACCGCTCCGCGCCCTGATTGCATCATTTTTTCTTTTACCTGTTTGTTGACAGACACAGTTCAATGATGTCTAATGTTCGGCAGCGCGTGTACTTGCGATGATCGATCTTTTTCCCGCTCTTCGGAGGTTCTTTTCATGCCCACGATTCTCTCATTCCGTAATCGTCCCCGTCACTTCACGCTGATTGAGTTGTTGGTGGTGATCGCCATCATCGCCATCTTGATTGGCCTGCTCTTGCCGGCCGTGCAGAAAGTCCGCGAGGCGGCCGCGCGGACGCAATGCATCAACAACCTCAAGCAACTCGGCCTGGCCACGCACAACTTCCAAGATACCTACTCGCAACTCCCCCCCGCCATCGGCATCGCCGGCGGCGCCACCGGGACGGCCCACTTTTTCCTTCTGCCGTTCATCGAGCAGCAGAACCTCTACAACTTGGCCGCCGGCAACTCCGCCAACGTGGTTAATGTTCCGGTCAAGCAGTTCTGGTGCCCGTCCGATGCCTCCATCGTTGGCGGAAATATCCCCAACACCGTTCAACAGAATAACGGTCTGGGCACGGGACAGGGAGCGGCCAGTTACGCGATCAACTTTGGCCCCGTTCAGACCGGCGGCAAAACCCTTCTCACGGGCATGACCGGCGGAACCTCGAACACCGTCCTGTTCGGCGAATGTTTGGCGTATTGCCGCTTTTGAAGCGCATGGCAATGAGACCATTTCCGCATGGGCGGAGCACAACTATGCTGCAACAGCCGGTTTCAACTTCGGCTGGGACGCGCCCGTCTTCAATGGCCCCAATGGAAACGGGAAGGGACAAGGTCTCGGCGGCGTAAGCTTCAACTATTCCGCGGCCAACGCCGGCTACCCGGGCATCCGGCCGGCCGTCTATAGCGGCACGGCCTTGCAGACCGGCGCAACCGTCACCACTTGCGATTATTCGGTTCTCCAGAGCATGCATCCCGGCGTGGTCGTATGCGGTTTGGGAGACGGCAGCGTCCGCCCCATCAGCACCTCCGTCTCCGTCACCAGCTGGCAGTATGCGTGCGTCAACTGGAAACTCTGGCTGCCGACCGGCTCGACGCAGGGAACGCCCGGATCGGACTTCTAAGGAGGTCGTTTCCAATCCAGCCCGCGCTGTCAGCAAGGGCAACCCTTGCTAACAGCGCGGGTTGACAATCAACGATCCTTTTAGTAGAGATTGTCCTCGATGAGAACATTCTGTTCGACGCTGCTGCTCGCTGTTCTTGGTATGGTCGTAGTGGCGCTTTGCGGTTGCGGTGGCGTGGGCACGCTCTACCCTGTGTCGGGCAAGGTGACGGTGGACGGAAAACCTTTGTCGGACGGCCAACTTACCTTCGTAGCTGAGGGGGACAAAGGGGATAAGACGACAGCCGCACCCTTCGGCAAGATCAAGGACGGCACCTACTCTCTCTCCACCAAGGGGAAACCGGGAGCGCCCGCCGGCAAGTACCATGTCATGGTTATGACGCAATATCCCGGCGGGCCGGAAAAACCCGTGGCACTCCCAGTGCGTTACTCCCAGCCTGAAAAGTCCGGTTTGTCCGTCGAGGTGGTTCCCAATCCCGCCGCCGGCGCTTACGACTTGAAGCTGACGAGCCGATAGCCTCCCTTGTTCGTTCCCTACCCGAAGACGATGGTACGGTTGCCTTCCACGAGAACACGGCGATCCAGATGCAGCCGCACCGCCCGCGCCAGCACTTGCCGCTCCAAATCCCGCCCCTTGCGCACCAGATCCTCCACGGTGTCGCGGTGCGTCACGCGCGTCACGTCCTGCTCGATGATCGGCCCTTCATCGAGATCCGCCGTGGCGTAGTGGGCCGTGGCGCCGATCAGTTTGACGCCGCGCTCTTGCGCCTGGTGATACGGCCGTGCCCCGGCGAAGGCCGGCAGAAACGAGTGGTGAATGTTGATGACTCGGCCCAACCAGCGGTCGGTGAACGCCGGCGAAAGGATTTGCATGTAACGGGCCAGCACCACCAGATTGATGCCATGCTCTTCCAAGAGCCTCTGTTGACGGGCTTCCGCTTGCTCTTTTGTGTCCGCCGTCACCGGCACGACCACGAACGGCAAACCGAAATACTCGGCGGCCGGCCGAGCATCGGCATGATTGGACACCACCAACACGATGTCGCCGGCCAATTCGCCCAGGCGTTGGCGCAGTAACAGATCGTACAAGCAGTGTGGTTGTTTGCTGCAAAAAATGGCGACGCGATCGCGGCCATCGTCGAAGTTCAACTCCCAGTGCAGGCCGAAGCCGTGCGCGAGCACTTGCAGCGCCATGCGAATGCCTTCGGCGTCGAGGTTGAAATTCTCCCGCGACCACACCAAACGCATGAAGAATCGGCCGCTCTCGGATTCGCTGTGCTGATCGAGGTCGAGGATATTGCCGCCGTGACGGAACACGAAGTCCGATAAGGCGGCGATGATGCCGGTGCGATCGGCGCAACGGACGCGCAGGATGGCGTTGGTCATGAAAGGACGGTCCTTCGTTCAGGGAATACCGAGACGATGCAGGTGTTTCTCCATCCTACAAGTATAGTGCGCCGCATCGCTGCGGGAAGGTAAGAGCCACTAACAGGTATTGTCTCCGTTTGGTGGTGCAGACATTCTTGTCTGCCCGGCAGACAGGAATGTCTGCCCGGCAGACAGGAATGTCTGCACCACCGGAGACACTACCCACTAACAGGAAGAGCGACTAGCCCGGAGCGCTAGCGACGGGCGCTTCGACCCGTCGCTAGCGCTCCGGGCTAGTCGCTCTTTCTGTTAGATCAACGCGCGATCGCCACGTCGAACAGCTGAGGCTTGTCGCCGGCCCACGATTCGCGCACACGTTCGCTCAATTCCGCCGGCTCCGCGATCCGTCGCGCCTCAACGCCCAGCGATTGTGCAAGGGCCACGAAATCAATCTCTGGCTCCACCAAATCCATCGCCAGATATTGCCGCGCCGCCATGCGCGGCAGCGGCATGACTTCGCCACAATGTTTGAGAATCTGATATTGCGCATTGTTGCACAGAATGAAAGTGACGGGGATGTGATGGTGCGCCGCCGTCCATAGTCCTTGAATGCCGTAGAGCGCCGCCCCGTCGCCGAGCAGCGCCAGCACCGGACGCTCCGGCCAGGCCAATTTGATGCCGAGCGCGCAGCCCAATCCCCAACCGAGCGCCCAGCCGCGATGACCGAAATAACCCGCCGGATCTTTCAATGCGCCGAGACGTTCCAGCGTGCCGTTCGTCGTCGTCACGGCTTCCTCGACGACGGCGACATCCGGCGGCAGCACCTTCGCCAATGTCCCCATCACGGTCAAGGGCGTCATTGGCCGCCGCTCGCGCTCACCGTCTATTTTTCTCTTCAATGTCTCACATGCCGTGCGCCGTGCCGTGGAGTAGCGATCCAGCCGCATCCGCGCGGCCGCCGCTTGGGAACCCCGGACGACACCGGCCAGAATCTGATCCAACTCAGCGAGACCGGCTTTCAAATCGCCGAGCAGACCGACTTCGACGGGATAGTTCTTGGCGATTTGCCAGGGATCGTTGTCCATCTGCACGAGGCGGACGTGTTCGGGGATGGGCCGGCTCGGCTCGTGGTAGATGTAGCCGCGCAGCAGGTTCATGCCGGCAACCAGCAGGACATCGAAGTCGGCCAGAGCGTGGCGCACCTCCGGCGACCACAGCGGCAACCCGTGGGCGTAGAGCGGATGATCGGTAGGGAAGGGCACTCGGCCATGTGCGGTCGCTTGCTCGGCCAGCACCGGATGCCCAGACGCTCGGCGACGGCGACGAGTTCGGCGACAGCGGCGCACTCCGTGACGCGGCTTCCGGCGAGGATGGCGGGATTCTTCGCCTGTGTCAGCACGGCGGCAGCACGATGTAGGGCGTCCAGCGGCGGACGCACGCGGCGATCCGGCAGCGACGGCGGCGATAAATCGAGTCCCGCACACGTCTCCATCTGCACGTCCACCGGCAGAGCAAGGAACACGGGTCCGGTCGGCGGTGTGAGTGCTGTCTGGATGGCTCGCCGCACCGCCGCCGGCACATCTTCGACGCGCTGTACTTCGACGGCCCATTTCGTCCACGGCCGAGCGACGCTCACCATATCGCCGGCCAGCACCGGCTCCTCGAAGCGCAGCCGGCGGTCCTGTTGCCCCGCCGTCAGCAGTACCGGACTGCCGGAAATGTGCGCGTTGTAGAGCATGCCCATCGCGTTGCCGAGACCGCAACAGATGTGGACATTGGCCACGCCGACGCCGCCCGACGCCATCGCATAGCCGTCCGCCATCGCCACGACGGGGATTTCGTGCAGGCCGAAGATGTACTGGAAACGTCGATCGATTGCCAGGGCGTCGTTGAGCGGCAGTTCGGTGGTGCCGGGGTTGCCGAAGATGTGCCGGACGCCGGCGGCAGCGAGAACATCCAGGAAGGCTTCGATCCCGGTCATGGCGGCAACTCCTCGTCTCGTTGGCATCGTCGGCCCGATAGGTGGGCGCACGCGGACATTGTACGGAGTTTTCCGCTTGTCGAGGTGCAGCATTGCCGGTTACGATGCTCTCACCTGCCGCTTCTCTCCGCTTGGCATCAAGGAGACGACATGTCGAGTAATCCCGCCGTTGTCTGTCCCGGCCCTCGCCGCTTGTCGCGTCGGGAAATCCTGCAAGTCGGCGGCGCCGGTCTTCTCGGTCTCGGTCTGCCGCGTTTGCTCCAGGCGCAAGAGCGACGCGCGGCGAAGGCCGACGCCTGTATCCTCATCTTCCTCGATGGTGGGCCGAGTCATCTCGACATGTGGGACATGAAGCCGGATGCTCCCAAAGAAGTGCGCGGCGAATTTAAGCCCATCGCCACCTCGATGCCCGGCGTGCAGTTCAGCGAGCATCTGCCGAAGATGGCCCAGCACATGCACCGCTGCACGCTAGTCCGCTCGGTACATCACAGCGTCAACAACGCCCATGCCGCCGCCGTGTATACCGGCCTGACCGGCCACGATCGCGGCGAGGTCGGCGGCCGGCGCCGAACCGACGGATCATCCCGCCATCGGCTCCGTGATGGGTCTGTGCCGGCCGCCGAGCAAGCCGGTCGTACCTTACGTCTCGATGCCATACATCACGCAGGAAGGCGCCGGCGGTCCGCCGCAACCCGGCTTCTTCGGCGGACTGCTCGGCCGCACGCGCGATCCGCTTTTCGTCCTGCGAAATCCCGACGCCGCGGACTTCGCCATGCCGGAACTTGGACTCGGCGCCGACATGAACGCCGGCCGCCTCGACGCCCGGCGGCGTCTGCTCGATCACCTGCGCGGCGGAGTGAATGATCGATCTTCCGCTGGAGATGTCCGGCTTTCAGGGCAAGGCGTTCGATCTGCTCGTGTCGGCGGCAACGCAGAAGGCGTTTCGGCTCGATCAGGAGCCGCTGGCCGTGCGCGATCGCTATGGCCGCAACATCTACGGTCAAAGCGTGCTGCTGGCTCGACGATCTGATCGAGGCCGGCACGCGCGTGGCCTGCATCTCGTGGGCGCCGGACGCCAACGCCACATGGGACACGCACGGCAACAACTTCGTCAATCTCAAGACGAGGCTGCTGCCGCAGTTCGACGCCGCCGCGTCGAGCTTGCTGACCGATCTGGCCGAGCGCGGCCTGCTGGAGCGGACGGTCGTGGCGATGATGGGCGAATTTGGCCGTTCGCCGAAGATCAACGCCGCCGCCGGCCGCGATCATTGGAATTTCTGTTACAGTCTGCTGTTGGCCGGCGGCGGTTTCAAAGACGGTTTGGTGTACGGTGCCAGCGACAAGATCGGCGCGCGTCCCAGCCGCAATCCCGTGACGCCCGGCGACATCATCGCCACGATTTACACCTGCCTGGGCATCGATCCCAATTTGGAATTAACGGATCGCTTGGGGCGTCCATTCGCTTTGGTGCCGTGGGGCACGCCGATCCGCGAATTGCTGACGTGACGCCGCTATGAGCCATCAATCCTAACACTGATTCGTTCAGGCCGCTCTTGAAG
This sequence comes from uncultured Planctomycetota bacterium, assembly GCA_963835245.1. GTDB lineage: Bacteria > Planctomycetota > Planctomycetia > Gemmatales > Gemmataceae > JAJPHU01. Next base: position 1,574,527 of record CAWIEZ010000004.1, read on the forward strand.
AACAAGTTCGGCGGCAGAAGCGAACTCACCCTACTTTGTTTGTGTCTACTCCGGAAGGGTGGTACAGCATCCGGGGAGGCATTATGAGCGAACGCAGGAAACGAGCGCTACGAGGCTGGGCAAAATTCCTGAACCCAGAGATTCTCCGCAACAACCTGATTGTGACCTCCATTTTCCTCGCCGCCTTCGAGATGCTTCGGGCATCAGTCATCAACCGAATCCGCAGTTTCTTGAGCCATGATTTCAGAGACGGAGAATGGATCACCAGCGAAGATTACAAGACAACGTGTTTGGCCTTAGACAATAGTCCACTCCGTGCTTCGCTGCTATGGCTCAAGCAAATGTCAGCGATCAACGATGCCGACATGGCTCGGGTAGAGTTGGGGTTGGTGTATTTTTTGGGGCTGAAGCGGTGCGCGTAGGGTGGCAGGACGCGGTTGCCGGTCGTCAGGGCCATGCGAGCGACGCGGTTAGGAGATTTGCTCAATGTACTCATACTGTATTATACGGAGCGGAAAGGTGGCTGAAAAGGAGGTTTTCTACAGGGCAACCGAGACACCTTTGACAGTACAATACGCACTTTCAAGCATCGGACGCCGTTCCGGCCATTCACCGTTTCACTGGTGAATGGCGAGCGGGTGGAGGTAGATCATCCCGATGCCTTGGCGGTGCGAGATGGCGTAGGGCTGTTTGTCGGACCTGGCGGCGTGCCTGCGGTTTTCGATTACGAAGGAGTTGCTCAGGTGATCGGAGACCTCGTCAGGCCGCCGTCAACGGAGTAGCGGTGGCAACCCGATCGGCTCTTGCGAAGTGCGCGACTACCGCCCCGCCTCCACTCCCGGCGTTTTGCCGTCGAGATAACGCCAGTTTTTGAGAAAAGAAATCAGATCGGCCATCTGTTCGACCGTTATTGTCTTCTCCAATCCTTCCGGCATCAGTGATACGCCGGTGGAGCGAATCTCGTCGATGTCCTGCCGCAGCACTAATTCCGTCTGAGCTTCGGCCCGTTGCAGGGTGATGCTTGACGCGGATTCGGCGGCGATCAAGCCGGTGATCTCCTTGCCTCTTTTGGTGACGATGGTGTAGTTGACGTAATTGGCATCGATGGCGGCGTTGGGATTGAGGATGTCTTGCAGGAGCATCTCCGCCGTCTTGGTCCGCGTGTCGCTGATGTCTGGCCCGACTTTGGTGCCGACATCGGCGATGCGGTGACAAGTGGCGCAATTCTGACGGAATACCTCGCGGCCGCGCCCCGGACCACCTTTCCGCGTCAGCGCTTGCCGGTAGCGCTCTAGGACTTGTTTGCGCTCTTCAGGGATGCTGGCCTGAAGCATCTTTTCAGCGCGATGGCGAATGTCGGCCTGACCGTGCTTGAGCAGCCGCTTCTTGCTCGGCACATCGAGATCGCCCGCCGCCACGCGCTTCGCCTCCAGTTCGCCGAGCAAGAAGCGTGCGCGATCGGGCTGCCGCAGCATGGCTTCGACGACCTCACGGCGCAGAGCCGGGGTATAAGCGGCCCAGGACTTCATCAGCAGGCGCGGCACGTCGTCGGAGGGCTGGGCCGCCAGAGCGCGCACGGCGGCTAGACGTACCACCGGCAGCGGATCATCGCGCAGCAGCCGCGATAGGATTGGCAAGGCGATCTCCGGCCGAGCATGCGCAAGAGCCGCACTGCATCCAGGCGCTCGCTCGCTGGCCGTTTGCTATCGGTGCAGACTCGGCCGGCCTGGACGAGCAGAGCCTCAGCGGCATCGGCCGCTTGCCGATTGGCGGCGGGCAGAGCGTGCAGGAAGGCGCTCAGTTGCCGGCCGCGCCGGCCCATACCGTCGGCCAAGCCGTTCAGCCCGGCCATCTGCCAGCGCACGGCCTCGTTGCCGGTCAGCGCCCGCAACGCATCGAGGAGGCCGGCCACTTCGTTCGGCTCTTGCGCGTGCGCCGACCAGCGCGGCCAACTCCTGCACGATAGCCAGGCGGCCGGGCGTGGCCTGGGCGGTCAGCTTGCGAGCCGGCTTCAGCAAAGCCGTCAGCAGCGCGCCAGCACGGCGCGGCACGGCGCTGGCCACCGCCGCGCGCGTCCAGCGATTATCGGCATCAGCCGCCGCGATCGTCGCCAACGCCGGCACGATGCGATCGTCGTTCCACTCTCCCAGACTTAGGGCAGCCTGAAAGCGCACCCGCGCATCGGCATCGTCCGCCAACGCCAAGACTTTCTTTTGCATCGACGTTGAGGTCGGCAGCCAGCGCTCGCACAGAATCAGCGCTTGCTCACGGACGCGCGGGCTTTCGTCGTCCAGCAATCGGACTACGAGATCGGCGTCCAGAGCGTTCAATCCCTCCAACAGCCAAGCGGAATGCACGCGGGCTAGCGGCTGAACCGAAGTGGTGCAGAGATTCCGCAGCGGCTCGACGGCGGCACGGTCCTGACGTTCGAGCAGCAGCCGCTGAGCCGTGGTACGCCACCAGGCATTCGCCTGAGCCAGCAGCGGCACAAGATCCGCCGTCGCGTCGCGGCTCAGCTTCGGCCGCATCGCCGTGGTTTTGTGTCCTTCCGGCACGATGCGCCAGATGCGGCCGCGATCCTTGCCCAAAGTCAGATCGGGGCGGCGTTTCAGTTCCGGCGGCATGAACTCAGGATGTTCAATGACCGCTCGGTACATGTCCACGACGTACAGGCGCACCATCGGGTCCGCCGGCCAGCGACACCGGACGAAACCAATCATCGGTTGTCGCCAAAAACTCGACCTTGTCGCGTGCCGGCCGGGAACGAAACGTCGCTCCGCTCGGCCGCAGGATCTCCTCGTGAACCAGATTGCCGGTCGGCTCGCAGGTGAAAGCGGCCCCGCGATGTTCCGCCGGGAGCAGATCGCCGCGATAAATGGTAACGCCGCAAGCGGCAGTGAAGTGGCCGGCATGCAGATTCGATGTGGTCCAATTGCGACTAAGCGGATAGACCAAGCCGCCGGAACCCAAAGGACCGGGCTGCAACTCGGAGACATCCTCCAGTACGGCGGCAACGGCGAGATAGGGGTTGCGGGCCAGGTAGCGATTGGGCAGAACGATGTGCCGCAAATGATCGTGGTTATCGCAAACGAAGCGGCGGCCCCAATCGTCGAAGGTGTTGCCGTACTGTCCCATCCCGGAGACGGCCTCGTACCGATCGCGCACCAAATCGAAGCGAAAATCGCGGCCGCTGATGTTGACCGGCTTGGCACCGGCCCGCCCGTGCCGCTTCACCATCCCGCCGCGCAGCCCGTTGGCGACGTATATCCAGTTATCGAGTCCGAGCTTCGGATGGCTGACGCGCAGTTGTGGATTCTGTTCCGCGAAGCCTTCGTAAAGGATGTCGCGCTGATCGGCCTTACCGTCGCCGTCGTTATCTTTCAGATAGAGAATGTGGGGAGCCGCCGTCACCACCACGCCGCCCTTCCACGGCATCAGACCGTTGGCGAATAGCAAGCGGTCGGCGAAGACGCGGCTGTATTCGTAGCGGCCATCGCCGTCGCGGTCCTCCAGAACGCGGATGCGTCCTTGCGGCGGTTGGCCCGGCGCGGGGCCGTTGGGATAATCGCGCATCTCCACCACCCACAGTTTGCCGTCTTCGTCGAAGGCCATCGCCACGGGGCTTTCGATTTCCGGCTCCGCCGCCACCAATTCGATGCGCAATCCGGGTGCGAGGTGGAACTCCTTGAGTGCCTGCGCCGGCGATTGTGGACCGCGCCGCGCCGGTGACTTGGCAGCCGGTTCGGCCGCGTGTGTTAGACAGAGCCAGCCGCCCAACAGAGAAAGGATCAAGAATAGCGGGGAGGAGTATCGGAGTTTTGCGATCATCGTGGCTCCCGCAAAATGATAACGACAGATAAGGACCGAGCAGGGCAAGCAGCAACTGACCCACTTAGTCTACTCTGAATAGTTTCCGACACCTATCTCCCGTTCCCCTATGCATTGCGGCAACGAGAGGAGAGCTAAGGACGGCGCGAATCCCCCAGTTCTTTGAGCAGTCGAGTAGCGGCCTCGACCAGTTTCTCGCCGCCGCCGGATCGGACGCGCAAATTGACCGTCTCGTAGCTGCCTTCCTTGAATGCCTTGATCGTCGGCACATAGCCGGGTGCGTCGTTGCACAATTCGACAACCAGCGTCACCGCGAACGGCGATGCTTTCTTGATCGCCAGGCCCAATTCGACGAAGATTTCGCCGGGTAAACCGACGATGGCCACGTCGTCGCTGAACCGAAACGCTTGCACTTCCATCGGCAGCGTCTCGCCCGGCAGCATTTGCAGCGAGACAATCTTGTACGTTTCCACCTGCTTCAAAAACGGCAACTCGCGCGTGCCAATTTTCGCCATGTCTTTCCGTGCCTGCGCGATCGCCTCGGCATCGTACTTTTGCAAGGGCGCTTGCACGATGGCGCGGCGGACGGCGAGACGCGGCGAACGCATTCGCCGCAGACTCGGTAGTGCCGCCCGCACCGTATCTCCGAGGGTGGCGCCGATCCGCCCAGCTTCGATTTGACCCTTTTGCGGGTCTTTATTGGATACATTGAAGTGGTTGATGTCGCCGCAGGTACCGGCCCCAAACAGGGAGACGCCCTCGCCGCCGAGGACCGGCCGGAGTTGGCGTTCGAGATAGAAGGGATAGTCCGCCGAGTATTCCGTGCCGCCGACTGTATCGAGATGCAGCGCGAAGACCGTCAGCAGAGCGAGATCCTTATCGCCGGCGCGGATGCGAAGCAGACCGACATCCGGATCAATGGGACCGGCCGGGCGCACGATGTTCGGATTGAGCTTGCCCGGATTGAACTGCACGGTGCCGTCTTTCAGGTGAAAACGGCGATTGAATGACAATCCCTCTTGCCGCGCCATGCCGGCGGTGAGATCGACGGGCAGCGTGGACTTGTGAGCCTTGTCGATCGCGCCGGCGATTTTCTCGGCGAGAACGGCGGGATAGTCGATCTTCTCGTGCGGATCTTCGCCCTTAGCCGCGACGACTCGATCGTGAAAATACTGGCGCAGCGCGCCCATGTAAAGCGGCCCGGTGTGCGAGTGCGTCGCGGCGATGACAATGTTGCCCGCGGGGATGCCGGTCTTCTTCGCCGCCAATTGTCGCGCACGATCGGACATTTGCCGTCCGATACCGACGAGATCGCAGAACACCAGCGCGGCCTGTTCATCGCCCTGACGGAGAACGAGCGCCTTGGCCTGCAAGGGATCGTGTGTGCCGGTGTTGAACCGTTCGTTGAAATAGCCGGCCATACGATAACCGGTCGGCGGCGTGATGTCCACAACGGCGACACCCGCCCGCAATTCCGCCGCTACTAGAGTCATCGCCGGGGCTATCGCTATAAAACAGATGCTGAATAGCGTAATACAGGTTCGCAGCATGATGAAGTCTCCTTGTGCATGAGAGCCATTCGGACGAGCGAGGGAAGGCATGAGCGTCCTAGGCATCAAATGAAGCGACGCTCAATCTCATTCTCGCTCCAGCACGTCGCCCTGGATCAGTTTGCGGAAATAGCGATCAACCACGGAACGCAGCGATCCAGCGGGCCGCAGTTCACCAATTTCGTGAACATACCACACCGCCCGACCCGGCGGTTGGAAACAAAGCATGTCCCCATTCAAGGTGCTGTAAAACAGCATACACGTTTCCGGCTCTATCGTATTCGTTTCGCTTAACCACATCTCTCTCCCAGGGAACGGAGCAATGTCCGCAGCCGAGATTAGTTCTCCGCTCATCCCATAACCGAAGTGATTAATCCCATCGATTAGCTCATACACTTCCGCGAGTGCTGGGGGCAACGAAGCGATTGCCTTGGTCGAGCGCAGATTCATCGCGCAGTTTCACTGCTGGCGTGGAATCATTATCGAGGGAGAAGCGGAAATAGGCAGCCGAGGGAAATCCCGGAAATAAAGCGGACGAAGCGGTATGCAGTTCCAGACAGCAATTCTCGCAATCGGCGAGCATTTTCAGCCATTGCCGCAGCACGCGGCGTTTTGCTCGGTAAGCCAGGCCGGAAAAATACTGAGCTGGGTCGGCAAGGACCAATCGCTCTGTTCGTCCCGCTAGGCGTCGATGAGTTGCCGGCACGCGCGCGAGGTCTGCTACCGAGCCGATGGCGACGGATTTGCCGTCCATGTCGTTCTCTTCGATAACGAGCGACATCCGCCAATCTCCTCTGCGCGGAATGCGTTCCTTGGGACAACTACTTTTTCGGATACGGCGGCGGCGGCGGAAGATCCTTCTCCTTTGTCTTCAACTCGGCGAGACTTCCTTAATGGCTCGGTTAAGTTGATCGTCAATGCCGGCATATTCGCGGGCCGGATCGTTGTCCACCTCGATGTCCGGCGGTACGCCGACGCCCTCGATGATCCACGATTTGCCATCCACGCCATAGCGCGAAAATTCCGGACGATTGAGATAGCCGCCGTCCAATAAAGGCAGCGTGCCGCGGATGCCGACGACGCCGCCCCAACTGCGCTTGCCGATCAACTTGCCGAGTTTGTGCTGGCGAAAACGATAGGGAAACAAATCGCCGTCGGAAGCCGAGAACTCGTTGAGCAGGCACACTTTCGGCCCGTAGACCATCGCGCCGGGATCGGTGTCCGGCACGCTGTTGCGGGCAATGTCGATCATGGCGATCTCGCGGCGCAGACGTTCGATAAGCATGGGCGACACATTGCCGCCGCCGTTGCCGCGCATGTCGATAATCAAAGCCTTTTTGTGCGTTTGCGGATAGAAATAGCGGTTGAATTGGTTCAGCCCGCGCACCTGCATGTCCGGGACATGGATGTAGCCGACCTTGCCGTCCGTGGCCTCGTAAACCTTGCGGATGTTGCCGGAAACCCATTCGTGATAATACAGATCGCCTTCGTTGTCGATGGGCACGACGACGATTTCGCGGCTGCCCTTCTCTTTCGGCTCGGAGTTGATTTTGAGGATCACTTGCTTACCGGCCTGATTGACGAGCGCTTCGTAAGGCGTTTTCATCTCGTTGACGGGCTGGCCGTTGATGGCAAGCAGGAAATCGCCGTCCTTGACGTTGAGTCCCAGTTCGGCGAGCGGCGAACGCAAGTTCGGATTCCAACTCTCGCCGCGGAGGATTTTGACGATGCGGAAATAGCCGGACGGAATGGCGGCGCAGGCGAGCGCCGAGCAGGCCGGTGGGGATGCGCGGCGGATGCGGCATGTCGCCGCCGCCGACGTAGGCATGGCCGGCGTTCAACTCGCCGATCATTTCGCCGATGACGTAGGTCAAATCGGCGCGATGGTCGACGTGCGACACCAGCGGCTCGTACTTCGTCGCGCATCGCCTTCCAGTCCACGCCGTGCATCGTCGGATCGTAGAAGAAATCGCGCATCTGCCGCCAGCGATTCGTTGAAGATTTGCTGCCATTCCCGATGATGGTCGAGCCGCATTTCCATGCCCGATAGGTTGAGCGGCTCGCTGATGTTCACCGGACCTTTGGGCAGGTCGATGATGCCGTATTTGCCGTCCTGGGAAACGAGCATTTTCTTGCCGTCGGCGGAGATCTCGAAGCCGTTCACCGAGCCGAGCGCCGTCTCCTTGCGAGCGGCCAGATCGTACATTTGCAAGGCCGGCTTGCTGTCCTTGCTGCCCTGGCGAATGTAGTAGAGCGTGCTGCCGACCGAGGCCAAATTGCGATAATTCGCCGCCTGAATGGGCAATTGCAGCACGCGCTCGCTCAGGCCATCGCGTGTCCACCTTCAGCATCGACTTCCTTCGGCTTTGGCCTCATCGGTCTTCGCCGGTTCGCTGATCTCATCGCTGCGCGTCCGAAACGGCGAAGCGTAGTCTTTGCCGAGCGTCACCAGGTAAATGCGCGCCATGTCGCGGTAGGCGTGGTTCCACTCGGTTTCGCTGTAAATGGGATTGAAAATCGCGCTTGGAGACGAAGAACAGATATTTGCCGTCGCCGCTGAACGCCGGATGCGTGGACGTGTACCAGCCATCGGTGACGGAGTACGTCTTGCCCTGCTCCAGCGAAAACAGATGGACGCGGTTCATGCCCTCGCGCTGCTCTGTCGAGTAGGCGACCCAACGGCTGTCCGGCGACCAGACGGCATCGCGGATTTCCCAGACTTTCGCCTTGGTGATCGTCTTGACCGTCTTGCTTTCGACCTCGACGTATTGCAGACGCAGGTTCTTGTCCGACCAGAGGATTTTCTTGCTATCGGGCGACCAGTGAATCTCGTACTTGTAGGTATCGCCGCCGCTGGTCAATTGCCGCAGACTGCCTTTGCCGTCCGGGGCCACGACCCAGATTTCATCCTCGCCGCTGGCATCGGAGACGAAGGCGATGAGCTTGCCGTCCGGCGACCATTTGGAGTTGCGTTCGTGAACGCCCGGCGTGTTGGTCAGATTGCGCGTGCGGCCGTCCTTGACGGGCACCGTGAAAACCTCGCCGCGGCGCCGAACAGGGCGCGCTTGCCGTCCGGCGAAATCTCGTAGTTCGTCACGTTCTTGCTTACGTTCGTCAGCTCGCTGCGCGCGGCCGCTCGATCTTCGAGGATGCGAATGGGTACTTTGTCGTACTTCTCCGTCGCCAGGTCGAAGCGATAGATCCAGCCGCCGTTCTCGAAGACGATGGCGTTATCGCCCAGCGAGGGAAACTTGATGTCGAAGTCGGTGAACTTCGTCAATTGCCGCGTCGTGCGCTCAGTCCGAGATCGGTGACGAACAGGTTCATGCGGCGGCTGGAATCGCGGTCGGAGAGATAGTAAATGCGGTCGCCGTGCCACATCGGCATGATGTCCTGCGCGAGGTATTGGTGAGATTGACGGTCTTTTTCGTCGTGAAATCGTAAATCCACACGTCGTCGGCCATGCCGCCGCGATAGCGTTTCCAGGTGCGGAATTCGCGGAAGACGCGGTTGTAGGCGAGCTTGCTTGTCGTCGGGCGAATACGAGGCGAAGCCGCCGCGCGGCAAAGGCAGCGGCTCGGCCAATCCGCCCTTCAGCGGCACGGTATAAAGTTGGCCGATGAAATCGTTGAACGAGTGCATGCGCGAGCGGAAGAGGATGTGTTGGCTGTCGTGCTTCCAGCCGACGACAATGTTGTTCGGTCCCATGCGGTCGGAGACGTCATCGCGGCCGAGCGTGGCGGTGTAGGTCAGGCGGCGCGGCTCGCCGCCCTCGGCGGGGATGACGTAAATCTCGGTGTTGCCGTCGTACTGGCCGGTGAAGGCGATCCACTTGCCGTCCGGCGAGAAGTGCGGAAACATCTCGTAGCCGGCATGGCTGGTCAACCGCCGCGCCACGCCGCCGTTGGCGGAGACGGTATAGAGATCGCCGGCGTAGCAAAAGACGAGATGCGAACCGTGGATGGTCGGGAAGCGCAGCAATCGCGCTTCCTCGTCGGCCAACGCGGGCGCGGCGGCGAGCAAACACAACAGGATCGCGGAGGGAAGACAGTAACGCATCAGGGTCTCCACAAGTATTGCCGCTTGCCGCTTGGCGGGAAGAGCGCTAAGCCCCAAGAGGCATTCGCTTCGAGCTTCTTAGACATAACTTAACCAACCGTTAATGTGATTATTCGTATAATGCACCTCATCGCCCAGACCCTGCTTGAGGACGGGGGCATTCATGGCAGCGGACGACAAGGACACGAATGGCCGGAAGCGCCGGTTGTTGGTCTGCCTCCCTGTCAGTATAGCGATTGCGGCTCTCGTCGGATTTTTCTTCGTGGCCGGCCGCTCCGCCGCGCCACCAACGAATCCGCCTCCACCGGTCTTGTTGAATCGAGAGTCTTACGGGCGTTTCCCGGTGGATGAAAGCTGCCTGTCGCTCCTCTGTATGCGCATCGCCGAATCGAATCACGACCGTGCCTCGCTGCAAAGCATTCGCACGGCCTTCCATCATCTCGGTTACCGAAACCTTGAAACGCTCCGCTCCCTTTCGGTTGACTCGCTGGAACAACGGTTGGATCAACTCATTCAAATGGCCCTCCTCAGGGGCTATGAAGGCGAGTTCGTCAAGGCGATCGAGACTCTTGAGGAGGCGCGGCAGATCGCTAATCGAGAGCCGCGGCGATTCGCCCAAGGGCTGCCAACGCTGGTGTTCCTGCAGGGATTGATGAGTCTCCGTCGCGGCGAAGTGGAAAACTGCGTCGAATGCGCGTGCCAGTCCAGTTGCATCTTCCCTCTGCAACCGCAGGCGTTCCATCAGCAACGGGAGGGGTCGCGTCAGGCCGTCAAGTATTTCACGGAATATCTGCAAGGCCGGCCGGATGACATCGGCGTCCTCTGGCTTTTGAATGTGGCGTATATGACGCTGGGCGAATATCCCAACGGCGTCCCAGAGCAATATCGCATAGCGCTCGATCCCTTCCGCTCCGAATTCGACATCGGCCGTTTCGTCGATCTGGCGCCGCGTCTGGGGCTGGACTGCTTGCACCTCGCCGGTGGAGCGATCATGGACGACTTCGACAACGATGGCTTGCTGGACTTGGTGGAGACATCCATGGACCCCGACGTGTCGATGGTCTTTTATCGCAACCAGGGCGATAGGACGTTTGGCAATCGGACCAAAGAGGCCGGTCTGGAAGGGCAGTTGGGCGGATTGAATTGCGTGCAAACGGACTACAACAATGACGGCTGGCTGGACCTGTTCGTCTGCCGCGGCGCTTGGTGGGAGCCGCAGCGGCCAAGCCTGTTGCGCAACAACAAAGACGGCACCTTCACCGACCTGACGTCGGCGGCGGGGCTTCTGCAACCGATCGATTCGCAGACGGCGGTCTGGGCCGACTACGATAACGATGGCTGGTTGGATCTATTCGTCGGCGGCGAATCGGTGCCGAGCCGCCTGTATCACAACCGCGGCGATGGTACGTTTGAAGAGATGGCTCGTCAGGCTGGCGTGGACAACAAGGGATTCCTTTGCAAAGGGGCCAATTGGGGCGACTGGGACGGCGACGGCTATGCCGACCTGTTCGTCGCCAATAACAACGGCCCGCCGCGCCTGTTCCACAATAACAAGGACGGCACCTTCACCGACGAGGCGACCGCGCCGGCATCACGCAGCCCGAAGCGGCCTTCTCCTGTTGGTTCTGGGACTACAATAACGATGGTTGGCTGGACCTTTTCGTGACCGGCTACGAACGCAACTTGAACGAGGTCGTCAACAGCTGCCTGGGCCGGCCGAACAAGGGTGTCACCTGCCGCCTTTATCGCAACCACAACGGCCAGCGTTTCGAGGATGTCACCCGCGCCGCTGGACTGGATTTGGCTATGGCGCCGATGGGTTCCAACTTCGGCGATTTCGATGGCGACGGCTTTCTCGATTTCTACCTCGGCACCGGCACGCCGTACTACTCGATGCTAGTGCCCAATCGCATGTTCAAGAACATCGGCGGCAAGCGTTTCGCGGACATCACCACGTCGAGCGGCACCGGCCATTTGCAGAAGGGCCACGGTGTTGCCTGCGGCGATTGGGACCGCAATGGCAGCATCGATCTGTTCGTGCAGATGGGCGGCGCCGTGCCCGGCGACCGCGCCCGCAGCCTGCTCTTTCAAAACCCCTCGAAGGCACATCCTCATTGGATCACCGTGCGCCTGGCCGGTAAAAAAAGCAATCGAGCGGCCATCGGCGCGCATCTCAAGGCGACGTTGTCTTCCGGGCAGAGCATTTATCGTCACGTCACCAGTGGAAGCAGTTTCGGGGCCAACCCTTTGCAGCAGACGGTGGGACTGGGCACGGCCGACAAAATCGTTGCGTTAGAGATATATTGGCCGACCAGCCGCACGACGCAGCTTTTCCGCGATGTGGCCGTGGATCAGGCCATCGAAGTGACGGAGTTCGATAAATCGTATCGCTCCCTGCACTGGTCTCCGCTGCCATAAATGCTCATATGCTCTCGCTTTGCCGGGGTACGACGCGAACATCCGGCAAGACGGCGGCTATGTTATTTCAGCAATTTCAGGGATTTTTCCACCACGTCATAAGCGGCGCGCGGTCGAGCCAAGCGCGCGACATTGGCCTTCAGCTGGGCCAAACGAGACGGGTTGGCCAGCAAGTCATCCATCTTGTACGCCAGCGTGCCGATATTGTTCACCTTGATGGCGGCGCCGTTTTCCAGCAGATAATCGCTATTGCGGCTCTCCTGCCCCGGTATCGGATTGACGATCGCCATGACGGCTCCGCGCGCCAGCGTCTCCGAAGTCGTCAGACCGCCCGGCTTGGATACGACCACATCGGCCACGGCCATCAACTCATCGATTTGATCGGTGAAGCCCAACACCTTGGCCCGATGGCGCGGCGGCACTTCGATCGCTTCCAACTCCTTCTTCACTGCTTCATTGCGGCCGGCGAGGGTAAGCAACTCGATGGGCCGCGACACGTCGAGCAGAGCGCGGTACAGCTTGGCGATGGGACCGACGCCGAAACCGCCGGACAGTTGCAGAACGATCGGCCGATCACCGGCCAGACCGTGACGCGCGAGGCATTCTACTCGCTCCTTCGGTTGGGCGAACACCGGATGGATGGGGATGCCGGTGACGGTCGTTTGCTCGGCGGGAATGCCCCAGTGTTGCAGATAGCGGGCGCCCTCATCGGTGGCCGTGAAGTAATGATCGCACGGTTGATTGACCCATAAACGATGTGTCTCGAAATCGGTGGTCGCCGTCACTTGCCGCAGCGTCAGTTCGCCCTTGCGGCGCAGCGAGGCGATGATTTCCGCAGGCAGGAAATGCGTGTTGATGACGAGATCCCAAGGCTCGTCTTTGACCAGCTGGATGAACTTGCGGAGATTGAGTTTCTCGACGGCGAGGCGCAGCCGGTCGGCGCGGTTCTTGCCGGAACGGCTTGGCTGATCCATCAGATCGTAAAAGTAGCCCAATACGTGCGGTGCCTTGTTCACCAGATCAAGATAGAACTTGCCGTACAGGCGGCGGAAAGGAGCGTTGGTCAGTTCCAGGACATCGACATTGCGTACGATTGCCGATGGGACGACTTCGCGCAGAGCCAACTCGACGGCCTGAGCGGCGCGGAGATGGCCCGCGCCGACGGAAGCGGAGAGGACGAGAAAACGAGGGGGCGTACTCATGTTGATGGCACCGTTGTGACCAACCATGCTTGTCGTGGAGACGTTGGGCCTTTTATAGTCAAATTCAATCGGATGGGTTCCCGTTTTGCCGGTCGAGCGAACAAAAGTTTCTCGTTCCCACGCGGAGCATGGAAACGAGAGAGGGTCTTTCTCAAAGCGGGACTCGGTAATTGCTCTTTTCTTCGACCGGCTCCATAATACGCGATAGCTTGTGAAAGTAAGCGGACCTCGCGTTGGCGAGAGGAACGAGGGGAGCATGCTGTCCAACGACACCAGTACACGCGGGTGGAAACACGGCTGGTTGGCCGGCTTGTTTCTTGTCTTTCTTGCCGGCGCGATGGGAGCGATCGTCTTGTCCCTGGGCAAATCCTCGCCGCTGAGGGATAGTTCGGACGCGCCGATCCCCAGCAAGCGGTGGACTCACGGACGGGTTGAGATGGATGACAGCGGCTATGAGACGGCCTACCGAATCGCCGCCGAATCGCTTCAAGATCCCACTTCGCTGCAAAGCATTGCCACGGCATTCCATCGCGCCGGCTACCGAGGCATCGCCGCGCTTCGTCCCTCGCTGGCTCCAGCGCAACCGGAGACGCTCAAGAACCTTATTTCAACAGCCCTCTTGTACGGTTTCGAGGGCGATTTCGTCAAGGCGGCAGCGGTTCTCGACGAAGCGCGAACCCTCGCCGATCGGGATGCCGACCGCTTCGCCGACGAGATGCCGAACCTGATCTTTCTTCAGGGCATTCTCGCTCTCCGCCGCGGCGAGGTAGAGAACTGCGTCGAGTGTGCTTGCCAATCGAGTTGCATTTTTCCCTTGCAGCCCCAAGCGGTCCATCAGAAGCGCGAGGGTTCGCGTCAGGCCGTCAAGTATTTCCTGGAATACCTGGAAGGATGGCCCGACGATATAGGCGTCCAATGGCTGCTGAACGTGGCGCACATGACGCTGGGAACCTATCCCGACGGCGTGCCGTCGCAATACCGGCTACCCCTCGAACCATTCCATTCCGAGTTCGACATCGGGCGGTTCGTCGATCGGTCGCCGTCGCTGGGGCTGGATCGCTTACACTGGTCCGGCGGGGCGATCATGGACGATTTCGATAACGACGGCTGGCTGGACCTTGTGGAAACGTCCTCAGACCCGGAGCAATCGATGGCGTTTTATCGCAACCAGGGCGACGGGACATTTCGCAACCGGACCAAAGAGGCGGGCCTTGAGGAGCAACGAGGCGGATTGCAGTGCAAGCAGGCAGACTACAACAATGACGGTTGGCTGGACATTCTCATCTGTCGGGGCGGTTGGACGATGCCTCAGCGGTTGAGCCTGTTGCAGAACAACAAGGACGGCACTTTCACCGACGTGACGCGGCAGGCGGGCTTACTGCAACCGATCAATTCGCAAGTGGCCGCTTGGGCCGACTACGACAACGACGGCTGGTTGGATTTGTTTGTCGGCGGCGAGACGGTGCCCAGCCGCTTGTATCACAATCGCGGCGACGGCACGTTTGAAGAAGTGGGCGCCAAGGCCGGCGTGACCAATACCGGCTTCAGGTGTAAGGGTGCCAATTGGGGCGACTGGGACGGCGACGGCTATCCCGACCTTGTCGTGTCCAACCTCGACAGCCCGCCGCGGCTGTTTCACAACAACAAGGACGGCACTTTTGCCAACAGGGCCGCGCGCTGGGCATCACCCATCCGCGCCCGGCTTCTCCTGCTGGTTCTGGGATTACGATAACGATGGTTGGCTGGACCTTTTCGTGGCCGGCTATGAACGCAACTTAAACGAGGTCATCAACAGCCACCTGGGCCGGCCCAACCGAGGCGTCCCCTGCCGCCTTTATCGCAACCGCAACGGCCGTGGCTTCGAGGATGTTACCGGCGCCGCCGGACTGGATTTGGCCATGGCGCCGATGGGTTCCAACTTCGGCGATTTCGACGGCGACGGCTTTCTCGATTTCTACCTCGCCACCGGCACGCCCAACTACTCGATGTTGGTCCCCAACCGCATGTTCAAGAACATTGGCGGCAAGCGCTTTGCCGACATCACCACGTCGAGCGGCACCGGCCATTTGCAGAAGGGACACGGTGTTGCCTGCGGCGATTGGGACCGCAACGGCAGCATCGATCTGTTCGTGCAGATGGGCGGCACTGGGCCCGGCGACCGCGCTCGCAGCCTGCTGTTTCAGAATCCTGGCTCGCGCCATCACTGGCTCACGGTTCGCCTGATCGGCAAAAAAAGCAATCGAGCGGCCATCGGCGCGCGTCTCAAGGCGACGTTGTCTTCCGGGCAGAGCGTTTATCGCCACGTCAGCAGTGGCAGCAGCTTTGGCGCTAACCCTTTGCAGCAGACGGTGGGACTGGGCATGGCGGACAAAATCGCCACGCTGGAGGTGTACTGGCCGACTAGCGGCACGACCCAGCATTTCCATGACGTGACTGTGGATCAGGCCATCGAAGTGACGGAGTTCGATAAATCGTATCGCCCCCTGCACGGGTCTGCGCAGCCAGTTCCGCAGCCCTAACCGTAGCCCTCTCTCCGAGAAAAGCATCGCTTCTTGCAGTTTAGCGATCTTCACGCTAAGCCGCAAGAGACCTCGCATCAGCAGCAATTTCAGAAATATTTCCACTAAGTTCTAGCGGGGCATTGATTTGTTTCGCAATCAGCTTAATCGTGAAACACCCAGCGCAGTATCTCACCGAGTTTCGCCCCCTTGCCCTGCATGAGAATGCCGACACGGAAAATCCGCCCCGCCGCCCACACGCACAGCAACGTCATCAGCACAACTAGCATGACGCCAACTAGCGGCTGCCACGACGGCACGCCCGGCGGCACCGACTGACGCATTATCATCAGCATCGGCGTCGAGAAGGGAAAAAACGACAGGCTTACGGCCACGGTGCTATTCGGCTCCTGTAAGACGCTGCCCATGAGAAACATCGGCAGCATCGCCAATAGCATGACCGGCCACATCAGATTTTGCGTCTCTTTCATGTCCGTGCAGGCGGCGCCGACGGCGATGAACAGCGAGCCGTACATGAGCGCCGCCAGCGCCTGAAAAATCACAAACCAAACCAGCAGATCGGGCGGGATGTAGTCGGCGAAGCCGTAGTGCCGCGCTGCCCAGTAGGCGCCGCCCAGGTAGACGGCGGTGATCGTCAGCGAGACGGCGGTCATACCGAGTAGCTTGCCGAGCATGAGATCGAACGGGCGTACTGAGCCGAGCATCACCTCGGCGATGCGCTGCATCTTCTCTTCGACCACGCCTTGCATCAGCGGCGTGGCGGTCATCATGACGAGCATGAACATCAGCACCACGAAACCGATCGGCACCGCCACCGGCGCGATGCGGCTCTGGAGCGTGGCGTCCTCGATGGCGCCGTTGATGGGATTGCGCCGCGTCAGGCCCAACGCTTCCACCGGGGCCGGACGCATGATCTGCCGTATCTTTTCGCGCGGCACATTCACCCGCGACTTGGCGAGACGAAGATCCTGGATGGCGGACAGCAGCGGCTCCTCGATCAGACGCGGGAAATCGACATTCGTGGGGCGGTTGGACTGATAGCGAATGACGTGTTCGTGCTTGCCGGTCTCGTTCTTGGCCGGTTCGAGAACTTCGGGATCGATGTCGAGGAAGCCGAATAGCTCACCCTTGCGGACTTTTTCAGAGAGTTCGAGACGCTGCTCGGCGATGGCTTCGGGAGTGTTCGCCGAGGCCGGAACCTGCTGTCGCCTCGAAACGCGGCAAGAGAAGTTGATTCGTAGTGGGATCTTGGATTTTTCCGTTATAAGCTTGGATGGTTTTCTCGATGGACGGATAAAGGCGCGCGCCGGGCGTGCGATCCACTATGGCGAATTGTTTCGTTTTGGTATCTCGATAGTCGCGTAAGAGCCACTGCACGAAAAAAGTGCCGCCCATCAAGATGGGCATGATGACGAGGGTGATGAGGAACGTCTTGGTGCGCACGGCGGCCAGATACTCGCGCACAGCGATGACGAGCATCTTACGCATGGGCCTTGTCCTCCGGCGGCGGCGAGCGATGCGCACGAAGATGTCGTGCAGAGTGGGACGGCTGATCTCAAAGTGGCGCACACGGCCGCGTCGCATCAGCGCGGCCAAAACCTCTTGTGCGTCCGCCTGGGGATCGAGACGCAATTCCTGCCAACGTCCGAGGTCCGTCACCTTGACGACGCCGGGCAGATCGTCGAGTGCCGCCGCGCCGTCCAGATGAACGCGCAGCGTGTCGCTGCCATAAGCGTCCTGGATCGATTCCAGGGTGCCGTCGAGAACCTTGCGGCCCTTGTAGATCATGAAGATGAAATCGCACAGCTTCTCGGCCACGCTCATGTCGTGCGTCGAGAACAGGATAGTCGCGCCTTGGCGGCGCAGATCGAGGATGGTATCGCGCAGCGTTTCCGTGTTGACCGGATCGAGACCGCTGAACGGCTCATCGAGCAACACCAGTTCCGGCCGGGCGATCACCGTGGCGATGAACTGTACCTTCTGCGCCATGCCCTTGGACAGAACCTCTACCTTTTTATCGGCCCAGGCGCTGAGATCCATGCGCTTGAGCCAAGCGTCGATCTCCGGCCGACTGCGTCGGAATCCTTTCAGTTCGGCGTAGAAGCGCAGCACCTCGCGCACCTTCATCTGCTTGTATAGGCCGCGTTCCTCCGGCAAATAAGCGACGCGATCGAGAATGGATCGATTGCTCCGCGTATTCTCGGATGGCTCGTCGAGGACGCGAATGCTGCCGCAGTCGGGGTGGATGATGCGCATAATCATGCGCAGGGTAGTCGTTTTGCCGGAGCCGTTGGGTCCGATGAAGCCGTAGATGCTGCCGGGCGGCACTTGCAGGCTGAGATTGTCTACGGCGACGTGTTGGCGGAAGGTTTTGGTCACGTCTTCGATGGCGACGGCGGGCATGCGGGCCTCAATGGCTCGTTTAGCCGCGACGCGAAGGGGAGCGCGTTGGCCAACACGCTCCCCTTCGCGTCGCGGCTAAACGAATAAGATTGGTCACGCCTGCAAGTTTTGCAGCATCTCCTTGCGCGATACCAGACGATGACCACGGCACTCATCGATGTGCAGCGCCTTGAGCAAACGGCGGCGCAACTCGGACTGCATCTGCTCGACGGCGTTGGCGGTGGTACTCAACAGCGGGATGGTGCCGCCGGCGCGGCGGTCGTGACCGCCGGCGCGGCCGAGCTTGCCGACCACCTGACGCAGCATCTCGCCGGCCCGCGCGTCCTCCGCTCCGCTGCGCACCGACAGAATCAGCTTGTCCTCGAAGACGCCGGCGCACACAGCCCAATCGATCTCCTCGAAGCGGATCAGAAAATCGACCACCTCCGCCGCCAATTCCGGCTGCGGTAACTCGTTGACCCAACTGATGATCAGTCGATCGTAGATGAACGAGCTTTGCAGCGCATGCAGGATGCACTCGAAATGGCTCTGCGGCAACCGGGCGTTGCGGATGCGCGCCAACAAATCCTTCGAGGCCAGCGGGAAGAGATAGAGCAAGGCGCTATCGTCCAGCGGACTCGCCTCGCGCGGATAGCCGCTCAGTTCCGTCTCGATGCCGTAGAAAAGCGCGGTGGCCAAGCGCGGCGGCACCTCAATGCTCTGCTCCATCAGGTAGCTGGCGACCAGCGAACAGGTGGCGCCGAGGGTGCGACGGACATCGACAAATGGGATGTCGTCCACCTCGCCGGGCGTGTCGTGATGATCGATGACGGCATACAGAGGAACGCAAGGATCGAGGTTATGCCGGCCGGTGTTGGGCTGACTATCCACCATGACGATGGCATCGCCTTCGTGCCAGCTGGCTTTCTCGATGGGAAGCAGATCGATGTCGAGCAGTTCGACCATTGCTCGATTCTCGGCTCGGCTGATGAGGCCATCGCGCGTCAGGCGCGTCCGTTTGCCCAGCACGGTTTCGACGAGGTGGGCCAAGCCCATCATGCTGCCCAGACTGTCTGGGTCGGGATGGACGTGGGAAACGAAGGTGACGGTAGCCGCCTCCTTCAAGCCTTCCAAAAACCGATCCGAACGACGGGTGGGCAGAGCTTTACCATTCAGTCCAGAGTCGGCGCTGCGACGCGCCATAACGGTAATTCCTCCTTCGGGAGCAAGTCAGGGCAAGTCGCCTGGGCGAGCGATGGTCGGCTGGCCGGGCGATCCATCCACCGCCGTACCTTCCATCGCTGGGCCTTCGTCCTCTCGCGGCTGGCGGCCAGAGCCGACAGCCGGCGGGGAAAGGTCGAAAACACTCCCCTGACTCTGAACAAAATTGTAGATCATTCTTCGGCTCCTGCCAAGCCGGGGCGCGCTTCCCTGGTCGCCCTCCCGATTCGCCCGACCGGATCAAGTTCTCATCTCTTCGTCCGAAATCGCGGATCAAACCGCTTGCCTGGACACTTGGCGGCGGAACACAAGCGTACAATGCCAATGCCGGCGGCTCATGAATCAGGCGGGAAAGCCTGACCTACGAACGAAGTCATTGGGATCGGTCGCGGCTGCTAATTATCTTCTTTGCACGTCTCATGCCGTATAAATCTCCTGGGATTCGTTCGCTGGCGGAGCTATTTTCAACTGCAACTCAACTTTCCGGCAGGAGGAAAACCCATGTCCTACCTTTCTCTTCTCTTCTCCTTACCCATGCGGAGCCTATCGAACGCTTCTGGAGCGAGTCGGCAGCCGGAACGAGAAGTTTTCGCGGAGCCAGACGCAATAGAGGAAGCGTGGACCAGCGCCGGCAATGGCGCCAGCGATTACCCGTTGCCTTTGGGAATCGCTTCGATGGAGCATTGGCTGGACCTCAACGCTTGAGCGCCGCCGCGGGCTGGTAAGCAAAGGCCGCTTCATCCCGGAATGGCTACGATCATAACGCCTGCTGGGGGAGGGAGCAAGGGTTAGCTCGCCTTGCGATCGGTAATCCACTTGCCAAGTTGCTCGCGTTGCTGGTTAGTTAATTTGCGCGCCTTCATGGTAAGCGATTCGTCCAGTTCCAGCGCTTTCTCGGCGTGTTCGCGTCCTTTCTCTTTGTCGCCGGCCTTGGACCAGGCGCACGCACAGATTGTAGTGCAAGGCCGCGTCATGGGGATCGTTGGGCAGGTATTGTTCGAGGATTTGCGCGGCCAATTCGTACTGCTTGCGGGCGGTCTGCTCCCTTTCGCGGATGACGAGCCGATCGCCGTGTTTTTTCTCCAAGTCGTTGGCGCTGTTTTCGTTGAGTTCCGCGTAGGCCATGCGTAGATGATACAGGACGAGATAGTTCGTCGCACCCTGGGGATCGAGTTGCGTGGCGCGCATGCCGTAGCGAACGGCTTGCTCGGCGATGGGCAGATCGGAACTGCGGGTTCTCAGCCGTTTCGCGTTCCAGACCACGTTGGTCGCCCACGCCAGCTGGACGTAAATGCGGGCATCGTCCGGTGTCAGACGCCTCGCCTGTTCGAGCCGTTCGATCACGCCCTTCTGGATAAAGGCGACTGGATTGTTACGCAGTCCGGGAGCCTGCTCGGATGGCGGCTTGGCCATTTCCGCATGGAAGAAAGCGACGACCTGCACCGCCTCGCGCATCAGGCCATCGCTGGCCAAAACGGGATAGAGGATGTAGATGCCGTAGCCGAACAAAACGACCAGAGAGATCGGCAACGGGAGGATTCGGGCGGCGCCGGCCCGGCTGAGCCAGGGCGATGGTTTGAGCGCCGCGGCATTGAGGGCCAGGGCGACGGCGATCCACAACATACCGGCCACCGAGGGAAAACCGATGCCGCCGGAGACGCACAGGTTGAGCAGCAGCGCGGCGATGCCGGTCGTCAGCGCCAGCGCGCGGCCGCGATCCGACCAGGCAAGGCGTTCCAACAGACCGTAAGCCGCGAACCACACCACGCAGCGCAGAGCCGCCGAGTACGTTTCGGCCATGATCGCGCTGGGCGTCGCCGTGTTGACGCGTAGCACGAAACCCAGCAACAAACCGAACATGCCGCCGAGGTAAAACTCCCAGCGAACCTCAGGTGGTTGGGTGGTTAGGTGGTTAGGTGGTTGGGTGGTTGGGTGGTTGAGAGGATGGACCGCTGCTTCTTCAACCACCCAACCACCTAACCACCTAACCATCTGATAGAAGAACGCCGCCAGCAGAGCCAGCAGAGCCAGCAGAGCAAAGATGCCGGATGTCGCCCACATTTCCAGGGCGAAATTATGCGGATCCTTGATCTTCTCCTCGGCGTTGGCGGGCATCAGGCGGGGGTAATTTTCGCCGAAATTGCCGGGACCGACGCCCAGCCACGGTCGTTCGCGGATCATCCGCCAAGTGGTCCCCCAGTATTCCAGACGTTGAGCAATGGTGTTGCCGCTCTTGCCCATGCCGGTCGTCAGCAGACCGCCGCGCCAAACGCCGTACATCGATCCCGCCAATACGACCAAAGCGATCAGTGCGGCAACGGCGTGGCGTCGCAGCTGTTGTCGATACACGAAAAAGCCAACGCCGGCACCGGCCGCCGTCAGTCCCAGCAGACCGCCGCGGCTGTGCGTCAGCCACAAGGCCGCTAAACCGAGTAGCGCACAAATCGCCGTCAACACCGTTTGCCACTTCGGCGCCTGCGTGCGCCGGCAGACGACGACCGCTCCTACCAGACCCGGTAGCCACAGCACGAGAAAACCGGCGTAGCTGTTGGGATGAGCGTAGGGACCGAAGATGTTGTTTTCCAGGGCACGGAGGCGCACTTGTTCCAATAGGCTCTCGTTGTTTTCTTGACCAGGGTTCTCCTCGGCCCATGCCTTGCGGAAGGCTACGGGATCCTCCGTCAGCCGGCGATTGCTCGGTAGTTCGACTCGTTCTTGATAGATCCCCTGAGCCGCCAGCGCCACAGCGCCGGCCAGCACCACCGTGAACAAACCGTGTTGCTCGCTTGGTGTGACAGCCAGCTGACGCACCACGAAGAAGGACACGAACAGACCGAACCACTCCCAGGCAATCAACCGGGCCGGATATTTGTAATGGGCAGCCCATTCGGCGCTGACGAAGACGAGGGCGACAGTCGCCAGCAGAGCGATTTGCACGATGCCGCCATACCAGTGTCCATCTGAGCCGCGACCGTGAGCCGAGCGCAACCAGTAGCGCCAGGCGGCCCAGCCGACGGCCGCCACCAGCCATAACAACGTCAGCACCATGCCCCACGGATCGGCGAGGTTGGCCAACAGACCCGCATCTTCGCCGATAACCAGCGGTCGGGCCACGATCAGCGCCGTCGCCAGTACCAGGAGCAAACGACGCAGCAGAGCCGGGCCTTCCCGCGCCGGCGCTTGCGTCTCCTCAGGAGTCGTTGTATCTGGGTTTTTGTGTTTGCGTGTCGTGGTGAGGCTCCTTGGCGGCGAACTCCAGGAGGGCGACGGCGATCCACCAAGCGGCGAGCTGACCGACGATCAGCCCCGCCGTCGTCTCGTCCCTTACGGCATAGAGTATCATGCCGCTCGCCCCGCTGGCCAGCGCCAACAAATAAATCACACGCACCGCCATCCTGATCGATAAGCCGCGAGCGACCAAACGATGCGATAAATGCTGCTTATCGGCGTGGAACGGACTGCGTCCCTGCGATAGCCGCACAAGGACGACAGACAGCAGATCGTAGCACGGCACCGCCAAAATACACGGCAGCGCCAGCCACGACTGCGGCGGTGCGCCCATGTCCAGGACCACTTGC
Organism: uncultured Planctomycetota bacterium; assembly: GCA_963835245.1. Taxonomy (GTDB): domain Bacteria; phylum Planctomycetota; class Planctomycetia; order Gemmatales; family Gemmataceae; genus JAJPHU01. The sequence goes on from CAWIEZ010000004.1 coordinate 1,597,284, forward strand.
AAGCTGCCCAGACCAAGCATGAATCCGAGAAACGTGCTGCCTGCATCCCCCATGAAGATGCGCGCCGGCGGACGATTGAACCACAAAAAACCGGATAACGCTCCCATCAGGACGACGAACGGCCCCCAGTCGGCGACAGACGACGCCGTTGCCAGCCACGAGAGCATGGCGAGAAAACCCGCCGCGATCCAGGCCACGCCACCGGATAACGCATCCATGTTGTCGAGCATATTGAAAGCATTGATGTGGGCGGCGATCCACATAACCGCTGCGGCGCGGAGGAACCACGGAAGCGGCGGCAGACAAAAGAGGACCGCGAGAAGAGAGACGGCGAACTGGACGGTTAGACGAATCGGCCACGGCAAAGGACGAAGATCATCAAGCAGGCCCAGGAGAAAAATCGTCGCGGCGAGGAGCCATTGAAAATCGAAAATCGAAAAGGGAAAATCGAAACTGGACAGCAGCAAGCAAGGGGGCAGCGTGGCGGCGGCGAAGATGGCCAGACCGCCGCCGCGCGGCGTCGGCCGCGTGTGAACCTTGCGTTCGCTCGGATAATCCACCAATCCCAGACGCGGCGCCCAACGGATCAACAGCGCCGTCAGCAGCCACGAAATCGCCAACGGACAGCCGAACAACCAAACCAGCAACCTTAGCCACTCAGGGACTTTCATCCGCCCCCCTCACTTCGCCTAATCGCTGCCGATAATACTCGCGGGCCTGCTGCAAAAACTCGTGAACGCACGGCAGACGATAATCGGCGTAAGTCCACGGCCACGGTTCAAAAGCGCCGGCGTGATAGCGCAGCGTAACCTCGGCGAAGATGCCGTCGCGCAGATAGATGCGATGCGCCTGGTCCTTGGTCGTGGCCAGCATGAACTTGCCGAGAACGAGTAGACCCGGATCGAGGTTGATCGGCCGCACTTCCGGATACAAGCCCGTCGCGGCCATCTCCGCTTCGAGAGCGTTGGTCTGTCGTTTGATATCGGGCAGACGTTCCGCGGCGATGAGATCGCGGAAGGCGAGGAACTGTTTGCGCAGATCCGATCCCATGCTCGCCTCATAGTAAGAGGTTTGATCGAAGACGAACGGCTCGCTGGCGAGATCAACGGGACCGAAGATGGCCTCCAGCTGCGTCCGTGCCCAGCCGAGGGCATCGGCATGCCGGCTGAAGACGGCGATGACGAGCAGCGTGGAAACAGGAAAACGCGGTTCGGCCATATGTCCGCTGGTATCTTTTCGGATGCCGGCTGTAAGAAAATACTCGCCTCCAACGACTATATCGATCAGAACACCGGGCCGCGAGGGAGACGCATGCCGGACTGGCAAGAAATCCTCCGACGCGATGGCCCCGCCGTGTGGCGGATCGCCTACCGTCTGTTGAACAATCGGGCCGACGCCGACGAATGTTTTCAGGAAACATTCCTCGCCGCCCTGGAACTATCGCGGCGTCAGACAGTGCGCAACTGGCCTGCCTTGTTGCAGCGTTTGGCCGCCGCTCGCGCCGTGGACCGCCTCCGCGGACGCTGCCGCCAGCGCCGCCGCGAACAGACCGCCGATTGGAATACCCTGGCGGGCAATGAGCCGCAGCCGTCGCGGGGCGCCGAAGAGGCCGAACTGATCCAGCGTCTTCGCGATGCCCTTGCCCAAATCCCCGCCCAACAGGCCGAGGTTTTTTATCTACACGTTCTGGAAGAGTGGAGCTATCAGGAAATCGCTGAGCAATTATCGCTGTCCATCAACGCCGTCGGCGTGCTGCTGCACCGCGCCCGTAAACGCTTACGCCAGCTGCTGGCCTCCGATGCGGAACAGAGAAATTCTCGAAAGGATCGCTCATGACGAACATTCCTCCTTCCCCCCCGCCCGACGATCCGCTCGATCGTGCCGCTGACGCCCTCCGCCGAACTTCCGTGCCGGAGGGGCCGTCGGATGAAACCATCGCTCGTACTTGGGCCGCCCTCCGTGCGGCGGCCGAAGCGAAAACCCTCCCCTTTTACAGGAGAAAGACCATGCAATACGCCTGGAAAATTGCTGCCGCCGGCCTACTGGCCGCTGGCGTCGCCATCTGCTTCATCGGCATTCTGCCGCCGCATCCTCCCCTAGCCTTCGCGGAGATCGCCGCGAAACTCCGCGACGCTCGTACCATCACTTGTCAGGTTTCCATCACAGGTGCGAAGCAGAAGGAGCCAGCGAAAATAATCAAGCTGTTCTTCAAGGAGCCGGGCCGGATGCGCTTCGAGGGAGCCGGCGAAATAGGCATCACCGATGAGAGGCAGAACCAAACGCTGCTTCTCGACTCGAAGACCAAGACGGCTATGCTCATCGATCACAAAAAGAACAAGGACGCCCAGAAAGACGCGCATGAAAACGTCTTCAAGATGATCGACTGGCTGCGAAAGCTGACGGACAAGAAAGGGGAATCGGCGGGTAAGAAGCGGATTGGCGAAACTGAGACCGAGGGATTCCGAGTTGAGGAGGAGGGGTTCCAGATTACTGTCTGGGGCGATCCCAAGAGCCGCATGCCTGTCCAAATCGATATGCCGGTCCCCATTGGGAACCAGGAGATGCTCGCCACACTTAGCGACTTTCAACTCGACGCGAAAGCCGACGACGCTCTCTTCCTCCTTAAACCGCCGGAAGATTATAAGCTCCGCAAGATGGAGTTGAAGGAAGCCAAGCTCGAGGAAGACGTGGTGCAGCTGTTGCGGGCCTATGCTGGCACGTTTGACGGCAAGTTTCCAAAAAGTCTGAGCATCTCAAACTCCGACTGGCAGACTTACATCAACAAGCGCTGGGGCAAGGAGAAGCCCAAGGGGATGCCCGAGCCGGAGTTCGTGCAATTCATGCAACAGGCCATCCAGGTCGAGATGTCCCTGCGTAAGCAGAAAAATCAGGGTTACAAGCCCGATGGCGTGAAGCTCGGCGACCGCGACAAGATTATTTTCTGGTATCGCCCGGACAAGACCGAAAAGTATCGCGCAGTGTACGGCGATCTGCACGTAGCAGACGTGACGACGGATCAGCTGCCGGAGAAGTCGAAGAAGTAATCTGAATACAGCGGAGCGTAAAAGAGGTATTTAATTCCTACACAACCGGGTTTTTAAGTACCTTTTCAACCCTCCCCTGCACTAAGGGCGTTCCAACTGAAACTGGTTCCTGAAGAAGGAGAGTGACATGCCCGCTCGGAAGCCGTTGGCGCTGCGGATCGTGGCTAGCCTCTTCGTCGTATCGTTTGCGGCGGTGCCGTTGACCTGTCGGTTGCTGCGTCCGCCGGCCGCGGTGCCGCGCACGCTCACGGAGTTAACGAAAGTGCTGTCCCAGGCCGCGCCAGAACTCTATGTGCTTCCTCAGCCCAATGGCCTAGAGGATGGAGTATGGATATGCACCCGCCCATATTTCCGCGAACAACTCGCGAAGCTGCTGCGCGTTTCCGAAGCCAAATACGCCCATCGTTGGCAGGGAATCGTCTATTGCGAAAAGATGGCGGAATGGAACGATACGGCGGAGGACCAGCTCCAATACTGGGACAAGTATGGTATGCGGATCGGGCTACTCGTGCTCTTCGGCGATCCGATCTTACTCCAGCGCATCCAGAAGACGATCCTCGACCATCCTGCATGAACTACACATATCGTTTGAGACGCGACGAGGGGAAACGCTTCCGCGATCCCCCTCGCCGCACGGAATCACTTCTCCATTGTTTTCTCGGCGTCCGCGATCAGTTTATCCAACTCTTCATCGAGAGCTTTTTCGCCCGGAGAGCCGACGTGCTTGTAACGGAGGACGCCCTTGGCGTCGATGAGGAAAAGCGTCGGCCAGCCTTCAAGATCCCAGCGATCCGAAATGGGGCCTTGCGTGCTGCCGCCGTTCCAGAAAGAACGCCAGGTGATTTTTTCCTTGTCCATCACCTTCTTGAGTTCGGCGCGATCCCGATCGCTGTTGACGCCAATGAGGACGAATGGCTTGCCTTCGAGTCGTTTGACGAGCGACCGCTCGTGCGAGTACATGGCTCGGCACGGCGGTCACCAATTCCCCCAGAAATCGAGCAACACCACCTTGCCGCGATAATCGCTGAGCTTGAATTTGGCGCCATCGATATCTTCGCCCTCGATTTCGGGTACCGGTTTTCCAACGAGGATTGGATGGCGCAGCACTTCCAATCTCTCCTCGGCCATTTTGCCCAGCTTGCTTCCGCGCGGATCGGTCACGTTGGCGAAATCCTTGACGATCCGCTCGTAGTATTTCTCCACTTCTTTGCTCAGTTTGTCCGGGTCTGCCTTGACCAGCGCTTCGACGGCCTCTTTGCCCACCGACGATTCGTAGCGCTTAGTCATCTTGGGTTGATCCTTGAACTGCTTCGCCAGGCGCAGACGGTTCTCGGATTGCTTTGCCAGGGTGAGGCAGGCTTGCGCCTTCGCGGAGCGATGCGGATTCTTCTCCAGGACAGCGTGAAGCAGTTGCCGGCACTCCTCCGCCTCGGAATAGAAAGTTACCCAGTTCTCTCTCTGGCACACGGTCGCCATTCTCTCGTTCTGGACGTGATCGCGGAGCAAGATTTTCAGGGCTTTCGTTCGTGGGCTTTGCGGATCGTATTTGGGGACGCGGTTGTGCGAGATGACCCAGATTCAGCGCGTCTACGGCGGCGGGCGCTTTGGGATTATTCTCGGCCAGGGCCAGGAAGCGTGGGTAATATTTGGACAGCTGAGTAATCGCTTCCTGGAACACTTTCTGCTGCTCTTGCGGAGTCTTGGCTTCCTTGAGAGCCTTCTCGAACTTCCGTTCCGCTGTCTCTTCCTCCTTTAACAGCACCTGGTACTGCTGGACCGGAGTCGATGTCTCGGGCTTGTCCCGCGCCTGGAGTGCCGGCAACAGTGCCAGCAACGCCAGCAAACCGAACGTGGTGCGAATCATGGAACAGTTCCTCCAAAGAGAGGGGATGGCGAGCGGGGTCGCGTTAGCACCCCGAGAAGACGTACTCGGGGCGCTAACGCGACCCCGCTCGCCGCGCGGAATCACTTCGCCGCCGTTTTCTCGGCTTCGGCGATCAGTTTATCCAGCTCTTCATCGAGCGCTTTTTCACCCGGAGAGCCGACGTGCTTGTAACGGAGGATACCCTTAGCGTCGATGAGGAAAAGCGCCGGCCAGCCATTGACATCCCAGCGCTGGGTTATGGGGCCAAACCTGCTGCCGCCGTCCCAGAAGGAACGCCAAGTGATTTTCTCCGTGCCTATCACCTTCTTGAGTTTGGCCCGATCCTCATCGTTATTGACGCCGAGGAGGGCAAACGGTTTTCCTTCCAGTCGTTTCACGAGCGACCGCTCGTGGGGATACATAGCCCGGCACGGCGGTCACCAGTTCCCCCAGAAATCGAGCAACACCACCTTGCCGCGATAATCGCTGAGCTTGAAATGCTTGCCGTCGATGTCCTCGCCGTCGATTTCCGGCACCGGCTTGCCGACGAGGATCGGATGGCGCAATTCTTCCAACTTCCGCTCGGCCATTTTTCCCAGCGTGCCGCCGAGCGGATCGGCCACATCGGCAAATTCTTTGACGATCCGCTCGTAGAGGGTTTCCGCTTCCTTGCTCAGCTTGTTGAGGTCTGCCTTAGCGAGAGCTTCGACGGTTTCCTTGTCCCAACGCGCTTCGTACTGTTTAGCTAGGTTGGGGCGTTCCTGCAAGCACCGCGCCTGGCTCAGACGGGTCTCGGCTTGCTGCGCCAGGACGACACAGGCGAGCGCTTTTGCGGAGCGATGCGTGTTCTTTTCCAGGACCGCGCGCATCAGTTGCTGGCTCTCGACGCTCTGAGCGTAACGCAGTCTCGAACACACACGGACTATTTTTTCGCCCTGGACGTGATCGCGGAGCAAAGTTTTCAGGGCTTTTTCTTTGGTATTTGGCAGATCGCTTTTTTTTGAGCTTGCGTACGAAATGATCCAACCCAGCGCGTCCACGGCGGCGAGGTCTTCGGGATTATTCTCGGCCAGTTCCAGGAAGCGCGGAGCGAATTTGTCCGGCCGCGGGCTTTTCTCCTCGATAGCTTTCTGCACGTCTGCCCGCGTCTTGGCGGCGGCCAGAGCCTTTCGGAATTCCATCCCCGCCGTCTGAAACTCCTTGACCAGCGCCTGATACTGCTGAGCGGGAGTCGGCGTCTCGGCTTTGTCTCGTGCCGACAGCACCGGCAACAGCGCCAGCAATGCCAGCAAACCAAACGCGGTGCGGGTCATGGGACGGTTCCTCCAAGGAAAGGATGGCCGAATGGCCGGGGCGTTATTTTCAGCGCAATTTCTGCTGCTTGAGTACTTCCTGCAACCACTGGCGATCTTCGCTGTTTAGCGGCGTACTTGGATCTTTTCGGTAATCGATCTTGGCCGCGAAACCGCCCTGATCGTAGCAGCGCGTGAACGCCGTGTGCAGATCGAGTACGGTATCGCGGTCGTCGGCGGCCAGCGGCAGACGAAAACGCGGCAGCTTCTTCTGCAACGTCGTCGTGTAAATCTCATAGCGCTCTGGCTGCGTCGAACGCGTCACGGTGACGGCGTAGTCCCAATCGGGCAGGCCGTCGCGCGAATACTCCAACGTCGGTTGGCCTTGCAGCACCAGATCCAGCTCGACGAGGTTGGCGTTGGCGCTCTTGCCTTCGCAGCGCTTGGCGAGGTAGGCGGCGCGGCCGGCCGGATTCAGCTTGTTGATCGGCCCGACCGCATCAACGACGGTGATGAGCCGGCCATCGGAGCGCTGGCGGATCTCGATGTAGTCCTCGTGATGCTCCTCGCGCACCACGGACGTGAACAACGCTTGCTCGGTGACGTAATGGCGCTGGTTGACGCGGGCATGGTAGCGATCGACCAAGCCGGGCTTGAGAATGTGATGCAAAGCGACGATCAGCTGGTGATGGAACACCGGCCATAACGCCTCGTCTTCGAGGTAAGGGTCCATACCGGGAAAGGGGCTCGGCATAGCTGGTCTTCTCCCTGATTCCTGGCGAATCGCACGGACAAATGGAAACGGCCGGCGCGAGGCACGCGGCGGTTCGGCGTAGCAATAGTGTAATCGATCTCGGCCCGCCAGCAAGCGGCAACGTGCCGAGCATTCCGAAGATTCCGGAGGATGATTATACCGCCGGGCGGCGGCAAGTGCCAGCAGCGCCGAATCAGTTGCTCCTTCGGAAAGGTAAGCGTATAGTTAGGAAGATAGTTCACTCGGCGCAAGAAAATTGGCGCCATCCTTTCGGCGGCAAGACGAGGTGGCCATGGCGTTGGCGTTGAATATCGGCAAATGCACATTGCTGGGCAACTACCGCGAGAACAACGAAGATTCCATCGACGTCAAAGTCTTCCCGGACATGACCGCGTGTCTGGTGGCCGACGGCATGGGCGGACAAGCCGCCGGCGAAGTCGCCAGCAAACGGGCCATCGAAATCGTGCCGCGCGAACTGAAAAAATACCTCAGCGGCGCCGTCAGCAACGACGAAACCAAAACCATCATCCGCCGCTCCATCGTCCAGGCCAACGAGGAAATCATGGCCATGGCCGCTCTGGACCGCGAACTCAAAAACATGGGCACGACCATCGTGGTGTCGGTGTGGCGCAAGGGTAGTTCGATCCTCTACGTCAGCGGCATGGGCGACAGCCGAGCTTACCAAATCCGCGCCAAGAAGATCGAACAGCTGACTATCGATCATTCCATCGCGCAAGCGCTGGTCGAGGCCAAGACCATTTCCGCCGCCGAAGCGCGGACGCATCGCTATCGCAACGTGCTGTGGAAGTACCTCGGTTCGCCGGAAGTCGGCGAAGGACCGGAAGTCAAAGCCGTGCAGATCCAGACCGGCGATCGTTTTCTGCTCTGCACCGATGGACTGAGCGGCGTCGTTTCCGACGAACAGTTGCTCGATTTCATCGAGCAAAAAGAAAACGTGCAGGAATGCGCCGACGGTCTGGGTCAGTTGGCTCTGGATTCCGGCTCGAAAGACAACATTTCCTGCCTCGTCATCGAGGTCGCCGAGTCCAATTAACGCGGCGGACTTACATCGTTTAGCCGCGAGCTGTAGGCGAGCGCGGACGCGCTCGCCTACAACTCGCGGCTAAACGGGCGATTCGTTTCAGCGCCGAAAATTTCTTGCAATCTCTCGCTTGGGCCGATACTTTCAGATTAGAGAGTGGTTTCATGTACGCCGCACCGCACGCGGTTCGCCTACCTGCCCGCCTACCTAAACCTTCCTGACGCTCTCTTCCTTTCGCCGGGAGGAGTTCGGCTCCGTGGAGGATCGCCGAATGCACGCTGTCCGCTTCAGCCGTTTCGGCTCCTGCTTCGCCCTCGTCGCGCTGGCCGTTTGCTCCGTTCCCAGCGTCCGCGCCGCCGTGACGCTGCCGGGCAGCGAGCGCGTCGAAAAAGTCGATTTCGAGCGCCACGTCATGGGCGTGTTCGGCCGCATGGGCTGCAATTCCGGCTCCTGTCACGGTGCTTTTCAAGGCAAAGGCGGATTCCGTCTTTCGCTGTTCGGCTACGATCCGGCCAAGGATTATCTGGCGCTAACGCGCGAGGTCGAAGGCCGGCGTCTGAACCGCGCCGACCCGGACAACAGTTTGCTGCTGCTCAAGGCGACAGGCCGTGTGCCGCACGAAGGACAAACACGCTTTGGCCGCGATTCCTGGGCGTATCAGCTGCTGCGCAGCTGGATCGCCGACGGCGCACGCCGCCGGCCGGACAGCGGCACGGTCGTCAAAATCGTCTTAACCCCCAGCGAATATGCCTTTGAGAAGCCGGGGCAAATCGGACAAGTGCAGGTGAAAGCGACGTTCGCCGATGGCACGACGGAAACGATTACCTCGCTGTGCGACTTCCGCACCAACGATGAGGCCGTCGTGGAGGCGGCGGCGCTGGGCCGGCTGCGGGCCGTGCGGCCCGGCGACACCGCCGTCATCATTTCGTATCGCGGCAACGTCGTGCCGCTGCGCGTTCTGGTGCCGTTCGAGGCGAAAGGGGGATTTCACTATCCCGACGCGCCAGCAACCAATTTCATCGATCGCGCGGTCTTCGCCAAGTTGCGGCGACTCAACATCGTGCCATCCGAACTGTCCGGCGAGGCCGAATTTCTCCGCCGCGTCTGCATCGATACCATCGGCATACTGCCGACGCCGAAAGAAGTGCGCGACTTCCTCGCCGATCCTCGGCCCGACAAACGCGCCCGCAAGATCGATGAATTGCTGGCACATCCGATGCACGCCGCCCTGTGGGCCACCAAGTTTTGCGACATCACCGGCAACAACACCGACGCCCTGGAAAATCCGCCGCCGCGCAAAAACCGCCTCAGCCAGATGTGGCACGACTGGTTCCGCAAACGCCTCGCCGAGAATGTCCCCTACGATGACATTGTGCGCGGCGTGCTGTGCGCCACCAGCCGCGACGGACTCAGTTCGGAGGACTACGTCAAACAGGTCAAGGAGACGGAATCCATCGACCGCGGTTTCAACAAGGCTTATGCCAAGCGATCCAGTCTCGATTTGTTCTGGCGTCGCCAACAGCGCGTGCCGATCGAGCAATGGGGTGAGAAGACGGCGGCGGCGTTTCTCGGCGTGCGTCTGGAATGCGCTCAGTGCCATAAACACCCCTTCGACCGCTGGACGCAATCCGACTATCGCGCCTACGCCAACATCTTCGCGCGCGTATCGTTCGCCGTTTCGCCGGAATCGCGGAAGCTGTTCCGCGTCGAAAACGAGGAGCGAAAAAAGACCAAGGGCGACAAAAAGATTCCGCCCTTGGCTCCGCTGCGCGAGGTGTACTTCGTCAACAGCGGCACGGCCAATCGGCCTCTGTCCGATCCCGACACGAACAAGCCGCTGCCGGACCGCGCGCTCGGCGGTCCCGTCCTAACTTTCGAGGACGGCAAAGATCCACGTCAAACTTTGTTCGAGTGGATGCGCGCGGCGGACAATCCATTTTTCGCCCGCAGCTTCGTCAATCGCGTCTGGGGCCATTATTTCGGCACCGGCATCGTGCATCCGGTGGACGATTTCTCGCTGGCCAATCCGTCCTCCAACGAGGCCTTGCTCGATGCGCTGGCGAAAGATTTCCTCGACAGCGAATACAACATCCGCGAACTGGAGCGCAAAATCCTACTGTCGCGGACCTATCAGTTGACCTCGGTTCCCAACGAGACGAACCGTTTCGATCGCACGAATTACTCGCACGGCAACATTCGGCCGATGATGGCGGAAGTGATGGTTGATGTCCTCAATGCGGCGCTGGGTGCGAAAGAGGATTTCGGCCCGGACATGCCGCCGGGCAGTCGCGCCATCGAGATCGGCGCCAGTCGAGCGCGGAACGCCTCGGTCAACTATGCGTTCCGCATCTTCGGCCGGCCGCCGCGGACGACGGCTTGCGATTGCGAACGGGCTATGGAACCGGGTTTGCCGCAGAAGCTCTATCTCATGGCCGATCCCTCGATCCAGCAAAAACTGCAATCGCCGCGCGGACGCCTCCGCCAATTGCTCGCCAAGGAGAAGGACGACAACCAAGCACTCGACGAGTTGTTCCTGGCCACGATCTGCCGGCTGCCCACGCCGAAGGAACGGGCGCGGTTCGCCGACCATCGAGCGCACAGCAAGGATCGAGCGTCGGCCTTTTTCGATACGATGTGGGCGCTGATAAATACCAACGAATTCGTGTTCAACCATTAAGATCCACTAACAGCATGGCGAGCGGGGGCTTCAACCCCCTGATTCTTCGCGGAATCAGGGGGCTGACGCTCCCGCTCGCCATGCTGTTAGTGGTTCTAAATGCCGCCGCCGGCGGCGAACTCCAGTTCGATGTCGAGGGGATGGCGCATGTTCTCCTCGGCGTAGGCATTCATGTCGTACAGCAGCGTCTCCACGTCGCCGCGTTGGCCCTGGGCGGGCATTCCCGCTCGCACGATCACGGGGATGGGACGGCTGTGATGGATCAGATAACCGCCGTGCAGCGGATCGTGCTGCATCGGCTGGACGCGGCCGCTTTCGGAGACGGCGCGCGTCAACAGCGCATACTCGCCGGCTTCGGCGGCCTCCCACAGATACTCCCACGGCGTCCAACAATACGGTGTCCGTGGACCGAGCAGTTCGGCGGCGTTCCACGTCTGGCCGCCGTCGGTGCTGACCTCGACGCGCCCCACCGCCTCTTCGCCGGCCCAGGCGACGCCAAACAAGCGATTGGTGCCGACTCCCAACTCCGTCCCCGCCGCCGGACGGATCAACTCCGATTTGACGGCGATCGGACCCACTACAACCGTTTCCAGTCCATTCGGCGTCGGACGCTGCACGGTGTATTTGACGCTTTGGAAGTAGCCGCGGAAAGGACGGTCGAGTACTTCGATGCGGCGCAGCCATTTCACCGAGGCGACGCCATACCAACCGGGCACGAACAGCCGCAGCGGAAAACCGTGGCTGGCGCTGAGCAGTTCGCCGTTCATGCGCGTGACCAGCAGCGTATCGCGGTGCAGCGCCTTGGCCAACGGCAGACTACGCGCGAAGGACATCGGTTCGGGGTGGTCGGCTTCGCTGCCTCGATCGCAGCCCTCGAACAGCACTTCCACCGCGTTGGGCCGAACGCCGGCTTGCTCCAGCACGCGAGCCAGCGGCACGCCAATCCACTCAGCATGGCCGAGGGCGCCGGCGACCCACTGCACACCGGCGGCCTTCTGTTGCAGGAAAGATCGGCCATTGCCGGCGCATTCGACTGTGGCAAATACGCTGCGCTGCGGCAGCGCCAGCAGTTGCTCCCATGTCCATACGGCGGTGCGCTCCACGCACCCCTCAACGCGCAGACGCCATGACGCCAGATCAATCGCGGGCGGCTCGAAGTGGTTGCGGACAAAAAAGAGTTTATTAGGCGTCACCCACCCGTGAATGCTCTCCAGCGGCGTTTCGCTGTTCTCCGGCGACGCGGTGACGACCTTGCGCGACTCCAACCGTACTTCCTCGCCGCGCGTGCGGCTCTCCAGGCTGTCGGCCATGCTTCACCTCGCTGTATGGGCGAACGGGATCGCGTCCGCGCCCTCGATCGCCGAACCGATGTGGTACGCCATCGCTCCATGCCTTATAATCTTAGCGAGAAAACCAAGGATGAGGTGAATCGTGCCCGAATTGCCGGAAGTCGAAACGGTCGTCCGCGATCTGCGGCCCTGCTTGGCCGGTCGTCTCCTTTCGGAGGTGCGGCGGACGAGTCGCCATTCGTTGCGCACGCCTTGGCGTCCGGCCTGGAACGCCGCCGTGGCCGGCCGGCACGTGTTCGGCGTCGAGCGGCGCGGCAAGTGGATCGTCGTCGCGCTCGAAAACGATAAGCTTCTCGTTTTTCATTTGGGCATGACCGGCCAATTGACCGTGGCGCCGGCCGCGACGCCTCTCGCCGATCACACCCATTTGATTTTCTCTCTGGACGACGGCGAACGGCAATTGCGTTTCCGCGACATCCGCCGATTCGGCAGCGTCAGGCTCTTCCCCGCACGGCAGGCGCTGGAAGATTTTTTCGTCGCTTCGGGCCTAGGACCGGAGCCGTTCGATCTGTCGGCGAAATATTGGCGAGACTGTTTGCGAGCGACGAAGCGCTGCCTCAAAGCGGTTCTGCTCGATCAGAGTGTAGCGGCCGGCATCGGCAACATCTACGCGGATGAATCGCTGTTCCAGGCACGGCTGCATCCGAGCCGCCTCGCCTGCCATCTCGACGACGCCGATTGCGACCGTCTGCGCCGCGCCGTGGCCGAGGTGTTGCGCCGCGCCATCGAGCGGCGCGGTTCGAGCATCCGCGATTATGTCGGCGGCTCCGGCTTGCGGGGAGAATATCAAAATGAGTTTCGCGTCTACGGCCGAACCGGCGAACCGTGTCCGCGCTGCGGCGCCGCCATCGAATGTCTCCGCCTAGCCGGCCGCTCGTCGCACTTTTGTCCCACATGCCAAAGGAGGATCACCACGGAACACACCGAACACACGGAAAAAAGACAAAAGAAGAAGAAAAGTACCAGTTGAGCCAGGGCGTTACTAGATCGGATTTTTCCTCTTTTTTGTCTTTTTTCCGTGTTTTCCGTGTGTTCCCTGGTGATAATCTTTAGGGGAACGCCGAGGGTTGTATGTCGTATCGCGCTTTCAAACGTCTGCTCGGCGAGTACCGCCTGGAACGCAAATGCCGATTTTTGTTCGGTTTCTTCATTGTGCTGCTGTTGACCGGCAGTTTCTGGTGGTACGCTTGGCAGACCGAATCGCTGGCCTACGATCAGATCAAGACCGCTTGCCGCCTCACCGTCAACGAGATCGTCTATCGGCAGTTGGCCCTGACCTGCCAACCCGGCGAGCCGCCTGACAACGATCGCGCCGCCCAAACGCAAGCGCTCGAAGAGGCCATGAGCGAGTTCCGCAGTCACTGGGAACGCGAATGGCCCCTGCCCTTCTCGCTCCACTGGCAGATTTTCAAACCCAACGCCACCCGCTCAAAAGATATTCCAGATCCTATTACTCTGCAAAGGATCAAGGATTTCCAGAACAATCCGGATAAATACGAGGATAACTACCTGGATCTGTCGAGCAAGCACAATTACTACTACGGTGCCGTTCGCACTACCGCGTCGTGCGTGAGTTGTCATCGCCAACATAACGCCGAGTTGCGCGAGGGCGATCTGTTGGCCGTCATCAAGATCGACGTGGACACGCAGCCCATCGAAGCCGGCTTTCACACCAACCGCGCCATTCTCATTTCCATCGCCTTCGGCACCACCTTTGCCATCATGTTCGTCAGCTATGGCATCGTCCGCTACGTCATCGTCAAGCCGGTCAAACATTTGAAGGAAGTCAGCGACGCCATCAGCGCCGGCGAACTAAATGTGCGCAGCGAGATTCAAACCGGTGACGAATTCGAGGATCTCAGCCATGCTTTTAACCGCATGCTCCGCAATCTGGTCAGCATGCAAGACCGTCTGCGCAAGGTCAACGCCGACCTCGACCGCAAGGTCGATGAATTGGCCCAGGCCAACATGGCACTCTATGAATCGAACCGTCTCAAAAGCGACTTTTTGGCCACCATGAGCCACGAACTGCGCACGCCGCTCAACTCCATTCTTGGCTTCAGCGAAGTGATGTTGTCGAGCAGTGGACTGAGTGAAAAACAGACACGCTGGGTCGCCAATATCCAATCGAGCGGCCAGCAGCTGTTGAACCTCATCAACGACATTCTCGACTTGGCCAAGATCGAGGCCGGCAAGATGCAGGTGCGTCTCGTCGAGTTCCGCATTTACGACGTATGCGATGGGATGCTGGCGATGTTTCGCCCGTTGGCCGAGAAGAAGAACATCGACCTGCGCGCCGCGTTAGCGCCAGACATTCCTCTGTTGCGTCAGGACGTGGTGAAGTTCCAGCAGATTTTGTCGAATCTGCTCTCCAACGCCATCAAGTTCACGCCGGAAGGCGGCCGAGTGCAGCTCAAAGCCGAGGTCGATTTGCTGGGGGCGGCCCCTTCGGGAACTGCTTCCTCGTTGCGCTGGAGCGGCGGCGGCTACATCGTGCTGACCGTCAGCGACACCGGCGTCGGCATCGCGCCGGAAGAGCAGGAAACGATTTTCGAGAAGTTTCGTCAAGCCGGCAATCCGCTGACGCGCCAACACGCCGGCACAGGGCTGGGTCTGTCCATCGTCCGCGAGTTATCGAAACTGCTGGGCGGCGAGGTATCGCTGCAAAGCGAGCTAGGCCGCGGCAGCACGTTCACGGTACGGCTGCCATTGCAGTTGAGCGAGGAGCCGCGCTTGGAGTTCGATTTGACCCACGAGGGCATCGATTTATCGAAAGCGCAGCGCGTGGACGTGCGTTTGTACGCCGGCGGCCCGCCGTTGCCGGCATCCATCACGCCGGCCGAGCCGCGATCGTGACGGAGAAACGATATCAACGGCGGACAACGCCTTTCATTTACCTTGTTTCCGCTCTTGTGAACCCGGAGGGTGCAGATATAGCTTCGACGTGGAAAAATCAATTATCGCGTTAAATTTGGTCAGAACATCCGAACCGAGAACGCCATCGAATTGCGGATCTAAATATAATTTGAGCCGCTTATTTAGATCCGATAGATCGTGGCTCCAGAGCGCAAGATGCCCCGTATCGATCCCTCCTAATTCCAGTTTACTAATTTCACAATAAAAATTCTCATAAGCCTGGGCCGCCTTCTCTTTACCTTTTCCTTTGGCCTTCTCTTTGCCGTCGTCATTTTCCCAAGGCTGCCATTTGAGTTGCAAATGCTTAACGCGCTCTCTATCGAGCGCCGTGGCGGGAGCGCCGGTGTCAACGAGCAGAAACGCCTTTTTCCCCTCAATCCGCAAATCGATCCCAAAATAACCCGTCCTAACTCGGTTAAGAGCAATCTCAACATATCCCCTGTCTCTCAGCATCTTATCGATTGACGGTGATTCTTCCGAAATCTTATTGATTGGTAATGACTGTTCCTTTTTGTTAACTTTGGCAGCATAGTCGGCACTTTTTCGCCACAGCTTTGCTGCCTCTTTTTCCGAATCGATTCTCGGAATCGGAAGCCAAACAGGATCGCCATTCTCTAATTTGCGGAGTACCCAGGTTTTCCCCTGTTGCGAGTCGAACAGCAGATCGCCGTTGCTCGATTGGCACAAGGAGTAAATCGCTGTCTGATTTCCGGATTTCGCAGAGCGATCCGGGGGATTCCGAGCAAGCAGCCATCCACCATAGCAGAGACAGATAATCGATAAAAAACCCAGAAGAGACCATCTCCGAGACATCTCCCACCCCCTTATGGTACGATTGCCTGCGATGAATCCGCCGCTGTGACTTCATCAACCCGCTGGCATCCGCATCGCGTTGGTCTTATTCTGTCCACAGCTTAACTACCGCAATCGCGCTTGAGCAAGCAAAATCCCGGCAAAATGATAACGACCCAATTTTTCCCGAGCCGCGACCGTGAGCGAGCGGGACGATCAACCCCTCCCTCACGGTCGCGCTTCGGTAGCATCTCAGACATACATCGCATTGGCCGGCGTGATGACCAATTCGGGAATGCTGCGCGCGGCGGCATCGTGGCGATGAACAGCACCGCCGCCGCTACGTCCTCTGCTTGCAGCATGACGCGGCGGCGCTCTTCGCCGACCGGCACCGGCCGCGCCTCCAGAATCGGCGTGTTCACTTCGCCCGGATAGATGCTGCATACGCGGATGCCGTTGTCTTTCTCCTCCGCCGCCAATCCGAGCGCCAAGCCGCGCAGAGCATGTTTTGCCGCGTTGTAGCCGAGGCCGCCTAATGGGTTCGAGCGCTTGCCGGAAATCGAATTGATGTTGATGATGAGGCCGTCGCCCCGTTCGCGCATCGATGGCAGCACTGCTCGGATGCAGTAATAGGCGCCGTGCAGGTTCGCTCCCAATAACAGATGCCAATTCTCCGGCGTCAGTTCGCGGAACGTGCGTTCCTTGATGTTCAGTCCCGCGTTGTTGACCAGAATGTCGATGCGGCCCAGCCGGCGGCCGATCTCTTGCACGAGTCCATCGACCTGTGCCGGATCGGCGACATCGGCGGGGCGATACATCAGACGTTCGCCGGCATTGAGTTGCTCGGCGGCGCGGCGAAGTTTCTCTTCGTTGCGTCCAGTAATGGCGACACTGGCCCCCTCGTCCAGAAGAAGGCGCGCCGCCGCCAAACCGATGCCGCTGCCGCCGCCCGTCACCAGGACGGTTTTGCCCGTCAACTTGCTCATGATTGCTCCTCGCTTCAAAAGTCAACAACACCCTCGTTCCCAGGCTCTGCCTGGAAACGAGGGCCGTTGATACCATCTTAGAAATCTTCATTGAGCCGGGCGCATTTCCCTATAATTCTAGGTATCTTCGCGCTCACCGCGAGCGGCGGAGACATCGAGCCATGCGGAAACAAGGACCAAGCACATGACGGAGTGGCGGCGAACCCATACCTGCGGCGAATTGCGTCCCGCGCACATCGGCCAGACGGTCGTACTCAACGGCTGGGTCAACACCTATCGCGCCTACAACGATCAGATTTTCGTCGATCTGCGCGATCGCTACGGTTTGACGCAGGTGGTTTTCGAGTCTGATCGCGCCGACCTGTTCGCCGCCGCTCAGGATGTCCGTAACGAATGGGTGTTGTCCGTACACGGCCAGGTTCGAGAACGCCTGCCGAACAAGCACAATCCGAAGTTGGCGACCGGCGACATCGAAGTGGTAGCCGAGAAACTGTACATTCTCAACCGCTGTCCGCCGCCGCCGTTCGAGGTCATGTCGGTGCCGCTGGAAAGCGGCTTGGGCGATCCCGAATTGGCCGGCGAGGATCTGCGTTTGCAGTATCGCTTTCTCGATCTGCGCCGGCCGACTCTTCAGCGCACCCTCCGCCTGCGCCATCTGCTCAACAAGGTCATCCGCGATTATCTGGAGGCTCAGGGTTTTCTCGAAGTGGAGACGCCACTGTTAGGCCGCAGCACACCGGAGGGAGCGCGCGATTATCTCGTCCCCAGTCGTGTTTCGCGGGATGAGAAATCAGGCCGGCCATACTGGTACGCCCTGCCGCAGTCGCCGCAGCTGTACAAGCAACTCCTCATGGTCGCTGGCTACGATAAGTATTTCCAGATTGCTCGCTGTCTGCGCGATGAAGACTTGCGTGCCGACCGCCAACCGGAGTTCACGCAACTCGATCTGGAGATGTCATTCGTCGAGCAGGACGACGTATTGACTCTCACGGAGGGACTGATCGCGGAGATTTTCCACAAGTGCATCGGCGTGACGATCCCCCTGCCCTTGCCGCGCCTGTCCTACGAAGAGGTTATGCTCAAGTACGGCAGCGATAAGCCGGACTTGCGCTTCGGCCTGGAAATCGCCGAGTTGAGCGACCTGGCCGATAAAACTACATTTAAGGTCTTTCAAGATGTCTTTTCCTCTGGAGGCAAGGTCCGCGGTCTGAACGTCTCCGGCGGCGCGGAGAAATTCTCGCGCAAGGGACTCGATCAACTGACGGAATTTGTCGGCCGGCTCGGCGCGAAGGGATTGGCCTGGATCAAGGTCGAGGCGGAAAAATTTACGTCGCCAATCGAGAAGTTTCTGCCGGCCGACATGCAACCCATGCTGCGTCAGCGGCTGAACGCCGCAGCCGGCGATCTACTCCTCCTTGTCGCCGACAAAGAAGATGTCGTTTGTCAGATCTCTTGGCGCATTGCGGACCCACCTGGCGGCTACGCTCGGATTGATCGATGCGTCGCGGCGCGACTTCAAGGCCGCCTGGGTCGTCGATTTCCCGTCATTCATCTGGGACGAAGAGGAGAAGCGCTGGGCGGCCAATCACCATCCGTTCACGGCGCCGCGCGATGAGGATCTGCCTCTTCTGGAGAGCGAGCCGGCGAAAGTACGGGCCAAGGCGTATGATCTGGTCATCAACGGCTACGAAGCCGGCGGCGGCAGCATTCGTATTCACAACCCGGAAGTGCAAGCGCGGATGTTCGCCGTGCTAGGCATGTCGCCGGAGCAGGCGCGACAGCGTTTCGGCTTTCTGCTCGACGCGCTGAAGTTCGGCGCTCCGCCGCACGGCGGCATCGCGCTGGGTCTGGATCGACTGACCATGATCTTGTCCGGCACGGCGAACATCCGCGATGTCATCGCCTTCCCGAAGAATCAGAAAGCGCGCGATCTGATGACGGGAGCGCCGCGCCGGTGGATGCGAAGCAACTGCGCGAATTGGGATTGTGATTTTGGGTAGCCGCGAATCGCAGTCGAGCGAGGGCACTTTAGCCCTCACTTCCCAATCGTTGTTGCTGAATCCGTGAGGCTTATCCATCGTCTTCCTCACGAGGCGGATACGGCCCCAAGAACTTGTCACCGTTAAAGTGGATCATGTGATCCGGGAATTTCGCGATCCAGACCTCCGATTCCCACACGATCTCGGAGGCGTACTTTTTGAAGGCCGTGAAGTCCATGAAGGCCGTCACATAGGCTCGCCCCGCAGGACAATCCTTCAGCATACTCTCTAATTCACCGTGCCGCTTGGGCGATACCGGCCCATGCGTCGTCACGGCTTCAATCAAGAAAAGCCACTCGCGCCTCTTGTCGTACAGAACAACGTCAGGCAATTTGTCGTGATTCATCTCCGGGATGTTCAGCGTGTTCAGGATGCCCGTGGCGACCAAAAGCCGCTTCTGGGCGGTGTCGCCCAAGTAGAGAACTACGGAACCCCGCGCGAAGCGGGGTGCGAACTCCTCAACGATCAGTCGCTGGAGTTCGTTGTGAAGGCCAGGAGAAAGCTCGACCTTGGAGCCATCGGGCAGTGTGATCGGGACTTTGAGCAAGTTGCGTGCCCGCTCATAAACCTCCGTCAGACTGCCGTGACGCTCCAGAAAGCGCTCGCACTTCTTCGAGAAGCCGCGTGTGTCGAACGCACGAAGAACTTCTGCGGCGTCCTCGGTAAGTTGGTATCGTGTCTCGCCGCTGTTCGTCGGTCTGGATGGGATCATCGGGGTTGCGGTTAATCAGACGGGCCTGCTCGAATTGGTGGATGGTCTGGCGACGGATCGTTTCCCGACTGTTCGCGGCGTACTCCTTACCATATTGCTCCTTCATCCAGCCCATGATGTCCCAGATCCGATGCAGCGGCCGACGAGTCGGCAGACCACGGATCTTCTTCGGACAACCCCGCCAGAGCCAAGAGCGTCAGGCAGGAGCGCTCGTTCTGCTGCGGTTTTGGAAGGCCGAGGCTCTTGAGAATCTCCTTTGCATCGTCACGCTTACTCATCCGAAAGCCTCGCACAGGTCCTCGATCAGACTCGTGGGTAGACTCAAAGCCTTGCCGATGGTCCTCTCGATGCTCTCGGACTTTCGGTCGGGATTGTTCTCGACCGCCTGTCCGATTTCTCGGATCGTCTCCAGACAAGGAATTGGCATAGTCCGAATCTCGGCGGCATTAACTTGCGTGTTGCCGCTGACGGCCCGGAAGTACCGATCAACCAACACGGAGTTAAGCAGAGCCGCAAGTCCGAGCGCCTCCTCTTTGGTAAGTTCCTGACTGGCCCCGTAGATGTAGTTCAAGTGATTCTCCAATCCCAGAAAAGGCGAGTAGGAATCCTTGGTCTCCACGATGCCAGCCACCAGCCGCCTCCGCTCTTCCTTGGCCGTGAACCGCTTCAGTAGGACATACCGCTTGGCGGGCACGAGAAGCCGCTTTGACTCTTCGCTGACGAGGATGTGCATGGGCTTGCCATTTTTGGAGCGGGAATTGTGTCACGAACGGCCGAACATTGTGCATCCACAACAGCGGCGCGGTCTCGTCCGACCGCTCGCGGCGAAGAAAGACCCGCGAGCGGAAAGTTACCACAGGCCCGGTAGAGACCTTAAAGGGTAGTTCCCGAAAACGATGGGGTAAGCGGTCCACCGTCTCGACGATCTGCTGTTCGAGCCAGCTGCTCGCCACGCGAACGAGATGATCGCCGGACGAGTCCTCGATGACCCTCTTGTACGGTAGAACAAACCGATCTACGCGCTGGAAGTCCCGACCGGGGCTGGAGGTGAGGATCACCTCCTTCGGTTTGCCGCCCTTCTCGGCCGACAAGATCACGTTTTCTTGAAGAACCTTGTCCTCCTGAAAAGCGACCGTGCGCGACTCGAACACATGGATTTGCCGCACTGTCATCCTGTCGAAGAACCATTTGCGGAAGCGCTTGAAGTACGGTCCATTGAAGTAACTTCGGGGCGTGAGGGCGACCGTCGCGCCGCCGTTGCGGAGAAGATCAACGGCTACAGCCATGAAGAAAGCGTAGATATTCGGCTGGCCGTGGACGACATGCTTCATCTTCCGAGCGATTTCGGCGTCCTTACGCACCTTGAAGTAGGGCGGGTTCATGATCGCCAGATCGAACGAGGAAGTGGACGCCGCCTCGAAGAGCGAAGGATCGGCATGGTCTAGTACGAAGTCCCCTGTTCGGATGGTGAACTGCATCCCATGCCCCGCATCGTTCAGCGCCTTCTGACATGCCTCCATCGTGGCGCGAAGGCGGGGTTCGAGGCACGGATCATTCTCCCACAACTCGAAGACGAGGTGACGGCGCTGAGGCTGCTGCACGATTCGCTGACAAAGGGCGGCAGAAAGCGTCCCGACTCCCGCGCCGGGGTCAAGGATGCGTACCGGCCCTGCGGGATCTGTGCAAACATCCCAGCCATGAATTCGGCGATGGCCGGAACGGTCCCGAAGTGCCCCCGCGCCTTCCTCATGCGCGGTAAGGTAGTTGCGTCAAACTGCCGCTGTTGTTCGGCGGCAAGCCGGATCAGGCTGTCGGTCATCGGCCTTTTTTTGGTTACGTTCTTCTGTTAACTGGCATCGACAACTCAAGTCTTGACGAAGTTTTATGGTACGGCAAATGCTGCTTCCGTGATAGCTTAGCCGATCACCGAAGGTATAGAAAAGGTTGACCGAGTAGACTTCCAGGCAGCTGCACCCATTTCGGCAACAGCATCACTTCCTCAACAACCCTCGTTCGTGTGCGCACTCGCCGGCGGTTCGCGGCCCCATGAAATTTTCTTCACCGCGCCGCCGGTTGCGTTGTCGAACGTGCCGGCGGCCGACCAAAAGCGTTCAGATCACGCATAATCCGAGCGCACGTTTCCTCATCGAGTACGAACACATCGCCGCGGTCGCCGTCGGGGATGCGGGCATAGCGGCCCTTGGAGTTGCCTTCCACGTTGCCGATGTGTAGCACGCGCTTGCCGGAGCGCGTCGCCGCTTCGAGAATCAGTCCCGGCTTGTCCAATCCGAACAGCGCCAAGTTAGCGCCCTTGTCCGCGACATAGCGGCTCAGCTTCAGGCCAGCCAGCGCCGCCAAGGTATCCTCGACAGTCGCCGCGTCGATCTTGGCATTCGGCTTGGCCACCGCCTGCCAGGTTGAACCGTCCTTCTCCAACAAAAAGGAATTGCGACTATAGCGATAGTTCAACGATTCAATCTGCACCGCGTCCAGCGGCGGCGACCACACGGTGCGCGATCGATATTCGTCGAACACCTTCCGGCTCATGCTGGGATCGAGTAGGAACACGAGTTGGCCCTTGGCCAGCTTGGCGTAACGCCGTTCGCCCTTCGATTCCCGATTGCCGACGAGCAAATTCAGCACTTCCTTATCGCCCGCCTGTACGCGCCAATGCGTTTCAGGGCGGTCGAGTCCGTACTTCTTCAACTGCTCCGCTTGCGGCTTGTCGGCCACTAGTGCATCGGCGCGCAGACGGCCAAGATTACCGATAAATTCGTTAATCTGGTCCTGCTCGGCGTCGCCTGGCAGCGGCTCGGTCAGCTTCCACGAACCCTCGACCTTGCTGAAAACGGCGCGGCGCGGGCCGCGCTCCAGTTGCAGGCGGTCGGCGTCGGCGAAGTGCGCGATGGTGTGATCGCGGAAGGTCACGGGATCGCCCGCCAGTTGTTCGGCCAGCGAACTCGACAGCACAGCCACCGCTTTGCCGTCGTCCACCAGGGCGAAGCGTTCGCCGCGTTGGCCCGCCGGCTTGCCCAGCTTGATGATGTGTTCGGCCGGCTTTTGATCGCCGGTCAGCTTGATCGTCAGCAAAGCTGATGGCGAATCGAGTCCGAACGGCTGCAAATCGTCGAGAGGATAGGCGGCGATGCGCGCGGCGCGCAAATGGCTGAGCTGATCGAGCAATTGCCGCATGTCTCGATCGTCGGCCTTTTCTTTCACCGGCTTGTCCATCTGCCAACCGTCGTCCTTCTTGACAACTTCGAGGACGTTCTCTCCCATGTGCCGCTGCAGTGCGATGGCGGCGGAGGCATCGAATTTCAGAATGTCGTGCGCGACGTAATCGAGGTAGGAATGCGTCAGCACGCGCGTCGTCATCAGAGGCAACACGGCCACGCCCGCGCCTTTGTCCATCCGCGCATAACGCGCCCCCGGCTCGCTCTCGACATTTTTGCCTAGATCGAGGGCATGCTCCGCTTTGTCTGCCTTCACCGTGACGCGAACGGAGGGTTTGTCAAGTCCATACTTGGCCCAATCGACGCTCTTGCCATAGTCGGCGAAGCGCTCGGCCCGCAAGTTCGACCACAGCGATTCTTGCCGCGAAGCCGCTCCGTCATCGACCGGGAATTTGCCGGCCGGCGACTCGATCATTTGCCAACCTTTGCCCTTCTTCTCCAGTGTCAACGTATTGTCATCGGAGCGTATTTGCACACGTTCCAGTTTCGCGGGTTCGACTTCCAACAGAGTGCGATCAAGCAGATCGAGAGCTGGGTGATCGACAGCGCGGACGAGAGCATCGCCGACCGTGAAGATCTCCGGCTCGTTGGCCCTCTTGGCGAAGCGCGCCGCCGAGCCTTCCGCCGCCGACTTGCCGATCAGCAGCGTGTGTTCCTTAATACCCGGCAGCTGACGCTGCCGGTTCGCCTTGACGTGGATTGTCAGCGCCGGCTTGTCCAAGCCGTACTCCGCGAGATCCTTCGCTTCGTGAGTCTTGTAGTTTTCGACCTTCGGCGAACCGAGTTCCGCGGTCATCTTCTGCACGGTCTCGGCCAGAGCGTTGGCCTCAAAGGGGCCGCTGATTTTCCAAGCACTCTTGGAGCGCGTCAGAGCATATTCCTTCTGTCCCGCTTTGATGACGCGCAGCGCGTCGATGTCCTCCGGCAGTATTTGCCACAAAGTTTGTGGCCGATAACTCAGCGAATCGCGTTCCAGTTGCTTGTGCAGTTCGTCGTTGATGGCGAAGACCGGCCCTGCATCGGCCACGCGGGCAAAGTAGCCGCCCTTGCCGCCACGCGCCTTGCCGATGTGCAATTCCTTCGCCGCTTTCTTCTTATCCGCGAACTCGATGCGGACGGTCATCGACGGCTTATCGAGTCCGTAGCGCGTTTGCAGTTCGTCCTTTTTCGGCGCTTGCTCGACGTACTCGGCCGCTTCCAGATGCCCCAAATCGGCGAGGAGTTGATCGACCTTGGAGGCATCGGCTTCGGCTTTTGCCGGCGCCGCCAAACGCCAGGCGTTTTTGTCGTGCTGGAGTGTGAGCTTCTTGCCCTGGTTGTCGATGTCGATGCGGGCTATGTCGGCGGCGTTGAAATCGAATAGCTGTTTGCCGCGATAGGCTAGGGCGGAGCGGTTGACCAGCGGCTGCAAGCTATCGTCCACGACGTTGATACGCGGCCAATCGTCGGCCATGACGTACAGTTTCTTCTTGTCCGTGTCGTGTTTGCCGACGCGCACCGTCAGCGTCCGCGTCTTCTTCTCCTTGGTCTCGCTGCCTTTGACTTCCTCCTCAACGGTGACTTTCACCACGGCAGCGGGCTTGTCGAATCCGAACTTTTTTGGATCGTCTTTGTCGAGAATGTCCTTGTCGTGCGCTTGCAGATCGGACAATTTGCTGAGTAGATCCGTCACTTTACTGGTATCCGCCTCGGCGTCGAGCGGCTTGGTGAGTTTCCAATTGCCCTTGTCTTTCTCCAGCACGATGTCTTCGTCACCGTGTTCGATCTCGACGCGGCGGGCGTCGGCGCTGTTGAAGCGGGCAACACGGCTGTCGCGCAAGGCGTCCAGAGCGACGAACACGTCCTTGAGCTTGTCGGCTTTGATCTCGAAAATTTGATCGTTGTATTGGAGCTTGGCATAGCGATATTCTTCGGGCAGAGGCATCATGCGCTGCGGCATGCCCGGCGGCATGCCGGGCTGCGGCGGCGCGGGCACCATCTTCATGCGCCGGCCCGACACACCGCCGATTTGAAGACTAACGGTATCGCCATTGGCGTATTTGACGGTAATGGTTCGCTCCGGGTCGATCAGTCCCGAACGCACCAGCAGACCGCCCTGGGTGGCGAAGAACAAATCGGTGGCGACGGAGGCCACGTCCCAATAGAGATGGACGCTCCACAAGGACGGCGTGACACCGCCCGTGCCGGGCGGCACGAACTGCTCCGCCCAGATGTCGGGCACGGCAGCAAGCAGCGCATTGCGCGTATTCGTATCGACGCGATCGCGCACCGGCTCGGCCAATTCCCAATCGCTGCCGTGATGGTCCAGGGTGAAATGAGTACCTTTGGATTTCGTATCCGAGACGCGGACGCTCTGGGCCGTCAAGCGCTCGACCCTTTCGCCATCGCCGCCTTCCTTAGCCACGCGCTCGCCCTGGAATAAACGCCGCTGCTGGTAGTAATCTCTTGGTTTGTCGAGGAAGGCGATCAGGCCGGGCGGCAGACGCAGCGCTTCCGGCTGCTTGTCCAGGCGCAGATAGGTGTCGCGCGCGAAGCGATTGTCCTGGGAAGCAGCATCCTTTTCGCCGAAGGCCAGCGTATGCTCCTCGCCATCGGCGGTCAGTGTGATGGTGACGGCCGGACTATCAAGCCCCATGTCGGCCAGGTCGTTGTTGTCGTTGAGGGGATGCGGCTGGAAGCGCGAACGCAAATGGGCGAGGCGATCAACAAGGGCGTTGACCTCGGCATCGCGGATCGGCCAGTTTCCGGGCAGGCTCCAGACGCCGTCGGGCTTGCGCATAAACTCCACGATGGGGACTCCATCCGCTCTCCGCACTTCGACGCGCCTGATTTTGTCGGCGCGTAAGTCATCGAGGAACTTGCGCGTGCCGTGATCCGTCGCGGACGCCGGCTGTGCGGACGGATTGAGCCGCGACAGCAGCGGATCGCCGAAGATCCACAAGAGAACCCCGGCACTGACGAGAACGAGCAGCGTGACGGTGGTCTTGATATTCATGTATCGATCTCCCATCCGTTCTCGTTCCCACGCTCTGCGTGGGAACGCACGTTAGGACGCTCTGCGTCCCGTGAGACAGCGGAACGCACGCGACGCAGAACGTCGCGGCGGTGCGTTCCCACGCAGAGCGTGGGAACGAGAGGGGACTCCGTTATCGCAGTCGGCGGAATAGCAGCACTACCAAACCCAGATATAAGAACAAGGCCGGCAGACCCAGACGGACGCCCCACAGCCACATATATTCCGTCGGCGAATCCGGCGGAATGGTGTCGTTGACGCGCGGATAGCTCCATACGCGGTCGCCGCGCGGCAGTTGATCGTCGCGGCCCAGCAGCCAGCTGAGCGTGTTGACGAACAATTTCTCCTGCGCCGGCGGCAGATCCTTGCCGGTGAAGAAGCCGCCTTGACCGATGACGGCTAAGCGCACCGTGGCCGGCTTATCGGCGGGGCTGGCATACCAGGACGCCGGCAGCGCCGTTTGGATGGCGACGCCGATGGGGAAGGGACCGCGCCGCCGCGCTTCCAACGGATCGGCGTTGGCCAGCGCCTTCGCGGCATCGGCGCTATCCTTGGGCCGCGTGAACTGCGGGATGGATTCGGCCGTGGGAAACGGCTGATCCTCGTTCCAACTGTCGGCATCGCTCATCAGGAAATCGGGATCGAAGTCCGGCTTGACGCCGGTCGGCGGCTCGTAATAAACCGGCCGAGGCAAACGCAGAACGATGTCTAATGCTTGCCCTTGGCCCAGGCCGCGCGTGGCCAAACGCAGACTGTGGCGGATCGGGTTCTCGCGCGGCGACAGCACGGGATAGCCCAGCGGATGCCCCAGGCCCGGCTTCCAATCGAACAACACCGGCGGCACGCGGACGGTGTTGCCGGCGAAGCTCTTGCCCGCGCGGCGGTCGGCGAACGCCTTCATCTCCACGTCGAACAACACCGTCTGTTTGCCCAGCTTGATGCCCAACTCGCTCAACATCGTCTCCAATGGTTCGGGACGCCCCGCCTCTGGTCTGCGCTCGTCTGGATCTTCATTGCTCGGACCGAGGCAGGCCAACAGCGGTTTGCCGGCTTTGAGAAAATCCTTGATGGACTCGACCTGCGATTTCTCCAGGCGATACACGCTCGCCGCGATGTTGGCAAAGCGCGAAGCAGTGTTACGCAGCGTCATACGCGGCACGAACAACATATCGCAATCGGCCAGCAAGAGATCCATCTTGGCCTTGAGATCGGTCATGCGCCGCTGCTCGGTCAGGGCCGGTACGTTCAGCTTGCTCTTTCTCTTGCCGATGTCCTTCAACTGCTCCTGGACGCGCTCGACGGCGGCGGCGCTGAATTTCAACTCGTATTCCACTTCCTCGGCCTGTTCGCGGGCCATTTCGGCGCTGATCTTGCTGCCGCGCAGCTGGGCGGCAAAGCGGCGCGTCAGCTCCTCGCGGATCTTCACGTCTTTGACGGCCCTCTGCCAAATGTCGAGCGCTTTGCGGATGTTCTTCTGTTCTTGAGTCAGCGCCGCTACCACGCCCTTGAGCAGCCGCTCTTCTTGTTCCAAATCATCCAGGGCGCTCTCGTCCGTAGTGTACGCAGCCGCCTCCGGCGGCGCGGAATTCGGCCAGCGCTTGAGGAGGATGTCGCGCACCTCGAAGCCGTGTTCCTCCAGCGCCTTTCGCAATCCCTGAAGTCCCCATTCCGCTTCGCCGGTACTCGTTAGCACGTCGTGGATGACGGCGATACCGATGCGCGGTTTGCGTCCGCCAAGGCTGAGGATGCGGCGAACGAACGGTTGACTACCTTGAGCGAGCAGCACAAGATTGCGGCGTCCGCCATCGGCCTCTTGCGAAGCCGTCTTGTCCAGCAGATAAAAATCGTTGAAGCTCAACCGCTGAATGTTCTCGCGGCCCTCCTCGCCGCGCGCGAAGAAGAACAGGCTGTTTTCCGGGGCCGAGTCGATGGCCTTGCGCAATTCCGGCGCGTTGCGCGTCAGCGCGGCGAGACGATCCTCGTAGCCATCCTCCTCAACGTCAAGCACTTCGACATTCAGCTGCGGGCCGACCTCGGCGAGTTGATCGGCCAAATCGAACACCTTCTCGACGACCTTGCGCTCGGCGGCGTAGTCGAAGCGATCCGGCTTGCCGGTTAGGGTGCCGAACGTCTTGTGCAGTTGATAGACGATGACGGTCGTTTTGCTTTTGGGATCGAGCTGGGCCAGATTGTCGCGGTCGCTTGCCGGCAGCGTGTACTGCCGATCGCGCGTGCAATCGACGCGCTGGTAATGGCGGAACGACCAGACGTTGACGCCGATAAGCAGGACGGCGGCCAACGCGCCTTGCACAAGGGCGTTGAAGCCGAACGCGCTGCGTCGGGTGGCCGTGAACGCCACGATGACTAAGGACTCGATGAGCAGAGCCAGCAGCGCCGCCGCCGCGCCGGTCAGTAACAGCAGCAGTACCAAGTGCGTGCGTGGCTCGTCCACGGCAGTCCGCGCCAGCTGGAGTCCGATATCGGCGGCCTCGCGCACGTTCGCCGCCGCGTACAGCGGATCCAGTTCACGACGGACGCCGGCAAGTACGGCGCAGACGCAGGCCAAGAGAGCGCCGCTCAGACCGAGCAGACGGATGGCGAAGTGCAGACGCGACCAGAACAGCCGCGGACGAGCCGTGCGGGGAGCGTTCGCCCGCGGAGCGCGAGAGGTCACTGCCATCGTCGGGCCTCCAAACTACGAACCGTGAGGAATAGGCAGAACAACGCCGTGCTGGCGTAGAGGACGATTGGCCGCGTGTCGAGTACGCCGCGCGTGAAGGCGAGGTCGAAGTGCAAAGGCACGCTGAAAAAATACAAGCGCTGATACAGTTCGCTGCCGGCATGCTCCGGCCGCCAGAAGCCGGCGCCGATGAACAGCAAACCGGCCGCCAGGGCGAGGATGGCGGCCACCATCTGATTGCGGACCAGACTGCTGACGAACAGGCCGATGGCCAACAACATCGCTCCGGCCAAGAACATGCCGGCATACGTCGCCAATACGGGATACGGATCGAGACGCACGGGGATCTCAAACAAGTGAGGACCGTCGCTTTGATAATGCCGCCAACCGCCGAAGCCGGCCGCCACGATGCCCAGGACGATCAACGCCAGCGACAGCAGCCGTGCCGTTGTGCCCAGGTGAGGCAACACCATCACCAAGCCGATCAGCACGGCCGCCAATCCGCAGACGAACAAGATACTCTCCATCGTCCACACATTATGGAAGACGGGCATTCCCGCGCCGAGCAGAGCCGGCAGGTACAGCAGCGTCGGCAGCCACAAGACAGCATAGAACGCCAAGCAAGCCAGATATTTGCACAGCACCACTTGCCAATCGCGCAGCGGAGCGGTCATGAGCATTTCCAGCGTGCCGCTGCCGCGCTCCTCGGCGAATAGCCGCATCGTCAACAACGGTGGAATGAACAGAAACACCAGCCAAAAACGCTCATTGGCGAACATGGTCCGCATGGGCGATTCGGTGCCGACGGGGCCGCTGGCAGTCAGCAGGCCGAGCGTCAAGGCGAACAGATGGCCGGTGACGGCGAGAAAGACGACGAGTACGACGTAGGCAATCGGCGACAAGAAATAAGCGCTGAACTCGCGGCGGATCAGGCTGCGCGCACGGAACAGTCCGATCGCCAGCCACACCATCCCCGCCGCCGCGCCGAGAAGGACGGCGAGCAGCAGCGCCAGCGTGAGTCCTTCGCGGAGATCGAGATTATGGAACATACCTTCCCCATTCTCAAGATTCGTTTAGCGACGCTTCGTAGAAGCGTCCTCCCTCGACGCTTCTACGAAGCGTCGCTAAACGGAAAATCCTTCACGCCCTACACGCTGACCACGGCGTCCTGTTCGACCAAATGGATGAACATTTCTTCCAGGCTCTGATTTTCCGGCTTCAGATCGACGAGCCGGCCGGCGGCGACGATCTGGCCGCGATTGATGATGATGGCCTGATCGCACGTCACCTCGACTTCGGACAGAATGTGCGTGGACAACAGGATCGTGTGTTCCTGGCCTAGTTCGCGGATCAACTTGCGCGTCTCGCGGATCTGTCCCGGATCGAGTCCCGCCGTTGGCTCATCGAGGATCAACACCGGGGGATTGTTCAGCAGCACGTCGGCCAAGCCGACGCGCTGTCGATAGCCCTTCGACAACGTGCCGATGAGCTGTCGCCGCACGTCGCCGAGCCAGCAGCGGCCGAGGACGTACTCCACGCGCTTCTTGGCGTCGCCGCCGTGTAGTCCCTTGATGCCGGCACGGAAACGCAGATATTCGAGGACGCGCATTTCGCCGTACAGCGGGCAGTTTTCCGGCATGTAGCCGATGCGGCGGCGGAC
This sequence comes from uncultured Planctomycetota bacterium, assembly GCA_963835245.1. GTDB lineage: Bacteria > Planctomycetota > Planctomycetia > Gemmatales > Gemmataceae > JAJPHU01. The sequence continues at coordinate 1,627,337 of CAWIEZ010000004.1, forward strand.
CTCGACCGGCTGCCAAAAGACATCGAGTCCGGCAATGGCCGCTCGGCCGGACGTGGCGGTCAAATAGCCGGCGAGAATACGCATGGTGGTGGACTTGCCGGCCCCGTTGGGACCGAGGAAGCCGACCACTTGGCCTTGGGGTACATCGAAGGACACGTTGCGAACGGCGGCATAGTCGCCGTAATACTTGGTCAGATTACTGACGTGAATCACGACCCCTCCTCCTGCGGCTCCAGGAATGCTTCCGGCGCAATTCAGGCATGATGAGATATGAAAATAACGGAAAAACGCGGAGTAGGCAAGGGGCCGGACGCGATTGTCTCTTGCGGCTCAAGTCACGCAACGCCGAATAGTCCAACACGGTGGTGTCGTGCAGGATCAGCACAACGCCCGAATCGTGTAGCGTCCCTAAACCCCTCTCCTTCGCTAACCTGAGGATAATTGCTCCGTTGCCTCTGGAGCCCGCTTAGAGAAAAAGTGGGTAAACTTAAGCCGTTAGGGAGCGGCTCCGAAAGACACTAACTTGGACTTGAATCTTGAGTTTCTTTTCCCAAAGGTGAAAAAAACTGACCGGCTCGCGCCGGCCTGGTCGATACGACTGGCAGACTTTGCGCCGTCGGATGGCGTGCGCCAGTACAGGACCAGATTGGATTCAAGATGAAGCGGCCTTTGGCAGCGCGAATAGTAGCGGAGCGCCCGAGCGTCCGCTCCGCGCTGTGGTGGGCCATTCTGCTCGGCCTGACCGCGCCGGTTGGCTGCTACTTCCCCGTCCGCGAGAAGATCGATAAGGATCTGTGCAAAATCGCCGAGCAGCCATTCGACGTGCAAAAACTGCAAGCGGCCGATCAGGCGCCGGTCATGCCGCCCGCCGCGGACGATGCCATCCAGCAAGCTGCCTTTCCGGCCAATGAAGACGAAGTGGACCGCATCATTCTCGCGGACGGACAGTTCAGGAACAACAGCGACGAACGGCCCCGCGAGCGTTTCGATCCCTATAAGGACTTGCGCGACATCAGACCGCCCGTGTTGCAAGTTCCACCGGACTTGCTGCCGACCGGCCCGCCGCGTCCATTGGAACTCGGCCCAATGGGCACAGCGCAGAGACGAGAACAACTGCGGCGCGAGTTTCCGTCGATACGTCCGCCGGGTCCGGATTATCGTGGGACCGAGGGTCCGTTCGGCCATCCGTTGACGCTGGCCGAATTGCAGCGTCTCGGTATGAGCAGCAGCCCGCTCATCAAACAGGCCGTGGCCAACGTCGAGAGAGCGCGCGGGGTAGCACTCCAGGCCGGTCTGCCGCCTAACCCGACCATCGGTTTCGAGGACGACACCTTCGGCACGACCGGCGGCGCCGGCTACGTGGGCGGTTTCATGGCGCAATTGTTCATCACCGGCGGCAAGCTGCGTCTGCGCCGCGCCATCGCCGCTATGGATCTGCGCAACGCCGAGGTCGCTCTGCGCCGCGCTCAGATGGACTTGGCCACGCAGATCCGCACCAATTACTTTCAGCTGTTGGTGGCCCGCGAGAACATGCGCATCAATCGCATCTTGGCCGCTTTCGCCAATGCCATCTACGAAGTGCAGGCGCGCGAGGTGCGCGGCCGAGCGGAGGCCATCGTCGCCGCCTACGAGCCGATGTATCTCCGTGCCTTGGCGTATACGGCCCGCACCAACTTGATCCAGGCGCGCATGAGTTACGTGACGAACTGGAAGCAGTTGACCGCCGCGCTCGGTCTGCCCGGCATGCCGCTGACCGAAGTGGCCGGCAACGCCGACATGCCGGTTCCCGTTTTCGACTTCGCTCGCGTCTGGACTCACGTGGGCCAGAACCATACCGACGTGGCGACCGCCGAGAATGTTTTTCATCGCGCGCGTCTGGACTTGTTTTTATCGCAGGTCATGCTCGTTCCCGATGTCGATACTCGTGTTCTGATACAGAAGGATTACACCGGCCCGCCCAACGAGATCGCGCCGAGCTTCATGGCGGCCATCCCCGTGCCGGTCTGGAACCGCAATCAAGGCGGCATCGCGGCGGCGCAGGCCGAAGTGGCGCGTGCCGGCGAAGAACCGCTGCGCGTCCGCAATGATCTGTATTCGCGCCTGTCCGAAGCCTTCGCTCGCTATCAGTCGTATCGCCAGCAATTGGCCCTGTATCGCGATAAAATTTTGCCCGATCTGGTGCGCGTTTACGACGCCGTCTACCGGCGCTATCAAGCGTTGGGCGGAATCCAACCGGCCGCACCCAATCCCGCCGTGTCGCCGGCTGCGCCGTCGGGAGTCGGCGTCGGCCCGCTGCCAACCTATCAACCGCCGCAACCCGGCATCAACGACGTGGTCGTCGCCCAGCAAATCCTGATGACCAGCATCACCAGCTACATCACCAATCTGGCGGGCATGTGGCAGGCAGTGGTGGACGTGACCGATTTGATTCAAACCAACAATATGTTCCGCTTGGGTCAGGACGCGCTGCCGACCGAGGCGCTGCCGCCGCCGCCGGATCTGGAGCAGTTGAAACCACTGTTGCCGACGCATCCCTGCTCGCCGCTGCAAAATCCGCAATTGCGCGGCGGCGATGGAACGTGGCCGGAAGCGATTCCCACGCGCGGCAATTATCCGATGCCGCCCGCCGGCGAGACTGGCCCACCCGGCAGCTAACGCTGCCGGTTCGCCAACGAAGGTCGCGGCTCGGCTTGCCAAGCGAGCGCCAGCGTTTATAATACGAACCCATGTGTAGCCTAATCCCGCGTCAGCCGTGGGAACGGGGGAACCATTGGGCCGGACCCAGCCGGCCTTGGGGCTTAGGTTCGCCTGCGCGAACCGGGGTACTTTCAAGCCCTGCCCGACAGCTAACCTCGTCGGCGGGCCGGTGTTTCGCAGTCCGGCCGAATTTGAAAGGGCACACCCGTCTTGCGGTCCCGACGAGGACGCCCTCGGTTTTCCCGACCGCGCCCGAGACTCCACCCCATGACTACTCCCCCGGACGGTTTCACGCCCCCCGGAGGTTCCGACTCCTTCGCGCGCCGCCTTATTCGGCCCGCCCAGATCATCATCGTCAGCAGCGTGATGTTCACCTTCATCAGCTACTGGCGAACCGCCGCCGTCGTCCTCTGCGATCTGGCCAGCACCTCCTACTACATCGGCGGCATCGTCGAGCAGTCGATCGGCCCGGCCGCGCCCTGGTTCATCCTCGCCGTCATGTTCTTCAGCTACGCCGTCCGCTCGGTGTACATCGAAAGCTGCACGCTATTCGTCCGCGGCGGAGTCTATCGCGTCGTCCGCGAAGCGCTGGGCAAGTTCATGGCCAAGTTGGCCGTGTCGGCCCTCATGTTCGACTACATTCTGACCGGCCCGATCAGCGCCGTCTCCGGCGGACAATATATCATCGGTTTGGTTCTGGAGATCATCGCCCGCGGCTTCAACGTGCAAATCGACGAATACACCCGCGACTTGTGGAAACGACTCGGCTCGGTCCTCATCGCCACCGGCGCCACCGTGTATTTCTTCCGCAAGAACATCATCGGCATCCACGAATCCAGCGAAAAAGCCCTGAAAATCATGATTATCACCACCATCATGGGCGCGGTGATGTTGACGTGGTGCGGCGTAACGTGGGCGGTGCAGGGTCCGGCCAAATCGAAGGACGGCACGATCAATACGGTGAGCCTAACGCCGGATTTCACGCCCAAAGAGAACCCAACCACAAAGGAAATGGAAGACCCGACTGGATTTCTTGGCCACACTTCCGCGGCTCGCCAACTGCGCGAACTGACCGGCAAGCCGGCGACGGATTGGCTGGGATTGATCGGCGTTTTCGGCATTTTCATCGCCTTCGGCCATTCCATCCTGGCCATGAGCGGCGAGGAGACGCTGGCGCAAGTTTACCGCGAGGTCGAGTCGCCGAAACTGCGCAATTTCAAGAAGGCCGCCTTCATCGTCTTCCTCTACAGCTTGGTGCTGACGGGCGGCATCAGCTTTTTGGCCGTGCTGCTCATCCCCGCCGACGTGCGCATGGCCGACTATTCCGATAACCTGATCGGCGGCTTGGCCATGAACGTCATGGGCCCGTTGTGGGCGAAGCTGTTGCTCAACGGCTTCGTCGTCGTGGTTGGCTCGCTGATTTTGTCCGGCGCCGTCAACACGGCGATCATCGGCTCCAACGGCGTACTCAACCGCGTCGCCGAAGACGGCGTCATGCCGGAGTGGTTCCTCAAGCCGCACCCCCACTATGGCACCACTTACCGTATTCTCTGGCTGATCTTCCTGCTGCAACTGTTCACTATCTGGGCCAGCTTCGGCGACGTGCTTCTCTTGGGCGAAGCCTATGCCTTCGGCGTCGTCTGGAGTTTCGTCTTTCAGGCGCTGTCGATGGTGGTGCTGCGTTTCACCGATCCTCGGCCGCGCGAAGCCAAAGTGCCTCTCAATGTCCGCGTCGGTAAGTACGAAGTGCCGGTCGGACTGATGGTCATTCTCGCCATTCTCCTGGTGTCCGCGGTGTGCAATCTGCTGACCAAGGAAGTCGCCACCATCGGCGGATTGATCTTCACAGCCCTTTTCTTCACGATGTTCCATATCTCGGAACACTATCACGAGAGGCTGCGGCGCGGCAAGCAGCACGAACACATGGAGCAGTTCAATCAGGAGACGACCGGCGAGGTGACGGCGCTCAGCCTCGGCCTGACGCGCGTGTATCGCAAGCTAGTGGCCATCCGCTCGCCGCACAACCTGTTCATGTTGGAAAAAGCCTTGGCCGAGGCCGACCCTGAAACGACCAGCATCGTCGTCATGACCGCCAAGCTGATCCCGCTGGGCAGTTCCGTGGACGATCACCCGGACCTCGATACCTACGATCAACAACTGATGACCGCCGTGGTGCAGTTGGCGGAAAAGGCGGGCAAGGAGGTTAAGCCGCTTATCGTGCCGACCAACAATCCATTGCACGCCGTGCTGACGACGGCCAAGGACATCCAAGCCCACGAGGTCATCATGGGCGCGTCCAACCGCTACACCGCCGACGATCAGCTCGATCAAATCGCCTTTTACTGGATCAACTTACACGGCGGCGTGCAGGCGCCGTTGACGGTGCGCATCCTCAGCCGTGACCGCGACATCTACCTCGACCTGGGCGGCGGCAACCGCATCCCCAAAATCAGCGAGCGTAAAGCGCGTTCGGTGGCCGAACTGCGCGCCGCCGGAGTCGGCGTCGATAATGTGCTGCTCATCCACGACGGCAGCCCGGCGAGCAGCGATCTGTTTCAGGGCGTTTTGACCATGCTCGATCCGCAGGTGGCGTTGGGCGTCGTGCCGGTGGTGCCCCCCGGCGCCGAACCGCTCAACGGCCACGGCGTTGTTCATCAGGACGAGGAACGAGCGCAGCAGATAGGTCGGCCACTGCAAATTATCCAACTGACGGAGCCGAGTGGACCGGCCATCGTCGAGCGCGCGCGGGTAGATCAGTACGATTTGATTATCGTGCCCTTGTCCACGGAGTCGCCGGCCAATCCACTCGGCTCGCTCGATGCGCGCGGCGACTACATCATCCGTCATGCGCACTGCCGTGTTTTCCTGGCCGCCGCTCCGGTCGTCCCCACCGAGGTAGTCGATTAGACACCGAACCGCGCGTAGGCAAGGGACGGCGGATCGGGTAGGTTATGTTTAGCCGCGACCCGAAGGGGAGCGCGTCTGCGCTCCCCTTCGGGTCGCGGCTAAACGAAAGAAACGATTCATGATCTCTCCGTAATGAGGTATCACCCATGCGAACCTGGCGCTGGTTCTCGATCATTTTGGCCGTGCCGCTTGTGATGGCGGCAGAGAGAGCGGCGCCGGCGCCGGCAGGCCGCGCCGAGGCCGAAGCGCGGCTGCGCCGCGACATCACTTTTCTGGCCTCCGACGAATGCGAAGGCCGGGGACCAGGCACCAGGGGCATCGACAAGGCCGCCGATTACATCGCCGCCCAGTTCCGCAAGGCCGGACTCAAACCCGCCGGCGCCGACGGCAGCTATTTCCAGCCGTTCACCATCAATGCCAACGTCCTCGACGAACCGGCTCGCCTCGCCTTGACGGGACCGCTAGGGCAGGCCATCGCCCTGCGGCAAGGCGTACAGTTTTGGCCGATGGCCCTAGGCGGCTCCGGCCACGACAAGGCGTCCGCCGTTTTCGCCGGCTACGGCATCAGCAACGACAAGGCCGACTACGACGATTACGCCCAGATCGATGTCGCCAACAAGGTTGTTATTCTTCTTCGCGGCGCGCCGCGGAGCGCCGACAAGGATCGGCGCGGGAGCTGATGAAAGGCGCTCCTTTCGCCAACAAGATCGCCAACGCCGAGAAGCACGACGCGGCCGCCGTCCTCATCGTCAACGACGCCGACACCGCCCGCGACGGCGACGATCTGCTCGATTTCAACTACACCGCCTTCGGCCGCAGTGCCGGCAAGATTCCCGTCTGCCATGTCCGCCGCCGTGTGCTGGAGACGATGCTGCCCGGCGGCGCCGACGCCTTGACCGTGTTGGAAAAGGACATCAATCGGGAACTGAAGCCGCACAGCCGAGAATTGGCCGGCTGGACGGTGAGCGTCGAGGTACGCATGCACCGCGGCAAGATCGATGTCAAGAACGTCGTCGGCGTGGTCGAGGGAGGGGGACCGTTGGCGAACGAAACCGTGGTGGTGGGAGCGCATTACGATCATCTCGGCTACGGCGGCTCCGGCAGCCTGGGGTCCGCGAAGAAAATGGCCATCCATCACGGCGCCGACGACAACGCTTCCGGCTCGACGACGATGATGGAGTTGGCGCGCCGCTTCGCCGCCATGAAGGATCGCCGGGGCCGCCGGCTGCTGTTCGTCGCCTTCTCCGGGGAAGAATTAGGACTTTATGGCTCCGAATACTATTGCAAGCATCCGCTCTATCCGCTCCAGGAAACAGCGGCGATGTACAACCTTGACATGGTTGGCCGGCAGCGGCAGGACAAGGCCAGCGGCAAGCCGAAGGTGTTGACCGAAGGCTGCGGCACGGCCAAACCGTTCCGCGCTCTGCTCGACAAGCTCGGCGAAAAGCACGGTTTCAAGATGGTTAACAAACCCAGCGGCATGGGGCCGAGCGATCACATGTCGTTCTGCCTCAAGGAAGTACCCGTGCTGTTCGTGTGGACCGATTACCATGCGGACTATCATCGCCCCAGCGACACCGCGGACAAAATCAACGTCGAGGGTATGCGCCGCATCGCCGAACTGAGTCAGGATGCCATCGCCGCGATGGCGCGCATGGACAAGCCGGAATACGTCAAGGTCAAAAGCGATCCGGGAAGTCTCTCAAAGTACGAAGGGCCGACCTTGGGCATTCGACCCAGTTACAGCGATGAGGAAGAAGGTTTGCTGATTGACGGCGTCACGGAGGGCCGGCCGGCCGCCCGCGCCGGATTGCAAGCCGACGATCGCATCGTGAGTATGAACGGCAAGCCGATCAAGAACATCCAGACTTACATGACCATCCTGGGCGGTCACAAGAAGGGCGAAACCATCGAGGTCGGCATCGTCCGCGGCGGCAAAAAGATGAGGGTGAAGGTGAAACTGGAGTGAGGGGTCGGTGGGTGCTATTGTCGCGCTCTCGGCGAACCGGCAGCGTTAGCTGCCGGGTGGGAGCCATAACCCGGCAGCTAACGCTGCCGGTTCGCCGAGAGCTCGGCTATACAAATCAATCGCCGCCTCGTCCGAGCAGCCGGCCCATCAGCCCTTGTTTGCGCGACGGTGCGGCGGCCGGCGCGGTGGGCGCGGCGGGGCCGCTCGTCGAAGCCGGCGCGGCGCCGCGGCGAGCGGTGACATCCTGGAGCTTGCTGCGTAGGCCGTCAATTTTGCTCTGCACGCCGCCATCGCGCTCCAAACGCTCCAGTTCGTGACGAATCTCGCTCTGCAAACGCTGCAAGTCGTTGCGCTGGCGGGCCATCTCGGCGCGTTCGCGGGCCATGCTGACTTCCATCTCGCGCATTTGAACCATGAGGGTCTGCTCATCCTCTTGCAGTTGGCGGCGTTCGCGTTCGAGTTCTTCGCTGAGAGCCAGCAGTTCATCCTCGCAGGGCGTGTTGCCCTGCTGGGGGCGGGGGCCGGGAGCGGCCTGATCGGCGCGCGCATCGGGATCTTGCGGAGCGGTCTGCGTCTCTTGTAGCTGCTGATGCAGCTGGCGGATCATTTCGTTTTTCTCTTCCAGGACCGCGTCATACTCGCGGATCTGTTGCTCCAGGTCGGGCTGGAACTGCTGAGTGGCCTCTTGCAGCGCCTGCTCCAACTCCTGGCAGAGGGAGCGGAGCTGAGCGTTCTCGGCGCGTAGATGCTCCAATTCTTCCGACTCCTCCGCCGACGGCTGCAAGCGATCCTCAGCCAACGAATCCATGCACGCGACAGGTTCTTGGGCCACGTCCACGGAAGCGGAATGCAAGTGAAACGACCCCGCCGAGGCGGGTCGAACCGTCTGAGTGCCGTTCGTGCCGGGGTGATGCGGATCGGGAAGGGGAAGGGGTCTGGCCATGTTCCCTGTTCTCCGTTATGGTTCGGTTGAGGCCGCGACCTATCCGCCCGAAGCCACGGGCGGAATCGCTGGCTCGCTTCTTCGCAACTATAGCTCGCAAAACGCACCGAGGGCAGCGAATGTGACATCTTTAGGGATCGGCGTTAATCTGCCGAGGCGCCAGCGGTTGACGGATATATAGCCCCGGCAAGCGTGGGCTAGATGCCTAGAAAATGGATCGCACGCTTCGTAGCATGTCGGCAGATGCTAGGGGCCGCGGTTTTATTGGGGCAGGAATAATCATGAGCCAACGTAATGCCGGCGCACAACTGGCCGACATCCGCGCCAAGGTCGAAGCCGAACAGCGTCTGTCCTTCGACGACGGCGTTTTTCTTTACGATCGCATCGATCTTTTCACGCTCGGCGAATTGGCCAATCTCGTCCGCGAACGCAAGAATGGTCGTTTCACCTATTACAACGTCAACACGCACCTCAATCCGACGAATGTATGTGTGTATCGCTGCACGTTCTGCGCTTTTCGAGCGGATCTCAAGAGCGATAAAGGCTACGTCATGTCCGACGAGCAGATTCTCGATCGCGCCGCCGAGGCCGAGCGGCGCGGGGCGACGGAACTGCACATCGTCGGCGGTTTGCACCATCAATTGCCCTACGAGTGGTATTTGAACGTGGTGCGCCTCATCCACCAGGCGCATCCGCGGCTGCACTTGAAAGCGTACACGGCGGTCGAGTGGGATTGGTTCGCGCGTCTGACGGGCCGGTCGACGCGCGATTTGCTGGCCGAATTTCGGGAAGCGGGTCTCGGTAGTCTGCCCGGCGGCGGCGCGGAGATTTTTCATGCCGACGTGCGCGACAAGATCTGCGAACACAAGGCCGACGCCGATTCATGGATCCGCATCCACCGCGAGGCGCATCAACTCGGCCTGCGCTCCAACGCCACAATGCTGTACGGCCACATCGAACAGACGCCTCATCGCATCGATCACCTGTGCCGGCTACGCCAGTTACAAGACGAAACGAGCGGCTTTCAGACGTTCATCCCGTTGGCCTTCCATCCGGATAATACGCGCCTGAATCATCTGGCCAAGCCGAGCGGTTTGCTGGATCTCAAGACAATGGCCGTCAGCCGGCTGATGCTCGACAACTTCCCGCACATCAAGGCGTACTGGGTGATGCTCGGCATCAAGACGGCGCAGGTGGCGTTGAGCTTCGGCGCCGACGATCTCGATGGCACGGTGGTCCACGAGAAGATTTACCACGACGCCGGCTCGGATTCGCCGCAGGAATTGAGCGTGGTCGAGATTCGCCGTCTCATCGAAGAGGCCGGCCGCGTTCCGGTAGAACGAGATACGCTGTACAACGAGGTGATCCGCACGGAAAATCGCTGGCAGACGGGCGCTCGCTGCAATTGGCCGCCGTGACGCCGAGCTGACATCTATTTCCCGCGCGTGGCACATGCTCCCAGGGATGGTGTCTAATCTTGTCGCCGTTTAGCCGCGACCCGAAGGGGAGCGCGGGGAAGCACTATCGCTCCTATGAGAGAGGACAATTTTTCTCCTCCGGTCGCCTCTTGCATCGCGCGCTCCGCTGCGATAACCTTAATACTCATAGCAAAAGCCCACTATGCAGTTTTATCATCCAGGCATCGCTTCGCGGGAGATTCGCCATGCCCTTATCCTTTCAATGTCCGTCGTGCCAAATGAAACTGAGGATTGCCGAGGAAAACCGAGGCAAACAGGTTCGCTGTCCAAAATGCACCACCGTCTTGAGGGTGCCGGGAACGGCTTCGGCACCGGAGCCTCCTCCGGTTCGGAGTGCGCCGCCGAAAAATCGTCCCGCAGTCGTCGCCGCGAAAAAGCCGCCGGTCAATGAGAATATCCAGGAGGACAGAAATCCCTCGCGCCGTCCGGCGGATCGACCGCGGCCGAAGAGAGACAACAAGCCGAACAAGAGCAAGGATCGTTCCTGGCTCATCGCCGGAATAGCAGTAGCATGTGGAGGCGGTATTCTCTGCCTGGCTCTGGGCATAGGGCTGATCGTCTGGCTGGTCAAGAAAAGCCCTAACGAGAGCCAGACGGTTCAGAACAATGTGCCGGCGTTCGAGCAAGCGGCCCAGCCGCCGGGGGGACGGGCCATGCTGCCGCCTGCTCCGCCGGCTGCTCCGCAGCCGGAGCCGCCCGCCGCGCAGCGCGGGCCGGCCATTCTGCCCGCCGCTCCGCCGCCCGATCCGCCCGCCAACCAACCGATCGTCCATGTCCCCCAAGGCCCAACGCCGGCTCAACTCGATGCCGCCACTCTTCGCAAAGTCAAACAGGCCACGGTCTATCTGCGCGTCGAACTGCCCAACGGCAGCGCCGCCGAAGGCAGCGGCTTTTTGTGCGCGGCGCCGAGGATCGTCATCACCAACGCCCACGTTCTCGGCATGCTGCGCGGCGACAGGCGCCGCCGACGCGCGTCGATGTCGTTTTGCACAGCGGCGAAGCCGGTGAGAAGAAAACTACCGCCTCCGTCTTGGGTGTGGATCGGACCAACGATCTGGCCGTGCTGCGTCTGCCGGAGGACGTGGCGCCTTTGCCGGAGCCGCTGCCCGTGGACTCGGCGGACAAGCTCTTTGAGACGCAAAAGGTCTACATTTTCGGTTTTCCCTTCGGCTCTCAGCTGGGCAAGAACATTACCGTCAGCGAATCGTCGGTGTCGTCGCTACGCCGCGACGATTCCGGCACGTTGAACCAAGTGCAAGTCAACGGCGGCATGAGTCCCGGCAATTCCGGCGGTCCCGTCACCGATGCGCGCGGCGTGGTCATCGGCGTGTCGGTGGCCATCATGCGCGGCACGCAGGTCAATTTCGCCATCCCCGGCGATTTGGTCCAACAAGTTCTCGAGGGCCGCTTTGCCGCCAACGAAATGGGTTCCGCCTATCAGACCGGCGGCCGGGTTATGCTGCCGGTGAAGATGAGCTGTCTGGATCCGCTGAAGCGAATTCGCCAAGTGAAAATCGATGTGTGGGCGGGCACTGCCGGCGCTCCTCGGCCGGGGTCGCCGCGTCGCCGCAACCTCAACCCAGCGATGGACCGCGCAGCACGCACAACACCTTCTTCCGCGACGGCGCTATTGCCTGGACGTTCCCCTGCCGGCCCTCCAGCCGGGACAAGTCTGTTGGCTCCAGCCCGTGCTGGTCAAGGCTTCCGGCCAAAACGAATGGGCCAAGGCCGCCCCTGTGCCCGCCGAAGCGCAGATCATTGTCGAACGCAAGCCGGCGTCGCTCCACTTCAAACCGCCCAAAACGGCGATCGAACGCACGCTCGAATTGAACAGCGACGTGGCGCTCACCATCTACCAGAAAAAAGAAGATACGGTTTTCCGCGAGAAAATGGACGGCAAAGTGTTGGAATCGCTCAGTCCCGATCCGCGCGGCACAGGTACGTTCATCCGTTTGACGCTGGCCGATTGTCCCTTCACGCGCGAGGCTGGCGGCAAAACACTCCAGCCGCCGCCGTCGGCAGTCTCGCTCTTGAAGCAGTTTTCGCCGACCTTCATGGTCACCAACGCCAACTCCTGCAAGGAGCGCGGCAAACGCAACTTCAACGGGCTGGCGCCGGACCAACGCGATACCGTGGAGGGTCTGTACGAGACGTTGTGCAACACCTACGAATCGACGACCTTGCCGTTGCCCAGCCGTATGCTCAACCCGCAGGAAACCTGGACCGCGCGCATGCCGATGTTCGTGCTGGCACGCGGCAAACGTCAGATCCAGGACATTCATGTGACGTGTACCTATGAGGGATTGCATGCCTCGAACGATGGCACCGAAGCACATATCACTCTTTCCGGCGTGGTCAAGGGGCGCGGTCCGCGCGCCGGTGGTGCTTTGGGCAAGGCGAGCGGCAAGGCGCGTTTCCACGTCGAGAAAGGTTATTTCACGCTCGTCCATCTGACCGTCAGCAGCGAAGTGGAAGTCGAGGAGTCCGGCGTGCGTGTGATGGTGAACGATCATAGCATCGTCAAGCGCCGGGAGGGCAACCAATTGGGCATCGCGGCGGCGACGCGGAATCAACCCCCCGTGCAGCCGGGGCGCAGAATCAACCGGGCTTGCAGCCGGGGATGCGGAATCAACCCGGCTTGCAGCCGGGGATGCGGAGGCCGCCGATGCGGAGGCCGCCAATTGGGAGATGAGGGCGGCGCGAACCGTGAGACCCGATGATGAGTGTCTTCAGCCGGGACGAATGTTTGCATCGTCTCCGCGCCAAACAGCGGCGGGCAAACCGATCATCGGCGGCGGAGCCGGCACTGGATTATCGGCCAAATGTGCCGAAGCCGGCGGCATTGACCTCATTATCATCTACAATTCCGGCCGTTTTCGCATGGCCGGACGCGGCAGCCTCAGCGGCATGATGCCGTATGGCGACGCCAATCAGATCGTCATGGACATGGCCCGCGAGGTGCTGCCGATCGTGCAGCGGACGCCGGTGCTGGCCGGTGTGTGCGGCACCGATCCGTTTCGCCTAATGAATCGCTTCCTGCGCGACGTGCAAGCGGCGGGCTTCAGCGGCGTACAGAATTTCCCCACTGTCGGACTCATCGACGGCACCATGCGGCAGGGACTCGAAGAGACCGGCATGGGCTTCGACAAGGAAGTCGAGATGATCGCTGCCGCCCGCGAGATCGGCCTCTTAACGTGTCCCTACGTTTTCACCGAGGACGAGGCGCGGTCGATGGCCAAGGCGGGCGCCGACGTACTCATTCCGCACATGGGACTGACCACCAAAGGCAGCATCGGCGCCAAGACGGCGCTGACCCTGGAGCAAGCCGTGCCGCGCGTGCAGGCGCTGGGCGACGCGGCCAAAAGCATCAATCCCGACATTCTCGTTCTCTGTCACGGCGGACCCATCGCCGAGCCGGAGGATGCGGCGTACATCCTCCGGCACACGCGCGGCGTCGTCGGTTTCTTCGGGGCGTCGAGCATCGAGCGCTTGCCGACGGAAACGGCCATCACCGATTGCGTGCGGCGATTCAAAACAATTCGCTAATAGCGGAAGATGATGTCGAAGGTCAGCGTGTAATCGTTGATTTCTTTCTGTTTGAGCAGCGGCCAGGTGACGGCGGCGCCGGCCTGGATGTGTTCGTTGAGTTTGAAACGAATGCCGGGCGAGATGCCCAAGAAATCGCGGCCGCCGACATTTTTCGAGCCGAAATTCACCAAACCCAAACCCTCGAATCCAAAGCCGGGGACGTTGGCGTTGCCGCCGCGCGTGTAGTGGAAGTAGCTCATTTCCAGGAACGGGAAGAACATATTGGTGTTGGCAATGTTATAGTCCCAATGCAGATTCAGATAGTAGAACTCGGAGCGCTGATTATCCACCGAGAAATCATAGCCGGTCGTGGCCATCACATTGGTGCTGCCCCAGCCGGCCGGCAGACAAAAATTCTTTGCCGCCGATAGGAACGGCACCAAGCCGAGCGTGCCGGTGTTCTGAAACACTTTCGGCGAACCGGCCGGGATCTGGAAGATCAATCCGCCGGCCATCACCAGCTTCAATTCCTCCGAGCGCAGGAAAGTGTATTTCGGAGCGATTCCGATTTGGGCGAAGCCGGTGCTTTGGCTGAATTCGCCGGGCGGGCCGGCGCCAGGGTTGAACGGATTCAGCGTGATGAAGCCCAACTCGTTAATGGTCACCGACAGCCGCTCGGTGAACGCCAAGCGCGCCTGGAGACCGTAGTATTCCTCATTGCCGCCTTTGAAGATCGGATTCGTACTTGGCGCGCCGGCGTAGATGAACAACGGTTTCAGTTCGGTCAAGGCCCGCGGATCCTCGAAGAGGAACGGGTTGGTGACCGGCGAGGCGAAATAATCGAAGGCGTGATCGCTCTGGAACAGGCAGCGGCCGGAGGAGCTGGCGTGGTCGCCGCAAATGCCGGTGCAGAAATCCTTGCAGCGGTCCCAGAAAGAATGCTGCAACGGTTTGTCGATAACGACGCCCTGATTGATGGGCACGTCGCCCGACGGCGGTGGCGGCATGGGGCCGGACGTCGGCGGTGGAGGCGCATCCGGCGGCTGAAGGACCGTGTGCGTTGTCGGCGGATCGGGCGGCGGCGGATCGGGCGGAGAACTCGCCGGCTCTTTGAATGACACCGGCGCTAAGTTGGACGGCAGAGGGTCTGGAGCAGGGCGCGGCGCTGGCGCCGTTGTCCAGAGAGCGGGGGCATTCGAGGGTGACGGCAGGCGCGCCGTCGGGATCGCTGGATAACGGCGGAATGGTGTTCACCGTCTGCCAGGGATCGTCCGCGGCGACGGTGACAAGAGACGATAACAGCACGGCCAGGGTTGCGACGCACCGCGGGCTTCGCTTGGTCATGGTCTCACCCTCTCATCCTTGAGGTCGATCGCGTTCGGTGCTTCCATGCGCGGGCCGATTCCTTGTCACATCTCTTCTTCGGCGTCCAACCGCCCTGCTCCCCAGCTGAGCCGTCCCGAAAAAAATACCGCGCGGATCGTCAACCGCATATCCCGTCCTGTTTGCCAGCCCTTGCTGGGTGGTTAGATGGTTGGGTGGTTGGGTGGTTGACTTGAACCACCTAACCACCCAACCACCTAACAAGGGCTGGCGAGGAAATCGCCTCTTATCCCAGCGATTGCCAACCATCGCCGAGCAGCGAGCGTTTGCTGAGTACCACCGGCGGATCGGCAGGCGTTGGCGATGCCGGCGGGGCAGCGGGCGGCGGCGGAGCCACGGGCGGCGGCGACGTGATGGGCGGCGGAGAATTCGGCGTGACGTTCGGCGCGGGCAACACCAGGCCGAAATCGTAGTTGGCGCCGTCGCCGCCCTGCGGCAACGCCAACAGCAGTTGACCATTGGATACGACGCCGCCGAGGCTGCCGAGCGTCGCCACCCCCGCCGTGTATTGCGAGGGGATCGGTTGATCCGTCAGCCCGTAGACGCCCGACTGCAAGCCGGTGAAGTTATAGCTACCGTTGGGGTCGGTCGCGGCGGTCTTCGTCACCTGCTGTCCGGTGAGTGTCACGCCGGTCAACGTCACGGTCACGTTGTTGGCGCCCGGATCGCTTGGGTCGTAGGGATCGTTACTGCCGGGAGCAATGTAGACGATGCCGTTGATCGTGGCGGGTCCGGTCGGTGGCGGACTCGTCGGCGGCGACACCGGCGGCGGCGACATGCAAGGCGGCGGACTCGGCGGCGGAGCGGGTGGAGGGGCGGGCGGCGGTGCGGGGGGCGGCGACACGGGCGGCGGACTCGCCGGCGGCGACACGGGCGGCGGCGACATGCAGGGCGGCGGAGCGGGCGGCGGACTCGGCGGCGGTGCCGGCGGCGGCGATTGCGGTTGCGGCGTGTAGTTGTAAATCACCTCTACCGTGCCCGAACCATCCGAGCAGATATGCACCTGCTCGTTGCCGGAACCGGACACCGTCGAGGACGATTGCGCCGTCTCCGTCAGCGCCACGTTGCCATTGCCTTCCCAGGCCGACAAGTTGCTCGTCAGCGTGATCGACTTCGACGCCGACGCCGACTGTTCGCCGAAGTCGTGGCCGCTGCTGCCGCCGTAGTCCAGCGTGCCATCGTAGGCGGACAGCGACGTACTGTTCTCGGCGATGGTGGGAGCGACCGACAACAACGAAGTGCCGCCCGGTCCTTGCAGCGCCAGGTTGCCGTTGACCTGAGCGTTGACCGTACTCGGCGCGGCGTCGAGGTTCTCGACCTTGACGTCGCTGTTCAGCGTGCCGTTGAGAATGATCTGGACGCTGTTGAGCGTGCCCAGAGAAGGATTGAACTGGGCCACCGACTGCGTTTGACTGCCGCCGGTCTTGAAGTCGGAGAAAGTGGCCGTGACTTGCTGGGTCGGCGTCGTGGCGTTCGGACTGGTGACGGCCGGGGTACTGCTCAGCGCGTTGAAACCGTTGCCGACCAGCGATTGCATGGTGATCGTGGCGTCGGCGGTGGAAGGCACCCAACGCTCCTCCAACCCTTCCAAGGTGGGCACCACGCGGTTAGAGGTTCTCGATCGTGCGGCGGGGCGGCGCGAGCGGCCGAAGAATCGCAACAAGGAATCCAACATGGCAAGATGCCCTCCTGGCAAGGTGATAAACAGCAGGCTCAGTCCGGAGGTCCGGAAGGCCGCCTCGCAATAGTCCCAGATGCGAAGTCAAGTCTGCGTCCGTGCAGAAGCCATATTTTCATCGGCGCGGCGAAGCGATGGCAATGAGAAGATGCACAACAGCGAGGCCGCGCAAGGCAGGAAGTGTAGCGATAGTGCCATCGGCAACGAGAACAACGACGTTTCGGCGAAAGCTCGCTAAACTATAACGAAAACACGGACTTCGTTTAGCCGCGAGCCGCAGGCGAGCGCGAACGCGCTCGCCTGCGGCTCGCGGCTAAACGAATGTTTTTTGGAAGGAATGGTTGGTCCATGTTGCCTGAATTGACGCCCGCTGTAGCTCGCGCTCTCGAATTGGCTCAACAGCGTGCCTTCGGCTTGGGCGCGGCGGAAGTGCTGCCCGTCGATCTGCTGCACGCGCTGCTGGCAGAGGAGGAGGGCCGCGCTTTCACGTTGGTGGTCGCGGCCGGCTTGGACGCCGCCGCCTTTCGCGCCAGCCGCGTCGTGCCGGAGTCTCTTCCTTCCTCGCCTCCCTCGGACTTCCCCTTGCATCCGCGCGCGCGCTCGGCCTTCTTCGCCGCGCGCGAGTTAGCCCGCGAACTGTCCGGCGAAAGCGAGATTGCCAGTGAAGCGCTGCTGCTGGCTTTGCTCCACGCCGATGAGAGCTTGACCGCCGAACTGGCGTCATTCGGTCTGAGTCTCGGCGATCTGGAGCAAAGCATCCGGTCGCATCGTCAGCCGCCGCCGCAACTGGAGGAACCACTGCGCCTGGCCGATGTCACCGAACGCATGGACGCCGCGCGCCTTCTCGACGCCTGTGCCAATCGCGCCCGTGAAGGACTGCGCGTCATCGAGGATTATTGTCGTTTCGTGCTGGACGATGCGTTTTTGTGCCGCACCGCTAAAGAATGTCGCCACGATCTGACGGCGGCGCTGGCGGAATTGCCGCCAACTCTGCTTCTGGAGGCGCGCGAGACGCAACGCGATGTCGGCATCGAACTGACCACGCCAGCGGAGCAGCAACGCGCTTCGCTGCGCGACGTGGTGCAAGCCAACGCCAAGCGTTTGCAAGAAGCTCTGCGCAGTCTGGAAGAATACGGCAAAGTCTATAGTCCGCGTCTGGGTCAAGCGCTCGAACAGTTGCGTTACCGCATTTACACCCTGGAGCGCGCCCTTATTCTCGGCACCACCGCTCGCCAAAGTCTGCAAGGAGCGCGGCTGTACGTGCTGCTGACCGGCTCGCAGTGCGCGGCGTCGCTGGATTGGATCATCGCCGAATCCGCCGCTGGCGGAGCGCATGTCGTGCAGTTGCGCGAAAAGGATAAAAACGACCGCGAATTGCTCGAACGCGCCCGCCAGGTACGGCGTTGGACGCAGCGAGCCGGCGTGCTGTTCATCGTCAACGATCGCGCTGACATCGCTCGGCTCGTCGAGGCCGACGGCGTACACTTGGGGCAGGACGATTTGCCGGTCAAGGAGGCGCGGCGCATCCTCGGACCCGATGCGCTGATCGGCGTCAGTACGCACAACCTGGAACAACTGAGACAGGCGATTCTCGACGGTGCCAGTTACGTCGGCGTCGGCCCGACCTTTTCATCGGGCACGAAGGATTTCGCGGACCTAGCGGGTCCGGAATATGTCCGTCAGGCGATGGCCGAGACGACGCTGCCGGCTTTCGTCATTGGCGGTGTCAACCTGGAGACAATCGATGCCGCTGTCGCCGCCGGAGCGCGGCGCGTGGCCGTCAGCGGCGCCATCGCCCAGGCCGACGATCCGCGCGCCGTCTGCGCCGCCCTGCTCGCCGCTCTGCCGGATGAGAAGGGAAACCACGAATCACACGAATAAGACGAATAAAAGCTGGAATTTGTTTGATCTTATCTGTCTATGATTCGTGTCATTCGTGTGATTCGTGGTTTATCTCGTGTTCCGCTCACCGGCTCTCAGTGACACTCCGCTGTCAGCGGTTCAGCCAATTCGCGCAGATAAAACAAGCGTCCCGGCAGCGTCGGCATGTAGCTGCTGGGAATCCACGGCGTCGGCTCGTGCAGCAGTGTCATGCGCAGCGATAAGCCCTGCCACTGCATACCGCGGCCTAGCACGCCGTCGGCGCCGCCGATGATGCGATCCGCCGCCAGAAACAACGCCGGCCCGATGGTGTTGGCGAATGCCGGAACGAGTGTTGTTCGGCTACGGAAACTCGTCAGCGCGTTTTGCTCGATCGTGAGCGGATGCAGACGCGCTCCCAGACGATGCGTTTGTTTCTTCCATTCCGCCTCATCGGCGAACTCGGCGGCGAAGTGCGGCTCCCAAAAAGCGATGTGACACACGCGGCCAATGCCGAACACCGTCACTAGCTTCGCTCCCTTCTTTTTCAGTTCGGCGATCTGCTCGGCGTAGCTCGGCAACTCCGTCTTGATGGCGAAATGTCGCTGGCGCGGCGGCACCGTGTTTTGTCCCAGCGGGCCATAAAATGCCTGCTCCATCGCCTGCTGGAAAGAGCCGGATGTGTTCGGCGGCAGCGTGGCTCCTTGGGCGTCGGACCATTCGTC
The DNA here is from genome assembly GCA_963835245.1 of uncultured Planctomycetota bacterium. Lineage (GTDB taxonomy): Bacteria > Planctomycetota > Planctomycetia > Gemmatales > Gemmataceae > JAJPHU01. The sequence goes on from CAWIEZ010000004.1 coordinate 1,646,505, forward strand.
CATGTTGAAGCCGTGGACGTGATCGCAGGAGACGCCCCACTCCTTGAGGAACCATACCGTCCAGCGATACATGCCCATCGGACCGACGGGCAGGATGAAGGCGATGGATCGGCCTTCTTGACGCGCGCGCTGAATCTCGCGGGCGATCTCGTGGCCCATGCAGGTGTCGAAGTCCTCGAACGAGGCACACGCCGCTGGCTCGAAGTGCGGATGCCACCACGCTTGCCGAGCCGTTGCCCGCTCGGGCGGCGTCGCGGCCAAGCGATCGATCTTCGCCAGATCCCAGCCGCGCGGTAGAAAACCTTCCATCAGGGAACCGGCGAATGTCGTCAGCAGATTCATTTACTCCCCTTGTCGTTTATCGACCGCGCACGTGCATCAACCGCCCATCGCAGCGCTGCGTCTTCACGGTCCTGCCCTCTTTATCCAACTCGACGATTTCATTGGACGAGTAACCGGCGACCAGGGTGCGGCCATTCGGAAGACGCTGGGCGCTGGTCGGCCGAGGGTACGAGGCCGACCAAACTTCGCCGCCTTCCCCATCAAATTCCACCACTTTGTTGTCGTAGATCAACGGCACCAGGATGTGACCGTTGGGAAGTCCGTGAATGTGCGTGCTATTGCTACGGACACGGAACAATTGGCCAACGCGAAAGGAAGTGAGAACTTTGCCGCCGCGGTCGAGACGGACAAATTCGCCCGTGCTGTAACAAATGCCGATCCGGCCGCCGGGCAGCGGACAAGCGGAGACAATCGTATCGGCGCGATTGCCCTTGGTCGTCCACACTTCCTTGTCGTTGCGATCCACCTCGAAGACGCGGGTGCCCGTCGTGATAAGCGTGTTGCCGTTGGGCAGACGGCGTGCTTCCAGAGGATAATCCGGAACATTGATTCGGCGGAGGATGTCGCCGTTGTGATTGCGTTCCGTCACTTGGCCGGCATTGTATTCCGTCACCAGCACGCGCCGTTCGTCGAGGACTTGGGCATCAACGGGATTGGATAATCCTTGCATCTGCCAGCGCATTCGGCCGCGAGCATCGTATTCGAGAATACAACCGCCTCGGCCCCTGGCCCTGCCGCGGATGGCCGTGAAGCAAATCGCCAGGGTGTAGCCGCGCCAGCGCGGCGATAACTCGATTTTGGTCAAGTCGAGCGCATCGCCGTCGATGCTCCCACCAGTTGGCCCAAGCGTCCCGATACTTGACGCGCTCGGCGTCGGTGGGGACGGCGTCCCGCCGGTCGTCGAGAGGGTCTTTGGGCGGCGTATCTCCGGCGAGTTGCAAAAGCACCGATTCGATGCTTCCCGTCTCTCCGCGCGGCAGCACCGCCAACAATTCGATCAACACGGGAACCGCCGCTTTGTCGCGCGCCTCCAGCAGCGCCAGGGCGACACGGCGGCGAACATGCGGATCGGGGTCGCGCAACAAACGACGCACGGCGGACAATTGTTGGCGGCAGCCGGCTCGACACAGAGCCGCCCCGGACGCGCCGCGCTTGATCGAAGTCTTATCGGTCAAGGCGCGCACCAATATCGGATCGGCCTTGCCGTCGCGCACCGTCGCCGAAGTCAGTGTCAGGCACAACTCCTCGGCGACATCGGCATTGACTGCATGCGGCGCATAGTCCAACAGCACTTCGGCCATTCGCGCCGGTTTGCGCCGGGCGAGCACGCGCAGCGCCGCGATCAACACGTCCGCGGATAGATCGCTCGGCTCGATGAGAGACAGCGCTCGCCGCGCGCGCCAGCGGATTTCGAGATCGGCATGGCGCGTCGCCTGGCGCAGCAATCCCGCCGCCGCCACGCCGCTATCCGCCAACTCCTCGCTGGCCTCTTCGCGCAAAGGAAACGAATTGCTGCCGAGTTGAGCGATCAGCGTTTCGATGTTGGCGCTGCGGTTCGGCATCCGGCGTGCGCTGGCGGAACAGCTGTCAATAAATCGCGTCCGATCGGTCGGCAAATGCGCCGCACGCAGCATGTCCTCCTCCGCTTCGGTGTCCGCTTCCGCGCCGACCGCCGAGACGCAGAGATTCGTTAGCACCATCAAGAGGAACAGGGCGAGGCAACGAGGCAGCATGGCAACGTCCTTCCCAAACGAAGAGAAGAGATTCACCACGGAATACACGGAATACACGGAAAAATACAAAGAATGAATTTAAGGGATTATCTGGATATTAATTATTTTTTGATTTTTTTCCGTGTATTTCGTGTGTTCCGTGGTGAATCTCTTATTCAGCGGCGGAGGGCGCGGGTGACGCGCGTGTCCGCCTTGAACTGCCAAACTTCTTTGCCGCCGCGGTCCACCTCGACGGCTCGGTTCTCGCGCATTAAGGTAACGACCGTGTGGCCGTTGGCCAGACGCAGCGCGGCGATGGGCTGATCGAGCGTCACTTCCCAAACGCTTTGACCTTCGGCATCGTATTCGACCACGCGATTGTTGGCCATCTCCGGGATGAGAACGTGGCCATTGGGCAGCACATCGAGCCGGCCGCCGGAGGTCTGCACTTGCACGCCCCAACTTTTGACTTCTCGAAAATCCTTGCCCGCCGGCTTCAGGCGGACATAGCGCGGCACACCGAGCTTGACGATGCAGGCAATGTCGCCGTCGCGCAGCTTGGTCGCGCGCATGAAATTCGCCGCCGTCGGGACGGCTGTAGCCGAACACTTCCTTGCCGTCCTTATCGACTTCGATCAACTGATTGGAGGTCGTGATGAAGGTATTGCCGTTGGGCAAACGCTGAGCCGTCAGCGGCCCCGCAACCGTCCGCTTCCAAACGATCTCGCCTTTGAGGTTGCGTTCCGTGACGCGGTTGGCGTGGTGTTCGGCTATCAGCACGCGCTGCTCGCCCGGCAATAGCTGCACGTCGAGCGGCATGACGATGTTATCGATTTTCCAGCGGACCTGGTTGGCCGCATCGACATCCTCGATGGTGCCCACGTCGAGCAGCACGATGGTCGTGAAGCCACGGGGACGCAGCGCCCGTTCGAGGCGGGCTGGCTCCATCTTCGCTCGATGCGCGTTCCACCACGATTCCCAGGCTTCGCGGTATTTGCGATGCGACTCGGCGTCGGCACCATAGACGACGGCCGGCATGGTTTCGCCGGCCAAACGCTCCAGCAAGTGCATGATCGGCTCGGTATCGTTCCAAGGCAGCTCATCGAGCAGACGGAGCAGCACGGGCACAGCGTCCTTATCGCGGGCAGCGGTCAGAGCGAGACCGACGCGCAAACGGACATGGGCATCGCGGTCGCGGAGGAGCTTGCGCACGCTGGGCATCACATCGGGCGGTTGAGCGCGACACAGAGCGGCGGCGGCGGCGGCGCGTTTGACGGGAGATTTATCGGTCAAACTCTCGACCAAGGCCAGCTCCGCTTTGCCGTCACGCACCGCCAGCTCCGGCAGCACTTGATGGATCTGCTCGGCAACGCGCTCGTCTTCGGCGGAGGGCAGATAGTCGAGTAAAACGGCGGCGGCGTTGGACGGCTTGCGGCGCGCCAAAACGCGCACGGCCGCGGACATCGACGACGCCGACGCTCCTTGAGCGATGCGCTCCAGACAATCGTGAGCGCGGCGGGCGATTTCCGGATCGGCGTCCTTGAGGGCGGCTTGCAAGAACGGCCGAGCGCTCGGGCCGAACATCACCAATTGCCGCGAGGCTGCTTCTCGCGTCTTGAATTCATCGTCGCCCAACTGACGGATCAGCGTCTTGAGGCGTTCCTCCTTGGCGTCGGTACTCGTTCGCTGGTGGAAGTAGGCGGCCAGTCCGACTCCGTCCGTGGGAATGCCCGCCGTCTTAAGCGCGGCCACGTCCGCGTCCGTCGCCTCCGCGGCGGTCGCCTCATGAACCCCTCCCGGCAGGATCGCGCAAACGATCCAGCCCAGCAGATAGCGACGCATGGCCGAGTCCTCCTCAAACGATTCGGCCGCTTACGGCTTAGCAAAAGAGTTCGCTAAGCCGCAAGCGGCTCTGAATTCAGCGCGTGCGAATGCGATAGACGAGACTGGGCGCGGCGAACTCGCTCACCTGTTTTCCGGACGCATCCATTTCGATCACTTTGGCCGGCCACTGCTGCGGCGCGATCAGCGCGTTGCCGTTGCGCAAGCGCATGGCGCTGCTGGGCTGGTTGGCCGTCGCCTCCCACACGGTTTTGCCCTTGGCGTCGTACTCGGTGACGCGATTGATCCAGGTGGCCGGTACGATCACGTGGCCGTTGGGCAGAATGTTCACGCCGGATTGCCAAACCATTTGCAGCGGGAAACTCTGGAGTTGCTTGCCGGTGGTATCGAGGCGAATGCATTGGCGCATGCTGCTGACGAGGATGATTTGACCGTCGCGCATCCGCCGCGCCATGATGGCGTCGCCCTGCGGACGATTGATGGAATAGATCTCATTGCCGCCGCGGTCCACTTCCAGCAGTTTGTTGTTACAGGTGATGAAGGTGTGGCCGTTGCGCAGCCGCTGCGCGCTGAGCGGATTGCTATTGGGCGTCTTCTTCTCCCAGATGATGTCGCCGCGGCGATTGCGTTCGCTGACGCGCTGAGCGGCCCACTCGGCGATCAGGATGCGATCGTTGCCGAGTACCTGCGCGTCGCACGGATTGCTCAAGCCGTTCATCTGCCAGCGCACCTTGCGATCGAGTCCCAACTCGACAATCTGCCCCGTGTTGTTGAGGACGAGCAGAACGTGGCCGAGATAGCGCTCGGTGCCGGCGGGCGGATAGCGATCAACAAGAGCGATATGTTCGCCGTGGTCCTTCCACCATGCGGCCCAGACTTGCCGGCGTTTCTTACGGCTGGCCTCGTCGTCGCCGCTGGGCAGGTTCTCCGGCGCGCGTTCGCCGGCAAGGCGTTGTAGATACTCCTCGGCCGGCTCCGCTTGCTCGCGCGGCAGTTCGCCGATCAGTTCGATGAGGGTGGACACGGCTTGGCGTTCGCGGATGCCGGCCAAGGCCAGCGCCGTTTTGAGACGCACGGTCGAATCGCGGTCGGATAGCAATTTACGGATGACCGGAAGATGTTGGCGATCGCCGCCCAGACACAGCGCCTCCGCCGCCGCCGCGCGTCGGCCAGCCTGATCATCCGTCAAAGCGCGGACAACGACCGGCTCCGACTTGCCATCTTTGAAGGCCACGGTGTTGAGCGCCAACTGTACCTCGGCCAGCACGGCGTCGTCGCCGGCATAAGGGACGTAAGCCAACAGCGTCTCGGCGGCGCCCGCCGGTTTGCGCAGCGCCAGCAAGCGCGGCGTGATCGGCGGCAGCGGCAAATTCTTGTCGCGCTCCATCGTGCTGAGGCAGTCGCGGGCGCGGTTGCGGATCTCCAGATCGGCATGGCGCGCGGCGTGGCGCAGCAGCGGCACAATCGGGGAACCCATTGTTTTGATCTCCGCTTGCGCCTTCTCGCGGACGCGGAAATCACTGTCGCCGAGCTGCCCGATGAGTTGCTCGCATTTTTGTCGCAGCGCCTCCGTTACGGTACGCTTGCGGAACTCGTCGAGCAGCCGATTGCCATCCTCGCTGCTGCGCCACCACGCCGCCCAAGCGTCGCGGCACTTCCGCCGCGCCGCATCGTCGTTGCCCAGCGGCGTCTTGGGAGACTGCTCGCCGGCCAGTTCGGACAGATAGTCTTCGGCCTGGCGCGCCTGGGTCAGCGGCAGTTCGCTGAGCAGGGCGATGAGCGCGGAGACGGCCTGAGCGTCGCGGGCGCGGGCCAGGACCAGAGCGGCGTGCAAGCGAACCGACGGCTTGGGATCGTGCAGCAGTTTGCGCAGCGGCACTTGCTCGCGCACGGCGGCGCTGATGCCGCTTTGGCACAAGATATCGATGGCCACGGCGCGGCGAATGGGCGAGTCATCCTCCAAGGCTTTGAGCAGAGCCGGATTGACTTGGCCATCGAGATGAGCCACCGCCGTCAGGGCAAGGCGGATATCCTCAATGACGCCGTCGTCCTCGGCTTCGGGCAGGAAATCCAGCAGCACCTCGGCGGCGCCGTGCGGCCGAAGTTCGCCAAGCCGCCGCGCGGCGGCGGACGAAAGTTGGCCGGGATGGCTCTCCAACGCTTGCAAGCAGCGCTGCGCTCTCTGCATCATCTGTTGCCGATCGGGATCCTTGACCGCGCGCCGCAGCGCCGGAATGGCGGGCGCGCCGATGGCCGCCAGTTCGCCGGATGCCTTCACAGCGACGAGCGGCGAGGGATCGTCCAATTGCTCGATGAGGGCCGCCAACTTCCGGGGATCGACTTCGTCGCGGCTGTGCAGACGGAAATAGGAAAGCAGGCCAGGCCCGTCCGTGGCGATGCCCACGGAACGCAATAACGATTCGTCTCCGTTGATGGTTGCCGCCTCGGCCGCGGTCGCAGTTGCGGTTGCGGTTGTAGGCGCCGCTATCCTCATCGCTGGCACGCCCTTGCCCCCGCCCCCTTTCACCGCTACCTGCGCCTCGACGGAGTGGGCGGCCAGAATCAAGCCAGCGGAGAGCAACATTGTCCCAAGAATGCGATTCATGAGGCGAGTCCTGTCTATTAGCGGCGGCGGATGCGCCACGGTCGATATTCCAGGTCTTTTTTCTCCGACAAAATCTTTCCTTTGCGATCCATCTCATAAAGATGGTTCATACCGTTCTGCCCCACCAACGTGTGCCCGTTGGGCAGACGATGCGGAATAGCGGGGTTAATGATATTGGTCTGCCAGACGGCCTTGCCCTTGTCGTCGTACTCGGCGACGCCGCCGATGTTGAGCGACGCCACGACGCGATCGCCGGGCAGCACCTCGACGTTCTGGGCCACGCCGCCCTGGAGAGCGGCTACCTGATAGCTCTTGATCTGCTTGCCGGCCGCATCGAGACGGACGTACTGCCCCTGCTGCGTGAACAGGCCGACGTGGCCGTTGGCAAATTTACAGCCGCCGACGATCCAACCAATGCTCGGATTGTGCGACGACAGCTCCTTACCGTTGGCGTCGAACTCGACGAAGTGTTGACGGCACACAACGAAGAGATTGCCGTTGCGTAGTTGCTGGCAGGCGAAGGGCAGATTGCACGGTTTCTGCCAAATTTCCTTGCCTTGGCGGCTCCACAGCGAGACTTGGTTGTTGTTCTGCTGCGCGACGAAGACATGGCCATTGCGACATACCACGGCGTCCCACGGCCATTGCGGTCCCGAAAATTGCCAGCGAATACGGCCGTTCCGGCTGGTTTCGAGTACCCGGCCGCCGCGCATGTCCACGACCAGCAGCAGCCCGCTGCCGCGTTCGGCATCGCTCAGCTTGGCGAGATCAATTTTGTTCTCCTCCTTGCTCCACCAGACTTTCCACGCCTTGACGCTGGCGGCTCGGCCGGCCTTGTCGCCGCCGACGATCGGCGGGATGCTCGCTCCTTCATCGCCGGCCAATGCCGTCAGCACGTCCTCCGCCTCCCATACCTGCTCGAGCGGCAAATCGGCCAAGAGAGCGATGAGGACGGGCACGGCTCTCTCGTCGCCGCGCTGCGCCAAAGCCAGGGCCGTCCGCAAGCGGACGGTCGGATCGGCGTCGCGCAGCAGTTTACGGACGGCGGGCAATTGGTCGTCGGCCTTGCCCCTGCACAGGGCCACAGCGGCGGCGGCTCGGCGGACGGCGATCTTGTCCTCCAACGCGCGGACAAGGACGGGATCGGCTTTGCCGTCGGTGCAGCCGATGGCGGCGAGCAAGTCGGTGAGCTGAGCGGCGACGGATTCGCTCTCGGCGAATGGTACGTAGGCCAACAGCGTCTCGACGGCGCCTTCGGGCCGGCGCAGGGCGAGCAGGCGCGGCGCCGCTTCGGGCAATGGGTAACGCTCTTTACCGCTTATTCTACTCCGAAACTCTTCGAGAAGTCGTTGACCGTCGAGGGTGCGCCACCACGCGGTCCACAATTCGCGGCGGAGTCGGTTGGAGGTGGCATCGTCGCCTTGCGGCGTCTTGACCGCCCATTCACCGGCCAACTCGGTCAGATAGGTTTCCACTCGCTTGCGTCCATCCGGCGGAAGATCGGCGACGAGATCGATCAGCACCGGCAGTGCTTCGGGATCGTGGCAATCGCTGAGGCTGAGGGCGGCCTGCATGCGCACGCTCGGCTTGGCGTCCTTGAGCAAAGGCCGCACGGCGTTTCGTCCAGCCGTGCCGCCGACTTGGCACAGCACGCGCGCGGCGATGCCGCGGCGGACCGGCACCGGATCGCGTAGCGCGCGCGTCAGAGCCGATTCCGGCCGGCCGCCGCGCAGACCGACGGTCAGCAAGGCCGTTTCGATTTCCTGCATCACGGTGTCATCGTCGGCGAACGGTAGATAGTTGAGGAGCGCTTCGGCCGCGCCCTCCGGTTTGCGCGCGGCCAGCACACGCACGGCGCTCTGCGCCACGGCCGAGCCGCCCGAACCTTCGATGGCTTGCAGACAGTTGCGGGCGCGGGCGAGGGTTTGCTCGTTGCCGGCCTGGTTGATGGCGCGCCGCAGCGCCGGTGCCGCCAATGGCCCCAGGCCGACCAACTCGGCCGCCGCCTTGGCGTAGACCGCTTCGGTAGAATCGTTCAGGTGTTTCGTCAGTTCGGCCAAATGCTCGGCGGCGACGCTCGGCGTCACCCGTTGACGGAAAAAGTCGATCAGGGCCGGCCCGCTGGCATCGACGTGGACATTTTTGAGGATCTGCTCATCGCTAAGGATGGGAGTTGCTACGGGGGCGGCGGACGGCCGGCGGGTGGTTTTTTCCACGGGAACCGGCTGCGCGGCCAGTAGGAACACCAAGGGGGCCAACATCATCGCTGCATACTCCCCACTGTTTGCGAAAAAACATCCTCCGTCATAATAGACGAGCCAACGGCCAAACGGGAAGGAAAAAACGACAAGGGGAAAATCAGTCCGAAGAAAACCGTGTAAAACATAAAAGGCGCGTAACTGAATGCCTTCCTGCTGCTGGAGTCGGGCAAGGTATTCTCGGGATGAGAACATCTGGAGAAGTGTTCATGCCTCTAATTCCCAATCGGTTTCTTTTTCGCGTGTCCTATCCGTGTCGCTACGTGGCCGACTTGCCGCGCGAAGGCAGCGACGATCTGCTCGATCTACCTTCTACGTGCCGAGTGGACGGCTTCGCCGACATGGACGAACGCCGTTCCTTCGCTGAAGTGCGCGTCGCCTGGAATGAGGGCGGCTTGGCGCTTCAGGTTGACGTGCGCGGCAAAGAGCAAATGTACGCGGGCGATGTCGCTCGGCCCCGGCAGTCCGACGGCGTCACCGTCTGCATCGACACGCGCGACGCCCGCACCAGCCATCGGGCCAGCCGTTATTGCCATCAGTTCCACTTTCTCGCCGCTGGCGGCGGTCCCGACCGGGATGAACCTGCCTTCGTGCAGAGCAAAATCAATCGCGCTCTCCACGATGCGCCGTTGGTGGCCGCGGAGACCGTGCCGTTTCAGTTCGCCAGACGAGCTGGCGGCTATCGGTTGGAAGCGTTCTTGCCGGCGGCGGCGCTGCACGGCTTCGATGCGGAGCAGAATCCGCGTTTGGGATGGCATATCGTCGTTCACGATCGGGAGTTGGGAGAGCAGTCGCTAAGCGTGGGCAGCGATTTTCCCTGGGCGGAAGATCCGAGTCTGTGGAGCGTGCTGGAGTTGGTGAAGGAAGAAGAGGAAGAATAGCGAAGGCCGCTTGCGCCGAAGCCGTAAGCGGCCTTCTTTGGGATTTTTCGCTTAATAACGGCCGCGTCCGCCGCCGCCGCCGCCATAACCGCCACGGCCGCCGCCGCCGCCACCGCCGCCGTAGCCGCCACGGCCGCCACGGCCGCCGCCGCCGCCGCCTTCCGGCTTGGGACGCGCTTCATTGACGGTCAAGGAACGGCCGTCAATCTCTTTGCCGTTCATGTCGGCAATGGCTGCCTGCGCTTCGGAATCGTTGCCCATCTCCACAAAGCCGAAACCCTTGGAGCGGCCGGTGTCGCGGTCCATGATGACCTGAGCCGACACCACACTGCCGTGCGCCTCGAACAGGCGCTGCAATTCACTGTCACCAACCGAGTAGGGCAGATTGCCCACGTACAACTTCTTGCCCATGAGGGCCTCCGGAAAGGAACTGGCGAGGCACACCGTCATCCCGCAGGATGACCTGCTCCGCGAAACATTTACGATGGACTTCGGACAGGAGAATGGGAGATGGCGCGGAGGCAAGCATCACGTCCATGGACCAATCCTTAAAGCCCACAATGCAAGGCATTCTACCATCCGCGTTTCGTTGTGAATAGAGAAAAATTGGTTTTTTTGCTCCGAAACGCCGAAAGCCGCGCCGGAGCGCCGAAAAGGGGATTAAGGCAAGAGCCCCTCCTTACCCCTCGCCGCGAAGAGCCTGTAGCCAAGAGACGCCGCGACGGCGTTCGCTGCGAACATCGCGCACGGCCGCTCGAACTTCCTCCGCGGCGAAAGCGGCGGCCAAAAATGAGCAAACGGCGGAAGCGAGGCACAAGGTGCAGAAATGGTGAAAGACCAACGCTTGGCACGCGGCCAGCACAACGCCGCCTGTCGCCAGAGCGCCCGATACCAACCCCACTCCTAGCACGGTCCACGGCGCGGTTCGCCAGCGCGTTTCCCCGCCCAGGCAGTTCAAAAACACATCCAGCAGATACAGGAAGGCGCCCAGCGAAGCGTCCGGCACCGGGCAGTACCGAGCGATCGCCGATTCCTTGAGAATCATCCGGCTGCCATCGCCGAAGAACGGCTCCCAGACGCTGGAAAACATACCCGCTTGATAGAAAGCCAGGTACACGGAAATGGCATAGCCGAGCAGACTGAACAAAATGACGGGAAGTCTTCGCGACCATGTTGAAGGATCGTGCTTCCAGCCCAGAGGAAGAGTTGCTTGTGCCATGACCTCCGCTCCGCAATCGATGCCCGCCGGCAAGCATTCGCCGATTATCGTTCCAAGGAGCATCAGAGCAAAAACGGGGCCGGAACGAGATTCTTTTTGTGTGGAGAATAGGGCGGACTTTATGCGGCCACGAATTTGCGCCAACGGGGGTAGTGGGCGAAGGCGGTCGGCGGGATGTTAAAACTTGCAGCCTGTGCGGAACGGGGTTAGCCAGGTAAGCCGCCGACCGCACAGAAGCGGCGATCCGAGTAGTCGCCGAGCGGGGCGGCGGTCGAATCCATTGGTGGGAGACTGGAGAACAACGAGCAGGAAGCAACAGGAGTCATTCCATCCTCTCCCCTCCGCAGTCGCGGTCCCGACCGCGCCTCGTCACCGGGGAGCTAGCAGCCAAGTCAGGGAGGACCACTGGCATGAGACACCGATGGCTTCGCAGTCTGGCCCTGTCACTGGGCGTCCTGGTGATGGGTCGCTGCGCATTATTCGGAGCCGAGACGCTGGCTCCGATCGTTCAACCCTATCCGCCGGTGGAAGCAGCGGCGCGCCCCGAAGCGCCCGCGGACAGCCCTCCGCTCGTAGGTCAGGCTTTCCAGCCTGACCATCAGGCTGGGAAGCCTGACCTGCGAGAAGCGGAATCCGCCGAACTTGCTCCAGCGGCCACTCTGGATCGTCCCGTCGCCCTGCACGACGAACGGAGTAATTCCGATCCGCAGATTCAGCCGACCGGCTTATTCGCCGGCCAACGCAGCGATGCGGTCGTCTTCAGCCCCGCGGGGACTTTCCCGAACGCCCAACCCCTCCCCGTTGGTCCCCGTGCCAACAGCACGTTGATCGCGCCGGCACCGCTCCTCGCCGCGCCGCCGCCCCCGGATGTGCCGTACTCGTGGCGGCAACCGCCGACCTCGTACCAGTCGGCGCAAAACGCCTCATCGGGGACGGCCCTTCCCATGCCCAGCCCGATGACCGTGCCCGGTTCGCCCGCTGCTTCCATCGCTAGTCCGAGCGTCGTCGGCGGTCCGGTCGGCACTCCGTTGACCCCGGACGCCTGTTCGTGCGACGGCTGTGGCGCACCAGGTTGTTGCACGCCGGGCGTTTGCGGCGATGGTTGCTGCGGCGACGGCTGTTGTGATTGGGGCAATTGCTGCGGCAATGGCTGCTGCTTCGGCGACCGCTGGTGGGGATCGGCTGAGTATCTGCTGTGGTTCATTCGCGGGCAATCCCTGCCGCCGCTCTTGACCAGCGGTTCCGTCGCCGACAATCCACCGGGCGCGCTCGGCCAACCGGGGACCTCCGTCCTCTATGGCGGAAACAACGTCAATAACAATCCGTACTCTGGCTTGCGTCTGCGCGGCGGCTACTGGTTCAACGACAATCACGGCCTGGGCCTTGACATCGGCGGTTTCTTCCTCGGCGGCAACAACAACCAGTTCACCGCTTCCTCGATGGGCGCGCCATTTTTGGCCCGGCCGTTCGTTAACGCCCTGACGGGCCTGCAAGACATCGAAGCGGTGGCCACACCCAACGGATTGGTGGGTACTTTTACCGCGCTGAACACGTTCTTCCTCTACGGCGCGGAGGCCAACCTGCGGCGCAATCTGTGCTGCGGCTGCAACTGGTTCATTGATGGCTTTGTCGGCTGGCGCTTGTTGGGTCTGAACGAATCGCTGTCGATACGAGAAAATCTCACGGTGGTCAGTTCGGCTAATCCGAATTTGCCGGCCGGCTCGCAGTTCGTCGTCAGTGATCGCTTTGGCACCAGCAACTTGTTTAACGGCGGTCAGATCGGCGCCATTGGCGAATATCGCTTGGGACGCTGGTTCGCCAATTTGCGCGAGAGCGTCGGCGTGGGCGGGACCATGCAATACGCGAACATCGCCGGCTCGACGTTCTCCGCGGGACCGGGGATTCCGGCGACGACGGCGGCGGGCGGCCTGCTGGCGCAATCGTCGAACATCGGCGGCCACACGGGGGGCGCAGTGAGTTTTATCGAAGAAACCACCCTCAGTATCGGCTACCAGTTCACCAACCACATCCGCGGCTTCATTGGCTACAACTTCCTGTACTGGACCAACGTGGCTCGGCCAGGCAACCAGATCAATCCCGTCGTCAACCCCAATCTGATTCCGCCGGCGGTCGGCGGCGGTCCTCCGCAGCCGGCCTTCCAGTTCCACAACTCCAATTTCTGGGTGCAGGGCGTCAATTTCGGCGTCGATATCCGGTGGTGACAACTCCGAGCCGCGACCGTCAGAGAGTGGAGCAAACAACCACTCCCTAACGGTCGCGGCTCAGTTCGAAGGCGCACATCCGTTCTAGTTCCGCGCGCAGCGCTGCACTTCTTCTTCCGCCGCCCGACGCGCTTGCTGTTCCACTTCGGCGCAGCGTGTTTGTTCATCGGCGTGGCGCGTCATTCGTCGCAGTTGCCGCCGTGTTTCGTCCAAATCGCGTTGCAGATCCGCCGGCAGCGGCAGCAGTTTGCCCTCATACCAAAAACGTACCCAATCATCGAGCAACGCCACTTCCACATCCAATTCCGAAATGGCATGCCGACCTCGCTCGTTGGGAGGCACACTGCGATATTTGCGGCTTCCCAACTGGAAAAGAGTCAGTTCCCGTGCATCCGGATAAAACAGCAGATAGTAGGGCACTTTCAGTTCCCGCTCGTACTTGTGCATGTTGTCTTCGTAGTCCTTGCGTTTGTTGTGCTTGGAGACGTACTCCAGCGTCCAAAACGGCATCGCCGGCTGGAACAGGACATCGTAACTGCCGTTGGCTTGGATAGGTTCGGGCCAGACGACGACCATGTTGTCGGGCACCACTTGGCCGATTTTGCGTGAGCCGCGTCGCGGATACTGCACCAGCAGTTCGTTGAAGATCTGCACATCGGGTCGGCGAGCGTGGACGAGATCGAGGCTCTCCAGCGTGATTTTCCGCTGCGTTCCTTGGGCCGTGGCTTCCATGAAATGCTCCAACGGCAGACTGCGCAAGTACGCCTCCGCCGCTTCCTCGTACTCGATCCGCAGCAAAGGTCGAGGTTTTTGCGTGGACATTCTTCCTGCTCCTTGAACGATCCGCAGAACCGGCCAACAGTGTACTTCCGCGCGAAAGATAGCGAAAGAGCGATCTACCCTTCAGCTTGGCGAGCAAGTCCGCAGAGATACCAGACGATTCTCGCCGTCAATGGTAAGGCGGAGCTTGTTGTTCACCAAGCTCCGCAGCCCAAGAAGAGGTAGTCGAGGAGCGCCTGGCAAACCATCCGCATACAACGCGATTCCTTGAGGCAATTCCAAGCGATAAGGTCGCGGAAGCAACTCGATCCTTCCCGGCCGATTCCGGTGAATCCACAAGTTGGCTGCCAGCAACGGCACCTTTTGCTGATTCACTCGCACTTCTCCCAATCGAGGGAGAACTGCCAAGGGTATTCTCGTCCACTCGACCAACTGCTTCTCCTGGATCGAAAAATTGTGATTGTGTCCTGTGTCGAGGATGGCCGGAAAGCGCGGAGCATCTACACCAAGCACGTTGCGCACGCTCAGACTGACCCAGACGACAATTTGATACGCCCGAATAGCGATGGACTCGCCGTTTACCTCCACGAAGGAAGGGGTATCTTGGAAAGGCTGTTGACGCAGGATATTCACGTTCAAGATGGATTTATCGGCTCCTCAAATTCGTAAAATGACGGATCGACCACTTCGGCTTGCGCCAATAGCCGCAGCCGATCGTATAATTCAACGCGAAGCAGGACGTACTCGCGCTTACTCTGGGCATCGATGAAGCGGAGAGGTTCCTTCGATTGTTCCACGGCCTTCCGCTGTTGGCGCGTCAATTGGATAGTCATGGCAACTCCTCCTTTATGTTAACTCTTTTGTTCGCTTGAGCACTGCGCCGGCCCCGCGGCTTCTTGACCTGCGGCGAGGCGACCGGCTCGCCCTTCAGCTTGGCGAGCAGATCGCGCAGCTTGGCCGCATCCTCGTAACGGCGTTCGTCGGCAGCCTTGAGCATCTCGCGGTGCAGTTCCTCCATTTGCTCCTCGCTGACGACATCGTCGGCCTTGCCGGCCGCCTCCGCCGCCAGCTTGCGCGCGGCGATGTCCTCCTCGATGCCCATGCTGATCGCCGTGCGCACTGTCTCCGGCGTGATGCCGTGTTCGATGTTGTACTTCAATTGCAGTTCGCGGCGGCGGCGCGTCTCCTCGATGGCGCGCTGCATCGCATCGGTCACGCGATCCGCGTAGAGAATGACTTCGGCGTTGACGTTGCGCGCCGCCCGGCCAATCGTTTGGATTAGCGACGTTTCGGATCGCAAAAAACCTTCTTTGTCGGCGTCGAGGATCGCCACCAGCGACACCTCCGGCAAGTCAAGCCCCTCGCGCAGCAGATTGACGCCGACCAGGACGTCAAAGGCGCCTTCGCGCAGTTCGCGCAGCACCTGCACGCGCTCGATGGCATCCAACTCCGAGTGCAGCCATTTGCCGCGCAAGCCGGCATCGCGGAAATAATTGCTCAGATCCTCGGCCAACCGTTTGGTCAGCGTCGTCGCCAACACGCGCTCCTTGACCGCGGCGCGCTTCTTGATCTCCTCAATCAAATCGGGCACCTGCCCACGCGCCGCCCGGACGTGCAACAATGGATCGACCAAGCCGGTCGGTCGAATGAGTTGTTCGACCACTTCGCCGCCGCAGCGCTCCAGTTCGTAGGCCGCCGGCGTCGCCGACATGAACAGCACTTGCTTGACGCGCTTCTCCCACTCGTCGAAACGCAGCGGCCGATTGTCCAGCGCGCTGGGCAGACGAAAACCGTGTTCGACCAGCGTGAGTTTACGGCTGTGATCGCCGGCAAACATGCCGCGCACCTGCGGTAAGGTGGCGTGCGATTCATCGACAATCATGAGGAAATCGTCGGGGAAGAAGTCGAGCAGTGTATAGGGCGGCTCGCCGGGTTTTCGGCCGCTGAACCAGCGCGCGTAATTCTCGATGCCGGAACAGTGACCGACTTCCAGCAGCATCTCAATGTCGAAGCGCGTCCGCGCTTCCAGCCGCTGTTTCTCCAGCAGCTTGCCCTCTTTCTTGAATTGCTCCAGTCGTTCGTCCAACTCGCCGCGTATGCCTTCGACGGCCTGCCGGATGCGCTCCTCCGGCGTGACGAAGTGCTTGGCCGGATAGATGTACAGCTCGTCGAGCTGCCGCAGCGTCTCGCCGCTGGTCGGATGGATGATGGCCAAGGCATCGACCTCATCGCCGAACAGTTCGATGCGGATGCCGAACTCCTCGTAGGCCGGCCAAACCTCGATCACGTCGCCGCGCACGCGGAATTTGCCGCGCGCGAAAGCGACATCGTTGCGCTCGTACTGAATGTCCACCAGGCGAAGGAGGAGATCATCGCGGTTGAGCGTGTCGCCCTTGACGAGCCGGATCATCATGCGTTTGTAATCGCTGGGCGAACCCAGACCGTAGATGCACGACACACTAGCGACGATGACGACATCCTCACGGCTGACGAGAGCGCTGGTGGCGGCCAGGCGCAGCCGATCGATGTTCTCGTTGATGAGGGCGTCCTTCTCGATGTAGATGTCGCGCTGCGGGATGTAGGCTTCGGGCTGGTAGTAATCGTAATAGCTGACGAAGTAATGGACGGCATTGTGCGGAAAGAAGCCCTTGAACTCCTTGTAGAGCTGGGCGGCCAAGGTCTTGTTGTGGGCCAGCACCAAGGTCGGTTTGCGAATCTGCGCAATCACATGAGCGGCCGTGAATGTTTTGCCGGTGCCCGTCGCTCCCAGCAGTGTTTGATAGGGCCGGCTGTCGCGGAAGCCCTCGACGAGCTTAGTGATGGCCTGCGGCTGATCGCCGGCGGGCTGGAAGTTACTGACCACTTCAAATTTCGCTGCCATCTATTTCTCCCTAGGCGTATCAAGCGGCGCTCATTTCCGCCGAATCGACTCCATCACATCCTGAATCACCTTCTCATCGGTCGTGAACTCCTCGTGACTGAGAGCGGTGCGCGAAGTGTGTCCGGCGTCTTTGAGCAGGGCGCTCTGCACCGAGACAACGAGATCGCCGTGCGAAATCTCGCGTGGCAAATGCCAGCGCTCGACGCGCCGCAACGCCTGACGGCGCAGCACCGGCGAATCGATGCGCGGCAGCAGACGATTCTGCATGACGCGCTTGGCCGCGGTGATTCCCACTCCCAGAGCGATTACCTGCCCCGGCCGCAGATATTCGCCGGAGAAGACATGATAGCGCTTGGCCAAATCGGCGTTGTGCCCCAGATAACGCAGAAACAAACTGTCGGCATGCACGTCGTAGACGACCTGCCCCTCACCCTCCGGCAGCATACGCGCCAGGGCGCCGGGACCGTTCATCTTCAACTCATCGACGAAGGCGCTCAGGTCGGCGAGATATTTCAGCGCCGTCACGCTCGTGCCCTCGTTCGGCGACGACAACAGAATGGCCCGGTCGAACGGCTGCTTGCGCAACTCGGCATACCAGCGAAAGACCAAACCGCCGGCGCTATGACAGACGAAGAACGCTTTGTCCGGGGCGGCGAGGACGCGGCGCATCTCGTTGTGAAGGAATTGGCCGCAGCGTCCAAGGCTGGCATTGTTGGGATAACGAAAGACGAGCAGCTTGCGGCGGCTCAACTCGCGGTCGGCGGCGAACGCTTTCAAATAGTCGCGGAAAGTCCGCATGCTGCCGCGAAAGCCGTGGACGAACACGATCGGCTGGTCGTCGGCGGTGATCGACTGCCGCCCGCAGCGCTGGAAGCTATCACCGCGAGCGTCCCAAAGGAACAAGCCATATTTGTCGTCTTTATTGTCCACATCCCCGTCGCGCTCCATGAACAGACGGCGGAGACGCAGCAGGGCGGGCGGCGTCTCGCGTTTCGTATCGTCATCGTCGGGGCGATATGCTTCGTCGTTGAGTAGCCGTGGATGATCGACGACCGCCAACCAGCGCAGAGCGTCCAGCGCTGGATCGAGCGGCAGACCGGCATTACGGCACAACTGCCAGGCGAACAGATCGGCCTCATACATTTGCCGCCGCGTGTACAGGAACTTCATGTGAGTGCCGGCGGCCTCGACGCTGGTATGCAGCGCCTCGCGCAACTGCGGACGGGCAATGTGCATGTCGATGCCTTTTTGCAGTTCCTGCTCCAGTTCAAGCGATTGCCAGCCGTGCCGCGTGTGTTGCAGACCCATGTGGCCAAGTTGATGCGCGAGGACGAACGCCAAGGCGGTTTCGCCGCGTTCCTTGTCCGATAGCACGGCATCGAGCAGAGGACGACTGACGTAGATGTATCCGCCGCCGAGCGTGAAGACGTTGGCGTCCGCTCGATCGAGAACGATGAGTTTATACTCGAATGCCTCCGGCTTGAGGTGTGGCGGCAGCTTGTCCAATAGTTTATCGAGAATGCGCTGCGCCGCCGGCGGCGTCTCCAGCTTGCGTTCCTTTTCGAGTATCTGCTTGTGAATTGCCTGAGCGTGTTCGCGCTCATCTTCGGGATCGAGGGCCAGATGGCCGAGCGCCCACAGCGAGATGTTGCCGGCCGCGTTGCGCTGCTGTTGCCGCAAGGTGTCGAGCGGATGCCGTTCGGCGAGGTGATCGAGGCGGCTGCGCACAGGGGGCGTGAGATCCTTCAACGCGGGCGGCGCGGCGGCCAGGCTCGGCGAGACGGAGAAAATCAGCCCTATCAGAGCCAACCACAGACGGCAGACGCAGGGCATGGAAACGATGCACGACATGGGAGCAACTCCATAAGATCGGGCAATCTTTACTGTCCTGGATTGCGAGCAATCGGTCAAGGGGCCAAGACTTCTGCCGCGCCCTCCCGGTTGCCGTCTTCCGCGACACCGCCATCGCCTATTCTCCGATGGGAATTCTACCGAACCTGCTTCATAAAGTGCGTGTCAACGAGGAAGAAAGTGGCACTCCCTTTTGAGAAACTTTGGAGGATCGAGCCATCATGAACGCGGAGACGTTGAATGCCAAGTTCGCACGGATAGGCGCCCGGTTCCAACTTGGTGAGATGAATGGAATCGGCCGAAGCCGCGACCAGTCGCTGACGCTCGACATCGGTACGGACAGTGAGGGCGAATTCTTCGACGTTCGTCTTCGTCCTTCTGCTTACGTAGAGCTGGACGTGGTCGATTTGCAACGTCGCGACCGCCACCTGTTGCTTCAGGCGCGGGAGCGAGATACGAACCACTTCTACCTCTGCGGTCACGACGAGCAGCATTGGTTCGTCGCTGCCATCCCGGAGCAGTTGGGCGTCCCACGCGGCGTCGCCGGCGCAATGGAAGCGCTGAAGCCGCCGGAGGTGTTGGAGGCTCAGCGACGCCAGGGCATCAAGGGCAAGGATCGGCAGCGGCGTAAGAACGCCGCCTATGTCCGACAAGGTGAGTGGTTTTTCTTGCCGGCCCCTCGCTTGCACGTCCTGAAGGAGCAGGTGTTGCTCAACGAACCGTTGAGCCGCGGCGAGGGTAGTAAGCCGCACTGGGCGGAATACCTGTACCGCAAGGGCGGTGAGGTTGTTTACGTCTGCGAGGAACACCCCAGCGGACTCTCGTTTGAGGCTTACTTTGGGCTGATCCGCGCAAGCCACGAACGAAGAAGTGGAATTGGCGGCGGATGGTCCGCAACCCTGAAGCTTATGTGAAGGGAAAGATCAGCCATCCAGACCACAAGACCATTGTTCTGCATGTCTGGCATAAGGTAGTCATGAACACGGAAGGCCAGAGCCAGGCTATGCGGCATGTTGTTTTTCTGGATTAAGCTTCCGACAAACGGCGGCTTCCCACAGTCGAAGGGGAGTCGCCGTTCTTCTTTTGTCGGACTTGAGAGTCAGGTCCTCCTGGGAGAGACTTACTCCACGATCGAGGCATTAGTTATTCGTCGCCCAAAGCAGGCGAACGTCTGTGACGGAGACATACGCCTCCGTGGCGACGAGTTTCCCCGCTTGGCGACAGATCAAGTGCGGGCCAAGACGTTCACCGACAACGACACGCTCTCCGTCCGTGAAAAACTTGAGAACCGGACGACGATCGAACAGAACGGCTTCATCGCTAGAAGGAAGCTGCGGTCTGCGTATTTCCGTCAGGCCCGCATCATCAACCCTCCACCACTTCTTAATGATGCCTCCGATCTGCCCCGTGTCCAGATCGCCCGACTCCGCCTCAGCGATGTAAACGCATTCAAAGGACGGGAGTCGAGCCACATGCTTACCATACGTCTTGGCGACATAATCCGCGAATGCCTTTGATTTGTGAAAACTCCAAATGCCCGCCAACCAAGTCGCAATCGCGGGAGATACCTCGATACGAGTGTCCATAGTAGTCAATCCTCAACGCCGCCAAGGATTCGGATTATCTTCGTCATGAACGTCTTGTGTTGTTCAGCAGTAAACACACCGGACTCTATCGCTTCGGCCAATCCCGCATGCGCGAGTTCTTCTTGTGTCCAAACGTCAGGCCGAATGTACTGTTTGGCCGTCACGTCATACACCTTGCCTTGGTGTTCGTACACCTCATGGAGGAGTCGCTCGCCGGCGAATCTTCGTTTTGTACCGCCCGGAAGAATTTGCCGGAGAACTTCGGCAGCATGTTCGCAGTCGCCCCTGCAAACTTGTCGTGCGCTCTCCACGACTCGCACTTGCTCAGATGTCAAACTTCGTGGATCGGGAACAGTTCGCTTTCCGAATCCGAACAACCGCTTGATCGACTCCCACCATTCCCTCCCGGTGTTGTGGACCAAGATGTCCTGCCCTCCCACCGAGTAGTACGGCAGCTTCACCACCGCTAGATTATACACCTCCTTGCGGTCGTAGCGACCGCCCGACCGTCCTTGCTCGCCAGGAAAAACTGGAAATCCTCGCGGCAACGCGGTACAAACATAGAATCGACCCTTTCCCCTCCTGCCGCGGTGGTGGGCACGACGAGGAACCAGCCCATGCGCAGAACGACTCTCCTGACTCCGCTGGCTGTTCTTATGCTTCTGCCGGTATCGGCCCGGAGCGAAGAACGCAATCGTTGGACCGACGTGCTTGCCTTGCAAGAAGCGGTTCATCAATCGATTGAACGGGCCGAGCCTGCCATTGCCTGCATCCTCGTATCGCGCAGCGACAAATATCCACATATGCCGGCTCTACCGCATGGCGCCGGGGCGGCTCGGTGGCTTCAACCTCCGCATAGCCCGTGCCGGACTTCCCGATACCGATCCCCAATACCAAGCGCTCGGCCGGCTCGATCTCAGCGATCCCAACAACGTGCCGGAATCCTACGGCAGCGGCGTCGTTCTCGACGACAAGGAAGGGTTGGTCCTCACACTGGCTCACGTCGTCCGCAGCGCCACGAAAATATATGTCCGTCTATCGGGCGGTCGCGGCAGTTGGGCCGACATCCACGCCTTCGATCCGCGCAGCGATCTCGCCGTGTTGCGGCTAATCGATCGCCCGCCGAGCCTCAAGGCGCTGAAACTCGGAGACGGCGGCAAATTGCGTAAGGGCGATTTCATTCTGTCGCTGTCCAACCCCTTCGCCGCCGGTCTGCGCGACGGCAGCCCCAGTGCTGCGTGGGGCATCGTCAGCAATCTGCGCCGTCGAGCCACCGGCGTCCTTAGCGACGTGCCCACCAGCGAACGCAACGCCCGACTGCCGCTGTACTGCTTCAACACGCTGATCCAGACCGATACCCGCCTCAACCTCGGTTGCAGCGGCGGCGCCTTGCTCAATCTGCAAGGCGAACTTGTCGGTTTGACCTCCGCGCTGGCCGGTATCGCGGGCGGCGAAACACCCGGTGGATTCGCCGTTCCGCTTGACGCCGGCATGCGCCGCATCATCGACGTGCTGCACCGCGGTGAGGAAGTTGAATACGGTTTCCTCGGCGTCTATCTGATGGGAGTGGATCGAGCGCCGGAGGGATACGTTCGCATTGACGGGCTGGTACCCGGCGGTCCCGCTTCGCGGGCAGAGATGCGCGGAGCGCCGTTCCGGGGCGGTTTTCCTCCGCGCGGACATCCGCGCGAAGAGAGCGGCGATTTCATTCTGTCCATCAATGGCACGCCGGTACATAGTAACGATGATTTGTTCCTCGCCGTCGGCATGCATTTGGCCGGCAGCAGCGTCCGCGTCGAGGTTTCGGACAAGCCGGACGGTGCGCGGCGCATCTGCTCGGTGACGTTGGCCAAGTTCCCTTCCCTTGGCTCGGTCATCGCCTCGAAACGGCCGCCGCCGCGCGGCGGATTGCGCGTGGACTGGACCAGCACTATGGCCGGGCCGCTGATGCGCGCCGCGCCATCCCGCAAGGCGTCGTCATCCGCGAAGTGCTGCCGGACAGCGCCGCCGACAAGGCGCGACTTCAGCCGGACATGATTATCAAGAGCGTCAATGGCCAAAAAGTGGCGAATCCCGCCGAGTTCGACCGCGCCATGGCCAAGGCCAACGGGCCTATTGAGTTGACCTTCGGCACGCTCGAAGGCGGCGAGGAGCACGTCACTCTCAAGGGTAAATAAGAGTCACTCTAACATCGCTCCGACCGTCTGGCACAATCCTTCCGCATCGGCCCGCGTCGGCGCCTCGGCAATGACGCGGACGATCGGCTCCGTATTGCTCGGCCGAACGTGCAGCCAACGGTCGGCCCAATCCAAACGCAGACCATCGAGCCGATTGACCGCCGCTTGCGGCCAACGCTTCGTCAGCGATTCGTACAACTCCGGCAGACGTTCGCGCGGCACCGTGTACTTGTCCTTGACGATGTGATAGACCGGCAACTCGCGACCAACTCGCTCAGTTTACGGCCGCTCTCCGCCATCAGGTTGAGTACCAGGCCCATGCCGATGAACGGATCGCGCACCAGACCGACGCGCGGATCGAGGACGCCGCCGTTGCCTTCGCCGCCGAGCAGGGCGCCGACTTCGAGCATTTTGTCCGCCACGTTGGCCTCGCCGACCGCCGAGCGATGACAGGCGCAGCCGTGCTTGGCCGCGATGTCTTCGTTGACGCGCGACGTGGACATGTTGATGACCAACGGCCCCCGCTCGCTGCCGCAGACGGAACGACACCGCCAGAGCCAACGTCAACTCCTCGCCGATGTAACGGCCGGTTTCGTCGATTAGGGCCAGGCGATCCGAATCGGGATCGAGCGCGAAACCGATGTCGGCGCGGTGTTCGACGACGAGAGGGCAAATGTCGCGCAGATTATCGGCGGTCGGTTCCGGTTCGTGCAGGAAGCGACCATCGGCGTCGCCGCCGCGGCAGGTCGTTTCGACGTGCAACGCTTGCAGCAGCCGGCGGCCGAGCGGCCCGCCCGCGCCGCCGTTGGCGTCGAGAAACGCCCGCAGTCCGGCGGCACGGATGCGCGGCGCATCGACCAATTCGAGAATGCGATTACAGTGCAGATCCTCGGCCTGGTGATAGTCGCGCACCGTGCCCAGCGCGTTCCAGGACACACGGCGTCCTTGGCCAAGCTCGAAACGAGCCTGCACCTTGCGGCCTTCGGCGGCGCTGAGAACGCGGCCATCGGGACCGAATAGTTTGAGTCCGTTCCACGGCGCCGGATTGTGGCTGGCGGTGATTTGGATGCCGCCGGCCGCGTGCAGATGACGCACGGCCAGGCCGACCGTCGGCGTCGGAGCGACGCCGAGATCATGGACCTCACAACCCGCCGCCGTCAGGCCGGCGAGGATGGCGTGGCGCAGCATGATGCCGCTGGGCCGGCCATCGCGGCCGACGACGATCGCGCCGCCGTCGGCATGGCCGCCCAGCGCCGAGGCGAACGCCAGCGCCGCCGCCGGCGTCAACGATTCGCCGACGATGCCGCGAATCCCCGAAACGCTGACAATCAAACTCTGCTCCGCACTCATCCGCATCAGTCCTTTCTGTTGGCTTTCTCGTAGAAACTCAGGTATCTTCTGTATTAGCCGCGAGCCGAAGGCGAGCGCGAACCTGCGCTCGCCTTCGGCTCGCGGCTAGAACGAGGACGATGATGAAGATGCCCCGTCCGCGAATTCGCCTTTGCCTGGAGCAACTGGAGGATCGCCTGCTGCTCTCGACCGCACCCGACCTCCAAATGACGTTCGCCACCACGACAGACTCTGCGCACTCTCAGCATCAATTACACCATCAGCGGCGGCAGTCTCGCCGGCCAGAATCTCGATTTCAACGTCTACCGCTCCGCCGCTTACGATTCCCTCAGCGGCGCTCAACTGATCGGCACGGCAACGATTCCCGCTTCCGACAGCGCCGATTTGAGCATCGGTTCCCATCAAGGCGTCAAATTATCGCTGACCGCTCCGAATGGCCAACCGCTGACGGCTCTGACTCCCAACACCGCTCTGCCGTTTATTGTCGTACAAGCCAATCCCAACGGCAGTATCGCCGAGAGCGATTCCAGCAATAACACCGCTTCGTTCGAGACGCACACCCTCGGCGTCATCGCTCACGGTCTGGAACTCGATCCGACGTTGTGGTTGTTGAATCAGGTGCCGGCATGGGAGATGCAAATGGCCGCCGCCTTGCAGCAGCGCGACGGCTACCAAGCGGTCATTCCCTTCAACTGGATTCGCCTGAGCATTCTGCCGTTCCCCCAGGCCATCCAATTGGCCGGCAGCGAACTCTATCAGCAAGTCGTCGCCGAAGCCGATCAACTCGCCGCCCAGCATCCGGGCGACGTGGTGGACATCAATTTCATCGGCCACAGCCGCGGCACGGTGGTTATCAGCGAGGTGTTGCAAGATTTGGTCGGCACCAACGATCCGGCCTTGCGCGGCGGCTACATGCAGATGACGCTGCTCGATCCTCACCCGGCCAATCTGAGTTTCAGCTAAATTCAGTTGGGATCCGTTCATTCCCGCCGCCAACGATTTCGCCGCCTTGGTGGTTGCCTTCGAGTTTCTGACACGCGATCCGCAGGTGGTGGTGCCGTCCAATGTGATGCAAACGCAATTGTTCGACGAGCAAACGACGGCGGCGCAGTTGGGATTCCGCTATCCCATTGAGATTTTGCTCAATTTCTGGGGCGAAATGGCTTCATCTCTTCCCAATCATCTGCTCAGCCAATCGAGGAAAAGAACATGACCGGCATGATCGCCGCCGGCATTGGACTGATTGGCCATTCCGAGATTCCCGACTGGTATCTGGCGAACGTGGTGGATACGAATGAGACGTTCACCTATTTCGGTTGATAGAGCGATAAAACGAACCGTTCGCCATCGCGTCCCAAATCAGCGGCAAGATCCATGATTAGCATGGGAATATGTGACGAGCGCTTTCGAGCTGTGCGCGATGAGTTCGAGACCAACTTCGCCGAACGTGGCGAAGTCGGCGCGTCCGTCTGTGTGATGATCGAAGGCCGCACCGTCGTCGATCTGTGGGGCGGCTTCGCCGACCGCCACACGCGCCGGCCGTGGGAGCGAGACACCATCGGCTTAGTGTGGTCCTCAACCAAGGGAGCGGCGGCGGTGTGCGCCCACCTGCTGATTTCGCGGGGTCAACTCGATCTCGATCGGACCATCGCCTCGTATTGGCCGCGGTTCGCGCAAGCGGGCAAGGAGAGCATCACCGTCCGCATGCTGCTCGATCATCAGGCGGGACTTCCGGTCATCCGTCAGCCGCTCGCCGCCGGCGGTCTGTACGACTGGCAATACATGATCGATGTACTCGCCGCCGAAGCGCCGTTCTGGGAGCCGGGCACACGGCAAGGCTATCATGCGACGACGTTCGGTCATCTCCTCGGCGAAGTGATACAGCGTGTGTCGGATCGGCCGTTCGATGTGTTTTTCCGCGACGAAGTGGCGGGACCGCTGGGACTCGATTTCCACATTGGCTTGCCCGATGAGCATGAAGCGCGCGTGGCGCCGACCATCCGCGCCGATCCGCCGCCGTCGGGCGAGCCGCGCTCGCTTTTCCTTGCGAAGATGGCCGACGATCCGGCGAGCATTCAAGCGTTGACGGTGAAAAACACCGGCCGGCGCACGGCAACCGGCGATCACGATTCGCCTGAAGCGCATCGGGCAGTGCTGCCCAGCCAAGGCGGCATCACCAACGCGCGCGGTCTCGCCGGCTTGTATGCCCCCTTGGCGATGGGCGGTGGACAACTCCTCAATGCCGATACACTGAAACAGATGAGCGCCGTCAGTTCGGCCATCGGCGTCGATGCGACGCTGTTGATTGGTCTGCGCATTGCTCTGGGGTTCTGGAAATCGTCGGACAATCGGCAAGGGCCGCCGGGAGCGCACGACAGCATCATCCTATCGGAGGAGGCGTTCGGTCATCCCGGCATGGGCGGCTCCTTGGGTTTTGCCGATCCCGGAGCGAAAATGTCGTTTGGCTACACCATGAACAAACAGGGCCGCGGCGTCTGTCTGAACGAACGCGGCCAAAGTCTCGTCGATGCCGTGTATCGAGCGCTGGGTTATCGCACGGATCGGCTTGGTCGATGGATATGAGCAATCGTGGAAGTATGGGCGACAGCGGACACTCGTTCCCATACTCCGCGTCGGAACGGGTTGGAACGAAAAACAAAAGTTTCCAGTTGCCGGAAGAGCTTCTGGGCGCAATAATGGCAGGGGTGCATCGGCTCTTTCCCTGGCATTGATCGTTTTCAAAAGAAAAGTAGAATGTGGCGATTTATCTTGCCCTGAGGTACCGAAAAACATGAGAAAATGGGGTCTAGGGAGCGATAATATCCATTTTCGGGAACTTGACCATTACTGAGATTCGGAAAAAGGTCGAGAAACTCTAATAAACCGCATCCCGGTATGTAGAATGTCGTGCGAATGCCAGGACATAAGGAGAGTACTATGAGCAAGGTTTTAAGAAAACCGGAATCTGAAGTGGTCGATGATGTTGTATCGGGCGATGAAACTCGGCAAGATACGATTGATAATACTGATTGCGACGAGATGCCCGAAGGTGCCGACGAGGGCGACCTGACCATTGATTCTGGCTCTGAATCAGTTGTCATTGAAAAAAATGACAGAAGCCTTTCCGAGTTCCATAGATGGTTTAAGCAGGGGAGAATAGTGATTGATCCAATGTGGCAGCGAAACTATGTCTGGGATAAACGCAGAGCCTCGAAGCTTATTGAGTCATTCCTTTTGGATATTCCGGTTCCCGTGGTGTACCTAGCCAAAACGGATGAGGGAAAATACGAAGTAATTGATGGTGTACAGCGTCTCACATCTGTATTCAAGTTCTTTGATGGACAAATCAAACTTAAAGGGTTAGATATTTTGCCGGAACTAAACGAGAAACCATTCACTGAACTTTCTCCCACCGATCAAAGTAAACTTGAAGACGCCACGTTAAGGGCGTTTGAGTTGTCTCCTCGAACATCGAAAAATCTCCTATTCATCATTTTTGAACGCCTCAACACTGGTGGGGTCGCTCTGAATGATATGGAGATCCGGAACTGTATTTACCGGGGCAAGTTAAACGACCTGATCAAGGATTTGGCCAAATTCCAACCTTTTCTTGAGTGTGTGAATCAAAAAAATCTTAGCAAGCGGATGAATGATCGTTTATTGGTTCTTAGGTTCCTTGCGTTTTACGAAAAGGGATATAATAAAGTCCAGGCTGGCCTCAAGGCATTTTTGAACGAATTTTTTGAGACGTATCAGAACGCATCAGATAGAAAGATAATAGAGTTCCGAAGAAAATTCGAGACCGCCATGAAGGCGGCGCGCACTGTCTTCGGTAATCATGGATTTCGTGTTAGAAGACGTGATGACCGGGGTGGCGGCGAGTGGGGACCGCAAGTCAACGCGTCCATCCTACAGGTTATTGCAGTATCATTTAACGAATATGATCAGTCCGAGATCACTCGGAATGCGGATGCCATATTCGAGGAATATATTGACCTCATAAGTTCAGATACGCAATGGGTCGATTGTATCAGTAAATCCACAGGAGACGCGAATAAAATCAAGTACGCTTTTGAAACCTGGAACAGTCGCTTTAAGGAGGTCATGAAGAAATCCGAAGTCAAAGACAAAATTCGGCTTTTCTCTCGATCTCTCAAAGAAGAGATGTTTAACCAGGATCCGACTTGTGCAATCTGTGATCAGCGGATCAAGCTCATTAACGATGCTGCGTTAGATCATGACCGGCATTATTGGCGTGGCGGGAAAACAGTTCCGTCAAATGCGAGACTCACTCATCGTCTTTGTAACAACACTCGCCCCAAAGATGACTGATCAACTCCCTGAACTCTTTGCCGACAATCTCAAACGCGAACTGCCGCGCATTCCGTTCGCCGCGGATTTCCGCACTTTCGCCGCGGCGGGCGCGGAACTGGCCCGTCTGCACTTGGACTACGAAAAACTGGAGCCGTATCCGCTGCAATGGCTGGAAACGCCGGGCGTGCCGCTGTCGTATCGCGTCGAAGACAAGATGCGGCTGAACAAGGACAAAACCGCCGTGACGGTCAATCCCTCGCTGACGCTGGCCGGCATTCCGCCGGAGGTATTTCAGTACCGCCTCGGTAATCGTAGCGCCTTGGAATGGGTGATCGATCAATACCAAGTCAGCGAAGACAAACGCAGCGGCATCCGCTCCGATCCCAACCGCGCCGACGATGCGGAATACATCGTCCGCCTCGTCGGCCAAGTGGTGCAGGTCAGCGTCGAGACAGTTCGCATTGTCGCCGCTCTGCCAACCAAGTTC
The DNA here is from genome assembly GCA_963835245.1 of uncultured Planctomycetota bacterium. Lineage (GTDB taxonomy): Bacteria > Planctomycetota > Planctomycetia > Gemmatales > Gemmataceae > JAJPHU01. The sequence continues at coordinate 1,675,012 of CAWIEZ010000004.1, forward strand.
AGTTCCCACGGGGGCCGGGATTCGTCCTGATGGCTCCCCTCTTCTCCCAAGCGAGCGCATCGGCGTCTGGGGCCGCGAGCAGATCCATCTCCTCGTTGCTCCCCAGGCTATCATCGTACCTTAGCGCGATTGGGGTCATCCGCGCGGCGTCTCTTTTCGTCGTCGCCGAGGCTTCGCGACGGGCCGCGCGGGGCCATCGGCGGCTGTTCCGTTTGTATTTTTGTCCGCTCCTCCAGAGAGGGGCACGTCGCGCAGTGCCAGAGCGATCTCCTTGCCGAGCGCCGCGGCGTAGCGGCTGAGCGTGTTCCAAGTGGGATTGAGATGCTGGCCGGCCTCCAGCCGGCTTAGGGCAGCCTTGTCGATACCCGACCGCTTGGCCACGTCGCCTAGGCTCAAACCCTGTCGCTCCCTCTCTCGACGTAGAGATTCCACGAGCGCGGCCAGTTCCCAGTACGCCCCAAGTAGAACTGGCTCACTGTACTCGCCAGAATCCGCCAATTGCTCTAAGGTCGGCCGTTCCGCTTGGAATTTCGCTCGAATGGCTTGGTGACGCGCCCGGTCCTCGGCTGTCCAATCGATCTTGCCATGCAAATGTTTCTTCTCTCGGCTCATTTCTTTCTCCGCTTCTTTCGGGGCGGGTTCACGGGATACGCCGTGATCGGGTAAGCCACCGGCGGATTAGCCTGAACCTTCTCGAACACCACAGCGAGGTACTTGCCCGTCGAAGTCCAGCCGAAGGCGATGGGGTTGCCGCTGCTGGCACTGGCCACGGCATCGTTAAAATGGTTCTCCAGCACGTCCTCCACTTCGTCCGCCGTGACATCGTGGTCGGCAACATGGCGAAAGTTTCCTTGCGGGTCGTCCTCCAAATCCCAAATGACCTGTACGCTGGCCATGACGCTCGCCCATGTGTTCGCTCCGCCGCCTGTTGATTAAATTACAACGGAAGGGCCGCGCGTCCGCAAGGCGGAAAAAAGGAAAAATGGAGCAAACCGCCAGCGCGACGAGCCGTTGGCCGCTTGGAATATCGAACCGATCGCCTGTCACTTCTTGCCGCCCCCGTCCTTCGCCGCTTCCTCCGTGCGCGGCACGAACTTCAACGAGGCGGAGTTCATGCAATAACGCTGGCCAGTCGGCGGCGGGCCGTCCTCGAAGAGGTGTCCCAGATGCGCCTCGCAACGACTGCAACAAACCTCTGTGCGCGTCATGAAGGCGCTGCGATCATCGTGCAGCGAAAGGATGTTGTCTTCCAGCGGTTTGTAGAAACTCGGCCAGCCGGTGCCGGAGTCGAACTTCGTCGCCGAGGCGAACAGCGGTTGACCGCAGCAAACGCAGCGATAAACGCCATCCGCATGGTTGTTCCAGTATTCGTTGGCAAACGCGGGTTCCGTGCCTTTGCGGCGTGCCACCTTGTACTGCTCATCGGTCAGCAACGAACGCCATTCTTCATCGCTTTTGTGAATTTTGTCCGCCATCGCTTCTCCTTTTTCGCTTTCCGCGCGTGGCTTCCCTGCGCAGCCGGCCGCGAGGGCCAGCGACAGGAAGAGCAGCGCGGCGATAGTCCAAGGGGTACGCATTCTCTCACCTCGCTTCTTATTGTAGGCGCGAAGAATGGTCTCAACGACGGCGAATCTGACAAGGGTGCCCCTCGGCCGAGCGGCGGGCGATTTCCTTGCCGGCGCGATCGAACTCGACGAGAACCATGTCCTGAGTGGAGACGAGCGTATGGCCGCCCGGCAAACGCACCGCACAGAGCGGCCGGCCCAGCTTGACCTCCCAAACGACCTTGCCGGCGCGATCGTATTCCTGCACGATGCCGCCGCCGTAAGCGGAGATGAGCAAGTGGCCGTTGGGCAGCAGCGTCAGTGCATTGGTGGTGAAGACGCCGGCCGGCGCGGCGAATCGTCGTAGCTCCGTTCCCGCGGCGCTCAGCTCGAAGTACGATCCCTTCTCAATGCAACCGATGCGGCCATCGCGGTAACGACGAGCCGTGATGAGATCGTTGCGCTCCGAGTGATAGCGGACGACCTCTCGATTGCCGGAGCGATCCACTTCCAACACTTGTTTGCGCGTGACGATGAACGTGCCGCCGTCCGGCAGACGCTGGGCGTGGATTGGCGGCTCCGGCAATTTTTTCTCCCACAGAATCTCGCCCTTGAGGGTGCGTTCGCTGACGCGCTTGTTGTCGAACTCGGCGACCAACACGCGCCGGCCGGGCAGCACTTCGGCGTCCAGCGGCGAGGCCAATCCGCTAATCTGCCAGCGCGGTTTGCCGTCGCGGTCCCATTCGACAATGCGGTTGTCGTTGAGCAACACCAACAGCGTGTAGCCGAGCTGCCGTTCGCTGTCTTTGAGCGCGGTCATCTCGATGCGCTCGCCATATTGACGCCACCAGCTTAGCCAAGCATCGCGGCAACGGCGCTGCGCAGCCGGCTCGATGCCCAGTACGACTGGCGGCGCGTGCGGCCCCGCGAGACGATAAAGAAGCTCCTCCGCTTGCTCCGCTTGCTCCATCGGCAGCTGAGCGAGCAAATCGATCAACACCGGCACCGCTTGGCGATCGCCGGCACTGGCCAACTCCCGCGCGACCTCCCCGCGCACGCTTGCCTCACGATCTTGCAGTAGCTTGCGGATCGCCGGCCATAGATTGACGGCGCCGCAGCGGCAAAGTGCGACAGCGGCGGCCGTCCGCCGTGCCGGCGTGGTGGACGTCAGAGAACGGATAAAGAACGCATTCCGTTCACCGTCGAGGCGCGCGACGGCGATGAGCGCGGTCTGGATTTCGTCGTGTACTCTTTCTTCGTAGGGACCGGGCAGAAAGGCCAGGAGCGTTTCCGCTGTGCCAGGTGGTTTGCGCAGAGCCAGCAGACGTGCCGCGGCGGCGGCGAGCGCCGCGGGGCAGCGCGTCTCGATCTTCTCCACGCAATCACGGGCGCGGCGGCGCACTTCGAGATCCGGCGTCTGGTGTATCGTTTGACGCAACAGAGGCAGGATAGCGGGACCGAGGGCGGCGACATCCTTGCTGGCTTGTTCGCGGATGGCGAACGAGTCGGAGCCGAGCTGCGCGAGGAGCGTCCGCGCACGCTGAGACACGGACTCATCGGCGGTTTGTGTGCGGAAGAAATCGAGCAGCGAGCGGTCGTCCGTGGCGATGCCGGCGGTGCGGAGGAGTTGCTCGTCGCCGCTCGAGCCGTCGCTTGCGAAAGCGAAATGGCAGCATGCCAGCCAGCCCGCGGCGAGGAGACAGACGCCGAGCCGCCAGATCATAAGCGTTGCCCTTGCGAAAGCGGAGCGCACTCTCCCGCGCGATGGGGCACGGAGCTACTGTATCTTAGCTCATTTCTTCGTTTAGCCAAATGACTGCCTGAGCGTCGCTGGGCATTCGCCAATCGCCGCGCGGCGATAGGCTGATGGTGCCTACCTTCGGTCCGTCAGGCACGCACGAGCGTTTGAACTGATTGGCGAAGAAACGCCGAATGAACACTTTTAGCCATCCGCTAAGTTCTTCATAACTGTACTTACGCCCAAAGCGAGCGTGCTGGGCGAGAAAGAGGATCTTATCCGGCGGCGCGCCATAGCGCAGAAAGTGGAACAGGAAGAAATCGAGTACTTCGTAGGGACCGATGGTGACTTCGGTGGCCTGCGCCGGTTGATCGTCCGCTCCGGCCGGCAGCAACTCCGGCGAAATGAGCGTATCAACAATGTCGAGAAGCGTCCGCTGAGCATCGCCCTCAAATTCATTGCGCGCCGCCCAGTCCACCAAGAATTTCACCAGCGTCTTGGGGATGCTGCTGTTGGGGTTATACATGCTCATGTGATCGCCGTTATAGGTGGACCAGCCTAGAGCCGCCTCGGACACGTCGCCGGTGCCGATGACGAAACCGCTGTTCATCAGCAGACTGGTCCGCATGCGCGCTTGCACGTTCTCGAAGACTAAATCGTGCCGCTGTTCCGGGGACAGGCGGCGCAAACATTCCGTCAGTTCCTCGACGGTCAGTCCCGTTAGATCGATACCGAACGGCCGATGACCGAGTACTCGCATTTCGTCCAGGCAAAGAGGACGAATATCGATTTCGCGGGCGCTGACGCCGAGTTGGCGCATGAGAGCGCGAGCGTTCTCGCGGGTGCGGTTGCTGGTGCCGAAGCCCGGCAGCGTGAAGGCGAGAATGCGTTGCCGCGGTGCGCTCAGCATGTCCATCGTCTTGCAGGCCACCAACAGGGCCAGCGTCGAATCGAGTCCACCGGAGATGCCGAGGGCGACCGGCGGCGTACCGATGTGCTGTAAACGCTTGGCCAAACCAGCGACCTGGATGTGAAAAATCTCCTCACAACGATCGCGCAATTGCTCCTGTCCTTGCGGCACGAAGGGATGCGCTTCAATCGACCGGCGCAGATCGGTCGGGATCGGTAGTTCGCCGAGCGCGAACGTGGATCGCGCGAAGGAGCGATCGTGGCCGGGATACAGGTGGGCATCGAGGAAACTGTTGCTGCGCTGGCGGTCGGCGCGCAAGCGGTCGAGATCCACGTCGGCGACGAGGAGGGCGTCTTCGCGCTGGAAGCGGCGCGATTCGGCCAGTAGCGAACCGCTTTCGGCGATGAGACAGTGGCCGCCAAACACCAGATCGGTCGTCGATTCGCCGACACCGCAAGAGGCATAGACGTAAGCGGCCATGCAGCGGCCCGACTGGCCGAGAACGAGTTGACGACGATAATTCGCTTTGCCGATGATCTCGTTGCTGGCCGATAAGTTGACGAGGACGGTCGCGCCGGCCAGCGCCTGCGCCGAACTGGGCGGGACCGGCACCCACAAATCCTCGCAGATTTCGACGCCGACAATCAACCCTTCCGCGTCCTCTGCCGCGAACAGCCGATCCGTGCCGAAGGGAACCGACTGCCCTGTGATGTTGAGGTCGCGCCGGCCGGCCTTGATCGCCGGCGCGAACCAGCGCACTCGTAGAACTCCTTGTAATTGGGCAAAAACGACTTCGGCACGACACCGAGCAAACGTCCCTGATGCAGCACGGCGGCACAATTGAAGAGCAGATCGTCCACGGCGAGCGGTACACCGACGACAGCCAAGCCGGAGAAGACGCCTGTGCTTTCCTGGGTGAGTTGTATCAGAGCATCGACAGCGCCGCGTTGCAGGATCGGTTGATGGAACAGATCGGCGCAGGTGTAGCCGCTGATCGCCAATTCGGGGAAAACGAGGACGTTGACGCGCTCGCTCTCGGCTCGCCGCATCAGGGCGAGAAGGTGCTGCATATTGAAAGCACAATCGGCGACGCGCAGCAGCGGCACGGCGGCGGCGACGCGCAGGAAACCGAATGGAGTCATGAAACGCTCTGGCCTCATCGGATCGCGGAACTTCTACCGGCGATGTTATTCTATCGTCTGATAGTGCGGCGTAGCGGTAAAGGAGAAACGCGGTAGAATACGAACATGAACAAGAAGCATTCGCGCACGTCAACACCTGAGCCGATCCGTTTCTATCATGGGGAGGATGTGCCGATGTCCGCGATCCGCCGCCACGCACGGCAGATAGCGGAGCGCTTCCAGCCCGATAAGATCATCCTGTTCGGTTCCTACGCCTACGGTCAGCCGCACGAGGACAGCGATGTGGATCTCCTCGTCATCATGCCGGCGCGCAATCAACTCGATCAAGCCTTCAAAATTCGCTGGCAGGTTCCCGCTCCCTTTGCGATGGATCTCATCGTCCGCACGCCAAAGGAAATGAAATGGCGTCTCGAAGAGGGCGAATCGTTCCTCACGGAGATCATGTCGAAAGGCAAGATCCTTTATGAAAAAGACGACCGCCGAATGGGTAAGCAAAGCCGAGGCCGACCGCGCCGCCGCCCGAAAGTGCAGCCGAAACGCCACCCCTCTGCATGACGTGGTATGCTTCCACTGCCAGCAATGCGCCGAGAAGTATCTCAAAGGGTTGCTGGAGGAATTGGCTCTGACGATCCAAAAACGCACGATCTTGTAAGGCTCCTAATGCTGCTGCTGCCGCATCATGCCTCGCTGCGGCCACTTCGTCGTGGACTCGACTTTCTTACCAACTTCGCAGTAGGCGTACGGTATCCGACTTACAAGGCTTCCAAGCGTCAGGCAGCATCCGCGCTGCGATGGGGCGATAGAGTGCGGACGGAGGGCCGCAGCCTGCTCGGCATCCACATTCGGCGGACACGGCGTAAGAAATCGCCGTGAATAACGGACAGCCGTTTGCAATCGCGCAGTTTGAATAGGCCGGCAAGTATTCCTATCAGGCTGATCCGCTCCCTCACCTCTGCTGCTATGCGTTGGCAAGATGGCCTGCGGTACAATACTCTCATGGCCGACAACCTGACCGGCATCATCGAGCGTGTGACATTTCACAATCCCGATACGGGTTTTGCCGTACTGCGCGTGCAGGTGCGCGGGCGGCGCGGACTGACAACCGTGGTCGGACAGATGCCGTCCGCCGTCGTTGGCGAGTACGTCCAGGCTAGCGGCGAATGGATGCAAGATCGCACGCACGGCGAACAGTTCAAGGCCCATGAACTGCGCTGCACGCCGCCGCATACCGTAGAGGGCATCGAGAAATATCTCGGCTCCGGACTGGTCAAGGGCATCGGGCCGCACTTCGCCAAGAAGATCGTCGCCGTCTTCGGTGAACGGACGTTGCAGATCATCGACGAAAGCCCCGCGTTTTTGAAAGAGATCAAGGGCATCGGGCCGCGCCGCATCCAGCGCATCCGCGAAAGTTGGCAGGAACAGAAGGCGGTGCGCGACATCATGGTTTTTCTGCAATCCAACGGCGTCGGCACCGGACGGGCCGTGCGCATCTACAAGACTTACGGCGATAAGGCCGTCGAGTTGGTGCGCGGCAATCCGTATCGCTTGGCCACGGATGTATGGGGCTTCGGTTTCAAGACCGCCGACGAATTGGCCGCACGGCTCGGCATCGATCGCGCTTCGCCGCTGCGCGCTCGCGCCGCTTTGCGCTTCGTGCTGCAAGAGGCCAGTCAGCAAGGACACGTCGCCGCGCCGGAAGACGCTATCGTCCGGCAGACGGCGGAATTGACGAGCATTTCGGAGGAGATCGTCCGCGCCGCCGTCGAACATGAACGACAGTCCGGCGACGTGGTGCGCGAGCCGGGCGGCGAAGAACCGTGGTTGTATCTGAAACCATTGTTCATGGCTGAATTGGGCGTGGCACGGGCGATCCGCAAGCTGCGCGAAGGACGCCATCCGCTGCCGGCAATTGACATCGAGGCGGCGCTGGCTTGGGTCGAGAAAAAGATGGGTTTGCAATTGGCCGTCACCCAGCGCGAGGCCATCCGAGCGGCGACGCGCGAAAAAGTGTTGATCGTCACAGGCGGCCCTGGCGTCGGGAAGTCAACTCTCGTTCATGGCATCCTGGAGATTTTCGCGGCGCGGAAGCAGCGTTGCGCCTATGTGCGCCGACTGGACGCGCCGCCAAGCGGCTCAGCGAGACGACCGGCCGCGAGGCCAAGACCATCCATCGCTTGCTCGAATTCGATCCGGCGTTCGGAGGTTTCAAGCGCGACGCGGCCCAGCCATTGGATCTCGATCTGCTCGTGGTGGACGAGACGTCGATGGTCGATATCGTGCTGATGTATCAACTTCTGCGAGCGGTGCCGGCGCATGCTTGCGTAGTATTCGTCGGCGATGTCGATCAGCTGCCGTCGGTGGGACCGGGGATGGTGTTGGCGGATCTCATTGCCTCGAAGATAGTGCCGGTGGTGCGGCTGATGGAGATTTTTCGCCAAGCCGGACAAAGCTGGATCGTCCGCGCCGCCCACGCCATCAAACACGGCGAGATGCCCGAATCGGCGCCGGCCGGCCAGGGAGATTTCTACTTCGTAGAAACGAATACGCCCGAAAGCATTCTCGAACGCATCCTCGTCATGGTTCGCGAGCGCATCCCGGCACGTTTCGGTCTCGATCCATTGCGCGACGTACAAGTGCTGACGCCAATGAATCGCTCCGAATTGGGAGCGCAGACGCTCAACTTCCGTTTACAGGAAGCGTTTAATCCTGATGGCGGCGGGCCGCAAGTGCAGCGTTTCGGCTGGACTTTCCGCGCCGGCGACAAAGTCATGCAGACGCACAACAATTATCAGAAGGAAGTCTTCAACGGCGACATTGGACGGATCACGGTCATCGACGAAACGGAGCGCGAAGTGACGGTCGAATATGAGGGCAAGCAGGTGGCGTACGATTATGGAGAGCTAGACGAGCTAAATCTCTCATTCGTCTGCACAATTCATAAAGCACAAGGTTCGGAGTATCCTGCCGTAGTAATTCCGTTGCACACGCAGCATTACATGATGCTCCAGCGCAATCTGCTGTATACCGGCGTGACGCGCGGCAAAAAGCTGGTGGCGATCGTCGGCAGCCGCAAGGCGCTGGAGATGGCAGTGCAGCGGCAAGACACGAATCAGCGTTATTCCGCGCTGGGGCGGCGCTTGCAAGAAGGGATTTGATGCCTCTCGAATTAGGCACGCTCCGATGAACGGCCGTAGTTGGACTTTCTCCGTATTCCAGCGATCGTTTATAGTGGCGTGCGATCCCGTTCCGATCTCGGAGGTGAAACAATGTTCCGAACGAATCTGCCGCGCGGCATCATCGAAGCTGCTTACGCCGAATATGCCCGCGAATATCTGCGCAGCCTGCCTTTGGAGCATTTCATGGAAGCGACCGCGCAAGCAAAACAACGAGAAATTACCCTGGCGAGTCTCGCCCTCGTCAAGGCGCGGCGATCCGAGGTGCAGGTCTTCAACGAATTACTGGTGCAGTACCCGCGGCGCGGTCAAAAAAAACCGGGGCAAGTCGTTCCCGATAACATGGTTGTTCTTCATGGCGAAGCCATCAAGGCCGACGGTAGTTACGATGTGCCCATTCAGCCGGTAGGACCGTTCTGGATGCTGGAGTACGTCTCTAAAAGCAATAAACGCAAGGATTACGAGGACAATTTCGACAAGTACGAGCAAGAATTGAAGGTGCTGTACTATCTGACCTTCTATCCCGACAACCAGGATCTGACGCTGTACCGCCTCCGAAATCGAAAATATGTTTCCGTCAAGCCGAACGAGAACGACCGCTACGCCATCCCGGAATTGGATCTGGAGTTGGCGTTGTTGGACGGTTGGGTGCGTTACTGGTATCAGGGCGAGTTGTTGCCTTTGCCAGCGGAATTACAGCAGCAGATCAAGGAACAACGTCACCAGACTGAAGAACAACGTCAACGCGCCGAAAACGCCGAACAACGCGCCGAAAACGCCGAACAACGCGCCGAAAACGCCGAACAACGCGCCGAAAACGCCGAACAACGCGCCAAGGAGCTACAACGCGAACTGGAACAGCTGCGGCGCCAGTTGAAGTAGCCCCGGACGGTTATTCCCGGAAAAGAAACGGCAATACGGTCATCGGTTAGCGACGCTGTTGGAGGCCGCTTGCGAGCAGCGCGCTTCGAGATCCTTGAAATCCCGAAAACCGTAGTGACGTTGCAGCGACGCTTCCCATCCGCCCTCAAGTCCGTCGCGGAGGAAGCGCGTGAACGTCTGAGGGCCGCCCTTCTGGGCGCAGAGAAATTCGACCAGCGAAAGACTCTGCACGTAGTAGGCCGTGACGCGCCGCGACTCCGGGTAATCCTTCGAGGCGAGCAGTTCCGATACCGAGAACAACTCGTGCCGCGAGCGCAGCGACGGCACCATCTTCAAATAGCGCTCGACCTTCTCGCGCGGCTCGCTGAGAATGGCCATGCCTTCGTCGGCCCAACGCGGCAGTAGATGACGGCCGAAGCGGCCGATCAGAACGGCGTGTGTCGTCTCGTGCGGCAGAACGTGCGTCATCATGTCGGCAACATCGCAATGCAGGTTGATGCGGCGCTTGACGACCCGTTCCACGTTGTTGGGATCGACGTGCAAGTCGGAATGGCCCGGAGAATCCAGGGATTGCCGCGTCTCCCGCGCATACAAGGAGGCGTTGGGATAGAGGACGATGAGGCATTTCACGTCCCAGGGCGCCGGCTCTTCGCCGAACCATTTGCGGATCACGTCCGAGCGCGTCGTCTCGGCGACTCGCGCCACCTGTTCGGCTTGTTCGCGCGCTTCGTGGTAAATGACGCGAAAATTCGCCGTCTCCACCTCCGGCCATTTCTTTCCTTCCGCCGGGACGTGGCGAATGTCGATGCGGCGATCCTGAATGGCGCGCAGCAGTTGTTTGCCCTGCCGCTGGAGTTCCGGCGCTGTGCTGAGAGCCACCGCCGCCAGCACTTCTTTCTCGGCGTCCGGCGGCGGCACCCAGCCGGCTTTGTTCACCGCCTCGGTGGCGACGTACAATTTGCAAAACGCCCACAATTCGCGGAACGGCGCGACGGCGCGGCTGTCGAGGCGATTGGCTTCCTCGTAGAGCCGATTGGCGGCGCTGTAGTTCTTGCCATCGTACTCTCGGCGGGCGCGCTCGAGTACTTCGCCGACGGATGAGGGTTGAGCGCTGTTGCTGTCGGCAAAGGGATCGCGTTCGTCGGGCATCTGCGGCCGAGCTGTGTACGAAGAGGTCGGTTTGGCGGCGGGTGGTGGACTGGGAGCGGACTGCGCCGCCAAGGAGGCGATGGTCGGCGGCGTAGCGGAACGGCCGGCATTCATCTCGATTTGGTAGCCGGGATCGAGGATTTGCAGGCGTTCCTGATAGGTCCGCGCCTCGGCGTAGCGTTTGCTTTGTTGCAGTTCGCGGATGTAGCCGCGATAGGCTTCGCGCAGGGCGTTCATGTAATCGCGGCTGCCATCGACGCGGGCGATTTCTTTTTCCAGGCAGTAGACGGCGGCTTGATAATCGCCGCGCTGCAAATTATCGCGGCCCTGTTGAAGGGCCGTCTGCACGGCGAGTTGCCGGCGCAACTTGCTCTCGGCATCTTCGCCGCGAGACGAGCCGGCTACGAGCAGCAGGGCGAACAGGGAAGCGGCGCATAGCGATAGGAATGGGCCGTTGCGGACCATGACAGCATCCTTGCCGAGGGTCGGGAGAGTTTGTGCGCGTGAGCGTCCCCAGCGCGGTTCCATCCGCGCGGCCGATATCGGTGAGAAGGACGAGGGGAGCACGTCGGATCGAGAGGTGAAAGTCAACGGTTCGCTCACACGGTCGCGGCCGGGACCGAGGCAGGCTGCCGGACGCGAACGGGGCTAAACTAGACGGAAGCGGCGAAACTTGCAAGACAGTTTTCAGGCCGTAGGGTGGGTCTCGCAAGCTCGACCCACCCTACAGAACCCACCGGGGGCGTGCGGAGGCGTGGTGGGTCTCGCAAGCTCGACCCACCCTACGCGACTCGGCAGGGAGTCATTCGGCGCTGAGGATGCGCTGAATGTACTGGCGCACCGCCGGCACATCGACGCCGGTGGCCAACTCGATGTTTTGCTTAGCCGTGCTGCCCCAACGCACGTCGAAGACGCTCATGCCGCGCGTCAACTCGCCGCGCGGTTCGACATCGGCGGCCACGGGCCGCGTCGTCAGCGCCTTGGGCATCACCAACGGGATGAGGCCGAGGACATCTTGCAGATAAAAACCTTCGACGCCGTACAGGCTGGCCGCGCCGGTGATGCCCTGCGGCACGATTCGCCGCAAAAAGCGGACGATGCGCGATTCCTCCGCCGGCAGTTCCAGCAATTCGGTCGGTGCGAACAGCAGTTTGCGCGTCACGTCCAACGGCAAAAGCGTGATGGGAGCGCCGCAGCGAAGCACTTGCGCAGCGGCGGGCGGATCGCAGAAGAAATGAAATTCGGCGACGGGGCTGGCATCGCCCGGCTCGCGCCATGAGCCGCCAACCACGATCAGCCGTTCGACCAACGTGGCGATATCCGAATCGCGGTCGAGCGCGCGGGCGAAGGCGCTGGCCGGTCCCATCAGTACGACGGCCACTTCCTTGGGATAGAGATGCACCAGATCGCTAATGAGCTTATCGCTGGGATGAGGATGATGCAGCTGGGCGCAAGGGAAATCGACGCCGCCCAGTCCGCCGCCGCCGTGCAGTTTGACGGCGTCGATGCCGTAATCGAGCGGCAGCGCGGCGCCGAGGCGCGGCCAGCGCGGCGGGTCCATCTGCTCGATGAGGATGTGGACGTTGCGCGTCGCCTGCTCCGCCGAGACGTTGCCGGAGGTCGCCGCCAAGCCGATCAGTTCCAGTTCCGGATCGTGCAGAGCCAACGCCACTGCGAAGGCGCCATCGATGCCGGGATCGCCGACGATAATGAGCTTGCGTGCCATGCCGTGATTCCTTCTCGTTTAACCGCGACCCGTAGGGGAGCGCAGCTTGCAACGCGCTCCCCTACGGGTCGCGGTTAAACTTGCGAAAGGGCGACAAGATCGTTCAACACTCGAAGCGCGGCGCCGCTGGCGATGGCTTCCGCCGCCCGCGCCACGCCTTCGGGCAGCGAAGTCACCTTCTCGGTCGCCAACAGTGCCGCCGCGGCATTGGCTAAGACGATGCGGCGCGCCGCTCCGTCCTCGCCTCGCAGCACCGCCCGGATGACAGCAGCACTTTCCTCCGCTCCCTGGACGCGCAATTCGTCGAGGCGGCACGGCGCCAGCCCGAAATCGTCCGGCGTCCACTCGTAAGCACTCACCTGCTCCGCCGTCACCTCGCGCACCAAGGTCGGACCCGATAGGCTCACCTCATCGAGTCCATCGCGGCCGCACACCAGCAGAGCGCGACGGGTGCCCAGCCGAGCCAGGGCGGCGGCGAGACGATCGAGCCATTCTACTCGTCCCACGCCGAGAAGTTGATAGCAGGCGCCCGCCGGATTGGCCAGCGGTCCTAGGCAATTGAACAGCGTCCGCACGCCCAGTCGGCGGCGCACCTCGCCGACGTGGCGCATGCGCGGATGGAACAGTGGCGCCAGGCAAAACGTCATGCCGGCGCGTTCCAGACAGCGCCGCGCCGACGGCCCATCCCACTCGACGCGCACGCCCAAGGCGGCCAGAACGTCGGCGCTGCCGCTGTGGCTGGACACAGCGCGATTGCCGTGCTTGACGACGGGGACACCGGCGCCGGCCGCGACCAGAGCGGTGGCCGTGCTGATGTTGAAGGTGCAGCTGCCGTCGCCGCCTGTGCCGCAGGTGTCCAGCACGTCCGCGCGGCCGGCGGCCAAGGGCAGACAATACTCGCGCAGCACCGCCGCCGCCGCCGCCAATTCATCGGCCGTCTCGCCTTTGCTATGCAGAGCGACCAGCAACGCCGCCGTCTCCAACTCGCCACAAGCACCGTTGAGGATGCCGTGCATCATTTGACACACGAGCATGGCCGGCAAATCGCGCCGCTCCATCAGAGCGGTCAGCGTCGGAACGAACCACGATGGCGCCGACGACGGGGTCATAAAGTCTCCTCCAGGCGCGCTGGCCTCTTCGCTTGACCATACACCAAGCGGACGCCGATACCAAGATCCCAAAAATTCTCTCTTTTTTTGTGTACGGGCGTCTAATATACTAAGGTACACATTAACTCGGCTCGATAGAGGATGAGGACGCGGAGAGAAAGACGGGTTGAACGACCCGAAGCATAAAACACCCAAGCAACCTCGTAAAGGAGAGGAAACTATGGCGGATCTAAGCATTTTGACGCACCGGCAGCGGGAGATTTACGAGTTCATCAAAGTCAAGATCGAGTCGCGCGGTTACGGCCCGACGGTGCGCGAGATCGGCGACGCCTTCGGCATCAAATCGCCCAATGGCGTCATGTGTCATTTGAACGCCCTTGTCGCCAAGGGCTTGATTCTCCGTCAAGAAAAATCAGCGCGGGCTATCCAGCTCGTCGATCATCGTCCGCCCGGCGCGGCTCTTCCCCTCATCGGTTCCGTGGCCGCTGGTCCCCCCATCGAGGCCGTCGCCCAGGACGACCGTCTCGATTTCAGCAGTCTCTTCTGTGGACCGGATCATTACGCCCTGCGTGTGCGCGGCCTGTCGATGATCGACGACCACATCGACGACGGCGATTTCGTGGTCATCCGTAAACAAGCGACGGCCGACAATGGCGAGCGCGTGGTGGCAATGATCGACAACGAGGTGACGCTGAAGCGCTATTATCGGGAGAAGGGGCAAGTGCGTCTGGAGCCGGCCAACGAGGAAATCCCGCCGATTTTCGTGGACCCTCGTTCGCAGTCGTGCATTCTCGGCGTACTGGTCGGCGTTCTCCGCAAGTGTTGACAAGCCGCTGTCACTGGCGCCGACTAGCCCGGAGCGCCAGCGACAGGGTAGACCCGTTGCTGGCGCTCCGGGCTAATCGGGGAAGCGCTGATCGTACGGATGACACGCCGTCGAGCAGACGCATGTTCACCGCTTCATTGCGCCGCGCCGCCTCGTTGGGGTCAACGGTCAAACGGGGATGCTCGGTCCAGTGCAAAAACCGCCGCCACAAACCGCGCACCTGGACCCGCGACCAATCGCCCACCACATCCATCCCCGCTAGTCGGCCCTCCGCTGACTTCGAGAACGTCTCAAGAATGGTCAACACTTCCGGCACAGTCAGATGGCCGGAATCCCAATTCACCACCGCCTCGGCCTCCGTTAGCACGTCCTTATCGAGCGATATGTACAAGGGCCAAGCAGATAACTCTGTTCGATAGGGAGCGAGCCACTCCTCAATGACATCTGCTCCGGCCGGCTCGTCCGCCCAGCGGCGTAGCGGTCGATGCGGAATTTTGTTCCACCATCGGCCGCGAAAACGACAACGCGCCGGCGCCACGATAATTTTGCCGGAGCGAATCATCGGCCACGGCGCCAGCCAGCGGTAGCCATTGTCGAAATCGACCGCGCCGCCGAGATGGAAGATGCGTTGCACGCTCGGCAACTGGGCGGCGTGGAAGAGCCAGGTGCCGCAATGCAACAGCGGCACGCCGCGCATCCAATCGGGATGATTGTCGATCACCAGCAGATTGTAAGGACCGCGCAAACGCCGCAGCAGCGCCAAACTCACATGATGAAAGTCGCCCGAACCGAGGAAGGAAAGAAACGGATCGCCGTCGTGAGAGGAGCCGGCGAGTTGAGTGAAATGTTTCTCGAAGCGCTCAAAAGAACTGTGACCGCAAGCGAGACGCAGTTTTGGTCCCCATTTCCGCAATGGCAAGACGGCAGCGTCCGCGCGTCGCCTCAGTTGCGATTGGCGAATGAGACTACCGTCCAGATCGAGAATACGGCTGTGCATGGCGTGCGGGTCTTTCCGCCCTGTAGGTTCCATCAAGGTCCGAAGCGTTCGGCGTCCAACTGTAGCTCGACCGTTCGCGTCTGACGCGGAGCGAGTTGCACCGGCTGCACGATCTCCACGGGAGGACGAAACGTCAATCGGCACAGGTGAGCGGTTTCGGCGTCGCGCTCGTGGGACGCTTCGTGCCAGTCGGGCAGCCAGCACACCAATTCGTAACGACCCGGCGGCACCTGCGCCAGTGTGAAGCGCCCTTCGGCGTCGCTGTGCGTGTAGTACGGATGATCGTCCACGAAGAGCCAACCGCGCAGCCAGAAATAGCCACAGCCGCTGCTCAATTCGACGATACCGGCGCGATCGAGGCGTTGCGTGCAGGGGCGATCGGCGTCCGGGAAGGCACGCGCGAAAAACGAGACGCCGCGGGCGCGCAGCGAGTGAAAAATCCGCTGCCGCGAGACCATCTCGATCGCCTCGCCGCTGCGGACGAAACCGGAGATTTCCTCGCCATCGCCCTGACAAACGTGAATCCGATAATCGCGCAACTCGACACGGACGGGCGGATGATCCCACGGCCGCGCCCGTCGCGGATCGATGCCGCGCAGGAAGATGACGGCGCCAGCCACGCCGCGGCTGTGCGGATCGATGCGCGGCGCGTGGGGATTGGGCCACAGGCGGCGCGGCTGGCCGGCGTGTTCATTGCCCGGACTGAGCGGCGAACGATAGGCCAGCACTTCGGGAATGGCTCCCCTCCACCTCACTTGGCCGCGAATGGTGCCGGCCGTCGCCGCATCGAAGTCGCGGCCAATCTCTACCACGGCATCGGCTACTGTCTGCGGCGCGTCGCTCGGTTCGCACCCGCCTACAGCAGCCACACCCGACATTACGAGGCAACAAGTGATGCGGAAGATAGCGAATCCAGGCACGATCGAACCATCCGATGACAAAAGTTAGTTGCGCCAAAGCGGCGTGGTTTGGGGTTTACACGAGATGGCGAGAGAGGGCAAGAGCGAAATGCGCCGCCGCGAAAACATCGTAGCTCTCGTTGCCGCGCTCCGCATGGGAACGAGAGCCTGAGGAGAGCCTGCACTGTAGAACTACCAGAAACCGTGCTGATCCGTAGACTGGTTTGCAAACGCATGCTTCGCTCTCCTGCCGCGGAGAAACCGAATGCTGTTTCGCCGAATCCGACTCGGAAAAATCATGCTGAAGATAACCTTCCTGTTCCCACTCGTCTTCCTAGCGTCTGGTAGCCCTGCCGCGGATTGGCCGCAGTTCCGCGGTCCCAATTGCTCCGGCCGCGCTGCCGATCAAGAACGCCTGCCGGAGAAGATCGGGCCGAACACCAACGTACTCTGGAAAACCGCGCTGCCTCCCGGCCACTCTTCTCCCGTCGTGGTCGGCGAGCGGATCTATCTGACCGCCGTGCGCGACAAGCGATTGCTGACTCTGGCACTGGATCGCAAGGACGGTCGATTGCTCTGGGAGCGGCAGGCGCCGGCCAGCACACTGGAGACAATTCACAACATCGGCAGTCATGCTCAGCCGTCGCCCGCCGCCGACGGCGAGCGCGTCGTCAGCTTCTTCGGCTCATGCGGCCTGTTCTGTTACGACCGTGACGGCAAACTCCTTTGGCACCGCGCCATGGGACCGTTCAAGAACGACTTCGGAGCGGGCAGTTCTCCCGTCCTTGTCGGCAACCGCGTGCTGCTTTGCCAGGACCACGATCAGGATTCGTTCCTCATGGCCCTGGATAAACGCACGGGCGAGACGTTGTGGAAGACGGATCGCTCCGAGTTTCTGCGCGGCTACTGCACGCCGGTGATTTGGGACGTTGACGGCCGCAAGCAAGTCGTCGTGGCCGGCACGCTGCGCGTGGCGGGTTACGATGTGGAGAACGGCAAGGAAATCTGGACGGTGCGCGGCCTCGCCCGCACCATTTGCATGACGCCGGTGGTCGGCGCGGACAAACGGCTATATGTGGCCGGCTGGTCCGCCGGCGGCGATCCCGGCGCCGCTATCGCGGTTGAGCCGTTCGATGGCGTCGTCAAGCGGCTGGACAAAAACAGCAACGGCAAACTGGAAACCGATGAGCTAACCAGCGGCCCGATCGCCGAACGCTTCACGCAAGTGGATGTAGACAAGGACGGCTCGATCACGCGCAAGGAGTACGAGCATTTCCGAGGGCTGTTCCGCGAAGGGCGAAACGTGGTGTTGGCCATCCGTGGCGGCGGCAAGGGCGAGTCCACCGATTCCCATGTCGTCTGGAAGAACACACGACACGTTCCCTTCTGCGCTTCGCCGTTGTATCTCGATGGGCTGATTTACACCGTCAAGGATGGCGGTTTTCTCGCTGCCGTGGATGCAGGAGATGGCGAATTGGTGCGGCGCGATCGTCTGCCGGGCGGCGGCAATTATTACAGTTCGCCGGTAGCGGGCGATGGCAAGATTTATCTGGTGAATGAACGCGGCCGGCTGTCGGTGGTGCAATCCGGTCGTGAATGGCATGTGCTTTCCAATAGCAATTTTCAGGAGGATGTTTATGCCACCCCGGCTCTTGCCAGCGGACGGATCTATGTACGGACGACGGGACATCTCTATTGCTTCGGCTTGACGGAGAAAAAGTGAAAGTCATGGGTCGGAGCCAGTTCCTCGCAAGCGCTTTGCACATCCTGCAACGCCGCCTCCGCCTCCAGTTTTTCGAGTGTGCGCTGCTGCGTGAAGGCGACAAGGGCCAACAATTCCTCATGTTCGGCCGCACTGAGCGATTCCTTGCGTTCGCCCAAATCTCGCAAACGCTGATCCAAAGCAGGATCGAGACGGTAATCCGCCAGGCGGCGCAGAGCGCGTTCGCAGGTTTGCAATACGGATCGCAGACGGATCGAATCGGCAGGCATGGGCATTCTCTGGAGGATGACAGCTTGTCCGATAATCGCCACTTTTCTCGATTTTACGCGGCACCCGAATCTATCGCAATGGCGACGGCGTTGCCGATGTCCGTCAGTGGCGCGGACCCGCCTGACGCACCGCCTCGGCTACATCCGGCGCATGATACGTCTCGAAATTGGCGTGGAACAACTCGGCGAGATGGCGGGCGCGGCTCTCGTAATCGCCGCCATCGGCGGCTTCGTGCGGTCGCAGCAACTCCATCGGCACATCGGGACAACGCTCCGGCGTCAGCAGACCGAAGTACGGCTCCGGTGAAAAGGTGACGCCATCGAGCGCCCCGGAGAGGATGGCTCGCACCATGCCGCGTGTGTGCGCCAACGGAATGCGCTGGCCTTGCCCGGATCGACCGCCGATCCAGCCGGTGTTGACCAACCAGACCTGGCTGTTGTGTTTCCGCAAGCGCTCGGCCAGTAGTTCGCCGTAGCGAGCCGGCGGCAGCGGCAGAAACGGAGCGGCGAAGCAAGTGCTGAACGTCGCCTCCGGCGCGGACACGCCGGACTCGGTGCCCGCTACCTTGGCCGTGTAGCCCGATAAAAAGTGATACAACGCTTGCTCCGGCGTCAGCCGGCTTATCGGCGGTAGTACACCGAAAGCATCGCAGGTCAAAAACAGAATCGTTCGCGGATGATCGCCGCGGCTCGCCGGCTCGGCGCCATCGATGTGGGCGAGCGGATAAGCCGCGCGGGTGTTCTCGGTGAAACGCGGATCGTCGTAATCCGGTTGGCGCGTGTGCGGATCGAGAACGACGTTTTCCAGCACGCTGCCGAAACGGATGGCGTTCCAGATT
The DNA here is from genome assembly GCA_963835245.1 of uncultured Planctomycetota bacterium. Lineage (GTDB taxonomy): Bacteria > Planctomycetota > Planctomycetia > Gemmatales > Gemmataceae > JAJPHU01. The sequence goes on from CAWIEZ010000004.1 coordinate 1,693,938, forward strand.
TGCGGCTCGCCGTCGCGCGACAGGCGGATCGTCTTGGCGTAGCAACCGCCCTCGATGTTGAAGACGCCGGCATCGGACCAGCCGTGTTCGTCGTCGCCAATCAGACGCCTCTCCAGGTCCGCCGACAGCGTCGTCTTGCCGGTGCCGGACAAGCCGAAGAACAAAGCGGTGTCGCCGCCAGGTCCGGCGTTGGCGGCGCAGTGCATGGTGCAGACGCCGCGCAGCGGCAAGAGATAATTGAGAAACGAAAACACGCTTTTTTTGATTTCGCCGGCGTATTCCGTGCCGCCGATCAGCACCACGCCGCGCGACAAGTGCAGGACGATGAAAGTGTCGCTGTGTGTGCCGTCGAGGATCGGCGAGGCGTGCATGCCGCTGGCACAGAGGACGGTCAAGCCATTCGTGGGGGCGTCGTCGCTTTCCGGCGAGCCGGGTCGCAGCAGCGATTGTGCGAACAGGGCGTGCCACGCCTTGTCGGCAATGATGCGCACCGGCAGCGCATGCTCGGCATCGGCGCAGGCGGTGGCGTCGCAGACGAACAGATCGCGGCCCTGGAAGTAGGCCAAGACGCGGTGCAGCAGATGCTCGAAGACGGCCGGCTCCATCGGACGATTGACCGGACCCCAGCGAATGTCGCCCTGCGACAACGGCTCGCGGACGAGATAGCGATCCTTCGGCGCTCGGCCGGTGTGCGCGCCGGTGTAGGCGGTCAGAGCGCCATTGGCGGCCAGCATGCCCTCGCCGCGCGTCAGAGCCAATTCGACCCACGCCGCGGGTGGCAGTTGATAATAGACCGTGCCGGGATAGTCGATGCCGTGACGGCTCAGATCGAGTTGGGTTCGCGTGCCGCTCGACAAAATCGCCGGAGAAAGCATGACTGGTCCTCGCCTGTTCCGCGTCTCGGAGAGATGGCCGATGGAGCAGGAAATAACATTATACCTTAAACGGCTGCTTTCGGATATTTTCCGGTTCCCACCGAAGGCGAACCGGCAGCGTTAGCTGCCGGGTTTGGCCACCCGGCAGCTAACGCTGCCGGTTCGCCCAACGGGAACCAGAAAATTCCCGCATAGTTTCGCTCTTCTCCTAGCACTATACGGGTGAAACCCTTTTCGGGGGCAAAGGCACATGACACAGCGACCGTGGAATCCCATTCTCGAACATATCCGTTCGTTCGCGGCACGGGGCGATTCGTCGGCGTGCGATGCCGAACTGCTGAGTCAATTCGTCTCTGGGCACGATGAGGGCGCCTTTGAATCGCTGCTTCGTCGGCATGGACCGATGGTGCTGCGCGTCGCCCGCCGTGTGCTGGGCAATGAAAGCGACGCCGAGGATGTCTTTCAAGCCACGTTCTTGCTACTCGCTCGCCGCGCCGCCTCCATTCGTAAGCGCGAATCGGTCGCCAGTTGGCTGCACGGCGTCGCGCATCGTTTGGCCTTATCCGCTCGCGGCAAACGCGCACGGCGTCGAGACAGGGAGAGACGGGCAGCAGCGGCTCGGCCAATCGAATCGCCGCCGGAGTCGGCGTGGAGCGAACTGGAAGAAACGCTCCACGAAGTTTTGGCGCAACTGCCGGCGAAATATCGGACGCCGCTGGTGTACTGCTACCTGGAAGGCTGGACGCAAGAAGAAGTCGCTCGGCAGCTCGGCAAGCCGCTGGGAACCGTGCGCAGTTGGCTGCGCGCGGGCGAGAACTGTTGCGTAAACGCTTGCTGCGGCGCGGCATCTCTCTGTCCGCGGAGGGCGCGAGCGCCGCTCTGCTGGCCTCGGTCTGCGCCACAGCGGAGGCGGTGCCGGTTCCGCTGCGGATGGCCACGTTGAAAGCGGCTCATCTGTTCGTCATGGGAGAAAATGCGATGACGTTGCTTTCACCCCAGGTTGCCGCCCTTGTGCGGAAAGGCTTGACGGCGATGCTCGTCGCCAAGCTCAAGAGCGGAGTCGCTGGCTTGCTGATGGCGGCTCTGCTGATCGCAGGCAGCGGCTGGGCCGCGCATCGCTGTTTCGTCGCCGAACCCGCCGAGCAGCTCCAAGCAAGGGCTGATGATGCGCCGCCGAAGCAAGCGGCGTCCGAGGAACGTCCGCGGACGGATGCTCACGGCGACCCGCTGCCGCCGGGAGCCGTCGCTCGGCTGGGGACCGTGCGTTTTCGCCACGAAGGCGGGGGCCATCAGTTCGCGCTTTCGCCGGATGGCCGGACGCTCGCCGCCGTAGTCGGCAAAAGTGTGGCCTTCTGGGATATTTCCACCGGACGGTTGACGCGCCGATTTACATTCATTTTCGACATGCAATCTCTGGCGTTCGCGCCGGACGGCAAATCCTTGGCGGTCGGCGGCAAAGACTGTATAGCGCGTCTCTTCGACCTTGTCTCGGGAAAGGAATCGCGGCGTTTCGTCGGCCATCAAGTCAGCAACGATCCGCGCGACATCGAAAGCGTGGGTATTTGGGGAGTGGCCTTCAGTCCCGACGGAAAGGAGCTTATCACTTGGGGCAGCGATAAAACCGTGCGCTGTTTGGGACACGGCTTCGGGCCAAGCGCTACGCCAACTCGACAGCAAGGATTGGTACTTCCGACGTCTCTCACCGAACGGCAAACTCTTGGTCGTGGAGAAGGAAAGATCGCCGACGGTAATCGGACTGTTGGACGCGGCGACGGGCAAAGAGGTCCGACAACTAACCCATCCCGCTGAGGTGGGAGGCATGGCTTTCGCGCCAGACGGCAAAACCCTTGCGGTCTCGTGCGGCACGGTCGGACAAGCGGGCGCGGGTCGGATCGTACTCTGGGATGTGGAGAGCGGCAAGAAACTCGGCACCCTCGTCGGCCACACGAATGCGGTATCCGCACTCGCTATCTCTCCCGATGGCAAGCTGCTGGCATCGAGCGGATACGACCGGACGATGCGCCTTTGGGATCTCAACTCTCGGAAGGAACTGCATCAGTCCCATTGCTTTCCCCCCGCTTCGGAGCTGACATTCAGCCGCGATGGCAAGACGCTTATCTCCAGCAGCCCAGAGAATCACATCCGCCTTTGGGACGTGACGGCCTCGGCAGGAGCGCATACCGGATGAGGGACCGAAATGGGCGGTTGGGGCCGTCATTTACTCGCCCAACGGAAAACTGGTGGCTTCGACTTCCAACAACCAGATCTGGCTGTGGTCAACGGCCAGCGGAAAGGTCTTACGGACGCTTGAGGGGCATACAGGAACGGTATCGGCCGTGCTGTTCTCCGCGGACGGGAAATCCTTAATCTCCGGGAGCTACGATGGCATACTCCGCATTTGGGATCTTGAAAGCGGCAAAGAGCAACGCCGCATCGTAGACGGCAAAGGCTTGGTCGAACACGCTGCCCTTTCGCCGGATGGCAAGACGCTTGCGGCTTGGGGGTACAAGAGTTCGCGTGAGATTCGCCTGTGGGATGTCGGCAAGGGAGAGAAACGGCACACCTTGGAAGTGTCTGCCGAACAACCGCGAATCAGTGGCGCGATCAATTCGCTCCGCTTCTCAAAAGACGGCAAAACCCTCTATGCCAGCAGCGGCACCTGCTTCAGCATCCAGCACTGGGACGTGGCGACGGGCAAAGCCCTGCCGCTCATCGGCAAGCTCGATGGCGGATTGAGCGGCATTGCCGTGTGTTCCGATGGTCGATCTGTCGCCGCGGCGACTTCGCATGGCAGTTTGTATCTCTGGGAAACCGCGACCCGACAGAGGCGCCTTCTCAGCAAGGAGGCGGGGCATGTGAACTCGATCGATTTTTCACCCGATGGCCGTTTGCTGGCAGTGGCGAACATGGGCAACAGCTATCTTCGGAGGAGCCGTAAAGAACTCATCCCGCAAGGTGTCGAGACGCGGGAGCAAGTTCGGATTGTCCGCGTCGCCGATGGCAAAGTCATCCATCGTTTCACCGGCCACCTCGGCGGCATCCATTGCTTGAGTTTTTCTCCTGACGGCCGCACCCTCGCCTCCGGGGGCAGTGATACGACCGTCCTCCTCTGGGACGTGACGGATCGAACCGTGCCCCGAACGAAAGAAACGCCGCTCCTCAAACCCGAAAAGCTCGCCGCCTTATGGGCGGGACTGCGCGGGACGGCCGAAGAGTCCTATGGCTGCATGAATGCACTGATTTCCGCTCCGAAGCAAACGGTGCCGTTCCTCGGCGAAAAGTTGAAGCCCATCATCGTGGTGGACGCGGATCGTTTTGCTCAATTACTCCACAAGCTCGACAGCGATCGCTTCGCCGAGCGCGAAGAGGCGATGCAAGAATTGAAAAAGCTGGGCGAGGCGGCGGAGCCGGCTTTACGAAAGGCCATCGCGGCGAAGCCGCCGCTGGAGACGCGGCGCCGATTGCAACAACTCCTGGATGAACGGAGCGGAGACGAACGGCTGCGTACATTACGGGCCATCGAAGTGCTAGAACGCATCGGCGATAAAAAGTCCCGCGATTTGCTAAAGCGATTATCGCAAGGAGCGGCGGGAGCGTGGTTGACAGAAGAAGCGCGGACGACTCTACGGCGGTTGAAGTAACCTGCCAGCCCGCAGCGCCAGCAAGGGCATCCTTTGCTGGCGCTGCGGGCTGCAAGGCGGCTCACAATCCCAGCACATCGTTCATCGTGTAGCGTCCCGGCGGCTTGCCGGCCAGAAACTTCGCCGCCAACAGCGCCCCACGCGCATAGCTGTCGCGCGTGTGGCCGCGATGGACCAACTCCAGCGTCTCGCCGAGCGTGCTGAAAATGATGGTGTGTTCACCGACGTTATCGCCGGTGCGCAGGCGCGTGCATGCCGATTTCATGCGGCGGACGCTCGCCGACCAACCCCTCGCGGCCGTGACGCAATTGCGTCTGGCCCATCACCTCCTGCACGATGCGCGCGAAATGCAACGCCGTGCCGCTCGGTGCGTCCTTCTTGAAACGATGGTGCCGTTCGACGATCTCGACATCGAACCCCTTGCCCGCGAGCAGCGCCGCCGCCTGACGCACCAATTGAAAGAGAACATTGACCGACAGACTCATATTCGGGGCCATCAACAGGGCGGTGCTGCTCGGCGGCGGCTTCGATCTGACGCCGCTGCTCCGCCGTGTGCCCCGTCGTCGCCGCCACCAGCGGAATGCGCCGTTCGACGCACCAACGGCAGCACCGTCATCGTTCCTTCCGGCATTGAGAAATCGATGAGTACGTCGAGGCGCTGCTCGCGCGGCAGGTCGGCGCGGAAGGCACGCCAAGTTTGCCGAGTCCGGCAATCTCGCCGATGTCCCGCCCCTGTAGCGGATGATTGGCCGCTTCCAGGGCGGCGCCGAGCGCCAGATCGTTGTCTTCGCCGATCAGATGCACGAGGCGCTGGCCCATGCGGCCGGCGGCGCCGTTGATGCCGAGAATGGTTTTCATGGTTCGACCTCCGTTGCTATGGTAGAGATTAGCGACGCTTCGCAGAAGCGTCTTCCGGCGGACGCTTCCGCGAAGCGTCGCTAACCGTGAGAAGCGGTATGTTCCACCCCAAGGGACCGACCTTCTGGGAACTGGCCGTGCAAGCGCTGTCCTCGACGCAGCGCGGCTACGATTTGCTGGCGCCGAAGTTCGACTACACGCCCTTTCGCACACCGCAAGGATTGCTCGACGCGGTCGGCGAGCAACTCGACGCGCTCGGTCCCTTTGACGCTGGACTCGATATTTGCTGCGGCACGGGAGCGGCGATGGCGGTGATTCGCCGCCGCTGCCGTCAGCGCGTCGCCGGCATCGATTTCAGCCAGGGCATGCTCGAAGTCGCTCGCCAGCGCACCGCCGATGCGCCCGGGGACGCCCAGCTGGAATTCGTGCGCGGCGACGTACTGGCCATGCCGTTCGCCGCCGCCTTCGATTTGGCCGTGTCCTTCGGCGCGTTCGGGCACATCCTGCAACAAGACGAGCCGCGTTTCGTCGCCGAGATCGCGCGGCTGCTGCGGCCGGGCGGACGCTTCATCTTCATCACCACGCCCATGCCGCGCATGCGATCCGCCGCATTACTGGTTGTCGCGGCTGTTCAACGGTGCCATGCGCGTGCGCAATTTCCTCATCAAGCCGCCGTTCATCATGTATTACCTGACGTTCTTGTTGCCGGAAGTGGCGACGTTATTGCGGCAGCATGGGTTCGAGGTCGAAGTGCGCGACCTGGGATTTCCGGGGATGTGGTCGGCTGCTCGCCTGGTGATCGCCACGCGGATTCCTTGAGAGAGATTGCCGGCCGTCCAAAATCGCGGTCCTTCGTGCTTTTTTGCTGGCAACCGAAGTTACGTCTGGTATTCTCAGCGGCAGACTGAGGCGATTGCCCGTTTGCGGGGTTAGATATTCACAGTCCATTTCGCGCCGAGGGCCGGCGCGAGGTAGGCGACCACAGACGAAAGGGTTACGATGGAAAAGCCGGCGACGCGGGACATTTTACGACGGATACTCCAACGGTGCCGCCGGCTTCCAGCGCGGCTCTCACGCCACGCACTTATGCTTGGTGGCTGGTTCTGGGGTTGGTCGGCCTGGATTGCTTCAGCACGCTGGGCTATTTGCCCACCATCGCCGTCGAAGGGGCGAAGGAAATGGCGCCACTGGCGGCGGTTACGGTATCGCTGCTCATCCTCTTCGCCGCTCTGCCAGTTTATCTCTACGTCGTCGGTCGTTCGCCACATGGACGCGGCGCCACCGGGCTACTGGAAAGTCATCTTTCCGGCTGGGGCGGCAAGCTCTTCATCCTTTTCCTGCTCGGTTTTGTGGCTACTGATTTCGTCATGACGCGCGCGCTATCCACGGCCGACGCCTCCAAACACTTGCTGGCCAACGAATACACGCAGTCCGGCCTCGTCTGGCTGCTCGACCGCAAGGATGTGATCCACGATGCGTTGCCCAGTTTGCTTCAGGGCTGGTTCACCGATCGCGTCTTCGCGTGGTGGGACGAGCAGTTAATCGTCGCCGTGATACTGACGATCCTCGGCTTCGCGCTGTACTTTTTCCTGCTGCGCGGTTTTTCCCGCGCTTTTCTGTATTCGGCCGCCTTCATCGTCGCTCTTTTTCTGTTCGTCAACGCTCTGGTGATTGGCAGCTGCCTCGTCTACGTGGCTCGCCATTCCGAATACATGACAAATTGGATGGAATTAGTAGGTTTTGCTTCTCGGAATGAGCCTCCCTTCGTTTTATTTATCATCCTGGCGGGATTCGCTCTTTACGGTCTTCCAGCGCTGGTACTCGGATTGAGCGGTTTCGAGTTGAGCATGGCCGTCGCTCCGCTGGTGCGCGGGCGGCCCGACGACGATCCCATTCGACCGCGCGGCCGTATTCGCAACATGCGCAAACTGCTTGTGGCCGTCGCCGTCCTCATGGCCGTACTCGTCCCCGCCTCGGTGGCAAGCGTCAAGTTCCTTGTGCCCAGGGAAATGATGGCGGAGGACCGTCCCGCGCGTCATCGCGCCTTGGCATATCTGGCTCACGGCGGCGTTCTGCATCTGCCCGGCAAGCGTGTCGGCACCGACAAACCACTGACCAATCCGGAGGAGTTAATGGAAGAGATGAACGAAGCCGCTCCACCGCAACGCCAAGTCGAGCAGCAACCCCAAGCCGAACAGCCCGACGTACCCGCCAAGGAAATGGAAGCGCGTCTGAACTTGCCGACCGGCGCCGACCTCAATCCGCTGTTTGGCCCCGCTTTCGGCACGCTCTACGACCTCAGCGCCGTCCTTATCCTCGTTTTGGCCGGAGCGAGCGTGACCATCAGCCTGCGCGATCTGCTGCCGCAGTACCTAACGCGCTACGGCATGGAAATGCACTGGGCGCATCGCATCGGCGTCCTCTTGCACTCGTTCAACCTCATCGTGCTGATCGTCGTCATCGCCTTCCACGCCAGCGTGGCGCAGCAGCAGGGCGCCTATGCTACTAGCGTCCTCGTACTCCTAGCCGTCGCCGCTCTAGCGGCTGCCATCGATCTGCGCAGCCGCTGGCGCGCCTCGCGTTTTCGTCTTTTGGTTGCGATCCCTTTCATCTTCATCTTCGTGTTCTTCTGGTGGATGTCGGGAATCGTTTCCAGCGAGAACTCAGCTGGGAGCATAATCGCCCTGCTCTTCGTAGCGGTGTTGTTCATTTCGGCCGGCGTGTCGCGCTGGCGGCGCAGCACAGAATTGCGCTACGACGGCTTCACCTTCGCCGACGAGGAATCGGGCATCCGCTGGGAGCAGATTCGCCGCCTGGAATTTCAAGTGCTGGCGCCGCATCGTCCCGACCACCTCACGCTCGCCGAGAAGGACGCCGACCTCCGCGCCCGTCATCGCCTGGGACCGGACGTGTCGATTATTTTCATTGAGGCGATGTTGGGCGATCCCAGCGATTTTCAGCAGCATCCGCTCATGCGCATCGTCAGGCAGGACGGCATGGAAGTTATTCGCGTCTCGGCAGTGCGCCTCGATCGCGCACGTATTGGCGGCCATCGCTCTGGAATTTCGTGAGGTCGGCCGGCCGCCGGAGATTCACTTCGCCTGGTCCGACGAATCGCCTCTAGCTTCCAACTTGAACTTTTTGCTGTGGGGCCACGGCAACATTCCGTGGTTGGTCCACGCCCTCATCCGCAAGGCCGAGCCGGACCCGGCGCGGCAGCCCCGCGTCGTGATCGGATGAACATTTGCAGGCATGAAATTCCGGCGATTAGTAAAGTGGAGGCGAAGCCGATCAACGACAGCAGTAGCCCGTAATGGATGCACGCTGGCTGAAAGACGAAGCGGACTCGATGGTCGCCGCCCTCGACGACGCAGCCGAGAAAATCGCCGTTGACGCGCTCCACGGACGCCGGCTTGTCATCGATGTATACGCTCCAATTAGGATCGTAACTATCGGCGATAATCAACAACTGTCGGCCTGGCGCGGAGCTACGCACGTCTAATTCACCCGGCCATTCGTGAAGCAGATGCGCCGTCCCCGCTTTGCCCGTCTCCACGTCCAAGCGATGCGTCACTCAGCGCCGTCGTTTCGATGTCGATGTTCTGAATGTCACTCGCCGGCACGTCGCTGATTTGCGTTCGGCTCACCAGGCGCACGCGCGGCAGGGGGTCGCATACCTCGTACCAAACTTCGCCTGCGCGCCGCAGTCCGGGAAACGAGACGGCCTTGGTCCAACGAGATAAATGATGCCAAGCGGTGTTGGCCACGCGCAGAGCGGCAAGAGTGTGATAATCGAGTTGTTTTCGCGGCTCCAAGCCGCCGTGATAGCCCTCGACTACGGCTTGCTGAAACAGCAGCGGATGCGGCATTTCGACGGCGTCGTCGAGCCAGCGTCCCGCGCTCGGCCGCGGCGGCGTCTCCGCCCGCGCCTGAAATTCCGCTAGCGTGGGCAATCCTCCCCACAGACTTTCGCGCGGCCACAATGGTGCTTTGAGACTGAATACCTCAAGGTCGGCGACGGTGAGTGCGACGAGAGCGAACAGTCCGAGCCTGCGTCCGCGCGCCGCCACCGTCAACGCCAACGCCGCCGCACCGAGAAACAGCGGGCCGGCGAAATAGTTGCGATGGATGCTGCTGCCGTTCTCTTTGGGATAAGTGAATCGAAAGAATATCGCCAACAGCAACGCGGCGGCGACGCCGGTCCACGGCAGCCACAACTGCCGCCACGAAGCGCGCGGTTCCATTGGCAGTCGGTTAAGCAAGCGATCGAACGCCACAGCGGCCAGAATCGAGGCGGCCAAAGCTACCAAGGTGAAGTAACGTCCCGGCAGGCGGAACTGGCCGACGAGAGGCAGACAAGTTTGCAGATAATACAGATAGCCATACTTTCCTAAAGCCAGCCAGGCCGAGAGCAAGCCGAGAACAAGGGCGAATTGACCCAACCCTCTCGTTCCCACGCGGAGCGTGGGAACGAGAGAGAGGCACCACAGACCGAGGATGAGCGGAATGGCGCCGAAGTAAAGGGACTCCGAGCAGGCGTAGGGCGGCAAATGCTGCGACAACAAATCGGGAGCGAGGAGTTGCGCCAGTTGCGAAGGCAGCAGCGAACCGATCAGCGGATCGAAGCCGCCGCGCGTCGAGTTGCCAAGCAGATCGCGCGTGGCTAGGATTTGCACGCCGCCGATGGCTAATCCCAGCATGTTCGCGGCGAGCCAACTCGGCCAGAACGTCCAGAACCGGACGCCGATGCCAGGCGAGAAAAAGCACGAATAATCCCTCGGCGAACAGCGAATACGATAGCGCTTGCGGCGATCCCAGCAGCAATTGTGAGCCTGTCAGCAGCGCCACAGCCGACAGCGCCAGCCGCCGCCGCGGCGCGGACGGCGTAATCGCTGCCATGTCGAGTAGCACAAGTATCCAAGGCAGATGCGCGATCACTCCTTGATAATTCGGGTAGATATTGTGCAAAATGCTGCCGGCACAAAAGGTATAACAGAGTGCGCCGAGCAGAGCGGCCGTGTTATGGACGTAGCGGCGAAGAAACACGAACAGACCGAAAAACAGGAGCGGAACGTGCAAAAACGCCTCCAGCGCGAAGGCTACGTCAAGCGGTAGACAGCGGTAGAGGAATAGATGCAGCGGATGATAGGGTCCATGTTCGCCCTCGCCGCTGAGGAACATGCCGCCGTACAGATGCGGACTCCAATCGAAGGAATGGCCTTCGGACAAGACAACGGCTGTAGAACGCGCGGATCGGCAGATGGAAAACGCCCAGATCGAAATAGATCGGCACGCGCCGTGTCAGCAGCGGCCAAGCGGGGACCAGCAGAAGCAAGACGCTCAGCAGCGCCGTGAAGATGAATAACCGTCGTTCGGTCGCTCGTGTTGCGCTCTCGAGCTGTCAGCGACATGCTAACCTCCCGTTGTGTAGACCGTCCGCACGAAAGCGAGCGCTCGATCCATCGCCGTGCGCCAGGCTCCTGCCTCCTTGGCCTCGGCCATCTCAATCGACACCCAACCTTGATAATTCCTTGTCCGCAACGCTTCCGCACATTCGCCGTGCTGCACCGTCTCACTGCCAATTTCAGCGAGGAACGGCTCGCTGACGTGGAAGTGCCGGCAGCGCTCGCCCGCCGCCGCGATGCTCGCCGTCGGTGCATCACCGGCCAGCGTCATGCCGCCCGTATCGAGGTGAAGAGCCGAAACCATCCTCGGCGACCGCGTCCACCAATTCAACGCCCTCGGCAACCGTGGTCACGAAATCGCAGCCGTAAGCGGACGGATTCGGCTCGATGCAGAAACACACGCCATGCCGATGCGGCGATGCGGCCCAGCTCGCGGAAAAACGGCACCGCAATGCGCCCATGCCTCGCGCGGGCTTCGTTCGCCGCGCTGACGGTTCTTCGGCGAGCCGAACACCAGAGCACGCAGCGCCAAGCCATGCCGCGCGCTCAATGATCCCGGCCAGATAATCCAGCGTTTGCCGGCGCACGACTTCACCGCCGAACAGGGTCAAATGCGGCTTGCCGAACAAGAGCGCCTGCAAGGCGGCGATGCGCACGCCTTGTTTCTCCCAAGAGTCGCGGTAAGCGCGGACATCCGCGGCCGAGGCGGCGAGCGGTTCGGGCCATATTTTCGTCAGCGCCAGTTCCACGCCTTCGACGCCGTGCGCATGCAGCAGCGGCGCGGCGGCGGCATCCGCGCCGGCCGGCCAGGCGATATTCGAGATCGCTAAGCGCATCGTCGCCGCTCCCTCTGTGTCCGCACGAACTCGGCCAATTCGGCCAGCACGCGCATTTTGTGGCAGACATAACCGCCGCTGCCGCCGAACAGCGCCGCGTGCCGCGTCCGCAAATCGTAGAGCGGCGGACTGCTCGGCAGATGATTGACCCACTCCAGGCCGAAGACGCAACGCGCTACCTCGCGCCATCGACACCGGCTCCGTGGCCAGGTGGACCAACGACAACTTCGCTCCGGCGGCGATGCGGATGTCGCGCCACAAATGACGGACATTGTAGAACTGAAATACCGAACGGCTATCGATCTTCTCGATTTGATTGTTATTCATCAGATCGTAAATGGCGTTTTTTTTCAGTCCGGGCCCGAAGAGGGCCGGCAACCGTACGATGAGAGCGTGAAAGCGCTCGCTGACGAACTGTTCCAACTCCAGCCGATGCCGGCCGTAAGCCGTCGCTCCGGCTGGCAGACAATCTTCGTCCACGCCGTTGGCCTGTCCATAGACATCCACAGTAGAAATATGCACGAAACGCTGAGTTTTCAGGCGCTCCAGAGCGGCCATCAAGCGGCCGAGATTGGCGCGATCGGCGAGCGGATCTTGGTTGGCCTTCCACTTGGCGGCCGGCGCGCCGGCGCAGACGACGAGATCGAAATGGGCACCGGCGATCTTATCGATGTTAGCGGAGTGATAGCGTCCGGCGAAAGGATATTCGCGCAGCAGGTTGCCGCCGACGAATCCCGTATGACCGATCAACGCTGCCTTCATGACGGCTCCTTTCTTGAAAAGAGCTAACCACAGAGTCACAGAGAACACAGAGAAATACACGGAGAAAGAAGAAAAAGGAAAATAATTAATTTATCCTCTTTGTGTTATTTCTCTTTTTTCTCTTCTCTGTGTTCTCTGTGACTCTATGGTTAGTTCTTTGATTCGCGGTGGATCGTAACGATGGCGACACGCGCACCAGAGGGTTCGCAGAATCGACAGATTGCCGCGTAGGCCGCGAATTTTCGTCGGTGGTTTTCCCGGCGGATAGGCGCGCGTCACCGGCGTCTCGCAGACGTGAAATCCCAGCCGTGCCGCCCGGATGGCCAAGTAATAATGCAGTTCGTAACCGCTGAACACCTCGCGGAACGGAGCAACGCGCTCGTCGAGCAGCAGACGCCGGCTGTAGGCGCGGAAACCATTGGTCGTATCGGTGTAGCGGAAACCGGCGGCGAGGCTGAGCAGCGGCGCGTGCAAATACTTCACGGCCAAATGCCGCGAAAACGGCGTGTTGATCGCCCTGCCGCCGGAGACGTAGCGCGATCCCTGGACGTGATCGTAGCCGGCCGTCAAGAAGCTGCGCGAACGCCGGCACCGCCGAGGGATCGTCCTTGTTATTGCCGTCCATAACGACGATGCCTTCATAGCCACGCTCCAGTGCGTAGGCCAAGGCCATGCGCATCTGCGCGCTTAAGCGGCCAGGACCGCGCTTGGTCAGCAGCGCCCGCACGCCGTAACCGGCGAGAAAGTCTGGAGTGAGGGCGCCATCGCTGCTGCCGCCATCAGCGAGGATAATATCGATCCGCGATGTCAGCGATCGCATGCGCTCCAGCTGAGCGCGGATGCGCTCGCCTTCATTAAGGACAAACACGCACAAGGCGAACGCGGAACGGCGCTCGCCCCATTCGGTCAGCGTGAAATCCGGCACCGCCCAACCGCGGGCGCAAAAGAAGAATCAAGCGGCTTCATCGCTCCTCCCGAACTTGTCGTCCTGGCCTGGGGAATCCGTCAGGACGTTGCGCCGTCCCGTGCCGGCCGTGACGGCGCTGGTGCGGTCGCTCTCGACGTGGTAGAGCGGATTGTCCTGCGATTCCGTCAAGATCTGCACGACGTACTCCGAAAGCGACACGAGGATGAGGAACACGAAAAAGAACATCGCCGACGATTGCAGCGACAGCGTGACCCAGCCGGGAGCGACCTCTTTCTTGAAAAAATAAATGGCCAAGACGTAGAGGACGTAACACAGATTGAGCGAACCGGCGAGGATGCCGAGCGCGCTGACCAGGCGCAGCGGCGTCTGCGAACTGGACACGAGAATGCGCAGCGCATCGTGAAATGCTTCCAGCAGCGGACGGCGGCGCATCGCGGAGGGCGGTCCCATCGGTTCGTAGCGATAGGGACTTACCGGATAGCCAAGCGTGCAGGCGAGTAAACGCAGATGCCGGCTCTTGGAGCGCGTGCGGGCGATGGTGTTGACCACGGCGCGCGACAGCACGCAGAAACCCGTCGAATCCGCCGGGATGCGCGCTGCGCAGCAACAGTCCCACGAGGCGATAGAACAGCCGCCGACAGCAGCGAAACAACCAACTCTGACCGGGCGGCGTCCGCGTCACGCCCAGTACCGTGCCGCCTTCGCGCATCGCCATGTCGAGCATGTCGGTGATGGCTTCCGGCGGATCGAAACGCGCCCGCAGCACGACGACGTAATCACCGATGGCGGCGTCGAGTCCCGCCGTGGCGGCCACTTCTTCGCCGCAGCGCCGCGCCAGCCGGATGTAACGCAGGCCGGCATATTGTTCCAGCAAACTCGATACGGCGCTCGGCGTTCGGTCGGTCGAATGATCGTCGAGCAGAATCAGCTCGAAATGATCGCAGCTTGTTTGCAGGACGGCTAGGGTGCGGTCCACGAAATCGCGCAGCAGATCGGCGTCGTTGCACAGATAGGCGACCACCGACACGATCGCATCCGGGTTCATCATGCCGAGCGCCTTTCTTGACGCGGCGAACCATTCATCTCTTCCAAGAGATCGAAAATGTTATCGATTTTGGCCCCCAGCACGCAATGCAGGTTCGCCAGACCGTGATGGCGCTGGAACAAAATCGGCCGGCTGTCGTCGCTTGCTCGCTGCGCGGCAGCACCGTCTTGATTTCCCATAACGAATCCACATAGCGGCATTCATTCAGAATCGGCAGATAGCGGATCGCGTCGCGGAGCATCCAGGAAAAATGCGAACGCCGAAAAAAGGTGTCAGGGACCTTTTTCGTGGGAAAAGGTTCCTGATATCTTTTTTCGTCCGTGCCTTCCGACCAGGCGGCATGCGGTGTGTAGCGGACGTGGCTCAGCGAGTGCAGGCCGCGCGGCGGAAACGGCATCACCGAGAAAAACGGCCCACACATGACGGTGACGCCCATGTGGGCGAGCGGCTCCGGTACGGACACGAGAGCCATCTCGGTCAATTCCTGTTGGAGCGGGATGAGCGGCAAACCGGATCGTGAAAGAAGATTATTAAGTTGAGCGTAAGTGCAGTTGAACACCTCGCGCGCCAGTAGTTCCGTTTGTGCTTCCGCTGTTTCCGCCCTAAGCAGCAAGCGGCCGCCGCGGCGGCGCGTACTTGATTCGCCTCGGTTCGCAAGCGAATGTCGATGTCGGCGTCGAGCAACTGTCGCCGCAGCCCTTCGCGCAGACGGACGGCATCGAAGGCATACTCCGTGACGCGAAACACCTCTTCGATGAGATCGCCGTTGAACAGCCGGCGAACCGCCGCCGGCGCCGGCTCGATCGGCGCCTGAATGTGCGCGAAGAAGTTGCGGAACTGCCGGGCCGTCACCTTCGAGAACTGGCGTGCCACGGCGTAATACTTGTCGAAATCGCGCTCGATG
Organism: uncultured Planctomycetota bacterium; assembly: GCA_963835245.1. GTDB lineage: Bacteria > Planctomycetota > Planctomycetia > Gemmatales > Gemmataceae > JAJPHU01. The sequence goes on from CAWIEZ010000004.1 coordinate 1,709,192, forward strand.
CAGAAGGCGAAGCGCTCGACGAAACGCGGAAAATTGATGCGCGAACGTAGGGCAGTGCGCAAGCTGCGCGGATAATGATAGCCATGATGCACGCGCGCTTGATTGTGGTATGAAGCGCGGCCGAGCAGATCGTCGCCTTGTTCGAGGAGGACGACATGGCGATAGCGGCGGCGCAATTCCAGCGCCGTCATGCAGCCGAAGAATCCGCCGCCGATGACCGCGGCGTCGCACTCGCTGCGCATGCCATCCCCCTTGCCGCAAGGCGCGCTCCCCTTCGGGTCGCGGCTGAACGAAATAATTCCGCCGATGGTATGGGCCGAGCTATATAGCGGCGGCCGCTTCGCAAAGCAAGAGCAATCCGTCCTCTAGCCGAGCGACGCCGGTTTTCGTTGAATGCCGCTGAGGTTTGCATTACATTCCATGCGGGCGACAACGCCGGTTCGAGGAGATACACATGGCACACGGCGAGACATCGACGGGAACATCTCAGGCGCCGCCGTTGGCAATGGGCTTGCGCATAAATCTGTCATTTATGATGTTCTTGCAGTTTGCCGTGTGGGGAGCGTGGTTCGTCGTTTTCGTTCCCTATTTGGAGAGGAAAGGGTTCTCCAAGGAAGAAACGGGTGCCTTGTTCGGCAACTTTGCCTTGGGAGCTATCTTCTCCAGTCTTTTTGCCGGCTACATCGCCGATCGCTTTTTCGCCAGCGAACGCATGATGGCCGTGCTGCATCTCGCCGGAGCCGGCCTTCTTTACTGGATGGCGCAAATCCAGAACCCCAATGAATACTGGCTTCTTTTCGCCGTCTCCCTGGCTTACGCCATGCTCTACAACCCAACGCTGACTTTGGCCAATGCCATCACGTTCCGCCACGTCCCCGACGCCACCCGCGATTTTCCCGGCATCCGCGTACTCGGCACTCTGGGATGGATCGCAGTCGGCTTCCTGATCGACTGGCTCTTCATCCGCAAGGAGACGCTTGCCGATGGCACGGTGAAGATATTCCCCGCCTCGGCTACCAATGGCCCGCTGCTGGTGGCGGCGGGACTGTCAGGGCGCTGGGTCTATATTGCCTGTTGCTGCCGCACACGCCTCCCACGGCCCGAAGCGGCGAGGCCATCCCCTTCCTCAAGGCTTTGCGTCTGTTCAAAGACTTTTCGTTCGCCGTCTTCTTCGGCGTCTCCTTCGTCATCACCATCGTGTTAGCGTTTTACTTCGCCAGTACCAGCGCCTTTCTGGAACAGGCGGCCGCCGTCGAACAAACGAATTCGATCATGCTCATCGGTCAGGTCTGCGAGTTAATTTTTCTTCCGTTGTTGCCGTACTTCTTATGGCGGCTGGGCATGAAATGGGTATTGGCTCTGGGAATGCTGTGCTGGGGCATCCGCTACGCGCTTTTCGCTTTCGGCGGCCCCGAGGGTTTGCCCTTCATCCTTGTCCTTTTCGGGGTCGCTCTTCATGGCATCTGCTTCGATTTCTTCTTCGCCGCCGGTTTCATCTACGTCGATAACGAAGCGCCGCGCGACATCCGCGCCAGCGGCCAAGCGTTATTCAGCTTCTTGGCCTACGGCGTCGGCATGTGGTTAGGCAGTTTACTGGCGGGAAAACTCGCCGGCGCGTACACGAGCGCCGGCCGCACCGACTGGTATCACTTCTGGCTGATTCCCAGCATTGGCGTACTGGCTTCGCTGACGGTGTTCGTTCTCTTCTTCCGCATGCACAGCCGCAAGCCGGCGCCGATAACCGCGTCCAGCGACGACATCTACCGTGCCGAGCATCAGGCCCGCATCCAGTCGGGCGAGGCGGGAGTCGATGTCTGAAACCGCTTGCAACCCGCTACTTCTCGCGCTAACCTTGTGGTATCCTCTCAAAAGATTGTAGGTCAGGCTTTCCAGCCTGACGGTCAGGCTGGAAAGCCTGACCTACGAGTAATAGAGACCGCTCATGCGTACTCAGATCCGAATCGTGGCCGGCTCGATGCGCGGACGCAAACTGACCTGCACCGTCAACGCCAGCTTGCGTCCGACGCCGCAGAGAGTGCGCAAAGCGCTGTTCAGCATTCTCGGCAACGCCGTGCCGGAGCGACCGTTCTTCGACATCTTCGCCGGCACCGGCGTCGTCGGACTCGAAGCCATCAGCCGCGGCGCTTCCTCCGTCACGTTCATCGAGCGCGATTTTCGCTTGATCGGCGATCTGGAAAGACACATCGCCGAGTTCGGCATCGCCAGGCAAGCTCGCATCGCCCGCACCGATGTCTACCGCTGGATCGAGCGCTGGCAGGCGCCGGACGAACCCGTCAACGTCTTTCTGAGTCCTCCCTTTCGGGACTTCGAGCATCGCCTGGACGAACTGCTGAACGTGATCGCCCAGCTGCAAGAGCGCGTGCAGCCGGCGTCGGTACTTGTCGTGCAAGCGGAGAGCAAGGCGGCGCTGGACGAACTGCCGGCCCGCACCGAATGGGACGAACGCCGCTATGGACGCAATCATCTGCTGATTTGGGTAAAACATGAACCGCCAAGTCGCCAAGAACGCCAAGAAGAGGAGGAGTAAAAAAGAAAGAAGAAAATAAAGACAAAGTAAGAGGTAGTCCGTCATCGTGAATGTTTTTCTTCTCTGTCTTTCCTTGGCGTTCTTGGCGTCTTGGCGGTTAATTTTTTGAGGGTGCCCGTATGAGTCGAGCGCGACTTCGCCCTTGAGGTGGTTCGCCGTCTGCGCGACGCCGGGCACGAAGCGCTGTGGGCCGGCGGCTGCGTCCGCGATGAGTTGCTTGGCCTGATCCCCCAGGATTACGATGTCGCCACCGCCGCCCACCCGGAACAAGTGCGCCATCTGTTTCGCCGTACCATCGCCGTCGGCATGAGCTTCGGCGTCGTCGAGGTTCTCGGTCCGCGCAGCGCGGACGGCTTACTCAAAGTCCAGGTCGCCACCTTTCGCTCCGATGTCTCCTACAGCGATGGCCGGCATCCCGACGCCGTGGTGTTCTCGTCGGCGCGCGAAGACGCGCTGCGCCGCGATTTCACCATCAACGGCATGTTCTTCGATCCACTGGAAAATCGACTGATCGATTACGTCGGCGGCCAGGACGATCTGCATGCTCGTCTCCTCCGCGCCATCGGCGATCCGGCGCAGCGCTTCGATGAAGATAAGCTGCGCATGCTGCGAGCAGTGCGTCTGGCCACGCGCTTCGGGCTGGAAATCGAGCCGGCCACCACCGAGGCCATTCGCGCGATGGCGGGGCAAATCGATGTCGTCAGCGCCGAGCGCATCGCCGAGGAGTTGCGTAAACTGCTGGTCGATCCGCGACGGGCGCACGGCATGCGTCTGTTTGTGGATTTGGGCCTGGCACAGCCGACCTTGCCGGAACTGCTGCCAATGAGAGGTCTGCCGCAGGGATTGCCGCGCGCCGACATGGCGGCGCTGCCGCCGCCGGGTCTGCCCGGTCCCGCCGCGGCCGACGGCGCTCTCGACCTGTGGGAACATGTCCTGCGCGTACTCGATAAGCTGGGACCGTCGCCGTCCTTTCCCCTGGCGATGGCCGCTCTGCTGCATGACGTGGGCAAACCGCGAACCGTCGGCCGTACGCCGGATCGTTACACCTTCTACAGTCACGAACACGTCGGCCGCCGTATGGCCGGGGATATTTGCGAACGACTGAAACTCTCCGGCGACGAGCAAAAACGCATCGAATGGCTGGTTGAGAAGCATCAAATCCTCAGTGATGCGCGGCAGATGCGGCCGAGCAAGCTCAAGGCGTTGTTGATCCATCCCGGCATCCGCGAACTGCTGGAATTGCATCGCGCCGATGCCGTGGCCGCCGAACGGGGCACCGATCACGTCGAATACTGCGAGCAGTTGTTGCGCGAGTGGACGAGGGACGACCTCGATCCTCCGCCGCTGCTGAGCGGCGACGATCTAATCCAGGCGGGGTATAAGCCAGGACCGATTTTCAAGAAGCTACTCGACGCCGTGCGCGAGGCGCAGCTGGATGGAACCATCGGCACAGCGAAAGAAGCATGGCAGATGGTGGAACGTCTGCGGGTCGAGTAAGCGAGTGGCATGATTTCTGCATCAGTAAGTTTTGGGAGCATTTCTCCGCCTCGCCGCCAGGTGCCGCATGTCCACGCCACAACTACCCGTTCGTGAGGCCAACCCCTGGACGACGCCGCTGCGCGATCTCGGTCTGACCATCCTCGGCACGCCGCTCGATCAACTGTTGCAGGACTTTCAGCGCGAGTTACACCAACGCGGCATCACGCGCGTTGAGCCGAAGTTTTATCTCTCGACCGAGTGGGGCGTGCCGTTCGGCACCGTCAGCATCGCCATTCCGTTCTATCTGGCGCGAGCCGACCTGACGAAACTGCACATGGACCGCGGCGGTTTTGTCGAGGGCGCGGGGCCGGCCGACATCCTCCGCTATCTACGTCACGAAATGGGCCACGTTATCAACTACGCTTACAAGCTCTATGAAGAGTCCGAGTGGGTCCGCCATTTCGGCGACATCAATCGGGAGTACGTCGAGGAATACCGCCCGCAGCCGTTTCATCCCGACTATGTTCGCCATCTACCCGGCTGGTATGCGCAGAAGCATCCCGATGAGGATTGGGCCGAGACGTTCGCCGTCTGGCTGACGCCGAATTTCGATTGGCGTCGCCGTTACGCGGGCGCGGCCAAGGCATTGGCGAAGCTGGAATACTGCGATCGTACTCTGACCGCACTGCGCGACCGCGATCCGCTGGTGGTCGAGGAGGAACTCGATGAGGAGGTCGGCGAGATCGGTTCGTCGCTCGATGATTATTACCAGGAACACGCGCCGTTGGGAGAGGATGTGCCGCCGGAAGTGGATGACGCTTTGCAAGCGATCTTCGCCGACCTGCCCGCCGCCGTCGATCCGTCGGCGCAGGCGCAGCACACTGCCGCCATGCTCATCCGCCGCTTGGAACACTCGTTGGCCACGGAAGTGTTCCGCTGGACGGCGTACTTCCCGGAGCATATGCGCGTTTTGCTCCGCCGTCTCGCCGAGCGTGCGGAGGCTCTGCACTTGGTCTACCCCGCTGAGCGCGAATTGGATGCGGCGGCGGCCCTGACGACGTTCGTGACCGTGTTGGCGCTCAACCGCGTTTTATCGGAGCCGCGACCGTAAGGGAGCGGTGCGCTCAACCGCTCCCTTACGGTCGCGGCTCTGATAGGATGATGTAGACGAATTGCCGGTACATCTACCTTATCCGAAAGGTTGAACCGATGGGGGCGCATTTGAAAGCGTTGTTGGCTCAAGATCGTCTGGTCAAGGTGTTCGCCCTCGGCCAACTGTGCAATCCCAAGCTCGTGGAGATGGTCGCCTGGTCCGGCGGTTTCGATGCGGTGTGGTTCGATCAGGAACACGTCGGCCTGACTTTGCCGCAAATCGAGGAGGCGGCACGGGCGGCGCGTGGCTGCGGTCTGGATAGCTTCGTCCGCCTGCCTGCCACCGATTATGCCACCGTTATGCGTCCTCTGGAGGCCGGCGCCGGCGGCGTCATGGCCGCCATGGTGCGCAGTGCGCGTCAGGTCGAGGATCTCGTGAACTGGGCCAAGTTTCATCCGCGCGGCCTACGCGGCGTCAATGGAACCGGCGTCGATGGCCGCTACGGTCTGCTGCCCGCTCCCGAATACTTCCGCCGCTCCAACGCCGAAACCATCGTCGGCGTGCAGATCGAACACGTGGACGCTGTCGAGGACGTTGAGAAAATTGCCGCCATCGCCGATGTCGATTTTCTCTTTATCGGCCCCGCGGATCTCAGCCAGTCGATGGGCTTGCCGGGACAGTGGGACCATCCGCGCATGTGGCAGGCCGTCGAACGAGTGGCCCGCGCTTGCCGTGCCAATCGTCTTGCCTGGGCGATTCTGCCGCGCGATGCCGAGCATGCCCGCCGTTGCATCGAAATGGGCTGCCGTATCCTGTCGGTCGGCATCGACGCTTGGGTCTTCAATCTCGGACTGCAAGCGTTCAAGGAACGGTTCGCGGAATTCTTTGTCGCCTCCTAGCCACTTTGTTACTTTACGGACCTTCAAAATGCGTTATGCGATCTGCAATGAGACGTTCGAGGGCTGGGACCACGCGCGCGTTTGCCGCACCGTCGCCGAGCTAGGCTATCAAGGATTGGAAATCGCGCCCTTCACGCTGGCGCGGTCCATCGACGAAGTATCTGCCGGGCGCCGCCGGGAACTACGCCGACAGGCGGAGGATAACGGTCTGACGTTGCTGGGATTGCATTGGCTGCTGGCGAAAACGGAGGGTATGCAACTGACAGCGGTGGACGCGACCGTTCGCCAAAGGACCGCCGATTATCTCATCGCACTGGCGCACTGTTGTGCCGATCTCGCCGGCGAACTGCTGGTCTTCGGCTCGCCGGCTCAGCGGCGCATTCCTGCCGGAGCCACGCGCGCTCAGGCCGTCGAATATGCCGTGGATACGTTTCGCCGCGCTCAGGGCGGCATCGCCGACAGCGGCGTCAAGCTGTGCCTAGAACCGCTGGCGCCGGCCGAGGCCGATTTCATCAACACCTGCGCCGAAGCCATCGAGATTCTCGATCTCCTTGCTCATCCGAGCTTCGCGCTGCACCTCGATGTCAAGGCGATGTCATCGGAGGATACGCCGATCCCTGATCTCATTCGCCGTCATGCAACCCGCACCGGCCATTTCCACGCCAACGACGCCAATCGTCGCGGCCCCGGCTTCGGCGAGGTCGATTTTGTGCCGATTTTCCAGGCGCTGCGCGACAGCGGTTATGCGGGTTGGGTGTCGGTCGAAGTGTTCGATTACGCGCCGGATGCGGAGACGATCGCGCGGGAGAGTCTGCGTTACATGCGCGAGTGCGAAACGAAGGCGAACACGCTATAAACGACAAACTCGGAGCGCCAGCGACGGGTTATCCCGTCCCTGGCGCTCCGGGCTTGTTCGGTTTACAACGCCTTGATGATACCCGCCAATAATTCGTACAGCAGCAGCGCCGCGAACGACACGCCCCACAGAAAGAGAGCGAAGCGCCAGTACCACGGCACGCCAGATACCGCTCGCGAGGGAGCCAGCGGATCGTCGAGACCGCGCGAAGAGTCCGGCGGCGCCGGCGGCAACGATTTGTCCACCTGAACGGCGCTGGCGCGGCGAGCAGCGGATCGAGTCATGGTGCATCTCCTTCGTTGCAAGGGGTAGGTTAGCGACGCTTCGCAGAAGCGTCTGCTGCGACGCTTCTGCGAAGCGTCGCTAACCAATCCCCCCTCTACTCATACCCGATAATATCTCGTCGGGCGCGGCTTAACTGCCGAACATTTTGAGGACATAAGTCTGAATGTCCTGGTAAAACACGAATAACATGAGAAAACCAATCATGGCCAAGCCGACGTAGGTGGCGATGGTGCGGACCTTCTCGGCAGGCGGTCGGCCGCGCAGCTTCTCGTAAATCAAGAAAACCATATGTCCGCCGTCGAGAATAGGGATGGGCAGGAAGTTGACCACCGCTAGGTTGATGCTGATGATGCCGAGAAACAGTAACAACTCGAAGTTGCCGCTCTGGGCGTGCATGAAGCCCAGCACGCTGATAGCGATCGGCCCGCCCGCCCCCTTGATCGACACGCGACCCGTGGCCAGACTACGCAGCTGCAAATACATGATGACAATCATGTCGCGCGTTTCCCGGCCGCCCATGACCAGCGCTTCGCCGAGCGTGCCGGCCTGTTGGAGCTTGAAATCCGGCAGCAAGGACAGACCGCGCGAAACCAGCGGCCAACTCCGATCCTCTTCAGCCTTCAAGGCGATGGCGTCCTTGACGTCCTCATCGGGCCGCTTGACGCGAACCTGCATCTCTTTGTAATTGCTCAACTGCAAGTAATAGAAAGGGCAGGCCCAACGGTCGTACATGGGGTTGCCGTTGCGCCTCGGCTTCCAGCTTTCGCCAATCGTCCCAGTTGAGTTCGCCACTGAATTCCGAAAGCTGCCGTACACGGTACTCCTTGAGGGTATCATCCTTTTTCAGGCCCGCACGGGCGGCCGGCGAATCCGGCTTAACCTCGACGATTTGACTAAGAACCCAGTAAGCGACGCCGAGTTGGGGAATGGCCAGCGGAGAACCGAGGCCGAGCGGCGCCTCAAGATCGTTGTCCCAGCGCTCGTCCCACTCGACCGGAGGGCAAGGGATGTCCCTCGACATGCGCTCCGACTCGGTCGGCTCGCGGCGCACCGTCAGCATCACTTTCTTTTTGCCTGGTTTTTTGGCCGCCGCTTGCACCAACTCGTAAGGCAAGCGTTCGGGATCGAGTTCCTCCCTGCTGTACAGCTTTTTGCCGTGTTCGTCGAGTAGGACGACCTTGATGAGTTCATCGCCCTTCTTGACGTCGGCGCGGGCGGCGGCGGAATCCTCACGGACACCAGCCACCTTGCCCATCTTCATGCGCATGCCGAACGTGAAGTGATAAGCCGGCGGCACGAACAGATTGACGAGAGGTCCGGTCGTCGGCGGCTTGCGCAGCGAGGTATTGTTGGGATCGCCGCGGCGCACCTGAATGACAATGGGCACTTCGACCAATTGACGCAAGCGATTGCGAAAGACATACGGATCGCGCTGATCGCCGCTCTGGTGGCGGAGATCGCGCGGCAACGCACTGACCCGGAAGGGATTGTAGGAATCGTCGCGGACATTCCGCGGCTCCGTGCAGCCGACGATGGTATCGTTCCACTGGAAGCCCTCCAGCGGCACGTCGCGCTGGACGGGTTTGGCCTTCTCGTCTGCTCCCTTGGGCAAAACGTGAACTACCATCTTTTTGCCGCGCAGGGCGCGGACGCGCCGGCTCAGTTCCCGAAAATCGAAAGTGCCGGCCTTGGGATCATGGTGGATCTCCTTGACGGTATCGGGATTGTCGGGATCCGTGGCGGCGACGACCATTTCGCCTTGGTCCACGGGGATGGGGCGGGCGGCGGCGGCAGGACTCTCTTTGCCTACCGGCAGAAGGCCGAGATCCTTCGCCGGCTTGGGCGGCAGGCGGAGCTGATCGGGCGGCTGCACGCCGACCACGGGGTTCTGGTCGTTGGCTTCCTTGCGCGGCAGCAGATGGGCCGTTCGCTCGCCCTTGGCTTGGCCGTCCGAACCGTACAACTGGAACGTGAAGGGCAACTCCTCGCCCTTGGAGGAGAGGATGACTTTGCGTTGCAGGTTCTTGAAAGTCGGATCTTGGATGCCATCCAGGTTGCTGACAAGCGAACCGCTGGGGATGCCCTTTTGCCACATCGCTCCGCCGGCATCGACGCGGCCGACGATGGCGGGAGGCTCCATGATGCCGTGATAGTAATACACGGCGATGAACAGCACGCAGCCAAGGATCACGTTCATGACGACGCCGGCTGAGATGATGACCATGCGTTGGCCGACCGTCTTGTTCTTGAACGAACGCGGATAATCTTCGTCCTCGTCGGCTTCCAGTCCCTCGCCGATCATGTTGACGTAGCCGCCCAACGGCAGCACGCCAATCTTGTAGGTGGTCTCGCCGCGTTGAAAGCTGCAACCGGGCAAGGAGGGACCGAAGCCGATGCTGAACGTCTGCACGTGAACGTCGCACCATTTGGCGGCCAGGAAATGGCCGAGTTCGTGGATGAAAATGACAAAGCCGAGTCCAAAAACGACTTTGGCGGCGGACCAGACGCCTTCCAATCCGAGCTTGTACCAGAGCAGGCCGATGGCGGCACCGAGAAGAATGAGATAGATGGCGTTATTGGCCAACCAGGCGGCCGGCGTCAGCGGCGGAGCGGCGTCGGCGGCAATATCGTCGGCGGGTTTCACACCATCGGCGTGGTTGGGATTCTGGGACTGGTCCAACGGCCTACCTCCTGTCGCGCCCAACGATCACAGGCGCTCAACTCGCTGAGCGTCGGCGTCGGGCTGAAATGATGATGATCCAAAACCGCGCGGCAGGCGCGGGTAATATCGAGAAAATTCAGGTCGCCCCGCAGGAAGCGTTCGACGGCCGCCTCGTTGGCGGCGTTGAGTACCGCGCCGCAGGTGCCGCCGCGGCGCACGACCTCATACCCTAATTGTAGGGCCGGAAACGCCTCGTGGTCGGGTTGCTCGAAGTGCCAGGCCGATAATTCGCGCCAGTTCAGCCGTCGCGCCGGACCCGCCAACCGCCGGGGATACATCAAGGCGTACTGGATCGGCAGCCGCATGTCCGGCGGCGACAACTGGGCCAGCACCGAGCCGTCCTGGAACTCGACGAACGAATGAACGACCGATTCGGGGTGAAGAATGACCTCGATGTGTTCGGGCGGCAGACCGAACAGCCAACGCGCCTCGATGACTTCGAGCGCCTTGTTCATCAGCGTGGCCGAGTCGATGGTGATTTTCGGTCCCATGCGCCAGGTCGGGTGATTGAGCGCTTCTTCGACGGTGACTTCGGCCAATTCGGCACGGCTGCGTCCGCGAAAGGGACCGCCGCTGCCCGTCAAGACGATGCGTTCGACGGCGTCGGGCGCACTGCCCTGCATGGCCTGGAAAATGGCGCTGTGTTCGCTATCGACGGGCAGCAGCCGACCGCCGCGACGGGTGGCGAGATCGGTGACGAGCGCGCCGGCGAGAACGAGCGTTTCCTTGTTGGCGATGGCGACGGTTTTACCGGCTTCCAGGGCGGCCCAAGTGCCGAGCAAACCTGCGGCGCCGACAATGGCGGTGACGACAGTATCCACGTCGGCATCTTGCACCATCTCGGCGACGGCATCGGCGCCGTGCAGCAGCCGGCAGCCGGACGGCAGCCGCGACTCATCGAACTGCTTGGCCGCCTCCGCATCGGTCAGCGCCACCCAGCGCGGCCGATAACGCTGTGCCTGGCGTAGCAGAGCATCGCCGCTCGAATGAGCGCTGAGACCGAGTACCTCCAAGTGGTCGCTCAAATGGTCCACGACATCAAGGCAATTGCTGCCGATCGAGCCGGTGGAACCGAGGACGACAAGACGACGGCGGGAAGGCATGGCGTGGCTGGCATCCGTGGACACGAGGCACCTGATTGGGTGGCGGCGAAGATCCTTCTCATCCGAGGGTCCGTATGGGAAGCATTGTAGCCTTTGCGGGGTGGAAGCCGCAATACCGCCCCTCCGATTAGCGACGCTTCTGCGAAGCATCGCTAACCGAGGTCCGAAGGTAATATAATGGGGGCACGGATTGCCCGCTTGGCATCGAGGAATGGCATGATCTATCGCCGCACACCGCGCCTGGCCCTGAGTTCCGTTTTGCTGCTGCTGGCGGCGACGGCTGGCGCGGAGGAGAGACCATCCGTGTTGTTCAGCGGCGAGAGCCGCTCCGCAGCGCTCCGCCTCGCCGAAGCGCGCAAACAACTCGACGAGCGCAAATGGTCCGAAGCGATCGAAACGCTGCAAACGATTCTCAACAGTGCCGGCAACGATCTTGTGCCGCTCACACCGGCGCACAGCGTTCGCGTCAGTCAACTTTGTCGGATTCAACTCGCCTCTCTGCCGTCCGATGCTCTGCGCCTGTATCGGCAGCGCTACGAGAACCAAGCCGGCAAAAAATTCCAGCAAGCGCGGGCCGAGCGCGACGAGTCTCAGCTTCGCAAGCTCGTCGAGAATGCTTTCTGCACCCGCGCGGCGGAGAAAGCCATCGATCTGCTCGGCGATCTCTCTTTCGAGCGCGGACGCTTTGACGAGGCCGAAGAATGGTGGCGTCTGCTCGCGCCGCTGCCCGACGCGCTCCGTGACGCGGCGACACGCGGCCACGCTCTCGTTTATCCCGATCCCAGCCTCGACTCCGCTCGTCTCCAAGCCAAGCAATTATTGGCCCAACTCTTCCGAGGTTCCAGCGGCGAATGGTCGGCCGCGCTGGACGCTTACCGAGAGAGGCACGCCAAGGCAGAGGGAACCCTGGCTGGACGCAAAGGACGCTATGCCGATCTGCTCGCCATGCTGGCCGAAGAAAGAAAAAAACAAAGCGACAAGGAACGCGCCGATTGGCCGACGTTCGGCGACGATCCCAGCCGTGGACGGGTCATCCCCGTCGAAGATGACATACTGGATCGTCTTAGTGCGTTGTGCCGCGACGGCCCGACTTGGACTTTCGATTTACGGCAAGGCAGGCGGCAGGAAGACACGGAACCATCTCCGGCCGTCAACGCGGCACAGGCGCGCACGCTTGCCTTTTATCCCGCTATCATTGGTCATCATGTATTCGTCGCGGATGCTCGCTATGTGACGGCATTCGATCTCCGCAACGGCAAGAGCAAGAAATGGTACGATGGGGCCGACAAAAAAGGTGGTGTGAATCCGAACCTGAAGCTACCGGCTCCGCTGGATCTACGTTATACGCTGACCGTCGCCGACAATCGCCTTTACGTTCGGCTGGGTGCGCAGGACATCGGTGTCCCGAGGCCAGCGCCGCCGCCTCGCTTCGGCCAGGCGCCGAAACCGCACCGCGACACCGATACCTTCCTGACCTGTCTCGAACTACAAGCAGACAGCGAGGACAAGCATCCTAGCTGGGACATTCGCGCCATCGGGCAGGACAATGTCTTTTTCGAGGGCGCTCCCCTCGTCGCCGAGGGAAGGATTTGGATCGCTTCGACGCGCTACAACGGCGACCGCTGTACCACTGCCATCGACTGCTATGGCGGCGATGATAATCCGCCGCCGCTGTACTGGCGGCGGGAAGTGTGCGAGACGCGCGAAGCCAAAGCCGGCGAAGCGCGCTATCGGCATCATCTGTTGACACGGGCCGGCACGCAACTCGTGTACTGCACGCACAGCGGTGCGGTCGTCGCCGTCGATGCGCGGACGGGGCGGACCAACTGGGCCATGCGTTATCCGCGACGAAAGTTAGACGAGGAAGGGGTAGAACTGCGGGATCTGGCGCCGGTGCTGTTCGCGGCAGGTCGGCTGTACGCGGCGCCGGCGGACTCCGATACGCTGCTGTGCCTCGATCCGGCCACGGGCCGCATTCTCTGGGAACGACAACCGCGGCGAATCGTGCATCTGCTGGGCGTCGGCCAGGGGCGGTTAATCTTCACGACGCCGAAGGGATTGCAGGCCGTGAAGGCGGACGATGGCGGCGACGCCTGGTCTTTTCCGGAGGCGGGCGAGTTGATGCCGGGAGGCCGTGGTCTACTCCTTGGCGATCTGATCCTTTTTCCTACCACTCAGACGCGCCATCCCGCGTCGCTGGAGACGGTGGTTTACGTCGTCCGTCAGAGCGATGGCCGAGCCGCCGATGATCCGGCGCAGTTGCATCGGTTGCCGGCCGGCAATCTCGCTTATTCTAATGGTTGCCTCGTGGTGGCCGACCGGCAAACGCTCTTCGTCTTCGTTCCGCCGCGCCTGCGTCTGAGCAAACGCCAAGCCGAAACGCGGCGCCACCCCGATTCCGCGACCGCGCTTTTGGAGTTGGCTCGCGCCGAGGCCGACGCTGGACGTGACGAAGAAGCATTGCGGGGGTTCCATCGCATTGAGGAACTCTTGCGCCGGAATCCAAAAGCGAGTACGCCGAAAAAGCTACTTACTCAGTCGCTTACCGCGAAACAACAATTGCTGTTGGCGATGGCCCAGCGCCCGCCAAAGAAAAGCGCTGGCAGGACGCCGAGAACGCACTCGAACAAGCGGCGACGACCCCTCTGTCGCCGCGCTATCGACTCCATGCGCTGCTGCGCGCCGCTCAAATTTGGCAAGATGCCAAGCAAACAGAGCGTGCCGCCGCTGTGTGGGAATCCATCCGCGCCGACGATCCGTTGCGCGCCATTCCGGCGATTGACCGGCAAGGGCGTCCATTTTCCGTAGCCGCTCGTTTAGCCGCGACCCGGAGGGGAGCGCGGGACGACCTCGCGCTCCCCTCCGGGTCGCGGCTAAACGAAATACCATCTCTGCCCTTGTTCCGCTCCTGGCACGTCCGCCTGGCGAGTGATGAATGGGTGTTGGCCGGCTGGCAAGAGGGTGATCCCGAACTGCTGCTGACCGGCTCGCCGGATGGGCGATTCAACTGCCGTCTTACGTCCACGGGGGAAATTCGCTGGCAACATCGGCTGCCGTTTGCACCGCGCTGGACGGCTTGTCGGGCCAACACGCTTCTCGCCGCCGGTGAGGAGGGCATCGCCTGTCTTCGCCGCGACGATGGTGAACTCCTCTGGCACTTTCCCGCACCTGCCGCCGGTCGTTATCCCCGCGCCGCCGTGGATGAGGTGCGCGTCATTCTCGATCCCCAGCCGCCGGAGCCGTTGACGGCGTTTCGGTTCGCGGCCGGCCGATTGTTCTTTCTGCAAGGTCAGCGCCGGCTCTTCGCCCTGAACGCCGAAACCGGCGCGGTCCTCTGGGATCGCTGGGCACCCGATGGCCAACTGCATCTGCCCTTTCCGCGCGGCTGCTTTTCCCCCTGCTATCACGCCGGAGAAAAAAACGTCCTCGTGCAAATGCCCAGCCGGCGCTGGCTTCTCGACGCGGCGACCGGACGGCAAATCCACGAAGCCGCCGACGGCCGCGAACTCTGGCAGCGTCCTCCGCTGCAACTGGATGAGCGTACCTTGTGCGTGACGCCGGACAGCCGGCATGTCGCCCTGCTCGATGCGCGGACGGGACAATGTTTATGGACGTATCGACCCGCCGGGGGCACAATTTTCAGCGGCGAAATGCCGTCCGTGATGGGGCGCGGTGATTTGTTGTTTCACGTGCAGCCGGCGAACATCGGCTATTACTTGCAGCGACTCGATCGCGCTAGCGGTAAACCCGTTTGGACTCGACCGCGCTTGCTCGCCGCCAAGACGCTGGATGTCGCCGCTTGGACGTTCGATTCCCAGGCGATTTACGGCATCGAGGATGACGGTCTTACCGCTCGTTCCGTGGCGAATGGGCAAGTGTTGTGGCGTCGGCCGCTTCATGGAGCGAATGCCTGGCAAGCGCGGCGTGTGGGCGATTATTTGGCCGTCGCGCCGCGAGAATCCACGGAGACGCGAATGCGATTCCGCTCGCTGCTAGGAACGGTACAATGGGATCTGGGTTCGCTGCTGGCACCCGAAGCGCTCTCTCCCTTGTGCTGTTACGATCCGAAGACGGGACAACTGATCCAGCGTTTGAATTTTCGGATCGCCTCGCCGCTGAGAACGACACGGCCACAACGAACAATACAACAAGAAGACGGTCGAGCGCGGATCGTGCGAACGTCTTCTTTATTGGCCAGCGCGGATGGCCCGGTGATCCGTCTGGCGTCGCCGCAGCCGTTTATCGCCATCGGCGGCGAAGTCTGGGGATTGACAGACAAAGCAGAGCCGCGACCGTAAGGGAGCGGTGGGCAAGACCGCTCCCTTACGGTCGCAGCTCAGATAGAACGAGGATACAACACGACGATGCCAAACATTCGATGTCGAACATGCGGTTTGATGGTGCAGGTGCCGGCCAGCGGCCGGCGGCTGTGCGGCTGCGGCACTTGGCTATCCGGCGAGGAGCCGATGACAGCCGACGAACCGGCCTTTGAAGAAGAATTGCCAACCTTGGAAGCCGCTCCGGCCGAAGGTTGGCCGCGTATCGAGGGCGATCTATCCGCCATCGAACGGCTCAACAGCGGCTATCGCCGCATCCGCAAGGAGATGAGCAAGGCCATCGTCGGCCAAGAAAAAGTCCTCGAAGAATTGCTCATCGCCATCTTCGCGCGCGGCCATTGTCTGCTCGTCGGCGTGCCGGGCTTGGCCAAGACCCTAATGATCCGCACCTTGGCCGATTCGCTCAGTCTGAGCTTTAGCCGCATCCAGTTCACTCCCGATCTCATGCCGTCGGACATCACCGGCACGGAAGTATTGCAGGAGGACAAGACGACCGGCCAACGCCTGTTCAAGTTCCTGCACGGCCCGCTTTTCGCCAACGTCGTCCTTGCCGACGAGATCAACCGCACGCCGCCGAAAACGCAAGCCGCGCTGCTCGAAGCCATGCAAGAACGGCAAGTCACCGTTGGCGGCACGCGCCACAAACTGCCCGATCCGTTCTTCGTCTTGGCGACGCAAAACCCCATCGAGCAGGAAGGCACCTATCCTCTGCCCGAAGCGCAGCAAGATCGTTTCATGTTCAACATCTTCGTCGATTATCCCGACGAAGAAGAAGAGTTCCGCATCGTCGAGCAGACGACGACAACGCACATCCCCCAGATCGAGCGCGTGCTGTCGGCGACGGACATTCTGGAAATGCAGGACATCGTTCGCAAGGTGCCGGTAGCGCCGTATGTGATCCGCTACGCCATGAAGTTCACGCGCCTGACGCGCAAAGGCAGCCGCGTCGCTGCGGAGAAGTCGGTGACACCGGCGCCCGGCGGAACAAAGACGAAAGAAATCGAGGTGCCCGATTTCATCCGCGATTACGTCACCTGGGGCGCCGGACCGCGCGCCACGCAGTTTTTGATTCTGGCGGCCAAGGCGCGGGCCGTGCTGCACGGTCGCTATTACGTCTCCTGCGAGGACGTGCGTGCCGTCGCGCCGCCGGTGCTGCGTCATCGCATCATCACCAATTTCAACGCCGAGGCCGAGGGCATCAAGCCCGATGAGATTGTTCGCCGCCTTATCGAGCGCATTCCGCGCGATCCTAATGAGCAAGCCGCCATCGGCGCGGCGCAGGCGGGGAGTTAGGAGATATGGCCTTTGTTCGGCAGCGGGGAGCCGATAAAGCGAGGCCCGTATGTTCTTCGTTCATGTCCCGATAGTGGACCGTCGCTGTCCTAACTGTGGGGCGATTGTGAATGATCGGCCTGCGGGTATCTGTAGTTGCTTGGGACCGCCGAGGTATCGCTGTAGCGATTGTGGATTGCTATACGAGTCCGGCCGCCTTGAATGGGCCGATATGACTTGGAAAAGAAAAGCATGGTACGTCGGGGTTTCACTTTTTTATACCGGGGCGATTGGAGCAATGGGAGGCGTAAGCATCGCCTCCGCCGTCCACTCCCTGCGAAAAGGACCTTGGGAGAATGACATACCGGTGGGCACTTTGGAACAAGGACTCGGAACATTGGTCTGCGCGGTTTTGATAGGCGCCCTTCAAATCGGCCGAGTGTTTCGATCCCTCGAACAAAGTAGAGAGCGGGAACATCGAAAGATGGAATTAGGAAGCGACTCGGATCAAGATGTTGCAACTGGGGAGGAATCGTGCCAACACGTCTTTTGGCTCGGCCCCGCGGGACTGGCGTTTTTCTTGATTCTCGCACCAGGGGTCTTGGGCTGGTTGGTTGCGCTATTTTTGTCTTGATGAGTATAAAGAGGTTGACATCGAAAAGGGGACATCGTGATTCAAACAGTCGAGGCGGTCGTTGACACCTCTGGAAGGGTCCAACTGCTTGGTGAGGTCCATATTGATGGCCCGCGGCGCGCTCTGGTGACGGTGTTGGAAGAGCCTGCCGCAGTGCCGGGCGAGGCCGCGCTTTTTGCCGAAGCAACCCTGGCAGTGGATTGGTTACG
Source organism: uncultured Planctomycetota bacterium (assembly GCA_963835245.1). Lineage (GTDB taxonomy): Bacteria > Planctomycetota > Planctomycetia > Gemmatales > Gemmataceae > JAJPHU01. The sequence goes on from CAWIEZ010000004.1 coordinate 1,726,629, forward strand.
GCCGGAGGAGGACGCCGCATGGTCTCACCTACAGTCGGGGAAGTAGTCCTCGTTCTGTTCCCGTTCTCGAGTTTGTCGCAACTCCTTGATGCTGAACGAGTCGCTACAGCATTGCTTCACCGATTTGGCGATCCTTCCGGCACATGCAGTACGCCGCCGGGCGGCACATGCAGATTTTGCAAGCAAGCCGCGGGTGTGCGGCCGGTAGAAGGAACTCAGCGCCGCCAAGCCAGCGGCGAAAGCGGCGGACTCCGCCGTGCCCGCGCCGTCATCGTAAGACAGCACGTCCGGTTTCGACAGCAACTCCATGCCGAAAGGCGCGCCGCCGGCACTGTACGGTTGACGCTGATCGCGCACATCAGCGGCGCCGACGGTGATCGCCGTGCGCGCGTCGGCGGGCATGCCGACGCTGCCGGCGGCACTGACGTAATCGTGAAAGATCGCTCGGCCCGACGCATCCAGCGGCGACACGAACAGCCGCACGTGCATTTCGCTGTGCTTGCGCATGAACGGCAAGGTCGGATCGCCGGGTGGATAGATCGAATCGGGCGCACGGCCGCCGATACGCAAGGCATAGCGGCCGGCTTGCTTGATCTGCACGTCCAGGGTGATCTCGTAAGTGGCCGAACTGGGCGTGACACTGAGCCGTTGTCCCGCATCCACCGATTGCGCCACGATTTCCAGATCATCAGCGGGTTGGCGCGTGCCGGCCGGATCGAGTTGGCGCAGCAGGACAATGCGCATGTTGCGGGCCAGCGGTTGACGATAGGGATCTTCGCCGGTCTGAGCGTACAGCGGATCGTGAGCTTCACGCCATTGGAGCGAGATACGCAGCCGAGCGCCGGCGGGGAGATCGCGCACCGTTTGACCGTTCGGCGTTTGCCAGGACAGGAAATTCAACTCCGGCGACCATAGATCCGTGGGCAAAGGTTGGCGAAGATCGGCGAACTCCATGACTCCGTTGCCGTCGGCGTCGCGGAACAGGCCGGTCCAACTTTGGCCGCGCGTGTCGCCGGCCGCTTGGAACCACAGCGCCGCTCGGAAGGGTCGGTCGTCGAAATAACGGCTCAGCGTACTGGTGCCGTCCACGGGATAGCCGTCGTGCCAAGACAACGCCGACGCCACGACGCGGATGCCGCGCAGAGACAACAAATCTTGCTTGTATTGCAGATAGCGATGCAGAGTAGCGTGAAATCGCGCGGAATCGGCATCGTAGGTTTTCTGGTTCTCGAAGTAGGTTTGGCGGCGCTTGACGGCTTCGCCCTCTTGACGCAAATCCTCGAAAGCGAGACGACGTTCCTCGGTCAGCTTGTCGCGTCGTTTCTCAAGTTCGTACTGGTCGCGCTGTATCTCGGCAAGACGATTCTCCAGGTTGAGCGAGGGCACGGAATCGCCGTTGATGGCTCGCGCCACCGCTTCGAGCAGATAGGGGGCGGCGGGATCGATGCGGATCAAGGTGAGGCTGATTTCGGGCGCGAGCCGAGCAATGGTCAGAGCGCGGCGCGTGCCAGCGCCGGGACCAGTGCCGGCAGGAAACGGATCGGGCAGCAGGTCGGCGTTGCGTTCGCGCGTCAAATCGAAGAGGCGCGTAGCGGCGGGAAGCCCCTTGCCGGCTAGTGCCTCCCAGCCGCGGAAATCGCTGTCCACGACGGCGAGGCGCGTGCCGCGTCCATTATGGCCCAGCGCTTGCAAGCGCGCCGCGCCGCTGGCGTCGAGAAGCGGACGCCAGCGCGTGTTTCCGGGCGCGGTGGCGGGGCGGGCCGGCTGCGGCATACGCGGCAGACGCACGCCGATCACTTCCGGCACAGCCGCCAGCGCCGGAGCTTGACTCGGATTGGCGACGACACTGACGAGGGGGCCGAGACGGCCTTCGACGATGAGGCCACGCAGCGGCGCCGCGGAGCATGCGGAGATAGCTTTTGTCCTCCGCGTTCGGCACACCAGCGAGGATTACTTCCAGGCGTGCCGGCTTCGCCGCGGCTGCGGCGTCGTTGAGTACGTCGCGCAAATCGGGCGAGAGTTTTTCTTGATCCTTCGGTACTCTCGGCAGACGCGGTCGCGGAGCAGGCGGCGGCATATCGGGATAGACGCTCGATACGCGCACTGCCCAAACATTTTGAAACGGTCCCGGTAATTTCTTGCCGGCCGGTTGCTGACGCAGATCGGTCAGCAGTGTATCCAGTTGGGCGAGCGGCATCGAGCCGACCAGGCGCGTGTAGCCGCGATGATCGTAGCCGACCGCCTCAAAAAACTGGAGTCCGGCCAACACTTCAAACGTCTGCCGGCTAAGTTGATACTGTCCTTCGGGATTCAGACCGTTAAACAACTCGATCTCGACGCGGACACGTTTCGCCTTGTCTTCCGGCAGCTTTACTCCATGCGGAAGGAGTTGGATAGAACGAATGTGCCGTTCGCTCAGCAGATCGCGCGCCCGGCTCGCCGGGATGGTGCCGTTCATGCGGGTGCGTTTGACATCCTCGGCTTCGCTATCCGGCACGACTTCGTTCGCATCGCGTTGGAAGCCGGCTTTCTTGAGAAAGCGCATCATCTCGTAATACTGCAACAGACGTTCATTGCGAAAAGCGTCGATGCGATAGGAGATTTGCACATCGTACTTCTCCGGCGGCGGCGGTGCCGATGGAGTTGCAGCGGTAAGGTAGCAAGGCGTCCAAAGAATTAACCACAGAGACACAGAGACACAGAGAAGACAAGGAAAAAGTAAAGAACAGACTTTCCTTCGCTTATTCATCTTTTTTCTTCTCTGCGTCTCTGTGTCTCTGTGGTTAATTCTTTTTATCTATTGTAACACGTTCCGAGGGCACATCGGCCTTGCGGCCGAACAAGCGAGACGCGAAAGTGAGGGGCGCACTCTCGCGGCGCCGCCTGCGCCTGTCGCGCCGGAGAGGAGGACCGCGGAGGCGTTAACGAAATTGCGGAGGTGGTCATGTCGTTCGTGGGTCAAGTCGCCATCATCACAGGAGCTTCCAGCGGCATCGGCTGGGCGCTGGCACGCACCTTGGCCGCCAAGGGCTGCAAGGTCGGCCTGGTGGCGCGGCGGCGTGAGCCGCTCGCCGATCTCGCCGGCGAGATCGACAAATCCGGTGGAACCGCTGCTTTCGCCGTTGCCGACGTGGCCGAGCGCGGCCAGGCCATCGCCGCCATTCACGAGGTCGCCGCTCGCCTGGGTCCGGTCGATCTGCTCATCGCCAACGCCGGCGTCGGCGCGCCCACGACGATCGAGCCGTTCAATGTCGGCGACGTGGAGAAGATGTTCCGCGTCAACGTGCTGGGCGTCGTCTATTCGTTGGAAGCGGTCTTACCGCAGATGCTCCAGCGCCGCCGGGGACATTTGGCCGCCGTGTCCAGTTTGGCGGCTTGCCGGGGATTGCCCGGCGAATCCGGCTACACGTCGAGCAAGGCGGCGGTGAATGTTTTCATGGAAGGATTGCGCATTCAACTGCGCGGTAAGGGCATCGCAGTGACGACGATCTGTCCGGGCTTCGTGCAAACGCCGATGACGGAGGTGAATGAGTTCAAAATGCCCTGGCTGCTGAGCGCCGACGAGGCAGCGCGGCGCATCGTCCGCGCCTTGAAGCGAAAACGCAAAGTCTACAATTTCCCTTGGCAAATGGCGCTGTTCATGAAGTTCGCGCGCTGGGCGCCGGATTGGCTCGTCGAGCGCATGATGCACACCTACAACGAGAACCCGCCCTTCCCCACGACACCGCTGTGAAGAAGAAGAAAATCACCACGGAACACACGGAAAACACGGAAAAAGACAAAAGAGATATTGATAAATAGTTTTTCTTTTTTGTTACCTTTTGTCTTTTTCCGTGCTTTCCGTGTGTTCCGTGGTGATTATTTTTTCCCCATCTGGGCGAGGTTGGCGAAGAGATGGACCAGCGAACGCATCAGGTTTTTCCAGTCGCCTTCGTGCAGGCTTTCATTCGGCGCATGAGCGTTGCTCCTGGGGTCTTCGATGCCGAGCAGCAGAGCGGGAGCGCCGCCGAACAGTTCGGCGAGGGGACCAACAAAACCGATGGTGCCGCCACAGCCGATCGAGATGGGATCGCGGCCGAAGCCCTGACGCATGGACTCCACCGCCGACTCGAACGCTGGGCCGCTCGGGTCCGTCATCCACCATTTCACCGGCTTGCCATGTTCCTTGACCGTGACGCGCACGCCCCACGGCGGATCGGCCGTCAGCACCGCCTTCAACTGCTCGTAGACTTCCTGTGGATCTTGGTCCGGCACGATACGGCAACTGACGATGGCGCTGCGCGCGGCAGCACTTGATTCGACGCTCCTTTGATGGAACTGGCCTCCTGGGCGATGACGGTGACAGCCGGCTTGCGCCACGTCTGCTCGTAAACGGTGGCGTTCTTTTCGAGAGCAAAGCGGACACCGGGCAAAATGCCGAGATCTTCTCGGAATTTCGCCTCCTCGCCGGGTAGGGCAGTCAATGCTTGGCGTTCGCGTGGACTCAACGGACGAACTCTATCATAAAAGTGCGGAATGGGCAGGCGGCCGTTGCCCCAGTACAGGCGCGACAGCAGGACGTTGAGCGCCAGCGCCGCGTCGGCCAGGGCGCCGCCGGCCATGCCGCTATGCACCGGCAAGCGAGCGCTTTCGACTTCGACCAACACGGCGACAATGCCCCGCAGAGCATAAGTGATGCTCGGCAAACCCGTGTCGAGGTTTTCTGTGTCGCAGACAACAATGACATCCGATTGCAGACGTTTCTGATGCTCGTGGAAAAATCCGAGCAAATTTTGCGAACCGATTTCTTCCTCGCCCTCGACAACCATCTTGATGTTGACGGGCAACTCGCCTTTGGTTTTCAGCCAGGCGGCGACGGCGGCGAGTTGGGCGGTGATGGCCCCCTTGTCGTCGGCAGCGCCGCGGCCGAACAGCCGGCCCTCGCGCGGCGTCAATGTCCAGGGCGGCGATTGCCACTGCTCGACGAAGTTGGTCGGCTGTACGTCGTGATGGGCATAGAGAAAGACCGTCGGCTTGCCCTCCGCGCCGAGCCATTCGCCGTAAGCGTAAGGGTTGGAGCCGCTCGTCCGCAGGATGGCGACGTTTTGCAGACCGGCGCTGCGCATGTGTGCGCAGGTCAGTTCGGCCGTTTGCTCCACTTCTTTCTGATGCTCGCCGTCCGTACTGATGCTCGGAATGGCGACCAGTGCGGCCAAGTCGCGCACCAGTTCGGCGTGATGGCCGTTCAACCAGTTCAGGATGGATGCGTCCGCGCCCATGCTCGCTCCACGGAAAGAGGGATGGTTCTATTCGTTTAGCCGCGACCCAAAGGGGAACGTGGGACTTCGCGCTCCCCTTTGGATCGCGGCTAAACGATTTTTATGATGTGGCGAGTTACTGTCTACTTTCAAAAAACGGAGTGCCCAAGTCGATGAGGTGCGACAGAAAGATCAAGACGCCGATGACGCTGGCAGTGAGGATGGCCAACAACACGGCGCCGGCGGCAATGTCGAGACAGGGCGATGCGCGGCGCATGCTCTCCGCATCGAGTCCGCGGTACAGCGCTTCGACGGCGCTGTTGAGCAATTCGGTGATGTGGACCATGCCGATGCAGCCCAGCAGTAAACACCACTCGACGAGATCGCAGCGCAGCACAATGGCGGCGGCGAGTACCAAGGCGGTGCAAAAGAAATGCACGAAGAAACGCGAATGGCCGCGCACGCCGAGCTTGATGCCGCGGCAGGCGGGACCGAGACGATCGCGCCACAAGTGCCGCGGACGACCGCGGCGCCGGTCCCTCCTCGATTGCCGACGGACGGGGCGGTGATTGCACGATCATCATAATCGCTTCCTGACAAGAACGACGATCTTCTAAACTACCGAACGAAGTAAGGAGTTAGAAATTCGAGTTGAGAACACCTTCCCGAGCGCCGCCGCCTTGAGCGCCCATGGGACCGAAGGCTTTGTTCTTGGGCAACAAATTGGGCACGATGTTGAACAGCACGTTGAAGTTGCTGCTGCAAAGCGTTGTACGACACGCCGAGGCTCACCTGCAAGTCCGAACCCATGCGCGTGAACATCAGCGAGTTGGCGAAGGCTTCGCCGGTGCCGAAGTCATAAGTGCTGCTAGCCGTTCCCGCGTACTTGGGGCTGAAAATGTACGTCATCGACATCGTGACGGCTCGCACCATAAGCGGATCGATGTAGCTGAAAACCTAAGTAGAAATTCGTGCGATCCGGACGGTTGAAATAGCCGCCGACCATAAGCGAGCGGACGCCGCCGGGAAAAGGATCTGTCCCAGCCGGTACTCGTCAAGGCGGTTCGGTCGCCGATGTTCCACAAATAATTATATTGCAAGAACGACCAAGGATTGCCGAAGTTGTCGCGGCTGCGCAGCGGGGAAGTACGAGGCGAATAAATCGAGCGTCATCCAGTCCACGATGTGCTGAGAACCCGGAAATCCGCCTCTTCGTTTGCAAACGTTGGCTGAGTTGCAGTTGCAGTTCCTCGACGGTTTGCAGCGAGTCGATGTCGCGCTCGAACAACAAACGGCGCCTGGCCATTGTCTGCGGAAGTGAAATACGGGGAAGTAATCAGGCCGTAGCCGTGATTGAAGGAGGCAATATAGGGATTGGTAAAGGCCACATAGGGAAAAATGTAGCTCCCATTGTGTGGGACCGCTAGAGGTAGCAGAGCATAGTTTACGTTCATGGGATTGAAGATAGGCTCATAGGGCCGAATGTCGCGCAGAGACTGATTGGCGGCGTCCGTATTGAGCCGGTCCAATTGAGGAAGCATAGTATAGTTGACGTTTGTACTAGGCATACACGTAATTGGCATTAAAGTTGATCTTATGGTTGAGGCCGTTAAGGTTAAACATCTCGCTGGCGACGCTGGAGTACAAATGCGTAAAGGGAATGCTGGCCCGGCCGCCGCCGGCTCCCCAGACACGGCTGATCGGGTTGCCGGCCAAGTCGCGCGAATAGCCAGTCAGTTCCAAACGGCCGTAGGGCGACAACTTCAACGGTCCCAAGTAAAAGGGAGTTTCCACTTCCTGCATCCAGCTGCCGCGGAAGGTCGAGTCATTCTGATCCGTCACGCTCACTTGCGGGTATCCCATCATTGGAAGTCACCAACGAGGCATACTCTCCATTGACGTGCGTGGTGTAGGTGAGGAAATGACCAAAATCCTTGCCGATATACCAGGCGTCCAAGCGCGGCAGATTCTGGGTCATTGTTATCCAGGGGCGCAGCCGCGGCTCAAGTATAGCCGACCAAGCCCAACTGTTCCGCTGTTGCTTGACGAACAAGAAGGTATCGAAATTGGGATCGAGATCCCAGGCGCGTTTGTAATACTCCTCGATGAAGTTGCGATCGCTGACCGGCGAAATCTGCGCCATGAAGTTGAAGCCATACGGCATCTCCTCGCTATCGATGCGATCGAGAAACCAACCGCGGAAAGCGTCCGGCCGGAAAGAATTCGCCGGCCGTAGGAGGCCCAAAATATCATAACCTCGATCGTACATCCCGAAAGCACGCACTGTGTTGGTGTACTTAGCCGGTATGCCAAAAATGTCATCGCTGGATGTGTTGTAAAGAGTACCGAGACCGGGACCACGATAGCTCAGATAATCGACGTTCAACAGCCAACGTGTTTTCGGACGCGGCTGAAGGCCGAGCAATTGGTATAGGTTCAGTGACACGCCGAGCTGGACGCCGAATATATGATTCTCTCCAAAACTGAAATTCTGGACCGGACCAAGCGGCTCTTGCAGGCTGGTCGCAACGTGGGGCAGCCAGAAAAAGGGGATTTTCTCCATCTCGAAAAAATTGTTATTGCCGGTTAGCAAGGTTTCTTGAACCAGCACCGGCTGTCCCGTATTGCGGTCGAGAACGGGCAGGCCGAAGACATTGCGCAGTGGAATTTTGCGATCCTCAATGACGCCATCTTGCAGATATATTTTCAAACCAGGGTCCGAGGGCGTCCGGCTGGAAAATGTTTCACTGTTGATGATCTCGAAAGTGTTGATCGAGGTTTGCCTAATTTCCTTGGCCGTGGCGATGAGCGGATCATTCATGAGCAGCTGCCTGAGTTCCAGGCGTCCGTTCTGGGCGATGGCCACGCTGCGATTGACGTCGTAGTAAACCTCGTCGGCGGAGATGGTGCGCTGTTCGCCCTTGAGATTGATGGCCGGTGCCTGACGGATGATAACGTGGCCGGATAGGTATACTTCCAGATCGTTGCTGGAGTGACCGCTCGGCTGCTGAATGTTGTTGGCCAGCCCCTCGCTGTCGCCATGCGTCCAGATGACGATGCGGTCGGCCTCCATGTCGATCATGCCCATGTGGGTGGCGTTGCGCACTTGCAGAATGACGCCGCCGGTGATGACGAAGATAGCTTCGCCATTGGCGCCGACGGATCGTTTGAACGGAACGCCCCTACCTCCCTGGCGAGGCGCGACGATGAAGTTGGGCGTGACTTGGGTAGGTTTACCGGGCGGAGGCGGCGTGGGCCGTGATGGCGGCGGCACGGGCGGCGTGCCCGGCGGAACGCGCGTTGGTCCCGAAGGCGGCACCGAGCCGTCCGGCGCGGGCGGTGAGACATTGGCCGGCGCTTGCGGTGATGGCGGTTGCGGTCCTTCACCGGGCAGAGCCGTGGGACGAGCGGGCGCGGGCCGGCTTGCGCCGGCGGGGAAATCATCGTTGCGGATGCTCCTCCCTGCCCGGTAGCAGCGGCGCCACCGATCAAGGGATCGCCCGGAGGTCCGTAGTTGGCGATCCGTTGCAGCGTGGCGGGCGGCGCGACGGCTCCGGACGGAGCCGGCGCCCGACTTGGCGGCGGAGGCAACGGAGGCAACGGCTGCAAATTCGGCGACAGCCGCGGCGACGGCTTCGACACGGGCAACACGGTCGGCGGCAAAACTACCTGCCGTTCCTGCTGAAGCGATGCCGGTTGCACTGGCGCGGCATTGGCCGCCATCGAGCGCGCGTCCTGGAGGAAACGCGGACCCAATCCCTCGGCGCGACCGCGCCCGACCAGTGGATCGCCGTCCCGCGATTGCCGCACCAGCGGAACGCGATGCACACGCAACTTGAATTCGCCGCGCGTCGTCAAATCGAGGATCGCGCGCGGGTACTCGGTGATCGTCGAGCCGTCATCAATGCGCACCTTGCCTTCGGCATACAACTGGGTGCGCAGCTTGCCGGTCAGCTTGTAGCGACTGACATCGATCCAGGCGACGCCCTGCTCGAAACGCGCTTGCACGATGCCCTGCTGCGCGAACACCAGACCGCGAAAGAGAAACACGCAATACTCGGCCGAACCGAGTTTTTCCGTCCACGTCGCCGCTTCATCGGCATCGACGAGGAACGGCTTGGCTTCACCCCGTTGATCGAGTTGGAGGCGGTAGGTTTTCTCGCCGGCCGCGGCGGCGGGCGGCGCGGTCGAAACGGCGACAGGCTGTACGCTGTGTTGCGACGCGGAAGTTGGCGAAGAGAACGTCCCACCAGTTCCGCGCCGGCGCCGCCGAGGCGGAGCGACCCTGAGCGCGCAGCGCGGACTCGGCGCCCATGCCGAGAGACATCATCAGCGCGAGCAGGCTTGCCAGCCAGCGGAACGAGGGATACCTCACCACGACGCCTCCAAGCCAAGGCGGAATGCGGAATGCAGAATGCAGAATGAAAGACAAGATGGTTTTTTCATTCCGCATTCTGCATTCCGCATTCCGCCTTGGCTCCGTCGCTGTGTTCGGTCGGCGGGGCGAAGCGGTCCCGAACACAACTGGATGCACGATCATCGACCCGGCTTCACATGCGAGCGGCGGAGTATAGAAATGTGGCAAGAAGAATCAAGTCCAACGAGCAATTTGCCGATATTGTTTAGCCGCGATGCGAAGAGGAGCGGGGTGGGACCGGCATCTTGCCGATCCCACCCCGCTCCTCTTCGCATCGCGGCTAAATCATTCCTCACCGGCGCGGACGGACAGGCAGTTCGCTGGGGAACAGTTTCACCTCATTATTGTTGTTGTCGTAGCAGGTGAACTCCAGCGTCTCCGGCGGCGCGGTGGAAGCGCCGCGAATCTGCACCTGAATGTTGCCCGACTCCTCCAGCCGAGCGATCTCCCCTCGTTTCTTGTTGAGCAGATAGTTTGCCACGTCGTCGGCGACGCGCACCTCGATGTGATGGACATGATCGCGGTGCGCCGCCAATTGAAGCATGCGCATCACGTCAATGCTCATGCTTTCACACGTTTTCACTTGGGCCATGCCGTGACAGTACGGGCAATCCTGGTAGACGCTGCGCTTAAGCGAAGGACGGATGCGCTGACGCGTCATCTCGATCAAACCGAAGGCGGAGATCTTTAGGATTTTCGTCCGCGCTCGATCGCGTTTGACGGCGTCGCGCATGGCCTTCTCGACGAGCCGGCGATGTTTCTCGTCGCGCATGTCGATGAAATCGTTGACGATGACTCCGCCGAGATCGCGCAGACGGAGTTGCCGCGCGATCTCCTTGGCCGCCTGCAAATTCATTTGAAAGGCGGTCTCCTCGGCGTTGTTGTCGGCGCGGAAGTTGCCGCTGTTAACGTCGATGGCCACCAGCGCTTCGGTCTGCTCGATGACGATGGAGCCGCCGTGCGGCAGCGGCACTTTACGCTGTTGAATGCGCGCGATCTCCTCCTCGATGCCGTACTTGTGAAACAGCGGTTCCTTGCCCTCGTACAACTTGATGCGATTAGCGTAGCGCGGCATGACGATCTGCAAAAACTCCTGGGCATGCTCGAACGCCGCCGCTTCGTCTACATAAATCGTATCAATATCGCTGGTGAAGGTGTCGCGGATGGTCCGCGTAATCATGTCGCTTTCTTGGTAAATCTCGGCCGGCGCTTTCATCTTGCGGATGCGTCGCACCACCACCTGCCACAAACGCGATAGGTAAAGTAGATCGCGCTGCAATTCCTTTTTGTTTTTGTCGATGCCGGCGGTGCGGATGATGAAGCCGAGGCCGCGCGGCGGTTTCAACTCGTTGAAGATTTCGCGCAGGCGGCGGCGCTGCTCGTCGTCGGCGATCTTGCGCGACACGCCGACGCGATTGAGTCCAGGCATCAGCACGAGATAGCGGCCGGCGATGCTGATGTAGGTGCTGAGGGTCGGCCCTTTGGTGCCGATGCCTTCCTTGATGACCTGCACCAGCACTTCCTGTCCGCGTTTGAAGATGTCTTGAATGAGCGGCTTGGGGCGGCCAAAACCGTTGCGCATGCGGTCGCGCGGACCATTACGGCCACGGTCGCGCTCGCGGCCATGATCGTTGCGACGACGCCGATCGTCGCGCCGCCCTCCCTCACGGTGGCCGCGATGTCCTTCGTAGGGTCGATCCTCTTCATGCCTCTCCCTTCTCCTCCCTTCACCTCCGTGGGGAAGCGGGAAGGGAGGCGGTTGCGGCTCGAAGTCGTCTTCGAGAGGCTCGTCGATTTCCTCGGCGAATGGCGGCGCGGCTTCCGCTTCACCGCCGGTCGCCCCAATTTCGGCGGCTTCCAGATCGGCGGCGAGATCGTCCTCGATGCTGCCGCGACGTTCCGCCGCTGCCGGACGCGCGCGCGGCGGCGGAGCGAGCGGAGCGCTGGGGCGACTGTATTCCTCGACATAAGGCTCCGGTTGCGGTTCCGGTTCCTCGATCGGCTCGGGGAGCCGGACGAGCGACTTGTTCCGTGTCGCGCGGGAAGAACAACAACTCGTCATCGCTGATGCCCGAATCGCTGCCCGATGACGCGATCTCCGCATCTTTGTCCGTCGTGCGCCGCTCGGCGGAATCCATGTACGGAGGTCTCTCCGCCGCAGCCTCTTCGTCGGCATGCGGCGCGGCCGGCGTTTCCGGTTCCGCGCTCGGCATCTCCTCGGCACTCTTCCGCGCGAGCGCGGTCGGCCGCGCGAACGGCGGCGCCGTCCCGGTTCCTCCTCGATCCGTGTCTGCGGCAGCGCGGTCACGGAAGAACCTGTCTCCGGCGAAGGCTCATTCTCCGAAGATGGTTCCTCGGTGGTCTCGGCGAACGGCGCCTCCTCCATTTCCGCTTCTCGCGCCGCATTCGTTTCGACATTCGTATCTTCGGTGGTGATCTCGACGACTTCTTCGGCCGACTGCACCTCCAGGGCGGCTTCGTCGGGCAGCAGCGTGGCGGCATCGTCGAGCGACGCCAGCGATTCGTCGAGATCCTCGACATCGTAGTCCATCGGCGCCCGCGGACGATCGCGGTCCCCATCGCGGCCGCGCTCCCGATCGCGGCGTCCGCCGCGCTCGCCGCGGCGCGGCTCCAGGTGGCGATAATAAGTCGGCTCCACGTCGGAAACGTGCAAAAAGCCGTTGCGGCCCACGCCGAAATCCACGAAGGCGGCCTGAATGCTCGGCTCGATGTTGACGATGCGTCCTTTGTAGATGTTGCCGACGTAGCTCTCGTGGCTGGTGCGCTCGACGTACAGCTCTTCGAGAACGCCGTCCTCCAAAATGGCAATACGGCATTCTTCGGGCTGCAACACGTTAATCAGCATCTCTTTTTTCATGCGATTCCTTTTCCTGTACGGTGCCGCTACCCATCGGGGAGTGCGGCAGTTCATCGTGAAGCTCCAGCCGGCTGCGTTCGAGGACGGCGCCGGCGTCGAGCAGGTCTTCAAGTCCCAGGAGGCCCAGCACTTCTTCGGGGCGAGCCGTCCCGGCGGAGGTCAAACGGAGAATCATTTCCAACATCGCGGATTCAGACGATCCGCTATGTTGGTGTATCAGCAGGTCAACGAGGAAAGAACGCACATCGACTCGACGTTCGGGCTGGCGTGCGTGCGGCCGACGACGATCGATCCAGCATTCGCGGGCGGCCAGCACATCGGCGATGCGGCGAGGCAAATCCGGCAGGCGTTCGGCCGGCACCGGCAGCGCGTAGGCCAGCCGGCACACTTGCGCGTTGATCTTGAGAGCGATGCGCTGGACCGAGAGGATTTCCAGACCTGGCGGCGTCTGGCGGGCGAGGCGGGTGTGAATGTCTTCGATGGACAGAACCTCATCGAGTTCCAATTCCACGACTTCGGCGCGGCCGACGACGCCCAGAGGCAGCGACAGCGCGAAGACGAGGCGCGGTTTCGGATGGAATCCCTGCGTGCGATGAAAGGGCAGTTCGGCGCGGCGCAGCAGGCGCTCGAAGGTGCGCATCAAATCGTGATGACTGAGTAGACGCAACAGGCCGCTTTTGCGGAAGCGGATACGCACCTTGTCGGCGGCGTGTTTCGCTTCCGCTCGTCCGCCGCGATCGCTTGGCGGCGCGGTATCGTTGGATCGTGTATCGACTGCCCCAGGCACGGTTCATCCCCATGCGGAGGGAACAGACGGATTATGGACTTTCTCCGAGGCGGAGGATTCGTTTAGCCGCGACCCGAAGGGGAGCGCGTGAGTCCGCGACTCCCCTTCGAGGTCGCGGCTAAACGATGGATATTCGTCATTTACTCAAACACCTCAGGGAGAATCCGTCGGGTCTGTTCCCGCAAATAATTGTTTACATCACGGGCTGTTTCCAGCCTCATGGCTTCTTGGGCCGCCGCGACGGACTCCTCGACCGTCACGGAGCGGCATAACGCGCTTGATCGCGGGGATACTATGCGGCGTCAGGCTCAGTTGACGTATCCCCAGGCCCAGAAGCAACATCGTATACAAAGGGTCGCCGCTCATTTCGCCACATACGTTGACGGCAATGTTGTATTTGGCGGCGGACCTGCACCACGCGTTCGATCAGGCGGAGTACGGCCGGATCGCCGGGACTGTACAGCGTGGACACCGTCTCGTTGTTTCGGTCGGCGGCCAACGTGTACTGAATCAAGTCGTTGGTGCCGATGGAAAAAAAGTCCACTTCACGAGCCATCTGCTCGGCCAGGATCGCGGCCGAGGGCACCTCAATCATGGTGCCGACCGGCAGCCGAGGATTGAAGGCGATGCCTTCCTCCTCCAGATCCTCTTTGACCTCCGCCAGAATCATCTTGCACTGGCGCAGTTCCAGCAACGTGCTAATCATGGGGAACATGATGCGCACATCACCGAAAGCACTCGCTCTCAGAATGGCACGCATCTGCGTTTTGAACAAGGTCAAATTTCGCAGACACAGCCGGACGCTCCGCAATCCCAGAAACGGATTGCGCTCCTGCGATGCCCGTTCCGAGCGCACGGGTAGGAACTTGTCGGCGCCCAAATCCAGGGTACGGATGACCACCGGCCGCTGCGCTCCCATCGTCCGCAGCACGGTCAAATACGCTTCCAGGTGTTCCGCTTCCGTCGGGTCGGTTTGCTTGCCGAGATAGAGAAACTCGGTGCGATACAAGCCGACGCCTTCCGCGCCGCGCTCCAGGCACGGTGCGCTCTCCTGCGGAAACTCGATGTTGCCGAGCATGGCGACGCGAGCGCCATCGCGCGTCTGGGCCGGCAAGTGGCGCAGCTCGTTCAGTTGGCTTTCGTGCGTGCGGAAGCTGGCGCGGACGCGCTCGTAGCGTTCGAGCGTCTCTTCATCGGGATCGATGATAAGCAAACCGTGATGGCCGTCCACGATGACGCGATCGCCGCCGGAAACGTCGGTGATGAAGGGCCAAGACCGACGACGGCGGGAATGCCGAGGACGCCGGCGACGATGGCGGTATGGCTGGCTCGTCCACCCGATTCGGTGGCGAAAGCATGGACGCGCTGCGGATCGAGCGAGGCCGTCTCGCTGGGCGTCAAGATCGTGGGCCAGCACGACGGCCGGCTGGCGCAGGTCGCGCAATTGTTCGCGGCGTTGGCCGAGCAGATGGCGAAGGATGCGCTTTTCGATGTCGAACAGGTCGGCGACGCGGTCGGCGAGATAGCCGCCCTCGATGCTCTCCAGCGCCTTGGCGTAGCGGCGCATGACGCGGCTGACGGCGTACTCGACGGCGAAATGATCGCTATGAATCAGCGCCTCGATCTCCTGGGCCAGGGTCGGATCGGTGAGCATGAGGGCATGCGCGCCGAAGATAGCTCCGTACTGCGGGCCGAGTTTGGCGGTGACGGCTTCTTGATTGACGCGCGTCTCGGCGGCGGCCTGGGCCAGCGCCTGGCGCAGCCGTTGGCATTCGCTGTCGATGTGGTTGGCGGGAATGGCGCGTTGGGGAATGCGGAACCATTCGGAGTCCAGCACCAGGGCGGGACCGATGGCGACGCCGGAAGAGACAGCGATGCCGCGTTTGATTTCCATAGAGCTTAGTTTCGCCGCGCTCCCCTTCGGGGCGCGGCGAAACGAAATTAGGGCGTGGTTGCTTGCGGTGGTTCTTCCTCCGCGGGCGTTTTGAGGGCGTTAACAAGGGCGTCGAGAGCGGTTTGGGCGTCGGGTCCGGCCACTTCGAGGGTCAACTCGGTGCCTTGGGCGGCGGCCAGCAGCATCAGATCGAGGATGCTCTTGCCGTTGACGCTCTGTCCTTCGCGGCTGACCTTGACGCTGCTCTCGAAGCGCGACGCCAGCTGCGCGAAGGCGGCCATTGGGCGCATGTGGAACCCTTGCGGGTTGGTGATGACCACCTTTTGTTCCAGGGGTGCCCCGTTCATGGCAATCCGCTATCCACTATTCGCTATCCGCTATCCGCCATCCGCTTTCGGTTTTGGCGGATAGCGGGTAGCGGATAGCGGATAGCGGTTTAATGTTCGGCCCTATCCAGGAGGGCAATGATTTCTTCCCGTGTCGTAGCGCCGCGCAGGGCGCGGACAAAGTTATCGTCGCGCAGGGAACGGGAGACGTTTTCCAGGGCGCGCAAATGATCGCCGGGCCGATCCTGCGGCGAAATGAGCAGGACGAAGACATGGACCGGCTCCCCATCGAGACTGTCGAAAGCGATGCCCTTGTGGGAGATGGCGACGGTGCCGATCAAGCGTTCGACGCTATTGTGCTTGGTATGGGGAATGGCGACGCCTCGACCAATGCCGGTCGAGCCGAGGAACTCGCGTTTGAGGATGGCGCGGATGATGTCGTCGAGATCGGCGCCGCGGAACTGGCCGGCCGCCCGCAGGCTTTCGACCATGGCGCGGATGACGCCTTCTTTGTTGGCGGCGGGCAGGTCCGCGACGATGGCCTCGCGCACCACGAAGTCGGACATTCGCATGCCAATTTCTCCGTCATTCCTCGCCGGATTCTTCCGCCGTAGGCGCGCCGGCTACCTCGCCGGTCGAGGGCGTCCGGCGATGGTCTTGAATCTTTTCTTTATAGCGGCGCAACTGTAGCGCCAGTTTATCCAGGGCCAGGTCCACCGCCGCCGACAGTTCGGCGTGGCTCTCGCGGGCGACGAAATCGTGCTTGTGTTCCGCCTGCACCACGAACTCGACCTGTTTTTGGTCTTTCTTCATGTCCACCGTCACCTCGATCATGGTGAGGCGCTCGAAGTAGTGCAGGAGTTTCTCGGCTTTGTCGCGGATGAACTGCTGCGTAGCGTCGCTGAGATGTCCATGCCGCACGGAGATTTTGATCTGCACAGACTCGCTCCTTCTATCCGCCGGCCCATCAGCGGGCACGGACTCGGAGGTGCAACGAAAAACCAATCAACGCAATTCTAGCCCACCGCCACGGTTTCTTCAATGCTTCGCGGGAGTAGCTTGCACCCGGCAGCTAACGCAGCCGGTTCGCCTGTGTGGGCGAACCGGCTGCGTTAGCTGCCGGGTAGGTCAAACTTAGGATCGACAGAGCGCATGCTTGAGCGGTTTCCACGCTCCGTTCTCCGCCGAGCTGGCCACGCCTTGGGTAATGAAGTTCATACCATCGACGCCATCGGCGACGTTGGGATAAAGACTGCGAGCGGAATCGAACTTCTGTCCATTTGCTCGCGCAATCATGTCTTGATATGCCGCTGTGTAAATGTTGGCGAACGCTTCTAGGAACGCTTCCGGGTGTCCGCTGGGAATGCGCGTCGAGCGCCCCGCCAAGTCGCCGAGATACGGCCCGCCGGCGCGAGTGTAAATCTGATGCGGTTTGCCGTTGACGCGCAGCAGCATCTTGTTCGGCTCTTCCTGATGCCATTCCAGCGCTCCCTTGGTTCCGTCGATCTCGATCCACAGATCATTCTCGCGGCCGTGCGAAATCTGCGAGGCGGTGACGGTGCCGAGAGCACCGTTGCCGTAGCGGATGACGGCGGCACCGTAGTCGTCGAGTACGCGGCCCGGTTCGAATGCTTTCAGCTGGCAGGAAATCTGTTCGGGCAGGAGGCCGGTGATGAAACGGCCGAGGTTGTAGGCATGAGTGCCGATGTCGCCGAAGCAGCCGGCGGCGCCGGACTTCTTCGGATCGGTTCGCCAGCCGGCTTGCTTCTGACCGGATGCTTCCAGCCGCGTCCGCAACCAGCCCTGGATGTAGAACGCGCGGACGGCATTGATCTCGCCGAGTTCGCCGGCCCCGATCATCTCACGAGCCTGACGGACGAGCGGATACCCCGTGTAGTTGTGACTGACGGCGAAAACAACGCCGGTTTTCTGCACGACCTTGGCCAATTCCTCGGCCTGGGCGAGATCGAATGTCATCGGCTTGTCACAAATGACGTTGAAGCCGGCCTCGGCGAACGCCTTGGCAATCTCGAAGTGCGTGTGATTGGGCGTGGCGACCGAGACGAAATCGATGCGTTGATCGCCCGGCAGCTTCGCTTCGGCGGCGAGCATCTCTCGATAGGAGCCGTAGGCGCGATTTTCCGCGATGTCGTAATCGGGCGCCGACGCCTTGGCTTTCGCCGGGTCGGAAGAGAGAGCGCCGGCGACGAGGACGGCGCGATTGTCGAGGGTGGCGGCGATGCTGTGGACCTTGCCGATGAAGGCGCCTTGCCCGCCGCCGACAAGTCCCATGCGAAGTTTCCGGTTGAGCGGTGCGTTGATGCCCATGCGAAGATCTCCTTGGATGTCGCGTCATGGATGCGCGTGCGTTCTGAGGAGACAATAGCGATGTCGAGGCATCGCGTCATCTTTTTTCTTGCTTTAATCGTCCTCCAGATCCCAGACGACGATGGTACGATCCGCACTGCCGGCGGCGGCGGTCATGCCGTCGGGCGCCACGGCCACGCACGTCACCCAACTCGTGTGCCAACGGTAACAGCGCCGTTCACATCTTCGGGCGACATCCCATAGACGAACGGTGCCGTCGGCGCTGCCGGAAATGAGCGCGTTGCCGTCCGGCGTGAAGGCCAGCGCGTAGACCGTCCAGGTATGGCCGCGCAAGGTCGCTTGCAACTGGTCGCCTTTCCACAGCGCGATGGGGCCATCGGAATGACCCGAAGCCAAAAGCTGACCGTCAGGCGACCAAGCGAGCGCGAACAATCGGAACCGTCCCTCCACCCCGTTCGTGCGACGCCCGGCTTTATCGAACCATTGAATGCCGCCATCATCGCGGCCGGCGGCCAGGGTTTCTCCATCCGGAGCATAAGCCAGGGCAGAACAGGAAAGATCAATTTGCAGGATACGGCGTTGCTTCAGTGGAACTGTCTCCCAGCATTTCACGATTCGATCCCAACCCGTCGTAGCCAGCGTCTGACCGTCCGGAGCGAAATCGAGGCTGCGTATGCCGCCGGTATGAGCTTGAACGTGAGAGCGTCGCCGCCGTCGCGGCATGTCCCAGTCCAGTAACTCGCCGGCAGCCGTGCCCGTCGTCAGCGAGTTGCCATCCGGGCTAAAGGCTAGGGCTTCGATGCTGCTTTCGTGCTTCAAGATAGCGGGGACATGGTTGGCCAAGTCCCATAGATGAACCGTCTTGTCCTCGCTGCCGGAAGCCAGCCAACGGCCATCGGGCGAGTAACTCAGGCAGCGAACGGTATCGGTGTGGCCGCGCAGGATGAGCATGACCGCCCTCTTATTTGTCTCCCGCTTCCGGCGCCTGTCCGGAAGGGGGTTCGGCGTGCAGATCATCCTCGCCGGCAATCTCTTCGAGTTCCTCATAGGCTTGTGCGTACTCTTCTTCCTGGCCGGGGATGGGACGGATGTGCTTGCCGGTGGCATCTAGATAGGCCGATTCCCAGGACGAACACTTCTCATGTTCGACCGGCTGGATGTGCGGCGTCTGGTCGAAGCTGAGCGAATCGAAGCGCAGAGCCGCAATCGCCTGGCGAAGTCGCGGCGGCAGCTGATCGATATGGATCGGCTGCGCCGGTCGAGCCATGCGTCCGTAGGGGCCGGAAATCCAATTCTCGGTCAAATGGGAATACAAGAACAAGCCGCGCGAAGCCAGGTCGGGACGTTGCTCGTCATCCTCGTCCTGGAAAATCCAGGTGCAGGCCAGACAAGCGCCGTTGTCGTGGAGGCGTTCGGCTAACTCTTCGGACATTTCGCGGAACAACACGGCCACGCCCTCGCTGGCCGGCACCTGCACGGCGTGGCCGGCGGCGATCTCTTCTTGCACCGGATCGAGTGTGGCCAGAAACATCAGCGTCGGATAGGGCAGGCCCAACCGGCCGCGATGCTCGTTGAATTCATTGCGGCGGCCGGGCATCAATCGGCCTTCGCGGTCGTGTATCACTTCGACGCGCGGCAAGGCAGCCAATTGCCGCCGCACATCGTAGGCCGCCTCGCCCGACAGGGAATGGACCGGCACCGCACCGGCCTCGCCAGTGTCGAAACAGGCGACGTGTCCATCGCGGTCGATGGCGAAAAAGCATGTGTCCATCGAATGCGCGGCGGGATAATCCGGTTGCATGTCTGTTCTCCTTATCTCAAGCGTCGATAGCCGCCCGGAAGGCTTCCAGGGACTCGACGCTATCGATCAATTCCAGCCAACGCATTAATTCATCGGCGTTGGTCTGCGCTTGCACGGCGGCAATCACTTCTGGCGAGGAGCCACCGGGAAATCGTTTTTGCAGGCGCCGAAACAGAACGTCATGCAAGGTTTCGATTCGGCTTTCTTGTCGCCATTCCTCGACAACTCGCGATTTTCGCATGTTCCATCCCTCCAATCCTTGTTTCCACACAGGTAAACAATCGGCCAAGTCCGCGAAGACAGCGGAACAATACACCCGTCGAACCTGGCAGAATCATGTCCAAACCGCTGTGGGGCGGCGGTCCCGTCAGGTTTATCACGGCGAGAGCGGCCAGATACTTATCTCGTCCGTGCGGTCCATAGCGCAGTTCGCGGCGAGCGCGAGCCATGTATTCCAGCAGCCTTTCCACAATATCGGCGTCCGACTCCGTCTGAAGTTCCAGAACCACCATCCAGCTGGGAGCCGATCCCGATGCGTGCGTCAATTCGGCCACGGTATCGCAGCGCCGATCGGGTTGGCCCGGAAACGGAATTGTCTGCGTCTCCAGCCAGCGCGTAAAGAGCAAGTCCGGGTCGAGGCCCGGCAACAGCCAGCGCAGAAAGCCGGCCGGATCGAGTTTGACGGCGAAACGCGCGGCCTTATCGAAATCCGCCATGACATCCCCAAACGCGGCATACTAAATAATTTTATCGGTCTCCATTGTCCTTTTCCGGTTCATCTTCCAACCCTTCAAAAATCATGTTTCCCGCTTGCTCCGGTTCTTCCTCGCGGAATTGACGGCAGAAATCGGCGAACTGATCCTCCTTTCCAGGGATGGGCCGCAACTGCTCAAGGGGTTGAACCAGTTCCGATGCCGAAAAATCGGTCCCTTCAAAGCGAATCCGTTTGCACATCTGCCGCAACTCCGGGGGGAGTTGATCGATGTGCAGCGGCGTTTGGGGAGTATCGATCAAGCGATACGGGGCGATGTGAATCCAGCTTTCTTCGTCGTACTCGTACCAGAACACTCCCCGTTCGCTTGTTAATAGGTCGCTTTCTCTTGTCCCCCACGCATCCTCGGGGTCTAGTTCCCAGGATTCGAGACTGACATCAGAACCCCTGGCTCCCTCGGGTACGTGCCCTTCCACGCCGGTATCGAAACGACCGACGTGTCCTGCCGCATCCACAGCGAAAAACGTGGTGTCCATGCTGTGGGCCACCGGAATATCAACGTCCATCGGTGCCTCCGCAAAATTCGAGTCCCAGCCCGTTCAGAGCCGCATTCAACCCCGCATACGTCAATTCCCGCAACGGTGTCCGTGTCCGCGTGTAAGAACACCACGCCACCGTCTTATCCCAGCCAATCGAGCAAAAGCGCGGACTGCGGCCGCATGCCGTCAGGCACGTCATCGACTGAAACGGCTTGCCACCAGCGACGGCGGCGACTTCGGCAGGCGTCGGCGTGTCCTGGCCGCGCATCGGCAGGTAGACGATGCGTTCGTTGCCGATGCCGGCTTGACGCACTGTTTCGGCGGCTTGTCGCGCCGCCGGCAGATTGGAACGCGCCACCAACAGATTGATACCGCTGCGGATGCCGCGCTCGGCCAGTTCGTGAACCTGACGAATAACGCGGCTCACTTCGCTAGCGCGTTCGGGGAAATGGATCGATAAGTGTATCTTGTCCGGAGCGGCAACGATCAGTCGTTCCAGGAGTTCGCCGTGCAGCAGAAGACCATTGGAAGTAAGCGAGCGAAACAGCGTGCCGCGCAGGCGTTCGAGTACGGTGAAGAGTTCACCGTATTGCAGCGGTTCGCCGCCGCCGAACGACACCGCCTTGACACCATGAGCGGCGCAGTCGGTGACGAACGATACCAACTCGTCGGCGGTCCAGCGCGTATCGCCTTCGGGGAGGCTGTGGTTGTAGCAGAACCAGCACGCTTTGGCGCAGCGATTGGTCACTTCGATGGAGATGCGATCGAGAGTCATGGGGCTTTTGCCGTGTGCGGCTTAGCGTTTGCCGCGCGGCTTGACGCTAAGCCGCCAGCGGCAAAACAAACCCATCATAACGCCGCGATTGCTCGGATCAATCTCCGTTGCATCGTTTCCTGCATCGATTCATTCAGCCGCGGAAGCGCTCCAACACATTGCGTGTGATTCGTTGCACCCGTTCATCGGGACCATGCGGCCGACCGTGGTGCGAGATGGGGGGCATGTGGCCCGGGGGTGCCGATAGTCCCTGCGCCCAGAAGATCGTCGAAGCGTTGAAGACGTGATTGCCCTTCGGTCCCGGATAGATCGTCGCCGTGTAGTGCGATTCGGCGTCGCCGCCCGTCCACGTCGGTCCCTCGGCGACGACTTCCAGACCTGGAATGTCCGCAGGTTCGCCGTGAAACTCCCAGCCCACCAGACCGGCGATGCGCTCGCCCTTCTTCATCTTCGTGCCGGCGAAGATCCAGTGATCCGGCTTGGTGACGATCCAATCGCCGGAGCCGTTGAACGGCGAGACGGTCTGCGCCGATAAGCGTCGCTTCGTTGGGCGCCTCGATGGACAAATCGGCCATGAACGGTTTTTCCTTGGGCCGGATGCCGCCGTAACGACCGGCGCGCGTGAGGATGCGATGGTCCACGCTGCCGCTCGACGCCGAATATGGTGCGACGAAGCAGCAGGTGTTGCCGGACAGAAAGGCGACATTGACGCCGGCTTTCACGGCAGCCATCACACGATCGTATTGTTCGCGGCTCCAGTATTCATCGTGGCCGACCGACAGAAACGCTTTCGCCCTTGTCAGACATTTCGGATCGCTATGGACATCGACGTTGGAGCAATAGCTGGCGTCGTAACCGTGACGCTCCATCCAGAAGGCGAGCGGAAATTCCCAGAGCAGGTACTCGCCGGAGCCTTGGGACAGCGGATTATCGAGGATTTGCGTGTACTTGCCGTAAGGACGGTCGAAGCTGACCTTCACCCCAGAAACAAGGATTTTGCCGTCCTCGCGGTCGTTGATGTACAACGAGTAATTATCCGGCCAGGCATTGTAAGCCTGCCAGGTGTTGTCCGAACACTGAAAGAGAAAGTCACAAGCCCGATCATCGCGGACAATGAAGATGAGATAACTCTGATACCGATGTTTGGTCGCCGACAGTTTGCCAAGATAGACGCCGCTGACCCACTGGCGCGGGATCTCAAAGCGGATGCAAGGCTCCCAGCGGCACTCGCGGAGCCGTTGGTCGCCGACGGGAGGCGTTGGCTGTGGCTTGCCGCGAAACGGGCCGAGCCGCTGCATGTGCCGGCCGCCTTTGCCCTGGTAGTAACCCAGGCGGTACAAATCGATGACGAACGGCGTCGGTGGATCGGTACTGACGAAGAAATCGATTTTCTCTCCCGTTCGGATGCTGGTATGGGAAGCGAAGCCTTCGATGCGCGTCGAGCGCCCGCCCAAGCCGCCGCCGAAGCGCGTGCATTTCGTTTTCGGATCGATCCGCGTGTAGGTGAGTTGCCAATCGGTGGTGCCCTCGTGTTCGTTCTCGGCGCGGATGCGGTCGCGGTCGGCGGCGAGCAATGAATCGGGTGCCAGCGCGGCCATGGCGCCGGCGGCGCTTAGGTTTTGCAGCAGTTGACGGCGATGGAGTTGTGACATGGGTGCCATTCCAAGCGAGGAATTAACTGCGGCATCACACGGAGCCGCAAATGGCAAAACAAACCCATGATAACGCTATCACTTCTCGGATCAATCTCCGTTGCATCGTTTCACGCGCTTCGCCGCAGCGCTCGCAGTTCGGCCTCGCGCACGCCGCGGCGGCGCTCGGCGGCGGTCTGCTCGAACAGGGTGCGATACAGTGCCGCATGAGTCTCCGTGAAGACGACGCCACGGCGACGCATGACCTCGGCGGCGGTGCGCAGCAGAGCGGACAAGTCGGCGCGATCGGTTAGCACTTCTTTCCACCAACTGGCATAAGAAGGGATGTATTTGGGTAGCAGACCGCCCGGCAGTAGATTGCAGAAAATGCCGGCGCTGGTGCCGGTGTTCAAGAGCGTGCCCAGTCCGGCCTTGGTGTGATCGCCGAGGAAACAGCCCACTTTCGTCAATCCCGTGCGCACGCGCCGGCCGTTGACCGTCATCGTTATTTCACCGTAGTCGTTGCGCAGATCGCTATTGTGCGTGCCGGCGCCGAGGTTGACCCACGCGCCGACGTAGGCGTGGCCGAGAAAACCCTCGTGATATTTGTTGCTGTGTCCCTGCACGATACTGCATTCGATTTCGCCGCCGATACGGCAATCGGGGCCGAGCGTCGTGCCGGCGCGGACGTTGGCGCCGTGGATGTGCGTGCGCGGGCCGATAACGCACGGTCCTTCCAAGCGGGTGAAGGCGGTGACGACGGCGTCGCGCTCGACGACGATGGGACCGCGCGTGGCGTCGGCGACGATCATCGGATCGAGATGCGCCGATGGATGAATCAAAATGTGTTCGCGTGGGCCGACGATGGCGAGGCCGGGATGCTCGGCGACATTGGCTTCGACCGCGAACGGAGGACCGGCGGTCTGCCAGTCGGCGAGGATCTGCTCGCCGTTGTGCTGCACCAATTGCCACAGGTAACGAACCAGTCGGCCGCCGGCGGCACGATGCGGCAGCGTCTCTTTCCAAGCGTCCAAGCAATCGTCGAGCGTGTCGGGCGAGCAATTGGTCAGATGCTCCGGCTCGACGATGGCGAAAGCAACCTCGTCCTCGACGAGGGCGACACACGGCCCGGACAGTTCCGCGAGCGGCAGCGGGAGAGAAGGAGGCAGCCAGCGGCCATTGATCAGGATAGTCGGACCCGCCCGCAGCCACGCGAGATCGTTGACCGGCAGCGCCGGGGAATGAAGGCGACAGAGATCGGCCAGGTAGGGACGGATGAGGACGCCGCGTGGGCCGGCGGGAAAGAAGCGGCTTTGCTTGGCGGCCAATGAGGTCAAGCCGCACATCAACTCGAAAACAGGCCGAGTCAGGCTCAGCGGTTCAAGATCGAGGACGCTCTGGTCTTCAAATAGGCAGACGCGCATGACCACATCCTTTCGGTCATCGGTGCCGGGATTGGGACATTCACCTTGCGGGTGAAAGAGAAGATTATACTCAGAGTCCGACGAGGAAGCCAAGAGCGAAGAAGCGAAGCGAGGGATGCGGGTGTAACTAAATTTTCTGGGGATGGTTGTGTAGGGTGGGTCGAGCTTGCGAGACCCACCGGGGGCGTGGCCGGGGCGTGGTGGGTCTCGCAAGCTCGACCCACCCTACAGAAACGCCCACACCCCAGAAAATTTAGTTACACCCAGGGATGCGGGTATGTCTACGGATTTTGAACTACCCGGCAGCTAACGCAGCCGGTTCGCCAGCCCCGGCGAACCGGCTGCGTTAGCTGCCGGGTGCAGGCCGATGGGGAATGTATTTACTTCACCACATGCTTGACCTTCTCGACGGCGGCATGCAGGACTTCGCCGACTTTGCCGGCCGCCTTTTCGGCCAAGTGCTTAACCTTTTGCACCACGCCCTCTTGTTGCGGGGCCATTTTCTCGGCGAGACGATTTTCCAAGCGTTTACGCCGCCGTAAACGGGCCGTCCGTCGGGTCCCGCTTCGATTGTATCCCATGCTCGTACTCCTTGGATGACTGAGCGGGACAGCGTGAACAGCCCTCGAACCGCTCCGCACCCGCCGGATGGATTGTAGGAGCTTTCCGCCGTCGAACAAGCACGTTTTCCGCTCCGCTCAGGTCGCCGCGTCCGCGGCGGCGGTCGGTTCCGTCAGTTGCTCGGCCAGCACTTCCAGCGGATGACGGGCGTGCCGTTTGGCGAGATCGGCGATCTGATGACGGCAAGATGTGCCTGGCGCCGCCACGATGGCCTCGGGCGCTTTCGCCAGCGCCGGCAGCAGAGCGAGATTGGCGATTTGCACACTGAGATCGTAATGCTCGCGCTCGAAGCCGAACGAGCCGGCCATGCCGCAGCAGCCGCTATCCAGGACTGTCACATCGAGTTGCGGCACCAGGCGCAGCGCCGCCGCCGTGCCGCCGGCACCGAGCAACGCCTTTTGATGACAATGGCCGTGCAGCAGGCATTGCTGAGGACGTGGCCGAAGTTCGAGTTCGCACTGCCCCGTTTGCATCTGTTGGGCGAGCCAGTTGTCGGCCAAATGCACGGCGGAAGCGATGGTATTCGTCTGTCGCTGCCGGCAACAACTCCGTCCATTCGTCCGCCAGGGTCAGCAGACAACTCGGCTCCAATCCCAACAGCGGCGTGCCATCGGCCAAGCGCTGAGCTAAACCGCCGGCCTGCTCCTGAATCAAGGTCCGCGTCTGATGCAAAAAGCCCTTGCTAATCATGGGCCGGCCGCAGCAGACAAGATCGGTCAACTCGACGGCATAGCCGGCGCGTTCGAGAACGCGCACGGCGGCGCGGCCGATGTTCGGCTCGTTGTAGGTGGTGAAGCAATCGGCCAAGAGCAGGACGCGGCCGCGCCGGCCCGCCGCGGCGTCCGGCGTGTGCCGAGCGAACCAACGGCGGAAGTGGCGGCGATGCAGCGGCGGCAGACTACGACGGCGATCGATGCCCGCCGTTTTCTCCAGCAGCCAGCGGAGCGAACGCCGCGATTGCAGAAAATTGACCAGCGGAGCCAACGGCGCGCCGAGACGATTTAGGTGATGAACGCCGGCCATTAGCCGATGAGAAAGAGGACGTGAGCGATCCTTGATAGTAGATTTGGAGAAATTCCGCTTTGTGCTTGGCGACATCGACGTTGCTGGGGCACTCGGCCTTGCAACCCTTGCACATCAAGCACAGGTCGAGAACGTGGTAGACGTCGTGGTTGTTGGCGAGCGGTTGCTGTCCGGCCAGCGCCAGACGCAGCGCGTTAGCCCGGCCGCGCGTCGTGTCCTTCTCATCGCGCGTGGCCCGATACGACGGGCACATGGTTCCGCCCTGCATTTTGCGGCAGGCGCCGTTGCCGTTGCACAGTTCAATGGAGCGAAGAAAACCCTCTTGTCGGCTGTAATCGAAAACCGTGGCCGGCTCGACCGGATTATACGGCGGCGCGTAACGCAGAGTTGTCGGTCATCGGCGGAGCGTGTACGACGCGGCCGGGATTGAGCAGCGACTTGGGATCGAATGCCTGCTTGACGCGGCAAAAGGCCCGGTAGACGGCGGGACCGAACATCTTCTCGTTCCACTCGCTACGCGCCAGGCCGTCGCCGTGTTCGCCGCTGAGTGAGCCGCCGTACTCCAGAACCAAATCGGTGACTTCCTCCGTGATGCGACGCATACGGGCCACGTCGAGGGGATCTTTCAAATTCAACAGCGGACGAATGTGCAGACAGCCGACGCTGGCATGACCGTAAAAAGCGCCATCGGTGCCGTGACTTTGCAGCAAAGCGCGGAAGCGGGCGGCGAACTCCGGCAGATGGCGCGGCGCAACGGCCGCGTCCTCGATGAAAGTGACGGGCTTGCGATCGCCGATCATGCCGTACAACAGCGGCATGGCGGCGCGGCGCAGGTTCCACAACGGCTCGCGCAGCGACGGCTCAATCGCCGGCACCGCCGCCGTCAAGCCCGCGACTCCTCCCAAGCGCCGCCGTAAGCGCTCGACGCGATCGGCGACCTCGGCCGCATCGTCGCTGCTGAACTCGACCATCAGCACCGCTTGCGGCCGGCCCTGGATAGCCTTCATCGTATCCTTGAAGGCCAGATTGCGGGCCGTCAACTCCAGGAGCAAATGATCCATCAATTCCACGGCGGACGGCTGCATTTCCAGGCAGGCATCCAGCGCGTCCATCGCCGCGCTCAGCGAGGCGAACTGCGGCACAAGCAGGCCGCGCGCCTTGGGCAGCCTCAGCAAAGCCAGCTCCGCCTCGGCGATGACGGCCAACGTGCCCTCGCTGCCGACGATCAATTGATGCAGTCCGACGCGCCTGCCGTCCCTCGTTCAATCCCGCCGACAGGACATCGAGGTTGTAGCCGCTGACGCGCCGCAAGATGCGCGGAAAACGCCGCTCGATCTCCTCGCGCTCATCGCTCACGATCGCGCGCACTTGCTGGTAAATATCGCCTTCCAGGGAACGGACGGCGGCACGGCGTTCCCATTCATCGGGGCGAAGAGGACCGAAGCTCGTCCGGCTGCCGTCGGCGAGGACGACGCCAAGCCGGCGGACGTTATCGATGGTCTTGCCGTAGACGATGGAACGCGCCCCGGCGGAGTTGTTGCCGATCATGCCGCCGAGGTTCGCGCGGCTGGCCGTGGACACGTCTGGACCGAACTGCAAACCGTGTTCGGCCAAGGCGCGATTGAGCGTATCGAGGACGACACCCGGCTGCACGCGGACGACGCGCGCGGCGGCATCGATGTCGAGAATGGCGTTGAGGTATTTGCTGCAATCGACAACGATGCCGGGGCCGATCGATTGGCCGGACAGGCTGGTTCCGCCGCCGCGCGCCGTGATTGGCACCTGCGCCTCGGCCGCGATCTGCACGGTGGCGACGAGATCCTCGACACTTTTGGGAATGACGACGCCGAGCGGCTCCATTTGGTAAATGCTGGCATCGGTGCTGTACAAACGGCGCGAGGCGGAATCGAAGCGCACTTCGCCGGCCAAGTGCTTGCGCAGATGGCGGCTGAGGTGATCGCGTTGAAGTTCGGTGGTGCTGTTCATGGTGAAGCCGCCACATACTCCATCAGGGCGTTTGCAGCAGTTCTTGCCAACTGGAAACCGCCAGCAATCGTACGCTCATGCGTTCTAGGCGTTCAAGATCGGTGATGCTCTCCACCGCGGCGCGGACATTCGCATCGGCTTCGCCGAATCGTTCGCGCCCCTGGAGGAGCAAGATCTTCCGCGCTTCTTTGGCCACGCCTTTGGCCTCGCCTTGTTCGAGAATGTACAGATACGTATCGGATTCCATCATGGCACTCTCTCCCTGAAAAAACTGAATGGTTAGATGGCGGGGGAACCGCAGGCCCGTCAACACGTAAGCTGCCGTCAGCAACTTGGCTACCTCTGATTGCGCCGCTTCGGAGTGGATGCGTTCCCGCAACCGTCCAAGCGCGCCAGGCATCACCTCTTCCGGGTCTGCTCCCTTGGGCACTTGCCCCAGGCGAGCCAACGGCAACGTCCCCAGGCCACTTTGCAGTAAGACATCGACCGGCACCTCTCATAAGCGGAGGATCTCGAAGCGGAACGATAAACCTCCGCGCCCGAACGCCCTTCGTAGCTCACCATCCCCGTCAGGTCGGAGCGAGCGGCCCGCGGATGAAGTAGAACCACAATGCTATGCACCGGCAAGCCGTACTGATGGTACAACAGAGTATTATACATTAGCAGGCGGCGGGACAGATGAGCGTCCGCGCCGCTCTGGAAATCGATGTGAAGGATGCGTTCGCCGATGCCCAAGACAATATCGGCGAACGCCGAAACCGTGGACAGATCGGGCGTGAGCAGACGGATCGGCTCCGAGAAGGGTTCCTCAAGGATGGCGAGCCAGTCGGCCGGGTGGTTGTGCACCAAATCCTTGAGCGTCGCATCAAACGGCAAGGGCATGCGCGATTCCTCCCGGCACATCGGCTGTATCATCGGCAACGAAATGATATGGTCTCGATGACCGGCTGTCGAAGAGTTTGCCGAAGGAAGAAACAAGGGCTTCACGCCATGACGGACGATGCAGCGTTCATCCAAGCGATTCGCGCCGTTCCGTTCGATGACGCGCCGCGTCTGATCTACGCCGACTGGCTGGAGGAACGCGGCCAGTCCGATCGTGCGGAGTTCATCCGCATTCAGTGCCAACTTGCCCGTCTGCCGGATGGCAGCCCGGAGCAACCGGCCCTGCATCTCCGCGCCGAGAAGTTGTTACGCGGCCATTGGGAGGAATGGGTTGGGCCCCTCCGTGAGATCGTCGGCCCGCGGCGCGATCAGTATGGCGAACGCTGGATGGGCGACAAATATCGTCCGGCAGGTTTACGCCGTTTCCATCGGGGCTTCGTGAGTATCCTCGCGTTGGACGCGGAAGACTTTTTGCGACATGCGCGGTCGCTCAAAAGCCTGACGCCGCTCTGCGAGTTGAGCCTGTGGGGAGGCGGCCGCTGCGCCCGTCGCTTGGCGGAAGAACCCGCCTTGTCGGGACTGTCTCTCCTGGGGTTCACGGATTACTACGATGCTCCGTTAACGGCGCACGATGCGGCATCGCTGGCCGCTTCGCCTTATCTGCATGGACTGTCCCTCCTGATTCTGGGCTTTAATTCTCTCGGTGATGAGGGCGTCGAAGCACTCGTCCAGGCGCCGTGGTTGGTCAGCGTGACCTGGCTCGACCTAACGGATAACGGCTTGTCCGATCGCGCGGCTCGCGCCCTGGCGGAATCGTCCTTTCTGTTCAACTTGCAAACGCTCTGGCTGAATAGGAATTATCTCTCGCCGGATGCCGTGTTCGCTCTGCGCAACTCGCCGAATCTTCGCCGTCTCACCCGTCTGGAGTACAATCCTTCTGCCGAGAACTTTCCGGCCATGAGAAGATCAGGCCCATGAATCACGAACAAGCCTTCCTGCAAGCCATCCGCGAGCATCCGCACGATGATGCGCCGCGGCTTGATCTACGCCGACTGGCTCGATGAGCAGGGCGGCGCCGCGCGCACGGCACGGACGCCTTCATCCGCATCCAGTGCCTCCTCGCCGAACTGCCGGACGATGATCCGGCGCGAGACGCGCTCAAAGACGAGGCGGCGGATCTGCTGGCCGAATACGAACGCCAATGGACGCTGCCTTTGCACGACCTCGCCGAGGATTGGCAATTCGTTCGCGGCTTCGTCGAACACATCCGCATCCGCGGCGACCATTTTCTGATGCACGCCGAACGCTTGTTCGACTTCTCTCCTCTGCGCTCGCTGCATTTGCTGATCCATGTCAACTCTGTGCCGTACTTGGCGGAGTGCCCGCAGCTTCAGTGGGTCGAGACGCTCGACTTCAGCCGCTGTCAACTCAACGACCGCTCCTTGCAACAACTGCTGACCTGTTCTCACCTCGAACGGCTGGGTACACTCAATTTGAGCGGCAATAGCATCAATACACCGGGCATGAGAGCGCTCGTCCCCAGTCCACTGTTTGCCCGCTTACGCTGCCTCGATTTGAGCCGAAACCTCGGCATCGGCGATACGGCCGTTCGTCTCTTGACGCGGCTGGATTCGCCGAGCAACTTGGAAGTTCTGAACTTGGGTGGAACCAACCTCACCCCCAATGGTCTGCATGAGCTTTCTCAATCTTCTTCTCTGCCGCGCTTGCTGGACCTCAATATCTCCGGCGTGCGCCCTCGGTTTCCGGAGAGTCCAGCGGCATTCAAACCGCCGCCTCAATTGCGAAGCCTGGATTTAAGTGAATCCAGTTTTTTGGTCGAACTGCCTACACTTTTCGATTCCCTGCCCTCGACTCTCCGTAGCCTTTCTCTGCGCCGCGTCGTCGCCGTAGATGAGGTCGCGGAACGTCTGGCCAACGCGCCTTCCCTGTCGAATCTGACCCGGCTCGATTTGGGACAAAACAATCTCGGCGCCGCTAGAATGCAAGCGCTGGCCGCGTCCCCTCATCTCCGTTCGCTGACGCACTTGAATGTCAGTTCCAACAACATCCGCGATCGGGGAGCCAAGGCCATCGCTGAGTCGCCCCACTTGACGCGCCTCCTCAAGCTGAACATCGAGGGCAACGGCATTGGCGGTCCCGGTCTGAAGGCGCTGGCGGCGTCGGCCAATCTCGACCGCCTGCGCACCCTCTGCATTGCCAGCAACTTCGTCGGCTCGGAGAGCGTTCGCGCCCTGGCGGCATCTTCTCATCTGGGCAGCCTCCGCTGGCTCGATTTTAGCGACGCTTATCTGGAAGAAGAGAGCGGCCATCTTTTGGCGTCCGCGCCGAACCTTGACGCGGCTGACGACGCTGTTGTTGCGAAAAAATCTGCTCGGCGATGGCGGCGCCAAAGCTCTGGCTCAATCGCCGCATTTAACACGGTTGGCCACGTTGGATCTGAACGATAACCGCATCGGCAAAGCCGGAGCCGAGGCGCTGGCGGCTGCATCGTGGCGGCGGATGCGAAATCTCGATCTGCGCGGCAATGTCTTCACCGATACGCAGGAAGCGTTGTTGCGCAAACGCTTCGGCGACGCGGTGCGGCTCTGAGCAACAGAGGATACCATGACGCGCGCCGATGCTTTTCTGCAAGAAATCCTCGCTCATCCCGATGACGATGCGCCGCGTCTGATTTTCGCCGACTGGTTGGAGGAACAGGGCGATGCCAGCAGCATCGCCCGCGCCGAGTTCATTCGTGTGCAGTGTGCCCTCGCTGGCGGAC
This sequence comes from uncultured Planctomycetota bacterium, assembly GCA_963835245.1. Taxonomy (GTDB): domain Bacteria; phylum Planctomycetota; class Planctomycetia; order Gemmatales; family Gemmataceae; genus JAJPHU01. Next base: position 1,758,672 of record CAWIEZ010000004.1, read on the forward strand.
ATCTGCTGCTGCAACGGCGAAACAAGCTAGAAAGACGCCAACAGGAGATCCTCGACGAATACGGCAACGAATGGGCGCGTCCCATCCGGCGGGTGGTGCGTAGCTGGAACTACCATCGCGGCTTCATTGGTGAAGTCGCCATGTTGGCCCATGCGTTTCTCCAACACGCCGCTCGTCTCTTTCGCAGAGTTCCTATCCAGCACTTGCGTTTAGAAATGTATCCGTGGCCTCGTGAGTGGACTTCCTTCATGCAGCCAATCAGCATGGCATCGCTGGCGGACAGCAAGCACCTCCGCCGCTTGCGTTCGCTCGACCTCACGGAGAATCGACTGACGAGCGAAGCCGTGCGGGCTCTCGTTGTCTCGGAACACCTGACGAGCTTAACGGCGCTGAACCTGTCGCACAATCGCATCGGCGACGGCGGAATCCGGGCTTTGGCGGACTCGCCGTTGCTGGGGCGGTTGGAACGCCTTAACCTGTGCGGCAACGACCTCAGGGCCAATGGTCTGCGTTTCTTGGCACGCGCTCTGGAAGCGTTGGCCGACTCTCCCGAAGAGTTGCGGCTACAACGGCTGGAGCTATCTCGCCATAATTTCACTTCCGCCGGGCAGCGAGTGATCGCCGATTCGCCGCTGTTGCGGCGGCTAGTTCGCTGGCTCTTGTAGCATGCATCAAACCGGCGGCAAGTCCTGACGTGTCGAATCCTCGCCCGCCAGCCGCACGGCCAGCTTGCCGTTGTGCGCCATCAATTCGATCTCTGTGCCTGGACTGCGAATCCAGCCCTCGGCCGTGGCCGACTGTTTCTTGTAGCGATTGCGCTTGCGAACGTAGATTTCCGGTTCGCGGCTATCGCGGTGAATGATCCATACTTCGGGAACGCCGAGATCGCAGTAAAACGGCAGCTTTTCGTAAGCCTCATCGCCCGGACTGTGAATCTCGACCACCACATCCGGAGCGCCCTCGAAGTATTCGTTGCGGTCGATGGCGAAGCGCGGCGGAAGGAGCAACACGAGATCGGGTATGCGATAATTCTCCCGCCAATCTCCTCCGCCCGGCGACAGGTTGATTTGGTGATACACCTTGCCCTTGCACCGAGGCACCCAGTAGAAGCGAAGATAGCTCTCCAGCGCTCCTTCCAAATCTTGATGACCCCGATTCGGACTTGGCGGCATGTGCAGGACTCCTTCCCACATCTCATCCCATTGATCGGCTCCGCTGAGCTTGCGGATGGCCTGAACGTCTGGCAGCATCGATGGCATGACGGCTTTCATATTTTCTCTCCCGCATCCGATGTCCACATCGCGCCCACTTTACTCGCTTCTTCGCTGTGGTGTAAACGTCGTTCTTCACGCCGCGCTCCTCCAGAATGGCGCCGCAGCGGCGCAGGTGGCCTTTGTATTTCTCGTCGTAGAGGCGCCGCGCAAATCCACGAGATAGAAATCGACATCATCGAGAATCGCGCCGCGTAGATCGGCTCCGCACAGGTTCGCCTTACGGATCTCTTCGGGCGCCTTGTAGATCTGCTCGTCGTAATCGTCGGTGTAGAAGCCGGTCTTGCTGCCTTCGCAGGGGATGGTGCTGCCGACCAATCCGCTGCGCGTCGAACCCATGTGAAACGAAGCGCCGCGTAGATCGGCGCCGCGCAAATCGGCGTCTTCCCACGCGATGTGGGCCAGTTTCGTATTATGCAGGCACGCCCCACGAAAATTGGCGTCTGACATCATTGAGCATGTCAACAGGGCGCCGCGCAAGCTGGCGCTCTGGAAGTCAGCGGCGGGCAATATGGTATATTCAAGATCACAATAGTCCATTAAAGCTCGCCGAAAGGTAGAGCCTAACCAGCGGGCGCCTCGCAGGCACAGTCCTGCCAAGTCGGCACAGGTCAAGTTTGCATAGTTGAAGTCGGCGTCTTCCAACTCCGCACCACTAAATATAGCTTCGGTTAGGTCGGCGTCACGAAAGGAAGCACAGCGCAGGTTAGCGCACACGAAAGAAGATTTCTGCAAAAAGCCTCCAGAAAGGTCGGATTTTTCCAAGATAGTGTTGTTGAATTGTACTCGGTGGGCACGGATGCCAGTAAGATCCGCCGCGCCGAAATCTGCCTCGATGGCCACAACCTCGCCCCAATTGGCTCCACGCAGACAAGCCTGGCGCAGGTTGCTCCTTCGCAGAGTGGCTCCGGCCAAGCGGCTTGCGCGGAGATCCGCCCGTCTCAGGTCGCAACCTTCCAGATTCGCCCCTTCCAAGCTAATGCCGGGCTATGACACGCCCTCTAGGTACGCCCCGGCCAACTGCGAAGGGCAGTGATCCCTCAAATGCTCGCTCATGCCAACCGCGTGCAGAAGGCTGGCGGCCATCGCATGACTCCAAGACGGTCCGGCGAGCAAGGTCTGCAAATGCACCAGCGCTCGGCTGTCCTCGGCGATCAGCCGGCCAGCCGCTTCGACGAGATCGCGCGGCAGCCGCTTGGCCAGATAATCGCAAGCCGCCTCGCCGTGCAGATCGGCGGCGATGCGCTCGGCGGCCAACATTCGCTGCATGGGCGGATGCCGCAAAGTACGGATCAGGCTGTCCGCGAAACCCGGCTGGGCGAGCGTCCTCACTTCCTCGAACAAAGACGATTCCGGAGTGACGAGGATGTTCAAGCATGCGCTCCGCGCGCGTTCCAGCAAATCGATATCCGTCAGATGTTCTTGCAGATGGCGATGCAGCGCGCGGCGGACATCGGGCAGCGCAGCGTCGGAGGCCAGTCGGTCCAGGACAATCCGCCATAACTCCGGCAGACCGCCGAACAGAAGATGATCCTCAGCACGGAGGCGAGCCATCACGGAGGCGCAGTGCGGCCGATGCACCGCCAGCAGATATTCGATGAGGTCATCCTGATTCCACGGCGCCAGATTGTACTGGGCCAAATGATCGACCAGGCGTCCGGATCGCGCCGTGTAGATTACTAAGCCATCCGGCATAGCCGCGAGTTGGCCGGGTCCGGGTTCGTCTAGCAAGGCGACCGGGCAGGCGGGCGGCAACGCGGCCGCCAGATGTTCGAGAGACGTCGTCTTGCCCGAACCAGCCGGACCCACGATGGCGATGACGCCGCGCGCGCCCTCCTCGACGAAGGAGCGAATCTCCTCATCGAGCAGCAGAGGCGCGGTACTGTTCGGGAGAAACCCGCGTGGCCGCACAGGCGCTCGTTTGGCCTCGATCATGGTTCGGTCCGTTTTCATCGACCCGAAAGTTATCGGTCGGATCGCCTTCCATTGTAATAGACGCCGAGCAAAGCACAACTCGCTTGAACGTGAACCCGTGACCCGCCGTCCTCATCCTACTAAGAAGAGAGGAAGAACCCCGCGGACGGGGCGACGCTCCCAGCAGAGAGGACTTTGCTCGATATGACCGAACCATCGCGCTATTTTCTGACGACGGCCATCGACTATCCCAATAGCCGGCCGCACATCGGCACCGCTTTCGAGAAGCTCGGCGCCGACGTACAGGCGCGCTATCGCCGTATGCAAGGCTACGACGTGTTCTTTCTCATGGGCAACGACGAGAACACCGTCAAGGTCGCCAAGCGCGCCGCCGAGCTGGGCGTCGAGCCGAAACCGTACTGCGATGACATGGCCCGGCAGTTTCAGGAAGTTTGGCGCGCCCTGGAAATCAGCTACGACGATTTCATTCAGACCAGCGAAGCTCGGCATCACGAGGGTTGTCGCAAATTCATTCAGAAGGTTTACGACAACGGGCACATCTACAAAGGCAACTACGAGGGTTGGTACTGCGAGGGTTGTGAGAGTTTCAAGACGGAAAAAGATCTCGATGAGAGCCGCTGCTGTCCCGATCACAAGATCCCGGCGGTGCGGCGCTCCGAGCCGTGCCATTATTTCGCGCTGTCGAAGTTCCAGGATCGGCTCATCCGTTTCTATGAAGAGAACCCGGATTTCATCCAGCCGGAGAGCCGACGCAATGAAGTGCTGAATCTCGTGCAGACGGAATTGCGCGATCAGAACATCACGCGCTCCGGCCAAAAGTGGGGCATCCGCGTGCCGTTCGATCCGGAGTTCACCATCTGGGTCTGGTTCGACGCGCTCTTGAACTACATCACGGCCATCGGCTACGGCACGGATGAGGCGAAGTTTCGCAAGTGGTGGCCGGCGCAATTGCACGTCATCGGCAAGGACATTACGCGCTTCCACTGCGCCTTGTGGCCGGCGATGTGCCTGGCCGCCGGCATCGAGCCGCCGCGCCGCGTTTTCGGACACGGCTTCGTCTACGCCAAGGGCGGACAAAAAATCAGTAAAACGCTCGGAAATGTCGTCGAACCGATGGAGCTTATCACCAAGTTCAGCGCCGAGGCGTTCCGCTTTTACTTCCTGCGCGAATGTCCGTTTCCCGGCGACGGCGAATTTAGCTGGGAGCGCTTCATCGAGGTATGCAACGCCGACCTCGCCAACAACCTCGGCAATCTTTACAGCCGTGTCACTCGACTGCTGAGTCAGAACTACGACTGTCATCTGAATGACACCGCGAGCCTGGAACGCGGCGAGTTCTTCACGGACACCGACCTCGAAACGATCGTCCGGCAGGTGCAGGAACACGTCGAGGCGTGCCAGTATAACCAGGCGCTGCAATCGATCTGGCTGAAACTGCTCGATCCGGCCAATCAGTATCTCGATCGCACGGAGCCGTGGAAGTTGGTCAAGACCGATAAGGCGGCGGTCAAACGGATTCTCTACGACATGGTGGAGCAATTGCGCGGCGTGGCCATTTTGCTCAAGCCGTTCGTGCCGCGTTTGGCGAAGACGATCTACACCAGCTTCAATTTTCCGCAGACGTGGGACAGCGTGCGCTATGAGGATGTTTGGACACGTCCGCGACAGACGGAAGACCTGCGGCTGGTGGCGGAGTTGGACAACGGCAAGGTGAAACCGCTGTTCATGCGGATCGTGTGAGTTCTGTTCGACCGGAGGGGTTGGAGATGACGGCAAACGCCAAGCCGGCGGTCGTTTTGCTGAGCGGCGGACTCGATTCGGCGACGGCGTTGGCGGTCGCCCGCCGCGACGGTTTCCGCTGTCACGCTCTGACGATCGCCTACGGCCAGCGGCACGCCGCGGAACTGGAAGCGGCTCGCCGCGTCGCCGCCGCGCTCGGTGCCGTTGAGCAGCGTGTTATGGAGTTGGACTTGCGCGCCTTCGGCGGCTCGGCTCTGACGGCGGACATTCCCGTGCCGCGCGATCGTTCTCCCGAAGCGATGAGCGCGGCCATTCCTATTACCTACGTTCCGGCTCGCAATACTGTGTTTTCGGCGCTGGCCCTGGCCTGGGCCGAGGTGCTGGGCAGCTTCGATATTTACCTGGGCGTCAACGTCCTCGATTATTCGGGGTATCCCGATTGTCGCCCGGAGTTCGTGTCGTCATTCGAGCAGTTGGCGAATCTGGCGACGAAAGCCGGCGTCGAGAAGAAAGGCCGCTTTCGCATTCATACGCCGTTGATTCAGTTATCGAAAGCTGACATCATTCGCCTGGGCGTGTCGCTGGGCGTCGATTACGGCTTGACGCACAGTTGTTACGATCCTGCCGCCGACGGCACGGCGTGCGGTCGCTGCGATTCCTGTGTGTTGCGTCGCGCCGGTTTCGAGGCGGCTGGCGTTAAGGATCCGACTCGTTACAGGACATGAACATGACCGCGCCGCGCACTTGTCGTCTCGTTACGCTCGGTTGCAAAGTCAACCAATACGAGACGCAGTACGTCAAGGAAACCTTGGAAGCCAACGGCTACATTGAGGCCGGCGACGGCCAACAAGCTGACTTGTGCATCGTCAATACTTGCACCGTCACCGCCGAGGGCGACGCCAAGAGCCGGCAAGCCGTGCGCCGGCTGCATCAAGCGCAGCCGGACGCCGGCATCGTCGTCATGGGCTGCTACGCCACGCGCGCTCCCGATGTCGTCGCCCGGCTGCCCGGCGTCGTCAAGGTCATCGCCGACAAGACGCACCTCGTCGAAGAGTTGGCGCCGTTCGGCGTCATCCATCCCATCGCCGGCATCACGCGCTTCGACGATCATCAACGCGCCTTCGTCAAGGTGCAGGACGGCTGTTTGCTCAATTGCAGCTATTGCATCATTCCGCGCGTTCGCCCGTCGCTGCGTAGCCGAACGCCGGAGGAGATCATCGCCGAAGTCCAACGGTTGATCGACAACGGCTATCGAGAAATCGTCATGACGGGCATCCACCTGGGACACTACGGCATCGATCTCTGTCGCGGCAAAGCGAAATCGCAGTGGTGCCGGCTGTGGCACCTGCTGCAACGGTTGGCCGAGTTGCCCGGCGATTTTCGTATTCGCCTGAGCAGTCTGGAAGCGGCCGAGGCGCGCGACGATCTGGTGCGCGTGTTGGCCGAGCAGCCGCGCATCTGTCCGCATTTGCATCTGTGCTTGCAGAGCGGCTCGGATCGCATCCTGGCGCGCATGAAACGGCGTTACCGCAGCGCCGGCTTCCTCGAACGCTGCCGGCGCATCCGGGCGGCGCTCGATCAACCGGCGTTCAGCACCGATGTCATCCTCGGCTTTCCCGGCGAGACCGACGCCGATTTTGAGGCGACTTGCCGCGTGGTTCGTGAAGTAGGTTTCGCACGCATCCATCTTTTTTCTTACAGCCGGCGCGAGGGCACCGAGGCGGCCGGCTGGAGCGAAAGCGTGCCGCCGGCCGTCGTTGCCGAGCGGCGCGCGCGGCTGCTGGAGATGGAGCGCGAATCAGCGGAGGCGTACTGCCGTAGTTTGATTGGCCGGCGTCTCGATGTGTTGGTGGAGGGAGCCGACTCACGGCGGCCGGGCTTCGTGCGCGGCACGGCTTGCCGTTCGGTGACGGTCGTCTGTCGCGGTCACGCGCCGGCCCTGATCCGCCGCCGTGTTCCCGTCCGCGCCGTGGGGGTGGCCGATGGCGTTGTTCTCGGCGAACCTCTAGCGGAGGACATGCTGTTGCCAGAGCGCCGCAGCGCCCCCGCACCGCGCTGCCGCTGCTTGACGAATCCGCGACAAGCGGTACTTGACAGCGAAGCAAGAGCGATTACTGTGAAGTTGGATTGCTCCGAGAAAGCCGATAGGAATGCGCAGGGGACGATGTTCCCAGCTTGACGGGGACCGAAGGATGACTTGTCTCCACTACATCGACATTGAGCGTCGAGACGATGTCTGCTGTGTGCGTCTGTGTCAGACTCGTCTGGATGAGCCGATGATTCACGAGTTGGCCCAGGAGTTGCGCCGCCTGGTCGCCGAGGGCGATTGCCGCAAAATGGCCCTGAGCCTGGGGCCGGAATCGCCCGAATGCTTGTACAGCATCTTCCTCGCCAAACTCATCACTTTGCAACGCCTGCTGCGCGAGCGGCAGGGCGAACTGGTTCTGTGTCATGCGCAGCCAACAGTGCGCGACATCTTCGAGGCGTGCGGGCTGAATCAGTTATTTCACTTCCTGCCGGACTTCGATGCTGCCGTCGCCTATTGGCGGAAATGAACCTTCGTTTAACCGCGACCCGAAGAGGAGCGCGTTGCAGAGCGCGCTCCCCTTCGGGTCGCGGCTAAACGAACGAACGCCGTAATATCTCGCGCTCTATCCTGCCAAACAAATGGCTCTTCCCGGTGCGCAGGTTCCGGAAAACAATCAGGGCCGGCGAGAAGAGCAGCGGATCGATGCGATAAAAGTCGCGCTCATAGCGCTCGAAAATCTCCGCGAAAGGAGCGCCGTGATCGGGCGAGGCGGACGAGGGCACCTTGGGACCAATCTCCGCCAATTGCTCGTCGTCGGCCCGGACCCAGAGGATTACCTGACCGCCGTAAAGAATGGCATCGTTGGTGCGGCCGATGGCGGCGAGGAAGTCGGCGGCCACCGGCGGCAGCGGTGCCGTGCCATAACCGGATACGATTTGTCCGAGATCGAACTTCAACTCGTATAGCTTGTGCAGCGCCGTCTCCAGAGAACGCGCCACCACCTGCACGTTGCCGGCCTGGCTCGACGCCGGCGCGGCCAACAGCGTCAATTGGTTCGGCGGTAGATTTAGTCGTTCGGCGAGATACGCCGTCACGTCGTCGCCAGGCAGCTTGTGCGTCTCCAACACGCCGACGGCGGCGCTGGCCTGCTCGCGGCCGGGAATATGCTCGAACAGTTCTTCCTTGCCGTAGGCGGCGCGCATGGGACCGGAACCCATAGCGAAGAACTTGCCGACCGACACTTGCCAACCGGCGTACTGCGAAGCCATGCACGCCAGCACGGGATGATCGCTGTAGACCTGCACCAGCGGGCCGGGCAACTCGTCGAAATGGCTGGGCGCCAGGGCGACTTCCGCCTGTCCCGCCAAGCAGATGCGCGCCATCGCCAAGCCGGCCTGCAAACCGCCCTCGGCGGCGATACCGCAATCGATGATTCGCGCACCATTGGGCGTAGTGTGGACGGCGACGCGCAGGGCGGCGGCGGTGGCGGCCATGTGATCGGCCAGACGCAGGGCTTTTTCGTTGAGTGACATGGAGATGGTTCTATCGCCCGAACAGCCAACGGTCGAGGTCGGCGGCGATTTGTCGCAGGGCATCTTCGCAGGAGGAAGGAGAATCGGCCGCGGCGAAGAACGTCAGGATGGGCTTGCCTGTCTCGATGCGCTCACCCGCGGTGGGGATGTCAGCGAAGGCGGGCAACTCATGAACGGGCTTCGGAGAACGCAATTCCGCCATCCACGGACCTTCAGCGGGAAAGTGCAAATCGGCGCGCGCAAAGAGGATGGCCTTACCGATGGTACGACTGGCTGGATCGAAAGAAGTAGGCAAGGGCGGCAGACAATCGTGCTGGAAGACATGAGCATGCCAGCTCAGCATTGGCGCTGCCATCGCATATTCCAAGACTTCGACGGAGGCGGTATAACGCGGATTGATCTCCACCGGGCAGAAGGCCCCTTCACGCAGAACGCCATCGACTCCGAAGAGACCTTGCAGAAAACATTCCGAAGCAAGTAAGTAGCCGAGTTTCTCTAGGCAAGGGCGCTGCACCAAGCCCGGATCGACAGGACCGATGCTGCCACAGTAGCGAAAGGGCGCGGCGTGCAGCCACGGCGAACCGACGAGTTGCCGCGTCATCCCCAGCAGACGAGCGCTCCGCCCGTCTCCGAGGAAAAGCAAACTAAGGGATTGTCCTTCGATAAATTTTTGACAATAAAAATCGTTTTTATCCCATGAATCATCTTTCGCCGTCAAGAAGCGAACGCCGCTTCCTCCCGCACCTCTGCGCGGCTTGAGCAACCAGCGTCCGGTGTCGAGAGGCTTTTGGCCGACGCGGAGTAAAGCCGGTGCGGGCATCGCCTGAGAGCGCAACCGCGAGGCCACATATTCCGGATCGCGCAGCGTGACACAAAGCCTGATACCCGTTGCCCCACAAAGGGCGATGCCGCGTCCACCGCCGCACCAATCGCAGCCAATTTTCCAGTCCACCCGTGTACATCCACGGGCCAGGCAGTTCGCTGGCAATGAAGCGCTCGAATCCTTGTGGATAGCGTCCCGTCAGGCGCGTGACGGCACAACGCTGTTGCAAATCGATGTCGGCAAACAGATCGACGCACCAGGGATGCAGTCCTGCCCTCAGCGCCGAGAAGGCGGCGGCGCGGCGCTGGCTCCGACGATGAGCAGATTCGGAGATGACATGCTGATTGGATAGCGAGTTATTATTCGGCGAACAACCTATGCCGTGCGGTCGATGAACTTGACAGCAACTTTTCCGGGATCGATGATAGGTACGCTATGGTGTTGTAACGGGCGTGCATCGCTCGACGTTGGAAGCCGTGGTGATTAAATTGAACTCCGCGAATACTTCCACGAATCACAGGGCGAACATCATGCACGCGATAGCGCGACTCGGCCAGCTGGGATCAATCTTCGGATGCACATTCTTCGTCCTCCTGACCGTCGAAGCAGCGGAACCGAAGCCGGCTGAGTCGTCGAAAGGGCCGCTCTCTCCGCGCAGAACAAGCGACTTTTCATCTCCCTAAAGGATTTCAAATCGATCTCGTCGCCGCCGAGCCGGACGTTATCGATCCGGTGGCGATGGCTTTCGATGAGGAGGGCCGCATTTTCGTGGCCGAGATGCGCGGCTATCCCAACGGCGGCGTTGCCACGGGCAAGATTACCTCCGGGCGCATCAAAGTGCTGGAGGACAGCGACGGTGACGGCGTGTACGAGACGAGCCGCGTGTACGCCGATGGTCTGCGTTTCCCCACCGGCATCATGCCGTGGCACGGCGGTCTGCTGGTGGCGAACGCGCCCGACATCCTCTATCTCGAAGACACAAAAGGAACCGGCAAGGCGGATCGGCAGCGCGTGTTGTACACCGGCTTCAACCTCGCCAACATTCAGCAGATCGTCAACAGCCTGCAATGGGGTCTCGATAATTGGGTCTACGGCGTCGCCGGCGGCGATGGCGGCACGATTCGCTCGGCTGAGAAAACGGACATGCCGCCGTTGACGCTGCGCGCACGCGGAATCCGCTTTCACCCGGAGACGCCCGGCAGTCTCGAAGCGACCTCCGGCGGCGGACAGTACGGACTGGCGCCCGACGATTGGCAGCACTGGTTCACAGCGACCAACAGCCAGCATTTGCGGCACATTGTTCTGCCCGATCACTATCTGCGCCGCAATCCGGCTTTGGCGGTCAACGCCGTTACGTTGGACATCCCCGATCACGGCGCCGCCTGCAAGGTGCATCGAATCAGTCCCTTCGAGGCGTGGCGCGTCGAACGCACCACGCGGCGCAAGGAGGGCAAAGGCGGTTTCGATCCGCGCCGATTCTCCAGCACAGAATTGGTGCCGGGCGGCTACATCACGTCGGCATGCAGTCCGGTGGTCTATGCCGCCGATGCTTTTCCGGAAGCGTATCGCGGCAACGTCTTCGTCTGCGATCCGGCCAACAACCTGATCCATCGTGATGTGCTTATTGATCGCGGCGCCACCTTCACCGCGAAACGAGCCGCCGATGAGGAGAACCGCGAGTTTCTCGCCTCGACGGATAATTGGTTTCGTCCAGTGCATTTGACGCTCGGCCCGGATGGCGCGCTGTATGTGCTGGACTTTTATCGTGAGGTGATCGAGACGCCGCTGTCACTGCCGGACGACATCAAGAAGAAGCTCAATCTGGAGAGCCGAGGCCGAGGACGTATCTGGCGCATCAGCGTCCAAGGACAGCCGCGGCGCAGACCCTCGTTGCGAAAGGCTACCACGCAAGCGTTGGTCGAACTCCTCAATGACGACAATTTGTGGTGGCGATTGACGGCACAGCGATTGTTGATCGAACGTCAAGATCGCAGCGTGGTACGGTGGCTGCGCGAATACGCGCGGACGGCGAAGTCGGATGCCGGACGCGCGCATGCCTTATGGACGCTGCACGGTTTGAAGGCGCTGAGCGAAGAAGACATCGAGCGGGCGCTAGAGGATTCGCATCCGGGCGTGCGCGAGCAGGCGCTGCGTCTGGCGGCGGAGCGTTTGCCGGACTCGGCGAAACTGCGCGCTGCCGTGCCCGCGCTGGCCGACGATCCTTCGCCGCGCGTGCGCTTTCAGTTGGCGTTCGCGCTGGGCGCCGGCGATAGCCCGCAACTGGTGAAGGCGCTGGCCCACGTCGCGCGCCGAGATGCCGGCGATCGCTGGACGCAGACAGCGGTGCTTAGTTCAATCCACGGTTCCGGCATCGGACTGCTGGAAACGCTGGTGCAGGACAAGGATTTCATCGGCCAAGCGACGCCGGCTCGTTTGCAATTGCTCACGCGCCTCGCCGCCCTCGTCGGCGTCAAGGCCGGCGATGCGGATCTAGCTCGCGCATTGGACCTGCTGTCCTCGGCGAGAAAGGATGTCGCACCGTGGCGGTTTGCCATTCTCGACGGTCTCGGTCAGGGTTTGCAGAATAGTTCGCGGTCATTGGCCCAATTATGGGAGAAGCCGCCCTCATCCCTGCAAGAAGCAATCGCCCACGTTCGGCCGCTGTTTGAACGGGCGGCGAAGGTGAGTCGAGATAGCAAGCACACGCCCGCCGAGCGCATCGCCGCTGTGCGACTGCTGGGCCGCGGTCCGTACACCTTGGCGTCGGCGACGGCGGAGGAACTGCTGACGCCGCGGACGCCGCCGGAAGTTCAGTCGGCGATGGTGCGCGCCTTATCATTGCATCCCCAGCCGCAAGTCGCCGATCTGCTTCTCGCCGCTTGGAACGGTTACAGTCCCACGGTTCGCCGTGAAGTCGTGGAGGCGATGTTCGCGCGCACGGATCGTCTGCCGCCCTTGCTTAACGCCATCGAGCAAAAAAAAGTGCTGAGCAATCAACTCGAACCACTTCGTCTGGAGCAACTACGCCGTCATGCCAACGCCGAGATCCGCAGGCGCGCTCGGCACCTTCTGGCCGGCGAGGCGGCGCCGCAACGACAGAAAATTGTCGTCGATTATCGTGCCGCGCTGGATTGGAAAGCGGACGCGGCGCGTGGCAAGGCCGTCTTCAAGAAAAACTGCACCGTCTGTCATCGGCTGGACAACGAAGGTTTCGAGGTCGGGCCGGACTTGCTGTCGGCGTTGCGCAATAAATCGGCCGAGCAACTGCTCCATGACATCCTCGATCCTAGTCGGGAAGTGGACAATCGCTACCTGAATTATCAAATTACCACAAAGAAAGGCCAGACGTTCAGCGGTTTGATCGCCGCCGACACGGCGTCGAGCGTGACGCTGCGGCGCGGCGAGAAAGCCGAGGATACCATCCTCCGCGAGCAGATCGAGGAGATCCAGGCGACGGGCAAATCGCTCATGCCGGAAGGACTGGAGATGCAACTGAGCAAACAGGATGTCGCCGATCTGATCGCCTACTTGCGAGCTGCAGCAATACCCCAAAAAAACTAACCACAGAGACACAGAGACACAGAGAAAACAGTTTTTTGTTTTCTCTGTGTCTCTGTGTCTCTGTGGTTAGCTCTTTTCTTACGTCACCAGGCCGACTTTGATGACGGTGGCGGTGATGTCGTCGTACTGCGGTTGGTTCTGGGCGTAGGCGCGGACGGCGTAGTAGAGGTTTTCGACGATCGCTCGCGCCGGCGAGCGGCGATACACGCGCACCAAATCGATGGTTCGTTGCGTGCCGAAAATCACGCCGTCGGGGGCGCGCGCCTCGACGATGCCGTCGGTGAGGAAGAGAACGAGATCGCCGGAATCGAGGTGGATCGGCTCGGTGTCGAGAAAGTCGCAGTCGGCCATGATACCCAGGGGGATGCCGGTACTCGGTAAGGATTGCTTGACGGCGCCGTCGGCGCTGAAAATGTAGCCGGTCGAGTGCCCCGCACTGGCGTAGGTGAAAGAGCGGCTGCGCGGCTCCAGACGGGCCAAGAGCAGCGTAATGAAGCGATCCCCTTCAATGTCCGGTAGGATAACCCGATTGACCAGACGGAGAATCTCGCCGGGGTCGGGATTGGTGTGGGCGATGGCGCGCAGATAGGCGCGGACCTCGGCCATCAGTAGAGCCGGACCGACGCCGTGGCCGCTGACGTCGCCGATGGCGATGCCCAAACAGCCATCGCGCAAAGCCAAGTAATCGTAGTAATCGCCGCCGATGGCCTCAGCCGGATACGATGCGCCGCTGATGTCGAAGCCGAAGCTGGCGCCGCCGATGTCCATGCCGGCCACCTGCGGCGTGGCCGTGGGAAACAACTTTTGCTGAATGCGCCGCGCCACGTGAAACTCCGCCGCCGTTCGCGCCAACTCTTCCTCATCCCTCTTGCGATCCGTTATGTCCCAAAAGATCCCCTGCATGCCGATCGTTTCCTCGTGCGAATCGCGCGAGCGGCGCCTTGAGGACGCGAACGTAACTCTTGCCGCCGTCGGCGCTGGGGTGGTCTTCGATGTCTTCAAACAACGCGCCGGTTTCGAGGACGCGGCGATCGTCGCCGCGGTACTTCTCGGCCAATTCAGAAGGATAAAGGTCGAGATCGGTCTTGCCGACGATGTCGGCGAGGGGACGTTTTAGCTCGGCGCAAAAAAGCCGATTGGCGAAGACAAAGCGGCCCTGGCGATCTTTGCGGAAGATGCAGATGGGCAGCGTCTCAACCAAGGAGTGATAGAGCGCTTCCGAGTCACGCAGGTCTTTCTCGGCTTGTTTGCGTTCCGTGATGTCCGTGGAGATGCCGCACACGGCGTAGGGAGTGCCGTCCGGGTCGTGCAAGGGAAATTTGACCGACAAGTAGATGCGCGGCCCCTCGTCCAGGCGGAGCGTTTCCTCGAACTCCAAGGGGGCATTGGCCTGGAGAACCTTGAGGTCATTGGCCCGCAGGCTCTCGGCCTGTTCGGGCGGGAAGATCTCATGGATGGACTTGCCGACGATCTGTTCGCGGCGCAGATGAAAGCGTTGTTCCCACAGACGATTAACCAGCAGATAGCGGCCGTCGCAATCCTTGACGTGAACGAGGACGGGCGCATGATCGAGAATGTGCTGCAACTTGGCCTCGCTGGCGTGCAGCGCTTGCTCGGCCTGACGGATGCGCAGCAGCGCTTTCACTTGCGCGATTAGCTCGCGCGGCGGCACCGGCTTGACAAGGTAGCCATCGGCGCCGCTCTCCAATCCTTCGCTGCGGTCGTCGCTGCTGACGTACTGGCCAGACAGGTGAAGAACGAAAATGGAAGCGGTGTCCGGCTGGGTCTTGATGCGCCGGCACACCTCCAAACCGCTGATGTCCGGCAAGTGGACATCGAGGATAACCACGCTAGGGTTTTGCTGGACGAGTCGCAACGCCTCGGCGCCCGTGGACGCCTGGAGAACGTGAAAGCCTTCTTGTCGAAGGGCGCAGGACGAGGCCATAGCAAGCCAGATCGTTGTCATCGACGAACAGGATGGATGCCGGCGGAAGAGCAGCCATGTGAGGCTCCTTGCCTGCCGCGGCCCGCCGTCGATCCGAGGAGTTTGTTCGGGAGCGCAACCGGCGGCCGCGACCCGGCGGAAACCCGTTTATGGTACTTCACGGCGAACGAGAAGAAAACAGCGATTCGAGAAAAAGAATGATTTCATGGCACTATGGCACTCTTGCGGCAGGACGCCATGCGCTGAATGTTTACCGATGCCCCGTGGCAAGAATTTGGCCCCGCCGTGGACCAAGCCAAACGCCATCGCGGCGGACAGAAGCCGAAACTTCCCGACCGAATGTTCTTTGAGGCGCTGTTGTACATCGCACGCACCGGCATCCCCTGGCGTGATTTGCCCAGCGACTTCGGTGCCTGGGACGCCGTGGATAACCGTTTCCGCCGCTGGGTATGCTCCGGCGGCCTGCACCGCTTGAGAGCCTCGGTGAACGGCCTAGTCCGTCAGGGGAGAGATAGGTGCTTGCTGCCTGCTGACGGCAGGAGCGTTGCGACCAAGATCCTGAACAGGTCGTGAGACTACCGAACCAGGCGTTGGTCCCCCAGCGGGAGCAAGGTGTACGTCCACCTTGCTCGGCGAGAGGCTCCGCTCCGAATCGGTAGCAAGGTCCACGACGACGCCGATGAGGCCACCGACAACCACGTTGCCAAAAATCCAAGGATTGATTCTCGGCTTCAGGTCGGCTTCCGCCGGCATGTAACCGTCCTTCTCCAACTGAATCCGATGCTCGACCTTGCGGTTGAGACTTAGAATGGTAGGACTGATGCCGCACGGCCGACCATCTACGATAACAGTGGCTCCCGGAGGGTTGCTCACCACCTTTATCTTCTGAGGGGCTGTGCCCCCGGTAATGGTAGCACAGCCGGACAGAGCCATGACGCTCAAAAAGCCCCAGACCGTTGCGGCCCGCTGCGAGACGTAGACGAACATGCTTTTTCACCTTCGAGTTAGACGAGTAGTTCTCTCCTCGCATGGGGCATGTTGGCCAAGGTGATTGAGGGAACTGACAGGGTTTGTTAGAACCGGAAACCTGTGAATAAGGTGATGAGCGGCGTGACACGACCGACGCCGGTCGTCTCGCTGTCTCCAGCCACCCCCACCCCTAACCCGACGTTCAGACCAAGCTGCCAGGCGCCCCGATCGCCAATGGGGCGAACCCAGGCCACGTCTACCGTTGGGGCGACCATCCATAGCTCGTGACGAAAGTGACAGTAGGCTCCCACTCCCGGCCCGATGAGGACGGAGTTGCAGCCGGCCCTGTCGGTGCGGTGAAAGTAGTAACGTCCTCCGGCGCCTGCTCCCTCGCTGGCTTCCAGTCGGTCCAAGAGCGCACCGTAAAAACCTTCGACGACGAAAGCCTGATTGGGGTTGCGATAGACGGCCACTTGACCGCGAACGCCCAGCAGCATGCCGAGCATTACGTCGATGTCGAACATTGTTCCGCCGCCGCCGCTGTCGCACGGACAGCCCGCCGCCATCAACGGATGCTCCGCGAGAACAGACACAGGCGTCGGCGGCAACCCTCCGAACGATGGTGAGGTAGCCCCGGCCGGCGGTGATGGCTCAACTACCGTCATGCTCGCCGTCTGCCAGACGCCGCTCCTATTCCCGGGCAGCGGAGGATCTTCCGCAAGCAAGCTTGGCGGATTCAGGAGTACTAGGAAAAGACAGAGAAAGACAAACCACGGGCGTATGCTGGCCACAGCACAGGGAAGGTAGCCTGCAATCGGGAATTGGCAGATACTAGCGAACTCTTTGTTTGTCCATTCAAACCTTGGGGTCGCAAATCCGGCCCGATCGCTTTGCTTTTTGCTCCTATGAACGGGACAACGAGAAGGACGGCGTTGGCCCCCTCGAAAGCCCCGCCAGCCGATGCCCAGCAAGCCGAGTAGCCCGGTGGCCAGCAGCGTCAGACTGCCGGGTTCCGGAGTCGCAACAGCAGCGGCTGCTTGCGCCGCAAGAATCTCATGTCCCGCTGTCGTGGGGTGAACGCCATCCCAAAAGAGATAACCTGCCGCGGAGGGGTTCCCAGTCAGGATGCCCTCTTCGGTCACGTTGCTCAAATGGAACTGGGCCGGGTTCGCCTGGATCTTCCGGAACAGACCAAACGTATCCAGAGTGTGGATGTGGACGCCGGCGGCCTGTGTCAACGGGCCAAGGTCCGCGCTCAGCGCTTTGTCGAAACCGACCGACAGAGCCTGAAGTCCCTGCTGCGTTGCTGTTGAGTTGGATAGGCCGTAGGGCGTCTTGCTCAGGTCCGGCAGATTGGGGATGAGGAAGTTTTTCACCCCGGCGCCCATCAGGGCAGAGACCGCATTGGCGATGTTCTTGGCGGATATCGTCGGGTCTTTTTGACCATCGAAGAAATCATTGGCGCCGGCCCAGACGACGGCCAGCGTGCCGGCGGTAGGCATCCCGCCCTTGAGACTTGCGATATAACTGGCCACTTGAGAGGGCAAGGAAGGCACATTGGCGATAAACTTGCCGTCCGATGTCATGAACGGAGAATACCCGGTCGGCGTGCCGAGTTGCGTGCCCAGCGGAGTCGCGCCGGTCGCCGCACCGGCATAGGCGTAGTCCGTACCGCCTTGTGAGGAGGGAGTGGGGGTCGGTGCGGACAGTTTGGTCGCGAGTTTTTCCACCCAAAGGGGACCATTGGAGAACCGTCCGGCATAATAGGGAGCTGGGGGAACCTGTCCGCCGGTGGCAGAGTAAGCGTTGCCCACATCGGAGAGACTGTCTCCAAAGACAACAATCTGGGAACTCCACGACGGTATCGGCGCTAACAACAACGCGCACCAAGCCGCCAGACAGAGAACAAGGTTTTGCCTGAGCCTCGCGGATTGGCAAGAGACGATTTTCCCGCGATTCATCGAGAAACCTCCATGTAAGACCATTGGAACCTAAACTTCAGGAGAACCTCGAACGTTGAGGTTTCCCCGATTACGCGACGCAGCAGTTCTCTCAATCACAGCGCTTTTCCACCACTGGCAGGCGCGGCAGGCGGCGTGGGCGAAACGCCGCTGCCGATTTTCTGCTTGGGCAGACGCCATAATCTCAGTAGCCCATCCCTACCCCCGGTGACCACATGGCGGCCATCGGGAGAGACCGATACACCGATGGATGAATCCAGATGGCCGCGCAGACAGGCGACCTCCTGGCCTCGTGGAAGATTCCACACGCGCACGTTCGGATCCCAACCGGCCGAGACGATGTGCTGCCCATCCGGGGTGAAGACGACATCCTCGATAAAGCCGGTGTGGCCCTCGAAGCGTTTCCGTTCCTTTTCCATCTTCAGATCCCATAGGTACAGGGTCTTGCCGTGGGCTGACACCAAGTGTTTGCCGTCCGGAGAGAAGGCGATGCAGCCGGCATCCGAGGGCACCTTAAAGGAGTGAAGGATCTCTCCGGTCTCGACTTTGTAAACCCGCAGCGTGCATGGAACACCGGACCTGGCAGGGTTCACATGGCTGGCGGCGATGCACATGCCGTCCGGAGAGTAGGCGACGGCGCGTGATCTCTGCTCCGTGTCGTAGATCTTCCAGGGCTTGCCGGTCTTCAGGTCCGCCACCCAGAGAGTCCCGGTTCGCCTCTCCACATCGCCGCCTAGCACGGCGCGGCTACCGTCCGGCGAGAAGGCCACGCCCCACAGGTGTCCTGGAGGTTCGGCACCTTCCAGCGTGAGGAGCTTTTTGCCGGTTTTGAGATCGGCGAGGTGGAATCCGGCCAGCGCGTAGCGACCGTCCCGGGAAATGTTCACGGGAAGGGCCCAGCCGCGAAGCTCTCCTGTAAACTCACGAATCTTTTCTCCCGTCCGGGTGTTCCACAAGGTCAGACTGTCGCCCGAGGCGAGGACGCGCTCTCCGTCGGGCAAGTAGTGTACACGTCCGAACCTTCCCACCCCACTACCGAAGATCCGCACCTCGCCGACTTCCTTCGCATGTTCAGACTCCTCCGTGATCTCTTCGCCGCCCCCTCGCAGAGGCGGCAGGCGCCACTTGAGAACGCTGCCGAAGTCGGTGCCGAGCAGAGCATGGCGGCCGTCGGGTGTTACCGCGATGGCTATGGCCTGTCCGTGATGGTTTGCCCCGTAGAGTTCTCGGCCGGTTTCCAGATCCCATAGTCGCAGGACGCGATCCGAACCCGCCGAGAGGAAGTGCCGGCCGTCGGGAAGCAGGCAAAGGCGATCCCAGCTTACCTGCTGTCTGCCCGGCGAACGGAAGGATTGCAGGATGGTCCCGGAGGGAAAGGCAACCAGCCGGATAACTGCATCGCGGCCGCCAATCAATAGGGACCTGCCGTCCGGCGCGAACAGAGCTAGGCCCGTCTGGCCCGATAGTCGCCAAAGCTCTTTGCCGTCGTCGGGGTTCCAGATCCGCACGGTCTGCTCCCTGCAACTGAACGTCAGGATGCGAGTCCCGTCGCGGTTGACATCCACGTAATCAACATTCGCAGTGTGGCCGCGGAACTCACGGATCGCTTTTCCCGTCCGGGCGTCCCAGAGCCGCGCAATGAAGTCGTTGCCGCCGGTCAGCAACCGGCCATCCGGCAACCAGGCGGCTTGCATCAGACGCGGGGAACTGCCAAGCAGCGATCTCATTGGTTTCAGTGTCGCCGCATCATAGAGCCGCGCACCACGACCGTCTGACTCAGCAAGGAGCAACATCTTGCCATCCGGCGACAGCAGCGATTCCTCGGCGAAGTTGTGGGCACCGATTTGCTGAAGCCGCTCCCCGGTGCGAAGATCCCACTTGCCGAAATCGTCCCCGGCCGTCCAGGCGAATCGCCCGTCCGGCGAAACGGCGATCCGGCGAATGTTCTTGTACCCCTGCGACCAGCGCAGCACCTCGCCGAGCTGCTCCGGCTCCTCCGCTAGTGAGTGATTTCTTGCCCGCTCCAGTCGCACCACACTCACGATGGCAACTGCGAGGGAAAGAATCAGTGCGGCCAGGACCAACAGCGGTTTTCGCCTGTGCCGTCGCGGATAACACCGAGCTGGGTCCGCGAAGGGTTCGAGTGCCTTGCCGAAGTCTCCCGGCGTTTGATAGCGGCTCGCGGGTCGTCGCGCCATGGCGCGAAGCAGCACGCCGTCCAGCTCCGCCGGTATCTCCGGCCGGAGGCGTCCGGCTGAGGGGCGCGTTTTGGTCCGGTGGGCCACCAATTTCAGTAACACCGACTCTTCGGGGAATGGCACGCGCCCGGTCAACAGATGATACAACGTGCAGCCCAGAGCGTAAACGTCGGCCCTTCCATCCGCCGCGCGAGCATCTTCGGCCTGTTCGGGAGCCATGTAGTCCGGCGTACCCATGATGGCGTTGGGGGCCGTGCTGCCGGCAGGACGACGGTCATCGACGAGGGCGGCCAAGCCGAAGTCGCACACCTTGACCAGACCATCGGCCGTGCGCATCAGGTTGTGGGGTTTGAGGTCGCGGTGGATCAGCCCGTTGTCGTGAGCGTGCTGGACGCCTAATGCAGCCTGACGCACCGCGTCGCAGGCTTCAGCCACCGGCAGCGCTCCGCGACTGTCCAGGTGATCGCCGAGGCTTTCGCCGTCAACATACTCCATCACCAGAAAGGACCGCCCCCCGTCTTCGTTAGCGTCGTGCGCGGTGACGATGTTAGGATGAGCCAGCCGCGCGGCGGCGCGAACCTCGCGGCGGAAGCGCTCGACCGCGACCGGATTGCAAGAGAACTCAGGGTGGATGACCTTGATGGCGACACGGCGACCCATGACGACATGCGTCGCGGCGTATACTACTCCCATGCCGCCGCGGCCCAGTTCACGCACATCTTCATAACCCGGCAGCCTCGGCGCTTCGCCGACCGTCGTCCCCAACGGCGATTCGGCCAAGGTAACCGTACCCTGGAGGGGCGGCGTGGAGGAAGGCCCTTGCTGGAATAGCGTCGGAGCATTTTTACAAGCACGGCGTACACGGAGAAGGAAGCCGTCCTCGGGCAACCCCGATAGCGCATCGCAACAGACGACGCAGCTTTGCAAATGAGCCTCAATCTCGCCGAGGTGTTCCTCCGGCAGCATGCCGGCTTGGAAGGCTCGGAGTTGCTCCGCGGAGACGTGAGAAGCGACGGTTATCTTCCATGACACGGCGGCGACCTCCTCATTGAGCTTGCAGCCGACTACCTAGAAACCGGGCCTCGGCCAAAAATCTGTCAAGTTTTGGTCATTTTATTCCGAAAAGTGATCCGCTTCGGGAAGCGTATTTTGCTCATCTGCTCAATCAACCAAGCCATGCGCCTCCCGACGCAGACGGCGCAGGATGCGTGACTTGATTAAAGTTACCGCATTGACGGTCAATCCCATCTCCTGAGCGACGGTTCGGGGAGCTAACCCCTCTAGAGCGATGCGCTGGAAGACCCGCCATGCAGAGGGAGTGAAGTCCGGCTTGATAAGCTCAAGCAATCCATACAGGACGTGTCGCTCGTACTCCGCATCCCAGGCGCGCGTCAGTTGGTCGATGGGAGAAGGCAGAACGTCCAGTCCCTCCGGATCGCGTAGCGCCGGACGTGCGGCCTGGAGACGTTGAAACTCGGCGACTTCCAGCAGAGCGACCGAGCGCAGGCCAGGCGCGGAAAGCACCTTGGCGGCCGTTATGGCGAAAGGTCGGTAGCTTGCGCACGAGAACAGTCAGAATCTGCTGGGTAAGATCGTCCTCGTCGGCCGGTTGCAACGACGCTGCCCGCAACCAGCGACGCAAGAGAGGTTCATAGATCGTCACCAGGGACCGCCAGGCGTCGCGTTCGTTGTTACAGATGCGGTCGAGAAGGCTGAGGGGAGTGCGCGGCGAGGTTATGGGCATGATGACTTTCCTTCAAGGCTGGATTCCCAGCAGGCTCTTCTCCTACCGTAGGTCGTACGCGTCGATCTGCGAGTCTCAACTCCAACTGCTTGGGAATCCTATCGCTCGTAACCGTTTCTTGCAACAATTTTCTCCTGCGAATGCCGTCTAACCGCGCCGATGATTTCTGCTGCCTTCTCCCTGGCGCAGCCATCGCTTCCCCTTTTGCGGCAGGACATTTACAATGCGAAAGGTTGAAAGAAGACGGGGGGCGTCTGGCAGTGCGGACGGTTATCCGTCTTTTTGGTTTACTTAGACGTGGTTTGCAAACCATCGGGGCGGGGGCGTCAGCGCCCTGAGTGTTACGAGTCTCAGGGGACTGACGCCCCCCGCTCCGATTTGGAACGAGGCTCCGGCATGCACGATCCGTCTCACGCTTTCCTGCAAAAACTCCTCGAAACTCCCAGTCCCTCCGGATACGAACGACCTGTGCAGGATCTCGTCCGCGCGCTGGGCGCGCGACTTCGCCGACGAGGTGCGCACCGATCGCCACGGCAACGTCCTGGCCGTCCGCCACCCCATCCAGGAACACACTTCGGCACCGCGCATCATGCTGGCCGGACACTGCGATCAGATCGGCCTGATGGTGCAGCACATCGACGACAACGGCTTTCTCTACGTCCAGCCGATCGGCGGCTGGGACATGCAGATTCTGCTCGGCCAAAATCTGACCGTCTGGACGCGCAAGGGCGCGATCCCCGGCGTGGTGGCCCGCCGCGCGCCGCACCTGATGACCACCGAAGAACGCAACAAGGTGCCGACCTTTCAGGACGTGTGGATCGACATCGGCGTCAAAGACCGCAAAGAAGCCGAGGAAATCGTCACTCTCGGCGACGCCGTGACGTTCGCGCTGGGTTATCGACCGCTGCGCAACGGCTTGGCAGTATCGCCGGGCATGGACGACAAAGTCGGCCTATGGACGGTGATGGAGGCGCTGCGGCTGTTGCACGGCAAACCGTTGCATGCGGCCGTCTTCTGCGTCTCGACGGTGCAGGAAGAGATCGGCCTGCGCGGAGCGACGACAAGCAGTTACGGCATCCATCCGACCGTGGGCATCGCCGTCGATGTGACGCACGCCACCGATACGCCGGGCAACGACAAGAAGCAACTCGGCGACGTGCGCCTGGGCAACGGCCCGGTGCTGTTCCGTGGGCCGAACATCAATCCGCGCGTGTTGGAACAGTTGGAGGAGACGGCGAAGCGGCACGACATTGCCGTGCAGGTGCGCGGCGCACCGCGAGCCACCGGCACCGATGCCAACGCCATGCAGCTCAGCCGCGAGGGCGTGGCGACGGCGCTGGTCAGCATTCCCAATCGCTACATGCACAGTCCGGTGGAGGTGGTCCACCTCGACGATCTGGAGCGCACACGCGCAATTGCTCGCCGAGTTTTGTCTGAGCGTCACGCCGCAGATGGATTGGACGCCGTGATGAACAAGCCGGGAGCGCCAGCGATGGGTTTTCGATCCGTCGCTGGCGCTTCCGGCTTGTTCATCACGGCGAATCGATCTTTACAAGGCGGAGCAAGACAGCCAAGATAATTTAAGCTGGTTTACCTGCCGCCCTTGTCTTAATGAATTGAACAGGAACGAACGGTCATGACGAACGATCGCGTCCCGATGACGAGAGAAGGTTATGAGAAACTCAAGGCCGATTTGGACCGCATGCAGCACGGGGAGATGATCGAGATAACCAAGCGCATCGCCACGGCCCGCGAGATGGGCGATCTCAGCGAAAACGCCGAGTACCACGCGGCCCGCGAGGATCAAGGCATGCTGCAAGCCCGCATCGACTCCCTCAAGGACAAACTGGCCCGCGCCTACATCGTCGATCGCAGCAATCTGCCCTCCGATACCGTCGTCTTCGGCACGCGCGTGCGCATCAAGGATGTCGAATCCGGCGAAGAGGAGGTCTACGAACTGGTCGGTCCCGGCGACGAGGATTACGACAACAATAAGATCCTCACCACCAGTCCGCGCGGCCAAGGTCTGCTCGGCAAGAAGTGCGGCGACATCGCCGTCATCAAGGTGCCGCGCGGCGACCTACGCTACGAGATCGTCGATATTTCCTTTCCATCGTAGCCAGTGTGTCAGGCGAATTCGCTGTCCGGGTCGGAGCCGGAAGCGTCGGCGACGGTTGCATTCCTTCCGTCGCCGACGCTTCCGGCTCCAACAGTTTTGTTGCACGCGCCGCCGAGGTCTGGTTAACCTAGAAGTTAGCGGCCCAGTCGAGCGTTCGTCTCTCTTAGGGCCAATTGCCTTCTCGATGGAGCATGCGATCCATGAAACGAATCCTCGTTATCGTCTGTCTGCCTGTTCTCGTTTTCCTTGCCGGCTTTCCTCTCGCCGCCGACACGACGGAAAAAAAGACGCCGAAACAAGCCCTGCAAGCGCTGAACGATCTCATCGGCAACTGGCGCGGCACCGGCGAGCCGAACGGCACACGCGAAGAGAAACAGCGTAATTTCTGGCAGGAAAAGATCTCGTGGGAATGGCGCTTCAAGGGCAAGGACGTGTGCCTCCGCGCCGTCTTCGACAAGGGCAAGCACTTCAGCACCGCCGAACTGCGCTATCTACCCGACAAGAATCGCTATCAACTGACAGCCACGACGCCGGCCAAGGAAAAACTCGTCTTTGAAGGCGCCTTGGACAAAAAACGTCTGATCCTGGAACGCAGCGACGAGAAGAACAAAGAAACGCAGCGGCTGGTTGTGGCTCTGCTGCACTTCAACCGCCACGTGTATCGCTATGAGGTGAAAGCGGCGGAGCGCACCGCGTTCAAGGAGATCTACCGCGTCGGCGCGACCAAGGAAGGCGTGGAGTTCGCGGGCGATGACGACAAACCCGAATGCGTGGTCAGCGGCGGCTTGGGCACGATGCCGGTGACGTACAAGGGCAAGACCTATTACGTTTGCTGCTCTGGCTGCCGCGATGCGTTCCTCGACGAGCCGGAAAAGTACATCAAGGAATTTGAGGCGCGCAAGAAGACGAAGACGAAGGATCGTTGAGCAACTCATAGTCGTTTAGCCGCGACCCGAAGGGGAGCGCGTGGCCCGCGCTCCCCTTCGGGTCGCGGCTAAACGAAGAAGGTTATCCAGGATAACGATTCTGCCGGTTTTAAGAAAGTTATCAATTCTTCTCAAACTTCCCAAATTGCGGTTGACTCCTCTTTTAGCCTTCTTTACTATTTAACTCAACCGCTACTGTCGGTGGTAGTGGTTGGGCGGATCGCACCGCCTGCCTCGCTTGGAAGGAGGGCTAAAAGCTTGGACGCGCAATTCGGCTACCGTTGGATTCCCCAGCGGGGATGCGGTGGCACCCTTCTTTTCTCTTTTTTGTCCATGACCACCGTTGTTCTGGATAGGCTCAGACGGACAGCCTGAGGCGTGGAGGAGTTCTCCATGCGGGGCTGTATGAGTTGTTCCAACTTTGGGAGGTAAGTTCGATGTACAGTGTGGTTCTGATGGCGGCATTGACGACGGGTGTGGATCTGCCGGATCTGGGTCGTCGTGGCGGCGGCGGCGGCTGCTGTGGTTGCCAAGGCGGCGGCGGCGGCGGTCGAGGCGGTCGTCATGGCGGTGGCGGTGGCTGCTGCGGTTGCTACGGCGGCGGCTATGGCTATGGCTGCATGGGCATGGGCTATGGCGGCGGCTATGGCGGCTGCATGGGCTATGGCGGCGGCTGCATGGGCATGGGCTATGGCGGCGGCTACGGCGGCTGCATGGGCTATGGCGGCGGCATGGGCTATGGCGGCGGCTGCTACGGCGGCCACATCATGCCGGGCACCCAGCAGGGTACCAGCGGCGAGAAGCTGAAAACCTCGCCGAAACAGAAGGGTGGCGAAGTAACGGGACCGGCGCCTGCCACTATCGTGGTCGAGTTGCCCGCCGACGCCAAGTTGCGCTTCGACAACGAGGCGACCACCTCGACCGGAAGCAGCCGC
Organism: uncultured Planctomycetota bacterium; assembly: GCA_963835245.1. Classification (GTDB taxonomy): domain Bacteria; phylum Planctomycetota; class Planctomycetia; order Gemmatales; family Gemmataceae; genus JAJPHU01. Next base: position 1,784,360 of record CAWIEZ010000004.1, read on the forward strand.
GTCTTTGAGACGCCAGCCCTGAACCCCGGCAAGGCTTATCACTATACCCTCAAGGCCGAGGTCGTCCGCGCCGGCAAACCCGTCCGCTTTGAGAAGGTTATCGCGGTGAAGGCCGGCGAACTCACGCCGGTTACACTAACCGCACCTGCGGCCAGCGTTGCCCAGCGCTAAACTGCGATCGCATCCTCGTCCCTAACAACGCCAACGGGGCGAATCCGCGGATTCGCCCCGTTTGTTTGCGCGTCGCCTCGAAACGATTTTTTCAAAAGGCGATGCCGCATTCACTCAGATACCGCGCCAAGCGGTCGGGCACGTCGGTGGTCAGACCATCCACGCCCCAATCGAGCAGCCGTTGCCAGTGTTCCGGTCGATTCACCGTCCACGGCAGCACGCGCGCCCCGGCCGCATGCACCTGCCGCACTAGCGCCGCATCGAGGAACCGATAGTCCGGACAATACACCTGCGCTTCGGCGCGTTCGACCAGCTCCGCCGGCGCCGCCGGCGCCGTTTCGGCAATGAGGACTGCTCCGATCAAACCCGGCTCCATCCGTCGAAGCAGACGAACGCAGCGATGATCGAAGCTGCGCACCGTCGTTCGCGCCGTCACGTCCGCCCGCCGCACCGCCTCGACGAGGCGTTCCTCCAGCAAGCCCGCCGTCGTGCCATCGAAGCGATCGCCAATCGTCTCCGGATGAAACGGCACGCGCTTCAATTCGAGATCGAACAGCACGCGCCGCGCGCGCTGCCGAAGTGTCACCGGCTTGCCGGCGCTCGCCCAACTCGCCGGCATAATCCGCCGTGAATCGCAACAACTCTTCCAGCGTCGGAATGCCATACGGATCGAGTCCGTGTTTCTGGGCGAACAGCGCGGCCAACGGCGTGACGACGGCGTTCTGATCGGGGAAGCGGTGCGGATCGGGATTATGGTCGGCGCGATAGCGACGCAGTTCGGCCAGCGTCAATTGGCTCACGAGCGTGCCGGGGGGATCGCCCAAGAGGGGATCGTGACAGAGGACAGCAAGCCCGTCGCGCGTCAGATGCACGTCCGTTTCGATGCTGGTGACGCCGGCATCGAGAGCGGCCTCGAACGATGGCAGGGTGTTTTCCGGATGCACGGCGCGGGCGCCGCGATGGCCCTGCAAGTTGAACGGCGTGGACATCGCCTCGACCCACAGCGGTAAAAAAACCTCGCGGGGGCTATTTGGACCCCCGCGAGGTCTCAGAAAGGAAAAGGTCGTCTTGAGTCGAGAGCGCGTGCAGTCTCTCAACCCACGGTTGAGTTTAAGCTTTCGAGGGCGGCTCGTCAAGGTGTCTTTGGATGCGGCTAATTCGATGGACACACTCCGTCAACGCGAGGCCAGGGATCCCTCGCGGAGATGATACACGCGAAATCCGGCATTTTCGTAGACTTTCTCGAAGCTATCGGCATTGTCCGCCACGAACGACTCGACGAGTTGACCGCTGCGTTGAAAAATCCCAAAGGGCGACGTGTGGTAGACGACGACGTGTGTGGCGCCGTGCCTGTGGAGCGTGTGGGCCAGACGCGGATGATCGTCCGCCTTGTGATGAGCCAGCGAACGGCGTCCGGTGTACAGAGCGAACGCCCTAGGTTTCTGGAACAGAAAGACATCGCGCGGATCGGTTTGTTGTTTGACCCACTCGAACAGGGCGACGGCCTCCGCCGAGCCGACGCCGTGGCGAATCGGGCCGGCGTCCATGCGGCGAAACCAGCCGGCGTAGGAAAGCAGCACCGCCAGCATCAACACCACGGCCGCCGGCTTCTCCAGACGCCGCAGCGAGGTGGTTTCGAGCCGATGCAGCCCTTCGGCGACGTAGAGGAAGAACAGCGGCAGGATGGGCAGCAGAAAACGTCGTTCGTACTCGGCGGCCGGCCAGAACACCAGGAGCATGCAGTTGAAGACGGCAAACAATTCGCAGGCCGTCCATCGTCCGCGCAGCCGGACCAGATACGCCCACGAGGCCGGAACGATCAGGCAGACGTACAAGGCTCGCCGCGCGGCGTCACTGTGGCCGTTCTCCAGGAAATCTCCCAGCGCTCGCGGCAGCGACAGCGCGACCCGCGCGAACAGTCCGAGATCGAAGACGAGTTGATCCAGATAGCTGCCTTCGACGACGAGCAAGCACTTTTGCGCCGTCACGCCGGCGAGAAACGCCGCCACAATGGCCAAGGAAGCCATCCCCAATCGGCGCCGCCGCAGCCAATCGCAAACGAGAAAACTAGGAACCAACACGACGCCGACCGTCCGCGTGCCGAAGGCCAGATACGCGGCCGTTCCGGCGAGAAGGCCCCAGAGCAGCGCGCGTCGGGGCGTAGCTTCTTCCTGCGCCTTCTCCGCCAGGATAAGGGCCAAGTAGGCGAACAACATGAACGGCGTCTCCGAGAGGAGACGATCCTTCTGCTGCCACACATAGGGATTCAGAGCGAAGAGCGTTAGGCAACCGAGAACGTAAGAGATCGGCAATCTCTTTTGCAAGAGGAACGCCAATACGCTCAGCAGAACCAGGAACAACAGCACCACGAACACTTTCATGGCCATCAAATTCATTCCGAAGATGAGATACACGGGGACAAGCAGAAGCGGAAAAATCGGCGGATAGGTGCGCGGCGACAAAATGGCATCGGCCGGATTGTAAATGTAGCCGGTGTCGGCGTAGGGTCGTCCTTCGGCGAGGTTGCGAGCGTGGGCGACGTAGAGGCTGAAATCATCGCCCCATTCTTGCCCATCCCGCAGCGTCGCCAGGTGGATGCCGCCGATTGCGGCGATCAGGCCGGCAATCCAAAGCGCGTTCCTCGTCATCGCCAGATCCTCCTTGATACGGGCGGGAGACAACTTCGTCCTTCCGTGAACGCTTCCTTGCTGTCTGGGATTTTGCCCAATCCTCCGAAAGGAAAAAAGGTCAAAAGCACGTTCTCGGCGGCGCTGGAGCCAAACGCGGCGGCCGGCGGGTTCAGCCGCGCCGGCATCCGGTTGTACAGGCCGGATACTCCGCATCCCATCACGGTGGGCCGGTGATTGCTCTGGACAGTCCGCCGCGCACCGCGATACGCTGCCGTGATGAGGGCCGGCGAACACAGCGACTATCTCGTCAACATCGACACCTTCCGCGGACCGCTCGATTTGTTGCTCTACCTAGTTAAGCGCGACGAAGTGGACATCCGCGACATCCCCATTGCGCGCGTCTGCGAACAGTTCAAGGAATACCTCGACGCCTTGCAGTGGATCGACGTGGAGCAGGCCGGCGATTTTCTCGTCATGGCGGCGACGCTGGTGGAGATCAAAACGCGCATGCTGTTGCCGAGGCCGGAAGAGTCGGCTGAGCCGCACGACGATCCGCGTCTGGAACTGGTCAAGCAGTTGGTGCAGTACAAGAAATTCAAGGACGCCGCCGCTCTGCTGGAAGCCCGCGCCGAAGAGCAAAGTCAGCGTTTGTCGCGACAGCCGCCGCCCGCCCCTAACGCCGCGCCGCCGCCCTTGAAACCCGTCGAATTGTGGGATCTCGTCAGCGCCTTCGGCCGGCTCATGCGCGAGACGCTGGCACTGCAAGCGCAGACCATCGCCATCGATGAAACGCCGTTGCACGTCTATATGGAGATGGTGCTACAACGGTTGCAAGCGGAGAAACGTCTACCGTTCTCCGCTCTGTTCACGCCGCCGTACACACGCGGCCGGCTCGTCGGTCTGTTCCTCGCCATCCTCGAACTGACGAAAATGCGCCGCATCATTCCCGAACAGCCGGAGCCGCTCGGCGACATTTGGGTGTCGTTGGCCGAATTCACCACGGAAAACACGGAAAACACGGAAAAAAATCAAAAAGAATAAGTTTCTTCTTTATTTTTTTTCCGTGTTTTCCGTGTTTTCCGTGGTGAATTTCCATTCGCCCCACGTCTCCGGCAGCGGCGCCGTCACGGTCAGCGGCTCGTAGCGGATTGGATGCAGGAACGTCAGGCTGCGGGCGTGCAGGGCGATGAGGCGATCGCGCGGCAGTTCCGCCGGCGGACCAAACGGCCTCCGCGCGCCGTAGAGAATATCGCCGCGCACCGGCCAACCGCGACAGGCCGCCTGCACGCGAATCTGGTGCATCCGTCCCGTCTCCGGCTCGATCTCCAAGAGCGCTCCCTCATCACTTTCCCGCAAACGCCGATAGCGCAAGAGCGCCCGCCGCGCTTGCGGAGTGTCCGCCGTCACGCGCTCGCTGCGCGCTTCCTCCTTCACTTTCAGCAACCAATCCTCCCAGACGCCCTCAAGGGGCGGTAGTTCGCCGTCGAGAGTCGGCTCGACGATGGCCCAGTACACCTTGCGCACTTGTCGATTCTGAAACTGTTCGGCCAATCGCCGCGCCGCCTTGGTGTTGCGTGCGAAGACGACCACGCCGGAGACCGGCCGATCGAGCCGGTGCGGAATGCCGAGATAGACGTTGCCGGGCTTGTGATAGCGTTCTTTAAGATACGCCTTAACCATCGCTTCCAGCGTGGGGATGCCGGGTGGCACGCCCTGCGTCAACAAGGGCGCCGGCTTGGCCACGGCCAGGCAATGGTTGTCTTCATACAAAATGGCCTTGGAATCGAGAAAAGGATAATTTATACCCATAAAATTCTCAAAACGCTTTGGAGGGGCGGCTGATGCGCTCCTTCAGTGATTTATTTCGCGTTGGAAAAAATTCCATTTTTTCTTGACGTTCCGGGGTCAGAGCGAATTAGGCTCAGGCGGTCCTCGGTTTCGCCTCCGTTCTTCTCCGCTCTGTCCTGTCCACCGAGCGCAGAGGCAGCCGAGCGACCATTTCCACAAGGAGTGTGCATCATGTTGCGTTGGCTTCTGACTCGCGTTGGATTACTTCGTGAACGGTCGGAGACGCGTTGTCCCAAAGCGGCGGTGAGACCGTGTTTGGAAAGCTTGGAAGGTCGCGACTTGCCCTCGGTTGTGACCGTAGGTGCGCCGCCGCCGCTGCAAGCGGTGGTGGCCTCGGCTTCGCCGCCGGCTTTGCCCGCCGATGCCGGTGTGATGCCGCAAATGGTTTCGACGGCGATGGATCAGGGGCTCCATCTGCTGGCGACTTTCCAGAGCGAGGTGCGCAGCGCCGCACAGATTATAGCTCAAGAGATAACTCAGACCGTGGCCTACGTCGAGCAGCAAGTGGACCATCTCTTCGGCATCACTTCCAACGCTTCTAATTCATCGTCCGCCGCCACGGTGCCGCAAGCGAACAGCGGTTCGGGCAGCGGCAGCGGCGCGACGACAACGGGCCATGATGCCCCCCATCAAGCTCTTAACAATTCCACGCCCCAGACCGGCCGCAGTTCGGGCAGCGGCAGCAGCGCGACAACGACTCATGAAAACACGTCGGTTGGTATGATGCATCCGATGGTCAGCGGCAGCGGCAGCGGCAGTGGCAGCGGTAGCGGTAGCGGTAGCAGCAGCGGCAGCTACACGGCCACCGTCAACGGTCTGGTCTGGCTGGATAACAACGGCGATGGCAGCATGAACAATGGTGAACAAGGCTTCGCGGGGATCACCGTTTACCTCTGGGAACTCGAAGCGGGGCAGTGGACTCAGGTGGCTACCACGATAACCGATGCCGACGGCGATTTCCAGTTCGTTACCCCTGTTCCCTATCAAGGCGCGCAGTTTGAAGTCCAGGTTTCCATCCCCAGCTATGATGAGGCGACATTTGAAGGCGACGACAGCGATATCGACGCTGGCGGCCTCACCCCTGCGTTCGCCTTGTTTCCGGGAGGAACGGAGAACATCATTGCGGGGCTGGCTTCGATGCGTGTTACCACGATCGAAGATGACGACGGCGGCGCCATTCCCAATGAGGTTACGCTGCGGGATGCCATCGAAACGGCAAATAACCCCATGCGGGCTTCGCCTACAATTACCTTCAATTCGGGGTTGAGCGGAGACATCGGACTAGATGCTGCGCTTCCCAACCTCGAAAATAATATCACGATTAACGGGCCTGGAGCGAGCGTAGTAGCTGTTACGGGGAGTCCCGGCCCCGGATTCATAATTGATAAGGGAAGCACTAGTGCCATCAATAACCTCGGCATTCAGAACAACGTGCTTCAGGGAGGTATTTATAACTCTGGCGATCTTACCCTAGTGAACGATAGCATTATCGGCAATCAGACTCAAAATGCTGGCGGAGGCATTTACAATACAAAGGATGCCACATTAATCTTATCTGCCTGCATCGTCTCCAATAATATTTCCGGTAGTATCGGAGGTGGGATCGCAAATGACGGCACCCTTTCCGCATGTTGTGGTACTCAGATATACTTGAACAAAGCTACCAACGGTGGCGGTTTGGGCAATTCCGACACGGGTAAGGTGAGTATCGGGAAAGGTGTCGCGATCTATAGCAACACAGCGAACAATGCCCAGAGTGGACTCGGCGGTGGAGTCTATAATAGCGGAGCTATCAATATGTCGTCCGCAGGGATTACAGGCAACAACGCTGGTTACGGCGGCGGCATTTATCTCGTTAAAGGAGAGCTGACGTTAACAGACCGCGTCACTATCTCCAAGAACACTGCGCTTGGAAGTAGCAGTGTCTATAAACCAGGTGCAGGGGGCGGAGTCTATATAGAAGGCGGAACCATGAAGATGTCGCAAGGCAACATTTCAAGCAATCAAGCGAGCACGATCGATTCCGTTGCTGCGGGTGGTGGCATTTATGTCAGCACAGGCAGCTTGACGTTACAGAGCTTGACGTTAACGAATACCCGTATTTCCCGTAACAAAGCGGGATCCGGCGGCGGCGGAATGTTTATAGGAGGGGGGACTGTGACCGTGTCAGGAGGGACAATTCAATTCAACACGACAACGGGTTCCTCTAATGGCGGCGGCATTTATAATGCCCTTGGCACCTTGACGTTACAAGGAGGACTCTACGTTGGTCCGCAAAACGCGGCACAGAACGGTGGCGGAATGTACCTCGCTACTGGTTCGACCACGACGTTGGACGGTGTCACCATCGATGGTAACGTAGCGGACAATCAGGGCGTCGGTGGCTACTGGCAGGATGACGCTGATGTGACCGAAAAAGATTACACCGACTATGACGATCCTAACGGGGAACTCTTTGAGGGCCCCTAATGTCGCAGAAGGACGCGAATTGTCAGTCGCACCTGCCCGCTCCTTTTTCTTCTACTTTCATTTGCCCTTTATCTCTACTGAGGTAGTTGCGATGGTTCGTTCTCTCTTTGCTTTCGCCGCGTTGCTGCTGGGTTGTGCCGTTCTGGCGGCTCCCGCCCCCGAACCGTTCGTATCGGGCTGGAACAAACCCGTGGACCCAAGTAGAGACTGTAAGATAAGACGCCATGACGGCACCTTAATCATAGAAATGCCCGGCACTGATCACGACTATGACCCCATCCGCAAGCGTGTGAACGCTCCACGGATCCTCCGCGACCTCAAGGGAAATTTCGACTTGCAGGTCCGCGTGCAGATTGATTGCCGTCCCTCTGCCCAATCAACGGTCAAGGACCAACCTTCCTTCGTGTCGGCGGGCTTCTTGCTGATATATACTGAAACAGGTCGTTTCATTTGCGACCGCATGGAATATGGTGTAATGCAACACGGGATCGGACTTGACAGATATACTGTAGCGCCGACGCTTCCATGGTCGCAATTGGAACGCGCATCGCGAAACGGTCCGCAACGGCAACCCACATCGCGAAAAGGAATCGGAGAAGATGGTTTTGCAGTCATGAAAAGTTGGTCCTGCAAGAAACGAAATCCCAACATGCTATGGGATCGCGAGCGGTTAGGACAGTCCCACACGATATACGATCGTGGATGGAAGAACTGGCCCCTACCAAAGAAGACTGATTATGCCTATCTGCGGCTCGAACGGCATGGTGGCGGCTACTATTTCTACATGAGTCCGGATGGTGAGAAATGGACCCGGATAGGAGCCCACCTGGGTCCACCTGCAGAACTCAAACTGGGCTTGGCCGCCTACTCTACCTCTTCCGAGCCATCCAAGGTCCGGTTCGACCGGCTCAAACTCACGCGGGGCAAGAGGAAAGAACCTCAGCGGAGAGATCCTCTATTCGAGCCCTCCACTATCCGAACTCACCGACCGTACCCTTCCCATCTATTAAATACTGAGGCGCCTTCAACCGCAATGAACAACCGGCATCAGCCGTTTCCGGAACCACGCCAGTAGATGGTCTCGTTGATTGGGGTGGGTCTTTTCCGCACCGCGACGTTGCAACGAAGGACGGGCGCGGTTGCAACGAAAGAGAGCGAGACAGGGCAAGGGGTTGCGCAGGGCGGCGATGTCGTTGGATTGATGCGCAATCGTTGCAGCAACAGTGGGGGACGATGCAACGATTGCCGAAAGGGAAAAGACCCGCCCACATCAACTAGATGACCTACTAGGATCCGTGCCATCGCTTTCCGATCCCTCTTGTCCGGAGGCCGTCTCGTGTCTCTCCCATCTCATTGTGTTGTTCTCGTCCCCGTCGCCGGCGCCATCGAGCCCGATTGCGATGATGCCCTGCGCGAACTGGAGCGGCGCGGCTATGCCGTCCAGCGTGTACGCGGCTACTCCGCCATCGACGCCGCACGCAATCAAATGGCCAGCGACGCCCTCGCCCACGGATTCGACGAACTCCTGTGGATCGACGCCGACATTCTCTTCGATCCCGATGACGTGGACAAACTGCGGCAACGCGATCTACCGTTGGTGTGCGGCATCTATCCCAAGAAATCACGCCGCCAGTTCGCTTGTTCCTTCCTGCCTCAGACACGCCAAGTCGTGTTCGGTGTCAAGGGCGGCCTGCTCGAGATCCGCTATTGCGGCTTCGGCTTCACTCTCACGCGGCGGACGCTGTACGAAACCATGCAACGGCAGCTGCATCTGCCGATTTGCAATCGGCATTTCCACGCGCCGCTGGTACCGTACTTCGGTCCTTTAGTCGCGGGTGAGGGCGAGCAGGCGTGGTATTTGGGCGAAGACTATTCCTTCTGCGAACGCGCTCGTCAGTGTGGTTTCCGCGTCATGGCCGATACGACCATCCGCTTGTGGCACGTCGGTTCCTATCGTTTCGGTTGGGAGGACGCGGGCCGCGAGGTGGAGCGCTTCCGCGATTACACCTTCCATGTCAAGAACCTCTAACCAATTAAACCGCCAAGACGCCAAGGAAAGACAGAAAGAGAAGAAAACGACACGAAGAAGAGAGAAAGCGAGAGAATAAACGAGGCGCTGTCTCTCTCTTTTTTCTTCTTCTTGGCGTCTTGGCGTCTTGGCGGTTCATTTTGTTAGTGCCTCTTACGCATTTCCCCTCGGCAGAGGAACCGCGGCGGCGCCGGTTTTGTCGATCTCTTTTTTCAGATAATCGACCGCCTTCTCCAGCACGCGATCGACGAACGGTTTCTTCTTCTCCTTGCCGTCCTTCTTGGTCGTCTCGGCCGGCTTGGCCTTGGTGCGGACCACGTCGCGCTCGCTGAGATAGATCATGTATTCCAGACGCTCCTCGTCGTTCATCGGCACCTCGAAACCGCGATCGGCATGAGCGAGGAGCTTGCTCTTGTATTTGTCCATCTCCTCTTTGCCGAGAACCTTCTCTAGCGCCGCGACATAGTCTTTTTCCTGGGCGAAGCGCGTGTTGGGAAATGTTTTCAGCTTGGCCACGACGGACTCCGGGACGCCGGCTTTGCCCAGAGCGGTCAACGATTGCGGCGTCAGCTTGTAACCGCTGTCGTTGGGTCGAACGCCCCAATCGTCGCTGTCTTTGCTGTCGGGGAAGCGGTGAATGTTCTTGCCGCTGGGCCGCCAGTAGCTCGCCGTCGTCAGTTTCAGAGCGCTGCGTTCGCCGCCCTGGTGCATCTCGATGATGTTCTGCACACTGCCTTTGCCGTAGGTGCGCTCGCCGATGATGACGGCGCGCTGATGATCCTGCAAGGCCGCCGCCACGATCTCACTGGCGCTGGCGCTGTACTTGTTGACCAGTACCACCATCGGATACTTCTCGGCCGGCAACAACAGCGTTCCTTCCGCTTTGGCGTCGTAAATCTCTTCCTTGTGATTGCGTCCCTTGGTGCTGACGATGCGTCCGCCGGTCAGGAACAGATCGCTGACCTCGCGCGCCTCCTTGAGCAAACCGCCCGGATTGTTGCGTAAGTCAAGGATCAGGCCGCGCACCCCTTCGCGCTGCAACTCCTCGACGGCCTCGCGCAGTTCCTTGCTCGCCGTCTTGCTGAAATTAGTCAGCCGCACGTAGCCGATCTTGCTCTCCTTGTCGAGCATGAAATCCCAAGCGCGGAGATTATCAGCCTTGCGTTTATCGCCGAGTACGCTGGGCACCTCGATGATGGCCCGCGTGATGGCCAATTCCACCGGCTCCTTAGCTCCCTCATGGAGTACCGTTAGCGATACTTTTTGACCGGGATCGCCCTGGATCATATCGACGGCTTCGTTCATGCGCATGTTCTCCGTCGATTTGCCGTCGATCTTGACGATGAGATCGCCGGCCAAGACGCCGGCCTCGTAGGCGGGCGTGCCGGGCATCGGACTGATGACCGTCAGCTGGCGCGTCAGTCGATCCAAGCCGACCTGAATGCCGACGCCGCCGAACTTGCCTTCGCTCTGCTTCTCGAACTGCTTGTACTCGCGCGGCGTGATGTACGCCGAGTGCGTATCGAGCCGTTCGAGTCCGCCGTTGATCATGTCTTCGACGAGTTTGCGTTCGCGCTCCGGATCGATGTCCACGACGTAGCGTTCGCGCACCTCGTGGAGTACGTCCACCACCAGACGGACCAGTTCGTAGTCCTTGTCCTTTTCGCGGGTGGGGGCACTGTAGGAGACGGTGATGCCGAGCAAAGAGACGGCGACGATGCCCAATAACCAATACAAGTTACGGCGTGACATGTTCTCGCGATTCCTCCCGGAACGAGATCGGCCGCCGCGTGGAACGAAGCGCTAAGCCGCAAGCGGCGGCATCTTTCGGATTATACTTCTCCGCCGCTTGTCAAGCGAGGGGAGAAAAAAAACCTCGCTCGGCGTCGCTTTTGCTCCACAAAACCCCACCTTTACCGAGGGCAAGCCCGTAGCGGTCCGTTTGCGCCGAAAATGCCGCTAAATCTTAACCAGTATGCCGAAATTTCCTAAATTATCTTTGACGAGCGGCCTGTCGCTCTTTATCGTCTAATCAGAGGCGGTTGATTTTGCCTGAACCGCGCATTTTACCTCCCCGGGTGGCTGGGGGGGTCACACGAACATTTCAGTGAGGAGGTTCCGGGGCATGTACAGTATCGTTTTGGCCACGATGTTGACGACGGGCGGCGCCGCGCCGGAGTGGTTCGGCCACGGTTGCTGCGGTGGTTGTCACGGCTGTTGTGGCGGTTGTTACGGCTGCTGGGGCGGTTGCTACGGTTGCTGCGGCGGTTGTTACGGCTGCTGGGGCGGCTGTTATGGCTGCTATGGTTGCTGCGGCGGCTGCTACGGTTGCTGGGGCGGTTGCTACGGTTGCTACGGTTGCTGCGGCGGTTGTTACGGCTGCTGGGGTGGCTGTTATGGCTGCTATGGATGCTGCGGCGGCTGCTATGGTTGCTATGGCTGTTACGGTGGGATGATCGTCGCTGCGGCGCCGGTGGCAGTTGTTCCGACGCCGGCGCAGCAGGTCTTGCCGGCCGCGCCGAAGAAAGACGAGAAAAAGTCCGCCGCTCTGGGCAACGCCGCCGCCGTCGTCTTGACGGCGCCCGCCAACGTGCAACTGTCGGTCGAAGGCCGCGCCATCCCCCGCACGGCCAACGAGGAAACCTTCCGCACGCCGGAACTGGAGCCGGGATACTCCTACACCTACACCATCAAGGCCCAGGTGGTCCGTGGCGGCAAGACGGTCGCCTACTTCAAGCAGGTCAAGGTGCGGGCGGGAGAAACATCCTCGGCCGATTTCACCAAGCTGATGAACGAAGGCAAGGATACGGCGAGGGTGACGGTCAAACTCCCCGCCGATGCGCGTCTGTACGTCGATGACGTACCCTGTCCGCTAACCTCGACGACGCGCTCGTTCGACACGCCGGCTCTGAACGCCGGCCAGCGCTACTATTACACGCTCAAGGCCGAGGTGGTCCGCGACGGTGAAACGCGCACCGCCAAGAAGCGTGTACTCGTGGAAGCCGGTAAACAGATCACGGTGGAGTTCAACGATCTGCCGGTGCAGACAGTCAGTCGTTAATCCATTCTGTCTGGATACCATCCCGCAGCGCGAACGAGGGCGTCCTCGTTGGCGTTGCGGGATGGGCCATTTAGGACACTACTCTTGGCAGACTTGACGGGTTTGGTGCGCGCGGTAGGATGAAGCTCGGACAGGGTTGGCGACGCGTGGGTGGAACAGACGCCCGGCCCCTCCAAGCGGCGAAAAAGGACGCAATCCTTAGAATAGAGGATACTTGCCCCTTTAGCTCAATTGGCAGAGCAACTGACTCTTAATCAGTAGGTTGTCGGTTCGACTCCGACAGGGGGCACTCCGCGAGCAGCGATTAAGGGTTTACGGTTATGCTGCCGTGCCCCCTTGCTCTCTTGCCAATACGCTTCTCTACTTGGCGCGAACTTTATGCGATCATGCCTCAAGCCGTTTCACGCTCCAAGCGGAGGTTCGCCGAGCGTGACGGCGAGGGCGTCCTCGCACCAGCCGGCGACCGCGAACAGGATGCTCTCCTGCCAAGGAGGGGCAACCAGTTGCACAGCCAGCGGCATTCCATCAGCCGCCCGTCCCACCGGGAAGGAAATCGTCGGCAAGCCGATATAACTCCACGGCGCGTTAAAGGCGGGATCGCCGGTGCTGCCGGCGTCCGGGGCCGAATCCGTCGTTGCCGGCGTCAGCAACGCATCCACGCCGTCGAAACAAGAAAGCATTTCGGATCGTAAAAGTTTCTGATGCACTTGGCAGCGCGCGTATTCCGGAGCGGGGCAGTTCAAGCCTTCCTCCAACAGCGTGCGAATCCAGGGGTCATAATCGTCCGGGTGCCGCCGCAGCCGATCTTGATGATACGCCGCTGCTTCTACGGCCATGATCGTGCGATGGCGCGGCAGCACTTCGGCAAACGCTGCCGGCTCCGGCACATCGAAAATGGTCGCGCCCTTCTGTTCCAGCCGCGCACCGACTTGCCGCATCATCTCGGCGACGGACGGCTCGGCTCGATGGTCAAAAAGACCGCGCAGCCGGCCCAAGCGCGGCGTCAACGGAGGGGCGAAACGCGGACTGTCCAGGACGGCCACATAGTCTTGCAAAAAACCGCCGCCGTGGGCCGGCCTTCCTGGATCGGCAAGGACACGCATCATAAGGGCCAGATCGCGCACGCAGCGCGCCAGGGGGCCGATGTGATCCAGCGACGGCGCCAGCGGCACAACACCCTCGCAACTAACGCGGCCAAAGGTCGGTTTGCAGCCGGCGACGCCGCAGTAGGAGGCGGGTCGCGTGATCGAGCCGCCGGTCTGCGATCCCAGAGCGCCCAAACACATGCCGCATGCCAACGCCGCCGCCGAGCCGCTGCTCGATCCGCCCGGCGTCCGCGCCAGATTCCACGGATTGCGCGTCGGCGGCGGATCGAAACTGGCGTATTGCGTCGTCACCGTCTTGCCCAGAAATACCGCGCCGGCCTGACGCAGACGCTGAACCGCTACGGCGTCCTGGCGGGCGATACTGTTTTTCCATAAGCGCGAGCCGGCCGCGGTCGGCCAATCGAAAACGTCGAAGATGTCCTTGACGGCTACGGGAATGCCGTGCAGCGGGCCACGCCAACCGCCGCGCTCGATCTCGCGCGCACACTCCTCGCGCGAGCCAGTGCCCCTTCCCGATCAAGTAATACCCAAGCGCGGACGCGATCCTCGTAGCGATCAATGCGCTCGAAACACGCTTGGACTAGATTGACGGGAGAGAGTCGGCCTTGGCGGATGTCGTCGGCGGCGGCGTGGAGGAGGGGAAGCATGTGCGGATCTCGTTGACGATGGAGCAAGAAACCCGCGGCGCCAGCCGCGCGTTCCGCCGTCAAGGCGGCAAGCTGTTTATCTATGTGCGAGAGGATGGCATCGTCAACGAGAAAGTGAGGTTTGTAAATCTGTCCGCTTGGTGTGTAAATTGTGCAGAGTGCCTGGTTTGTGAAGTTGATCTTTTCGCGTTGTTGGCCCTCTGTTATATCGCCTCGGCTTCGTGACGGACGGCTTTGACAGACTCGTACTCACGTCGTTGCAGAGGGATTATCCATGCGCAAGGAAGCGCATCGCTGGGTTGCCCTGTGGCTTCTGGCCTCGTTGTGCGGCTTCGCCGTGCCGACGCGCAGCGGTGCCTATCCGTGAGGCCCGCAGGGGTGTCCTCCACCCTTTGTCGGCGGTTCGCCGATATTCATTTCCCCTCCGCAGTCCGCGCCGCCCGCCCCGACGTACTCCGCGCCGCGAGCGGCTGCGCCAGCCCGACCGCAACCGCTCGTCCGCGCACAGCGCCGGAGGAACCGAAGCCGGCTCGGCCGCCGCTGTTGACGCTGCCGTCGCCGGAACAGCTCGGCGTGGCCGTCCGGCCCGTCGAGACGGCGACCGACTGGACGGCGATGCATGCCCGCATGAAGGAACTGGGCGTCCTCAGTTTTCACATGGATTCGCTGCCGGATGGCCGAGCGCGCTTCACCTGCTGGTTGCCGCGCGATCGGCCGGGTCTGACACGACGCATCGAGGCGTTGGCCGCCAGCGAAACCGAGGCGGTGCAACTCGCTCTCCAACAGGCCGACCACATGCGCCGAGGCCGTCCCTGATCCTCCCCCGTCCCCGTCGGGGAAAAAATGCTACACTTGGGCGCGGGACAGTTCCCACGCTATTTCGTCGCCTCGCTCTCCTCCAGCGCAGTGGGAGACGGAGCATTTCCAACAAAGGTCGCACCCCCATGATCTCGACGAATCTTCAGGGCGTCGCGGAGCTTGTCATCCGGCAAGCGCAGCGCCAGGGTTACATTCTGCCGCGCCAGGTACGCACCGTACTCAACGGCGCGGGCGTCTGCGAATCGTTGTGGAAGGACGTGTTGGCGGTGGCCCGGCCCGCCCTTGCCTATCGCAAAGGCCGCTATTACTACAGTGTGCCCGTCAGCGACCGCGTCCGTCAGGAGCAATCGCAACAACTCGGCGTTCAGAAGATCGTCCGTCAGATAATCCGCCAACACCGCAACGCCGCCGGCGTCGAACGCCGTGAAGAGGACCGCATCGATTTCGTGCAGCCGGTCAAAGTGACGACCGGAGATGGCCGTCAATTCACCTTGCTCAGCCGCGATCTCTCCGCCACCGGCATCCGCCTCATCGGCACACGCCGGTTTCTCGGTCAAAAAGTCCGCATCGCCATCCCCGCCGCGGACGGCAAGACCACATGGGAGTTCGTCGTGCGCATCCTGTGGACCTGCGCCGTCGGCGAGGATCTTGTCGAAAACGGCGGCACCTTTCTCGAAATGGCCGATACGCCAATAGAATAAGAGGTGACGGTCGCGGTTGGAGAGAGGCAGGAGGTAAGCGATGCAAGTTGGCGTGAAAAAAAAGACGACGACGAAAGCGACGGTTCCTCCGGCGCGGACGATCTCGAAAAAATTCTATCCCGATTCGGATGGACGACCGATGGGCGAAACGCCGCTGCACGCCGATAACTTGGCCTATCTCGTGTACATGCTGCGCCTGTGGTACGAACGCGAATCGCAGGTGTTCATCGCCGGCAATATGTTCCTCTATTACGTTCCCGGCGATCGTTTGAAACACCTCTCGCCCGACGTGTTCGTCGTCCACGGCGTCCCCAAACACACCGACCCGGAACGGCGGCGCTATCTCGTCTGGGAAGAAGGGGGCAAAGTGCCGGACGTGGTCATCGAACTAACGTCCGATTCCACGCGCGAGGAAGACATCGACGACAAGATGGCCATTTATTGCGATCCCTTGGGCGTGAAGGAATATTTCCTCTACGATCCCTATGAGGAATACATGGAGCCGCCGCTCCAGGGCTATCGTTTGCTCGAAGGCGAATATCAGGCGATCGCTCCCGTGGACGGACGGATACCCAGTGAAATGCTGGGTCTGCACTTGGAGCCGGGCGACGGTTTCTTGCGTTTATACGATCCGGCAACTCGTCAATGGCTGCCGACTCCTCCTGAGGAGCATCAGAGGCGCCTGCAAGCGGAGATGGAATACCAACGCGCTGAAGAGCAACTCGCTCAGGAAGCCGAAGCGCGCCGCCGCGCCGAGGCGGAAGTGGTACAACTTCGACAGGAACTCGAACGTCTTCGCGGCCAACTGCCGCCCCCGCAAATTTAGTACGGCGAACCGGCAGCGTTAGCTGCCGGGTAGAGCAAACACCACCCGGCAGCTGACGCTGCCGGTTCGCCGTATACGAAATCTACGGCTCATTAATCCGCATCGAGGCGTTGAGTACCTTGACGATGCGTTCGCGGCTCTCTTCCAAGTGGGCGCGGGTGGTATCGTCCACAACGATTTGTTTGTTCTTGACGATCGCATCGATCCGCTTGTTGATGTCGCGCAGGTGCATGCGGGCTAAGCTGCGCGCATCCGGCGGCACAGAACTGCGGCCGCCCAACACCAGCGCGAACAGATTCTTCAAGTGTTCGCGCTGCAAATTGCGGCGAATCACCGACGACGATACTTGTCGCTTGCCTTCCTTACCGTCCTTGTCCGCGCTGTCGTTCCAAATACCGTCCGTCAGGCAACGGAACATCTCGGCGATGGTCAACGGTTTTTCATCCTTGTCGGCTTTCAAAGCGTTGTTCTGAACGCGCGCCAGCACGTCGGCGTCGAACACCTGATGCAGCACGATGCGCTGAATTTTGAGAATGCGTTCGTGCAGCGGAAAATCGACCGATCCCCACGCATTCATCTCGTTGCCCCAGTGCAGCCAGCGGTTGGCGGCGAGATGGCGCAGCAAGCGCGGCGAAAAGCTGGAAGTGCTTCTCCGATAGGATGTGTTCTTGTAAGAACAACAGCGCCTCGCGCTGTTTGTCGGCCTGGACGGGTACAAACGGATCGCGGGCGTCGGGATCACCGCGATGATCGCGGTGCATGTATTCGCCGCCGAGGAAGTTGGCGGCGAGAGCGGCGGCGTTGCCGTATTGCAAAAGCAGCACGTGGAAGGCCAATCGGGCGCGCTGATAACCTTCGCCCTTGTCCACCACGCGATCTTCCAGCCCCTTGAGCAACTCCTCGGCCAAGAGGAGGCGCTCCTGAGCGAACTTCATCGGATCGGCGCCGAGATCCCATTGGTTGACCAACGGATCGGACGTGCTGAGCATATCTTCGTCCGTGGCATAGTCGTGGCCATGCTTGGCGCTTTCCTTGGCCAGCGCGTGCAGCTTCTCCAACTCCCCCTCGGTGCCGCCGGACAACGGCTTGTAAGCGTAGGCGATGGCCCAATAGTCGTAGGGTCCGATCGTCGTGCTGTAATAATCGCCCTGTTTGACGCCCTTGGGGGCGAGATTAATCGGCGTATAATCCATGACGGAGCCGACTAATCCCTTTTTGCGCGTGATGCTGGTATCGTGCAATTGCTCGTTCTTGAGCATGGTGCTGGCCTTGAAGTTGTGCCGCAGGCCGAGCGTATGGCCGACCTCGTGCATGGTCGTTTCCTTGACAGCTTGCTGAATCATTTCATCGGGCAGCTTCTCGCCGGGCTTGACGTCGCCCTTGGCGGCCAGGGCCATCGAGGCCATGCTCAACTCGTAGCGCATGTGGGCGCCGCACTGGCAGAGTCCGCGCCGCGCCGCCATCAGACGCGCCCGCTGCCGATTCTGCTCCGCCTTCGCCGGTTCGTTCCATCCCGTGCTGGCCTCCTGCCTTTGCCGATCGGGGGCCAGCGGATCGAACAGACCCCAGCCCTGGCGCGCGGCCTGGATCAAGCTGGCGGGAGCGGCTTCGCCGCCAGAACAGCTTGGCGTCCTCGCGCCAGAAACGCACCATGCTGGCATCGAAGATAATGTCGGCGTCGATAATCTCGCCGGTCAGCGGATTGGCTCGCGACGGACCCATCGCGAAGCCTTGATCCGTCGTGATCCAACGGAACGTGTTGTAGTTGATGTCCTCCGGATCGAAGTCCTCGTCCTCCTGCTGACGCACTTCGATGGCGTCGCGGAAGCCGATCTTCTCGAACGCTTTGTTCCATTCGAGGATGCCTTCGCGCACCGCCGCCCGATACTCGTCCGGCACCGATTTCTCGATCCAGAAGACGATCTTCTTTTTCGGCGGCGATAGCTTATTGGGATGTTTGGGATCGATCGGCTCGACGCGCTCCAGCCGCCAACGGTTGACGTAACGCAAAAAAGCGGTGTCTTCGTTATCGGAACTGAAATCCTTGACGGCGCTGAGGAAGTAGCCGACGCGGTCGTCAGCGAGGCGCGGCTGATAGCCGTGGTCGGGCAGTTGGCACAAGCCGTAATGAATCACGATCGTCTTGCCGCGATCGTCGATGACGCTGTCGTCGCCGAAGAAAGAGAAGCGACGGCTGCCGTCGAAGGTGGCGGCGACCTCCAACTCGATGTTGTGGGGGAACACCTTGATCTTATGCCAGGTACTGCGGTCGGCGTCGAACGAGCCGAGATTCATCTGCGCGAAATTGGTCATGAAGATGTCATTGAAATCCAACAGCAGCGAATTGCGGCTGTGATTGATGGCTTTGATGCGCAGAGCCATCAAGACGGAATCGGTGTAGGTGGTTTCGACGGCGTGCGCGGTCGGCGAGCCGGGCTTGGCCCGGAAGTGGACGTTACGGCGAATCAAATGCACCTTGTCGCCCGGATGCTCTCTGTCGCCGATGCGCTTGAAGATCAACACCCATTGCTCGTCGAAGTTGAGCGTGTAGCCGCCCAGTCCGGCGCCGCGCGCGATGGCGATGGGACAGAGAAACGGCTTCTCCAGTTGATCCTGCCGAATCTCCGCGTACAGGTGTTCGTCCTTGTGATACAACCGAAATAGACCATCGTATTGCTTGGCGCCCTTGACGAGCTTTTCGAAGTCCTCGAACTTTTTCTCGGAATCGCCCGAATGGCTCATCGGCGATTCGGCACGACCGAACAGGCCGAGCGTTAGAGCGGCCAGCGGCAGCACGACTCAGCAAGCTGCGTTTCATGGATTCTCCTCGCAAAAGATGACGGCTTCCGTCCACGTCGCTGTTGTCCGCGACATTTGGAGCGTCCGGGCACAGGTGCCTGAGACGGAAAATTCAACTTAGCTTCTCCAGTCTCGCGTAACAAGGCCGCATGGACGGCGCGGAAGATAACATTTCACGGCAATGACCGCAGGGAGCGCGCAGGCGGAAAAGCCGACAAGGATGGTCGCTGGTGGAAATGTCGCTGAAAGTGGCCGTGGAGGAGATGGTTGGCGCTGCGGGCGGTTAGCGACGCTTCGCAGAAGCGTCTTGTCCTGCCGACGCTTCTGCGAAGCGTCGCTAACCGCGAGATAATTCCGAAAAGCGCTCTAGCGTGCCGCCCGTGCCAACTCCACTAAGCGGATGAGGCCATTCATAGTCCATTTCCCCCGTTGAATCCGATGGGGTTCTTACCGGCGAAGCCCGTCATGTTTCCCATGCCGTTTCCCATGCCATTTCCAATGCTATTCACCGGCACGGCACCGAAGGTTGCATACAATTGCAGCTGTAAGGGAGTCATGCCGCCGTTCATGCCCGCGCCATTGCCGCCATTCATGCCCATACCCATACCGTTCATACCCATACCGTTCATGCCCATGCCCATACCCATGCCGTTCATGCCCATACCCATGCCGCCATTCATACCCATACCCATGCCGCCGTTCATGCCCATACCCATGCCCATACCACCGTTCATGCCCATGCCCATACCACCGTTCATGCCCATGCCCATACCCATGCCGCCGTTCATTCCCATGCCCATGCCCATGCCCATACCCATGCCGCCGTTCATGCCCATTCCCATGCCGCCCATGCCCATGCCCATCATACCGCCGCCCATGCCCATCATACGCTGCCCCTGTCCGTGGGACAGATTTGGCCGCAAGAGAAGGAACAGGGCAACAGACAAGCCGAGGAAATAACAAGCCTTAACGAGACGCGACGCGGTAAACATAAGCAGCCCCGAAAGCAGAGTGAAGTGCATTGAAACGACGTGGAGGAACTGTCCGCGTTGTTCGGCTCGGGAACTCCCCAAGACTTGATCGCGGCCCCCGATTCAACTCAAGGGTAGCAGCAACTTCTGTTGAAATGTTGCTCTCTTAAAATGATTACGGGAAAAAAACAGAGCTTGAGTCAGGCGCATTCGATCCAGATTGCCCATTTTTTCGGAAAACAGACAAGTTGAACCTGAGCGGGGGGCGTCAGCCCCCTGAGGCTTCGCTCAGGGGGCTGACGCCCCCCGCTCAGCAGGGTTATCCGCTAGCTCTATGTTGTCTCCTCCATCTCGTCGAACCGTCGCCGCCACGATCCCGGATAGGCCAGCAGACGGAAACCCGCTGCGCCAGTGCCACAGCATGCTCGAATCGTTGCCGATGAGAAACGTGCTGGCCAATTGTTTGTACCCCAGTCCTAGCAGCGCGCGGACGGCGGCGTTCAACAGCAAGGTGCCGATACCTTGGCCGGCCTCGAACGGGTTGACGAAGATCCACGTCAAATGCGGCCGGCCAAGGCAACGCGCCAGCGCGTCCGGCGGCGGCGGCTCCTTCCAGTGATAGCTGTGCCAGCTGCTGGGATCGCTGTCGGGCAGCAGCGTCACCAAGATGGCGCCGACTTCGGTATCGGCGTCGCCCTGCGTGGCGACGAAGCTGGCTTGTTCGATCCATGGACCATCGCCGCCGCTGCGGGTGTGTTCCAGGCTCTTGCGCCGCCGCGAGGCCGCGCTCGTCGTCTAGGCCGCAGAACGGTTGCTGGCGCTGGAACGCCGCGGAAAACAGCGGCGCCAATTCCTGCCAGTCGGTCGGCCGCACCGCACGCAGCTTGGCCTTGCGGTGGATGCCTTGCAGCGGACGCTCGGCCCACGGCTCCAGATCGAGCAGCGCGTGATAGTAGCGCGGCCGAGGATTCAGCCAGGCCGCTTCGTGGAAATACTCGTACTTGTACGCCGCATTGCGCGGCAACTGCTGGAACTGCTCGAAGCTGATCGGCAACTCCAGACGCGGCATCCATTCGTCACACATTTCTTTTAACCGTAGTCCGTAGTTCGTAGTCCGTAGCCAGAATCGCGGGATGGTGGTACAGTGGGCAAAGTCGATTCCTTTGATAATCCAGGATAACGTCTTTCGTGTCCATGAGCTACGGACTACAAATTAAGCACTACGGACGAATGAGATGAAAGTTGGCATCGTTGGATTTTCCGGTTCGGGCAAAAGCGGCGTGTTTCAATGGCTGACCGGCGTGAAACCGGACCCGTCCAAGAGCCAGACGGGACAGACCGGCATCGCGCAAAATCCCCGATCCGCGCCTCGACTGGTTGTCGGCGAAGTTTCTGCCGCGCAAAACGACGCCGGCCACGATTGAATTTCTCGATACGCCGGGACTGTTGGCGACCGAGCGGCGCGACAATCCGCGCCGGCTCGGCATCCTCCGCGAATCCGGTGGACTGCTCGTCGTCCTCAACGCCTTCAACGAGCCGGACCTCGCCGGCCAATTGCGGCGTTTCCGCGAAGAATTGATGTTCGCCGATCTGGAGATCGTCGGCAATCGCATCGGCAAGCTGCGACGATCAACTCCGCAAGCCGCGTCCGGCCAAGCAGAAAGAGGCCGATGAGCAGGAACTCGCTCTGCTCGAGCGTATCGCCGCCGCCTTTGAGGCCAACCAGTCGCCGGCCACGCTCGGACTCAGAGAAGATGAAGAGAAGGCTATCCGCAGTTTTCAGTTGTTGACGCTCAAGCCGGAACAAGTGCTGGTCAACCTCGGCGACGATCGGCTCAATCAACCGCTGCCGGCCGAACTGCTGGCACTGGCGGCGAACGCTCTGCAAGCGCCGGCCAAGCTGGAGATGGAACTGCACGAGTTGCCGGAGGAAGATCGGCAGATGTTCATGAACGATCTGGGACTGACGGGATTTGTCCGCGAGAAGATGTTGCGCAAGGTGTTCGCGTCAATGGGGCAGATTGTCTTTTTCACCGTCGGCGAGGACGAGTGCCGAGCGTGGAGCATGCCGGCGGGCGCCGACGCCGTTATCGGCGCGAGCCAGATTCACACGGATCTGGCGCGCGGCTTCGTTCGCGCCGAGGTGGTCGGCTACGAGGATTTCCAGCGCGTCGGCTCGATGAAAGAGGCCAAGACCCACGGCGTCTATCGTCTGGAAGGCAAAACCTACGTCGTCAAGGATGGCGACATTATGCACATTTTGGCCAGCACATGACGGTTCTTCCTATTCGCTGCCGATGGTATTGCGGGACTAGAATACCTCAAGTAGGAGAAGATTCGTTTCATCGAGAGGGAAGGGGTATCGGGCCATGAGTCAAGAACTCCTTGATGTGCTGAGGCGTTGTACGCCGATCGAAGCGCGGAAGCAGCTGAAGGTGCCTGCCCGCGATTTGGACGCGCAGGTGCTTCAGACTGACCGCCAGCCTCAAGAATGGTCAGATCGATTCAGCCGAGCGGCAGGCTCTCGTCGCTTATGTCAATGCTCGAATCGACGAGGCGTTCGGGGAGGCGGGGGGCGGGACGCCGCCGCTCAATCTCACACCGGAGCTAGAGGGACTTCGGCAGTGGGTGGTTTGTCATTACCGTTTGGAACAGCAGCAGTACCTGACACCGGAAGTATTGGAATGGGCGCGCCAAGAATTCAGTAAGTACAGCGAGGAGGAACTCCTCGCCGAGATTCGGGAAATTCAGACGACGGGAGGTCGGGAATTCAAAGATTTCATTCACGAATTAGAACAGGAAGTCGTCCCCCGTGAGTGATACATCGAACGATCCGCCTCGCTACCAGGTGGTCTATTCGGAACGTGTCCGCAACGAGTTCCGGAAACTTGTTACCAGGGCGAAGGAACGGGGTCTCGACGCCCAAGTTCTCTCTGCCATGAAGACAATCGATGAACGCCTCCACGTCTTTCCTCAGTTTGGCGATCTTCTGCGTGATTTATCGCTTGGATCGGCGCAACTTCGGATCATCACCGTCTCGCCTCTCGTCATGCGTTATATTGTCGATGAAAAGGAGCGATTAGTGATGGTCGTCGCACCTGCCTTGTCGCTGCCGCATCCGGTCTCTGATCGTTCTGAACGTCCTCGTGGCGGAGGATCGGCGTCTCGTTCGCCGTCTGCGTCGGCGGAGGAAGGCGTTCCTTACGCACCTTCTCGGCTTGCGTCAGAATCATCGGCAGCACGAAGAGGCTGATGAGCCAGGCGACGAAGGCCAGTCCCAGCGCGTGCGACCACTGAAATCGCATCAGCAGCCACAAACACAAAAACCATACAATCAAGAAACCGAAATTCAATAGTAGGCCCATCACCAGCCAACCGAAGTGAAAGATGCTGATCTGTCCGATCGACGTTTCCTCCATGTAACGCGAGGGATTGTCCTTCTCGGCATAGACGCGGCGTCCGTCCTTCTGGACCGGCGTGAAAACATGCGCATCGCCCTCCTTGTGGCTGGCGATGATTTCGAGCGGCCGCTGCGGCAGTTCTTTCCCGCGCCGATCCCGATACTTGTTCCCTTGCCGCACGTAATGCTCTTCCTTGCGGTCTTGGTTGATTATCGAGATGTTTTCATACGTTTCCGTCTCATGCGAGTTGAGTTCATGCAGAGGGCGATAGCGTCCTTCTTGATCGTTGCGATCCTGGATGCTGCCATAATCGAAAAAAATCCATAGACCCAAAAACAATGTCAGAGCGGCGGCGGCGGCGGGAGCGCGCCAGTAGATGGCCTCGACCGGCTCGTTGTAAATGTAACCTTGAAAAAACAACGTCCACGCCGCGAGGAGCAAGCTCAGGACGACGAACACCACCAGCAAAGTCAGGAAAAGACTAACCACGAAACCCTCCGCAAAGAATGAAGTCGAATCAACCTTCGCCGCGTCCGCCATCGGGCCGCTCTTATCCTGTATACCCCGTCCTCCGGCGTCAATCCTTTGCCCGCGTTTGCGCCGTTTACGAAACTGTTTAGCCGCGACCCGAAAGGGAGCGCGCTGGCCAACACGCTCCCCTTCGGGTCGCGGCTAAACAAGAGGGCGATCGATAAAAGCTCGCTTGTCCGCTCTCCGCGCCTTGTTATAATCCGCCGCCGCGACGGAGAGGTTGCCACGCGGCGCGGTTGACGCATTCTATCCTTTTACCCATCGGGGACTCGATGGCAGCGACTTTGTATCTGCTCGGCTGCATCCTCCTACCGGGACAGACCATGACCCGGCCGACCTTGCCGCCCGGCATGGCGCCGATCCGCGTCATCCCATCATCCAGCGGCGATTGGCTGCTCGTGCCGCGCCTGCACCGCGCTCAGGAACTCGTCTATCGCGGCGCCTTCACGGAGGAAAGCCGCGGCGGACGTGTGCAGTTCAACCGCTCTTACCGGCTGGAAACGCGCATCCTCGTTCTTAACACGCCGTCGCAAGGCGCCGACATCGCCGTACTGACGCTCCTCAAGCACCGTCCCGCGATCAGCGGAATGCCGGTTCCGCCCGGCCAAGCGGCCGTCAGCGGCGATGTTTCTCCCATGTCCGTTCGTCTCGAACGCGCCCACGTCGATCTTCAGGGTAAACTCACCGCCGATGCGGATGTCAACTTGCTGCCGCCGCTGGACGGCGCGCCGACGCTGGAGTGCGGCGTCTTCGTCGCTTTGCCGGGCGGACGCCTTAGCATGGGGCAGGAGTGGACGGCGCATCGAGGGCGATCGTCCGCCGTTGACGTGGCGAGCCGTCGGCGCCGAGATGATTTCCGGCAATCGCTGTATCAAGCTGGTCGGCGAACAAAAATCCGATGATTGGGATCATCCGCGCGGCGATCGCACGGCTTGGCGGCGCGTGGAGAACGTCTGGTTGATGCCTCACTTGGGTCTGGCTTACCGCGTCGAACGAGAGATTCTCCAGCGTGAGCCGGCCCACCGCGAGGCTACGCAGCGGAGTCTGCTGCGCCTCGACATGGAAAGTTCGTTCCAGTTATCGGGCCAGGCCGGCGAGGGTCGGCGACAGGAGGTTGAGCAGGCACTGACCTTCCGCGACAGCTTGAAACCGTTCTTGGCGCAGCCGGCGCACTATGGCCCGCACCTGACCGCGCTGCGGCGCAAGATCGATCTCTATTTGGAAAGCCAGCCGGAAACGCCGTATCGGGCGGCTCTTTTGCAGGTCAAGCGTCGCGTCGAGGCGGCGCAGCGCGGCGAGACGCCGCCTGAGCCGGTACACGATATCCGGCCAATCGCCACCGGCGCGGCGCATCGGCCAACGAGCGCCGGACTTCCTCGCCACTAATTTCACCGGCGGAGGCTCGGCGCAGCTGCGCCACTGGATGGGCAAGCCGGTGCTACTGGTGTTCTATCACCCGGCGTCGCCGACGGCGGCGACCGTGCTGGGCTATGCTCAACAACTGCTGGCCCGCTATCCGCGCCGGCTCATCGTGGCCGGCATGAGTATATCGGATAATGCCGATCTGGCTCGTCGCCAACACGCCGAACTGAAACTGACATTCCCCGTGCTGAGCGGCGGCGGCTTGCGCGGCAGCTTCGGCGTCACTTCCACGCCCAAGATCATCTTGCTCGATGGCTATAACATCATCCGCGGCGAGTATCTCGGTTGGGGCGTGGAGACGCCGCGCGAAGTGGAAGGAGAATTGAAACGCTGGCTGCCGACCGGCGTGTCGCTGCCACCGGCGCCGCAACCGCAACGCTGACGCGACCCCGCTCGCCAAATATACGATAAATCCCGCTTAGTCCCTAGAACCGGCGCCCTAATGATGGGTAAAATGAGGTGTTCTCGCCCGTGTCTCTTGCTCGGACTTGACCGGCGCCGATACGATTAAGTGCGGCCTCGCGGTCAGGAGGACAGGGACGTGATCGATTATCAGATCCAACCCAACACGCGGCGGTGCTGCGCCAGCGGGCGCGAACTGCGGCCCGGCGAACGCTACTACGGCGTCCTCCTCGAAGAGGGCGGCAAGTTTGTCCGCAAGGATTTCAGCGTCGAAGCGTGGCAGGGCGCTCCGCAAGGCGCGTTCAGCTTCTGGATGGGCCGCCTCGCTGCGCCCCAAGACAAGCGACGCCAGCCCATCGACGATGAGATGCTGATGGAGTGCTTTCAGCGTCTAGAGGATCAGCCGGAGCCGAGCCGCGTTCGCTTTCGCTACGTCGTCGCTCTGCTCTTGATGCGGCGGCGACGGCTCCGCATCGAGCAGACGCAGCAAGATGGCGGCCAAGAAGTACTGTGGATGCGCTGCACCCGGAGCGGCGCACGCCATGCGGTGGTCAATCCGGGCCTCACGGATGAGGAACTGGCAACGGTTCAGGATGACGTGTTCCAGGCTCTCGGTTGGGAGTAGCCTTCCGCGGGCAAAAATAAGGGGACGTGCATGCGTTCAATCATCGCCGCTGCCGGTTTAGTCGTTCTGCTACTCGTCATCGGTTGCAACATCGCGCCGCATCGCCGCGATGGCGGCGGCGACGGGATCGCCGTGAACACCACGACGCCCACGGCGACGAACTTGGTCGAGT
The DNA here is from genome assembly GCA_963835245.1 of uncultured Planctomycetota bacterium. Lineage (GTDB taxonomy): Bacteria > Planctomycetota > Planctomycetia > Gemmatales > Gemmataceae > JAJPHU01. The sequence goes on from CAWIEZ010000004.1 coordinate 1,810,990, forward strand.
ACCTCAATAACAACGCTAAAGGCATCGAGCCGGGACAGGCTATCTCCTGCACCAATGTCACCATTGATGTCAACGCCGATGGGCAAAAGATCGGCGTCGGCGGCAAGATGATCTGCCAGACGCCGCGCAATTTCCTTCTATCGGGCGTCGTCCTCGGCAGTCCGGCCGTGGACATCGGCTCCAACGACAAGGAATTTTGGTACTGGATCCGCGAGAACAAACCCCCTTACCTGTTCCACTGCTCCTACGACGATCTGGCCCGCGGTACCAACATTCCATTCCCCTTCCAGCCGGATATGGTGGTCAACGCCCTTGGTCTCGCTCACTACGACCCGGTCAAGCAGTACGACATAAAGGTTGTGGACGACAAAAGGGGTCACAAGGCGATCGAGATGACGGAGCAGGCGCGTTCGCCGCGAAATGAGCCGATACAAAGAGTCACCGTCTTCGCCTTCCACCAAGCGCAACCGCCGCAACCGCAGGTGATCGCCCATGTTCTTAAGAACGCGCAGGGCAAAGTCATTTGCATCGCCAACATCCGCAGTGTGCAGCGGCTTGGTCCCAAGGATGCGATTATTCCGCGCGAAATCGTCTTCGATTGGCCGGAAATGAAGCTGCAAATGAAGATGAAGCTGGAAAATCCGCGTCTCGTTGCCATGCCGGAAACGCGGGCCGCCGAGACCTTCACGCGCAAGAATCTGAGCTATCAATCGTTTGATCTCTTCACGCAGACGCTCGACGGTGCGGGCTTGCAGCGTACCGGAGCCGTCAGCCCGATTTATCGACGCTGAATAGGTGCGGCGAGCGGGGTCGCGTTAGCGCCCCGAGTGATTACTCGCTCGGGGCGCTAACGCGACCCCGCTCGCCTTCCCTTTGGTTTTGCCTCTCCTTTAGGCATTTCTTGCCCGAAGGTCCACCGCGATCTCCTCTCGTCGTCCACGGGCGCTCGACTTTCTCGTACACCTATCTCGTTTCGCGCCAATCGGTTAGCGAACCGCGCTTTCCGCGTATTCCTCCTCGGTACTGGATTTGCTTCACCCCGCTCTTCAGAGAAGTGTCCGCGTACTATCGGGAAGAGGCTGCTCGTGGTCCGCAAACGACCGAAGACAGTGGTGGTCATCGGCAACGGCATGGTCGGGCATCGCTTCTGCGAGCGTCTGCTCGACTTCGACGCCGAGCGGCGTTTCCGCATCGTGACCTTCGCCGAGGAGCCGAGGCCCGCTTACGATCGCGTCAATCTGACGAAATACTTTGGGCATCGCCAAGCCGAAAAACTCGCCTTGGCGACTCCACAATGGTACGCCGACCGCGGCATCCATCTGCACATCGGCGATCGTGTCACCGAGATTGATCGCGCGGCGCGCGTGGTACGCTCCGGGCACGGTCGAGAAGAGCCTTACGATTTCGTGGTGCTGGCGACCGGCTCGGCGCCGTTTGTGCCGCCGCTGCCGGGCATCGACAAACAAGGCGTCTTCGTCTATCGCACCATCGAGGATCTGGAGCGCATCATCGCCTACGGCGGCACGGTTGGCAAAGCCGCGGTAATCGGCGGCGGTTTGCTCGGTCTTGAAGCGGCCAAGGCGGCTTACGATCTCGGTTTGCAAACGCACGTCGTCGAGTTCGCCCCGCGTCTGATGCCGCGACAAATCGACGACGCCGGCTCGCGCGTCCTTGTCGGCAAGATCAACGCCTTGGGCGTCCAGGTCCATCTCAACAAGAACACCAAGGAGATTCTCGGCAACGGCAAGGTCGAGGGCATGTCGTTCGCCGACGGCGGCGAGTTGGACGTGAAGATGATCGTCGTCTCCGCCGGCATCAAGCCGCGCGACGAGTTGGCCCGCGCCTGCGGCCTGACGGTCGGCCCGCGCGGCGGCATTGTGGTGGACGACCATCTGCGCACATCCGATTCAAACATTTTCGCTATCGGTGAAGTCGCTTTATTCAACGGCATGATTTACGGACTCGTCGCGCCGGGTTACGAGATGGCCGAGCTAGTCGCCGCCAATCTGACCGGACAGGAACGCATCTTCACGGGAGCGGACCTGTCCACCAAACTGAAATTGATGGGCGTGGACGTGGCCAGCTTCGGCAACTGCTTCGCCGACGACAAGACGGCCCGCCCGATCACCGTCGAGGATCCGTTCAAGGGTTCGTACAAGAAGCTGTTGTTCAGTCTGGACGGCCGGCGGCTCTTGGGCGGAATCCTGGTCGGCGACGCCTCGGAGTACGGCCAATTGTCGATGTTGGCCAAGAGCGATGAACCGTTGCCTATGCCGCCGAGCGAACTGCTATGGGGCAAGAGTGACGGCAAAAGCGCCGGCGCCACGCTCACCGGCATCGCCAACGACACGCAAATCTGTTCGTGCAACAACGTCAGTAAAGGACAGATTTGCGACGCCATCCGCGACAAAAACTTGACGTTGGTTGAAGAAATCAAGCTCTGCACCAAGGCCGGCACCGGCTGCGGCGGTTGTCTACCGCTGGTGACCGATCTGTTCAAGGCCGCCATCAAAGCGTCCGGCAAAAAAGTCAGCAATGCTCTGTGCGAACATTTCGCCTGTTCGCGCCAAGAACTGTTCGAGATTGTCAAGATCAAGGGCATCCGCTCGTTCGACGAACTGATCCGCGCTCACGGCCACGGCCACGGCTGCGAGATTTGCAAGCCGGCCGTTGCCTCCATCCTCGCCAGCTTGTGGAACGAGAACATCGTCGAACATACAACTATTCAGGACACAAACGACCGCTTTTTGGCAAATATCCAGCGCGGCGGCAGTTATTCGGTGATACCGCGCGTGCCGGGCGGCGAGATCACGCCGGAGAAGCTCATCGTGCTAGGCCAGGTGGCGAAGAAATATGGCCTGTACACGAAAATTACCGGCGGTCAGCGCATCGACCTGTTCGGCGCCGTGGTGCATCAATTGCCGGACATCTGGGAGGAGTTGATCGAAGCCGGTTTTGAGAGCGGCCACGCTTACGGCAAGGCGCTGCGGACGGTCAAAAGCTGCGTGGGTACAACATGGTGCCGCTATGGCGTGCAGGATTCGGTCGGCTTCGCCATCCGCGTCGAGAACCGATACAAGGGCATCCGTTCGCCGCACAAGGTCAAGGCGGCGGTGTCCGGCTGTATCCGCGAATGTGCCGAGGCGCAGAGCAAGGACTTCGGCATCATCGCCACGGAGAAAGGTTGGAATCTCTACGTCTGCGGCAACGGCGGCGCCAAGCCGCGCCACGCCGACTTGCTCGCCGCCGATCTGGATGAGGAAACCTGTATCCGCTACATCGATCGCTTCCTGATGTACTACATCCGAACCGCCGACCGCCTGACGCGCACTTCCGTTTGGCTGGAGAAGATGGAGGGCGGCATCGAGCGCCTCCGTGAGATCATTATCGACGATTGCCTCGGCATCGGCGACGAGTTGGAAAAGCAGATACAATTCCTCGTCGATAGCTACAAATGCGAATGGAAGGAAGTCGTCAACGATCCGCAAAAGCGCCGGCTTTTCAAGCAATTTGTCAACAGCGACGAGACGGAGCCGACCATCGAGTTCGTGTCGCAGCGCCAGCAGCGGCGTCCAGCGGATTGGAGTACGTCGTTCATTCCGGTGGACGAGCTAACGCTGCGCAAGGATGAAAGCGTAGGGTGGGTCGAGCGCAGCGAGACCCACCACGACTCCACCACACCGCCGGTGGGTCTCGCAAGCTCGACCCACCCTACTAGTTGGGTTCACGTCGGCAAAGTATGGGATTTCCCGCACGACGGCGGGGCGACGATCAAACACGGCGGAACGCAGATCGCGGTGTTTCATTTCGCCAGCCGCGGCGAATGGTATGCGACGCAAAATATGTGTCCGCACCGCCGCGAGTTCGTGCTGTCGCGCGGCCTGATCGGTGATGACAACGGTAAAGCGAAGGTCGCTTGTCCGGTCCACAAGAAGACGTATTCGCTGGAGACGGGCGCGTGCCTCAGCGGCGAGGAGTATTCGCTGCGCGTCTTTCCGGTCAAGGTCGAGGGCGACGATGTATATCTGCATTTGCCGCCGGCTGAGGAATTGGATGCAGTGCTGGCGACGGCAAAGACGTGCAACAGTTCCTGCCATGCGACACAGAGCCAGCCGAAAAAAGCCCGCAGTCATCGCAAGGCGAAGGTGCCGGAACTGCTGCCAGCCGATCCGAACGCGGAACAATTCTGAGAGACTGTGCCGGAAGGTTGTGGCGGCACGTTTTCAACGTGCCGATCAGCCTGTGTTTTCCTTTGCCGGCACGTTGAAAACGTGCCGCCACAACCTTCCGGGAACGTCTCACACTGTCAACGCCGTGACAGTGCGCGATCAATGTTGTCGATTCCGTACATCCTTTAATTAAGACTGTAAAGAATCAGAAACCTTGTCGGCGACTCAACGCGGCGCCGCGTTTCTCTCCAAGCTCCCAAACGGCGATTATTTCTCCTTTCCACGTCCTTTACGAAAAATTGAGTTGAAAAAGTAATTCGGCATGACCCTTGCTTTCTTCTGACAGAGGCTCATCCGCAAGATCGAAACTCCCCATCGGTCCCGCGTCGCCATCAAAGCGATGTGGAATGATCGCGGTTTGCCGGCGTGGACCGTCGAGGAGAGTACGAATGATGTGGTGCCCCTTCTCCATATTGAAACGGCGCGAACTCCGCCGCCGACCCGTCGCGCGCCTGCGCCCCGCCCTCGAAGAACTCGAATCGCGTTTGCTGCTTTCGGTCAACGTCTTGACCTACGGATACGGTATCGGCAATAGCGACGTCAACGCCAACGAGACGCAGTTGACGCCGGCTAACGTCTCCTCCGGATCGTTCGGCAAGTTGTTCAGCACTCCGCTCGATGGTCAAGTCTACACTCAGCCGCTCGTCGATACCGGCGTCGCCATCAGCAACGGTCCCTACACTACGTCCGGCGCAGCCGGCGTTCACAACGTCGTCTTTGTCGCCACCGAGAACGACAGCCTCTACGCCATTGATGCCGGCAACTCCAGCCAAGGCGCCATTCTCTGGCATCGCAGCTTTCTCGACGCCAACGATCCCAACGACGCGCTGCCGGGCGCCGATTCGGTGACGCCGGTGCCGTATCTGGACACCACCGGCTCGCCCGACCTCGCTCCCGTCATCGGCATTACCGGCACGCCGGTTATCGATCCGAACACCAATACGATGTACGTGATCGCCGCCACCAAGGAGACGGTCGGCGGCGTCGCCCACTACGTGCAGCGGTTGCATGCCATCAACATCGCAGACGGCAGCGATGTAGTTGCCCCCTACCTGATCGGCGACACGACCGGCGACGATACCTTCGACTCCTCGGTTGTGGAGCAAGATAACACGCCGATTTATGTCTATGGGGACGGAGAAGCCAGCATCACCGATCCCTACAACGGCAGCGGCCAGCCGGTCGTGCAGTTCAACGCCTTGCACGAGAATCAACGCTCCGCCCTCCGCCTGGTCAATGGCACTCTTTATGCCGCCTGGGGATCGCACGGCGACACCCCTCCCTACTTTGGCTGGGTCGCCGCCTGGAACGTCTCCAATCTGACGGGCAACGGCTGGCAACTCTCCGGCGTACTCAATGCCAGTCCCAATGGCGGCGGCGATGGTATCTGGCTGGCGGGCGGCGGACTCAGCTTTGAGCCGGACGGCAGCGCCTTCTACTTCGAGACCGCCAACGGACGCGCACTACCGATCACCCTTAATGGCGCAGGCTTTCCCAACGACGGCAACTACCCCGACGCCGTCGTCAAGGTCGTCGCCGATCCCAACAGCACGCCGCAAAACCAGAATACCAATGGCTGGGGATTCAAGATCGTCGATTACTTCGTTCCCTACAACGAAGTATCGCTGGACTACCAGAACTTGGATCTGACCTCAGCCCCGCAGCTGCTGCCGGCCTCGGCCGGGATACCGGGACACGCCAATCTGCTCGTCGCCGGCGGCAAGGAGGGCAAGCTCTACCTGATTGACCGCAAAAGCATGGGCGAGTTCGATCCCAACAACGATAACGTCCTCAACTCCGTCCCCAACGGCAGCGGCAACAATACACCGCCGGCCCTGCTCAACGGCATCCTCAGTACGCCGGCCTATTTCAACGGCGAGCTTTACACGGTCGGCGGTTACAACGATGTGGCCAAGGCGTTCACCATCAACAGCGATGGCACGCTGTCGGTGGTTTCGCAGACGAGCAACGAGTTCGGTTTTGAACCTGGCTCGCCGATCATCTCCGCCAATGGCAAGTCGAACGCGATCCTCTGGCTGATGAATCGGCAAAGCAACGAGTTGACGGCCTACGATCCCAGCAATCTCGGCGATGAATTGTGGAACAGCGGCCAAGCAGCCGATAGCCTCGGCTCATCCACCAAATTCGCCGTGCCGACGGTGGCCAACGGCATGGTCTTCGTCGGCACGGCTAACAGTCTCGTCGCTTACGGCTTGGCGGCAGCCAACGCCGTCTCCCAGGCGCCGATTCTGTCGGCAACCTCCTTGTCCGGCACCTCCATCAACTTGACATGGCAAGATCCCAGCGAGCGGCCCAACATCGCCTCCGCCTATCTGATTGAGGAATCGACCGACGGCGTTCACTTCACGCAGGTGACGACGGCGCCGCAAGGGGCCACGTCTCTGGCCATTGGCGGACTGACGCCGGGGGTTGCCTATTCGTTCCGCATCCGCGGCTTGAACAGCATCGGGGACTCGGCGTACTCCAACATCGTCACCGCTACCACGTCCGCGACGCTGGGCGTAACTATCGATTTCAGCAGCGGCTTCGCTAACTCGTCCGCCGCGCTCACTTACAACGGCTCGGCGGCCATCAACGGCAAAAGTTCCCAGCTGACCGACGGCGGAGCCAACGAGGCCGGCAGCGTCTTTTCCAACAACCCCGTGGACATTGATGCCTTCCACACGCAGTTCACCTTCCAAATCAAGGGCGGCGCTCCCCAGGCGGACGGTTTCACCTTCACTCTCCAGGGCGTCGGCCCTTCGGCGCTCGGCCTTTCGGGCGGCGGACTCGGCTATGGGCCGGACAGCACAGCCGGCAGCGGCGGCATTCCTCAGAGCGTGGCCATCAAGTTCGATCTTTACAGCAACGAAGGTGAAGGCAACGATTCGACCGGCCTGTACACCGACGGCGCCGCGCCGACCGACGTAGGCTCCATCAATCTCAATGGCAGCGGCATCAATCTGCACAGCGACGACGTTTTTTCGGTCAACATGAGCTACGACGGCACGACGCTAACGGTCGTCATCACGGACACCAAAACCGGCGCCTCGGCGACGCAGAATTACACCCTCGACATTCCCAGCACCGTGGGCGGTGACACGGCGTATGTCGGCTTCACCGGCGGCACCGGCGGCGACACGGCGACGCAGGATATTTTGAACTGGACGTTTTCGACCAACGACGCCCAGGCGCCGGCCATGCCGTCCGGCCCCAGCGCCGCGCCGGCCTCGGCTAACTCGGTCGTCCTCAACTGGACCAATAACTCGACCAATCAAACCGGCTTCTATCTCGATCGCGCCACGGATGCCGGCTTTACGCAGAACCTGATTACCGAGGCGCTGCCGGCATCGATAAGCAGTTTCACGGACACGGCCAACGGTTTGGCGCCCGGCGGCACTTACTATTACCGTGTCCGCGCTTTCAACTCGGCGGGCAGCTCGGCCAACACGGCCGCTTTCGCCGTGACTATCCCTCCGCTTCCTCCGTCGCCGACCAATCCCAGTATCCCTCACGCCACCTCCAGCGAGATCGATCTGAGTTGGACGGACAACGCCGGCTCGCTCGCCGACGGCTATCAAATCTACCGCTCAACCAATGGCAGTCCTTTCACGCTCCAGGTATTCCTGCCGTCCGGCTCGACAAGTTGGCGCGATACCAATGTCTCTCCGGGCACCAACTACGAGTATCACATCGTCGCCTACAAGGGGCCGGTCAGCGCCGGCTACGCCGACGTGGGCGGCGCCACTAGCCCGCTGCCATCGCCATCGCCGCATCCCGCTGATCCTCCCGCGACGACGACAGCCTTGAACGCTTCGTCCAATCTTTTCTCGTCGCTGTTCCAGTTGGAGTTGGATGGCTTTTTGTTGGTGACGTATCTCAAGCTCGCTTCCAGTAACAACGGCAAGAGCGACAGTGAATCCTCGCTGGACGCTCAGGTGTTCGCATTGTGGGCCGCCATCCAGGCCAATCCGCTGTACAATACGTCGTTGGGCAATTACGCTCTCGCGCAGGGAGTCACGCTGGCCCAGTCGTCGGCGGGCAAGAAGTGACAAGAACAGCCCACTCGATTTTCTTCTCCGCGCGACCTCGGACAAATCGGGGCAGTACACCGCGCATCTTTCTGGCATAATCATAACCTTGTCTCCCGTTTAGCCGCGCGCCGTAGGCGAGCGCGCTCGCCTACGGCGCGCGGCTAAACGGGAAGCCTGACACAAAGGAGATTTGCCATGATGAACACAGCGTTAAGGGAAGCCATCGAGCGTTTGCTGCCGCGCGTGCAGACGCCGGCCTCGTACATCGGCGGCGAGTTGAACAGTGTGGTCAAGGACCATCGGCAGGTCCGCGGCAAACTGTGCCTGACTTTCCCCGACACCTACGCGCTGGGCACCAGTCATCACGGTTTGCAAGTGCTGTACAGCATTATGAACGACGATCCGCAGTGGGCCTGCGAACGCGCCTTCACACCCTGGCTCGACTTCGAGTCCGAACTGCGCCGCGCCGAGCTGCCGCTGTACAGCTTGGAGACGTACACGCCGCTACATCAATTCGATCTGCTCGGCTTCAGCCTCCAATACGAGGTTTGCTACACGAACATTTTGACCATGCTCGATCTGGGCGGAGTGCCGCTGCACAGCCAAGATCGCACGCTGGATCATCCGCTAGTCATTGCTGGCGGCCCCGGCGCGCAGAACCCGGAACTGCTCGCTCCCTTCATCGACCTTTTCGTCATCGGCGACGGCGAGGAAAGTCTGCCGTGGCTGATGGACCGTTGGATGAGCCTCAAGGAACGCGGCGGTCTGTCGCGCGTTGACATGATCGCCAATCTCGTTGGCAACACGACTTGGGCGTATGCGCCGATGTTCTACGAGCCGGAGTATCACGCCGATGGCACGCTGGCGGCCATGCACCGCACGCGCGCCGATGTGCCGACACAAGTCTTGGCTTGCACCATCGCGCAGGATTTCGATGATATTCCGCTGCCGGCGCGGCCTATCGTCTCGTTCGTGCAGACGCCGCACGATCGCATCGCCATCGAGATCATGCGCGGCTGTCCCTGGCAGTGTCGTTTCTGTCAATCGACCGTCATCAAACGTCCGCTGCGCAGTGCGCTCCGTCGAAACCATCGTGCAGGCCGCTCTGGAAAGCTATCGCAACACAGGCTACGACGAAATCAGTCTGCTCAGTCTCAGCACCAGCGATTATCCCTACTTTGAAGAACTGGTAAAGCGCATGGCGGAAGTGTTCGCGCCGCTGGGCGTCAACGTGTCGCTGCCGAGCCTGCGCGTCAACAATCAGCTGCGCTCGGTGCCGAAGTTGATGAAGGACGCCCGCAAGAGCGGTCTGACGCTCGCTCCCGAAGTGGCCCGCGACGACATGCGCGAACAGATCCGCAAGAAGATCAAGAATGACGATCTTTACGAGGGCTGCCGTGAGGCGTTTAAGAACGGTTGGCAGCGCGTGAAATTATATTTCATGTGCGGTCTGCCCGGCGAGCGCGTCGTCGATCTCGATGGCATTGTGGACATGGCCGAACACATTGCGCGGATCGGCAAGGAAGTGACCGGCCGCTACAAGGAAGTGACGGCATCGGTGTCGAACTTCGTACCCAAACCGCACACGCCGTATCAGTGGAACGGCATGCAGACGCGCGAGTATTTGCGCTGGGCCGGCGATTATCTCCGCAAGCGTGTCAGGCTGCGCTCGGTGAAGGTCAAGCAACACGATGTCGAATGCAGTTTGCTCGAAGGCATTCTGACGCGCGGTGATCGCCGTGTGGCTGTGGCGCTCGAAGAAGCCTGGCGGCGCGGCGCCCGCCTGGACGGCTGGCGCGAATGCTTCCAACCGCAATTGTGGTGGCAGACGTTCGCCGATCTCGGCATCGATACAGCGTGGTACTCGCAGCGGGCGCGGCAGATGACGGAAGTGCTGCCGTGGGATCACGTCAACGTCAAAAAAGGCCGCGAATATCTGGAGAAGGAGCAGACGCGCAGCCTGGTGCAACTCGAAGTGATGGCCGACGCCAAGTAAGAGGATGGTGGTGGATTGCACGGCAATGCGAGGGCGGTTATGCTGCAACGTATCCTGGATCGCCTGCGTGTCTGTGTGATTCTTTGCGGAAGCGATCATGCCGGACGGCGACACCTCGCCAGCACCCCTCGTCGGATCGACGGCCGCCGCCGTCCCGCCTGAAGCGCTGCTCGTCTGTCCGGAGTGCCGCGCCGTGCTGGAGTCGGGCGCCTTCGATACGCATCTGCGCCAAGTCCACGGCATCTACCAGTTCCGCGGCGTCCGCCGCTCGTTCAATGACACCTTCGCCGCCTTACTCGACGCCCTCGTCCTCGACCGGCCGGACGCGGAGGCGTGGCGCACGTTGTCGGCCATCGCCGTCGAGAACAACGGACGGCGCGCCGACATTTTCCTGGCCCGGACGCTCGGCCAACTGCTGACGCGCGTCGTCGCCGAACGGCTGACGGACACCATCGAGGCGCTCGGCGCCCTCATCGGTCGCGGCGAAGCTACCGGCCTCGCTCTGACGCTGGCATCGGATGAGGAGATCCTCGCACGGCGGCTCTCGCTGGCCGTCCTCGCCAATCAGCCGCAACCGATCGACGCCGTGCTGATGCCGCCGCTGCGCGGTCTGCTGCTCGATCGTCGTTTGCCGATCGAGTCGCAGTTCGCCGCCCTCGCCGCCGTGTTGCGCACCGTCGGCGTGGACAGCCCGCTGGCCGAGGAACTACTGCAAACCCTCATCAGCGGCCTGGGCAAATCGAAATCGATCGAACGGCTGCGCCGTTTCGAGTTGTACGTCGGCCCCAGCGCCCTCCTCGATGCGCTGTGCGAAAAGCTGGAAGACCGGCTGCGTATGAACTGTCCGCGCTGTTCGACGCAGCTGCGGCGACCGGATATGATCGAGCATCTGTGGAACGAGCATCGCCTCGTTCTGGACGGCCGCCGCGTGCGCGAACCGTGGTCGATGATCGAAGAATGGGTTGATTTTTACCGCGAACGGCCGGACCCGGAACTGCTCGACCGCTGCCGAACGCTGCTGCAACGGCTCGATGCCGAGGAGAGTCCGCGACGGTTTCACCGCTTACTGTTGTCGCAAGGCATCGCCGACGACGAGGCTCGCCGCACTCTGACCGAGGAGGCCGCCGAACAGCACGCCGCTTGCTGTCCGTGGTGTTACGGCTTGGTCCCGGTGCCGCGCGAAGTGCCGCCCTTGCGCCTCAATCGCTATCGCGGCCGATTGTCCGCCGGCGGCTATCGCGTCGAGGTGTCGGATAACGGTCTGCACACTTCACTGGAGATTGTCACTCCCGAAAAGCGGATATACCGGGGCCGCGAATTGGGACAGTTGTGGACGCGCCGCGGAGCCATGTTCGTCTTCGTCGGCCCGTTGGTCCTGTTGTCCTTGATGTTGGCGTTTGTCCCCCCAATTTCGGCATCGCGCCGCTGCCGCCCGTCCTCGTCGTTCTCTCGTTGGCTCTGGTGGTTCATCTGCTGACGAGTTGGCTGTGGCGGCCGCGCGTGCCGGCCGGCATGCGGGCGCGCAATTATGCTTGGACGATGTTGGCTCCTCGCCTCTTCGCGGACGGCTATCGTCTTGACGATTCGTCTTTTCTCGCCGGACTAGCGGAAATGAGTGGTGCGGACGGTTACGAACCGTTGCGTGCGCCGTTGCTGCCCGACTTGGTGAAACGCATCGAAAACGCTTTGGCTCTGGGCACTGCTCCGCCCGGTCATTTGGCCGCTCTGCGCCGGCTGCTGGTCGAGGATGCCGTCGCGCGCGGCGCCGATCCGGTGCCGTTGGTCGTCGATCTGCTGGCACGCTGCTTCGAGGGCCGCTTCTCGCTGCGCTTTGCCGAGCATCTGCTGGCCGGCTGGGAGTCGAGTTGGTGGACGCCCGGCAATCTGATTCGGCTGCGCGTTCTGCTCTGCGATCGCGCCTTCGAGGCCGGTTTCGAGGTTCGCAATCTGCTCGATGCCGGCCAGAACGCGCCGACGCTGGGCCGTGTCCTGGGCACCGAGAACATTGCCAATCTCGCGGGGCTGCGCTTGTTGTGGTCGTTGCGGCCATCGCAGCCGTGGGATCGCTGCGGCGATCCGCTGACCGTCTTCGATCTCGCCGCCGATCCGCGCCGCGGCGATCTGCTCGGCCGTTTCCCCGATTTGCTGTTGTGGCAGATCGAGCCGGGATGGCTCGTAGCCGCGCCCGGCGTCACCGAGCCGGAGCCGGCGCACATTTTTTTCTGCGTCCGCGGCGTCGTTCTGCAAGGAGTGCTGTTTAGCGAGACGCCGCGCGTCGTCGAGGTCAACGCGCGCTGGCGCTACAACGACTTGGTAATCGGCGAACAGCGTTTCCGCTCCGCCGGCCCGCTCGACATGCTGGCTCTACGCATGGAACGCTGGTTCCGTTACGCTTTCGGCGATTTCCTGCCCTCGCTGCCGCGCGTCGAGAAATGGCAAGCGCCGGATCGTCTGGCCATCCTTCGCGCCTGGGGTGCGATTGCCTGCCCGGAGTGTCGCCGTCAACTGCTGCCGCGCGTCGGCCAAGTCGGTATCGCCCTGGAAGAAGACAACTAACCACAGAGTCACAGAGAACACAGAGAAGACAAAAAATAGATAATAGAAATCTCTATCATCTTTTTCTTTTTCTTTTCTGAGTTTTTTCTCTGTGTTCTCTGTGACTCTGTGGTTAGTTCTTTTCCGGCGCGGGCAGTTCGTGGGCCACTACCGGCAGCTTGATGATGAACGTGGAGCCTTTGCCGACTACGCTCTCCACGCGGATGCGGCCCTGATGCTGCTCGATGATTTGCCGGCACACGCTCAGGCCCAAGCCGGTGCCGCCGTGGCCGTTGGCGTCTGGCTCCTTGGTCGTGTAGAACGGCTCGAAAATCAAGCGCAGACGATCCGGCGGAATACCGATGCCGCTGTCGGCGACACTCAACTCGACCATCTGCGTGCGGACGTTGTCGCGGACCTCGATGCGTAGTTGTCCGCCGCGCGGCATCGCCTGCCGGGCGTTGATAATCAGATTGAGCAGCACCTGCTCGATTTGCGCCGGCACCACGGCGGCGCGCGGCCGGCCATGATACTTCTTCTCGACGTGGATGCGGTGCTTGCTCAGATCCTTCTCGGTCAGGATCAGTGTTTCCTCGACCAGTGCCACGAGGTCGGTCATCTGCCGCTGCGTCGAGGTGTTGCGGGCGAAGCCGAGCATGCTGTTGATGATGGTGGCCGCGCGCTGGCTGCCCTTGAGGATTTTCTCCAGCGCTTCGCTGCGTCCCGCCTCGTCCTGTTGGCGCAGAGCCAGGCGCGCGTAGTTGATGATGGTCGTCAAGATGTTGTTGAATTCGTGGGCCACGCTGCTGGCCAGCGCGCCGACGCTGCTGAGCTTCTGGGCTTGAAGCAGTTGTTGGCGCAGTTGATCTGCTTCACTGATGGGAACCATCACGTCCTCGCCGATCATTTGGGTCGCCTCCGGCCGATTCGCCGCGACGTTCTTCCCCGAGTCCCACGACTCTATATGAGAACGCCGCGTGGCGGCTTCACAAATGAATATCGGCTGCCTGCCGGCGTCTCTTCATCGGAACTCCTTGTGAGACTTGCGATTCGGTCGAGGAGTTGGGACGCCGCCGTAGGCTGCGCGAGAACGGGAACGTCTGAACAATGGCCGAGAAAAAAAAAATGGAGGAGATGGGAGAGCGAGCCAACGCGCGGGCTAATGTCGAATATCCCCGACAGGATTCGAACCTGTAGCCTGCGGCTCCGGAGGCCGCCGCTCTATCCAATTGAGCTACGGGGACAATTCCTTCACTCCGAAATTATACGCAGCGGACCCAACGACGCAAGCATATCCAACCGCCACTTTCGCCGCAACTCGCAGGAGAGCGCGGCTGGCTTGCACCCGGCAGCTAACGCAGCCGGTTCGCCAGGGCAGGCGAACCGGCTGCGTTAGCTGCCGGGTAGGGTCCGTCCTAACTCTCCGGTGTGACGCCGAGAACAATGTCGAAACGAGCGGCCAGCTCGCCGATGCGCGACTCCTTGATCGGCGTGAACGCCACCAACACGGCCTCGCGCCCCTTGGCATCGCGGAGGGACCGAAAGATGCCGTCGCGCTCGTTGCGACGCTCGCCCTTGATGTAGCACTGCGTTGTCAACAATTCTTTGCCGCCCTTCTTGATCTTGAAGTGAATGTGCGGCGTGCGGCCGGGATAGGGCACCGGCTTGATGGTGCGGAAATAGTATTCGCCGCTCGAACTGGTCAGGAAACGGCCGAAGCCTTGAAAATTCTTATCGCGGGTGTCCTGCTTTGCGCCGCGAGTCGGCGCTGTGAAGATAAACGCCCTTGCCGTCGCACTGCCAGATTTCGACGACGGCGTTGCGCAGCGGATTGCCGCGGGCATCGAGGAGACGGCCGGTCAAGTGCGTGATCTCGCCGACGGCCGGCGTGATGGCGTCGTTGACGACGAGTAGATCGTTGTCGGTGTCGAGCGGCAGTTTATCGGGATAGAATGGTCCTTCGGTTTGCGGCGGTGTGCGGACGCGCTGCAGTTCCTCGGCGAACAGGCCGCGCGTCGTGTAGGCGGCCGCGCCGAGCGCAGCGTACTCAGAAAAGCGCGACGACTGGAAGACACAAAGTAATTACTCATGATCGGCTTTCTCCCTTGAAGGTGTGACCGGCGGACGGAACGCCGTCCAAGGCATGACGACTCGGCCTCCCCTCTCCTAACGGAATGCTCTTTCGCCATCCTAACAAGAAAGGAACGATTTGCGATGAAAGTGTGCCGCGGCGCGGCGAAAAAAGTCTCGCTGCCTCTCGCTCCGACGCGGAGCGTGGGAACGAGAATGCCGCGGCGCGGACGGATTTTCATAGGCAGCAGCGGCGGTAAAAGCGATACCATGATGCCAATTCGTCACGCCGCTGCTTTGGAGTCTCGGATGCGCGTTCCGCCGAAAAACGAGCCGCGCTTGGCGGCGCGGTTTCTGGAGCAAGTTCTCCTCGTCAACCTGGGCGTTCACGTTGTCGCCCTGATTTTCGCGGCATTATTCCTACTGCCGGGTCTTCCCGGCGGCACTTCCGCCGGCGATGCCGAGCGCGTCGGCTACTTGGCGGCGCATCCGTGGTTGTGGCGGTTGGGTTGGCTGCCGTGGCAGGCGGCCGCTCTTGTCGATGTGCTGACCGGCTTGGCATTATGGCGCACGGTGTGGGTGCCGCGTTTGCCGGCCGCCGTCGTGCTATTGTGTACGATGCTGGCCATCGTGCCGGATCAGAGGGGGCAAGCGCTGTGGGTGACGCGCGGCCTCGATCTCGCCGTGCAGGCCGACCACAGCGGCGACTTGTCCGCTTATCGGACGTTCGAGCATCAGGCGTATCGGGCCGTCGTCGTCTGGGGCGGCACACTGTATCTGTGCATGGCTCTGGCTTGGAGTTGGTGCTTCGCCGCCGCGGGGACGTGGAGCCGAGCCTTGACCGTTGTATCGCTCTTCGCCTGGAGCGCCTTAGCGATCGGCAGCGCCGGCTTGCTGTTGCCGGAGGAACTGCGGCCCGGCCCTCTGCTGGTCGGTGCCAGCAATGGAATCGGCCTGACGCTGTTGCTGGTTTGGTTGGCGCTGGTCGGCGAGCAGGTGTTGCGTCGGGCGCGGCCGGATGAGAAGCACGGCCGGCTCGCTCCGTGGCGTCATCCCTGGCGCGGTGTGGCCGGTCGGGCGCTCGAAGGGTTGGCCAACAGCCGGCTGCTCCGCGCCTACTGCGAATGGTTGCCGCCGTTGGCGTTCTTGAGCGATATAACCGATGTCATTTATGTCAATTATCTCGTCGAGGCGGATCGCTTGGAGCCGTTCGTGCCGGCGGGCCTGGAATTGCAACGCCTCGGCCGCGCCGGCCGCTTCGCCCTGTTCACGCACCTGACGTATCGTCACGGCCATTTTGGTCCGCGCCTTCTTGGCCGCTTGCGCCGCCTGCTGCCGTCGCCGATACATAGCAATTGGCGCATCTACGTCTACGATCCGCACAGCGGACTGCGCGGCGTCTACTTCGTCACCAACGCCATCGCCAGCACGCCGCACGCCTTGGCCGCGAGGCTGCTTTCGGAGGGAATGCCCATGCACGCGCTCCGCCGCGCCGCCGTGCAGGTCGGCGACGATCGCGCCTGTCGCGTTCTGCTCGATCCCGGCGACGGCAGCGCTCCGGATCTGGAGGCGGAGTTGCGGCCCGGCGACGCCGTGCTGCCACCGTCGCCGTGGAACGAATGTTTTGACAGCTATACCGCTTTGCTGGCTTACTGTGTGCCGCAGGATCGCGCCTTTTCGTCGCAACCGTGGTACGGGCGCATCACCCGGCAAGAGATCGCGCTGGCGATTCCACTGGAAAGCTGCGAGCCGTTGGCCGGCGAAGTACGTTCGCACGTCGCCGCTGCCTACGTTGGCGCAGCCTGTGCCGCTGTGTTTCCGCGTTGGCCGCGTCGCCTTCTGCTTCGAGCGCGAGGAGTACGATCAACGCATCCGCGAAAGCGTCGCTGTTCGCTTGGCCGTCGCCCAGACGTGCCTGACGCTGCCGCCGGCGCGGCGTCGGGTTTCTTTGTTGGAAAGACGTCTGTCCGCTTGCACCGAAGGTTCTTCATGAAGAAATGGGTAGTGTCCTAGCTTCGCTCAGTAGCCCGCCGCCGAACCATCGCGCCGGCGGTCGGCGATGCCCTGATACACGCCGCGCGGATCGACGCGGATGGAATGCGCATCGCCCAATCCGCCCGTTTTGCGATCGATAATGTGGCCCATGTCGCGGAGCTTCGCTAGAGCCTCCGCGTGTTTCTTCATCAGTCCCGGCTCGATGCGCAAGATGTCCGGGAACCAGGCGTGGTGCATCCGCGGCGCATCCACCGCTTCGCGCAGCGGCATGTCAAATTCCAGCACGTTCAGCACGACGCACAGCATGGTATTGATAATTGTCCGTCCGCCGGGGCTGCCAGTGATGAGGACGACCTTGCCGTCTTTGGCCACGATGGTCGGCGTCATGTTGCTGAGCATACGTTTGCCGGGCGCGACCTCGTTGGCTGCTGTGCCAATCAGACCGCGGCGATTCGTCACGCCCGGACGCGGATTGAAGTCGCCCATCTCGTCATTGAGCAGAAAACCCGCGCCGCGGACGACGAGGCGCGAGCCATACGAGTCTTCCAGCGTGTAGGTGTTGGCGACGGCCATGCCGTCCTTGTCGATGACGCTGAAATGCGTGGTGTGGCTGCTCTCGGCGGCTAACGGAATATCGCCGGCAATATCCTCGCTGCGCGTCGCCTTGTGGAGATCGATCGAGTGAGCCAACTTGCGTGCGTAGTCCTTGCTGGTGAGGAACGCCGGAATTTTGACGAAATCGGCGTCACCGAGATAGCGGGCGCGATCGCGGTAGGCGCGGCGCATCGTCTCGATCATCAGATGCAGCGTCTCGGCGGAAAAACGGCCCTGTTTGCGCAAGTCGAAATTTTCGAGGATATTGAGCATCTCAATAAGGCATGTCCCGCCACAGCTGGGCGGCGGCGGGCCATATACGTCGTAGCCGCGATAAGTGCCGTGGACCGGCTGACGCTCTTTGGCCTCATAAGCGGCGAGATCGTCCTTGGTGATGAGTCCACCGTCGCGCTTCATCTCGGCGGCGATCAAGTCGGCGATTTCTCCCTTGTAGAAAGCGTCCGGTCCTTGTTCGGCGATTAGCCGCAGCGTCTTCGCCATATCTTTTTGCACCAGTCGATCACCGGCCTGCCAGCGCATCTTGCCGCCGTCCTTGCCGAAGACGCGGCGCAGCTCGGCGAAGTCCGGCGAACGCGCGATCACCCGGTTGAGCGAATCGGCAAGGGCGGCATCGATGGCGAAGCCGTCGCCGGCCAGGCGCACGGCGGGGGCGAGCAGTTCTTTCCAAGTCCGTTTGCCGAAGCGCCGATGGGCCAGCGCCAAACCGCGCACCGTGCCGGGCGTGCCGACGAGCAGCACCGGCACCGGCCGTTTGCCGCTGGCGAACAGAGTGCGCGTGGCGGCGGCGGGCGCCTTCTCGCGGTAATCGAAGACGACCGGAGTATTTTTATCGCCGCTTGGATAGACGAGCATGAAGCCGCCGCCGCCGAGATTGCCGGCTTCCGGCCAAGTGACCGCCAAGGCGAAGGCCGTCGCCACCGCCGCATCGACGGCGTTGCCGCCCTTCTGGAGAATATCGCGGCCAATCGCCGACGCATCCGGCGACACCGAGACGACCATGCCCCGGCGTCCTTCCGCCTCCGAAGCGTGGATCGAGGAGATACCGAGGAGAAACAGCAATGGCAGCACCGCACGAAGTCCAAGTGACGGAGAGACGGCGATCATGTGGAGTTTCATGGATGTCTAATCCTTTCCTGTTTGGTACTGGTAGCGCTTTGCGTTGCGACGCGCGAACCCATGACGGATTCGGTGGGTCTGGTTTTCGGCAGCAGTCGGCTTTCATCCGACCAGCTGCCAGGATTGCGGCCCGCGTCCCGGTCCGCACTCGCTTTATAAACGAGCAGAGGGACCGGCGTGGCCGGATGGGTTCGACTCCCCTGCTTTCCACTTACGTCGCACCTATCGGTAGTGATACCGTTTGCTGGGTTTTTCGGCGAGTCCGATCTTTCGCACGCTGTTCGATTATTCAGCTGCCTTTATGCCAAGAATCCTGTAACCTACCGATAAGGCTCCGATCTGTCTGTTGGAGGTTACTTCGCCATGTCTGCCGCGCCGACTCTGGTTCTCACGTATCCGGCCATCACCAAGCTATTTGGGGTTCACGCTATGAAGCAGCGCACTGAATCCCGGCAGTTTTTGGCTTGGTTCCTTGAGAACTATTATCGGCTCGACCCGATGGAGGTAAGCGACTCCATTTGCGACGGCAGATTCGACAAGGGCGTTGATGGTATTTATGTAAATGACCATCTGGGCGAAATTCATATCTTCCAAGCGGACCTTGCTCATGGAAAGAAAACGCTCGGTGACACGTCTTTGAAGGAATTTGCCGGTACGGTTTCTCAGTTTGAAAGTAAGGCATCTATTGAGAACTTGATTAACACATGTAACAATCCGGCTCTTGTTAGTCTACTCCAGGCTAACGACGTGGCTAACAAGGTTGATGAGGGTTACACCGTTAATAGTGTTTTTCTTACGAATGCATCACGCGATGGAAACGCAATAGCCTTTTTGAAGCACAGTAAGATTACGCTGTTTGACAAAGATGCTTTGCAAAGTAGTTATGTATCATCGGATAAAAGCCCACCGATCGGGAACAACATGACGTTCAACATCAGTGGTGTTCCTTGTATTGACTATCAGTTGGACAAGAGTGTCAAGATGGTCATAGCACCTTTGTCAGCAGAGGAATTGGTAGGCATGCAAGGAATCGTGAGCGGTGAATTGTTTGCTTGGAATGTCCGGCAGTATCTTCGCCGTACAAAGGTCAACAAAGATATTGAGAAGAGCATAAAAACACTAGAGGATCATCAACTCTTCCCGGCGTTTCACAATGGCATTACCATTCTTTGTGATCGACTCGACGTACTTAAAGATAAGATCGCTATTTCTGGTTATGCGGTTGTTAATGGATGCCAGAGCCTAACCAGTCTCTATGAAAATCGGAAGGATGTTTCAAAGGATCTCCGAATCATAACGAAATTACTGAATGTGTCACCGCGTAGCGAACTTGCAGAGAAGATTACGAACCGCACGAATACTCAGAACGGCATAACATTTCGTGACCTCCAATCGAACAATCCCATTCAGGTGCGTTTGCAATCAGAAATTCACCGGAATTACGCAAATCGGCTTTTCTACCGTATCAAGCGTGGCGAACACCTTGAGTGGGATGACCAGCATCCTGTCATTGAAAATGAACTCGCAGCGAGCATACTGCTTGCCTTCGACCTTAAGCAACCGTGGTCGTGTCATCAGAGATACAAGCTCTTTGATGAACTACATGCGGCTATATTTGGTCGCCCTGAGGTGAATGCGGATCGTATCGTCTTGGCCTACGACATTTACAATGCCGTCGTGGAGCAGATCGACTTGATGAAAAATGAACTGTTTGGCAAATACAACCTGACTAGGTATACAATAATCTACCTACTTCGGGAGGCCCTAGAGACGGACCAGATCGGCAAGGAGTTATGCGCCGATCCCTCCAAGTTCCTTGCCGAATCACGAGAGGGCCTAGACAAATCGCTTCGCACGGTGGCTAAAGATATTGTGACATGCTTGGACAACGAAGCTACTGCGCGAGACGGGACGGATGGCGAATACTTCGATTACAAGACCGAACTGAAAAGCCCGCGGAAAGTCGCTGAATTGCGTAAGGCAGTAATTACTTCATATCAAACGATCGTGAGAAACCACTATACACCAAGTTTTTCCGTGGCGTGGGAGGACGTACTAAAAACGCTCAAAAAAGCTAAGAAGAAGTAATGCTTCTCTTTCTTTTTGCAATCTCTCTCCGCACGTAATCATGGATTCTTTCCGAGCGTTCGCTTGCCGGAACAACAGCGGCGAATGCTTCCCAAAACTCAGGAGGGACCTTGATTGATTTCAGGACGAACTTCTCACCTGACGGCTTGCCGGTCCCCGGCGGACGCCCACGTTTTGCCTTTGTCATGTCGTGAACCTCCCTTGCCTCAATCTCGTCCGTTATTAGAGCCGGAATTATTTTGCGGATAGCGACGGTCGAGATTTCTTGATCGATCTTCTCAACCCCTTCAATCCGTTCGTCGAACCGGCGGTCCTCGCCGCTTTGCATCTATGAAAGCGGTCCTATCGACCGCTCCCTCACGGTCGCGGCTCCGAAAGCGGCAGCGTCACACGGAACACGGCGCCCCAACCTTCTTGACGATCCAGCTCGACGTGTCCGCCGTGCTGCTGCACGATCTCGCGGCACAGCGCCAATCCCAACCCCGTGCCTTCCGGCCGCGTCGTGTGGAACGGCTCGAACAGATGCGGCAGTTCCTCCGCCGCGATGCCGGGTCCGCTGTCGGCGATCCACAATTCGATGCGCTGCGGCTCATCGAGGCGGCGCGTGCGGCAGAGCAGGGTGCCGCCCTTGGGCATCGCCTGCAAAGCATTGGTCGTCAGATTCACCACGACTTGATGCAATGCCTGCGCGGAGCCGTACAGCGGCGGCAGATCGGCGGCCAATTCGGTTCGCAAGATGACGTGCTGCGAATCGGCCTGCGCGCGCAGCAGCGTCAGCGTTTCTTGCACGATGGCGTTAACATCGATGGGACGGCGTTCCTCGTGGCCGGAACGAACGAAAAACAGTAGCCGGCTCACCAGCGCGTTGAGACGATCGACGCCGTGCAGAATGGCGTCCAGCGCGGCGGGATCGCGGCTCTGCGGCGGCAGACGTTGATACAGTTGGGCGGTGGAGCGGATGGCGGCCAACGGATTGCGCACCTCATGGGCGACGCCGGCCAACAGTTTGCCCAGGGCGGCGAAATGCTCGGCACGGCGCAGCTCCTCACCGAGATGTTCGCGCTGCTGGCGTTCGCGGCGGAGATTGCGGCCCAGGTTGAGGGTCAGCATCAAGGCGGCAAGAATGCCGGCCAACGCCAGGCCGGCGGACGCCTGATAGCGGCGCAGGTTCTCGGCGAGATGTTCGGGCGCGGTCAGGCGGATCATTACCCACGTCGCCAGCAAGGCCGGACGGGCATCGCCGACCGGCTCGGCGACGATCATAACGCGGCTGGGTCCTATGTCGCGGATCTGCACGATGGCCGGATCGCCGCGCTCGAGCGTCAGACTGGCCCGGCATTGATCGCGGACCAGCGGCTTTTCGTGCGGTGGAGGATCGGGAGACAGCGGCGGCTGCGGTGGATGCTTTTTCGGATGCTTCTTCTTCGGCGATGGTCCGGGCGGCGGGTGAGGATCATTGGGGAAAGCGTGGCCGTCGAACTTGTCCCAGTCGCCAGCCAGGTAAAAGCCACCCTCGACGCCTTCCAGTTCTTGCAGGGCGTCGTGTGTTATATCGGTCAAGCGATGAAGCCACGCCGGCGGCGGAAGAGACGGCGGCGAAGCCGACAATAAGTTCAGCAGCGGCGCCGCCGTTTCGGCCATCCGCCGGCTGGCATTCGTCAATTGTTGGCGGGTTTCCCGCTCGCGGGCCGGCAAACCGAGGGCCGCGAAACTGCTGGAGAGCAGAGCCACCAGCGACGCCGCGAACAGGACGATGACGAGAGCGATCTGCCAGCGTAGGCCAAAACGCAAACGCATGGAAATTCCTCACACCTGCCTTGCTGGCGCTTCGGGCTGGCGGGAGATCGAGCCAGCCCGAAGCGCTAGCAAGGGAGCAGCGGTCAGCGTCTCCGGCACGAGAAACAGCACAATCAGCGTGGCCGCGCCCGCCGTCGCCGACAACACACCGAACAGAATGCGATAGCCCACCGCTTCGACGAGCAAGCCGGCCAGCAGCGGCCCCAGCGCCGAGCCGAGAACGAGGCACGAACCGACGAGCACTTGCGCCTCGCCGGCACGGCGCGGATCGGCGAAGCGATCCGTCACCCAAGCGGCGGCAAGAACGCCGAACATTCCCTGCGCCAAGCCGTCGAGCAACTGGATGAACAAAATCTGCTCCGGCGAGGTTGCCAAAGCGATCAGTGCCAAGCGCACGGTCATGGCCGACCAGCCCAGCAGCAGCAACGGTTTGCGTCCGACGCGATCGGCCCAACGGCCGGCCGGACGCACCAGTACCATCCAAGCTACCATCATGACGATGAAAATGTACGGCAAAAAGCCGTCGCTCGCGCCGAGTTCCTGCTTGACGAACAGACCGAGGTAGGCGCCGCCGGGCGCCGCCGCCGCATGAAACAGTACCATCGCCGCCACGAACGCCCACAAGGGACCATCTCGCCAGACGGAACGCGACGAACCGGCAGCGTAAGCTGCCGGGTTGAGCGCGGAACCCGGCAGCTTACGCTGCCGGTTCGCCAGTGCCGATTGCGGCTCGTGGATGAACAAGGCAGCGACGACCGCCAATCCCTGCACGACGACAAGCAACAGCAAGAT
This sequence comes from uncultured Planctomycetota bacterium, assembly GCA_963835245.1. GTDB lineage: Bacteria > Planctomycetota > Planctomycetia > Gemmatales > Gemmataceae > JAJPHU01. The sequence goes on from CAWIEZ010000004.1 coordinate 1,834,257, forward strand.
CGAACTCAGGGTGAAATGTTGGTCGGCAATCGCCTCAGTAAAACTCTCGGGCAGCACCTTGGCGCCAAGTGCGAAAGGATCGACCATAACACTGCCGATCAGCGCCACCGCCATGATGCCGATGGGTCGCCAAAAACGCAACGCGCCCAGAGCCGCCCCCACTTGAGCGGGCGGCGCCAGATGCACCGCCTCGGCTCCGGCCAAGCTCTCGACCGTCGCCCGGCACGGTCCATTCTCGGCGAACAATACCGCCAGCAACGTCAGTCCAAGCGCTCCATGTACCTCGCGCAGCAGCAACGTCGAAGCCGCCAGTACGGCCAGCGCCGCGAGCAAAAACGGCGTCCGCGCCCGCAGGCGATCCGACCACACGCCGAGAGGAAATTGCAACAACCCCGCCAGCGCGGCCAATGTCCAGACCAGACCGATGGCCGAATCCGATAATCCTTGCTGGCGCAGATACAAGGGCAAGTACGGCAGAATAAAGCCGATACCCGCCATACACAAGAAATACGATCCGTAAAGTCCGATACGGTTGCGGAGATCCATAGGTGATGATCCTTGTGTTTAGCGACGCTTCGCAGAAGCGTCGGACGATCATTCAGTAGGCCACGAATTTAAGCCACACGATGCCCAGCGCCAGCGTTAGAAGCGTCACCGGCACGCCGACCTTGCAATAGTCCCAAAACGACACGCTCACCCCTTCCCGGCGCGCGTTCTCGACAACGATGAGATTGGCCACCGAACCGAGTACCGTCAGATTGCCGGCGAACGTACTCGACATGGCCAACGCCAGCCACGCCGTCTCTTGACTGGCTGGCGGCATGGCCTTCATCACCGGCTCGAACAACAACACCGCCGGCACGTTGCTGACCAGATTCGACAGCGCCGCCGATACGCCGCTGAGCAGATCGACCGGATGATTCAGCAACCAAGTCCAACCGTCGATGCCCCAGCGCGCGACGACGTGCATCTGAAACGCATGCACGACAACGAACAAGCCGGCGAACATCACCAACAAACTCCAGTCGATTTGTCGATAGATTTTCTCCGGATTGACGATGCGGCCCACCATGAGGAACGCCGCCGCGCCCAGAGCGATGATCGGCAGATATTGACTGGGCAGCACAAAGAACAGGACCACGGCCACGCTCGTGGCCAACATACTCTTGCTTCGCAGCCAGACGTAAGCCCGCTTGTCCGGCACCGGCGTCTCGTGAACAATCGGCCCGGTCACATCGACGATCTTCAGTGGAACCAGACTGCGCCGGTAGACAAAGGCGACGACGAAGTAATTGAGAACGAGACCGAGGGCGGCAATCGGAAACAGCTTGGCGGCGAAGCGCAGATACGAGATGTGTGACTGGATGCCGATAATCATGTTTTGCGGATTGCCGGTGATGGTTCCGGTCGAGCCAATGTTGGACGCCGTGGCCAGGCCGATCAGATGCGGCACCGGGTTGAAGCGCAAGCGGCGGGCCAGGTGAAGCACCAACGGCGTCAGAGCCAGGCAAACGATGTCGTTGACCAGAAACGCCGACAGCACACCGGACAACAAAATGGTCACGGCGAGAAGTCCCCTCGGCGTCTCGATGCGGTCTAGGCACCAGTGAGCCAACAACCGAAAGAAACCAGACAAACGCAGACAGCCGACGACAATCATCATGCCCAAAAGCAGGATGAGCGTTTCGTAGTCGATGGATTTGGGAGAAACCGCCTCCTGCAAGGTGAGAATGCCAGCGACGAGCATGAGGGTAGCGCCAACGAGGGCGATGCCGGCACGATCCATGCGCAGACCCGGTATCTTGCCCAGCGCCAGCCCGGCGTAGGTCAGCGTGAACAAAATCGAGGTCAAGCAAATGATCGATGGATGGTCCATCGAGGAAATCTCCTCTGTTTTGTTTCTCGATTCGTTTAGCCGCGAGCCGTAGGCGAGCGCGACCACGCTCGCCTACGGCTCACGGCTAAACGGGGGCGGCGGAAACCTTCGTTTCCGGCATGAACAGCACGAACACCAGGGCGGCGACGGCGGCGATGGCGGCGAACAAGTAAAATGCCGCCGCGAAGCCGAGATACTGCACTACCAATCCCGCCATCATCGGGCCGAGTACGCCGCCGGCGCTCAGCGCCGTGGCGATCAATCCCTGCAGCGCGTTGAAACGTCCCGTGCCGCGCGTCAGGTCGGCGCACATGGCGACGATGACCACGCCGTAAATGCCGGCGCCGATGCCGTCCAGCGTTTGCAGCGCCACCAACACCCAGGGCGAATCTGTTAGGGAATACAGCACGATGCGCACCGGCAGCACCAAAAAACCGATGGCGAAGATCGGTTTGCGGCCCCAGCGTTCGCCGAGCCGGCCCGCCAGCCACGCCACCGGAATCATCACCGCCTGCGCCGCCAACACCACGCAAGCCACCTGCGCGTTCGTCCCTCCCAAGCGCGCGACGTACATGCCGACCAACGGCATCACCGGCGCATTGGCCAAATGGAACAGGGCGACGGCGGCGAAGAGAATGGCCACACGACGATCGCGCAGCAAGGTCAAAAAGCCGACGGAGGGTTGTCCCTTCTTGTGTCCGCCGCAGGCCAACTCCTCGTCCACCTCGCCGGCGCGGATGACGAATACGGAGACGGCGGCGAGGACGGAAACGGCGGCGACGGCGTAAAAAATCGATGCCACCGGCAGCCAGGCAAGTAGGACAATCGCCACCAGCGCGGCGGCGAGATTGCCGGCGTGGTTCCAGCTTTGGTTGGAACCTATCAGGCGATTCAAACCGGCGTGTCCGGCCAATCCCAGAGCCAAGGCGCCTAGCAGTGGAGGGAAGAACGATTGGCTCATGCCGGCGACGAACAGCAGCGGATCGACATACGCCGCGTGCGGCGGCATCAGGGGCAGCAAACCGTAACACACTCCCAAGAAAAGCGAAGCGCCGGCCAGCAAGGCACGGCGTTGACGGATGCGATCGACGAGGAAGCCGGCTGGCGTCTGCATGAGAAAGACGCCGAGTCCACCCAGAGCGACGGCCAACCCCACGCTGCTATACGTCCAACCGCGACCCACCAAGTATTTGCTCAGAAACGGTACGACGACGCCAACGACTTCGGCGAGAAAGAAGTTGGCCGCGTTGATGCCGATCCAGCTTTGCAGGGAAAGGCGACGTGTCTGCCGGATCAGAATCGGCCGCGTTTGGTGAACGGGCGCGAGGGCCGTCGTCATACGGAAATCTCCAGAGCAAGGAGGGAAAGATTCGTCCGCGGCGCCGACGCGGGCAACTCGCGCGGTTGCCGCGGACGAGTGAGGGCAGGTTGGAAATCAATTAGTTTGGCGGCGGAGGAGGCGGAGGCCGGCGCGGACGGTCATCAGGAGGTAACGGGCGATCGCGACGACGCTCCGGCGGTCGGCGAAGATCAACCCGTTGATCGGCTTGCGATAGATGTTCGCCCACGTGCGTCCACGCTTCCGCGGCGCGAGCCAGTTGCAGCGCTCGCGCCGTATCCTCGCGGCCGGCTCGCCGCGCTTGATCGTAGAGGCGGCGCGCGGCGTCGAGGAAGGCGCGTCCCGCGCCGCGCGGCGATTGATCTCCGACATCCTCCAAGCGATCGCGCGTCCGCCGTAACAGATCGTCCAATTCGTAATCATCGCGGCGCGGCGGCGCGGGTATTCCCTTGGCGGCCGGCGCATCCGCTCGCAGAGCGTGAACCAGACCGCGACCGGCATCGTGAGCGGCCGCCGCCAATTCGTCGGCGCGCCACAACTCATCCTCGCGGGCCGCTTTCACGGCATCGCGGTAGAGATCCTTGGCTTGATCGATCAGCGGCGCCAGATCGCGCGGCGGCCGCGCCCGGCCACCCTCCGTCCACGCCGCCACGTCCGTCAGCGCGTCGTAGGCTTTCTGCAAATGATCTTTACCCTTCTTGGGTTCCTTGCCGCCGCGTCCTTTCGGGCCGCCCGGTTTCGCTTCCGCCGTGCCGCTGAATCCGGTCGCCGGTCCCCAGTCGATCAAACCGCCGGCCGCCGTTGCGGCCAGTAACACCACGGCTCCTCGCATCAATCTTGTCATGGCTGTCGTCTCCAAAAAATGGAGTATTCGGCTCTTTTTTGGTCGTACCATCGAGCCGGTGAACTCCTCCGTTCGTGTCGGGCGTCGTTCGCCCGCAGGCAACAGCCATTAAGGCAAGAGATGTGCCAAGGTCGTGTGGTCCGGCTTAACCGTAGGAAGGCGGTAGCGCAAGGGATTGGCGTTTAAGAATTTGAGAGGAAACGATTGGATTGATCTTTCCGAGAGGCGAGCGTGGAGAGAACGGCGATGGCTGGGCACAAAATCCCCGATGGGGGCTTTTCACCCGCGACGGCGTTCAGGACGACGGAGCTTCCGGTAAGGTGTCAGGATACGCTGTTCCAATCACTCATGACGCCGCCGATCCGCCGCGATGTCCGGCGTGCTGTCCGGAAGCATCCCATGCACGGCTTGAAGGCGACGCTGGAATTCCTGGACGCTATCCAGCCACTCCGACGATAGGCTCGGCGGCAGCGCTTCGATGGTGAGCCGAACGCGCTGGTTCTCGCCGAGAGCGACCTGTTCTAGGGGCTTGAACACGCCGCTCGCATAGATTGCTTCCACGGTATTCATGGCATTTTCCTCCCCAGATGATCTTATTGTAGCCCACCTGAGGACAGGGAGGCTACTTCTTGACGTTTCGCCGCTTCAACTCCTCTCGCCACTTGGCCGCTTCGTCCTTCTTGTCCATCGCCTCGTACAGTTGCACCAGGCGTTGCAGCGCTTCGGTCAAGCGGACCTTGCCTTGCGGCGGAATCTTCGCCTCGCGCTGCTTCATGCCTTCATAGCCTTTGAGCAGCAGCGGTTCGGCGTCGGCGTATGTCTTCTGGCCCAACAGCGCCTCGCCGAGCATTGATTGGGCGCTGAACGTGTTCCAGGTGTCGGGCTGCTTGGCCTTGCGGACCTTGAGACAGTCGCGCAGCAGCGGCTCGGCGTCGGCGTATTTCTTCTGTCGCAGCAGATTCAAACTCAGCACGGCCATCAGTTCGGCCGTGCGCGGATCGTCGCCGCCGAACTGCCGTCGCGCTTGTTCCAGAGAATCGCGGTAGCTGGATTCTGCTTTGGCGAACTGTCCGGTTCGGTCATAGCTCTTGGCCAGGGCGGCAGGAATCCAGACGAGTTGAGCAGGGAAACCGCCGGGGCGTTTGTCGGCGCGCTCGACGGCTGTTTCAAGGAGGGGAATGGCGTCCTTGGGCCGTCCCGCGTCCCGGTAATTGACACCCAGGTTCGCCATCGTGAGCAAGGTGTCAGGGTGGTTGGGTCCGAGCTTGGCCTCTTGCTGCTTGAGAGTCTGTTCAAAAAGAGGGATGGCCTCGGCGAAGTGGCCGGCGGACCAGTACGCCCCAGCCAGATTGGTACGAGAGTTGAGCGTTTGAGGATGATTGGGTCCGAGCTTGGCCTCAGACTGCTTGAGGTTCTGCCCGTGCAAACGTATGGCCTCGGCGGTACGGCCGGCGGCAAGGTACGCGATGGCCAGATTGTTGCGGGAGGTGAGCGTATCGGGATGATCGGCTCCGAGTTTGGCTTCGCGCTGTTTGAGGGTCTGCTCGTGCAAACGGATGGCCTCTGTAGTGCGGCCGGCGGACCAGTACGCCGCAGCCAGGTTGTTGCGGGAGGAGAGAGTGTCGGGGTGGTCGGCGCCGAGCTTGGCCTCAAACTGCTTGAGGTTCTGCTCGTGCAAGCGGATGGCCTCGGCGGCGCGGTCGGAGGACCAGTACACATTAGCCAGGCTGTCGCGGGATTGGAGCGTATCGAGGTGGTCGGCGCCGAGCTTGGCCTCTCGCAATGCCAACGCCCCCTCGTGCTGCCTTATCGCCCGCGCATCCTCGCCCAGATACCAGTAGGTCGTGCCGAGCGTGTTGCGGATCGACGCCTCCACCAACGGCCGATCCGCAAATGTCTTGGCGATGTCCGGCTCGGCCGCGTCCACCGCCTTGCGCAACGTCACGTCCTTGCCCTGACCGCCCTCCTGACCCAGCGGACGACCCGCCGACAACACCTTGTTCTGAAAAAACTCCAACACCGCCTTGCTGTCCGCCTCCGAACGCTTCGCCTTGGCCTCCTCCTGCCGCGCCTTGCTCTCGCTGGCTTTGGCCTCTCCCTCCGCCTTCGTCGCACGCTTCTTCTCCTGCTGGACCGCGGCCAATTGCCTGGTCACTTCTTCCTCGGCCTGCTCCGCCCGCTCTTTCTGCCGCGTCGCTTCGTCCAGCCGTTGGTTGGCCAATCGCTCCTCCCGCACGGCCCATACCGCCAAACTCGTACTTACCAGCGCAGCCACCACGACCAGCAGCAGCAAAGCCGCCGCCATCGCCAACCCGCGCCGATGCTTCCACGCCAGCTTGCGCAAGCGATACGTCGCGCTCGGCGGACACGCCTCCACCGCCTCATCGGCCAAATAACGCTGAATATCCCGCGCCAGCCCACTGGCCGTCTCATAACGCCGCGTGCGATCTTTCTCAAGCGCCTTCATCACCAACCAATCCACCTCGCCACGCATCGCCTTGAGTAATCCCGCCGGCTCCAAGTGGCGCTGCGCCGACACCGACGCCAACGAATCCTTCGCTTCCGAGAGCCGCGTACTCGGTCTCGGCGGCTCCTCCTCACGGATCAGCCGCAGCACTTCCATCAACGCCGCATCCTTGATCCGCTGCCGCGTTAACGGCGTCGTGCCCGTCAGCAGTTCGTAGAGCAACACGCCCAAGCTGTAGATGTCCGAGCGTGTGTCGATGTCCAGAGCATTGAACTCGGCTTGCTCCGGACTCATGTACTCCAAGGTGCCGACCAAACCACCGAACCCGGTGAACAGTGTGCGTTCGGTCAGCTTGTGCCCCGTCGCTTTGGCCACGCCGAAATCAATGACCTTAGGCACCGGCTTGCCGTCGTAGGCGGCGATCAATACATTGGACGGTTTGATGTCGCGGTGGATGATGCCCTTCTGATGGGCGTGCTGAATCGCTTGGCAGACCGGCACGAACAACTCCAGCCGTTGCTTCGGCGTCAGCCGTTGCTCATCGCAATACTTGGTGATGGAGATGCCCTTGACCAACTCCATGACGAAATAGGGCCGCCCCGTCTGCGTTGTACCCGCATCCAGCACCTTGGCGATGTGGGGATGGTCCATCAGTGCCAGCGCTTGCCGTTCTTGCTCGAAGCGGGCGATGATTTGCCCGAATCCATGCCGGCCTTGATGACCTTCAAGGCGACCATGCGTCGCACGGGTTGTTGTTGTTCGGCCATGAAGACGACGCCCATGCCGCCTTCGCCGATCTGTTGTAACAGTTTGTACGGTCCGATACGGCTGCCCACGCCCTCCAGCGGCGCGGCCGGCAGCGCATCGGCATCGAGCCACTGTCCGGGAGCGACATCGCTGGTCGCTTGCGGCCCGACAGAGGGCTTGTCCAGCAAACCGCCGGCTTGCTCGTGTGCGAGCAGCAACTCCTCGACGCGCTGGCGCAGTTCGACATCGCCGCCGCAGGCTTGCTCCAGGAAGGCGGCGCGTTCGGCGGCATCGCGGCGTGCCAGCGCTTCGGCGAACACAGTTTCCTCTGTCATGGCGGACCCTCGCGGTTGGAGGCGGCAAAAGTTCGGCTACATCCATCCATGCGAAAAGCGCGGCGGAAAAGCCTCACGGCGTTGACGATTTTTCATCGCCGCCGTGACCGCGCGTTAGTTCGACATGAAGCCAGGCGCGGGCGTAGGCCCACCAGCGGTCGGCGGTGGGCGGCGCGATGCCGAGTAGGACGGCGCACTCGTCGAGCGTCCGTCCGGCGAAATAGCGCAGCCGCACCAATTCGGCCTTGGCCGCGTCCTTTTGGGCCAACCGTGTCAGCGCTTCGTCCAGAGCCAACAGCTGCTCGTCCGCTTCGGCGTTGGCGAGCGGAATGGATTCGACATCGTAGCGCACGAGTCCGCCGCCGTGTTTGCGGCTGCGTTTGCGGCGCGCGTTGTCGATGAGAATGCGGCGCATGGCCTCGGCGGCGGCGGCGAAGAAATGGCCGCGACTGTCCCAATGCGCCTCCGCTTGATCGCCGACCAGACGCAGATAGGCTTCGTGGACCAAAGCGGTGGCATCGAGCGTTTGTCCCGGTTTCTCGTGCGCCAGTTTCCGGGAGGCCAGCTTGCGCAGTTCCTCGTAGATCAACGGCAACAACTCGCTCGCCGCGTGCGGATCGCCCCGCTCGATGGCTTCCAGGATGCGGGTGACTTCGTTCATGCGCTCAAGCATACCCGCGAACATTTGCCGTAAGCAAGTAGGTAGATCGGCGAAGTAGGCGAAGGAATGACCGCTCCGCGTAAATCGACGGCATTTCCTTGCCTTGCTCGGTACAATATCCTGCACTTTGTTTCTCTTGCTCCGCGCAGAAATACTCGGAGATTGTCTCATGCAATGGCGGCCGAAAACGTCCGAATCCAGTACCCTCCCCTCGCACCGGCCCTCTCGATCCGTGGAGCCGCATCCCCAAAAACCAAGGCAGGAGCGAGAGAAATCGCCCAAGAAACCGCGCCGTCCGCCTAAATTATCGCGCCTGCACAAGCCGGAAGGCATGTCGCTGGAAGATTGGCAGATCGAGTTGCGCCGGCAGTTCGGCCGCGAGCAACACTATCGTCTGGAAAACGTCGGCGATCATCCGATCTTCTCCGCCTTCCACGTCGCCAATCCGCAATCGCAAAACACCTATCGCGTCCACATTCGCGGCGTGCAACCGGGAGACAACTACTGCTCGTGTCCGGATTTTGCCACCAACACGCTGGGCACCTGCAAGCACATCGAGTTCACGCTGGCGGTGCTGGAGCGCAAGCGCGGCGGCGTATCCGCTCTGCGCCGGCTTTCAGCCGCCGTATAGCGAGGTCTATCTGCACTATGGCGCACGCCGTGAAGTGCGGTTTCGACCCGGCAGCGAGTGTCCCGTCGGCCTGGCTCGACTGGCGGCGCGCTACTTCGATGCGGAGGGGACGCTGCTGCCGGAGGCGTTCGGCCGCTTCGAGACGTTCGCCGCCGAGGCCAACCGGCACGAACACGAATTGCGTTGTCAGGACGATGTTCTCGCTTTCATCGCCGAGGTCCGCGATGCCGAGCGCCGCCGTGCCCGTGTCGCCGAGGCGTTTCCGCGCGGTGGCCGCAGTGCCGCTTTCAAAAATCTGCTCAACGTGTCGCTGTACGATTACCAGCGCGACGGCGTGCTGTTCGCGGCGCGGGCCGGCCGCTGCCTGCTCGGCGACGAGATGGGACTCGGCAAGACCGTGCAAGCCATCGCCGCCGCCGAAATCATGGCGCGCCTCTTCGGCGTCGAGCGCGTGCTGATCGTCTGCCCGACTTCACTCAAACACCAGTGGGAACGCGAAATCCACCGCTGTAGCAACCGTACCGTCGAGGTCGTCAGCGGCCTGCGCGCCCGCCGCGAGATCCACTTCGCCGCCGACGCTTTTTTCAAAGTGACCAATTACGATACGGTTTATCGCGATCTGGATCTCATTCAGGCGTGGTCGCCGGATTTCGTCGTCCTCGACGAGGCGCAGCGCATCAAGAACTGGAACACGCGCACGGCGCGCAGCGTCAAAAAGATCGCCGCTCCTTATGCGCTCGTCCTGACCGGCACGCCGCTGGAGAACCGTTTGGAAGAGCTAATCTCCATCGTGCAGTTCGTCGATCGTTTTCGTCTCGGTCCCACTTTCCGTCTGCTGCACGATCATCAGATCCGCGACGGCGATGGCAAGGTCATCGGCTATCAGGATCTCGACAAAATCGGCAAGACGCTGGAGCCGATCTTGGTGCGGCGGCACAAGGACGAGGTACTCGATCAACTGCCCGAACGCATCGACACGAACATCTTCGTGCCGATGACGGAATTGCAACGCAAGCATCATTCGGAAGGGCTGGAGATTGTCGCGCGCATCGTGCAAAAATGGCGGCGTTATCGCTTTCTGTCGGAGGCGGATCAGCGGCGGCTGATGATCGCCTTGCAGCGCATGCGCATGGCTTGCGACAACAGCTATCTCGTCGATCATCGCAACGACCACGGCTCGAAGGCCGACGAGGCGGCGATGCTGCTCGACGAGATTCTCGAACGTCGCGGCGTCAAGGCGGTGGTGTTCAGTCAATGGCTGCGCATGCACGAGTTGCTGGTGGGGCGTTTCGAGGGCCGGTGTTGGGATCACGTTTTGTTTCACGGCGGTTTGTCGAGTAACAAACGCAAAGAGACCCTCGACCGTTTCCGCGACGATGCGAATTGCCGCGTGTTTCTGTCCACCGATTCCGGCGGCGTTGGTCTGAATTTGCAGCACGCCTCGGTGGTGCTGAACATGGATTTGCCGTGGAACCCGGCGGTGCTGGAGCAGCGCATCGGCCGCGTGCATCGGCTCGGTCAACGTCAGCCGGTGCGCGTCGTCAATTTCGTGTCGCAGGGCACCATTGAGGAAGGCATGCTCGGCGTGCTTGAAGTTCAAGAAATCGCTGTTCGCCGGCGTTCTCGACAGCGGCGAGAAGGAAGTTTTTCTTGGCGGCAGCCGGCTCAATAAATTCATGGAGACGGTCGAATCGGCGACATCGGCGATCCCCGAAGCGCTGATTGAGGACGCCGGGGAATCACTGCGTTTGCCGCCCGACGAACGCGCGGGTCCGGAGGCGGGCGAACAACGTCGCAGTCGGCGGCGTCCGTCGCTGGGCGTCGAGGTCGAGGCGGAGGAAGAAGCGACACCGTCGCCGAGCGGCGCTGCCGGCGGCGGCCGATCCGTGGACGGGATTGTTTCAGACGGGCATGGCATTGTTGCAGCAGTTGGCCGTTGCCGGCAGCGGCGCCGCGCCGCCACCATCCGGCAACGGCTCCGCGCCGCGCTCGCTGGTACAGCGCGACGAGCAAACCGGCGAGACGTATCTCAAGCTGCCGGTGCCCCCGCCGGAGGTACTCAATCAGGCGCTACAAGCGTTTGGAGCATTATTGCAGAGCTTGCAAAAGTGAGGCGCGGACGCTAATAGAGCCGCGCCATAAGGAAGTGGTGTGGACAACCGCTCCCTTACGGTCGCGGCTCTGTTAGCGCCACGAGAAGACGCTGAGTAAATTCGAGTAATCGTCCGTCCACACGCCGACGGTTTTCAGGTCCGGCCAGTCTGACTCCGGCTCCAGCGGTCTCCACTGCGAGGGACGTTTGCAAACCGCTTCGTCGAGGAGGTTGCGCATCAGTAGGGCTTGACCGGCCAGGCCGGTGCCATTGTCCGGCAGCATCGACAACGGCAACAGCGTCGAGAGGATCTCCTTGCGCTGGTCCTCCCAGTCGTTCAGATCGAGTAGTTTTTCCAGGCGCTCCTTACGGCGCGACAGCACGACCCAAGTGGAACTCGTTTTGCCAAGCAGAGCGGTGGAGCGCGGATCGACCTCGCGGTCGTCGCTCTGATAGACCGCCGACAGGGGAGGATCCTGGTTTTGGGCCAGATTGTACAGCACCGGCTTGAGGTCGAGATAACGGTTGGAGATGTGAAAGCACAACAGACCGTCCGCGCTCAGCTTGTCGAGGTAGACCTGGACCGCTTCGCGCGTGATGAGATGGATGGGAATGGCGTCGGAGCTGAAGGCATCGACGACAATCACACCGTACTTTTCGGACTCCTTTAGTTGTTTTTTCTCCATCGTCAGGCGGGCGTCGCCCATGACCAATTCGAGTTGAGCGCCGCGCTGGCGAGCATCTTCGACGTAGGTGAAATAGGGATCGTCCTCGTCGAACGAGAAACGCTTGACGATGGGGTCGATGTCGTAGAAGGTCAAATGTTGGTCCTTGCGGGCGTAGGCGGCCATCGTGCCGGTGCCCAGACCGATGACGCCAAGGTTCATCTTTTCCGCAGGCGTGTCGGCACCGTTGTAGACCATCATGACTTCGCCGATGGGTCCGCTGCGATGGTAGTAAGTCAACGGCTCATCGCGGCGATCTTCGGGGTAGACGAATTGCATGCCGTGCAGCGTCGTGCCGTGGACGAGACGATGAAAGACGAACGGCTCGCCGCGGAACGTCTGCTCCTCATACTCGATCTTCAAGACGCCGAAAAAACTGCGTTCTTGATGGAGAACGCTGTCATTGAAGACGCCGCAAAAACTGCTGGCCAACAAGATGGCGCCGACGCCCAGGCCGAAACGCAGCGAACGCTCGATGAAGGTGTAACACAAGACGATCGGCACGCCGTAAATAAGGATACGGTGAAATCGCCAGGTATCGAGGTGGAGCACTTCGGCGAGTTTGAACACACGCTCGCCAATGACTTGCGACCATAACCCCCACGACAAGCCGACGAGCAGCACGCCCAAGCACAACGGCAGCAGCACATCCATCCAGCGCTCGAACTTTTTTTCGCGCCCCGCCAAAGGGCGGCGACGCCGATGCCGACTCCCAGGATCAACGCCGCCAACTGCCACGGCCAAGGGCCGTCTTTGAAGGCATCGTAAGACAGGTCTCGATCGCGTAGCCGTAGGACGATGAGCAACGCGCCGACACCGGCGAACAGTCCCGCCAAGATCGTATCGAAGCGTCGGCCCCAAGCGGATTCCGTGCTCGGCCCCAGCGGCGGCGCCAGGAAGCACGCCAACAACATCGCCAATTCGTACTCGGCGATGCCGCTGAAAATCAGCGGCGCCAACAGGGCGTTGAACAATCCGCCCAGGACGCCGCCGACCGACATCCACAGGAAATAGCCGGTCAAATATTTCGCCGCCGGTCGATCGTGCGCCAGTTCGCCGTGACAGGCCATTGACACGACGAACAGCGTGGCCAGATGGATGAGCAGGCTCCAGGCGATCCAGTTGTGCGGCGATTTCAGTTCCGAGATTATGAAGAACAGGTTTGCCAGCACCAAGAGCGGCATCACGAGTACCATGGCGCGGTGAAGCGTATCGCCGTTGCGGTTTTTCCAACCCCACCAAGCCAAGTAGACGCCTCCTCCCGCACCCACGACAATCAATGTTCGGACGAGCAAGCGGAGAACCATTCGGGATGCCAAGAGGTTCATGTCCCATAAAAGGACCGACAACACGGTGCCAATCACCACGGCGGAAACCGTCAGCAACAGCCATTGGAGCCAGGCCGGCACATGCGAGAAAACGATGATGAAACTGAGCAGATAGAGTGCCAAGGGCGCCACCCACAACAGCGGAATGGCGGCGATGTCGGTGGTGATGTAGGTGGTCGCGCCGAGCATGAGGCTGGAGGGAACCAAGGCCAACGCTATCCAGCGAAGCACGCGCAGCCACGTCACCGCGCCGGTGAGCGTGTGAGCGAGTGCGGTTTCCAGCGCCGGCTGCGAGTGGGACGCCGCCTGCGTGGTGATCTGGGTAGCCGAACGCGGCGCGGTTTCGATCGCCGACTTCGGCTGTGAGCGCTTGCCGCCGCGGCGAATGTCCTGTTTGCTTGGCCGGATCAACGTGGACCTTCCTGAGCGGGGGGCGTCAGCCCCTTGAGTTTGCGAATACTCAGGGGGCTGACGCCCCCCGCTCAGAGAGTCTGCGCTCCTCTCCACGTTCGGCGGCGAACGCCACAGGAAGACGGCGCACAGCACCGTCAGCGCCGTCAAGATGCCATAACCGAAGCTCCAATCGATGCTCTGCTGTCCCAGCCGCAGATATGGTTCCACCACGGCCGGATAAGCGACCAGCGCGAGCATGCTGCCGAAATTGCTGGCTCCGTAGAGGAAATAGGGATCGTTGGCGGCCGGGTGCGACGTGCTGGCGAACCACTTCTGCAACAACGGCGCACTGGCGCTGACGACGAACATCGGTAAACCGACCGTCAGCGACAACAGCAACAGCAGGCCGACGATGGGGTTTTCGCCGCCCTTGATGAGATCACGGTTGACGGCCAGAGGCAGGAACACAAACGGCAGCGCGAGCAGCAGCAGATGCAGCGCCGCTTGCTTGCGCGGGCCAAGCCAAGACGTGCTGACATGGGCGTAAGCATAGCCCAGAAGCAGCACGGCTTGGAAGAAGACCATGCAGGTATTCCACACGGCCGGCGTGCCGCCCAACAGCGGCAGGATCATCTTGCCGATCATCGGCTCGACCATGAACAGCAGCGTGGCGCTGCAAAAGAGCGTGAGCGCGAAGACGAGCAGCATCAGCAAGGGGAAGCGCGGCAAGGAACACCTCCGGGGATCTAGCGCCGCTTTCGGCTAAGTCATTGCTACGCCTGTTTGTAGCAAATCCTTACGGAAAAGCGAGTAGGTCGCGGCTGTTCGGGGGTTGGCGCGGGCCGTGTCTCACCCTACCATGTCCTAATCGTTTTTCTCCGCCAGCGCAATCGCGGCGCCGGCAGGAAGCTGGATGTTTCGCTTGGGGAAACCACTGGAGGGTTGCGCATGATTTTACCTCACTGGCTGCGTCGTTTGTCCCGTACCTGGTTCATCGCCGGCCGTTCGGTGCGGCAGAAGCAGAAGAGACAGGCGTCGCAGTCGCGCCGACCACGCACTCGACTGATGCTAGAGGGGTTGGAAGAGCGCGTGGTGCCCAGCACCTTTGAGGTAGTGCCCGCTGGCCAAGCCAACAACACCACCACCTTCGCCACGCTGTCCGGCGCTCTCGCCGTCGCTCATAACGGCGACACCATCCAAATCGAGCCGGGTTCCACGCCGGGCGGCGGCACCGTCACGCAGAACAACCTCACCATCCAAGGCGACCCCGCCGTCGGCGCCGCTGGTCTGCAAACTGCCGGCACGCAACTCGGCGATCTCACGCTCGAAGGCAACAACGATACCGTCACCGATCTGTACTTGGGAAACGTGTTCATCGGTACGGGAAAGATGGGGGAAACCGTAAGCAATTCCATTGTCAATGCCGCCAACGTGCAACAGATTATCGGCAGCGGTTTCACCGATGGCGGCGACACCATCACCGGCAATACCTTCCTCGGCGGCAGCATCTTCCTGGGCGACCCGACGAGCGGATCGTCGGCGGCCAACGATACGATCACGAACAACGTCCTCACCAACCCCAGCGGCACGAATGTCATCACGGCCCAAAACGAGACGTCCGGACTGGTCATCTCAGGCAATCGGATCACCATTAACAACGCGGCCAATCCGATAATTGCCATTGATGCCCTCGATTCCATCGGCGTCATCTCCGACAATCAGATCCAACTCGCCAACAACGCCGGTAACTACGGCATCATAGTCCAGAATACCAACAGCAACGGCAATCCCGGCAACGCCAACATCGCCGTCGATAACAACACGGTCAATACGTCGGGGGCCGGAATCGGCATTGCTACGACTGACTTTTCTTCCGCCGCCTCGCTCAGCGCGTTGATCGCCGGCAACGTGCTGACCGGCAACAACATCGGCATCAAACTGTTCGGTAACAATTCCGGCAGCGCCGACGATTATGGCAACGTCAGCATCGGCGGCAGCAACGGCGCCGCCTACAGCGCCGGCGGCAACAATCTGTCCGGCTACAGCGGGACCAGCGGCAGCTATGCCATCGAGACCACTGATAGCGGCAAAGCCGCGGCCAACACGGTGATCCCGGCGGAACACAATCTCTTCGGCGTGGCCAATCCGCAAACGGTGGTCTTCGCCGATACCCATACCATCATCGATACCAGTAACGCGATCACCGGCGTGAAGACCACGGCCAACAATGAATCCGCGACTTTCAGTAACGGCAGTGCCCAAACGCTGAGTCTCAGCGCCAGCGTCACCGATCCCTTGAACTCCGCCGACATCGTCAACGGCGGCACGGTCACATTCACCATCAAGGACAAAAACGGCAACATCATCGGCAATTCGGTGTCGGCGCCCGTCATCAACGGCAGCGCCACGGCCAACAACTACAGCTTGCCGGCCGATCAGGCCGCCGGCAGTTACACCATTGATGTCGGCTTCAGCGATCCCAGCTTGAAATACGGCGACCTCGGCGATATCAGCGGCACCCTTATGGTGAATCCCGCTCAGGTGACAACCACAGCCAACACTGCCACGGCTGTTTTCAGTACGGCGGGACAGACGGTCAACCTCAGCGCCACCGTCGCCGATAAAAGCGATCCTTCGGATACCGTCACGGAGGGCACGGTCACGTTCACCGTCGAGGACAGCAAAGGCAACATCATTGGTACGGCCAAAGGGACAGTTAGCGGCACCAACGTCAGCGCCGCTTTCAGTCTGCCGGCCGGACAGGCCGCCGGAACTTACACGATCCTGGTCCGCTATAGCGACTCCCTCGGCAATTTTGTCGATGGCGGCGATACCAACAGTACGCTCACCGTCAGCCCCGCCTCGGTGAAGACAACGGCCGCTACCCCATCGTCCGTCGTCTTCAGCACGGCGTCACAAACCGTATCGCTCAGCGCTACGGTCGCCGACGCCAGCCATTCGGCCGATACGGTCGGCGAAGGCACGATTACATTCACCGTCAAGGATCTTCTGGGCAACAGCATCGGCACGGCGCAAGAGACCGTCAGCGGCGGCAAGGCGAGTACCAGTTTCACGCTGCCCGCCGCGCAGTTGGCCGGTACGTACACCGTCGCCGTCAGCTACACGGACAGCGCGGGCAACTTCACCGATGGCGGCGACACCAGTAGCACCCTCACGGTTTCGCCCGCCGCGGTGAAGACGACGGCCAACACCTCCACCGCCGTTTTCAGCACGCAGGCGCAAACCGTGTCGCTCAGCGCCACGGTCGCGGACACCAGCAACCCCGCCGACTTGGTCAACGAAGGCAGCGTCACTTTCACGATCAAGGACAGCAACGGTAACACCATCGGCAGTAGCCCCATCTCGGCGACGGTCAGCAACGGCACGGCCACGGTGAACAACTACAGCCTGCCGGCCGGTGCCGCGGCCGGCAGCTACACCATCCTGGTTAGTTACAGCGACCCGCTCGGCAACTTCGTCGATGAAGGCGATAACAGCAACACGCTCACGGTGACGCCCGCCAATGTGAAAACGATGGCCAACACATCCACGGCCATTTTCAGCACGGCGGCGCAGACGGTGTCGCTCAGCGCCGCCGTCGCCGATGCCAGCCACAGCGGCGACGTGGTCAACGAGGGCAGCGTCACCTTCACCCTCAAGGATAGCAAGGGCAACACCATCGGCAGTTCGGTGCCCGGCACGGTCAATAATGGTTCCGCCAGCGCCACGGTCGCACTGCCGGCCGGCCAAGCCGCGGGTGCTTATACCATCGCCGTTAGCTATACGGACAGCGTGGGCAACTTCACCGATGGCGGAGACACCAGCGGCGCCCTCACGGTCAGCCCGGCCAAGGTGACGACCACGGCCAACAACACCATCGCAATTTTCAGCACGCAAACGCAAACCGTGTCGCTCAGCGCCACGGTCGCCGACACCAGCCGCAGCGGCGACGCGGTCAAGGAAGGCAGCGTCATCTTCACCCTCAAGGACGGCAACGGCAACACCATCGGCAGTCCGGTGGCCGGCACGGTCAGCAACGGCAAGGCCACGGCCAGCTACACGCTACCGGCAGGACAGGGCGTCGGCGGCTACACCGTCGCCGTTCGCTACACCGACGGCAACGGCAACTTCGCGGACAATGGCGATGCCAATAGTACGCTTACGATAATCTCGGCATCCCCGTCCATCCAACTGCTGAATGTTTCGGTGGCCCCCAGCCTCTTCTCCTTCACGGCGACGGAGACGCTGACGGCTCACGTCAGCAGTACCGGCAACAGCGTCCACCAAGGCACGGTGACGTTCAGCTTGGCCGGCAAAACGCTGTCGGCGGCGGTCAATGGCAACGGCGACGCCAGCGTGCAGCTCACGCTGCCGCTGTTAAACGTCTTTGCACCGCAGGGCGTCGGCGTCAGCTACGGCGATGCTTCCGGCGACTTGACCTCCACGAACGCCAACAACACCTTGCGGTGGTTGCCGATCAATGCGATTTTGCCCAGTACGGCCCAACTGGCGGCGAACGGCAGTCAGACGATTGACGTTCTTGGGTCGCTCTTGACGTTCACTTACGATCCGCAGGGTCGTCTCACGGCTCTCAGTTTTGAAGGCATCCAGTTCAACTTCATCTACAACGATCTCAATGAACTGACACAAGTGACCGTGAACGGCATAACCGTTCTCCAATTGTTCTACGGGCCGCAGGGACAACCGCTTAGCGGCCCGTCTCTCGTCGGCGTCGTTTGATCCATCGGACGAAGCCGCGCCGCCTCCGTTTAAGGAGCGGCGCGGCCTTCACGGCGTTGAGGTAGGATGGGTATTCGTGGCGGATTGAAGGCGGGCGGCAGTTGCCCTCCGCCTGGCGGCGCACCGGCGTCAAGAAAGGTCGGAGGCAGGACGGAACCATGGAACCAAAAGGAAGCGAAGAACTGTGTCATTTCGGCTGAGGTAGGGGTATAGGTATCGCCGGCCGCCGCTAGAATGTAAAGCCGATTTTTGCCCTCAACCTTGGCGAGATAGATGCGCTCCATGAGCGTTCCCTGCGGCAGAGTGGCAATTTGAAACTCACGGCCTGGGACGTTTACCAATTGGATAGCGGTCTCGCTCGTCACCTTACCTTTGAGGGTCTGCATTAAGTTGTCGCGCTCGGCGTTGGCGATCGTCTCCAGAATGTTCGGCGGCTGGGGGTCGGGTCCGAGGTCCGCGAAGGCCACCACGAAAAACGACTTCTCCTTTACACGAGTAAGCAGGTACTTAGAGTCTGTTCCAAAAGGGGTGATTTGCGTAGAATGAAGTATGAACCGCAAACGTTACCCTTCGGACCTGACGGACAGCCAGTGGGCTTTGCTGGAACCCTGGATACCACCGCCCCACCCCGGTGGCCGTCCACGCAAAACCAACATGCGTGAGGTTCTCAACGCTATCTTTTACCTCACACGCGAGGGTTGCTCTTGGCGGGCGTTGCCCCATGATTTCCCGCCCTGGAAAACGGTCTACAACTATTTCGAGGACTGGAAGCGTGACGGCACCTGGGACCGCTTCCTCACCCTCCTGCGTTGGCGTGTCCGCCAGGCGGCGGGCCGCGACCCCGACCCCCGCGTCGCCTGTATCGACAGTCAGTCGGTCAAGACGGCGGGCGGTGGCGAGGAAGTTGGTACGGACGGCGGCAAGAAGGTCCGCGGCCGTAAACGCCATATCGTCGTGGATACGATGGGTTTGCTGCTGGCCGTCGTGGTCACGGCTGCCAACGTGGACGATGCCCGCGCAGCGCAGCAGCTCTTCGCGCAACTGCCGGGGACAGACTTCCCTCGCCTGGAAGTGGTGCAAGGAGATAACAAGTACCACAACCACGCGTTGGAGCGCTGGCTGCGTGTGCATCATCGGGCGTACCGCATTTGGGTGGTGAGTCGTCCTCTTGGGGAGCGGCGGTTCAAACCGCTGCGGAGTCGTTGGGTAGTGGAACGGACGTTCGCCTGGCTGGGGCGTTATCGCCGTTTGAGTAAGGACTACGAACACTTGCCGGAGTCGAGTGAAGCCATGCTGAGGATAGCGGGAATTCATCACTACCTCCGTTGGCTCTGTCCGAGCCGAACCGCACGCAGTCAACGCTTCCGCTTCAAAGGACATCGGCCAAAACAAGCGGCATAGAGCTTTTGGAACAGACTCTTATTGATCTTGACGCCCATAGTCGTCATGGGTTGAGACTGGGGCGTGCCGGGCATGAGTACGGAGCAAGCGCAGTCCGGCGGCATGAAGATTTGCCATTCTGTATCCGCAATGGCTTTGCCGGCATCGGCCTTGTCGCGGGATGCGCGGACGAAATACCACAGCAATCCTCCTCCGGCACCGAACAACAGCAGCAGCAACACACCACCCACGGCCGCCAACGCGATAATCAACCCGATCGAAGACTTCTTGCGGATCGATCTATCTCTCCGCGAAGACTTCTCGCGGAGGGGTTTCTCCGCCGACTCGATGTCCAACTCCGGCGAGGCCGGGCCGCGAGACGGCGCGAAGGGTGTTTGGGGAGACGGTGTCGTCTTCACCGCGCGAGAAGGAGAGCGGGTAGCCGGCTCATCGTTTTCAAGATCGCTCACCGCCGAGCGCGACTCGGACACGGGAGGAATGCGAACTTTACACGCCGGACAGCGGATCGTTTTGCCCACCGCGGTTTCGGGGACTTTCAGTTTGCGTTGGCAATCCGGGCAGGTAACATGAATACTCACGGAAGTACACTCTCTTGGCGGTGCGGGTGCGGCGGTGGATTCACCCAAGGGGAAGGTGGATCGCCAAAGACACTCTCCTAAGTTTAACTTTCCGCCAGGACGAGGTAAAGCAGTTCGCGGTCACTTTTTGGCGCCGAAGCAATAGAGGGTTCCCTTGCTGGTGCCGATGAGCAATCGGCCCTCGACCACGGCCGGTGAACCTTGAATGGCACCATCGAGTGCGATTTTGTCGATTTGCTTGCCGCTGTCCAAATCGAGGACGTATAAGTTACCGTCCAGCGACGGAGCATAGACGCGCTTGCCGGCCACGACCGGCGAGCCGTCTACCTTCCCCTCCGTGGCGAAGCTCCATATTTCTTTGCCGCTTTTACGCTCCAAAGCGTGTAGACAGCGATCGCGGCTGCCGGTGAGAACGAGCCGATCCGTCACCGCCGCCGACGAGTAAAACGGCTGCGGCCGCTCCTCCGCCTGGAAGGTCCAATCGATCGCGCCTTTCTTCCAGTCGATGGCCTCGAATTGATTGCTCATGGTGCCGACGTAGAGATGATCGCCGACGACGGCGGCGGTGGCGCCGGATTGTCCGCCCAGATCGACGGCTCGATCCTCCTTGCCAGTGGCAACGTCGAGGACGTGCAGTTTGCTATCGCAGCCGGCCACGAAGGTCTTGCCGCCCGCCGACGCCAAGGAACCGTATACCGGACCCTGCGTCTGAAACTTCCATTTCAGCTTGCCGTCCGTTGTCAGACAGTACAGCGTTTCATCGTGCGAACCGAACAGGATCCGATCGCCGGCGAAATTGGCGCCGGAGGTGATTTCGCCGTTCGTCTCGAAAGTCCAGCGTTTTTCGCCCTTGGCCGCATCGACGCAATGGAAAATCCCATCGGCGTTGCCGACGTATACCATTCCCTGGCGCACGGCAGGCGAGGCTTTGAGGGGACCGGCTTTGTACTTCCATTTCTCTTTGCCGCTGAGGAGATCGAGAGCATAGAGATGCTCGTCGTAGGAGCCAATGTAGACGACGCTATCAGCGATGGCGGGCGCGCCTTCGATGCTGTCCTGGGTAGCGAATTTCCACAGCAGTTCGAGCTTGTCGGGCAGCGCGGCGGTGGCTACGCCGGTCTGTTCGGCGTTGCCGCGGAAGACGGGCCAATCGGCCAGGCACCAACTCGACAGGATCACGAGAAAACCGAGACCGAGTACCGCACGACGAGCCATGAAAGTTCTCCTCATTATCCCCGCCCGGCCGCTGCGTCGGACCGCGAGGGCGCGGGCCGCCTCCCATAAGTGGAGTTTGCCGCTTTGCCAAAGGGACACCGGGGTTGGCAAACAATAACTCTTTGGAGTATAAGCACTTAGCGTGGCAGTTTGCCACTTTGTCCCCTACCGGCTGGCTGCCGTCAAGCCGAGACAATCGGTGCCATCCGGCAATGGCCGGCCGCGTCCGACCGGGAGGGCGATACCGCAGCCTCATTTCAAGGCATTGTATCACGCCATGCGGCCAGGCGCTGGAGCGCCGCTTTCGTTTTGCGCGTTCGACGGTCCAGGGGATCTCCTTGGGCCAGTTTATCCAGCACCTTCCGCGCCGCAGACGTGCCAATTCGCTCCAGCACGGTTAGCGCACGCAACGTGGCCAGGAGTTCTCCGCTAGGAACGAGGGTTAGCCTATCGGCCAGCAAGCGTTCTATCCGTTTGCGAGCTTCCAGCGATGGCCGACCTCGCAACGCCTGCCGTAAAGCCGGCGCCACCATCTCGTCTCGTTGTCGTAGTTCTCTCTCAGCGGCTTCACGCACGGCAAACGTATCGTTATCGAGATCGGCGATCCAGCGGCGGACCTGTTGAGGATCGACGAAAGCCGCCCGCAAATGCCCGTCGAGGAAAGCCACGGTCTGATCTGAGCCGGCGACCAGGGTGTAAACAGCCCGCCAAGCCGCGAGGGCATCGCTGCCGCCCAGGATGGACCACAGCCCTTCCTGCTGTCGCTCGGAAAGTCGGCCTCCCGGCGGCAATTCCGTCCGAAAAGGCGCGGCCACGTCCCATATCAGGCACGAGGTATCCCGGCCACCAGAGGCCAGTGTTCGACCATCTGGAGAAAAGGATAAAGAGAAAACAGCTCCGCGATGTCCTTGGAAGGCGTGAACTTCCTTGCCTGTGAGAACGTCCCACAAATGCACTTTCAGGCCCCATCCTCCGGAAGCAAGGAGCTTGCCATCGGGAGAAAAAGCTACGGACCAGACGATTTCGTGATGCGGGAGGGTGTGCATTTGCCTCCCCGATTCAACATCCCACAACCGGGCGGTCCTATCGTCGCCGCCTGAAGCGATAAGCTGGCCATCGGGAGAAATTGCAACGGAGATTATAGAACCTTGCTGCTCGGGCAAGACGTGGATAGTTTTGCCCGTAGCTACATCCCATAGGCGTATTTTCCTATCCGAACTGCCCGCGATAAGGAGTTTCCCATTCGGTGCGAAAACGACCGAGCCGACGCCATCTCTATATTCCAGGCGGACAGGTTTTTCCTTCCCTGTGATTGGCTCCCACAACCGGAGCGATTGAGAAAATCCACTCTGTTCGCCTGTGGCAAGCATTGTCCCATTCGGAGAAAAAGCCAAAGCTCGGACACCTCTTTCGCAATGAAGTTGGAGAATCTGCTTTCCGCTGGCAATCTCCCATAGCCTTACCGTTTCATCTCGCCCGCCCGAAGCCAATTTTTTTCCATCCGGGCGGAAAGCCACACTGAATATATCCTTTTGGTGGCCTCGAAAAATCCGAATCTCTTTTCCCGTGGCGGCATTCCAGAGTCGCAGAGTACTGTCGCTGCCCCCCGAGGCCAACAGTTTTCCGCCCGGCGAATAGGCCAGCGAAAACACTAAGGAGGAATGGCCGCGCCCAGCGCGGATGGGCTGCCCCGTTGCGGGATCCCATAGGCGGATGCGATCCAGGTCGCCCGTGGCCAGGATTTTTCCGCTGGGAGAAAAGGCGAGGGACCGAATTTCACCTTGAGGCGCGTGAATAGTGCGAATTTCCTTGCCGGTTGCCGGATCCCATAAGCGTACGCAATCGTCGGTTCCCACCGAAGCCAGGACTTTTCCATCCGGAGCGAAGGCCGCGCACCAGACCTGGCAGCCCTGCTCGCCCTGCTTGAAAACGCGGAGTTCTTTGCCGTCGGCCACATCCCACAGGCGCACGGCGTCATCGCCGGCGGAGGCGAGAATCTTTCCGTTCGGCGAGAAGGCGAGGGAATAGAGCCGGACGTGAGAAAACCTCTCACTTTTCGGTCCGCGGAAAGCGCGGACTTGTTTTCCCGTGGCCACATCCCACAGCCAAACAATCTGGCCCAAACCTATGCTTCCCGTTGCCAGAGTCTTCCCGTCCGTCGAGAAGGCAAGGGAGTAGAAGATTTCCTGAGGCGCGGTGATGGCGAGAGTTTCTTTTCCCGTGGCGACATCCCAGAGGTGGGCCGTTTTCCCTGCGATCGTCGCCACGACTTTGCCAGTCGGAGAGTATGCGATCCCGTGAATGGCGTGTGACGTTTGAAACACGCGGATCAGCTTGCCGGTGGTCAGATCCCAAAAACGAATCGCGCGATCCGATCCGCCCGCGACGAGAACCTTGCCATCGGGAGCAAAAGCGAAGCAACCGTAATACGATTGATGGGCCGGAAAAACGTGAATTTCCTTGCCCGTACTGGCATCCCAGACGCGCACCATGCCATCCAAGCCGCTCGAAGCCAGCATCTTGCCACTAGGCGCGAAAGCAACACGAGTGACCTGATACTGCCGCAAGCGAACCGTTCCCATTCGGACGAGTGCCCCTTGCGGAAGCGGATCGCCGTAGCAGTCGATTCGCTCTGGCTTCTTCTCCGCCGCAAGGGCGGTGATCACCAACAACAGCACGATATTTCGTCTACCCGTGAACATGGTTGACGCGCTCCCTTCCTCGCCGACCTGCACGCCGCGACAAGCCATCGCTTTCATCACCCGGCAGCTAACGCTGCCGGTTCGCCCCCATGCTGCCGGGTGGAAGGCGAACCGGCAGTGTTAGCTGCCGGGTGGAAGGCGAACCGGCAGCGTTAGCTGCCAGGTACAAGCCAGAAAATCGGAAAGTACCGCTTTCCACGCTTGACATCTTCTCGGCGAACCTGCACACTATATACTTAACGGTCGATGCCGCTTCAACGGCGTCGGCTGTCCCGCCTGCGAAGGTCCAACATTACGACCCACCTGATTCGACCGAATATGCGAACCGATCTGCCATTCACAGTTAGCTTCCGCTGTCTCCCTCACGCAACGGCGTTTTTGGGATTGGCTCTGTTTTTGTTCTCCGGCAAAGCCATTGCCGCCGAGACGCGAAATGGCGAGCAGATTTATCGCCAGCAATGCGCCTCCTGCCACGGAGCCAAGGGCGAAGGCAGCGACGAATATCGTCGTCCGCTTCAGGGTGATCGCTCGCTGGCGCAGTTGGCGCGCTTCATCGCCAAGTCGATGCCCAAGGACGCCGACAAAAAATGCACCGGCGAAGATGCTCAAAAGGTCGCCGCCTACATTTATGAGGCGTTCTACTCGAAAACCGCTCAGGAGCGCAACAAGCCGCCGCGCATCGAACTGTCGCGCCTGACCGTGCGGCAGTATCGGCAGGCGGCCACCGATCTGATCGCTACATTTCGCGGCTCCGCTCGCTGGGACAAGCAACGCGGTTTGAAGGGCGAATACTTCAAGTCGCGCCGACTCGGCGCAATAGCGAGCGCGTCATCGAGCGCATCGATCCGATGGTTCAGTTCGATTTCGGCGTGTCCGGGCCGGACCCGATGAAGTTTGACGCCAATCAATTCTCCATCCGCTGGACCGGCTCCGTCTTGGCTCCGGAGACGGGCGAGTACGAGTTTATCGTCCGCACGGAGCATTCGGTACGGCTGTGGCTCAACGACGACAAACGGCCGTTGGTCGATGCCCTGGTGCAGTCGGGCAAGGACATCGAGCATCGCGGCTCGATCTTCTTGCTGGGCGGCCGCGCTTATCCGCTGCGGGTGGAGTTTTCCAAGGCCAAACAGGGCGTCGATGATTCCAAGAAAAAGAAGAAAAAACCGGAGATCAAGGCATCGATCGCGCTGATGTGGAAACTGCCGCAGCGCACGCCGGAAACGATTCCCCAACGCTGCCTGTCGCCGAACTCCGTCCCGGTGTCGTTCGTCAGCGGTACGCCGTTTCCGCCGGACGATCGCAGCATCGGCTATGAGCGCGGTTCGTCGATCTCGCGCGCTTGGGAACAGGCGACGACGGACGCGGCCATTGAGATCGCCGACTATGTGGCCGGCCATCTCGCCGAGTTGTCCGGCGTCCGCGACGATGCCGCCGATCGCGCGGTGAAGCTGCGCGACTTCTGCCGCCGTTTTGCCGAGCGCGCCTTTCGCCGGCCGCTGACCGATGAACAGAAACGGTTGTACGTCGATCGCCAATTTGAGGGCGTCCGCGATGTGGCAACGGCCGTCAAACGGAGCATACTGTTCGTCCTCAAATCGCCGCGTTTTCTCTACCGGGAAGTCGATGGCGGTCGAGACAGCTACGATGTGGCGTCGCGCCTCGCCTTCGCCCTGTGGGACTCATTGCCCGATCAGGAGCTATTGCAAGCCGCGGCGAACGGTCAACTCGCCACGCGGGAGCAAGTGCTTCGTCAGGCTCGAGCGCATGCTGCCGGATACGAGGACGCACGCCAAGCTGCGCGAGTTCTTCCTGCAATGGTTGAAGGTCGATCGCGTTCCCGATTTGGCCAAGGACAGCGCTCAGTTTCCCGGCTTCGATGGCGCCGCCGCCTCGGATCTACGCACGTCGCTGGAGTTATTCCTGGACGATGTGCTGTGGAGCGACGCTTCCGACTTCCGCCAGCTATTCCTGGCCGATTTTCTCTATCTGAATGGCCGCTTGGCGCGGCTGTACGGCGTCAATCTTCCCGCCGATGCCGCTTTCCAAAAAGTTTCGTTCAAATCCGGCGAACGCGCCGGGCGTTCTCACGCATCCGTATCTGTTGGCGACGTTCGCTTACACGACAACCAGTTCGCCCATCCATCGCGGCGTGTTCCTCTCGCGCAGCGTTCTGGGCCGTGCGCTCCTGCCGCCGCCGGAAGCGTTCGCGCCGCTGCCGGCTGAACTGCATCCGAAATTGACGACCCGCGAGCGCGTCGATCTGCAAACGCGCGCGCAAGCGTGCCAAGTATGCCACAACATGATTAACCCGCTCGGCTTCACGCTGGAAAACTTCGACGCCATCGGCCGCTTCCGCGACAAGGAAAAAGATCGGCCGGTCGATACGACGGGAAGTTATCTGACGCGCGACGGCGAGACGGTGAAATTCACCGGCGTCCGCGACCTCGCCGCCTTTCTCGCCGACAGCGACGAGACGCGCGAGGCGTTCGTGAAGCAACTGTTTCACTATTTCGTCAAGCAGCCGATCCGCGCCTACAGTCCCGACAAAGTGTCGGAGTTGCGGCGTTTCTTTGTTGACAATCGTTGCAATGTGCGCAAACTGATGGTGGAGATTGCCGTGCAATCCGCCTTCCGCTTGCCCACCCGCAGCGCCAGCAAGGGCAAATGACAAACCCTTTTCGGAGAAGTGACGTGATCTCAAGAAGACGCGACGTGAGTTCATCCGCGACCTGGGCATCGGCGCGGCGGCGCTGCCATTCATCCTCAATCTGCCCAGCCTCGGCTTCGCCAATCAGCGACGGCGCAAGCAACGGCTGGTCGTTCTGTTCAGCCCCAACGGCATCGTGCCCAAGGCGTTTTGGCCCGACGCGGAGGGCAAGCTCACCACGCTCAAGGACAGCCTCAAACCGCTGGAGCCGTTTAAGGAACGCACGCTGATTTTGCACGGCGTCTGCGATAAAGTGCGCGGCGATGGCGACGGCCACATGCGCGGCATCGGCTGCCTGCTGACCGGCATCGAGTTGTTCCCCGGCAACATCCAGGGCGGCTCAGACACGCCGGCCGGCTGGGCCAGCGGTCCCTCCATCGATCAGGAGATCAAGAACCACTTTCAAGCCAATGCGGCGACGCGCATGCGCTTCGGCTCGCTGGAGTTCGGCGTCATGGTGCCCGATCGCGCCGATACCTGGACGCGCATGGTCTACGCCGGGCCAAACAAGCCCATCGCGCCGATTGACGATCCCTATCAGATGTTCGCCAAGCTCTATGGCCGCATGAAGGATCAAGAGCATTTGAAGAGCATCCTCGACGATTTGCAGGAGGATCTGCGCAAGGTCGCGTTCCGCGGTCAGCGCGGAAGATCGCCATTTGCTGGAGGAACACGCCGGTTTCGTCCGCGAGATGGAGCAGGAATTGAAGGCGAGCCAAGAGCGCAGGACGTCGGCCACGCCGTCCCCGAACTGGAGCCGGGCGTCAAGGCCGAGAACGACAACATGCCGCGCATCAGCAAAATGCAGATCGATTTGATGGTCAACAGCTTCGCCGCCGACTTCGCGCGCGTGGCGACGCTGCAATTCACCAACTCGGTCGGCAGGCGCGCATGCGTTGGCTCAAAATCAACGAAGGCCATCACGAATTATCGCACCAGTCCCGACAGCGACAAGGACGCCCAGGACAAACTGACGCGCATCAACAAATGGTACTGCGAGCAGATGGCCTACTTGGCGAAGCGGTTGGCCGAGACGCCGGAGCCGGGCGGCGGCGGCAGTCTGCTCGACAACACGCTGCTCATCTGGACCAACGAGCTGGGCAAGGGCAATTCGCATACGCCCGACAACATCCCGTTTGTGCTGGTCGGCAACGGTCTCGATTTCCACATGGGCCGCTCCATCAAGTATCCGAAGGTGGCGCACAATCGTCTGCTGTTGTCGCTGGCGCACGGCATGGGGCATCGCATCAAGACGTTCGGCAATCCGGATTTCTGCGGCGACGGACCGCTGCCGAAGTTGAGCTAATTCGGAGAGGAGGGAAACATGAGCGCCGTCAAGCTGCCAACTGACGAACAGCACATCGTGCTGTCTAACGTCGATTGGGACACTTACATTATGTTCAGCGACAGGATAGGCGAACGAAACATTCGCTGCAACTACAACGGAGTGGACCTGGAACTCATGACCGTTTCCCCTGAACATGAGCGGGCCAAAACACTGCTAGGCCGGTTGTTGGAAGCGTTAACTGAAGAGATGGATATCGACATTGCCGGCTTTGGTTCGATGACTTGCCGCCGTGAAGACCTTAAACACGGCTTTGAGCCGGATGAGTGTTACTGGATCGCTCATGAGACCCAGGTGCGCGGCCGCAATCACATCGACCTCACACGCGATCCGCCGCCGGATCTGATGTTGGAAGTGGAGATCAGCCGTAGCTTCGTGGATCGCCTGGCCCTCGCCGCCCATCTCGGTGTGCCCGAGGTCTGGCGCTGGGACGGCGAAATGTTGCGCGTCATGTTGCTGGATGCCGATGGACAATATACCGAGGGTGAGTGCAGTCGGTTGCTGCCGTTCCTTCCGATTGCTGAATTCGTCCGCTTCCTTCGTCGGGATATGGCACAAAGCGATACGAAATGGTTGCGCTCCTTCCGCGACTGGGTGCGCGAGCAGAAGGCCAGTGGTTGGCCCGGTGCATCCGCCTGACTTCGGAGGGTTGCTCATGCCTGTCTCCGATTCCATCGGCTGTGCGGATTTTGTCCGGACGAAGCTGAGCCGCCGCACCGCACTCAAGGTCGGCGGTCTCGGCTTGGCGGGGCTGTCGCTGCCATCGCTCTTGCAAGCCGAGGATCGACCGCGAAAGAACAAAGCGACGGCCCGCAGCGTCATTCTTCTGTTCCAGTTCGGCGGGCCAAGCCATCTCGATACGTTCGATCCCAAACCGTCGGCGCCGCGTGAAATTCGCGGCGAGTTCGCGGCCATCAAAACGAACGTGCCGGGAACCCTCGTCAGCGAACATCTACCGCGTCTGTCTCGTCTGGCCGATACCTTCGCTCTTGTTCGCGGCGTCCATCACACGCGCTCCAGCCACAACCCCGGCGCCTATTACTCGTTGACTGGCCGCGAACCGTTGACGGATCTGGTGACGGCCAACGCCGCCGCCACGGATTTTCCGCATCCCGGCTCCATCGTCGATTATCTCTCGGAGAAAAAGACGAAGACGCCGCCTTTCGTCGCCCTGCCGACCATGATCGCCGACGGTCCTTTCCGCACGCCCGGCGAGTTTGCCGGTTTTCTTGGCAAAGTTTACG
Source organism: uncultured Planctomycetota bacterium (assembly GCA_963835245.1). GTDB lineage: Bacteria > Planctomycetota > Planctomycetia > Gemmatales > Gemmataceae > JAJPHU01. The sequence goes on from CAWIEZ010000004.1 coordinate 1,863,627, forward strand.
ATCCCCTGTGGATTCTCGCCGATCCCAACGCGGCGGACTTCAACGTCGAGCAACTGACGCTGCCCGCCGAATTGGATGTCGAGCGCGTCCAGGAACGCCGCTCGATTTTGCAAGAACTGGATGCCAAAAGTCGCTTGGCCGAGCGCGTGACGGCGGTGCAGGGCATGAATGCCTACCGCGGCCGGGCCATCGATCTGCTCACGTCGCCGGCAACGCGGCAAGCGTTCGCGCTGCATGAGGAAAGCGATCGGCTGCGCGATCGCTATGGCCGCAACACCTACGGACAAAGCGTGTTGTTGGCGCGGCGGCTCGTCGAGGCCGGCGTGCGCTTCGTCAGCGTCTATTACTCGCGCGGCATCGGAGGCTGGGATACGCACAAAGACAACTTCAACACTCTCAAAAATAGCCGATTGCCGCATACCGATTATGCCGTCTCCGCGCTTCTGGAAGACTTGCGCGTGCGCGGTCTGCTAGGGGAAACGCTGGTGTACTGGACCGGCGATTTCGGACGGACGCCGAAGATCAACAAGGACGCCGGCCGCGATCATTGGCCGCGTTGTCAAACGGTGTTGATGGCCGGCGGCGGCGTGCGCGGCGGCCAGCTGTACGGCGCCTCCGACGCCATCGGCGCCCATCCCGCCGACAAACCCGTCCGCCCCGACGACATCACCGCCACGCTGTTTGACGCGCTCGGCCTCGATGCGGAAACGATTGTCTACGATCAGCTACATCGGCCCATGCCCATTTCCGCCGGTCAACCCATACGGGCACTTTTCGCTTAAAAGGGAAAGGACCGCATCACCATGACCCGCTCATCCGTCACGGACTGCGAAGGTTTCTATCGCCGCGACTTTTTGAAGATCGGCGCCGGCGGCCTATTCGGGCTGTCACTGCCGCAATTGTTGCGTCTGCAAGCATCGGCCGCTCCCGCCCCGGAAAAACGCAAGCGCAGCGCCAAGGCCGTCATCCTCGTTTGGCTGGGCGGCGGTCCGTCTACTCAGGATATGTGGGATCTCAAACCCGATGCCCCGGAAGGCGTCCGCAGCCTTTTCAAACCGATTCCGACCAAGGCCGAGGGCGTGCGCATCAGCGAGCATCTACCGAAGATGGCGCAAGCCGCCGATAAGATTTCCATTATCCGCTCGCTGTATCACACGATTCCATCGCACGGCCCGGCCAGCGTGTTCATGACCACCGGCAACAAACCGACGCCGGCACTGGACTATCCGTCGCTGGGATCGCTGACGGCCAAGCTGCTGCCGGTCGAGAAGGGTGTGCCGCCCTACGTCAGCTTCACCGACCTGCGCGGCGGCCGCGCCGGCGCCGCCGGCTATCTCGGCACCGCTTACAACCCGTTCCTCGTCGAAGGCAACGGCGGCTCGCTGCGCGTTCGCGGTATTCAACTGCCGGCTGGTTTCACTCTCGAAGAACTCGAAAACCGCGACAAGCTCTTCAAGGACTTCGATGAGACGTTTCGTTCTCTCGATCGCTCCGCCGATCTTGTGGAAGGACTCGATACGTTCCACAAGCAAGCTCTGGAGATTTTGCGCTCGGACAAAACCAAGAAGGCGTTCGATCTCAACCAGGAGAAGCCGAGCGTGCGCGAGCGCTATGGTCAGAGCGGAGGCGGCCGGCAAGGCGCGTTCGGCCAAGGCGCTTTGGCGGCGCGGCGGTTGGTCGAGGCCGGCGTCCGTTTCGTCACCATCAGCCTCGGCGGCTGGGATACTCATGCCAAAAACTTCGACGCCCTGTCCAAGCGTCTGCTGCCGGCGCTGGATCAAACGCTGTCGGCGTTGATCGAGGATTTGCACGTGCGCGGCCTGCTGGACTCGACGATGGTGTACTGTGCCGGCGAATTTGGCCGAACGCCGAAGATCAACAAGAACGCCGGCCGCGATCATTGGGCGCGATCGATGGCGGTGGTTCTGGCCGGCGGCGGATTGCGGCGCGGTTATGCTCATGGCAGCACCGACGCGCACGGCATGGCTCCGGCCACCGAACCATGCACTCCCGATGACCTGGCGGCCACTCTCTTCCACTGCCTGGGCATCGATCCGCACAAGGAACTGAACACTTCGACGGGCAGGCTCCGTCCAGTTGTTTCGCGAGGGACGTGTCATCGAAAAATTGCTGGCGTGAACGGCCGCAGTTCGGTTTTTTCGGAGCCGCGACCGTAAAGGAGCGGCGGGCTTGACCGCTCCCTTACGGTCGCGGCTCCGTTTTGTCCGTGGCGGAATAGTTGCCTTGCCGAAAAAAATAATCCGGGGTATTGACAGTTCAACCATCGTTTTTGTAAGATCGCTTTTAATCGGAACAGGGAACAGGGTGCAGCGACTTCAAAGTTGAGCATCCGAGGATCGCACCCATGTTCCTCATCTCGCTGACGGCCGGATCGATAAGCTTCAGCGCCCAGCGCCGAGCGCCGAGCGCCGAGCGCCGAGCGCCCGAGCGCTGTTGCACGCGCTCAATTCTCTTCCTTTCCCCAGCCGAGTTTTCCCTCGTAGCGTCTGGAACCAACGAATCGGCTCCATTCCGTGTTTTCATCGTAACGTCTGGAACCAACGAATCGGCTCGATTCCGCCGCCCAGAGTGTGTCGATTCTTTCCGTCCGAACTAACCACCAATCGTTCAGGAGGCAACAAATGCGAATGCCATTGAAACTCTTCCTGTGTATCGGGGTGACTCTACTCTCGTTCTATACCGGCTATGTTCTGGCGCAATCGCCGCAACCTCCGGGTTCATGCACCATCCCTGCCAACTGTCAAAGCGCAAACTGCAACCAGCTGAGCCTGAACGGATGCAATTTTAATAAGGGTGGTTCTGGAAATATTTGCCTCTCCGTTCCGTTACCTCCGAAGGGGCCATATCCCTCGCCGACATGTAATGTTCCGTCTGGCTCCGGCTTGCTTACATGCTCCGGCTGGAACCCGACCTTGCAACAGGGCTGCACAGGAAGCGCGGGGCTCTGTAGCGGTTCCTGCCCCTAATCTGGATTTTACTGCGACTTTTTCGCTCACTGCGAGGGCACGAGAGCTATGATCGAATACCTGCGACCTTACTGGGTAGGAGTCTCCGTCAGCTGCTTCGTCTTGACTCCCTCCGCCCTTGGCGGGGAGGATCGCGAACAGCTGCTCGCGACGGCTCGGGACGGCAACCGGGCCGCGATTCAGTCGATTATCTCGATGGAATGCTGTTACGAGAACAAGCCGTGGGCTAACTTCAGTCTCGAGCAAGCTAACGAGTACTTCCACGTCTTCAGTCCAGGAAGGTTTTGGCAATCCGGCGATACCTATCGGCTGTTCAAACCTATGGGTGACGGTACAACGCTGGATTGTGTCGTTCGTAATAGGCAGGGGCACTGCCTGCGGAAAGGCGGCCCTCTTCCGCGCCCAATTCTGACGTTCGAAACGGACAGGCCGGTTGATGGCGTCGGCGGCGATATGTGGCACTGGCTCTTATTCAGCCATTGGGGGAGAAATCCTCTGGGTCTCTATCCGCTCGACGAGATCCTCCAACATCCCTACGTCCTTCACAAGGCGGAACGGCTTCCGCCGCCCGCCAACGACATTCACATCGAACTATCGCACTCCAACGGGCGGAGTGAGTTTTGGTTTGACCCCAAGGTCAACTACCTCGTCCGTAAACGTGTCGTTATTCCCCAGGATCCATCGCGTCTAGTGGAGGGCGAGGTCATCGAGTTCGCGGAACCGGCTCCAGCGGTTTTTCTTCCCGTCATCGTTGAACACCGCTACTCGATCAACGGCAAGTTGCAAGCGGTCATGCGAACCATTCTCTCCGATGTTAAAGTCAACCAGCCTCTAGCCCAAGACGCCCTCCGTATCCCCGGCATCGCAGGGATGGATTGCATCGACCTGAACCGCGACATGAAGTACAAAGTAGATGCCGACGGCAACGCTGTCGGCCCCGAAAGCCCGGTCAAGGTGGCTCGCATTAGCCCTCCCGCACGGATGGGAGGTGGTCCGTTTATCCCCCCTTACGATTCTAGCTCTCTCCTACAGCCGAGCCGCCCGCCCACGCCATTGTGGGTATGGATACTAATCGTCTCGCTGATTGCGCTCATCGCAGCAGGGATTCTGACCATCGTTCGTCGCCGAAGGCAAGCCAAGCAGGCTTGAGAAAGCAGGTGCGGAATGACTCTCCTCCGGCCTCTCCACCGCTATGGATGGCTGCTCTTTTTCGCCCTCGTCGGGGCCGCCGGATTTGGCTGGCGTGCCGGAGCATTCCAACGGATGAAGACCGCTTTGCTAGGCGGTCCTCCCGTCATCGAATATCCTGCCGTCCTCGACTTGGGCGAGCGAACGGCCAACGAATTGGTCACTTCTCGATTCGAGATCGCTAATCGGGGCGGCCAGGAGTTGGTAATCAATCAAGTGAAGGCATCCTGCCAGTGTGGCAAGCTCGAACGCGAGATCGATGGCCGCTCCGAAGTGATCGAACAACTGCGGCTGGCTCCCGGCGAGCGCGCGGACATGGTCGTCCACACGACCATCCGAACCGATTCGGCAGGGACGTTCAGCCAAATGATTTCCTTCCTGACAAATGATCCCAACCAGCCCGAAGGACAAATCACGCTCCTGTTTCGCACGACGAGCGGCGGACTCCGCGTGTATCCAAACGCGGTCCAGTTCGGCAGGCTTCTCATCGGTCAGAAAACGCGGCAGGTGGTGGAAGTTCTCGACCGCGACCAGCCTCCTCAGACCGTGACAAAAGTGATGAGCATGGACCCCGAACGAGTTGCCATCCGCTGGATACCGGCGGCCGAAAACGGCGAACGCCGCGACGAGGGATTGCTCCTGGGGCGAATAGAGGCTGTGCCGAACACTGCTCAGCCGTTGCTGCTCGACACGGCCTTGAGAATCGAGTTCGCCGATCCAAAGATCGAAGCCGCCGTCATCCAAGTTAGCGGGCGGGTAACGTCGCGGCTGGAAGTGACGCCTCGATCCGTCGTCTTGCCCATGTCATCGGGCAGCGGTCCCGTCTATACTCGGAATTGCCTCGTTCGCGGCTCGGATAACCGCCCCTTACGGCTACAGATCCAATCTGCCTCACCCGGCCTCACGGCCACGCTCTTGGAGACGCCCAAAGGCGCTACCCGCGTGATCCGAATCACCTGGACGCCCACCCCCGGGGAAAAGGCGAGAGTGACTGAGAAGATGGTTCGGCTGCAAGGAGGAAGTGGCGCGGAATCGGAAACCCTTGAGATCCCGGTGAGCTGTGAACGCCAATAGTTTTCGCCGCTCCGGAAGCCGCGCTGCTTTCACCGTCATCGAACTGCTCGTCGTCATAGGAGTGAGCGGAATCCTCGTCTCGCTGTTGATGTGCGCGGTTCAGCAAGCGCGAGCGTCCGCCGAGCGAGCAGCTTGCCAGAACAATCTCAAGCAGATCGGCCTCGCTCTGCACTCGTTCCACGATGTCAACAACGGTCTGCCGCTTCGTCCTGGAATGGGCCGCCTTTCCGAATTGAGTTGGATGGGCTTTCTTCTGCCCTACATCGAACAGGATCCCCTGTGGTCGGCGACCCAGCAGTCGTTCGCTATTGACCGAAGAGCCTTTCACGATCCTCCCCACATCGGTTACCGAACGGTCGTGAAAGCGTACATCTGCCCTGCCGATGGCAGATTGCTCTTCCCCATAACGGATGACTTTGGAGTGACAGCGGCGTACACTTCGTACATTGGCATCGCCGGCACGACAACGCCCAACGGAATTCTGGGACCGTATCCGGGCGTGCACTTCGCGGAGATAACAGACGGATTGAGTCAGACGGTGATCGTGGGCGAGCGTCCGCCTCCCGCTTCGCTGCTGGCGGGCCGATGGTACACGGCAAGTCAGGATTCCACTTGGGGAATGGATCGCGGTCCCGATGGAACGATGTTCGTTCTCTCCCCGGCCCTGCTGACCGACCCGCTATGCATTGGCCCTATCTATTCGTTTCGCTACGGGCGGCTCGATAATCCGTGCGATCGATACCATCTATGGAGCCTTCATCCGGAAGGAGCGAATTTCACATTCGCGGATGGAGCAGTTCGATTTCTGGATTATTCGACTGCGCCGCTGTTACCCGCCTTGGCTACTCGTGCCGGTGGAGAAGTGGTTGAGCTGCCATGAGTATGTAGTGAGATTCTTCTCTCCAACTTCAAAAACGGATAGGCGGCGCAGCATCGGAATGCTACGATGCGCTGGGACGAAGCCCCCGTTGCAGAGCGGAGCAACATCCGGCTCCTGAACTCTGCTACAAGGAGACAATCCGATGCGAAGTCGTTATGTACTAGCGAGTCTACTCGGCGCGGCATTCGCGCTGCTGCTTTCGCTGCCAAGTCCAGCCGAGGAATCTCCCCGCAAGGAGCAGATCGACAAGCTCATCGATCAGTTGGGCAGCGGCGTTTTCGCCGAGCGCGAGAAAGCGAGCAAGGAATTGGCGGCCATCGGCGTACCGGCCCTGGACGCGCTGCGCAAGGCGGCCAAGAGCGATGACGCCGAAGTTCGCAAACGTGCCGAGGAGTTGATCCCGAAAATCGAAAGGCTGGCCGAAAGTCAGCGCACCCCTCGCTCCCAAGCGTCTCCATCTGGTTTACAAGGATATGCCGCTCGCCGAGGCGGTGGCCGATTTTCAGAAGAAGAGCGGCTACAACATTCATCTGCACGATCCGGAGGGCAAGCTGAAGGAGCGCAAGATCGCCCTGGACACCGGGGCGACGACGTTCTGGCACGCCCTAGAGTTGTTCTGTGCCAAGGCGGAGTTGACGGAAGCGAGCATGCAGGATCTGTTCGAGGTTCCGCGGCCGCCCGCTATGGTGCCCGGCGGCGCGCCCGCGCCTCGCGCTCTGCCGCGGGCCGTTCCCATCCGAGTACCCGGCCAGGGGTGATGCACGGCATGGCCGATCAAATCATCCTCAAGGACGGTAAGGAGAAAAAATGGCCGACCGATGATCGCGGCGCTATCCGCATCCGCGCCCTGGGCAAGTCCGATCAGTTCGGCAATACCCCTGAAGGGGAGATCATCCTGCCGCTGGAAGTGACGCTCGAACCCAAACTGCAATGGCAAAACTTCCAGTCGATCCGCGTCGAGAAGGCGGTGGACGATCGGGAGCAGAAGTTGACGCAGGTGATCCCGCAAGTCGAGGGTGCCGGCGGCTTAGGCGGCGGTAACATGACCATCGCGCTGCCAGGAGGCGGCGTGGTGTTTGCCCAGGGCAACGGTGGTTATTTGGTGATGAGAAATGGGTTGCATCAGCAAGCCCCCATCCAACTCAAGAAGGGCGCCAAGGCCGCCAAGTCGCTCAAGGAACTCAAAGGCGTCCTCACGGCGCAGCTTCTCACCGAAGCGCGGCCGATGATCGTGGCCGACAAATTGAAGGCCGGTGAGACCTTCAAGGGCAAGGCGGGAGGTTCGCTCAAGATCGTCGAGGTGAAATCGGAGGAAGGACGAACGACTCTGCGGGTGGAACTGGAGCCGCCGCCGCTAGACAAGGTGGCGCCAGCACAGCAGACGCCGGGCATGGGGGGTGTTGGCGCTCCCATTCGTTTGCAGCCTCCGGCGCGGAAACTGCCGGCCGTCGGCCGCATCGCTATCGCCTCCAATGCGACGTTCCTTGGACCCTTCAATGGCCTGAGCATTCGGGATGACAAGGACAAAGATCTGCCGATCCAGGTCGGCCAGACGGGTATCCGCGCGGAGGGGCAAGCCAACGGCGTGACCAAAGTGACCACTATCTACACCCTACACTGCCCGCACGGCAAGGATAAGGGCCAACCCGCCAAGATCGTCTACCTCGGCCGCAAACGAGTGACGGTCGAGATTCCTTTTGCACTAACGGATGTGCCGCTGCCGTAAAGATACGGTACTTGGTTAGCGACACTTCGCAGAAGCGTCGCAGCACGCCGATGCTTCTGCGAAGCGTCGCTAACTGCGATCCGGAAAGGTTTATCGTTCATTATGAACCGATTGGCGTTTTTGCCTATCCTCGTTGTGTTTATTTCTTCCTCCCTGCGAGCGGACGATTTCGCTCAGCAGCGGTTAGACAATTGGCACCAGTGGCGCGGCCCGCTGGCCAACGGCACGTCGCCGCACGGCAAACCGCCCCTCAAATGGGACGACAAGACGAACATCCAATGGAAGACCGAGTTGCCCGGACTCGGCAGTTCGACACCGATTGTCTGGGGCGATCTCGTCTTCGTGTTGACCGCTCTCGACACCGGCCGGCAGGCGGCTGCCGCCGACATCCCCCAAGCCGATCCGCGCTTCGAGAAAAAGACCACGCCGCCGACGACTTATCACCAGTTCCTCGTTCTGGCTCTCGACCGCAAGACGGGCGCGGTTCGCTGGAAGCGCGTGGCGGCGGAGCAGGTGCCGCACGAAGGCCACCATTTCACGCACAGCTACGCCGCCTATTCGCCGACCACCGACGGCAAATTCCTCTACGTCTCGTTCGGCTCGCGCGGCTTGTATTGCTACGATTTCAATGGCCAGCTCCAATGGAAGCGCACCGACTTGCCGCGCTTGGAGACGCGGCTGGGCTGGGGCGAGGGCGCTTCGCCGGTCGTCCACGGCGATTCGCTGATCGTCAGCCGCGATCAAGAGGGACCGTCCTCGCTCTACGTCCTCGAACGCGCAACGGCCAAACGCGCTGGAAGGCCGCGCGCGACGAGGTGACAACCTGGAATACGCCGCTGGTCGTCGATTACAAGGGCCGCACCCAGATCATTGTCTTGGCGACGAAGTTCATGCGTAGTTACGATCTCGCCGATGGTCGAGTCCTTTGGCAGTGCGGCGGAATGACACTTAATTGCATTCCCTCGGCGGTGCGCTACGGCGACAGCGTCCTGTGCATGAGCGGCTACAAGGGCGCGGCCGCCTTCCGCATTCCGCTCGACGCCCAGGGCGATGTCACCGGCAGCGACAAGATCCTTTGGTCGTACAAACGCGGCACGCCCTATGTGCCGTCGCCGCTGTTGACAAGGGATCGGCTGTATTTCACGCAGACCAACGAGCCGCTGTTGACGTGTTTGGACGCCAAGACCGGCAAGGTCGTTCTGGACCGCGCACGGCTGCGGGCGCTGAATACTATATACGCCTCGCCGGTGGAGGCGGATGGACGCATTTATCTCACCGACCGCGATGGCACGACGATGGTGTTTCAGCGCGGCGACAAACTAAACGTGCTGGCGGTCAATCGTCTCGACGAACCGATTGACGCCTCGCCGGCCGTAGTCGGTAAGCAACTGTTCCTACGCGGCGCCAAGCATCTGTACTGCATCGAGGCGAACCGGCAGCGTTAGCTGCCGGGTTATGGTTCACACCCGGCAGCTAACGCGGCCGGTTCGCCGGCAAGCGCGTGAAACCGTTTTCCCACTTGTCGGCTTGTTACTGCCGACCTTGACGTTAATCGGCGCGCTTTGTGGCGTCTGTTCGGGCCAACTGATACCGAACCGTTGTCTGGGGATGGCTGGTACGGCTTCCCGAAAACTTGGCATCGATCTTGCTACCTCCTCTGGTGGTATCGGGATATGTTTTCTGGAAAGGAGAACGAATCATGGCCGACAGCAACGACATCCGTAGCAATGTGGAGAAGGCGGCCTCTCAGGCCGGCGAAGGCGTCCAGCAGGCCGCTTCCGCCGCCATGAGCAAGGCTCAAGAGATGGTCGGCAGTGCCGGCAAAAGAGTGGACGAAGCGACCACCGCGCTGGGCGAACGCGTTAAGACCTGGGCGGGTACTCTGCGCGAACGTGGGCCGCATGACGGCATGCTCGGCAGCGCCACCGGCGCGGTCGCCGACTCTCTGGAGAACACCGGCCGCTATCTCCAGGATGAAGGCATCATAGGCATGGCCGAAGACGTCACCGAGTTGATCCGCCGCAATCCCATCCCGGCCATGTTCGTCGGCGTGGGCATCGGCTTTATGCTGGCCAAAATGTTCCGGAGATGATCATGAGGAATGACGCGCTGAACGGGTCGGCGAGCATGACGACCCTGGTGAGCGGCATCCTCACGGACGCGCAGCAGCTGATGATTCAACAGGCGCAGTTGTTGCGTCAGGAGATCCGCGACGATCTACGCAAGGCTCGCACCGGGACGATTTTTCTCGGTGCGGGCGTGGGCGTCGCCGCTGTCGGCGGACTTCTCGTCTGTGTCATGCTGCCGCTGTTGCTGCATGCGCTCACGGATTGGCCGGAGTGGCTGTGCTTCGGCATTTTTGGAGTCGTCTTCCTGTTCATCGGCGGCGGCGCCAGCTATGCCGCCATGAAGAAGTTCCAGGGCGCCGCTTCCTTGACGGAATCCAATGCGGCGCTAAAGGAGAATATCGCATGCCTCCTGAGACGGAATTGATTAAGCAGCAGATGAGCCAAACACGCTCGGCGCTGACGGACAAGCTGGAGACGCTCGAAGCGAAGGTTTTCGGCACGGTCGCCACGACCAGCGACACCGTTTCGCAAACGGTGCATGAAGTGGGCGCTACCGTGCGCGAAACCACTCAAGACGTTCGCGTCACGCTACAAGAAGCCATGTCTTCGCTGCGCGACGCTCTCGACGTGTCGCGGCAGATGCATCAACATCCTTGGGTTCTGCTGGGCGGCTCGGTGGTCGCCGGTTACGTCGGCGGCATTATGCTGGATAACTTGGAACACGGCCATTTGCCTTCGCTGCCGGCAACACCGGCGATGGAGCAATTGCTGCCGAACAGTTCCGAAGTGCGCCAGCGCGTCGAAACTCAGCCGCCGGTCCGCCGCACCGGCTCCACCTTCTTCAAGGCACTGGCCGAGAGCTTCGCGCCGGAGTTGGACAAACTCAAGCGCGCTGCTTTGAGCATGGCTCTGGGCGCCGTGCGCGACAAGGTCGGCGAAGCGGTTCCACCGCAGATGCGCGAAAACTTTACGGAGATGATGGATCGCGTTACGGTTAAACTCGGTGGTGAACCTCCTCCGCCCGGAGCCATGTTCGGCCGAGAGGACGACTACGAAGAGAGTAACGGCGCCCACATGGCTCGCTCCATGGGCCGGGGTTAACGCCGCAAAAAAAACTTCGTGAATCGAGTAGCCGCCGCTTCTCTCTGGGAGGCGACGGCTGCTCGCATTTTCGTGCCGTGGAACCCACAACGATGCCTGCTCTCCGAGGCTGTGGTACGGCAATTGCATGAAGAAAAGAGGGATTGCTATTGCGGCTCCCGAACACCATCTTGGAGGATTTAGCCATGTTGCGTTTAGCGGTTCTGTTTCTCGTCATCGCCCTCATCGCCGCCTTCTTCGGCTTCGGCGGAGTGGCGAGCCTGTCCTGGGACGGAGCGCGGATTCTGTTCTTCGTCTTCATCGTCCTCGCGGTCCTCTCGATGCTCGGAGGTGTGTTGCGAAGACCCCCTGTGTGACGAAGCGTTTAGCCGCGACCCGAAGGGGAGCGCGGGCTTCGCGCTCCCCTTCGGGTCGCGGCTAAACGATCTTTATTTCTGCTCCGCCAGGTAGGCGACGATGTCCACCAGATCGTCCTCGGTCATATAAGCGAGCAGATCGTCGGGCATCGGTGATTTCGGGCTTTTGGTGCGATTCTCAATGTCCTTTTTATCAATTCTCGTATCTTTGCCGTTGCCGTCGCGCAGTGTGATCGCGGTCGGCGTCTCCTCGACGATGATTCCCAGCAACGATTGTCCTCTCGTTGTCTCGATCTGCCAATTGACGAACTGATCGGCGATCGCCTTGCTGGGCATGAGGATCGATTCCAAGAGATCCTGCTTGCCGGCTTTTTTGCCGATGGCGGAGAGATCGGGTCCGATTTGTCCTCCGATGCCGTGCAGACCGTGACATTTAAGACATTGCATATCGTTTTTGAGGCTGGCGGCCATCAATTGTTTGCCGCGCTGGGGATCGCCTTTGCGGCTGAGAAGTTGAGCGATGGATGGCAATTTTTTGGGATCGAGACGACGCGGCGGCGGAAAAGCGATTAAGGCTTTATTGCGGAGATCGACGTAGGAACTGTTGCGCAGCAGTCGGCCGGCATCGGCGGCGAGATCCGCCGGCAAGCGCTTGTGGGCGTGCTGTTCGAGTAGCCATTGTGAGCCGGGCCGTGTGCCGGCCAGAGCCGACAGTGCCGCCTGGCGCGATGGTCCCTTGGCGGCGACGGCATCTTGCAGCGCTTTCAATGCGGATGCGGCGAGAGTTCGATCGCCACGCTGCCGAGCCAAGCGGCCCAACGCGGCGATGGTCTCCTCGCCGATCTTTTGATCTTCCATCAGACTGCGCAGAGCCGTAACGGATTCCGCTGTGGGCAAGTGGCCAAGCGTCTGCACGGCGGCTTTGCGCACTGGCTCCGCTTCCTTGACGCTGCGGGCGAGCTCGGCCACACGCGGTAAATCGGCCTTGCGCTCCGCCGCGCCGATCAACGCCAAGCCGGTCGCGCACGAATCGGCATTCGCCACCAGGGCGTCAATCGCCGCGGTCAGTTCCTTGCTGTCGCGCAGATTTCGCCACTTTCCGGGCAGGAATTGTTTCAAATTATCGAGAATCTTGCCGCGTACCTCAGCGGGTGTGTCCGAACGCAACACTTTCAACAACGCCCTGCCGGCATCCTTGTCATCGGAGGCGGCGAGAATGTCCACGATCTGAGCGCGTTGGGCGGCGGAGACTTTCGCATCGGCGAGGCGTTTTCCCAGCACCGGCATCATCGACGGCGGACGCAGTTCCCAAACGAGGCCGGCGACCCGATCGTTCCATTCGGGGAACTGCTTGGCGAAATCGGCGAGGATGATTTCACGGCGCTTCGGATCGTGACCGACGGCGATGCCGATGGCTTCGAGGTAAAAGCGATCATTTCCGTCATATTTTTTCGCCAATTCAAGAATGAGCGGCTTGATAGAAACTGCATCCACATCGCGCAGAGCCAACAAGACCTCCCTGCGTAAACCGGGAGAGGGATCATCGATGAACCTCTTCCATTGTTGCGGCGACATTTTCGTGAATAGGCGGGAACCGATGCTTTGAACGAGCCGTATGTATTGCTGCCGAAGCCGCTCATCTTTACTGTTATAGGTCAACGCCATGAGTACGAGCAGATCGGAAGGCATCTCGTGGGATTCGAGTTCAAGTCGATCCCCCAACCATTTCAGAAGCCACATTCCCCGGACGCGCAGCCAGACATTTTCTTTCTGCGCGAGTGCGGTTTTCATCACGTCGAGCGATACTTCCAGCTTTCCTTTGAGCAATTGTGCCAGCGCTAGATAATGCACTGCCCGATTCGGCGATGCCAGTGCTGACAGAACGCCTTCCTTGCTCATCAAATCTACCTTTGGCACGCTGTATTTGCTGCCCTTGGGTGCCAGCCGGTAAATGTGTCCGCGCGTCGTATCGCCCATGCCGTGGCCGCCGACGCCGGGATCGTACCAATCGGACACGAACACGCTGCCATCCGGCGCCACGCAAACATCCGAAGGTCGAAACCAATTATCCGTACTCGTCACCATGTCCTCGCGCTCGACATCGTAGCCGGCGCCCTTGGGCTTGAGATGATAGCAGCGAACGTGGCGCGGACCGGCGTCCGTGTGCAGCAATTGGCCCCAGTATTTTTTCGGCAACAGCGTCCCTTCGTAAACGCATAGGCCGGTCGGCGAACCGAATCCGGTGCGCAGAATCTTCGGCACCACGCCGGGCTGTTCTTCGTGCCAATGGCTCTGACCGGGACCGCGCGGATGATAGCCGTAATTGCCGCCGGGCATGACGTAGCAGATGCGCGTCTGCTGATTGCCGTCGTCGTCGTTATCGGAGACAAAAACGCTCCCAAAACTATCGACGCACGGCTCGTACTCATTGCGGAAATTATGGGCGATCAATTCGAGGTTCTTGCCGTCGAGATCGCAGCGCCAAATGGTGCCGGCGCGGCAATCGCTGCTGTTGCTCGACCATTTGCGACCCTTGCCGTCGGCGCTTTGCAAACCGTGAACGCCCTGATCGCCAACGCTGAAATACAGCTTGCCGTCCGGCCCGATGAGAATGCCGTGAACGCCGTGATCGTGGTCGTAGCCGCCGAAACCGCTGAGAAATTTCTTCGGCGGGCCGTCGGCCTTGCCGTCGCCGTCTTTGTCCTCGAAAAGCAGAATGTCCGGCGAATGGCAAACATAGACCTTGTAGGAAAATGCTCCTTTGCGCTCGCGGTTCGGCTCGGCGGCCACGGCGATGCCCAGCGGCGCGATAAAGTCCGGTGCTTGATAAAACGTAATCGCCTTGTCGGCCTTGCCGGTGCCTTTCGTATCTTCGAGGATGACGATGCGATCGCCTTCGGGACGGTTGAGGGTCTTTTTGCCGTGCAGTTTGTTGCGATAGTTGACCGACTCGCAGACCCAGACGCGGCCCTTGTGATCGATGTCGATGCACGTCGGATTGACGAACAGCGGTTCGGAGGCCCACAAGGACATTTCCAGACCGTCGGCGACCGTGAAGGTGGACGCCGCCTTGTCGGGAGAAAGTTGCGCGTGTGCGGCGGAAGCAACGAACAGCCCCGCGACGAGGACAAAGGAAAGCAGCCGGCGATTCATGGCGGATGGTGGCTCCTAGGAAGGAGGGCGACAAGCGGTGAGCGAATACGGCGAAGGTCAGTATAGCGGAGCCAGCCGACTCTCACTAGCGATCGAGCGGGGAAATCCTGTAGACACACAACCAACTATCCGCATAACATCCGGCAGGGGCACGCCAATTGCTCCCGTACCGGCGTGGTTTGGACCAACAGGAATTGCTTGCCAGGAGGATCCTCCGATATGGCCGAAACATTGCCACAAGAAACGACATCTCAGCTTGCCGAGGGCGTGTCCGTCACGCAAAGCGTCAACGGTAAGGGACTCACGTTAACGATTGCTCTTCCACATACTTCCGACGCCGTTTTGCATTGGGGTTTAAGCCGGCAGCCCGGCGGCGCGTGGAGCCGTCCGCCGGAGAACTGCTGGCCGCAAGGGACGACGCCCGCCGCCGATAGCGCTGTGCGCACGCCGTTCGCCGGCGATGGCCGTAAGGAAGTGACCATTCATCTCGATTCGCCGGGACCGTGGCGCGGTTTGGCGTTCGTGGTGCAAGCGCCGAAAGAAAATCGTTGGATCAAGAGCGGCGGCAAGGATTTCGTGGTGCCGCTGCCGCGCAGTGGTCGTTCGCCGGAAGAAGCGCTGTCGGCGTGGATGGGACAGCAGGAGGCCGCACGCCAGACGTTCGCGCTGGACAGCGGCGACCGCCTGGCCGCCGCCGTTTGCCAACGTCCGCAGGGCGTGCGCGTGCGCCTGGTTTGCGACGCCGCCGCGCCGCTGGCGTTGCACTGGGGATTAGCCTGGCAGTTTCGTCACGATTGGCAAGCGCCGCCGGAGCAATACCGTCCGCAAGGCACCGCGCTCGCCGACGACAAAGCCGCACAAACGCTCTTCACGGAGAGAGACGGTCTGCAATATCTGGAATTGCAGTTTGCCAAACCGGCCGAGGGAGCGGGGCCGCGCGGCATGCGTTTTGTGCTGCATCAGCCGGACGAGGGCTGGCTCAAGAGCGGCGGCGGCGATCTGTTTCTGCCGCTGTTCGAGATCGAATCCGATGTCCGGCTCGGCTCGCCGCTGTTGTCCGATCTCGCCGAGGAGATCATCGGCGCCGAAATGGGCGATAACTCGTGGACGCTGATGCACCGCTTCAACCTGTGCCACGATCTGCTCGGCAAGGGGCAAGACGATGAGGACGCACTGGCGCTGCTGTTTGCCTGGTTGCGTTACAGTGCCATCCGTCAACTCGATTGGCAGCGACGCTACAACACCAAGCCGCGCGAACTGAGTCACGCTCAAGATCGGCTGACGGCGCGACTGGCCGGCGTTTGGCGTTCACATCCGCAGGGGTCGCCCAGCCGCTTCTGGGCGCGGCAGATGCTCACGACGTTGGGGCGCGGCGGCGAAGGACAGCGCGTGCGCGATGAGATTCTGCACATCATGCACCGCAACGGTCTCAAGGAGATGGCCGGCCATTTCATCGAGGAATGGCATCAAAAACTGCACAACAACACCACGCCGGACGATGTGGTCATCTGCCAGGCATATCTCGCCTTTCTGCGGAGCAACGGCGACGGCGGTACGTTTTACCGCACGTTGGAGCAAGGCGGCGTCTCGCGCGCTCGGCTGCAAAGTTTCGAGCGGCCAATCAACAGCGAGCCGACTTTCCACGGCGGCCGTAAGGACGCGCTGATCGGCGAATTCGAGCATTTCTTGCGCATCCTCAAATCGGTGCATTCGGGCACCGATCTCGATAGCGCTGTCGCTGCGGCGCGCGGCCGGCTCGACGGCGGCTTGAACAAACAACTCGACGACTTGCTCGGCCTGCGCGGCCGGCGGCCGAACGTCTCTACCTTGGTGGGCGCGGTCGCGTCGGCGCGCGGCGGTTTGGCCAAGGCGATGGCCGCGACGCAAGAGGACGCCGCGCTGCGCGACATGCTCTTCCTCGATCTGGACCTGGAGGAATGTCTGCGGGCGGCGATTGAAAGCCAGAGCATCGGTCAACTTCAGCGCGACGAATTGGCGGAACTGATACGATTTGTGCTGCGCAATCTCAGCTTCACGGTCGATGCGGCGGAATTGTCCGTCTGTGCTGGTCACTGGGACAAACTGCTCGCCCAGCCGCGCGATGGCCGCGATTGGGCGCTGCATGCTCGCAGTGTCACCGATCGCGCCGCGCGCTGGGTGCAGACATTCACCAACGACGTATATCAACGTCTGCAACCTAAAGCCGAGGCCCTGGGCGCGGCATTCCGGGCCGAGCAATGGACCATTCCGCTGTTCAGCGAAGAAGTGATCCGCGGCGGACCCGCCTTCACGCTGTCGCTGCTGTTGCGTCCCCTCGATCGCCTTCTGCGCGAGGCGGCGGGACTGGGCGGCTGGCAGGTCATCAGTCCCGCGCGCGCTTCCGGCAAGGTTCGCGCGGCCGCGCGGCTTCTCGACGTGCAGAGCGAACGCTTCAGCGAACCGACCGTGTTCGTTGTCGAGGAAGTGAGCGGCGAAGAGGAGATCCCCGAAGGCGTGACCGCAGTCCTCACGTCGTCGGCGCCGGATCTGGTTTCGCACGTCGCCGTTCGCGCCCGCAATGCCGGCGTACTCTTCGCCACGTGCTTCGACGCCGAGGAATATCAACGGCTCAAGGAGTTGGCCGGCAAAACGCTGTCATTGCATGTGACGCCCAGCGGCGACGTGCAATACTCAGAAGGGCGAACGGCCGGCGTAGGGTGGGTCGAGCGCAGCGAGACCCACCACGCCCGCCCGGTGGGTCTCGCAAGCTCGACCCACCCTACGAGGACTGTCTCCTTCCAGGGCTGGGCCATCGGGCAGGAGCAATTCAAACCAGGCATCGTGGGAGGCAAAGCGAATAACCTGAACGGTCTACGAGGTCGCTTGGCGGACTGGATTCATCTGCCCAAATCGATCGCCGTGCCGTTCGGCGTCTTCGACCGCGTTCTCGCCGACGAACGCAACCGCGGCGTGCGCGAAGAGCGCCGCGCCTTGATCGCTTCCATTGGCGAGAATCCTTCCGAAGCGTTGACGCGCCTGCGGGCCAAGCTGCTGCAACTAGCGGCGCCGCCGGAACTGCAAGGAGCGTTGCGCGAACACTGGCAGCGCGCCGGCTTGCCGCCGGTTCCGTGGGAGCAGACGTGGCACGCCATTCGCCGCGTCTGGGCGTCGAAGTGGAACGATCGCGCTTACCGGTCGCGCCGGGCGCGCGGCGTTTCACACGACAGCCTGCAAATGGCCGTACTCATCCAGGAAGTTGTGCCGGCCGACTACGCTTTCGTGATTCACACCGCCAATCCGCTCACCGGGGCGCGCGGAGATTTTAGCCGAGGTCGTGCTGGGCATGGGCGAAACTCTGGTCGGAAACTATCCCGGACGGGCACTTAGTTTCCTCTGCCGCAAAAGCGATCTCAAGCCGGAAGTCCTTTCCTATCCGGGCAAGAGCGTCGGATTGTACGGTAAAGGCGTGATCTTCCGCTCCGATTCCAATGGTGAGGATCTAGAGGACTTTGCCGGTGCGGGACTTTATGATAGCTTTTTGGCCGAGGAGCCGGAGCATCGCTTGCTGGATTACCGCGGCGAGAAGCTCGTCTGGGATGCGAAATTCCGCGACGAGCTTCTACGTTCGATTGCCCGCATCGGCGTGGAAGTGGAACGGTTGCTCGGCTCGGCTCAGGACATCGAGGGAGCGATTGCCGGCGGCCGCTTCCATGTCGTCCAGACGCGCCCGCAAGTGGGATTACCCGGCGATTCGTGAAACAACGATCCTCGTTTAGCCGCGAGCCGTAGGCGAGCGCGTCTGCGCTCGCCTACGGCTCGCGGCTAAACAGAAGAGGATCAATCGAAAGGATTCTTGTGATGCCGCGCATCCGCATCGGTAATCAAACGGCCATTTCCTGCGCCGACCCGCTGGAACCTTTCCACTTCGCCTTGCGGCACGGCTTCGACGCCTTTGAGTGGTTCGCCGATAAGAAGGAAAAGGACGATGGGCGCATCGCGGGCTGGGACGAGACGGACATAGATGCCGACGCCCGCGCCGGCATCCGCGAGGCCGGTGCTGCCCACGATGTTCTTTTCACCGTACATGCGCCCTGGCAGGCCAATCCTCTCGACGCCGACGGCATTCCCCTGTTGCTGCGCAGCATCGATTTCGCACGGGACATTGGCGCCGCGTTGGTCAACGTGCATCTGTACATGGACGACGGCCCGCTCGGTTATGCGCAAGCGCTGGAGCCGGTGCTGCGCTACGCCGTGGAAGCGAAACTGCGCCTCAGCATCGAAAACACACCGCAAACGACGGCGGACGATTTCAACCAGACCTTCGCCTGCCTGTCCAATCTGTCGGCTGTCCGCGCCGGCGCGGCCGGCATGTGTCTCGACATCGGCCATGCCAACCTCTGCGCTGCGACCCGCAACAACTTCATCCGTTACCTCGACCTGCTGTCCGCCGCGGTGCCCATCGTTCACGTTCACGCCCACGAAAACCGCGGCGACCGCGATAGCCATTTGACGCTGTTCACGGGTCCGTCGCGCGCGGACGATGCGGGCATTCGCGCTTTCGTGGAGCGGCTGCGCCGTCGCTCCTATCGCGGCGCTATCATCCTGGAACAGTGGCCGAATCCGCCGCAACTGCTCGTCGAAGCCGCCACGCGCTTGCGGACGCTGTTGGAGCAATGCAACGATTCGTTTAGCCGCGACCCGCAGGGGAGCGCGGCATTGCGGCCGCGCTCCCCTGCGGGTCGCGGCTAAACGAATTGTTCCATCTCCCCGCGGCGAAATCGCCGTTATGGGCGCGCTTTTTCTCATCCTCTTCCGCATCTCTTCCGATTGTTCTTGCGTTCCCACCGCCTCGGAGCGCGCGAAAGTGCGCCAGCGGGAGAAAGTGTAAGTGCAAGAGCATCTGTGCGAGCCAGCGCGCAAATTTCTCCTCAAAAAATCGCGGATTTCCTCTCGCCCGCCTTCGGTTATCGGCCAAAGTTCTCTTAGTTCCTTTTGGCGCGCCGCTTGCTCTACTACTCTTGTTGGCCTCCCGCTCCCACAGCGGGAGTTCAACGGGCCGTGGAGACGGCGCCTCATCGAGAGGTGGGCTTCGGATGGAACGCGGCCCTGGTTGAGGCATACCGAAGACGGGTTGGCACGCGGCAAATCTGGGAGGAGCCGCGTCCCACTGCTCAAGGGCGGACAGAAAGATGCAACAAGAAGTCAAGCTGCCGTGGGTAGCCGTTGTTTCCTTCCCCCAGGCTCAGCCCGCGGCGGATGCGAAACACTACATCGGCAATGGTCGAGACATTCTCTTGGAGGGTTTTCACTGGGAATCGCACCGCGGCGGCATCGATTCGGCCAGCGGCGCGCGCAAAAGTTGGTATCGCATTCTTGAGAACAACGCGGCGTCGATCAAGGCGGCCGGTTTCACCTGGGTCTGGTTCCCGCCGCCGTCCGATTCCCTGGCACCCCAGGGTTACATTCCCCGGCGTTGGAACGTCCTGGACACAACTTACGGCAGCGAGGCGGAACTGCGTTCCGCTCTGCACGCCCTGGAGCCGGTGCGCGGAATGGCCGACGTGGTCATCAACCATCGCGTCGGTATTCGCACCAGCGGCGCCGACTTCGACGACCCACCTTTCGCCGACAACCGGGCGGCGATTGCCCGCGACGATTCTTCCGGCGTGGGCACCGGCAATCCCGATTCCGGCGAACATCACGCCGCCGGCCGCGATCTGGATCACACCAATCCCGATGTCCGTAACGCCATCAAAACCTATCTGCGAAAACTGAAAAGCGTCGGCTTCCAGGGTTGGCGCTACGATTTGACCAAGGGTTACGCCGGCCAGTTCATTGCCGAGTACAACGACGCCACGACGCCGGGCTTCTCCGTCGGCGAGTTCTACGACGGCGATCGCCAGAAGGTGACCAGTTGGATCGACGCCACCGGCGGCAAGACGACGGCGTTCGACTTCCCGACGCGCTATCTTCTGTACGAAGCGTGTTTGAGCGACGATTATGGCCGGCTGCGTTCGTGGCACAATGGCCGTGCGGTGCCGGGCGGGCTGCTGGGCTTTTGGCCAAGCCGTTCGGTGACTTTCTTGGACAATCACGATACGGAATATCGCCGAGATTACGAACACAGTTGTCATAACGATGGTACGCGCCATTTCCCCGGCGAGACGGTGGCGATGGGGTATGCTTACATTCTGACACACGCCGGCACGCCCTGTGTGTTCTGGCCGCACTTCTTCGACTGGGACCAGCCGACGCGGCAGCGGATCGAAAAGTTGCTCCACTTGCGCAAGCACTGCGGTATTCATGCGCAGCCACGTGGACATCAAGGAAGCCGGCCGCGGCTTGTACGCCGCGGTCGTGGATGGCAAGGTGGCCGTGAAGCTAGGCCGTCGCGGCTGGTCGCCGGGCGGCGGCTGGAATCTTACTATCGACGGTGATCGGTTCGCTGTGTGGATGCGCGGTCATTGATTATCGGAGCCGCGACCGTTAGGGAGTGGGACAAACAACCGCTCCCTAACAGTCGCGGAACTGCTTTTACACCGGCAACAGATCGCGATAACCGAAACGCCCTTCGCGCAATGTATATTCGCCGAGCGTGTACGTCACCGGACGGAGAAAGCTCGGCCCCTCGAACACGAACGTATGAAACTCGCCATTCTCGCCGCACGGATCGACCGTTGCCGGAAACTCCGCTAATAAACTCTCTTCGTAGATCCGACCGGCAAAGCGCTCATCGAGAACCTGCGTATCAATGCAGCACAGCACAGCGCGAAAACCCAGAGCGAGGAAGCGTTGCGCCAGTTTCCGACTATCGCGCTGCCAGAGCGGAAAAACGCCCGTCAGTCCCCCGCCGAGTAATCGTTCCTCACGGTAGCGCCGCACATCCTCCAGAAAAATGTCGCCGCAGATAACGCGCGAAACGCCTGCCTTTCGATGGCGGTCCAGCGCCGTCCGCATACGGTTCTCGTATTCGTCGTTGGTGCAGCGCGGCGGAATAAGCACCTGTTCGAGAGGATAATTCAGCGCCGCCGCTTGCTGTTCGAGCAAGCGCGTGCGAACGCCGTGCATGCTGATGCGCTCATAGCCGCTCGTCACGGTGGTGAGTAGAGCGACAATATCATAATCCGCCGCGACTTCGTAGAGCGCCAAGGCACAATCCTTGCCGCCGCTCCACAAGACGATGGCTTTTTCGCGCATGTTCGCAATCTCCGCAAATTCTTCCGCCAGTTCGTAGTGAACGGCCTCCATGCCGCTCCGAACCTGGGAGAACAAGAACGAACCCATCTGGCACGCAATAACCGAATCGTTACAATCCCGCCCGCCCAACGGACGATGTTCCGATAAGGGACATTCCTCAAGGATCGAGGCTCCGCCATGAACTCCGCCAAACCGACTTCCGCCGATGCCCTTCGCCGCCCCAGCACAAACTTCGCCGCCTTCGTCGTCGGCCTTCCGCTCGTCCGTCGTGCTGCTGCTGCTCTTTCACAAGGGGCCGCTGCATCATACGTTTTTGTTTCGCTACATCGAACGCCCCGTCGAGGGCGTCGAACTGATTATGTTCTGCTGCGCCATCAGCGCCCTCGGCGCGAAGTTCGTGCAAAGTCTCCTGGAACGCCGCGTCTTCCAGGCCGATATTCTGCCGCCGTGGAATGGCCGGCCAGTGCCGCTCGGCGAAGCGGCGAACCTGCGCGCCGGTCTGACCGCTTGCCGCCGCGCTTGCAAAACACCTTCCTTGCCCAGCGTATCCGTGCCATCCTCGATTTTCTCTGCCAGCGCGGCTCCGCCGCCGAACTGGACGATCAGATGCGCGCCCTGCTCGATAGCGACGTGGTGACGATGGAAGGCAGTTACGCCCTGACGCGCTTCATCACCTGGGCGATTCCCATTCTCGGCTTCCTCGGCACCGTACTCGGCATCACCGACGCCATCTCCGGCGCGACGCCGGAAGTGCTGGAAAAGAACATGAGCAAGGTCACGGATGGTTTGTCCTATGCCTTCGACGCCACCGCCTTGGCCCTCAGCTTGACCATGATAACCATGTTTTGCAGCTTCCTCGTCGAACGCCGCGAACAGAGCATTCTCGAAGCGGTCGATCATGAAGTCGAGCAGCAACTCGCTCATCGCTTTCTGCGCATCGCCGGCGATAGTGGGCCATTCGTCGAAGCGCTGCGGCAGAATACGCAAGTGTTGGTCGATGCCACGGGGAAGCTCGTCGAACGGCAAGCGGAAGTGTGGGCGCGGCGCTGACGGAGAACGAACGACGCATGAACGAGGCGTCGGCTCGGCAGCAGCAGCAGATGGCCGGCGCGTTGGAGGCGGCGCTCAAAGGCACGCTGCAAACGCATTCGCAGTTGTTGGCGGGCATGGAAAAACAGGCCATCGAGCAAAGCGCGCGGCTGTTCGAGCAGTTGGGCGCTTTGGCGAGTGTGGTGCGCGATTACGGGCGCGATCAGCAAGCGGCGCTGGCGCGTGTCGGCGAAGGGTTGGCGGCGCAGGCGGCGGCGCTGGGCGGCTTGCAGCAGGGCGAACAGCACTTGCTGCAATTGCAGGCCGGTTTGCAGCAGAACTTGGCGGCGCTGGCCGGCGCCGGCGCGTTTGAGCAGACGCTGCACACGCTGACGGCGGCCATCCATCTGCTGACGGCGCGAGCCGGCGCCTTGCCGCAGACGACGGCGCCGCCGCGACTTCCTCCCGGAAAGGCCGCATGAGAGGACGACGGCACAAACTGCAAGTCTCGACGTTTCCTTTCCTGGCCGTGTTGCTCTGCGCCATGGGATCGCTCATCTTGGTTCTGCTCGTCATGGATCGCAAGGCCCATCGGGCCGCTCAGGCCCGAGCGCAGCGCGAGGCGGAACGGTTGGTCGAAGAGAGTGCGCACAGCGCCACCGCCCGGCAAGCCGAGCGCGAACGACTGCAACAGCAGGCGAAATCGGCTTGGGAACAGAAACGCGACGCCCTGCACGACAAGCTCAGCCGCGAACAAATCGAGATGCAATTGCAGATGCGAAAACTCCGCGAACAACTTCAGGAGATCGCCGCTCGTTTGCATTACGAGCAGGACACGACCACGGAACTGCGCCGCAAAGTGCAAGACGAACGCAGCCGGCTCCAGGCCGAAGAGCAACTGCTGCGGACGCTGCGCGGCCACGCCAATCTGACGGACAACCAATCGAAGGAATCGAGCAAGACGCTGCGGCGCATGACGCTCGATTTGCTGCAAATGGAGCAAGCGCTGAAAGACTTGAAAGCGGCTCGGCAGCGCGAACAGCACACGTTCTCCGTGGTGCCCTATCACGGCCGGCGCGGCGAGAATCGCCGGCCGTTGTACGTCGAATGCACCGCCGATGGCGTGATCTTCCATCCCGAACGCAAAGCCATGCCGATCATGGCGCTCTTGCCCGGTGCCGGCGATCCGTCGTGCGACGTTCGCGCGGAGGTCGAGCGGCGCATCGCCCGGCAACGCCAAAAACTCGCCGGACTAGCCCGGCAAGGAGGATACCACGCCGTATCTGTTGCTGCTGTTGCGGCCCGGCGGCGTCAGCACCTACCACTTGTTTCAGGCCGCTCTCAAGGGACTGCCTCTCGATTTCGGCTACGAATTTATCGATGACGATTGGGTTCTCGATTTTCCCGCCGACGACGAGATGCCCAATACGCAGCCGTGGATGGTGGCGACAAAAACATCGGCTCGCCCGGCTGCCGCTCCCTCCGCCGCCGTTTCGTCGTCTCAAATGACAAGCGATCGTCCGATTGGTTTGGCGCCGATGGGCAATTCGGGTGGAGCTTCCGAGAGCGGCCTCCGTGGCTTTCGGGCCAGCGAAACCGGCGGAACAGGCAATTGGGTGAGAGGAGCGGCGAACCAGACAGGATCGCCGGCAAACGGTGGAGGAGAGCGTTCGGGAGGAATGGGATCGGCGATGCCAGGCGGCGTCGCCGGAGGAATGGGGATGTCTCCGTCTGCGCGGGGATTGCCGGGAAGAGGCGGGGGAGGAGGCGGCGGAGGTAACGGCGGAAGAGATGGGTTCGGCGGAGGGACGGGACTATCGGGAGGTCCGGGAAGCAATGGCGGCGGTCCCTCCGTTGGACAGTCGGCCAATTTGTTTGGGCCGTCCGGCGGTTCCGGCTCCGCGTTCGCCGGCTCGTACAGCGGCGCGGAGCCTGGCGGTGCGCGGGCGGAATGGGAGTGGGATTAAGTCGCGGCAACGGACACGGACATCCGGCGGCGTTGGCTCCGTCCTTCGGCGATGGCGGCAACGGAGTGGGCTATTCGGGCGATGGTAGTCCCGCCGGAGACGGTTACCGAGGGACGGGCGCGTTCAGTCTGCGAGGGCCGGGTGCCGGTACAGGGTATGGTTCCGGCTCCTCGATGGACGGTTCGCCCGGCGGCTCCGGTTCAGGCTTGGCAGGTCTTGGCCCGCCGCGAGCTCTATTTCCCAACCAAGGAGAAGGTTCTTCGGGCGGCGTCGGTGGTTCGCCGGGTGTGGGCGGAGGGAGCAACGGGATCGCGGGAACAGGCTTACCGGGGAGCGGTGGTCCGGGCAACGGGATGGCGGGAGGCGGTTCTCCGGGAGGCGGCATCGGCGGTTCACCGGGAGGCGGCGGAGGGAACAGCGGCATCGCGGGAATAGGCTCACCGAGCGGCGGTGTTGCGGGCAACGGCATGGCGGGCAGCGGATCGCCGGCATCGGGCATCCCTGGCTCTTCGCCGGCTGCGGGAGCTTCCGCCGATGGGCGTTACGCCATCGCAGGCGGCAACAATGGTGGGAACGGCTCCGGCCAGGCGCTCAATTCCGCCGGAGTTGCCGGCACGGCGATGACGGGCGCGTCGTCAGGCAGCGGATCTCCTGCCGGAACATCCATCAATAATGGCTCCAATCCCGGAATGCAGGGAGCGAACGGTTCCTCTTCCGGCACGCAAACCGTCCAGGGAGGGAATCCCAACGCGCCAGCAAGCGGCGGAGTGCCTTCGTCGGCGAACGGTCGCCGGTCTTCCGACGTGGTGATCTACCTCGATCCGCTGACCGGCAAGCCCACAACCGCACCGCGTCCAACGCCGCAACAGGGTGGCGGCTCCGACGAGGAACCTCCCCCGGAAGAAACAGACGGCAACCAAGGCAGGCCGCGCGTTCGTGTGGTCGTCGGCAATGGCGGCGGATCGGGCCAGCCTGATCCGCAAGCGGAAGCCGTCAACCGCATGGCCCCGACGCCGTCGTTTGCTCCTCCGCCGCGGCACAGGTTGGAGGCGCCGCGTCCGGCTTGGGTCCACGGCGGACGCGATTGGATCATCTACGTCGAATGTCGCGCCGAGGATCTTGTGCTCTATCCTTCGCAGCGGACGTTCGCCGTTGCTCAAGCATCCGGCGATGCGGCCGACAATCCACTCCTCAAGGCGATTCAGCAAATGATCGATCGGCGGCAATCGTCGCGGCAAGCCCGGCGAGCCGCCGTATCGTCCGCAAGTGTGTTTGCTGGTGCGGCCCGAACACGTCCGCACTTTTCTGACAGTTTATCCGGCTCTGGAGGCGCTGCCGGTGTCCAAAACGCGCCGCAATCTCGACGACGACGATGATGTCATCGGCATCGTCACCGGCGCTGTCCCCTAAGGGCAGGGCCAGCCCGCAGCGCCAGCAAGGGTTGTCCTTGCTGGCGCTGCGGGCTGGCAGGATGAAGCCATGTTGCGACGACGACGCAAAGTCCGTGAAATCGAGTTCAGTTTCGATTCGTTCCTCGACGTGGTCGCCAACGTCGTCGGCATCATTCTGCGCCTCATCCTCGTCGCCTGGGTGGGCGCGCGTTCCTACAAGGCCGTCGTGCCGACTCCGCCACCGGCTCTGACGCAAGAGGAAATCGCCGAGTTGCCCGATCCGCAAGATCCGTTGGCTCCCGAACTGGAGCGGCAACGCCGCGAATTGGCCGACGCGCAGACCCGTCTGCTCGAACATCTCAAGGAATGGCAGAAACTCCGCCAAGACAGCACGTTGACCGCCGAGGAACTGGCCCATTTGACGGCCAACGTCCAGGAAGTCGATAAGGAACGAAAGGACATCGAGGACAAGACTCATCAGGACGCCCAGACCGTTCGCAATGCCGCCTTGTCGCTGCAAGAGATCCGCGAGCGGAGCAAGCGCGTCGTCGAGGAAATCGAGGCGTTGCGCAAAGCGCCGCCCTGCAAACAGACTTTGCGTTATCGCACGCCGGTCAGCCATCCGTTGCAGTCGGAGGAATTGTTGTTCGAGTGCCGTCGCGGCCGCGTCTCCCTCATCGACATCGGCGGTTTTTTGGAAGAGGTTCAAAATGTGCTGCGCGATCGCGGCGGCGACGTGCTGCGCGACACGGGCCGTTTCTCCAACGTGACCGAGGCGATTGGTCCCTTCCGCCTGCGTTACACACTGGAGATAGATCCCTACACGTCGAAGTCGGACTGCTCGTGGGAGGTGGAGCCGGTCGCGGTGGAGCGCGGCGAGACGCTGGACAAAGCGTTGTCGCCTGGTTCGGACTTTCGCCGTATCATTGACAGCATCGAGCCGGCGTCCACGGCGGTGACGCTGTGCGTCTATCCCGATAGTTTTCCGCTCTATCGCAAGCTGCGCAATTACATGCACGAGCGCGACATCGTCGTGGCCGGCCGGCCTCTGCCCGAAGGCGCCAGTATCTCCGCTTCCCGTCACGGCACCACTTCGCGCGGCCAATGAACCTCTTCTCGTCCAAAAAGAACGTCCGTTTAGCCGCGACCCGCAGGGGAGCGCGGCAGCGCTCCCCTGCGGGTCGCGGCTAAACTTGGAACTCGGTTTTGAACAACTTCTTACTTGCGGCCCCTCTGCTGAAACAGATAGCCCAGCACGAACACGGCAACGCCTACCGTGGACAGCGTCAGCGACGAACGTAGATCCATCGGCCGTTCCGGCGACAGATTGCCGGCGATGGCCAACGGCAGCAGAATCAGGCCGACGATCTGGAGCAAACGGCCGAGTTTGTACAGCATGTCTCTTCGTCCGTTCGCTTCTCGGCTCTGAGAAATCCCGCGCCGGCCTTTCTCACTCCTGCGACGCATTCCTCGCCGCTTCTTCCCGCGCATTCTACAACGCCGCCGGGAAAACGACCGTACGGACGCGCTGGGCGCGATGGCACATCAATTGCTGACAAAGGATAATTCTCCTGCGCGTTGGCTATTTGGACGTGAGACGCTTGACATCGTTTTCACGACAACTACAACACCGTTATTCCGTGAGCGCCTGAGGTTCCCCAGGAGGCCATACGAGTGAGTTCCGCTATGTCGTTCGCCAGGAGGGTGCATGTCGTCGCCCTAGCCATCCCTTGCCTGTTGCCGTTGCTGTCCGGCTGCGATCTGGAGCCGGAATCTTATCCCGCCGAGTTGACGTATCCGCTGCGCAGCGATCCCATCGTCGCTTCGCCGCCCGGCTCGACGACGTGGGACACGCACGGACCCGGCCAACTCGATAACCACATCGCCCATCTCAGCGAGGTCGGCGGCAAAACGCTCGATCCCGCCAAGTTGGCGGCCAAAGATCGACAACAACTTCAGGACACTCTGCGCGACATCTTCGGCACGCCCGCCGCGCCGACGGTGAAGATCAAGGACGAAGATCAGGACAACATCAATAAACTCATCGCGGATCTCCGGCTCGATGAGAAGACGTTGGCCAAAGGCAGCACGGTTTATCGCCGCCATTGCATGCACTGCCACGGCGTCACCGGCGATGGACGGGGACCGACCGGACCTTGGGTGAATCCGACGCCGCGCGATTATCGGCAAGGGCTGTTCAAGTTTATCTCGGCGGGCGTTCGCGTCAGCGATCGGAAGCCGCGCCGCGCGGACATCCGCCGTACTTTGGAACGCGGCATCGAAGGCACCTCGATGCCGTCCTTCCATACGCTGGAAGATGAGGAGAAAGAGTCGCTCGTCAGCTACGTTATCCATCTCAGTCTGCGCGGCGAAGTCGAGAGATACACGATGGAGCCTCTTCTCGATGGCACGGGACTGGACGGAAGCGTTGCGGAGAAAGTCAAGGATTTGCTTACCGATTCGCGCAGCGGCTTGCTTCGCGCCTGGGGGCGGTCGAACACGGAGGGCATTGAGCCGAGCAACTATCCGTACCGAGAGGACAATACGGAGCAATTTCAGGCTTCGATTAACCGCGGTTACAAGCTGTTCACCGATCCGCGCGGCAGCGCCAGTTGCATCAATTGTCACTTGGATTTCGGCCGGCAAGCACCGTTCCGCTACGACAAATGGGGCACGCTGGTGCGGCCCTCCAACCTGACGGCCGGCGTCTATCGCGGCGGCCGCCGTCCCATCGATCTTTACTGGCGCATCCGCGGCGGCATCGATCCGTCGCAGATGCCGTGCGCCGATTTCGAGGACAAGACGGCCAATCGAGATCAGTGGCGCGACAATGCCGATCCCTATTGGGATCTGGTCAACTTCGTGCAGGCGCTGCCGTATCCCAAGATGCTGCCCAAGGACATCCGCGACGAGATTTACGGCACGCGGCGCGAAAAGACGACGGAGCATGCGCGGCGATGACGGTTAGCGGCGCTTCGCAGAAGCGTTTCACTTCTACAGGAGTGTTTCCGTGCAGCAAAAAGGTTGGAGCCTCTTTTTCGGCGCAGTTCTGTTGGCCTCGTTCCTGCTGTGGGCCATCGCTCCTTTCGTGGGCTGGTGGCTGCCGGCCAACGTCGCCAGCTTCGGCGGCGAGATCGATTATCTCTATTACTTGATTCTCGGTTTCACGACCTTCTTCTTCGTGCTAACCGAGGCTCTTCTGGTGTACGCGATGTATCGCTTCGCTTGGCGGCCCAACAGTAAATCGCAGTACGTCGAGGGCAATCATCGTCTCGAATTGCTGTGGACCATTGTGCCGGCCGGCATCCTTCTGTTCATCGCCATCGCTCAGATCAACGCTTGGGAGAAGATCAAATATCAGGCCAGGATGCCGGAGCCGGATTTGATCATGCAAGTGACGGCTCGCCAATGGGACTGGACGATGCGCTACGCCAACGAAGCCCAGCCCGGCAATGCCCGCGCCTGGGCGGAGATTCCCGCCATCGACGACATTTATCTGCCCGATGAAATGCACTGCTGGAAGGGCGCCAACGTCAGGATTTACCTCAAAACGCAGGACGTGTTGCACAGTCTGTACTTTCCGCAGCTGCGTCTCAAGCAGGACGCCTTGCCCGGCAAGACCATTCCCGTCTGGTTCAATGCCACCGACTTCAACACGCGCTTCGACGACCAGACCGGCAAGTGCGTGCTGACGGACAAGAGCAAGGAATGGGAGATCGCCTGCGCCGAGTTATGCGGCGGCGGGCACTATCGCATGCACGGTTTGTTGTACGTTCACGAGAGCAAGGAAGATTACTTGAAGTGGCTGCAAAACGCCCAGAAGGCGGCGCGTAGCCGTCAGCCGGAAAAGAAAGCGACCCCCGTTGCCGCCAAGGATTAGTTCCCCGTTTCGCCCGGCGAACCGGCAGCGTTAGCTGCCGGGTTATGGCTCTACCCGGCAGCTAACGCTGCCGGTTCGCCGGGCGAAACGATCATGCGAGGATTCAGATATGAGCGTCAGTCATTCGCACTCGGCCGAAGCCCACGCTCACCCGGAGTTTGGGTTTCTCCGTAAATACATTTTCTCCGAAGATCACAAGATCATCGGCATTCAATTTTTGTTCTCCGGTCTGATTTTCTTTCTTGATCGGCGGCACGCTGGCGCTGCTGGTGCGTCTCCAGATTGGCTTCCCGCAAGGGCATCGAATCATTGCCGCTGGTTCCCGGCCAGCTGGGGCGGCCGCATGTCGCCGGACTTTTACGCCATGATCTTCAGCATGCACGCCACGATCATGATTTTCTTCGTCATCATTCCGCTGTTGACGGGAGCGTTCGGCAATTTCACCATCCCGTTGATGATCGGCGCGCAAGGACATGGCGTTTCCGAAGCTGAACATGATGTCGTACTGGTTCATGTGGCCGGCTTTCGCGGTGATTCTCAGCAGTTTCTTCGTCGAGGGCGGCGCGGCCGCTTCCGGCTGGACCTCGTATCCGCTGTTGGCCAGCGCCACCATGCCGGCCGGCGCCGGCGCACAGTCGCCGGCTTCGCCGCACTCCGGCCACGGACAAATTTGCTGGCTCGTCGCCCTGCTGTTCGTCGGCATCTCGTCGATGATGGGTTCGGTCAACTATCTGACGACCATCATCAACTTGCGGTGCACCGGCATGACGTTGTTCCGCATGCCGTTGACCGTGTGGGCCATGTTCATCACCGCCATCCTGCAAGCGATGGCTCTGCCCGTGCTTGACCGTCGCCCTGATCCTGCAACTGCTCGACAAGACCATCAACACGACGTTTTTCCTGCCGCCCGGCGGCATGGCGTTCGGCAACTGGCACACCGGACCCGGCGGCGGACAAACCCTGTTGTGGCAACATCTATTCTGGTTCTATTCGCACCCGGCCGTGTACATTATGATTCTGCCGGCAATGGGCATGGTGTCCGACATCATCTGCACGTTCGCCCGCAAACATTTGTTCGGCTATAAGCCGATGGTGTTGGCCATTGCCGGCATTGCCGGCTTGGGCTTCATCGTCTGGGGCCATCATATGTTTCAGAGCGGCATGGACCCGCGCCTGGGCACCGGCTTCATGATCGCCACCATGATGATCGCTCTGCCGTCGGCGGTGAAAACTTTCAATTGGCTGGGCACGCATCTGGGGCGCCAACATCCAATACACCACGGCCATGCTCAACGCCTTGGCCTTCGTCGCCATGTTCGTTATCGGCGGCTTGTCCGGCATCTTCATGGCCGCCACGCCGGTGGACGTGTACATTCACGACACCTATTTCATCGTCGCCCATCTGCATTACGTGCTGTTCATGTCGAGCATTTTCGGCATTTTCGGCGGCATTTACTATTGGTATCCGAAAATGTTCGGCCGCTTGATGAACGAGACGTGGGGCAAGGTTCACTTCGCCCTGACGTTTTTGTTCTCCAACTGCACGTTTTTCCCGATGCACATTATCGGTGTGGCCGGCCATCCGCGCCGCTACTACGATTCGACGCTGTATCGTTTCCTCGACAATGTGCAGTCGCTCAACGTGTTTATGACGATCAGCGCCTTGTTGCTCGGACTGTCGCAGCTCATTTTCGTGGTGAATTTCGTGTGGTGCCTGTTCCGCGGCGCCAGGGCGGGGGCGAATCCGTGGCACTCCAACACGCTGGAATGGACGACGCCATCGCCGCCGCCGCACGGCAATTTCCCGGAGACGCCGATCGTTCGCCGTGGACCGTATGAGTACGGCAATCCGGATATTGAAGAGGATTATTTGCCGCAGGCGTCGCCGCAACCGAGCGGTGTGCCGGCGCCGGCGCATTAATGAATAGGCAACCGGGCGAGCGGGGTCGCGTCAGCGCCCCGAGTATTCGCTTACTCGGGGCGCTGACGCGACCCCGCTCGCCGATCCGTGAGAGTCTATGCCACCCACCACCGTCGAAACTCGGTTCGCGCCACGCTGGCTGCACGCTTGGTCCGTGCTGACCGCCGGCGCCACCGTGGCCTTATTGGCTCTCGGCGCGGTGGTCACGACCTTCCAGGTCGGCATGGCCGATCCGATCTGGCCGACCGTTCCCTGGCATCTGGCGCTCATCGATTGGCGCGAGCCGAATCCGGGTTTCGTGATCGAGCATACGCATCGACTGGCCGGTTACATCGTCGGTTGCTGCGTCATTGTGCTGACGGTCGGACTGCTGCTGTCGGCGCGGCGCAACTGGCTCAAGTGGCTCGGCGTGGCCGCTCTGGCCGGCGTGATCTTTCAAGGACTGCTCGGCGGTTTCCGTGTGGTGCTGCACGTCTGGCTGGGAACCAAGCTGGCCGTTATCCACGGCTGTTTCGCCCAGGTAGTCTTCAGCCTGCTCGTCAGCATGGCGGTCCTCACCTCGGCCCGCTTTTCCACGGCGGCACTGCCGGTCGAGGAAGCGCCGCGCTTGCGGTTGTGGTCGCTGATTCTGGCGGCGTTGGTCTTTCTGCAATTGGTCTGGGGCGCTCTGCTGCGGCACACCGGCGGCGCACTGGCCCAGCGCATGCACTTGCTGACCGCCTTCGCCGTCATCGCCGCCGCCGTCTGGTTCGCCCGCACGGCCCTGGCGAGTCCCTCGGCGCACCGCCTGCTTGGCCGCACGTTGATCGTGTTGGGAGTACTGCTCGTCTTGCAGATTATGCTCGGCGTCGAAAGCTGGCTGGGCAAATTCGCCGGCGTATTGCTGCCGGAAATGCACAAACCGACCATCGGACAAGCGGCGACGCGCGTGGCTCATGTCCTTGTCGGTTCATTCATCCTGGCCACGTCCGTCGTACTGACGGTGTTGGCGCATTGCTCGTTTAGCGGCGAGCCGCAGGCGAGCGCGCTCGCCTGCGGCTCGCCGCTAAACGAGAGATTGGCGCAGGCAATATCATTCCGCAACTGGAAGGGACCGTATGAAGGCTGCCGTCAGCGTCTGTGTCGAAGCCCCTGCTTTGAGCCGTCCGCGTCTGGCGGATTTTCTCGAATTGGCCAAGCCGCGTGTGACATTGCTGGTGCTGTTCACCGTCGCCGCCGGCGTCTTGCTGGCCGGCGGACGGGATTTTCACTTGCTCGTCTTGCTGCACACGGTCTTCGGCACGGCTCTCGTGGCTTCCGGTGCCGCCGCCCTCAATCAGTGGTTTGAACGCGACAGCGATGCTCGCATGCGCCGCACCGAGAAACGGCCGCTGCCATCGGGTCGGCTGCAAGCGTTGGAAGTATTCGTCTTCGGCTTGGCGCTCGGCCTGGGCGGCGTACTGTATCTAGCACTCACGCTAAGCCACCTTTTGGCGGCGCTGATCGCGGCGCTGACCTTCATTCTCTACGTCGCCGTCTACACGCCTTTGAAGCGGCGCACGCCGTTGAATACGCTGATCGGCGCCGTGCCCGGCGCCCTGCCGCCGCTCATCGGCTGGTGCGCCGTGCGCGGCGAATGGACCCATGAAACCGGCGTGCTGTTTTTGATCCTGTTTCTTTGGCAGGTGCCGCACTTTTTGGCGATTGCCTGGATGTACCGCGAGGAATACGCTCGCGCCGGACTGTGCATGTTGCCGGTGATCGACCGCGATGGCCGGCGCACTAGCCAGAACATGATTCTCTACTGTCTCGCTCTGTTGGCCGTCAGTCTGCAACCCGTGCTGCTCGGCGAGCGCTGGACCGCTTTACCTCGGCGGCGCTGTGCTGCTCGGTCTGACGTTTTTGACCGCCGCCGTCGGCTTCCGGCGCTGGCGGACGCACTGTCAGGCGCGACGCGTGCTGCGCGCCTCGCTAGTATATTTGCCCGGACTGCTCGCCCTGTTGCTGCTCGATCGTGCTTTACCCTGGCTGTTCAAGGTTTAGCCGCGACCCGAAGGGGAGCGAGCGCTCCCTTCGGGTCGCGGCTAAACGGGAACTTGTTGGTGAACCATTATGACACAGGTTGTCTACGATAAACCGCAGGAACACATGGGTCTGCCGCTGCCCACTCCCAAGGTGGCCATGTGGCTGTTCCTCGTCACGGAAATCATGTTCTTCACCGCCCTGATCGGCACCTACATCATCCTGCGCCACGGCACGCCGGCGCAGTCGCCGTTCAAATGGCCGACGCCGCATCAGGTCCACCTGATCGAATGGATCGGCGCGCTCAACACCTTCGTGCTGATTTGCAGCAGCTTCACCGTCGTTCTCGCCCACCATGCCGCAGTGAAGGGCAACATGAAAAACGCCACCACCTACATCGCCGTCACCTTGGCCCTGGGCGCCGTCTTCCTCGTCATCAAGGCGTATGAGTACAACGCCAAATTTCAGCACGACATTTTGCCCGGCCACATCGGCGAGAGCTTGCCTATCCCCAAAACGGCGACGCGACAAATCGCGCTGACCGAATTGCAAACCATCGAGCGCGAGAAGCACGAACACGCGGTCGGCATGCAGTATTTCAATCGCGTCACCACGCAACTCGAAGCGATTAAGAAGAGTTCGATCGATGCGGAGTTACAGAAACAGTGCAACGCCTTGCTTGAGGAAATGAATCCTTCCGGCGCCGCGGCGGCGGAGGGCGCGGCAGCGGCTTTCCATCGTCCGCCTAGCCCCGCCGAGGTCGGCGAACGGGTGAACGAGATCCTGGAACACGCCGAGAAGAAAGAAGCCGATCTGCACCTGACGCCGGCTATTCCGTTCGGCAACCTGTGGGCGTCGTGCTATTTCGCCATGACCGGCTTCCACGCCTTGCACGTCTTCGGCGGCCTCGTCGTCTTCGTCATCATCCTGCTGATTGCCGCGCTTGGCCGGTTCGGCCCGCAGCACGCCACTATGTTGGAACTGGTCGGCCTTTATTGGCACTTTGTCGATATCGTGTGGATCTTTTTGTTCCCGCTGCTTTATTTGGTTTAATCGCGCAATCGTTCGCGCCTAGGGAGAAATATCATGACCGAAACCGGACACGCCACCACGCACGACGCCTCCCACGATCTGAGGGTCAAAGCGTACTTCACGGTGTTCATCGCTCTGTCGATTTTCACCGCCATCTCGTTCCTCGCCAATGAGGCGTGTGCGCCAGAAATGGATCGATACTCAAACCAGCTTCATCATCATTATCGGCGTGGCCGTCATCAAGGCGTTTCTGGTCGGACTGATTTTCATGCACTTGAATTTTGACTGGGGCAGAGTGTATTTCATCATCGTGCCGATTGGCATTCTCGCCGTTATGATGGTGTTGGTGGTGATGCCGGACATTGTCATCGCCTGGCAGCCAGGTCAGCAACCGCTGGAGCCGCCCGTGTCTACGACAGGGACACGCTGACATCTCGTTTAGCCGCGACCCGAAGGGGAGCGCGTTGGCATTCGCGCTCCCCTTCGGGTCGCGGCTAAACGAGGAAGGATATTGTGAATGGGGTCTCCCCTCCTCCGCCGCATTGGTTTCGTCCTTCCGCTTCTCCTCTGCCTGTGCGGCGCTGCTTTTCCCGACGACGATCTCGGCACGGTTGGCGATTTCACCTTGACCGAACGCGATGGCCGCACGGTTCGCCGGGACGATCTGCTCGGCAAAATCTGGATCGCTTCGTTCGAGTTCACGCGCTGCACGGCGGGTTGTCCGCAAATCAGCGAGACGATGCAGCGACTTCAAACCGACCTCGCCCGTTATCCCGATGTTCGGCTAGTCACCTTCACCGTCGATCCGGAACACGATCGCCCGGAGGAATTACGCGAGTATGCCAAGCACTACGGTGCCGATGCCGAACGTTGGTTGTTTCTGACCGGCGATGAGAAAACGGTTTATCAACTACTGGAGAAGTCCTTCCATTTGCCCGCTCAGAAAAACACCGCCGGCGATCCCGGCAACGCGGTGATGCACAGCCCCAAGCTCGTTCTGGTGGATCGTCAGGGACACATCCGCGGCTACTTCGAGGGCAGACCCGATTCGCGTTCCGCCGATGCCGAGCGCGATTATCGGACTGAGCTGCGCAAATTGAAAGCGAAAGTCGCGGCGCTGGAGTACGACGCCTGGTACTTGCCGCGCGACTTCCCGCGATTCAATGCCACGCTGAATGCCTTCGCGGCGATGCTGCTTCTTCTGGGCTATTCGGCCATCCGCCGCCGTCTGATACGGCTGCACATCGTCTGCATGCTGATGGCGCTGGGGTTTTCGCTGCTTTTTTTGATCTCGTATAGCTACTATCATGCGGTCGTCAAGCACGGTCGATCCACGCTCTTCACCGAGCAAACCAGCCACGCCCATCCACCGGGCTGGGTCGGTTCCGTCTACAACATCGTCTTGTGGACGCACATGCCCTTGGCGGGTTTCATCGTGCCTTTGGCGCTGTACACCGCCTATCAGGGTCTGCGCGGCCGATTCGCCCGGCACCGGCGTGTCGCGCGCTGGACCCTGCCGATTTGGCTGTACGTGTCCATCACGGGCGTCGTCGTCTACTGGATGCTGTATCGGCTCTATCCGTTACCGTGAGGCCCGGCTACAATAGGACGGATGAGGAACACGAAAATGCGTGCGTATGCCTGGCTGCTGGGTTTGCTGATGGTCGTCGCGCTGTCGGCTCTGCCGCGCTCGGTGTACGCTTGCCCTTCCTGACAGGAAGCGATTGCCGCCTCCGGTTCGGAGGACGACGACGATCCACTCCGCGAAGCACGCGGTTACAATCAAAGCATCTATCTGATGGTGGGAATGCCTTACTTCTTGCTCGGCACGGTCGGCTTTTTGATCTACCGTGGTCTCAAACAGAACGCCTTGGCTCAACAGCAGGCCGCGCCGCCTCCCTTTGGCGAAGGAGACCGCTCATGTTCGACCCCCTCGATCGACGACGTTTCGTGACGCGCTCGCTGCAAGCGGGCGCCGTCGCCGCTCTCGGCGACTTCGCTTTCTTGCACGGCCTGCCCGCCCCGGCCGCCGACAACGACAAAACCGCTCGCCATCTCGTCCCGCTCAGCTCCGAAGTTGAACCGCTCGTCCGTCTGCTCGAAGACACGCCGCGCGACAAACTCATGGAACGCGTCGTCGATGAGGTGCGAAAAGGAACCAGCTATGAGCAATTGCTCAGCGCCGTGTTCCTGGCCGGCGTGCGCGGCATTCAACCGCGGCCGGTCGGTTTCAAGTTCCACGCCGTGCTGGTCATCAACTCGGCGCATCTGGCCAGCCAGCGCGCCGCGGACAGGGAGCGTTGGCTGCCGCTGTTCTGGGCCATCGACAACTTCAAGAGTTCGCAGGCGCGCAACAAGACGGAAGGCGATTGGCGCATGGCGCCGGTCGAAGAGAGCAAGCTGCCGCCGCCGCATCGCGCCAAGCAGCGCTTCATCGAGGCGATGGACGATTGGGACGAGGAAGGCAGCCGATCGCGCCATCACGACGCTGGCGCGCACGGCCAGTGCCGAACAGGTGTACGAACTGTTCTGGCGTTACGGCTGCCGCGATTTCCGCGACATTTGCCACAAGGCGATCTATGCGGCCAACTCGTGGCGTACCTTGCAGGCCATCGGCTGGCGGCACGGCGAGCCGGTGGTGCGTTCGCTGGCCTACGCTCTGCTCGACCGCGGCCGCGACAACAATCCCGCCGATCACGACTACGACGCCGACCGTCCCTTCCGCGAGAATCAGAAGCGCGTCGCCGACATCGGCCCCTTGTGGAAACAGCGGCGGCGCATATCGGCGGAAGCGGCGATCGAATTGCTGGAGGCACTGCGCACCGCCACGCCGTCCGACGGCAGCGCCAAAGTCGTCGAACTGCTGAAGAAGGGCATTCACCCCAATTCTATTTGGGACGGCCTGTTCCTCATGGCCGGCGAGCTTATCATGCGGCAGCCGGGCATCGTCGGTATTCACTGCGTCACCTCGACCAATGCACTGCACTACGCCTATCAGACCAGCGCCAGCGACGAGACGCGGCGATTGTTGATGCTGCAATCGGCGGCGTTTTTGCCGATGTTCCGTCAAGCCATGACCGGCCGCGGCAAACTCGCCGACGTGCAGATCGACAAGCTGGAAAAGGCCGAGTTCAAAGGCGATCCGTGCGAGGCCGCCGAGGAGATTTTCAACGATGTCAGCAAGGATCAAAATGCTGGCGGCGCGAAAGACGCTGGCGCTGATGGACGGCGACGCCGACGCGCTTTCCGCCGCTGGTGACGGTGGCCGAGCGTCTGATTTTCAGCAAGGGCAGCGACTCGCACGATTACAAATTCAGTTCCGCCGCCCTGGAGGATTACTACCATGTGACGCCGCCGTGGCGGGCGGACTATGCCGCGTCGAGCATGTTCAATCTGAGCGGCATCGGCGACCGCGATAATGGTTTGATCCAGCGCACGCGCACTGCGTTGGCGAAGACGTAAGAACCACCAAATAGAATGGCGAACGGCCGGCGTCAGCCGGCTGGTAGAGGCCAAAAACCAGCCGGCGTAAGCCGGCCCGTTCGCCATTCTATTTAGCGGCTCTTAGAAGACAGGCTATTCCGGTAGGGTCAAGCAAGTCAACGTCGCATCGAGTGCCGGCGCTGGACACGACCACACCAAAAAGAACATCGCTTGCCGCGCCCAGCGCTGCGCCGGATGTGAGCGCAGAAAACCACTGCCTTTGCTTGCCGCCAAGGCGAACTGCGTCACACGCAGCACCAGCGCATTGACCTTCGCGCGTAGATGGCTCGCCGCCTGCGCATCGGCTCCCTCATGGACCAGCCGCCGCAATTGCTCCTACAAGGCGGACCAACTCTGAAGGCTCGCCGCCGCGCGCGCCTGCCATTCCGTCCGCTTCTTCGCTTCTGTTCTAGGAGATAGTCAATAGCCGATTTCGCCAGTCCCAACGCCAGCCCCGACGTTTCCAATCCGCCGGCGCCGCGTCCGCCGGCTAACACGCGCTCGGCGGGACCGGCGAGAATCCAACGGCGCTCCAGCCGCACGTCTTGGCAGCGCACCTCGGCGGTGAGCGAACCTTGCAGCGCCATCAAGTTCCATCGGCGGACCCACACTCATCCCCGCCGCATCGCGCGGCACCACCAGCAGCATTTGCCGGCCATCATCGAGAATCACGCCGGTCAGGAAGTGATCCGCTTGCGGCGCACCCGTCACCCACGGCATGACGCCATCAAGCTTCACCGCATCGCCATCCAGCCGCGCCGTCAGCACGGGACGAACGTGCTGACGAGACGTTGTCAGTTGGGCCAGGCCAACCGTGGCGAAACGCTGTCCCGAAGCTAACGCCGGCAATAGTTCGCGGCACAATGCTTCGTGGCCGCTGTCGCGCAAACGACGGCAGGCCGAATCGCGCTGGCTGAGAAGAAAACACGTCGTCAGGCACGCTCCGGCCAAACGCTGATAGCCTTCGAGTAGTGGCAACGGATCGAGTTCGGCCCCTCCGTATTCGCGCGGAATGACCCAGCCCAGAGCGCCGCAGCGACGCAGCGCATCCCAGGATGTCGCCGGCCAAGACGATTGGGCGTCTGCCTCCGCCGCGTGTTTTTCCAGTATCTCCAAGGCTTCGACAACTGTTAGGGAATCGCCGGAAGACATTGCGTCATCTCCTGAACCGCTTTCGTTTAGCCGCGAGCCGTAGGCGAGCGCGGTCACGCGCTCGCCTACGGCTCGCGGCTAAACGGACGGTGTCTTGCCTCTCTTGCTTCTCTTACCCTGTCCCCCTATTTCCCGAAGTCGCAAGAAAGGGTTTGGGAACCCCCTGTCGGGATGATACCATAAAGAGAATGAGCGCCCCCGTGCGGATCATCGACGACGGCTCCGCGAGTGGGTTCCAGGCGTTCGGTCCCTGGCAGCGGGGCGTCGGCATGGACAGTCTACGCGAATTGCTCGAAGCCGTCCGGGAGAGGGGCGTTGTCCAGGGAGGTTTCGCGGTCTGCTGCATATCCTGGTCGGCCGGCGCATCACGCGCGCGGACGGCACCCTCATCTCCTCCGGCATGACGTGGCGCGACCTCGCCGCTCTGCTCAAGCGTCTGCGCTGGGACCGCGAGGCCGTGCGCGAACTGGGTATCGATCCCGCCGAACTGGCGCCGCGCGATCGGGAACGCTTTTGGTACACCGCCATCGCGCGGGCGGGTATCGATTCGGCCGATGCCGTCGCCGCCGCCGAACAACTCGTGCAGCCGCTGGCGGAACTCGGCTACCTCATCGGTCCCGCGCCGGGGCAATCGGCCTCCTGATTCACATTGACCATCCTCTTGCCGCCGCCTATCATTCACGAAATCAGCAGGCGAGCGAATCGAGCAGGATCGGGCCGCGGGAGACACCGTGGCCGGAAGGGAGACACCGGCTATGAAGGCGGAACATCGCAAGGAATTGATGACCAATTCGCTGGCGCATCGGCTCGGCGACGCCGTGCAGAGCATGAAGGAAGGACCGTCGCGCGGCACCCTCTTCGTGCTGGTCGCCGCCGGCCTGATCGTGATTTTGGTTTTCGTCTGGCGCTACCTGGCCAGCAGTGCCGAGGAGTCCGATTCGGCGCGCTGGCTCAAATGGGACAACCTGGCCTCGCCGGGACAACTGAAAGAGTTCGTCGAGGACAAGGACGTGCAGGGCCACGTGCAAGGCCGGCTGGCTCGTGTCGAAGAAGCGCGTCGCGCTCTGCACGACGGGCTGCGTCAACTGGGCGGCTCCGGCGACGCTCGCAAAGAAGGCGCTCGAAGAGATTCAGAAGCGCCGCCGAGTTGTACGGCAAGCTCGCCGACGAGTGCGCCGATAAGCCGCTTGCTGCATCAGCAAGTTTTGATGGGCGCCGCCAAGGCCCACGAGAGCCTCGGCGAGGTCGAGCAAGCACGGAAGTATTATCAGCAACTCAAGGACAAGCACGGCGAGACGGTTCTCGGCCGAGACGCCGCCGAGCAGCTCCAGCGCCTCGACGAAGCGGAGCAGAACGGCGATCTCAAAGCGCTGCGCGAAGAGTATACCAAGCCTGTCACGCCGTAAGGGCAACCCTTGCTGGCGCTGCCGGCTGGCAAGAAAAACGATGGACACTCCCCTTTCCACTTCCGCCGACGAGCGCATCGTCGAGTTGACGGCCAAGTGCCGCGATCATCTGCGCCTCGATCAGTACCTCGTGACGATGTTCACCGACTTCAGTCGCTCCGTCGTGCAGCGCGTCATCGATGCCGGCGGCGTGTCGGTCAACGGCAAACCGTCCAAGGCCAGCTATCGCGTTCGCCACGGCGATCACATCCGCATTGAGAAACCGGAGCCGACGCATCCCACGCCCGTCGCCGAGGACATTCCCCTCGATATCCTCTACGAAGACGAATATCTCGCGGCGGTGAACAAGCCGGCCGACATGGTCGTTCATCCGGCCAAGGGCCACTGGTCGGGCACGCTGGTCAATGCGCTGCGTTTCCGTTTCGATCAACTCAGCGGCGTCAACGGCGATTATCGCGCCGGCATCGTACATCGCCTCGACCGCGATACCAGCGGCGTCATCCTCGTCGCCAAGGAGGAGCAGACGCACCGCGATTTGAGTACGCTGTTCGAGCATCGCAAGATCTTCAAGGAATACGTGGCGCTGACGGCCGGCGTCCTCGACCGCGACAGCGATTACATTGAAGGACGCATCGCCCACCATCCGCACGACCGCATCAAGATGGTGGTGAGCGATGAAGAGGACGACGACGGCAAGGACGCGGTGAGTTATTACGAAGTGATCGAGCGATTTCGCGGTTTCAGCTTTTGCCGCATCCAGCCGCGCACCGGACGCACGCATCAAATCCGCGTTCACCTGGCGAGCATCGGTTGTCCGGTGCTGGCCGACAAGGTGTACGGCGGCCGCGATCGACTGCACCTGTCGGATCTTGTGCCGGAACTGGACGGCGAACAGGATGAATTGCTGCTGAGCCGGCAGGCGCTGCACGCCTATCGGCTGCGTCTGCGTCATCCGCGCCGGGGAACGATCCTGGAGGTGGAAGCGCCGCTGCCGGCGGAATTTCAAAAGACGCTGGCGGCGTTGCGCAGGTATCGTGGCGCGGTCTTTCCGTTTAGCCGCGAGCCGAAGGCGAGCACTGTCGCGCTCGCCTTCGGCTCGCGGCTAAACGAGTCGATTACGCCAAATCGCGG
Source organism: uncultured Planctomycetota bacterium (assembly GCA_963835245.1). Taxonomy (GTDB): domain Bacteria; phylum Planctomycetota; class Planctomycetia; order Gemmatales; family Gemmataceae; genus JAJPHU01. The sequence continues at coordinate 1,905,730 of CAWIEZ010000004.1, forward strand.
TCCTCGAAGAGAATCAAACCGAACAACAACACGATGGACGTGTACAGCACGCCGTACAGCGACACCGACGCCAGGTACTTCGTGAAATCGCCGGGCGCGATGGGCGTCTCATTGAGCAGAGCAGGTTCGAGACGGAACGATTCGAGATTGGGCAAAACCAAATCGAAGAGCTGGGCCATGAAGTAGAGAATTTGCGATACCGCCGCTCCGGGATTGGTCCTCTGCGCCTCGTAGCCAATGGACACCAGCACCGGCGCCAGGTGAGCGAGGAAGAAGACCACCACCACGACGACAAGATTGACGACCATCGGCACGCGCGTGGCCAGCGATACGGCTATGGCGATAAGCACCATCACCTGCGAGAAGCCGAGAATCAAGCCCGGCGCCACGTCGAGCGTCAAATTCGTCCACAAGCCGAGGCCGCGCAACAGGTCCGTGGTCACACCGGGCAGCGACCAATCCTGAAGGGTGGTCGCCACCCATGCCGGCGTCGGCTCCGGGTCCATCTTGTCCCACCAGTGCTTGAACAGCGTCACGCCCTCGAAGTAGGTGCCCAGCAGAACGAAATAGACGCCGGCGGCCAAGATGATGCCGAGGAATTTACCGATTAGGAAGTGCCGCCGCGACACCGGCTTGCTCATAAGCGTGACGGCCGTGCGTCCTTCGATCTCCTCGCTGATGGACATGCTGGCGGCCAAGGCGCCGAAGACGGCGGCAACGATCATGATGGTATCGTAGCCGATCTCGCGGACCACCAAAAAATCTTCGCCGAACGTGAAATAGGGGATGAGCGGCGAGACAGTCATGGCCAGGAAAGCGACGCCGAACAGTAGCCAGAACATCGGCTGACGTACACCCTCGCGGAACGCCGCCAGAGCAATCGCCGCTCCCTTCGGCCACAAGCGCAGCAGCACGGCGAAGAGCAGGATGAAGGCGTCGCAGAGGAGTTGCAGTTGTAGGATCACGCCGTAAAAGTAGCCGATACGCTCCAACGTACCGCCTTCGGTGACGATGAGGACGAACGCCAGCGGTGCGGCGAAGACCACCAGCAGCACGCCCAGAAGCCGCGGCAAAAATCCTTGCGTCGAAAGAAGCGACCGGGGCAAGGATGATCTGCTCACGAACACATCGAGAAGCCACGGCGCAATCCCAATCTTCCTGCCCGAAGCGAACATCAGCCAACCCCAGGGCAGCGCCGCCAGCAGTTGAATCACCAGCAAAAGCAACGCAACGAGATACGTACTCGTGGAAAATGTCATGGATCGCCTTGCTCAAAAAACGCCTTCAATGCCGAATACGAAAGCCGCGCTGTCCGGTGGCGGCGATGTCCTGAACCGCCGTACTCGTGATGTAGCCCGCCATGTGCCGTGCTAACTCCGCGAGAAACGCCTCAACGACGCTGTCCTCGCCTTCGATGACCAGTTCGACCTCGCCGCTGGACAGGTTGCGCACATAGCCGGCGACGGCATAACCCGCCGCCAGTCCTTGGGTCGTGTAACGAAAACCCACGCCCTGTACCCGACCCGAATACAGGACGCGCTTGCTCACCATCATAACAAAACCCTACAAGCCCGGAGCGCCAGCGACGGGTGGCAAAAACCCGTCGCGGGCGCTCCAGGCTTGTAGCTATCTACGTTCCTCTTCCTCTGATGGTTCACTGCGATAGTTCGGCGGCGATCCCCAACGTAATTTATCGCGCAGTGTTTGGTAATAACTGCGTCCCGGCACCTTCACCAGTCGGAACGACACCGGCGCCTTGCGAACCGTCACCCGATGCTCCGCCGTCAGCTGACCGTGTTCTTGGCCGTCGATCACCAACACCAGGCTGGCGCGGGGCCAAAGACGGCGAACCGCGATGGTGTAGACTTTGTCGGCGCTATCGACCACTGGACGATTGGTCAGCGTGTGTGGACAGATCGGCGTGATGACGAAGGCGGCCAGTTCTTGGCCAAGGATCGGGCCGCCGGCCGATAGGCTGTGCGCCGTCGAACCGACCGGCGTGCTGATGATGAGACCGTCGCCGGAATAGCCGGATACCACCTCGCCGTCGATAACGAGATCCAGAGCGATCATGTGGAAGGGCGGTCCGGACAGCAGAGCGATTTCGTTGAGTCCGAGGATGGTTTTCCGCTCGTTCGGCGCTTCGATCAAGCACTCGAACATGAGATGTTCGGTGATGCGATAGTCGCCCCGCACGACGCGCGGGAAGACGCTGCACAGTTCTTCGGGGCTGAGATCGGCGAGAAAACCGAGCCGGCCGAGGTTGACGCCGAGTACCGGCGTTTGGCAGTAGCCCATCTGCCGCGCCGCTCGCAAGATGGCGCCGTCGCCGCCCAGAACGAGCGTCAGATCGGCGCCGCACTCGGTCAGGTCTTTTTCTTGGTCGAGATCGACGAGAACGATGTCGCAGTGTTGGCGAAGGAAGGGCAAGAGGCGATCAACCTCTTCGCGCACACCCGGCCGATCGGCATTGCCCAGGACGAGGATGCGCATGGACAATCCCTCAAATCGATTAACCACAGAGACACAGAGACACAGAGAAGATCAAAGATAAAATCTTATCTTTTTTTTCTTCTCTGTGTCTCTGTGTCTCTGTGGTTAATTGGTCTATACCGGACAATCTTTCTCGACCTTGCGCGCAGCGCTCGCCGTACCGTGGTGCACAAGCCGCTGACATCGAGACCGAGATCGGCCAACAACTCGCCGCGCTCGCCGTGTTCGATGAAGCGATCCGGCAGTCCCAGACGCAGAACGTGGCTGGTATCGATGCCGGCGCTGTTGGCCGCCTCCAACACGGCGCTGCCGAAGCCGCCTTCCAGTGTGCCTTCCTCGATGGTGACAACCAACGGCATCTCCTCGATGGCGCGCAGCAGCGTGGTCCGATCGAGCGGTTTGATGAAGCGGGCGTTGATGACGCCGATATTGAGTCCTTCTTCGCGCAGTTCCGCCGCCGCCTTGACGCACATGGGGAACAGACTGCCGCAAACAATCAGCACGCCGTCTTCGCCCCATTCGTACACTTCCGCTTGGCCCAACTCGACCGGCGCCGCCGGACGATCGACGCGCTCCAGGTTCGCTTTGGGATAGCGCAGCGACGCCGGACCCGAATGCGACAGCGCGAACTTCAACATGGGCGCCACGTCCAACTCGTCGCCGGGCGCCATGACGACGAAATTGGGGAAGATCCGCAGATAGGAAATATCGAAGACGCCGTGATGCGTCGGGCCGTCCGGGCCGGTCAGACCGGAACGATCCAGCGTGAAGACGACTGGCAGATTTTGCAGCGCCACTTCCTGGAAAATCTGATCGAAGGAGCGCTGCAAGAAGGTGGAGTAAATGTCCACGATGGGCCGCATGCCGGCCTTGGCGAGTCCGGCCGCGAAGGCGACGGCGTGCGATTCGCAGATGCCGGTATCGAAAAAGCGCGTCGGGAAATCGGTGCGCACCTTTTCCAGTTTGTTGCCCTGACACATGGCCGCCGTGATGACGGCGACGCGCGGATCGTCCTGCATGGCGTTGTAAATGGAGCCGCTGACTGCGTCGGTGTAGGCGCGCGAGCCGCCGCGCTTGAGCGACAGGATTGTCCGCTCGGGACCGACCTTCTCGAAGACCGGCGGCGTGTGATACGTCACCGGATCGGCGCTGGCCTGCGGCACGCCATGGCCCTTGGTCGTCAGCACGTGCAGCAGCACAGGCCCTTGCTGATTTTTCACGTCGCGCAGCCAGCGGCACAGCGCCGGCAAATCGTGGCCGTCGATCGGGCCGAAGTAGCGGAAACCCAACTCCTCGAACAGCATGCCGCCGGTGAGGAACGCTTTCATGCCGTCTTTGATCTGCTCTAGTGCCTGCGTGGCAACGCCGCCGACCAGCGGGATGTGCTTGAGCAAATCGCGGATGTGCCGCTTCGATCCCTGATAGAAATTCGTCAGCCGGGCTTGATCGAGACAGTGCGCCAGCGCACCAACGCGCGGGCAGATGGACATGGCGTTGTCGTTGAGAATCACCAGCAGGTTTTTGCGCAAGCCGCCCGCATTGTTGAGCGCCTCGAACACGATGCCCGACGGTAATGCGCCATCGCCGATGACTGCGACGCTGTGGCGGTCGTCCTGACCGAGCAGATCATCGCCAACTTTGAGACCGAGGACGCTGGAGACGCTACAGCCGGCGTGGCCGGTCATAAACAGGTCGTAGGCGCTTTCGTGCGGATTGGGATAGCCCATCAGTCCGCCGCGCGTGCGGATAGTGTCGAACTGTTGATAGCGTCCGGTAATGAGCTTGTGCGGATAAATTTGATGTCCGGTGTCCCAGATGAGACGATCGCGGCGAAAATCGAAGGTCAGGTGCAGAGCCAGGCACAATTCGATGACGCCGAGATTGCTGGCGAAGTGGGCCGGGCGAATACTGAGGATGCGCACCATCTCATCGCGCATCTCTTGAGCGAGGTCGAGCAGTTGCGCCTCGGTCAACTTGTGCAGGTCGGCCGGCGCGTTGATTTGCGGCAGCAGAGCGGTCATGGCGTAAGTCCTTAATCCATTGTTTCATCAGTTTTCAGTTTTCAGCTTTCAGTTTCCGGGTTACTGAAAACTGAAAACCGATCGAAGATCAGCATCCTTCACCGATCGCGTTGGAGGACGAAGGAGACCAGTGCGCGCAGGCGGTCGGCGTCGTCTCCCAGAGGTTGTAGTTGTTCGCATGCCTGACGGCCAAGCCGTTCGGCGCGTCGCCGGCTCTCGGCGATGCCGAGCAAGCCGGGGTAGGTCAGTTTGCCGCGGGCCGCGTCCTTGCCGACGCGCTTGCCCGTCTGCTCGGCGTCGCCTTCGACATCGAGCAAATCATCGACGATCTGAAAAGCCAGGCCGAGACAACGGCCGTAGCCATCCAGTCGTTCCATCCATTCGGGCGGCGGCGGGTTGTTGCGGTGAGCGTATGCCGCCAAGGCTCCCAGACGCAGACTGGCCCGGATCAGGGCGCCCGTCTTGCGCAGATGCAGATCCTCCAATTCTTCGACCTTTGCGTTCGCCGCCCTGCTCCCAGGCCAGGTCATCGACTTGTCCGCCGACCATGCCGGCCGCTCCCGCCGCTCGCGCCAGTTCCCGACAACAGGACGAGGCGGTGCGGTCGGGATAACCGTCGGCGAGCATCTCAAAGGCCATCGTCAGCAGAGCATCGCCGGCGAGGATGGCCAGTGCCTCGCCGAATTTTTTGTGGCAGGTCGGCTGACCGCGGCGCAAATCGTCGTCATCCATCGCCGGCAGATCGTCGTGGATGAGCGAATAAGCGTGGATCATTTCGACGGCGCAGGCGGCCGGCCAGGGACTGTCCCTGTCGCCGCCGCACGCTTCCGCCGCCAGGACGACGAGGATCGGCCGCAGGCGTTTTCCGGGAGCGAGCAGACTGTAGCGCATCGCTTCCAGCAGCGATGCCGGCAAGCCCGCATGCGGGCGCAGCGCCGCCGACAGGTGTTCCTCAACCTCAGCACGCTTGTCGCGCAGGTAGTCGTCCAGTCGTTCCAACTCTCTTAACCCGCCCCTACGTCCTGCCAGGGGAATCCGCAAACAAATCCGCGTGGCCTGTCCTGGCCCTCTTCGTCATAATAGGAACCGTGGGAGGATGATACCATTAACGCGCGGTTTTAGGCAAGCGGTTCATTCCATATAGCCCCCGGCAAGGCGGGGGCTAGATAGGGGAACGACCATGGACATTCTGGCCACGTTGCAGGTGTACACGGAGTTGGCGGACTGGTACGAACGGCAGGGGCAGGCGGCGATGCGCGATCGCTTCCTCATCTTAGCGGCGGAGGCGGCCTTCTCGGCGGGCAAACCGGAAGAGGCGGAACGCCTACGCCAGCGCCTGCTGCAAGGCAATCCGCATCACATGCTCAAGCCATTCACTCGTTCGCGCAGGCGCTGCAATCCACGAATATTCAGATTTACATTCACGATTTGCAGGTCAACTATCCGCCTCAGACGGCGGAGGATCTGTTGCGCGAACTTGCACAGCGGCATTCCTCCCGCGCCGCCGGCTTCCGCATCGGGGGCTAATACGTTGGGACCGCTGCCGCAGACGGCTCCGTTGATTGAGATCCGCGACGAGCCGACGCTGCCGTTGGCCGGCGCGACGGAGCCTCTGAAAGTCTATTCGCTGCGCGAGGAACCGGAGCGGGCGAATCCTTCTAAGCCGCCCGTCAAGCCGACGCACTTGAACCGCCCAGCCGAGCGCAAGCCGCTGCCGCCGCCACTGGAGCGGCCGCCGACCCTCAAAGCGCCGGCTCCGCGTTCCCAAGCGGCGCTGCCGCGTTCGCCCCGCCCTGTGCCGGTCACTCCGCCGACAACCTCCGAATCGGCCGCGCCTGCCGGCGCCTGGCTGACGCTCCTGTTGTTCGGCATGACCGTTACGGCCGGCGTCGCCCTCGCCGTGTACACGCTGGCTCGACCCTTCCTGCCACTGCCGTAATCGGAGCCGCGACCGTAAGGGAGCGGTTGCTGTCTCCGTTCCCTTACGGTCGCGGCTCCGATTACGGCGTGTTGGCCATCGCTTTGGCCTGCACGGCGCGGCTGTTGCTGACCGGCAGCGGCAGCGGCGCGATGTCGGGGGCAGGTTTGACGATGGTGGCGGCGGCCGGATCGACCGCCGGCGCTTCCTTGCGAAAAAAGAACACCGCCACGACGATCACCAAACTCAGCCCGACAACCATTCCGAATTTGGCATCCTTGGGCATGAGGACAACTCCAGCAAGACAGCGGCGCGGAAGCCACTTTACTATGTCCCCTAACCACGGCCGATGCCGCTCATTCGCTACGAAAAAGCGGCATTTTCTCGCCATTCGATCCGGCAGAAGAGGCAGGCGATGAATCCCTGGCGTTGGCGGTGCGTTCCGCGCGGCCGTTTCCCTCGTCTTTGCTGCCTTCTACTTCGGGATGGGTTCCTCGCGCCGCGCCATCGGGCCGCCGCAGCACTCGCAGACGTTCTTCTCACCGCGTCGGATCGAGCAGATTTCGCACCAGTAATAGACCTCGTGGAGTTGACCCTTGACGTAGCTATGCACCGCCGTCACCTGCAAGAGCTGGCTGCCCGGCAGCAGGCGTCCCGTCAGCCGCATCGGCCGATTGAGCAAGCCGTCATCCTGAAAGAACAAACGCGAGCCGCTGTCCTTGACGAGCGGATAGATTTTGCCGTCTTCACCGGCCAGAGCAAGCCAGTGCGGGGCCGCGTCTGCATCGAGCCGCGTGCCGGCCTTGGCGACCAAGTCGGCCAACGGCACCACCTTGCCTTTGTAATAGTCGATTTTGACGGCCGGCTTCTTAGCGTCGCCTCCGGCGAACAGCGGCGCCAGCGCGATCAGGCAGGCCAGCGAGAGAATCAGACGGCGTGGCAAGCGTAACATGACGGCATCTCCGCGATGGTTAGCGACGCTTCTGCGAAGCGCCGAAGACCGCCGACGCTTCTGGCGCCTTTCTACAACTCTTGCCGCGTTTTTTCCACACCTTCGATTGGCGGCGGCTGGCGCAGTAACTCCGGGTGGAAGAGACCCAGGCGCGTGCGTCGCAGGAGGAAATCGGCGGAAGTCAGCGCCATCTCGTGATCGCGCTGATAGACGAACTCGGCGAAGATGTCCGGTTCCTCGGCGTGAACGCGGCGGCTGAGCGCGGCATTTCTGTGTACATAATCGGCCACTTCGATGGCACGGCGGCCATAACGCGCCACGAGATGGGTAGCCGTGTCTTCGTCTAACTGACAAGGACGTGTCAGTTCGGCAATCGCTGACTGTCGAAACTGGTCCCACGGTCGCTGGGGAGCGCCGTCCAGTGGAAACGAGCGCGTCCGGCAGCGGCGCGACAGACCCAGACGGCGCACGACCGTATCGGTAATGACCTCCGCCATGTGCCGATAGGTTGTGTACTTACCTCCGGCCGCCGTCAACAGGCCCGAAGGCGACGTGTGCAATTGGAACTCGCGCGACAAGTCCGATGGCTCGCCGGAACGCGCCCGGATCAACGGCCGCAGACCGGCGAAGGAGCCGAGTACTTCTTCCGCGGACAGTCCTGGCGTGAAATAGTGATTGAAACCGGCCAGTAGATACTCGACATCGTCCGGCAGAACGCGCAACTCATCCGGCGACTCGTCCCAGAGAGTATCGGTGGTGCCCAGCAACGTCTTGTTCAAGAAGGGGATGACGAAGAACACGCGGCCATCCGCAGGGTGCAGCAGCAGAAACGCGGCCGGTAAGCCGCGACCCGCCGCAATCAGATGCACGCCCTTCGTCGGGCGCAAGAGGGGGCCACCGTCGTCGCCGGCCAAACGGCGCACAGCGTCGCTCCACGGGCCGGTGGCGTTGAGTACCTGCTTGGCGGCGATAGTACACTCGCGGCCCGAGCGATGATCCAGCGCCCGCACGTCGCCGCGACCCTCGAAAGCGATTGCCTCGACGTAGTTCGCCAAGATGGCGCCGTGCAGTGCCGCCGTGCGCAGCACTTCCAGACACAGCCGAGCATCGTCCATCTGGGCGTCGTAATACTCGGCGCCGCCGCGCAGACCTTTCGTCCGCAATCCAGGCAGTTCGCGGCGTAGGCGAAAGAGCGTCGTCGTTCGGCTGCGCTGAATGTTGTGCGCGCCGGCGAGGAGATCATAAAGCACAAGGCCGACGCGAAATTTCCAGGCAGGAACGCGGGCATCCTCGTAGAAGGGCAACACGAAACGCAAGGGGCGGACGAGATGCGGGGCGTTGCGCAGGAGCCGGCCGCGTTCGTGCAACGCTTCATAGACGAGGTGGAAATCGCCATGCTCCAAGTAGCGCAGACCGCCGTGAACCAACTTCGACGACAAGCTGCTGGTGCCGCCGGCGAAATCGCCCTTGTCGATGAGGGCGACGCGCAGACCGCGCAGCACGGCGTCGAGAGCGACGCCGGCGCCGGTGATGCCGCCGCCGACAATGAGTACATCGAAAACGCCGTCCGTCAGCGCCTCCGGCGTCCGTTTCATGCACGCTCTCCCGCAAAGTTTTACAGGGGCGGAGGGCTATTTTGGACTTCCTGCCACAGCTCGCGGTAGAGAGGCTGCACCAGCGGATTCAGCTGCATGGCAAAATCTTCCGGCAGTCGAAGAAGACGGATTAACTCTTGCACGTCGCCCAGATCTTTTCGTCGTCCCGGCGTCGTCCCGGAGGCCAGCTTCAGTTCCACCAGCGGAGCCAATCGCAAACAGCGCACGCTCGCCACGATCTCGCTGGCCGACTCCGGCGGCGGAAAAGCGATGGGTTTGGGTTTGCCATCGCCCGGATAATCGCCCGCGATCAAAAACTCAATGCGAACGCCGGATTCGGCGTCACGCAGATTCTTGCCGCCCTCAAACAGCAGAAGATAGCCAAGTCCTTCCAGGCGATGGTGAACTTCCTCAAACCCTTCGCGCGTCACTAGAATGACCACGTCCTCGGTGAAGCGGCGATAGCCGTGAAAAAATAACGCCATGCCGCCGGCGATGGCGTAGGGAATGTTCAACTCATCGAGTCGCCGAGCGATCTTGACTAGAGCTTTATGGACGGCGCTCGCCTGCTCGAAGTGCATGCTTCCCTCCTGGAAGGCCCACCAGACATCCAGGTTCAGACGTTGCTCGTAGGCGATCATGGCTGCCGTTCTCATTACCGTCTTTATTTGACCTTGGACACGGGTTGATCCGGATGAGCCGGGTTGGGAATGAGACGTTGATTGGCGCAATCGGCCAGCAAATCCAGCTTTTCCAGCACGGTCTGGCCGATCAGCACTTCATCGCCCAAGATCAGGGCTTCCTCCAAAGTATCCCGCCCCAGGATGTCAAAAATCACTAATTCACTGATGTTGACGACATCATTGCGTCCATCGGCGTACTCCACCACACGCTGCCCTCGCGTGCCCACGCCCAGCTTCTCGAGGACATGAACGGGAAGCACCGATCGGACGGCGCCTGTATCCACCATCGCGTCCGCCTCATAGCTCCGTATCTGGGAAGCAGGTAGTTGCCCCCGACGCGCTAACGCTTCATCCATCCCATTTATCAACCGGACTCTTGTTCGGATCTCACCCATCTGTTCCCTCTCTTTGCTACCTGATCTCATAAGTGATCCTCCCATGCTTCTGCGACCGCGAGATGCGATCGCCGGCGTACAGCCCGGCCAGCACGAACTCGACGCACGACGCCCGCACCGCTTCACTCTCACTTGGATTGACCTCGAACGCCTTCTCCCACGCCTTGGGCACGCGCTTCAACCGCTCGGCGTAGTGCGACGAAGGCAGCAGATCGCCGACTTCGATTTTGACACCTTTGCCGAAAACACTGGCGATCTCCTCCAAGCCCGTCTTCTCGACGTATTCCTCGAAGACGATCCCGATTGCCTCGGCGAAGATCGCTTCCAGCACTTGCCGCTCGGACATTTGTTGGCTGCCCATCATGTCCAACTCCAGCTTGCCCAGCGACGACGAATAGAGATGTCCCAGGTCGCTGATGCGCGGCACCGCCGGGCGCTCGCTCAGACGCACACCGCGTTGGCGAGCGCTGGCAACCATCGTCCGATAGTTGGCGATCGAGAAGCGGGCGCTGACGCCGGACTGATGATCGACGTACTTCGACTTGCGAGCGCAGATGCTGATTTGTTCGACGATTTCTTTCATGAAGTATGGCACCAACACCGGATAATCGCCGCCGAGATCAATGCCGGATTCCTGCTCCATGATGTCGATGCCCACGGCGCGATCGAGCGGATAGTGCGTCTGGATCAGCGAACCGATGCGGTCCTTCAATTGTGGAATGACCTTACCCGAACGGTTGTACGTGGCGGGATTGGCCGAGAACAGAATCAGCACGTCGAGATCGAACTGGATCGGATAACCGCGAATCTGCACGTCGCGCTCTTCGAGGATGTTGAACAGACCGACCTGCACCAGTTCATCCAGTTCGGGCACTTCGTTCATGGCGAAGATGCCGCGGTGCATGCGCGGAATGAGTCCGAAGTGCAGCGCTTCCTCGGTGGACATGCTGGCGCCGGCGGCCAGCTTGGCGGGATCGATCTCGCCAATGATGTCGGCGAACTTGGTGCCCGGCGCCAAGCGTTCGGCGTAGCGCTGCGAACGCGGCCACCAGCCGATGGGCATGCGCTCCTCCGGCAGTTCGGCCAACAATCGTTTGCCGGCAGATGTGATGGGTCGATAAGGATCTTCATGCACCGGACAAGACGCATGATCGATGTAGGGGATGGCGTCATCGAGAAAGCGGGCCAAGGAGCGCATCAGCCGGCTCTTGGCTTGGCCTTTCTCGCCGAGAAAGAGCATGTCGTGCCCGGCGAGGACGGCGAGATTGATTTCCGGCAGAACGGTGTTCTCGTAGCCGATGATGCCGGGAAAGAGATCGTCGCCGGCTTTTAGCATTCGCAGGAAGTTGTCACGGATCTCTTGCTTGACGGTTTTCGATACCCAGCCGCTCGCTCGTAGTTCCTGGAGCGTGGCGGGTCGCATACCTTTGGACATATTCCGATGGTCTCCGCGTGAGGGACAAACAAAGTCGCTATCGTTTCATTGTAGGCGCGAGAACCACCGAGGAGGGGTCAGGGGTCAGGGGTCAGAGAAGAGACCGCCATTTCTTCTCTGACCCCTGACCCCTGACCCCTGACCCCGATTTGCGGCTCAGCGCCGCATGCTTGCCGTCTTCGCCCTCGGCTTCCTTGACGAGTTGCTCGATGCGTTTCTCCAGTTCTTTGGAATCGGGAGCGCCCTCCGTATGCCAGCGAATTACGCCCTTGTGATCGATCAGGAAGAGTGTCGGCATCCCATCCACGTTCCATCGATTGGCGATGGCGCCGCCGTCGTCCCACCACGAGCGCCAGTTCAACTCTTCTTCTTTCTGTGTGTGTTGGAGGCTCTGGAGGGTGACATCCTCATTGACGCCCAGAAGCGCGAACGGTCTATTCTGATACTTTCGCACGAGCGACCGCTCGTGAGCAAACATGCTTCGGCAGGGTCTTCAGTGCGAACCCCAGAAGTCCAGCAGCACGACCTTGCCGCGATAATCGCGGAGTTGGAAAATTTTGCGTTCGGCATCGATGCCGCTAATGTCCGGCGCTGGCTTGTTGACGGCCGGCGCCGGCTTGCCTCGACTCGACCGCGAGGTAGTGCTGTTGGCGAGGCAGCCTGTCAGGGCCGCTCCGATCAGCAGCAGCGTCATCTTGCGCGATAGGGTCCGCATAACGTCTCCCCCAAAAAAGCTCGATCCGCACCGTCCCTGCCGTCATGCTACCGTTTTGACGTTTCGCTGTCAGCATCGATCAAAACAGGCGGCGCTGCCGGCTGGACGAAAGGAGAAAACGCGCGAGACGACGCTGAGGAGAACTGACCGGATAAGCGGCGAGGTCGGCGAGAGATAGCCAACGGCCTTCGACGTAAAAATCAGAGTGAAATTCGCCGCCGGCGTAGTCGGCCTCGAAGCAGGTGAGGGCGATGCGATAGCGGGTGACGCCGTGGCGGATGGTCGGCAGTTGTGGCCCTAGCTTGGCTTGTAGGCCGGTCAATTCGTGCAGCAGGCGCGATGCGGCAGCCTCGTGGGATTCGCCATCGAGGAGGGGGCCGTGCGGAAACTCCCACAGATCGGCCCAGCGTCCGCCGCGCGGCCGCTGCACCAGCAACACCTCCGCGCCGCGGCGAACTACGACGGCTGTTTCCTCGATGCGTTGGATTTCCGGCGGCGGCGTCCGTGCTGGGATGGACTCTTGCCGTCCTAGCTGCCGAGCTAGGCAGCGCGCGGCCAACGGGCATTGCGCGAACAGCGCGGCGCCGCCGGCGTGCAGACGAGCGCGCCCAACTCCATCAGCGCTTGATTGAAGGCACCGATTTGTCGCTGCGGCAGAATGTCCTCGGCGGCCTGCCACAGCCAGCGCGCGCCGCTCCCTGACGCGGATCCTCGGCGCGGCCGAACAACCGGCTCAACACGCGCTGACTATTCGCTTCCAAGATCGGCAGACGGCGGTCAAAGGCTTGCGACAGAACGGCGTTACAGGTATAGCGTCCCAATCCGGGCAGACGGTCCAGAACGGCGGGATCATCGGGGAATTGGCCTTGGTGATGCACCACGATCGCGCGGGCGGCGCGATGCAGATCGCGTGCGCGTCGATAGTATCCCAGTCCCTCCCACAGCCGTAGTACATCTCGCTCTTCGGCGGCGGCAAGGTCGGCAAGTGTGGGAAAGGCGCGCAAGAAGCGCTCGAAATAGGCGATGACCGTGGCGACTTGCGTTTGCTGGAGCATGACCTCGCTGATCCAGATGCGATAGGGATCGCGATCGCGGCGCCAGGGCAGGTCGCGCTGATGACGGACAAACCAGGGGCGCAGACGTCGAACCAACCAGGAACGCCAATCGGCGGGATTGAGGGGAGCGAGCGGCGAAGGAGAAGTAGGGCGGCGCGATGCCACGAAAGCGTCCTCACCTTCGTTTAGCCGCGAGCCGCAGGCGAGCGCGAGCTGCGCTCCCCTGCGGCTCGCGGCTAAACGGCAAACGAATTATCCACCGCGCGGGCGTTTCATGTATTTTTCCAGGATGGACTTGGCGGCCTGGGAAGTATTGGCGGGGGTGGAGGCTTTGGGTTTTTCCTTCTCGTTCTTGGCCATTTCGGCGGCGACTTCCGGCGGCAGCGGCATCTCGTGGACGGTGCTGCCTTCGGGCACTTCGGGAATGCCGCCGGACGAACCGCCGGTGCCGTCGTCGTGCAGCGACAACAGCATGGCGGCGATGTCATCGTCGCTGGAAGAGGCGTCGTCGGACCTGCCGGCGGCAGCAAGCTCGGCGGGAGTCAGGGTTGCCGTCTCGCTGGCGGAGGCCGCCGCCGGCTTGATCGACGCCTTGGCAGCGGTGGCCGGCGCGGGCGTGCTGGCTTTGGGAGCGGGAGCGGTCTTGGTCACCGGCTTGGTAGGCGGCGGCGGCGTCGGACGGTTCACCGGCGCACTGGCCTCCAAACGCACCTCGAACAGAAGCGGACCCATTTTCAACTGATCGCCATTGTGCAACTCGACTTCGTCCTTGATTTGCTCATTGTTGACAAAGGTGCCATTGGTGCTGTCGAAATCGCGGACAAAGGCTTTGCCCTCGCGCTGCAGGACGGCACAATGGCGTTTGCTAATCATTGGGCTGGCCGGGCGGAGTTGGCACTGCGGATCGCGTCCCACCACGAATTGAGACAGCTTGATCTCCAACACCTTCCCCTGATTAGGACCCGGCGTCATTACTACCAGGCTCAGTTTCATGCAACGACCTCTTTTCCCTTTGTTGAAATACGCCGTCTCGGAGGCCGGAGAGCGCTTCCTTGCGGCGGATCGAGCGGCTCAGCGGCAACGGCCCAACGCCGCGCCATGCTCGCTGGTCCGAGAGAGGGCGGATTCACAACGTCAATGTCCCATGAACCCATCCAGCTTCCGAGAGCCGAGTCGAAGACTGGACCGAGTTTCGCATCCTCCCCACCAAGACTCCTCACCCTTCGAGACGACGCTGTTTGCACGCGAACGTCGATCTCGATGGACTTCCTCTCCTCGCGCCATCCGAACGGGATGTCGATCCCTAACGCCACAAGTGTACAATAGATGGACGCGAGGGGGGAACTGAAATTATTGTAAGGAACAAGACAGTCAACATGCAACGGAAAAGATCGCAAATCGGATTTCTTTTTTTCTCGGTCCTCTTTGCCGTCTGCGCGGCCGGTTGCCGGCCGACGCCCTCCTCTGTCGATCTGCCGGTGTCGGAGCATCAGGGCGTCGAACTGCGCATCGCTTGTCCGAGCGAGGCGACGGCGGCCCTGCTGCGTAGCCAAGGACAATCTTGGACGCGGCGGAAAGGGGTGAAAATTACCATCCATTTGCACGATTCGACGAATGAGGCGGAGCGACAAAACTCGTCCTCGACGCCGGCAGACATCCAGATCATTGCTCCGGCCGATTTGCCGCACGGGGCCGCCGCCGGCCAATTCGTGCCGCTGCCAGCCGCCTACCTGGGGCGCGAGCATCCGTTCGCTTGGAGCGACGTGCTGCCCATGTTCCGCCAACAACTGCTGCCGTGGGACGGCAATATTTATGGTTTGCCGCTGCTCGGCGAATCGCCGTTGTGCTGCTATCGGGCGGACCTGCTGAAAGCTCCGGCGCACCAGGCCGCACTCCGCAAATTGTTCGGTCGAGACCTCGACGGACCCGCCGACTGGGAGCAGTTCGCTCAACTGGCCGAGTATTTCCGCGACCACGGCGTAGATGGCCGGCCCGGTCCCAGTCTGCCGCCGCTGCCGCGCGCCGAGGCGGATCTCGATCGACTGTTTTACACCGTCGCCGCCGGCTTCGCTCGCCGGGCTGTCCGCGACGACGAGGAGCGCGACGCTTATCGTTCCGATGACGTGTTCTCCTTCCACTACGACCTCCAGACTGGCCAGCCGCGCATCGCCGCTCCCGGTTTTGTACACGCTCTGAAATTGCTGCGGCGCTTGCAGGCGTGCCGGCCGGCCGAGCCGATGGATCATCCGCAGGAAGCGTTCCGCGACGGCCGAGCCGTGCTGTGTCTGACCGATGCACCGTGGCTCAAGACTTTTCAGAAGACGCCGGCCCTACGCGATAAGGTCGGCATCTGCGGTATTCCGGGAGGCGATTGTTACTTCGATTTCGAGACCGGCCAAGCGCGGCGGCGGCCGGAGCCGAATTGGCTGCCGTACCTCGGCGGCGCCGGCTGGCTGGCGGTCGTGCCGTCCTCTAGCCGCAACTCCGAAGCCGCCTTCGCTCTGCTGGCAGAACTAGGCGGAGTAAAATCGAGTACGCAGATATTTTTAGGAGCAATGAACGACGGCGGGCCGCTACGCACTTCCCAACTTTATCGTCAGCGCTGGGATTCGTTCGATCTCGATGATAAACGGAGTGTGCAGCTCCGCGATGTCCTGGAAAAAACGCTGTTGCACCGCAATCTGAGGAACCCCGTCTTCTGTCTGCGCACGCCCCGACAGGCGGCGCATCGCACCGCCCTCCTCCACGGACTCCGCGAAGCACTGCTGCATGGCGCCGACACCGAGAAGACTTTACAGAACGTCGCCGCGACATGGCGGAAACTGGATCGAGAGCAAGGGGTGGAGCAACACAAGGCCGATTATCGCCGCAGCCTGGGATTATTGGCGAAGTGAGCCACGGCACCCAAGGCGAACACCACAGCCGACGCGGCGGCGATGCCCAGCCCCATGACAACCAGCACTAGCGGCAGACCATAGCGATCGGCGGCCTGCCCCGCCAGCAAATGACCCAGCGGATAAGCGCCGCTGAGTACCATCGACTAGATGCCCATGACTCGACCGCGCACGCGATCCTCGGAGCCAAGTTGCAGAATCGCCTGGCTGGTCGGAAAGAACAGAATCAAGCCGCCGCCGAGAAAAGCACAGCAACCGACGGCCACGGGCAGCGAACGCGCCATCGCCAGACAGAGCAGCGACGAAGAAGCAAGTCCGACGCCGGCGGCGAGGAACCAGCGACGCCGCAGCGTCGAAGCGAACGAGGCCACCAACAGCGACGCGAAGCCCGCTCCGCCGCCGATGGCGCCGAGCATCCAGGCATAAGCAGCCGTGCGTGCATGCAAGCGTTGATCCGCCACCGCCGGCAGCAGCGACAAGATCGGCCAGCCGAACAGCGACATGGCGGCGGACAGCACCAACAGCAGAATCAGCCGCGGATGCCGGCCGAGATAGCGGAAGCCCGCCCACAAGGAATCGGCGGCAGTTCGCATTGCTGCTTTTGCGTGTGAGAGGCGGCAACTCCATCCACGCCAGCGCCGCCAGCACGGCCAGGAAGCTCAGACCGTTGAGCAAGAAACACACGCCGGCCGCCGTTTGCCCCGTTTCGCCGTAGCCAACTAGCGCGAACAACACACCGCTGACGATGGGGCCGAACATCCGCGCCAAGTTGAAGAGCATCGAGTTCAAGGCGATAGCGTTCGGCAAATCGTCGCGGCCCACCAGGTCGATGACGAAAGCCAGACGGGCCGGCAGATCGATGGCATTCACGATGCCGGCGGCGGTGGCGACGGCCAGCAGATGCCAGGGCGTGACGTGTCCCAACAGCACCAAACAGCCGAGCAGGATGGCGAGCAAGAGCAGCGTCGCTTGCGATAGAAAGATAAGCGGTCGTTTCGGCCAACGATCGGCGAGACTGCCGCCCCAGGCGCCGAGTACGAAAGTCGGCAGCACTTGCATCGCTCCCACCAACGCTGGCCAACTCGACTCTTTCGTCAATTCATAGGCCAACCACGTCAGGGCCGCGCTCTGGGCCCACGAGCCGGTCACGGACACGAATTGACCGCAGAAATAAAGCTGATAATTGCGATGGCGTAAGGCGCGGAAGGTATCCACGTGCCAGCGCCGCGAGGAAGGAGACAGACGAGAGGGAGAGATGGCGATTGGCGTGGCTTGCTCAGACATAGTGTTACACTACCCTGCCCTCTGATGAGGTCAAGTCCGTTTAGCCGCGACCCGAAGGGGAGCGCGATGCGCTCCCCTGCGGGTCGCGGCTAAACGAGATCCCTACGAGCGCTCGCGCGCGGGTTGCACCTTCTCGTACAATAGAGTCACCAACTGCTCAAGAAGTTCACGATATTCGGTTGTGGCAATGGCTTGAACCTGCTGAAGCAGACGGCGACGGCGTTCGAGTCGCTCCACGAACCCCTCGACGCCGATGGCGTTCAAAGCGTCCAACGATTCTTGCAGCGCCAACAGTTCATCGACCTCGCCATCGGACAGTTGCCCCGCCCGTTCGCCATTGCGTTCGATCCAGGCGACCAACTCCGGCTGCACCGCCTTCTCGTAGAGGCGGCGCAAGGGCGCGATACCATTGGCCGGATGCCCCTCGTTCATGCGCGGCAGCAGCCGTTCCAGCGGCAGCGTGCGCAGCTCGTTGACGGTCAGTCCCAAGGCACGGGCGCAGGCGCTGATGGTGGCGTTGCGCAGACGGCGATGCTCGCCCGGCAAGACAATCTGGCGAACGGTATGGCGATTCAGGCGCGTGATGCGCGCGAACTCCTCCTGATTCCAGCCGCGTTCCTGAACCAGCCGCGCGATCTTGTCGGCGAGGTCGTCAAATTCGGAGTTATCGCGCATAACCGCTATCCGCTATCCGCTATCCGCTATCCGCTATCCGCCAAAGACAGAAGACACTCTATACTCTATCATGGCAGACAGAGAACAGGATTTATGGGGAAGCGGATAGCGGATAGCGGAAAGGAGGATCGACATGCAAGCATTGTGGACCTTCATCACGCACGATTGGTATTTCTTCTGGCCTTTGTTCCTCATGTCGCTGACGGGTTTGACTCTCGTCATCTGGCGCTTGCTGCTGAATCTCAACGGCAATACCAACATGAGCGAATTTCTCCCCGAATTTCAGCAAAAACTGGAACGCGACGGCGTCGAGGGCGCCCTACGCTATTGCCGCGGACGCACCGACATCATCCCGCGCCGCCTCTTCGTCGCCGGTCTGGAAACGTCCAAGCAGGGCTTGGCGGCGGTGCGCCGCTCCATGGCCAACGTCATCGAATTGGAGATCATGCCCGATCTGAATTTCCTGCTGCCGACCATTTTGGCCATCGCCAAGGTCGCCACCATGGTTGGCCTGCTCGGCACCGTCATCAGCATGATCGGCACCTTCAATGAGATCCAGAAATCCAAGGGCGGCAACGTCGGTTCGCAGGCCGGAGCCATCGGGCTGGCCTTGTTCGCCACCGCTCTGGGGCTGGTGACGGCCATCCCACTGGTGTTCACGCACGTTCTCTTCAAGGCGTGGTTGGCTCATTTCGAGGTACGCATGAAGAGCGCCGCCCAGAAGTTGATCCTGTTGCTTCAGGCCAAACCGCCGGCCAAGAAATAAATACTAAAAACCAATCAAAATCCGAAATGTGAAACATGGCCGAAACACGTCGTTTCCTTGATGTTTGGATCGTCGAATCGAACACGGTCTACCGTGAAGTGCCGTTCAACGTCGTCTCCGATTGGGTGCAGCAAGGCCGGCTGCTGGAAAACGACAAGCTGCGCCGCTCCGGCACGGCTGAATGGTTTCCCATCGGCGGCTCGCCCGATTTCTCGCCCTACCTGCCACGCAGCGAACCCTATCGCGTCGATGACACCGCCGAAGCGCTGGAGCCGGTCGAGTTGGAGTTCCGCTGGAAGAAGCGGCACGACGACGAGGACGACGACGTGGACATGATCCCCCTCATCGATGTCAGTTTGGTGCTGTTGATTTTCTTCATGCTGACCGCCAGCAGTGCCGGTCTCGCCGCCTTCGTGCCGACGCCGCCGGCGGAATACGGTGCTATTTCACCTAACCTCGAAGAGGTTCAGCTCAACATCAACCTCGAAGGCGATGGCGACGAGCGCAAGCCCGTCTTTTCGTTCTCGGTCGGCAACAAGTTCCCCGACAAACAAAAAGACAGCAATCTCGCCACGATGGACGAGATGCTGAGCCGCTTGCAGGAATACCTGGAGAAGTTGCCCAACCGCGTGGATGTCGCCATCAATGCTCATCCCGACGTGAAGTCGGGGTTGACCGTTGAGTTGATGGCGCGGCTGGAGAGCGAGCCGTTTCGCGGCCGTATCAAGCAGAAATACTTCGGCGTGTCGGAGAAGTAGCCATGTGGAAAGTTCGCCATCAAGGTTCGCCGACGGCGCTGGGCGATCTGTCGCTGGCCCAGGTGGCGGAAGGGCTGGCCGACGGCCGTTGGGAGCCGACCGATGAAGTGATGGGACCGAACGATCAAACATGGGTGCCGATGGAAAGCCATCCGCAATTGGCCGACATCGCCGACGAACTGGAGCCGCCGCCGCCGCGCCACTACGACGATGAGACGCGCCTGGACATGAACGCACTCATCGATGTTTGTTTAGTGCTGCTCATCTTTTTCATTCTGACCACCAGCTACGCCGTGCTGCAAAAGCGTCTGGAAGCGCCTGGCGTCAGTGCCGACAAGGTTGGCCCTGCCGTCATCACTAAGGAGAAGGTGACGCAACAAATGGTCCACGTCGTCGTGCGCATGGACAACGACAAGCCGGTGATACGGGTGGAAGATGAGGTAGTTGATGCGTCCGAGTTACAGTCGAAGCTGCGTGCCTTCTTGAAAGCGACCAGCAAGACGCAACTGTTGCTCGAACGCGAGTACGACGTGCCGCAAAGCGCCTTGGTTGCCGTGCTGGACGCTGCCAAGGGGGCGGGGATGGAGAAAATCAGCCTGGTTATTCCGGATAAGCGGAAGCGATAATTTCGCTAGAGGGAAAAAAATGGCCGGCCCCATACGGGGGCCGGCCGAGAATCACGTTGTCGCCCAATCAACGTGACCAATCAAAGATACCATTTTTGCCGCCGTGGACTCAAGCGTCTTTGCGTTACATTTCTGCAAGGTGGGCAAAATCCGTGGCGAACCGGCAGCGTTAGCTGCCGGGTAGAAGGTCCACCCGGCAGCTAACGCTGCCGGTTCGCCCTGGATTTCGCGTCGGATTCAAGTTCTCGCATCCTTGCGACGATGATTTCGATAACAGCGCCGTGCGGCGATTTTTCCAGCGGGCGACGGCCGACCGGGGGACATGGGCACGATGTATCCGACGCATTTTCAACTGCGGCAGCGACCCTTTCCGGCCACACCGGACCCCGCGCTATTATCCCTCCACCAGTCACGAGCGCGCCATCGCTCGGCTGCTCGGCGGTCTCGCCGACGGCGAGGGCATCCTAGCTCTCACCGGCGCGCCCGGCACCGGCAAAACACTGCTCTGCCACTGTCTGCTCGAACGTCTCGATTCGCGCAGCCGTACCGCCTTTCTGACCAACAGCCGCGTCGGCGGCCGAGCCGGGCTGCTCCAAGCCATCCTCTACGATCTGTCGCTGCCCTATGAGGGACGCGGCGAACAAGAGATGCGTCTGGCTCTGACCGACCACCTGTTGTGCGGCTACCAAGAAGGGTTCGGCACCATTCTGATTCTCGACGAGGCGCAGCATCTGACGCCGGATCTGTTGGAGGAATTGCGCCTTTTGGGCAATTTGGAAGCGCGTGCGGGCAAGGCGCTTCAGGTAGTGTTGGTTGGCCAGCCCGCGCTGTTGGAGACGCTGCGGCGTCCGGAGTTGTCGTCCTTGGGGCAGCGTTTGGCGATCCGCGTCGAGGTGGAGCCGTTGGCTCTGCAAGAGGCGGCCGACTATTTGTTGCATCACGTCCGCATGGCCGGCGGCCGGCCGGAACGCTTGTTCGCCGACGAGGCGCTGGAACTGCTGTCGCGGCAGACGCGCGGCGTGCCGCGCTTGCTCAATCAGGCGGCGCAGCAGGCGCTCAATTTGGCCGCGGAAGGCGGCGCCGGTCAAGTCGATGCCGAGGCGGCGCTGGAAGCGCTGGCGATGCTCGGTCTGGCCGAGGAGAGCGAGGACGCCGGCGCACTGCCGCTATCGAACGGAATGAGCGCGGACTACGACGCCAACGAGGCGGAGCATTGTCCCGCGCGGGAAGAAGAGAACACCTCCTGCCGGCTCCTCCTGGCATCGGAGCAGGCGAATTAAGAGGAAGCTCTCATGGGGCGAATGCTGGACGCACTCAGACGGGCCAATGGCACACCGAGCGAAGCGGAGCAACCCCGCGCGGCGACGCCGATGATCGCACCATCCGGCGATGCGGAACCGATGCTCGTCGAGACGGAAGAGATCCCCTTCATCGAAGTGGGGCCGCGGAAGAGCATGGAGGCGTCGCCGAGCGTCCTGGCTTGCTCCCCCGCCGACACCGTTTTCCCGTCGCTGGCGCTTCGGGCTTCTGTCGAACAACGCAAACCCGAAGCGCCAGCGACGGGAAAAGAAGTTGTCGAAGCTGCGCGGCGTACAATTCCGTCCCCTGCCGGGTCGAGCCGCAACGCGCTCGTCCTTCGCTTCGGAATTGGTGGCGTATCACGCGCCCGATCAGTTTGCCGCCCAGCAATACCGCGAGGTATTCGAGGCAGTGCGGAACGCCTCCGCGGCAGGTGATCGCCCCGCCACGCTGCTGTTCGTGTCGGCGCTTCCAAGGAGCGGCGCCACCACAACTCTGCTCAATCTCGCCATCATCGCCGCCGGCCAACAACGACTGCCGGGCGTCGTCGTCGTCGATGCCAACTTCCGCCGGGCCGCCGTTGCCGAGCGTCTGGGACTGCCGGCCGCTCCGGGACTGCGCGAGGCAATGGCGGGCACGGCCTCCCTGGATGAAGTGATCCAAGCGACGGAGCAGGGCAATCTCTTCGCGCTGACGGCCGGCGCCGGCGACAGCGGCGGTGTGCGTTTCGTGGCCGAAACTCTGCGTTCGCTACTGCGCCAACTCCGCCAGCGCTATCCGCTGGTGTTTGTCGATGGACCGCGCTGGGATGGCCGGCCGGAGGTGGCGGCGCTGGGCGCCGCCTGCGACGCCGTGTTCCTGGTGACGCCGGAAACCGAAGCCGAGACTCCGCAGACCGATGCCCTCCTGCGGCTAATCGCCGAGCAGGGAGCGCGGCTGGCCGGCTGCATTCTCGTCGCCGGATCGGCGCCTTTCCGCTGAGGCTAGGCTTCGTCATAATGACGAAGATTGTCCGGTCGGGACACGCCTCTTGTTGACGGAGCTTGCATGTCGTCCGCCTCTTGTGCCGCTCTCGTGGTCGGCGCTGGCCCGGTGGGTCTGACGCTGGCCGCTCATCTGCATCATCACGGCCTCGCCTGCCGCATCATCGATCGCAGTCCCGCACCTTCGCAAACGTCCAAGGCGCTGGGTATCTGGGGCCGCACCCAGGAAATGCTCGACGATCTCGGCATTGTCGAGCATTTTCTCCGCGCCGGCATATTTCTCAACGCCGCCCGCCTTCACAACGGCTCTCGCGTCCTGGCGCGCATTCCTATGACGCCGGCCGGCACCGAATATCCTCGTCCCCTCATGCTCGCCCAGAGCGAGACGGAACGACTGCTCGCCGAGCATCTGCGCCGCGTCGGCATTCTCGTCGAACGCCCCGTGGAGTTGACCGCGTTCACCGATCGCGGCGATCACATCCTCGCCACTCTGCGCCATGCGGATGGGCGCGAGGAGCAGGTGCGCTGCGATTGGCTGCTTGGCAGCGACGGCGCCCACAGCACGGTTCGCAAACAGCTGGGCTTGGAGTTCACCGGCGCTGCCGAGCCGAACGACTGGATTCTCGCCGATTGCCGCGTCGAAGGGCCGATCCCGCGCGATGAACTGAGCTTGTTCTGGCACTACAAAGGTGTGCTGGCCTTCTTCCCCTTCGCCGATCGCTTTCGCCTCATCGCCGACATGGGCATGGCCGGCGGCGCCGCTCATCCGCCCGATCCCTCACTTGAGGACGTGCAACGGATTGTCAACGCGCGCGGCCCGGCCGGCGTGCGTCTGTCCGAGCCGCACTGGTTGTCCGGTTTTCGCATCCATGAGCGCAAAGTCGCCGATTATCGTCGCGGCCGTGCTTTCCTGGCCGGCGACGCCGCCCACATCCACAGCCCCGCCGGCGGTCAGGGTATGAACACCGGCATGCAGGACGCTTGGAATTTGGCCTGGAAACTCGCGCTCGTCCACGCCGGCCGCGCTCGGCCGTCGCTGTTGGACAGCTACAGTTTGGAGCGCAGTGCGGTCGGCGAAATGGTGCTGCGCAACGCCGGACGAATGACCCGCGTCGCCACGCTCCGCAATCCCATCGGCCAGTTCTTCCGCAATCGCCTGATCGGTCTGCTCGCTCGTCTGCCGTCGTTCCGCCGCTCCTTCGTCCGCGATCTTTCGGAAATGTCCGTCCACTATCCGCACAGTCCGCTCAACGGCCAAGCCCATGGAACGAGTTGGGCGCCGGGGAGTGTCTGTCCGGGGGATCGCGTGCCGGACACGCGATTACGAGACGCGAAGATGGGGGGCGAGCAACGGTTGCTCGTCTTGTTGCGCGGTCCTCAGCACAATCTGCTGTTATTGCCGGCTACCACGGATGCCGCCGTGTTGGCGAGCCTCGACGACATCCGCCAGCGCATTGAGACGACGTTTCCGAATGTGATCCGCGTTCATCTGCTTTTGCCGGGCGATTCCATGCCGGAAAGCACCGGCGGATTCGCTTCCGTGTGGCTGGATACGGACGGCTCCGTGCGGCAATTGCTGGGACCGCGAGATACAACACCCCACTGGCGGGCGTTGGCGTTGGTGCGGCCGGATGGCTACCTGGGTTATCGTTGTCAGCCAGCTTCGTGGGAGGAACTGCGCGGCTACCTGGATCGCTATTTGATTGCGCAATGAATTGCCAGCTCGCAGGGCCAGCAAGGGACGCCATTGTGGGCGCTGCGGGCTGGCAAAAAGTTAGCTCGGTGGTATCATGCACGCCGGCTTTCTGATCGAGGAGGCGAAGATGACGACGATACCAACCACCTTAACTCAACAGATGACGGCAGACGAGTTCTATGAATGGACCAATCAGCCGGAGAACGCTGGCAAACACCACGAACTGGAACGCGGGGAGGTGGTTGAAGTGTCGCGCCCTGGAGAACAACATTGCTTCGTGTGCGCGAACGTGGTGCGCATTCTCGGCAACTATACGTTCCAGCGCCGCAAAGGCTATGTATTGGGTAACGACGTGGGTGTCGTCTGGGAACGCAATCCGGATACCGTGCGCGGCCCCGACGTAGTTTTGTACAACCATTCACGGCGTTACCAGGAACTTAATCCGAAGTTCTGCGAAGAAGTTCCCCCGCTGGCGGTCGAGGTTCGCTCTCCCAACGATCGCATGAGCAAGATCACGCGGCGAATCTCTCAGTTCCTCAACTGGGGGGTGGCTCTGGTGTGGTTGATTGATCCGGAAGACCGGACTATCACGATCTATCGACGAGACAAACCGGCCGAGGTTCTCGAAGCGGACGAAGAACTGATTGGCGATGGGATTCTGCCGGACTTTCGCTGTCGCGTGGCGGATTTCTTCTTCATGCCCGATGAGGCGAATGGCGGCACCGCGCCAGCCGCATCGTAATCGGAGCCGCGACCGTAAGGGAGCGGTTGTCTGCACCGCTCCCTTACGGTCGCGGCTCCGTTAACCCGCCGCCTTACGCTCTTCCTGCAACTGATTGAGCTTGTTGTACATCGTCTTGAGGCTGATTCCCAGTTCTTCGGCGGCCTTGGTCTTGCTGCCGCCGTGCTTGTCCAGCACGCGCAGCACATATTCCATCTCGATCTCACGCAGCGTTCGCGCCGACGTGGATGCCGGCGGCGACGTATCGGCGGCCGCCAGACTCAGCGTCGCCGTACCGCCCGCATGGCCGCGGATCGAGTGCGGCACGTGTTCCGGCAGAATCTTGCCGCCGCCGGCCAGAATGTAAGCGTGTTCCATGACGTTAGCCAACTCGCGGACGTTGCCCTGCCATTCGTGTTCCAGCAATACGTCGATGACTTCCGGCGTGAGCAGATCGGCCACCTGCTCGACCGGACGCCGAGCGGCGCGGGCCAAAAGATGACGAGCCAACTCCGGAATGTCCGGACGCCGTTCGCGCAGCGGCGGCAGACGCACTTCAAAAGTGTTGATGCGGAAATACAGATCCTCGCGGAAATCGTCCTCGCGGATCATGGTCCGCAAATCGCGGTTGGTGGCGCACAAAACGCGCACGTCGGTGCGGAACGGCTCGGTGTCGCCGACGCGGCGAATCTCGCCCGATTCCAAAAAACGCAGCAGCTTGACCTGGATGTTCTTGTTCAACTCGCCGACTTCATCGAGAAACAGCGTGCCGCCGTTGGCCACCTCAAAGAGTCCCTTGTGATCGCGGTCAGCGCCGGTGAAGGCGCCTTTGCGATGGCCGAACAATTCGCTCTCGACCAGATGCTCGGCCAGGGCGCCGCAGTTGACCGGCACGAACGGCATGTCGCCGCGCTTGCTCTTCTGCATCAGCGTTCGCGCCGCCAATTCCTTGCCGGTGCCGGTTTCGCCGAGAATCAGCACGGTCGAATCGGTCGGCGCCACGGTGTCGATGAGACGATGGACGGCAGCCATGGCCGGCGATTTGCCGACGAGAATGGACGGTCCCTCGGCGGCCTGCACGCGCGTTTGCAGAGCGAGGTTTTTGTGTTTCAGTTCGCGCTTCTCGGCCACCTTGCACAGCACGGTCTCGATCTGGGCCAGCTTGCACGGTTTGGTCATGTAATCGAGCGCACCCAGGCGCACCGCTTCGATGGCCGTCTCCATGGTGGCGTGGCCGGTCATGACGATGGCCTCCGTGTCGGGGCTGACTTTCTTGAGGTGTTCGAGCACTTCGATGCCGGTCATGCCGGGCATGCGCAGATCGAGAATTGCCGCATCGAAGGTGCTTTTTTCCAGAACCTTGAGAGCGGTCTTGCCGTCGGGACAAATGGTGACTTCGTGACCGAGGCGCGGCAGTTCGGAGCGCATGAGCTCTTGCAGCGGCTTTTCGTCATCGACGAAGAGGACGCGCAGACTGCGATGCGTTTCGACACGTTCGCGGGGCGAGATTCGGTTGAGAGTATTATCTGTCATGGCTTCCGTTCCGTTACTTTTAATCGAACTCCGTTTCGCCGCGAGCCGAAGGCGAGCGCGGGGTTCGCGCTCGCCTCCGGCTCGCGGCGAAACAGCGAACTACGCCGCGCGGGCCGGCGCGGCTGGCTCCTCACTTTTGCCGGGCACCAGACCCGGACCCGGTAAGAGCGGCGACGATTCCGGCACGTTCACCGGTAGACGAACGATGAACGTGCTGCCCTGATTGGGACCGGCGCTGCTCGCCTCAATCTCGCCGCCGTGCTGCGTGATGATGCGATGGCTGATGGTCAGCCCCAGGCCGGTGCCCTTGCCGGTACGGCTGCGCGTGTAAAACGGCTCGAAGATGTTCTCCAACACTTCCTGCGTCATGCCGCAGCCGCTGTCGCTGAATTGTAACTCCGCCATGTCGCCGCTCTGGCTCAGACGAATCGTTAACTTGCCGCCCTCGCCCATACTGTCCAGGGCGTTGACTACGAGATTGAGTACCACGGACTTGATCTCCTCGCTGTTGACCCAGGCGCTGATCGATCCGCCCGCGGCCAAACGCTCGGCGCTCATCTCGAACTGGATCTCCTTGCCGCGATGGTTGGGCAAGTGCTGCGTCACGTCGAGAACCAACTGAACCAGATCGCGTAAGTCCGTTTTTTCGCGGCGGCGTTCGCCGGGCCGGCTGAAGGCCAGCAGACGCTCCGTGATGTTCTTGCAGCGGAACGCTTCTTCCTGGATCATCTTCAAATACTTGCTGAAAATCTCGTGTTCCTCGTCGAATCGGCCGTTGGCCCGCAGTTGGCGGAGCAGATCGTCGAGGCGCGCGTCCAGCGCCTCGCTGCAAAAGGCGATGCTGGCCAGAGGATTATTGATCTCGTGCGCCACGCCCGCGGCCAAAAAGCCGACGCTGGCCAGACGCTCCGAACGGACCAACTGCCGGCTGCGCTCGTTGACCTGCCGAGCCAGGTCGCTGTACAGATCTTGCAGACGACGCATCATGTCGTTGAAGGCGGTGCCGAGGTCTTCCATCTCGTCGCCGCTATGCACTTCGATGCGGTGATCGAAATCGCCCTTGGCGACGCGGATGACGCCCGCCTCCAGATCGCGGATGGGGTGGAACACCCAGGCGTAAAACGAGCCGAGCAGGCCGCATGATGAGCAGCAGACCGACGAGAGCTGGCCGGCACCGTGATGTAAAAAGCTGTCTGATAATTGCGCCGCGAGCTATTGATGCGGTCGCGGATGTCCTGGTCAATCAGATCGCGCAGATCGCGGGCATCGAGGACGATGCCGGACATGAGAACGTCCCATTGTTTCCGTTGCTCCCGATCCACTTCCGGGTCCGACTGATTCGGTTCCATGGCGCCGGCCAGAGCGGGCTTCGCTTTATCGATCCGTCGATCGATTTGCTGGCTCAGTTTCGGCAGCGCGGCGTGCAGTTGGGCGATGAGATGCAGAGCATGCTCAATGCTGGGCGACGGTTCGTGGCCGCCGCTGTCGCGCAGATTGTCCTCGTACAGCTCCAGTTTCTTGCTGGCTCGCTCGATCGCTTCCTCCGTGGTCGCGGGAGGCTTTTCCTTGGCCTGGGCCGCATCGTTGCCTCCGTCTTCGGGCAGAGGCGGCAGATTCCATTCGCCGGCCGTTTCCACCTCTTTCTTGCCGGCGGGACGTGCCGGTTCCGCGGGTTCGTTCCTGTGGCCCATCTTGCGTTCGAGCAGCGTGTTGATGTCGCTGACGGCAGCCTTGAAGTCCTCGGCCAGACGCAGTTGCGTGGTCATAACGCGCAGGCTGTTCATGTCGAGGTAGTACGACCAAATGCCGCGAACGGTGCCGCCCAGCAGCAGGACCATAGTCGCTACGACCAGGCCCAGACCGAGCATCAGTTTGTGGCGAATGCGCCATCGCGAGGCCACGCCCGCACCCTCCTCCGAAGTCGTCGCCGCGCCGAGATTGCGTCCCCGCAACGTCCCTGTTCGCGGAATCCCGCAACATTCGGCTGGCACTATCCGGCACATGAAGCGAGGGGACTGTACCAAAAGCGGCACGGGAAATGGAGTCCAACTTTCGCCGATGGAGGCGAACAAGGGTATGACTGGCAAGAGAGGTAAGAAAATTGTTTAGCCGCGACCCGAAGGGGAGCGCGCCGGCCGGCGCGCTCCCCTCCGGGTCGCGGCTAAACGCGCTTACGGCATGACGCCGCCATCGACGCGCTCCGGCGTCAGGTGCGAGGGCATGTCGGTGAACCAGATGCGCTCCCATTCGTAGGCGATCTGCCGGAAATCCTCGGATTGATGGAGCAACTCGAGCACCCGACGGTTCGGATCGGGCGAGTACATGTTAATAAGGCATCCTGTCTGACTGAGGACGAACGCCGACACCGCGATCAGAAGCAACGCGCGCCGCATGGCAACCTCCGAGGCTAGAGTCCGAGACGCCGCGCTCTTGCGGCGCAGTCCCGGCCCGAAAGACCCCAGCGATTGTATCGGTTGTAGCGGCTAGGAACTTGAAACGGCTTCGGACCTGACGGACGGTTACAAGGTCTTGTGAGCGCGGCTGCTCTTCTTCCGCGCCTTGCCATCGGGGTGATTGCGATGACTGTTGGCGCTCTCGGCCACCAATTCCTCCTCCTCTTCCGCTTGCCGCGCCGGCGCCTTCGTCCAGTTACGGACTTTCTCTTCCATTTCTTTGCCGGGCTTGAAGGTGACGACGTTCTTGGGCGGCACATCGACGCGCTCGCCGGTGCGCGGATTGCGTGCCTTGCGCGCTTTGCGTTGTTTGACTTCAAAGACGCCGAAATTGCGCAACTCGATTCGACCCTCCTCCAGCAGCGTCTCCACGATCGCGTCGAAAGTCTGCTGGACGATGTCCTTGGTCTTGAGTTGCGTCAGGTTGAGCCGATCCGATATTTGCTTGACAATCTCTTTCTTGGTCACGGTTCCTTCTCCTCGAAGAACGGGCCGGTCGTGCCGGCCAAGCCGTCATGGAGTGTTTCAACTGTAAAGGGGGTAAGTAGTAATGTCAAGCTAAAACACGAGGAAGTTAGCCGGCCGTGGAAGGGTGGAGAAAACTTGAGCAAAACGGCGGCGAAAGCGCCTCTTCTCAAGAAATCATGCCGAGCATCCGATACTATCGTTGTCCCTTGCCTCGTCTATCCTGGAGAACCAGCGGATCGAGAATAATTTCCGTTTAGCCGCGACCCGAAGGGGAGCGCGGGGCCGCCGCGCTCCCCTTCGGGTCGCGGCTATAGCTTCGGACAAAAGTAATGTCCGCGGAACGGCCTTTGCCTCTTGTGGGTTATGAGAAGCAAAGGAACCGCCGCAGAACTGGAACGGCGTCGCTGTTTGGCGGTGCAGCGGGTAGCCGAAGGGTATGCGACCGACGAGGTCGCCGACTTCTTGGGCGTGCAAGCGCGCAGCGTTCGTCGCTGGCTGACGCAAGCCCGCCGCCGAGGGCGGGCGGACCTGGCGGCGCAGCCAACCCCCGGACGGCCACGCAAGTTGTCCCACACCCAGGAGAAGATCGTCTGGCGTTGGCTACAAGAGAAGCCATCGGACCTGGGCTTCGCCACCGACCTGTGGACGGCGGCGCGGTTGGCCCAGTTGATCCATGAGGAATGGGACGTGTGTTTGCATCCGCGGTCGTTGCGTCGCTGGCTGCATCGGCAGGGCTTCTCGCTGCAAAAGCCCCAGCGCGTCCCGCGCGAGCGTGATGCGGACGCCATCGCCGCCTGGCTGACGGACGACTGGCTGCGGATCAAAAAAAAGCGCAACGCCAAGGGGCCGCCCTGGTGCTGATCGATGAAAGCGGCTTGTTGATGGCTCCGCTGGTTCGCCGCACTTGGGCCTTGCGGGGACAGACGCCGGTGCTGCGGCAGCGTGGCAAACACCGCGAGCGGGTATCCGTGGCGGCGGCGCTGACGTGGTCGCCGTGGGCCGACCGGCTGGAGTTGGCCTATCAAACGCTGGTCAATGGCTACTACAACAACGACCGCACCGCCGCGTTTTTGGAAGCGCTGATGACGAAGGCGTCCGACCGCCTGATCGTGTTGTGGGACGGTGGTCCCATGCACAAGGGGGATGCGATTCGCGGATGCCTCGCGCGTTTCGCACCGCAGTTGAGCGTGGAACGACTGCCGCCCTACGCGCCATGCTGAACCCGGTGGAAGGCGTGTGGCGCTGGCTGAAATACGGCCGGTTGGCGAACTTCGCCCCGGTGGACGCGGGGCACCTGGACGGCGTCGCCCGCGGTGCGCTGGACGGTGTCGCTCAGGACCAAGATTGTCTGCGTAGCTTTTGGCATACGTCACAATTACCCTGGCCGGGACGGCGCAACGGTCCCAGCCGATGAATAGGCGGAACGGACATTACTTTTGTCCGAAGCTATAAACTGGGAACTTGTTTTTGCATGTCACGCGCGCGACTGCTGCTGTTTTGCAGTCTGATAATGCTGAGCGGTTGCACGTGGCCGGTGCGGCAACAGACTGATCGAATCGTGCGCGAACTGGCCAGCCAGCCCTTCGATCCAGCTCCTCTCCAACAAGCCGCCGAGAGCAAACCCAAAAGAGACGAGACGCCTTCGTCCGCGAAAACGTCCGCGGTCGAGGCGAACGTCAACGAGATCGAGCCGGTCCCCGACATTCAAACGACCGCGTTGATGCAGACGCGGCGCGATTCCGACAAGCTCAGTACAACGACGCCGAAATACGATCTGAAAATCCCCTCCGGCATTCCCGGTTCGGAAGCCTTGCCCATCGACTTCAAGAACATGACAGCGGAGCAAAAGCAGCAAGCCATCCGCCGGCTGTACCCCGAACTACCGCCGTTGCCCGCGGCGCCGACGCCTCAACCCGGACCCAACGATCGGCCGTACACGCTGGCCGACTTGCAGAAAATCGGCCGCCGAGAACAGTCCGACGCTGCGTCAGGCCGCCGCCGACGTTAAGGCGGCCGAGGGCAATCTCGTTCAGGCCAAGACCTATCAGAACCCGACCATCGCCTATCAGGCATCGCCGACGAACAACAACAGTAACGCGGGCGCCCAGGGCGGCTACATCGAGCAGCCGATCCGCATGTTCGGCAAGATGAAACTGTCCGTGGCGGCGGCCCAGAAAGATTTGGACAACGCCCAACTGGCTCTGCGGCGAGCCCGCTACGACCTCGCCACCAATGTCCGCAACGCCTATTTCGCTTTGATCGTCGCTCAGGAAACAGTGCGCGTCAACGCGGCGTTGGCTCTCTTCACCGACAAGATTTATCGCCTTTACACCGGCTATCTGGCGGGAGGCTTCGCCGCCCCCTACGAACCGGCTCGCTCTACGCGCCCAATCCTATGCCACGCGCCTGGCCTACAAGCAGGCCATCACGAGTTACATCTACTGCCTGGACGCAGTTGGTCGCCGTCCTCGGCCTGCCCCACCTGCCGTTGACCGAGGTGGCCGGCCGCGTCGATCGTCTCATCCCGTATTACGATTACGATAAAGTCTTGGCTCACGTCCTGGAACGCCATACGGATGTTCTGACCGCTCGCAATGGCGTGCAGAAAGCGCAATACAACCTGAAACTGGCCCAGATCGGACCCTATCCCGACATGGACGTATACGGGGCAATGTGGAAGGAAAGCACCATCGTGCCCTACGTCATCTTCTATCAGGTCCAGGTCGGTTTCCCCATTCCGATCTGGGACCAGAACAAGGGCAACATCAAGGCCGCTCAGGCCGCGCTGATCCGCGCCGTCGAGGAATCGCATCGCGTGGCGAACAGCCCTGACCAGCACCTTGGCGGCCAACTACACCAACTACCAAAACAACCTCAACGCCTTGGAATACTATCGCCGCTACATCTTGCCCGATCAGGTCCGCTACTATCGCGGCGTCTTCGAGCGCCGCCAGGTGGACAAAGAAAATGCCTCGCCCAACGATCTGGTGACGGCTCAAGCGGCGCTGGCGACGAACGTGCAGACGTATTTGGGCATTCTCGGTTCGCTGTGGTCGGCGGTGGTGAGCGTGGCCGATCTGATGCAGACGGACGATCTGTTTCAATTGGCCAAGCCAGGCGAATTGCCGGAACTGCCGCCCTTGGACAATCTGCCGCGCAGCCTGTGTCCGCCACAGACGCCGGACGGCAGCGCTCCGGTACTGCCGATGCCGCGACAGGTCGGCGAACCGTCTGCCGCCGCGCGGGAATCGGAGCCGCGACCGATAGGGAGCGGAGGTTAATGTCATCGCCCCGTATTTCGGCTGAGGGTGGTGTGACCCGAAGCGAGGAATGTGTCATGGCTCGTACAGCCCATCTTCTGCTGCTTGGGATGCTGCTGGCGGCGATGCTGCCGGCATCTCCGGGGTACGCCCAGACAGCGGACGATGCACAAGCCACGGCGGAGCCGGAGTTTCTCAAGACTTTGCCGCGGCCGCCCGACCAGCCCGCCTCGCTGCTGGCGCCGGCGCCGCCGCTTGCTCCGCCGCCGCCCAATCCGGAGCAGCCTTATTTTCAAGTCGATCCGCTGCTCGATCCGCCCGCGCTGGGGGGAGTCGGCTGGTTCGCCGACGTGGACATCGGCATTCTCAAGCCGCACTTGGTCAACGAATTGAGCCTGCCGGTGACTTTTCCCACCGGCACGACCGTGGGCACGCCGGGGATACCTCCCGGCTTTACGCCCATCGTGCAGACCGGCCCCGGCCAGAACTTCATCAGTCCGCCGGCACCCTCCACCCCCCTCGCGGTCCATGTGGGGGTCAACGCCTCCCGCTTGAACTGGACGGTTTCGCCTCGGTTCGAGGTGGGCTATCGGCTGCCATCGGGTTTCGGCGGCATTGCTCTCTCCTATCGTTTCCTCAACGCCCAAGGATCGCAAGGCGTGATCGGCGCGGACGGACCTGCGACGCTCTTCAGCCGGCTGGATTACAACATTGGCGATCTGGATTGGGTCAGTAATGAGTACGTGCCGGGGCGGCTCTGGCAAATGCGGGTGCGCGTCGGCGTGCGCTACCTCAACGACTACTTCGATTCGCAGGCCAATGAGCCGTTCGCGGCGGCGGCGGCGGGCAGCACCCTCTACAATCAGCGGACCACGAATAGCAATTGGGCGCTCGGCCCGCATGCGGCCGTGGATCTAAGGCGGCAGTTGGGCTTCTGGGGGTTGTCGGCCCTCGGCTTCTTCGACATCAGTGAGGGCTGGGGCCGCGTCCGGCAAAACTATTTCGTCGCCACGACGAGCGGCGTCAACGGTCTGCCGCAGCTGGGGCACGAGGTCATCTCCAGTTCGGATGCCGTTCCCATTCTGATGCTGCGCGGCTGGGACTCAACTGGCAGCCTCCCGCTTATGCCAACATCCATCTGTTCGCCGGTTATCAACTCGATTATTTCTGGAACACCGGCCGAATGGGTTCCTTCACCACGTTCGGCTATTTCTTCGACAGCGGCATCGTCTTGCGGGGCGAGTGGAATTTCTAACCGCCCAACGAGTGGTCGCGCCGCGTTCAGCGTGGTCGAGATTCGAGCAGCCAAATCCGCGCTTCCTCGATCGCGGCCGGTCCACGATTATCAGACGCAACCTATTGGCAAATAAGAAGCTGCATATTCTTTTTTACTCTCCACTTCCGCTCGGCATTCGGTTTGCGTAAACTACAGATGTTCATTCCTCAAGGACGATCTTTTGTTTCCACGCTCCGAGTGGGAACGCCGTCCGCGACGTTCTACGTCGGGTTCTCCCGGGGCAGGCGGAACGCGACGCGGAGGGCCGGAACGTGCGTTCCCACGCGGGGCATGGAACAGAAAGACTCCCCACAAGGACGCGATGCTTATCTCGACAGAGAGATCCCTGACCGGCAGGAACCGCTAAGCCGCAAGCGGCAGCGACCTAGCGAGGGATAGATGGACAAACCGACGACAACCACTCCGAGCAGCCCTGCGCCGGCGACGGCCTCCGTGGAGGCATCGGCCAAATCGTCGTGGGGCAAAACGCTGCGCTCCGTCCTCGGCTTCCTGCTCGTCCTTGTTGTGCTGGTCTTTTTCCTTGCCTTCATCGCCGGCGTGCCGATGCCGGGTCGCGCCTCCGCGCCGCACGAAGAGACCGCCCCCGCGCCGCCGCCTCTGGGCGTTCACCTCGTCAAGGAAATCCCTCACACGCTGCTGGTTCCCGAAGACGTGCGCATCGCCCTGGGCATTCGCAAGGGCGGAACGGAGCACGTCGTCGCTGTCAAGCGGCCGGATCTCGCCTCCATGCGTCCGCTGGTCCTGTCCGGCTCGACCGACCTCGATCCCTCAAGTCTCATGCGCATCCGCGTTCTCTTCACTCCGGCGAAGGTATCCGAGATCGGCAAAGTACTCGATCCCGGTCGGCGCACTCGATCGGGCGAGACCGCTTTTCGCTCTCTCCGCGCCGGCGACTGGGTCAAAAAGGGCGAGGTTCTCGCCGTTTTCAACAGCGAAGTGGTCGGGCGGATGAAAAACGATCTGATCGACGCGCTGGTGGCGCTGAAAGTGGATGAGAAACTCTGGAAAAACGCCAAGGACTCCGCCGCCTTACCCGAAGCACAACTGCTCAAATATCGACAAGCAGTCGAAAACGACCGTAACGCCGCCGACAGAGCCTTGAGTACCCTGCAACACTGGGGCATTGCCAAAGAAGACATCGATGCCATCTACAAAGAGGCAGAGAAGATCGACAAACCCGCCGGAAGGCGTGACAACGCCATGCTCGCACAATGGTCGCGCGTGGTGCTGAGGGCGCCTGACGATGGCGTCATCCTGGAGTTCAACGTCGCCGAAAATGAAACCGTGCAAGATTCCATAACACCACTATTTCAGATCGGCAAAGTCGGAAGGCTCCTCATTAAAGCCTATGCCCCTGAGGACGACCTGCCGGTTCTTCTCAAGCTGCCTGCCGACCTTCGCTGCTGGAGCG
Source organism: uncultured Planctomycetota bacterium (assembly GCA_963835245.1). Classification (GTDB taxonomy): domain Bacteria; phylum Planctomycetota; class Planctomycetia; order Gemmatales; family Gemmataceae; genus JAJPHU01. Next base: position 1,941,116 of record CAWIEZ010000004.1, read on the forward strand.
TGCGGCCGCTGGCTGGGCAGCAGAGCATCGACGGGCCTATTGACGACATTAGCTATCTCATTGACACTAATCAGCACAATGCCCTGGTCAAAGGCCACATCGACAATCCGATCGGCAAGGACGGCTTGCCGATTCTGCGCGGCGGACAATTCGTGTCCTGCACCATCCATCTGCCGCCGCCGGAGAACGTCGTCGAAGTGCCTATGACCGCCATCGTGGACGACGGCCGGCAGTGCATCGTCTTCGTTCAGGCCGACGCCGACAAGCCGATATTCACCATGCGCCGCGTCGTAGTGATGCAGCGGTTCGAGAAGACCGCCTTCGTCCGCAGCCGCTTGAGCGACAAGGAACAGGAGCATACGCAGGACGAGAAAGACTTGGAGATGTTGCCGCGCCGTCCCCTCCGCCCCGGCGAGCGCGTACTCGTCACGGGCGCATTGGAACTCAAGAGAGAGTTAGAAGATCGAGAATCCAAGGGTGAGCAACAATAAGACACGATTGGCGAACCGGCAGCGTTAGCTGCCGGGTAAAGAGGTTGCAAGTACTACCCGGCAGCTAACGCTGCCGGTTCGCCAACAGGTGAACGGGGCGGAAAGAGGCATCATGGTCCGCAAGCTCATCGAGTGGGCACTCAACAATCCGCTCGTCGTCGTCCTGATCGTCGTTGGTCTGGTCTGCTACGGCGTCTACGCTTTTTTGAACGTCAACGTCGAAGCCTATCCCGATCCGGCGCCGGCCATCATCGAGGTCATCGCGCAGTTTCCCGGCGCTTCCGCCGAGGAGGTCGAGCGCCAGGTGACGATCCCTCTGGAAGTGGCGTTGGCCGGCATTCCCGGCCTTAAATATACGCGCACTAAGTCGATGTTCGGCCTGGCGCATTTGCGCAATCAGTTTGAGTACGGCGTCGATTACGAGAAAGCGCGTCAGGAAGTCATCAACCGTTTGCAATTCACGCAAGCGCTGCCGCCCGGCGTCATTCCGCAGCTGTCGCCGGAATCGCCGACCGGCGAGATTTTTCGTTACACCCTCAATTGTCCCAAGGACGCCGGCGGCCGTGACATTTACACACTCAACGACTTGAAAGCGCTGCAAGATTGGGTACTCGAGCGCGAGTTTCGCCGTGTGCCGCGCATCATCGACGTGGCCAGCAGCGGCGGCACCGTCAAACGCTACGAAATTCACCCCGATCCCGACCGGCTCAAGGCTCTCGGCATCACCTTGCAGCAGTTACAGAATGCGCTGCAAAACGCCAACGCCAACGTCGGCGGCGATTACGTCATTCAGGGCCATGTCGCCATGAACGTGCGCAACGTCGGCCTGTTCGGCGGCGGACTCGATCCGGTGCAGGAAGTCATGGGCGTGAAGGATCCCGATGCCGCCGCCGCCGAGGCACTGCAGCACGCCGAAGAGGAGAACTCGCCGCGAAGGGGCGAACTGCGCGAGGCGCAGCGGCGCCGCATCGCCCTCGTCGCCGCCGCACGCCTCCGCCAAGAAGAAAACGAACGCATCCGCGAGATCCGCAAACTGGTCATCACTTCGATCAACAACAAGGAAATCCTTCTCGAAGACCTCGTGGAAGGCGGCCGGCTGCGCGAAGGCGATCCGGTCGGCGTCCGCGGCGTGGTGGTTGGCAATCAGACGCGCTTGGGTCGCGTCGGTTTGAGCAAGCCGCGCGAGGCTCTGACGGCCACCGGCATTCATCGCGTCGCCGACGCCGACGGCAACATCCTCTGGCGCAACGAGGGCGAGAAGATTCAGAGTATCGTCCTACTCCGCAAAGGCGAAGATTCGCTGCCGGCCCTCGAGGGGGTCCGCAAAAAGGTCGAGGAACTGAACAGCCCCGATTCCGACCGCATGCTGCCCGGCGTGCAGATCGAACCGTACTACGACCGCACCGATCTCATCAACGTCACCACCGAGACCGTCGAAGAAAATCTGGCCGTCGGCATCACGTTGGTCATCCTCATCCTGTTCATGTTCGTGAGCAACGTGCGTACGGCGATCATCGTGGCCATCAACATTCCCTTGGCATTGTTGTTCGCCTTCTCGATGCTGTTCGTGCGCGGCAAATCGGCGAACTTGTTGTCGATCGGCGCCGTCGATTTCGGCATCATCGTCGATTCGTCGGTCATCATGGTCGAGAACATCTATCGCCATCTCAGCAGCGGCGAATACGCCGAACTGCCCCTGAAGGAGCGCATCTTGCGGGCGACGCGCGAGGTCGATCGCGCCCTGCTGTTTTCGACGGGCATTATGGTCTGCGCCTTCATCCCACTGTTCACCATGCGCGGCCCGGAAGGCCAACTGTTCGGCCCGATGGCGGACACCTACGCTTTCTCGCTGTGCGGAGCGCTGTTGTTGGCCGTGACGCTGACGCCGGTGCTGTGTCTGTTTTTCTTCAAAAAGTTCAAGCCCGTCGAGGACAATTTTTTGGTCTTATTTTTGAAGCGGCGTTACCTGTGGCAGTTGGAGGCGTGTCTGAAATACCGTTGGGCGACGCTGCTGGTGATGGGGTCGCTGCTGCTTCTGACGATCCGGCTGCTGCCGTCCTTGGGCCGCGAATTCATGCCGGAGTTGGAAGAGGGCAATTTGTGGATTCGCGGCACTTTTCCCGCTCAATGTCTCGCTGGATCGCGTGGCCCAGGACTGCGAAAAGGTGCGCGGCATCCTCTCGACGTACCCGGAGATCGAGGCGGCGGTGTTGCAGATTGGCCGGCCTGACGACGGCACCGATCCGACCGGCTTCTACAACGTCGAGATTTTCGCGCCGTTGCGGCCGCGCAAAGAATGGCCGACCAATCTGCCGCAGGGCGGTTGGCAGCGCTTCGTGTACGGTCCAAAGCGGCCGCGCTCCAAGGAAGAACTAATCAAGGAGATGAACGCCGAACTGACGCGCAAGCTCGTCGGCATCGATTGGAATTTCTCGCAGAACATCCGCGACAATGTTCTGGAAGCGCTGTCCGGCATCAAGGGCGATAACTCGGTCAAGATCTTCGGCCCGGACCTGGAAACGCTGGAGGATCTGGCCGACAAGGTCAAAAACACCCTGCGCACCGTCCGCGGCATCGAGAACGTCGGCGTCTTCAACATCGTTGGCCAAACCAATCTGGAGCTTCGCGTCGATCTGGACAAGTGCAAGCGTTGGGGCATCAGCGCCGCCAATGTCAACAATGTCGTGCAGACCGCCCTGGGCGGCAAGGCGTTCGCCACCATGATCGAGGGCGAAAAGAAATTCGACATCACGGTGCGTTGGCCGGCCTGGCGGCGCGGCAGCGAAACGTCGATTCTCGACATTCCGGTGGACGTTACCAACAACCAAGTGATCCTGGCCGCCGGACCCGGCTTGAATCCGTCGCCGTCCGGCTCCGGCCTGATGGCGCCGGCCAAGGGCGGCAGCTTGATCGACAGCAGCAATCCGATTACGAACACGCCGCGGCTGCTGCTGCGCGATCTCGTTTCGCCGGTCGGCAAGGGCGGCAAACCCGATCCGGCGGGGCAGTTTCGAGCGCGCCGGCGCTTCGACGATCTACCGCGAGCAAGGCAAGCGTTTGATCGCCGTCAAGTTCAGCGTGCGCGGCCGCGACTTGGCCAGCGGCGTGGCCGAGGCCAAGGCGGCGACGCGCCGATCTCATCCCACCGCCCTATCGAGCAGTGTGGAGCGGCGAGTTCGAGGAGATGGAAGAGGCGGAACATCGGCTGTTCATCATTGTCCCATTATCGCTGTCGCTGGTCTTCGTCTTGTTGTACCTGGCCTTTCACGATCTGATTGACGCCGTGTTGGTGTTCTCCAACGTGGCGGCCCTGTCGATGGGCGGCGTGTGGGCGTTGTTGCTGACAAAGACCAATTTCAGCATCTCGGCGGCGGTGGGTTTCATCTCCATTTTCGGCGTGGCCATCATGGATGGCTTGCTGCTGATTTCGTCGTTCAACGCCAACCGTGTCCACGGCATGCCGCTGCGTGAGGCCATCCTGCAAGGAGCCGGCAAACGGGTGCGCGCCGTGACCATGACGGCGCTGACGGCGATTCTGGGTCTGTTGCCGGCGGCAGTGTCCACGCGCATCGGCGCCCAGACGCAGCGGCCATTGGCCATCGTCGTCGTCGGCGGCATGCTCACCACGCTGTTTTTGACGCGCTACCTGATGCCGGTGCTGTACAGCTTCTACGGCCACCGCGAGCCGCCGGCCGGTGCGAGCGATCTGGCGCATTGAGCCGCGTCTTCTCGTTCGGCATGTCGGACATGGGGTTCATGTCAGCAGTTCCCATACAATGGAAAAGAAGATCTTGACAAGGGGGCGGTTTCTGTAGACAATCTGTCACATGCGGACGAAGCGAATCAACATCAGGCGGCATCGCGAGCAGCTGGGGCTTTCTCAGGCGAGACTTGCTGAACTCGCGGAGATACCGCAGTATCTGCTGTCTGCTGCTGAGCTTGGGAAGGCTGAATTATCTGGCCCGCTGCTCGACAAGATTCTGTCGGCCCTATCGGATATCACGAGAGTCCGATCATTTGTCACACGGCGGAAGCGGTACAAGCAGCATGTCTATGGCCAAGTGAGACGAGCGAAAGATAGGATTGCCAGAGCCGTTTGCACTCTTGGCAACCCCGAGTACGTCAGCGCGCTTATTGAACTCGACAGGTTGCATCGAAGTAACGCCCTGCGTCGCTTCTCAGCCGTAAGCTTGTTCGCGGGATGTGGAGGACTAAGCCTCGGCTTCTCAGCGGCCGGGTTTGCGATTAACGGGTTCTTGGAATTAGATTCTGCTCTGCGATCCATATACAGAGCGAATTTTCAAAGCTGTGTCGAGCTTGGCGGCAATATCGCTGCTATCAACCAAGATGCCCTGAGACGGTACGCTAAGGAGCAAGCCGCTCTCGATGTAATCATCGGCGGACCACCGTGCCAAGGTTTCAGCTTGTCGGGCAAGCGCAAAGTTGATGACCCGCGGAATTCGCTATTTCGGCACTATTTGCGGTTTGTGGAAGCACTGAAACCGAAAGTCGCAATTCTGGAGAATGTAAGGCTTCTCACATCGATGACCAGTCCATCGGGCGGTTTCGTGAAAGACCAGATATGCGAAGACTTCATGGCGCATGGGTACGCTATTCGTGCTTTTGAGATCAATGCCAAGAGCTATGGGGTGCCACAACATAGAGAACGAGTGATTTTCGTCGCCATGAGGAATGACTTGGGCGTTGAGCCATCCCTACCGGAAGAGACTCACGGAGGGTATGGCGATCTCTTTAGCCGACAATTTCCCTATCGAACCTTCGGGGATGCCTGTTCCGACTTGCCTTATTTGGAATCGGGCGAGAAGTCTGAGGATCCCTTGCACCAGGCGGTCAATCATCCTTCGCACATTATCGATTGGCTTTGGGATGTAAAGGAGGGCCATAGCGCACACGATAACGAGGATGAAAACATGCGTCCGCCATCGGGTTACAACACTACCTACAAACGGCAGATATGGAATGAGCCGGCCTCGACTGTGCAGACCACGTTCGGCATGATCTCTGGATGTAGGAACGTGCATCCGATTGCAACTCGATCTCTGACCATCCGCGAAGCCGCGAGAATCCAGTCGTTTCCAGACGCCTTTAGGTTCCAAGGCCCTTTGGGCACGATTCGCACCGGGATCGGAAACGCCGTGCCGCCTCTTCTCGCCTATGCAATTGCAAATCATGTCAAGACACTACTCGGATGATAGCTTGTAGAAATACCTAGCCTCAAGATTGAACTGAAGCTGCTCAGGGTGTTGTTTTTGCCCTCCTCGCTGCATTTGCACGACGCCAAAGCGAGGCGCCAAGTGTATCACTCCGGGCGGATCCTTATAGGAGCCTTTCGTTACCGTATAGGGTCTTGTTGCGAACCCTTGGTAAGACCTACTCAGTGCGATGAGTTCTTCAATTGAATAGATCGCTATTTCCGTGGAACCCCACCGGGCAGATCGTTTGGTTTTATGCAATAGGTACTCTGGCACGAAAGGGTCGTCCAAATAGGCTTTCTGTAGCAATAGCCGGGTGATCTGATCCTGCCAGTTGGAGAACATCCGCTCCCACTCACCTCTGCCCGCTTGCTCAATCTCTTCCCAGAAGTAACGGCGTGGGTCCGTGCGTCGGCCTTCGAGAACGGAGGCAGGCTCGCTCGGCCTGAATCCCTCGTCGCCGCAAAACTGACGTAAAGCACGAATTGCCACTCCGGTAACAGGGATGCCGTTATTTACCAGCAGGGCGGAGAAGCCTCGAGCAGTGGTAAAGTAGAGTTGCGCGTTGGTCGGGCGTCTATTATTGCACTGTTTTGTCGAGACGCCGATCGAAATATTCGCAATACTGTCAAGCTGGATAGTTACAACTAAATCGCTCTTGCAACGCGAGATACGGACCCCGTTGACCGACAGCCACTGCTTTCCTTCTTCTGAACGTCGCCAACGCCCCCGTGGAGATGGCAGTCGCTCGAAGAATGCGCGGTAAGCCAAGCCTGCATGCGATATACTGGAGTAGCAAGATCGCCGGCTCGCCAGTGAACACATGCCCCTTGCCGGCATCTGCCACGTCAAGTGGGTATCGACCCTGATTGATTGGCTCCGCGATTGTGGCTTCAAACGTGTGGCCGGCAAGACGGCCCAGTGTTCCCGCTTGAATCTGTAGCGCATGAGTGGGGTCAATTGGCGTGAGTGCCATTAAAGACCTCGGTGAGTTTGGAAACCGAAATCTCCAGGCCTTCGGCCAAACGGAGCAGATTGAGCAGGGAAGGGTTTCGCTTGCCTCTCTCAAGCATGCTTATGTAAGTGCGGTCAAAGCCGCATCGATCGGCGAGCTTCTCTTGGGATAGACCAAGCTTCTCCCGCTGTTTCTTGATCGCCTGGCCCAAAGAAAGCAGCGACTTCTCCATTGCGTCATTTGAGTGTGCTGTAGACAACTCGTCCACGGACAGCGCGTCACATAGCCCCTTACAAGGAGTTTTCGTCACCATCCCTGTGGTCGGACGACCTTGCCTTGCAAAGCAGCAGATGGCAACGACGCGAGGTTGCAATGACTTAGGTTGATCCCGATAAAAGAGTTGTGCCGCGCGATCAACTGTCGTTGCAATGCTGCGCAGTTGTTGCATCCACAGGCAGCGTGGGTGCTGCAACGACTTCATCGAGAGGACAAACCTCGACAACGAGACGGTGCGCGCCCAGCATGAATGCGGGATCGATCCAGTTCCTTCGGTCTCTCCTCTCCATGCGGGATAGATGCGTATGCATGCGGACGAACAGCGTCTTGCCGGCCGCGTAGCTAGCGGCCCGGACGCGGAATTCTTCACAGACTCTTGCAAATTGCCGCGTCGCCCTCTACAGTGGCGCGAAATGTCCGCGTTCCGATCGGAGGTTTTTTCCGTGCTGATTCTGCCGGCCATCGATCTGCGAGGCGGCCAGTGCGTGCGGCTGCGGCAAGGCGATTATGCTCAGGAAACCGTCTTCGGCGACGACCCCGCCGCCGTGGCGCGGCGCTGGGTCGAGCAGGGGGCAGCCTATCTTCATCTCGTCGATCTCGACGGCGCACGTCAAGGACATCCGGTCAATGGCGACAGTGTGCGGCGCATCGTGCAAGCAGCCGGCGTGCCCTGCCAACTCGGCGGCGGACTGCGCAGCGAGGAACACATCAGCGAGGCACTCGGGTGGGGCGTCGAACGCGTGATTCTCGGCACGCGCGCGCTGCTCGATCCGGCCTGGTGCGAGAGCATGTGCCGGCGGTTTCCCCGCCGCATCTGTCTGGGCATCGACGCCCGGCAAGGCCGCATCGCCATCCAAGGTTGGCAGCGCGACAGCGATCAATCCGCCCTCGATCTCGCGCGGCAATGCGCCGCTTGGCCGTTGGCGGCCCTCATCTACACCGACATCAGCCGCGATGGCATGCTCGAAGGCCCCAATGTCGAAGCCACCGTCGAGCTGGCCGCCGCTGTGTCGCTGCCAGTGATCGCTTCGGGAGGAGTGACAACGCTTGAGGATGTCGCCCGGCTAGCATGGCGCGGATTGTTCGGTTGCATCATCGGCCGCGCTTTGTACGAAGGACGTATCGACTTGGCGGCGGCGATTGCCCTTAGTTCCGGTTAGCGACGCTTCTACGAAGCGCCGCATAATCCGCAAATCATAGAGGAGTGTTTTTCATGGCGAAACATCAAGTGACCGACATTCGGAACATCGCCCTGGCGGGACATCGGGCGTCGGGCAAGACGTCGCTTGCCGACGCCCTGTTGTTTACGGCCAAGGCCGTCGATCGACGCGGCAGCGTCGAGGATGGCAGCAGCGTTTCCGACTACGACGAGGAAGAGCATAAGCGCCGCTTCTCCATCGATACCAGCGTCCTACACCTGGAACACAAGGGCAAGCAATTGCACTTGCTCGACACGCCCGGCGATCCCGCTTTCATTGGCGCCGCTCTGGAGGCGCTCAGCGCCGTCGAGAACGTCTTGGTGGTCGTGTCGGCGGCCAACGGCGTCGAGGTCAACACGCGGCGCATGTTCAGCGAAACCGGCAAACGCGGCCTGGCCCGCATGCTGGTGATTAACAAACTCGACGCCGACAACGTCAAATTCCCGGAGTTGTTCAAGGCAGTGCGCGACACCTTCGGCAAAGGTTGCGTGCTGTTCAACGCGCCGCTCAACGTCGGCCCAAAAATCAGTGGCGTCGTTAGTGTTCTCAATCCGCCCGACGCCGCGCCGGCCGGCTGCGCGGTCGATCTGACCGCTGCCCGTTCTCAGCTCATCGACGCCGTTGTCGAAGCCGATGACGCTCTGATGGAAAAGTATCTGATGGAAGGAGCGATCAGTGCCGATGAATTGGCCGCCGCCCTGCCGAAAGCGCTGGCGGCTGGAACCGTCGTGCCCGTCTTCTGCACCGCCGCCAAGAAGGATATCGGCATCGCCGAACTGCTCGACGGCTTGGCCGCCTACGCCCTCTCGCCGGAGCAGGGCAAACGCCGCACCGCCAAGAAAGGTGACAGCGATGTGACACTGGAGCCGTCGCCGTCCGGCGAGTTCGTCGGTCAAGTTTTCAAGGCCATCACCGACAAGTTCGTCGGCAATCTGAGCTTCATCCGCGTACTGTCCGGCACCTACAAACCGGATCAACCATTGTTCAACGCTCGCACCGGCAAATCGGCGCGCGTGGCCGGACTGTTGCTCATGCAGGGCAGCAAGCACTCTCCTATTGCTGAAGCAATCCCTGGCGACATCTTCGCCGTCACCAAGGTCGAGGATCTGCACATCGGCGACACGGTCAGCAACCACGCCGGTTCACCGAAACTGGCCTCGCCGCCTTTTCCCACGCCGATGTTCGGTCTGGCCGTCGAACCCAAAGCGCGCGGCGACGAACAGAAAATCTCCGGCAGCTTGCAGAAGATCGCCAACGAAGATTCGACCTTCCACGTCACCCGCGATTCGCAGACAAAGGAACTGGTCATCACCGGCATGAGTCAACTGCACCTCGATGTGCTTATCAACCGGCTGAAACGTCGTTTCGATCTGGAGGTCGTCACCAAGGAGCCGAAGATTCCCTATCGAGAGACGATCACCATGAACGCGGAAGGCCAACACCGCCATAAGAAACAATCCGGTGGTCGCGGCCAATTCGGCGAAGTCCATCTACGTGTCTATCCTCTGCCGCGCGAGATTGAAAACGAGGAATCGCTGCTGGAGAACTTCGCCAACAAGAGCAAGTTCGAGAAGATGCGTTCGGCCCACTTCGAGCCGGCGCACCATTTCGCCTTCATCGATACCATCGTCGGCGGCACCATCCCCAATCAATTCGTGCCGGCCGTCGAGAAGGGCTGCAAGGATCTCCTGGAGCGCGGCGCCTTGGCCGGCTACCGCATCGAAGGCGTGGCCGTGGAAGTGTATTTCGGCAAAGACCATCCGGTGGACAGTTCCGAAGCGGCGTTCAAGACAGCCGGCCGCATCGCTTTCAAGAACGCTTTCCTCGCCGCCCGCCCGGTGTTGTTGGAGCCGATCGTCGAACTCGAGGTGACGGTGCCGACCAAGTACACCGGCGCCATTCTCGGCGACCTGAACACCAAGCGGGCGCGTATCGAGAATCAGGATAGTTTGCCCGGCGATTTGGCCGTCATCACGGCGCTGGCGCCGTTGGCGGAAGTGACGCGCTATGCCTCGCAGCTGGACAGCATCACGCAGGGGCAGGGTTCGTTCCACATGGATTTCAAGCATTACGACACGGTGCCCGGCAATGTGCAGCAGCAGATTGTCAGCAAGGCCAAGCTGGGGGCGGATGAGGATGAAGGTTAACGAGACCGTAGTACAAGCAAGGGAAGTCAAAACCTTTGCTTGCGCTGCGGGCTAGTGGGCGGTTCATGACCTTTGCTGTGTAGAAGCCGTGCTAGAGTGCGTTTGTGCGCCATCTTATCCGATATTAGGCAGAGGCGAGGCTCGTGGAAGTATTCAAGCTCGAAGTGGGCTATGACTCCAAGGGCCACTCTCCATGGGGGATGCTCTGGCACGAAGTGGAGTTAGAGGAAACTTGGCCTCTATACGGAGTTCATCCGCTGGCCGCAACTTGCGCCCGGTGCCCGTCACACTGTATAAAGCTGAGCAGTATGCTGAGTTCTTGTACTTCTCGGGTGGTGGATGGGCGGTCCGGCCAGAGGCCGCCAGGCACTAGAGCCGGTTGTAGGGACGGCAGCCGAGTTTCTGCCTCTGGCGTGCGATAGTGGGGAAGAGTTCTTTGCGCTCCACCCGCTCCAACTCGCTGACCTGGGGCCGGACGCGAATGCCCGTCGCAATGAGGTGAGCGGTAACATCACGGACATCCGGCGGTACGACTTCGAGCCAGGCACGCTCGATGGAATGGTGTGTTTTCGCATACGCCATCCGGTCGGATCTGCGGCTGGCCCGGAATGGGGGGAGAGCGATGTGCTGGTATTGAATGAGGTACGGGAGTGCATCGAGCGGCACGGATTTCGGGGCGTACGGTGTACTTCCGTCTTCCCAATAGATGACAGGTGGCTGCGCCAGTCAGGCGCAGTAGATGAGCGTCCATCCAAGGATGGATCTTCGTGCTTCAGTGCCCTGTCCGCGTGACATCGTGATAAAGATCCGTCAGATGTTCCTTGAGATCGTCCAGAGTTTCCCCTTGCGTCCAATAATCCGGATAATCCTGGAGATAGCCAAGCCAGGCGCCCCCTTCTTCCCGGACGATGATTTTGACGGTTTGCATTCTTCTCACCTCGCCTCTACGATGCCTGAATGAAGACGCTTGCCGCTGCTTGAGGCAGGTCGATGGCAACGAAATAGCTATCGGGATACAAGTAGTCTTCTCCCGATTCGTCGATGACACGGACAAAATGCCGCGCGACGGCGTCTTCATCCGGTATCGCTCGATACACTTTGCGTATTTCAAGCGATGCCGGGTAATCGTCGTTCTTGACGCAGAGAAGGAACCGCGAGGATTTCTTTTTTTTGACCATAAGTCACTTATCCAGGAACCGCTTGATTTTCATTTCCTTTCGGCCGATGCCATGCGCTTCGTACCAGTGTACCTCGGCTCGGCCGATAGTTCCATCCGCGAGGCGGACATGTGCTATCCCCTTGCGCTTCCGCCAGCGGCCGGCACCATACGCTCGCCGCAGTCGGGGGAGTTCACGAATTGACGAGCCAACAGCAAACGTCTCCATATTCGTGATTTCGCCGACTAACTCGAAGTCCACGGCAACACTCGAATTTCGCTAGCCCTCAGCGCCAGCAAGGGAATGACTGTCCCTTGCTGGCGCTGAGGGCTGGCAACGGCTCATCCGTTCGCAATTACTGCCCCTTCATGCTTTCAATCAGGATGCGTGCCGTCGAGGGCCGCATGACGCGCGGATCGGGCAACTCGCCCTTGCGCAGCGTCTCGCGCAAAATGCGGCCGGCGATGGTCACTTGCTTGTAACCCTTCGGCTCGCACTCCTCCACCAGACCGACGCGGCCTAACTCCTCGTAGTAGGCCGCGAAGCCGATCTTCACCGGCTTGATGAGCAATTCGCCCTTCAACTCGTCGAACTTGCGCTGCGCGGCGAGGCCGTCCCAAATGTCCTTGCCGTCTTCATACGGCGCGTCGGCGTGCTTGCGACCGATGATGATGTCGGTGAAGCCGAAATTCTGCCGGTAGATGGCGTGCATGATCGCTTCTTTCGGCCCGCCGTAAAACATCTTAATGTCCAGTCCCAACAGAATTATGCGATCCGTAATGTCGCAACCGGCTTTCTTCCACAGTTCCTCATCCTTGTCGCCTTCACCGAGCGCCTTGCTGTCGATCAGCGCCCGATAGGTGCGCATGCGCGTGACCGCATTCACATCGTCGCCCTTGGTTTCGCCGACCAGCGGATTGAGGACGGCGCCGGCGAAATGGCCTTCGCGCACCAGGCGCTCCAAGCCGGCGACGAGGGCGTACTCGTGGGCGCGGTGCAGCGGATTGCGCGTCTGGAAGGCGACGACGCGCTTCCACCCCTTTTTGGCGAACAATGCCCGCGTCTCGCGCGGCGATAGGATGAATTGGCCGTATGCCGGGTGTTTCGGCTGCGGCAGAACGCGCACCGTGCCGCCTAGCAGATGCGTGCGCGGATCGCGCTCGGTCATGCGGCCGCCGGGATGATCGAAACGCTCCGTGCCGTAGACGCCGCGTACATAATGGGCCTTATCCCACGGAAAAATATCGCTGATCTCCAACGTGCCGACCACCTCGTTTTGCGGATTCACCAGAGCGACGGTCTGACCGGCCTTCAACGACTTCCCCTGTCCTTCATCGACGGGGAACGACAGCGGGATCGTCCAGGCGTATTTTTTGCCATCGCGGACGATGACTTCCTCATCGAGAACGCGGTTGAAGGTCGCGCGGTCCATCGGGCCGGTCAGCGGACTGAGTCCGCCGTCGCCCAGGCGATACAGCGTCGAAAGATCGGCTTCGCTGATGGACACGCGCGGCAGCGATACGGTGCGGGCGCGGAAATCCGCCGCTTCCTCGGCGGACACGTTGCGGTTGACGGGTTCCTTCAAGCCGCCGTGCGGCGAAAGCAAATCGGACATCGTAAAACTCCCCTTAAATCTGATACGACAGGGCGTGATCTTCCCCAATGCGGCGGACCAATTCCGCCAACGTGATGCGCCGCAAGGCGCGTTGCTCTTCGGCTTGCACGTCTTGCCAGATGCCGAGCAGGACGCCAACAGCGGGCGAACGATGACTTTTGCTCAGGGCCGAGCGGGCCGTCAAGGAGCGATCGTCGATGGCGTTGATGACATCGGCCAGGGTGATTTCCTCCGGCGGCCGCGCCAGTTGATACCCTCCCGAAGCGCCGCGCACACTGACTACCAGCGAGGCCGTCTTCAATTGCAGCAGGATTTGCACGAGAAAGTTCTGCGGAATCGCCTGCGCTTCGGCGATGGTCTTGATGGGCAGCGGTTGCGGCTCGGCGTAGTTGGCGGCCAACTCCAACATGGCCACACAGGCATACTCGGCCTTGGCGGAAATTCGCATAACTCTTCCTCTCGTTTAGCCGCGACCCGCAGGGAAGCGCTCTCTGCAACGCGCTTCCCTTCGGGTCGCGGCTAAACTTAAATACCGCCGCCGTCCTGCACTTCGATGACGTGCAGCCCGCACTCCTTCTTGACGTTGCCGGCCCAGCGACCGGCGCGCTCGTCCTGTCCGTCGCCGACCGGCGACGTACACGGCCAACAACCGATGCTCGGATAACCGCGATCGTGCAAAGGATTGTACGGGATGTCGTGCTTGAGGATAAAGTTCCACACGTCCTTGCGCGTCCAGGACAGCAGCGGATTGACTTTCACGAGATTGAACTTGGCATCCCACTGAACAACGCCGGCGGCGGCGCGATGGCTTGTTTGATCGCGGCGGATGGCGCTGATCCAAGCGGCGTAGCCATCCACGGCCCGACGCAACGGCAACAGCTTACGATCGTGGCAACACTGATCCGGTCGAATGCGGTACAGCGGGCCGCCATACTCCGCCTCGTACTCCGCCACCGTCAGTTCCGGACGGATGTACTCGACCTCAATGCCGTAACGCTCTTTGATGCGTTCGCGCAATTCCAGCGTCTCGGCGAACTGATAGCCGGTGTCCAGGTTGAAGATGCGGACGCGCGGATCGATCTCGGCCAGCATGTGGATAAGACAGCAGCCCTCGGCTCCGAAAGCGGTCGCCATCGTCAGTTTGTCGCGGAACGTACTCACCGCCCAGCGCAGAATCGTCTCCGCCGGCGCGTCGGCCAAGAACTGATTGGCATCGGCGATCTGCTCGGCGGACAGGTTCGGTTCGGCCATCGCTCTCCCTTTCGGCGCTCCTCGCCGACCCTCGCCGAAGGGCGGTCGAGAGCCGACATAACCATCTTTATCATAATAATAAAGATTTCGGCAAGACCGAACCCGAAAATGAAGCGCGGTCTCCCGCTACTTCTTGTCTTTCTTCGCTTCCACGACGGGTTCGAGGATGACGACGACCTTGGTTTCCAGCGGCGGGATGCGTTCGGTATTGGCGACAAAGAATCGGTCGGCATCGTCCTTGGGGCTGTTGATGGGCAGATCGAGCAGAGCGGTTTCAAAATTGGATACGCAGATGACATCGCCATCGTTGGCGAGGTAATGTTTCTGGCCATCGGGATCGAGCGGATTGGTAACGAGCCGGCTGCCGGCGAAGACCCAATCGCTATCCAACAGCTTATTATCCTTGGCGTTCTTGATCCACGACTTGGCCGGCACGGTCGCCAGCTTGCCGTCCTTGTCCTTGTACTGCACGCTCACTTTGATCGTCGTGCCGGAGGCGGGACGGTATTTAGGCACGAAGCTCACCGGCGAACCTTCGACAGCGCCGGCGGCGATCAGGGCAGCGTGGATCTTCGCGCGTCCACGTCGGCGCTGAGGATGGCTTCGTGTTCCTTGGTTTGCTTACGGCACAGCAGCAGTTCCAGTTGGCCCTCGCGCAGACAGACCTCGGCAGAGACGAGAACGCGCCGCTTCTTGTTCGGCAGCACTTCCAGAAAGACGTTCTTGCCGATCGCCGCTTTCTTGGATTTGCCGGCCGTATTCTTGGATTCGCCGGCCTTGTCCTTGGCGGCGGCCTTGACTTTGGGCCGGCTCTGTTCGCGCTCGGCGGCGCCTTCACAGCCGAGCATCAATTCGGCGATCAGAACGGTCGGCACGAGCAAAGCAAAGAGAGATTGTCGCATGAGGGTTCTCCTACCGTTCAGTGTAACAAAGGGCCGAACGGTTGAGAACGAAAAAACGAACGGAGGCGAGCCTGGGCGTGGCTCGACTCCGTTCGCAGGGCGTCACTCCCCCGGGAGTCTCGTGGCGGACATGAGAGCGCCGCGAGCATTTCGGTGGGTGTCAGTTGCAGCAGCTTCCGCCGCTGGTGTTGCCGCAAGGATTGCAGCAGGGCGTGCAGCAGCGCTGATGGCACAGCCGGCTGAACAGGCCCGGCTTCTTGCAAGAGCAGCACGGCGAGCAGCAGCAGGGCGTGCAGCAACTCGTGGTGCAGCAACTCGGCTGGCAGCAGTTATTTTGCTGGCAGCAGGTCGTCTGCGGGCAGCAATTGGTCTGCGGGCAGCAATTGGTCTGCGGGCAGCAATTGGTCTGCGGGCAGGCCGGAGCAGGGCAGGCGGGAGCGGGGCAGGCTTCGCAGGCTACCGGCACCTTACGGCAACGCTTGACGCACACTTCGACCGGCACGCAGGTCTGAACTCGTTTGCAGACCGTGCAGGGCACGCACTCGGTCACCGTGTACGGAACACAGCACTTGACCGTGTACGGCACCTGCGTGCAGACGGTGTACGGCACGCACTTCATGACGGTGCAGGGCACCATCTGGCAAACGGTGTAGGGCACACAGCGCTTGACGGTGTGCGGCACCATGCGGCAGACGGTGTAGGGCACCGTCTTGACGCACTGCTGTTGCACCGTCTGCCAAACCGTGCAGGGCACTTGCTTGCGGCAGACCTCTTGGACCATACGGCAGCTGGTGGTCGTATAGGTCGTGGTGTAGGTCGCGCCGCACTTGAAGGTGCGGCCGGACGGCGAGGCGACGCTGCCGGACGAGTTGGCGTTGCCGCAGCCGCCGGTGCCAGGATCGCCATGGCCGACGCCCTGAGCGTCAACCCAAGCGCCCTTGCAGCAGCGGACCACCGTGTACGGGATCAGCTTCTTGCACACCTGCGTCTCGTACTTGGTGACCGTGTACGGCACCTTCTGAACCGTCGTCACCGGCACCATCCTGCAGACGGTATAGGGCACCTTCTTGACGATGGTGTAGGGCACCTTCTTGCAGACAGTGTAGGGCACCATCTCGGTGACGCACTTCTTGCAGTACGTCGTGCAGGGCACTTGCTCGCAGACGGTACGGCATTTCGTCACCTGACGAGTGCAAATCTGGTCGGGACACTTGACCGACACGCGCTGCCAGTGGCCCTTCTGATGCTTGCAGCAGCAGGTGCAGGGATCAAAGCAGCAGGTGTCGCAAGTGCGCTGCCAGCAGTGCTTGCACTTGCCGGGTTTGCAGTACGGTCTCGGTGCAGCACTCCTTGACCTTCCGAGCGACAGTCTTGCAGGTCGTCACCGGCGTGCAAATCGTCTTGGTGCAGGGCTTGTAGCAGGTCTGCACGCACTCTTTGTAGCAGGTCTGGCAGCACTCTTTGTAGCACGTTTCATAGCACGGCTTGCAGGTGGTGCAGCAGACGTTCTTGATGCATTGCACGCACACCGGCTTGCAGACGGTGTAGCAGCACTCGCGGCAGCCCGTCTCGCAGAACTGATGGCAGGCCTGATGGCACGCCTGATGGCAGTGCGTCTCGTAGCACGGCTTGCACACCGTATAGCAGCACTCGCGCATGACGCACTGCGGAACGCGCTTGCAGATGGTGTAGCAGCACTGCTTGTAGCAGGTTTCATAGCACGGTTTGCAGCAAGTCTGGCACACTTCCTTGTAGCAGGTCTTGTAGCACGGCTTGCAGGTGGTGCAGGGCACTTGCTTGTAGCAAGTTTGGTGGCAAGCCCGATAGCAGGTCTTGCACTCTTGACGGTAACAGGTCTTGCAGACTTGTTTCATGACGGTTTCTTGCACCGTCTGATAGCAGGTCTGCCAGCGCTTCTCCAGGACGGTGTCGTAGACCAGTTTGTAGCACGTCTTGCACTGTTGCTGACAAGCGGGGAAACAGCACTGCGCGTCGCAACACGGCTGCGAACAACAGCCGTAATTGGAGCTACCGCAATGCGCTGCCGCCGCGTACTGGACGGCCCCGAACAGGCCGATCATCGCAGCCAGCAACGGCGCTCCCAAGCGCATCCTCATGACATTCGCCTCCTCATCGACACGATGTTGTGTGGAATCCCAGGGGAGAAATTCAGCCGGCGTGGGGGTCTCCTTCTCCAGCCGGGCCGCCAACCATTCGGGCGAACCGGCAGCGTTAGCTGCCGGGTGCTTGTACCCGGCAGCTAACGCTGCCGGTTCGCCCGAATGGTTGGCGGCCCCACCAGGTCATCGAGCGGGTGGGTTCGCTCAGGCTGTGCGTCAACGACGGACAGCTATTCCGCGTATTGTTATCGGCTCGCCATTCTGCCTGGAATAAGAGGTTGAAGCAGCTTACGGCCCTTACCTGGCCTTCGCTCCTTCCGCTCGCAACGGCCATAACAGCCGTGACGAAGAGCGCGGATGCGCCGGCCTGGTGTCCCGTCGTTCGTTAAGCCGCGACCCGAAGGGGAGCGCGGGCTTGCGCGCTCCCCTTCGGGTCGCGGCTAAACGACGGTTAATTCTGGGTAACTCCAAAAAAGACGCCAGCGACGTGAAGCCACGTCGCCGGCAGGGGATGGATCGGGGATTTGGGTCGAGGGGGGAGGCCGCCCGCCGAAACGCTGGGTTTCGGCATAGCCCTGGGTCGAGCGGTGGCCAAGGGGAGTGCGGGGAAAATGGACTCCTTACGCGACACGCTCCAAACAGCAACGTCTACGCAAATTCTCACACAGACGCTGACAGCGAACGAGATCGCGGATCATATTTTCGGTTAACAAGTGGATTGCCTCCGGCTCCTCCGTCCATTCCAGCCGTTGCTGGTTGGCCGACAGATGTTCCAGCGTATCGCGCAGACACAACATATTGGCATCGCGCTGACTCATGGTCCTATCCACTTGTTAATTCGATCATTTGCCTTACGCGGTTTTGTGTAAGGCAAACGGCGTACCGAACTCTGCTCCGCCTGAAGGTGGATGACGTTTAAGGAGTGCCGGAGTCACGGTTTAGGGCCGATGAAATAGCACACGTTTCCGTCGTCGGAAGAGGAAATGTTGCAAAACTTACCGCATCTGCTGGGCAACGTATGAAAAAGTTGCTCATCGTTTTTTCAGGCCGTTTCCCGCTTGACCGGCATGGCCGATCGACGACGCGAACGGCGATAGACCGGCTCCTCATACCAGTGGCGCGTGCGTTCGCGGTCGGCGATCCAGCGGAGCGCCTGGCTCAAGAACAGACGCGACATCAACCAAAATAACAGCGCCAGACCGAGGCAGGTCAGAACCGTAAAGACGCGATGATCGAAAGAGACTGAGCCGGCCGCGACGCTCAGTTGGGTGCCGAACTGCTTGTCGAGGCCAATCAGGAGAAGTCCAACGATGAAGGCGGCGATGGCGAGGATCGGCGTGGTACAGAGGTAGATGGCCAATCCGCCGACGTAGCCGGCCAACAGAGTGGCCAGCAAGGCGCGCCAGGAATTTTTCGAGCGCACCGAGGCCCACAACCCCGCCGCTCCAATGTAGTACATCGCCAGCACCGTGACCGCCAGCCACAACAATACCCACAGCAGCGCCATGATGCCGCCGAGAACCGACAGGACAAGGGCCGGCGCCGCGTAGGCCAGCAGATAGGCGTAGCTGGCCCCCATGATTCCCCACAGTTTGCCGCGGATCAATTGCTTGGCGGTCAGCGGCGTCAGCAGCAACGCCTCCCACGTCTGACGTTCGCGCTCGCCGGTGACGGCGCCGGAGCAGCGGACGCCGACGATCAGACTGGCCAACAACATGACCAGCAACCCCTGCACGAGAAAGCCATTACCGGCGTTGGGCATGACAGCCGCCAGCCGGGCTGGCTGAAAACGCCCCAGGGCCATAATCGCGTCGCCGACGGACACGCCCGGCGGCAGCGACAGCAGCAGGATCAGCGCCGAGGAGCAGGTAGTGAGGACGGTGACGGAAGAGATGGCAAGCCATTGGGGAATGCGTCGTAGTTGCGGAGCCGGCGCCAGCCCCTCGACGTGCCGCTCGCGCCAGCGGATCGGCTCTTCGTGTACCGGCACACGCGGCACACTATACCAACGCACGGTTTGCGGCCGGACGTTCTCCAGTTCGGCGCGGTAGGAGGGACGCAGTCGCCAGATCGACAGTCCCAGACAAACGCCGCCGAGCGTACCCCAGTACAACGAGGACAGCAGCAGACGTTGCCCCAACTCGGTCAGATCCAGACTGCGCCACGTTCCCCAAGCCGGCGCGAGGACGAAGAGGGGGTTGAAATAGCTGAGCCAACCTTGGAAATACCAGACGGCCAGTCCGGCCAGCGTGCCGATGGCATACAGCGCGAGAACGGCGTCGCGCGTCTGCCGGCACCACACCGAGGCCAAGAGCGCCATCGACGCCAAGGCAAACAGCGGCACGAGCAAGGCGACGCCCAGGGACAGCAGAGTGATCGGCTGCACGCCGCCGAAGCCGGCCAACAAGGCGAACAACGGCAACCCCGCCGCCGACACCAGAACCACTTGCCCCACCCGTGCCAGCAGTTTGCCGAGGAGGATGTGCCGCGCTTCGAGATCGGTGGTCAGCAGATATTGCAGGGTGCCGCGACGCTTTTCGTCGGTGATGGCGCCGGCGACGAAAGCCGGCGTCGCCAGCACCAGCAGTAGCATCTGTTGCGTCACGAACGTCTCGGCGAACCATTGGCCGATCACTTCCGGCGCCGAGGAAAACCGGGCAAAGGTCGTCGTGCCCGCGACCGGCACCGCATGCAGCCGCCTATTCTCTTCCTCCATATAGCGAATGAAGCCGTACAAGACGAGTACGATGAGCCACCCGGCGTAGAGCCAGCGGAACACGTGCAGCCGGTTGCGGCGACTGCCGAGCAGCCATTCCTGTTGCAAGACGGCGCCCACCATCGGCTATTTCTCTCCTTGGGAATCATCTGCTCTCAGGCTACCGCAAGCGCGGCGTGTCCGCAACAAGGCAGGGCCAACGCGCTCCGCTGCGCATCGCGGCTAACCGAGGTTTTCGACTTTTCGACAGAGCACCTCCGACCCTTTCTTGAAACAAGGCGGAGCATCCGTTAGAATCATGTGATTTCCAAATGGACCGTTTTGTTCGCCATCGCTCGGCGGCCCGGCTGGCGCGAACGCGGCCTGGGAGGCAAACGCATGCCCGTACTACAGATCCTCAAAGGCGCCAATGACGGCGAGTCCGTTTCGTTGGACGGCGATAAATGTATCCTTGGACGCAACCCCGATTGTGGCGTCGTCATCCCGGCAACCTCCGTCAGCCGCGAACACGCTCAGATTCTCCGCATCCAAGGCCGCTATTACATTGAGGACAAGCAGAGCCGAAACGGCACTTACGTCAACAATCAGGCCATCAGCGGGCGCACGCTGCTCAAGCACAACGACCGTATCCGCATCTGCGATTTCCAAGCCGTCTTCATCGAGCAACAGCAAATCACGCCGCCGGAAACGGAAGAACCCTCCGAAGCGGAAGAACCGGAAAGTTCCTCCACCGTCGAGGCCATGCTTAGCCAAAGCAGCCACATGCTGCTGGAAACGCAGCCGGCCGAAAAACTCCGCCATCTGCTCGAAATTAGCAGCAATCTCAACAAAACGCTCGACCTCGATGCTCTCATGCCCAAGATCGTCGAGAGTCTGTTTCAGTTGTTCCGGCAGGCGGATCGCTGTTTCGTCATCCACGCCGAGGAGGGTAGCAATCGGCTGTTGCCGCGTGTCGTCCGCACGCGCCGGCCGCACGATGAGGCCAACGCTCGGCCCAGCAAAACCATCGTTCGCCGTTGCCTGGAAACGGCGCAAGCGTTCCTCAGCGACGACGCCAGCCGCGACGACCGCATCCAACTCAGCCAAAGCGTCGTCGATTTTCGCATTCGTTCGGTGATGTGCGTGCCGCTGTGTACGGCGGAGGGCAAGGCGTTCGGCGTCATTCAGCTGGACACGCAGGATCGCGGCAAGAAATTCACCGAAGAGGATCTGAAACTTCTCTGGGGCGTGGCCAATCAGGCGGCGATCGCCATGGAGAACGCTCGTCTGCACGAGGAAACGGTGTCCCGCGAACGCTTCCGCCGCGATCTCGAATTGGCCACGCGCGTGCAACACAGCTTCTTGCCCAGCAGTTTGCCCAAGGTACAGGGCTACGATTTCTACGCCCACTATCAGCCGGCGCAGGCGGTGGGCGGCGATTATTACGGGTTCATTCCACTGCCCCAGGGGCGCTTAGCGGTGGCGGTCGGCGACGTGGCCGGCAAAGGCGTCGCCGCCGCCTTGCTCATGGCCAAGGTGTCCTCCGACGCCCGTTTTTGCTTTTTGGCCGAGCCGGATCCCGGACGAGCCGTCGGCAAGCTCAACGATCAGCTTTATCCGTACACCAGCCCGATGGATCGCTTTGTGACGCTGACTGTGGCCGTACTCGATCCGGATCGGCATACAGTTACGCTGGCCAGCGCCGGTCATCCGTCGCCGCTGCTGGGACGTAAGGGCGGCGCTGCCTTGCAAGATGTCGTGCCCAAGGCCACCGCCGGCCTGCCGCTGGGCATGACCGAGGGCTGCGCCTATGATTCGTGCCAGATCCTTCTCCAACCGGGCGACAATCTGATTCTGTTCAGCGACGGTGTGACTGACGCTCTGGATGCGCGGAACAATGCCTTCTCCCTCAAGGGCGTGCACCGCGTGGTGCAGGAAGCCGGCGCCGTCTCCGCCGCCGCCCTGGGCGAACGGATCATCAGGGCCGTCGGCCAGCATGCCGTCAACCGCGATCCGCACGATGACATCACCCTGGTTTGCCTGGGACGAACTTGAGAACACGCTATGACCGACACCATCACGGCTCCCAAACAACGCACGCAAGAGCGGACCAAGCGGCAACCGCCCTATCATGTGATTCTGCTCGACGATGACGATCACACCTACGAATACGTCATCCGCATGCTGCAAGAATTGTTTGGACACTCTCCCGAGACGGCCTACCTGATGGCGGTGGAAGTGGACACGACCGGCCGCGTGATCGTGCTGACGACGAGCCGGGAACACGCCGAACTGAAACGCGATCAAATCCACGCCTTCGGAGCCGATCCGCTCAGTTCGCGCGGCTGCGCCGGATCCATGTCGGCGGTCATCGAACCCGCAGTCTAACACACGATCTCAATGTCCATAAAGTCCGGCGATGCTCGCCGACTGCTCGCGCTCGTGCAGCCAGGAAGCGACCTCGGCCGTCTCCGCGGCGATTTTCTCGATCAGGCGGCGCTCGCGCGCAGCATCTCGGCCACGTCGCCGGGGATGGGTGTGTAGATCGATTCCAACTCCTGCTGGATACGCTCTTCCAGGCGGCGGCGGAACTCGCCGCGGATCGCCGGCCAACGCAGCGGTAACAGCAGGGTAATCAACAAATGCAAAATCACCAGCACGATCAGCAGGACGATCAGCGGCAACAGCGCGTCGGCGGGGTGGAGGACGGCGTTTTCGCCGGTCGGCTTGAAATAGCGCCACAGCAGCACGATCAGAGCGGCGAGCAGAGCGACGGGCGGCACCCAGTTGCCCAGCCAAACGACGACGGCTTGCGTCAGACGGCGCAGGCCGGTCGGTTTCGACCATTCGCGCTCGACTTGTTGCAATACCTCATTGAGAATGCCGGCGTAGCGCTGCCGCCAATCGAGTGTCGAACGGGCTTCGATCGGCTCGTTGAGTACGTCCAGTGGAAAGTCCTGATGATCGGCCTCGACGAGCAGTTTGTTGGCCAGCGCTTTGCCGCGCGCGTCGAGATGACGATTGCCGGCCACGTCGCTGCACGCTTTGATGAACGTGGACAGATCCCAATTCGCCGGCGTCTCGACGTTGTGCTGCCCGCGCGGCATGAAAGGGATGCGATCGCGCAGCGTGCTGCCGACGTACTTGGCACGAGTGAACAAATGCAGATACCATCCCATGATACCGTGGAAACGCCGCTGTTCTTCCAGAGCGAAGTGATGCTCGATCTCGCGCTGATAGGGTTCGAGGGTGTCCAGGAGAACATCGCTGGTGGCGCCGGCTTCTTCGGTGAGGGGAGCGATCCAGGCGGCGCGCGTGCGCTCGGCGATGGCCGCGAGGTCCGGCGGACTGGCGGCGGTCAGCGCTTGTTGCATGTGCTGTAACAACTGACTGACGCCGCGTGCCTTGATCGCCTCGATTTCCAGGCGCGTCAGGCCCATTTCCAGCCAATCGACCAACTCCCTGAACTGCTCGCCTTCCGGCAAACTCGCCGACGCTTCGCCGTTGCTGCCAGCGCGATCGACCCACAATTGGGCGCAAGTGCGGAACAGCAGCGGCGTTTGAAATCCTTCCGCTTGCAGGTCGCGCAGCAGATCGTCGTCGGGCCGCAAGCCACTGTCGTTCTGGTGCAAACAACGGTCCCACTTGTTGAGGACGAAGGCGAAGGCGCGGCGCTTGCGCTGTTGCAGAAACAGCTCCCAGCCGAGCTGATCGTGATACTTCTCCTGCGAACCGACGTAGAGAATAATGTCCGCCACAGGCAGCAGACGCATCAGTTTATCGCGGTTGGCTAAATCGTTGCTGTCGAGGTCCGGCGTATCGACGAGGATCTTCTGTTGCAGCGCCGGTCGATCGTGCGGAGCGAGCCGGCAGTGCCGCAAGGCCGGATCGAGACGATCCGGCTTGACCGACTCGTGATAGTACACCACCGGATCGCGCGTCGTTGGCCGGGCGAACGACGCCTGCGCGATGGCGCCGCCGGCCAAGGCGTTGAGCAGCGTCGATTTGCCGACGCCGGTTCCGCCCATAAGCATGATGACGAGCAGCGGTCGATCCACGTCGAGCGCCTCGGCCTGACGGCGCAGATCGATGGCCAAGCCTTCCAGGGTGGCGCGGTTGATTGTCGAGAGCGGATAGCGGTGCGGAGCATCGAGCCAG
Organism: uncultured Planctomycetota bacterium; assembly: GCA_963835245.1. GTDB lineage: Bacteria > Planctomycetota > Planctomycetia > Gemmatales > Gemmataceae > JAJPHU01. Next base: position 1,965,295 of record CAWIEZ010000004.1, read on the forward strand.
TTGCGCAGACAGCGTTCCAGGCCGCGTCAGCGCCGGCGACAGCGTTCGCAGCAGAGGAGTCGTATCAGTGGCAGAAGACGCACCGCTCATGATGTCTCTCGTTCAAATGGTGTGGCTTAATGCATAAACGAAATCGAGAGCGATCTTGACTTGACGTTTCACCCCTCTTTGCCGATAATTGTATGTGGAGGCTTTGGTTAGCCCGCAAGGGTTGGCCACTGCCTTTATTTTTGCGCCCTCTCCTCACGCTACATCCTTCCTCCCTCTATTATCGCAAGTCTTCAATATACGTAATCCCATGCAGTTGCCAGGAGCCGCTTCCATCCGGTTTGGGTTTCTCGCCATGAAACTGCATGTCATGGAGCTTGGCGGCATACGCCTGTAATTCCGGGCGTACCAGCTGCGGCATCGTTTTCAACCGCCAAGACCAACCGAGGACATAAGCCGTCAGATCGGCCAAGAACACTCCGGTCGTCAAATCGGAATGCACGAAGAAGGGTTCGGGGACGATGCGCGAGCTTCGATAGCGTCCATCCTCGGTGCCAAGGAAGTACGATGCCATTTGTTGAAGCAGACCGTGAGCTTTCGTCTTCTCCAGTTCGTCGAAGACAACCAACCCGCGTTCACGGAGAGGCAGGGTTTCCAAGAAATAGAAGTAACGCTCGAACAAGTAGACGTAGTCCTTGCGAAGAATACCCGGCGCGGACCGCGACGCTTTCGGATCTGCCATCGACGCAAAGATTCGCACGCTGAATCGAGCGGCAATGTTCAAAACCTCATGGACGAATCGCAAGACTTGGCGGCTATAGGCGACGAGTTCGACTTCTGTTGCGCCAGCGTCGTCGAGTCCTTTTTCCCTGGCTTGTTTGCCCTTTACCAAAGCCGAATTGGCCCATCGCGCCAGCTCCGGCTCGGCGATGTGAACTTCGCGCTGGGCGGACTTGAACCGCTTCGTCTTGAGCAGTCTCTTCGCCTTGCGTTCCTCGACGATAAAGGCACGAAGATAATCGCCGAAATGCTCGCGTTCAGCGGCACGGATGGCTCGAACAAGACTCCAAAGGTTATCCTCCGTCACTGCCACTCCCGCGAGAACTTCGCAGGGAGTGCCGCTGTTGTCGTGCCCGCTTTCATCGATGAACAAGAGCATGACACCCTCATGTGCGAAGCGTATCTCTCAGGCAGAGGCCGCATCGTTTATGGCATCTCTTCCGTCGGACGGCTCTCCCCGCCGTGTCACCCATCCTACATCGGCCAAGAGGATCTCGGAAGGTTCTTTATATCGCTTGGCGAGCCGCCGCGCTGCCAGAGCGTTTATCTCTTTCTTTATCCGGCCCCTTTTTTTATCCTGCGCAAACTGTGTCGCCGCGATGCGCGGCGATCTCATCGGCAACGTGGAGGAGAACGCATGCGCCGTGTCTCTGCTTCGCTGCTACTCCTGCTGGCGGCGGGATGGCTGCCTCATCAGCCCCAAGCGACCAACTCGGACTTCAATACGCCGCGACCGATCGAGGCGCTGGATACCGTCTTTCTCGAAGAGATGACGTGGATGGAAGTGCGCGACGCCTTGAGGGCTGGCAAAACCACGGTCCTCGTGGCTACCGGAGGCGTGGAGCAGAACGGTCCTTACTTGGCCACCGGCAAGCACAATTACATCCTCCGCGGCATCACCGAGGCCATCGCGCGCAAGATGGGCGATGTGCTGGTGGCGCCGATCGTGCCCTTCGTGCCCGAGGGAAACATCAATCCGCCCAGCGGACACATGAAATATCCCGGAACGATCAGCGTATCGGAGGACACCTACGAACGGCTGCTCGGCGACATTTGCGCCAGTCTGCGCGTCCACGGCTTTCGCCATATCGTGCTGCTGGGCGATAGCGACGGGAATCAGAAGGGCATGAAGGCCGTCGCCGGGCGGCTCGACGCCAAGTGGGGAGGCGCGACCCGTGTGCATTTCATCCCCGAATATTACGATTACGACGCGGTGACGAAGTGGTTGGAGAGGCAGGGGATTCGACAACGCGACGAAGGGTTGCACGATGATTTCGCCGTCACCGCGCAGTTGATGGCGGTGGACCCGACTACCGTGCGTATGAAGCAGCGCATCGCCGCCGGCAAATTTCATATCAACGGCATTGAACTGCGTCCCGCCGAGACGGCCGCCTGGGGCAAATCGATCATTGCTCTTCGCGCCGAGATGACAATCCAGGCCATCCGCAAGGCTCGACAGGCGAACCGGCAGCGTTAGCTGCCGGGTGGGCCAAACCCGGCAGCTAACGCTGCCGGTTCGCCGTCCTAGCGCGCATTGGGAGCGACACCAGTGATTTTCGTTTGCGGCACACTGAGATCGATGAGTTCGGGCTTGTCGGTCTGCGCCCGCGACTTCATTGCCGGCCACGTCGCGCACGGTCAGACGCAGATAGACGCGCGAAGGCATTTGCGGCGGCAGACGCCAAGGATATTGGCCGCTGTTGGGCAACGGGCCGGAACCGATGGCGTTCCACGGTCCATTCTTCTGCTCGGCCCATTCGAGGGTGATGGGATTGTCCGCCAAGTTGCGGTCCTTCGCTTCCCAGGCCAAGATAAGCGTATCGGCTTGGCCGGGGTCGGGCTGGGGACGAAACATCTGCGCCTTGGGAGCGGTGGTGTCCAATTCGACGAGTATTTCCGGGGCGTCGCCGGGTTTGGGAGGCGGAGGCGCCAGGCCGGCTTTGCTTTTGACGGCCACGATGAAACCGTAGATGGTGGCCTCGGCCGGCAACTGCACGCTCACCGAGCCGGCCACCGGATCGGGTCCGTGGATGTCGGCACCCTGCGGCAAATTGATGGGCAACTCGCCCGGCACTTTTTTCCAACTAACGCCCTTGTCGAGCGTGACATAAACGTCGGCGTTGCCCAGACCGGAGGGACCGACCTTGGCGACGGTGAAATCGAGGCGGACCTCGCGCGCTTTGACGATCTTCACGGCGGCGGAAGCGGGCGGCGCAGCAGGGCGATCCGAAACAGCGGCGACGGGTTCAGGAATCCCTCCGCTTCGCTGCGGCCCCGACGGCAACGCCGGATTGGCCACGCTGTCCATCGAACCTTGACGAAACGGTGCGGGAATCGTTGGCCGGCTGGTCAACTGATTGGCCTGGCGCGACGACTCCGTCTGCGCGGCGGGGATGAGATTGATCGCCGATGCCCGCGCGGACTCCACCGGAGCGCCGAGCGGCGCGGCTCCCGTGGCGGCGACCACGACCACGTCTTCGCCCACATTCTCCGCCTGGTCCTTTGCCCGCACACGAACGCGAACCTCGCCGCTCTGACCCTCTCGACCGGGGTAAAATTCCTTGTTTCCTTCCAGCGCGGGCGGCAGGTCTATGTGCGGCCATTCGACACCTTCCGAAACAGCGCTGGTGTGATAGTCCAGGCGCAGCGAACGCGCATCCGGGTACAGATCCGTAACCGTCCAGCGGACGCGAATGTCGCCGTTCGGCATCCGTTCCGCCATCACTTTCACCTGCGGAGGAGCGGTGTCCACCACAACGGCCATGCTCGGCTTGACGCGGCTGGGCTTGTCGGGAATCGTTCGGCCGTCGCGATCCATTTGCTGAACGATGAACCAATAAAGACCATCGCCGGGAGCGCGAAATCGAAACATTTTCTCTTCCCCCGGCCGTTTCGTCTCGCCTGGCACCCACGTATCTCCCTTGTCCGGCGAGTAGAGGAGGATGAACTGCTGAATGTCGTTTAGCGCCTTGTCGTTGACTTTGATGGTGATGGGAATGCCGACGTTCCGCGAATTGACGTGGTATGGCCGGTCGGGGCTTTGATGGACGGTCAGCGCGAGACAAGTCCATACGATCGGTCCCATGCCCATCGGAGTTCCTCCTCCACGCGGAAACCGACTTTACCAAGTCGGCTGTCGGAATGTATCGGTTGTGTCGCCGGTCATCTTGAGGAGAAGAAGGGCGCGACGAAAAAAGATTCAAGATCACGAGACTTGACCTTGCGGGCAGCGCCTATGTATACCAGACAACACCCGTCGCCGGCGCCTGCGAGCTGGCGAAAAAAAACATGAGGTCCAAGGCATGAACGAAGCGCACCAACACGGCATCACGCCGCCGGGCGGACACGACATCACTATTCCGGGCGGACCGGGCAGACCGCCGCTGCACTTCACGCCGGAGGAATGGCAGCAGTTCCGCAGCAGCGACAAGGGCGCCGGCAAGGCGGTGGTGCTGCTCATGGGCAGCATTTTCTCCGTCGGCCTGGCACTCTATGCCATCGTTGCCTACATCTGCTGGTTCAAAGTGATGTAACCCGGCAACCACCCGGCAGCTAACGCAGCCGGTTCGCTGGCGAACCGGCTGCGTTAGCTGCCGGGTAGAGCGTCGCTACGTCGCCAGCGTCGTCGGCACGACGAGAATGGGAATTTGCAGTCGGTGCAGCACCGGCGAGACAGTTTGCCCCAACGCCAAATCGGCGAAGAAGCGATGTCCGTGTGTGCCCAGCACGAGAAAATCGAGTTGCCGTTCTGCGCCAGACGTACCAACTCGCTCGCCGGTTCGCCGTAGCCCAGCACGCCCTCGGCGTGCAGCCCTTCCTCCTGAAGATGCTTGACCAATTCGCCGATCCGTTGTCGATCCGCCCGGCTTTCCTGATCGTCGGTAGCCGGCCCATAGTAATTCGCCCCCGGTCCTTCGACGACGTGGATGAGCAGCAGAGGGGCGTGATGGGTGCGCGCCACCGCCGCCGCCTGAGCCAGCACGGCACTGTCGCCCTTGCCGAACTCGACGGCCACGCCGATATGCCGATAACGCACGGCGGCCAATTGCGGTATCGTTAGCGACGGCCAACTCGCTTCTTGAGGACGATAGCGCGGATACAGCGTCACCCACATCAGGAAACCCATCGTGCCCAGAGCGAGCGGGCCAAGGGTGCCGTAAATCCACCAAGGATGCCAACCCGCTTTCTCCACGGACTCCGCCCAATCTCCCATATTCATGCCGATCAGCACGCCGTTTAACGCGATGACGATGACTGCACACAACCAAGCCAATGTTTTCAGCCACAGCGGATTGGCAAATTCACCCATACGGCGGCGGTCGCTGGTGAACTGCACCAAAGGGATGATGGCGAACGGCAGCTGAAAACTGAGAATGGCCTGACTGAGAACCAGCAGCTGCAACAGCCGTTCGTCGATTACTCCATCCGCGCTATCGCCGGCCGAGGCCAGCGACAGCACCAGCAATGCCGGCACAATAGCGGCCAAGCGCGTCAGCAGCCGCCGCGCCCACGGCCGCACACGCAACTGAACGAACCCCTCCATCACCACCTGTCCGGCCAGCGTGCCCGTCAGCGTCGAACTCTGCCCCGATGCCAACAAGGCCACCGCGAACAGCACGCTCGCCAACGTCGTACCCCACACTTCGCCGAGCAGACGATAAGCGTCGGTCAGCTTGTCCACCTCCTTGCCATGTTCAAAAAACGTCGTCACCGCCAAGACGAGGATGGCGGCGTTGATGAAAAAAGCGCCGTTGAGTGCCAGCGACGAATCGAGCAGGTTGTACTTGCAGGCGAAGCGTTTTCCCTCTGCCGTTTTGGGAAAAGCGCGCGTTTGCACCAAAGCGGAGTGCAGATAGAGATTGTGCGGCATAACGGTGGCGCCGAGCATGGCGATGGCGACGTACAGACTCTCCCGCGGCTGGTGGGGGTCGAATCCGGGCGTGAAGCCGCGCAGCACCGCCGCCCAGTCCGGCCGAGCCATCACGATCTCAATGAGGAAACTGCCGGCGATCACACCCACCAACAGAAGGGTCAGCAATTCCAGCAGACGAACGCCGCGCCGTTGCAGCGCCAACAACAACAGGGTATCCGTCGCCGCGATGGCCAAGCCGAGTAAGTAAGGGATATTAAAGAGCAATTTTAGCGCGATGATGGTGCCGATGACTTCGGCGAGATCGGTGGCGGCGATGGCGATTTCGGTCAACAGCCACAATGCGAAGACAGTGCGGCGCGGATAACTTTCGCGGCAAGCCTGGGCGAGATCGCGGCCGGCAACGATGCCCAGCCGGCTGGCGAGGCTCTGCAAGAGCAACGCCATCACGTTGGACATCAACAACACCCAAATCAGCCGATGACCGAAACGCGAGCCAGCTTCCAGATCGGTGCCCCAATTGCCGGGGTCCATGTAGCCGACGCTCACCATGAATGCCGGGCCGGAGAAAGCCAGAAAACGCCGCCACCAGCGCTGCGGGATCGGCACGGAGCCGTGAATTTCTTCCAGCGAAGGGGTTGTCGAGACAGAGTGCATTGGCGAACGATTCCTCTTCAATAGGGGAGAGTTCCGTAATTAGGTTAGCCTAACTCATCAATTAGTCAAGACGAATCCCTGCCCTAACCCACCCGGCAGCTAACGCAGCCGGTTCGCCGGGTAGGGCGAACCGGCTGCGTTAGCTGCCGGGTAAAAGCAACCTGCATCCCCCGGCGGGGCGCAGGCCAAAGGAGGAAAGGAACGCGCCACGAAAAAGATGTACTAGAGTTTCCAACAGAACGCGAGCGCCCAGCCGAGGATCGACATGAAAACCCAGTTGAAGACGGCTTTTTGCGCTCTGTATCGCTACAGCGGCTTTCTGTCCGCACAGGAAATGCTGTGGCATTGTTTTGGCGGTTCGCCCGCGTCCATTCTCGTATTCCATCGTGTAACCGATGAGATCCCGGCGGATGGCCTGACGGTTGGTTGCACGTTCTTCCGCAACCTTTGCCGCACCCTGGCGCGCCGCTTCCGTGTTGTTCCTCTGGCGGAGATTTTCCGTTTGGCGCGCCGCGGCGCCGCCCTGCCGATGCGCACCGTGGCGATCACCTTCGACGATTGCTACCGCGATAATCTAGCGGCGGCGCGGGTACTCGCCGAACACAGCTTGCCCGCTACTTTCTTCGTACCCACCGCCTACGTCGGCACCGATCACGTCTTTCCTTGGGATCGCGGCCTCAAGCGCATGCCCAATCTCACCTGGGAGGACGTGGACGAGATGCAGCAACTCGGTTTCGAGATCGGCTCGCACACCGTCACGCACGCCGACTTGGGTGCCGTTTCCGAGGACGAGGCTCGGCGCGAGATCGTCGAATCGAAAGCCGTCCTGGAGAATCGTCTGGGCCGTCGAGTGCGCTGGTTGGCTTACCCGTTCGGCGATGTCAACAACTTCCGCGCCGATTGGCTGCCGCTGCTGGCATATGCGGGCTACGAGGGTTGTCTATCGGCCTATGGCGGCTTGATCTATGCCGGGGGCGAGGCGGCCATCTTGCCGCGCGTGCCGGTTCCGGCTTTCGCCAGCATTGTCGAATTGGAAGTTTATTTGAGCGGTTGTTTCAATTGGTACCACACGCGGCGACGATGCGCGGCGCGGAGGGAGACAGTGAAGAACTTGCCAGCCCGCGGCGCCAGCAAGGACGAACCCCTTGCTAGCGCCGCGGGCTGGCAAGTCCCTTTACGCTACGGAGCGAAATCATGACGATAACTACCGTCCCGCCTCCCGTTATGGCACCAACTGCGCCGGCGCATGCCGCCGTTCTATCCGTGCGCATCGTTGACGATCCCGCCGGATTGACGCGCTACGTCTCTGCTTGGCAAGACCTGGCCGATAATGCCGTGGAAGCCAATGTTTTTTATGAACCGTGGATGCTGCTTCCGGCCGTGGAGGCGTTTGCCGCCGGTGCGCCGCTGCGATTCGTGCTAGTGCTGGAAGACGATCCTGACGGCGCGGCGGAGAAAGCACGGCTATGCGGTTTCTTTCCTCTCCAGCGCCGTAGACTGCATCCCCGCCTGCCGCTATCCATCTTGGGTCTGTGGCAACACCTGCATTGCTATTACGGTGCGCCGCTGGTGAGGGCCGATTGCGCGGACGCCGTCTTGGCGGCGCTGTTCGCTTGGCTGCACTCCGATCCGCGCGGCGCATCGGTCGCGGAGTTCAATCATCTCGATGCCGAGGGGCCGTTTTCTCGCCTTCTGCGCGAGTTTTGCCGGAGGCGGGACAATCCCACCCTCGTCACCGATTCGTTCGCCCGCGCTCTGTTGTGTCCGCGCGGCGACGGCCAGGAGTATTTGCAGCGCGTTCTCTCCGGCCAGCGGCGCCGCGCCCTGCAACGCCGGCAACGGCGCTTGGCGGAACGAGCGGCGCTGGACTACACGATGCTGGAGCCGGATGGAGATGTGCAGCGTTGGAGCGAAGAGTTTTTGCAGCTGGAGTCCGCCGGTTGGAAAGGCCGGGCGGGCACCGCGATGGCCAGCGAGGCGGCCAATGGCCGCTTCTTGCACGCCATCTTCCACGCCGCCTTTGAACGCGGTCGATTGCTCTTGTGCGCTCTGCGTTCGGCGGATCGACCGATCGCCTTTCGTTCCACTTTCCTGGCCGGCCAAGGCGCCTTCTCCTTCAAGATGACCTACGACGAGCAGTACAGCAGCTATTCGCCCGGCATGCTGCTGGAAATGGATCACACGCGCCGGCTGCATAACTTGCCGGAGTTGCGCTGGGTGGATTCCTGCACCGCCGCCGATAACGACATGCTCAACAGTCTGTGGCAGGATCGACGAACCATTCACACGATACTCGCCGCCACGGGCCGCGGCTGGGGCCGCCCGGCACTCGCTCTCTATCCTTGGCTCCGCACTCTCAAGCGGAGACTGTTCCGTTCGAGAACCGTATCTTCACCGGCTCCCGATTCCCATGAGGAAATGCTGACATGAACATGCTTGTCGCCAATGAGGTTGGCCGTCCGCCGTCTCCCGCTGTGCCCGGCCGCGCCGGCGAACGGGTGTTGCAAATGGAGGCCGATGGCTTCCGCGCCCGCTTCAATCGTCAACCGTTCCTGCTGCCGCACCGCGTCGGCGTCGATCATCCGCTTTTCACCCTGCCACGGCTGATTGAATTGGCCCGCCGCTTGCCGCAACAGTACGTCGAATACAACGCCGGCAATCTGCCGGTCGGCATCGACAATCGCCTGACGCCGCACAACGGCCTCTCCGTCGAGGAAACCATTCGCCGCATTGAAGAGCATTGCTCGTGGATGGTACTCAAGCGCGTCGAGCAAGATGCGGAGTACAAGGCGTTTCTCGATCAATGTCTCCACGACGTGCGCGAGTTTTCCGAAGTGATCGACCCCGGCATGCAGGACGGCGCCGGTGCCGTCTTCATCTCCTCGCCGCGTTCCGTCACGCCGTATCACCTCGACGCCGAATACAATTTTCTTCTGCAAATCCGCGGCGCCAAGACGCTGCACGTTTTCGACGCCAACGATCGTTCGCTCATATCGGAGCAGGAGTTGGAGGAACACAGCGCGGCCAGCGTCGTGCATCGCAATCTCGTTTTCAAGGACGAATACCAGTCCAAGGCGATGACGTTTGAACTTACACCGGGATACGCCTTGCACGTGCCGTCGATGTATCCGCATTGGGTGCAAAACGGCCCCAACGTCTCCATTTCCTTCAGCGTCGGTTTTTTGACGCACGGCTACACGCGCAAGTGTGCTGTGTACTCCGTCAATCGTCTCCTGCGTCGTTTGGGCCTGTCGCCCGCACCGCCGGGACGCTGCCGGCCGAGCGACGTGCTGAAATATCACGGCTATCGTGCTTGGCACCGCGTCCATCGCCTGCTGGGACGAGGGAGGGAGGAATGATCGCTGTCGCGGCTGCACCATCGGCGCAACTCACGGTCTCAGTCGTGGAGGATGCGGCCGCGCTGGCGGAGTTGCGCGACGATTGGCTGGCCTTGCAACAGCGGAGCAACGCCAACGAACCGATGCTCAGTCCCACTTGGCTGCTTACCTGGTGGCGTCTCTTCGGCGAGCAGGACGGCCGCCGCTTGCGGATCGTCCTGTTCCGCCAGGGCGAGCGCCTTGTTGGTCTCGCGCCCCTGCTGCGGCGTCCGTTTCGGCATTGCCGTTTCCTCCGCTTTCGCCGCCTGGAGTCGCTCGGCACCGGCGAAGCAGAAGAGGACTCAACCTGTCCGGATTATCTGAATATCCTCGCCGAGCGCGGCGCCGAGTCCGCCGTCGCCTCGGCGTTTGTCGATGTGCTGGCCAATGGTGCCGCCGGCGCCTGGGATGAGCTAGTGATTCCAAAAATGGACGGCGAGGACGACATGCCGGGGCTGCTGGCCGACGCCCTTAACCGAAGCGGCATTCCCACTACCCTGGAAAACACGGCCGCCGCCGACTATATCCCACTGCCGACGACCTGGGACGCCTACCTGAAGGCGCTGCCATCCTCGCGGCGCTGATTACCTCAATCGTTCGCTGCGCAATTTCGACAAATGGTGCGGCGGCGACAGTGAGATCCGTTGTGCCGGCTCGTGGACGGAATGGCAAGAAGGATGGCGGATTCTCCAGCGGCTGCATCAAGAGCGCTGGAGCGGCACCGATCAGCGCGGCGTCTTCGCGTCGCCGCGTTTCACCGCCTTCCATGAGGCTGTGGGGTCGGCGTTTCTGAAGAGTGACAACCTAGAATTGTTATGGCTGTGTGCGCGCGGCGAGCCGGTCGCCGCCGTCTATAACATCGTCTGGGATGGAAAAGTTTATTTCTACCAGAGTGGTAGAAAAATGGCTGTGCCGGACAGCGTGCGTCCCGGCGTGGTTCTGCATGCGCACGCCATCCGCCGCGCCATCGAGTTGGGTCGGCGCGAATACGATTTCTTGGCGGGCGGAGAGCGTTATAAAAAGCAATTGGCTCTGGCGAGCCGCCCTTTGGTGCAGTTGCGCCGTGCGGCCGTCGCTACGGGAATGGATGCGGCACACGGTCGAGAGAGGCATCGACCAGGCTCGCCTTGTACGCAAGGGTATCCGAGGCATACTGAGGCGGAACGGCAAATTCCTCACACAGCCCGCGGGGACGGAGCCGCGCAAAGAGCATCCGGAATGAGCCGATTTTGGCTCCACCGCCGATGGCAGTTCTCTCAACGCGGCACCTCGACGCGCTCCAGCACCGTATTCAAGATGTCATCAGTCGTAAATCCCTCGACATACGCATCCGGTTGCAGCGTCAGCCGATGCCGCAGCACCGGCCGACAGATGCGCTTCACGTCGTCGGGCGTAATGAAGTTTCGGCCGCTCATCAGCGCCCGCACCTTGGCCGCTTGCAGCAGATGCACGGCGGCGCGCGACGAGGCACCCATCAACACTTTGTCCATCTCGCGCGTCAGGCGCACGATGCGGCCGATGTACGAACAGATCTCCGGCTTGGCGGCGATCTTGGTGGTGCCTTGGCGGGCGCGCTGGATCTGTTCGCGCGTCGCGTCGGCGCGTCCGTCCGGTTCGTTCGCCGCCGCGAGGATGTCGAGCGGCGCCGCCAAGGTGCCGCGGCCTTGGTAGAGACGCAAAATGCGATCTTCCTCCTCCGGCGGTGGATATTCGATGTTCAGCTTCAACAGAAAACGATCGAGTTGCGCTTCCGGCAGTCGATAAGTGCCCTCGTACTCAATCGGGTTCTGCGTGGCGATCACGGTGAAAAACTCCGAGAGCGGATGACTGATGCCGTCAAGCGTGACGGTGCGTTCCTCCATGACTTCCAGCAGAGCGGATTGCGTTTTCGGCGGCGTGCGGTTGATTTCATCGGCGACGAGAATGTCGGTGAAAACGGGACCGGCGCGGAACTCGAATTGGCTGTTTTGCAGGTTGAAAACATTGGTGCCGAGGATGTCGGAAGGCATCAGATCGGGTGTGAACTGCACGCGCTTGCAATCGAGGGAGAGCAGTCGGGCCAACGTGCGGGCCATGAGCGTCTTGGCGGTGCCGGGCACGCCTTCGAGAAGAACGTGCCCGCCGCACAAGAGCGCCAAAAGCACCAACTCCAGACTATCGCGCTGCCCCATGACGACGCGCTCCGCCCGGTTCAGCAGCGATTCCACCCACTCTGGGACGGCTGCGGTCTCCTCAGCGTGCATGTCCTTTTCCTCTTGTATCGCTGTTTAGCCGCGACCCGAAGGGGACTGCGCTTGGCCAAGCGCGCTCCCCTTCGGGTCGCGGCTAAACGAATCGCGCGTGAACTGGTCAAACGCCTGCGCCCACGCCAACAATTGGCGCTCCGATACTTCTCCGCGGCGCAGTTCGCCGACGCCGCGCAGCAATGTCTGCAAGCGCGTCATCGACGGGCCGGGATCGTGCAGCCGCCAGGCCGCGAGGATCTCCGCCGGCAGCGCGTTGCGACGCAGACGCAGATGCCCCGTCAACGCACCAAGAAAACTCCGTATCAGTGTCCGCGCCAACAGCGCCGCGTTCCCGTCTTCTGATACAGCCGCGCCAGCGCCGAAGCATAATCTACGGCGTCCGCATTCGCGGTCTTCACCGCCGGCACGGCCGGACCCAACCGCACCGCCCACCGCCAGCCGGCGACGATCAGCACCACCAGGATTAAAAGCGGCGTCGCCCGTTCGCCGTGATATTGCAAATAACCCCAAAAACCGCCGCCGGAACGCAGACCGTGATGATATTCGTCGAAGTAAACCTTACCATCGCGGGCATCCAGGAATGCCACGTTCGCGAGGAAGACGACATTGTCATCGCGCGGCTCGCCGTCGGAGCGCACCAATCCCTCGCGCGTCAGCAGCCGAGCATCGGCGACGATCAGCACGCGCCCTTTCCGATGGCGGAGCAATACGGCGCCGGCTCGGTCGCCAATCCACCACAGCGGCAGAGCGTCGCCCGGTGCCCGCAGGGTGGCCCGCGAACCGACGCTAACATGCGCGATGCCTTCGGTATAGCCGCCCGCCGCGCCGAGGTCCACTGCCACGAATGCTTCCTCCTCGCGCTTGTCACCGTCAACGACGGCGACGTTGAGCGCCTGATGTAGTGCGGTGTTTTTGCGGCCCAGCAGCAAGAGCGTGTTGCCATGTCCGACCCAGCGCAATAGTGTTTGAGCCTCACTCTCCGAAAGCGCATCCTCGCCGAATAGCCTCCCCGACGGCGGCTCCGCCACGATGAGTAATCCTCGATGTTGGCGGTCTTGAATCGGCCGCGTCACCGCCACCGGCGTCCAACCGAGACGCCGCAAGACATGGGCCGCCTCGCCGAGTCCGTCGCTCGCTTCCGAGTACACCGAATAGGCCGGCAGATCGCGTCCGGCCAGACGCCGTTCGCGCAGCAGATATGCCGTCACGGCGGCGAAGACACCGAGCAACAGTCCCATCAGAAGCCAGCACGCTAATCGGGTCATCCGCTCTCTCATCGTCTCTCGTGGGGCACGGAACGGCCCGCCGCTGCCAGCGTAGCAGTCAAATGGCCGCGTCGCCATGCTTTTTATCGGGCCATTCGCGGCGCTTTTCCATTGCTCAATTCCGTCTCTAGTTCTTACCATAAGGGATAGATTTGCGCTTGCCCTCCTTCCTCCCCCCTTGGAAGACCAACTCCATGCGGAATATGGAATGCAAAATGCGGAATGAAAGACGGATGCGGTCTTCATTCGGTCTTGGCTTCGTCGCCGTCCTACTTCTCGGCTCGACCGTGAGAGCGGATGGGCCGATCGCGGAGGAGTTCTTCGAGAAGGAAGTTCGTCCGCTGCTGGTCGAGCATTGTCTGAAATGCCACGGCGACAAGAAACCCAAGGGCGGCTTGCACCTGACTTCACGCGCCGCCGTACTCCAGGGCGGCGACAGCGGACCCGCCGCCGTCGCCGGCAAGCCGGAGGATAGCTTGCTCATTCGCGCCGTCCGCTACGCCGACACACCGCAAATGCCGCCCAAGCGAAAACTCTCCGATCGTCAAATCGCCGTCCTTACGCGCTGGGTGCAACTCGGCCTGCCCTGGCCGCAGCGGAACACCGCTATCCCCATGATCGCGGACAAGGGCGCGTTTCACATCAGCGGCGAACAGCGGCGATTCTGGTCGTTCCAGCCGATGAAAAAAGTCCGTCCGCCGAGCGTGCGCGATACGGCGTGGGCCGAGTCGGCCATTGACCGCTTCATCCTCGCGGCGCTGGAAGCGAAAGGACTGCGGCCGGCCAAGCGAGCGGACAAACGCACGCTGCTGCGCCGCGCCGCCTTCGATCTGACGGGACTGCCACCGCCGCTGGAAGAGATGGAGACGTTCCTGCGCGACGACAAACCGGATGCTTTCGCGCGGGCGGTCGATCGTTTGCTGGCCGCGCCGGCTTACGGCGAACGCTGGGGCCGTCATTGGCTCGATCTCGCTCGCTACACCGACTCGTTCGATGCCCGCCTCGCTCCAGGCAACGAAATGGAGATCAACGACTCCTGGCGTTACCGCGATTGGGTGGTGCAAGCGTTCAACCGCGATCTGCCTTACGATCGGTTCCTGACCGATCAACTGGCCGGCGATCTCGTATCATCGCCAAGCGGCTTCAATGGCGACGGCATCATCGCCACGGGTTTTCTGGCCATCGGCAATTGGGGCGGCGGCGACGCCGATAAGGAAAAACTGCTCACCGACATCGCTGACGATCAGGTGGACGTGGTCAGCCGCACCTTCCTGGGCCTGACGATGGCCTGCGCCCGCTGCCACGATCACAAATTCGATCCGATTTCCACCGCTGATTATTACGGCCTGGCCGGCATCTTTTTCAGCACGCACATTCTGCCCAACGTCGGACCCAAGACCAACGGGCCACCCATGCTGCGCATTCCTCTGTTGCCTCCGACCGAGTTGGCGCGGCGACAACCCAAGCCCGGCGATAAGAACAAACCGAACGTCCCCTATGCTAACGGCGCGCAGGAGGGCGGTGTTCCCGGCAGTCCGCACGCCGGCGTTCACGACGTACACATCCACATCCGCGGCCGTTACGATCGGCTCGGCTCGTTGGTGCCGCGTCGCTTCCCGGAGATTTTGGCCGGCCGCGAGCAGAAGCCGATTATCCAAGGTAGCGGCCGACTCGATCTCGCCCGCTGGCTGACGCGGCCGGATCATCCGTTAACGGCGCGCGTCATGGTCAACCGCATCTGGCAGCAGCACTTCGGCGAGGGCATCGTCCGCACGCCGAGCAATTTCGGCAAGCTCGGCCGAGTGCCCACTCATCCCGAATTGCTCGATTGGCTGGCCCTGGAGTTCGTGCGCTCCGGCTGGTCGATCAAACACATGCACCGCCTCATCATGCTCTCGTCGGTGTATCAGCAGAGCAGCGAGGCCGAGCCGGAAACAACCAAAAACGATCCCGATAACCTCTTATTTGGCCGTATGAACCGCCGGCGCTTAGAGGCGGAGGCGCTGCGCGATAGCATTTTGGCCGCGTCCGGCCGGCTTGAGCCTACCATGGGCGGACCCGCCCTCCGCGACTTCAACATGCCACGCCGCACTCTGTACCTGATGACCATTCGCTCCGACCGCTCCGGTTTCGGCCCGCTGTTCGACGCCGCCGACTCAACCGCGCCGGTCGATAAGCGCACCATTTCGACCGTCGCGCCGCAGGCGCTGTTTCTGCTGAATAATCCGTTCGTGCTGGCGCAAACTCGAGCGCTGGCAAAGCGAATCGTCGCGGCGGAGAAGGATGAGGGCGCACGGATCGATTACGCCTATCGCTTGCTGTATGGCCGAGCGCCGACGACGGCGGAAGTTAAAATTGGAGAGGACTTCCTCAAGCGCGTGGGCAGCGGCGAACAGGCGTGGCAGGAGTACGGCGAAGTGTTGCTGTGTGCGAATGAATTCATCTATGTCGATTAATCCTCATTCGTAAATGTCTCCATCCTGAGCCGAAGGGTTCCAGCGTACCTTTGCATTAACGGAAGCGAGTTGGTCCATTCCGAGTATCTCGCTTCCGCTGTTGTTGGGTTTCACACCGATCGGCAGAGAGCATCGCACCGTCCGGTTGGAGCCGCTGGCTTGGAGAACGGTGAAGACCATTGCCAGCCCCACCTTGATCAGAATCCCGCCCCCGCCGGTGGTTGCAGAGGCGGAGCCACCCAGCGGAGTCAAGTCAAACTGCTCGGCATTATCCTTCGTAAGAGCGGAGATATTCGCGCCGGTATCGATGAGCCATTCTTTCAAGGCTATCTTGGCCTGACCATTTTTGGAACCCTCCACCCTCCCTTGCTGGAAGGGGCGCGGGTCGCTTGAATTGCCACTGGAAGCGTGAAGGTTGCCCATGCGCGGGACCATGCGCCGGTTCAATACAGATCAAAACCAATCGGTTCAAAGTAAACCATGCGGCTGGGATAGCTCTGCTGAGCCTCCGCCAAGAGTTCCTGAGCATTAGCGCCGACTTTCCGCTTGCCGCTGACGTAACCGACGACCTGATTAGGGAATTGCCGCTCGATTTCGGTTCGATTCGAGTCAAAATGCTGTTTCTGTTCGAGCAAGTCGTCGCGCTGCTGTACAGTCATGCGGCCGCTCCGCACTTCCTCTTGCAGCCAGTCCCGAAACTCCGTATCCGTCATTTGAAACCTCTGCAGTGAATTGGTAGGCTTTGAGAACGCCCTTATTGGGCCTGGGTCGAAGGTCTCCTAGTATTCCTTCTCTCGAATCAGCGCCTCGGCCCGTGCGACATCGATCCGTTGGACCTCCTGAGCTAGGGATTGGTAATCGGCCAGTTCTTGCGGCGTCAGCCGGCCACGCTCGCTCCGGGCGATGAGCTTCCGCAGGCGGTGTTCCATCGCAGCCGGCAAACGGGCTTGAGCGGCCTGGCTCAGCGCCGCTTCGTCCGGCTCTGGACTGCCGTTGGCCGTTTGCTGAGCGGCCAGGCGGCGCTGAAACTCGCGCTGCTCGGCCGGCGAAAGCGCTCAACCGCCTCAAGCAGCTGTTCCACGCTCCACGAATCGGACTCCGGCAAGGATGTCATCGATAATTTCTCCTTATCTTCCTATTGTAACCCGGAAGACGGCGCGAACCAACGGCGTGGGCCGTGCCCTTATGTTTTCCCCTAGAAGAGGGCAAGCGGCGGGAGATAGACTAGATGTTAGCTGTGAGGTTAAACGATGAGAGATCCTGCCTGGACAGTTGATCGCCGCCAGATGCTCGCCCATTTCGCCAACGGCTTCGGCATGCTCGGTCTTGCCGGCCTTCTCGCCGACGAGGCGCGCGCCAACCCAGCCGCCGACAATCCGCTCGCTGTCAAGCCGCCGCACTATCCCGCCAAGGCCAAGCGATTGATTTTTCTGTTCATGTCCGGCGGCCCCTCGCACATCGATACTTTCGATCCCAAACCGCGCCTGCAACGCGATAACGGCAAACCGCTGCCCTTCGAGCAGCCCAAACTCGTGCGTACGCGCACTACCAACCTGTTGCAATCGCCGTTCAAGTTTCGCAAGCACGGCCAAAGCGGTATCGAAGTCAGCGAGTTGTTCCCAAACATCGCCCGTCGCATCGATGATCTTTGTATCATCCGCTCGATGGTCGCGGACAACATCAACCACAACGGCGCTTGTTTGCAGATGAACACGGGCGAGCAAGCGTTCTCGCGGCCCAGCCTCGGCTCGTGGCTGTTGTACGGACTCGGCAGCGAGAACCAGAGCTTGCCCGGCTTCGTCGTCATCAGTCCCGCTCAGCCGGCCCAGGGTGCGCCCTTGTGGAGTTCTAGTTTTCTCCCTGCCTCTTATCAGGGCACGCTCGTTGCCGACCTCAATAACCCCATCGCCAATCTGAAAAATCCTCATTTCAGCATGCAGCGTCAGAAAGATCAGCTCGACACGCTCCAGCGTCTCAACGACCTGCATCGCCTGCGGCGTCAGGAGGATAGCCAACTCAACGCGCGCATCGCTTCGTTTGAGTTGGCTTTCCGCATGCAAAGCCGCGCCCCCGAAGCGTTCGACATCTCCGCGGAATCGTCCGCCACGAAGCGCCTGTACGGGCTGCACGAGAAAACGACGGAGATTTTCGGCAAACAATGTTTATTGGCGCGGCGACTGATTGAGCGCGGTGTGCGCTGCGTGCAGGTGTATCACACACAAACGGCGCGGCGGTCGAGTTGCCAATTGTGGGACCAACACGGCGGATTGAAAACGGAGCTTGCCGGCCAACTGCGCCGCCACCGATCTGCCCATCGCCGGTTTGCTCCACGATTTGAAAGCGCGCGGCCTGCTCGAAGACACCATTGTGCTATGGGGCGGCGAGTTTGGCCGCACGCCGACCGCTGAGGGCACCGATGGCCGCGAGCATCATCCGTTCGGCTTCACGATGTTCTTGACCGGCGCCGGCATCAAAGGCGGCATTGTTCACGGCGCTACCGACGAGTTCGGCTGGCACGCCGTCGAGAACAAGGTCCACGTCCACGACTTGCACGCCACGCTGTTGCACCTGATGGGACTGAACCACGAACGCTTGACGTACCGCTATGCCGGCCGCGATTATCGCTTGACCGACGTGCATGGCAACGTCGTCAAAGACATCCTGGCGTGAGTTGGTTTGTTCAGCTTCGCAGAAGCGTCGCTAAACGATAACTGGTCTCGAACAATGGAGTATTTCATGGCCCACAACCCAACGGGCAAGCAAGGATTCGTCGAGGAAGTCGAAATTCAGGGGCACATCATCGATTCGCTGATTCTGCCCAAGGTACTCGATGAGATTCTGACGCACGGCGGTTCCTACGTCATCAAGGACATCCGCATCGGTCAGCGGCAGAGCGACGCCAGCCACGCGCGCATCGAGGTACGCGCCGACAGCGGCGAAAAGCTGCGCGAAATCCTCGACGCCATCCACGATCACGGCGCCGCGCCCACCACGATCCGCGATTGTCAGACCGTTGCCGCCGACATGGACGGCGCCTTTCCCGAACACTTCTACAGCACCACCAACTACCGCACACAAGTGCGCTTAAACGGCGAATGGATCGACGTGGAAGATCAGGAGATGGACTGCGGCATTCTCATTGATGCCGACTTAACGGCGGCGCGCTGCATCCCCATGACGGACGTGCGTATCGGCGATCGCATCGTTGTTGGCCGCGATGGACTGCGCGTCTTCCCCGCCGAGACGGCGGCACGGTCGAACTTGTTCGAGTTCATGGCCAGCCCGGTTTCCAGCGAGAAGCCCAAGGGCGTCACGGTGCGCGAGATCGCCGCCGCCATGAAACGAACTAAGAACGCCGGCGAGAAGATCCTCGCCGTCCTTGGTCCGGCCATCGTTCACACCGGCAGCGTCGAACACATTTGCCAGCTCATCCGCACCGGCTATCTGAACGTCCTGTTCGCCGGCAACGCCCTGGCGACGCACGACATCGAGCAGGCGCTGTTCGGCACCAGTCTCGGCATTTCGCTGGAGCGCGGCTTGCCGATGGAGGAAGGGCACGAACATCATCTTCGCGCCATCAACACGATGCGGCGGCTGGGCGGCATCCGCCGGGCCGTCGAACGAGGCACGCTCAAAAGCGGCGTCATGTATGAATGCGTCCATCACAACATTCCGTTCCTACTGGCCGGCAGCATCCGCGATGATGGGCCGTTGCCGGAAGTCGTCACCGACGTGCTGGAGGCGCAGCGGCGCATGCGCGAGATGATCCACGGCGTCGGCTTTTGCCTGATGGTCGCCACCATGTTGCACTCGATCGCCACCGGCAATCTGCTGCCGGCCTGGGTCAAAGTGGCGTGCGTGGACATCAATCCGGCGACGGTGACGAAACTGACCGATCGCGGCAGCATCCAGACCGTCGGCGTCGTCACCGACGCCGAGCCGTTCCTGCGGCGCTGATCGCGGAATTGGGGAAGGAGAAATAAACCGCCAAGACGCCAAGGACGCCAAGGCGAACCGGCAGCGTTAGCTGCCGGGTAGTGGGTTGCCTCCACCCGGCAGCTAACGCTGCCGGTTCGCCTTGGCGTCTTGGCGGTTTCTTTGGAGGGCGAACATGCGGCAGCCGCGTATCTTGATGTGTCCGCCGGATTACTACGGCATTGAGTACGAGATCAATCCGTGGATGAACCGCGCGCGCGGCAGTTCGCGCGAACGGGCACGGCAGCAATGGCAGAAACTGCACGATACGCTCGTCGCGTCTCGGCGTAGTCGGTCGAATTGTTGGAGCCGCAACCGGGACTGCCCGATCTGGTGTTCACCGCCAACGCCGGCCTGATGTTCGGCAATCGTTTTTTTAGTTCGCGTTTCCGTCACGAGGAGCGCGCCCGCGAGACGCCGCACTTCGACGCCTGGTTCGCGGCGCACGGCTTTCGCCGTCGAGCATTTGCCGGAAGGCATGTACTTCGAGGGCGCCGGCGACGCCCTGTTCTGCGGTTCGACGCTGTTCGCCGGCTATCGCATCCGCAGCGACGTGCAAGGCCATCAGTACCTCGGCGGCGTGCTGCAAAAGCAGGTGTTGCCGCTGGAATTGGTCAATCCCTACTTTTATCATCTCGATACATGCTTTTGTCCGCTGGCTCCCGGCGAAGCGCTGTGGTATCCCGAGGCGTTCGACGCCTACGGACGGCGGGTGATCGAGAACCACATTCCGCATTTGATCGCGGCCAACGAGGCAGAGGCGCGCTGCTTCGGCTGCAACGCCGTCGTCGTCGGCAAGACGGTCGTACTCAACGCCGGCTGCGCGAAGCTGGCCGCCGACTTGCAGGCACGCGGTTACACGGTGATGGCGGTGGAGTTGGATGAGTTCATCAAGTCCGGCGGCAGCGCCAAGTGTTTGACGCTGCGTCTGGACGGCGAAGAAGCGGCGGTGTGGGAGTGAGGTTACGCTTCGCGCAAACGTAACCGATCTCACCAGCGCAATTCCCATTTCGGCAGCGGCCGATGCGTGCCGCGCTGGTTGAACCCAGAACATCAGGACGGCGCTGAGGATCGCCACCAGATGCAGCAGCACAACCAGACGTAACCAGAAGGTATGACGCGGCACTTCCAAAAGTTCTCCGCGCTTGGCTTCCGCCATTTTTCGCTCTTGTGTGGTTGGATTGTCCTTGGCTTCGATCTTTATCTCCTTGTCCACCCATTCGGTGTAGCGGCTATCGAGACTGAAACCCAGAAGCACTTGGAGAGCCAGAAACAGGAACAGAATGAGGTTGACCGCCGCCACGATCGCCCAGCGCCAGGGCAGCAGCTTGTCCACTTGGGGCGGCAGCTTAATCGGCATCATCGTCAGAACCACACTGGCAATCGTCACGACGAGCGCGGGAAAGAACAGGAGCAGATAGAAGATCGTCAGGACGCTTGCTCCGGGTTTGTTCTTGTCGTCCTCGATGGCGGGTACAAGACTTTTCAGATCGCCGTCCACCGTGTAGGAACCGAAGGCGGCATACCAGGCGTTCGCCGTCACCGCGGGCACTCCGCCGGGATAAAGCCCTACCCAGTCGAAGAATTGCAGCACGAACACCAACAACAAACACACCGGCGCGATCCACGGCAGCACCGTGGGGTTGAGCCACGCGCTCAGCGTGTGCTGATAGTCCTCCGGCGCCCGCGACGATGGCGGCGGCGGTGTCGAGGTGGTCGCCGTCGAGAGGGGAGGAGGACGGCTCCAGGTGTGACAAGGGCGGCGGCACGGGCGGCGACGGCGGCGGCAGCGGCTCCGGGCGAACCGTGTAAATGTCCGGCTCCGGCTGGACGGATGGCGGCGGCGGAGCGGCGCCGGGCAGACCGGGAACCGTGAAGGTGCCGCTGCACAACGGACATTTCATCAACTGCCCGGCAAATTCTTCCGGGACTGTCAGCATCTTCTGACAATTGGGACAAAGAAGATTCATAAAAGTTCTTTCCTGGCTCGAACGTGGCGAGCTAGCATCCGGCGCGGGCGAACATGATGTTGGAAGGCATACGGCAGAAAATCGAGCAGATCGGTGGCGATCAGCGATACTTCGCCGAGCCGCCCGCGCGCCAAATCGCCGGCTCGACCATGAAGATACACGCCCAGTTGCGCGGCGGCAAATGGTTCCAGCTTTTGCCCCAAGAGCGCGGCGATCAAGCCGCCGAGTACGTCGCCGGTGCCGCCGCTGGCCATGCCGGGATTGCCGGTCGTATTGACGTAGACGCGGCGGCCATCGGTGACGACCGTGCCATGTCCCTTGAGAGCGACGACGACGCCGTGCGTACGCGCGAAGTCCGCCGCCAACTCCTGACGCCGAGCCTGTACGGTCGGAATGTCGCAGCCGAGCAGCCGAGCAAATTCGCCGGGGTGCGGCGTCAGTACGATTGGGCCGCGATGTTTACGCAGCGAGCCAAGCCGGCCGGCCAGCACGTTGAGGGCGTCGGCGTCGAGAACGAGGGGCGTCGTGGTTTGTTCGAGGACGAAGGCGAGCATGTCGCCGATGTCGGCACTCTGCCCCACGCCGGGACCGAGTTCGGCGACGCTGTTGCCGCGCACCAGTTCCAGCAATTCCGGCAGCGCGGCGACGCTGAGCCGGCCGTGCGCATCTTGAGGCAGCGAGGCGGTTGTGTAGCAGGGATTGGCGGCGGCGACGATGGGCAGAATTCCTTCGGGCACAGCCAAGCGCACCAGCCCGGCGCCGCCGCGCAAGGCGGCGCCGGCGCACAGCACCGCCGCGCCGGACATGCCGCGGCTGCCGGCCACGATCAGCGCTCGGCCGAAGGTGCCCTTGTTGGCGTCCAGCGATCGCGGCGGCAGAGACGGCAGGTCCGTAACCACCAATGTAGGTAATGCGGGGGTGGACATAGGGTCTTTATAGAAACCGCGAGCGGGGCGGGGAAACACTTCTCTCGATTGCTCTTTTCTTGAGCCGCGTTTCTGGAGTAAGATTCGCCTCGTTGGAACGAGTCAGCGGCCGCGAGGCCGACACTCACCGCCAACGAAAGGACTCGGGACGCGGACGCCTCGGAAACGTCCGCGTCAGGCCAGGAAGGCCAGCGGAGAAGAGGAACGTAGGACAGATATTTTTTTCTGTCCCGCATTCTGTACCCCCCATCGCACGACCGCTTCCGTTCGAGTGACGCCCCGCACGTCCATAACCTTTTTCTCACGGAACGGAAAAGATGACTCGCGCTCCCATTCTCTTCCGCGTCGATGCCGCGCCGCGCCTCGGCTGGGAACATCTGTCGCGCTGCCTGACCTTGGCGGCGGCGATCCAGCGGCGCCGTCGGCCGGCCTATTTTCTGTCGCAACTCGAACCTGCCGCGCTCGGCTTGACCATCAAGCGCGGCGGCAACGATTGGTTGGAAGCCGGCAGTCCGGCGGGCACGGCCGACGATCTTGAGGAGTTGGTGCAGGAAGTGCGGCGGCTGCGGCCGGCCGCCGTCGTTGTCGATGCGCCGGAAGCCAAGGAGGATTATCTAAGCGTCCTGCGCGGCACCGGCGCGCTGGTCGTGTCGCTGGACAGCTTGGCGCACACCGCCTTCCCGTCGCGCTTAATCGTCAATCCACTGCTGGGTCCGGGCCGCGAATCGTATGAGTTTGAGCGCGGTACGCAAGTGCTGTTGGGCGCTCGCTATGCCCTAGTGCGGCCGGAGATCCGCCGGCAGCGGCCGACGCGGGCGCAGGAACCCGCGCAGCCTTTCCGCGCCGTTGTCGCCCTCGGTGACGACGATCCGCACAATCAGTCCGGCGAGTTGGCCAAAAGTCTGCTCAATTGCCCCAAGATTGGCCGGGTGGATGTGCTGGTTCGGCCCTATCACCGCGATTTGGCCAACCTGCAAGCGCTGGCCGAAAGCTGCCCGGAACGTCTGGAAATTGTCCATGAGGCGGGCGAAGTGCCCTTCCGCATCGCCCGCTGTCACTTCGCTGTCAGTGCCGGCAATGCCTGGTCGTTGGAACTGGCCTGCGTCGGTGTGCCGCAAATCGTCATCGTGCAGTCGGAGACGCATTGGCCGACGGCGCAACGACTGGAAGAAGAAGGGGCGGCCACTTGCCTCGGTTGGCAGGCGAACGTCTCGGCGCAGACCATCCGCCAAGCCGTCGCCGATTTGCTCGACGATCCGCTGGAGCGCCAGGCTATGGCTCGTTGCGGCCGTAAGCTGATCGATGGCCGGGGACCGGATCGCTTGGTGACGGCGCTGGAAGTGCTGCTGCATCCGTCGCGGCACGTTCAGAGCGCCGCCGCCGCTTGAAGAAGACAAGGAGACAAGGAGACAAAAAGCCGGTATTCTCTCCTTGTCTCCTTGTCTCCTTGTCTATTTTCACGGGGTGCGCCTCATGGATAAACATCAGGTCGCCGCCATCCTCGATGAAATCGGCACGCTCCTAGAACTTCAGGGCGAAAGCCCTTTTCGCTGCAATGCCTATCACAACGGCGCCCGCGCCATCGACCAACTCGAAGAAGATCTCGCCACCGTCGTCCGTGAAGGACGGTTGGCTTCCGTGCCCGGCATTGGCGACACTCTGCGCAAAAAATCACCACTCTCGTCACGACCGGCAAGCTCCCCTTCCACGAGGATCTGCGCAAAAAGACGCCGCCCGGACTCTTCGACATTATGCGCATCCAAGGGCTTGGGCCGAAGCGCGTCAAAACGCTGTACGATCGACTCGGCATCGACACGCTGGACAAACTAGCGGAAGCCTGCGAAAACGGACAAGTGGCGAAGCTGAAAGGACTCGGCGCGAAGACGCAGCAGAAGATTCTCGAAGGCATTCAGTTCCTCCGTCAAATGGGTTCGCGCGTGCGCATCGATCGAGCGTTGGCGCTGGCAAATCGGCTGATGGAAGGACTCCGCAAAGCGCCTGGCATCATCCGTATAGAACTGTGCGGCAGTCTGCGGCGACGGCGCGAAACGATCAAGGACATCGATCTCCTCATCAGCTCCGATGCGCCCGGCCCGATTATGGAATGTTTCATATCGCTACCGGGCGTGGCGCAAGTCATCGGCCACGGCGAGACGAAATCGAGCGTCATCGTCCAGGGCGATGGCCGTGTCCTCATGAATGCCGATCTGCGCATCGTCCGCGACGAGCAGTTTCCGTTCGCGCTGCACTACTTCACCGGCAGCAAGGAACACAACATCGCCATGCGCGTTCGCGCCCAGGAATATGGACTCAAACTCAACGAATATGAATTGGCCGGTCCCGATCATCGCGTCGCCGCCCGCGAAGAGGCCGACATTTTCAAGGCGCTCGACCTCTCTTACATTCCGCCGGAGATGCGCGAGAACACCGGCGAGATGGACGCCGCCGCGGACGGCGACGTGCCCAACCTCGTTGAGTCCGACGACATCACGGGCGTCTTTCACTGTCACACGACCTACAGCGACGGGGGCAACAGCGTCGAGGAAATGGCGCGGGCGGCCAAGGCGCTGGGTCTCAAATACCTCGGCCTGGCCGATCATTCGCAGTCGTTGACGGTGGCCAACGGACTCAGTCCGCAGCGCGTCCGGCAGCAGCAGGCGGAAATCGATCGTGTAAATGAGAAATTAAAGGGATTCAAAATCTTCAAAGGCATCGAATGCGACATCCTCGCCGATGGCCGGCTCGATTACGATGACGAGGTTTTGGCCAGTTTCGATTACGTCGTGGCCAGCGTTCACAGCCATTTTAACCAGCACCGCGATGAGATGACGGCGCGCATCATCAAGGCGATTCGCCATCCCTACGTCACCATGCTCGGTCACGCCACGGGGCGCTTGCTGCTCAAGCGCGAGGGCTATGCGGTTGATCTCGAAGCGGTGTTGCAGACGGCGGCGGAGAGCGGAACAATGGTCGAGATCAACGCTCATCCGGCCCGGCTCGATCTCGATTGGATTCATTGCAAACGAGCCAAGACGCTGGGCGTGAAAATCGCCATCAACCCCGACGCTCACGGTGTCGATGAAATCGCGCTGTATCGCTATGGCGTGGACGTGGCCCGGCGCGGCTGGCTGGAACGCGGCGACGTGTTCAACACCAAATCGCTGACGGACGTGACGAAGGCGCTGGCGGCTCGGAAACGGAAATAATCTAACCACAGAATCACCGAGAACACAGAGAAAAAACACAGAAAAGACAATAAATCTTTTTTCCTCCTGCGGTTAGTTCTTCTTTTATTCGTATGATTCGTTATGGAAAATGTGAGTCGATCATGGCTGAAGGTAAGTGGATCAGCGATCTGAGACCGGACACGCCGCTAACCGAGGCGGCGCGGCAAGTCCTGTTCGTGCGCTTACAGGTGGTCAAGGATTCTCTGCCGCGCGCCGCCCTAGAGTCCGACAACGACATCGAATACGTCCATCAACTTCGCGTCGGCACGCGTCGCGCCGATGCCGCCCTGCGCATCTTCGCCGACTGTCTGCCGAAGAAGGTCCATCGCAAAGCACGGCGACGTTTGAAGAAACTGCGCCGCGCCGCCGCTGCCGCCCGCGATTGGGACGTCTTTCTCGCCGACCTGCTCAGCCGCGAGCAGAAGGCCGACGCCAAGCATCGCGGCGGACTGGATTTTCTCATCGGCTGCGCCCTCGGCCAACGCGCCGCCGCTCACGCCGATCTCGAAGCCGTCTATCGGGAGGAAGGGCCGGCATTCGAGACATTTCTCGTCCGCACCATCGAATCCGTCCGGCCGCCTCACGCGCCATCTTCGCCCGCCATCCTCGTGGATCTCGCCCGGCCGATGCTGTTTGATCGCTTGAAGGAGCTTGAGCAGGCCGCTCTCGCGGACCTGAGCGATTACGCTCAACTCCATCAAGTGCGCATCGCCGGCAAACGTCTCCGCTACGCGATGGAGGTTTTCGCCGACTGCTTTGATGCAACCTTCCGCGACACCCTCTATCCGCGCATCGAGCAACTGCAAGAGATTCTCGGCCGAGCCAATGACAGCCACGTCGCCGCGGAGCGGCTGATGGAGTTGCGCGAACGCCTGCAAATCGTTTGTCCGACAGCTTGGCCGCGCTTGCAGCCGGGTTTCGAGCAATTGCTGCGTTCGCATCAGCGACGACTGCCGCAAGAACGCAATCGTTTCCTCAAATGGTGGAGCGAGTGGCATCCGACCGGCAGCGAAGCCGTGATGACCTCGCTGCTGACGCCGCTATCCTGAAATACGCAGCCACAACGGCGGTCCCAACACCAGCAATCCGACGACGACCGACGCCAGCGCCGCGATCAGCACCGCCGCCGCCGCGACATCCTTGGCGATCTTCGCCAGCGGATGAATATTCGGCGATAAGAGATCGACTATTGCTTCAACCGCGGTATTGACGAACTCGGCTACCCAGACAAGGACGATGGTCAGAATGAGGATCGCCCAATCGGTGCGCCCCAACCTCAGCCACAAGGCGATGGCGAGGACGGTGAGGGAAGCGACGGCGTGAATCCAGGCATTACGCTGCGTCCGCAGGACATACCACCAGCCGGCGAAAGCATGGCGAAACGAGGCGAGCCGCGAGACGGCCCGACGACCGGCTTCGGGAGGATGGGGTTTCATGCTCGCCACGATAGCGGCGTGGTGGTATCGAGACAAGTATGCCTCCTCGTCAACACTGCTGATAGCTGTATAATCACTCGTCCGGCTTCAGGAAATCGCGTTGCCGTTTCCACCGTGGGCATGATGAGGTATAATCAGGCATGTCTGTCGAAAACCTGATACCTTTGTTGACATTGCGTTAGTTATAATTAGGGCAAATTCAATGGCCACGCCGATTGAACAGTTGCAAACCATGCGAAGCCTTGCGGAGAATTGGGACCGCTACGGTGCGGCCGCTCCTTCGGCGACCGTTATCGATCTGGCTCAGGAATTTGTGAGTCTGGTCGAGACGATGTTGAAAAAAACCACGCCGAACTCATGTGTACTCCATGTCAGTCCCTCCCGCAACGGAGGAGTCCTCATCGAGTGGGAAGATCGGGCAAAACAGCACGAAGTCGAGATAAGCCCGGATCGATCCATCGGCTTCCTTCACCTTGATAAGACAACCGGGCAGGCGGCGGCAGCGCCTTGAGACAAGCATACTCATGCGATCAAGACCGCAAGGGCGCAAATGCCTATAATGCCGCCCATGAGCAATGCTTTCATGGCAGAACTGGCTCGCTTTGGTCCCCAACGAGCCTACGCGCCGCCGTCGCGCGCCGACGCGCAGGTCTATTGCAGCCGGTTGGCGCGCACGCACTACGAAAACTTCACCGTCGCTTCGGCTCTGTTGCCGCGGCATCTCCTTCGTCATTTTCACGCCGTTTACGCTTACTGCCGTTGGGCCGACGATCTGGCCGATGAGGCCGGCGACGGAGCGCGGGCGCTGTCGCTGCTCCGCTGGTGGCGCGCGGAACTGCTCGACTGTTACGACGACCGGCCGCATCATCCGGTTTTCGTCGCCTTGCAGGATACCATCCGCCGCTTCGACATTCCGCCGCAGCCGTTCCTCGATTTGCTTACCGCTTTCGAGCAGGATCAACGGGTCAAGCGCTACGACACCTACGAGCAGCTACTCGATTATTGCCGTTGCTCGGCCAATCCCGTCGGCCGGCTCGTGCTGTACTTGTGCGAATCCTTCGATACCGAGCGGGCGGCGCTGTCGGATGACATCTGCACGGCGCTGCAACTGGCGAATTTCTGGCAAGACGTGCGGCGCGATTGGGACATTGGCCGCGTTTATCTGCCGCGCGAGGACCGCGACCAATTCGGTTACGGCGACGACGATCTGTCGGCGCAGCGCTTCACTCCCGCTTTTGCCGCCTTGATGCGTTTCGAGGTGGGCCGCACACGCGAACTGTTTTTTCGCGGCCTACCGCTGGCCCAGCGTGTGCCGGAAGCAATGCGGGCCGATATCGAACTGTTCGTTCAGGGCGGCCTGGCCATCCTGCGAAAGATCGAAACGCAAGGCTACAATGTTTGGCAGCGACGGCCGGCGCTGGCTCGCTGGGAAAAGGGTCTGCTCTTGGCCGGAACTCTCTGGCGGCGGCTGCGTCGAAAGGTGACAAGGTGAAAGATCAGCAAAAGAACGACATCAATCTGAAGTGCAAGGAATCTCTTGTCACCTTGTCGCCTTGTCACCTTGTCACCTTGTCATCTTCCTACGCCTGGTGCGAACGGTTGGCGCGGCGGCAGGCCGGCAATTTTTATCACGCCTTTCGTCTCTTGCCGGCGGCGCGGCGGCGGGCCATGTGCGCCTTGTACGCCTTCATGCGCGTCGCCGACGATTTGAGCGACGGTCCCGAAGCGGTTGCCGAGAAAAGCCTAGCTCTGGCCGATTGGCGACGGCAGTTCGATGCGGCGCTGGCCGGCGTCTATCACCACCCTTTGCATCCGGCCTTTCACCATACGGTCGAGCATTACCGCATCCCGCGCCGTTATCTTGAGGACGTACTCGACGGCGTCAGCATGGATCTGGACACCGATCACTACGACACGTTCGCCGACCTGTATCGCTATTGCTATCGGGTGGCGTCGGCGGTGGGGTTGGCGTGCATCCACATTTGGGGCTTTGCCGATGCGCGAGCCGTCGAGTACGCGGAGTCGGCCGGCATCGCTCTGCAATTGACGAACATTCTTGCGCGATCTGGGCGAGGATGCCGCTCGCGGACGAGTCTATTTGCCGCGCGAAGACCTCGATCGCTTCGGCTATCGCGTCGAGGATCTGAGGCAAGGCCGGCGCGACGAGCGCTTCCGCGCCTTGATGGGCTTCCAGGTCGAGCGCGCCGGCGGTATTACGAATCGGCGCTGCCGTTGGCGAAGTTGCTCGATCCATCGGGTCGGGCGGTATTCCTGGTCATGCTGCGCACCTATCGCGGACTGCTGGAGATGATCGCGCGGCGCGATTACGATGTGTTCAGCAGCCGAGTCCGCTTGAGTCGATGGCGGAAGCTCTGGTTGGCGGCACAGGTGCTTCCGCTGCGCTGGCGATGGGGATGAGAACAGCCGCTTGCGGCTTAGGGCGATACACGATGGATGACGCTTTTTTCTCCCACTTGCACGTCGTACACGACTTGCTTATCCCATTTCCTGCCCTTCTGATCCTGTAAGGAAAGAGCCACCCGGCAGCGAACGCGGTCGGGCGTTTCCTGGCTTTGCTTGGCCTCGGCACTCAAAAAACTCAATAGTCGATACCCCGCCTTCCAATCGGGATCGCTGCCCTGGATGGGATGGGTGGGGTCGGCGAACTTATCGAGCGGCTCGCCTCGACTCCAAGCATCGAGGAATTGCTCCACGACTTTCTCGGCCTTGTCCGTCGGTAGCTTGGAAGCGTTATTTCCACAGCCCACCGCCATCAAGGACGAGAGAGTCAAGCTGGCATAGAGAAGGCCGCGAAAGCAATTGTTGGGCATGACCCACTCCCGAATGCCTTGCCAGCCCGCAGCGCCGGCAAGGGATGTGTCCTTGCTGGCGCTGCGGGCTGGCAAAAAGGTAGAGTTGTTAATCGGGAACCACCAGGCCATCGTTCCGGCACGCTAGTATCTGGAGGGTGTTCATGTCGGTCGAATTGGACAGGGCGTCCACGTGGCCATCGACAAAAAGGAACTGACAGACGCCCGGATGCCAGCTGCCGAACTTGCAATGGAACGGGCCTGAGTTGTCGTAAGGCCCTTGGCCCAGGTTCCACTTGGTCTGTCCGGCGATGCGCGAGAAGTTGCGGGCAAAGTCGCCGTTCCAGATGGCGCCCTCTCCCCACGTCGGCCCGCTCTGGCCCCACATGCTCAAGACGGAATGCTTCTCGCCGACAAGAAACGTCTGGCTCGTGCCGTCCGTGATGTCTTTCGAGCGCGGTCTGCGAGGTTGACGACGTGACCTGATCGCCGGCGTTGACTTGGGAATTGGCGGAGCACATGGCTCCGCGGCACAGGGGGTTATCGACGATGGCGTTATAGAATTGGCCGCCATTGCAAGCGTAGTCCCCTTGGGTGCCCGGATGCAGTGCTGAATCGGGAATGCCGGTGCTGGAAATCTCGAACTGCGTACTCGGCATGGGAGTGTTGCGGCGCGACGGGCAAACGTACTGCTTGACGAAGGCGTTCTGCACCGCCGGGGTCTGCTCGTAATAGTTGTTGGCGAGGTTCCACTGAAGGTACAGGTTATTCTGCTCCATGTAGGGAAGAATCAGCACGAACCAAGTGGCATGCTGAGGCCCCACGCGGCTGGGAGGCAAGGCGTTGTAGACGCCGTGGTAGTTGTGCAGGGCCAGTCCCATCTGCTTGAGGTTGTTGGTGCATTGGCTGCGTGAGGCGGCCTCGCGGACTTTTTGCACCGCCGGCAACAGCAGGCCGATGAGGATGGCGATGATGGCGATCACCACCAAAAGCTCGATCAGGGTGAAGGCGGCGCGCCTTCGCGGATGCTTGGCTGTCATGACGCTCTCCTTGATCTACAAAAGATCGAAAACTTCCGTTCGATGGATACACATCGTCTCTTCTCGGTTGCTCGTGATGTTGCCAGACGGCGTCGGCAGTTTGGCCGTGCGGTTAGCGACGCTTCGCAGAAGCGTCGAGGTGCAGCGACGCTTCTGCGAAGCATCGCTAAACAGCAAAACTTCCAACGTCATGTACAAGCGGAAAGAAAGCCCGTGGAGAACAGGGAACGGGCACGCCGTCACGAACGGAAAGCAAGTCAGGTGAAACCCCGACCATAGCAAGCGGAAGTGAGAGACAGGTGAGTCATCGCTGCGCGAACCTCAGCAGTTCTTCCGTTCTCCGCTCCTAGCATACCGACCGCGACGGCACTGTCAAGAGCGTGGGTGGGAATGTGCCGTGACGCGGCCTCGAATGCGCTTGCCTGCTATAATGAAGAGATCGGGCGGAAGAAGGGGGTTGCCGCGAATCGACGGTTGCAGGGTCCGAAAAGATGCGTTTGTTGACCTATAATATCCACAAAGGTGTCGGCAGCGATCGTCGCTATCGGCTGGAACGGATCATCGAGGTCATCCAGGAGCGGAAACCCGATCTCATTTGTTTGCAAGAAGTGGATCGCAATGTTCGGCGTTCGCGCTTTCACGATCAGCCCGCTTTGTTGGCGCGTCAGCTCGGCGTCTCGGTTCATCTCTATCAACTCAATGTGCCGCACCGCGAAGGCGGCTACGGCAATTTGATTCTGTCGCGCTGGCCCTTTCGTCACGAATGCCAGGTATCGATCCGCCATCGCCGCCGCAAACCGCGCGGCGCCAGCTCGTCGTCGTCGAGACGCCGCAAGGGCCGCTGCATCTGATTAACTGGCACCTCGGTCTACGCGAAAAAGAACGTCGATGGCAGGCACTGCACTTACTTGGTCATAGTTCCTTTCTGCAATTCGCCCATCTGCCGACGCTCATCGCCGGCGATTACAACGATTGGCGCAACACGCTGGGCAAGCACCATTTCGCACAGCACGGCTTCCAGCAGGCGACCGCTCCCATCCGGCGTTTCCGTAGTTTTCCGTCCTTTCTCGCCTTGGCCGCGCTGGACAAGATCTATTATCGCGGCGACATTCACGTCCGTCACGCCGGCATCGTCCGCACGCCGCTGGCCCGGCTGGCGTCGGATCATCTGCCGCTCGTTCTCGATTTCCATTTGTCCGGCCGCGCCGAGATGTCCGACGACGCGGCGATCTGTCCGAACGAATGTTCGTAGTCCGGAGTGGCCGATTGGTTAGCCTGCCGACGCTTCTGCGAAGCGTCGCTAACCAGCCGGCTCTTTCACGCCTTGCGCCAGTCTATGATACCGATCGATCGCCAGGTTCTTCCATTCTTGCCGTTCGCCATTGGGCCAGACGACGGTAAGACGATCAATCTTCGTCGCTTTCGCCAAACCGAAAACGTGCCGCCGATCACTGGAAGACGCATAGCTTCCGCCGCCCTTGGCGAAGCGCATAAGCGTTTGTCCACCGCACTCCAGAATCAGCCGTGCCCCCACTACGTCGGCGCGATCTCGACCGACTAACTCCACTCCCAACCAGTGATTGTCCGTCTGGGCCTCGTTGTGCAGCAGCACGACCGGCTCGTTGAGATGACTAATGACGAGATCGATGCGTCCGTCATTGTCGAGATCGCCGAGGGCGACACCGCGCGCAGGTGCGCGGCGCGGAAGTACGAGCCGCCGCGACGCGAGATGTCGGTGAAGGTGCCGCCTTGGTTGCGGAGCAGGATGGGACGCTGACGGGGATCGCCGCCGCCGCGCGGCGGATAACGAAGAGCGTGGCCGGTGGCGAGGAATAAATCCTCCCAGCCATGATGATCGAGGTCGAGAAAGCCGGCGCCCCAGCCGACCGTGTTCTGTCCCAGCGCGGCGATGCCGGCCGTGCGTGAGGCATATTGAAATACGACTGCATCGCCGCGGCAGTCATTGCGATAGAGAGCGTGCAGTTCGTTTTCGTAATTAGTGACGAACAATGACGGTCGGCCACTGCGATCGTAGTCGGCGGCATCGACGCCCATGCTGCCGTTGGGTGAGCCGCCGAGATCGCGCGCCGTGCCGCTGACCAAGCCGCGCTCCTCGAAGCGGAATCGTCGCGGCGCGCAGCGATTGACGTAGAGGAAACTATCGGCGGTATCGTTGGCGACGTAAATGTCGGGCTTGCCGTCGCCGTTGAGATCCACGAGCAACACGCCGAGACCTTTGCTGGCGTCGGGTCCGCCGGACCGCAGCGGCGCCTCGGCGCTAACATCGGTGAAGGTGCCGTTGCCGTTGTTGCGGAACAGCCGGTGCGGCAGACCGTCGAAGACTTTCGGCGGGCAGATGTCCGGCGGCCGACCGCAGCGATGGTGATTGGCGAACGACCAATTGACGTAATGGCAGACGTAGAGATCGGGATAACCATCGCCGTCGAAGTCGGCCCAACCGGCGCTGCTGCTCCACGACCGCGAAGTCAATCCGGCTCGTTGTGCGACATCGACGAGTTGGCGTCCTTTGGCGGCGTCTCCCGGATCGATTGGCTCATTGTGAAACAGAGCGAGACGATCCCAGCCGGTTAGCAGCAGATCCGGCCAGCCGTCACGGTCGTAATCGCCGACCGCCGCACCGTGGTTGTAGAACCAGCCGCCGTCGATATGCAAGCGGTCGCTGGCATCGTCGAACTTGCCGCCGAGATTGCGATACAGCTTACACGGCCGACCGCGAATCTCCTTGCCCTCGAAGGAGCCGCCGCCCGGTAGAAAGATGTCGAGCTTGCCGTCGCCGTCGAAGTCCAGCAGCGCCACGCCGCCGCCCAGCGATTCGAGAATCGACAGATGGCCCGCCTCCGCGCCATTGCGATAGGTGAAGGCGATGCCCGATGACGCGGTGATGTCGCGGAACAGCGCGCGGCCGTCGTCCTCACGCGATGCCGCCGGCACGCTGTTGGTGGATGGCGTGCGCCAACCGCACGCCACGGGGAGTATCGTCAGGCCGAACAAAAACAGAATGGTAAGGCTGCGCACCGTCAAACCCTTCACCACCATGCCGAGGACGAATCAATTCATTCTTTCTTTATACCGCGCTATGAATGAATCTTGGGACGCTGGTTCTATAACCCCCGCCGTATTCCGGCAGTGCCGTTGCTTCAAGTGTTCCTTGCTCTGACGATAGATAATGCTCGTTGGTAGGTCTACATTCGGAGCATTTTCTCTGCGGTCCTGTAGGGTTGTCTTGGACAGCACGCACACCGAGCGCACTTCAACCCTGCTCGTGTTGCGTGTCCTTCTGTCTCTGAGAACGACAGATTCGACGCCATAGAAAAAGCGAAGCCCCCGCCGAGTGTATCAGCAGGGGCTTGCAGCTGTGGACATATCCTGTCGCTTTTCGCAATGCTCCGTGAAGGCACTCTCAGGCACTCTGTCGCCGCCTTCGCCAACCGTAGCCGAGCGAGCAGATGGCACCGATACCGAGCAAGGTGAGGGAGGAGGGTCAGGGCAACAACTTGCCATCATGAGCCAGTGTCACAGATTGAATCTTCACCGCAGGAATCCAGATATTCTTCTCCTGACCAGTCGGTTGACCGTAGCCAATAGTCGTTGAAAGCCGATTTGCGATAGGGATACGGGAAACCACGGATGGACTGCTCACCTTCGTTCGGGACATTTCGACAATCAGCGCAATGCCATCGTCGCTCACCTTGGCAACCTTCCCATCATAACTCGTCTCCACGATTTGCTTCTGGTCGTTTGTCTCAGGTTTCAGTTGCACCACACAGCGTGTGTCCACCGGAAGGGCAAGAGGGGTGGTGATGACAGTGATTTGATGGTCGTCCCGACCCTTGGGTTCATTCGCCCTGGACGTGACCAACTTGTTCATATCCTCCTGCTTGCCATTCCATTCACTGCTCTTACTGTTCTTCGGTTCCTGGGCTGGCAAGCCCTGGTAGCCACCGATGCCCAGCCCATACAGAAACAGCACCACGAGACCCACTATCCCTACCGTCCTCAGTTTCGGTAGCATCATGGCTCTTCATGACTCCTTCCGTGAGAATGCCGACCTTGGCCGGGACTACCCCATGCCTTCTTCCACAAATCTCCCTGGAAGCAATGCAGGTCGGTTGCCGTGCATTTACTGACCGGCGGCGCAGTAGATAGGCAATAAGCGCTAAGCGGTCAACCTCAAGTCCCGTTCGCCGCTTCGCCGTGTGCTGTCTGCCCTTCCCAGAGCATTGCCCCACCCCCATGAAACCGTGTCGCCTTCTTCCGCTGTGCCCGGCGAAGAAGCGAATGGCGAAATAGCGAATGCCTCAATCTTGTCATGGGGGGGGTGGGAGGATAACTCGAATCGGCGAATGGCGAACCGGCGAAGAGACAGCCGCCATCCTTTCCTTTCACCTATTCGCTATTCGACGGCTCGCTGTCTCACTATCGCACCTTGCTCAACGCTTCCCGCAACGCCTTAGCCCTCGCACCCAGATGGACGTAGTGCTTGTGGAGCATTGCCGTGCCCGAATGCCCCATCAACGCCGCTACTTGGGCATCGGGAACGCCGTGCGACCGCCAAAGGTGCAATACCAAGTGTTTTTCGACGAACGGAAC
The DNA here is from genome assembly GCA_963835245.1 of uncultured Planctomycetota bacterium. Lineage (GTDB taxonomy): Bacteria > Planctomycetota > Planctomycetia > Gemmatales > Gemmataceae > JAJPHU01. The sequence goes on from CAWIEZ010000004.1 coordinate 2,000,929, forward strand.
CAGGGAGCAGAAGAGCGAGGCATCGACCGATACTCCGGCGATGCCTACTTGAATGGCGCCCCTGAATAGTGCCCTCACCATCGGGGAAAAGCAAAAGCCCTGCATTTACAGGGCTTTTCGCAGTTGCGGCGAGTGGACTCGAACCACTGACCTCCAGGTTATGAGCCTGGCGAGCTACCGCTGCTCCACGCCGCGCCTTGTGAGAGCCGCTCCACGATGTTGACAATCGGTCAACAGGGTGGAGCGGCTCTTCACTTATATTCTACCCGTTTCGTCAAGGGACACAACGCGAATCGGCAATCTGCTCTTGCGAGTCTGGGCGGCTATGGCAAAATGGAGCGGCGAAGCCATGCAACCGCGAGACGCCGGACATGACCACTCTCCGCCCTGGTCCCGCCGCGAAGCCGCCGCCGCGCGAATGGATGCCGCACATCTGGGAGGGCTGCGATTTCTTTGCCTGGCTGCGCCTTCTCCTTCGCAATCATCTACACATCTCACCGGCGCATTGGTACGTCGCTTTCATCGTCACCTTCGTCAGCCTCGGCCATACTCTGCTGCGCTGGGTGCAGGATGCCTGGTACGGCAGCCGTCTCGATAGCGTACCGATCCCGCACGCTCCGCTGTTCATCGTCGGCCATTGGCGCACCGGCACCACCCTACTGCACGAACTGCTCATTCTCGATCCGCGACACACGTATCCGAACACCTACCAATGTCTGGAGCCGAACCATTTTCTGCTGACGGAGAGACTGTTCAAGCGCTGGTTCCGTTTTCTACTGCCGTCGCGGCGTCCGATGGACAACATGCCGGCCGGTTGGGAACGCCCCCAAGAGGACGAATTCGCCCTCTGTATGATGGGCCAGCCGTCGCCGTATTTAACCATCGCGTTTCCGAATCATCCCCCGCAGGATCCCGAAGCGCTCGATCTCGACGGCTTGCCGCCGTGCGCGCGGCGAGCGTGGAAAGAAGCGTTTCTGCGCTTTCTTCGGCATCTGACGTTCAAGGATCCGCGCCGCTTGGTCCTCAAATCGCCCACGCATACTTGCCGCATCCCGGCGCTCCTGGAACTGTTTCCCGATGCGCGTTTCGTCCACATCGTCCGCGATCCGCATACCGTCTTTCCCTCGACGGTCAATTTGTGGAAGGCGTTGTACATTTCGCATGGTCTGCAACGACCGACGTTCGCCGGCTTGGAGGAACGAGTTTTCGACACCTTCACCCATTTCTACGCGCGGCTCGAACAGAGCAAGCATTTGCTGGCGGCCAATCGTTTCCATGAATTGCGCTATGAAGATTTGATTGCCGATCCGGTGGGCCAGATGCGGCTGTTGTACGAGCGTCTGGAGTTGGATGGTTTCGAGGAGTTTTTGCCGCGTTTGAAGACGTATCTGGACGCCAACGCCGGTTACAAGACAAACCGTTATGCGGACCTCGACGCGGAATTGCGGGCTGAGATCGAGCGCCGTTGGGGGCAAGTCATCCGGCAATACGGTTATGCAGAAAAAAATTAACCACAGAGACACAGAGGCACAGAGAAAACAAAAGAAGAAAGAAAAAATCGTATCTGCTGCACCGCCTGACTTTGTTGTTTTCCTTTTGTCTTCTCTGTGCCTCTGTGTCTCTGTGGTTAATTGATCGCCTCATAGATCGTGGCGATGCCTTGTCCCGCTCCGATGCACATGGTCGCCAATCCCAAACGCGCCTTGTGCGCTTCCATCGCATGAATCAGCGTCGTCGAGATGCGTGCCCCGCTGGCGCCGAGCGGATGACCGATGGCGATGGCGCCGCCGCGCACGTTGACTTTCTCCGGGTTGGCTTTGAGCAGCTTGATGACCGCCAACGTCTGCGCCGCGAACGCTTCGTTGATCTCGATGAGGTCGATGTCTTCCAGCTTCAATCCCGCTCTTTGAAGTGCCTTATGCGTCGCCGGCACCGGGCCGAGACCCATCACCGACGGATCGACGCCAGCGACGGCCATGGCGCGGACGCGCACCTTGGGCTTTAGTCCCAGTTCCTTCGCTTTGTCCTCGGACATCATCAGCACGGCGGCGGCGCCGACGTTGAGCGGACTGGCGTTGCCGGCCGTGACGCTGCCGCCGTCGGGCATGAACGCCGGCTTGAGCGCCGACAGCGCTTCCAAACTGGTATCGCGGCGAATGCACTGATCCTCTGACATGATCTTGCGCCGCCCTTCCTCATCGCGTCCCCACGTCGGCACGATCTCCGCGGCGAAGGCGCCGGAGTCGGTCGCTTGGCCGGCGCGTTGATGGCTGCGCAGCGCCCATTCGTCCTGTTCGCGGCGGCTGATTTTGTAGCGCAGCGCCAGGTTCTCGGCGGTCAGACCCATGTTCATGGTGGCGGGACTGTGGCGATACCACAAACGAGGGCTGGCGTCGAAGTCTTGCTCCATCGGAATGTGGTGCATGTGTTCGACGCCGCCGGCAATCTGCACGTCTTCGGCGTTGGCGGCGATGCTCTGGGCGGCGCTGTTAATCGCCTGCAAGCTGGAGCCGCAGTTGCGATTGACCGTGACGCCGCCGACCTCGATCGGCAAGCCGGCGATCAGCGCCGCCATGCGGGCCACGTCGTAACCCTGCTCGCCCTGCTGCTTAACGCAGCCCCATTGAATGTCTTCGACCGCCGACGCCGGCACCTCGACACGCTCCAGCAAGGCGCGCATCAGGTCCGCCGACAGATCGTCGGCACGGACATCGCGGTAAATGCCTTTTTCGGGATGGCGCGTCCGATCGGCGTGCGGACGGCATCGATGACTACGGCATGACGCATGGAAAGAACCTCCTTGAAGGATGCTGTACTTCTTTTATTGTACGAGGCGGCAAGCCAGCGACCGAGTGGGCCGAACGGTTATCCGCCGCATTCAGACGCGCTCGCTCACCGACATCGGATGATGGCGGATAATTTCGCCTTCGATGAGATAAACCACGTCCTCGGCGATGTTGGTGGCGTGATCGGCGATGCGTTCCAGTTGGCGCACGGCCGAGAAGAACGCCAGCAACGCCGTCACCTGCTCCGGCGTCCGCTGCATACAGCCGATCAACTCGGCGATGATTTCCTGATTATAACGATCTACTTCGTCGTCTAAATGGATGACTTGTCGGGCCTGATCGGCGTTGAGCATGACAAAGGCATCGAGACTCTGGCGGACCATCGAGATGGTCAGGTCGGTCATGCGCTGGAGTTTGTCCGGCACGGCGATGCTCGGCAGTTCGGCCAAGCTGAGGGCGCGCTCGGCGATGTTAACGGCCAGATCGGCCATGCGCTCCAGGTCGGTGTTGATCTTCAAGGCGGCGATGATGCGGCGTAGATCAATGGCCACCGGCTGATGCAGGGCGAGCATTTTCAGACATTCGTTCTCGACGTAGTTTTCTTCCTGATCGATGGCCGAATCGCCTTCGACGACTTCGCGGGCCAGAGCGGTGTTGCGTTCCTGGAGAGCGCGCGTGCCCTTGAAAATGGCCTCTTCGACGGCCGTGGCCAACGCCATCAGATGACGTTGCAGATTGTCCAGGTCGCGCTCCCAGTGCTTCGACATGGAGGGCACTTCTCCCATCGTTTAGCCGCGACCCGCAGGGGAGCGCGGGAGCAACCCCACGCTCCCCTTCGGGTCGCGGCTAAACGGACTACGGTTTTTTTTGTCGCAGAAGCTCCACGGGCAACAGCAAGGCGGTGCCATCGCTAAGGGGAGCGAACATGCGTCCGGGAGCGAACGGCACCGGCGAAGCCGCCGGCGCGGCGCTGCGCGCAGCGGGTAACCATCGCCCTTCGGCCGACCCGTATTCGGATCGAGACCAATGTAACGTCCCGATGGCAACGCCACCACCAGCAGATCCTCGATCCGCCGCGGTTGGCCGACGATGGACTCGCCCTTCGGGGCGTAAGTCCACAACCGTTCCGCCTTGGAGGGATCGAGCCAAACGAGTTGGCGTTGATCGAGGATACAGCCGAGGCGCGAACGACCTTCGGGTGTCTTGTAGACGAACGGCCCGGCAGTAATCTTGCCCTTGAGATCCCAGGTTAGCCCCCGTTGCAGTGAGCCGTCGGGCATCACGATGAAGAGATGAAGCATGCCGGCGGCGTCGGCGACGGCGACGCGCGGCTGCTGAATGTCGCCGGGCGGCAGCAACACCGGCGGCGCGGCGATGAGATACTCCAGCGGCTTGAGCGGGTCGCCTTCCTTGGGCAGAAGCTGCCACGAATCCTTGTCCGCCAACCATTCGTATACGGAGAGACTCTGGCTGCCGTCGGTGATCAGAAAGCGATTACCGCCCAGGGCCAACACGTTGCAGGAAGCCGTGAGGGGAGCCAGCCGCTGACGCCACGTAAATTCCGTATGAAGCTGAGGTTGTTCCTCAGTCAGCGACAGGCGCCTGAGATCGCCATCGGTCATGGGCATCATCAGTTGCGTTCCGACTACGGCGGGTGGACCGGCGGGCACCAGCACGCTGTTGCGGCCGGCCGCCAATAGGGATGCTTCGATTTGCTTGAAGCGCAGCCGGTGTTCGTCATTGGCCCAGTCGATGTGGCGAACGATCAGCTTACGTCCATCGCCGGGGGCGGCAATTTCGTAGGCGGAGTGGCCGTCCGCCGCCGGCAGCAGCCACGGCGGAACACGCGGATTGTTCTCCAGAGCAGGCGCGAGGTAGCGCCAACTGGTATGCGGCTTGTCCGTCGGAAGAGCGAACAGTCCGCCGCCTTGGTCCAGCGCCAGCAGAATCGGCGAACCGCCTTGCGGCGGCGTCAGCACCAACGGCTCACCCTGGCAGACCAAGCCGAGCTGTCGCTGCCAATCGATCTTTCCTCGTTCGTCCACCCTCGTGGCCAGGCACGTCTGTTGCTCCAGCGATTGCGTCACTAAGTAAAAGGTCGAGCGGCCGGTCTTGCGGTCCTCGATGCACCCGCGTCTCGTGCAGCGGCGAACCGAGGGCCAACGGCGTCTTCCAACCGGACACCGCCTGCGGCCCGGTCGTCTCCTTCCAGCGCAGTTGAATCTGCTGCAAACGGCCGTGAGCCAGCACCCAGACATCGTCGCCCTGCATATGCACCACCTGCGCTCGGCCGCGCTCGCGCGGCAATTCACGCCCTGTCTGGAGGAACGGCGACAGGTCCAAGCCTCCCGGCTGGAGCAGCGGAAACAACGGCTGATCTTGGTTGCCCAGCTGCTTGATGCCGAACAGGCCGAGGATGCCGGCGTCGCTGAGAACCGCCAGCTTTTCGCCATCCTGTTGCGGCTCGAACCACGTCCAGCCGGCAAAGCGCGGCAGCGGCTGGAGCGTCAACGGCGCGGCGTCGGCAATCCTGCAACGGCAGCTCGAACACACGCAGCTGCATGGCGTCCAGTCCGCTCGCCTGATTGAGGATGAGATAACCCGGCGCGGTATCCCCTTCGGGTGGGATAAGGACCGGCTCGCTGCGCAGCGAACCGCTGGGATGACCGTCGTAAAGAATGGTGACGCAGCGCCGCGCCTTCACGTCCAGAACGTAGATGCACGAATCGTCGGCGGGGAAATAAATGAGGTTGGAATCACCCTCGCGCGCTCCGCCGCACGTCAGTCGTTGGCCGAGAGACCAGCGGCCCAGCAATTGACCGCCGGCCAGTTCGATCTCGTGGATGGAGCCATCGTAGGCGGCGAGATAGGCGCACGGCCCGATGATGATGGGCCGGCCCAGCACCGGCTGACCGACGTGATACTCCCACTGCGGCTCACCTTTGTGATCGCGCGCCGACAGCGTTTTGGTGTCAGCGGACAACACGAGGAGCAATTCCGGGATGGCCGGCGAGAAGACGGGTACGCGCTGCGGTAAGACGGTCGTGTCGATGCCGACGCGCATCCCCATTTCAGTTCGCCGTTGCTCTGGTTCAGCGCGTAGAGTACGCCGCGGACCAGCGCCAGCACGACCGGATCGTTCGGCAGCGCTTTGCCGGGCGCGGCCGTGGGCAAGAGTGGAGCGAACAACAAGGTGTCGGCGTCGTCGCCGAGCGGCATGGGCGGCGGTGGGACTTTGCCTGTCCGCGGCTGATAAACCACACTGGCCAGATGCGTCTCGTAGAGCTTGGCCAGCGCCGCTCGCGCTTCGGGATCTTGACCGATGCCGGGCAATTCGCGCTCCATCCGAGCCAGCAGGGAACGGGCGCGCTTGATGGCGTCCATCGGCGTTTCTTGGTCGCGCTTGCGCAGAATCCGCCAACACTTCGCGGCGTTTGCGGGCTTTCTCGACGGCCGCGCGAACCTTGCGGAGATCGGCCTCGATCCGCGTCCCCTCGTCCTTGGTCAGAGCATCGGGTTCGAGGGACGCTACTGTCCGCCGCAGCTGCTCGATGCGCTTGGCGGCCTCCAAGGGTGTGTCGTCCGGCGGATCGGCGTTGCTCGCGGCGAACGCCTCCGTCCGCTTGAGCAGCAGCTGGCCGGCATCGTGACCAAGTTTGACCATTAGATCATCTTTTTTGTATTCTTTGATGAATTGTTTGTGTTCTTTGATGACTTGGTCGAGTTTGTCAGCGGCGGCAGCGAGATCGGCGTCGGGATCGGCGACGACGCTGCATACGGCGGACCAGTCGGCGAGGAAACGGTACTCTTCGGCGCTTTCGCTATCGGCGAATTTTTGGGCGAGTTCGCGGAACCTGTCGGCGGCCCTGCTGTAGGAGTGGTTTTTGTAGTCCTCGCGGGCCTCATTGAGTCGTGCTTCTTCGCTTTGGGTAATTTTCACCCATACCCACACCCCCATGCCGCCGAGTACGAGGAAGGTGAGCAGAAGCACGATGCCGCTGGTGAGCCAGGCGACTCGCTTACTCAAGCGTGGACGATGGCTTTCGCTCGCCGCCGTTTCTTCCGCCGGCTGCGTGTCTCTGTCGTTGTCTCCGGAGCCGCGGCGCACCGGCGGCGGCTCCCACACGCCCGGCGGCAGTTCGCGCGGCTGGTCGAGCTTCTCCTGGGGCGGAGAGGGGATTTGTTTCGTTTCCACCTGTGGCTGGGTAACGGGACGAAGACGTTGTGTCGGCGCTGCCGAGGCCGGCGGCTCGCCTGGCGCCTGTGGACGGCGCACCGGGGGCGGAGCATCGCCCCACCACGGCGCCTCCGAGTTTGGCGGCGTCGGTGAAGAGGAGGGAGCAGTTGGCGGACGCGCCACCGGCTGATGCGGGGTTGCCCGCACCGGAGGCGCCGCTTGCCACCAATCGCCATCGGCGGCCCGATCGTCCTTGGCAGGCGCAGGCGGCGCCGCCTGCTCGGCCGGCAAAATCGGCACTATGTCGCCGACCGAACCGGAACGCGAGCCGTTGCCCGGCGGACTCGGTCGCGGTGACGATGCCGGCGGGCGGTTCCATCGGCGGCACGTCCTCCGGTACGGGGAAGACTTTGCGACAGGCGGCGCTGGGACAGCGCACCAGCTGACCCCGCAGCGTCGCCTGCACCTGGTAGGCCGTCCGACAAAAGGGACATAAGGCGGTGATATGCACGACGAAAATCCCGTGCCCCAGTGAAATCCCTATCAGTCTATCTTACGCGATGGAGGGGAAGGGAGGAATCCTCTTCTCGCGTCGAAGTGGGCCGACCTTGGGGCTGCTCCCGATGGCCGATTAAAGGGATTGTGAGAAGTGTCCCCGCTGCTCCGGTGCAGGACAAGCAGGGGCGTCGGTCCCCCTCACCCCCTCCCCCCTCCCTTAAGGTGGGGAGCCATTTCGATTCGCTTTCAACAAAGCAATCAGGTTCCGTTCGATGGTCGCCGAAATGCCCTCGAGCGGCAGGTGGCTTAGGTTCGCTTGAGAGAAGGGATTTTGCAGTTCGATGCCGATTTGATCCAGTGCCATCAGCGGATAGGCCACTAACATCGTGACGAAGGGAACCAACCAACTGTTCTCGATCTTGTGCAGGAGAACGAATGGCAACGTCAAGAGAAACAAAGCGATGAAACGCCGGATCGTGATGGCATACACCAAGGGAAGCGGTGTGTTCCTAATACGTTCGCACGCTCCGATATGATCGATCAGCGACGCTCGTTGTCGATCCATCTGCATGAAAGCGAACTTGTCCATGTGCAAATGCTGGCAGGCTTCGCAAAGAAATTCGGCGAGTTTTAAGGCCACAAAACTCGGCATATGATCGGCCTTTGCCACTCGATCCGCATCTTCGGAGCCGATCAAGGCGGCGACCTCAGACGATGGCGGTCGTCCACGCAGGCTGCACCGTGCGACATGGGGAAAAACCGCCACCCAGCGAACGAACTTATCCCGCCAAGTTGGGTCGGTTGGCCCATAGGACAACGCACTGATAGCGAGGTTGCGCGACTGATTGACGATGCCGCCCCACAATTTTCGGGCTTCCCACCATCGGTCGTACCCCGCATTGGTCCTCAGAATGAGAAGCAGACCCAGAACGGCACCAGCGATCTCGAAGGGAGCAATCTCCAGGCTGATCCACACCTGATAGGTCCGCTCCACACTCCATGTCAGGCCGTACACGCCAGCGGCGACGAGGCCGAAGAGCAAGACGTTGGGCAAAACATGGGGCGTGATGGAACCGTGCAGAGCAACGGCCTCACGCCAGAATCCGTTTCGAGGAGGAGTCATCTCGCCCTCGCATCACCCTTACGTCTCAAACGTCCCCGCTGGTACGATGCCGCGCCGCCGCTTCCCCAGCCGGGTACTTGTACTCAGCCAGCGGCAAAAACTGGCCGGTCGCCACGGCATAGGCAAAGACTTCGCCCGTTTCGATTTTGTACACCCAACCGTGCAAGTGCAGGTCTCCGCGCCGCAACCGCGTTGCCACGGCGGGATGCGTTCGCAGGTTCTCCAACTGTACCAGCACGTTCTCTTCGATAGCCGCCGTCACCCGAGGATCGCCGCCCAGATGGCCGTAGTTGTCGCGGATGATGCGGCGGGTCGTCTCGGCATGAGAGAGCCAAGAAGAGAGGGCGGGAAGCGCGGCGAGTTGTTCCTCTTGCAGCAAGCCCTTCATCGCCCCACAGTGGGAGTGGCCGCAGAGGATAATGTCCTTGACCCCCAGAGCGGCCACGGCAAACTCGATAGTCGCTGCCTCTCCGCCGTTGCAGGCGCCGTAGGGCGGCACGATATTGCCGGCGTTGCGGAGGATGAACAGGTCTCCCGGTTTGGCGCGCGTGAGCAAGTTCGGATCGATGCGGGAGTCGGAGCAGGTGATGAACAGGGTTTCGGGGTTCTGGCCCTTGGCCAATTGCTCGAACAGCCCTTGCAGCGGAAGGAAGTCCTCGCGCTGGAATTGATGGATGCCTTGAATCAGTTTTTGCACGACCGACCTCCGAGGATACACTGCCATCCGCTGCCGACAATGGCGGCGCGGCATGCTCAATCTTCCATGCGAAGGTATTGGTATAAGGTTTCGCGGCGGATGGCGAACTCTCAAGGCAGCGTGCCCTCCGCTTTCGTCCTGATGGGGTGCATCGCAAACCCCGTTGCGGAGCCGTTGTCGCCGACACAAAGACTACGGTTCGACTAGAATAGGAGAAAGTTGTTCCTAAGGAGAAAGCGATGGCCTTTGGCGGATTCAAGAGTCTGGGAGAAGTCGCCCTGACTTATCAGATTACTTTGCGGCCGGAGCCGTTCATTCGGCCGGTTCCGATGGCCGTGGAGGAATCTTTCCGCCGCCGCTTGGAGTTCGATAGGCTCAACGCCCCCGTTGACGCTTCTGAGCAAGCGATTTCGGAGTTTCTGATCGCTCCCGTGCTGCAAGAAATGTGGCGCGCCTACAGCGATTCGCTCATGATCTGGAGCCACGTCCAATTCGGACAAGCGCTGCCCTTGAAGGGCTTCCCCGATTATTTTTTCTCAAAGCGATCGCCCTTGGGGCGCATCCTCGATCGGCCCTATGTGCTGTTCGTGGAAGCCAAGAGCGATGATTTCGACGCCGCCTGGGCGCAATGCTTGGCGGCAATGTTGGCCGCTCAACAATTGAACGAGCGAGCCGAGGAGACCATTTTCGGCAGCGTTTGCAACGGCGAATTGTGGCTGTTCGGCAAACTGCAAGGCAAGATTCTTTTTCAAGATCCTCGTTCTTTCACCCTGACGCGCCTGGACGAATTGTTTGCCGCTTTGAATTACTTGTTTCAGCAAGCCAAGGAGCAAGCGCAAGCCGCTGGCGCTGGAGAAAAGCCATGAACGAAGCGAATCAATTCGTGCTGGTAGTGATTCGGGAGGACGCTTTGATGGGGCACTGGTCGTTCCGGGTCGCCGATGAGTTGGCGGTTGCACGCCATCTGCTACATGACTCTTGGGAGTATGAAAATGTGTTTTGGGCTTTGCGCATCTCGTGGAGGGAAATAGAGCAACTCAGCCCGGAGCAATTATTGCAAGCGATCCGCGATTCGTATCCAAACCGGCACGTTCGCGCCGTGCTGTACTTGCTTCGCGTCGAGTCTCCCGCCGATTGCGTCCCAGGAGAACTCCCCGCTTCCGTGTCAGGAAACGCTCATGCCGAATAATCCGTCCATTGCGGCTCATTTTGCTCGCGTGTGAAAAACGGTTCCTGGCACCTTTGATTTCCCATGCTTAGCGATGCCGCTTTGCTGGAGTTCCGTGTCAGAATTGTCCGGCTGAATCGTCATCAAGGTGCTGAATCGCCATCAAGGTAGGGAGATGGATCTCCTTCATCCAGATTCCTCTGACGGCCGAGGATGCAGAGACAATTATGACTATCCAAGAATGAAGAACTGGATTGGGTCGCCCACTCAAAGGAGAGAAGCGATGTCTGAGCAAGTCAATGCAACAACCGAAGTGCCCAGTATCCCAACCGAAGCACCCGCTCAAGCACCAACGCCAGCGCCGAAGCAGAAGGAACACAATATCGTCGTCAAAATCATTGTTGAGGCTTTTGCGCATACGGTTTATGGTGCGGTGGAGAAGCGCCTGCCCACTCACGTCAAGGATCCAGTAAAGGGAGTCGTGCATGCTTTAATCGGCGAGTACGGTCCGGATGCGATAACCAATGTCGGTGACGGCATTATTCGGACTGGAGAGGCAACAATAAGGGGTATCCGCTCCACAGGTTCGGCTATCGGGGACGGTGCCAAGGCTGCCGTCAATTATTGCGGCAGCATGTTCGCCAGCAAGCCGCAGGTTAAATCGGAAAACGAAGACGCTCCCAAGGGGATCACCGAGGAAAAGTGAAAACAAGGGGACGCTTCACACAACATCCTATCGCCCGGAAGATTACGTCCCCATTTTGCCTTTGGCCTCTGTGTTCGGTTTCTCAATACGCCTTATTCGAGGCGTCCACGACTGCGTTCGCGGGCTTTGCGCAGAGCGTCGAGCATCGCCGTCTCGTCGCGGATGGTCTCGCGGACTTCATCACGTCTGGTCGGCGGTGTTTCGGGTTGGGATACCTGCACCGGCATGGGAGCCGCAGGGCGCGGACGTTTGCGAGAGAACCAGCCGGTGCGTTCGCGTGAGGAACGGATCGTTTCGGCAGCGCGCCGGCCACGGCGCGATAGCAAACCACTGCGGCGCTCGAACACTTCTAGCAGCAACAGGACCACGGCGGCGCTGAGCAGCCACGGCGATAACGAAACCAAGCGCACATGGCGCGGCAACTCCTTCCAAATGCCGGTCAGTTCCACGCGCTCTTTGCCGCCGCTGGCGCGGGCCAGATGTTCCAGCGTCGCCAAGCCGCGATCCTTCTCGACCGGCTGAAACTCCGGCGAATACGGCAAACACACCGGCGGTAACGCCACCGGCTCGTGCCCCGGAACCGACACCGTGGCCAACACCGTCTCGCGGCCTTGCAGCGCTATCTCTCGATCCAGTGTGTCGGCGCCCGTCCACGTCAACGTCGTTTTTTCGACCAACGGCGGCTGGCCGATGCGCGAACGCAGCTGCGTCAGACGCGGCAATTCGGTGAATGGATCGCCGACGCGCTCCGGATCGAGGTGCAGCCGGACACTGTGCAGACCGTTCTTCACGTCCTGCGTCAGCAGCATCTCGACGGGAAGGCGGTTGGCGGGACCGGCGACCCAACGCACCAGGCTCGTGTACCAATCGCCGACATCCTTCCATTTCGTGATGGGTCCGGCGTATCTGCCGTCGGCCTCGCCGGTGTAGCAGAGAACGCGGCCGGAGCCGCGCGCACCAGGCCGCCACCACCGGAGCCCGATAGTCGTCCAGCGTCCGCGTGGCCAATGTCGCGCCTTCGCGCAGGTAACACAGATTGTAACCGTCGATGGACTGCTTCAAGTCGAAGGGCCGACCGGTCAAGAGCGGCAAGCCGGCCGTGGATTCGATCGGCGTCCGCTCGTCGAGGAAAGTGTTGCGGGCGACGACGAAGGTGTCTTGAGCAAAAAGACGAGGTAGTTCCTCCGCTTTGTCGGTAAAGAAGATACGGCCATTGCCGCGCTTGGCGATGTCGCGCAGCAGTTCGGCGTCTTTGTCCTTCGGTGTGCCCAGGCCGATGACGCTGACTGTGATGCCGGCTTTGCGGCACTTCTCGACCAATTCCTCATAGCGGCCTGGTTCCTCGGAATCGTTGGCGTCGGCGAACAGGAGGATATGGCGAGTGCCAGCCTTGGCCTTGACGAGCATTTCCGCGGCCGATTCCAGAGCGAGGTAAATGAAGATGCCGCCGCCCTGCGAGCGGATGCTGAGGATGTCGCGTTTGACCGTTTCCTTGTTCTTGACCGGCTCCAGAGGAGCGATGAGGTGCGGCGCGGAATCCACGGCGACGACGCCAAATTCGTCCATCGGGCCGAGCAGTTCGAGAACCTGCGCGGCGCCTTCGTTGGCCAGGTCCATCTTGGCCCGTCCGCCGCCGACCGGCATCGACATACTGCCGGAGCGGTCCAGCGCCACCACCATCGCCACTGCCAATTTGCGATGCTCGTTGCGCAGTTCCATCGATACAGGCAGAAGAGGATCGAGCGGCGATTTGAAATAGCCGCCTGTGCCGTAGGAATTGCGACCGCCGGTCAGCATGAGACCGGAGCCGGTTTCACGCACCCACACCGCCAAGTTGTCCATGCCGGCGCCGCCGATCTTCTCGGCCGGCACGTTTTCGATCAGGACGGCGGAATACTTCGAGAGTTCCTCCAGCGACCAATGGCACGCTTCGGGCAGCTTCGCCTCGATCGGCAGCCGGCCCGCTTGCAGAAGCCGCGCCAGACCGGACGACTTCGCCTCGGTGACGTGCAAAATGGGGCGTGGACCTTGGACGCCGACGAGGAGGCGCGCGCGGTTGTTTTCCGGCACCGGATCGTCGCCGCTGCCGAGTACGGTGAGGGTGTACGAGAGCGTGCCGGGATCACCGGCGCGGTCGCGGAAAGTTAGGCGATTGAGGCCGGTTACCAGCCGTTCCTCGCCGGCACTGAGGCGTTGATCGCCGCGGCGCAGTTCAAAGGAAATCGTCTGCGGCGTCGGCGCGTGGACCCAGGCGCTGAGGAGGAACGATTCGCCGGGAGCGACGGCGGCCGGCGCTTCGACGCGCGCGATGGCCAAGTCGTTGGCCGTGGAGCGCTGCATGGAACGGTAATCGATGGCCAGATTGCGCGCGGCGGCGCGGGCGGCGAGGACGGCCGGATCGCGGCCGCTCCAGCGGCCATCGGACAATACCAGCACCTTGCCCGGCGCATCGCGCGGGATGAGCGTCAGAGCCGCCTCCAGGCCGTCGGCGAGGTTGGAGGCATCGTCGCCGATTTCGTGGACAAAGCCGGCGAACTGTCCCGATGTCGGCGGCTGCTCGACGGCGACGGTGCGGCCAAACGACACAACGGCCAAGCGGTCGTCCGGTCCCATCGCTTTTTGCAAGAGATCGATAACTTCCTTTTGAACCGTGGCGCTGCCGGGCGGCATCGATTGGCTGCGGTCGGCTACGACAACGATAGTGCCCGCCCGGCTCGGCAAACGCAGCACCGCACCGCACAGCGCCAAAAGCAGCAAGAGCAACGTCAAGCAGCGCAACTCCAACAGCAGCCGCGACGGCATCCGCCATAACCACAGCGATAACAGCAGCGGAATGGCGAGAAACAACCAAATCGGATGAAGCAGCATCACGGCTACGATCTCCAAAAAACTAACCACAGAGACACAGAGACACAGAGAAGAAATGAAAGAACCGGAAACAGGAAATTATTTAGTTGTAACTATATATTTTGTTGTTTTCTCTGTGCCTCTGTGTCTCTGTGGTTAGCTCTTCTTTTTTCTGCCATTGGATCGCGCCACCAACAAAAGGTGGACGGTTGCAATCGCCAGAATGAGCAACAGCAAAATCCAGGCGATACTTTGATATTCCAGGCGCAGTGACGTTTCGTCCAGCCAATCTCCCCAGCGGCCCGATACGCAGCCGGTCAGATCCGATTCATCAGCGGACAGGGCGTTGACGGCGAAAGATGCTGATTCATCCCCGGCCTCGATGGACCAGACACCGACCTCGTCGGGCCGCACGGTCAGCCGAAGTTCCGGCACGGGCGTCATCTGCCGGCTGCGATCGGGACGCAGCACGGCGACCGGCGGGGGCGGCGTGGCGAACGTCAGCGACACCTGTTCGCCGAGACGGAAGTTAGTGCGATGCAGGCCGGGTTTCTCCGCGGCGCGCCACTGGAGCAGGTTCCAGATCAGGATGGGCCAGCCGGGCGCGTCGGGCAAAGTGGACAGGTCCGGCCGCAGACGAAGATGCAGTTCGTGGCCGTGTGTCCGCGTCTCGGCATCCGTCAGCAGCGGCACGTTACCGGCCAGGACAACGGGCGCGCCGGGGATTTTGCTCGCCTTGCCGGCGCCCCAGACGCGCCTTGCAGAGACAATCCCTCGGTCAAAGGATGATTGCGGTCGAGAACGAACGGCCCCGCATAGGGCACGGCGTCGCGCTCGGCGAGGATTCGCACGATCCAGGCGTCGCCGGCATCCTCCAGCGATTTCGTGCCATCGGTGAACACGATGTCGGGCTGGCTCTTGACCAGCTCGGCGCGGCGTGTGGCACGCAACGCTTTGTCAATCAATTGGTGCAGGGATTTATCTTTGATCCGCAGATTGGTACGGATAGGCTGAAATGTAACGGGGAGAAGTGACACGCGATTGTCAATGGTCAAATCATCGTCGTCAATGCGCGCGCGGAGGAGCGGCGTCTGTTCCGGCAGCGTGAGCATGAGGCGTCGCGTTTGGCGCGGCTGTATGCGGAGCGTCGAGCGTTGCCATTCGGCGGCCGGCTCGCCGGTTTCAAGAATGAGTGTGGTTTCTTCGCTGTTGTCCGAGTAATTGGCGATTTCCAGCAGACAGCGTTCGCCGCTCTCGTGCGGCGTGCGCGCGGCGTTAACGATGGCAATGTTGGAGCGCGGCCGGCCGAACGACCACCACTGCACGCGGCCCTTGTGCAGTTCCGTCGGCGGCTCGTGATCGGTCAGCACCAGCAGCAAGGGCAGTTCGCCGCCCAACTCTCCGGCGAAAGACAGTGTTTCTTCCAGCCGGCTCGCGGCGGCGCGGCAGCGCCAATCGCGGAGTCGATCGAGCGCTTCGGCCGTGGTGTGCGCCGTCTCGCCGAGCGCTTGCGTGCCATCTCCGGCGAGAAGAAAACGCACCGAATGGCGCGGCCGGTGTTTCAGTTCCTCTTCGAGCGCTTGCACGGCTTGGTTGCGCGGCGAGCTGCTCGCCGCCGGCCTGCATCGAAAATGAATCGTCGAGAACGACGATCAATGGGCGTACGCTTTCGCGCAGCGGCAAGTGCGGATCGGCGGCGGCGAGGACGAGAAGCATCAGAGCGAGGAGTTCGAGGAAGAACAACAACGGTGTGCGCAGGCGATCGATGCGCGTACCGCCGAGCGGCGATTCGCGCGGATCGAGCCAGAGCATCAGGCTGGAGACAGGATAGCGGCGATGGCGTGTACGCAGCCAGTAAATGCCGATAAGGACCGGCAGAGCCAGAAGACCCCAGAAGGCCAGGGAAGTCGTGAACAGCGGGAGCATCGAGGATCTCGCCAGGGTGCCACATGGTCGGCCACAGTCGTACGATCCTGGACCCTGCCGAATTATTATAACCGACTGCCCTACCCCGCCGAAGAATTGTGGTTGCGTTTCATCGCTTACGCTTCCGGCTCTGATACGTCTTTGCCGTTCGCTCTAAACGGGATAGGCTTCTGCGAAGAGTCGCGCTTGCCATTATTGCTCCGCCTGCGGTGAGCCATGAAAGAGTTGGTTGCCGGGGCCGTGGCGTGGAGCCGAATGGAACCGGACTGAATCCGCTCGAACGCGGATGCGGCGTTGCGGCTGCTGTATTCAATGCCGATGGATCGTCTTCGCAAAGCACGAGCGACCGTGCAGGTCGTTCCGCTGCCGAGAAAAGGATCGAGGACGAGATGCCCTTCGTCCGAACAGGCTCGGATGACGCGCTCCAGGTACACTTCGGGAATTTGGTTCTGATGATTCTTCCGCCGTTCTTTGTTATTGCCCTGAATGCGCCCCCAGAGCGGGCCGTACCATACGTCCAAGGGAACCCGTAACCCCGGCTGCTTCGTCCGTCTCGTCCGAGGATCATCGTAAATGGCGGCGCGGTCGGAAGGCTCCAGGACGGCTTTTGGGTTCCAGATGCGGTTGTTGCGGTCCTTGGCGAAGTACAGGGCGTGAACCTTCGAGACGATGAAGTTGCCGGTTCGATGCTGGCCGAAACGAAAGTGCCAGATGCACCAGTTCATCATCGCCATGCCCCGCTGCTTCAAATGGACGACAATCTCCGCGGCACTGTCGTCAGGGATGTTCACCCAAAGGGAGCCGCGCTCGTTCAAAACTGCGCAAGCAGGCATCGAGCCACTGGTGCGTAAAGGCGAGATACTCTTCCCGCGGCCGGGAATCGTCCCATTCGCCGTAAGGAACATCCCAATTGAAGGGTGGATCGGCGAAGATGAGGTCCACACTTTTTTCCGGCAGGGCGTTCAGCACATCACGGCAATCGCCGACATACACCGCGGTATCCGGGTTCTCCAAGTGGTAAGTCGGTTTCGCCATAGGTCTGCTCTCGGTTGGGGATGGTCCCAGCGCTTCAGGCGGTATCGCGCTTCTTGTATCGGCTCGTCGCCGGGAAGGGATGGAATGAATCCGCGTTTCTCGTATAACTATCCTCGGCATTCACAATCCATTAAGAATCATTCGCTACACTCAACTTCGTTCGGTTCGAGTCGGCTGACGGAGGATCGAGTCCAAAAACGGGCGAGCGCCTGTCTGTGGATGGACAGGGCGTCCGTTTCATGGGATAGAGGTCTGTCTTACGAGAAAGGTGCAACGATGAAGAGATTTATGCAGTTCGCTCTGGCGGCGGCCGTCGTGGTGATGGCTTGCGGCGCGGCGATGGCACAGCAGCAGCGACAGCGCGGCGGATTCGGCGGAGGCGCCATCTTCCTCCTCGGTCAGAAATCGGTTCAAGAAGAGTTGAAGCTCTCCGAGGATCAGGTCCAGAAGGTCAAAGAACTGTCGGACAAACAGCGCGAATCGTTCCAGGGACTCCGCGACCTGAGCCAGGAAGACCGGCGGGCCAAGATGCAGGAGATGGCCAAGGCCAACGACAAGGCTCTCGCCGAGATCCTCAAGCCGGGACAACTCAAGCGGGTCAAGCAAATCTCCTTGCAACAGCAAGGGGCGTTCGCGCTGGTCAATCCCGAAGTGGCCAAGGCTCTCAACATCAGCGAGGAGCAGAAGGACAAGATCCGGGAAATCCAGACCAAGGCGCGCGACGAGTCGCAGGGACTGGGACGCGATGAGGAAGGGGCCAAAAAACGCCAGGAAATACGCAAGGCGACCAACGAAAAAGTGATGGGCGTCTTGACCGCCGAGCAGAAGGCGAAACTCAAGGAAATGCAGGGCAAACCATTCGAGGGCAAATTTGAGTTTCGCCGTCCTGGCGGCGGACGGAACCGTTAGGATTGTCCCATTCGTTTAGCGACGCTTCGCAGAAGCGTCGCTAAACGGATGCCGTCTCCGGCTCGAACCCGCATCCATGCGCTCTTGTCTAACGATGGGGTGTGCGTCTATGGTGAAGAGAAGAAACGAGTGCAAGAGAGTGATGATCCCTCCGAGGAGAGGGGGGAAACATGGATGCCCTTGGACGAACGGGAGCCGGCCTTGCGTCGGCCGCTGAGAATGCTTGTTGCCTTTCGACCGAGCCCGTCTCACTGTCGGCGGAGCGGATTTACCACGACTACGCGCCGCGCGTCTACAACGTAGCGCGGCGCATGGTCCGCAGTGATGCGGATGCCGAGGATGTCACGCAGGACGTGCTGTTGAAAGTGCTGCGCAAGCTCCCCACTTTCCGCGGCGAGTCGGCGCTGCCGACCTGGCTGCATCGCGTCACCGTGAACACCGCTCTATCGCACCGGCGCAAACGCGCCGTCCGCGAGGAGCGCCGGCGCGCGATCCGTTCGACACGCTTCTCGCCGACACGGCGGCGCCCGATGCCGGTTGGGACGGCGCGTCGGCGCCTGAAGCGTGGCTGTTCAGCTTGGAGACACGCTCTTTGATCGAGCGCGCCTTGGCCGGCCTGCCGGCCAACTACCGCAGTGTCTTTCTGCTTGCCGATGTCGAAGGTTTGCCGAACGCCGTCATCGCCGAGCGATTGGGGCTGAGCTTGGCCGCCATCAAGAGCCGGCTGCACCGCGCTCGGCAACGGCTGCGCGACGCCCTGGCTCCGCATTTTGACGATTTATCGGCTTGATTTTGGCCTGCACCCGGCAGCTAACGCTGCCGGTTCGCCCAGAGGCAGGCGAACCGGCAGCGTTAGCTGCCGGGTGCAGGCCGACCGCCCCAAATCGGCAGGCACACCCGGCGCGCGGCATTGTCTGCTTGACGGACACGGTGTCTGTGGTACTGTGTAGGCTGTGGTGGTGGGTAGTTTGCAGTTGCGGCTGGCGCGCCGGCCGCGGTCGATTACACAAACCCAATGACCAACCCCAACGTGTCGAGCCTGCCCCCTGTCAATGCCGAACACCGTCGTATCGCGGCGGGGAAGTTCGAGCGCGCCAATCAGGTCGTGGTCACGGGAAACTACGATTACGGCATCCATTTACTCTTGGATTGCTGCAAGATCGATCCGGGCAACCTTATCTATCGGCAGGCGCTGCGCCGCACCGAAAAGGCCAAGTATCGCAACAATCTGCGCGGCAGTCTGTTTGCCCGATTGATGAATTGGCCGATCCGCGCCCGCATGAAGAATGCCCTGCGCGGCCGCGATTACCTCAAGGTGCTGGAGTACGGCGAACGCATTCTCACGAAAAATCCCTGGGACGTGGGCGCCCAGATGGACATGGCCGACGCCGCCGAGGTGCTGGGCCTGCTCGACCTGGCCATCTGGAACCTCGAACAGGCTCGGCAGAAACAGGCATTCCACGTCCCCCTCAATCGCGCCTTGGCCCACCTCTATGAGAAGCGCGGCAACTTCATGCAGGCCATCGCCCTGTGGCAGTTGGTCCACAAGGTCAAGCCCGGCGACGCGGAAGCGAACCAAAAGATCAAGAACCTCGCCGCCGACGACACCATCGCGCGCGGCCAATATCACGCCGTCCTCAAGTCCGGCGAAGAGCCGGCCGAAGAGAATCCGCCGGACGAGCCGAGTCCTGCTCCCCGCCCGGGTCGGCCTAGGAAAGACAGCACGGCCGAGGCTTCCGTACCCGGTTGGCTGCGCGAGGACGGCACGCCTCCTCCGCCTTCCAGACAAGGAGACAAGGAGACGAGGAGACAAGGAGATCCTAAAGGTTCTCCTTCGCCGGTCAACGATCGTCTCGAACGCGAGGCCGCGCCGATTCGGGCACGCCTCAAAGAGGATCCAACCAGTCCGTACCTCTATTTGCAATTGGCCGCCGTCTACCGCCGCGGCGACGCGGCCGACAAGGCCCGCGCCGTCTTGCAGGAAGGGTTGGGACCGACCGGCAATTCCTTCGAGTTGAGCGTGCAACTGGCCGATCTCGACATCGAACCGTTCCGACGCAACTTGACCATTACCGAAGAGAAACTCAAGGTCGAGCCGGACAACGCCGAGCTGCGCCGTCTGCGTACTCGTCTCCGCAAGGAGATCAACACGCGCGAACTGGATCTGCATCGGCAAAAGTCCGACCGTTATCCCACGGAGATGAGTCATCGCTATGAAGTCGGCGTCCGTCTGCTGCGCGGCGGACAGATCGACGAAGCTATCCGCGAACTACAAGCGTCGCGCAGTGATCCGCGCTATCGTTGGCAATCGCTGCTGTCGCTCGGCCAATGCTTCAAGGCGCGCAACAATTGGCGGTTGGCGGAGCGCAATCTTGAAGAAGCGCTGAAAAATCTACCCACTGGGGAGACCAATTCGCGCAAGGAGATTCTCTTCGAGTTGGCTTCCGGGTGCGCCGAGGCCAACGAGCTGAGCAAGGCCGTCGATCTGGCGACGGAGTTGGCCAACATCGACTTTTCCTACCGCGACATCGGCCGGCTGCTCGACGAATGGCAGACGCGCATGCAGCAGGCCAACGTCTCCAACTGAGCCACGTCGCCGATGTTGCGTGAATTATCCGTGCAAAACTTGGCGATTATCGAAGACGTGCGCGTCGAACTGCAAGCGGGCTTCTGCGCCTGGACCGGCGAAACCGGCGCCGGCAAATCCCTGTTGCTTGGCGCGCTCGGTCTGTTGCTCGGCGAGCGCGGCTCCGCCGATCTGCTCCGCGCCGGCGCCGACGAGTTGCGCGTCACCGGACGCTTTGAGTTGGACTCGCCGGAGTTGCGGCGCGAGATCGAGGACATTCTCGGCGGCTCGCTCGACGAGGACGAGATCATCTTGGCGCGGCGGCTTCATAACAATGGCCGCAGCCATGCCTACGTCAACGACCGGCCCGTCGTGCTGGCCACGCTGAAACAAATCGGCAATCTGCTCGTCGATATTCACGGCCAGCGCGAAACAGAATCGCTGCTGCATCCGGCGTATCAACTGCAACTGCTCGACGCTTTCGGCCATCTCGACGTGCCGCGCCGCAAGTATACCGTCTTGGCCGAGCGCGTCCGCGAACTGCGCCGCCGGCAACATACTCTCTCGACGGAGCGCGAGCGGCGTCAGCGCGAATTGTCGCTTTTGCGTTTCGAGCGCGAGGAACTGGACGAGGCGAATCTGGAGCCGGGCGAGATCGCCGAGCTGACGCGCGAAAGAGAACGGCTGGCGCATGCGCAGAGTTTGCAAGAGTTCGCCACGCGCGCTTACGGCGAACTGTACGACGAAGATGGTTCGCTTGTCGAGCGCTTGGGCAAACTCCAACGCGAGGCGCAATCGTGGGCGGCGCTCGATCCGGGACTGGAAGAAGTGGTTCGCCGCTTGGAAGGCTTGCACGCCGAAGTGCAGGATCTCGCCGCAACACTGCGGCATCTCGGCCAAAACTGGGAGGCGGACCCGCAACGGCTCGACGAGGTGGAGCGGCGTTTGCAATTTCTCCGCCGGCTGGAGAGCAAGTATCGCCGTACTATCGACGACCTGATCGTCTATCGCATCGGACTCGACGAACAGGAAACGCGCTTGCAACAACAGGAAGACGATCTGGAACGCATCGATGCGGAGTTGGCGGAGGCGTATGGGCAATTGCGCGAGGCGGCGGCGGAGTTGAGCAAGCAACGGCAGCGCATCGCCGATCGTCTGGCCAAAGAGACGCAAAAACAATTGACCGATCTCGGCATGGCCGGAGCGCGGCTGGAGGCGGCGTTGGAGACGAATCCGCTGGGCGACGATCCGGCCCATGCCGAAGTGCCGGCCTGGGGCGCCGATCAACTGGAACTGATGTTGGCGGCCAATCCCGGCGAGCCGGCGCTGCCCTTGCGCAAGGCGGCGTCCGGCGGTGAACTATCGCGCACCATGCTCGCGCTCAAGACGGTGCTGGCCGGACACGATCGCCGGGGCACATTGGTTTTCGACGAGATCGACGCCAATGTCGGCGGCCGGCTCGGCGACGTTCTCGGCGAAAAGTTGGCGGCGTTGGGCCAGACGCATCAGGTCATTTGCGTGACGCATTTGCCGCAGGCGGCCAGCTACGCGCGGCATCATTGGACCATCCGCAAAACGCGGCGCGGCAAACGCACCGTCACGCAGATCCAGTTGTTGGAGGAAAGCGAACGGCTCGAAGAATTGGCCAGTATGCTGCGCGGCGAGGCGCGCGGCGAGACAACGCGGCAAGAGGCGGCTGCCATGCTGGAGGCGGCGCGCCGCCGCTGGTGAACCTCCCGTGCAGCGACGCCATCAACACCCCAACCAATAAAATGGTTGCGGAAGCTGTAGTACAAGTTATCTTCGATGAAAGGTAGGAAGTTGCGGACGCCATCGGCGTGGCTCTCGCTCTCCCCTGACCATGGTTTCCTCTCCATCGGCTCGAACATGCAATTAGAACATCTGCGAAACTGCGTGGATTCTCTCAGCGAGGCACGCGCGCTGTTGCACAGCTGGCATTTGCGCGATCCCGAACGCGGCTGGCGAACTTGACGGGCCTGGAGGAAGCTCTCTCTCTGGACGGGTTGCGCGACCTCTGCACGCCGTTGGGAAGACTGCTGCCGCGCTGTCCCGATCCGGACATGGCGCTGAACAACCTCGAACGCTTTCTCGCTAACCCCGCCGCCGCCGCTCAGACCCCCCTTCTCCTGGAGAACCGCGCGCGCGTCCTGGAAATCCTTCTGCACCTGTTCAGCACCAGTCAGACCTTCAGCGATCTTCTAAGCCTCAATCCCGATTATCTCGACATGCTGCGCGTGCCGCTGCGCCGCAGCCCCAGCAAGGACGAACTGCAAGAGCAGCTGCAAGCCGAGATCGATGCCGCCCACGAAGACTCGGCCGTGCTGCGCGTCTTCCGCCGCTTCCGTCAGCGACAGATGCTGCGCATCGGCAGCAACGACATTATCCGCGATCGTCCGCTTGAAGAGATCACCCGCGACATCTCGCACGTCGCCGACGTGGCCATTGAAACCGCCCTGAGTGTCGCTCTGCGCAAGTCGGCAAGCGTTTCGGCCAACCTCACAGCGACGACGGCGAGCCGGTCGGCTGTGTCGTCTTGGCGTTCGGCAAACACGGCGGCGAAGAGTTGAACTATTCCAGCGACATCGATTTGATGTTCGTCTATTCCGAGGAGGGCGCCACGCGCGGCAAGCGCATCACCAGTATCGGCAACGATGAATTTTTCGCCCGCATCGTCGGCGAGGTGGTGCGCCTGTTGTCGTCGCACACCGATCGCGGCCACGCTTTCCGCGTCGATCTGCGTTTGCGCCGGAGGGCCACCGCGGCCCGCTGGCGCGCTCGCTGGCCAGTACGTTGGCCTACTACGATGCGATGGGCCGCACTTGGGAACGGCAGGCGCTCATCAAGGTCCGCCCCGTCGCCGGCGATGCCGCGCTGGGCCAGCGCTTCCTGCGCGTCATCGAACCGTTTGTCTACCGCAAATATCTTTCTTTCGCCGAGATCAACGAAATCAAGTCGATCAAGCGGCGTATCGAACAGAAAGCCACCCAGGCCGGCGTCAGCGGCACCGAAGTGAAGACCGGCCACGGCGGCATCCGCGACATCGAATTTACCATCCAGTTTTTGCAACTCCTCAACGGCGGCGAACTGCCGCAAGTGCGCCAACGCAACACGCTGCTGGCTCTATCGGCTCTCGAACGAGTCGGCTGCCTAACCGATCAGGAATACCGCGTCCTCGACGACGCTTACCGCTTTCTGCGCAAAGTCGAGCATCGTTTGCAACTTCTCTTCGATCTGCAAACGCACCGCCTGCCCGAAGGCGAGGACGAGCTACGCAAACTCGCCCTCCGCATGGGCTATGCCTGCGACAGCGGCGAGCGGGGTTGCGTCAGCGCCCTGAGCGAGCCAATTCCTCGGGGCGCTGACGCAACCCCGCTCGCCGCTTTTCTACGCGAATATCAGGATAAAACAGAGCCGACAAGGCGTATTCTCGATCACTTACTGCATCAGACGTTCGCCGGCGAAGCCGGCGCGTCGGAGCCGGAATCCGATCTGATTCTCGACACCAACCCCGATCCGGAAACCATCCGCGCCGTACTCGGTCGTTATCCCTTCCACGACGTGCAAGGAGCGTATCACAACCTCGTGCAACTCGCTCAGGAATCGGTGCCGTTTCTGTCCACGCGCCGCTGCCGTCATTTCCTCGCCAGCATCGCGCCTGCGCTGCTTCGCGCCGTCGCCGACACGCCCGATCCCGACATGGCCCTAGTCAACCTCGAAAAAGTCACCAACTCGCTCGGCGCCAAGACCGTACTCTGGGAACTGTTCAGCTTCAATTCGCCCAGCCTGAAACTCTACGTCGATCTGTGCGCCTGGAGTCAGTTTCTATCCGAGATCCTCATCAACAACCCCGGCATGATCGACGAACTGCTCGACAGCCTAGTTCTCAATCAGCCCCGCAGCGGCGAGGAACTGCGAAGTGAACTGGCCGATCTATGCCGCGGCGCCGCCGATCTGGAGCCGATCTTGCACAGCTTTCAGGACAAGGAACTGTTGCGCATCGGCGTCCGCGACATTCTCAACAAGGACGTCATCCGAGCGACGACGGCGGCGTTGAGCGATCTGGCCGAGGTGCTGCTGGAACAGATCAGCGGCCGGCAATATGCTCCGCTCTTGAAGCGCTACGGCGTGCCGATTCTGAGTGAGGGCGAACGCGCCGGCCAGCCGAGTCGATTTGCCATCCTGGCGCTGGGCAAGCTCGGCGGCCGAGAGATGAACTATCACAGCGATCTCGATTTGATGATGGTCTACGAGGGCGACGGCCGCACCGAACCGCCGCCCGGCTCCTCGCGCTTCGACCGCTTCGACTTGACGGACAATTATCACTTTTTCACCGAGTTGGCCCAGCACGTCATCAAGGCGACGAGCTATCAGGGACCGATGGGCCGCTTGTACGCCATCGACATGCGGCTGCGGCCGACCGGCAAATCGGGCAGCCTCGTCATTCCGCTCTGCGAGTTCCGCCGCTATTTCATCACGCAGCAGGACAGCACGCGTCATCCCGAAGGCGGCGCGCAATTGTGGGAGCGTCAAGCGCTGACGCGCGGCCGCATCGTCCACGGCGATGCCGCCTTCGGCGGCGACGTGATGTCCGCCGTCGTCGAGGGCGCCTATGGCCTGCGCTGGCGGCCGGAGATCGTCGCGGACATCCAGGCCATGCGCGAACGTCTGCAAGCGAGCCGTCCGCCGACCAATCTCAAGCGCGGTCCCGGGGGATTGGCCGACGTCGAATTTCTCGTGCAGCTTCTGCAAATCAAGTACGGCCGCGATCTGCCCTCCGTGCGGCAGCCGAACACTTGGCAGGCGCTGGAGGCGCTGCATGCCGGAGGACTGTTGAGCGCGGCGGAGCAGACCGCCCTGACCGCCGCCTACGATTTCCTCTTGCGCGTGCAGAATCGTTTGCGCATCGTCCACAACCGAACCCTCGACGAATTGCCCGAAACAACGGAAGAAATCGACAAGCTGGCGCGGCGTCTCGGCTACGAGACGGGCGGACGCTTTCTCGCCGAGTTGGAGGAACACCGGACGCGGACGCGCGAATTGTTCTTGCTCGTCTTGGAGCGCGAGGGCCGACAGTAGGCGAAGAATCGTTTGGCGACGCGATGATTTTGCGTAAATTGATCGATAGTTGGGTGTTGCCCGCGATTCTCCGGGATGTCGCCATGCGCTCTGTCCGCGATGCACTGGAATCGGCTCTCGTCGAGAACCCCGACGATGTGGCGACGCATTACGCCTACGCCGATTATCTGCAAGAGCAAGGCGATCCGCGCGGCGAATTTATTCAGCTTCAACTCGCTTTGGAAGAGCCGCAACGAAGTGAGACAGAGCGGCGACAATTGCAGGCTCGCGCCAAGGAACTTCTCCACAAGCATCAGTGCGAATGGCTGGGCATCTTGGCTGACGATTTTCTCTGTCCTCATTACGTGTCGGATCCCTACCCCGAATACCGTTTCGCGCGCGGCTGGCTCGACTATCTCGCTCTGCGCGGCGGCACGACTGGTGTTCGCCGCATCGAATTGGGATCGCGATTGTGCCGAGCGCCTGAGGTGCGCCTGCTCCGCGAATTGGTTCTCGAATACGATGACGGCCTAGTTGAAGCGCTGCGGGCTTCGCCTTTTCTACATAATCTGCGCGTGTTCCAGCTGGGCCGGGCGGTGAACGACTCCTATGAATCGCTCGTGGCCATGACATCTCAGTTTCTCTCGGAACTGATTGCGCAGTTCCCTCGTATTGAAGAACTGCGCTTGTTCGCACATTATAGTGCCCCTCTTCCCTTTGGGTTAAGCAATCTGTCATCTCTCCGCGTCTTGCAAATCTATTACTGGATCGACTATCCTTTGGAAGTGTTGGCCGGCAATAGCGCTCTAAGCAACCTGACGCACCTTTTACTGCATCCTCGCGCCTTCATGGCTCCTTGCATTAATTTGGCCGGTGTGCGGGCCATTCTCCAATCGCCGCATTTGCGGAGCTTGACCCATCTGCAATTGCATCGTTCCGATATCGGCGATGTCGGCTGCACGGAGATCGTTACCTCCGGCATCCTTAAACGGCTCAAGGTACTCGACCTCCGACACGGCGAAATCACCGACGCCGGCGCGCGCATCCTAGCCGACTGCCCCGACCTGTCGCGGTTGGAATTGCTCGACATCGAACGCAACGGTTTGACCCAGACAGGCATCGACGCGCTGCGCCGCGTTCTCGGTCCCGTCTTGCGCGGCGATAATCAGCAGACGGCAGACGAGTTGGCCCAGGGACAATATCTGCGTGACGAGGATTTCGATTAATCCATCCGCCCGTCTCGCCGTGACTCCCATCGTGACAACAGCGGAGTTGGATCGGACAGATCGGTCAGTAGCAGATCCGGTCGATGCTCGGCCAGTTCCGCCAAGCTGTGCCAGCCGGTCGCCACCGCCACGGCACGGGCGCCGATCGAACGAGCGCAGCGGATGTCCAGCGGCGTATCGCCGATGACCCAGATACGTTCGGCCTGAATCGAGCCGTTGAACTGACGCCGCACTTCGACTAGCGCCTCGCGGGCCACGTCATCGCGGTCCAGATGATGATCCCCATAACCACCGAATGCGAAGTAGTCGTAGAGACCGAAGAAGCCGAGTTTCACTTTCGCGCCCGCGCGAACATTGCCGGTCAACAGACCGATGGCCACATCGGAACGGCCGGCGAGATGAGCCAACAGTTCGACGATGCCGGGCAGCACGCGACCGGCGTGCAGATAGTGCGGCAGGTGACGCAGATAGGCGTCGCGCAGCCGTTCGTGGTTTACCGGCGTATCGTCGATGAAGTGCCAGCGGAACAGATCGGCGATGATGGCGCGATCGGTGCGGCCGCTCAGTTGCAGCTTGTCGAGGATGTGCGGAATGCCGAACTCTTCGGCCAGGGCCGCTTCCAAAGCGGCTTTGCCCGCGCCGCCGCTGGCGATCAATGTTCCGTCGATGTCGAATAAGCAAATGTGCATGAAAATCTCTCGATCATTTAACTGCGAACCGAAAAGGAGCGCGGCTAGCTTGTACCCGGCAGCTAATGCAGCCGGTTCGCCATGCCCGGCGAACCGGCTGCGTTAGCTGCCGGGTAAGATATATCACGGTTCAATGCGCGTGCCGAGGACGTTGAGGAAGCGGGACAACCACTGCGGATGCGCCGGCCAAGCGGCGGCGGTGACGAGGTTGCCGTCCACATGCGCTCGCTCGAAGCCGACATCGACCCAGCGCCCGCCGGCGCTCTTGACCTCCGGGCCGACGGCGGGATAGGCCGAGCAGGAACGGCCCTCGACGACGCCCGCAGCGGCGAGCAGCTGAGCGCCGTGACAGATAGCGGCGATGGGTTTCTTCACCTCGGCGAAGTGGCGCACCATACGCAGCACTTCCTCATTGAGCCGCAGATACTCCGGAGCGCGGCCGCCGGGTATGACGAGGGCGTCGTAGCTTTCCGGCTGGACTTCGGCGAACGTGGCGTTGAGCGTGAAATTGTGGCCGCGCTTCTCGCTGTAGGTTTGATCGCCCTCAAAATCGTGAATCGCCGTCCGTACTGTCTGCCCCGCCGTTCGATCCGGACAAACCGCATGAACCGTGTGTCCAACCATCAGCAACGCCTGGAAGGGCACCATGACCTCATAATCTTCCACGTAATCGCCGACCAGCATGAGGATTTTTTTCGCCGCCATGATAGGCACTTCCTTACAGTTCGAGAGCGTAACCTCCCACCTTCAATTCAATTCTCCGGCGCTTTTCTGTCAAGCGAAATATGCAAGAGCCGCAAGTGAGTTGTGCATTCCTTGGCGGCGCGTTACGATGACGCTTCGTAGGGTAGGTTGTAAACCTACCCCTTCGCTCCCTGGGAGTCCGCGTATGGTTCGATCCTCGCTCCGCCACGGCTCACTCGGCTTGGCGTCTTGTTTTGCTCTGCTGGCGGTCGTCTCCACGAACGCGGCCGGCGCTGCGGACAAATCGGCGCCGGTCAGCTTCCGGCACGAAGTGGAGCCGATCTTGACGCGCGCCGGCTGCAACGCCGGCGCTTGCCACGGTACGCCGAGCGGCAAAAACGGTTTCCGCCTGAGCCTGCGCGGCTACGATCCGGCTCTCGACATCGTTAGCCTGACGCGCGAAGTCCAGGCACGGCGGCTCGATCGTCTGGAGCCGGCCGCCAGTCTCCTTCTCCGCAAAGCCGCCGGTCAGGTTCCCCACGAAGGCGGCCAACGCCTGACTCCCGGCAGTCTCCAATACAACCTGCTCCGCCGCTGGATCGCCGAGGGCGCCCGCGACGATTTCGCCGCCGCCATCCCGATCGCGCGTCTGGAGGTAATCCCTCCCCGCATTGTCCTCGATGAACCGGCGACGCACCAGCAACTTCGCGCCGTCGCCCACTACGGCGATGGCTCCCAGGGCGAAGTCACGCATTTGACGCGCTTCAGTGTCAACGATGAGACCATCGCCGCCGTCAATGCGGATGGATTGGCGGAAAAACGGCAAGCCGGCGAGGCGGCGGTCGCCGCGGAGTACCTGGGACAGATGGCCACGGCTCGTCTGCTTTTCCGCGACGCCGCTCCCGGTTTCGTCTGGCACGCGCCGCCCGAACACAATTACATCGATCAGCACGTCTTCGCCAAGCTGCGGCTGCTACGTCTCCAACCGTCTCCCTTATGCGATGACAGCGAGTTTTTGCGCCGCGTTTATCTCGATGTCCTCGGCAAATTGCCGGCGCCGGACGAAGTGCGTCGTTTTCTCGCCGACCGCGAGGCCGGCAAGCGCCGCAAGGTGATCGATGCGCTGCTGGAGCGGCCGGAGTTCGCCGATTGGTGGGCGCTGAAATGGACGGATCGACTCGGTTGCAATCAGCGCTTTGTCGGCAAGATCGGCGCCCACGCCTATCACGGATGGATTCGTCAGGCCATGCTCGCCAATATGCCGGAGGACGAATTGGCCCGCGCCATTCTCACCGGACGAGGCGGCAATTACAGCCATCCGCCGGCGGGTTTCTATCGCCGATTGCGCGATCCGCGCGTGCGGGCTGAGGAGGTCGCTCAGCTGTTTCTCGGCGTGCGCATCGGCTGCGCGCTGCCACAATCATCCCGGCGAACGCTGGACGCAGGACGACTATTACGGCTTGGCCGCGTTCTTCGCGCGCGTCCGTTATCGCGACGGCCCCTTTTTCGTACAGATTTACGATAAGGAAGAGACGGTCTACGAGGCCCGCAGTGGAGAAGTGCTGCATCCGCGAACGGGCGGCGTTGTGCCGCCGCGTTTCCTCGGCGGCGCCGTCGCCTCTCTGGGACCGCGCGACGACCGGCGCGAGGTGGTGGCACGCTGGCTGACCGCCGCGGACAATCCCTTCTTCGCGCGCAACGCCGTCAATCGCATCTGGTATCACCTATTCGGCCAAGGCATCGTCGAGCCGGTCGATGACTTTCGCGTCACCAATCCGCCTTGCAATGAGGAATTGCTCGACGCTTTGGCGGCGGACTTCATTAACCATCATTACGACCGCAAATATCTGATTCGCACGATTGTCCTCTCGCGCACCTATCAGCTTCGTTCGACGCCGACGGCGAGCAATGGTGGCGATGGGCGGTACTTCTCGCATGCACGAGTTCGTCTGCTGCAAGCCGAGCAACTGCTCGACGCCATCGCCACGGCGACGGGGACGCCGCTGAAGTTTCCCGGTTTCCCCGCGGGCACGCCGGCCGCGGCGCTGCCGGACGGCGAATATAAACATCCCTTCCTGGAAGCGTTTGGTCGGCCAGCCCGCGCCATGGCCTGCGAGTGCGAGCGCGATTCCGACACCAATCTCGGTCAGGCTCTTCACCTCGTCGCCGGCCGCACCGTCCACACTTTGCTGCGCGATCCGGCCGGCCGCGCCGCGCGCCTTGCCGCCGTCGATTGGCCGGACGAGAAGATCATTGAGGAGTTATTCCTGGCCAGCCTCAGCCGCTATCCCAGCGCGGCGGAAAGCCGTCTGTTGGGCGAGAAACTCCGCAAGGCAGGGCCAAATCGCCGGCGGCTTCTGGAAGACATACTCTGGGCGCTAGTCAATCACAAGGAATTGCTGTTCCAGCACTGATCTTCTTCCCCGCTGACATTGCGGCCTTCGTGGAGTAGTATGAATTCCGCATTGCGAAGCGTTTCCGCATGATATATTAATTTCAGGGCGGCGAATGTTTCTCGGCGCTGCTTTATTCAATGGCGAGCAATCATGCCTGCGCAGCTCGTGGCTCTGGACAGCGGCCCCAGCATTTTGCTGGATAAGCCGATCTTGCTGCTCGGCCGGCATCCCGAGTGCGATATTCAGATCGACTCGCGGAAAATTTCGCGCCGCCATTGCTGCATCGCCCAAGTTAGCGATTACCTCGTCGTCCGCGATCTCGGCAGCACCAACGGCATCCGCATCAACGGCATCCGCATCGTCGAGGGCCGTATCGGGGCCGGCGATGAACTGACTATCGGCAATAATCGCTACAAAGTGACCTGGGATGCCGTTCCCGCCCCGGCCGCGCCGCCGGCCCCTTCCTCCCAACCCATTTCTCCGCCAGCGAAAGGGGCAAGAGGTGAAGACGCGCCGCGCAAGCAGATGGTTCGCGAGCCGTCGCCGCTAGGGGGAGTCGAGGACGAATTGCTCGAATCCTGCGACGAGCCTGTGGCGCTGGACGAACCGGGAGCGGATGGTGCCGCTCCTGCTCTCCCGCTTCGTCCGTCCATGCCGCCTTCGCCGGCCGTCAAAGAGGAATCTCTTGTTCTGCCGGAGGAACTGGAATTGATGCCTAACAGCGGCCTTTTCCCCAAAAATGATTCCTCTTCATCGCCATCGGGCATTCAACCGCCCGCTGTTTAGCCGCGACCCGAAGGGGAGCGCGGGCTTCGCGCTCCCCTTCGGGTCGCGGCTAAACGAAATACTCAACTACTGGCACTGCGATAGGATTGCAAAGCGCGGCGAAAGAAACGCCGGCTGATGACGAGCATCGCCAACGCCGCCGTCATCATCCAGACGATGAAGCGCGGATCAAAGGTCTTGACCATCGTGTCCGCCGGCACGTTGACGACAATCAGTACGGGAACGACGAACGTGAAGAAGCGGCCGAACGGCTCGGCCCACGGCCCCTTATAAATGGCGCGCGGATAGCGCATCAGCGTCGTGAACAGCCACCACATTTCCATCAAGCTCTGATTGCGCACAAACCAT
Organism: uncultured Planctomycetota bacterium; assembly: GCA_963835245.1. Classification (GTDB taxonomy): domain Bacteria; phylum Planctomycetota; class Planctomycetia; order Gemmatales; family Gemmataceae; genus JAJPHU01. The sequence goes on from CAWIEZ010000004.1 coordinate 2,032,572, forward strand.
ACAGCGGTGCAGGACAGCATCAACAGAAAACTGTACGCCAACGCGCAGCCGCAGAGGAACATCAGCAGAAATAGACCAAAACGCAGCGGGTCGAAGGTCCAGCCCATAGCGGCCAGCGCGATCGCCATGATGATGATTCCTTGCCCGACGTTGGGCAGCGTGGACCAATCGATCCAGCGGCAGCTAACCAAAAATTGCTCGTCCACTGGTTTGAGTAGATACATATCGAGATTGCCCGAACGCACCAGTTCGGCGAACTCGGTGCAGTTGGTCAGAAAGAGCGTTTCGACCATGCCGGCCAGCGCGTAATGACAGCCGACGAAAAAGAAATACTCGCTGCGGCTCCAGCCGGCGATGCTCGCCGTATTCTCGAATAATTTCCAGTAAAAGATGAGTAATATCCCAAACCAGAGTACTTCGACGAGTAGTTTCACGAGAAAATTGGCGCGAAACGCCATCTCGGTCGCCAAACCGAAACGAGCGAAAGCGGCAAACAGACGCAAGTAACGAATCATGCCGCTCAGCCTCCGTAGGCGCTGTAGCGCCGCAAGCCGCGCGCGAACAGCCAACGCGATAAGACGATGAGGACCACCGCCCAAGCCAATTCCATCAGCAAACCTTCGACGAGCGCGCGGCCTTGCACCTCACGGAGAAAAATGACGGCTGGGAAGTACGCCAGATATTGAAAGGGCAGCCATTTCAATATCGTGTCCCACGGCGGGCCAAGCAGATCGAGCGGAAACATTTGGCCGGAGACGAAGTAATTCACCGTGTTGACCACCCACAACAGCGACGTGACTTCCAAAAACCAAAAACCGGCCATGCCCATCGCCGTCTCGAAGAAGAAGCCGATGACGAAGGCCAACAGCAGTGAGGCGATGTAGGCCAACAGCGTCAGGGCGTCCGGCCACAGACCGACGAAGTAGCCGGAACAGAGCAGAAACAGGCCGGCATACGGCCCGGCTGACGTGGTGATGTAGGCGACCTTGTGCGCCGCCCGATACGACAATAAATAGCCGATCATGTCCAGCGGTTGCAGGAGGTATTTCTTGAGGGTGCCTTCGCGGATGTCGCGCGCGATCGTTCCCGATAGACCCGGCATGCTGGAAAACATGCGGCTAATGTGGATGAGCAGCAAATAGGCGATCATGCGATGCTCGCTGAAGCCGGCGATGCGATGTTGCTCGGTCCCAGCGAAAACAGCCTTCCACAGTAGGATTGTCGTGATGACGGGAAAGAACCGCAGGATGGTGCCGAGCAGAAAATCGCCGCGATAGGCGGTGCGCTCGATGAGCGAGACGCGGAAGATGTTGAGGTACTTGCGGACAGCGCGCCAGACTCGGCTTGGCGTCACCGGCCAACTCGCTTGTGGAATCGATGGCGTTTCAGCGGCCACGCGAGCGCTCCTCCTCACTCGGCACCGATTGCTTGCGTAGATCGAAGCACTTCATTTGCCGTTCATCGCGGAGAAACAGCCGGCCGTCGGCGAGAACGGGCATGGTCCAACAGCGGCCGCCGCGAAACGGCCGCGCTTCCGCCTTCGGAACGTGTCTTTCCGGGCTGGCGTCGAGCAGCAAGAGCTTGCCCTCTTCGCCCAGGACGAGCAGGAAATCGTTGACGCGCAGCAACGATCCCTTGTTGATGCCGGAGCGCGTCCACATCACCTTGCCGTTGCGCAGGCTCAGGCAAATCAACAGCGCATTGTCGATGCCGTAGAGATACTCGCCGCGGCGGACGGGGCTGGCGAAATGGCTGCACATCTGCTTGCCGCTGTAAACTCTCTTCGCCTCGAAGCCGCCGCCCGTCGCCGCGATTTTCAGCAGAGCGCAACCTCGGCCATAACCGGAGGAAATGAATACGTAATGGAGAATTTGATCCCCCCGTCGCGCCGCAAAGGTCAGCGGCGTGGCGGCGTTGACGTCGAAACTGGTCGTCCACGGGTAACGCCAGCACAGTTCGCCGTCCTGCGCCCGCACGGCGACGAGGCTTTGGCCCATGAAAAAGAGGATCTGCCGAGTGCCGGCGATGGTGACAGCGACAGGCGAACTATAGCCCGCCGGGTCGTCGAGTCGTTTCCACACCAATTCGCCGCTGATCTTGTTGAACGCGGCGAGGGAATTGCCGTCTGCGGCCGCCGGGACTGGCAAACAGCAGATCGCCGTCGATCAACGGCGAGAAGGCGACGCCCCATCTCGGTGCCGTGGCACGAAACTCATCGAGCAGATCTTTTTGCCAGTGGAGCGAGCCGGTGGCGGCGTTGAGGCAGAGTAGCTTGCCGTCGCTGCCGACACTGTAGAGACGGTCGCCGTCTAGCGTCGGCGTCGAGCGCGGTCCCGGATAATCCTTCACGTCGGCGGTGCAGACGTAGGGGTAGCGCCACACTTCCGCGCCGTCGGCAACGCGCCAGCAGGCGACGACCTCTTTGTCTCCCTGCTGAAAAAGCGAGTAAAAGCGACTCTCCTTGATGGCGAACGAGGAATAGCCCAGACCGATGGGTTTCTGCCATAGCAGCGGCGGCCCCTCTTTCGGCCATTTGGTTAGAAGGTCGGGCATGTGAACCCGTCCGTCGCGGTTCGATCCGCGCCATTGCGGCCAGCCGGCGGATGCCGGCTCGTCTTCGACGAAAACCGCGTCCGCCAATTCGGCGCTAAGATCCGCATCCACCTCCAGGCGAATGTGATTGGCGTGATAGATCTGATAGGCGATCTGCACGGCGAACAGACCGAACAGGATGGCGCTGGCAGTCAGCAGCACCGAACTACCGCACCGCTGAGGTTTGGCATCGTTCATGAGGGCTCCTCCGCGTCAATCCGCCGTAGGTCAGGCTTTCCAGCCTGACGCTCCGGAGCGTCAGGCTGGAAAGCCTGACCTACGGCGGATTGACGGCACTTGTCAATGGTAACTTGCCTCGGAGAATAAACAACGTCACCTACACGGAGGGATGCCCATGACGAACGCACCCCAAGGCACGCCATCGCCCGGCCGACGACTGCGCGCCGCCTGGAGCGGCGGCGCCGATCGCCGTGCCGGGCGTGTTCAACGCGCTGGTAGCACGGATGGCGGAACGTCTCGGTTTCCAGGCCGTGTATCTTTCCGGCGCGGCGCTGTCGGCGTCGCTGGCGCTGCCGGATGTCGGTCTGGCGACGCTGACCGAGTTCGTCGAGGCGGCGCGAAGCATCACGGCGGCGACGACTTTGCCTGTGCTGTGCGATGCCGATACTGGCTTCGGCGAAGCGCTCAACGTCGAGCGAACGGTGCGGCTGTTCGAGGATGCCGGTGCGGCAGGGATTCATCTGGAAGATCAGCAGCATGCCCAAGCGTTGCGGTCATCTCTCCGGCAAGCAACTCGTGCCAGCAGAGGACATGGCGGCCAAGGTGCGTGCGGCGGTATCCGCTCGGCACGATGCCGATTTTGTCGTCATCGCTCGCACCGACGCGCGCGGCGTTTCCGGTTTCGACGAGGCGGTGCGGCGGGCGCGTCTGTACGTCGCGGCAGGTGCGGACGCCATCTTTCCCGAAGCGCTGGAGAGCCGCGACGAGTTCGCCGCCTTCGCGCGGGCACTGGCGCCGGTGCCGCTGTTGGCCAACATGACCGAGTTCGGCCGCAGTCCCAGCCTCGACTTCGCCGAATCTGGCCGAGCTGGGCTATCGGTTGGTCCTCTATCCCGTGACCACTTTGCGCGTGGCCTTGCATGCGGCACGGACGGCGTTGGCGGACATTCTCGCCAAGGGACATCAACGCGATCAGTTGGGACGAATGCTGACGCGGGCGGAATTGTATGAACTGCTGGATTATGCTGGCTACGAGGAGCGCGATCGATCGTATTTCGGCTAAAATTTCACCACGGAATACACGGAAAACACGGAAAATACAATTGGTTTTCTTTTTTCCGTGTTTTCCGTGTATTCCGTGGTGAGAATTATTGGAAAGGGCGAGTGATGACGACGAGCGAGATTTATTCGCCGGGTCTGGAAGGCGTGATCGCCGGCGAGACGGCTATCTCCACGGTCGCCGACGGTCTGCGCTACCGCGGCTATCCGGTGACGGAACTGGCCGAAAAGACGACCTTCGATGAGGTCGCCTACCTGCTGCTGCACGGCGAACTGCCGTCCGTGCAGCAACTCGCCGACTTTCAAAAGCGCATCGCCGCGGCGCGTTGCCTGCCGGGGCCGTTGATTAACCTGCTCGGTGCGCTTCCGCGCGAAACACTGTCGATGGACGTGCTGCGCAGCGCGGTCAGCATCCTGGCCCACTTCGATGCCGATACGTCCGATTCATCGCGCGCGGCCAATCTGCAAAAGGCCGAGCGGTTGTTGGGGCAAATCCCCGTTGCCATCGCCGTGTATCATCGCATCAGCAAGGGACAGCCGCCGATCGCGGCGCGTCCGGACCTGGGGCATGCCGCCAACTTTTTGTACATGCTGCGCGGCCAGGAGCCGAGCGCCGCCGCCGCTCGCGCCTTCGACGTAGCGCTGATTCTCTACGCCGAGCATGAATTTAACGCTTCGACGTTTACGGCGCGCGTGGTTTGCTCGACGGAATCGGATCTGCATTCGAGTCTCGTCGCCGCCATCGGCGCGCTCAAGGGCCGGCTACATGGCGGAGCGAACGAGAAGGTTATGGAATTGTTGCAACAGACGGGCGGCCCGGCCAATGCCGAGAAATGGGTGCGCGAGGCGCTGACCCGCAAGGAGCGCATCATGGGATTCGGCCATCGCATCTATAAGGCGGGAGACGTGCGCGCCGGCATTTTGAAGACCTACGCGCGGCGGGCGGCGGAGGCGGCCGGTTCGTTACAGTGGGAAGAAGCAGCCGAAATCATCGAGCGCATCCTCGCCGCCGAGAAACACCTTTTTGCCAATCTCGACTGGCCGGCCGGCCGGCTCTTTCACGCACTGGGGTTGGAAATCCCGTTGTACACGCCGATTTTCGTCATGTCGCGCGTGGCCGGCTGGAGCGCGCATTTCATGGAGCAACAAGAACACAATCGTTTGATCCGACCGCGCGGCCGCTATATTGGCCCGGAGGCGCGAAGCGTCAAACCATTGGCCGAACGTGGCTGAATCGACGATGTTCACTCAAACAGTCGGATTACTGGAATGCGAAATCCCGGTAGGTGCGGTTCGCCGGATAGTTCCTGATGAATGTTGAAGGATTCCGGCTCAGCGTCCGGCCGATGTACTGTCACCATGCGGCTGTAGGGATTGAGTACCCAGACCAACGGCACTCCCGCCGACTGGTACACCATCACTTTTTCGTGGATCTCTTCAATGGTGTCCTTGGGCGAGAGGATTTCGACGGCCAACGTCGGCACACCGTCGATCAGCGTCGTTTCTTGTGTCTGCCGAACGATGACATCGGCGGAAACGTACACGACATCGACGCCGACCATTGTTTCGGGATCGCGGCTCAAGCGAACGCCCGCTTCGCCACCGAGTACCTGGCCGCGCGGCGGCGGCTGTTGGCGACGCCACAGTTCGAGTTCCGTTCCGACACAGATCATCGTCCGGCTGTGAAAGCGATTGCGAACCGTCATGGGACGTTCTCTCAGTTCTCCGGCGATGAGCCAGCGTTCCATGCCGTCATCGGGCAGGGCAAGCAATTCTTCCGCCGTCATCGGAGCCGCGACCGTAGCCATGTTCATTCTCCTCTCATTCGCTTAATCGCCGCTATTGTAGCGTGGGAGAAGTTTACGCGCCCATCCGTCGTCTTTCCGGCAACTTCGTCGCCGAAGTCGCGGTCGCCTTGCGACGGTTGGAAACAGCTTGGACCAAAAACAAGAATGCGTTGTAAAGCCGTGTCAACCAGCGGGTTTGTCGGCGCTCGGCGTATCGCTCGTTTTGGCGGGCGGCTTCGGCGTCTCCACCGGCAGCGAGGGACGCGGCACGAGCGGATCGAGATGCGTAAAATCGACCAGAGCGACGGCGCCGGCGCGGATGGCGACGCGGCGAACGTCCTCGATGGGTTTGCCATCGAACAACCAACGTGCGCGCACCTCGTAGATGTAGCCCTTGGCGGGATTGAGCGGCGGCGAACGGTAGTGCCGTTGCGCGCCGGTGCTATACATCCTCTGGCCCTCCAGCCACACCTCGGCGTCGAGCGGCACCGTCACCTTGAGCAGCGCCGTCAACGGCGTGGGCGGCGGCAACGGAGCGTAGGGCATGCGCGGGCCGTAAATCGGCAGCGGCGATTCGGTGGTGTAGCTGATGTTGCCGAGGTTGAGATAAGCAGCGCTTGGCACGGAGGCGATGGCGGCAGCGGACGTGCCGCCGTAGCCGCTCTGATAGGGCGCGAACACGCCGACGTAGGGAGAGTAACCGCCGTAGCCGCCGGCAACTCCGGCGGCACCTGCGGCACCCATCGTCGCTGCCGACGGTTGGCCGATTGGATAGCCGCCGCCGTAGCCAAAGCCGCCGGCGGCTCCAGGACCGCGAAAGCCCATGCCCATAGGAAATTGTCCCCAGCTACAAGGGACGATCAGCGCCACGATTGCCAGAGATAGACCCGCCGCACCGATGCCAAATTCGCGTCGCATCACGATGGTCCCCTGGAGTATTCCAGCGTTTCTTCCATCCTCATAAGAACACTACAACACGATTTCATCCACGGAAGATAAAACCTTTTCTTGATGTTCCCTTGCTGGCGCGGCGGGCGGGCAAATAAAGGCTCACAGCATGTTGAAGGGATCGACATCGAGCGTAAATTCCACGCCGGCCGGCGGACGCTGCGGCGGCAACACCGCTCGCAGCACTTGATGCAGCACGCCGGGACTGGGCGATTGCAGCTGAAAATGGAAGCGATAATATCCCTTCAAACGGAACACCGGCGCCTCCGCCGGTCCCAGCACGCGCACTTCCGGCGGCGTCTGGGCGGCCAGCGTTTGCAGTGTTCGCTGGAAGGCGTCGGCGAGTTGATCGGCGAACGCCGACGCCGCTTGTTGATCGCGGCTGCGGACGATGATGCGTGCTAACCGCTGATAAGGCGGATAATTGTGCTGGCGGCGATGGGCCATCTCCGCCGCCACGAAGCCGGCATAATCGTGCGTCGCCGCCAGAGCGATGCACGGATGCTCCGGCGTGAACGTCTGCACAAGCACACGCCCTCCGCGCGGTCCGCGCCCCGTCCGTCCCGCCACCTGCGACAACAATTGAAATGTCCGCTCCGCCGAACGGAAGTCCGGTATGTGCAGCCCCACGTCGGCGTTGACGACCCCTACTAGTGTCACATTCGGAAAATCCAGTCCCTTGGCGATCATCTGCGTGCCGAGCAGGATGTGAAACAGACCCTTGCGAAAAGCGGTGAGGACGCGGGCATGACTGCCGGGTTTGCGCATCGTGTCGCTGTCCATGCGCCGCACAATGGAACTAGGAAAGCGCTCTTCGATCTCGACCTGTAATTTCTCCGTGCCGAGTCCCTGATAGCGCACCGCCGCTTGGCCGCAGAGGGGACAATTGCGCTGCGGCTCCTGCTCGAAGCCGCAGTAATGGCACAGCATAATGTCGCGCTCTTTGTGATACGTCAGCGCCAAATCGCAAAAGCGGCACGATTCGACGTGGCCGCACGAGGGGCAATGCACGTGCGTCGAAAAACCGCGGCGGTTGAGTAGCAGCATCACCTGTCCGCCGTCTTTGAGGGCCAGGCGCATGGCGTGTTCGAGTCCGTCGCTGATGGCCAACGGCCGGCCGCGCTTGGGTGGCTCATGGCGCAGGTCGATCAATCCGACTTGCGGTAGTGGTCGTTCCAGTACGCGCTGCGGCAAGCTCAACAGCGTGTATTGGCCGCGCTGGGCGTTGTGCCAACTTTCCAGCGACGGCGTCGCCGAGCCGAGAAGGATGGGGATGTTTTCCAGCCGCGCCCGCATGACGGCCACGTCGCGGCCGTGATAGCGCGGCGTGGTTTCCTGCTTGAACGTATTTTCATGCTCTTCATCGATGACGATGAGTCCGAGGCGCTTGGCCGGAGCGAAAACGGCGCTGCGAGCGCCGACGATGACCTGCGCCAGTCCGGCCGCCACGCGCCGCCAATGTCCGCCGCGCTCGGCGTTGCCGAGATGGCTGTGCAGCACAGCCACTTCGCCGCAACGACCGCGAAAACGCTGGATCGTCTGCGGCGTCAGGCTGATCTCCGGCACCATCACCAGTGCTTCTTTGCCTTGGCTAATAATTTCCTCGATGGCACGCAGATAAATCTCCGTTTTGCCGCTGCCCGTGACGCCGTGCAGTAGAAACGCTTGGAAACCGCCCTGTTTCAAAGCCGGCTCCAATTTGTTCCACACGTCGAGTTGATCGTGGTTGAGTACGACCGGCCCATGGGGCGTCTCCTCTTCCGCCGTACTTTCGACGAAGCGATCGACGCGCCGCGCCACGCGCCGCGCCAGCCCTTTGAGAACGAGTGCCTCGACCGGACCCGGTCCGCACTTGGCCTGCCGTGTCAATTGTCGCTGCTCGACGGCCTTGCCGGCCTTGCGCAACAATTCCAGCACCGCCGTCTGTTTCGCCGTCAGTTCGCTGGTGCACTTCACTCAACTCCGCTTCCGGCACCGCTTCGATAAAAGTGAGGGTGCGTGTGCCGGCCTTGTCGCGCGCTCCAGCCGGCACCACGGCGTTAAGAACTTGACCCCAGCCGCACAGGTAATAATCCGCCATCCAGCGCGTCAAGCGCAGCAGATTATCGGTCAAGAGCGCTTCCTCATCGAGGACATCGACAAGTTCCTTGACCGCCCGTTCCGGCGGCGTGTCACCCAGACGCACGCAATAACCGATGGTCGCTTTGTCGCCGCGACCGAACGGGGCGCGGACGCGCTTGCCGACGGCGATACGCTCGCGCAGAGCCGGACCCACGGCGTAGGTGAAAGCGTGATCGAGCGGCCGATCGAAGACGACATCGGCGAACAAGCTAGCCGTCTGCTTGGATGCCGTCGTTTCGGGGGTAAACAGATCGCGTTGCATGGTCTGCGTCACGGACGACTCCCGGATGCGGGCCTCTCGGACTGGTGTTCACAAGTCCAGTTTACCTCGTTGGCGGAATCGTTGCGAGGTCCGTAGGCCGCATCACGCGGAGTCTCCGTATATTCATCGACTACAAGGACGATACGGCCTAGGCTCCCTTGTGGTATGTTTCCGTCGATTTTTATAATAAGGTTGAATTTCCGGAAGTTTCACAAGCAGCGTAGAAAGGGGACAACAATGCTGCAACGTAGAAAGGAAACAGCAATGCGACTGTCGGCTCTTATTCGCCGGTATTGGCCGCTGCTGATTGTGCTTGCCGCGGCGGCAGCGTGGTGGCCGGCTCTCAACTTTCTTGCGGATTTTCGCACTCCCGACGTGCCGTTCCTCGTCACGCCGTCCGAAGTAGTCGCCGCCATGCTGGAACTGGCGGAAGTCACCGATAAGGACACCGTCTACGACCTCGGCTCCGGCGATGGCCGCATCGTCCTCGCCGCCGCCCGCGAGCGGGGAGCCAGGGCCGTCGGCATCGAGATCGACCCGGAATTGGTCGAATGTTCTCGTCAGGCGATTCGCGCCGCCGGACTGGAGAGCAAGGTCCGCGTGGTGCGGGGCGACATCTTCAAACAAAAGCTGACTCCCGCCACCGTCATCACTTTCTATCTCAAGCCGGGGGTGAACGATCAACTGAGGCCGCAGTTCGATAGACTTCCACCGGGCACGCGCATCGTCTCGCACCAGTTCAGCATCAAGGGAGCCAGGCCGGTCAAAAAAATCATGGTCCACTCGGACGAGACGGGCATGGAACATCCCGTGTACCTGTGGGTGACGCCGATTGATTGGGAATAGTCCGCCGTCCCAGCCACGGCCGTTAGGGAGCGGGGCAACAACCGCTCCCTAACGGTCGTGGCTCGGAAAACTCGGTATGATAGGCGAGGGGCGAGGACGGCAACGACCGGGAGAGCGGCGGAGGCTGCCATGTCTACGTTTCTGCTCTATGGCGGCAACGGCTACACGGGCCGGTTAATCGCGCGGGAGGCGGTGGTTCGCGGTCTGCGTCCGATCTTGGCCGGGCGAAACGCCGAGTCCGTCGGCACACTGGCTCGTGAACTGGGACTGGAGCAGCGCATCTTTTCGCTGGACGACGCGGCGGCGACGCGCGCCGGCTTAGAGGGCGTTCCGGTCGTGCTGCACTGTGCTGGCCCGTTCGCACACACGGCCGAGCCGATGGTCGATGCCTGCCTGGAAGCGCGCGTTCACTATCTGGACATAACCGGCGAAATCAGCGTCTTCGAGAAACTCGCCGCCCGCGACAGCGAGGCGATGGCGGCCGGCATTCTGCTTTTACCCGGCGCCGGTTTCGACGTAGTGCCATCGGACTGTTTGGCCGCCCATCTGCACCGGCGTTTGCCGACAGCGAAGCACTTGAGCCTAGCTTTTCACGGCATTGGCCGCTTCTCGCGCGGCACGGCGACTACCATCGTAGAGAATTTGCCCAGCGGCGGCGTCGTTCGGCGCGGCGGTGCGCTGACGAGCGTGCCGGCGGCATGGCGGACGCGCGACATCGATTTCGGCCAGGGACCGACACTGGCCGTCACCATCCCCTGGGGCGACGTATCCACGGCGTATCGCAGCACCGGCATCGGCGACATCGACGTGTATACGGCCGTATCGCGGCGGCAACTCCGTCTGATGCGTTTGAGCCGTCATCTCGGCTGGGCGTTGCGGTCGTCGCTGGTGCAGAACTTCCTCAAACGCCGCATTCAGGCGGGACCGCCGGGACCAAGCGACGAGGAACGCGCCAAGGGACGAACCTATTTGTGGGGCGAAGTGGACGATGGCGCGGGTCGGCGGATGGCGGCGCGTCTGCGAGGACCGGAGGGATACACGTTCACGATGCTGACGGCGCTGGCGGCGCTGACGCGCGTGCTGGCCGGCGATGCGCCGGCGGGGTATCAAACACCGTCGCTGGCCTATGGACCGGATTTCGTGCTGGAAGTGCCTGACGTGGAGCGCGGCGACGAGTGAGCGCGGCACCGCCGGTGCAGTTACCTGATACAGTTCTTCTCTGGGTTCAGTCCCGTTTCTTCTCCTTCATGCGCTTCCACTGGATCTCTCCCTCGCCTGTTTCGAGAACTTCCGTAAAGGCGTCTCCCTCAATTTTGTAGACGTAAGAGCCGAGTTTTCCCTGAATTTCTTTCCCTTTTTCGGGCCCCTCCAAGTATTTCCAGTTAGAATAAATGAGGAGCCGGTCTTTGCCCTTCATTTCCAGTTTGATGTCTACCCGATTGACCTGATAAACTTTCCCATCCGGCAGATACCAAGTCACCGTCTCCGTTTCGTCTTTGATTTCTTTCACTTTCCGAATTTGCACTTCCCCCTGTTCGTCCTTGAAGGTGTACTCCCATTTCCCCTGCATCTTGCGGAGGTCGGCTTTCAACTCCTTCTCTTCCTCTGCCCAATTTCTCTCCACCGTTAGGCCAAGAATGGCAACGAGCGCGACCAGAAGGCCGCCAAGCAAAATCCATCCCTTCATCGGAGTGACTCCTTGAAAAAAGTAACGGAAACCGCGGATGGACAAAGCCGCCCGCCGGGAAGATAGATGCAGCAAGGCAATATATACACTACTCAACTCGACATCGGAATCAGCATTGAGCGATGGAAATGCACATGCCGCCAGCGGCCATCGCGGCGCTGCCAGACGCGCGTCTCGGCGTTGCCGACCGTCAGCGCATTGCCGTCCGGCCCGATGCGCTGCACCAGCCGCATGTAGGCGATCACCGCCACATCGCCCATGATGCGGACATGCGGATTGCACATGGTCGTCTGATGCCGGCCGCGGATGCCGCCGAGATCGAAGTAATAGCGGTGAAACGCCATGCCCTCGACGAGATGGCCCAGCGATTCCGGCTCCAGCGACGGTCAGCGAAGGATCGCACAGATCCTGATAGGTCGCCCAGTCGCCCTGCGTGATGCTGTCGAGCAGGCGTTGATTCAGTTGCCAGCAGTTCGGTGGTCGTCGCGTCGCTCATGTTTTTGCTCGCCTCATTTTTCCGAGGTGCGATAGATGAACGCGTCCGGCAGCGCCTGGCGCAACTCCGCCAGGCCCGCCGCGCTGATCGCGCGTGTTGCTCAGGTCCAACTTCGCGCAGCTGCGTCAATGCTTTCAAATGCACCAGGCCGGCATCGCTGACAGCGGTGTCCGCAAGGCTCAACTCTTGGAGATTTTTCAGTTCTTGCAAATGGATCATACCCGCATCGCCGATGCACGGCGAGGACAGGCTTAATTCCTCCAGGCCGTGCAGCTGGCCAGATAGCGCGAAAGTCCCGCATTGGTGATGGCGGTGCCGTGCAAGCTCAGCCGTTGCAGATTGAGCAGGCCCGTCAGCCGCGGCAGATCCTCGTCGCGGAGCGGCACGTCCGCCAACTCCAGCGATTCCAGGGCGATCAGACGGCTCAGATGCGTCAAAGCCGGCGTCCGTGAATGCGGTGTGTCTCCAGCCGCAGTTCGCGGAGTCGGCTCATACGCGACGAGGTGCCGCAAACCCTCGCCGCCCGCCGCCGGCCCGCTGAGAGCGAGTGCCGTGCAGCTGTTTCAGGTCCGCCAAGCGTTTCAGTCCCTCGCCGCTGATGCGCGTGCCGGTCAATATCAGATAATGAAGGTGGGGGAAAGCGCTCAAGTAGTCGAGATCGTTGTCGCTCGGCGGGGCAGTCCTTGAGATCGATCCGCGTCACCGGCCGATCCGGGCGCGGATTCCTCGACGTGAACCCGGCCGCCCAACTGTTGGATGCGTGCCAGGGCGCGTTCCTGATTGGGAGGCCGCAGCCACAGCCAACCCGCCGCGCCGGCGCTCACCACGGTGCAGACGCCGAACAGAAGAACGAGACGCTTCATCGACGCACCTCCCTGTACGCGTCGCGGGTATTTCAACGGGAACCAATGCGCCGGTTTGATCTGATCCGGGCGGGCTTGATGGCCTCGCTACTCGGCGTCCGGGCGGCCTTGATGGCCTCGCTGCTATGAGGCGATGGTGCGCTGGCGGGCACGAACGGCCCTTTGAGCTTGCCCGGCTCCGCCCCATGCCTTGACGGCGTTGACGATGGCCTGTCGAAACGATTCCGGCTCCGGCACGCCGACCAGCTTCAACACTTCCTTGCCGCCGGACATCACGTGCAGATCGCCGGAGCGATAAAAGGCATCGTAACTGTCGGCGATCAAGCGAACATCGTCGATGTCCTTGAGGGCGACCTCGTGCGTCGGAGCGGGCTTCCAGCCGCGGCTGGATCATCAATCGGCGATTGGTCAACGTGTAGCGCTGGCAGAGGAACGGCGCGAATTTCCTGCCGAAAAGCAAGATGTTGAGCATCCAGCCCAAAGGCGCCAGAAACACGCTCTGCATGAGCTTGGCGGACAGCCCGGCGACGCCCGCCGATATGGTGCGGATCGTCGGCCAAACTTCGCGGATCATCGCCTCGGCCAATTGCGGCGGCATCAGTCCGGCGACGGCCTGACGCGGCGCTGCTCGGTTGTTGGCGGCGGTGGCGACATCCTGGCTCAAATCGTGAACCATAATGGTCAATCCCCAGTAAGACAGAGATTATCGTACAGTCTTCCTACGAATCGCGCCTCGTTCGCCAAGGGGGCCGTTTCCACAGGCCGACCGCCTGCACGCGCCGGAAAACCGTTCACCGTCAATTCCGCTTCCGCGCAGAGCGGATCTCCAGCGTATTGGGCAGCAGCCAGCGCGGATCGTCGGCTCGATAGCGGTCGCTGAGGAAGTGGATGCGCTGATTGGCCGAGCCGATCCAGCGCCGCCGCGTCTCCGGTTGATCGCGGAGATACGGTCCATCGACGAGGATGTCGGTCAGGGCGAGCAATTCGGCGACGGCCGGATCGGACATCCGGCGGGCTTCTTCGAGGGTGTAGCCGCTGAAAACCATCACCGTCAAGCCGCGCTGCCGCACCGCTCGCGCCAGAGCAGCCGCGCCGGCGGCATGGGCCAACGGTTCGCCGCCGAGCAGCGTGATGCCCTCCACTTCTTGCGTGTGGGCCGCCGTCCTCGATTTGCGCGACGAGATCGCCAAGAGGAATCGCCGTGCCGCCCTCGAAAGACAGCATCTCCGGATTGCAGCAGCCGGGACAACGCAACGGGCAGCCCTGCAACCACACGGCGAATCGCCGCCCCGGTCCCTCCGCTTCGGTGCAAGGGACAATCTGCGCAATCTGAAGGGTGATGTCCGGCAGCATGTTTTCCCTTACGCGATGCGAACTACTCCCGATTCTCCCTCTTCGCCCTCGCAAACAATGTAGCGTTCGAGGAAACGGCGAATGACAGCGATGTTCGTGGTCAGATGCCGCGTCACTTCGGCGACGCGATACTCCGACGCTCCTTCGGCCAACGCCAACGGCAACACCAATTGATCGGCGCTGTGGGCATCGACGAGAGCATCGCCGGCATCGAGATAGGCGATGGCCTGATCGACGGCCTCATCGGCGACGCGCTCGGCGGGTTTGCCGCGTGCTCCCAAGGCAAAGAATAACGTCGGCACCGGAGTCGTGTCTAGCTCCACGGCGAGGACGGTGCCAGGTCCGCCCGGCCACGTCTCTTCGCGCAGCTCGGCTTTCAAACCGTGCTGCCGCAAACGAAACATCGCCCGCCGCGCCTGCCGCCGTGCGATGGATTCATCGAGTCCGGCGACGGCGCTGAAGCCGCTCGCCTTCACGGACTTTCGCGCTCCCAAATGAACGCCGGATAATTTGCCGCACGGCTGAGTGAACGCCTCCACCACGCCGCCGCCGCGTGGATAGAAACCGGGCCGGTTCATACGCAGACTCATGTGCAGCCCGCATAATTCGAGGTAACGCCGCCAGGTCGTATCGAGGAAGTGATAGCAAGGACTGGTCGAAACGTGGGTGCCGCCGATAAGGGTCAATTCGCTGGGCGTTGTCCCGCGAAGAGCCAGCGGCAAATAGAGCGTATGCAGAACCAAGCTGGTCGCGCCAGCGGTGCCGACATCGAAACGATAGCTGCCCGCCCGCACTTCGCCCGGCTCGAAGACGAGATCGCTGCTGCCCCGCGAGTCGCCGCGCGTCTGCGCCTGACCGATGGCCGCGGCGGCGCGGACGCTCATCAAATGCTGCGGTTGCAGTCCCGGCTTGGTCCGGCCGGCGCGGACGTTGCGCAGATGAAACGCCTGGCCCGACAAGAGCGACAAGGCGAGACTGGTGCGCAGAATCTGTCCGCCGCCCTCCCCGAATGATCCGTCCAGTTCCAGAATGGCATCGCTCATACCTATCAGGAGAGCATACGCTGGGCCGAAGTTCACCCGCTACGAAGATTTCATTTCGGTCTTAATCCTCCCTGACCCGGATGAGATACGCCCGTAGCTCTTCGGTCTTGATGTATTCCGTGCGCAGGTCGCCCCAGCAAACCCATGATCGGCCCCGTTCCGAGATCAGACCTTTGTTGTAATAAGCCAAGATGTGATCGGCATTGTCCTGGGGTTTGGGCTTCAACGTCTTGTGCCACACGATAACAATTAGCTCCTCGTCAAGTAGGTATCTCCAGTACGGAAATCGGATTGGCAAGGATGTCCGTGCCAGATCGGCATTTTGGGTCGGCCACTGTCCTCTTAGCGCATGGTATTCGTAAATGCTCGATCCGGTGAGATTCAGTTGATATCGAACGGCTTCGTTGGCCACCTCCGACACGCCGGAGAATGGGCTAAGCATCACAGCAAGAACGATGGCAACGGCCCCAGCGCTGAAAAGGATTCTCGCCAGGATCGCCCACCGCATTGCGCATCTCCTCGTCGGATAGGAATTGCTAAGTTTATACCAAACATAGCATACCAAGTGCGGAGAAATTTAATTAGCGCGTCAGACAACGAGGTGGCATGATTTTCTAAAAGGCGCAGCTGCACGCCGGGCAATTTGCTATCCTGCATGAACCAACCCGCTTGTCCCAGTTGCCCGGCATTGTAACGCCGCGTCGCCGAACCGGAAGCTCAGGTCGATCGCCTCACCCGCTTGCTCGAACGGCAACAACGCGCCGGAAAGTGTCAGGCCGCCGCCATTCGCGAACGGGCCGATGTCATCGTGACGCCGACCTGGCGGACTTTCCAGCGGAGATCCTAACGCGGTACGGCATTGAAGCCCAACATCCGCAAGTGCGGGGTATTGCTCTTCAGCATCGATGATAAGTTTATGGTTCTGTTGGCGTCAGGGAGACGTTTTTTGGGAAGGCTCATGCACTCGCTTGTAATACCTGTCCATCGGCCCGAAACGGTTTGGTCGAACTCCTGCCCCAAGTTTGCCACTCCCAATACCGATGCGCAACTCATTCCCTGTCACCTCGTAAATGAAATGAGAAGTTCCCATAACTCCTTGGTGTATCAAGTCGAGATGAGCGGGAGCTTGCTCTGGATCGGCCCGGTAGGTGTAGGCTACGGTAGAATCGGAAATTCCAATGGCCGGAACGCCCTGGTAAAACCACTTTAAGGTTCCGTCCACTCGCACGGTCCAGATTTCCTTGGAATCACTTCGGTTTTGCCAGACGCCGACCAAGCGAGGGTCCACCGGCTTCTCCACTTTGTTGCCTTCGTTCAGATGCTCATGCAGTTCTTCGCGTGAGATACATTCTGTCCGCAAATCACCCCAACAAACCCACATCCGTCCCCTCTCGGCGTCCAGACCTTTGTTGTGGTAGCAAAGAATGATGTGTGCGTTCTCCTGCGGATCGGGTTTCAGGTTCTTCGGCCACACGATGATGTCCGCTTCCGTTTCGAGTTGACTTATCCATGCCTGATGCGGGTCTTTGAGGGGGAGTGAAGTCCGCAAAAGGTCATCGATCCGGGATGGCCACTTCCCCGTCAAGGCGTGGTACTCGTAAATGCTCTCGCTGTAGAGACGTAGGCAGGCTTGCATGTTCAGATCGTTCATTTCGTTTACGAAGCGGAAGTTGTCGGCCATGATGACCGCAACCACCGCCGCGCATACGCCGATGAACGCTCGATTTCCCCAGCGCATAGACCACGTTCTCCATTGGGACGGCTTGCCGAGTTCGCCTCAACTCTAGCATACTGAGTGCGGCATTCGTGCTGGCACATTCTGATAATGGGCTGTCGAGTTGAAGAAGAAGACCTTCTCATCCGCCGGGATAAACCCGGCGGCTCGCTACAGACGAGACATCTTCGTCAACGAAAACCGATGCCCTTTTGATGTGTCGGTTAGCGATGCTTCGCCGAAGCGTCGAGAGTTGCGATGCTTCGGCGAAGCACCGCTAACCAAATCGGCGGCGAGCATGTATAATAGAAATGGTCCCGCCCGATTTGTCCCACCCTGGCCTGGAAGGATACCCGCCGTGACCGTCTCGCATCCTCATCGACACGCTATCGGCATCAACCGCCGCGAACTGTTGCAGGTCGGCTACACCGGCTTGCTGGGCATCAGCTTGCCATCGCTGTTGGCGCAACAAGCCCAGGCCGCGGTGGAGAAGCCGGCTAAGACGCCGCGCAAAGCGAAGTCGGTCCTCCTCGTCTTCCTCACGGGCGCTCCCAGCCATCACGATACTTTCGATATGAAACCCGATGCGCCGCCGGAAGTGCGCGGCGAGTTCAAGCCGATCGCCGCGAAGACGCCGGGTCTGCTGGTTTGCGAACATCTGCCGCGCCTAGCCGCCCGCTCCGATAAATATGCTATCGTCCGCTCCATGGCGCATCGAGAAAACAATCACCTTGTCGCCACGCACCACGTTTTGACGGGTTATCAGCAGCCGGGAGCGTTCTTCGACAAGGTGGCTTCGCGCGACGATTGGCCGTGCTACTCGTCGGCTTTGGATTATCTGCGGCCGCGCCACGATGGCATTCCCAGCGGCGTCAATCTGCCGACGTTCCTTATGGAAGGGCCGTTGACCTGGCCCGGACAGCACGCCGGCTTTCTCGGACCCAAACACGATCCTTGGCAGATTACGCGCGATCCTAACGCCGCCGATTTCCGCGTCGATAGCGTGCGTCTGGCGCCGGATCTGGAGATCGACCGGCTGCGCGATCGCCGCGCTCTGCTCGATCAAGTCGATCGGCAACGGAAGCAGTTCGACGAATTGGCCGAGTGCCGCCGTTTGGCCGATCAGCAGGAGTTGGCGTTCTCGATTCTGACCTCCGGCAAAATCGCGCGGGCCTTCGAGTTGGAGCGCGAGCCGGCCGCTGTCCGCGAACGCTATGGCCGGCACAGTTTCGGCCAATCGCTGCTGTTGGCGCGGCGTCTGGTGCAAGCCGGCGTGCCGGTCGTGCAGGCCAACATGGGCCGCGTGCAAAATTGGGACAATCACAGTAACATTTTCCCGACCCTCAAAAAACGGCTGTTGCCGCCATTGGATCAGGCCGTCGCCGCCCTGCTCGATGATTTGGAAGCGACCGGGTTGTTGAGCGAGACGCTGGTGCTGATGCTCGGCGAGTTCGGCCGCGCACCGAAGCTCAGCCGGCAAGGGGCGTCGCCGGTGCCGGGACGCGATCACTGGGCGTCATGCTTTTTTGGGCTGTTTGCCGGCGGCGGCGTGCGCGGCGGACAGGTCATCGGCAAGTCGGACAAGATCGGCGCCTATCCGGCGACGACGCCGTACTCGCCGGACGATCTCGGCGCAACCGTCTATCACGTTCTCGGCGTCGATCCCGTTTCGGAGGTGCGCGATCGTCAAGCGCGCCCAGTGCAGCTGAACCGGGGACAGGTGATGGAAGCGCTGTTCACGGGGGCGGCGGGGTGATAGAAACCGCATGCACTTCCTGGATTTGACGCTGTCGTCAGCGGCGGAGAATCTGGCGCTGGATGAGGCGCTTTTGCTGGCGGCGGAGCGCGGCGACAGCGGCGAAGTGCTGCGCTTCTGGGAATGGCCTGCACCGGCGGTCGTACTCGGTTCCGGCGGCCGGCTCGCCGACGACGTGGACGAGGCCGCTTGCGCCGCCGACGCCGTACCCATTTTGCGCCGCTCCAGCGGCGGCGGCACCGTTCTGCTCGGACGCGGTTGTCTTCTCTACACTCTCGTCCTCCATTACGCGCGCGATCCGGCTCTGAGTGACATCCGCTTGTCCTATCGCTTCATCCTCGACCGTATTGGCCCGGCGCTAGCGGAGGGAGTCGGTGCCATCGAGCCGGCCGGCGTCAGCGATTTGATCCTTGCCGGTCGCAAGTTCTCCGGCACTGCGCAGCAGCGTAAACGCAGCGTTCTGCTGCACCACGGCACGTTGCTCTACGACATGGACTTGTCACCGATTCCACGCTATCTCCGCGAACCACTTCGGCAGCCGGACTATCGCGCCGGCCGCACGCATTTGGCCTTTGTGGGTAATCTGCCGCTGGAGGGCGCGGAGATCAAGCGGCGGCTGCGACAAGTCTGGGCGGCAGATGAGCCGCCGCTTATCTGGCCGAACGAAGACGTGCGGCGCCTTGTCGCCGAGAAATATGCCCAAGAAGAATGGACGCGGCGACGGTAGTGAATTGTTTGCCGGCCTCATTCTCTAACAGTCGCGGCTCAGATTTCCCCATAAACGCGCATGTCCTGACGCAGACGTTGCAGGGCACGGCACCACAATTTGCGAGCGGCCTCCGGCGAGCGCTGCAAACATTTGCCGATTTCCGCGAAGGAGCAACGCTCTTCATAGCGGAGGCGGAGGACTTGCCGATAGGACGGCGGTAAGCGCTGTAAGGCCGCATCCAAAGCGCGGCATTGCTCTTGAGCAATCAACTGCTCGCAGATGGTTCTCAAGCCGCCGCCCACCGACAGGGTGGAAACGCCATCGAACTGCCGCTCGCGCAGCGGCACTTCCTGCGCTAGACAGCGGCAACGCGTCGAGAACCGCCGCGTGAAGTCGGCGAGGTTGTGAAGCAGGATGCCGCGCAGCCAACAGAGCAATTGCGCCTCGCTAGTGCCGCGAAAATGAGCGAAATCGCGCGTCGCCTCCGTGAAGGTTTCCTGGACCAGATCGGCGGCGTCCAGCTTGGCTTGCAAGGGTGCGCGCAATTCCCGCCGTGCGATCACCAGCAGATAAAGCCGGCACGCCTCCAATAATTTTCCCAGCGCCTCCACGGATCCGTCCTGCGCCTCGTGCAGCAAACCAGGGAGGGAATCCTCTTGGCGTCGAGTAGACAAACCAATCATTATCTGTCCCGGTACGGTTAATCCAGACGAGGCGAAAAGGGCATGCAGGGAGGTTCTCCGAGGGACGGCGTCCCTCTTGGAGAATGTTCTCATTTTTATGCAATTTGTGCGCCGCGGTTCCAACAAAAGGCGTTTTGTGAGGCTCAGTATGAGGAAGGAATGGGATTCTTGGAAAAAATACGTCCGCTTTGCCGATTTTTCTCGCCGGGGAATTTAGGCAGACTCCACAGGAGCGGAGCAGGACGGCAGGAGGCCCTCATACATTGTTATCCTATTGATTGGGGGAATGTGATGTTGCGAGATTGGTTTGGCACCCGTGCGCCCCGTTCGCCCGAACGAAACCGTTTCTTCCGTCCGGAACTGGAGTATCTCGAAGGCCGTCTGGCACCGTCGAACATGGGAATGGCCCCTCAAGACGACAACGGCGGCGGCGACGATCACGGCAAGCATGAACAGCACATCAATCGATTTGACGACTACGATACGAACGACGATGATTCGTTCGGTATCGTCCTCAACAATGTCGGCGTCAACGCCTTCTTTTCCGTGCAGGGGATGGCGACGGTCCAACTGACCGAGGTGCTTTTCACCAACCTCATCCAGGCCGTGCAGACCACGCCCGGAGCCACCCTGCAAGACGCGCTCACCCTGGTGACCGATGAGTTTCAGCTGGCGCAGGACACCGGCACGCTCATCACGGGGATTCTGTCCGGCGCGGGCACTCAAGGCCAACAATCTTTGCTCCAGGAAATCCACTCGCTTCAAAACGCCATCCAGACCAACCCGTTGGAAGCGTCGGCGTCCGGTCAGGTCGCGGGTGTGCTGGCCTTCGATTTGGCCTTCCAGTCATCGCTGGCGCACTTGCAATTGCAGGGAGGCGGTCAGGGGCAAGCAGGCGGACAAATGTAGTCCGTCCAGCGTTCGGATTCGCAAGCGCCCGTGACGAGCCAATCCTCGCGGATGCTTGCGGCTCCGATGACTTCTCTCGTTCCCCCGCTCCGCCTTGGAACGTCATCCGCGTTGTTCTCCCGAGGGGGGAGGCAGCGCGGAGAGTCGCCCCATGCGTTCCCCCGCTCCGCGTGGGAACGGGAGAAGGAGGGTTGTACAAACAAGCTCGCAAACCGTATCCTAGGTCCAAGAGATTATTGCCCTCGGCGGATGCAAAATGGAGAAAATTGCCTTCGCTTTGTCAATTGTTTCGCGCAGAGGTGTTTTGGGCAGGCTTCTCGCTGAGAGAAGTAGGTCGAGCGGAAATGTTCCATCCTGTCACCCCGTGTCTGAGGAGAAAAGATGATGTTCCGAGATTGGTTTGGCAGCCGTGCGCCCCAGCAAGATCGTTTTTTCCGCCCACGACTGGAGTATCTCGAAAGCCGCTTGGCACCGTCGAGCCTGAGTCCAATGGACGACGGTGGCGGCAATGGCCACGGCCACGGCAACGGTCACGGCAATGGCAACGGCAACGGAGACGGAGGCGGTCCCCCCGGCTTCGCCGGCGGCAGAATGGCGGCATCTCCAGCGGCATCAACGCCCACGGCTCGTTCAATGGCAGCACGATCACCAACTCGTTCAACAACACTATCAACAACACCTACATCCTGATGCCCTCGCAGCAGAACGCGGTTTCGGGGTTGTTCTCGCTCAGTTCCAGCCTCGCCGGCGCGTTGAGCAGCCCGCAGCTGGGCGGCCTGCTCAACGATGAGATCGCCCTAGCGGTCGATACCTATCTCGATTCCTTCCCCATGGTCGCCTCGGCTCTACCCAGCCTGTCGGGCGACATCGCCAACCTGCACGCCGCCATCAGCGCCAATGCGCTGGCCGGCACGGCGGTCGGCCAAGCGATCGGCACCCTGGCGTTCAATGTCACCATGAACGCGCTGACTACCGCCCAGCCCACGATCTAGGAGTACCGGGGGAGTCATTCGTTTAGCCGCGATCCGAAGGGAGCGCGCTCGCCTTCGGATCGCGGCTAAACGGGAAATTGGACGGCGGCGAGGATCTCCTCGATCTGACGCACGCACGTTGCCAGCGACAACGCCGCCATCTCGAAATTGGTGTGCGCCGACACGCGGCGATATTCGCCCTGAAGCAGTTCCGCCGCGCGGCGCAGTTTCGGCAGCTTGCCGCGGATGCGGTGTAGATACTCTTTGCTATCGTTGCGCTGGGCGGCGGGTTCGACGGCGCGGATGTAGTCGAACAGCGTGCGCGGGACGTCGAGCAGTTGCTCGTCGTTCTCGATCTCTTCGGCGTGCTTGAGAAAGGTTCGCACCATCCACAGGTGGGCCAGCACGCCTTGCAAGCGCTCGACGGCTTGGTCGGCGGTCACGGCGAAGTCTCCGGCGCGGGTTGCGGTGACTGGTGAAACGGCGACGGCCGGGGCTTTCGGAGCGCCGCGATGTTGAATCTCCGTCTCTTCTTTCGAGAAGAGAACCAGGGCCGCGCCGATGCCGACAAAAAGAATGCCCACCCACAGTTTCCAGCCCGGCAACTCCACGTGGAAGGACAACGGCTGGCCGGGAGCGGGATGCCAGAAGACACTGACGAGGGTATTGATAACGGGAGCCAGACCGAAGATCAGCGGAGCGATATAGAGATACTCCTTCGCCTTCGGCCCCCCTGCTGCCTTGCTGGCGAAGATGACACAGAGCGCGCCGATGGCTCCGGCAACCCCTGCCAGACCCGCGAAGGTCAAGCCGATCGGCTTCATCGGCGGCCACGATTCCTTGCCGGACACGAACAGTCCAAGAGGGAGGAGTACGGCGATCAAAACGTAAGCGACGCCCACGCAGAGTAAAGCCGCCGAAGCGATTGCCGCTCAGTTCCTTGCCTCCATAGGCGATCATCGGCACATAGGTTCCCCACGCCAACCCCGCCAGACCAACCCACAACAGCCAGACGTATTTTTCGGCTATCACACGCATCTCCTTGTAACAGTAAATCGAAAACTTTGCTTGCCCGCCCGCACTGCCAGCAAGGTCACACCTTGCTGGCGCTGCGGGCGGGCCAATCCCTACTCGCGCCGCAGAGCCGGAATCAAAGGCGCGCGTAGCGTCGAAACCGTCGCCAGCGCCGCGGCGCTGAGGCCGACCAGCACCACGCCAGCCAGCAGAGCGAGCAGGTGCATCCAGGAAATGCTGCCGCCGCTGAGCAAATGCGGCGACACCGCCAGCCAACGCCGACGCCGTGCCGGCCAGCAGCCCCACGAGCAACAGAAACGCATTCTCCGCGAGGATCAGCCAGCCCAGCGTGGCACGACGAAACCCCAGCGCCCGCAGCAGAGCCAACTCGCCGCGCCGCTCCCAGACGCCGCGCAGCAGAACCACCGCCAAACCCAGCGAGCCGAGCAACAAACCCAATCCGCCCAGCGCCTGAAACGTCGAAAGATAAGTATTCTCGACAGCGAGATACGCATTCAACCGTTCCCCCGTCGGCGTCGCCTGGAAACCGCGATCGCCGTAGGCGAGTTCCAGCACGCGCCGTACTTCGGTCTCCTTGCCCTCCGGCGTGTGAATAAGAAAGAAATTATATCCCTCATGGCTGGGATACAAGCGTAAGAAGTTCGACTCCGAGACGAGCAGACTGCTTTGGAAAACGCTGTCGCTGAGCAAGCCATCGATGCGTAGGCGATGATCAGGCGGCAGCGCGATTTGTCCGCCGAGTCCGGTTTTGAGCATCCATTCGACAGTGTTTTTTTCGCCGAAGGCGGGCACTTCATCCTGTTGCGGCCAGCAGCAGCGTCCAGGGATTGCTTCGTTCGCTCTCGCTGCGCGCCGTCGTGGCGGCGAAGCGGAAGCCGCCGCGCTGGCCGTCGATGAATCCGGCGGGCACACCGAGCAGACGCGGACGCAGCGGTTGATAGAGATTCAAGCAACTGGCATCGTCGCCGGCCTGGACGCGGAAAGCGACGACCTTCATCCCTTCGAGCAGCGCGGCCGATTCCTTGGCGCGCCGCTCGGCCGGGCGTTGTCGCCGCCGGACTCGTCGCGGTAAATCGGCAGCAGTTTCTCCTGCACTTCCTGCCGCCCTTCCTTGATATTCAGATCGCGGAATAGCGGCAGGTCGGACTCGGCCACCAGATCGAAGCCGCCGTTGGCCCGCAGCGACGGCTTCGTGGGCATCGACGCGGCGGCGGAACGCCTCGACGGCGACGAGCAGAAACGCGGCGGCGGCGAGCAGTCCCGCCGTCAACAGACTGCGGCCGGGATGGCGCGCCGCGTTGCGAATGCCGAGCCGAGCCACGCTCCACAAGCCATGTCCCTCGACGCTACGCTATCGACTGCTCCGCATCCAGCCGGACAACACCGCCAAACAGGCGATCAACAACAAGCTGCCGCTGCCGAAGAACGTCATGGCGCGCATCTCGTGATCCTGAACGCGCCCCGAACCGGCAAGCAGCGCGAGCCCGCCTAGCAGCGATGTACCGGCGATCCACCAACTCCAGCGCCGTCGGCGGCGGCCGAGCTTCACGTCTTCACCCGGCATCTGTCCGGCCAGCAGCGCACTCGGCGCGACGCGGCCCAGCGAGAACACCGCCCAGACGATGGTTAACATGCTGACAAGAAACGCTCCACCCGCGCCGCTGGCCAGGCTGAGAGGATCAAAATGCGGCCGCAGAAACGATTGCAGCGTTTCGCCCGGCCACAGTGCCGCCAACAATTGCAACAGCAGCCGCGCGTACAGCATCGCCAAACACGAGCCGACCACCGCTCCCGCCGCCGCCAACACGCCGCCCTCGCCCAAGCAGCAGCCGGCGCACCGCCATGCGGCGATAACCGACCGCCATCAGCAAACCAATCTCCTCCGCCCGGCGATCAATGTTCAGACGGAATAGCAAACCCACCAACAGCAGCGATGCCGCGATCAAGAAGAAGCTGAAGCACAAGAACAACTCGAGCGAAGTTCATGCCGCTTGTTGCTGGCTTGTAGCGCCTGCTCCTTGACAGGATTGAACACGAGACCGCCCTGCGCGGGATCGAGCCGATCGAGCAAACGCTTCTTGAACGTCGCGGCCGCTTCGGAAAGATCGTCTGCCTTTCGCGGTCGCCAAGCGCAGCGAGGTGAGCCGACCGAAGCGGCTGGCCCACAGACGCTGACCGACCGATAGATTGACGTAGGCTTTCGGCGTGGTGCGGTAATCGCTGCCAGTAGTTTTCATCGCGCGGCTTGACGCGCTTGTTGTCGTAGGGAAACGGCGGATCCCAATCGGTGATGCTCAGCTTATCGGTGATGCCGGGAAACTCCGGCGTCAGGTCGGGATCGCCCGCGACGCCCTTCAAGGGAACGAATCCGGCCAGACGAAACATCGCTCTCTCTTCGCGCGGCTCGCCCTGATGGGTCGGCGGGAAGAAGGTCATCGTCACTTTTTCGCCGATCTTCCGCGGCAACGGCGAATCCTTCCAGTCCGCCAGCACGATCTCATCGTCGGCCAGGTGCTTGACGCCGTGGAGGCAGGAACGGACCCAGAGGCGGCGCTTGCGTCGGGATCGAGAGCGGCGACGACGGAATAGGGGATTTCGGCTTTCCCGACGGCGATGCGTGTTGGCGAGATAAACGAGCGTCGGTGCCGTCCGCAAGACCGCTCTCCTTCGCCGCCGCCAGCGCCGCGTCGGCGAGGAACGGCTCCAACAAGCAGCTGTTTGCTTTCCAGACTCAGATAATCGCGATTTTACGGTAGAAATTCTCGACGTCCGTCTCGCGTCAGTGTCGGATTGCTGCCGGCATGAATGGACTCGACGACGGAAACGGCGAGACGATCGCGCCATTCGCGCGGTTGCAATTTGCCGTCTCTGATTCTTATCGAGCCGCTGGAATAGGCTCTCGACGCGCTCTTCCGGTCCCTGCAAAATCAGTCCCCAATCGGCGAGTTGCAGATGCGAGCGCAGCGGTTGGTCCAGCGAGGAATGCACGCCGCCGGCGAGGATGGCATTGCAGCGTCCGGCCAAGCCGAGCCGTTCCTGGAGCGCGCCCAGCGGCACGAAGACGGTGCGCGGCGCTTCCAAGTCGGGACGCAGACTGAAAGGCATCGGCGGCATCGGCGGCGTTCAGCACCTTGGCGACCGTCAGCGGCCAATCGTCGAGGACGGATTGTCGTCGCGCCGTCCCAGCAGCGTCTCGCGCGGAATGGCGCTGGGTTTTTGCAGACGCAACGACACCGTATCTCCCGCAGATACTTGCAGCCGTTGGCCCAGCACGCTGTTGAGAACCACGCTCTCTCCGTCGATCCCGGCTGCTCGTCCAGCCGAAGGCGGACCAGAAATCGCTCTCGACGCCGAGGATCGGTGACGCCGCGCATCTGTCGGCGAATCGCTCCTTCGTTTCCCTTGGCATGCACAACGATCGTGCCTTGCAGCAGAATAACCGGACAAACGCGCTCCGCCGCGCCGCTGAGCGCCAGATCGCCGGCCAATGCCTGCCGAAAGAAACGCGGAGCGATCAGCGCTTCCTCGACCCAGCCGAGTTGTTGCAGCGTGCGCTCGCGCAGACTGCCGCGCAGCGAATCGCCGACGAGCAGAGCGCCGGTCAGTACGGCGGTGCCGACGACGACGCCGAGGAAGACGGCGAGGTTGCCGCGCCAGTGAAACAGCAGATTCCGCAAGCGCAGCCGTTTGAGCGTCATGACAATCCGGAGCGGATGTGGGTTTCGGGAAGTGAGTCGTGGACGATTGCAAACAGCCGTCCTCCATCCGCAGCAGTGCGCGGAAAGAGGTCGGCCAACTCCGGGCTGTGCGTCACCACGACGAGGATGTTCCGCTCCTCGCGGTGCAGGTCGAGCAGCAGTTTGCCGATCGACTCGGCGGTACGGCGATCCAGATTGCCGGTCGGCTCGTCGGCCAACAGCAGCACGGGACGATGAATGAGCGCCCGCGCCACGGCCACGCGCTGCCGTTCGCCGCCGGACAACTCGGCCGGTCGATGATCGAGGCGATCGCTCAGGCCGACGCGATCGAGCAGTTGCCGCGCCCACGTCTTCATGGCCTCGCGGCTCTCGCGGGCCACCAGCGTCGGAATCAGCACATTTTCCAATACGGAGCATTGCGGCAGCAGATGATGATCCTGAAAGACGAAGCCGATGTGCCGATTGCGGAAGTCGGCCAGCTCGCGCTCGGGCAGAGCAAAGGGATCGCGGTCGTCCAGCCGCACGTCGCCGCGTGTTGGGCGATCAAGAGTGCCGAGAATGTGCAGCAGCGTGCTTTTGCCGGAGCCGGACGGACCCATGATCGCCAAGGCGTCGCCGCGCTCCAGATCCAGCGACACATCGCGCAGCACACTCAGGGCGCCGCTGCGCGTCGGATAATCTTTGGCGAGATGTTGGACGCGGAGGGACATCGAAGGCACTTCACGAGGTTAGCGGGGCGGAGCAACGGGCCGGTCAGAATCAGTGTAGGCGGCGCCGCCTCGGACTGCCAGAGGCTTTTAGATCTACTAACCAGCTGTGGCGGCACGTTTTCAACGTGCCGCCACAGCTGGTTACAGGCTGCGTTGGCGGTAGCGTTCCAATTCGTGACGATGGATGCGGATGCGCAAGCCGCGTTGGACGTAGCGCAGATCGCCCTGACGGATTAGGTCCAGCAGTTGCTTGCGGGAGACGTTGAGGAAATCGGCCGCTTGGGCGAGCGTCCATAGATCGGGGTTTGGTTCCGGGACAGTCTCGCGGGCCTGATTCATAGCGGAGGACTCGATTGCCCGCCTGCGCCGTCCGCAAGGGACGCCCTTGCTGGAGCCGCCGACCGGCAATCTTCAGCATACCCGCCGCAACGAGAATCACAAGGTTGGCAACTTGACGGGTGTTCTTCAGGAGTTTTATAATCGACAGCGCTGCTCCCGCAATTCCCGGATGAATCACCGCCTAGGAGAGTCCACCCGGATGCGCGTTCCCCCGGTGCCGTGCTGGCCGCTCGCCTGCTTCTCTCGTCGGGCGATGCTGCGCCGGAACCTTGTCTTGGCTCGGCCTAGGGATGCTCGATCTTCTTGGCGGCGGAGCGGTCGCTTCACCGGCACGACGGCGGAAGGTGCGCGGCGTCATCCTGGCTTTCTGTCCGGGAGGTCCAAGTCATCTGGAAACGCTGGATCCCAAGCCGGAAGCGCCCGCGGAGATTCGCGGCAGTTTCGCCACCATCGCCACGGCGCTGCCCGGCGTCCGCGTCGGCGAATACCTACCGCGATTGGCTCGCCGGATGGATCGCCTGACTCTAGTACGGTCGATGACGACCAGCACGCCGGTACACGAGTTGGCCGTTCATCGGCTGTTCGCCGGCGTCAACGAGACGCCGCCGAGTACCGGGGTCGCCGCCTCGCGGCGCGATCGGCCGCACTTGGGCGCTTTGTTAGCCGCATCGAAACGCGGCCGGCCCGGCATTCCGCAAGCCGTCATCCTGCCGACCCGTCTGACCTTCGAGGGCGCGGTCTTTCCCGGCCAAAACGCCGGTTTCCTCGGCGCACGCTACGATCCTTGGCATCTGGTCGGCGATCCGACCGCCTCCGGCTTCGGGCCGCCCAGCCTCGTACTCCCGGAAGGACTCGACTTGGCTCGCTTGCGCGACCGCGCCGCTCTGCTGGCCGTCGTGGACGCGCAGCGGCACGCCTTGGATCGCCAAGCTGCCTGCGCGGCGTTGGACGATCACCGCCGCCAAGCCCTCGCCGTGCTGACTTCCACCGCCTGCCGCAACGCCTTCGATCTGGAACGCGAGCCGCCGTCGCGGCGCGATCACTATGGCCGCACGTTGATGGGGCAAGGGTTGCTGCTGGGCCGTCGTCTCATCGAAGCCGGCGTGCCGCTGGTTCAGGTCAACCTCGGCGAGTCCAACGTCTGGGATACCCACACCGACAATTTCACTCGTCTCAAGAACATCCTTTTGCCGCCCTTCGATCGCGCCGTGTCCGCCCTGATCGATGACTTGGAAGATCGCGGCCTGCGGGAAGAGGTGCTGGTGGTGGTGACGGGGGAGTTCGGCCGGACGCCGCGCGTCGGTATGCCGATCAAGGGCGGAGCCGGAGCGACGCCGACGGGCGCGATCATTGGCCGAACGTCTTCAGCCTGCTGGCCTTCGGCGCCGGCGTAGGGCGAGGCCAAGTGTTGGGCGCCAGTGATCGCCACGCCGCTCACCCGGCCAGCGCCGCCTACACTCCCGCCGACCTGGGCGCCAACATCTTGCACGCGCTGAGCGTGGACTGCGACGCCGAGATCCGCGACCCCTTCGGCCAACCATTCCGCGTCAACGCCGGCACCCCCATCCCGTGGATCGGATGAGCGTGAGGTTCTTCTCATGTGGCGAGGAGATGAGCGACGGCGGCGGCGGCGTCCGGGGCGACCTCAAAGGGCGCATCCACTTCGCCGCCTAAGCTGATCATCTTCGTGGTGGTGAACACGTCTTCGATGTCGCCGCTCAGGCCGCAAATTATCAATCGGCCCCCGGCGTCGAGCAATTGACGCCGCAAGCTCAGCAATGGCCAGAAAGCAGCACTGGACATATAGCAGGCGTGCCGCAAATCGATGACGACGCGGTTGACGCCGGCCTGTTCAAGAGCCAATTGCATCTCCTCGCGCAGCGCTTGCGCGATTTCTTCGCCTTGGATGCGCGACTGAGCGATAGTCAAGACGAGGATACCTTGCTCGACGGAACTGTGCAGAAGCGGGCCGGCGGTGGAGAACATGGGGTACTCACGGTTTAAGGCAAGGAATGAATCAGTGAACAGCGTAACGCAGGGAACGATCCCTGACAAGCCGCTCTTTTTAAGGGAGTTCTTCGTGTTGGGTATGCCTCCCAATGTTCTGTTTTTTCTTGACAGCTTTTCTTCTCTTTCCCATACTTGATTAGTCTCTGGCTTTGGTTGGTTTGAGACAGGCGCTCAGCGGCGGAGATCGGATTCTGCTAGCTTGACTGCGGCTCTGTTGGCATGGTTTACCCTTATACTTGCCGACCTCGTCGTGAAGCAAGCTCCCATCCCTTCCTCCAACGTCACGAATCGCCACGAGACGAATAATCCCAGCGGGAAGAGCTTACTCTGGATGTCCGGGTGCCCGGACAGGAGTGGGCGAAGACTGCGGAACTCGGCAGTACGGAGACCACCGCGCTCGAGTTTCTCGCCTTTTCTTTCTCCGAGGATCGTCATGAACTACGGCAATCGCTTCGTGAAACTCGGCTATATCGTGGCTCTGGGCGTCGTCATTTTGTTGCTGTCCAAACCTGTTCCCGTCCAGGGGCAGCGTGCCCTTGCTTATCCGGCGATACCGATGCAGATGAACGTGACCGTGCTATCCAATCCCCTGACGGCTGTGATGACAACTCAACAAACGCTCATGTTGGCGGGCAGCAGTTCCGGTTTGGGATCTGGGCATGGGTGGCATGGGCATGGGCGGCATGGGCATGGGTGGCATGGGCATGGGCGGCGGCGGTACGATGATGGGCGGCATGAGCATGCGCGGCGGCATGGGCATGGGCGGCGGCGGTACGATGATGGGCGGCATGGGAATGGGCGGCAACATGATGGGCGGCATGGGTATGGGCGGCATGGGCATGGGCGGGATGAGGGGCGGCATGGGCGGATTCGCCGGGAAAGGCATGGGCGGATTCAACGGAGGCAAAGCCCTCTAGCTCTTGCCGCTGTCCTCGTTTTCTGCCAAGCGTCGGCCGCTCGGCCGACGCTTATTTCTTTTCGCCGTTCTCTTTGCTCCGTCGATTATCCGGGAAAAAAGGCACGTCATTCCTTGACAATGCCTCTCTCGTCTCTCCATAATGTACCCATAGCAGAAACGGTTTTGCATTGGGGCATGGACCGTTTCCCCTTTTGCCGTTCTACTTTCCTTGGAAGGCCCAGTCCTTCACGCCGAATCACGGTCCGGCGCAAGCCAGCGCGAGGAAGCAGGTGCTTTCCGTGACTCACTACGGCTTACGAGAAAGGTAGCAGCGCGATCTTCCGCGCCGCCTCTGGGCGTCATCCGAGTCGGACGTGCTTCGGCGAATTCCGCGCGAAGACGTTCGAGGACTGCGGGGTTTTTTGCTCCTTGGAGGTCTCGATGTTTATCTCCGTTAAATGGTTGAAAGTCGGCTATCTTGTCGTGCTGGCTACCTCGATCGCCTTATTATCGCGGCCCGGCGCCGCGCGCGCCGAGCGTGCGCTTGCCTACCCCGCAATCCCGATGGATATGAACATAACCGTGATGACCAACCCTATGTTGATTGCCATGAGGGCTAATATGATGCTTATGATGGCCGAAAGCAGCAGCGGCTTGGGCCTGGGCATGGGCGGCATGGGCATGGGCGGCATGGGCATGGGCGGCATGGGCATGGGCGGCGGTGGTATGGGCGGTGGTATGGGTGGCGGCATGGGTATGGGTGGCGGCAGGGGTATGGGCGGTGGCATGGGCATGGGCGGTGGCATGGGCGGCAACATGATGGGCGGCATGGGCATGGGCGGCATGGGCGGCGGCATGGGCATGGGCGGCATGGGCATGCGCGGCGGCATGGGCGGCGGCATGGGCGGATTCGCCGGCAAGGGCATGGGCGGATTCAACGGACGCAAACCTCTTTAGAGGCACGAACCGAAAGAGCCACTAGCCGAGAGGGCCAGCGACGGGTTGAAAAAACCCGTCGCTGGCCCTCTCGGCTAGTGGGCAAAAAAATTCTGCCTCTAAGGAACAAACGGCAATGAAGCTACAGCGATGAACGAACCGACGCCTCATCAGCCGGAAACCGCCAACCCAACTCCCTCCGCGCCGCAAACTTTATTCTCCTCCGCATTAGAAAAGCCGCCCTATGAGTCGCCTCCGCAGGCCGGTACGGTCGCCTTCAGCGACGACAGCGCCGCCGTGGAAGTGCCGCCGTCGATGCCGGCAATTCCCGGTTACGAGATTCTCGGCGTACTCGGCCGCGGCGGCATGGGCGTTGTCTACAAGGCGCGCGAAATCGCGCTGGAGCGCTTGGTCGCTCTCAAGGTGGTGACGGCGGGCCGCCACGCCGGCGCCGAACAGCTGGCACGTTTCCGCGGCGAGGCCCGCGCCGAAGCGCGCTTGCAGCATCCGCACATCGTCCCGGTCCACGCCGTCGGCGAACACGAAGGTTTTCCGTATTTGTCGCTGGAATACATGGACGGCGGCAGCCTCGCTCAGAAGATCGTGCGCAGCCGCAACCGTCGCGCCAAGCCGCCCAACTGGTGTATCTACTGGCCCGCGCCATGGCCTATGCCCATCAACGCGGCATCATCCATCGCGATCTCAAACCTGCCAACATCCTGCTGCAAAACAGAGTCACCACGAATAACACGCATAACACGAATCAAAAAACCAAAGAAAAACAGCAAGAATCGACGCAGCCATCCTCTGGGTCTGCTTATTCGTGTGACTCGTGGTTTGAGTCGGTTCCCAAAATCGCGGACTTCGGCCTGGCCAAGTGCCTCGAAGACGAAGCCGGGCCAACGCGCACCGGCAGCCTCATGGGCACGCCGAGCTACATGTCTCCCGAACAAGCCGAGGGACGCAAAGACATCGGCCCCTCCACCGACATCTGGGCGCTGGGCATCATTCTCTATGAGTTGCTCGTCGGCCGCACGCCGTTCTTTGGCGTCACCATGATGGATACCCTGGAGCAAGTGCGGACGCGCCAGCCGGTGCCGCCCACGCAATTGCAAGCCAAGGTGCCGACCGATCTGGAGACAATCTGTCTGCAATGTCTGCGCAAGGAGACTAGCCAGCGCTATGCGACGGCCGAGGCGTTGGCCGACGATCTGCGCCGCTTCCTCGACGGCGAACCGATCCACGCTCGGCCCATCAGTTCTCTCGGCCGTCTGGTGCATTGGAGCCGTCGCAATCCGCGCGTCGCCGGGCTGTGCGCCGCCGTGCTGCTGCTGCTGCTGATCGTGGCCGTCACCTCGACGCTGTTCGTCTTCGTACTCGATGCCCGCCGCCGCGACCTCGAATCCGCTTGGAAACAGGCCACGAAAAACGAGGAGATTGCCCGTCACGAGGAGCAGCGAGCCGATGACAAGGCCCGCGAAGCGCAGACGCGCTACCAATTGCTCCACGAAGCCCTCGTCGTCGTCATCGATAAGGTGCAGCGCGATTTACAGGCCGTGCCCTCAACCAGTCACGCACGCCGCGAAATCCTCGCGGCGGCGATGCAGGTGTTGCAAAAGAGCGTAGCCCAGAGCCGGGATTCCTCTCGACAACCGGAACGCAGTCTGGCATCGGCGCACATGATTATGGGTAACATCCTCCGCGAGCAGAAAAAAAACAACGAAGCGATCGAACACTACAAGCAGTGCCATGCCATTCTGGAGGCTCTATACCGAGCCAACCCCGACAACGACAAAGCGGCGGGCAACTACGCCGCCTCCTTGTCCGTGCAGGGCAACCTTGCTCTTGAGGACCGCAACAATGCCCTCGAAGCGGAAAAGTTGTATCGGCAGGCGCTGGCCCTTCAGGAAAAGTCGCTGGCGCAGCGGTCGGAACACGCCGAACTGACGGAGACGGAAATCCGCCGCAGTCTCGCCAACTCGCACCAACGTCTCGGCGAAATCTTACTGCGTTCCCAGCCAAAAGACACGGCGAATACCCAGCGACATTTCGAGAAGGCCCGCGCGTATCTGGAGATGGTCGTTCCCCTCGAGGACACGCTCGGCAATCACCTGAGAATGGAGCAGATTTGCTACCGGCTTGGCGAGATGAACGAACGTGGAGAGCGGCCGGCGGAGGCGCTTTGCGCTTATGAGCGCTGTCTGCTGGAGCGCAAGAAGCTGGCGGCGAACTTCCCCGCCGACCTGCACCGTCAGATGGAGATGCTGCGGCTATATGGCAAGATTGGCGATCTCTATCTGTTCGCCGGCGATACGGATGCGGCCAAGCGATATTACGACGAAGCCATCGCGGCCAACGAATTGCTGGCACGACGCGATAGCACGCCGGGACCACGGATGATCCTCAGCTTGAATTACTATCGCTTGGCAACGGTGTATCTGCGTCGGCGCGAAAACAACATGGCCGATGATTATTACCGAAAATGTCTCGATTTGCGCGTTTCTCTGCAACAACAGCATCCCAACGAACTGGGACTCAAGATTGATGTTATGATCGCGCAGGGCCGTTGTGGCCTGCACCGCGAGGCCGCCGAGGCGGCTCGGCAATTGTGCGCGCATTTTCCGAAGAATCCGTCTTTGCTTGTGCATGCGGCCTGCGGCTATGCCCTATGTGCGTTCGGTGTCGGACGCGGCAAAACCGAGAAAACGCTGAATGCTGAAGAGCGACGATTGCGGCAAGACTATTGCGCGTGCGCCATCGAGGCGCTGCGGCAAGCGAAGAAAAACGGCTATAACGATGTGAAAAATCTGCGAATCGAACCCGACCTCGATCCGGTTCGTGAGGACAAGGGATTTCAGGGATTGCTGCGCGAATATGCCGCTCCTCCGCCGAGGCCATAATTTCATGGAGATAATAAAAGCGTCCTGCTCTGTCGAAAACCTCGTTTAGCCGCGACCCGAAGGGGAGCGCGAACGCACTCCCCTTCGAGTCGCGGCTAAACGACAAACGCTACGCTATCCTCCAAAGCGCTCTAGATAATGGAGGCGAATCATGGCCGTCAACCTCACCCCGCAGTACCTCGAAGCCGAGGCGGAATACAAACGCGCTCAAACCGCCGAGGAACGCCTGGAATGTCTCAAACGGATGTGGGCGTTGGTGCCCAAGCACAAGGCCAGCGAAAAGCTGCAAGCGGAACTGAAAACCAAGCTCAGCGAAGTCCGCGAAGAAGTCGAAAAAGAGCGCAAAAGTCCGAAAAAAACCGGCGTCAGTCATAAGATCCCGCGTCAGGGCGCCGGCCAAGTCATCCTCGTTGGCGGACCCAACGGCGGCAAGAGCCGGCTGCTGACGCGCCTGACGAGGGCCGCGCCGGAGGTGGCGCCCTATCCGTTCACCACCCGCGAGCTGCACGCCGGCATGATGGAATGGCAAGACGTGCGCGTCCAGCTGATCGATACGCCGCCCATCACCGCCGATTACCTCGAAGGTTATCTGTCGAGCATGGTCCGCGCCGCCGACGCCGCCTTGCTGGTCGTCGATCTCGGCGACGACGATGGACCGTTCGCCGCCGAGTCCGTCCTCGAACGGCTCGCTCAAGTCAAGACGCTCCTCGTCGGCACGCCGCCGACGGATAGCGCCGATCCCTCTCTGCACCACACGAAAACCTTGCTCGTGGCCAACAAGCTCGATCTACCCGGCGCGGCCGAACGGCTGGAGTTGCTGCGCGAATTGTTCGCGGAGCGTTTTCCCAT
This sequence comes from uncultured Planctomycetota bacterium, assembly GCA_963835245.1. Classification (GTDB taxonomy): domain Bacteria; phylum Planctomycetota; class Planctomycetia; order Gemmatales; family Gemmataceae; genus JAJPHU01. The sequence continues at coordinate 2,067,926 of CAWIEZ010000004.1, forward strand.
TCAGGCGCTCGACGCCGAGTCCGGCCGCGGATTGGAGGAGTTGCGCACGGCCATTTATCAGCTGCTCCACGTCATCCGCGTCTACAGTAAAAAACCCGGCAAGCCGCCGGACATGGCCGCGCCCTTCACCTGTAAGGCTGGCAGCACCGTGATGCAATTCGCCGACATCGTCCATCGTGATTTCGCCGACAAACTCAAATCGGCCCGCATTTGGGGCACCGGCGTCTACGATGGCCAAACCGTGACGCGCGATCATGTGCTGCACGACAAAGACGTGGTGGAACTGCACGTTTGATGTAGGTCAGGCTTTCCAGCCTGACAATTCAGTCTGTACCTTAAGAGAGTACGAAAAGATGACCGCCGACGAATCGAACAGCCTCTTTTCAAGCTTGGAAGCCGCAGGATGGCATCGAGAAGATGACCGTATAATCGCGCCGCACGGCACTATATGGCTGCACTATCATAATTTGTGGTCTTTTGAGAGTGTACGGAACATGCACGAACGCATACATGGTCGCCTTGAGCGCATTCTTGCAAATCGAGAGGTATCTGTTAAGATCGATGCGGAATCGTGGGAAAAATCACACGTTGATACGTTCAGTCTCATGAGATGTCTCGACTCTCTTTTCGGTTGACGCGCGTCGGGCTGGAAAGCCTGACCTACAAAAATGCTATGAATCGGGCACGAAAAATGTTATCATTGAAGAGGTTGAGGTGCCCGTTCGGGGTTCGGTGGCGCCGACAGGCACCTGCGGTATCGTTGTTGCTCGGAAAAAGTGTACGACTCGCGCGGGCGAGAACGGACAGGTTCCGGGCAAGTGGTCCCCTATACCGAGGTGCATCATGTTAAAGCGTTGGTTTCCCGTCGTCGGCGCCGTCGCATTCTTGTTGATGTTGACGAACGCCGGCGCCAGTCGTGCGCAGATGGGTGGTTTCTGGGGCGGCTGGGGCACTATGTCGCCGTGGTCCGGCACCGGCGCCATGACATATTGGCCCGGCGGCATCGGCGTCAATTACATGCCCGGCGTCCTCAACCGCGGCGGCTACGGCTACGGTGGCATGGGCTATGGCGGTATGGGCTACGGCGGCATGGGCATGGGGATGTACCCCGGCTATCCTTACGGCTTTACGCCTAGCTCTCTCGCCGTGGCACCCATGAACTACGTGGCGTATTCTCCGCCGGTTTTCACGACGCGCGCTCCGGTCGTGGCGCCGGCGGCGGGTCTGCTGCCGGCGGACCAGCCGGCCACTGTCGAGGTCTCCACACCCGCCGGCACGATCCTCACGGTCGATGGCAAACGCACCAGCCAGACCGGCACTTATCGCCTCTTTACGACGCCGCCGCTGGCCACGGGGCAGAGCTATCACTACACGATTGAGGCCACCTTCATGCGGGGAGGTAAGAAAGTGACGCAGACGCAGCGTGTCGCGGTGTATGCCGGCGGACGTTCGACTGCTTCATTTCCGTTGACGAAATAGGGGCCGACAGCTGAGGTGGTTAGCGACGCTTCGTAGAAGCGTCGCTAACCACCTCAGCTGCCCGCGTTGTCTGCTATTTGTCGAGTCCCAGTTTCATCAGCGCTTCTTCGGCGGTCTTGCGCAACTTGTCATTGTCATCTTTAGCGGCTTTGCGGAGCGCTTCCACGGCTTCGGGACGCCGTTTCGTTTTTGCGCCGAGCCAGCCCAGCGCCTCCGCCGCCATGTAGCGTGCGTCGCCGCCAAGATTCTGCTGGACATTGACGCGACCGGCGGCGGCTTCATTGCCCGCGCTCTCCACCTTGGCATCCGTGCCTTTGTAGACTACCAGCGTCCGATCGCGGAGCATTTCCAGCAGGGCATCCACCGTCTTGTCCGGTGCGTCGGATCCGAGTACGGCCGCCAACTTGTGCGCGGCATTGTAGCGAACCATGGCCATCAACTCTCCCGTCTCGTCCAACACTTTCTCCAACGCCTTGTCCACGCCGAGTCTCCGAAATGTCTGGGGCGATCTCAGCGCGAACAACGAGTAGACACATCTTAGGCGGACCAAGGGATTGTTGTCTTTTGCGATGGAGTTGAGGATGGCCGGCATGGCTTTCTCGTTCGCGGGGTATTCCATACTCGACAGCGCCTCGGCGGCGAACTGGCGGACCTCCACGGGTTGGCTGCGCTGGAGCGCCTTGACCAACGCGGACACTACCGCCTTGGCCTCGGGGCCGATGTGAGCGATGGCCAGAGCGGCGAGGCTCCGCACCTCCACGGTATTCTTCTCGTTGCTCAGCGTATCGGCCAAATCGTGCATCGCCGGCTTGGCTTCAGGACCAAGAATGCCCAACGCCGCCGCGACCAATTTCTGTTTACTTGGATCGGCGTGTTTCAGACCCTCGCGCAACACGGGCAAGGCTCGAACCGCTTGCTCGCCGCCGATGCGTGCCAGTACGATCGCCGAATGCAAGCGGATTTCCGCGTCTTTGTCCTCTAGCAACGGTTCCAGATCTTTCGCCGAGTCGGCGTCCTGGGGGCCGGCGAGGCGTGCCAGCGAATCCAGCGCGGTGATCTTGACCACGGTGTCCGATTCGTTTTTGACCAGTTCGATGAGAGGACGGCCGGCTTTCTCGCCGGCCTTGCCCATCGAACCGAGCGCGCCGGCAGCATCGCGGCGCACCAGCGGATCTTTGTCGCTCAAGCGCGCGCACAGCGAGGGCACGGCGGCACCGGCGCCGGTGCCGATCTGTCCCAGCGCCCAGGCGGCGTTCTGGCGCACCGAAGCATTTTCATCGCGGAGCGCTTGTACCAGCGATTCCGTCGCACCGGCGGCTGGTGGGCCGAAAGATCCCAGAGCGTAGGCGGCGCTGCGGCGCACGCGCTCGGATTTATCCTGCTTGAGGCCGCGGAAAAGCGCGCCGCCGCTTTGCCGCCATACTTCCGCACCATCGTCCTTGAGCGCGCGAGCGATGTCGCCGATCGCCGACGCCGCCATGTCGCGCACGCCGGCATCGGCGTCCTCTTGCAGCCGCCGCACCAAGGCGGGCACAGCGGCGCGTGCCTGTTCGCCCATGCGGCCCAGCGCGAACGCCGCACTGCGACGCGCCGGCGCCTTGGGACTTCTCAGCTCGTTCCGCCAGTCGTCCACCGATTTGCCGAGGAAGACGAAAGCTCCAGCCTGCGCGGTCGAAACATTCAGGGCGACGAGACAGCCCGCGGCGAAGAGAAGATGGTTCATGGTGCATCCCTAGATGAACGATTTGGCGGATAGGAAAAGACAGGTGAGCGCTCCGTGCGGAGCGCTCACGGGATAATTGTGGATGGCAGGCGATTTATCGGCGGTTGGCCGGACGTGCGGCCGGCTTGTCGAGCTTCTTCGCAGGCTCCGGCTTTTTCTTCGGGTTCTTAATCTCGTCGATGATCCTCTGGACCATGTCCTTCTGATACTTTTCCAGCGACTTGTGTTCAAGCACCTTGTCCAACGCTTGGAGGGAGGCCGCATCGTTGGCACCAAGCTGGAGCAAGATCCGGCAAGCAGCAAACACCACAGAAATGTTTTCCCTCTCATCGTCTTCGGTCATTTTATGCAGCGTGCTGAGTACGCGATCGCCCTTATTCTTCATACGGCCCAGCGCTTCGGCGCCGGCCTCCTTGACCGGAGTATCCTTCTCGCGCTGGAGCATGTCGCAGACTTTGCCGACATAGTTATGGGCTTTGTCTTCCAGCGCACCTATCGCGGTCACCGCCTGGACGCGGGTAGCGGCTTCGTGGTCTTTCATGAACTCGGCGATGGTTTGCAGATCCTTCTCGTTGACCTTTTCCTCCAGAGCGATGATGGCGACGTGGGACCAGATGCGAATGGTCTTATGCGAACTTCGGTAGTTGGCCTGCGACTTGAGGACATTCATCACGTTTTCGAGCTTTTTCGGATTTTGTGGACGACCCATTACTCCTAGAGCCTTGATCGCATTCAGGCGAACTTGGGTTGTCGGTTCCGTCAAATGGCTGGCCCGAAGTATCAAGGCGTCCGTGACGCGCGGATCGGGTCCGGTCTTGGGATCCACGCCGGCAAAGATCAGGGCCATGATGCAGATATTCCGCAACTCGAACGTGCTGGTGGAGCCGAGACCCGCCACCAGATCCATGATGGCGTCGCGCTCCTCTTTGACGTTGAGACGGAACGGGCAAAAGTATAGCAACGTGGAAGCGGCCTCATAGCGGACGATGGACTGGGAATCGTGGAGGGCGTGACCCAGTCCTTGGATTATCCGCGTGCGATCGGTTTCTTTATGGGGAATCATCCGCAAGCAGATCGCCGCCTTGGCGCGCGGGCTGGCGTCGGGATCCCAGAGTCGCTTGACCACATCCGGGACCGCCTCGGCAGACTGCTTGAAATAGGGGATGCGCATGAGTGCGGCGGCGCGGACGCTCGGATCGGGAGCGGTCAGATCCGTTATCCATTCTTTCAAGGTCTTGCCGCCGACTTCCTTGGTGTAGCCGTAATTCGCTTGCTGCGCCGTGTCGTCGGAGCGGTTGTCGTTGTTGGTTGAGCGGTTGTCGTTGGGTTTGCCGGCGGAAGCAGGCAGTGCCAGACATAGCAGGCACAAAACAGCGGAAAGAAGCTTGGAAGAAGACATGATGTTCCCCCTTGAAACGTGGACCTTCCCCATCCAGCAAGCATACCACCCAAGGCGGCGGAAGAGCAATGACGAAAGCAAATTTACCGAACCGCGGAAAGCAAGCGTCCGCCGGACGATAACGAGATCGGTTCGCCCTCGACCCACAACCAAGACGCCGGACCTTGATAACGATTGTCGCCGCCCTGCCAAATGGTGCCGCGCCAAGCGTCGCGTTCGGCAAATCCGAAATAACTGAGCAAAGCGGTACGATACAAAAAATGGTTGCCGCGCGCACGGATCGTCAAGCCGGCCGGCAAGGCGCGCAAAGTCGTCATGCGGCCGGCTTCAATCGTGTTACCTTCCAATTCCAGTTCGATGGGGGCGCCCTGCGGTAGCTCCGCCGCCCACAGCGATAGAGCCGTCCCCCCTTCGTCGCGCACTTTCAGCTGACTATCCTCAAGGCGAATCCGAGCCGTGCTGTCATGCCCCACCTCGATAGACAACCCCACCGCGCCGGCCTCGATGCGGCAGCCGCGAACGATCACGTCGCGGCAGTTCCGCGCCACGATCGCCGCCCCATCCGCGCCGCCGGTCAGCCGGCAGTTCATCAGATGCAGCGGCGCTTGTGTGCAATGAATCAACGGCGCGGCCGGTCCCTGGCGCATCCGCGACTTGTCCTCGACGATGGCCAGATCCAATCCTTCCAGCGTCAGGGTCCCATCCGTCTGCAACAGGGCTTGCCAGGGATCGTCTCCGTCCTTCATCTCCAGACGGGGCCGCGTTCCGCTTCCAGCCCGCAGGGTCAAGGCTTTGCTCCGCCAACTTAACGGCGGCGTCTCGAAGGGGCCGGCGCCGTGGATGGTGATGACATCGCCGTCTTTGGCGGCGGCGATCGCGTTCGCCAGCGAGGAAAAGCCCGTCGAACGTCCCGCGATGGTGAACGGCACTCCGACGGGCATAATCTTAGCAGACCGCAGTGCCAGCAAGGGTAACTTCTTCCCGTGCTTGCGCTGCGGGCTGGCGAACGAAGCGGCGAGCATCCAGCGCGCTCCGCCGGCCGTCGCCACGCCGAGCAGGACGGCGACGAACGCGGCAATAGCGAAACGTGCCGCGCGAAGTGATGAACGGGGCTGGGACGGCGGCTGGCTGTCCTCGGTTTTGTATCCTTCGGAGATCGGCGAAGAAGCAAAACGGAGAGCGGCGACTTGCGCGGCGACTTCCGCGGCGTTGGCGTAGCGATTCTCCACGGCGCGCGCCATCAGTCGATCGACGATTGCCGCGACCTGCACCGGCACTTCCGGCCGCAAATGACGCAGCGGCGTCGGCGCGTCGAGACAGTGATGCAGCAGCTTCTCCGCGCAGCTGCCGCCGGGATAGGGCACTTGTCCGCACAGCAGAAAATAGAACGTACAGCCAAGGCTGTACAAATCGCCGCGCACGTCGGCGCGGCGCGGAGCCTGTCCCCATTCCGGCGCCATGAAATCCGGCGTGCCGCACAGTTCTGGGTCCGACTCGACTTCGCCCGCGCTGGACGAGTCGGGGTCCGTCAGCTGGGCTAGTCCCAGATCGAGCAGCTTCACCGTGACGACGGGCGCGGCGAGCATCAGATTGGAAGGTTTGATGTCGCGGTGGACGAGGCCGCGCTCGTGAGCATGATGCAGCGCCTCCGCCGTCTGCCGCACGATCTCGCAGGCAAGATCGACGGACAGCGGGCCGCTCTCTTCGACGAGCCGTTGCAGATCGACACCCTCGATGTACTCCATCGCCAGATAGAGCCAGCCGTGCGCGGCGCCGGCATCGTAGGCGGCGACGATATTAGGATGGCACAAGCGTCCGGCCGCCTCGACTTCGCGGCGGAAACGGTTCGCCCGCGCGGCTTCGCGGCGGCTGACGAGCTTCAAAGCGACGACGCGCTTCAGCAGCCGATGCTCGGCCTTGTAGACGTGCCCCATGCCGCCGCGGCCGAGACGTTCGCGTAGCACATACGGCCCGACGCGCCGCTCCTCCACGAGAGCATCCATGCTCCGAAACATTGGTTCCATTGTGGGGGATAGGTGTAGCATAGGTGGGCAAAACGAGCAAGATCGGAAGTCAGGCAAAATGTGCCTGCTGATTTTGAATGATCGGTCTCCACCCGGCAGCTAACGCAGCCGGTTCGCCTGCACTGGCGAACCGGCTGCGTTAGCTGCCGGGTGGGCCAAATCAGAAAGTGACCAAGGCGCGCAGGAAGACGCCGTTGGTGCTGAATTGGCCGCGCGGCGGCAGCATATCAACCTGGCCGACGAACCACCATTCCTCGAACTCATAGCCGAGCAGAAAACGCCAATTACACAAGTTCGGCGGCGTGTACGCCAAGCCCGTCCGCAGCGTGAATACGGGAACCGTCTGCGTTTTGCGCTGAATGAAGGAACCCTGCATGGAACCGCCCGCTGGATTGATATCCTCCTCGTTGTAGCGCTGGTGAATCTGTCCGACCAACACCATCAGATCGGGTTGGCCGAACAGCGACAGCCCCGGCATGAGATTGAACTCGCGCCACAGATCCAGCGCACGTGCGGCCCCGCCCCATAGTAGGTGTTGCTGGCGTAGAGGCTCTGGGCGGCACTGACCGCGCGGTTATCGAAGAACACATCGCCGACCGCCATGCCGATACGGCCGCTGATGTACCAGCGCGGCGCATACGAGTACGGCGAGGTGCCGTAATCGAAGGCGACCTGATTCACGTCCAAGCGCGTGCGCAAAGCGAACGGCGTGCCGTCGAGAGCGGTAACATTCTGTCGGCCATCGTCGGCGAAACCGCGATAACTCAGGGCGAAATAGCCGACGCCGGGCGGCAGAAACCAACCGACCTCGATGCGCGGCGCCGCCGTCCAGCCGACCTGTGCGGTAGGCGGCTGCACGGTGGTCTGACTGCCATCGGGGAAGACCGCCGGGCCGGTCAAGGCCGCTTTCAAGTGCGGTTTCAAAATATCGACTTCGACATCGGCGAAGAAATGCTGCGGCATCGATGGCCAATCGTAGAGTGCCCAGCCGCTGCGTCCCGGATCGCGCGGTTGATAAAGGGGATCCTGAGCGTCGGGCGGAGGAAAGGGCGAAGACGGTGGAGGGGCGAAGGGTCCGACGTTGGGAACGACGGCGGGCGATCGCGGCAGCGGCGCAGAGGGTGGAGGCGGCGCAGGCGGCGTTGGCGGCTCGTCGCTGCGCGGCGGCGGCAAAACCGTGTCGTCGCCGGGAGCGATATTCTGAGCCAGGGCGGGACGTACTGCCGCCGACAACGCCGCCGTCAGCAGCGCCACCAACAGCAGTTTCGCAGCCGTGGCCGACATGCCTTTCTCCGGCGACAATACGGACGTTCCCCCGCGTTCGGGGAAAGATGCGTTGCATAGCCGCCGCTGGCGGCGCGGTCAAGTGCAGGTTTGAATGGAGCGGAGCTGTTTGCTGCTTCACTTGGACGTTTAGAGAATGCGATACAGCGGCCCTCCCGGCGCGCCCAGCGCCTCGACGCGCCGCTGGATTGCCGGATCTTCCTCCAAGGGCGGCGCATGGTGCGGCTTGATGCGTGCATCGATCACCAACGGCCCGGTGCATCCCCAGTGCTTGTGTTGCGTGGATGCGCCGATGCCGTGAATGTCCACGGCCGGGTTCGAGCGCGTGAATGTCACCCACAGGAAGTTTTTCAGCGAATGGGACGTGAAATCGCTGTCATCCACCAAGACGATGAGAGGGAAACCCGCCGGCGAATCCGCGCCAGTCAGTGCCGTGCAGAAGCGCTGGACATCCGGCGGCGTCTCGCCTCCGTGTCCTTGCGGATACTTCGGCGCTTCGATGGCGAGAACGCCTGGCAAGCACACGCACGGTTCGCGGAAGCCATCGGCCAACGGCAGCTTCTCCGGGAGTTCGACGCTCAAGCCGCGGCGTTTGCGTCCGGCGGCGGCCACGACCACTTTCGATCCCTCATTCAGTCCCGTGCCCGAATAATCGAGCGTGTCGATTGTCGTCCGTGTCTGAAAATGCACGTCGCTCCGCCAATCCACGCGCTCCAGTAAATGCCGGAAAAAAGCGGCGATGTCGTGTACGTCCAATTGCGGATCGTCTTCGCGCGCGACGATAAACAGATACTTGGCCAACGACAATTGCCCTTGACCGAGCAGAGCGTTGGCGCAGGTCAGCAGTTCTTGCGGCCGGCGCTCGCCGGCGTAGGGAACGTAGCGTTCGCTGCCGATGGCCAACAGCAGCGGATGCACGCCCGCCGCATCGACGGCATGCACCGCATGAACGCCGGCCACGACGGTCGGAATGATAGGGCCGGTCAATTCGTGAATGAGATCGCCGAAGCAAGTATCTTCTTGCGGCGGACGGCCGACAACCGTGAACGGCCAAATCGCCCCGCGTCGATGATAAATGCGCTCGACGCGCAGCACCGGAAAATCGTGGGCCAAACTGTAATAGCCGAGATGATCGCCGAACGGTCCTTCCGGCAACAAACGCCGCGGATCGACGGTTCCGCTGATGCAAAAATCGGCCTCCGCCGGGATAGGCAAGAAGTCAGAGCCGGAAGCGTTAGCGACGGAATCTTCCCTGTCGCTAACGCTTCCAGCTCTGACGGATGCAGGCGGCGTTACCAGAGCGATGCGCCGGCCGCCCAGGGCGCCGGCGAACGCCAATTCCGGCATGCCTTCCGGCAGCGGCATGACCGCCGCCAACGTCAGAGCCGGCGGACCGCCGACGACGACGTTGGCGCGCAGCGCCTCGCCGCGCCGCAGCGCCGCCGCGTGATGCACGCCGATGCCGCGATGGATCTGATAGTGCAGACCGACTTCCCGATCCGGCTCATAGCGATTGCCGGACAACTGCACGCGATACATGCCGAGATTCGAGTGCCGCCACCCCGGACGCTCCACGTCTTCGGTGTACACCTGCGGCAGCGTGACGAAGGCGCCGCCATCGCCCGGCCAACTTCGCAAGTGCGGCAACTGATGGATCGTCGTCTGATGGGCGAGGATCGGCCCTGTCCTGACGTGCTTGGGCAGTATATGCAGCAGCGTGCCCGGCACATCTCGATAGCGCCACGGATTTTTCCACAGATCTCCGGAATTAATCTTCAACTCGATGAGATGCCGCACGGCGCGCAGCGAATCGCGGAACAGGTAGCGGATGCGCTTGGGGGTGCCGAACAGATTGCTCACCATCGGAAAAGCGCAATTCTTGACCCGCATGAATAACAAAGCCGGCCCGCCGACTTCGCAAACGCGCCGATGGATCTCGGCCATTTCCAAATCGGGATCGATCTCCTGCTCGATGCGCACGAGTTGCCCCGTGCGCTCCAGATCGCTGATACAGTCGCGGAGATGGCGATAACCCATGTGCCCTCCTGAAGATTAACCACAGAGACACAGAGGCACAGAGAAAACAAAGACAAAAAATCCAAGCTCCGTTCGTTTCCGCTGTCAGTTTTTATCTTTTTCTTCTCTGTGTCTCTGTGTCTCTGTGGTTAATTTATTTTACTTCTCCAGCGTCACGAAATGATGTTTCTCAATCAGATCGAGGACGGCATTGGAGCGGGCGAAGTCGATGAACTCGGCGGCCAATCCCTTGGGCGCCTCGCGCGTCACGAGTTGGAGCGGGCGCGACAGCGGATAGGTGCCGTCGCGGACGTGTTCCGTCGTCGCTTCAATGCCGCCGGAGGGCAGCACTTTGATGGGCATGTTCTCGCCGACGGCTTGCGCTCGGCCGCAGGATACGTAAGCGATCGCGCCCGGCCCGTTGGCCACCGCTTGAATGCCCTGCTCGCTGTCCTGGATGAGCGCATCGGCACGGATTTGCGTGGACCGCAACTTGAAGTGATCGAGAAACAACTCCAGCAGCGCATGCCCGTCCGCCATGTGAACCAGCACGATCGGCAAATCGGCACCGCCGACCTGTTTCCAGTTGGAGACGCCGCGCGTGTACATGCGCACGATCTGATCGTCGCTGAGCGATTCCACTGGATTGGTGCGGTTGACGAGGATGCACACGGCATCGCGGGCGATGGGCGTGGCGTGCAGCATGGCCTCATCCGGTTTCAACGAGCGCGCCACCATGCCGATGTCGGCGAGTCCTTGCCGCGTATCGGCGACGCCGTGCTTGGAGCCGCCTGCTTGCACGTCCACGCGCACATCGGCATGCTCTTTCTGGAAGCGTTCGCCGATGTCGCGCAGCAGCGGCAGCATGCCGGCCGAGCCGGTCAACACGAGGTTGCGCACATTCCGCTCCGGCGGTTGGCAACCCACGCCCATGCTCCCTAGCAGCAAGCCGCAGACCATCAGCCATCCGGTTCGCGTCATGGGATTCGCCTCGCCTCGTTTCCCGTTTATAAACGGGAGGTTCTCCGATGTCCCTCTCCCATGATAGACAAGAACCCACGCCGCTCATACCCGCGCCGCGCCGGGAAAGTCGTCAACGAGACCGTCTCCGCCGTCAAATCCTTCCCATCTCCTCCGACTCAGCGCGTTCCCATCCTTCCGCCATCGCGGTAGAATGCGAACATGACGCTCCTTTACACCGATTCCCTGTTTTTGCGGCACGACACTGGCCCTCATCCTGAAACGGCGAATCGTCTAAGGGCCGTGACGGCGCGGCTGGAGAAGACGGATCTGCCCTCGCGCTGCCGCCCCGGCTCCTATCGGCCGCTGGACGCGGAGACAGTTGGGCAAGTGCATTCGCCGCGGATGGTGCGCGCCGCCGAGGACATGGCCGCTCGCGGCGGCGGGCACATTGGTCCCGATACCATTGTTTCGCCGGAATCGTTCGCGGTCGCCTTGGCCGCGGCGGGAGCGTGTACCTCGGCGGTCGATGCCGTGCTGCGCGGCGACGACGCCAACGCCCTATGCTTGGTCCGTCCGCCCGGCCATCACGCCACGCCGACGCGCAGTATGGGTTTCTGTTTGTTCAACAACATCGCCTTGGCCGCGAATCACGCCTTGAACGTCCACTCTCTCGATCGTCTTCTGATCGTCGATTGGGACGTGCATCACGGCAACGGCACGCAGGATATTTTCTACGCCGATCCGCGCGTGCTGTTTTTCAGCATCCATCGTTTCGGTTGGGGCTTCTATCCCGGCAGCGGCGACGCCGACGAAACCGGCGAAGGAGCGGGGCACGGCTATACGCTGAACGTCCCTATCCGTTACGGCACCGCGCAAAGATTATCAGGGAGCCTACCGCAACGCCCTGGAAAAAGCGGCCGACAAAATCAAACCGCAGCTTGTGCTGGTCAGCGCCGGCTTCGATGCCCATGCGCGCGATCCCATCGGTTCGCTCGGTCTGGAAGTCGAAGATTTCGTTTGGCTGACGAGCCAAGTTATTGACGTGGCGCGCACGCACTGCGGCGGACGGCTAGTGAGTTGTTTGGAAGGCGGGTACAATCTCGATGTACTGGCGGAGTCGGTGCAAGCGCATCTGGAGGAACTGCTGACGGCGACAACTTGAGGAGATAGGAGCCATGTACGAACGCTTTACCGATCGCGCACGGAAAGTGATGCAGCTGGCCAACCAGGAGGCGCATCGCTTCAACCATGAATACGTCGGCACCGAACACATTCTTTTGGGACTCATGAAGGAAGGATCGGGCGTTGCCGCCAACGTCCTGGAAAATCTCGAAATTGATCTGCGCAAACTCCGCCTGGAGGTCGAGAAGATCATCTGTCGAGGACCGGAGATGTTGGTGACGGGCAGATTGCCGCAGACGCCGCGGGCCAAGAAAGTCATCGAATACGCCATTGAGGAGGCGCGGAATCTCAACCACAACTACGTCGGCACCGAACATCTGTTGCTGGGACTGGTCCGCGAAGAACTGGGGGTTGCCGCTCAGGTTCTGAAGAATCTGGGACTGAGATCGCACGACGTTCGGGCGGAAGTCCTGGATATATTGGGACACCCCAGACCGGCGAAGAAAAGCAGCGAGGAGGTCGTTCAACGAGATGTCCCGTTGTCCGCGACTGCGGCCGAGGAGGGGATTCGATTCTTGGAATTACATTTTCAGAGCGAACGTATGCGAAATCGTTCCCTGGAAAAACAGTTCTGGAACGTGCGCGTCCTGCTCGGCGCCCTGCTCGGCGGACTCGCCGGCACTCTCCTCCTCGCTCAATTCGGGGCCGTGATGGGATTGCTTCTTGGCGGACTTGTCGCCGCCCTTGGCTGGCGCACGTTGGGCATCCTAGCCGGTGGCGGTGTGGGCACGATGCTCGGTTGCACGCATCTGCCAAACGATGGCGGCGGTCTGGCCGGCGCTGCTCGGCGCTCTGGCGGGTCTTTTGATCGCGGAGATTGGCGGGCCGACTGACTATCGAGGATTCCTTGATCTCTGGCGGAAGAGGTGATCGCATGGCGGGAGCGATACGGTATATTCACTCGCCGTCGCCGATCTTCTGCTGTAACATCGATACTATCTCTCCCGCACGCAAGATCCGCACGGGACCGCCATGAAACTCATCCTCGCCATCATCCAGCCGTCGAAACTGGAAGCCGTCAAGGAAGCCCTCAACAACGTCGAGGTTTTCCGCCTGACCATCGTGGACGTTCAGGGTTTCGGCCGGCAGAAGGGCCATTCCGAAGTGTACCGCGGCCACGAACTGACGGTGAACCTGCTGCGCAAGGTGCAGCTGCAAATCGCTGTCAACGAGGACTTCGTCGAGTTGACCGTCAACGCCATCATGGAGGCGGGACGCACCGGGCCGGAGGGCCGCATCGGCGATGGCAAAATTTTCATCCTGCCGCTGGAGGATTGCATCCGCATCCGTACCGGCGAACGCGGACCAGAAGCGATCTAATCATGCACATACAGAAAATCGAGCAACTCACCCGCGAGAAATGGCTGAACCTATACGCGGCCACGTTCGAGCATCACGGCCACAGCGGCCGCTGGCTGTTCGCCTCGCGCAAACCCCAACCCAACCACGACCGTAGCGGTGATGCCGTTATCATCGTGCCGATCCTGCGCACGGACAATGAGCCGCCGCGTTTGGTGATGGTCAAGGAGTTTCGCGTGCCGATCGGCGATTACATTTTCGCCTTCCCGGCTGGCCTGCTCGATGACGGCGAGAGCATTGAGGACACGGTGCGCCGCGAACTGATGGAAGAGACCGGCTTGGAAGTCGTCGCCGTCAAGCGCGTCACACAACCGCTGTACTCGTCGAGCGGCTTGTCCGATGAAGCGGTGGCGATGGCTTTCGTCGAGGCCCGCATGACGCCGGAGGCGCTGCCGAAACTGGACAAGGCGGAAGATCTGCAAGTGGTGCTGCTCGATTTCGCCGGCGTCTGCCGGCTGTGCGACGACCGCGCGGCGCGTCTGGATGCCAAGGCGTGGGCGATCCTGTATTCGTATCAGCAGATGGGACGATTGCCCTGAAACCGCTTGCCACTCAGCGAGGAGACGACATGCCCTCAGCACTACTTCTGTGCGATGATCTGATGTTCGCCAGCCGCATCACCGGCGAGGCCCGCGCTCTGGGCCTGACCGTGTTACCGGCCCGCACTCTCGAACAATTCTTCGACCTCGCGGGACGGGAAACGCCGTCCTGTGTTTTGCTCGACCTGGCTTTTCCGGCGCTTGATCTGCTCGATTTGATCCACCGCCTGAGCGCGGCGGGTCATCCCCTGCCGCGCATCGTAGCCTACGGCTCGCACGTCGATACCGAAAGCCTGCGGGCGGCGCGTTCGGCCGGCTGCGATCTCGTACTGCCGCGCAGCAAGTTCGTCGAGGAACTGCCGCGTGCCCTGCCGGAGTGGCTGGCGGCCGCTCCGAATCCGCCGTAAATTACTCAATCTTCGGCATCATCGGCATGGTGAAATCGGACGCGAACGTCAGGCTGTTTTTGCCCGAATTTACTTCGCCGCTGAGCAGGCGCATCGCCGTTTGATCGTTCTCGTCCGAGGCAATCTCGACCACGCGGCGATCCCAATAATAATTATCGGTGACGATGATGCGAACGCTGTCGCCGAGTTTCCAGCGGACGCGGCGCGGAAATTCGTAGTTCCACTCCGGCTGATAATGGCGCGCCACGATGTTGCTCGGCCCATAACGAACGCCGTTGACCTCGATTTCCACGGACAGCGAGGGACCGCGGCTGAAAAAGTGGGCCACTTTGCGATCGAAGTTGCCGCTTTTCAGCACAACGCGATACTCGCCCGTTTGCGTGACGCGCTCCGTCCAGCGCAGCAGATCGTGAGCGGCGTCGCGGAAGCGGCCGTGAGCATGAATCGCCAAGTAACTGCGGCAGAGGACTTGCAGTTCTTTCACGTCGCCGGGGTGCGCTTGGAAATGATCGCGCACGGCGCGAAAGTCATGCTTGTCCCAATCGGCGTCGATGTTTTGGAGCGTTTCGTTCGCTTCGGCGGCGAAAGCGCCGTCGGGATGGCGTTCGAGATAGCGTTGATAGCGTTCGCGGCGCGTCTGGAAATTCAGCGGCTGAGCGGCGGAGTAGGCGCGAGCGGATTCGATGTCGCGCTCGTCCAGACGCAGCAGACAGGCGGCGCGGCGGCGACGAACCTCGGACTCGTGAGTGGTGCCGGCGAAATCGCACAAGAAATGGTCGGCCTGTTCGATCCGCGCCGACAGATCGCCCTTTTCGCCGAGGTGTTCCAATTCCCCGAAAGCGGCCTCGGCGCGGTATTCGCGCTCGGCATCGCGGCGAGCTTTCAAAGTGGCGCGGAATTGGCGCCAATCGCCGTCCACGTTATGTTCCGGGAAATCGTGATGGAAGCGTTGCAATTCCTGCCAGACCGTCTCCGCGTCGGCGTCCGGGTCGGCGGCGCGCTGACGAAGTTCTGTCAGGCGCTCGGTGTATTGTTTGCCGTGAATGCGTTCGTCCAGTTCGCGTAAGTGCTGTTGCTCGGCGTGTGCCGTGGAGCGATGGAGCCAATGCCGGGTCGGATGCCAGCGTTGATACGAGAACCAGTTTTGTCGCACGGCCGCCGGATCGTCGGCGTTGTCGGCGGCGAAGCGCACCGCGCGCTGTTCGCCCCAAGCGTCGTAGCTCCACACAGAGAAGAAGGCGCAGACGGCTAGGACTGCGGCGGCGATGCCGCGGCGGCGCAGCCGTTGCCGCCGCAAATCGCGCAGATCGGCCCTGGAAACTCACGGCGGCGGGTGTTCCGCGATAGCGGCGAGCAAACGAGACAACGCAGCGTTCCCGCAACGCCAGATCGGCGCCGGGCAGATCCCATAGGTAATTCAACCGCGCTTCGTCCAACGCTTGCAGCGATTCGGCCAGCCAAATCAACGGCTCGGCCAAGCCGATCGGTTGCGGCGTAAAGGGCTTCTTCGCTTCCGTCGCGGCGGGAAGGGAATGACCGAGACTGCTCACCGCGAACAGTCCATGTTGAGGGCAGTGCAACTCCAGCGTATGCCGCGTCATGCGGAAGTGTCGAATCCACCCGGCAGCTAACGCTGCCGGTTCGCCAACACCCGGCGAACCGGCAGCGTTAGCTGCCGGGTAGGCGATCTCTGGCAGAAGATCCGCCTTGGTGAGAACCAGGGCCATCGGACGCGGCGGCGCGCCGGGCGTCTCGGCGACCAAATAATCCTCGACGATTTGCTCGACTTCCTGCTGCGCCTGCAAGCAGGCGGCGGCGGAATCGGCCACGGGAACATCCAGACACAACCAAACGGCATCGCAGTCGCGGAGGAAAGCGCGGATCGGCTCTTCACGACCCAGCGCGACGTGTTCGCCCTGGTAATCCTTGAAAAGCAGGTCGAGGCGGCGATCTCGATAATACAGGTGAAAGCGCAGCTCCGTCTCGCCGAGCGTCGCCGGCAGCGGTTGACCGGCTTCGAGTTGCAGAATCTTGTCGGACAGATAATCGGCGGTGCGTGCGTCGGCGGCGGCGAGGCGCAGTTCGGACAAACGACCGCCGACAGCCTCGCGGTAGAGCATGGTCAGCAGAGTAGTTTTGCCCACGCCGCGATGGCCGAAAACGCCGATCCGCCGCGGACGGCACATACGCTCGGCAAGGACGGCGGCTTGGGATGCTGTTCGCTTCATAATGGCGTACTCGCGGGGAATGGGCGTCTTCGCTCTCCCTCTATTGTAATTCGTCGGCGGCGAAGCGATATTACCAAGTTGTCGCCGTTTCGTCCTGCTCCACGGCGAACCGGCAGCGTTCGCTGCCGGGTGGAACAAACCAGGCAGCTAACGCTGCCGGTTAGCCCGTCTCAGGGAGGAAGTTCGATGCGTCGAGGTTCGCTTTTCGCGTGCGGGGTCGTTGGAACCGTGGTCCTCTGCTACGTTGTCCTCACGGCTTACGGCGAGGAACGACTGGAAAGAGTCGGCGTTGATTTCAATAAGGGAACAGCGATCCGGTTCGATACCAACATCGTTTTCGGAAAAGGAGGAACCACGGAGCTGAGGCTCGACTTGGTAATGCCCCTTGGAGAAGGACCGTTTCCGGCGATTGTCTGCCTACACGGCGGCGGTTGGATCGGCGGCGAACGCCGGCAGATGAAGCAGACCATCGAGGCGTTGGCGCAGCGCGGCTATGTGGCCGTCAGTCCCGATTATCGTCTGGCCCCGCGCCATCGCTTTCCGGCACAGATCGAGGACTGCAAAGCTGCCGTCCGTTGGCTGCGAGCCAACGCTGAGAAATATCACGTCAATCCACAACGGATTGGCGCCTTCGGTTTCTCGGCCGGCGGCCACCTGGCTTGTCTGCTTGGCGTAACGAGCAAAGACGATGGCCTCGAAGGTGAGGGCGGCAATGCCGAGCAATCGAGCGCCGTGCAGGCCGTCGTCAGCTTCTTCGGCCCGACCGATTTCACGCAGCCGGTCTGGAACAAGGAAGTGCGCCGGAAGCATTTGACGCCGTTTCTGGGCGGCACGGCCGAAGAGAAAGCGGACGTTTACCGCCGCGCTTCGCCGATGACCTATGCCGGCAAGGATTCGCCGCCGTTTCTGTTCGTGCATGGCACGGCGGATACGATTGTGCCGATCCAGCAATCGCAAGACATGGCCGAGAAACTCCGCCAAGCGGGCGTGTCGGCCCGCGTCATCGAATTAAAAGACGAAGGACATGGATGGCGGCCAGGCGATAAGATGCTCACCAGCATCGCTCACATGATGGCCTTTTTCGACGAGACACTGAAAAAATGACTCTTGCAACCTCGACGAACATCCCACGACCTCGAACCGCTCACACGATCCGTTTCACGCGCTGGGGCGGTTGGCTGACGTTTCTGCTTCTGTGCGGCCATGTCATCTTCTGCCACGGTTGCCACGGCGAAGATGTCGATGACGAGTTGTCTGTTCCGCCCCCCACGGCGCGGAAATACGAAGACCAAAAAAGAGCTAACCACAGAGTCACAGAGAACACAGAGAAA
This sequence comes from uncultured Planctomycetota bacterium, assembly GCA_963835245.1. GTDB lineage: Bacteria > Planctomycetota > Planctomycetia > Gemmatales > Gemmataceae > JAJPHU01. The sequence goes on from CAWIEZ010000004.1 coordinate 2,085,860, forward strand.
TACACAGAAAAGAAATAGAAGGGAAAACTCCGAAGACTTCTCCCGTCTTCCTTTTTTTGTTTTTGTATTTTCTCTGTGTTCTCTGTGACTCTGTGGTTAGCTCTTTTTCGCATTTATCAATGCGGCACTTCCATCGGCAGCGCCTTGGCGAAGAGTTTGAAGGGAGCTTCGCCGCTACTGCTATCGCCCTTGCGGAAAGATATTTTGGCAAGTTGTTCCTGCGTGCGCAGCAGTTGGGGATCATTGGGACCGTCGAACTCGCCGACCGTTACGACGCTGTTGTAGCGCGTGTGCAGGACGTAGCTCTTGAAACCGTTTCTGCGGAACATATCGCACAAATCCTGAGCCATCTTCGCCGAATAATCCAGACGTCTTCCCAGGTTGTGATCGCCCAGCCCAAATTTTTCCAGCAAACCACTGGACGAAGAAGGCGTCTGGATGACCTGCGTGCCGCGAAATTCCTGAACGGCGAGCGTCCAGGGTTTATGGCAGTTGTAGACGCTGCGCGGCTCACCGGCGTTGAGCTTCTTCCATAGGGGATCGGCCTTGGCGGTCGGCTTGCGCTGCGGCGGCAGGGTCGGATTGGGAACCACCATCGCATTGTGGAACGGATTGACGGGATAGCGTTTGAGTTCATAGGTCTTCTTGTTCGGCACCCGCTCGTAAACCTCACAGATATCGAAGGCGGGTTTGCCCGATTGGAGCTTAATGTCGGGCAGATCCCACTTACGGACTTTATCAAGTTGGGCGCGGGCGGCGTCCACGTCCTTGAATCCGCCGATAAGAACGGCCAACTGTTCCTCTTGGGGATGAGCCAACATGAGGCGGCGCGGCATGCCCGGATGGTCGCTCCGCCACTGATCGAGTTCGTCTTGCAACTTCTTACGTTCGGCGGTGCCGCGGTTGTAAACGTAGGCCGGATAATGCTTCTGACGTAAATAGCCGCACAACAGAAAAGCCAATTCGGGAGCGGAATCGCCCTGATAGCTGGCGGCGCAAATCAGCCACGGGCCGGCTTCCGGCGTGACGGCGTAGGCCGCGTTGATGTCCTCGCGACCGGGCTGAATGAGATTGGTCAGCCCGCCGCTGGGCTGGCCCGATGCGCTTGGATTAGCCATCTCCGGCGTCTGCGCCTGCCCCAGACTCGCCAGCAATGCCAGACCCAGCCCTAGAGCCGGCAGCAATTGAATCCGCCTCATTTGCCTGGACCTCCTCTTGACACCTTGTCCCAGACACGGCGGCTCATAGCAAATCGAGGCGATTCAGTCCAGAGGCCAATTCGAGCCGAGCGTGCCGCGCTGGGCGCGGGTGATGGCATCAATGCCGCGTTTGCCCAGAACGAGCAGTTGATCCAGTTGTTCGTGTCTGAAGGTTGCTTCTTCGCCGCCGGCCTGCACTTCGATGAAATCACCGCCGCCGGTCATGATGAGATTCAAATCGACGTCAGCATCCTTGTCCTCGCTGTAATCGAGATCGAGCAGCGCTCGGCCATCGAGCAATCCAATGCTGACGGCGGCGACGCTGCCGCGGACAATGGCGGAGACGGGAGGCAACGGCGAAAGAAGGGCGGGATTTTTGCTCTTGCGCGCGGCGGTGAGCGCATCGATGAGGGCGATGTAGGCGCCATTGATGGCGGCGGTGCGCGTGCCGCCGTCGGCTTCGAGAACGTCGCAATCGATCCAGAGCGTTCGTTCGCCCAACATCTCCAGATTAACGACGCGCGCAGGGCGCGGCCGATGAGGCGCTGAATCTCGACGCTGCGTCCATCGATCTTGCCGCCGCGATCGCGCGGTTTGCGTGTGGAAGTGCTGCCGGGCAGCATGCCGTATTCGGCGGTCAACCAACCCTTGCCTTTACCGATGAGGAACGGCGGCACGGCCGACTCGACGCAACAAGTGCAGAGCACGGTCGTGCGTCCCATGTTGACAAGGACGCTGCCCGGCGCTTGGCGCGTGTAGCGGCGTTTGAAACGGAGAGGACGCAGTTCATCGAGTTGTCGGCCATCGTTACGCACGTTCACTTTATCCTCGAACGAACCGTTACGGAAGACTGCGATCCAGCGATTTCCCTTATTTCAAGGCACTTTGTTCCCTTGAAACATTGGCGCATCCGCTGCTCATTTTGAAAGAAGGGGAAGGAAAGATGGATGGCGCTCCCTTGAGGGAAACGCGAAGTCACGGCTTCGTACACCGCTTCTCGGCCATGAGGATCGAGGCCAGCGGTTGGGAAGATGACGACTTGCGCTCCGGCGAGCCATGCTCCCTCTATACTCAGCAATGTTCGCGGTGTTCCGGCCAACTGCTCGATACGGCATGAGCGCTCGTCAGGATGCAGTTGTTGAAGAATGGTCCGGGCTTGCGCGGACGAAGCGCCGGCGATTCGAGAGAGCCAATCCGCCACCCGCATCGGACGAAATAGACCGGATAGGCCATAGCGACGATTGCGCAGTGGAGCGGCCCAGTGGACCCTACCGAATACGCGAACTCTTGGTAAGGGGATTTTCCCCATAAGGACTCGAATTAGTTGTTGTACTTCGGAGGAGGCCGCCGCTTCAGGTAAATGGAGACAGTTGCACTCTCCCGCTCGCAATCGAAAGGCAGGAATGGCAAATGAACCGATCTCGAAGCCATCACTAGATAGGTGAAGAGAGTCCATGCGTTCTCCCTTTCCACTCAATAGCCGATCCAATTGCGGAAAGCGCCCCACCAATGTCGCGCCGGCAACGGACGGCGATCGGAAGGCGGTTTATCGAGGTCCGTCCATTGCCCCCAACGCAATAGTTCCAAGACCGCCTCGGCGTCTCCGCTCTCGGAAAACCATTCCAACGCCGCGACCATGCGATGATGCCCTTCAATCACATAATATATTCCTCGTCGATCGCGCACACCGCCAATTTGACCGCGTCGTTCGGGAAAAGCGTATTGCCCCGCTCGCATGTCGGCCTTGATTTGATCGACGAGCAGCCAGTTACGCAGACCGATTTGCGTGCCGCGAATGCACGGCAGAGAAGCACGAGAAGTCGGCATGCAAAGCAACTCTTCTCTGGCGTCTCAGGTCATCAACCATTTGAGCAGCGCCTTTTGCGCGTGCATGCGATTGCCGGCTTGCTCGAAGACGATGCTGCGCTGACCGTCCAGCACGTCGCTGGTAATCTCTTCGCCGCGATGCGCCGGCAGGCAGTGCATCAAGCGCGCCTGTGGCGGCGCCTGGGCCAACAGCTGAGCGTTGACCTGGAAGTCGGCGAACTTGGCGCGGCGTAACTCGCTCTCGGACTTCTTGCCCCATGCTCGTCCAGACATCGGTGTAGATGATGTCGGCTTGGCCGACGGCGTGCGAAGGGACGCCGTTTTGAATCAGTTCGCCCTTGCCGCATACGCGCTGGAAGGTCTGCACGAAGCTGGGATCGAAGCGATAACCCTCCGGGGCGGCGAGGATGAAGCGCGCGCCGAGTTTGCCGCAACCCAGAGCCAACGAACGAGCGACGTTGTTGCCGTCGCCGACGAACACCAGCGTCTTGCCGTCGATGCCGCCTTCAAAATGCTCCTGAATCGTCAGCAAATCGCCCAGCACTTGGCAGGGATGACACAGATCCGATAGGCCGTTGATGACCGGCACGCTGGCATGGCGGGCAAATTCCTCGATAGTGGCATGTTGGTAGGTACGCAGCACCACGGCATCGACGTAGTGGTTGAGGGTGCGTGCGAAGTCGGCGACGCTTTCGCGCTGGCCGATGGGACCATCGCTGGAACTGAGGAAAATCGACGTGCCGCCGAGGTGCGCCATCGCCGCCTCGAAGGAAGCGCGCGTTCGCAGCGATTGCTTCTCGAAGATCATTCCGAGAACGCGCCCTGCCAGCAGAGGCGGACGAATGCCGCGCCGCGCATCGGCTTTCAGACGCGCCGCCTCGTCGAGCAGGTGAGTCAGTTCCTCCGCCGTCAGATCAATCAGACTTAAAAAGTGCCGCATAACACCTATCCTTCCGTTTAGCCGCGACCCGAAGGGGAGCGCGTTGGCATTCGCGCTCCCCTTCGGGTCGCGGCTAAACGGGAATTTGTTTTTGAACAATACCCAGCAAAACCTCTTCCAAAATATCGCAGCCGCGATCGCGCTCGGCGTCCGTCAGAGTAAGGGCCGGCAGCAATCGCAGAACCGTGGTGTGCGTACAGTTGATTAGCAGCCGGCGCTCCAGGCACGCTTTGACGATTGCTGCGCCGTCCACGGTCAACTCGATGCCGATCATCGCTCCCTTGACGCGGACTTCTTGAATGAACGGACAGCGGGCGCGCAACGCCTCGAATCGCTGTTGGAAATACGCGCCTAACTCCTCGGCGCGGTGCAGCAAGCCGTCGGCGTCGATGGTTTCGATAGTGGCCAGGGCGGCGACGCAGGCGAGCGGATTGCCGCCGAAGGTGGCGGCATGCGTGCCGGGTCGTAGTTTCTCGGCCGCTTCCGTACGCGCTACCACGGCACCAGCGGCAACACCGCCGGCCAACGCCTTGGCCAATGTCATAACATCCGGTTGCACGTTCCAATGTTGATGGGCGAACCAGCGGCCGGTTCGGCCCATGCCGGCTTGCACCTCATCGAAGATCAATAAGAGACGATGACGGTCGCATAACTCGCGCAACCCTTGTAAGTAGTCGGGCGGCGGCAAGTTGATGCCGCCCTCGCCCTGAATCGGTTCGACGAGAATGGCGCACGTTTCGCTGTCGATGAGGCGAGCCGCCGCGTCGAGATCGCCATAGGGAGCGTAATGGAAACCGGCCAACAACGGTTCGAGTCCCTGATGGTACTTCGGCTGTCCCGTGGCGCTCGAGCGCTCCGAAGGTCCGGCCGTGAAAACTGTTGAGAGTGCTGATAATTTTATAACGACCGGGTTTGCCGTGCAGCCGCGCCATCTTGATGGCCGCTTCGTTCGCCTCGGTGCCGCTGTTGCAAAAAAAGCATTGTCCGCCCCAGCCGGTGCGTTCGCTCAGCGCTGCGCCAACCGCCCCTGGGCTTCGATGTACCACGTATTGGGCACGTGAATGAGTTGCGCAACCTGTTCGCGCACGGCTTTGACGACGCGCGGCGGACAATGGCCGAGCAGATCGCAGCCCCATCCGGGAAAGAAATCGAGATAGCGATTGCCCTCGTCGTCCCACACGGAGGAGCCTTCGCCACGCACCAGACACACCGGATAGCGCGTGTAATTGGCGATGACGTAACGCTGAAATTGTTCGAGGGTCGCTTGTTTCATCGCATGGATCCAGTTCGTTTAGCCGCGACCCGAAGGGGAGCGCGGGCACAGCGCTCCCCTTCGGGTCGCGGCTAAACTAATTGAGGGTGATCTCCGTGCCGACGCCGCGGTCGGTGTAGATCTCCAGCAGCAGGGAATGACGCAACCGGCCGTCGATCATGTGCGTCTTGCGGACGCCGGCACGCAGACTGTCTAGGCACGCCTCCACCTTGGGGATCATGCCCTCATCAATGACCCGGCGGTCGATCAACTCCCGGCAGCGCACGGCGTCGAGGCTCGGCAGCAAGGAATCGGGGCGGCTGCGATCCATCAGGATGCCTGGCGTATCGGTGAGAAAGACGAGCTTCTCGGCGCGAAGCTGGGCGGCGACGGCGGCAGCGGCGGTGTCAGCGTTGACGTTGAGCCAACCGCCCGGTCGATCCGCCGTCGTGTCCACGGCCACGGAGGGAATGACCGGCACGACGCCGCCGGCGCAGAACGATTCGATCAGCGAACCATCGACGTTGCTGACGCGGCCGACGAAGCCGAGGTCGATCTGCTTGCCGTCCGCACCCCGCAAACGCAACTGTTCGCCGAACAAACTTTGCAGCGAGCCGGAGTGCAAGCCGACCGCTCGGCCGCCCAAACGGCGGATGGCGCGGACGATGCCCTCGTTGATCTCGTGCAGCAGCACGTTGACGACGATGTCGAGCGTGGCCGCGTCGGTATGACGGCGACCCTGGATCTTGCGCGGTTGCAGACCGGCACGGGCCATGGCGCGATCGATAGGCTTGCCGCCGCCGTGGACGAGGATGGGACGTAGACCGACCGTCTCCATGAAGACGACATCTTGCAGCGTCGCCTCGAGCGCGGCGGCATCTTCCATGGCGCTGCCGCCCAGCTTGATGACGGTGAGCCGATCGCGGAACATGCGAATGTAGCTGCGCGCTTCGATGAGGGCTTCGGCTTTGCGGATGGCGTCGTCCATCGCGGATCGCTCAGGCTATCCCCTGAAAAAACAGGGGGGAATGCACGGACAAAGGGGAAAAGAACATTCTAAACAGAAGGGAGGGAGTGTCAATGGCGGCGAACCGGCAGCGTTAGCTGCCGGGTGGAAGCATGGAAGCCCAACCCGGCAGCTAACGCTGCCGGTTCGCCGCGCGTGGAAAAACAAAAGAAGATCATTGCCTTGAATAAGTCGAGCGGCTATAGTCGTCTGCATCTCTAGAGGAGATTCCCTCGATTGATCGGGGGCTGGCCTGAAACCATAGTATGGGGAGATTTGTGATGAAGACGGCTGTGAAAGTGACGCTGAGCTTGGCCGTGGTCCTGGGCTTTTTGACCTTGGCCCAAGCGGACGACAAGAAGGAGGAAACCCTCAAAGGCACCATCACTTGCGCCAAGTGCGACCTGAAACTGGTCAAGAAGTGCCACACGGTCATCAAAGTCAAGGACACGGTCTACTGGTTCGATGATGCCGGTCACAAGAAGAACCACAAGGCCATCTGCACGACTCCCAAGGAAGGCTCGGTGACGGGCGTCGTCTCCGAAAAGGGCGGCAAGAAGTACGTCAAAGTCAGCAAACTGAAATTCGATGAGTAGATTCGTCGGTCTCGTTGGCCAACGGCATCCAGACAACGCCACCCGAACGGGTGGCGTTGCTGTTTTCCGGATCGGACGGTTCTCTTTTTGCCAACCGATTCATTCGCATGGCGAGAATCGCGGCGGAACGCTACCATGTAGGCTAACGAGGAGGAAATATCGTGAAGATCATTCTCGCCAATCCGCGCGGCTTTTGTGCCGGCGTGAACATGGCCATCGAGAGCCTGGAACGCGCTCTGGAGGTCTACGGCACTCCCCTCTACGTCTACCATGAAATCGTCCACAATCGTCCGGTTGTCGAGCGTTTCCGCAAGCGCGGCGTGGTCTTCGTGGATCACATCGACGAGATTCCGGCGGGCGCGACGGTGTTGTACAGCGCGCACGGCGTGGCTCCGGCCATCCGCGCCGCCGCCGCCGAGCGTCGTCTGCGCGCCATTGACGCCACCTGTCCGCTGGTCACCAAGGTCCATCTCGAAGCCGTCCGCTTCGCCAAGGAAAATTACACGATCCTGCTCATCGGCCACGAAGGACACGATGAAGTTCTCGGCACGACCGGCGAAGCGCCGGAACACATCCGTTTGGTGCAGAACGTCGAAGAGGTCGAGGCACTCGATCTGCCGGCCGACGCCAAGGTGGCCTATCTGACGCAGACAACTTTGAGCGTCGAGGATGCCGAGGTCATTATTCGCGCGCTCAAACGGCGTTTCCCGCACATTGTCGGGCCGTCACGCGACGACATCTGCTATGCCACGCAGAACCGTCAGGAGGCCGTCAAGGAACTGGTGCCCGAGGCCGATGCCGTCCTCGTATTGGGCAGTCAGAATAGTTCCAACAGTATGCGTCTGGCCGAACTGGCGCGGACGCACGGCAAACCGGCGTATCTGATCGACAGTATCCGCGATCTGCCGGCGGATTGTTTCCACGGCGACGAAACGGTACTCATCACCGCCGGTGCCAGCGCTCCGGAGGAAATGGTGCAGCAGTGCGTGTCGGCTTTGCGAGAGCGTTTCGGCGCCCACGTCGAGACACGGATCGTCCGCGAGGAACACGTCAGTTTCCCGCTGCCGCGCGAGTTGCGCGTGCTGGCATGAATCGGAAGGAGCGAGACGGAGGAGGATATGACGACCATCGTGAAACTCGGCCCGGCGGACCACGGCCGGCCAATGACGCTGGACGAGTTCCATGCCGGCGATTACCAGAAAGGCTATCAGTACGAACTCATTGACGGAAAGCTCTACGTGTCTCCACTCCCCGATCTACCCCAAGGGCGTGCGGAGCATTGGATCTTCCGCAAGCTCCTGCGCTATTCCGATGCTCGCCCCGAAATCATCAATTTTGTCTACGGCAAGTGCCGCGTTTTCGTTCCCGGACGACCGGGCGTCACCAATCCCGAACCGGATGTGACGGCATACAAGGATTTTCCACTCGACCTGCCCGCGGACGAGGTTCGCTGGCAGGATGTCAGCCCGGTCCTGGTCGTCGAAGTGCTGTCCCTGGACGATCCCGATAAAGATCTGGTCCGCAACGTGGAACTGTATGGCTTGGTCCCCTCGATCAAGGAATACTGGATACTCGACACGCGCGAGGATGTCGAGCATCCAAGTATGTTGGTATATCGCCGGGGACGCGGCCGCAAGTGGCGGGTTCAATCCCTTGAAGGCGACGAATGCTACACCACGCCCTTGCTGCCCGATTTTGAATTAACCCTCAATTTGCGAACCTGAGCCTGCGATGGATAAGCCGCTGAACTATCTGCCCCGTCTGCCGCGCCGCAAGGATTTCCGCATCGGCTGCATCGGCGCCGGCTTCATCATGCGCGACTGTCATCTCTTCGCCTATCGCCAAGCGGGTTTCAATCCCGTGGCCATCGCTTCGCGCTCGCCGGCCAAGGCGCTGACCGTCGCCCAGCAGCACGGCATTGCGCGCTGTCACGAAACCATCGAACAATTGCTCGACGATCCGTCCATTGAAGTCCTCGACATCGCCGTGCCGCCGGACGCGCAGCCGACCATCCTTCAGGCCGCTTGTCAACGCAACGATCACATTCGCGGCATCCTGGCGCAAAAACCACTCGCGCTCTCGGTGGCAGAAGCGCGGCAGTGTGTCGAAGCGTGCCGGGCGGCCGGCATCGCTTTGGCCGTCAACCAAAACATGCGCTACGATCAGTCGGTGCGCGCCTTGAAAGATTTGCTTCAGCGCGGCTGGCTCGGCGAACCCGTACTCGGCACCATCGACATGCGCGCCATTCCGCACTGGATGCCGTGGAGCGAGGGATTGCCCTCGCTGTCCACGTTCGTCATGAGCATCCATCATCTCGACACGTTCCGCTATTGGTTCGGCACGCCCGACCGCGTGTTGGCCAGCACGCGCCCCGATCCGCGCACGCGCTTCCCGCACACGGACGGCATCAACTTGTACATACTTGAATACGATAATGGCTGCCGCGCCAGCGCTTGGGACGACGTCTGGACGGGGCCGGCGCGCGAGGGTTGTCCGAGCGACATCGGCATCCGTTGGCGCGTTGAGGGCACCGAGGGACTGGCACGCGGCACTATCGGTTGGCCGAGCTATCCACAGCGAACGCCCAGCACTCTCGATTTTGCCACGCGGCGGCAACCCGACGCCTGGCAACAACCGCGCTGGTCCGAAGTGTGGTTCCCCGATGCCTTCGTCGGCACGATGGCTCAACTTCTCTGCGCGCTGGAGGACGGAACCGAAGCGGAGATCAGCGGCCGCGACAACCTGGAAACCATCGCGCTGTGCCAGGCCGTCTACTCGGCGGCGCGGCAGCATCGCGTCACGACCGTCGGCGAATTTCTTGCCCAATCGTCTTCATCGCTTCCTCAACAATAATTTCGCACTTATCTCCCCTTTTCGACCGATATTGTTCCTGACATCTCGGATTAATTTACCGCTGATCTCGCGCCGATGCTCTTCCTCGCTTCACTGCTTTGCGCGATCCGCTCACTCGCCCTAATTTGATGGGATGGGGGTGCCATGAGGCAGCGTCCGCGAATCCGATCTCTCGCCGCTTTCGGTCTCGCCGCGCTATCGGGATTGCTGGGCCTGATCGTGTGCGCCTTGCCGAGCTGGTCGGAGACGGCGCCGGAGTCGTCGTCGTCGCGTCCAGTGCTGACGCTCAACGCGGCGGTGCAGTGGGCGCTCGAACACAATCCCGCGCTGAATACTTTCCGCAAGAATCGCGGTATCGCACAAGCCGGCGTGGTAATTGGCCGGCAGTATCCTTTCAACCCGATCATCCAAGATTTTGTTTGGGGCGACACCAATCCCCCCGGCGCCGGCGTCACCAACCGAGTCTTCAACGAACACACTTCCCGACTCGACATCGAATGGCGTCGTCAGGGCAGGTATCGCCGCGGCATGGCTCACGCCATTCTGACGCGCACCGAATGGGAGATTGCCGCTCAGGAATTGTTGACTTCGATTCTGGCCACGCGCGCCTTCAACACCCTGCTCTATCGCCAACTCAAGCATCGCATGCTGCAAGAGGGCGAGCAGCTCACCGAGCAGGTCGCCGGTTTCACCGAGCAACTCGTCGAGGAAGGGACGCTGCGCAGCCCCGACCGATTGCTGGCCCATGCCGACGTGGTTGAGGCGCGGAACGCGCTCGGTCCGGCCCGAAGCGTTTTGGTTGTGGCCGAGAACGACCTGCACCGCGCTTTGGGCATGATCGGCGAATCGTTCGAGTTGGATGGCACGTTGGAGAAGAGTTTCCCTCTGCCGCCGGCCGGCCCATTGATCCAGGCGGCTCTGGAACGCCGGCCGGATGTGCATGCTCTCCAGTTTGCCGTGCAGGAGGCCGACGCGCGCCGCCGTCTGGAGGTTGCCAATCGCTTCGGCAATCCGTCTCTCGGTCCCGCGATGGAGGTGAACGAGACGAGCGTCGCCTTCGTCGGTTTGTGGGCCATTTGGCAATTGCCGGTTATCAACATTCGCCGAGGCGAAATCAGCCAGCGCGAAGCGGAGCAAGCACGGGCCTTGCAAGCGCTGCGTCAAGGCGAGATTCTGGTGCAGCAGGACGTGTTCGCCAGCATGGGCCGACTCGCTCAGGCAGAGGAGGTGGTTAACAACTTCCGCACGCGGGTTTTGCCGGTCTTGCAAACAACGCTCGGCGAGTTCGACAAGTTGTACGCGGCGAAAGACCCGGACGTTAATCTGGCGCGTGTCATCACCGTTCGCCGTCGATTGCTGACCGCGCGCGATGCGTATCTCGATGCGCTGTTTGAGCTGAGCCAAGCGCAGGCCGACCTCGCCGCCGCCGTGGCCGATCTGTCGTTCGTCGGCTGCCGAGCCGTCCCTCCCACGCCGGAAAGCGATACATCCGCCGCTCCCGCCACGAACCAACAACCCGCTAATCCTCCCGTCGGCGAACAATTGCCGCCTCCCGCTCCGCTCCCGGACAAGTGAGGCAGTGCCGCGCCGTAGCCCTTGGTTCACGAGATGAAAGAGTCATGCAGCAGCATCCGCGAATCCAACCTCTCGCTGCCTTCAGCCTCGTCGCTTTGTCGGGACTGCTGGGACTGGCCGTGTGCGCCTTGCCGGGCCGATCCGATACGGTATCTGAGTTGTCGCCGCCGTGTCCGACCTTGACGCTTAACGCGGCAGTGCAGTGGGCGCTCGAACACAATCCGGCCTTAAACACCTTCCGCAAGAATCGCGGCATCGCTCAAGCCGGCGTCGTCATTGCTCGGCAGTATCCCTTCAACCCCATCATCCAGGATTATGTTTGGGGCACAGCTAGCTCGCCCCCCGCGGCCGGCGTCACCAATCACGTTTTCAACGAACACACAATGCGACTCGACATCGAGTGGCGAAGGCAGGGCACCTATCGCCGCGGCATGGCTCAGGCCGCGCTGACGCGCACGGAATGGGAGATCGCCGCTCAGGAATTGTTGACCTCGATCCTGGCCACACGCGCCTTCAACACCTTGCTCTATCGCCAACTCAAGTATCGCATGCTGCAAGAGAGCGCGGAGTTCACGGAACAGACCGCCGGTTTCACCAAGCAACTTGTCGAGCAAGGGACGCTGCGCAGCCCCGATCTGCTGTTGGCCCAAGCCGACGTGGTCGAGGCGCGGAACGCGCTCGGCCCGGCCCGCGGCCTTGTCATCGTGGCCGAGAACGACCTGCGCCGCGCTTTGGGCATGATCGGCGGATCGTTCGAGTTGGATGGCACGCTGGAAAGAGGTTTCCCGCCTCCGCCGGCCGATATGTTGGTTCAATTCGCTTTGGAACGCCGGCCGGACGTGCATGCTCTGGAATTCGCCGTGCGCCAGGCCGATGCCAATCTCCGCTTGGAGATCGCCAATCGCTATGGCAATCCCTCCATCGGTCCCGCCTTTGAGGAGAACGAGACGAGCGTCACTTTCGTGGGCATGTGGCTCATTTGGCAATTGCCGGTCATCAACATTCGTCGAGGCGAAATTCGTCAACGCGAGATGGAGAAGGCGCGGGCCGTGCAGGCGCTTCAGCAAGGCGAGCTTCTGGTGCGGCAGGACGTGTTCGCCAGCTGGGGCCGACTGGACCGAGCGGAGGAGATCGTCCGTGGTTTCCGCACGCAGACTTTGCCGATCCTGCAAAAGACGCGCGAAGAGTTCGATAAGTTGTACACGGCGGGGCATCCGGGCGTCGATCTGGCGCGCGTTCTCGACGTTCGCCGCCGATTGCTGCGCGCGCGCGACGCTTATCTCGATGTGCTGTTCGAGCTAAGCCAGGCGCAGGCCGATCTCGCCGCCGCTGTGGCCGATCTGTCGTTCGTTGGCTGCCGAGCAGTTAACCCCGCACTAGAGAGCGATATGTCCGCCGCGCCATCCGCGAACCCACAACAAGCCGGCTCTCCTCCCGTCGGCGAGCAATTGCCGCCTCCCGCTCCGCTCCCGGATGCTAAAGACAAAAACTAACCACAGAGTCACAGAGAACACAGAGAAGAAATAAAAAAGAAAACACCAAAAGGTGCTTTCTTTCTTTTTTGTTTTTCCTCCGTGTATTTCTCTGTGTTCTCTGTGACTCTGTGGTTAGTTTTTGTCCTTCAGCGCACGCAGCAAACCCTCCGCCTTGTGCAGCGTTTCCTCGTACTCCGCTTGCGGCGTGGAATCGGCGACGATGCCGCCGCCCACCGGAAACTGCATCCAACCGCGGCCGATCATGAACGTGCGAATTAAAATGTTCGTATCCATGCTGCCATTGAAACCGAGGTAGCCGAGACTGCCGCAGTACGGCCCGCGCACCGTCGGCTCCAGTTCGGCGATGATCTGCATGGCGCGCACTTTCGGCGCTCCCGTCACCGAGCCGCCCGGAAATGCCGCTCGCAGCAAATCAATCGGTCCCTGCCCCGGCCGCAAACGGCCCACCACCTCCGAGACGAGATGATGTACGGTGCGATAGCTCTCCAGCCGGCACACTGCCTCTACTTGCACACTGCCATAGGCGCACACGCGGCCAAGATCATTGCGCAGCAGATCGATAATCATGACGTTTTCGGCGCGGTCTTTGGCGGAGCGCAGCAAGTCATCGCGCTGCCGTTGATCCTCTTCGGGCGTGGCGCCGCGCGGCCGCGTGCCCTTGATGGGCCGCGTTTCGACTCGTCCGTCCTCGACGCGCAGGAAGCGCTCCGGCGAGGCGCTGACGAGCGCGAAATCGCCGAGATCGAAATAACCGGCGAACGGGGCCGGATTGCGTTCGCATAGTCGCCGATACAGTTCCAACGGCGGCAGGGTGGCGGGGTGCAACAGGCGTTGCGATAGGTTGACCTGGAAGCAATCGCCGGCATAGATGTATTCGATGGCTCGCCGCACGGCGGCACAATAGCCGTTGTGATCGAAATTGCTGTAGACAGCGGCGAACCCCGGAAGAGGGTAGAGAAGATCGGGCGAGACGAGGCCGGAAGAACCTTCCATGCAAGTCCGCGTGGAGAGGGGAGGTTCGGCCAACCGGCGCTGCACGCCTCGCAAACGATGGAAGGCACGCTGTCGCCGCCGCGCCGACTCGGTTTCCGGCAGTCCGGTCGAGATGATCCATGCTCGCCGCTGTTGGTGATCGAAGGCGATTACCCAATCGTAAATACCGATCGCCAAGTCCGGCGTCTCGAACTCGTCGCCGTGTGGCCGCGGTAGGCGCTCGATGTGATGGCACAAATCGTAGCCGAACAGGACCCGCCGCGCCGCCCTGAAACGGCGGCAACCCCACGATGGTCTCGACGTGCCATTGCTCAAGACGCGCTTGCAGAACCGCGAACGGATCGGCCAGGCGATGCTCTTTGTCGTTCTCCACGATTCTGCCGCCGCGCGCTCGCAGGCAATGGAATGGATCGGCGGTGGCGAAAGAATAACGGCCAAGCGTCGGATGAGAGGCGGCGCTTTCGAGCAACAATAGATGAGGGAGAGTGGTCAATCGTCGGCACGCATCCCACGGATCGAGCCAGGGCGTCAACTCCTCGACGAGCGGGATCACGACATCGGGCGGCCCGACCGACTGTTCGGTCCCCTTTATTCCGCGTCTTACCCTGCTCGCTTCTCGCTTCGCCATACTCTTTTTTTATCGCGGCGGTTCTCCGCTGGATACGGTTGTTCTCCGCCGCTTCGCCATCTGTTCCGCGATAGAGCGAGGGTTAGCATTCCGCATCGACACCGTACTATCGACTGAGTAAACTCCAGGCATGAGACGGCAAGGACGACGTTACTGTTGGTGGTTGGTGGCAACCGTGTTGCTCTGCGGAGTTGCGGTCGTGACTTGGTTCGGCTGGCGATGGCTCGCCCCCAAGCCCGGATCATCCGAAGACGTGTTCTCACGCATCCGGGTCGGTATGAGTCAGAATGAGGCGGTGGCGATCTTACGAACCTACGACGATTCCTACAACGATGGCGTCTACTCCTGGGGCGTAACCAAGGATGGACGATCATTGGATCGCATGCATGTTGGTTCTCCCTTGTTCCATGATCTGCCGCCGCCACAAGAAATCGAACACTGCGTACTCGAAGTCGATGACGCTGGCGAGGATGGTCAAGAGGTGAAAATCATCCTTGGTCGAGGCGGCATTGTCACGGGCAAGCAACTCTCGCCCGGAGTGTGGGAAAAACGGCAAAACAAGATTCGTCGCGCACTCTTCTCGCCCGATGAGTGGGAATATCGACTCCACAAGGTTCAGCGCGAGTTGTTCACGCTCAAAGTATGGAAAGGTCGGCTCCGCAAGTTTCGGCGCGTACTTCGCCACCGAGAAGACTACGTCGCAATGTTTCTAGGAGCGGGGCTTCTGTTGGGATCGGCTTGGACGGCGAGGCGTTGGATGGCGCGTCGAAAAAGAACGAAAATATCTTAGAGCCACTGCATGGCGAACGGCCGGCGTCAGCCGGCTGGTGTGAGTCGCAACCAGCCGACTGACGCCGGCCGTTCGCCTTGATGTTGTTGAGGTGATGGCATGCAACTCTTCCAATCCGCGACCGTCGTTGTCGAGCGCGACAGCGAAGGCGCCGTGGCTCTCATCCTCGATGTGCCCGGTCGCGCGGTGAACGTCTTCAATCGTCAGGTAATGGCCGATCTCGACGCCGCGCTCGACGCCGTTGCCTCCAGTAAGGCGCCGGTGTTGGTCGTCCGCAGCGGCAAGAAAAGCGGCTTCGTCGCCGGTGCCGATCTGCACGAATTTCTCGGCATCCAGGATGCCGCCGGCGCTACGGCGATCTCGGCGACCGGACAGAAGCTCTTCGACAAGCTCGCCGCTCTGCCGATGCCGACAATCGCGGCCATAAGCGGCGCTTGCCTCGGCGGCGGACTGGAGTTCGCTCTGGCCTGCGATTATCGCTTGGTCTTCGACAAGGCCAATACGCAACTCGGTCTGCCGGAGGTCGAGTTGGGACTGCTGCCCGGCTGGGGCGGCACACAACGCTTGCCGCGCGTCGTCGGCCTGGAACGAGCGCTGCGCGTCATCCTCGATCGCAAGCGCCTGAATGCTTCGGAAGCGTTTCGCTGGGGGTTGGCCGACGCTGTGGCCGCCACGGAGAACGAACTGCGCGAGCAGTTCGCACGCTTGACCGCGCGCGCCATCGGCGAAGGAAAACGCCGACTCGATCGCTTGCCGCTGCGGACTTGGCGACAACGCTTGCTCGAATCCAATCCGATCGGCCGCCGCATCCTCTTCAAGGCCACCGAGCGCCTAATGCGTCGTAGAGTGTGGGACGACATGCCGGCGCCGTGGGAGGCGCTGGAGGCAATTCGCATCGGCATCCGCGACGGCATGATGGCGGGCTTGATCTACGAACGCGGTGCCGCCGGACGCCTCGCCGTCAGCAGCGCTTGCCGTAATCTCATTGCCCTGTTTTTTCAGACCCAGAAGAGCGACAAACTCCCCGAAGAGTTGCACGGCGCGACGCCGGCGGAAGTGCGCCGCGTCGGCGTCGTCGGCGCCGGCACGATGGGCGCGGGCATCGCTCAGCTGGCCGCCTTCAAGGGCTGCAAGGTTGTCGTCCAGGAAGTCAACCAAGCGGCGCTCGATGCCGGCCTGGAGCGCATTAAGGGGCTGTTCCGCAAGGCCGTCGAACGCCGTCTGCTGACGGAACCGGAATCGGTCGAACGATTGGCCGCCATCCAGGGTACGCTGAAATGGGACGGCTTCGATAACGTCGATGTCGTGGTCGAAGCCGCCTTGGAAGACATCGACGCCAAGAAGGCCGTCTTCCGCGAACTGGAATCACGAACTCGGCCGGCAGCCGTGTTGGCGACCAACACCTCGTCGCTGCCGGTCGAGCGTCTGCAAGAAGGTATGAAGCATCCGCAGCGCGTCGCCGGCATGCACTTCTTCAACCCCGTCCACAAGATGCCTCTCGTCGAAGTCGTCCGCGCTCCCGCCTCCAGCGATGCGGCGTTGGCGACGCTGGCGCAGTGGGCGATCCAACTCGGCAAGACGCCGGTGGTGGTCCGCGACAGTCCCGGATTCGTCGTCAATCGCATCCTCATGCCGTATCTGAACGAGGCGGTGATTCTCGTCTCCGAAGGACTGACGATCGAGCAGGTGGACCGCGTTATGAAGCGATTCGGCATGCCGATGGGTCCGCTGGAACTGCTCGATCAGATTGGTCTGGATGTCGCCGCGCATGTCGCCCAGTCGATGCAGCCGGTATTGGCGGGGCGCTTCGAGCCGAATGCGGCGTTCGAGAAGATGCGCGCCGCCGGCTTGCTGGGACAGAAGAGCGGACGCGGCTTTTATCTGCACGGTGGTAAAAAGCCGAAGGTCAACACGCAGGTCCAGGAATTGCTGCGCGGCGAGAGTTCCTCCGCTGTCGCGCAAGCCTTGCCGGCGGCCGTGCGCGGCACGGAGGGCCGCGAACGCATGGTGTTGTTGATGGTCAACGAGGCGGCCTTGGGCTTGAGCGAAAACTTGACGTCCAGCGCGGCGGCGATGGATCTGGCGATGGTGTTGGGCACCGGCTGGGCGCCGCATCGCGGCGGCCCGCTGCGCTACGCCGACGATCGCGGCTTGGCCGACATTGCACAGGCGCTGACCGCGCTGGCGACGCGCTACGGCCGGCGCTTTGAACCGTGTGCCGAACTGAAACGTCGCGCTGAAGCGAACGAACCCTTCACCCAAACCATACCCGCCCTGGTATAAAGAGAGCCACCACGAATCACACGAATTACACGAATAAAAAAATAAATAAAGGATTCCTCCCCGCGCTGCGCCGCTAAATGATTTTTGTCTTTTATTCGTGTAGTTCGTGTGATTCGTGGTGACTTGTCTTTGGGAACAGCGGATGAGCGCATCGCGGTACGACGTGGTGGTCGTGGGAGCCGGCTGTGCGGGGTTGACGGCGGCGCTCGGTCTGGCACGGACCGGCTTCGCTGTCGCCGTCGTCGAAGCGGCTCAGGTCGGCGGCGCTGGTGCGCTCGGCGGTGTCTGCTTCGCCGAAAATCTCGTCGAGCCGGACATTCTGGGCGCGGACGCCGTCGAAGCGCTTGCCTGGGAGCGGCGGCTGATTGAGCGCGGCAGCTTCGCCACCGATGGCCGTCGTCTCGTCGGCAACATCTACCGCGATGCCGACGCCTTCCGCCATTGTTACACCGTTCTGCGCCGCGCTTCGATCCTCACTTCGCCGAGATTGCGCGGAAACGCGGAGTCGTGCTGTACACGGAAACCACGGCCGAAAGTCTGATTCGTGAAGGTCGGCGCGTCATCGGCGTGGCCACGACGCGCGGCCCATTGTATGGCGATTTGCTCTTTCTCGCCGAGGGCGACGCCGGTCATCTGGTCAGCCGCGAAGGACTCGATCGCTCCAGCGATCCGCGCGACATGCCGACATTTCTCTACTGTCTCCAGCAAGTTGTCGATTTGCCGCCCGGCGCGGTTGAGGAATGTTTTCGCGTCGGAGCCGAGAAGGGCGTCGCTTACGATTTCCTGCTGCGCAATCCCGCTCGCATGCCGCTCAACGCGCGGGGACTGTTGTGCAGCAATCGGCAAGGACTCACCCTGAGCGTCGTCCTCCCCGCGAAGAACCTGCGCCGCTGGTTTAAGGGCGAACCCCGGCAGCTTCTCGATTGGTTCGTGGACATGCCGGCGCTGCATCCGTGGCTGCGCGATGGCCGGCGCGGAGCGTGGACGGTGACGCTTCTCCGCACCGGCGGATTGCGCGATGTACCGTACCTGGTCGAAGACGGCCTGGCGGTCGGCGGCGCGGCGACGGGGCTGGGCGTCGATTTTCCGGTGCTGAATTTAATGGGACCAGCCACGGCGACGGGGTTGTTGCTCAGCCGAGCAGCGGCGCGCATCCGCGCGGAGGGCCGCGCTTTCGACCGCGAGATGCTGGCGCGCCATTACCTAGAACCGCTGAAACAGACGCGCTACTGGCGCGATCGGGTGTTTCTCCAGCGCTGGCCGGGCTATCTTCGCCGAACGCACGTCCTCTTCGATCGCGGCGTCGATTTCCTCCTCGATTCGTGGACGGTGTGGGCGCGCGCGGCACTGGCTGCCGCGGAAACTCTTCGCTTGGCTTGGCCTCCTCGGCAGCGTGTCTTGGGGAGGCTGGAATGAATTGCGCGATGAGTTCATTCAGCTGGGGCGCGCCCTGCGCTTGCGCGAAGTGACACCGCGACCGGCGCTGACGCGCATCCTCCTCGATGGCGCCCTCAATGCCTTCCGCGACCTGGCGCGGCGTCCCCGGCCGCATTTACCATCGCACGGAACGCTGCGGCTCTATTATCACTCGGCGGAAGAGGAAGGACGCGCCAGCGCCGTGCCGCTGTTGTTTCGCCGTTGGTTCGAGCGCTTTCGCCCGGTGCTGGCGGCAGCGGGGCGCACGCTCCACGTCAACGATGACATGCCATTGTCAGCAAAACTGACGCGCACCATCGAACTGCTCGTGCGACAAATCAACCTGTTTGATCTTGTCGCCGTCGCTGGGCTAACGCTGTTGATCGTTCCACTCAGTATGCTGTTGGCCTTGTGGAGTTACCTGTTTCGCCGCATGGACCGACATCCAGCAGAGAGAGTGGAGAGTGGAGAGTGGAGAGCGGAGAGCAAAGACCACTCTCCGCTCTCCACTCTCCACTCTCCACTCGCTCCGCCTCCGCTGATTCATGTCGTTTGGCGATCGACCCAACCGGCGCAGCAAGCGGCGTCCGTGCAAAGTTTGCCGCATGTCTGTCCCGCCGGCGTCTTCGAGATCGCCGGAACGCCGCCGCAATCCGTGCAGGTCATTGTGCATGCCGAGCGGTGCATTTACTGCGAGGCTTGTTGGCGAACAAATCCCCTGGTGGATTGGGGACGTAACGGTATCTTCTCGCTGCCATCTTCCCCACGCGCGGCGGAGGAGAGGAAACAAGACGAGTTGGAATCTCTGCTCGATCGACTGGAAGACAAGCTGCGCGACTTCAATGCGGCTCTGCTCGAAGGCCCGGCTGTGGTGGACCGTCCGCACAACGATTATCTGGAAATGTTGGCGCGTTACGCCTTCCAATTGACTATCCGTATCCGTGAAATCCTTAAAGAACGTGCTGGGACAGACGAATCCTCGGGAACTTGGCGGCAAGTGTTGGATCTGACCGATGCCCTTGTGGCCCGTGCGGACGAGCGGACGCGCCGCGTCTGGAACGGTCGCTTCGCCTGGGCCGCCGCCGATGGTCGGCTGCTGCGTCAACATCATTTAACCGGCCTGCGCCGCTTGCTCGGACTCTCGGCATTTACCGCAAAATCCTCGAAGAAAGACGCAACGGCGTTGCCGGTGGACTGGATTCCCGCCGCCGTGGCGCCTCATGTCGAGGACGCCTGTATCAAGCACTTGCTGGCCGACATCGCCGCGCGGCGTTACTTGCTGGCAACGCTCGAACCGGCGGAGAATCCAAGGAACGAATCCGTCCGAGCCGAGTTATTGAGCGGCCTCCGCACCGATGTGCGTCATGGTGTGCTGGCACGGACGGCGGAATTGAACGCTCTCCTTGGCGGAGGCGCGGCCGACGCACCGTCCGAACCGCCTTCAGCCGCGGTGGAGATTTATCAACGATACGGCCGCCGCTTATTCATCGATCGAGATGAAACGCGCAAGCTCCTCGATGTCCCCGGCGACTGGTCCATGCTAGCGCAGCGCGGCGCCCTGCGAGCCGAGCGCGAGGAAATTCTCGAAGCCGAGCGACGCTTGCTCGCTTTGGCCTCCGATTGGCGGGAAACAGCCCTCGGCAGTGCAGACGATGAGGAAATAAACGCCTTTTTCGCACGGCAGACCGCCCACGTCTTGGCTGGCAAAGTGCTGCTATTGCGGACCTTCGCTCGGCTGGAAAAAGGAGGCGATGTCGAGTTGCCGATCGTACTCTTGCGGGTCTGGCTGGACTACACGGCGACGCTGCTCGATGAATACACAATTGCTATGCGCGATCGCCTGCGTCCCGCCGTTGGACACCGGGACCGCCCGCTCGTCGAGCCGGACAGAGGAACGCCGTGGCGGACACAGGCCGAGTACCTGGCCGCTCCGGTGGTATATACGTCCGGCGATTTTCTCCTCACGCCCCTCGATTTGCTGCAACCGCGTTTGGTGCCGGAGATGATCGCAGAAGAGAAGATTGCTCTTGGGGATCAATCGCCTGCTATCGGCGACTTAAAAGACCTTTTTAGAGAGTCTGCCTCTCCCCCTGATGTCCGCTATCTGGCAGAAGCGCTGAGCGTGGAAATGTACGGCCGCCGTATCCATGAGCCGTCCCGCGCGCTCGATCTCGAAATAGCATGCGTTCATCTGATACTCGCCGATCTTCGCCACAGCAGCGCCGTTTTGCGCGAGCGCTGCCTGATCCTCCGAGCGTTGGCCGCGGAGGTGATGCCGCGCTGGCTGCGCGGCGGTATCGAGACGAGGGCGCGGCACCTGCAGCGCGACGTGCTGGAGTTGGAAGCGCTCAAGGGGGACTTCCGCCAGCGCTTGACGGCGGCGTGGCAGGTGTTCGGCGAAGCGCTGGGGCAAAACGCCGACGTGCAGGCTAGTTGCTTTGCCTTGGCCGAAGCAGCGGCCTGGCTGAAAGCCGCTGATAGTGTACTCGGCCGCATGGCTTGGCTCAGCCAACTCTGTCAAGCCGAGGACCGCATGGAGCCGCCGGAGCAGCAAGAACTCGGCCGCCGCGTATTGGCCCATTGTTTCGCCGAGGTCCGCGATCGCCACTTTCGCTTCGATGAGGATCTGGCCGCGCTGAGGCGGGGCTATTACGCTCCTCACGTCCACGCCACGACCCTGCTGCGATTATTATTAGGGAGTAGTTGAAGAAGGGGAGGGAGCGCATGGATACGACAAGATAAATTCACGGAAAAATCATTGCCTCGCCAATCTTCCTTCTCCTCCACGGCGTAGAATAAATAGGGACGGACAGAAAAGAGGAGGCGCCGATGACTCCCCAAGAGGCCACGGCCCCACGGCCGATTACGCCCTCAATCGCCGACGTTCACATGCACGACACCCTGGCTTCGGCCCACCGCCTCTGGGTGCGTGGAAAACTCATTATTCCCCTTGAATCCTCAACGACGCGCCAACGCCACTGGTGGAAACGCTGGAGAAAGGCGCCTCCGCCACCTATGCTGCCGCCCACCGTCCACGTCCAAACGCAAGTCGGCGGCGTCGATCTGCAAGCCGATGTCCCGCTGCGCGCGGATGGCTACTTCGAGGTTTCCTTCGAGACCGAATTGCCGCCGGCCCGTCGCGGTTGGCGCATGGCGCGTCATCAAATCACGGTCGCCGAGCAAACGCTGCGCGCTTGCAATGTCGTCCTCCCCGTACCCGGTGCGCCGGCCGCCGCTCTCCTCGTCGTCCTGCCGTTGCAATTCACTTATGAAACGGACGGCGTGCAGCGATTGACCGAATCCGCACAATCTCGGCGGCTGACCGAACTGCTGCGCGCCTTGCACGACGAACACGGCGACGAGCAGCCGATCTACTATCTCTGCTGCGTGCCCGCCGAGGCGGGAAACCGGCAACCGGAGTTGGCGTTGGCAGCGACTTCGCTGGGTTGGCCGAGCGGTCCAATCGTGCTGATGCCCGCCGTCCGCGCAGACGCTGGCGAGGCGCTGGCTACAGGCATCGATCGGCTTCGCTGGCTGTTTGCTCAGCAGCTCGATTTCGTGGTCATCAATCGGGAACCGGCCGCCGAGTCTCGGCTGCGCGAGGCGGTGAAGGAACAGGCGGATCGCGCTGCCGTCGGCCATTACGCCGGCGCGGCCGAGGATTTGCGCACTCTGCAAATCAACGGCGAACAGCGAACGCCGCTGCCGGTGCGTTGGACGTCGCGGCCGACGCGCCTCCGGTGTGTACCGCGTCATCCGGTGGTGTTCTGTCACGGCATGTTGGCCATGACCATGCTGCGCATGCAGATGCCGGAAGACACCAACTATTTCTCGCATCTGCGGCCCTTCCTGCGCGAGCGCGGCATCGAGGCGCTTTATCCTAACGTCGAGCCGACCGGCGGCGTCGCCGCCCGCGCCGAGCAGCTGCGCGACCTCATTCGTCACTGGACGAACGAACCAATCAACCTCGTCGCTCACAGCATGGGCGGACTCGATGCCCGCTATCTCATTTCTCATCTTGGCATGGGCGATCGCGTAGCGTCGCTAACAACCATTTCTACACCGCACCGCGGCACGACGGTCGCCGACTGGTTTTGTCTCAATTTCCGCCAGCGCGTGCCGCTGTTGTTGACGCTGGAGGCGTTCGGCCTCAACGTGGATGGCTTCCGCGATTGTCGCACCGGCTCTTGCCAGACGTTCAACGAACGCACCCCGGACGCCGCCGGCGTACGCTATTTCTCCTACACGGCGTCAGCGTCCTCGTCGCGCGTCTCGCCGCTGTTGCGCCGAGCCTGGAACATCCTGACGCCGGCCGAAGGACCAAACGACGGTCTGGTGTCGGTGCGCTCGGCAATTTGGGGCGAGGTACTCGGCAATTTATCGGTGGATCATTTCGCGCAGACCCCGGACGGCTTGTTCGTGCGTCCCGGCGAAACCTTCGACGCCGTGAATTTCTATTCGCATCTCATTGAGGATCTCGCTCATCGCGGCTTGTAGAGCGCACTCGCCTACCGCTCGGCTAAATGAGGAAAACCATCTCGCTCGCCTACCGCCCTCCGGTTATGATGCATTTGTCGCTTGGAGGGATCTATCATGCGTCGAATCGCGTTTGCCGTCCTGCTGGCGTTGGGAGTTGAGGGCTGCATGAACGGAAGCGCCGAACCTCCGCCGAAGAAAAGCGGCGACGCCTTCGCCGCCGACCGTGTAGAGCCGGCCAAGCCTGTCGCCTTCGATGCCAAGCGCGCTCTAGGCTATCTCGAAGCGCTGTGCAAGATCGGCCCGCGCATCAGCGGCAGCGAAGGCATGAAAAAACAGCAGCAAATGCTGGAAAAACACTTCAAGGATCACGGCGGCAAAATCGTTTGGCAGCGCTTCACCGCCACGCAGCGCAGCGATCCGCGCCGCCAACAAGTGCCGATGGCCAACCTCGTCGTGTCCTGGCATCCCGAGCGCGAACGCCGCGTCCTCCTCTGCTCGCACTACGACACACGCCCTCTCGCCGATCAGGAAAGAGATTCGCGCGATTGGCACAAGCCGTTCGTCAGCGCCAACGACGGCGGCTCCGGCGTCGCGCTGCTGATGGAGTTGGCCCATCACATGAAGGACATGAACATCAACGTCGGCGTCGATTTCGTTTTCTTCGACGGTGAGGAATACGTCTTCGAGCGCGACGACGAGTATTTTTTCGGTTCCAAGCATTTTGGCCGCGACTACCGCAAGGCACGCGGCAAAATTTTCTATGGCGCCGCCATCCTTCTTGACATGGTTGGCGGCAAGAAACCGCATTTTCCTCTCGATCCGTATTCGTGGGAACACGCCTCCGATTTGGTGCGCGCCATCTGGAGCATCGCCGGCGAACTGAAATGCTCGGCTTTCGACGCGGACGCCCTCGGCCAAAACATGCTCGACGATCACGTCGCGCTCAATCAGAACGGCATCCCCGCCATCGACATTATCGACTCTAATTATCCGTATTGGCACAAATTAGCGGACACGCCCGCCAACTGCTCCGGCGAAAGCATGGAGCAAGTGGCCAAGGTCTTGAGCGTGTGGTTGCAACGGGTGAAGTGAACGGGTTTTTCGACGTTGAGGAGCATCGTCGTGGGCTGGACGCAAATCATCTTCGGCGCCGTCCTGGTCCTCGTGCTGCTGTTCACGGCCAGCCTTTACACCGTGCGGCAAATCATCGTGCTGCGGCGGCTGCACGCGGCGGAGGTGATGCCGCTGGACGAACGCGCCTATCTTCGCGGCAGAGCCTATCGGCGTCTCGTCACTTCGCTTCTGTTGTTCTTGCTGGGTATTTTACTAGCGGGCGCCTTGATCTACCTCGAAGCGCCGGCGCATCAGCTTGCCGAGGATCGAGCGGCAATGCGCCAGCAAGACGACGCTGCGCCACTGGACCCGCAGCAGCGCTGGTTCGCGCGGCTTTATCTCAGTTTCTGGATTCTCTTCCTGCTCGTCTTGATGGTCGTCATCTTCCTGGCAGCGTTCGATTACTGGGCCACGCGCCGCTACGGACTCCGCCAGCATCGCAAGATCATCGATGATCGCCGGGCTATGATCGAGCGCGAAGTCTCCCGTCTGCGCCAGGAACGCAACGGTCATCCTTGAGCCTCTTCGCATGCGTGTATTCGCTTATGAATACCTTTCGAGTGGAGCGCCGGAAGATGCTTCCGCCATGCCCTCGCTGGGCTCGGAAGGCTGGGCGATGCTCTCGGCATTGTTGGAGGATCTCCTTCGCTGCCCAGAAGTCGAAACGGTCACGCTCCTCGATCCGCGCCGGAAATTCGCTGCTGAGAATTGGCCCACCGGTATTGTCGTTTACTACCCGGAGCGTGGAAACGAAGAGCAAACCTTTCGCGCTCTCGCCGCTGGCGCCGATCTCTCGCTCATCATTGCTCCGGAGTTCGACGGCATTTTGGAGCGGCGCTGCCGCTGGGTCGAAGAGGAGGGAGGACGTTTGCTCGGCTCCTCCCCGGACGCGATTCGTCTGACGGCCGATAAAGTGACAATGGCTTGTCACTGGAGGAAGCACGGAATGCTCACGCCGATTGTACTCGAATCGCCGTCCTCGTTTGCGTACCCTCTCGTGGCGAAACCGCGTTACGGCGCGGGTTCTCAGGCTACGTTCTTGCTGCACAATGACGAGGAATTGGCTCGCGCTATCCTCCACGCGAAGGCTGAAGAATGGTCCAGCCCGCTTATCCTGCAAGCCTACTGTCCCGGTCTCGCCGTCAGCGTCGCATTTGTGGCCGATGATGGACACAGATACGCCTTGCCCGCCGTGGAGCAACGTCTTTCCAGCGATGGACGTTTTCGCTATCTGGGAGGACGGCTACCATTGCCAGAGCATCTCGATCGCCGCGCTCGGTGTCTGGCCGAGCGGGCGGTGGAATGCGTCGCGGGATTGCACGGCTGGTTCGGCGTCGATTTGATCCTCGGAGCCGCGGACGACGGCAGCGGCGATGCGGCCATCGAGATCAACCCGCGTCTGACTACCTCTTATCTCGGATTGCGGCAATTGGCGTGCTTCAATCTCGCCGAGGCGCTGCTCGCGGCCGCTACGGGTTCTCTCGCGCCATGCCGGCAGTGGCGAACGGATCAAATCGTTTTTCATGCCGAAAAGTCCACTGCGCGGTTGCCGGAATCTTACTCCAGTCACAACGGTCGGCATAAACACCAGCAATGTCGCTGATTTCCCGCAGCAGGCCATCGCTCAACGTAATCGGTTGTAAACCGAGGCTCAACAACGTCGCATTGCAAGCAGCCAGGTCATTCACTGACGCCTCTTTTCGCGGGTTGTCCACAAAGCAAATCTCCGCCCCGGTCAAATCGACAACGATGCGAGCCAGATCGACAACCCGATGAATCTCCGTCATCTGATTGATGATGCGCACTCTGTCGCCTACAGCGGGCGGATGGAGAACCGCCAATTCCAGACAACGAACGGTATCCTGAATATGAATGAACGCACGCTTCTGTCCGCCGCTGCCATGCACGGTAAGAGGATGACCAATGGCCGCTTGCATCAGAAATCGGTTCAGCACCGTACCATAATCGCCATCGTAATCGAAACGATTAATCAAACGAATATCCTTGGCGGTTTCCTCCGTCTGCGTGCCCCAAATGATCCCTTGATGCAGATCGGTAATACGAATGCCATCGTTGGCATTGTAAAATTGAAACATCAATTGATCGAGCGTCTTGGTCATATGATAGACGCTGCCCGGATAAGCGGGGTGAAGGATTTCCAGGTTTTCGCGTGTGCCATCGTCCGCTTCCACACTCACCGGCAAATAGCCTTCGGGAATCCGCCCTGCCGTCGTTCCGTAACCATATACCCCCATTGTGCCCAAGTGGACGAGATGGATGTCGAGCCGGCTCTCGACGATGGCCGCCAACACATTATGGGTGGCGTTGATGTTGTTATCCACCGTATAGCGCTTGTGCCGAGACGACTTCATGGAGTAGGGCGCGGCGCGTTGCTCCGCGAAATGGAGGATGGCTTCCGGACGAAACTCACACACGAGTTCCAGAAGACGATTGTAGTGATGAGCCACGTCCACATGCTGGAACGCGATGGCGTTGCCGCTAACTTCACGCCAGGCATCGAGCCGCGTCTCCACAGACTGAATCGGCGTCAGAGACATTGCTCCCAACTCGTTATCAATCTTGCGGCGGGACAGATTGTCGAGGATAAGAACGTCATGTCCCCGACGAGATAAATGCAAAGACGTGGGCCAGCCGGAGAAACCATCGCCTCCAAGGATCATGATTTTCATAGCAGCCGCTCCTTTTTGAATTATTCGATTTGAAAGACACCCAGATAATCCACTTGCGCCACCCGCTGCCAATGATGTCGCGCCGCGTAGTCGTCCACGACACGGCGCACGTCCGGCCAACTCGGATCGGGATAATCGTGAAAGGCAACCTGACCGCCGGACGCCAACAGCGGCGGCACTGCTTCGAGGGTGCGCCGCAAACCATCCGCATCTTCGGTGACATTCACGAACACCAACTCGAAGCGCTCCGCCAAGCCGCGACACGCCGCCTCCACTTCTCCTTGGCGAAACACCACTCGTTCCGCCACGCCGTAACGCCGCGCCCACTCGCGCGCTTCGGCTTGATCCTGTGCAGCCACGGACACAACTCGTTTGGCTTGCTGGGCCAAACAAACCGTGGCCCGACCCGCCGCCGTGCCCAATTCCAGCACCGAACGTCCTTCCGCCATTTGCCACAACAGCCGGCCCTCCTCCACGGTCAAGCGGCCCGCCGCCGCTTCGGGCGGCTGAAAACCCGCTCCGACCTGAAAGCGGAAATCCTCGCGGAAATCGGCGGCATAGGCGAGCGGTGTGCCATGCGCCGAACGCAACGGCGCGTGCTGCACCAGACAGGGTGCCGAATACCACAACGGCAACCGCTGCTGCCGGCAGATGGTGAGGACGCGGCCATCCTTGCCGCCCTTCAAATCATCCCATCGCTCTAGCGCCGCCAAGATGAAACGCCGCGACAACACATAACCCTGCGCACCCCACAGACGTGCTTTCGTCCAGGTTTGTTCGGGACCGGAATACAGCGGCTTGGCCAAGCGGTAGCCGAGATGGGTTTCCTGTCGCTGCCACGGCGAGGCGATCAAATCGGGCAGGAACAAACTGAAATAATCGCACTGATCGCGGCGCAGCAGAGGAATGGCCGTCAAATTGTAGCGCAGATGGCGGTTGACGCGCACGTCGTCTTCCAGCAGGACGGCGAAGTCGCAGCCGTCCGCGGCGGCGTGTTCGAGGGCGCGTTTGTAATTGCGTGAGGAGGAGGGCATGCTGAGCGGCCAATCGTCCGGTTGCACGAAGACGACCGGCTCTTCGTCCCAATCGCTGGCGTGAAAGGACGCCAAGGTTTTGCGTAGGCTTTCGTGATTGGCGGGATAGCTGACGAAATAGGCGCGGAAGCGTGGAAACGATGCCGGCAATGGTTCAATGGTTTCATGCAAAGCATTGCGGGGCAGGCCGTCGCGTAGGTCAGGCTTTCCAGCCTGACGTTGCCGCTCGTCAGGCTGGAAAGCCTGACCTACGTTTGTTTCTTCGCTGACGTGGAAGGTATAATCGCCGAAGCGTTCGATGTCGCGTCCGGCGTCCTCCCAGCCGTAGGGATAGGGTCCGATGTGCCAAAGGCGGATGGTCGTGTCGGCCATGACGCGGAAGCCGCAACGGCGAGCGCGTTCGCAGAACGAGTAATCTTCGCTCAGATAACGTGCTTGCTCGCCTTGGCCGGCAATCAGCGGTGCAAAATAGGGCACCACAGGCGAAGGGAGATGTTGATTGCACAGCGGCAGTTCGAGCTGTTGGCGCATGGTTTCATAGAGGACGCGGCGAGTGAGGACAAAGCCGAAGCCGCAGTGGAGGATTTCGAGGACATCGCCGCCGACGCCGAAGACGATTTGACGTGTATCGGGCAGGAAGGCGCAAGCGAATTGGCGGGATGCCTTCATGGCATAGAGTCCGCAGATCAGCGGCAGGTTGTGTTGGCGTAGTTGATCCAGGTCGTCGGGATCGAAGACGATGTCGGGGTTGATCCACATGAGATCGTCGAAGCCTTGGGCGAGTGCGTCGTTAGCCATTTGATTGCGTGCGGCGTCGAGGGTGGTGTAGCCGTGTGTGCGCCAGACGGGATAGCCGCGTCGTTCGAGTTCGCGCAGGGCGTCTTCGCAGGTGGGATCGATGGTGTTGGCGACGGGCACGAGAACGACACACCGAGACGTAGGGGGCATGAAAACATCTCCACATCGGAGGTCTTACCGCTGGTTAGTGACGCTTCGCAGAAGCGTTTCCGGGCTTGCGACGCTTCTACGAAGCGTCGCTAACCGATCCTGACCGCAAACACATTGACAACCCGCGAACCTCCGCGTACAACCAGCATGGAAAGTTATCTCTCGCGGAGGATTCGCCATGCATACCCGCCTTACCGTCTTGCTGCTGTTGGCCGTGCTGCCGGTGATGAACGTGCTGGCCGCGCCGGTTCCTGATCCCTCGGCGGTTCTGGACATCGGGCCGCCGCCCAAAGGAAAAACGGCGGAAGAATACTGTAGAGATGAAATCGACCATCTGACTCACCCTTACGGCGTGATGTTCAACATTTGGCTCGATCCCGAAGTGAAGCAGTTCCCTTCGGTCGCCGCCTCGAAAGACTCCCGAGCTTGGCTCTTGAGGAACCTTCGGGTCACGCCAGAAGACGAAGGACGCCGACTCCGCTTAACTTTTCGGGGTGGCAATCGCCGGGAGCAAGTAGCCATCCTCAACTTGGTACTCCGAATTAACCTCAAACATAGGACGAGGAAGTTGCACTCTTGGGAGAGTTTGCTTCAGGCACAAGAAGAAGGCCTGCCCCGGCTTAAGGAACTCATCGCAACCACGAAAGATCCTGTATCGCTTGCGAAATATCAGGAGTCGTTGGAATCCTCGCCATCTCGCATAGCGGAGTGCCGTGCCGAGATCGCCCGGCGCAAACAATACGTTGTAATCAAGCGGGCCAAATAAGGGGGGGGCCGGATACCCTCGACCCCACCACGCCATCAAACAGCGGGTAATGTCCTCGGATTGCGTTGATAAATCAGCTAGACAGCCTGTCCCGGCATCCCGCCGAGACAGGCAACATCGTCAACGCAATCTGAGGGCACTACGGGTTAGTAAGTTCGAGGTCACCCGGACCCGGTTTGTTGGGCACCTGAGTCAGTCCCCCCGCATTGCCGCCGAATATGTTGATGTTCCCCGTGGTATAGAGGATCGGCCATGTTCCATTTCCCAATTGACCGTTGACACCGACGGAGAGGGAATTACCGGCTAGTTGATTCATGGTCCCTATCACGTTGAGCACGCCTTGTTTGCCCGAATTGTTCCCCTGGATTCCTACCAAAAACTGGCCAGCGAAGTCCAAGTTGCCCTTCACATCCAATTGGCCGGAACTGTTTTGACCATTGATCGTCAAATTGCCGCCGGCGATAACGGCCGTGCCGTTGGCTCCGGCAAGATCCTGGAGAGTGCATTCCGTCACATCCGTAGTTTGTAGGGTACCGCTGGTCTGTTTGTAGTCGTCGTCGCATTCCAAAGTGGCCTCGGTAGACAGGTTCACATTGCCCCCTGACATATACACGGAGTATTTCTGGGTCTGCGCAGTCTGGCCGGCCACGGTCAGGTATCCTCCACTCGAATTGCTGATGCTGGTGACCGTGAAGGTGCCGCCTTTTTGGACAAGAACCGGTTCGATGAACTTGTCCTTTTTGCCCGACGATCCTTTGTAAGTCAGCGTGCCACCGTTCACGTTAAGGTAATCGCCTGCTTGCCCGCCATTGTCGAGGATCGTGCTTCCAGTGTCGTAACTGTAATACACGGTCATCGTGCCACCGGTGTTGATGTTGATAGGCACGTTAGCGGCCGTGAACTCGATCGGACTAAAACTATACTCGAGGAGGGTTGCACCGGCGTTGATGGTGATTGTCGCGCCGATACTATCCGTGTAACCGGACGCCGACCCGAGACTCGTGGTGCCACCGTTGATTATGTACTGGAAATTTCCTCCGCTGGTGGTGAGATTCCAATTGGTGATTCCCTGGTCGCCATCAACCTTGACATTACTCTTGAGGGTCTGGTTGAGTTGGGTGGGGCCAGCCCCAGCCATAGGCTGCGCTGCTTGCTTCGCCACGAATCCGCTGGGTGTACCTGGATCCTCGGACAGCGATAGGCCGCCATCCACGCCGGTCAATTCCATACCATCATCGATGGTCTGCCAGGCATTGTAATCGTCCTGAACTTCCAGCGTGCTGAAGACCGCGTCGTAGTCCCATTCGATAGGTTGATCGGTGAAATCGCCGCTGAGCATCGCTGTGTCGGTGGACGAGTTGCCCGGTATGGTGCCGCCGTAAAGTTGCGCGTTGTTATTCTTTAGCCAGTTACGGGCATCGCTGGCATACAAGTCACCCGGTAGGCTGCCGCTGCCGCTTGGATTGGGGTAAAACGGCGGCGGATCCCAGATGTACGTATCTCCGCTGCTGCCGCTGCCCGAACCGCTGCCTGTCAGCGGCTTAACCCTTTGTATAGCAGCCTTTTCGTGAGCCGTCGTCGTGGCATCGCTGCCCGAACCGCTGCCGCTCTTCATCGTGCCGCTCTTGAGTTGTTGAAGAGGAGCGTTATGGGCCGTCGTCGTTGCGCTGCTGCCGCTGCCCGAACCGCTGGCCGGTTGCGGCACGGTGGAGGCGGGCGAGGGATTGGGCACGGTGGGGGCGATGCCTAGCAGTTGGTCCAGTTGTCGAACAACAGCGGCCACTTTTTGAGCCATCTGCTGATCTATCATCTGCACGTCGCTGCTCACCTCGTTCTCGACCGTCGAGAGTACCTGAATCACCGTCGAGACCATTTGCGACATCTCTTCCGCATCGACAGGCGAATCCGAGGGCACGATGCGCTCCTCCAAGCCTTCCAAACGCGGTTTCACCGGTGGTTTGGGACAGCGCGTCTGCGCCGGTTCAGGCCGCAAGCCAAGCAGACTCAGAATCCAGCCGATCATGGTGTACATTCCTTCGAGATGGCTCCTCGGCGACCTCCGCGCACCGCGAACGAGACGGCGCAGATGGGGTTCGGAAGCTCAGCCGATGGGGATGCCGGATTAGAAAAGACGGGAGTATCAGCGCGCAGCATGGCGCAATGGCGCAATGGCGCAATGGCGCAATGGCGCAATGGCGCAATGGCGCAATGGCGCAATGGCGCAATGGCGCAATGGCGCAATGGCGCAATGGCGCGGCTGAAGTTTATCGGACGTGTTTTCAGCGAGTCGAAGAACATGGGTGCGATCCGTAGAAGCTCAACTCCGAAGCTGTTGCACCCCGTTCCCTATTCCGATGAGACGAATTTAAGAAAAGTCGAAGATGCTGTCAAGGTGGAAATTATTTTCACGAGAAAAATGAATGCAACCAGTTCGGTAGGGTGGTTCTTCTCCCCCGCCGCCTCGTTGCAACGAAGGGCGGACGCGGTTGCAACGAAAAAGAGCGAGACAGGACAAGGGGTTGCGCAGGGCGGCGATTTCGTTGCAACGATGCGCATTCGTTGCATCAAGAGTGGGGAGGCAACGCAACGACTTCGGCGACGGAAAAGAACCGGCCCAATCAACGAGACGGGCTACAACGCAACCGCCCCCAGAAAATAGGATTACACCCTCAGATCGCGCGGTCTGCTCAACACACGCAGCGTTCTCGGCATCAGATCAATCTCCAATTCGCACACCCCATCCTCGGCGATGCAGAACAATTCGCCGTCGGTGTGGACAATCAGGGGCGATTCCGCGTGCAGACGAACCTGGCGACAGCGGCCCAGCCACAAATTCGGATGATCGCGCGGCAATCCTTGACCGCTAAAGAGGCTCGGCAGCAGACGCAGCAGATCGCGGCGGCGCAGCGAGCCGGCGTGAAGATAGTCGAACAAGCCGTCATCCAGTACGGCTTCCGGCGCGACCACGAAATTGCCCTCGCGCTGGCCCAGCGACAAGGACAGCGCCAGCGTCGGCGTCCTTCGCTCTTCTTCGTCGTCGATGTGGAGGGTCATCGGATTGAGTACATAACGGAAGCAGAGCGTGCGCAGCACGGCGAGACCGTACAGAGCGACGCCTTGCAGCCAGTGAATGCGCCGTGACTCTTGCGTCACCATGCCGTTGAAGCCCAGCCCCAGGCCGTTGACGAAGTAGCGGTGTCGCCCCGCCGCGCGGACAATGCCGACATCGACGGCCCGCGGCTCGATGGCGGGATTGCTGCGCAACCACCAACGTGCGTCCAGACCGAGGGACCAAGCGTAGTCGTTGGCGGAGCCGATGGGGAGGACGGCCAGAACAACATCGGGCCGCTCGGCGCGGAGTAGACCGTTGGCCGTTTCATGGACCGTGCCATCGCCGCCCGCGGCGGCCACGACGGCAAAGCCGGATTGAGCCGCGCGCAGAGCCAGTTCCTCGGCCTGACCAGGCGCGGCGGTCGGCCAAAAGACGGCGCGCTCCGCCCAGGCGCGACGTATACCCGTCAGACGACGCGCCGAGCGGCCGCGCCCGGAGGCCGGATTGTAGATCACGCAGGTATCGGGCTGCGGCATGCACACCTCAACGGCCGTTCGCCTCGCTTACCGCTGAATCCTCATCGGCATGACAAGCGAGTCTGTCGCTACCATCGGCGATGGCGGACGAGTGTGCAAGCCTTTTTTCCGCGGCGACATCTTTCGGGGAGCAGAGAGAGTGCGTTGGCGGAGTGACCCTGGATGGAGTCGAACCATCGTTCCCTGGATGTCAACCAGGCGTCTTCGCCGTTGGACCACAGGGTCATTGCCTCTCACTGCCGGCAAACCGGGATCTATCGAGACAGTCCAGCCGGCAGGAGTTGAACCTACCTCGACCCGCATATCAGACGGGGGCCTCGCCGCTCGGCCACGGCTGGAAAAGCGGAAGGGACAGGACTCGAACCTGCAAGAAGCTCTCGCCTCGCCCGCCTTCCAAACGGGTGGAGTCACCGATCTCCGCGCCCTTCCTGACAAGCTGTCCCGGCAGGACTCGAACCTGCAACCGTCCGGTTAACAGCCGGCCGCACAACCATTGTGCTACGGGACATTCGGGACGCACACTTTCAAAGATGCCGCCGGGAGTTGAACCCGATTCTCTCGCTTTGCAGGCGAGCGCCTCGCCGTCCGGCCCCGGCATCGTGTTGCAAAGCCAGCGGTGGGAGTCGAACCCACATCCGGCGCTTTACGAGAGCGCTGCTCAACCGTTTGAGCTTCGCCGGCCTCAGTATCCTCGTCAGGAGTCGAACCTGATCTCCGACCTTCGCACGGTCGTGTGCCTCCGCCACACTCCGAGGACAAGCAAGCTCCAGGGGCTGGATTTGAACCAGCAACCTACAGGGTCAGAGCCTGTCGTTCCGCCAATTGAACTACCCTGGAAACCGTCAGTAGCCGAGGCCGGACTTGAACCGGCACGTCTCAAGACACCAGATTCTGAGTCTGGCGCGTCTGCCATTCCGCCACTCGGCCCTACTCTCGATCAGTACCCTCGGCGGGATTTGAACCCGCGATCTCCGGCTTGAAAGACCGGCGGCCACTCCGCAAGCCCACGAGGGCGCGTATCAGTGTGTCGGGCAGGAGTTGAACCTGCACAGCTCGAACGCGCGAGGGTTACAGCCTCGGAGGCTCGCCAATGCCCAGCCGACACAATTGCCACTGGCTCAGGTGGGAGTCGAACCCACAGCATTCCTTTTTTTGAGAAAGGATGGTCTGCCGATTGCCTACCGAGCCAAACCAATTCGGGGAGTTGGAGTCGAACCAACATCGCCGCGTTCAAAGCGCGACAGCCTACCATTAGCCGATCCCCGAGAGTGTCCGGCGGGAGTCGAACCCGCTTATCGGGCATGGCAAGCCCGTGCCTGACCGCTCGGCCACGAACACGCGCATCGAATCCAACAAAAAAGGCCAGGTATCGCATTGCGACACCTGGCCTTGTCATGGCAGGAAGGAAATTCCGGTGTCACAAACGCAAACGATAAACCAGCAAACGACATAGCCGTTGACCGCCGAGGCGGACGACATATTGGCGTTCCGTAATCTGGTTTAAGGTGCGGGACATTTTTGTACTCTCTTATATACGGCGAGCGGTTCAACTTGATCCGCTCCGCACATTTCTTAGACGTTGGATGCTGGGAATTGGTTCACGATTTTTTGCGAATGTTCATCTTCCTCGGCGCGTTCGTTTGCCAACCCGCGGCGCCAGTAACCGAATCTCCGTTTATCTCTTCCCCAATATCGCATCCAACACCCAGCAGCCGGCGCATGCTCAGCCGGCTCGCGGCAATGCCACAGGATGATTTCGTTATCGCAACCGGCTTCCTCCAGGGCGTCGGCGAGGATGGGCATATCCTCGAAACGACGCTCCTCATAAATCGCTCGCGCCACGGAGGCGACACAGCCATCGTGCCAGCGTAGCCAAGCGGTATCGAGCGATTGTGGACTAAAAGGATTGCCAAAGACATCGCGGAGAAGATCGCACTGAGCCAAGCGCTTTTTCGGCGCGGCGACGTTGACGGCGTGAGCGGCGGACCAAGCGGCGTTGCGCGCCACGTCCCAGCCGGTGTCCTCGACGGCGGCTTCGGCCGCCCGCGCCGCCCAGCGGGCCGTGTCGTACTCGCCCGGTTCGCCGCGACGAGTGAGGCCGTGAAAGTGTTGCTCCGCCAACCGTGCCTGGCTGCGCGCGTTCAACAACTGCGCGTGTCCGCCCGGAAGATCGGCATAGCGCTCGGCCACCTGAACCGCCGAGCGGCTCCGCTCGTCACGCAGCAGCGGCCAAATCCGCCGCACGCAGGCACAAGCGAACAGGCGAAACTTGCGATCGCCGGTCTTGCCCAGCATGTAACGCAGCATTTGCTCCGGATCTTCGCAATGCACCCATCTCGCCTCGAACATGGCATTCCCTTTCGTTGCCGCATTGCCCGATTGTTTATTTTACCCTATCTCGCCGGGATTTGCTCCACCCGGCAGCTAACGCTGCCGGGTGATGGCGAACCGGCAGCGTTAGCTGCCGGGTATAGGCCGACCGTCCGGGTGATTCCCCTTGGCCGAACGCGAAGCAATGGCTATAAGACCCGCCACGCGCCGGGTCGTTCGCCCCGGTGACGACAATCACCCGGCAGCTAACGCTGCCGGTTCGCCGTACGGAGGAGAGGAAGGATGACCCAGAAGGTTCGGAACGTCCGGCGAAGATCGAGTGCGGCTCGCTGGTTTGTGAGTGCGAGTCTCATCCTGTTGAGCGCCGGCGCCGGCGTCCGCGCTGCCGACAGCGAAACACGCGAATTTGCCGTCAAGGTCGATGGCAAGCCGGCCGGCAAGAACACCATGACCATCCAGAGGCAGGACGACGGCACGACCATCGTTTCCTGCGATACCAACGTGCGCGTCAGGGTTTTAATCAAGACTTACGTTTATACCTGCCAGACGCGCGAGACGTGGAAAGAGGGCCGCTTGCAGCAACTTCAAAGTGCCTGCAACGATGATGGCAAGCAATTTCAGGTGGCGGCGCTCGCTCAGGTCGATGGCGTCCACGTCCGCGTCAACGGTCGAGAGCATGTGGCGAAATCGGAAGCGTGGGTGTCCAGTTATTGGACGCTGCCGGATGCCAAGCTGCGCGATCAAGCTATTGCCGTCGTGGACGCCGACAATGGCCGAGACTTGCACGGACGTTTGCAGTACCTCGGCGAAGCTCAGATCGCCGTGGCCGGCCAGGTGCAGAACGTCCAGCATTATCGCTTCAATGGGCCGACACGCATCGAACTCTACTACGATGCCGCGCAGCGGCTGGCGCGTCAGGAGTGGGTTGAGGACGGTCATCCCACCGTTCTGGAGTTGACCGCCGTGCGGCGGTGAAACGCTCTTGTCAAAATCGCGGCGGCAAGGGTAATCTGACGCCGATATAGAGCCCCCGCCTTGCCGGGGGTAGGAATCTATGTCAATCGCCGCACTGAAGCCAGGAAGGTGAAGTATGCAGGACCGCGCATTCATCCGCCGTACTCTCATCGAGCTTCTGGAAGCCGATACCGGCGAGAAGCACGGCGATCTCGACGACTCGGCCAATCTCCGCGAAGGACTCGGACTCGACTCGGTCGATGTCGTCAGCATCGTCTCGCAGATCGAACGCCGCTTTCACATTCGTTTGACGCATCAAGAATTGGAAAAACTCGTCACCGTCGCCGACGTACTCGATTTGCTGCAAGCCAAGCTGGCGGAATCCTCCTCGTCGCAGTCCGCGGCCGCCTAATGTCATTTCCGTTTAGCCGCGAGCCGTAGGCGAGCGCTGTTGCGCTCGCCTACGGCTCGCGGCTAAACTTGAATCAGGCCGCTCGTCGCGGCGCGGCATCCGGTCCGGGCAAACGGATTTGCCGCGACAATTTCATCATGGCATCCATCAAGCCGGCAATCGACTCGGTCAGATGATTGGCATTCACTTGGATGCGCAGCACACCGGCGTGATAAGGCACGGCGGGGAACGTAACCGACTGCACGTAGTAACCCTTCTCGAACAGATAATTGCCGGCGTTCAAGGTATCTTCTTCATCGCCGACCAGCACCGACAGAATCGGCGTCTGTCCGCCGAGTACGACCAAGCCCAGGTTGATTAGGCCGGTGGTCAAGAGACGGATGTTACGCTGCAAACGAGCGGAGAGCAGTTCGTATTCCGGCGAGTTGAGAATATCGCAGACGGTGCAGATGGCTTCGAGATAGCACGGCGCGACGGGACCGCCGAAAATGTAGGTGTTGGAGCGCATCTTGAGCAACAGCTTGAATTCGTTGGTGCAGCCAATGAAGCCGCCCAGGCACGAGAAACCTTTGGACAGCGAGCCGACGACAAGTGTATTGTCGTAGTCGCCCAGGGCGTCCAGAACAGTGCCGCGGCCTTGCCGCCCCATGACGCCGGTTCCGTGCGCGTCATCGACGTAGAGGACGGCTCGGCGTTGTAGACAGACGCGATTCAATTCCGCCAACGGCGGCAATTCGCCGCTCATGCTGTACACGCCATCGATGGCGACCACGGCGCAGCGATAATCGTCGGCCTCATCGAGAACCTTTTCCAGAGCTTGCGGATTGCAGTGCGAAAACGACAAAACGCGCGTGCCGTTGGCCTTGGCGATCTTGGCCCCTTCCTGCATCGAATTGTGGGCCTGCTCATCGACGATGAGAATGTCCTGCCGGCCAACCAATCCGGGGATGGCGCCCATGTTGGCCAAGGTCACGGAGGGATAAATCAGCGTCGCTTCCGTGCCCAACCATTGAGCCAGCCTGTCCTCCGCCTCGGTGTTGGCGCGGACGCTGGAGAAGGCGCGCGAGCGCCGTTGTGCGTGCCCCAACGGCGAATGCCGCGACGCAGCGCGTCCTGAACGCGCGGATCCTGATCCAGTCCCAAGAAACTATCGGAGCCAAAATTGACGACTTTTTTGCCGGCGACCTCAATGATCCGGTTAGGCCCCATGCGATCGACGACCATGTCTTTCATGTGCGTGGTCGGGAACAACTCGGCGAAATGCTCAATGAAGCGAATCAAACCGTTCTGTGCAGGGCGCTGGCCAACTGCTGCATCGGTGAAGAACTCATACGGACCTTCTTTTCGACGTTATGGGGGGTCAACCCACCCGGATTGCGGCGGAGGTGCGAAACGCGGAAGCGGGCATATCAAACCAAAAACGATGAGAGCGAGCAAGCGCAATCGTCCTGAGCGGGGGGCGTAAGCCTCCTGAGATTTCGCTCAGGGGGCTTATGCACCCCGCTCAGGTACATCATCGAATAAGGACATCTATCGATTTGAGTTTTTTTGTCACAATTCGCAGGAGCGATGTTGACAGGTTTTCCCCATTTACCCAAATCAGCAGTATACGACCAGCCCCTCCGGGACGATGCGCGCTCGGCAGCTGTCTTCCGCGCGTCCGGTGCGGCGCAATTCCTCGCCGAGTCGATCGCGCAGGAAAACCTCCAAACGAGCGATCTCCGCATCCGAACGGGCGGGGTCACGGTGGCCGACGTGCAACTCGCGCACTTCGGCGGCGACGGCGGTGCAGACACACGCCTCGATAGTGCTGTGGCCCCACCCGCGGCGCGACAGTGGCGGACTGGCGCCGACTTTTTCGCGGCCCTCGTATTCGGCTTGGATGTACTGTCCCTCGGTGTAGAAGATATCCGCGCCGCGCGCGAAGTCCGCCAAGCCGCGATCGGGCGCCTCCGTCTGCTCGTGATCCGTGGCGAACACGAAGACGCGGCCGGCGTTCTCCAGGCGATAAGCCAAGCAACCGCCGGGATGCGTCAGCGCGTAGGTGCGGATGTGTGTGGAAGCGATCTGAAATGCGCTGCCCGGCTGGATGGGCCGAAAGTCCTCCAGCGCCCTCATCTGCTCGTAGGTCGGCGGGAAATAGCGGCGGCTCATCTCCGACTGGGGATTAAACAGCACACCGAGGCAGTGAATCGTGTCCGGCGAGCCATAGATGGTGAAACGATTGCCCGGATCGTAGTAGGGCGCGAAATACGGCGTGCCGTAAATATGGTCGATGTGCGGATGCGTGACGAGGACGTGAGCGGTGCGCTCTTCGCCGGGTGGTTTGCCCAGCCAGCGCCGGCCAGCGCCATGCCCAACTCGCGGAAACCGCTGCCGCAATCGAGGATCAACAAAGCGTCCGGCGTCCGCACTTCGACGCAGGTGGTGTTGCCGCCGTAGCCGCCGCGCTGGTGAAACGGCAGTTCCTCAATGCGGCGGCGGATATTCACCTCCAGATCCGGTCCAGGCCGAAGGTCGGCAAGGCGTCCTTGCTCGATCAGATGCTTGAGGGCGCCAACGAGCTTGTCCGTCACTTCCGGCGGTCGCAGCGGGGCGGTCAAGGTTCCGGTGACACCCCAATAGGTGATGGTGAAAACAGGATCGGCTGGCATGACGGCAATCCTCGGCTCGGCGTTTGGCCCTCCGCTATGCTACACCATGTCTGCCGTCCGCGTCCGCGCCGTCCTGCGATCCATTGTCGTTGGCCGCGGCTTTCGGTGGATCAAACCGAGCCGCGACCGTGACAGCCGTGTTAACGTGTAGCGAAGCCCAGACCCTTCGGCTGTGCTTTTGCCACTTTGCCACTTTGCCACGGATTTCGGCACTCCGCTGCCAAGTCGTGCCAGATAGCGACAGCAGGCACGTCTTGGCACGGCTTGTCATGGCCAGTGCATCCGCTGTGGCAAACAGCGGCAAAGTGTATCAACCTGCCGCGTCGTTTGGCTCCGTTGGCTGTAAGAGTCTGTTCCAAAAGGGGTGATTTGCGTAGAATGAAGTATGAACCGCAAACGTTACCCTTCGGACCTGACGGACAGCCAGTGGGCTTTGCTGGAACCCTGGATACCACCGCCCCACCCCGGTGGCCGTCCACGCAAAACCAACATGCGTGAGGTTCTCAACGCTATCTTTTACCTCACACGCGAGGGTTGCTCTTGGCGGGCGCTGCCCCATGATTTCCCGCCCTGGAAAACGGTCTACAACTATTTCGAGGACTGGAAGCGTGACGGCACCTGGGACCGCTTCCTCACCCTCCTGCGTTGGCGTGTCCGCCAGGCGGCGGGCCGCGACCCCGACCCCCGCGTCGCCTGTATCGACAGTCAGTCGGTCAAGACGGCGGGCGGTGGCGAGGAAGTTGGTACGGACGGCGGCAAGAAGGTCCGCGGCCGTAAACGCCATATCGTCGTGGATACGATGGGTTTGCTGCTGGCCGTCGTGGTCACGGCTGCCAACGTGGACGATGCCCGCGCGGCGCAGCAGCTCTTCGCGCAACTGCCGGGGACAGACTTCCCTCGCCTGGAAGTGGTGCAAGGAGATAACAAGTACCACAACCACGCGTTGGAGCGCTGGCTGCGTGTGCATCATCGGGCGTACCGCATTTGGGTGGTGAGTCGTCCTCTTGGGGAGCGACGGTTCAAACCGCTGCGGAGTCGTTGGGTAGTGGAACGGACGTTCGCCTGGCTGGGGCGTTATCGACGTTTGAGTAAGGACTACGAACACTTGCCGGAGTCGAGTGAAGCCATGCTGAGGATAGCGGGAATTCATCACTACCTCCGTTGGCTCTGTCCGAGCCGAACCGCACGCAGTCAACGCTTCCGCTTCAAAGGACATCGGCCAAAACAAGCGGCATAGAGCTTTTGGAACAGACTCTCAATGGTGGAAACAGTTCCGGGGAGTTTGGTGTGCAGGGCAGCCTAGACTTCGCTGGCCAGTTAATCGTAGGAGTCCAGGGGAATAAGTCTGGCCAACAAGGCTACCTCAACGTATCGGGAACCCTGAACCAACTACCCGGCAATTTCCTCACCGTCAATGTCAAAGGTGTCCTGCAAAACGGAACGTGGGTGGTCGTCTATTCCACCGGGAACATCCAGAGATTCGGTGGAAATGCGGGAGGATTGACTCAGGTGCCCAAGGGGGGTAACCTTGAACTCACCAACCCGTAGTGCCCTAAGATTGCGTTGACGATATTGCCTGCCCCGACGGGATGCCGAGACAGGATGGCTAGCTGCCCCAGCAAGGCAATCCTAGGGACATTACCCGCTTTCTGAGGGTGGGACCGATTATATCCGATCCCGCTCATTTCGCCCCCTTGATTACAGCAACCTGCTTGAGCCGGGAGATCTCGGCACGAATTGCCGGAATTCGGATGGAACGTAGATCATTGATCGCCTTACAAGGAGAAAACAATGTTCCGCTTCCGTTGCACTCTGCTTCTCTTGCTGATCGCCTGTGCCGCCTTCGCCGCGCCTGTCCCCAAGGACAGCTGGGATTGGCCCGTTGATCCTGACAAAGACTGCAAGTTCGCAATCAAAGACGACACCGTGACCATTGAGTTGTCCGGAACCGATCACGAGTTCGCCAAGAGAAAACGCTTTAACGCTCCACGTCTCCTGCGCGATGTGGAAGGCGATTTCAAGATACAGGTTCGTGTCCGCGCCACCTTTCGCCCTTCCGCCAAATCCGCCGTAGACGGAGAAGTGCCGAGAGTGGCGGCTGGTTTGCTGCTGGTAGACGCCGATAAGAACTACCTACGGCTGGAGTATGAAGCTTGCCGGCGAACCACTGGGCGGTCCGGTGGTGTCGCCTTTAAACTGCTGGGAGAGCAAATTATAGAAGCGGAGTTGGAGCCGCCTCGGAAAGAAGATTATCAAGCGAAAAAGGAACACATTTATCTATGGATGCAACGGCAGGGGGATTGCCTCACAGAAGCATTCAGCTTCGATGGCAAGACATGGATTCGCCATTACACAATAGAGGGTGTTCTGAAGCTTCCCAAGAAGGTTAAGGTGGGCATAGCCGCCTACTCGACCTCGACCGAGCCATTCAAGGCTCACTTCGACCAACTCAAGCTCATCCGGAATGGGGAGAAAAGCAAGTGAGCCTGACATCATCCCTCCGATTCGTCAACAGGAAGCGAAGACGTTCTCATGCCCCCTATGTCGCGTTGTGTCGTTCTCGTACCCGTCGCCAACACCATCAATCCCACCGGCGAAGACGCCCTGCGCGAACTCGAACGACGCGGCTATCCCGTCTGGCGAACACACGGATACACCACCCTCGACGCCGCACGCAATCAAATGGCCAACGACGCTCTCGCCCAAGGCTTCGACGAACTCATGTGGATCAACCCCGACATCGTCTTCGATCCCGACGACCTCGATCAACTACGCCAACACAACCTGCCGCTCATCTGCGGACTCTATGCCATGAAAGCATCACGCCAGTTCGCTTGCGCCTTCCTGCCCAACACACGCCAAATCGTCTTCGGCGTCGGCGGCGATGTTCTCGAAATCCTCTCCTGCGGCTTCGGCTTCGTCCTCACCCGCCGCGTCCTCTATGAAACCATGCGCAACAGCTCGAACTGCCGCTGTGCAATCAACATCTCCCTTCGCCTGTGGTGCCCTATTTTGCACCGCTGATTGCCGGCCAAGGCGAACAAGCACGCTATCTGAGCGAAGATTACTCGTTCTGCGAACGCGCTCGCCGCTGCGGCTTCCGCATCATGGCCGACACCACCATCCGCCTCTGGCACATCGGACCCTATCCCTACGGCTGGGAGGATGCCGGGCGAGACATCGAACGCTTCGGCGATTACACCTTCCACGTCAGCGAAGCCACGCCGCCGCCCGCCACGCCGACTCAGGGGGCTGACGCCCCCCGCTCAGAGAAAGCGACCGATGCGGCTCGACTGCCGCGAAATGCCTTGCATCAAACCATCGAGCCGTTGCCGGCTTCGTTTCCCCGCTTTCGCGCCTATTTCGTCAGTTACCCCGCCAATCACGAAAGCCTACGCAAAACTCTGGCCGATTTTCATGCCAGCGATTGGAGCGAAGAGCCGGTCGTCTTCGTGCAACCGGACGACTGGCCCCTCAGCATGCCCTCCTCCTCACGCAATTACAAACGCGCCCTCCAACACGCCGCCGACGACGGCTGCGACTTCGCCGTACTCCTGGAAGACGATGTGCGCGTCAATCGCCATCTGCGAGCCAATCTGCGGGCCATTCCTCTGCTCCACCGCGATCAATGCGATTATTTCAGTTTGTTCCTGCCCGATTTGATCGCGTCGCCGTGGCAGCGACAGGAAACGCATCTGGGCTACCGCCTGGCCAAACCGCTCTATTCCGGTCCCGATCAGACGTGGGTGAAAGGTCGAGTTTGGGGAGCGCAAGGGTATGTTTTGTCGCGGCGATTCATCTTGGAAGCATAAAGTGTTGGGATGACTTGAAGGGCGGCAAAGACGGCCGCGTGATGACGGTCTGCCGGCAGCAGCACTTGCCGTTGTGGTATTCGTCGCCCTGTCTGGTGCAGCATGCACCCTTGCGTTCGGCGCATGGCACACCGCTCACCTATGCCGCCGATTTCCACGCCGATTTCCGTTTTGACATGGGTTGTGGTTATCAGCCGCCCGAAGCGGCGGCCGGCTGGTTGACCGTGGAGGAAGGCCGCCTGCTGTGGCAGTTGGCCGCGGACAAATGCGTCTTGGAATTGGGCACGTCGGCGGGACGCGCCACCGTCTGTTTAGCGCAGCAAGCCAAACGAGTCGTGACAGTGGATGAAGGCGACCAATCCGAAGCGCGCGAGTGGGCGCGGCGTTACGGTGTCGCGGAGCGGGTGGTGTTTCGTCAAGGCGAGGTGGCGGCGGTCTGTCGCGGCTTGGCGGAGCGCTTCGAGTTGGTGTTCGTGAATGTCACCGAAGATGCGGATGGTTTGCGGCGCGCCCTCGAAGCTCTGCCGCCGCTGTTGGCGTCCGGCGGTCAGGTTGCCTTTCACGATTATCCCGATCCGAGTTGGCCGGACGTGCGGTGGATCGTGGACGAACAGGCGGCCCGCTGTAGGTGGCAGCGCGTGGCCCAGGCGGATTACGTGGGAGTATTTCAAACCTGAAAGGAACAGCAGCCATGAATATTATGGTCCTTGGCGGCGATGGATTCTCCGGTTGGCCGACATCCTTGCATTTGTCGCGTCGGGGGCACGACGTTCTTATCCTCGACAATCTGTCGCGGCGACGCATTGATGACGAATTGGGAGTCATGTCCCTGACGCCGATTCAGCCGCTCTCGACGCGGCTCGATGCCTGGAGTGAAGTCAGCGGCAACACCATCGCGTTCCAGAATGTGGACGTGGCGCATCACTACGGTCGTCTTCTCGAACTCGTGCGCGCGTTTCGTCCGGAAGCCATTCTTCATTTCGCGGAGCAAC
Organism: uncultured Planctomycetota bacterium; assembly: GCA_963835245.1. Lineage (GTDB taxonomy): Bacteria > Planctomycetota > Planctomycetia > Gemmatales > Gemmataceae > JAJPHU01. Next base: position 2,130,487 of record CAWIEZ010000004.1, read on the forward strand.
GCGCGGCGCCCTACTCCATGAAGTCGTCGCGGCACAAACGCTACACGGTGGATAACAACATCAACGCCACCCATAATGTGTTGGCGGCCATCGTCGAGAGCCGGCTCGACATTCATCTCGTCCACTTGGGCACGATGGGAGTATATGGTTACGGAACGGCAGCAGGACGGATTCCCGAAGGTTATTTGCCGGTGAGTGTGGAAGCGGGCGATGGCACGCGCAAAAACCTGGAAATCCTTCACCCCGCATATCCGGGCAGCGTCTATCATATGACGAAGACGCTCGACCAATTGATGTTTCAATTTTACCATGCCAACGATGGCGTTCGTATTACGGACCTCCATCAAGGGATCATTTGGGGCACGCAGACGGAGGAAACGGCCAAGGACATTCGCCTGATAAATCGTTTCGATTACGATGGCGATTACGGTACGGTGCTGAATCGCTTTCTGATGCAAGCCGCCGTGGGTCATCCGCTCACCGTACATGGCAGCGGCGGACAAAAGCGTGCGTTCATTCACATTCAGGACACCGTTCGCTGTCTGGAATTGGCGGTTCTGCATCCGCCCACCGCGGGCGACAGAGTGCGCATCATCAATCAGATGACGGAGATTCATCGGGTTGTCGATCTGGCTCGCATCGTTGCCGATTTGACCGGGGCGGAGATTTGCTTTGTGGACAACCCGCGAAAAGAGGCGTCGGCGAACGATCTGGCTGCTTGCAATGCAACTTTGCTGAGCCTTGGTCTGCAACCGATCACCTTGAGCACCGGCCTGCTGCGGGAAATCGGCGACATTGCTCGTGTCTATGCCGGCCGCTGTGACTGGAGTAAGATTCCGGCGACCGCGCGGTGGACCTTGACGGGGACGTGCGGCTTCCAGCCGGCAGCCTTAACCGCCGAGCGGTCCAAAATCCCTATGCACACCTAATGTCGGGGACGATTCAGCAAAAACTCCTCTTGACGGGAAAAATCGCCTCGCTATACTCCCGCCCTTCTCAAAGAACCACACCCTCCAGGCAGGGGGAGGGCGCCTATTCTGGGGGATCGTTGTTTATCCCAAGCGGGGGAGGTACGCGGATGAATCGTCTAATCGTCATCACGGGGATGACCTTGTTAACGGCTTGCCTAATAGGTTGGGCAGCCTTGGCGAGCGCTCAACCGGGCATCGATAAGCTGACGGCCACCGATGATTTATCGGCCCAAGTCAGCAGTATGGAAGCGGGGGGAGAAACCGCCCATTTGGGAGGCATATCCATCCGGCCGCGGGCGACAGGCCCTTCGGCGGCGCTGTCGGCCGTTCTGCCGCCGCCGGCAACGAAGAACGCCGCCGCGCCTTCGGGCAAGAGTATGTCGGCGGCGCCGGCGAGTTCTCCGGCGGTCAAGGCGCCGGCAATGGTACAACTCAGTCCGTTGCCGAGCCAGCAGCCGATGAACGCGGCGCCGCTGGGACAAATCCCCACGGGTCCATCGGGATCGCTTATTCTGTCGAATCAAGCGACGGAATCGCCTTCGCCGATGCAACAAGGCTCCGGCCAGCCGGGGGATGCAGGCGCGGCTTCTTCGGAGTCGGCGCCGCAGCCGCTCAACGGCGCAGACCGGCACCGCCCTACCGCCATTGGGAGGAAGTGGCGATGCCAATGGGCAGCCGGCCGCGGGCGGTTCGTCGTCCGCCAACGAGGAACATGCGCCGGAGTCGGGCATGACGTCCGAGAGCATGGGCAGTCGCCAGGAACCGTCGGTTAGTCTGGAATGGGTCGGCCCGGCCGCCGCCAAGATCAGCCAGCCCAATAACTACAGCCTGGTCGTCCGCAACACCTGCAACATCCCCGTCCAGCAAGTGCTGGTACGGGTGCGCATTCCCGCCGGTCTGTCCTGCGGCGATACCGAGCCGAAGGCCGTCGCCGAGGGCAACGTGCTGGTCTGGGAACTGGGCGCCTTGCAGGCCAGGCAGGAAAAAGTCCTGCAAATGAAGTTGCTGGCCGAGCAGAAGGGCGATGCCGCGCCGCAAGCGTGGGTGACGTTCACCGGCTCGTCGGTCATGCACATCAAGGTCCGCGAGCCGAAGTTGGCGCTCAAGGTGCAGGGTCCGGACAAGATTCTGCTCGGCGAAACGGCGGCTTTCACGTTGGCCGTCACCAATCCGGGCGACGGCTCGGCCGATCAGGTCAAAATTCACGCCGCCCTGACCGAAGGTCTGGAGTGTCCGCGCGGCAGCAAGATCGATTTCGACATCGGCAACTTGGCCGCCGGCGAGACGCGCAACGTCACGGTCATGTGCATGACCAAGCTGGGCGGCGCAGAAGTGCGACGTGACCGCCGAGGCCGAAGGCGGACTGCACGCCAAAGAGATCGCGCAAGTCAGCGTGACCATGCCGCGTCTGGAGATGCAATTGATTGGACCGGGCTTGCGTTACCTTGGCCGCAAGGCGCTGTTCACGCTCAAGGTCAGCAATCCCGGCGATGCGCCGGCGACCAATGTGACCATCAGCGACGTGGTGCCGGACGGCTTCAAGGTTCTCGCCGCCAGCGACGGCGGACGCCACGATTTCTCGTCGCATACCGTTTCCTGGTTCCTCGGCGAAATCAAGCCGGGCGAAGTGCATGAGGTCAAGGTGGAAGTGCAAGCCGTCAACCCCGGCGAATTTAAGCACAAAGCCAGCGCCGTCGGCGCCCATAACCTGCTGCGCCGATTCCGAGTTGACGACGCACATCGAGGGGCTGTCGGCCCTCATGTTGGAGATGGTGGACACCGACGATCCGATCGAGGTGAACAGCGAAACCGCTTATGAGGTGCGCATCACCAACACCGGCTCCAAGGTGGAAACCGACATCAAGCTGGTGGCCAACATCCCGGACAAGATGGAGTTCAAAAGTGCCACGGGTCCGGCGCGTTTCCACGAAGAAGGTAAGACGATTATCTTCGAGCCGTTGGAGAAGTTGGCGCCCAAGGCCGACGCCATCTTCCGCATCAACGTCAAGGCGCTCGAGCAAGGCACGGTGCGTTTCAAGATTCAGATGACCAGCACCAACTTGACCGAGCCGGTCATCAAGATGGAAGCGACGCGCATCTACTCGGACGCCCCGGAAACGAAGTCGTCGCACTAACGGCCATTTGTTTAGCCGCGACCCGAAGGGGAGCGCGGCGACTACCACCCGGCAGCTAACGCAGCCGGTTCGCCGGGTATGGCGAACCGGCAGCGTTAGCTACCGGGTGGTTCGCTGAATAAATGCAAAATGCCCCGTGACGTTGGGGTGCCGTCACGGGGCCGGAGGAGCTTTACGCAGAGGGGCGGGCGGTTAGCGGGCCGAGCGATCGATCAGTTCGATCGATTCGGCACGGTAGAGCGGACCACCCAGGAAGATCGAGCCCTTCTGATTGAGGATCTCGCCGTGGACCTTCACGAGGTCGCCCTCGCGATAGCTGTCCATCTGCCGATCACGAGCGAGGATGACGCTTCCACCGTTGGCATCTTCCTTCCACAGTGGAGCATAACGGAGCACCCAGAGACCACCGTCGGCATGCACGTAAAACAACTGCCCCGTCACCCAGCTATAATCCGCGGCGCGAGTCACGCGCGATTCATACCGACGGTCCAATTCAAAAGGGTTTTTGGTCTCCGTTTCGATGACGTTGGAGGAACTGGTCGGGGTCACGTCCAGGCCGTTGGATTGGACGGTGCCCTTGGTGCCACTGGAGGGCAGTTTTTTGCCCGGCGTGGTGGCATCGTGGGGCAGGTTGCGGATCGGCTCAGCGCCGGGCATGACGCCGGGGACGCCGACGCCGCCGACACCGCCGACACCCGCGCCGTAGAGACCGCTGCCGCCGCAACCGCAGCCGCCGACGTTCTCGCAGCAGCAGTTGTTACGGTGCATGCGCGCCTTGAGGCGTTGCAGGCAGCCCTGCTTGCAGCAGGTGGTCTCGCAGCAAGCGCCGCAGCCGCCGCTGACGTTGCCGCCGTAGTTGGAGCCACAGCAACCGACGTTGCCGCCGCCGTAGTTGGAGCCACAGCCGCCGACGTTGCCGCCGCCGTAGTTGGAGCCACAGCCGCCGACGTTGCCGCCGACATTGCCGCCGCCGCAACCGCAGCCGACGTTCTCGCAGCAGCAGTTGTTGCGGTGCATGCGAGCCTTTAACTTTTGCAAGCAGCCTTGTTTGCAGCATTGGACTTCGCAGCCGCAGCCGCCGCCGACACCGCTATATGCACCGCCGCCACAACAGCCGCCCGTGCCGAGCGCGCCGGTGAGGGGCGCGGAAGCCACCGCTCCGCCCGACGTGGCGGCGGGCGCGGTGGTCGTGGTGAGCGCCGGGTCGGCCCCGGCGAACCACGCCGTTGTTACTAGCAAAAACGCAGCATTCACGAGAGTAATCCTCCGTTGGAGCCTCACTTCGGCAGAAGGCCACCGTGACTCGGCAGGGAGCGATCCCCTCCCGGAGAACTGGCGACCCGCGCCTTCCTCTTGGTTTCCACACCAGCGAGGCCGACTCCCTCATGAAGACGGCGACACGCTGATTTCTGCCACTTTGTTTCGGCTAACGAGGTCGCCCCGCTTGAGTAGCTTTCCCAAAAACCTGCCGATGCGCCGCGTTGCCCCCCTTCCCTTGTCGTCCCCTCCAGCGTTTGCAACTCGTTTAGTAACGCTTCTACGAAGCGTCGCTAAACGGCGGACGACGAACAGAAACTCCCAGGCCGGCGCCGGCCTGGGAGTATTCCGCTCACAGGGGGTAGGACAAAGGTGATCTCACGGCTCTTCGGCGCGGATTTTCCGCACCTGGAAAGCCGGTCGCAACTGCTGGCTTTCGGGATCGATCAACGATCCTTCCACACGCACGCTTTGCCCACGTTTGAAGTGGAGGACGCCGTTGGCCGCCACCAGGGTCACGCAACCGCCGTAGCGGTCCTCCTCTTCAACGGGTACGTAACGCAGCAGCCAAGCCTGCTGAATCCGCGAGTAATCGAGGGTGCCGACCAACCACAGATAATTGGCATCGTGTCCGAAGTGCGGACCAGCCGGCAAACTCGCGGCAGCCGGCGCCGCTGTCGTCGCCTTCTGGTACGAGGCGGGCGACAGTTGCTCCATCGCCGCGCTGGCGCTGCTGTCCGACGGATGAGCCGGGGGAGCGAAATTCAGCATAGGATCGGTCGTGGACGGAAGGGCTGGCTGCGCCGGTGTTGGCGCGGTCGGCGCTTGCGTCGGTGTAGTCTCCCCGCCGTTGACGGCATCGGCCGCGGCCGGCGCCGAATCCGACGTTGCGGCAACGGGGACGCCCATCGCCACTGCGGCCGGCGCATCGCCGCAGGGCGTGCAGCAGGATCGATTATGTTGGCAGCCACACATCAACACAGCGACGAACAAACAGGTTTCGGACCAGCAGTACGGCAAGGAGCGACGCATGGACATCCTCACTTTATAGGAGCGCACCGATACGGGGCGTCCTCGGTGCGGCGGAAGCCTCATTCCTAGTGGGTCGTCGTGTCGAGAATAAGAAGTTGGAACACGCTGTATGAGTTCTATCGGATGGCGTCAGATGGGATCTTGCGGCTTGTTCCGGGAAAATGGCCTGGATGAGAAATGATTGTGCTGCCGGCGACACCGGCGGTAGCGGCGAGGATGGCGGAAGCGTGGAGAACGGCGCGGCCGAGGCGACCCGCCATCCGCTCCCCTCTCTTTGTGGCGGGCGAGAGGTTATAATCGCCGATGGTGTCGCTAGCGACCCGCACTGATAAAAGGACGACCTTGTCAGTTCCCACAAGCAAAACCTGGCGACTTCTGCCGCACGATCGCGCCGCCGTGGAACGTCTGTCGGCCACCCTGGGATTGGGGCCGATCGTCGCTCAGCTACTGCTCAATCGCGGTCTGGACGATCCCGTCCAGCGCGCGTCGCTTTCTCGACGCCGCCCTGACCGGCCTGCATCCGCCCGATCTGCTGCCCGGCGTGACGCAAGCCGCCGAGCGCATTCTCGCCGCCGTTCAGGCCGGCCGTCGTCTGTGTATCTACGGCGATTACGATGTCGATGGCGTCACCGGCTCGGCCATTCTCCTCACCGGCTTGAAGCTGCTGGACGCTGCCGTCGATCTGTACGTGCCGCACCGCCTGGAGGAAGGTTACGGACTCAATCCCGACGCGCTGCGGCAAATCGCTGAGTCCGGCGCTACGATGGTCGTCACCGTCGATTGCGGCATTGCCAGCCTGGAAGAAGCCGAAGAAGCCAAGCGTCTGGGTCTGGAATTGATCGTCACCGATCATCACGAAATGAAGGACACGCTGCCGGATGCGGCGGTGTTGGTGCATCCGCGTTTGCCGGGCGCCGCGTATCCGTTCGGCAAGTTGTCCGGCTCAGCGGTGGCATTCAAGCTGGCCTGGGCGTTGGCGCAGCGCGCCTGCGGCAGTGCCAAGGTGACGCCGCGTTTCCGCGAATACCTGCTCGACAGCGTGGCGCTGGCCGCGCTGGGCGTGGTGGCCGACGTGGTGCCGCTGCACGATGAGAACCGCATTCTCGTGCGCCACGGTCTGCACCGCTTGCGGCAATCGACCCTGCCGGGCTTGCAAGCGCTGTGCACCAGCGCCGGTTTCGCGCCGGGCGCGGCGCTGCGTGCTTCCGACATCGGTTACAAAATCGCTCCACGACTGAACGCGGCGGGACGCCTGGGCTGCGCTCGTCTGGTCGTTGATTTGCTGACCACGCCGCGCCAGGAGCAAGCGGCGCAGCTGGCTCATTATCTGGAGGAGCAGAACAGTCAACGACAGACGCTGGAACGGCGTATGGTGTCCGAGGCGCGCAAACTCATTGAGGAGCAGAGGCGCGGCGACGATGCCGCGCTGGTGCTGGCTCATGCGGGTTGGCACGCCGGCATCATCGGGATCGTCGCCGGCCGGTTGGTCGATCTGTACGCGCGGCCGACCTTGATGATCGCCCTGCCGAACGCGGACGCCGACGGCGATGGCCGGCACGTTCGCGTCGGCGTCGGCTCCGGCCGTTCGGTGCCGGGTTTCGCTCTGCACCAGGCGCTACGGACGTGCGGCGATTTGCTGCTTAGTCACGGCGGCCATGCCGCGGCGGCCGGCTTCCGCATTTTGCCGGAAAACATCGATGCCTTCCGCGCTCGGCTGTGCGAACACACCGCCGCTCATTTCCCCGATGGTCCGCCTCCGCCGACGTTGGTACTCGATGCCGAGGTGCCGTTGAGCACGTTGACTCTCGGATTGCTCGCCGACCTCGATCGCCTAGAACCGTATGGAGCGGAGAATCGTCGGCCGCTGTTTTTGGCCGGCGGCTTACAGATCAAGGGCGAGCCGCGCAAAGTCGGCGCCGGCGAACGCCATCTGAGTTTTCGCGTCTCACAGCAGGGCACGGTTTTGAAGGCCATCGCCTGGGGCATGGCCGAGCGCGTTGAGGAACTGATGTCCGCCGGCGGCGCGTGCTGTCTGGCCTTCACGCCGAAGCTCAACGAATGGCAGGGCTGGCGCAGCGTCGATTTGGAAGTGAGCGATTTCCAGGTGGGTGCGCAGGCGCGGCTCGGTTGATGATTCAAAAACCTCTCTGTTTAGCCGCGAGCCGTAGGCGAGCGCGGACGCGCTCGCCTGCGGCTCGCGGCTAAACGGAGGCGTTTCTAGTTTGTCGTTTTTGTTTTTAGCGATAAGGGCGCATCCCCCTGCGCCAATTGGAAGACGCTCCCCCACCGATTGATCAGAAACGAGCCGTCCGGCGTCAGAAAGAACTCGCCCTGCACAGGTGTTTGCGGGTTGGAAAGCACCATGCCCATCACCAACGGCGTGTGCCAGGTGTGGCCCTGGATCAACAGCGAATCGAGATGATCGGAGATCACCGACGAGGAGCCGACGTACAGATGATGCTGGTCCGGCGTCAGCTTCACATAAATCCGTCCGTGCAGGCGAGCGCTCCATTGCTGGACTGTCGGCTGCGGTCCGCGCAGATCCAAGCGCGTGAGATTGGTCCGCTGGCCCTGTTCGGCCAGGTAAACGCCGCCGTCGTTGTCGGCGGCGATGGCATAGACATCCGCTGTCACGTCCACGCGCCGCCGCGACTGCAAGGTCGCCGGATCGAACACATGCACTTTGCCCTTGCCGGCCGCATACAGCGTTTTTCCGTCCGCCGTCAGGCACAGGGCACGCATGTCGCCCGCTAGGCCAACTTGTCGATCCACGACTTGCCGCTCGGCGTCGATGCGGACTAGACGAACGCCGTCGTCCGTTCGAGCCAGATAAAACAGCGCTTGTTGATCGGGAGAGATCAACAATTCCAGCACGTCGCCCGCTACGGGAAGTACGAAGCGGGGATGCAAGCCGGGTATCGTCTCCACCTGGTCCTGTAGGAAAGGCGGCAGAGCATAGACGTGCAGATCGCCGTGCCCCAGCGGTTGATCGCCGTGGCGATTGGCGCGGAGGTTGGACGGCGCGCACGCCGCTGTCCACAACAGGGAGCGCCGGCCATCCAGCACGGCGCGATAGGCGGGCTGCTCCAGCCGGTAGGTCGCGCGCAGTTGGAATTTGGGATAGGAAAAATCCTTTAACAAGCCGTCCGCTGTAGTCACGAAGGCGGCAGCGCCGCGCGGCGCGACCGCCACGGACAGTAGATCGCCGAGTTGGACGGCCTCCGGTTTCAGGTCATCAAGAGAGGGCGGCGGCGACAAATCTCTCCGGCGATCGCGGTGCCGCAACACCTCGAACTGCGCGAGCTTCGCGGCACTGCCGAAACGAACGAAGTCTGCTGGAGGATGGCGCCAGTTGGCGGTCATCAGAGGCGAATCTGCCGTCTTCGGCATGGTATTGTGCGATGCGCTCAGCAACGGCGAGGCCAGCGTCCATCCGTGGCCGGCCCACATCAATAGCCCCAGAGCCAGCGCCGCGGGCACAAGCAACAACCACGGCAGGACGCGCCGTCCCGAAAGGGCCGCACCGGCCGGCGCGGCTTTCGCTTCGCGCACGGCCTCTGTTTTCACTTCCGAGCAAACAGCCCGCACCGGCTCAGGGAGGGCGGCCGGGATGACGACCGCGGCGGCACAACCGGGACAGTGAAGCGTTCGACCCGCGTAGCATTCGCGCACACGCAACGGACGGTGGCAGCGAGAGCAGCGACACGCAATAAACATCCCGTTCTTCCTCGACGGTAGGAAACAACGGAGGACTTCGCCTAGTTACATCCAATTGAGAGCGACATCGGAGGTTAATCGGCCTCGCAGGGGGTGCGAGACGCGTCGATCAATTGTGGGATTGATCCTACACAACTTCGCGCGGAGTCCAGCGCTAAATGTTGTTTTGGGAGTCGCAAAGTCTCGCGTAGAGAACGGTTTCCGCCGACAATGTTTCCGAAACGCATCGCCGGAAACGATGTGCCCGCGAAGCGCGCTAACCGGCTTTAGCAAGGGCAAACGTCACTGGCGCGCCAACTCCAGTTCTCGTTCCCACGCTCCGCGTGGGAACCCGGCAGATCAGGATGCGAACTCTCTCACCACAACGGAACTGGCCCAGGTCAACAAACGGCGGATCTGGTTCGTTACCATCCGCCGTCGCGCTGATGACGCGCCGGCCGACCCGCTGGTACGGACGGTGCTGGTGGTAGCTGCAAATTCCGCTTGTGTTTTCTTCTCAACTGTATTAAGAGTGATCCTACAGTTGGACCACGGAGTCATGCAGGAGGCATGAAGCGATGGGTTTGCACATTAGCACCGCCAGTCGGGCGCCCATCTACCAACAATTAGCCCAGCAAATCCGCGAAGCGATTGCACGCGGCGAGCTTCAACCGGAGGCGGCCCTTCCTTCCGTGCGGCAGCTCTCGCGTGAATTGGTCGTCAACCCCAACACGGTTGCCCGTGCCTACACCGAGCTGGAACGCCAAGGCTTGCTCGTTAGCCGGCCCGGACGCGGCGTCTACGTCGCTCAGCCGCGCAACGATCTCACCCGTGTGGCACGCGATCGACGGTTGACGGAGCAACTCGATCGCTGGCTCACGGAGGCGGTGCATCTCGGCTACTCCGCCGATGAAGTGCTGCGGTTGGTCACCAAACGAGTACGGGAATTTCGCTGGCAAACCGAGGGAGCGGCGTGAAAGGAGGACCGAACGTCATGGACGATGCCATCCGAACCGAGCGGCTGACCAAGTATTACGGCGGTCGCAAGGTGGTGGATCATCTCGATCTACGAATCCCCCGCGGGACCGTTTACGGACTGCTCGGACGCAATGGCGCCGGCAAGTCCACCACATTGAAAATGCTCACCGGCATGGTGCGCCCCGATTACGGACGCATCGAATTGCTGGGCGAAAATGTCGAGACGCTGTCGCCGGCAACCAACGCGCGCATCGCCTACCTTGCCGAAGGCCATCCGCTCTACACCGGCATGACCATCCGTCAAGCCGTCGCCTTCACTACGTCGTTTTATCCCAATGCGGATCGGCAATTTGTCGAAATGATTCTCGATCACTTCGCCCTATCGCCGAAAGCGAAGATTGGCCGGCTCTCGAAAGGACAGCGCGCCCAGGTATCGCTGGCGCTGGCGCTGGCGCCGGACCCGGAGTTGCTGATTCTCGACGATCCGACGCTCGGCCTCGATACCAATGTCCGCCGCGATTTTCTGGAATCGATGATCCAGATCATCCAGCGGCGCGGCCGCACGATTCTATTCAGCTCGCATGTTCTGGGCGACGTGGAGCGGGTGGCCGATCGCGTCGGCGTCATGATCGACGGGGTGCTGCGCGTCGATTGCCCAGCGGAACAGTTCAAATCGTCGGTGCGCAAGGTGGTGGCCGAGTTCGGCCGCGAGCCGCCGGAGGTATCGCCGTGTCCGGGCCTGCTCAGCGATTGGCGTGTCGGCACACGGCGCGAACTGGTGTTTGTCGGCTACGGCCCACGACAACGCGCCGCGGTTGAGGCGTTGTCGCCGCGCCGCGTCGAGATCGTTGAATTGAATCTCGAAGATGCCTTCATTGAGTACACGCGCGGCCTGCGGCGCGCGCTGCCGCTTTTCACACAAATTCAGTCCGATATTCAAGGAGGAGCTGCCGATGAAAACATTGGCGTGGAAGGAGCTGCGTGAGGTCTTCGTTATCCTGGCTGCGGCGCTGGCTTGGTATCTGGCGTTGACGGTCAACGCGATGGGGTCGAAAGCGTTCAACTGGATGCCCCTGATGCCGCAGGGCACAATGGGGGTGCCTTTTCTCGACAGCCAGTTCTCGTCCATTCACGCCCTCATCTCGGCGATTTTTGCGATTGCGCTGGGTTTCCGCCAATCGTGGTGGGAGTCGTCGCGCGGGACGTACCTGTTTCTGCTACACCGCCCGCTACGGCGCGAAACCATCTTCCTGATCAAGTTGGCGATGGGAGTGGTCGTCTTCCTGCTCTGCGCCAGTCTGCCGATTTTGCTCTATGCCTGGTGGGCGAGCCTGCCGGGACATCATGCGGGACCGTTTGAGTGGTCGATGACTGGATCGGCTTGGCGGACGATGTTCTTGACGTTGCTGTTGTACCTGGGGACGTTTCTGAGCGGTCTGCGTCCGGCCCGCTGGTTCGGTACCCGCCTGTTGCCGCTGATCGCCGCGCTGTTGATATTGCTGGTAATTGACAACGCGTTGCCGGCGCGGGGATGGTGGTATCTCGGTTTTCCCCTGACTTTGGCGCTGTACGGATTGCTGATCGCTAACATCTGTTTCGTGGCCCGTGTGAGGGATTACGCCTAGTGGTTCCTTGCAACTCAATTGTTTAGCCGCAAGCCGTAGGCGAGCGCGAATCCCGCGCTCCCCTTCGGGTCGCGGCTAAACAAATCAGCTGCAATGGACTACTAGCCAAAGGGAGGATGGGCATGTTGCGAAAAGGAATTATTCAGCCGCTGGTGTTGGCGACCGTCCTGGCAGTCGGTCTCGCGGCTGTTTGTTACGTGGGCGACAAGTGGATCTCCAGCGCCTACAGTGAGGACGCGCTGGGAGCGGAGGAAGCCCTGTGCTTCCTACCGAATGGTGCGACCCTCGTAGCTTCTCACCCCGACGGTATCCGCTATGGAACGCGCTACCGCGATTTGCAGGGCAACTCCGCGATGCCGTCTGAGGACGATATTGCGGCACAGCTACGCAGCGTTTCCCTGCCGGCGCATCCACCGCAAGCATCGGACAATCTTAGTTGGGAGGAGCGCGTTTGCACGTTTGCGGATGGCCGATGGCCGGCGACCTACTGGTATTTCCTTTCGGATGGCCGGCGCGAAGGGTTCGGCTATTTCGTCGGCTACGACAGCAAGAGTAAGGTCTGTATCGGCTACCTGGGCACGGCCGGTTTCCGAAAGGAAGCATTGTCGGCGGAGGAATTGTTCCCCTTCGACGGGCCGACCTCGCCTTTTGACAATTCCCGGCTGCTTTCTGGATCCTCCCGTTATCGCACGCCGGCTGGCTATCCGATGCATGAGAGCGGGGGCCGAGCGCCGCAAGGTTTCCTTTCCGAGTGGGACACCTACGTCTTCGGCCGCGACGGAAAGCTCTACCATGCGGATTTGCAGAAGCGTACGGTGCGTGTGGTCCTGGAGGATGCACGGCTTCGTTCCGTGTCCAAATCAATCAGTCCGAAGAGCGCCGGACGAGGCGCGTTGTTTCGCTTGGCTGCCCGCACCGACGATGCGATTCTGCTCTTGGACGTTCAGGGCCAGATGCTGGCACGCTACCCAATCCCCGAAGTGCTGCGTAACCTAGGTTTCACCTTCGCGGAAAGCAAAGCCGACGAAGCTATTCTGGACTGGAGTAGTCCGGAGGATGACTTGGCAACCGAGCGCGAACATCGTATTTTCTGGGTTAAACCGGATGGCCGATTCCGCGAGACGGCTGTGACTTTGGCTCAAGGAAGCGAACTCCGGCCGGCGCAGGTTTACGGTGGCGTGACGATGCCTTCGCCGTTGGGAGTGTGCGGCTTCTTCGTGCAGGATCGATGGCAGAAGCTGCTGAATAATGGTCTGTCGGCAACTCCCGCCGAGGCGTTGGACCGAGCGCTGACAGAGTTCCGCCCCGCTCTCGTCATTGCTCAGACGATCGCGTTGGCCCTCGCCGTGTTGTGTTATCGCCGGCAAGTACGCTACGGGGCCAGCCGCGCGGAACGCATCGTCTGGCCGCTGTTCGTGCTGGTGTTCGGTCTGCCGGGATGGATTGGCTATCGCTTCGGGCGCTCGTGGCCTGCGTTGGAATCGTGCCCGGGGTGCGGCGCGCATGTGCCGCGCGATCGGGAGCGCTGCCTACGCTGCGCGAATGACTTCCCGCGTCCGGCACTCAAGGGGACCGAAGTGTTCGCGTAATACTTCTGCTCTCGAATCTCTCTCCGCGGAGATCGGTTCGGGGCAACTCCGCGTGGGAACGCACGTCGGGACGCTCTGCGTCGCGGTGAGCGATAGGACGCAGAGCGTCCCGACGTGCGTTCCCACGCGGAGCGTGGGAACGAGAACCGTTCTGCTTTAGCAAGGGCGAACGTCACCGGCGCGTCAACTCCAGAGCCATCTCTTTGACGCCCTGCAAATTGAGCTTGCCGCTGCCGAGTACCGGCAGTTCCGGCACGGCATGGAAATCGCGCTCCGCCGGAATCCACAGGTTCGGCAATCCCCGCCCGCTCAACTGCTGACACCACGGACGCACTTCCAAACCGTTTTGGCTCAGATACAGCACGATCAAGCGTTCGCCGCGCGTGTCGTCGGGGACGCAAGTGACGGCGCAAACGCGCTCGCTGGTTCCGAGGATGTCGTGCAACACCTCCTCGATTTTCTCCAGCGGCACCATCTCGCCGCCGCACTTGGCGAAGCGCGACAGCCGGCCCGTCAACGTAATGAAGCCGTCCTCATCCAGACGAGCCATGTCGCCGGTCACGTACCAGCCGTCTTGGATCGCTTCGCGCGTCAACTCCGGCCGTCCGAGATAGCCTTCCATGACGTTGCCGCCGTGGATGAGCAGCAGCCCTTCGGCGCCGGTCGGCAGCGGCGTCCGCGTTTCCGGATGAACGATGCGCGCGGCGACACCGGGAATCGGTTGGCCAACTGTGCCCGGCTTGTTGGTGATGTGGCGGACGCCCTCGATTTCCACGTCCGGCAAATTGCTGGACGCCACCGGCGATAACTCGGTGCAGCCGTAACCCTCCATCGGCAACACGTCGAACTTGCGCTCGAACTCCTGAGCCAATGACACCGGCAGCTTTTCGGCGCCGCAAATAAGGACGCGCAAGGGGCGAAAATCGTCCGCTTCGCACTTGCGCAGACAGAAGCGCAAAAACGTCGCCGTCGAGAGGTAGAGACTACACCGATGTTTACGGCACAACTCGCCGATCTCCTTGGCCTGGCGCGGATCGGGGTGATAAAGCACCGAGGCGCCGACTTGCAGCGGCGCCCACAGCGTCACCGTGTAGCCGAAGCTGTGGAAGAACGGCAAGACGCCGAGAGCGCGATCGCTCGGCCGCAGTGCAACCGCCTGAATCATCGACTCGATGTTGGCGGCGATGTTGCGATGGCTGAGCATAATGCCCTTGGGTTCGCCGGTGCTGCCGCTGGAGAAAATGATCGTGGCCAAATCGTCCGGACGATGCCGGCCCAGGCGCAGGACGACATATTCGAGAAACCAACCCGGCAGCAGAATCACGGCCAACCAGCGCGAGATGCGCATCCAAGCGGTGAAGCGCGGCGCGATGTCCTCGAAATAGATCAACTTCACACCGGGTCCGGGATCGAGTTTCATACGTTCGGTGAAGCGGCGCGAAGTGAGGACGTGATGAGCGCCGCACTGGCGCAGCGCCGATTGAATCGCTTCGGGGGAAGAGGTGTAATTGAGATTGACCGCCGTTTTGCCGAGCATGGCCAAGGTGATGTTGGCGAACGCGCCGCCCATGCTCGACGGCAGCCACAGACCGACCATCGGCGCATCGCCGAGCAACGGTCGAAAGAACTTGACCGCGCACAAGACGCCGGCGAGGGTGCGCGAGTAGCTGAGTTGCTCCGGGCGAGTGCTGTCGAGGAAGCACGAACGGAAAGGGCGGCGCGCGGCCACGCGCACGAAACGACGATGAGCCGGCTTGCGCCGATTCGAGCGTTCGATGGCGCTGCGCGCGGATAGCAGTTGCAGCGCTTGTCGCACGTCGCCGGCCGGCGTTGCCGGCGGCAGCGGTTCGCCGAACGCGACGTAAGCCGGAAACGGCAGCGTCAACGGCCAACGCCAACGCAGACGCCCGTCCTCCACGACGAAGAGACTGCCGAGCGGTTGATCGAGGCAGACGGGAATGATCGGCGTTTGTCCTTGGCGCGCAACGCGCTGAAACTGGCGATGAAAGGGCAGTTCCAGACCGCTTGGAAACACGCGGCCTTCGGCGAACAGACACACCAGTTCGCCGCGCGCCAGGCACGCGCGTGCTTGCCGAAGAGCGCGGACCAGGCCGCGCGGACCCGCCGAACCGTCCAGGGCGATAACGCCGGCCCACTTCAACAGGTGGCGCACACCCCATTGATTCGTCCAGCCGGCGAACACCACCATGCGAAGGAAACGCCGATGCGCCGCCAGCAGCAACAACCAGTCGAGATAGCTAACGTGATTGCAGACGAGCAGGGCGCCGCCGCGCGCCGGCACGTGCTGCCGGCCGCGCACGCGCAGCCAGTAGACCGAGTGCGTCGCCACGGCCAGCGCCAGACGCAAAAACAGCCCCGGCACGACGAGCAGAGCAATCAGCAGCAGCACAACCGCGAGAAGACCTATCTTCCAAAAAGATAGGTTAACTCCCAAGAGCGCGGCCGAAATGCCAGCAACCGATGCCACTGCCACGGTACAACCCCCGCTGGACGACCCTCCGCGGAAACGCTAGTCCGCACTAACCACGCAAGGTAGCCCGCGACGCCCGAACCGTCAAGATGGACGGCCGGCCCGCACCCGGCAGCTAACTCAGCCGGTTCGCCTTTCTTGGCGAACCGGCTGCGTTAGCTGCCGGGTGGGAAATCGGGCTTAGGGATTGCTGACGGCCGGATAGAGCGCGACGGCGAACACTTTGTTCTGGTGTATCTCGAAACCGATGCCGAGCGTGTCGTAACGGCGAATCTGAATTTTTTTCTCGACCACTTGCGTCGCCTGATTCACGAGGACGCGCGTCTCCTCCGTGGCATCCTCTGCATAGCGGGAGATCACTTCGCTCGCCCAACTTTGCGTCTTGACGCCTCGCCCTGTTTGGCCGCGTTGCGCAATCACCGCCCGCACCCTGTCTTCAAAGAAGATCACACAGATGCGGTCGTCGCCACTACGCTGAACGTCCAGATGATTCAAGCCGTCTTCGGGCAGATGGAGATCCTCGGCGCGCAGAAGGTTGCCGAGATAGCCGGGCGGTTGATTCGTCGCCCAGGGGTTCATCGGGCCGCCCTTCGTCAGCTTCAAGCGATCGACAACCTCCTGCCGAGGATCGCCTATCTGAACGCCCGCCAAACTTTCATGCTGTCCATCCCACGGCGAATGTTTGAACCACAACTTCCCGGCCAGACCCAGCAGGAACAGCAGAGAGATCAAGGCCAAGCCAAGACGCCGGCGCGTCCACCAGCGCGGCGGCGCATAAGCGATGGTCGGCTGGCTCGCGCGCGCGGAGGCGGCGAGCTTGGCCATGTCGGTAGACGGCAAAAGCACAATGCCGCTCGCCTTGCCCAACTCCTGCAAACGCAAATACACCTCGACGGCGCTGGCCGGTCGTTCCGCCGGATTGGGCTTCAAGCATTGATCGAGCAGATCCTGCAAACTCGGCGATGCCTCCGGGCACAGTTCGCCCAGCTTTTTGCCGCTGACGTAGGGCAGTTGGCCGGTGAGCGCTTCGTGGATCACCAGCGCGGCACTGTACAGATCGGAGCGGGCATCGACCGGCTGGCCGGCGAGCTGTTCCGGCGACATGTAACGCGGCGTGCCGAGAACGGCGCCGGGACGGGTCAGCGTCTCGGCGCGGCCCGACTCGCCGCGGCGGAACAGCCGCGCGATGCCGAAATCGAGAACGCGAATGTGCAGCCGCACACCGCTCTGATTGAGCAGGAAGATGTTATCCGGCTTGATGTCGCGATGCACGATGTCCTTGCCGTGCGCGTGGATCAGCGCCAACAGCAATTGCGCGCCGAGCTGCAAACCGGCGCGGAAGGGCAGCGAGCCCTCGCTTTGCAGACGTTCGCGCAGCGATTGACCTTGCAGATATTCCATGACCAGAAACGGCCCGTGCGCCGCATCGATGCCGAAATCGTGGACGACGACGATGTGCGGATCGTTGAGTTGGCTGGCAATGCGCGCCTCGCGCTGGAAGCGCGTGTCGAACTCGCTTTCGTGGCGCAGATCGGCGATGATGAGCTTGACGGCGACCTCGCGTTCCAGGGTAACATCGATAGCGCGATACACCTTGGCCATGCCGCCGCCGCCGCGCAGCTCGCTCAAGCGATAGCGTCCGCCGATCACGAGGGGCAGTTCCAGTTCCTTCGATGCCGGCATTTGTCCGGTCGTCGCGCGTTCGGGCGGAGTGAGCGTGGGCGGAGCGGGCGCGGTTTCCGTCAACGGCGTGCCGTCGTGCGGACAGAAGCGCACGTCTGGCTCTAATTCCTGCTTACAGGTCGAACACTGTATCACGATGCTCCTCGCTGTGCGTCCCGGTTTGCTGGCGAACCGGCAGCTAACGCTGCCGGGTTACGACTCGTACCCGGCAGCTAACGCTGCCGGTTCGCCGGATCGCGGCTAACGCCAGAAGTCATCGAACAATCCCGCCCTCTGTACTTCGATGGCGAGGGGGTCTTTCTTGTCGCCTTTTTTATCGCCCGTCAATTTCAGGATGGCGTAATCGCCCAGACGAGGATAAAGCAGAGCGTTGCTGCCCTCGAAATCGGCGGCGTGGAACGTATGGCCAGAGTTCAACACGATGTAGTACATCGTCGAAAGCGGGCTGGGATAAATCAGCACCGGAACGTGTTCGCTCGCCGCATATTCCTTGCCTTCCCAAGTGATCTTGTCTTTGGTCCAAGTGAACGGCAAGCCGTCGAGAACCTGGGCGATCAAGCTGTTGGACGAAGGATCGCCGAAGAGGATGAGGTGGCGGCTGGCGATGTCGTGCGGCTCCACTTCCACGTCGTCCTTGACGAGCAGTTCGCCGCGGAAATACTTCGACCATTCCTTGCGGAAGCGTTCGAGGTTGGCTTTGGCGTACTCTTCGGTGGCTTCGTGCCAGGCCGCGCCGGTGCCGCGCACGCACAAAAACGGCGCCGTGAAGGCATCGTCGATTGGTCCTTGCAGGCCGTGAGTTTTCTGGGGTTTGCGGACCATGATTGGTTTCAATTCTCTGCGGCAGCACGGACTGCCAACGACCGCCGCGGCGCTCAAGATCGATGAACAGCGAGGACGAATTAACCACCGACACGTAAGGCTGAGCCTCGACGCGCTGGCCGTCGATCTGCACGACGACCGGCTGGCGCGTGGCGCCGGGCCACAGCTGAAGACGGAGGATGCGAACATTGGTCGTTTTGACTTTGAAACCATCGTCGTTGCGCTCGGCATCGACGGAGGCGCGCTCGTAGTGGCGCTGGAGTCCGAGCAGATACACCCAATAACAGCTGGGATACTTCAGGGTATACGTCGTGAAGCGGACGCGCGGCGGATATTCCTCTCGGCCCTTGGCGATGGATTCGCTCCGCGCCTCGGCGAGTTTCTTTTGCCACTCCGGCGGAAACTGATGGC
Organism: uncultured Planctomycetota bacterium; assembly: GCA_963835245.1. GTDB lineage: Bacteria > Planctomycetota > Planctomycetia > Gemmatales > Gemmataceae > JAJPHU01. The sequence goes on from CAWIEZ010000004.1 coordinate 2,149,177, forward strand.
CCAGCTTCGGCGCCACCATCAGCTTCATGGGGATGTCCAATTTCTTGAGACGTTCCTCGATGTTGCGCGCCGCTCGCAACTGCGGATCGTTTTCGCCGCCGTAGGCGACAATCGGCACATTGAAAGCGTTCTCGGCGTAATCGACGGCGTCATAAATGCGCAGACAGGCTTCTTGTGGCGGCGGCAGTTGGGCCGGCAAATCCTTGAGATAGCCGTGCGTGGTGGTGAAGCCGGCGCCGGGGCTGAGGGCGCACCATTGATCGGGAGAGTGCAGGCCCAAGTGCCAGGTGCCGGCGCCGCCCATCGAGAAGCCGCGCAGCACGCCGCGCTTGGTGTCGGTCAGATGGCTGCGTTTTTGCAGGCGCTCCAGCGCGAGGAAGTGTTCCACCGCTTCGATCACATCGCGTTCACCCGCCCAGCGATAGGCGTTATTGCCTCGGCCATACACGTCGAGGCGGATGTAATCCTGATCTTTGGGAGCGGGTTTGTCGCCATTGAACTGGTGCAGAAAACTCACCTCAGTCAAGCGATTATTCCGACCGTGCAGCACGACTTCCAACCGCCATTTCTTGATTTCCTTGCCGTAGTCGGCCGGCAACGTGACGGCGTAGGGCTGAACGGAGCCGTCAATGTTCGAGCGATAGCCGTGGACGACGGCGGAGCCGGTTCGCTGATACCACGGCCAGTTACCCTGACTCAGATGGCCGCCACGGATCAAGCCGCGCTCCAGCGCCTCGATGGTCCATTCGCCGGCTTCCTTCTGATAGAACTCGTTGTGGCGTGCGATCCACGTCGCCGCCTTGTAATAAACTTCGATGTCGGCCAGGAACGGATCGTGAATTTTTTCGCGGCGGAACAGCCGCAGCGCGGTATCGAGTTTGTCCTTGCGTTCCTCGATCTTTTTGAGGATGTCTTCGCTTGGTTTGCTGGGGGGAGGAGGCGCGTACTGAGCCGGCGCGATCCGCAGCGCCATCCCATCCAGAGAGAGAATCATCGCCACCCCTACCGCCGCGACGTATCGGGATACGTTCATCCATCACCGTCCTTATCCGAGAAGAAAAGCGCGCGAATAACGTGATTTGACGATACTGTACGAGCGCTTGCGGGGCAAGGGGCTGAGGCATAATCCGGCGCGGTTCGACGCTTCAAAATGGCACGAGGGCATTTTTTTTAAGCCTTTTTCATTTTTCATTTGCCGGATGAGCTCGCGGTGGATAATCTTAATAGCTGAGTGACATCGCGATGTCACCACCCCCAGGACCACAGCCATGGTGAACGAATCGTTCGCCCCTTTTGTGGCTTCCTTCCACAGCGGCAGCTTTTCAGCTCCCGGAAGCGACTGCCACGCGCGCTCTTCGCGGCGCGATCTCCCCCGCAAGACATCCGCTCCCTCCTTCACACCATCTGACATCTCGCTGTCAGTCGGATTTATCTTCCTTTAACCTCTTTTAACCCGTCGAGAGGAGTTCCTATGTACGGCTTCTTCAGAAAATGCCTTCGGACATCTTTCCCGCGCGAAAGGATGTCGCCGCGGCGCAGCAAAGTCTCGCCGGCGCGGCGCGTTCGTCCGTGCCTGGAGGCTCTCGAAGATCGGCTCGTGCCCAGCGCCTACCTCCAGACCAATCTGGTTTCCGATGTCGTGGGTCAGGCTCAGGTCTACGACCCCAATCTCACGAATCCCTGGGGCGTTTCCGAAAGCGCTACCAGCCCCTTCTGGGTCTCGAACCAGGTAAGCAACGACGCCACCCTCTACTCGGTGACGGCCAACGGCATCAGCAAAGCCCCCCTGACAGTTGCCATCCCGACAACCGCGACCGGGCCGCAAGGGCCGACCGGCCAAGTCTTCAATGCCACGACTTCCTTCGACTTGGCCAACGGCCAACCCGCCCACTTCATTTTCGCCAACCTCAACGGCACTATCTCCGCCTGGAACGGCGGCAACACGGCCACGATTGAGGCGACGACGCCCGGCGCCAGCTACACCGGCTTGGCCATCGGCAGCAATGCCCAAGGCAACTTCCTCTACGCCGCCAACAACTCGACGGGAACCATTGATGTTTTTGATAGCTCGTTCAAGCCCGTGACCATGGGCATCGGGCCTTTCGGGACATTCACCGATCCGGACCTGCCCAGCGGCTTGGTGCCGTTCAACGTGCAGAACATCAACGGCCAGCTGTACGTGACCTACGCCCCCGCCGGACACGCGGCCCAAACCACGGCTACGCCGGGACAAGGCGCGGTGGCCATTTTCGATACCTGCGGTTGTTTCGTCAGCCAGCTGACCGCCGGCGGCCCGCTGGCCGCGCCGTGGGGTCTGGCCCTGGCGCCGTCCTCTTTCGGCTTGTTCGGCGGCGATTTGCTGGTCGGCAACTTCGCCTACCACGATAGCTCCATCAACGCTTTCGATCCAGCGACCGGAAAATTCCTGGGTACACTCGATGGTGCCGACGGCAAACCGCTGCTCAATCCCGGCTTATGGGCGCTGACGTTCGGCAACGGCGGCAATGGCGGCGATCCGAACACGCTCTACTTTTCGGCGGGCATCAATGGCGAAAAGGATGGCCTGTTCGGCGAGATCCAACTCGTTTCCTTATCGCCGCTTACGCCCTTGCCCACGCCAACCACTTCGCTCGCTCGATTGGCGGACACGATCTTCCTGGCGCTCGATCAACGCCTGGAGTCGGCCTTCTTGGCTATTGATGGGAACTTGTTATCGCTGGAGCGGAGGCTGCTCGCGAGTAATTCGGGCTTAGCCGATTTCTTCCAGACACTCAACAACGATCTGGATGGCTTGGAAACGACTATACTCAGCAGCCTGGAGGCGCAGGAATCCTCGATTATCCTCGCTCTGAACCGGATGTAACAGCGGTTTCTCAACCGGCGAGCGGGGGTGTGTGATCCTCTCGCCCGCCGGCGTTTGAAACCGCTTCGCCACTTATTTTTTCAGCGCTTGGGCCGTCTGCACCTTGAGGGTGAAGATAACCTTGCTGGGAGCGGTACGCTGGTTTAGCTCGGCGCGGTCGAGGAATTGCAAGCCGGCGAGCAGGCCATCTAGCTGCCGGTCGGCCGCATCACGGCTGAGCTTATGGCGTTCGGTGAGGAACCGCACGATCGGCCCGCGGCGTTCTGTCAGGAAAGTGCGCCAGTCCTTGAACGAGATGCGCAGCAGAGGGACAGCAGCGCCGGCAGCGGGCGCGGAAGCGGGGGTCGTCTGAGCGAAGCGGGCCATGCCATCGAGCGAACTGGACAGCAGGAGATAGCCGTTGAGGACGCCATAGGCCGGTTGCAGTCCGGCAGGCAAACCGCGCTCGCCGGCCAGATAGCGAACGTCCTGACCGTCCACGTCGCCGTTTTTGAGCGTCATCGGCGCATCGGCGTGTTGGCTGTTGTGGCCGAATACGACCAGTCGAGCCGCGAAGTCGAGCGCACCGAGGAGTTTGCGATCGAGGGTTTTCTTCGTCCGCTTGGCATCGACGCGCAGGGCGAAGAGCAGTTGCGGCATCCAATTCTTCTCGGCGGTGGCGGGAGCGGTGAGGCACAATCCCCAATCCGGCCCCAGGGCCGGCAGCACGTCGCGCGCGAAATCCTCTTCGCCGAGTAGGGCGGCGAGTTGGCGGTTAAGCGTGGCATGGAGCGCTTGCCGGTTCTCGGCGGTCAGAAAACCGCTCAGCACATCGAGCAGCGTCGCGCCGTCGAGCCGGCTGCCGATAGCGAGCAGGGCCGATTCCGGAAAACGCCGCCATACTTCGCTTGCCGTCGCTGCTTCGCGGAACAGACGACGCGCCGCTTCCGGTAGCTCGGCGACGTGGGCGCGCACGCCCAGCGATAAGTTGATGTCCCGATCCGCCGGCGACAGCGACAGCACCACGCTGTCCAGCGCCTTCCAATACAGCGCGACGTGCTTGACGGTGGCGGAGCGCTCGGCCGGCGCATGGGCAACCTTGGCATCCACCTCGGCATCGAACGCGCGCGGATTGATCCACACGGCCAGCAGGGCGCGCTCGGCATCCAGGTCGTGCAGACGCCGCGCTGCTTCCGGCAGGGTCTCGGACGAGCGCGTGCGGTCGCCATCCATGACCTCGCGGAGCATGCTTTCTTGCGTGGACAACGCCAAAATGGGACCGTGGACGTAGTAAAAAGTCGGCGGCTTGTCGCACTCGCCGCGCTTGTCCCATTCGAGGCGGCGATAATACACGGCGCCGTTGTGGCGGCGTTCTTCCACATCTTTCAGTTCGCCCTCTTCCTTCTGAACTTTGTTGATCCGTTCGATAAGATCGGTGAGGACTTTTTCGTTGCGGGCGCGGAGGAGCATGACGCCTTGTTCCTGCTCCGGTTTGCCGGGCGGTCCCGGCCGATACGCCAGCACCAAAGCGTCGCCGAGGATGTCGTCGCGCAGCCGCGTCCAATCGAAACCGAGCTTTTCTTTCATCTTGGACTCGATCGCATCGAGTTTTTTCAGGTCGTCGCTGTTGCGGATTTTGACGGCGAAGGGCGACTGGCTCAGCTGTTCAAGGAAAGGAGAATCGCGCAAAGCGGCGGCATGGCCGCGCAGATCCTGGACGACGAGACAGAAGCCGACGGAGTCAGGCACCAGACGGAGCAGTTCCTCGCGCGGCGCGGCCGCTTGCAACTGCAAAGGGAAATTAACCACAGAGACACAGAGACACAGAGAAAACAAAAAATGAATGAGAAGGCCGGGAGCATCCGACCGCGAACAAGGGTATATAATCTTCTTCATTCTCTTTCTCTCTTTTTTCTTCTCTGTGCCTCTGTGTCTCTGTGGTTAATTGTTCTTTGTCTCCATCGGCGGCAGTTCGCGCAAGAACAGACCGACCGCACGGCGAGCGGAAGTCGTCACCGGCTCCAGTCCCTCCGAGACGCCTTCGCCGGCATCTCGGAAAGGACGGGCCGGCGGTTCCATCGCCGTCAGATCGACATTCGGCAACGTCGGACTGGGTACGTTCGACACCCATCGACGTGTTTGCCCGACCGTCTCATCGGCGGTTTGATTGCTCAGCGCGGCGAAGACTTTGCCCAATTCCGCCGCCGATTCGCGCAAAGTCGGTGCTGCCATTTCCTTCGGCGTGGACACGTTGTTCGCCGTCTGTTCGGGCGGAAGAACCTCGGTACCGTTCGGCCGGCCGCGCCAGTCCAACCGCAGCCCTAGCGCGACGAGCAGGCTGGCGGCGAGGACGAGGCCGCCTGTCCAGCGTCGCCGTACTCGGCGACGCGCTCGGCGGCGCTCCAGCAGCACTCCCTCGACGATCCGCTCGGCCAGATCCGCTGGAGGCAGCGGCGCGGCCAGAAGACGAAGGCCATCCTGTAACCGCCGGCCGGCCGACGCCAGCGCTCGGCAATCGGCGCATTGACGCAGATGCGCCAACCACTCCGGCGACTCGATCGGCGTGCCGTCGAGGCTTTGCTGCAACAGTTCTTGCGCGACTTCACAGTTCATGGTTCTTCTCTTCGGCTTTTCGGCGCGGGAACGGCTGGGTGTTCCTCGGCGTCGGCGGGGATCATGCCGCGACGGCGCAGACGTTCCAGTATTTCCAAGCGCGCACGGTGCAGCCAGGTCTTGATGGTGCCGACTGGACGATCCATCGCCCGCGCGATGTCCTCATACGGTTGGCCCTGCTCGTGAAAGAACACGAAGGCCGTGCGATACTCCAAACGTAGCTCAGCGACGGCTTTTTGAATCTCCTCGACCAACTCAGCGGAGTCGTCGGCAGCGGGTGCGGCGAGGGTATCCTGCAAATAATCGACTAACTCCGGCCGCCGGACGCGCTGACTCAGCCAAGTGCGGCAGCGGTTGACGGCGATGCTCATGATCCACGGTTTGAGCGGCCGTTGCGAATCCCAGCTGCGCAAGCTGCGGAAGACGCGCAAGAATACTTCCTGCGCCACGTCCTCGGCGTCGTGGCGATGGTTGAGCAGACGCACGCACAGACCGTACACCTCGGCCTGGAATCGGTTCACCAATTGATGAATGGCCTCATCGTCGCCGCGTAGGCAGCGTCGAACCAGGCTGGCGTCATCGTCGGGGTTCACGGGGGCTGCTCGTGCCAACGGCTCGAAGGAACATACCTGAGAGGGAAGAACAGAGTTTCAGCGCTAAACTTTACCTCAGGCAACTATACGAATTTTTGGCGGATGCGGTCAACTCCCCCTTTGGCCGCGATGCGAAAGGGAGGATCACACCACTCACGACTTCTGCCGTTTCAAATGTACAATTACAACCTTATCGCCCTTGAAGTCGCTGGGCCGCTTGCCTTTGGGATCTTCCGCCGAGAAACCCATTTTGAGCGTATCGTCCTCGACCTCGTAGATCACCTCCGTCACTTCTCCCGCCTTGCCATCTTTCAACTCGATTAAGTCGAGGGTCTTCGGACTTTTGCCGGCATCGATCTTGTAAGTGCCGGGCTTATCCTTTTTGCCGGGATCCTTCATGAGAACCTTCCCGTCCTTGGCGAAGACGATGCTGCCGCCTTTTCCCTTGGGGGCATCGATCTTTTTGCCCATAACCTCAATGAACACGATGTCCCAGGCGCCCTCCAGTTTTTTCACTTCGGCATCGGTCTTATCGTCGGCCGGCACCGCGCCGCCCACAACCGCTGCCGCCAGCAACCCAAAGAGGAACCGTTTCATCCGTCGCTCCTGTTTTCGGTTTTCGGTTTTCCGTGTTCAGTGTACGGAAAACGGAAAACCGAAAACGGAAAACCGCTCCTCAGTCGGCGAGGCACTCGTAGACGCGCTTCTTGAAGTCGCCCTGGATAGGCAGTTCGCCGACTGCGAAAACTTGGGTCATCAGCACACCGATCAACTCTTTCTTGGGATCGACCCAGAAATAGGTGTGAAAAATGCCGCTCCAGGAATAGCTGCCCGCCGAGGCCGCATCGCCGCGCTGGCCGGCTTCCGTCAGCACGCCGAAGCCGTAGCCAAAACGGTCGCCGTACTCGCTGAGGTAGGTTTTTATGCCGCCGATCTGATTGCTCGTCATCCGCTTGACGGTATCGGCCCTGAGCAAGCGCACGCCGTCCAACTCGCCTCCGTTAAGCAGCATTTGCAGAAAGCGTGCGTAATCGTGCGCCGTCGAAACCAAGCCGGCGCCGCCGGAGAAATACTTGCCGTCCTTTTCACACGGATAGTTCGCCGACAACACCAACTCGCCCAGCGTCACCGGCTCGTCGCCGACGCGCATCAGCCGACGGTCGAGGCCGCGCAGGTACAGCGCCGCCAGCCGGTCTTTCTTCGACGGCGGCACGAAGAAGAAAGTGTCCTCCATTTTCAGCGGTGCGAAGATGCGTTGACGGAAGAAGGCCGCCAAGTCTTGGCCCGATACCACCTCGATGACGACGCCCAGCACGTCCAGCGACAGGCCATACTCCCAATCGCTGCCGGGCTGAAACAGCAATGGGGCTTTGGCCAAGCGGCGGACGTTGTCGGCGCTGCTGCCGGGCGGATGCACCAGCCCATCACTGACGCCGCCCGCGTGATACAGGGCCGACAGCGGCATACGCAGCCAGAAGCGATGGCTGAGGCCGGATGTATGCGTTAGTAAGTCGTGAATGGTGATTTCGCGTCGGGCCGCCTTCAACGTGACGCCGAATCCGCCGAAGCCGGGCGCGAGTACCATCGGCGCCTTGAATTGGGGGACGTACTTTGACAGTGGGTCGTCCAGCCGCAATTTGCCCTCCTCGACGAGCATCATCGCGGCGACGCTGGTGATGGGTTTGGTCATCGAGGTGATACGGAACAGCGTATCAGGGGTCATCGCTTTTTTGGCCTCGGCGTCGCGCCAGCCGATGGCCTGCAAGTGGCCGATCCGGCCGTGCCGCGCCAGCAGAGCGACGCCCCCGGCGATGTGCGCCGCGCTACAGCATCGTGCAGCAAGGCATCGAGGCGCTCCAGCTTGGCGGCAAGCAAGCCGGTCTCTTTGGCATCGAGGTTCGCCAGTCCTTTAACTAAGGCGGCGCTGCCGGCCAAAGCGCCGACAAGCACGCCGGCGAGCAGAAGGCGAAGACGAATCGACGACATGGCTCCTCCTTCGAGATGCGTTTCTGGCGGCGATCGCTCCCTATCGGAGTGCGCAGCGTGAGCGCGGACAGCCATTTCCCTTGCTTACGCGACGAGTTCCGAGGAGTGTAGTTAGAGCAATCGACGCCATCTGGGTCATTGCTTATGGATTCGGAAAGATGAAGGATAAAGGATGAATTAAACAGATTCTTGATTTCCCCGTTCCTACATTCCTCCTAACCTGTCAGCGGAATCGTCTCCGCAAACATTTTTGCCAGCCCGCCGCGCAAGCAAGGGAAGATTCGCCCTTGCTCGGGCTGCGGGCTGGCAAGGCATTCAGTTCGTGGCTTTAAGGGTGGGGGAAACGGCGAAGGGGGAGCGATTCAGGCCGTCATCGACTTGTGGTTAGCCGCCTTAGCAGGTAGAATAACAAAAGATTCAGGATACCAGAGACCCCGGCTGCCTCCTTCCGACTCCGATGAGACCATCCATGAGCGAACACGGTCTGGAACAGTCGGAAATACCCACCCTGATCCTGCTGCTCCAAGGGCTGTGGGACGTGGATAATCCCCGTGCCCTCCAGGACATTATCTGGCGAAAATTTCGCAAGAAACTGATTATCCGCACTGCCGGCAACGACGTAAGCAGCGGCGATGCCGGCGAGTTCATCACGGCGTCGTTTCCTTACGTCTTCGTCCAACTCGACGGCTTTTTGTTCGACATCTTCGCTCTTGCGGAGCCGTTGTTTTGCGACCGCGAGTCCGTCGCCGAGCAGATGAGCGAACTGCGTCTACGGCAGGCGGTACTCGACCACGAAGCGTATGTTTGCGTTCACTTGCGGAGCTATCCCGCCGATGTGGATGCCGAGGAAGCGGCGCGCATGGTCGGCCGAATGGCGGCGGCGCTGGGCTGGAGTCCGGCCACGTTGGCGGTGGCCACGCCGGGACTGGAACACCTTCGCGTCTGGGACAAAAATATCCGCAAGGCGCTGCGCCGCGAGCATCCGCTAACCGCCTTGATCCATACGCCGTCGTGCAAGGTGCCGGTGGTGGCCGGCGATGCCGGCGACGCCGAGTTGATGGCGGCCAGCGAAGAAGCGCGCCGCCGTTGGCGCGAGTTCACGCGCGCCTTCGCACGCCGACTACCCGAGCAATTGTTCGCCGTCAAAGCGCCTTTCACGGACGGCGATTGCACCGAGTTCATGTGGATCAAGGTCGTTAAGATCGAGGGTGAATTTCTGCGCGGCGTTCTCGACAACGATCCGATGCACGTCAAGAAGTACAAACGCGGCATGCGCGTCCGTCTGCGCGTCCGGGTGCTGAGCGATTGGATGTACAGCGATGGCGACGAACTGATCGGCGGGTTCACCAACAAGGCGCTCGACAACCCGCAGGAGACGCGGCTCGCCCGGCTGCGTACGGAGTACATGTGGGACGGCGAAACCTTCGCGGACGACGAGGAAGAGGAAGCGCCTTCTTCCGCTCCTGTGGCGCCGTCGAAAGCGGCGACACGACGGCAATCCTTCCTCTCCTCCCGGCCGGCGATGGCATGTGTGCGGGCGGCGGCTGTCGGGTTGTTGTTCGGCGGCTTGGCTCTCGGCTTGACGATGTGGCTGAATCATCGCAGCGAAGCGCCGCCTGCGACGCAATGGCTCAAACCGGCGGAAAACCGCCTGCACCCCAGCGCTAAGAACGACCCACAGAAAGAAGAGAGTCACCACGAGCCACACGAATAACACGAATAAAAAACAAACGAGAAATAGTCCGTTTTTTTGTCTATTATTCGTGTTATTCGTGGGATTCGTGGTGACTCTATTAAACCGTCTGAACCGCCCGCGCTCCGGCTCGCCCTGACGAAAGGCCCCCATGATCCGGGTCGAGAACGTGACGCGCTGTTTCCCGGCAGCGGGCGGGACCGAAGTTCGAGCCGTGGACGGCTTATCCTTCCACGTCGCCGCCGGCGAGGTGTTCGGCCTGCTCGGTCCCAACGGCGCCGGCAAAACCACCACGCTGCGCATCATCCTCGGCCTGCTGCGGCCGACTGCCGGACAGGCCAGCATCGGCGGTTTCTCCGCCTCGACTTCTCCCGATGAAGTGAAACGGCAAGTCGGCTTGGTTTCCTCCAGCGCCGCCCTCTACCAACACTTGACGATCCGTGAAATGCTGCTGTTCTGCGCCGATCTCTACCGGGTACCGCCCCCTGCCGCTCGCGCCGAGATGGAACGGCTCGCCCTCCTACTCGATTTCGCCGATCTCCTCGATCGCCGCTGCGGCACACTCAGCACCGGACAACGTCAGCGCGTCCATCTCGCCCGCGCTCTCATCCATCGCCCGCCGGCACTGCTGCTCGACGAGCCGACGGCCGGGCTGGACGTACTCGGCAGCCAGGTCGTCGCCGAGTTCATCGCCCACGCCCGCGCCGAAGGCAAGGCCGTGCTGCTGACGACGCATCAACTCGATGAGGCCGAGCGCCTGTGCGATCGCTTCGGCCTGCTGCACCGCGGCCGGCTGGTCCGTTCCGGCACGCTCGGCGAGCTGCGCGCGGCCAGCGGCTGCGCGACGCTGGTGGAAATGTTTTTGACCCTCGTCGGTACGGGACCGGCCTTGAAGACCCTCTGCTCGGACGGCGTGTTCGTGCGCGAGGACCATCGGCCATGAACAACGCCCTTCTGCCGCGGATGGGTTTGCTGCGCCGGTTCGCGCGCAAGGAACTGAGCGAAATCCTCCGCGATCGCCGCACCATCTTCACCTTGGTGCTGATGCCGCTGCTCCTTTATCCGCTCTTGGCCGTCGCCTTTCGGACGTTTCTGTTGGCCAACCTAGCGACGCCGGGAACGCCGATCTACCTGATCGGCGTGCGTCCGGACGGAGAAGGCCGGTCGATCTGGGGCTGTCTGTACGAAGGCCAACGCGCCCTCCATGCGGAAGAGATGGAGGTGCGAGGCGATGCTCGCCCCCTCACGCCGGAGACGCCGCCTCCGCATCAGCAACCGATTCCCGAACTGCATCGCTGGGAATCTGACGACCTGGAGACCTCCGTGAAGGAGGGGCGCGTCCACGTCGGCATTCGCGCTCATCCGCCCGGACCATTCACCGTGCGCCGCCGGGATGTCAACTTGGCCATTGACTGGCAGCTGCTCTATCGGGAAGATTCGTCGATCGGCCTGGAAGCCGTCCGCTATCTTGAGCGTGTGTGCGCCGCCGAGAATGTGCATGTTCTCAGCCGCCGGCTCCATGCGTTGGGCGTCGCTCAGCGCGAGACGCCGCTGCGTGCCCGACCGATGGCTTTACGCAATCCGCAGGCGTCCAAATCGACGCTCCTGCCCGGACTGGTGCCGCTTATTCTCATCCTTATGACCATCACCGGCGCCGTCTATCCCGCCATCGACGTGACGGCCGGCGAGCGCGAGCGCGGCACGCTGGAGATCTTGGCCGCCGCGCCGGTGTCGCGCCTGGACGTGTTGTTGGCCAAGTACGTCGCCGTCCTCACCGTGGCCGTGCTGACGGCGCTCGTCAACCTCGGCACCATGACCGTCACCTTGTACGTCAGCGGCGTCGGCGCGACGCTGCTCGGCCCCGACGCGCTGTCGCCGTTGGTGTTCGTGCAAGTGTTGGCGTTGCTGCTGTTGTTCGCGGCGTTCTTTTCGGCAGTGCTGCTGGTGCTGACCAGCTTCGCGCGCAGCTTCAAGGAAGCACAAGCGTATCTCGTACCGCTCATGCTGCTGGCCCTGATGCCGGGCATCTTGAGCCTGATGCCCGGTCTGGAACTGCAAGGACCGTTGGCGATTGCGCCGCTGCTCAACGTCGCGCTGCTGACGCGCGATTTGCTGGAGGGCAGGGCCGATCCGCTGCTCGCCGTCGTCGTGGTATCGGCGACCCTTCTGTACGCCCTGGCGGCGCTGATGTTGGCAGCGCGTGTCTTCGCCGCCGAGGCGGTACTGTACAGTCAGCCGGGGGGCTGGGCCGATCTCTTTCGCCGTCCGCGCGCAGCCGCGAACGAGCAACACCGTCGGCGGCGCTGCTGTGTACGGCACTTCTGTTTCCCTCGTCGTTCGTGGCCAATGGCGTATTGGCTCGATGGAGCGGAGCATCGCTGGGCGCGGCGCTGACGGCGATGGCCGCGGTCAACCTGCTGTTGTTCGGCGGTTATCCGTTGGCGGCGGCGTGGTGGGGCCGCGTGCGGCCGTCATCGGGGTTGCGGCTGGCGCGGCCGAGGGCATCGGCGTGGCTCGCCGCTCTGCTTCTCGGCTTGTGTCTCTGGCCGTGGGTCCACGAAATCGCCCTGCTGATGCGCAACGCCGGAATCGCCACGCTGCGGCCGGAAGCCATGAAACAGCTTGAGGAGATGCTCCAGCGCTGGCGGACGTTGTCTCCCGTGCCGCTCGTTCTGGCGTTGGCCGTACTGCCGGCCGTATTGGAGGAATTGTTTTTCCGCGGCTATCTCTTCACGCCCTTCTCGGCGTACTGCGGCCGGGCGCAACGATCCTAACTACGGCGGCGCTGTTCGCCGTGTTTCATTTGGTTCTCGGCAGTGTGTTGGCCGTCGAGCGTTTCGTGCCGAGTTTCCTGCTGGGTCTCATACTCGGCTGGATGTGCTGGAAGTCGTGCAGCGTTTGGCCGGGCATGCTGCTGCACGCGCTGCACAACGGCTGCGTAGTGCTGCTGGGCTATTATCAGCCGCGATTGGCGGAGTTGGGTTGGCCGATGTCGGAGCAGGAGCATTTGCCGTTCGCCTGGCGGATGGCGTCGGCGTTGGGTGTTGTACTGGGCATCGCGTGGATCGCTTACCTGCGGCCGCACCGTTCCGCCGATCCGCAAGGAAAATAGCCGCGCCCCTTCGGATCGCGACGGCGACAGTTCGGCGGCGATCATTTTTTGATGTCCGAGGTGTTGGGCAATTGTTTCGGATTTCGCATGTGAGCCTTGATAAATTCTTTAAGCCACCACGAACGTGTCGCTCTCCAGTTTTTATCATTAAGTTGGGCCAACGTCTTCTCCGGATCGGCCTGAGCCATCTTAATGCAGTCCTTGCAGCATAGAAAGACCGGCTGTCCTTTGATTACGATTTTCACGGGAACGCCTCTGGAGCCAAGAGTGACCTTATCGCAAATAGGGCAACCTCCCTGGATCGCGACGAGCTTGAGATCCTCAGCGCTCAATTTCGACAGGTTGGCGACCATGTTGGCAAAGAGTTCTTTCGTTTTTCTATCCCCTTCGGCCCTCAGTTTTGCTATATGGTATTCCCCGAACAACCAGCTGCGTTCCGCCCTCCATTTCTGCTCGAGCTTTTCATGTATTTTCTCGTATCTGCTTCGCACTTCTGAATCCGTTGTTTTAGACGCATGATATTTGAAGTATGTTGCGGTCAATCCGGGGAGGGATTCTAATCGTTTTGCCGCCGCTTCGCGCACTCTATAGTCTTGGCGATACCCCATCGCCTTGATGTCCGCTGGGATATTTGGGTAGAGAGCGAGAATTAAATCCACCCTCCATTTCAATTCGATTTTTTCATACAGTCGCGCCATCGGACTTGCACTTTTGGATCATGTGATTCACTGGCGCGATATTTGAAGTACGGAGCAGTCCAGCCGGGCAGACTTTCCAGGCGCTTTGTCGCCGCTTCTCGGACGGTGTATCGCTCATCTCCCAGAGCCTTGATGTCCGCTGGAATCGTTGGATTAGTAACGAGAACGGACACCATATACACAGCATGGAACATACTATCACCTGTATAACGAAGGCTGCGATGGTTACTTCACAGCGATTAAGACGCGGCTGGACAGTAACATTTACTCGCTTGCCGTTTGAGGAAGGGGTTTTTGTTCGGGATTTTGCATACGTTTTCTCCATTCATTTCTTTCATACGCCTTTCGTCTTTCCAGATCCTTTCTCAAATCAACCCAGTCCTTTTGTTGCATCCACCTATGATAAATTGACAATCTTATGCGGATTGCTTTGCCGTTTTGTGTTCGATACACTCGTTCACACCTGATCCGCACTTCTGGATCTTTTGTATTCCGCGCGTGGTATTTGAAGTAATCAGCAGTCCACGCCGGAAGCGACTCTAATCGCTTTGTCGCTGCCTCTCGTATTTTGAATTGGTCGTCTCCCAGAGCATTAAGGTCCGCCGGGATCGTTGGGTTAGTAGCAAGAACGGACACCATATACAAAGTGTGGAGCATATTATCTCCTGTATGTCGAAAGCGGAGGCGACTACTGCATAGCGATCAAGACATGGCCGAGGAATATTTTCTACTCATCGACCTGTGGCCTTTTTTAGTTAGGGGGCGGCTCGGAGGGACGGAACCACAGTTCATCATCACCGGCTGACGGCTCATTGTCTTCAACTACAGCACCCCCAATGCCACTGATGTTAACATTGGCAAATTGGCCGATGCCGCCTCCCGTCGAAGTGATGAAGACCCACGTTTCATTCAACACGTAATCGGTGCCATCGACTCCCACGTTCAAGGTACTATCGCCCTCCAGATTTAGCGCCCCGTTTACGACCAACTCATCGCATATGCCAGAGGGATCGCCCTTACAGTTAATCACTAATGTGCCGTCAAAATCCAACGTATCGCAATCGACCACAAGGGTACCATAAGTATTATAAGTTTCACCTGGCGCGTCTATCTGGACAAGACCGTCCATGACGCACGGGTTGCCGCTGGCCACGGCGATAGTGCATGTAGAGGTGTCCACCGTCGCTACTATGCTGATGGACGTTGCATTGATGCCATTAGAGGCTTTTAGCGTAATGCCGTTAGCCAAAGTGAGACCACCGGCGCAATAAAGGGAGACATTATTGGTACCCTGCTCCTTTCCGTTGATTGCGAGCGTGCCTCCTCCTCCTCCATCCAGGGAGAAATTCCCCCCGTTTTCCACTAGCACTGGTGCAGTGAATGTGTCTGTCACGCCCCCTTTTCCAAGGTAATTTAATTGTCCCGCATTTTGGACGTCGATATAATCGTTTTGACCAGCAGTTCCCTCGCTGATTAAAGTCATTCCAGCCCCGCCGTCTACTTCCATCCGCGCAGTGGCAAGTTGAATGGTTGTATTGGTGCCCCGGAGTGTCAGTGGCCCCTGCCCCTGATCCACGAGTGTGGAATCCCACACTTCCATGGTTCCCCAGAACTGCGCCCAATGGCTTTATTGCAAATGGTGGTAGTGCCACCATCTATCAGGAGAGTCCCACTGACCTGATTATTTCCAACCGGACTAAATGCAAAATTACTAATCGTGGAGTTGGCCTCAATTTTAAGTGTCGAAGTACTGTCGGCGCAAAATATGAGCGTTGCAGCGTTAGTGCCGTTCAAGGCACCACTTCCATTGTCTCCGGTTAAGTCCACTGTCACGTTCTTATCTATGGTCTGATCGCCAGTATAATTATTTTGCACGTTCAACGTACTAAATGTGAAGTTTTGGTCCCATTCGATATCCTTATTGCTGGTGTTCAGGTCTAAGTTGACGGTGTCATTAGGACTATTTCCGTTCAGTCCCGGTAGCGTGCCGTTGGCACCTTGCTGAACACCGTTCTTCTGCCAGTTGGCGGGGTTGCTGGCCAGTAGATTTACGCCAGCCGGATTCCAAATGTAGGTGTCGCCCGCCAGCATCCACCGCTCCTCCAACCACTCCAATCTCGGAATGATCCGCGGACGGGGACGATGAAGTTACTTTTTGTCCTTCCTCAGCCAACTCTTCAGTTGCTCCAACATGGCCAACCCCTTTGCTGTCGTGTCCTCCTTCTCGTCTACTAGAATAACCGTTCGAGACGGCGAAATATGTCGCCGACTTTGAAAAAATTTTCACTTTTCCCCGGCGACCGACAGGGCGAATCAGGTCGCGTCCTTGCCGTGGAGACAAGACTCGGACGCCCACCAGCGCATCTTCTCCATCGCTCGATAGATGCGGCACCTGATCACGTTCTCAGTCAACCCCGTTTCGTCCGCCAGTTCCCGGATCGATCGTTCCTCCAGATGATGCTCACAAAGCAACCGGCAGTTCTCCGGCTCCTCCCGCCGCAATCGCGCCAGAAGTACTGTCAATTCCCTGGCTCTCTCCTCCCTGGCCGTACCCTCTATCGCTTTACGGTCCACCACCTCCACCGCCAAAGCGTCCAACGATTGTACCGACCGTCGATCGCGGCGACGAAGTGCATCCACCATCTTGTCGTGGGCGACTCGTCTGAGCCAGGCACACAATTGACCCTCCGCAGGCGCGCCGCCAAATGGTTCGAGATCTTCAATGGCTCTCAGCAACGCTTCCTGAGCCATATCCTCCCCCTCCTCGCGCGGCAAGTTCATCTTCCTCGCCATTCGGACCAAGCAGGCGATTATATTCCGATAAAAATCGTCCGATAATCTCGATAGGGCATCGGAAAAACAACCATTCGCCCCCCTCCCCCTGTTTTTGTGTACAGTGTCGTTGTGGCAAAGCATATGCTTCGGGTTGCTGTGCGGCATGGGGCATCTCCTTGTCGTCGAGTCGTTTCCTACCGCTCATAGGTACTCCTCCCTCCGATGACCTCAGACCCGGCAATACTTTTCCTCCTCAGCGTGTCGAAATTTGCGCGTCTGACCACTCTCGGAAAACATCCGGCCACACTTTGGAAAGGAATCGTTCTCGGCGGCCGAACTGTTTCTTCTAGCCCAGCAGCCTACCACTTTCGTTCCATGTGTCAACTTTTTTCCGAGGATTTCCGAAATGCGCGAAGTCTCCATTCCGGAGGCGATGCTGCTGGACTGTTATCAGCCGAGATTGGTAGAGTTGAGTTGGCTGATGCCGGAGCGGGAGCCTTTGCCGCTCGCCTGGCTGATGGCGGCGTTGGACGTTGCATTGGGCGTCGGCGGAGTGGCTTGCCTGCGGCGTTACACAGGGCCGGGGAAGTAACCGGCATCGCCGCGCTTGGCGGATCGCTTGCCGCGACGTTTGCCGACCAACGGCTCCGGCTGTGGAGGCGCCTCTTCATGGTGCGAGGGTTTGCTCATCCGCATGGCGTCATAACTCGCCCACCAGCGCAACGGCAGCAAACCCATGACTAACACCGCCGCGTGTAAAGCCCCAGCCGATCACCAGACCGAACGCCAAGGTGTTGCTGAAACCATACGAGTGCAGACCGACCTGCAATTGATTGGTGCCGAACCACGACCAGCCCGTCACCATGTTGCCAATCACCGCCAGCATCGCCATGCCGCGCGCTTGCACCATGCCGCCCCAGCGAGCGTGCAAAATCAGGGCGTTCCAAATGACGATCAGCATGGCGCCGTTTTCCTTGGGATCCCAACCCCAAAATCGGCCCCACGATTGATCGGCCCAGATGCCGCCCAGCACCGTGCCGGTGAAGCTCAACAGCGTGGCGAAGCAGACGATGCCATACAGCGCCGTCTTCAACACGTTCGGCCAAGTTCTGGTCCAGGATGGGCGTGGCGACGCCGAGACACGATGTAAAGGATGCCCAGCAATCCGGCCACGAACGTCGCCGCGTAGCCGAGGGTCACGCAGGTGACATGCGTGGCCAACCAGAAGTTGGTGTCGAGTACGGCTTGCATCATCTCCAGCGTGTCGCCGCTGCGGCCGAGATGATGCGCGATCAGCATGGTCAACGCTCCCAGCACCGCAGCCACCACGTTGCCGATACCGATGTGGAAGAGCCATTCCAGAATCAAACCCAGCACCACACAGGCCCAACCGATGAACACCGCCGACGAATACAGGTTCGTCACGAAGACGAACCAACGATCCATCAGGTACATGCGCGCGATCAGCGCCCAGGTATGCACCACCAGCGTCAACACCGCCAGCCAGAACGCCGCGCGGCTGAGCGGTTGCGACCAACCGAACCACGAGAAGCAGGCCAGCAAAAAAACCACCACGTACAGCAGCGTACATTGATAGAACGGCTCGAAATGATTGAAAAACAACTCGAAGTCGGTTCGGCCAGTCTCCGCGGGAAAGCGCTTTTCCATCTGCTTGTGGTAGTCGACGAGCGTCTTGTTGAAGTCGTTAGCGTCATTGTGGCTGTAGGAGTGCAGAAGCAGCAGCAGCGCCTGGGCCGAGGGATTGCCCTTACCGTTGTTTTGCCGAAGTTCGACGAGCGCCTGCAACAACGGTTGCCATTCGCCGCCGTCGTCCTCCGGCGGAACCATCAAGGGGTTTTCCAGGCCGGCCAGCTTGCTGTACAACTCCAGATGGCGGGCCAGCTCGATAATCTTCTGCTGATAGATGTCCTGGCTATCGGGCTTGACCTTCTGGGCGGCGATCGCGTGCTTGCGGATCAGATCGATCTTGCCGATAAACTCATCAATGGCGTAGCGATAGGAGCCGGGCCGCGCTTCCAGACCAAGCTGGGCCAACACTTGATCGTTCTCAATGCGGAACACTTTCAAACGCTGAGATATTTCACGCCGCGTCATCGTATCGAGCAGCCACTTGATGGCCGGCTGCGTCTTGTCGTTCTCATCCTTGTATTCCTGGCGATTGCTGATAATCATCAGCGTGGTGCGAGCGACGGTGTCCAGCGGCTTCATACGGCCGCGATCCACGACGGGAATACTGCCGAACTCTTGCAAGTTCATTTTGGCCGGCCCGACGCTCGGCGGCATCATGGTGAAGATCAGCACCAGGACGGCCGTGCCGACAACCAGCCACGGGAAAACCTTGGCGAATTCTTTCATGGCGTGGTCCTCCGCTGTAAGAAGCTCAACAGATTCATGCCGAAATGAACGATCATCCCCAGCGCGACCATCGCGCAGGCAAAATAAGGCATCAGCCAGCCGGGATTCGTGACGACCTGGAGCTTGGTGCCGCGATCGCCGGGAATCCAACCCGCTTGGTAGAACGTCGCGCCGCGATAGCGCAGCGGGTTGTTCATGTAGATCAGCACCTCGCGATCTTCGTTGCCGCTCTGTGTCGATCAGGCTGCACTTTGCTGGAGAAGTTTTTCGGCGTGTCCGTGCCGGGATAGAAGTCGTGGCGGAATTCTTCCAGATGGAGCGTGTACGGCTTGTATTCGCGCTGGAAGCGCAGAGCGACCTGATATTCCTTGCCGCCCAATTTGACCGTCTGCTCTTCTTGAATCCAAGGTACGACACAGGTAGGTGCCCAGCGATTCGCCGCTATCCTTGGCGCGGAAGGTCACATAGGCAGAGGCAATGTCGATCTTTTGCTCCGGGTCTGTGCCCGTGCCGGGCTTCTCTTCCTCCACGATGCCTTCCAAGCCCACGCCGGCCGTCGCCGGATTCATCTCGCCGGCCTTAACTTTCCGCGGCTCGGAAGAGTTGGCCATATAGCGAACCACCTCAATGTGGAAAGGCAAACGCTCATCCTCGATGCGTTCGCCCGCTTTTTTTCGGAGCATCGAGTCGGGCACGACGACGACTTGGTCCTTTTGGGATCGCTGGAGTCAATGACAGCCAACTCCGTCTTATCCGTGTGTTCAACATAGTTGCGCGACGCCCCTGTCCCGATAATCATCATGCTCTCGACGGCGAACAGGCCAGTGACCAATTCGCCGAGCATCAGCAAGATGATACCCGCATGCGTGAGTAGGATACCGGAACGCTTCCAACTCAGACGAAAACGCACGAGATGTGCGGCGATCAGGTTGACGAGCAGGGCGCCGCCGAGGATGTAGCCGCCGGGAAAGGGGAAGACTGCCGGAGACGTGCCACGTCTTGGGAAACCAGAAGAACACCTGCCCGAAGCGCACGAACACCTGCAACGGAATCCAGGCGATCCAGGCGCGGAAGTAGCCGCTGAGAATGGCCCACAGCCCATTATCCATCTGCGCCAGCGTGCCGCAGAAGACCAAGAACATCGACAGCACGAACAGAACGACCGTCAAGCGCAGCGAGGCAAATGGTTTGAGTACGCGCTTGAGCGGTTTCAAGCGATCAACGCGCCGCGCCGGCGGCTGGATGGGGCGGCGAGCGGCGATGGCGTCGCCGTGATTTGCGTGGATGTGTTATTCATGGGCAGCTCCTCCGCCGTCCGCGAAGCGAATCGACGACACGAACGCTTCAAAGGCGGCTTGCTGTTTGCCGACCAGTTCGGGCGATCCCATCATCTTGATGAACCAGGTTCGTCCGCCGTGGACGATCCAGGCGCCGAGAGTGCGCTGCGGGCCCGGTCGGATCGCGTCCAGTCAGATCGATGTAGGGCGCCTTGCCGCCCGCGACATCCAAGTTCGCGGAGATCCTTCTGAGTTGCGCATCGTCGAGTGGTTCGAGTCCGAGTTGCCTGCCGCCAGCGATTGACGTTGGCTCGCCGCTCCGCCGCCGTCGCCGGCCAGCGGTACCACCGACACTTCGGCGAGGTGCTCGCCGTCGCGGACCAGAAAGACCGCCAGACGAGGAACGCCCTTGCGCATTATCGGCCGGACGCTCTTCCCAGCTTTCCGGCTTGGTGTAACGGAAGGGACGGGCATGGGCGAAAGCGGGCCCACCGCGTTTCTTGGCCCTACCGACAAAATCGACGCGCGTGGCCTCGACGCCATCAACCTTGATGTTGCCGACGAGTTTCTTCAAGTCGGCGTCGTCAATCGGTCCCAGTCCCAATTGGCCGCGCCAGCGATCGATGTTGGCGCGCGGATCTTTCGCGCCCGGCGGAAGCTTCGTGATGGTGATTTCCAATGCCGGCTCCTTTTCTTCCTGACGCAGCCGGGCATAGAGTTCGCCGCCTTCGGCAATTCGTTTCCAGCCATCCGGCTTCGTCCAGGAGACCGCCTCTCCTTCTTTCCCTTGGAAGCGAAGAGATTCGATGAAGCGATCGAATGTCTGGACATTCTCGCCGACGGCCTTCTCCGGTCCCATGAGCTTGAAGAACCAGACCTCCTTCTCGCGCGGCACCATGACAGCGAGCAGACGTTGTTTTTCCGCCGGCGCGGCGACAGAGAAGGTCTCCTTCGGCACGTCATAAGAGCGGATTTGCTCCTGCTCCTGACAGCCGCTCAGCACGAGTGCGGCGCAGACGAACCAGAAGCCGCTGTGGGCGAGGAAGGGTTTACATGTCATGCGCGGAACTTTCATTTCGAGGCGCGATCCCGAAGCGGCGGGTTTGATCGGCCTGAGTACGGCGGGCCACATTTCCTTTATCGTCGCACGGAAGCCGTAAAGCGTCAAGGCAGCGTTTCCACGATAGCGAAACGAAAAGCGGCGAGGAGGGAAAAACCTCTCGTATTCTGATCGAACGGCAAGACGTTTTCAAGATCAAATCGATCTTTTTGTCCAGAATGTCTTCACCCCTCCTTGCCGTGGTCGGCGAGGACGGTTCGCTCTTCCACTCTTGCCCCTCTCTGGCTCCCTTCCTATAGGTACTCAGAGGGACGGAGGCAGCGCCCATCCTCGACAATGCGTCGAGGTTTCTTTTTGCACTACATTGTGAAAAAAGTCACGAAGTAGGTCGTTGAGATGGACTTCACGCTCGCCACTTATTATCCGATCTTGCTGTTTCTCTTGGCCGTCCTCGGCTTCGCTCTGTCGGCCTTGCTGGTGACGCACTTGCTGGGACCGAAGCGGCGCACGCCGGTCAAGCAGATGCCCTACGAATCGGGCATGGACCCCATCGGCGACGCCCGCCAGCGCTTCGACGTGAAGTTCTATCTGATCGCCATTCTCTTCCTCGTTTTCGACGTCGAATTGCTGTTTTTGTATCCGTGGGCGGCCCTGTATCCGTGGTCGAGCGCGGCCGGCGAAGCAGGTTCGTTCCTGCCGATGGCGTTTCACAACCTCGTCTTCTGGGAAGTGCTGGTGTTCTTGCTGACGGTGGTGGTCGCCTACGTTTATGCTTGGCGGAGAGGGGTGTTTCGATGGCGGTAGGAGGAGTGTCCGAAAGCGTCATGGTGACGCAGTTGGACAAACTGGCCAACTGGGTGCGTAAGAACAGTCTGTGGCCGATGCCGTTCGCCACGGCTTGCTGCGGCATCGAACTGATGGCCACCGGCGCCTCGCGTCACGACATCGCCCGTTTCGGCGCCGAGGCCATGCGCTTTTCGCCGCGGCAGTGCGATCTGATGATCGTCGCCGGCCGCGTGGCCATGAAGATGCTGCCGGTATTGCAGCGCATCTGGCTGCAAATGCCGGAGCCGAAATGGTGCATTTCGATGGGCGCTGCGCCTCGTCGGGCGGCGTCTTCGATACCTACGCCGTGGTGCAGGGCATCGATCGCTTCATTCCGGTGGACGTGTACGTGCCGGGCTGTCCGCCGCGGCCGGAGCAGCTGTTGCAATCGGTGATCGATCTTCAGGATAAGATCCAGCGCACCGGCACCATCACCGGCAAGGAGTTTCAACAACAGCGCCTATGGCCGCATGCGCCGGGACCGCTGGCCCTTGAAGTGCCGCCTGCTCAGAAAATGGTCGCTCCCGGCAATTTCGCCACCGCCACGCGCTTGCAACCGGATAAGCCGTCATGACCTACGAAGACATTGTCAACAAGCTGCGCGACCGCTTCGGCGCCGACAGCTTTACGATTCCGATTTCCGCGACAATCGCCGGCTTCTCGTGCCAGCGGAGCGCGTTTATGACGTGCTGGAGTTTCTCAAGCAGCAGTGTGGCTTCGATCTGCTCGCCGAATTGGGCGGCGCCGACTATTTGCAATATCCCGATGCTAAGGATCGCTACGGCGTCTGGTACGTCTTGGTCAACACGACAACCGGCGTTCGTCTGATCGTCAAGACGTTCGCCAACGATCCGGAGCCGACCCTGCCATCGGTCTTCGCCTTGTGGAAGGGAGCCGATTGGATGGAGCGCGAGGTTTACGATATGTACGGCGTCGTCTTCGACGGCCATCCCGATTTGCGGCGCATTTTAATGCCCGACGAGTTCACGGCGTTTCCGTTGCGCAAAGACTATCCAATGCGCGGCCGCGGCGAACGTCATAATTTCCCGGTGATTTCGCGCCCAGAAAGCTAACCACAGAGTCACAGAGACACAGAGAGGAAAAAGAGAAAAGAGAATTAGTTGTTTTTTTGTCTTCTCTGTGTCTCTGTGTCTCTGTGGTTAATTTGTATTTGATTCGAGGGAGAGGTTATGCCGCTCGAATTGGCCGATGCCATCGCTCTGCCGGAAGGACCGGAGAAAGAATATCTGTGGACCCTCAATTTCGGTCCGCAGCACCCGGCCACGCATACGACGCTGCGCCTCATTCTGACGCTCGACGGCGAAACCATCGTCAAGGCCGTGCCGGACATCGGCTATTTGCACAGCGGCTTCGAGAAGCTCGGCGAACATCTCGACTACAACCAGTACGTAACGATTGTCGATCGCAAAAATTATATATCGCCGGTCGCCAACGAGATCGCTTGGTTCGCCGCGGTCGAGAAGCTAATGGGGATCGAATTGACGCGGCGCTGCCAATACATCCGCGTCATCTTCAACGAGCTGATGCGTATTCACGATCATTTGCTGTGTTGCGGCGCGGCGGCACTCGATCTGGGAGGTTTCACCGCTTTTCTCTATGCTTTCAATCAGAAGGAAAAAATATACGACATTTGCGAACGCGCCGCCGGTCAGCGTTTCCATCCGAGTTATCTCCGCGTCGGCGGACTGTTGCGCGATGTCGACGAAACCTGGATCGAGATGGTGCGGGCGTTCGTGCGCGGCTTCCCGCAGGCATGGAACGACATTGTTCGTTTGCTCAATCGCAATCGCATTTTCATCGAGCGCACCAAAGACATTGGCGTCCTGTCGAAAGAAGAAGCGATCAATCTGAGTTGCACCGGCCCCATCGCCCGCGCCAGCGGCGTCGTCCGCGATCTACGCAAGGACGAGCCGATTCTCGCTTACAAAGACTTCGATTTCAAGGTGGTGTGCGCTCGTGAGGGCGATTGCTATGCCCGTTATCTCGTCCGTATGGATGAAATGCTGGAAAGCTGCAAGATCATCCACCAGGCCATCGAGAATTTGCCGCCCGGTCCCGTCAACGTGGATGCGGATAGCAAAGTCGTGCTGCCCAATCAACTTTCGGTTTATCGCAGCATTGAAGGACTGATACATCACTTCGAGTTGATTATGACCAATCGACAATGGCACACGCCGGTGGACGAGGTGTACGCGGCCATTGAATCGCCCAATGGCGAGTTGGGTTATTATGTGATCGCCGACGGCAGCGGCGTGCCGTATCGCACGCGCACGCGGCCGCCGTCTTACATTCATTTCGCCATCTTTCCGTATTTGATTGTCGGTCATCAGGTGAGCGACGTAGTGGCGGTGCTGGGAAGTTTGAACATCATCGCGGCGGAGTTGGATCGGTAGGTCAGGCTTTCCAGCCTGACCTACGGTTAGCGGAGTTGGATCGATGAGTGTATTGAGCGAAGAATTGCGGCAGAAGATCCTCGCGTATCTGCCTCGTTATCCGAACAAGCAGGCGGTGACACTGCCGGCTCTGCACATCGTCCAGGATGCGTTGCGCTGCGTACCGTTGGAAGCGATCCGCGAAATCGCCGACTTGCTGGATCTCAGCCCCGCCGAAATTCACGATACCATGAGTTTTTATGGTTTCTTCCGCGATAAAGAGCATCCGCTAGGCCAGACGCGCTTGTGGGTTTGTCGCAGTTTGGCGTGCGGTCTACGCGGCGCGGATGAATTGCTCGATACCGTGTGTAAAAAGCTGAGCGTGCATCCGGGCGGCACCAGCGCCGACGGCAAAATCACCGTCGAGTTCGCCGAGTGCATCGGCGCCTGCGAAGGCGCTCCCGCCGTGCTGATCGGCGACGAGGCGCGGATGAACGTAACACCGGACAAGGTTGATGCGCTGCTGGAGGAATTGCGTCGCTAACCGAACCGCTTGTTATCTATGAGGGGGAAGGAAAATCGATATTATAGCAAGACGAAAACTGAGAAAGGAAAATGAGCCGTGACCTCTGGAGAGAAGGAGTACTATTTATGTCCCAAACCATATAAACCGAATTCTGTTGAATTCTGGTTATTACTTTGCGGCGGTGTGTTGGGGCCGATCATATATCGAAATCGTGGTCCAGAAGAAATTGGACTAGATGTGGCTCTTGTGCTTTCGGCTAATATTGTCGCGCTGTTCCGCTACAGGAAATGGAAAACCAGCCCTAATCGAGAACCGTTAGGCGGGGAACCGTATGTGATGCTAGTATTCAATATAATCATGATAGTAGTAACGCTCGCCTTGCTCGTTAAGAGTTTGATCGCGGAGGGTGTAATCGAATAGGCTCTGACAAAACCCGGTTTCCACCGTTTGTCGAGGTTTCGTCAGTATCGGTTTGGGCTTCTAGTTGCAAACGGCGGAATCAGAATTCAGGACATTTGCGACATGGCTGAGTTTGAACCCGTCCTTCTGCGCCGCATCGCCCGCAAAGCCAGTCCGTGGCTGGACGCTTATCGCGGCGACGACGGCTATCGCGCTTTGCAGAAGGCCGTTCACGAAATGACGCCGGCGCAGGTCATCGATACCGTCAAGGCATCGGGCCTGCGCGGCCGCGGCGGCGCCGGCTTTCCAACCGGACTGAAATGGACCTTTTTGCCCAAGGACCACCCCGGTCCCATCTATATGTGCATCAACGCCGACGAAAGCGAGCCATGCACCTTCAACAATCGCATTCTGATGGAGGAAGATCCCCATCAAGTTCTCGAAGGGATCATTCTGTCTTGCTATGCGACCCGCGCCAGTACGGCCTATTTGTATCTGCGCTATGAATATGGCCGCAGTTATCGCGTTCTGCAACAGGCCATCGACGAACTGTATAACAACAATCTGCTCGGCCGCAACATTCTCGGCAAGGACTTTCACCTCGATATTTTTCTCCATCGCGGCGCGGGAGCGTACATTTGCGGCGAGGAGACGGGGCTAATCGAGAGTTTGGAAGGCAAACGCGCCTGGCCGCGCATCAAGCCGCCGTTTCCCGCCGTGGAAGGGGCGTTCCGCAAACCGACCGTCGTGAACAACATTGAGACGGTGGCATGCGTCACGCACATTATCGACCGCGGCGCGGATTGGTTCAAATCGATGGGTGTGCCGCCCGATCCGAAGAATCCGCGCGACGCCGGCAGCTATGGGCCGAAACTGTATTGCATCAGCGGCCACGTCAATAATCCCTGTTGCGTCGAATTGCCAATCGGCATCACACTGCGCGATCTGGTGAACAAGCACGGCGGCGGCGTGTGGAAGGGACGCAAAGCAAAGGGAGCGATTCCCGGCGGCATCAGCATGGGCATTATGACGGAAGCCGAGTTCGATACGCCGCTGGATTTCGCGGGTCCCGGCAAGGTTGGCTGTCTGGGATTGGGCACCGCCGCCGTGACCGTCTTCGACGAGGAAACCAGTATTGTCGATGTGCTGCACAACATTTGTCGTTTCTTTTCGCATGAATCGTGCGGCCAATGTACTCCGTGCCGCGAAGGCACCGGCTGGATGCTGAAAATCACCGATCGATCTGCGAAGCGGACAAGGGCGATTGGAGGATTTGAAAATTCTCGAAGAAGTCGGCGATAAAATTGGTATCATGCCGGGTACAACCATTTGCGGTTTGGCCGACGGTGCCGGTTGGCCGGTCAAGAATGCCATCCGCAAGTTCCGGCCGGAGTTCGAGCAGTATATCCGCGGGGCGCGAGAAAAGTCGTTTGCTGGAGTTGGGCACGGCTCATTGATAGGTGTTCTACCGCGAGCGAGGAGTCATGCCATGAGACCATCATTTGGTTGGATCGTCTGTGCATTGCTCCTGGGGACGGCGTTGCTGCTGCCGGGTTGCAAGAAAAAACAGGCTGCCATCCAAAAAGAAGCGACGCTCCCCAAAGAGAGCGCGGGGTCTCCCCAGGGCAACCCCGTCTTGCCACGGCCCGGACAACAACTCCAGAGCGGCGGCGTCGTTCAGAACGTGCGCCAGGCCGCGCGCCGCACAGTGGATCTTAGCCAATTGGGGAACTTCTCCTTGGCCTACTTCCAGTATCAAACCCTCAACGGCCAGGGTCCGTCCCGCGTGGAGGACATCCAAGATTCGCTCGATGCCAACACCATGGCGGCGTTCAAAGAGGGGACTTGCGTAGGCATCTGGAACCTCCGCAACCTCTCGTCCTCTACGATCGTGGCTTATGTGAAGGATCCCGATTCCTATGGGACTCGTGTCGTCGCTACAGGGGATGGGAAAGCAAGGCGGATGAATCAGCAAGAGTTTGACGCCGCGATGAAGGGGAAGTGAACAAGGGCATTTGCTGTTAGCGGGAAAGTTTCATGGCTACAGTCTACGTCAACGGCAAGCCGGTCGATATCGGCAACGAAAAATTAAATCTCATCCAGGCCGCTCAAAAGGCCGGCGTGCTGATTCCGCATTATTGCTGGCATCCAGCACTTACGGTTGTGGCCAGTTGCCGTATGTGCCTCGTCGAAGTCGGCGAACGCAAGCCCGATGGCACGATCTCCATGCAGCCCAAGGTTGTGCCCGGATGCCAGACGCCGGCCAAGGATGGCACTGTCATCAACACCAATACTCATAGAGCCAAGGACGCGCAGCAACAAACGCTCGAAGACATCCTCCTCAATCATCCGCTCGATTGTCCCGTCTGCGATAAAGCCGGCGAGTGCCTGCTGCAAGATTACACGTTCAATTTCGGCAATGCTCATAGTCGAATGATCGATGAGAAAAACACGCCGCCGAACAAACCTTACATTGGCGATAATGTGACACTGTTCACCGATCGTTGCATCATGTGTTCGCGTTGTGTGCGCTTCACGCGCGAGTTTTCGGGGACGGCGGAGCTGCAAATCATCAATCGCGGCCATCATTCCGAGATCGACATTTTCCCCGGCGAACCGCTCAACAACAAACTTGCCACCAATGTCGTCGATTTGTGTCCCGTCGGCGCTTTGTGCAGTAAGGATTTTCTTTATAAACATCGCGTCTGGAACCTGAAAGCGAAGGAAAGCGTTTGCGCCGATTGCTCGACGGGTTGCAGCATCTGGCTCGACGGCAATAAAAACATCGTCTATCGATTGCGGCCGCGCTACAATCCGCAGGCCCAGGGCCATTTCATGTGCGATGAGGGCCGGCTCGGTTATCACTACGTCAATTCCATCGAACGTTTTCTGCGGCCGATGATGCGCCGCGATGGGAAGCTGACGGCACTTTCGTGGGTGGAGGTCGTGTCGGCTCTTCGTCGGGCGTTCCAGAACGCGGTTCAGAAAGACGCGGCAGGAGTCGTCGGCGTACTGTCGCCGTTTTTGACGTGCGAGGAAGCGTACTTGCTCGCCAAATTCCTCAAGGGATTGTCCGGGCAAGTTCGGCTGGCCCTCGGTCCAGTGCCGGTCGTCGGCGAGGACGACACCTATCCGAAGGACCGGCGCGGCAATCCCGTTCAGCCCGTGAAGTTCACCATCCGCGCCGAGAAGTGCCCCAATCGGCGCGGCGTCGAGGAAATATTGCGACATTTCCAGGGGGATATTATCTCATTCGATGAAGTGGCGAGCGGCGCGGCCGAAGGGACGCGTGCAGGCGCTTTATTTGGCCGCCGGCTATCCGCCGCGGCCGGCGGGTGGATCAGCGAGACGCAGACGCAGGCGCTCCAGCGCGTGCCGCTGGTTGTCTGTCACGATTTGCTGCCGTCGCCGGTTAGCAACTTCGCCCATTACGTTCTGCCGAGCGCGGCCTGGGCCGAGAAAGACGGCACTTTCGTCAATCACGCCGGGCTTGCGCAGGCCATCCACTGGGGCGTCACGCCGACCGGCGAGGTGCGCACCGATGGCCAAGTGTTTCTCGATTTGCTGGAGCGGCGCGGTCTGGTGCATGCGCCGACGCTGCGAAAAGAGTTGGCCGCGGAGGTGCCGTATTTCTCTCCACTGGCCGGAGGAGACCTCGGCGAATATGGCATTCTCCTAGTGAAGAGCAACGGATGAGGCGGGAGTGATTGGCACATGGAATTAGGTTTCAGCTTCTGGATCACCCTCATCCTCATCGCCATCCTTCTGGGCGTATTGCAGGGAACGTGCGCCTATCTCATCCTCGCCGAGCGCAAAATCTCGGCGTGGGCGCAGGATCGCCTCGGCCCCAATCGCGTCGGTCCTTGGGGGCTTTTGCAGCCGATCGCCGATGGCATCAAATTTCTGCTCAAAGAAGAAATAATTCCCAGCCACGTGGATAAACTGTTCTACATGCTTGGCCCCGCCATCGCCGTCAGCACGGCATTGCTGGCGTTCGCCGTGGTGCCCTTCGGTCCTACTACGCCGCCGCCGGTATTGGAGGATCGCCGCACAGATGACATGATCGAGAAATCGCGGCAGACCGCTCACGGCGGAGGATCGTCAACAACTGTTGGTAAACAATACGGCGTTTAACGAATTGCCGCGCGGCCGGATTTGGCCGCAAACCGACAGCGAGGAAGCCTATGCGTTAGCGGCGGATCGCGCCTATGCCAAGGCGAAGGGGAAGCCGAGCTACGAGGAAAGACTAAAGGATTACAACGCGGCTTACGAGCAAAGTCCAAAAGACTATAATCTCGGCACTCTGGAACACATCCAGTACGTCATCGCTCCGCACGTCGATATCGGCATCGTCTTCAATTTCGCCATCGGCAGCCTGGCGGTATATGGCATCGTGTTGGGCGGGTGGTCGTCGAACAATAAATACAGCATGCTCGGCGCTCTGCGTTCCAGCGCTCAACTTATCAGCTATGAGATTCCCTTGGGTATGTCGGTACTCGGCGTCATGCTGGTGACGGGATCGCTCAATCTGGAAAAGATCATCGATTATCAGATCAAGAACGGTTGGAACATTATTTATCAACCTCTGGCGGCGCTGTTATTCGTCACCAGCGTCTTCGCCGAATGCAATCGCTTGCCCTTCGATTTGCCGGAAGCAGAGCAAGAATTGGTCGGCGGCTATCACACTGAGTACAGTGCCATGAAGTTCGCGCTGTATTTCCTCGGCGAATACACGCACATGATTACGACGAGTTTTCTGGTCGCGGTTTTGTTCTTCGGCGGCTGGCAGTTGTTGCCGTGGATGGGCCTGCCGGGCGGCATTGGCGGCGTCATTCTGAAACTAATCATCCTCGCCGTCAAGATGGCCTTGTTCATCATCTTCTACATGCTCATCCGCTGGACGCTGCCGCGTTTCCGCTTCGATCAATTGATGGGCCTGACGTGGAAAGTATTGCTGCCGCTGGCCCTGGTTAATGTCGTGTGCGTGATCTTCGTCAAGCAGTTCAATGGAAGTGAATGGTGGTTGCTGCCGTTGTCGATCGCCACGCTTATCGCCGTCGCCGGATTGGCCTTGTACGTGCCGCGGCAGCGGTCGCGCGCTCCGGTGCGCTTCAGCGGCCACGTGGCCTCGGGACCACCGGCCCTGGTACACGATGAGGCGGCCATCGATTGAACCGAGAGGAGGGTTATTATGCCCATTGCCGAGAGCGATGTGATATGGGTGACGGCCCCGAAAACCGGCTTGCTGGAACAATTATACGTGCCGGCCATCTTTCAAGGTTTGCAGACGACGGTGCGTCACGCGGCCAAGGCGATGTTCGGCAGTGGTCTCTCACGCAGCAGTATCCGGAGGTCGAGCCGAAACTGCCGGCGAATTATCGCGGCGTGCATCGGCTCAACCGCGACGAACAGGGCCGCGTCAAGTGCGTCGCTTGCTATATGTGTTCGACGGCTTGTCCCGCTCATTGTATCGATATTGTCGCCGCGCCGTCGCCATGGCCGGATCGTGAAAAATATCCGGAAACTTTCGTCATCGATGAACTGCGCTGCATCTACTGCGGCATGTGCGAGCAGGCGTGTCCCGTCGATGCCATCGAACTGACGACACTGTACGATCTAACCGGCATGACGCGCGAAGAGATGATGTTCGACAAGGAAAAATTGCTGAGCGTGTTCGATGAGACGGTGAAAGCAGGCACGGATCCGATTCGCAGCCGCGCCGGGCGGCTCGGCGTCGCCGCGGAGTTGCCGGCGGAAACCGGCTTGGCCTCGTCGTCGAGCGCGCAGAGTTGAGAGAGATTGAAATGTCCTATTGTCTGTTAAGTGTCGCACCGACTGCCGCAGAGTGGTGGCCGATCGTGCTGCCGCTGTTTGCTGGCGGCGCCGCCATCTATCTGCTGTTGCCGCGTCCCAAGGCGTATCCGCTGCTGGCTGGCGTTGCCCTCGGTCTGCTCGCGTTGGTGCTGGCCGGCGTTCTGTTGACGCGAAGCGGCCTCACGCTGGAAACCTTCCTTTTCTGGTCGTTCTCCGCTATCGGCATTGTCTCCGGCGCTCTGCTGGTGACGCAGCACAATCCCGCTCGCGCCGCTCTGTCTTTCGCCCTGGTCGTGCTAAGTACGTGCGGATTGTTTCTGCTGTTGGCGGCGCCGTTTTTGATGGCGGCCACCATCATCATTTACGCGGGAGCGATCATCGTCACGTTTCTATTCGTCATCATGTTGGCCCAGCAGAGCGGCCTGTCCGACGCCGACGATCGTTCGCGCGAGCCGCTGCTGTCCACGCTCACGGGTTTCCTTCTGCTCGCCACGTTGCTGTTCGTGCTGCAACGCTATGATCGACAGACGAGCGCGGCGGCCAGCGAAATCGATCCATTGCTGGAACGAACTCGACAGTTGAAAGACATGGACGACAAGCAGGCCATGCTTAAGGGATGGGCGAACCTTGGGATGCCGAACCGGATCTGTTCAAACAATACAAGAACTTCTATCGCGGCCATCACTGGGACGATCTCGCCAAGCAGGTGGAGGATGTCGAGATGGCGTGGAGCAACATCAAACCGGCCGATCCGCAACTCGGCAAATGGAAAGCCCGGCTGGAAGACCTGATCGCCCTCGGCGAGAACGCCCGCCAGCGCTCGAATTGGCTGCCGCCGTCGGCCAATGCTCCGTTGTCCGATTTGAGCGGCCCGCCGCCAACGTTGCCAGCGGAGCGCATTCGCCGCGATGTCGCCGGCCTGCCGCGCATGCCGGCCGAGAACGCGGCGTATCTGGGTCGTTCGCTGTTCAGCGATTTTTTGTTGCCGGTCGAATTGGGCGGTAGTCTGCTGCTGGTCGGCCACGGTCGGCGCCATCGCCATCGCATTCCGCCGTTCGTGAAGTGAGGAGTCCATGACCGCGTTGCCGTTGCATCACTACCTGATCGTCGGCGCCATCCTATTCGCTCTGGGATTGATCGGTTTTCTGGCGCGCCGCAATCTCATCATCATGTTTTTATGTGCGGAGATGATGTTGCAGGGCGTATCCGTCAATCTGGCGGCGTTCGCGCGCTATCGCGGCAATTTGCAGGGGCAGGCGTTCATGTCTGTTCATCGTGACGGTGGCGGCGTGCGAGGCGGCTATCGCTCTGGCCTTGATTCTTATGCTGTATCCGCCGCCGGCATTCGCTGGACGTGAGCTAGTGGCAGGAGTTGCGCGAGCCGGGCGAAGAGGCGACCGAGGATGTCGAGCCGCTGCCGCCGGCACCGCGCGAACCGGCTATGCCTCACCTGACGCCATCCGGCGTCGAACCCGAACATCGTGCCGAGGAGAGCCATGTCTGACGTGCGATCCTATTTGTGGCTGATTCCGGCGCTGCCGCTGGCCGCCGCCGCCATCATTGCCGTGTTCGGGCCGCGTCTGCTGCGCCGCCACAGCCATTGGCCGTGCATCCTCGCCGCCGCTGGCTCTTGCGTCGTCGCCATCATGGCTTTTCTCGCCGTCCGCCAAGGCATCGAGGCTGCGCCGGAATCACATCCGTATTCGATAAGCGTTTACTACGAGTGGATCAAGGTCGGCGATGCCGGCGCCGGCCGCGGCGTCGAGGTCGGTTTCGCCCTCAACGCCGATGCCCTCAGCGCCATGATGGCCGTGATGGTGACATTCATCAGCATGCTCATCGCCATCTATTCCGCCGGCTACATGCACGGCGATGAAGGCTACGCCCGCTTCTTCGCCGAGGTGGCTCTGTTCGTGTTCAGGATGACCACGCTGGTTCTCGCCGACAATTTCGCTCTTTTTTATCTTGGATGGGAAGGCGTCGGTCTGTGCAGCTATCTGCTCATCGGTTTCTGGTTCACGAAACCCTCGGCGGCGGACGCCGCCCGCAAAGCCTTTCTGGTCACGCGCCTCGGCGATACGGGAATGCTGCTCGGCATTCTGCTATTGTGGTCGGCTTCGGCCATCACCTGGATTACCCCACCGTCTTCGCGCACGTCCAGCAGGCGCATCGGGCGGGCACGCTCGATCGAGACATGCTGACGGCCGCGTGTCTGTTGCTGTTGTGCGGCGCCGTTGGCAAATCGGCGCAGTTTCCGCTGCACGTC
This sequence comes from uncultured Planctomycetota bacterium, assembly GCA_963835245.1. Classification (GTDB taxonomy): domain Bacteria; phylum Planctomycetota; class Planctomycetia; order Gemmatales; family Gemmataceae; genus JAJPHU01. Next base: position 2,182,425 of record CAWIEZ010000004.1, read on the forward strand.
TGGCTGCCCGATGCCATGGAAGGACCGTCGCCGGTCAGCGCTCTCATCCATGCGGCGACGATGGTGACGGCCGGCGTCTATCTCATCGCCCGCTGTGCTCCGCTGTTCATGCTCGCCCCCGATGCGCAAGTCGTCGTCGCCGACCTCGGCGGTTTCACGGCGATTTTCGCGGCCGTCATCGCTTTGACGCAGAACGATCTCAAACGCTTGTTGGCTTACTCGACGCTGAGCCAACTCGGTTATATGTTTCTCGCCGTTGGTTGCGGCGTCGCCACCAAGGAACATTCGCTGGTCGCCTTCGCCGTCATCGCGGCGATATTCCATCTGTTCACTCACGCCTTTTTCAAGGCGCTGCTCTTCTCAGCGCCGGCAGCGTCATGCACGCGATGGGCAACGTCATCGACATGAGGCGGTTCAGCGGTCTGCGCCGCGTGTTGCCGATCACCCATTGGACGTTTCTATGCGGCGCCCTGGCTCTGGCGGGTTTCCCGCTCTTGTCGGGTTTCTGGAGCAAGGACGAGATTCTCGATGTCGCCTGGGAGGCCGGCCACGATGCCGATGCGTACCGGATGATTTACCTCCTTCTTTGGCTGGTCGGCCTCATCACCGCCGGCCTGACGGCGTTCTACACGTTCCGCGCCTACTTCTTGACATTCTGGGGCCTGAGCGCATTCCCCCGGAAGCGTTCGCGCATCATCACGGCCACGCCGGGCATGGCGAAACGCCGCGTCTGGAATCGCCGCCCGTGATGACCGTGCCGTTGATGATCTTGGCCGTCTTCGCGGTCGGCGTCGGCTTCGCAGTCGGGCCGACGAATCTGTTCGGGCATTTCGTCGGCCGGACGCCCCGACTGCCGGATGTCGAAACGGAGGCGTTGAACTATGCCATGATGATCGTCAGTTCGCTCGTGGCCATTGGCGGCATCCTCGCGGCCTGGTTGATGTACGTTCGCCAACCCGATCTTCCCGGAAAGATGGCCAATGCCGCTCAGGGACTTTATCAATTGTCGCTGAATAAATTCCACATCGATGAACTGTATGATTCGTTCATCCTTAAACCTCTGGCGGGATTCACGGCGTTCATACGCATCTTCGATTTGTACGTGCTGGATGGTTTGGTCGATCTGACGGGTTATCTGTTGCGTTGGTGTGGTTTTCGTTTTCGGCCGGTGCAAAATGGTTTGGTTCAGTTCTACGCCCTGGCGATGGTGTTGGGTCTGACGGTATTTTTGATCGCTCTGGTGACGCGCTTGTGATAGTTGGATTGGAATTATCATGCCGGAATTATTACTCCTCCTGCTGGCGCTACCGCTGGTGACGGCCATCGCAACTGCCCTGCTCGGACCCGGCCGCGCTTCCACGGTGCGCTGGATCAGCTTGGCCAGCACGCTCGCCAGTCTGTTATTGGCGACGATCATCAGCATTCAGTTCGCCATCCCGCGTGTCCACGAGACGGCCCCCATCCTCACGGCGAAGGGACCACGGACGTTCGAGCCTAGTTTCGTACCTGGTTCCACAGCTGAGACGCCGCACCGCACCACTGGGATCTGCTGCCGTTGTCCGGCAACAGCGCCATTCAATTCTACGTCGGCATCGACGGCCTGAATGTCTGGCTCATTCTGCTGACTGCACTGTTGATGGTGACGAGTGTGTTGGTATCGTGGACGGCTATCACGGAGCGCGTCCATGAATTTCACGCTTGGTTGTTCGTATTGCAATTGGGAATGACCGGCGTGTTCGCGTCGTTCGACATTATTTTATTCTATGTGTTCTTTGAATTGACCTTGGTGCCGTTGTTTTTCCTCATCGGCATATGGGGCGGGCCGCAACGACAATATGCGGCGCGCAAATTCTTCATTTACACTCTTACCGGCAGCCTTCTCACGCTGCTAGGCGCCATTGGCGTCGCTCTCGTCGTGCCGCAAATCGAAGGCGAACGAGACTCCAGCCAGAGTCCGCGTCTGACCTTCGCCATCCCGGAATTGGTGGCCGCAGTCGATTTGCTCAATCGACAATTGTTCAATGATGTCAAACAACTCGAACACGCGCCGGCGGACATGGAAGTAAACAGCCTGCAAACGGCGCGCGATCGGCTCGATTATTGGCGGCGCGTGCAATTGTGGGTGTTCGTGGCCATGATGATTGGTTTCGCCGTCAAGGTGCCGATGGTGCCGCTGCACACTTGGCTGCCGCTGGCGCACGTCGAGGCGCCGACGGCCGGCAGTGTGTTGTTGGCCGGCGTTCTCCTCAAACTCGGCACTTATGGATTCCTGCGCCTGTGTGTGCCGCTGCGCACCCGATGCGAGTTTGCGTTTCGGCGTGCCGGTTCTCGGCAGCCTCGCCGTCGTCGGCATTCTCTACGGCGCTTTTTGCTCGCTGGGTCAGGACGACATCAAGAAATTGGTCGCTTATTCCAGCGTCAGCCATCTCGGCTACTGTATGCTCGGCCTGTTCGCTCTCAACGAAGTCGGCCTGACGGGCAGTTTGTTGCAGATGATAAATCACGGTCTATCCACCGGCGGCGTTGTTCTTATTGGTTGGCATGCTCTACGAACGCTATCATACGCGCAAGATGGCCGACTATGGCGGCATGGGCGCTCGCCTGCATCTACTGGGGGTCTTTATGATGTTCATTACCTTATCGAGCATTGGTCTGCCGGGATTGAACGGCTTCCTCGGCGAATTTCTGGTGCTGTCGGGCATGTACGATTTCGATGGCCCGCAGGTGCGCGGACCGCTGTTGGCCAGCTCTGGGCGCCGGCGGCGTGCTGTTGGGCGCCTGGTACATGCTGACCATGTTTCGTCAGGTGTTCTGCGGCCCCCTCAAGGAGCCGCACCACGATGGCCACGGCATCATCGGCGATTTGAATGGCCGCGAATTGGCGGCATTGTTGCCGATCGCGGTTCTGTGTCTGGCGCTGGGCGTTTTTCCCAAACCGTTCTTCGATACGGTGCGGCCGGAAATTCAAGTGGTGGCTGGCATCGCCGACGCGGCGCAAACGCGCGGGCAATGATTCGTTAAACCGCGAGCCGAAGGAGAACGCGGACGGCTTGCACCCGGCAGCTAACGCAGCCGGTTCGCCTGTCTGGGCGAACCGGCTGCGTTAGCTGCCGGGTGGTAGTGCTGCCGGCTTGAGTATCTCGCGCTTTCCTATGGATCGCGGCTAACCAGGAAGAGATCGAATAACGTGAATGCCAATCTCGTCACAGCCTTGACCGGCTATGTTCCGTATCTCATCCCGGAGATGATCCTGGGAGCGGCCGCCTGTGTACTGTTTCTCGGCGGGACGTGGCGCGCTCATCGTCATCTGTGGGGAGGCGTGGCTCTGGCGGCGCTGCTGGCGGCGGGACTGGCGCTGATGTTGCAGCCGCTCCAACACTTCGATTCGGCCAGCGCCGCCGACGCGGCGCGCTACGCCAGTCCGGTGATGCTCGATCGGCTGGCGCTGTTGCTCCGCGGCGTGGCGATCTGCGGCGGCATCGTTCTCGTTTTGCTCTGCTGGGATGCCATGCCCGAGAATCGCGCCGCCGATTATCACGCCTGCATTTTGCTCATGGCCGCCGGTATGGGACTGAGCGGCGCGGCCAACGAACTGGTGACGCTCTTTCTCGCCCTGGAGTTGACGAGTATTCCGACCTATTTAGTCCTCTATCTCGGCAACAGCACGCAGCGGGAAGGCGGACTCGATGCGCCGGCGCAGGAAGCGGCCATGAAATATTTTCTGCTGAGTGTCTTTTCGTCGGCTCTGACGCTGTTCGGTTTCAGTTATCTGTATGGTTTGGCCGGCACGACCAATTTGCCGGGCTTGGCCGATGCTTTTCGCCGCGCCGGCCAATTGGCCACAGCGATGGAGAATCCCGCACCGTCGCCGCTGATGGGAATGGGTATGGTCGCTCTGGTTATGGTAGTGGCCGGACTCGGTTTCCGGCTGACGGCGGTGCCGTTTCACTTCTACGCGCCCGACGTGTACCAGGGCACGACCACGGCCAACGCCGCCATCCTGGCTTTCGTGCCCAAGGTGGCCGGATTCGCCGCCCTCGTCCGCGTACTCGGCTTCGTGCTGCCGACGCTATCGCATCAAGTGTTCTCGGCCACGTTGGCGCCGCCGATCCTGGTCGATCAACTGCCGGTGCTGCTGTGGATCATGGCCGCCGTGACGATGACGCTGGGCAATCTCCTCGGTCTGCTGCAAGACAATCTGCGGCGGCTGTTGGCCTACTCCAGCGTCGCCCACGCCGGCTACATGCTCATCGGCCTCGCCGTGGCGCCGCGGCTCTTCGCCGTCCCCGATGCGATGGTCGATGGCGTCGATGCCGTATTCTTCTACCTCGTGACCTACGCGGCGATGACGCTCGGCGCGTTCGGCGTCCTGCAATATCTGAGTACAAGCGGCCAGCGTGCGGAGACGATGGACGATCTCGCCGGACTCAGCCGCACACGGCCGGGGATGGCGTTGGTCATGGTGTTGTTTTTGTTCAGTCTGATCGGCATTCCGCTGACGGCCGGCTTCATGGGCAAGTTTTTGCTATTTGCCGGAGCGCTGGACGTACCTCCAGGTCCGCAACCATCGATCTGGCCGCCCGATCAACAGACGCTGTTCATCTCCTTGACGGTGCTGGCGGCTCTCAATGCGGCCATCGGCGGCTGGTATTATTTGCGCATCGCCGCTGTCATGTATCTGCGCGAACCGCCGCCGTCCGCCGCGATAGTCGCCGCCAAGGGACAGCGATCGTGGCCGGCGCTGGTTGGCGTGTGGCTGTGTGCCGTGCTGACCTGGGCATCGGCGTGTATCCGGCGCCGCTCAAGCAGGCAGTGCAGGCCGCCGTGCCGCGTCTGACGGATATGCCGGCGCAGGGAGTGGCGCAAGTGCAACCGTAACAAATCGATAATGGCCCCAGCTTGCGAGGAGAGATCGCATATCCCGGCAAGCCGGGGACTAGATGATGTTTATGCCGTCCCCCGATGTCGTTGCCGCCGTTCGGGCTCATTATCCGCCGTTCTGCCGGCAGGGAGCGTTGACACCGCTGGGCAATCACGGCGGTTTCAGCGGGGCCGCAATCTGGCGCATTGACGGCCGCGCTGGATCGCTCTGCCTGCGCGCTTGGCCTCCTCATGAAACTTGGCCGCAACTTCTCTTCCGCCATCACCTGATGACACTGGCTCGTCAGAGCAGTCTGTTCTTCGTTCCCACTATCTTGTCTACACTTGAGGGTGCCTCCGCCGTCGAACACGCCGGCCAGTTGTGGGAGTTGAGCGAATGGCTGCCGGGACGGCCGGACTTTCACGACCATCCCTCCTCCCCGCGCCTGGAGGCCGCCTGCACGGCCTTGGCTCAGCTGCACACGGTCTGGCGGAGCGTACCGAGTACGGACGCCGGCTGTCCCGCCGTGCGGCGACGATTGACGTTTCTCGACGAATGGCATCGCCTCTTACGTTCGGGCTGGCATCCTCTCGCTGTCGCTGACAGCAGCGATCCCTTGCGGCCAATCGCCGAACGAGCCTGGAGCCAGCTGCCGGCCGCTCTCGAATGGGTTTCTCGCCGTTTACAACCCTGGCGCGACTACCATCCGCGCTTGCAACCGTGCCTGGGCGATCCGTGGCACGATCATCTGCTCTTTGAGGGCGAGCGACTCACGGGATTGATCGACTACGGCGCGGTCAAGATCGATCATGTCGCCGTGGATGTGGCGCGGATGCTCGGCAGTTTGGTGAGGGACGATGCGGCCGGCTGGCAGACAGGATTGCAAGCGTATCGCCAGGTCGCGCCGCTGACGGCGGTGGAAGAGGAATTGGCTCACGCTCTCGATGAAACCGGCATCGTCGTCGGTGCGGCGAACTGGTTGCGCTGGCTGTACGAGGAGCAACGGCCATTCGCGGATCGAACGGCCGTCGCGCGCCGTCTCACGGAACTTGTGGCGCGTCTGGAAACGCTACCGTTGTGAGCGGTTTCCTCAGGCGTGATGCGCCTTGCGATGATGTTCGTCGATACGATCGGGACTGATGTGCCAGCCGCAATCGTCGCAGCTAGGGATCTTGTCGTAGCAGCCGTCGCAGAACAGCGGGCCACCCAGGAAGAATTGTTCCAGCCGCGCCCGCGTTTCCTCGTCGAGATCACCCGGATCGAGCGGCACGTGCATTTCATGGCCGCAGCCTTCGCAATTGCGCGAGTTGAAGCGCGTCAGCAGCGGAGCATAGTGATCGTGAACGCCGCGCGGCACGACGCCCTTGCCGTGGCAGAGCGGACAGGCCACGCCGAGTTGGGCGGCGATGGCTCTACGGATAAAATCGCTCTTGTTTGGCAGTTTATCGAGCAATTCGGCCAATTCGCTTTCGACTTTGAAGGCGACAACCGCCGTTTTTTGCGGTTTGCGATCGGACTTGGCGGGTTTGCGGGACATCAAGACTCCTCGGCGGATGAGTGCTTTGCGGGCAGTACGGCGGCGGAAACACTTAAATCATCCTTATTTTACAGCAGAACGAACAATTCCACAAGCAAGCCAGGCCATCGATAAACATTATCAACAGTGGGGAGGTCCGCCGGTCCTCCTCACACCAACGTCAGCGCAATCTTCCCGTCCTTGATCTCCTGCCACGGACTGCCGCCGCTCTCGACGCCTAACGCCAGGCCGCGCGTCAGCACGTACCAACAGAAATAACAATGATTGCTCGTCGCTCCCGGCAGCGCGTGCGGATCGCGCGCCAGAATCTCGTCGCGGATCGCCGTCAGTCCTTCGCGGAACACCTTGCCGACATACGGATGCCGCCGCGCGCGGCGGATGATGCGGCGCACACTGTCGCGGTAGATGTTGCCGATCGTCAACTGATCGAGATCCGAAGCGAAACCGCAGCACGGTTTGACCTCGCCCTTGGGCGTCACGATCAACGCTTGCCCTGGACCTTCGCAGTAATCCTCCGCGAACCATTCGCCATCCCACGCGCCGGTGAAATGTTCGGCGCGCTCCACCGGCGCCAGATGATTCCAGTTCAGCGTCATCGTCAGTTCGTCGGATACCAAGAGATAACGGCGCAGCACGTCGGACCATTCGACAACGGCATTCAGTTCGCGGGCCAGATCGTGTACCGGCTCCAGGCCGGCATCGGGCCGGCGGCTGGCGTAGGACAGCGAGACGACGTTATCGCGCGTGGAAGACGCGCCGGGCGATGCGGCAAAACTCGGCGGCTTTAGCGGTGTGCATGCCGTGGAACTTATCGACGCTCAGACCGAGTTTGCCGCTGTAGCCCGTCGCCGCCAGTTCGCCCAGCACACGCTCCAGATGGGCGGCATCGTCGTGCCAGACGCCGTTGCTCATGATCTTGTCGAAACGAAAACCCAACTCGACGCCGCGACGGCACAAGGCGAAGAGGAACTCCGCGTAGAGAAACGGTTCGCCGCCGGTGAAACCGAGGACGGCGACGCCTTCCCTATGCGCATCTTCGAGAAAACGCAGCGCGGCGGCGATGTCGAGACGATCCGGCCATTCGATGGGCACGCAGCAGTGCGGACAGGTCAGATTGCACTGATAGGTTCCGGCGAACGACAGGTAATTGGGACAGAAAGTGCGCGTGCGGCGGCGGACGGGCCGGCCTTCGCCGCGCGAATTGTTTGGCAGAAGTGGGAGAGACTGAGACATCGACAAAACTCCGAGGATAACGATAACAACGATTGTACACCTCATGCGGTTTAATGGTTAGCCACGACCCGCCGGGGAGCGCGACAGCGCTCCCCAGCGGGTCGCGGCTAAACGGGTTTTGTTAATTCCGCTCCCCCGGATCGTCCCTTCTTGGGGGTGTCGCGGCGTTGGAACGGAATATGACAACGCCAACGCGACCCGATTCGTCTAAGATGAAGGGGATTACGCTTGCCCTCCTACGGCAAGCTGTGAGACAATCCGCTGGAAGTTTTTTGCCGCGACGGCGACGCCGTGGCCGAAATAGAGCAAGCAGGGAGAATCACGCCATGTCGTGGAATGCACGCCGAACCTCCATCGTTGTGCTGGCGCTGATCGCGGCCGTCTCCGCCTACTGGCTGGATCGAGGCCATGCTCAGTTCGGAGCCCCAGGCAAAGCGCCGCCCGCCCCGCCGGCCGCAGGCGCCATTGCGCCCTTTCCGGCACCGGGCGCTGCCGGCTCCTGCCGTCAACCCCGATGGCTTCCTCAACAACGGCATCCACCTCGTCAAAGACGAAAAGGGTCGCGGCAAACAGATCGAAGCGGCCATCGATTACATCGGCGATGAAGATTGGGCCACCGCCGTCGAACGCTTGCAGAAACTGCTGGAAATCGACGAGGACGTTTTCGTTCGCCTCAAGCGTAAGAACGCCGAGGGCAGCGACGTGTTCGTCTGGGTCAGTGCCAAGCAGGAATCGGATCGGCTGATCGGCACGCTGCCCGCGGCCGGTCTGGATTTCTACAAGTCGAAGTTCGGCGCCAAGGCCGCCGATCTGCTCAAGAAAGCCAAGAACAACGGCGATCCCGGCCTACTCAACGACATCATGAAGAAGTACGCCCACACCGACGCCGGCGCCGAGGCCATCAAGCTGCTGGGCGATTACAAATTCGATCGCGGCGAATACATGCCCGCCCTGCTGTGCTACAGCAAGCTCATCAACCGTCTGGGCGAAGAGAAGACGCCGCCCACACTGCTCGCCAAGGCGGCGTGGGCCGCTCACCTGGCGCCGCCGTCCTCGACCGGTCAGAACACCGTCACGTCCACCAACGTGTTCGGCGAAAAAGAACTCTGGAAGATGCTCCGCGCCCGCACGCGCGAAGTGCAGTTCGGCGAGCAGGCCATCCCCGTCGAGGAACTGGAAGAACACGTCGCCAAGCTGGATCGCACGCGCTTCGAGCAGAACGCCGCCGATTCGCTGCTCTATCGCGCCACCGCCAGCCGCGGCAATCAGCTGATCGGCGGACCCGCCTTCATGGTGCGGCAATGGCATACGTCGATGCTCTACGACAAGGATTCCTCCGAGGCGGCGCACAGCCGGATCGAAGCGGCCAAGAGGGCTTTGGAAACGAAGAATCAGCCGATCATCGCCGCCTTCGCCCCCATCAGCCTGACCATCCGCAAGGGCGAGGAAAAGATTCCTCTGCTCATCTACAAGAATTACTTTGGCGTCATGGCCGTCGATCTGCGCAATGGCGGCCTCGCCTGGGCGTCGCCTTCCAACTGGAGCTTGCAGCGCATGCTCAACTCGCCCGGCGCCAAGCAGTCGGCGGCAGCTCAGTGGTTGGACTACTACATCAACCAGAACCAGCATCCGCAAATCCTCTTCGAGAACTCCACGGTCGGCACGCTCAGCACCGATGGCCAATTTGTTTACTCCGTCGAGGATCTCGCCATCCCGCCGCTGCCGCAGGCGAACTTCAATAACGGCATGGTCTTCCCCGGAGGGATGAATAACAACGTCACTCTCGACAAAGACATCGAGGACGCCATCTCCCATAACCGCCTGCTCGCCTTCAGCCTGGCGACGCAACGGCGCGCTGAGTTGGGCCTTGGGCGAAGAAGAGAAAGATCCGCTGCGCGATTACTATTTCCTGGGACCGCCGCTGCCGTTGGCCGGCAAACTCTACTTGTTGGCCGAGAAGCAGCAGGAAATCCGCCTCATCTGCCTCGATCCCGCCGTATTGGCCAAGGATAACCGCAACGTCCAAGGCGCCATCGTCTCCACGCAGACACTAGGTTTGACGCAGGAGAAGATGCAGAGCGACGCGCTGCGCCGCACCTGGGCGCGCGCACCTGTCCTACGGCGAAGGCATCCTCGTTTGTCCGACCAACGCCGGCGCCGTCTTCGGCGTCAATCTCCTGGAAAACAGCTTGGTCTGGGCCTATCCCTACCGCGATAAGAGCGATGCCGCGCCGCAGCCGGCGATGGGCAACGGACGCTTCCGTCAATGGCCGCCCCCCGGTTTTCAGATTGGACCCGACGGCCAACCCCACCCGATCCTCTCCCATCAGAATCACCAGTGGAAGGTTTCCGCGCCGGTCATCTCCGACGGCAAAGTCGTCTTCACCGCTCCCGACGCGCAATCGTTGCACTGCGTCAACCTGCGCGACGGCTCGCCCGTCTGGCGCAGGCCGAAGCTCGACGACGACCTGTACCTAGGCAACGTCTACAACGGCAAAGTGCTGATCGTCGGCAAGAAGAGCGTGCGCGGCCTGAGCTTGGCCACCGGCGAGACACTGTGGACGCTGGAGGTGGGTACTCCGTCCGGCCAGGGCATCGGCAGCGACAACGTCTACTATCTGCCGCTCAAGGAAGCCACCAAGGGCAAAGATCCGCAAATCGTCGGCATCGACATGGTGTACGGCAAGATCGTTTCCAGCAGCAAGGCGCGCCGCAACGAAGACGGCCAATTGGACGTGCCCGGCAACCTGCTCTTCGCCGAGGGCAAGGTCGTTTCCCTGACGCCGGACAAACTCATCGCCTATCCGCAGCTCAAGGTCAAGATCGCCGAGATGGACGACCTGATTGCCAAGAATCCTAACGATCCGATCGGCTTGACGGAGCGCGGCGATCTGCGTCTGGACAAGGGCGATTTGGCCGGCGCCATCGAGGATCTGAGTACCGCTCTCAAGAACAAGCCCAACAAGGAAACGCGCGCCAAGGCCCGCGCCAAGCTGTACGATACGCTGACGGCCTACATCGCCGATCATTTCAACGACGCCGAGAAGTACCTCAAGGAATACGAGGATCTGTGCAAGATCGATCTCGACGCCGCATCGGAGGCGGAGCGCGGCAAGCTGGAAGCCGAGCAGCGGCGGCGGCGCGCCACGTTCCTTTGGCTGGTCGGCAAGGGCCGCGAGGAGCAGGGACGGCTCGTCGAAGCGTTCGAGAAATATCAGCAGTTCGCCAAGGAGGCCGGCAAACAGTCCGAATTGGTGCCCGCCGTCGATGATCGGCAGGTCAAGGCCGCTCCCGATGTCTGGTCGCGCGGCCGCATCATCGCCATGATGAACAACGCCAAGCCGGAACATCGCCAACCGCTGGAAAAACTCATCGCCGCCAAGTGGGACAAGCTCCGCCAGACCAACGATCTGGACGAGCTGCGGGCGTTCGTGCGCATGTTCGGCTCGGCGTCCAACGCCGGCAAGGAGGCGCGCCTGGAACTGGTCGAACGGCTGATGGACCAGAAGGACAGCGGCGAAGAGCATCCGCTGTTAGAGGCCGAGTTGGAACTGAATCAGTTCCGCACCGGCCGGCACAGTCCCGAATTGGCCGCCCGCGCCACCGAGGCGCTGGCGCGGTTGTACATGCGCAAGGGGCTGCTGGAAGATGCCGCCTACTGCTATCGCAAGCTCGGCAAGGAGTACGCCCGCATCGTCATCCGCGACGGCAAAACCGGACGAGAGATTTACGACGACGACGCGGCCACCGACAAGCGTTTGCTCCCCTACTTGGACGACCCACAGCCACTCGGCGCCGTCAAGAAGTTCGACGCCAAAAAACAGTCCGGCGATTATCCGATGCCCGGCGGAGGCGAACTCTTCCAGTTCGAGCATAGCGGCGAGAATCTGCCCTACTTCCGCCATCACATTGTCGGTTTGAACTTTAACGGCCACCGTTTCACGCTCCTGGATCGCAACCTGGAGGACGACAATCAGAACCCCAAGGAAGTGTGGTCGGCGAAGTTGACGGAAACAGCGTTCAAGGCGCTGGCCAACTCCGTGCTGGGACAGCAGACGACCGTCATGAGGCCAGGCATGCCGGGCATGATGATTAATCCCAACAATCATCCCAATGCGCGTTTTCCCTATTCCACCGTGGGGCATCTCATCGTGCTGCCGCTCGGTCATCGCGTCTTCGGCATCGATCCGGTCAACCATCGGGTGTTGTGGGAAAAGAACCTCTCGGAAGGAGCCGGCCCCTTGCACGCCGATCGCTCCGGACGTGGACCGACTTGGAATCCGCAGATGACTCCTCCTCTGGTCGATCCGCGCGACGGCAGCGTGCTGGTGACCTACAACGATAACTGGGCGCAGCGGCTCGGTCAGGTCGGTCCCTTCCAGGGGCAGACCATCTGCGTGCAGTCGGTGGATCGGCTCAGCGCGCTCGATCCGCTGACCGGCCGGACGTTGTGGTCGCGCATGGATGTCAACTCGCGCAACTATCTCTTCTCCGATGAGGATTACGTCTTCGTCGTCGAACTGGACAATCAGAACCCGCCGCACTCGACGCGCGTCTTCCGCGCCGCCGACGGCATCAGCGTCACAACAGCGCCCGACTTCGCCGCGCTGTTCGCCAAACGGCTGCAAGTGTTCGGCCGCTATTTGCTGCTCTCCGACTCCCTCCCCGGCAAGGGCGTGGTGGTTCGTCTGTACGACGCGGCGACCGGACAGGACGTGTGGATGCAGAACTACGCCGCTCGCTCTTTCGTGGCCAAAAGTGAGGATGCGACGCTCGCCGGCATCGTCGAGCCGGACGGCAAGGTCCACGTCATCGATCTGCGGCGCGCAAAGAAGTGATGAGCGGCCAGCTCAGCGATCCGACTACGCAACTGAAGAACGTCCACGCTTTTCATCTGCTGGCCGACCGCAACCACTTCTATTTCGCCTCGCAATCGGCGGAGAACAACGGCGCCGCGGCGATGGGCATGGCTTCGCCCAGCAACGTCATGACCCAGCTGGGTATGCGGACGGTGCCGGTTCACGGCTATCTGCACGCCTTTGACCAGCGCACCAGCGAACACGCTTGGTATGTTGATGTCAAGGACCAGCATTTGATCCTCGATCAGCTCGAGGATCTGCCGCTCCTTTTCTTCACGGCGCACTCTGCGCAGCCACCCAACGGGGGTTTCGGGGGGCCGATAGCAAGACCGGGAATGCGGATAGCGGGAGCTTGGGGGATCGCGATGTTGAGCATCCAAAAGCGCGACGCCCGGACGGTTTTCAGCGAGTCGTTCCCGGCGAACACGATGACGAACATTTTCGGCGTGCGCGTCGATCGGCGGGCCAACACCGTTGAATTGTTGAGTCAGCGTATGAAAATCACTTACTCTCCGAAGACAGACGATGAGAAAAAACCGAAGCCGGCCGCCGCGGCGCCGGCGTCCCGCCCAAAGGCCGCGGACACACGGGCCATTCGACCCGCTTTAGATCGCGCCCGCATCCGCGAAATCGCTCCGCCCTTGCCGCCGGGCTGAGCTAACCGATAGAACAGAACCGCGACCGTCAGGGAGCGGACGCCAAACCGCTCCCCGATGATCGCGGCTCCGATCGAATCGGCGAAGCGTCGCTAAACGAAGGGATTCGACATGATTTCCAACCTGCCTGCGCTTCTCCTCTTCCCCGGCTGTCAGGAATCGCCGTTACAATCGTCATAAAGAGGAATGGTTCCCTAGCGACGCTTCCGGGAAGCATCGCTAATCACTTAACCACCTGAAGAGATCCGTATGAGCGATCCGTCTTACACTCCTTCCCTGGCGAGCAACCAAGGCTCCTCAAACGCGCCGGTCGAAATGGGCCAAGATGACATGGAAGCCGTCCGCCGTCTGCGCGACGCCTTCGACAATATCAAGAAACAGCTGAGCCGCATCATCGTCGGCCAAGATGAGGTCATCGAGGAACTGCTCATCGCGCTGTTTAGCAAAGGGCACTGCATCCTCGAAGGCGTGCCCGGCTTGGCCAAGACGTTGATGATCTCGACGTTGTCGCGCTCGCTGTCACTGGCCTTCAGCCGTATCCAGTTCACGCCCGACTTGATGCCGGCGGACATCACCGGCACCGAGGTCATCGAGGAGAACCGCTCGACCGGCCAGCGCGAATTCAAATTCATCAGCGGCCCGCTGTTCGCCAACGTCATTCTCGCCGACGAGATCAACCGCACGCCGCCGAAAACCCAAGCCGCTCTGCTCGAAGCCATGCAGGAGCGGCAAGTCACCGTCGGCCGCGTCCGTCATCGGCTCGAAGCGCCGTTCTTCGTCTTGGCGACGCAGAACCCCATCGAACAGGAAGGCACCTATCCGCTGCCGGAAGCGCAGCAGGATCGCTTCATGTTCAAGGTGTTCGTGCGCTATCCGAAGTTCGACGAAGAGTTCGAGATCGCGCGGCGCACCACGTCGCTGCAAAACGACGACATCGCCGCTGTGCTGGGCGGCGAGCAGATTCTGGAACTGCAAAATCTGGTTCGCAAGGTGCCGGTCAGCGATCACGTCATCCGTTACACGTTGGCGCTGGTGCGGCAGACGCGCGTCGGCGAGCCGGGCGTGCCGAAGTTCATCCGCGAATGGCTGTCGTGGGGCGCCGGCCCGCGTGCCGTGCAGTATCTCATTCTCGGCGGCAAGGCGCGCTCGCTGCTGCATGGCCGCGTTCACGTTCAGACCGAGGACATTCAGGCGCTGGCCTATCCGGTGCTGCGGCATCGCATCCTCACCAACTTCACCGCCGCTTCGGAAGGCATCACCTCCGATACGGTCATCAAGAAGCTGATCGAGGAGACGCCGTCCAAGGACAACGAATTGACCCGCGATGAGCGGTTCAAGAAGATTTTCGCATCGTGACGACACCAGCCGTTTAGCCGCGAGCCGTAGGCGAGCGCTATCGCGCTCGCCTACGGCTCGCGGCTAAACGGATATTTGAGCGAGTAACATCCGTGGCCGTAAAAGAAGACGATCCTCGCCGCTTTCTGCATCCCGCGACCATCGCCAAAATCTCTCGGCTCGACGTGCGCGCCCGCCAAGTCGTCGAGGGGTTCATCTCCGGCATGCACAAAAGTCCGCTGTTCGGACACTCCATCGAGTTCGTACAGCACCGCGAATACACGCCCGGCGACGACATCCGCCATCTCGATTGGAAAGTTTGGTCCAAAACGGATCGCTTTTATATCAAACAATACGAGGCGGAGACGAATCTGCGCAGCACGCTTGGTCGTCGATGTCAGCGAATCGATGCACTACGGCCGCGGCGCACTGAACAAGTACAACTACGCCTGCACCATCGGCGCTTGTCTGGCTTATCTGTTGCTGCGGCAGCAGGACGCCGTCGGCGCCATCACCTTCGATTCGGACGTGCGGCAGATCGTGCCGTCGCGCAGCCAGGTGACGCACATCGATGCCATCTGCAACGCCATGCACGTCAGCAAGCCGCGCGAGAAAACCGACATCGAACGCATCCTCCGCCGCGTCACCGAAAGCATTCCGCAGCGCGGCATGATCGTCCTCGTCTCCGATTTTCTGGTTGACCGCGAACCGCTGCTCAAGGGGTTGGAGATGCTGTGCCAGCGGCGGCACGACATCCTCGCCTTCCACGTTCTCGACGACGACGAGATGAATTTCCCCTTCGCCGGCACGACGCGCTTTGAGGGCATGGAGGAGATGCCGCATCTGCTGTGCGATCCGCGCGCTCTGCGCGATGGATACCTCGAAGCGCTGGAGGAATACATGGTCGAAGTGCGGCGCGGCTGCACGCGGTTGGGAATCGATTATCAATTGGTGCGCACCGGCGATTATCTCGATGCGGTGCTGTCGAAATTCCTCAGTCATCGCATGGCCGATCGCACCACGACCGTGCGCAGCCGCGGCCATGTATAAAATAAATTCACCACGGAACACACGGATAAACACGGAAAAAAGAAATAAAGAATGAAAAAATCATCTTTCTATTTTTCCGTGTTATCCGTGTGTTCCGTGGTGAATTTTGAGGTTTGTCTGATATGGAACTTTTTCTGCATCCTTGGTACATGGCCGCCGGCGGGTTGTTGGTCAGCGCGCCGATCATCATCCACCTCATCAACCGCATGCGCTTCAAGCGCATTCGCTGGGCGGCGATGGAGTTTTTGCTCAAATCGCAAAAACGCAATCGCCGCCGACTCATCATCGAACAACTGATTTTGCTGGCGCTGCGCTGTTTGCTGGTGCTGTTGGCCGGCTTTCTGGTCGCGCGCTTCGTCGGCGCCATGCCGACCGGACAAGGCGCCACGCACGTCGTCATTCTCGACGACACGCCCAGCATGGCCGATCAGTTCGCCGAAAAAGGACCGAAAACCAACTCCTTCGAGATTGCCCGCGAGCAAATTAAACTATTGGCCCACAGCGCCGCCCAGGCGCCAACGCATCAACAGATGCGCATTTATAAACTGTCCGATCTCGATACCGTGCTGTTCGATCAGCGTCTCAACGACCACTCCGGCGACGCCATCGATGAGAAGCTGCGCGATCTGAAGCCGTCGGCCCTGCACGTCGATCCCATTGAGGGCGTCGACAAGGCGCAGAAGTTGTTCAACGATGTTCAGCAAGGACAGAAGATCCTGCACTTGGTCGGCGATTTCCGCGATGTGGACTGGAGCGGTCCCGGCGCCGAGGATTTGAGCAAGGCCGTCGAGAAACTGGTCGAATCCGGCGTTCACCTGAGCCTGATCGATACGGCCCATCCGTACCGGGGAACGACGCGGCAGGTGGCTCTGCATCACGATAATTTGGCCATCACCGATCTGCACTCCGAGGCGCGCGTCGTCGCCGAGGGCGTCGAGACCGAGTTCAGCGTCACCATCCGCAATTACAGTTCCAGCGACAAGAAGACGTTCCTGCACATCAAGGTGGACGGCGACGGAAGAAGGGCTTCGCCGGTTCGCGGCCCATCGACCGTATTCCCGCCGATGACAGCGTGACCGAGAAATTCACGCTCATCTTCGCCAAGAAAAGGCCATCGCTGCCGATCGGTCCCAGCGATCTGCCGGAAGATCGAGAACGCAAGCGCCGCCTCGATCGGGAATACGTGCAGGTGACGGCGGAACTGGAGCCGGAAGAGGCCGGCCTGCAAGCGGACAACGTCCGCGACATGGTCGTCGAGATCCGCAAGCAGGTGCCGACGCTCGTGGTGGACGGCAGCGGCCAAGATCCCGATCTCGACGGCGGCGATTTGAAACACCTGCGCGCCGCTTACAATGCCGCGCGCTCCTATGAGATCGAACGCTGCAAGGTGGACGATCTCGGCAAGATCAACCTCGAACTGTATCCGACTGTCCTCTTCCTCAATGTCGGCGAGATCAAGGACGAGAAGATGCTGCACAAGATCCAGGAATACGTCCAGCACGGCGGCAGCCTGTCTATTTCCTCGGCGAGAAGGTTCGGCCGGCCTTTTACAACGATGTTCTGTTCAAGAAATACAATGGCCTATTTCCGCTCTTGATCGAGCGGTAAAGCCGTACGATCCGCTCAACCCCGACGGCCTGTTGACGCCGGAGGAGCGCGAGGAGAAGTCGAAGGATCGGCGCTTCTTCGACGAGCAGCCGAAATTGCTCTTCCGCGATTCCAAGCACGACGCCGTCAAGACTTTGGCGGAATACCGCACGGGACTTCGTTTCTTGGGCATCGATCGCTACTATCAAGGCGCTGCCGCGTTCGCGCTGGGATCCGGAACCCGTCAGCGGCATCCGTGCCGAGGAATTGATCGTTCTGCCCAATAACAAGACAACCGACGATCCCGGCTACCGAAGCCACGCCGTCGAATTGGGCCGCAAGCTGGTCGAGCAAACGCGGCAACTCGCCGTCGAGGAGCCGGAAGCATTCACGCGCTACCTCGAACCGGCCGAAGGCTATCAGACGTTGATCCGCAACGCCTTGACCAAGCCGTATCTCTCCAACGTGGTGCGCGTCATCGACGCGCTGCGGCACGATCACGGCGCCGAGAACGATCCGCGCCGGCCGGACATGGAAATCCTCTGGGCGCATCCGAAGATGAAAGCGCTGGCGGCGGAATTGGACGAATATCGCACGACCATCGAGTTCGGCGATCCGCTCGTCGTCGCCCGCCGCTACGGCAAGGGCCGCGTCTGCGCCGTGCTGACCAGCGCCGGCACGGCGACGCATTGGAACGACTGGGGCAACGGCCTGGCATCGTGGAGCTACACGCCGTTCCTCATGGATTTGCAGCGTTGGCTCATCAGCTCCGGCGACGACTTGAATCGTATCGTCGGCGAAACCGTCAAGGTGGAACTCGACACCGGCCGCTATCAGCCGAAGATGAAAATGAAGTTCGTGCCGCAGCGCGATCTGAATACAAGCAAGCTCGAAGAGGAAATCAAGCCGATCGAGTATCCCGAACAAACGCTGCCGATGAAAGACAACATGCTGATGCTGGACTTCCGCGATACGCGCGAGCCGGGCGTTTACACCTTCGAGTTCTATCCCAACAGCAAGGAAGCCATCGAGCAGGCGGAGTTGCGCTCCTTCGCTTTCAACCTCGACGCCGCCAAGGAGAGCGATCTGCGGCGGGCGGCGCGCGACCGGCTGGAGCATCCGCATGCCCGCGACAACCGCGCCGGCACGATTCTGCTGCGCTCGCCCGGCGACACCTACGAAGCGTACAAGAACAAGATGCCCGATGCCTCGGAATCGCCGTGGTTGTATTTGTTTTTCTTGGTCATTCTCGTGGTGGAGCAGGCGCTGGCCGTTCACTTGAGTTTTCATCTGAAAGGCAACGAAGCGCTGCCGGCGGCGCCGCCGCGAGCCGCCGCACGGCGAGCGGGCATATAGCTCCGGTTGCCACGGGACGTTAACCCCGCGCTGGGCAACGAGGAAAGGATTGACCATGAACGAAGCCAACAATACTTCGACCTATCAAGAACTCGTTTGGCGGCGTCTGAGCGAGCCGTTGACGGTGCGCGGCCACGATTTTCCCGGCTGGCTGTGGCTGGTGATTCTCGGCATGGTTCTCGTGAGCCGGCTTCCTCTACATCGGCTGGATGTACGTCAAGGACAGCCGCGGCGTCGGGCCGTGGTGGGCCATCTTCCTCGGTCTGCTCCGCGCTTGCGTCTATGCGATACTGGCCGGCGTCTTCCTGCTGCCCGCCAAGCAGACCTGGGAAGAAACGCGCGTCATGGGCAAGGTGCTCGTCCTCGTCGATACCTCGCCGAGCTTGACGAAAGTGATCGACGACATTCCCACCGGCAAGGGCGACGAGAAACTGCAAACGCGGCAAGACAAAGTTCTCGCCTTTCTGACGAAGGATAACAACAAATTCCTCACCGACCTGGAAGCGAAAAATCCGGTGACGCTGTTCCGCTTCGCCAGCCGCCTCGATGAAAATTACATGCTCTTCAAGGACGGCCGCAATTGGACGCGCGAAGAATGGGAAGAGTACACGCGCAACGCCGACCGCAACATCGGAGCCGCCCGAAGCGAAGCCGCTGCCGAGCGAATATCTGCAAGCCTGGCTCAACCCCGGAACCAAGGTCGAACCGCCTCCCGAATGGAGCGAAGAGAAGCGAGCGCGTCTGCAAAAGCTCGACGAGATGACGAAGAAACTCGGCGATGCCGGCTTTTTCAGCGGCACCAATCTCGGCAGCGCGGCGCTGTCGCTGGTCAACCGCGAACTGAATGGCCGTGTGCAGGGCATCGTCATCGTCACCGATGGCCGCAGCACCGAAGGCTCGCCGAAAATGTTCGCCGACATCGAGACGCGAGCCAAGTCGGCGCGCATTCCCATCTTCGTCGTCGGCGTCGGCCAGGAAAGGCCGCAAGTCAAAATCGACATCGCCGATCTGCGCGTGCCCGAACAAGTGCAGCCCGAAGATAAGTTCCGCGCCGTCGTCGAACTGCAAGGCGAAGGGCTGCCCGATAAACCGATCAAGGTGTTCCTCGACATCACCCACACCAAAAAGGACAAAAACGGCAAGGATGTCGATCTCGATCTGACGCTGACGGAGCAAGTGAACACGAGCAATCCCGACGAAAAACGAGCTAAATTGTCGCTGAATACCAAGAAACTGTCGCTGGAGCCGTCGGCGCCGGTGCAGTTTCGATCGCAGTTCGCCGCCGCGCGTCACCGTCGAATTTCCCATCGATGCTCTCGCTTTGGCAAAGGCCGCTCACATCGATTTGGAAGCGAAGGAAGCCGCCGGCAAGAAGTGGGAGTTGAGCGAGACCGGCGAAGGCGAGTTGCGTTTCCGCGTGCGCGTGCCGCGCGATGCTCAAGAAGCGTTCGCCGCGCCGTTCCACGTCAGCGAACCGGCGGTGCTGCGCGTCATCAAACGGCCGTTGCGCGTGCTGGTTTTCACCAGCGCCGCCACGCGCGATTATCAGTTCCTGCGCTCCATCCTCGTCCGCGAGATGGACAAGAAACGCGCCGAGGTATCGATTTACATGCAGTTGCCGCCCGGCGTCACCGAGCGGCGCGGCGGCATCGTGCAGGACGTGCCGCCCGAACGACTTCTCGGCTCCTTCCCAACGCGCCTCGAAGCCGCCGACAAAGAAGACAGTCTCTACGCGCTGGATCAGTACGATGTCATCGTCGCCTTCGATCCCGATTGGACGCAGCTGAGCGAAAATCAGTTGAAGATGGTCGGACGCTGGGTCGAGAACGGCGGCGGATTGATCGCCGTCGGCGGGCCGATCAACACGCTGGAGTTGGCCCGGCCCAAGTCGATGAAGGACAAGCTCAAGCCGATTCTCGATCTCTATCCCGTGGTTCTCAGCGACATTCGCATTTCCGATTTCGACCGCGGCACCAACGACCCCTGGCCGCTCGACTTCACGGGCGCCACGCCGGACATGGAGTTCCTCAAGCTCGATGAGAGCGAGGAGACCAAGTTCCTCACCGACTGGGACGATTTCTTCTACGGCAAGGACGGCAAGAAAGGCGGCGCCGTTGCTCACGGTTTCTACAGCTACTATCCGGTCGAAAAGGCCAAGACGACCGCCGTGGTCGTCGCCCGCTTCACCGATCCGAAAAGCAAGCTCAAGGATAATTCGCTGCAACCGTACATCGTGACGACGTCGCCGAGCAGCAATCGCCGCGTCGTTTGGCTCGGCTCCGGCGAAATCTGGCGTCTGCGCAGTTACAGCGTGCCTTATCACGAGCGATTTTGGACTAAATTGCTCCGCTATGCCGGCTCGAACAACATGAGCCGAGTCAGCAAGCGCATTCGGCTGTACATGGGATCGACGCACATCGCCAACAAGCCGATCGAGTTCGAGGGCAAGTTCGAGGGCAAGGACGGCGAGCCGTTGGCGCCGGGTCCGAAAGTGCCGACGGTCAAACTGACGCCGCCGCCGGGTCTACCCGATACAGTCGTGCCCAAGCCGTTCGAGATGAAGGCCAAGCCCAACGGCGAAGGTTGGTTCAGCGGACGCTTCCAGGTCCGCGCCGCCGGCGATTACACGCTGACGGTGAAAAGCCCGGAAACCGGCGATACGCTGACGCAGCGTTTCAGCGTCAAGGAAGCGAACCCGGAGATGGACAACACGCGGCCGGACTTTCAGACGATGTATCAGTTGGCCAGCGAGGCCGACGACGTACTCGGCCGCATGGGCGATGCCGAGCGTCAGGAACTGAAACGCCGTTTGCAGCGTCCCAAGATGGAAGGCGCGCCGCAAAATGAGAACCCGGACGACAAGCTGCATTTGTACTTCGATTTGAAAAACGCCCATTTGATCCCAACGTGCATGCGTCCGGACGTGCAGACGCTGCGCAATCGCGGACCGATTCAGGATCTGTGGGACGATGGCTTCGTGGTATGGAACCGCGAGGCGCCTTATCAGCCCGTTACAATGTCGTATGTGTTGGTGGCCGTTGTCGGCCTGTTATCGCTGGAATGGTTGACGCGCAAACTGTTGCGTTTGGCATGATGAATAAGCCAGCCCGCAGCGCCAGCAAGGGCATCCCTTGCTGGCGCTGCAGGCTGGCAAAGATTCGGGATACCGCATATGGCCTCCATCACAACTCCGGTTCGTTCGCGCAATTTGTCTGAGGCGAATCAGCGCGTGCGCAGTCCGCTGGAGCGGCTGCGCCGCTTCATCCGCATATACGTCAGCCTCGAAGGCGCCGCCGTCGTGGGACTGTATCTCGCGCTGTGGTTCTGGATCGGATTGATTCTCGATTACGGCATCTTTCGGCTGTTCCACTTCGATTGGGTGCAGGAGACGGCCTGGGGCGCTCGCTGCGGCGTTCTCGTGGTGCTGTTGTCCGGCTTGTTGGCGGCGGTGGCGCTGACGGTGTTGACGCGGCTGTTCCGCGAGTTCCGCGATGCGACCCTGGCGCTGGTGCTCGAACGGCGCTATCCGCAGATCCTCGGCGATCGACTCATCACCGCCGTCGAGTTGGCCGATCCGCGCAAGGCCGCCGACATCGGTTATTCGCCGGCCATGGTGCAGGAAACCATTCACGAAGCCGCTCAGCGCGTCGAGCAATTGAAGATCAAGGAAGTCTTCGATTGGGATCGTCTGCTGCGGCGCGGCATCGCTCATCGGTTTGTTGATGTTCGGCGGTTATCTCACGGCCGGCGGACTCTTCTGCACGGCCAACGCCCTCGGCGGCCACGGTTTCACCACGGCCGGTTTCACGCAGTTTCACGATGTCGCCGCCATCTGGTTTGAGCGCAACATCCTCTTGCAGGACGTCATCTGGCCGCGCCAGGCTCACCTGGAATATCTGGACGCTCCCGCTAGCGGCGAGTATCGCATCGGCAAAGGCGATCGCGGCCCGACCATCCGCGTCCGCGCCTTGAAGTACGTCATCGCCGGCGCACCGACGAAACACGCCGTCGAAGTCCTATCGCGCTTGGCTGTCCGCGCGCGGCATCGACGGCGACGAGCAAAATCAACTGGTCGAGCAGTTCCACAAGAAGCCGGCCGAGGGCTGGCGCGCCCTGTCCTGGTTCGATCTGACGCCGCAATTGCTCGGTGCCTCCGTGCCCGACATCGCGCTGCCGGCCGATTGGAAGGTGCGCGATCTGGCCGCCGGCCTCACTCTCGACGAGATCGAATTGAACCTCGACAAAACCGAGACGCACAAGACGTTGGCCGCCGAGACGCAAGAAGGCATGCGCAACGTCCTCGATCAACTCGACGGCCGAGGCACCGATCCGGCGATGAGCCGAACGCTGCGCAAGCTGACCATCCCCGAAGAGGTGCTGCTGGTTTACAAGGGCAACACCACCAATAGCCAAACGACCATGCAGCGTTTGGCCGACAACGAGTACACCGGCCAATTCGGCGACCTCAAGGAGATCGGTCGCCTTCACCGTGCAGGGTCTCGATTATTACACGGCGTCGCGCAAGGTCGTCGTCGTCGATCCGCCGATGCTGGAGACGTTGCTGCGCGAGGAAGAACGGCCGGCGTATCTATACTATCGACTGCGGCCGCGACGGCGATCCAGCCGAGCTAAGCGGCAAAAAACAGCATTTCGAGCCGGCGCAAGTGTCGCTGCAAGGCGGCGAAGTGTCGCGCATCGACGTGCCGGCCGGCAGCAATCTCACCTTGACGGCGACGGCCAGCAAGGATCTCGCCTCGGTGGAGATTGTGCCGCATCGCTTGCAGAAGGCCGGTATGCCTATCACCGGCGCAGCGCCGAAGATGCTCGATCCGCGCACCTTCAGCATGCGCTTCGACAACATCCGCTTCGAGCAGAATTTCCTCTTCCGCTTCGTCGATACCGACGGCGTGACCGGCCAGCGGCAGATCGTCATCATCCCCTCGGAGGATGCTCCGCCGAAGATCCGCGAGTTCGCTCCCGACAAGATCGTCCGCAAAGTGCAGGGCGGCTACATGGCGACCATCACCGCGCGCATTCCCTTCCTGGCCGAGGTGGACGACGACCACGGACTGAACGAGGTGCGCTACGCTTACACGATCTCGTCATCTGGAGACGGGCCGGCTCAATCGCCGCGCCGCCTGGCCGCTGCTCGGCGGCGCCAGCATGACGCCCGCCTCTCAAGGACCACTGCCCGGATTGACCGATCTGGCTTATCTGCTCCAGCTGTCGGCGCAGACCGAACATAAAGCACAAGAAGGGCCGGTCGAACACTACGCGCTGCCCAGTTTCAAGAGGGCACTGGACAATCGCCCGGAGGACGCCGTGCAGCATCCCGATACGGTGCGCCAGGAATTGGCCAAAGGCGAAGACGCTTGCCCTATCGCCAACTGTCGCACCATTTCTCGCTCAAGGCCGACGATTGGACGCAGGCCGGAACTCGATCCGCTGGACTCCGATCTGCCGCTATGGAAGACCAACCCCAGCCTCAAGATGACCGATCCGTCCCGCCCGCAGCCGCGCTATCAGATGCAGCTGTGGCTGGAAGCCGTCGATAACGATCTCGACAGCGATAAGACCAAGGACGGTCGGCCGCAGCCGCACTTGAAGGTCAGCGAGGAGAAGTTCACCTTCTTCCTCGTCTCCGAGAACGAACTGCTGACGGAGATCGCCAAGGAGGAAGAGACAGCTGTACGGCAAGCTCGACGAGCGCTATCAGAGCTTGCTGGACACGCAGAACAAGCTGGCGCAGGTCAATCTCGATCTGTCCAGCTCCGCCGTCAAGGTGGACGAGCTGGGAGCGATGAGCGCCCGCACCGATCAGGTACTGGAAGTGCTGGAGAAGGCGCAAGGCACCGCTCGTGAGGTTACACGGCGATTATGCCCGCATCCTCCGCGAGATGAAGGCCAATCAGGTCAGCGAACGCTTCCTCAGCCGCGTCGAGAAAACCATCGTCGATCCGCTGGAACGCATCGACGCACCTTCGAGGACACGCGCGATGCCGTGGCCAAGTTTCCGCACAGCCCTGGACAGCAAGGAGATCGAGCCGTCGCGCACGGCCGGCAAGGACGCCAAGGAGCAGATGTTGGCGCTGACGCGGGCGCTGGAGAAGATCCTCGCCTCCATGCAGAAAATGACCGACATCAATACCGTCATCAAGATTCTCGTCGAGATCGAGAAGAGCGAGACGGAGCAATACGAGACGGTCAAGAAGCTCTACGATGAAAGGGTGGATGAAATCTTTAATCAAGGGACGGGCGGCAAGCCCGAAGGGAAGAAGTGAGTGTTGTGTTTAGCCGCGACCCGAAGGGGAGCGCGACAGCGCTCGCCTGCGGCTCGCGGCTAAACGAAGGATGGCCTGTTGGTGAAACGCCGCCGAATCGTCCTCTATTATGGCGGATGCGATCGTACTTTCGGGGGTTACGCCCCCACGATGCCGGAGGTAATGTCCATGACACGTCGTCTGTTGGCCGTGCTGGGGGTATTGGCCACGGTCTTCATCCTGGCCGCGCGGGCGCAAGATCGCCTTCCGGTCAAGATCGATCCCAAAAGCAAAAGCGACGGCAAGCCGCTCCGAGGACAAGACCGATCCCAAAATGAAAATCGAGGACGCCGCCACGCAGCAAGAGCGTCTCAAGCGGCAATTCGATGAGTTCAAGCAAAAGCTCCTCGTACTGGCTCAGCGCATGGAGAACAGCACGCGGCAGGAAGATCGCGATAAGGCCAAGGTGCTTCGTCAAGCCATCCAGAAGGCCAGCGAGGAGGGCGTCGAGACGCGCTTCAGTTCCCTCATCGAGCGGCTGCGCGGCAACAACCTTCAACAATACCGAGCAACTCGCGGACATTCTCGCGGAAAACCAGGAACTGCGGCACATTCTCCGCGACATTATTGAACTGCTCCTCAAGGACGATCGCGACGCCGAGCTTCGCCGTGAGAAAGAACGAGCGCTGCGTTTGCTGGAAGAATTGAAAAACGTCATCCGCCAGCAAGAATTGGTTCTCAACGAAAACGATCGTCGGCCGCACCAAGAATTCGGACCTGGAAAAGAGCCAGCACAAGGTTCGAGAGAAGACCGATCAACTCGTCAATCCGAAGTCCAAGCAAGGCAATGAAGGCAAGAAGGGCGAGGGCAAGGACAGCAAGTCCGGCAAGAAAGGCATTGGCGAGGCCAAGAACGACGCCAAAGATCCCAAGGCCGACGCGAAGGACGGCAAGTCCGGTGAAGGCAAAGAAGGCAAAGACAGGCAAATCCGGCGAAGGCAAAGATGGCAAGTCGGGTGAAGGCAAAGACGGCAAGGACGGCAAATCCGGCGAGGGTAAGGACGGCAAAGCCAGCAAGCCGAGCGAAGGGAAACAGTCCAAGTCGGACGCGGGCAAGCCGAGCGAGTCCAAGAACAACAAGCCGGGTGCCGGCAAGTCCGGCGACAGCAAGGGCAAGGGCGAAGGCAAGGCGGACAGCAAGGGCAAGCCGGCGAAGGCAAAGCCGGTAAGTCCGGCGAAGGCAAGCCCGGCCAGAGCGGTCAGTCCGGCCAACAGGGACAGCAAGCCCAACAGGGCGAGGGTAAGAGCGGCGGCAAGAGCGGCCAACAACAGCAGCAAGCAACAGCCAAAGCCAGGAGCAGTCCCAGATCAAGAAGCAGATCCAGGACGCGGAGAAGTATCAGGAACAAGCCGAGGACAATCTCCGCAAGGACAACCGTAAGGACGCTCCCGAAGACGAACAGGCCGCTCTCGACCGGCTGAACGCCGCCAAGAAGCTGTTGGAAGACCTGCTGCGGCAGCTGCGCGAGGAAGAGATCGAACGCTTGCTGGCTCGCCTCGAAGCGCGTTGCCGGCGCATGCTGGCACTGCAAATCGGCGTCCGCGACGATACCGTCGCTCTGGATAAAGTCATCAAGACCAACCCCAACAGCCAAGCGACCCGCGCCGATCAGCAGGCGTCCAACGTCCTCTCCGACCGCGAAGAGGAGATCGTCAAGGAGGCGCGAGCCGGCCTGAAACTGCTTGGAGGAAGAAGGTTCCGCCGTCGCCTTCGCCGAAATCTTCACGCAGGTCAAGGGCGACATGGAAACCGTGGCGATCCGCCTGCGCAAGACCGATACCGGCATCGTCACCGTCACCATCGAGAACCAGATCATCGACACGTTGCAGGAGATGATCGAGGCGCTCAAGAAGGCGCAGTCGGACAAGAAGAGCAAGGGAGGGCAATCCGGCCAATCGGGTCCGCCGCCCGATCCGCGGTTGATCGATCTGCTCGCCGAGTTGAAGATGATTCGCTCCATGCAGAAGCGCGTCAACGCTCGCACGGAGTTGTACGGCAAGCAGTATGCCGGCGAACAGGCGCCGCCGCCGGAAACAGGCTCCACGACGGACGAACGCGAACGCTTTGAGCGGATTCAAACGGAATTGAGGGATCTCTCGAAACGTCAGCAGAAGATCGGCAAGGTGACGCACGACATCGCCACCGGCAAGAACGAGTCGAAATGATTTCGTTTAGCCGCGACCCGAAGGGGATCGCGTTTGGCCAAACGCGCTCCCCTTCGGGTCGCGGCTAAACGGGGAAACGCTTGCGTTTTCGCGCCCATTATGCGAACATTGACAATAAGGTCGATTCTTTTTCCCACGGCCAAAGGAGAACTTCCGTGAAGTTGACACGCTGGTTCTCGGCCGCTGCCCTGACGCTGCTCCTGATAGGGGCGAGTCGGGTGCAAGCGGAGCCCGAGAAGAAACCGATGAAGGAGACCTCCTCCTTCAGTCTGCTCCGGTCGCCCGCTCCGGAGGCGGCCCGCCGCCAGGCACTGGACTGGCTGAAGGGCGTCGGCAAAACCGACTCGGCCACCATGAAATCTTTCGACAAGTTATGGTCCGGCGATCGTCCTCTCTTGGACAAGGTTGCCGCCACCTTGGCGCTGGGCGATGCCGCCGCCGCTCAATTGCTGCAGCGAAGCCCGCGATCCCGATATGGCCGCTCCCACGAGCGTGCCCAATCTCATCAAGGACCAGAAACTACCGATCTTCTTCCGCGCCAACCTCGGTTTGGCCTACGCCAAGGCGCTGACCAATCGCAAGGTCTACGATGAGGCGCTGGAAGCATTCAAGAGCATCAAGGGCGAGGATGTCGTCGATCCCGCCGCCTACTTCTTCCATCGTGCCGTCACCGAACACGCCTTGATGATGCGCAATGAGGCCGACGATTCCATCGACCGTCTGCTTTTGGACGTGGTCGATTCGCCGGTGCGTTATCGCATGGTCGGCGTGCTGATGCACTACGACATGGCCGCATGGCAGGACAAGGATCTCGACTGGATCGCCCGCAAGATGGGCGTCATCAAGGACCGCCTCGATTTGACGCGCGGTGGTCCCAAGACGCGCGCCATGCAGCGCGAAGTTCTCGTCAAGCTCGATGAGAAGATCAAGGAGCTAGAGAACAAGATGGGCGGGTCCTGAAGCGGTAATGGCGGCGGCTGCCCGTCGGGCGGCCCTAAAGGACCTCCAAGTGGTAATCGTCCCTCGAATCCCGCCGGCGACTTCGGTTTGCCCAGCGGCATCGCCAAGGGCGAGATCGACATGAAAAAATTCAAGGAATACGCCGACGTGTGGGGCAAACTGCCCGAACGCGAGCGTGCCAAGGCCATGACCGATTTGACGCGCGGTATGCCCGCCAAGTATCGCGACGCCATCGAAGCCTACTTCAAACAATTGGAGAAGGCGGGCGGCAAATAAGACGAGATTTCACCAGCCCGAAGCGTCAGCGAGGGCGGAAAGCAACCCTCGCTGACGCTTCGGGCTGGTGAATTTTTATCCGCTGAGGTTTGTCCATGCGCGTCCGTGTCCCGTTCCTCGCCCTGCTCTTTTCCGTCTCGATCGCCTGGTCTGCCGAACCGGCGCCCGCCAAGAGTATCGCCGAATTGCACACCCTCAAGGGCGAGATCGTCAAAGGCGAGTTGGACAATATCACGGACAAGGAAATCGTTTTGAAGCAAGACGGCAAATCCACGGCCACGCCGCTGCCGCAGGTTCTCAAACTCGACTTTCCCGCCGTCAACCCCGTCAAGCTCGAAGGCCATTACAGCGATGTCGAACTGACCGACGGCTCTCGGCTTCACTGCACCGAATGGACCATCAAAGGGAAGCAGGTTGAGTTGAAGACGATGGCGGGCCAGCAAATCAAGCTGCCGCTGTCCGCCGTGGCCAACATCCTCAACGACGCCCAGGACGAGAAGTATCGCAAGGACTGGACGGAGCGTCTGTCGCGCAAGCGCCGCCGCGATGCGGTTTCGCTCATCAAGGAAGATACCCCGAACGTCATCGAGGGCACGCTCGGCGAAGCCGACGCCGCCGGCAAGACCATCGAATTTCAGATCGCCACCGGGAGGAAAGGCAACGTCGTCCTCGCCAATCTGCACGGTCTCATTTTTCAGCGCCAACTCGATCCGCAAGCGCCGCCGGTGCTGTGCAAACTGTCCGATAGCTACGGCGATTTCATCATGGTCAGCGCCATCGCCAAGACGGCGGCCGGCCTGTCGGTGACGACGCCCGCCGGCGCACGCCTCGACATCGGCCAAGATGCGCTCGTCCGCCTCGATTACACGCTCGACAAACTGGCGTTTCTGTCGCGCCTGGAGCCGAGCAAGGTCATGCAAACCTCCAATTTCGACTTCGTGGACACTTATCGTCGAGATAAGAACCTCGACAATGGCCCGTTGCGCATCTACGACGAGACGTACACGACCGGCTTGGCTCTGCACGCCCATACGGAACTGGAGTACGACTTGCGCGGCGATTACCGCGAGTTTCACGCCGTTGTCGGCATCGATCAATCGGTCGGCGGCGTTGGCGGGCCGGTCGTGCTGGTGATCGAAGGCGTCATCGACGGCGAAACCAAGGAGTTGTACAAGAAGACCTTCACGCGCAAGGATTCCAAGGACAAAAAAGAGGGCGCCATCAATCTGAATATCAAGGACGTGCAGAAATTGCGTCTTACCGTCCGCAGCGGTGATCGGTTCGACAACGGCAAACATTTGGATTTGGTCAACGCCAAGGTGCAGAAGTAGTTGATTGTTTCGTTTAGCCGCGAGCCGCAGGCGAGCGCGGAGCCAACGCGCTCGCCTGCGGCTCGCGGCTAAACGAGATCGGGAAAGGATATCATGATTTCCCCCATCAAAATGCGTTGGCATGCTGGTCGCTCTGTTTGTCGTCGTCCCGACCGTTCGCGGCGACGACCTCGACAAGCGCATCCTGAAAATGGAAGAGGAGCGCATCGGCGTCATCAAGAGCGTGCAGCCGGCCGTGGTGGCCGTGCTGACCGGCGGCGGTTCCGGCGTGCTTATCAGTGACGACGGCTACGCGCTGACGAATTTCCACGTCACCGAGGCCGCACATGGTCCCTTCATGAAGTGCGGTCTGCCCGATGGCGTTCTTTACGATGCCGTCCTCGTTGGACTCGATAAGGTTGGCGACGTGGCCCTCATCAAGCTGCTGCCCAAGAAGTCGGGCGACAAGTTTCCCTACGCCAAGCTGGGCGATAGCGACAAGGTGCAGGCCGGCGATTGGTCGCTGGCGATGGGTAATCCGTTCCTGTTGGCCAACGACTTCACGCCCACCGTGACCTATGGCCTGGTCAGCGGCGTGCATCGCTATCAGTATCCGGCCGGCACACTGCTGGAATACACCGACTGCATCCAGATCGATACATCGATCAATCCCGGCAACTCCGGCGGGCCGCTGTTCAACATGAAGGGCGAGCTAATCGGCATCAACGGCCGCGGTTCGTTCGAGAAGCGCGGCCGCGTCAACTCCGGCGTCGGCTACGCCATCTCGATCAACCAGATCAAGAATTTCCTGCCGCAACTCAAGGCCGGCATGGACACCGATCACGCTTCGCCCGGCTTCCGCATCGAGACCGACGAGGAAGAGGGCAGTATTCCTAAGTTCATCGTCAAGCAGATCATTCCCTCCGACGCCATGCGCCGCGGCTTGGACGTGGACGATCAGGTTGTCGGCCTTCGCCGGCCGGCGGATTCTCAGTACCAATCAGTTCAAGAACATCCTCGGTCTGTATCCCAAGGGCTGGCGCATGCCGGTCGTCTATCGCCGCGTCAACGAAAAGAAGCAAACGGAGACGCGCGAAGTCCTCATTCGTCTGATGGGCGTGCAGCGTCAAGAACTGCCGCGGCCAGCCGGGACAACCGGGGCAGCCAGGCCGACCGGGACAGCGGCCGGCAGGCAAGCCGCCCATCCCGAACTCACCGGCGAGCAAGCTCTACGAGGCCAAGAGCGGTTTCGCCAATTTTTACTTCAACAAGCGCGAGCAGGAACGTCTGCTGAAAGCGTTTCACAAGCACGGCGATTTCAGCAAGGCGGCCGGCGATTGGGGTCTGCGCAGCACCGGCATGCTGTACGCCGGCGTCGGCCCGCGCGGCAAGCGCGTCGTCGCCGACTTCACCATCAAAAACAAGGGTGCCAGGGATCGCCAAAACGATCTCATTCAGGCCATCGTCGATGGACTCGATTACAGCCTTGAGCCGCTCAACGACGAGGAGAAGTCGGCCACGCGCCGCGATCCGCCCGATAGCGGCGGATTGCTCATGGCCTTGTATCAGTATCGCCAACTCCTCGTCCACGGCGCCAAGGGGTTCGCCACCGGCTTCAGTCACGGCGGTGTCGAGCCGTTCTATCCGCCGCGCGAAGGGCAGACCAAGCCCGATTACGACAAGATGCGCGTTGATGCCGATGTGCTGCGCACGCGCCATGCCGGCGTGGATGGCAAATGGTATTTCTCGATGAAAAACGACGAGACGAACGGCCAACTGCTCGGTTTCGAGATTTGGTTGGACCGCGATGAAGATCCCTGCGAAGTCTATCTGTTCGATTACAAGGACGTGGAAGGCGGCAAACTGCCGCACCGCATGGACATCCGCTTCGGCGACAAACCCTACGCCAATTTGATCGTCAATAACTGGAAAAAGGAAGAGGGAAAGTAAACCACAAATTTCGTTTAGCCGCGAGCCGTAGGCGAGCGTGACAACGCTCGCCTACGGCTCGCGGCTAAACGGAGGAATCTTCCATGAACACCCACCGATTTATCGCTCTATTGATACTCACTCTATCCTTGCGCCGGCACGATCCGAGGAATCGTTTGCCACCATCGGCGAGAAAGTCAATCCGAAATTGGTCAAATTGTTCGGCGCCGGCGGCGTTCACGGTCTGCAATCGTACGGCACCGGCATCGTCGTCTCGCCGGACGGTTACATCCTCACCATCAACAGCCACATCCTCGACACGCAGCGACCTGCGCGTCCATCTCGCCGACGGCGTTCACTACCATGCCAAAGTGGTCGCCATCGAGCCGGAACTGGATGTCGCGCTTGGTCAAGATCGGCGACAACAAAATCAAGGTGGAAGACTTGCCTTATTTCGACGTGGTCGAAGCGGCCAAGCGTCCGCCGGTCGAGCCGGGCACCGGCGTTCTCGCCTTCAGCAATCAGTTTCAGATCGCCACGCGCGATGAGCCGATGTCGGTGCAGCGCGGCGTGGTGGCTTCGTATTCCAAGCTCTATGGCCGGCTCGGCATCTTCGAGGCGACCTACAAGGGCGATGTTTACGTCGTCGATGCCATCACCAACAATCCCGGCGCCGCCGGCGGCGCGCTGACGACGCGCAAGGGTGAACTACTCGGCCTCATCGGCAAGGAACTCCGCAACGAGTTGACCAACACCTGGATCAACTACGCCATTCCGATCAACGCTGCGCATCACCGTCACGCAGGCCGACGGCAAGGACGCGACCGTCAGCATTCTCGATCTCATCGAGAAGAAAGAGAAATACAAGCCGTTGACGCCCGAACAAGAGGAACGAGGGACCGGGCGTTTACACCGGCATTCTCCTGGTGGCCGATCCGGTGGAACGCACACCGCCGTACATCGAGGACGTGGTGCCCGGCTCGCCGGCCGACAAAGCCAAGCTCCAGCCCGACGATCTGATCGTCTACGTCGATGGCATCCTCGTCGGCGACATTCACACGTATCACGACATCCTGTCGCGCTATCACCCGAATCAGACCGTCAAACTGGAAATCCAGCGCGATCGCAAGCTGCAAACCATCACGCTGACGCTGGAGAAGCCGAAGACCAAGAAACCTGCCGCGAAGAAGTAGTATTTTGCCAGCCCGCAGCGTCAGCAAGGGTTGTCCCTTGCTGACGCTGCGGGCTGGCAAAAAATAGGGAATTTTTCATGACCAAACGATACTCCTATCCTTTGCTAACTCTTCTGGCATTGTCCTTTCTTTCGGGGAGCAGGCCGTGCCGCGGAGGATCTGGACGAGTTGCAAGAAAAGGCCATCAAGGCCGCGGTTCGCCAAATCGCTCCTTGCGTGGTGCAGATCGAGACGCAGGGCGGCACCGAGTTGGTGGCCGTCGGCCGGCGCATGCCCGGCGGTCCCGCGGGCATTCGTCTGGGCACCGGCCCAACCACCGGCTTGATCGTCCATGCCGATGGCTACGTTATCTCCAGCGCCTTCAATTTCGCCAACAAACCGCAAGCGATTCTCGTTCGCCTGCCCGGCCACAAGGAAGCCTACGTCGCCGAGATCATCGCCAACGATGAGACGCGCATGCTGACTCTGCTCAAAGTCGTCGGCGTCAACGGCAAGCTGCCGGTGCCCCTCGCCGTGCCCAAGAGCGAAATGAAAATCGGCCAAACGGCTCTGGCCGTCGGCCGCACGCTCGTCGGCCAAACCGAACAGATGCCATCGGTCAGCGTCGGCATCATCAGCGCCGTGCAGCGCATCTTTGGCAAGGCCATCCAGACCGACGCCAAGGTATCGCCGACCAACTACGGCGGGCCGCTCATCGATTTGTCGGGCCGCGTACAGGGCGTGCTGGTGCCGGCTTCGCCGCACTCCGAGGGCGAGACGGCCGGCTTCGAGTGGTACGATTCCGGCATCGGCTTCGCCATTCCGCTTGGAGGACATCAACCGCGTTCTGCCCAAGATGCTCAAGGGCACGGCTAAGGAGGTCGTCACCCTGAAGCGCGGCTTGCTCGGCGTCACCATGCAGCAGAAGCAGATGCAGGACGCTCACGATACGCCGCCGACTCCTCGCCGCCATCTCGCCCGGCTCGGCCGCCGAGAAGCGCGGCCTCAAGCCCGGCGACACCATCAAGGAGATCGACGGCCAAGCCGATCGACAGCCAGGCTCAGCTTCGGCAGGTTCTCGGACCGAAGTACGAGGGCGACATGGTCGTCGCTCAAAGATCCAGCGCGGCAAGGAAGAGATCAAGCTCGACAAGGTGAGTGCTGGAAGGCGCTATCGCCGCCTATCCGCAGCCGTTTCTGGGCATTTTGCCGATGCGCGACGATCCGGAACCGGGCGTCGAGGTTCGCTACGTCTATCCCGGCAGTCCCGCCGACAAGGCCGGCATCAAGGCCGGCGATCGCATCATGAAGATTGGCCGCGAAGTCCCGCCCGCGCCGCTGCGATTGCAGCCCATCGCCGGCCGCGATGCAACTTCCTGGACACTGCTCGAAAGCGGCATTCCCGGTGTGGAAGCTGTCTTTCGAGGTCAAACGCGGCGAGGGCAAGAAAACCGAGACGCTGAAGATCAAACTCGCCGAGATGCCCGAAACGGTGCCGAGCAAGAGACGAGCTGCCGGAAAAGTCCAGCGTCAAGAAGGCGCTGACCAAACCCAAGGGCGTCGGTCCGCAGCCTCCGGGCAACTACCGAAAAAAGAAGAGAAAAAAGAGGCGAAAAAGGACGATAAGAAGGCGGAGGTTGGCTTCCTCAAGCGCACCACCGCCGCCGCGGATCATACCTACTGGATCTACGTGCCGGAGAATTACGATCCGAATATCGCCCATGCCGTCTTGGTCTGGCTGCATCCGCCCGGCAAGAACAAGGAGAAGGACTTCGATAACTTCTGGCAATCCTGGCAGTTTCCCTGCGAGGATTATCACATCATTCTCGTCTGCCCCAAGTCGGAGTCGGAGCGCGGCGGCTGGACGCAGAGCGAAGCCGAGTTCGTGCAAGAAGACCGTCCGCGCGGTCAGCGACAATTACACGGTCGATCGTCGCCGCATCCTGGCGCACGGCATGGATCAGGGCGGCGAGATGGCGTTCTGCGCTGGGCTTCCGTTCGCGCGGTCTATTCCGCGGCGTGGCCACGACGGCGCCGCCCTCGCCGGCAATCCGCGCGACAAGGTCGCCAATCAGCCGTTGAGCTTCTTCCTCGCCGTCGGCGATAAAGATCCGCTGCGCGATGCCGTCAAGGAAACGAAGACGAAGTTGATCGAGCGTAAATATCCGGTTATTTACCGCGAGATCAAGGATCTGGGCCGACAGTACCTCGACGGCCGGCTCGGCATCGACACGCTGGAAGAACTGGCGCGGTGGATCGATTCGCTCGATCGACTGTGATCGCGCCTGGATTGGCCTCGGCCTGCCCGATCGGAAAGGGTTTCCTAATGACCGCCACAACGCTGCGATCCTCGTTGGCCATTCTTCTAATGGCCGTACTCGGCTTTTCCCTCGTTCCGGCGCTGAGCCTGTCCGCGGACAAGGCGGACGACGACGGCTGGAAGCCGCTGTTTAACGGCAACAATCTCGACGGTTGGGTACAGCGCGGCGGCAAGGCGAAGTACCGCGTCGAAGATCAGCAAATCGTCGGCAGTTCGGTGCCCAATACACAAAATTCGTTTTTATGCACAAAGCGCGATTACGCCGATTTTATTCTGGAGTTGCAATTTCGCGTACACCCCAAGCTGAACTCCGGCGTCCAGATCCGTAGCCACTGTTTCGACGCAAAGAAGACGATCGAGATCAACGGCAAGAAAATCTTCATCCCGGCCGGCCGCGTCCACGGCTATCAGGTGGAGATTGACCCCTTGGCGCGTGCGTGGAGCGGCGGCATCTACGATGAGGGGCGGCGCGGTTGGCTGAACGATTTGAAGGACAACGAAGCGGTGCGCAAAGCGTTCAAGCCCAACGACTGGAACACGTTTCGCATCGAATGCCGCGGCGACTCGATCAAGACCTGGATTAACGGCGTTGCCGCCGCCGATCTGAAGGATTCCCTTACGCCGTCCGGCTTCATCGCCTTACAGGTTCACGGCGTCGGCAAAGAGAAGGAGCCGCGCGAAGTGCGCTTTCGGAACATACGCCTCAAGGAATTGAAATGAGCCGACAAAGGGCGCGGCTACACAAGGAATTTGTGTAGCCGCGAACCTTCTCAGCCTCCTCTTTCGCGGGCGCGCTATTTCAACTCCACCGACCAGTAGGCGTTCTCCAGGAACGTCTTCCACGATTGGTATTTGCTGTGCGTCAGCTTGAGGTTGAGCAGCGGGCTGCGCTTGGGCTTCTCCGGTTTGCGGATGAGGTGCAGATGCGCCTCTTTCGGCGTCCGGCCGCCCTTCTTGACGTTACAATTAACACAGGCGCAGACGATGTTCTCCCAGGTGCTGGTGCCGCCCTGACTGCGCGGAACAACGTGATCCAGGCTCAGTTCCGAGGTCGGGAACTTCTTGCCGCAGTACTGGCACTGGTTGTTATCGCGCGCGAAAATGTTGCGGCGGTTGAACTTCACCGCCTGCTTGGGCAGGCGATCGTAGTCCATCAGGCGAATGACGCGCGGCACCTGGATTTCGCAGCTGACGGTGCGAATCCAATCGTCGTCTTCCTGGCGGAACTGGCGAGCGCGGTATTCGCTGACCTCGCGCCAACTCTGGAAATCGTAGGTGGTGAACTGGCCGTCTTCCAGGTTGACCACCTCGGCGAGGTTCTTGCACAACAGGCAAAACGCCCGCCGCACGGAGATAATGTGAATGGCCATGAACAACTTGTTCAGAACCAAGACACTGGCATCCAGGGCGGAAGTGGAACTGGAGTGCATGAGGCTCCCTTTCTCGCGGTGCCGCGTCAGGCCGACCCTCTGTCTGCTCTCGACGCGATCTACGAATAACGAGGCGCGAGTGAGGAATCGGGTTCAAGTTTTCTCTATACTATCAGGCTAAGGGAAGGACAGGCAAGAACAGGCTGCCCAGTCTGGGCGAATTTGAGGCGATTTTTTGTTGAAAGTCTCGTGACGAGGGAGGCTGGCAATGGCCGATCCGCCGCGTTCGGATGGGACCGCTCGCGTGGATGAGGAACGCTTGGCGCACGCGCTCATCAGCCGTGGATTATTGACGCGCGACGAAGTGCATCACTGCCGGGCCGGCGGCGGCGAGGCCGGCCCGCAGGCTTTGCTGTCGCGCTTGGTGTCCGCCGGCTATCTGACCGCCAATCAGGCCGAGCGCGCCGGCAAAGAATTGGAGACACTGCTCGGCCAGCAGATCCCCGGCTATCAACTGCTGGAAAAACTCGGTCAGGGCGCGATGGGCACCGTCTACAAGGCCCGTCAATTGAGCATGAACCGTTTGGTCGCCGTCAAGGTGCTGCATCCGCGCCTGGCCGCCAATCCGGAGTTTCTCCAACGTCTGACCCGCGAAGCGCACCTGGCCGCTCGCCTCAGCCACAACAACATGATCCAGGCCATCGATGTTGGCTCGGCCGGCCCGCTGCACTACTTCGTCATGGAACTAGTCGAGGGCCAAACACTCCGGCAAATCCTGGAGGCAGGCAAAGTTTACGAAGAGCGCGAGGCCATCGATATTATCTTGCAAATCGCCCAGGCGCTGCAACATGCCCATCGCCGCGGCCTAATTCATCGCGACGTGAAGCCGGCCAACATCGTGCTGACCAGCGACGGCATCGCCAAGCTGGCCGATCTCGGCATGGCGCGGGAAACCGATGACGCCGCCCTGGCGCGGCGCGAAAAAGGGGTGACGATGGGCACGCCCTATTACATGGCCCCGGAGCAGATCCGCGGCCGTGAGAACATCGATGGCCGCGCCGACCTGTATTCGCTGGGCGCCACGCTCTATCACCTGGTCACCGGCCATCCGCCCTTCGCTTATCCGGAAGTCGATCGCGTATTCCAGGCCCATCTGGAGGAGGAACTGACGCCGCCGGACCACATCAATCAAACGCTGTCATCGGGACTAGGCGAAGTGGTCGAGTTTCTGATGGCCAAGGATCGCCGTCGTCGTTATCGCAAGGCCGATGATCTGGTCATCGATCTGGAACGTCTTCTTTCCGGCGAAGCGCCGAAATTGGCTCGCCAGCAAATGCAAGCGGCGACGTTGGCCAGTCTGAGCGAGGGCGAGGCAGAGGAGGACGAAACGATGCCCGTGCGTTCGGGTCCGCCTAATGCCTGGATGTGGATCGCCATTCTCGGCGGGCTGTTGGGTTTGAGTTTTCTTATGAACCTCATTTTGTTGGTGCGGCATAGCCAGTGAGTTTCGCGCGGACTCTTGCGGCTTAGCGTCCCCGCCACTTAAAACCGCCAACGGCGCCAAAACCGCGCCTCGAACCATCCTTGTCTCGAAAATCATGCAAGAAACCGGCCTCTCGCGGGAAATAATAGGGAGAGAGCGCGAGGCGCAGCCAGAGGGAAACAAGATGGCAAGCAGCCCGATGAGCGAATTCCTCGAAAAGCTCCGCCGCGCATCGCTTCGGCGCGATGAGGCGGGACTGAGCGATGGACAACTGCTCGACGCCTACATCCGTGACCGAGAGGAAGCGGCGTTCGCGGCCCTGGTGCGCCGGCACGGCCCGATGGTTTGGGGCGTCTGTCGCCGTGTTCTCGGCAATGAGCGCGACGCCGAGGATGCCTTCCAGGCCGCGTTCCTCGTCCTCGTCCGCAAAGCCGCTTCCATCGTGCCGAGGGAAAAGGTCGCTAACTGGCTCTATGGTGTGGCTCGGCAGACGGCGGTGAAGGCAAGGGCGATGGCCATGAGGCGGAACGTGCGCGAGAAGCAAGTGAAGGACATGCCCGAACCCGCCGCGCCGGAGCAAGACAACGGTCACGATCTGCTCCCCTTGCTCGATCGAGAATTGAGCCGGCTTCCGGACAAGTATCGGACGGCCATCGTCCTGTGCGATCTGGAGGGCAAAAGCTACAAGGAGGCGGCTCGGCAACTGGGCTGTCCCGAAGGAACGCTTGCGGCTCGGCTGGCGAGAGGAAGGGCGATGTTGGCCAAACGGCTCGCTCGGCACGGTTCGGCGGTGACGGGCGGAGTGTTGGCGACCGTGCTATCGCAGAGTGCATCGGCAGGCGTGCCGGCGTCGGTGGCGTCTTCCACGATCCAAGCCGCAAGCCTTTTTGCGGCGGGGCAAGCGGCGGCTGCGGAAGTAATCGCTCCCACAGTCGCCGCACTGGCAGAAGGAGTGTTGAAAGCCATGTTGCTGAGCAAACTCAAGATCGCAACAGGTGTGCTGCTGACGGCCGTTGCTCTGAGCGGGGCGGCGGGGTTGGCCTACCAGACACAGGCGCGAGAAGAGGCGCCGGCGGCGGAAGCGAAAGCCGCACCCGCACCGCGAGCCGATAGCGGCGCGGACGAGAACATCCTACGGAACGCCGGCTGCGAAGAGGGGGATAAATCTCCCGCGCATTGGTCGCAGGGAGCCGCGATCCCAGGCGTGCGCTACATCTGGGACAAGAAAAACGGTCAGCGGGGCAAGGCCAGTCTCTGTTTGCACAAGACGGCCCAGCATACTTTCCCATTGCCCAATGGTACCAGATTGTGGATAGGCAAGGCGACCATCCGGCCCTCCGCGTAACTGCCCAGGTGAAGGCCGAGAGGGTAACAAAGGCAATCGTCGATGTCATCTTCCTGGATGAGGACGAGAAGTGGATCGAACATCATTGGGTCTCGTACATCGGAGCCAAGAAGGCAAAGGATCCCCCCACGAACCACGATTGGAAGGAATACGCCGGTCGAGTTGCCATCCCGCAGACGGCCAAGAAAATACAAGTCGCTCTCCAAATCTACGGCCCCGGCAAGGTGTGGTTCGACGAAGTCGCGCGGAGTACACGAAATAGCATGAAGGTGCAGGTCGTGGCCTGCGAGAGCATAAAAGGTGCGGGGAATCCTTCGGAAATGGGTTCCCCGCACCTTTTTTGTCCAGCCCCGTTGGTGTATGTTTTCCGAAAGAGTACGAATCTGCCGTGATGAACTTCCGCGATTTTCTGTCCCTGGCTGTTACCTTGGCCAAGGGAAACACCGAGGCGGAATGGCGAACGGCCTGTAAACAAGCGCGATTTCTCTCGATCAGCGTTTGCCTCCCTTTATCAGCATCTCGGCTTCCCGGCGCAAGGTCTGGTACACCAAGCGGTCCTCCCAGGCTTCTTTGTCGTCCTTCGACTTGGCGCGGACTTGCTCCGCCTTGTCGAACCATGTTTTCGCTTGTTCGGCGCGTCCGACTCGTTGCGCGGTCATGGCCAGCAACAGCCAATCGCGCGCTGAGTTGTTCTGGCCGTGCAGTTTCGTGAGGTCTTGCAGTTTCGCCAGAGCCGTCTCGAACTGTCCGGCGCGATACAGCAACACAGCCAGCTGCCGTAGATGATCGGTCGATTGCGGATTTGCGGCCGTGGCTCGCTCGCTCCGCTGCAACAGCGGTTTCCAATCGGGCACGGCTCCCTCTGCCAGAGCGCAAGTCCACACGATGCGCCGCAACGCCGTCTCGTCCTTGCCGGCCCCGAAGCGCTGCACCAGACGCCCACACCAGCGGCGATAGTTCGCCTCATCGCCGCCGGCCAAAAGCGCCAGGGTGTGCTGACACCAGGTTGTCACATCCTGCTCACCGAGATGGATGGCTTTGCCCAGATCGGCGGCGGCTTTGCGCCAATCGCCTTGCTCCGCCTCCGTGCGGCCACGCGCCGCCCATAGCTCAGCATGTTCGCTGTTGCGTTCGATGGCCTTGGAATAGTCCGCCGCCGCTTCTTGCCAACGGCTCAGGGCGGCTTCAACCTCAGCGCGGCCGGCCCAGAGATCCCAGCGTTCACCGTTGTCGGCTAACGCTTTCGTGTAATCCGCCTTCGCCGCCTGCCAACGCCTTAGTTCACGGTTGGCCCGTCCCCGACGAACGTATAAATCGACCGACGTTCCAGCAGTAATGAGATAATCGAGATGTCCTAATGCTCCTATCCATAATTGCCGGTTCTCGCATTCTTCCGCGCCACGATGATGCCACGCGGCGGCGCATTCCATCGCCGGCGCGAAATCCTTGCCGTATTTCTTCCGCACATCCTGCCATGCCTTGCTCAACTCGGCGCGATCGAGAGAAAT
Source organism: uncultured Planctomycetota bacterium (assembly GCA_963835245.1). GTDB lineage: Bacteria > Planctomycetota > Planctomycetia > Gemmatales > Gemmataceae > JAJPHU01. Next base: position 2,223,058 of record CAWIEZ010000004.1, read on the forward strand.
CACCTTCCCCGCATCCGCCAAGCGTTCCGCGCTCAGTACCTCGGCGATGCATTGCAGATCCATCACCGGCCGCTCGTCCGCTCGGAAGTCGCGGCTCCAGCGCGCCGATGGATCGCCGGGCGTTCCAAACGCCACGACCAGCCGGCCGTCTCGGCCGAGCGCGACATCGCTAACAGTCGAATGTTCCTGCCGGGATCGCATCCGCGGGCCGAGCGGCTCGCCGCTCGACGCATCCCAGATGCGCAGACCATCGGCGGCGGCCGTCACGATGCGCTTGCCGTCGGCGCTGAAAGCAGCGAGGGAGACGGCGGCGCGATGCCGCAGCGGCGGACCGACCGGCTTGCCGCTGCCCGCGTCCCATACCTGCACTCGTTGATCGCCGCAGACCGTCACGATGCGCTTGCCGTCCGGACGGAAAGCGGCCTGCACGACCGGCGCACCCTGCACGGCCGTCATGGCGATCTCATGTCCCGTATTCGCTTCCCAGACGCGCGCCGTGCCATCGTCGCTGGCGGTCACGAGTTGTTGGCCGTCGGCACTGAAGGCGAGATGATGGACCGGCTTGCGGTGCCCCCACGTCGGGCCGACCGCCTCGGCCTTGTCCGCGTCCCACAAACGCATGCCGCCCTCGGCATCCACTGTGAGGATGCGCTTGCCGTCGGGAACGAACAGCGCTCGGTTGAGATCCTTTTCATGTACCATTGGCTCTCCCACAAGGGAGCTTTTCTCCACGTCCCACAATCGTGCCTTGCCGTCCTGACACGCCGTCAACACGCGCCGGCCATCGGGATGGAAACGCGCTTCGAGAACGGAGCGCGGATGCACGAGAGGGTCGCCGAGAAGCTGTCCGGTCGCCGTTTCCCACACGCGCACGTGTCCCTCCATCTCGTCGCCGTTGGGCTGATGACTGACCGTCAACACGCGCCGCCCCTCGACGCTGAAAACGGCGGCGGTCACTTTGTTCTTGTGCGGCAAAGTGCCTCCGACGGGTTGATTCGTCTTTGTGTCGTACACCCGCACCGCCGTCTCCGTCGCCCGCAGCACGCGCTTGCCGTCGGAACTGAACACCACCAATCCCGTCCCGCTCCTCACCTTCGGCGGTGTCGGCGGGTCGCCCGCCGTCAGATCCCACATCCGCACTACCTGCCCCGCCAGTGTCAGCACACCGTCTCCCGCCGGCGTGAACGCCGCATAACGGATCGGCTCACCGTGCCGCAACGCGGGCAAGACTTCCTCGCCCGTGCCGTAATCCCAGACGCGCGCCGCACCGTCCGCGCTGGTCGTCAGCACATAGCGACCATCGGGACTGAAAATGGCGTCGTTCACCGCCTCGACATGCCGCAACGCCGGTCCCACCGCTTCGCCGTTGTTCGCATCCCAAACGCGCACGCGGCGATCCTCTCCGAATGTCAGCACGTGCCGGCCGGTCGAATCGAAACACGCACCGTACACGGCGGAGCCATGCTTGAGAAGCGGCGTCACCGGCTCGCCCGTCTTCGCTCGCCACACCCGCGCCGTGCCGTCCGCACTGGCGGTCAACACGCGCTCGCCATCAGGACTGAACGATGCCTGCACCACAGCCGCCGCATGCGCGAACGATGAGCCGATCTGTTTGCCCGTGGCGATGTTCCACATGCGAGCGCAGCGATCCTGACAGATGGTCAGCACGCGCTGACCATCGGGACTGAACACGGCCGGACGCGCATCGATCTCGCTGCCCAGCGCTCCCTCACGAACGGCCTCTCCCGTTTCGGCATCGCGGACGTGCAGCTCTACTTCGGCCGCGCCCATCTCGCCCATCGCCGCCTTGTCGGTGACAGTGAGGAAACGCTTGCCATCCGCGCTAAACGCCAAAGCCACGACCGGCCCCTGGAGTTGCTGAGCGGCGAACACTTCCTGGCTCATCTCGACATCCCACAGATGCAGCATCTTGTCCGCATCCGCCGTCAGCACGCGCTTGCCATCGGGACTGATTGCGGCGTGCGTCACCGCCTCGGCATGCGCCAACACGTCGCCGATACGATTGCCGGTCGCCGCGTCCCATACTTCCGCCGCGCCGTTGGCTCCGGCCATCAGCACGCGCTTGCCGTCGGAACTGAGCCTCGCGGCGTTCAGTGTCTTATCGTGCAGCCATATCCGGAGCGGGCGCGGACACTGCGCCAACACGGCGGCCAAGCGCAGACGATGCGTCTCTTGCGGCAGTTTCTCCTTCTCGGCCAACCGCAGCGCCTCGGCGAACCACAACAACGACGCCGATAGATCGCCGCTCTCCATCAGCCGCGTGCCGGCGGCGACATACATTTTGACCAGCTGCCGCGTCGTCTCGGCGCGGCGGCGCAGTGCTTCCTGCCGCACCTGATCGGCCGTCTGCGCCAGTTCCTCGGCGAGTCTTCGTTGCGCGAATTGCTCATCGCGTTGCCGCAGGGCGTCGCGCCGTGCTTTGTTGGCATCGAAGAGCTGCGCTTGAAATTCTTTCTCGCGGTTCCGCCATTTCGCCGCTTGCATCTCCGCTTCGCGCTGTTGCCGCTGCGTATCCTCCTCTGCATCTGCTCCGCGCCGGCGCGCGAGAAGTTTCGCTTCGGCCTGTTGTGTCTCGAAGCGGGCCTTCTCGGCTTCCTCGCCCATCATCCGCGTCCTCCTCTGTGCCTGAATGATGACGACGGCCAGGGCGACCGCGAGGAGAAGGCACACGACGGACAGGCCGACGCGGCTCGAATTATTGCGGCACCAGCGATTCAGGCGTGTCAGGGCGTTTCGCGTTCGCAGAGGTTCTTCCTCGCCGCAGATGGGGCAGCGCGGCGTCTCCGTGGGCGGCAGACCGGCGAGGGTCGAGGGATCCCAGATGTGGCCGCGCGGACAGATCGCTTTCTGCGACATGGTGTACTCCTTGAAGCGAAGAAGAGAACGGCTGGCGCGATTATCGCACAGCGCCGTCATAAGTCAAGTTGTCTGAGAGCCTGCGAACGAGAAGTCCCTTACTTGCCACGGAGCGGCACGGACATACAATTCGTTTGTCCCGTCGAGGGCCAGCTTGGTGACTGGGCGACGCCGAGCGAACCACCGACGGGACATTTTTCTTCATCCCCTGAGATTCCCCTATGATCCGCCCCGCCGTCGCCGCCGATACGCCGACCATCGCCGCTCTCATCCGCGCCCTGGCGGAGTACGAGCATCTTTCGCACGCCGTCGTTCTCGACGAGAATCAGCTGCGGGCGCATTTATTCGGTCCTCGACCGTTCGCCGAAGTGCTGCTAGTCGAGGAAACGAACGAGGTCGCCGGCTTCGCTCTGTTTTTCCACAATTTTTCGACGTTTCTCGGCCAACCGGGGATCTATCTCGAAGACTTATTCGTCCGGCCGGAGTATCGCGGTCGCGGTCACGGCAAAGCACTGCTGGTGGAACTGGCTCGGCTGGCCGTCGAACGCGGCTGCGGACGGCTGGAGTGGGCCGTCCTCGATTGGAACGAACCGGCTCTGCGCTTTTATCGTTCTCTCGGCGCCGCGCCGCTGGACGATTGGACGCTCTATCGTCTCAGCGGCGATGCCTTGCAGACGCTCGCCAAGTCGAAATGATTGGCCAGCCCGCAGCGCTAGCAAGGAATGCCCTTGCTGGCGCCGCGGGTTGGCAAGAATGAATTAGCCCCTCGCGGGCATCTCCGCGGCGAATACCCGTTCATACGATTCGAGAGCCGCCCCGCCCAGCCGAGCCGCCATCTGCCGATACACGTCGCGGCGATAGTCCCACTCCTGCGAACGCGGCACTTGTTCCAGCCAATCGTACAAATGGACCTTACAGAGGTCCGTAAAGTCCTCTTCCGACATCTCCATTTCCGTGCCGCTGATTCGGTCGAGGATGCGATACGGCGCCTCGCCGGCCAGGAAAGCCTTATCGAAGGAGGCGCGATCCATAACACAGTTAACGTAGGCGAGTCGCTCCGCTCGTTCGCCGATGAGCGCGCACACGTCCGCACGGCGTTGCAGCGGCAGCGCAAAGCGCTGAAATCTCTCGGTGCCGTAGATCGAGTGGAACATGCCTGCCTGGCACACTTCTTCCGTGCAGCCGCCCGCTTCCATGTCGCGGTACACGCCAATGAGGTGGGCCAGATATGTTTTCTCCGTATGGCGAACCTTGTCGCCGCCAAGCTCCAACACGAAGTCGGTCAATTGCTTGAAGTTCGCGTGCATTTCGTTCTCCTTGGTAGATGGTTCGGCTGTCCAGTCGTCGGCTAGATAACGGGAGCATACGAACAGTTCCCAAGACAAGCAAGCATCGGCGCTGCTATTGTTTAGCCGCGATCCAAAGGGAAGCGCGGGAGCAAACCCATGCAGAACAAGCAACGAATCGCAACGGAGGAAATCATGTATCGACCGATCTGCGCCTCTCTATTTTTTTGCTGTATTGCCTCCAGCCTGCGGGCCGGCGAAGAACCGAAGACCATACTCCTCAAGCCGGCGCACGTCTTCGACGGCCTCACTCCCCGACCGCATGAGGGGTGGACGGTACTCGTCCGTGGCAAACGCATCGTCAGCGCCGGCCCCGACGCCGAGGTTCGCGCCGATGGCGCACGCATCATCGAGCTACCCAATGCCACATTGCTGCCGGGCTTGATCGAAGCGCATTCGCATTTGCTCCTTCATCCCTACAACGAGACGTCGTGGGAAGATCAAGTACTCAAGGAACCGCTGGCGCTCCGCGTCTGTCGGGCGACCAATCATGCGCGAAAAACTCTGTTGGCCGGCTTCACGACACTGCGCGATCTGGGCACGGAAGGAGCCGGTTACGCTGACGTGGGACTCAAACAGGCCATCAACGAAGGCATCATCTCCGGGCCGCGTCTGCTGGTGACGACGTGCGCCATCGTGGCCACGGGCAGCTATGCACCCAAGGGTTTCGCGCCGAGTTTTCGAGTCCCGCAAGGTGCGGAGGAAGCGGATGGAGATTCGCTGCGCCGCGTGGTGCGCGATCAAATCCGCCGTGGTGCCGACTGGATCAAGGTCTACGCCGATTATTCGTGGGGTCCGGTTAAAACGGCGAAACCGACGTTCTCGATTGACGAGTTGAAAACGATCGTCGAGACGGCGAAGGCGGCGGGTTGTCCGGTGGCCGCGCATGCCACGTCGAAGGAAGGCATGCGGCGCACGGCGCTGGCCGGCGTCGAAACCATCGAACACGGCGACGGTGGCGATACGGAAGTATTTCGTTTGTTGGTTAATCGGGGCATTGCCCTGTGTCCGACGTTGGCGGCCGGCGAGGCCATGAGTCGTTATCGCGGTTGGCGCGGCGGCGATGAATCGGAGCCGGCCCCCCTCAAAGCCAAGCGCGTCAGCTTCAAGGAAGCCCTCGATGCCGGAGTCACCATCGCGAACGGTAGCGATGTCGGCGTGTTCGCGCACGGCGACGAGGCGCGCGAACTGGAACTGCTGGTCGAGTACGGCATGAAACCAGCGCAGGCGCTTCGGGCGGCCACTTCGGTCAATGCCAAGGTGCTGCATCTCGATGACCGGCTTGGCGCGATCAAGCCGGGTCTGCTGGCCGATCTCATCGCCGTCGAGGGCGATCCGACCCGCGACATTAAAGCGCTACGCAAGGTGCGGTTCGTTATGAAGGATGGCGTCATCTATCGGCAGCCAGCGACCGGGGAGAGGGAAAGATGATTGGGCAACCACGGTGAATCTTGGACTAGCGGTGTTTTTGCTTTACTATGAAGGTAATGGCTTGGGAAACTGACTTAATTCAAGGAGAGATCGGCTTGCGTTTCACTGTACTCGCCAGCGGCAGCGGCGGTAATGCCAGCCTGGTGGAGTCCGACGGCTTCGGTGTCCTCATCGACGTTGGGCTGGGACCGCGGCAGATCGCCTCTCGTCTGTCCAAGGTCGGCCTTTCGTGGTCGGCAGTCCAGGCTGTGCTGCTGACGCACACGCATTCCGATCATTGGAGAGACGCGACCCTAGCTCACTTGCATCGCCACAAGATTCCGCTGTGGTGTCATGCCGGTCATCATACCGTGTTGCGCACCTATGCGGATGGTTTTCTCTCGTTGCACAGCGCGGGTCTGGTCCGCTCGTTCGAGCCGCATGAAGACTTCGAGTTGTCGTCGGGGTTGCACTGCCGAGCGCTGCCGGTGCGGCACGATGGCGGCGCCACCTTCGGTTTTCGTCTGGAAGGTTCCGCCGACCTGTTCGGCCAGCGCGGCGCGATCGGCTATGTCGCCGACCTCGGCTGCTGGGACGACGAACTGGCCGCTCAGCTGGCCGAAGTGGATTTGCTGGCCGTCGAGTTCAACCATGACGTGGCCATGCAGCAAGCGAGCGGCCGAACGGCGCGGCTGATCCAGCGCGTCCTCGGCGATAACGGGCATCTGTCGAACGTCCAGGCGGCCGCTCTGGTGCGAGCCGTGCTGGCACGCTCGACGGTCGGTCGCGTGCGGCATTTGGTGCAGCTGCACCTGAGCCGCGACTGCAATCGACCGGCGCTGTGCGCGAAGCAGCGCGGCGATTGCTGGAGGAATTGGGGCTATCGATCACCGTATACACCGCGGAGCAGAACACGCCAGGGATGACGTTGCATTTGAATGCCGGTACTCGTCCGCGCGGAGTGCGCCGATCGCCGGGGCGCAGCACAACGCGAATACAGTCGATCCAGCCGATGCTGCCGGGTCTCGCCACCAAAGCCGAATCCTAGATCCTATCTCCGCGTCTGAGCCTGCTCCCGCAAGCGACGGGCGAATTCTCGACTGTCGCCGATGTCGCTGCGCTCGGCCCACATTCCCACCAGGCCGGAATGCAGGAGATTGTAAGCGCTCAGGGTTCGCTGTTTTGCTGGAGGAGCAGACACCGCCGCTTCCACCGTCACCTGTACTTCTTTGTCCGCCTCGGTCTGGCCGATGGGCAGATGCAAATGAAGCACACCATCGCTGCTCACCCGCCCTGTCACCACGATTCGCTTCATGGTCTGGCCTCCGAGAACGAAAACCTCCCCGATCCATTGTACTGCTTCGGCTCGGCTTCTCTCACGGTAATCCTCTTGTCAGCTCGCGTCGATGGGGTCGAAAAGGGACGGCTTTTTCTGCTTTCTTCGATCAGGAATAATTCATGCTGTCGCTGTCCTCTTTTCGTTTTCTCGTTTCCTTCGCCGAACGGTACGGCTAAGCTGCCGGGCGCCTGCAAAACCCTGATGCCGCGGAGTACCAGGATGACGGCCCCGGTCAGCTTCAGCCGTTGGTTAGCCTTTTTGGGCTGCTACAAGGCGATCACGCGCTGCAGAAACTCGCGAGCTTCACCTGTATCGATCGCAAATTCGGGCTTCATGATCAGATCATTGATCGCCGTACCTTCAAACTGCGTGACACCGCGCGAGTTCCGACCCGACCAGTGCTTGAGCAGAATCGTAGCCCGCAATAGTTTCTCCTGAAACATGGACACGAGAACGGTGTTCACGATTTTTCCTGGATCGACACCGACAAAATAGAACATGAAGACCGAGCGAGAATTCGCCAAGAACTCCAAACATTTGTCGAGATTGTACGCTTTAGGATTGGAACTGAGTATCATGATCTTCGTCTTCACATCCGTCTCAGTGTCATAAGCCGGAAAAATGCGGGTGTAGTCACCGAGCGTATTGTCGGTCTTGAATTTGGGAATACCTTTATTGCCCGCTTTCAAAGCGGCAACGAGTTCCTGACGCAAAGCCGCATCCTGCCCAGCTATCAGGTATTCGATGATTCGACCTCGGACGTTGACGTTTTCGATGAGCGCAGCCAAGAGTATTTCAGAACTGTATTTGCTCGCCTGGGCGTCCAACTCTGCCTTCAGAACGGCAAAGTCCTCGGATTCAACGAACCGCTCCGCTCGTTGGGGCGCGGCGAGAATAGTCGATGCCGCCGATTCGCTGATGACAAACTTGGCTCCCGTTGGAGAGATGTTGTTTGTCGCCTCGACTAACCGAGCGAGGTTGCCTTCAAACCCAATTCCTGCGTGAATGTCGAACAGGCGGCCGATATTCTCCGGCGAGTTGTTAATCCCCTCAAACTCTCTGGCGATGTCGGAGCCATTGAAGCTGCCCCGGATATTATTCTCTCGAAGTTGCTGGGAACTGTGGCTGATCTTCTTGAGCAATGTTGTGTTGGCCAACAGGCAGTGGTTTTCCGTTGGCGTAATCAGGCAAACGATGAAAGGGCGATCATCATACTTCTGGAGGGTGGACAGAGACAACACGGTGTTTCCAAAATTACGACTGGCCGAGGAGCTGAACCGAATAGCGAAGTCAGCGCAATAATACACGGACCTATCCTTCGTCAACCCGAACGCATCGAAGACGATATGGGCCAAGCGAGCCTTGTCGTTGATCCCGTCGTTCGCTTTGATCAGAGCCAATAGTTTCTGAAGGGCGTCATTCATTGAATAGCCCCATCTGGTCGTTCGCGCGGGTGGTCTGGGCCTTCTGCGGCTTCTGATCAGCTAAACTGTTTCTCTCCCAAAAGACACCCTCGGAATAACCCTGTATGCTGGGGCCAGCCTCGGCGAGTCTGATTCGTTTCAACGCCCAGCAGCAATAGTCTTGGTCAAGTTCGACACCACAATATCGGCGACCGAGTTTTTTCGCAACAACGGCGGTTGTACCGCTGCCAAGAAACGGATCGAATACAACGTCCTGGGGACGGGAGCTTGCCAGAACTAATTTGGCGACAAGCTTTTCAGGCTTTTGGGTGGGATGATCGGTATTCTCGGGCATGGACCAGAAGGGGACGGTAATGTCTGACCAAATGTTCGACGGATAGGTAAGGCGGTAGTTTCCATTCTCGGACTCTTCCCAATCTTTGGGTTCGCCGTTGCCGGCGCGGTACGGCGCAATAACGCGCCTTTTCAGTTTCACGGACTCGACATCGAAATGGTAGTCGCCACTGACCGTGCAGAACCAAATATCCTCGGTGTTATTCTTCCAGTTCGCTTTGGCTCCGCGTCCTTTTTCTCTCTCCCAGGTGATGCGGTTTCGCACATGGAAATGCTTGTCGAGAATCGGAAAAATTAGTGTGGACGTTTGCCAGTCACTGCAAGCATAAACGGTTGCTGTCGGCCGGAGCAAGGGCATAAGCGAACATATGACGTCGTCAAACCAAGTGGTGTACGCCTCGGCTTCCTTCGCGTGGAAAACCTGACCATTGTAGTTCTTCGTCAGGTTGTAAGGCGGATCGAGAATCACGAGATCGGCGAATGCCGGCGGAAGAAAGCGGCGCACCTCGTGAAAATCTTGATGGATGATTCGACCGATAATCATTTCGGGGCGAGCGGGGGCGGAGAGGCGCAATAGCCCCGACGCAAGCTCGGCCATCTCGGCATCGCCGCAAGTGAGCGTTCGGTTGCGTGGCGCTCGTTCTTTCATCACACGCCCTGGAGGTTAACGACATAGCTCAGCAGCCGGCTCACGAAGAAGAAACCTTAATGACGCGCACTACCGTCGTTCGCGTGCCCAAGGAGTTTCTGCACGGTGCGAATGTCAGATCCAGCATCACGGTTCAGTCATCGCAACGGAAAATTTAACGCGCCGACCGTCGCGGAGCAAACTAAAAAAGAGGAAAAATGGAGAGCGCGATGGCAAGGAACCTTCATCCGCGCGGCGACAAGCGCAGCGGTTCGTCGCACAGGTCGTGGACCTGCAACTCCTCGCTGTCCGCCGTCGCTTCCCACATGCGCAGAACACGCAAACCGCATACGGGATATTCCTGCCCCGCTCGGCTCTCGAAACCCTTTTCCGCCGCGACTTCCAACTCCAAGCGCAGCCGCAATCGAGAATCGTAGATTACCAGCCTCCCGTTCGCGGCGGATCGCGCGATCAGTACATCGCCGCTCAGCACATCCTCGATGCGGAATCGTCGCGCCAACGGTGCGAAATCGAACTGAGCCAGCAACGCCTTCACGCTGCTGGGCGTACTGCGCAGAAAGACGAAGTCCCCCGCGGCTCGGCGCGCATCGGCGAGAGACACGGCGCCCGGCCGAACCGCATCGCCGATGGCGTCCAACGGCAGGCCGCATATTTCCGTGCCCGCGAGCAAGCGCTGAAAGATATCCTCATCCGTCCGCACGCCGACATCCTGGACAAGAGCGTGCAAGCGCTGCCGCGCGATGGAGGCGCTGAACGCCTCAGCCGAAAGCAGTAACGTGCCGTCTGGCTCTGCCGCGGCCTTGCCGACGCCGAACGGACGATCGAGGAAGATTGCCAGGCCCATCTCGCGCCACTCTTCGGCATGTTCGAGATCGAGGAAACTTTGGCGAAGCAGTTCTGTAGCTTGCTGACTCCATTGCGGCAGCAGGGGATCGCCGTCGTACAATCGCCGCGTGCGGCGAGCGGGTTGCGTCAATTGCTCCTCCGGGACGCGCGGATGGCTCGGCGGCAGTACGCGCATGTTTTCGCCGGGAGATGTCGGCAGATCCGGCACGCCATGTCCTTCGTAGCGCCGCCGCAGCAACCACCCCTGACGCAGAGCGCGACGCCGAATGCGTTTGCGACGCCGCAAACTCTCCTCTTCGCTCGGCGCATCCGAAAACAACTCCGGCCGGCGTTCGAGGATCGTCCGATACTCCTTGAACACGGCATCGAGCAACAGGGCATCGGGATAATTGGCTCCGCGATGATGGAAAACGATGAGATCGTAAGCGGTCAGATGCCGGCCAATGTGCCGTAGCAGATAACTGAGAAAATCAACCACTTTTTCTGTGGTAAATATCTGACACTCTTCGAGGGCGCGCAGGAAGATCAGCGTTTTGTCCACGAGATCGGTGTACGGCGATAGCGAAACTTCATTAAACAATGTCCGCAGCAGTGCGGGTAACTCCGCGCTGGTCCGCCCGATTTCCAACCAGCGGCGAATGAACACCGCGGCGGCGCCGCTCATTTCCTCGGTCGGCGCCGCGTGCAGAAACGTCTCCAGCAAATGGGCCTCTTCCCGCGGATTCAGCGACGGAGCGAGCATATCCGTCACTAGATCGCGCCAGCCGCGCACGCAATCTGCCCCCTGCGGCGCCGCCGGCCGATAACAGTACAGCAGATTGCCAAACGAGAAAGCCGGCAACGGTGTCTCGACGGAGGACAACGGCAATCGGCTCGTGCCCACAACCGCTTGAAACAGCGCGCAGGCCAACTCATCGCGCAACTCTTCGCCATCGGCGAAGTGATCGAGATGGATCGTACATACCAATTCGCGGACCCATTTGCGGCGTTCGCGGCTGAGATACACATTGCCGCCCGCGTCGTAGCCTTCCCAGACATAGCTGTCCAGCCCGCGCACAACGTGTAACTGCTTGGCCTCGGCATCGAGATAGAGGGCCAATAGCGGCTCGCTCGGCCGCTCTTCTCCTGATAAACACGTTGCGTAGACCTTCCACGTTTCAAAGGAGCGGCACTGGCGCGTGTGGGCCGCGTCGAGCAGCCGTCCTTGGAAAATCTCCCACAACAACTCTTGCTCGGCGATCGGCTCCCATTGCAGCTCCAGCTCTGGCCCCAGGAAGAAATGCGCCGGCCGAAACATCTCCGCAAGGAGGGTGCGCACGCTCGCTGGAGTGATGGCTCCGGAAAAAGCAAACGGCATGGCGGCACGAAAGCGCGGCATGAGGGATCGCTCCTCTACTTGCTCGTGACAACGGACAGTTGGTGCTTTACACTGAGACGGAGATAATGTTCAAAAAAATTTTCGCGCCTATAAGGGGGGGATTATTCGTGAGTATTGTTCGCGTCGGTCTAGCGGAAACCAAAAACTTCGCGGAGGGTTATGAAGCCATCTTCGGCAAAAAGAAAACTGCCGAAAACAAAAAGACCAAGACGGCAGCCAAGAAGAAAAAGAAGGCCGGCAAGAAGAAATAAATCCGCCAGCATGGCGAACGGCCGCCATCAGCCGGCTGGTAGAAGTTCGGACCAGCCGGCTGATGGCGGCCGTTCGCCATGTTGTGATTAATCATCGAAATCGGGAATGTCGGCCTCACTATCCGGCACTTCGGTCTTACCTTTCAGTGCCGGCAGCGAGCGTAGCTCGGCGACATCGACGCCATAGTCCTTGAGTCCGTCGGCGGGCCGAAACGTCGCCGGCAGTAGCTGCGTGAAGGCCGCATCGGCGGCAGGCGGATGGGATAGCTTTACATTGTATTCGCTGTTTGTTTCGCCGCTGACATCCCTTATCCACGTCTCCTGATTGGACGGCGGCGGCATCATCATCACCGCGCCCACCCACTTTTGCTCGAATAAGGCGGCGAAGCTGCCGTAGGCATTCTTGCCATTGCTCTCCCAGGCGAACCTTTCGCGCAAGCCGCGCTCCTCGCCCTCCGGTCCTTCTAGACGCACCAAGGCGCGGTCGCCGGCAGGCAGAAACAGACAGTCGGTCGGCTCGCAGCGCGTCTTGGCCAGCCCCTTGATGTCCTTGGCCGTGTGTAGGCGGATGAGACTCTCGCCTAGGTAGGTTGTTACCTTGTGGAGGCGAAGTACGAGGGCGGCGGCAGAGGGAGTTTGTTCATCTTTTTTGTCCGATTCGACATTGAGTAACGAACCGCTCAGAGTGATGAGGCTGTTGTCGATGACCGTCTCGGCGGCGTGGCTGCCCGGCATCCATAGCAAATCGCCCTGACCGCGAACGAAACAATTCTCCAGCGTCAAATGCGGCATTCGTGTCGCGGCGGCCGATTTTTTCATTCGTTTCTCCGGCAGCACGGCCAGGGCGGTTTTGCCGCTAGAGCGCTCTAAGGTGACCAGGCAACTCTTGAGGATACATTCGCCATCGCCGAGGAAGGAGAGTACCGAACATCCCTCGTCCTCGCGTCGCGGACGCAACCGCACCTCCAGCCCCTCCAGCCGCAGTTTGCCGTTGTAGATCTCAAACAGAGCCGGGGCGATGACCTGATCCGCCTCGCGCAGCATCAGCACGGGATGGAAGCCGGCGTCGGCGCGAATGGTGAGATCCGTCAAGTTTTCCGCACTCAGCTTGACGGGATCGAGGCTCACTTCGCCGTCAAGTTGCAGGCGGATAACATCGCCGGCTTTGGCATCGAGCAGAGCATGCTCCAGCGTGCGGTAGAAGAGTTTCTTGTAGTCCGGCTCTTTTCGCGTTGTCACCACCAATTCGCGGTTGGGCGGCGCGGCGGGATCAGGTTCGAGGGCCGGCAGTTTGTCAACGTAGGTGAAGGCCAACACATGCTCGGCACCGATGAGTTGACTGCCGGCGCTCTCCCTGCGCGGCACACGCATCTCCGGCAAGAGCGGATTAACCGCGAAAGCGGCCTTGATTGCCAGTTGTCCCTTGCTCGCCAACTGCTTCAGTTGCTCGAGCGGTTGCGACTCCTTCCACGGAGAAACGTCCAACTGGCGCAACTCCTCGCTGTCCTTGAAATCGTCGAGCAGATGCTGCACCGTCTCCTCCGGCGCGTCGGCGACGAGAAAGTTATCGAGTTGATGATAACGGTTCTCGTGGCCCCGGTAAGCGACTTGTCCTTGGATGGAGGCGCGGCGTAGGAGAACCGCACCCTTGCCTTCGACCATGCCCATCGTACCGCCGTCGCCCGGATGCGAGAAGAGAGAATAGCGCGCGTCGATATGGGCATTGGCATCCTCGGCCAAATCGTAGACCGCCGACTGGTTGGCGGCCAGCACCGAGCAATGGTTCAACCGCACCATGCGGCCATCGTCGTCCGCGTTGCCTTCCAATCGAAACGTGGCGGCATGCGGGCCAAAGAGACAGTTGCTCGCTTCGATGCGGATAGAGCCGCGGCGCGTGATGGCATCCTGTCCGCCGCTGGCCGCGCCCGCGAAAACCATTTCTTCTTGTCCGCTTTCGAGCTTGGTCCCCAACGAGCCGAAACCGAGAAAGCACGATTCACTTACCGTCAGGCTTGCCAGTCCCCGCGACTCGGCAAGTATCGAGGTCATGCGGCTCTTCTCGCCGGAGGGATAAGTCTGGATGAACTCGCAGTTGCGTACGCGCGCCTGTTGCGTATTGCGGAAATACAGCATGGCCATCGGCGCAGCGGCGCCGGTTTGGTCCAGCACAAAGCGGATATTTTCGATGGTGCAAATCTTGCTCTCGATGGTCAGCGACGCCTGAAAGGATTGCGACAGGCGAGCACGATACTGATCGCGGATGGTCGGACGTTGGCCGGGCTTCCGCGGTCGAATCGTCACGATCTCATTGCGGACCACCAAGTCCGGTGCGTTGTCGTCGCGGCGGCGCAGATCGAGAAGATCGTCCACCTCGATGGCGATTTCGTGCGCGTTTTTGTTTTTCTGCAAAAACTCCGCCAGAGCCGCCGCTGTCGGCGTTGGCTCGCTGAACGTGGGAGTGTTCTTGGGCGGCACATTCTCTATGGGCGTGCCCGTACCATTTTCCGAGATGGGCGTGTCGGCGAGTGACTTGGCCCCGCTCCCGGACGGCCGCAGCTCGGAAGGAACAGCTTGGCCGGAATCGACGGTAAGATTGGCGGCCGATTCCGGTTTCGTCGCCGAAGAGAAATCGATGAGGAAGATCAGTGCGACAACGGCAATGGCGGCGAAGGCCGCCAGAACGACAGGCCGGACCGCCGGCGGCGCGGGCAGCGCCGCCTCTACAGCCAACACGCCTTCCGGCACCTCGGCGGCGCCGAGCTTCCGCGCCGCCAAATACAGATGATGCACCAAATGCTCCGGCGTCTGATAGCGATCCTTGGGCTGCTTGGCCATCATGCGATCGAGGATGACGGCCACTTCATCGGGCAGGTCGGCAACGAACTGGCGCGGGTCGGCCGGCTTGACGTGCTGATGGTGGTGCAGTTTCTTGGCCGCCGTGCCCTCCGGCACCGGCGCTTGGCCGGTCAGCACGTGATAGAAGGTGCAGCCGAGCGAATAAATGTCGCTGCGCACGTCGGCGTCGCGCGGCTCCAACGCCTGTTCCGGCGAGATGTAGTCGAAGGTGCCCAGCGTCACGCCGGACTGAGTCAGCCCCATGTCGTGCCGCGTGTCGAGGCTGCGGGCCAGCCCCATATCGACTAGCTTGGCTCGGCCATTGGGCGTGATGATGATGTTGGACGGTTTGATGTCGCGATGAACGACGCCGCGGCTGGCGGCGTGAGCTAAGCCGGCGGCCACTTGCAGCATGTAGTGCAGTGCCTCGCCGACCGGCAATCGGCCGCGCTTCTCCAGGATCGTGCGCAGATTGTCGCCGTCGACAAACTCGAAGGCGATGAAGTGTAGCCGCTGATCTTCGCCGCAGAAGAACACCCGCGCGATGTTCTCGTGATCGAGGCGGGCGGCGCTGCGTGCTTCCTGGTGGAAACGGCGGACGTTCTCGGCATCGGCGGCCATCTCCGGCGGCAAAATCTTCAAGGCCACCAGTCGATCCAGTTGCGTATCGCGGGCGCGCAGCACGGCGGCCATGCCACCCACGCCGATCGGCTCGATCAACTCGAAGTGCGCCAAAAGCCGGCCGCGTAGTCCGCCGCCGGCAAGATCCTCGATGCGCGCCATGCCGTGCGCCGGCACCATCTTGGAGATGACCGTTGGCGAATCATCCGTCGGTTCGGCGGAGCCGTTGAGCAGATTGACGGCGTCCTCATCGCCGGAGGCGGAGTCTGGCTCCCCGGACGACGATTGCTCAGGCGTCTTGCGGAGGGGATCGCCGCGTGCATCGGACATGACATCGGTACGGGAAAATCCCGTCCCTCCTCAGGGGTGCGAGTCTGCCTCCGAGCGGTCGCTTGCGGCCAAACGCTTCGGCGCGGAAACCGTAAGCCGTACCGCCTCCCCGCGATAGGATAGTAAAACTATAACTTCCGAAGATAGAGGCTGTCAATTGAGCCGTCCCGGTCAGGGCCGTTGTCCGAGAACTTCGGCCAGCAGAGCCCTTGAAGGCACTCCACTTCCTTTCGCCATCCTCACCAGTCGGCGGGTAGCGGATTGCCATCGTCGGGCACTATGGCCATCCACCAAGTATTAGCGCTCATGCCCTGCGAGCAAACACGCACGCTGCCATCGCCCAGAGCCGCCAGGATACCTCCCGTGTGCCCCGTGCTGGCTACCCCAGGTTTGCATCCGCCCGCGCCGAGCCAGGGCACGGGCTGGACCTGGAAGTAGCCTCCAAGACTATAAACGGCCGCTTGTTCGTCCGGTAGGTTGGTCCCATACGCCAGACCCGGCTTGCCCACGCCGTAGCCGATGTAAGCACTGGTCTGCGGCTCGAAGCGTGACGCCCACTGGTTGCCGCCGTCATCGGCATTGCCGTTGGGACTGCAAATGCCATATTTTTCCGTCCACAAAATCGTATTGCTCGTGCCATCGGCGAAGGAAGCAGGCAGCTTCTTGCCGCCCGTGGTTAAAGGATAGAGCTTCGTGGCGTAGTTGACATAGGTGATCAGAGGACCGTGGACGTAGCAGGTCAGATAATTGCCCGGCGTGTCGTAGGTCGCCTGACTGAAAGCCAAGGCATTGGCCGCATAGCTGCACAACGCCGCACCGTTGGGCGCTTGATTCATACCGACGCTGGGATCGGAGGGACAAAGATAGAACTTGATTACAACCCGCTGGACCGAGTTGTTGTAGGACATATAGACGCCGTTTTTATCGACGGCGCTCTTGTAGAGATTGTCCTGCTCGATGAAGGGCAAAAGCCAAAAGGTAATGGGACCGAAATTTTTCCGGTCCATGTCGGGCAGCGCGCCTTCGGTGGGCGGCAGCTTGTGGTAGGTGTCGTGCATGTTTTGCGTGGCCAGACCGATCTGCCGGAGGTTGCTCTGACAGTTAGCGCGGTTGGCGGCTTCGCGGGCCTTCTGGATGGCAGGCAGTAGCAGAGCGAGAAGAGTGCCGATGATGGCGGTCACCACCAGCAGTTCAATCAGCGTTAAGCCGTGACGGCGAAGTCCGTGACGTTGGTACATGGCAATGCCCTCTGGGGAAAAGCGATGACGCCGGCCCGTTGCGGCGGTCCCGCATTGATGCAGCCGGCCCCTTGTTCAATCTTTCTTCTTGCTCGCCAGCCACTTGTAGAATTCTTTGGGATTGTACGCCTCTTCCCAGATATAGTGCCCTTTATTGGGGAACTCCGTGTAACGCACGTCGGCCCCAGACTCCTGGAGTCGCCGCACGAGGAGGCGATCACGCTCCACAGGCGCCTGCTGGTCTTTGGCCCCATGAAAGATCCACGCGGGTAGGTGCCGCACCTTGGCCACGTCTGGACTGGTGAAGGAACAAAGCGGAGCGACGGCTGCCCACTTGTTTGGATATGCCTCCGCCAAGCTCCACACGCCGCTGCCGCCGGCCGAGTGACCAGTCAGGTAGACCCGTGCCGGATCGATCCGATGACGCCCAATGACGTAATCCAACGCCATCATGATGTTTTCGACCTCGGCGCTTCCCGCCTGCCATCGTCCCGTCGGATCGATGGGGAAGAAGGCGACGAATTGAAAGTGGCCGTTGGGCTTATTGGTGCCGAAGCGGCGGGCGATGGATTGGGGAAGCCCACCCCTGAAGATACTCGTCTTGGTGCGTTCACCGTAACCATGCAGGAAGACGATGAGGGGAAACGGCCCCTTCTGTCCCTGCAAGTTCGGCGGCACATAAAGCCCATAGTTGACGGCGGGCGTCGTCTCGCCGTTCCACCAAGATGCGCCGTGATGCTCGCCCAGGTAAAAGCCCGGCGGTAGAGGGGAGGAGGCGGCGACTTCGCGGGGGCGGTTGGCATAGATGTCGCGCAGCAAGGGCGACAGGCAGATCAGGGCCACCAGCGCGCATGTGCCCATCACCACGTCCAGTTTATGCCGCCCCGACCATGTTCCTCCGGATCTCACGAAGCCCAGAGTCCAGCGCCAGTTGCACACGAAAATTGAGGCCAGGGACAGCCAAGTCACGGGCGAACGCCAACCGAACAGAAGCAGCAGAATGGGGAACAGGGTTATGGACAGATGACGCCAGCCCACTTGGATCGCATTGACCTTGCCATAGACGCCTTGGAAGACGTCTTGCACGAAGCTCAGGAGCCAGCGCCAATTGCACACGAAAATCAAGGCCAGGCACAGCAAGGCCACCGTCGAACGCCAACCGAACAGAAAGGCCAGAATGGGCAACAGCGTGATGGGCAGATGACGCCATCCCACCTGGATCGCATTGGCTTTGCGATAGATGCCGTGGACGAACCGCCAGCTGCGCCAGCGCTCCAGCCAGTTCAAGCAGGGTTGCACCAAGCGCAGGGGGTGGTAACGTCCCAGCTCGCGCGCGGGCGCCTTGTCGGCGTGGCGGCGGCTCGATTCTTCCACGAGACGATAGCGGACTCGTAACTCGCCGCTTCTCTTCTTGACACAGCGCAACTCGAAATCGAGAAAGCGCAGCGGTTCGCCACAGGTCATATCGAAGGATTGGGTTTCAACGACTTCCAGATCATAGTGGAGGTTGGACAATTCTTCGTGCAGACGATGTTGCACCGCCGGCACGATCCAGCCGTAGCGCGGGTCACGATCCGACAAGACGATCAACTCGTTGCCCACGCGCGTGCATTGGATGTGGAGGAAGTTGTCCTCGCGGCCGAGCGTCTTGGCCTGTTGCAGAATGTGGTCGATGCGCTCGCAAGCGATGTCGGCGAGCAGCGGCGCGAGCAGCCCTTGGGGGAGATGGCCCTGCATCGCCGGTGCGGCCAGGATTTGTTTGAGCAAGTCGATCAATTGCGGATCGGCGATCCGCCGGCTGACGCGCTCCACGAGCCGCTTGTATCCCCCGGCGTCCAGGTTTTCGTTGAGGTTCACCGCATAGATGCGGCTGAGTCCCTTGTCGATGTTGGTGGCGATCCATTTGATCGTTTTTTCCGGTTCTGAGTCACTGGAGAAAGAGGGTGGGAAAGCGGATTCCAGGAGTCGCTTAAGCGCGATTTGCACCACCAGATCTCGAAGAGAAATCAGTCCTTCATCTTCTGCCACTTCAGAGGGTTGATAAGTCCATGTTTGCAGGTCGCTGCTCAGTTGTTGCAAAAATTTCTCCATATCTTCCGCTTCGATGCTCTCGAAAGTGCGCAGGATCGATGCCAAGGTTACGGCCGTTTTCCTGGAGGTGCGCGTAAGCCTCTTGAAGCGCTTCCAACGCGCACAGGTCCGCATAGAAATCGTGTGATGCTGGCGTGCGTCCTTCTGCGAGTTGGAAGTGCCGTTCCTCAAGTTGCGGATCATGGAGAGGTTGATTCGTCATGGGTCTATCTCCCAATCGCTGACGGCGCAGCCAGTCCCAGAGTTCGGCAGTGGCGTAGGCACGGCCCCAGCAGCCGTGACCCACATCTGGATATTCCGTATAGCGGGGGCTGGCACCGGCAGTCCGTAATGCCTCGATCATGCGCCTTGATTGTCCCACATCAATGACGTTATCGCCAGCCCCATGAAGCAGCGATAACCCGGCCATTCGTGATTCGAACTTCTGCCGGCGTCGTGATGAGCCATTCCTTGCTTTCGTTCAGGCGTCCGTGATGACAGAACGGGATAGTAGCCAACACAGACGGTCCGTAGGGAGGAAGTTCGATCATCGCAATGTTGGTCTCCTCGTCTGCACTTCTCACTTGTTCAGCCAGCCGTTCGTATTGAGGGTGCGCTTGCTGGCATTTCGGACAATCGTGGCGGTAAAATACTACGATCCAGGAGCCGTGCGAGAGACGTTCGCGCTCCGTCATGTCAATATAATCCGTCAACAGAAACGGTTTGCCAGTCCATTTTTCCGGTTCCAGAAGAACGAAGCGACTATGAGCGAGCGCACTTTCAATCGAGGAATCCAATCCGGGTCGCCGGACGGCGAGCGATAATGCGGGAACACCAATAACTGCGGACACGGCGGCGACGATGAGACAAACTCGTCCTGTAAATTGGAGGTATCCTGAATCCGAATCAGAATCCTCCCGGCGCTGCGGCTTCCAGATAATAAGCAGGAAGGTCAATGCCGCATCAATGCCGAAGGTCCACCAAGGGTTTACGTGAACCTTCCCGAAACAACCGCAAGACGCTTTGCCGGATAAGCCCAGGAAAAAAGCATAGTAGCCAAAGCCGAGGAAGGTGACGAGGGCGATTCGCCGTCCCCATCGGAGGCCGATTCCAGAAAGGAGCCATAGTGCCAACAGCAACTCGTAATCAACGAGCGCTGCTTGCAGCCAATGCGAGCCGTGAAGCATGCCCAGCGCCGGATCGGTGAAAAGCTGGTACGCTTTCAAGACTGCGGCGATGAGCAAGAGAGCGGTGCAACCAAAACGGGCGGAAGTGCCGCCCAGAATCGCTCTCCATCGCCACGCATTCGGAGATAGAGATCTTGGGACTCTCGTGTTCACTGTTGCATTGTTCAAGAGAACCGGCACTTCCATCCGCCTCCTACAAAATTCGTAACCAGCGCTTTAGCTCTCGACCTTTGCTCGCCTCTTTCCGAGGAATTTCCATGTAATCATCATTGCGACAACGATGAGTAGACCAGTACCGATTAGAATAGACACCATGTTTTTATTCCGGTTAGGAGCTTTTGGCGAAGCGAATTCCGGCCGAGTGCTGCCTATACGCTGGACGTTCGTTGGTTCTCCGTTGGGGCCAACCACATAGGTCACACCTTTGATGGCATCAACAACCTCTGTCCCTGGCGAAAAGAGAAACTCAATATCCTGGGCTTTTACCGTTCCCCATTCAATCTTCGTAACTTTTGTCTCCAAGACATTACATTTGCCTCGGAGTGTGTTACCGCTAATCACTTCCTTCAGCTTCATCGGCATCCATACGTCTCCAACCAACTTGGACGCTTCAACTACAAATACTTCCGTTCGCCATGCAGTAATGCCACCTGAAAATTTGTTGGTTTCCCAGTGTGCCTTCCCGCAGATCGGCAGAAAACCCTTCGAGGGGTCGAGAGTGAATTCCCGCTTGCCCCACGGTTCAAGACTGTAGATCGTCTGCCAAGGTACTGTGAGACGCACCATGTTTTGGTCAACAGGTTCTTCAATCGTGTAGCTGTCCTTGTGATCGACAAGATAGCGAAACAGGTATTCCCCCCAGGGGACATGCTTGCCATCCAACCAATAAGCTAAACGATTATCCTCCACAGCCACATCAGGTTCGACATCAATCCGCCCGAACGATCGAGTGTTGCCGCTAAATCGAACGGTAGACTTTCCGATTCCCGCGCCAGGATCAAAACCATCTGATATAAACTCATTCGGTTTTGCAATGTCTACTCCCCCTCTCTCAGAATCCATGCGGTAGACATCGCCCAATCGCCAGAGACGGTAATTGCGACCGTTCAAATCGAACACTCGTTTGCCAACTTGGTCGTTTCGGAATTCATAGCCCCCCTGGCGAACCTGCACCTCAAAATAGATGTTTTTGGCATGCTCAAGACGATGTTTGAACGCGCGGGCGAGAAGAGCCTTTTGATCGGCAGGAGAAAGTTGGCGAAACTCATTGATGGACATGGCAAATGCCGCTTTATCCGCAGCGCAAGCCAGCGTGGCAAAACTAACCAATCCCATCAAGATGAAAAGCAAACGACATTGACAATAGATCATTGGTCATACCCCACACAATCAGTCGCTACCGAATACCTTTCAGCGTGGTGATAAGAGCCACTATCAAAATGACCGCTGTATGCCAGAAAAGCCCGGAAAAGCAGCCCTCCGCTTCATTTTGATAGTGGCTCTAAGGCGAAATGAAGGGCGTCCCGGTCATGCAACCGTTCTCCCCAAACGCTACATCCGGGGAGAACGGTTATCAAATCAGCTACAGGGAAAAAAGGCATTAGGTACATTGTCTTGGCCACACGTTCCCTGCTGCGTTGGACCACCGCATGTACAGCCTTTGCCGGGTATCTGATCAGAACAATTCCCCTCCATCCAATTAGAATTACCGCACAATTGAGCTGCCTGCCCGTTTTCATGGCATGTGGATCCCTCCACAGGTACACAGACAGAATTCTTTAAGCCGTTCGCCGAATCGCAATACGCACAGGTTCCCTTACACTTTCCTTGCGGCAGGCTTTGGCACCACGAGGCCCCCATAACTCTGCAAATAAAGGGTTTTTGTGTTAGGGTGAGACATGCGTTATTTTTCATATCGGTCCCAGCTCCATAGACACCCTGCATCAGGAACCCGCAGGCTAGCACGAAGCTGAGTGATACGACAGCCCAGTACACTCGGTTACGGTTCATATGAGTCTCTCCTTGCATAAGCAGCCATCAGCCACTCGATCACGATGCTTACGAATGCAACACCACGCTGCAATCCGCTTGCATTGAATCCGCCTATTCAGACAGATACACGGTTAAGGGTATCCGCACCATCTTCTTCATTCCGGCCAAGTGGACCACCAGCGTCCCGCGGCAAATCCGATGCTTCGTCACTTCGTCGCGCCGAGATACGCGGACTATGGGCTTCAGATTGTCTGAACCGCGCTCTCCAGCGAGGATCAGCTTGACAGTGATTGGCCCTTCCCCCTCATAGTCGATCTTTTCGACACGCGGAGGAGCTTGGTCCCCCATAACCAAAGGTTTATCTTGGGACGCTTCTCTTGACAAACGATCAACGAATACTGATGAGACGAGGCCATGCTGACTTGCGGCGATTTTCGCTACAATAGGAACCTCAACTTCGCTATAGCCTGGATGCTCAGTCACCACGATGACGGACGAACGGAAGTATCCGGTTTGCAATGCGGTACTATCGAGCGCCATCGTCAATTCAATGAACGAGTCCTCATCGCCACGGGCAACGCCTTTGATTCGAAGGGCTGCTAACGTACACTTGACGCGCTGAAATCTAATGGGAGAGCCATCGTAGCGCGCGATCTTGGCGCTGCGTGTTCTGATTTCATCCTCATTGAGTGTCCCGAAATTTATCTTCTCTGGAATCGTGTGGAGCGCGGGGCTCGGCAAGATCATCCCTCGAATGGTCAACGTCACTCTTGAGACGGGCGTTGTCGCCAAAATAACGTGTACCAACTTCTGAAATGGACCAGGAGGTCCGGCGGCATTAACGTCTATGACAAGTTCGACCTCCGAGGCAGGCGCGATTTCACGCGGAGGCTTGTCAGCGACAACACACCCACAATCGGGCTCTACTTTTCCGATAAGCACCCGCTCCTCAGAGAGATTTTCCAGTTTGAAACGATGATGCAGATGTTCGGGTTTCTCTTGGCTGAGATCGCCGAAATCCCAAACGGCTTCCCGACACACAACCGGAGCGTCTGAAACCATCATCTCCGCCTGAAGGTGCTGATAGACGAACCAGCCCGTCGCCAGTACGAACAAGATGACCGTTGCCACGATCCCAAGGCGAATCCTACTTCGCCAAGGAGAAGCAGTCGATCTGCGACACACAGACTCATGATCTTTGGTTCCAACTCCGTCCATTGCTCAACTCCAAGCAGAGTTCAGAACTCCATACGATTGCACTCTTCATCTCGGCCGCGATGTTCTCTCCAACCTCTTTGCAGGCGTATTTGCCACTTTCTGGGCAGACGATTTGACCGTATTAAGGATAATGAAGCGACAAAAAAGAGGAAATATCAGCGCATGCTCGATGCTCGATGCTCGATGCTCGATGCTCGATGCTCGATGCTCGATGCTCGATGCTCGATGCTCGATGCTCGATGCTCGATGCTCGATGCTCGATGCTCGATGCTCGATGCTCGATGCTCGATGCTCGATGCTCGATGCTCGATGCTGAAGTTTGCGGACGTGCGTGTTTTCGGCAATCCCGGTGTTGAACATGGGTGCAATCCTCGGCCGTTCAACCTAGAAGCAACCGCCACCCCTGTCCTCTTCATTGAGTGGTCCTGAGTGTACCCGACGCAGACTGATTGTCAATACCCCCTGGCAAAATTTTTGTCGGAAATTCTTCGTTTTGTGTCGCAAAGATATTCTGCACAAACAGATAGGTCGAGAAAAAATTTCCTTTTCGCCTGCGTTTTTCGCCTTTTGCCTTCATGGTTCTGGAGATACGGCGAGAGGCGACAGCCCCATCTCCCGGCGGGCCCGGTTCGCTTGCTCCGGCGTGATGCGGTAAATGAAAATCGAGTAGCCGGCCTTGGCGATTGGCTGGAATCGCTGGAAATACGTGTAACCGCCCCCCTTAGTCAGACTGTGCAGATCGACGGCGAAGTAGCCCGGATGAGGGCCGAATTGTGCGTTCGCCATTTTCTCCCCAAGCACATTGGAGGGCGGGTCGCGCGGCACGGCGGCGAACTCGGCGCCGCAGACGCGGTAATCGATGTAGTTGTGATAGGCCAGGCCCAGAGAAGCGGCCTCCGGGTGGGCATCGACCCAATCTTTGAGATAGAGCAAGTCCTGCCCCCAATCGATGTTGCTGTCCAGCAGGTAGCGGTGGCCGTTATCGGGTCCACCGACCAGTTCGTTGAAGTACGACAACGAATGCGGATAAACGTGTAAGCTGCTGCCGACAGACCACAACACCAACGCTAGGACAACCAGGCCGCGCTTCCAGTGGACCGTTTGGAGGTAACAGGCCGGCTTGGCTGCGGCGATGAGGACGAAAGGAAACATCGGCAGCACGTAACGCATGTGGTGGTTGAAGCCAGTCTGCGAACTGACCAGCGCCAGCATGGCCAGGGCCGGTAGCCACAGCGTCAGTTCATCCAGGAAAGACACGCCGGTCGGACGCCGCAGGACAAAGAGGAGCAGGCTCCAGAGAACGAGAGCGAGCGTGCCCAGCGGCACTTTCACGGCCAAGGCATAGAGATAGTAGTACCACCAGCCGCCTCGCCGCCACTCGCCAGCCAGGAACGAGGGCGGCATGTGACCCTCCAAATCGCGGCGCTGCAAATCGATGCCGTTGACATAGTCCATCGGCATCGGTACCGGCAGGACGGCCAGCCAGCTATCATGGAAGCGATTGCCCAGCTGCGTCCCGCCGCCGGTTTGTTCTGCGGGGATGCCGTTGAACAAGTTGCTAACAAACTGATATTCGCCCAACGGCATGCCCGTGCCGTCGAAAGCGTAACCGGCGTTGAGTACCAGCAAACTCAGCAAGACGATGCCCAATCCCTCCCCGGCTCGCATCCGCAAGGACACGGCCCGAAAGGCGCGATTGCTCCGGTCCAGGCTGTAGAGCAAACCGAGTAATACCCACACCGGATAAAGGATCAACAACGTGAACTTGGTAAGTTGAGCGACGCCCAGAAGCAGCCCCGCTCCAATGGCGTAGCTTCCCTCGCCCCGCCGCAGATAGTGCCAAAATACATAGGTGGCGGCCAAACCGCTGACCGTGGCCGGCATGTCCGGCGTCACGAGTTGAGCATGAGCGAGAATGTTGGGACCAAAACACCATAAGGTCAGTGCGAAGAGACCGGCACATCTGCCGTAGAGTTCGCCTGCCCAGCGGTACACCAGCCAGCCGCCCAACAGCGACCAAGCGACACCGACCAGGCGAGCCAGGCGGATCAAATCCATGTAGTTCAGTGCATTGGCGTCGGCGAAGCGGCGAGCGGCGGCCCACTCCTGTCGCAATGCCGGCGCGTCGCTCAGATCCTCGAAGTCCGTGTTGGGCTGGGCGGCCAGGATAGGCAGCACGGCCAGCATGCGCGGCAGCGGCGGGTTGACGCGGTACAGAGTGAAAGTGCCCGTGTGCCAGACGGCCAAACCGGCGGGAACGTGGGCGACTTCATTGCGTGTGGCGAAGTGACAGCGGATGCCGTATAGCAAAAGCAGCGCATGGATAGTGAAAAAGAGAGCCGCCATCGAGCGACCGAAAAATAAGTTCCCTCGCATCTGTTCTACTCACCCTTCCCGTACACGATCTTCCCCCCAACAATCGTCATCAGCACTTCCGTATCGGTGATGTGATAGCGCTCCGACGCTGCCAGGATGTCACGCGACAGCACGATCATATCGGCCAATTTACCGATCTGCAATGATCCGCGATCTTTTTCCTGAAATGCCCCATACGCCGAACCGAGCGTGTACGCCTCAATCGCCTCGGCGACGCCGATCTTTTGCTGAGGGAACCAGCCATTCGGATATTTGCCGTCGAGGGTGCGGCGATTGACGGCGGCATCGATGCCCAAGAGCGGATTGAGCGGCGCGACCGACCAATCCGAGCCGAACGCCAAACGCGCTCCGGCGTCGAGCAGCGAACGGCACGCATAGGAGGAAGCACAGCGCCGAGCGCCGATGCGTCCTTCGGCCCAGCGTCCGTCATCGATGGCGTGATAGGGTTGCAGCGAGGCGATGCCACCTTCGCCTACGCCTGTTTGTTCCTGATTCGGGGAGATAGCGAGGGCTACAACCGCTTCTGCCAGCGCATGATCCAGCGCACGGCGCAGATGGAGTCTCCCTCGAAGTCGAAGTACTATACCCTGGCGCGCACCTGCGCGATAGCGCGCAAGAGCCCGGTCGATCCCGCTCGGGCCGTCCAGTGGGCGAACCAGGTCGTCGCCGGCGATCCCCAACCCTGGGACTACCATGTCCTGGGACTGGCGCAGTATCGCGCCGGTCAATTCGACCAAGCTCTGCAAAGTTTCACCAAGGCCAACGTCAAGGGCTGGAACTACCGGGAACTCAATTGGTTCGGGCTGGCCCTGGTTCACCACCGTCTGGGCCACGCTAACGAAGCCCGGCAATGTTTGGCCAAGGGCATCCAATGGTTGGAGCGAGAAGGCCCGCCGAGTCCCGAGCGGCCGGCAAAGCTTTTGCCCCAGGATTGGATAGAGGCCCAACTCCTCCGCCGCGAGGCGGAGGAACTGCTGAAAATAAAGCGAAGTCCGTGAAAGGCCGCCTTTGTGCGGAAAGATCAGGGGGCCGGGGAGATTCCACCGCCAAGTAGATCCCTCCCCAGCCCGGCACCATCCCGGCGCTCGGTCTGCGCACGAACAGGTGGCCACTGACATTGTATGGCAGTCGCTGCGGCGAAGCAAAAGGCATGAGGGAATTCCCATGACAGTACTTCCAGCCGAGCATGTACGAGAAGCGGCGAACAGCTGCGCAACGTCCCCCAAAGAGACCGTGGCCCCGGCAAGGCGTGAGGTCCGCCATGAGTACAGCCGCGGCTTGCCGCCGCTGCTGAGCCAGCTTGGCGCGTCGCTCCTCGTGTCCACGTACCAGGCCGGCAAGGTGGTCGCGGTCGGCGTCCATCAGGGCGAACTGACCCTGTCGTATCACAACTTCGAGCGGGCCATGGGTCTGGCCGTCACGCCCGACGGCCTCGCCGTCGGCGCCCGCGCCCAGGTCTGGTTCCTTCCACGCACGCCCGATTTGGCCGCCCGGATCGCGCCGGCCGGGCGGCACGATGCCTGCTTCCTAACGCGCTCGTCGCACTTCAGCGGCGAGATCCAGGCCCACGAGCTGGCCTGGGCCGCAAGCAGAGGTCAGGGGGCAGGAGTCGGGCAACAGACAGACCCGAACGCCCTGACCCCGGCGCCCTGCCCCCTGACCGCGGGGGAATTGTGGCTGGTCAATACCGCCTTCAGCTGCCTCTGCACCCTGGATAGCCGCCACAGCTTCGTGCCGCGCTGGAAACCGCCGTTTGTCACGGCGCTAGCGGCGGAGGATCGCTGCCACCTGAATGGCTTGGCCATGGCCGACGGCATGCCGCGGTACGTGACCGCCCTGGCGGAGACCGACACGCCCCAGGGCTGGCGCCCCGACAAGGGCAAAAGCGGCTGCTTGATCGATGTGGCCAGCGGCCAAACGGTCGCGCGCGGCTTCGCCATGCCGCATTCGCCGCGTGTTCATCGCGGTCG
The DNA here is from genome assembly GCA_963835245.1 of uncultured Planctomycetota bacterium. GTDB lineage: Bacteria > Planctomycetota > Planctomycetia > Gemmatales > Gemmataceae > JAJPHU01. The sequence goes on from CAWIEZ010000004.1 coordinate 2,250,748, forward strand.
CGTGTGGCTCTTGCACTCGGGAGCGGGCGCGCTGGTGCTGGTGGATCCGCAAAGCGGTAAGGCAGAAACGGTGACCGAGTTCCCCGGCTACACGCGCGGCCTGGCCCTGTACGAGCATTTCGCCTTTGTCGGGCTATCCAAGATCCGCGAGACCTCGACTTTCGGCGGCATGCCGATCGCGGAGCGCGGGCCGGAGTTGAAGTGCGGCGTAGGCGTGGTGGACCTGCGTACGGGCCGGCTGGTTGCTCATCTCGAATTCGTGACCGGGGTGGAGGAGATTTTTGACGTGCAAGTGCTGCCCGGGGTACGCTGCCCGGCCCTGTCGGGGCCGTATCCCGCGGAGGACGGCGGCGGCTCGGTCTGGATGGTGCCCCAGGCGGCGTGTGCATTCCAGGGATCGTGAACGGTGGTGTAACGAACATGAAAGGTGAAAAGAGACTATGAAGACTTCATTCTGGCCGGGCTGGCGGTCTTGGTGGCGCACGGCCCAGAGGCCCCGGCCCATCTCGCCGAGGGACGCGCCTCCGCCTCGAGCAACTGGAGGACCGCACCCTGCTGTCGGGAACGCCACAACTGCTGGCGGACATTAACCCAGGGACCGCGTCCTCCGTCAACTACCCGTGGGTGGCTGTGATCGGCTCGACCACCTACTTCGATGCCAACGACGGCACGCATGGCAATGAGTTGTGGAAAACCGACGGCACGACCGCCGGCACCAGCATGGTCGCCGATATTAACCCCGGCAGCGGTAACTCCTACCCCGGCGACCTCACCAACGTCAATGGCACGCTGTTCTTCCAGGCCAGAGAGGGCACGCATGGCGATGAGCTGTGGAAGAGCGATGGCACGGCGGCCGGCACGGTCCTGGTCGCCGATATTAACCCCGGCAGCGGTGGCTCCTACCCCACCAACCTCGCCAACTTCAATGGCGAGCTGTTCTTCCAGGCTAGCGGCTCGTTGTGGAAGAGCGATGGCACGACCAGCGGCACCGTCCAGGTTTCCAACGCCGCCAGCTGGCCCGGCGGCTTCACGATCGTCAACGGCGAGTTGTACTTCGGGGCCAACGACGCCAATGGTGAGTCGGAACTGTGGAAGACCGACGGCACCACCGCCGGCACCATCAGCCTGACCAGCCACATGAATGTCGGCAACATCACGAACGTCAACGGCACGCTGTACTTCTGGAGCATAGACGACAATGACCTCCTTGACTACGAGCTGTGGAAGTACGACGGCACCGCCGCCGCCACCGGCGTCAGCCTGATCACCTACGAAGACCCCAGCGACCTCACGAACGTCAACGGCACGCTGTACTTCACGGCTTCCGGAGGTGTACGAGATGGGAGCCAACTGTGGAAGAGCAACGGCACGGCGGCCGGCACGGCGGAAGTCGCCGGCTTCACCAGCAACGTCGGCAACCTCACGAATGTCAACGGCGAACTGTACTTCGCGGCCAACGACGGCACGCACGGCGACTGAGTTGTGGAAGAGCGACGGCACCACCGCCGGCACCACGATGGTCAAGGACATCAACCCGGGAACAACCACGACCTGGTACTACACGGGATCCTACGGGACGTATACCAAGAATGTGACCCAACAAGGCTCTTACCCCACCAACCTCACGAACTTCAACGGCACGCTCTATTTCTCGGCCAATGACGGCACGCACGGCGCTGAGTTGTGGAAGAGCGACGGCACCACCGCCGGCACCACGATGGTCCAGGACATCCACACGGGATCCTCCGTGTACTCGTACAACACCTACGGATACGACGACGGTGAAACCCGAAGTGCGACTCTCCCCAGCAACTCGAACCCCAGCAGCCTCACCAACTTCAACGGTACGCTGCTGTTCGCGGCCAACGACGGCACACATGGCAACGAATTGTGGACGCTGGGCCCTGGCCCGAGCCTGGCCGTCAGCGCCACCTCCACCAAGCCCACGGCGGGGCAATCCGACAGCTTCACCATCACCGCCCTCAACGCCGACGGCACGCCGGACACTACCCTCAACGGCGCCGTCACCCTCACCAGCAGCGACCCCAAGGCCATCCTGCCCTCCAGCGTCACCCTGACCAACGGTGTCGGCCAGTTCAGCGCCACCCTGAAGACGGCCGGCACCCAGTCGATCACGGCCACGGATGTCCAGACGCCCAGCGACAACGGCACGGATACGAACCTCGTCGTCCAGGCGGCGGCCGCCAGCAGCTTCACGCTCAGCGGCTTCCCCTCGCCGGCCACCGTCGGCACACCCAGCAGCTTCACCGTTAGCGCCTATGATACCTACGGCAACGTGGCCGCCGACTACAGCGGCACTGTCCACCTCAGCAGCAGCGATCCCAAGGCCATCTTGCCCGCTAATGCTACCCTCCGTAACGGCACCGGCCAATTCAGCGCCACGCTGAACACGGTCGGCACAGGTCTCTCCCTCACCGCCGCCGACATCAACAACGCGGCCCTCACCGCCACGGAGTCGGGCATCGAAGTGATTCCGTCCGTCAGCATCAGCGGTTCGTCGGCAGGGGCCCTCGGCCAGACGTTGACCTACACCCTGGGGGCGGGCACGACCCGGCGGGCACCGTCTTTATCGTCTCCTGGGGCGATGGCGCCTCGACCCAGACCACGAACACCACGGTCTCCCACAGCTACACGAGCAGCGCCAACTACAGTATCAGCGTGACGGCCAGCGCGAACGGTCTCACCAGCGCCGGCCACTCAGTCGGTGAGCATCTTGCCCATCACCGTGACGATAGAGGCCGACCCCGCCGAGGCGGGCCAGCAGATGCTGGTCATCGACGGCACCGCCAACAGCGACACTATCGTGCTGGGCGCTGGCGCCAACAACGGGGTGACGCTCAACTTCGACGGCACCGCGCTGGGGGACATCCTGCCAACGGGCAGCGCTCCGTTCGCCCTGGTAATGGTGTTCGGCGAGGGCGGCAACGACCTCCTCGACGCCCGCGGCCTGGCCGTCAGCACTGTGCTGGTGGGCGGCTCCGGCAATGACACGCTGTACGGCGGCAGCGGCCGCAATCTGCTCATCGGCGGCGCGGGCGCCGACACGCTGCACGCGGGCAGCGCCGGCGACATTCTCGTCAGCGGTTACACCAGCTACGACAGCAATCTCACGGCCCTGGCTTCCCTCATGGCCGAGTGGGACTCTTCGAGCAGCTACACGACGCGCATCGCCAAGCTCCGCTATGGCGGCGGTCTGAATGGCTCCTACGTCCTCAACAGTACGACGGTCTTCAATGATAACGCGATCGACGTACTCTACGGCGGCGCGGGGTTGGATTGGTTCCTCGCCCACACCAGCGGCACGCACAAGGACAAGATAATCGGCTCTACCAGGGGCGAGGTGATTACCAGCATCTGACGGTGTTCTCTCGTGGATCGGGAAGCGAGAAAACCCATGCTTGGCGTTGCCCGATCCACAAGTGGCTCTGATCGTCCGTGAAGAATCCGGCTGGTGAGTTCTCGCCGCCAAGCAAAGCACTCACCGGCCCGCCACCATCCCGGCGCTCGGTCTGCGCCGGAAAGGGTCGCTGTCGCCATTATAGAGCAGACCACACTCGTCAAGGAGATAGCCCATGTGGTTCTGCACGCTGTTGGACACCTTGTTGGCCCGCACTTCTCGCACACGGTCGCGGAAGACGCGGCCTGCGCCGAGCATTCGCCGGCGCTCTCGTTCCTTTCGCCCGCGCTTGGAAATCCTGGAAGACCGGACGTTGCTGTCCGCAAATATCTACGTGGTCAACCTCGCCGGCGACGCCGGCAGCGGGAGCGGCTTGACCGGCGACATCCGCTACTGCATCACCCAGGCCGACCAGTCGGCCAACGCCGGCAGCACCATCACTTTCGATACCGCAATAACCGGCAGCACCATCATGCTCTCCCACGGAGAGTTGGTCATCTCGGACACGATGACCATCACGGGGCCAGGCGCCAGCAGCCTGACCCTCAGTGGGAACAACGCCAGCCGCCTGTTCGACGTGGTCAGCGGCGGATCGTTGACTCTTGAGCAATTGACCCTGTCGGGCGGTCTAGCGAAGGGCACAGGCGCCGCGGCGGAAGGCGGCGCGATCTACAGTTCGGGAACGCTGGCGCTGGGCGGCGTAACGGTGAAGAGCAACGAGGCCCTGGGCAGCACCGGCATTTGGGCGCAGGTTGGAGTCGGCGGCAATGGCGCGAATGCCTACGGAGGCGGCATCTACGTGGCGGGAGGCAGCGTCACGCTGACCAACGATACCCTCAGCAGCAATAACGCCGATGGCGGTCAAGGCGGCGCAGGCGGCTCCACCGGCAGCGGCTTAAGCTCCGGCGGCAACGGCGGCGCTGGTTCGGGCGGCGGCTTGTACGTGGCGGCAGGCACCCTCACGATGACCAACGATACCCTCAGCAGCAATAACGCCGTTGGCGGCAACAGCGGCTACGGCGGCAACTACGCCGGCCTCGGCGGCGGCAACGGCGGCGCTGGTTCGGGCGGCGGCTTAGACGTGGCGGCAGGCAGGGTCTACCTGACCAACGATACCCTCAGCAGCAATAACGCCGTTGGCGGCAACGGCGGCTACGGCCGCAACGGCAGCTCGTCTAGCAGCGGTGTCCGCAGCGGCCCCTACGGCCTCGGCGGCGCTGGTTCGGGCGGCGGCTTGTACCTGGCGGGAGGCAGCGTCACGCTGAACAACGATACCCTCAGAAGCAATCAAGCTGTTGGCGGCAACGGCGGCCCCGGCGGCATAGGCGGCTACGGCTCCCCCCGCGGCGACCCCGCCGGCAACGGCGGCTCTGGTTCGGGCGGCGGCTTGTACGTGGCCGCAGGCACCCTCACGATGACCAACGATACCCTCGGCAGCAATCACGCCGGCGGCGGCAACGGCGGCGCAGGCGGCAACGGCCCCGTCGATGGCTACGGCGTCGGCCACCCCGCCGGCAACGGCGGCAACGGCGGCGCTGGCTCGGGCGGCGGCTTGTACCTGGCGGCAGGCACCGTCTCGCTGAACGACGATACCCTCAGCAGCAATAACGCCGGTGGAGGCAACGGCGGCAAAGGCGGCGGCGGCCTCCCCAGCGGCAGCATTGGCAGCGGCGGAGCTGTCTTCGGCGGCGGCATCGACGTTGTTTCCAGCAGCAATGTGCTGCTGCACGACACGCTGATTGCCGCCAACCTGGCCGGCGGCGACCCCTCCGACATCCAAGGCAGCCTCAACACCGCCAGTGACTACAACCTCATCGGCGACGGCTCCGGCGGACTCAGCACGGCCAACCACAACTTGCTCGGCTCGTCCGCCAGCCCGCTCAACCCGCTGCTGGCTCCCTTGGGCAACTACGGCGGGCCAACGCAGACCATGGCGCTACTGCCCGGCAGTCCCGCCCTCAACGCCGGCGATAACACCAATGCGCCCGCTTACGATCAACGCGGCCCCGGCTTCCCACGCATCGTCGGCGGCACCATCGACATCGGCGCTTTCGAGGTGCAGAACAGCAATTCCAATCAAGCGAGCAGCTTGGCCGTAACCGGCTTCCCGTCCGTCATCACGGCGGGCAGCGCCGGCAGCTTCACCGTCACGGTCCTCAATGCCGATGGCGCCACCGACACCAATTACACCGGCACCGTACATTTCAGCAGCAGCGATCCCCTGGCGATCCTACCTGCCGACTACACCTTCAGCCAAAACGATGCCGGCGTGCATACCTTCAGCGCCACCCTCAAGACGGCCGGCACGCAGTCGATCACGGCCACGGATACTACGACCGGCAGCGTCACCGGCAGCGACACGGGCATCACCGTCACCCCCAATGCGCCGAGCCAGCTAGTCTTCGGTCAGCAGCCGAGCACCACAACGGCTGGCCAGGCCATCAGCCCAGCGGTGACGGTGGACGTGGAGGATCCCTACGGCAACGTCGTCACGGGCGACAGCTCCACAGTAACATTGACGCTCAGCAGCGGTATCTTCGCGGGCGGCTCGGCCACGGCCTCGGCGACGGCTTCCGGCGGCGTGGCGAGCTTCGGTACCCTCACGATTGACAAAGCGGGCAGCTACACGCTCAAAGCCACGGACGGCAGCCTGATGCCGGCAAACTCCGGTAGCTTTACCGTCCAACCGGCGGCGGCCAGCACGCTGAGCGTCATCGGCTTCCCCACCGCCACCACCGCCGGTGTCGCCCACAATCTCACCGTCACGCTCCGCGATCCCTATGGCAACATCGCCACCAACTATACCGGCACGGTGCATTTCACCAGCAGCGATCACAAGGCCACGCTACCGGCCAATTACACCTTTACCGCTGCCGATGCGGGAATGCACACCTTCAGCGCCACGCTGAAGACGGCCGGCACACAGTCCATCACGGCTACGGACACCACGATGGCCAGCCGCACGGGCAAGGAGGGCGGCATCAAGGTCAACCCGGCGGCGGCCAGCAAGTTCCTTCTCACGGCTCCCGCTCGGGTCAGCGCCGGCGTGCCGTTCAGCCTGTCTGTCACGGTAGAGGATGCCTACGGCAACGTGGTCGTCGGCTATACGGGCACGATCCACGACAGCAGCACAAACACCAGGGCCACGCTGCCCGTCAATTACACCTTCACCGCATCCGACGCCGGGGTGCATACCTTCACGGGCTTGGTGCTGCGCAAGAAGGGTTACCAGAAGATCAGCGTCACCGATACGCACAACAGCGCCCTGACGGGCAACACGATCGTGGATGTGCTGTAGGGAACAAGAATTCGTAGAGCGGTTCGCTCGGATTTGCAGAATGGGGGAAAGAAAAAGGGGGCAGTGTACATTCGCGATCTATAAAGATCAAAACACGCTGTCCCTTTGATGCTGAAAATAAAGCGGAGTCCGTGACAGGCCGCTTTTGTACGGAAAGATCAGTGGGCCGGGGAGGTTCCACCGCCAAGTAGATCCCTCCCCAGCCCGGCACCATCCCGGCGCTCGGTCTGCGCCGGAAGGGCCACTGTCGCCATTATAGAGCAGACCACACTCGTCAAGGAGATAGCCATGTGGTTCTGCACACTGTTGGACACCTTGTTGGCCCGCACTTCTCGCACACGGTCGCGGAAGACGCGGCCTGCGCCGAGCATTCGCCGGCGCTCTCGTTCCTTTCGCCCGCTTCTGGAAATTCTGGAAGCCCGCACCCTGTTGTCGGCACCCGTGAGCACCACGGACGGGTTAGTCGCTGCCATCACTACCGCTAACAGTTCGGGCGGCGCGACCACCATCACCTTAGCCTCCGACACTCCCTTCGATTTCACGTCGGCGAACAACTCTACGAAGGGCGCCAACGCCTTGCCGGTCATCACGGGCAACATCACCATCGCCGGCAGCGGCGCCACCATCGAGCGAACCGGCTCGCCGGCGTTTCGTCTGTTCGACGTGGCCAACGGCGGATCGTTGACCCTCCAGGATCTGACGTTGCAAGGCGGCGAGGCGTCCGGCGACGGCGCGGCAGCGGAAGGCGGAGCGATCTACAGCTCGGGCACGCTGAATCTGAGCGCCGTGTTGGTCCAAGGCAACAAAGCCGTTGGCGCCAACGGAGGTGTTGACGGGGCCGGCGCGGACGCTTTCGGCGGCGGCTTGTACGTGGCAGGGGGCATCGCCAGCCTGATCAACGACACCCTCAGCGGCAATATCGCCCAGGGTGGCGCCGGCGGCGCCGGCGACGATGGCGTCCCCACCGTGGATGGCACCCCCGGCCTACCCGGCGGCGCCGGCGGCGCCGGCACCGGCGGCGGCTTGGGCGTGGAGGATACAACAAGCGTCAGCCTGATCAACGACACCCTCAGCGGCAATAGCGCCCAGGGCGGCGGCGGTGGCAGCGGCGGCAACGGCGGCAACGGCTTCAGCGTCGCCTTTCCCAGCAGAGCCGTCGGCGGCCCCGGCGGCGGCGGCGGCGCCGGCGGCAACGGCACTGGCGGCGGCTTGTACCTTCTCACAAACAGCAACGTAACCCTCACCAATACCTTGATTGCCGAAAACCACGTTGCGCCGGGCACCGGAGGAACGGGAGGACCGGGAGGCATTGGGAACACTGGCGGCTCTGCCGGTGCTTCCGGCTCCGCGGGCAGTGTCCTCTCTCCCGATGTCAATGGCTCCGTCAACTCCAGCGATCACGACCTCATCGGTGATCCCAGCGGCAGCAGCGGCTTCAGTACGTCCCATGGCGACATTCTCACTCCATCCGTCATCGGACTGGGACCGCTCGCCAACAACGGCGGACCCACCCAGACCATGGCCCTGCTGCCCGGCAGCCCCGCCATCAATGCCGGCGACATCAGCGTCCAATCGGTCACCGGGCCGTTCGACCAACGTGGCTCAGGCTTTGTCCGCGTGGGTGGCGGCACCATCGACATCGGCGCCTTCGAGGTCCAGCCGCCACCGTCACCGCCGCCGCCGCCGAGCAGCGGCGGCTCGTCGCCGACTTCCGCCCCACCGCCGACGTTGCACACGCCTCCGCTGTTGGCGTTCTTCGACTCGTTACTGGGAGCAGGCGAGACGGTCAACGGCAACGAAACCGAGAAAGTGACCGATAGCATCTTCGGTTTTTCGCTCCTCGTGTCTCTCTACGATGGCGCGGGAAATTTGGTGAGCGTAACCCTGTTCGGTATCAACGTTACTTCCCTGTTCGAGTTGTTGTAACAGCGCACGGTTGAAATTTTGAGCACTCCGGAAAGGGAGCGCTCGCGACGAAGGAGACATCTCATGTTTCGATACTTATGGCTGCGTCCCTTGGCGCATCGTTGGTTCGGTCGCCGGGGGCGGATAGCTTCCTCGATCCGACCTGTCGGCTCGTCGCGGCGACGAGTGCGGCCGTGGCTGGAGAGGTTGGAGGAGCGCGCACGGTGCCGGCCGTCTTCAACGTCGCTGCCGGCGACGTGTACTCAGCGGTTGGACTGATCGCCGACATCAACGCCGCCAACAGCGCCGGCGGCAGCAACACCATCAACCTCAGCCCCGGCGTCTACGATCTGACGACGATCGACAACTTCTGGTACGGACCCAATGGTTTGCCGGCCATCAACAGCAATCTAACCATCCACGGCAACGGCGCCGCCATTCAGCGCGACAGCAGTGGACGCCGGACTTTCGCTTTTTTTACGTGTCGGGCGGGATGGAGTTGTCGGCGGGAAGTCTGACGATGGACAACGTGACGCTGCAAGGGGGTATAGCCCAGGGCGGCACCAGTGAATTCGGCGGCGGCGGTTTGGGTGCGGGGGGTGCGGTCTTTAACCAGGGCACGCTGGCCTTGTCCGCCGTGACGCTGACGGACAATCAAGCGCTAGGCGGCAGCAGCAACGTCTCGCGTTCTCTCGGCGGCGGCGGCATGGGAGGCGATGCCGCGTCCAATGGTGATGGTGGTGGTTTTGGCGGCAGCCTAGTCGGTGGCCCATTCGGCGGAATGGGAAGTGCCAGCGAAGACAACCTTGGCGGCGGCGGCGGCGGTTTCGTGACGGGAGCGGATGGCAACGGGATATTCAATGCCGGCGGCCTGGGAGCTTTCGGCGGCCTCAGCCTCGGTCTCAGCGCCGGCGATGGCGGCAGCGGCGGCGGCGGCAGCGGCGTCCTCGTCGCCGGCATCGGCGGCGATGGCGGCGGCTTCGGCGGCGGCGGTGGCGGCGCAGGCATCGGCGGCGGTGGCGGCGGCGGCATCGGCGGCGGCGGCGGCGTAGGCATCGGCAACGTCAACGGCGGCAGCGGCGGCGGCGCCGGCGGCTTTGGCGGCGGCGGCGGTGCCGGCAACGTCAACGGCATCGGCGGCGGCGGCGGCTTTGGCGGCGGCGGCGGCGCCGGCGCCGACATCGGCCGCGGCGGCGGCGGCGGCTTTGGCGGCGGTGTCGGCGCCGGCGGCGGCGTCTTCCCCACCATTTCCAGCGGCGGCGGCGGCGCGGGTATGGGCGGTGCCATTTTCAACATGGGCGCCGACTCCAAAGATGCCGGCAGTGGACGGGCCACCCTCGTCAACTGTACCCTCACCGCCAACAACGCCCAAGGCGGCGACAGCTTCTGCGTAAGCGTCAGCGGCGGCGGCGATGGCGACGGGGGCGGCGTCTTCAACCTCGACGGCCAAGTCAACCTCCAAAACGATACCCTGGCCAACAACAACGTCCGCGGCGGCAGCGGCGGCGGTGGCCTCGGCAGCGGCGGCAGCGGCGGCGGCAGCGGCGGCATCGGCGGCAAGCTCCGGCGGCGGCGCCGTCTATGACCTGGCTTTCGGCAATGACATCGACACCGGCAATACCGTCTACGCTTCGCTTATCTTGAATAACAGCATCCTAGCCATGAGTACGGGAGGCCCCGATCTCTCCTTCCTGACGGAAAACGGCCAAGGCAGCAACCTCGCCGATGTCGACGGCAGCAACAATCTGGTCATGAGCAGCAGCGGCGGCGCCATCGCACCCGGCACCATCACCCTTACCGTCAACCCCAACCTCGGCGTGCTGCAAAACAACGGCGGTCCGACGCCGACCCTGATGCCCCTGGCCGGCAGTCCTGTCGTCGGCGCCGGCAATGCCGGCCTCAGCGGTCTGCCCAGCGTCGATCAACGCGGACTGAGCCGGCCCACTTCCTCCTCAGGCGTCAAACCCGATGACGGCGCCGTGCAGACACAGACCACCACGACCACCGTCGCCAACGTGACGACGAACTACAACAGCGGCGGACAGACCGTCACGCTGACGGCCAACGTCGATACCTTCGGCGATCTCCTCCAGCCCGTCAGCGAGGGCCAAGTCGCGTTCATCCTCGCCGGCACGGGAATCAGCGCCGTGACGGCTTCTATCAGCGCCGGCAATCCCGGCGTGGCTACCGCGACCATCCACTTGCCTTCCACTCTCCTCGGGGGCAGCTACACCATCGCCGCCGCTTATAGCGATGCGAGTAGCCCTTCGCTGGACAACGCCAGCAGCGGCACCGGCACCTTGACATTGCAGACGGCAGCGCCGGCGCAGCCGGCCAACAGCGTTCTGAGCGTGACCGACACCAACAGTCCCCTGGCCTTCAACAGCGGCGGCGAGACGCTCGACCTGCAAGGCATCGTCAACGGCGGCAGCGTCAACGAGGGCGACGTGGTCTTCTCGGTCAACGGCGTGTCTTCCGGGCTCGGTCGCCATCATTAACGGCGTGGCCGCCGCTATACTGACTCTGCCGGCGGGATCGCAGCTGAACGCCGGCAATTATCCCAACGGCATCTCGGCCAGCTACAGCGATGCCGCCAGCAACGACTTCGCTTCGGCCAACGCCGTCGGCGACGTGGCGGTTGCTGCCGCGGCGACGACGACGACCATCACGTCGCCGACGGTCAGCAGCACATACAACAGCAGCAACAATCAGCAGACGACATTGACCGCCACGGTCGCCAATGTCAACGGCGGCGGCGTCAATGAGGGGGTCGTCACCTTCACCGCGACCAATCCCAACGGCGCCAACCTGACGACCACGGGCAACGTCAGCAACGGCGTGGCCTCGGCGACGCTGACGGTGCCGGCCGGCTTCGCCGCCGGCAGCTACAGCTTCACCGCCAGCTACGCCGACTCCAATAACGTCAACGGCATACCCAACTACGCTATCAGTACGGCGGCCTCCTCCGGCTCGCTGACGGTGAAGACGGCCAACAGCCAGACCAGCGTGGCGGTCACTCCCGACTCCCTCGCCTTCAGCTCCAACGGCCAGACCGTAACCGTGACGGCCACGGCGACCAGCACCAACGGCGGCACGGTTAAAGAGGGTAACATCACCTTCACGCTCAACGGCATCCCGCCGCTGACGGTTGCCGTCAACAGTTCGGGCCAGGTCAGCGCCACGCTGAATTTGCCTGCGAACTTCTCCGCCGGCAACTACATCCTGACCGCAACCTACAGCGACAGCACCAACGCCAACGGCACTCTCAACGTCGCCGCCAGCAGCGGCGCGGCCACGCTGTCGGTCGCTCCGGCGCCGACGAGTGTGGGCTTTGTCGGGCTTGTATTCGAGGAGATCCAGTTGACGGTGGACACGATTTTCAGTGAAGTCGAGGGATTGCTGGGCATGCCTCATGCCTCGCTTGATGCGGCCATCGCCCAGTTCCAGATGTCGATTCCCAACGACGCGCTGTTCTCCTCGTCGCAGGGTCAGCTGGCGGTCTCGCTGGGCCAAAACATCGCTCTGAGCGCCCTCAGCGGCAGTCCAGCGAGTTGAAAGAAAAAGGGTATAGCGTACATTCACGATCTATAAGGATCAAATACACGCTGTCCCCTTTTCGATGCTGTTAATAAAGCGGAATCCGTGAAAGGCCGCTTTTGTACGGAAAGATCAGTGGGCCGGGGAGGTTCCACCGCCAAGTAGATCCCTCCCCAGCCCGGCACCATCCCGGCGCTCGGTCTGCGCGTCGAGACGATGGTTTTCATTGTATCGCAGACCAGTTCTCGAAAGGAGAAAGATCATGTTGTTCACGTCCTGTCTGCGAAATTGGAAACGCTCTGCGCCCGCGGCACGCCGGCGCAAACAAACATGCGTGCGTCAACGGGCCAGCTTCCGGCCGCTGCTGGAAGTTCTGGAAGACCGCGCGGTCCCCAGCGGCTTCCAGCAGCTTGACCTGGTCGGTTACCAGGCCGGCATGGGGCACCACACCGACCCCAACTTGAACGGCTGGGGCATGACTTCCATGCCGAACGGGTCGTTCGTCGTGGCCAACGCCTTCAGCACCGGGCTGGCCACGTTCTACGACAGCTCCGGCCACGTGCTCCCGCAGACGATCACCGTGCCGGTATCGGCGACGGGGTCGGCGACCCTGTCGTCGGCCCTGGGGGTGGACATCTCCACGAAGTACGGCCACCCCACCGGCGTCGTCTATAATTCGACGAAGGACTTCGTGATTACGAACCCAGAGACCGGCGTGTCCGCTCCGGCCACCCTGATCTTCGATTCGATCGACGGCACCATCAGCGGATGGAACCCCTGCGTCGATCCAACCCATGCGATCCTCATACGGGACACCTGGGCTGCGAGCACCCCCTCCGCCGAGCGCACAGACTCCGTCTACACCGGGCTGGAGATCGGGCAGGACAGCCAGGGGCAGAATGTCCTGTATGCGGCCGACTTCCTCAACAACGATATAGAGATGATCGGTCAAGGTAATGATGGCAGCTTCACTACCCTCAAAACCATCTCCACCGCCGGCCTGGGTGTGTCGAGTGACCCATACTCTTGGGTCTGGTCGGTGCAAGCCGTGGGCAACAATCTCTACGTCACCTTCGCCGATCTCTTAAATCCCGCTGGCGGCGGCGGCGGCGCGGTGGACGTGTTCGATATGGACGGCAACTATCAGTACCAACTCGCCGCCAACGGCCCCGGCCCTGGCCCACTGCAAAACCCCTGGGGGGTCATCCAGGCGCCGGCGAACTTCGGCGCGTACAGCAACGACCTGCTGGTCGGCAATGTTGCGGGGGCCGGCAACATCAACGCTTACAACCCGATCACGCGCCAGTACCTGGGACAGCTGCGCCAGCCCAACGGCGAGCCGGTCGCCATCAAAGGTCTGTGGGATCTGGAATTCGGCGACGGCACGCCGCACGGCGGCAAGAGCAACTGGCTCTACTTCGACGCGGGTCCCAACCATCCGGGCGATACCACCGGCGGCCTCTTTGGCGTGATCAAGCCAGCCGGGGACCAGGGCAACTATCACGGTCCGCACGACCATGGCTCGCTAATGCCCGCTTTGATGATGTCCTCTCCGACGATGCCGTCGCCCAACGGTATGCTTGCGCAACAGACGGATGCGATCTTCCAGGAGTTCGATACGGTCTTGTCGTCGCTTGACTCGAACCTCGCCGCGATGAATCCACAACTGTCTGGTTTCTTCGCGCTGCTCAGCTCGAACCTGGACGCGCTGGACGCCACGATCCACGACCGGCTGGATGCGCTGGAAACCGCGTAACACGCGGGCGCCCCCGTCTCGGTGACGAGGGCTGGATGCCTGCCGAAGCAGGACGCGTCGGCGCAGGAAACGGCGGGAGAAGCAGAGTTAACAACGGCCGGTGAGATCGTTCCCGCCAAGCAAGCCCCTCACCGGTCCCTAAGAGCTAGTAACTTTTTGACCAACCCGAAGCGTGATCGAGGGCGGCCCTCGCTGACGCTTCGGGTTGGTAATTCATTCTGTTAGTGCCTCTAACGGTCGCGGCTCTGATACGCGCTGGTAAGACATTCAGCGCCAACTCAGGACGCGAAAAACGCCCTCACGCCGCTTGATGCGCTCCGGCAGCGACAACAAACGATCGCGGTACAGGCTCAATAGTAGGCCAATGCCGAAAAGAGCGCCGCCGCCGGCCATGATGTAGACGGCCGTGGTTTGCAATTGCTTGGGCCAGCGCAAGAACAGCACCAGACTGACCAAGTACAAGACGCTTAGCACCACGCCGGCCAGCGTCGTGGACTTGATGCGGCACATGAATCCCGTGGCCAGCAGCGCCAGTCCCGCGGCGAGCATACCCAATTCGTTGAGCGTGTGAAAGGTATCGAAGGGAGGCGGCTCTTGACCGCGGCACCAGAGGACCGCCACCATCAACGGCACGGCCACCAGTACGATGCCGAAGAAGAGACTCACGCTCACCAGATCGTTGTGTCCTTCCCGCTCGCTGTACCAACCGACGTGCCCGGTGATGAGCAGTAAGAGACCAATCGCCTCGCACACAATCTCCAGCTTTTGCGGCACCGTCAGATTGCCGAGGACAGTCAGCACGAGGACGATCAGTGCGGCGTGCGCGGTGCTGGCGGCCACGTACCAGCGCCGCCAAGCCGCCTGCCGTACCAGCGCCACGGCCAGCAAATTCATGGCGATCAGCGCGAACAGCAGCGTGATGAGTACGTTGCGGACGGCCGTGCCGACAGCGAGTTCGCCGAGAACCATCAAGGCGCCGGCGACGCCGGCCAACGACAAGAGGGCGTTGCCGCTGTGGAACGCGGCGGCGGCCAGGCCGGACAGTTTCAGATTCTCCAACACCGAGAAGCGATACGCCGCCAGCATCAGCAAACCCACTCCGGCGAAAGTCAGGATGTAATACTCCTCCGTGACGCCCTCATACTTGAGAAGTTGCCAGACGGCGGCGCAGGCCGTCGCCATGCAGGCATAAACGCTGAGGGCATGCTTGCGCCACAGCGCTTCGAGCAAATAGAACAGCGCTGCTTCGGCGAAGAACGTCGCCAACGACAGGTTCAGCGCGTGGCGTTCGATGAGCAGGAAACCCCTGAAGGCGGCGCTGATGCTGGAAATCAGCATGACGACGGTGGCGGCATGCGCGACCCCCAAGAGAGGTTTTTCCGGCGTGTGGCCTCGATAGAGACGGGCGGCCAGAAGGTAGAGCAGCGGAATGAGCATCAACAGCGGCGCTTGGCTCTGCCAGTTCATGCCGCCGGCCAAAACGATCAGCAGCCCCGCCGCGCCGGCCAGGGTGGCGGCGCCGGTGCCGAAAAAGTAGGTCAGCGACAGGGTGGGGTTGCTGTGGCGGTATAGGTATGCCGCCGTGCGGCACGATAGCGCCGCTGCCAGCATGGCCGCGACGTAACTCCAGCCCAGAGTGTAGTAGCCCGCCGTGGCCCGGAAGTGCAGCAACACGCCCAGCAGCACCGGCGCCACGCTCAGACACACGCCCAGCGGCCAACTCACGCGCAGCAGCGGCAGCGTGCGCGCCTCCGTTCGATTCAGCACCAGATTGGCGGCCAGGCCGGTCAGAGATAGAACGATGATAAGCACTTCGATCACCGGCACTTGCCAAGCGAATTTCCAGACGAGGTATTGCAGAAGCAGCACCTCGGCCCACAACACGGCGAGGACGGCGAGATAGATGTAAACGCCGAGACGCCGCACTACCAAATCGGAGTAGAAGTAGGCGTAGACGCCGGCCAGCACCAGGCACAGGGCCGTTAGCCGGCCGATCTCGGTGGTGACGATGGCCGGTTGCATCGCCCCGTTGGCAGCGTAGATGTGCCGAAACAGAGGATCGTACAGCCAATCGCCGCACACTTGCGCCCCCAGCAGCAGCAGAAGCCCCGCTCCTAAAACGACATGACCCGACCAGAAGAACGCCAAGCCGAAACGCCGTCGCGCGAACGGTCCCTCTCCTTCGGGAAAGACGCGCTCGGCATGGATGCACAGCAGACCGAGAACGACCAGCAGCGTAGACGGCCGGGCGATTTCCCAGAAACCTTGTACGTCGCGGTCGGCCAGGATCAGCAAGCCGGTCAACGTCACACCGCCGACCAAGACGTAAACGAACATCGGATCGCGCAGCAGCCGCGCGGACACGGCATAGAGGGCGCAGCAGACCAAGGCCGGTATCCACAGATGTCCGCCCGCGTCGATGCGCCATCAGCCTTTGGGCATCGTAGAACCACAGGTTGAGCGGCATCAGCAAGCAGGCCAACAAGGTGATGGCTCGCCCGGCCATCTGATAGCGCGTGAAACGGATCAGCGTCCAACCGCCGCCGAGCAGTGCGCCATTGCCCAGACCCAGACAGACAGCCATGAAGAGCTTGTTCTCGAAGAAACCCGCCGCCGCCAGCCAGATGACCAGACCGAGAACAAGCAGCACGCCGCCGAGTACCAGCAGCCACTGAATGTTGCGCGGATCGAGCAGTATTTCCATCAGATGGCGTCGCGGAGGAGCATCGGCGACGGCCAAGACCATGGGAATACGTTCGTGGTCTAGTTTCTTTCGCAACGCCGCGATGCGCTGTTTGGCATCCACCAGGCAGCCGTCCGCCTCCGCCAGCGCCAACCAGCCGGCTCCTTGCAGCCGGTTGATTTCGTGGCACACAAAGAGGAGATAACGGAGTTTCCGCGTGTCCGAAGTGTGCGCCGGCGCTCCGCACTCCTCGCAATCCTTGTCGTCGCGCGCCACAGACTGTTTACAACTCCAGCAAACATCCGCGGATGGTAGTTTCCCGTCGCTCGTCACCAATGTGCCGGATGCTAGAGCCTCACGCTGCTTTTTGAAATCGGACTGGATGATCTGATGAGCGGCCTCGCGGCACAGGCCGCATCGATGCCAGCGATGGAAGCATTCCTCGGCGAAATCCAATGCTTTCATCAAGTCGTCGCGATCGATGTCTTTCTTGATCGATACCGTGGACATTGGGCACCTCTCGTCTTCGCTGTGTCTGTGCAGCCGCGCCGCGTAACACGAGACGATCCCGCATTTCCGAAAGCGCAGCACGGCTGCACGAGGCGACTCTCCATCTTCCTGTCCTGAACTTTTTGGCCAGCCCGCGGCACCGACAAGGGTTGCATCCTTGCCGGCGCCGCAGGCCGGCAAGGTTTTTGTTCGCTCGTCCTTATTTGCTCTTCTCGTAGACGATCTTGCCCCCAACAATCGTCATCAGCACTTCCGTATCGGTGATGTGATAGCGCTCCGACGCTGCCAGGATGTCACGCGACAGCACGATCATATCGGCCAATTTACCGATCTGCAATGATCCACGATCTTTTTCCTGAAATGCCCCATACGCCGAACCGAGCGTGTACGCCTCAATCGCCTCGGCGACGCCGATCTTTTGCTGAGGGAACCAGCCATTCGGATATTTGCCGTCGAGCGTGCGACGATTGACGGCGGCATCGATGCCCAGAAGCGGATTGAGCGGCGCGACCGACCAATCCGAGCCGAACGCCAAACGCGCTCCGGCGTCGAGCAGCGAACGACACGCATAGGAGGAAGCACAGCGCTCGGCGCCGATGCGTCCTTCGGCCCAGCGTCCGTCATCGATGGCGTGATAGGGTTGCAGCGAAGCAATGACGTTCAACTCCTTGAAACGTGCGTAATCGACCGGCCGCAGATGTTGAGCGTGTTCGATGCGGAAACGCCGATCGCGCCGGCCGTTCTTTTTCGCCACTTCCGCGAAGATGTCGAGCAGCTCCGCGTTGGCGCGATCGCCGATGGCGTGGACGGCGATGGACAGATCCGGCCGCGTCGGCGCCCTCGATGTATTCGCGCAAGCGATTGAGCGGCGTCACGTACACGCCGGTATTGCCCTTCTCGTGCAGATACGGTGCAAACATCTTCGCCGTGCTGGAACCGAGCGAGCCATCGACGAAGCCTTTGACGCCGCCGATGCGCAGCCAATCGCCACCGAAGTTCGCTTCGACTCCCAGCGCCGCCACGCTGCGCCAATCGGCCAACGGCCAACGCAGATCGATGCGCAGTCGTCAGTTTGCTCTGCCGCGCCAGCTGCTGATAGAGACGGAACAAACGGCGGCGCGTGGCCGCGCCGCTGCCGTCCATGTCTTGCACGCTGGTGACACCCACTTGTCTGGCCTCGGCGAGAGCGGCGCGGACGGCGTCGATGATTTCCTCCTCGGTCGTCCGTGGAATGTGGCGTTCGACGAGGCTCATGGCATTGTCGCGCAGGACGCCGCTGGGCTGCCGCGAACCGGCTTGGCGATAAATGACGCCGCCAGGCGGATCGGGCGTCTCGGCGGTGATGCCGGCCAATTGCAGCACACGACGGTTGACTACGGCCATGTGGCCGTCGTAGCGGCGCAGGAACACCGGCCGCTCGGCGACGTATTTGTCGATGGTTTCGGCGGTGGGCAGTCGGCCGGCGAAGGTGCGATCATGGTCCCATTCGCCACCCAGCAGCCAGCGATCGCGCGGCAACTTGCGATCGAAGTTGCGCAGCCGTTTGCCGAACTCGGCTTCGTCCTTCGCGTCCTTCAGAGCGACCTCCGCCAAACGCAAGCCGGAGCCGAGCAGGTGAACGTGACTGTCGTAGAACCCCGGCACGACGCGCCGCCCCTTGGCGTCGAGGACACGCGTCTTTGGGCCGATCATCGGCCGCACATCCGCGGACTTGCCGACGGCGACAATGACGATCTCGGATGACCGCCAGCGCCTCGGCCTCCGGTTGCGCGCCGTTGACTGTCCAGATTCGCGCATTGAGGACGACGAGATCGGCGGGGATGGGGGAGGCGGCTTTTTCCTCGGCCCCTGCGGGAAGGGCGAGACAGAGAGCGAACGCACAGACAGCGAGGAGGCGCGACATGGATTAGCTCCCACAGCAGGAACGAGTCCGTACGCCCACGATACGCCAGGGCGCGGCATCTAGCAAGAATTTTCTTATGGGAGAGTATGTACAGTAACGCTTCATATCCTTATAAGTTTTCCACCGGTAGTCGGCAGCCTATTTGTGCCCCAGATCGATCACCGGATCGAAATGTTCGGGCGGTTCCTGCAAGGCGTTCGTGGCACGGGAGAGCAGCGTCAAGGTAGGGCGATCGTGTTCGGCCTCGCCGAACAACAGCGTGTGCAGCGTGCGACACGCCTCCAGCCAACGGCCGGATTCATATAGCGCCAGACCGCGCTCGTAAGTCGTGTGCCAGTCGCGCCAGTCCTCCGTCGCCGTCTCACTGTGCAGTTCGTGCAGTTCGGTCACACCGTCGATGCCGGCCAAATGAGCGCGGCACAGGCGGCGCGTGGCGAAACCATCGCCGAGCTGAGCATGCGTCGAGCCGGTGATGATGACGGGGATGCCGAGTTGCTTGGTAGCGCCTTCGACGCGGCTGGCGACGTTGACGGCGTGGCCGAGAGCGCCGTAATGAAATTTCTGTTTGCTGCCGGTGTTGCCGCACAGCGCCAAGCCGGTGTTCAAACCGATGCCCAGGCGCAGCGGGCCGCCCAGACGTTCCTGCCAATCGGCGTCGAGAGCGGGCAGATCGGCGAGCATGACTAACGCCGCTCGGCAAGCACGTGCCGCATGATCGGGCACGTCGCGCGGCGCGTTCCATAGAGCCATCAATCCGTCGCCGGCATAGTGGGCCACGACGCCGCCCGTTTCTTGCACGCGCGTCGTCAAGCGGTCCATCACGTCCGCCGCCAGACGGAACGTGTCCATCGGGCCGAGTCGTTCGGCGATGCGCGAGAAACCGCGGATGTCGCTGAACAGCACCGTCACTTCGCGTTCCTGACCATCGAGGACATGCGGATTCTGCTCCATCTCGCGGGCCAGATCGCCGGGAAAGAATTGCTCCAATTGCACCAGCCGGCGCGTGGCCCGCGTTTCCTGTTCCTGCCGAGCCAGGCCGACGCCCACAACCGAGGCCAACAACTGCATCACCTGCGCTTCCAGCGCCTCCGATGCCCAGACCGGCGTGCGGCGTGATGCGCGATCGACTGCCGTAGATGGCGCCGACAACCTGATCTTGCGAATCGAAAATCGGCGACGCCGCCACCGCCTCGATCCCTTGCAAACTCTCCGTGCTGCTCGGCGCGGATTGGGCCGACTGAAACAAAGTGCGGCGTTCGCGCTCGACGCGCTCCAGCGTGGTCAGACTGTACTCGCGGCCCGTCGAGCCGGTCGTTTCTGGATAGCGCGCCTGGACCGTCCAGCGACCGTCGCGGCGGAGCAGCACTAGGCCGCGATCGAGGCCGACAAGCGTGACCACGGCTCGTGCCGTTTGCTGAAAAAACTCCAGCGAGCCGGCGGCGGCGCACTGCACGGCGATGACCGTCTCAAACCAGTGAGCCAACGTCTCCGGCGATGGAGCGCGGCCCAACTCCATGAGCGTCGTGTGCAGCGAATCATCGGCTCGGCGCGGAAAGGGCGAAGCGATGGTCTGGAGCAAGCGCTCGCCGGAGTCCGGCTGCGGCCGCTCGATCTCGACGGTCGTTTCGCCGACCGTGAGATGGACCGGCGGCATCACCTCGCGGCTGGCGCCGATGGCGATGAGGTGGTTATCGGCCAAGCGGATCGAGTTGCGTTGGCTGAGGTTCTCGATGCGCACTTGGCCGTCCTCCAGTTCCGCGACGCGGATATGGTCCTTGGAGACGTACAGATCTTGTAGAACGCAGCGCGGGACGTTGTCGCGCGGCGGGCCGCGGCCGATCTCAAGGGGACCGGACAGGTGTTCGATCTCTTGGCGTTCCTCTTTGTTCCACACGCGGAAGCGGAGCATGATCGTTCTGCTTTCGAGGAGATTCAAGGAGCGATTTCCGCACTGTCCATTATCGACCTGCGCCGCTCTCCTGCCAAGTTGTTCCGTAGGCCCGGCGAACCGGCAGCGTGAGCTGCCGGGTGGAACGTCTCCACCCGGCAGCGTAAGCTGCCGGTTCGCCGGGCGCGGATGAACGTCTCCACCCGGCAGCTTACGCTGCCGGTTCGCCGGCGCGGATGAAGTTACACCCGGATCACTCGTTCGACAATGCTTTTGCCGTCGCTAAGAGCAGCGGCCGGGTTGGGATTCGCGGGGTTCAATTCCAGAGACAGTGCTCCGCGATAACCCATTTCGCGCAGCGCCGTCATCGTGTCGGCGAGTTGTTGTTCCGTCAAGCGCCCACCGAGCAACGGCCAATGCAGATCGCCGACGCCATCGTTGTCGTCGAGGTGGACGTAGCCAAGGCGCTGCCCCGCTCGCTTCACTACCGCAGCAGCATCCTCACTGCTGATGAGACAATGGCCCACGTCGAGCAATAATCCGAGATGAGGATGCCCGAGCCGCTCCAGCCAATCGAGCGTCGTCGCGGCGGACGGCAGAGCGCGGCCGGGAACGTGTTCCACGCACAGGCGGACCATGCGTCCGGCGGCGAAATCGGCCAACAAGGCGCAGCCTTCGGCGAAACAAGCCAGCGCCGTCGCGCGGTTCTCGAATCCCGGCACGAGATACACCATCGTCGCGCCGAGGCGGGCGGCATCGGCGACTTGGCGTTGCAGCAACGTCAACGTAGCGCGGCGCACACCAGCATCGATGGCATCGAGCGTGTGGCCGGGAGGTAGATTGCGCCCCACGGCGAGGCAGGAAACGAGCAGGCCGGAATCGGCAATCGCTTCCAGATGGTGCGCTGGACGATCGACCTCGGCGACGAGATCGACGTGTGTGAAACCGAGCGCGGCGATGTCGGCAAGTACGGCGGCGAAATCGCCGGGCAACGAGGTGGCGAAGGCGGCCAGCGGCCACGACGATTGTGCGGTCAGCGGCGACATGGAGGGGTCAGCTCCTCCCTTGCAGGATGCGGCGGAAAGACGTAACGCTCTCCGAGACAACAGGGGCCCGGAGAGCGTTACATGGTACGCCAGCTCGCGGCGAGGAGAGCTGCCAGGGAACGAAGCGGAGCCCTGGAAGTGCGATGATGAAACTCGGCAACCATCGCGCTTGGGAGAAAAAGCAACTTTCGGACCATTTCAATCTTTTTTTCTCATAAAGGCAGATTTTCATGCACAAAGGATTATATGGAAAAGAGTTACAGATCAGGATCTGTCGGAGAGAACGAAGCATTCGCGCCCCCCATATTGTTTCCGGAACTTTACGGACAATGTTTCCCCGCTCTAAAGATGTTCACATCGGGAAACAGTAACGGCGGAAAATCTTTTTCGCTGGCGAAGCGGCGGCGTTGTCGCTAGAAAAACTCCACGACGCCCAAGCGATCCGACAATTCGTTTCGCTGGCGAACCGGCAGCGTTAGCTGCCGGGTGGTGCTTGCTCTACCCGGCAGCTAACGCTGCCGGTTCGCCAGCGAAACAAACCGGCGGGAGGAACATGACGATTTACGATCGAGCGCTGGCTCTTGTCCGCGCCGGCGATGTCGTCGGACTGGGATCGGGTCATGCCTCCGCGGAGTTTATCAGCGGACTGGGCGAGCGCGTGCGCGCCGGCCTAAGCGTGCGGGGCGTGCCCACTTCGCGGACTTCCGAGGAGCAAGCCCGCCGCGCCGGCATCCCCATCGTCGCGCTCGCCGAAGGACTGCCGTTGGCCCTGACCGTGGACGGCGCCGATGAGGTCGATGCGAGCTTGAATCTCATCAAGGGCTACGGCCGAGCGCTGGTGCGCGAGAAGATCGTCGCGGCGGCGTCGCGCCAATTGGTCATTCTCGTCGGGCCGGGCAAGGAGGTGCCGGTACTCGGCTCGCGCGGCAAACTACCCGTCGAAGTCGTGCCGTTCGCCGTGCCGCTGTGCCAAGAGCGCCTGACGAAACTCGGCTGCACTCCCGTCCTCTACGAAGAGGGCGGTGTGCCGTTCGTCACCGACAACGGCAATCACATCCTCGATTGCCGGATCGCGCCCATCTTGCATCCGGAACAATTCGAGGAGCATCTGCGGGCCATCCCCGGCGTGGTCGGCACCGGGCTTTTTTTGGGCATGGCGGACACGGTGCTTGTGGGCGACGATCATTTTCATCTGACAGCGGAGAGGCGGCGAACAATCCCCTGAAAGGAGCGTGAATCGTGCAACTGGGCATGGTCGGTCTGGGCCGCATGGGCGGCAACATGGTCGAACGCTTGATGCGCCACGGCCATCAATGCGTCGTTTTCGATCTCAGCCCCGATAACGTGCGGAGGTACGTCGAGAAGAAGGCGACGGGTTCCTCGTCGTTGGCGGACTTCGTGAAAAAACTGACGAAGCCCCGCGCCGCCTGGGTCATGGTGCCGGCCGGCGCGCCGACCGAGAATACCATCGCCGAATTGGCCAAGCACATGGAGTCCGGCGACACCATCATCGACGGCGGCAACACGCACTTCAAGGACGACGTGCGGCGGGCGCGCGAACTGAAAGGCAAGGGCGTTCATTACGTCGATGTCGGCACGTCCGGCGGCGTCTGGGGCATCGATCGCGGCTACTGCATGATGATCGGCGGGCCTAACGACGTGGTCAAGCGCCTCGATCCGATTTTCAAGACGTTGGCGCCGGGCCGCGGCGACATCCCGCGCACGCCGGGCCGCGAGAAACTGGGCGGCACCTCCGAGGAAGGTTATTTGCACTGCGGTCCCGCCGGCGCCGGCCACTTCGTCAAGATGGTTCACAACGGCATCGAGTACGGCATCATGCAAGCGTATGCCGAAGGGTTCGATCTCTTCAAGAATGCCAACTCGAAGGAACTGCCCCAAGAGCATCGCTTCGAGTTGAATCTGCCGGACATTGCCGAGGTCTGGCGGCGCGGCAGCGTCATCGGTTCGTGGCTGCTCGATCTGACGGCGATGGCGCTAGTGGAAGATCCGAAACTGGAGCATTACGAAGGTTTCGTGCAAGATTCGGGCGAGGGCCGCTGGACGATCGAAGCGGCGGTGGAGGCGGCGGTGCCGGTCGAAGTGCTGGCGTCGGCGCTGTTCACGCGCTTTCGTTCGCGGCAGCAGCACACCTTCGCCGAGAAGGTGCTGTCGGCGATGCGTCACAAGTTCGGCGGCCACAACGAACCGCCCAAGAGCGGCAAGCCCGGCGATCTGCCCGCCGGCACCTGACTTCAAAGCCGCGACCGTTAGGGAGGGGTTGTTGCCACCGCTCCCTAACGGCTTAAGTTTACCCACTTTTTCTCTAAGCGGATTCCCGCGGCAACTGAGCCACTGTCCTCAGCTTAGCGAAGGAGAGGGGTTTAGAGACGCTTGGGACGGCGGACTATTTGAGGGGTAGACGCAGCAAACCGTGGCCGGTTTCCCACGTTGGACTGCTCGCCGAGCAAGGACGAGCGGATTTTTTGAGGGCTTCGCGGATTTGTTCCGCGCTCCAGTCGGCGTGGCGCGACCAGAGCAGAGCGGCTAAGGCGCTGGCCTGCGGAGCGGCGGCGGAAGTGCCGGCGAACGGACGCGGACGCCAACTACTCGGAAACGGCACGACGGCCACGAAGTCGGGTTTAGCCTGGCCGTGCTTCAAGCCACAAGAACTGTATGCCAGACGCCGGCCGGACGCATCGACGGCCCCGACGGCGACAACCTCGCCACCATCGCCGGGAAACGGAATGCTGCCCGGCGGCGAAGCATGACGCAATGCGCCGCCCAGCACGACCAGATGAAACACACCCGCCGCATTGTTCAGGCGACGGACGCGCACGCGGTATTCGTGGCCCCGTTCCGGCATGAACGCCGCCACGGCGCAGCCGGCGCCGCCCATGTCCGACGAACAGGATTGACTCACGATCTCTCGTGTCGCCGCATCCGTCACCAACACTTCATAGACGGTGGAGAGCGGACAGCACAATTCGACGGACACGCGCTCGCCGCCCCAAGGACGGATGACATTTTCCCGATGCGCGATGCCCTCCGCGTTTCTCCAAACGTGATAACCGTCGCCGTCGTCCTGGAAAGGTCCGCTCCAATGACGCTGGGCGGTGTTGCCGGCGCTGGCGAAGAACAAGGCATCGCTCGTTCCATCGCCGGAACCGAGCAGATGCGCCAATTCCTCATGGATGCGGCCATGCCCCTCACAATCGCTCCAGGTCGGCATAATGATCGAACAGGAAAGGATACGCGCCCCTTCCTGACGCGCCCAGCGGACGGCGGCCAAAAATTGATCGGGGCGCTCCGGTTCCCAATTGGCCAACAGCAACTCCGCCTCCGGCGCCAGGGCGTGAATAACTTCCGCGCACAGGATGCCGTGCTGGCTGTCCTTCGCTTCGAGATTGCCGTCGAAACGGAAGGAATGGACTTTAACGGTTGGCGGCAGTGCCGCGCCTAGGTGCGCTTGATAGCCGTGAAACCCGGAATCGAGTACGGCCACTTTCAAACCTCGCCCTTTCCAGCCGCGCGCATGCCACGACGAGACGCCGAGGCGCTCCAGGTGTTCCGAGAGTCGTAAGGGAGCAGCACTCGTCTCGCTGGCGAGTAGGACATCGGGAGTCGCGGCGCCCTCGCATTCGGATAGGACGACCGGCGCTGGCGGAGCGCTAGATTGCGAAGGAGAAAGCGAGAAGACCGAGGCAGAGAGAAGCGCCGCCAGCAAAGGGAGTAGGAGACTCCCACACCTTCGGCGCAGTCCAATCCGCCATCCCCCCTGGCACATTCGCATGTCCCACCCGTTGCAGCCGTTCCAGTGGTAGCCCGGAGCCGAGGCGTGGCTCACCGAGGATGCAACGGTAGTTTAGCCGCGCTCAAGGCGCGGAGCGCGGCGGATGAAGGGAGATTTGTCGATGGAATCTCCGGCGGATGAGAAACTGTAGCGATGAGGAAAAAAGTGCGTCACGATTGCGGTAGGAAAATCACTCTGCGTTCAGTTTGCGAAGCGACGCCAAGGATGCGGCGACCTCGGCGCCCTTGGCGTCGATTAAATCGAGCAACTCGGCAGGCGTCCGCGTATCCACGACCACCTTGCGATGGGGATTGACGGCTTTCAAATCGTAGACCGCGTTCTCGATGCTTTCCGCCTTTCTGGCGGCCTCCCGGCTGGCCTTGAGAGCGGCATCGAGGGCGGCCTCGGTTTCGGCGATCTTCGATTCATCGATTGGCTCCGCTTTCTTCAAGGCATGGAGCGTGGTCTTGAGGGCGTCGGCCTCGGCTTTCTTCTCGGCCTCCGTCTTGCGGAAGGGGCGGGCCTCGTCGGCGGCTTTGCGGCGACGGGCGGTGAAATCGACGGTCCAGGATTGCTCGGAATCGGCGCGGGCCGGCAACAGGGCGAAAAGCTCCTTGAAGTCGTCGAGCAACAGGGGGTTCTTCTTGCCGACCTTGCGCTCGGAGAGGTCGTAGTACCAAATCTTCTCGGTGGGCTTGCCGCGGGTGAAGAATAGCAGATTGGTTTTGACGCCGGCGCCGGCGGCGGTGAAGACCCCGCCCGGCAACGACACGATGCACCACAACTCGCATTCTTCCAGAAGCTTCTTCTTCGTCTTGGTAAAGGCGTCCTCGTTGGTTTTGAAGAGGACGCCCTCGGGCACGACGATGCCGCAGCGGCCATGCGGCGCAAGGGCCCGGATGATGTACTGGAGGAAGAGGACTTCGGTGGCGCTGGTGGGATAGTCGAAGCCGGTGATGCTCTTGGTGTTCTCTTTGCCGCCGAAGGGGGGATTGGTGAGGACTACCTCATAGGCGCTGGGGCGCCCTGGAAGAGGCCGCCGTAGACCTCCTGGCCGGTCAGGGCGTTGCCGTGCCAGATGTGCGGATCGTCGATGCCGTGCAGGATGAGATTGGCCAGGCCGATCGGGTAGATGAGGTTTTCTTTCTCGCGGCCGTAGAAGGTCTGCTGCTTGATGATCTCCGTGGCGGCGGCCTTACTCATACCCTTGGGCAGGTCTTTGCCTTCATCGACGTTGGCCATCATGTGGACGGCGGTTTGGGCGAGGAAGCCGCCCGTACCGGCGCACGGATCGAAGACCCGTTCGCCGACCTTGGGATTGAGGACGCGGACCATGGCGCGGATGACTTCGCGGGGCGTGAAGAACTGGCCGGCGTCGGAGCCTTTCTCGCCCATCTTCAGCAGCAAGCCCTCGTAGACCTGGCTCAAGGCGAAAACGTGGGTCGAGTCGATGTCCTTTTGGCTGATGTCGTGAACCTTGTCCAGCACTTCCAGGAGGTTCGTTTCGGTGTCGATGCGGACGCGCTCGACGCCGGACAGAATCTCGGCGATGACCTTCTGCCGCGGCGTGGCGTCGGGCTTGTTTCGGAGACTTTTGAGATGGGGGATGAGTTTGGTATTGACGAATTCGAGGAGCTTGCCGGCTCCTTGCTCGGTCAGATCGCGGCGGGTATTGGTGTCGCTGGGTGGGGCCTTGGCGTCGATGGGGCGTGCCCAGTCGGTCCAGCGATAGGGGCTGGTGAGCGAGGGCGTGTAAGCGTGGCCCAGGGCGTTGGCTTCGAGGGCTTCGCGGTCCTCCGTTTCGTCGAGGATGCGCAGGAAGAGAATCCAGGTCAGTTCGGGCACATACTGCAGGGCGCTGGCGACGTTGCCGCGGCGCATGACGTCGCAGATGGACCAGATGGCGGCATCGACGCTCTGTTGCGTGGAGAGCTTCTTGCCGTTGCCGTTTTTGAGAGCGCGTTTGGCCATCGATTAAGATCCCTATAAGCCACCGGCCCGAAGGGCCGGTTCTGTCAGCCCAGGCCGTAGGCCTGGGTGTGCGGGTGTGCGTGTGTGCGTGTGTCCGGGTCCATCAATCCCAGACGTATTTCTCATCCCATTCGATTTCGTAGCGCCGCAACCAATCGCGCAATTCGTCCTGAAACGATTGCCGCGCATGATGCTCCGGCTGCCTACGAATGTATTCCCGAACCGTCTCGACATTCGATTGGCTCACGGAAAACGCACCATAACCGTTTTGCCAATGAAACGGCGAAGGCAAGCCGCGCGTTTGGTTCACCCACAACGACGAGGTGGATTTGATCTTGCCGACCGCATCGGCGATGGCGATCGTCCGCCCCAGAACAATCAACAGATGCACGTGATCCGCCACTCCACCGGCGAGCAACGATTGGCAGCCGAGGTTATTGGCGGTCCCACCCAGGACGCGGAATAGCTCCTCGCGCCAATCGTCCGCCAAGATCGGTTCACGATGCTTCGTCGAAAATACAATATGCAAATACACCTTGGCCAAGGATTGCGGCATGTAACCCCCTGAAATCTCCCTCCCCAACCCCAACCCCAACCCCAGGCCGTTGGCCTGGGCTAGAGGAACCGGCCTTTCAGGCCGGATGGCACGCGACCGGCCCGCATCATCCGCACGCATCATCCGCACGCATCATCCGCATGCGACCGGCCCGCATCATCCGCATGCGACCGGCCCGCATCACCCGCATGCGACCGGCCCGCATCACCCCAGGCCGTTGGCCTGGGCTAGAGGAACCGGCCTTTCAGGCCGGATGGCACGCGACCGGCCCGAAGGGCCGGTTCCGTCAGCCCAGGCCAACGGCCTGGGGTTGGGGTTGGGGTTGGGGTTGGGGTTGGGGTTGGGAACCGGGAACCGAGAACCGAGAACCCAACGCAACCGCACGCAACGGCCCTGAAAGGGCCGTTCGTCGGACGCCCCCAGACTACCGGCGAAACCAATGGCACATTGTGGCTGCACGCTATGATAGCGGCTTCGCTCAGGCTTGTCCGTTGAAGGCGTCGCGCAACAGCGCGGCGGAAAGGGCGTCGATGGCGGCGAGTTCGTCGCGGAGGATCGCGGTCAAGCGCGCGGCCTCGGCGAGACGGATTGCGAGGGCGGCGGCGATCCGGCGTTGCTCTGTGAGCGGGGGCGCCGCTACAGGAATGCAGCGGATGGTATCTTGCGAAATATTCCGCATGGAATAGCTTGTGCCCGTGGCATTCCCCTCAATGAAACGCCGCGCGGACGGCGCTCGGACTGCGTACACCAGAAAGGCTGGTGAAAACACATCTGCCTTGATTACCAGGCGAAGGGTCTTATCGCTCAACATCAATCGAGGCGGGGTATCACGAACGAGGACGATTGCGCCTGCAAGCTCGGTAGTGTTTGCCCTGGAAATTAACAAATCCCCCGCGCGAACCTCCTCGTGTTGCGCCGGCGTGTAGCCAGGAGGAACGGCCTTATTCTCTTCCGCCATGAAGCGTCCCCACGAGAGGGCGCTCACCTTTAGGACTCCCCATTCGGATGCTCTGGCAGGACGATCCAGTGCAACAACGCTTGTACCCGCTTCGATGGCGACAAGGCCGTCTCCCAGCTCTTTCTCAAGCCATTCGCTCGCCTCCGGTCCCTCGAAGACTTCGCGGAGGTAGGCGGCGGGCAGCGCTTCGGCGGCGGCGAGGCGGGCCTGGGCGGCGGCGCGGGTACTCTCGACAACTGCCAGTTGCTCCGTCAGCCGCGCCGCGATTCGCTCCTGCTCCGCCAGCGGCGGCAGGGGGATTTCGATTTTCCCTAGCAATGTGGCGTTAACATTGGGCTGTGCGGCGCCTCGAGCGAATTCTCTTAACTGTTCCCAGTATCGCTCACTTTGAAAGAACAGGTATACGTATCTTGGGATCGCTTGCGCCCGGTCGAGACGTAGCCGGATGAGGTATGATGCGAAAACGGCTCGCGGTGGAGATTGTATTAGAAAGCTCTTTCCGGTAGTTGCTCCTGTTCTGGCAAAAACAATATCGCCATCTCTTATACCTAAGGCGATCTCTTCGGTAGCATTTATCTCGCAGCCAGGTACTGCTGACCAGTCTACTCGACCGTTTTGAATGTCGGTAATCCGAAGGAATCTTGGGCCATCCTTAAGAGGAGCGGCCGAAGCTGTATGACCGTAATCAATCGTTGAGCAGATGCCACTAACGGTAGTATAGCGAACAGGCTGATATGTCAAATTTGTCATGCCGCGAAGATCCTTTCCTTGGTTTCGCGGATGACCTCCTTCGGATCACCGGCCTGGGCCAGAGCGGCGACGCCGCCGGCCTTCATGACTTCCGGCGTCTGGAAAATGTAGACGTTTTCCAGGTCGTCGGTGCCTCCCTTGGCGAACTGGTCGGCGACGGCGAGGACGGCGGCGCGCGTCGCTTTGGGTAGACGGTCGAGCCAATCCTCTTGCTTGTAGCGGAAGGCGAGTGCCCGATCGGTGCGGGTGCGCGGGTCGAGTCCGTAGCCCAGCTCGGCCAGCACGTCGTAGAGATCGTAATCGTTCATGTCTTCCAACATCCGGATGACGTGCGGCGAATAGCCCGGCCTTGACTAGGGTATCGAGCAACTCGCGGCGATCGGGCGGGTCGATCCAGCGGCGGCGGAAATCGGCGAGCGTGGGGCAGCTTTCCACGAGCGTTTTGGCGAGGCCGCGCTGATAATCCTCAAGCGGGAACCATGCTGAGGCGGCCGTCGACGGAGGTGGCGACGAAGCGGCCCAGGTCGTTGACGACGGGGGCGAAGCCTTCAACCC
Organism: uncultured Planctomycetota bacterium; assembly: GCA_963835245.1. Taxonomy (GTDB): domain Bacteria; phylum Planctomycetota; class Planctomycetia; order Gemmatales; family Gemmataceae; genus JAJPHU01. The sequence goes on from CAWIEZ010000004.1 coordinate 2,281,272, forward strand.
AGACCGTCGGCGGCAGAGGAGGCGGGGGAGGCTGAGGGTCGCCGCCGCTGCCGCCGGAATCGGGGGGCGTCGGCTTGGTGACGAACGACTCGCCCAGCAGGCGGGTGGCGCCGGTGTAATCGTAGATGGTGAAGACGAGCTTGCCGGTGTGTTCGTCGATGCGCGTGCCGCGGCCGAGCATCTGGTAAAAAGCGATGGGGCTGGCAACGTACTTGAAGAAGACGATGTTGCGGACGGGCCGGACATCGACGCCGGTGGTGAGCAGCTCGACGGTCGTGGCGACGAAATGGGTGCGAACGGAGCCGCGAAAGTCGGGGATGAAGTCGTTGCCGCCGACGGAGGCGGTGCATTTGAAGGCGTAGGGGTCGAAGCGCTCCTCGCCGTTGGCAGCGCACCAGGCGGCATGGAGATTGTTCATCTCGGCGGCAACGAGGTCGGCGTGGCGGTCGCCGGCGCAGAAGATGATGGTCTTCTGCAAGGGGCCAAGCGGCGTGCCGTCGGGGTCGCGGTGGATGACGTTGGCGAGCATCTGCTCGAAGAGGTCGCGGCACATGGCCTTGACGCGGTCGGGGAGGATAACCTGCTTCTCGAAGTTGGCGGCGTCGTAGCGGCCGGCGATCTGGCGTGCTGTAAGCGGCTGGCCGGTGTTGGCGTCGGTCGGGTTACGTTGGATGACTTCGGCGGCGGTGAGGCCGCGCGCGTCCAGATCGACGAGGGCGAGCTTGAAATCGCAAGCGGCGAGGTAGCCGTCCTCCATCGCCTGGGCGATTTCGTATTCGTAGACGGGCTCGCCGAAGTAGGCGAGGTTGTCGGCGGTGATGGCGGCGTCGGCCTTGGCCTCGGCGGTGTCCTCGGTGGTCGTGAGCTGGCGCGGCGTGGCGGTGAGGCCGATCTGCACGGCGCTGCGGGTTCATCGTCAGAACCTTGGACCATTTGCCCCAGGCGGAGCGGTGGCACTCGTCAATGATGATGTGGGAGAAGTGGTCCTTGGGATAGAACTCGGTGAGGAAGGATTCGTCGCCCCCCTCCGTGTCAACGCCTAGCGTCTGATAGGTGGCGACGTGGACGGCGGCATTGCGGGCGTGGTTCTTGCCGTCGGCATCGCGGTAGACGGGGCGGGCGGCGTCGCCGAAATAGTTCGTCAATTCGGCGAGGGCCTGGCGTGCGCAGCTCGTCGCGGTCGCACAAGAACAAAGCGCGTTTCAGTTGTCCGGCGTCGGCGATGCGGCGGAGAAGATTGGCGGCGATGAAGGTCTTGCCGGTGCCGGTGGCGAGCGAAAGCAGGGCGCGGGGCGAGCGACCGGCTGCCCGGTCCTGGGCGGTTTTCTCGAAGACAGCACGGATGGCCGCGTCCTGGTAGTACCGCCGGGCGCCTTCGCCGCCCTTGTAGGGTTGCAAAAGGGGAGCGGCGGCCGGATCGCTCAAGGAGAAGCCCTTGACGGCTTCATAGCGGCCGCGCAGATCGCGCCGGTGAGGGAAAGTCGCTCATGGGGCGTTGGAGACTCGTCTGGCCGGTGGTGCGGTCGAATTCAACGAACAGATGGCCATTCGTGGAGAAGACGAAGGGGACGTTGAGGGCTTTGGCCTTGGCGTAGCCCTTGGCTTGGTCGAGTCCGTGGCCGGGCGGCAAGCTGTCCTTTTTCACTTCAATGACGGCGACGGCGACGGGTTGCATTTCGGCGGTGACGATGACGCGAAGCGTCAGGTCGGTACGGCCTTTGGATCGGCGTCGGGCCTTGCCGGCGATGATATCCACGGCGCCCGTGGTTTCCTCACGCTTGATGTGGTCTTCGGTCCAGCCCTTTTTGTAGAGGGCGGGGTTGACGAGCTTGGCGTGGGTGTCGGCTTCGCTCAGAGGCATGGCAGCACGATCTGGGGACTTCGCAACACATGGGCGGATACTGGGCCTTCAAACTAGAATATCCGGCTATGGCCCCGACCGCAAGCAAAGAGATTGCCGCAGCGCAGGTAAATGTGATTCACTCGGCTCACCTTTGATCCACTGCATTTGCGATGAATCGCCTCCGCACGGGTTAGGTCCGAGCCTGAAGCGTCAGCGAGGGCGGCCCTCCGCCTCACTAACCCGAAGCGTCAGCGAGGGCGGCCCTCACTAACGCTTCGGGTTGGTCAAAAAGTTACTGCCTCTAAACAAAGGAACGCTCAGCGATTGAAAATGAACTCCTTGGTGTTCAAAAGCGCCCATAGGATGTTCTCGTAAGCGATCTTCTTGTTGCTGGCGTTCTGAGCGATGTGTTCCAGCGCCTTGCCGCATTGTTCCACCGTGGGTTTGCGCGCGAAGGCCCACAAGAACAACTCGTCGATCTTCTCGGCATCCGGCCGCGGTATCCTTGGCCAGCACGTCGGCCCGGCCTCCCGCTCGCGCCACTTTGCCTTGAATTTCATCGGAGTTCAACAGATGCAGCGCCTGAGCGAGATTGGCCTCGCTGACGCGCTCGCACTCGCAGGCGCTGATGCGCTGCGGCCGGCCGAACACGTCGAGGAAGTACGACGGGAACGATTCGTCCGGCAGCATGATGGCGCGCTTCGGCGCGTGCTTGTCCTGCGGCAGACCGTTGAACGGCGCCGGACTGTCGGTCACTAAGGTAACGGCGTCGAACAGCACTTCCGCGCTCAGGCGGCGCGGATAGTAACGCGCGTAGTTCTGCTTATCGTGCTTGTTGAACTCGTTGGGCGTCGAGCTGAGTTGATAGGTTCGGCTTTTGCAGATCGTGCCGATCAGGTGTTTGAGGCTGTATTTGTGGGCGGCGAGATCCTTGGCCAAGGCGTCGAGCAGTTCGGGATTGCTCGGCGGATTGGTGACGCGCATATCGTCGAGCGGATCGACGATGCCGCGGCCGAAGAAGTGCGCCCAATAGCGGTTGGCTACGGCGCGAGCGAAGAACGGATTTTGCGGATCGACCATCCAATCCACCAGCTTTTGCCGAGGATCATCGTAGAAACCGACTTCCATCGGCTTGCCGTCGAGCGGTTTCATAACCGCTTGCTGTCCGGTGCGCTTGTTGGTGACGCCGCCGCGCGAACGACTGTAGATGAGCAGTCGGCCGCCCTGCTGATTAATCTCGCCGGGAACCTGCACCCTCTTGCGAGCGACGCGGCCGAAGAAAGCGGCGATGCCCCAGTAATCGTCCTGACTCCACTTCTCGTAGGGGTGGTGATGGCACTGAGCGCAGGCCAAACGCAGACCGAGGAACACTTGAGCGGTGTCGTCCACGAACTGCTCCGGGTTGTTGCAGCTCCTTGTACCAGACGGTCGGCGGATTGCTCACTTCGTCGCCGGAAGCGCCGAGGATGGCGCGGGCGAACTCGTCGTAGGGCTTGTCGCGCGCGACGGCGGCGCGAATCCAGTCGTGGAAGGCGAAGGTGCCGCGCGCGCGATCGGGCTGGCCGCGCCGCTTGACGCGCAGGATGTCCGCCCACTTGTTGGCGAAATAATAGCTGTAATCTTCCGAATCCAGCAGGCGATCGACCAGTTTGTCGCGCTTGCGTGGATCTTTGTCGGCCACAAAGGCTTGAACCTGAGCCGGTGCCGGCAGCGTCGCCGTCAAGTCGAGCGAGAGCCGGCGGATGAACTGCTCATCGCTGCATAACTCCGAAGGGACGAGTCCGAGATCGCGCCATTTTTTCTGTGTGTACTTATCGACCAGCGTTTGCACCGGGAAGGTGTAGTTCGGCGTCTTGGCGCCCAGCGGCACCGTAGCCCGGAAGGTGCTGACGTGTTCCTGATAGCGGACCATGACGGCCGCTTCGCCGCTCATGCCGAGCGTGCGCACCAGCCCCGCCGAATCGACGACGGCGATCTCCTGATCGTTGCTCTCGTACTGAGCGCGGCGCGTGATGTCCTCGACGCGGCCATCGCTGTAGTGAGCGTAGACGGCGAACTGTTGATGGTTGTTGCGCGTCATCACGCGATGTTCGGGGAAGACCGAAATGCGTGTGACGACGGGATCGCTCTTCTCGCCGAAAGGCATGCCGGCGGCGATCCAGCGGCGGATAAGGCGGTACTCATCGGAACCGACTTCCATGCGTTTGCCGCCGCCGTGGGCCATGCCGCCCGCCGCCTTGAGCAGCAGCAGGCTGCTATCCGGCGCGGCGGGGAACAGACGCCGGCCGCGCGCTTCCTTGACCAGGGCGTTGAAATCGACCTCCGGCTCGAAGCCGAGCAGTGAGATCTTGAAGCCGTTTTGACCGCTCGCCTTGCCGTGGCAGCCGCCGGAATTGCAGCCGAGCTTGGTGAAGATCGGCACGATCTGATTGGCGAAATTGATCGGCAGATTGACGTCGCAGCTCTCGGTTGTCACCGGCACCTTGACGATCTTGTCGCCGTAGGCGGCGGTGATCTCGGTGGCGCATTCCCTGGTGCTCTCGTCGGGCGGAAATACGGCTGAGGTGCCGCCGAGGTCCGCGATCATGTTGGCGATCGTGGCCCGCTCCGGAATGCTGAGATCCTCCTTGCCCGGGCCGGTGAACTCGAACACCTTGTTCTTGCCCCCGCTTGCGCTCAGCCGGCGCAGAAGCTCGAGGATAATGTCCTTGGCTTGTACCCAGGGACGGCCCAGCTTGCCCTCGAGGTGCACCTCTACCACCTCGGGACAGGCAATTTCGTACGGATGGCCCCCGAGTACGACCGCCACGTCCAGGCCCCCGGCCCCGATGGCGATCATCCCCATGCAGCCCGCCTGAGTGGTGTGGGAGTCGGCGCCGAGCATCGTCTGGCCGGGCTTGCCATAGCGCTCCATGTGGATGTAGTGGCTGATGCCGTTGCCGGGGCGGGAGAAGTGAAGGCCGTACTTTCGCGCCAGCGCCTGGAGCATGCGATGGTCATCCGGGTTCTTGTAGTCCAGCTGGACCACGTTGTGGTCCACGTATTGCACCGCTCGCTCGATCTTCACGCGCGGCGTGGCCAGCTCTTCGAACTGCATCAGCGCCATCGTTCCGGTCGCGTCCTGGAGCAGCGCCTGGTCCATTCGTAGCGAGATCGCCGACCCGGGCTTGAGCTCACCATCCGCTAGGTGCTCTTTGAGGATCTGGCGGGTCAGGTTCTCTGCCACTGGGGACAGGCTACCCAGATAAGAAGATTCCGCTCGCCTCTGCCACCTCGCGAGCCTCGGAGCGAGCGGCCGCCGTGAGCCTGATACTCCGCGCGTCGCGTCGCTTCACCTGGGCCTCCACGTCGAGGAACGATCCGACGGGCGCCGAGCCGAGAAAACCGACCGTCACCTCCTGAGCCCTGGCGTTGTCTCCCGCCGCGAGGGACATCGCCTCGACGAGCGCGGTGGCGACGATCCCCTGGTGCGCGCGACCCCGGTCGGGCCCCTGATGATCCTGCTTGATGAAGCAGCGGCCGGCGACGGCGCCCGAGGGTGATCGCTCGGTTTCGAGCAGCAGCCCGAACAGGTTGGTCCGCCCGCAGCCGAAGCAGAGCTCGTGATGGACTAGTGGTTCGGTGCGCAAGTAGCGGTGCATTCAAGCGGCCGGGGCCACTGGCACTACTTGAGGCGAAAGGCCTTGATCCGCACGTCGTACTGCTGGGAGTCGCGCGCGTAAACGCCGTAGGCCAAAGCTTGGATCAGCGACAGTAGCGCCGCGTGCGAACGCACGAAGGCGGGCGTGTTGGACGAGTAGTAGAGCCTGATCCGTGCCAGACGGGCGACCTCTGACAACGTGGCGTCGGTGATCGCCAGCGTGGGCGCCTTGCGGTGGCGCGCTAATTTCATCGTCCGGGTAATGAGCGGGTGCGGCCGGCCGGCCGACAGTCCGACGACCAGCGTCTGCTCATCGATCCGCGACAGACGGCCCAACGCCTCCTGCGAGGGGCTGGCCACGATCTCGGCCCTCAGATCGAGCAGCATTAGTAGGTGACGGAGGTAGCTGGCGAAGAACGCCATCTGATCGGTGCCGGCGATCAGGACCCGCTCGGCGGAGACGATGGCGTCGATCGCCGCCTCAACGGACGAACGGGAGAGCTTGCGCGCCGTCTCCTCGACGTTGACGTGATCGGCAGCGAGCGCCGCCTCGAATTCGGTGTGGTCCAGTGAGAACAGGGGCGCGGCCGTTACGGTCTGACCGCCAGCCTCAGCTGGTCGGCGGCGGTACTCGTCGCGGGCCGCCTGCTGGAGCTCGGGAAAGCCCTCGAAGCCGAGGGCCTGCGAGAACCGGACAACAGTGCTGGAGGACGTGCATGCTCGGCGCGCCAGCTCCTCGGCGGTCTGGAAGGCCGCCTCGTCGAGATGGTCGACGATGTACTGGGCCACGTCCTTCTGGGAGCGCGAGAACTCGTCAAAGCGCGAGCGGATGTAGGCCGACAGGGCCTGCGCGGCGCTGGCGGCCGCGGGCCCGTTCGGTGCGTCATAAGTCGTTGCCGAGCCATTCTGGGCGTGCGGTGAGCTCGTGGGCGCGGAGGTCTTCATCGGCAGGCGTCTGTTTCGACGCCTCCCTGGGCCGTTCCTTCAGCGCCGCGAGCGGCAGCTAGTGCCGGACTGCTCGGAAAACGTGCGCTAGGTGCCCTCAGAAGCCCGCGTCGCGGCGCTCCTGGTTCTGCCTGCGCTCGGCGAACACCTGCCCGATGAGGTAGATGACCAGCACGTTGACGATCACCCCGATGCCCAGAAGCGTGACCAGCAGCGCGAGCGTCTGGGAGAGGGCGGCAGAACCGAGAACCAGCATCGGTGATGAGCGTACCCGACTCACGTGATGGGGTCGACCCGCGGGCTTGCAAATCACCCCCGGCGACGCGTGATCCGCTGCGGCCGGTGCTAGCGTCGCGCCCGATCAGCGGCCCGGTAGCTCAGTGGTCAGAGCAGCGGACTCATAATCCGTCGTGCGCAGGTTCGAATCCTGCCCGGGCCATGGGGAAAGTGCCTGCTCAGAAGCATCTTGAGAGTTCCGGACTCGTCGAGGTGAGGGCTTTGGGGCCACCCAATGGGGCCACCGGCCCCGATAACCGCGCAACACGCATCAGCGCTGGGAGTCCCTGACAACCGTCGTCCACGATGGGTGAGGGGTACCCCGTCGCTAGACTTGAGGGCCGTGATGAGGCGGTAGCCGCCGAGCCTTCCCACACCCCCGCCGTCGAAGTCCTCCACGGCAACGGGGCCGAACGGCACCCGGGGTGACGATGCCCTCAGAAGGCATCGGGAAAGGAGGCGACAGAATGGACGCCAACGTGTTGGTGTTCGCTCTGGTCGTCTCGGTTCAGGTGGTTGCTGAACTGAGCCGCAGAAGGCGATAACCGTCTAGTGCATCACAGGGATCTGGCCGCTGCGCACCAGCGAAAGCCAGGTCCCCCCTATACCGCGAATCCCACTCTACTACGCTTGGTCGGACAGAAACGCCGGGCCCTCTGCGCCGCTTAGCGACAGCTCGAGGTGCTCACCGAGCCACCGCCGCAAGCAGATCGGTCTGCCCCATGAAGGCAAATCCAATTCGCTCGGATGGTTGCGTGGCGGGGCGACCTAATGGGCGAGCTCGTCACGCCAGCTGTGAGCCGGTTCCCAGCCGAGCAGCTCGCGCGCGCGGTCGATCGACAGCAGCGTCTCGAACTCGCCCAGCTCCCGGCGCACGGGGACATCCGGAAAGCGCTCGGCGAGCAGCTCGCGGGTCGGACGGGTCATGATCGTGTCCGCGGCGGCGATGATCACGCTCTCGGCACCGCAGACGTCGGCCTCCAGAGCCATGCGGCAGGCGCTCGCCGCATCGCGCACGTCGATATAGGCCCAGAGGTTGAAGTCCCGGGAGTGGATGTCATCCCACAGCGACGGCAGCAGTCCGTATTCGCGGACCTCGTACACGTTGGAGAAGCGCAGCGCGACCATCGGGATCTGCGACCAGCGGCTCAGCTCGACAGCCATCGCCTCAGAGACGACTTTTGACAGGGCGTAGGCGGTGGTTGAGCGGGGGTAATGCTGCTCATCGACCGGCACGTACTCCGGCGGTCTGTCGCTGAACGGGAGACCGAGCGTCGTCTCGCTGGAGGCCCACACGACCCGTGAAAGACCCGCCGTCACTGCCCCGTTCAGCACGTTGAAGTTCATCGTGACGTTCTCGGTGAAGGTCCGGGTCGGCGGCACCAGGTCGGGCGCCGGGTGGTTAGCGATGTGGACCACCGCGTCCATCCCTCCGAGCACCTCGGCGGCCTGCGTGGCATCGGTCAAGTCGGCTCCGACGACAACCGGACCGCTGTGCTCACGCACGGTCACCAGATCGACGGCGGTCACCTCGTGGCCGTGAGTGCGCAGGTCCCCCACGGTTGCCCGTCCGACCTTCCCGCTCGCTCCAGTGACACAGATCCGCATAACGATCGTCTCCCGCTGACGGGCTCCAGACCCCCAAGTCTGCCAGCCCGCCGGGTTTCACCCTCGCGACAGCGGACGGCTCGTATGTCGCGAGGCTGTCGGAATATTCGGAATTAGCAGGAATCCGGGGGTTGCTTGGCGATTCCGCGGAATCGCCTTTCGGCACGCCTGTTTGTGTGTGTCAAGCGGTGGTAGCGATCCAGTGGCTGTGGAGCTTGAGCAAGTTGTGGGTTGCTGTCACTAACCGCCACTCTGACCGCGCCGCGGCTCTGCCTCGTCGCATGAACCGGTCGATCCGGCGGTTGTATTTGATCTGGCCGTAGACCGGCTCGATGCTGATCTTTCGTTGTGCGTAGAGCTTGCGACCACGCTCGCTTGAGAGCTTGCGGCGCATCGCCTCGTAGAAGCCGTGCTCCCAGCCGGGGCGTTTGCCCTCGCGCATGTTGCCGTCCGGTGGGATCAGCACCTCGATCCCGCGGTCGGTGAGCTGCTCGATCTGTCGGTTGTGCCAGTAGCCGGCGTCGGCGATGACCGCCTCGGGCTGCTCGCTCACCCCGTGGCGCTCCAGGTGCGAGAGCGTGGTGTCGAGCATCGGTGCCAGATGCCCGAAGTCCGGCGCATCGATCGTGATCTCGGCCGCCAAGATGATCTGCCGATCGTTCACCGCGGTCTGCGCGTTATAGGCCTGCCGGGGCGGGGTGCCCTGCGTGCGCATCACCCTGGAGTCAGGATCGGAGAGATTGATCGTCCCCTCCGGCAGCTCGGGTGTCACGTACGGCTTGCTGTTGCCCTTCAGGACCCGGCCGAGCGTGTCACGTTCGGTCGCCCGCCAGTGCTCGTAGGCCTCGTTCGCAGCCAGCTCGACCCGATGGTTCTCCTCCAGCCGACCGAGCGCCTGGAACAGACGGTCCTCCCTGTCGCGCGGAACCGGCCGCGCCTGACGCTTCCGCTGCTTTTCGAGCTCGCGGCGCGCAACCCGAGGCCACTCGCGCCGCCCCCCACGACGCTTATCCCGACCGAACACCAACTCTGGATCCACTTTCACCTCAGCACTGGTCTGCTGCTCGCTGATCGCCCGCCCCTTGCGCTCCTGGATCCGGCGCTTGGCCTCCTCCAACGCGGCGCGGCGGCCCTCAGGGGTACGCAGCTGCTCTGGCAGCTCATCGCCACGCTTTTCTCCGTAGAGCTCATCCTCGCGGCGGTCGATCTCCTCCGCCTCGCGCAGGATCTGAGTGACCAGCTCCCGGTAAGAGCGGTTCTGATCCATCGACGCGTTCGCCTTGACCTTCGTCCCATCGATCGTGATCACCCCAACCGACACCAACCCCGCCTCGCGACAGAGCCCGAGCACGTCATCGAACAGCTCGGCGACCTCCGCCTCATGCCGGCGACGGAACTCCGCGATCGTTGAGTGATCCGGCGTGCGCATGCCCGTGATCACCTTGTAGGCCACGTCCTCCCAGCACGCCCGCTCAATCCCCCGCGAAGACCGGTTCCCGCGCGCGTACGAGTACAAAAGCAGCGCGACCATCACCGCCGGGTCATACGCAGGCCGGCCCGCAGCACCCAGGCGATACGCCTCGTTGAACCGACCCAGATCCATCTGCTCGACCGCCCCCAAAATCGTCCACACCAAATGGTTCTCCGGCAGCCAATCCGTCAACGACGGCGGCATCAACAACAACTGACCACGATCACAGCCAACAAAGTTCAGAGCCATACCGGAAGTGTCTTAAACCCCCCAGACGGCACCGATTTTCCGACAGCCTCTCGCCAAAGCCATTGTGAGCTCGGCGGCGTCGGACTGAGCAAAGCAATCGTCTGGCGGTGCGAGCTGTCGATCGCGGTCAGGGTGGAACGGCTCGGTTCCGTCCCTCAGAAGTTGTGCGACTCGGTCGAGGTCGTAGCGCAGCGCGAGCTTGCCCGGCGGGTCGTCCCACTTCGGCCGAGTCGTGGTGCTCGACCCCGGCACCAGCGCGGCTACCGGCTCGACCTCGGCCCGTAAGTGCTCAGTGGCCTAAACGTACGCGTTCGCGCAAATCCAGAAGGGGATGTGCCAGTAGCACCTGCAGCCAAGCGCGCGCACAGCTCGTGACCCGGGTAGCGTCACTGGCTGGATCATTAGCCGTGACTCCGCCCGTCCGGTAGACCGCGCACACCGGATTGGTCCCGCCCGTCGCGTCCGGACCTGATCCCGTGGCCTGAGAACTGAACGAAGCCACAAGGATGGTGCCACAGCTTCAACCGATCGTCATCATCCTCAAGCAGAGCTACTTCCGGAGGCTCCACTCGCAAAGCTGCCATAGGGTTCGCGTAGTTGACCCGACGCTTCGTCAGGAGCACCTTGTCGCTGCGGTGATACGGCACCGTCACGAAGTACGAGCCATCGTCCGAAAGCATGAGACGGCATAGCTTGTTCCGGCCGGCGTCCTGACGCTCACAAACAACGGTGTAGCGCGCCGTCGGCACTAACCCACGATCCCCTGCTGCTCCGCGCCCTGAGCACGACCGATCATTCATGGCCAGCTTACTTATCGGGCGGACCCCAGGCGAGCCATCACCCGGTTCTCAAGTCAGCGTGTCGCGGGGTCGAGGGCCCGGCCATCACTTCGCCTCCGGACTCGATGCTACGCACAAGTTGCCGTATGTCGTGGTCGCAAGACGAGCCACTTGCAATGCGCACACACTCTTCAAGCAACTGGCTGGCGAGGTCGCCCTCGCGCATGAAGATCGCGTCAAGCTTCGGATCCGTGTGACGAGTTCTCGGCTGCCTCGCGACGGAACACGTCCGATATCGCATCGAGGAACTGGTGTCTGCCTCCACTCGCTCGCGGCGGATTTGATCGGTTCATCGGCACCAATTCCTGCAATCGCCAGATTCTGCACGCCCACGAATCGGTCGCGCTCTCCAAGGGATCAGGTGACTAAGTCGGTTGATTTGTTGAGAACGCGGTTGATCGTCGGCTCCTGACCTGACCCTTAGGGCCGAAGTAGATCAGCCCCTCCCCGCGGAGGTGAGGTGCGGCACGGCGGCGACAGGACGTAGCCCCGGTTCCAGGGCCTGTCTGCGTCGGGGCCCTCCGGACGCCGGCCGACGGGTCGGATCACGTCCCACTTGAGGCCACGATCTTGGGAGGGATGTAAGCCTCATCGGGGTTGTTGTTCCCGGGGGCCGGGGGGGTGGTGTTGCCCGTGGGACCATAGGTCCGCAGTATGAGCAAGAACGGCCCCCGCGGCACGGGCAACCAGTTGGCCATGTGGCCCGCCGGCGGCTGGGCCTGGATGTAGAGCGTGATCGATCCGCCGGGGTTCGACTGCAGGCCCGGCGTGTAGCTGGCCACGTTGTACTTTTTTGCTGCGTTGGGAACGAGGGTGACTCCACGTGGGAGGTAGGCGGTAAGGGACCAAAAGCGCGCGGCCTCAGGGATGCAGCCGGTCGTACACGTACCGGCGGAGAAGGTCAGCTGGTAGGCGTGGCTGGAGCCGTTGAGCGGGACACCTCCGCCGTCGGTAAATGCGCTGTAGTAACCCGCGGCAGTGGCATTGTTGCTCAACTGGAGAATCTCGGTCTCGCCTGCGCGGTCGAGGTACTCAGACGGCGTGTCCCCCCACTCCGCGAAGTTGTTGAAGTAGACCCACTGATTCTGGTCGACATGGGACTCGAAGTTCTCGATGATCATGGTATGGGCGGCTTGGGCGGCATGGATGAGGACCTTCAGCGGCCCGCGTTTCCCCTGGCGGTTGGCCTTTTCGGCGGCGGCGAACACCCGGTTAAACGCGCTCGAGAGCGCGACGTCCGACGCGCTCAGGGGTTTAGTGGTGGGCGAGATCAGGGCGACTTGGAGCAGCCGGAAGAAGAGCGTGGTATGGGACGTGACCAGGTCATCGGCGATCGCCTTCGCCCGAGGGGCGAAGCTACTGAGCGGCAGCAGCGTGGTAAATCCGCTCAGGGGGTGCCGCAGGTAGGTAGGTAGCGGGGTGAGTCGCAGCGACTTGCGAAACTTGTCGGCCAGGGGGATCACGTTCTGGGGGATCCCGGTCTGGGGGTTTTTGACGTACTTGTCTGCCCGGATTTCCCAGATCGTCACGGGGTACGGCATGGTGATAACCGCAGTGATTCCCTTCGGCGCAGTCCCATGCCATCCCTTCGGAACGAGCAGGTATGAGTGGCCAGGCTGCTCGATCTTGGTGATGTCGGGGGTGGTCGTGACGACGTGGTCGAACACATCCAGGACGAGCAGCGAGAAATGCGCTGTACGCCCCCCCGCCGTCGGGAGGGGCGGGATGGTCAAGACCTGGGGGACCCCCAGGGAGCCCTTCTCGGCAAAGTTCAGGAAGAAGTTGGCGTAAAGCGTGTCGTTGTTGACAGCCGGAACGGCGCCGTACACGGGGCTCACGCTATTGCCCTTAGGGCCGCTTAGGCAGTTCGACGTGCCCAGACTCTGCTGGAGAAAGGTGAAAAGACGTGGATAGAACGCAATGGTGTAGTTGAGGGCGGTGGAAGCCGGCGTGGTGCCCGAAGCCGCCGGCGCTTGGTAGCTGCTGGTCGAGTCGTTCGGGCCGCTTTCGGTCCTGGTGCTGATCGCATGCGGCCCTTTTCCGCTCGCGGCTAGGGCCTCGAGCGCCGGGAGCGAAGGTGGGGATTGCGCGCAGCTTCCGGTAGCGCCGCTCGCGGAACTATCAGAACGATGCTCCGTCCGAGCCGAGTGTCTGGCCGCGGCGGGACCAGCAAAAGCCGCAAGCATCACGACAAACCCCGCAGCCGTCAACGCGACAGCTAGAGCGGCGACCGTCCGGGTGCTCCTTCGGCAGACAGCAAACACTCCGCGCGTAGCCGACAACACAGATGACCCCATTTCTAGGCGTGCTTAGACGGAACTTGTCCCCCGGCGGTTGCCCGAAACCCTAGCTGACCGTGGTTTGCGGTGTCAAATCTAGAGGCATCGGGAGAGCAACGTCAATCGTCATCTCCTCCGACGGTTAGGAGCTGACCCGACGAGAGCCGACGTCACGATGGCGTCGTGGCTGGCCTAGCTGCGCCCGAGCGATGCTGCACCTGACGCCCCCGTCTTCGCCTCCGTGACGGGCACCCCGCTCACCTACTCGAACATGTACAACCGCGTGCTTCGGCCGGCGTTGCGCGCCTCAGGCATCGCCGCGAAGGTCGGCGAGGATCAACGCGGCCGCGAGGAGTGGGACTACCAGGGGGTGGCGTTCCACGCGTTCCGGAAGGCGTGCGGCTCGCTGCTGCTCGCACAAGGCAAGAACCTGAAGCAGGTGCAGGGCTGGTTGCGGCATTCGCAGCTGACGACGACGCTGAACGTCTACATCCATGATGTGGACGACGGGCTCGGCGGCGCCGACGCCTGGGACGACATTCTAGGCGGCGGTTGGGGCCACCATGGGGCCAACCAAGGGGCGGAACGTCCCGCAAACGCCGAGTCGGCCGACACGGCAGAAACCCCGCTTTAGCAGGGCGAAGGCGAACAGCCGCAAGCGTCCGAAAGCCTCGCAGCGGACTCATAATCCGTCGTGCGCAGGTTCGAATCCTGCCCGGGCCATGGGAAACGCCTGGTAATCCGTCGGCTTAATCGATGGGCCATCTGTAACAACTCGGAAAATGTCGCCGATATGTCCCGAGATTGGCGTGGGATGGCCACGTGACCGGCGTGTTTCGTCCTACCTTCGGCCGCACGAGCGATGGCACGGCTCGGCGCTCCAAGCGCTCTCTGACAGGCGTGTCGCTGCACGACGCCTGTCGTGGCGCGGGGGTGTGGGATGCTTGCATGGCGATTGATCTTCGGCACTTCCGTTCGTTCGTGGCCGTCGCGGAAGAGGGAAAGATTGGTCGTGCCGCGATCCGTTTGTTCATCACTCAGCCCGCGCTTTCGCGTCAGATGCAGCAGCTCGAGCGGGAGATTGGAGAGCCGTTGTTCGCGCGGGTACCTCGGGGGGTCGAGTTGACCGATGCTGGGCA
>CAWIEZ010000005.1:0-96421 GCA_963835245.1 uncultured Planctomycetota bacterium
CGCTGGAAATCTTCGGCATGATTCAGTTCAAATGCAACGGTTCGGAGCTTGCCCGTCCCGTGCATATCATCGGCATCGATCCCGTTGGCCGCGCGCGTCGGCGGTTTCGCGGAGCATTTGTATCTTCACAAGGGTCAACCGTCTTTCGAGCTGAGTCCCGAAGCCCTGGCGCATCAGCGTCTGCTGCATCCGCCGCATCGTCTGGATCACCGTGCCGCTATGCTGCTGCCGCCGCCGACCGACGGCAAACCCGCGCCCGCGCCGCCACCGTCGAGCGAGTCGCCGCCCTCCACCATCATCGTCGGCTACGCCATCGCTCACTTTCGCACAAGCTCAGACCCGAAGATGCGCCTCAAGAGATTCGCACCCTCGAAGCCGGCGATGATGTGGTCGTCACCACCATCAGCGGCCAAGGTCTTCGGCCTGTCGAATGGCGCTGTGCTGTCTGCGATTATTTCCGCTCCGAAATGAGCGAATACGACGCCAACTATGTCTTCGTGCCCATCGAGGAATTACAACGTCTGAGGACTATGCAGAATCGAGCCACCGGCATTCAGATCCGTATCAAGGATTACCGCGATTTGCGTATGGTCAAAGATCGCTTGCAATCCCTGCTGCCCGCTCATTGGGAATTGACCGTTCACACCTGGGAGGACAAGCAGGGACCATTGCTGGCCGCTATCAGCATCGAGAAAGGCATTCTCAATGTGTTGCTGTTTATGATTATCGCCGTAGCCGGTTTTGGCATTCTCGCCATTTTCTCGATGATCGTCGTCGAGAAAACGCGCGACATTGGCATCCTCAAGGCGCTGGGCGCCTCGAACACGGGGGTGCTGAACATCTTCCTCACTTACGGTCTGCTGCTCGGCGCGGTGGGCGCTCTGCTCGGCTCCGCCATCGGCACAACCATCACGATTTACATTAACGAAATCGAACAGTTCCTAACTCGATGGACGGGTCACGAACTGTTCGATCGTTCGGTGTATTACTTCAATGAGATTCCGACGGATCTCAATGTGTGGAGTGTGTTGCTCATCAACGTGGGCGCGGTGTCCATCGCCGTGCTGTTCAGCGTGCTGCCGGCACTGCGTGCGGCTCTGCTGCATCCGGTGCGGGCGCTGCGCTACGAATAACCGTCCCCGAACCGGCGAACCGGCAGCGTTAGCTGCCGGGTTATGGCTCACACCCGGCAGCTAACGCTGCCGGTTCGCCGGATCGCGGCTAAACGAATGAGGAGTTTCGCCGATGCTCGATCATTTGCCCCTGCTGGCGGCGATCAACGTCCACAAGACTTATCGCAAGCATGCTATCGAGGTGCCGGTGCTGAACGGACTGGATCTCGAAGTGTATGCCGGCGAGTTTCTCAGCATCGTCGGCAGTTCCGGCAGCGGCAAAAGCACCCTGTTGCACTTGCTCGGCACGCTCGATAAGCCCGACGACGGCCGCGTTCTGTTCAACACCGAACGCATCGACAATCTGCCCGCCGAGGAGCGCGATCGGCTGCGCAATCAGACCTTCGGTTTTATTTTTCAGTTCTATCATCTGCTGCCGGAACTGAGTACGTTGGAAAATGTGTTGATGCCGAAGATGATCGCTTTCGGGGTGCGCGGCTGGTTCCGCGAACGCCGCGCCCTCAAGCAACAGGCCACCGAATTGCTCGACCGTGTCGGTCTGGGTCATCGTCTGCACCACAAGCCGCGCGAATTGTCCGGCGGCGAGATGCAGCGCACCGCCATCGCCCGCGCCCTCATCAGTCATCCGCGCATCCTCCTCGCCGACGAGCCGACCGGCAATCTCGACGCCGATAAAGGCATCGAGATCATCCGCCTGCTGCGCGACTTGAACCGGCAGGAACAGCTGACTATTATCATGGTGACGCACAACATGGAGATTGTCGCCAATACCGACCGCGTGGTGCGCTTGGTCAAAGGCCGAGTGGAAGACCCCAACAGCGATCGGCCGGCAAACCCTAGCCGCGACCGTCAGGGAGCGGTAGAAGCAACCGCTCCCTGACGGTCGCGGCTCAGAGAGGAGCAGCGATGAACAAGGTCTGGATCAACGGCAAACTATTCGACAAGTCCGACGCCAAAATCAGCGTTTTCGATCACGGCCTGCTCTACGGCGACGGCGTGTTCGAGGGCATCCGTCTCTACGGCGGCAAGGTCTTCCGTTTCCGCGAACACATCGAACGCCTCTACGAGAGCGCCCGCAACCTTCTCTTGGAAGTGCCGCTGGACCGCGAGCAAATGATGCAGGCCGTTCTCGACACCATCAAGGCCAACGCCAAGCACGACGGCTACATCCGCCTCGTCATTACCCGCGGCGCCGGCTCGCTCGGACTCGATCCACGCAAATGCGCCGATCCCCAAATCATCGTTATCGTCGATGACATCAGCCTCTATCCCGCCGAGTTCTACGAAAAAGGCCTGCGCGTCATCACGTCCTCGTTCATCCGCAACCACCCCAATGCCCTGAATCCGCGCATAAAATCTCTGAATTATCTCAATAATATCCTCGCCAAGATTGAAGCCGATCGCGCCGGCTGCCAGGAAGCGCTCATGCTCAATCACAACGGCGAAGTCGCCGAATGCACCGCCGATAACATTTTCCTTGTCAAGCATGGCATACTGCGCACGCCGCATCTGGCCGCCGGCATTCTCGAAGGCGTGACGCGCAACGCCGTCATCGAGTTGGCGCGGGCGGCGAAAATCACCGTGCAGGAGATGGCACTGACGCGGCACGATGTTTATCAGCGCCGATGAGTGTTTTTTGACCGGCACCGCCGCTGAGGTGGCGCCCATCGCCGAGTGCGACGGGCGACCCATCGGCAACGGCAAACCCGGCCCGATCACGCGGCAACTACGCGAACGCTTTCATCAAATGGTCCGACAAGCAACGTGAGGCAACATGCCCCGACAACGGACAACACCGATCCTCGTTCTCGCCATTCTGCATCTGGTCGGCGGCGGACTCGGCCTGTTTTCCTCTATCTGCGGATGCGGCGGTCTGCTCATGCAGAACACGCTCAGTTCGGCGATGCCGACCTTCCCCTCGCGCCCGGACAACCGCCGCCCCCGCCCAGCGCCAATGAAATCATGAAGTACATGAACGATCATATACCCAGTTATCTGGGCGTTACCATCGGCACCCTGATAGTCAGCTTTCTGCTCGACATCATGCTGCTGACGGCAGGCATCGGTTTATTGGGCGTGAAGCCGTGGGCGCGTCGGCTTTCCCTCGTTTATGCGCCGCTGAGCATTCTTTATCACCTCGCCAACTTCCTCTACTCGCTCCTCCTCGTCATGCCCGCCACGGACAAAATGTATGCGCAATATCCTGCTCTCGCGGGAATGTCCAGCATTATGACGGCCGCTTCGGGGATCGGTGTATTTTTAACTCTGCTGCTAATTGTCTACCCCATTACGGTACTCGTCATCCTTCTTCTGCCCTCCACCGCCGCCGCCTTTCGCGGCGAAGTGCCGGTTGATGCGGACGACTTGCGGGAGGAGGAACTGGATGAGGACGAACGGGGTCGGGAGCCGCCGAGCGATCGGTTTCGGCGGGCGTGATCGCTGGCTATCTCATTCATGGAAACCTCCATTTCACAGGCCGACGCGGTAAGCGACCACAAGAAACACAAAAAAGCCGTTCAGGAGCAAGGCGCCGAACAGATAACGAAGTCCTCTCGGACTCATCTCGCCATCGAAAAGCACGACGCGGAGGAGGTAATACCAAGCGAGCGGCAGCAGGACGAAAGACATCGAGGCGAGAAAAGCCCGGCGAGCGAGATCGTCGCCGCTGGCCGGGAGCGACACTTCTTCGTCCTCTGCTTCACCCTCCACCGGCGCAGTCGCTGGAGCCAGGATCGGTGCCGGCGGGGGGATACGAATGATGTCATCGCGCTTCTGCACTCCCACGCCAATCGGCGCGGCGGCGGAGGACGTCCCCATGGCGATTTGCTCGCGCGGAGCAGCGGCGCGGATGCCCTCGCGCGGCGTCTGACAAGAATAGCAGGTCGATAGTCGATTGCTGATCGGTTCGCCGCAGATGGAACAGATCCACACGCCGGCTCCCGACTCGGCCTCGTCTTCCCAGTTGTCATCGAGCTTGGCGGCGGCCACGGCGGCGAGGACGCCCGCCGCGCGCTGGGCGTCGCCTTCATGCACCTGCAAGACGATTTGATCGCCTCCTCCTGCCTGGCCAAAGGGCAGCATGTCCGCCGTCAACTCGCCGGACAAAATGGACGCGATGCCCTCGTCTTCCAGTAGGTTTTTGGCCAACTGAGCCTCAAAGGATTGGTGGAACGTCATTACGGTGACAAACTTGTCGGACATCCTTTGAATCTCCCTGAGCGCGAAGTGTAGAGCGCTAAGCGGCAAGCGGCTGATAGGACGCCCGCCTAATCCTCCGCACTGTTCCCGTCCTCCCAACCATCCTACTCAGTCAACACTCCATCAAAAATCTTTTATCACGAGAACGACTTGGAAGGGGCGGTATCTCATTTGCTGATTTCAACAGGCAAATCCAGGGTTGCCTTATATTAGGGAGGAAAAGTCATGGCAACGAAGTTAACCGGGTGGTGTGGGAAACTCCTGGCCGTTGTCTTTACCAGCATTGTGGCTCCGGTACTGGTGAACTTAGCTGTGCGGGACACTTCCGACAAGGGAACCACGCCGGCTCGGCAAGAGCAAGTCGCCTTTCGACAAGTGGAAACGCATCAGTCAGCCTATCTCTCCGATCCATCCCCCGCTCTTTCTGGTAACGGGCAACGACCGTTACCGCAATGTCCAGATGCTTTCACGGCGGTCTCGCGGCCCGTACGGAGCGTTCGCATTATTGCTCGCGGGGTCGGACGCACACCCGAGGCGGCCCTTCAGGACGCGCTGCACACCGCCTTGCGCCAGGCGTTGGCTTCTCAATTTGATGCGGAAACCTGGGCAAGAAATGGTTCGGCTCTGTGTGCCGGCATCTTAGGCGACAGCGGCGGCCTCCTCCTGGGATGGCAGGATCTCGGGCGCCGAAAGGAATGGGGGCGGAAGGGGCTGCTCTATCACAACGAAGTCGAGGTGGAGGTGAATCTTACCGCTCTGGCGGATCGACTGCGCGCCGGCTACACCACCGGCTGGAGCGATCCCTTCCCAACGACTCCGTTCCGACCGTCCCCTCCTCTTCAGCGAATTCAGTAATAGACAACTTCGCCGCCGAAATCTGCCTGGCAAACACGCTGCCGGACGACATGAAGGAACTAGACGTAAGCCGGACGGCCTTCGCCTAAGGCGGCACTTGGGAGAAGCCGATCCGGCAGGGGGGTAATGACCGAAGAGGACGAGTTTGACGGTCATCCCCCTCGACACGGCAGCGTCTCTCCCTCGTCCGAGCTATCGTGGCCTTTCTTCATGCCCCGTGCGAACCATTCCTTCGCGGCACTCCGCGGAATCGATAAATCCCCTCCAAAAACCGCTTGAATCCAAAGCAACTCTCCTGAGTTCGACAGCGACGGGCATCGGGTGTGCATTCTCCTTGATCGTGAATGGGCGGCCGTGGACGGCCGCTTCGTCGGACCGAACCGAGAGGAGGTTTCCCATGCGTCTCCGTTTTATCGCCTTGATACTTGGCTTGGCCGTCCTCGCTCAGACGGGCTGCAAATGCTGTCGCTCTTATGACAATGCGCCGCCGCCTCCGCCTTACTCCATCCAGGTAAGTCCGCCTCCGGCCGGCCCCATCCAGGTAAGTCCACCGCCGGCTGGCTCCATCCAATCAAGTCCGCCGCCCTTCGCTCCCGCCGTGGGAGCGATGCTCCCCGCTGCCGATCCCGACCGTGCGCCGGTCGATCTTCCCCTGCCTCAAGCTAGTCCGACAACCCCGACCTCGTTCAACCGCCTGACCTCGTGGAGTCGTTAGGGCAAGCCGCTGCGAACGGCCAAGCATTCCTTGGTTGTGAACGTCTCGACGATCAGGCCGTTGACGTGACTGCGAATCGTCACGGCCCCATGCTGAAAGGTGTCGAACAGATGCGCTCCAACCTGGCGATAACGCTGCCTCACTTCGCTGCGAAGAGGCGGCCGGCCCTGACAAGAAACGACCACGCGCGGCCGCGCCCAGCGCGCCAGTTCCGTCGTGTTGGTGAGATGACTGCCGTGATGCGGCGCCATCAACACATCGACGCGGCGCGGCGGCAGTTCGCCGACGACGCGCCGCAAGCCCTTGCCTTCCAGGTCGCCGGTGAGCAGAAGCGTATGCCCCGCGTGTCGAAGGAGAAGCACCAGACTGCGGGCGTTCTCGTTACCGTCGGGTCCGATAGCCGGAGGATGCAGTGCTTCCAGCACGACTTCGCCGGCCGTCAAGCGATCACCCGCCTTGACGATGCGCAGGGGGATGCCGCGCTGGCGCAGCACGTTCAACGTGTGCCGGACGCCGGGTGTGGCCTTGTCCGCGAACGTCGGCGTACACGTCACCTGACCGACGGCGAAACGATCGAGCAAATCGACGAGGCCGTTGAAATGATCGAGATCGGCGTGCGAGAAGATGACTTCGTCGATGCGGCGAATGCCGCGCTGCCAGAGAAACGGGGCGATTTGCCGGCGCGTCACGTCGGGTCCGGCGAGTGAGCCGGCGTCGTAGAGCAGGGTGCGTCCGTCCGGCGTTTCGATGGCGGTGCAGCCGCCGTGTCCGACGGCGAGAAACGTGCAGCGTAGTTCGTCGCTGGGCATGCGTGCGGCACCGGCGGCGAGTCCGACGCACAGCCAACCGAGTCCCGCGACGCCGGCCCAACGCCAGCGACGCCGTAACGGTTCCTGCGTTAGCGCTGCCAGCAAGCCGAGGTAGAAGAACCACAGCCACCAATCGCCGATTGCTCCGACGTAAATATGTCCATACGGAAACCAGTCGCCGGCATCGACAAGAAAACTCGCATGCGGCGAGACTGGCTTGGAGCGGCACGGCCAGCAATCCTGTCAGGGGCAAATACAGCATGCCGGCCAGCAACAGCAAAAAGCCGGCGAACAGGGCCACGGTCGTCAGGACGACGAGCGGCGGTCCCAACAGCAAGCCGATGGGCGAAATCATTTGATACCGAGACGCTGCCAAGGGTGTGATGGCCAACCAGATTATCGCCGTGATCGCGTAGCTCTCGGCCACGCGCCAGCCCAGACGGTGTAGCGCTCGCTGCCATGCCGGCCGCGTCTCGTCGATCAGTCGAGCCAGCGGATCGTCCTCGCGCTGTCCAAGCGTGTGCGTGCCCCACGTCAGTACGGCGACCGACAGAAACGATAACAAACAGCCGGACGTGAAGAGATCGCTCGGATTCACCAGAGCGACGGCAATCCACGACAGGGCGAACAGATTGGCCGGCAGCACGCGGCGGCGCAGGATTAGTCCGCCGCACACGGCGCAGACAGCAACCGCCGAACGCAGCGCCGGCGGGCGTCCGCCGCTGAGCAAGGCATATCCGAGCAGCACAAAGGCCACGATCCAGGCGGCATGCCGTTGGCGGATACCTAAGCGCGGCAGCGCGAACCATAAAAAGCCGGCCAAAATCACCAGATGTTGCCCCGAAATCGCCAGGACGTGAATGACCCCAGTGCGGATGTATTTGTCCCAATCGGCGCGGGTCATGCTCGCGCCTTCGCCCAAGAGCAAGGCGGAGGCCAGCCCTTCCTGGTGCTGCGGCAACGCTTCGCGGAGAATCCGCTGTCCTCGGCCGCGGAGGACGGCCAGCCAGCCCGTGAACGAGGTCGTCCATCCGCGTTCGAGGCGCGTCACCGCTTGCGGCGTTTTCCGCGCCGTCAGCACGGTGCGGATGCCTTGATCGCGCAGGTAGCTGGCCAAATCAAATTCACCGGGATTGCTCGGCGGCGCCACGCGAGCTAGTTGGCCCATTATTTCCACGGCATCGCCGCAGTGTAGTTCCGGCCAATCTTCGACACCGACGACACGCGCTCGACCGGACGCCGGCAGCCAATTGCCGCCGCGACGAATCTCGTGGACGCGCAGGACGGCGGCGGTGTAGCCGGCACGAGGCATCGAACGCAGTGGGTCGTCCGGCAGAGCGCGATGACGCACGGGTTCCTCATCGAGCAAGCCGCGCAGCTGCACGGGTGCCGGCTCGTCCTTGGCGTAATGAAAGATGTCATTGGGTGCATAGACATCGCGGCGATAGTGGTGATAAGCGGCTCCGAAAGCGACGCCGGCCAGCGCCAGATAAACCAGCGGCAAGCCGCGATGCGGACTGGCACGCGCGCAAAACCAAGCCGTCAGACAGACCGCCGCCGCGATCAGGCTCGCCGGCATCGGCAGCGCGAGGCATCGATCCAGCAGGATTCCGGCGGTCAGCGCCAGCGCCGCCGGCACCAGCGGCGAACGCCAAACGCTGCGCGGCAGCAGTGCATCCAGCGCCGGCCGGGCGGGCGCGGCGGAAGGGATCGCGGAAGCAGCGGGGTTCGTGGACATGGCTTTGCGTCTCTCGGCGAACCGGCAGCGTTAGCTGCCGGGTGATCCTACCCGGCAGCTAACGCTGCCGGTTCGCCGTGCAGGCACACCCAGCAATAAAGGGCAACCGGCCCCGGTTGATCTTTCTTCGCCGACCTTCCGAGTTTATCATCGGGTTGGAGGTTTCAAGCCATGAGCATCCTATCGCAACGCCGTTCTTTGGACACGGAAAAAAAACTGGAGCTACTGGTCAACGGCGAGCGCATGAAACAGCCGGAATTTCATCGCCGTTACGAGGGATATGACGAAGATGACAAGTGGGAACTGATCGGAGGGATCGTCTACCGAGCTTCTCCTATGTTGAGCCTAGCGCACTCCGACTATGATGGTGAGATCGGCTACATCTTAGAGACATATCGCCGAGCGACGCCGGGAACGCACGTGCTGCACAATGCCACGGCGATTCTCGATGAAGAGAGCGAGCCGCAGCCCGATCTCGGCCTGCGTATCCTGCCGGAGTATGGCGGACAATCGCAAACGAGTGCCGACGGTTATCAGCAAGGCGCTCCCGAACTGCTCGTCGAAATCGCCCACAGCCGCCGCGCCATCGCCCTGCACGGCAAACGCGACGACTATCAGCGAACCGGCGTCCGCGAGTATCTCGTCGTCTGCACGGAAGAGCAGGAGATCCACTGGTTTCACTTTCCTAGCGGCGAGTCGATCCGTCCCAATCGTCAGGGCGTTAGCCGTTCGCGTGTATTTCCCGGCTTGTGGCTCGACGTGGCGGCGCTGTTGCGTCTGGATTCCGCTCGGCTGATGGCGGTGCTTGAGCAAGGTTTGGCCGCCCGCGAACACGCCGCGTTCGTCAAGCGATTGCAAACCGCCCATCGCAAGCATTCCTGAGATACGGCACCTCCCCGCGACCGCGCCGCGATTTATGACCTAGACTCCAATAGGGGATAGCACATGCACCGGCGCCGGCCGGTTCGTTGTCATAAAGGGGAGGCTACGCTATGAGGATGCACTGGTATGGGGGGTGTTTGCTCGTGATGCTGCTCGGCTTGGCCGGCTGCCGCACGCGGGTGGAAACGACGGCGCCGGACGTGGTTGCCGAAGACACGACGACGCACCTGAGCGACAAAATCGACATTTCCTTGGCCGATTGGCTCAAGCTGCCGCGTCCGGAGTTGGCCAAGCTGGTCGAGGAATGGACGGTGACAGTCGGCAAGCAGCGTGAGTTCGCGCGGAGCAATGTCGAATCGGTTGGGCTGTTGCCGGCGCTGCGTCCGCCGGTGGTGTCGGTCGTGTTCGCCGAAGCCAAGTTTTCGCCGGCGGCCGGTTTCAGTCTGCCGCCCTATGTGAAAGAAGGCCAGAAAGACACCGCCGTTGCCCTGCATCTGGCCCGCTTTGGTGATCGCGAGGCCGCCCTCAAACTCGCGGACCCGACCGATAAGGATCTATCGGCCAAGATCGACGCTTACCGCGGCGAACGCGATTATCCCGTCGAATGGACGCGCTTGACGGCGTTGGTGCTGCAAAACGCCGAATTGAAATTGGCCAACGGCGAGGCGGACGGCGCGACGGAATTGGTGCAGCTACATCGCCAGCTGCGCACCCTGCTTGACGGCAAATCGGCACCGGCGGCACTGGCCGCGTCGTTGTTGCCGCGCGGCCGGCAAGCCCTGACGTTGGCCGCCGCCGCCTGGCGCCAGCCGCGTCTGAACAAGACCGCCCTGGCCGCCGATGTCGATGCCGCTCTCGCCGACTGGGGCGCCGCGCCCGATCCGCTGCCGGGACTGAACAGCGGAGCCAAACGGAGCGAAGTCGTTTCGTTAATGGGCGGCGAAGCGGAAGGCAAGGCCGTGCTGGCACAGACGCCGGCCACCGTGCAGCGCAGCCTCGATCTGCTCGCTCTGCCGCTGCCGGGCGAAGGCGTCAACGGCGTCATCGCCTTCCTCGATGACAAGCAAACCCTGACGGAACTGTTTGTTCTCTATCGACCGAAGATCAACGAGTTGTTCCCGGAACCGCGGCAGTTGGTTCTGCCGCTCGTCGAACACGACTACAAGAGCGGAGAGGCGTCATCCACGGCCGGCCTGACGCGGCAAAGTTGGACGGGCGGTGGTCTGTCCTACGAGGTCGCGCTGCTGACGCGCGGCAGCGTCGGCGGCGCGCTGGTGCGCGTCGGCAAAACGGAAAGTCTTCCTTCGCTTACGCTTCAGGCTCTGACAAGCAATCCGCGCGATTTCGGCGCCGTCAATCTCGATCGCTCTTTCGAGCAAAATCGGCTCAATGTGGCGGCCGATCAAACGGGTGCATCGCTAGAGATCAAGGACGCCGGCAAACTGGCGAGCATTCGCCAACCTGCGGCGAAGTTCGCCCTCGCCGACGCCGTTCTGGTGCGCGAGGCCAAGGCGGATTTGCTCGCCAAGCTGACGCTGCGCTGGCCCGCCGATCAAAACACCAACGCCCTCAGTCAACTGGCTCCGCTGTTGTGGGCCGCTTATGGACCGGCGCGCTTGGAAAGCGTGGAAGAAGCCAGTGGAGGGTTGTTCGTCCTCACCTGGCAGAACGAGACGACGCGACTGAGCCTGCATCTGCCTTTTTCGGACAAAACGCCGGAGTTGATCGCGGAAGACACGCAAGGGGCGGCTGCTCTCAAGACGCGCGTCGAGGCCGCTGCCGAGTTCGATCGCCGCGAACGTCAAGAACGACTTGCCGCCGGCAAACCGCGCGAACGCCTGACGCGCGCCGTCGGGCTGCCCTCGCACGGCATCGATAATCTAAGCCTGGGCATGACGCGCGAGCAGGTGCGGACCGCTCTGCCCGATGCGCGTTCTCTGCGCATTCAGCCGCTCTCCGATGGTGTGAACATTCTCTTCCTCAACGAACCGCCCGCCGGGGCGACGTATTGGCCGCGCCAGCTGTTCGTCCGCTTCGGAGACGATAACGGGGTCGCCGAGATCCGCGTTCGCTATCAAGAAGGGCCGAAGCCGTCGGGACCGAAAACGCCGGGATTGCTCGATACGCTCAAAGCGAAAGCCAACAGCGTCCCGGAGACGCTGCCGGCGCCGTGGGCGGGATTGTGGACCGATCTGCCGGCGCGCAAGCCGCCGGTCTTTTATCGCTGGTTGGACGACGCGACCTGTCTGACTTATCAGCGCGATTGGGGCGGCAGTGAAGTGGTGCTGCGCGATTGCCCATCGGGTCAGCCGCAGGGCGTAGCGTTGCCGCCGTTGTTGTTTTGCGGTCGCGGCGTCGTCGGTTGCGTTCTCGGCGACAGCCAAACTGAGGTACACAAGCGCTGGCGCATCGGCAATCCGCTGCTCGCCTCCAATGGCGACGAGGTATTAAGGATGCCCGCGGATAGTCCTTATGATGTGCTGCTCGTGCGCTTCGAGAACGGCAAGGTGTCGAAGCTGATCGCCCGGCTGCGCGAGCCGAAGACGCTCAAAGCTTCGGAGGTTGGCGCGGAACTGCAACGCGCCTGGGGAGCGGATCTCGATCATCTCGGTTTCGTTCGCCGTCAGGATGACGCGCTCGGCCAAGTGTTGCAGGCGTACAGCTACCACGATGACCGCACGCGCGTCCGCCTCTTCGCCCAGGAGACGGGCGAAGGCATTCGCTTGTTCACGGAATGGCGCGAATGGCCGATCCCAACGCGGACGTTGGCGGCCAAGTGATCGCCTCATGCACGCTTCGTTTAGCCGCGAGCCGAAGGCGAGCGCGGTCACGCTTGCCTACGGCTCGCGGCTAAACGAACAATTCATGCAAACGCTTCCCCCTCTCCCTTCGGCTCGCGCAGCATCAGTTCGCAGACAGCGGTGCGCGGCTCCTTGTTCTCGTAAAGGACGCGATAAACCTCGGCGGTGATCGGCATGTCGATAGCCATTTGTTCGGCGCGGTCATGGACGCTGCGGGCGGTGTAGACGCCCTCGGCGACCATATTCATACTGGCCTGGATGTCGGCCCAGCGTTCGCCGGCCGCCAGTCGTTGGCCGACGCGATGATTACGACCGTGCGGGCTGATGCAGGTGGTGATGAGATCGCCCAAACCGGCCAAGCCGCTAAACGTCCGCGCTTGTCCCCCCAAGGCGACGCCGAAGCGTGTCATTTCGACCAGGCCGCGCGTCAACAGCGCGGCCTTGGCATTGTCGCCCAGACCCAGACCGTCATTGATGCCGGCGGCAATGCCGAGGATGTTCTTGAGCGCCCCGGCCAATTCGACGCCGATCGGGTCGGGGTTGGTGTAGACACGGAAACGCTCGGTGCTGAAAAGCTGCTGAATCCACTGGGCCAACTGGGGATCGCCGCTGGCTGCAACGGCCGACGCCGGCAGACCGCGACTGACTTCCTCGGCATGGTTCGGCCCACTGAGGACGGCGGTTTGGGCAACGCCCAGCACTTGCGTCACGATTTCGGTTGGCCGCAAAAAGGTGCCGTTCTCCAGCCCTTTGGCGAGGCTCAACACGGGCGGTCCCGCTGAGACGGCCGCCGCGATGCGTGTCAATGTCGCGCGCAGATAAACCGTTGGGATGGCCGCCACCCACAGACCGGCATCGGCGACGGCTTGCTGGATGTCCGTGGTCAAGGCGATGGTTGGAGGAATGGGTATGCCGGGCAGCAGCCGGACGTTCTCGCGGCGCTCCCGCAACAGCCGGCCATTCTCCTCGCGCGCACTCCACAAGGTGACGCGATGATCCGGGTTCTGGGCCAGTAGCAGAGCGAGGGCCGTGCCCCAGGCGCCATCGCCGAGAATAGCAATCGTCGTGGGCATGCGGAACCGATTCTCCTATAACCCCCAGGTTTCCGGGGCGATCCTTTCCCTCGGCAAACCGGGGGCTATAGGACATGATATTCCGATTGTGTCGAAAGCAGCGGCAGACAAGCGCTCTTGGAGCGCGGAAATTCGCAAGTCGCCGGCCCCTTTCGGCCGATGGAAGAGGGGAATGATTTTCGGTCTGCTTCCGCCCTGAGGGCAGCTTGCGAAGCGCCCCGGCCGCAAGCGGAAGAATTCGCCCTGGGGCCGATCCGCGCTCCTGTGAAACAATGAAGTTTTGTGGCCTGGAGGATCAACGATGGCCGCGCATCTTCGTGTCTATCCGTTGCCGAAGGACGAGTTCGGCGCTGAGGGACAGAAACCGACCGTCCGCGTCAGCTTGGGCGATTTGCTGCCCCTCGTCGCCCTGGCTCACCGACACAATTATCTTTGGCTTCAGGATTTCCTCGAAGACGAGGTGGCCATCACCTCCGATTTGTACGAAGTCCTCCGCGCCTTCCGCTGTAATCGCCCCTCCGCCTGAGTCGGCGGGGCGTCTGCCGGCCTTCATTCCTCGTCTTGTGGCAGATCGGACAGCAGTTCGGGCTTGCCGAACTGGCTGAGATCGACTTGGCCGCGTAGTTCGCCTTCCACCAGTTTCAGCCGCGCATCCAGTTCGCGCAGACGGGCCTGAAATGCTTCCAATTTCGCCGACAGATCGTCGCGCGGCCTTGGGCGCGGCACTTCGGGGTAATTGAGTTGTCTCTGTAAGGCGGCGAATAGATACAGAGGATCTTTGCCGCGGTTGGCTCCGGCGATCTTGCCTTCCTTGGGACCGAAAACCGGCGGCAGCGGCGGCTCATAATTCGCCTCCTGACGCCGCCGCTCATGGACGTATTGCTCCGAACGCAGATAAACCACCTCAGCGAAGTCCACCTCGCCGACTTGCTGGCGCACCATGTCCAGAAACGTCGCGCCAATCGGCTGGATAAATGGGATCGCCGATCATGCCGGTCAAGCCGTCGGCGTAACCGAGCCGATTGCGGCACAGCACCTCGAACTGATAGACGAACAGTCCCGAAGGCGTGGGGTTGCCGGCCCGATACTCCGCCTCGCGCTGCAAAACCAGCAGAGCGGTTTCCGTGGCGAAACGCAGTTTCTCCTCTTCGGTGCAGCGGACGACGAATGCCTGAAAGGGTGCGAAATAGTGCGCCAGCCGAGCGAAGCCGGACGACAGCAGGCCGGTGTGCTTGACTTCGGCGGTCAAAAACTGCACGGCGTAGGGCAGCCGAGTGGTGGCGAGAATCTCCTCGCCGACCTGTACGAGTACGTCTTGCATGGCCAGACCTTCGACGGCCATGCGCTCGCGCAGGACGCGAAACAAATACGCCTGCTCGATGTATTCTTCTCGTTCGAGAACCGTGCCCGTACTCATACCGCCATGATAACGGAGTACGAACATCTCCTCAAGAAGCGCGGCGATGCGGCGGGATTTCGGACGAGGGGGCGGGCAGAGTCTTGAAAAGACCGCGAATTAATCCATCGGACGCTTCGCTCTCGGCGGTTTCCGTGCGGGCGCCGATCAGATCGACGGCGAAGGTGAAGCCACCAATGCGAATTAGATCGCCCTGGCGCACCGTGGCCTGACGGATCGGTTCGCCGTTGAGAAAAACGCCGTTGAGGCTGTTCAAATCGATAACCTGCCAGACGCCTTGACCGAAGAGGAAACGGCAATGGCGGCGGCTGACATCCGGCAGCGGCAGACGCACATCGGCTTTGCTGTGCCGGCCGATGAGCATGTCCGGCTGCGTCAATTCCACGGCGGCGCCGCTGGGCTGGAGGATGAGCCGCAGCGGCACAAAGTCCGCCGGCACCGGCAGCGACGCATGGGTCTCGCCAGGCGCTCCGAGGACGGGGAGGCCGCCGGCCTCCGTGGCAGATTCCAAATTCTCCATTTTCACCCTGTTCCGTTGGCGGGTAGGCGAAGTCGTCTCCGTCGCTGCGGCTTATACCAGAAAGACGGTCGAAGAAAAAAGACGAGTCGGCTGCCACCCGGCAGCTAACGCTGCCGGTTCGCCAACAAACTCCACCCGGCAGCGTTAGCTGCCGGTTCGCCAACAAACTCCACCCGGCAGCGTTAGCTGCCGGTTCGCCAACAAACTCCACCCGGCAGCGTTAGCTGCCGGTTCGCCAACAAACTCCACCCGGCAGCGTTAGCTGCCGGTTCGCCAACAAACTCCACCCGGCAGCGTTAGCTGCCGGGTGGAAGCCAAAATACGGACTACCCCCTTCTTTTGTCCGCTTGTATTTGCCGCGGACGATCCCTAAATTGGTGAAGAAGTTTCTCAGAAAACGCGAACGCTTTTCCGGCTCGCTGCGTAGAAGCGAATAATCTCGATCGCCAGCGGAACCTTAGGAGGTGGCGCATGCCGCAGAATGTGATTGTTGAAACGCGGCAAACTAACCAAGGTCTACCGCGACTTTTG
The DNA here is from genome assembly GCA_963835245.1 of uncultured Planctomycetota bacterium. Lineage (GTDB taxonomy): Bacteria > Planctomycetota > Planctomycetia > Gemmatales > Gemmataceae > JAJPHU01. The sequence continues at coordinate 15,673 of CAWIEZ010000005.1, forward strand.
GGGCCGGCAGAAAAAGACCGCCCTCCGCGCCCTCAACATGGAGGTTCGTCAAGGCGAAATCTTCGGTCTGCTCGGTCCCAATGGCTCCGGCAAGACGACGACCATCAAACTGCTGCTCGGTCTGCTCTATCCCACCGATGGCGAAGCCTTCGTCTTCGGCCAGCCCGCCGCCGACGTGGCCAAAAACGAACGCATCGGCTATCTGCCGGAAGAATCGTATCTTTATCGCTTCCTCAACGCCGAGGAAACTCTCGACTTTTACGGCCGGCTGTTCAATCTGTCGCCCTCGCAGCGGCAGCACAAGGCCCAAGAGTTGATCGAGAAAGTCGGACTCAAGGCCGATCGCAAACGCATCCTCCGCGAGTATTCCAAGGGCATGCGCCAGCGCATCGGCCTGGCGCAAGCGCTCATCAACGATCCCGATCTCGTCATCCTCGATGAGCCGACCTCCGGCCTCGATCCGCTTGGCGCTCGTTGGATGAAAGATCTGATCCGCGATCTGCGCAGGCTGGGCAAAACGGTCATCATGTGTAGTCATCGCTTGGAAGACGTGCAGGACACTTGCGATCGCATCGCCATCCTCAATGAGGGCGAATTGCAGGCGTATGGCGAAGTGCAGACGCTTCTGCAAGATCATCGCCGCGTCGAGCTGCGGGCCAGCGATCTGGCCTTGACCGACGATCTGCGCCGCGAGTTGGAGGAAGTGTTGCGCAAGCACGGCGGCAAGCTGGACACCATCGGCCATCCGACGACGACGCTGGAAGATTACTTCCTGCGTATCGTCGAGGAGAGCAAGGCTCATCCCGGCCGGCGTTTCCTACCGGGCAAAGAAACGGCTCCCCGGCCGGAAAATGTCATGCGTGGCGACGGCAGCGCCGCCGACGGACGGAGCGTCGCCGACGGGGATCACGGAACGTCGATAAGGGACGGGGATTGCCATGTTCGCGGTGTTGACCTTAGAACGAGATCCGATGCGTCTTCAGGACATTCCAGCTGGGCTGGTGTTCTGGATTCAGAGCGCCGGCGGCTGGGCGACCTTTGGCGTGCTGCTTTGGCTGCTGGTCTGGTATCGGCGCATGCGCGAGGTGGATCGAGCGCGTATCCCCTCCTGGCAGCGCAGCGTCTTCGTTGTCGGCGTGGTGGTGGCGCTGCTCGGCTACGTCGCCGCCGCCGTCGCCATCCTGATCGCGCTGCTGGCGAAAAACGTCGCAGGCGTCGTGACCCTTTACAGGATTGGTTTGACGGTCGGCGGCGCGCGGCGGCTTGCTGGCGGCGGGATTGCCGTTTGCCGCCAGCCTCTCGACGCTGCGTTTTCGCCGTATTTGGGCGCTGGCCAAGCTCAGCTTCAAGGAAGCCATCCGCAACCGCGCCTTGTACGGCTTCTCCGCTCTGCTTCTGGTCTTCCTGTTCGGCAGCTGGTTCATTCCGCACAAGCCGGAGGATCAGGTGCGCAGCTATGTCGGTGTCGTCTACTGGGTGATGCGGGTGCTGCTGCTGGTCACCGCCATCCTCCTGGCCGCTTTCAGCATCCCCAACGACATCCGCCGCCAGACCATTCACACCATCGTCACCAAGCCGGTCGAGCGCTTCGAGATTCTGCTCGGCCGGTTCTTCGGCTTCACGGCGCTGATGACGCTGGTGCTGCTGTTGATGACATCGGTGAGCGTCCTCTACGTTCTGCGCGGCGTCGATCCGGAGGCGGCGAACGAAAGCCTCAAGGCGCGCGAGCCGCTCTACGGCGAATTGCACTTCGAGAACACCGGCGACGCCGCCAAGGGCACCAACGTCGGCCGCGAATGGAACTATCGCAGTTACATCACCGCCGCCTCGCCCACGAATCGCGAGCCGGAGGCCGCTATCTGGGATTTCCCCAGCGTGCCGCGCTCCTTGGCCGATCGCAACACGGTGCGCTGCGAATTTGCCTTCGATATTTACCGCCAGACCAAAGGCTACGAAAACAAAGGCGTCTTCTGCGTTTTCGAGTACCTGACGGCCAATTTCAGCAACAGCGACAGTGAAAAGGACAGTTACAACGACGCTCGCCGCCGTTGGCGGAGTAAAAGCAATCTCTTCACGCAGAAAGACATCGACGATTGGCTGGCCGTTTCCCGCACGCGGCTGACCGCCAAATCCCCGCGCCTTTCCGAGACTCAGATTAACGAACGTCTGGAGAAGCTACGCGCTCGCCTGACGGTCAACAAGCTGGAGCCGGTCGGAGACGAACCGCCGCAATACCGTCTCTCCGAGGCCGCCATCGATGATGTGTTGGCCGAGGAGTACGGCTATTACATTGTGGACGCCAAGGGCGTCACCGATTATCATACTCTGTATATCGACGTTCCCGCCGGCTTGTTCCGCAACGCTCTCGAAGGTTCGGCGTCCGCCGCGCCGGCGCGTCCCGGCGCTCCCCTGGTGCAGACGCGCGTCTCGGTGACGAAGCAGAGTTCCACGCAGTACGTGGGCATGGCCAAATACGATCTCTATTGGCGCTTGGACGATCCGCAGCGGGGCGGCGAAAAAGCCGCTTTCGCCTTCAACTTCTACAAGGGCGCTTTCGGATTGTGGCTGCGGCTGTGCTTGGTGATTGGCTTGGCGGTGGCTCTGAGTACTTACCTGAGCGGCGTCATCAGCATGTTGGTCGCCGCCATGCTCTATCTGGGCGGCAGCGCCATCGGCTACATCCAATCGATCGGCGAAGGCACGGCTCCCGGCGGCGGGCCGATGGAGGCGCTGGTGCGCTTGGCCAATCGCGGACCCTCTCTCGTTCCGCTGGAGGAAAGCACGGCGGCGACGTTGGCCACCACCACCGACGTCGGCTTCCGCTGGTTCATTCGCCGCGTTCTCGATCTCATTCCCGACGTGGACCGCTACGATTTGACGTCTTACGTCGGCGAAGGCTTCAACATTCCGCTCAGCCAATTGTTGCTCGATTTCGGCACGCTGGGCTTGTATTTGTTGCCCTGGGTCGTTCTGGCGTACTACCTTATCAAGTGGCGGGAAATCGCGGCGCCAACGTAATCTTGAGCGAGCGGGGCCGCGTCCGCGCCCCGAGACGAAACACTCGGGCGCGGACGCGGCCCCGCTCGCCAAAACCGGGAGTTTCCATCATGGCCAGTCCTTTTCAGCAACAAGCGTTGCATCGCAAGTTGATCTATGCGGCGCTGATTCTCGTGCTGTTCACGACGGCATACGTCTGGCGCTCCAAGGAGTTCAGCGTCTTTGGCCGCGACATCAAGGGCGTAGACGCGCAAGCGCGCGATCTGGCCATCCGCGAGCAGAGCCGCGGCGAAGTGGATCTGCTCGGCGCCATCGTCCGCATCCTCACGCTAGGCTCACGCGGCTGGGCCACTTGCTACGAGTGGACCAATGCCTTGGACGCCCAGAAAAAAAATCAATGGAACGAACTGGAACTGCACGTCCGCACGCTGACCAAGTTTCAACCGCACTTCATTACGCCGTGGATCTTCCAGAGTTGGAACCTGGCCTACAACGTCTCCGTCGAGGCCGACCGCATCAGCGATAAGTATTTCTACATCAGTCGCGGCGTCGGACTGTTGGCCGAGGGCGAAAAGCAGAACCGCGACAACCCCTACATGCGCTGGTCGATCGGCTTCTTCATGCAGCACAAGATTTGCCAAAGCGATCAGACGAACACGTTGCGTTCGTTATCGCAGTTGAGCATGATTCCGCCCAATGAGCGCGATCCGGGACGGTTCTGGTCGGCGAGCGAGGGGCGTCAGGAAATCAATCTGAAGGAACTGGAAGAGTTTTGCAAGCAGCATCCGCAGTTGGTGCGTCGTCTGCGCGAGGGCATGCGCCGCGAGCGAAAGTCGGATCAACTGCGTCTGTTTCGCTGCGTGCGTGCGGATGAGTTCGTGCAGTTTCTGGAAGATAATTTCCGTGTGCCGTCGCTGTGGATGGACTCCCAGAAGTCGGAGCCGGGCGTCTGGAAGGAAAAGCAAGACAATCTGAAGCCTGTGGTGGATCGCTTCCCGGTGCTGCCGCCCAAGCATGAAACGTCCCGGCCTTTTCAGCAACCGCCCGACACCACGACTCTCAACGACGAGTCGAAGTTACGCGACGAGGATGACATCTATCAGGCCGCGCGCTCTTGGTACAGCTACGCCCAAGAGCCGCTGCCCGCGCCCGGCAAACTGCCCGGCTCCAGTGAGCCGATTGTGAATCGCGTCTACCAACGTGTGCCCAGCCAAATGATGACGCCGATCTTCCGCCAATTCCCAGCCCAGGGGCAGCGCTTCACGGCGGAACGCTTGCAGGAGGAAGGCTGGTTCGATGCTTCCGGCTGGGCTATCCCCGATTGGTTTGCCGCAGGGGGCGATCGCTTCGCCGATGGCGAGTTGGCCGTCATCGGCAAACATCCCTGGGGTCAGGAAGCGTGGACGAAAACCCGCGAACTGTGGCTCAACTTCGGCAACGCCAATCATCTGATCCTTACAGCCGCCGAGGAAAATTCCAAGGAAGATTTGGCCCATGCCTTCACGACGAAGAACAACCCCCATGACGCTACCCTCTTCCTGTCGCTGCGCGAGGAGGATCTGGACCCTCAGACGCGCGAGGAGTTTTTCGCTTGGCAGTTTCTCCGCGATTACAAACAGTTTCGCTCGCTGTGCAATTTCGACTATCACTACAATCGGGCACGGATCGAATCGGAGACGGCCACTCTCTTGGCCCGCAAGACGTTTTTCGAGGCGCTGGATGACTTACGCATGAGGAACGATGAACAAGGAGCGCTGCGGAAGCTACTCGATCCGGCCGGCATGAAAGCCTGGCGCGACAAGGTTCTGCTGGCCAACAAAGTTTTTCGCCGCGATTCCTTGATCCAGGAATACACCTTCGAGATTCAGCTGCGCTACATCGATCTTTATTCCCGCCTCTATGGCCGAACCTTCAAGGCGCAAGCGGCGGACATGCTGCTGATGCCCTGTCAAAATCTCATGGGCGGCGGTGCTTGTCCATTGGGCTTGGCGAGTTGGGCGCCGTCTTTGATTGAAAAGGATCCGAACAATCCGCTGCTGGGCGGCCCGTTTGACGGCACCGACGACGAAGGCTATCCGCTGGTCGAGCCTCAAGCCCGCTTGCAGTTACTCCAACGTCTGTTCCCGGCGTTGTACGCCAATGCGACACCGCCCGGCGGCGAGTCGAGACCGCCGTCCCCGCCGCAGCGCTGAAAAAGCATTATGGCCGACGTCGTCTTGAGTGTGTTGGCCCATCCCGACGATGCCGAGTTCTTGTGCGCGGGCACGCTGGTGCGTTTGTGGCGCGAACACGGCTGGCAGGTCCACGTCGCCAGCATGACGCCCGGCGACTGCGGCTCCGTCGAGCAAAGTGCGGAGGAAATTGCCCGCATCCGCCGTCAAGAAGGCGCTCGCGCCGCCTCTCTCCTGGGTGGAACGTATCACTGTCTCGAAGAACGCGATCTGCTCCTGTTCTATCAGGAACGTCCGCTGGAGCGCGTCACACGCTTGCTGCGCGCCCTGCGTCCGCGTATCGTCCTGACGCACAGCCCCGCCGATTACATGGTCGATCACGAGACGACCAGCACGCTGGCGCGCGCCGCCGCCTTCGGCGCGGCCATACCGAATTTCTTCTCTGGGCACGGCCATCCGCCGCCTATGGCGCACATTCCGCATCTCTATTATTGTGATGCCATCGAGGGGATGGATGCTCTCGGTCGTCCGGTGCAACCCGCTTTTCGCATTGACATCAGCACCGTCGTGGAGGCCAAGGCGGAGATGCTCGCCGCTCACGCCAGTCAGCGCGATTGGCTGCTGAAGCATCACGGCATGGATCAGTACGTGCAGTCGATGCGCGATTGGTGTGGCCAGCGCGGCCGACAAGGGGGCGTCGCCTTCGCGGAGGGTTTTCGCCAGCACCTCGGACACGGCTATCCGCGCGACAATTTGCTCGGTCAACTCCTGGGTGTCTGCTGAAAGACCTTCGTTGGAAGCGGTTTCACAACCTGAGCGGGGGGCGTCAGCCCCCCGAGTCGGGCGTCTCTCGGGGGGCTGACGCCCCCCGCTCAGATGAAGCGTCGTCAATGGGCATCGGGACCGCGTCGGGCGCGTTTCGGTGTGCCGGCCAGCGAAGCCAGGCGAGCGGAGAGAGGATCTTTACGCAGTTCCGACCGCGAAGCGGTCTTCTTTTGTTCGCGGCTCCGCGTCCGGCTGCTTTCCGTATCCGCGTCCGGCGCGATCGTCCGTTCCTGGGCCGCCAAGGTGAACAGCGTCACGACAACAATCAAGGCGACTCCCAGTCCGACCAGGATGGGCAGTAGGGAAGTGGCAGGCGGAAGGAAGCGCAGACCGCCGCCGAGAACGGCGCCGAGCAAGATCCACAAGGGCCAGAGTTGAGCAAGCGCGTTGGCGGCGGGCTGGGGCGGCGCGACGGCAGCGCACGGCGCCGGCTCGTCAGGGGGCGCCGCCTTGGCCGGAACCACCTTCATGCGCACCGGCGGCGCGGCGGGCGGAGACGCGGCACGTTCCGTACGCGCGGGCCGCGGAACCTCGCCGGAGCGGCTCAGACGGCGCGGCCGCGGCGCGGCCGGCTTGGCCGCCTCCGACGAAGACACACGGCGAGGCACTTGCCGAGAGGGACGTTTCGTTTCGCGGGGTGGATCGGCGGACGCCGGAGCGGCCGCCTCGATGGCTGGCCCGACGAGGGCCGCCGCTTCCCGCAACGCCTGGGCGATCCGCTCGACCTCAATGACATCGCTAGTCTCGGCCGCCAGACCGAGCTTGCCGGCCAGCTGATGATACTGGCACGCCGCCGGCGCGTCGGGATTCACATGGCTGCCGATCCGGCCGGTTCGCAATGCCTCGCCGATGGTTTCGTCGTGCGGGATCACCTCCGACAGCACGCGCGAGCCGAAACGGCCGCGCAACTCGCGTTCCCAATGACAGCTGGGTTGCTCGCCTTCGGGCAGGGTCAACAGGATGCCGCGCATCGGCGGAGCTTGGCCATCGGGGCAGGAGCGCTGCACCAATTCGAGGAAAGCCGGCAGAGTGCGGTAGGCCATGGCCTCGGCCCGCATGACTAGCAAAAAATCATCGCAGCTGCTCAGTAGCTGGGCCGCGTTTCCTCCCAAAAACGGCGGCACATCGACGATCATGCAGCCGTAGCACTGCCGCGCCGCCGGCGTGGCCAGCGCCCGCAGCAGTCGAGCGAAATCCTCATCCGTGCAACGTCCCTCTTCATACGGACTGAGTACGTCCAATCCCGGCACGACGTTGGCGACCAGGACGCCCGGCAGATCGATGCCGGCCTTACGCAACGGTTGGCGATGCGGATGCTCAGCGAGGTTGAGGGCAGTGCTGACATTGCTGAGCGGATCGGCGTCCAGCAGCAAGACGCGCGTGCCGGTGGCGGCCGTGGCCGCCGCCAAGTTCATCGACGTGGTCGTCTTGCCGACGCCGCCTTTTTGGCTGGCTACCAAGAGTTTCCGCACCGCCTTCTCCCCTGTGAAGAGAACACGTTCGCTTTAGCCTTGATGGATGCAATATCTCCTAAACAATTCTTACTACATAAATCGCCGCCCTGCCGTCTCATTACGCGCGATAAGGGAGTTCGAGCGAAACAACTCCGGTGCGATTTGCTCGGTGACGAAGGGGACGGATCCATCGGCCGACAAAATGTTAGCTCCCGCGCGATGAAGTCCGCCGAAGGCGGCGCCCTTGCCGATGTAGCGGTCGCCGTCCGGCGCGAGGCCGCGAACCGTCGGCGGACCGCCGGCCGGCCAGGGACCATTTTCGTGCAGGGTTTCTCCCGCCGCCATTGTCGCGCTGAGAAGGGCCGAGATGTCCGACGCCCGCAGCCGGCGCTCGTAGCCGAAGAAGCCGGCGTTGGCATCCTCGAGCGGCACAACGGCGGCATCGCGGCCAACGCCGGCAATGCCGACATAGGACGTCAGGCCAATTTGATCCGGCAAAAGTTCGCGCGCCCATACCGGGCACAAGAAAGGCGCGACGTTGTGACGCAGCCCGGCGTTGGCGGGAGAGTCCCATGCTTTCTCGAAGTCGATCGCGCTAGCCGGCTTTTGACCTTTCTTGCCGACCGGCCCGCCCTCGACGAGAAACGGCATGAGCGCCGCTTGCCAACTCAGACGCCGTTCTGGCGGCAAGGCGGGATTAAGGACGGTTCCGGGAGGAAAATAATGGTCGTTGTGATTGCTATAGCTATTGATGGCCGTACCTAGTTGCCGGAGGTTGTTTTGGCAGCCGGCTTTGAGATTTGTCTCTTGCACGAGCAGCAGCATCATGGCGGGCAGGCCGATAAGGAGGACGAGCGTGACGAGGGCGCCGAGTGTCAAACCGGCGATGGCCAAGCGCCGACCGCGCAGCTGGCCGTCGCCGCAGTTGATCGTGCGAATGGCCTGGATGCCGAAATAAATAGCCGGCAGGGCCGTCACGATGGACAGAGGCGATAGCGCGGACAGGCCCAGCACGAAAGCGAGGACAGCAGTTCGGCTCAGGCGCGTTTGCATGACTTCGGACATGGTTTTTTCCATTTTCCCCTCCTCGTTTAGCCGCGACCCGGCGAACCGGCAGCGTTAGCTGCCGGGTGCTTCCAACCCGGCAGCTAACGCTGCCGGTTCGCCGGATCGCGGCTAATCGTGCGCCAATCGCTGACGAGCCGCTGTCACTTCGCGCTCACGCATGACGCGGAAGCGCTCTTGCCACTCTGTTATTTTAGCCGACAACACGAAACGCCGGTATCGGCCCCAGGTACGGTCGGCGCGATCAGCCTGCTCGTCGAACGATTCGCCATAGACGATGCGCCCCTGCTCGACCAACGGGACGAACAACGGTTCGCCGTCGATCGTCTCGGAAGCATCGGCGATGAGGAGTGTGTCGTCCTGCGCGTGGACGCGAAGATAGCCGCCCAGCGATTCCTTGCCCAGCGAGTTAGAAAACTTGACGTTGGGACGATCTTCAGTCGCCGAGCGCTTGAAGGCGGCGGCGAGCGTATCTCGATGGACCAGACGCCACCAATAGCCGCCGGCGCCGGGGAACAGCATGTCCGGCTCCTGCCCCGTGGCGCGGCGGAAGTGATCGTAGACTTTGCGCACCACTTCTGGGGCAACCTCATCCTCGAAAACGATCGTGCGCGGCGAGATGCCGGCCTCACGCATGCGCTGGAAATAGAGAACACACTGCTCGGCGATGTCGCCGGAGTCCACGCGGACGCCGACGCGCTCTGTCTCCGGATGCGCCCGCATGACGCGTAGAGCGTTTTCCAGACCGACCGTCTCGGCGTCCACCAGATCGCACAGCAGCGACGCTTCGCCCCGCGCCGTGATGAAGCGATCCATCATCTCGTATTCCGCCTCGCCGAGCAGCCGATCAAACGACTGCGCCGCGCACATCATCTCGTGGCCGATGGTGCCGATGGTACGGAATAAATTCGGATAAAGGAACTCCGCTGTGTCGTTGGAAGTGAGTTGCCCGCGTCCGCCGACATAGCGGGCCAATAGAAGGACGAGATTGCTGATTTCGTTCGGCGCAGAGCGCAGGCCGAACTCGGCGTCGCGCGGCGTGGCCAATTTCATCAAACGCGCCTTGGTCGCTTGGATGATAGGAGCGAAATAGCGACACATGGCTGGCTCCAGATAGGAGACGGCGCCGCCCGGTCCTTCAAAGGATAAGCACGGCATGCCGGCCAGAAATGTTTGTCCGCCGCGAAACCCCCAGATGTCGATGGGTAGATGGATGTCGTCGCCGGTTTGACTGTCGAGGATGCTCTGCCATAGTTCGTGAGGAAAAGCGTGGGTCGCCGAATGCGTACTGTACCAATGAGCGGCCAACTCGATGTCGGCGCGGCGCAGCGGACGATGGAACCACTGCGCCAGCATGGCCTCATGGCCGGCCATGATGAGCTGTCCGTCGGCGCCGCCCTCCGGCAGTCCCTTGCGCATCGTCAGGGCATAGCCGGCGCGAGCGCAAGCGATGTCGGGCACGGCGGTCCACATGGTACGTTTGTAGGTATCGGTGCCTCCGAGCCAACCGCCGAGCAGGAAGTGGCGGGCGAAGAACTCCTCGCGCATGGCCGCGCGCTTGGCCGCGAATGGGTCGTCAACGGCAGGGGGACTCATGGCGCCGCTCCGCGAAAATCCGAATGGCGAAACCTGAAAGAAATCTTACGAAAAGGACGGAAATCCACTGCGGCCGCCAATACCGAATCTTCGTTTAGCCGCGACCCACAGGGGAGCGCGACAGCGCTCCCCTGCGAGTCGCGGCTAAACGAATCGCCGTCAGGCGCTTTAAGGGAAGATGTTGTCGTTGCTGGTCGAGGCGAAATTGCCGGCGACAAGCGTTGCCAACTCGGAAAAGGCGCCGAGACTATAGACGCCGCCTCCGATACCCAGTCCATCGCTGCCTCCGGCGCCTTCCTCGCCGCCGACTGCCCTGTTGCCGATGATCGCGCTGTCACGGACGGTCAGGCTGGGTGTGACGGCGACGCCGCCGCTCACTTCCGACGCGCCGACAGCAACACCGCCGCCGAAGCCATTGCCCCCGTTACCGCCCTCCCCGCCGGTGCCGCCGAGCGCCAGGTTGGCGGCGATTATACTGTCGCTGAGGGTGACGGAACTGCTATCCGGGAGACCATAAATCGACCGGATGCCTACAGCGATCCCGCCGCCATCGCCGTCGCCGCCATTGGCCCCGGCGCCCCCGGCTCCGCCAATCGCCTGATTGGAGATCAGCGCGATGCCGGTAATGGTTGCCGTCGAGTTAAAGTCCACCGACAGGCCGCCGCCAAAGCCGTCGCCGCCGGCAGCGCCGCTGCCCCCGGCGCCGCCGACAACGGCGTTGTTTAAGAACAACGTGTCGCTCAAGGTGAGACTCGTGCCGGAGTGCGCATCCAAGCCGCCGCCAATGCCGAGAGCACCGCCTCCGCCGGTTCCGCCCGCGCCGCCGATGGCCTGGTTCTGGGCGAAGACGCTGTCGCTCATCTTGAGCGTCGCCCCGTTTAGGACGAGGACGCCGCCGCCGGCGCCCACGAATGCGGAGTTGTTGGTAGCCGCCGTGCCCCCCGCGCCTCCGACCGCCTGGTTGCCGGTGAAGACGGAGCCGCTGATGGTCGCGTTGCCAAAGACGATCACGCCGCCGCCCAGACCCTGGCTGCCGGTGAAACCGCTGGGCACGTTGGCGCCGCGGGCTTGGTTGCCGGTGAAGGTGGAGTCGGTGATGGACACCATGCCGTCAACGGCGAGGGCGCCGCCGTGGCCGCTGGCATCGGCGTTATCGCTGCCGGCCACACCGAGAGCCTGATTGTTCGTGAAGGTGCTGCCGGCGACGCTGAGACTTCCATCGTTGTCGATGGCGCCTCCTTCCGCCGTTCCGTTTCCAGGGCCGAAGCCCTCGAATACCATGAACGGGTTGGTGGTGCCATTCACCGAGCCGATGACCCGATTCCCGGTGAAAACCGAGCCGCTGACGGTGGCGGTGCCACTGCCCGTAGGTCCGGCCTGATTCCACAGGGCACCCCCCACGACGATGGCTCGGTTGTTGCTGAAGACGTCGTCGTTGAGGTGGACGGTGGCCCCGACCTCGTTCAAGACGCCGCCGCCGCCCTGCTGGGAAGGGTCCGTCGTGCTTTGAGCGCTGCCGTTGGCGATGGTCAGGCCGGCGATAGTCGCCGTGGCGTTGTTGCCGATGTCGAAGATCCGGCTGGCGTTGTCGCCGCTGACAGTGATCCGACTTGCGCCCGGCCCATTGATGGTCATATTACTGGTGATGTTGAGTTGGCCGCTGCTCAGCGTGATAGTGCCGTGCAGATCGTGCGCGAAGTCAATGGTAGATCCGGGGTTGGCATCGGCGGACTGCACCGCCGCCCGTAGCGAGCCGGTGCCGCTGTCGTGGAGATTGCTCACCAGGAAGGTGCTGAGCAAGGTGCGATCTTCCAGCGCCTCCAGCCGGGGCACGATGCTGCGCCGGCTGAGCCATCCCCGCCGCGCTTGCGCCGGAGCGTTTCGTCGAGACGGTTTCAGGGTGAAGAACATCATAACGGTTCCTTTTCTCGGAGGTGGTCCGCGATATAATGGAGGGACAGGCAACCGAGCGCGCAGACCGAACGCTCGGGCGCTGTCGGGCCGGTGAGACTTCTGCTTGGCGGCGAGGACTCACCGGCCGCTTTTCCCCTTGTCTGCTCTCTTTTCCGTTGTCACTTCTTCGCTTGGCCCGGCGGTTGCGCCAGCACGGACTCGGACTCTGCCTGGAACGCCGTCAGTTCCTCAACCCATCCGGCGCTTAGTTTGCCTTTGTGTTCCTGGAACCACTTTGCGCCGCGCTCGCGGCAATCCTTGGCCTTGGCGGCATCGCCCAGCCGATGATGGCACATCGCCAGGAAGAACAGATCGAAGGCGTCGGTTTGTCCCTTGCTCTCGCGCAGGCTGCATTCCAGGTCCGGGATCGCCTCGGCGAACTGTCCCGTGCGGTACAGAGCCACGCCCAGCGTGTTGCGATAGATCGATTGGCCGGGTTCCAACTCGATGGCTTTGCGCGCCTCCGGCAGCGCTTGCGCCGGATCGCGTAATTCCTTGGGTGCGGTCAACAGCAGCCAGGCCAGATTGTTATGAGCCATGGCGTGGCTGGGAGTGATCTTCACTGCTTTCCGCAATGCCGCCAGCGCCTTGGCGTACTCCTTGGGGCGGACGCGCTTGGCGGCTTGATGAACCAACGCATCCGCCTCTGCCCATTGTCGCATGTCGCCTAGGTCGAAGTGAATCGACAGCGGCTCCGCGGCGAGCGGGGTTGCGTTAGCGCCCCGAGAGACGGCGGGCAACGGTGGCGCGTCCCAATCCAGATCCAGTTCGGCCAATCCCGCTCGGATGGCGGGCAGGTCGAACATGTAGAGAGCTTTCGTTCCATTGCCGATGGCGATCAATTGGGTGCCGTCTGGTGTGAAACAGCAGGGCATAAGGCGAGTCTGCTCCGGAATGGTCAGCCGGGCGATTTCCGCGCCGCTATCCGTCACGACCAGCCGCACCACGCTGGGTTCGTCTCCGAGGGCCAGCAGCTTGCCGTCGCTGGAGAAAGCAGCCGAGGGATTCAGGGGTGATCCTCGGCCCAGGATTGGTCTTTCCTGCCAGCTGCCGGCCGCCCACAGGCGACAGCCGCCGCCCGTCGTCAGCAACCATTTGCCGTCGGGGCTGAATTTGACGCCGCTGGAGCCGACGGGCAAGTCCATGACGTGCCTTCCGTCGCGGGCGTCCCAAACCTTGACCCCGACGCCTTCGTGGTGCCAATGGCTGCCGGTGGCGACCCATCGGCCATCGGGACTGACCGCACAGTAGCGCACGTCTTCCTGCGGTCCCAGCCGCAACAGACGCTTGCTATCTCGATGGAAGACAATCGCGCCGCGCGGGCGGTCGGATATCGCCAAGACTCGCAGGTCCGCGCTGCCGCCGGTCATCGTAGTCGCTTGCGACAAGACTCGTCGGGGCGGTCCATAGCGGCGCTGTCCTCTTTCGGGTCGGCGGCCACAGGCCAGCGCAGCAGTCCGGCCGAGCCACACGTCCACAACGCTCCCTCGTGGTCGAAGCGCAGCGGCACATTACCGGGGAGAGGTAGTAGCGCCGCCTCTTCTCCTCGTGTCACATCCACAAGCGCGATACCTTCAAGATGGTCATCCATCCCGATGGCGCACAATCGTCCCTGGGGGTCCATGGGAAGATCTCCAGCATTATAACTCCGATCGGCGGTCGTTTTGCGATGGACCACGCTGCGCAGCTCCTTGCCGCCGCGGTAGTGAAAGAATCGGACCTTGCTGCCTCCGCCGGCGCCCACCAATTGATCGTCGGGGCTGAAATGGAGGGATGTGCCGAAAGCGGGGAAGGTCAGCAAGAGCCGCCCGGACAGCGTGTCCCACAGATGCCAACTACCGGACCAGTCGGTGCTGAGCAGCCGGTCGCCGGCACGATTGAAATACATTATGGTGCCAGCGATTTTATGACTCTCCAGCGGCGGCAGAGTCAGACGGCCGGAGGGGACATCCCACAAATAAATTTTGAGATCCTGGCCGAACACCGCCAGCAAACGACCCTCCGGGTGCCAAGCCGGCCAAGAGTATCCGCTGGGAACCTTTAGTCCCACTGTTGTCACCTCGCCGGTGTCCACGTTCAGCAGCCCCAACGATTGGCGCGTGCAGATCAACAATTGCGGCAACTTGGGGTTCCAGAACAGGCCGCAATCCGGTGGCATGGCGGCGACGCGAAACCGCCGCAGTTCGCGTCCGGACGCCGTCTCGAAGAAACGGATTGTTTCGTCTCGATAAACGGCCGCGCATTGGCGGCTGTCGGGTCGGAACGACAGGTTGCAATGCTCATCGTCCAGTACCGCTCTCGGTTGCGGGCCGTCCAGGTTCCACAGACGGGATCTATACCCTCCCTGGACTTGACAAATCTGGTGCAGGAAACGCCCATCCGGGCTGAATTGCAGCCCCAGATAGGGGTCCACCAAGCCGGCGCCGGGTAGTTGAAGCAGTTCTTCATCGTCGCTCAGGCGGCGAATGCGGACCTTACCGTCCTTGTCGGCGATGGCGTAACGCTGGAATGCGGCATCAATGGTAAAGCCCTCCGCGCCGAGGATCTCCCTACCTCCTTCGCGGGCCATCTCCACATCGGCCAGACACAGGGCGGCAATGGCCTCGGTGCGCAGCTCATCGCGTGAATGGCCGGGCGGCGCCGTCAGGACCAATGCGTCCTTGATGGCGCGCAGGCTGGCGAAGCGCTGACCGGACTGCCGGCTCATGCGCCGCGCCTGCGCCTGCCGCAGATAGGACAGCCATAGTTTGTGTTCGCCTTCAAGTTCCGCCTTCTCGGCGTGCTCGCGGTGTTGCTCCGAGATGTCCAGAGTCGCCCGCAGATAGAAGACCGCCGTGGTAGCGGCGGCGGCGACCACCGCCAGCAGCAGCAGCAAGGACGCCGACAAGGTGGCCAGCGCCGGATTACGGCGGCCCCACATGCGCATTCGTTCCCACTCGCTCGTCCGCCGCGCCATGATCGGCTCGTCGGCGAGGAAGCGGCGCAGATCGTCGGCCAACTCCTCGGCCGATTGATAGCGCCGTTTGGACTCCTTGTCGATCGCCTTGAGGACGATGGTTTCTAGGTTGCGCGGGATGCGGGGTTCCAGGACGCTCGGCCGGGTTGGCTCGTGGTTCTTGATCCGATCGATCAGTTGCAGCCGATCATGTTCCGCGAACGCCGGCCGAAGCACCAGCAGTTCATACAGCGTCAGTCCCAGCCCATAGATGTCGGCCCGCGCATCGCCTTCGCCCTTGAAGCGTTCCGGGGCCATGTAGCGCAGCGTGCCGACGATGTCGCCGGTGGTCGTCAAACTGGGATCGCCCGTCTTGGCCAGGCCGAAATCGGTGATCCACAACACGCCGGCCGTATCCAGCAGTAGGTTCGACGGCTTGATATCGCGATGGACGATGCCGCGGGCATGGGAATAGGCCAGCGCGTCGGCCGCCTGCCGGCCAATGCGTGCCACGCTGCGATAATACTGCCCTCCCGCCGAATCAACGGCGGACAGTTCAGAACGGCTGGCCAGGCGAGTCGAATCGGAGCTATCGAGGGACGCGCTCCCCCTCTTCGCGTTCCCCTTCGGGTCGCGGCTAAACGACGGAGAGGGTGTCGAACGGTCGAGGTCGGGACAGGCGAACCGTCCGCTGACGAGCCCCTGCGTCACCTGGCTGAGCGATGGATGAGCGGC
This sequence comes from uncultured Planctomycetota bacterium, assembly GCA_963835245.1. GTDB lineage: Bacteria > Planctomycetota > Planctomycetia > Gemmatales > Gemmataceae > JAJPHU01. The sequence goes on from CAWIEZ010000005.1 coordinate 31,404, forward strand.
TCCCGTCGGCGCCGCGGCGGGCTCCGCGGTCTGACCTCCATCGCTAGGCGGTTGGCGTTGCTGGCCCAACTCCTCGACGATCTGATCGAGTCCCTGACCGAGGATGAGCTGCATGGCATACCAGCAAGCGTCCTGATCCTCGCCGACTTCGAAGACGGGCACGATGTTGGTATGGTGCAGCTGGGCTGCGGCGCGGGCCTCGCGGTGGAAGCGTTGGCGAACCGTACAGTCGCCGCTGGCGAATCGGAGTACCTTCAAGGCGACGCGGCGGCCCAGCGACACTTGCTCGGCCTCGTAGACGATGCCCATGCCGCCGCGGCCCACTTCGCGCAAAATGCGGTAATCGCCGATTTGCCGCAACGGCGGCGTCTCGACAACGGCCGTCTCGGCGGCGCCCTGGTCTTCCTTGACCTTCTCCATCTCGACCAGGGCCGGGAATAGGACGCGGATGTCGTCGGCCAATTCGGGATACTTGTCGAGATACTCCTTCAGAGAAGGCCGATCGCCGCGCCGGTAGCGCAGCGCGAACTCCTCGGCGAGTTCATCGATCAATGCGCACTGACTGGGATCGTGGGCGGACATATCAGAGATCCTCCAGACCGCCGGGCATGGCGGCGAGCATTTCCTTGAGTCTTTTCAGAGCGCGAATGTATCTTTTAGCCGCCGCGCTTTCCTCGATGCCGAGAACCTTGGCGGTTTCGGTGCGCGTCAACTCCTCAAAATGCCGTAGGGACAGGACTTCGCGGTCGAGGGGATCGAGGGTATTGAGGCGCTTCTTGCAAGCGGAGCATGCGTTCGGCACGGATGGCGGCTTGCGTCGGCGAGGTGTGTTTGCCGAGCAGCTGAGCGGCAAGCGCCGCCGAACTGGCCGCCGGCAGCGCTTCGCGGTACAGCGACACTTCGCGGCCGGCGTCGCGCATCTTCACGCCCAGATGATGGCGGTGCAGCCGCGTCAACCGTTCGCCGACGATCAACCGCAGCCAGAGAAACAACGGCAGTATCGGATGACTCAGGTACTCCTCCAGTCGCGTGGCCACTTCCAGAAACGCCTCTTGGATGACATCGGAAGCGTCGATGCGCGCTTGCAGCCGCCAATCCAGGCGCATCTCGACCATGCGGCGCAGCCGGCCGCGATGCCGCGTCAAAAGGTCGTTGAGGGCTTGCCGATCTCCCGCGCGGAGGCGCTCAATCAGCTGAAGCGTCTCGCTGGAGTTATTGTCCATGAGAGTTACCATAAAGGAGTACCTGCGCGCCGCCGCGTTTCCGGGACAGGCGTGCGCAGGATTTTTTCCACTTCCAAGTTTAACCGGGCCAAGACACCGCAACCAGCGTCAATCCGTATTCGCGATGCCCGTTCGCATACCGAACATCCTGCCCATCTTCACGCGCCGGGGCAAGAGGCTAAAACGAGACGCTTTCCGCAGAATGGTACAGCCCCCTGTGGCAAAATGGCGCAGTCTCTCCAGTCGGCGAAAAGGCACCGAGGAGACCAACGCGGCGCGGTCGAGACTGGGTTATGCGTAAAGGCAAGAAAAAAGAGAAGTTGCGGCAAAGAGACGGAAATGAGTAGAAAGGGAAAGCCAATTGGCACAGTGGTTGCTTTTCTATTTGACTGAAAGGTTGGTTGCGAGTCCCAACCTTTCAGTCAGAAATGACTTCCCGCACATTCACACTTCCACCTGTGGCACGGGGGTTGGCTGATCTGCGAGTCTCAGCCAAGCCCCGTGCCAACACCTCTTTTCTAACCGTTCTTTCATTCTTTTGCAAGAAATAAAATGGCAAGATCGTTTTGGAATTGATGAACAGAAGCCTTTTCGCTTGCTTCCCTCGCCTCTAATTCGCTAAGGTTAAGAGAGAGCGTGGGGATCGCAAGGGGCATCTCTCTTCCTCTCGATAGGGCAGGTAGAACCATGGCGCAAACCGCACCTTCTTCAGACAAGTCTGCCGACCGGGTCGCCAATTCACAACTGGTCCCGCCGGACGAACGCTTCTGGCAGCGTTATTCGCCGCATGCCGAGTTTCCGCTGTCCAGCGCGGGATCGATTGCTCTGCACTTTCTCGTCTTCGGAGTGCTGGCCCTGATGGCATGGCTGGGCGCGATCCTGTTCAGCCACAGCAGCCGTTCGCTGCCGGTCGAGGCGGTGCGTTTGGATTTGGGCGGCGGCGGCGGCAATCGGCACGGCCAAGGCGATGGATCGAACAATGGTCCCGCGCCCCAGGAGGTCGGCCAACCGAATGAAGGCTCGACGGAGAATTCGCAGCCCGACGACATTCAGGCTCCCAAGAAGATTAACGTCAAGCCCGATCCGAAAACGAAACCGCAGTTCGATACGGACCCCCAGCGCGTTTTGCAGCAAGAGAGCAGCGATTCCGCGCAAGTATTTCGTCGGCTGCGCGAGCGGGCGGCACAAATACAAATGCCGGGCAGCAAGCCGTCCGGCCGCGGTCAAGGCGGCACCGGCTCCGGCGGCGGCAGCGGCGGTGGTCAAGGCAGCGGCGTCGGCGATGCGCGCGGTGAGGGTCACGGTACTCCTACGCAGCGCGAAAAACGCATGCTTCGCTGGGTCATGTGGTTCAACACCAACAGTAGCGCCGATTATGTCGCTCAACTCCGGGGATTGGGCGCTATCCTCGCTATACCTGTCCGCGAGGAAGCCGATCGCGTCGATTACAAGATCGTACGCGATCTGTCGGCCCGGACCCCAAGTTGATCGACGAGGACGTTAAACAGATCCAGCGGATGGTTTACTGGCTAGACGACAAGCCCGACTCCGTGCAAGGCGTTATGAATGTTCTCCGTCTGCCTCTGAAGCCCAGTCATTTCCTCGCCTTTATGTCGGAAGAACTGGAACAGAAGCTCTTGAACTTGGAGATCGCCTACCTCAACAAGCACCATCGGGGTCGCAAGGAAGACGACATCGAATCGACGAAGTTCAAGATCCGCATCCGCAGCGGAAAATATGAACCGGAAGTGATTGAGCAGAAGGTCAAGTAATAAGTTTAGCCGCGAGCCGTAGGCGAGCGCGGCCGCGCTCGCCTACGGCTCGCGGCTAAACAAACTTCATGCACCGAGATTAGCCACGAGTTCCCAAGCAATGCGTGCGCCGACGTGATGGCGGCCATCGCCGAGCGGATGCGCGTGCAGCACTTGCAACGGCAACGCGAGTGCCGCGCGCGGCGCGGCATTCATTTGCAGCAACAGGAATTCGCACGGCGGACGGCAGGGTAATTCCAAACCGACGCCGCCGTTGGAGATGTCCTTCGTCTGAGCGGCGATGGCCGCGCCGAGGTCGCGTTCATTGAACATCGGCCGCACTTGCACATCGTTCATCCAGCCGAAACGCTCCTCACCGCGCCGTTCCGGCGGCAACTGGAGGTGTTCGCGCACGCTGCGCAGCAGATGCGAACCCATTTCTTCCAGCATCTCCATGCCCTTGTCCGTTCCGCGATCATTGGCATGGATGCGCAGCAACACATCGATGAATCCTTCCGTACTCGTGCGCGGCATCGCTAACTCAATCTGCACCAACAGACTCGGCGATTGACCGAGCCAGCGCTGCCAGAGATTGGCGCCCGTGCCAACCCGATACAGCCAATTCGACACGAGAACACGGCCATCGCTGGAAGCGTCGCTCTCTTTCGGCGCCTCGACGGGCCGCGCTTTCCATTGTTCCTGGAAGCTCGTCAGTTTCAGGCGCGTCGTGGCGGGGACGATTCGGCCATAAGCGAACTGCTCCAAGCTGGGTGGAGCGGATTCGCCGCGGCGCGGCCGATGGATGCGGTAGCGCAGAGAGCGGCGGACGCGGATTTCGGTGTCGGCGGCGGCTTCGGCGATTTGCTCGGCGAAGATTTGCTTCATCTCGGCGAGCGATTGCTCCCAGTGCCATGCCGGCGGCCTGCCGCGCTCCGGCGGTTTCTCGGCCGCCAGCGCGGGCACTTCCGCCGTGACAGTCGGGACGTGGGTGCCGCGCGAACTATGGCCCAGACCGCGACCCGCGGCAACCTCGTCCAAAGCGTCCACCAAGGCCGTGCAGCTAGGAAAACGCTGATCGGGATCGACAGCCAGCGCCTGGGAAATCACCGGCCGATCCGTGGCCGGCAGCATGCCGAGATCGGGCTGGCCGCGCAGCCGCGCTAACGCCATTTGACGCTGATTGTAATTGCGAAAAGCGTGGATGCCCGTCAGCAATTCCTGGTAGATCAGAGCCAGGCTGTACTGATCGGCATGCCGGCTGAATTGGCGCTCGAATAGTTCGGGAGCGGCGTAGCGCGTGTTCAAGGCGGCCGGATCGTGCCCCGATGGCAGCCACAACAATTCGAGCAGAGCGAAGTCGAGCAGATAGAGCAGTCCACTGCGCAGCACCAGTTGCCGAGGCGTCAGACAGAGATGCTGTAAACGATAATCCTCGTAGAGATCATCGAGCGCTTCGGCGGCTTGACGGAGATAGGCGAGCAGTTCGAGGCGCGGAATGCCTTGCTGTCCGATCTGCTGGCACTCGCGCAGCCGATCGGCGAGCGAACCGTCCGGCAGGTCGGTGATGAGGGCGAGGCGGCCTCCCAATCTGGCCTGGATGTCGAAGCGCGGCAGGGCGGGATGGCGTAGTTCCCGAAGGCGGGCCAGGGGATCGCCGTTGGGCCATTCCTCGTCGGCATCGAAGCCATTGAGGATCTTGACCAGGCGTTTGCGGCCATCGCTTGTCTGCGCCTTCCAGACCTCGGCGGCGGCGTGGCGGTTGACGCATTCGAGGAGTTGATACCCCGCCAGAAAATGGTTCATCTCCTTCGCCCGATCGGCGGCGCCGGCAGCCGAGGGCGGTTCCGCTTTGGGCGAACCGGCCGGGGGGGCGGCGGCAGGAACAGAGACGATACGTACTTCGCGGCTGACTTTCGGCGTGGCCGCCAGTTCGCCGAGATCGAGATCGGCGTGCGTACCGTTGGGCTTAGCCGGCTGCGGCGCGGGCACATCGTCCAGAGCGAGCAACGCCTGCACGAAAGCGGAGCAGGAGGCATAGCGCTTGCGCGGCTCCTTGGCCAGGGCGCGAGCCAAGATAGGACGCTCGGCTTCGGGCAGCGGCTCCAAATCGGGTGGCTCCTGAACGTGCTTCAGGGCCAGCTGACGAACATTGCGGCCGGTAAACGGCAGAGTGCCGGTGAGCAGTTCCTGATAGCTGATGGCCAAGCTGTATTGATCGGAGAACAGCGTGAAGCGACCCAGGAAAGTTTCGGGAGCGGCGTACAGCGGCGTCAACGCCTCGCTGCGCCGCGCCCAACTGGTTTGACTTTGCAAATCGCTGAGGCTGGCCACCAGACCGAAGTCCGCTACCTTGACGTGCCGGCCAATCAGGAACAGATTGCGCGGCTTCACGTCGAGATGTTGCAGACCGTATTCCTGATTGAGTACGTCGATGGCCTCGGCGGATTCGCGCAGATAGCTCAGCAGTTCCGAACGCGGAATACCCGCTTGACCGGCCGTGCGCCGCTCGGTGAGAAGATCGTGCAGGCTGCGATCCGCCAACTCCATGACGATAAGCACTTGGCCGTCGATCACCTCGATGCGCTCGATAGACAGCAGGAACGGATGACGAATGGTTTTGATAAGCTGCAAGGCGCGGAGTTCCTGTCGGGAAGCGGCGCCGCTCAGATCGTTAAGGGAATCACCGCCGTCGATGAACTTGATGGCCTTGAGCAGTCCGCCGGGCGCTTCGCACTTCCACACTTCGCCAAAACCGCCCTTGCCCAGCGGCTCGATGAGACGATAGCCGGGAATCGGTTCAGACTGGGCGCTTTGAGCGTGGGCATCGATGACACTCTGGCTGACACGATCTCTCCGCGAAGGCGTACTCTCGTGAATCAATTCTAGTTCACTTTTATCGTCGTGGGGGAATTTCGGAGTCGAGGAATCGTTGTCCGAGTGTGCCACTACCCGGCAGCTAACGCGGCCGATTCGCCGAGCCTGGCGAACCGGCCGCGTTAGCTGCCGGGTAGAGGCCGGCATGCTCTTTCCGCCGCCCGCCGTAGCCGCTATGTTATCTTCTTGACTATTGAGCATCGATTCTTCGCCAAGGAGTTTCTCATGGGAGCACGACGTATCCGCCGAGAGCAGCGGCGCTATGACATGGCCGAATCGCGGCGCACCAACGGCATGCTCAAGATGAAAGAGCGCATCCGTCGCCACAACCGCCTGTTGGAATTTCTCAAGAAAGGCAAACTGCCCTTCACGCCGACGGTGATGAGTTGGCTGAGTGCCGCCTTGAACAAGCCGGCTCGCCAGATCGTACAGGCCGACGTGGATCAGCTGTTGAAACAGACGTGATCGTAGCCGTTTAGCCGCGACCCGAAGGGGATCGCACTGCTCGCGCTCCCCTTCGGGTCGCGGCTAAACAGAAGGCGGTTTGTGTTCCGCGCACCAGACGAAACGACGGCGAAACAGCGGCAGCAATCCCCACATCCGATGCCAGCCCCGCGTTTCCACAACGGCGGGACGCGGGCAGCGATGACATTTCAAGGCGATCCCCTGAGAATCGAACAACACCGTCTCGCGCCGCTTCCGTTCGTGTGCGGCGATGTCGTCCCGTCTCACGCCGCGCTGGTGCAATTCCTGTTCGATGATGTCCAGCGCTTCGGCTTCCATCCCTTCGCGGTAGACGGTGGCGCGGTCCAGCAAATCCTCCGTGGACGCCGCGCGGACGTTGGCGCGGATGCTCTCCTCACTAACGTGCATGTTTTCCTCCTTCGCCGGCGACGCTGGTTCATTTTGACGCCCGCGCTCGACTTTGGGAACCAAGCTCGTCGCTTTTTCGTCTCAAACTCGGAACCGCTTTCTCGTTTAGCCGCGACCCGAAGGGGAGCGCGCGTGCGCTGGGTCGCGGCGAACGAGGAAAGCGGGGGCAAGAATGGTTGACGAGCCTCCGAGAGCGTGCGAAAATTCAAAGCGGAAGCGACGGCACGATTGTCGAGAGAATAGGGGGACGAACGATGCTGCGAGCATCCATGCGAGGTTGGCAGCGGTCGCTGCTGGCGGGCATGTTGTTGTTGAGTGGTTTGCTCTTCGCCGTGAGCCGGCACGACGCCACGTCGGCCGCTCCTCCCAGCGGCGAAAACAAGGACGACAAGGCCAAGGACAAAGCTGCCAAGGAGATTTCGGTCCCCTGGCCGGAGCCGATTAAGCTCACTCTCGTCGCCAAGAACGATCAAGACCTCTCCTCGCTCACCGAGATGGTTTCCACCATCAATAAATTGAGCAAAGCCAAGTGGGAGGAGAACAAGATCGTCCCTTCGCGCTTCGCCGACGATTACGAGTTCATTCGCCGCGCCTCGCTGGACATCATTGGACGCATCGCCAAGCCGGAAGAGATCCAGGCGTTTTTGCAGCGATCCCAAGGAGACGCGCCGCTCGAAGCTGATTAATCGCTTACTGGACAGCGACGAATATCCGCGTCACTGGGCGTACCTGTGGGCCAATTGGCTGCTCAGTCGTGCCGGCGTCTTTGGCCGAGGACCGTATCACGAATATCTGGCCACCTGGCTGGAAGATCAATTCGGCCAGAACAAGCCGTATACCAGCATCGTCAAGAGCTTGCTGGCCGCCAACGGGGACAACGACGACACCGACAAGGGCGGCGCCGCCGCCAATTTCATTCTCGCTCACCTCGGCGAGAATGTGCCGCCGCCTCATCGCGGCCAAGAAGGTCATTTTCAGATGGTGCCGTTGACCTCGCGCATCACCCGGCTGTTCCTCGGCACGCAAGTGCAGTGCGCCCAGTGCCACGATCATCCCTTCTACAGCAACATCAAGCAGGAACACTTCTGGGGCGTCAATGCCTTCCTTCGCCAAGTGGTCCGCGAAGGGCAGCCGCCGCAAACCGGCCGCATGATGACCTACGGCAAACTGGCGCTCAAGGACGATGAGAACGTGGCCAGGAACGCCTTGGTCTTTTACGAGAAAGCGCAACGGCGTCATCCTCACGGCGCCGGCGGAGTTTCTGCCCAGCAGCGGCGAGGAGAAGCACGGCGTGCGCTTGCCGGCCGGCATGAAGGGCGTGCAGCGGCGCGAGAAGTTGGCCGAGTTCATCATCGATCATCCGCAGTTTCCCAAAGCCATTGTTAATCGCATGTGGGGCGTCTTTTTCGGCCGCGGTTTCGTCAACCCCATTGACGATTTCAACGATCAAAACCAGCCGTCCAACCCGGAACTGCTCGATGAGTTAGCGGCGCGCTTCAAGCACTACAACTACGACCTCAAGAGGCTGATCCGCTGGATTTGCAACAGTGATCCCTACAACCTCAGCTGCGTGGCCAACAAGAGCAACGACAAGCCGGAACACGAAGCGTTGTTCAGCCGTATGATTATGAAGGCCATGAGTCCCGAACAGCTGTTCGAGTCGCTGATGGTCGCCACGAAGGCCGAGGCAACCGAATCCAAAACCATCAAGAAAGACCTCAAGGATAAGTGGCTGGGCACGCTCATCAGCAACTTCGGCGACGACGAGGGCAACGAAGTCAACTTCAACGGCACCGTCGTGCAGGCGCTGTTGATGATGAACGGCAAGGACATCAACGACGCCATTGCCGCAAGGACAAAGGCACCGTGGCGTTGGCCGTTCAGGCCGGCATTCGCGCCGGCAATAGTGAGAGAGCCGCCATCCGTTATATGTATTTGTGCGCTCTCAATCGATTGCCAACTGTTCGGGAAATGAGCTTGATCCTGTCGCAGTTTCGCTTGCCGGATGCGAAGGTGTGGATGAACGATTACAAGAATCCCAAGCGCCGGTATGAAGATCTCTTCTGGCGCTGCTCAACAGCAACGAGTTCATCCTCAATCACTAATACCACGATTTGCCAGCCCGCAGCGCCAGCAAGGGTGAATTTAACCCTTGCTGGCGCTGCGGGCTGGCAAAGCATGCCGCAAGTGGCTCGCCGTCGCTACAATGAACGCGATGAGCCGTCCTTACGCTGCCGCCGATGCGTCGCGTTCCCTCGCTGTCCTCGTCAGCGGCGGACTCGATAGCGCCATTCTCCTCGCCGAAATGCTTTCCCAACATCCGGCCGTCTGGCCGCTGTACGTTCGCTTCGGTCTCTTCTGGGAAGAGACGGAATTGCATCACCTGCGCCGTTTCCTCGATGTTATTCGCACGCCGTCGCTGCAACAATTGACCGTCTTGGACATGCCCGTCGCGGATCTGTACGGCGATCACTGGAGTCTGACGGGGATCGGCGTGCCGGCTGCGGGAACGGCGGACGCCGCTGTGTATCTACCGGGCGCAATGTGCTGTTTCTCGCCAAAGCGATGCTGTGGTGCCATTTGCACGGCGTAGCCGCGTTGGCGCTGGCGCCGTTGGAAAGCAATCCGTTCGCCGACGCTACGCCGGCTTTCTTCACGGCCTATGAGGCGATCGTCAATCAAGCCATCGGCGGAACGGTGCGCGTGGTGCGGCCGTATGCCGGTCTGCACAAGGAAGCGGTGCTGGAACGCGGCCGGCATCTGCCCTTGCAGTGGACGTTCTCGTGTATGCGGCCGTGCGACGGCCGGCATTGCGGCCTGTGCAACAAGTGCGCGGAGCGCCGCCAAGCCTTCAGCCGCGCCGGCTGCCCCGATCCGACCGTATATCATCGGGAGGGACCATGTTCAGCGTGACGCGCGAGATCACCTTTTGCTACGGCCATCGCTTGCTCAACTACGACGGCAAATGCCGTCATCTGCACGGACACAACGGCAAGGCCGTCATCACCTTGGCCGCCGACGCCCTCGATGCGCTCGGCATGGTCGTGGACTTCTCGCGCCTCAAGCGCATCGTCGGCGGCTGGATCGACGAGCAGCTCGATCACAAAATGCTGCTGCACAAAGACGATCCGATGTTGCCGTTGCTGCGCCAGCACGGCGAGCCGGTTTACGTCCTGGACGTGAATCCGACGGCGGAGAACATCGCTCGGCTGATTTTCGATTTCACGGCGAGGCAGGGTTTTCCCGTCGTGGAGGTCAAATTGTGGGAAACGGAGAGTTGCTTCGCCTCCTACGATAAGCGGAACTGCGCATCCGGCATCTTGAGAGAATCTTGCCTATTTGGGTATTTTTAGCTGCGCATCGCCGCGCCAGTTCATAGGATGACGAAGAATCCCAACGAGGGGTTGCCCCACGGGTTGGGCATCAGCGGAAAGGGGAACGAACGTGAAGAAGGATCGCCGGCGGAACGGTTTACTCTTGGCGGTGGACGATCTTCAGAAGGGTCTGCTGGTCACGATCCATCACTGGCGCGATCGGCGCGAATGGGGCATGGGAGTGGCCCTGCGCATCGACGCCATCAATCTGCCGTATCTGGTGGCTCAGCCGCTTAACGACGCCGAAGCGCGCCCCGCGATTCTCGACCTACGCCGCATACGTCTCATGCGCATCAGCGAGGAGTTCGCCCGCGCCAGGCGACCGGCTCCGCCGCCCCCGCGCCGGCACCCATGGACGACATACCGTTTTAACCTCCTGAGCGGGGGGCGTCAGCCCCCCGAGAGACGCTAGGCTCGGGGGGCTGACGCCCCCCGCTCAGGAGTTCGGTCAATTCAATCCATCGAGAAACCCCGTCATCTCCTCGGCGGCGTGTAGGTCTGCCTGCTGCCGCGCCGCGGCGATGCCGGATTGAAAAATCGCTCGCGCTTCCTCGATTCGGTTCAGACGCGCCAACGTCCGTCCCGCCTGCATGTACGCCGGCACATAATCCGGCGCCGCGTGCAGCAGTTCCTGAAAACAACGAACCGCCTCCTCATCCTGCCCCGCGCTGACATATTCCATCGCCAATCCGTAACGTAAAAACGGATCGTGCGGATCGTCGGCGAGCATTTCCTCGATTTGCTGTTTGCGAGACTTGCCGGTCATCGTCGCTCCCTCTTTTCTTTGTGGATGGCAACTTCCTTGTTCTAGCCCGCCGCGCACAAGGGGCAACTTCGCTGTCATCGTCCGATTCGTTGCAATCGCTACAGACGCTAGGAGGCGCGCTTGCCCATCTTACCCTCCCTCGAAGGGAGGGCGGCCGGCGAAGTGGGCGAGTCCGTTTGCAGCCTCGTTCGCTCCTCGGTCGAAAACTCCGCTATCCGCTAGTCGTTGCCCAACGGAATGAGGACGACAGCGGAGAGCGGCGAGCGGAGCGTGGACAGCCCTGAGAGCAAAATCGAAGAGGCGACATGAGCATGCAACTCCCCCAGACGGCCGGCTTCGTGGACAAGGATGGACGACGGACGACGGCGCAGCGCATCCGCCGCTGGCTGCTCGGCGCGGCACTGGCGCTGGGCGGCGGAGTGCTGGCCGCGGCTCAGGCTGGGCCGGTCACTCAGCCCATCCTGACGACGGCGACCGCCACGCCCAGCATGTCGCACGTCGAGCAGCCGCCGACCGGCAACGTACGGACGTGGAACCTGCGGCAAACGCCGATCGTCGAGGTGGTGCGGCGCGTCCGCGACGCCGTGGTCAACATCCACAGCGAACGCACCGTCCGCGCCGCCGGCGGCGACGAACTGTTTCCCAACAGCAGTTCCCAAAGCCGCGTCAACGGCATGGGCACCGGCATCCTCATCGATGCGCGCGGCTACATCGTCACCAATCAGCACGTTGTCGAGGATGTCGCCCTCATCCGCGTCCGCCTTGCCGACGGCACGGCGGCCAACGCTCGCGTGGTGGCCCGCGATTCGGAGTGCGATCTCGCCCTGCTCAAGATCGACGTGGATCGCGCCTTGCCGACGCTGCCCCTGGGCACGACGCGCGATCTGATGGTCGGCGAAACAGTCGTCGCCATCGGCAACGCCTACGGCTACGAACACACCGTCACCGTCGGCGTCGTCAGCGCCGTCAGCCGCGATGTCAGTCTCAACAAGGAAGTGTCGTACAAGGCGCTGATTCAGACCGACGCCAGCATCAATCCCGGCAACTCCGGCGGGCCGCTGCTGAACCTCCACGGCGAATTGATCGGCGTCAACGTCGCCATCCGCGCCGGTGCCCAGGGCATCGGCTTCGCCATTCCGGTGGACACGATGATCCGCGTGGCGGGCCGCATGTTGGCCTCGCGTGCGCCGCAAGGCAGCGTCCGCAGCCGATTGGGACTGTCCGTCAAGGATGAGGTTCACCTCGCTCCGCCGGGCAGCAGTCCCGGCGAGACGGCTTCGCTTGCGCTCGGTAGTCGTGGATTATCTCGATCGAGCAGCACGGCGGCTCGCGCCGGTCTGGAACGCGGCGATATTCTCCTCGCCGCCGGCGGCACGTCCATCGCCACCAGCCTCGATCTCGAACGCGCTCTGTTCGACCGTCCGGGCGGCGAACGGGTCGCCCTGCGGTATCGCCGCAACGGCGGCGAGAAGACGGTCGAAGTCGCGTTGGAGTCCGGCCGCGGCACCGGCATCGAGCAGGCCGCCAATGTGGCTGGCGACCCCATCTGGCAAAAGCTCGGCCTGCGTTTGCGTCCGGTCGGCGGCGAGGTGGTCAAACGCAGCATGCCGCAATTTCGCGGCGGCTTGATGATTACCGAGGTTCGACCCGACAGCCCCGCCGAACGCTCCGGCGTGCAGCGCGGCGACATTCTCGTCGGCCTGCACAAGTTCGAGATGCTCAGCAACGAAAACGTCCATTACGTCCTCAACCAGCCGGAATCGGCCGACTTCGCAGCCGCTCAAGTTCTACGTTCTGCGGAACAATCAGCTGCAAGACGGCAAGTTCCAACTCGGCGATTGATTCCATCCGCAAACCCAAATCCTGGTTTAGCCGCGACCGGAAGGGGAGCGCTCGTCTGCGCTCCCCTTCCGGTCGCGGCTAAACGCATTATCACGTTGTCTAATAATGTATAATTATCGCTCTGTTGCGAAGCTGCAACAGGGCTAATTACTTGCATTTCACGCTGAAATAATCAAAAAAATGACTCAAAATCCATTGACTTAGATAATGAACGCAATTACACTAATACTAAGAGGTCATGAGCGACGAGAAGACAAGAACAATCCCAAGCGAAGGTCCCAAGGACAGGAGAGTGACACGATGGAAAGCTGGCGAAAGGTCTGGCGGGAAGGCGTGGCCCCGTTGCTGTCCACCGCCGCTGTGGAGGCGCTGCAACGGGCGCTAGCCAACGACGACGCGCGCTTGGTTCAAGGCGCGACGACCACGCCGCCGCCGTTGCAATGCGTGCAGGATTGGCCGGTCGAGGCGGCGTGCGCGCTGGGCTTCTGCGGTTGGCAGGGCGAGGGATTGGAAACGGTCGCCGAAGTCGAGGAGTTCTTCGCCCGCATGTGCTTCGAGATCGATCAGCGCCTCGGCGAGCCGGCCGCTTGCCGATGGTTTCTGAACTGGTTCGACGAGACGCCGCGCGACGAGATGCGCGAGCTGCTGCTGGCCGAGGTCCATCGCGCCTTGGCTCAGCGTCGCTCGGCGGAGGACGGCGTAGCGGTCGGAGACGGACGGCGAAATCGCCGCCGCCTGACGAAACAAACCACGGAACAGAGAAAAGGCTGTCACGCGAGGACAATCCTTGTCCCCGATCCCCAGAACTTGAATCATCGAAAGGAACGAAGATCATGTTGTGCCGGCACTGTCAGCGTGTGCAATCGAACCGTCCGCGGGGTCTGTGCTGGTCGTGCTATTACACGCCGGGCGTCCGCGAGTTGTATCCGTCCACAAGCAAATTCGCCCGCCGCGGCGTGGGCGATTTCAACGGTCAGGCGTGTCTGGCGATGCGGCCAACCGAGGCTCTGCCCGGCACACCGGAGAAGGTCGCCGTGCTTGAGGAACGCGCTCGTCTGGGCGTGTCGTTGTGGCATCCCGACGATGCGCCGATGGACGTGGAGAGCCGGTTGCTTGGCGTCGCCGGATGATGCGAGCCGCAGTTTTGTCCGAGCCGGAAGCGTCAGCGACGGTTAGTCCGTCACTGACGCTTCCGGCTCGGACAAAACCTCATTCCGTCGCTGACGTTTCCGGCTGGCTTGGCGAAATATTCCACGCCTTCACCAAGCACCAGACACTCCCCAGAACATTCGCAACAGCAAGGGGCCAATGAATCGGATTGGCAGCCAAGCCGGTCCCGGCGATAGAGCCAAACAATATGCCACAACCCAGCAACCAAACAGCCAGCATCACCAAGTAAAATCGTTTGCCTCGAAGCGACATCGGCTTAGGACGCGGCCGAGGATTCGGCTTGCCTGCTGCCTCAATCGCTGCATCAAATCTCTGCATGATCCTCAATATCTCGTCCGGTTGCTGATCCCCCACAAGGATAAATAGCCATGTTTTGCCATCGCGGAGCTTGAGTTCCACAGCGCCGACGTTGCCACATAGAGTCCAAAGGCTGGGATTTCGCCGAAACCGCGTTCGGGCCACATCGGATCTCCAGATCTGAAAGTTCCGTAAATCATGATGCAACAACAAACGACTGAACGGATCGACCGCGTCATACAGCGCTTCGCGTTCTTGACGCTGAGCGAGCCAACGCCGAACCAGCGGACGAAAAAACAAATCGGCCTTCTGCAATTGGATGGCCGCTGATTGCTCATCGTAGATCTGACCGGCGATATAGGCACCAGCGAGCATCTTATCGGAGACGTAGATGCGATACAGGCGATCCCACCACCAGTTCGACTGGAGTCCGTAGAAGAAGCACGCCAATTGTTTTCCCTCGTCCGTCATGGTCGCCTCGAATAACCTACCGGCTCCGCATGGCGAAAGCCTACCGAGCCGCGACCGTTAGGGAGCGGTGCCGCCTCCGCTCCCTAACGGTCGCGGCTCCGATAGAAAAATGATACCATGTCTCGTAGAGGCACACCAACGGCGTAAGCCGGCGCATCAGGCAGACAATCCCATGAAGCACTCCATCACCAAGCAAAAACCCGCTCGCCCTCCCGTTTCCTCCCCACCCGCGAATGGATCGCCAACTCGATCTTCCGGCACACGTCGCTTTGTGCTGGCTCTGCTGGGTCTGGGATTGTTGGCGGCAGCGGCGTTCACTTTGCTCAATGTTTCCGCGGATTCGCCGCCGGTGCCCATGAAAGAAGTGTGGATTCCCGGCGGCGAGTTCACGATGGGCGATGAGGAATTTGCCGAGTCCAAACCACTTCACAAGGTCTACGTCGATGGCTTTTGGATGGACGAAACGGAAGTGACTAACGAGCAATTCGCCGAGTTCGTTCGGCAGACGGGCTATGTGACTCTTGCCGAGAGGCCGTTTGCCGGCGCACCGCCTGGAGCGGGTGTTTTCGATGCGGCGAAGTGTCCGCCCGGCGAGGCGTGCCGAGATTGCGCGAACTGGTGGGACTACCGCGAAGGCGCATGTTGGCGTCATCCCGAAGGACCGAAGAGCGACCTGCGCGGCCGCGCGAAACATCCGGTCGTCCACGTCGCCTGGGAAGACGCGATGGCTTATGCGCGCTGGACCGGCAAGCGTCTGCCGACCGAGGCCGAGTGGGAGCGAGCGGCGCGCGGCGGATTGGAGGGCAAGCGCGATTATTGGGGCGATGAGTTGTGTCCCAATGGTCGCTGGATGGCCAACATCTGGCAGGGCAAGTTCCCCCACGACAATCGCGCCGCCGACGGTTTCACCGGCACGGCTCCCGTCAAATCGTTTCCAGCGAACGCTTTCGGTTTGTACGACATGGCCGGCAACGTCTGGGAGTGGTGCGCCGACTGGTATCGTCCCGATTACTACGCGGTCAGCCCCAAAGACAATCCGCAAGGTCCAGAATCGAGCTTCGATCCCGATGGCCGCGATGAGCCGAAGCGGGTCCAGCGCGGCGGCTCGTTTCTGTGCAGCGATAATTACTGTGTGCGTTACCGCGCCGGCGCGCGGCCAAGGAGAGCCGAAGACCGGCTTGTCGCACACCGGATTTCGCTGTGTGCGCTCGTCCCCCTAAGAGTCTGTTCCAAAAGCTCTATGCCGCTTGTTTTGGCCGATGTCCTTTGAAGCGGAAGCGTTGACTGCGTGCGGTTCGGCTCGGACAGAGCCAACGGAGGTAGTGATGAATTCCCGCTATCCTCAGCATGGCTTCACTCGACTCCGGCAAGTGTTCGTAGTCCTTACTCAAACGTCGATAACGCCCCAGCCAGGCGAACGTCCGTTCCACTACCCAACGACTCCGCAGCGGTTTGAACCGTCGCTCCCCAAGAGGACGACTCACCACCCAAATGCGGTACGCCCGATGATGCACACGCAGCCAGCGCCTCCAACGCGTGGTTGTGGTACTTGTTATCTCCTTGCACCACTTCCAGGCGAGGGAAGTCTGTCCCCGGCAGTTGCGCAAGAGCTGCTCGCCGCGCGGGCATCGTCCACGTTGGCAGCCGTGACCACGACGGCCAGCAGCAAACCCATCGTATCCACGACGATATGGCGTTTACGGCCGCGGACCTTCTTGCCGCCGTCCGTACCAACTTCCTCGCCACCGCCCGCCGTCTTGACCGACTGACTGTCGATACAGGCGACGCGGGGGTCGGGGTCGCGGCCCGCCGCCTGGCGGACACGCCAACGCAGGAGGGTGAGGAAGCGGTCCCAGGTGCCGTCACGCTTCCAGTCCTCGAAATAGTTGTAGACCGTTTTCCAGGGCGGGAAATCATGGGGCAGCGCCCGCCAAGAGCAACCCTCGCGTGTGAGGTAAAAGATAGCGTTGAGAACCTCACGCATGTTGGTTTTGCGTGGACGGCCACCGGGGTGGGGCGGTGGTATCCAGGGTTCCAGCAAAGCCCACTGGCTGTCCGTCAGGTCCGAAGGGTAACGTTTGCGGTTCATACTTCATTCTACGCAAATCACCCCTTTTGGAACAGACTCTAAGTTATTTGCCTGGGTGATTAGCGACGCTTCTACGAAGTGTCGCTAACCGGGCGGCTTTCTCATGTCCCACAGCAAGACACGGCCATCGCCGCCGCTGGCCAATGTTTTGCCATCCGGGCTGAAGGACAGCGACACCGCGACGCCCGGAGGCGCCACGATGGTTTCGCGCACTTCTCCCGTCGCCGTCTCGATGAAAAGGATGCGCGGCTGCGGCAAATTCTCGGCTTTCAATTCGGAACGGGTTGGATTTTTGGGAAAAGCCTGAGAGACGGCCGCGAGCCATCGACCGTCGGGGCTGAAAACCGGCTTACCTGAGATTCTGCCGCTGCCGAGGGGAATGCGCGGCAAGCGTTTTCGATTTGCCACGTCGATCAGGTACAGTTCGCGCTCCTCAGATAAGGGATAAACGGCGAGCATCCTGCCATCGGGAGAAAACACGAACTGCTGGATAAAATACTTATTTTCACTCTTGAAAGAAGCAATCTCACGGCCGGATTCGACATCCCAACACTTCACCCACTTCTCGCTTGTCGTCAGGTCGCCCACTTCGCAGGCCGCCACTTTGCCATCCGGCGAGAAGACGCGATAGCCCGCGAAGAGATGCTTCTGCTCGATAGGAACGGAACGCCGAATCTTCCCGGACGCAACGTCCACGAATAGCAAAGCTGTCACTTCGGATTTGTCGTTGACGGCATTCAACAGGAGCGTTTTGCTGTCCGGTGCGAAGGCGGCGTATCGAGCGGCTATCCCATTCAAAGCCGCTTGAGCGACTTTCTCCTTCAAAGCTGCTCGTTGCCGTCCGGTCCTGGCGTCCCAGAGCGTGGCGAACGCTCCTCCCGTATCCCGCTCCGCGGATAATCCTTCCAAGGTCAGCAGCGTCGATCCATCCGGGGAGAGTTGCATGGCGCGGACGCCGCGGCGCGGTGCGGGTGGAAAATCGTGTCTCGGTTTGCCGGTGGCCACGTCCCACGATTGAACGCCGCCAGAGTATTCAAAATAGATGATTCGCTTATCCTTCCCATTGACGATGCGGCTGCGTATCGTGCCGTAATTGACGTACAGCAACTGCCCATCGGGAGAAAGCTGGAAGTATTCACCCCAACCCCAGCGGAGGCGTGTTCCTGTTTCAACGCTCGTCAATTGCCGGCCGGAAACCGCATCCCAAACCTGCACGGCGCCGCTGAAATTATGACCGGCAATCAATCGGCGGCCATCGGCGGAATAACGCAATCCCAGCAGGATTCCGCTCTTGTCCGGATGCACCAGCGTTTGCCGCAGCCGCGAGGATACCGCCTCGTGTTTTAACCCAGCCGGTGGAGCAATAACCTCAAGCCGACCTTCCGAGGACGTCACCCGTCCCTCTTTCCACGCCTCGAACGATACGACGATCTTGGCCGAACCGATAGCAACCGTCTGCGGAACCCGAACCGGGCCGTGCAGGTTGATGCCTCAGCAGCGTTCCTTCAGTTCGTAGTGACATTTCAGCGGCGGTTCGCCGGGTTTCGCTGAGGGATAGGTGATCTCAACGCGCGGATAAACATTTTGGGGAACGACGTTGGTATAGCCGAGATAAGCCGTTGTGCCGGCTCCCAAACCCGGCGTTTGCAGAGTGAGCATCAGGTCCGTCTCATAGTCAACCATCAAGCGACTGGATGTATCGCAATGTATCCGTCGAGGACCGCCCAGATGAACGATTGGAGCAGATTGCGGTTTGTCGGCGAAGACCAAAAAACCGGCCTCATCCCAAGCCTGCACGCTATGCGGAATCCGTGCCGCCAACTCTTCTTTTTGGTATCCGCGCATATCGACCTCGACAGAGAGAGCATACCCGCGTCCTTGCGGCGCTTGCGGGGTCCATTTTTTCATGTCTTCGTCGTGCTGGGCCAGATAGTCCAATTTACGAACGGAAAGAGATAGGTTTTTGTGCGTCCGCGGCCCATCGGGGATCGCGTCCACATTATAGACGTAATTGTCCTCCTTGCCGAAGATTTCCAAACCCTTTATGGGGGCGATTTTTTCGCCGTCCTCGGTCAAATCGCCGTTGCCATTGCGATCGACGTGCAGCGTTTTGCCGTCCAGCACCAGCCAGACGCGCGTCTTGGCTTCGGGACCGAACACCAGCAGGCAATATCTTGGTGTCTTGCTTTGGTAGGCCGGTTCTTTACGGATGGAGGCGCTCGATCTTGGTCAGATCGGCGGCGCGGAGTTGCGGAGCGAGGAGAGCAATCAGAGTCAGCAGCGGCAGTGCGCGGCACATGGCTACGTCCCTCGAAACAGGATGGCATGGCGGGATGGTGCGGGACAAACCAGATGGCCGTTAGCTTACGCGGGATTTGCAGGAAATGCAAACGGTTTTCGCAGCGCAATTGCCAGCCCGCAGCGCCAGCAAGGGTTGCCCTTGCTGGCGCTGCGGGCTGGCAAGAAACAATGTCTCAGAACTGATCGAGCCAGAAATGGAAACCGCGATAATACTTTTGCGGCGTGTACCACTCATGGCGCCAATGCGGTTCGATGAACGGCGGATACGCCATGTACGCCGGCGGCCGAACGTAGGGTTGGCCGGGCCGTTCCGGCCAAGGGCAACTCTGCGTCGGCCAATAGTTGTGCGGATAGTAGTAGAACGGATAGTAGAAGAATTTGCCGATGTTGTAATCGGCGGCGCGGACGGGAGCGTAATAGCCGATCGGCGGCGGCGGTGTGACCGGAATAGCGCCGATGCCGAGGTTGCCAACGGCGGGCGGGATGACGCCGCCTCCGCCGCCTCCGCCACCAACGCCGGGCGGAATGCCTCCCGGCGGAATGATACCGCCTCCGGCTCCGCCACCCACCGGCGGCGGCATAGCTCCTTCCGGCGGTGGCTGTGGCACGGCGAGGGGGGCGCCGGGCGGGGCCGCACCGCCCCGGTCCTGAGCATGAACCGAGCCGGCGAAGGCCAGCCAGAGCGTTAAACTGAGTAACGAGAACGAACCGGACAACGGGATGCGCTGCATGATCGCTGCCCTCCTTGACGGGACGGGGTATTCTCCTCCTTGGGCACTATACCCGGCAAATCGCCGCGGCGCGGCGACGAAACGGGCGTGCGGCCATAAAAAACACTGCGGAAGATCCGAACGGAAGGTTTCGGCTCGCCGTACACGACGGGCCGGAAGCGCGGTCGAGCGACGCCGCGGCGATGAGAAAAGATCATGGATTCCTTTCAGTTTTACGACAATCCTCTGGTGAGCCGTTACGCCAGCGTTGAGATGGCCGAGCTTTGGGGACCGCGGCGAAAGTTTTCCACATGGCGGCGGCTGTGGGTGGCGCTGGCGGAGTCCGAACACGAACTCGGCCTGCTCGCCGACGACGGCGTAACGCCGCGCATCACCTCCGCTCAGATCGAACAGCTTCGCGCCCATGTGGACGACATCGATTTCGCGCGGGCGGAGATGCACGAACGGCGACGGCGTCACGATGTCATGGCCCACATCGATACCTACGGCGAAGTTTGTCCCGATGCGCGCGACATTATTCATCTCGGCGCCACCAGCTGTTATGTAACGGATAATACCGATCTTATTTTGATGCGCGAGGGACTGAGACTGCTGCGCGATCGGCTGGTCGGCGTTCTCGACGCCCTGGCGCGGTTCGCCGAACGCTGGCGCGATCGGGCCACGCTCGGTTTCACGCACTTTCAGCCGGCCCAACTCACAACCGTCGGCAAACGCGCTTGTCTGTGGTGCTACGACTTCGTTCTCGATCTGCACGAACTAGAGCATCGTCTGCAAACGCTGCGTTTTCGCGGCGTCAAAGGCACCACCGGCACGCAGGCCAGTTTCCTCGCTCTGTTCCAAGGCGATCACGAGCGCGTGCGCCAACTCGATCGGCTCGTCGCCCAGAAGATGGGCTTCGAGAGCAGTCTATCCCGTCACCGGCCAGACATACTCGCGCAAGGTCGATAGCCAGATTCTCGACGCGCTGTCCGGCTTGGGCCAGAGCGCGCACAAGTTCGGCACCGATCTGCGTCTCTTGGCTCATCGTCAGGAGATCGATGAACCGTTCGAGTCGGAACAGGTCGGCTCATCGGCGATGGCGTACAAACGCAATCCGATGCGCGCCGAGCGTCTATGCGGCCTGGCTCGCTTCTTGATGAGCCTGCCGGTCAGTGCCGCGCAGACGGCGGCGACGCAATGGCTGGAGCGCACCTTGGACGACAGCGTCAATCGCCGTCTCACACTGCCGCAAGCGTTTCTGACCGCCGATGCCGTCTTGCGTCTGGCTCTGAACATCAGCAACGGCTTGATCGTCAACGCGGAGGTGATCGCCCGCAACGTCGCCGCCATTCTCCCCTACATGGCGACGGAGAACATTCTGATGGCGGCGGTCGCCGCCGGCGGCGATCGCCAGCAAATCCACGAGTGTATTCGCCGTCACAGTCAGGCGGTCACAGCCGCTCTGAAGGCCGGCGCGGACAAGAACGATCTTTTGGATCGCTTAAAGGCCGAGCCGTTGCTGGCGGCGGTGGATTTCGAGGCGGTGCTGGATCGAGGCGCAGTTCATCGGTCGCGCACCGCAGCAAGTGGATGAGTTTCTCGCCGAAGAGATCGAGCCGATCCGCCAGCGTTATCGCCATTTGCTTGGACAAACCGCCGAAGTTTCCGTATAAGAAGCGCCGGAAAATCCAGCGATGTCGGATTTTCCGGCAGAACAGCACTGTCCTCTCGTCACAACCTCCTGCCGCCGTATATGATAAGCCCCAGCGGACAAAATGTTTCGCTCAGAGCCGCGACCGTTAGGGAGCGGAGGCGAACCGCTCCCTAACGGTCGCGGCTCTGATGAGTGTTGTGCGGCGGATGTCGCGGCTTCCAGGAGCATAGGATGGTGAACATGGCCCGGCAGTTCGTGCAGCAGATGGCCGATGGCGATGCCATCGAGGAAGTCTACCTGGTCGTGGACAAGCAGGTCCGGGCCAATCGCAACGGCAACATTTATCTGCAATTGGAGCTGCGCGACCGCAGCGGCGCCATCAGCGCGCGCTGTGGAACGCGCCGGAGCCGCTGGTGCGCTCCTTCGAGGCCGGCGAGTTCCTGCTCGTCAAGGGCAAGGTGCAACTCTTCCAGGGCGCTTTGCAGATGATCCTCAGTCAGCTCGATCGCGTCGAAAGCGAGAAGGTCGAGCTGGCCGATTTCCTGCCGCACACCGAGCAGGATGTCGGCAAGCTCTACGAACGGCTCTGCACGCTGCTGCGCAAGCTGGACAATCCGCACTTGCGCACCCTGGCCGAATGCTTCCTTATGGACCAGGGGTTGATGCGACGATTACTGCAAGGCGCCGGCCGGCGTGCGCAATCATCATGCCTACTCGGCGGACTGCTCGAACACGTCGTCACGCTGATGGAATCCGCCGACCGCATCGCTCCGCTGTATGCGGAGTTGAACCGCGATGTGCTGCTGATGGGCATGTTTCTGCACGACATCGGCAAGGTCCGCGAGCTGAGCTACGATCGCGCCTTCTCGTACAGCGACGAGGGGCAGCTAATCGGCCATCTCGTTCTCGGCGTGGAAATGCTTGGCGAGCAAGTGCGCGCGCGTGCCGGATCTGACCGGCGAGCCGTTTCCGCCGGAGTTGCTGTTGCGGCTCAAGCATTTGATCGTCAGCCATCACGGCGCGCTGGAGTTCGGCAGTCCGACGCTGCCGATGACGCCGGAGGCGATCGCTCTGCACTACCTCGATAATCTCGATGCCAAAGTTCACAGCTTCACGCGCGACATCCGCGAAGATCGCGGCCCGTCGTCGTGGACGCCGTACAGTTCGGCGACGCAGCGACGACTGTTCAAAGGCAGCCGGCTGGCGGATCAAACCGAGCCGCGACCGTAAGAGGTTCAAACATTTTTGCCGGGCCGCGGCACCCGCAAGGCATTTTCAGGATTTCGCGCATGCCCACGAGCGCACCGATCGCCGTGCTTGGACTATACAACTCCGGCTCGACGGCCCTCGCCGCGCTGCACCGGCTGGGCGTACACATGGGGCCGCCCTTTTGGTTCAATTCCGATGATGCGTCCAAAGGAAACTTCTACGAGCCTTGGGATCTGGCTTGTCAGCTGCGCTATTGGTGGAACGAACCGGACATTCGAGAGAATACGGATCGAGCAACTCGTATCGCCTGCCTGGCCAACTGGCTGCGCATGCGCCAGTGCCTTCACAAAGGAGTTGTCGGTGCCAAGCATCCTTTGCTGTGTCTGTGCGGAGACGATCTCCTAACGGCTTGGGGAGCGGACACGATCTTTCTCCGTAGCTGGCGTCCCCTTAATGAATCGATTGAGCGGCTGCGGGCGCGCAATTGGTTTTCCCATCGAGAAGATCAACTTCAACGACGACTCTGGAATGCGTTGGAAGGATTCTGCCAAGCAAACGCACTTGGCGGTTGACTTTGGCCGCTTGAAAAATGAAACCGCAGCCGTCCTCGCCGAGATCATCTCCTATGCCCAACTGACACCGACGGATGCACAGAGAGAGGCGGCGAGCGCGTTTATACGTAGTTAGATGCGGAAGATGCCCAAGAAATCGACCTGGGCGATGCGTCGCCAACCGAAACGGGCGGCGTAGGCGTCCACTACGCGCCGCACCTCTGGCCAGCCGGGATCGGGATAATCGTGGAACGCCATCAACCCGCTTCCGCCCAACAGCGGCAACGCCGCTTCGATGTCGCGCCGCACACTCGCCTCATCTGGGTGGGTATCGACAAAAACCATATCGAAACGCCCTTCCAAACGGGAGGCGGTCTCCTCGACTTCGCCCTGACGAAACACAATGCGGTCCTGGAGCTGATAGCGGCGGCTCCACTCGTGCGCTTCCGATTGATCGTCGCGATCGATCGTCACCACTTGACGCGCTTGCTGCGCCAGACAGAGGGTCGAACGTCCTAGCGCCGTGCCCAACTCCAGCACGCGCAGACCGGCGGCATGTTCCCATAACAGTCGTCCCTCCTCGACGGTCAACCAACCGGGAACTTCTTCGGGAGGCTGAAAGCCAGCTTGGATTTCCAAGCAAAAGTCGGCATCGAAATCGGGAGCGCGAACCACCGGCGTGCCGAACGCCGAGGTCAACTGCATGTGTTCGACCAAGCACGGACTGGTATACCACAACGGCAACTGCAACTCGCCGCAGATCGACAACACCCGCGCATCTTGTCCTTCACGCAACAGATCCCAGCGTTCCAGGGCGGCGCGGAGGAGCGCCGCGACAGGACGTAGGCTTGACTGCCCCAAATGCGGTGGCGCTCCCACAAGCGATTCGGTCCAGAGTAGAGCGGCTTGGCCAAACGATAGCCCAGATGCCGCTCGTGCCGCTGCCACGGGGTCACGATCAAATCGGGCATAAAGAGACTCAGATAATCGCATTGATCGCGGCGGATCAGCGGCAGGGTCGTCAGATTGTGCCGCAGTTGGTGGTTGACGCGCACGTCGTCTTCGAGAATGACGGCGAAGTCGCAACCGTCTTCGTAGGCGTGTTCGAGGATACGGCGATAGTTGCGTGAGGCGGAGGATTTGCCGGGTGGCCAATCATCGGGCTGCATGAAGACGGTTGGCTCTTCGCCCCAATCGCTTTTGCGAAAGTCGTCCAACGTCTGCCGCAAACTCTCGCGGTTGGCGGCGTAGGAGAAGCTGTAGGCGCGGAGGCGGGGAAACGAAGCAGGCAATGGCTGGATGGCTTCGTACAACGCATTGCGGGGCGGACGCCGTCCCGTAGGTCAGGCTTTCCAGCCTGACGCTCAGCAACGTCAGGCTGGAAAGCCTGACCTACGGGCGGCTTAGGCTCGCCGACCTGGAAAGAATAATCGCTGAAGCGTTCCCCGTCGCGTCCGGCGTCTTCCCAACCGTAGCGATAGGAGCCGACGTGCCACAAACGGATGGACGTATCGGCCATGATGCGAAAACCGCAACGACGGGCGCGTTCGCAGAACGAGTAATCTTCGCCCAGCGCCCACGCCTGTTCGCCTTCCCCGGCGATCAGCGGCGTGAAGTACGGCACCACGGACGACTGAAAGCGGAGGTTGCACACGGGCAATTGCAACTGTCGTTGCATGGTTCCATAGACGACGCGGCGGGTGAGGACGAAGCCGAAGCCGCCGTAGAGGATTTCGGTCAATCCGCCGTTGGTTCCGAAGGCGACGTGTCGTGTATCGGGCAGGAAGGCGCAGGCGAATTGGCGGCACGATTTCATGGCGTACAGTCCGCACACGATCGGCAGGTTGTGCTGGCGTAGTTTGTCCACGTCGTCGGGATCGAAGACGATGTCGCCGCTGATCCACATGAGTTCGTCGCAGCCTTGGGCGAGTGCGTCGCTGGCCATTTGGTTTCGTGCGGCGTCGAGGGTGGTATATCCGGGCAGACGCCAGACGAGATAATCGCGTCGTTCCAGGATGCGTAGGGCGTCTTCGCAAGCGGGCTCAATGGCGCCGGCGACGGGCACGAGAACGATACAACGCGGCGTAGGAGGCATGAGAGCGTCTCCGAAACTTGCTCATCGCATTCTCTGCGGATGGAGCCGATGCCGGGCTTCACTTGTTTTTTTTCTGTCGCCGGATGAGCTTGAACTGGTCGAAGCGGACTTTGAACGGTTCGGTCGAGGTCGAGTAGGCAGCCAGGCCCACCTTTAGCTTCGCGGGTAGGGCAGAAAACTCCACATAGACAGTCCTATCGAGAGTCCCATCCCGTGTGTCACTACCCGCATACCACTTCCTGCCATCAGGGCTGAGAAACCGATAAATGGAATTCCCTCGCCGATCCAGCCGCAAGTAAATGCATTCCTCATTCTCCTTCTGCATCTGCTCCTTCCAAGGCAAACCCCAACCGTCCTCGTGCATATTCCCAATCCGCTCGCCCTGCATCCGAAAGGCGGGACCGCTATTCAACTCACTCTTTCGTATGTAAGCTCCATATTCCAGGCGTATGCAATCCTCATCGGCGGGTATTACCAGCAAACCAGCCGCTACTCTCGGATCCTCCCTGTCTACGGTAGATTTGGCGGAGGGGCGAAACGAGGCGCAGACGCGAACTTGCATTATAAAATCGCCTTCAATCTCGCGTAACAGACGCGGGGCATTGAAGCGTCCTCGCTTGGGGGCAAGATCGTGATCGGCGCCGGGCAGTTCGAGGATCAACATGCTGTTCTTAAATACGAACTTACAGTCGCGGTCGGGATCTATGGGCCTGTTCCAGCCAGACCTGAATGGTTCGGGAGCGGGAGCAGCGAGAACGGCATAAGCAGCTAACAAAAAGACCAGGGAACAAATGGGACGGCTCATGAGTTTCTCCTTGGAAGGCATCCATAACCTTATCGACTACCGTGCAAGTTTACCGAGCTTAAGCCGTCGAATCGGAGTGGATATATTCCCGTTTCTACGCGGCGGGTGGTATTCGTAGGGCGGGCCGAACGCAACGAAACCCACCCTACGAACATGACCTTCGCATCTAACTCACAGTAGCTCGGCGGTTGCCGATGCTATCGACCTCCCACCCACGAGTTGGCCATCACCGATGCTCAATCCGTGGAGTAGCAACTCCAATTCGAACCTGGCTCCGACTCAAAAATACTACTCGGCAGATTCACGGTCTGGAAGTCGCCGGAGATCATAGCGGCCGATTGGATGAGCTCCCAAGAATCATATACCGTCTGTTCCCCTACCAGTGTCACGTTGATCGTACTGCTGCCCTTGATGGAGCAACTTTTGCAGTTGATGACGTTGCTTGTTGTGCTGTTTGCAGTGATGCTCATGTTCAACGTCGCTCCGTTGAACACGATGCTATTAGTGTTCAGCACACCGTTGCTCAAGCCGAAAGATAGCATACCACCGTTGAAATTGGCCGACCCACCGGCAGTGACCGAGAGTAGGGCCTGGCTAGTATCAACAAAAAAAGTTCCACCCGTCTGGGTATATTGGTGGAGGCAGTAGATACTGGGCGGATTAAACGACAGGTTGATGGAACCGGCATCCATACTGAGGTCATTGCCCTTAGCATCTTTTTGGGAAAACGTCCAATCGCCGCCAAGGATATTGAGTGTGCCATGATTTTGCAGTGGCGCAGCGATAAACGTACCAGTGCCGCCTGTAACACCATTCAAATTCACCACTCCGCTGTTGGAGATAAGGGAGCCTGGCCCTTGGGTATTATCGATCAGCGTCCCACCCGTCTGATTGAGGTTCATAGTACCACTCCCTCCAATGTTGACGTTCGCAGCGGCATTGGTCAGCATGAACGTGGTATAGTTGTTGGCACCACTTTTGTTGCCATCCCCAAAGTTGATCGTACCATTGGTGACATTGATCGGCGATCCGCTTTCTTGAACCTTAGCAGCTAGCGCAACGCCGAGGTTCAGGGTGCCGCCATTGATGATGTCCACTTTGCCTCCTGTGCCGAAGTCGACGGCACCTTTCTCGTTAACCGTGGTGCCGTCGATAGTTCTGTCAGCTGCCGCAGCCAGGAAATTCACATACATGGCCCCATCGATCTCCTCGTCGCCCTCATCCGTCTGGAGATAGAGCCTCCCTCTAAGTCAAAGTCGCCTGCGCTGTTCGCGTCCACCGATAGCGGTGTAATGAGTCCATTAGCGGCAGTCAATTCGATCTTATCACCCGCATCGATTGTCTGCACGGCCTGGTATCCGTCGCTAATCGTCATCATGGCGAATACGAAAGACTGGTTCCATTCGATGGCCTTAGAGCCATAACTGACATCGTTATCGAACACCACGGAGTCACCAGCCTTGGTGCCCGGTAGGGTGCCGCCGACAAGTTGCGCGTTGCCATCCTTTAGCCAATTGCGGGGATCGCTGGCATACAAGTTACCCGGAACGTAGCTGATGCTGCCTGCTGAGCCGTAAACGGGGTAAGACGGCGGCGGATCCCAAGTGTAAGTGTCTCCCAGTCCGCTGCCGCTGCCACTGCCCGGACCAATGCCGCTGTCGCGCGACACCATCGGCTTGATACTTCCTTGCGTGGCGGCCTTGCCGTGAGCCGTTGCCGTGGCGCTCGCTGCCCGAACCGCTGCCGCTCTTTGGCGCGGTGATATTGACTTGTTGATTTTGGCCGTTGTGAACCGTCGTCGTCGCGCCGCTGCCGCTACCCGAACCGCTACCAGACTGCGGGACGCTGGGACCGGCGATTGATTTGGCTCACTGGGAGCGATGCCGAGCAGATGGTCCACTTCCTGTACGACATGGGCTACTTCTTGAGCCACCTTCTGATTTATCATCTGCACTTCGCTGCTCTCCTCGTTCTCGACCGTCAAGATCACCTGAATCACCGTCGAGACCATTTGCGACATCGCTTGCGCATTGAAAGGCGAAGCCGACGGCAGGATGAGCTTCTCCAATTCTTCCAACCACGGTTTCACGGTCGCTTGGCGACGGCGAGTCTTCGGTTGTTGACGCAGCAATCCCAACAGAGAAATTCCGCGAAACATGATGCACGCTCCTTGTGGAAATGGTTGCTCGGCGGTTTCCGCGCTCCGTCAACCGGACAGAGCAGAGAGGGATCAGAGACGCAGCCGAGAATGATGCCGGATTGTGAAGAAAAGGGAGTGTCAGCGCGCAGGCTTCGGCATCTGGCGCTGAAGTGTTCGGACGTGTTTTCAGCGAGTCGAGGAACATGGGTGCGATCCGTGAATGCTCAACTCGTAAGCCACGGCACCCCATTCCCTATTCCGATGAGATGAATTTAAGAAACGTCGAAGAAGCTGTCAAGATGAATAAATTTTCACGAGAAAAAATGAATGCAACCAGAATTGTCTGGGAGTAGGCTTGGCGAACCGGCAGCGTAAGCTGCCGGGTGGAGGCGTCGCCATTGTAAACACCACCCGGCAGCTTACGCTGCCGGTTCGCCAAGAGAGCCACAGGCGAGGAAACGTCGCGCCTGTGGCTAAAATGCACAATAAACGTCTCAAAAGGCACTAACCTTCTACCGACTAGCCCGGAGCGCGAGCGACAGGCCGCGGAAACCCGTCGCTGGCACTCCAGGCTTGTCGCTCATATCCTCTTTGCCCCTGTTTGCCACAACGGACACGCTGGCCGCGACAAGCCGTGCCAAGACGTGCTTGCTGTCGCTAGCTGACACGACTTGGCGGAGACTTATTGAAGTCCGTGGCAAAGTGGCAATGTGGCAAAAGTCCAGCCGAAAGGTCTGGCCTTCGCTACACGTTAAAAAGGCTATCACAGTCGCGGCTCGGTTTGATCCAGGGGGAGCCGCGGCCAACGACGACGGATCTCAGGACAGCGCGATGCCGACTAGCTCCCCTTGGGAGGTCGGGGCAGGGCTGTGTCCGGCCTTTGCTCTGGGCGCTGCTTCACTTTTTCTTGTCGGCCGCCGGCTTCTTGAGCAGCCACACTTCCGCCGCTTGCAGACCGCGGCCGGTGCCGCCGCGGCCCGGCTCCGGACTCCAGGTCAGCAGCAATTCGCCGCTGCTAATCGCGTCCGGCGGAATGGCGAACTCCAGCGGCTCATACGGCCGGCTCAAGTAGCCGTGAATCTCGTGCCGCTCGCCGGCCACCAGACGCACCTTCCGCGCTCGTCCCTCACGTCCATAGACCACGCGCACCCGGTAGGAGGCGGTCGGGTCGAGATGGCGATAGCGCAGCCGTAGCGGTTCGTCGAAGAGCGTCTCGGCGTAGTGCCACCAGGCGCGCGGCAGAGACAGGTCTGCTCCGCGGCCGCGAAAGCCGAAACCCGTCAGCGGCGTCGTGTAGAAGTCGGGATCCTGGTCCGCACCCGTGCCGCCGACCAAGTGCGGCCGGCGCGACGGATCGCCCAGCTCATCGTAGAAACCGCCAGGACCAGGATCGGTGCGGTGCAGGATCTCCTCGATTCCGTGCCAGCCGCTCGGCCTCGCTGTCGAGAGCGCGAAGGGCGGTGAAACGTCGTTTCAGCCAGCCGGCGTTATTCAGGGGATGGTCGATCTTGATCGAGGTTGGCACCGCGTTCCACGGCCAGAGCCTGATACTTCGGCACGCTGAGTTGTGCGCGAATGCTCTGAAACAACGCCTCGGCCAGCTCGAAGACACGCGCCCGCAACTCCCGTGCGACCGGCTTCTTGATCGCCCGATCCAGAATCGCCTCGGCCTCGGCAACTGCCTTCTGAGTGCCGAGCGTGCGCGCCTCGCGGAGCGTATTCAGAGCGGCGGATTCCAGGTCCGTCTCGTACTGGAGTCGTTGTCGGAGATAAGCATCGTAGCACGCTCGGTAGAGGGCTTGCTGAAAACGCCAGTTCAGCTTCACCGTCGGGCCGCCGGCTTTTTCGATGGCCTGAAACTCGCGCAGTGCGGCATCGACGCCGGTGTTTTTCAGCAGCGGCCCTTGCCAGTTCTTCTCCAGTGCCAGCAGGCCGTCGGCGAAGCGCTCGGCGAAGGCGGAGCCGATGAAATAGCGGCCATATTCGCGGAGAATGTCGCGCACCTCGGTTCGCTCATCCCAGCCCAGGCGGCTCCAGACGCATTTATTGACATCGTCGTGACAGCCCTCGGAGTAGGAGATAAAGCCGGCCGTGTGCGAGCGGCAGAGACGAAAGATGTCGGGCCATGCGCAGGGGACACGGATTGCTGACCTCGCGTCCCTCGGTGAGCGCGAAAGCGAGATCCCAATCGGGCACCGGATACTGGCAATGGCGGCTGTGCGTGATGTCGGGATAATTGCGAACCGGATAGCGGCGCGGCACCGCTTTGCGGAAGTCGGCCAGACTCACGCGGATCTGCGGGCCGTAGACCACGCCCGCCAGCCAGTCCGGCCCCTGACGCAGCAGCGTGAAAAGCTCTTCCAGTCCTTCGCGGTCGAAGCCTTGGCCGGAAACCCACATCTGCGCTTTCGGATGATAGCGCCGCAGATTGGCGGCCTGTTTTTCCAAAAACGGCAGGAACACGCGCGGCCGAGTGTGGCCGGGATCGCCGCCGGGGACAAACACGGCATCGAGACGCGGCAGTGCCTGGAAGACCTCGCCCCATTCTTTCAGGGCCAATGCAATCGTGGCCGGATCGGAATAATCGCGGTCCATAGCGGGATACCAAACCCAGACATCCAGCCCGTAGGCATCCGCCAGGCGCGACTGTTCGGTCATCATGCGTAGAGGCGGCAGGGGAAAGTGCGGGCTGTCGGCGGCATCGTCGGATCGGGGCGGAATCAGTTCGATGGCGTTGCAGCCGAAGACGGCCAAATCGCGGATGTACTGCTCCCACAGGGCGACCGTCCAGCCGTCATACGAATTGGTCTTGGGCCGGTAGCCAAGCTGATGGCCGCGCAGCGGCGTTCGCGGCGCCGTGGCAATGTGAAAGTCTGCCGGCAGCGTGATGCGATCGCGCTCCAGCCGCAGTTCGCGGAGCAATCGGCCGACGCCGAAGAGTACGCCGCGCGCGTCGTTGCCGGCCACCCAGACAACCGGCGTATCCTTGCCGCCCGCGCTGCCAAGGTGAAAACCCTCGCGGCCGCCCTGCCCTATCTCTTCGGGCAGTGTAATGCCATGCTGCGACGCCAACGAACGCACTCCTGTCGCTGGGCCGACGAGGACGAGCGGCTCCTTGCGGTTGGGCCAGTCGTTCACGCGCTGCCAGCGCACCCGCGAACGCTTCTCGACTTCCTCAATGAGTAGCTGAACGGCTTTTTGCTCCGGCCCGCGCAGGTCCGGCGGGGTAACAACGGATGCGTGCGTCAGGTCAACGACCGGCGCGGCGGCGTGGAGCAAGCCGGCAGGCACCCCAATCAAGGTTAGGCCGAATGCGAGGGTCAGAGGTACGGAAGCAAGTCTCATGTTTTTTCCTCTCTAGGGGGCGGTGGCCTGGCGCGATGGCAGTACGAAGTCGTAGAGCGCGGCCCAGATGTTGGCGTCGTACAAACCCTTGAACAGCCCGAATCCGGCCAGGGCCGCGACCAGGACCGGCACCGACAGCGTCCAGCCGGTGAGAAAAATCAGCGGCGCGCCCGCGAACAGACCGATGGCCTGCACGAGCAATCGCCCGCCGCGAAGTTGAACAGACAGATCAGCCAGAGCATGCCCACCAGCCACCAGCGATAGCTACGAGGGGCCATCGCGGCCGGCTCGCTGGACGGATTCTTCTTGGCCTGTCCCATGATTCCCCTTCGCTCTGCTGGACCGGGAACCATTGTAACGGGTCGGACAAGGAACGGGGATAGGGCCAATTCAAAAAAGACATTGTAGGTCCGAGAAGCATCGGAACCCGGCCGGCAAGAGCGCGATTGGTCCGGCTGAGCCGCGAGAAGACAAGGGCCGAGCAATAGCCGGAACTGGGATTCGCCGTAGAATGGCCGGAAGAGGCCGTGGCAGGCCGTAAAGCGAACACCGAATATGCGCGATAACCCGCGGCGCGAATGGCTGCGCCGATGGGACTTCAACGAATGGCCGTCCGTCCGTCGGGGAAATTGATTCCTCTTTTGACCATCGATAATGTAACGATTTGGCGAACCCCGTATGTCCCGGGAGGGCTTGGGCCATGATGATCGGCAACCATCTCGAATACTTCGCCGGCTTCCCCGTCAAGGATTTCGACGCCGTGACCGGGATCGCCCTGGAAGGGCGTATCCCGCGGCGCGAGTATCAGTTCGTCGAGGGCGCCTCGAAAAAGTTCTGGGCCATCGAGTTGGACGGCGCCAAGCACATCATCCAGTTCGGCCGGATTGGATCGGCCGGCCAGACCCAAACCAAGGAGTTCAAGACGGCCGAACAGGCTCAGAAAGCCTACGACAAGCTCGTCCGCGAGAAAGTCAGCAAAGGCTACCAACGCATCACCCCTGCCGAAGCGACGGCGTCCGCGAAGCCATCTCGGAAGAGTAGTTCTACCGCCGGCCCCTTGCCGGTTATTTACCGCATCGCCCTGAGCTACGATGAGGAAGATGGCGAGCGGATGTCGCTGGTCGATAAATTGGCGGCTTTTTTGGAAGATCCGGCGGCGGAACGGGCACAAGGGTTGGTCATCGGCACATGGGGTGGCGTCGATTCGGTGGACCAGAGTTCCGGTCCCATCGTCGAGGCGCTGGTGGCCGCGCGCGACAAACTGCCGAATCTCAAGCACCTGTTTCTGGGTGACATCGTCAGCGAAGAGAACGAGATTTCCTGGATCCAACAGAGCGATGTGTCACCGCTCTTGGCGGCCTACCCCGACCTGGAGGAGCTGCGAATCCGAGGCAGCAACAACCTTAGCTTTGGCGCCCTGCAGCTCAAAAAGCTCAAAACGCTCGCCATCGAAACGGGCGGTCTGCCGGTGAGCGTGCTGCGCGAGGTCTGCGCCGCCAAGCTGCCGGCCCTGGAACACCTGGAATTGTGGCTGGGCGAGGAGCAGTATGGCTGGGATGGCACTGTCGCGGATCTCGGAGCGTTGCTGTCCGGCAAGTTGTTCCCCAAGCTCCGCTATCTCGGCCTGCGCGACAGTATCATCGCCAATGAGGTTGCCGCCGCGGTCGCCAAGGCGCCGGTACTCAAGAAAATCCGCATACTCGATCTGTCGCTGGGTAATCTCGGCGATGAGGGGGCCAAGGCGCTCGTTGACAGTCCCGATGTCGCCAAGCTGGAGAAGCTCGACATCCACCATCACTTTGTCTCCGACGAGGTGGTTGCCCAACTCAAGGCGCTGGGGATCGAGGTCGATGCCAGCGAGCGCATGGAGCCGTGGGACTTCGATCCGGAATACCGCTACATCGCCGTGAGCGAGTAGCTCGCCAAGGAGAGCGG
Source organism: uncultured Planctomycetota bacterium (assembly GCA_963835245.1). Taxonomy (GTDB): domain Bacteria; phylum Planctomycetota; class Planctomycetia; order Gemmatales; family Gemmataceae; genus JAJPHU01. The sequence goes on from CAWIEZ010000005.1 coordinate 64,879, forward strand.
AGGAGAGGAGCATGTCCGCCAAGACTTCCCCGTCGCTGTTGCCCCGGCGGAGTACGCGGACGGCCTTCGTAGTCGTCGGCAATCCGGGATGCCGGCGCGTCGCTCTTTTTCAGGAGGCTCTGACGCACTGCCGGTTGCGTCCGGCGATGCTCGTGTCCTACGCCGACTTGATCGCTGGTCGAATCACGCTGGAACAAGCCGTCCGGTCGGGGATGGTGGTGCGCCTAGAGTCGCCGGGCCGCGACTTCGAGGTTGAAAAGGCGCTGCTGGCGGTAGGGGCGGACGAGGCCGATGCGGTCGGGCCAGCTCGCATCAGCCGGCATGCGGCCACCCAACTGTCCTTCGACCGAGGGCGTATCTGGTATCCGCGGCAGTGGTATCTGGGTTTGCGGGCGACCCTTCGCCGGCTGAACGAGCAATTGTCCCGCTGCCCGCACCACGTTCGGATGAATTGGCCGGAGGACATCGAAGTCTTGTTCGACAAGAACCGCTGTCAGGAACAGTTCGCCCGTCGGGGCATCGCCGTGCCGCGCGGACTCGGACCAGTGCATTCGTTCGACCAGCTGCACGAGCGGATGAAGCAGACCGGCTGTCGGCGGGTGTTCGTCAAGCTCGCGCACGGCTCCTCAGCGTCGGGAGTGGTCGCTTATCAGACCGATGGGCGCGACAACAAGCAGTCACCACCGTGGAGATGGTCCGCCGGCAAGGCGAACTGCGGTTGTACAACTCCCGCAAAATTAGCCGCTACCACAAGTCTGACGAAATTGTTGCGTTGATGGAGGCGCTGATCCGCGAGGGTGTTCGGGTCGAGGAGTGGATGCCGAAGGCAGGAATCGACAACCACGTTTTCGATCTGCGTATCGTGGTGATCGCGGGCCAGGCGCGGCATGCCGTCGTTCGCATGAGCCGTAGTCCGATGACGAACCTTCATTTGCTCAACCATCGCGGCGATTGGCCGGCCTTGCTCACCCGGATGGGGCCGCAAGCGTGGCAATCCGCGCGGCGGACCTGCGAACAAGCGGCGGCTGTCTTCCCTCGCAGTCTGCATGTGGGCGTCGATCTGCTCATTGCTCCCGGCTACCAACGCCATGCCGTATTGGAAGGCAACGCCTTCGGCGATCTGCTGCCCGACGTGCTGAGCGAAGGCGTGGATACCTATGAGGCGGAAATCCGAGCCGTCATCGCCAAGAAATGGCCCCTCGCGCTCGTGAGCCGCAAACAACCATGCTCAATGCCAACGACCTGATCGGCACGCACGACATCCTGTTTGTCACGCTGGACACACTCCGTTATGACGTGGCTCAGGAGGCGCTGCGCCAGGGCCGCACGCCGAACCTCGCGGCCGTGCTGCCCGGCGGGCGCTGGGAGAGACGGCACTCCCCCGGCAACTTCACCTACGCCGCCCATCAGGCGTTCTTCGCCGGCTTCCTGCCGACGCCGGCCCGACCCGGCAAACATCCGCGCCTTTTCGCCGTTCGCTTTCCGGGCAGTGAAACCACCACGGAGCAGACCTGCGTCTTCGACGCCCCGAACATCGTCACGGGCCTGGCCGGCCGCGGCTATCACACCGTCTGCATCGGCGGCGTCGGCTTCTTCAACAAGCTCAGTCCTCTCGGCGGCGTGCTGCCGGGACTGTTCGCCGAGAGCCATTGGCGGCCCGAATTGGGCGTGACCGATCCTCACTCCACGGAAAACCAAATCGCCTTGGCGGAGGATAGGCTCGGCCGATTGTCCCGTCATAAGCGTGTGTTTCTTTTCCTCAATATCTCCGCCATCCATCAGCCCAATTGTATTTTTGTGGAAGGCGCGGCGGTGGACTCGCCGGCCACGCAGGTCGCCGCGCTGGCTTACGTCGATCGGCACCTGCCGCGCTATTCGCGGCCATGCGCCGGTGTGCCCCCTTGCTGTGCATCCTCTGTTCCGACCACGGCACCGCCTACGGCGAAGATGGCTACCACGGCCACCGCCTCGGCCATCCCGTCGTCTGGACGGTGCCCTACGCCGAGTTCTTGCTGCCGGAGGTCGTGCCGTGACGCCGCTCGCCTCGTTGCTCGCCGAGCCTGCTTATGTGGGGTACACCTACGCCTACCCCCACAAGACCGCTTACCGCCCGCTTCGTCCGCCGGTGCCCTTGCGACAAGCCTGGGCGGATGAGCGCCGCGACGCCCTCTTCCTTTATCTGCACGTACCGTTCTGCGAGATGCGTTGTGGCTTCTGCAACCTCTTCACGCTGACACGGCCAAAAGAGGGTCTGGCGGATGCCTACCTGGCGGCCCTGCGGCGTCAGGCCGTGCGCGTTCGCTATGCCGTTGGCGAGGCCCGCTTCGCCCGCGTGGCAATCGGCGGCGGCACGCCCACCTTTCTCGACACCGCCCAACTCGCGGAACTGTTCGATATTGCCGAACACACGCTGGGCGCCGACTTGCACGCCGTTCCGGTTGCCGTGGAAACGTCTCCTAAGACGGCCGAACGAGACAAGCTCGCTCTGTTGCGCGACCGAGGCGTGAAGCGCGTCAGCATCGGCGTGCAGAGCTTCATCAAAGAAGAAGTCGCCGCCGCGGGTCGGCCGCAGAACGTAGCCGAAGTCGAAGCCGCACTGGAGCGCCTCCGGTCGGCCGGCTTTCCGATACTCAACCTCGATCTAATCTACGGGCTGCCGCGCCAGACGGTGGCCAGTTGGCTCATGTCCGTTCGCTCGGCCTTGCGCTGGCGGCCGGAGGAGTTGTACCTCTATCCGCTGTACGTCCGGCCCCTCACCGGCCTTGAACACGCTCGGCACGACGAAGAAGACATCCGGCCCGCTTGCTATCGGGAGGCTCGAGATTTGTTGCGCGATGCCGGCTATGTGCAAGTGTCGATGCGCATGTTCCGTGCCCGCCATGCACCGACCGAGGACGGGCCGGTCTACTGCTGCCAGGAGGACGGCATGGTCGGTGTCGGCTGCGGCGCGCGGTCCTACACGCGGAATCTGCACTATGCCGCCGAATACGCCGTCCGTGCCCCCGGCATCCGGGAGATTCTCGCCGATTACGTCGCCCGGCCGGACGAGGCGTTTGAGCGGGCCGACTATGGTTTCCGCCTGGGACCGGAGGAGCAACGGCGGCGCTTCATCATTCAATCGCTGCTCTCCGGCGAGGGGCTGGCGCTGGCGGCGTACCGCAACCGCTTCGGAACCGAGGTCTTCGACGACCTACCTCCGTTGAGCGAACTGGAGCCGCTCGGACTGGCGCGGCGTGGTCCGGAACGCCTGAGCCTCACCGAGGCAGGCGTCGAGCGTTCCGACGCGCTCGGACCCTGGCTGTACTCCGAAGCGGTGCGGAATCGCATGAGGGAATACGCATGGCGCTGAACCTGTCCATTCTCTACCGCGGCCCACTATCGAGTTGCAACTACGGCTGCGCCTACTGTCCCTTCGCCAAACATGCGGAGACGGCCGCGGAACTTACCGCCGACCGTCTCGCGCTGGAACGCTTCACCGACTGGGTAAAGCGGCGGAGCGATGACCGCATCAGCGTCCTGTTCACTCCCTGGGGCGAGGCTCTCGTCCGACGCTGGTATCAGGAGGCACTGGTGCGGTTGACGCGGCTGCCGCACGTCACGCGCGCGGCGATCCAGACGAACCTCTCGTGCCGGCTCGACTGGGTAGAAGAGTGCGACAAAGAGCGTCTCGCCCTGTGGTGTACGTTCCATCCGACGGAAGTGACGCGGGAGCGATTCGTTCGCAAGTGTCTCGACTTTGACCGGCGCGGCGTGCGTTTCAGCGTCGGGGCGGTCGGCCTCAAAGAACACCGCGAAGAGATCACGGCCCTCCGACGCGAACTGCCGGCTCACATCTACATATGGATCAATGCCTACAAAAGAGACCCGAATTATTACACGAGCGACGAGTTGCGCCACTTCGAGGCCATTGACGCTCTGTTCCCGATCAACACGCACTATCACCCCTGTCGGGGACGCTCCTGCCGTTGTGGCACGTCGGTGATCGCGGTGGACGGCGACGGCACGATGCGGCGCTGCCACTTCATCAAGGAACCGATCGGCAATCTCTACGCGGCGGGATTCGAGCAGGCTCTGTATGACCGGCCGTGTCCGAATGCGACGTGTGGTTGTCACATCGGCTACGTCCACCTGGATTATTTGCGGCTGTATGAGGTGTTTGGAGCGGGAGTGCTGGAGCGCATCCCAGAGATCGTGTAACGGTTAGCGACGCTTCGCAGAAGCGTCGCTAACCGGAAACCGCCTCACGTCTCGACCAGCGGCCTGTAAAATTCCGGATCGTCAAAACCGGCTGTCCACGCCACCGCTTGGCGGCACGTCTCCATCGAGGGCGGCACGCGCAGCAGGTAGCGCCGTTCCGTAGAGGGACAACTCACCGAGACGCATACCAGATCTTCATCGCCCTCCAGCTTCAGACGCAGCAGTTGCCGCTCGCCGCCCGCATCGCCGTCGCGATCCATGACGGCCGCGCCCGCCTCTGCCATGAAGCGCTCGAAGCCGAACCGCTCCAGCAGCACGCGCCGTAACTCGGCGTTGCGCTCGCCCAAGATCTCCGCGACCGTAATGGTTTCCGGCCGGAAGGCGATTCGCTGGTCCACCGGCACGCCGCGCCAGCGTAGCCGCACCTCGGCCAACGAGTCGGGCAGCCCGGTTACGCCGCTGCCGCCGATGTCGAGCCACGAACTGATCTCCAGACCCTCCGCCAGTTCGCGTAAATTGGGGCAGTTGCTAATATCCAGCTGCGCAAGGCTGCGCAGACCTCGGGGTAGGCTCGTCAAGCGCGTGCAACCGCTCGCGTTCAGCCGGCCGATGCGGATGCGCGTTCGCCGCGGCCAGCCCTCCAGTCGCGCGCAGCCTTGCAGATCGAGGAAGTAGATGTCCAGTCCTTCCGGCAGGCTCCGTAAGGATGTGCAACCGCGCAGCACCAGCGAACCGACCTTCAACCCCTTCGGCAACGCCTCCAGACTGCGGCAGTCCTGGAGATCCAACTTGTACTCTACTTGCAACCCCTCGGGCAGGGCGCGGATGCCGCTGCCGCGCAGTTCCAGGTGATAGCAGCGCAGACCGCGCGGCAGGTCGATCGCTCCGGTGTTTGTTAGGTCCAGGCGGCCGCAGACGTGCAATCCCTCCGGCGCCTCGCCGGCCAAGATGAGTTCCCGCGCCTCGCCGCTCCGCATGCATTGTCTCGCCGTAATCATGGCTGCTCTCTTTGTTGGCTGGTGAAGGAAGGGTCAATCGAGGACACGCCGGATCGCTTCGGGCGAGTATTCGCGTTGGCCCCAGATGCGGTAGGTGCCGCGGGGAAGCTCGATCGGCCCATGCTCCTGATGGATGATCTTGGTCATGTCGGCCAGGACGCGCAGGAACAGGTCGTCGCCGGACTCCAGCACTTCGGCGGTGCGCAGGTCGGCCACTCGATGACTGTGGCCCGTCAGTTCCCCCTCGACCAGCACACCGCCTTGCCGGTGTTTCGCTCCTTTGGGGATAGAGGGGACCGGAGCAATGAACACGTCGCCTTGCCGCCACATCGTTTAGCTCCTTTCCACACTTGGCTTGGGGGGCGAAGTGGTTTGAGTGTAATAAAATCGAGGTTGCGACGGTAGCTTGGTAGCGGAGAAAAAAACGATGGAGTAGGTAGCAAAGGGTTTACCGGGGCTGAAGTGGACGTAGCTGGGAAAACGTGCCCTTTTGCTCATGCTTGAAGAAGATTGTTGGCCGTGAGTAATACAAGCTGCTGTTCGATCACGGCTTGCTCATGCCGACGAAGCTGCCGTCATTCTCGCGCACAGCGCCCACAGGAACGCGCCCACGTCGGGACTTTCGTAGAAAAAGCCAATCGTGTTGATGCGCACGCGCGGCTGGCCGGGAAGAAGACGATTCCAGTCGCTTTGCAGTGTCCTGCGAATGTGGCGAGCGAGTAGGTCGTTGCGCTCCACTTCCTTGAGCGCGTTCAAGGCGTCGGCACTGACACCTTCACCGAGATTGGGCAGACCATCGGAGAGCAGATAAATCGTGTCCATTCCCTTGGCACGCAAGCGAAAAGCTGTTTGCAGAGCGGCGTACATATTGGTGCCGCCCTTGGGCGCGATTTTCGCCAAACCGTTCCGCACCCGCTCCAGACTCGAACGGGCGTCGAAGTCCAGCCAGTCCTCCTCGCCCTCGAACAGAAATGCCGCCTTCTCGGCGAAGACGATCACCTGATACTTGCTCAGATCCGGCAGGCTGCCCATCAGACGGGCGACGGTGTTGCGCACATCGGTCCATTTCGTCGGCGCCTTGGTGTTTTCGTCCACGAGATCCATACTGCCGGACATATCGACGAGGAAGAGGACGCGACGGCCGGTCAGCGCGATGCCGGCGAAGCGATTTTCCGCCGCCGATCGTACCCGCGCCGCCGCGTTCTCCAACGTCTTCTTCTCTTCGCGCAGCGCCGCCAAGCTGCGCCGCGCCAGAGCCAGTTCCTTATCGCGGTTTTCGATGTCGCGCTCCAGCGAACGCCGCGATGCCTGCAAGCGGTCCAGGTTCTTGTCCGTATCCTTGAGATCGCGCATCCGTTTGGCGACCTCTTTTTCCAGGGCGCTGGCCAGCGCCTTCTCGGCGGCATACTGCTCGCGTGCTTCCTTCAGGTCGGGCGCAGTCCCGGCACGAGGTTCGCTGTCGATTGCAGATCTTTCAAACGCATCCGCGCCGCCGACAGCATTTCCGCCAATTCTCGACTGCGCGCCGCCGACTTGTCGCCGCGTTTCTCGCTGAGGCGCAGATCTTTTTCCAGCGCGGCGACACGGCCGGCGGCGTCCTTCAATTTGCTCGCTAACTCGTCGCCGCGCGCGGTCTCGATCTCGTGGCGTTTCATGCGCTCGCGCAGATCCTTCTCCAGAGAGACGACGCGCTGGCCGGACATTTTCAGTCGCCGAGACAGATCCGCCGCTTCGGCTCGTTTCGCATTCAACTGCTTTTGCAGATCGCTTTTCTCTTCCAGGACTGCCTCAATCCGCGATTGCAATTGCGTTCGCAGGGTGATGGCCTCATCGCGCTCGGCACGGATGTCAATCAACTGGGCGGAGATCTGGCGATGCTGCTCCTCGGCGCTCTCTTCGTGATGCTTGGCCTCACGCAGATTAATCAACCAAAGCAGAATGACGCAGCCCAGCGCGAGCACATCACGTCCACCATGGACAAGTTGAAAATCGAGGGGATGCGATGGCGGACACGCATGGGATAATCCTTCGCCATTTACGCTATCGTCATCAGCGGACGTTGGCCGCCCTCTTGACCGAGGAAGCGCAGCAGGGGGCCATCGGGACCAAGACGAATCCAATCGCCCGAATGCAGGGCTGTCGGTTGCGTCACCAGGCAATCGTTGACCAGCGTACCGTGCCGGCTGCGGTCGCGCAACAGATAGACGCCGCGCGACAGCACGATTTCGCAGTGACGGGCGGAAACGGTCGGATACCGTTCGGTCTCGAAGACGAGATGACAGGCGGGATCGCGGCCGAGCGCGAACAGCGGGGCGGCCAACAGATGATCCTCGCCGCGATAGTGCAGACGCGCGGGGCCGCGATCGGCGGCGGCGTCGGCGGCGCTGCCCGGCAAGGCGGCGTCATCGAGATGGCCGCGCGGCAGGTCGCCGCGGTGTTGACGCACGGCGAGATCGAAGGCGGCGCGGGCTACGGCGTCATCGTCGAGAATGTGGACGCGCGCCGAGTGAATGTTTTCCTCGATCAAGTCTTCGCCGAAGTCAGCGTTATCCGCATCGGCCGGCGGCTCGGTTTCGGGCTGAAGAATCAGTTCCTCGACCGCCTCCGCCAAGCCCGGCAGACGAGCGGCGGAGCCGGTCATTAGCACGGCGCCGACCGGACCCAGCGAACTGATCGCGGTCAGGAAATGCTGCATCTCGGCGAGCGTGCGCCGTAGCAGCGGAGCGCAGAACGCCGACAGTTCGGCCGGCGCGAATTTCAAATGCTGATACCAGTGCGGCGTCTGAAGCACCATGTCGGCCGGCTCGTCGCCGCTGCGGCTGTCCAGCACGGCGGCGAGTTGATCGAAGAGCGTCTGCTCGGTCTCAGCAGACTCGCGCGGATCGCGGCGGCTGAGACGAACACAGCGCAGGGCGGCGCCATCGAGCAGCCGACACAACCAGACGCCGCGCCCCAGCTGGGCAACGGCGTGCGTGTGCGGCAGCTGCGCTACGTCATCACGCACGGCCACGGCGGATAGCGTCAGCGCATGACCATCGACATCGACGACGACAGCCAATCCCGACCAGGGCAGATGTTCGTGTGCGGCCAAGGCGACAGCGACAGGCGCCGGCACGGAGCCGAGCAGACGCCAGCGCGCCCGCCCTGCCACGTTCGCCAACAACGCCGCCTGCGCCGCGCTGAGATACGCCGGCAAAGCCACGGTCACACCTTCGGCCCGGCCAATCCGCCGTTGCAATTGTTCGCAGACTAGAGCGAACGCCCCAGCGGCGTCGAGCCGCTGACGGCCGCCGTCCCAGATACGCTCATCGCCGAGATAAGGCAGAAAATCCACACAGGCCAAATGCGGCGAACGGCGGCACAGCGCGGCGCCGGCCCGGCCGACGCGCGGTTGACGTTCCTCCAGGCTCACCGCCAACGGCAACTCGCGTTCGTTGCCGTCCAGAGGCAGAGCGAGCGGCATGTGCGGGCCGGACCCGCGATCCTCCCCTTGAATCGCCCGAGCGCGCGTGGCATTGAGGTCCAGGCCGATCAGGGTCATGATGCGATCTCCAAAGGCACCCCATCCGACACAGTTCGAGTACCCGTTACAATCCCAACCAACGCTTGACGGCCCCTTCGATCAAGACCAACTCGGCTGGCTGCAAATCGCCAAGTTTGCGCAACAGGCGCGGGCGGGCAACCGTAGCCAATCCTTGGGCATCGAACGCCCCGGCCTTGAGGAACGACTTGGGCAGCGCAACCTCGAAGCGCGTCCCTTGAACGCTCGTTGTGTGAGGCACCACCGTTACCAGAACGCGATCCTGTGGATCAGGTGGTATGCTCAGTACCATGCAGGGGCGGATTTTGGCGGCAATGCCCAAATCGGCCAGCCAGATCTCGCCGCGGTTAGGATGCGGCACGAGCATCCTCCTCGGCGTCGTAGCTGCGGAACAACTCGGTCGCCAACTCGTCCAGAGCCGTATCGGCCAAGCCCTCATTAGGAGTGCAGCGACGCAAGATTTCAACCGCCATTTGGTTTTGCTCGGCTGGGGGAAGGGCGTCGAATGCCCGCAACAAGTCACGCACCGTTTCAGTCATGGCAAACCTCCGAGGTACCCGTTTGGATAGTAGTTTTCGCAACTCCTCCTCGCTTTGGCATCGAGAATAGTCGCCTCCACGATTGTCCTCCTTTACTCGACTGATTCCTCTGAGATGCGGCTAAACATTAATTCGGCATTCGCACTTCCGCATTTTCTTCCGGTTCCAGTTCGTACAAGCGCGTGACCAAATGTTCCAGACAATACTGCTGGCAATCGATGACCAGCGCTTCCTCATCGCGCTGCACCGAATGGAGCAGAAACATGACAACCAAACTCAAAGCTAAGGCCACGAGCGTACAATCGAAAGCGAAGTTGAGATGGCGCGTGGCATCGGCGATGAATTTATTCATCTCCAGGCCGGTCTGTCCGCCCAGCGTCAGGCTGGTGGCCAAGCCGCGCACCGTGCCAAGAAAACCAATCGCCGGAATCGCCCAGGCCAAATAATGCACCGTCGCCATGCTCGACACCAATCTCCCCAGATCGACATCGGCTTGGGTGCGCACCGTGTCGCTGACATCGCGGCCGGAACGGCTGACGGCGTACTTGCTCAGAGCCAGGCGGATCATGTTGGCCAAGATGAAGGGTCCGCCGCGCGCCGCCCGCTGCTCGACGCGCCGCTGCAACAGCCGAGCGTCCTCCGGCAAAATGCACACGCCGACATCGGTGGACAACAACTCCAAACCGAAGGCGCGGCGTTGGCGGCGCACTTCGAGATAACGGCCCAGCAGAATGAAGGCGGCCCAAACGAAACAACAATAACTGGCGATCTGCTCCGGACCAAGGAGCAAGCGGCTCAGACGTTCGGGCGTCCACTTCGACCAATCGTTCGCGGAGTCGCCCTTGCCGGCCGACCATTGCCACAGTGGAATACAGATGGCGCAAACCAGAGCGAGAGCCAACAGCAAAAGAGGCCATTCGCGCGTCGGACGATGCGAAGGAGTCAAGGCCATGCCGGAGTCCGTGAGAGCGATAGAGGGTTGGTCGGAGAACCGTACAGAAATTGTGGGGTACGCACGGGCGAATTGTCAAGGCGGGCGCGAACGGAATCATCCGCCCTTTCGCAAGCGTGGAAACCAGGAGGGAAAAAAACTTGCGAAACCATCGCCGATCTGATGAAATACTTCGATCGTGTTCGGGACTATTGTCCGGTCAACTTTCCAGGAGGGACTATTATGTCTCGCGTTGTGACTCCGCCTCTGACTCAGCCAACCAACACGCCTCCGATGACGATCTCGCAAGAGAAGATCGCCATGCGCGCCTACGAAAAGTGGGTCAAGCGCGGCCGGCCGCAAGGAACGGAGATGCTCGACTGGTTGGAAGCCGAGAACGAGCTGAAGACCGAGATGTCGCGCAGCAAGACGCCGCCCTCGAAGTATTGATCGCTCGCGGCTTGCTTTCGAGCCGAGATCGATTCTCCTACGCGGTCCCCGCCGGTAGCGGCGGGGGCTTTGCCTTGCCGCAAGGAACCTCGATGACGTTGGCCTTCTCCGTACCGCCGCCGACGCGGTCGTTTTTGAGCCGTCTCGATCCGCGCTGGAAGTTGGCGGCTCTGTTGTTTGCCGCCGCCGTCGTGGCCACGCTTCATACGCTCCGCAGCGCCGCCGTCGCCTTGGCCTCTGCTCTGATGCTTGCTTTGTTGGCGCGGCTGCCGCCGCGCTGGTTTCTGCAACGTCTCGGCGCGGCCGCCCTATTTCTCGCGCTGTTCACCTTGCCTTTGCCTTGGCTCCTCGCCGACGATGGACCCGGCTGGACGTGCGGCCCGATGCGCTTCTCCTGGCACGGTGTCGAGGTCGCTCTTCTTCTGGCCGCCAAGGCGGTCGCACTCGTCACGCTCTTTCTGACTGTCCAGGCGACCGCTCCCCTGGAGACTACCTTCAAGGCCGCTCATTCTCTGCGGATACCCGCCCTGCTCGTGCAACTCAGTCTGCTCACCTATCGTTATGTTTTCGTCTTGGCCGATGAGCTGCGCCGTTTGCGGATCGCTCTGCGCGTGCGCGGCCACCGCAATCGCCTCAGCCGTCACAGCTACCGCACTGCCGGCCACGTCGCCGGCACTCTGTTGGTGCGCGGCTCCGAGCGCGCCGAGCGCGTCGGCCATGCCCTGCGCTGCCGCGGTTTCGACGGACAATTCCGCTCGCTGAAGGAGTTTACCACGCGCCCCGCCGATGTTGCGGCGTTCCTCGTTATCGCCGCCAGCGCGGCGGCGCTGGCCGTGTGGGACTGGTTGCCTCGCTTCTCCGGGTGATCTCCGTGTCCGCCGACCTCGTCATTCAGGTGCGCGATCTGACCTTCACCTACCCGGATGGAGCATCCGCCCTCGCCGGCATCTCCTTCGACGTAGCCTCCGGCGAGAGCATCGGCCTAGTCGGACCCAACGGCGCCGGCAAAACCAGTCTTTTTTTGTGCCTCAGCGGCGTCCTCAAAGCTCGGGCAACGCTGCTTCAGGTTGGCGGTTTGGACCCGCGCGATCCGGCTCAGCGCCGGCGGCTACCGGCTCAGGTCGGCATCGTTTTTCAAAACAGTGACGATCAACTCTTCAACGCCACCGTGTTCGACGATGTCGCCTTCGGCCCGCTCAATCTCGAATTGCCTCCTGATGAAGTACGAAAACGAGTCGCCGAGGCGCTGAGAGCGCGTCGGGCTGACCGGCATGGAGGAGCGCGTTCCGTTTCACTTGTCGGGCGGCGAGAAGCGGCGTGTCGCTCTGGCCGGCGTGCTGGCGATGCGGCCAAGCATCTTGCTGCTCGATGAGCCGTCGATGTATCTCGATCCGCGCGGCCGGCGCGAGTTGATCCAGTTGTTGCACACGCTCGCCGGAACGCGGATCATTGCCTCGCACGATCTGGAATTGATCCTGCAAACGTGCCAGCGCGTCATTTTGTTGGATCAGGGCCGGCTGATAGCGGACGGGTCGGCTCGACATGTGCTGGCCGATACCGCGTTGATGGAAGCGCATGGGTTGGAAGTGCCGTATAGCTTGCGCGGGAATACGATCGCTTGAAGTACTTTCGGTTTTCCAAATACGGAAAACCGCAAACTTAAACGCTCAACACCCGATCCCGCGCCGCGATCCGCCACGTTCCGGTGACCTGCTCGTTCTCGATCACATACGCCTGCTGATGCAGCGCGACCGTTGGACAAACGTGCGTTGGTATGGCGAAGATTTCATCGCCGGGCCGATAGCGCTCGGCGGCGGGGGTCTCAAGGACGAAATGCTCTTCGTTCTGCAAGATCGGTTGATAATCCGGCACGTCGAGCAACAGGCAGCGTTTGCCGGCCGGCGGATCGCTGGACACGGCCTTGTAACCGAGATCGAGCGTCAGCCGCGTTGGCGTCGGCCGGCTGATGACGCGCGTCAAAAGCAGAGCGGCGGGTGTGAAGCCAACGACATCGGGGAAACGGCTGCCGTAACCGTGATCGTGCAAAATCATCGTGCCCGGCGAGCATTCCAGGCCGGGCACGTCCAGCCGAGCGTGTAATGGGAAGGTCGGTGTTCCGCCGACGACGAAACGCGGCACCGGCAGCCCCTTCTGCATCAGCATCTCTCTTAACTTGAAGACGGGTTGCAGCTGTGTCTGTACGGCGCTCTGCCGTTCGACGAAGTTTTCTTGGCGATTGTGCCCATCGTAAACGTGCAGTCCGCCGCCGCGCAGGCCCGGCGAACGGTGGATCATCTCGTACAGCTCGACGGCTTCATTGCCGGGTGCGACGCCGGTGCGATGCTGGCCCACGTCGATGTCGAGCAACACATCCACTTGCAGACCCTCGGCGCCGAGCGCCTGCGATAGCGCCATGATGCCCGCCGGATGATCAGCGAGGGCGGCGAAACGACATTGCGAATAAGTCCGCATCAACCGCGCCAACCGTCCGCAATTGGGTCCGACCAGCGGATAGGCGATCAGCACATCTGGGACGCCGCACGAAGCGACCATCTCCGCCTCGGCGATGGTGGCGCACTTGTGTTTGCGGATGCCCGCCTCCATTTCCATGCGGACGATCTCCGGCGTCTTATGCGTCTTGACGTGCGGCCGCAGCCGCTCGGAGCCGCCGGCCAAATCGATGGCGCGAGCAATGTTGTTGTGGATCAGATCCTTGTAGAAAAGCAAGGCGGGACTAAAAATGCGCGACGTGTCGCGGATGGTGTAATGAGGATTCATGGAAAGCATCTCAAGGGTTCTTGTTGCGTCTTCTTGGATTATACTTCCGCGCATCGCCGTTCCCAGCTTTTCTTTCCGCCTGGATCTTTGGGCTTGCGGACCAGGAAGAAAAACGTCATTCTGGAGTTCAAAATGACTATCCGGCAGCGTTAGCTGCCGGGTGGAGGGCGACTGCTATGAGTGCAATGAACGATTGGCTGGCTATCGCTTTTGAAATGTCGCCGAGTGAACGTGCGGCTCTGGCACACCAGCTTCTGCTCAGTCTCGAAGAGGATGGCTTCGACGAGGACAGCGAAGCGGCCTGGGCAGCGGAATTGGAGAGTCGTCTCACCCGGATTGAACGGGGCGAATTTCAGGCGAGCGATTGGCGCGAAGCGATCGCTCGGATGCGGCAATCGTTAGCGCGGAAGTCCTCCCCATGACCGTACGCCTCCTTGATGAAGCCGAGGCTGAAGCTCAGGAGGCCGCCCGTTGGTACGACGAGCGGCAGAATGGGCTAGGCCAACAGTTCCTGGACGCGCTCGCCCACGCCCTAGAGAGCATCGAACGGCAACCGCAAGCCTTCTCACGCATTCAAACCAACGATGCCAACCGCGAAGTACGTCGTTACGTCCTCCAGCGATTTCCCTATCTCATCTTCTATGAAGTGCGAACCGCGGAAGTGCTTGTAGTCGCCGTCGCGCACTCGCGCCGCCGTCCGAACTATTGGCAAAATCGCCGGGAATAAAGACATCGCCTCTTTAATTTGACCGAGAGGTGCATCCATGCCGCATTGGCCTTTCCCTATCGCCATCCTGTTCGTCTTCATCGCTCTTCCTCTGCGCGGAGGAACATTCGACGCAAACCGCGCGCGGCGACCGTCTGCGCGACGGCTATTTCCGCGCCCAAGTGAAACGCATCGCCGACGCCGATCTCGCCGACATCAAGACGCGCCGACTGGGAAAAGAAACGGCCGGAGTTTCGCCGTCAATTTCTCGACATGATCGGCCTCTGGCCGCTGCCGCCGCGCACCGATCTGCACGCCACCGTCACCGGCAAGATCGAGATGGATTCGTTCACCGTGGAGAAACTGCATTTTCAATCGAGTCCCGGCCTGTACGTCACGGCGAATCTGTACATTCCCAAGCGTGCCAAGCTGCCGGCGCCGGCCGTGCTGTACGTCTGCGGCCACGGCAACGTCGTTGTGGACAAGGTGTCCTACGGCAGCAAGGTTTTCTATCAGCGTTACGGCCCGTGGTTGGCGGAGCATGGCTTCGTTTGCCTGATCCTGGACACGCTGGAGTTGGGCGAGATTCCCGGTGAGCATCACGGCACCTACTCGCGCGGCATGTGGTGGTGGCAAGCGTTGGGCTACACGCCGGCCGGCGTCGAGTGCTGGAACGCCATGCGGGCTCTCGATTATTTGCAGACGCGCAAGGAAGTAGATGGCAAGCGGCTCAGCGTCACCGGCCGCAGCGGCGGCGGAGCAACGTCGTGGTGGCTGGCCGCCGCCGACGATCGGCCGCAGTGCATCGTGCCGGTGGCCGGCATCACCGATCTGTATTCGCACGTCATCGAGGGCGTAGCACCGCGTCTGCGCGACGGCGTCATCTCCGGTCACTGCGATTGCATGTATTTCGTCAACACGTATCGCTGGGATTTTGGCCGTGTCATGGCTCTTTGCGCGCCGCGGCCGTTGCTTCTGGGCAACAGCGACGCCGACGACATTTTCCCCGTCGCCGGCTATCGCCGTCTCGCCGACAAGGTGCGGCACATTTACGAACTGTACGGCACGGCCGACCGCTTCCAACTTCTGGAGACGAAGGGACCGCACAAGGACACGCCGGAATTACGGCTGGGAACCTATCGCTGGCTGAACCGTTGGCTCCGCGACGGCAAAGGCGACGTATCGGACTGGGATACGCCTCCATTTACACCGCAGCAACTCAAGGTATTCGATCATCTGCCGGCCGATGCGATCAACGCCACGATTCACGAATCGTTCGTTAAGGCGGCGAAGATAGAGTTACCGCAATCGCCGACCGTGGCGCACGAGTGGTGGCAGGGCCGCGCTCCCGAATTGCGAGAGGAACTGCGAAGCCGTGTGTTTCGCAACTGGCCGGACCCTCCGCCGCCATTGAACGCGCGCCCCGCCCACGATGTCCAGCACGGCGGACTGCGGTTGCGCGCCTACGATTTCGTCAGCGAGGATCAGGTTGAATTGCGTTTGTGGTTGATGACCGCCGACAAAGTCGATAAGCCGACTCTCGTTGTCCTCAATGCGCTCGATGAACCCGGCTGGTCGGAATGGATAAGCGATCTCGGTCCTGCTTTCAAGGAGGCGCTGCAACTGACGACCGAGCCGAAGCAGGATGCGGCGCGGTTCGCTCAGAACGTGAAGATGCTGCAAGCGCACAAGTGGGCCTTCGCCGCGGTGACGCCGCGCGGCATCGGCCCGACGCGCTGGTCGGAAGCCAGCCGCTTCGACGGCAAACCCGCCGGACACCAGATCGGCCGTCGTTTCGCCCTGCTCGGCCAAACACTCGACGGTCAGCGCGTTTGGGACGTGCGCCGCGCCCTGGCGTGTCTGCGCACAATACCCGATCTCAAGGATGTGCCGCTATGGCTGCAAGGTAAGAACGACATGGCCGGCATCGCGCTGTATGCGTCGCTGTTCGAGCCGGACGTGGCGCGTCTGGACTTGTGGCATCCGCCGGCATCGCACCGGCAGGGACCGATCTTCCTCAATGTGCTGCGCGTTCTCGACATGCCGCAGGCCGTGGCGCTGGCCTTTCCGCGCAAGGTGCGGCTCTACGTCAAGGACGATGCCGAGGCCAAGGCGTGGGACTGGCCGATACAATTGCAGAAGGCGCTGGGGCAGGAGCATTTGCAGATACGGCGAGTTGCGGAGTCGCGACCGTAAGGGAGCGGTTGCTTCCTCCGCTCCCTTACGGTCGCGGCTCAGATTATCGACTTGTCAGGGCAGGCATTTTTGTCATGTCCCACAGCAAAACGCGGCCGTGGCCGTCCGTGGCCAGCGTTCGGCCATCGGGACTGAAACACGCCGAACCGGCGAAACTTGGCGGTGAGACTATCGTTTCGCGGATTTCTCCGGCGGCCGTCTCGATCAGCAGGATATGCGACTGAGGCATATCGCGCGGATCCAAATCCTCGCCGTGCCATTTCTCCGGCATCATCTGCGCGACAACCGCGATCCATTTGCCATCGGGACTGAAGATTGGACTGGATACGTTCGGCTGTCGCTCCTCGCTTTTCTCGGCAACGCGGATCGTCCATTCCAAGCGCTTCTCTCGCACATTGAACAGCGACAGTTTCCGTTTCTCGCCTTCCCAGTTGAGAGCGACGAGAGTGTGCCCGTTCGGAGACAAGGCGGCGAAAGAGGCGTTGTCATTCGGTTCGCAATCGAACGAAGCGACTTCGCGGCCTACAGCGGTATCCCACCATTTCAACTGACAACGCAGCTTGTTCCCTTGCTTGCTATGCTCGGAGACGCGCACTGTCCCGAAAAGCAATCGGCCATCCCGCGAGAATAAATCGGCGAACGCTGTGGCGTTCTTGTCCGCGATGGGGATCGAGCATTTTTCGCGGCCGGTAGCGACATCGATCAACTTCAACGCATGGCAGTGGCACTTCGGATCTTGAGCGGAGAGCGCCACGATTTTCCCATCCGGCGAGAAGACACCATAGCCTCTCAGCCCCTCAAAGGTCCGATAGGCGCCTGTCTTCACATCCCACAAGCTGGCGGCGACCTTGCCGACGCCCTCAGACGTGCCCGAAAACGAATCGTCCGTGAGGAATTTCGTGCCATCCGGAGAGAATTTCATCCACCGCATGCCGCGCGGCGGCTCATGCTTATAGGTCCGTATCAACTTGCCATCATTCAAACTCCAGGCGCGGATGTCGCCGTCGAAGGTCCAGCGAATCATCCGCTTGCCGTCTTGCTCGATCCGTTCGGATTTGTGATTTTCACGAGGTGAATAGAGGATTTGCCAATCCGGCGCGAGGAAAAAACGAGTGTGACGCCCCATTTCAATAGTAGTCAGCCGCTTACCGTCAGCCACGTTCCAGAGCGCGGCCACGCCGCCGGGGTAATTGCTGGCAATGAGACGCTTGCCATCCGGCGAGAAGGCAAGGTCGATCAATCTGCCACTCTCATTGGGATGGATAAATTCGCCCTTCAGCCGCGCGGAGACGGCCTCCAGCTTGAGATTGCTCGGACGAGGGGCGACGATGGGAATTTCGTGATGCGTTGACGCAACGCGCGCCATCCGTCCAACTCTCGAAAGCGATCGTGACCTTAGCATTACCCGTACCGACCATCTGCGGAGCCCGAACCGGGCCGTGCAGGTTAGCCCCTCAGCAACGCTGCTTCAACTCATAATGTTCCCGCAGCGGTGGATCGCCCGGATGTTTCGAGGGATAAACGACATCCAGAGTCGGATATTTATCGGTGGGGATGACGTTCTCGTAGTTGATCCAGGTAAACGTACCGGCTCCAACACCGGGCGAGCCGACGCCGAGAATTACGTCCGCCCCGCGGTCGATCGTCAATTGCTGCCTGCCGAACAACGTCACTTGCCACGGGCCGCCGAAGTGCAGAATCGGCGCATCTTGTGGACGTTCGGCGAATTGCAAGACCCCGGTGCTATCAATGAAGAAGGAACGCTGCTGGACCCGTCCTCCCGTCGCGGCTCCCTTGCGGCCAGGCATCTCTACTTCCAGAGAGAGAAGATAGCCGTGTGCGGCGGGGTTTTTCTTCAGCAGTCGCTTGACATCATCCAGTTGTTCAGCCAAGTGATCGATCTTATAAACTTGGAGGGTCAATTCTTTGTGCAGGCGCTCCCCATCGGGAAGGTCGCCGGCCTTGAAGAGGTAATCGAACCCCTTGGCTTCTTCGCTCTTATCGGCGGTGACTTTTTCGTTCGGCTCGGTCAGATCACCGTTGCCATTGCGATCAACATACAGCGTCTCGCCATCCTGTACCAGCCAAACGCGCGTCTTCGCCTCTGGACCGAGGACGAGCAAACAGTATTTCGGCTTGGACCGATACGCTGGCTCCTTCAGGATGTGGCGTTCAATCTTCGCCAAATCCACGGCAGCGCTCGCCGTCGATGAAAAAATCAGCACAGCCATGATCGCGGAGAGACGAGAACGCCGCATGACGGGACTCCTCCGTAGGCGAGATGCCCACCATCGTATAGAATGAAAGGAGAGAGACGCAAGGCCGTCTGAAAAGCTGGATGTGGGTTTGTCCTCCGCCACAGGAAAAACAAGGACTCCTTTCATGCTCGATCTACTCGACGAAATCCGCGACCTCAAAACACGCCATAACGCCACGATTCTCGCTCACTACTATCAGGACGGCGAAATCCAGGAATTGGCCGACTTCACCGGCGACAGTCTGAAACTTGCCCGCGAAGCCACGAAAGTCACTACCTCGACCATCGTTTTCTGCGGCGTGCATTTCATGGCCGAGACGGCGAAGATCCTCAATCCCGACAAGCGCGTTTTGCTGCCGGATCTGCAAGCGGGGTGTAGTTTGGCCGAGAGTTGTCCCGCCGACAAGCTGGCGCTATCAGGAAATGCTGCGTATCAATGGCCGGCGCTTTCAGACCGTTACCTACATCAACAGCACCGCCGCCGTCAAAGCCCTGTCCGATTGGGTCGTCACTTCCGGCAACGCCGAGTCCATCGTTCGCCGTGTGCCGGCTGAATACGAAATCCTGTTTGTGCCGGATCGGCATCTCGGCCAATATCTGCAAGAAGTCACCGGACGCAAAATGATCCTCTGGGACGGCGGCTGCATCGTCCATGAGATTTTCAGCGTCGGCGATCTGCTGGCGATGAAGCGTAAATTGCCCAAAGCGATCGCGTTGGCTCATCCGGAGTGCCCGGCGAACGTCCGCGAACACAGCGATTTCATCGGCGGCACCGAAGCCATGCTCAAGCATCTGGCGACCTACAAGGAGCCGACCGATTTCCTCGTGGCCACCGAGGCGAACATGATGTGGCAGATGCAGAGCAAGTTCCCGCAGCACCGTTATCATCCGGTGCCGGGAATCACCTGCGCCTGCAACAAGTGTCCGCACATGGCGCGAAATACACTCGAAAAACTCCGCGATTGCCTGGCGAACGGCTCGCCGGAGATCGCCTGGCAGCCCACCTTCGACCGTGCCCGCGAAGTTCTGCAACGCAGCTTGCTCAATGGCAACAATTGACCCCTCACGAAAGCGCAGCCATGCTCGATCCCGCCGCCAACGAAGCCGACATCGTGCGCCAGTTGTCGTCCGCCTATCGGCAAATGAGCGAACAGATCAGCCGCGTCATCGTCGGCCAAAATGAAGTGGTCGAACAGCTGCTCATGGCTCTATTCAGCCGCGGGCATTGCCTGTTGGTCGGCGTGCCCGGCTTGGCCAAAACGCTGCTGGTTAGCACGGTATCGAAGATCCTGCATCTCTCGTTCAAGCGCATTCAGTTCACGCCGGATCTGATGCCGGCCGACATCACCGGCACCGACATTTTGCAGGACGATGCGGAGACGGGACGGCGAAAATTCGTCTTCCTGCCCGGCCCGATCTTCGCCAACATGGTCCTCGCCGACGAGATCAACCGCACGCCGCCCAAGACGCAGGCCGCCTTGCTCGAAGCGATGCAGGAACACCACGTCACCGCCGGGACGCAGACGTATCATCTGCCGGAGCCGTTCTTTGTTTTAGCCACGCAGAACCCCATCGAGCAGGAAGGCACCTATCCGCTGCCCGAAGCGCAACTCGATCGTTTCATGTTTAACATCAAGGTCGGCTATCCCAGCCGAACCGAGGAGATGGAGATTATGAAACGAACGACCAGCACGCAGCACGTCGAACTGCAAGCGCAACTGGACGGCGAGCAGATTCAGCGTTTGCAGGAAGTGGTGCGGCAAGTGGTGGCAGCCGAACACATTTTCGCCTATGTTGCCGATCTGGTGCGCGCGACGCGGCCAAGAGAGACGGGAGTGCCGAAGTTTGTGCCGGAGTTGTTGAGTTGGGGGGCGGGTCCGCGCGCCTGCCAGTACATGATTCTCGGCGGCAAGGCCCGCGCCATCCTACACGGTCGGCTGCACGTCACCACCGAAGACATCCGCGCCGTCGCCTATCCGGTGCTGCGTCATCGCCTGGTAACGACGTTCAACGCCGACGCCGAGGGAATCACCACGGATCAAATCGTGCAGCGCTTGATCGAAACGATCCCCTTGCCGCAGGAAGAAGCGGCGGCGAAAGTCAAACGCGCCTGATGCAAAAATCAGTTCACCACGGAATACACGGAACACACGGAAAAAGACAAACCAAATCTTAATTAAAGGTTTGGGAATAATTGGACGGTGACGGACTCCTCTCCTCTTTTCCTTTTTGTCTTTTTCCGTGTGTTCCGTGTGTTCCGTGGTGAATTGTGTAGGGAGTGTTGTTCGTGCCTAATTCGGCGATCTCCTTTGATCCGACTTCCTTGGCCAAGTATGGCCATCTGACTCTAGTGCGCGCAATCTCGTCGAAGGTTTCCTCACCGGCGTTCACAAAAGTCCCTACAAAGGTTTTTCTGTCGAGTTCGCCGAGCATCGCCAGTATTATCCCGGCGACGAGATTCGCCACATCGATTGGCGCGCTTACGGCAAAACGGATCGCTATTACATCAAAGAGTACGAAGAGGAGACGAACCTCAAGGCGCATCTGCTCGTCGATGCTTCCGGCAGCATGGCCTACAAGGGCAAGCACGCCGGCAAATTTCAGTATGCTCAGTACATCGCGGCGTCCTTGGCGTATTTGATGCTGCATCAGCGCGATGCGGTCGGCTTAGCGACGCACGACACGCACATTCGCCGGCTGATCGCGCCGCGAGCCAACTCCAAACATCTGCTGCACGTTCTGCACGCGCTGGAGCAAACACAACCGGGCGGTGAAACGGCGCTGGCGCCCTTGTGGCATCAGACGGCCGAGCAGATCAAGCAGCGCGGACTCGTCGTCATCCTGTCGGACTGTTTCGAGCAAGTCGAACCGCTGTTGCGGGCCTTGCAACACTTTCGCCATCGCCGGCACGAGGTGCTGCTGTTCCACATCCTGGCACCCGAAGAGATCGAGTTTCCCTTCAAGAAATGGACACAATTCCGCAGTCTGGAAGCGATCGGCCACAAACTGCTCGTCGATCCGAATAAACTGCGCAAGGAATATCTGCAAAACTTCCAGCACTTTTGCAAGGAACTGCGCGAGGCGGCCGGACGCTCTCAGGTCGATTACCACCTCATGCGGACGGATGAACCGGTTGATCGGGCGTTGGGCATTTACCTGACGAAACGGCAGCGGCGGCGCTAAATGAAGAGAAGGGATGAATCGAAGCAAAGGCCGATGGGGAAAGTAGTTAAGTATATTCTTGACAGAAAAGTATGGATTAGTACAATGAAGGTGTGATAGCGTCGGGCGGCGCGGGAGGACGGTATGAAGATCACGGCCCAAGAAGAATACGGCTTGCGGTGTCTGCTGCGTTTGGCGCGAGCCGGCGCGGGAGAAGCGCCCACCATCCCGGAGATCGCGGAGTCCGAGAAACTGTCCCCGCCGTACGTTGCCAAGCTGTTATCCGTGCTGCGGCAGGCGGGTTTAATCAGCAGTGTGCGCGGTCGAACCGGCGGCTATCACTTGACGCGGCCAGCCGCCGAGATGCGGCTGGGCGAAGTCATGCGGGCGCTGGGCGAACCGCTCTTCGAGGAGCCCGGTTATTGCACGAGCCACGCCAGTCCCGACAGCGAGGGCGCCTGCATTCACAGCGATGGCTGCACCCTCCGCGTCATCTGGCAGACTCTGGAAAACTGGATGCGGCACATCCTCGACCGCATCACCCTCGCCGACCTGCTGCAAAGCCAAGGCCGCATCGCCGAACGCTTGCACGCCGAATCTCTCGACCTGCCGAGCGAACTGCTCACACTTGGATCGGCCGCCCGCGAATAAGGGGATTATTCCGCTTGGAATCTCGAACCCAGGGAAGACGATGACGACTGCGACCAGTACCATTCAGGAACTTGCCAACCGCGAATATCAGCACGGCTTCGTGACGGACATCGAAAGCGAATCGGTGCCGATGGGACTCAACGAAGACATCGTTCGGCTCATCTCCGCCAAGAAGCACGAACCGGATTGGCTGCTCGATTGGCGTTTGAAAGCGTTCCGGCATTGGCTGACAATGGAGGAGCCGCGCTGGTGGCCCAAATTGCACATCGCTCCCATCGACTATCAGAACGTCATCTATTACTCGGCTCCCAAGCCGAAGAAGAATCTCAACAGTCTGGATGAGGTCGATCCGGAATTGCGCCGCACCTTCGAGAAGCTCGGCATCTCGCTCGACGAGCAGAAGCGTCTGAGCGGCGTCGCCGTCGATGCCGTCTTCGACAGCGTTTCCGTGGCCACGACGTTCAAGGCCACGTTGGCCGAGAAGGGTATTATCTTCTGCTCATTCTCCGAGGCGGTGCGCGAACATCCGGCGTTGGTGCGCAAGTATCTCGGCTCCGTGGTGCCAGCCAACGATAACTTTTTCGCCGCCCTCAACTCGGCGGTTTTCAGCGATGGCTCGTTCTGCTACATCCCCAAGGGCGTGCGCTGCCCGATGGAATTGTCCACATATTTCCGCATCAACTCCGCCGGCACCGGCCAGTTCGAGCGCACGCTCATCATCGCCGAGGAAGGGGCGTATGTATCGTACCTTGAGGGCTGCACGGCGCCTCAGCGCGACGAGAATCAGCTACACGCCGCCGTCGTCGAGTTGGTCGCCGCTGGTGAAGGCGCGACGATCAAGTATTCGACGGTGCAGAACTGGTATCCTGGCGATAAAGAGGGGCGCGGCGGCATTTACAATTTCGTGACCAAGCGCGGCGCCTGCCGCGGCGCTGGATCAAAAATCTCCTGGACGCAGGTGGAAACCGGCTCGGCCATCACTTGGAAATATCCCAGTGTGATTCTGCAGGGCGATAACTCCATCGGCGAGTTTTATTCTGTGGCGTTGACCAATAACAAGCAGCAGGCCGACACCGGCACGAAGATGATCCACATTGGCAAAAACACGAAAAGCACCATCGTTTCCAAGGGCATCTCCGCCGGCAACGGTCAGAACACCTATCGCGGTCTGGTGAAGATCCAGAAAGGAGCGACGGGGGCGCGCAATTATAGTCAGTGCGATTCCCTGCTGTTGGGCGATCGTTGCGGAGCGCACACGTTCCCTTATATCGAGGTCAAGAACAGCACGGCCAAGGTCGAGCATGAAGCGTCCACGTCGAAGATCGGCGAGGATCAGATTTTTTACTGCAAGCAGCGCGGCCTATCCGCGGAAGACGCGGTGAACATGATCGTCAACGGTTTCTGCAAACAGGTGTTTTTGAATTTGCCGATGGAATTTGCCGTCGAGGCGCAGAAGCTGCTGGGCGTGAGTCTGGAAGGCAGTGTGGGGTGACAGTAAAGGATTATGAAGGAGAAGGGTGCCATGACTATTTTGACTGCGGATGGTGTTGTCCAGGCTTTCTTGACTCCCATCAAAGAAGCAACGGAAATCCGCGACGCCGCGGGTAACCTGCTGGGCTACTTTACCCCAGCAGGTTGTGCTGAAGACTTGCTCTATCAGCAGGACATCGCGCAGTTCGATCTTGAGGAATTGAAACGCCGCGCGGCATCCAAAGAGCGGGGATATACGACGGAAGAAGTATTGAATCATCTCCACTCGCTGGAGCATCCCGGATGAAATATACCGTGACGTGGATGCCAGTCGCGGGTAATGAATTGGCCCGCCTTTATAATCAGTCCTTGGACCGTCAGGCGGTTACGGATGCGGCAAACCTCATCGACCGGGAGTTAAAAATTGATCCCGAGCACAAAAGCCGCGTGTTTGGGGGAATGCACTTCTTTCGAGCGCCGCCGTTGGTTGTGGCGTTCGAGGTGATTCCGGACGATCGCTTAGTCAGAGTTCTCCAGGTATATCGAGTGAAGTCTTGAGCTTGCTTCGCCAGTGGAGGAAACGATTTTATTACAAGGAGAAATTCCATGATCGCGGCACAGGCTGACGAGGCCGTTGAGGCTTACCTCTCAGCGTTCACAGACGATGTTCTGATCCGTGATTCTCGTGGCCGCATCCTGGGTTTTTTCAAACCATGGGCTATTGCCGAGGCGGCGATATTTCAAAAGGCCAAAGAGTTTTACGACATCGACGAAGTTTACAAACAATATGAAGCTAAAGGATGGCTAGGCGTTCCCTTTGAGGAAGTAAAGCGCCATCTTGAAGCCCTGGGGAAAGCCGGAGAGATCCTGGGTTTCACGGTGCCGCAGGATCCGCTTCCTGAATCGCCATCGCGAATGGCGGAATAGCCATGAAGTATCAACAGATGCAGGATGGCCGCTTACAACTAAACCTGTCTGATACCGCAAGCAGGAGCGAATTGGAGCGGTGGACCGCGATCATTTGCCGCCACTGGAATGCAAGAATCATGGAACGAATCGATGGCCTCGACCAGAGCTATTGGGATATCGAGATTGATGGGCGGATCATCACGCTTCACTGGGAGAATTACTTGGGGATATGCCTGTTTGCTGCGGAGAAGGCGGCGGACGAGATCATAAGGGTCATGGGAAACGCTCTGGCCGCAAACGGAGCGATTACCGAAATGACGGACGACTGAAGAGACTAACGAGAAGTAGGAACGATGCTCGAAATCAAAAATCTACACGCCCGTGTCGATGACAAGGAAATCCTGCGCGGCATCAACCTCACGGTCAAGGCTGGCGAGGTTCACGCCATCATGGGCGAGAACGGCTCCGGCAAAAGCACCTTGGCTGGTGTCCTTGCCGGACGCGATGCCTACGAGGTGACGGCCGGCGAAGTCCTTTTCGACGGCAAGGATCTTCTCGATCTCGATCCGGAGGAACGCGCCCGCGAAGGCATTTTCTTGGCCTTCCAATATCCGGTCGAGATCCCCGGCGTCAGCAATACGTATTTCCTCAAGGCGGCGGTCAATGCTGTCCGCCAGCATCGCGGCTTGCCGGAATACGACGCCCGCGCGTTTCTCAAACTCGTCAAGGAAAAGGTGAAGCTGATCCACATGAGCGAGGATCTGCTGAAACGTCCCGTCAACGAGGGTTTTTCCGGCGGCGAGAAGAAACGCAATGAGATTTTCCAAATGGCCGTTCTCGATCCGCGCTTGGCCATCCTCGACGAAACCGATTCCGGCCTGGACATCGACGCCTTGAAAGCGGTGGCCGACGGCGTCAACGCTTTGCGCGCCCCGACCGCGCCATCGTCGTCATCACGCACTATCAGCGGCTGCTCAATTACATCGTGCCCGATTACGTTCACGTTCTGTTGCGCGGACGGATCGTCAAATCAGGCGGCAAAGAGTTGGCGTTGGAACTGGAGGAGAAGGGGTACAAGTGGCTCGAAGAGACCGTGGCCGAGCCGCAATCGGCGTAAGCAGCGAGGCAGTCATCGTGACGGAAGTGATGGAACGACACAACACGTATCTGGCCGACTTCGAGCGGAGGGAGCGCGAATTGGCCGCGTCCGGGACGCCGGCGGTGCATCGTCTGCGCAAGGCGGCGGCGGCGCGCTTCGCCGAGTTGGGCTTTCCTGGCCCACGAGACGAGGAATGGCGGTTCACGCCGATCACTCCGCTGATGCGCCAGCCGTTCGAGCCGGCGCCGCTCGACGGTGCCGGTATCCCGCCGACGCTTCGCGCCAATCAATTACCGAAGGGCGTTATTGTCTGCGGTCTGGCCGAAGCGCTACAAAAGCACGCCGCTCTCGTGGAACCGCACTTGGCGCGATACGCCGACTGGAGGAAGCAACCCTTCACCGCTCTTAATACCGCTTTTCTCCGCGATGGCGCTTTCGTGTACGTTCCCCCCGGCACGACCATCGAAGAGCCGATCTTTCTCGACTTTCGCGCCGGCAGCGCGACCCGTGTCTTCTGTCTGGCAGCGCCGCAGCCTCCTCCTTGTCGGCGACAACAGCCAAGTGACGTTAATTGAAAACTACGGCGGCCCAGCGGAAACGACCTACTTCACCAACGCCGTCACCGAGATCGTCGTTGGCACCGGCGCGGTCGTCGATCATTACAAGGTGCAGCGCGAGGGCGACCGAGCGTTTCACATGGCGACCATGCAAGTGCAACTCGGCCGCGCCGCCCATTTTTCGTCGCATGCCGTCACCCAGGGCGGCCAGTGGGTTCGCAACGAGATCAACGCGGTCTTTGAGGGCGAAGGCGGCGAATGCACTCTCAACGGTCTGTATCAAGCCCGCGGACAGCAGTTGATCGATAATCACACCTTTATCGACCACGCTTATCCGCATTGCGCCAGCCACGAATTGTACAAGGGCATCCTCGACGGCAAGGCGCGCGGCGTCTTCAACGGCAAAATTTACGTCCGTCAGGACGCGCAGAAGACCGACGCCAAGCAGACCAACCAAACGCTGCTGTTATCCGACGACGCCACCATCAACACCAAGCCGCAGCTGGAGATTTACGCCGACGACGTGAAATGCACGCATGGGGCTACGGTCGGCCAACTCGACGCCGAGTCGATCTTTTACTTGCGTTCGCGCGGCGTCGGTTTGGCCGAGGCGCGTAGCCTGCTGACTTACGCCTTCGCCAACGACATCGTGAGCCGCATCAAGGTGGCGACGGTGCGTGAGGAACTGGAGCGGAGCTTGCTGGAGGCCCATCATCTGCCGGCGGCTGAGACCGGCGAGGAGGAAGCATGAGCATTCATCCGCCGTCCCTGACTCTGCCCCGATCCGCCACGTCCGCCGGCGCTTTCGATGTCATGCGCATCCGCGCGGACTTCCCGATCCTTAGCCGCGAGGTTCACGGCCAACCACTCATCTACTTCGACAACGCGGCCACCACCCAGAAACCGCAGGCGGTCCTCGACGCGCTGATGCACTACTACAGCAGCGACAACGCCAACATTCATCGCGCCGTCCATCTGCTCAGCGCAGGCCACCCGCGCCTACGAGGAAGCGCGTCAGAAAGTGTGCCATTTTCTCGGTGCCGCCGAGCCGCGCGAAATTATTTTTGTTCGCGGCGCCACCGAAGGAATCAACCTCGTCGCTCAAAGCTGGGGCCGGGCCAATCTCCACGCCGGTGACGAGATCATTCTGTCGGCGATGGAGCATCATTCCAACATCGTGCCTTGGCAGATTTTGTGCGAGCAGACAGGAGCCGTGCTGCGCGTTGTGCCGATCAGCGATGACGGTGAATTTCTCCTCGACGAGTATGAAAAGCTGCTCAACGACCGCACGCGCCTCGTCGCTGTCGTCCATGTGTCCAACGCGCTCGGCACCATCGCGCCGGTTCGCCGAATTATCGAACTGGCTCATGCGCGCGGCGCCGTGGTATTGCTCGACGGCGCCCAATCGGCCGCGCACATGCCGATTGACGTGCGCGAACTCGATTGCGATTTCTTCGCTTTGTCCGGGCACAAGATCTATGGCCCGACCGGCATCGGCGCGCTGTACGGCAAGGCCGCTCTGCTCGAACGTATGCCGCCCTATCAGGGCGGCGGCGACATGATTAAATCGGTCACGTTCGCCAAGACGACCTATGCCGATTTGCCGAGCAAGTTCGAGGCCGGCACGCCGCACGTCGCCGGGGCCGTCGGTTTGGGAGCGGCGCTCGATTACATGCAGTCGATCGGGCGGGAACGCATCGCCGCCTACGAGGAGACGCTGCTGCGCTACGCCACGGAGCGGATGCAGCAGATTCGCGGCGTGCGGTTGATCGGCAATGCTCCGCACAAGGCCGCCGTCGTGTCGTTCGTCATCGACGAGCCGCCGATTGCCTCGCTGGACATCGGCACCAAGCTCGACTTGGAGGGCATCGCTGTCGCGCACCGGCCATCACTGCTGCCAGCCGGTGATGGATCGCTTCGGCATCCCCGGCACCACCCGCGCTTCGTTCGCTCTGTACAACACGACGGCCGAGATCGATGTCTTTCTCGACGCGCTGGGCCGTCTCATCGCCGACGCCGCCGGCAAAGGCCCGCCCGCCGCAGCGGCAAAGGACGCCGAGCCGGCCTATCCCCGCGCCGCCGCCGACAGTCCGCGACCGCCGCCGAGGAGTTGATCGAGGAATTTGATCTCTTCGACGATTGGGTCGAGCGCTATCAGTATCTCATCGATCGCGGCGAGGAGATTCCGCCGCTGCCCGATGCGCTGCGCACCGAGTCCAACCGCGTGCGCGGCTGCCAGAGTACGGTGTACCTGTGGGCGCGAAAGCGTCCGGGCACGGCCGACACCATCGAGTTCCTCGCCGACAGTGACGCCGACATCGTGCGCGGCTTGATCGCCGTACTCGAACGCTTGTTCTCCGGCCAGAGAGCGGAGGCGATTTTGTCCTTCGACATCGAAGGTTTCTTCGCGCGTTTGGGCCTCGATCAGCACTTGACGTTGGGCCGGCGCAACGGCTTGGCATCGATGGTGCAGCGCATCCGCCACTTCGCCGCCACGCTCGCCGGCCATAAGGAGTGAGACATCCCCGATGGACGATAAACCTTCCCAGCGCCTGCCGTTGCCTCTGAGTGGAGAGCATCAGTCCCTTGAGCCTGGCGTCTCTCAGGGGGCTGACGCCCCCCGCTCAGAAGCCAGTCTCGAAGAGCGCGTCGTCGCCGCCCTGCGCAGCGTCTACGATCCCGAAATCCCCGTCAATATCTACGAACTAGGGTTGATCTACGATCTGAAGATCGATCCCTCTGGGTCCGTATCGATCCGCATGACGCTGACTAGTCCCGCTTGTCCGGTCGCCGGCGCGCTGCCTGGCGAAGTGCAAGCGCGGGTGCAAGCCGTCTCCGGCGTCACGTCCGCCAACGTCGAACTGGTCTGGGAGCCGCCGTGGGAGATGAGCCGCATGTCCGAGGAAGCGCGGCTGCAATTGGGACTGTTCGAGTAGGTGCTGACCTTTCATTCTGCCGACAGCATGGAATTTCTCCGCCGACAAAAATGGTCGGCAGTTTCTCCGCCGCGAAAGTACCGTGCCAGCCGAACGTGAGCTAGAGTTTTGTTGGAACGCCGTCCTCCCTCTCTGGGCGGCTATGCGCCCGTCTCCCCCTGCGGAAAGCGAGCCGACTGCGGGCCACCGGGGCCGCGCCCGAGACGAGTTTGCTGGACCCGTCGATGCCGATTGACAGCGTTGAAACCTTGCTCACCATCCTGCAACGCATGCAGGTGCTGACGCCGCAAGAGGTGCAAGAAGTCACCCGCGAACTTTGTCCGCACTTCAGCGATGCACAAGAACTCGCCCGCTATCTCACCGAAATCGAATGGCTCACCGAGTATCAGGTGGGCCTGCTGTTCGGCGATCGTTGGGAAGAGCTGCGATCGGTCCCTATCTGATCCTCGATCGTTTGGGAGAGGGCGGCGTCAGTGAGGTTTTCAAAGCCTGGGATACCCTCAAGGGCCGCAGCGTCGCCCTCAAAGTTCTGCATCAACATTTGAAGGATCACACGGCCGCCGTCCGCGAATTTCAGCGCGAACTGCAAGCGGTGACACGTCTCTCGCATCCCAATATCATCCAGACCTTCGACGCCAATCAGGTCGGCGCGCTGCACTACTTCGCTATGGAATACGTCCAAGGTTTGGACCTGGACCGTTACGTTCGTCAATCCGGCCGGCTGTCCATCGAGCAGGCGTGCGAGTACATCCGGCAAGTGGCTCAAGGTCTGCAACACGCTCATCAGCTGGGTCTGGTTCACCGCGACATCAAGCCGGCCAATCTCTTCCTCGTCAATCCTCCGTCCTCCACTCCTCCCGCGCCGGGTCGTCGTGGTCCCGATCCGGTACTCAAAATCCTCGATTGGGGATTGGCGCGGGTGCGGCCGGACGCCGGAGGAGCCACCGATCTGGCCGGCATGGACGTGGACGCCGAGAAGGGAATGCTAATCGGCACCGCCGACTACATCGCGCCGGAGCAGGCGCGCGATCCGTGCCTGGTGGACATCCGCGCCGACATCTACAGCCTGGGCTGTACGCTGTATTTCCTGCTGACCGGCCAGCCGCCATTCCCCGGCGCATCGTTGATGCAAAAGCTGTTGCAGCATCAGGACGCCGAGCGCCCGCAAGTGCGCGAGGTCCGGCCGGACGTGCCGGAGGAACTCGCCGTCGTCGTACAGCGCATGATGGCGCGTCGCGCGGAGGAGCGCTATGCCATTCCGCTGCTGGTGGCTGGCGCGCTGCGTCATTTCACCGCCGGCGGAACGCCTCGCCCTGGCTCGTCGCCGAACCTCGTCCTGCCCAAACCCGCCACGTTGATCGACCTGTCCGCGCGACGGCCGGGACAGTGAATGTTCGCTCAGCAACTCTAAACCCTCAATCCTAAGCCCTTGCCTTATCGGCAGTGGATCGACATACTAGGAACGGCTATCGGCTATCGGCCATCGGTTATCGGTCCCGGGGCAAGGCCGATAGCGACGATCGATAGCCGATAGCAGCTCAGGAGGATCCGCGCTTGGCAGACATCAATCCCAAAATGGTCGGCGATGAACCCGCTCCGGGCATGGTGCAATCGGAGATCGTCCTCAACGATCGCGATGCCCATTCCGCTTACTCCAACTTCGCGCGTGTCACCGCCACGCCGGAGGAAGTCATCCTCGATTTCGCCTTGAACCCCAATCCGTTCGTTCAGGGCAAGCATGAAGTGAAGATTTCGCAGCGTTTGATTATGAATTTCTTCACGGCCAAACGGCTGTGCCGGGCGCTGGTGGCGACGTTGCAGCGGATCGAAGCGTCCTTTGGCCCCATCGAGTTGGACGTGCAGCGGCGCGTCCAAGGGGGACAAACGCCGGGCATGCCGGCCAAGTAGTGAGGCTCGGCGAACCGGCAGCGTAAGCTGCCGGGTGGAGGCGTTCCACCCGGCAGCTTACGCTGCCGGTTCGCCAGCGCGGCCCACAGAACGCCTCCACCCGGCAGCTTACGCTGCCGGTTCGCCAGCGCGGCCCACAGAAAAATTGGTTACACCCAGCTTGGGAACGAGAGACCAGAAACGGTTGCCTTCCGGCTCACCTTATGTGACAATGGCTGTGCTGACGTTTCCAACGCGCGGCGTCGTCCTCCCCGGACG
>CAWIEZ010000006.1:0-159078 GCA_963835245.1 uncultured Planctomycetota bacterium
CAATGAGAAACCGATTTACTTCACCAAAGAGCAGGCGGACAAAGCGGCGAAGAGTCCGCTGTGGTTCCCCGGCAAAGTGTTGGCCGACGAGCCGAGCAAACGTCTGTTCATCGCCGACAGCACGCATCACCGCATTGTCGTCACCGATCTCGACGGCAAGAAACTCGACATCGCCGGCATGGGCAAGGCCGGCCATGACGACGGCTCTTCAGCGCGCGTCCTTCAACGATCCGCAGGGGATGGCACTGGACGGCAACACACTGTACGTGGCGGATCGCAAAAATCATTTAATCCGGGCGATCGACTTGAAAAAGCGAACGGTTCGGTACCATTGCCGGCATCGGCCATCAAGGGATGGACGTTCGCCGCAGCGGCGCGGCTCTGCCCAACTGGTCTCAACAGTCCGTGGGATCTTTGTTGCATCACGGGCATTTGTACATCGCCATGGCCGGCCACCATCAAATCTGGCTGATGGATCTGGCGAAACACACGATCGTTCCCTTCGCGGGCACCCACGATGAGAATTTGGTGGATGGTCCGCGCCTGGCAGTAGCTTCGCTCAGCCGAGCGGCTTAGCCAGCGATGGACGCAAACTCTATGTCGCCGACAGCGAGGTCAGCGCCGTTCCGCTCTTCCCCTGAGCGGCATGGGGGAGGTTTCCACACTGGTGGGCACCGGCTTGTTCGACTTCGGCGACATCGACGATGTCGGCCGTAGGGCACGTTTGCAGCACGCCATGGGCATCGTCTGCGTCGAAGGAAAACTGTACCTGGCCGACACCTACAACAGCAAAATCAAGGTACTCGATCCCGCCACGCTAACTTGCCGAACATTCGCCGGCAGCGATAAGAAGGCGAAACTATTCAACGAGCCGGGCGGCATCAGTCACGCGGGCGGCAAGTTGTACGTCGCCGACACCAACGCTCACCGCATTCAGGTAATCGATCTGGAGACAAAGGCGGTAAGCACGCTGAAATTGCAAGGCGTCGAGCCGCCGAAGCGGTGATCTAGTTCCAAGTTTAGCCGCGAGCCGTAGGCGAGCGCGGATGTCAACGCGCTCCCCTTCGGTCGCGGCTAAACGAAGGTTTTGTGCCGAAAATCCGCTCATCTCTTCCGCAACTCGCCGCGCAATTCCTCCAACTCCCTGGCGATGCGCTCCAGTTTCCGTTCCATCTCCCCCATTCGATCGCGCCCGGTCGATTTTTTCTTGCCCTCGCCGTGTTCTTCTTCGGCTTCCTTCTTTTTCTTGCCCTTGCGGTGTTCGTCTTCGGCCTTACGCTTTCCTTCCTTCTTGTCCTTGCGGTGTTCGGCTTCGACCTTACCTTTCTCTTTTTTCTTGCTCTTGCCGTGTTCGTCCTCAGCTTCCTTCTTTTTCTCGCCTTTGCGGTGTTCGTCTTCGGCCTTACGTTTGCCTTCCTTCTTGCCCTTGTGATGTTCTTCTTCCCCCTTGTCCTTTTTCTTGCCCTTGCGGTGTTCTTCCTCGCCCTTACCTTTTTCTTTCTTCTTGCCCTTGCCGTGTTTTTCTTCGGCCTTGCGGCCCACTTCCTTCTTGCCCTTACCTCGGTCGTCATCGTCATCGTCATCGTCGGTGGTGGCACGCACCAGGGCGATTTCGCCTCCGGTGATCGTCGCGCTGGCCTTTCCATCAAGTGCCGGCGAGACGCGGGCGGGTGCGGCGATCTTTCCTTCCGCCCGGACATCGGCGGAAAAGCCAAAGCACAGGAATGCGGCCATTAACAAGAAAACACTACGCATCACGATCTCCTCATTTGGTGTGGGAGCCGAAACAGCCTCGCGCGGGAGCGAACCGGCCCGCTCGCGCAACGATCATAGTAGCACCAGCAGCGAAAAAAAGAGGGGATGAAGATATTTTTTTCTTTAGCGACAAGGACATCGTGGACCATGAAAGGAGTGGATTAGACCAAAAATGGAACGGTCTCCCCTATTTCCGGTTCCTCTTCAAGTAAATCGCCATCCGAGGTAGAATAGGGCGGGCGATGGACAATTGCGCAATTGAGTCCCTTAAATGGATTTTTTTCATGGCTGCCAAACGGCGCACGAGCTGGTTGACCGAAGAGATCGCCAACTTCTTCGCTTCCCGCTCATCGCGCGAACAACTCCTGAGCTATCACCCGCCGCTTGCGATTCAAGAACGGGCGCGGGAGTTAGTGGAGAAATCGAAGTCGGGACGAATCACTGCGGAGGAACAGTGGGAATTGGATCAGTTCGAGCAAGCGGAAATGTTGATACAACTGATCAAGGCCCGTGTACGGGGTGAGAAGGCGGTCCGTTGATGAGAGAGGCCGTGCCAGCCACGCTTCGCGCCCTCGTCCGCGAGCGCGCGAAAGGCCGTTGTGAATACTGCCTGCTCCACGAAGAAGACGCTTGGGTAAGCCACGAACCCGATCATATCATTGCCATCAAGCACCGCGGCCGCACCGACGAGGCCAATCTCGCCTGGACCTGCTTGACGTTTAATCGGCACAAGGGAACGGACGTGGCGTCGATCGACGAAGAGACGGGGCGGATCGTTCGCCTCTTCCATCCACGCCGTGACAGATGGGCGAGACACTTCCGTCTACAAGGGGCAATCCTCGTTGGGCGGACGGCAGTGGGGCGCATTACGGCAGCGCTGCTTCAGTTCAACCGCGGAGACCGGGTGCGGATGCGGCGAACTCTGAGGGCGGCGGGATGCTATCCACGCTGAGTCGATTACGCTGGGCCGGCCCACTCGCGGTCAGGAGGATGAGGTGCGCGTCTTGATCCATGTCGGTCTGGTAGCATTAGGATCGGCAATCGGCGGATTGGCTCGCTGGGGTGTCGGTTTGGCGGCGGCGCGCTGGCTGGGCACTGCCTTTCCGTGGGGCACGTTGGCCATCAACGTCAGCGGCTCGCTTTTCCTCGGCTGGTTCACGACGCTGCTCGGCGATCGTCTGCTACAAGGCATCGGCTGGCTCGACGCCGACGGGCTGCGACTCATGGTCGCCGTCGGCTTCACTGGAGCGTACACGACCTTCTCGACGTTTGAGTATGAGGCGCACGACCTGCTGCGCGACGGCCACGGCTTGGCCGGTACGGCGTACTTAGCGGCCAGTGTCTTCCTTGGTCTGGCGGCGGTGCGCTTCGGCGTCTTTCTGGCTCGCGGATGACGGAGGCGCGGCATGAAACTGGAAGGCGAACAAACCCTCCTGCGCATCTATCTCCGCAACACCGACAAACAGGGCTGGTTCTCGCCTCCCGCCGCCGAGACTCTAGTGCAGCGTGCGCGGCGGGATGGATTGGCGGGAGCGACCGTGCTGCGCGGCCTGCTCGGTCTGGACATCACGGGACGACTGCTCGAAAGCAGTGCCTGGTCGCTGGTGGACCACGTCCCCATCATCGTCGAAATCGTGGACGCGCCGCGGGCCATTGGCCGATTTCTCTCGGTGGTCGAGCAGACGGTGGCGGAAGGAATGGCGACGCTCGAACGGGCGCATGTGGTTCTGTATCGACACGGCGGGCCGGCCGCCGCGCGGGCGGCGCGGCGCCTGGAGGTGCCCGAACCGATTACCCCTCTCTCGACTTTGCCTTCGCCCCAGGAGTTTCCGGCCATGAGGTTGAGTGAAAACGGACAACTTTTGCGCGTCTTCATCGGCGAAGCCGATACCTGGCAGGCCCAGCCGCTCTACCGCGCCATCGTACTCAAGGCGCGCGAGCTGGGTCTGGCGGGAGCAACCGTGCTAAAGGGACCGATGGGCTTCGGAGCCAACAGTCTTCTTCACACCACCAAACTGTTGGATTTGTCCACAGACCTGCCGATCATCGTCGAAATCGTCGATAGCGCGGAGAAAGTGCAAACCCTGCTGCCGTTCCTGGATGAGTCCGTCATCGAGGGGTTGATAACCATTGAGGAAGTTCGCATCCTGAAGTACCGCCACAACGAGGCCAAGGTCCGGCCTCCGACTCCGTGATGGACAGGTCGCGGCTCGTCCGTACCCCGACAATCGGGTAGAATGTCGTAACGGGGCCTTAGCTCAACGGTCAGAGCGCGGGACTCATAATCCCTCGGTTCTGGGTTCGAATCCC
Organism: uncultured Planctomycetota bacterium; assembly: GCA_963835245.1. Taxonomy (GTDB): domain Bacteria; phylum Planctomycetota; class Planctomycetia; order Gemmatales; family Gemmataceae; genus JAJPHU01. The sequence continues at coordinate 4,066 of CAWIEZ010000006.1, forward strand.
AGAGGCCCCATTCGCCACAAACCATGAGCCGAACGCACTTAGAGCGTACCTTCCGATGGTCGGAAGCGCGGCCCGAAAACCCCCCTTCTGCGGAAGTCTTCCGCAAAACTCGGAAAGGGGTTGCCGCATGTCCCGACCGCGCGCCATGCCCAAATATCGCCGGCACAAACAATCCGGCCAAGCCGTTGTCACCCTCCGCGATCCGGCCGGCCGCCGCCACGACGTGCTGCTCGGCAAGTTCGGCAGCAAGGAGAGCCGCGCCGAATACAACCGCGTGCTTCAAGAATGGGAGACAGCCGGCGGCCGACTGCCCGCAGCCGGCGCCGCCGCCGCCATCTCCGTCAACGAATTGGTGCTGGCCTTCCTCGAACACGCCGACAAGCACTATCGACGCCCCGACGGCGCCGCTACCGGAGAAGCCAACGCCTACCGCTTATCCGTGCGCCCCCTCATTCACTTGTACGGCACAACCGCCGCCGCTGCCTTTGGGCCACTGGCCTTGAAGGCCGTCCGCTCTTTGATGGTGCAAGGTTACACGCATCCCAAGCGCGGCCCGCAGCAAGCGCTGGCGAGAGGCGTCGTCAATCAGCGCATCGGCCGCATTTGCCGCGTGTGGAAGTGGGGCGCCGAAAATGAACTGGTGCCGGCGACGGTGCTGCTCGGCTTGGAAGCCGTGCGCGGTTTGCAGTGCGGCCGCACTGAGGCGCGCGAAACCGAACCCATCCGGCCCGTCGCCGAATCCGTCGTCAACGACACGCTGCCCTATCTGCCCCGCCACGTCGCCGGCATCGTCCGCTTGCTCTTGTGGACCGGCATGCGTTGCGGCGAAGCCTGCCTCATGCGCGCTCTGCGACATCGACACGACGGGTGCCGTGTGGATGTACCGGCCGGCGGCGCACAAGACATCGCACCACGGCCACGGCCGCTGTGTGGCCATCGGTCCCCAAGGACAAGCCGTGCTGCGGGAGTTTCTGACGCTGGACACGCAAGCCTACCTGTTCAGTCCGGCGCAGGCGCGATCAGAGCGCTATGCCGAGCTACGCGCAGCGGCGCAAGAGCAAGGTGCAACCCTCGCAAGTCAGCCGCAAAAAGAAGCGTGCCAAGCGGCAGCCGGGACAGCGCTACACCACTTCCGCCGTTGGCCAGGCCATTCGCCAGGGCATCGACAAGGCCAACGCGGCGCGGGCTTGCCCGGCGTGCAAGGAACGGCCGGCGGCGGAGCGCTGCCCGGCGTGTCAAGTCGGCGCCGTGCCACACTGGCACGTTCACCAGCTCCGGCACACCGCGGCCACGCGGATACGCCGCGAGTACGGCTTGGACACGGCGCGCGTGGTGCTGGGGCATCGCTCGCCGGCGGTGACGGCGCTGTACGCCGAGGCCGATGCCGGCCGCGCCGCCGAGGTGATGGGAAAGTTGGGTTAGAGAAGAACCGGCGTCGGCGTGGTCAAGTGAGCGGCATTGGACAGAAGACAGAATGGTGGACGGCATTGGAGAGGAGATAGAATGGTGAACGACGGGACGGCCGGAGTAGCTACCGGCTTGGCTCATTCGCCGACAGTCGCGTTTCCTCCCGACTCCGGCGAGTGGGCGCATCCCGTTAGGAGGAACTGGCTGTGCGATCTCTCGTGTATGCCGTTGCGCTTTTGTTCGCTGATCCACAGAAACCGGCAACAGAGTTGCCTAAAGAACTCGCCGACAAAGCTACGGCATCGACTGATCCCTTGAGTGTCGTCGTGTTCACCGCCATCCTGACCGGCTGCTTCTTGATATTTGTTCTCTCCGTCCTGGCCCTTATCGCTTGGCGCGCCGGGGGCCGCTTTGATGACGCGCCGCGAACCCAGCAACTCTTCGGCATGACGCTCGTTCTTGGCATCGCCGCAACACTACTAATAGCGGGATTCGGCGCCACTCAACTCGCCGCCTTCTCTGGCCTCTTTGGGGCCGCACTGGGCTACCTCTTTGGCAAAGGTTCGCGGCGGCCGCCGCAAGAACCCAAGACCTGATCCCTCTCTCACTCGGCCGCTGCCAAGTAGCCTGTGGAGAAGAAGAGGAGGAAAAAGAGAGGCTGGTTTTTGCGGCCGACACCAGCCCCTACTGACCTTGCGGCGCGTGCTGCCCTTATTCACAATCACCTGTCGGGCGGCGTTGGCGGGTTGCAAACCGCACACGCCCGCAAGTGGGCGCCGGACGGCTCGTTGCTGACTCCATCTCAACGAGCCGTCCGGCGCCGGCCCGGCATAAGACGGAGTACACATCATGGCGAATAACTCATCAACGCTATCCGCTGACTTCTTTTCGGCTGCCGCAACGCGCATGCGATTAAAGAGGAGCCAAGGATGCCTAAGCCAATGGAGGCGGAGCGGTTGCCCCCTCATTGGTGGCGAACCGCTCCTTGCTATCTACCAGCGTGACGAGCGAACAGGGCGTTTGCTGCCTTGGTACTCAAAACCTCAAATCGAGCGAATCTCCGCGATCCTCAAAGAGGACGCGCATGCGCGAGGCTTTATACCCCGATGGCGCATACCTGACTTATGATCTCGTTTGGGAGCGCCATCGTGTGCCGCGAACAACATTGGGTCGGCTCAACAAGAAAAAAAAGGTAGCCACGCTGGTACGTTCCTATTGCACACGGAGGGGTGCGTTCAAGCAGAGAATGTTTCGAGAGCAAGACATCATCGACTATAAGAAATCGCGCAGGGGTGGCTGGGACGGGCAAGTTGTTTCAGCGAGAAATCGGTCACTAAGTTTGACGGCAGCGGCGCATGAAAGCGGTATAGATCGGCGTCAGCTTTGGAAGTACATCAAGGCCGGAAAATTGACTGCAACTCTGGAGAATCCGCCAAGCGGTCAGCGAGGTCGCGGGCGAATGATGTACATGATCGCGGCCGATAGCCTACGAAAGCTGCAAAAGGAAATGGCTGCCGAGACAAAGGCTCCTCCTGCCGGGTGGGAGCGCGCACGACAGATAGCCGTTCGGCTGCACATTGCCGGCGCAGAGAATTCGATTTTTCTCTCCAGTTTTCTCCGTCAAGGACGAGAGGATGGTTGCCTTCACGCTGTACGGATTCGCCGCAAGTCTCCTCCTCATCGTTTCGTCTGGTATTACGATCCTTCGGAAGTGGATGCACTGATTGAGGGAAGGTCAGAACAATTCCCAGCAGAATCGACCGATTGTAAAAAGCAAGAGGCCAAAACCGAAAGGAAGAAACCAGCCCGCGGGAAACATTTGCAATGGCAAGCCTGGAGAAAAGATGGCTTGAGTTACAACAAAATCGTGCAGCGTCACCTGGACGAGACGGGCGAAGAAGTCACGAGAGAAGCTATAATGTTTGCTCTGAAACGTCTCCAAGGTAGTCCAGCATGATGCCGCTGTAGGGTGGTAACAAGAAGGCTGTAGCCTTCTTGTTACCACCTTGTTGTTAGCAAACATTTCTTCCTGTTACTTCCGAGCCGATCTTCACCTATCTACGATTGGCCGCATGAGATCGTCGCCCGACGAACGAGATGCGAGCCATGACATCGACACCACCTGACACGCCGGACCATCCGGCCGGCACCCCTGACCCAAACCCCCAGGCGCTTTTCGGCCCGCGGCGAGGTTCTCGCCGAGATCGCCGCGGGGCTGGGCATCAGCTTGGTTGAGGCGGCCAAGCGACTGCCGCCGGCACGCCAACAGCGGCCCGTCAACGCGAGTACGCTCTGGAGATGGATCAAAAAAGGGGTGCGCCTCCCCTCCGGCGGGGTTGTGCGATTAGAGGGGGTGCGCCTGTCCGGCCGTTGGCTGACAACTTCGCCGGCGCTGGAGCGATTCCTTGCCGCGCAGACGCCGGACGCCATCGCGGCGCCGCTGCCACGCACCGCTGGTCAACGACAACGCGCGGCCGAAAAGGCGGCCGAAAAATTGCGAAGGATGGGAGTCTAAAAGAACGCGGCCGGTATTTAGGCGATACCGGCCGCTTGAGTACCACGCTGCTGCCATTGGTCCCGGATGTTCGGAAATTGCCAGCGGCGCGGTGTCGAGGGCTGTGGCCACGGAAGGCCGCGCCCTTGCCCTTTTGCGATGGTTGTTCGCCCCAGGGGTATTATCATTGTGACTTCTACGCTGTCTCCAGACAAGCACGGCCTGGCTTGGCACGAACGCGCCCTTGAACTCGCCGAATGGTCGTTCGCCCGGCTCGTCAATCGCCGCGACGCTTGGGGCGAATATCACGCCGGCGGCGGCCAGGTGACGCGACGTGACCGGCTTGACCATGCTCTGCTGATCCGGCACTTCGCCGCCCGCGATGCCGCCGGCCTCGTCGGCTTGCACACCGCCGACGCCGACAATCGGAGTCTCGGCGGCGCGTTGGACATCGATCAGCACAGCGACGATCCGGCGCGTGCCGAGGCGAACCGGCTCGCCGCTCGGCACTGGTACGACGCGCTCACGCGCCAAGGGTTCCGGCCGTTGTTGACGGCAAGCAATGGCCAGGGCGGCTACCATCTCCGCGTCTTGCTCGCTGAGCCGATCGACGCCGCCCGCGTATTCCACTTCTTCCGCGCGTTGACAGCGGATCATCGCCGGCTCGCCCTCGACAAGCCGCCGGAACAATTCCCCAAGCAAGCCGACGTTCGCCGCTGCGCGAAGGGGCTGGGCAATTGGATACGTCTTCCGGGGCGACACCCTAAGAGAGATTTTTGGTCGGAAATATGGAACGGCACGCGCTGGCTCGCCGGCCATGATGCTATCGACTTCATGCTCGGCCTCTCCGGCGACGATCCGGCTCTCATCCCCGACGTGCCGCCGCTTCAGCCGATCCTCCGCACCTATCGCCCTCGCCCTGCCGGACACGGTGACAATCTCTCGGCGCGCATCGCCGCCTATCTGCGCCGTCTGCCGAATCTCGCCGCGGGGCAGGGGCGGGACGACGTGGCCTATGCGTTCGCTTGTTTCCTCGTTCGGGATCTCGCTGTCGCCGACGGCATCGCCCTCGACTGGCTGCGCCGGTGGGACGCCGGCAACAGCCCACCCAAGGGGGACGAAGCGCTCGCCACGATTCTCAAGAACGCCCGCGCCTACGGACAAAAGCTGATCGGTTGCGGTCTGCCGGCGGGACAACCGCGTTACGACCGGCACGGACACCGGATATTGCGGACTACAGCGGAGGTGGATTGATGGCGGTGAAAGCGCAGACGACGCCGCGTTACACGCTGGAAATCGAAGCGCCGGCCAACGGCTCGATCCGCGCCGCGACCGTGCTGGTTATCGACGCGGACGGTAAGACGCGCGCCAGCGACAAGGCGAACCTTGTCGTGGCCGCGAATCGCGTCAAGCTGAGCAAGTCGTTGGCACGGCAACTCGGCGAAGAGGACGACGCCAAGTGGCAAAAAGCTGTTGAGGCAAAGTGGACCGAATTGTTGGATGAGCAGCGACGTATCCGCGAGCAAGCCGCTGCCGGCTCGCCCGAAGCGGCGTCCGTCGAGACGGCGCATCTTCTCGATATGGCGCCGTTGGCCATCCGCCGACCGCTTGCCCTCGTCGCCGGCCGTGCTTACGCGGCAGTTTGGCCCGTGATTCAACGCGCCGAACACAAAGCCGGCGCGGGCGCCGCGATCCGCCGTGCTGACGACAACCGGACCAGCCCTCGTCATCGTTCGGGACGATGGGCAGCTGTTCGCCGATGCGCCGTTGGCCAACGCCAAACCGCTGGGCGAGCTGGGGCTGAGCGTATCTTTGCCGGCCGCGTCGCCCCTAATGCCGGGGCGTGAATGGTCCGGCGCTGGCGTCAAGCGGTTTTTGGCCGCTGAGCGGCCCGATCCCGCCGAGGTGTTCGGTCGCGTCGTCGCCGTCGTTGATCGTTTCCTCGACTTCGCGCGGAGCGTTGCTCCGCAGCAGACTATGTGCGAAATGACGGCGTGTTTTGTGCTGTCTACCTACGTCCTCGACGCGCTGAATGTGGTGGGCTATCTGTGGCCCAACGGCGAACGCGGGACGGGTAAGACGCAATTCCTACAAGTCGTCTCCGAAATGTCCTACTTGGGGCAAGTCATTCTTGCCGGCAGCAGCTACGCCTGTCTGCGCGACATGGCCGACTACGGGGCAACCTTGGCCTTCGACGACGCCGAGGGCGTCATGGACGCACGCCGCACCGATCCCGACAAGCGCGCTCTGCTACTCGCCGGCTCACGCCGCGGCGCGGCTATCGCCGTCAAGGAATTAATAGGCGAGCGCTGGGAGATGCGCCACGTTAGCACGTTTTGCCCGCGTTTGTTTTCTGCAATTCGTCTGCCGGACGAGGTATTGTCGTCGCGCTCTATCGTCGTTCCGCTGGTGCGTTCAGGCGACCCACGCCGCGCCAAGGCCAATCCGCTTGATCCGGCGGAATGGCCCACGGATCGTCACCGGCTTATCGACGACTTATGGGCGCTGGGGTTGGCGAATCTCCCCCAGATCCCGAAATATGACCGGCTCGCCGCCGAGCATGCCGAATTGTGCGGGCGTAACCTCGATCCGTGGCGTCCGATCCTCGCGGTGGCGGCCTGGCTGGAAGATAAACGGCACGTCAAAGGGCTGTACGAACGCATGGAGCGGCTGAGCCGCGATTACCAGCGCGAACGCGGCGAGATTGAGGAGACGGACAAGATGCGCGTCTTGTTCCGCGCTCTCTTGCGGCTGAGCGCCGGTTGGCGGGATGACGAACGGCAGTCGGTCCAACCCAAGGCCATCGCCGAGGGAATGAACGCCATCGCCAACGAGGAAGACCTTGTTGAGTCCGGCAAGGAATTCACTACGGCGCGGCGGGTGGGCTGGCTGCTGAAACGCCAACGCTTTCGACGCGGCCAAGAGCGCAATGAACGCGGCAAAGTCTGGGAGATGAGCCGCGAAGAAATCGTGCAAGCGGCCAGAGCCTACGGCATCAACACGGACGAAGAATCGGCAACTTGACCCTGCCGTTCTGCCGTTCCTGCCGTTCCTGCCGTTTTGCGGAGAGGGTTGAGCAAACCAAGCAAGGGATTTTTGAGAAGCACGGTTCCTAAAAAACATTTGCTTTCAACATCCGTACCCCCTCTGCAAAACGGCAGGAACGGCAGGAACGGCAGAACGGCAGGAACGGAGAAGACACCATGAATCTACACCCCAGCGACATCCGCTTGCCCTTCGGCCGCCACGCCGGACAGCCCCTCGCCGACGTGCCGGGCGATTATCTCGACTGGCTCTTGCGCCGCTGCCGGCTGTCCGCGGGCCTGCGCCCGCCATCGGCGACGAGCTCGCCGCCGCAACCGGGACGTGCCGCCGACTCCAGCGCTGTCGCCGCTCATTCCACAATGCCGGACGTGCGGCCCGGAAAGCTGGGCGGCCGGCTGGCAAGAGGACCGCCAGGGCAAACGCCGCATCCGTGCCGATTGCCTGCGCTGTGGCCGCTTCTTGACATGGCTGCCCATGCTGCAACCGTGGATCAACATGGCCAACCGCAACGCCCGTCCGGCGCCGATCCTCGACGCGCTGTTAGGGCTGGAGCAATTGGGCATCGCCCTCCAATCGGACGGGCGCTCCGTTTGGTTGGGTGTAAAAGATCGCTGGCGCGTGCCGCCGGACCTGCACGCCATCATCCGCCAGTGTGCGCACCAATTGGCCCGGTTGATCGGCCGCACGCGCCGGAAACGAAAGCCGTGCGGATGTTAACCAATGTTAACCCCCCCCCACGAGGTGCCTTGCAATGCCAACCCCACGCTATCCGATGCTATCGACTCTGACAGTACGTCAGCAGCGCTTCGTGGAAGAGTATGTCAGCTGCCGGAACGCCGCAGAGGCTTATCGGCGTGCGGGTTACACCGCGAAAAAATCTCATACAGCAAGTGTCAACGCCGCGCGGCTGATGGCGCGCGATAGCATTCGCGCGGCGTCGCCTTGCGACCAACGGGAGGAGACATCATGCCAAGCCGCTGCCACAGTTGCGGCGCGTCGATCCGCTGGGTGAAGATGCCGAGCGGCGCGTCGATGCCGCTGGACGCCGAACCGCACGCCGAGGGCAACATCGCCCTTGCCGGCGACGGGGACAACGCTACTGTCCTCACGAAATCCGAACGGGAGGGGCGCGGAGAAGCGCCCCTGTACCGGAGCCATTTCGCCACTTGCTCCCATGCTGCTCGTCGCCGCCGCTGACGAACATTGTTCCGGGAGCGTAGCTCGGTTGAAGGGGACCGCCGTGGAGCGACCCGCACGCGAACGCTGGACATTCACGATGGAACTGCCCGCCGGCGTGGCCAACGGCGGCCGGTTCGTGGCGCGCGTCCTCAAGCATCTTCTGCGCGCCTGGGGTGTGAAGTGCGTGGCTCTGCGCGATGCCGAGCCGGCGCCGCCGGCCAACAACGAAAAGACGGTGAACCCATGAGCGAATGGTATGGCTGGTTGCGCCGCGATCGGCGGCACAAGTGGCAACGTGTGTGCGGGCCGTGCGGCACGCTGTCGGAGTGTTCCCGCTTGCTCGGCGGCGAGGCACGCCGGCTCGGCATCGTCGAGTGCAATACCTGCCTCACAACCGGCGCCTACCCCCGCGACGTGCAAGCCGGCATCGCCGCCGCCGCTCCCACGCCACCAGCGGAAGACGGCGCCGAACCGAACCGGCCATCGGGCCGTTATCTGGAGGGGTGTTGATGCGCTCTCCCTCGACACAAGCCGATGCACTGCTCGTTCGCGCCCGCCGTTTGCTCTCCGATCATCGCACGCGCGCAAGAAAGACGGCGCCGCCCTTGACTATGGGGTTGCCGACGTGCAGCACTTGCTCGAAACGTCTCCCTTGTGCTGCTACTGCGGTCTGCCCGTCAGCTTCGCGGCGAGCCTCGACCATCGCACGCCGATCGCCAGAGGCGGAAAGCATGCCCTCGATAATCTTGCCGTGTGTTGTTCACGCTGCAATTCCCTCAAGGGGCTGCTGACGGAAGCGGAGTTTCGAGAACTGTTGACCCTACTTGCCCTTCTTCACCCCGCCGCGTGTACCGACCTGGAGCGCCGCTTGCTCGCCGGCGGCCGCCGCTACGCCGCTCCCCGCCAAAATCGCTGACCGTCCGCACGCCTCAAGATGGCACAATCAAACCAGCCGGATGGCCATTCGTTAGCCGCCACGCCTTTTCAGAAAAAGGTACGACCATGAAGCCGGCCTTTCTCTCTCTGCCAAGAGTGACCCATGAAAGTAAAATTCGACCGCGTTCTCACAGAGTGCAACCTCCCCCGGCACGGTGAGGAAGTACATCTCATCGTCAAGGGCAGGATCGATCACACCGCGTCTATTCATCACGGCGGCGATACGACGCCTGCATACGCGCTGATTGGCGTGCTTCAGAAAGACGCCGGCGGCGGCAACGACAAGCAGACGCTTCAAAAAATGCAGGTCGCCCTGGGCGCCATTGAAGACGAACTGTACCAGCGTATCGCGGCGGCTGTCGAACCACTCACCGCGGAACTGCTCGGCCTGCATACGGTCAAGCGGCTCTTGGCTGCGATGGTTCCGATTGCCAAGTAAGGGAGAGGCGTCCCGCACCAATGGGATAGGGAGAGTGAATAATGAGCGTTATGAACTACGGTCCGGTACGGATGCAGATCCAAGAAACGCACGTTTTCGGCTTCGGGCCAACGCTAACGGAGGACGGCGTTGACACCACTTGCACCGAAGTCGATCTTGGCGTCACGGCCATCGTCAACATGCAAGCGCTGGCGACGAGCGGTCGCGGCGCCATCGCCGGCAACGGTGCCAACGTCTTTGATGACGCGCCCGTTCCCGGTGCCGCCGGCGATCCTCTGGGCATCAGCCTTCGCAACCTCCGGGCTATGCTCTTGACGCCGCGCCAGCCCCTCAGCTTCGCCATTGCCGGCAACCCCGTTGTCAGTACCAGTGGACCGGATTCGCGCAACGGCCCGCAACCGCAGCCGGATACTTGCGTGCAGCGCATCTTCGGCACGGCGACGGCGCGTGTGTACTTCCACGTCAAAACGTGGCTGCAAGACTTCCTGCCGATTTCGGGCAATGCCCAGCGCATCGTTCTCGCCAACCGTTTCCTGGTGCAAACGTCGCTGGATCAAGATTACTGGACCACGCGCTATGTCCAGGGGCAACTGATCGTCGATCCGGGGCAGCTATGGGCGATGTCGGACGGCGTGCCGGGGTTCTCGACGCCGGATTCCTTCCGCTCGGCCTGTTTTCTGTCGATCCCCCTGGGCTTCAAACGCGACAACGTGCAAGTGGCCGTCAGTTCGGATAACCGCGTGCTGGATTACTCCTACATTGACAGCGAGACGCCGTTGGCTCTGGGGGCGCGAAGTTTCGCCACGCGCATCGAGGGCAACTGTACTGCCGGCTCGGAAAGTCCTCTTGGTGATATGGGCCTGATTGCCCAAGGAGCCGCCGTCGCGGCTGGTTTTGCCGTGGATTCAGCAGGAGGGAATACAAGCATTGGCCGCGGCTTTTTCAGTGGCCTGACCTCCGGGTTTTGGACCGATCCAGGCGGCGTGGCCAGGTCTGCCGCAACCCTGTCCTATCCACGGCTTAAAGCCAACGGCATCGTCCGCATCTGGGGAAGCCGCGACGCCAGCAAATACTCTCTGATGATCCTGGGTATCAATATTCTTTCCGATCGCTTCCGCCCCATCCAGGGCGCCTTTTTCAGCGGCAACTTGCCTTTTTTCAATTCCCTGTACGTCACGCAGGACTTGAGCGAACGCTATGTCGAGGTGCGCGGCGAATTTTCCCCGACCCTCGCCTCTACGCTGTGGAATCTGGGCAATACGCCGGGAGCGAACATCCTCGGCATTATGAACCTGGCTACCGACATTCAATCGGGAGGCGCGGCCGGCACCGACCTTGTGCTGTCGGGCAGTGGCGCGGGCTTCAATCCGCCGCCGCCCAACAGTGACGGCACGCGCGGGAATTATCTCGGCGCTTTGCTCGTGTCGCTGTTGTCGTCGCCGGGACAAGTGCCGGACTTGCCGGTTGATCCGGTACTTTACAGCGACCGCGCAGGTTTTATTTAGGGATGCTCGTTCTCCCCGATTTTCCCTTGGAGTGAGGATGCCACGATCGCCGAGAAGAAAGCAGCGCCGCCGCCCAATGGCCGCGTTTCCCCGGCGTTGATCCAAGAAATTTTGGAAGACGTTAAAAAGGCCAGTCCCAAAGAACAAGCCGCCTTCCGGGTAGGCATGCGGCGAGTGGCGGGAGCCGCACAAGCTGCGCACACCAAACCGCCGCCCGCCGAGCCGGCGCCGCCTGAGCCGTCACCGTCTGCAACGGAGGCTAACGGCACAGCGCCGCCCAAACCGTCAGTGAACGGCACGCCGCCGGATGGCCGCGACCATACTTCCGGCCGCTTCACCGCCGGCAACAGCTTCGGCCGCGGCAATCCCCATGCTCGCCGGCAAGCGGCGTTGCGGGCTGTACTCGCCGAGGCCGTCCCGGAGGACCGCCTACGCCGCATCGCGGCCAAGCTGGCGGCCAAGGCGGAAGACGGCGACATTGAAGCGTGCAAGCTGCTGTTGGGCTATCTGCTGGGCAAGCCAGGTCCGGCGCCGGACCCCGATAGGCTGGATTTGGAAGAGTGGAAGCTGTTGGCGGCTCAGCCTACCGTCTTTGAAGCGGTCCAAGCCGGCATTGATAATATCGCCGCGCCGGCAGCTTTTGAGTATGTGCAACGGAGACTGCGGCAAGAGCCGCAGCAAATCAGCGAACGTATGGCTGACGACCGGGAAGGGTTCGGCGACGTGATTGCCGTGCGCGACAAGCGTACCAGCCGCAAGCGGCGCTCAAGCCAGGCGTTGCCCGGCTGAGGCCCGCGGCGTCCAGAGCGAACAGGAGGCGGCGCATGGCCCGCGGCAACAAAGATGCCGATAAGAGCGCCGGCCGAGTGCTTCAGGAGTGTCTAGCCCAGTTGGAGAAAGGCAACCGCGCGGCACGCAACTATCTGCTGCGGCGGGTCGCCGCGCTGCGGGCCAAAACCCGCGACCCTGCCATCCTCGCCGAAGTGGACGAATTGGAGAGAGAGATTCACCTTTTTCTGAATTGAGCCAGCCCACGCGGCGCCCAACGATAGCCTTCCACCTTCACCAGCGAGCCGCCCGCCGCCCTCATCACCATCCCGCCGCGGCCGTCGATCCCGTTGCGGAACCGCATCGCCAGTACGCCGAAGCGCGGCGGCATGGGCGCATCGAGCGGATGGAACAGAGGCAGTCCCATCCGAAGGCGCCGAGCCATCACGCGCAATTTGCCCTTGGAGCGCGGCGGGTACGAGGTGGGGAGCGATGCCTTTGTCATGGCGACATTTTCGCCGCGGTGTCCCCGACTTGCAATATCGGACTAAGCCGGTCTTGAGCCGCGCGGAGGTTTTCTTCGCGGGCCTTGGCGTAGACGTTGAGCGACAGCTGCGGTGTCGAATGCCGTGCCAGCGTCGTCAGCGTTTTCAAGTCCATGCCCGGCTGATTGGCCAGTTCGGTTATATACCACACGCGGAAGCTGTGCATGTCCCAGAAGTACGGGCCTTCCGCCGTCTGTGTCTCGTAAGCGAGAAAGCCCGACGCCTGCCTTTCCTTACGCTCCCCTTCCTCCACCGCCGTCGCGATCCAGGCGGCGCGTGCGCTGGCCAAGTCGGCTTTCAGAATGCGGCCGCCGTTATGTGCCGGCAACCGCTGCCAGCATTGGCCGCCGGCGGCAAACCAGGGGCGCAGCTCCTCGACCAACCACGCCGGCAAAAGGTGAACGTCGCCGCGGCGGCGCTTGTCCACGGCGGCGGCCAGCCTCACCGTGGCGTTGTCCAGGTCGAAACTCTGGGGCGTCAGCGAACGTAGCTCGCTGGCCCGGTAGCCTGTCGCCATCGCCACGCGGTAGGCCAAAGCGCGTTGTGTCCCCGTCATACCCCGCCGCCGCGGCGCCGCTGGCCCGTCGAGATGGGCAAACAACTCGGCAAGTTCCGCGCGGGAGGGAGCGCGGCGCAGACGCCGCCGATCCGTGGCGACACCAACCTTGCCAACGGCGCCGACAGGATTGGACGGCAAGCGGCCAGATTTCACGAGCCAGGCACAGAAGGCGCGCAGATGGGTGACGTAATGGTTGCGCGTCTGTGCCGAGCGGCCAAGGTTGGCCAGTGCCGACATGGCGCCGTCGGCCTGGATCTGTGCCAGCTTCGTCCAGCCGGCCAAAGCAAAGAGCCGCGACAGGCGGGCGGCGATCAAATCGCGCTGCCGCTGCCCTGTCCCCTTCGCTTGCAGAACCTCCAGCCAGGCGGCGAGATGATCGGCGAGCGGTACGCGGGCATGATCGCTGTAGTTGTCCAGGATGCCGAGTTCGCGCTGGTGTTGCTCCCTCAGCCTGTCATGTAACCGCTTCCAAGCGATCGGCAAGTTCGTCGTTTTGAGGCTGACGGTCCCCAAGCCCGGCACGTCGGCATAGTAGACGCTGGTTTTGAGCGTGTGTTTGCCGGCGCCAGGGGTGTCCTTGCGGACTTGCTTGCCCGCGGCGTCGAGATAGCGGGTTACGGTTTTTTTGTAGGGGTGTGGGTTTGCAGGTCGTGGCATCGGATCATCTTCCTTCTGTTGATTCATCCCATTCCGGCAAGCGGTAGCCGCGTGGCCGCGCGGCGGGATCGTTCACCAAGGTTCCGTCGCGGATCATGGAAGCGAGCATGGAGTTGACGTGACGCTCGCTCCATTCCTTGCCGGCGCGGCTCAACTCGTCCAGGATGCGCGTCGTGGTCAGCGGCCGATTCGCTTGGCGCAGTACATCGAGAATGTCCGCGATGCACTGGCTGAAGCGCCCTTCCTCCTCCGCACTGGCGAAAGCCGGCGAATCGGCGAACTGGATGGGCGCCGGCAGGTGGCTCAGGTGGATCGTGACATACTCCAGGTGGCAGCCGGGATAGTTGGCGGCCGCCCAGCGGCGAACAGCCGCCAAGATTTCCCGATGATCCGGCACGGCTCTCATGGCGCTTACTCCGGCTGTTCTTGCCGATCCGGGAAACTCCAATAGCTCCCGTCGTGAAGGATTTTCCCGCTTTGCACCAGCAATGCCAATGCTGCCTTCAACGCATCTTTGCTGAACTGCGGTAACTCTTCACGCAGTTCGCCGAACGAAAGTTTCTTGCTGCGCCGTCGTTGAATCGCGGTGAGGATAAGGGCGAAAATGACGTTGCTGCGATCCTCTTCGTCCTCCCCCTCGGTGCCCTCACCCTCAGAGGTAGAGGGCGAAGCGGGGACAGCATCGGCCCTTTCCCCGTTCGCCCGCAGACGGTATCCGAAGTGGCTGCTTTCCAGCCATTGCCGATCCACAAGGTTGCCGAGGATAGCGTAGAATCCCTGCGTCAGTTTTTGCTGTGTTTTTTCGGCAAAAACAGCGGCCGTTTGCCATTGTGTTGTTGCGGCCTTGAGGACGGATGTTTCGATGGGACTGAACGGCAAGCCCCCAGCGCTGGCGGCGTCCGGCGGCTTGCCTTCGGCGTCCTTCGCCGCCGGCCGGATGGTCAACTTGGCGACTGCGCCGGCACGCTCAAATCGCACGCGGACAGCTTCCCCCTCGGCGAGTAGCTGAAAGAGAAGGGGCAACAGGGCGTCCAATGGGTTTTCCTTCATGGCCGATGTTCTCCGCTTCCGTGCGTGGTTACGCCATCGCCTTGCGGCGCCGGTTCGTCGAGGGGTTGCCCTCGGCGCCCTCGACTTCGGCGTTGTGCGGCAACGGCGCTGGCGCGTCGCCCTCGGCGAGCTGCTGCCGCAAGCGGCCGGTTGCCGCGTCGATGACGACGGCCAAGCTGTTGACACTGGCGGCGAGGTTGGCAAGGGCGGCGAAAACCGATCGAAGCGCGTTCATGCTCGAATCTCCTATCGGGCGCTGGTGTGGGAAGGGAAAGCCTCTCTCTGTCCGTAGTGCGGTTCTGATTAGGCGGATTGCTTCCTTGCCGGCGCGTTCGCGGTCGGCGGCGCCGGTTCCCGATTGGCGGGGAGTGCCCATGCGGGCAATTGCGGCGGCTTGACAAACTCCCGTTTCTGCGGATCGTAGTCCACCCAGATCCGGGGCAGACGGTACAGATAGCGGCCGATGCCCAGCTTGATCGCGGCGCGCTTCAAAGCGTCGCTAAACGCGGCCTTCAGCTTGTCGCCGTCGTCCGGCTGTTCGCTGGGAGAGCCTACGTCCGTCTTGTCGATCCATTCGCCCTCGACCTTGACGCTGAGCGTGCAGACGACAGAGCCGCCGGCTACCAGCTGGTAGGCATCCTTCCAGCCGCCCACGCCGAAAACGCTATCGAGCCGCTGCATGATGGCCCGCGCGTCGAGATAAGCCGCGGCCAAAGCACGATTGCCCTTCACGGACAGGGGCTTGAAGTGAATGGCATCGGCGGGGAACGGCGCTGTCAGAGCGAGCGAGAGTTGTTTCGTATCGGTGTGCATAATTGGTTCCTCCAATGTTGGCCGGCGTGGGCGGCGCCGGCCTTATAGTTGGCCTTAGAGTGTAAGATCAAAAATCATCAAACTCGACTTCGCACGTCTCTTGCCGCTGGGCGCCGGCCCCGCCAGCTTGCCGGACTGGATGAGCGCTTGCAGCGCTTCGACGTGTTTGCAATGACCGCGAAAAGTGTTGCCCTTGCAAGTGCAGGACGATTCGCGGCCGGCGAGCAACACGTCGTATTCTTCCGAGCAACCGTCTGCCGTGGCCTTGCCGAGCCGGTAGGCCGTGCCGAAATCGGAAGGGAGCGGCGTCAACGTGTAGCTGCCGATGGTGTCGCCGATGGCGAGCCAGAGACACAGCTTGCCGTGCGTCATGGTGGTTAACGTCGCCGAGCGGGGTTGTGGCGAGCGGGGCTTGCGAGTCCGGGTTGCCGTCGCGGTCGTCATGGTTCGTACTCCTCATACGGGGGAGGCGCGGGCGTCGCCTCCCGGTTGTTGGTTGCTTACCACGGGATTTCACAGTCATACGTCATCGTCTCGGCGTGCGCGGCTTGCTCCGCCGCCGCCCATGCCGCCATCTCGATAAGGGCTTCGTCGATGGCCCGGTTGTGCGCCTCTTCCGCTTCGCTCAAGTAGTCTTCCCATTCCATCGTCTCGACTTCACTCGCGTTCATCGTTCTGTCTCCTTCGCGGGGTAAAGGGGTGTTCTCAAGTGGGCAAGAGTATTGTACTCAGTTGAATACAAGAGTCAATAGAGAAATAGCGGAAGTTGTTGGGCAATTTGTTTCCCGGCTTTGAGAAGCGATTGCCTTCTCTTGTACTCAAGAGTATACTAAGGGCATGACGGAATCCTTGACATTCGCGGCGCGGCTGCGCCTAGTGCGTGCTGAGGCAAAAATGACACAACACGAACTAGCCGAACGATCCGGCGTGCATCGCCAGACGATCGCTCAGTTAGAAACCGGCGTGCGCCGGCCGACATGGGACACGGTGCAATTGCTCTGTGCCGCTCTCGGCGTCGATTGCACGGCGTTCGTTGATCCGGCCTTGCAACCGCCGAACGCCGAGCCGTCCGGCGCCGCGGCCGCCCGAAGAAGAACGCCAACAACGCCGAGCCGCCGGCGGCTAAGAACAAGAGACGAAAGGAGAAGTGACCGTGCGTCCCGAAGACCTACTTTTCTGGCTGCGCGCTCAACCGTTCGTGCCGTTCCGCATCACCACCAATAGCGGCCGATCCTACGACGTTCGCCACTCCGAACTTGTGCGCCTGATGCGTACCAGCCTGCTGTACTTCACCCCGGCGGACCAGCCCGACGTGTTCGACCGCGCCGAGATGATTGGGCTGGTGCTGATCGACCACATTGAAGCCATCGAAACGGCGACGAAGACGGGCGGCAGCAACGGGCCAGCCTGACGCTGGCCGCCGAGGCCCACGCCGAGCCGCCGCCAGCGAACGAAAGAAGTGATCCCCTCCCAAGGCGCCGATCCGGCTCGATGGTTCCCCTGGGGCTGCCGGACGCGGCAGCGTTGAGCTAATGCGTTTCCTTGCTCGCAAAAAGTGGTGCCCCCATGAGCCGGCCACGTAAAATCCCTGCCTATCGTCGTCACAAGCAATCCGGCCAAGCCGTTGTCACCCTGACCGATCCGGCCGGCGACCGCCGCGATGTATTGCTCGGCGAGTATGGCACAGTGGCCAGCTGGCAGAAGTACGCTTTCATTCTCGCGGAATGGACCACGGCCGATTGCCGCCTGACGACGGAAAACACGTTCGGGGGAAAGTTGCAAAGCATTCGGCAGCAAGCCGGCGTCTCTGCGGCGCGACTTGCCCAGACAAGCGGAATTCCACTCGGCACCATCCGGGCGTATGAGCAAAACAGGCGGGAGCCGCTCTTCACGCATGCCGCGAAGTTGGCGCAGCTCTGGGAGAGCCGTTAGAAGCGTTGCTTCCAAGCGAGGGGGCCGACGCCGCAGCGCCGGATGCGGACGCGCCGGACACGCGCTAAAGGCCCGCGCGGAATTCTTCCGCGCGTCACGGCGCGCTATGCGGAATTTCCGCGTAAATACGCATGTCTCCGCAAAGGCTTGCAAAGGCTTGCAAAGAGCGACCGGATAGCGTAAAATGCTATAAATCAAGGGGTTTTCGTGCGTGGCGGGGCGTGCCGTGGCTCGGCCTCATAATCCCTCGGTTCTGGGTTCGAATCCCAGAGGCCCCATTTGCATCACCACACCCGTCATTTCGGCTTGTCCCAAGACAACGCCTTTTTATCTTCCTTATAAGGCAGTTTGCCGAACTCTTCGGGCAACGCTTTGTTGAAGAACACATGATCCGCATAGTCCATCAGATCGTCGTTGCTTGGAATGTGTCCGACGGGTCGGTAGCGGATACTGATTTTGTCGCCGACCTTGAGAAAGTCGTAGACCTTCTTGGCGGCGACATAGGTTTGTTGAGAGCCTTCGGGATTGATCCACGTATCGAGAGTGCCTTCGGTCTGGAGCAGAGGCGCGGGGCGACGAGCGCTAACAGCATGTGTTGATCGATTGGCAGGCGCTCGACGTTGCCGACAAACTGTTTGAAATCCGGCCGGAACCAATAGGGAAAGGCTCCGACAATGTTGTGCAGCTGTTCGTTTTTGCCGTAGATGAAGCGGTACGGCGCCGCGCCGCCGCAGCCGGAGTGGCTGGGGACCGTCAGGGCGATGCGCTCGTCGAAGGCGCCGGCGAGCAGTGCCGCCTTGCCATAGCGCGAGTGGCCGGTGACGATGATTTTCTTGGCGTCGAGTTTGTCCGTCGTCTCGATAACATCGACGACGCGATGAAAGCCCCACGCCCAGGCCATCAATCCACCGCAATCGATCTTATCGTCGAACAGCCGATAGATCCCCGCCGTTCGCGCACGCTCTTTGTTGTCGAGGGCGACTTCCTGGAGGCTGAGTTCCGCAACGCCATAGCCTCGCTTGGTGAAGGCCGCGAACGGTTTACCCGACGGCGGAGCGCCTTGGCCCCGTCGTCCGAAACTCGACCGCATTACGACCGGCACCGCCTTCTTGGCATCCCGAGGCCAAGCGAGACGCACGTGCATAAGGAGCGTGTTTCCCTTGTGCTGCCAATTCACTTCGAGATCTTGGATGGCAACCATGTTCTCTTCATCGATAACGGTTTCGCCGCGGTTTATCGCCATTTTCTCCGGTTTGGCAGGGAGCCAGCCATATTCGTAGTCCTGAAACAGCTTCTTCAACTCTTCCCGACGACGCTTCCAGTCGTTCGCATCGCGGACGACCGCGCCATCCGAGAACACAAACGGATTGGGAAGCTCTTGGATGGCCGGCAGTTCGCCGGCCGGCTTGGTTGATTTTTTGTCGGCACCCGCCACCAAACCTACATTGGCACTGAGAAGGAGAAGTGCCAAGACGAAAGCGTTGCGCATGAGGACACCTTGCTGCACGGGGTTTTCGGTTGCACGGATCGATGACTGTACACAGCCATCCATCTGCCCGTTCTATCCTCGACGAAGCACATCCGTCAAGGAAATAACGACCCTACAAAAAATCGAATCACGAAAACACGAAAGTACGAAAACACGAAAGCAAGAAAACACGGAGAAGCAAGCCATTCGGTTCATTCGTGCTTTTTTCGTGTTTTCGTACTTTCGTGTTTTCGTGATTCAATCCCGTGCCGAGGTAATACAACGAAGAAAAGGTCTCGGTTGCAACGGTGGAGTAAACCGTCCTAAAAGGGAATGGATCGGACATGGCCGAGCGTTACGACGTGCTGGTGATCGGAGCGGGTCCAGGCGGCTATGTGGCGGCCATCCGAGCGGCGCAGTTGGGCATGAGTGTCGCCTGCGTCGAGAAACGCGCCACGCTGGGCGGAACCTGCCTCAACGTCGGCTGCATTCCCAGCAAAGCGCTGCTCGATTCCAGCGAATTGTACGCTCAAGCCAAAACCCATTTCGACAAGCACGGCATCCACGCCGATTCGCTGCGCCTCGATCTTTCCGCCATGCTCGGACGCAAGGATCGCGTCGTCAAAAGTCTTACCGATGGCGTCGCCTTTTTGTTCAAGAAAAACAAGATCACGTCTTACGTCGGTTCCGGCCGGTTGATGGGCGAAGGCAAAGTTGCCGTCAAAAGTGCCAATGCCGAAGAGATCATCCTCGAAGCGAAGCACATTCTGTTGGCCACCGGCAGCGAAGCGGTCACGCTGGCCTCGCTGCCCTTCGACGGTACCGCCATTGTCAGTTCGACCGAGGCGCTGACGTTCGAGCGTGTGCCGCAGCATCTCCTCGTCGTCGGCGGCGGCTACATCGGCCTGGAACTGGGGTCCGTGTGGAATCGCCTCGGCGCCAAGGTGACGGTTCTCGAATTTTTGCCGCGTATTCTGCCGCTGAGCGACGGCGAGATCGCCGACTTGCTGCACCGCGCGCTCGCTTAAACAAGGCTTAGCGTTTAACCTGGAGACGAAGGTCATCGGCGCCGGCATGCAGGGCGGGCAGGTCGTCGTCAATGCCCACCACAAAGGCAAAGACGTGCATCGTCCAGGGCGACAAAGTTCTCGTCGCCGTCGGCCGCCGGCCATTCACCAAAGGACTGGGATTGTCCGATATCGGCATCCATGCCGACGAGAGAACCGGCCGCGTCGCCGTGGATGAAAACTTCGAGACCAACATCAAGGGCGTTTATGCCATCGGCGATCTCATCGATGGGCCGATGCTGGCGCACAAGGCCGAGGACGATGGCATCGCCTGCGTCGAGCGACTGGCCGGCATGCACACGCACCTCAACTACGACACGGTGCCGAGCGTGGTCTACACTTGGCCGGAGGTCGCCAGCGTCGGGCGAACCGAAGAGCAGGTCAAGGCCAGCGGCCGAGACTATCGCGTCGGCCGTTTTCCCTTCAGCGCCAATCCGCGCGCCCGCTGCATGGACGAAACCGAGGGGCTGGTCAAGATCCTCGCCGACGCCCACACCGATCGCGTGCTGGGCGTTCACATCATCGGGCCGCGCGCTTCGGATTTAATTGCCGAATGTGTCACCGTGATGGAATTTGCCGGCAGTGCCGAGGACATCGCGCGTATCTGTCATTCCCATCCGACGCTGTCGGAGGCCGTGCGCGAAGCGGCCTTGGCTGTGGATCGCCGCGCCATTCACATCTAGTCGTTCGTATTTCCCATTTAGCCGCGACCCGAAGGGGAGCGCGTTTGTAACGCGCTCCCCTTCGGATCGCGGCTAAACGAAATCCAATCCCTCCTAAACGATACGCTCCGTTCGCCTGCACTTCTTTTCGCATCGAAAACGAGAAAATGACTCAAGATGGGATTTCCTTCGCCCAGCGCCGTCCTCACAATGGAAGTGTCTCTTTCTCGGTTCATCAACCGGGAATGGCGCGAACGCATGGGACAGCCATGACGCATACAGTTCGGAACATGAGCGGCGACGATCCGGCATCGGGCGATGTCCGGCGCGTCTCCTCGTTGCTGTTTCTCACCCTGATTCTGCTTGTCCCCATGCCTGCGAGGGCGATGAACAAGCCATCGGGACCATTTCTCTTCACCTCCTCATCGACCCGGACCACGGACGACATCGAGATCGAAACAAAAGTTCGCCGCGCCTTGGGGAAAGACGCTCAACTAGGTCCACTGAATCTAGGCGTCCACATGAGCGGCGGGGTTGTCCAGCTGTCCGGCCCGGTGCCGTCGGCGGAACTCAAGCAGCGAGCCATGCGGATCGCCGAACACGTTCAGGGCGTGCTGGCAGTGAGGACGAAGGATCTGTACATTTCCACCGCCGCGCAAAATTCCAAGCGATTGACGATACTCATCCCGGACGATCGGCCGGCGCAGACCCGTTCGGCATCCCCCCCGTCGCCGCCTCGTTCTTCCTCGCTTGGCCAACAAGTCACTTTGCTGGCCCCAGAGATGGCCGCGCCGCCCGCGCACCCTCCGAAACCGGCTCGTCTGACGGCCAATCCGCGCCCGGCGCCGCCCATCGCCTCTCTGGCACCGGCCATCGAACGTCTACGTCAGCGCGAACCGCGCTTTCAGCAAATTCGCGCGCAGGTGCGCGACAACAGCGTCTGCATCTTCCCCGGCGACACGTCGAGTGAAGATGTCATGATGTTCGCTCAGGCCGTCCGTCGCCTGCCCGGCGTGCAACACGTCATCATCGCCTTCGCTTCGCGTTGAGCGCTCCGCTGTATGGCCGCCGCCGTCATTTCCGATACGCTAATCGCCGTTGGATCATCCCGATCTTCAGGGGAGGAAGTGTCATGACGTTGCGCGGCGTGATTTTGGCAGGCGGCAAGGGCACGCGCCTGGGAGAGTTGACCAAGGTGACGAATAAGCACCTGCTGCCGGTCGGTCCTTATCCGATGGTCTATCATCCACTCAAGAAACTGGTCGGCGCCGGCATCCACGACATTTTGCTGGTGTCGGGCACGGAACACATGGGCGATTTCGTCGAACTGCTCGGCTCCGGCCGCGAGCATCAATGTCGCCTCACGTATCGCGTCCAGGATGAAGCCGGCGGCATCGCTCAGGCGTTGGGGCTGGCCGAGTTATTTTGCCATGACGTGCGTTCGCTGGTCATCCTCGGCGACAACATTTTTCACGATTCGCTGACGGATCTCGTCGCCGCAGCCGACAAACGGCCGGACCACGCCTGGGTCATGCTCAAGCGCGTCGCCGATCCGCAGCGTTACGGCGTCGCCGAGCTGCGCGGCGACCGCATCGCCGGCATTGAGGAAAAGCCGAAAAAGCCCAAGAGCGATTACGCCGTCGCCGGCATTTATCTGTATCCGCCGGATGTGTTCGGCTTCATCAAAACGCTCAAGCCCAGCGCACGCGGCGAATTGGAAATCACCGACGTGAATCGCCATTATCTGGAAATGAATCGCCTCAGTTACCGCGAACTGCCGGGCTACTGGACGGATGCCGGCACGTTGGAATCGCTGGCGATCGCCAATCAACTGGTAGGGAAACAAATGCCGGCGTTTTAACGCCGCTCAATCGTACTCGCCGACGAGCATGGCGTGAATGTCCAGGGGCGGAAGCTGCACGATCGTCGCCTCGCCCTCGCGCCGCACCTGCACCTCGCGTCCGTCCGGTTCACAGCGGAATCGTTTGGGCGCTTCCTTGAGAAAGCGCACCTCGATACCGTGGATGGGGACTACCTCTTCGCGGAGCGGTACGTCCATCGCGGGCAGGCCATGATTGGCGGTCGTGTTGACGCCGTTGAAGAGATGCACCACAATCCGCCTTCGCTGTTTATCCGTCTGCGTGAAATACGTCGCCTGGACGCACAGGGGCGCCTTCACCGCGATCGGAGCAGGTCGGCGCGCCGCCCATTCGATGGCCCGAACGAACAGACGCCGTTGATAGGGATAGGCGTAGCTCCATAGAGCCGCATCGATGGCGGCGGGGAAATAAGCAACACGACCCATCCCAAATGTCCGTAAGATAGCGGCTGCTGGCGGCGCTTGATTCCATCCTTCCGGCTTCATGCGCAGCGCAACCTCCGTCGCCTGTTTTGGCTCGCTTACCAATACCAGCGGGCCGCGGAACGTCACGGAATTTCGCGGAACGAGTTGTCGCAAACGCGCATCGCGCACCAGAGGATGGCCCGTCCAACTCAGGGTGGCGACGCCGCTGCGTTGTTGCCAATAAGTTTCGTCGAGAGCCACGGCGAAGTTCTCGTCGAGCTTCGGCCGTTTGCTCGCGGCGGGGCCGACCTTGATAGGAGACGCCGAACAGTTCGGCCAAAGCGAAATCGCGTCGCGGTCGTCCGAGTTCATCGCAAAGCGATGTTTCCCCCGTGGCCACCAAACCGCCGCCGGCGCGGACGTAAGCGCGAAGGGCGGCGGCCTGATCGTCCGACAGAGCGGCGGCGTTGGCCAGCACGACGACCTCGTAGCGGGCCAACTGCTTTGTGTCCATGTCCCAATCGTTGAGGAGTGTCAGCGGCAGGTGTTCTTCCGTGGCCGCTCGGAACGCGCCGAAAACGTGCGGCAAAAAGCGATTGGCGATGTCCTTGTAGGCATAGAACTGCCGCGTCTGTTCGCTGACGAGCAGCGCGGCCCACGGCAGCGCTTCGGCGCGCGTCAGGTAGCGTTGGCGGCGAGCGATTTCCTGAAAGTCGGCGGCGACATCGTGTCCCGCCCAACCGAACGATTCGGCCAGCACGTTGCCGTTGGTCGCGGCCAATAAGCAGCGCGTCAGCCGTTCCTGAGCGGGGAAACTATCGGTGCCGTAGGGATTGCCGCGCGACATCAGATACGGTTCGGAGGCGCAAGGCCGGCCGCCGCTGACGGCTCGGAGATAGGCGGCACCGAAGGCAGGAGCGATGCTGCCGCCGAAGTTGGTTTCATCCAGCCACCATTCCTGCATGGGCAGGTCGAACAAGCGATTCAACCGCGCCGGCATGGCGCGCGGCGAGTGCAAAAAATGCCCGTATCTTCCAGCGTTCACCGTCCACGACATCAGCACCGCATTCGCGTTCGCTTCCTTGATGCTCCGCTGCAAACGGCGATAGTGATCTTCCAATCGTTCCCCGCGCCATAGTAGATATTCGCGGTAGGTTATGTCGTCGAGGTTTACCTTGAGCGGCAATTCACCCTTGCGGTCGCGGCGATAGGCTGTCTTGCACGCGGGGCAGTAGCAGATCGGCGAATGATAATTGCCGTCGAAGGAAAAGCCGTCGATCCGGTAATCGCCGACCAGTTCGCCGCACACCTCGATCAGATAATCGCCCCACGGACCCAGATTGCACCCCAACCGTGTGCCGAGGTTGTTTTCCACGGGGACGACCTTCACCGCCGCATCGCTGTCGGTTGGATGGACGCGCCAGTCAGGATGTTTCTTCACCAGTGTCACCGGCGGAAACGGCGGCAGTCCGAGAACGAGATTCATGTTCTGTCGATGACATTCGCCAACCAGTTCGCGCAGTCGCCGGTCGTCTTCTTTGGACAGGCCGCCGCCGTCGCGGTGAAGCGGAAAATACGGCCAGATCAGATTGGTATGGACGACTTGCACGCCAGCCTTCGCCGCTTTCGACACTTCGCCGGGGGAGAGAAAGGCCATGCGCGTGACATCGAAAACCCATTCGGGGATCTTTACCGGCTCGAACATGCTTTTCGGCGCCGCGTCGCCGGCAGCGTCCGAAGCATCGGCCAAGGCGGCCACGGCCAGGACGCCGCTGCTCTGCGTCAAAAAATCGCGCCTACTCGTTTTTGAGGGTGACACCATTGCACCTCCAGTAAGTTTTCCCTCTCTCCCAATCTGTCCGAGCGCTGCCTAGCAGCGTGAATAAAATCTCTTCGGCCCGCACCTGCAAGTCTTCGGCCCGTGTTATGCTTATGCTCCGCATCCCCGACGCTGTTGTCAAGCAGAAGAGTTTTTCGTTTTTCTCCTCATTGAGACAAAGTTGACGAAGCCCGCCCTTTACGTCACAATCGCATGATGACGCGCAATTTGCTTTTATCTCTGCCCGTCTTTTTTCTCTCTTCCGCGACGGCGCTGCATGCTCAGACGCCGCTCCACGGTCTGCGCCTGCCGGACGGTTTCGAGATCGCCGAGTTCGCCGATAGCTCGCTGGCCAATGACATCTTTTGCATGACTCTCGATCCGAAAGGCCACGTTGTTGTTTCGGGACGCGGCTATATCCGCTTGCTCGTCGATGACAACGGCGATGGTCGAGCCGACCGGGCACTCGATTTCGCCGGCGCACCGAAGGATGGAGCGATGGGACTCTTTTGGGAGAGTGATACTCTCTTTTGCATGGGCGACGGCGGTTTGCGGCGCTATCGTGATACGAATGGCGAAGGCCGATTGCGTCCACCGGAATTGCTCTACCCCTTCAAGACCGGCGGCGAACACGATACCCACGCCATGCGCCGCGGTCCCGATGGTTGGATGTACGTGCTGTGCGGCAATGGCGCGGGTATTCGCCGTAAACATGCTACACTGCCGACATCGCCGATCCATGAGCCGATCGCCGGCTGTGTGCTGCGTTTGACGCCGGATTTCAAGAACTGCGAGATTGTCGCCGATGGTTTCCGCAACGCCTACGCTTTCGATTTCAACAGCGCCGGCGATTTGTTCACGTTTGATTCGGATAACGAGCGCTGCGTATCGCTGCCGTGGTACGAGCCGACACGCTGCTATCACGTTGTCAATGGCGGACATTACGGCTGGCAAAATCCGCAACACGCGCAAACGTGGCGGCTGCCGCCGTACTTCGTCGATGTCGTCGCGCCGGTGGCGACGCTGGGACGCGGTTCGCCGACCGGCGTTGTCTGCTATCGACACACGCAATTTCCGGCGAAATATCGCGATGGTCTGTTCCTCTGCGATTGGACATTCGGACGGATTTCCTTCCTGCCGCTGGAGCATCGCGGCTCTTCCTATACGGCGCGGCCGGAAGTGTTCCTACAAGCGACGGGTGACAACGGTTTCGCACCGACGGCGGCGGCGGTGCATCCCCTCACCGGCGATCTGTACGTGTCCATCGGCGGACGCGGCACGCGCGGAGCCATCTATCGTATTCGCTATACCAAAGGGCAAGCGCGGCGCGAGGAAACTGCGGCATTGACGCGTCCGGTTCGCCAAGTCGAAAGCCAATGGATTCGGCAAGCGACGAGTTCCGATCTCCACGAGCGACGGCGCGCTCTCGATTGGATACGGCGTCATCGCGCTCGATTCACGAATGAACAACTGGAGCGGGTGATTCACGCCAATAGCACTCAAGCGGATCGTGGCTTGCGCCAGGCAACGGCGGCGCTGCTAGGCTCCGTGAACGACACCATCGAGCGGCCGAAGAACGATCCTCTGGCCGAAATCACTTGGGGGCTGAGCCGTCCTAGCTTCGCCGTCGCGCATCTGCTGACGGACAAGAGAATCACGGCGGCGGTGCGGTTGGAGGCGGTGCGCGTCGTGCAGTTGGCGATGGGCGATCTGATGGCGGCGAAAGAGAAAGGAACCGTCTGGGAAGGCTATTCGCGCCGCCGCGATGACATCGCGGTGTCAGCGGATGTGCGAACCGCCCTCCGAACCGCTTTTCCTTCGGGCCATGTCGATCTCGACCGTGAACTGTCGCGCACCCTGGCCGTGATCGAGGACGACGATGCGGCCACATTCGCCAAGATCGCCGAGCGGTTGACCGCCGACGCCGATCCGGTGGAGGACATTCACTACCTCATCGTTCTCGCGCGGTTGCGGGCGATCCGGACGGAAACGATTACCAAGCGCGTGGCATCGGCGTTGCTGTCTCTCGATGACAAAATCACTCGGCGCCATCTCAACCGCGATACAAATTGGCCGCTGCGCATCGCCGAGTTGCACGCGGAGTTGGCTCGTAAGGATGCCGCCCTCAATGCGGCACTGCTCGCTCACGCCGACTTCGGCCGGCCCGATCACGTCCTGTTCGCGCGCTGCCCCGGCTTCGACCGTCGCCGCGCCGCCGAGATTTTCCTACGAAAAAGCACCGACGACACCGATTTTCCTTGGAGCGCCGAACTCGTCGCCCTACTCGGCGAGTTGCCGCGGCAGCGCATCGCGCCGTTGCTGCGGCGTCTGTGGGGCGAGCATGGCGTGGACGACGCCATTTTGACGCTGCTAGCAAGGCAACCATGCGCGGAGGACCGCGAGCGTTTCGTCAGCGGACTCGGTTCCCCTCGCCTGGACATGGTGATTCTTTGCCTCGATGCGCTGGAGAAACTGCCGCCGCCCTCGCCGGAGCAAAACCGCGACGGCGACGAACTGCTCGCTGTGCTGCTCGCTCTGCGCCGACTACCGGACGGAAAAGAGACCGAAAAAGCGCGCGATCGTCTCCTGACGTATTTATCGCATCGAACGGGGCGGAAACAAACGACAACCCCAGCGTGGCTGGCGTGGTATGGCCGGACGTATCCGCAGCGTGCGGCGCGGCTGAACGACGCGGATGGCGTTGACGTGGCGGCGTGGAACAAGCGGTTGGCGGCGCTGGATTGGTCGGCCGGCGAGGCGGAGCGCGGCCGGTTGGTATTCAGCAAAGCGAGCTGTGCGTCGTGCCATTCCGGGACGCAGGCGCTAGGGCCGGACCTGCGCGGCGCGACCGGACGGTTCTCGCGTGCCGATCTGTTCGCGGCCATCTTGCAGCCGAACAAGGATGTGTCGCCGCGCTATCGCAGCACGCAAATCACCACCGAGGCCGGTAAGATCTATCAGGGGCTGATCGTTTACGAAGCGGTCGATAGCGTCATCTTGCAAACCGGCCCGGCGGCGACCATCCGCCTAACCAATCCGCAGATCCGCGAAGCACGGCTGACCAGCACGTCGCTAATGCCGGTTGGCCTGCTCGATAAATGCAACGACCGCGACATCGCCGACTTGTATGCGTATCTGAAATCGCTCGGCGGCGTTCCCCAAAAGTAGGGATGTCAGACATGCGCGACTTATCCCGACTTCTTCTCTGGTTTTTTTCTTCTCTGTGTCTCTGTGTCTCTGTGGTTCATTCTGTTTTCGCTCATCCGGTCCCGAAGCAGAACCACGATCGCGTCATTGAAGTGCATCTGACGCCGAACGCGGTGATCGTGAAATATCAGCTTGAAATCGATGAATACCGAGCCGTTCAGGATCTGGACAAGGAGGAATTGGCTCACATCGACAGCCCGCGCACGATCCCGCGAGTATTCCTCGAACATGCTGCGCCGATACTCCGCAATAACTTGATCGCCCGCCTCGATGGAGAGGAATTACCCTTCAGCGGCGGCGGCGAAATCGATAGCACGGTGACGGATCACCTGCGCTGCAACTTCACCTTCACCGCTCACTGGAAGCCGGCAG
Organism: uncultured Planctomycetota bacterium; assembly: GCA_963835245.1. GTDB lineage: Bacteria > Planctomycetota > Planctomycetia > Gemmatales > Gemmataceae > JAJPHU01. Next base: position 32,274 of record CAWIEZ010000006.1, read on the forward strand.
CGGATCGGCCGCATACCTTCGTCTTCCGCGAAGCCAACTACGATCAAGAGGATTTCGACCGCATTGAGTTGACGCTGACGGCCGAAGCGGGCGTGCGTTTGCAAGAGGTGACTGCACCTGATCGGACGTTGTGGGAGCGTCCGCCGCTCGAACGCAAACCCGGCGATGATGAACGTCTCCGCAAGTTGTCGGCGACTTTCGTTCTCAGCGACATCGCGTCATCGATCCGCGACGACCAAGCGGCGACGCGGCGGGAAACCCCTTCGACTCCGCAAGGAGAAAGTGCGGAACATCCGCAAAAACTTCTGCATCTGCTGCTCGACACACGGCGCGGCCTAGTGGTGCTATTGTTGTTGGCGGCGGGTTTCGGCGCCGTTCACGCGCTGACGCCGGGGCACGGCAAGACGCTGGTGGCGGCGTATCTGGTCGGCGAACACGGCACCGTTTGGCACGCACTGCTGCTAGGGTTGATGACCACCCTGACGCACACCGGCGCGGTGTTCGTACTCGCCGTTGTCTTCTTGGTTTCGCCGGCGGCGGCCCGTTCGATCTATTACATCCAAGGATTGCTGGGCGGTCTGCTCATCGCCGGTCTCGGTCTGTGGCTGCTCTTGCAACGGCTCTTTGGCCGGCCCGATCACTTCCATCTCGGCGGTCATTCGCATCACCATCACCACCATCACGACCACGAGCATATGCACGTTCCTGGCGATGGCGCCTCGGTGCGCTCGTGGCATCTGTTGTTGCTGGGGATGCGCGGCGGATTGGTGCCGTGCTGGGATGCGATCCTGCTTCTGGGTCTGGCGATTTCGGCGCAGCGTTTGTGGCTGGGAGTGCCGTTGCTGTTGGCCTTCAGCGCTGGTTTGGCTGGCGTACTCGTGGCGCTGGGCGTCACGGTCGTCTGGGCTCGCAACTGGGCCGTGGCTCGCTGGGGCGGCGGCGAACGCATGCGCAAGGCGGTTCATGCTCTGCCGCTCGTCAGTGCCGCCGTCATTACCGCGCTGGGCGTGTGGCTGTGCTACGATAGTCTCCATCCGTAGCGGCTGGCCGCTCCGTCAGTTCTTCGGCTCGACCAGAATGAGAATGAACGATATTTTCGGTAGATTATCGGCGGACGGTTCTCCCGCCGCATCCTTGCCGCGTTTGGGCGGACGCGGCGCGGCCTTTTTCTGAAGCAGCGTCACTTGCACGATTTGTCCCGCTTTGAGGTCGGAAAATTCGGCGGGATAGTACTTCTCCTTGCCCCTTAGCTCCCTCAATTCCTTGGCCGTGTAGCGCTTGAGGCGGCCCTTATCGTCGAACTGCGGCGGCGGATTGGCCATACGTACCTTGACATCATCCGCGGCGGTCCATTCCACCTCTTGATCTTTCGTGGCGGCCTCCAATTTCCCGTTATTTACCTTGATGTAGGGGACTTTCACGCGCAAGCGAAGGGATTTCTTGTTCTCGACGATGGCCACGACCGTGGCAGGCAGCGTACTGCGCGCATCTTCTTTTTTTCGGCGGCGGCCGGATCGTCTTCGGGCTGCTTGGTTTTGCCCTTGTGTGGGGGCAACTTCGGCATGGGCGCTTTCTTGTCGTCTTTCTTGTCGGCGTCCTTTTTGGCTGGCTCGTCTTTTTTCACGTCGGCCTTTTTGGCGTCGTTCTTCGGCGGATCGGTCTTCTTGTCCTTGTCGTCGGCACCGAGAACCGGCAAGCTCAACAGGAAGCCTATCGAGGCAAACGCGACAAGGCGCGGCAAGGCTCGCATGGTCTACTCCCTCTCCAACAAAGCGAACGAGTTCCCTTTCTTGTACCTTGTTTAGTCTATCCTAGCTACCCAGAAGGAACAAATGGAAAATGCGTCGCCGCGATGGCTTCGCGCACCTGCGGCACGGCATCGAGCCGGACGAAGTGATAACCCCGCTCCTTCAACAGAGGCACAAGGATTTTTGTCATCTGCATTGTCTGATTACGGAGGCGGACGAACTCTTCTTCGGAACTGTCGTGCATCAGGATGATGCCGCCGCCGACGTGCTCGCTCTCGGCCAGATAGCGGCGGGCGCATTCTTCCGCCGAAACGCCCTGACGCCAACAATCCCAATCCTCAGCGACGATGTCCCAGTTGATGGGACCAACATAGTCGGCGAAACGTCCGTCGCGGTTGAGAATGTCAGCGATGAGGGAAACCTCCTGGTCTTCGTCGCTCTCCGGCGCCTTCTCGCGCCAGTTGCCGTAGGGAGCGCGGAAGAGAACGACCTCGCCGGAGACATACGGACGGATGATGTCGTCCGTCTTCTTCAACTCGCCGGCCACGTCGCCGCCGGCGAGAGCCAGGGACACAAGGCCGGGATGGCTGTAGGTATGATTGCCGATGAGATGCCCCCAGCTCTGGAGCTGCGCCAAAACGTCGCGCTGCGGCTCGGCGTGGCTGCCGACCACGAAGAAGGTAGCCGCGATTCCCTCCTCGAAGAGGTAACGGCCCAACTCCCGCGTGTGGGCGCCGGGTCCGTCATCGTAGGTCAGGCAGACGGTGCCGCGCGGCAAGCGGCCGCCTTTGATGTCTTGATGGTGGAACATGATTCAACTCTTATCGTGGGAGAAAGCGAGGAACGCGGGTGCTCCAGGAGACGAAACCATTGCTCGACGTGCGGCGGCACAACGCGGCGACGGCGCAGCACCCACGGTAGTCCGGCCAATGCCGCCGTCAGGCCGCGCCAGATTTCGCGCGTTGCTGGCGCGGAGCGGATGAGCCGGCCGGTCTTGCCCAGGGCGCTGGAGAGCGGACGGCGCAGCCAAGCGGACCATAGGGCGTTGCGGAGAAGGTGCCAGCGCCGCGAAGAACTGTCGCGCCGCGAAGAGGGATAGTGATGGACGACAAGTCGCGGCACATAGCACAGCTGCCAACCGGCGGCCACGAGATCGACGGCCAATAATTCTTCTTCGCCGCCAAGAAAAAAACGCGGCTCGAAGCCGCCGGCCGCAAGGAAGGCCGAACGCCGCACTACCGACGCCCCGGCCATGAATCCTAGCAATATCGGACCTGGCATGTCCGCATCCGCCGGCAGGGGACTGCGCTCCAGTTCCGAGCAGATAGGATCTTCCGCCTCATCCGGCCCCACCAGAATGCGCGCGACGGCCACGGCCAGCCTGGGATGGGCGTCCAACAAATCGGCCGCATGCGCCAGCGATCCCGGCTCCCACCAAGTATCGTCATCGCTCAACGCCACATAGGGGGCCGCGACATGACGGACGCCGAGATTCCGCGCCGCCGCGCCGAGATTGCCGCCTGCCGCCAGCACCTCCACTTGCGGAAAGCGTTTCGCCACCGCGCCGGCGGTGTCGTCCGCGGAGGCGTTGTCCACGACGACGATGCGCGGCCGCTCCGGCAAGCGCGTCAGACGATCGAGCGACGCCAGCGCTTCCTCGCGCCGGTTGTGGGTTGTCATCACCACTGCGATTCGCGGATCACCGCTGCTCATCCGACGCATCCTCCGAGACTGATGCTCGTATTCCTACCGGCTCGCGTCTGCCATAATGCAATCGCCATGCCGCCGCGGCGCGCCCTTTGCTCCACTTGCTCTCTGCCCCTAGTACGGGGTGCGCTTACGATTCACGAAGGAGAAGGAAGATGGCCTTTCGTTCAATCCATCTGCGCGAGGCATGGAACTGGGGAGGACTATCCTTCCGCGAACTGCTGACGCGCACTTACCGCGCGATGGACCAGCACGATACGCTCAATCAAGCGGCGGTGGTCGCGTTTTTCGCCATGCTGTCGCTGGTGCCGCTGCTCGGCTTGGTTCTGGCCTTCGCCTTGGGACTCCGCGGCGGCGTCGCTGCTCAGATCGAGACGTTGGCCAAACAGTTGATGCCCAACGAGGCGTACCAAATCGTCCATGATCAGATCCACAAGATCCAGTCGGAAAACTCCGTTGGTCTGCTGTCGTTGTCCGTTCTGCTGCTGTTGTGGTCGGCGTCCAGTTTGTTCGTGGCCGTCATGGACACCACCAACGCCGCCTATGGCGTGCGCGATGAACGTCCGTGGTGGATGCGACGGCTGTTGGCCATCGTGCTGACCGTCGCCGAGACTATTTTGCTGATTGGCGCTTCGCTGTCCATCGCGCTGTGGCCGGATGTGACGGGGTGGCTGGGGTTAAGCGGCGGTGCAATGACGCTGTCCACGGTAGTTCAATGGTTGGTCGTCGTGGCCGCTCTGCTGAGCGCTTTCGCGCTGGCGTATTACTTTGGCCCGCACGTCGAGCAGGAATGGGAGTGGATTACGCCCGGCTCGGCGCTGGGCGTGCTGGTATTGATCGCCGCCAGTGTTGGCTTTCGCACCTATCTGCACTTTGGTCCCAGCTACAGCGAAACCTACGGCGCCCTGGCCGGCGTCGTGCTGATGATGCTGTGGCTCTATTTGGCCGCTCTCGCTCTGCTGGTCGGAGCGGAGGTCAACTGCGTCATCGAACACGCCGCTCCGCACGGCAAAGCGGTGGGACAGAAAACGGCAAGCGATATTGTCCACGCCAGCCCGCAGCGCCAGCAAGGGTAGCAAAGAATCGCCGAACGGGAGAAACACATGAAAGCCATCGCCGTCACCCCCGGCACATCGACGCTCCATCTCGTCGAGCGACCCGAACCCGTCGTGCGGCAAGCCGATGAGGTGAAATTGCGTGTGCTGCGCGTCGGCATCTGCGGCACCGACCGCGAGGAAGCCGGCGGCGGCCGCGCCCGCGCGCCGGATGGCCAGAAAGAACTGGTCATCGGCCACGAGATGTTCGGCCAAGTGGCGGAAGTGGGCCGCGACGTGACGCGCGTCAAGGCGGGCGATTGCGCCGTCTTCACCGTTCGCCGCGGCTGCGGCAAATGTCTGCCGTGTCTGATGAATCGCTCCGACATGTGCCGCACTGGCGATTACCGCGAGCGCGGCATCTGGGGCTTGGACGGCTATCAGACCGAACACGTTGTCGATAAGGAGCAATATATCGTCCATGTGCCATCGCCCTTGGTCGATATAGGCGTGCTGACCGAGCCGACGTCGGTGGCCGAGAAGGCCATCGATGAGGCGGTGCGCGTGCAGACGGTGCGGGCGCCGGAAGCGTCGGTTCAGCCCGATTGGCTGACCGGCCGTCGCTGTCTCGTCGCCGGCTTGGGACCGATTGGTCTGCTCGCTGCCATGATTTTGCGGCTGCGCGGAGCGGAGGTTTACGCACTGGACATTGTGGACGAGGCCACGGCTCGGCCGCAATGGCTGAAACACATCGGCGGGCAGTACGTGGATGGCCGCAAAATACCCGTTGCCAAGGTGGAGAAAACGCTGGGAGCAATGGAATTGATCTTCGAGGCGACCGGCATTCCGAAGCTGGAGTTCAATCTGTTGGAAGCGTTGTCGCTCAACGGCGTCTATGTGCTGACGGGCGTGCCCGGCGGCTCACGGCCGCTGGAGATCACCGGCGGCGAGTTGATCCGTCGCTTGGTGCTGGGCAATCAGGTGATGCTCGGCAGCGTCAACGCGGTGCGCGGGCACTTCCAAATGGCCGTCGATGATCTGGCCCAAGCGCGGCTGCGCTGGGGCGATCATGTCGCTCGACTCATCACGCATCGCCACGATCACAACGATTTTGAGCAGACGCTGCATCATCACGCGGCGGATGAGATCAAGTCGATCATCGAGTGGGCGCCGCTGCCAGCGTCCATATAAAGGGCGCAGCAGACAGCGAGCGTTCGCTGAAGAATCCGCAGGAGAAGGCAACGCACATGGAACCCTATCAAATCGTGCTTCTGACTTTGGCCACCCTCGTTGTCGTGAAGTTGCTCGTGCTGTTGGTCATTGGCCAGGGAAGTCTGGCTCGCCTCGTTCTGTCTTGCAAGGCATTTTTCCGCGTTCTCAGCGATGCTGCGGTGGCCGAACGTATTCGACCCCTGCTCGAACCGCCCGCCCAGGAAGCGAAGAAACCCGCCCGGCTGTCGCCGGAACCGCTGCGACTTTTGGCCCTGCTGCAACGCGAGGGACGGCTGCTCGATTTCCTGCTCGAAGACATTCAAGGCGCGGCCGACGACCAGGTCGGCGCCGGCGTCCGCGAACTGCACCGCAAGGCGCAGGCCGTCTTGAAGGAACACCTTGTCCTGGAGCCGGTGATTGCCAAGGCGGAGGGCGAAACCGTGGAAGTGCCGCCGAGTTTCGATCCGTCGGCCATTCGTTTGATCGGCAACGTCACCGGCCAACCGCCCTTCCGCGGCGTACTGCAACACCACGGCTGGCGCGTCAAGAACTACACACTGCCGGCGCCGCCCGAAGGACAGGATCAATTCGTGCTGGCGCCGGCGGAAGTCGAGTTGCCTTGATGGCGATTTCCGGGCGGAATCCATTTGCATTCGCTCTCCGATCGCGGTTCAATCGGGCTATGGTTTAATCCAACCCAAATGACGATACGGAGAACACCCCATGAGCGACTCGCAATCGCGGCGCGACTTTCTGAGAGACACGGCGGCTCTGACCGCCGCCGGCATGCTGCCGTTCTGGCTGGCCGGCACGCGGACGATGGCTGACGAACCCAAATCGCCCAACGCTCGGCCGCGCGTCGGCTGCATCGGCCTGGGCGGCATGGGCCACGGCGACGCCCGCGCCGTCCGCAAATACGGCGATATTGTCGCCGTCTGCGACGTTGATCGCCAGCACGCCGAACACGCCCGCGATGACAAAAATATCGGCAACGGCAAAGCCGAGATTTACGAAGACTATCGCAAGCTGCTCGATCGCAAGGACATCGACCTAGTGACGATCAGCACGCCCGATCACTGGCACGCGCGCATCGCCATCGCTGCTCTCAAAGCCGGCAAGGACGTTTACTGCCAGAAGCCGCTGACGCTCACCATCGACGAAGGCAAACTGCTGTGCAAGGCGGTCAAGGACACCCAGCGCGTCCTGCAAGTCGGCACTCAGCAGCGCAGCGAATACAAAAATATGTTCTTGAAGGCCGTGGCTCTGGTGCGCGAGGGCCGGCTCGGCAAGGTCAAGCGCGTGACCTGCGCCATCGGCGGCGGATCCCAAGGGCGGACCATTCAAGAAGAGCGCGTCGCCGGCGCACCTCAATTGGGAAATGTGGCTCGGTCAGGCGCCGAAGGTCAAGTACATCAAGGAACGCTCGCACAGCACATTCCGCTGGTGGTACGACTACTCCGGCGGCAAGATGACCGATTGGGGCGCCCATCATGTGGACATCGCTCAGTGGGCGATCGGCATGGATGAGTCCGGCCCCACCACGGTCGAAGTCGTCGAGGCCAAGCTGCCGCAGCCGTTCAAGAACGGTTATCCGACCGTGGACGATGCCTACAACACCGCCACCGCCTTCCAAATCCGCTGCATGTTCCCCGGCGACATCGAGTTGCTCATCCGCCACGACACGACGCAAGGCATCACTTTCGAGGGTGAGAAGGGCAAGTTCTTCGTCAGCCGCGGCAAACTGACCGGCGAACCGATCGACGCACTGAAGGCGAATCCCATCAGCGATAAGGCGCTGATCGCGCTGCGCAAGGGCAAACGGCTGGACAGCCACATGGGCAATTTCATCGAGTGCTGCCGCGATCGTTCCATGCCGGTGTCCGACGTATTTTCGCACCATCGAGCGCTGAACGACGTGTCATCTGGCCAGCATCGCCATACGTCTGGGTCGCAAGCTGACCTGGGACGCCAAGTCCGAGCAGATCGTCGGCGACGCCGAGGCCAACGCCTGGCAGCGCCGCGAACAGCGGAAGGGATACGAGATCGAGGCATGAACCGAGATCTCGTTTAGCCGCGAGCCGTAGGCGAGCGTTTTCGCGCTCGCCTACGGCTCGCGGCTAAACTTTGAGCTTGGCCGCGAAATGCTCGCGGAACTTCGCCACCTTCGGTGCGACAACGATCTGGCAGTAGCCCTGATACGGATTGCCGCGGAAATAGCCCTGATGGTAGTCCTCGGCGCGGTAGAACATCTCGAACGGCACCACCTGAGTAACCAGCGGAACATGATGGACACTGGAGGCGTTCAACGCGGATATTTTCTCCTCGGCGAGTCGCTTTTGCTCCGGCGAATGATAGAAAATCACTGAGCGGTACTGCGTGCCAGTGTCGGCACCCTGACGGTTAAGCGTTGTCGGATCGTGGATGTCGAAGAAAACATCGAGTAACTCGGCGAAAGAAAGGATGCTGGGATCGAAGGTGATTTGCACGACTTCGGCATGTCCGGTATCGCCGCCGCAAACTTGCTGGTAGCTCGGATTGGTTACGCTGCCGCCCGCATAGCCGGATTCGACGCGCTCAACGCCGCGGAGTTGCTCGAAGACGGCTTCCAAACACCAGAAACAGCCGCCGCCCAGAGTGGCGACTTCCCTCGCTCCGTTTGCGCTCATGGTGGGTTCTCCTGTTTCGCTGGGATTACCGGACATCGTCTTTCGATACGGTAGATGTTCGCCGCGCGGCGGGCAACAGCAAGAGCGATAGCGAGAATGCTGTTGTGACATGGAGGCAGCAAGGATAGACTCGAAGTTAATCGCGGTTGGGAAGACGACTCATGGTGTGAAAGATGGGATCTTACTCAAGGAGAGACCGATCATGATGTATCGCACGCTTCGTTGTCTCCACGGCATTCGCACACGCGCCACGGCGAACCGGAGGCTCCGGCTCCTGTTGGTTCTCGGCCTCATGGCTTGGGCGGGCGGGATGAGCCTACACGCTCAAACGCCACAGGCTCCGAATCAACCACCAAACCCCGTACCGGCGCCCTCGCCGACGGCAGCGCCGGCTTCGCCGACTCCAACTCCAGGAGTCCAGTCTGCCCCATCGATAACTTCTAACCCTCCGCAGACGATTGACATTTCGCAAGCATCCATCGAAACCGCAGCGCTCCTCAACGCTTCACGGCGCTTCCAATTTAAAATCGATCCGAAAACTCCCTTAAAAGATCTCTTGCCTGCTCCGCCCCGAATCAGGAAGAGCGCCGGGCCGCTGCTCAGCAATGACCTGGCCCGCGTCCCGGAAGTCCGCTTCCAGGCGCCGGAAGGGAAAGACGTCCCCAGCGCCGAGACGCTGAAACAGATCGCCCATCAGATCGCCAAGATAAATCATCTCAACGGCAAGAAGACCGATGGTTTCATGGAGGCATTGCTGAGCGAGCGGCCGGATCTGTCCGGCTTGCCGTTCGCGATGGGCGACGCCTGCCGCACCAAGGGCGAACGCAACCGGCAGTTCGCCCTCGCCGTGGCGACCGTGCGCCGAGCGCTACAATTATCCTCACCCTCCGCCGTAACGACCGTGCGCCGAGTGCTGCAATCATCCGCCCCCTCAAGTGGTCCTAAACCGGCGGGGGAACCTCTGCCCCAGCATACTGAGCGTGTGACACCGCCTGCCGTCACTCAAGGTAGTAGCGGCTCAAGCCAGGGCGGTTCCTCTGGCACGTTCGTGGTCTCGACCGTCCTCACTTCTCAGGCCAGCATTAACCCACCTCCGCCGGAGGCGTTCTGGAACCAGTACCAGACCCTCTGCACTCAAGAAGATAAGACGCGGACGTGGAGCGGGCGCGCCCAGCGGGAGGCGTTCGTGCTGGCGCGCATCGCGGCCTTGACGCAAATCCTGATGCCGATGACGGAGATGCACGCGGGATTGGCCAAGTATCTGGCCGCGATCTCCGATGTCGAGGCGACGCGGGCGCTGGCCCGCCTGGCGATCTTTTCCAGTGAGGAAGATGCCCGCAGAGCCGCTCTCGACGCTTTGAAAGTTCGCCGCGAGCGCGACTACACGGCGATCCTCGTTTCGGGGCTGCGCTATCCCTGGCCGGCGGTAGCTCGCCGCGCCGCCGAGGCCGTCGCCAAGCTGGAACGCAACGATCTCCTGCCGCAGCTCATCGGTCTATTGGAGGAAGACGATCCGCGAACTCCGGTAATGCGGACAATTAAGGAGAAAGACGTTCCGGTGGTGCGCGAGTTGGTGCGCGTCAATCATCATCGCAGCTGCCTGCTGTGCCACGCTCCGGGCAACACCGGCAAGGTGTCGTCGGAGGCGGTGACGGCCGAAGTGCCGGTGCCGGGCCAGCCGTTGAACCCGCCGTCGGGTGGCTACAACACCTCGCAACCGGACATCCTCGTGCGCGTCGATGTGACCTATTTGCGACAGGATTTCTCCGCATTTCAGGCGGTCTCCGACGCCAACCCCTGGCCGGAGATGCAGCGTTTCGACTTCCTGGTGCGCTCGCGCGTGCTGAGCGACGAGGAGGCCGCGGCCTACCGCGCGAAGCTGAAACCGCGCGAGCCGGGCGAGTTCTCGCCGTATCAGCGTGCCGCCCTGGCGGCCTTGCGTGACTTGACCGGACGCGACACGGAACCGACGCCGCAAGCGTGGCGACGACTCCTTAAGCTGCCGTCGGACTCGTATCGGAAAACGAAAACGCCGTGATTCGTTGAGCGAATGCTCGGTTTGCCAGCCCGCAGCGCCAGCAAGGGCATCCCTTGCTGGCGCTGCGGGCTGGTGATGTTTTTCAGGAGGGAGAGCATGACGAGCGCGGGGCAGGGACCGCTGGCGGGGATTCGTGTGCTGGATGCGTCACGGGTGTTGGCTGGGCCATTCTGTGGCCAAATCCTCGGCGATCTCGGCGCGGAGGTACTCAAGATCGAGCGGCCCGGCAGCGGCGATGAGACGCGCGGCTGGGGACCGCCCTTCATCGGATTGCTCAGCGCCTACTTCCTCTCCTGCAACCGCAACAAACGCGGCCTAACGCTCGATCTGGCCCACGCCGAAGGACGACGGCTGTTTCACGAACTGGCGCGGCGCAGCGACGTGTTGCTGGAAAACTTTCGCGCCGATAGCGCCGAACGGCTCGGAATGAGTCCCGCTCAATTGCTCGCCGAGCATCCCCGTCTGATTGTCTGTTCCATTTCCGGTTTTGGCCGCACCAGTTCGCGGCGCGACGTGCCGGGTTACGACTTCGCCATTCAGGCGCTGAGCGGCCTGATGAGCATCACGGGTCCGGTGGATGGCCCGCCGTGCAAGGTCGGCGTGGCCGTGACGGATGTGCTGACCGGCCTTTATGCCGCCGTGGCGGTGTTGGCCTGTCTGCAAGCGCGGCAAAGCAGCGGCCACGGCTACGCCATCGATCTCGCTCTGCTCGATTGTGCCGTCGCCGCTCAGGTCAACGTGGCGCAGGCGTATCTGAGCAGCGCGTCGCTGCCGGCGCGGCAGGGCAACGCTCACCTGCAAATCGTGCCGTATCAACTGTTCGCCACGGCGGACAGTTGGCTTGTGCTGGCGGTCGGCAACGACGGTCAATGGCAACGCTTCTGCCGTGCCGCCGAGCGCGCCGATCTGGCGGCGGATGAGCGCTTCACCACCAATCCGCTGCGCGTGCAAAATCGCCTTGTCCTCGTGCCGATCGTCGAAGGGCTGATGCGCGGCCGGACCACGGCCGTTTGGGAACGATTGCTGCAAAGCGCCGAAGTGCCGCACGCGCCGGTGTGGAGCTACGCCGATCTGTTCGCGCAACCGGAACTAGCCGAGCGTCTGCGCGTCACCGTCCGCGATCCTGCTGGGCAGCCAGTGGATCTCATCGCCCCACCGTTTCACATCAGCGGAACCACAACGACAGCAACCGCGCCGCCGACGCTGGGGCAGCATACGGAGGAAGTGCTGAGGCAATTGCTTGGGCTAGACGAAAAACAAGTGGCAAATTTGCGACAACAAGGAGTTATTTGATCTCTTTTGCAGGCTCCCCTTGGGAGGGGTCTTCATTTTTCATGGCAGGTCCGCACGCAGACGGCGAGGATGAGTAGTTCCTTGTCCTTGGTGCGAAACGGCGTGACGATGGGGAGGAACTTGCCGCAACAAGTGTCGTAGGTAATTTCTCCCATTCCCGGCGGCCCCACCTTCACTTGCACGCGGTTTTTCTCGTCAGCGCCTTGTTGCACGGTGACGGCGACCTTCTGATCGCCGATCAACTCGAAGGTGTGCTTGACGCCGATGCGCAGCGATTTGCGCGTCATGGTCCCGCCCATTTGGAAACTGGTCAGTTCTTTGTGCGTCTTGCGCACTTCGCGCGATGCAGGCCAATTTCGGATCGATCTTGTCGCCGTGATCCGTAGCCAATATGGCGATAACAGCGACCTCTACTGTATCTTTTTCGGCATCCCGCGCCGGCGCGTCGGCCAACAGCGCCGCCACAAGCAAGGCTCCCCAACCGCATCCGACTATACCCGGCGCCATGACATCCCCTCGTCAATTACTCGCTCAATCGTCGTTCGTCGGCTCGACGGCAGCCGTCACGAACATCGGTACTTCTCCGTCCTGTTCCAGCCGCGCCATCCGGCCGCTGTGCGGGCAGCGTTCGCAGCGGATGACGCGAATGTCCTCTGGCCGCGCGAACTCCAATTCGCCCCCCACCGGCGGTTCGCCCACTACCAGGGCGGCGACATCCCGCGCGTCCATGCTGATGATCGTCACCTCATCGGCCTCGGCGACGGGAAACGGCTCCTCGACCCCTGGCGTCGGCGCCCTCGTCGGCCACAAGGAACGCGCCAACAGCAAACTTAGGATCGCCGCGGCGGCGGTCAGTCCTAGGATGGCCCACAGCGGACGCCGTGAACTCGTGCGCTCGGATTGCCCTCGACTGATGGACTCATGGATGCGCGCTTGCACGGCGTTCCAGGCGGCGTCGTCCGGCTCCGGCGGACAAATGGATTGATACAGTTCGCGCAGACGCGGCAAGTCGGCGAAATCGTCTTTGGCCTCGGGATGCTCCGTCAGCCAAGTTTCCCAGTTATCCCGATCCGGACTCATAACGAATCTCGCTCGCTCAGATAATTTCGCAATTTTCGCCGGGCGTAAAACAATCGACTCATCACCGTGCCGATCGATATCTCCATCGTCTCGGCGATCTCGCGGTAGCTCAGTTCGCCCTCGGCATAAAGCACAAACGTCTGCCGCTGCACCTCGGAGAGACAATCGAGAGCTTGGTCGAGCCGGCGTCGCAGGTCGTCGCGTTCGAGTCCGCGTCCGGCCTCATCGGCGGCGAGCAAGCGCGCGTCGCTCAACTCGGCGGTGCGCGGGGCGTCGAGGCGAACCGCATCGCGGCGGCCGCGTTGACGGCCGAGATCGAGGGCGGCGTTGCTGACCACGCGCAGCAGCCAGGTCTTGAACGAACTGCGTCCTTGGAAGCCGTGCAGATGAGTCAATGCCTTGATGAAGCCTTCCTGAACGGCGTCCAGGGCGTCGGCTTCGTGGCCGAGCAAGCGGTGCGCCACCCGATACGCCGGCTGCCGATAGCGGCGAAACAACTCGTCCAGCGCCTGCCGATGACCGGCCGCGTAGCAGGCGAGCAATTGCTCGTCGCTGGCGCCGGGCAGACAAGGTGCGGTGAGGGTGGCCATGTCGCGCGAGGTCTCCCTGTTGTCAGACGGACCAAAGCTCTCCTCTATTCACCTGATCTTAACGCTTCGGATCGTCCACGGCGAGAGGGAAGCCAGGTGGGCAATGAAGAAACCATGAGAAAAGGCAAACGCCGCTGTTTTTTTATCGACACACACGCGCGCATCAGATACGGTGAGGGGATAAACGAATAGGAGAGCATACGATACGCTCAGCACCGCCCTGGTGGGGAGGTTTTCCGCTATGGACACCAAAGCCGATGCCGAAAACATTCGCGGATCGCTTCCGGAAACCACGCCGATTGCACCGACCGTGGCGGTTGGTACTCCCAATGGGGATAATGAGGCTCCTCCGGTGCAACTGGGCGTTTATCGCTTGGTGGCCAAGCTCGGCCACGGCGGCATGGGCACGGTTTACAAAGCCTGGCACTGCCGACTGAAACGCCTGGCGGCCGTGAAAATTCCGCCAATGGACTACATTCTCGACGGCCAAGCCCTTGCCCGCTTCCATCGGGAGATGGAGCTAGTCGGCCGGCTCGATCATCCCAACATCGTCCGCGCCACGGACGCCGGAGAGGCCGGCGGCATTCACTTTTTGGTCATGGAGTTAGTGGATGGTCTCGATCTGAAGCGGCTAGAACATTTGCTCGGTCCCTTGCCGGTCGCCGACGCCTGCGCCATCGCCTACCAAACGCTGATGGGCCTTCAATGCGTGATGGAAAACGGTCTGGTGCATCGGGACATCAAGCCGTCTAACTTGATGCTCACATCTGCCGGCGAAGTGAAGATCCTCGATCTCGGCCTGGCCCGCTACGGCGAGGCGAATCGGGGCGACGATCTGACCGCCACGGGGCTGCCGATGGGCACGGCCGACTACATGGCGCCCGAGCAACGGGCCGACGCGCATCGCGTGGACATTCGAGCGGACCTCTTCAGCCTCGGCTGCACTCTGCACAAACTTCTGACCGGCAAGGTTCCGGTCGAGGTCGGCGGGCAGGCGGCGCACACCCCGGAGTCTGTTTCCTTCCTGCCGGATCGCCGGCTCACAGTCCCCGCCGAATTGGCGGCGGTATTGCGACGACTGACGGCCGCCAACAAGGCCGATCGCTATGCCACACCGGCGGAGGCGGCTGAAGCTCTGCTGCCCTTCTGCGCGGGCGCCGACTTGCAGGCAGTGTTCGCGCGGGTCGTTGCCGCGGACTCCGTCCGGCAAGTGACTCCCCGTCCCTTACAAGGCAACGACAAGATCACCAAGCCGAAACCGTTTTCGTCATTCCCCAAGGCAGAGACAACCTCCTCATTGTCCGCGCGTCGGACGCGCGCGGAGAAGAGGAAACGAATCTTTCTTGGTGCGGCGCTGGCCGTTCTCGTGGCGGCTGTCGCGGGGATGCTCCTGCTGGGCATCTACCTGGGGTGGATCCACCGAGACGCCGGACTTACCGACGCCGCGGCGAATTCGCTGCCTGCCGCGCAAGATGTGGTCGCCGTCGATGCCGACCACCGCGCCGCCCAATGGTGCTGGCCAACGGCGGCAAAGTCGAGGTACTGCTCCAAGGACAAGGCGCCCCGCAACGGATTGGCTCCCAACTCCCCGACGTTCCTTTTCACGTCGCGACGATTAACCTCGAATCCTCCGCCACAGTCGATGACGATGGCCTGAAGAACTTGCTCGGCCTGTCCCGTCTGCACTACCTCAGCTTGTACGCGACGAAGGCGTCCGACAACGGTTTGGACTCCGTCGCCTCGTTGACCTCGTTGCGCGGATTGGATCTCCATCGCACCAACATCACCGATGCCGGCCTAGAACTACTCAGCCGCCTGCGCCATCTCGAAACGCTTTCGCTTCACCATACAGCGATCACCGATGCCGGCGTCGTCCACTTGGCCGGACTGACGAAACTGTATGCCCTCAACCTGTCCTTTACGCGGGTGGGTGATGACGGGCTGGCTCATTTGACCGGCCTGACGAAATTGCGTTGGCTCCAGCTGCGCAACACCGAAGTCACCGACCAGGGGTTGCGACATCTTCACGAGCTGTCCTTGCTTGAGGAACTCTTCCTCGACAACGCCAAAATCAGCGAAAATGCCGCCGCGGACTTGCAAGCGCGTCTGCCAGGGTGCAAAATTGACCGCTGAGTAATTACCCAGCCGCTGTTTTCCTTCTTCACCGGACTCGGTTATTCGTCACGGCAGACGCCTCCCTGGCACGATCCCTGCGCCGGCGAGGATCTGTCTGCCTTCACAGTGCTGTGCGTCCGGGGAGCAATCTTGCATGTCCTTCAATTCCTATTCGCTGGAGCGCGACGGCGGGGAAGCGGCCGCCAGCGCCGCCCCAATACAAGCCTACAAGACCGCGCCGCCTCAAGTGAGCATCGTCATCGCCGCTCGCAACTACGCCGACTTTCTCGACGAAGCAATTGAGTCGGCCCTGAGCCAGACTGTGCCTTGCCAAGTGCTGTACGTCGATGACAGCAGCAGCGACGACTCGCTTGCGGTCGCCAGCCGCTACGCGGACCGAGGCGTCGTGATCCTAGAGCATCGGGAGCATCGAGGCGTCGCCGCCGCGCGCAACCTGGGAGCCGCTCGCGCCGCTGGAGATCACCTCATCTTCGTGGACGGCGATGATGTATTGCCCAGCGATTACGTGGCACTTCATCTGGATGCGATGCGGCCTGGCTGCCCGTTCGCCTATGGTTCGGCCCGCGCCTTCGGCGATTTCGAGCAGATCTGGGACGCCCCCGAATGGGGAGAAATAAGTTTGTGGCAAACGAATTTCGTCAACACGTCGGCCTTGTGGGCGCGCTGGGCGTTCGAGGCGTCCGGCGGTTGGCGCGACGGCGAGAAAACCATGTGGGATTGGGATCTCGCCTTGCGCGGCGCCCGGCTGGGCACGCCGCGGCGCAGTCAGGCGATCCTCAACTATCGCCGCCACGCCGCCTCTTGGTCTTTTACCAATGACGAGCGCTCCGACCGACGGCAAGTATTTCTCAAACCGCTCATCCGCCGCCGCAACACCCGCTTGAGCATCGGCGTCGTTTTCAGCGGACGATTGCCGCAACTGCTGCCGGATTGGATGTCGGCCATCGCCCGCGCGGTTCGTTTGATCGATACGGTGGAAGCGACCGAGTTAGTCGTACTCGACAACAGCCGCTGCGAAGCTGCGCACGCGCTCCTCGCTAGGGAAGTCGATCGCTACCGTCTCTCGTTCGGCTCCGTCCGCATCTTGCCTCACCCGCGCGAACTCCTCTGGAGCAATGAGAACCAGCGACGCGACGCGGTAGCGCGGTTCTTGGCCGGCGCCTGCACGCGCTGTGCGCGGAGATGCGGGGCGACGTGCATTGGTTGATCGAGGATGACATCTTGGTGCCGGTCTGGGCCGGCTGCGATCTATTCTCTGCCCTGCTATCGGGCTGGGTCGCTCCTCATGCGGTCGCCGGCTGTTACCGCAATCGTCATCAGCCGGAGCAAATCGTCGGCGGATTCTGGCGGAACGGAACCCCTGAAGAACTGACGATCCTGCCGGCTGCTCCTCTCGATGTCGATTACACGGGAACCGGCTGCTTGATGTACTGGGCGGACCAGGTTCCCGCCCACTGGGACAGCCACGTCGGCGACATTCCCGCTCACGATTGGGAATGGTGCCTGCGCTTGAGAGCCAACGGAAGGCGTTTACTCTTGCTTCCCGAAGTGCGTTGCGGCCACGCCGTCGATGCCACGAACATCTTGTGGCCTTGAGGTGGGTGCATCGTGCAGAGGACACGAGCTGAGTGGAACTGTTACAGTGCGCGTTAGGCGGCTTCCGTTCGGTCGTTGCGGATCGTCACGATCGGGTCCGGGTTACATGGCGGAAGCGGCACCCCTTGCTCGGCCAATAATTCCATGTGTTCCTTCATGGCCCACTTCGCTCGATAAAGGCAGTCCTCCACCGAATGGCCAATCCCTGAGAAGCCTTCTAGTTCCTCGGAATAGAAGCCGAAGAAATCCGGCTCCTCCGTGGCTTCGATGACTAGGAATAAGGCAGAACGATCATCGCTGTCCCTCCTCGATCTTGCGACCGCGACGATCCAGCTCGCAACCGCATTTGGAGCAAGTCCAGCCGCCCCATAGCGCCTGACGACGATTCGCCGGCTTGCGGAATTTCGGCACTGGCTCACCGCACTCAGGACATTCTTTCGCTGACTGGAGTAGGGCGATGAGGAGGACTACCAACCCTCCCGCCAACCCGGCGAAGACGCCGATGATCAGACCGATTATCAGCGCATTGTCCAAGGCTCGCCCTCCGACTACTCGTTCTGATGGATAGTTCACTCCCACCTGCGCACGCTGTCATCGTACCCGCTTTCATTTCCTCATCAAAGTATCTTCTCGAAAAGGCGCTTCTCACAGAGAGATACTTGTTCTCTCTTCATACGCGACGGAACTGGCGTTCGAGATCATGGCGACTGAACAACAACGCCGTCGGCCGACCATGCGGACAGTGATGCGTGTCGTCGGCCAATTGGCGTTGCTCGACGAGCGCGGCCATTTGCTCCGGTGTCAGGCGGTCGCCGGCGCGGACGGCGGCGTGACAGGCCATCAAGCTCATCAGATCGTTGAACAGCACTTCGCGGCTCGGCGTCCGCTCTTTAGAGACGAGATGATCGACGACGGCGCGGAGGATCGTTTGCGGCGAACGCTGGCCGAGCAGAGCCGGATAGCTCGTCAGCAAAATCGTGCCGCCGCCGAAGTCTTCGACGCCCAGACCCAACGCCGCCAGCGCCTCGCGGTGTTCCAGTGTCCGCGCCGCTTGCTCGGCCGTCAGTTCGACCGGCTCCGGGATCAACAACGGCTGCGTTTCCAGCGGTCCCGATTGGATGCGCCGTTTGATCTGCTCGAACAAAATGCGTTCGTGCAGGGCGTGTTGATCGATGACCAACATGCCCGCGTCGGTCTCGACGACGAGATAGGAATCGTACAGCTGAATGATCTTCGCGGGTGGGTGGGTTGCAGATGGCGGCGGCGAGAGCGGTTCTACGGGAGTGGTTGGTAGTTGATAGTTGGTAGTTGGTAGGGAAGAAACAAACGGCATCTCGTTTTTGCTATCAACTACCAACTGCGAACTACCAACTACTCCCGGCGTACCGATCGTTTCCGTCGGCTTTATCGTCGAGGGCAGTTGCAGGCGCGCGGTGAGATTTTCGGCCCGCAGACGTTGGCGAATCGTCGAGAAGACGAGATGATGCAGCGCTTGGCTGTCGCGGAAACGCACTTCGGCCTTGGTGGGATGGACGTTGACATCGACTTGATCGGGCGGCAAATCGAGAAAGAGAAATGCCACGGCGTAGCGGCCGGTCATCAGCAGGCCGCGATACGCTTCTTGGACGGCGTGGCCCAGTGTGCGATCGCGGACCCAGCGGCCATTGACGAACAGATATTGCATGCGCGCCGTGCCGCGCTCGCAAGCCGGATCGGCAATGTAGCCGGTCAGACTGGCCGAGCCTTGATAACCTTGCACAGCGTAAAGTTGATTGCTCACTTCCGGGCCGAAAAACGCGGCGATGCGATCGAGCAGCACGGCCGAGGCGGGCAGGTCGTACACCGTCTTGTTGTTGTGTCGCAGTGTAAGATGCAGCCCTTGTTCGCGGACGCCGCGCTCCACGTCGGTCTCGAAAATGGAGCGCGCATGGGCCAAGGCAAGGCGAGTAAAAGCCTCGCTAATGTGTCCCATTTCCGTGGACGGCGTGCGCAGGAATTTACGGCGAACGGGCGTGTTGTAAAACAGATGGCGTACTTCGATGCGCGTGCCCGGTGAGCCGTTCCACGGCCGCACTGCCGCCAAATCGCCGCCGTGACACGAAATCGACGCGCCGCACTCTTGTTCGTGGGGCCGCGATTGCAGCGTCACCTGGGCGACGCCGCCGATGGAGGCCAACGCTTCGCCGCGAAAACCCAGCGTCTCGATGTGAAAAAGATCGTCTGCCGAACACAGTTTGCTGGTGGCGTGACTGGCGAACGCGAGGGGCAAATCGTCGGCGGCGATGCCGCAGCCGTCATCGACGACGCGGATGAGGTCGGCGCCGCCCTGTTCGATCTCGACATCGATACGACGGCTGCCGGCATCGACAGCATTTTCCAACAGTTCCTTGACGACGCTGGCAGGACGCTCGATGACTTCGCCGGCGGCGATTTTGTTGACGACGAGCGACGATAATTGCTGAATTCGCGGCATGCTTTCTTCCAAGAACTAACCACAGAGACACAGAGGCACAGAGAAGACAAAAACAAAAAGGCAGAATAAAGGATTGAGAAACTTGGGCGTAGCTCAGTAGCTGGAATGTCTTTTTTTCTTTCTTTGTTGTCTCTGTGTCTCTGTGTCTCTGTGGTTAGGATTCTTTCTCGCTCCAGCCCCATTTTTTGATCTTGCGCTCCAGTGCCGATTCCTTCATGTTCAGAGTCTTCGCCGCCGCCGCGAGGTCGTGATGGGCGTCGTCGAGCGCCTGGCGGATTTTGTCTTGCAGCTTCCACTCCTGGATGACGCGATAGAGCGTGCGTTCGCCGATGCCGAGCATTTTTGACGCTTCCTCGCGGTTGCCCTCGGTCAACATCAGCGCTTGCTCGATGTAATAGCGCTCTACCTCCGTGAGCGGCCGGCCCACCAGATGCGCCGGGCCGGCAGCGCGGCCGTCTCCCGGCGGGGTCTTCTTGAGTACGGCACTGTCCTGCATGTCGTCGAGATTCAGCACGCTGTCGGTGTCTAGCACGACCATGCTCTCGATGAAGTTGCGCAGCTCGCGGACGTTGCCCGGCCAATCGTAGGCGGCCATCGCTTTGCGCACCGGCTCGGCGATGCTGACGACGTGCTTGCCGTGCTGGGCGTTCAACTCCTTGATGAAATGGGCGGCCAAGAGGGGGATGTCCTCGCGGCGCTGGCGCAGCGGCGGCAATTTGATGGTCATCACCTTGAGCCGATGATAGAGATCCTGACGGAACTTGCCCTCGGCGATGGCCTGTTCCAAATCGCGGAACGTCGCCGACACCAAACGCACGTTGACCTTGATCGGTTCGTTGCTGCCGATGCGAAAAACCTCCCGGTTTTCCAGCACGCGCAGCAGTTTCGCTTGCAGTGTCAACGGCATGTCACCGATTTCATCGAGAAACAGCGTGCCGCCGTTGGCGTACTCGAATCGGCCCTTGCGCATCTTGTCCGCCCCGGTGAAGGCGCCGACCTCGTGGCCGAAAAGCTCATCGTCGAGGAGGTTCTCGTTGAAGGCGGTGCAGTTCAAGGGCGCGAACGGCTTGTTTTTGCGCGGACTGTTGTTGTGAATGGCGCGGGCGATCAACTCCTTGCCGGTGCCGGTTTCGCCGAGAATGAGGACGGTGGCGGCCGTCGGCGCGATGGCCTGGCATGCTTTGATGACTTCGTGCATGGCCGGGCTGTTGCCGATGACGCCCTCGAAACCGAACTTCTCATCGAGCTGTCGTTTTAATTCACGATTGAGTTTGGCCAGCCGCAGACGCTCGGCCGCCTTGTCCACGATGGCGCGCAACTCGACGAGATCGACCGGCTTGGTGAGGTAGTTCGCCGCTCCTTCCTTGATGGCTTCGACGGCGGTTTTGACATCGCCGTGGCCGGTTATCATGATGACTTCCGCTTCCGGCAATTCCTCGCGGGCCTTGCGGAGAATGGCCAAGCCATCCAAGTCCGCCATCTTCAGATCCGTAACGATGACATCAAACTCGTCCTGTTCGATGCGGCGTGCGCCGGCGGTGCCGCTGGTGGCCAACACGCATTCGTAGCCGACGCGCTGGAGACCCTCGGCGACGGTTTCCGCGTGAAATGGCTCGTCGTCGATGACCAGAACCTTGAGACCCTCGCCCGCCGCTTTGCGGTTGGCGGCATTGTCCGAAAGTTGCACCATGAGTCGGCTTCCTCTTGAGGCATCACCTCCCGAGCGGGGAGGATGGGTTATTTTACCGCCGCGATGACACGTCTCCTAGCCCCGTCCGCGCCGCATCGCTTGCCCAGTCCGCCGAAAACCTGATGCAAACGCTGATGCCCTTAAAGTCGCTATCACCGAACCTCCGATGTAGTCCGTAGTCCCCTGTTTAGCCGCGACCCGAAGGGGAGCGCGGACGCCAACTGCGCTCCCCTTCGGGTCGCGGCTAAACAGGGGACTACGGACTCCCGGAGGATAGCAATGAGCGAGACGCGGGTGCTACTGGGCAAGATCCAGGCGCTGCGGCAACGACTGGAGCAAGCGCAAGGATTGGCCAACGAAGCGCGTTCGGCGGCGGCGTTGCTCCTGGAGGAAACCGCCGCCAGCGGCCAGCCCGTCGTCGCCTTCGAGCGCCTCGTCGAAGACAGCCACGAACACGACACGCAACTCGATCGCGTCGTCCGTCCCCTGACGGCCCTGGTTCGCAACGATGAGGCCCACGCGCTGCCGCGGCAGTTGACCTCGCGCGCCCGCCGCTCGCTGGAACGCGGCCGCGATCTGCTGTTGCGTCTCCGCCAGTTGGCCGACGCCTTCGAGCAACCGCCGGAAAGCGAATCGCCGCCTCCGATATTCGACCGCCGCGATCCGCTGACCAAGCTATACCGGGAAACCGTCGCTCTGACCGATACCGCCCTGCGGATGATTCCACTCTTTCCCGATACCACCAGTTCCCAACTGCGCCTGTGTGAAGGACTGGAGGCGATCCTCAATGTGGTAACGGCCCGGCAGCTGACCCTGTCGGCGGGCGTGGAACGGCAGCGGCGCGAAATCGATCGGGTGTCGCACCTGGCCGAGTTGCTGACCGACCTCGACACCGGCCAACCGATCGACAAACAGCCTTTCCTGGCATTGGCCGAGGAGGTTCTCAACGATGCGCAGGAGTGCGGACCCCTGCGCTTCCTGGAAGGCGATCCGCGCAGGCCGGCGCACTTCGCCGCCTGCCACGGTCTGACGGTGGCGCGCGTCGCCGGTCGAATCGTTCGTCACGATCCGGAACTGCGCGGCCGTCCGCTCGACGTTCTGTTGGCCGCTCTGCTCCACGATGTCGGCATGCTTCGCATTCCGCCGGAAATCCTGGCCTATCCCGAACCGTTCGACGACAATCAGCGCCGCATCATCGAAGCGCACTGTCACATGGGTGTCAGTATGGTGGCGCCTCTGCTGCTCGATGCGCTGTGGTTGGCCGAAGCGGTCGGCGGCCATCACGAACGGCTCGACGGCACCGGCTACCCGGACGGTCTACGCGATTTCCAGATCAAGCCTCTGACGCGCTTGCTCGCCGTCTGCGATGTTTACGCCGCTTTCTGCACGCGCCGCTCTCATCGTCAAGGCCGCGAGACGCGCACCGCCTTGACCGACACGCTGCTGCTGGCCGAACAGGGACAGCTCGATCGCCATTACGCCGAGTGTCTGCTGCACTTGTCGTTCTATCCCGTCGGCTCGGTCGTGGAACTGGCCGATGGCGCCGTGGGCGTGGTGGTGGCGACGCCGCAGCCGCGCCGCGATCTGAACAGCCCGGCTCGTCCGGTCGTCGCTCTGCTGATCGACAGCCAGGGCCAGCCGATGCCGTTGCCGCATCACGTCGATCTCGCTCAGTGCGATAGCCCCAGCATCATCCGCACCCTGTCGTCCGCCGAGAGCCGCGAACTACTCGGCGGACGCTTCCCGGAGTGGGTGTAATCGACGCCAGGCGGGAGCGGCGGCATGACCAGTCACATGAGCTATCTGCGATCGACGCGACATCCTTGGCCGTGTCTTTTATTCGTGCTGCCGCTGGTGATCGCCTACGAGTCCGGCGTCGCCGTGCTGGGCGGACCTCATCCGGAAAACCTGCGCAACGGCGCCGACAATTGGTTGCGCGTTGGCTTGACGCGCCTGGGCATCTCGTGGGTATGGCTGCCGCCGGCCGTGTTGCTGGCCCTCATGGCCATTTGGACCTGGAAACGACGACACGAACGGCCCAATGAAGTCTTCGCCGTTCTTAGCGGCATGATCCTCGAAAGTATCGCCTACGCCATCGGTCTATGGACCGTCAGCCGGGCCTTGGGGCCGCTGCTGGAACAGTTCGGCATCGAATTGACAATCGGCGCGGCGGAGCCGGCGGTGGGACAGGTCATCACCTACCTGGGAGCGGGGATCTATGAGGAAGCGTTGTTCCGTCTCGTGCTGTTTTCGTGCATCTTACAATTGCTGCGTTTGCTGGACGTGAACAGTCTACTGGCCGTGTTGTTGGCGGCGACCGCCTCGGCCTTACTCTTCTCAGCCGCCCATCACATTGGGCCGTACGGACAGCCCTATAGCAATTATCTGTTTCTGTTTCGGCTGATCGCGGGATTGTATTTCGCCATGCTGTTCCAGGCGCGCGGCTTCGGCATCGCCGTGGGAGCGCACGCCTGCTACAACCTGATGGTCAGCATCGGTGCGAGTTAATCACTACCGACTGCCCTTGCCGGCGCTGCGGGCTCGCAGGACACGCTCGCCCTCGAACGCAAGCTCTTCTTGCTTGACACATCGACCTCAGCCGTTTAGTTTGTATCACGGATGAGGTGCTGCTCTTGGCGTCCAAAAAGCGCCCTCCTCCCCCCGCCATTGGTTCGCTTCCCGCCTTGCTCGAAAGGACTGGTCCATGTTAACGATCTTCGGCCAGAAGCAGCGGTTTTGCGACGGTGTTTCGCGCCGCCATTTCCTTCAAATCGGTGCCTTTACCTTCGGCGCCGCCTCGCTCACGCTGACGGACATCCTGCGGGCCGAAGCCCGCGCCGGCGTCTCAACGAATCGACACAAGGCCGTCATCAATATCTTCCTCGGCGGTGGGCCGCCGCATCAGGATATGTGGGACATCAAGACGGAAGCGCCCGCCGAGATCCGCGGCGAATTCAAACCGATCGCCACGAAGGTGCCCGGTATTCAGATCGGTGAGGTCTTTCCGCAAATCGCCGCCCGCATGGATAAGTGCGTCGCGATTCGCTCCGTCGTCGGCGCCACGGGCGGACACGATGCCTATCAGTGTACCTCGGGTTGGGCACCCTCCTCATTGCGGGCAATGGGCGGACGGCCGAGTCTCGGCGCCATCGCCGCCAAGGTGCAAGGGCCGGTCGATCCCTCGGTGCCGGCCTTCGTCGGCTTGGCGGCGCGGACGCAGCACATGCCGTGGTCGGATGCCGGCGGTCCCGGTTTCCTCGGCGCTTCCTACGCCGCCTTCAAGCCGGATGGTCCGGGCTTGGCCAATTTGACGCTGCGCGGCGCTTCCGTCGAGACGCTGGCCGATCGCCGCCGCCTGCTGAGCAGTTTCGATACTCTCCGTAGCGATCTCGACGGCAGCGGCACGTTCAAGACCGTGGACGCGCTGACCGAACGCGCGCTCGGCGTGCTGACGTTCCAGCAAGCTCGTCGAGGCGCTGGACATCAGCAAGGAGAGCGATAAAGTGCGGGCGCGTTACGGCGATGGCAAACCGTACAAGTATCAGTACGACGGCGCGCCGACGGTGAACGATCAACTGCTCCTGGCCCGTCGCTTGGTCGAAGCTGGCGTGCGTGTGGTGACGCTGTCGTATGGCCGCTGGGACAGCCACGGCAAAAACTTTGATCTGGTTCGCGATCACGGCGGCAAACTCGATCAAGGCTTCAGCGCCTTGATCGACGATCTGGAAGCGCGCGGCATGCTCGACGATGTGACGGTCATCGCTTGGGGCGAGTTCGGACGGACGCCGCGCATCAACAAGGGCGCCGGCCGCGATCATTGGCCGCAGGTCAGTTGCGCTCTGATGGCCGGCGGCGGCATGAAGACGGGGCAAGTCATCGGTGCCACCAATCGCTTGGGCGAATACGCCAGTAATCGGCCCGTCACCTTCGGCGAAATCTTCGCCACTCTGTACCGCAATCTCGGCATCAATCCGGAAACGACGACCATCGCCGATCCGGGTGGCCGGCCGCAGCACGTGATCGATAGTCCGGTGCTGCGTGAAGTGGTGTAGTTTACCGGCGAACCGGCAGCGTTAGCTGCCGGGTTGAGGCGTTCCACCCGGCAGCTAACGCTGCCCGTTCGCCGAAAAACAAGGGGCGCGACATCCGCTGGATGTCGCGCCCCTTTCTCTTTTCCGGCAGCGCGGCGGCGAGTAGGCTGGAAAATGGAAAAAAATTCGTCGCCGATAGAGACGATCGGCCCGCATTTGCACTTAATATAGTATGAGCGCTATCATGACCAACGAATCCGGCGAAATCCCCGACCTGCTTCAACGCGCTGGCGCCGGCGATGCGGAAGCGATGCACCAGTTGTTTTCGCGTTATCGGGATCGACTTAAACGTATGGTGCATCTGCGTTTGAGTCGCCGACTCTCGGGACGGGTGGACGCTTCCGATGTGGTGCAAGAAGCGTATGTGGAAGTCTGCCAAAAACTGCCGGAGTATGCGCGGGCGCCGGAGATGCCGTTTTTCTTGTGGCTGCGTCATCTGACCGGCTTGAAGTTGACCGAAGTACACCGCCGTCATCTGGGCACGCAGCTGCGCGATGCTGACCGCGAAGTATCGCTGCATCGCGGCGGCCTGCCGGTGGCCGATTCGGCGTCATTGGCGGCGCAATTGCTCGGCAAATTGACCACGCCGTCGCAAGCCGCCATCAAGGCCGAGCAACGCATCTTCGTTCAGGAAGCGCTCAACAGCATGGACCCGATCGACCGCGAAGTGTTGGCCCTGAAGCACTTCGAGCAACTCAGCACCAGCGAGATCGCTCAGGTCTTGGGGCTGTCCAAGGCGGGCGCCGGCAGCCGCTATTTGCGGGCGATCAAACGGATGCGCGAGATACTGGAACGAATACCCGGCTTCCGGGAACTGTAACCATTTCGGATCGCGGAAAGAGGCCGATTCGCCGCCCACCTTCACAAGCCCCATCAACGGGGAGGGGGATCTCATGTCCGCATCGGAGTCGCGCTCCGGCATTGTGTTGGAGTTGGCCGAGGAGTTTCTGGAGCGCTATCGTCAGGGACAAAGGCCATCGCTAAGGGAATACATCGACCGTCATCCCGAATTGGCGACCGAGATCAAGGAAGTGTTTCCGGCCATGGCGCTGATGGAGAACATCGCCCTGGCCGATGAATCGCTGGCCGGCGATCCGACAGGCGAGGCGGCGGCGACGGCTCATGCGCCGCCGGAGCAATTGGGCGATTTTCGCATTCTGCGCGAAGTCGGCCGCGGCGGCATGGGCATCGTCTATGAGGCCGAGCAAGTCTCGCTGGGACGCCACGTCGCCCTCAAAGTGCTGCCGCGCAAGATACTCGTCGATGACGCGCAGCGGCGGCGTTTCGAGCGCGAGGCCAAGGCGGCGGCCAAGCTGCACCACACCAACATTGTGCCGGTCTTCGGCGTCGGCGAACACGATGGCCTGCCCTACTACGTCATGCAGTTCATCCAGGGAATGGGATTGGATCAAGTTCTGGAAGAGTTGCAGCATCTCCAGGTCCGCGCCGCGCCGGCCGCACCCGCAGCTGGTGCGTCGTGCGTCACGCGCGCGGACGTGTCGGCTAGGGAAATGGCCCGCTCGCTTATGACAGGGGCTTTCCCGAAGACGCTGGACAGCACGGGAGGACTCAAGGAGGAGGGCGAAGCGAAGAATATCAGCGACACCGGCAATCTATCCGACGCCTTCACATCTTCACCGTCGTTGAATCTTCCCGGTGCGGAGCCTGCTGGAGTTAGGCGATCCGCGCACCGCTCATGCCGAGTTGGCGTTGAAAGCGAACCTCACCGAACGCATGCGCTTTATCCATCTGTTTTCCACCTGGCACGGCGATTTGGCCTCCGTCCCGGATTTGTTACGCGCCGCGGAGGATGCCGCCTTCCGCAGCGGCTTGTGTCTGGCCGTGGCGGACGTGGTTCCGGCCAAGCTGTCGCCGTCTACGCTCCGCGATTTGGGCGTTGTGCTGACCGAGCTATACACCTCCGCTCCGGACGGCGGCACGCACGGCGCCGCCGATTGTGCGCTGCGGCGTCGCGGTTTCGCTCTGCCGACCATCCCGCCCACGCAAGGGCCGGTCCCGGGACGCCATTGGTTTGTCAATCGCCACGGCATGACCTTCATCGCCGTGGAGCCGGGATGGTTTCACCCGTTGGATTACGATCGTCCGGCCAACGCGGACGGCTGGCCTCCGCAGACGATCGTGCTGACTCGTCTCTTCTTCATGGGCGATCAGGAAGTGACGGCCCAATGGTATCGCCGTTTTCTGAACTCAAGCGATCATCCTAAAGATGAAGAGTTGACTGCGGCGGCGGCGCGGCTCTGACGGCGTTGCGGCAAGCGGTGAAGATCGCTCCCAACCAGGCCACCGCGCATAACAACCTGGCCTGGCTGCTACTGACCGGACCCAAGGAACTGCGCGATCCGGTCCAAGCGCTCGCGGAAGCACGCAAGGCTGTCGAACTGGCGCCCAAACAGCAAGCTCCTCACAACACGCTGGGCTTGGCTCTGTACCGCAACGGACGGTTCGCCGACGCCGTCCCAATGCTGGAGCAGAGCCTTCGAGGGGGCAAGGGACAAACCGATGCTTTCGATCTGTTCATTCTGGCTCTGAGCCATCATCAGTTAGGCGAAGCCGCCAAGGCCAAGGACTGCCGCGACCGCGCTGCAAGCTGGTTTTTGAGCAACAAAGACAAATTGCCCACCGATCAGGTTCAGGAACTA
The DNA here is from genome assembly GCA_963835245.1 of uncultured Planctomycetota bacterium. Taxonomy (GTDB): domain Bacteria; phylum Planctomycetota; class Planctomycetia; order Gemmatales; family Gemmataceae; genus JAJPHU01. Next base: position 60,288 of record CAWIEZ010000006.1, read on the forward strand.
ACCGCCTTCCAAGCCGAAACCGACGCCGTGCCGGCGCAACCGCCGGGCCAAGCGAAGAAGTGAACGGTTAGATGGAACAATCGACAGGGAAAAAAAATCGCGGCGCATTTGCACATTCGGAAAAAGCGTTCTACAGTTCTTTTGTGGTGAGTGGAGCAACGACTCGACTCGCCGCAACGGAAGAAGAGGCGGCGTCTCAAGGCCGTCCTCGATAAAGGCAAACCCGTCGTGAGGCGGGGACGCAAAGCTATGGGCTCTTAACCGTCCGAGGGGGGACGGATAAGGCTGCCAGGCTACCGAAGGGATGGACGGGACCCGTAAGTAGGTCTGGTGCTCCGGCACCTCCGTAAGGGGGTGCCGGATTTTTTTGCGCCGGCCGAATCGGACAACGCTCGTGAAAATTTTCCCTTACGAATGCGCGGGCGGCATAATACAATAAAGGAAGACCAACCCGCCGCCCGCCTTCCTGCCCGCTCTCACCAATGCAGGGATCGTGTACGCATGAAGTTTCCCATTGCTCTGTTTGTCTGCTTGACTGTTATTGTCCCCGTCGCCGGAACGGTATCCGCGGCTCCGCCCGCGAATCCGCAAGGCGTCGAGTTCTTCGAGAAACACGTCCGCCCCATCCTGACGGCGAAGTGTCAGTCCTGCCACGGCCGCAAACGCCAGCAAGGTGGACTGCGCCTCGACTCCCGCGCCGCTCTGCTCAAAGGCAGCGACAACGGCCCTGTTGTGGAACCTGGACAACCGGAGAAAAGCTCCCTCGTTCGCGCCATCCGCTACGACGGCGACGTGCAAATGCCGCCCAAGGGCAAACTGTCCGATGAGGCCATCGCCCACTTGACGGACTGGATCAAGATGGGTGCTCCGTGGCCGGACGATGTCGTCAAGAGCGATGAGCATTCGCGCTCCGTCGCCGAAGTGCGGCGGACGCACTGGTCGTTTCAGCCAGTGAAAAAACCGCCTCTTCCGGCGGTGAAAAATCCGGCTTGGGTGAAGACGCCAATCGATGCCTTCGTGCTGGCGCCGCTAGAGGCCAAAGGTCTTACGCCGTCGCCGATGGCGGATCGACGCACGCTGATTCGCCGCCTCATGCTGGATCTGCACGGTTTGCCGCCAACGCCGGAAGAAGTGGCCGCCTTCGAGACCGACCATTCCCCGGACGCCTACGCGCGCTTAGTCGATAGTCTGTTGGCGTCGCCGCGCTACGGCGAACGCTGGGGCCGGCACTGGCTCGACGTGGCGCGCTACGCCGACTCCAAGGGCTACGTCTTCACCGACGAACGCCGCTATCCCTTCGCCTACACCTACCGCGATTACGTCATCCGCGCCTTCAACGAGGATTTGCCCTACGATCAATTCGTGATGCAGCAATTGGCGGCGGATCAGCTGCCGCTGGGCGCGGACAAACGGCCGTTGGCCGCCTTGGGTTATCTGACGCTGGGCCGGCGCTTTCTCAACAATGTCCACGACATCATCGACGATCGCATCGACGTGACCATGCGCGGCCTGCAAGCGATGACGGTCGGCTGCGCCCGTTGCCACGATCACAAGTTCGATCCCATTCCGCAGCGCGATTATTACTCGCTGTACGGCGTCTTCGCCAGTTCCATGGAGCCGAAGGAACTGCCGCTGATCGGTCAGGCCGAGCAAACGGCGGAGTTGGCCGCCTTCGAGAAGGAATTGGTCAAACGCAAATTGGAAGTGGCGAAGTATCGCACCGAACACAAAGACGAATTGGCCAAGGGCAATCGCAAGTTCCGCGACGGCCTGCGGGCTTTGCAGAAGAAGGTCGAGCAATGGCAGGCGACTTCTCCCGCCGCGCCGCCGCGCGCGATGGCCTTGATCGACAAGCCGACGCCGGAGACGCCGCACATTTTCCTGCGCGGCAATCCGAACAATCGCGGCCCTGTTGTTCCGCGTCAGTTCCTCGAAGTGGTGGCCGGCGAAACTCGTCAACCGTTCCGTCATGGCAGCGGCCGCTTGGAACTGGCTCGCGCCATTGCGGATCGCAATAATCCCTTAACAGCGCGCGTGTTGGTCAATCGCGTTTGGCTGCACCATTTCGGCGCCGGCCTGGTGCGGACGCCGAGCGATTTTGGCCTCCGCGGCGATCCGCCGACGCACCCCGAACTGCTCGATTGGCTCGCCGCCACGTTCGTGGACAACGGCTGGTCGATCAAGAAACTGCACCGGCTGATTCTGCTGTCGAACACCTACCGGCAGACGAGCGGCGACGATCCGCGTCTGTTGCAGACGGACCCGGAGAACCGTTTGCTGGCGCGGATGAATCGCCGTCGTCTCGATTTCGAGGCGATGCGCGATTCGCTGTTGGCCGTTGCCGGCCGGCTCGATCCGGCGATAGGCGGCCGCGCCGTCGAGTTGACCACCGCTCCGTTCAGCACGCGCCGCTCGGTGTACGGTTTCATCGACCGCCAGAATTTGCCGGGCCTGTTCCGCACCTTCGATTTCGCCAGCCCCGACACCAGCACGCCGCAGCGTTACACGACCACCGTGCCGCAACAAGCGCTGTTTCTGATGAACAGCCCCTTTGTTGTCGAACAATCCCGGCACTTCATTCAGCGCGCCGATGTGGCGGCGCAGATGAAGGACGAAACGAAGATAAATCGGATGTATCAACTCGCTTATGGCCGCGCCGCCGAAGCGGAGGAGATCGTGCTGGGATTGCGTTTCGTGACGGAAGCGAGCAAGGACGTTGAAAGAAAGAAAGCGGGACTTCCTCTGTCGGCGTGGCAGCAGTATGCTCAAGTATTGCTGCTATCCAATGAATTCGCGTTTGTGGATTGATCGGAATTGCTTGGAGGATTGGTCCATGAGTGAACCTACGAATGGGAAAGCAAAGCCGGATCGATGGGTCTACGTTGAAAACCGAAAGAAATTTCGGCCGGCGGATTTGCTTCCGTATGCTGACCAATGGTTAGCCTGGAGCGCTGACGGCTCGCGGATCGTCGCCCATCATAAAGATCTAGCGGAGGTGGCCCGGATGGTCGCGGAGAGCGGATTGACTCGCGAAGACGTTATTTTCGACCATCTCCCTCCGGGCGGAGAGGTTACGACGCTGCTATGAGTCTTCGCTTCCCTTACCTGCAAGTCGATAAAGATCAGCCGATTGTCTCGCTTGGCGGTGGGAGGTATCGACCTCGACCGATCATCGGCGTGACAATCGTGGGTCCGGCGGATGCACTGGCACTGGATGGATTGCTCGATACAGGGAGTGATGATACGCTGTTTCCCGAACACGTCGCCACTCTGCTCGGCATCGATTTAACCAATGCGCCGCAGGGGTTGGTGGGAGGAATAGGACCAGAGGCCATCCCCGTTCGCTATGCGGAAGTGACTCTCCGCATTGCGGATAACTGGGAACAACGACAATGGCGCGCGTGGGTGAGCTTCGGTCCCCTTACACGTCGCTATGCTCTTTTGGGATACGCAGGCTTCCTGCAATACTTCACGGCGACCTTCCACGGCGACCGCGAAGAGGTCGAACTGACAGTAAATCGCCATTACAGAGGAACGTAACATCATGAACGAAACGCATAAGCTGTTGAACCTTCCCTTTCGGACGCGCCGCGATTTCCTCTGTCGTTCCGGCATGGGCTTCGCCTCGCTCGGCTTGGCCGGTCTGATGTCCTCGCAAGGAATATTGTCGGCCGCGCCCGATGCCGGACGCTCCATCTCGCCGCTGGCCCCCAAGGGACCGCACTTCGCTCCGAAAGCCAAGCGCGTTATCCATCTGTTCATGAACGGTGGTCCTTCGCACGTCGATACCTTCGATCCTAAGCCGTCGCTACAAAAATACGCCGGCAAAGTGCTGCCGCGTACCAATCTACGCACCGAACGCCGCACCGGCGCCGCCTTCGCATCGCCTTTCTCTTTTCAGAGATACGGTAAGTCCGGTATCGAAGTCAGCGAGCTATTCGCCCATACGGCACGCTCCATCGATGACATCTGCGTCATCCGTTCGATGCACGCCGACGTACCCAATCACGAGCCGTCGCTGCTGCTGATGAACTGCGGTGAAGCACGGCAAATTCGACCGAGCATGGGTTCGTGGCTGACCTATGGCCTGGGCAGCGACAATCAGAATCTACCCGGCTTCATCGCCATGTGTCCGGGCGGTTATCCCATCCAGGAAACGCAGAATTGGCAATCCGCCTTCCTGCCTGGCGCTTACCAGGGCACCTACATCGACACGCGCCACACCGACGTAGACAAACTCATCGAACACATTCGCAATACTTCCCTGTCGCTGTCCGAACAGCGCCGTCAGCTCGATCTACTGCGCAACTCAACGAGCGCCATCAGCAGCGCCGCCAACACGACGCCCAGTTGGAAGCGCGCATCCAATCGTTCGAGTTGGCCTATCGCATGCAGATGGACGCCAGCGACGCATTCGACGTCAGCCGCGAGCCGAAGCACATCCGCGAGATGTACGGACCCGGCACGCAAGCGCGGCAAATCCTCATTGCTCGCCGTCTACTGGAGAAGGGCGTGCGTTTCGTGCAGGTTTGGCACGGGACCGGCCAACCGTGGGATAGCCACGATGACATCGCCATCAATCATCGCCGCTTGGCCAAAGAGTGCGATCAAGCCATCGGCGCTCTGCTAGTCGATCTCAAGCAGCGCGGCATGCTCGACGATACGCTGGTGATGTGGGGCGGCGAGTTCGGCCGCACACCGACGGTCGAACTGCCGTCGCCGGGCAACAATGCCGGCAAGATCAACGGCCGCGATCACAACCATTGGGGATTCTCGATGTGGTTGGCCGGCGGCGGCGTTAAGGGCGGTTACGTCCACGGCGCCACCGACGAGTTCGGCTTCCAGGCCGTCGAAAACAAAGTCCACGTCCACGATTTGCATGCGACGCTGCTGCACCTGCTCGGCTTCGATCACGAACGGTTGACGTACCGCTACGCCGGCCGCGACTTCCGGCTCACGGACGTGCATGGTAATGTGGTGAAGGAGTTGATCGCTTAGCAATTCGTGAAATGAAATCCATGAGGGCGGCTCCCTATGACCATCACTCTGGAAGCTCGGAACTTCCGCGGATTGCGGCAGTTGTCATGGTCGCCGTCCGGAGTCTGTGTCCTCGTCGGACCTAATGGTTCTGGAAAGACCACGGCGTTGACTCTTTTCGAGTTCTTGCAGCATGCTTTCCGCCGTGGCCTACTAGCCGCCGTGGATCTCTCGGGAGGATCGTGGGGGTTGCGGCGCCTCCATGCGCCTCCGGACGAACCTCTCTCGCTCTCGATCACCGTCGGTGATTCGCGCTGGGAATTAACCTTGTCCGTCCGCCGCGTTTCACTCGACCCCCATCCAGGCGAACGGATCATTTGCGGAGGAAATCTCCTTCTGGAACGGCCGATGTTTTCTGACTCCGCGACATATAGAGGTGGAAAATTGGCGTGGGACGAGGATCGTCTGGGGCTCCAGATTCTCTCTGACATGCACGGACATTCTCAACCTGTGGAGCAATTAACGGATGCCCTAAACGCTTTTCGAGTCTATAGGGGATACAATCTCTCGACTTTGAGGAATAATGGATCGCGCCAAAGCTCGGACACTTTTCTTTACCCAGGTGGAGAAAACGCTTTTTCCGTCCTGCGTAACTGGCACGGACAAAGAGAACTCCGGGGCCGTTTTGACTTTGTTCGACACGGTCTTCAGGCGGCCTTCCCGGAGGTCTGCGAGGATATCGACTTTGAACAGACCAGTATGACCGTAAGCATTCGCATGTTCCCACCGAAGTCATCGAACGGGATTCCTGCTCTGTTCGCTCCCAATGGCTGGCTAACTGGCTTGTTGCACCTCTGCGCCGTGGCCGGCGCTCGGCCAGGCTCGCTCATCGCCATCGACGAGATGGAGAATACGCTCCATCCCTTCGCCATCCGGCAGCTGACCGCCACTTTCCGCGAGTGGGCGGATGAGCATGATTTGACGATCTGTCTGGCGTCCCATTCTCCCGTACTTCTCGACGAGTTCAAGGAGGAACCCGCTCGTGTCTTTGTCATGGAACACGGTCAGGATAATCTTCCGATTCCACTGACCGCGTTGCGCGATAAGGAATGGCTGGCTCAATTTTCACTGGGAAGGTTGTACGCGCACGGAGAGTTCGGCAGCCAACGATCGGACGCGGCGCCGGTGGCATAAGGAACCAAGAGGCTCCGTATTATGGCCCAGGTAGTCCTCATTCCGACGGGACAACTGGAACACGACGCCCTCGCACCTGCCTTGAAAAGAATCTTCCCCGACCACGACTTCATCGCTCGTCCCAAAGATAAGCATCTCGACGGATTCACTTCGACGGATGTCACTCACGTTCGGCTGGGTGGCCCTATCCCCACGAACGTCGAAGAATTAGTGGCGGAACTGGTCGCTTCCGTGGCTCCGGGGCGGCGCGGCCAACCGGCCGATTTCGCAGTCGTTATCGAAGATCTGGAACTCATCAATGACCACCAGCCGGATCGTGTCACGGACCTCTTTCGAGAAACCGTCGATCGGCACATCCGTAAGACTTGGTCGAGCCAGCAAGCTCAACAAAACGTCTATGCCGGCGTTCGGGAGCGTTGTTCCTTTCATCTCTTCCGGCCGATGACAGAAGCTTATTTTTTCGGCGAACCCGCCGCCCTTCAACGGGCGGGAGCCAGCCAGGCGCCTCAATTACCCGCAGGCTTGGACCTGGAAGCTTTTCAGACGATCGACGCGCCGTTCCTACAACTGCCAAATGGCCAACCCGGCCGTATCATCAAGGATATGCCCCATCGGCAGAGGCATCCCAAATCCTACCTGCATTACCTTTGCGACCCGACTCTCGCGGATAAGAAGCGAAGATACCGGGAAACGAAGGGAGGCGTTGCTGCTCTCACTTCTCTCGATTGGCAACAAGTCCTCGCTTCTCCCCCTCATTGTCCTTTCTTGCATTCATTCCTTGATGACTTGGCGTATGCCTTGAATCATCCCCTCGCCTTTGTAAGCCAAGCACGCACTCACCCGCTCACTCGATTTGCCGGTGGAATGAACCGGCTGCTTCGCAACCTGTAAATCGAGGTTTCGCTCTGGAAGAATCAATGTGCGGGAAGGTAGTCATTCCTCCTGATTGGAAGACGTACCCGATGATGTCATCAAGAAAGTGATGAAGCAGGCAGGTCGAAAAACCCGCGGGCCGGTGATCCTCTCCTTGGGGAGAAAACCATCGGCCCGCTGATCCCAGACTTCAGCCGTTCCATTGGTTGCTTTTTCAAGGACGTTTGCCGCCGAGCGGGCGGTAAATGCGTTGTCCTTGGGGACTGATGCTCGACACATAGCCGTTGCAGTCGGCACGTCCGAGTAAATCGTCGCCGCCCTCGACCGGACGGCCGGCCATGGCGGAGTACAACTCGCGTGTCGTCAAACCTGCCTTCCGTCCTCGGTTGATCAGAAGCTGATAATGCGTGTTGAGGCTCATCGTTGACGCCTTCTCTTTCTTTGGTTCCGCTGCCTAGACCTCTCCTTTGTTGTTCCTATCGCAATCCTTATAACTCTGTCCTTTCATATAAGTAGCACATTCCATGCCGTACGCTTAACCCAGAAAAGCGTCCGCGCGACAGGATTTCGTAAGAGGAAAGACAGCAGAATGTTACGACATTTTCTCGAGGGTTGGACCTTCTCTTTATCGGCCGAAGGCGTCCTCGATCTGTAACACCTGTTTCGGAATGAGACAGGGGGAGTGTAAATTTTCGTACACACTCCGGCGGTAAAACGCGGAAGGAAGGGAGGTTACGGCGCCAACTCTTTCGGCTGCCGCATGAATTCTTGCTCTAGCACAAGCAGATCACGATCCGGCCAGCGTTTGGCTCGGACGGCCTGCGGCCAGAAGCGGCGATACAGAACGCGCAGACGGAGCCGAGACAGCGTCGTGGGAAACTCGAACAGTGCCTCGTCGATTTGTCCTGGCGCGAGTCGAGTATCCGGCGGCGGGTCGGAAGCGGCGAGCCAGAACGGCACGGGACTGCGACCCTCGAAATTGCGCAGCACACGGGCATACAAACGACCCGGCTTATCCGCCATTTCCGCGCCCACCACCGCAGGCAGTTTCGGTCCGGCGCGGAGGCACGCTGCGGCCATCCGCCGACTGGCCTTCGACGACAAGGACGAGATGACGATCGACGAAGCCGGTCGGCAAACGATGGCCGACGCCCTCGGTCCACAAACGCACGCGCGCCCGCACGCTGTCGGCTTGGCGCTCGAAGCGCACCGATGCTTTGACGGCACGGCGGAGCATCGCTTCTTGGCTGCCGTCGAAGAAACGATGGTTGCTCAACGTGTGCGGATCGCGGTGGATACCGCCGTGTCCCGGCGCCATGTTGGTCATACGGCCGGTCGGCTTCATGTGGCAATCCTGGCACTGTTTGCCCTGGCGCGCGGCGGGGCTGGCCTGCCATTCGCTGAACGTGCTGTAAACGTGGACGCCGAAGATGACGCCTTCATGGCACGAAGCGCAATAGCGGCTATCGCGGTACAGCGGCGAATAGGTATCCTCGCCACGATCCACATCGTCGAGAGCGCCGAAGAACAGCTGTCCCTCGGACGGACGCAACAGACGCAGATTGAAACGGCCGTGCGATAATCCGATAGGACCATCGGCGACGCTCTCGATCTTGTGACAATAATCGCAGTGAACGCCGCGCAACGCCACTCCCTGGACTTGTCGCAAATCGTACTCCTTGGCCGCAGGTGCATGGCAGGAAGCGCAGACACCGGCACCGTCGGGATACTGCGTGAGTAGACCCCAGCCGACGCCGGGTTTACCGTGCCAATCGCTGCCCTCGTAGAGATTGCGGAAGTGCCGGCCTGTCGCCGAGCGCGCATGGCCACTTTCCGACCATTCGCGGTAAATCTCGGCGTGGCAGTTGGCGCAGATTGTGAACGTGGGCGGCGCTCGGATCAGGATCGACCCATTCGTAATCCGCGTTGTCCTCCACCGGAAGAGGGACGAGGCGGATCGCCAGTAGAGATGAAGTCGGCCGCGCCCCGCCGATAAAGTAGCCTTGATTCCACGCCGTCACGCGGCGCGATGGGGATCGCCGCGGCAGATGGAAACGACCGGCGGCATCGGTGACGGTTCGGATCGCCTCACCCCGATAGCGCACGCGCGCCCCGGCGAGAGGGCCGTCCTCGCCGTGGACGCTTCCTTCCAATAGCGATGCCTTCGAGGCAGGCAGCGCCAGTAAGGCCAGGCCAGCGAGCAGAATCAGCAGCAGTAGTGTTAATCCGGATGACAAACGCATGTCAGTCTGAGGACTTGCGGCGCCGCGGTTTGGGTGATGCCGGCAGCAATTCATCCCAGGAGCGCAAATGCGTAGCGCGCAGAATAAGCTCCTCCAATTGATCCAGGTTTTCGATTCTCTCCACTCGCTGTTGCAGAGCGGCAGGGGGTGCTGTCTGCAAATGGGTTTCTCCCAAGCGCAATAGCATCTTGCGCACTTCTTTCAACTCTCCCCCAGCAAGTCCTTTGCGGATAATGGCCTGATACGTCACCGATTCTTCCATATCGAGGACTCCTTGCAACAACTGTTCTATTAGGGTTTCTTCATACCGCATACCCATCAACACGTACACTGCCGTCCACCAGCGCCCGAGGCGGCCCCGGTCGTGCAGGCGCGCCACTCGTTGCTTCATCTCTCGTAGCACTCCCGGCAACTCCGGCTCGCTCACCGCGCTGACCGGAGCCAGAGCCAATCGTCCCAGACCGCCTGCCAACAGCGGCTGCACTGGCAGTTCCCAAACGCGAATCACCTGATAGCGAAAAATTCGGTACGGCTGGGACGCTTGCGGAAGCTGGCGCTGATACGTGCCGGTCAGCACGCTCAGATTGGCCTGCGGCCGCAGCAGCACGGCCACGCTGGCAACCGGCAAATCGTGTCGATCTTCCAGCGCCGCATTATACACATTCATGCGCCGCGGCAGCGAGGCATCCGGCCCCGCCTGGAACTCGAAGTGCATGATCGACGGTGGCGGCCCGTGCAGACGCAGCACCTTATCGGCGGCACCGCTGATGGTGGCAATGTCGGCATCGATGACTTCGACTTGGGGATCGCGCACGCCGGCCAACGGAGGCTAGTCCTCCGGTGCGTCTTCCAGCAGCGCTTTCAGCGTGACGTCAAACTTTTTCTCCACCCCGCGCCTCCGCCCCACCCGTCTCGCGGCCCCGATGATCCGGACTCGTCCATTCTATCCGAGGGCGGCGTTCAGCGATGACGGTTCCACGCCAACGCCAGCGGCGCGAGAGCCAAGCGCGTCAGAGGAACAAGCTGCACGATACCGAGTACCAAGCCGGCCGTGGGGACGACCTCGTGAGGAATCAGCCCGCGCAACACGACAAAGAGGACGATGGCCAGTGTATACCATGCCGCAATCGCTACGATAAGAACGTGGGGCGATACGAGGGCGTGTTGCTTCAAGCGGTTCAGCGACCAGGCGGCGGCGAGGATTTTCAGCACGACGGCGCCGCCTGCCAGCCAGGGCAGAAGGTCGGTGAACGTCTGCCAGGGTTCAGGAGACTCCCATGTATGCCGGCCGACGTCGATCAAAACGAAGGTGGTGGGATAGCCCAGAAAGAATATCGCCACCATCGAGACTGAGCCGTGCCGCACTAATCCCATCCACAAATGGGCTGCCATCTGCGCCCATGTCAGCACGACGGCAGCGCCGGCGAGCAGCCCCATACTGACCCAAAATCGGCCGATGGGATGAAATTGCCGCAGGGTCTCGAATTGCGTCGCCAGTTCCGCTCCATGTCCGCCCAGTACGCCCCAAAGCAGCAACCCAAACGCCACCACTGCCCAAGCCATCAGCGTACTCCATGCCGCCGCCTGAAACTTGACGTGAACCAAACTGCTGGCGGAGAGAGGCCGCGTCGCCAGGAAAGAAGACAGGGCGCGCGTCCGATCTCGTCCGGGCAACCTACCCATTACCACTCCGCACGTCGAAGCCAACAGGAACATGAATAAAAGCAGTATCCCCGCTGTGGTCGGCAAGTCGCCCTGCTGAAGCGAAGACGACATGCCAATAGGGAACCAGAGCAGAGCGTAGAAGGCTACCGTCAGGGGGAAGGCGAACCCGCTTCGCCGCCACTCGAACCACAATTGCGCCTGCGACGCCGAAACAAACGGCGGGCGCGTGGACATCGCCGTGTTCGTCGAACGCAGCTCGGCCGACCAACTCCAATGACCATTCTCACCACGGCGGGCGCACGAAACGCCATGAATCGCGGCCAAATAGCCGGCCGGCAACAGTACGGCGAGAAGAGCATATCCGACGACGACGGAAACCTCGTGTACCAGGAGAGCCATGGGGATGAAGACGGGAACGCAGCTCAAGAGGACGAACAACAGAAGGCGAATCCACGGCAGTGGAAACGGCGTCCAGACGATGGCCTGCAACCAAGCGAGAACGACGGCCAACAGCAAGGCCGGCCATCCCAACGGCACATGCATACCGCATGGCCACAGTACTCCCCAGGCCAGCGTCAACCACCCCACCACGAGCGTGATGCTTCCCCACAGCATCGGCCAACCGGCCAATGCCGGCGTCGGCAACGGCAGATGCAGCAAACGGGATGGAAAACCGGATTCGCGCGCCTCAAGCCGCTGCACTTCCCGACTGAACGAGAAGATGCACAGCAGATACGCCAGAGCGACGGCCAAGGTGGCGAAGAAGACAAGATTCACGGCCACGAGGATATATGCCACCTCCGGGGGTATGGAATTCTCGTTGAGAAGGGACGCGATATTTCTTCCCAACACGATCCGGCAAAAAGTCACCACGACCAGCAAGTAAACGGCGAGGATCGTCAAATTGCGACGATGCCGCGTCCAGAAAAGGTAGGCTAGGGCTAGGGAGGGAGACATGGATCACTCCTATTCGACGGCGGCGTTCAGCGATGACGATTCCACGCCAACGCCAGCGGCGCGAGAGCCAAGCGCGTCAGTGGAACAAGCAACACAATACCGAGTACCAGACCGGATGTTGGGACAACCTCGCGCGGAATCAGCCAACGCAATGCAACGAACAGACCAATGACCACGATGCTCCACACCGCAAGCGCTCCGATAAGAACGTGGGGTGATACGAGCGCGTTTCGCTTCAAGCGGCTCAGCGACCAGATAGCGGCGAGGCTTTTCAGTGCGACAATTCCGCCAGCCAGCCAGGGCAGAAGGTCGGCGAACGTCTGCCAGTATTCGGGAGATTTCGCCAACCACGCGGCAAAGGATGTCAGTGCGGTGAAGACGCCGAAGCCGATGGCGCTACCGAGCCGAACCCAAGTCCGCCCGGCCAGTCCCGCCCAAAGCCCTTTGACCATTTGCAGCCACGTCAGCGCGAGGGAGCCGGCGACGAGCAGCGTTAGCGTGGTCCAAAACGGCATGGCCGCATGGCGCTGCCGCGCCGCCTCGAACTGCTCCGCCATCCCCGCGGCGCGGCCGCCGAGCGCGAACCAGAGCAACAGTCCGGCCGCTGCCACGCCCCAGCCCGCCAGCGCACTGAGGGCCGCCGTCTCGAACTTGGCGCGGACCAGCATCCCTTCGGAAACAGGCCGCGTCGCCAGGAACGACGATAAGACGAGCTTGCGATCTCGACCCGGTAATTTGCCCAGTTCGGGTCCGATCGCCGAAGCCATCAAGGGCAGGAAGATCAGCACCTGCACTACAACTAGCCACCGGCTGCCGATCTCGTGCAGCAGAATCGGCGGAACGATAGGCAATCCACCTTGCGCCGCATCCTCGATAAACTGCGCGGTCATGGGAATCATCGGTATCCAGACAATCGCCGAGGCCGCTGTCATCAGGGGGAAGGCGAGGCCACAGCGCCGCCACTCGAACCAAAGCTGCGCCTGCGCGGGTGAGAGGAACGGCCGACGCGCGGTCGTTGCCGATATCCAGCGCAACCACGCACGCCATCCCGGCCAGTTCCAGCAAGGCACGTCGCCGCGCCGTGCGCGGCCGACGCCTCGGACAGCGATCAGATACGCGGCCGGCAGCTGGACGGCGAGCAGCGCAACCGCCAATCCTTCGCCGATATCGAACGCGCTGTGAAGAAATGGCGGCATGCCGATGGCGGCGCCGACCAAAGGAGCGGCGACGAGGGCACGCAGCCAAGGCAGCGGAAACGGCGACCAGACGATGGCCTGGAGCCAGGCCAGGACAACGGCGAAGAGCAAAGCCAGCCACCAGATCGGAAATCCCAGATCGTTGCCGGCAATCATCCGCAATACGCCCCACGGCAGCGTCAACCAGGCCAACGTCAGGATTGACGTTCCCCACAGCATCGGCCAGACGACCAGGGATCGTGTCGGCAGCGGCAGCGTCCCGAGCCGAGCGGGGAAACCGGACTCGCGTGCCTCTAAACGCGCATCCCAGCCGAAGGAGAAAATGGGCATCAGATAGCCGAAGACCACTCCGCAAGGTAACGCGAACAGAAAGGGGAGCAGCGCGCGCGGGAAGGAGGCGATCGGCAGCACATTGGCTCCGATCATTACCAATAGCCAGTAGCCGGAGCAGAGCGTCAGGCCGATACGATGCCGCGTCCAGACGTACCATCCGAAGGCCAGAGCGGGGGACATGGTTCACTCCTGTTCGATGACCGCGCTCGTGCGTCCCATACGGGCGACGAAGATTTCATCCAGTCCGATGCCGTGCTCCTCGACGATGCGGCCGCCGAGTGCGGACACAGCAGTTTTCAACTCATCGGTAGTTCCGTAGCAAACGGCCGTCCATTCGTGACCGGCTCCCTGCCAACTCAGCGCCCCGCTCAACTCTGGCGGTTGCGAACGCGCCTCGGCGAAGCGCAGCGTCAAACGCCGGTGGCTGGCCTGAATGTCGCCCATCGCCGCCGACAAGACAATATGCCCCTTATCGATCATGGCCACCTCATCGACCACGCGCTCCATCTCGTCGAGAAGATGCGAAGAGAACAACACCGTCCGCCCCTCTTCGGCAACGGTGCGGATGATCGCGCCGAGAATGTCGCGCCGCACCAGCGGATCGAGTCCCGAAGACGGCTCGTCCAGCACAAGCAACTCCGGCCGATACGCCAAGGCGACAAGCAAACCTGCCCGCGCCTTTTGCCCCTTGGATAAGGTGGCGATGCGCGAAGCGAGATCGAGGCCGAACTGACGTCGCAATTGCTCGGCGTAATCGTCGCTCCAACTCGGATAAAAGGCCTTCGTGTAACGGATCAATTCCGCCACGGTCATCCAGTCGGGCAAGTCGTTCTCTTCGGAGAGATAACCGATCCGCGAGAGGACGCCAACCGAATCGACTACCGGATCGCGGTCGAAGACGCGGACGCGGCCGCTCTCGGCCCGAAGCAGACCGAGAACGTGCTTAATGAGCGTCGTCTTGCCGGAGCCGTTGACGCCGACCAGACCGAAAACGCAGCCGCGCGGCACGCGCAGCGACACATTGTCCAGAGCGACCGTGGCGCCGAAACGCCGCGACACATCCTGGATGTCGATAACCAGCGGCGAGGAACTCGTGGCGATCATGGACTTCATTCCTCCGAAGAACGAGGTTGCAGCGCTTGGTCGCGCTGGCGGAGCAGATCGATGATTTCATTCGTGTCGATGTTGAGCTGCGCGCTTCGACGAGCAGCGCGTCAATGCGTTCGGTCACGATGCGCAGCCGTTCGCGGCGCGCCAAGGGAGAGCCAGCATCGGAGATATAGGTGCCGGTGGTGCTGCGCTTGGCGACGATGCCGGCCGTCTCCAATTCGCGGTAGGCGCGCGCGACCGTGTTGGGGTTGATGAGCAGTTGTTGAGCGAGGACACGGATAGGCGGCAGTTCCTCGCCCGCTTGCAATCGGCCGGCGGCAACGAGGTGTTTCACCTGCTGCACGATTTGCAAGTAGGTCGGCACACCGTTCTGACGCGAGAGGTGGATTTGCACGCTCAGTCTCCCTAGCCGCATTCCTTGCTTGTCCTTTTGTATGAAATCAATAATACAAAAAAGCGATGAGATGTCAAGGGGCACTTTGTGTAATCGGCCTTGACTGACGGGGGCCGTCTTTATTTCAGCAGAGCGATAAAGCCGGCTTGCTCGAAATGATGGTCTCCGGTCAGCGCCTCAGTAATGCCTTGTCGTCCCATGACCGTGAAAGAAATGCAGTCGGTCAAGGACCAGTACTTATCAAGACGCGAAGCAAACAGATTGACTCCCTCTTCATGTAACTTCATATCCAAGGGTACGACGAAGACATCGGCATTGTCCAAGAGCGCTTGTCGAGTTCGCGGGAACATTTGCCGGTGACGCGATGATGCCAGTCCGTCCGCCACTTCGGTGAGTACCCACTCCGTAGTCACTATCTGTTCGACACAAGCGGCATACTCGACGGCTTTAGCATGCCCTTTATCGTGCTTGTTCAGAAGAGCCAGAAAATAAAATGTATCGGCAAAGATTTTCGTCATCGTTTCGGGGTTCCGTGAATGTAATGGTCGTGCTGTTCGGCCATATCGGCAGGCAAATCGTCCACCGTTCCGGCCAATTCCATTAAGCATTCGCGCAGCGTCGGATTTCGCGGCGTTTCCGTGGGGGGTTCCACCGATATTTTGACCTTGGTGCCGTCCGCCAAGGGCATGGGAGTATCAAGCACGACCACGCCATTCTGGACTGTTCCATGTAGTTCCATGAGGGTTCTCCTGTCGTTCGCCGTCATTTTTCGAATTGCAATTCTTCCTCGACGCCCTTGACCAGTTCCGCATCTTCCTTCCGCCGCGCCTTGACGAAGGCGGCGGCGCTGGCGTCGTTCTTGCAGCACAGAGCGTAACGCACAATGGTTCGCTTCATCAGCGGAGCATCGAAGCCTTTCTTGCCATACAGGTCGAGAATGTCGCGGCTGCGGTCGCGGATGTCCCAGCGGCGCATGTCCTCGATGGCGATGTCGGCCAACTCGCCCTGCGCGATCATGGCATCCAGACATTTCAATACGTTATCGCGGCTCTCCTTCGGCTGTGCGCCGTGGAAGTAGCTGAGGGTGCGTGCCGCGGCCAAGCGAATCAGCATCGGTTTACGGCCGTCGCGCAGCAGAGTATGAGCCAACTCCCAACCTTCGCGCGGACGCAGATGAATGTAACCGGCCAGAAAACCATCGTAGGCGTTGACCGTGCGTTCGCGGGCTTCGTCGAGCATCGACTTGAGCAAACGCGCATCAGCGTCGCCGCCGCAGGCGCCCAACAGCAGAGCGTAAACGCTCAGACGCTCGGCGGGCGTCTCGGGCGCCACAAGCCAACTCCGCAGCTTGGCGGCGTCCAGCCGTCGCGCCACCCGCGCGATGTCTTGATCCGTTGCCTTAGCAAATTCCAAAAACGCATCCCGCGCGATTTCCGGATCGGGATTATCCAAATAGCGGAAGAAGAACAGCAGATTGCCGGTTTGGTCCTTGGCATCGAGCTTCAGCACTAGACGAACGTATTCCAGCGAGTCGGCGCTCTTGAGGGGCACGCCGCGGAAGGGATCGAATTCGTCTTTGTAGAGGTCGCAGAAGACGAGATAGCGCGGCGGATGTTTCGGATCGTCAACTTGCAGATCGCGCTGGACGGGAATGACTTTTTTGTCTTTCAGCGCGGGATCGGAGCGCAGCACTTCGACGATGCGTAAATCGGTACGGCCGGAGTTGCCTTCGAGCTTGGGGTTTTCGGCGGTGCCGACGATGATGACGCGCGCGGTCTTCAGGGCAGCTTCTTGGCGCAGGGTCGGCGCTTGCCGCAGGGAAGCGCCGCACAGACTGCACGCGGGAGCCGCTGCGGGCACCGTCAATAGCAAGCCCATCAGGGACAAGGGAAGGATCATCCAGCGCGACATCGCGTATTTCTCCTCACAGAGCCGCGACCGTAGGGGAGCGTGGTCGCGCTCGCCTACGGCTCGCGGCTAAACGATGTAATCTTCACTTGGCGGCGGGCGTGGGCGGCATCTGCTCTAGTTTCAGCAGTTCCTCGGCGTCGGCGACCATCTGCGCAGTCCTTTTTACGCTGCTCGTCCACATAGAGCCCGTGCCGCCGCCCTGCTCTTGGCCTTACTGTCCTTGCAGCCGAGAGCGAAACGCAAAATGGCGCGGCGAACAATCGGAATGTCAATGACGAGATCGCCCTTGTACGTCTTCGCGTTCCGCAGACCCAGCACGCGGTCGGTCATGTCCCAGCACTGCCGTTTGCGCAAGTCGTCAATGGCCAAGTCGGCGATGTCGCTCTGTGCCAGCAAGTAGCCCATGCCCTCTTTCAGTTCTTTCTGGCTCAAGAGGTCCGGCCGAGAGTCCCACAAGAAGCGCACGGCGCAGGGCGGCGTAACGGATCATAAATTCCTTGGTGCCGTCTTTGAGAAGATCGCGGGTGTACGTCCAACCCTCCTTGGGCTTGAGCATGACGTAGCCGGCCAACATGCCATCGACGCCGCTGCCGAGGCGCTTGGCCGGATCCTCCAACAGATCGCGCAGCAGCTTGGCGTGTTCTTCCTTGCCGCAATGGCCGAGCATCGAAGCGTACAGACCATAGCGAAAAGCCGGCGTCTTCTCGTCTTTGAGCCAGCGCGCCACGCGCTCGGGCGGCAGATCCTTGGCCATGTCCTTGTAATCTTTGTAATCGGCGTTGCCGAATTCCTTGTAGGCGTCGTTGGAAATTTCCAGATCGGGATTGTCGAGATAATCGAAGAAGAAACGCAGCCGTTTGCCGATGGATTCGTCCTTGTGTTCCAAAGCGCCAAGGAGGTACTTGGCCAAGCCGCCGTCCTTGATGACGGGAACGGTGCGATAGGGATCGATCTTGCCGCGGAAGAAATCACAGTAGACGAGATAGCGATATTTGCCGGCCTCTCCCAGCGGAGGCAGGTAGCGATCGAGACGGACGGTTTTGTTGTTGCCGGCGAGGGGATCGTCTTTTTTGCCGGCTAGTTCATTCTTGATGACGTTTTCGATGACAAGATCGGTGGTGCCGTCGCCGTTGGCTTGTTCCTTGGCGTTAGTTAACTCGCCGTAGAGGACCAGTTTGGCTTGTCCCACTTCGCCGGTCAGGGTTGGTCCCTGCATGCCGCAGAAGGGGCAGGCGTCGGCGAGCGGAATTAACAGTAGGAGAGCGAGGAGAGCGATTAGGAGAGAAAGAATGCGTTGGGGCAGCCCGGCCATGTGCGGAAACTCCTTGCGCGATGCGTGTCGATGCGGCCCCGGCCAACGAGCCAGGGAGAACTGTAGCTATTATGTCCCGTTCACCGAGTCGAGAGCAAGTCAAACCCGCTTGTACCCGGCAGCTAACGCTGCCGGTTCGCCAACTCCGGCGAACCGGCAGCGTTAGCTGCCGGGTGGGGTATCTCGCCGTTGGACGCAGGCGCACGTATAATCCCGTAGAGATCCGCGTCAACCCAAACTCCTGGAAACACTCATGGACGAACACGCCAGCCACGACCCGCTGCGGCCGAAGTATCGGCGCGTCATTTTGAAGCTGAGCGGCGAAGGATTCGGCTATCCCGGTAAGAGCGGCATCAGCATCGATGAGACGGTGAGCATTGCCCGGCAGGCGCAGCGCATCGTCGAGCGCGGCGTGCAGTTGGCCATCGTCGTCGGCGCCGGCAACATCCTTCGCGGCGCTCAGTTCAGCGCCGGCGGCGAAGTCATCAAGGAAGCGACCGCGCCATTACATGGGTATGCTCGCCACCGTTCTCAACGGTCTAGCTTTGCAGGATGCCCTGGAAAACCTCAACTGCCAGACGCGCTTGCAGACGGCCATCCGCATGGAGACCGTTGCCGAGCCGTACATTCGCCGCCGTTGCCTGCGTCATCTGGAGAAGGGTCGCATCGTCATCTTGGCCGGCGGCACCGGCAATCCGTTCGTGACCACCGATACCGCCGCCGCTCTGCGCGCCCGCGAACTGCACGCCGACATCCTCCTCAAAGCGACCAAGGTGGACGGCGTTTACAGCGCACCGCCGGAGATCAATCCGCACGCCGTCCGCTACGAAAAGTTGACCTACAACCAGGTGCTGCGCGATAATCTGCAAGTGATGGACATGGCCGCCATCAGCCTGTGTCAAGAAGCGAAGATGCCCATTCTCGTTTTCAATTTCAAGCAGGATGGCAACATCGAGCGCGCCATTGCCGGCCATACCATCGGCACGCTGGTCAGTGTTTAGCCGCGACCCGAAGGGGAGCGCGTTGCAAGCGCGCTCCCCTTCGGGTCGCGGCTAAACGGAGAATAGGAAAGCAGGTGCGAACATGAAAAGCGATGAAATCCTCCTCGACACCGAAGAGCGCATGGAGAAGGCGGTCAATGTTTTCCGCGACGAGCTGCGCGGTCTGCGCACCGGCCGGGCCACGCCGGCGCTGGTCGATAGTCTGCGCGTCGAATACTACGGATCGCCGACGCCGCTCAAACAACTGGCCCAGATCAGCACACCCGATCCGCAGCAGATCGTCATTCGGCCCTACGATCAAAGCGTCCTCAAGGACGTTGAGAAAGCCATCCGCTCCAGCGATCTGGGCATGTCGCCCAACAACGACGGCAAAATGATCCGTTTGCAAGTGCCGGCCATGAGCGGCGAGCAGCGCAAGAAGATGACGCAGCGTATCAAAAAGTCCGCCGAAGACGCCAAGGTTGCCTGCCGCAACATTCGCCGTGACGGCAACAAGCACTTCGACCAGGCCGAGAAGGCCAAAGAAATGACCGAGGACGACCGCGACAAGGGCAAAGAGGAAGTGCAAGCATTGCTCAAGAAATACGAGGAACGGGTCGCGGAGTTGGCGGAGAAGAAAGAAGCGGAGATCATGGAGACGTGAAGTTTGTTACTCGTTCGGCTGCGACATGATACTCGCTAAGTTGGAGTGTAGGGGGAACCGTCTCTTGTAGAGAACAATATGCGCACCGTCCAAGACATCGAGCAATTATTCCCCGGCGCGGCCGAGAATGGCCTAACGTCTGCCACCGTCGTCCAGAGCCGACAGCGTTTCGGCGTCAACAAACTGACGCCGCTGCCGCGCGAACCACTGTGGAAAAAGTTTCTCGAAAAGTTCGACGAGCCGATCATCAAGATCCTTCTCGGCGCGGCGCTGCTGTCGATGTTCGTCGATTTATTCCAAAGCCGGCCAGGGTTGGCCGGTATGGCGCTGGCCGTCGTCGCCGTGCTTATCGGCGCCGTCGTTGCTTTGCGCAAAGGTCATTGGCTGCCGAGCATTCTGTTCGTATCGGCTCTCGTTCTGTTCTTCGTCGGACTGATCGCGGCACGGCATCCCTCGGTCGAGGGGTTGGCCGTCATGGTGGCCGTCATTCTCGCCACCGGCGTCGCTTTCCTCAGCGAGTACAAGAGCGACCGCGAGTTTGAGGTACTCAATGCGCACAAGGATTCGCTCAGCGTCAAAGTCATCCGCGATGGCGCCATTCACACGGCGCCACTGGAAGACGTATGCGTTGGCGATGCCGTGGTGCTGGAGATCGGCGACGAAATCCCCGCCGATGGCCGGCTCGTCAAGGCGACCGATCTGCACATCGATCAATCGTTGATGACCGGCGAATCCGAGGCGGTGCGCAAACGGCCGCAACCACCGGCAGATCCCAGCGAAGGGCCGGATCAACCCGGTTGCGTCTATCGAGGCACACAAGTTGTCGATGGTGTTGGACAAATGCTCGTCACCGAAGTCGGCGACGCCACGGCGCTGGGGCAGATTGCTCGCCGTCTATCCGCCGAGGACGAGGAGGAAGAGGACGAGGCGAGCGGGGTTGCGTCAGCACCCGTGAGACGGATACCGAAGAGAAACGCATCAAGCGCAAGCTGACCATCTCGAAGGAGCTGACGCCGCTCCAGGTCAAGCTGAAGAACTTGGCGGATCTCATCAGCAATGTCGGCTACATCGCGGCCATCGCCATTTTCATCGCCCTGGTGGGTCGCGGTTTGTATACCCATGATGTTCGCTGGTATCCCGAACGCCCCGCTCCGTTGGCGGCCGACGAGAACGAGAACGCGCCGCGGCCGATGGAAACGCGCGGACAGGCCCTACTGGCCAGCAGCAAGGAACTGCTGAATTACTTCGTGTACATGGTCATCATCATCGTTGTGGCCGTGCCCGAAGGGCTGCCGATGAGCGTGACCGTCTCGCTCGCCTTGGCCATGCGGAAGATGACGCGGGCCAACAGTCTCGTCCGCCAGTTGGTGGCCTGTGAAACCATCGGCTCGGCGACGGTGATTTGCTCCGATAAAACCGGCACGCTGACGCAGAATAAGATGCAGGTGGTGCGCGTCTTCTGGGATGGACGAATTCACGATCGTGGTTCGCCGAACAGGCAAGGCGAACCGGCAGCGTTAGCTGCCGGGTGCTATTTCTACCCGGCAGCTAACGCTGCCGGTTCGCCTCATCTGCCCGGCCAACCGCTCGATTGGCTCGCCGTCAACGCCGCTCTCAACTCGACGGCCAACCTGGAAGAGAAACAAGGCAAGCTCGTTACGGTCGGCAATTCCACGGAGGGAGCGCTGCTGCAATGGCTGCACGAAGCCGGCCTGGAATATCAAAAACTGCGCCTGCAATTCGCTCCGCTGTATCAAATCCATTTCTCTTCAGAACGCAAACGCATGACCACCGTGGTCCGCTACGGTGACACGCTGGTGTCGCTGGTGAAAGGCGCGCCGGAGTGGGTTCTGGAACACAGCACGCACTACCAAACTTCCGACGGCACGAGCCGCGCATGGACGACGGAGACGCGCGGCGCGGTACAAGCGTCCCTGAAGGACTCGGCCGGCCAAGCAATGCGCACTCTCGGTTTCGGCTACGCCGTTCTGCCGGCGGAAACGCCCGATGAAGAGGACGCCCTACACGCGCGCCGAGACGCTTTGGAAAGCGATCTCGTCTTTGTCGGCTTCCTCGCCATCCGCGATCCGCTGCGCGACGACGTGAAAGAAGCCGTGGATCAGTGCCGCCGCGCCGGCATCGAAGTGAAAATGATTACCGGCGACAACGTCGAAACGGCTCGCGCCATCGCCTACGACATCGGCCTCATCGATCACCGCGATGCCGCCATCGACGCACCGGAAGCCGTCGTCCTCACCAGTCCGAAGTTCAACGAACGGCACGCCCAATTGACCGAGTTGAAGAAACGCGGTCATTTATCCGAGAGCGATGCTCGACAGCGCGAGGAATTGATGCGTCAATTGACCGGCCTGCGCGTCTTGGCCCGCGCTCGGCCATTAGACAAATACAAGATGGTCGAACTGTTGCAAGAGCAGCAGCAGGTCGTCGCCGTCACCGGCGATGGCACCAACGACGCCCCCGCTCTCAAGAAAGCTGACGTCGGCTTGGCGATGGGCATTGCCGGAACCGAGGTCGCCAAGGAAGCCAGCAAAATCGTCCTGCTCGACGATGCGTTTTCCACCATCGTCAAGGCCGTGCATTGGGGCCGCTCGCTCTACGAGAACATTCAACGCTTCATCCAGTTTCAACTGACGATCAACGTCAGCGCCCTGACCATCGCTTTTCTTGGCCCCTTTTTCGGGGTGCGGCCGCCGTTCACGGTGCTGCAACTGTTGTGGATCAACGTCATCATGGATACGTTCGCCTCGATTGCCCTGTGTTCGGAGCCGCCGCGTCCGGGCATGATGACGGTGCCGCCCAAACGCAAGGACGAAAACATTGTCACGCCGGAGATGGTCAAAACGATCTTCTCGACGGCGGTGTTTTTCGTCGTGGTTATGATGGTTCTGCTGGGCGGAATGACCTATCGCCACTGGTTCGCGGCGGGCAGCGGCCCCAACCCGGAGGACTGGGAGTTCGGCGATCTCAACATTCGGCAAGTGAGCATATTCTTCACCGTTTACATTTTCTTCCAGGTGTGGAACGAAATCAACTGCCGCTCGCTGACGCCGCAATCGAGCGGCTTCCGCGGGCTGATGCACAATCGAGTCTTTCTAGGCATCGTCGCTACCATCGCCGCCGTCCAGGTACTCATCGTCAGCGTGCCGTTCATCGGAGGCATTTTCAAGGTCGAGCGGCTCGACATGCTGGATTGGCTATGGATCATCGTAGGCACGGCCTCCGTTGTCTTGTTCGCGGAGGTGATGCGCCGTCTTCGGCTGGCGATGGCTCCGCCAGCCCGAAGCGCCAGCAAGGAATGAAATCATGGCCGACCAACACGAACAACTCCAATCCGTGGCCGACAAGCTTGGCATCGGCTCGTATCATCGCCACGTCTTTCTGTGTACAGGTCCGAATTGCTGCACGCCGGAAGAGGGACAAGCCGCCTGGGACGCTCTCAAGCAGCAACTCAAGCAGCACAACCTCGGCAGCGGCGACAACGCCTGCTATCGCACCAAGGTCGGCTGTCTGCGCATCTGTTGTCATGGGCCGACGATGGTGGTTTATCCCGAAGGGACGTGGTATCACGGCATGACCGCCGAACGCATCCCGTTTTTCGTGCAGCGACATCTGATCGAAGGCCGTCCCATCGCGGAATGGATCTTCGCGCGCAATCCGCTCCGCGAGGCAGCGGCGGAAGAGGGTTGAGACCTCGGCATTTGACGCGCGGATCGGCGTATCCTAGGCTTGCGGCGGACGCTCTGTAGAAGCGACGTTCCGAACCTTCGGAGATCCGCATGCTCGCAAGCACCACGGTCACATTCTGGGGCTGGCTAACCGGCCAACCGATTTCCCTAGCGTCGATGCTCCCCGCCGACGAGTCTGACGAAGAACGCCGCGTCTGCTTGCGCTACGCGGCGAATTTGAACATTCGCTGCGGCGAAGCCCATGAGGAACCCGACCCTGGTGTGTCGGCGGTGATCCGCGACATCTCGCGCGGCGGCATTCAGATGATCGCTCCGCAGCGCTACGAGCCGGGCACGGTCCTCAGCGTGGAGTTGCCGTCGGCGCGCGGCGGGGAAGGATTGGCCGTGCTTGCGTGCGTGATCCGCACCCAGCCCCACGGCGACAGCGACTGGGCGATGGGTTGTCGCTTCTGTAGCGAACTGAACGATCCGCAGTTGCAAGCCTTCGGCGCCGTCCGCGCCCGTCCCGCGTCGGACGATCCGCGCGGCTGGTCGCGCTTTTCCTGCGACAGCAAAGCCCTTGTGCAGCGCATCAACGCTTCGGACCAAGCTCATCGATCCGCGCGCGTGCTGAACATCGCCGTCGGCGGCATGGCTCTCTTGGTGGAGGAACCTATCGCCGTCGGCGAATTGCTCAGCACGGAGTTACGCGATGCCAAGGGCCAGCCCGTCGTCACCCTTTTGGCCTGCGTCGTCCACGCCCAAACCGTTGCCGAAGGACAAATCCTGGGCTGCAACTTCATTCGGGAATTGAGCGACGCAGACGTGCGCGCTCTGTTGTGAGCCGGCGACGCCTCATCTTTCTCCCACCTTGAACGTCGGCGCGATGGCGTTCTCCGAGCGCGGCAGCGGCGCGCCTGCCGCTGTCGTCTCACCTTTCTTGCGGCAAAAGATCAAGTGGTCGAGCGAGAACCAGCCGCTTCCCAGCACCAGCAGCACCAGACAGGCCACGATAATAAGGATGTTGTACTCGAAGCCTGCCGCCAGGAACCTGTCGCCCTCCGGCCCTAACTCCACAGAGATGTAATCGCGCTTGCCGGTCACCATGACGATGGCGCCGATCATCTCCACGATCACTCCCAGCGCCGCCAGCCGCGACAGCAAGCCGAGTATCAGCAGGGCGCCGAAACTCATCTCCGCCCAGCCTATGGCATTCTGCATGGAGTGAGTAATCCCCCGGGACAACGGAAAATCCTGGACAATCTTGATGTAGCCGTGCGCCAAGAAGAGGTAGCCAAGGCCGAGACGCAGAATCACGGAGGCCAAATCGGGATGGGGTTTGCGTAGGTACGCGAGCATGACATGTTCTCCTTTCCTAAGAGACAACTCGGAAATTGACGGCATCTCCCCACGCGGAGAGGGTTCGGAATACGCTGGCATCAACGGTTACGCGAACGAGTCATTCTGATGGTATTGCAACGCCCCGACATCCACAGGTCAAGCAAATTCCGGCAAAGGTCACATTTTGTACTTTTACTCAGCGGCCTCCCAAAGATGCTGAATCCGTTCGGGGGCCAGCACCAGGGATGGCTCACCGGCGCGGGTCAACTTGATGCCGCGGAAACTCAGTTCGATCAGTCGGCCGCGATGCGTGGCGTCGGCACACTCAACGACGACGTGCTTGCCGAGCAGACCGAGGCGCGTCTTCCAGCACGTCTCCACGGCGGCGAGATCGCCTTGGCAGAGCGCATCATAATCGCTATCGAGTTGGCGGATCAATGCGGCAGCAACAGTATGCGTGTCGAGAGGAGCAGCGGCGAACTGGGCCAGCGAAGTCGCCTCCGGCAGACCCGCCGCGGCGAACGTCTCGGCGCTCTGCTGGACGTTCAGTCCAATACCCACCACAAAAATCCGCGAGCCGAAATCCGAAAGCCGAAACCCTCGTTTGGATTTCGGATTTCCCGACTCGATGAGGATGCCACAAACTTTCCGGCCATTCAGCAGCACGTCATTGGGCCATTTGATGCGCGTCGGCCGGCCGATGATTTCGCGGATGGCGGCGCAGACGGCGACAGTGGCCCAGGCAGTCAGCACAGCCGGCCGGCACAATTGCGGCGGCGGAAAGACAAGCAGCGACAACAAGACGCTTTGACCAGGCGCGGCCAGCCAGGTCCGCCCATGTTGGCCGCGTCCCGCCGTCTGTTCGTCGGCCAGGATGGCGAGGCCGTCGTTGGCTGGATCGTCGGCCAGTTGGAGCGTGAGATTGTTCGTGCTGTCCAGACGGTCGAAGACGAGAACGCGACGGCCGAGACGGCGGGTATCGAGGGACCATTCGTGGCGCGGTTGGATCATGGCAGATAATCGAGCGCGATGTCGAGAGCGGGGGCCGAGTGCGTCAAGGCGCCGACGCTGACGCGATCCACGCCGGTTTCCGCAATGGCGCGAATCGTGTCCACCGTCACGCCGCCGGAGGCTTCCAGCAGCACGCCGGCAGCGCGAGCGTTGCGGCGACGGACGGCCTCGCGCATATCGGCGAGCGGCATATTGTCGAGCAAAACGATGTCGGGTTGCGCGGTCAGGGCCATCTCCAACTGAGCCAGGTTATCGACCTCGATTTCGAGGGGAAGGGTTGTGCCGTGTTTCTGCCGAGCGAGGCGAACGGATTCGGCGATGGGATCGGTGTGTCCGGCCAAGGCGGCGAGATGATTGTCCTTGATGAGAATGCCGTCGTGCAGACCCAGGCGATGATTGTGTCCGCCGCCACAGCGGACGGCGTATTTTTCCAGCAGCCGCCAACCCGGCGTTGTCTTGCGTGTGTCGAGAACCCGGCACGGCAAACCTTCCACGGCATCGACGTAGCGTCGGGTCAGCGTGGCGACGCCGCTGAGATGTTGCAAAAAATTGAGGGCCGTCCGCTCGCCGGCCAGGAGGGAACGTACCCGGCCGCTCAGGACGGCGAGACGATCGCCCGCTTGCAAACGCGAGCCATCGGGACGCACGGACTCGAACAACAGGGTCGGATCGACGAAGGCCAGCGCCAACTCAGCAGCCGGCAGGCCAGCGAGAACGCCGGGCTGACGAGCGACAAATACGGCCGTACCGATCCGCTCGCCGGGAAGGAGGATCTGGCTGGTCACGTCGCCGGAGGCGCCGAGATCCTCATCCAGCGCTAGATTCGCCAGACGGCGAGCCGCCTCCGTCTCCTCCGGTGTAAAGGACATGACACCTCCCTTTAGAGGAAACAGCGCACGGCGTTGCGGAACAGCGCCAGGCCATCGCCTTCCTCGGCCAGCCCCTCGCGCATCCAACGCGGATGCTGCGTCGGCAATACGTGCCGTTCGGGATGCGGCATCAGACCGAGTACGCGGCCCGTGGCATCGCACAAGCCGGCGACATCGCCTTGCGAACCGTTGGGATTGAGGGGATAGTCGGCGGCGCGGCCGTCCGCGGCGATGTAATGCAGAGCGGTCTGTCCGGTTTGCTCCAGTCCCTTCAAAAGCCATTCCTCGCGGCAGATAAAGCGTCCCTCGCCGTGCGCCACCGGCAGATAGAGACGTTCCAATCCGGTCAGAAAGGGACACTGGCCCGGTGTCACGCGCAGCGTGACCCAGCGATCCTCGAACTTGCCGGAGAGATTGGGAGCCAGCGTGGCGATGGGGCCGTCTTCATCGGGCGGCATGAGCAAACCGGCTTTGAGCAACGCCTGAAAGCCGTTGCATATGCCGAGAATGAGCCGTTCGGCGTCGCGGAAACGCCGCAGCGAATCGCCGAGAAAATGGGCGAGTTGATTGGCCAAAATCTTGCCCGCGGCCACGTCGTCGCCATAGGTGAAACCACCGGGAACGACGAGAATTTGATAGCGCATCAACTCGGCCGGCCGCTCGCGCAGCCGATTGATGTGAACGCGCTCGGCGCGGCCGCCAGCCTTCTCGAAAGCGAACTGCGCTTCGGCATCGCAGTTGGCGCCGGGGGCTCGCAGGATCAAGACGCGCGGCTTGGCCATGGGTAAATCATTCGCGGAAAGGAGCCGTATTTCTCTTGACGCGACGGAAAGTCCGCCTCATAATCGTGTTGTACACGTCGAACGCACCCAACGCCAGTGTGGCCGGCGGGAATCCGGCTCCGAGGCGACAAGCCTCGAAACCTGGCCTTTGGGTGTGGCGGATGTCTTTTCCAATTTTTTTCTCTTTATTCTCTTGACAGCCTGGCAAACGGCCCTATACTTCACTCTGTCCTTTTGAGGGCGACGCAACGTCAACTCGCTTCGGCGAGGTGTCGTTGTGTGTTCTTTGACAAGTCGGCGAACCGAGCCAAAGCGAGGATGCGTCGAGCCTTTTGGTCCGACTCATCCTTGCTGGCAGCGATGTGCAAACATCGTTGCCGCGAGTTCTTTGAGTCGAGCCTTTAGGCGATCTCAAACTTTTCTGGTTCAAAAACCCGGGCGCAAGCGACGGGAGAAGCGAACTTTTTTGAAGGGTTTGATCCTGGCTCAGAACGAACGTTGGCGGCGTGGATTAGGCATGCAAGTCGAACGAATCCCACCTGGGCAACTGGGTGGGGGAAGTGGCGAAAGGGGCAGTAAAGCATGGGTAACCTACCCCGGGGATCGGGATAGCCGTCCTAACGGACGGGTAATACCGGGCGATCTGACGAAGGGGCATCTCTTTGTCAGGAAATGAATTTCGCCTCGGGAGGGGCTCATGTAGTATTAGCTTGTTGGCGGGGTAACGGCCCACCAAGGCCAAGATGCTTAGCGGGTGTGAGAGCACGACCCGCGCCACTGGCACTGAGACACTGGCCAGACTCCTACGGGAGGCTGCAGTCGAGGATCTTCGGCAATGGGTGCAAGCCTGACCGAGCGACGCCGCGTGTGCGATGAAGGCCTTCGGGTTGTAAAGCACTGTCGAGGGGGAGAAAAGCCCGCAAGGGTCTGATCTATCCCTGGAGGAAGCACGGGCTAAGTTCGTGCCAGCAGCCGCGGTAAGACGAACCGTGCGAACGTTGTTCGGATTCACTGGGCTTAAAGGGCGCGTAGGCGGACGGTCAAGTCAGGGGTGAAATCTTTCAGCTCAACTGGAAAAGTGCCTCTGATACTGGCCGTCTCGAGTGAGGTAGGGGCATGTGGAACTTCCGGTGGAGCGGTGAAATGCGTAGATATCGGAAGGAACGCCGGTGGCGAAAGCGACGTGCTGGACCTCTTCTGACGCTGAGGCGCGAAAGCTAGGGGAGCAAACGGGATTAGATACCCCGGTAGTCCTAGCCCTAAACGATGGGTACTAGGTTGTGGACTTAACATGGGTTCACAGCCGAAGCAAAAGTGTTAAGTACCCCGCCTGGGGAGTATGGTCGCAAGGCTGAAACTCAAAGGAATTGACGGGGGCTCACACAAGCGGTGGAGCATGTGGCTTAATTCGAGGCTACGCGAAGAACCTTATCCTAGGCTTGACATGTGCGAAAGCGGTAGGAAGTAGCGAGCGGAAACGTTTCGCCAACGGTATCCAGTCCGGAACCTACTACAGGTGCTGCATGGCTGTCGTCAGCTCGTGTCGTGAGATGTCGGGTTAAGTCCCATAACGAGCGAAACCCCTGTCTCCAGTTGCCAGCGCGTCATGGCGGGGACTCTGGAGAGACTGCCGGTGTTAAACCGGAGGAAGGTGGGGATGACGTCAAGTCCTCATGGCCTTTATGCCTAGGGCTGCACACGTGCTACAATGGCGTACACAGAGGGAAGCCAACCCGCGAGGGGGAGCCAATCCCAAAAAATACGCCTCAGTTCAGATCGAAGGCTGCAACTCGCCTTCGTGAAGTTGGAATCGCTAGTAATCGCAGGTCAGCAACACTGCGGTGAATGTGTTCCTGAGCCTTGTACACAATTAAAGGCGCCTGGCAGCCTATCAGACTAGATGGTGAAAATCCATCCTTAGTAGAGTATGGACAGGACGATACGGGTAACCGCCGTCTGGAGGGTCCGGATCGAACCATAGTCTCAAGTATGTAAAGGGTGCATCGAGTCGTGTGTGTACCACCACGAAGATGCTCTCCGCCCAAACCCTGCTTGGGAATGTGGGAAACAGCCTGATAGGTGACCCAGGGAGATCCTGCTCTGTCACGAACCCTAACGGCAGAGTAGGAAGTCAGCTGACCTATAGTAAGACGCATTGCGTCCGAAGGGGGAAACCTAATGCTGACCGCTGATTATGTGTTGGGTTTGGTGGATGGCGAAGGAAGTTTTGCCGTTCACTTCAATAAATCGCAACGCCGTCGAGCGAAAGTCGAACCGCGCTTCTGCCTCAAACTGAGAGCGGAAGATCGGATTCTGCTCGATGAGTTGCGCGGTTTCTTTGGATGTGGCCGAGTTTACATCCAACGCGATCACCGGCCCAATCACAGCCTTTGTTATCGGTTTGAAGTGAGCAATCGGCGGGAGTTGTTCGAGAAGGTTATTCCTTTCTTTGAGCAGCATCCTCCGCGAAGTCCAAGCAAGCAACGGGACTTCGCCCTGTTTCGGCAAGTGTTACAGCTTGTTCGACAAGAGGCGCACTTCAACGATGATGGGTTAGAGTCGATGAGACAATTAGCGGCGCAAATGCATTGGGGCTCGCTGGATGCGCTAGACACGCTCGTCCAGTGGGAACGAGGCATAGGGTTCAAATGACCTCAATCACCGCCCGTCAAGCCACGAAAGATCGGAGCGCCCGAAGACGCTGCGCCAACCGCAAGGGGGCAGGCGGCTACGGCGAAACGGTCGATTGGGACTAAGTCGTAACAAGGTAACCGTAGGGGAACCTGCGGTTGGATCACCTCCTTTCTAAGGATAAGATTCTCCGATTCCTCCTCTCACGGGAAGGAACGGCAACCAATCATGTTCGCATTCGCGCTTTGACTCACGCCGACTTGACAAAGACAAAACCCCGCCGCGTCGCAAGACTCGGCGGGGTTTTTTCATTCCTACGTCGATGCGACCGAGGAGAAACCGTGTCCGCCCCATCCGCTGAGCAACTGGAAACTTTTGCCAATCCGCAGCCCGGACGCGATTACACCATCGAAATCGTCTGCCCCGAATTTACCAGTCTCTGTCCCAAGACCGGCCAACCGGACTTCGGCACGATCACCTTCACGTACACGCCTGGCCAACTGTGCGTGGAGTTGAAATCGCTGAAGCTCTATCTCCAGCGCTACCGCGATGAGGGAGCGTTTTACGAAACGGTCGTCAATCGTCTGCTGGATGATTTCGTGGCGGCGTGTCGGCCGGTTCGCTGCCGCGTCGTCGGTGCTTTCACCCGCGCGGTGGCATCACCACTACGGTAATTTGTCAGTACGAGGCGGTCACGGCTTGAGTATCAGCGCCGCTTCCTGTTTGGCAAGCACTTCGCCGATGACGCACGCGCTGGCCACTCCGCGCTTGCGGAGGTTCTCCACAAGCTCCTCGGCATTCTCCGCGGGCACGCTGATGAGCAAGCCTCCCGAAGTCTGCGCGTCGTAAAAAAATTCCAGTCGCACCGGATCGGGCTTGCCCTCGATGCGCAAAAACGGCTGCACGTAAGCCGCATTAGTGCCGCTGGCGCGGGTTATGTACGGCTTATGCGCCAACCGCTCCGCTCCCGGCAGCAGCGGCAGACGCGCTAACTCGATAACCAGCGTCGCTTGGCTGCCGGCGGCCATTTCGTAAGAGTGGCCGGCCAGACCGAAGCCGGTTACGTCGGTCGCCGAGTGCGCTCCGGCTTCGAGCATCGCTTCCTTGGCGATGTCGTTGAGCTGTACCATGCTGGCGCAAGCCGCCGTCAAGACTTCCTCCGGGCAAGCGCCGGCTTTGTTCGCGGTCGTCACGAAGCCGGTGCCCAGTGCCTTGGTCAGCACCAACTTATCGCCGGACTGCGCCGAAGCATTGGTCAGGATGCGGCGCGGATGAATGATGCCGGTCACGGCATAGCCGAACTTGATTTCGCTGTCGCGGACGGTGTGTCCGCCCAGAACGACGGCGCCGGCGGCTCGGCAGCGCTCCTCGCCGCCGCGGATGATGTCGGGCAGCCAGGTCAATTCCGGGTCTTTGTCGTCGGGATAACCGATGAGATTCAGGGCCGTCTTGGGCGTGCCGCCCATTGCGTAGACATCGCTCAAGGCGTTGGCGGCGGCGATTTGACCGTAGATGAAAGGATCGTTGACCACCGGCGGAAAAAAGTCGATGGTCTGGACGATGGCCAACTCCTCGGTCAGCTGATAGACACCGGCGTCATCGTGGGTGTCGGTGCCGACGAGGAGATGCGGATCGTCGCGGCGGGGAAGGTGGCGCAGAACCTGCGCGATGCCCTGCGGGGCCAGTTTGCCCGCTCAGCCGGCGCACGAAGCGTAGTCGATTAGGCGTTTTTGACGGCCGGAAATCTCCATGGCGTTCCTTACTTTTTCAGGCGCGCGCGGAACGTATCGATCACCCATTGCTCATCGGGAAACTGCTTTGTTTTCAGCTTGGAATAGAGCAGTTCGCCGTTGAGGGTCAACTCAAAGCAGCCCCCGCTGGAGGGGATCAGCTTCAGGTCTTGGATCTGTTGCTTGAACGCGGTCAACAGTTTGCTCGTCAAACTGACGGCCTGCGGCTCATATCCTCACATGGCGCAGTAGCGCAATTCCAGGTGCATAACAATCTCCTTTCCTCGTTCCCTTGGCGTCTCGGCCCGCGCCGTGAGCGAGGGACGTAGCAACGCCGACCTTGGTATATTAGATGGCAGCGCCGGCCTTGTCGAGTACATGGGGCACGGCCGCGCCGAACAGAAGAGGGTTGCATGGAGCCGCTGTTTCCGCCGACGATCATCGTCCGCCACCCGCACGAGAATCCACGCAAATGCTCGGTGCTGCCGCTGCGCGGCCGGCCCGATGTCGTGTTCCTGACCTATCCCGTCCGCGAACGTCCTCCGCTGGGCGGCTACATTCGCTTGGCCGCGGAAGGTCCGCCGCTGTCGCCGACCGACGCCGACAAGGGCGTTTTGCTCCTGGACGGCAGCTGGCGCTGGGCGGCGGCGATGACGCGCGATTTTCTCGACGTGCCGGCTCGTTCGCTGCACGGTTGGCGCACCGCCTATCCGCGCGTTTCCAAACTCGGCACCGATCCCGACAATGGCTTGGCTTCCATTGAGGCATTGTTCGCGGCCTATCACCTGCTGGGCCGGCCGACCGCCGGACTGCTCGATCGCTACTACTGGGCCGAAGACTTCCTGCGGACCAACGGTCTGCAAGCGAGCGACGAAAAAACAGCGGCGGAGAAGCGGAATTGACGGGTCGAAGAAAGGCGGAGTAAACAAAAACGTCCATCTCCCCACCGGGTGAGGAGATGGACGTGTCAAGCATAAGAGATACGAAGAGTAGATAAAGCCGATGCTCAGCCGCCGTTGCCGTTGCCGTTGCCGCTACCCTGGCCTTTGCCCATGCCGGTGCCGCGCGGGTTGCCGTTGCCCTGAAGAGGACCGCTGTTCTGAGGGCTGGCCGGCGCGCTATTGCCCGCATTGTTGTTGCTGCTGGCGAAGGCTCCACTAGCCTGATTGTACTTACCGCTGACCGAGGTGCCGAGCGTTTCCACCGAGACGTTGACGGTGAGCAGGATCATCGACAACATGGCGGCGTACTCGACGGACGTGTTAGCCTGCTCATCGCTAAGAAAACGGACCAGACTGGCGAAGCACTTCTTCATAATTCTCCCCTTTTCCGTGAATGATGTATGGCTGCATGCGCAGGGGATCACCCGGAAAAAAGAAAGACCCATACACGTCGGCCGACGCGTACGGGTCCGAGAATGCGTGCAATGCCTGTCTGATCCGTTCGGTAACCTGGCGACCCCCGCAGAGCGTTTTCGCTCGGCTTGGGTCATGGCTTTGCGTCCCCGCCTCACGACGGGTTTGCCTTTGTCGAGGAACAAGAGGTTACTCGCCTCTCTGCCCTCGGAAGTTTTTTTCTCCCGCGAGCGATCCCCGTGAACGCTAACGATACAAACGTAAGATGCGTTCGTGGGCGTGTCAAATGAACGACACGATTTTTTCGCAAAATTGGCGACATCCGTTTTTTCGGCGTCCTCGACAGAGCGTGCCGAACCGTCAAGAGGCGGATAGAATATCCCCATTGTCTTTGTCGTCAGGAGCGCCCGTCATGCCGCCGCCCCGCTTCGTGCCGGAGGTCGCTTTTCCGCCCTACACCTTCGTGCCGGGCCGAACGCCGCATCCAATCCGCGATGCGGCTGGCCACCTCTTCGGTCAATCGCCGCAATCGCCGCCGCCTTTGGAGCCGGCTCGTTGGCGCGACAGCCGCGCCTATCTGCGCGGCGTGGATCTATTCAATCACGGCTATTACTGGGAAGCTCATGAGGTGTGGGAGGGGTTGTGGGCCGCGGCGGGACGAAAAGGGATGACGGCGGACTTTCTCAAGGCGCTGATTAAGCTGGCCGCCGCCGGCGTCAAGGTTCGCCAAGGTCAGCCGCGCGGCGTCGCTGGACATGCCGCGGGAGCGGCGGAACTGTTTCGCCAGCTCGCCCGCCAACTCGGCGAAGACGCCGTCTATCTCGGACTCCGCTTGCTCGATCTGCTCTCCTTCGCCGAGCAGATCGAGCGGCAAGCCGTGAGCCTCGACGCCGACGAGGAAGTAGGCGTCAAGGTGATTTTCGCTTTCGTTCTTCATCCCGCCGAGGGGAACCTCCGCACGGGCAATACACTCTAAGTTTAGCCGCGACCCGAAGGGGAGCGCGCTTGCGCTTCCCTTCGGGTCGCGGCTAAACGGAACAAATCCGTCCATCGCGCATGCGGATAATGCGCTCGGCGCGCTCCGCCACTTCCTGACCGTGCGTCACCAGAACAATCGTCATGCCCTTATCGCGGTGCAGGTGTGCGAACAGATCGAGTACTTCGGCGGCGGTGCGCGAATCGAGATTGCCGGTCGGCTCGTCGGCGAGCAGCAGGACCGGATCGTTCGCCAGTGCCCGCGCGACAGCGATGCGCTGCCGTTCACCGACCGATAGTTGCCCCGGTCGATGGTGGAGTCGATGGCTCATGCCGACCAGTTTCAGCAGTTCGCTCGCCTTGGCCGCGCGCTGTCGAGCGACGAGCGGTCCTTCAAACATGGGAATTTGCACGTTTTCCAGCGCCGTCAAGGTCGGCAGCAGGAAAAATGATTGAAACACGAAGCCGAGCTTCCGCGAACGAAAACCATCGAGATCGGGGATGGCCGACAGCGGTTGAGCATCGAAAAAAACATTGCCGCTCGTCGGCTGATCGAGTGCGCCCAGCAGGTTGAGCAGCGTCGATTTGCCGCTGCCGCTGCTGCCCATGATGGCAACGTATTCGCCGCGCCGGATGCTCAGCGAGACATCGACCAGCGCGTTGACCTGCCCGTCCGGGTAGGTCTTGCACAGGCGTTCGGTGCGCAAGCAGAGGAGTGTCACTCATGGCGAAGCGCCTCGGTGGGCAGCAGATGAGCGCCGCGGTAGGCGGGGTAAGCGCCGCCAAGCAGTCCGACCGCCAGCGCGATGAAAAAACCCTGAACCATAACGGCCGGCGCCACGTCGCCGCTAACGAGGCCGTTGACCAACGGCCACCAGGTTAGCGCGCGCGTTAGCAGCACGGCGGCGCCGATGCCGGCCGCCGCGCCGATGATGCTGAGCAAAATCGACTCGTAGAGAATCAGGCGAACGACGCGCGTTTTCCGCCAGCCGATGGCCCGCAGGATGCCGATTTCGCGCGTGCGCTCGAACACCGACATAATCATGGTGTTGAGTACGCCGACGGCCCCGATGATGAGGGCGATTGCCGAAGTCATCCAGGCCATCGCCTGCGCCATTCGGAGCTCGGACGTGCTTTTAACGTAATCCGCCGTCGGGATTGCTTCGATGCCCCACGGCTGCCCCTTGGAAGAGCGCAGGGCGTTGATTTCCCGGCGGACGCGCTCGATCAATGCTTTCTTATCGTCGGCGTCTTGCAGCACGACCTCGAAGCCGGTCACTTGATTGGGGCGATCCATGAGCGTTTGCAGCGGCTGGAAGGAGCATGGCCGCGGAGCCGTTGAGAAAGACGTTGAAGCTCTCAAAGACGCCGACGATCTTAAATGGGCGGCTGGCGATTTCCAGCGTATCGCTCGCCTTTTTGCCGAGGTTCTTGGCCAGCACCATGCCGAGCATGACGCCCTCGTCGTCGCCGGCTTCCAGCCTCCGTCCGTCGAGAATCCGCAATTCATCGAATAGGGAGCTATCGGGCGCCCAGCCTTGCAGCGGCACGCTTGCCAGGTTGGCTTCCTCAAACGACACCACGTCCACCAATCCCGGCGAGACGGCGCGAACGCCGGAGATGCCGCGGATTTGCTTGCCGACCTGTTCCGGGATGGAACTGGACAGCCGCTCCACCGAGCCGGCACGGACAACCATCAGATCGACGCCGCGTTTTTCGTACACTTCGCGGAAGGAGCGTTGAAAGCCGTCGGCGATGCCGACCAAGGCGACCACCGCCATCACGGCAATGGCCACGCCGATGATCGTCAGCGCCGAACGCACTTTGCGCTGCAAGACGTTTTTGAGGATGAATTGATAAAAGCGCATCACTACACCTTGGGCCGGCCGACGATGCAATAGCCCACTGTGAACCACAACGAATGAATCTGCCAATCCGTCAGCACTTCGCGGACCAGCGGTTCAAGTTGCAGATGGCGGTGCTTGTCCACCATGTCGGCGAACTCCGGGCCGAGATTGAGAAAGCGCGACATGATCCAGCGATCGAGCTTCGGCAGGCCGAGCCAATGCCCGATCATCCGATTCGGCAGATTCGGCACCTCATCGGAGACGACGACGAGTCCGCCGGGCTTGACGACGCGGGCCATCTCGCGCAGAGATTTTAGCGGATCGCTGAAGTAGTTGAAAGCGCCGACGCTCAGCACATTGTCGAAGGTGCGGTCGCGGAACGGCAGATTCTCGGCTTCGCCGAGAAACAGCCGCAAATCGCGGGCGGAGTGACGGCGACGGCAATTGCTTAGCTGCACAGTCGAGATGTCGTTACCGTAAATGCGGCAGTCGGTCGGGATGAGCGGCACGTTGGCGCCATCGCCGATGGCCACTTCCAGCAGGCGCGTACCAGACAGGGAGGGCAGATACTTCATGATCTGCCGCCGCGCCCGGCGTTCGCCGCCGTTGCACAGGAAGGTGAACCACTCCCAGAACCGGAAACGCGGCCAAAGCGGGCCGTTATAGAAATCGGCGGCAATTTTGTTGTTGCCCTCCAGCGGCTTGAGCATGTCGAGCATGCCGTCGCGGAGAGGAAAGACGCGATGGCAAGCGATGCAGGACAATCCCCCCTCGGTGGATGAGGCCGCCGGTTCGAGATGGCCGCCGCAATCGGGACATTGCATATCTTCACAATCGTTGATCCAACTCGAAGAAGGCGTTTGCGTCGCGGTCATGGAAAGCCTCCGGGGAGCGTGCGGTTGATTTATTCGTGGAGCGGTGAACCGACGAGGCAATAGCCGAGGCCGCGCCAAATCGTATGGATTTCCGGTCGTCTGAGAGCGGCGCGGGCGACAGCCCGCACATCGAGGCGCGTGCCGAGAACCATGTCGGTAAATTCCGGGCCGAGCCAGAAACGCCGCATCAACCAGTCATCCAGTCGCGGAAAGCCGAGCAAATGGCCCCAGCCCCACTCGAACAAATCGGGCAATTCATCGGCGACGACAATCCGCCCATCCGTTCGAGTGACACGAGCCATTTCCGTCAAAGCACTTTGCGGATCGCTATAGAAGTTAAAACCGCCGACGCTGAGTACGGCATCGAAGGAACCATCCGCGAAGGGAATCCGCTCTCCTTCCGCTAGAGCGAGAAACAGCCCGCGTTCCGGGTAGCGACGGCAGCAGGCGGCCAGCGGCCGCTCGGCGATGTCGATGCCGGCGATGTGGAGCGAAGGCGGCAAGAGAGCGACGTTCTCGCCGTCACCGATCCCCACTTCTAATAAGCTGCCGCTGCGCAAATGCCGCAAATGGCGGAGAATCTGCATCCGCGCGCCGGGCAAGCCGCCGAGTGTTTTGAGAAACAGTTGCTCCCACGGACGGAAACGCGGCCAGCGGTCACTGTTGTAGAAGGCGGCGGCGATGCGGTTTTTACCCGTCAATTCTCCCTGCGCGATCAGCAAGCCATCGCGGAAAGGATAGCTGTGTCCGCACACATCGCAACTCGTGCCGTCTTCGTGAGGAGCCGCGAGCGAAGCGCCGCAAACCAGGCAACTCAAGGGAGGAATTACCGATGTTGCCGGCTCGTCGAGCATAGTTGAAAGGGCCATGTCGATCTGCCTCCGCTCAGTAGGTGACATTGGGAATGTGCGCCGCGCCGCGCGCCATGCACCAGTCATACAACCACGGCGGCAACCAACGAAGCACGCGCAGAAGTAAGCTCGTACTCCACGGAAAAGCGTAGACTCGGCTCCGTCTTTTGATGGCGCGGAGGATGTGGCGCGCGGCCGCTTCCGGCTCCATCATCGCCATCGGCGGTTGCACGGGAGCATTCTTCATCAGCGGCGTGCGCACGAAGCCGGGCAGCACGGTGGTGACGGCGATGCCGCGACGCCGCAGCGACGGACGCAGACTTTCCAGATAAATCGCTAATGCCGCCTTGCTGGCGCTGTAGGCGGCTGAGAACGGCATCCCTCGACAGCCGGCCAAACTCGACAGCGCGACAATATGTCCACTTTGACGAGCCAGCATATCCGGTAAGAGCGCCTCAATGGCGTAAGCGACACCCAGCACATTGACGCGCAGGATCGCTTCCATTTGCTCGACGGCGAGATCATCGACGAAAGTGGCACCCGTGATGCCGGCGCAGGCGACAAGCAGATCCACCGGACCCAAGTCGCGGACAAGGTCGGCAAGGGCGGTCCGCAACGCCTGACGGTCGCTCACGTCCGCCGTCGCTTCGGCGCAGACCGCGCCGCCGCCGCGCAACTCTTCGGTCAGCGATGCCAGCCCGTCGGCATCTGCGGTCGAGCAAGCCGAGCCGGACGCCTTCACGAGCCAGTTCGTGGCAGAGCGCGCGGCCCATGCCGCTGGCCGCGCCCGTCACCACCGCAACCTTGCCGTGCAACGTCATGCCGCGCCCTCCACGTTCCGCGACGGTGCGATGCCGGCCATGTCGCGCAGATGCCGCCGCACCAGGGCGACGTATTCCGGCGGGTTCTCCTCGTGTGCGCGATGCTTGGCGTTCGGCACTAGAGTCATGCGGCAATTCGCCAAGTTTTCCGCGAGAAAACGGCACGTCGCCAAAAACGGCGATTGTTCGCCATACAGGGCAACGGCCGGATGCCGCACCGAACAAATGCGTTCGGCGGTCAAACCGGCGACGGCTTTCACGTCGTCGCCGCACGTCGTCGCCGCCAGGCGCGTTAGACGGTCCATCGCCGCCAAGCCGAGTTCCTTGCGGAACATCTCGTGCCGCTCCGGCGGCAAATCCGCCGTCTGCTTGAACAGTTGACCGACATCGAACCAATCTTCCTCGGTCACTTCCAGACCGGCGCGACTGGCCTGCTCCTTGTACTCGCGCCAGCCGGTCCACTCGCCGACGCGCGTCTCCAGATGGCGCAGGCGCGGGGAAATACGGATCGGACAAAATAAGTCCGGCGACGACGTCGGGATAGAGGACGGCGGCGTGCAGAGCAATGACGCCGCCGAAGCTGTGGCCGAGAACGTACATCGGTCCCAGGCCGAGCGCCTGCTGAATCTTCACGAGATCGCCGGCCATGTCGGCGGAAGTATAGCCGGTCGGCGGCGTATCGCTGTAGCCGTGGCCGCGCAGATCGTAGGCGGTGACGCGAAAATCGACGGCCAGCGTCGGCATCAGATTGATGAGCGGCCAGATCGCCATGTTGCCGCTGACGCCATGCAGCAGCACGACATCCGGCCCCTCGCCGGTCTGCTGGTAGTAAAACTTCATCCCATCAACGGTGACACGCGGCATGACTTAACCTGCTGATACGTTCAAATGTCGATGTAAGAATGCGACCAGTTCTCCCAGCGGGAGGTCGCGTTCGGCACGGCGGCCAAGGTCGGCCATGAACAAGTGAAACGGTAGTTTACGGCCGTAATGCTCTTCGAGCGTTTCGCCGAGGACGACGGCGTCGATGGAAGCGAGGCCGAGATCGCCGAAAAACCGCGTGTCCGGCCCGATGTCGCCGGAATACTCGCGGCCATTGAAATTCCGCAGAATGCCGGCCACGTCGCACATAATTTGATCTTTTGTCATGGTCGTACCTGTCTCTTTTATCCCAGAGCGATGGCAGCCGTGCGTTCGCCGTCCCGGTGCCGCAGGGTAAGTTGAACGTCTCTACCAAAGGCGGCAGCCGCCGCACACGTTCCCGGAATGCTGGCGAAGGCCACACGCGGCAAATCCTCAACCATTACACCGCCACGGTATTCGCGCAATCGCACGGCCGTCTTCGCCGATTTCCAACTCAATATCGGCCGGAAAGAGACGCTGTCCATGACGCTCGAACCATAGCGCGCGGATGGCGTCCTTGGCGGCGATGCGGCCAAATAGCCAATCGGTAAGTTGCTGGTCGGCTCCTTTCAGGAGGCGAAATATACTCCATTCCGAACGGCTGAGCGTCACGCGGGCCAGCGCCGTGCGATGGACGGGTTGGCACAGATCGGAGGGCGGATCGAGTCGGAAACACCGTACTGCGGGATCGGAGCATACCGGCCAGTCCTTCGCCAGCAGAAAACGCTCTTTATGACGGAAGAAATCGACATATTCCAACGGCCAGTAAAAGCGCCAGTATTCCGCCGGATCGAGGCGGCACCATAGTCTATCGTCCGGGCCGAGAAGATCGATGCGATGGCTGACCTGGCGCGCCGAGCCGCTCTGGACGCGGACGCGACACTTGATGCGGCTGCCGGCGGCAGGCCGTGGACCATACAGCGTGACGTTCCCTAACTCATAAGGCAGAACGACGCGGCCCGATTGATCGACTTGACCGAGATGCCAGCTGCCCAGCAAATGCGTCGAAGCGTCGATCAGCAGAGGATCGAGCAGCAAGTCCGGCTCGGGGAACGGATCGAAATAGACCTGTGTGCGGCAATGTCCGTAGATGGCCCTCGATGCCCTCGTCGCCTTGGCGATCCGTCGAATCGAGCGCCTCGAACAAAGGCCCGTGGAACAGGCGGCGTTCTCCGGCGTAGAGTTGGTGGGGCGTGAAGCGACACGGCCGCTCGTGCGTCAGGGAGAACTCTTCGGGCGGCGGCGGCTCCGGGTAGCGTGTGCCCATCAGCACCGTGCCGACCACCGCCGGCACATCGGCGTTGCCCGGACGGACGGCGTTGCCCAGATCGCGGATCTCCACGGCGACTTCGTCCGGCTTCTCGATGCGAACGCGGGCGGTCAGTTCGAGAGTAATCGGCTCGTCGTCGAAAGGAATCCAGCGCTGTAGACGGATACGCTTCAGTCCGATGACGAGCCGTCCGGGGAGAAGCGACGCGGCGGACTCGGCCATCATCTCCAGGCTGAAGGCCATCGGCATGAACGGCAGTCCGTGTTGGGTCGGATCGACGCCGCTGGCATCGCGTCCGCCGAGCGTGTGATCGCCGGCGTACAGATCCTCATTCACGTCCATGCTTCGCCGCAGAATCAGTTCGCGTCCGGGTTCGTGGCGGATGATCTCGCCGAGCAGCGGCCAGACCGGCACACGAGTAGTCGCAGCACCGCGGCGAGCAAGGAACTGTTCCATCGACCTCGCGCTCGACATCGAGAAACTGCTCCATCACGCCGAGATATTGCTGCATGACGGCGTGCGGCGAGCGGGGTCGCGTCAGCGCACCCGAGGGCGGGTCGTCAACTCGGGTGCGCTCGACGCCGACCCCGTTCGCCTGCCATTCGATTCGCCGCGGATCGCGCCGGCTATAGAAATGCTCGAAGCGCAGCGGCACATGATGCGCCGCCAGGATCGCCGCCAGGTGGTTGAGCTGCGTCAACCCCGAACGGTGGACGGAGGTTGACGGCGACCGCTTCAAAGGAACGGCCGCGAAGAATGTCTTGCAGAAACGAAGTCAAGTTGCCGCGCGGACCGCACTCGACGAACAGACGCACGCCATCGGCGTACATGGTTTCGGCGAGGCGAATGAACTCGACCGGCGCAGCCCAATGCGCGACGGCCAAGCGGCGGATGGCGTCGGCGTCATGGGGAAAAAATTGGCCCGTCGTGCAGGAGTACAGCGGCACGCGCGGCGGTCGCACTTGCAGACGATCGATACATCGCGGCGATGGGAGCGAGAAACGGCTCGAACAGCGGCGTGTGATAGGGACGGCGAAACGGCAAGCGTTCGCAGACGATGCCGCGTTCGCTCAGCCGTTCCTGAGCCGTGGCGGCCACGTCGGGCGGACAGGCCACGACCGTTTGATGCGGGCAGTTATCCATAGCGACGAAGACGCTCGCCATCGGCGCCGAGAACTTCCGCCACGGTGCCGCGTCCGGCCGCCACGGCCAAAAGCGCGATCTCGACGAGGCTGCCATCGTCCTCCTGTCCTTGTAGGACGCGAGCGAGCGCGAAGAGTTGTTCG
The DNA here is from genome assembly GCA_963835245.1 of uncultured Planctomycetota bacterium. Classification (GTDB taxonomy): domain Bacteria; phylum Planctomycetota; class Planctomycetia; order Gemmatales; family Gemmataceae; genus JAJPHU01. The sequence continues at coordinate 102,330 of CAWIEZ010000006.1, forward strand.
ATAAAGAAATCGTCCGGCTCGATGCAGCCGGCCGCCAGCAGAGCGGAAAACTCGCCGGCGCTGTGTCCGCCGACGGCATCGGGCTGCAGACCCAACTCGCGCAGCAACAGGTACAGCGCCCACTCCGAGATGAGGATACTGGAGACGGCGTTGCCCAGTCGCCACAGTTCCTTCTCGGCTGCCGACCGCTCCGCATCCGGCAGCGACGACGGTACGAAGATGTGCCGGCTGATGGGTTCATCGCGCTGTCCAGTCGCGCTGCGACAGCCCATCGCAACGGGCGAAGTGTTCGCGCACCTCCGGGAAGTGCGGCAGCAAATCGCCGAGCATGTTGAGGTACTGGCTGCCCTCGCCGGGAAACAGCAAGGCGAGTTTTCCTTGCGGATGCAGCGGTTTTTCAAAGAAATAGCTCCCTCGCGAGTCCTTGATTTGTCGGCAGCTCGGATCGGCGAGGCGCTCGGCGGCGCGACCCAGCCGGGATTGCAAATCCGCCACCGACTCGGCGACGAGCGCCAAGCGACTGCCTCCGAGAGCAAGCGTGGTATTGAGAGTGAAGGCGAGATCCTTCAGTTCGATCGCCGGATTGCCGGCGAGGAAATCGGCCAAAGATTGCACGCGCTGACGAAGCTCGGCCCGATCGTCGCCGCGCAGGACAAAAACCTCGCTGTCCCAGCGGAACGACGCGGCAGAGGAAGAAGCAACCTCTTCGCGGTGTCCGTTGAGCCGGTAGCGCGTCTCGGCAAGCGTCGGAATCATGGCCTGCCTCCTCCCGTTAGCGCACTGCTTGCGCCGTTTCATTACCTGCCGTCCGGCGTGGACACGCAAGTTGCCCCACGTCGCCGGCAATGACGACCTCGCATTCGCCCTTGCGGCCCAGGCGCAACTCCTCATCGAAGAACAATGGTCCCACGTCGGGCGGAATCATTTGCAATCCGCGTTGTCCCAAATGCTGCTCCAGTTCGGAAACCATGCCGATCGTGGACCACGGACCCCAGGCGAGGGAAACGAAGCGGCCCGGCCAACGGCGGTCGAGTTGGACGGCCAGTTTCGACAGCACTTCATTGGCGGCGGCGTAGTCGGATTGGCCGCGATTGCCGAACCGCCCGGCCACCGAAGCGAAGAACACGCAGAATTTGAGCTGCTCGAAGCGTCAGACAACGGCTCAGAATCAAGGCGCTCTCTACCTTGGTGCCGAAGACGCGGTCGTATGATTCCGGCGTCTTATCGCGGATCAATTTGTCCTGGATAACGCCGGCGCCGTGGATAACACCATCGATTGTACCGAAGCGGCGATACACCTCCTCGAGTACGGCGGTCAGAGCGGTTTCGTCGCGCACGTCGGCCTGATAGTAGTGGACGCGCGCGCCGGCTTGCTTCATTCGTTCGAGGTTGGCGCGGATCTCTCGATCGTGCAAGAGTCGTTGATAGGCGTATTCGACGATGGCCGGCGAGGCGGGCCGGCCTTCGCGGCGCAGGCGCGCGATGAGGGCGGCCTTCAACTCCGCCGGAGCCGTGATGCCGGCCGAATCCGCCGCTTCACTCTCTTCCGGCAGCGGCGAGCGACCGACCAGCACAAGGTTCGGCTGATAGCGGCGGGCCAGTTCCAAAGCGACGGCGGCCGTGATGCCGCGCGCCCCCCAGTCAGCAACACCGTCGAATCGCGGCTCAGAGGCGGCGAGGTATTCGCCGTTTCTTCCAGCGGACTCGGCACGCATTTCAGCATCAGACGACGCTCGCTCTGATAGCCGATCTCGATGGGGCCGGTCGGGTCGCCCAATTCGGTGAGGAAGATGGCGGCGAGCCGATCCGCGATTTCACGGCGGTCCACATCGACCACACGGACGAGGACGTTCGGCCATTCGTGGGCTAGGCTCTTAATCAGACCGGCGACACCGCCATGCCCCGGAGAAAAATCATCCGGGAGTTGCTCAAACGCACCGCTGCCGAAGCAACCACCCATCGCCGTGGCGGCGAGCAAGAGCGCGCCGTCGTTTTCGGCCGCGCGTTGCAGTTCATCGGCGAGGCCGCGAGCTAACAAGAACAGCGATTTCACCTCAAGCTGTAGACGATTCGCCCACCATTGGCCGTCGTGGGCCGGAGCAAGCGGCAATAAATGAATGAGACCGTTTATCGATCCGTATTGTTGGCGAAGATGAGTCAGCATTTCTTCCACGGCCTGCGGATCGGTAAGATCGGCATGCAATCCGTTATCGCTCGGCACGGCGCTGAGGAGAACGACTTGTTGGCCGAGGTCGCGCAAACGCTGTGCCAAAGCCGAGGCGATGCCGGCTTCGTCATCCGTGACAAGAATAGTGCCGCCGGGCAGCACGGGGACGTTCTCGGCGAGCGAAGGCGCGTCCAGAGCGGCGACGAGCATGCGCTGAATACCGGCGCGCCTCTCTGAGCGGGGGGCGTCAGTTCCCCGAGACTTCCCACCCTCGGGGGGCTGACGCCCCCCGCTCAGAGAATTACTCTCCGCCGTCAGGCAATCGATGATGCCGCGCAGGGTTTTGAGGTTCGTTAGTTTCTCCATCGCCACGTTGAGCGTCTGACCGCCGTTGGTCTCGGCGAGCATGCCCAAAATCTCGACGCGCTTGATGGAATCAATGCCGAGATCGGCCTCCAGGTCCAGATCGAGTCCCAGCATCTCCGCCGGATAGCCGGTGCGCTTGCAAACGATGTCGAGCAAGCGAGCGGTCACGGCTTCACGATCCAGTTCGGTTGGCGTCGCGGAAACTGCCGCGGTTACGGGTTCCATCGGCGCCGGCATCGGAGGCGGATGCGGGTGGCGGCACGGCGACGTGTTGGACGGCGGAGAGGGCGTGCCCATTCGTGCCGTGGCCGTTGGTCGTATGGATAGCGGGCGGCGGCGTAGGTAAGTTCGGCAGGCGGCTGCGCCGCCTTGCAGATAGCCGAGCATGACGCTGCGCTGCGTCTCCAGGAATCGTGCCATCAAATCCTGGAAGCGGAGCATCACTTGTGCCGCTTCATCGCTCCCGAACCGCGGCGATGGGCGCGGCGCGGAAGAGGGGGCAGTCCGTTGCTATGCGATGCGCCGTTTGTCGAAGGCGATGGAGCAGGCGGCTGTGTGGGAGTCGGTTTCATGGCTGGTAAAGGAGAACCCTCCAACCTCGGCGAACCGGCATCGTTAGCTGCCGGGTAAGGACCAAACCCGGCAGCTAACGCTGCCGGTTCGCCGGGATTATGAGTGTGGGCTTGGCCGAGAAGTTTCGGCTCCGGGCCGTGCAAGGGACGAACGCGAACACTGTTGACGAGCCAGGTGCTCGGCGACAGTGTGGGCTGGCAAGCTGTCGCGCTCCAGGTTGGCCGAGATCGAGCCGACGCAAGTTGCGTCCGTCGTGGAGGCGTTCGAGGTGGACGGGAACGCCGCGGACGAGAAGTTGGCCGAGAAGGTGCTGCAACTGCAGCAGTCCCGGCCGGCCCTTGAGATCGGAGGCGATGGCCAGGTGCGGCCGGTCGGCAAGCGTCTGACCGACGAGACCCGTCAAGACGCCCTGCGGCCCCACCTCGACGAAGATGCCGAGCGCCCGCCGCGATACATGGACTCAATCTCATCGCGGAAACGCACCGGCGAAGCAAGATGCCGGCGAAGCACATCCACCACGGCGGCCGGCTCTAGCGGATACGGCGCCGCCGTCGTGTTGGCATATACCGGACTTTGCGGAGACGTGAAAGCGTAGGAAGCTAAGAGCGTGGGCGAATGGTTCTCCCGCGGCGGCGACCAGCGGCGAATGAAAGGCACAAGCCACCGGAATGCGCTGGCCGCGGATGCCGTGCTTGCTGGAAGCATTCCAGGGCGGCCGCGATGCCCTCCTCGCTGCCGGATATAACCGTCTGGTTCGGGCTGTTGAGGTTGGCGGCCATCACGCCGTCGAGTTCGTCGAGTACGGCGGCGACGGTGTCGGCATCGGCCTCGATGGCCGCCATCGCGCCGGGCATGCGCTCGGTCGCTTCGAGAATGATTCGGCCGCGCTCGTGCGATAAGCGAATCAGATCTTCCGACGACAACGCGCCGGCGGCGCACAGGGCGACGTAATCGCCGTAACTGTGGCCGGCAAACAGATCGGCCTGCACGCCAAGGCGATTCAGCAAACGGAACATGCCGAGACTGGCCGCGCCGAGCGCCGGCTGCGCGACATCGGTGCGCGTCAGCGCTTCCTTGGCCTGCTTTTCCTGCTCCGGCGTGAACGCTCGACGGCGGGAAGATGAACTTGCCCAGCGGCTTTTCCAGGCGTCCCGCCAGTGCCGCCTCGGCATCGTCGAAGCTCTGGCGCACTTCCGGGAAGACCATCGCCAGCTGGGCGAGCATGTTGGGATACTGCGATCCCTGACCGGGGAAGAGGAAGGCGATGCGCTCCTCTTGCGGGCGTTTCGGGTTGGCGGCGAAGAAGATGCCGCGCGGATCGTGGCCGCGATCCTGACCGGAACGCAGCATCGTCAACGCGCCGTCGAGTTTTTGTTTCAGATCGTCCAGCGAAGTCGCCACGATGGCGAGCGCCGGCAGGTCCGACTGGTCCGGGATTCGCCTTGACACAGCGAATACGCCAGGTCGGCGAGTTCGGGCGCGGCTCCACGAGCCAGGGCATCGCGGATCGCTTGCACCGCGGACACAAGGTTGTCCGTCGAAGGCCGCCGCCAGACGAATAGCTCGGCGGGCCAGCGATTCAGGGCCGGATGCGTCTCGGCGAGATAATCGCCGGTGTACTCTTCGAGAACGGCGTGGAAATTGGTGCCGCCGAAGCCGAAGGCGCTGACGCCGGCAACGCGCGGCTCGGCGCCGCCGTGAATCCACGGCCGCGCCTCGGTGTTGAGGAAGAAAGGACTGTCCTCGAAGTTCGCCTTGCTGTTGGGCTTGTCCGACGAGCAGCGGCGGCAGCACCTTGTGATGCAGCGCCAGCGTCGCGTTGACCAGCCCCGCCAGACCGGCGGCGCACTTGGTATGGCCGATCATCGACTTAACGGAGCCGATAACGCAGGATCGCGGCGCGGCGCCCGCTTCGCGGAAGATGCGGCCGAGCGAGGCAACCTCGGTCTGATCGCCGACCACGGTGCCGGTGCCGTGCGCCTCGACGAACTCGACGCGCGCCGGCGAGACGTTCGGCCTTGGCGTAGGCGCGCTCAAGGCGCGAAGTTGGCCTTCGGGCCGCGGTGCGGTCAGCCCCTTGTCTCTGCCGTCGCTGGAAGCGCCGACGCCCTTGATGACGGCGTAAATGCGATCGCCGTCGCGCTCGGCGTCGGCCAGGCGCTTGAGGATGACCGCGGCGACGCCTTCGCTGATGACGATGCCGTCGGCGGCCTCGTCGAAGGTGCCGCAGCGGCCGCGCGGCGAGAAAGCGTGCGTCTTGCTGAAGGCCATGTAGGTGTACGGATTCTGCACCGTGTCCGCGCCCATGACCACGGCCATGTCGCTGGTGCCCATCTCCAACTCGCGGACGCCGGCATACAGCGCGGCCAGCGACGAGCCGCACGCGGCATCGATGGAGAAGTTCGGCCCGCCGAAGTTGAAGCGATTGGCGACGCGGCCGGCGATGACGTTGATGAGGATGCCGGGGAAGGAATCCTCCGTCCACTCCGGCAGCAGCGTCTCGGCCTGGCGCAGAATGTCGGCGGTGCTGTCCTTCAAGCCGGGCGCGGTGGCCAGCATCGGCAGATACGAGCGGAAGCTGTAGGAGATGGCCAGCTGGGCCGGCGCCGCCGCCGGCGCCGAGGATGACGGCGGTGCGCTCGCGGTCGAAGGGCCGATCCGCGTAGCCGGCGTCGGCGAGAGCGCGGCGGACGGTTTCCAGAGCGTACAGCTGCACCGGCTCGATCGAAGTCAGGCTGTTGGGCGGCATGCCGAACAGCAGCGGATCGAACGGCATGATCGGCGAGAAACCCGCCCCATTTCGAGCAAATTTTGTCGCGCGTCTTCGGGTTCGGCGTCGTAGTACAGCCGCCAGTCCCAGTGATCGAGCGGCACTTCCGTGATGGCGTTGACGCGGCCCAGCACGTTCTCCCAGTACGTCCGCACGTCGTTGGCGCCGGGCAGGAAGCAGGCCATGCCGATGATGGCGATGTCGGAGGGGCGTTCGCGGCTTTCGGTTTTCGGTTTCCGGCTTTCGGACGCGGTCAGCGAGCATTCGGATACTGCCCGTAGAAATATCTTCGTGAAGTTGGTTCATGGTGACAACTCCTTGTCGCAGACTCGCGGCTTGGCCGATCATGTACATGCCGCGGCGGAACTGGTCTTCTTCCGTCCACCGCTACGAAGCGAGCGGAACCGTTCGGTGCCGGCATCGCGGGCCGATCGATGCCCTTGGAGGCGACGCGCAGCCGGCCGACGTTCAGCGTTTCGAGTGCCTCGCGGATCTCGTCGGGCTTGCGGCCTTCGGCTTGCAAACGGCGTTTCTCCTGCTCGAACGCCTCGGCGTAGGGCGTGGCGATGCAGCGGATGGCGTGGCCGGGTCCGGTTTCCAGCAACACGGTGTCCTGACAGCGAAGCGCCTCCTGCTGATAACGCGGCACGATGGCGTTGGCGGCGACGGCTTCTTCGGTGAACAGGTACGCCGTGCCGATCAGGACGCCGACGGCGACGCCGCGCTCGGCCAGAGGCGCCGCCAAGGCGGCGACCATCGCCGCCGACAGCGCATCGTGAATGCCGCCCGCGAACAGGACGTGCAGCTCCTCGGCCTTGACGGCGTTCGCTCCCGTGCGCGCCGAGATGTTCGAGCAGCAGTTCGCACATCGTTTCCCAGAGGACGAAGCTGGAACGCGGGCCGACGTGTCCGCCGCACTCGCGGCCCTCGAAGACGAAACGCCGCGCCCCGTCGCGCAGGAACAGCGACAGCAATCCCGGCGAGGGAACGTGCAGATAGGTGGGGATGCCTTCTTTTTCCAGCTCCTGCGCCTGATCGGGCCGGCCGCCGGCGATGAGAGCGAAGGGCGGACGGATGGCGCGGATGGCCTCGATCTGTTCGCGCGCGGATCTCCGGCGGCGCGAAGCCGAGAATGCCGGCGCCCCAGGGCCGGCCGGCCAAGCCGTTCGCTTCGTCTCGCGCAGCAGTTTCTCCGTGTCGTCGCGGCGGAGCAGAGCCAGAGCGAGGAAGGGCAACGCGCCGTTGGCGGCGACGGATTCGGCGAACGCGGCGGTATCGCTGACGCGCGTCATCGGGCCTTGCACGATCGGATAGCGCGTGCCGTGCCGCTGGGCCAGCGGCGAACCTTCGGCCAGCGGCGTCAGGCGGCGCGCCGTTTCGATCTGCTGGGCGACGCGCTGACGCAGCGCCTGCACGATGCCGCCGACGGTGCGATAGCGGTCGGCCAGCGGTTTGGCGAAGGCGGCGTCTTGTCCGATCAACCACAAGCTCGTTTCCGGGTCCGTGGCCGGCGCATGATGGACGGCTTGCCGCCACTCTCGCCGGCGCTCTGCGGTGGCGCGGTGGAAGCGGCCAGCTGCTCGGCCGGCGGCACAATTCTTCCGCGACGGCAAGACCGGGACGCGAAAAGCAGCGGTATGTTTCACCGAGAGTCGCGCCCAGACATTGCGTCTCGCTGCCGTCGAAGGCGGCAAGCCGAGCGCGAGCCGTCTTCCGGCAAGGGCGATTCGCGCGTGAGCAGCAGTTGATTATCGAGAACGACACCGGCGGCACCGGCCGCGACGCAGGCGGCGGCCGTGTGCAAACCGATGCCGCCTTGAGCGTAGACCGGCAGGTCGCGCACCTCGCCTGCGCTGACGGCGGCTTGCCAGCGTTGCAGGAGAATGAAGGTCGTGTCGTCGCCGACTCGGCCGCCGGACTCGTGGCCCTTGAGGATCAGGCCATCGATGTCCAACTCCGCGCCGCGCCGCGCTTCGGCGATCGTGACGGCCTCCAACAACACGCGGATTTGCCGGCGGCGGAAGCGCGCGATCCACTCGGCCAATTCGGGATGCTCGCCTCCCGCGAGGATGACTTCCCGACAGCGGCGAGCCGTCCAGCGAGAAGCGACGGCAGCAGCACGTTCCGCCGTTCGAGCCGAGCTTGACGCCGAAGCCGTCCGGCGCGAAGCGCGCCAGCTGGTCCAGGGCGCCGGAAGCGGCGGCGACTCGGACGCTCATGTTCCAGGTCGAGGAAGCCTCGCGCTCCCGCTCGGCAAGCGGCGATGGCCAGGCAGGCGACGCCGGTTCCGGCCGGCGTCAAAACGAGAACGTCGAAGTTCCCCATTCCGGATCTCTCTTGTTCTCGCCCTCAGGCGAGAGAGCGGCTTAACAAGGTCAACCTTCCGTGAGGGGACGGGGCAGCGGCAGCCCGACCGCCAACCCGGCTCGCATCCATGAGCGGCGAACCAACGCCAAGAAACATCCCCTGTTTGCCTCTTTCGCCTCCGTCTGCTCGATGGATGGCAAGAACGGAAAAGATAGGCAAAAGGGGCAATCCTTTGCCTCAGTCGTTCCAAACTAACCGCAGGGGGATAATTGTCAATATGGGCAAGATCGTCTGCCTGCAAGCAGCCTGAAACTCGACCATGCGTACAAATCTCCCAGCGGTATGGCTTGCATAAATCGATGCAACCGGACTGAGAAGAAAGCGGTTCCGAAGACGCGGAGAATGCGCGGAAATACGGGCAACGATCGGCGAGGGATGAGATCGAGCTGCCTGCCGAGAAGTGCCCAATCGAAGATTCAACATCTGCTCCTTCTCTGTCTCCTTTCTATTCTACGCAATTTCTCGCAGCGAGTTCTTCCGTTTCTCCGTGCCGCGAACACGATTCTATTTCTGATTCCACGGCGGCGGGTTTTTGTGACAGAAGTAAGAGGCGTCGAGCTGGGACGATTTGACCGGGAGCGAGCGGCGAGGATTGTTACGGAGAGACGGAAAAGAATGCCGATGTCGAGAAGGAGAGAAAGCGCGAAGGCGAGGAATCGAACGCTCGGAGGCGAGGTGAGCGGCCATGCGATCCTTGCGATGGTGTCTGGTCCTGACGTGGGGTTGACGGGCTGTCATCACGTCTTCCACATCGCCACGGATTCGCTGGTCCGCACGGAAGCGCCGATGGAGACGCACAGCAAGGTCGTCTCGGAAACGCCGCCGGTCAGCGACGGCGGGCCGGTCGTCGAGATGCCGCTGGGCGGCCCCTGCACCGGCAAAGAAGCCGAAGATCGCCGTCGTGGACGTGGACGGCCTGCTGCTCAACATGGACATGACGGGCCTGTATTCGCTGGGCGAAAACCCGGTGAGCCTCTTCCGCGAGAAGCTCGACGCCATCGCCGCCGATCCCTGCGTCGCCGCCGTGGTGGTGCGCATCAACAGTCCCGGCGGCGGCGTCACGGCGACGGACATCATGTGGCGCGATCTGCAAGCGTTCCGAGCCAACACCCGGCGGCCGGTCGTCGCCTGCCTGATGGACGTGGCCGCCGGCGGCGCTTACTACTTGGCCACCGCCTCGGACCTGATCGTCGCTCATCCGACGAGCATCACCGGCGGCATCGGCGTCATCCTCAATCGCTACAACCTTAGCGGAGCGATCGGCTATTTCAGTTTGCAGGCGCTGCCGATCAAGTCGGGCAAGCACATCGATCTCGGCAACGAAGTCGTGCAGGAGCCGTCGCCCGAACGCCGGCAACTGCTCCAGGCGATGGCCGACGAGTTCCACCAACGCTTCCGCCAAGTGGTCGCCCAAGCTCGGCCAGGCATCAACGCCGCGGACAGCGAACTATTCGATGGCCGCGTCTTCACGGCCCATCAAGCCCTGCAAAATCACTTGATCGATCGCATCGGCTACCTCGACGATGCCATCGCGGCGGCTCGCCAACTGGCCCACGTCGAGCAGGGCCGTATCGTGCTCTACCATCGCTGCAACGATCGGGCGCATTCGCCGTACGCCATCACGCCGAATGTGCCGCTGCAAAATACGGTGCTGCCGATCAGCGTGCCGGGCCTGGATCGCAGCCGTCTGCCGACGTTTCTTTACATGTGGCAGCCCGATCCGACACTGGAAAAACTCGGCGGTCGATGATTTTGGTCCACCCGGCAGCTGACGCTGCCGGTTCGCCTTCTCCCGGCCCGCGCCCTTGCCCTCCATGTCCATCCCGATGACAATGGCAGCAGTCTCGCCCCCTCCATCTTTCACACGGAGACGATTGCCATGCGTCTGTTTCGCTTTCTCGGTCTGGCCGGCTTGCTCGGTCTGGCCATTCCTAGCTTCGCCGATGAGAAGACTCCCAAAGTGGAAGTCGGCAAACCGGCGCCGGATTTTGACCTGCCCGCCGTGAACATCGCCAAGGCGTTCCCGGACGCCAAGGACAAGAAGACCATTGCCTTGAAGGACTTCCAAAAAGGTGCCCATGCTAAGAACGTGGTTCTGTTCTTTTATCCCAAAGCCATGACCGGAGGCTGAACGATCGAAGTCTGCGGTTATCGCGACCGCGCTGAGCAGTTTGCTCAACTCGATACGGTGCTTCTGGGCATCAGCGTGGATTCCCTGAAAGCTCAACAGCAATTCACGGACAAAGAGAAGCTAACTTATCCCCTATTGGCCGACCAGGAGAAGGAAACCGCCAAAGCCTACGGCGTCCTCTCCAGCCGCGGTTTTGCCAATCGCGTGACTTTCGTCATCGACAAGAAGGGCATCATCCGCAAAATCGACCCCAAAGCCAATGCCGCCAAGAACGCCGAGGAGATCCTCGACTGGGTCAAGGAAAACCTCAAAGAGAAATGAGGGCGTTGTTTTCGTTTAGCCGCGAGCCGTAGGCGAGCGCGATGGCCCCACGCGCTCGCCTACGGCTCGCGGCTAAACGAAAATCGCAAGCGGCTACCAGCGGATGATGAAATCGCTCGTGGCGGTGAACAAGCCGTGCTTGCCTTCAAAGGGAGCGGTTTGCGTATTGTAGTCGTAGCGGATTTCCTGACGCCATTGCAGCCATTTGACCGGCCGATACGCCACTACGGCCGCCGGAGCGATATACAGTCCAGCAAAGCCGGTGCGCTGTCCCTGGAAGTCGTCGAAGAACTCCAAGCGGCCCGCCGTGTTGACTTGCTCCGTGACGTTATAGGTGAGATAGTTGACGAAATGCAGCCAGTTCGCCGTGCCAATGTCCGGCACGTTATTAGTGAATCCGTACAACGTCTCAAAGGTGTAAACCAGGCTCGAATTGAATTTGTGCGTGGCTATCAGATCGACGATCTCCGGATTGTGGAAATTGTTTTTCTGATCGAAGCGTCCTCGATCGGCGATGATGTTGAGTAGAAGACTATTGCGCTGATCGGGATTCACCCATTTGATGCTGCCAATGAAAGTGGGATAGGCGGTAGCGGCGGCGATGTTGTCGTTGCCCATGACCAATCCCGCTTGCACGGAGACGGCATTGCTCAATTTGGTCGTCGTTAGAATGCCGGTTTGCGTGAAGGGATTATAAATGAACGCATAAGCGTGGGAGATGAAGGGATTGTCCACGGCGGGGATCAATTCCACGCCGAACTGCGAGAAGAAACGGCCCACCTTGACATCCATGCCTTGCGCGATCGTGGGGAAATACGCTTCGACGTAAAATTCTACCGGGTCGATGCCGTAGAGGTTCGGCTGACCGTTGTTGGCTGTAAGTTGGCCATTGAAAAGGCCGCGCGGCAGCGTGAAGAAATAATCGGAACCGGGCAAAATCCAATCGGAGCGAAAACCAAAGTCGGCTCGGTCGTGCCGCTGTTGCGAACCGTGCGATCGATGCGCAGCCAGTTCTGTTCGAGCAGGAACTGGTTGGCCTTGTAGTTCATGCCGTAGGGCAGGTTGGAGTTGCGGTCGGTGCTGGCGGTGAAGTTGCCCTGCGTCCAGCCGTACACTTGCACCTGGGCGTCCTCTAGTCCGATGCCGGCCCACGTTCCCTGGACGGCCCGCATGAAAGGCCAGCGCTACCGGCAGCGCCAAGGCTTGCGACACAGGCGTCGGTTGTCCAGCGGCTGTCCCGCGGAGGGAGTCGGCACCAAAAATGGCGCGGGCACGGCTCGACTGGGCGTTTGCGGATTACTGATGTCCGTGAGCTGGGATTCCTCGGCGTGTCCGGGCCGGTTCCGACGGAGTATCGATCGCCGAGAAGGGAAACAGGGCAGTCTGGGACGGATGGTGATTGCGCCGCCGCGGACAGGACCATCCCCAGCCAGACCAGCAGGCCTGCTGCCCATCGGCGGCCGGGCATGGTCCGAACCATGCAAGCCCCTCCTCCTTGCGCAATCCGCCGAATCCGCACAAAAGGAATATCGGCTCTTCTTTGCACCCGCCTGCAGGGAAAAGCGACTCGATTAATCTCTGATAAGCACGGCAGTCCAGGAGAATCCGTCGCAAGGATTCCCTGGACTGCCTGCTTACGCGATCAACCGCAATCATCGGCTGACGAGCGTGATTGTCGCCGTGGGTTGATCGATGCCGACGCGCACTTTTTGCTGATAGACGAGTCGGCCGGTGGCTTCCGCGTGTAGATGAGCCAGTTGCCGGCGGCCAGCGTCGTCCGGAAGCGTCCGGCGTCATCGGTCGTCACGGACTGCCGGCCGCCCCGCTCGTCGGCGCAGACGAAAATAACATTCGTCCGCGCTTGCGGCAGGCGATCGGCCCGCACGACCTGCGCCCTCGGTGTTGTGCCGCGGCATGGAGGTGATGCGGTCGAAACGAACCTTCGCCTTGGGAGCCGGCGCGGCGGGCGTCACCGGCACCGGCGCCTGCAACTGCGGTTGCCGATAGGAGGAGCCGTCCGAGGATGGCATGTGCGGAACGCGGTTATAGTTATCGATGTGGCTCCGCCTTGTTCGGGGGGCAGCGGCTCGTTGCTGCCGCTGACGCCCGGCGGAGGAACATTAGGTTGTCCCGACGCGGCGGGCGGCGGTTCGGCCACTGAGCCTCCCGAGACAGCCGGCGGAAGCCGGCACCATCGGTCCGCCCTGGACCCGGCTGGGTTGACGGACCGTACGGAGCACCCTGGACCGCCGGCGGGACGGGCGGTGCCGCCGAAGCAGGCGGCGCCGCCACCGGTGCGCCGATGGTGGTCGTGCAGCACGTCGTCTGCGGTTCGTAATAGGTCATCTGCTGATAGGTCGTTACCGGCTGCAAGCAGCAGCGTTGCAGATAGCTCGTCACCGGGCAGCACCGCGAACGCAGCCGATACGTCGTCACCGGCTGAGCGACCTGCTGATAACGGCAGGTGCAGGGATCGTAGTAGCAGCTGTAACGATAGCTCGTGCAAGGCTCATAATAGTAGCTGGTGCGATACGTGGTGACTGGCTCCATGTAGCAGCTTTGCCGGTAGCTGGTGACCGGCTGATAGTAGCAGCGCTGCACGTAGCGCGTCGTGCATTGCTGGCAGCCGCCGCACGGCGCCGGCGCGGCGACGGCGGCTGGCGCGGCGACGTAATTGGAGCTTCGGCAACTATGGCAACACACCTGAAAGACATTGTTCCAGGCTGCCGCGGCGCTGCCGTTCGCCATCGCCAAGGCCGCCAGCGCCAGCACCACAATGTACCCCGGAAGGGTCTCATGGCACATTCTCCTTCCCATCGGGTTTGCTTGAATGGGGCCTCTAGTCTGCTCCAGCACACACTGGAGAGCACCACGAAACCTCTCGCTTGTCTCGGCGCACCCGTGGTTCGCGCCGATCACATCTTTATCCTTAATGGACTGAAATCGCCGATCAAGGGAGGCGGGCGCATTCACAACAGGAAAGTCTTAACGCGGCTGATACAATTGACAGGTTCGGCAAAGTCAACAACCCCCAGCGGCGACGCCGTGGGGGTTGTTGGCTTGTGTTATGCCCCAAGCTGAATTGGTAAAGGACGATTGGCGTCTGCGTCAGCTGCACTTAACCGGCGGTCTTCTTGATGGCGGCCAGCGCCGCCTCGTAATTGGGATGCGAGCCGACCTCCGGCACGTATTCCGCGTAGGTGATGGTGCCGTTCTTATCGACGACGAAGACGGCTCGGCTGAGCAGCGAAAGCGGCAGCCCTTCGATCAGCACGCCGTAATTTTGGCCGAACGAGTGGTTATGCACGTCCGACAGCGTTTGCATGTTGCTGATGTTCTCGGCGGAGCAGAAGCGTTTCTGCGCGAAGGGCAGATCGAGGCTGACGGTGTAGCAGGCCAGCTTGTCCTTGAAAGCGCCGAGCGCTTCGTCGAACTTGTGGGTTTGCTGATTGCACACCGGCGTATCCAGCGACGGCACAACGCTGAACAAGCGCGCTTTGGCCGGCGTCTTGTCGAAGCTGACGAGGTCGAGTCCGCTTAGGCAGGTGAAGTTCGGCGCCTTGTCGCCGGCCTTGAGCTGCGGGCCGACGAGGGTCAGCGGATTGCCTTTGAACGTGGCCGCATTCTGGCGTTTCTGCATGGGAGTTCCTCTCGTCTACGGTGGAAGGACACGTTGCCAACTCGGTCAAGATATGCCTCGTTCGCCCAAACGTCAAATCTTCGCGGCTTCCCGTTGAGGAGATCGGGCTTGCCGATATAATACCAACGTAACGATGGGTCGCTGCTGTCATCTCCCACGAGCATCCCCTCGGCGCGATCGCCCTCGCCGGCCAACCTTAGTTCAGGAGGAGCCACCCCATGTCCGCCACCCTCACCGGAAGGAATCTCATTGCCGGCCGTTGGCAATCGGCCAACGGTACACGCTTCGAGAGCCGCAGTCCCGCCCGCGAAAGTGAAATCCTTGGCGTCTTTCCGTCCAGCAGCGTCGAAGAAGCGCAAGCAGCCGTCGCCGCCGCGCAGACGCCTTCCCAGCTTGGCGGCGCAGCAGCCGCATCCATCGCGCCGAACTGTTCGACAACCTGGCCCAGATCGTCAAGCGCGAGGCCGACAATCTCGCGCAGTTGATGGCCCGCGAATGCGGCAAAGTTGTCAGCGAGTGCCGAGCGGAAGTGATTGAAGGCTTGCACATGATTCAATACGTTTTCGGCACAGGACGCATGCCGATCGGCGACGTGTTGGCCTCGGAAATCCCGGAGAAGGACGCCTTCATGCGCCGCAAACCCTGGGGCGTCGTCGCCGTCATTACGCCGTGGAACTTTCCCTTCGCGGTGCCGTTGTGGATGCTCGGTCCCAGCCTGCTCGAAGGCAATACCGTCGTCTTCAAACCGTCCGAAGACACGCCGGCCATCGGCCAACGGCTGACCGAGCTATTCGAGGAAGCCGGCTTCCCCACCGGCACGATCA
The DNA here is from genome assembly GCA_963835245.1 of uncultured Planctomycetota bacterium. GTDB lineage: Bacteria > Planctomycetota > Planctomycetia > Gemmatales > Gemmataceae > JAJPHU01. The sequence continues at coordinate 117,489 of CAWIEZ010000006.1, forward strand.
ATCTCGTTCACGGCGCCGCCGAGACCGGCGAAGCGCTGGTGCGCGATGCCGGCGTCAACGTCGTCTTGTTCACCGGCAGTTACGACGTGGGCCATCGCATTCAGCAGTTGTCGGCGGAACATTACGATCGCATCGTCGCCTGCGAGATGGGCAGCAAGAGCGCCGTCATCGTCTGTGCCGATGCGCGGCTGGACTTGGCCGTCAACTGCGCGCTCGTCAGCGGTTTCAAAACCAGCGGCCAGCGCTGCGTGTCGGCGGGCCGCATCCTCATTGCCGAGTCGATCTTCGACAAGTTTGCCGACAAGCTAGTATCGGCGGCGAAGCGTTTGCGCATCGGCGATCCGCTCAACGCCGGTAACTTCACCGGACCCGTTATCCATCGCGGCGCCGTCGAGAAGATCGAGCGCTACAACGCCCTGGCCCGCGAGGAGGGCGCGAAGATATTGCTTGACGGTGGCCGCATGAGCGGCGGCGAACACGCGGCCGGATGCTATCTGTCGCCGTTCATTTATCGCATGGAGCATCGGCCTGGCGTGCGCGTGCTGCGCGAGGAAGTGTTCGGCCCCCATTTGGCGCTGGTGCCGTTCAAGACGAATGAAGAGGCGGTGCGTATCTATAATGACACGCCCTATGGCCTATCGATGGCGGTGGTGACGGAAGATTATCGGGCCATGCGGTTGTTCCGCGACGAGTGCGAATACGGCATGGGCTACGTCAATTTGCCGTGCATTGGGGCGGAAGTGCATTTGCCGTTCGGCGGCGTCAAGAAGAGTGGCAATGGTCATCCATCGGCGGCGGGGCTGGTCGAGACGGTGACGCACAAGACGGCGTGGACGGTCAACCACGGCACGGAGGTCAAGATGGCGCAGGGATTGACGACGGACATCGAAGGGGGACCGGCATGACATCCTGGCCGTTCGCCGATCCGGAGAATGTTGCCGTAATCGCACTGCGCGACATTATGGGTGGGAAAACCCGCATTCTGCTGGTGGCGCACGATGAGGACGATGGCATGTGGCAGTTCTTGGATGGACGCGATAATCCCGACCCGGCTGACGCTTGCATTGTCTGCTTGTCGCATGTTTTCGAGCTTGATCCGAGCGTTGGGGAATTGGCGGATCTGCCATACGGCTGGCGGGCCTGGCGCGGCGCACCGGACCAGCCTTGGCAGCGCGAGCAGATGGAACCAGAAGAAAACGAAGAAAGGGGACAATCGTGTTGAAGCCGAAAGAAATCGCCGAAATTTCTCTCGCTCTTTGGTATTTGCCCCTAGAGAAGGTGGAGGAAATCAAAAAGTTGGTTCTGGAACTGAAGCAACAACACGGCTACGACGAGCCGGTTGACGACAGTGACGAATGGACCGAGGAGGATATGCGCGACGCCGCCAACGAAGTCTTCCGTAGACTTGACAAGGAAGATCCCTACGACTGGGAGGAGATCCCCAAGGACAAGGAGGCGTCCTAGTGTTTGATCCCGGCACGGTTGTAATTGTAAGCTATGTTGGTGTCCGTGAGACGAAAAATCGTCCCAGCGTTGTCATCTCGACAGTATTACATCAGACAACACAACACGATGCTGTTGTGGGATTGCTGACGGGAAACCTCGCTCAAGCGCGAGGGCCGACGGATTACATCCTTCAAGATTGGGCGGCGGCGGGGTTACGTAAGCCATCCGCATTCCGCGTCTTCCTCAGCACCAAGCCGTTGTCCGATGTGCATTCAGTAGTCGGCAAACTAACGGATCGAGACTGGAAAGAAGTTCAAACACGCTTGCGCCTCGCGTTGGCCGTAACGTAAACAGAGACTTCGATAATGGGCGTACTACAGGAGGATAACGCCATGTGGCTATTCGACAAGGAAATCGTTCCGCACATCCATACCGCCTTGCCCGGCCCCAAGGGGCAGGAACTACTCGAACGCGATGCGCGTTACGTCTCACCGTCTTACACGCGCATCTATCCCTTGGTGGTCGAGCGCGGCTCCGGCGCCGTCATCGAAGACGTGGACGGCAATCGCTTCCTCGATTTCACCGCCGGCATCGCCGTCGCGTCCACTGGTCACTGTCATCCGCATGTCACTGCGGCCATCACCGATCAGGCGCACAAGCTGCTGCACATGTCCGGCACCGACTTCTACTATCAGCCTCAGATCGATTTGGCGCAGCGCTTGGCCGAGAGCGGTCCCGGCACGTCGCCCAAGCGTGTCTTCTTCACCAACAGCGGCGCCGAAGCGTTGGAGGCGGCGTTGAAGCTGGCCCGCTGGCACACCGGCCGCTCGCGCGCCATCGCCTTCTACGGCGCTTTCCACGGCCGAACTTATGGGGCCATGTCGCTGTCCGGCTCGAAACTGGTGCATCGCCGCGGCTTCGCGCCGCTGGTGCCGGACATTCACCACGTTCCCTATCCGCGCGGCTGCCACGGCTGCGACAACGGCAACGCCGACTGCGAGTGCATCCGGCAGATCGAGGAAACCGTGCTGCGCCGCATCGCGCCGCCGGATGAGGTCGCCGCCATCTTCGTCGAGCCGATCCAGGGCGAAGGCGGCTATTACGTTCCGCCAGCCGGCTTTCTGCCTGCCCTCCGCACCCTCTGCGATCGTCATGGTTTTCTGCTCGTCGCCGATGAAGTGCAGACCGGCATGGGCCGAACCGGCAAACTGTACGCCGTCGAGCATTGGGACGTGGAGCCGGACATTATGTGCTTGGCCAAGGGCATCGCCAGCGGCATGCCGCTGGGAGCGATCCTTTCGCGCGAAGAGGTCATGGATTGGCCGTCGGGCAGCCACGCCAGTACGTTTGGCGGCAATCCGGTCAGTTGCCGCGCCGCCTTGGCCACTCTCGATTTGCTCGAAAGCGGCTACATCCTCAACGCCGCCGAGCGCGGCGAACAACTCAAGCACGAATTACGGTGCCTTCAGCAGCGGCACCCAGAGATCCGCGAGGTGCGCGGCCTCGGTCTGATGGTGGCGATGGATCTGGTCAACGAAGACGACGGCGGCTCGGCGGCGGCGCTGCGCGATGAGGTGATTCAGTCGGCCTTTCGGCACGGCCTGCTGCTGCTGGGTTGCGGCGAAAGCGCCGTTCGTTTCTGTCCGCCGTTGTGCATCAGCGCCGAGCAGGTGCAGACGGCCATCGCCATCGTCGATACGGTGCTGGCCGAACGGCGAACGGCCACGCTGGCCGTGTGAGCCGCTTGCGGCTTAGCGGGACAAATGCTAAACCGCATGGGGCGAAAAATTCAACTCGTCCTGCCGTCTCAGCCGACATAATTGGTAGAACCAACCCCTCCCCGCCCCCACGGCTCACGCCAACCCCGCCGTGGGGGCTATTTTGTTTCACCCGGCAGCTAACGCAGCCGGTTCGCCCAGCCAGGCGAACCGGCTGCGTTAGCTGCCGGGTTCAGGACGACTATCCCGAATTCGCAGACAAATCCAAATGAGAAAAATACTTGCGTAGCGGCCCCGTAACGGGGACAATCGATAGGGATTACTGTCGGGTCGGCGAAAGCGAAGGATTTCCTCCCGCATCGCAGGAAACGCCGCCATGCCTATCGGGGAAACGCTCTCCTGTTTGCTCCTCAAACGACTGGTCGATGATGTTTTCGTGACCGGCGGCGTCGAAGCACTGGACGCCGTCGTCGATTTTCTGACGCGCTGCGGCCAACGGGACGATCCGCGTTTGACGGCGGCGCTGGAGCAGGCGATGCACCGTGCCTGGCACGCCCTGGAGGCAGCCTTGAGCGGCGAGCCCTCGCGGGATCATAGCCAAGCCGGCCTCGCTCCCCGCGAGGCCCACGCCCTTCGTCAATGTCTGGCGCGCGTTGTCACCGAATTGGCGCACGGCGGCGCCGTCCTCGGCCGCCCCGGTGCGGCGACGGTGGCGAACGCCCTGCGCCGGCAGTGTCTAAACGATCTGCGTTCCGCCCGCCACGGCGGCGCGCTGGCGGGTTGTCTCGATCGGGAGGAATGGGCCCGGTCCAACGAGGTCTTCGTTCGCTTCGCCGCCGATCAAGGGCGGCGCGACACACGGCGGCGAACCGAAGGGCAATTCCTCCGCGATCTGGAGCAACACGGCTGTGTCGGTCTGATGCGGCTGTTGACCGCCGGTGCCGGTTTGCCGCTGCTGTTGATGGCCGCTCGCGCTTTTCTCTGTCAGGAACTCACTCATCTGCTTTACCATTGTTTGCAAGAATGCCCGGAGCAGACGCCGGACAACTGCACGCTGGTTCTGGACATCCTGCACGAGTTGAGTCGTCCGCGTTTCACGATCTGGCGGTCGCCGACCCACGCGGGAACCTCGGTTGCGCGGGCGACACCGGTGCATTGGTCGCGCCTCGATCGTGGCAGCGGGGCGCGAGCGGCGGGACGCCGGTTGCATGGGAGGGACCGGCATCTTGCCGGTCCAGCGCGAAATCGACCGATCTCCTGGCCATCCCTCGGACAAACTCGGCAGGGTAAACGCTCCACGGCTACACCGCCGCGCGCCTCCTGGGCGCTGGCCGCCGTGCTGACCATCGCCGCCGCGTTTCTGGTAGCGTTGCCAATCTGGATGCTTGTGGACGACGCCCAGCGGCGCGACGGCGAACGACAGCGCGTCGCCGTCCAACGTCAGCGCCTCCGCGACGAACGCCGCCGTCTCGAAGAAGAGCGCCAACGTCTGATCGACGTGCAGCGGCGGATGGTTCGAGAAGAAGAAATCCGGCAGCAGACGTTACTGCGACGGCGTGAAGAAGAGGAGCGCCGGCAACGGATCGAGGCGGAAGAAGAACAGCAGCGCGCTTGGGAACGCGCCGTCCAGCGGCGTGAGGAAGAGCGGCGACGAGTCGCGGAGCAACGACGCGCTCGTCGGCGCGAAGAACAACAGCGGTGCCAGCGGGCGCGGATCGCTCTGGAGGATGGTTTGACGCACGCCGCTTGCCGGCGCGATCGGGAAGCGCTGACGACTCTTGGCGAAGCACTGCGACTCGATCCCAGCTTGCAGCGAGCCTGGAGTGCGCGCGGCGTGGTTCGCCGCCGCATGGGCGATGACGCCGGCGCGTTGACGGATTTCCACGAGGCGCTTCGCCGCGATCCCGACGATGTCCGCGCCTGGCGTCACTGCGGCGAACTGCATGCCGTCCGCCACGAACACCGTCAAGCCATCGACGCCTACACCGCCGTTCTCCGCCGCGAACCCGGCAATGCGGAGGCATATCGCCAGCGCGGCCTCTGCCACGTCCGCAACGGCGAAGTGGACAAAGCACTCGCCGACCAGACGAAGGCCATCGACCTCGCCCAGGCCGATCCCCTGGCCTATTACTACCGCGCCAACCTGCATCGCCTGTGCAACGACCTCGACCGCGCCTTCGCCGACTACACGGCGGCCATCGATCGCCACCGCGCCGATGACCGCGGCTTGGCCGGCGCCTATCGTGGGCGCGGTATGCTCTATCTGCATGGGCGGAAGTACAACCAAGCGATTGAGGATCTAACGCGGGCTTTGGATCTCGATGCGGCGGACAGCGATGCCCAGAGGGCGCGCGGCACAGCGTATTTGCACAATGGCGAGTGGAATAAGGCACTTCTCGATGCGGAAGGATTGATTCAGCACAACGCGGCCGACAGCGCGGCGTACAAAATGCGCGGTCAGGCTTACATGGGACTGGAGGAATATCAGCGGGCCCACGACGATTTCACGCGCGCGCTGCGGAGGGGACGCGATGCCGAGACGTATTATCTCCGCGCTCGCGCCAAGGTGCATCTCGGCGACATCCAGGAAGCCATCTTCGACTGCAACGACGCCACTTCGATCAATCCGCGTTTGGCCTGCGCCTTCTATCTGCGCGGCAACTTGAACCTGCGGGAAGGCTACCACTACAGCGGCCTGGCGGATCGCCGCACGGCGCACCAACTCGACTCACACTTTCCCTTGCCCTAAGGGGAAAATCAAGGTTCGTCGCGCGGTGACAGTTCACGCAGAATGCGCTCGACCTGTGCGACATCCTCATCACTGACGCCCTCACGGCGGCGATAACGGCGCTGTAGACTGTCGAGAACGTGTTCCCACATGGCGCGGGTCGGTTGCAAGCCTTTGGTCCAATCGCCGCGGCGTTGCAGTTTCCATTTGAAACTCCAGACGCCGGCAAAGCGCTCGGCGCACAAAAAACGCCGCTGTCCCGTTTCGGGATCAGTATCCGTCCACTTGATTTGCATAATCGCTTGCTCCCGTTTCGCCGCGCAAACGCTCCACAAAGGCGCGTAAATCCGGCGGCAGCGGCATCTCCCAGTGCAGTTTCTCGTGCCTCAATGGATGCACGAATCCCAACTCGACCGCGTGCAGCGCGAGGCGCGGCGCCCCACTGCGATCCGGCAATTCGCCGCCTCCCGGTAAGTGATGATATACCTTGTCGCCGCAGATAGGATGGCCGAGTTCGGCGAGATGAATGCGGATCTGATGCGTGCGGCCCGTCTCCAAGCGGCAGGCCAGCAGTGTATAATCGGATAATCGCTCCATCACATCAACATGCGTGATCGCTTCTTTGCCGAGATCGGGCCGATGGGTGCTGCCGCGCCGGCCGTCGCCGCGATCGCGCACCAAGGACGTGGCGATACGCTGCGACGGCACGAAGCCGGGCACCACGGCCAGATAGCGGCGAATGACGGTGTGCGCGCGGAACTGCTCACCCAGGCCGCGCTCGCCGGCGACCGTGCGCGCGAAGACGACCAGACCACTCGTCTCCTTATCGAGACGATGGACGATCCGCAAACGCGGTAATGGCCCTTTACGGACGCGCCCTCGCGCTGCGCGATGAGCTTCGGTGTCAAGTCTTCCAGTGTCGGCGACAGTGCCTTGCGGCGCGCGTTCCAGTTGCGCTCCGAAGGATGGCGCACGGTGGAGATGCCGGAAGGCTTCTCGACGACGACGAGATGCTCATCGAGATGGCGGATAACAAGGGCCTCATCGGGGCGCGGTTTCGCCGCCGATCGCGCCAGCAATTCGACGGTTTCGCCTTCTTTGAGGCGGCGCGCGGGATCGAGACACAGCTCGCCGTTGACGCGGACCGGCGTGTCTCGACGAGACGGCGCACCTGATTCCACGATTGGCCGGGCAGCCGTTGACGCAGCAAGGCGGCGAGCGTCAGGCCAGCCTCATTGGCGGGGAGGAGGAAAGGCAGCAACGATTCGCTCATGTTAGGATGATTTGTCCCTTCCGAAATCAGTTCCCGACCAATGCCGCCTGTGCTAGAACAACTTGCCTTTTGCCTGGGTTGCGCCCCTTTTTTTGTTGGCATTCGCAGCGGCATTGCTCTGAAGTGTTCTCAAGGCTCCCTGAATATCCGCGGAGATACCTTGACATTCCTGGCAGACCGTCACCCCCTGAGCGGATAAAATCTGCCGGTCTTTTAGCAAGTTTTCAAGCTGTGTCCGCACTTTATCCATCTCAGGAAACGGGTTCGGAGATTGAATGGGGTTCTTGAAGAGTTCCTCAAGCTGCTTCCTTTCGGGTGTGCCCATTGCCCAAGTGGCACGATGGATAAACTCTCTGACTTTCGGCAGGGCAAAATGAACGCGGCTTTTTGCCTTGCTCCATTGAGCGACATCCGCGTTCAGGGCATGTAATTTTTCATCCGCCGTCAACATCTTCCTCGACGAGGCTTCCATTTCCGTCCGAAGGCTTTCCATCCTTTGGCGTAAACCGTCTATGGTCGCTTCCAATCCCAAGATGGCATTCCACCGAGCTTCGAGATCCTGCCACATTTCCAAGGGAATCTCCGGCTCACCGCTTTCCTTGGGGGCAACTGCTTGGGACGGCGGCTTCAGGCTGACGTAAATCGTCAGGTAAGGAACGTCTGGCGGAGGCGGCGAGAGGAGATGGCTCAATTCGGCATTGGATTCGTTCGGGCCGGAATCAGAGACGCCTTCGTGGTGCCATGATTCAACTTCATCCGTCGCTACGGCCACGGCTTTCAGAAGGTTTTCTGTCGTCAAGAGTTGATCCATGCCGGGAATTTGAAAACTTTTCTGGGGAATACGAAACGTAAGAGCGAAAGGCTCGCCCTCGGGTTTGAACCAGACCTCCGCGAATTTTTCTCCCCTGTACTTCAAGGCGGCCCATTGTTTCGAGGGAGGCTGTTCCGAAAAATTCACTCCGCACCTCCCCCTCTGAGAACCAACTCCTACGAAGAATTCCATCGCCGGAAGAATGTTGCACTATCCTGCATCGCTTGCTTCCCATTTTAACACCGACCCAGGAAGGGGAAAAGACAAGCAGTGGCTTGAGGTTAGGCTGCTCCTTAGGTGCGTCGGCCCCATCGACCGATGCCGTAACGCCACATGTGGTAATAGTCGCCACGAACTGCTTCATTCGCTCGCCGTCTTCGCGCCTCGATGGCCTCACGCGGCGGATGAGCCGGGATGAGGCAATCGCAGCCGCCGCCGATGAGATCGGTGCGATGCCCGCTTGCTCCAGCGCCTTGCGGACCTCGAAGTAATTCTCCGGCTTGAAAAACTGCAACAGCGATCGCTGCAATTTGCGATTGCGCAGATGACGCGCTACGTAATCCTCCTGTTTGGCGAACGGATCGATGCCGGTGTAGTACATGCAAGTGGCGATATCAGGGAGCGCGGGAGACAAAGTCATTCTCGCCGAGATGGATTCCTCATTCTCGTGAGCCACTTTAGCCATCCTTCAGCAATTGAACGACACTGATAGTGCGACACGATGAAGGCCACAATCTTGTCGTCACCGGGCTTCAGCCCACAGCCGCTTCGCGCACGGAGTATGCCACGTCCGCAGCAAAAGCATCAAGGATCTCTTTTGCTTCGCTCCGAGTCGATTCGGTCGGTGCGTCGGGAAATCGCTCGCGGAGCGCGACTGCTGCATGCCGCCGGAGGTTCACATCCGGTGACTGGCCGGCCAGCCTTGACGCCAGGAGAAACAGTTTCCACATCGGCCGAGTCAGGGACCACTCTTTCCGATCCGCGAACGCGGCGAAGGCAGCCCTGGCAGCCGCAGGGTCCGAATCGCGAAGCCCCATGAGGATAGGGAGCAACTGCTCGCTGGAGAGGGTGGGGAGACGACGGGCGGCCGCGTAGGCACCTTTGCGCACCGTCACGTTCGGGTTGACGAATCCTTCGAACAGCGCCTCACCGATCAGACGGGACCGGGTGGTATCCGACCCGCAGAAGGTCGCGGCTGCGATCAGTGCCATAGCTTGGACCTCTTGCGGCGTTCCCATGCTCATTCTGTAGGAGGCCAACGGATGGCGACCGGCTTCCGAGTTCGGGTAATCCGTAGACTCAGGCACCTGTCCGCGGACGAGTGGCTCAAGGGTGCGAACCACTTCATCGCGCAGACTGGGCTGGGTCCGGTCCGCGAACTCGCAGACCTGTGACAGAAGGAGTTCCCTGTTGGACAGGAGATTGTCCCGGTTCGTCGCCATCTCGATCAGCACCCGGATGATCTGTTCGATGGTGGCATCAGAGAGGTGCTGCTTTCCTCTGGTCAGGGCTTCGAGCCCGACGCCCCCTTGAATGGTTACCTGGAGCTGACCCGTGGGCGCCATTTGGGTCATAGTCATAAGCGTCTCGGCGACCGGCTTGGGCGTCTCCCCCGGCTTCAGCCTCTGCACCGTGAGACGGGTCTCATCGATCACTTTGTTGGCGAACGCCTCCCACTGGACCGGGTTCAGTGCCTCCACCCCGAAGAAGCCCGCGACTTGGGCTAAGACGCGGTTGACGGGTTTCCCCGGCACGTAGAGCGCCGTCTTGATTCTCGTCTGAAGTGGCGCGCCACCGAGTTCACTCAGATTGCAGAGCAGGTTGACAACATCGCCGTAGTCGTGGTCTTGAATCCGCTCCGTTGCGAGTGGGAGCGCGGCCTCGACAACTTCGGGGAGGTATTCTGTGGAAGCCGAGTGAACCAGGAAGGTGACCGCCTTGACCATGACCTCGCGGTTGGGGAGAAACCGGTTACCGCCGGGGAGGGGGGCTTGCCACTCCGGATGCGTTACGGCGGCCTCAATCAGGTTCCGTGACGTGGCCTGAGAGAGGCGGTGTCCGAGTTCCCGCACCGCCTTCCACGCCGCACGCATAACCCCGCCGCCGTTAAAGGGGGGGAGTTCACGGCATCGCGGGAGCAGCCACTCGGCCAAGGCTTCGATATCTCCATTGGGGATCAGATCTGGAATCATCGCAAGGACCTTGCATGCGACGACAAAATGCCGCCGGAGGTTTGCGAAGTTCATCAGCCGCCGAAGTATGGCGCGGATAAGGTCGGGGTCGCCTCGGCGAAGGATCACAGCCGCTACCTGTTCCACCTCCTTGTCCGCCTCAGCCATGATCAGGTAATGACAGGCTAGCTCCAACTCGCCCGCCTGGAGGTACAGCTTAGCGAGCCTCTCGGCCGCCCACCTTGAAGCCCGCCAACTCCCCAGACCGTATGCACGGAGGAGGTTTTGCCAAAGCAGGGGGAGTGCCTCGGTGAACTTATCCTTCTCGATCGCGCTCTGGGCGGCGAGAAGACTGTCGCTTTCGGAGGCTTTGAACTGGGCGACCCGGCGGCGGTCGACGAGATGGTAGAACGTCGAGATCCCTTCGCCCGGCGAATCCTCCATCTGCAACACGGACAGGTTGTCGGTGACAACGAGTTGGACCGGGATGGAGAGGGAGGGCTGCCGCGGTTTCATAACCTCCTTGAAGACCGTGAGACTCTCCCCGTTCTGCCCATCGAGGTGGAGCAACTCGGACCAAAGCAGCCCCAGCGCTACGAGGTCTGAGTGCTTCTCAGGCGGGGTCGCTGCGATTAGGGCTTTCAGCCTGGGACAGACCTGCCCCAGTCCACCGCGCATGGCAGCTAGCCGCTCGGAGACCAACACCTTCCGGGTCGCGGGCGAGACTGTTTCGATGAACATGGGTTCGGTGGGGGTCATGCGTGCCCCTCCTGCTCGACGTCACACTCAGCCTGCATCAGATCACCGCTTAACATGTGAAACTCTGCCCGCTCGGCCTCCAACCTGGCCCGCTCCTCCGGCGGGGCTGTCGGCAGTGCGGCGTTGATGACTTGTTCCAGTTTGTGTAGGTCTGCTCTCGCCGCAAGGCACTGGGCGAGCAACCGACGAAAGCGGGCGTGTGGCTCCGCTCCCACCGGCAACTGGGGGATCAGCTTCTCCGCGCTTCCCAAGAGAACCATTGCTTGAAAATCGAGGTCGTCCTCCAACAAGTACTCGACAGCTTGGAGGATGAACTCCACGCGATCAGGAACCGTCAGTTCTCCGCCTCTCTTCATCAGGATCGAATCCATGTGGAGAGCTGCTGTCCTGTGCCCTCCGGCATCCCAGAGGGACCGCGCGAGTTCAAAGCTCCGGCGCACGTACTCCAGTGGTGGCAGGTCGGTCCGCGCATCAAGATCACGCCGTTGTGACTCGTAATCGGTTTGCCGGATCACTAGCGAGTCTAGCGGCATCGGCGGGCGTGCCCGGCAGCGCAAGCGCTCGCTCACCTGTTCAAGGAACGGCCCCAGATCGGCATAGTCTTTACCGTAGACGACCGGTGTTACCCTCAGACCCTGGTACTGCTTACCAATGGCAGCCAACTCAGATTCCCGGACAAGGTGGTAGTGAGTGTGAAGGCAACTACCCAGTGCCTCTTTCGACCAGTCAAAGAGCCCGCCGAAGTTGGGATCATCGACCCCCGCGCCGCACCCAACGAAGATGATCGTGTCGCGGATGAAGACCGAGCGGAGGAGGTTCTGCGCGTGGATATCACGGCAGATGTCCGCGTATGTCTTCGTTCCGAAGACAACCGTATCAGGGAAGGTATAGTGTCCGTGGAGGTGGAGGATGCCGGCGTGGTCACTACGAAGTACCTGGAGGGCGAGGTGGCCTTCGTCCCAGATGATCGGCCGTAACCCGCTCGCATCCTCAAACAGGTTATCGTAGTTAGTCGTCGCAACCCTCGTTCCCCAGTTCAGAATCGCATCGATAGTCCGCCTGTCGTTGAGCTTGAGGGCACCGACCGAGTCAGCAAGCCACCGGCCGTACTCACCGCCGTGGATGCCGCGTAACGCCTGCTCGATCCGGCTCGCCGCTTGGATGAACTCGGCTGCGGCTTTCTCCGCGATCATCTGTTCGGTGATGGCCAGCCAGCCGCTGGTGAGGGTGTGACACCGATCTCGGCAGCGCTGGAGGCCGTCCCTGAGCAGCCCTGTCCAAGAGGCGCACGGGTTACTGTCTGTGGCGCAGGCCACCCCGGCACCCGCTAGGACGAGAACCTGTTCCGGATGGGAGATCAGCTCTTTCTGCAAATCTTCGAGAGGCGTGGGCACTCTAGAGTCTCCGGCTGACCAACCTAATCTACACTTGCACGGTTGGTTACGGTCGCGAGTCTGAATCGTGGGCTTTTTGTTTGTGCTTCTTGTCCTGCCGCCGCTTTGCCGACTTCCGCCCCGGCCGGTAGCCCTTGTTCAGGCCACGTTCACCGGGAGCTTCGCCCTTCGATGGATTCGCCACCGTATGGTAATGGTCCGGGTCGTTGGCTCGCCGCCTCCTTGCCTCGATGGCTTCCTTCGGAGGATGGGCCGGGATCAGGCAATCACAGCCCGAGCCGATCAAGTCCGCCCGACCCGCCTGGATTAGTGCTTCCCGCACCGTAAAGTAGTTCTCCGGCTTAAAGAACTGCATGAGCGCCCGCTGCATCTTGCGATCCTTCATGGCCTTGGCGACATACACTTCCTTCCCGGTAAACGGATCGATGCCTGTGTAGTAAAGTGCTGTGGCGATGTCGAACGGCGCCGGAATGAAATCCTGCACCTGATCGGGACGATAGCCGTTGCGCTTGAGAAAAACGGCCAGATCGATCATGGCGTGCAGATCGGAACCGGGATGGCTGGCGATGTAGTAGGGCACGAGATACTGCTTCGGCTTGCCGGCCTGCCGCGAGGCTTGCCGAAAGTCGCGGGCGAAGCTCTCGAAGTTGCCGTTCTCCGGTTTTTTCATCAGCGACAACACCTGCGGATCGGTGTGTTCCGGCGCGACCTTCAAATGACCGCCGACGTGATGCTCGGCCAATTCGCGCATGTATTCCGGCGATAGTTGCGCCAGATCCATACGGATGCCGCTGGCGACGAGGACTTTGCGAATGCCCGGCTCGGTGCGGGCGCGGCGCATCAATTCGACCAAGGGACCGTGATCGGTGCCGAGCAGTTTGCAGATGGTCGGATGCACGCACGATAGCCGTTTGCACTTCGCCTCGACTTCGGGGCGCGTGCAACGCATCTGATACATATTGGCCGTCGGGCCGCCGATGTCGCTGATGACGCCGGCAAACTCCGGATCGGCGGCGAGCTTGCGGACTTCGCGCAAAACAGACTCTTGCGATCTCGATTGGATGATTCGTCCCTGATGCGCGGTGATCGAACAGAACGTGCAGCCGCCGAAGCAGCCGCGCATCAGCGTCACCGAATCTTTTATCATTTCGTAAGCGGGAATCGGCTCGGTGTACGACGGATGCGGCCGCCGTGTGTACGGCAGATCGTAGACGCGATCCATCTCCACCTCAGACAACGGCAGCGCCGGCGGATTGACGACGACGGCTTGACGCTCGTGGCACTGCACCAGCGTTTGCGCGTTGTGCGGATTGGTGTTGATGTGGATGAGGCGCGTCGCCTCGACGAAGGCGTGCTTATCGGTTCGCACTTCCTCGAAGCTGGGTAGAAGAAGAACATCGGCGAGCGGGGGGCGTAAGCCCCCTGATTCTCCCGAAGACTCAGGGGGTTTACACCCCCCGCTCGCCAGCTCCGCTGATTCCTTCGCTCCCAGCACATACGCCACGCCGCGCATGTCGCGCAGATCCTTAACCGTCTCTCCCGCCGCCAGCCGCCGCGCCATCTCAACAATCGTTTTTTCGCCCATGCCGTAAACGAGCAGATCAGCCTTGCTGTCGAGTAGGATCGAACGGCGAACGGTGTCGCTCCAGTAATCGTAATGGGCCAAGCGGCGCAGCGACGCCTCGACGCCGCCGGCGATGATCGGCACGCCGGGAAACGCTTCGCGGGCGCGATGACAGTACGGCAGCGTGGCGCGATCGGGACGCAGACCGATGCGGCCGCCCGGCGAATAGGCATCGTCGTTGCGCACCTTCTTGTTGGCCGTGTAGTGATTGATGAGCGAATCCATGTTGCCGGCGCTGATGCCGAAGAACAAGCGCGGCCGGCCGAACTGCCGCCACGGCTGGCAGCTGTGCCAGTCCGGTTGACTGAGTACAGCGACGCGGAAGCCGGCGTCTTCCAGCACGCGCGTCAGGATGGCCGCCGCGAAACTGGGATGATCGACGTAGGCATCGCCGCTGACGAAGACGACATCGACGTAATCCCAGCCGCGCGCCCGCATCTCGTCGCCGGTCGTCGGCGCCAAGGGCGCGGCGTAACGCTCGCTCCATAACGGCAGTGATAGTCGATTCATGACGATGTCTCCGCCTTTTGACAGAAGCAGCCGGTTCCGGTATCTTAGCAGAATTCCAGCGGTTCGCTTGTGACGGCGACCGCTTCCACGCGAAAAACAGCGGAATCATCATGTTCAGCGGTGAAGCGACAGTCCAAGCTCTGCGCGAGGCTTTGCGTGTCTCTCCCGACAACTTGCCGCTGCGGCAACACTTGGCGGAGACTCTGGTCGGATTGGGACGCCTCGATGAGGCCGAGCAGGAATACCGACAGGCTCTCGCCGGCGCAAGCGATAACGACACCCTCAAAGTCGGTCTGGCCCACGTCTTTTATCAACAAGGCAAGAACAGTCAGGCGCTAGTGATCGTCGAAGCTCTGCTCAAGCAAGCGCAGGTTCCGGCCCGCGCCTATCTGCTGCACGCTCGCCTGTTGCTGCGGGCCGGCGAAGTGGAGCGAGCCGTTCGCCAATATCGGGCAGCTATCGACGCTGATGCCGCGCTGGCCGACGCCGACCTCGCCGAACGCCTCGGCATCGACGCCGATCCCGAAGAAAGCGATGTGATGGAAGGTCGTCTTCGCGCTCCTCTGGAGGATGCGCCGGTACTGCCCGATGGACGGATCGAACGGCCGCGCATCGCATTTCAGGATGTCGGCGGCATGGAGACGCTCAAGGAGGAAATTCGCCTCAAAATCATCCATCCATTGACCCATGCGGAGTTGTATGAGGCTTACGGCAAGTCGATTGGCGGCGGCATTCTGCTGTATGGTCCGCCTGGCTGCGGCAAAACCTATTTGGCGCGGGCGACTGCCGGCGAAGTGCGGGCCAATTTCCTCGCCGTCGGCATCAACGACATTCTCGATATGTGGATCGGCCAGAGCGAGCGCAATCTGCACGAGTTGTTCGAGCAGGCGCGGGAACATCGGCCGTGCGTGCTGTTTTTCGATGAGGTAGACGCCTTGGCCGCCAGCCGCACCGACCTTCGCCAGAGTCATGGCCGCATCGTCATCAACCAGTTTTTGGCCGAACTGGATGGCGTGCAATCGTCCAATGACGGCGTACTCATTCTGGCGGCGACGAATGCACCGTGGCATCTCGATCCGGCTTTTCGCCGTCCCGGCCGCTTCGATCGCATTCTCTTCGTGCCGCCGCCCGATGCCCCCGCTCGCGCCGCCATCCTGCGTCTGATGTGTCGCGGCAAACCCAGTCAGGATGTCGATTACGATAATCTGGCGAAAAAGACCGATGGTTTTTCGGGAGCGGATCTGAAAGCGGTGGTGGACGTGGCCGTGGAGCAGAAGCTGCGCGAGGCCATGAAAGAAGGCCGGCCCAAACCGCTGACCACGCGCGACCTGGCCGCGGCGGCGGCGACTGTCCGTCCTTCCACCAAGGAATGGTTCGCCATGGCGCGCAATTACGCTTTGTATTCCAATCAGGGCGGAATTTACGATGACATTCTCAAGTATTTGAAGATGTGATGAGCATACATTTCCAGCGCGCTTAGTTCTTATCGATTTGGGACGAGCGGCCCAGGCCGAGGATGAATTGCGCAAGAATTAGCCGAACAGCCTGAGAATTCCACAGCCCATCGCCTGTTGGCTTGGAGCTTAGCGATGCAAGGCCGTCTTTCGCAAGCTCAGGCGGAAGCGGAGGAGGCCATTCGCCTGCAACCTGATTGCGATATTGCCCATCGTATACTCGGTTGGATTCTTATTCAACAAAATCGTTGGAACGAAGCGGAGGAGGCGATTCGAGAGGCTATAAGATTGGCTCCACGGGATGCCGACCACTTTTACATGCTGGCCGCACTCTTCGGAGAACAAAAGCACTGGAAGGACTGCGAGAAAGCCGCACGTGAAGGGCTGCGCCTCGACCCCGACAATCTGGATTGCGCCAATAGCTTGGCCGATGCGCTTCTGGAGATGAATCGTCCTAGCGAATCCCAGCGCGTCCTCCAAACCGCGATAGCAAAGGATCCCGAGAACGCCTGGACGCACATTAACCACGGAAATCTCTATGGAGGACAAAATAAGTTGGAGAAATCTCTAAAGCATTTTATCGAAGCCGCTCGGATCGATCCTGAAAACTTCAGCGTCCACAGAGCCATTAAAACAATCCTATTGAGAATTAAATTAATTAATATTATACAAATAGCTTTGACGATTTTTATATTGTCTTGGATCCTCATTGCTGTCGTCGGCTTCATTATCGATGTCGTCAAGTTCATTGTCTGGGGCGAACGTCCGCCGGCTCATCATCTTTAATATAAATGGTTGTGAAAATCAACTCCGAGATAAAATAATATCGGGCATAATTAGAAGAGTAATGACAAGTGGTTGTCACACGAGGGAAGCCGCCGTCCCATGAGTACACATTACGACCGAGCTTTGTTGCTCTATCAGCAATCGCGTTACGATCTAGCGGAGCAGGAACTGCGTCAAGCGTTGACGGAGGAGCCGGACAGTCCCCTTGCCCACGCCCTGCTCGCGCTGTGTCTGTGCGGCCGCAAAGATTATCCGGCGGCGATGCACGAAGCCGAGGAAGCCGTTCGTCTGGGGCCGGACATGCCATTTACCCACTACGCCTTGGCCTACGTCCTCTACCACCGCGATCGCCTCCAGGAAGCCGAGACAGCCATCGAGCAAACCTTGGCTCTCGATCCATGGGATGCCGATTACTATTCGCTGTTGGCGGCGATTCGCTTCGATCGCCGTCATTGGCCGGCCGCATTGGAAGCGGCGGAGCAAGGTCTGGCCCTGGATGCCGAGCATACCGGCTGCGTCAACGTCCGCGCCATGGCGCTGGTCAAACTAGGCCGGCGCGAAGAGGCGGGCGCCGCCATCGGCGACGCCCTGCGCCGCGATCCGGAGGACGCCTTGACACACGCCAACCAGGGTTGGACGCTGCTGGAACAGCGTCAGCCGGATAAAGCGCTGGAACACTTCCGCGAAGCGCTGCGGTTGGAGCCGAATTTGGAATGGGCGCGCGAGGGCATTGTCGAGGCGCTCAAGGCGCGGCATTGGATCTATCGGCAAATGTTGCGCTATTTCTTGTGGATGCGACGACTGAGCGGCCGCGCGCAGTGGGGAGTGCTATTGGCCCTGCTGATCGCGCAGCAAGTTCTAAAGTCTGCCGTCCCTCCCGCTCTGGCGCCTCTTGGGGAGGTTGCATTTTGGTGCTTGATCGCCTTCGTGTTTCTCACCTGGACGGCCGATCCGCTGTTCAATTTGTTACTGCGTCTCAACCGCGTGGGTCGTCTGGCCCTGTCCCGAGAGCAAATCTGGGCCTCGAACTGTGTGGGCGCTTGCCTATTGCTGGCTCTGGCTGCTCTGATTGGCTGGGCGCTGAGCGCCGATAGCCGGTTCTCTTTGGCCGCCTTGGTCTTCGGCTGGCTGGTCCTCCCCATCGCTGCGACGTTCAAATGTCCCGCTGGTTGGCCGCGCATCCTCATGGGACTGTATACCATCTTGCTGGCCGCCCTGGCGGCCGGCGGCATCGGCATCTTTTTTATCGGCGAGCATTTACCGAAAGATATGTGGAATGATGCTCTCGCCTTGGCCAAGCTCCTGTTGGGGATGTTCTTTCTGGGGGCGGTCGCCTCCACTTGGCTGTTCAGTCTGCTCCTGGCGGCATGGTTGAAACACTGAGATGGCTACAGTTCCGGCATGCGCCCCTCGCAAACATCGCGTTCCCATTCGTCGAGCAACGGCCAACTGGTGGCGCAGGTGCCGAAGTCGGCCATCGACTGATACTGCGTTAGCCGATCGATGGCCTTCTGAAGAATGCGCGAATCGCGGCGGAAGACGGGGCCGTGGCTGGGCAACAAAAACTCGGCGTCGTCGCGGTTGATGCGCTTCAGGGAATCGAGGAAGTGCGGCAGATTCGAGCCGTGATGCGCGTCGATGACGCCGACGCAACTATCCTTGTAGATGTTGTCGCCGCTGAACAGCAGATTGCCCATCTTGAAACTGAGATGTCCCGGTGTATGGCCGGGCGTGTGCCAAACCTTCAAACGCAAATCGCCAACGGCGAGGGTGTCGCCTTCATTGAGGAGAATATCGATCTTACAAGGCGTCAAAGGCAATTCGATGCCCTGCGCCTTGATGGAGGCGTAGGTTTGCACTTCATCGGCCGACTCCAGCGGCGCTACGCTGAGCGGATGAGCGGCCACCTTGGTTTTGAGAATCTCCTTGGCGCGAGCGAGTCCTTGGATGTGGTCGGCGTCGGCGTGCGTGGCGACGATCATCTTGCAGGTGGATAAATTGAAATCCATGCGGCGGATTAGCTCAATGATTTCTTCGACCGTATCCAGATAACCGATGTCGATGAGCAGGAACTCATTGCCGCCGTCGAGAAGATAGACGTTGACGCCCAGGCGGCGGCCGGCCTGATAGTTCATCTCGATGACTCGGGGAAAGAGGTACTTCCGCGCCAACATGATGCTTGTCCTTGCAAGAAGAGATTAGCCTCTGTCCATGATAGAAATGCCGGGGGCAGATTCAACAGATGGTTCTACCCGGCAGCTAACGCAGCCGGGTCGCTCTACCCGGCAGCTAACGCAGCCGGTTCGCCCACCAGGCGAACCGGCAGCGTTAGCTGCCGGGTTGAGCGAGCCGAAAGAAAATGATTGCGAAGAAGGCGCCGATGTGCGATGAATCAAGGTAACAGGGTGGGCTGAATCTTTGATCTCACCAGACGACGCCGAGCCGGCGGACGAGGGCGCCGGCCGAGGCATCCGAGATCCCTCGGAGGGTCCGTGTCATGAGAGACAGTAATCGTCGAGAATTTCTCGCCGACGTGGGCCGCGGCATGTTCGTGGCCAGCCTCGGCTCGGCCGTGGCCGCCAACTTGGAGCTTGCTCCCGCCTGGGCTGGCGAAGGCGCCGAGCCGTTGACGTTCGGCCGCTTGGAACCGCTAGTCGCGCTGATGCAGGAAACGCCCATCAGCAAGCTGCTGCCGCTGTTGATCGACAAGATGAAATCCGGCACCGACCTGCGCACGCTGACGGCGGCGGGAGCGTTGGCCAACGCGCGGACCTTCGGCGGACACGATTACACAGGTTATCATGCGTTGATGGCCCTGGCGCCTGCCTATCAGATGGCCGCCGAACTGCCCCAAGAGCAGCGGCCGTTGCCTGTCTTAAAAGTTCTCTATCGCAACACCAACCGCATTCAGGAGCAGGGCGGACGCAAAGACGAGGCGTTGCATCCCGTCAAGGCCGCCGAGTTGCCCCACGAGCGCGACGGCGGAGAACTGCTGCGCGAGGCCACGCGCCGCCGCGATCAGCACGCCGCTGAGGAGACGTTCGCCGCCCTGGTGCGTGGCCCGATCGGCGAAGCCTTCAACCACTTGCAATTCGCCGTCGAGGATGAGGTGGACGTGCATCGCGTCGTGCTGGCTTGGCGCTCCTGGGTGCTGCGCGATCTCACCGGCGCGGAGTACGCCCACACCTTGCTCCGCCAGTCCGTCCGCTACTGTGTGGACGCCGAGAAACACCTGTTCGAGCAGAAGCGCACACCGGCCATTCGCGCGGTTCTGCCGAAACTGCTCGATCAATATCGCTTGGCCGGCCGCAAGCCGGGCGACCGCAAGGCGGAGGACAAATGGATCGAACGGCTGGCCCAGTCGATCTACGGCGATGGCCGCGAACGCGCCGCCGAGTCCGTGGCGGCGGCACTGGCCGAGGGCATGGCGCCGGATGCCGTCGGCGAGGCCATCTCGTTGGCCGCCAACCGGCTGGTGCTGTGCGATCCCGGCCGCAAACGCGCCGAGCCGGGTAAGCCAATCGGCAGCGTCCACGGCGCTTCCGTCGGCGTCCACGCCTGCGACTCCGCCAACGCCTGGCGCAACATCGCCCGCGCCGGCAACGCGCGCAACACGTTCGCCAGTCTGATTTGCGGAGCGTTCCACACCGCCGGGCAAAACGGCGGGCAAAACAAAGAGCCGTATCCCACCGCGGAGCATCTCGACAAGATCGAGACGAAAGATGCGGATCGTCTGCTCCAGTGGACCGAATCCGCCATCAAGGAGAAGAATCAGGCGGGCGCGTCCGCGCTGGTGCAGCGTTACGGCGAGTCGGGTCATTCGGCCCGGCGCGTTTTCGATCTGCTGTTGCGTTACGCCGTCAGCGAGGACGGCGCGCTGCACGCCGAGAAATACTATCGCACCGTGACAGAGGAATTCGCCGCCACGCGGCCGGCCTACCGTTGGCGTCATCTGGTCGCCTTGGCTCGCGTCACCGCCAGCGAATACGGCCAAACCGCGCCCGGTTACGCCGAAGCGCGGCGGCTGCTGAAGTTGTGATTCTTCGCGGCGTCACGCCTCCTGAGCGGGGGGCGTAAGCCCCCCGAGTCTGGCGTCTCTCGGGGGGCTAACGCCCCCGCTCAGGAGGCGTGTGCGGTAGATCTAAGGTTTCTCGGTTGTCTTGGTTGACTCGATCCGCGATGGCGGCACCATGTCTGATCCGGCAAGCCAGTTGTTATGGTTGGGGCTATCCGCCCTAGCGGCGGGCGTCCTCAATTCCGTGGCCGGCGGCGGAACGCTGCTGACGTTTCCAACTCTGCTGGCCGCATTGTCGTCTCCCTACGGACGAGAAGCCGGCGTCATCGCCAACGCCACCAGTACGGTCGCGCTCGTCCCCGGCTCGCTGGCCGCGGCGTGGGGTTATCGCCGCGAGATGCGAGCTGCCCGTCGCTGGACTCTTCTCCTCCTCGCGCCGAGCCTGATCGGCGGCCTGATTGGTTCGCTGCTGCTCACTCGTCTCGATCCGCGCTTTTTCGACGCCCTCATCCCCTGGCTCATCCTGACGGCGGCCCTGCTGTTTCTGCTGCAACCGGCGGTAGCGCGGTTCATCCAGGCGAAGCCGCACGCCGCGCCCGCGCGGCGCATCGTCGCCGTGGTCGTGTTCTTTCAATTGCTGGTGTCGATCTACGGCGGCTTTTTCGGAGCGGGCATTGGCATCCTGATGCTCAGCGCACTGGCCCTGATGGGTATTCCCGGCGTCCATCAGATGAACGCCGTCAAGACGTTCCTGGCCTTCTGCATCAACGGCGTCTCGGTGGTGATTTTCGTGGTTGAGAAGAGAGTAGAATGGCGATACGCTCCCATCATGGCGGTAGCGTCGATCGTGGGCGGCTACCTGGGGGCGCGGATAGCGCGGCGGATTCAACCCCAGTTTGTCCGCTGGTTCATTATCGCCGTGGGGTTGGGGCTGGCTTGTTACTATTTCTACAAGCAATTCAACATTGAAATATGAAAAATATTGACGTGATGAACATCTCATTAATCCAATTAAGGGGTTGTGCAGCTTGTGAGGATCACGAACGATGCTCATGACACGGAGATTTAAAACTCAACATCATCAGAGGGGGATACAGGGTCACAGCAAAGTTTTCATATCAACCAGAAGCTAAATAAAGTATTCGTTCACGTCTCGAAGTAGGTGTATCCTCTACTCTCAAAAGAACAGTGCCCAAATCAGGCGAATGATTATTGCCGGCAAAGGCAAGAAAGCGACCCACGATATCGCCTTAGTGGACCGATCGACGATCGGACTGCGTTGAATCAGGATACCTCCTCCTACCAAGAGAACAGTCAAGAACAAAGCAGCGGGGGCTACTGCATAACGATTGTTGGAGAAGAAAGTGACAAAGAACGCAAGAAATGTAACAATCATGATGGTTGCCAGCCACATTATCCGCCACATCATCTCCCGACGGCCGGCGTTAGGGGACCGGAATTCGATGGGGCACACATTCGCCAGCAAGTTCCGAAGTTCATCATATCCCTCAAGAGTTACCGGCACCCCGATAACTTTACGAGGGTCGTTCGTCCGGATCACCAGCCCCTGTTCGGCCCTTTCCTCGATTGTCGTGATCTCATCCTGCCGGATGACCACATTCGGGAACCCGTGTAGAACTCGAATCAATTCCTCGCCGTCGAGTACGATTCGATAGCTCTTCACCGCGCGGCGCTGACGCCTCCACACGAGCCAACATGAGAAAGGCAATATGAGGATGAGGACAGGAATGAGGTGCAGATAAAACTCTGCTTCCGCATTGCCGTACCAGGCCACGGACCAAACGATGCCCGTGAGGACAAGAGCGGCAAAGGCAAAGGCCGGGAGCAGTCCTCGTACCAGAGCGCGGGCAGCGCTTGTCTGGCAGAGAGCATAACTTTTCATGGACCGCAACCCCTCCCATTAGCCTAACCTGCCAAAATGTTAAACTTATGGAAATGTGCTTGTTCCGTCATTCGTTCCACGCTAAGGATCTGCTTCTGTGAGTTCCCTTGTTCTCTACTCGGAATGCTCGGTAAACAGACTCTTTATGGCTATGGCAGCCGCTGATGCTATCGCGCTGGCCAGTTCGGCTTCACTTACCATTGAAGTACTCCTGCAACTCCCGCGATCGCGCGCTGCCTATTTGAAACTCAGGCAGCATGAACTTCGCTTAGCAGGATTAACAACGACGATAGGACACCCCCGTCGGCGAAAGCGTCAATGCATTCCATCAGGTAACTCCACACATCCTGACCATGCTGACGGCACGTCTCGACCACCGACCAAATACTAAATAAAAGATGCTGGGGATTTTTGCGGATGAAAGATCTCCCGCCTCTTTTCGCTATTTGAGACATTTTTGCACTACAAAACCTCGGCAACCCGGAGGATGCCGCTTTCCTCGACTAAGGGCAGCAAATCGTGGCTCGACTCGAACTCGCGTTTCTGCCTGGCCCTGTAGGCTCGAAAGAGACATTCGATATCAGATCAGAGATGTACATCATTAGAACGTAATAGCTCTTCCCTTGCTCCGTACAGGTCTTGAGCTTGGCTCATTCGCTCCCCGTTGACCTGGAAGTAAGGATCTGCTACATCGTCTGGAGCGGCGCGCCGCTGTCATTCCCAACCCTTCCGGTGCTTCTCGAAACCAAACGCGAACACCACCACCAGCATCGCCATGACAACAGCGCCGACCGCGAAGGCCGGTTGCAATTCATCGCCGGTCCAACGGCGCAGCGCGCCAAACAGCAAATTGCCCAGCAGCATGCCGAGTCCGTTGATGAACGTCAGCAGCGATTGCACGCTGGCGCGCAAGCCGTCGTGAACGCGGCCGTTGACGAAAACCTGTCCGGTCACGAAAACGCCGGCCATGAGCAGACCGTTGAAGCTCAGCGAGCCGGCGACCACTTCACGCGAAGAGGCCAGCGCTTGGGCACAAAGTCCCGCCGTCCACGCCGCCAGACCCAGCAACACCGTGCCGCGAATGCCCAGACGCAATAACAGCAGCGGCAATAATCCCAGCGAAATCACTTCCGTGGCTTGGGCAATGGTCAGAATGCCCGGCAGGTTCGCTTCGGCGGTGTGCAGTTGCCGCAACAATAGCGGAGTGCCTTGAATGCCGAAGGGGTAAGTGACGCAGACACCGAAGAAGCAAAGGGCGTAGACGAAAAAATCGCGGCCGCGCAACAGTTGCAGAGCGGCCAGCGGCGCCAATCCGCCGTCCTGACTCGGCTGCGGCGCCGTGTGCGGCAACGTCAGAGTATAGGCCATCAGCACGAACGACAGCAGGCCGCCGACGCGAAAGATGTCGGCGCGCTCGCTGATCGGCCGATCCGGCCGCAGCCAGGCGACGCCGTGACACAGCCAATCCGGGTTCGTGAACCAGTAACTCAGAAGCCAGCCGGCCGTTATCCAACCGACCGTGCCCCACAACCGCACCGGCCCGAACTGCCGCGCCGGGTGTTTGAGGTGAGAGAAACCGATGGTCGCGCCGAGCATCCAGATGGGGCCGGTCAACAGCCAGTAAACGAGGGTGCCCAAAAAGACGGGGACCGGCTGATTCAACTCGGCGAGCAGCCACAAATCCAAGCCGGACAGCAGGGCGCATAGGCCGAGAAGGCGCTCCGCCGCCATCCAGCGATCAGCGATGTGCCCGGCGAGCAGCGCGGCGCAGACCGTCGCCAGCGCTTGCGTGGAGCTACAGACGGCGATGCCCATGCTGGTGAAGCCGAGTTGTTCTTGCAAATACGTGCTGTACAACGGAAGCACCGCGCCCGCCGGGGCGTATTGCAAGAACATCAGCAGACAAAGACGCGATCGCAAGGTGATCGATTTCCTCGTTTAGCCGCGACCCGAAGGGGAGCGCGTTCGCGCTCCCCTTCGGGTCGCGGCTAAACAGAAATGTTCAATGCGTCATGCTCCGTCGCCGTCCACGCAGGCAGCGAGGTATTCGCGGTTCAGCTGAGCGATGAACTGGACGCTGATTTCCTTGGGACAGGCGGCCTCGCACTCGTAGTAATTGGTGCAATTGCCGAAACCCTCGCGGTCCATCTGCTCGACCATGTTGCGCACGCGCGAACGGCGTTCGGGATGTCCCTGCGGCAACAGCGCCAGATGCGACACCTTGGCGGCGGTGAACAGCATGGCCGAGGCGTTCTTGCAAGCAGCCACGCAGGCACCGCAAGCGATGCACGCCGCCGCGTCCATGGCGCGCTCGGCGTTCGTCTTTGGAACCGGGACAGCGTTGCCGTCCGGGGCACCGCCGGCGTTCACCGACACGAAGCCGCCCGCCTCGATGATACGATCCAGAGCGCCGCGATCAACGACGAGATCTTTGAGCAGCGGAAACGCCCGCGCCCGCCACGGTTCAATGTAAATCTCTTGGCCGTCGTCGAAGACACGCATGTACGTCTGGCACGTCGCCACGCCGCGCTCGGGTCCGTGCGGAATGCCGTTAATCATCAGACAACAGCTACCGCAGATGCCTTCGCGGCAATCGCTGTCGAAGGCGATTGGCTCTTCGCCCTTCTCGACCAATTCCAGATTAATGACATCGAGCATCTCCAAAAACGACATGTCCGGCGAAACGTCGCGGGCGTCGTAGGTGGTCATACGGCCCTTTTCGTGGGGATTCTTCTGCCGCCAAATGTGCAAAGTGAAATTCATGTTTATTTGTAACTCCGTACACTCGGATGCACTTCCTCGAACTCCAGCGTCTCCTTGTGCAAAATCGGCGCTTTCTCGACGCCGGCGTACTCCCAAGCGCTGACGTAGGAATACTTCTCGTCGTTGCGTTTCGCTTCGCCGTCGGGCATCTGATGTTCGATGCGGAAATGCGCGCCGCACGATTCATCGCGGTCGAGAGCGTCGTGGCAGAGCAATTCGGCGAACTCCAAAAAATCGGCGACGCGGCCAGCGTATTCGAGCGCCTGATTCAGTTCCCGCTCATCGCCGGTGACGGAGACGTTTTGCCAAAATTCCTCGCGGATGGAAGGAATCTCGTTGAGCGCTTTTTTCAGACTCTGCTCGCTGTGCGCCATGCCGCACTGATCCCACATCAATTTGCCGACTTGGCGATGGAACGACGGCGCGCCGCGCTTGCCTTTGATCGACAGCAGCCGCCCGATGCGTTCGCCAACCTCGGCCTCGCAGCGTTTGAACTCGGCGCCATCGACCGGCGCCGGCGTCTGTTTGGTGCTGGCGAGATAATGGCTCAGCGTGTACGGCACGATGAAATAGCCGTCGGCCAAGCCCTGCATGAGCGCCTGGCGCCGAGGCGGTTGGCGCCGTGATCGGAAAAGTTGGCTTCGCCGAGAACGAACAGACCAGGAATGGTACTCATCAAGTTGTAGTCCACCCACAAACCGCCCATCGTGTAGTGCGGCGCGGGATAAATGCGCATCGGCTGTTTCAGTCCATCCTCGCCGGTGATGCGCTGATACATGGGGAACAGTTCGCCGTAGCGTTCGCGGATGGTATGTTCGCCGAGTCGGCGGATGGCGTCGGCGAAATCGAGGTAAACGCCGCGTCCGCCATCGCCGACACCGCGGCCTTCATCGCACACTTCCTTGGCCGCCCGCGAAGCGATGTCGCGCGGCGCCAGATTGCCGAAACTTGGATATTTGCGCTCCAAATAGTAGTCGCGCTCCGTTTCGGCGATCTGATTGGCGGGCCGGCGATCGCCGGCATCCTTGGGCACCCAGATACGGCCATCGTTTCGCAGCGATTCCGACATCAGCGTCAGCTTGCTTTGATGATCGCCGCTGACGGGGATGCAGGTCGGGTGAATCTGCGTGAAGCAGGGATTGGCGAAGGCCGCTCCGCGCTTGTAGGCGCGATAGGTCGCCGTTACGTTGCAGCCCTTGGCGTTGGTGGACAGATAAAACACCGGACTGTAGCCGCCCGTCGCCAACACGACGGCGTCTCCCGAATACGACTGGATCTGCCCTGTGACGAGATCGCGGACGACGATGCCGCGCGCTCGGCCATCCACGACGACGACATCGAGCATCTCGGTGCGCGGGTGCATTTTGATGCGCCCCGCTCGGATTTGCCGCGACATCGCCTGATAGGCGCCGAGCAGCAGTTGTTGGCCGGTTTGTCCACGACAGTAGAAGGTGCGCGACACCTGCGCGCCGCCGAAAGAGCGGTTGAAAAGCAGTCCGCCGTACTCGCGCACGAACGGCACACCCTGAGCGACGCATTGATCGATGATGTTGACGCTGACTTGCGCCAGCCGATAGACGCTGGCCTCGCGCGAGCGGAAGTCGCCGCCCTTGACGGTGTCGTAGAAAAGGCGGCGAATGCTGTCGCCGTCGTTCTGATAGTTCTTGGCGGCATTGATGCCGCCCTGAGCGGCGATGGAATGCGCGCGCCGCGAACTATCCTGGAAGCAGAAGCTCTCGACGTTGTAGCCGAGTTCGGCCAAGGTCGCCGCCGCCGAGCCGCCGGCCAAGCCGGTGCCGACGACGAGGATGCGAAACTTGCGTTTGTTCGCTGGGTTGACCAGCTTCATCTCGAAGCGATGTCGTTCCCACTTCTGCGCCAGCGGGCCGGAAGGAACGTGAGGATCGAGTTTCATGGAATGCCACTCCCGCAAACAACACTTTTTCGTTTAGCCGCGAGCCGTAGGCGAGCGCAGACGCGCTCGCCTACGGCTCGCGGCTAAACGAAAACCCTTATCGGTTATGATGCCGGCATCCAGCCCATCAAAATGACGAGTGGAATCGAGCAATTGCCGGCCACGACCACCAGGGCGATCACCGCCCCCAGATTGTTCACCACCGCGTCATAGCCGCGCCCATTCAACCCCAGATGCTGCAACCAACTGCTGCCGCCGTGCCAAAGATGCAGCCCCAAAACAATCTGCGCCAGCATGTACGATACCGAGATCAGCGGTTGCTGAAAACCGGCGATGACCATGCCGGCCACGTCTCCCTCTTTGGGTTCGTGAGCATACTTGAAGTTGCCCGCATCAATGACGCCGAAGGTGAAGTGCAGCAGGTGATAGACGACGAACAGCAGAACGACCGAGCCGGTCAGCATCATGTGCCGCGACGCCCAGTTGGCCTGGATGGTGTCTTCGTGGACATAACCGATGGGCCGAGCGGTCTGATTCTCTTGCCAGGTTCGCAGGCCGAAGAACACATGAATCAGAAAGATGGCCAGCAAGCCGCCGCGCACCGACCACAACAGAAGCGGATGTTCCGTCAATCCGTGAGCGTAGTCGTTGAGCGCTTCTCTGCCGAAATAGATAAGCAGGTTTCCGCTCATGTGGGCGATCACGAAGATCATCAGGCCCAGGCCGGTCAGCGCCATGACGTACTTGGCGCCGACCGACGAGCGGACCAACCGCGACAACCGATTCATCCTCATCCTTTCGACGACCGGCCGTGGACCGCCGCTCCCGACCGGACTGCTCAAACTTTCCACTCGGCGGCCGGCCAGCCCAACCATCGCGCCGGCCTTCAGTGTTCCTTTATAGCCGTTCGCTCTCGCAGGGACGAGAGGCGGGGTAGTACAGCTTACTCGGGGATTTTTCGGATCGGCACCTTCCGCCCGCGTAATTCGGTCAGCGTATATTCCTTCGGGATCAGATGGGGGTAAACGGCCCATGAATCCTTCACGGCAAGCGGTTTATCGTTAACGGTATCGGGAATGCCGTCGCCATTTGTGTCTTTCTCACAGCGGAAGCCCTTTCCGTCCTTGTCATACCAGGTCCAGTCGAAGGGTCGCCAACGGCCGCGTTGTCGGCTTCCATCTTCGCAACGTATCGGCGTGCCCTCCTCTCGATACCACCAGATCCGGTCAATCTCCGGCCAACCTCCCTCTTTACGTGCAGGCTTGCCGTTCGGATGAAAGCGGATGAACTCACTGGCGAGCGCCTCGACCCCCTTGAAGCCTCGGTCGTGCCGTGCCTGCCAGAGCAAGCGGTTGCCGCGTCCATACCATTTCCACTTGGGCCGGGAGTGTTCGGTCTCGGCTTCGGCGACCAGGCGATAACCGGACCTTTCGCCCGCCCTAGTCCAGGCAGCCAGCTTGGCTTTCAGATCGGGACTTTCCTCGTCCTGATAGAGCTTGCTCTCTGCTTCCTCATCTACCTCCCACTCGAAGACGGCGCGCCGCCTGACCTCGAATTGGCGGACAAGCCGATTGAAATGTTGTCGTTCCCAGCACAGACGATTCTCCAAGTCCTTGGCCGATTTCAACCGTGGGAAGCCTCGATCGACGCGGAAATACAGAACGACCGCAGTCGGCGTCACGCCGTCAATCTGATAATAAATCTCAATGCCGCCGTGATCGCTCAATCGGTGGAAATCAACGTGGTCCTGGTTTTTTCGTGGAATCCGCATAGCGGAGGCCGGACAGAATCAGGCCGCTCGGCCCCGCAATGGAAAGAGCGTATTCCTGGCGTTTTTTCCGCTCGGGTTTGCCGAAAAGAGTATGAAAATCGCGCTCCTTGAGAAGACCCAGACGGTCGCTAAACTCATCCATTTCCCTACGAAAAGCCAGAACGCGTTTATCTCCTCGGGCAGCATCTAGAGCTTTCCCTTCATCGAAAGGATTGTCCAAGAACATTAGAATCACCGCCCGGACATCGGAGACGAAAGGGAAGCCGAGCAGCACAACGCCAACCGCAAGGAACCAACGGTACATGGCCGGACTCCTTCACGAAGGATCGGGGGGCTTTCCACCCATCATTTGAACAAGGGCACTCGCGGCAGACAAGAGCGTTTGAGGTCCGTGGGGACAAGCGAGTATTGGTGCGGTCGGCAGTGCGGCATAATGTGAAAGCATGTCTCTCTAGCGTGAAGGGCATTTGAGGATTGCGATGCGGGAATGCAATGGCCAGGAGCAGCCGATCACTAAGGATCAATCGCACCTTTGCAGGGCGAAAAAGCTGCTTTATTTCCTTTTCTGGTCGCTGATGTTCGGCATCACTTATACGCAGCCTCCGCTGTACTACTCCAATCAGCATCAGTATTTCCTGCACGGCCTCGCCTGGGGCGGACGAGGTTTCCTTTCGGACGATTGGCTGGTGAACACCGCCGATCCCACGCCGCTCTTCAGCGGCATGGTCGCCTTCACCTATCGATTCCTGCACGAATCGCTTTTTTACCTTTATTACCTCCTCATACTCGGTATCTATTTCCATGCTCTCGTCGGAATCTTCGTCCGGCTCAGCGACCGCCGCCCGACAATGCGGACGCGCCTCGGCTTCATTGCCCTCTTCATCGCTCTTCATTCCGCCTTGCTGCGCTGGACTTCGGCCCAGCTGTTCGGCGTGGATTATCCTTGGTACTTCCAGGCCGGCATCGCCAATCAGTACATTCTCGGCGCGGGCTTGCAACCGTCGGTGTTCGGCGTGTTTCTCGTGCTTTCCGTGTTCGCTTTCCTGCAAAATCGGCCGTTTTTGGCCGCCACATGGTCCTCGTTCGCCGCCGTGATGCACTCGACGTATTTGCTGTCCGCCGCGTTCCTGACGCTGGCCTACTTGTATCTGCTCATCCGTGAGAAACGCAGCCGCGAGGCTTTGTTCATGGGTTTGTGGGCGCTGCTCGTGGTTTCGCCGGTGATCGTCTACAATCTTGCCACGTTCGCGCCGTCTTCGCCGGAGACGTTCGCGGCGGCGCAGCATCTTCTCGCTCATTTTCGCATCCCGCATCACGCCCTGGTCAACCGCTGGCTGGACGGCATCGCCTGCGGACAAATCGGCTGGGTACTCATCGCCATGTACTTGGTCCGCGGCAACCGATTGTTTGTCATCCTGTTCGTGCCCTTCGTCCTTTCGTTGGCGCTGACGCTGGTGCAAATCGGCACCAACAACGATACGATGGCCCTGCTCTTTCCCTGGCGTGTATCATCAATCCTGGTTCCGATCGCCACAGCCGTCATCCTCACGCGCATCGTGAACCGCTTGGTTTATTGGTTGCCATCACCGTCTCTCCGGCGAGAACGGGCGATCAAGACCGTTTACGGAATGATCCTCGTAATCTTTGTGGCAGGGGGAGCAACCATCAACTATTTTGATCTCGGATATCGCACGAATACGCAGGAATTGGGATTATTGCGGCACATCCGTGCCGGCAAAGGACCGGGAGAAGCGTATCTTTTACCTGTGGAAGTGCCCAAGCTCACGTCTAGCAGCCGAGGAGCCGCCTCGCTCAATTTCACGCCACCGCCGCAGCGGAACACGCAGAAACATAACATTTCGGTTGATTTGCAGCAATTCCGCCTGTTCACTGGCGCGCCCATCTACATTGATTTCAAATCGATTCCGTACAAGGATGTCGAGGTACTGGAATGGTATCAGCGCGTTTTATGGAATCGCCAATTCTACGAGCGGCGCGACTGGAACGATGAAAAAGTGAAGGTCGAACTGGCGAATCGCGGCATCACGCATATGGTGACGACTGCCGATCACGGTGTCCGCTGCACTGCCCTGGAACTGGTTTATAAGGATGAGTATTATCAGCTCTATCGCGTGCGACTGCCGTGATTTCGCCCGTTTCCTGGGCGACCTGGCAGTATTCGCAGCCACCCTGCGAGCATATAATACTGTTTCTTTTTCCCCACCGATGTTTTTAGGCAGTGCTACGAGAACAATTCCGCCTCAATCAACCTCATGTATCGATTGGCATAAAACAAATCCGGCTGCTGGAATCGCGGTCTAGCACGGATAGTAAACCTTGGATCTTTCGGATTGTCTGAGTCAAACAAGACGAATCCGAGACCGAACACTTGGCAGAGGGCGTCGATGCGAGCAACTTCATCATCCGGCGTCTTGTTCGAGATGACCAGGTAGACCTTGTGGCTGAACAGACAATACGCACATGCTTGTCCGAAGGCTGTAACGAGTTGGTAGACGTCAGGCTTGATTTCGGCAGAGACAATCTCCACAGGCGCTTGAATAATGTCGCTGCGCTTAGATTCGCGCTTGCCGATGACATCGGGCGTTCCCCATTTATCGCGGAAGCGATTGCCGCCCAGTACGATGGCTTTCGTGCATTCCTCCATCTCGTTGACTAACCAATCGGCGAACGGCTCATAGAAATCTTCTTCCTTGAACTTCACCGGCTGTTTCGGAATCAACTCATCCTTGAGTTGATCTGTGTCTGGCGCCCTGAACTTCGTTAACCGGAACAGGCCGCGCGAGGGCTTGTAGATACGGTCAGGAAAACGCTCATCGAGATTCCAGACATTCCCGTGGACCGTATTTTGTTTGAAGGATCTGTCCAGCTCCATCACCTGCCTTACGAGGTCGGAATATCGAAGACCTTCTGGTGCGGCTTCTAGCGCGGCAAAAGCTTTATCAACGATGCGCTCACCGATTGTGGGCATCAGGACCCCCCTTATGAGTTAACTTGTTCTTTGAGCGCGCGGCGTACTCAGATCGATGTTTCTGTCTTTCGCCCACGGCATTTTCCGTCGGGCCGAACTGATTCTGGTAGGACGTTCGTATCTGTTCGTCAGCGGTGTACTCAAACACGAGTTCACCGCAGTTGGAGCAGCGGCGGACCGCGAGGCTGGGAACCTCCACCCTCACGACGCGGCCATTGTGTGCGCTGACAGCGGTAAGGCATCGTCACCCGGTTAATCGTCGGTTGGAGGCATTTCGGGCAACGCCAGGGGAAGGGCTTCTCCGCTGGTTTCTTCTCATCGCGCAAGACCTGTTCAGACATCGTGCATGCTCACAATATGGAGGGTCGGATCGGATGGGTCATCATCCACAAAGATCATTTCGATGTAGACTTAGCGCTGCCGCCCAGAGATCGGTTCATTTTAGTAGTATCGGGACCCTACTCAAGGCGGCGCGGTTCGCTCATGCCGAGGCGATTGCCGCCGTTACGGACAGGTGAACGGCTCGCCGCGCCGGCGATAGTGCGGCCAGCACGGACATGACCACGGCCAATACACACGCTCCGAGAATGAGGATAAAGTCCATCTGAAAAGATGCCATCGATCCTGTCCACGCGGCGCTGGCACGATTGATGGCATACGCCATGCCGACTCCAGCCAATGCTCCCGGCAATAGGCTGATGCCGGCCAACACTACGGCCTGCGCGATAATCACTTTGCCCACTTGCCCGCGCTTCAACCCCAAGGCGCGCAGCACGCCGAACTCGCGGGTTTGATCGTGGACGTTCATGGTCAGCGTGTTGACGATGCCCAGTGATGCCACGGCGAAGGCCAGCACCATCAGTCCCCACAATGCCCCGCTGACGCGGCTCAGCATTGCCTCGATCAGCGACCGCAAATCGGCGTTGGACTGCAATAAGAGATGATGCCGCTCGCAAAAGTCGCGCAGGTTCGATGCCAGTGACGACACGTCGCCCGTCCGGTTACTGGCGAGGAAGACGTGGACGCCGGGTAGATCGAGGAGTTTGCGGGCCGTTTCCCATTCCAGATACAGGGCCAGACCGCCGCCGGCATACTCGACGGCGGTGCCGGCGATGCGCAACTCGCGGACACCCTGTATCGTCGTTAGCTTCAGTACATCGCCGCGATGCAGTCCCAGACGTTGAGCCAAGCCGCTGCCCAGCACCACTTCGCCGGCCAGCAGACCGCGGCGGACGGCCGTTTCGTCTCCGTCTTGCAGATCGAGCGGCAGCGGCCGGTCGGCGGTGAAGGTCCGCGCCAGACACCAGCACTTGCCGATCCTCGACCTCGGCCGGCAAAAACGAGATGAGATCCACCGCCGCATCGCCACAGCGGCGGATCTCCTCGGCGAGCGTCTCCGGCAGAGCGGGAGCCAAGGTGAACGAGGAGTCCGGCATAGCGCCACGCACTAGAAAATCAGCGATAATGGTTTGCCGATACCAGTGCTGCAAATCGCGCAGCGTCGTTCGCAGCGCCTGCCCGAAGGCGATGGCCACAACGAGAGCGAGAAAGAGGACGCCGCTGGTCAGACTGGTTCGTCCGCGATGCCGCGCCAGTTGCTGGACGGCGAAACGTCCCGATAACCCCAGGGGCAGCATACCGAGCAGACGCAGCAACGGATCGACGACGAGCGGCAGCGCCAGCACGCCGCCGATGAGAAGGAACGCCAGAGCCGGCGCGAGTAAATTGCGACTTGCCGCATCCGAGAAGCACCGATATCCAAGAGCAACTTCCAGGCTCAGACCCAGGGCGAGCAGAAGCAAGCCGAACTGCCAGAGGCGTCGCGGCAGCATTTCCTCGCTCTGCGTCCGTCCGGGCAGAAGCTCGGCCAGCGGCGGCCGACGGCTGGCGCGCCAGGCCGGCACCCAAGCGGCGGCCAGCGACACACCTGGACCCAGCAACACCGCGAGAAAAAATGGCTCCGCGCTCAGCTGCATACGCGGCAGCGCGATACCGAGAAACTTCTGCATCAGATAATTCAGACCGGCGGTCAGGACGATGCCGGCGGCGCAGCCGGCGACCGCGCCGGCCAGACCGAGCAGCAACGTCTCGCGCAGCAGCAGGCGCAGCACTTGCCCGCGCAAGGCGCCCAGCGAACGTAGGACGGCCATCTGTTTGCGGCGTTCGCCGAGGTTGAGGAGGAAGGTGTTCAGGATAACGAACGTGGCGGCGATGAGGGCGACGAGGCTGAGCGCGGATAGTCCTTGTTCGGCGGCGAGAAGCGTGCTGCGCGCCATCTCGCCGCGCATCCCCGGCGGTTGCACGATCAAACTCGGCGGCAAGCGCTGAGCAATCGCCGCTTGCACGGCGGCGGGATCGGCGTCATCGACCAGCAGCACTTGCATGCTGTTGACGCGCGCGGCAAAGCGAACAGACGCTGTGCGCAGGCTAAGGAGACGATCATCTGACCGCCGGTCGCCGCGCTGGCGCCGCGCGGCTGGAATATACCGGCCAAACGAAGTTGCACCGATCCCGCCGCCGCCCAAATTTCAAAAGACTGTCCGGGTCGCAAATGGAGAGATTCTGCTATGCCCGGATCGAGTAGCGCCTCCTCATCGTCGGTGAGCGGCTGCCCCTCTCGTACCGGCCAATCGGCGATCGCTGCTCCGCCCGGATCGATGCCGAGAACCGGCACGGCCACGCTGCCGGACGCGTTTACCAGAGCGGCGGCACTCTGGATGCGCGGCACCACTGCCTTGACGCCGGATACTTGATCCAGACCCGACGCCGAAGCAGCCTCGAAGCCGCCTTGCCCTTTCGCCGTCACTTCCAGTGCCGGGCGACCGGCGACTCCCTCGAACAAATCCCGATAGGCGCGATCTACTGTGCGGATGGTCAAGCGCGTGGCCACCACCGTCGCCAATCCCAGCGCGATGCCGAGCAGCGTCAGCAGCATGCGGCCCGGCCGTCGTTGGATTTCGCGGAGGTTGTAGGTCCAGAGGTTCATGCGGCGTCCTCGGACCCTGGCGCATGTTCGAGTGCATCGCCGGCGCAGGGAGTGACGAAGGAAACGGCGTTGAAAGAGCTAGGTGGAGGAACGACCGACCATTCCACGCACTCGGCCGCATGGCGAACGGCGAGCGGAGTCGCGTCAGCGCCCCGAGAACAACCAATACTCGGAGCGCTGACGCGACCTCGCTCGCCATCCGCGATTCGTCCATCACTGAGGTAGATAATACGGTCGGCGCGGGCCGCGTGGCCGGCGTCGTGCGTCACCATCAGCAGCGTTTGCCGGCGCTCCTCAACCAACTGCCGCAGCAGCGTCATGATCTTGTCGGCCTGCACGCTGTCGAGATTGCCGGTCGGCTCGTCGGCCAACAGCAACAGCGGCTCGATGACAAGGCGCGGGCGATGGCGACGCGCTGCTGTTCGCCGCCGGATAACTCGTGCGGTCGATGCTGGCGGCGATGCGCCAAACCCACGGCGCCGAGCAGCCGAGCGGCGCGTTGTCGGGACTCATCGGCGGAACAGCCGCCGATGGCCAACGGCAGCGCTACATTCTCTTCCGCCGTCAAGGTATCGAGAAGCTGAAACGATTGGAACATGAGGCCGATTTGTCGCCGCCGCAGCAAGGCGCGCTCGTCTTCGTCCATCTGAGCCAGATCGACTCCGCCGATGCGGATGCTGCCCGCTGTCGGCTGATCCAAGCCGGCGAGCAGATGCAGCAGCGAACTTTTGCCGGAGCCGGACGGTCCCATGACGGCGACGAACTCGCCACGGCGGAGCGTCAGATCGATGCCGCGCAGCGCCTCGACGCGCGTCGCCGCCGTGCCGTAAGCCTTCGTCAATCCAGCGACCACGAGGACGGCGTTATCCACAATGTCTCCAATTAACCCCTTCTACGTCCTTATAATGTTCCCGGCGGCAGACGCAGATATTTTCCGTAGATGGTGGGATCGCCCCAGGTGCTTTGATCGAAGTGCATCTTGATCTGATCGTCGGCGCACGGCTGGCCGGCGCTGTCCACACCGGCGAACGACATCAGGAAGCGTTCCTTCTTGCGCTCGGCGCCGTAAACCTTGCCGCCGTTGCCGAGATCGAAGAACGGCGCGGGCTGTCCGCCGCCGTCCACGGCCACATGGTATAGTTCGTCGTAGGACACCATGTCATAAGGATGGGTCTTGGCACCGGGCGGCACCCGCAAGCGCGCGGCGCTGCCGAGGCCAATGACCTTATGCTCACCGGCCTTGAGAAAGACCACCGGGCGGCGCGGCCGATCGCGCGGCTCATCGACGAGGCCGGCCACCTCCCAATCGATGTCGTCCTTGAGCGTCTTGGCCACGCAGTATTTCTTGTCTGGCTCCGGTGCGCTGAACGTCTGCCGCGCTGCGTCCTCAATGTGTTTCTCGACGAAAACCTTATGAAAGCAGCCGCAAGCGGCGATGGTTTCGTAGAAGAGCGGAGCGTGGTCGGCGTCGAGCGTGACGCGGACGACACAGCTATCGATGTCCGCCGCTTCGGTGTCGAAACCCTTCATGCGCGGATGGGCCGGATACCATGCCGTGTAGGTGATCTGCACGTGCGGATGACCTTCGATCAAAACTTGCGGCTTGACGATGGCGTAGACCTTCGACTGTCCGGCGACGTAGGCTTTGAGTTTGCCCCGCTCATCGTGGCGGAGATGGGCTTGGCCGATCATGTCGTATTCCGCTGGATAGGGGTACTTCATCGCCTGCGAATTGATGCGTTGCTGCACGAAGATGGGGGCGTAATAGTCGGCCAGCACTTCCGGCGCGGCTACGGTGAGTTGCTTGCGATTCATAGGCGTTTCGGCTGAGCGCGGAATGAAGACGAAGCCATCGCCGCCAACGGCCTCGATGGGATCTTCCAGAGCGGCCTGATCGAGCATCTTCCAGTGCGTCAGACGATTGGAAATGGCCTTGCAGCCAATCACCGCCCCAACGATACCTAGGAAGAAGACCGGAAAAAAGAACCACGAGGAGCGGGGACCGCGCAAGGACATGACGAGACTCCTTCCGTCGATGTCAAACGCCGAGTGCCCCCCAGCGCGGCGAGAGACACCTCTCCTACCACATCCGTGGAGGTCACGCAATCTGAACCCATTCGGATCGGCCAGGGTGTAACTTCATTTTCTGGGGTGTGGGCATTTCTGTAGGGTGGGTCGAGCTTGCGAGACCCACCACGCCTCAGCACGCCCTTGGTGGGTTTCGCTGCGCTCGACCCACCCTACAACCCCAGTCCCAGACAAATGTAGTTACACCCGATCGGCCAATCGGGGTGAAAAATGTCTTTACAGTTCCTGTTGAGCTTGCTATATAATGCGGCTATACGGCAAGATGCCGTTGCGATTGACGAAGTGGCAGGTTTGTTTTAGGAGAGCAAGCTGTCCGGTTCCGAAGGACCAATTCCCTTCCTCCTCAGCATTTTTCGATGGCGTTTCACTCCCCCTTGTGAGTAGTCGTCCCCTGCGAAAGATTCCGAGAAGGTGGGCCAATCCAGGGCGGCTTCCTCCGGCCCGTGGGCTGGAGAGGGACTGTTTTTCTGACGTTTTTTGTTGAGTGCCCCGCGTGGGACGAAGGCGTCCCCAGCGGTCGAAGGGTTGCTCTCTGACCCGGCACGGAAAGGTTCTGCGATGGCGAAGAATATCTACGTCGGCAATCTCACGTGGGATGCCACGGCCGACGACCTGCTGGCGCTGTTCCAGAGTTACGGAGCGGTGGCGCGGCGCAGGTCATCACCGATCGAGAGACCGGCCGGTCGCGCGGCTTCGGTTTCGTCGAAATGGACAACGACCAGGAAGCGCAACAGGCGATTGACAATCTTAACGGCACGCCGTTTCGGGGCCGGCCACTGACCGTCAATGAGGCTCGTCCCCGTGAGGACCGCGGCGGCGGTGGTGGGGGTCGCGGCTATGGCGGCGGCGGCGGTGGCGGTGGTCATGGTTATGGCGGCGGTGGCGGTTATGGCGGCGGTGGCGGCGGACACCGCGATCGCGGCGGCCACGGCGGCGGACAGGGCTACTAACAACATTTCGCCGCGAGCCGGCAGCTAACGCTGCCGGCTCGCGGCGAAACAATGTGGCCAACTTGCTCTTGACATGGCTCGATTTTTCCGTCACTTTATCCGCACGTCCAACACCCAGACCAAGGAGGGTCAGACCATGTTCTACCAGACGGAAGCCAAGCCCCAAGGATGGCGCGCCGTGGCCGTGTTCGATGACCGCGGCGATCTGCTCATCTATCTCGGACGTTCCTCCACCCAGGTTCGCGCCAACTTCGCTCAGGCTTTCTTTGAAGTCCTCGACGACGAAGAGCGCGATCACGTCCGCTCGATTTCCTTGCAGCGCTGGCAAGGCGCCGCCGACGCCGGCCGCTGGATGCACCAGACCAACCTGACCGTTCCCGTCAAGGCCAAGCTGGTCCGCAGCGCGTGAGGCCGTTGCTCCGCGCCCGGAAAACCTCGGCCGCTGTTCTCGCCGGACAGCGCGGCCGAGGTTTTTTTCTATCCCAAGCAAACGGCTGACCTCCGGCTGTCACCGTCATCGGACAGAAATCGTCGCTCCGACCTTGCATCGGCGCGAAAAAAACCGAACAATGAAGGAAGAGGATCTCTCTTGCGGTGCGCCGTCCGCCCTCCTTGTGCCGGCGAAGGGGTGCGCGGCTGCTCGCAGCCGAAGAGAGCGGCTGGGGGGCGGCGTCACCACGATTGGTTCGCACCCACAAACGAACCTGAGGAACTCAAATGAATCCCTACAGCTCGCTATGCGATGACTTCGGGGTGTATGTCTATCTCAACACCAAGATGGATCTTCCGTCCGGCCGAGAAACGGTCCTGCACTTTTTCGATCGCATGCGCAAGACCTATCCGGAAATGACCGATTTCGATTGCCGCGAGAATGGCGAGTTCGTGCTGGAGGAAGATCGCGAGCAGGGCAGCTATCGCTGGGTAACGCTCGAATCGCGCCGCTTGTGCGCCGGCTACGTCAATCCGCCGGAACTGGAGTCGGCCGACGCGCTGCACGAGCATCTGCTGGACGCGGCTCCCTATCACCTCGACTTCAATCCGCTC
This sequence comes from uncultured Planctomycetota bacterium, assembly GCA_963835245.1. GTDB lineage: Bacteria > Planctomycetota > Planctomycetia > Gemmatales > Gemmataceae > JAJPHU01. Next base: position 156,587 of record CAWIEZ010000006.1, read on the forward strand.
GACTGCGAGGCGCTGGACGTGCTGTTCGCCTTCGACTTCACCTACAGCGGCAATCACGATGAGGTGGTCGCCGAGGCGCTGGGTCTGAACACGACGCTGGAGAGTCTGCTGCAAATGCCGGGCAGCCGCGTCCTCAATTACGAGCCGTCGTTGATGCTGTCGCTGGACGATCAATGCCGTTCGCAGTGCCGTTTGAGCATCGAGACGCGGACGAATTTCTATCAGGTCCGCACCGGCCAATTCCCGGAGGCGCCGATCAGCGTCTACTTCACGGTTCGCAATACTGGGGCCGTCAGCCGTTCAAGGATTTCACCGAGTCGTATCGCCATCAACGGCGCGTCTGCCAGGAGTTGGTGGACTCGCACATCATCCCCGCGGTCGTGCGCCCGCTGGCCCAGACCATCGCCGCCAAACAATGAGATTTCATAAGACCAGCCCGGAGCGCCCGCGACGGGAAACCCGTCGCGGCGCTCCGGGCTGGTCTTTATGAATGAATGCATCTTATGACTGTTACTCTCAGCGCCTTCGCACGCGGTCTAACGGCCGAAACCGCCTTCGACGTTCTCGCCGTCGCCAAACGTCTCAAGGCGGCCGGCAAGGACGTCATCGAACTGCAAATCGGCGACAGCCCCTTTCCCAGCCCGCGGCACGCCGTCGCCGCCGGACTTGCAGGCCATCGAAAGCGGCGCGACGCACTACTGCCCCTCGCCGGGTTTGCCGGCCTTCCGCGAGGCCATCGCCCACAATTATCAGCGCGAGTTCGGCGTCCGCATCGGTCGCCGAAAACGTCGTCGTCGGGCCTGGCGCCAAGGTTTTCGAGCAGTTTTTCTGCGAAGCGTTCCTCGATCCCGGCGATGCCGTGCTCGTCTTCACGCCGCACTTTCCCACCTACGAGCCGAACATCGCTCGCCGCGGCGCGCGCACCGTCCTCAGTCCGCTGCGCGCAGCAACCAGTTTCGGCCCGATCTCAACGATGTCGAACGCTTCGTCCGCCGCGAGCCGCGCGCGAAGGCGATTTTCCTCAATTCGCCGCACAATCCGACCGGCGGCGTGGCGACGGCCGAGGACATGCGCGGCCTCGCCGAACTGATCGCCGGCCGCAACATCGCCGTTGTTCAGCGATGAGCCGTACTGCCACATGGTCTGGCAGGGCCGGCACGAGACGCCGTTGACGCAGCCGGGCATGCTCGACTGCACCGTGGCGGCGTACACGTTCAGCAAGTCGTACAGCATGAGCGGTTGGCGGCTCGGCTACGCCGTCAGCAGCGCGCCCATCGCCGAGGCCATCGGCAAGATGATTAACACGTCGCTGTCGTGCGTGCCGCCGCTGGTGCAGCTGGCCGGACAAGCCGCCCTGGAACACGATGCCGCCGAGCGCGATGAGGTGATGGCTGCGCTTTCGCCGCAAGGTCGAGCTGCTGGTCGAAGACCTGCGGCGGGTGGACGGGGTGACGGTGTTCATGCCCGCCGGCACTTTCTACGCCTTCCCCGATGTGTCCGCCCTCTGCCAGCGGTCTGGGCATTCGATCGCACGGCTTGGCGATGTACTTGCTGGAGGCGGCCGACGATCATCGCGGCGTGGCCTGCCTGGGCGGCGAGTGTTTCGGCGCGGCCGGACAGGGCTTCTTGCGTTTCAGCTGCGCCGAGCCGGACGAACGGCTGCGTCAGGCGGTCGCTTTTCTCGCCGAGGCGGTCACGCGCACGGAGCGCGTCGAGCAATATCTGCTAGCCAACCCGCACTATCGACTCTTAGGATGATGGTGCGGAATTTGCCGTAAAGGGAGGATGTGCGGAGAGCCGATAAGATCTGCAACTCTATCCCAAAGGAGGACGGTCCGATGAGTCACAAAATCCACGACGATCACAAGCACGTTCATAGCGAACACTGCGGCCACACGCGCATTCAGCACGATGGCCACGTCGATTACCTGCACGATGGCTGCCTGCACGCCGTCGCACGACGGCCACTATGACGAACACGTCCTGGCGGTGACGGCGACGAACCCGGACAAAGTGCGCCGACGACGTGCCACTGCAAGCACGAAGGTTGTGGCCACGAGAAAGTGCCGCACGGCGATCATTTCGATTACTTGGTCAATGGCCGTCTGCACCATCCGCACGGCGATCACTGCGACGACCATGGACCTGTCAGCGTGGTCTGAAAAGAAGAGCTAACCACAGAGTCACAGAGAACACAGAGAAATACACAGAAAAAGAAGAATAATAAGATACAGAAAATCTTTCCATCTTTTCCTTTTTGTTTTTTCTCTGTGTTCTCTGTGACTCTGTGGTTAGCTCTTTGGGAGAGCAAACCGTGAGTACGGAGCAGCCCTGGACGATTGGTCGTTTGCTCGATTGGACGACGAAGTATCTGGAACAGAAAGGCGCCGAATCGCCGCGTCTGGATACCGAAGTGCTGTTAGCGCAGGCGCTCGGCTGCAAGCGCATCGATCTCTATGCCCGTCACACGGAAGAAGCGCCGGACCAAGGAC
>CAWIEZ010000007.1:0-910992 GCA_963835245.1 uncultured Planctomycetota bacterium
CGCGCCGCGGGTTAGAAAATTCTCGAAGCGCAGAGGGAGGATTCGTCGTTACGCTGTTGCGACAGTCAGCTACTAGGATGTCACTTCGCCACTCCTTGTTCGATGGGGTACATTCCGTATTACCTCTTGGTTATCAGCAGCTACTCTGAACAGGGCAAGCGCCGGCGCACTTTCCCTGAGGGGAGATGCTGACGAGTGCTATTTCGGAACGCTACGAGGAAAGGCGTAGTATTAAAGAGTCTCTTCAGCATCTTTCCGCCGCGCCCTCGGGTGACGGTTCCTTGCGAAAAACTGACAGCACTTCGCTGCCCAAGGAGCCATTATGGTGAAACATCCTCGTCCGCCTACGAAAGTCGATTCCCGTTCACCCCGCAATGATGGTGACGGAAACCACATCCGGAATTTAATCCTGCTCGGCTTGTCGCACACGGAATGCGACCTGCTAATTCCAAAGTTGGAATTTGTTCGGTTGAAACTTCACCAAGTGCTTTACGAGGCGGGAGACACCATCAAATCCGGCTATTTCATCAATAGCGGCATGATGTCTGTTTTAGCCGTGCAGCCGGATGGGAAATCCGTCGAGGTGGGTCTCATTGGCAAGGAAGGCTTTATTGGTTTGCCGCTGCTCGTTGGATACCGCAAAAGCCCGACCAGAATCGTGACCCAGGGCGACGGTGCCGCCTACAGGTGCGATGGTGAGACGCTCAGGCAGATCATCCGGAAATGTCCGGAGCTGGAGCAACAATTGCATCGTTACGGCCAACGCATTGCCATGCAGACTACGCAAATTGCCGCTTGCAATCGGTTGCACGATGTCGAAGAACGACTCGCCAGGTGGATACTGATGACCCAAGATCGCATAGAGTCAGATCACCTTCCTCTGACACAAGAGTTTTTAGCGCAGATGCTCGGAACTCGCCGCTCCAGTGTGACTGTCGCAGCAGGAACTCTGCAGAAGGCAGGTCTGATCTCTTACACACGCGGCAGCGTTGCGATCTCGGATCGCAAGAGACTCGAAGAAGCAGCCTGCGATTGCTACGGAATTGTGCAGCAACAACTGAAAGATTGGGCGGCGGAAACGGCATGAGGTTTTGTGCGGAACGGACATTTGCCGGTCGTACAACGTACCAGCCACTTCCGAAGAAATGATTCGTCCACGCTTCTAGCTACTCAGTAAATCCTCAGCATCTAGGCGTCGATCACGATGCGGGCCTGACCTGAGTTCAATTCGCATTCCTCTCGCGGCTCCGTGCCACAAGCAGGGCAAGGTACAACTTGGATCTGTTCCCGCGTGAGGTCTTCTCTGCCACTCAATCGCAGATCTAAATAATGTTGCAGCCCGCGACAGAAAGATGGTCAATATTGCACGTTCTTGAAATATGGTTAAGAAGCCTGTAGTTTCTGCCCACTGCCTGCCTGACTTTGAGATTTACTCAACCGGGCCACGGCGCCGATTACTGCATTAAGGGGCGCATGAAACAGGATCGTTAGCACCAGGCTACCGCTCATCCCCCGCAACTTCCCCGCGATCAGCCCGAGCACAACGGCGCTGGCCCCCGCGTGACGCAGTGATGCAGCCAATCCAGTAAACGGATTAAACGCGAGGTCATGCCCGGTGCTTTTCCTGCACTTCTTCTGGCAACCGTTTGCCGATGGCGTCCACAACGTCCTGATGTTTCTGGAGGACTAATTCTAGGAGAATTTCACTACCCGTCTTGTCGTACTCAGCGAGCAGATTCAGAGCCTCGCGCAGTTTGTGTTTCAGAACGGGCGCACGTTTGGCGTTCAGTTTGGAATCCAGGGCGAGCATAGAGGCGCGTTGCGCTGCAACGAATTCCATGCCGAGATTCTACTCTGCGGGAATAAGAAAAGCCCCGCCGAAGGGCAGGGCTTTGGGGGCGGTGGGGTGAACGTTATTTGTGCTCGACAAACTCTTTGAGGTGTTTGGCAACCGCTTCTGCCATTGACTGTTCGTTCTTGCTGCCGCCTCTCTGTTTGTTGACAGAGTAAGCCCATACCATCTTCGTCGAAGTCGTCTCGATGAGTTGGACAGAAACATTGCCCTTGTCTTCGATTCCGGCGCAGGAAGCGAACAAGCACCGCGCTATTTTTCCGCCCGTCGATTCGGTCTTGATCTCAACAGGCGCAGCCTTGAGAATGTATATTGCGTTGGTTCGATCCATTACCACATCAACCGGAACATTTTTCTTTGACATTGCTGCGGCTAGATAGGTTTCGAAACCGTTCTGCCCTTCGATATAGATCGTGGGGCGATTAAGCTGCCCGAAACTCGCAACAGCACTCAACAACAGAGTGACTACCACCATTCCGAACTTTTTCATTTTAGTTTCCGCCTCCAACACCGAATCGTATGTTCGCAGGAATTCAGACACGGTGAAAGTGACCGAGGTCACTCGAAGTCTGGCGGCTAGAATGGGATCCCGTTGGTAACTTCCGCAGTCTGTAGTTGCCGCTTTGCTTGCGTCTCGGAGTACAATTGACCGAATTATTCCCCCACCAGAAAATGACTTGCAATTAGATCTCAATGGCGACGAAGACTGCCGATAAATTCAAATGTCCGAATTGCGGCTCGGGACGGACAAAGCCGTTGTCGGTCGCAATCGCTGGTGGAACTCGTCGCCGGAACACAGTTGGTATTTCCAGACGGTCAATGTGGGGTTCAACCAGCACATACAAGTCAGATTTGGTCACAAGTCTCCCACCACGTCCCTCAAATTCTGGCGCTTACCTTTGCGTATTTTTGGGGATCTGCGGCCTACTATTTGCATTACTTGTTGCTTCGGCTGGCGACAATGCGACTGGCGCTGCTGTTGCAATTGGCATCCTCAGTGTGTTGTTCATAGCTCGCGGCATCAGTGCGAAGAAATCACCGGATCAATTGGTAACGGCGCAAAACGCTTGGGATAAACGATGGATGTGCGCCCGTTGTGGAAATCAGTGGCAAGCTGAATAAATTTCTTGCGCAAAGTCAAGAGTTCGTTGCGGAAATAGATTCTCGACGCGCCAAAGCTGCGGGAGCGTAGGGGGGCCAACGATGTTCTGTGTGATCTGCGGGACAGAGAATCCGGATTGCGCGAAATTCTGCCATAAATGCGGTAATGCCTCTCTGAAGAACAAGTGCAAGAGGTTGGACATTCTACAACCGTCATACAGAGTAAAGTTGATGATTTCGCCGCGCAGTATCGACATCTCACAACCGAAGAGCTTCGGAATCTGAAACGCGAGTCCGATGACTTGCTTCCTTGCGGCTAGGACTGCGCTCGAAGCGGAACTTCGCACGAGACCCGAACCGAACGAAGATATTCCGACCCAAAGGTTGCCGTATCTCTGGGGAATGTTCCAGGGCTGGGTTTCGCTGATAGTGGGCCTATTCGCAGCGATCTTTCTGATTCCTGCCCTTGTGTCTGGGATGTCTTTGGACGATAGGGCAGCAGGCTACGCTATTAACCGCACTTGGGAGCGGATGGCGAAGGAAGGTCAGACGCCGGAGTTGCCCGATTACGCCAGCTACCTTCATTTCGCGGCACGCTTGAAGTCCAACCGATGCCATACGAGCAATGACGGATGCTGGAACCGCGATGCAATCCGAAAGGTTTGCGGAACCACCAGGCAGCATTTGGCAACCTATTTCAGCCACCCTAGTAATTTCGGCTTCACGTATCTCACGTACTCAGCACCAAACACAGCCGCGCACAAACCTTCTGCTGCGTCCTGGGCGGTCACATTTGCATCAACCGTGCCGTGGTGAATTAATAGATTCCTCTTCTTTCGGAGCTTGTTCAAAGAGCCCCTGATCTTATCGGGCAGCTTCGGTATTCCCGCTTGCCCGGATACGAACGGAAGGAAGATGTTTAGAACATTGCCGAACGTAAGCCGGCCCGTGGTGAACTGCTTCACAAGATCCTGCGCTGCGTGTCTTTCCAGCAAAGCCCGAGCAAGCGGCATCAGGGCAATTTCCACCGCCGACTGGGCCGGAACTATCACCCGGTCATAATGTCGGGCTACAAAAGCCTCGAATGCGTTCACAATGTATGGCCAATCATCCTCTTTTTCTTGATTAATCCAAATCACAAATATTGCTACCGGAGAAATAGAGCCCACAGTACCGTCGCCCATCGTTGCTGCGCGCCCGAGAAGTCGCAAAACGTTACCAATCCGGCGCTCTGGAACATTTCCGTGCAGCTCAACGGGGAATACCCCTCCGCCTTGCGGCGTGTAACCGACTTGGAGAATAGTGGCGTCCTCGGGTATGCCGAAGCTGGCGAGCCGGATTTCATGATATTTGCCTGCCTCAATTACATGAATGAAGTTCGTTTGAGTGGCACCGAGGTCCACAAGGTGGATACCCATGAAGGGCACTGAAAACGTGCGTCCGAGAACTACGTCCCACAAGTCCGACTGCGTTTGAACATTGGCTGCACGTGACGTAACCATGTTCAAAGTACGAAGAAAGCAGCCTCCCGGATAGCCGGGAACACGTAGTGACAGCCGAGCTTTGGGCAACTGCCTGCGTGATCCCAGGTGTAGACGTCGTCAGTTACGCTATTCATGTTCATCTGTTTTAATTGCTTCCAATTAACTTTGTCCCCAAATTGGAACCATATGAAGTTTGGCGCACTGCCTTTCGCCATAATGTAGCTTATTTCCATCGGCGCAAGGCTTGCCAGTGAGTCGTAAAGGCGAAGCCCGCCTTTTTGGCTTGTGCATGTGAACCACTATCCGGTCTGTCCGCATTCCGTTCTGTCAACTCCTTGTTCAGTTGCGGGTCGGGATCATACGCGACCCTGGAATTCGTTGAACATCTAGTTCCAAGCCATGCCAAGGTAGAAATCGAAGTGGGTAGATAACCGGAAAAAGTGGTGTGTTGTCCCCAAGTTCCCGACGGAAAATCGTGAACGCGAGCATCGTCGCTCGGAAATTGTCAAATACGGGATCCCCACCACCAAGTTATGCCGTCTCAGTTCTAGGGCCTCGCTCAATTCACGTTCGTTCTGCCGGTGCTGCTTGATTGCAATGATTAGCGATCCATGGTCGCGGTATACCGTCGGCGCGATGAAGGTAATCCAAGCGAATAAAGACTGAGTAGGGCGGTTCCCCCAAATGAAAGCGCTCCCGGCAATAGCGACATTGATAGGGCATCCCGAAAGGAGACGCCTTACTGCCTTCCTCCCCTTCGAAATCTAACCCACTGCGCTGCGATGCCTGCTGTCCAACCGATCAGTGCGAGAACAACTGTCCACAACACAAAACCTAATGTGCTCGTGCTCGTCGCAGCCATTAGGTTCTGCCCGCACGAACGATCAAAGAGATGTATCAAATGAACATGCCACATCGCACATACCTCCAAGCCTCGACAGCCACTCACGTTAGCGCACTAGCCGTAGGTCTTCCCATCGGAACTTAATTGACAAGCTTCCTTCACGGTAAGCTACCCTTTCCGACAATCGAGATAGCCGAAGGAAGCCTTCACCATGAAAAACGTGATCGACCTTTATGGCGTGTGCGAAGGGGAACCGTGCAAGCGTCGAGGAACGAAGAATCACTGACGAGAACGACTTGTACCGGACGAACGGTAAAAATTACCACAAGGGCTGCGAACCACCGAATCTGCCGCCGAAGAACAGTTAAAACGGATAAGTTCCGGTTCAAAGTCCGCTACGCCGGAACAGAACCCATCAAATGAGCCGGGGCCAATCGGATCAACGTGTCCAGCGCCAAATCTATTCCAGGCAGAACCTCGGTATCACTCGCCACTTCCAGCATCGCTTTAATAAAGGTCAAAAGATAAATCAGGCAGACGTTCACGAATGGCAGAAAAACTCCTGTGAATCCAAATCAGGCTCCCCGAAGCTGACCGCGCCATCCGATTCATATCGGTGAAAGAGTATTAGACACGATCCGTTCGCGTCGCCGAAATCGCACAGGAAGCTATAGCTTTCGCGAGCTTCTGGTTTCAGCCCGCGCTGCGATTGATAGGCCTTCGTACTCTGTGACCGCTTCGGGAATATAAACAGGAACAGGAATTTGTATAGGAGGACTTACGGGCGGATTATCAGCGTATTTTCCTCCGTGGCTTTTGATCCAAAAGCTGCCATACGCGACTTTTCTCATCAAGTCCCACGCCTTTTTCCAATCGTTGGCGCTGAATGCATCCTGCAGCCTCTTGCTCCCGTAGCAGATCAAGGCGGCCCATTCAAAGATATGACGGCAAACCGGGGCAGATGCTGCTACGTTTTCGTGCTCCGCAAGTTCGATCAGGCCGAGGATGACAGTTCGCATTAGAGGCTAGATTCACGTCGCCTGGAACGTCACCCTGCTCTAAAAGTATTGTCGCCATCTGCAGGTCCATATTTGCCCCGTCCAACAGTTCGCCGGTGGCGGAAAAAATATCATTGGCTTCTCTCGCGGTGTCGAGTGCAGTATTCATATTGCCTTCGGTCATCATTACTCGGCTCAACCCGGACGTCGCTTCGGCTTCTCGGATACGATTGCCGGTGCGCACACAAATGTCACGCGAGTCCTGGAACATTTGTTTTGATTGCAGCAGATTCCCCGAAGCCAGAAGTACATCGCTAGGCCCCTGCGGGAAGATAGGCCCGGGTAGACTTCGTCATAGTTTGAGCTCCTGGATGCAAATTTCTACACACGGGATTAGATTGCGTGCGTCAGCTAAAAGAATCACACTTCTCGCTGGCGTCGAAAACGATCCGACAGGAGGCGAGGCTCTATGTCACGGGGTCGCCGTGGATCTCCACTTCGTCCATTTCCACGCCGCAGGCTTCGGGCAGGGCAGGCGGCCCGACCAGTTGGCCCAACCCCAGAAAATGGCGGTGGTGGAACTCAGCAATCCGGCAACGGTTCCGATGGTTCGCGGGCTGTAGTGCGTGGAGGCGATTCCCGCGCCCATCATGGAGAGCATCATCATGGTCCAGGTAAGAGTCTCGATGGTCGAGAAAACGCGGCCGCGATATTGGTCGGAAACAGCTTTGAGCATGTAGGAATAATTCAGGACGGAATTCATGGCCATGGCCGCGCGCGAAACCAAAGAATGAACAGCAGCGCCAGCTCGAACCGCTGCATGCGGCTGAACAGCACGTAGGCCCCGCCATGCACCACGTAGTCGATAAAGACCGCCAGCTTGTAGTTCTTCGAACGAAAGCCGGCTCCCGAGCCAATTCGCAAACGACCGCCGATGAGAAGGCCCAGGCCGGCGCATCCCCAGATGGTGCCGATTCCGGCAGCGCCGCGATTGAAAACAACTTCGCCAAACAACGTGAATAGTATTTGCGCGGCGCCGCCTCCGGTGGCCCAACCCACGGCGAGCAGCGCAATCGCCAAAACCAGAGGTACCGAGCGCATGTAGCGCAACCCTTCGCGATATTCATGCCATGGCCGAACGACTTCCGTTTCGTTCAAATTTGCGATTCTCAGCGCGAAACTGCTTGCCTTTGGGCGGCCGCAAGTTCGAGATGGCCCAGGCCGAGAATACAAACGAAAGCGCGTTGAACACAAAAGCCCATTCGTAGCCGATGCCCACGATCGTGGCGCCGAGGAACGTTCCCACGGTGAGATTGGTCCACTGCGTGGTTTGGGTCAGCGAATTCGCGGTATGAATTTCGTCCTTGTTCGCAATGGTAGGCAAGATGGCCGAGCGTCCGGCGGTAAAAAATGGCGAAGCGACCATGAGCAAAGCGCTGAAGGCATAGAGCAGCCATACCTGATGCTCCCGCAGCGCCACGATGAATCCGAGAGCTACAACCGCGCGCATCAGGTCGCTGGCGATCATGATTTTCTTGCGGTCAAACCGGTCGAGCAGGACGCCGGCCAGAGGACCTATGGTGATGGCGGGAATGGCGCGCGAAAGCATGATGCCCATGATCACCAGGCCGGAATGCGTGAGCTCCATGGCCAGCGCGAACACGGCGATGTTGTTGAAATTGTCGCCGATCTCGCTGACCACCTGGCCCATCCAGGTGTAGCGATAGTTGCGGTTATGGCGCAGGAGCTCGAGAAATTCGCGCATCGTTGTGGGTTGTTTGGTTAGAGCACAAAAGAGGCCGGGAACTTCTGACCGGATTCACGCTCGGGTCCCTCTCCTCCCCGCTTCGACAGTTCCTCCTCTACCAACGTCCTGGAGATCCCAATGTCACGCCCGTTCGCCAGGTCGAAGTTAGGTTACTATCCCTTGCTGTGGAAGAAGCGCGCAACATCCGTTCGTTGCTCGTTTCATACAGGTAAGGCTGATCACGGGAAGCGGAAGTTATCGGTTCATGTGGTTGACGCTCGCGGTGCGGATCGTCGTGCCACCGTAATGCGCTTATTGCTACCGCAGGGAATTAAGCAGCTGGCAGGTACTGTGGTTCCCTTTCGGATAGCGACTGGCACCGCCACGATCTGGCGGCTTTTTTGACCGAAGCGCTTTCATCGTGCTGGAAGCATTTCCAGAGGGAAGTTGAGTCAGACGCGAGCCTCCGAGATGCCTTTCTGCGCATTTTGGCGGTGCGGTGTGCGAGGCAGACTCCAGAAGCCTTGCATCAGCACTTAAGAATCCAGCTGCAACATCGCGTCGACCTGTAAGGCGTGTGCGATAATTGGCATTCGATGAGTTCACAGTCACAAGAAGAACGCGCGGCAAATATTGCCGACGGGTACCCGCTGAGCGCCCCGGCCAACGTGCTGGCGAAAGCTCAGAGCACACAAGTAGCTGCAACTTCCGCCGATATCGTCGAGGCGCAAATCAGTAATTTGCAGGCCGCTTTCAACTTCACCTGGGGGCAAGGACGATGCGGTCGGAGTCTTGCAGACTCCGAGCCGGGGCACACTTGTGCCGTCTCCCGAGCAGTGTATCCTCTTCGCGGCGGAGGCCTTCGCGTGTTGCTGGGTCGATGGTGGAGGCGATCTGATCTAGTTTGTGTGGCAGAGGAGGAACTCTCTGTGACTTTTGTACGTCAGATGATGGTGCAGGAACTGAGGCGCCCCAACGGTCGGGGGCTTTACGTGTTCTTGATGCTGCCTAGGGGGCAGGTTAAAGAGAACTCACATTCTAGGTGATAAGAGATTTGCATTTGGCGCAGCCTATTACTTTAGAAAAAAGATTCAATAGCGGAGGTCACGTTATACTCATCGTCAACAACCATTACGCGCCTCCATTTGTCGAAGGTCGTACATGGATGTGAGATTCCAAGCGCAACCATATCCCCGATCCGCAGCGTATGGTGGGGCGGGGTGGTAAGTTGAGCATGCTGATCGTTGAGCCCTCTTACAACATAGCCAGATTTCAGAGGTGCGGGCGCTTTGTGTAGGCCAACCCGGAACCATTTGATAGGAACAGGTAATCCTGCGTCGTAGCCACAGTCACGTTTTCCGGCAGTTAGAATGGCGAGCATTGGCTCCGGGATGGATTGCACATAGGCCCAGACTTCCAAAGCAGGCTCTGCGTGAAACAGCTCGTCGCCATTGTCAAGGCGACGTCTATTTCGTTCCTCTTCACACCGCGAATAATGGCCAGAATCGTGAATCAAATAACACCCACTTCTTAACACCACGCGAAAAGGTTTTGAAAGGCGAGCCGATTGAAGCACATCCGCGACAATATCAAAATAGCAGGAACCACCTGCTGACAGTATGACTTCGCCAGCGGAGAACAGAGCCTCGTCATCAAAAATCCGAGCGACTTCTAGCAGGAACTCTATCAATTGCAGAACAGAATTATGAGTTCCGCTTCTAAATTGGAACAGGCCTTCAAATGTTTCTAAACCCCTTAGCGCCAGCTTAGAACCGCTGTTGGCGACAGCACGAGCTACGCAGATCGCATCTTCTCTGGTTCGACATCCGCAGCGAAAACCCGAAGCCCCCAGTTCTAAAAGCACCTGTAAGGGGCGCTTCAGCTCATAATGGGCTAAGCCTTTTAGCAAGTGCTGAACACCCTCTACTGAATCGACTAAGCAGTAGAAATCAAGCTCCGGGTCGCTATTTAATTCGCTTACGACATAATCTATCGCGGCTTTGCCCACCAGTTGGTTCGCGAAAATAATTCGTGGACAACCGAAGCGTCGTGCTACGAACAGCTGTTGCGTAGTAGCCACAGTAAGGCCCCAAGCTCCCGCTTGCATTTGAAAATCAAACAAGCTAGGGCTCATCGTTGTCTTCGCATGGGGGCATAACGAGGCGCCTGTTGCTTTGAGAAACCTGCTCATCAAATCGCTATTGTGTTGCAGCGCGGACGATCGTATCACCGCCGCTGGTAAAGGGACGTCTTCCTTGAGGAGATTCCATTTCTTCGCCGCAATTTCCTCACATGCGATGAATTCACGATTGAGCGGGGATCCTTTCAAGAACCCTGACTCTATCGCGAACGAAAGATGACTGTGAAATATCATGTCTGTAATTTAACTCAACTATCGTGGGGCCGATCTGCTCCGCGTATCATTGTTCTAAACTATGGAAATTGTTCCAAAAGCGGGCCGCAGCGACATCGGATCATCTTTCGCCAAGTTTTCACCGGACTGTGTGTCAAAAAGGCGGCCGATCCAGACGGCAGTGGCACTCGTTTCTGAACGTCTTCGTCTATCAATCGAATGGTGATTGCAGCACTTCGAGTAAGCGACTGGTCCTTAACACCCGCCGCGTCCACCAGGGCATGGCCTTCGGCTAGCATTTACCTGCAGCGCCAGAATCAGATTCATTGTTAGTTTCATGATCTGTCCCGATCCAGACTAGCTCCCCTTTTTGGCTCTCCATGTGCCGCCAGTTACCGACGCGTCAAGAAAATCTAAACGTAGTCTGCGCAGGCAGCAGCTTCGCGCACCGCGAGCTCCGGGGAATGGTACAGGAATCGACAAAAATACTGCCTCTAAGCAGTCCTTCAAGTGTACCCGTGCGCAAACACGACTCCTTCAAACGCTTGGGGGTCGCCGATGATGGTGATCAGCACCCCTGCCTGTACCCCGGTTCTCGTGGATTGGCTGCCAAAGTTGCACCGTCACGCACCAATTCGTCGGCTTTGGATGGTGCGGTTCCTCTAAATAAGCGAGCGTGCCTTCCATAAGTTGCATGCCATCGGTTCTGCGATTAATCCAAGGCCAATCAACCCGACAATCGGTTCATCGATGCTCAGCTTGGTGAAGAATGCAAGATCTATGAGCTAACATTTCGTCGCGCGCTATGGGTCCGGCGGCGTCTGCAATCCTTGGTGGAAGCGATTCGTGAGGTTGACCATTCCGATGATGAGAACGAGCTCCATGATTTGCTCCGCGTTAAAACAATTTGCCAGTTCGTCAACTTCTTCTTGCTTTACAGATCCAGGGCGGGCGGTAAGCCTTTCAGCAAAGCCTATGGCTGCGCGTTCTTCTATCGTAAATACATTCCAATCGCTGCTATGGTTTTGTAGGGCGCAGACCTGCTCATCTGTGGTTCCCTGACCTTTCGATGCCCTGGTATGTGCGAGGATCGAATACTGGCAACCATTCATGATCGACGCGCGAAGATAGACCAGTTCTTTGATTTTCAGAGAGAGCGCGCCTGGAGCCCAAACCGCAGAGTCGAAGTCCATAAAAGTTCGTAAAACGTCCGGCTTGTGAGCGAGGACCTTCCAGAAATTCATGACCCTGCCGACAGTTTGCTGCAGCCTATCGTAAATAGGCCGGGCTGATTCTGGCGCTTGGTCTCGCTCTAGCGGAGGGATTTTCATGAGTGTTCAGTGATTTCCTTCTACAGGCAGCTCTGCCACGAAACTGGCCTCTACAAGCATTCCAACCTGAAGATCCACCCCGTATGCTCTGCGGCTTGGCGGATGTGAGCTGAAATACTCGACCCAGACCTGATTGACTGCAGCAATGTCACGGACAATGTCCTGCAGATAAAGGCGTGCTGAAGCGATTGAGGTTTTTTGTGCCCCAGCTTTCGCCAGGATGGTGTCTAATTGTCGAAAAATCTCGCGCATTTCTGCCTGTATGCCACCTGCGATCGGCTGCTTTGTGCCGGGAGGTATCGGGTCAATGTAGTTTCGAGCACTCGGCCGCTGTAAATTACTGCATCGCTGAAAGGAAAATCTTTGCGGGAATTGATGAATCGCATTTCTTCTCCAAAATACTTAGTTCTCGATGCCTAACAGCCGCAGAGAATCGCGTTGAAACATTTGCTCCATTTGTTCCATATCCAACCTTGGCAACGAAGTGCCTTCAAGCATGGTGTTCAGCTTTCGGATACCGTCTACACTGGCGTCGACGGTGGTAAACGGATAATCACTGCCAAAGAGAATTTTGTTCCACACACCGTACTCCTGCACGAGCATCAGGGAGTTGTAGAGCTGGAACGGCCGGTAGTGCAAGGCTGAGCAGTCGGCATAGACATTCGGATGCTTGCGGATCGTGACCACACACTCTCCTTCATAAGGATGCGAGAGGTGGGCCAGGATTATTTTCACCTCGGGAAAACGAATAGCCACATCATCGAGATGTCGTGGAAGCGTATGTACCAGCGGTGCTTGCTGAACGAAGGTGGTTCCGGTGTGTAGCAGGACGGGAAGATTGTGTTTTGTTGCATACTGCCACAGATAATCAAGTTCCGGTTGACTGGGTGTGAAGCCCGCGTACATCGGAAGAAGTTTTATGCCCTTTAGTCTTAAGTGCTGATGGCCTTCAACGAGTTCCTCACGCCATCCTGACTGGGTAGGATCGACCGATAAAAATCCAACAAGTTTCTCTCGATGTTGACTGACATAGTCGGCAACATATTTATCGGGGACCCAGAAGCCAGACAGTTTTGCTTTGCCTCCGAACACAACTGTTTGGTCACAGTCGCCGGCGGTCGCGCTGTATTCACTCCAGCGCACGGTCAGATCGACTTCCGCATTTCGGGCACGCCGCGCTTGTTCCCGAAAAGTTTCGGAAAAATGATCAGGATAACGAAAAGCATGGCTATGAACGTCGATCAAGGAAATGTTGTTCCGAAGTCCGTCAATATTTAATCGATGTAAACGATCAAACTTTCAAATTCGCAAATTCTTGTGCCACACCTTGAAAACCTCGTACCAGCAATCCATGGTCACTTCCACATGTAATCATACGTGCGCCACGGTTCAGGGCTTTTTGCGCTCCTTCCGGGGTGCCAGTTGCCGTTCCCCACCACTTACCAAATTTGGCGACAGCATTCGCCACGCGATCGATAGCCGATTCAACGCTGCGATGCTCGAACTGAAATGGTACTCCGTAGCTGATCGTGAGATCTGCGGGCCCTACAAAAAGCAGGTCGACGCTTTCCAAGGCAGCAATGTCTTCCACACATTCGACTGCCTCGCGGTCCTCAATCTGAAGAGCAAGAAAAGTTTCTGTGTTGGCGTGCTGCATATGTGCTATAGGGTCAACCAGCATATAGTCCGCATAGACGCCCGGAACCGTCGAATCCGCGCCTGCCTATTGGTGGATAACGGCACCATTCGACCCATTGTCGCGCTTCTTCTACGCTGCGAATGTGCGGGACCATCAAACCGTTGGCGCCAAATTCTAGACAACGCATGGGGCTGGAATAACCTGTTTTCAATACCCGCACCATCAAATCCATGCCCGTCGCCCGGCAGCCGGAGAGCGGATCAATTGCTTCGTACCCGAATGCTCGGTGCTCCATGTCAAACCACATCACATCAAATCCGAGTCGTCCTACGAGCTCAGTCAACCATGGCTCTGCCACTCTGCCAATCGCAGCGACGCGTACAAATCCGCCGCAGCGAAGTTTTTGCAAAACTCGGCTTTTAGTCATATACATCGCCTCGTGCCCTGAGAAGTGCCACTCAGGTTTTATTAGGAGTCGGCGCCGACATTTATACTTGCAGGACCGTCTGGGGTTGGGACATCTTTAGGGCGTATAACGCTTGTTCAACTTTTTCGAGCGTTGTTTCTATATCTTGTTGCTTATGAGCAAACGAAATTGACCATTGTTTTGCCGCCAATGGAAAAACACATTCCAGCGTCGGCGTCATGGCCTCGATGCGCTTGCTGAGTTCGGGGTCCGACTCAATGAGGGCCATCTTGCCTTCGGGATTGGCAAAGCCCTGGAAGTCGCGCGCTTCGACGACAATGTCGGACAGCAGGCCGTGCAACCGTTCGCGCAGCTTGGTGCTGAAGCCGGCCATCACGCTATTGACGACAATGAGCGTGGCCACGCCGAGCATGACGCTGATGATGCACACCAGAGCCAGATAGCGCGTCAACAAATATCGCCAGCACAGCAGCAGTTTATACACGTCTCACCTCAAAAAAACCTTACACCACGGAACACACGGAAAACACGGAAAAAGAAAATACTTATTAATTAACCGAATCTCATCCGATAGGACAACGGTTGTCTATTTTTTGTCTTTTTTCCGTGTTTTCCGTGTGTTCCGTGGTGATTCATTTCTTCTCCGGGCGAAGCAAGGGAAACAGGATGACATCGCGGATCGTCTGCGTGTTGGTCAGCAGCATAACCAAGCGATCAATGCCGACGCCGAGTCCGCCGGCCGGCGGCATGCCGTGACGCAGGGCGCGGATGAAATCTTCATCCATCTTCGCCATCGATTCGTCCTCCGGCATTCCGGCCAACTGCACGCGAAACGTCTCTTCCTGCGTGATCGGATCGTTCAGTTCCGTGTAGGCGTTGGCCAGCTCCATACCGCGCATGTACAACTCAAAACGCTCGGCGATGTTGGGATTATCGCGTTTTCGCTTGGTTAACGGACAAAGCGGAGCGGGATAATCGTACACGAATACGGGGCCGATCAGTTTGTCCTCAACGTGTTCCTCGAACAGATGATGCACAATCACGGCCGTATCCTTGCCGGCGGTCGGAAAACCTTTCTGCTCGGCGACGCGGCGGACAGCGTCGGCTTCGCTCATCGGTACGCCGACGTACTGCTCGAACAACTCGGCATAGCTCTTGCGCTGCCACGGCGGAGTGAAATCAATGGTATGTTCGCCAAAAGGCAGTTGCATGCCGCCGCCGAGCGAACGCACACAGGCGACGATCAACTCTTCCGTCAGATCCATCATGGAGTTGTAATCGCCGTATGCCTGATATAACTCCATCATGGTAAATTCGGGATTGTGCCGCGGGCTAATGCCCTCATTGCGGAACACGCGGCCAATTTCATACACTTTCTCAATGCCGCCAACCAACAAGCGCTTCAAATGCAATTCCAGAGCGATGCGCAAATACAAATCGATGTCCAGCGTGTTGTGATGCGTGATGAACGGCCGCGCCGCGGCACCGCCGGCAACGGCGTGCAGCGTCGGCGTCTCCACCTCCCAATAGCCGCGATCATCGAGAAAGCGCCGCATGGTCCGCATAATCAAGATGCGCTTGCGGGCCCGGTCGAGCGTCTCCGGATTGTGCGTCAAATCGAGATAGCGGTGCCGTAGCCGATACTCCAAATCGTGCAGGCCGGCGAACTTATCCGGATGCGGCAAGAGCGACTTGCCGAGAAACGTCAGCTTGTCGGCGAAGACGGTCGGTTCGCCGCGCTTCGTCTTGCCAAACGTGCCATCCACGCCGAGCAAATCGCCAAGGTCGAGTTGCTGCGCCAACCGCCAGCCAGCGTCGCCAACCTGCCTCTGTCCCACCATAACCTGAATGCGGCTGGTCAAATCGGCAACTTGCTCCACATCTCCTTCACGTTCGCCCTTGATCTCGCGGAGAGTCGGCGTGCCGGACCAATCCTTGAGATCGAGAAAATGAACCTTGCCGCCTTCGCGGCGGCTGACGATGCGTCCGGCGATGCGGACGTGCGGCCGCTCCGCTTCCGGCACGTCGGCCGGCAGCGCGAGGACGGCGGCGATGGACTGTTGGCCATCGAAACGGCCGCCCCACGGATCGACGCCGAGCGCCGCGATGGCATGTAGTTTCTCCAAGCGGGCGGCCTCAAACGAATCTTGTGGTGCGGACACGGTTGTCGCCTTCTCGTTAGACTCAGCAAGAAAGTGCATCAACGGGTGAGACATGGATTGTAGTAAGTGCGTTCGGCGTGTCAATTCCAGCACGCCGGGCCATTCAGACAATTTCGCAAAGCAAAACTTCACGAGGACAATTGAAGCGAAAGGGAAAGGTGTCGGCCATTCCTCGGCTGACGAGTAAATCGGCGTCGCCGTGACGGAAGCGCAGGCCGTGCCAGCGATGGAACCAAGCGGCGGGGTACTGTTGCCCGCGTCGCGTCGCCAGCACGCACTGGCCGCCGTGCAGGTGGCCGGCCAGCACCAGGCGATAGCCCGCGTCCACGGCGGCGGGGAAGACGGAGGGAGCGTGGGCGCAGAGAATGCGCGGAGCAAGGGAAGAGGCTGGCGAAAGTTCGGCGTCGATGATTACGGGTTTTGTCAGCGGACCATCGGGCAGCCAGTGCGCACCGGCCCTCCTCACGGTATCGCGGACAGCGGCGAGGCCGGCGCGATGATCGTGATTGCCGGCGATAGCGTGGACCGGAGCAATCGCCGTCAGGGTTCGCAGCATGGCGCACAGCGGTTCCAGAGCATCGGCGCTATCGACGAGATCACCGCCCAGAAGAATGAGGTCGGGGGAAGTCTGCCGAGCGAGAAGGACAAGATGCTCGGCTACGCGCGCCGTCCACCAGTGTCCCAGGTGGAGATCGCTAGCGTACAGCAGACGAAGCGGATGTCGAAGGTGCCAGATGATGCGTTCATGGCGCACGCCGGGCAGACGAAAGGCGCCGAACTCCAATCCGGCGCGGCGCGGAGGAGACAGGACGAGAGCCATCACATCCTCAAGGGCTGGATCGGTCGGCGAAGATGTTCGTACCAGAGGCATACGGCCAGGCAGCCGAGGCACCACGAACGGACGAAGCCGCGCCCCAGCAATCCGCCGAACAACATGGTCGCGGCCAAAGGGAGGACAATCGCCATCACCGCCAGAGTGCCGCCCGCGCGGCACGTCCAGCACCGCGCCGCGCGAAAGGGGTGGGCGTTGCCGTCGAGGGCCAGCGGGAAGAGAAACACCATCTGCGCCTCGACCGCGTAGAACACCAACACGCTCAACACGGCCAGTAGGGGCCGATGACACCTTATTGTCAGCGAGATCCAGGAGAGCGCGGCGGCGCAGGCCAAGCCGTACTTGAGCAGACCCAATCGATGGAGGTTGGCGGTCGTGCCGGCGAGCGGTTGTCCGCGCAGGTGTTCCAGGGCCAAGCGCATCCAGACGCCGCCGGAAGCGAATCCTCCTCGCCAGGCTCGCGGGGCCGACTCGGCCAGCCGGTTGGCCGGCGCATCGAAGACGACCGCGGCCTGACGCAGCAGCAGCGCGGCGGAAATACGTTCAGCCATGAAAACGCTCGCGGACAAAGCACCAGTGCATCCACGCCAGCCACGCCATCCCATTGCCGAAGACCAGCAAGCGATGCAGCATCGTTTCGTAGCGGCCGCAACGCTTGCGATGGAAAACGAACTCGTCGTAGCAGATCATCACCGTGGTGAACAGCACGACGATCAGCACCGGAATCAGCAGCAGCGCCGGCCGCGACAGCAGCGAAGCCATCGACATCAACACGAACAACGGTACGCCGCCGCCGGCCAGCGCGATCAACTCGCTGCGATGCTCGGCTCCGCCAATCGCCGCCGCGCCACAGCGATGATAGCGCCAATCGGCCAGCCCTGCCGTCGTGGCAATCGCGCCGCAGACACCCATGAGCCACAACTCCCAAGGGTAGGCACTCGGCCGCGCCAGCCAGGCAAAGCGCCGATCGCCGCGCAGCAGGAAAAGGCCAATCACGAACAACGTGCCGGGCACGAACAGCGCCAGCAGCGTCCACGGCAAACGCCTTCCGCGCCGCTTCCCGGCGGGCAAGCGGCGCTCCGTCGATCCGTCCGGGACAACTCCCGTGAGCTTGTGAGGGTTCGTCATGCGAAGTAGTATAAATAACTTTGCCTCACAAAGCAAGAGCAAGAATGGCGTAGTTACAGCGCTTTCCGAAGTGGTGTAGAGTTTTTCGTTTAGCCGCGACCCGAAGGGGAGCGCGAGCGCTCCCCTTTGGGTCGCGGCTAAACGAGAGAGGTCGTTAGGGGTTTTTGTTCGCGGCGGCGCTCCAGCACCAGATAGCCCACCGGAATAATCATGCGCGTAAACAGCATGTTCGCCGTGATGCCGCCGATGACCATGATCGCCAACGGCTGCTGCATCTGCGCGCCTGGTCCGATGCCCAGCGCCAACGGCGCCAATCCCAGAATCGCCGCCAGGCTCGTCATAAGGATTGGTCGAAACCGCGTCCGTCCTGCCAACAAGAGCGCCGGCCGCAGTTCCATGCCCTCGCGGCGGAGCTGCTGGATGTACTCCACTAACAAAATGCCGTTCTTCATGTCCAGACCAATCAGCAGAATGGCGCCCATGTAGCTGGACACGTTGAGCGGCGTGCCGGTGATCCACAGGGCGAATAGACCGCTGACCAGCGACAAGGGCTGCGTCAGGAATATCAGCAGCGGCAGTATCACCGAACGGAATTGGAAGACGAGCATGATGTACACCAACAATACGGCGACGATGGTGACGATGGCGAAGCTCTTGAAGGCGGCCTTCTGCTGGAGATAATGACCGCCTATCTTCCAACTGTAGCCCGGCGCCAGCCGAATGTGCTGCATTTTCTCGGCGGATGTCGCGGACCACGGCGCCGAGGTCGCCGCCCTTTTCTTCGTCCAATTCGGCCGTGACGTAATGCACCGGCCGCTGATTCTCGCGCCATTGCTCATCGGTGGTGCGTTTGCGTTTGATCTCGGCTAGTGCGTACAGCGGCACCACGCGGCCCAGACCGGCCGTGTGGCCCAGCGACGGCGACATGCCCGGCAGCGACGGCGCGTCCTCCGGTATCAGCAGCCATTGATTCAGCACGCGCTGCGGATCGAAGCGTTCCGTGCCGAAGCGATAGGAGTCGGGATAGCGAACGCGCACGTCGGTGACACGCAGGGCCGACTCGCGCACCTGCGTCGCCACTTGGCCGAAGAACATGGCGTTCAACTGCCGCTCCACCTCTTCCGGCGTCAGACCGAAACGCGCCGCCCGCACGCCGTCGATTTTCACCGGAGATCGGGATTGCCGGCGTAAACCGCTTCGTCGATGTCGTGGATGCTCTTGTTCGTATTCTTCAGTTCCTTGAGGATCTTGCCGACTTTCTCGGCCAATTCGTCCAGCTCGTGATAATCCGGCCCGAACAGCTTCACCTCGACCGGCTTGTTGGCGCCGGAGAGATCGTTCAGTTCGTCGGTGATGATGCGGAATCGTCTCGATCTTGAGTTGATGCTCGGTGAATTTCTCCTCCAACTCTCGCCTTGAATCTCCTTGCCGACTTCTTCCATCGAACGACGGCGATATTTGCGGCGGATATAGGCTTTGCCCTCGGCGAGCCTGCTCCTCCGTGAAGCGAGGGCCGAACTTGCGGGCCGCTTCTTGCTTGCCGGCCTCCTCATCTCTTTTTCAATTTTCTCGAACTTCGGACGAACCGGCTTGCGCAGCAAGCTGAGGAGATCATCCTCGGCAGGACGCAGCACCACTTGAATGTCGCCCCGATTGGTGGCCGTGGCGAACAGACCCAGTTCGGCGCCGGTGCGGCGAACGAACGCCTCCACGTCAGGATTCTCGGAGAGAACTTCTTCGATGACCTTGGCTTTTTGCTCCGTCTCGGCCAACGGCGTGCCCGAGGGGGCAAAGTAATCGACGACGAACGCGCCTTCGTCCATCGCCGGCATGAGGCCGGTTTTCAGCGGCTGGACGAATGGCGGCCGCTCTTTGCCTTCCTGTTCGGCGGGCCGATGATCGGGGATGCCGGTGTACAGCACGACGCCGACGCCGACGGCGGCGACGGAGGCCGTCAACGTCAGCCACGGCAGACGCAGCGCCACGCCGAGAACCAGTTCGTAGAGCCAAGCCATGGCGCGGTAGATCGGTCCCGGCGGCGGCATCGGCCGGCCGGCCAAGAACTTGGCCGCGAACACCGGAATCAACGTCAAGCTGATGACCATGGACACGAGTACGGCAATCGATAACGCCCAACTGAGCGAGGCGAAGAATTGGCCGTAGACGCCGACGATGAACGCCAACGGCAAAAACACCAGCACCGTTGTCAGCGTCGAGCCGACGACGGCGCCCGTGATTTCCTTCGACGCCGCGCCTACGGGATCGATCACCAACGATGACACCGGGCTGTCACCGTCGCCTTCTTCTTCCAGGTGTCGCGCGATGTTCTCGATGACGACGACGGTATCGTCGATGATGAGTCCGATGGCCACGGCCAATCCGCCCAGCGACATCAAGTTGAGCGTCTCGCCGGCCCAGTGCAAAAACAGAAACGTGATCGCCAACGTCGTCGGAATGGCCAACGCCGAAATCAGCGTGGCCCGCCAGCTGCGCAAAAAGGCCATCAGAATAAGGATGCTGAACAAACCGCCGATGAGGATGGCGTCGCGCACGTTCTCGACGGCGGTGCGCACGAACGTCGCCTGATCGTAGACGATTTTGGGATGGACGTTGTGCGGGATGCGGTGTTCGCGCTCCATTTGGCCGAGCAGATCGTGGACGGCTTGCGAGACGTTGATGGTGTTGCCGCCGGGACTGCGGAACACGGTGATGACGACGGCGTCTTTCTCTTCGTAGCCGATCGACAGCACGCGGTCCTGCCGGCCGATGCGCACGTCGGCCAACTCGCTGACGAGCAGGGGTTGATTATTTTTGGCCGTGATGACGAGATTGCCGATGTCGCGGGCCGTCTCGCTCTGAGTGTTGACGATGACCTGGTAAGCGAAGGGCGGCCGTTCGATGCGTCCGACCGGCTGCAAACGATGCACCTTGGCGATCTGATCGGCGAGATCGGCGGCGGACAGCCCGGCCGCCAACAAGGCTTCCGGCCTCGGCTCGACGTCGATTTCGCGGAGGTCGCCGCCGGCCACATTGGCATAAAGGACATCGGCAATGTTCTTGATGTGCGGCGCGAGTTGGAAATAGGCGAAGTCGCGCGAGCTGAGCGGGGCTGTCGCCGCCGGTCAGCACCAGCGACAGAATGGGGAAAGACCGACGGCGTCATGCGTTCGACGGCCAACTCCACGTCGGGCGGCAGTTTCGAGCGCACGGTGCCGAGGCGGTTCCAGGTGAACTGCTCCGCTTGCAGCATGTTGACGCCGGGATTGAAATTCCAGCGAGAGTTCGCTGGCGCCGCGGATGGTTTTGGAGCGCACCTGAGCGATGCCGATGACCGTGGCCACCGCTTCCTCCAGCGGCACCGTCACCTTGACCTGCATGTTCGGCACGTCCAAGCCGGGCTTGCGCGCGATGACGCTGATGCGCGGAAACGTCACTTCGGGATAGACGGCGCTGGGCATGCGCGTGGCGCTGTAGATACCGCCGAGCGTCAACAGCAGGGCGCTGAGCAAAATGGCGCCGAAGTAGTGACGAGCGTAGGAGGCCAGATTGAACACGATAATAATCCCCAATACGTCTTCGTTTAGCCGCGAGCCGTAGGCGAGCGCGGGCAGACCGCGCTCGCCTACGGCTCGCGGCTAAACGAATTTATTTCTCGTCTTTCTTGTCGTCCTTGTGTTCTTCATGCTCTTCTTTCTTATCTTTCTTGTCGTCCTTGTGTTCCTCATGCTCTTCTTCCTTGAGCTTCACCAGATCCTTGTCTTCCAATCCGTGACCGCCCTCGACGACAAACAACGTGTCTTTCTCCAGCGGCACCGCCTTCTTCTTTTCTTCCTCCACTTCGACCAAGCCGAGGATTTCGACGCGGTGCTTATCGCGGTCGCGCAGACCGAGCTTGGCCTCCAACTTGCGAACGTGATGCTCTTCCTCCTCCTTGCCGTCCTTGTCCTTCTTCTTCTCGGTCTCGACGATGAGAACGGCCGGCTCCTCTTGATCTTCCAACAAGGCGGCTTCGGGGATGGTCATGCAATCGGTCTTCTTCTCGGTCAACACGCGGACGCGGAGAAGGGTATTGCCGCGCAGTTTGCGATGTTGGTTGGGAAAGCGCGCCTTGACGGCGATGGTGCCGGTCTCCGCCTGCGCCTGCTCGGCGATGAAGACGATACGTCCCTGCTCCAGTTTGACGGCATCGGTAATCGCTTCGCCGTTCTCTTCGATGTGAACTACCTGATCGAGCTTGAGACGGTTCACGGCATTGGCGGGCACGAAACAAAGCACGTCAATCTCATCGAGGTTGACGACTTCGGCGACAGTGGTGCCGATGGGCAACGTCTGTCCCGACCACGGCATGAACCATGCCGAGTTGTCCGGCGAGGGGCACCCGCAGCGTGTACAGCGACAGCTGTTCATCGAGCGCTTTCAACTCGGCGTTGGCGACATTTTCCTTGGCCCGAATGCCCTTATACTTCGATTCGGCGTCCTTGAGCGATAGCCGCGCCTTGTCTATCTCCAGGCGCGTCACCAGCGGCACGGATGTGCCGCTATTGTGTTGCAAGCGTTCCAGACGCTCGATTTCGATGCGGGCCAATTCCACAACATGCTCGGCCTGTTTGATTTGTTCTTGCAGTTCGGGATCGGAGACCAACAGTTTCTCGCGGTTGGCCCGCAAGACGCGGTCGTCCAGACGAACGAGAACTTGTCCCTTTTCGACGCGCTGCCCTTCGACGATAGCTTTACCGCCGTCCGAAGACAGCACGCTCAGGACGTGCCCTTCGACGGGGGCGCTGATGCGGGCGATGCGATGGGGCAAGGGCTGCGTGATGCCGAGCAGTTCGGTCCATTCTTCGAGATCGGCCTTTTCCGCCGCCTCCCACTTGACCGGAGCGGCGTGTTCTTCTTCCGCCGGCGGCTCTTCTTCCTTTTTGCAACCGAGCGGCAGGACCATCAGCACGACGAGCAGGCCGATGACAACGCGGCGCGAACGAGGCAAGATCCACATCATGCTGTGTTACTCTCAAGAAGGAGGACGTAAGAAATATCTTAGCAGAGTAAACTCGGCATTGCCAACGAGGGTGCATTATATGTTTCGCGTTGGATTCCGTCACTTACGCTTCCGGCTCCGAGGAACCGCGGTTACGGGCAAACCAGCGCAGTTGTCGGGCCAATCCGTGCAGCACGTCCACTTCCATCGGCGTCGGCCCGGCTCGGCCGAGCAGATGACGCAGCGCGTGCATCAGCGAATCGGCCTTGTCGTTCCACAAAAAATGCACGTCCTCCAGCGCTTGCCGCAGATGCTCGAAGGCGCGTTCCTGATCGGCGAACGGCGCGGGCGCGTCGGGCTTCGGCAGCAACGTCGGCGCGGCCGTCCGCCGCAGCCAGTGTCGCCGCAGTTCATACGTGCAGATGGCCGCCGTCTGCGCCAGGTTCAACACCGGATACGCCGGATCGGTGGGAACGTGAATGAGGTAATGACAGCGCGTTACCTCGACGTTGCTCAGGCCGCTCGATTCGGGACCAAACACCAGGGCGATGGGTCCGTTCGTCATCGCCTCGATCAAGTGCGGAACGATCTCATCGGGCGTGCCGACGAATTGCCGGCGCGTCAAGCCGCCGACGCGCGCCGACGTGGCGGCGACGACAAGGCAATCGGCGACGGCTTCGCCCAGTTCGCCGACAAGGCGACAGCGCTCAAGCACCTCTTCGCCGTGCGCCGCCAGCCGCCGCGCTTCCGGATCGGCCGGACTCGCTTCCGGCGCTACGAGTACCAACTCCGCTAGCCCCATGTTGCGCATCACCCGCGCCGCCGCACCGATGTTGGCGGCGATTCGCGTACGCACCAGCACGACACGGCAGTTCATAAGCCGTTGTCCAAAAACACGTTCCCCGTTTAGCCGCGACCCGCAGGGGAGCGCGAAGCCCGCGCTCCCCTGCGGGTCGCGGCTAAACGACCCGTCAATCGGGGAACTGGACGCGCACACGCTGGCCGATGCGCACTTCCGCTGACTCCGATTCGATCTCGATGATACATTCGAGAGTGCGAACGTCGTTATTGAGGGACGGCATTTCCGGCGCGACGGTGCGGCGGTGCGCGTACCAGCCGGCGATACTCACGACTTTGCCGCGGGCGCATCGCTTGCCGGTGACGTGATCCTCGATGACGACGCTCTGATCCTTGCGGACGCGGCCGGCAAATTCCTGTACCACTTCGGCGCGCACCAGCAGTGGACGGTTGGCGGCGAACTCGATGGCCGGCTGACGCGGATTGTTGCCCAGCACCTCGCCAACATTGATGAGGATGCGCAGCGGCGTGCCATCTACCGTGGCGCGGACGACGCATTCCTTGACGGCGTTGCGGGCTTCATCGAGCTGAGCTTGCTTGGCCTCGATGTTGGTCCGCGCGGCGGCGACGTACTTCTCGGCAATGCGTTTGCCGGCCTCCGCGAGAGCGAGCTTCGCTTCTTCGCCTTTCACTGCCAACTCGGCCTGATCGACAGTGATTTCCGCGACCTGCACCGTCTCTCTGTTGCCGGAGACTTCTTCTTTTAAGAAGGTTTTCTGCTTGTCGCGTGAAATACGTGCTTTCTCTACGTTCTTGCGCGCGACGGCGATGGCGATCTTTTGAGCGCCGATCGCCTCGTTCGCCTTGTCCAACTCCGCCTCGGCGATGGCCAATTTCCTTTGAGCGCCCTCCAAGTCCGCCTTCGCTTGGCGGACCTTATTGGCGGGTATGGTATCTTCCAGGTGAAACAGCGGATCGCCCGCCTTGACGGGTTGATTCTCTTGGCCTCGATGCTCTTGATCCGCCCCGGCTGCAAGGGATAGAGTTTTGTTATTCCGCCCTTAATATCGACGCTGCCCAGCGAGTTCCAACCGCAATCATCGGCGGAGGCCGTGGCAGCAGTCGAGGGCGTGGACGGATGGTCGGCGTGGGACCGCAAACTCAGACCCGCGACGACCAACGACGCCAACAACAGCATCACCGCGAGCGAAACGGGGATCGACAAACGCCAACGCCGCGCCGGCGGGGAGGAGGGATGGATTGGCTCCATAAAGCTCACCTCACCTAAGGATAAGGAAGAAGGTGGATCGACGATCTCCGCTTTCATGGCTCACCTCTCCTCTTTGAGTTTATGCAACACCATCGCATGCTCATCCTGACTGCCGCAGACTGCCGTCTTCAATGTGGACGACGCGATCGACGTACTCGATGATGCGGGCGTCATGGGCGACGATCAGCACGGTGGCGCCGCGGTCGTGCGCGGCGCTGCGCAGCAGTTCGATGACCTGCTGGCCGGTCTTCCATTCCAGGGCGCTGGTCGGCTCATCGGCGAAGCAGAAATTCGGATCCTTGATGAGCGCTCGGCCGATGGCCACGCGCTGCTTTTCGCCGCCGGACA
Source organism: uncultured Planctomycetota bacterium (assembly GCA_963835245.1). Lineage (GTDB taxonomy): Bacteria > Planctomycetota > Planctomycetia > Gemmatales > Gemmataceae > JAJPHU01. Next base: position 25,293 of record CAWIEZ010000007.1, read on the forward strand.
ACTCGGTCGGCCGCAGATGAGCCTTCTCGGCTATGCCGAGCAGACCGAGCATTTCCTCGGCGCGGCGGCGAGCATCGCCGGCCGACGCCCCTTCGCCCCAACGCACCACCATCTCTAATTGCTGCCGAGCCGTCAGGGCGTTGAATAAATTGTAGCCCTGGAAGATGAAACCGCAGTGCCGCAGCCGAAAACGCTCGCGCTCCTGATCGGACAGCGACCACAGGTCTTGTCCCAGAGCCATCACTCGTCCGCTGTCCGGCCGCAACAGACCCGACAGCATGGCCAACAGCGTCGATTTGCCGCTGCCGGACGGACCCATGAGCAGGGTGATCTGTCCGGAGAAGAGTTCCAGCGACACGTCATGGAGAACGGTCGTTTTGGTCTTCCCCTGGCCGAAGCTGCGCGACAGATGCACGCCTTGCAGGGCCGGCGTTGACAGCGAATCGTCAATCATCGCAGCCGTTCCTCGGAAATTCCCGTTTCGCCGCGATCTACGCCACCCGGCAGCTAACGCTGCCGGTTCGCCAACCCGGCAATTCGCTGGCGAACCGGCAGCGTTAGCTGCCGGGTGCAACCTCAGCGTAGCAGCGTGGCCGGTTCGATCTGCCGCAACGAGCGCAGCGCGAACAGACCCGAGAACAAAGCCATCCCCAGCGTCACCACCGCCGCAGAGGTTTGCAGCCACCACGGCAACGAGACGATGGGCACACCCATCATACGATCCGCCGCCCAGGCCAGACCGTAAACCGCCGGCAGCGCCAACGCTATTCCTATAATACCAATCCAAAACGACTGAGACACGACCATAAAGGCGATCCGCCAGCGCGGAATGCCCAAGGCGCGCAGCACGGCGAATTCGCGCAGCGACGCCACCGTCGCCGCGTACAACGTCTGACTGGTGACGACGGCGCCGACCAGCAGCCCCAGCGCCGCCGCATAGCCCAGGGCGATGCCGGCCTTGGTCTTGAGCAGCCAGTGCAGCTGCGTCCGCCGCGAGAAATCGCGCGTCGTGAAGGCCGATACGTCCTTGTATTGATTGAGGCGTTTCGACCACCTTGGGCGCATCCTGTTCGTTTCGGCAGCGTCCCAGCACATAGGTCGTCGTTTGGCCCTGCTGCACCGGCAGACGTTTTTTGGCCGTGGGGATGGAACACAGCACGTAAGGCCCGGCCAAGCTCGGCAGTCCGTGCGTCAGACTGACAATGCGCACCGGATGGCCGGAGATCTCCGCCCGTCGAGCCGACGCCCTTGACGCCCAGCCGTTTCACGTCCGATTCGTCGATGATGACGGTGCCTTCCTCGGCCAGCATGCCGCACTGTTCCGGCGTCAGTTCTGTCGATTTTGCCCAGCGAATCCGGGCTGAGCCGCGAGCCGATGACCATGCACAATTCGTTGCCGCCGCTCGGGCTTGGCCCAGAAGGCGAAGCCCTGCAAGTAAGGTCTCGCAGCGTTCGATTTCCGGCTGCACGCCCATGCGCGCCAGCGTGCTCTCGGCGATGGGCCGGCCCAGATCGACCGACAGCACCTCGGGCGCGCCCATCCACACATCCGCAGCGTGTGGTCGATGGGGATGGACGTGATCGAGAACAGACCCAGCAGCAGGCCGCACTGCAAGGCGATGAGCAGGGCGCTAAACGCCACCGCCAAGACGCCGGGCAGATAGCGCTGTCGTTCATACCACAGAGTCGCCAGCGAATACGATGCCATGATCCCTCACCCGTTACGAACCACGATCGACGATGTTGACGCGGTGCGCTGACGCGCAGGCCCCGGCTCCGCGACGTGGATGTCCGTTGTGCTGACGACGGTTCGCCGCCCTTGTCTGAGGCCAGCGACGGCAAATCGGCCAGGCTGCCGTCGATGAACGTGTGATGCCATAACTGCGTGGCCAGCACGCCGACCAGGCCCATCTCGATCGACGCCCGCTGCGGCGACCAGCGGCGCAGACGCGGAAACGATCTTGCGCCAATGCTCGACCGCCTCGGCCTGGAAATAGCCGGTGCGGCGCAGCGATTCGGGGCTGAGCAGTTGGCCGACGTACTCCGGGCCATGCTCCAGTTGAAAGCTATCGAAGGGAGCGCGGAACATGGCTTTGCGGCGGCGCGCGATGGAGCGCGGCAGCCAGCGCTCGGCGACGACGCGCAACAGCGCCTTGTCGCGCAGACCGCGCAGCTTCCAGCGCGGCGGCACCTTGGCCAAAAAGTCGAACACTTCTTCATCGAGGAACGGATAGCGCGTCTCGACGGAGGAATTCATGGCCACGCGATCGCCCTTGGCGTTGAGCAGCAGTCCGGCCAGCTGAATGCGCGCGCCCATCGCCAACTCGCGGTTGAGCGGATGCCAGCGGCGCATGCGGTCGAGATCGAAACCGAGATCCTCATAAGGAGAGTAGTCTTCCATGACTTGCATCATCCACGGGCTGAAGAAGCGCAGCTTGGACATGCTCATCAGGCCGTAGATGTCCAGCCAGGCGTTATGTCCGCCGACCGCCGCTTGCGGCGCGCTGCAGATATTTCCAGGAGAACGCCGGCGCACCCGTCAGCCGCACGAAGAGGCGGCGCGTCCAGTTGGCTGAGCGGCAGACCGGGAAGGACGTCGAGCCAGCCGAGCAGCCGATTGATCTTGTGCCAGGGATAGCCGGCCAACCATTCGTCGGCCCCTTCGCCGGTCAGCGCCACTTTGTAGCCGCGCGCGTGGACCTCGCGCGCGAGCATCAGCAGGGCGGCGCAGGAGGTATCGATCACCGGCCCCTCGGCGGCGCGGATCAGAGCCGCGTAGTTGCGCAGCACCTCTTCCTGACCGCACGTCACGACGACCGGATCGACGCCGACATGCCGGGCCACCAGCGAAGCCGGACGCGGATTCGTCGAGGTCCGGCCGGGTGATGCGGATGGTGAAGCAAGGGATCGGCTGAGCCGCGCACCTTACTGGCCAAGGCGACGACGATGCTCGAATCGACGCCGCCGGACAGGTACGAGACGACCGGCACATCGGCCCGCAGCCGCCGCGTCACGGCGCCGCGCAGCACGTCCTCGAAGCGCATCGGCAAGCTGCCGGCCGCTGCTGGCATAGTCTTCGTGGCCGCGATCGGGAAAATCGATCTGCCAGTAGATGCGCTCGCTGACCTGGGCGGCTTCGCCGATTGCGCCGAATTGGATGCGCAGATAATGACCGGGCGGCAGCAGCTGAATGCCGGCGAAACAGGTGACGGGACCGGGCAAGGCATAGAACGTGAACAGGTGATTGATGCCGCGCGGATCGGCCTTGGCTTCGACCATGCCGGAAGCCAGCAATCCCTTGATCTCGGAAGCGAACAGCAGCCAATCGCCCTGTTGCGTCCAGTACAGTGGACAGATGCCGAAGCGATCGCGGGCCAAGACGATCCGCCGCCGCCGGCTATCCCACAGGGCGAAGGCGAATTGGCCGCGCAGATGCGGAAAGAACTCTTCCTGATGATCTTCCCAGCGATGCGGGATCAACTCGGTATCGCAGTGCGTGGCGAAGCGATGGCCGCGTCCCTCCAGTTCGGCCCGCATTTCGGGATAGTCGAACAGTTCGCCGTTGAAGACGACGGAGACGGTGCCGTCCTCATTGTGAATGGGCTGCCGGCCATCGGCGAGTCCAACGATGCTGAGACGGCGCGAAGCGAACGCCAATCCGGGCCGCTGGAGAAATCCATCCTCGTCCGGCCCGCGATGATAAAGCGCGTCCGCCATCGCCTGAATCGCTCCGGCCGGCGCCGGCCGATTCGCGCCCGATAAATCAACGATTCCCGCGATACCGCACATTCCATTAGCCTTCTTTCCGTAGGTCAGGCTTTCCAGCCTGACGGCCAATACGGTCAGGCTGGAAAGCCTGACCTACAATCGGGTGCATCATGCCGTGGCGTACAGTCGGCGAATCTGTCGGGCGAGCAGGGCGTCCACCAAGCTCGGTAGAAAGCGATTGCACGCGCAGCAGCCAGCGCGCATCCCAGCCGAGAACGGTCTCGGTGCGATTTTTCTTCAATGCACGCAGAATGCCGGCGGCCACTTTTTCCGGCGGCATCCCCCGGTTGACATCCAGCCGATAACGGCCGGTGTTGCGCAGCAGATGTTGCCAGAGATCGCTGCGCGTTACACCCGGCACCACCAGCAAAACGTCGATGGCGAAACGCACCATTTCGCCGCGCAAGCGCCTCGGTCAAGCCGCACAGGGCGAATTTGCTGGCCGAGTATTCGCTCCAGGCCGGCATGCCGCGCCGGCCGCACATCGAGGCCACATTGACGATGGCCGGTTTGCGTCCTTTTCGCAGCACCGGAATGGCCAAGCGAATCAACTCGGCCGGGGCGAAGAAGTTGACCTCCATGACGCGGCGCAGAATGTCCTCGGAACTCTCGGCGAAGTGGCACCAACTGCCCACGCCGGCATTGTTAACCAGCACGTCCAGGCCGTCGAAGCGTTCCACGACGGTGGCCAAAATGTGCTGGCGATCCGCTTCGCTGGTGACATCGCCGGGCACGGCGACCGCTTCGGCGCCAAAGCCCTGCAAGGAGCGTGCGAGTTCTTGCAATTTGTCGGCCGACCGCGCCGTCAGCGCCAGCCGCGCCCCGCGCGGGCCGCCTGTTCGGCCAGGCATCGGCCGATACCGCTGGACGCGCCGGTCAGCAGCAGGCGGGCTCCTCGCAAGTCTCGACGCATGTTATTGTCTCCTGAATAACTTGTCAAAGCTACGGAAACTTCGCAGCTTCTCTAAATTTAACCGATACCAAGCTGGGGTTTAACCCTTTTCGGGACAAAATGACGGCTCGGCCGGGGAGGAGGGCGGTTTACCGGCTACGATCCTCACGCTTGCTTCGCATGGCACAAGCGGAAGCGCTTCCGAGCCGCGACCGTAAGGGAGCGGTGCTGACAACCGCTCCCTTACGGTCGCGGCTCTGCTTTTATCGTATGGGAGCGGAGGGACGAAAACGAGGTTAAGCGCCGAATTGACGCAAAAAGCGCAGATCGTTGCCCCAGAATTGACGAATATCGTCGATGGCGTAAGTCAGCATGGCGATACGCTCCGGTCCCATGCCGAAGGCGAAGCCGCTGAAACGACTCGGATCGTAGCCGCCGTTGCGCAGCACGACCGGATGCACCATGCCGGCGCCGAGAATTTCCAGCCAACCGCTCCGTTTGCACAAACCGCAACCCTCGCCGGCGCAGACGATGCAATCCATGTCCACCTCGATCGACGGCTCGGTGAACGGAAAATAGCTGGAGCGGATGCGCACCTTGCGTTGATCGCCGAACAGGCGGCGAGCGAAGGCGATGAGCGTGCCCTTGAGATCCGCCATCGTCACCCGTTCGCCGATGGCCAAGCCCTCGACCTGATGGAACATGATCTCGCTGCGCGTCGTGATGGCCTCATAGCGATAGCACATGCCCGGCAGGATGACGCGGATCGGCTGGGGGCACAGTTCGCGCATGACGTGGATTTGTCCCGGCGACGTGTGCGTGCGCAGCAGCACGCCGGGCTTCGTCGTGTGGAACGTGTCCCACATGTCGCGCGCCGGGTGGTGTTCCGGCATGTTGAGCAAGCCGAAGTTCGTCTCATCGTCCTCGACTTCGGACGAGCGATAGATCTGGAAACCGAGGTCGGCGAAGATGGCGTAGATGGAGCGCAGCGTTTGCGTTGAGACGTGCAGCCGTCCGCGCCGCGCCGGCCGGCCCGGCAGCGTCACGTCCAGCGCGTCGGAGGCGAGGCTGTGCGCCAGGGCGCGTTCCTTCTCGGCGCTCAGGGCGGATTCATACGCTTCGTTGAGTTTTTTCTTGAGTTCGTTGGCTTGCTTGCCGTAAGCCGGACGCTCGGCGGGCGGCAGCGTGCTGACTTTTCGGACGGCTTGATCCACCTCGCCCTTGAGGTAGCGCGTGTTCCAGCGCGCAGAGCGGCCTCGTCGGCGCAGGCTTGCAAGTCCGCGAGGGCGCGCTGCTCTAGAGATGCGAGATCGGACATGGTTCGCCGAACATCCACTGTCGCCGATAGGTTCGCCTTGGCCAACTCGACGAGCTTGGTGAACGTATCGGGATCGTGGATAGCCAGGTTGGCCAACGTCTTGCGGTTTAATTCGACCTGCGCGCGTTGCAGACCGGCGATGAACTGGCCATAGCGCAGCCCGCGCATACGGCAGGCCGCGTTGATGCGAACGATCCACAGTCGGCGAAACTCGCGTTTGCGTACCCGGCGATCGCGGAACGCATAGACGCGCGATCGAATCAGCGTCACCACCGCTTGGCGATACAGATGGTGCCGGCTGAGGCGGAATCCCTTGGTCAACCGGCGCATGCGTTTGCGGCAGCGAAGGACCGTCTTGCCGCTGCGTGCTCGTGTCATGGCTCGAAAAACTCCTCACCGTTTAGCCGCGACCCGAAGGGGAGCGCGGAGTACTCCCGCGCTCCCCTTCGGGTCGCGGCTAAACGAATATAGTTATGCCTTGCCGCCCATCGCCGCGATGTAGGTGCGCGACAGTTTGCCGCCGTCCACGATGACGCCGCGCAAATGGCGTTTGCGCTTGCCGGTCTTGTGACTGAGCAAGTGCTTCTTGCCGGCTTGACGGCGTTTCAATTTGCCCGAAGCGGTCACGCGGAAACGCTTCTTCGAGGCCTTATGCGTCTTCATCTTGGGCATGTTCGTACCCCGATACCTTTCCTTCTCCGCCGGGATGTCCGGGGAGAAAGATTAATTGTAGAAGGAAAGCCTCCGCGCGTGCAGGGGGAAAATCTCCCCGTCACGATTTCGCCGCCTTGGGCGCCAGCATCGCCGTCATGCGTTTGCCTTCCATCGACGGCGCTTTTTCGACCTTGGAGACTTCGGCCAGTTTCTCCAAAATCGAATCGATGATGCGCCGACCTTCCTCAATGTGCTGTAGCTCGCGGCCGCGGAACAGCACGTTGACGAGAACCTTGTCGTTGTGTTCCAGGAACTTGCGCGCCTGGTTGATCTTGGTTTCCACGTCGTGTTCGCCGGTCTTGGGGCGGACGCGGATCTCCTTGAGTTTCTGCTGATGGACCTTTTTAGTGGTCTTTTTGTGCGACTGCTGATAGCGGAACTTGCCGTAGTCGAGGATCTTGCACACCGGCGGCCGTTCGTTGGCGGCCACCTCCACGAGGTCGAGCTGCGCCTCGCGGGCCATCTCCATCGCTTGCGACGTGGGCACGACGCCCATTTGCTCGCCGTTGGCTCCGATCAAGCGAACGGGGCTGATGCGGATCTGCTCGTTGATGCGCAGACCGCGGTCGTGTTGCTGCTGCTGCGAATGACGATCGAAAGGGGGAATACCTCGATCTCCTTTCCACAATAAGGGTTCTGCCCGGCGTACCGGACTATCTCGGAAAGACACCACGACGAGGAGAAGAGTTCGCCGTCTGTCCCACTAAAACTGTAACATCGAGAGGCGGCGCAGGGAAGAGGCAAAACCTTGCTGGCGCGGCGGGCTGGCAAGAAGCGGCTCGGATTGCGTAATATGCTTCGTGGAGGTTCTCATGGGAGTACGGATGCGTTTTCTGTTGCTGGGCTTGGCGGCGACTCTGCCGCTCGCGGCGTGGATGTTGGCCGGCGCGGAGCCGCTGTCGGCGAAAGCGGTGCGCAAACAGGTTCTCGTCGTCCACGGCGGCGAGGGCGATCTGCCGGAGAAAGTGTCGCCGGAATTGGAGAAAAAGCACAAGGAAGTGCTGGCAGAAGCTCTACGGCGCGGCTACGCCTGTTTGAAGGAAGGAAAAAAGGGAGCGAGCCTCGACGCGGTGGAGGCGGCCATCCGTGTGCTGGAAGATTCGCCGCTGTTCAACGCCGGCAAGGGTGCGGTGTTCACGCGCGAGGGCCGCAATGAACTCGACGCCTCGATCATGGAGGGCAAGGACAAAAAAGCCGGAGCGGTGGCCGGCGTCACCATCGTCAAGAATCCCATCTCCGCCGCCCGCGCCGTCCTGGAGCATTCGCCGCACGTCCTGCTGATCGGCCGCGGCGCGGAGTTATTCGCCATCAAGCAAAAACTGGACATCGTTCATCCGGATTATTTTCGCACCGAGCAGCGCTGGAAGGAACTGCAAGAGGCCCGGAAAAAAGATGACAAAAGGGGTGAGTCCGGTGCGGCGGCGCGGCGGCGGCACTTCGGCACTGTCGGCGCCGTGGCCGTCGATGCGGACGGCAATTTGGCGGCCGGCACGTCCACCGGCGGCATGACCAACAAATGGTCCGGCCGGGTCGGCGATTCGCCGATTATCGGCGCCGGCACCTACGCCGACAACGAAGCCTGCGCCGTCTCCTGCACCGGCTGGGGCGAGTATTTTATCCGCTACGCCGTGGCCCACGACATTACGGCGCGCGTCAAGTACGCGCGGCGCTCGGTGAAGGAGGCGGCGGAAGCGGTCATCAATGGGCAGCTGCAACAGGCCGGCGCCGAGGGGGAGCGATCGTTGTCGATCAGCGCGGCGACTTCCACATCGCCTACAATCGGTTGGCCGGGCAGATGTCGCGCGGCTTCATCACCTCCGACGATGCCACGCCGCACGTGGCGATTCTGGACAAACCGTTACCGGGAAGCAAATAGCAGCCACCACCCTGCCAGCCCGCAGCGCCAGCAAGGGCATCTCTTGCTGGCGCTGCGGGCTGGCAAACAGAGGTTTTCTCCGGTAGATTATGTTGCCGGCATTGTCGAACGGCCGGGCGGACTGCCGGAGGTTGGGACGATGAGCGAGCCAGAACGTCATTTTTTGTACGCCTATGAACTGCACCGAGCCGCCGAGATGCCGGTGAGTACGGCGACAGTCGATCGCGTGTGGATGGATGAGGCCCATCAGCGCGCGCCCTACCGCTGTCTCCCGTTGGTGATTGCCAATCAGGCTGGCTGGTGGCTGCCTTGCCCGGCCACGTTCACCGCCCATTGGGACGGTGGACTCGACAAGGCCAACGTGCAACTCAACTTCGATCTACCGCCGGATAAGTCGGATCTAGCGGATCTGTTCGCCCCCATTATGGTATCGGCCGATCGTCCCAGCGCCGCCGTCCACGGCGATACGCGCATCACCAGCCATTTCGGCAGCGGTATCATCACCTTCTCCATTCCCTACCTGTTCCGCACACCGCAGGGCATCAATCTGTGGGTCAAAGGGCCGACCAACTACTTCAAAGACGGCGTGCAGCCGTTGGAAGGCGTCGTCGAGACCGATTGGCTGCCATCCACCTTCACCATGAACTGGAAACTGACGCGCCCCTACAACACCGTGCGTTTCGAGCGCGGCGAGCCGATCTGCATGATCGTGCCGATTCCGCGCGGCCTGGCGGAGCAGCTGGAGCCGAGGTACGTTCCTCTCGACGATAACCCGCAACTGTCCCGCGAGTATCGAGAATGGGAAAAGTCGCGCTTCGCCTTCAACGCCGATCTGGCGCGGTTGCAGCCGGAAGTCGTCAAGCGCGGCTGGCAGCGCGATTACATGAAAGGATTGACGCCCAGCGGCGAGCAAGCTCAGGAGCATCAGACACGCCTGCATCTGCGCGAGTTCAGCCACGGCGAGCCAGAGACACCGCCTTCGACGTGAACGGCGCATCAGAGAAGCAGAATCAAAACTACGCCGACAGCAGCGATGGCGACGACCGCAGCGCCGACCAAGATAATAAGGTGCGCGCGTGTGAAGAAATGTGTGGCCGAGTCATTCCGCGACTCGGAGTCGAACTCGCGGAACGAGTACTCCACGGAAGCATCGGGCTGCGGCGTGGGGGCACGCACATTTTCGGGGGGAGTGGGCGGCGTCTTGGCCGTCAGCCACCAGGCATCCGACGGAGCAGTCGGCAAAGACGGCGCATTCCGTCGCGCGATCCGGCGGCATCACCGTGGTTGTCGGCACATTGACCTCGGTTCGCCGCGGCACCGTGAGCAGGCGAGTACACAGCGGACATTGAATCTGCGTGCCGCCCTGGCGCGTTCCGAGAGCCAACAGCTTCGCGCAGTGAGGACAGCGGAAGTGGATCGGCACGACGCGAACCTCCCAAACGGTTGCTCTTTTCTCTCTCTATCAATTGGATAGGGGGGAGGTTACGCGGTCAAGGCATCTCTCTTTTCGCACTCCGAAGGAGCAGATTGACTTTTCACCGCGACGAAAATTTGCTATAACGAGATTATGGCAAATCGCCGTCCTTGTCGATAGAGACATGAACGCCGCGAGGTGTCCGCTAGAGTTCTAGCGGTACGAGAAACCTGGTCAGGAGAATGTATGCCCTTACGGATGCGTGTCCACGAACGAGAGCCGATTGGCCTGGCTCTGCGACGCTTCAAGAAACTGCTCGAACGCAGCGGAATCCAGAAAGAGTTGCGCAAACGGAAATACTACGAAAAGCCCTGCGAAGCACGGCGTCGCGCCGAGTTGCGCAACACAGCGCCATTCGCAAGGCCAAGAATGGCGGCATACGCAAGCCCTAGAGGCACTTACAGAATGAGACTTCCGGCATGTCATTCGCACCACCTTCTCTTTGGATGGTTCGCATTGCTCCGAGAGGTTAGTCTGTTCTCGGCTTTGCGGCAACGGAAATGTGACAGCCGCGTGAACCGCCCACGGAACCGCCAAGGTAGAAGGAATTTTTTATGAGCATCAGCATCTCTCCCAACGTTCGCTCCTCCGCCCTGATACGACAACAACCCTCGAAGTCCACCGACGCCGGCCTCCCCAACTGGTTGAAGTGTGTGCCGTTCGTCGGCCTGCACTTGGCTTGCCTCGCGGTTCTGTTCACCGGCGTCGATGCCACCGCCCTGATTCTGTGCGGCGTTTTCTACTTCATCCGCATGGTTGGCATCACGGCCGGCTATCATCGCTACTTTGCCCATCGCTCTTACAAAACCAGCCGGGTGATGCAGTTCCTCATCGCCTGTCTGGGTTGCAGCGCCTTGCAGAAGGGACCGTTGTGGTGGGCGTCGCATCATCGCCAGCACCATCGCTTCTCCGATACGCCGGACGATCCGCACTCGCCGCACGTCACCAGCTTCTGGTGGTCGCACTTGGGCTGGATTCTGTCCGCCGATCACACGAACACGCCCTGGAATGTCATCCGCGATTGGTCGCGCTATCCGGAGTTGCGCTGGCTCGATCGTTTGCACTGGCTGCCGGGTGTTCTCTTGGCCGGCCTGTGTCTGCTAATCGGTTATGTCTTCGGCGGTTGGGCCGGCGCCGCTAGTTCGCTGGTGTGCGGCTTCGTCATCAGCACCGTGCTGGTCTATCACGCCACTTTCGCCATCAACTCGCTCAGCCATCTGATCGGCAGACGCCGCTACGCCACCGACGATGATAGCCGCAATAATCTCTTCCTGGCCCTCATCACGCTAGGCGAAGGCTGGCACAACAACCACCATCACTATCAGAGTTCCGCCAATCAAGGATTCTTCTGGTGGGAAATCGACATCAGCTATTACGTTATCCGCGCGATGAGTTGGCTCGGCCTGGTCTGGGACATCCGCCGGCCCGGCTCCAAGGTGTTGAGGTATCGCAACGTGGAACTCACGCCACCGCGCAGTTGACGTTCCCCATTAACTACAGAGACACAGAGGCACAGAGAAGAAAAAAGAGAAGGTTTCTTTCTTTTTTCTTCTCTGTGCCTCTGCGTCTCTGTGGTTAATCCTTCATGGTTGGACGCGGCGGCGTCGGTGTGGGCGGTTGCGTGGGAGGCGGTTTCGGCGGCGGTTGCGGTGTGGGGATTGCTGGTTCCGGCGGCGGATCGCCCGGATGCGGCGTGCCCGGCACCGGCGGCATGATGTGCGGACCCGGCGTATCGCCCGGTCCCGGCGAACCCGCCAACGGCGACGTTGGACCCGGATTCACCACCGCGGGATCAACCAATCCTGTATCTTGCTGCGTGACATCGACAAGATGCTTGCCCATGATGCGCCTCGGTTCTCATTTTTTGTGAATTAGCCTGAATAACGCGCCCCTTTGAAGGCGTCTGGAGGATAGAGACGCAAACGCCATGCCCGCAAAATGATAACCGCGGAGGAGGACAATCGGATGGCAAGGACGGCCCCGCCAGCGGATTCTTTCGACAAGGTGTTAGGCAAAGCTCGGCGGCACTTGCACCGCCGCGATCCGCTGCTTTCCCAACTCATCAAGCACGTTGGTCCCTGCACTCTCCAGCCGGGCGCCGAAGCGTTTCCGTCGCTGGCGCGGGCCATCATCGCCCAGATGATCTCGACCAAGGCGGCCAAGGCGATCTCGGCACGTGTGGAGGCGGCGCTGCTGCCGCACGCTCTGACGCCCGCCGGCGTGGCCTCGACGAGCGAGGAGGCGCTGCGCGGCGCCGGTCTGTCGCGGGCCAAGGCGCTGGCACTCAAAGATCTGGCGGCGCGATCCCTAAACGGCGATTTACCGCTGCATAAATTGGCCGACCTGAGCGATGAGGAAGTGATCGCTTGTCTTCTGCCGGTGCGCGGCATCGGCCGCTGGACGGCCGAAATGTTCCTCATCTTCTCGCTGGGTCGGCTTGACGTGCTGCCGGTGGACGACTTCGGCTTGCGCGCGGGCGTGCGCGATCTGTATCAACTGCCGGAGTTGCCGGGCCGCGCCGCCCTGCGCAAACGCGCGGAGCCGTGGCGGCCCTATCGCAGTATCGCCACCTGGTACTTCTGGCGCAGCCGCGGTTGGGTGCCGCAATCGAAAGACGAAGCGGAGACGTTATGACGACACGCCGATTCGTCCTGCTGGATCGCGATGGAACCTTGATCGTCGAACAGAATTACCTGGCGCACGTCGAAGACATGCAACTGCTGCCCGCGACCGTTGGCGGCCTACAACTATTGACCAGTCTCGGCTTAGGCTTGGTGGTGCTGACAAACCAATCCGGTCTGAAACGAGGCTATTTTGACCAAGCCGCTCTGGATGCCATCCACGCTCGCCTGACGCGGCAGCTGGCGGACAACGGCATATCTCTGGCGGGCATTTACGTCTGTCCGCATGGCTCCGAGGACGACTGCGACTGCCGCAAACCAAAAGACGGACTCGCCCGCCGCGCCGCCGTGGAATTAAACTTCGATCCGGCGGCCTCTTTCGTTATCGGCGATAAGCATTGCGATATCGAGCTAGGCCAGCGTCTCGGCGCCGCGACCTTCCTCGTCCGCACCGGCTACGGTGCGCAGAGTGAGCAAGAAGGCGTGCCAGCGGATTACATCGTCGAGGACATTCTGGAGGCGGCGCAGGTCATTCGCACTTTGCTGGAGCGGCAAGCGAACACTAAATGAATTTGAAAACAAGAACCGGAGTGCGGAGTTTCGGAGAGCGCTTATACTGGTGTCAGCGAGGGGGTGGCTCAATGTCGTGAAAAGAGGTAAATCATGCTTGCAAAGCAAACAAAGAGCAAAACGCTTGTCTCGAATCCCCAGCCCTCCTCAAGCCCATTCGCCGACGAGGAAAGCCGCTGGCAAGCGCTGCTGCGGCGCGATCCAGATGCGGATGGCATGTTTTATTACTCAGTGCGGACGACCGGCGTGTACTGCCGCCCATCCTGTGCGTCGCGGCGGCCGAGGCGCGAGAACGTCCGTTTCCACACGACCTGTAAGCAAGCCGAGCAGGCGGGTTTCCGACCCTGCAAGCGATGCCGGCCGAACGAGTCTTCTCTCGCCCAATGCCAACAAGACGCCGTGGCGAGAGCCTGCCGGCTCATCGAGGAGGCCGAAAAAGTCCCGCCCCTGACCGACTTGGCCGATGCCGTGGGCATTAGCCCTTACCATTTTCATAAGGTGTTCAAGAGGTTCACGGGCGTTACCCCGAAAGCATATGCCGCCGCGCAACGGATGCGGCGCGTCCGCGACGAACTGACGAAAGGCGCGACGGTTACGGAGGCGATCTACGGCGCTGGCTTCAACTCGAATGGCTCGTTCTACGCGACCTCGACCGAGCAACTCGGCATGACGCCGACGGCGTTCCGCGCCGGCGGCGCGGGCGTTTCTATCCGCTTCGCCGTCGGCGCATGCTCACTCGGTTCGGTCCTCGTGGCCGCGTCCGACAAGGGTGTGTGTGCGATTTTCCTCGGCGACGACCCCGACGCGCTGGCCCGCGAACTGCAAGATCGCTTCCCCAAAGCTGAGATCGGCGGCGGCGACGCCGCCTTCGACCGCTGGGTTGCCGAAGTCGTCGGCATGGTGGAGAAGCCGGCGCTCGGCCTCCATCTGCCGCTCGACATTCGCGGCACCGCCTTCCAATTGCGCGTCTGGCAGGCGCTGTGTCAAATTCCACTTGGTTCGACCGCTAGTTACGCCGAGATCGCCGAGCGGATCGGCCAGCCCACAGCGGCGCGCGCGGTGGCGGCAGCATGTGCCGCCAATCCGATCGCGGTGGCAATCCCCTGTCATCGCGTCGTGCGGACGGATCAGTCGTTGTCGGGCTATCGATGGGGTGTAGAGCGCAAAGCCGAGCTACTCCGACGCGAGCAGGCGAACCGGCTGCGTTAGCTGCCGGGTGGAGCATTACCCGGCTGCGTTAGCTGCCGGGTGGAGCATTACCCGGCTGCGTTAGCTGCCGGGTGGAGCATTACCCGGCAGCTAACGCTGCCGGTTCGCCCGGCTGGAAGCGGACCACTCAAGGGATGAACATAAACTCATTGCTGTTGAGGATCAGGCGGCAGACATTGGCCATGCCATGTTTCTTCGCATACGCCATCAATCGCGTCGTCTCCGCAGATGACGGCGGACGACCCAGCGCCAGCAAATAAGCCCTCTCGATTTGCTTGCCGACATCGACTCCGGCCTTGCTCACCCGTGCCGCGAAGTGTTCGCTTTGACGGACCATAAAGCGATCGTTGAGCATCGCCAACGCTTGCAGTGCCGTCACCGAACTGCCGCGCACCGGCGTGAATTGCGAGCCATCCGGGCAATCGAGCGTGTCCATGAACGGATCGGGCAGCGTACGGAACAGGAAGCGATAGACGCTGCGGCGATAGCTGCCGGGACTGTCCACGTCGAACGCCTGATAATCTACCTTCGGCGTCCGGTGAATGCCGGGACTCTGCTGAAACTGCTTGATCGACGGCCCACCCATCGCCGGATTGAGTTTGCCGGTCACGCGCAGCACGGCATCGCGCACCGATTCGGCGTCGAGCCGGCTGCAGTTCATACGCCAGAGAAAATGATTGTCGGCATCGACGCGGGCACAATCGGCACGGTGCCGCGACGACTGCCGGTAGACCGCACTGGTGACGATCAAGCGATGTAGTTTTTTGAGAGAGCCGCCCCCGTCGCGGAAGTGTAGGGCCAGCCAATCGAGCAGTTCGGGATGTGTCGGCGTCGCGCCCATGCGGCCGAAATCGCTCGGCGTGGCCACGATGCCGCGGCCGAAGTGATAGTGCCAAACGCGATTGACGATCGAGCGCCACGTCAGCACGTTCCGCGAATCGCTCAGCCATTTCGCCAGGGCGGCGCGACGGCTACCCTCATCGGGACGTGTCGGTCGCAAGTGTCCATCCAGTTCGGGCAGACACGACAAGGCGCCCGGCGGCGCCGCATCTCCGGGGTTCTTGATGTTGCCGCGGCGCAGCACATGGACGGGACGGCAGCTACTCGCCGGCTTGAAGCTGCCCTGCGGTTCGAAATCGCTGGTTCCCGCATAGACGAGTTGCCGCGGCGGCAGCGCCGCCAATTGCGCGCCCACCGCGCTCCGCAGCCCGAAACCCGTGCGCCCAATCTGAACGACCATCATCCGCTGCCGCAAAAGCCGGCGCGTCCGGGCGATTTGCGGATCGGCGTCGAAGGGACGGTCGGCGCGATCAACACCGGCGAAGACGGCTTGCAAGCCATAATAATCCTTCTGCGAAATCGGATCGAATTTGTGATTGTGGCAGCGTGCGCAATGGACGGTGGCGCTGACGAAGGTGGACATGGTGGTCGTCACCATGTCATCGCGGTCGAGATATTGGCCGATCTTGCGATCGATGCTGTCTTCGCGGATGTCGCGCAGCGAGCTTTCGTCCCACGGTCCCGCCGCGATGAAGCCGGTGGCGATCAGCGCTTGCGGATCGTCCGGCCACAGCACGTCGCCGGCCAACTGCTCCTCGATGAAACGAGAATAGGGCTTGTCGTCGTTGAAGGAACGGATGAGATAATCGCGGTACGGCCAAGCGTGATCGCGCGGCACGTCTTGATCGTGGCCATGCGTCTCGGCGAAGTGGATAACATCCATCCAGTGCCGCGCCCAGCGTTCGCCGTAATGCGGACTGGCCAGTAACCGATCGACCACTTTCTCATAGGCATCCGGCGAACGGTCGGCCAAGAAAGCGTCCATTTCGGCGGGCGTCGGCGGCAGGCCGAGCAGATCGAAGCTGAGGCGGCGCAGCAGGGTGCGGCGATCGGCTGGCGGCGAGGGCGTTAGCCCCTTCTCTTCCAGTTTCGCCAGCACGAAAGCATCGATAGGTGTTTTTATCCAATTGCGATCTTTTACCGCTGGAATCGGCGGATCGCGCAGGGGTTGATAGGCCCAGTGACGTGTGGCGTTTGTGCCGGCGCCGTCGGCAACCAGATTGATCCGCGGAAGCGCGAGCAACAACAGCCCGCCCAGGACGAACAACAGCCGGTAATGCGTCGAGCGAGAGAGCATGGGAGCTTCCGAGGATCGCGGGCGATTTCGTTTCCGTAGGCGGCAGTCAGCGGCATGGGAATCTTTGAATATGATACCGCATTCCTTCACCGATGGAGAGAAGAAAGTCATGGCGGTATCGCTCGCGGCGGCGTCAGGCCAGAACCTCGATCGTGAATCCACCAGGGGCAAGAAAGTAAAAAGTCCATGACCCATGCTGTTTACTCGGCTGCGGAACATCGAATCCATCGTCCTTCAAGCGTTTGTTGATCTCGTTCACTCGCTCTTTGCTCTCCTGGGCGAAGCCGATGTGGAATGTAGCGGGATACTTGACCTCGCTCTCTCGACCGATTTTCATGCTTGTCAACGTAAGCACCATCCCATTTTCATCCGTCAGAAAGGCGATGTTGTCATTGCCTCCCATATTCCGCATTCCAAAATACGTTTCGAGGAACTTATGAGCTTCGGGCACGTTGGTAACGGTGAGATTGAGATGATTTAGATTCATCAGGAGTAACTCCCATTTGTCGAGGAGCAAAATGGCGGCGCGTTACGCAATGGATGTATTCTATTCGGCTTGCAAAGACATGCCGCATCCGATTCGCGGTTAACAGCGCTCGTAGCGGTTGCCAGGCAAACGGCGCACCACCTTTTTCATCTCCATCCTCATCAGCGCCCCGCTGACCTGCGGCACGGCCAGCCCCAATCGCTGCACCAATTGATCCAGGTGACATGCCTCTGTCATCGTCTCCCAGATGCGCCGCTGATTGTCGTCCAGCCCAGGCGGCGGTCCCAATGGAACCGGCGGCGCGGTGGGCACGGATGCGGCGTTCTTCTCGGCCATCGCCATCGCCGAAACGCCGTGCAGTTCCTCCAGAATATCATCGACGCCGCGGCATAGCACGGCTCCTTTGCGAATCAATTCATTCGTGCCGCCGCTGGACGATGCCTCTACCGAACCGGGCATGGCCATAACCGTGCGGCCCTGCTCGGCGGCGTGGCTGGCCGTGATCAGCGCCCCGCTCTTCTGGGCCGCCTCGATCAACACGATCACCTTCGATAATCCGCTGATGATGCGGTTGCGCACGGGAAACAGTCCGGCCAGGGGTTCCTGCTCCATCTTCGCTTCGCTGAGGATGGCGCCGGATGCTTCGACCTCGCGGGCCAGGTCGGCGTGTTCCGGCGGATAGATGCGCGACAGACCGCCGGCCAGCACGGCCAGCGTGCGCCCGCCCGCCTGCAACGCCGCTCGATGGGCCGCCCCATCGATGCCGCGCGCCAGCCCGCTGACGACGGTGACACCGGCACGGACCAATCCTGACGCCAGCCGCGCGGCCACGCGCCGGCCGTAGTCCGTGCAGTGCCGCGAACCAACGAGGGCGACGGTGTTGGTGTCAGCGGTCGTCAGAGTGCCGCGAACATACAAGAGATAAGGAGGATCATCTATATTCGCAAGAGAAGCCGGATACTCCGGCGTGCCCCGCGCGATCAGCCGGACGTCGTGACGCTCCATCCGCTCCAGTTCCGCCGCCGCGTCGGAGCGCTCCGAAGATTGACGAATGCTCTCGGCCAGACGCGGCGTGATGTAGGGGATGGCGCACAGGTCGGCGACACTCGCCCGCAGAGCAGCGGCAGCGGAGCCGAAGCGCTCCAGCAGTGCGGCGGTCAAACGCGGCCCTATGCCCGGCACCAGGGATAGAGTCAGCAAGTCGCGGACATCGTCGGATACCGTGATGGCCATACGTTCCTCGCGGTCAGCAAAAAGAGAATCGCGCAAACATAAACTAACCGGCAAGTCGGCGAGATGCAAATGCACGTTTCAAAGTTCCGAAGCTGATACTGGACAGAGAATGAAAGGTCTGGCTACGATAGATGGAAGAACCTTTTCCGAACCGCGACTGATCGGAGTTACCATCATGGAGTCAACCGTTATGGGGCGTGTAATCACGGAAGCGACGATCGAGAGCCTCCAGGATCTTTGGGATGTGAAGCGCGGTCTGATGCCTGCCGATCAGGTCCGACGGATTACGGTCTCGGATGCCCTGGTGGACACGGGCGCGACTTTATTGGCACTGCCGACACGGTTCATCCAACAACTCGGGCTGGCGCAGACAGGGACGAAGCGCGTCACGAGCAGCACCGGCCAGACCGAGGCCGCTCTCTACGAAACCGTGCGCCTCACCATCCAAGAACGCAGTTGCGGTATGGATGTCATGGAGGTTCCCGATGGCGTACCCGTCCTCATCGGCCAGCTGCCTTTGGAACATCTCGATCTGGTTGTGGATTTGCGCAATCGTTGTCTGATCGGCAATCCCGCCCACGGCGGCGAGCATATGTATGAGTTGTATTGAGCGCGGACGATGAGCAACTTTCTCGTCAGCGGACGGATTCTTGTAGCACCTGACGAACATCGCTTTCCGGCACATCGTCGAACGTCGCCACTTCGCCGAGCCTGCGCGGCAGCACGAATCGCAACCGGCCGGCAACGGTCTTCTTATCGCTCCTCATCACGCGCAGCAAATCGTCCACCGGCCAGCGCTGCGGCGCGATCGGCAGAGCAAACGTCTGCAACAACCGGCGCTGCCGTTCCGTGACATCGGCGCCAATCAGACCGCGGCGCTCGGCGAGCCGGCTGGCGCAGACCATGCCGGCCGACACCGCTTCGCCGTGCAGCCACGCGCCGTAACCGCCTACCGTCTCGAAAGCGTGAGCGAACGTATGGCCGTAATTCAACACGGCGCGCAGCCCCGTTTCCTCGCGCTCATCGCGCTCGACCACGTCCGCCTTGAGCCGACAACAGCGCGCGACGAGGTGGCGGATGCTCTCGGCATCGCGGGCCAAGATGGCCGCCGCGTGCTGTTCCAAGTAAGCGAAGAAATCCGCATCGAGGATGACGCCGTACTTGACCACCTCGGCCAATCCACTGCGATATTCACGATCCGGTAAGGTGTTCAGAAAAGCCGTGTCAATCCATACACCGACGGGCTGATGGAAGGCGCCGATGAGGTTCTTGCCGCGCGGGTGATTGATGCCGACTTTACCGCCGACGGAACTATCCACCATCGCCAAGAGCGTCGTCGGCACCATCAAGAGCGGCAAACCGCGATTCCAGGTGGCGGCGACGAAACCGGCCAGATCGCCGACGACGCCGCCGCCGACCGGCACCACTAACGTCCGCCGATCTGCCCGCGCCTCGGCAAGTTGATCGTACAGATACGAGGCCACGGCCAAGGCTTTTTGAGACTCACCAGACGGCAGCGAGACGAGCAGCGGCTCAAAACCGGCGTCGCGCAGCGACGCCGCCACCTTGTCCGCATGCTCGATCACATGCTCATCTGTGACGAGGAAGGCCAAACCGCCCTTGGCTCGCTGCCGAGCGAACGAGCCGATGCCGGCGGCGTTGCCGCTGGTTAGGGCAATGTCGTAGCTGCGCTCGCCGAACTGCACGCGGATGGTTTGCATGAAAAAGCCCGTCTTCGATCGAAAAGGGAAGCAATAATTACACCATAACCCACAGCGACGGCCGTGGCCAGAGGCGAGCGCGGCAGCGGTCTCTTGCAGGGGCGCGATGGCTTGGCTACAGTGACAATGCAGGAGCCGTTGGCGCCTTAGCGCGAGCCGCGCTCAGCCGCCAACGGCCCAAATGCGAGGATCTATTGGTGTGACGCACTTTGACGTTGATCCCATCTGCGCCGTGATTGGCCGCACCCGTCACAAGATGGTCCAAATCGAGATCCACGAAGCGGCCAAGCAGGGTGCCGGCTTCATCGAGCTGCGCCTCGACTTCTTGGCCAAGGCGCCGGATTTCAAACGGCTGATGGACAAGAAACCGTGTCCCATGGTGGCCACGGTGCGCCGGCCGCAAGACGGCGGACGCTGGAGCGGCAGCGACGAGGCCCGTCTGGCTCTGCTGCGCCAAGCCATCGTCGCCGGCTTCGACTGGGTCGATCTGGAAACCGACATCGCCGACAATATCCGCCGCTTCAAGGATGTCAAACGCATCATCAGCTACCACAACATGCGCGAGGTGCCGGCCGACCTGGAAAAGATCTATCAGCGCATGTGTTCCCAGGACGGCGACGTGATCAAGCTGGCCGTGCGCGGCCAGCATCCCAAAGACAATGTGCGCGTGCTGGAACTGCTGAAAAAAGCGCCGCGGCCGACCATCGCCTTCTGCATGGGCGATCTTGGCCTGCCCAGCCGCATCCTCGGCGCCAAGTTCGGCGCCCCGTTCACCTACGCCGCCTTCAACAAGGAGCGCGGCATCGCGCCGGGTCTGCCGTCGTTCGCCGAAATGAAACGCCTGTACTTTTACGATCGCATCAACGCCGAGACCAAGGTGTTCGGCGTGATCGGCGATCCGGTGGCGCACAGCCTCAGTCCGCTGGTGCATAACTTGGCCTTTCGCCAGGTCGGCATCAACGCCGTCTACGTGCCCTTTCGCGTGCCGAGGCCGGAACTGGATGACTCGCTCAAAGCGTTCGCGAGCATTCCGGTGCAGGGCTACAGCGTGACCATTCCGCACAAAGAAGAAGCGGCGGAGTTGGCCAAGCACAAAGACGAGTCGGTGCAACGCGCCAAGGCCGCCAACACGCTGATCCGCAGCGGCGACGATTTCTCCTCGTACAACACCGATTACCAGGGCGTCATCGATACACTGCGGACTTATCTGCCGACGTCCTTTACCAGCCCGGAAGTTTTGCCGTCGCGGCTGATCCAGACATCGCTGCCGGAGCCGGCGTCGCTGCAATCGAAGGTGGTACTGGTGCTGGGCGCCGGCGGCATTGGCCGCGCCGTCGCCCACGCCCTGCGCGCCGAGGGCGCTCTGGTCAACATCGCCAATCGTACCAGCGAACGCGCCGCCATGCTGGCCGAGGAGGTCGGCGGACGACACATCGAATGGCAAGGCCGCCACAGCGTTCTCTGCGACGTGATTATCAACTGCACCTCCGTCGGCATGCATCCCGACGTGGACCATACACCGCTGCATCCCGGCTGTCTCAAGCCCAGCCTCGTCGTTTTCGATACCGTTTACACGCCGGAAACGACGCTGCTGGTCAAGGAAGCTCGCGCGCGCGGCTGCCACGTCATCACCGGCGTCGAACTGTTCGTCCGCCAAGCCGCCCAGCAATTCAAGCTGTTCACGCAGCGCGACGCTCCCATCGAATTGATGCGCAAGGCCGTCAAACGCGCTCTCTCGCCCATCGCCATCCGCGATGAGGAGGATGCTGGTTAGCGATGCTTCGCAGGAGCGTCTTTGCCTCTCGACGCTTCTGCGAAGTGTCGCTAACCGTCACCATGAACGAAACCCTCTTGTTTCTGATCGGGCCGCGCGGCAGCGGCAAGAGTACAGTCGTCCGTTTGCTGGCGCACGAACTGGGCTGGGACTGGCTCGACGCCGATGCGGAGTTGGAAAAGCGTTACGGTCAATCGATCCGCGCGGTGTTCGCAAGGGAAGGCGAAGCGGGCTTCCGCGACAAGGAAGCCGCCGTCCTCGCCGATCTGTGCCGCTTGCGGCGACACGTCGTCGCCACCGGCGGCGGTGTCGTGCTGCGCGACGACAATCGCCAATTGCTGCGCGCGTCGGGGCGCGTCGTCTGGCTGAGCGCCGATGTCGAAACGCTGTGGCAGCGCTTGCGGGCCGATGAGGCGACGGCTGAACGACGACCGCCTCTGACCGTCGGCGGCCGCGCGGAAATCGAAGAGATATTACGCTTACGAGACAATCTTTATCGTCAATGTGCAGATTATGTCGTGGACACCGCCGCGCGTTCGCCCGCCGAGGCGGTGGAAGAAATAGTGCGTTGGTTGGCGAGCGAGGTTGCCTAAACGTCTGTGCGCGCCGATGGTAATTGCCAATGTTCCACCTCTGGCTCGTGTTGGTGTTCGTTCTCGGCGCCTTTGCCGGCGGCGTCATCAACTACTGTTTTTATCGTCTGCCGCTGGAGAAGAGCCTTCTCTGGCCGGGGCCGCGTTGCGGCCGTTGTTTGCAGCCCATCCGCTGGTTCGATAATGTGCCGCTGTTCAGTTATGCTTTGCTGCGCGGCCGCTGCCGGTCGTGCGGCGAACGCATCCCCCTTCGCTATCCCGTCGTCGAACTGCTGACGGGGCTGCTGTTCGCCGGTCTGTTTTACGCGGAGATCGGCCGAAATGTACTCGGCCTGCCGTACTTGCAGGCGCGGAGAGCGGCCATCGCGGCGGGAGACATTCCCGCGGCGGCCTGGACGGTGTTCGGCTGCCATGCCGTGCTGGTGAGCTTTCTATTGTTGACCTCGCTGTGCGATCTCGACGACATGGCCATTCCGTTGCCCATCACCCTCACCGGCACGCTGATCGGCTTGGCGTGCGCCACACTGTTTCCTTGGCCGTTTCCCGACGCGGGCCAACCGCTGCCGCTCGTCGCCGGCATGATCCCGCCGCGTTTGCCCACGGGGTTGTATCCTTGGCCGGTGTGGTATCCGTTGCCGGACTGGCTGCCGCGCGGCAGTTGGCAGCTGGGCCTGGCCAACGGATTGGCCGGCGCCGTCGCCGGCATGTTGGTTTTGCGCGTGGTGCGCTTCACCTTCGGACTGACGCGCGGCATCGAGGCGTTGGGCGTCGGCGACGCCGATCTGATGATGATGGCCGGCAGTTTCGTTGGCTGGCAGCCGATCTTGTTGGCCTGCTTCGTCGCCGCGTTTCCCGGCCTGCTTTTCGGCATCGCGCAACTTGATCCTGCGCGGCAATCAAGCGCTGCCCTTCGGACCCTCGCTGGCGCTGGGCGTGGTGCTGACACTGTGGCTGTGGCCGTATTTCGGCGATTTGGGGGAGCTGCGCCTGGTGTTCTTCGAGGCTGGTTTCCTCGGCGCCATCCTGGGCGGCGGTGCCATGTTTCTGTTGATGGCCGGTCTGCTCTTCCGCTTCGTACTCGGAACACCACGACAAGAAGGAGAAGAAACCGTTTAGCCGCGATCCGAAGGGGAGCGCGTAAGCGCGCTCCCCTTCGGGTCGCGGCTAAACAATCGGGTTGGACTTGGGGTTGATCCTTCTCATCGGATTTGAGTACACTTCGCCCCGCACCTCGCGTTCGCTTCTTTCGACGCCGATTCCGTAACGCACCACAATCCCCCTCCACGCCCTTGGGGTAGAGGCTCGTACCATGCTGTTTTGTTCGTGGAACTTCGGGCAGTTTTTCGTCATCGTCTTCGCCGTTTATTGGTTTGTTCCCTGGCGCCGCCTGCGCGCACTCTGCCGTTGCCGGGCGGGAGAACCTGGACGATAAGCAGCGATGAACTGCGCATGTGGTGGCTGCTGGGAGCCAGCTTCTACTTTTACGCCTCGTGGAGCCGCATGCTCGCCCTGCTCATCGTCGCCTCGACGCTGCTCGATTACTGCATCGGCTTGGGTCTGGACGCCTGCCAGCGTGCCGCGTGGACGCCGCGCCTGCTCGTGCTGAGCATCGTCGCCAACCTCGGACTCTTGTGCTATTTCAAATACGCCAACTTCTTCTTGTCCTCGCTGGATGAACTGTTGATCGCCGCCGGCTCGCCGACGTGGTTTCGCACTCTGAAAGTGCTGGCACCCATCGGCATCTCGTTCTACACCTTCGAGGCCATCAACTATGTGGTCGAGGTTTATCGCCGTAAAATTTCGGCCGAGCGCAATCCGACGCATCTGTTGTTTTTCGTACTGTTTTTCCCGCACCTGACCGTCGGACCCATCGTCCGCGCCAAGGATTTCTTGCCGCAGATCCGCCGCTCCAAGCGCTGGAGTTGGGCGCGCTTCCAATTGGGCGGCGAGTATTTCCTGCTCGGTCTGCTCAAGAAATGGGTCGTCGCCGATCAACTGGCGCTGTATTCCGATCTCCTCTTCTCCGACCCGGAAGCCTACGGCACATCGGCGAACTGGATAGGTCTGTTGGCCTTCACCTTACAGGTTTACTGCGATATTTCCGGCTATTCGGACATGGCTCTGGGCACGGCGCATCTGCTCGGCTACAAGCTGGCCATCAACTTCAACATGCCGTACTTGGCGACCAGCGTATCCGACTATTGGCGGCGCGATCACATCTCGCTGTCAACTTGGCTGCGCGATTATTTGTTCATTCCGCTGGGCGGCAGCCGCGGCACAGGTTGGCAAACCTGCCGCAATCTTCTCATCACCATGACGCTCGGCGGTCTATGGCACGGAGCGAGTTGGAACTTCGTCCTCTGGGGCTTGCTGCACGGCGTCTTGTTGTCGCTCAACCATTTCATCCGCTTCCTTTGCAAGGCTCGGCCGCACCTGGACGGGTTGATGACCAGCCTGCCGGGCACAGTTCTGCGCATGGCCGTGACATTTTTCTGCATCTGTCAGGGATTTGTGTTGTTCCGCGCTCAGGGCTTCACCCTCGCCCAAGTCATGTTCCATCGGCTTTGGGTGCCGGCCGAGGGTAAGGCCATCTATCATCCTTACGGTTACAACTTGTTCTGGTTGATCGTCGGCGGCTTCGTGCTGGCTCACGTGGCCGCCTGCCGCCAATGGTGGGAGCGCCTCAGTCTACGGCTGCCGACGCCGATTCTCGGATTCACTTATATTCTCGCCCTTATCCTCTGCATGGTAATGGCGCCGATTTTTGAAAAGCCGTTTCTGTACATGCAATTTTGAGGAGTGTCTCGCGATGAACTCGCCGGCCTCGGAATCCCACGGCGAAATGGTAAAAGACAATCCGCCCGCGGCGCCGACCGCTATCCGCTATCCGCTGTCCGCCGTCCGCTATCCGCTGTTGTCTTTGACGGATGGCGGACAGCGGAAAGCAGAGGGCGGAAAGCGTCGCTCCTTCGCGCTGGCGCGGCCTCGACGGATGAAGCAGCGGCCGCGCACTCTGTTGGCGTGGATGGCGTTCTGGTACGCGGTCGCCCATGTCGCTCTGCTCCTCTGGATGGACGAGAGTTGGCAGCTCAACCGCGTTCGCGTGGAGCGACAGAAATGGAAGCAGTTGCACGAGCGATTGGCCGAGGCGCCGGATCGCCCTCTCGTACTCATGCTTGGCAGTTCGCGCAGCGATTGGGCTTTCCAGGCCGGACGCTTGAGCGGTCAGCCCGGACCCGATGGCCGAACGCTTCTGGCTTACAACATGGCCGTGCCGACGACCGGCGGCATGCACGAGGCGCTCTACCTCAACGATCTCCTCAATGAAGGCGTCCGGCCGCGCCTGGTACTGCTGGAATTTGTCACGACCCATTTCAATCAATCGCGGCGCGGCCTTCTTTCCGAAGAGCATTTCACCGTGTCGCGCTGGATCAGCGCCCATCAACTCCACTTTTTAAGCCGCTATTTCACCAATCCGCGGCGGGCGCTCAATGAATGGCTGGAAGCGCGTCTGATGCCGTGGTACGGCTTTCGCTGGTCGGTTCACGAGCATTTGCAAGGACATCATTCGATGCCCCAACCCTATGATCCGGCCCGTCGGCCGATGGACGATTGGGGCTGGCGCATTCTCGGCGTCGATCCTGGTACGAAGGGCTTTCGCGCCTTGCGTTGGGTCAGCGCTTTCAAGATGTACGGCGAGACGCTCCGCAATTTCCGCCTCGGCGCCAAGCCGGCGCAGGCCATGCGCGATGTCATCGAGCGCTGTCGCCGCGAAAACATCCCCGTCGCCCTTGTCCTCATGCCGATCGCGCACGAGTTTCGAGAGTTGTTTCCCGTGCAAGGCCGGCTCGAGTTGGAAACCTTCCTCGCCCAACTGCGCACCGACTACGGTATCGATGTCATCGACGCTACCGACTGGATTGAGAAGGAAGATTTTGACGACGGCCATCACGTCCTTCAGTCCGGCGCTGAGGTATTCACCACGAAAATGATTAAGGAAGTACAAAAGCTGCTGACGCGGACGATGCCGGAGGAGAAGAACTAACCACAGAGTCACGGAGAACACAGAGAAAAGACGCAGAAAGACCAAAACCAATTCTTCACTGTTCCTTTTCTTCTTCTGTGTATTTCTCTGTGTTCTCTGTGACTCTGTGGTTAGTTCTTCTTGTCCATCGACGGACGTTTCAGATGATGTCCGGTCGCCTGCTGGTAAGCGTGCGCCACGGCCAGCAATTCCGTCTCGCCGTACAGCCGGCCCGTGAAGGTGAGACCCGTCGGCAGTTCCCCTCCATCTCTCTTGCGAAAACCATTGGGCAGCACAACGGTCGGATGCCCCGTCAAATTGGCGAGTACCACATCGTTGCCGCCGACGTAGAGATCGACTTGCGCCATCATCTCTTCCATGGCCCGCGCCAGCAGCGTGCGGATGCGGTTGGCACGGAGATATTCGACCGCCGGTACGAATTGACTGCGGCGGAAAACGCGCGGCCACACGCCCAACCCTTCGGCGATTCCCTTGCGCGTCAGTTCGTCGAAGACGGCCGCCGCCTCGGTGTCGAGAATCACGCGCAAGGCGTCGAGCGGATATTTCGCCGGCAGTTTGATGGGCACCAAACGAACGCCGAGATCGCGCAGGACGCGCAACTCGGTTCTCTTCTTGGCGTCGCCTTCTTCGATATAACCGACCTTCATAGTGCGCAAATCGCGGAGCGGCGGCCAAACGAAGGGCCGATCGACCGCCGAGGGATCGAGTCCATCGAAGCCGTGGATGGCGGCGAAGACGAGAGCGCAATCTTCGACAGAGCGGCACATAGGCCCGATTTTGTCCATGCTCCACGACAGCGTCATACAGCCGTGCCGGCTGACGCGGCCGAAGGTCGGACGTAGGCTCGTGACGCCGCACGTTCTCGACGGCGCGACGATGCTGCCCAGCGTCTCGCTGCCGAGAGCGAAGCCGACCAATCCCGCCGCCGTCGCCGCGGCCGAGCCGGCCGACGAACCGTTGGAGCCGCGCTTCGCATCCCAGGGATTGCGCGTCATGCCGCCAAACCAGCGATCGCCCATCGCCAGCGCCCCCAGCGTCAGCTTAGCAATCAGGACGGCGCCCGCCTCTTCCAGACGCCGAGCCACCGTCGCTTTGGTGTCAATGGTCTGGTCCTTGAAGGGAGCGGCGCCCCACGTCGTCTTGTAGCCGGGATAGGCGATGAGATCTTTGGCACCCCAGGGGATGCCGTGCAGCGGCCCGCGATAGCGGCCGGCGGCGATTTCGCGGTCGGCCCGTTCCGCCTGTTTGAGGGCGAGGTCTTCGGTGTAGCTGACGACGCAGTGCAGGATCGGATCGTACTTGCGCAACCGTTCGAGATAGAGTTTCGTCAATTCGACGGAGGACAGTTGGCGTGTGCGGATCAGCGCCGCCAGCGACGTGATGGGGAGGAAAGCGAGATCTTCGCCGGCATCCGGCTTCTTCGGCGCCGCCCGCCCAATCGGCTCGACGCCGCGCCGGATGGGTTCGCATGACGGCGGCAGCCAGGGCGCGGGATTGAAGGAAATAGCGGGGGGAACTTCGTGAGGGAGTTGAACAGCGCGCATCTCCTCGAAGCGCCGCTGCTGGCGATTGAGGCTGTCGGCCAGCGTTTCGCGGTCGTCGTCGGAGAGATTGAGTCCGGCGATCCATTCGGCTTGTTGGATCATCTCGACGGTGACGGTCTTCGCCTCGTCCGCTGCCGTCGCCAGCGCCCGCTGGAACACGGCCGAGCCGATGCCCAGAGCGGCGAGCGCCTGCAAGAGCCGGCGGCGCGTCGGCGGCAGATAACTCTTTTCATCCCTATCGAGATCGTCGAAGTATTTATTCATGATGATCGCTTACATTTTCTCGTCACGAGCAATTCGCTCGGCCTGCACGATGTCGTGCCGCAGTTGCTCGATCAGTTCGGCCACACTCTTGAAAGGCCGCGTGTCGCGCAGGCGCTCGATGAAATCGATGGCGAGCGGCCGGCCGTACAGATCGCCCTGAAAACCAATCAGATGAACCTCGACCTTGCGAGCGTTTTCGCCGAAAGTCGGATTGGGACCAATGTTGGCGGCGGCCGGCCATCGTTGTCCCTCATACGGGACGCGCACCGCATAGACGCCGTCGCTGGGGATGAGAGTTCGCATCTGTTCCAGGTTGGCCGTGGGAAAACCCAACTTCTGGCCGCGCCGCTGCCCGCTGCCGACCAGTCCGTGTAGCCGATAGGGCCGTCCCAACAGCGCCGCCGCCTCGCGGACATTTCCCGATGTCAACGCCGAGCGCACCCGGCTGCTGGATACTTCGATGCCGTCGAGAATGACCGGCGGCACAACCGTTAGGTGTATTGCCGCCGCTTCGCACAGCCGCGCCAACATCGTCACATCGCCTTCACGTCCACGGCCAAAACCGAAATTGGAACCTTCCACTAACGCTCGCGCATCCAGACGTTCCTGGATGACCTGCGCGAAAAACTCCGCCGCGCGGAGAGCGAGAAGCTCGTGCGTGGCGCGGAGAATGAGAACATGGTCCGCGCCCAACTCGTGCAACAGCCGGGAGCGATCCTCTGCCGTGGTCAGCTGCGGCGGCGTCTGGCCGGGACGCAATAGTTCGATGGGGTGCGGATCGAACGTCAGCGCGACAGCGGGCCCGTTGATGGCGTCGGCCTGGCGGCGCAGCTCGGCGACCAGAGCGGCATGACCGCGATGGACGCCATCGAAGTTGCCGATGCTGATGGCGCCGCGGCGGCAGTCGTCGGGCGGCAGTGCATTCCAGTCGATCGTGTGAACCGCCATGTGCCGATGCGTCCTCCGCGGATTGCCGACACGCCGAGCGTGCCTGTCCGCTATAATAGCGAAAGTCCGCGGGTCGGCTGGACGGTCGCTGTCCGCGCAAGCGGAGAGAGGAAAGTCCGGGCTCCACAGGACGCGGTGATGGGTAACACCCACCGCCCGAAGTTCCCTCCTCCCCACGGGGAGCGAGGCGAACGAAGGGCCGGGAAAGTGCAACAGAAAGTATACCGCCGAAGAGCTATCAGCTATCAGCTATCAGCCAATCCGGATTGGCTGATAGCTGATAGCTGATAGCTCTCGGTAAGGGTGAAATGGTGGGGGGATGCAAGTCCCTTAATTTAAGAGCCC
The DNA here is from genome assembly GCA_963835245.1 of uncultured Planctomycetota bacterium. Classification (GTDB taxonomy): domain Bacteria; phylum Planctomycetota; class Planctomycetia; order Gemmatales; family Gemmataceae; genus JAJPHU01. Next base: position 54,826 of record CAWIEZ010000007.1, read on the forward strand.
ACCAGCAGCCTGGCGACAGGCTGGCTCGGCAAACCCCACCGGGAGCAAGACCAAATAAGAGGGCAGGGCTGGTCCGGCCCGCTACGACCCTCGGGTAGGTCGCTCGATCCGCCGGGCAACCGGCGGACTAGAGAAATGACCGTCGCCGCGCTCGTCGCGGCACAGAACCCGGCTTACAGGCCGGCCCACGGACTTTATTGCAGCTGCGGCGCGGAAACGGCATCGTTGGGATGCCATCGCCGCGCCGGCAGCGGCGGCATCCGCGGTTCTCTTACATTCCACGCCGCTATTCTCGGAATAAATGGTAAATTCGGAACGGTCTTCCCGGTCTCTTCAGACGCGGAGCGATAGACGCGCTTTCGGGAGAGGGCGATTTGCTTTTATAATTTGGACGGAGTGAGGTCCGTGTGTTGGCACCAACGCTCCTTTCTCTGCCCCGTCACTCGCGAGAAGGGGTCCACTCATGAGCCAGCCCAACGCGGAACGTCCCGACATGCCGCGTCTGCCCAGTCAACTCAGTGCGAATAATTGTCCTCTGGCAAAAAAACGGACAATGCCGCGCTTCAAAGTCGTGCTGCTGCAAAGCACCATCGACGATCTAATGTTCATCGTCCGCAGCGTCATGGAATTGACGCGCTTTCCCCGCGCCGAAGCGACGCACAAGATGTGGGAGGCCCATCACTGTGGCCGATCCGTCTTGCTAATCACTTACCTCGAACGCGCCGAACTGTACGTCGAGCAGTTCGCCAGTAAAGGGTTGAACGTCACCATCGAGCCGACGTGATCGCCGTTTAGCCGCGAGCCGTAGGCGAGCGCAGGTCCGCGCTCGCCTACGGCTCGCGGCTAAACATCTGGTCGTCCGCGCAAGCGCTGGCGATGATATTTCAGCCCCGGCGCGAAAAAGCATACGGCCGTCACCACGCCGAACAGGAGGATGCCGTAGCGCGGATAGAGCGGCGGCAGTGCCATCGGCACGGCGATGACAAACTCGGCGGCCGCCGCGAGGTAGAAGACGCCGGACAGCATGCCGGCTTTGACGGCGAAGGTGATGCCGGCGATCACCGCCAACATCGGCGCCAGCGCCAGCACTGGCTCGCCGAGCAGATACTCGACGACGAACACGCCGATCGTCGCCGCGATGGCCGCTCCCCAGACGTGCGCCACCTGCCGCTCGACGAACAGCACGGGGCCGGCTCGTTTGCGCAGCTGCCAGAAAATGCACGCCCAGACGATCAGTCCGCCGCCCCACAACAGCAGATACCATAGCGGATTCTTGACCTCGGCGCAGGCCAGCCCGGTCGTCAGGCCGCACATCAAAAGAACGATGGCGCTGTGCCACATCCATAACAGACCGAAATTCTCCATGACAACGGCGTGCTGTGGTGTCTCGCGGAACGTGCGGTTGAAGATGCTGAGAAGCCGGCCGGAGCGCACCGACAGCGCTTCGCCGTGCAGATACGCCTCTAAGTCGGCGGCGAGAGCGGCGGCGCTGGGATAGCGCAAAGCCGGCTCCTTCTGGATGCACTTCAAACAGATCATCTCCAGATCCGCATCGACGCCGGGGTTGAGCGAGCGCGGCCGCACCGGATCTTGATCGAGTACCAACAGCAGCGTATCGACGGGAGACGGCGCCTGAAACGGCGGTCGGCCGGTGAGCATTTCGTAGAGGAGGACGCCGAGACTGTAAACGTCGCTGAGCGGGCTGGGCGTGCCGCGACGATTGCTCACCTGTTCGGGCGCCATGTAAGCGGGTGTGCCGACGATGGCGCCGATGGCGGTGCGTCCGGCCGTCGCCGCTTCGCCGGAGACGCGCTTCGCCAAGCCGAAATCGGTGATGTGCGGCTGCTCATTTTGGTCAATGAGGATATTAGAAGGTTTCAAATCGCGGTGCAGGATGCCGTGTTCGTGAGCGTACTGCACGGCTCGGCTGATGGCGGCGAGATAGCGCGCCGCCTCGCGCGGCCGCAGCGGTCCTCGCCCCAGCAGAGCGGCGAGGGTTTGCCCCTCGACGAAACGCATGCTGAAATACGCTTGCCCCTCCTGTTCGCCGGCTTCGTAGACGGGGACGATGTTGGGATGTTCGAGGTGAGCGGCGGCCTGCGCCTCGGTGCGGAAACGTGCCAAATCTTCGGACGTTGCCAGCTCGCCGCGCAGGATCATCTTAAGAGCGACGAGACGATTGAGGCTGCGTTGGAGAGCTTTGTAGACGACGCCCATGCCGCCGCGGCCGATTTCTTCCAGCAGTTCGTAATCGCCGAAGGATTTGCTTGAAGATGACACTTCACAAGCCCGGAGCGCCAGCGACGGGTTGCTCCTCCCGTCGCTGGCGCTCCGGGCTTGTAATTCATCCGCGAACACCACCGCGCCCCATAGTTCGCGCAACTCAGCGGCAAGGTCAGGATGTTGAGCGGCGACGGCGTCGAGGTCAGGCGGATGGCCCTGACGCATCTGCTCGCTGAGATCGGCCAGCAGTTGCGCTAACCGTTGATCGCGTTGCTCAGTCGGTGTGGAGGGAATCATTTTACTCAGGAGGCATTTTCGCTTCATCGGACGCACTGTCCGGTATCAAGACGGCACGCAAGCGGCGCACCGCCCGCAGATAACGCATCGACGCGGCCGCCTCGCTCAGTCCCAGAGCATGAGCCACATCCTGATTCGCCATCTGTTCGCGGTGGCGCAGCAGAATGATCTCGCGGTCATCGTCGTCGAGTTCGGCGATGGCGGCGTCGAGACGACGCTGCATCTCGCGGCGCATCGCTTCGGAGGCCGGCGTCAATTCGGGATCGACCAGTTGTCCGGCCAATTCGTAGGACGAATGATCGGCCAACATGGCGGGCACGATTGGCTGTTCGCGGTCGAGGCTGCGGCGCTGGGCCTGACGATGGCGGCGGTGGGCGTCGATGATGTGATCCTTGGCGATGTGCCGTAGCCACAGGTGAAAGGGCATGACTGGATTCTTGAGATAGTCCGGCAAACGGCGATGCGCTTCCAACAGCACTTCTTGCACGATGTCGCTGGCATCGACGCGCACGGCCAAGGCGGGATCGAGACGCAGGCCGATCAGACGGCGGAGCGGTTCGCGGTGGACGGTCAGCAAGCGCTCGACGGCCTCGGCATCGCCGCGCCGTGCTTCCTCCAGGAGGGGATCAATTTGCGGTTGTTCGGGCCACATGATGATTCTTCGGGACGGTCGTTGCCAACGCCAGAGATTATCTGCACCATACCCGCGCCGCCTTCCAATCGCAATGATTTTTTGGCCAGCCCGCAGCGCCACAGCGCCAGCAAGGGCATCCCTTGCTGGCGCTGCGGGCTGGCAGTTCACTCCGCGGTGTTCGCTGGGGTACAGGGAGCTTGTTCCGTGTAGCCGCATTCGGCCGGCAGGATACCCTGAGCTTGTTTGAGTTTGGCAGCGGCGTTTTTCCATCCCAAAAACTCCTTGACCACCTCGCCGCGTGCCTTGAACGATTCCAGGTACGCCTTGTTCAACTCAGCGACGCCGCGAATGCCTTCGCTGTGCTGTTTCTCCAGGTCGCGGATGCGCGCCTCCCAGCTATCCGCCGCCTCGCGCCACAGGATGGTCGCTTCGCGCCGCGCCCCAATCTCGTAGACGGCTTCGCGGATCTCCGCCTCGACCGTCCGTTCGCGCTCGTGCAGGTAATCGATCAATTGGGCGCGGACGCGCTCGACCTCATCTTGCTGGCCCGGATGGAGGTGCAAGATTTTGCCGAGTATTGTCAGCAGCTTGCAACTCGGTCCCGGATTGGACATGGCGAGCAAGGGGTTAATCGTTTGCAGCAGACTGCGAGCCGAGCCGAGCGTATCGCGGTCGAGGTTGGCGAGGGCGCTTCGCAACAACAAAAGGTGCGGACGTTGGGCAAGTCCAAGGTGAACCGCCGCCTCGCCGTCCGGCACCGTCTCCGTACCTAGCGGGATAGTAGGGTCCGGCCAAAAACGCCAAACATTCGTGGAGCGGAAGCCCATCGCCAGGCGGAGTTTGCTGTTGAGTTGTTGAATGGTGAGTTGATTCTGCGCCTGCTGCAATTGCAGCTCGACGAGTTGTCGCTGATATTCCTCGATCGGCGCCGGAAGAGGGATACCGAGTTCTTTGAGGCGTTCGACGCGAGTCAGCGTCTGGCGGCCGCGATCGAGACTGTTGCTGAGCAGGTCGGCCTTGGCTTCGCCGCCGGCGAGTTGATAGTACCACTCCAGCGCCGTGCCGGCCGCTTGATCGCGGATTTCCAGGGCGCTGTAAAGCAGGATCGACGCCTGGAAAGCGCGTTGTTTCTTCGTCGTTTGGCCGCACAGACAAGAAGCCTTGGCCTGCTGCTTTTCGATTTGCCGGCGTTGGCTATCGAGTCCAGTCGGCCAGCGGAGCATGCTTGGCGGCGAAGCACTGGCAGAAATGCGGAGGGAGGGCGCGGTAAAGGGTGGCAACTTGCGGATCGTCCGGCGCCTGGGGAAGTTGCAAATTGGCGGCCAGGTTCAGGATGGACGGCTCCTGACTAATTCGTTTCACAAGCGGCAGGGGCAATTCGTCGCCGTCCGCCGACGGACGCGCCGGAGCCGTGATGGCACAGCGAACAGCCGGCCAACATCGCCGCTCCCGCAAGCAAGAGGATGGCGCGCCCCATGAAGAATCCCTGTGGACGTTCCCTCAGACCGCCTGCCGACGTTCTGAGTTCTGAGTTCTGAGTTCTGAGTTCTCAGTTCCGTCTTTCCTTAGAACTCGGAACTCAGAACTCAGAACGGAATTCAACGCCGCCGCCAAGCGCGGCCAAACACTCTCGATGCCGGCCAGTTCGCGCATGCGCTGCCGCGCCCGGTCGGCCAAGGTCCGGTAAATCGCTCGTCCTTGCCGGGCCGTCTCATAGCTGGCCCGCAATCGATCGTGCAGCGATTGCCAAACCAGACGGTGCCAAGTGGTGCGATACCCGCCGTCGATTTCCTGCGGCCACGGCACCGGCTCCGGATGCGATTCCACGGTGAAACCGCAGTGTTCGTCGATGGAGTCGGCCATGCCGGTGTGCGGCGGCGCCAGCGCCGGCCGGCCCGCCGCCATGAAATTTTGCAGCGGCAAACACGAACCCTCGGCCCGCGATGTATTCACATAATAAGTGCTGGCCCGCGTCAGTTCGACAAGCTGTTCCTCGGACAAATACGCCGTCACGAAGGCGAGTTTGCAGCGATGGCTCAATCCCGTGCTTCGATAAAAAGCGAACATCTCGGCCAGCGCCGCCGCTTCCCAGTCCGACGACACCACCAACTTGACCACCAGCATTGCATCCTCGCGGTCCTTCAGTGCCAGCAGATAGCCCGACAGTAGATCTTGCCAATTCTTGCGTGTATCGAAGGGGTTCAGGATAGCGGTGTAAACGACTCCGGATAGTTCTAAATTCGGCTGCGGTGGATAAAGCTCGCGCACATCGGTTTCCTGGAGCGTCTGCCGGGCCGACCAAAGAGCGGCGCGAACGGCCCGCGCCGAGCGGTGCATCGCTTTGCCGAAGCGCGACGGCATGGCTTGGACGCACTTCTTGTACAACTGCCGTAGACTGAGCCGTGCCGGCAGATGGCCGGTTTCGCTGTTGACCCACGGACGCGGCGGATGCGGCAGTGCGGCCGGCTGCGGAAAGACGTAGCACGGACAATCGAGGACAACGCGCTGTCCCGGCTGCCAATCGGCGACCTGGAAATAGTCCGGCCGAATCGGCACCGGCACCACATGCACCGGGGTCCGCACACCGGCCCGCAAGAATGCGGCGCGGGAAAACTGCGTGTGCGTGATAATCAGATCCACTTGTTCGGCGCGCTTCGCCCAGTTGTGCCGAGGATCGTTCGCCAAATCGAGGGCGGGGATGTCGGGAAACTCCCAGGCGGGCACGGCGATGTTGGGCACGTCGGACACGATATTCATCAAATGCAGCGGCAGAAAACTGAGGTGGAGAGGTTGGCGTTTTTGACGCCGCGCCTCGGTTATGGCATCTTCGAGGACGCCGCGCGGGCCGGATGCTTCGCGGTGGCATCCCCAGCGATCCAAGAGCGGCGCGAAGGCGCGATAGACGTAGCGATACGAGTAGGCATCGCGTCCCAGACGCCGAGCTAAGTCGCCCTCGCTGTACATCGAGGTGACGAGCAACAGCGGGTCGCCATCGGCAAATCGCATTCGCTCGTCGTCCATGACATCTTCTCCCCGCCGCGCTCCGCGCAGCCTGATCCCGTCTGAGCGGGGGGCGTCAGCCCCCCGAGTCTCGCCTCTCTCGGGGGGCTGACGCCCCCCGCTCAGCAATTTTGTCCGCTACCTCTAAGCAGCCAGCGTGTTCGATCGTCGTAGATCGACTGTGTCCAATGCTTCGCGCAGCGCGGCCAGATGGACTCCACCGCAACCCACTGCGTCATCCGCGTCCGCGCCGCCGCCGCCAGTGACTCGTAGCCGGTGCCATCGTCGCGGGCCAATTCGTAGCTGGCGCGGATCTGCTCGACCACAGACGGCCACACCAGACGATGCCACGTCGTCTTGAAGCGAACGCGGCGATCCTGCGGCCAAATGGTGCGCTCCCGCGAGCTACCGATAAGAAAACCCATTTCGGGACCGAAATAGTCTCCAATGGCCGTATGACAAGGAGCCACGCCCGGCCGACCGGCGGCGAGATAATTCAACAGCGGCAGACAGCAGCCCTCCGCCCGCGTCGTCGTCAGGTAATAGGCGCTGGCTCGCGCCAATTCGAGCATCTGCTCGGCGGACAGATAGTCGGTGACAAAGACCACCTTGCAGCGATGCGCCAGGCCCAACGTCCGGTAATAGTGGAGAACCTTCTCGATCGTGAGGCGTTCCTTGGCGATGAGTTTGACGATCAGCGTCGCATCGGGCCGATCGCGCAAGGCCAGCACGAAAGCAGACAGCAGATCCTGCCAGTTTTTGCGGCCGTCGTGTGGGCTGAAAATGCTGGTGTAGACGATGCCGGACAGTTCCACTAGCTCGCGCCGGCAACTCCAGAGATAGGAGCGCCACGGATCGTATCCGATGGGCCGCGCACGATGGCGCATCGCCTCATGGACGACAGGCGGAATCAGCGGTTTCATCAGGCGGCGATAGGTGAGGCGCAGTTTGCCGAGCAACGCTCGCTTGAGGGAAGGACGCGACGGCCGATTGTCGTCGTGACGCTCCGCATCGGGCGCATCCCAGAGTTGATGGGGCGGCACGTCGGGATTGGGAAAGACGTAAGCGGGACAAGCCAGGTGCGTAATCCTCTCGGCCGACCAGCGGGGGATGCGAAAATACTCGTCCGGCGTCGGCACCGGCACAATGCGGATGGGCGTGCGGATGCCGGCACGCTGGAACGTCTCGACGGTGAATTGTCCACAGACCAGCAGCAGATCGCAACGGTTGGCCATCGCCACCCAGTTGTTGCGCGCATCGCCATCGAACGCCTCGGCGGGCACGTCGGGAAACTCCCAGAAAGGAAACACCACATTGGGCGCCGATGCCGTCAGGTAGACATCCTGAAACGGCAGGAAACTGAGTTGAATAGGTTGCAGGCCGCGCCGCCGCGCTGCGCGGATGGCCGATTCGATGCGATCCGGATCGCGCGGCGCCGGCACGACCTCGCCCCAACGCTCCAGCAGCGGCAGAAACAGGCGCGCCACGATGTCGTAGGAGTATCCCGGCGCACCGAGTCGCTGGCCGCGCGGCGATTGGCTGAGATAGGAAGTCAGGATGACGGCGCGGCGCGTCTTTGTTGGTTCGCTGAGATTCATCGCTACTCCGGGTCTTCCTTCCCTTGCTTGCGCTGCGGGCTGGTAAAGTCATGCGGCGCGGGCGTCCCGCCGACGTGCCGTTTCCAGGTATTCCAGCGCCACCCGCAGCTGCGCCCACACGCTCTCCATGCTCGCTCGTTCGAGCATGCGCCGCTGGCCGCCTTCTGCACGAGCGTCGTAAGCGGCGCGATCGTGGCGAGCGAGCAGATAGCTTTCGCGCAGCCGCGAAACGAGGACCGGCCAATCTAGCCGCGCCCACGTCGTCTTGATGCGGGCGCGGCTGTCTTGCGGCCAAGTGGCCGGCTCCGGCTGCCACGGCACTGTCAAGCCGATGTCCTCGCCGAAATAATCGCTGATGGCCGTGTGACACGGCGAAATACCGGGCCGGCCCGCCGCCAAATAATTCATCAGCGGCAAACAATTCCCCTCCGCCCGCGTCGTCGTCAGGTAATAGGTGCTGGCCCGCACCAGATCGAGCATCTGCTCGTGCGGCAGATAATCGGTGATAAAAACGACCTTGCAACGATGCAATAGTCCCACCGTTCGATAAAATTCGAGGACGTGTTCCACCATCTCGCGTTCGCGGGTGATGAGCTTGACGAGCAGAGTCGCATCGTCGCGGTCGTGCAGGGCGAACAGAAAACCGGACAGCAGATCCTGCCAGTTTTTGCGGCCGTCGCGCGGACTGAAAATGCTGGTGTAGACAACGCCGGATAGTTCCAATTGCTCGCGCCGGCAGCTACGCACATAGGCTCGCCAACGATCCGTGCCCAGGCGCGTCGCCATAAAGCGAACCGCCTGCGTGAGCATCGGCGGCAAGAAGGACTCGTAGCTCTCCTCCCAGCCGCGCCACAACGACCAGCTTCGTCGCTCGGATTGCTCGGATGGCCCGACCAAGCCATCTTCCGCCTCCGCCGCGTCCCAAAGTTGCTGAGGCGGCACATCGGGATTGGGAAAGACGTAAGCGGGACAAGCCAGGTGCGTAATCCTCTCGGCCGACCAGCGGGGGATGCGAAAATACTCGTCCGGCGTCGGCACCGGCACAATGCGGATGGGCGTGCGGATGCCGGCACGCTGGAACGTCTCCACGGTGAATTGTCCGCCGACCACAACCAAATCGCAGCGATTGGCCGTCGCCACCCAGTTGTTGCGCGCATTGCCGTCGAACGCCTCGGCGGGCACGTCGGGAAACTCCCAGGCCGGCACAATCACGTTGGGCGCCGATGGCGTGAAAACCATGTCCTGACAAGCGACGAAACTGACGTGGACGGGATCGAGTCCGCGCTGCCGCGCTTGCCGTACCGCCGTCTCCACCGCTTCGATCTGCCGAGCTACCGGGATAACTTCGCCCCATCGCGCCAAGAGTGGTACGAACAATTGAGCGACGAGATCGTAGGAGTAGCCCGGCATGCCGAGATTTTGACCGCGCGTCGCGCCGGTTTGATACGACGTGAGGAGGATGGCTCGGCGTGCTTGGAGGCTCATCGCCACGATGCTCCCGGAAAGAGACGGTATTTTTTTGTGCCCTTGCTGGCGCTTCGGGCTGGCAAGTCATTTATCGTTCGCCCCCTGCGGAGAGTTGAGCAAAAACACCGAGGATAACGATTGTGCCGTCCATTCCGAGCGCGGATGGCAAGAGAGAGAAAGGGGGAAATGTGCGCTAACAGGGCGCGGGGCGAACACCCACTCCCTTACGGTCGCGGATCAGTCCGAATCCGCTTGCCGCAGGCACCGATGAAACTGCTGGGCCAGCACTTGCACGTGCGGCTCCTTGACCATGCTGTGATGTAGTCCGGGCACGAAATGAACCTCGACCTCGGCGGCCAATTTGCCCCAATTGCGATCCGTGGCTGTCTGCACCGGCACCGGCGATTCCGTCGGGCGAAAGAGCGTCAGACGGCCCGGATAGGGACGAAGCGCGTAGTCGCTGCCCAGCTTGATGTGTAGGTGGAAAAGACGCTTCAAATCGTCGAGAATCTGTTGCACTAGCGGCAAGGGCGTGTCATCGTCGATGAGGCCGAGCTTGCGGACGTGTTCCCACAGATAGGGCAACTGCTCGTCCGGGCCGAGGCGATCGAGTTCCTCCAGCGTGATGTCCAGTCCGTATTCGCGGGCGGATTGCTCGGCGTCCTCCGCATAGGGCGCGTTGGCGTCGTTGTACGGAATGGTTGTGTCTAAGAGCGCCAGCAATCCGACGGATTGCCCCTGTTGTCGTAGTTGTTGCGCCATCTCGTAGGCGGCGATGCCGCCCATCGACCAGCCGCCGAGATGATACGGTCCTTGTGGCTGCACGGCGCGGATGGCGGCGACGTACTCTGCGGCCATCGCTTGCAGCGAGGCCGGCAGTTCTGTCTCCCCGTGCAGGCCGCGCGAACGGATGCCGTAAAAGGGACGATCCGCGTCGAGGCGATGAGCCAATGCTTGGTAGCAGACCACGATGCCGCCCGGGGGATGCACCATGAAACAGGCCGGCCGCGTTCCCTCCGGCTGGAGCGCGACGATCAACTTTTCTGAGCCGCGACCGTTAGGGAGCGGTTCGCTCAACTGCTCCCTAACGGTCGCGGCTCTGAAGTCCCCGCCGCCGAACTGAGCGCGGATGGTATCGGGACAGAGTTCGTTCAGATAATCGACGAGTCCGGCGATAGTCGGCGAATCGAACAGGGCGACGGTGTAAACCGGCCGCCCGAGTTTCTCTTGTACGCGATTAATCAGTACCGCCGCCTGGATGGAGTTGCCGCCCAGCGCGAAGAAGTTGTCGAGAACGCCGATCCGCTGCACGCCCAGCAATTCGCGCCACAAGCCGGCGAGGTATTCTTCCAGCGGCGTCCTCGGCGCAATGAAAGGTTGATTGGCCGGCCGTTCGGCCAGAGGGGCGGGCAGTGCTTTGCGGTCCACTTTGCCCGTCGGCGTATGCGGCATCGACGGCAACAGCACGAAAGTGGACGGCACCATGTATTCGGGCAATCGTTCGTTGAAGATAACGGCGCAGCAACTCAGCGGTCGGCAGCCCCGCTCCCGCGCGCGCCGAAACGTAAGCAACTAGCCGTCTGATTGTCGCTGTCCGTGCCATGGACGATAACGGCCGATTCCTGCACCGCGGGATGCGTCGCCAGGATCGACTCGATCTCACCGATTTCAATGCGGTAGCCAAGCAATTTGACCTGCTGATCGAGCCGGCCGAGAAACTCCAGACTGCCATCGGCCAACCAACGACAACGATCGCCCGTGCGATACAGCCGTGTCCCGGACTCGGCGCGGAACGGATCGGCTACAAAGCGCTCGGCCGTCAACTGAGGATCGTTAAGGTAGCCGCGCGCCAGACCCGCGCCGCCGACGTATAGTTCGCCCGGCACACCGATGGGAACCGGCCTCTGGTGTTGATCCAGTACGTAAACTTGGACGTTGGCGATGGGCCGGCCGATGGGGATGATTAGGGCGGTCGTCGCCGCGCCGGCACGGCCAGCAAGTCGCGTCGATGGCCGTCTCGGTCGGACCATAAAGGTTGTACAACGGCACGTCGAGCAGTTCAAACAGTCGGGCCGGCACGTCCGGCGGCATGGTTTCGCCGCCGCAATAGAGCCAACGCAGGTGGCGGCCCGCCTGGCCCAGTCGATCGTCCAGCATCAGCCGAAGCATGCGCGGCAGGATGGGCAGGATCGTCACTTCGTCGCGGGCGATCCGCTCCAGGATACGAGCCGGATCGCGTTCCTCGCCCGGCACGGCGAGAACCAGTTCGGCGCCGGCGACCAGCGCGGGAAAGATAATGGAGATCGAGGCATCGAATACATAAGGGACGAGCAGGAGCAGGCGGTCGTCTTGGCGCACGTTTAGGGCGTGCTGATGCCAGCAGATGGTGTTGCAGATGGCGCGATGCTCGACCATCACTCCCTTGGGACGTCCGGTCGAGCCGGAGGTGTAGATGACGTAGGCAAGATCGTCGGCGCGAGGCGAACCGGCAGGCGTTAGCTGCCGGGTATGGCTTGCACCCGGCAGCTAACGCTGCCGGTTCGCCGCTACTCGGAAACGTCTTCATCCACGCAAAGAACTTGCGTTTCCAGGCCGGAAAGGCGATTCATCAGCCGGCGCTGCGTCAGCAGGATGGAAGCGCGCGTGTCGGCCAGAACACTCCGCAAGCGTTCGGCGGGACTGGCGGGATCGAGCGGGACGTAGGCGGCGCCGGCTTTGAGAACGCCAAGCATGGCGGCGATCATCTCCGGCGAGCGTTCCAGACACAGTGCCGCCAGCGTGCCGCGACCGACGCCTCGTTCTCGCAGTACATCGGCCAACCGATTCGCCCACGCATCCAATTCGGCATAGCGAACGGTTCGCTCACCGAAACGCAACGCGATCGCCTTCGGAGTGCGCGCCACCTGCCGCTCGAATAGCTGATGCAGGCAGATATCGCTCGGATAGTCGGCGTGCGTGTCGTTCCATTCGTGCAATATCTGTCGCTCTTCGGCCGGCGTCAGCAGCGGCAGCTCCGAAATGCGCCTTTGCGGATCGGCGATAGCGCCTTCCAGCAGTACGCGATAATGCTCCGCGAGACGGGCTATCGTCTCTTCGTCGAACAGATCCGTGTTGTAGCGCAGCATTCCGTACAGAGTGCCGTCGTCTTCTTCGAGGATCATCTCCAGATCCATCTGGCAGGTGCGGTGTTCGATGCGATACGGCTCGGCGCGCAGGCCGCCGACGTTGAGGCGAACCTCCGCCTGCGGCAGAAAGAAGCTCCAGCAACCGAGTCCGACCGGCCGATGCGCCTTCTCCAGCGTGAACGACGCCTGCACCAGCGGCGCACGGCTGGGATCGCGCGGCAGATTCAAGCGCTCCACCAACAGCGGAAACGGATAATCCTGATGTTGCAGCGCTTCCAGCACCGTCGCGCCGGTTTGGCGCAGCAGATCGCGGAACGCCGGATCATCGGCCAAGTGGACGCGCAAAGGCAGCATGTTGATGAAGTAGCCGACGACGCGCTCGAACTCGGAACGACTGCGGCCGGCGAAGGGCGAGCCGATGACGAAATCGTCTTGTCCGCTGTGCCGGCCCAGCAGCGCCGCGAACGCGGCCAGCAGGACGGTATACAGCGTCACACCCTCCGCGGCGGCCAAGGCTTTCAGCCGCCGGGTCAGTTCCGGCTCAAGGCGGCACGCCACCGCCGCGCCGCGCTGCGTGAAACGCGGAGGACGCGGTCGATCGGCCGGCAAATCCAGCACGGGCGACACGCCGGCCAATTGCCGCTCCCAGTACGTCCTCAACCTATCTCCTTCAGCGCTCGCTAATATCTCTGTTTGCCAGCGAACGAAGTCGCGGTAGTGGTTCGCCGGTAGGGGAAGGGGCTGCGGAGCGCCGGCGCCGTCGGCGGGATATAGTTCCTGCATCTCCTCCATGAGCAGCACCAGCGACCAGAAATCGCCGACAATATGATGCGCCGTCAGCAGGAAAATATGATCGTCCGCCGCGCGCGAAAACAGACTCATGCGCACCAGCGGCCCGTGCTCCAGATCGAAGGGACGATACGCCTCCTCCTCAATGCGCGCATGCAACTCTTCCTCGCTCCACGAAGAGGCATCGTGAACTTCCAGCCAGCCCGCGGCGCAAGCAAGGGGAGAATGAACGCGCTGTCGCAGTTCGCCGTCGTGTTGCTCGAATGTCGTCCGCAGGCTGGGGTGGCGATCGATCAGCGTCCGCAAGCGCGCCGCGAAAGGCCGGCACATCGAGGCGCGTGCGGAGGCGCGCGGGAAAGAAGATGTTGTAGGCGGCGCTGGCGCGGTCCAATTGATAGAGGAACCACAGGCCGCGTTGGCCGTGGGAGAGAGGGAACGTCGCGTCCTGTGTCGCCTTCTCGCGCAGCAATTCCGCCAGCAGCATGCGTTTTTCCGTGAGCGAAAGCTCCGCGAACGACGGCGGAGGTTGACTCATGGCGTCGTGCTCCTCTCACGAGACTTGTCGGCGAGAAGGGTCATCAGCAGGGCGTCCACGTCCTCATCGGGCAGATCGGCGATTTTCGCCAACAGATCCTCTGCGGCGACCGGCGCCTGCGGCGGCTTGGCGTCGTGGCGGGACAAGCCGTTGGCGGACCCGTTCGTCAGTTGTTCCTGTAGCACGTCCGTCAGGCGCGATAGACTGGGGCTGCGCATCAACTCCATGATCGGCACGTGGACTGCGCAATTCCTGCTCGATCCAGTTGCGCAGCTCGACGGCCATCAGCGAATCGATGCCGAGGTTGAGCAGCGGCTTGTCGCCGTCGAGTCGATCCGGCGAGGTTCCCAGCACACGCGCCACCTTGTCGCGGAGCAGCGCATCCAACGATGCCGCTTGCGGCTTAGCGTTTTCAGGCGCTATGCCGTCCGTGGCGTTTTCCTGTCGCCGTAGCAGATGAGCGATGCGCGGCGAAACCCGCCCCGCCACGCCCAAGCCGCGCCAGCGCGACCAATCCACACGCATGACGCTGACCTGAATCGCTTGACGTTGCATGGCCCGCTCCAGCAAGATCAGCGCTTGCCGCACGGTGAAGCTGCGCACGCCCTGGCGCTCCAGCCATTCTCCCAATTGTGGCCGTTCGGCGAGATAGCCGACCTCGCCGAGATAGCCCCAGTTGACGGTCAGGGCCGGCAAACCGTGCGCCCGGCGATGCCAGGCCAAGGCGTCGAGAAACAGATTGGCCGCCGCGTAATTGCCCTGTCCGGCGTGGCCAAACACACTCGACAGCGACGAAAAGAGGACGAAGAAATCGAGCGGCTGGCCGAGCGTTTGCCGATGGAGATTCCAGGTTCCTTGCACCTTCGGCGCCAGCACGCGGCGCAGCCGATCAGGGTCGAGATTGAGCAGCAGCGCGTCTTCAAGGACCATAGCGGCATGCACGACGCCGCGCAGCGGCGGGCCGTCGCGCGCGATGGCCGCCAGCACGGCCGCGAGGTCGTCCTCCTTCGTCATGTCGGCCCGATGGACGGTGACGCGAGCACCGCCTTGCTCCAGATCTGCCACGATCTGCCGGCATCTATCGGAATGGATGCCGCGACGCCCCAGCAGCGCGAGATGGCGAGCGCCGCGCTCGACCATCCAACGCGCTACCGCCAGGCCGAAACCCGCCCAGGCCGCCGGTGATTAAGTAAGTGGCATCGGCGCGGAAGACGATCGGCTCCTCAGAGACACGCGACGGCGGCGGGGCGTTCGGCGCAGCGACAGCACGATTTTGCCGATGTGCTTGCTCTGCTGCATGAATCGAAAAGCGGAAACCGCATCGGCAATCGGATAGACGCGGTGCGGCAGTGGTGTAAGTTGGCCATCGCCGGCATCGTGCACAATTCGTTGCAACAGCGAACCCAGCAGGGCCGGCCGCTCGCGGATCAGCCGATCGAGGTCGATGGCGTGGAAGGACAAATTCTTGCGGAACGGCCGCAGCCCCAGACGGCTGTTGCCGTACACGTCGCGCTTGCCGATTTCGAGAAAGCGGCCATAATCGGCCAACGATTCAAAGCTGCGCACCAGCGCTTCACCGGCCAACGAGTTCAGCACCACATCCACGCCGCGACCGCCGGTTTGCTCCCTCACCTCGTCGGCGAAGGCCAGCGAGCGCGAATCCATGACGTGCTGAATACCCAGTTGCTTCAGATAATCGCGTTTCTCCGGCGTTCCAGCGGTGGCGAAAATCTCTGCTCCGGCGCGGCGAGCCAGTTGCACGGCGGCCAGGCCGACGCCGCCCGTCGCCGAGTGAATCAGCACGCGCTCGCCGGCGCTGAGATGGCCCAGATGTTCCAGAGCGTAGGCGGCGGTCAGAAAAGCGATGGGCAGCGTCGCCGCCTCCTCGAACGTCCACTGCGGCGGCTTAGGCACCGCCAACTCGGCTCGCGTCAGCACGTGAGTGCCGAAAGCGAACGGCGCGACGGCCAACACCTCATCGCCGATACGCAAATCGGATCTACACCGTCGCCGACCGCCGTGATGCGGCCGCTGCACTCGGCGCCGAGCGGAAGCGGACCATCGCCGAGTCCGGGATAAATCCCCAGCGCCTTCATAACATCGCTGAAATTCAGGCCCGCGGCGACGACTTCGATCTCGACTTGTCCCGGACCGGGCGGTTGTCGCCGCAGAACGCGCGGCGTCAGATTGTCGAGGCTGCCCGGCTGCGAAATCGTCAGGCGATACGGTTCGTCCTTGTCGCGTGACGGCCGTTTCGCCGGTGGAAGGCACCAAGCGATGGACGTAGCGCTCGCCGCCGCGTAGGGCAATTTCGTCTTCGTCGTCGCGCATCGTCAGTTCGTCGAACAGCGCCGCGATGCCGCCGTTTTCGTCCTCGGGATCGAGATCCACCGCTTTGCCGCGCAGCCGCGAACATTCGTTGGCGAAGACACGTCCCAGACCGATGGCGGGACTTTGGGCGAGAGCCACTGACATGGGACTTGTCACCGACGGACTGCGCCCGCGCGTCACGAAGATAAAGGGCACTTCGTCCTTGCCGTTGGTGTTTTCCCAGGCTTGCACGAAATGGACGATGCTGAGCAGTCCCGCTTCCTGCGCCGCTTCCAAGTCGGCGACGCCGAGTCCCTCCGTCGTCGGCGCATCGAGGTTCCACAGATGGACGATGCCCCGGCAGGGACGCGCCGGAGCAAGGACGGCCTACAGCAGTTCCGCCATATCCTCGCCGCGCCTCGGGTGGATCTCATAGTGATCGTCGCTCTTCCGCGCGAATGCGGCTCCGGCATGGACGAGCGTGCAATCCGCACCGGCAGCGCGCAACTTTTCGGCCAGTTGCTCGCCCACGCCGCCGCGATCCGCGAAGATCAGCCAACTCGCGGTCGCCGGCAAGGGAACCGTTGCCGACGCCGCAGGCTGGTGAGGCAGCACGCTGCCACTCATAGGCATAGAGCAGATCGTCCAGCTTGTCTTCCGCGTTATCGCCGGCTACTCGTTGACTGCGGAGTCCGCAAATCTGAGCCACCAGCCGATAATTTTCATCGTAAATGTCGAGATCCGCGATCAAGTTGTCGTGCCGTCTTCTCTCGAATGCGGGCGTGGCTCCACAGGCGACGACCGGGGCGGCGATGCAGACGGATTTGCTCGATTTCGACCGGCAGATAGAGCTTGCCGGTTTGCGTCATGGAGATCGTCGGCTGCGGGGATGGTGCTTTGGAAGCAAGCATCGAGAAGGGCGGGATGGAACAGATAATCCTCCGCCGTGAGCGACTCAGGCAGACGAATCTCGCTCAGCGCTTCCCGCTCGCCGCGCCGGCCGCTCTCGATGCCTTGAAACAAAGGTCCGTAGTTCCAGGCCGATCTTACCGCAAAAGGCATAGCATTCGTCTCGCGCGAATGGCTGCGGACAGCGCGCGCGAATCGTCTCCTCGGAGAATGCCGGCGCTGCGATTTCAGGTGAAGCAGGAGCGCAAAACAATGGTGGCATGGGCGGTCCAATCTTCGTCGCCATCGAGGGCGCGGCTGTGGATGCGCACCGTCGCGTCGTCGGCATGGAAGGCTGCACGCAGAGCGCCGCGGACGATCCGGCGTCAGAAAACATGGGTTCGCCAGCTTGACATCCTCAAGCCGGCAAGCGTCTTCGCCGAACACCTCGCGGGCCACGGCGAAGGCCATTTCCAGGTAGGCCGTCGCGGGGAAAATCACTGTCCCTTGCACGCGATGATCGTTCAAATACGGAGTCAGTCGCAAATCCAGCCGCGTCTCCCAAGCGGGTTGCGGTCCAGGCAACGAAGCTCCTAACAGCGGATGCGCCGGCGCGGCCAGACCGTGTCGCGCGGAATCCTCGGACTCGGACCAGAAGCGTTCGTGCTGCCAAGGATAGCGCGGCAGCGACAGCGTCTTGGCGAGACCGGGCGAAACGCCGCGCCAGTCGAGCGGATAACCCAGCGTGTAGAGCCGGCCGAGCGAGCGCAACATCGTCGCGCGCTCTTCCTCGCGGCGGCGCAGCGACGGCATGACCTGCACTTTCTTGCCGCCATGCTGAGAACACTCGGCCAGGGAAGTCGTCAGCACCGGATGCGGACTCAACTCCACGACGGTATCGCCGCCCCATTCGAGAAGATGCTCGACGCCGGCGGCGAACTGCACGGTTTGCCGCACGTTGCGCCACCAGTATTCCGCTTCCATTTCCGGCCCATCGATCCGCCGTCCGCTGACGGTAGAGAACAGCGGCAGCGTTGCCGCGCGCGGCTGAAGGCCGCGCAGTGAGGCCAGCAGTTCGTCGCGCACCGGGTCCATTTGGGCACTATGGAAGGCGTACTGGACTTGCAGGAAGCGGCAGAAAACTTGTCGCTGCTCCAACACGCGGGCAATCTCTTCCAGCGGCTCCGCCTCGCCGGACAGCGTGACGGAATGCGGGGCTGTTGACGGCGGCGAGACTGAGACGTTCGCCATAGGGAGCGATCAGTCGCCGCGATTCTTCCGCGGTGATGCCGGCGGCAAGCATCCGGCCGCGCGAGGGCGCCAGTTCCATGCAGCGGCCGCGCTGATAGATCACGCGCATCGCCTCTTCGAGGCTGAAAACGCCGGCCAGATGCGCGGCGGCCACTTCGCCGACGCTGTGTCCCATGACCGCTTCGGGACGCACGCCCCAGGAACGCCACAACGCCGCCAACGCCACCTGCAACGCGAAAATGGCCGGCTGCGAGATGGCGGTCACGGCCATGCGCGAATGCTCCTCATCCGCAGTCAGTTCCGTCAGCAGCGACCAGGGACCGAGGCCGCGCACGATCTCATCGCAGCGTTCGATTTCGCCGCGAAAGACCGGCTCCTGTTCCAGAAGCTGCCGTCCCATCGCCCACCACTGCGGCCCTTGTCCGGAGCAAACGAAAGCCAAGCGCGGCCGCTGTCCCGCCGTCACGCGCTCCGAGGACGCGCCCGCGACAGGCTGTCCCGAGGCGAAGGCGGCGAGTTGCTCGGCCAATTCCGCGCGGGAATGAACGACGAGCGCCAAGCGATGATCGTGATGACTACGGCGATGAGCCGCATTGGAAGCGAGATCGTGCAGCGAAACGTCGTCGGGGACAAGCGGCGACGAATTGCGCCCAGGCGTTCGCCATCGCCGTCAGTGCCTGCGGGTTGCGCGCGGACAATGGGAACAGTTTAGCCGGCGACCCGGAGGGCGAGCGCGGCCAGCGCTTCCCTCCGGGCTCGCGGCTAAACGAGGGAGGTGCTTCCTGCAACACCACATGAGCATTCGTGCCGCCGTAGCCGAACGAGTTGACGCCCGCTGTCGCCAGGGTGTCACTCGCCGGCCACGGTTGCGAACGCACCGGCACACACAGACGCAGTTGTGCGAAGTCGATGGCTGGATTGGGCTGATGAAAATGCAGATTGCCGGGGATGCGGCGATGGTGTAAAGCCAGCGCCGTCTTGATGAGTCCGGCGATGCCGGAGCCGGCCTCCAGATGACCGATGTTCGTTTTCACCGAACCGACCAGACAAGGCCGATCCCCCGGACGATCCGCGGACAGAACACGCCCCAGCGCCCGCGCCTCGATGGGATCGCCGACCAGCGTGCCGGTGCCGTGGGCCTCGATGTACTGCACCGTCGCCGGCGCCACGCCGGCATTTTCATACGCCTGGCGCAGCAGCGCCTCCTGCGCTTCCTCGCTGGGAACCGTGAGTCCGGGCGTGCGGCCGTCCTGATTGACGGACGTGCCGCGAATGAGCGCGTAAATCCGATCACCGTCGGCCAGGGCGCGCGACAGAGGCTTGAGGAGAATCATGCCCGCGCCCTCGCCGCGGACAAAACCGTTGGCCGCCGCGTCGAAAGCATGGCAGCGGCCGTCCGGCGACAACATGCCCAAGCGGCTGAAACCGACGTACCAGTCCGGCAACAAGAGCGCGTTGACGCCGCCGGCCAGGGCCAACGGACAACCCTCGTCCCAAATGCTCTTGCAGGCTAAATGCACGGCCACCAGCGCCGACGAGCAGGCGGTATCGACGGCGACGCTCGGCCCGCGCAGATCGAAACAATAAGAGACGCGGTTGGCGACGATGCTCAGCGAGCCGCCGGTATTGGAGTAGACGTCGAGGACGCCGCGATCGCGGAAGTCGATCTGCGAAAAGGAATACTCCCAGCTGGAAATGCCCACGAACACGGCGGTTCGGCTGCCGGACAGCCGTTCCAGCACTTGGCCGCCGTCCTCCAGCGCCTCCCAGGCCGTTTCCAGCACCAGACGCTGCTGCGGATCCATGTGCGCCGCTTCGCGCGGTGAAATGCCGAAAAAGGACGGATCGAAGCGATCAATGCCCTCCACGAAGCCGCCCCAGCAAGCATGGCTCTTGCCCGGCTTACCCATTTCCGGATCGTAAAAGGATTTTTTGTTCCAGCGATCCGGCGGCACTTCGGTAACGGCGTCCACGCCATTGACCAGCAGATCCCAAAAGGTCGTTGCATCGTTGGCATTTCCGGGAAAACGGCAGCCGATGCCGATGAGGGCGAGGGGTTCGCGGGGATAAGGCATGCCGGTCGTGGGTGGGAGAGATGGTTTCAAAGGATGTCCGTTGCTATGGTGCTCGATCATGGTGTTTTCCGTTCCGATCCGCGATCTTCAAAGCGAGAAGAAACCGTGGCAGAGACAACGGCTTGTCAGTACGCCCCCTCTTTTGATCGTAACAAATCTTATTCCCAAGGACAATTATTCTCGGCGTCCATCCCGTCCGATGTGCGCTACGAAACTCATACAATCGGATTCCTGGGCGATGGCGGCGGGATTCTCAACAGGAATGAGAGGGAAATCCAGTCCCTTCCTTGCAACTATATATTATACGCGGATAAAATGACAAAAGATCGATGTTGATTCCTCATAACACGGCACTATCCTCGTGAGACTTCCTTATTCGCTGGTCCTCATCGGTCGAGAACGCGGCCGTTATTTGCCGGCCATCCTGGCGGTTGCCTTCTGTGCGCAGCTGAACATTCTGCAATGGGGCGTGCTGCTGGGCACGTTATCGGTATTGTCGATGCCGATCGATCGTAGCCGGGCCGACGTTTGGGTGGCGTCCCGCGACGTGCTGAGTCTGGAACTGGGCCATCCCATCCCGGAAGCCTGGGAATCGCGCGTCGCCAGTCAGCCGGAGGTCGAGAGAACGGAGACGTACTTGTTTAGTTTCGGCTACTGGCACAAACCGACGGGCGGCTCGGAAGTGTGTTGCATCATCGGCTCGCAGCTGGGCGAACACGCCCTGGGCGCTCTGGCCGATTTGACGCCGGACATGCGGATGCGCCTGACCGAGCCGGGCGCGGTCGTCGTCGATGCCTCGGAATTGGATCGCTTGGGCATCCACGGCGTCGGGGACGCCGCCGAGGTTTACGGACATCGCGTCTCGGTGGTCGGTCTGCTGCACGGCTTCAAAAGCGTCAGCGGTCCCTACGTCTTCTGCTCGCTGCGCACGGCGCGGATGATTATGCCGCTGTTTCAGGAGAAACCGCACGACACCATGTATTTGCTGGCGCGCTGCCGCGGATGACGAAGCGGCGCGGCAACTCGTCGAGCGTCTGCGGCAGTATCCCGATCTGTCGGCGTTCACGCGCGAGGAATTTTCCGTGCATACGCGCTGGTACTGGCTGACACAGACGAACGCCGGTCTGGGCATGGGCTGCACGGCCGGATCTGGCGATATTGGTGGGATTGGTGGTCACTAGTCAGACGTTGTACGCGGCCACCGCCGCTTCGCTGCGCGAGTACGCCGTGCTGCGCGCTCTGGGCATTCCGCGCTGGCGCATGGCAGCGATGGTGTTGGCGCAATCGTTTTGGGTAGGGCTGTTCGGCGTGGCCTTGGCAGTGCCGGTGATTTTCACGCTGGGCGCGTTCGCCAACTTCGCCGGCGCGCGGGTGTTGTTGCCGGTGTGGTTGTTCGCCGGCGGCAACGCGCTGACGATGGCGATGGCTCTGCTCTCCGGCTTGGCGGCGCTGCGCTCACTGCGGTTGGCCGAACCGATCGCATTGTTGCGTTAAATTCTCGTTCCCAAGCAGAGCTTGGGAGCGAGGGGAGGGGGAATGTCGTCGGCGAAACCAACGCTGGAGGCGCGCGGCCTGTGTCGATCTTTCGGCGCCGGGGACACAACAACGACCGTCTTGCGGGACGTATCGCTCGACCTGTACGGCGGCGAAGTGACGCTGCTGATGGGGCCTTCCGGCAGCGGCAAATCCACACTATTGGCGGTGCTGTCCGGTTTGTTGCGGCCCGATAGCGGCGAGGTCGTCGCCTTGGGACAACGCTTGTGGCAGCTATCGGAGAAAGCGCAGCGCCAGTTCCGCTTACGGCACTGCGGTTTCATCTTCCAGGGCTTCAACCTGTTCCCCTCGCTGACCGCGCGCGAGCAGTTGGAGATGGTGCTACGCTGGGGAGAGGGAGCGGCTGGGCGCGAGGTGGAGCGGCGCGTCGAGGAGTCACTGAAGCGGCTCGGTTTGGGACAGCGTGGCGATTTGACCGCCGATCAACTGTCCGGCGGCGAGAAACAGCGCGTCGCCATCGCCCGCGCGCTGCTCAAGGAGCCGACGTTCTGCTTCGCCGATGAGCCGACCAGTTCGCTGGATTGGAGCAATGGCGAGCAGGTGATCCAGTTGTTGCGTACGGCGGCGCGGCAGCGCGGCGCCACTATTTTCATCGTCGCCCACGATTCGCGCATCGTGCCCTACGCGGATCGCGTGTATTATTTGGAGGATGGGCGTCTGTCGGCGAACACAACACACGTTGCCAGCCCGCAGCGCCCGCAAGGGTAACTCCTCCCTTGCTGGCGCTGCGGGCTGGCAACGTCAGGAAAGAGCAAGCGAATCCATGAATCGTTCTTCGGGTTTTCGCCGCGTCTGGTGGTTCTTGCTGTTGGCTCTGCTGGCCGCCGGCACGCCCGCCGCCGGTCTACTCTTCAGTTACTCCTCGCACGGCACTCCTCCGGTTTCCGATGAACACAACGAGAAAAAGTCGGCTATTTCCAATGAAAGCGAGAGCATTGTCTGTTTCGGACAGGTTGACTTGAGACATGGCGTTACCGCTCTCTATCCTTTGCAACCGGGCCGCGTAGTCGAGGTGCCGGTTGAAGAGGGGCAAACCGTCGCCGAAGGAGCGATCCTGGTCCGTTTGGAGGACGGGCCGGCGCAGCCGTCTCGCCGAGGCTCAAGCGGCACTGGAGGAAGCCGAGTTGCGCCTAAAACAGAGCCGTAAACTTCCCGAACAGCAACATAGCCGCATCGCCCAGCAGCAGGACGCCATCGACGCCATGCGCGGCCGGCTCTCCGCCGCGCGCCATCAACTTGAGCGCCAACAAAAACTGGCCAAGGCTCCGGAACTCGCCGACAAAGACGATGTCGCCGTCAGCAAAGATCGCGTTCACGAGCTAGAAGCCATGCTGCGCGGCGAACAGAAACGCTTGGACGACCTGAATCGGCAAGACATCAAGGATGACGTTCGCCGAGCCGAGAAGGAAGTGGCGATGATGAAGGCCCGCCGCGATCAGGCGCAATTCGCCCTAGAGGAATGCGTGCTGAAAGCGCCGCGGCGCGGCACCGTCCTACGTCTGCTCGTCGGGCCGGGCGATGTCCTTGGCGGTCAATCGAAACAACCGGCCGTGCAATTTGCCGTCGAGGGACCGCAGGTCGTGCGCGCCGACGTGGAGCAGGAATTTGCCGGCCGCGTCGCCGCCGGGCAGACGGCGCGGATCGAGGAGGAAAGTCGTTCGGGCCGCGTGTGGACGGGCAAAGTGGAGCGCGTCGCCAACTGGATCACGCAACGCCGCTCGGTCCTACACGAGCCGTCCGAGTTCAACGACGTGCGCACCGTGGAGGCGCTCATCGCTTTGGATTCCGGGCAGCCGCCGCTGCGCATCGGCCAGCGCGTGCGTGTGCGCATCGGCCAATAATTCAACACCAAGAACAGAATAACATGACAAGAATTCAGATCCAACGATGTACCAAGAAATGTATTTTTTGGGATATTCTTTGTGTTCTTTGTGTCTTTGTGGTGAATGATTCTGTTGTCGCCGGCGGCCGGCGCGTGCGCCTGTGGGACGGCGAGCAAATCACCGGACAGATCCTCGACATAACCAAGGACACGGTGCGCCTGCGCACCGCCTGGGCGGCGCGGTTGGAACTGCCGCGCGCCGCCGTGGCTTCGGTCGATCCGCTGCCGGGCTGGCGAACGGTGGCGGAGGAGAATTTCCGCGCGGGAGCGAAGGAGTTGGCGCACACGCTGGCGAAACCGCTGGCGCGGGTCGCATCGGCGTCAACTTTCAGGAACCGGGAACAGTGGAGCTGCTGTTTCGGCAAGGCGATCGCTCGCGGCGCGTGACGGTGACGGTCGGCGGAAACGGCGCGAATTACACGGTGGATACGGGCGGTTTGAAGGGCACGGCGCGGGGGGTGGCGCGGACGCCGGGCTGGCATCGACTGATCGTTCAATTCAGCGAACATTCGCTGCGGCTTACCTGCGATGACGACGTGCTGTGGCACAACTTCGATGAAGGACCGGGCGGACGATTACAGCGAGTGACAATTCATTGTCAGCAATCGCCGACAGGCGAAGCGCTGCGCGGAGCCGTGGCCTGGACGGAATTATGCCTCGAGCGCGCCGTGGACGAGCATCCCAAACCGCCCGCCGAAACCGAGCAGGACGAGGTCCGTTTATTGGACGACGATCAACTGTTCGGATGCATTCTCCAGGCGGATCGCCGCGCCATCGAGATCGAAGGACGATTCGGCAAACGCTCGCTGCCGTGGACAGCGGTATCCGGCTGCTCGTTCCGCCGTCCGGTCGAGCCTCCGAAAGCGAACGCGGGAGCGAAGGTGCGCCTGTTGCTGCGATCGGGACTGTGTGCGGAGTCCGACGTATTGGAAGGCGTTGTGACGGCGCGCGACGAGCGGCGGTTGGTTCTACGGCATGCGCTGATCGGCGAATTGAGCATCGAGCGCGGCCGAGTACGTAAGCTGCAACCGTTGCCGGACGGCTCGAAGTAAGGGACAATGCCGAAAGAGTGATTTCTTGAAAGTTTCGCCGCGAGCCGTAGGCGAGCGCGAACGCGCTCGCCTACGGCTCGCGGCGAAACACCTCGATTCCAGGAGCTACCATGCCTTCTCCCGCTCGATGGCTCGCGGCGATCTTGACCGGCTTGATTCTGGCACATTCAGGGCAAGCGGCGGAAGCGTTCGATTATTACGTCAATCCCCTCCTGGTCCGCGTGGTCGAGGCCAAGGAAACGAAGGAGATCAAGCAGCTCACGACGACGATGATCGTGGAAAACGATCGCGTTTTGCCGCACGCGCGAGCGGCCTTCCTCGTGGTCAAGACCAACCAAGGACGCTACGCCAAGCTGCTCGTGCAGGCGGCGAAGCGGAAAATCGACGCCGAACGGACCATCTCCATGCTGCTCATCGATCGCTACGTCACCTACAAGGAAGGCACGGAACGCACCGTGCAGGCTCGCGGCGAAGATCTGTCGCTGTTCCCCGGCTTCCGTCTCAGTCTCGATCTGGGCCAGGTCGTGCCGGAAGAGCTGGGCGGCGATCTGCGCTTCGTCGCCGACGGCGACAAAGTCCACACCGAGCCGCTCGGAAAGGCAAAACTGTTTCTCGTTACCAAAGCGCTGCCGGATGCGGCACCGAAGAAAGGAGCCAAGTTCGTCGCGGGAGAGACGTTCGAGCCGGCTTGGTTCAACGGCACATATCATCTTCGCAGCGACGGCCGGCGCTCCGGCAAATTGACCTTGAAGGTGGAAGAGAACGGTTCGGTCGGCGGTTTCTATTATTCGGATAAAAGCGGGGCGAAATATCCCGTGGAGGGCCGTATTGGCACGCCGAAGTATTCGATTCAGTTCACCGTCAAGTTTCCGCGCTCGGCGGAGGTGTTTCAGGGTTGGCTGTTCACCGGCGATGGGCAGGCCATCGCGGGAACATCGCGCTTGCAGGAGCGCGAAGCGGGATTTTACGCCCAGCGCGTCGAGGAGTAAGAGCATTTACAAGCCCGGAGCGCCAGCGATGGGTTCTTCTCACCCGTCGCTGGCGGACCCGGCTGGTGAACGCGTTCTGCAAAAAAAAGAAAAAGAAAAAAGAAAAAACGCATGGAGCGAGTCGGCGAGGAGAATTAGAATTATTTCACTGATTCCTTTCTTTTCTTCGCTGAGGAGGATTCCATGACTCGCACGACAAGACACGACCGAGACTTCTGCCGGCGACAGCGGTTTGCGTTCACGCTGATTGAGTTGTTGGTGGTGATCGCCATCATCGCCATCCTCATTGGCCTGCTGCTGCCGGCCGTGCAGAAGGTGCGCGAGGCGGCCGCGCGGACGCAATGCACCAACAACCTCAAACAACTTGGTTTGGCGACGCAAAACTGCGCCGACACCTACAATGGCGAGCTGCCCCCGGCGTGCAGCTGGTACCCGAGTGGGAACCCGAACAAAACTTTGGTTCTGCCGGCTCACGTTTGGTTGCTCCCTTACATCGAGCAACAAAATGTGTACAACCAGATCATGGTAGCACCAATAGCACCTGGAAACGGGCTAATTAACACTACTGCCTGGTCGGAAAAATTCACCGGCGTCATCAAGACCTTTCAGTGTCCGAGCGACAACACCATCCAATCGGGCGTGTCGGTCGGCGCCCGCACCCCGGGATCCTGGGCTTCCTACGGCGCCAATGGCATAGTCTTCGGGACAATGACGTCCGGGCCCAACTTGGCGGCGAACCCTTGGTGTAAGTTCTCCTTTACGGGAGGTTCAAAAATTCCCGCCAGCATCCCGGACGGCACGTCCAACACGATTTTCTGGGGCGAGAAGCTGGCTTACTGCAAGAAGAATGGAACAACAGGAGGGACGGCCTGGGCGGGCAATAATGAGAAGGCTGACTTCGCGCCCTACCTCGGCGGCGAGCCCATCTGGCCGCAAAGCTCCCCGCCCAACATCCAACCCCAGTTCAACGTCTCCAACTACACCGCTTGCTTTTACTATTGGCCGTCCACCGGTCACACCGCGGTCCTGATGGTTGGCTTGGGCGACGGTAGCGTCCGCAGCATCGCCCAGGGCATCAGTCAACTCACCTTCAACTACGCCATGGTCCCCAACGACGGCATGCCCTTGCCCTCGGACTGGTAAGGGCGTTGGCATCAATAACTTCGGCGAGCGGGGTCGCCTTAGCGCCCCGAGGGAAGCACTCGGGGCGCTAACGCGACCCCGCTCGCCAAGAACCCTAGGGGCGTTAACTGACTTACAGGGGATTGGCGACGATTCCCGCTTGGCGGCGGTATTCGCCGGGCGTCTGGCCAGTCAAACGCTTAAACATGACGCTCAAGTATCCGGGGTGACGGTAGCCGGCCCGCTCGGCAATACGTTCCAGCGACAGGTCCGTTGCCAGCAATAACCGCTTGACCTGCTCCAGCTGCACGGCACGAATCTCGGCGCGCGGCGAGTGGCCCAGATATTTGCGAAACAGTTCCTCCAAGCGCGTCCGCGACAGCGGCACCTGCTTGAGTACGTTCCACACCGTTATGCCCTGGCAAGCATGCTCGTGGATATAGTGAAGAGCGGCGGCGAGATCGGGATTGTCCACGAGCAGCACATCGGTAGACTGGCGAACGGTCACGCCGAGCGGCTCGATGAGCCATTGCTGTTGGGACGGCTTCTCTCCCGCCATCAAGCGATCCAGCAGGGCGGCAGCTTCGTAACCGATGCGTTCCGGGTTGGGCCGCACGCTGGACAGCGGCGGAATGCACAGCTGGCACAAGAGAGCATCGTCATCCACGCCCATCACGGCCACTTCTTGCGGCACAGCCGCGCCCAGTTGTTGGCAGGCGTCCAGGACGTGTTGGCCCCGTACATCATTGCAGGCAAACACGCCCAGCGGTCGGGGCAGCTTCTCCAGCCAACGGACAATAGCATCCTGCTCCTTTGCCCATTGGGAGGAATACTGGCCGCCTCGCCAGGGCGATTCATAGGCGCCTTGGAATTGGCCCTCGTGCCCCAGAGCGGCGATGAAACTTTCGCACCGCCGCCGCGACCAGGCATGGTGACTGAAACCGCAAAAGGCCAGATGACGAAAGCCGCGCGCCAGCAAGTGTTCGGCGGCGAGCCGGCCGATGACCAGATCGTCGGAACGGATCAGCGGCAAGCCGAGGCCATCCGCCACGTCGTTCAGGTTGACGGCGGGAATGCCCGTCTGCCGCAGGTACTCGGCGAAAGGCGGCGTGACGGCACGGCAGATGATCCCATCACCATAGCCGTGCCGGAGCCGCGGCGGGCAAACGTCCAACCTTCGTTGATCCAGGCAAATCGACCAGGGTTGGTGCGCGTGCAAGTAGCGGCTGATGCCGCTCAGAACGCGACGACCGTAACCGCATACGGTGTCAATCATCAGAACCACATGGGGACGGCGAAGCATGGCGAGGCATTCTCCGATCCGCCGAGGCCAGATGAGTATAAGGAGAGTAGGAAATAGAATAACATCGAATGGCATGGACTTTAGCCACAACTATTAACTCCCAAACGGGATCGGGCATCCTGCCGCGATTCGTTGAGCAACGGGTAATGCTTGGGGCGACGCTTGCGGGCGCGCGGCTCATAACGATTGGCGCGCTGGCCGACGCGATGACTCCGTATCGCCGCACGCAAACGCCGCATTATCTCCGCAATCTCGTCCACCGCCGCCGTCCACAACACCGACGCCAACGCATTGACCACCTGCAACGCGCCCTTGAAACTTACTTGCAACGGCAACAGGCCGCCTTCCTCCGCCGCCCGCGCCATCTGACCGCGCAGCAGGTTGTAGGCCAGCAAGTGTGCCCACACTTCCTTTTGCACCATCTCCGGCGACTGGCAACGGAGAATGTCCATCTGCATTGTCTGCTTCAAGGACCGCAGGTCCAACTCGGCGTACCAACGCATGCGGTACAGCACCGCCACGTCCTCACGTCCAAACGCCGCCGCATCCAACAGCGTGGTGGCTACCACCAACACCTTGGTACGGAAGCCGGCCGCACCTACCCGCACCCGGACTTCACGCACCGCCAACGTCGCCGGCAACGACGCATAGCTCGCTTCCTCCAACCACTCCGGACGCGGCGGTTTGCTCCAGCAGACCACATGATCCTCGCGGCCCAAATGGCGGCCGCTGCGGAAGTCGGCGCGGCGGCGTTGGTGCAGCCGGCAAACCATGTCGGCGCCGCGTTGTTGCGTCAACGCCAGTTCCCAGTATGAGCCGTAATAGCGGTCGGCCAGCAGAAGATCGCCTGGCTCCAGGTTGTCTTGCAGGCTGTGCCACAGGGCGGTCTCGCCGCTGTGCTTGCCCTGGTAGCGTCCCAGGGCGGCGTCGAGAACGGTGCCGACGGCCAGGGAGAACAACACCACCAGGCGGGCGATGGGGAAACCGACACCGGCCTTCTGGGTGTGTGCTTGCGGGAAGGCTTTCTGGTTGGCCTCGGTGTCGGGCATGGACACGGTACTGCCATCGACGACCTTGAGAGTGCGTCCGTTCCAGCGCCAGGGGGCAGGGGCGCGCTCTTGTGCCTGTCGGCCGGTGAGACGTGTGAGGCGGTTCAGGACGCCTTGGGGCAAGCGCTGGCGTGCCTTGTTGTAGGCGCTGGGGTCGGCGGAACAGGGGGCCAAGCCTTGGGCACTGCGCCAGGCCAGGAAGCGTGCCACGGCTTGGCGGCAAGAATGGTCGGGGTCGAGAACCTGGGAGAGGAAGACCCAGAGCGTGACGAGCGGGGAGAAGAGTCGCTCGCGGAAGGAGACGGCCTCGTCGCGGATGGCCTGTTCGGCCAGACCGCCGGCCAGGAGTTCGCTGAAAGGCAGGGCTGGGGCGTGGGCAATCTTTTGACGAAGTTGTCCGACTTGGCGACAGCGGCGTGGGGGGGTAGCATGAGTCATGGATGGCCTCCTTGTGGTGAGGTTTCGTAATCACCCTCAATCTAGCAAGGCAGGCCATCTTTGTTAACTCCCTCACCACGCAAGACTTGTGGCTAAAGTCCATGCCATTCGAATAACATCTATTTCAGAGAACTGCAATCCGTCAATCCGCGGAACCGAGCGTCGCTTGCACTTTCGTCTCCTCCTCTTCGCGTACAACGGTCAGCGTCACCGTCTCGCCGATTTTGTACTTCTCTAAAATGTCGAAGAAGTCGTTGGCCTTCTCCACTACCTTATCGTCGATGGCGGTGATGACATCGCCGAGACGAATGCGGCCGTAGCGC
The DNA here is from genome assembly GCA_963835245.1 of uncultured Planctomycetota bacterium. GTDB lineage: Bacteria > Planctomycetota > Planctomycetia > Gemmatales > Gemmataceae > JAJPHU01. Next base: position 84,730 of record CAWIEZ010000007.1, read on the forward strand.
GTCCGCCGTGTCGGCCGCAAGCCGGCCCTCTCGGCGGGACTGCCGCGCGATACATTGACGATCAGCGCGCCCTTGTCCACTCCCAGCCCGCGAGCCGTTTGATCGTAAGCGACTTGCACGCCTAAACCGGGACGCTCCAGCTTGCCGTTCTTGATGAGCTGCGGCACCACGCGATTGACCTCATCGACCGGGATGGCGAAGCCGATGCCGGCGTTGCTGCCCGACGGACTGTAAATCGCCGTGTTGACGCCGATCAGCCGGCCGGCGCTGTCCAGCAGAGGACCGCCGGAATTGCCGGGATTGATGGCCGCGTCCGTCTGAATCACGTTCTTGATGGTGCGCTTGGTCACCGACTGGATCTCGCGGCCAAGGGCGCTAATGACGCCGGTGGTCAGCGTCAGATCGAGGCCGAACGGATTGCCGATGGCGTAGGCCATTTGGCCGACCTGCAAATCCTCCGATTTGCCGATGAGGATTGGCACCAGCTTGCTTTTGGGAGCATCGATGTGCAGGACGGCGAGATCCTTGTCGGGCGCGGCACCGATGAGCGAGGCCCGATAGGTGGTGTGATCGGCCAGCGTCACATGAGCCGATTGGGCATTGCGGATGACGTGATAATTCGTGACGATGTGGCCGCCCTCGTCCCAGACAAAACCGGAACCCGTGCCCTCCGGCACTTCCTGGGAGTTCAAGTTCCATTCATCGCGTTCGATGGTCATCGAGGTGATGTGAACGACGGACGGTTTGCCCTTCTTATAGATGTCGATGTTGGTCTTCTCGACATCAGATAGTTCACCGCGCGGCTCGATGGGTCGCGGCGTGGCATAGAGGCTACGATCCGATTCTTGATGGGCCTTGTACTCGTGCCATAACATCGTGCCGAGAAGGAAGAGGCTGCACAGTGCCAGTACGGTCAACAGCGGCGTGAGCCAGGGTGAGGCAGGAGATTGCCGCGGCCGGCGCGGCGGATACTCCGGGGTGGGTTGTTGCGGATGCGGCCAGGTGTAATTATCGTCGTCAAACGCCATTGCATACCTCAACGGCTGGAAGTAGGGGCGATCCGATGCTCCTTTTAATAGTATTCGGGCGCGCCTCGGAGGTTGGCAAGTGTTGCCGCCTTCGTCCCCCTCCGCCTGCCGGAGCAAGGCGGGACGATGGACTATTTTCCGTTTTCAGAGTTTTCAGCTGTGAAAGGATAGGTGGAGATGGGGAAGTCGGTGCTTGCGTTGGCGAAGTGTCTGCTGCTAGAATCGCGTTTTAGTTGAGGAGTGTTCGGGATCGAAAGTCCGAAAGACTGTTGCTGACGTTCGTTAAACCAGCGGTTCCGTCCAACAGCGGTCAATTCGCCGTGCCGGTTGCTGGTATGGATAGGGTTTTGGGATAGCGGCGGGAGAAAATAGAGGAAAGGCATTTTCTGACAACGAGTTCGGTCAAATTGGCCCGTTACAGGGATTCCGTATTAGGGCGCTGGCGCGCCTAAACAGTAGTTAGGCCCTTGGGGCGAAGCGCTGGCTCACTCACAAGATATTTGTGGCTACACACAATGACCAATCGAATCCGAATGCTCGTTGATAACGCAACTCTCGACACCATATTGCGTTGGGAGCCAGAGGTCCGATCCCGCTTCGCAACATGTATCGCAACCCGGCACTTCGTGGTCTACTTGGCACCCGAAACCATTGCCGAGATGTTCTCAATCGGTGCAACCGGTAGGGCGGATAGACTTCAAACACTCGCGACACTCATCCTCGAGATCTTCAATGGGCACATACTGAATTACCATTTCTGGAGAATCCTCGATGAGGTCAGGGGGCAATCGGCGTGCCCCTTTCTGGCCACAAGCATGGCTTGCAGACTTCTTAAGAACATCAATCACGTCGCAACCTCACGCAACAAGCCTGATCGAGAATGGTTTAACCACGGCGCAGAGCTGATCAGGCGGGAGAAGACGGAGGACCAGCGTTGGAGAACCGGGTTCCAGCAGATGTATCGCGACCGCGACCGAGCAAAGGAGAATCCCCGTCCCCTCGAAGAGTTCATCAAGACCAGCACAGTCAGAGATCTTGTGCTGAGCCGTGTCGAGGCCATCTGCGCGGAAGCGGAAGTCCCGAACGCCTCCATCCGAGCCTCGGAGATTGTGGCCGGGGACTTCGCGCAATTGCCTGCCCTCGCGGCCCACATGTTCCTCCGAGTTTCTCGTCTGTGGTGGTACACAGAGTCTACTCCCGATGGGCGGCGCGCAAGCGACGACTTGTTTGATGACGCCCTTCTGCATTACCTAACCGAGCTTGATCTGCTTCTCACACCAGATCGCGCCCTCATTGACTTCGGTCAGACGGTTTATCCGGACAAACGACTCTTATCACCGGAGGCGTTCTGTAGGGAGTACCTGAATGGAGGCGCCTAACAAGCCGTTGCAGCAGATAGGGCGGGCACGACGGCCAAATAAGGGGAGATCGTAGATATTCGAGTTTGTAAGATAGGTAGAGGAACGTGACCCATCTTAAAAACCGCGTCCTCCCGCGCAGCTACGGATAGGGACCAGAAGTCGCTATCTTGCTGGACACCCGTTCTTCCGTTCTCCTTCTCACGCTAATCCGCCAGCTGCCTTCATCCGACCGCCGCCTCGTGCAAGCGCTCGGCCACGCCCGGCAGCGCCGCCGATAGCACATCCTCAATGCGCTCGGCGAGCGTGAAACGCATCTCCTCCCGAACATTATCGGGGAGTTCGCGCAGATCCATCTCATTGTCGCGTGGCAGGATGACGTGACGAATGCCGGCGCAGCGCGCAGCCAGCACTTTTTCCTTGATGCCGCCGACCGGCAGCACCAACCCCGTCAGCGTGATCTCGCCGGTCATGGCCACGTCGTTGCGCACCGGCTCGCCGGTGTACAGTGAGGTCAGCGCCATTGCCAGAGCGACGCCGGCCGAGGGGCCGTCCTTGGGCACCGCGCCCGCCGGAACGTGAATGTGAACGCCGCTGTGGCGGAACAAATCGGCGTCGATGCCGAGCGTGTCGGCGTGCGACCACACGAACGACTGGGCGGCGCGAGCCGATTCCTTCATCACGGCGCCGAGTTGGCCGGTCAAACGCAGACCGCGGCCGTCGCGCAACAACGTCGCTTCGACGTAGAGAACGTCGCCGCCCGATTCGGTCCAGGCCAGGCCGGTCGAGACCCCGGCCGGCAAATTCTTGCGAAACTGCTCCGGCCGCACGCGCTCCGGACCCAGCAAATCCGTCAGGTCGTTGACACCGACGTTCACCGGCTCGGTGGTGCCCTCGGCGAAGCGCCGCGCCACTTTCCGAGCCACACGGCCTAGCGTGCGCTCCAGTTCGCGCACACCGGCCTCGCGGGTGTAACGGCCGATGATGCGCCGCAGCGCCTCGGGCTGGAGACGCAATTGCTCCGCTGTCAGTCCCGTCTCTTTCAGCCGCCGCGGCAGCAAATAGCGCTCGGCGATTTGCACCTTTTCCTCTTCGCTATATCCCGAAAGACGGATAATCTCCATGCGATCCAGGAGCGGACGCGGGATCGTGTCGAGCGAGTTCGCCGTGGTGATGAAGAACACCTTCGACAGATCGAACGGCAGATCGAGATAATTATCGCGGAACTGGTGATTCTGCGCCGGATCGAGGATCTCCAGCATAGCGCTGGCCGGATCGCCGCGATAATCGCGTCCCAGCTTGTCGATCTCGTCGAGCATCAGCACCGGATTGCGAACACCGGCGCGGCGGATGGCCTGCAAGAGGCGGCCCGGCATGGCGCCAATGTAAGTGCGGCGATGGCCGCGCAACTCCGCTTCGTCGTGCAGACCGCCGACGCTCATGCGCTCGAACGTGCGGCCCAACGAACGCGCGATCGATTGGCCCAACGACGTTTTGCCGACGCCGGGCGGGCCAACCAGGCACAGAATCGGCGCCTTGGCGTCAGGATTGAGCTTCAGCACCGCCAAGTCTTCGAGAATACGATCTTTGATGTCCTTCAAATCGTAATGGTCTTCGTCCAGTACCTGACGCGCGTGGGGCAGGTCGATGACATCCGTGGTTGTCTTGTTCCAGGGCAGTTCGAGGATGAAATCCAGGTACGTGCGGATCACTTGATAATCGGGCGCGGCCGGAGGTAGGCGTTCCAGACGATTCAGTTCGCGCTCGGATTCTTTGCGGACGTTGTCGGGCAAGTCGGCCTCGCCGAGCCGGCGGCGCAGTTCTTCCACCTCGGCTTTTTCCGGGTTTTTCTCGCCGAGTTCTTCCTGGATGGCCTGCAATTGTTGACGCAGCATGTAATCGCGCTGCTGCTTGGTCATCTCCGTCTCGGCGGCCGAATGGATCTTTTTGCGCAACTCCAGCACCTGGATCTCGTGGCCGAGATAGCCGTGCAACAGCCGCAGCGCTTCGCCGCGTGTCGGCGCTTCGAGCAGCGCTTGCTCGCGGGCCACGTCGAGGCTGAGCATGGAGCCGAGCAGATACACGAAACGCAGCGGATCTTGTGTTTGCGCGACGAGTTGCTGGATGTTGACCGGAACCTGCACTTGCGCCAGTTCCAACACGCGCGCAGCTAAATCGATGACGGCGCGGTACAGCGCCTCCACTTCCGTGCCGTTGTCTTGCGGCTCCGGCAACGGCTGCACGCGCACCTTGAGAAACGGCTCACTTTGCTCGGCCTTGAGGACGCTGACGCGCTCGACGCCCTGGACGATCAATTCGATGACGCCTTCGCCGCGCGCCATCTTCTTGACGACGGCGCGCGTGCCGATGCCGTAGAGGTCGTCGAGTCCCGGTTGCTCATTGTCGGCGTTGCGCTGAGCGACAGCGACGACGGATTTATCCTCGCTGGCCAGCACCGACTCGATGGCGGCCATCGAATTGGGCCGGCCCACCGCTAATGGCATGAACAGGTGGGGAAACAGCACGGTATTTTTCAACGGCAAAACCGGCAGGACTGCCACGTTCTCGATTGACGTCACGATGGGCCTCCATCGGGGATGCGAACGAGCAGCATGCCATCGCGGTATTCGCTGGTGATGTCGGCCCGTTCCAGGTCGCAGGGCAGCTTCAAGCTGCGCTCAAAATGACTATAAGCGATCTCCATTTGGTAATAGCGACACCCTTCCAGGGCGGTGCTGTCGCGGCGGACGCCGCGCAGCGTCAGACGATTGCCGAGTACGGTCAACTCCAGATCGTCGGGGCGAACGCCGGCCAACTCGAACTTGACGAGCCAGCCGTTTCGACCGCGATACACGTCGGCGGCGGGACACCACGGCGAATCGCGGCACGATTCCACCGCCGGTAAAAACAGTGCGTGCATGACGCGGATAAAATCTTCGGACATCGCTGTCGTCCTCTCTTACCAGTCCCTTGCTTGCGCTGCGGGCTGGCAGGGTTAGGGTGTAACCGGCGTAAAAGTCAAGTCTCCCCTGTCCGCGTTGTAATCGACGTGGATCGTCTGACCGTCGTGGACTTCGCCCTTAAGTAACAGACGCCCCAGCGCCGTTTCGATCTCCTTTTGAATTGTACGCCGCAGCGGACGCGCGCCGTAGGACGGATCGTAACCGACCTCGACCAGATGCGTCCGTGCCCGATCGCTCAACTCCAGGCGAATGTGACGATCCTCCAAGCGCTGCCGTAGTCGCAGTAGCTGTATGTCCACGATCTTTTTCAAATGCTCCTCGCTCAAGGCGTGGAAGACGATGATCTCATCGACGCGGTTGAGGAACTCCGGGCGAAAGTGCTTGCGCAACTCGTCGAGTACGGCGTTCTTCATGCGGTCGTAGATCTCGCCGACGAACGATCCCTTGTATTGCAGGATTCGTTGGCTGCCGATGTTCGAGGTCATAATGACGATGGTGTTCTTGAAATCGACCGTCCGTCCCTGGCCATCGGTCAAGCGGCCATCGTCCAGCAGTTGCAGCAACACATTGAAGACATCGGGGTGCGCCTTCTCGATCTCGTCGAAGAGAAGAACGCAGTAGGGCCGGCGGCGCACCGCCTCGGTTAATTGACCGCCCTCCTCGAAACCGACGTAACCGGGTGGAGCGCCGAGCAGACGCGCTACCGTGTGCTTCTCTTGATACTCCGACATATCGATGCGGATCATGGCCCGCTCGTCGTCGAAGAGAAATTCGGCCAGCGCCCGCGCTAACTCCGTTTTGCCCACACCGGTCGGTCCCAGGAAGATGAACGAGCCGATGGGCCGATTCGGATCTTTCAGACCGGAGCGCGCCCGCACTACGGCTTCGGCAACCGCCGTCACCGCTTCGTCCTGTCCGATGACGCGCCGATGCAACTCCTCTTCCAGTTGGAGCAATTTCTGTACCTCGCCCTCCAGGAGCTTCGATACCGGAATGTGCGTCCAACGGCTGACGACTTCGGCAATGTCCTCTTCGTCCACTTCTTCCTTGATGAGTCGAGCAGTACCTTGCTTCGAGGTCAGCCGCTCTTCCTCCGCCTTGAGTTGCTTCTCCAATTCCAAGAGCCGGCCGTATTTCAACTCGGCGGCTTTGTTCAAATCGTACTGCCGCTCGGCCTGCTCGACGGCGACTTTCGTTTGCTCGATCTGCTCGCGCAGATCGCGCAATTTTTGCACGCCTTCCTTCTCGGTCTGCCATTGCGCGCGCAGCGTATCCGACTCGCCCTTCAGTTCGGCCAATTCCTTCTCGATTTTTCCCAGCCGTTCCCGCGAGGCGGCATCTTTTTCTTTCTTGAGCGCCTCGCGCTCGATTTCCAGCTGCATGGTGCGGCGGGTGATTTCGTCGAGTTCGGCGGGCATGCTGTCGATCTCGGTGCGCAGCTTGGCGGCGGCTTCATCGACGAGATCGATGGCCTTGTCCGGCAAAAAGCGATCCGAGATGTAGCGATTCGACAGCACGGCGGCGGCGACTAAAGCGGCGTCCTTGATGCGAACGCCATGATGCACTTCATAGCGTTCGCGCAGGCCGCGCAGAATCGAAATCGTGTCCTCAACGGTCGGCTGATCGACCACGACCGGCTGAAAGCGGCGTTCCAGCGCGGCATCCTTCTCGATGTTCTTGCGGTACTCGTCGAGCGTGGTGGCGCCGATGCAATGTAGTTCGCCGCGCGCCAGCATCGGCTTGAGCAGATTGCCGGCGTCCATCGCGCCTTCGGCTTTGCCGGCGCCGACGACCGTATGCAGTTCGTCGATGAACAGAATGATTTCGCCCTGCGCCTCCTGCACTTCCTTGAGGACGGCTTTGAGACGTTCCTCGAACTCGCCGCGGAACTTGGCGCCGGCGATGAGGGCGCCCATGTCCAGGGCGACGATCTTTCGCTTCTTCAGCCCCTCCGGCACGTCGCCGCGCACGATGCGCGTAGCCAAACCCTCGACAATGGCTGTGTTATGCGTCACCACATAGTTATCTGTTATGTACAGGTGATCCGGATGATCGATGAGAATGCATTGAGCCTCCGCAATTCCGAGAGGCTCCACGCGAATCACGCGATTCTTGAGGTTAGCCTTGTACTGATAATCCTTAGGCAAGCGTCTGCGCTTGCGGGTGAGCGAAACGAGACGATCCGGCTCAGGATGACGAATCTTAACGGTGAATGAAACTCTGCCGAGCCGTAACTGGCCATCGTACCGATAGCTTGTTTTTTTCAACCCAATGGCGGCAAGTCCGCCCAGCGACCAGACTAACTCTCGAACATCTTCGGCCAAGCGAGGACTGCTCGTTGAGAATGTGATACTACCCGTCTTACCAACGTAACCATCCGTATCTATCAACCCACGCAGCAACGCGAAACGTTGTTCGATACTCGCAAGTTTATACATCTGAGGGATAAATTTTTCGTGCGCTCCTTTGCCGAGAAGGCCAAGAGCCTCGATGTGGCCGACAATCTGATTGTGCCGAATGGCAAGGCATCGCCTGGCACGATGCCGAACATTGGTCGCCGACATCACAATTCGGTAATCGTAAACGCGACTCATTGAGGGACGAAGTTCAAAGTCTGATCCGATCGCCTCACGGACGTTGTCCAGAATCTCCGTGTCGGCGGTGGAAAATCGGACGCAGTTTTGAGTAAAATTCCCGTCGCCGATTAAGATTCCTAACAGGTAGGGATCTAAAGGTAAGGGCCTTTTTCGACCTCCTTCAACTGGCTGGACCACGGGCATTTTCCAACGAGCTTTCGTTCGCTTGAGGCGCTCCATCAAATCTTGAGTGGAAATCACTCGCCAAGACTTACAGCGTTTTTTGTCCGTCCCCAGATGGGGTCCGTATATCTTCCACAGGTGTTCGCCGCAAGCATCGGCCCACTTCCCATCCTTGAAATGTAGGCGATAAATCTGCTTTTTTCCCTGGGGGAATACGCCAAGAACCCGCGCCGCGCCGCCATCCGGGGCCGAAACAATATCGCCAATGCGAATCTCGCCCATCGTGGTCCATCCGGTCGGCGTCTTAATCTTGGCATCCAGCGGTTGTGCTTTGCCCACGCCCGGCTCGCCAATCAGCACCGGATTGTTCTTGGTGCGGCGCGACAGCACTTGAATGACACGGCGAATTTCGTCATCGCGGCCGATGACCGGATCGAGCTTGCCTTGCCCGGCCATCTTCGTCAAATCGCGGCCGTACTTTTCCAGCGCTTCGTAGGTCGCTTCTGGGTTCTGCGTGGTGACGCGCTGATTGCCGCGCACCTCTTGCAGCGCCGTCATCAGCCGATCGCGGCTGATGCCGAACTCCTTGAGCAATCGGCCGCTCGTGCCGGTGTCGCCAATCAGAGCCAGCAGTAAATGCTCGACGGAGACGTATTCGTCCTTGAAGTGCTTGGCTTCGTCTTCGGCCTGCATTAGCAGGCGATTGAGGCGGCTGCTAATGGATTCACCGCCGCCGCCGGAGACGCGCGGCAGGCGCTCCAGTTCTTGATGGACGCGGCTTTTGAGACCGTCGAGATTGACGTTGGCTTTGCGCAGGATGGACACGGCCAGGCCGGGTTCCTGAGCGAGCAGGGCGGCGAGCAGATGCTCGACTTCGACGTGCTGCTGTCCGCCGCGCATCGCCAACCGCTGCGCCTCTTGCAAGGCTTCTTGAGCTTTTTCCGTGAAACGATTGATGTCCATTGGCCCCTCCCACGAACGCCGAGAGAATAAGCAAGTGCAGTGCCAATTTACTCCCTCCGAGGGAGCTTGCCCTAAGTGCCAAGGGTTCAAGCGGTTGGCGGAAGAAGCGATGGAAGAGAGAAGAGAAGGACATCTGAACGGGTGTACGGATGGCAGTCGGCGGCCTGCCACGACGGCAAAATGGCAGCCTTCGGCCATGCCTTCGACTACGATAATCTTCAGGCTCCGAAGTATGAAGAGCCGTCGCCCGTTGTCCTGAAAGGAGAGTCGTATGGTTGGCAAAATAACGGGTATGACGATTGCCTTACTGTTCGCGGTTGGGTGTGCCCTGGCCACCGATGATACCAAAGACGCCGAAAAGGACACAAAAAGTGTCAAATACACGACCATAATCGGCAATTTTGAATCCTACAAGAACGAGAAGCTGACGTTGACTATCGACGGCGAAAAGAAGAAATTCGATGTCCCCGAAGATACGCCCGTCGGTTTCGTGATTGGTAAGGACAAAACGAAGGTGGTCAAGGCCAAGGACAATTTGAAGGAACGTCAAAAAGGGATCGATCGTGTCGTTGACGATGGACGGCAAGAAAGTTCTCGCCGTGGGCGTGACGGAATTGCCGAAAGATAAGCCGAAGGACGACAAAGAGAAGGCAAAGGAAGAACGAGCGGCCAACTTCGTTTAGCGATGCTTCGCAGAAGCGTTGCGGGCAAGGACGCTTCTGCGAAGCGTCGCTAAACGAGGGCTTTCGCCATGCCGGCTCATTAAGCGTCCCCTGGCGGACGACATCCCGATCCCAATTTCGGCTCCTGTCTCTCGGTGATGTTGCCGCCGATCACTCAGCGCACCAGGCTGATGCCTACAGAGTAGGTGTAATTGCTGCTGTCGTTGTGGATCACCTGGATTTGGAAAGTGCGCGTGACGACTCCGGAATTGCCGCCGCCGGCACCCGTCGTAAAGCCGGGATAGTAGGTGTACGCGGACAACCCCATCCCCGTCACTCTGGGTTCCGGTCCCAAAAACGAAACGGCGTTGCCGCTGGCAGGATCGACGTTCAACAGATTCACCTGAATCCCGCCCGTTCCGCTCGCTTGTGTGACGTTCAAGAAAATGACGATGCCCTTGGCGGTCGGATTGTCGATGCTGGCGCTGGTAATGGTCGCGGTGCGCTGCGCCGAGGGAAACACCACCGTGTTCTGATTGACGTTGATCTCGTTGCTCACGGCCTCACCTCTCGTTTCCGGTTTCGATGTCCCATTTGGTCCGCTCAATCTCAACGTCTATTTTACCTTGGACCGCAACGACATCCCTATCCCAAAATCGACAGGAAAAAGCCTTCACGGCGCTTCGAGCAAGCGTTCGATCTCCTCCGGCGGCAGCGGTTGAGGATCGTCGCTGCCGATCAGGAACTCCCAGCCATCCATCACGTCCATTGATAGGGGTACGTCCAGCCTGCCCAGCGCCTGCCGTGCGGCGGCCGCGCTGATGCGATACTGACGACAACGAGCATCGACTTCCTCAATACGGCGCAGAGCGGCTTGCTGGGCGCGGACCTCGGCGAACATCGCCCAGCCGGTCGCCGAACCGCACAGCATGCCGCGTGGCAAATTCACCACGAAACACACGCCGATCAGCCAAAATACCAACCGTCGCTGGTCGGCGGTGAGCGCTCCCATCGCATCCAACGTGAACCAGCGCCCCGCACGTCCCGGCAGACCGCCGCAAAAAAACAGCGCCAATCCCAACTGCGGCAGCAGGTGATAGCGCGCGAAACATGGATTAACCATGTAGCCGTAACTCCAGCGCGCCGCGCGCTGTAGCAGAGCAGGTAGGTGCCGCCGATCAGTCCCAATCCCAGCAGCATCAGCCGGCGATCGTGCGCCTGCCGCCACCAAACGACTCCCACGGCGATGGCTGCGGGCAGAATCACCGCGATGCACCAGATCGGCAAGGCGACGCCGGCCACGCCGACGAGACCCAGCAGCAGATTGTCCACCAGCGATCGCGCCGTGTATTGCAGGCCGGTCAGCGGATCGAACGCTTCCACGGCCGTCTCGTCGCCATAGTGATAGGTGTGCAGAATCGCCTCCGCCGTGCGCGGCAGGCTGATGGCCAAAAACAGAGCGGTGCCGGCCAACGGCAACAGCGTCCAGTGCCGCGGAGCGGATCGAGCCACGCGGCAGCAGATAGAGACAACACAAGGGGCCGGCGAAGATGCCCAGCGCGAACCAGCCGGGAGCGAGCAGGCAGGCCAAGACGGCCAAATCGAGATAAAGACCGCGGCCGGTCTGTCGCCAACGCTGCACCGCCAACAGACCTAACAGCATCATGTCCAACGACAGGACGGCGAAGCTGGCGGCGAACCACCATACCGCCTGATGATAAACCGACGTGACGGCGAACAGCACGACCACCAGCAGAGCGTAAAATGGATGGCCCATCTCACGGCGGACGAAGACGTAGCTCATCCCCAGAGCGAGCAACAACGCCAGCGGTCCAACCAAGCAGGTGAGTAACGGCAGCATCGGCAGCCTGCCGGCCAGCCATTCGAGGGCGAAACACAAGAGCCGGCCTAGAGGCATGGCGTGTTCGTTTTGCGGCACCCATAGACCGTCGCACGTCCGTTGCCAGGTCCGCGATTGGCTGAGAATCTGGAAATCGTCGAAAAAAATCACCGGGCCGACAAGCGACCGTCCATGCAGCAACAGGAACGCTCCGCAAGCTAAAAGGACCGGCAAAAGAATGCCTGGAGGCGAGGCGGGCCGCGAGAGAACGGCGGGAGCGGCAGACGGCGAGGACGGAAACAAGAGGCGATCGGACATGGATCTCCCACACATAGCCCCCGGCAAGCGGGGTGAAACAGAACCCCCGGCGAGCCGGAGGCTATATACCTACAACGCGAAACTTCTTCTTTGGTAGAGGCTCACGAAACGATTGTCAATCCGTTGTCCTCCCAAGCGAAAAACCAACGGCGGACAGCGGATTGCGGAAAAATCGCAGTAGACGCTTGCAATATGGCAGGCGAGCGAGTAGAACACTTGACAAATCTCTCCCCGCGGGCAGTGGGAAGACGTGCCTAGGCGAATCGGCGCGACATCTTCTTATCTGCCACAGACGGATGCGGCGGAGCATCCACGAGCGAAGAGAACTTCTGCCGGGGGGAGATGACGGCGGCGGGTACACGTTATCCTCTTTTGTCTCTGAGTTCGTAAGAAAGGTAGGCATCATGGACGCGGAATTTTTTCAAAGCTACACTTTCATGGGCATCATGGCCGTTCTGCTGATCGCCTTGATCGGCGTCTTGCTCTTCCTCCGCAGCAAACGGCCGGAAGAGTAGCTCCGTTTGCCGTTTGCCGTTTTCCGTTTTCAGCTTTCCGTAAGCCGAAAACGGAAAACGGCAAACGGAAAACTCATTTGTCTTTATCGCGCTTGAACCGCGCCTGTGCCGTGGTCCAGTCGCCGACGACGGCTTCGATGGTCAGCGTGCGCCGTTCGCGCCAGACATGGAGGCGGATGCGCCGGCCGGCCGGCAGAGCCGCTGATGAGGTTGATGAAGTGGTTTTCGTTGCGGACGGCCACGCCATCCACCGCCAGCACCACGTCGTGCGCCCGCAGTCCCGCCGCCGCCGCTGGCGTATCCGCAATAGACCGTCTCGACCAGTGCTCCTTGGCGCGATTCAAACCCACGGCGGCGGCGTCGGCCGCCTCGAAAGACGGCGCCACCTGCAAACCGAGATAACCCCGCGCCACCGAGCCGCGCTCCAGCAGCTGCGTCGAGGATGCGCTTGACCAGATTGATGGGGATGCTGAACGCGACGCCGCTGTTGCTGCCGGAGTGCGAAGCGATGGCGGTGTTGATGCCGATGACTTCGCCGTCCATGTTGATGAGCGGGCCGCCGCTGGAGCCGGGATTGATGGCCGCATCGGTCTGCAAGAAATCCTTGATGCGGATCGTGCTGCCCAGGCTGACCTGGCCGCGCTCGCGGGCGCTGATGATGCCGTGCGTCACGGTCTGATTCAGTCCGAACGGACTGCCGATGGCCAACACCCATTGACCGACACGCACATTATCGCTGTCGCCGAGCGCCGCCGCCGGCAGGTCGGCCGCATCCAAACGCAGAATGGCCACGTCCGATTCCGGATCGGCCCAGACTTTCGACGGCTTGAGGAGGCGATTGTCGGCCAAGCTGATGGTGATCTGATCGGCCGGCGCCTGCTGAATAACGTGATTGTTGGTCAAAACGTAGACGCCGGGATGGCGGGCGATGCGGATGAGAACGCCGGAACCGGACTCATCGACGGAGCGGCGTTTTAGCCGGGATTGCCGCGCGCCGGCGTCTGTTTGACGGCCTCGACGGCCACCACCGCCGGCGACACTTTGCGGGCGACGTACTCGAAGCGTTCGCCGATCCGCGCCGCCTCCAGGGCGCGACGGGCGCGGCGCGCTCATCTGGGCGACGGCCGGCGAAAGGCCGTGGATACCGAAGGTGACGGCCAGCAAGCCTCCCAGGCAGGAACAGGCGCCCAGAAAGCAAGTCATCGCAACACGTCTCATGGCGGAGATTCCATTAGGGCGTTGAGATCGATGGCGAACGGCTTTCCTCGCTAGACATGCGGCGAATCAACACCGCGAGCAGCCGTTTCGCACTCGGAAAAGCATCCCGACTTCGGGATACGACTCCATTCTACCCCGGTCGTGGAAGACGCCTTCAGAAAAAGGAGTGCGAGGGAGGAGGGAATCGTGGCCGATCGACGGCGCAAAACGCAAGGGCGGCCTACTCGTGCGGAAAGCGCCGAGCTTATCCCAATCCCCGCTTGCCGCGGTGCCGCTCGTTTTGCTCGCGGACCTTCCGGTTGTGTTCCAACACTTCCGGCAGCACGTCCCCCAAGATGTTTTCACAATCGTCGTGGGGTTCATCTATGATGAGGCCGTGCGAGTAAACCACGGTCGGGAACTTTACTTCCTTGTACCCGTGTTCCGGCAACCTGGCAGCGATTTCGTAGCACAGGAAGTCGTAGCCGACCCAACCGACTGAGCCGGTGCCGTAGGTGTACATCGGGTTCTTCAGGATGCCACGAACGGCGTCGTGGGCCGACTCACGCATCAGACGGTCGCACAGAGCCTTGAAATCGGCCTCGGTCGCTCCCTCGGGGGCCTCAAAGTAAAAGTCGATAGAGCCATCGTAAGTGCTGTGCATCAGTTGGAAGATCATGTTTGTTATCGCCGTTAAATTACGACTGGCGTGTAACTTGCGGTTGCAATTCGCGCAAATTACCTCTCACTTGATCGCTTATCAATTGCCGCTTGGGCGGCTTTGCGTCACTTTCATCACCGTCCACGATAAGTTGTCCGTGTTCGGGAAGACGTAGTAACCCGAATGCTCCGTGAACACCGCCAACTCCCGACGCTCCTTGTCCTCGACCACGAAGGCGTACATGAACAGGCAGTGCGAGCCGTCCTCAAACTGGACGTAGACCGTGCTACTGAACTGATTGAGCGAAAACCATTGCTCGGCGGCGATCCGGTCTTGCCAGTGCTTGGGCAGGAGGTTGTAACAACTCTTGATGACTTTCATTGTGCCCCTGCCTACTCCTCGATCTTTTTCGCTATTTCAGGAAACTCATCTTATCCGATGCCGTGATACGGCGAAAGCGCGGAGGTTGACGCCAGCGGCGTTGCCTCGCTACCCTGATCGAGACGCACATGGCAACGTCCTCGCGCGGGTGGCTCTCATGCGGGTTGGCATTTTTGGCGGCACCTTCGATCCGGTCCACTTCGGACATCTTCTCTTGGCCGAGCAGGGCCGCGAGCAAGGCCGTCTCGATGAGGTCTGGTTCGTGCCCGCCGCCCATCCGCCGCACAAGGACGAACCGACCCTGACACGATTCGAGCAGCGCGTCGAGATGCTCGCCTTGGCCCTCGCTGGCAATGCCGCCTTTCGCATTGACGAATTAGAAAAGGAGCGTCCCGGTCCCAGCTACACCGTAGACACGCTCGCCGAACTGCGTCGCCGTCATCCCAGCCATGAGTTTTTGCTCCTTATCGGCTCGGATACGCTCAACGATCTGCCGCACTGGTATCAACCCGCGCGCGTGTTGGAGTTGGCCGGCCTGCTGGTGATGACGCGGCCGGGCAGTGCCGTGTCAACGGTGGAAGAACTGCGAGGGCGGCTGCGCCTGCCGGAGCGAGCGCCGCTGCACATGGAGGTAATCCAGACGCCACAAATCGATATTTCCAGCCGCGATCTGCGCCGACGTGCCGCCGACGGCCGCAGCCTTCGCTATTTCCTGCCGCGTGCCGTGGAGTGCTACATCCAGGAGCGCCAATTGTATCGCTTGCCGTAGGGCGGACTGTTCCGGACAATAGAGGCCATCGCCCGCAGGAGCGCCTCATGGACTATTCCGCCGCGCCGCGAACGCTTGAGCCGTCTGCTGGCCGACGAGGGCATCGACGCCCTGATGATCGGTAATCCGGTCAACGTCACCTACTTGACCGGCTTCACCGGCGATAGCACCGTGCTGCTGTTGGGCCGCGGCCGTCTTCTGCTGGTCAGTGATTCGCGCTACAGCGGCCAGTTGGCTGAGGAATGTCCGGCCTTGCCAGTGCATATCCGCTCCACGACGCAACAATTGCCGCAAGCCGTCGCCGAGGCGCTCAAGGGTTTCGGCATCCGTTCGGTCGGTTTCGAGAGTGGCACCGTCACCGTCGCCGAGTTCGAGAATCTTCGCCAGTTGGCGCCGAGCCTGGACTGGAAGGGCGGCGCCGATCGCGTCGAACGTCTGCGCACGATCAAGGACGCCTCCGAACTGGCCCAGATCCGCACGGCCATCGACGTGGCGGAGCGTGCCTTCACCGTCTTTCGCTCTTTGCTGCGGCCGGAAGACACGGAGAAAGATTTGTGCGATGCCCTTGAGCATTATGCGCGGCGGGCGGGCGGTTCCGGCACGGCGTTTCCGCCCATCGTCGCCGTCGGCGAGCGGGCGGCGCTGCCGCATGCGCCGCCGACGCGCCGCACCGTGGACTCCGGCGAACTGCTGCTGGTGGACTGGGGCGTGAGCGCGCCGCTGTACAAAAGCGACTTGACGCGCGTACTGGATACCCGTAAAACGTCCCCTTTCCCGCAGACAGTTTCCGCGACGGCGGCGAAATTCCGCGAGGTCTATTCGGTGGTGTTGCAAGCCCAAGAAGCGGCGCTGCGAGCGGTGCGGCCGGGTGTCTCCAGCCGCGCCATTGATGCCGCCGCCCGCGCCGTCATCGCCGAGGCCGGCTATGGCGAGTGCTTCGGTCACGGATTGGGCCACGGCTTCGGGCTGCAAATCCACGAAGCGCCGTGGCTGCGGCCCAACGCCGATACGACGGTCGAGCCGGGCATGGTTTTCACGTTGGAGCCGGGTATCTATCTGCCGGGTTGGGGCGGCGTGCGCATCGAGGACGACGTGCTGGTCACGCCCGACGGCGTCGAACGCCTGACGCACCTGCCCCGCGACTTGGAGGCGATGCGAGCGTTCGCCTGAATCCCTCCCTGGCGAACCGGCAGCGTTAGCTGCCGGGTGGTTGGCCTGCACCCGGCAGCTAACGCTGCCGGTTCGCCGAGGATCGCGGCGAAACGGGGAATTGGTTTTTTGCACAGGAGATCGCGTTGGCCGACGATGCACGCAACCATCCGGGTCCGTTCGACGTGCGGACGATCGAGCAGCTCGTCGCGCTGATGAGCCAGCATGAGCTGAGCGAGATTGAACTGCGCGAGGGCGAAAAGCGTATCTGTCTGCGGCGCGGCGGTTTCGCAGCGGCGCCGGCCACGCCGCAACCCGTGGCCGCTATTTCGCCCCCCACGGCGAGCCTTGCAGCCAAGGCGGCGGAAGCGCCACCGTCCTCGTCGCCAGCCCGTCAACTTATCGAGATCAAAAGTCCCACTGTCGGCACTTTTTATGCGCAGGAAAAGCCCGCTTCGCCTCCCTACGTCAGCGCCGGCTCGCGCGTTACGCCGACCACCACCGTTTGCCAGATCGAAGCCATGAAGATCTTCAATGAGATTCAAGCCGAATGCAGCGGCGTCATCGTCGAAGTGTGCGCGCAGAACAAGGAATTCGTGGAGTACGGCACCGTCCTGTTCCGAGTCGATCCCAATGCTTGAGAGAAAG
This sequence comes from uncultured Planctomycetota bacterium, assembly GCA_963835245.1. Lineage (GTDB taxonomy): Bacteria > Planctomycetota > Planctomycetia > Gemmatales > Gemmataceae > JAJPHU01. The sequence goes on from CAWIEZ010000007.1 coordinate 101,941, forward strand.
AGGAGGAAATTGAAAATTGAAATATGAAAATTGAAAATTGAAAAATGAGGAAGAAAGCGCGACGGCGATTTGCTACGCCACTCTCTCCGGCCAATTTTCAATTTTCAATTTTCAATTTTCAATTTTCAATGCCTTAATGTTTCAGCGCATTCTCATCGCCAATCGAGGAGAGATCGCCTTGCGGGTCATCCGCGCCTGCAAGGAAATGGGCATCGAATCCGTCGCCGTCTACAGCGAGGCGGATCGCGGTGCGGCGTACCTCGATTTGGCCGATCAGAAAGTCTGCATCGGTCCGGCCACGGCGACGGAGAGCTATTTGAAAATCCCGCGCCTCATCAGCGCCGCCGAGGCCGCCGACGTGCAGGCCATTCATCCCGGTTATGGCTTTTTGTCGGAGAACGCGCACTTCGCCGAGGTGTGCCGCGATTGCAAGATCGAGTTCATCGGCCCGTCGCCGGAAGCGATGCACCGGCTGGGCAACAAGAACGAAGCGCGCAAACTGGCCCAGAAAGCCGGCGTGCCGGTCGTGCCCGGCAGCGAAGGGTTGATCGAGAAGGACGAAGAAGCGCTGCGGCTGGCGCGGGCGATGGATTTTCCGGTACTCATCAAGGCGGCGGCCGGCGGCGGTGGACGCGGTATGCGTGTGGCCCGCGACGAGCCGTCGCTGCGGAGCGGACTGCAAGCGGCGCGTCAGGAAGCCGAGAACGCCTTCAAGGACGGCAGCGTTTATTTGGAGAAGTACATCGAGCAGCCGCGCCACGTCGAGGTGCAGCTGCTCGGCGACCGCGCCGGCCACGTCGTCCACTTGTGGGAGCGCGATTGTTCCTTACAGCGCCGCCATCAGAAATTGGTCGAGGAATCGCCGGCGCCGAATCTGCCGGAAGCAGTGCGCACGGCCATGTGCGAAGCGGCGGTGCGCTTGGCGAAGACGGCCGGCTATTACAGCGCCGGCACTTGCGAGTTTTTGGTGGACAAACAGAATCGCTTTTATTTCATCGAGGTCAACGCCCGCATTCAGGTCGAGCATCCGGTGACGGAATTGGTGACGGGCATCGATTTGGTCAAAGCACAAATCCGCGTGGCGGCCGGTGAGCCTCTTCCGTTTGGCCAGCGCGACATTGTGCATCGCGGCTGCGCCATCGAGTGCCGCATCAATGCCGAGAATCCCGCTCTGAATTTTCGTCCGTCGCCGGGCCTTATCACGCGATGGCAGCCGCCCGGCGGTCCCGGCGTCCGTCTCGACAGCCACGCCGTCGCCGGCTACCGCGTGCCGCCCAATTATGACTCGCTGGTGGCCAAGCTGCTCGTCTATCAGCCGACCCGCGCCGACGCCCTGGCGTGCATGCACCGCGCCCTCGACGAGTTCATCGTCGAAGGCATTCATACAACCATTCCCATTCACCGCGAGATCATGCGGCATCCAGCGTTTCAAAGCGGTCAGGTCGATACCACGTTCATCGAACGAACATGGCAGAAGAAGGCGTGATTGGAGTCGGATTCATGGGTATTTCCGTTTGATGTCTGCTTCGGAGTAACCATGTCCGTCCTACTCGTCGGCACGCTCGACACCAAAGGCGTCGAGTTCCAGTTTGTCCGCGATTTATTCAACGAGGCCGGCATCGGTACGTTCGTCCTTGATGCCGGCGTGATGGGTCCACCGTACTTCACGGCGGATGTTTCTCGTGAGCGTGTGTTCGCGGCGGCGGGAACCAGCCTCGAAGCCGTGCAGCGCGCCGGCGATCGCGGCAAGGCCATCGAAGCGGCGGCGCGCGGGGCGGTCGCTTGCGCCCAACTCGTCGCGCGCGATACGACAGGGATACTCGGTCTGGGCGGCTCGGCCGGCACCACCATCGCCACGGCGGTCATGCGCACCTTCCCCTTCGGCATACCGAAACTGATGGTCAGCACCCTGGCCAGCGGCCAAGTCCGTCCCTATGTCGGCGTTTCCGACATCCTGATGATGCACTCCGTTGTGGACATTAGCGGTCTTAATCGCATCAGTCATATCGTCCTGAGCAATGCCGCCAACGCCATGATCGGCATGATAAAGGGGCCGGCGCGACAGCTCGCCGAGGTCGGATTGGTTGGCGGCAAAGCGTTGCTTGCCGCCACCATGTTCGGCGTCACCACGCCCTGCGTCGAGGCGGCGCGCAAAATCCTGGAAGCGAACGATTACGAAGTACTGGTTTTTCATGCCACCGGAACAGGCGGATTGACGATGGAATCGTTCGTCCGCGACGGCTTGATCCGCGGCGTACTCGATCTGACGACGACGGAACTGGCCGATGAGCTGGTGGGAGGCATTCTCACGGCGGGACGCGATCGACTGACAGCGGCGGGGCTGCGCGGCGTGCCGCAGGTCGTGTCGCTGGGCGCCCTGGACATGGTCAATTTCGGGCCGGCGGAGACGGTGCCGGAGAAATTCCGCACGCGCCGTTTTTATCAGCACAATGCTAACGTGACCCTGATGCGCACCACACCGGAGGAGAACGACGAATTGGGCAAGGAGATCGCCCACAAGGCCAGCGCCGCGCAAGGGCCGACCGCCGTGCTTGTACCGCTGAAGGGAGTGTCGGCGCTGGACGCCGAAGGACAACCGTTCTGGTGGCCGGAGGCCGATGCCGCTCTGTTTCAGAGTCTGCGCAACTGGATGAGTCCGCAGGTACAGCTGATCGAACTAGATCTACACATTAACGATCCCGCCTTCGCGGCGACGGCGACGCGGATGCTGTTGGAAATGATGAAAACCTTCTGAGCGGGGGGCGTCAGCCCCCCGAGTCTAGCGTCTCTCGGGGGGCTGACGCCCCCCGCTCAGGTTTGGAATCCGCTGGAGACGCTCACTTCGTCGCGCCGCCCAGCTGAAGCAGCGGATGCTGGATAGCGCCGCCGAGTTGCGAGGACGGGCCATTCGGCTGGTCGCGGTGGAACTGAAACAGCGGCGTCTTCTCGCCGCTTTTCGCCGGCGAGGGGAGCATGAGACCGTCGGCCGCCTTCTTGACCTCTTCGCCGCTTTTCCTCTCCAGCATTTGCTGGAGTTTCTGCTCGCCCTGCTGCAAATCCGTGGTGATCTTGTTGGTGTTAATGTCGATGTTGACGCTGTGCTGTCCGGGCACCGAGGCGGGCTGGCTGCGTACCTTGTACCAGCCCAGATACCAGCCCACGCCCACGACTGTCAGCAGCGCCGCCCCGAACAACGCCAGCATGTTCCGCATGGCTCGACTTCTCCTGGTAAAAGGACGAATGGGGAGTCCTCGCGCTCCCTCCTTAACGCCTGTACCACAGTTCGGAGCGACCCGTCCAGAGCAACCCGACGCCTGAACGGCCCGCGTCGTCGAAGCATGGCCGCTTCATCCGGCACAACCTTCGCAATCCACCCCGGCGACGCCGCAAACCGCTCTTGACAGAACCCCGCCCAAAGAGCGTATGCTGCTACAGGCGTCAAATCCGTCCGCGCGAGTACACCGCGCTTTCGATGGTCGATGAGGTCCATCGCAGGCGAGCAAAAGGCGAGAGAGAAGGGGTTTCACCAGCTTCCGCCGCGCGTGCGGTTTGACGGGATTGATAGTTCTGGGATAAAATAACAGATGAGAATGAAGGATCGCACACGACCCGGAATGGTCCCAGCCGCTCGATGCCAACGAGGGATGAGCGGCGAGCGCGGTCCTGACTTTGCTCGTTCGTATTGCCAAGCCGGAACAAGCCGTTTTCTCTCCCGATTCCCGTTGTCCTCCGTGCGTGGAACCCTGGTTCGGGGGAGGCGGCGAACGTATTACGTCACTGTGTTGGTTTGCCCACGGCTTGGCCGGCCGGCTCGGAATTCCCCTGCACAGCCTTGTCCACGGCGCGCCGCCCCGGCGTGCCGTTTCTAGGAGGTATCAAGCGATGGTATCCACAGGGAAGGCCCTAATTGCCAGTCTTCGCCAGCAGCAGAACCTTACCGATTATCGCAAAACGCACTGGGAAGGAACCTTCGAGGAATATCTCGACATCGTCGCCGAGCATCCCGAAGTGACGCGCACCGCCTACCAGCGCCTTTACGACATGATCCTCTCGCACGGCACCGAAGAGGTGTTCGAGAACAAAGAGAAGATCATCCGCTACAAGTTTTTCACCGAGTACGCCGCCAAGCACGGCGACGGCATTTACGGCATCGATCGGCCGTTGATGCAGCTGGCCCACGCCTTCAAATCGGCGGCCAAGGGTTATGGCACCGAGAGGCGCGTGCTGCTGTTGCACGGTCCGGTCGGTAGTTCCAAGAGTACCATCGCCCGCCTGCTCAAGCGCGGTCTGGAAGACTACTCGCGCACCGACGGCGGCATGGTGTTCAGCTTCGCCTGGAAGGGCGCCGAGGGCGCGGCGGTGCAAAAGTGTCCCATGCACGAAGACCCCCTGAATCTGGTGCCGCACGACTTACGGCCGACGCTGTTGGCCAAGCTTAACGCCAACCACAAGCCAGGCGACATCGAAGTGACCATCCGCGGCGATTTGTGCCCGTTCTGCCGGCAGATGTACAACGAACGCCTCGCCCAGCACGACGGCGATTGGGGCCGCATGCTGGAGGATGTCAAAGTCTATCGCCTGATCCTGTCCGAACAGGACCGCATCGGCATCGGTACTTTCCAGCCCAAGGATGAAAAGAACCAGGATTCGACCGAACTCACAGGCGATATTAACTATCGCAAAATAGCGGAATATGGCACGGACAGTGATCCGCGGTGCTTGGCGGCGGACACCCTGCTCGCCACGGGTGAGGGGCTGGCGGCAATGGGCGATCTGCTGCCGAGTGAGCCGGCGGCGGATACGTTTGTGCCGCGTCCGTTGGCCGTTAGTACCATCGGACAAGCCCGCATCGGTTTGGCCGACAGCGTTTATCACGGCGGCAAACATCCGCTTTTCTGTGTGCGCACACGTCTGGGTTATCGCCTGCGCGGCACGCCTAATCACATGGTTTTGACCATGACGCCGGAAGGCGAGCCGGCCTGGAAGGAATTGCGCTTGCTGCAAGTCGGCGATTGGGTCGCCCTGGGACGTGGCATTCACACTTGGGCGACGGAGGATGCGGCGCTGCCGGCTTGGGAGCATACTTGGTACGGCAACGAACGACAGCATCCGCGCTTCCCCGAGCGCATGTCGCCTCGGCTGGCCTATTTGCTCGGCTTGTGGATCGGGGATGGCCATTTCTTCGTCAAGCCCGAAGAACACGTCTATGAACTGGGCTGGACGCAGAAAGAATCTGATCGACGAACGATGTTTGCGGCTCTGCTCGAAGAATTGTTCGGCGTCCGAGCGCGGATCACCCAGCCGCGCGAACATGCCGGCTGCGTACTGGTCGGCAGCCGAGCGCTTATCGGTTGGCTCCGCCAAGTCATCGGCTTGAAAGACGGCGCGGCCAACAAAGCCATCCCCGATTGCATTTTGCGCTCGACCCGCGAATCCCTGCGCGCCTGTCTGCAAGGACTGTGGGAGACCGACGGCACGGTTCGAGAGAACGGCTCCAATTGGGCGATGTTCGCCACTTGCTCGGAAACATTAGCCCGGCAAGTGCAAACGGTACTACTTGCTTTCGGCATCGTTTCTTCGCTCAAGAAGTGTCCCAGCGATTGGGAAGTGCGTCTCTACGGCCAGAATGTCAATCGCCTGATCGCGCTGCTCCCCAGCTTGAAGGATCGTTTCACCGTTGGCAACGAATGCTTTGCCAAACCCGCGCCGAACGTGGATGTGGTTCCGTTCCTCAAGCCGCGCTTGCGGAACCTCTATCAACGCGCCCGCAATCGTGAGGATCTCAAGCGCCGTTTCAGCGGTAACTTGCACGATGCCAACAAGCCTAACATTTCCTATGAGGTGCTGAACGATTTCCTCGCCGCGGTTCAAATGGACGATGAAGCGAATAAAGAGATCGTTCAACTCCGTCATTTACTCGATATGCGATATGTCTGGTTGCCGGTCGAAGGCATCGAGCCAGCTGGCGAGGCGGCCGTCTATGACGTGTCCGTCGCTAAGACGCATGCCTATTGGGCCGATGGCTTCGTCTCTCATAATTGCTTTAACTTCGATGGCGAGCTTAACATCGCCAATCGCGGCTTAGTTGAGTTCATCGAAGTGCTGAAGCTGGATGTGGCCTTCCTCTACGATCTGCTCGGTGCCTCGCAGGAACACAAGATCAAGCCGAAGAAGTTCGCGCAGACGGACATTGATGAGGTAATTTTGGGCCACACCAACGAGCCAGAATATAAACGGTTGCAAAATAATGAATTTATGGAAGCGTTACGCGACCGCACGGTGAAAATCGACGTGCCTTACGTGACGCGCCTCAAGGACGAGATCCGCATCTACGAGAAGGACTTCAACACCACGCGCGTCAAGGGCAAGCACATCGCACCGCATACCATCGAGATCGCCGCCATGTGGGCGGTGCTGACGCGGTTGGTGCAGCCCAAGCACGCCAATCTGACGCTGTTGCAAAAACTCAAGCTGTACAACGGCAAAACGCTGCCCGGCTTCACCGAGGACAACGTCGTCGAACTGAAACGCGAGGCCGTCAACGAAGGCATGCACGGTATCAGTCCGCGCTACATCCAGGACAAAATCAGCAATGCCATCGTCGCTCATCCCGACGAGGACAGCGTCAATCCGTTCATGGTGATTCACGAATTGGAGACCGGCCTGCGCCATCACTCGCTCATCACCAGTCAGGAGCAGTTGCAGCACTACCGTGAGTTATTATCCGTGGTCAAGGAGGAGTACGAGGACATCGTCAAGAACGAAGTGCAGCGTGCCATCGCCGCCGACGAGGACGCGCTGGCGCGGCTGTGTTCCAACTACATCGACAACGTCCGCGCCTACACGCAGCGCGAGAAAGTGCGCAACAAATACACCGGCAACTACGAGGAGCCGGATGAGCGCCTTATGCGCTCCGTGGAGGAGAAAATCGACATCCCGGAGGGCCGCAAGGACGACTTCCGCCGCGAGATCATGAACTACATCGGCGCCCTTGCCCTTGACGGTAAGCGCTTCGATTACAAGACCAACGAACGCTTGCAAAAGGCTCTGGAACTGAAACTGTTCGAGGATCAGAAGGACACCATCAAGCTGACGAGCTTGGTATCCAACGTGGTGGACAAGGCGACGCAGGAGAAGATTGACGTCGTCAAGAGCCGATTGATCCGCAACTACGGGTATAATGAAAGTAGTGCGACCGATGTGCTGACGTTCGTGGCCAGCATCTTCGCTCGCGGTCACACGAAGAAGTAAATGAGCTAACCACAGAGACACAGAGGCACAGAGAAAACAAGTAAAAGCGAAAAAAGATCATCGAGAAGGCGGAAAGGTCCGCAGCTGACCTCTATTTGTGATTCGTTTATCTGTTGTCTTCTCTGTGTCTCTGTGGTTAATTTCTTCTGTCGGGGGGTGTCGCCGTGGGACAGAAAATTGAACGCGATCATCAACGCTTCAAAAAGCTGGTGCGCGGCAAGGTCAAGAGCAACCTGTCCAAGTACATCAGCCGCGGCGAGATGATCGGTAAAAAGGGCAAGGATCTGGTCAGCATTCCGCTGCCGCAGATCGACGTGCCGCAGTTCCGCTACGGCAACAAAGGCTCCGGCGGCGTCGGCCAAGGCGATGGCCAAATCGGCCAGCCGCTCGGTCCCGGCAAAGGCGATCCTTCTTCCGGCGCCGGCGATCAGCCCGGTGGACACATTCTCGAAGTCGAGTTGACGATGGAAGAGATGGCCGCCATCCTCGGCGAAGAGTTGGCCCTGCCGCGCATCGAGCCGCGCGGCAAAAAGAACATCATCACCACCCGCGACAAATACACCGGCATCCGTCAAGCCGGTCCCGAATCGCTGCGCCACTTCAAACGCACCTTCAAGCGAGCGCTGCGGCGGCAGATCGCCTCGCACGCCTACGATCCGGGCAACCCCATCGTCGTGCCCATTCGACAGGACAAGCAATACCGCAGCTGGAAGGACGTGCAGCAGCCGCAGAGCGTCGCCGTCCTCATTTACATGATGGACGTGTCCGGCTCGATGACCGACGAGCAAAAAGAAATCGTCCGCATCGAGTCGTTCTGGATCGACACCTGGATCAAGGCCCATTACCAGGGCGTCGAGACGGTGTACATCATCCACGACGCGGCGGCGCAGGAAGTGGACGAACACACCTTCTACCACACGCGCGAATCGGGCGGCACCAAGATCAGCTCGGCGTACATCCTGGCCGACAAGATCATCAACCGCCGCTATCCGCCGGAGTTGTGGAACATTTACGCTTTCCACTTCTCCGACGGCGACAACTGGGGCGACGATACCACGCACTGCCTGGAGATTTTGCAGGAAAAATTGCTGCCGCGCTTGAATTTGTTCGGTTACGGGCAAGTGGAAAGCCCTTACGGCAGCGGCGAATTTTACGAGTACGTCCACGAGTTGCTCGGCGAACGGCCCAACGTGGTGTGCAGCCGCATCCCCGACCGCGAAGCCATCCTCGGTTCGATCAAGGAGTTCCTCGGCACCGGCCGATGATCCTCCCCGCCGCGCCCTAGTTCCGCAGGTGAAACATGGATACGCCTTACGATACCACCCTGCCTCCCCATCTGCGCTCTCTCAAAGAGGAAATCGAGGGCTATGCGCGCGACTACGGACTCGATTTCTACGAGACGATTTTCGAGGTCATCGACGCCGAGGATCTCAATGAAGTGGCGGCCTACGGCGGCTTTCCGACGCGCTATCCGCACTGGTCGTTCGGCATGTCCTACGAAGAACTGCGCAAAGGCTACGATTACGGCTTGTCGAAGATCTATGAGATGGTCATCAATAACGATCCGTGTTACGCCTATTTGATGCGCAGCAATCACACGGTCGATCAGAAGTTGGTGATGGCGCACGTCTACGGGCACTGCGATTTTTTCAAGAACAACGCCTACTTCGGGCACACTAATCGCAAGATGATGGACGAGATGGCCAACCACGGCGCCCGTATCCGTCACTACGTCGAGCGCTTCGGCGAGGACGAGGTGGAGGGGTTCATGGATCGCTGCATGTCGATCGACGATTTGATCGACGTGCATTCCGTGGCCATCCGTCGCCGCGAGCCGACATCCCGCTACGACTTCAGCCCCGAACAGGACGATAGCGCGGAACTGCGGGCCACGCGCTTCAAGAGCAAGGACTACATGGACGACTACATCAATCCGCGCGACTTGCTCAAGAAAGAGGAAGAAGAACGCCGCAAGGCCAAGGAACAAATCGCCCGCAGCTTCCCCGAACATCCCGAAAAAGACGTGCTACTCTTCCTGATCGAACACGCGCCGTTGAAAAATTGGCAGCGCGATGTCTTGGAAATTATCCGCGATGAGGCGTATTATTTTGCTCCTCAAGGGATGACAAAAGTATTAAATGAGGGCTGGGCCTCGTTTTGGCATTCGACCATCATGACGCAGAAGGTGCTGGACCCTTCCGAGATGGTCGATTATGCCGACCACCACTCCGGCACGATGGCCGTGTCGCGCGGACGGATCAACCCCTACAAGCTGGGCATCGAGCTTCTCCGCGACATCGAGCATCGCTGGAACACCGGCAAATTCGGCAAAGAGTACGACGAATGCGACGACCTGGAGAAACGGCGCAACTGGGACAAGCAATTGGGTCTGGGACGGCAGAAAATCTTCGAGGTGCGCCGCGTTCATAACGATATTACTTTTATCGATACGTTCCTGACGCCGGAGTTTTGCGTCCAGCACAATATGTTCTCGTTCGCCTGGCAGGAGCAGGCGGGGCACCTACATTATCGAGTCGCGCGATTTCGAGAAAATCAAGCAGCGGCTATTATTCAGCTTGACGAACTTCGGCAAACCGTGGATTTATGTAGTAGATGGCAATTTCCGCAACCGCGGCGAATTGCTCTTGAAGCACCAGCACACCGGCGTCGAGTTGCGCCTCGATCAGGCGGCCGACACGCTGGCGAACATCCAGTTCATCTGGAGCCGGCCGGTGCATTTACAAACGCTCGTCGAAGGCAAGCCGACCACGCTTTCCTTCGACGGCAACGAACACAGCATTAAAACCGGAGGAGAGACCGATGAGCCTCGACGCACAACTACTGGCAAAACTCGCTAAATGGCGACCCGATAACGGCCGAGCGACCCTCGACGCCGCTAGCGACGGCTGGAACGTCGCCGTCACCGCCGAAAGTGTGGATGGAGTCGGCTGCCGGCTTTGGGAACTGTCGCTGCGCCGCACCGCCGAGACGCCCGCCGTCGAACTGAAAGTGCGCGCCGAGCAGGTTTGTCAGCGCGTGACGGGACTGCTAGAACCGCTGCGCCTGGTGGAAGTGGATGCTCCGCACGGCACGGCTCTGCTGCGCAGCGAACAGCCCGGACAACATCGGCGACGAACGCTTCTACTACGAAGTGCTGCTCCACGGCGACGGCGGCAGTGTGCTGCGCCGCTATCAGGCGCCGCATACGGCCGAACCGCGCCGCCAACAGGTTGCCTTCACCCTCACGCATGAAGCGCTCGCCAAGCTGATCCGCGATCTGAGCTGCATGATTCCATTGCTTACCAGCCCGCATGCGTCGCCAGCGAAGAGGCATCCCTTGCTGCGCGCTGCGGGCTGGCGAATGGCCGACAAGGAGGTCGAAGCCGTGCTCATGCCGCTGCGCTCGTCGCGCGTCGCCCTATCGGTCGGCTGGTGTCGTTTGCTGGCCGCCTGCCTGATCGTCGGCGCCGCCGCCCTGCATATCGCTTACCTGGCCCATGATTGCCCCCTCGATCTGGCCCCCGATGAGGCCCATTATTGGGACTGGTCGCGGCCGGAACATCTCGATTGGAGCTACTACAGCAAAGGACCGCTCGTCGCTTATCTGATCCGCGGCGGCTGCGCCGTGGCCGGCTCGTGGTCCGTCGAACACACCGGCAACCTCGCCTTGGCCGTGCGTCTGCCCGCCGTCGTCTGCGGCAGTCTACTGCTCGTCAGCCTGTATCTGCTCACCGTGCAGGTGTACCGCTGTGAGGTGCTGGCCTTGGCCGTCGTCGGCCTGGCGCTGACGCTGCCGCTCATCGCCGCCGGCTCGTCGCTGATGACCATCGATGCGCCGTACACCTGCTGCTGGGGCTGGGCGCTGGTGTTGGGACATCGGGCCATCTTTCGCGGTTCGACGTGGGCATGGCCGACCCTCGGCTTAGCGCTCGGACTGGGCATGCTGGCGAAGTACACGATGATCGTGTGGATTCCTTCGGCGGCCCTGTTTCTGTTGACGACTCCGGCGTATCGACGGCTGTTATGGAGCCGCGGTTTTTTCCGCATGCTCGCCGTCGCCGGCTTGTGCTGTCTGCCCATTCTTATCTGGAACGCCCAACACGATTGGGTGACGTTCCGCCACGTTCTCGGCCTATCCGGTCTGCCGAGCAGCGGGCCGCGCATCCACTGGCTGGGACCACTGAACTATCTCGGCGGGCAATGTGCCCTGTTGCTGGCTTACTGGTTCGTCGTCTGGGCGGCGGCGATGATCGCCCATCGGCCGGGACGCGAGCCGGACGAGGGTGTGCGCTATCTGTGGTGGCTGTCGGCACCGATGTTTTTGCTGTTTTTGGCCTTCAGCCCCAAGACGGACGGCGGCGAAATGAACTGGCCGGTGACGGCGTATCTATCCGGCTTGGTGCTGTCGGCGGCGTGGCTGGCTCGGCAGTTCGACGATCCACGCCGCTGGTATCGCCTCGGCACGGCGATCAATCTGGGACTGGCGTGCGTAGTCGGCTTAGCCGTCACGGTATTTATGCACCATAGCGAGTGGTTATATCCGCTTCTGGCGCGTCTGGCGGAACCGCCGAATGAGAAGAATCTCTTCCCACTGCGGCGTTTCGATCCGACATGCCGGCTGCGCGGCTGGCGGACACTGGCGGCGGGTGTCGATCAGTCTGCGCACGCGGCTGAGCGAAGAAGAGGGCCGCGATCCAGTGTTGGCCGGTTGCAGCTGGAGCATGCCGGGTTTGCTGGGCGTTTACTGCGCCGGCCATCCGCAGGCGTACTCCCTCGGCCCGATCATGGGCGATCGTCACAGCCAATACGATTTCTGGCTCAATCCCCTCGACAACGGCGACACCTTCAAGGGCCGCAGCTTCATCGTGGTCAACGGTAATGAAGACGTACTCCGCAAGGCGTTCGCTACAGTGGAAACGATGGAAGTGAAGCACGAGGAGAAGGGGCAGCCGATTGCCTCGTGGCGATTGTCGATGTGCCGCGATTTCCGGGGACGTTTCCCACAGCGGGGGAAGACGGCTCGGACTTTTTAAGGACGAGCGGATAAACGCTTGCCAGCCCGCGGCGCCAGCAAGAGTAACCCTTGCTGGCGCCGTGGGAAACAGTGACCTCCACCGTGTGAGGCTGATCCGCGACACGAAAAGCCATACACTTCAAGCATTTACCGGTTTCATTGTCGGGTTGTCGGATTGTCGGGGAAAAGGCAAGCCGGCACTTGCCGCAGGGACGTGGAGCGGTAGAATGGCCGGGCCAAGCGATCCGCCGGGCAAAGCTTCAACTAAGGTACGGACGGTTGAGTCTAGCAGAGGGCAATCCGCCGGCTCTCCTCGTGGCGAGACCGCCCTATCGTATGACAGCCACCGCGGATATGCCTCGATGAACGGCTTCTAGCATCACGTTACAGAGCGCCAGCAGTTCGGCAACCACAGGTCGTTACGAAAGGATGGCAGTTGTGAGTGACAAAATACAGCCGGAAGAAATGCAGCGCCGCGAGTTCCTGAGTGCGGCCGTGGCTGCGGCCGGAATTGGGGCTCTGGAACTCCAGGGAGCTTCAGGGGAGCAGCCGAAAACCGAGGAGTCGCCCGCGAAAGGCTCCGCCAGCCAACTCTACAAGCGGCATGCGCCGAAGCTGCGGGAACACGACCACGCGCTTCCCGATTTGAGCGCACTACGAAGGCATGAAGTATCAAAAGGCCGAGGCCGCGCTGCCTTCGGAGTACTACAAGAAGGAGATCAAACGGATCAAGGAACTGGGCCTCGAGCCGGTCGATTCGATCCAGGACAAGACCGAGTTCAGTTGCTTCCAGCGCGGCAGCCTGCCGCACTGGTCAGGGATCAACACGTTCCTGAGGGCGCCATACCTCGAAGACGTTCGGAAGGTAGGCGAGTACAACGTCGCGTTTGTGGGCGTGCCATTCGACATCGGCTGCACCTTCCGCACCGGGACGCGGTTTGGACCGCAGGGGATTCGGCGCATCTCGGCGCTGTACCAGAAGTACAGCTACGAGCACGGAGTCGATCTGAGCGAGTCGCTCGCCATGTGCGACGTCGGCGACATTTTCTGCCCATCGAACATCACCAAGGGACACGACCAAATCACCAAGGGCATCGCCCACATCCTATCGCACGGCACGCTGCCGATGATCATGGGCGGGGACCACTCGATCGGTTATCCCAACGCCCGCGCCGTGGCTCAATGCGTGGACGGCAACGTCGGGATCATCCACTTCGACCGGCACGTGGACACGCAGGAAAAGGACATGGACGAGATCATGCACACCTGCCCGTGGTTCCACGCCACCAACATCAAGAACTGCCCGCCGAAGAACCTGGTGCAGTTGGGGATCGGCGGCTGGCAGGTGCCCCGCGCCGGCGTGAAAGTGGGCCGAGAGCGCGGCACGACGATCCTGACCGTCAACGATATCGAGAAAATCGGCATCGAGAAGACCGTCGAAATCGCCCTGGAGGTGGCGTGGAAGGGGGCCAAGGCCGTCTTCCTGTCGTTCGACATCGACGTGGTCGATTCCGGGTTCGTCCCCGGTACGGGCTGGCCCGAGCCGGGCGGTTTCCTCCCCCGCGAGGTGCTCAAGCTCGTCGAGGGGGTCGTGAAGGAAGGGATCGTCGCCATGGAGGTTGTCGAGGTGTCGCCACCTTACGATAGCGCGGACATAACTTCTCTCTTGGGAGCACGGGTGATGGTGGACACCCTCGCCGTGATGGTGAAGAACAACCGTATCGGTGGCCGGCTGAAAATCTGAGTGGGTGGGACATGGCGGGGGCCGTCTTTATCATCGCGACCGACCTTCGGCCGGCAGATGCGGCCTGGGCGCGTGCGGAGGCCCAGGCTGCGGGACTTCAGGCGTTCGCGGCTCGAACCTTCGGCCTGCCGGCACAGGTCGGCCTAGCCTGCTTGCCGTTGCGTTCGATGGAAGACCCCGGCGAGTATCACATCGGCCGGGTGATCGATCGAAGCGTCCAAGACGAGACCTCCGAACTCTTCGTCTTACCCGCCGCGTTCGACTTGAATGTCTGGCAGCGAACGCTGCTCGGCGAGGAGTTGAGCGCGGCGCACCGTCGCCATGGTACGATTTCCATTCACCACGACACCGTCGATCCCACGCACCCTTTCCTCGTCGAGTGCTTCGCGAGCCAAATTCTGCAAGCCCTGCAAGAGCGGCGCATCCCCCCGCAGCAGGCCGGACTGCTTCTAGTCGCGGATGGGCGGGGCGACCCGACGACCCGTGCCGACTCCTACCGCCTGATGCGCCTGCTTTGGGAGCAGGCTGGCTTGGGCTGGGCCGAGGTCGGCTTTGTCCGCTACACACAGCCCTTTCTCCCCACCATCTTGAAGCGGTGCCTGAGCGAACCGCGTGGGTGGGTTCTCGTACCGCAGTGCCAGTGGGATGGGGAATTGACCGACTATGCAGCCGTGATGCTTGCCGACCACCAGCGAGCCTATCCGGAAACGGCCGGGTGGTGCCAACTCGACCCGCCGCGGGATCACCCCGCGATATTGGCCTGGCTCGAACAGCGCCTCCTCCGCCTTTGGCAAGACAAGCGGCCCGCCAGGCCGTGCGTATTCCCTCTGCCAAATACCAGCCTCCCTCGTCTCTGGCCGGGCTTTGGTCCGGTGAGGATTGGGTGCCCGTGAGCGAAGCGGCCATCCAACCGCCGGCCGCGTTGCTCGGACGTGTTCGGGAAACTACCCCACTCGCCGAACTCCTCGCGCGGGTAATTCCCCGCGCCGAACGCTATCTGGTGAAAGTGACCTGGCACGGTTACGCGCAAGGAACGTACACCGGACCGGCCGCCTTGGATCTCCTGCTCGGTGCGCTGCCGGGACCGGCGGTCGTGTTGGAGGGACATACGAGTAGCCGGAACGTGGGCGGCCTAGACATCGACTGGGAAACCGATGCCGAGCGGCACCGCACCTGGATCCGACAGCAGGATGCCGAATTCCTGCGGCGGACTGGGCTGGCGGAGGTGATGGTCCGGCACGGGGCGCAGTACCTGAACGTGACCGAGGCGTGGTGGGACGGCGCGTGTGCCCCGGCCGAAGAGGTCCAGGTCGCCCTCGGGGACGTCGTACTCCAGAATCCGGAATTGGCGTCTTTCGTACCTTCCCTGCTGATGGAACATCGCGGCATCCCAATGATCAGCTTCGCTCGCTTCAAGGGGCCGACTCGTCTGGGCATCTCGAACCTCTTCGGTCTGATCCCGCATCCGCTGCGGACCGCCTGGCATGGGACAACGATTACCGACTTCGCGGCGGTTTGTTGCGACCTGGCCCGGCTGTACGGGAGCCTCTTCCCATTGTTCGGGTTCGTGGAGGCCTTTGACTCGGCGGTGCGTTGGGACCGAAAGGGGCTGTATCGCAGCCGTTGGGGAAATTACGATCTGGTCCTCACCGATGGGATCTTCACACTCAGCGAGGGGCTTGTGGGAGCGGACCTGCTGGCGAGTCGGCTGCAGGGTCAGGACGTACGGCGAAGCGGCTTCTACGACGTGGTCCGCAGCTGCCTGGGCTGGTCGCAGTCGGCAGAGGAGATGTCGCTTCCCACCGATCTCCAAGCGAGCCTGGTCTGAATCCGGAGCATCCTGATCCCCGTTTGTGCCTGGAGCGGTTCCTGGTCAGAAGTCAAGTTTTCCGCGAGCCCGAAGACGAGCGCGGTCCTGGCCTGCTGCTCGAAAGGGTTGATGACTTGCAGATCCGGCGTCATCTGAAACCACGGCGTGATCCGAGCGTTGTAGTACAACTCGACGCCGCCTTCGTTCCCCAAAGGCGAGAAGGGTTGGGCGCTCTGCTTCAAGGGGCCGCTGATCCCCAAATGATAGTACCCGATCCCGAATGTATCCCGTTTGCGAACGGGAATTGGGCTTGCCCCGCTGATCCCCGCGCTGGCGTACCATTGGATCGGGTTCGGGTTGTCGTCCGCGATTCCAAGGCTGCCGAACACCCCCCCCACCCGCTTCGGGTCGTCCGGAGATACGTACAACGCCTGATCGAAGTTGTACGACAAAGCCCACGTTCCGGCCTTCGGTGGGGATGCGAAGATCAGCCCATTGAGCGGGTCGAGGTACGGTGAGGGCGAGAGATTTGTGTACTTGCCGCTGCTATACGTCCCCTGTAGTCCCTGGTGGCCGGGCAGTCCGAAGAAGCGCGTCGGAAGGTTGAGTATCGGGTAAATCAAGACTCCATTGTTGAAAAAACTCTGGAACCCGCTGGTTGTGGGCGTACTGTTCGTATCGTACACCGAGAGGATGAAAATAGGGTTCTTGTCCTTTAAATATACAAACCCGGCCCCGAACGACGAGTACGGCAGGGTGCGGGCGAGGATCGTGTTGAAGATAAGCGACGTGTTCAGGAACCCATCGAGTACGGTGGCCCCGGTGAGTGGTTGCCTTACGTCGAAGAGAAGGTTGATCTTCCCGGCAAAGATCTCCATGTTCTCGGACAGGAACTGGACGAACTTCACCCCGGTGAGTGCGGGGACGTATCCCTTTTCGGCGGGGACCAGGAGAAGCTCGTTCACCGGCGACAATGCCCCGGTGAGGAAATTGGCCGACTCGCCATACCTGGATTCCCCTTTGAGGTAGATGAAGAAACCCTTCCACAGGCCGAGTCTCTCCCCGTCCAGGCTGAGGAGATAGTCGTCGCGGCCGCCGTAGGGGAATGCTTGTTCTAGCCCGCCGCTAGCGACGCCTTGGAAATACTGAGTCGTGCTGACGTCGAGGGTGACGCCACCCTCCAACAGGAGATTCCGACGGACATTCCAATCGCCGGTCAGCTTATTTCGCTCGAAAAATGGCCCACCGAACGGGAGCGAATTCTCCTTCGGGATGGGCGTTTCCGTCAGGGCGGGCGGTTGATTTCCCGCTGCGGCAGCGGGCACCGGTTGTACCAACTGGTCTATTGTCCGGGGCGGCGGATCGGCTGCCGTCAGGTCTGGCGCCTGGGCAAGACTGCTCGGCGCGAGAGCGGTGGCCGCTATGATCGTGAGCAGGAAGTGGGTAGTGCGCTCGAACAAAGAAGGCACTCGCACCACACACTTTCCTTGCCGTATGGAGCAGAGACGGAAGATCGGGCAGCAGCCGTAAGTAGCTGATTCACCGGAACTTGCCGCGAACTGAGGTGGGCTTGCATCCACGGCGTTGGGTACCTGTTCAACCTGCTTGATGGTCGGCAGGCCGCAGTGGAAAAATCACCCAGTAGAACGTCGGGGAATGGAGCAATAAGGGTGCGGGTGCAACGTGCTATGGTGGATATCGGCTGCGGAGAAGCAGAAATTGAGAAAAATGGATATCGTTCAACTCGTCGCCTGGGGGGCAGACCGCGGAGGCTCAGCTGCTCGCGGAGCTTGCGGTTGGCCTCGGCCTTTTTCTCCCTGCCTTTGACGAGCTTGATTCTGGTGTGATTTTAGGATGGTCGTCCGCCAGCCGATCTGCCGGCGGAACCAGGTGTTCGGTTCACAGGTGCCCTCCAGACCCCAAGGGACTTGCAAACAGGAAGTGCGGGAGGTGGTTTTCCGTGCTGTCCTGCCCCCCCTCTCCCGTTGACGCGGGGGGGAGCTTTTCCTTTTCGGGAGTGGGCGCTGACTCGGATTTGAACCAGTGACTTCCACCGTGTGAGGATGGCACTCTAGCCGCTGAGTTAAGCGCCCGAATTGTGCGGCTGCGCCTGCGTTCCTCAGACGCGCCAGCCGTCAAAAGGTTCATCGTTTCGTCTGGTCTCACGCCTTGGGCGGCGTCGTCAGATTGTTGGCTGGCGTCGTGATGTTCTCCTCGAACTTCGGCGCCGTCGTCGTGATGCGCTGCGGCGGACGCGGTTGTTCCAGGGCCATCGGTTCCTGACGCGGCGGCGCTGCCGTGTTGTCGAAATCGTCTTCCAGTCCCTTGATGCCCTTCTTGAATTCGACAATGCCCTTGCCCAGATAACGACCCACCTCCGGCAGCTTGCGGCCAAATAGCAGAATGCCGATGATGAGCAGGACGATCATTTCCCCGGCGCCGAGACTGGGGAGGAAAGCAAATAACGCAGTCATGGAAAGTAACCCTCTTTGACCGCCCTCTGGACCACCGGGGCGGCTGCTAAAGCGACAGATTGAGAAGAGGGGTCGGAGCAACGACGCCCTGCGGGGTATCCAAACGGCTGGACGAGTCAATTGTAGCAGCAGAGCGCCAAGGAAGACAAGCGCGAAATGGCAAACTTTTTGTGGCGATGTGATACGCTGGTAAGCATGTAGGTCAGGCTTTCCAGCCTGACGTTACTGCGGAGTCAGGCTGGAAAGCCTGACCTACATGCTTAACGGACGGCTTTATGAAGTGCGAAATTCTCTCCATCGGCAGCGAACTGACCAGCGGGCAGAATCTCGACACCAACAGTCAATGGCTGAGCCGGCGGTTGGCGGAGATGGGCATTGTCGTCGGCTGGCACACGACCATCGCCGACGATCTCGACGCCAATATCGAAGCGTTCCGCATCGCCAGCCGGCGCGCTGGCCTGATTCTGGCGACGGGCGGACTTGGCCCCACTCAGGACGATCTAACGCGCGAAGTGCTGGCGCGCGTCGCCGGAGTCGAATTGGTCGAACACGCCGAATCGCTGCTGCACATCGAAGAGATGTTTCGCCGTCGCAATCGCACCATGCCGGAGCGCAATCGCGTGCAGGCGCTCTTTCCCGTCGGCGCCATGCCGATTGCCAACGATTGCGGCACGGCGCCCGGCATTTGGATGCGTCTGGGCGATTGCCGGCTGGCCGCTCTGCCGGGTGTGCCGTCGGAGATGTACTCCATGTTTGAGAAGGAGGTGCGGCCGCGCCTGCTGGCGCTCGGTCTGGGCGGCGGCGTGCTGGTGCAACGCAAAATCAACACGTTCGGTTTGGGAGAGTCCGCCGTCGAGGAGAAGTTGCTCGATCTGACGCGCCGCGGCCATGTTCCCGAAGTCGGCATCACCGCCAGCGATGCCGTCATCTCGCTGCGCATCCTCGCCCGCGCGCCGAGTCTCGCCGAGGCGGAGGCGCAAATCGTTCCGGTGGAGCGAACCATCCGCGAACGGCTCGGCGATCTTGTGTTCGGCGTCGAAGACGAGGAACTGCAAGACACTGTGGCGGCGCTGTTGGAGTCGCGGCGTCAGAGCTTAGCCGCGGCCGAGAGCATCACCGCCGGCCAGGTCGCCGCTCAACTCGGCCGGGTGCCGGGCATCAGTGCTTGGTTCCGCGGCGGCATCGTCGCCTACGACAACCGCCTCAAAGTGGGGTTACTCGCCGTGCCGCAAACGCTGATCGACCGGCACGGCGCCGTCAGCGCCGAAGTCGCCGAGGCGATGGCGGTCGGCTGCCGCACGCGCTTGGGCAGCGATTTGGCCGTCAGCACCGTCGGCGTCGCCGGACCCAACGATCTGGGGCCGGACAAGCCGGTCGGTCTGGTTTACGCCGGTTTGGCGTGGTCGGGCGGCGTCTCTTCGGTGCGCTTTAGCTGGACCGGCAGCCGTGCCGAGGTGCAACGGCGAACGGCCAAACTCGCCCTCAACCGCGTGCGCTTGCATCTGCTCGAACGGAAATGAAAGCGCGACTTGCCGGCGCCGCGGGCTGGCCTTCACTCGTACCGGCGTGTGCTGTTATACTCCATCCCCGCGTCTCGCCCGGCTTCGCCCTTTTGTGGATTTTTTCCCCAATGGATTGGGGGGATGGATGTGAACCTGCCACGCCAGCCGCTTCGCTGTTGCGGCCTGCTTGCGGTGCTGTGCGTCTTGGGCTGCGGCCACGACGAACAACGGACGCCGGTTCGCGGCCGTGTTTTCTTCCACGGACAACCGTTGCCCGGCGGCACCATCGTTTTCACACCCGACGCCGAACGCGGCGGCCGAGGTCCGTTGGCTTACGGCGAGATCGATGCCGAGGGCCATTACACTCTCCGCAGCGGTGATAAGCTCGGCGTCGTTCCCGGTTGGCACCGCGTCACCATCGCGCCGCCCTCTCTGGCCGTCGCGTCCGGGCAAGCCGCTTCGCGGCCCGCCGTCGAACTGCCTCGCAAGTACAGCGATCCCGAACAGTCCGGTCTGCTCCGCGAAGTCCGAACAGGCAAGAGCGGCGAGCAGGATTTCCACCTGGAATAAAAGGGGACAACCAGTCCATGAACGCCATCATGCGCGGTTTGGTGCGAGCGGTGGCCGAGACCTTCACGCTGCCCGGCCCCATCCTGGAGATCGGTTCCTATCAGGTAGCGGGACAGGAAAGCGTCGCCGACTTGCGCACCTTGTTCCCCGGCCGTTGCTATCTGGGCGTGGACGTTCGCTGCGGTCGCGGCGTCGATCTGCTGGCCAACGTCGAGGCGCTGCCCTACGCCGATGGCTCCATCGGCACCATTTTGGCTGTCAGCACGCTGGAGCACGTGCCGCGCTTCTGGCGCGCCTTCGACGAGATGCACCGCGTCCTTCGGCCCGATGGAGCGCTGCTCGTCGCCTGTCCGTTTTACTTCCACCTGCACGCGCATCCCAACGATTATTGGCGTTTCACGCCGGAGGCGCTGGAGATGTTGCTGGCGCCTTATCCGAGCAAGATCATCGGCTATCACGGCCCGAAGGCGCGGCCGGCCAACGTCTGGAGTTTGGCTTTCCGCGAGGCGCGGCCGCCGATCAGCGCCGACGAATTTCACCTTTATCGGATGCGTCTGAATCATCACGCGCGCATGCCGTTGTCGTGGTCGCGCTACCTGCGCTTGCAGATGGGACGAGCGTTGTTCGGACTTGGACACTTCGCCCCTTATTTGCAGCGCGAGCATTTAGACAATAAATGCCTCAATCGAGCCGCCTAACACCGCTATCCGCTATTTGAGGAAGGGTGAGGAAATGTACCCATTTCAAATAGAGTCTCAGACCGATGCCAGCAAACAGCGGAGAGCCGACGACGGACAGCGGACGGCGGATAGCGGCTTGGATGTGTCGGTGTGCATCGTCAACTGGAACTGTCGGGATCATTTGCAAGCGTGTCTGCAATCGCTGCGCGAGGCGGCGACGGAGGTAGCGCTGGAAGTGCTGGTTGTGGACAACGGCTCGCACGACGGCGCGGCAGACATGGTGGCCGAGTTGTTCCCGGAAGTCGTGCTGATTCGCAACGCCGAGAACGCCGGCTTCGCGCGCGGCAACAATCAGGCGGCCAAGCTGGCGCGCGGCCGTTACCTGTTCTTTCTGAACAACGATACCCTCGTTCCGCCGGGTACGCTGCCCGGTCTGCTGGAGTACGCGCGCAGCCATCCCGAAGCGGGCGTCATCGGTCCTCGGCTGTGCGATGAACACGGCCGACCACAGTTATCCTGGCGCGCTTGTCCGACACTGGGCGCCCTGTTGCATCGTATCACCTGGCTGCGTTGGACCGGCCTGTTTCGCGGAGCGTATCGCCGTTATCGAGGCCGCGATGGCGACGACATGGCCGCGCCGCGTCCGGCGGAGATCCTCATGGGCGCCGCCCTGTTTATGTCGTGCGCCGTCTTCCACGCCTGCGGAGCGTGGGACGAGGAATACACTTTCGGCGGCGAGGACATCGATCTGTGCGCGCGTCGGTCGCCGTTACCGGGTCATCTATCATCCGGGGCTGGAAATCGTGCATTTCGGCCGCGTCAGCAGTCGCCAACACATCGGTTTTTCGTATTCGCACACGTTGATCGGCGTGACACGCTTCCTGCGCAAGCGCGGCTGCTCGCCGACCGGCCTGCTGATTTACAAGCTGGCTCTGACGCTCGACGCGCCGCTGCGCTGGTTCGGCCATGCGGTTCGCTATGCCTGGCGGCGTCTGCGCCGCCAACCGCATCGCGCCGCCAAAAGCCGCCGCGTCATGCGCGCCCTTGAGCATTTCCTCACGCACGAACTGGGGTCGCTATGGCGTGTATGAATTACTTACATACAAGCCCGGAGCGCCCGCGACGGGTTTGGGCAATCCGTCGCTGGCCAGCTTTTTGCATCAGGCGGCGCAAGTCCTTATTTCTGCGTCGTCTGATGCACCTTCTCGCTTCAGTCGGCTCAAGACGAGTTTGGCCTGGACCCACCGACGCACCCGCCGGTGGGTCCGTACCCACGACGGCAAACCACTCAGCCCGCCGCCCCAATTCGTTAAGTTGCCGAACTGCCGCTCAATCTCCGACCGATCCTGCAACAGACGCTCCGCCAAGGCCGGAAAAGGACTCTCCGTCCAAGCGAGGGACCACAGGCGGCCCACCGCCTGCTGGCGGTGACCCGTTCCCTTGCCTGGCCCGTAACGCCGTCGGGTCACCAATGGCAAGTTACCACGCCCATCGCTGATCTGATGAAGCTTGTTGGAGTCATAGTTGCTATCCGCGACAAGATAGCCGTAGACTTCCGGCGGCGCCCCTTTGAGCAACCGTTCGGCCAGAACCCGTTCCTCCTTGTTCATCGGAGCCAATCGTCAAATCGCCAGCGAACCGTCCGAGCCGATCAGGGCATGCAGCTTGTAGCCCTTGGCCTTACCGCCGGCGGCCCGTCCCTAGCCAGCCTGCCGGTCTTTGGAACAACCGCCGATGGGCAAGGGCTTGCCATCGATCATCCAGAAGAGCCCTGGTTTCTTGGGAGCGGTGACGCGGCGTTGCAGGGTGTCCAGCAAGGCCACGACCGAGGGCGACCGCAGCCGGCGGGACATGGTGGCGGCCGAGGGCAGCGGCCGTTTACGCAGGTGAATCGGCCAATGTTCCTTGCGGCAGGCCCAGGAGGTAGGCCGATCGTGGATGACCGACCAGTAATAGACCTTCATGATGTCCTCGTCGCTCCAGTCGAAGCGTGTCGGGGTTGGTGGCTTGTCAAGCGTGAGCAAGACGGCCACAATGGCTTTCCACAGTTGGTGTTCCATGAGCATTCTCCTGTTGGTTGTGCTTCAGGAGTTATCATGGACACCAACTGCTTTTCCTCCAAGGGCTTCCGCTGCGTCATGCAAAATCCTGGCCCGCGACGGGTCCGCTCCCTTACGGTCGCGGCTCGGATGTGGACGGTGGAACATCGAAAGACAATCCGCGCATCCGGCACTGATCGGCGATGATTGCCAAAAACAGCGCCCCAAAGTCGCGCAAGCGTTTGTCGCCGACCCCGGCGATCAAACGCATGCGCTCCAGAGTTGAGGGACGCATACGGGCCAGTTCGCGGAGCGTATTATCGGTGAAGACGATGAACGGCGACACTTGCCGATCGCGCGCCAGTTCGCGGCGCAAACGACGCAGCGCCTCGAACAACTCCCGATCAACGCCTTCCCAAGATGTCGTCTCGACCTTCGCTTTTTCCGGCTTTTCGCCTTTCTTGCGACGCACGAGCTGCACCAGCCGCACCGGCCGTTGACCGCGCATCACTTCCCAGGAAGCATCGTTGAGACGCAGCAGCGGATACTCGTCGCCGACTTGCAGCAGCACCCCTTGGCCGATCAGCTGATAAACCCAATCGCGCACGTCCGCCTTGCCGTGGCCTTTGAGCAGCCCGAACGTCGTTAGCTTGTCGTGGCCGCGCTTACGGACGTTCTCGCTGTTCTCGCCGCGCAAGACGGCGGTGACGTGGCCAATACCGAAGCTCTGATTGACCCGCGCCACGCACGAGAGAATCTTCTGAGCCACAATCAGGGCGTCGTGTACCTCCTCGGTATCGCCCAGGCACAGATCGCAGGCGTTGCAGTTGCCGTCCGCGTAGTTCTGTCCGAAGTAATTGACCAAGGCGCGATGACGGCACACGGCGCCGCGACAGTAGCGGTCCATGTCGTCGAGATGTTTGAAGACGCTGGGTAGATGCACTTCGTTGCCGGCTTCCTTGGCGGACTTCTCCAGCATGTAGCGAAACGTCTGCATATCGCTACCGGAATAGAGCAGCACGCACTCGGCTTCTAGGTTGTCGCGTCCGGCTCGGCCGGTCTCCTGCTGATAATGCTCCAGCGATTTGGGCATGGCCGTATGTAGCACGAAACGCACATTGGAGCGATCGATGCCCATGCCGAACGCCACCGTGGCGACGATGACATCGATCTGCTCCGAGGCGAACGCTTCTTGCGCCGCTTGCCGCTCTTCGCCGCTCATGCCAGCGTGATAGGCCCGGACTTTGATGTTCTTCTTTTGCAGCGCGGCGGCCAGTTCGTCCACGTCGCGGCGGCGCAGGCAGTAAATGATGCCGGCCTCGCCCTCATGGCGCTCCAGCACGTCCAGCGTCTGCTTGAGAACCTCGTGGCGCGGCAGGACGCGATAGATGAGATTCGGGCGATCGAAGTTGCCGACCAGCACGACGGGATCTTTAAGGGCCAGCTGAGCGATGATGTCGCGGCGAACTTGCTCGGTGGCCGTGGCCGTGTAGGCGTGGACGGCGGCTTGCGGAAAGAACTCACGCAGCCGATTGAGTTGGCGATATTCGGGACGAAAATCGTGGCCCCAATGGCTGATGCAGTGGGCCTCATCGATGGCGAAGGTGCGCACGTCGATTTGCTGCAACACACGGTAGAAATCAGTCTGCACAAGCCGTTCCGGCGACAAAAAAAGCAGCCGAACCTCGCCTTGGCGCACATCCATCTCGTAGGCGAAGCGCTCGCCCGCCGATAACGAACTGTCAATCGTCGCGGCGGCGATGCCGCAGGCACGGAGGCTATCGACCTGATCTTTCATCAGAGCGATGAGCGGCGATATAACAACGGTGGTGCCGCCGCGGAGGACGGCGGGCGCTTGATAGCACAGCGATTTGCCGCCGCCCGTCGGCAGCACGACCAGCGAATCGCGGCCATCGAGTACGGCCTGCATGGCTTGGTCCTGCAACGGACGCAGCGTGCGATAGCCCCAGTGACGGACGATGATCTCTTGAAGATCGGCCAGCGACCAGGTTGAGCTTGGCACGGACATGCGGAAACTCCTGTAATGCCGTACATGATGCCCGATGACGGCGGCATTGTGCAAGGGCATCCCTTGCCAGCCCGCAGCGCCAGCAAGGGAAGGAAAAACCCTTGCTTGCGCTGCGGGCTGGCAACGCGCGGCTCGGATTTGCTATCTTATCCGCATGGACTTTCACTCTCGTGGAGACTGTTAATCATGAAGCGTATGCTTTTCACCGTCCTCGCGCTCGCCTCTGTCGCCATCGCCTCTTGCGCCGAAGACAGGGCCGGCGTCAGCAGCGATCGCAAAACCGATAAGAAGGCGCTCGCCGACGCCAAGAATCCCGTCGTCGTCATGGACACTTCGATGGGCGCCATCAAAATCCAGTTGGACGACGGCCACGCGCCCGAAACGGTCAAGAACTTCCTCACCTACGTGGACGACAAGTTTTACGACGGCACGATTTTCCATCGCGTCATTGAGGATTTCATGATCCAGGGCGGCGGCTTCGTGCCGGGACTCAAGGACGCCAAGAGCGAGGACGACATCAAGAGCAAGCAGAAAAAGACGCGCGATTCGATCAAGAACGAATCGCCCAACGACCTCTCCAATGTCCGCGGAACCATCGCCATGGCTCGCCTACCGGGTCCAGACACGGCCACGGCCCAGTTTTTCATCAACACGGAAGATAACAGCGGAAAGCTGGATCGGCTGCGCTACTGTGTCTTCGGCAAGGTCATCGAAGGTATGGACGTGGTGGACAAGATCCGCAAGGTCAAAACCACGGCCATCACCCTTGAAGGCTTCCCGGTTATGAAGGACATCCCATCCGAGGACGTGATGATCAAATCCGTCCGCCGCGCCGACAAGTGAACAATGGCATCACGCTTTTTTGCAGGAGGATCGATCCATGCCCGGCACCTTTGTGGTTTTGGAGACATCGCAGGGCGCGATCAAGCTGGAACTGGACGCCGACAAGGCGCCCGTCACCGTGGCCAACTTCCTGTCCTACGTCGAGGATGAGTTTTACGACGGCACGATCTTTCATCGCATCATTCCCACGTTTATGATTCAGGGCGGCGGCTTTGCGCCGGGCCTGAAACAGAAGAAGACCAAAGCGGCCATCAAGAACGAAGCACCCAACGGTCTATCCAACACGCGCGGCAGCATCGCCATGGCGCGCACCAACGATCTGCACAGCGCCACGGCGCAGTTCTTCATCAACGTGGCCGATAACCGCGGATTGGACGATCGCGCATCGCCCTATTGCGTCTTCGGCAAAGTCGTCGAAGGTATGGACGTAGTGGACAAGATCAAGGCCGTCTCGACCGGGCGGCGCGGCCCCCATGAGAATGTGCCGGTGCAAGACGTGATGATTGTTTCGGCGCGTCGCGTCGAGTAAGCTAAAAGAGCTAACCACAAAGTCACGAACTGGCGAACCGGCAGCGTTAGCTGCCGGGTGGACCAAACCCGGCAGCTAACGCTGCCGGTTCGCCGGGGCCGTCTGGGGTTGGCTCTTTGGCAAAGGGAAAGGGCATGGCAGGCGGCACAGGCAAACTGGTCGGCATCGACCTGGGCACCACCTTCTCGGCCATCGCCAGTCTGGACGATCACGGCCAGCCGGTCACGCTGCCCAACCGCGACGGCGACATGCTCACGCCCAGCGCCGTGCTGCTACTCGACGATGACAGCGCCGTCGTCGGCCAAGCCGCGCTCGACGTGGCTCTAGAGCAGCCCGATCGTGTTGCCACACTCATCAAGCGGCGCATGGGCCATCCCAACTATGGCCGCTCCGTCGCCGGCCGCGATTTCCGGCCGGAAACGCTGTCGGCCATCCTCCTCCGCAAACTCGTCCAGGACGCCGAACTGCGCATCGGTCCCATTAGCCGAGCGGTCATCACGGTGCCGGCCTACTTCGACGACACACGCCGCAAAGCCACCAAGGACGCCGGACGCATCGCCGGCTTGGAAGTGCTCGACATTCTCGACGAGCCGACCGCCGCCGCCCTGGCCTATTCGCTCCAACAACCCAAAACCGGCGCGCGAAACGAGCCGGCCATACTGCCGCGCGAGCAGCGAACCGTTCTCGTCTACGACCTCGGCGGCGGCACTTTCGATGTCACGCTCGTTCGCTTGTCGCACCAGCACTTTCAGACGCTGGCCATCGAGGGCGACGTGCGCCTGGGCGGCAAAGATTGGGACGACCGCATCGTCGATCACGTCGCCGCTCTGTTTCAAAAGCAGACCGGCATCGATCCGCGCAGCGATCCGCAAGCGCTGGTCAACCTCGGCAGCGCCGCCGAACGCGCCAAGCGCACGCTGAGCAAATTGCCGCAGACGACGCTCACCTGCATGCACGCCGGCCAAGTGATGACCGTGCCGATCGGCCGCGCCGAGTTCGAGACGCTGACGCGCGATCTGCTGGTGCGCACGCGGCTGACCACGCAACAGCTCATGCGGCAGGCCAAACTCGGTTGGGAAGAAGTCGATCGCGTTCTGCTGGTAGGCGGCTCGACGCACATGCCGATGACGCGGCAAATGCTCGAGGAATTGACCGGCAAGGAGCCGGATCAATCGCTGGCCGTCAGCGAGGTCGTCGCCCGCGGCGCCGCTCTACACGCCGGCATCGTCGCCGCTCAGGACTTCGGCGCGAACCTGTTCCTGGAGGAGGCAGCGCGCGACGTGCTGGCCCAGGTGGTCGAGATCAACGTCAACGCCCACAGTCTCGGTATAGAGGTCAAGCAGGGGCAGGAGCGTATCAACGACATCCTCATCGCCAAGAATACGCAACTGCCGACGGCGGAGAGCCGAGTGTACTGCACCGCCGTCGAGAATCAGCAGCGCGTGCGCGTCAAAGTGCTGCAAGGAGAAGCCAGCCAGGCCGACGCCTGTATCAGCATCGGCGAATGTTGGATCGAGGGTTTGCCGCCCAATCTGCCGAAGTCGTCGCCGGTGCAGGTGCGCTGCGGCGTCGGCAGCAACGGCCTAATCGACGTGATGGCTCTGGACATGACCAGCGGCAAAATGGCCCGCACGGCAATCCACCGCTCCAGCGGCCTGTCCGACGAGGAGATCGCGCGCGAAGCCGACTGGGTCCGCCGTCTCCGCATTCAATAGAGAGCTAACCACAGAGTCACAGAGAACACAGAGAAAAGACAAAAAGAAAGAAGACATTTTCTGATTATTTATTTCTCTGCGCTTTCTTCTCTGTGTTCTCTGTGACTCTGTGGTTAGATCATTTTTTTTGCTTGCTCCACCACGCGGTCCATTTGAGAATGGCCTGATCGCGTTCCTCGCGCGTGGCCTTGACGGCGGGACCAAAATCCTGGCCTGTCAGCGCTTTCAAGGAAGCGTGCGCGGCGCGCACCACGCTCGTTTCCGTATCGCGCAGCAGCGCGATGAGGTGAGGCGTCAGCGCTTTGCTCTCCTTCTGGCCGACCGCCAAGGCAGCGGCGCGGCGGATCTCGGCGTCGTCGTCCTGGAGGTAGTCGGCCAACGTCTCATCCTTCATGCGCGTGAGGCGATTGGCCAGTGCCGCGCGTGCCTTGCGATGCTCCTCGCCTTCCAGCTTGGGAATGGCTGCGGCCAACGCTTCGGTATATTGCGTCCCCTTTCCGTTCTCCATTTCCTCCAAGAGAATTGGCCGACGGGTGCCGGTTGCCTTCAACAACACGCCGGCGAGGCGGGCGCTCTCGCCATCGGCCGGTTTGGATGCCGGCTTGTCGATCGGCTTGGCTTCCAAGCTCTCGATGCCGGAGCGCATTTTTTTGCGGTCGCGCAAGCTGTTGAGGCCGAGGCCGCCGCGCAGTGTGCGTTCGCCGGGATCCTTCACCTTGCCCTTGAGCTGCTTCGTCAAATCGCGGGCCAGATTGGCTCGTTTGAGAAACAACAGCGCGAAGCAGGTGTCGGCGCCGTAACTGGCGTAATCGCCGGACCACGAACCATTGGGACTTTGATTTTCCAGTAGGATCTCGGCACCCCAGTTATACCAGTCCTTCTTACCGATGGTGTCCAGATCGAGCGCCACGGCGACGCGCTCCAGCGACCACAGGAAGTAATAGGTGCGCCCGCCCACGCGCTGGAGAGGAACGAACGGTTGCTGCTCCTCCGGTCGCTTGGGTGTGAAACCCTTGGGATTGTCGATGACGGAAGCGATCAGTTGCAGACCATTTTTCAGATTCTTGTCCTCGCTGATGTCGGGCACCTTGGCATCCGGCTTGCGTTCGCGGAGGCGCTCCAGAGTTGCGCCGTCGGCGATGGCGAGACCAAGCAGACCGGCGCAGGTCATGCTCGCCGTGGCATTCGCTAACGTCCCCATGCCGGGGACGCTGAGTCCTAGGGCCGTATTCATGTAGGGCCAGCCGCCATCTTCGTTCTGCGTGGTGCGGAAACGCCGATTCAGCCGCTCCACGGCGCGTTCGACCGGCAGACCGTGGCGGCGTCCTACCCACAGAGCCAGAGCGGCGAATTGCGTGTTGGAATTATCGCCGCCTCCCACCGGAACGGGAGGCGATGCGATTCCCGCCCCCGGAATGCCTCCCGGAAAGGCGGCCGCCGCGCCGCCGCGCTCCAGCGCCTCCAACTGTCGCGGATCTCCGGTGATAGATCCTTAACCGTCTGTTTTCCTTTTGGCTTGGACGGTTCGCGGCGGTCGGCCGCTTCCTTGCGATTGTCCAGCTTGGTCTTTAAGCGGCTCACCTCCGCCGCGCTGATCGCGGGGCACTCGTAGGTCCAACCGCCGCTCCCTCTATCTTGCCCGGCCAGCAGGCGGACCATGAGCGATTCAATCAACGGCACATCGTCGGGATCGCCCAGACGATCGAAGAACAGGATCGCCAAGGAGAGGGAATAAGTTTGCGTCATCGTCAGGCTGGCCGTGCGCACGGCGTCGGCGGCGCGTAGCACGTCTTTGTCGTCCTCTTTGACGCCGCACTCCAGCAGCGCCAGGCCCGCCAACGCCGTGGCGCCAATGTGCGTGTGCGACCAGGTGCCGTTCGGCTGCTGCATGGCGCGCAGCGCCTTGACGCCTTTCTCGATGGCGTTATTAACGTCGTCCTTATCGACGGCATAGGCCGGCGCGCTCGTCATCAGCGCCATCGTCGCCGACAATCCCAAAGCCAGCAGTCTTTTCATGGCATGTCCTCTGGCAAGCATGGGGGATCCCTAATTTCCCAGAATACCGCACGGGGTGGGAAATGCCAGTCCGTTCCGCGTCTCAGCCGGGGGCCGCTTCGGCGGTTTGCTCGGCGGGCGCGGCCTCCGGGGCGGTGAACCGCGCCAAGCCGAAGGGCGTCAGATCGACATCGGCGACCGTGTTTTCAACGAGCCATTGCGTGAGGACTTGGCCGATCATCGGCGCCAGCAGAAAACTATCGTTGCCCAAGCCGGCCGCGCAGAAGGCGCCCTCCAGGTCGGGCAGACGGTCGAGGATGGGAAGTCCGTCCGGCGTGCGGTCGGTCAACAGCGCGTAGCCGCCGCGGCCGAAACAGCAGTGCATGGCCGGACAACGACGAATCAAGCGTTGCCGGATGGCCGGCAGCCAATCGCCGTCGGCGGCCTCGTTGTAGACATCGGCATCGCCGAGCGCTTCGCTCGCGGAAGGTTCCAGATCGCCGACGTGGAGAAGTTCGCCTTGGGCCGGACGTAGATACAAGCCTTGCACGAAGTCGGCGAAGACGGCGCCGCGCCGGCCGCTGTCCGCCGGTCGGCGGAACAGTGCCACCTGCGAGCGGCTGGCCTGCACGGGAAGTTCGATCTTGAGCGTGCGCGGCAGCTGAGCCGCCCATGCCCCCGTCGCCAACACGAGCCGGCCGCACGCATACGTTCCCTCGTTGGTCTCGACGCCGGCAACCTTGCCTTTGTCGGCCAAAAAGGCGCGGACCTCGACGCCTTGGCGGATGTCGGCGCCTTCGCGGCGCGCCGCCTCGGCGAACGACGCCACCACCTGCACCGCTTCGACGTAACCCGCCGCGCGCTCGAAGAGGGCCGACTCGTCATCCGCCACGCGCGCGTTGGGGTCCACCTCCATCAACTCCTGTGCCTCGATCCGCCGCACATCGATGCCCTTCTCGTGCTGTCGGGTCAGCAGCGCCGCCAACTCAGCTTCGTCGCGGTGCGGCGTCAGCTGCACCATGCCGGTGCGCCAAAACACCGGCGGCCCGCCGATCAGGTCGGCGAAATGCTCGAAGACCGGCAGACAGCGACGGGCCAGCAAAGTTGTCAGGGGATGGCGATGCGACTGATAAATCAAAGCCGACGATTTGCCGCTGGCGCCGGCGCCCAAGTAGGCTTTCTCGACGAGAACGACGCGGCCGGCACGGCGTTGAGCCAAGTGGAAGGCGATGCTGGTGCCGACGACGCCGCCACCGACAATGAGGATGTCACAAGTATGAGACATCGCCAGTCCCTTGTTCCGTGGATGAATCTTCCTCTTTGCCCCGCGGCAGCAGCGACCGGCAGGGCGTCTCGATAACGGTAGCAAATCGGTGGAGGGAACGGTAGGCGGATCGCCTCGGCGCGTTCTCAGAACGGGTGCCCTTCTGACCCACCCGGCAGCTAACGCAGCCGGTTCGCCTGTTCTTGGCGAACCGGCTGCGTTAGCTGCCGGGTGCAAACCGCACGTCACAGCAGCGTTGCCACTTCCTCCTCGCTCAATTTGCGGGGAAAAACGCAGCCGACCACCCATGTCCGCGCCGAGTGGGCCACCACGCGCGTCACGCGCACGAGATAAATCCGCCGCCTGCCGCGACCCGGCAGCTTGAGTCGCAGCACGGTTCCCGGCTCAAAGCGTCGATTGAGAAGCAGGCCGATGCCGGTGGCCGAAACGTCGCGCACCGTCGCCGTCCAGCGCCATTTTCTTTCGGCGGCGAGCGCTCGACAAGTTCCCTTCTGCCGCGATACGTAACGAACGCAAATGCGGCGATCGACGGCGGGACGCCGAGGAATGCGCGCCGACGGCGAAACGGGTGTGGCCGAACTCTTGCCGGCGGAGGGCGGTTGGGCGCCGCGCAGTTCGCGCATGAATTCTCGGCAGTTGGCCGGCCGAGCGTCCGGATCGGCGGACAGCGCTCGACAAAGGGCTTTTTCGACGCGCTCGCTCAGACTCGGCGTCAGTTGACGAGCCGGCACCAACTCATTGCTGAGTTTTTTCTTCCAAATGCTCAGGTTGCCCCGCGCCTGGAACGGTACTCGGCCGGTCACGGCCATGTACAACGTGGCCGCCAGCGCGTAGACATCGCAGCGCATGTCGGCGTGCTTGGCGTCGTTGAACTGTTCGGGAGCGATGAAAAACGGCGTGCCCATACCCTTGAGAGGCTGCGTCAGATCGTGGTCCGCCTCCACGTCCTTGGCTAGTCCCAAATCGGTCAATTTGGCCTTGCCGTCGGCACTGAGCAGAATGTTATCGGGCTTGACGTCGCGATGAATGATTTTCCGCTTGTGGGCGGCGTGCAGCGCCGCCGCCACCTGAGCGATGATGCGCACCGCCTCGGCTTCCGGCAACGCTCCTTCTTTCTCGATGCGATCGCCCAGGCTTTTGCCGTCGATGTACTCCATGACGATGTACGGCTTGCCCTCGGTGTAGCCGAAGTGCAGGACGCGGACGAGATTGGCATGCTCCAACAGACGCGCTACGCTGAATTCCTGCTCGAAGCGTTTGAGGAAGACCGGGTTCTCGGTCACGTACTCCTTGGGCATCTTGATGGCGACAATTTCGCCGGTCGTGGCATGGCGACCCTTGTAGATGCGGCTGCTGCCGCCGGCGGCCAGCATGTCGAGGATCTCGTAGTTACCGATCTTTTGCAGGGTCTTTTCCGAAGTCTTCGAGGGCATGCGAGGATTCTCCGTGCGCGGCGCTGCGAGGGAACGAAGACGCCGGTAAAAGTGTAGCTCGCATTTTGCCGTTCGTGAAATGATTCGTCCGCGGAGGCAAGTCCCTCGTTTAGCCGCGACCCGAAGGGGAGCGCGTGGCCCGCGCTCCCCTTCGGGTCGCGGCTAAACAAATCATTTCATCTTGCGCGACAAAAAATCCGGGCTGGTGTGGAAATGCAGAGTGAGCCAGGCTCCGTCCAGCGCGGTCTTGAAATTCGCATCGCGGCCGAGGAGAGAGTGGAAGTATTCCGCCAACCCTCGCGCCCTGCTTCGTCCTTGCAGGCGAAGACGCACTTGACGGCCAGTGATTCATCCGGCACTAACCAGATGCCAAAACTCCGCAAAAAGATGAGTTTCTGCAGATTCTCTTTCTTCATCCGGTTGAGGATCATCGCTGCCGATGTCTTGCTCCAATCATGGGAATGGCCGGCGATCCAAGCCGGCGCCGCTGGCTCGCGCCGCTCTTTGAGGACGATGCGCATTTCCTCCGAGAATTGTCGCAGATCCTCGACGGGCTGAAGCGGCAGAGATTCCAGCTGATCGGCGAACAGCGCCAGTACCACGGTTCGTTCGTCGGCAAACCAAGCGAACAGCGGCATGCCCTGGCGGAGAGCATGGAAGGCATACAGTTTTTTCTTGCTGGGACTGGCGACGCGCGTCCCCTTGAGACGCTGCCGCAGTTGAT
The DNA here is from genome assembly GCA_963835245.1 of uncultured Planctomycetota bacterium. Taxonomy (GTDB): domain Bacteria; phylum Planctomycetota; class Planctomycetia; order Gemmatales; family Gemmataceae; genus JAJPHU01. Next base: position 135,578 of record CAWIEZ010000007.1, read on the forward strand.
CTTCGTCATAAGGCTGCGCGGTGCGGAGGACCAGATAGAACGGCGGTATCAACGATTCATCGACGCGAACGGCGAAGACGACGTGATCGATGTCCTCCAAGCGAAACCCTACCCAGGCCGGTAGATCCGCCAGGCGATATTCCGCATCGCCGAGCTTGACGGGATCGCGCAAGATCCGCACGCCGACCGGACTGGCGAGCAGTTCGGGGACGCGGGCGCCAAGGAGGACATTGACGCCCGCCGGCAGATAACCGAGAGCGGCCAACTTGTCGGGCGCGATGGCGGCGACAATGGGGGGCGGTTCCGGCTCTGTTACGCCTCGTTGCTTTCCGGGTCGTCGCGGCGGCCGGCTGGTATCGTAAGCCCGCCGCTGTTGCTGCGTCGTGAGCATGAAGGTCAGACCGACGCCGGCCATGAGGAGCATGACGCCGATCACCAGCGCCGCCACCATCCCCAGCGAGCGCCGCGAACGCAACGACCGTTCGGGCAGCGGAGCCGCTGGGCTGGCTGTCGTCGTGGGTTTGTCCGTGATTGCGGTTTCCACGGCTGTCGGAGGCTTGACCGTGAAGGCATCCGCTGGACGCGGCGCAAACGCATCGCCACAGCGCGGACAGACAATCCGTTGGCCGGCCGACAGACCCGCGGATACGCCGATGGAGGCATTGCAGTAGGGACAGGTCAGGGTTTCCGTCGTCATGCTGCTTATTGTTGATGACGCGGCGCCGCCTGTCCAGGGTCCTTCGCCGATGCCTTTGCAACGAGGACGCGGTGCGCAACGGTCTGGAGGAATGTTCCGAGAATGCCGGGCAGGAGCGATTTTCGCCATGTGACGGGCACGAACAAGCAACAAATCGTCCGATAATGCCGCAGCCATTTGACGGCAGGCGGAAGGTCGGTAATAGTTGCCCATCGCCTACAATGCGCTTACATCAGGAGGATGTTGCCGTGACCGTGCCTGCCCGTTTGTCCCTGGCTTTCACGCTGGGATTATCGCTGCTACCCGCTGCCTACGGTGGAACGATGGAGCCATCCACGCCGCCACCGTTGCCTCTGCCGATTCATCGAAGCAATCAAGAGATAGCCGAGAGCATCGCCGCTCGCTTACGGCAGAGCGGCCTGCTCCAGCATTATGACGTGGACATTCGTTTCACGGAGGGAGTGGCCGAGTTGACCGGCTCCGTCGCCGACGCCGAGCAGCGCGACCGCGTACTGCGTCTGGTGCAAAGTGTGCCGGGGGTGCAGAGCGTGGTCGATCGTCTGAGCGTGGCCGAGACGATTGTGCCCGTACAGGCTGGCGCTGTTCCGGATGCGCTGCCGCAGGTTCCGGGCATCAATGCGCCACCGTCGGCCGCGCTGCCGCCGCCGCCGTCAGCCGCGCCGGGAGCGCCGGCGCCGGAAGCGACGCCGATTTTCCAGGCGCCCGCTCCCGCGCCGCATTCCCTCAATCCGCCCCGCATGCCGCCCTACGCTTGGCCGACCTACGCGCCGTACAACAACTACTCGCGCGTCGGATACCCCTCGGCGTATCCGTACAATGCCTTTCCCTTCATCGGCCCTATCTACCCTTTCCCCAAAGTTCCCCTGGGCTGTGCTCGGTGCGCTTGGAATGGGACGATGGCTTCTGGTGGTTTAGCAAGACCGCGACGCGCTGGGATTGGTGGAAGCTGCGTTACTATTAATCGATGCTAAGCCGCAAGCGGCCGACAGGCGATGACGCAGAGTCGAGACCTCGCCAAGATCGAGTACGCGATCGCCAGCGATGACTTGACAGCGAAAGCCCCGCCAGCGCCGCGCGGACAAAATGTTGACGCCGGCCGCCTCCGCAGAGAAGGCCGGCAGGATCAAGCGCTGAGGTCCGCACAAATAGCACGGTCCCTCAATGGCGCAAGGAGCGATCCGGCTGGCGAGACGCGGCCGGATCGCTCGACTTTTCGGCGACCAGCGCAGACAAGGATGTTCGTGGCCGTGGACCACCGGCCCATCGGGCAAGCGTCCTTCGCCATGCACAATCCGCCAACCGCCTAACGTCACTCCATCGGGATGCAAGAGCGACCGAGATTTCGCCGCCGCCGATACCTCCAAGCCGGTATCGTGATTGCCGGGCACGACGGCGATCCACTCGATCCGGCTTCGATTCAGCCAGTGCAGAAATGCCGTTAGCGCTTCGTGACAATCGCCGTCTTCCAGCAGATCGCCAGCCACGACCAACCGCCGCGCCGCCTGCTGCCGCATCACCCGATGCAGCGGTTCCAGCAACTCGGCAACGGAATCGAGGGGCACCGCTTCGCCTTGGCTTCGGCGTGCCTCTGCGTAGCCGAGGTGCGGATCGGCAATGACCGCGGTGCGAGTAGGCAAATGCACGGCGACGCGCTCCGCCGTCAGCAGCCAATCATGCAGGACGTGCATCGTTCGCTCCCTCCGTCAGCGACGCATGCAGGCGCAGCAGCACCTCGGCCGGCGTCTCGATCCGCTCGGCTGCTCCCTCCGCCATCTGCGTCCAACTTTCGACGAACGGCGATGGATAGATCAATCGCCGGCAGCGCAGCGGCAGATGCTCCAACTGGCGGACGTAATGGCTGGCCGCGGCGACATCGCACCATTCGCTGAGGATCTCGCGGCGCGCTTGCCGAAGCAGAACGAAATTGCGGTCGTAAGCCTGAACCTTGTCGAACAGGCGACGAGCGCCCCAATCGCGTCCGCCGACGCGCCGCGTCTGTCCCAGCGGTTGCCGAGGCAGCATCAGACCCGTCTGGGCCACGCGCTGAAAGCGTTCGCGCATCGCCGTGCTGCCGTCCAGAGCCGCATCCAAATCCGTCTCGAATCTCGCCGCTGCCAGTACACCCCGCAGAATTTCAGCAATAGACGATCCGCCATCGTCAAAATGTCCGTGGATCAACAGGGCGAAGCCGAGATCGGCGACGAGTGAATCGGCGCCGCGTCCTCGGTCGCGCGCAAGCGATGCACGGCGACGCGGGCCAAGGCGTCGTTGCCCAGCCGATTGAGCGGCGTGTGGACATAGCAATCAGTTCCGTTCTCGTGAGTGACGATCTCGGCCAAACAGTTCGCCGTGTCGGGTATTTCGCTGACGCACTCTTGGCGCTGGAAGAAGGCCGCCAGCTTGGCAATGGCGGCATGATGCAAGCCATACTCGCGGTGGAGTAAATGGGCCAATGCATCGGGTCCATCGCGCAGACTCTCGGCCGCTTGGACGCGCAAGAGATAGAGACGTTGAGCCAACTCGGTCGAGAGCGGCCAGCCGTCGCCGCCCCAGCGCGGCACGATGGGCCGGCCGGCAACTTCCTCGACGTGCAGCAAGCTCTCTTCCGGCCGCAGCGAACGCACCTGTAGACAGCGGCCGTCGAGCAAAAACCGATCGCCGGCAGCGCAAGCGCTCGGCGAAGGCGCGATCGACTTGGCCGATCCGCCGCTTTTGCTCGCCAGCGTCCGATAACCATACTTCATAGACCGGATCGGCAATAATGCTGCCGAGATTGCGGCGCAGCAAACGCGCCGTTCGCTGATTTACGATTGTGAAGTTCGCCGCGTCGCCGCGCAGCCGCGGCGGCAGCCAAGAAGAAGAAAGGCCGAGATATGCGAGGCAATCGTCGAAATCGCGGCGGCACAGATGCCGATAGGGCGCGGCACGGCGAAACAGTGCGAACATCTCCTCCGCGGAGCAGGTCCGCGACGCCGCCATGCCGAGGATGTGCTGGCAAAGCACGTCCAACGGATGAGCGGGGATGCGTAACGGCTCACACTGGCCGGCCCGACCGGAAGCAGCGGTGACGGCGGACTCCAGCAACTCCGCTTCTGTGGCCGTCAGTACCAGGCCGCGCCGGATGCGTCCCGGCCCGTGGCCGGCTCGACCGACGCGCTGAAGTAAGCGAATCACGTCGCCGGGCGGATGCACCAGCACGGCCAAGTCAATGGTGCCGATGTCGATGCCTAGCTCCAAACTCGTGCTGCTGATGACGGCGCGCAGCTGGCCTCGTTTGAAGGACTCCTCAACCTCGCGGCGGCGCTTCGCGTCCAGCGACGAGTGATGGACCGCGATTTGCCCGTCCATCTCCGGCAGATTTCGCCGCAGCGCCCAGCCGAGTTGTTCCGCCAGCCGGCGGCTGTTGGTGAACACCAGCGTCGCGCGGTTGGCGTACACCTCCGGCTTAAGGCAATCGACCAGATTGGCTAGAAAATCCCCGCTTTCTTCGAGAGGAACGAGCGTGAGTTGCAACGGCGTCCCATCTTCGGCCCGCGCGATGGCACAGAGATCGCCCGCCAGCCAGCGAGCCGCTTCGCTCAGCGGTGTGGCCATCGCCGACAGGCCGATACGCTGGAGCCGGACCCGCGCCAACTCCGTCAATCGTTCCAAGCTCAAGGCCAGGTCCGCGCCGCGTTTGCTGGCGGCCAGGCCGTGTACTTCATCGACCACGACCCAGCGCAGAGCGGCGAACAACTGCGGCACCATCGGTTGACTGAGCAACACCGCCAAACTCTCCGGCGTTGTCAGCAAGATTTCCGGCGGATTCCGCCATAGTTGTCGGCGCTCCGCCGCCGTCGAATCGCCGCTGCGCACCGCCAGTCGCGGCGGACAACTCGCCGGCAACACTGCGCTCAACTCCTCGATGTGAGCCGTCAAGGTGCGCTGCGTGTCGGCGCTCAGCGCCTTGAGGGGAGATACGTACAGGCAAGCCAGAGCGGTATCCTCCCGTCTTTCGCAGTGGAGAAGTTGTGTCAGGATGGGCAGGAAGGCGGCGAGCGTTTTGCCGGTGCCGGTCGGAGCGCTGAGAAGAAGGTGCTGGCCGGTGGGAAGGCGCGACCAGGCGGCACGCTGGATTTCCGTCGGTTCGCCGTAACGACTGCGGAACCAGGAAGTGATCGCTTGCGGAGCCTGGTCGAGCCAAGATGAGGTGCGGGGCGGATCGATGTAGTCGAGTCCTTCGAGAGTGGTCTCCATGAGGGTTTATTGTAGCGATGGTGGTCCTGGGTTCACCGCCGTCCTGGCGGACAATCTTTCTGAGCGGGGGGCGTCAGCCCCCCGAGAGTCCGCTCGGGGGGCTGACGCCCCCCGCTCAGAAAGATTATCCGGTAGATCTTACGGTCGCGGCTCGGATCGTTGACGACCGCCCGTCCGCGAAGTTATAATCGAGAAGATTCCAAAGCAGCCCGCCGTGTCCGGTTGGCAACGTCCTTTTCATGGAAGCCTTCTGCCGGGAGCGTCATGTCGTCGGATACCGCCGCCAAGGGGCCGCGCCGGAATATCCGGATCGGCAAGTATGAAGTGTTGTCGCACGTGGCCACCGGCGGCATGGGAGCGGTCTACAAAGCGCGCGACACCGAGACCGGCCAAGACGTCGCCTTGAAAGTGCTGTCGCCGGAGATGGCCGCCAAGCCGGGCATGGTCGAACGCTTCCGCCGCGAGGCCAAGCACGCCGCCAAGCTTCGCCATGAAAACGTCGTCACCCTCCATGAATTTTGCGAGGCCAGCCGTACCTACTTCCTCGTCATGGAGTTCATCGACGGCATCGATTTGCACGATTACAGCAATCGCAAAGGCGCTCTCGATCCGCAAGAGGCGCTGGAAATCATCGTGCAAGCCTGCCGGGCCATCGATCACGCCTATCAGCAAGGCGTCATCCATCGCGACATCAAACCGTCGAATTTTCTTCTGACTCAGCAGGGCGAGCGCAGGGTGGTCAAGCTGACCGATCTTGGTCTGGCCCGCGAGGCCAACGACGAGGAGTTTCGCGTCACCCGCGCGGGCACCACGGTCGGCACGCTGGATTACATGTCGCCGGAGCAGGCGCGCGACAGCGGATCCGCGGACATTCGCAGCGATCTTTATTCGCTGGGCAGCACTTGGTATCACCTGCTGGCCGGCCATGCGCCGTTTCCCAAGGGCGGACTGGGCGAACGCCTGCACCGTATCATGCACGAGGATCCGCCGGACATTCGCCAAGCGAATCCGAACGTCCCCGCCGCCATGGCGTCGGTGTTGCATCGATTGATGGCCAAGAGTCCCGCGCAGCGCTACCAAACACCGGAAGATTTGCTGCGCGACTTGGAAGCGCTCCAGCGCGGCGAATCGCTGCTGACGCCTCGGCAATTGCTGGAAGGTCTGGCTCTGGAAGAGGGCGAGGCGATTGAGCCGCCGCGTAAGAAGAGTCGAGCCTCCTCTCGATCCGCCAACGACGGCCGGCGCACGCCGCAATCCCTGCCCAGCCGCGCCCGTCCCGATACCAAGATGAGCAAGTCCACCGCCGAAGTGCCAATCGCCGCCGCCAAGGCGAGCAAGGCCGTCGCCGAAGCGCCGAGCGACGAGGCTGAGCCGGCCATCCGCCCACACCTCTGGTATGGCCTGGGCGGCGCGGCCGCGATAGTTCTTGTCGTCGGTGTGGCCGTGGCGCTGTCGCTGCGGCGCGGCCGCCATGACGATTCCATCGTGGAGCAGACGCCGAGCGGCCGGTGCAATCGGTGTCGCACGGGTCCATCGTTCCTCCGGCCGGCGCGACGCCGATGGCACCGAACCCGGCGCCGGTCCAAGCGAACCCGCTTCCCAAGCGAAATACGGACGCCGACAAGAAACCCAGCCAAGGCGCGGCGAACGCACTTCCGCCGAAAAAACCGACTTGGCCCCTCCTCTATCAACCGTCCAAGCCGATTGACGCCGCCGCTCTCCGCAAAGAGATCGAAGCACCCTGGGCCGCGCCTCCCGCCCCGACATCAACGGTCGAACTGGTGGTCGGCCGCTTGCCGCCCGATCCGTCCGGCAAGACATTCTCCTCGCTCGCCGACGCCTGCAAGGCCATCCCCGCCGGAGCGACGGGCATCGTCGAGTTGCGCGATAACGGCCCATTCTTCGACATCCCCGCTGTTCTCGCCGATCGCAGTCTCGTCCTTCGCGCCGCCGCGGGCTATCGTCCCCTCCTGGTCTGGGACGTGCAGCGCACTTTGGAGGAGCGCCGCCGTAACCGCGACCGGCGGCAAGCGGCCGACCCAAATGCTCCGCTGGTGTTCTTCGATGTGCAGCGCGGCAACCTGACTCTGCAAGACGTGCAGATAGCGTTTCAATGGCCTGACGCCCCTTCGGAGGGAGCGGTTGTGCTGCGCGTCGTGGACGGCGATCTAAGTGTTAGCGGCTGCGCTTTTTCAGTCGCCGGCAAGCCGCGCAACGGCGTGACGTTGGCTCGCTTCACCGCGACGCGCCCGGAAGCCGGCCGTTGCCGCTTCAGTCGCTGCTATGTTCGCGGCGCAAAGATGTCGGTTCTCGATCTCGACGCGCCCGGAGCGCAAGTGCTATTTGACAACTGCTTGCTCGTCGGCGACGATGCTCCTCTTTTGCGAGTCCGGGCCTCGAATGATCGATCCACGCGGCTGCGCGGTGCGCTCGACGATGATCTGCGGCAACAATCTGTTGGAGGTGCGTCCAGCGAAGGCCGCGGACAGCGAACCGGCGTTCGACTGGCTGGGCTGGGATGTGCTGCTTAGCCGCAAAAACTCGGAAGTCGGCGGCGAGTTGTTACGGCTGTGCGATGGCGTCAGCGCGAAAAACATGAATTGGCGCGCGATCAATTGTCTCTACGCCGGCTGGGGCAAACTCTTGGCGGCAAGCACGTCCATCGCGGCGACGGACCTTACCGCTTGGCGACGGCTGTGGAAGCACGGCGAGGGCGACGCGGCGCAGCCCGATCCGTGGCCGACTGCTGTTTTCCCGGAGCCGGGCGAGATGCCGGCCAACACCTATCGCACCGCCGACAGCCCCGTCGCCTTCGCCGCTAGTTCGGGCGCCGAGCAACTGCTCGGCTGCGACCTCGATCAATTGCCGGCGGTGCGCGACAATTGGCTGCCTCTGACGTTCGACCGCTTCACCATCCAAACGTCTACTGTGCCCGAAGATTCTGGTCCACCGGAGATCCCCGTCGCCGCGGATGGATTGTTTCATGGCGCCGTGGTGGATGTCAATCAGACCGACCTGGGCGACTACCTGCGGAAAGTGGAGAAAACCTATCCCTTCGCTCCCGAAATCGTGCTGCATTTGACCGGCAGCGGCGAACGCTTCACGACGCCGCTGCGCATCAAGGGCAGCAGCGTGGTGTTATATTTCGATCCGCCGCCGGAGAAGAGCGAACCGCTCGTCCTCGTTCCGGCGGGGCGCGGCCCCGCCGAGGCGCTCTTCGACGTGGAGAAGGGCAATCTGAGCATCTTCAATGGCACCTTCCGCTTTTCGAGTGCGCGCGAGGCGCGCGTAGTGCCGTGGCTCATCAAGTTGCGCGGCGGCGATCTGCGTTTGTTCCGCACGCGCCTTGAAGTGCCGCCCAAGGACAGCGGCGACGCTTTCCGCGGCTTGATCGCCCTGGACGGTTCCGGCGACCCCGCCGTTGAGGGCGTGCGCTCATGCATCGCCAACGAGAGTATTTTGATCTCGGCCCGCGAAGGCATCGCCATCCAAGGCATCGGCGCACGGGTGCAACTGACGCAATCGCTGTTGATCGCGGGCAATGAGGCGATCCGCCTGGCGCTCGATCCGGGTTTCCAAGGCAAGGCAAACGTGCAATGTCTTCTCGATCATGTCACCGTGGCGGCGCGCGGCGCCGTTCTGCGTCTGCCGGATGTCAAGCAAGCGGGATCGCCTGCCGAGCCGGTTGTCGTGCAGACGCACGATTGCGCGTTTCTCAATCTCTTTCATCGGCGTGGCATCAACGCCTCAAGCCACGCCGGCTTGGTGCTGTACGACGGTGAGGCGCTGGCGCACGGTCTGCTCGTCTGGCAGAGCGAGAACGATGCCTTCGATCAACGGCTTTGGTTCGCCGCTGCTCCCGCCTCCGGTCCTCTACCCGACCGCCTCGTGGACCACCGCTCCTGGGTCGCCGTATGGGGAACGCCGTCCCTACGTCGTCCGCAACTTTATTTGCCACTGGTCGCGCGTTCTGGATGCGGATAGTTGGTCGCTCGAACGCCTCGCCGGAGCGAAAATACCGGGTGCCGATCTGGAACGAATCGGCGCCGTCAAGAAGCCCACGAAGAAAACTTCGCGCTGACGCGCCTTTCGTTTAGCCGCGACCCGAAGGGGAGCGCTGTCGCGCTCCCCTTCGGGTCGCGGCTAAACGAAGATATTCTGAGCGGATGTGAGCATGCGTTTCGCGCTCCTGGGAGATCATCCCGATGGTGTTGACATGGCTTGCGCCTTGGCGGAGTCGGGGCGCCATCGCCTCGTCGCCTACACGGCGACGCTCGGCGAAAACGTGCTGCGTCGCCTGGGCGGCGACGTTCGCCGCGTCATCGACGTGGAGGAAGTGTTGGCCGATCCCGCTATCGAGGCGGTAATCGTCGCCGGTCAACCGAGCGTGCGTCCGGCACAACTCCGCCGTGCGCTGCAATCGGAGCGGCATGTCCTGTGCGTCCATCCCGCCGATCAAACGCCGGAGATCGCCTACGAAGCGGCGATGATCCGCAACGACACCGGCTGTGTGCTGCTGCCGCTGCTGCCCGAAGCGACTCATCCCGCCTTTCGCCGCTTGGCCGAGTTCGTGCGCCGCAAGGACGGGATCAACTCGCCGATTGGCGACTTCCGTTTGCTGGAGATGGAGCGCGGCGCCGCGGACGAAGTACTCGATGGTATCTGGATCGCCGGCCACAAACCCTCCTTCCCCGGCTGGGACATCCTGCGCACCATCGGCGGCGAGATTCAAGAAGTATCCGCCTTCGCCGAACACGAGGAGCTGCGCGAGGGTGAGCCGGTGCTGATCGCCGGTCGCTTTCAGCAAGGCGGATTGTTTCACTCCATCCTGCTGCCGCGCGAACATCGGCCGAGTTGGCGTCTGACTGCCATCGGCAGCGCCGGCCGCGCCGAATTGCTGTTTCCGTTGGGCTGGAATGGGCCGGCTATCCTCGATTGGCGCGACGCGAACGGTGAAACCCACGAGGAATATTGGGAACGCTGGGATCCTTGGCCGGCGTTGATCGAGACGTTCGAGCAGATGGTTGCATCCATCGCCTTGCCCGAAGGACAGCGCCGCTTCAGCTGGCAGGACGCCATCCGCGCTTTGGAACTGGACGACGCGGCGCGGCGCGGCGTCGAACGGCGGCGTTCCAGCGTGTTGGAATACCCGGAAGCGACCGAAGAGGTCGGCTTCAAGGGCACGATGACGCTGATCGGCTGCGCTCTGCTGTGGGGCGTGCTGCTGCTGCTGATTCTGTCCGTGTGGTGGCCGAAGCTCGGCTTTCTGATTGTGCCGCTGATCGTGGTGTTTCTCGGTTTGCAATTGCTGCGGTACATCGTTCCGCAACAACGCGAGAAGTGACACGGGACGAGCGGAGTCGATACAATAAGAATTGCGTTGAAGACCGTTCCGTCCGCTCCTCTCAGGCCGTGAAGGGGGACTTCATGAACAAAGCCATCATTCCGGGGGTCTACTTTGAGTACCTCGCCTTTGCGTCTTTCTGGGCCGTTGTCGTCGCACTTGATTTGAAATGTCTTTGGAGCCTCCGGCGTTCGCGCGTCGAGGCGATAGCCCGCTTTCTCTGGATGATCTGGGTCGTGGGCGTTCCCATCATTGGGGCGATCACCTACTTCATCGTGCAGCCGACACGAGAGGAAGGCGAGATGGGTCCTGCGCGATTGGTTATCGAGCGGGACCAACCCGGAACATCGGCGGCAGAGTGAAGGCATCCAGCGATGAAAGTCCACAACCTATAGGCGGCGGAGAGATGGGTTCGTCTACTACGCGCGGTTGACATCTTCATCCCCTTGTTGAATGAGGGAACAGACGTGCTGCGTCCGGCTCAAGGTCTTATAATCGGACCCGATGAAATCCAGATACTCGCTACACCTGACTACGACCCGGCTGTTGAAGAGTGGGAGTTTCCACCCGGCAGTAAGGTCCGGTGTGTCAAGGAGATCAAGGACGGTCGAGAGTTGTTGGTCGCGCGACATCGAATCACTTGATACTATTTCTTGCCGAACTGCCGCCCTTCGCGCCAACGAAATTTTCTCGTCTGGGTTCTTCAGAACAGAGGATCGCGCAAGCCTCGCCCCGCGCGGCGTTCCACGTATGCCCTCGACTCTGTTCTGGAGGATTACACCGTGTCCTCGAAACCTCCGCCCTCTCCCCTTCCTTCTTCCACCTCGGCAGTTTGGTGGATGACGCCATCCGCCGACCATCCGGCTCCTGTTCGGATGAACTGGTCGGCTATCCTCGCCTCGGCGTCCCTGTCGTTGGCCCTGGTGGTCGGCGTCATCGCTTGGATCGTGACGCATCCGAACAAAGCGCCTCACCCAAGCAAAGCGATGAGCCTGAACACGGCCGCTCCGGCAGTCAAGACGGTAGCCGAGCCGCTCGCGCCGCCGGCGCCTGTCCTCAAGACGACCTTGGCGTTCCACCGTTCTCCTCATCGGGAAGTGGTGGTCAGCAACATCCCCTTGGTCGAGGAAACTCCGCCGCCTCTTCCGCCGCTCGCGCCGCGGGAGAAGCTGTCCCGAACCGGCCGCCGTCCAAGCGGCGGCGCCGCATCCTGTCGGCGAGACGTATGGCACACAAGTGCTGTTCCTGAACAACCAGGCGACCGCCGCCAACCTGGCCCGCAAGGACCACAAGCTACTGTTCGTCATGCACATTTCCGGCAACTTTGAAGACGCCTGCTTCACCTGAAACAATGCCGAAGCGTTCCGTGTGAACGCCTTGACCAACGCGGAGTCCGGCAAGTATCTCAACGACAATTTCGTCGCCACTTATCAAAAAGTCGGCACGTTCACGATCAACGGCGGACAGAAGCAGGGCGGCAACGTCGCTAGCTATTTCTGCACCCCGGAGGGGCGCGTGCTGCACGTCCTGGCCGGCCCGGTCAAAGCCAACGTGCTGCTGCGCGAGGCGCGCTGGGTCGTCGAGACCGCGAAGCTGGCCGCTCTGGAGAGTGCGAAAAACGATCGGCGTCTGCACAACTTCTGGCGCAACGCTCACGGCGAGCGTCTCCAGCAGGAACACCAAATGGATCCCAAGTGGATGGTTCGTTCGTCCAAACGTCCGCACTTGAATAAGCAGGGCCGCGTGCATCTCTTACTGGCGACGGCGCCGCTGCCTCGGCTCAATCAGGTCTACAAACTGGTGTTCGAGAAAATCCTCAACGAGAAAGTCTCCACCGCGCCGGTCGTGCAGGTCGGCGGTTGAATCGGCTCTCCCCACCATCCGCGGCGGCGGCGAAGACGTTCTTCGCCGAGCGCCGCGGATTCATGCCGATTAGCGAGATAGTCATGAACAGTCCCGCAGTTCAAGCCCCCGTCTCCACCGTTGCCCCGCCCTCGCTTCGCGGACTAGTGCCATTGACTCTTTGGAAGATCGCTTTAGTCACAATAACATTTACGGCCGCGCTGATTTCCTTGGAATGCGTCTGGTTGCGGGGCAGGCAAGAAGCCCGCTCCATCGCCTGGGCCAATGAGCGGGTTGTGGAAAAGATCGCTACGGCGCAGGCGCAGATGGCCGAGCAGTGCTGGGACAAGGCCATCCGTCATCTCGAAGACGCCCTCGCCGAAGAACAGGCGACCAACCGCGAGGAGGTCGCTCCTGTGTTGACAGCGGCGCAGCGCGGCCAAGCGGAGGCGATGCTGGACGCGGCCCGCATCGCTCTGTCGCGCAAGGAAACGGCCGACACCCTTCGTTTACTCCGCGCTTACCTCGCGCATCCCCAGGCGGCGCATCTCGATCGCGCTCGATTACTTTGCGATGATCTCGAACACGCTCTTTCCGACGACGAGGCCGCTCGTCTGCTGGCGCGCCTATCCGATGAGGCGCTGAGCCTTTTTGCGAACGAGGGACAACTGACCGAGGACGACGGCCTACACTCGGCGGCGACGCATGCGCTCTTCCAGGAGACGCTGCGGCGGAACGTAGCGAACGAAATATGCAAACGAGAGGCTCGGCGTGAAGTCGCTCGTCTGGCTGAGAAACGCCGCGCCGCCGAGCGCGTTCGGCGAATCGCTCGTCTCCGCGACACGCCGGCCTTTCATTCGCTGTCCGATTTCCTCGCTCGCACCTTGGCGGAGTCGCGCCATCAACAGCAACTCGCCCAGCGACAACAAACGGAACTCGGCGAGCTTTTCCGGCAACTCGGCGTCAACGACGCGGCGGAACAGGACAAGATCCGCGCCGATCTCCTCGACCGCGAGTCGTCCGCCGATGTCCGCGAGGCCGTGGAACGAAAACGTGCGGAAATCAAGCAAGTCTATCGAAAGTCGGCCGAGTTCCATTCCTCCGATCAAGGGCTCTTCGATCAACTCACCGACCAAGAAGTGGATAATCTTCTGCGGATGCTGCCGAATCAAACGGAGCCGCGACCGTGAGGGAGCGGTTGGACGTAACCGCTCCCTCACAGTCGCGGCTCTGTTACTTGCGTTCCACCGGAGCGTGTGCCTGCGTCCAGGCATCGTATCCGCCGCGTAGGGCGTGCGCCTGGGTGAAACCCCGATTGCTAAGCTCTTGCGCCACACGGGCGCTGGTCCCCTCATCGGGTCAGGTTCAGTAAACGACCGTCATCTGGTCGCGGGGCCAGGACGGATCGACCTGCCAATGGGCGGGATCGACGCGGATAGCTCCGCAGATCTTGTCCGCGCTAGGCTCCCACGCCTTGGGATTGCGCGCATCCAGTACGGTGATGGACTCACCGGATTCCATGTGTGTCCGCAGTTCGTCCACGTCGATCCGCAGTTCTCGGCTGACTGCATGCGTTGGTGTACTCATGCTGTCCCTCCTTTCGATTGACCGAGCGAACCTCTGCAAAGTACGAGAAGTCAGCCGAACAGAGAAAGCGGCACAGCGCGTGCCGTTCTGAAGGGCTGTCCGCCAATCTTTACTTTTGCGGTAACTGGGGCAGCGGCATGCGGACGGGCAGGTCGTCCCCCCCTGGGCCATCATCGTAACCATGCCCTTGCTCATCCTTGCCGTTGACGCCGACACTGTACAGCAAGTAGCCGTTCTCGGACGGACGATAAATAAGCGCCGCGCCGGAAAAAATGTCCTGTGGGATTTTGGCCAGATACTTCGGCGTCAGCACGTCTAACTCTTTCGGATAACGACCGAACTCACGGCGGTACGCAGCCAGAGCGAAGGCAAGGTAGAGGTTGCGTTGCAATTGCTCGATACGGTCAGCAGCGTTTTGCACCTTGCGAAAGAGGGAGATCGTTAGACCGATCATGATGTTGCCGATCTTCTCGTTCAATTTTCTCAACTCCTTGTCGATCCGATCTAGTTGCTTTTCGCGCGCATCCCGATCTTTGATACGCATGGCTTTCGCTATGCAGTCGTACCAGCGGTTGAGGTTGCGTAAGACCGGATCCCAATCGAGGGCGGTCATGGAAAGTTTCGTCAACAGGTTACGCTCCTCGTCTGGAACGAATCCGGAAAGAGCTTCCAGACCGCCGCGCTGAACCATCATCAAGACGTTGAGAAACAAGAAACGCTCGCCGAGGTCCACCTTGTCGGCTATCAAAGGCATGGGCGGCAACTTTTGCAAGTCGCGTAAACAATTCTTGATCTGCTCCGCCTTCAATTCGGCCTTACCGAGGAACGCCAGGTCGGCCTTGCTGGTGACGTAATCAATGTCGATGCCGACCAAAGCCTCAATGAGAGTGCCGCCTCGCGCGACAAGCCGGCCAAGTCGATGACAGGCGAGCAAGTCTTGCCAGGCGTCGTCAAAGCGTCTCTCGCCGACGCGGAGCATGGCGCGGACGGTCAGAGCTTTGGACAGCCCTCGACATGGCTGCAAGCCGGGCCTGACAGATCCAATATAGGCGGACGAGCCTTTGTCCGTCTTTTTCGACATCAGAGGATCAAAATAATGACTGCGCCGGCTCGCTTCGAGGACGAGGGCAAGCGGCTTCTCGTTGGTCTTGAGCCATTCGGCGATGTTGGGATGCTGTTTCGCCGTCCAGGACCGTTGCGCGCAGTGCTGCAACTCATCATAGATCGCGTTGCCTTCCTTGAGCGGGTTAACCCTGAGATGTTCTTTCACGTAGCGCGACAGGGGGATGAAATAGTCGCCCCGCTCTGGCGGTGAGGTAACTCCCATCCACTTGAAAAACTCGGCCGGCATCTTCGCCCCTTCGGGATGCGGGCCGAACGCCTTCCAAAGCAGCACATTGGCGTTGTTTTCCGGCGTCACGCCGCGGCGCAAGCGTTCGTTCAGGGCGGCGGCGTAATCGATGTAACCGTCCGCGTCAAGCGGCTCGGTGATGTAGGTAGTCTCTTTGCCGACGGTAAAATGCGGCTTGCGTTTGTTCTTGGCGGTGGCGTGGGGTTCACTCCCACCGGCCGCCGCGAGAAGTACCAAGCAAAGCAATGGGAGAGCGATCTTTTTCATAGCGGTTTTCAAAAGAAGATTGACGAGCCACTAGCCCCGAGCGCCAGCGACGGATTCGTGCTACCCGTCGCTGTGCTCGGGGCTAGTCAGCAAAAAACTACTGCCTCTTACTCATTGTAAAATCCCTTGCCCTCCGCCGCCAGCTTGCGCATCTGCTCCGTCGGCTGAAAACGCGCTCCCAGCCGCTCATACGCTTTCAGTTTCTCCAACACCTTCGCCATACCCAGGGAGTCGGCCCAGCGCAGAATGCCGCCGCGGAAGGCCGGAAATCCGATGCCCAAAAGCAAACCCATGTCCACGTCGCCCGGCTCACGCACGATGCCCTCCATCAGCACGCGGCTCGATTCGGTCAGCATCGGCAAAAATAAACGATCCGTTATCTCCTCATTGCTAATCTGCCGCTGTCCCGTGCGGCATTTCGCCAAGATTGCTTCAAAGGCCGGATCATCCACGCCCCGCGATCCCTTGGCGTAGCTGTAGAAACCGGCCCCGGACTTCTTGCCCATGCGGCCGGCGGCGACCAGTTCGTCGAGAAGGCGCGTCGTCGCCGCCCGGTCGGCGAAGGCCGTGTTGACGACGCGGCCGGCGTATAACGCCGTGTCCAAACCAACCACGTCGTTGAGCGTGATCGGTCCCATCGGCATGCCGAACGCCGTCGCCGCTTTGTCGATGGCGCGCGGGTTGGCGCCCTCTTGCAGCAGAACCAGCGATTCATTCAGATACGGAAACAGGACGCGATTCATCAAAAAGCCGGGACAGTCGCGGACCACGATCGGCGTCTTGCCGACGCGCTTGGCCAGGGCGACGAGCGTGACAACGGTAGCGTCGCTGGTTTTGTCGCCGCGGATCACTTCCACCAGTTGCATACGATCGACCGGATTGAAGAAGTGCATGCCGGCGAAGTTTTCGGGACGCTCGACCGATTTGGCCATGCGCGTGATGGGAATGGTGGAAGTATTCGAGGCAAGGATGGCATCCGGCCGCAATATCTTTTGCAGTTGGCGATAGGTGTTTACCTTCGCCTCTTCATTCTCGATGATGGCTTCGATCACCACGTCGCGGTCGGCCAGGCCGTGGAGCGTCGTGCTGGTGCTGAGCCGCGCCAGTGCGCCGGCCGCCTCGGCGGGCGACATACGGCCAATCTCAACACGATCTTGCACAATCTTGGCGATGTTGCCGACGCCCTTTTCCAGCGCCGGCGGCACGTTGTCGATGAGCAGAGCGGGAATGCCGCGGCGGACGTGCGCGCCGGCGATGCCGGCGCCCATGATGCCGGCGCCGAGGACGCCGACTTGCTGCACCGTCTTGGGCTGTATGCTGGCATCGCTGACGCCGGGATCTTTCTGCAAACGCTGGCTCATGAAAAACACGGCGATCAGATTGCGCGAGATGGGACTGCCGACCAGCTTGACGAGTTGATCGGTTTCGGCCTTGAGTCCTTCTTGCAGCGGCAGATTGCAGCCCTTGGCGATAGCTTCCAGCGCCGCCAGCGGTGCCGGATACTGTCCGCCGGTCTTGGCCATCACCTGGGCGCGCGCGACGGCGAACGTGAACGATTGCTGCTCTTCACTCAGTCCGACCGGCTGCTGTTTGCGCTTACGGTTGGTCTTCCACTCGTCCGAGCGCCGCGCTTCCCCAAGCAAACGCACTGCCTCCTCTTGCAAGCGCTCCGGCGGCACGGCGTCGAAGACGATACCCCTTTGCCGAGCGATTTCAGCCTTGACCGCTTCGCCGGTGCAGATCATCTCGGCGGCCAGCGATGGCCCGATGAGCCGTGACAATCGCTGTGTGCCGCCCCAACCGGGAAGGAGGCCGATCTTGGTCTCCGGTAAACCAATCTCCGTTTTCGCATGCGTGCTGGCCAAGCGATAGTCGAAACTTAGCGCCAACTCCAGACCGCCGCCCATGCACGCGCCGTCGATGGCGGCGACGGTCGGATACGGCAGCGCCTCGATGGCGGCAAAGAGATCGAGACCGCGCTTCGCCAGTTTGCGAGCGGTATCGGCATCTTGCGGCGCATGGCCGAGTTCGCGCAGATCGGCGCCGGCGATGAACATGCCGGGCTTGCCACTGCGAAAGATCAAGCCGCGCAACTCGCTGCGTGTCTTGAGCTGAGCGACCATCGCTTCCAATTCGCCGAACATGGCTTGGCTGAGCGTGTTGGCGCGACTGCCGGGTTGATCGATGGTCAGCAGAGCGATGTCGCCGTTGAGGATTTCCAAGCGAAGAGCGGGCTGCGCGGGTTGGCTCATGATCGCGTCCTTTCGTGAGTTCGCGGAAGATTGCCGGATGTGATATGAGTTTATCCAAAAGGACAGGACCGGCAAATGTCCCGTTCGTGATATGACGCGCTACTTTTTGCCAGTCCTCCGCGCCAGCAAGGGACGCCCTTGCGGACGCTGCGGGCTGGCAAGGTATTAGGCTGCTTGGACTCAGAACAATTCGAGGATCGGGGTTCCTCTCGTCAACGGCAACGGCCGGCCTCCCAGATCGTTCATCTCTCGCTCCAAATCGATACCGAGGCAGTGATACACCGTAGCACACAGATCCGCCGGCGTGCAAACGCGGCCCTGAACCGGATAGGCACCGTTTCGATCCGATTGTCCCAGCACAACGCCCGGACGCACGCCGCCGCCGGTCAACAATACGGAATAGCTGTGTTGCCAGTGATCGCGTCCGGCCGCCTTGTTGATGCGTGGCGTGCGGCCGAACTCGCCCATCACCACCAGCAGCGTCCGTTCGCTCAAACCGCGCTGCGTCAAATCGTCCAGAAGCGCCGAGAGACCGCAATCCAGCGGCGGCAGCAGTTGATTTTTCAGCTTGCGGAAATTGTCCGTGTGCGTGTCCCAGGCGTCCTGCGGCGTCTTGCCGTTGAAGCCGGAGCAGACCGTCACCAATTTCACACCTGCTTCGATCAGCCGTCGCGCCAACAGAAACGATTGACCTAGCGTGTTGATGCCGTAGCGCCGCCGCAGCGCCGCTGGCTCGCGGCCCAGATCGAACGCCTGCTTGACCGCCGGACTCGTCAGCAGCCGAACCGCCCGTTCTTGAAACGTACCGAGCGCACGTGCTTCGGCCGATTGCTCCAATGCCTTGGCCTGCCGATCCACCAGCCGCAGCAGCGCCGCGCGGTCGTCGAGCCGAGACGCCGTCATGTCCGCCGGCAGGCTCAATTCGGCGACGTTGAAATCGGCGGCGCAGGGATCTTTGACGACGGCCAGCGGATCGTAGGCGCGGCCGAGGAAGCCGGCGAACTGGCCCGGCGTCAGATTGCCGACGTCGCTGGCTAACTGGGGCAACTGCACGAAACGCGGCAGCGCGGAGCGGCCCGGCGCGAAGCGCGCCACCACGGCACCGAGATTGGGATGATCGCCCGGCGTCGCTGTCAGCGCCACCGCGTCGCGGCTGGGCGGATAACCCGTCAGCGCCTCGTAGGCCGCCGATTGATGATGCGTACTCGTTTGGCGCAAGTGCGGATCAGACTGAAGCGATCATTGCGCTCGGCCAACAGAGGGATGTGCTCGCCAAAAAGGACGCCGGGCAAGCGAGTGCGGCGAACGCCGAACTCGCCGCGGATGCCGTCCGGCGCCTCCGGCTTAGGATCGAACGTCTCGAACTGACTGGGCGCTCCCCAAAGGAACACGAGGATGCAGGCATCGGCGTCGGCCCGTCTCTCGGCGGCGTGCGTCTGCCGCAGTTGCAGCAGTTGGGGCAACCCCAAGCCGGCGATGCCGAGCGCTCCGGCACGCAGCAGAGCGCGGCGCGACGGCGAAGAGGAGACGGCAGGCATAATCGATCCTTGCGCATGAGCAGGTCGGCGAATGCGCATTCATTGTACCCCGTCCACGACACTTCACAAGAAGCGCGGCCGATTGCCGATTGCGGAGGGGCGGGCCGAACGATAGACTTTGTAATGTGCTTCTCTCGGGCGCTCCTTCGATTGAGACCCCTTTGTCCTTGCCAGGAGAGCCGTCGATGACCACTACGCTGCTCGTCTTGACCCTCACCGTTTTCGCTGCCGCCGATGGCGTGGCCACGCGGAACGTGCCAACGAAGGAAAAGGAAAAACCCAAGCACAGTCCCTACGCGCCGAGTCTGCCGTATCTCACCAGGGAAGAGGAGGACAAGCTCGACGAGATCGTCGATCGCTTCATGCTCTATGACATCGGCCGTTTGCAGGGGCGAGAGGGTGCCAAGGCGCTCAAGGCGTTCAAGGATCTCGGCCCGGAGGCGATTCCGGCACTGGTACGCGGTCTCAACCGAGCGGCGAAGGTCGAACATAGTTGTCCCGTCGTGGTCATCGCCCAGAAGATCGGTCGGTTGTTGGCCGCCTCCGACGATCAGGAATTGCTTGAATTTGTCAAGGATAACATCGGCAGCGGCGTCGGCCGCACGCGCCACGCCGGGGTTCTCGCCGATTTGCGCGTCGGTGTATCGATGCGCAAGAACGCCTTGGCTCGCCGGCCGGCGTCCTCTTCTGGTCCCAAGGCGCCGCGTCTCATGAGTGTCGCCGAGTTGGCCGACGCCGCCAGCATCGAACGCGGCCCGCGCCTGCGCTTGCTACTCGTTGAGTTGGAGAAACGCCGCGGTCAGGAAGTGCTACCCGGACTCGCCAACGCCGCCACTAGCTACGACAAGGACATTCAAAAACTCGGACGCGATTTGCTCGATCGCCATTTGTCGCGCCAGACCGAGGTGGTCGTCAAGGAGAAGTTGAGCGATGAAATTGTCGAGGTACGCAAGGCGGCGATCCGCGTCATCGCTAGTAAGTGGCCACGATTGGCCAGCGAGTTAATCGACTTGCTCGGCGATGAAATGAACGAGGTTCGCACCGCCGCCCATGACGCGCTGGTGAAGATCAGCCGCGGTCAGGACTTCGGGCCGGCAGACGAGGCCAGCAAGGAGAAAATCGCCGAGGCGCAGGCAAAATGGCGAAGCTGGTGGACGCGCCGAAATGGCCGCTAACTTTTTGCCAGCCCGCAGCGTCAGAAAGGGCATCCCTTGCTGGCGCTGCGGGCTGGCAAGAAAGCCCCTTCTACTCGATACAATCCGGCGAACCGTTAAAGTCGCTCACCACCGGAGTCCGATATTTCCAGCATTGGAGGAGGTGGACTCCTGGCAATGCCTGGCGGGCGCTCGGGGGAGGCGGCCGGGCGCTTCGACCGCGCGAGGGGATTGGTTGCGCGGACCACGATCGCAGCGGGAAGGGGGAAGGGCATGAGGAAAATGCGTACCCTGGTGCTGGGCCTGGCGGTACTAGCGCCTCTGGGGTTGAGCGGCTGTTATCCCTTCTCGATGGGCTTGTTCACGCCCATCATCATCCCGCCCTGGGTGTCTGAGCGTCTAGAGGAGAAATACTGCTGGAAGAACGACTTCCGCACGCCCATTCTGCCGCCCATCCGCGAGGGCTTCCCGCCGCCGTTGTGCGAAGATCCGCCCGATGAGGCGCGTATTCTCCGCGCCATGCCGCCCATCCCGCGCGGCCTGCCCTACATCTACGAGAAATTCCGCGACAATATCCAGATCGTCACCGAGCGCATCGTGGACAAGATCGATCCGCCGCGTTTCTTCCCGCTTATCGGGCCGGCCCAGTTGCACCACTGTCACTGGAAATGCACCGTTTATTTCACCGAAACGGTTGAGTCCGGCTATCCGTGTCCGTTCCGCTGCGTCCGGCCGGCCGTGGAGGTCGTTTACATCGATCTCGATCACCTGCACCTGTATCCCTGCCCGACTCCGGCCGTGCAGCGCGATGTCACCCGCGATCTGCTCAATCAATAAGTGCTAACGGAAAAACCTGCCAGCCCGCAGCGCCAGCAAGGGTTGCCCTTGCTGGCGCTGCGGGCTGGCAAGCAAAGATTCATCAATCCATTGAGGAAGATCCAGCCATGCGTAGTGTGCTACGCGGCGGCGTCGGAGTTCTCCTGATGATCGCCGCCGAGATTGCAGCGCCTTCGGCGCCGGCGCAGACTTTCGATCCGCGGCTCGGCGATCAACCGCCGCTTGTGCGGACAGTCGCGCCGCAGAAGAACACGGTTCCCTCGGAGGGACAGGTTCGTTTGGAAGAGATGAAGGTGGAGTTGGCACTGCTGGCCGACCGGGATCTCTTCCCTCACTCCCTCGGCGTCTTCGCCGCGGGAAACGCCTTGGAATTGTGCGGTTTCGTGCCCAACGAAGCGGTCAAGCAGCGCGCGCTGGCTCTGGCGCGGCGAAGCACGTTTCTGACGGTGCGCGACGTGATGAAGGTTCACAACAGCCCAAGCACGCCGCCGCCCAAGCGTGCCGAGAGCGCGCTGAAACAGGAAGCGGCCGAACTGCTGGAAAGGAACCTCGGCGACCCGGCCAAGCAGATCACCCTTAACGTTCGTCCCAATGGGTTGATCGCGGCGGCCGGGCCGATCGACTCGCTGGAAAACAAATTGGCGGTCAGCCGCTTGTTCCGGGAAGTGTCCGGCTGCACCGGCGTTGTCAATGAACTGATCGTTCAGCGGATCGTGCGCGACGGACAGTGTGTGGTGCGGCTGACGCGGGACGGCTCGATGATTGTGCCGCCGTCGGCCCTGGGCTTGCAGCCGGAGACGGTGGCCGTGTCTGCGGCTCCCACAGCTCATACGGTCGTTCCGGCATCGTTGGCTATCGCCGCTACCCCGCCTCCTTCCCAAGCGAATCCGCCGCAACCGGCGCCGCAGCCGGCGAAGCCAGTCATACCTCCGCCGCCCCCGACAAACAGCCTGGATGGCTGGGAGAGCGAATTACACTTGCCCACCGCCAGTCCGTCGAAAGCGACGCAAGCGACGCCGACGCCCGCCGCTCCCCAGGTTTCCCAAGACGACGCCAAGCTACCCACCGGGGTTCCTCTAGCACATCAACCTGCCGAGACGAACAAGCAAGACATCTTGGCATCGCAGAGCAAACCGAGCGGAGTGCGCGACAACCCTCACCCTAACTTCGCGGAGACGCGAACGGCAACCGAGTCGGCCAGGACGGGGCGGTGTGCCGGCGGTAGTGAAGCCTCAGAGCCGATGGTGAACGGGCCCGCTTTCGGCTCGTCACGCCGTTGGCCGCCCGCCTATGAAACACAGCCGGCGGTCGCCGCCAATGGCAAAGCGGGCGCCATCCTCTTTGACGACGATACCGCGCCGGCAGCCAAGCCAACCGCCGACCATGGCAAAGTGGGCGTTATTCTCTTCGACGAAGATCCGGCCCCGCCCCCCCCCAAGCCGGCGCTCGCTACGACAGCAACGTCTCCTCCCCTCGTGCCGGCGGACCTAGAACGTCAGGTCAAATCCGTTTGTGGCCGGCAGGCGCAAGCTGTATGGGTCGAGACGCAGAGCGATGGCATGCTGTTGGTTAAAGTAAAGGTGCCGAGCGAGTCCGTGCAGGATCAGCTGACGCGGAAGATTTTCGCCATCCCCGGCATGACCTCGCCGAAGGTACGTCTGATAATGGACGTGGGACCGTAACGTCAATGCAGAATGCAGAATGAAAACCCATCTATCTTTCATTCTGCATTCTGCATTGTTTTTTAACTCAGCCAGCGTTGCGTCAACTCGCCATAGGCATCGATGCGTCGATCGCGTAGGAACGGCCAATTGCGGCGCACGTCTTCCAAACGGCGACGATCGCAGGGCACCACCAGCACTTCCTCGCCGTCCTCCGAAGTTTGTCCGACCAGCACGCCGAACGGATCGCATACAAACGACGATCCCCAGAACTGCAAACCGCCGTCGTCCGCTCCTTCGTGGCCGACGCGGTTGACAGCCGCCACGTAGACGCCGTTGGCGATGGCGTGGGCGCGCTGCATCAATTGCCAAGCCTCGCGCTGAGCCGCGCCGTACTCCTCTTTCTCGCGGGGATGCCAGCCGATTGCCGTCGGATACAGCAGCACCTCGGCTCCTTGCAGCGCGGTCAAGCGCGCCGCCTCCGGGAACCACTGATCCCAGCACACCAACACGCCCACCCGGCCGAAACGGGTCGAGAAAGTGCGAAAGCCAGTATCGCCGGGCGTGAAATAATACTTCTCGAAGTAGAGCGGATCGTCGGGAATGTGCATCTTGCGATACAGGCCGCACAAGCTGCCATCGGCATCGAAAACAACCGCCGTGTTGTGATACACTCCCGCGGTGCGGCGTTCAAACAGCGAGGCCGCGATCACCGTACCGCTTTCGCGCGCCGCTTGCGCCAGTCGCTCCGTCGATGGGCCGGGGATCGGCTCGGCGAGGTCGAACAACGCGGCATCTTGCCGCTGGCAGAAGTACGGCGAGCGGAATAGCTCCTGCAAGCAGATGATCTCCGCGCCGTTACGAGCCGCTCGATGGATGGCCGACAAGGCGCGCTCCATGTTGGCGGATGGGTCCGCCTCACAGCGCATCTGCACCAGGCCGAGAGTAAATGTGTTCGCTTGTGTGTTTGCCATGCTGTTTTGTCTCCTCGTCCTTATGATAGTAAGCAAGACGAATGTGAGGAATGAACGAGAGAGGAATCATGTCCGAACAAGAGGAATCGAACCCGGCGGATCTGGCCCGCCAGCTTCGTCAGCACCTCGACAGTCTTCGCGCCGCCGGTGTTCATTGGCTGCCGGCTGCGACTGCCGCGGAGACAGCCGTGCCCCCACGCGAGGCAACGACGCAACCCATCCTCTTCGCGGCCTCCGGCGAAGCGGCTCCGCCAGGCGGCATTGAAGAGAGACGGCGCGAGTTGACCGTATTGGCCGAGCGCGTCTCCACCTGTCAGCGCTGCGCCGAACTGGTGGTGAGCCGATCGCGCACGGTGTTCGGCGTCGGTCCGCTCGATGCCGAATTGTGTTTCATTGGCGAAGGTCCGGGCGCGACGGAGGATCAGCGCGGCGAACCGTTCGTCGGCGAAGCAGGGCAGTTGCTCAATCGCATTATCGCCGCCTGCGGCTTGAAACGCGAGGACGTGTACATTGCAAATGTCGTCAAATGCCGGCCTCCCGGCAATCGTCTGCCGACCGCCGAGGAAGCCGGCAACTGCCGCGAATATCTGGAGCGCCAATTGGAACTAGTGCGGCCGAAGTTCATCTGCGCTCTCGGCGCTTGCGCGGCTCAAAACCTACTCGGCACCGCGCAGGCTATCGGCAAGCTGCGCGGCCGTTTTCACGATTACAAAGGCATTCCGGTGATGTGTACCTATCACCCCGCCTTCCTGCTGCCCGGACGCAGCCCGCATAAAAAGAAAGACGTGTGGGAAGATATGAAGAAACTGCTGGAGCGCATGGGGCGATCCATTCCGGGACGCTGAGAAAGATATTCCCTTCCTCGTTCCCAGGCGGAGCCTGGCAACGAGATCCTTCCGGGTCACTTATCCATGAACTTGGTGGTCACTTTTCCATCCTTGAACGTAATTCCGATTCTTATAGAGCCGTCCTGCCAATTCATCGTTTTGAAGGACTTGTTATTGGGATTGTTTACCTCCTTCCCCTTTCCCAAGATACTTTGCACTTGCTGCTCCGTCATGCCTTTTTGAATCTTCTCGTAGTTGGCCTCGGAGATATTGCCGGAACTCATCATGTAGCCCAGTAGCACCACCACCAACACTACGAGAAGGACGAGGGCGCCCGTTTTTTGTTTGGGACTGATCTTGTCCCACAAGTTCTCTCCGTCGTTGGCCGCCTTCGCTTTTCTTTTCTCGGGCTGAGGCGGTCCAATTTCATCCCGCCAAGCACGCGGGTCATGCAAAGGAACAGGGGCCGCAACGGCTGCCGGCGCGATGTGCTTCATCGGCGGCGCACTCTTCTGCCATGTCGGTTTGGAGGGGGGAGGCGGCGCGTCGTCCACTTCGTGGAGCAGTTCATCGAGATCGCGTGTGGCCGGCGCGGACGGCCGAACCTCGGCGGCGGGCGGCTGCAAAACCTCAGCGCCATGGGCTTCCGTCATCAACTCTTTTAGCTTGTGCGCCAGTTGCTTGAACTTGACGTCGTGTCCCATCACCGTCGAATGGGGAACGGTGGGCACGCGCGCCACCCACGGGGCTTGGTCTTCGGCGAGGATGAGGATGGCGGCACACGAAAGACGCTTGGCCGCCGCCTCCTCGACGACGTGGCTGAAGATGCGCAGACCATCCTCGCCGGTGGTGCGCGCGTCCACGATCAACCCGTCATAGGGGAGTTGGCGAAAACGATCCAATGCCCGCACAGGATCGCTGGCCATGAAGACGCGATAGCCCTGGTCCTTCAAGCCATCGCGCAGAATGTCCTGCAAATGCTCGTCGCGCTCGGCGATGAACACGGAACGCGATTTCGGCCGGCCGCCATTGCTTCCCGATTTGTTGTCCACTTCGCGGCGAACCGAGCGGACGGCGTCGAGCAGCTGCGCCGGCGTCTGGTAGCGCTGCTTGGGATCCAGAGCCATCATCGAGTCCACCAGCGCCAGCACCGACGGCGGGCCATCGATCTCATTGGGATTGATTGGCAGCACTTCCTCGAAACGCTCTTTGCGCATGCGGGCGTGTTTATCGCGCGACATGACCAGCGGCGATCGGCCGGTCAGAGCCTCGTACAGCACGCAGCCGAGGAAGTAGATGTCGCTGCGCACGTCGCCCATCTTGACGCCGGTGGCGCGTTCCAGGCCGGCGTAATCGACGGTGCGATCGACCTTCTCTTCATCATTCTTGGCCAAGGTGGCGAAGAACTGAGCCAAACCGAAATCCACCAGCTTGGCCTCGCCGGTGCTGGAGATGAGCAAGTTAGTCAGCTTGATGTCGCGGTGCGTCATTTGCCGCGAATAAGCGTAGGTCAGACCGTTGGCCGCGTCCTCGATGATGCGCAGCGATTCCGCCGCCGTCAATTTCTTGCGAATTTGCAGAATTTCCCGCAGATTGCCGCCCTCCACGAACTCCATGACCAGATAATACTGGCCGGTGGAGGGGTCGCGGTTGATGGCCAGCACTTCGACGATGTTGGGATGCTTGAGCGTGAGGCCGACTTTGCCCTCGCGGATGAACAGGTCGATGCGCTGCTGATCGTCGCTCCAACGGCGGCGCAGAACTTTGACGGCGACCACGCGGCCGTCGCGCTGACTGTCGGCGCGGAAGACTCGGCCGAAACTTCCCGACTGAATTTTGTACAGAATGCGATAGCCGCCCAGAAAAAAACCGTCGTAGTCGCCTTTGAGAACCTTGCCGCGCTGCCAGGGCGTCAAATAGCTCTTCCGTTCCAGGGCGGCGATCAAGTGCGACAGGTCCGCACCATCGCCGATCTCCTCATGAATTTCCGCCAGTTGGTGTTCGCTCACCAGGCCGAATTTGAGGATCAACTGTTCAAAGGCGGAGGCGTCCATCGAATCCATAGTCAACCTATACGGACGGGGTTGCGCAAGAGAGCGCGGTTGTTTGGGCGAACGATCATCCATCTTTCATTTTACCCGTCTTGCTCGTTCTGCCAAGCAAAAGCTACCCCATTTGCCCCCTCGCTGGCCGAACTCGGCCGATACGAGCAGACTGTAGCGATTGTGCGAATCGTAAGGACGAGCGCACAATTCTCCTGAGCGGGGGGCGTCAGCCCCCCGAGTCTGGCGTCTCTCAGGGGGCTGACCCCCCCCGCTCAGGAGGGTTGGCCGACAGAAAAGCCATCGCCCGTCGTGCCGTCTCAACCGCGTCGTGACTGTGGCGGCTCAGCTCGACGTGAACGCCGCCCGTATAACCGATGTCCGCGAGCGTCCCCAACACTTCGACGAAATCGATCTCGCCCTCGCCGAACATCAGGTGTTCGTGAACGCCGCGCCGCATGTCCTCGATATGGACGTTCCACAACCAGTCGCGCCAGCGCCGCAGATGCGGCGCGATCGGCGTCTCTCCCAGACAATGCAAATGGCCAATGTCGATGGTCAAACCGAAGCAGGGATGACCGACCCGTTGATGCAATTCCGCCCAGCGCGTCATCGTATCGACGAACATGCCCGGTTCCGGCTCGAACGCCAGGCGGACGTATCGCCGCTCGGCGTATTCGCACAACTGCCGGCAACCTTGGACAAGGCGATCCATCAGCGTTTCGGCGCTCGCCGGCTCCGTCGCCGTGCCCGACCAGAAACTGACCGCCTCGGCGTCGAGCGCGGCGGCCATGTCCACGGCACGACGCAGAAAATCGAGGCGCTGCTCGGCTTGGCAGCTAAGCAGGGTCGGCTGATGCTTGCGTCGCGGGTCGAGCAGAAAACGCGCGCCGGTTTCAATGACGACACCAAGACCGAGACTTCGCAGACGGTCGCGGACAAGCGGCAATTGCCGCGGCGTGTCGGCATCGTAGGGATTGAGCGCGTGATGATCGAGTGTCAGGGCGACACTGCGATAGCCTAACTCGGCGAGGATGGTCAGGGCATCGTCGAGACGGTGGTGAGCGAAACCATTGGTGTTGTAACCCAAACGCATGGGGAGAGCCTGGCTGGCGGTGCGGACAGGTTTCGATGATGCTTCCTGTTACGCAGCCGTTCGCCAATATCTTACGGATTCCGGTCGAATCGCCTGTTGGCGGACGCGCCACGCCGCCTCGGCGAAACGTCCGGCGATACGCCGAACCACGTCGTCTGGCAGTCCGCCAGCCCAGCGGCTGCGCACCTCGACATCGCACTGATCGTTGAGGTAATCGATGGCCAACACCGGCCAATCGCCGCCATCCATGCCCGGCACGTTATGACGGCTGATCTCCGCTCCCGCGCTCAAGCACAATTCCGTCGAGAACCACTCCAGCCCCGACAGCTCCGCCAGATCGCGGGCATAATCCAGCACCGGCTGCAAACGATGGCGTCGAATCTCGGCAGGCGCAACCCTTCGATAGCTCGGCCGGCCCGCTCCGGCGCTGTCTTGGGTCTGCCACCAAAACATCGTCCATTCTCCCAGGCAGTGCAACAGCCGCCAGTACGCCGGCCGAGATAGACCGTCCTCGCCCATCAGCAACGGAGGCCGAATGGCGCGCTGAATCAGGAACGTATCGTGCGGATCGTACTGGCGAGCCTGGACGAGAGCGGCGGACAAGCTATCCGGCGTGGCGTTCTCGACGCGGATCACCCCGCGATTATTGTAGCCGTTGGCCGGTTTGACATACACGCAAGCGCCCGATTCGCGCAGCCCTAGACGCTGTTGCTCGGCGTCGGTCAACGGTCGTTCGATCAACCACGGACGCACCAGCACCGTCGCCGGCACACCCAGGCCGCGCCGCAACAATTCGCCGTGTGCCGCCGCCTTATCCGTGAAGATTCGCGCGCGCCGGCAGATTGACCGTATGTCCACCGGCGTCTTGCACCGCTTCCGCCAACCGCGCGTAGGGATTGCTGACGACGTGCCACAGAGCGAAATAATCGAGGTGAAAGCCGATGGCCAACCGGCCCAGCGCCAGCCGATGGATCGACTCTTGCACCACGCCATCGTGGATCAGAGCGCACGAAAGGCCATGCTCGGCGGCGGACTCGGCCAGCCAATGATCGAAGGCGGCGAACGGCGGACAATTGGGGTTGGCATGACTGATGGTTAGATCGTAGTGCGAGGCCAGTTCTTCCGGTCCAGCCGGCACCTGCAACGCCGTCGTTTTCCGCGCTTCGCTCGTTGAACCATCTCGTTCCAAGGTTTGCATCGCGCTGCCTCCTTACGCCGTGGACGGGCGGCGAATAGTACGGAGGAGGCGAAACCAGGTCAAGACCGGAAATCACGCATACCATTTGGGCGTGGCCAGCCACAAGAGTGTTCCCGCGCCCTTGCCCGGTTCATCCTCGAAGTGAAGGCAGGCGATGCCGGACTTGGCGAGATCCACTTGCGCTTTCTTGGCGCCAATCAACCAGCCCAGGTAGAGACTCAGGTCCGGCATGTGGCCGACGATGCCCACGGACTGGGCGCCGAGGCCGCGTAGGAAGCGTGTCAGCTTGCGGCGTTTGCCGCTCGGCGCCAGGTGATCGCAGGTGTGCAAGACCGGCGCCGGCCCGGCGAGATGCTTGAGCAACCCTTCCGCCGTTTGCCGTGCGCGCAACAGGGGGCTGGTGACGAGCCGCTCTAGGCGCACGCCCTGCTGATGGAGCGCCGTCGCCAGCGGCTCGCATTGAGCGTGACCCGCCGTCGTCAAGGGCCGTTGCGCGTCGTCTCGGATACCGCCTTCACCCAGCGGTTGCGCGTCGGCGTGGCGAATGATGTATAAGTCCATGCCACCGTTCCTCGCTCCTGTTTAGCCGCGACCCGAAGGGGAGCGTTGTCGCGCTCCCCTTCGGGTCGCGGCTAAACGGATGTTGTTCTTGCCCTATCCGCATCAAGCCGTCGCCCCCTATAATAAGGATTCTCTCCCCAATTGGCCCGAATGTGAAGAACGAGCGAACAGCGCTTTTTTCGAGATAACCTGGAAATGAAACGAACGGACCTCCGCAATGTCGCCATTATCGCCCACGTCGATCACGGCAAAACCACGCTGGTCGATCAGATGCTTCGTCAATCCGGCCTATTCCGCGAGAGCGAACTGCGCGGCAGCTGCATCCTCGACTCCAACGATCTGGAGCGCGAGCGCGGCATCACCATCTTGGCCAAGAACATCGCTCTGAAAGTTGGCGACACCAAGATCAACATCATCGACACGCCCGGCCACGCCGATTTCGGCGGCGAAGTCGAGCGCGTCCTGAAAATGGCCGACGGCGCTTTGCTGCTCGTCGATGCCGCCGAGGGCGTCATGCCGCAAACGCGCTTCGTGCTGCGCAAAGCCTTCGCCTGCGGACTGCGGCCCATCGTCGTCATCAATAAGATCGATCGCCCAGACGCCCGCCCCATCGATGTACTCAACGGTGTCTTCGATCTATTCGTCGAACTGGGCGCCGATGATGCCACACTGGACTTTCCGACCATCTACGCTTCCGGCCGCGACGGCATCGCCTCGACCGATTCCAACGTCAAGGGAACGAACATCCGTCCCTTGTTCGACGCCATCTTGCAGCACGTTCGGCCGGCGGACGTGAATCTCGACGCGCCGTTGCAAATGCTCGTCGTCACCCTCGATTACAGCGATTACGTCGGCCGCATCGGCATCGGCCGCGTGTTCGCCGGCAAGATCAAGAAGGGCCAGCGCATCGCCCTTCTCAAGCCGGACGGCCGCCGCATCGATGACACCGTCGCTCAACTCTTCGTCTTCGACCGTCTCGGCCGCACCGAAACGGACGAGGTCAGCGCCGGCGACCTGTGCGCCGTGGTCGGCCTGGAGGAAGTGCATATCGGCGACACCATCGCCGACTTCGAGCAATCGGTCGCCCTGCCGCCGATCCTCGTGGACGAGCCGACGCTGGAGATGATCTTCCGCATCAACGATTCGCCCTTCGTCGGTCAGGATGGCACTTATGTGACGAGCCGGCAACTGCGCGACCGTTTGTTGAAGGAACTGGAATCCAACGTCGCCCTGCGCGTCACGCCCGACGAGGAGAAGCGCGACGAGTTTCACGTCGCTGGCCGCGGTCTGCTGCACCTGGGCATCCTGCTGGAAAATATGCGACGGGAAGGATACGAATTGTCGGTAGGCAAACCGCGCGTCATCACCAAGGAGATCGACGGCCGCTTGATGGAGCCGATTGAGTATTTGGTGATCGAGGCGCCGCCGACCTCGGTGGGAGCAGTGATGGAATTGGTCGGCAATCGCCGGGCGGAATGCGTCAAGATGGAGAGCCACGGCGAAATGACGCACATGGAGTTCACCATCCCGGCGCGCGGCCTGATCGGCTTGGGCACACGGCTGATGACGGCCACCAGCGGCGAAGCCATCGTGCATCACAATTTCTACGATTATCAGCCGGTGCGCGGCAGCATTCCCTCGCGCCTCAACGGCGTCATGGTTTCGATGGAGACTGGCCGCACCACGGCGTATGCACTGGACAATTTGCAGGAGCGCGGCACGCTGTTCGTCGGCGCCGGCGAGCAAGTCTATGAGGGTCAGATCGTCGCCGAGCATTGCCGCGACAACGATTTGCCGGTCAACGCCTGCCGCGAGAAGAAGTTGACCAACATGCGCGCCGCTGGCTCCGACAAGTCCATCATTCTCAAGCCGCCGCGCCAGCTAACGCTGGAACTGGCGCTGGAGTACATCGAGGATGATGAGTTAGTCGAAGTGACGCCGAAGGCGATTCGTTTGCGGAAGATGTACCTCAAGGAGAACGACCGTAAGCGCTATGCGCGGCAGGCGCAGTCGTGACAAAATGAACCATTAGCCCGGATGCGCAGCGACGGATTGCAAGAACCCGTCGCTGGCGCTCCGGGCTAATTGGCAAAAAGTTATAGCTTCAGCCCAAATCGCCGGCGTGCTTCTTCCAAGGGTACGGTACGACCTTCTCTCGAATCTTTCAGTCCTGCTTCAACCGCTTGCCGAAAGTAGATGCGGTACTGTAGGTCTTCCCAGGTGGCATCATCCGGCAGTTGCTCGATCAGGCGGCGAGCCTCTTCTTTGATTGTTTGGTTTGACATCAAACGCTCCTCCCTATTTATACGCCTCGTACTCTTTGCCCAGCACCGCTGCGGCGATCTTCAACTTGAGAATCTCATCCGTGCCTTCATAAATACGGCAAACGCGCACGTCCATCAGATGCCGGCCGACGCGATAGAGTGTGGACCAACCGCGACCGCCGTACACTTGCACGGCGCGATCGGCGGCCTCCCAGGCGGCATTGGCGGCGAACATCTTGGCTTGCGCCGCCAGTAAGTCCGCCTTGGCGCGCAACTCGGCATCGGTCGGAGCGGCGTTGCTGGCATCCTTGGCGGCGGCGGCGCGTTCGATCAACGCTTCGGAAGCGACGCGCGCCATCTCGATGGCCGCGATGTGTTCCTGCACCAATTGATGTTTGCCGATGGCCTTGCCGTGCTGCTGCCGCTCTTTCGCGTAACTGACGGTCTCGGCCAGACAATCCTCGATAACGCCGAGGCAGCCGGCCGCCACGCTGAGCCGTCCACTCACCAGCGATCCCATCGCAATGCGGAATCCGGCGCCTTCTTCGCCGAGCAAATTGTTCGCCGGCACCTTGCAATCGCGCAGCTCGAACATGGCCGTGTTCGCCGACGGCATGCCCAACTTGGCCGTCAAATCCTCGCTGACAAAACCTTCGCCGCGATCGATGATGAAGGCGCTGATGCGTCCGCCGCCCCCCTTGGGATAAGCGAAGCCAACCACCGCGTCGGCGATGCCGCCATTGGATATCAGATATTTGACACCGTTCAAGATGTAATAATCACCGCGCCGTTCGTAGGTTGTCTGCATCTCCAGCGGATTGCTGCCGGCCTCCGGCTCGGTCAGACCGAAGGCCAGCACTTTGTCGCCGCGGCAGGCTGCCGGTAGATAACGGCGTTTCTGCTCCTCGCTGCCCCAGGTCATAATGGGATATTCGCCGATGGACGTATGGCCGGAAAAGAAGGTGCGTACGCCGGTGCCCTCCCGGCCGATGCGCGCCAGGGCACGAGCGTAAGTCACGGTATCGGCTCCGCGGCCACCGTACTGCTTGGGCACCGGCATACCCAACAAGTTGCGTTTGCGGGCCAGGGGAATCACTTGATCGTTGAAGCGATGCTCGACGTAGCACAACTCCTCGATGGGTCGAATCTCTTGGCAAAACGCCTCGACATCCGCGAGCAACTGCTGTTGATCCGCCACCGTCATAAGGGACTCCTTCACATTCGAGAGGAAACTATGCTCAGTGTAGCCGCGAGGCGGAAACCGAGACAAGGCAGGTATGCCTGTCGGCTGGCGAACCGGCAGCGTTAGCTGCCGGGTATGGGATCCCCCGGCAGCGTTAGCTGCCGGGTATGGGATCCCCCGGCAGCGTTAGCTGCCGGGTATGGGATCCCCCGGCAGCTAACGCTGCCGGTTCGCCGAGAGGCTTGGCATACCAATTGCATCTCTTTTACTCCATCAAGCAACGAGGCGGGGGTCACAGTCCGGCACCTGCTCTCGTTGCTGTTTTTGAGGAGATGAACCATGAACTGGGATCAGATCACCGGCAACTGGAAACAATTCAAGGGCAAGGTCAAGGAGAAATGGGGCAAGCTGACCGACGATGATTTGACCACCATCGCCGGCAAGCGCGATCAACTCCTCGGCGCCTTGCAAACGAAGTACGGCTACGGCAAGGACCAAGCCGAAAAGGAACTGGACGCCTTCACACGCGATCTCCAGACGTAACCTCTTTCATACACCGCCCGCGGCACCGCCGCTCTTCATGGGGCCGCGGGCGGCTCATTGTTTCCTTGGCGAGCGGGGTCGCGTTAGCGCCCCGGGAGATGCAAGTACTCGGGGCGCTAACGCGACCCCGCTCGCTCATTCCCTTCCTATCTCCTCTCTCACCGATACATTGATCCCCAGACGGTTTTCGCGTGCCACGCGTATCGGAGGAGACAAAAGTACATGAGTGGATCGCCGACAGTCCTCGTCACGGGTTCCGCGGGGCGAATCGGTCGCGCGGTGGTGGCGGAATTGCAACGGCGCGGCCGGCCGGTGCGCGGCTTCGATCGCGCGGCGACGCCGGGCCTGACGGACAGCATCATCGGCGACCTCACCGATGCGGCGGCGGTGCGGCGAGCCGTCGAGGGCGCCGGCACCGTCATCCATCTCGCCGCCACGCCGGACGATGACGATTTCCTGACGCAATTGGCACCCAACAATCTCATCGGCGTTTATCAGGTGATTGAGGCATCGCGGTTGGCCGGCGTGCGGCGGTTGATTCTGGCCAGCAGCGGTCAGGTGGTGTGGTGGCAGCGACAGCGTGGACCGTGGCCGATCAAGGGCGACGACCCGCCGACGCCGCGCGGCTGGTATGCCGCAGCCAAAGTCTTTCTCGAAGCGGCCGGACGCATGTGCGCCGAAAGCCACGGTATGAGTGTCCTTGTCGTACGTCTGGGCTGGGTGCCTCGCTCACAGGAACACGCGGAAGAATTGGCCTCTCTTGAATGGGGGAAAGACGTGTATCTCAGTCCCGGTGATGCCGGCCGCTTTTTCGCCTGCGCTGTCGAAGCGCCCGCTGACATTCGCTTTGCCATCGTCTACGCCACGAGCCGGCCGGTGAGGAAGGGAATGTACGATCTGGAGGCGACGAAGCAATTGCTCGGTTTCGAGCCGCGCGATCAATGGCCGGAAGGGATCGAGGAGATGGGCGGAATTTCTTGAAATGGCAACATCCGTTAGCGGTACCCAGACTGGCCGTATTGGAGCAGTCAGGCGTCAAGAAAATGACGAGCTTCTTACTTGATACCTATTGCGCGGATGGTCAAAATAGACAGCTGAAAGCTGTAAAATCACTTGTTCGGCGCAGGAGGCATGATGGCGACCGTTCATGTCTTTGTATCGACAGATCGGTTCCGCTCCTTCGAGGAGATGCGGGCCTTCATCGACCAAAACTACACGGAGGACGGGGATGGTGTGCCGTCAGCATTTATGCGAGAGGTCGGGCTTTCGGGCTACGAGCCGGGCTGCATTGAGGCTATCCATCATGGACAGCCGGTTCCACTGCCTGATTTGCTGGCCCAAACCTCGTATGCCGATCAGTGGATCTCGCGAGTCGAGAGGTCGCGCCGTGCCGACTGCGCCATATGCGTGTTTGAGCCCAACTCGGTTCGGCATCCCTGGCGCTCGTCGTTGGTGTACATCGGCGCGTTTGAATATCAAGAGTAGGACACAGGGAAAGACAAAGGAAAGGACAAAGAGGTCAGGACAAAGGGGTCGGGAGTGCCCTGTAGAAAAGCTGCTATGGCGTAAAGCAGCATGATGTTATAGCTGATGGCCAGCAGCCACAGTTCGCGGCATTGGCTCCCATAACTGCGGCCGTTGACCGTACTCCCCAATCGCTGTTTGGGCATGGCGAACGCCGTCTCCGCTTGCCAACGCTGACCGTAACTGCCGTAAGCCTTGGTCAAACGCTGCTTCATCCGACGCCGATGCCGCCCGCTCGGCAACTTCGCGGTGGGCCGACCAATCAACGCCGGTATGAAGGAACGAACGCCCCGCTTCTCACGGGCGTAGCGGTGGTTCGGCTCGGAGTCGTAGCCTGCATCCGCCAGCACCGACTCCGGCCGCACGTGCTCCACCGTCGCGTCCAATAGCGGCACGAAGCGATCGACATCGACGCGGGGGCCGCAGCCGACCAGCACGGCCAACAACAGGTGGTTGGCACAATCGACGGACGCTTCCAGCTTGGCATAGCGGCTGTAAGGGACCGTCTGGAAGCGTTTTGCGTCGGCGTGACGGCGGCGGACGTAATAGAAGCTGCGTCGGCCGCAGTCCAGGCCGGTGGAGTCGAAGGCGGCTCGGCGGACGCGGCGACGCCGCGGCGAGAAGCGTCGGACGGTGGTAGCGAAGAGGCGACGTGCCACGGGAGTGCTCACAGCAGGCGTCGGCTGGCCTTTTGCAGGGTGGTGAAGTGCGGCACGAGGTGCAGGCCGAGGAGGGTGCGGAGGTCGGTGTGGTCGCCGAGGAGCGTGGTCAGACCGCGGTAATCGGTTTTGAAGAAGGTTTTGAGGACCAGGCAGGCGAACAGTTGAGGTTGGGTGTATTTTTTAGGGCTGAAGCGGTGCGCGTAGGGTGGCAGGACGCGGTTGCCGGTCGTCAGGGCCATGCGAGCGACGCGGTTAGGGGATTTGCTCAAAGTACTCATACTGTATTATACGGAGCGGAAAGGTGGCTGAAAAGGAGGTTTTCTGCAGGGCAGGAGGCGAAAAAGGATATCGTAGATATTTGATCTGAACAGTCTGCTCCTCACAGACCGGCCAGGCGAGTAATTTGTACCTGTAGGGCATCAAGCAGGTAGAATACATTTCACCTTCAAACCGGAGGAAGCTCATGGCTGCTACCAAACGCCGCTACAGCAAAGAGGAATTCGCCCGCTGCGGGGACGCGCTGGTCGAGAGCAAGGTTCGCCCCCATCTGACGGCGGCGGACGAGGACAAATTCATCGCCATCGACATCGAGACGGGCGAATACGAGCTGGACAAGAATGAAATGAAGGCGGTCGAGCAGCTGCGGAAGTGTGTTCCCGATCCGCAAATCTGGTTGGTGCATGCCACCTTGGGCTATCTCCATCGCTTCGGTGGGCACGGCTTGCAAGGCCAGCCATGATCGTTGGCATCGTCCAGGCGCGAACTTCTGATCCGGCTGACGAAGCGCGGGGCGAGGTCGCCATCAAACGGCTGCCCCAAAGATAGTGCTATGCCGCGAAGCTCGCTATTCCCTCGTGATGCACTCATCGAGATTCAGCAGGACACGCGCGATGCTGGTCCAGGCGTCGAGCGGTTTCGCCTCGTGCTGTCGAGCGAGCAAGCGTTCGAGCGCCTGCCGCTCGCGTTCGCTCGGATGCCGGCCCAGACACAAGCGGAAAGCATAAACGAGACGCTCGCCGTTTTCCCCCTTGCATTCTCCTAGGACGCGCTTTGCCAGCGCCTGAGCCAACTCGAAGAAGCCCTGATCGTTAAGTAAAGTTAGCGCTTGCAGCGGCGTGTTGGAGCGATTGCGGCGCGTGCAGGTGGACAGCGCCTCCGGAGCGTCGAAGACCGTCAGATCCGGGTGCGGCGCCGAGCGCCAGAAGTAGGTGTACAGGCCGCGACGGTAGCGGTTGGGTCCGCTGCTGGCCTGCCAATTGCGCGGCACTTGGGTGAAAGCGTACACGCCTTGCGGCTGAGGTGGATAGACGCTAGGTCCGCCGATGGTGGGCGTCAATAGACCGCTGGCCGATAGGGCGGCATCGCGCACCACCTCGGCGTCGAGCCGCAGACGATTCTGCCGAGCCAGCAAGCGATTGCGGGCGTCAATCGATGCCAGTTCCGGCCGATGGCGCGACGATTGCCGATACGTCGCCGACATGACAATGAGGCGGTGCATCGTTTTCATGCTCCAATGGCGATCCATAAAATCGCTCGCCAGCCAGTCGAGCAAATCGGGATGCGACGGCGGCGTGCCCTGCGTGCCGAAATCATTCTCCGTTTCGACAAGGCCGAGACCGAAATACTGTTGCCACAAACGATTCACCGTCACGCGCGCCGTCAGCGGATTGCGGCCATCGACCAGCCAACGCGCCAGCTCGAGCGCGTGGGCCGATCACCCGGCAACTTACGCGGCCGGTTCGCCAACGGCGGCAGCACGCGCGGCACGTCCGGCGCCACCACCGCACCCTTGCGGAGGAAGTCGCCGCCCAGGTGAATGTGCGTCACGCGCGGCGTCTTGCGCTCTTGCAGCACCAGCGTCGTCGGAATGACCGGCATCGCCTTCTGGAGTTCGGCGATCTTCTTTTCCAGGTTTTTGCGAACGATCATTGCCTGGACGTGGGCGGCGGCGAGGTAGTTGAGCGGTTGACCCAGCCCGCCGACGGCATGGCGCACTTGCTCGAAATTGCGATACGCCGTGATCAACCGCCTGTTGCTGACGAGAGCTACGGCCGTTGACCGCGATGGCGAGGATGGCTTGCAGTTTCTTCGGCAGCATGGCCCGCGACTCCGGCGTCAGACTGCCCTCCCATGCCGCCACGCGCTCCGGCGTGGCCGTGTCCAGCGTTTTGAGTTGTTTTTCCAACGCGGCGATGCGTTCGCCGACTTCCCGGCGTTGGTGCAGTTGCTCCGGCGTCGGCAGTTCCAGCGATCGGCTCATCGCAGCTGTTGAAGAAAGCGAAAAGTTGGTAATACTCGCGCTGGGCCAGCGGATCGAATTTGTGATCGTGGCACTGACAGCAGCCGACGGTCAGACCAAGAAAGACGGTCCCGGTCGTATTGGCGCGATCGACGATGGACTCGACGCGGAACTGTTCTTGATCGATGCCGCCCTCTTCGTTTTTTTGCGTGTTGCGATGAAAACCCGTGGCGATGCGCTGTGAGAGGGTCGCATTGGGCAGAAGATCGCCGGCCAATTGTTCGACGACGAATTCGATCGAATGGCTTGTCGTTGTTGAAGAGCGTCGATCACCCAATCGCGGTATTTCCAGATGGAGCGCGGCGAATCGATGCTGTAGCCGTTGGAGTCGGCGTAGCGCGCCAGGTCGAGCCAGTGCCGGCCCCAGCGTTCGCCGTAGTGCGGACTGGCCAGTAGACGATCGACGACGCGCTCGTAAGCGTCGGGCCTTTTGTCGGCCAGGAAATCGTCGATCTCTTTCGAAGATGGCGGCAAGCCGATGAGATCGAGAGACAGTCGGCGCAGCAGCGTGACGCGATCCGCCTCCGGGGCGGGAGCGATGCCCTGTTGTTCCAAGCGGGTGAGGATGAAACGATCGATGGCATTGCGGCACCAGTGCGGATTCTTGACGCTCGGTTCCGCCGGTCGCCGAATCGGTTGAAACGCCCAGTGCTTGCTGGCCGCGTTGCCGGTCTGCTCCGCCTTCTCGCTGGCGGGGATGGGAGCGCCGCTGTCGATCCAAGTTCGCAACAGAGCGATGTCGCGTTCCTTGAGGGGCGGCCCCTTGGGCGGCATGGCGGCGATTTCATCGTTGCCGCCGCTGACGGCGATGAAGAGATGGCTTTCGCCGCTCTTGC
Source organism: uncultured Planctomycetota bacterium (assembly GCA_963835245.1). Lineage (GTDB taxonomy): Bacteria > Planctomycetota > Planctomycetia > Gemmatales > Gemmataceae > JAJPHU01. Next base: position 174,374 of record CAWIEZ010000007.1, read on the forward strand.
CGGGTACGACGGCCGGGCCGGAATTGCCGCCGCGACGCGCGGCACTCACGCTATCCAGCCGCAGGCTCGAACGCTGTTTCTTCGCTCCGTGGCAGGACGTGCAGTGCTTCGTCAGAATCGGTTGGATATCGCGGGCATAATCGACGGGCTCGGCGGCGCGAGCGCGCCGGACAACAGGATGGCCATGCACAGCGTCAAAAAGGCTTTCATGCGTTCGCTCAACAACAGACGGCGGGATACGGGCGGCCGGCGCAGGCGTTCGGGCTGTCCTCTCACCATACCGCAAGCGGAGCCGATCGCAAAGCAAAATGTCTCCCTCATTCCGCGCCTACTCGGGTCGTGACGATTTGCAAAATCTGTTGCTCACGGGCTTGCAGCCAATCGCCCTGCCAACGCAGAATGAGATGATAAACGTAGACTACGATCGCGCACTCCAGGAGAGAGAGAAGCAGATCGATCGGCACGCCGCCGAACCATCCTATTTCTTGCACCGCCCATTCGATGCCGAGCGGCAGCAGCATCGGCGCCATCAGGACGGGGCACAGAAAAACAAAAAGTAGATTCAGCAGGATAGCGATTCCTCCGGGATGGGCCGCTTTGAAGGAGCCGGCGGCGATGCGCACAGGCGCAAGATCGACAGCGCGTTGGCCGGCAGACAGTAGAGCAAATACATCGCCACGAAGCGGGGCGCAAGAGCCAGGAAATGATCAAAGCGCATCGGATAGACTATTTGCACGAACACGGCCGCTCCCGTGCCCAGCGTCAAGGCCAGCGGAGCGACCGCCAAGTTTTTGCCCAACAAAATGTCGCGGCGGCGAGCCGGACAAAGGACGAAGACGCGGAAGCCGTTGCGGTCAAAACCGAATTGGTTGCCGATGAGCTGGGACAAACTGAACAGAATCATCATCATGGCTCCGAAGGGCAGCAGCGGTCGAGCCGCTTGCGGAAGATCCACGCGGCGAACTAGGAACATGGAACCGAAGATCACCAGCAGGATGAACGGCGTCAAGAGAAGCATCTTTGCCTCCGGGCGCGGAGCAGCGAACGAAAGCCGCCCAGAGCGATGACCGCCGCCTGTTCGGATAACCAGGGCAATTTTTTCTCCAGTAGGCGGGCTGAAGAGCCGGGAAGCAGAGCTTCCCGACCTGCGTTCCTAAGCGGAGCTTGGGAACGAGAAGACTCTCTCTCCTCTGGCCGTCGTTGCCCAGACCCTCGTTCCCAAGATCCGCTTGGGAACGCCGATTTGCGAAGCTCTGCTTCGCCTGTGTTGTATTGGCCCGTGTACAAGCGCAGAGTGGTGCGATAGGAGCGCCAAAGGCTGGCCGTGCCGATCAACGCCGGTCCCAGGATGGCGAGCGCCACGGGCCACGCTCGACCTTCCGCCGCGGCTTCGACGCCGGCCGGCAGCCAGCCGGGCGGCAGAAGCATGTTGAGAAGTTTCGCCGTTTTCTCCGTCTGTTGCGCTCTCTGTTCCTCCGACTTATGGTTTCGCGCTTCGCGTTCTCGGCGGATTTCCGCGATCCGCTGGTCGTGCTTCTTCTGAACCTCTATTATCTCTTTCCCACTCTTAGGGCCTGATGATAGCCACTGCATAAAGTCGTTATTTTCCTTAGTTTCCTCATTCAGTTCATCCACTGTTTCCCAAGTTTGCCAATACAGGACGTTCACCAGTTGCGGCGCCTGGCTAATAAGGATGAAGGTCATTGTCACCACAACGATCACGGTTCGGCGGCGCCGCGGATTGGCCATCAGCGCCGCCAACCAACCTTGGAACTGATAGGTCAGCGCCGTGACCATCAGCAGGAAAGACGCCAGCATCGGTAACAGCAAGAGCATCGCCGGACCTCGACCGAAGAGCAGACCAAGATTCAGCCCCAGCATCGCCGGCAGAAACAACAACAAGCTCACGCTCGGCAGCGAACTGAGGTAATTGATCAGAAACACGCTCGACAGCGAAACCGGCAGATGCAAGAACTTTCCCAGCGACAGCGACTCGAACCGTTGCAGATCGGTGAGCAGGCCGGTGGTCCAGAAGAACAGAAAAGCGACGACCAGGCCGTCCCAGACGTACAGCAGAACGGCGGGTGGTTTGTCATTGAGAACGAACGCGCCGATGGGGATGGAGACGGCGAACAGCACGGCGGCGAGGACGACGGCTGCCGCCGACAAAATCGCCAAGATCACGGCATTGACAATGCCGCCGCGCTTCAATTGATTGACGCGAAGCCGCCAACGCAGCCAGAGGAAGGCGCGCAAATGTTGCCCGTTCATGGCGTGTTTTCCTCCAACCAAGTCAGCTTCGGCGTCGCCTCGGCGTCTGCGCCGGCTTTCTCCAAGAAACGATCCTCAAGAGAACGGCCCTGACGAAGCGCTTCCAAGGGAGCCTGTTCGACGAGGTTTCCCTTGACGATGATACCGACGTGCGAACACAGTCTTTCGACGATTTCCAAGACGTGCGAAGTCAGAAAGACCGTCGAGCCGCGCGCCACATAGCCCTTGAGCAGATCGCGGATGATGCGCGACGTTACGGCGTCCACGCCTTCAAACGGTTCATCGAGGAACAGCAAATCCGGGTTGGGCAGCAGAGCGGCGGCTAGAGCCAGTTTCTTCTTCATGCCGTGCGAGTATTCCAGGGTGAGTTTTTTCTCTTCGCCTTCGAGACCCAGAAGCGGCAGCAGTTCGTCGATACGTTCGCGGATCGTATCGCGCGGCAGCAGGTACATGCGGCCGATGAAAGTCAAATACTCGCGCCCCGTCAGATTGTCGAATCAGCGCCAGATCCTCAGGAATGACGCCGACGCGGCTTTTGGCCTTGAGCGCTTCGGCAGAGTCGAGCATGTTCTTACCCAGCACACGGATGTCGCCGTGCGACGGCGCCAGCAGGCCGGTCAACATTTTGATAGTGGTCGATTTACCGGCTCCATTGGGTCCGAGAAAGCCGTAAAAAATGCCGCGCTCGACGCGCAGATCGATGCCGTTGACGGCGCGGAAATCGCCGAAGAGCCGCGTTAACTGATGCGTTTCAATCGCTAGATTCATGGTCGTCGTTTGCTTCCCTCCACTCCCTTACGGTCGCGGCTCCGAAAAAATCGCCTTCGCAGCGCTCAAACTAAAGCATATCTGATGGCCGCGCCTCCGTCGCCGATATTATTCGGCGAGACCGTGCCCCCATTTTGTTGCGCCGAACCAGCGCAGTGTATCGCCCACCGTCTCCTCCACGGGACGATGCGTCAGACCAAACGTCTGATCCGCCTTGGCGCCCGACAGGTGATAGGAGACGAAGCCGTACTGAAAACTGGGCACGGTCAAGCCATTGGGAACGTCGGCGAAGACGCCGGAGGCCAGGGCCAACGGAATCGAGCCGGCGTAGCGCATCCAGCGCGGCAGCACCCAGACGCGGCCCGAACCGAGGAAGCGCCGCACGAGATCGCCCAGTTCGGCGTAACTGCGATACGGCCCTGCCAGTATGTAGCGGCGGCCGGGTTGGCCGAGCCACAGGGCGCGGACATGCGCAAGGGCCGCCTCACGTACGTCGATCACGTTCATGCCGCCCGGTGGCAAGATCGGCCAGCGCCAGCGCGCCGCGTACAGCAGCATCTCATTCGTCGTCGGTCGGGCATCGCGCGGGCCGAGGAGATAGCCGGGACAGAGAGTGATTGTTTCCAGCCCCAAGGTGTTGAATTGGCGGACCACTTGTTCGGCCAAGCGCTTGCTGTCGATGTAAGGGGCGCGTATCGACGCGCGGTTGATCGGCGAATCCTCGTTGGCTGGCTGCTCGGCAGTGCCCGGAACGATGGTCGAGGCGCTGGAAGTGAACACCAACCGTCGCACGCCGGCTCGCAGGGCGGCGGCGCAGACGTTCCGTGTGCCTTCCACGTTGACGCGATAGGCGTCGCGGTGCGGCCGCGGGATGAGGCGCGTCAGAGCGGCCGTGTGCAAAACGCCGCGGACGCCAGGCAGAGCGCGCTCGATCTGATGAACATCACGGACATCGCCGATCGCAAATTCCACGCCATCGAGTCCCGTCCACTGAGGGCCGCGCGGCGGACGGCGGACGAGCGCGCGGACGGCGAAGCCGTGTTGGCGCAGCGCCGCTACTAGATTGACGCCCAGAAATCCCCCCGCCCCCGTCACCAGCACTCGTCCGGCGCGGATGGCCTCTTCGCCGTTTTTCACCCTATTTCTCCCGTCCGCGACAGATCGATGAGGCGCCTTGACAAGTGCCGGCTGCCGGAGAACAATTTCACCAGTCCGCGGCGCAAGCACGGGTAACTTCTCCCTTGCTGGCGCCGTGGGCTGGCGATCCCTGAATCACGGAGGACAGTCATGGTGACACCCTGCTGCCATACGCCTCGTCGAGTTCGCCTCCTCGGCAAGACGCTCCTCAGTGTATTGATGATTTGCTGTCTTACCGACGTCGCCTGCTCCGACGGGAAATCGGATTCCGCCTACGATGTGACGCTGCGCCGTCTGGAGCAAATCCCGCCCGGCACCGTCATCGACAACGAAGCGCCGAAAGGATGGAGCAACCTCCTCATCAAGAGCTATTCCCGTCCGGGCGCCGGCGACATGAAACAACTGTCCGCCGCCGCCGACCGTTTGACGCGCTTGCTGTTCACAGCCATTGTCGCTGATGTCAAGCCAGAGAAGAGCGGCGGCGACGGCAAAGGCTACAAGCTGGCCAAGGTCGCCGTCGGCCTGGGCACGCGCATCGGCGACAAGGACATGGTCGTCACACCGGACACGCAGCGTCGGCTCGGCGCCGGCTTGGGTCTGTTGGGCCGCGTCGTCCTGCGCACCGCTCAGGAAAAGCTCGGCGACATCACCATCGTCGCCCGTTCCGCCACGCTGATGATCTTCGATTCGCCGAGCCTGATGGTCGTGGACGGCAAACATAAACCGATTGTCCTCCGCTACGCCGTCCTCGTCGAGGAGCGAACCGGCCGCTTGAACACGCTCGTCTGGGCGCTGGGCCGTGAGGACGGCAAATACAGCGATCCGATCGGCGCCATCCAATGGCTGCCGCCGAACCTAACGGGCGATTGCCTGCTGCACGTCGATGGCAATGAGTTCAGTCTCGGCCAACCGACGGAAAAAGCCTTCGCCATAATGGCTCCGCCGAAAGGCCAAAAAGAAATCCGCGTCGGCGACGACCTGAAACCTCTCGTGGTGCGTTCGCGCTTCACGACGGCCACGGCAGCGGAACTGGAAAATAAACTGCGCGAAGCGATCGAGCATTAGGTGCTCGTTGCCACGCTCCGCGTGGCAACGAGGAAGGTGAACTACATGAATCGTCATGCTTCAAGTCTGGTTGGCGGTGTTGCATTAATGGCCCTGAGTGGTTTGTTCTTCTTTGCGGCGGAGGAGGCTGTCAATCCGCTCTTCAAGCAATTACGAGCTAACGGAGTAACCGTATCCGAAGAGAAGAAAGTGCCGCTGCCGGCTCCCCTCATGGTGGACGGATTGGATGCGGCCAGCCAGCGCGAGGTTCTTCAGAAAGTCGTCGGAAAGCGTTTCACCGTCCGCGAGTTCACCGGCAAGATCGGCACGGCTCCGCATGTCTATGCGATTCGGAAAATCCCCCTGGGCGGCGGCGAAGCTGCGCGCGCGCTCGCCATCGATGTTTCGTTCGTCGCGCACGGCAGCCTCGATACCGTCGCCGGCCGCGATTTTCTGGAGAACCTGCACAATAAACGCAAAGATCGCCAGGTTCACGTTCTGACCACGAAAGAGCTGGGCCAGCGCAAACTCAAGGCGGAATCGAGCAAGTTGCGTGAGGAGCGTTACAGTCATGGCGTGTTCATCGTCCTTGAGCGTGTCGAATTGCGAGCCGCCCTGCACACGGTCGTCACGCGCCAGGTCGATTCGTTGCTCGCCGCCACGCGAATCGATCCGCGCTTCTCCCAAGACAGCGACTTCCCCAATCAGTGGCGCAAAATCACCCTCGACGAGGAAGGACAGCGCAAACTCGGTCCCGCTCATCCCTACACCGGCGCCGGCGGCTATCTGAAAATCACCCGCTTGCACGAACCGAACGGCGCGTTGTTCATCGAGTATCACTTGGTTTACGCCGAGCCGAAGGATTGGTTCAGCGGCGCCGATCCACTGACCACGAAAGTACCGGCGATCATCCAGTCGGAAGTGCGGACGTTTCGGCAGGAATTGAACAAGAAATAACTTCGTTTAAACGCAATCGGGTTTGGGAGCATCCTCCCCATGAACAAGATCGCCGCTCTCTTTTTTGCCGTCCTTGCGGCAACCGCTCTGCTCCTGCCGGCACCCGCCGACGAGGCCAAGCTCATCAAGCCGGTCAATCTGGCCGTCAACAGCAAAGCGGATGAAGACAATCCATTTTTGTCCAGCAGCAGTCTAACGCTTTGGTATTCCTCCAATAGCGGCGGCAAGTTCGACATTCTGATGTCCCAGCGGCGAAACATCCGCTCGGACCTGGGGCAAAGGCCAAGTGCCCGATAGCTACCTGCAAACGGATGTCGATGATCGCGGCGCCTGCCTGACCCGCGACGGCGTTTATCCGCAGTATCTCTACTACGCCACGAAAAAGGACAAAGATACGAAGAACTTCGACATTTACGTGGCCGTCAAGCAAGACCGCGATAAAGTCTTCACCGAGCCGGCGCCGGTGCAGGCGGTCGCTTCCGACGCCGACGAAATGAATCCCTGGCTGGCGGCCGGCGGCAAACATTTGTATTTCAGCCGCCAAACCAAGGACGGTTGGCGCGTCTACCTGAGCAAACGAACGCAGACCACCGGCGCTCAGGGTTTTGAAGATCCGCTGCTCTTGGAAGAGTTGCCGCCCGATTTCCATCACGTCACGCTGACACCCGACGGCAAAACGATGTATCTGCAAGGTCCACTCGACAAGGATCGTACCGGCCTGTTTGTGGCGACGAAAACGGCGACGGGCTGGAGCAAGCCGGAAGCGCTGACCATGCTCAATCATCCCGATGCTCCCAAAGGGGATCGTTCGCCGTCGCTGAGCGCGGACGGTAGCTTGCTGTACTTCGCTTCCGACCGCCGCGGCGGCAAGGGCGGATTCGACATCTGGGCAGCGCGGACAGGGGAATTGAAGCTCAAGAAGTGAGCCGGCAAGAGAACCCGCGCCGGCGCACGGCTCGCTTGTGCAAGCCGGTTCCCTGCGTTTGGCCGACGCCTTTCCCATCCTCTGCCTGCCTCCGCTCCGCCTCATCCATGTTGTCGGGCACGGATTCCTCACACGAGAGAAAGAGCGCAATTGAGCGCGGACGGCATTGAGATTGCACCCTCCCTTGACACGCCGGCGCTGCGCCGGTGCGCTCACGGCGAGCCTAGAGCGACAAAAGAGGGACACACCAAAGGGAAAGGCAGGTTGCGATGAAACGGATGAAGATGCTTGCGGTCGTGATGATGGCGGGAATAGGCTGCTGGTTGGCCGTCCTGCCGGCGGCCGCCGACGACAAAAAAGAAACCAAAGACAGCGGTGATAGGCAATTCGCCACGAAGGCTTCGGCCGCCGGGATGGCCGAGCTGAACCTCAGCGAATTGGCGGTGCGCTTCGCGCAGCCCCGCCGTTAAGCAGTTCGCGCAACGCATGGTCGCCGACCACAAAAGAGCGAACCGCGAATTGACGGATCTGGCCAATGGACGGTCGATGGCCTTGGCCAAGGGCATGGATGAAAAACATCAGAAGATGTACGACAAGCTCAAGACGCTCAGCGGCGAGGAATTTGACCACGCCTACATGGAAGGCATGGTCAAGGACCATGAGGAGGCCGTCAAGCTCTTCGAGCAACAGTCCAAGGAGGGCAAGGACGAGGCCATCAAGAGGTGGGCCGGCCAACTGACGCCGATCTTCAAGAAACATCTAGAGATGGCCCGCGAAGTCTGCAAACAGACCGAGGGCGGAAAGAAGAAAGGCAAGGACGACAGCGATCGGTAACAAAACCTTGCCAGCCCGCAGCGCCAGCAAGGGACGCCCTTGCCGGCGCTGCGGGCTGGCAAGGTTTTGTCGTGTTTCGCGGGAGCGTGGGCGGCGCGTTCCCGCGCTTTTCCGCGCGGGGGGCTTTCCCCTCCCCCTCTCCATGTGGTAAAAGAGGTACAGGGACTTTCGCGCCCAAGGAGCGTCCGGGGAAGGTCTCCGGCCGTTCGCGGCAGTGCGCAGCCCATTTTCCTCCCACTTTTTGGTGGGGGGCGGATTGAAACATGGGGATTTACGACCGCGACTACGTTCGTCGTGAAGGACCCAGCTTCCTGGGATCGTTAGGGGAGCGCGGCCGGGTCTGCCGTTGGCTGATCGGCATCAATATCGCGGTTTTCATCGTACAAATGATAACTCGACCGGCCGATGATCCTTACCACGAGAGCCTCGGCTGGTTCACTCAAGCGTTGCAGCTCGATGTCCAGCAAATCCTGCACGGCCAAATTTGGCGCTTGCTCACCTACGCCTTCCTGCACGATCCGGGAACGATTTGGCATATCCTGTTCAACATGCTGTTTTTGTGGTGGTTTGGCAGAGATGTCGAGGATCTGTATGGGCCGCGCGAATTTCTGCTCTTTTACTTGAGCGCCGCCTTGGCGGCGGGTTTGTTGTTCTTTTTCAGCTCCTTGGCCTGGCAGCCCCATGTGCGGCTGTGTTTCGGCGCTTCGGGCGCCGTGATGGCGGTGATGACCTTGTGCGCCATCCACTATCCGCAAAAACCTGTCCTGCTGTTTTTCATTTTGCCCATACCGCTGTGGCTCCTCGCGGTCTTCTACCTGGCCGGCGACACTTATGTCCTCCTGAACAAGATCAATGGCGGCACAGCGGTGGCCGCTCATCTCGGCGGCGCGCTGTTCGCCGGGGTTTACTATCGTTTGCACTGGCGTCTGAGCGATTGGCTGCCGTCCCTGCGGCAATGGCGGCTATGGCGGCGTCAGCTGTTCCGCCCCCGTTTGCGCGTCTACCGAGAAGAAGAGGCGCGGACGCCGGTGCATGTGCCGGCGGCGTCGGCCGCGCTGGACGACGAACAGCTGGAAGCGAAAATGGACGCCATTTTGGAAAAGATATCCCGCGTCGGCAAGGAGAACCTCACCGAGAATGAACGGGAGGTGTTGCTGCGCGCCAGTGAGGTCTTTCGTCGCCGCCGCGGTTAAGACGTGGTTTCACAACCTGAGCGGGGGGCGTAAGCCCCCCGAGTGAATACTCGGGGGGCTTACGCCCCCCGCTCCGATTGCGGTGTTATCCGTGTTATCCGCGAAGGCGAAGCAAGATCGAGATTGGTCATGCGGATGGCCTCGGCCTCGGCGTCGCTGGTCTTGACGGCTCGGACGCGCGGCACGGAGCCGGAGCGCGATCTGCGCGAAGCGCGCGACGACGAACAAGGTTCGGGCAACTCCTCCGCTGTCGGCGGAGCGATCGGCGTTTGCGTCCACGCCAAGAGAAAAGCCGCCACTTCTTCCGGCGTTTGCGGGCGCTGGTGGGGATCCTTGGCCAGCATTCGCGCCACCAGCGCGGCCATCTCGTTCGGCACTTCCGGGCGCAGTTCGCCCACATCGGCAGGCGGTTTCGTCCGCTGCCAGATGAGTTTCTGGTTGAGCGTGCCGCCGTCGAAGAGCGGCCGGCCGATCAGCAGAAAGAAAAAAGTCGCTCCCAAGCTATAAATGTCGGCGCGAATGTCCACCTCATGGCTATCGCGGCTCTGTTCGGGAGCGAGATAATCGGCGGTGCCGAGAATGGCCCGCGCATCTTGTTCGAGCGTCAAGGTGTCGGTTTCATCCTGGAAGAAGCGGGCCAAACCCATGTCGAGGATTTTAACGACGCCCGCCCGATTGACGAGCAGGTTGGCCGGCTTGATGTCCCGATGCACCAGGCCGTTGTCGTGAGCGTGCTGCAAGCCCAGAGATGCCTGTCGGATGTAGTGCGCCGCGCGCACCGGCTCCAGCCGGCCGCTCCGGCTCACCAACTCCTGGAAGTTGACGCCGTCGATGTACTCCATGACGAGATAGTACACCGATCCTTCGGTATCGATGTCGTAGGCGTGGACGATGTTGGGATGATTGAGGGCGGCGACGATCTGAGCTTCGCGGAGAAAACGGCCGCGGAAGGAAGGGTTTTCCGCGCGAACTGGCCAACACTTTGAGGGCCACCAGGCGTTTCATGTAAACGTGTTCGGCCAGGAAAACGGTACTCATGCCGCCGACGCCGAGGCGATCCAGAAGCCGATATTTGCCGAGTACGAATCCCTTCGATCGGCCGTTGAGCAGCATCCGCGCCTGGAACTTCGTCAGCAAACCATCGCGGACAAACTGAGCGGCCAGCGCGGCCGGTCCAACCGGCAGACGCCGCGTTCGCCGTAAACGCTCCAGATAGTCGTTCAGTTCCTTCACTCCCAGCAAACCGCTCTTGCGGACAAAGCTCAGGAACTCAGCGATAGTTGCCGGTGCGGACATGGCTCAACCGCTCGGGACCGAGGGAGAGACGAAAATAGGCGGTGAGGGGAGGGCCGCTGTTGCAAGTGTGGCATGCGCGGCGCGAATTGGCAAATGAGGAAAGATATTCCTTCCACAGAGTAAATCCGTTTAGCCGCGACCCGAAGGGGAGCGCGTTTGGTCAAACGCGCTCCCCTTCGGGTCGCGGCTAAACGAGGAAATCACACGCCCATGACGTTGTAGCCGCAATCGACGTAGAGAACGTGTCCGCTGATGCCCGATGCCAACGGACTGCACAAAAAAGCGGTGGCGTTGGCCACCTCTTGCGGCGTGATGCCGCGCGGCAGCGGCGAACGCTGCGCGGCGTAATCGATCATCTGCCCAATGTCGCCGATGCCCTTGGCGGCACGCGAGGCATAGGGACCGGCCGAGATCAGATTGACCCGCACGCCCTTGCCGCCGACGTTGTGCGCCAGCTGCTTGGCGTCAATCTCCAGGGCGGCCTTGGCCGTGGACATACCGCCGCCGTAGTGCGGCACCACACGCGCGCCGCCCAAATAGGTCAGCCCAACAACGGAAGCGCCGTCCGGCCGATTCTCCATCAGAGGCAACCCGCCCGTACCAGACCGATCAGCGAATAAGCACTGATGCTGATGGCCGTCCAGTAGCCGCCGCGCGTGGTATCGATCAGCTTGCTCTTGATCTCCGGCGCGAAGGCGACGCTGTGAATGAGGATGTCGATGCCGCCGTGCGACGCCTTCAGCGCCTTCATCAGTCCTTCAATCGAATAATCGCCATGCTGCTCTTCGACGCGCTTGTAGCGTCGATCGCCGCGCGTCGCTTCGGGCACGTCGGCCAAGGTGTCGTAGCCGACATCGCAAGGCAGCAGCTTCTCGACGCTCAGACTGCCTCCGCCATAGGGGAGCTTTCGGCTTTCCAGGTCGGCGGGCGCATCACCGCTGAGGAAACCCTCGACAATGCGAATCATGCGCGGATGGACGGCGAAGATCAACCGCGCTCCGGCCGCTTGCAGCGCCTTGGCGATGAACCAGGCGAAGCTCTCGTTATCGCCGACGCCGGTGACCAGCGCCACTTTGCCGCTTAGATCAATGGGTATCATGCTCCGCCCTTTCCGGCCGCTAACTTTTTGCCAGACCGCCTCGGCCCACGAGAATATGGCCCGCATCCACATGCTCCGCCCTTCCCGGCCACTGACTTTTTGCCGGCCCGCCGCGCCAGCAAGGGTTGCCCTTGCTGGCGCGGCGGGCCGGCAATTCATTCGGATAGTGCTTCTAAGGTCTAGCAAAAGGGGGGAAGGGGGACAAGATGAAAGGGGTACGTCTATCGATTTTGGGCTTGCACATTCGGCGAGGGTTGCTATTCCACCCCATCCGAAGGAACATCTATAATGCCGAAGAAAGCCCCCTCTCAAGGAGCCTCCCATGCAGGATCGGATAGCCTATCAGGGCATCACCTTCGACGATGTTCTACTCGAACCTGGTTACAGCGACGTGCTGCCCCGCGATGTGGATGTCCGCACCCAACTTACTCGCAACATCCGCCTCAATCTGCCCATCCTGTCCTCGCCGATGGACACCGTGACGGAGAGCGACTTGGCCATCGCCCTGGCTCAAGAAGGCGGCATCGGCATCATCCACAAAAATCTGTCCATCGCCGATCAGACGCGCGAGGTGGATAAAGTCAAGCGCAGCGAGAACGGCATCATCACCGATCCCATCACGCTACCGCCCGATGAATCGGTCGGCACAGCGCGGCGCATCATGGAGCAGCATAAAATCAGCGGCGTGCCCATTACGGTCAACGGCTTCTTGAAAGGCATTCTCACGCGCCGCGATCTGCGTTTCCTCCAAGACAACAATCAGCGTCTCGCCGAAGTGATGACGCGCGATAATTTGGTGACGGCCACGGAGAATACGACGCTGGAAGCGGCCGAGCGGATTCTAACGGAAAATAAGGTCGAGAAACTGCTGCTGGTTGACGATAACTATAAACTGCGGGGTTTAATCACCATCAAGGACATCGACAAGCTCGCCAACTTCCCCAACGCTTGCAAAGACCATCGCGGCCGGCTGCGCGTCGGTGCCGCGCTGGGCGTACACGATTACGAACGGGCCGAGTCGTTGATCCGGGCAGGCGTCGATGTGCTGGTGGTCGATTCGGCGCACGGCCACTCCGCCAACGTATTGGACACGGTGGCCGAGATCAAACGGCGTTTCTCGATTGACGTGATCGCCGGCAACATCGCCACGGCCGAGGGAGCGCGGGCGCTGTTGGAAGCGGGCGCCGATGCCGTGAAAACCGGTATCGGACCTGGCTCGATCTGCACCACGCGCATTATTTCCGGCGTCGGCGTGCCGCAGATAACGGCGGTGTCGCAAGCGGCCAAAGGCGTCGGCGGCACCGTGCCGATTATCGCCGACGGCGGCATTCGCTATTCGGGCGACATTAGCAAAGCGTTGGCTGCTGGGGCGCACAGCGTCATGCTCGGCAGTTTGCTGGCGGGATTGGCGGAAAGTCCGGGCCAGACGATCATCTACAAGGGACGCAGCTTCAAAGTCTATCGCGGCATGGGATCGCTCGGCGCCATGACCGCCGGCTCGAAGGATCGCTATCGTCAAGCCGAAGGCGCCCGCGACAAGTTGGTGCCCGAAGGCGTCGAAGGTCGAGTGCCCTACAAGGGGCCGCTGGCGCCGTTCATCTACCAGTTGGTCGGTGGACTGCGGGCCGGCATGGGTTACTGCGGCACACGGAACATTGAGGAACTGCGCACGCGCAGCCGTTTCATTCTGGTGAGCGCGGCCTCGGTGCAGGAGAGCCATCCCCATGACATCGCCATTACGCAGGAAGCGCCGAATTACAGTTCGCGCTCGGAACACGGCAATTCGGACAACCTGTAGAAGGCATTCGCCTTGCTTGCGCTTGGGCTTAGTTGTGCTGCTGTTGGCCGGCGCGGCCCATGCTCAGCAGACGCCGCCTTCCGCGCCCCAGTCGCCGTACACTCCTTGGCCGACATCGTCCGCCGTGGCGAAATCGCCGGGCGGCATGGCCCAGGCCGCCCAACAGCAGCCGGGCCAAAAGCAACCCTTTCCGGGTGTACCGCTACCGCCCGGAGGAGTGCGCGCTCCCGAAGTCGGACTCGACCTGGATCAGCCGGCGCCGTACACGATTCAACTGGAGGCGCCTTCCATCTATCGGGTGGCGATCTCCGTGGAGTCCGATGCGCAATTGAAAGAACGCATTCGCCAAGAGAACCGCGAACTCAAAATACCGCAACGCATCGTCTTCCCCAACGATCCGATTATCTCCACCGAGACGTACAACGGCCGTAAGTGGTATCCCATGAAGCTCGAAGTAGCGCCGTATTACGTCTGCCACGGCCGGCTGTCGTTCCAGCAAATTAACTTCGAGCGCTATGGCTGGGGGCTAGGCCCCTTCACGCCGCTCATCTCCGCCGGCACGTTCCTTTACGACTTCGTGATGTGGCCTTATCACCTCGCCATGGAGCCGTGCCGCCGCATCGAGTACAACACCGGCTGGTGTCTGCCGGGCGATCCGGTGCCTCTGATGCTTTATCCGTTCCAACTCAGCGCCACCGGCTTTCTCGCCGAGGCGGCCACCATCGTGACACTGGTAGCGGTGTTCCCGTAACCGTGACATACCCTAACCCGGCAGCTAACGCAGCCGGTTCGCCTGTGTGGGCGAACCGGCTGCGTTAGCTGCCGGGTACAAGCCGTCACTTCTTCTTGAAGTCGCCGGCCCGGATGATGACCAGCTTCTTCGGATCGATGTGCTTGCGGAAAGCGCGGTTGACCTCTTCGACCGTCAGACCGTCGATTTTCTTCTCCAACGCGCCGTAGTAGGCGATGCCGCGGCCGGCGTACAGTTCCTCAAGCAGAATGTCGGCGAGATGTCCATCGTCGCCGCGCGATCGCTTCAGAGAGGCCAAATAGGCTTTCTTACTCTCGCGCAATTCCTCCTCTCTGATACCTTCCTTGTGCATCTTTTCCAATTCGTCGAGGACGGCTTTGTCCAGTTCATCTATGTTCTTCGGATTGCAACTGGCGAGCAGGGCGAACATCGCGGTTCGATCCTGAGAATCCGCATTGAAAAGGGAGTTGATCCCGTAGGAAAGCCCTTCTTTTTGGCGAACGCGATTGGCCAAACGAGACGAAAGGGGAGCGCCGCCGAGAACGTAGTTGGCGATCAGCAAGGCATCGTGGTCCGGGTCGGTATCTTTCATAGGCATCTGCGTGGCGGCGAAGTAGACGGCGCTCTTTTTGTCGCGCGTCTCGATAGCCACGCGGGCCGGTTGCATTTGGCCGCGCATCGGTCGATCGATGCGCTTGTAAGGCACCACGGCTTTCCAATCCTTCAAGGCCGTTTCCATCTGCTGGATGACCGTATCCGGATCGAAGTCGCCGACCACGATGAGTTCACCGTGCTGACCATCGAGTTGCTCATCGTACAACTTTCGCACCTCTTCGACGGTCACGGCTTCCAGCCGCGCCAATGATTCCTCGATCGTCGGCGTGTACCGCACGTCGTCCTTGGCGTAGGAGGACAGATTGCGCCGCAGCGCGCGGGCGGCGAGCGAATGCGGCTCCGTCATACTCTCTTCCAATTGCTCGCGGACCTGCCGCTTCAGCACGTTGAACTCGTTCTCCGGCAGCGTCGGCTGACGCAGCACCTCGGCGAGCAAGGCCAGCGCTTGCGGCAACGTCTGCCGTTTGCAACTCATCGAGAACTTGGCATCGCCGATCAACCCTCCGGCGTTGATCCCTCCTTCCAGGCGATTCAATTCGTCCACGAGTTGTTGCCGGCTGTGCTTTTTGCTGCCGCATGCCATCAGCGTCGCCAGAAATTGACTCGCGCTAGTGTGGCCTTTGAGCGAATCTTCGTTGCCGTAGTGCAGAACCAGACGGAGGCTGACGCGCTCGCCGCGCGTCTTGCGCGGCAAGAGCGCCACGCGGACGCCGCTGGATAGCTGCGCTGTCCGCACGCGCTTCTCGATGTTCGCCACCGTCGGATCGAACGTCTCGCCCGCCTGGATGACTTCGCCGCTCTTATCCTTATAGTCGCGGACCAACTTCTCGATGTCGGGCGTCTTGGGAATGGCGGCGTACTCCGGCTCTTTGGTGGGAATGTATAGGCCAACCGTGCGATTGTTCCGCGTCAAATACTGCCGAGCGACGCGGCGAACATCCGCCGGCGTCACCTTGGCAACGCGATCCCGATGCACGAACATCAAACGCCAATCGCCCACCGCCGCCCACTCGTTCAGTAGCTTGACGACGCTATCGCTTTTGCTCATCTGATTTTTCCAGACGCTTTTGAAGTGAACCTTGGCCCGATCGACTTCCTCTTGCGCGATGTCGCCGTTGCGCACGTCGTCGATCGCTTTCAGCAGGGCGTTACGGGCGGATTCCACGGGTATTTTATCCTCGACGGAAGCGAAGACGATGAAGACGCCGGGATCGTACATGCCCCTCGCAGAAGCATCCACATTGGTGAGCTTTTTGTTTTTCTCGACCAATTCCTTGTACAGCCGGCCGGACGGCTGCGCCGTGAGGATATGCTCCAATACATCCAGGGCGGCACAGTCGGGGTGAGCAGCGGCCGGGATGTGATAGAGGGCGCCCACGGCGCCGACCTTGCCGACGCGCCGCAGCACCACGTTGCGCTCGCCATCCTGCGGCGGCTCCTCCGTGTAGGTGTTGTCCAACACACGCTCCGGCTTTTTGAGTACGCCGAAGTATTTCGTTATCAACTCCAGCGCTTTCTTTTCCTTGAATTGTCCGGCGACCATGAGCAGGATGTTATCCGGCTGATAATACTTGCGATAGAACGCTTGCAGTTTGTCGATGGGCACGCGCTCAATGTCGCTGCGGTTGCCGATGGTGAATTTGCCGTAGTTGTGCCATTCGTAGGCGACGGCCTGCATGCGCTGCAAGAGAATATACTGCGGATTGTTCTCGAACTGCTCGAACTCATTGCGCACCACGGTCATCTCGGAAGCCAGATCTTCGCGTCGGACGAAACTGTTGACAAGACGATCCGCCTCCAGACGGATGGCGAACTCCAAATTGTCGTCGCTGGCGTTGAGCGTCTCGTAATAATGGGTGCGATCGTCCGAGGTGGTGGCGTTATAACTGGCGCCGCGATTGCGCAGGGCGGTGGGGATGTCGGTCGGCTTGGGATACAGCCGCGTGCCCTTGAACAGCATGTGTTCGAGTAAATGAGCCATACCGGCTTCGCCGTAGCCTTCGTGGCGCGAGCCGACGAAGACGGTGCAATTGACGGTGACTTTGGGGGTGGAGTTATCGGGGAAAAGCAGGATGCGCACGCCGTTCTGGAGGCGATATTCGCTGATGCCTTCGATGGTGGTGATCTTTTTGGCCGGCGGAGCCGCGTCCGCGCTCCGCGCCGGTTGCTCGGCGACGGCGACGACGGGGGCGAAGGGGACGGCGAGGACGACGGCGAGGGCGAGGAAAGACCGCAAGGTCGCTTGGCATTGGTTCATGTGCGTGTCTCCTATTGACCGATAGGGTAAAGTGAAGTTGTTGGCATTTCTTGGCCGCATCCATGCAGATCGCCAGCCGAAGCCGGCTGAGGTTGACGGGAGAAAACGAGGCATGGTATCCGCGGCGTTGCCGCGCATCGTCGGGTCACTCCGCTCGGCATTGCTGGGCGGTGTTCGCCGGAAGCGGAAGGAGTAGTTGTATGCTAGTTCTACGCAAGCCGCAAGCGTTGGGTTGTGTGCGCCCGCTTTTCGTGGCCGGCTTGCTGGCGAGTCTGGCCGTAAGCAGTGGTTGCCAGACGGCGGCCGGCACGGGAGCGGCAGCCGGCGCCATGGCCGGCTACGGCATCGGCGGTCTGGTCGGCCACTGTCCCGGCGCGGCCTTGATCGGCGCCGCCATCGGCGGCGCCTCCGGCCTGCTGGCCGGCGAGGCCGTGGACATCCACGGCTACAAGAAAGGGCAGCGGGCAGCCCAGGCGGCGGCGGCGGACGCGGCCGCCCACGCCCTCAGTCTCAACGATGTCGTCATGCTGACACAGAACGCCGTACCGCCGGCGCAGATCATCGAGAAAATCCGCACCAGCGGCGTCGTCTATCGGCTGTCGGCGGAAGATATTCTCGCGCTGAACCGCCAAGGCGTGGATACGCGCGTCATCAACGCCCTGCAAGACACCGCTTTGCGTCCCATTCCCGCTCCCCAAATGTACACGGCCGCGCCGATGGTCGTGCAGCAACCCGTCTACGTAGCGCCGCAGCCGGCGGTTGTCGCGGGCGGCTTCGTGCGTTGAGTTTGGCCCCGAATGTTTTGCCAGCCCGCAGCGCCAGCAAGGGAAGAGAAACCCTTGCTGGCGCTGCGGGCTGGCGTTCAATGCTTTACACGGCATCGATCACCGCGCCGGCGCCATGAGCGTCCGTGAGCGGTTCCGTAAGACTTTCCGCCGCAGCGATCGGCGCCGGTGGCCCATGCCGCGCCTCGGAGCCAGGCACCAAACGCGGTCCCGGAATGTGCTGTTCCAACAGCTGCATCAATTCCGTGCGGTCCATTACTTCTTTTTCCATCAACCGCTGGGCAATTGCCTCCAAGGCGGCGCGGCGAGCCACTAGCAATTCGCGCACGGCCGTGGTCGCTTCCTGAATGATGCCGCGCACTTCCACGTCGATTTCGCGGGCCGTCCGTTCGCTGTAGTTGCGTTCGCTTTCGGAGGTCGCGCCGTGGAGGAAAGCGCCACCGGAACGCTCGTGGAAGTTGACACGGCCCAGCCGGCTCATGCCGAATTCCTTGACCATGCTGCGCGAGATGCGGCTGGCCTGCTCCAGATCGCTGGTCGCGCCGTTGGAGATTTCGCGGTACACCAACTCTTCGGCCAAAGTGCCGCCTAGCGCCACCTTGATCTGGCTTTCCAGCTCCGACTGCGTGACGAGATAGCGATCCTCCTCCGGGCGACTCAATACATAGCCCAGAGCGCCGACGCCGCGCGGGATGATCGAGATTTTGTGAACCGGCGAGGTGTTCGGCAAAGAGCAAGCCACGAGCGCATGGCCGGCCTCGTGGTAGGCAACGCGCTGTTTCTCGTCGGCGTTCATAATACGGCTCTTACGCTCCAGACCGACGGCGCCGCGTTCGACGGCCTCCTCCAATTCGGCCATGCCGACCACGTCTTTGCCGCCGCGCACCGCCATCAACGCCGCTTCGTTGACGAGATTGGCCAAGTCGGCGCCGACTGAGCCGGGCGTCAGGGCGGCGACACGGCGCAGATCAACGTCAGGACCGAGACGCACGTTGCGAGCATGAACTTTAAGGATGGCCTCGCGGCCAAGAATGTCGGGCCGATCAACGACGACTTGGCGATCGAAGCGGCCGGGCCGCATGAGAGCGGCGTCGAGCGTCTCCGGCCGATTGGTCGCGGCCATGATAATGACGCCGCGGTTGGAGGCGAAACCGTCCATCTCGACGAGCAGCTGATTGAGCGTCTGCTCGCGCTCATCGTGTCCGCCGACGGCCATGCCGGAGCGCGCTTTGCCCAGCGCGTCTAGCTCGTCGATGAAGATGATGCACGGCGCCCGGCTCTCGCCCTGGGCGAACAAATCGCGCACTCGCGCGGCGCCGACGCCGACGAACATCTCGACGAAATCGCTGCCGCTGAGGCTGAAAAACGGCACTTCCGCTTCGCCGGCCACGGCGCGAGCCAACAGCGTCTTGCCGGTGCCCGGCGGGCCGACCAATAGCACACCCTTGGGAATACGACCGCCCAGCGCCTGATATTTATCCGGCGTCTTGAGAAAGTCCACCACTTCACGCAACTCAGCCACCGCTTCCTCGATACCGGCGACGTTCTCGAAGGTCACGTCGAGATCCTTCTGCGCGTACACCTTGGCCTTGCTGCGGCCGAAGGTCAACGGCGAGCCGCCGCCCATCATCCAGCGCAGCAGCAGCACCAACCCCACGGCCAACGAGGAGACGAACAGAATCGATAGGATACTCGTGCCAACCGCCTTGAAGGCGGACTCTTCCTCGCCGCCCTGGAAGTTGGGGCCAACCGCCGACTTGAGCAGATCGTGCAGACCCGCGTCCTCTTCCAGACCGATGCGCGGCGTGCGGAAGGAAATAGTTTGCGTGTGTTTGCCGGTGGCATCAGCGCCCGAGGCGAGATCGGAGACGACGATCTCGCCGCGAATGTCGGCGCGATTGACTTGCACCTTTCGCAGCGCGACGCCGTGGCCGTGCCGGCTGGCTTTGAGAATTTGAATGAGTTCGCCGTACTTCAGGTGGACGGACGCGGGTTCGCGGTTGCAGAACCATAGAAGTACGATCAGCGGCGACAGAGAGAAGAGAAGCCATGGGAGGAGCCAGCGCCGAAAGCGGCTCGCCTCTTTACCTTTTTTTTGCACGGAAGCCTTTTCCTCCAGTTCCTCTGAGGTGGTTGAATAGTTAGGGGATTGCATGGTTGCCGTTAACCGTGAAACCGCCTAAGTGCGGGGCGAGGCTTGGGGAGGTCTCTTCACTGTAGCGCATTTCCGAGGATCGGTCAACGGCCTCTCGCTTGCCGCATACGGAAAAATGACACGAAATGCCGTTTTTATTATCCTGGTAAGTAAGATGCTCCGCGGAGGGCTTTCTGCCATGCAGCGAATCGTTCTCGCGCCGTCAATCCTTCTGTTGTCCGCCGTATTCGTCGCCGCGGCGCGGCCTCCTCTTCCTGTCGTCGAAGAGGTCGAGTGGGCGCCCTTGCGCGATCACTGCCGTCAGCTGCTCAAGGTGCTGGACAAAACCGACTCGCCCTTGCCGCCGAAGACCGTCCGCGAATTGACAACGCTTCTGGATCGCCAACCGGAAGACGCCGCAGTCGTCTCCGCCGCCGTGCAGAAACTTCTCGATGCTCATTGTCTGCTCGCCGTCAGCATCAACGCCGAGAGCCGGGTCAAGGCGGAGCGAGGTCCGGCCGTCGTCCCTCTGCATCCGAATCGGCCTACGGTGGTTCTCATCAAGGTTTTCAATGACGGCGGCGTTACCCACGCGCTGCGGCTGCACGGTTCGGAGTTTATCCGCGCCGGCGAGCGCGGCGCGGGCCGTTGGTTGGAAGCGAGCCTGCTGAGCGATGCGCCGTTTGCACCGCAACTGAGCGGCCGGCGATTGGAGTATCGTCTGCTGCGGCTGACGCCGCGCCAGTCCGGCAAGCGCGAAGCGACGTTTCAATTCGATGTCGGACAGGGCACCCAGGATCTCGGCTTTCGCGCGGAAGTGCCTATTCTCTTTTCCATCGGCGAGATGAAATGAAAAACGGAAGGCGCTTCGAGAGAGAAAAGAGCGGGCGATGCTTGACATATCGTGGCGCCTTCATCTCTTTCTCCGTTTTTTTGGCGCAGGCGGAGGCACTCCGTAAACTGCGGATGGTTCGGCGGCCATTGGCGCTATCTCGGAATATTGCTCGATCAGCATTCTCGCCGCTCCTAACGCCTCTTCATCTTCCAAATCCCATATGCCGCCCGGATCCAGCCGTCCTGCCGTCATCGCCAAGTTCGCCAATGTCTGACCTAACCGCCACTCTGGACGTAGTTGGCTGAGTTGGGACAGAGCGGTGAGCAGTTCGAGACGAATTTGTTCTGTCGATCTCATAGTTTGTCTCCCACCGTCGGCAACCCGCCTACCGGGCTGGTCAATGTCCCGGTTACCTCGGCGATGATCGGCGTGCCGGGCAGATACTTGGCCGCGCGGGTTGCTCGTGTCACTCCATCGTAGATCACCAGTTCGCCGTCACTGCCTCTCTTGACATCCAGGGGCGGCATGCCCTCGATGGAAGTGCCGTGCTTGGCCAATTGACGCTGCAACTTTGCTGGATCAGCACCATCGCGACGTGAACCGGGCAAGTGCAGCGATGCGGGATCGACCTGCAAGAACTCGCGCGGTTTCATGGTGGAATGTTACCATAGCCAGCATCGGTCTGCGAGTACAGTCGAACACCGAACCGTTATTTGCTGTTGATCGTCCTTGCTGTCTCCGGCTTGAGTTGCTTGATCCAGTCGCGCATCAGTTGGACTGCCTCCCGATCGACGACCGAGGTTGCCAGCGGCGGCATGTGACCGGCATCGCGATGACGGATGCGCCGCAGCAGCACCGAACGCTCCGGATGACCCGACGCGATCAGCCGCGCATCGGGCAGCCCATAGGTGTCATGCACCGGCTTGACATCGAGCAGACGCATCTTGTCGAGTTTCGTCGTGAACTCCAGTTGTATCTGAGCGTTGCCGCCGCCGGCTTCGATGTGGCACTGAGCGCAGTTGGCGTGCAGGTACGAACGCGCACGCAAGTTGATGTCCTGCTTGGGATCGTAGGGATCGACTAAGCGGCGATATTGTTCCGGCGGGAATGTCAACAGCGACGACGACACCGGCTGCCGCTGCAAGCGCGTCGCCGTCATCTTGTCGAGATACTCGTTGATTTGCTTTTCGCTCCAGCCTTTGGACTCCGCTTCTTGACGCAGACGGTTCTTCGTCTCCTCCAGCCAGTTGACGCGCAGCATGCCGAGATGCTCCAGAACACGGAGTTGATTATCGCGCATGCCGCCGTAATCGTGTTCCTTGTTCATCTGCAATTCGGTCAAGCCCAGCACGAAGTTGGCGGCCCGGCTGTGGCAAACCATGCACTCGGTACGGCTGGGGTAGTGCCATTGTTGCTTGCGGATGCCGCCTGGATTATCCGCCGATGGTTTAACGCGGATGGAAAAATCGTGGTCGAGACCTTTGCCGTCCACCAATACGCCGTCCGTTTGCTCGTCGTTCCACTGATACGAGTAGCCGAACCATTCGCCCTGTTGATTGGTCAGGAAGCGCGTCTCGATCCAGCGGCGCGAGGCCGGATTGCCCTCCTCCATCTCCAGAGCGAACGATTTGACAAACACAGTTTTATCGGGGAAATTCCAGCCGCGCCAGGTGTTGAAATCGATGTGCGAATCCGCACCCGGTAGAGCGATCCAGCGCTCTTTGTAGGCGCCATCGGACCACAGCGGCGAATTGACGGAATAAGGAATCAAGGCCGGTTCCATCACATGCTCCTTGACGGAGCGGAAAAGGCCGCTTTCGCTTAGCGTGCGGGGAAACGCCGATGGTGGCAGATCCTTCGGCGTCGCTTCAAGAGTATAAAAAGCCCCTTCGCCTTGGCCGCGATGATCGGCGATGAGGATTTCACTGTGCGAATCCACGCCGAAAGCGGTGATTTGCAGGCGCGTGCTGGCCAATTCTTTGTGCCAAGTCACGCGCCGGCCATCGTGACGAACGCCCCAGATTTTGCCGGTGGAATAATCGCCGTAAATGTAGACGCCTTGCAATTCGGGGAATTTCGCTCCGTAATAGACGATACCGCCGGTGAGCGAACGGGCCTCGGAGTGCGGATGTTCGACCGCCGGCTTGCTAAAGGGCGTCGGGCCGGCCTTGCGGCTGGGATAGAACGGATGACTGCCCTCCATCACGCTCCAGCCGTAATTGGCTCCTTTCTCGATGAGGTACGCCTGCTCCCAGAGATCCTGACCGTTGTTGCCGACCCAGATACGGCCGGTCTGGTCGTCCACGGTCATGCGCCACGGATTGCGTAGGCCATAGGCCCACGTTTCCGGCCGGACGTTCTTCTGGCCGACGAACGGATTGTCTTTCGGCACGGAATACGCTTTGCCCGCTTCGGGATGATCCACGTCGAGGCGCAGCACTTTGGCCGTCAATTTGCTCAAATCCTGGCCGACGATGTGCGTATCCGAGTCGGAAGTGCCATCGCCGGAGGTGACGTAGAGCATGCCGTCCTTGCCGAACGTCAAGGCGCCGCCATCGTGGCCGTTGGACGGCCATTCGAGAATGAGCGTTTCCGATTTCGCATCGAGCTTGTAAGGCGGTTTGCGTTCCATCGTATAGCGGAGGATGCGCGTTTTCTTCGCGCCGTCAGGAGCGGAGGAAGGACCATTCATGCCGACGTAAACATATCCATTTTCCTTGAAGCGGGGATGGAATTTGATGTCGTAGGCGATGCCGTCATAATCGAGCAGTTTCTCCGTCTGCTCCGTGTTGGCATCGTCCTTGATGCGCAGGATGGCCGCCGGCGCGTACGGCCAGGTTTCGCTGATGAGCAGCAAGCGATCGCTGTCGGGCTGGCGCACGACGGCGATGGGGAAATTGAGCTTGAGTTTGGGATAAAGGCGGCGGACGCGATACGGCGGCGGCGGGTCCGGCGAACCGACGACGCGCGAAGTCGTCAGCGGAATGCGTCGCTCGATACCGTAAGGTTTGGCCGCCCCTTTCGCCGAAGGGCCGACGAAACGCAGGCTGGCGTAGTCTTCGTGATGGTGAAAATCGGGTTTCGACTGCGATTTCAGCGGAGCGCAAGTAGACAATTCCGGTCCCTCGAACTCGACGGAGAAATCGTAGCGGCACAGAGCGAACTTCCAGCGTTCGCCGTTATTGGGACGGCCGCCGGTGCGAAGGAAATCGCGCCAAGGAATGCGGCCCTCGACCGACCAACCCTGATCCTTGTCCTGCCAACGGTTGAGCGTGCCGCGCAGCTGTACCTTGGCGTCGATGTGGAAATCGCCATCGCTTTTGAAACGCCGATAGCCGCCGGCGCCGCGGCGCGGCAGGAACAGATCCATGACCGTGCCGGCCGCGTTGACCTGAAATTCGTAGTAGCCCGGTTTGTCGGCCGCGGGCTGGAGAAACAGCTCGAAAACGTCATTGTCCCACGTTTGCCCATCGTGTTCCTTGACATCGGCGTAGAGATCGGCGTCCTCCATGTCGGCGAAGAAATAAAGATATTCGCGGTCCCATAATAGGCGCGCTTTCGTCGCCGTCCGCGCGGCGCGGGCCTTGGCGCCCAGCCACGGCAGATAGAAGTTATCGATGATTTGCGCGTGCTTCCAGGCGTCCTCATCGGCCTTCCCGTCGAGCGTGGGCGGCGTCTGGGTCCAGCGACATTCAAACTCGGTCGGCGGGGAGATAGTTTTCGGCGATTGGGATAGCGTTTCGCCTCCGCCAAGCAGCACGAGGGCAAACATGCCCAGGATCGGTGTAATGACGAGGGAGAGGCGGGAGAAGGTCATCATGCGAGTCACCTAAGTCCGGCGTTTTTCGTCGAGCGTATCTCTGCATGATAGAATATCAGAGCCGCGATCGTTAGGGAGCGGTGCTGTCCAACCGCTCCCTAACGGTCGCGGCTCTGACGGCCGCCCTTGCAACAAGGACGATTCTGTCCGACAATACCATATCGCCACTTCGCTTGATCTCCACGGGCGCGAACCCGATCCGCGCCGGTTGCGTAATAGCGAAGTGAGGCCGGAGAGGATATTCCGCCGAAAAACCCTAACCGTGCGAGTGCCGTGGATAACGCCGAGGCCGTTACAAAAGTCCAGAATTTCCTCCTCGCCTTCACCAGCATTCTCTATGAGGCGCTGCCGTTCATCATTCTCGGCGCCGTGATCGCCGGCATTCTTCAGGAAATGCTGCCCCAGCGCTTCATCACGCGCTTTTTGCCGCGCAGCCGGACCTTGGCCATCTTCATCGGCGCCCTGCTCGGTCTGATCTTCCCCATGTGCGAGTGCGGCATCATCCCCGTGATGCGCCGCCTTCTCCGCAAAGGTCTGCCGCTCAGCTGCTGCATCGCCTATCTGTTGGCCGGCCCGATCATCAACTTCGTCGTTCTCTGGAGTACCTACGAAGCCTTCTCCGGCACCAAAGGCGGCCTTGACGTGTCGGCCGGCTCCTCCTATCAGATGGGCAGCTTGTGGATGATGGGTTTGCGGGCTGGCTTGGGCTTCCTTGTCGCCGTCGTCACGGCCCACATTGTCGAGTGGCAATATCGCAAGCATGGTACACGCTTGCTCAAGCCGCTGGCGATTCCCAGCGGATTACCTTCGGCCGAGGAGAAGGAGGACGGCCCGGCGGAGAAACGCTCGGCCTGGCAGCGCCTGAGCAACATCTCCGACACGGCCCTGCACGACTTTATCGACATCACCGTTTTTCTCATCATGGGCGCCTTGTTGGCCGCCGCCACCGACCTGATCATCGACAAGGATAAAGTGGCCGAACTGTCCAGCAATCATCCCGTCTTGTCCATTGGTCTGATGATGCTGTTGGCCGTGGTCTTGTCGCTGTGCAGCGAGGCCGATGCTTTCGTGGCCGCCAGTTACACTACCCTGCGGCCGGCCGCCAAGCTGGCCTTCCTTGTCCTCGGTCCCATGCTCGACATTAAATTGTTCCTGATGTACACACGCGTCTTTCGACCGCGCCTCATCTGTACGATCTTTTTGTCCGTCATCGTCCAGGTCTTCGTTCTGTCCTACGTCACGCACGTTCTTTGGGAGAACTATGCTCCCCCGTTAATGGCGTCGCCGTCCGCGCCGACGCCACAACCCTCGTCGGCCGCTCCCTAACACTCCGGCCGGCCGTTATCTTGGGAGGTCGATCTCATGGCCCACGATCATTCGCACGGCGATCGCAACGCCTACTACCTGAATCAGCTTTTCACCATCGCCGTCTGCGGCGCGCTCGGCGGCGTGGTCGTCATGCTCTGGTACAGCGACAAACTCCGTTTCCTGGTAGTGCAGCGCTTCTGGATGCCCTCGCTGATTGGCGGCATCACGCTGCTGGTTCTCGTTGTTGTCCGCGCCATCGCCGTCTGGCGCTCCGTGGATGAGCCGATGGACGCCGGCCATCAACACGATCACGATCATTGCGGCCACGACCACGATCACCACCACGAACATGCCCACCACGGACACACTCACGATCATCACGGGCACAGTCACGGCCCAGGAGACGATTGCGGCCACGAACACGGTTGGGCGCCGTGGCGTTACGTCGTGCTGCTTTTGCCGGTGGTGTTATATTTTTTGAATTTGCCCAACGAAGGCTTCAGCGCCGATTACGGCGATCGATTGAAAGGAATGCAATTGACCGCTCCCACGTCGCTGGGTTCAAAGGGATCGTTGGGTGAAGTCGGTTTCGCGGAGTTGCAGCAGGCGTCGCTATCGCAAGAGAACCGCGATTACTACGAAGAAAAAACGATCCGCTTGGTCGGACAGTATTCCGAGGGCAGCGATACGCGCTTCACGCTAGTGCGCTACAAGATGGCTTGCTGCGCCCGCGATGCGGTGCCGCTCAACGCCGTCATCATGATCGATCCTCAATCCGAAGAGAAAATGAATCGAGACAAGTATCGCAACAAATGGGTCGAGGTGAGCGGCCGCGTGCATTTCTTTCAGAAGCCGGGCGGCAACGAGTTTATCACCGCTCTGATCCTATACCCGACGAAGGATCAACCGCTCGGCAAATTGATTAGCATCCTGGAGCGTCCGCCGGCCAATCCATTTTTGAATTGACCCTCCGATTTCGACCCTGGAGCCACTTTCGCGCCTTCAAGTGCAGCAGGGCGAGTACATCACCCACCTTGACGTAGCTTGCAAGCTCCTGTCGTTCGCTGTCGCTCAGGAGTCCATCCTGATTTTTCCGGGCCAGTTCGTTCATGTGCGCCTTGTCCCACTCGCTGAACTTCAAGGCGAGGAGAGAACGGGCGGCTTGCGGGGAAAGGCCATTATTTTCCGACTCGACAATCCGCGTCCAGATGGCGGCTTCGTTGTTGGTGGTGTTGGCTGTCCGCATGGTTCGGCTCCTTGATCCTCCAGGGATCGTATCGGGTTCACTTCACCGGCGTCAGACGCGGCACGGTGCGGCGAATCGTCTCGGCGGCGCGTTCGGCCTGTGCCGCCGAGACATCGAGATGCGTGCAGGCCCGCAGCTTCTGCGGCCCGGACACATGCACCAATATGCCGCGCTCCTTTAACGCCGCCGCCACGTCTTTCGCCGTACCCAGTTCGCGCTCGACGTAGAACCAGATCAAGTTTGTCTCCACTTCCGGCGGCGCCAGCCGCAATCCCGGCGTGTCGGCGATCGCTTGCGCGATCGTTTGGGCATTGCGATGGTCCTCGGCCAATCGTTCGACATGGTGATCGAGCGCGTGCAGCGCCGCCGCGGCCAACACGCCGGCCTGGCGCATGCCGCCGCCGAACAGTTTGCGAATGCGCCGCGCCCGCGTCACGAACTCGCGCGGCCCCGCCAACGCCGAGCCGACCGGGGCACCTAGCCCCTTGCTGAAACATACCGACACCGTATCGAACAGCCCACCCCACTGCTTCGCGGAAATGCCGGTGGCGACCACGGCATTCCACAGCCGCGCGCCATCGAGATGTAGGATCAAATTATGCTGGCGCGTCCAAGCGTGGATGGCCTGGATCTTCTCGAAAGGATAGACGCGGCCGCCGCCGCGATTGTGCGTATTCTCCAGGCACACCAACCGCGTCCGCACCTGATGATCGTCGTCGGGACGAATCTTGTCTTCCAACTGTGTCACGTCGAGAATGCCGTCTTCGCCGTCGAGGGTGCGGCAACTGACGCCGCTAAGCACGGCAGGACCGCCGGCCTCGTAGTTGTAAATGTGACAATTGACATCGCACAACAACTCATCGCCGGGCCGCGTGTGCGCCTTGACGGCGATCTGGTTGGACATGGTGCCCGACGGCACAAACAGGGCGGCTTCTTTGCCGAGCAGATCGGCGACGCGCTCTTCCAAGCGGTTGACGCTGGGATCGTCGTGGAAAACGTCGTCGCCAACTTCGGCGGCGTGCATGGCCGCGCGCATGGCCGGCGTCGGACGGGTCACGGTGTCGCTACGCAAATCGATCACTGATTCCGGCATGATGGTTTCCTATCGTATGGTTTCACTTACGCGCCGTCACTCTTCTGCTTGTAGCAGGAACAGGACGGCACGGCAACCTCGCCACGTTGAGCAAGAGCGTCCGCGAAAAAAACGCCGGACGATCTCTTTTTTTATTGACATCGTCTTAATCGAGACTTCTAATCGAGTTACTCGAACACATCGACCATCTTGGCCAAGGGAGGGAGTCATGGTCCGCAGACGCGCCGCTTTCACCCTGATCGAGCTTTTGGTGGTAATCGCCATCATTGCCATCCTTATCGGCCTGTTGCTACCGGCCGTGCAGAAAGTGAGGGAGGCCGCCAACCGCGCCCAATGCAGCAACAATCTTCGACAGGTGGGTATCGCCACGCATAACTGCAACGATACTTACGGCGTACTGCCGCCCGCTCTCGGCACCTTCCCAGGGCCGCCCTCCGATCCGAGAAACGGAGTGGGCTTCGGTAACGGCCTGTTCTTCTTGCTGCCCTTCATGGAACAGCAAAACCTCTTCAATGCCTCTCTGGGAACCCTTATCGGTTATACCGGCGTATATTCCCCGCTCAATAACGGCATCTTTACCCGGCCGATCAAGACGTTCACCTGCCCCTCCGATCCCAGCCAGAACAACGGCACGGTGCCGGACCCTGGAGGCAATGGCTTCCAATGGGGCGTCGGCAACTACGCCTTCAATGTGCTGGTTTTCAGCCTGGATAATGGCATCACCCAAACTACTCCTCCGGCGGCGGACGGCAAAAGCTACAGCCCCTACGGGTCGGCGCGCATTCCCGCGTCCATCCCCGACGGCACCTCGAACACGATGCTGGCGACCGAGAAGTACGCCATCTGCACCAACGCCGTCAGCCAAAGCACTTTCGGCCCCTACGGCGGCAGTTTCTGGGCCTTCGCCGCCCTGTCCACGCCGCAACTACCGGCGCCGATGTCGGTTCCCATGCCGGTCTATCCGGGCTTCGAGATCGGCTTCTTCATGCCCTATTCGGCGAACACGGCCGTCGGGCCGGCCTCCAAGTTCCAGCTCCAGCCCGTCCCGTACAACGGCAACTGCAATCCCTTCGTCGCCTCCTCGCCTCATACGGCCGTGATTCTGGCCGCACTGTTCGATGGCAGCGTTCGCAACATCACATCGGGGATCAGTCCGAATACCTGGTGGTGGGCCTGCACGCCTATGGGCGGCGAAGTGCTTGGCTCCGACTGGTAAAATCCAGGGGTCAGGGGCCAGCGTTTCTGACCCCTGACCCCTGACCCCTTCTGATGGAGTTTGCCATGCGTACTCGACTTGTAGGCGGCTTTGTTCTGCTTGCTCTGCTGCCGCTGCTGGCGGGTTGCGGTCGCGGTTGGGGGCAGGTCTCCGGTACGGTGCGCTATCAAGGCAAACCGCTGCCCAAGGGGTCCATCACCTTCTACGATGAAGCCAATCAAGCCGTTTCCAGCCCCATTGACGCCGACGGCAAATACACGATGCCCAAGGTCGCCGCCGGCAAGATCAAGGTCGCCGTCGCGCTTCCCATGTATATCGCCATGGCGGGCGACGACAAGGGCGCCGCGAAAATGCGCGCCGAACAACGGACGCTGCCGAGCTTGCCCGTGCGTTACGCCGACACCGAGAAATCGGGACTGAACCGCGATGTCAAAGCGGGAAGCCAAACGATCGATTTCGACCTCGATTGAGTCGCCACCCTGCTCCCTTCCCTGGAGAAGAGAATCATGAAGATGCGCCTAGGGCTGACAAATCTCGTTTTCCTGACGGCGGCGTTTCCCTCCGCGTCCGTCCGCGCCGACTTGCCGGAGTACCTCCGCAAACCGGAGCCGGCTTTCGCCTGGAAGTTGAACGAGAAAATCGACCGCGACGGCGCGACGATTTACGATCTGCGGCTCGTATCGCAAACCTGGCAGCACATCGCTTGGAGGCACGTTCTGCAAGTCTATCAGCCCAAGGGAGTGCGTCCGTCGTCGATCATGATGCTGTGGAACCAGGGCGGCCGGCCCAAGGAGGAGAGCATGGCCCTGGGGTTGAAGTTGGCTCAGCAAATGCAAGCGCCGTGCGCCTTCCTGTACGGCATTCCCAATCAGCCGCTGCTGGGCGGCAAGTCGGAAGACACCCTCATCGCCGAAACCTTCGTCCGCTGCCTGGACAGCAAGGACGAGAACTGGCCGCTGCTCTTTCCGATGGTCAAAAGTCTGGTCAAGGCTATGGATGCTCTCCAGGCGTTCGCCCGCCAGGAGTGGAAAATGCCCCTCGAAGGCTTTATCGTCACCGGCGCCTCGAAACGCGGCTGGACAACGTGGCTGACAGGCGCCTCCGATCCGCGCGTTAAGGCAATCGCGCCCATGGTCATCGATACCCTCAACATGCGCGAGCAGATGGCGCATCAGCTCGATACCTTCGGCGCTTACAGCGATCAAATCCACGACTACACCGAACGCGGCCTCGTGCCGGTCCCCAAGACGCCGGAAGCGGAGCGGCTATGGAAGATGATCGATCCCTATTCCTACCGCGATCAGCTGACGATGCCGAAGCTGATTATCAACGGCAATAACGATCCGTATTGGGCGACGGATGCGCTGAACCTCTATTGGGACGGCCTGAAAGGCGACAAATGGGTGCTGTACGTGCCCAACGCCGGCCACAATCTGGAGCAGAAGGACGGCGGCAAGCCGGATCGTTCGCGGGCCATCAACGGCTTGGCGACGTTCGGCCGGCACATCATCTACGCCAACCCCATGCCGAAATTGACGTGGAAGCACGACGATGTGGACGGCCAAGCGCGTTTGACGGTGCAGGCCGCTCCGTCGCCGAAGGGAGGGCGTCTGTGGTTGGCCGAGGCGCCGACGCGCGATTTCCGCAAAGCCAAGTGGAACTCTCGGCCGCTGGATGACAAAGCCGGCACGGCGCTGGTCGCGCCGCCCGCCAAGGGTTTCGTCGCTTTCTACGCCGAACTGGATTACACCATCGGCGATCTTCCTTATCATCTTTCGACAACGCTGCGGGTGGTTGGCAAATAGTAGACCATCTACTTGATTTGGGTGGGTCTTTTCCACCTTCGCAGTTGTTGCATCGTCCTCCCCCCTCTTGATGCAACGACTGCGCATCGTTGCAACGACATCGCCGCCCTGCGCGAACTCCTTGTCCTGTATCGCTCTTTTTCGTTGCAACATCGGGGAACGAAAAAGACCCACCCAAATTAAGTAGAAGGTCTGCTACAACTTTCGCAACTGAAAGGGGCCGCGTTGCGGGCACGGGCGCTCTCTTGCTAGAATCAGGGCATGGCAGGCAACACTTTCGGACATCTGTTTCGCGTCACGACCGGCGGCGTCAGCCACGGCCCCGGCTACGCCGTCATCATCGATGGCTGTCCGCCCGGACTGCCGCTGAGCGAAGAGGATCTGCTGCCCGACCTGCGCCGCCGCCGACCGGGACAGTCGAAGATCGTCACACAGCGCAAGGAAGAGGACATGCCGGAGATCTGGTCCGGCGTCTTCGAGGGCGTCACCGATGGCACTTCCATCATGATCCTGTTCCGCAACACCGATCAGCGCAGCCACGATTACAGCGACATCAAGGATAAATATCGTCCGGGACACGCCGATTTCACTTTCGATGCCAAGTATGGCCTGCGCGATTATCGCGGCGGCGGCCGCTCCAGCGCCCGCGAGACGCTCTGCCGCGTTGCCGCTGGAGCCATCGCCAAGAAGCTGCTTGGCCGGCGCGGCATCCGCGTCCTCGGTTACGTCAAGCAGGTCGGCGACGTGATCGCCAACATCCCGGAGCCGTCGGCGGTGACGCTGGATCAAGTCGAAGCGACGCCGGTGCGCTGTCCCGATGCCGCCGCCGCCGCCCGCATGATCGACTTGATCGAGGCAGTGCGCAAGGATCAGGATTCCATTGGCGGCGTATCAGAACTCGTCGCCGTTGGTGTGCCGCCAGGTTTGGGCGAACCCGTCTTCGACAAGCTTAAGGCCGATCTCGCCAAGGCGCTGTTGTCGCTGCCGGCTGTGATGGCGTTCGAGTACGGCGCCGGTTTCGCCGTGGCTTCGGCGCGGGGCAGCGCCAACAACGATCCTTTCATCCGTAAAAATGAGCATATCGGCACATTGACGAATCGACATGGCGGCATGCTCGGCGGCATCAGCAGCGGCGAACCGATCGTCTGCCGCGCCGCCGTCAAGCCGACCAGCAGTCTGCCGCGCCCGCAGCCGACCGTTAATCGTGAGGGCGAACCAACGGAAATCGCCACGCGCGGCCGACACGATCCGTGTCTGCTGCCGCGTTTCGTGCCGATGGGCGAGGCGATGATGGCGCTGGTTCTTGTCGATCACTGGCTGCGCTGGCGGGCGCAGTGCGGTCTTGATGCTGACAGGACTTTCGCTTGACCGGACACTTCCGAAAGTTTGCTATAACTACGTCAGGGCGCGCCTACACGCTTCAAACAGGAAATCATTGGCAAGGTCTCTGATGACATCAATCCCCGCGAGTTGGCTGAAGGAGCCGCTGTCACTCGAAGCGATCGAGGCCAAACTTAAACGGCACGTCGATCATCCAAGTTGGCAGCGCCTCAAGAGCCTCATTCAGCCGGGTGATGAGTTCTGGTCGTTCTCGTCGCCGTCCGCTACATGGCCCAAAAAGCTTGGCGCGGCGGGGTATGCCCTTGTCCGTGAAGGTATGCCCATTGCCAGCTTCACCATCATGCGAAGTTAGAAGTCGAATCAGATGTTCTGAAGGCGCGGTCGGCCACTTGAGTGCGCTGTCACAACGGGCTATCCTGACATGGAACGACAAGGAGCCCGCGCATGAGGCAATTCAAGTGGATCGAATGGAACCTCCAGAAGATCGATGCCCACGGCCTTTCAGCGGAGGAAGTCGAGGCCGCGTTCGACAGCGTGTTCAGCTTTCGCGAACGCAAGGACGGCTCCTTCGAGATGTTCGCCGCGACGCCGTCAGGCCGCCGTATTTGGGTAATTTGGCGGTACGATCGGGACGACGACGAGATCCCCGATGTCTTCGGCGAGTTAGGCGAAGTGCCCATTTTCGTGATCACCGCGTACTGAAAGGAACAGCCGATGACTACCCCTGGAACAGACCAGCGGAGCCCTGGGCGTCGAGCGCGCGACGAACACATCGCCGCGGAACCGAAGCTGGCGCCTCTTCGAATTGCCGCCTGATGCGGCCCCGTCGTCGGTGGAGGTTCACCTTGGCCGGCTTCGCCGGCGTCCCCTGGCCGTGGCAGGTGTCGTGGAGAACGGCTTGGTACGTCCCCTCGACCCGTCCGTGAAGCTGCCGGAACACGCGCGGGTAATTATTGTGGCGACGGAGGGTTTGTAGCGACAGAGCGGGAGAGACATCATGCTCCGCGAGGAACAGATCGACATTCGCCGCCGCCGCGCCGCCGCGGAGCAATTCCGCATCCAGAACCTCGGCCGCAATCGTGTTTTCAGCGATTATCAGATCACCAATCCGGCCAGCGGCGGACAGTATCGCGTCAGCATTCGCGGCTTCGATGTCGGAGATAACACCTGCGAATGTCCGGATTTTCGCACCAATACGCTCGGCACTTGCAAGCACATCGAAGCGGTGTTGGCGTCGCTGCGCGAAGACACGCCGCCGCAGCTGCGGCGACGCAAGGCCGCCGTCACGCATCCGGAGATTTATCTGCACTATGGCGAGCAACTGCGCATCGGCCTGCATCTGCCGCCGCGCCACTCCGATCAACTCCGCGCTCTCGGCGAGGCGTTCTTCGATCCGCGCGGCTTGTGGAAGGGCGGCGATGCTTACCAAAAACTCATCGAGTTGGCCGAAGGGGTGCCGGAGCAGGTGACGATCTTCTCCGACGCTATGGATTTCATGGAGCGCGAGATCGAACGCCATGAGATGGCCCAGCGCGAACGCGATCTGCTCGAACAACTCGAAGCCGGCGAATCCCCGGAAGCACTGCGCGATCTGCTGCGCGTGCCGCTGTATCCGTATCAGGTGCGCGGCGCGCTATTCCTGGCCTACCGCGGCCGCGCCATTCTCGGCGATGACATGGGACTCGGCAAAACCGTGCAGACCTTGGCGGCGGTCGAATTGCTGGTGCGCGAGCGCGGCATCGAGCGCGTTCTGGTGGTGGCGCCGGCGTCGGTGAAATATCAGTGGGAGACGGAGATTCGTAAATACACCGGCCGTACCGTGCAGGTCATCGATGGATCGGCCCAAGAGCGGCGGGCGCTGTATCGTCAACCGACGTTTTATCGCCTCATCAACTACGAAATCGCCGTGCGCGACCTCGACGAATTGAACGCTTGGCAGCCGGACTTGATCGTTCTCGATGAGGCGCAGCGCATCAAGAACTGGGAGGCGAAGACGACGCGCGCCGTCAAGCGGCTGCGCAGCCGCTACGCCGCCGTGCTGACCGGCACGCCGCTGGAGAACAAACTCGAAGAATTGTACAGCATCGTGCAGTTCGTCGATGATCGCCGCCTCGGTCCCGCCTTCCAGTTTTTGCACGATCATCGCCTGATCGATGACAACGGCAAGCTGTTGGGCTATCGCAATCTCGACAAGATCCGCGAGAAGCTGGCGCCGATCCTGCTGCGGCGGACGCGAGCGGAAGTGCTGTCGCAGTTGCCGGCCCGCACCGATACGACCGTTTACGTCGAGATGGCCGACGCCCAGCGCGCCCCCTACGCCGAACACAGCCACACCTTGGCGCGGCTCTTGCAAAAGAAATATCTCACCGAGATTGATCGCCGCCGCATTCTCGCCAGCATTACCAACCTGCGCATGCTGTGCGATAGCACGTTTCTGCTCGATAAGCAGACGAAGGTATCGCCGAAGCTGGACGAACTGGAGGAATTGCTGCGACAATTGCTCTTTTCAGGACCGCACAAGGTCGTCATGTTCAGTCAGTGGGAGTTGATGCTGCGTCAAGCGGCGGAAGTGGTCGAGAAGCTGGGTATCGGCTTCGCCGTGCTGCACGGCGGCATTCCCGGCAAGGAGCGGCGCGCTCTGCTGGAGCGTTTCCGCGACGATGCGGACTGCCGCGTCTTTCTCAGTACCGACGCCGGCGGAACCGGCTTGAATTTGCAGGCGGCGGATACGGTCGTCAATCTCGAAGTGCCGTGGAACCCCGCCGTGTTGGAGCAGCGCATCGCCCGCGTGCATCGCATGGGCCAGCATCGTCCGGTGCAAGTGTTCAACCTGGTGATGCGCGACAGCATTGAAGAGCGCGTGCTGCGCACGCTGGCCGTCAAACGCTCGCTGTTCGCGGAGATTTTCAGCGGCAGCAGCGATGAGGTGATTTTCGAGACGCTGGGGCAACAAGCGTTTCTGGAGACGGTGCGCGAGTTGGTCGGCGAAACGAAACAGGCCGAAGCGCCGGCCGCACTCGCGCCGAGCGCGTCGGTGAACGATCCGCGTCAAGCGGTGGTGCAGGCAGGGGTGCAATTTCTGGAAGCGCTGGCGACACTGATGGGGAGTACCGAGGCGAATGGCAAGGGGATGTCACTGCTGGAATCGTTCCTAGCGACGGATGGGCACGGGAGGCCGGTTCTTCAGATCCCAGCGCCGCCTCCAGAGATGCTGCAACGCGGGGAAGCGGCGCTGCGGACAATTCTTGGCAAGTTTACGAAACCAATCGACTGAAGGAGCGGCGGCAAATGCCTTGCGGGACGGCAAGCAAGGCCGCTTCCTCATAGGATGAAATGGGGCGACATTTTGGCATGAGGTCGAACATGGACATCCGCACGCATCCGTTCGCCGGCTTCGCGCACTTTCTCCATCGGAACTTCATCTGGTTTTTGCTGAGTTCCTACGTCGTGGCGGCCGTGGCGCCGCAGGTGGGGTTGGCAATCAAGAGTGTGTCTCTGGGCCGCTTCACTCTGTTCGGCGAATCCATCCACGTGTCGCTGCCGATGCTCTTGCTGGCGCTGCTTCTGCTCAATGCCGGTCTCGGCGTGCAGACGCCGCAACTGCGCTACCTGTTACGCCGTCCGTGGGTTCTCGTCGCCGGCTTGGCGGCCAATCTGCTCATTCCCATCGCCTATATCTTCGCCGTTTCGCAGTCCATGCGCCTGTGGCACAATCCCGACGAGTTGCAGAACATCCTCGTCGGCCTGGCTCTGGTGGCGTCGATGCCGATTGCCGGCTCTTCGACGGCGTGGTCGCAGAACGCCAACGGCGATCTGAGCCTGAGTCTGGGGTTGGTACTGTTCTCGACCGCGTTCAGTCCATTGACAACACCGTTGGCCCTGCACTCGGTCGGCCTGATGACGACGGGAGATTACTCGGAGGACTTGCACGAACTGGCGGCCTCCGGCACGGGCGGGTTCCTGGCCGTGTGCGTGATTCTGCCCTCGGTGCTGGGCATACTCCTGCGCGGAGCCGCCGGCGCCGAACGGATCGACCGCGCGAAGCCGACTCTGAAATTGCTCAACTCGCTGAACTTGCTGGTACTCAATTATTCCAATGCCTCCGTGTCGTTGCCGGAATCGATCCGCAATCCCGACCCCGATTTCCTGACGGTGATTCTGGCCATCGTTTGTGGCCTGTGCGTACTCGCCTTCACGGCCGGCTGGGTTCTCGCCCGGTTGTTCCGAGCGGACTTTGCGCAGCGAACGAGTCTGATGTTCGGTCTGGGCATGAACAACAACGGGACGGGCTTGGTGCTGGCCACAATGGCGCTGGCCGATCATCCGCGCGTGATGCTGCCGATCATCTTCTACAATCTCGTGCAGCATCTCGTGGCCGGCAGTGTCGATTTCCTGATGTTTCGCCGCGCCGATCAATTTAGCTCCCGGCAAGCCGGGGGCTATAAGGATCAATCCATCACAACAATCCCGTCAGCACACGACCCTCAGATAACAGGTTGAACGGCCGGCCCTCGCGGTCAACGGCTTCCAGGTCGTCCACGCCCATAAGGTGGTACAGCGTGCCGCGATGTCCTCCGGGGCGACGGGGTGATCGGCGGGATAAGCGGCGATCTTGTCGGAGGCGCCGTAGGTTTGTCCGCCGCGTACACCGCCGCCGGCCATCACCGCCGTCATACAGTGCGTCCAATGATCGCGGCCGGCGCCGCTGGGACCGCCGGAACGCGGATCGCCGATCTTCGGTTGCCGGCCCATCTCGCTGTTGACCAGCACTAGCGTCCGCTCCAGCAAGCCGCGCTCGTGCAGATCGGCGAGCAGGGCCGAGAAACATTGATCGAACTCCGGAAGCAGATGGCGGCGCAGACAGGTGAAATTGCCGCCGTGCGTGTCCCAGCCGCCGCCGCTCTTGCACAGCTTGTCCAACTTGGGATCGCCCATCCAGAACACCGTCACGAACGGCACACCCGCCTCGACCAGCCGGCGAGCCATGAGCATGCTCATGCCGTTGACCGTTTGGCCATAGCGATCGCGCAGCGTCAGCGGTTCCTTGCTGACATCGAAGGCGCCTTTGGTTTGCGGCGAGGATAGCAAAGAGAAGGCTTTCTCTTGCTGGCGGTTGAAGGTGCGCAGCGGGCCGGCACGCTCCGCCGAGGAGACGGCGGCGTCCAGGGTGGACAGCAGTTTCCGCCGCGTTTGCAGCCGCTGGACACTGACATCGCCTTGCAGCGTTAGGACCGGAGCGACGAACTCCAGCGGACGAGCCAAGTTGCCGTAGACGTAGGAGGCATCGTATTCCGGGCCGAGCCGCGCCCCGAATTGGCCGGGCCGCGGATCGGGGAATCCCGGTCTCTCCGGCAGGGCAATCAGCGACGGCAGATACGGATGCGGCGGACGCTTGCTCGTCACCACCGAGCCGAGAAACGGCCAGTCCGACGCCAGCGCTTTGCGATCGTTGAGCAGTTGGCGAAAACTCGGATCGGGAGCGTGGCCGGTGAGGTTGTAGTAATAGCCGGCGTGATGATCGCCGGTGCCGCGGCCATAGTGGCCCAGCGAATTGATAAGAGCCAAGTGATGCGCTTGCCGAGCCAACTTCGGCAGATGCTCGCACAACCGCACACCAGGGGCGGAAGTGGCGATCGGTTTGAATTCGCCGCGATACTCGCGCGGCGCGTCCGGTTTGAGATCCCACATATCGATGTGGGACGCTCCGCCCGAAAGCCAAATAAGAATGGTGGACTGGGCCGCTCGCCGGCGCGGCGGCGTCTGCGCGGCAGCATGCAGGCCGGCGAAGCCGAGGCCGCCGGCAACCAGAAAAACGCGGCGATTGAGCGCCGTGCGAACAATCGAATGACCAGAGTGCATGATGGTACTCGCTCCTCGCCTCGCGGCTCCGCCTCTTGCTGCATCGTCGCATGCGGAAATGGAGAGGTCAATCGCGTTTAGCCGCGACCCGCAGGGGAGCGCAGTTGCAGAGCGCACTCCCCTGCGGGTCGCGACTAAACGAATTGGCATCCGATTTGCTTTTCTTTCATCTCGTCCTCGACTCACCCTCAGCCGCGGGGAGCCATGAAAATCACCATCCTGACGCATCTGGAAAAAGAAAACGACACGACGCGCGATGTCGTCGTCGATCAGGCGGCCGACGCTCTGCGCCAGGCCGGACACAAGGTTACCATTCTCGGCGTCCACGGCGACCTGATCAAGCTGCGCGGCGGACTGACGCGGCGTAAACCCGATCTCGTCTTCAACCTCATGGAGACGTTCGGCGACACGCAGCTCGGCGCCGTCGGCGTGGCGGGTCTGCTCGATTTACTCGGTCTGCCCTACACCGGCGGCGGTCCCGGCGAAATCTACATTCAGGAAGACAAAGCGCTGACCAAGAAGCTACTCGCCTTCGACGGTATTCGCTATCCTGAATATGCGGTATTTTCGCCGGATGCCGACTTGGAGACGGGCGGTCATCTGCGCATGCCGTTGTTTGTCAAGCCGCTGCGCATGGACGCCTCCATCGGCATCGACGGCAAATCGCTGGTGCGCGGCACCAGCGAGATGATGGAGCGCGTGCTGGACATCCATCGCCGTGTCAAGGACGCCGCTCTCGTCGAGGAATACATCGAGGGACGCGAGTTCTACGTCGGCGTGCTGGGCAACGCGCTGCCGCAAGCGTTTCCGCCCATCGAGATGGATTTCTCCAACCTGCCCGACGGCGCGCCGCGCGTGCTGGACGCCCGCGCCAAATGGGATGAGAAAAGTCCGCAATACAAGAACACGCGCGCCGTCGTCGCCGAGTTGCCCGACGAACTATCCGCCCGTTTGCGGAAAGCGGCGCTCGATGCCTACCGCGCCCTGCGCGTGTGCGATTATGGACGCATCGATCTGCGTTTGACCGAAGCCGGCGAGATTTACGTCATCGAGGTAAACGCCAGTTGTTATTTGGAGCAGTCCAGCGAGTTCGTCACGGCGGCGGGCGCCGCCGGCATCGACTATCCCACCCTACTCCATCGCATCGCCGAGTACGCCATCGAGAGGCATCGATTGCGCAGGGTACATTAAAGTTTAGCCGCGACCCGAAGGGGAGCGCCAGCGCTCCCCTTCGAGTCGCGGCTAAACGAAAACACTCAACGATGCAGCCAGGCGCGCAGCACCGCCAGCATTTGCTCGGTATCCACCGGCTTGGACAAATAATCCCAGGCGCCCGCCTCGATGCACTTCTCGCGGTCGCCCTTCATGGCCTTGGCCGTCACGGCGATGATCGGCAGCGACTTCAAACGCGGGACCTTGCGGATCTCGCGCATGGTGTCGATACCGTCCATCTCCGGCATCATAATGTCCATCAGTACGATGTCAATGTCCTGTTGTTGCTGCAAAATCTTGATGGCGTCGCGGCCGTTGTCGGCCGAGACGATGGCCATGTCGTGTTCCTCCAGCACCGTGGACAGAGCGAAGATGTTGCGCATGTCGTCATCGACGATCAGCACTTTCTTGCCGTCCAACACCTTGTCGGAGGTGTGCAGGTTCATCAACATTCGCCGCTGCTCTTCCGGCAGCTTGGTTAGATCTTGGTGCAGGAAGAAAACGGCTTGATCGAGCAGTCGTTCCGGCGAATAGACGCGGCGAACGGGCAGAACGTCGCGGAACATTTTCCAGGCGCCCTCGTCGCCGTCGCCGCTTTCG
This sequence comes from uncultured Planctomycetota bacterium, assembly GCA_963835245.1. Classification (GTDB taxonomy): domain Bacteria; phylum Planctomycetota; class Planctomycetia; order Gemmatales; family Gemmataceae; genus JAJPHU01. Next base: position 214,573 of record CAWIEZ010000007.1, read on the forward strand.
CCCTCGGCGTAGACGATGACGGGCAGACGACAGACGCCGGGTCGATGCGGCAGCTGTTCGGCCAGCGCCGCCGGTGCCAGCGCCGGCCCCGCCGGATCGACGATCAGGCAATCGATGGGCCGATCGCGGATCATTTGCAGAGCGGCGGCGCCGTCGCCGGCCGTCAGCACGTCGATGTCGCTGCCGGCCACGCATTGCACGATGCGCTCGCGCCGCGCCGCGTCCGATTCGACGACGAGCAAGCTGCGCCGCTGGCGATGTAGAAACGCCTTCAAATCGTCCATCAAGGCGTCCATCGTCTCCTGTGTTGGGGATGGGCTTGGCGATGAAGGCCAACGCCCCGGACAGCAACGCCCGTTCGCGCGCCTCGTCGGTGGAGATGACGCATACGGGCAATGTGCCGCGTGGCCACATCGTTTTTGAGGCGTTCCAGCACGCGCCAACCATCGATGTCGGGCAGGAAGATGTCCAGCGTCAGCGCATGCGGTTTGTACTCGCGCGCCATGGTCAAGGCGGCGGCGCCCAGCGACGTTACCAACCCCTTGAACCCCTTCTCGCGGGCCGTTTCCAGCAAGACGCGCGCGAAGCCCAGATCGTTCTCGACGATCAGCAGCACCGATCGTCCGGTTCGATGCGGTCGCGATCGTCGCCGACCTCGTTGATCAGCAGGCGGGGCAGCGGCTCCGCTTCCGTCCACGTGCCTGGGGCATGTCTGTCGAGATGGCAGTACGATAACGATTTCTGCGGGCTGCCGTCCACGCTGCCGTTGCCGGACTTGTTCATCGGCAAACGGGAACAAGCATGGGGGCAGGCTGTTCCACGGCGGAGGCAGGCTTGCGAACCGAGCGCGGCGTATACACCTGCGGCAGATACAGCGTGAACGTGCTGCCTTGGCCGGGCCGGCTCATCAGGCGGATCTCGCCGCCCAACAGGCGCGACAACTCGCGGCTGATGGCCAGACCCAAGCCGGTGCCGCCGTACTTGCGGCTGGTCGAGCCGTCGGCCTGCTGGAACGCCTCGAAGATGATCTGTTGCTTGTCCGGCGGAATGCCGATGCCGGTATCGCTCACCGAGAAGGCCAGCACCGTCGGCGCTCGGTTCAGCTCCTCGTTGTCCGTCGTTCCAGCCGCTCGCCACCGCCGATACGTTCATCGTCACCTGGCCGTGATGCGTGAACTTGAAGGCGTTGGACAACAGGTTCTTGATGACCTGCTGCAACCGCTTGGCGTCGGTGAAGATCGAACGCGGCAGATCCGGCGCCATGCGGATGAGGAACTCGACGGTCTTGGCCTCGGCGACGTGGCGGAACGTCCGCTCGACGTAGCCGCGCAGCTCGTCCAGCCGCAGTTCGCTGACATCGACAACCACCGTGCCCGATTCGATCTTCGACAGATCGAGAATGTCGTTAATGAGCATCAGCAGATCGTTGCCGGACGAGTGGATGGTCTTGGCGAATTCGCGCTGCCGCGACGTCAGATTGCCCTCCGGGTTCTTGGTCAACTGATCGGAGAGGATGAGCAGACTGTTGAGCGGCGTGCGTAGCTCGTGCGACATGTTGGCGAGGAACTCGGATTTGTACTTGGAGGTCAGGGCCAACTGCTTGGCCTTCTCTTCCAGCGCGCGCCGCGCTTGCTCGACTTCCTGGTTCTTGCGTTCGACTTCCTGGTTCTGATGGGCGAGCAGACCGGCTTTTTCTTGCAGTTCCTGGTTGGTCTTCTCCAATTCCTCGCCGCGGCTGGAAAGCTCCTGGGCCAGCGACTGCGATTGCTTGAGCAGACCTTCCGTTCGCATGTTGGCTTCGATGGTGTTGAGCACGATGCCGATCGATTCGGTCAACTCGTCGAGGAACGCCTGATGCGTCGGATTGAAGCGCTCGAAGGAGGCCAATTCGAGAACGCCCTTGAGCTGCTTCTCGAAAAGCACCGGCAGGACGATGATGCTCTGCGGCGCCGCCTCGCCCAGTCCGGAGGAGATACGGATGTAATCGGGCGGCGCGCTGGTGATGTGGATCTTCTTGGTTTCGACGGCGCATTGGCCGACCAGTCCTTCGCCCTCGTCCGATTTGGCCGGGGACGGAGCCGCGGTCGGCGTAGCTGGCCAACAGCTTGAGGCGCTTCGGCTCGTCTTCCTTCGGACTGGGCGGCAGGACGTAGAAGACGGCCTGCTGAGCGCCGACGACGGGCACCAGTTCGGAGAGGATGAGCCGGCCGACCGCGTTGAGATCGCGCTGTCCCTGGAGCATACGGCTGAAACGCGCCAGGTTGGTTTTGAGCCAATCCTGCTCGCTGTTTTTCAGCGTCGTGTCCTTGAGGTTGCGGATCATCTCGTTGATGTTGTCCTTCAAGGCGGCGACTTCGCCCAGCGCCTCGACGGTGATGGAGCGCGTCAGGTCGCCCTTGGTGACGGCGGTGGCGACCTCGGCGATGGCGCGGACCTGCGTGGTCAGGTTGGCGGCCAACTGGTTGACGTTCTCGGTCAAGCCCTTCCAGGTGCCGGCGGCGCCGGGCACCTTGGCCTGTCCGCCCAGCTTGCCCTCGACGCCGACTTCGCGGGCCACCGACGTCACCTGATCGGCGAAGGTGGCCAGCGTGTCGATCATGCTGTTGATGGTGTCGGACAGGGCGGCGATTTCGCCCTTGGCATCGACGGTCAGTTTTTGCTTGAGATCGCCATTGGCCACCGCCGTCACCACCTTGGCGATGCCGCGCACCTGGCTGGTCAGGTTGCCGGCCATGAAGTTGACGTTATCGGTCAGATCCTTCCAGGTGCCGGACACGCCGTTGACTTGCGCCTGTCCGCCGAGCTTGCCTTCGGTGCCGACTTCGCGGGCCACACGCGTCACTTCCGAAGCGAACGAACTAAGCTGATCGACCATCGTATTGATGGTGTCTTTCAACTCCAGAATCTCGCCCTTGACATCGACGGTGATTTTCTTGGACAGATCGCCGGTGGCGACGGCCGTCGTCACGGCGGCGATGTTGCGTACTTGGGCGGTCAGGTTGCCGGCCATGAAGTTGACGCTATCGGTCAAGATCCTTCCAGGTGCCGGACACGCCTTCCACACGCGCTTGCCCGCCGAGTCGGCCTTCGCTGCCGACCTCGCGGGCCACGCGCGTCACTTCGGCGGCGAACGAACGCAACTGATCGACCATCGTATTGATGGTGTCTTTCAGTTCGAGAATCTCGCCGCGGACATCGACGGTAATCTTTTTGGAGAGATCGCCGTTGGCGACCGACGGTGGTGACGGCGGCGATGTTGCGCACCTGAGCGGTAAGGTTGCCGGCCATCGAGTTGACATTGTCGGTCAGATCCTTCCAGGTGCCGGACACGCCTTCCACGTCGGCTTGTCCGCCGAGTTTGCCTTCGGTGCCGACCTCACGCGCCACACGAGTCACTTCCGCCGCGAACGAACGCAGTTGATCCACCATCGTATTGATGGTGTTCTTCAATTCGAGAATCTCACCTTTGACATCGACGGTAATCTTTTTCGATAGATCGCCGTTGGCGACGGCGGTCGTCACTTCGGCGATGTTGCGTACTTGGGCCGTCAGGTTGCCGGCCATGAAGTTGACGCTGTCGGTCAGATCTTTCCAGGTGCCGGCTACGCCGCGCACGTCAGCCTGTCCGCCGAGCTTGCCTTCGGTGCCGACCTCACGCGCCACACGAGTCACTTCCGCCGCGAACGAACTAAGCTGATCGACCATCGTATTGATGGTGTTCTTCAATTCGAGGATTTCGCCTTTCACGTCCACGGTGATTTTCTTCGACAAATCGCCGGCGGCGACAGCTTTGGTCACGTCGGCGATGTTGCGCACCTGACTGGTGAGGTTGCCGGCCATGAAATTGACGCTATCGGTCAAATCTTTCCAGGTGCCGGCCACGCCCTTGACGTCGGCTTGTCCGCCGAGCTTGCCTTCGGTGCCGACCTCGCGGGCCACACGAGTCACTTCCGCCGCGAACGAACTAAGCTGATCGACCATCGTGTTGATGGTATTTTTCAACTCCAAAATCTCGCCTTTGACATCGACGGTGATTTTCTTCGATAGATCGCCGTTGGCGACGGCGGTGGTAACTTCGGCGATGTTGCGCACCTGCCCGGTCAGGTTGCCGGCCATCAGGTTGACGTTATCGGTGAGATCCTTCCACGTTCCCGCCACGCCCTTGACGTCGGCTTGTCCGCCGAGCTTGCCTTCGGTGCCGACCTCGCGCGCCACACGAGTCACTTCCGCCGCGAACGAGCTGAGCTGATCGACCATCGTGTTGATGGTGTCTTTCAGTTCGAGGATTTCGCCGCGGACATCGACGGTGATTTTTTTCGATAGGTCGCCGTTGGCGACGGCGGTGGTGACGGCGGCGATGTTGCGTACTTGGGCGGTCAGGTTGCCGGCCATGAAGTTGACGCTATCGGTCAGATCCTTCCAGGTGCCGGCCACGCCGCGCACATCGGCTTGTCCGCCGAGCTTGCCTTCGGTGCCGACCTCGCGCGCCACACGAGTCACTTCCGCCGCGAACGAACGCAGTTGGTCCACCATCGTATTGATGGTGTTTTTCAGTTCGAGAATCTCGCCTTTGACATCGACGGTGATTTTCTTCGATAGATCGCCGGTGGCGACGGCGGTAGTCACTTCGGCGATGTTGCGCACTTGCGCCGTCAGGTTGCTGGCCATGAAGTTGACGCTGTCGGTCAGATCCTTCCACGTTCCCGCCACGCCCTTGACCTGCGCTTGGCCGCCGAGGATGCCTTCGGTGCCGACTTCGCGGGCCACACGAGTCACTTCCGCCGCGAACGAACTAAGCTGATCGACCATCGTATTAACGGTATTTTTCAGCTCCAGAATCTCGCCTTTGACATCGACGGTGATTTTTTTCGATAGGTCGCCGTTGGCGACGGCGGTGGTGACGGCGGCGATGTTGCGTACTTGGGCGGTCAGGTTGCCGGCCATAAAGTTGACGCTATCGGTCAGATCCTTCCAGGTGCCCGACACGCCTTCCACACGCGCTTGCCCGCCGAGTTTGCCTTCGGTGCCGACTTCCCGCGCCACGCGCGTCACTTCCGAAGCGAACGAACGCAATTGATCGACCATCGTATTGATGGTGCCCTTGAGTTCCAAAAACTCGCCTTTGACATCGACGGTAATTTTTTTCGATAGATCGCCGTTGGCGACGGCGGTGGTAACTTCGGCGATGTTGCGCACCTGTCCGGTGAGGTTGCCAGCCATCGAGTTGACGCTATCGGTGAGATCCTTCCAGGTGCCGGCCACGCCCTTGACTTGCGCCTGTCCGCCGAGCTTGCCTTCGGTGCCGACCTCGCGGGCCACGCGCGTCACTTCCGAGGCGAACGAACCGAGCTGATCGACCATTTTGTTAATGGTTTTGGCGGTGCGCAGGAACTCGCCCTGGAGCGGCCGATCGCCGATCTCCAGCGCCATTGTCTGCGACAGGTCGCCCTGGGCGACGGCGCCGATGACGCGCGCCGTCTCGCTGGTGGGATGGACGAGATCGCCGACGAGATCGTTGACGGAGTTGATGGCGTCCGACCACGAGCCGCGCACGTCGCCCAGCGACGCCCGTTGCGCGATGCGTCCTTCCTTGCCGACGACGCGGCTGAGACGATCCAGTTCGCGGGCCATGCGCTGATTCAGTTCGACGACTTCGTTGAAGGTGTCGGCCACTTTGCCGCTAAGTCCGATCCAGTCTCCCGGCAAGCGGACGGTGAAATCGCCTTTTTTCAGTGCCGTCAGAGCGGTCAGCAGAACGGTGGTATCGATGGTGTGCGGAGCGGATTCCTGAAGAACTGGCATGAAGACTTCTCCCAAAAGCGTCGTTGCCCATCGTGTCGCCGAAACGGCATCCGAACCGTCCGGTGAAGCGTAATCCCTGCAAACGAAAACTCCCGGCGCGGACGCTCGCTCGCGCGCGGGGGCTATCGTAGACCCCGAAAGCTGGTGAGGGATAGTGGTAAAGTATACCGTAAGATAGCTTGTCCAGCAATCCGTGAAGGTAGATGGAGCGTGCCTGCCGGCGGTCGGCCTCCACCCGGCAGCTAACGCAGCCGGTTCGCCGGCGAATCGGCTGCGTTAGCTGCCGGGTAGAAGCCACGATCCCATCTCTTGCGAGCCTGCCGGTTCTGTTTTACAGTGAGGACATGCTCGTTGCCGCCTGGATCGCGTTTCTGTTCGTCATGCTGTTCCTGCTGGGCAGCGCTGTCGGCAGTTTCCTCAACGTCTGCATCGTCCGTCTGCCGCAAGGCCGCAGTTTGATCCGTCCCGCCTCGTGCTGCGGCCATTGTCACAAACCTATCCGTTCGCGCGACAATATCCCGCTTCTTAGCTATTGGCTGCTGCGCGGACGCTGCCGCGACTGCGGCGCACCGTTCTCCATGCGCTATTTCTGGATCGAATTGCTGACCGGCTTCCTGTTCGTGCTGATCTATCACTTCGCCATCGCCCGCAACATCCATCATTTCGAGGTGTGGTCCTGGTATGAAAACGATTACGAAGGTGTTTTGAACCGCGTGTTCGATGCCCAACTATGGTTGGTATTCGTCTTCCACGCTCTGTTGGTTTGCTTCCTCATCGTGGCGGTGATGTGCGACGTGGGAGCATCATCGCGTGCCCTTCTCCGTGACGCGGTGGGGCATTTTGCTGGGACTTCTGGCCTCGCTGCTGTTTCCCTGGCCGTGGCCCGATCCGCCGTCGAGGGCCGTCGTTGATCCTGCCGAGAGGGTGAGACCCCTGGGCTGGGAAAACAAACCCTATGCGTGGGGACCGCACGTCGGCGCCATGCCCGCCGCTGGCCCCTGGTTTATGGGAGACGTGACGCCGCGCACCGGCCTGTATCCGTGGCCGGTCTGGGGACCGCTGCCGCCCTGGATTGCACCGGGCAGCCGTGCGCTGGGGTTGGCGACCGGCTTGGCCGGCGTGTTCGCCGGAGCGGTCCTAACAGGACTGATCCGCCTACTTTTCAACGCCGGCGCCGGTGCGTGCGCAATCGGCGGGACCGAGATGAGTTTATTGATGATCGCCGGCGGATTTCTGGGTTGGCAGCCGATTGTGGTTGCCGCTTGGCTCGCTCTAGTTCCGGGAATGATGGCGGCGATGCGGCAATGGATGGAGGGCAGAAGGCAGGCATCGTTCGCCGTTTGGCTGGCGTTGGCGGTCGTTGGGGTATGGTTTGGTTGGTATTGGATTGGGCCGCTGGTGCAGGGATTGTTCTTCAACGAGACGCGCTTGTTGCTGTTCGTCGCCGGTTTCACGGCCTGCCTGCTCGTATTCGCTGCTTGCCTCCGCTTGATAGTGGCAGTTGCTCACTCCACTCTGCGCCCGTAGCATGAGTCAGGGAACTCCGCGCGGCAACGGGAGCAGAGAATCGCCATGAGTCAAAAGACCTGGGGCGGCCGCTTCAGCGGCGAAACCGATAATCGCGTCGAAGCCTTCACCGAATCTATCAGCCTCGATCGCCGTCTCTATCGGCACGACATCCGCGCCAGCCAGGCCCACGCCCGTATGCTCGCCGAGGTCGGCCTACTGACCGCCGAGGAGGCCGCGTCCATCGCCGCCACACTCGACGCCATCGCCGCCGACATCGAAGGCGGCAACTTCGTTTTCTCCATTCAACTCGAAGACATTCACACGCACGTCGAACGCGCCTTGATCGAGCGTCTGGGCGACGTGGGCCGCAAACTGCACACCGGCCGCAGCCGCAACGATCAAGTCGTCACCGACGTTAAACTCTGGGTGCGCGATGCTCTCGATACCCTCGAGGAGCGTTTGCACGAACTGCAACGCGCTCTGCTCGCCGCCGCTGAGCAGAACCGCGAACTGGTGCTGCCCGGCTACACGCACTTGCAGCGCGCCCAGCCGGTGCTGGCCGCCCATTACTTCCTCGCTTACGTCGAGAAATATCAGCGCGACCGCGATCGCTTGACCGATTGCCGCAAGCGCGTCAACGTCCTGCCGCTCGGCGCCGCCGCTCTGGCCGGCACGTCTCTGCCCATCGACCGCGACAGCGTTCGCCGTCAACTCGGCTTCGACGCTCTGGCCGCCAACAGTCTCGATGTCTCCAGCGACCGCGATTTCCTACTCGAATATGTCTTCGATCTCTCGGTCATCGCGCTGCACCTGAGCGGTTGGGCCGAGGAATGGGTGCTGTGGACGACGACGGAGTTCGGCTTTCTCGATCTGCCGGACGCTTTCTGCACCGGCTCCAGCATCATGCCGCACAAGAAGAACCCGGACGTTCTGGAGTTGATCCGCGGCAAGGCGGCGCGCGTGGTGGCGGATTTGCAGCAGTTGATGATACTGGTGAAGGGGCTGCCGCTAGCGTACAATCGAGATTTGCAGGAGGACAAAGGCGCCCTCTTCGACGCCCACGATACGGTGTCGGCTTCGTTGGAGTTGGCCGCCGCTCTGGTGCGCGAGAGTCGATTCCGTGCCGACGCCATCGCCGCTCGGCTGGAAGACGGCTATCTCGATGCGACGACGTTGATGGAGTTTTGCATCGCGCAAGGTGTGCCGATGCGCGCGGCGCACGAGGCGGTTGGCAAATTGGTGCGTCTGTGTGAGGAACGCCGCTGCCGTCTCGCGGAATTGCCGGCCGATGTCTACGAAAGTGTGCGCCCGGACTGAGCGCCGGGGTATACAAGATATTAGGCGTCGCCAACGCCCTAGCCGCTTTCCAAAGCACCGGATCAACGGCGCCGGCGGAAGTGGCTGGCCAAATCGCCCTGTGGAGACAGCGGTTGGCATGACTTGGCAGGTTATCATGTCCCCAACCATACGAGCCTATTGTCGCTGCAATTCCGGGCATTATTTTATGGGCGAGTCCTGTCCGTATGACGGCTGGTCTTCGCCGGCGTCGAGGGAACTCACGGAGGCAGTCGCTCGTCTGGCCAAGGCAGGCAAAGAACTATCGCTTGAAGAGTTGCGAAGTCTTGGTGTCAGCAGCGAAACGCTATGGAGGACCATTATTATATCGTTTGGGGTAGGCGCATCCATTTTCGAGCGCTCTCGCCGGATACCTATGTGGTAAACGGCGAAACCAAGCCGCCGCGAAAACTGGGGCGGGGATTCAAGTGAGTAAGATACATAAATTGTCGGTAATATCACAGAAGGGCTGGTCGTTCGATGGATTATTTCAACTACCGCAACCGCATTCTTTACTGCGAAGACGTACCAATCCGCCAACTCGCCGACGTGTACGGTACGCCGCTGTTCGTTTACAGCAAGGCGACGCTGCTACACCATCTCGGCCAGTTACAAAAAGCGTTCGCGGCGGTCGATCCGCTGATTTGCTATAGCATCAAGACCAATGGCAATTTACACCTGTGTCGTCTTTTGAGCGAGTCTGGCGCCGGCTTCGACGTGACCAGCGGCGGCGAATTGTATCGCGCCCTCAAGGCTGGCGGGCGCGGCGACAAGATCGTCTTTGCCGGCGTCGGCAAGACCGATCCGGAGATTCGCTACGCCCTGGAGAATGACGTTTTTCTGTTCAATGTCGAGAGCGAAGCGGAGTTACACAATCTCGCCGCGGTGGCGCGCGGCGCCGGCAAAGCCGCCGGTGTCGCGCTGCGCGTCAATCCCGATCTTCCGCCCAAGACGCACGCCAAGACCGATACCAGCGTCAAGGGCGTCAAATTCGGTCTCGACATCGACACCATTCTCGACGTGGCACGCGGCGTCGTCGGCAATCCACACGTTCGCGTCATCGGTCTGCACATGCACCTCGGCTCGCCGATTCTCAGCACGAAACCCTATCAGGAAGGCGTGGCCAAGGGGTTGGTGCTGATCGAACGACTGCGTCAGCAGGGACATCCGATTGAAGTCTTGAACATGGGCGGCGGTTTCGGCATCCACTACCGCAAGCAAGAAGCGCAGCCGGCGCAAGCGTTCGCTGAGGTTATTGTGCCGGCCGTGCAAAAAGCCAAGTGCCGGCTCGTGTTGGAGCCAGGCCGTTTCATCGTCGGCAACGCCGGCATCCTCGTCAGCCGTGTGCTGTTCACCAAGGAATCGGGCGGCAAGCACTTCCTCATTCAAGACGCCGCCATGAACGATCTGATTCGTCCGACATTGTACGACTCGTTCCACCGCATCTGGCCGGCGGAGCCGCCGGAGGGGATGCCGGCTCCGCCGGACGATTACGAGGCCGACATTGCCAACACGCTCAAGCAAGATGTCGTCGGCCCGGTGTGCGAATCCGGCGATTTCCTGGCCAAAGAGCGACGTTTGCCAATCCTGAAGCGCGGCGACGTTCTGGCGACGTTCAGCGCCGGCGCATACGGCATGGCCATGAGTTCCAATTACAACAGCCGGCCGCGCGCCGCCGAGGTGTTGGTGGACGGCGGCCGGCATCGCCTGATCCGTCGCCGCGAGACCTATGAAGATCTCGATTCGACCCGAAATGGAAGTTGAACGATGATTTCTTGTTTAGCCGCGACCCGAAGGGGAGCGCGATCGCGCTCCCCTTCGGGTCGCGGCTAAACAAATCATTTTCCGCGATTCCAAAAGAGGCCCATCATGCGCTCCCGTCTCTTGCATCTTTGCCTGGCTCTGTTCGTGATGATCGTCTTTCTGACGCAAACGGCGGCCCAAGACAAGGGAAAACCCAAACAACCCGGCGCTCCTCCTCGGCAAGAGGACGACGACGACTATCGCCGTTTTTTCAAGAGGCCGACCAACACCGCCGAATACTGGAACGCCATGCAGTTCGAGATCGATGTCGGCAAGTACGACTTGGCCGCCGTCCATCTGCGCAACCTGATTAATTTCAAACCGGCCGACGCCGATCTCGTCAAACTGGCCGACGACGTGGGCGTCGCCGCTTTCCTGCGGCTGCGCAACGTCCGCCGCTGGTCCGACGATCCCAAGACCAACAAGGAAGCACTGGCCAACGTCGAACAGCTCATCCAGCGCGTCACCGATGCGGTCAACAAAGTCCGCCGCGATCCCGTTCGCATCCAGCGCTACATTAAAAACCTCACGGCCAGCCCGGAAGAAAACGCCTACGCCATGAAGGAGTTGGCCAAGTCCGGCGCCTTCGTCGTGCCCTACTTGATCGATGAATTGCAACGCGCGGAAGCCGGTGAGCGCGTCCGCTACCTCGACGCCCTGCTCAAGCTAGGACCGGATACCCTTGAGCCGATGGTTGCCGCTCTGGATAGCAATATACCACGATTGCAGATCGATTTAATCCATATTTTCATGCGGCGCTACACGGCCCGCGCCGCGCAGCAAATCCACCGCGAGGTCGTGCCGAATCTGTGGTTTTTGGCCGGCTCGTCGTCGCAACCGGAGGAGGTGCGGCGTCAGGCCACGGCGGCGCTGGCTTATTTCCTGGAGACGCCGGCCGGCAAGCTGCCGCCGGCCATCGTCGAGTTAACGCGCTTGGCCGAGCGCTATTATTTGCATCGCGTCCCGTTCGCCGACGCCAAAGCGGCCGCGGTTTGGCGCTGGGACGGCCAGCACGTCGTCCAAGGTTGGCCGGGCGCTCCGGCCATCAGCGCCGACAAGGCGGAGGAATACTACGGCGTGCGTTTCGCCAGCCAGGCATTGCTGATCGATCCCGCTTACGCGCCGGCCCAAGTGGTGCTGCTCAGCCTGATCCTCGACAAAACGCAGTCCAACGCCGGCCTGGATAAATCGCTGGAACGCGCCGCTCCAAAGGTCCACGATCTCCTCGGCAGCGTGCAGCCTGCTCTCGTCAATGCCGTGCTGGAACGCGCTCTGGAAGAGCATCGCATATCGGTGATTCTCGGCGCCGTGCGCGATCTGGGAGCGCGCAAGGAAATGCGTGCCGTGCGGCCGATGGGCCGGGGTCAACCGCCGTTGGTGCGGGCGCTGTACTATCCCGATCGCCGCGTGGAGATGGCGGCGGCGGAAGCACTCTTGCAAATCCCTGACTCGGCGGCCAGCTTGATGGCGATGCGCGTCGTTGAGGTGCTGCGCCGCGCTCTCGCCGCCGAGCCGGAGCTGCGTCAGCGGCCCAAGGTGCTAATCGGCTTCTTCAACGAAGACGTGCGCAACCGCATCGCCGCCGCCGTCGCCGCCGCCGGCTTTGAGGCCGTCGCCGCCGGCAGCGGCCGCGAAATGATGCAGCGTCTCGGCCAAGCGTCCGACATCGCTCTGCTGCTTTTCGAGGAAGAACTGCCCAATCCCGGCCTGCCCCAATTGCTGGGACAACTCCGCGCCGATCGCTTCGCCAGTCGCTTGCCCATTCTGCTGACGGCCGCGCCGCCGCGCACGGATGCTTGGGGCCGTCTGCCCGCCGATCCGACGCAACGAGAACTCTTGCTCCGCGACGCCGCTCGCGGTGAGGAGAAACTGCGCCGCTACACGGCGAGTTGGCCGAATATCACCGTGCTTCCGGCCGTGCTCGCCGTCGATGGCCGAGCTTTGCAACCGCTCATTCAGTCGCGCCTCGGCGATCCGGCCAATCCGGCGCTGTCGGCCAAGGAGATGAAGGATTACGCCGAGCGTTCGATCGAGAACCTCGCCCGCCTGGCGCGCGGCGAGATCGCCGGCTACGATGTGACGCCGGCCGGTCCCGACCGTCCTGGAGGCGCTGCGCGCACCGAGCAAACTAACGCCGAAGGGACAGGGCTTCGCCATTGAAATCGCCGCCCGGCTCAAGGGCGAGGAAGCGCAAACCGTGCTGGTCAATGTGCTGGCCGACGATAAGCGCTCCAACGCCGTGCGCATCGCGGCGGCCAACGCCTTGGTGCGAAATATCCAGCAGTTCAGTCCGCTGTTGACAGGCGAACAAATGCGCGGGATTGCCGAACTGTATGCTAAGCCGAATCTCGATGAAGTGCTGAAAAACAATGTCGCGCTGGTGATCGGCAGTTTGCGGCCGAGTGCGCGGCGGAGCGGCGAACGGTTGTTGCAATATCAACCGCCGGTGCCGGGAGCGCCGGTGAAGCCGGACAAGTGATGGCGAAGCCATGTTTCGGAGTCCCGCATGGTAAAAGGCGCTGGTTAGCGACGCTTCGCAGAAGCGTCGTTCGCCGCACCGCTTCTGCGAAGCGTCGCTAACCGATCGCCGTAACTTTTGTCCTCTCATTCCAGGAATCGCCGCATTAAATCGTGTCCTCTCTCGAAAACAAGATCGCTTTTGTCTGCAATAATCTCATCGTAAGACGCCTGCCCCTTGCTCGTCACACCTGAGCCGGCGAAGGCGAACGGAACCATGCCGTAAGCATGCGCCCGCGTTCGTAGTGGTGTGCGGTGGTCCGGCGATACAAGAATGCGCCATTCCCCATGCTTCGGCAGCGCCTCCAGCAGAGGGCCGACGATATGGCGATCGATTTCTTCCAGCGCCTTGACTTTCGCATCGGCTCGCCCTTCGTGCGATGCCTCATCCGGTGCCTCGACGTGGACGCAGACCAGATCGTGCTGTCCCAGAGCGGCGACGGCGGCACGGCCCTTGGCGGCGTAATCGGTATCGAGATAACCCGTCGCGCCCATCACGTCGATGCGCTGCCAACCCAGCAGCACGCCGACGCCGCGCACCAGATCGACGGCGCTGATGATCGCGCCGCGCTTGCCGTAAACCTCGGCGAACGGTTTCAACGACGGCGCGCGGCCTTGCCCCCACAGCCAAATCTGCGTCGCATCGCGCTTGTGCTGATCCCGCCGTTTCCGGTTCACCGGATGATCGCGCAAGATCGAGCGGCTGCGCTCCATTAAGCTCCTTAACAGATCGCTTCCGGGGCCTTTGGGTAAATGATCGTCGATGGGACGATCCGGCACGTCATGGGGCGGCTGCGTCTTCGTCTGCTCCGAGAAGGGCGCCGATGTGCCGCGAGAGGGGCGATAAACGAGAATGTTGCGATAGCTGACGCCGGGATGAAATTCCAATTGCGCATCGCCCAGCGCCGCTTGCAGCGCTTCGAGGAGCGCTCGGCCCTCTTCGCTGGAGATGTGGCCGGCCGTGAAATCGCGCATGCACTCGTTCTCGACGTGGACGAGATTGCAGCGAATGGCCCAGTCGTCGCGGCCGAGCGGAATGCCCATCGCCGCCGTTTCCAACGGCGCGCGGCCGGTGTAGACAACGAGTGGATCGTAGCCGAACAGGCTCAAGGTCGCCACGTCGCTGGCCGGTGTCAGCGGCGGCGGCACATTGTTGGAGCGGCCCACCACGCCCAGCCGAGCGATGCGATCCATGTTCGGTTTGTCGGCCGCTTGCAGCGGCGTTTTGCCGCCCAGCGATTCCTGCGCCTCATCCGCACAACCGTCCGGGATGACAATGACGTATTTCATGCCGACCCCACCGCCAAGGTTCAAAGAGAATCCGCGACGCCACCGTTAGTTTCCGGACTGCCGCCGCCATCGGCAATCGCTAAATTGAATAGGCTCGCCCCTTCGCTCGTCTAACGAACGAATACAGCCATTGGGGAGTATTCCCCTAGTCACCGAAAGGAGTTCGTCATGCGTTTGCGCGGCCTTCTCGTCTTCTCCGCCTTGGTTCTCTTCGCCGGCTCCTCCTCCGTGCGGGCGGCCGAGACGTTCACCATCGATCCCGTTCATTCGTCGCTGTTGTTCCGTGTGAAACACCTGGACGCAGGCTATATTTACGGTCGCTTTAATCGATTTTCCGGCTCCTTCTCTTTCGACGAGAAGACGCCGGCCGATTGCAAGCTGGAGATGGAGGTTCCGATCGATAGCCTCGATACCGCCAATGCCGACCGTGATAAGCATCTCAAGGGACCGGATTTCTTCAACGCCAAGGAGTTCGCCACCATGAGCTTCAAGGCGACGAGCATGAAGGCCAGCGACGAAAAGAACTACGAAGTGACCGGCGATTTGACTATCCACGGCGTTAGCAAACAGGTGACGGTGAAGCTGGAGCGCATCGGCACCGCCAAGGATCCTGCGCAGCGGCAAACCGCGCAGCGGCTGGGAGACGACGTTCACCATTAAGCGCAGCGACTTCGGTATGAAGTTCGGCATCCCCCTGGTCAGCGATGAGGTCCGCATCATCGTGGCGATGGAAGGCGTTCAATAATCTCTTTTTGCCAGCCCGTAGCGCAAGCAAGGGACGCCCTTGCTGGCGCTACGGGCTGGCAACAATTCCGCCGAGGTTTTCGCTTGCCCTTCGACACGGACAATTCCTCTTTACGCATTTGGATGATCTTTTATGGGGTTCTTGTCCCCGCCCTGACGAGTACCGTTGTATTGTTGGTGAGTTGGCCGTTGTGGCGACGCACGATGGCCAGTTGGCCGCTGGCGGCGGCGGTCGGTCTGGGTTATGCCGTCGGCCATATCGGCATTGAAGGCTGGCGTCCCTTCCCGCCGCGCGAGGCGGCGGATCGCCTATGGTATCTCGTACTCGCCGCGGTTGTCTTCGCTTTTCTCGACGATTGGCGATCTTGTCCGCGTTGGCTGCGTTGGATGCCGCGCGCGGTTTTGTGGTTGGCGGTGGTGTGGTTTTTGTTGCCGCCATCGATTCGCCAGCAAGCCAATCGCCTGGAAGCCGGTGCATGGCTGACCGGCTTAGGATTATCCGGCCTGATCTTCTGGGGCGTGCTGGCGTTCGCGGCTCATCGTCTGCCCGGTGCGCTGCTGCCGCTGATTCTATTGATCGTATCCCTGTGCAGCGCCGCCGTGCTGTACGCTGGGCACAGTCTGAAGTTGACCCAATTGGCCGGTGTCTTCGCCGCAACGCTGCTACCGATCCTGCTCCGCGCCGCCTGCAATCCTCCGATGGTCCTGGCGATGGCGCCGGTCGTGGTGATTCTGCCGGGATTGTGGTTGATAAGCTCTTTCTACAGTTACGAACCGCCGCCGCTAACGACCCTGCTGCTCCTCGCCGCAGCGGCGCTGAGCGGCAGTCTCGGCTTGCTGCCCGGCATACGGAAGTGGGCGGGGTGGCAACGCGGTCTACTCTGCGGCTTGGCGGCTTTGTTGCTCGCTTGCGGGGCTGTAGCCGTGGCGCAGGGCATGCGGACGGAAGACGACGATTTGCTCCTCTCGCGGCCGCACATGAGAGGGGTTACAATCAATACCATTGAGTAAACATGGTCTTGACCTTTTCTCTTTCCGGCGCGAGGCATCCGATGGAGAAGATAATGGGCAAGGTTCTGGTGACAGCTAAAATCGAGAACTTGGAAGATTTGTTTGCCGTGAGTAAAGGGGCACTCAAGCCGGAGCAAGTCCGTTCCGTCGAAGTGACCGACGCTCTTGTGGATTCCGGCGCGAGTACTCTGTCGCTGCCGAAGCGGTTGATCGCTCAACTAGGGCTGCATGCTTTCGATGTTCGCCCCGCGCGAACGAGCGGTGGTCCGGCTATGCTCCGGATGTGCGGGACGGTGAAATTGACGGTGCAGGGCCGCGTCTGGCGAGGAGACGTACTCGAACTTCCCGATGATTGTCCAGCGCTGATCGGTCAAATTCCTCTGGAGAGTCTCGATTTCGTCGTCGATCTACAGGGCCAACGGTTGATTGGTAATCCGGCCCACGGCGGCGAACAAATGGTTGAAGTGTATCAGATAGCGCGGCGCTGCGAGGGGTAGCTATACAATCGCGCCGCCAGCCAATCGAATGAGCCATGTTCGCCTGCCGGACGCTGAAAGTGCCACTGGCGATCCGTGGGAACCAACTCCTCGCCCACCGGCCAGGGCTGAAAAGGATTATAGCCGAGAACGTCAATGAGTTTATCGCTATTCATGCGGACGTTGCCGCGCGCGGCGGCATTGGTCCGGCGGCGCGGCGCGGACAACCCTTGAGTAAATGCGGATCATAGCCGCCAACGCGATTGACGATTTGAGCGATCTGATAAAGCGTCAAAGGACGCGGGCCGCCCGCATGGAAGAGGCCCGATTGCCCCCCCGCCAGAAACAACTCGAAAACGCGGTTGAGATCGTCCGTGTAAGTGCAGGAACGCACTTCGTCGAAGTACAGCGTCGCCGGTCGGCCGTGGCGGAAACGCGATCCAATCCAGTCGATGGCGCCGGCGTGACGATTGAAACTCGGACCCATCGGCAATGAGATACGCAGGATCGCCGCTTGCGGGTCCGTGTGCCGCACCACCTGCTCACCCTCCGCCATCGTCCGACCGTAAACCGTCACTGGATCGACCGCATCCGTCTCGACGTAGCCGCCGTCGCCGTCGCCGGAGAACACGAGGTCCGACGACAGATGAACGAGGCGCGCGCCGAAGGCGCGGGCGGCAGCGACGAGATTGACGGCACTGACGACGTTGGTGCGCCAGGCCATCGCCGGATCGAGTTCGCACGACTTGAGGGCGCAATTGCCGGTACAGTTGAGGACGGCGCGGAAGCCGTGGACGCGGAACAACTCGAACACGGCATCACGATCCTGCGTGTCCACGGCGACGATGTCGGGACCGACGAGCTGCCAAGTTTGCGTTGGCCGAATGCCGATGACCTGTCCGGGATGACGGCTTTGGAAATACGGCAAGGCGTTGTAGCCGGCCACGCCGGAAATGCCGGTGATGAGCAGCGGCAGGGGAATCGAGGGAGGAGCCAAAACGGACGACATGCGGGAAGATCACCAAAAGACACTTAAAAGACCGCTAATGCCGAGGGCGGGACTCGAACCCGCACGGTCTTTCGACCATGGGCTCCTAAAACCCACGTGTATACCAAATTCCACCACCCCGGCTGCGGTAACGCGCCTACGCAAGTATACAGACCGGATTATCGTGAGTACAGGCTGGGCAGCCTGAACACGCAACGATCCGATCTGTGGCGAGCGGCGGTTTCCGCAGGCGCGGAACAGAAGAGGTGAGGGGCGAGGGCGAGAATGCTCAGGAGCGTGCGCGAACCTTGTCGGACAACTCGAAAATGATCTTGTTGACCGTTTCCAACTCGGCCTGCACGCTGTCGCGCTCCTCGACCAAGGCCCAGGAAAAGTTCGTTTCCAGGGTAGCGTTGATGCGATTCATTTCCTGGTAGAGAATCTGGCAATAATCGAACGCCTGTGACAGCTTCCAGGCTTCGGGACTGTAGACGGCCTTGAGATCCCAGTTGCCATCTTCGGTGAGTTTCTCGACGGTGACGTAATTGATGACGTAATTGATGGGCGTACCGCTGGTCTTCTGCGGCACGCCCTCGGTGGTGATCCAGTAGCGCGTGTCTTCGGTCTCCAGTTTGAGTTCCAAGCGGCCCCAGGATTCCGAGACTTGATGCAGCGTCGGCAGAGTTCGCAGCGATTGCAGGGTCGGTCGAATGGTGGATTGCATGGTGAAAATACCCCGAAAGGAGGAAACGACCCAAGCCAGCCGTCCTCAGCACTCGATGGTTACGGGATAGATAGAAGCAACAGTCTTCGCTGCTCACGTTTCCCGTCAAGGTGAGCAATTCTCCTCGATTGCATTTGACATGCCAGATGCCGCCTTCGCATCGAGATGAAGCGGCACACCTTATCACGTCGGGTGTGGTTATGACAGAAGTTCTTTTCCGATATGTTGTTGCGAAAAACACCTAACAAGGATGATCGGAGAGAGAGAGGAGAAATAAGCCGAGGAAAGTGTAAAGGATCGTTAACTGAGGTGATTACATTCGATCCCAAAGATTACACTTACTCCGAGCGCGGACAGGGGAGACTGTCTCCGCGCGAAACGACGTTTGCCGACGCCCGGCTTCCTTTCTTGGATGAAAAAGTTGAAAAAATGATTGCATCTCGCGGTTGAGGGGTTACAATCTCTTTTGACGGAGGATTATTCCCTCCTCATTTCCGGCAGAGTCATAGTACGTCGCCATTCACAAATAGAGATCGACAGAGATCGGCACAGCGGGGATCGCCGCGGCGGCTCATGCTCCCTTGGGCAAGGCCGTCTCGTCCCCTTCTCCGTCGATTTGTCAAACTCGGAGGCAGCCATGCAGGACCAAACTCTCATCCACGATCCGAACCTCCAGCGGTTGGTCCAGGACTTCGACGCCTTGGCCGACTTGCTGCAAACGCTGATCGATCGGGATCGCCGTCCGCGCGCTGCGCGAGAGCATCCCGGAGAAAGAGACGGAATTCACGACCGAATGGCAGATGGCGTGCCCGGCGGAGGAAGTTTATTCGTGCTGAGGTTGTTCGGCGGAAGGTTTGCCATCCGGCGCGCGGGCCGCGTCCGGTAGCGGCCGTTCCTCGATCCGTCGGTCCTTCGGCGGATCAATCGCCTCTGGCAATCCTTGCGGAGATTCGGCGATGTCCCGATGGGTCGCCATGCGGAGGCCCGTGCCGGTGAACACGCCCAGCAGCAGAAGTAGGATCGACGAGAGAAGGCGCTGTTGGACAGACGCAGCCGGCTTGGCGTGAGCCGTGGAGCCGCAAACGGCGCAGGGAGCCGGTGCCGGCGCGGCCGACGCGCTGTCGCCGCTGTCGGTGTCGATCTCGCCGGCCACGAAAATCGGTGTCGCTATTTCCGCCATCATCCGCGGCCGCGAGGGCTGGAGGACGGAGGGTGGAACTGCCCTTCCACCCTTCCCAGCGGCGGCGATGTTGGAACCGGAATCGGCATCGGCGACGAGAGCGGCGCGCGCGGCCGGACTGAGGCGCGGCATCTCTTCGGCGACCGGCGGCGGCAGCGGCGTCGCCGTCCACGGCAGCAGCGCCTCGACCACCTCCGCCGCCGTCTGATAGCGCCGCGGCGGTTCTTTGTCAATCATGCGCTCGACGACGGCGGCCAGTTCTGCCGGTATCTCGGCACGGAGTTGCCGCAGCGGCGTCGGTTGGCGCGTCTGATGCCAAATCAGCTTGTGCGTGATCTGCCCTTCCGGGAACAATGGCCGGCCCGCCAACAGGAAATAAAACGTCGCGCCCAGGCTGTAAATGTCGGCGCGGCTATCGACCTCGTGACTGTTTAGCGCCTGCTCCGGCGCTACGTAATCCGCCGTGCCCAGCACATTGTTGCTGTCGAATTTCAACGTCAAAGGATCTTCATCGTCGCAGAAGAAGCGCGCCAATCCCAGATCGAGAACGCGGATAACGCCGCGGCGATCGAGGAGGATATTGGCCGGCTTGACATCGCGATGCACCAAGCCGGAAGCGTGCGCCGCTTGCAGACCCTCCGCCGCTTGCCGGATGTAGTGGGCCGACCGCTCGATCGGCAGCGGCCCGAAGCGAGCGACGATTTGCTGCAAACTAGAGCCGTCCACGTACTCCATGACGAGGAAGTGCAAGCCGTTGTCCCTATCGACATCGTGGGCTTTGACCAGATTGGGATGATCGAGCGCTCCGGCGGCCCGCGCCTCGCGGTAGAAACGGGCCAGCGCGGCGGGATTCTCCGAGCGAGCGGTCGGCAACACTTTGATGGCAACGCGCCGCTTGACCATCAGATGTTCGCCGAGGTAAACGGTGCTGTGGCCGCCGGTGCCGATGCGTTCGAGGATGCGATACTTGCCGAGGGTGTAGCCGCGATGCTTGCCCAAGAGCAGCTGCTCGGCCTGAAACTGCGTCAATAGCCCGACTGCCACCAGACGCGCGGCCAACTTGCGCGGCGATGAAGAAAGGCCGGCGGCTTGCTGCAAGAATAGCCGCAGACGCTCCGCTTCCACCAGGCTGGACTTTTCCAGCACTTGCATAAAGGCATCGATGGTCGCAGGCGCCGGCATGGTGAATGTCTCGCAAAACGCTGGGGAGGCCATCCCGGATCGACGGAACACGGACGCGCCGGCTTAGGAACGGCAAAGGCCAGCGCGTACACCAAGAACCGGGAGAACGGGAGTCGAGTCGGCGGAAGCGAATGCGGACGGGATGCCGCCAGCTTGAGGGGCGTCTCCCAAAAGTTCAATCAAGAATAGTTTTTCTCGCCGGATTGTCAAATCGTTACTCGTCTTCGACATCGGCGCTGGCAGCTTCCTCTTCGGGGGTAACGGCAACGATTAAGAGGACGTGCCGCCGTTCCTCCTCGGTCAGGTGTGTCGCCAGGATGTCGTGGATGAGGTTCTGCCGTTGCATGGTGTCCAGGCGGCGAAAGCGTTTCGAGGTGACGACGCCGATGATCCTGTCTTCATCGCGGAGGTCCACCTTGTCCGGGGGTGGAAAGCGTTCTTGCAGAATCTTCTTGAGCTTGCGAACTACGGCCATTGGAGAACCCCCTTGTCGATGAATTCTTGGGCAGTCTTAAGGGGATCGTAGGCTTTCATCTTACCTCAGCAGTCTACCGTGAAAATCACGGCGCGACCCGCCGCCGCGGCTTTCCTGTAGAAGCGGCGCAAGTCCAAGAAGTTCTCCCACACGTATCCGAAGTCCTCTTCTCCCCACTCGAACTCGTACTCTTCAGGATCGATGAGAGTGTACCGCTTCCGCATCCATCTCTTGGTAATCTTATCGAGCGCTTCTGCTACATCCTTCACTTGCCGAATTGAAACGAAGGAAACCGTGTAGTTTCGGCCCCGATGTAATTGGCGACCGCCGCAAATACAGTGGTTCAAGGGATCTTCACCACTCACATACAACAACGAACCGTCCGTGAGGCAACGGTGAATCGCGTCCCAGGCTTTGTCCGTCTCAACAACAAACGGTTTCTCCCAGGCGGCCTCGATCTGTTCAACCAGAGGCATAAGATGACGAGCCGACTTTGCCGCCCGAAGCGTCCGACTTTGTGCAGGGGTGAGAGCAAAATGAACGCCACGAGCCGACATGGATCTTTTCCGAAACCCTGCCAGCCCGCCGCGCCAGCAAGGGCGTCCCTTGCTGGCGCTGCGGGCTGGCAAGAATAAATAATGTCTGTTCGTCCTTACTTCTTCTTCGTCATCTCCTCCTTGAGCGATTCCACGGCCTTCTCGATCTGAGCATCGCGGCCCTTGAGAAAATCATCCGGCGTGTTATCGACGTACACGTCCGGCGGCACGCCGTAGTTCTCCAGATTGGTGTTGTTGACGTTCCACAAACCGATTGTCGGCGTGCGGATCGTCGAGCCGTCCATCAGCGAGTACGATCCCGTGCCGATGACGGCCCCATAGGTCGTGACACCGACGACTTTACCGAGCTTCAATGTCTTGAAACCGTCGGGGAACACCTCGGCGTCGGAGGTGGAGCGTTCGTTGGCCATGACCACCATCGGGCCGAAGAAGCCGCGCAGCGGCCGCGTTACCTGCACCGAATCGCGCGAGCGCGTGTACTGATACTGACGCTGCTGCAAAATCTGCAACAACTCTTGATCGATGCCGCCGCCGGGATTGAAACGCTGATCGATGACCAACGCCTTTTTGCCGGTCATCATGGCCAAATCGCGCTCGAACTGCCGCAGCGACGATTCGTTCATCTGCCGGATGTGCAGATAACCGATAGTGCCGCTCGACAGTTTGTTCACCATCTTGCGGCGATCGGCGACCCAGCGTTCGTACTGGAGGTTGGCATACTGCATGCTGCTGACCGGGCGGATCTTGGCCGACCAAGCACCCTCCTTGACGGGCTTCTTGTTGACCAGGAACTCCAAGCGATCGCCGGGAGCGGTAGTGTAGAGCTTCCAGTAATTGTCGCCGGATTTGATGTCCTGGCCATCAATGGCGAGGATGAAATCCCCGCGATTGATTTTGACGTAATCCTTATCGGCGGGTCCATCTTTGTAGACATGCGCGACCTTGTAGAAGCCGCTGGGGTCGGCCTCTAACTCGAAGCCGGGATAGCGCGTTTGATCGCCGCTGCCGTCGCGCATTCGACCGCCGCGACCGCCGGCGCTGATGCCGGTGTGCGAAGCGTTCAATTCGCCGATCATCATGTTGATAACGTCGTGCAGATCCTCCTGATCGCCGACGTGGGCCAACAGCGGCTCGTAGGTGTCGCGCGTTTTCGTCCAATCGACGCCGTGCATGGCGGGATCGTAGAAACGATGCTTCATAATCCGCCAACTCTCTTGAAATACCTGCTGCCGGCGCGCGCGATGATCGATTTCAACGCGGGCCGTGAAGTTGAGCCGCCGCGCTCCTGTCGTCGAAGAGGAGGTATCGGAAGCAGCGGCCAACGAGCCGCGCCGCGAGCGGGGCGAGGGAGCGGCGGTTGTCGGCGTGCTTTCGCCGCCACGTCCGCCGATGCCGCCCAGCGATAGCGCGTAGATGCCGCTGCTCTGGCGATAGAAGAGAGTACGGCCATCCTTGGCGAATTGCAGCGAACCGAGTCCGCCGAAACGGCCTCGGAAAGACGGTGTTCCTTCCCCGTCGGACGAACGGCCGGCCTGTGTCAGACGCCGGGCCGGCTGCGTGTTTTCCAGCGATACTGACCAGATCGATTGCACAGGCCGGCCGCCCTCGACGCCGGTGGTGACGAAAACGAGCGTTTTGCCGTCCGGCGACACGGCCATGGCGCCGACGGAATCGCCGCTGCGCGTCACTTGCCGCGCGCGGCGAGAGATGCGCTCGAAATCAATTTTGACTTCGACCGGCTTGCGACCCTCGCCGCCGTCGGGACGCATGCGGCCGCTCGGACGCGAACGCTCTGCGCGAGCGGCTTCCGCCTCGCTGTCGATGTCGTCCGCGCCGGGTTCCTTGTCCTGCGCATCAGCGAGACGACGAAAATCTGCGCCGTCGAACGGCCGCTCTGACCGATGTTGCCGCTATCGAGTCCGGCGAGATAGACGAGCGCCTTGCCGTCCGGCGTCCACAGGGCGGAGCTATCGCTGTAGGCGTCGGCGTCGGTGATGCGCTTAGCTTCGCCGCCGGCGGCGGGCATAACGTAGACGTGCGGCAGCAGATCGCGGCCGGATTTACTGAAGGCGATCCATTTGCCGTCCGGCGACCACTGCGGATTGCTGATGGCGGTGCTGCCGAAACCGATGACCTCGCCGCGCGTCAGGATCGTATCCTTGTTGTCGGCGAGGTTGTAACGGTGCAGAGCGCGATCGCTGGCGGTGTACAACAGCGCTTGCGAATCCGGCGACCAGACCGGCCCATTCTTCTGCGTGGCGCTGTTGGTCAGACGTTTATGGTTTTCGCCCTGCTCGTCGCAAAGCCAGATCTCCTCTTGGCCGCTGCGGTCGCTGACGAAAGCGATGCGTTTGCCGTCGGGCGACCACTGCGGCTGTGCTTCGCGCACGTCCGAGGTGCGCGTCAAGCGCCGCACGTCGCCGCGATCTGTGGCGATGGTGAACAGTTCGCCGTGTGTGGCGATGGCGGCGCGTTTACCGGACGGCGAAAGGTGATAGCTGTCCGCCTCGCTGTTGGCCAGCACCGTTTCCAGATTGTTGTCTTTTTCGTCGGCGGTGAGGTCGATTTTGATTTCATGGGTCTCGCCGCTGGCGGTGTCGAGCTTCCACAGCCCGAAATTCTCTTCGTAGACGATGACCTTGCCGTCGGCGGACATCGACGGCCAAAACAGCGAGCCGCTGGCGTGCTTGGTCACTTGCACCGCCTCCCCGCCCTCGGCCGGCATTTTCCAGATGTTGTTGCGCGATTCCATGACGCGCGGGCTGCCGGCCTTGGCCTTCACGTCGCGGTCGGAGACAAAGTAAATAAAACCGTTGCCGTACATCGGCCAAAAGTTATTGGGCTTCTCGGCGTCGGGCGTCTGGGCGTCGAGCAGTTTGCGCGACGTTCGCGCTTCGACATCGAGAACCCACAGATCGGCGGCATAGCTGCCGCGATAGTGTTTGCGCGACCAGACCATCGGATGCCGATTGTAGGCGAACTTCTTACCGTCGGGTGAGAATGAACCGCAGAAGCCCCAATCGGCCGCCAGCGGTTCCTCGATGCCGCCGTCTAGCGGCACGGTGTACAAGCTGGGGATGCCGGGAAAGACCCGGCCGCGCGGCGACGTGAAGACGACACGCTGCGAATCGCGCGTCCAACCGACGACGGTATCGCCGGCGCTGTTCCACGTCAGCCGCCGGGCTTCGCCGCCCTCGGCAGGGATGACGAAGACATCGTGATTGCCATAACGTATCGCCGAGAAAGCGATCCACTTGCCGTCCGGCGAGAAACGCGGATGCACCGAAGCAGCGCGATGCGACGTCAAGCGCCGCGGCTCGCTGCCGTCTTCCTTGACCCGCCACAAATCGCCTCGATAACTGAAGACGATCTTGCCGTTGTGGTAATCGGGGTGCCGGGCCAACTTGATTTCGGCGGCGCGGGCCGGAGCCAGGACGGTGAGGGCCAGGACCGTCAGCGCGATCGGCCGAATTGCTAGATGGGGAAGCTGCGGATTCATGAGGTTTTTCCTCGTTAGAGTGTCTGCCGCGGGAGGAACTCCCCTGCCCGCGAAGATTAATGAATAGAGAGAGTTGGCGGATTAAACCCCACTCCTTCGCGGAGGTGGCATGGTTTTTGATCGAAATAAGGTTGGGAGCTTGGAAATATGCAAAGGGGGCTTGTTGAATGGGGAAGGGAATCCTATAATTTTCTGGTTCGTGCTTCGAGGCATGTACCCATCCTTGAAGACGGGAGCGATGCGGATGGCTGCCAAGCCGGCGCCGTGGAACCTGACCATCGCCAGCGACCTGCGTTTGCTGGCTCTCGTGCGCACCTTCATTGAGGGGGTTTGCCAGGTAGCCAACTGCGACGGCCGCACCACCGATGCTGTCGTCATGGCCACCGACGAGGCCGTCAACAACGTCATGCGCCACGCTCACCGCGGACATCCCGAAGCGACCATTCAAATTCAGTGTTTTGTCCACAGCGACCGTATCGAAGTCTGTCTGCTCGACGAGGGCGCGCCGTTCGACCTCGCCACCGTGCCGCATCTCGATCCCGCGGAGTTGCGCATCGGCGGACGCGGCGTCTTTCTCATGCGGACGCTGATGGACGAACTGAGTTGCCAGCCGTGCGGCGATCACGGCAACATCCTTCGCATGGTCAAGCGCCGCCCTAGCGCTTCGCTGCTGCGCGGCGCTTGAGCATTTGCCATCCGTTCGCCGTGCTTTTCTCCTTACGCCTGTCTTCCTCCGTCTTGCTGTTGTTGTTGAAGTGCCGGGCATTCTAGGCTCCCTACACCTTTCAGGTTCGTCCATCGCCCCCTTGTCGTATGCCGGCGCCCGATTTGTCTGAATCTTGCCTCGTCGCGGGACGATAACTGATTGTGGAAGGGCGGAGTGAGCAACCGAACAGGTAGCGACTCTCCCCCGCCTTCGCGGTTCTCCTTGCCTGTCCGGGACGTTCGCCTCGGCCAATGTTCGGCGCCGCGAAGGAATCAATGACCCTGGAAGATTCGGAAAACCCATCAAAGTCGGGGCCGTGGTTTCCTATCCGAATGGCCCCGTGGGTTGATTCGTGCAAATCTCAACCATTATCATGAACCTGCCGTCGTGGCGCGGCGACCCGCACAAATCCCACGCCGTCAGGAAGAGAGGTTCCGATGTACCGACACATGCCGACCCGTCCGCAAGTCGCTGGCGCGCACAATCGCTTGCAATGGCTGTTCAACCCAGGAGCGGAGACGGAAACCGAGGTGTTCCGCCACGATCTGGTGGCGCGTCTGCGCCGGCAGATTGCCGACGGCATCTACGAGACGCCGGAGAAATGGGAGGCGGCGTTGGACCGCTTGGCTGAGGAACTGGCATAATCCGCAACAACAAACGGAGACGTGGCCGGCGGCGAAACCGCCTCGTTCCGCCGCCGGCCGCATTTGTTCACGGATCTACGAGTCCCGACACCTTTTCCGACCACCTTTTCCGACCCGACACCTTTTCCGACCGTCAGCTGTTTCTCCGTGCCGCACGACAGGCTCACGGCCAAGACCGAAGCAAGTATACATCGATTCTCGGCCTACTCGGCGGCGATGAAGCCATCGGACTGCTGTGCGATATTACGACCGATCTTCAGGTGTCCGCCTATGAGCGAGAATACGCGGTTCTGGCTCTCGGCCGACATCAGGATAAACGCATTGGCCCGACATTGCATACCGCCCTGATGCAGATGCCCGACGGTGAAGGTTTCGATTGTGTGGTGACGGAACTGACCCACCGGCGCTACAAGCCGGCCGAAGCGGACCTGCTTGCCCTGTTCAAACACTTGAAAAACGACGCCTATGCGAAAGGAAGACTGGCGCAGACGCTGGCCGCCTTCCGCTGCAAGGAAGCGGTTTCTGAACTGCGCCGTTTGCGGGAAGAACTTCGCACGGACGGCAAAAATCACCCCTTCTGGCTGGACAACATCGATCTCGCCCTGCTGCGTCTGACCGGCGAATGGGGAGAACCCAGCGAACAAGCACGCTTGTTCGTAGTTCCGCCGAAGCAATCCCGCCTGGGTGAGAAGATGGAATTGACGATTCACCTGGAAAACTGCGGGACGGAGTCTATCGAGATCGACCCTCTGCCGCGAGAGATTGGTCTTCATGTGGATGGGAGAGAGGTTTTCAAGCAAGGAATCCTTAATATCAACGGTCTCGTCCGGATTCTTGCCCCCGGTGAGTTGCAAACATTCACCTGTGATCTGACGCCTTACGTCAAGACGCCCGGCCGCCATCAAGTGCAATACATCGCTCATGGCGCCCGCTCGAACATAGCCCTTCTCACGATGCGGACGCCAAACCGTAATTCTTCTCCTGGCATTTTCCGGTGTGCGCCAGGAGCAATTAATATCGGTTTCAAATTCCGCGCTCTTGGCGTCCGAAACCGCCCTCTCTAGGCAAAACGCTTCTTGCTGTTAAAATACGAATCAAGAATCATTATCGATTCGCCGAAGAGAGCGTGACGGAACATCGGACAGAGGAGGAGAGCCGTGGAATTGCCAGCTGTCGCCGTATCGCAGAGTCCGGAGTCCAAGTTCCGCGAATACTTGGCCAGCCGTCCACGTCCGCAGCGCTTCACTGGCCAACAGCGCGACATGGTGCAATTTATTTTTAGCCAGCATCATCATTTCGACGCCGATCAACTGATCGACGACATGAAACGCGCTGGCTTCCACGTCAGTCGAGCCACGGTTTACCGCACCCTAAACAAACTCGTCGATGCCGGTCTGCTGCGCCGTCTGGAATTAGGGCCGCGCATGTTCTACGAACACGATTACGGCTATCCGCAGCACGAACACATGCGGTGCGAGCAGTGCGGCAAGATGATCGAGTTTCAGAGTCCGGCCATTGAGGCGACGATGCGCGAAGTGTGCCGGCAACATCAGTTCCACGCCAGCGGCCATACCTTCGTCATCCGCGGCACCTGTGCCGAGTGCAACCGTGCCCGCATGACCAAGCGTCGCCTCGATTTGGTGTAAGGACGAGTCTGCTCACGGCTCGCAGGCCCAACGGCGCGGTTCTTCCCAGCACGGTTTCAAATCGAACGGCCAATCGCGGAACAGATCGCGCGGATAGATCGCATTGGGCTTCATGACGTTTGGATCGACGATTCCGGCGACGGCCAACGCCGCGACCACCAATTCCGAGCAGAACCAGCGGTGTCGATCAATGCAAGCGCTGCCGAACAAGCGGCTGTGTAGCAATCCGTGGGCGCGGAACGGCGTCACTTCCAGGATGAGGCGAAGCCAGGCGAAGCGCTTGCCCGTCTGCTCCAGGGCGAAGGCGGTCAAGCGGGCCGACTGCTCCGCGCTGAGCGGCACGCGCAGGCGGCGCACCCATAGACCCCCTCATCGGCGCGTAAACGGGGCAGCAAATCCATGAGGAAGACGTGGAGAGTATTGTCGGGTCCGGCTTCGAGAATGGCGGGCCGACCGTCGGGCAGATTGACGACGATGCCGGAGTGGTACGGTTTGCCGGTGTGGGCCAACAGGTAAAGAAAAAGGGAACGCAGGCTATTGTGGGAATAGAGTACGATGTCTCCCGGCTGGGGCAGGTAGGCTTCGCGCGGGCCGTCGGTCGCTTGCGGACAGGCGAGCAGCCAACCGCTCGGCTCGGCGGCGCGGCAGCGTCTCGATCCGTTGCTCCAATAGCACAGCACGATCAGCAGGATTGCCGATGGCAGAGAGCATCGTGCCATAAGCGTTCCAGGTGTTGCTCGGCCCCACGTTTGTCTCTAGCGCTCCTTCACGCTGGCAACGTCCTTGAAAATATCGGTTCGACGCCGCTCCTCCTTGACCCATGCGCTTTTTTTCCCTCCTCTGTGGCGAAAGTCCGCTAGGTGTGATAGGGTATCATCTCCGCCCTATATCATCGTGGAAAATCGTGCGGGAGGACTTTTGGCCATGACGAAAAAGCGCGTGAATCGACGAAATTTCCTCAAGACGACGGCGAGCGCCTCGGCGTTGGCCCTGACAGCAACATCGTATGCGAAGGTGGCCGGCGCTAACGACAAATTGCGCATCGGCTTCCTTGGCGTCGGCGGACGCTGCCAGCAGCACATCGATGAAATTTTGAAAATGCAGAAGGAAGGCAAGGCCGTCGTGCCCGTCGCCGTCTGCGACGTGTGGGACGGCGATCCGAAGCTCGGCAGAGGCCAAGGCCGCGGTCTGTATCCCTCGGCCAAGCGCTGTGGTATCCAAGAGGATAAGAATCACGTCACCAAGGATTATCGCCGCATCCTCGATTTGAAGGACGTGGACGTAGTCAGCATCGCCACGCCGGACCACTGGCACGCGCGCATGAGCATCGACGCCATGAAAGCCGGCAAGGACGTGTACTGCGAAAAGCCGATGACGCGCACCATCGCCGAGGCGCAAGCCGTCGTGGACGCCGCCAAGGAAACCAGCCGCGTTATGACCGTCGGCGTGCAGTCGATGGCCGATCCGACCTGGCACGCCGCTTACAATTACCTTCGTTCCGGCAACATCGGCAAGGTGCTGCAAGGCCAAACCAGCTACTATCGCAATTACATCGGCGGACAGTGGCGCTACTATCCGCTGAAGAAAGAAATGACGCCGAAAACGATCGACTGGGACACATGGTTGGGCTACAAGTTCGATGTCAATGGCGTCAAACTCGGTCCTCCACCGGAGAAGATGCCCTTCGATCGCGGCGGTATGGGCGCAGTGGCGCTGCTATTGGCCGTTCGGCGGCGGTATGTTCACCGATCTGTTCGTGCATCAGACGACGCACCTGATTTCGGCGCTGGGCGTGCGTTATCCAGCCCGCGTGGTCGGCGCCGGCGGCATCTATCTGGAGTACGATGGCCGCGATGTGCCGGACGTGGCCACGGTCATAGCCGACTACGGCGAGGGTTGCCAACTCATCATTTCGGCGACGATGTGCAATGACACGCAATTAGGCGAGGTCATCCGCGGCCGCTTGGCGACGATCAAGTTTGTCGGCGGCGGCGACTACATGAAGGGCTTCGAGGTCTACGCCCAGGACATCGCCGGCGGCCCCGCCAAGCCCAAGGAAGGCTTCGGTAAGCCGGTCTACTCCTTCGAGAATACCAAGCGCGGCAGTGCGACCTATGCCCTGTATGAGAACTTCCTGACGTGCGTCCGTTCGCGCAACCGCGACACGCTCTGCACGCCGGAGTTGGGGGCGGCGGCGTTCACCACCGTCAACATGGGCGTGCTGAGTTATCGGCACGGCAAGGTACTCTTCTGGGATAAAGAGGAGCGCAAAACGCGCGATGTCGATGCCGGTTGGGCGCGAAGCTGGGAAAAGCGCAGTAAGGAACGCGGCAAACCCAGCCACATCCTCGGTTGGGAGGGCGGCGACAAGGGCAGCACCCTGCAACCGCCGCCGTATCAGAAACTGGAAGGACCGTGGAAGGACGGTCAAGATCCGGCCGACCACAGCGCCGGCGGATAACAAGGTTGTAGTGCCACTTCTTGTTTAGCCGCGAGCCGTAGGCGAGCGCGTCGCGCTCGCCTACGGCTCGCGGCTAAACGAAAATCGGGGTGTACCATGCCGCCGGCACGCGATCCGTTCGACCTGACGGGCCGTCGCGCCCTGGTCACCGGCGCCAGCCGGGGTATCGGTTTGGCCGTGGCCGAAGCGCTGGCGCAGCGGGGCGCCGCCCTCGCCATCACCGGCCGCAAGGCCGACCATCTCCACGCCGCCGCCGAGCAACTCCGCAATACCGGCGCCGACGTGCATCCTTTCGTCTGCCATCAAGGCGACCCCGCCGCCATTTCCCAGCTGTTCGAGCAACTCGATAGCGCCGGGTTCACGCCGGACATTGTGGTCATCAACGCCGCGACCAATCCCGTTCTCGGCTCTCTGTTGGATATCAATCTCGATGCGTGGCGAAAAATTATCGAAGTGAACCTGACCGGCGCCCTGTTGACTGCCCAGGCGGCGGCGCGGCGCATGCTGCCGCATCGCCGTGGCTCGATCGTCTTCATGGCATCGATCGCCGGCATCGATCCACTTGCGGGACTGGGAGCTTACAGCATCAGCAAGGCCGGCGTTCTCGGTCTGATGCGAACGCTGGCGAAGGAACTGGGAGCGAGCGGCATCCGCGTCAACGCCGTGGCGCCGGGATTGATCGAGACGCGCTTTTCGGCGGCGTTGTTTCAGGATCGTGCGGCGTATGAGCGGATCATCGGGCAAACGCCGCTTGGCCGGCACGGTCAACCGAACGAGGTCGCCGGCGCGGTTGTGTTCCTGGCGTCCGAGGCGGCGGCCTATGTGACGGGACAAGTGTTGATCGTGGACGGCGGCGGACGGGTATAAGAGGAGATATTTTTGCCAGAGAGCCGGCATGCCGCATCAAGTGTTCGACAAAAGCAGCAAATGGCTGCTGGAACATCACGGTTCCTCTGTTCTCCGTCTGGCGGGGATGCGTGAGGTGGTTGCTTGCCGTTCGCTGCAAGCCGATGTCGTACAGCCGCGCCATTTGCCGGATGGTCTGTTGGAAGTGCGGCTTCGCGGTCGCTCTCGTCCCACGTTCATCTTGGTGGAGATCGCCACCTATCCCGAACCGCGTGTGCAAAAGCAAGCGGCGGATGATCTGATGCTGGTTTATCAGGCGCGCGGCGTCATGCCGGAACTGCTAACCTTGGTGCTGCGCAAGCGCGGAACATATCGGGTGCCTTCCACGTTCGAGGCGCGAAGCGAATTGGGATGGTCGGCATTGCAGTGCAATTGGAAGGTAGTGGAACTCTGGCAGGTGCCGGCGGAGGAATTGTTGACGGCGGCGGATGTGGGTATCATTCCGTGGGTGCCGCTAACGCGTTTCGAGGGATCGCCGCGCGACATCCTACAACGATGCCGCGATCGGATTGACCGTGAAGCGCGGCACGAGGAGCGTCGGAACTTGCTGGCCGTATCGCAAGTGCTGACGAAGCTGCGTTTTCCCGATCCGCAACTTCTCGCTCTTTTTGGAGGAAGGCAAATCATGATCGATTCGCCGTTGATCCGTGAGTTGATGGCTGAAAACACGCAACAGATCCGCCGCGAGGACATTGTACAGTTTCTCAAAGGAAGGTTCGGCACGGTCCCGGACGCTTTAGCCGCGCGCGTCAAGTCGGTGCGGAAGAAAAAGGAACTTGATGCCTTGATTTTGTTCGCTGCGCAATGCCCCGATCTTGCGGCGTTTGAGGCGCGACTGCCGGTGGAAAGGCCGCGGCAAGCGTCGTCGCGGAAGTCGCCGCGACGACGCAAATCCTCGACGGATCAATGATCCGCAAGCAACTTTCGCCGCGCTCGGCCGAGGGCGGCGACGCTGAAAATGATCGGATACAACTTCTCGAAATACCACAGCTTGGCGAAGTAAAAACCGATGGGCGTCGGCTGCTGCAATCCGCCGTCCTCGATGCGCTGGATCAACCAAGCCAGCCCGCGTTCGACGGCCGCCTCCGCCGCGGCACCGGCGTCGAGCAGCACTTCCACGGCCAAGGCGGTTTCCTCGATGCTCGATGGTGTGTTCGCCGCGCCGCCCCAACCGCCGTCGGTGTTTTGCGCGGACAAGAGCCAAGCGATGCCGCGCTGAGCCGGCTCGCTGGTCATCAAGTCGAGATCGCGGTAAGCGGCGAGGACGCGGGCCGTGCCGTAAGTGGGGTTCTCCTCGTCAGAGGAATGCTGACAGCCAAACCACAGAGGCAACCAGGAGCCATCCAACCGCTGGCTGCGATCGAGATAAGCCCGCGCGCGACCCTCCGAACGCCGAAGATTGCTGGCCGTTGAGCGCGAAAAAATCCACTTCCACTTTTGACGGCATGCGGTTGCCGCCCGCAGATAGTGGGCGGTCAAGTCGGTGCCGCTGCGGTCGAAGGGCAGGTGTCCCCAACCACGGCAGAAGGTCGGTATTCCACCGTCGTGGTTCTGAAGTTGGTAAAGCCAGTCGAGGCCGAATAACCCCGCGTTCTCCGCTTGTGGAGAGCGCCGAATTGGGTCAGGGCAAGTGATGCTCCCGAAGTATCGTCGCCATCCGGCACGCCACCCGGCAGATCCGTCCACGCCCATCCGCTCGGATCGGCTCCCGTATAGGGATGGCGTTCCTTATACTGCTGTCGCAACAGCCAGTCGAGCAACTCCTCTTCGCGATCTAATTTGTCTAGTTCTCCTGCTGTCGCCAGCGCATGGATCGACAGGGTTGTCACCCACGTCGCCAAGTTCGTGTCAATCGGCCAGCTACCATCGGGCCGCACCGATTTCACTAAAAACTCGACGCACTTGCTGACAACTGGATGCTCGGCCCGACCGATGCTCGCCAGCCCCATTGTGACGAAACTCGTCAGCGGCGTCGCTTCGAGAAAGCCGCCGCTCGTCGGCTGGATCTTCCGCAATACTCGCAGACTCTTAGGGATCGCCATGCGGCGAACGAAACGTGTCAGCGGATTGGACGGCGACCGATGGTGATACACCGCTTGCCCGATGGCGATGAGCGCCGGCAGCGCATAGCTGACAACCGGGATACGCAAAAAGCGAAACCACGACTGCGGAAAGCACGCCAACTCGAACGGCAACGACGGCACTTCGCGCCACGAAACCAATCCAGCCAGAGCGCTCGTCATAAGGATCGGCACGGAAAACGTGCGGTCTTTGCCGTAGCGCGCGCGGACGGACTCCGCCAATTCCTCCGCTGTCTTGCCGTAGTGAGCATGCAGCCATGCCTCGCTTCGCCGCAACGTCTCCTCATGGTCCGCGGCCGTCCCGGTCAGATGGAAGGCGGCGCGGCAGAGCATGGTCGTCGAAATGTTGCTGAAACTTTGGATGGTATCGCCCCAACCGCCGTCCGCGTTCTGATGCGCGGCGAGCCAGTTCAAACCGCCAGCGATGAGGACATCGAACGATCCGTGTGTCTTGATCGCGTTTCGGACTCAGCGCAGGGCGCTGACGGCGGTGGCGGTGGACAGGGCGGAGGTGGATAGTTCGCCGATCCAATGGCCTTCGGGTGTGCGTTCGGCGAGGAGGGCGGCAAGCAGCGGTTTGATAGGCGCTTTCGAGGCGTTCGATCGAGAGAGAGAACATGACTGCCATCGCCCTGGGGAGGAAGGTATAATAAGAAGTTAGTCGCCGACTGAACAATCATCGAATGAGAAGCGAGATAGATTTGCGAGGAAAGCCATGCAGGATCCCCTTGAAATCGCTGAGGCCGCCGCTGCTTTGCGGCTAACGCCTAAAGCGGACCAGCGGCTCCAGGAACTCATGGAGCGCAACACGAACGGACTCCTAACGGATAGCGAGCGCGAAGAACTTGAGGCGCTAGCCGAAATGAGTGAAACCATTTCACTCCTGCGCGCCAAGGCATTCGTGTTTTTGGGACGGAAACCCACATGAGTTGGGCGGAAGTTATCCGGCTTGTGGAGGCGCGTGCGAAACAGCGCTGTGAGTATTGCCGCATGCACCAGTCGCTTCAAGGAGCCACCTTCCACATCGAACACATTGTTCCCCGTTCGAGAGGCGGCGCAGACAAGCCGGATAATCTCGCGCTCGCTTGCCCCAGCTGCAATCTCCATAAGTCGGATCGGACGGAGGCGGCAGATCCCGATTCCAACGCAACAGTCCCTTTATTCAACCCGCGTAGAGATCGCTGGACGGAACACTTCCGATGGGACGGTTATCGCATTCT
Source organism: uncultured Planctomycetota bacterium (assembly GCA_963835245.1). Classification (GTDB taxonomy): domain Bacteria; phylum Planctomycetota; class Planctomycetia; order Gemmatales; family Gemmataceae; genus JAJPHU01. The sequence goes on from CAWIEZ010000007.1 coordinate 249,329, forward strand.
CGGTATGACTGTTCTAGGCCGTGCCACCGTATTCGCCCTCCATCTCAATCATTCACGCCGTCTGCTCATTCGTCAGGCCGAGGAGGGGTTCGGACTGTTCCCTCCGTCTGAAGATGCCGATTAGCCACATCTCAAATCTCCAATTCATCCAGCGCATCCATCAGCTTATCGAGATCGTCTTTCGGCTCGTTCGGTTTATCGGCCTGGCGCTTGGGAATGCCCACAGTCAATCCGACCGCTTGCCGGCCGTCGGCGACCAGTTCGCGGTCGCGCTCTTGGGCCGCCATCGTCAGCGCATCGCCGCCGCCGAACAACTTACTCAAATCGATCTTCAATCCGCTGATGTTGCCGACCGGAGCGCCGGCGATGGCCGGCGTCTTGTAATCGGGGAACATGATGGCATGCTCGGGACAGACCCGGCTGCACGCCGGACAGCCGCGCTTGCAATTGTCCTGGTTCTCGACGATGAGGCGATCCAGTTTGTCCACGCCGTACACGCCGAACAAACAGAAATCGAGGCACTCCATGCAATTGGTGCAGCGGCTGTAGTCGATGACCGGATACCAACGGCGATCCGGTTGTTTCAGCAATTGATCGGAGGGAAATGGCGGTTCGGTTTTGGCCGGCTCTTCGTCGCGGAGATAGCGGCCCAGCTGCACCATCGTCGGCTGGCCCTGAATCCACGTCTTGAGCTGCGTCTCACGCCGTTCGCGGCACTCCGCGGCGATACGCCGCACTTCTTGAATGTAAACGTCGTGGCTGTTGTGATCGCGCAGATCCAGGCAGTAGATCCAGCGCTCCGGCACCTCGACGGAACCGATTCCCTTGGGCGGCTCCGGTTCGCTGTCTTCCTCGTCGTCCTCGACTTCGGCCGGCGGCGCGATTTGATTTTCGCCATAATGGCCCTTGATGCCGTCGCGGTCGAGCAGCCAGAAGGCGGCGCGCGGGAACATCCACGCCAGTACAACCATGTCGCCCTGGATCGATTCCAGAAATAGCCGGCCGGTGTGCTGGGCATCGAGATCGTACAGGTAGGGCACAATCGACACATCGAGTCCCGGCTCCAAAATGAGCGCGGCGGCGATGCTCTCTTCCAAGGCACGGCGGCCCGGGTTCTTGCCCTGGGCCTGCGACAAAACGACCGTCAAGCGTTGGCGGCTCATGGTGAGTTAATCCTCGGTGTTGATCTTGCCCTTAATGAGACGTTGTGTCTTTTCCCAGTTTTCCGAGAGAAATTGATGATATTCCTCCACTCCGCTCAGCGTATCCGCGGCGCACTCCAGGTCGAACAGCCAGCCCTCTCCGTAACCGTCCACGTTGATGCCGGATGGATCTTTCAGTAGTTCCGGGTTGAAGGCGATGATGGTCCCGGCCAGCGGCGCGAACAGATCGGAGACGGCCTTGGACGTTTCAATGTGTCCGATCTGTTGGAGCAATTCGACGCGGTCTCCAGCGACTAACCTGCCAATCGAGGAAATACACATCTTGCATCAGCCGGATGGCGTAGGACGTGAAACCGAAGCGGCGCATCCATTTTCGCGGGGACGGCACCACATATGATTGCGCGCGTAGCGCAGCCCGCCCGGCAGCACGGCGGGAAACTTGCCCATCAGGAATGTTCGATCCTCGGCCATGAATCATTCTAAATAATCTCACCACGGAATACACGGAAAACACGGAAAAATCAATTACTTTTGTCTTTTTTCCGTGTTTTCCGTGTATTCCGTGGTGAATTCTTTTAAGTGTAACGGGTGCCGCGGTGTTGCGGCTCGAAGAACACCGGTAACAGACGATCCACCTGCAACAGACCGTCGCGCGTCATTTCCACACCGCCTCCATCGCGCGTCAGATAGCCATCGCGCTCCAGTTGCTCGAAGCCGTCCGAAAATTCTTCCAAAATGTCCGTGCCGAATTTGCCCTGGAAGTAAGCTGCTTCGAGCCGTCCCGTTTTGAGCTGCAAGATCATCTCGCGGATCAGACGATGGCGCGGCTCGACCGGCAACGCCCGGCCCAGCGGCAATTCGTCGCGCCGCAGCATTTCGACGTACTGCTCCCAGCTATCGACGTTTTGCAAATGAACGCCGTGAACGTGGCCGAACGAAGCGACGCCCGTGCCGAACATATCCGCCCCGTGCCAGAGCGCATCGCGGTAGACGAAGTGCGTGCGGCGGCGATCCTTGACCAGCGTGTAGGCGCTCGACACCTCGTAGCCGGCGGCGATCAGGGTATCGAAGGCGTAATTGACCCAATCGCGCTTGGTCGGCCAGTCGGCAATGCTCATCGGCTCATCCTGGCCGATCATCCGCAGTTGCTGCGAGAAAGTCGTGTTGTAGGGCAGTTCCATCTGATAGATGGTGACGCTGTCCGGCGACAGGGCGAGCGTCTTGGCGACGCACTGTTTCCAGTTGTCCCAACTCTCGCCGACCATGCCGGCAATGAGATCGATGTTGATCTGCTCGAAACCGAGGTTGCGCGCCCAGCCGTAAGCGCGATGAATCTCCTCTTCCAGATGAGCGCGGCCATTGAATTCGAGAATTTTCGGATCGAAATTCTCGACGCCGAGACTGAGCCGCGTCACGCCCAGCTCGCGCAGCGCTTCGAGCTTGTGCTGCTGCAAGGTTCCTGGCTCGCACTCGAAGGTAACTTCCTCCGCGCCGTTCCACGGCAGCACTTCTTGCAGCCGCTCCATGAGGCTGCGCAGCTGCGCGGCGCTGAGATACGACGGCGTACCGCCGCCGAAATAGACGTATTTCAGCGGCCGGCCGCCGAGGAGCGGAACACGACTGTAGAGCGTCACTTCCTTGATGAGCGCATCGAGATAGGTTTCGACATCGCGGGCGTTCTTATCGGTGTAGACGCGGAAATAGCAGAATTTGCAGCGTTTGCGGCAAAAAGGAATGTGCAGATACAATCCCAACGGCGTGCCGGGTTCGGGAGCCGCGTTCAAAGCGGCGTGGGCGGCGGCCAGATGGGCCGGCTTCCAGAAGGAAAACGGCGGATAGTTGGCGACGAAGTAATTTCCGAGGCCGGTCTTCTCTTGAGTGGCTTCCGTCATCGGTGATCCCTGAATCGAGGCGGGCGCAGGCAGGTCGGGGAGGCGGCCAACGCCGCCTCTTTCTATGGTACATCGCGGAGGGCGCGAAACAAGGCGGCAACGTCGGCCTTTACTTCGCGCCTTGGAGATTTGGCCTCACATCCCCTGAATAATCCGGTCGTACTCCGCGTGAGAACCGATCCAGAACCAGAGCGGGCCGTCTTCGCTGTCCACCGCCAACGCCCGATAGCCGATCCCTACACGCACCGACCATAACTTCCCCACGCGCTTGAAGTGCAGGGACGGATGATGCGAGTCCGCACGCAGTAGTTGATAGTTGCCGTCGGCTAACCGCCGTACCGACTCCGGCAAACGCGCATAGCATTCCCAGAAATCCGCTGTCGTGTGATGTGTCATAAGGGCCGCGTCCGTCCCGCCCGATGTTCGGCCAGCGCTCGTTCGGCTAGGGCGTCCAAGCGACCGGCGCGCACATCTTGCTCGATCTGCTCGTCCCACGCACGTTCTTCGTACTCAGCCAACCAGACGCGAATTTGAGCCACCTGCTCGGGCGGTAGTTGGGCAATGGCGTGGGTGATTTCCTCAACGGTACTCATGATCTTTCTCCCTGTCTTGGACCTACGCAATCAGGATAACATACTCGCTTACGCACGGCGATCACTTCCGTTCGCGCATTTGCTCGAATAAAAACACGCCCTTCTTATTGGCCGTCGCCACGTCGAGCAGCTTGTCGCCGTTGACATCGGTGACGGTGAATTGCGTGCCCATGCCGGAATCATCGTCGATCTCGTGCGGCACGAAGCGAATCAGCCCATCGCTCGCTTTCTTCGCCTCGAACCAGTACAACTTGGCCGGCGCGTTGGGATCGGCGTCGCCCTTGGGACCGTGCGCCACCAGCGCTTGCCGGTGACCAGATCCTTCACGCCATCGCCGTTGATGTCCACGCAATGCAGAGCGTGCGTCTGCGAAACGAGTTTGGGGAACAACACCTGTTTGAGGAAGGACGGCGAGGCGCTGTCGCCGGGCCGTTGCAGATAGGCCCAGATACCGTACTGGTGGGCGGAGCTGCTGAGAATGTCGGCCTTGCCATCGCCGTCGAGATCGTAGGCGAACATATCGGCGCAGGCATCGCCGAGACTGGCGGGATGGAACTTCCACGGTTTGTCATCGAGCTTCGCCGGTTGTTCCCACCAGCCGGCCGTGCAAAGCACATCGAGTTTACCATCGCCGTTGACATCGCCGGCCCCCAGACCGTGGGCGAAACGAAACGTGCCGGGGATGATGTGCTGCTTCGTACTCGGCTCGCTGACAGGGTGCTTTTTCCACGTCTGCGAAGGATCATCTCCCGGCGAGAAGTAGGCCATTTGCCCCTCATTCTCTTTGCCCTTGGGCTGCCAGCCCATGAGCAGGACGCGCTTGCCGGTGTCGAACAGATCGACGTAGGCCGGCGTCTCGTTGCAGGCGCTGTGCCAGATCTCATGGGCTTTCCAATCACCCTCTTTGCCTCTGGAATTCTCGTACCAGTGGCAGGGGGCGCCGGGGAAACCGACGACGATCAGATCCGGCCAACCATCGTTGTTGAGGTCGTCGGCCCAACAGGCGAAACTATTGCTGTAGACGTTCTTGTCGCCGTCGCGGTAATCGTCCTTGCCCGGACGAATGCGGTGTTCCTTCCAATCCGGCGCCTCGTACCAAGACTCGCCGGTGAGAATGTCCATCTTGCCGTCCTTGTTCACATCGGCGACGGTGACGCCTTCGGAGCGAAACCGTTTGTCGATCACCGTCTTTTTCCAGGTGATGCCGGTGTCGTCGCTTTTTTTCTCGTCGGCGGCGAAGAGAAGCGGCAGAACGAGAGCCAGAGGAACAAGGAGAGCCAACAGCCAGGTGTACAGTCGCATGGAGATTCCTCGTGCGGGCGGTTCGGGTTGTCGCGGTGGAGCCGAATCACATGCGGATGATTATGGGGCTAGGACGTGGGGCGTGTCAATGTTCGGACGTCTGTTGCCGTGCGGAGGGGAGACGATAACGATAATAACATCGTTTAGCCGCGAGCCGTAGGCGAGCGCGCCAACGCTCGCCTACGGCTCGCGGCTAAACATGAGGAACGATCACCATGCGTAGCTTCAAAAGCCTCAGCGAACAAGAGATTCTCGCCCTGGCCATCTCGCTCGAAGAGGAAGACGCCCGTATCTACGACGATTTCGCCGACGGTCTGCAAGCGAGCTATCCCGCTCAAGCCGAGGAATTTCGCCGCCTGCGCATCGAGGAGGACGGCCATCGCCATCGTTTGTTGGATCTCTACCGCGCAAAGTTCGGCGAACACATTCCGCTGATTCGCCGGCAAGACGTTAAAGGTTTCGTTGGCCGCAAGCCGGTTTGGCTGGTGCGTCCACTGGGATTGGACGCGGTGCGCAAACAGGCCGAGTTGATGGAGATGGAGACGAAGCGTTTCTACGAGAAAGCGGCGCGGCGCGCGACCGAGGCCGGCATCCGCCAGCTGCTCGGCGACTTGGCCGAGGAGGAACGTAAACACGGACGCATCGCCGAGGGCATGATCGCCGAACAGCCGGACACGGAGGCGGCGGCGCGGAAACGCGAGTTCGTGCTGCAAGTGGTGCAGCCGGGCTTGGCCGGACTCATGGACGGTTCGGTTTCGACGCTCGCGCCCCTGTTCGCGGCGGCCTTCGCCACGCACAATACCAGCCAGACGTTCCTGGTCGGCTTGGCGGCCAGCCTCGGCGCCGGCATCAGCATGGGCTTCGCCGAGGCGCTGTCCGACGATGGCAGCCTGACCGGACGCGGCCGGCCGTGGGTGCGCGGCCTGATTTGTGGATTGATGACGGCCCTGGGCGGTTTGGGACATTCGCTACCTTATTTGATTCCCGATTCGGTCCCCAACGCCTTTCACTTGGCAACAGGCATCGCCGTCGGCGTCGTCCTGGTGGAATTGGCGGTCATCGCTTGGATTCGTCATCGTTACATGGATACACCGTGGAGTTCGGCGATCTTTCAAGTAGTCATCGGCGGTTTGTTGGTATTTCTGACGGGCGTACTCATCGGTCGTGAGTGAGAATGCCCGCGCGGCAATGAAGAAAGGAAAAGGCATGCGGAAGTACGTGGCGGAAGCGTTCGGCACCTTCGTTCTGGTGTTCGCCGGCACAGGCGCCATTGTCATCGACGGCGTGCAGGGCGGCGTCACGCACGTCGGCATCGCGCTGACGTTCGGTTTGGCCGTTCTTCTCATGGTTTACACCATCGGCGAAGTATCCGGCGCCCATATCAATCCCGCTGTGACGCTCGGCTTCGCCGCCGCGCGGCGCTTCCCGCTTGGCTCGGTCGTACTCTACATCGCCAGCCAGTGCATCGGCGCCTTGTTGGCGAGCATCCTGATGCTACTCTTGTTCGGTCAGGAGAGTACCCATCTCGGCACGAACCACCCCGCCGGTCCGCCCTGGCAATCGTTCGTATTGGAAGTGATCCTGACCTTTTTCCTTATGACGGTGATCTTGAGCGTCACGACGGGGGCGAAGGAGAAAGGCATCACGGCGGGTATCGCCATCGGCGGCACGATTGCCCTGGATGCTTTGTTCGCCGGCCGGCTGACCGGCGCCTCGATGAACCCCGCGCGCTCGCTGGCGCCGGCGCTGGTGAGCGGCGATCTGAAAGATCTGTGGATTTATTTGTTGGCTCCCATCGTCGGCGCTCTTCTCGCCGTGCCGCTGTGCTGGTTTCTGCAAGGGCCGGGCGGCGGCAAGACGCAACCTTGAGTTGCGCGGCGGAAATCGCGCTGGCAAATGCGACCATTCTCGCTATAGAGCAGGCGAGTGGAGCGTCCTTCGCCCGGCTCGACAGGAGGTCGTTGAAGATGCGAGGACTTGGTTGCTTGGCCGTGTTGTGGACGGTTGGGATGGCGTCATCCGCCGCTTTTGCCGCTCCGCCGACGACGTTGTATACTCTTGATCGCAAGATCCGTTATCTATCACTGGCCGAAGCGCGGGCCATTGCCCTGGAGCAAGGCAAGGTCGGCCAGTCCATCGGTCTGGACAGCTTGATCTCGGTGCCGCAGGGGTTGCCGCAAGGCTCCGGCGCTATTCGCGTGCTGGCCGGCGACAAGCCGGGATCAAAGAGCATCATCCTCACCGGCATCCGCCGTCATCCCCGGCCGGCGGAATACGAGCGCAACATCAATCAATTGCTGCTCAACGTCGAGAACGCTTACTGGAACCTGTACGGCTCGTACTATCAGCTCTACAGCCGCGAGCAGGCTCTGCGCTTCGCTTACGAGACGTGGAAGATCACCGGCGCCCAGTTCAAGGTCGGCAAGGTCAGCCAAGCAACTCTCGCTCAGGCCGAGGGCCAATACAATCTGTTCCGCAGTCAGCGTCTGCAAGCGCTCGATAACGTGTTGGACAACGAGCGGCAACTGTGGGCGATCATGGGTCTGCCGATCGAAGACCGTGTGCGGCTGGTTCCCAGCGATGCGCCGACGCTGGTGGAGAAAAAGCCCAATTGGGAGGAAGGGTGGCGGCTCGCCTTGAAACACCGCCCCGAATTGTTCCTCGCGCGTCAGGATGTGAAAAAGGCGCAGGGCGCCGTGGAACTGGAGAAGTATTATCCGCTGCTCGATCGCGCAACTCCCCGCCAAACGACTCCAATACCTACAAAGAATGGAATCTCGGTACTGGGCCTTTGCGCATGCCGCTGGGTTTCCGCTTAGCGAGTGCCCAAATGCGTCAGGCGCAGTTGCAACTGGCGCGCGCCTACCTGGTCTTGCAGGACCAGGAATTGAAAGCGGAGCGTTTCCTCGGCTTGTATTATCGCCGCATGTCGTCGGCGTATGCCCAGATCGAGGCGGCGCAGGCGCAGCGCGAAGCGTTCGGCACGCAATTGCAGATTCGCTATGAACTGTATCGCGCCGGCGCCAACGAGCCGACTACCGGCAATCCGGTCACGCTCAATCTGCTCTTGGAAGCGCAGCGTTTCTGGGCCGAGGCGTTGGCCACCGAATACCAAGCCATCGTCACCTACAACAACGCCATCGCCGGCTGGGAGTACGCCAAGGGCGATATCATGAAACATGCGCACGTCCGCTTCGGCGAGGAACCGCCCTCCGGCAGTGATTCGGCAGGTACGGGAAGGTGGGGAGCGGCGCGGGCCGTCGAACGCGAGCGGAAGCGAACCCAGCAACACGTCCGCCACGCCGCGGCCGTGCCGGCAAATTCGCCGCTGACCGTCTTGGAACTTTGCTCCGCGACAACCGAGGCGGTCGTTCCCACGCTGCCGGCGCTGTGGAAATGCTACCCGCCCCTCCAGCAAGCCGGCGAACTGCCCGCGCCGGTGACCCACAAGAGCCGTTGATCGAGCGGGAGGCGTCCGACATCTTCCCGCCGCATCGACGACACGTCCGCGCAGCGCCCTGAATCGCCGCGCCGCATCTTGTCAAAGCGCGAACGGACGTTTAGAACTGATTGCCAGCCCGCAGCGCCAGCAAGGGCAACCCTTGCTGGCGCTGCGGACTGGCAATTTCTGTTTGGCATCCAGGAGAATCATCATGGCAACTCGATTGTGTTGGCTGGGACACGCCTGTTTGCTGCTGGAGAGCGACGGCAAACGAGTGTTGATCGATCCGTTCCTCACCGGCAATCCGTCGGCGGCGATGACCGCCGACAAAGTGCCGGCCGACTTTATCCTCGTCTCTCACGGCCACGGCGATCACGTCGGCGACACCGTGGCCATCGCCAAGCGCACCGGCGCCACGGTGGTTTGCAATTACGAAATGAGCGAATGGTTCAAGAAACAGGGTCTCAGCAAGCTCAACGGCCAACAGCACGGCGGCGGCCATCATTATCCGTTCGGCTACGTCAAACTGACGTTGGCCTTTCACGGCTCGGCGCTGCCGGATGGCAGCTACGGCGGTAATCCGTGCGGTTTCCTCATCACGCTTCAAGGACGGCACGCGCATTTACGATGCGGCGGACACCGGGCTATTCGGCGACATGCGGCTGATTGGCGAAGAGGGCGTCGATTTGGCCGTGGTGCCGATCGGCGATAATTTCACGATGGGGCCGGACGATGCGTTGCGGGCCGTCAAACTGATTCAACCGCGGCAAGTCGTGCCCATCCATTACAACACCTGGGAGTTGATCGCCCAGGACGCCGGCGCTGGGCGCAGCGTGTCCGCAAAGAGACGCAGAGCGAAGCGGTGGTTCTCAAGCCGGGAGAATGGATCGAAGTGAAGACAGGGCGACGATGAACACATCAATATAAGCCCGGAGCGCGCAGCGATGGGTTCGCGCTACCCGTCGCTGGCGCTCCGGGCTTGTAGCGCTACCATCCCAGCGCTCTGCGCAGTTCGTCCAATCCGCCTTGCAGTGCCGCCGCCACGGAGGAATACGTCGCGCCTCCGTCGAGACGGCGGCCGTTGATCGTCTGCGTGATGCGGCAGCCGTATTGTCCCTTCACCGGCACCGCCATCAACAGATATTGCGGCTCTTTGCCGAGATAGACCAGCCAAGAATCGCCGTCCTTGCTCGCCTGCAAATGGACGCCGCGTTGCGTCAGCCAATCCGGAGTCGTCACGGTCATAGTTTTTTCTCCATTTCATGCTCGCATTCACTCCGGCAGCGGTTGCCCCTTCGTTTCCGGTGCGAACGGCAGCACGATCAGGCCGAGCAAGGAAGATGGCGCACATGGTCACGCCGGCGTAGCGCAATCGGCATCGCCCCGGAATAACCGCTGAAAACGCGGTTGGTCAGCAAGCCCAGCGTCGTCGGGACCGGCAGCCGCCACGAAACGCGCGCCGTTATAACAAAACGATGTTCCCGTACTGCGCAGCCGCGTCGGGAACAGTTCCGGGAAATAAATGGCATAGCCGCCGAATAGGGCGAGCTGGCAGAAACCCATGATCGGGATCATCCAAAACACATCGGCGATGGAGATGAAAATACCAGAAAGTGAAGGCGGTACTCGCCAGGGCGAACACGAAGGCTAGGGCGAATGTCCGCTTACGGCCCAGGAAATGCGTCACATAACTGAATGCGTAGATGCCGAAGAACGCGCCGACGTTCATCATCAGGGAGGTCATGCCTGCCCAGAAGCCCACTAAGCCATCGATTTCCTCTGCCGGTAGTCCCAAATTCTGGAAGTTGCTGCGGAAGACCTTTCGCTGCAACTCAATGCTGAAAAAACCGATTCCCCACAGACCGATGATGCCGGACGAGGCCAGCAGCAGACCGATGATGGCGTTGCGCGCCCAACGTGGATTGCCGAACAGTTCGCCGAAGTAGGCGCGGAGGCGTTGCCCCACGCCGGTCTTGGCGGCCACGGCTTGCCAGCGTTCCGGCTCCTTGAGGCGGCGCATGATGACCAGCGTGAGCAGGGCGGGCACAATGCCGACGACGAACATGCCGCGCCAGCCGGTCTCATTACTGACGACGCCTTGTTTGACCAGTTGGCCTTGCGCAATGCCGACAAGGGCGGCCATCACATTGCCGATGGCCGACAACGCTTGCAGCAATCCCAGGGCGAACGGACGGGCGCGATCGGGCATCACCTCGGCGACCAGCGAGACGCCGACGGCGAACTCGCCGCCCACCCCCAATCCGGTGAGAAAACGGTAAACCGAGAAGTCCGAGGACGGACGTGGAAAAGGCACTGAGTCCGGTGAACAGCGAATAGAGCAAGATGGTCAGCATCAGCGAACGGACGCGGCCAAGCAGATCGCCGAGGACGCCAAACAGAAGGCCGCCCGTGCCCCAGCCAATGAGGAAGATCGAGGTGGTGAAGCCGGCGTATTCGTCAACATCGCCATCGTTTGGCGAGTGGCCCAGTTCTTTCGTGAGGATGGTGCGGATGGCCGGCCGACGGGCGATGTTGAACAGTTGCTGATCCATCGTGTCGAACAGCCAACCCAGCGAGGCCACCATGAAGACGAACCAATGATAGCGGTTCATCTCGCGCCACCACGGTCCCTTGGCGGGGAGAAGGAGAGAGGACTTATCGGAGGCGGGAGACGGCAGGTCGCTCAAGTGCATGTCGAGGTACTCGCAGCTGCGGGCGGGCATGGAAACGCTATTCGGAGTGTTGATTGATATACCGGCTTCTCGCCTCGGATGCCAGCATTTCCTTCGGCATTTGGAGTTATCCAAAAACCCGTTCTCTGTTTAGCCGCGACCCGAAGGGAAGCGCACTCTGCAACGCGACTCCCCTTCGGGTCGCGGCTAAACGAAAAGCGCCGAACTGATCGGGGTGGATGAAAAAGCCGTCGCTTGATAGGGTTTGCTGTAGAAAAAGTGGGCCGTGCGCTCCGCGATTCCAGGAAAGGTTGACATTCTCCCATGCGTCAGGTTCTTTTCCACATCCCGCTCAAGGCCGATTGGTTGCCGGCCAATCTGCCCTTATTCCTGTTTCTGTTCGTCGCCGGCCTGAGTCTGGGAGGCGTGGCTGTGGCTGATCGCCCGGCGCGTCCAGCAGCCGAACCTCAAAGAGAGTTCTGCGCGGCGCGGCTTCCTGGTTGGCCGGCTTCGGCGTGTTGGCCGCAATCGTCGTTTACTTGGCCGCCGACAAAATGCCGCAAGGACTGCCGATCTACGGCTTCGGCATGATGCTGTTTCTCGCTTTCATCATCTGCACCTGGTTGGCCGGACGCCGTGCCGAAAGCGAAGGCGTCGCCCGCGAACACATTCAGGACGTGACCATTTGGCTGTTCATCGGCGGACTGATCGGCGCACGCCTCACGTTTCTGCGGGCCGAAAAGCATATGTCTGTCGCCGAGATGCTCTCGGAGTTTTACAAAATCTGGGACGGCGGCATCGTACTGTACGGCTCGGTTATCGGCGGCTTGATCGGCTACCTCTGCTACTCGCCTACTTGTTCATCTTCCGCAAGTATCGTCTGTCCACGCTGAAACTGGCGGACATTCTCGCTCCTTCGATCGCGGTTGGGCTGTGCTTGGGCCGTTTCGGTTGCTTCCTCAACGGCTGTTGCTACGGCCAGGTCGCTTGTCCGACTTGTCCTGTTTACGCCGTTCACTTCCCGATGTCGGCCCCGGCGCGCGAGGGGTTGGTCGAGCAGGGATACCAAACGCCGGCCGGTTTCACGCTGGCTCAGCAGCAACCCAAGGACGTGGGCGTGCGCGTGGGCAAGGTCGATCCCCATTCGCCCGCCTTCTATGCGGGTCTGCGGGAAGGCGACCTGATCGTCCGCGCGAACGATTGCGACATCGAAGCGCGCGACATCGAGGAAGCCGGTAAGACTATCTTGCCCGTGGACATGCTGACGCGCTGTCTGGTTTACAATTGGCCGCGCGGCGAGACGCAATTGCGGTTGACTATCAAGCACGACAAGGACGATGAAACCTATCGAGTTGCATCCGATCGCGCCGCGGACGCTCGGACTGCATCCGACACAGCTCTATGAGGTCGTCAGCATGAGTTTGATGTTTTTGCTGCTCACGGCGTACTATCCGCTGCGTCGCCGTCAGGGCCAGGTGATGGCGGTGTTGATGGCGGGCTATGGCGTCCACCGCTATTTGAACGAACTGCTGCGCGACGATCCGCGTCCGCAGGGATTGGAGAGTTACACGAGTATTTTTCTGATCGTGGCGGGCATCGCCTTGTGGGTGTATCTCCAGACGCGGCCGGCGCAGACCACGGACTCGAAAGAGGCCGTTTAGCCGCGACCCGAAGGGCGACGCCGCATCCGCCGCTCGCGCGGCAACACGGTTCGCACGCGGCATCCAGCATTTCCAGGAGAGTCCCAAGCCCAACAGCAGACCGGCATGATCGATGAAACATCGCTGACCATGCCATGACGGCCGGGTACGAACTGCTGGACGAACTCCGTACCGGCCGCGTGCAGCGACAGAAAAGCCAGCAACAGCCAGCGGCCGCGCCGCAGCGGCAGCCAGGAGAGGTACAACGTCAAGAAGGCGTAGGCGGAGACGTGCAGAAATTTGGCGGCGGGAAAGTGCAGAGCCGAGGGCGTCACCGCCTCGCCTATGCGCATCGGAAAATGTTGTCAGCAAGCCAATCGTCCACACGCCGACGCATAGGCACCAACCGAGGCCGCGCACCATTAGTTTCCGCTTTCGATCCTGGTCCCACGTATCGGCCATGTATCTTCTCCTCCGCACCCTGGGCGTCTGTATTCTGTAACAACCGGTCGGCGGGGCTGTCAAGACAGTCCCGCGACGGAGGCGCAGCGATTCGGCGAGATTTTTGCTAGAATGTACGGCAGGATAGCGTGAATCGATAGGGATGACAACGAGAACAGCAAACCATGATTGCACCGGAAGAAAACGACCGCTGGCGCAGCCTCGCCGAGGAACTCGGCTTGCCGCCCGATAGCCAAGAGCAACCGACCTCAATTCCCTCCCCGCCGCGCCGCGAAGAACCTGCCGCTGCCCAACGCGCGGAACCGATCGAGCCTCCCGCTGAGATGGCGGAGGAACCACCCGCTCGTGGCCGGCGGCGGCGTGGTCGTCCGGCCGCCGCCATCGAAGACGAAGGCAGAGGAGATAGCCCAAGAGACAAGCGAAACGGCCGAATCTCCGGCGAGTGAAGAACGGCCACGCCGCCGCCGTCGCCGTCGCGGCGGCAAGAAGGGTACGGACGCCGAGTCGGAAACGGCCGCCGAGGAATCCACGACTCCCAAGACTTCCGCCTCGTCCGCGGAATCGGAAGAGGCCGGCGATGAAGAGCGGCCGCGTCGTCGCCGTCGTCGTCGCGGTAAGAAGGTCGATAAGGAGAGCGAAACCCCCGCCGCCGCCGAGATGGAAGAAGAGGAAGCGTGAAGAAGCGCCTGCCGAGGAGCCGGTCCGCGAAGACGAGGACGACGCCGACGAGGAAAGCGAGGATTTCTCGACGTGGAATGTGCCATCGTGGGCCGAGATCATCGCGGGACTCTATCGTCCCGAACGCTAAATATCCCGTTTGGCCGCGAGTCGAAGGGGAGCGCGACGGCGCTCCCCTTCGACTCGCGGCTAAACAAGGAGGGGACCGGCTCATGGCCGACGCCATTATCGACATTGTGGGGCCGGAAGATCTGAATGAGATCGTCAATCTCTTCAATCAGATTTTCCGTCCCGCGCGGGATGCGGATTTTTTCAACCGCCGTTATCTCGGCCGTCATAACATACTGCAAATGGTAGCGCGCATCGAGGATCGTCCGGTCGGTTTCTTCCTGGGTTTCGAGCTGAAGCCGAACGTGTTTTTCGCCTGGTTTTACGGCGTGCTGCCCGATTTTCGCCGTCAGGGCATCGCCTCGCAGCTGATGGAAGCGGTCCACGAATGGGCCAGCGAACACGGCTACGAAGCCATTCGCTTCGAGTGCCACAATCAACATCGACCGATGTTGCATCTGGGCATCGCGCTGGGATACGACATCCTCGGCATTCGCTGGGATCCCGATCGCGGCGCCAATCTCGTGTTGTTTCAGAAAACGCTGGTTTAGCCGCGACCCGAAGGGGAGCGCTGTCGCGCTCCCCTTCGGGTCGCGGCTAAACTTATCAACCCGATGTGACTTCCAGAAAATTCCTGAGCAATTTCGGTCCCTCGATGGTCAGAAAACTTTCCGGATGAAACTGTACGCCATGCAGCGGCCAACTACGATGCCGCACACCCATGATCTCGCCTTCCTCCGTCCACGCGCTGATGACGAAATCGGCATTGTGAAACGTCTCACGGCGGATGACGAGACTGTGATAGCGCGTTGCCTCGAACGGATTGGAGAGTCCGCGAAACACGCCTTGGTTGTCGTGATGAATGGGCGAGGTTTTGCCGTGCATGATGCGCGGATTGCGCACCACTTCGCCGCCGAAAACGTGGCCGATGCACTGATGTCCCAAACAGACGCCAAGCGTCGGCACCGTGGCGGCGTAGCGGCGCAGCACGTCGTTGGAGACGCCGGCCTCGCGCGGCGTGCATGGACCCGGCGAAATGATGATGTGCGACGGTTTCAACTCGGCCACCTGCTCGACCGCAATGCGGTCGTTGCGGAAAACGCGCACGTCGATGCCGCCGTCTAGTTCGCCGAGACGCTGCACCAAGTTGTAGGTGAACGAATCGTAGTTATCGATGAGGAGAATCATTTTCGTGGTCCGCGATCCTTAACTGCCGCGGTTCGGAGTCACCATCGTCATCTGTTTGTCAGGGATGGGTTGGGCGCTGTTGACATCGCCTTTGTATTTCGCTTTGGCGACGGCGGGATCGAGTTTGCGCAGATACTCCTCGGAGGCGTTGATGTCGTACCAGCCGCCGTCCTGGAAATCGATCAGCGCCTTGTTGTTCAGATTGACCGTGACGACACGGCCGACGATGCCGGCAAAGCGTTTCAACTCCGGGCGCTCCGGATTGACTTCGACAAACTGATCGGTCCATTCGCGTTTCAACGCTTCATGGCTCGGATTGGTTGGGTCCACGATGGAATCTCCTTGCTGGATACTGTCATTCTAAAACCGTTCGCGGCTCAGCGAAACGCTTGCTCGTCGCTTGGCGGCGCCGCCTCGAAATCGAGCCGTTTGACGAACTTGCACGCTTCCTCCGCGCCGAAAGCCGGGTTCATGCCGGGATCTTTCCACTCCACCGTCAAAGGCCCATCATAGCCGATCTCGTTCAAGGCGCGGATAATCGATTCCCAATCGATGCCGCCGCGGCCGGGCGAACGCGGCTGCCAACCGCGGCGCGGATCGCCATAAGGCAGATACGATCCCAGCAAGCTCGTTCGGCCATTCAGCGCGATCGCCACGTCCTTGATGTGGACGTGGAAGATGCGATCGCGGAAGCGACGCACGAACTCGACCGGATCGACGCCCTGCCAGTGAAAATGGCTGGCGTCGAAGGTGAAGCCAAATTCCTCGCGGCCATGCAGGGCGTCGAGAACGCGCTCGGCGCTGTACAAATCAAAAGCAATCTGGCCGGGATGGACTTCAAAGGCGTATTTCAATCCGCACTCTTGGCACACGTCGAGAATGGGGTTCCACTGATGGGCGAAGTCGCGCAGAGCTTCCTCGACGACGGCGGCGCTGGGGGCGGGATAACCGAGAACGTAGGACCAAATCGGCGAGCCGGTGAAGCCGCTCAGCACCGAGACGCCGAGTTTTTGAGCGGCTCGCGCCGTGTCGAGCATCTCCTGCGCGGCACGTTCGCGCACGCCGTCCGGCGAACCGTCGCCCCAAACGTAATCGGGGAGCAGTGGGCGATGGCGCGCGTCAATGACATCGCAGACCGCCGTGCTGACGCGATGGGCGCTGACGACCGGCACGATCAGTTCCAGGCGGTTGAGCAGCGCGAGCTTTTGCGGCGCGTAATCGTCCTCGCTGAGCGCGCGGGGCACTTCCAGATGATCGCCCCAGCAGCACAGATCGAGACCCTGATAGCCCCATTCGGCGGCCTGCGTCGCCAGTTCTTCGAGCGGCGTCTCGGCCCAGGAGCCGGAATACAGGAGGATCGGCCGTGCCATCAACACCTCAACCCAAAGTTTAGCCGCGACCCGAAGGGGAGCGCGTTCGATCGAACGCGCTCCCCTTCGGGTCGCGGCTAAACGAGTGTATTCCTCGACGATTCCTCTAGCCCTCGCCGCCCTCCCTCTCCGGCAGCATGCCCGGCGGAGACGGCGGCACGATAGGCGGTTCGGGTATGCGCGTCGGTTCGGCCAGAGGCGTGGATGCGGTCGGGGTTACGGTGGGAGTCGGCGCGACCGGCGTGGCCGCCGGCGGCGCGCAGCGCCGGCGACTCCACCATCGTCACCGACGCCGGCGGCTTGACCGCCGACGACGCCGGCGGAACCGGCGGCGTGAAGTGCCCGCTGTAAGGCCCCTCTTGCTCGTCCTCCTCCAGATATACTTCGTCCATCTCCGCCGCATCGACGTGGCGACGCATCAACAGATAAATGATCGTGCTGGCGCTCCAGAAATAGCTGTAGCCGAAGCCGAGCATCAGCAGAAAGACAAGAGCCAACCAGATGGCGACCAGGAAGGCGCCGACGCGATTGACGCCGCTGAGTTTGTCCTCGCCGTTGTAGTCGGTGCGGCCAACGTAATCTTCCCATGCCTGGCGGTTGATCTCGCCGTTATCGACCACCTTCTGTCCGTGGACCACGGCGTCTTGCAGCAGCAGCGTCCGCCAGCCGAATGAGGTCGGGGCGTAGGCAAACAGGAACGTCGGATCGCGGTCCCACTTGGCCGTGTGGATGAAGGGCGTTTCGGCGACGCCCCACTTGGCCAGATACACCGTCAGCGAACCCATGAAGCCAACGAAGAACACCAGCACGGCGCCGTAGGCGATGGCGACCAGGCTGTACCAGATGTAGTGCCACGGCTTCTGGTAGACGTAACTGTAAGAACGGCTGACGGCCTCCCAGCTATCGGTGCCCTCGGTGCTGATGGTGGCCGACATTAGCGGCCAGCCCACCAGACCAACTAGCGTGACGGCCATCACCAAGCCGCAGATCAGCATCAACCACCACAGCAGACCATCCCAGACCACGTCGCCGAAGCCGGGGATCATGTGGATGATGCCGAACAGCACCATGACGATCAACACGACGAAGACAAAGGCCAACGGGAACAGCGGCGCCATCAGGTACGAGAGGATGCGTTTGAGAGTGAAGCGCACGGCCTCGCGCAAACCGATCTTCTCGCCGCGCGTCACCTGCACGGCGGCAATGCGCGTGATGGCTCCGCCGAACAGCGCCCACGTCGCCAGCGTCCACAGCATCACGAAGAGAAAATACAGCGAAGTATAGAAGGTCGAGCGCGGACTGAAGAAATAAATGATCGGCTGCACGAACTTGACCAGCGGCTCGATCATGACCAGCAGTTGATCGCGGAGGAACCAGTCCCAGAAGCGTCCGGCCTCCCAGGGGATGCCGGCCTGGCCGGTGACGAGCAGATAGGGATTGGGTCCGCGATCCTCCCACCACGGCCAGGTGGACAGGCTGAGCGTAGCGCTTGTATCGTGCCATACTTGGCCTCGTAGACGCGGGCCTTTTGATCCGATAGTTTCTTGTCGCTCCGCAGAGAGTCGAGGGCCAGCCGTAGATCCTGATTGTTGGTCGTGTCAAGGCGGCGGTGACATCGGTGAATTCCTGCAAGCTGTTGGCCAAGTCGAGGACATCGTACTTCTGGCCGAAGTCGCCGATGCCGGCGGACTCGTACATCAAATTCCAGTTATCGCGTTCGCGGCGGAACTCTTCCCAGGCTTTTTGTTTGTCATCGCCGTAAACGGCCAAGCGGTTGTCGGGCCAGCCGGGAGGCGTGGCGTTGTACTTGGCGGCGAAGATCACGGCCAGCAACCACCAGCCGAACGCCATGACGAGAATGCCGGCGGCGGCCAAGAGCAGCTTGTTGAGATCCAGCGCCACCTGAAAGCCGCGGAACAACTCCGTCCAGGGCAGCAACTGCCGCCACGTCACGTCGCGTCCGTCGATTTTGTCCTCGGCCATGAATGCTCCTCGCTCTGCCCTGGTCAGGTGGTTAGGTGGTTGGGTAGTTAGGTGGTTAACAACCCGACCACCTAACCACCTGACCACCTAACCACCTGACCAGGGCGGGGTATTGTCCGCTCACTGTCAAAGTGGGGGCATTATAAGAGGTTGGCGAGGCTTTGGAAACGGGGATCGGCGGACAGGTTGACCCGTCTCCGCGAGGAAGGCCAACCGTCCGCCGAGGTACGGAAGCTGACGGCGCGTTCTGCCGGCTATCGCTCAGAAAATGAAAGCGATCGTCGCCTGGAAGCCGTTGAAGAAGCGGGCGATGTCGGTGTACTGCGGCGTCAAGGAACTGTAGTTGAAGTCTACCGGCTGCGGCGAGGCGACGGTGTTGAAGAAGCAGAAGAAGTCATAGGCGAACTGGAGTTGGATGCCTTCCAGCGGATACCACATGAGGCTGGGCATGACCTGGAGTTCCGGCACGGGCCGCCACAGATGTCGGCCGCGCGCGTTTTCGGGTCCGCCGCGATCGCCGCGCTGGTAATCCACTTCGGTTTTGACGCTATCGAGGAAAGCCGGCGACACTGAGGTTGAGCATGGCGGCGATGCCCCAGCCCAGATACCATTCCTGCTGCAAGCCGGCAAAAAGACCATACATGTTGTTGTTCACAATGTTGTTGTAAACGCCTTCCCAGATACGGCAAAGCCGTAGCCGAAGTTATCGAGGTCGGTGGTGATCCAGGTAAACTTGTCCTGGATCCAGAACCACTTGGGGCCGACCAGGGCGGAGGCCCGGTAATTCTCCGTCTCGTAAAACGGTTTGCGGTAGGTCAAGAAGAACTGCTCGGATCGCTGCAAGAGCGCTATCGTCATGACGCTGGCCCCGTTCCAGATGCCGTAGACGCTGTACGGTCCTTCCGTGTTGGCAGCGTTAGTGACCTTGTACGGCGCCCCGGCGAATTCGGCGGGGAAGTTGAACACGTATGGAGGTCAAGAAGGTCGTCGGCCTGATCGGAGCGGATAACCCATAGCCGATGGGCTGGGCCAGCGTGGCGGCGGCGCGGTATTGCGACTTCGCTGATCCACCAGAAGGATGGCCGTCAGGGCCGAGCCATCGCCGAATTTCCAGCCGATCTCCAACTGGAAGCCAGGCTGGAAACTGTACGGGCCGGTCACTTGATTGACGTCCAGGGCGTTGTTGCGGCTGCCGACGAAGGTGCCGGCCGAACCCGCCGCGTTGAGTACGGTGTCATCGGTGGCCACGAAGCCGCGCACCGCCACTTCCTGCGATCTCATGGGGTTGGTCTGATGATACATGACGTAGGAGCCGGCGACGAACAGTCCGCCGGTCTCCGGATGCGTGCTGTACAGCGGATACGGCAGTTGCACGGCGGCGGTGCATAGCCGGTGGCGAATCCGCCTTGAGGCCATGACTCCTGAGCGACGGGCTATGCCTGGCGTCAGCACGGCCAGCGCCGTCAGGGCGGCCAGCACTCCTGCACCCCGAACGCTCTTGATACGCATAAGCCCCATCTCCCCCGTGACCGAGCGCATGGCCCGTCCCCCCGCGGCCTACTCCCCAAGCCTTCCTCATCCGTTGTCGGACAATCGGCACTGTTTGCTATCGGCGACGGCATAACCCATACATGAGGAAAAGTCTACCCCGTCGAAGCGCGGAGCAGATATTATTTGACAGGGCGCGGGTCGCCTTAGTATAGTTGCGGGAGGAGGCAATCCGCGCGAACAACGCGGACGCCCCCTAAGTCGCCCGGCTTCCCGCCTCCCGCCGCGATGATCCATCTTTTGTGAGGAATCGACCATGCTCGTGATCCCCGGACAAGCAGGCAGAGCGACCTGCGATGGCATGACCCGCCGTGAACTGCTGCGCGTCGGCGGCTCGGCACTGTTGGGCGTCAGCCTGGCCAACATCTTCGCCCTGCCAAGGCGCAGGCCAAAAAGCAGACCGACGGCGGTCCCGGATTCGGCAAAGCCAAAAGTGTCATTCTCCTTTATCTCCAGGGCGGTCCCAGCCACCTCGATCTTTGGGATCCCAAGGACAATGTTCCCGCCAACGTCAAAAGCGTCTTCAAGGCCATCGACACCAAAGTCCCCGGCTGCAAGTTCACCGAGTTGCTGCCCAAGTTCGCCCAGGTCAACGACAAGGTGACGCTGCTCCGCGCTCTGAGCTACACGCCGGTCGGTCTGTTCAATCACACGGCGGCCATCTATCAGATGCTGACCGGCTACACCGCCGACAAGGTTAGTCCCTCCGGCCAACTCGAACCGCCCAGTCCCAAGGACTTTCCCACCGTCGGCTCGAACATCATCCGCCTCAAACCGCCGGACAGTGCCGATGCTGCCGTTCGTCATGCTGCCGCGGCCGTTGCAGGAGAGCAACGTCGTCGGCAAGGGCGGCAGCGCCGGCTTCCTCGGCCGCGCCTACGATCCCTACCTGCTCTATCCGTCCGGCGACGACATGGACATGAAGAAAATGGAGCGCGTCAAGACCGACGATTTGAAGCTGCGCGATGAAGTGCCGTCCAAGCGGCTGGAACGCCGCGCCCGGTTGCGCGATCGTATCAACGAAGGCATGCCGGCCATCGAGGAGGCCACCGCCAAGTACAGTCTCGATGAATACTACGGCAAGGCATTGGGTCTGGTCATCTCCGGCCGCGCCCGCAAGGCGTTCACGCTGTCCGAGGAACCGAAGAAGGTGCGCGAGCGTTACGGTCTGAACACCTTCGGTCAAAGCTGCCTGCTGGCGCGCCGCCTCATCGAGGCCGGCACGCGCTTCGTCGAGGTCAATTGGCCGAAAGTCGCCAACTCCGATAATCACTCGTGGGACGTTCACGCCGGTCTGACCAAGCGCATGAAGGATCAAGCCGCGCCGATGCTCGACGCCGGTTTGTCGGCGCTGATCGCCGATCTGGACGAACGCGGCTTGTTGTCGGAAACGCTGGTGGTGGCGGTCGGCGAGTTTGGCCGCAGTCCGCAGCGCGGCGTCAGCACGTCGGGCAACGACAATCAGGACGACGGCCGCGATCATTGGCCGTACTGTTATACCGGCGTCATCGCCGGCGCCGGCGTCAAGCGCGGTTTGGTGTACGGCAAATCGGACAAGACGGCCTCCGCTCCCGCCGAGAATCCGGTGCATCCGCGCGAACTGTTGGCCACCATCTATCACAGCGTCGGCATCGATCCGGCCACGATGGTACTCAATCATCTCAATCAGCCGCGCGAGTTGGTGCAGGGCGACGTGGTGACGGGGATTTTGTCGTGACGGCTTCCACCCGGCAGCTAACGCAGCCGGTTCGCCGGTGAACCGGCAGCGTTAGCTGCCGGGTGGAAGCCAAACGCGCTCTTCTGCGGGTTGCGGCGAAACGAGTTCAGGTTGCGGCATGATTGACCGCCGTAGACAACTCCGCGAACTGTACGGCTTTGACTTCCCCGACGATTTCTTCCGTTTCTGGGAATTCGTCAATCGCCTGCAACCGCTCGAACCTCTCAAAGCACTTCTCGATGTTTCGATTCATTTAGTCGGCCCTTTCGAGATCCTCGCGGGCCGTTTTGACGGTCTCATTCCGCGATATAGCCTCCTTTTGCACTGGCGTTACTATCTTGATCCGCCGGAGTTCTTCACCGTGCTGGTCGGCGGCGATGGTTTCCACGCCGGTTATTATCTCGATGATCCGGCGGAAGGCAAAGGCTTCGTTGCCTCGTATTTCGCCTATGATGCTTTCGAGTTGACGGCGGACGGCGATACGCTTTTTGAGGCTGTGCGGCTCCAACTGGAAGACCATTACCAAAGCTGCGAAGAAGATGCCGATTGCCAAGACGATTACGAGGAGGCCATGCGCGACATGGATCGATTACGTCAGCGTCTTGTTGAGTATGCCACAGCGAATCGTACCGAGAAAGGAGCCGCCTACACGGATAAGTATCGCGCCGTTCGGCTGGCAAGCGAGGATAGCTTGGTGGCACAGACGTTTGAGGGCATGGGGATTGCGGTGTCGCCCCATCGTTACCGTCCGCTGTCTTGGCAAGACGAACAATTGTGGGCGCATCTGCGCGAGACCGACGATCCTATTGAGGTAGTGGAGGAAGCGCGGCAGGCGCTGCGCGAGGGCTTTCCGGGCACCGCTCTGAAGCTGGGCAAGGATCTGTGGGCGATTGGCGGTGAACGGCACACGCAGTACGCTTACGAACTTTTGGATGCGGCGTATGCGGCCTTGGATCGTGAAGTGTTGCGGAACGTGCTGCGCGTCCACCGCGCGAATCGCCAACTGCCGTCCGTGGACATTCTCGACGATGAATGAAGTGTTGCCAGCCCGCGGCGCCAGCAAGGGCACATCCCTTGCCGGCGCCGCGGGAGGGCGGATGACGGGTCACTTGATTTTGAGCAGTTCCACTTCAAAAACCAGCGTGGCGTTGGCCGGGATGACGCCGCCAGCGCCGCGAGCGCCATAGCCCAATTCCGGCGGAATCGTCAATTTACGTTTGCCGCCGACCTTCATACCGGCGACGCCCTCATCCCAGCCTTTGATAACGTCGCCGGCGCCAAGCTTGAAAGTCGAACGGCCGCTTGCCAACGCTGCTGTCGAATTTTTTGCCATCGGTCAACCAGCCGGTGTAATGCACCACCACCGTATCGCCCTTCTTGGCTTCGTCGCCGCTGCCTTCCTTGAGGTCTTCGTATTTCAACACGGCATCGCCCACTTTCTTCTCCTTCACTTTGGTTTTGTCCTTCTCTTGAGCGTGTGTCTCTCACCGCGGCCAACACCGCCGCGAAAACGGCCGCGACAAGCAGTAAACTCAAACGCTTTGTCATAGGATCAATCCTTTCCTCAAGAACCTGGTTGATGGAACAGACGTTCTCACTTCCAATGCAACACGACACCCAGATACTCGTCCTTGTTCTTCAACAGTCCCTCGTATGCGCCGCCGAGTTCGGTGGCGGCGAGGCGATGGGTGATAAGGCCATCCAGGCTAAGCCGGCCGGAGGCGAGAGAGGCCAAGCAGCCAGTTCTGCGCCTTGTCGATGTCCCACGCGCCGGCCAACCGTGTATGAGCCGGCTCGAACAGCATGTTGCCGTGCGCGCCGGTGACTTCGAGATAACGGCGATGCAAATCGTCGTAGAAATTCACGTCCTTGGCTCGGCCGCGTGGACTGCCGACGATGACGACCTGTCCGCCGTCGCAGGCCAGCGACATCGCCAGAGGAACCGCGTCCGGGACGCCGGTGGCATCGGCGACGATCTCGGCGCCGCGCTGATCCAGACAGTGAGCCAGTTGTTCGCGGACATCGCCGGCCGACGGATCGAGGACATGATCGGCGCCGGCGGCGAGAGCGGCTTGCCGGCGCATGGGCACGGCATCGATACCGACGACGGGCTGAGCGCCCGCCGCGATCAGACAGCGGAGGGCGAATTGGCCGATGATGCCCAGTCCCAGCACGGCGGCGGAGCGTCCCAAGGTGATGCCGGCGCGGATCGAGGCGCCCAGTCCGTAGCGCGCGATGCAGGCCACCGACGCTTTTTCCATGTCGAGTTTATCGGGCATCCGCCACAGCCGGCCGCGTTCGTGTCCGATAGTCAGCAGTTCGGCGGAGGCGTGATTGCCGGGATAGCTGACGCGCTCGCCCACCTTCCAACCGGACACCGCTGAGCCGACGGCGACGATGGTGCCCGCCGCGCTGTAGCCGGGACGAAAGGGAAACTTCCAATCCGGCAGCGTGGGATCTTTCAGCCATTGATGCGTGCCGGTCCACACGGCCAATTCGGTGCCGGCGCTGACGGCGCTGACTTCGGTGGCGACGAGAATCTGATTGGCGGCCGGCGCCGGCAGTTCGACCTCGCGGACGGCCGACCGATACGGTTCGGTGATGACAACTTGGCGTGCGCGCATGAATTTATGGTTCCTTCGGCGGGCGTCTCTGTGCGGTTAGATTATAGAGATCGCGGCGGCTGTGTCTCGAAGGCGCCCTCGTCCGCGGTTGGGCTTTCTCCATGCGCCAGCGACCGATTATAGTGACGCTCGATCCCGTTCCGATTCCGGAGGTGAAACAATGTTCCGAACGAACCTGCCCCGCGGCATCATCGAAGCGGCTTATGCCGAATATGCCCGCGAATATCTGCGCAGCCTGCCTTTGGAGCATTTCATGGAAGCGACCGCGCAAGCGACCCAGCGTGAAATCACTCTTGAAAGCCTCGCCCTCGTCAAGGCTCGCCGTCCCGATGTCCAGGTGTTCAACGAACTGTTGGTGCAATATCGGCGGCGCGGTCAGAAGAGACTCGGGCAGATTGTGCCCGACAACATGGTCGTTCTTCATAAGGAGCCTATCAAGGCCGACGGCAGCTACGACGTGCCGATTCAGCCGGCCGAACCGTTCTGGGTTCTCGAATACGTCTCCAAGAGCAACAAACGCAAGGATTACGAGGAGAATTTCGACAAATACGAGCGGGAATTGAAAGTGCCGTACTATCTGACCTTCTATCCCGACAATCAAGAACTGACACTGTATCACCTCCGCAATCGCAAGTACGTCACGGTCAGACCGAACGAGAACGACCGCTACGCCATCCCGGAATTGGATCTGGAGCTGGCGTTGCTGGACGGTTGGGTGCGTTACTGGTATCAGGGCAAGTTGTTGCCTTTGCCGGCCGAATTGCAGAGCGAATTGGAGGCAGTGCGGCGGCAGGCCGAAGAGCAACGCCAACGCGCCGAAAACGCCGAACAACGCGCCGAAAACGCCGAACAACGCGCCGAGGAGCTACAGCGCGAACTGGAGCAGCTACGACGCCAAGTAGGGCGGAAGCCGAATGGCTCGTGAGCCTCGCCGCCAGAAGCGAGAAGGAAGCGATTCACCATCCACTAAGAAGAAGAGCGCGCATTCGCACCTCGGCAAATCGGCTCTAACGCCGTTGCAAGCCGCCGGAGCCTTTTTATAATGAATGGTTTACCCCCTGGAGGAGCCGCCGATCTTCGACGGCTCCGGGACTCTCCTTCTCGCCCCGGAGGAGAGAGGTGAATCTATGTTTGAAGGCATTCAACGCAATCTCAGCGAAGCGCTCGAAGAAACTGCGCGGCCGCGGCCGGATCACCGAAGCCAACATCCGCGAGGCCATGCAGGAAGTGCGCCGCGCTCTGCTCGACGCCGACGTTAACTACACCGTCGCCAACGATTTCGTCCAGCGCGTCACCGAGCGCTCCGTCGGTCAGGAAGTGCTGCGCACTCTCGATCCCAGCGAACAGATTTTCAAGATCGTCTACGATGAGTTGGTCGGCGCTCATGGGGCCGGTCGATACCGGCTTTCACTTCGCCAAGGATCGGCCAACCGTGCTTATGCTCTGCGGTCTGCAAGGGCAGGGCAAAACGACCACGGCCGGCAAACTGGCGCTGACGCTGCGCGAGCGTGGCCGCAAACCGTTGTTGGTCGCCGCCGACATGCAGCGTCCCGCCGCCGTCGATCAACTGAAAGTCCTCGGCGAACAGATCGCCGTGCCGGTCTACAGCGAAGCGCCGCCCGCCAATCCCGTCGATGTCTGCCGCAACGCTCTCGCCCATGCCAAGAAAAATCTTCTCGATACCGTTCTCCTCGACACCGCCGGCCGGCTGCACATCGACGAAATGCCGATGGATGAGTTGCGGCAGATCGATCGCCAATGCCGGCCCGATCAGGTCTATCTCGTCTGCGACGCCATGACCGGCCAGGATGCCGTCAACAGCGCCAAGGCGTTCAACGAAGCGCTCGATCTCAACGGCGTCATCCTCA
Organism: uncultured Planctomycetota bacterium; assembly: GCA_963835245.1. Taxonomy (GTDB): domain Bacteria; phylum Planctomycetota; class Planctomycetia; order Gemmatales; family Gemmataceae; genus JAJPHU01. The sequence goes on from CAWIEZ010000007.1 coordinate 275,579, forward strand.
CCAAGATGGACGGCGACGCCCGCGGCGGCGCCGCGCTGTCGATCAAGTCCGTCGCGCAAGTGCCGATCAAGTTCATCGGCGTCGGCGAGAAACTCGATCGGCTGGAGGAATTTCGTCCGGAGGGCATGGCCCAGCGCATTCTCGGCCAAGGCGACATCTGGACGTTATCGGTAAAGTCACCGAGATTCAGGAGAAGCTGACGGAAGAGGAACGGCTGGAGCAGCAGCGCAAGCTGGAGAAGGGCGATTTCACGCTCGACGATTTCCGCAAGCAGTTCGAGCAGCTGAAAAAGATGGGGCCGATGAAGGAACTGCTCGGCAGCATGCCCGGCATGAGCGAGATGATCCCCGAAGGCGAGGAGCCGGAAACGGCGTTCAAGCGCATTCAGGGCATCATCGATTCGATGACCAAGGAGGAGCGGCGCGACCCGGACCTTATCGACATCAATCGTCGCCGCCGCATCGCCGCCGGCAGCGGCACCGAACCGCATGAAATCAAGCAACTTCTCGTGCAGTTCGAGGCGGTGCGGAAGATCATGCGCGACATGGCGCGTATGAGCATCTGGGAGCGCATCAAGATGGTGACGGGCATGAGCAAAATGGGCGCTTTCCAGCCAGGCGCGAAGTTATTTAATAAAAAAGGGGACACGGGACATCGTAAGAGTCCCAAGGAACGCGCCAAGGAACGCAAGAACAAACGTAAGAAGAGATAGTGCGTTTCCGGCGAGCGGGGTCGCGTTAGCGCCCCGAGTAAGCGAACACTCGGGCGCTAACGCGACCCCGCTCGCCGGAAACACGCTTGTCAGAAAGGGGAAACCGTGGCTGTTCGTATTCGCATGAAGCTGATGGGACGCAAGCATCGTCCCTACTATCGCATCGTGGCCATCGACGGGCGCCAGCCGCGCGATGGCCGTGTCATTGAGGAACTCGGCTCCTATGATCCGATGGTCAAAAATACCGACGAGCGCGTGAAGATGAAGCTCGAGCGCGTCGATTATTGGACCGGCGTCGGCGCGCAGCCGTCGGAGAACGTGGCGGTGCTGGTCAAGAAATATCGCAAGAAGATGCACAAGCAAGCCGCCGCCCAGACGCCGACGACCGACCGCCTGATCGCCATGCGCTTCGACGTGCTGACGCTGTTTCCGGAGATTTTCCAGGGCTATCTGACGCAGAGCCTACTGAACCTGGCGATTCAGAGCGGGCTGAGTCGAGATTCACCTGTGGAACATCCGCGATTGGGCGCAGGGCAAGCACAAGAGCGTTGATGATCGCCCTTTCGGCGGTGGTCCCGGCATGGTGCTGATGCCCGAACCCGTGTTCGCTGCCGTCGAAGCGGTTCGCGGCCAAAGCCGCCGAGCCGGGACTGCTGGTCATGCTGACGCCGAGCGGCGAACGGCTGACGCAAGCTGTGGTGAAAGAGCTGTCGCAACAGCGACGGCTTTTGTTATTGTGTGGACGCTACGAAGGGTTTGACGAACGCATCCGCTTGGGATTGCGTCCACGCGAGTTGTCGATCGGCGACTTCGTTTGCAACGGCGGCGAAGTGCCGGCCATGGTGGTGATCGATACCGTCGTGCGTTACGTTCCCGGCGTATTGGGCGATCCGGAAAGTTTGGCGGAGGAGTCGCACAACGATCCGGGCCGGTTGGAGTATCCGCAGTACACGCGGCCGCGTGTCTTTCGCGGCATGGCGGTGCCGGAGGTATTGCTCAGCGGCGATCATGGCGCCGTGGCGCGTTGGCGTCAGGAACAATCGCTGCTCCGCAGCCGCCGGCCACTAGATGAAAACAAGCAAACGGCAACGACGATAGAAGAAGGGAGAATCATGAAGAATCGACTGATCGCTCTGGTGGAGGAGGCCGCTCTTAAAAAAGAGATTCCGCACTTCGAGATCGGCGACACAGTGGACGTGCATCAGCGCATTCTCGAAGGGCAAAAGGAGCGCGTGCAGATTTTCAACGGCGTGGTCATCGCGCGTCGCGGCGAAGGCATGCGCGAGATGTTCACCGTCCGCCGTATCGTGCAGGGCGAAGGCGTCGAACGGCAGTTTCCGCTGCACTCGCCGAAGATCGCCAAAATCGAGGTCGAAGCGCACCGGCAAGGTCCGCCGCGCCAAGCTGTACTATCTGCGCGATCGCGTCGGCAAGGCGACGCGCCTGCGCGAACGCCGGGCCAAGACGACCGGCAACGGCGCCGCCGGCAAGAAAGCCGCGAAGTCCGCGGAGCAATCGGCGACGTAATTCTTTCAAAAAGAATTAACCACAGAGACACAGAGACACAGAGAAAACAAAAAAGGAAGAAATATCTCTTCTTTCTCGCTTTCTCCGTGTCTCTGTGTCTCTGTGGTTAATTCTTCGCTGAGGAGTGCGCCATGAAACCGTGGTGGCGGCGCTGGTTCGGCACACGCTCCGAGCGCGCCGCCGCTCGTTTTCTGCGCCGCCTCGGCTACCGCATCCTGGCCCGCAACTACACCTGTCCGCACGGCGAACTCGATCTCATCGCCCTCGATGGCCGCTGCATCGTTTTCGTCGAAGTGCGCTCGACCGGCAGCGACGACGCCGACCGCCCCGCCGCTTCGGTGGACGAGGCCAAGCAGCGCCGTCTTACGCGCCTCGCCCTGCACTATCTGCAAGAACATCACCTCCTCGATTGCGCTGCACGCTTCGATGTTCTCGCCCTGAGTTGGCCGGCCGAACAGCGCGAACCGCGCATCGTCCATTACCGTCAAGCCTTCGAGGCGGTCGGCCGCTTCCAGATGTACCACTAAAAAGAATTTCACCACGGAACACACGGAAAACACGGAAAAAGGATTAAAGCAACACATTGTCTTCTTTCTCTTTTTTCCGTGTGTTCCGTGTGTTCCGTGGTGAATGTTTGAGTGAGGGAACGAGTCGTGAAGAGTGTCGCCGAGCAGTTGGATCTGATTCGCCGCGGCGCCGAACAGATCGTGCCCGAGGCCGATTTTGTGCAGAGGCTCGAACGCAGCATCAAGACCGGCAAGCCGCTGCGCGTCAAGTACGGCATCGATCCGACCGGCATCGACGTGCATCTGGGCCATACCGTACCGCTGCGGAAACTGCGTCTCTTTCAGGAACTGGGTCATCAAGCGGTACTCATCATCGGCAATTACACCGCGCTGGTCGGCGATCCAAGCGGACGCGATCGAGACGCGGCCTCGCCTGACCCCGGAGCAGGTCGACGCCAATGCCCGCGATTATCTCCGGCAGATCAGCAACATCATCGACATCGACAAGGCGGAGAGGCACTACAACGGCGATTGGTTTGGCAGAATGACGTTTCTCGACGTGATGGCGTTGACCAGCAAAATCACCGTGCAGCGCATGTTGGAACGCGACGAATTCACCAAGCGTTTTCGTTCCGAACCCTCGGTGCCAATCTACTTACACGAGTGCTTGTATCCCTTGATGCAGGGACAAGACAGCGTGGAAATTCATGCCGACGTGGAGTTGGGCGGCAGCGAGCAATTGTTTAATCTGATGGTCGGCCGCCGCTTGCAGGAGGACGCCGGACAGGAGCCGCAAGTATGTCTGACGTTGCCGATCCTGCGTGGTCGAGACGGCGAGCAGCCGCATGGGCAAGAGCCTGGGCAATTACATCGGCGTCGGCGAATCGGCTTACGATCAGTTCGCCAAAACTATGAGCATTGCCGATGACTTGATGCACGAGTGGTTCACGTTGTTGACCGATCATTCGGCGGAGGAAATCGCTCGGTTTACCGATTCTCAGGCAACGCATCCGCGTCAGGCGAAGGAAGTGCTGGGCAAGGACATCGTTGCGTTTTACCACGGCGAGGCGGCGGCAGAGGCGGCGGCCGAGGAATGGCGCAAACGCTTCTCGCAACGACAAGATCCCACGGACATCCCCGAGGAAACAATATCCGCCGCCAGTTTGACGGATGGAAAAATGTCGGTCGCCAAGCTATTGGTTATGCTCAAGCTGGCGGCGAGCAACAACGAAGCGCGGCGGCTGATCCAGGGCGGCGGCGTGACCATCGGTCCCCAGCGCGAGAAAATCACGGATGTCAACGCCGCCATCGCCGTCGTCTCCGGCCTGATTGTCCGCGTCGGCAATCGTAAGGTGGTTCGCGTCCGTGTGGCATGAACGATCGAGGGCCGAAAAAGATCCGTCGTTGCCGAACGAATACAGAGATAACCTTCTCTTCCATTTCGGGAGAGACGTTCCTTCTTTCACTCAGGAGATCGACCATGTGGAAAATCGCGGGACTCGTGAGCGTTGCCGGCCTATTGACGCTTTCCATCCCCGTCCGCGCCGAGGAGGATGCCAAGTTGCGCGAGGTTATCGCGCGGGCGATGAAGCACGACGGCGGCATCGAGAAACTGACGAAGTTCAAAGCCTTCGTCGTCAAGAGCAAAGGCAAGTTCCACGGTATGGGTGAAGCCATCGATTACACCGGCGAGGAATCGCTCCAGTTGCCCGACCGCCTCCGTATCGAGGTGCATGGCAAGTTTGGCGATCAAGAGTTCGCGTTCCTCCAGGTCGTCAACGGCAACAAGGGATGGACCAAGATCGGCAACCAAAACGAAGAAATGGACAAGGACAAGCTCGCCGAAGCGAAAGAGCAGATGAACGCCGCCAACATCGCCCATCTGGCTTGTCTGAGCGACAAGGATTACAAATTATCGACGCTGGGAGAAGTGAAAGTCGGCGACCGCCCCGCCATCGGAATCCGCGTCGAGCGCAAGGGCTATCGGGACGTGAGCCTCTTCTTCGACAAGGAAAAGGGTATGTTGGTCAAGATGGAAACGCGCGTCAAGGATCCCATGCAAGGAGGCCAAGAGTATACGTCCACGACCCTGTACGACGATTACAAGAAAGTCGAGGGGATGATGGTTGCCCACAAGGTCACGATTGAGCACGACGGCAAACCGTTCGTGGAAAGCGAAGTGACCGAGGTGAAAATCTCCGAGAAGCTCGACGACAGCGTTTTCGAGAAACCGTAAACGAGAGCGATCGAGGCCGCTCGGTTAGCGACGCTTCGCAGAAGCGTCAGCGCATTCTGACGCTTCTGCGAAGCGTCGCTAACCGAGAATGACCGCGTTCAACACTCCGCCATATAACGCAGAAACTGCCTCGCGCAGCGATCGAGGTTTTCTTCGCTGCCGCCGCCGCGCAGCGGCGAACACATCTCATAAGCCACATATCCCTGATAACCCACTTCACGCAGAGCCTGGAAGAAGGCATGATAATCGATGAATCCTTCGCCCATCGGCACGGCGCGGATGGCGTCGGCTTCGCGGGCATAATTGACTAGCGCCGGCTGATAGCGGAAGCGCGGCCGGCGCACATAGTCGGCGACGGTGGTATGAACGAGAAACGGCGCCATTTCCTTGACGGTGGCGGCGGGATCGTCGCCTTGCAGGGCCGGCGCCCAGGCGTCGAACATGGCTTTGCAGTTGGGTTCGTTGATGTCGTGCAATAGATCGAGCAAACTCCGCCAGTGAACCGCCATGTCGTGATGATTCTGCACGCCGATGGTCACACGCAGCGGGGCGGCGAAGCGAGCGCACTCGCGCAAACTGTCTGCGCACCACGCCCCTTGTTGCTCCAGCGATACGCCGGGCCGTTCGTAGCCCGTGAAGATGCGCACCAGGCCACAATCCAAATCGTGGGCCAGACGGCACAATTCACGGACATAAAGGATCTGCATTTCGCGCGAAGGAATGTCGAGATGATCCGCTCCCATGCAAAAATCCGTGTATCCGGCCAGGCAGGCAACATGCAAACGCAGTTCGGCCAGCCGTTCGCGGAGACGAGGGCGTGCGGCGGCATCGTAATCGAGAAGCGACAAATGTGGCCGTTTGGCCATGAGCATGACGGCATCGAAACCGAGATGGTGGGCCTTGAGCAGAAAATCGTCGAGAGATAATCGGGTCTGCCCAGGCCAAACGCCGGCGTAACTGACGGAGTGCAAAGCAGTTTTCACGATTGATCCTCCCTGCGGAAGCATATCCGCCGTCCGAGCCACAATCAACCGAAGCGACGGAAGAAAGCGGCCAACCGATTCAGTCCCTCATCGAGAGAAACCTTGGGTTCGTAGCCGAGATCGCGCCGGGCGGCACTGATGTCGAACCAGTGCGCCGTCGTCAACTCGCGGGCCACGAAGCGCGTCATCGGCGGCTCATCGTGCGGTCGAAACACGGCATACATCGCCTCCAACAACCATCCTGCCGCATAAGCCCATCGCGCAGGAATGGAGCGTGTCACCGGCTCGAGTCCCGCGGCATGCAGGATACGATTGATGAGATCCCACAACGGCACCGGCTCGCCCTGCGTGATGAAATACGACTTGCCGGCGATGGGCGCTCCCGGCGCCAGACGGTCGGCGGCGCGAAGATGAGCGTCGGCGGCGTTGTCGATGTAAACGCTGTCGATGAGTTTCGATTCCGTGCCGATGCGGCGCAGCCGGCCGGCGCGGCGCGAGTGAGAAGGCGCGGGATCAGGTGATTGTCGCCCGGACCCCAGATGAGATGCGGCCGCAGCGACACCGTGGCCAGGGCGATGCCGTTCGCTTGCAGGACCATGCGCTCGGCGATGGCCTTGGTTTGGGGATAGGCGGCTTCATAATGGGACGGATACGGCATGGATTCGTTGACTCCGGCCATGTCCCGCCCGGCGAAAACGACGCTCGGCGAACTGGTGTAGACCAGGCGTGAGATGCCGTGGTGACGACAGGCTGTCAGTACGTTGGCCGTGCCGACGACATTGGCGCGATGATAGTCGCGGTAGCGGCCGCCGATGCCGGCTTTGGCGGCGATGTGAAAAACGATGTCGCAGTCCGCCGCGGCGCGCGACACCGCCAGGACATCGGCGATGTCGCTCTGGTGCTGTATCACATCGAGGGCGTCGAGTTCGGCATAGCGGCGGCGCGAGAGGCTGTGGACGCGATCGCCGCGTTCGCGCAAATGGCGGACGATGGCGGCGCCGAGGAAACCGCCGCCGCCGGTGACGAGCGCGTTCATAGCAATTGCTCCGCTGCCCACACGGCCAGTTTCTCGCGGAAAATCTTGGCGTTGTGTCGAATGTCTACCGGGAAACTCGGATGAAACAGGATCGTTCCAATGGCCCGCGTGTGCGGATGGCGCGCGCCCAGGGCGAGCAATTCGCGGCGCAGTTCCTCCTCGCTCGGCGAAACAGACTCCTTGTCGCGCTCGACGCACAGCACCGGCTCGGTGACGCCGTGGCAGGCGACGCCGACGAGAGCCGTGCGATACACGGCCGGATGAGCGTTGAAAACCCCCTCGCACGGAATGGTGAACAAGGTGCCGTTGGCCGTGACAACGCGCTGCGACTTGCGGCCACAGAACCACAGGCGGCCGGACGCATCCACGTATCCAACATCGCCCATGCGATGATAAAAACAACCGTGAATGGGATCGGCGATCTTGGCCAACGCCGTCGATTCCTGGCGATTCCAGTAGGAAGCCGTAACGACTGGACCGCGCACGGCAATCTCGCCGATTTCGCCGACTGGCAACTCCAGATCTTCGCTCCACGTTGAGATCGGCTCATCGCGGATGCGGATGATCTTGACGGTCATACCTTCAACGGGCCGGCCGACACAGATGCCGCCGCCCTCGGCGGTGCGCAGCCGCGTTTCGCGTAGAATCTCGTCGCTGCCGATCGAACAAACGGGCAGTGCTTCGGTCGCGCCGTAAGGCGTGTGAACTTGCACGCCATCGGCGAGCAGCGCGGCGAAGCGCTGGATGGCCTGCCACGGCACCGGGGCGCCGGCGGAGATGACGCGGCGCAGCGTCGGCAGCTGGATTTTGCGAGTAGCAGCGTAACGGCCGACACGCTGAATAAGGGCGGGCGAGCCGAACAGATTCGTCACCCCAAAAAAGCGAATGGCGTCGAGGATCTTTTGTGGATCGACGCTGCGCCGGGCGCGTCGGGTCCATCTGCGGGATGATAGAGGTCATGCCGAGCGCCGGCCCGAATAAGCCGAACAGCGGAAACGTCGGCAGATCGACCTCGCCGGGTTCGATTCCATAGAGGCGGCGCAAGCTCTCAACCTGAGCGGCGAAGATGCCGTGTGTGTACACAACGCCCTTGGCAATGCCGGTGCTGCCGCTGGTGAACAGAATCGCCGCCATCTCGTCGGCGCGCGTGTTCGCCAGCACTGACAAGCGGTTGTCACCTCCGAGCCGCCGCACTTGTTCCAGCGTCCAACCGCTCCAGCCGAAACGCCGGCCAACGGTGACACACATGCGCAAACTTCCGCGGCCCCAGCCGAACAACAGACGGGCCACATGCGCTTTGGGGATGCCGATGAACGCTTCCGGCCGCGCCTCCGCCAGACAAACGCCAAGGTTTTTCGTACCCATGCCGGGATCGATCAGCACGATGACGGCGCCGACCTTGAACAGGGCGAACGTCAAGGCGTAAAACTCTAGGCTCGGCGTCACCATCAGCACTGTGCGGACGCCGCGATGAATGCCGATACGTTCCAACCCACGCGCCAGGGAATTACTCTCGGCGTTCAACTCGCGGTAGGTGTAATGACGATAGCGGATGCGTCCCTGGCGAGGGCGGCCGGACGGTTGAGCGATGGCGAGCGTCTGCGGCTGCGACTCGGCCATCGTCGCCAGCGAAGCCGCGATGTTGACGGAATCGCGACTTCATGGCTCAACCATCTTCTCGTTCGCCGCGATGCGCAGCGGATGACGCCGTAGAAAATCGCGGATCAACGGTACAATCTCCATCCCGGCATCTTCGAGAACGTAATGGCCAGCGTCCGGAAAAACGTGTACTTCCGCCGCCGGGAAGCGGCGGCGCCATTCATCGAGAAAATGAGGATCGAAGACGAAATCACCTTCGCCCCAGCAAATGAGCATCGGCAGCGATGCAAAGCGATGCAAATTATCGGCGACCTCCTGCACGAGATCGAAGCCGCGATCCTCCGGCGAGAGCGGAATATCCTGCACGAAGCGCAGGACGGCGATGCGATTCCGCCAAGAATCGTAAGGAGCGAGATAACCATTCCGCACGTCGGCGGACATCGGCTTGCGGACGCAGTAGCGTATCGCGCCGCGGCTGAAGGCATTGAGGCCGCGAACAAGCAATGAGCCAATCAGCGGCGTGCGGCACCACCATAATGACCACGGCAGACGCTTCGCCACCGGCAGCGGGAAAGCCGCCGTATTGAGAATAATCAACCGCTTGATCCGCTGCGGATGCCGATGCGCGAACGCCATGCCGATCATGCCGCCCCAATCGTGCAAGATCAGCGTGAGATTGTCGCGCAACTCCAGATGATCCAGTAGCGTCTCCAGATCGGCGACGCGCTGCCGCAGCGAGTATTCGTAACGCGAATCATCGGGTTTATCGGATAAACCGCAACCGATGTGATCCGGGACAATGGTGCGATAGGCGTCGCGCAGACCCAGGACGAGATTGCGATAGTAAAAAGACCAAGTCGGATTGCCGTGCAGCATTACCAGCGGTTCGCCGCGGCCTTCGTCGAGATAATGGTAGTCGTGACCAGAAAGATTCAGATAATGGTTGGCGAACGGATACAGCGCGCTAGCCACGATGGAGTGTCCTTGACGAAGGTGTTTCGCTCAGGATACAAGGAGAGCGGAGGATCGCCAATGGGACAGCTTTTCGAGACGATTCGGCAACTCGTCGCCGAGGAAAAGTACGTTATCGGACAACACGCTTCCGAGCGGTTGGAAGAACGTGGTATCATGGAATGGCAGGTTGTCGCGGGGTTTGAGGATGGCGAACTGATCGTCGAGCGGCCGGATGCGACGCCCAATCCAGCCATTGAGGTGCGCGAATCTCTACCGGACGGTGTCGAGTTCAAGGCCGTGTGGTCGCTTTTGCGGCAAAGCGGTGTCGCAAAATTGGTAACTGTCCACTTCTTCGACAAGGGTTAGTCATGCGTATTCCTGGACAGCGCGTCAAACGAACGCGATTGATTCAAACTGAGAAGTACGTGGTTGCCGTTGAGGTCGAGATGGTCATTCCCGTCGATGATCCGAGCGAACCATGCTACGAATCGGAGACGGTCCAACTCCTTCGGGAGATTAAGGAACGCGCCGAGCGAGGAGACGTAGGCTGGTTGATGCGGAAGGGGAAGGTTTACGCGGAGGTGGGAGCAGCATGATGAGTAATTCATCTGCCGCCGAACCGCACCAGCCATTGCTGACCGAGGCGCAGCGCCAGGAGTTGCAACGACGTATCGCTGCGGACGACGCCGACCCGGATGATGTAGTGCCCTGGGAGCAAGTGAAAGCTCAGACCCTTTCGCGGTTGAAGCCCTGCGCAATCGGCAAATCTTCTATCTCACGTTGAATCGATACGCTCTATCCGGCGGCAATCCCCCAAAGCGCCACGATAAGCAGTTTCGTCAGCGGGATCGCGTTTCCTCCCTCCGCAGCTGCATCTCAAGGTTGCTTCCGCCCCGGACACACTTCACAATACGGGGGCGAGTATTCAAGCGAACGCAGCTGAGCCGAGGTCGGCATGGGCACGTCCGAACTGATGGGACTGTCGTTCTCCGAGGCGCAGTCGCGCACCGTCACGGCGGCGCACGGTCCCATTCTCGTACTCGCCGGACCCGGCGCCGGCAAAACGCGCATGCCTGACCGGACGCATCGCTTTTTTGTTGCAAGGCAACATCGAACCGCACCGCCTCTGCGCCCTGACGTTCACCAACAAGGCGGCGCAGGAGATCGCCGAGCGGCTGCGGCACGGTCTGGGCGATGCCGTCGAACACATGACGCTGGGCACCATTCATGCGCTGTGCCTGCGCATTCTGCGGATGCACGGACACGGCGTTGGTTTGCCGGCCGGTTTCGGCGTCGCCGACGAGGAACATCAACGTCTTGTCCTCGGCCGGCTCGGCGTTCACACGCGGCGGCATCGTTCGCTGCTGACGCTGTTCGGACGACGCCGGCAAAATCATTCGCTGGCCGAAGCGGACGAAAAACTGTTCTGGAATTACAACCGCGAGCTGCGCTCCAATCACCTAATTGATTTCGATGAGATTCTGTCGCTGACGCATAAGCTGCTGGAGAGCAGTGCCGCCGCTCTCGCCGCTTCGCGCGCGAAGTGGGACCATCTGCTCATCGACGAGTTTCAGGATCTCGATAAGGTGCAATACGCCATTCTGCGTTTGTTGGCCGGCGAACATCGCTGTCTGTTCGCCGTGGGCGACGACGAGCAATCCATCTTCTCGTGGCGCGGGGCGGACCCGCGCGTGATGAAACATTTCGTCGAAGATTTTGCCGTTGACGCTCCCATTCTTCTCGACATCAATCGGCGTTGTTCGACGGCGATTTTCGAGACGGCGCGGAGGATTTTGCCGCCGGCGGAGCCGTTCTTCGCCAAACGCATCGCCGCCCTTCGGGAGTCGTCTCATCCCGTCCGCGCCGCCGGCTGCGCGGATGAGAAAGAAGAAGCGGCGTGGGTCGTGGCGGATTTGCAAAGGGATCTGCAAACATCGGGGCTGTGCCGCGGCGAGTACGCCATTCTCTATCGCACTCATCAGATCGGTCAACTCTTTGAAGAGGCGCTGCTGCGCGCGGGCATCCCTTGCCAAATGGCGAAAGGGCAATCGCTATCCGACGATGCGGTGATCGCGCAATTGTTGGCCTCTCTGCGAATCGTGGCCGATCCCCAAGCCGATCTGCACGTCGAATACCTGGCCGGTAAGGTGCTGCCGGAAACACTGCTCCTCGACGTGCGGCGCGAAGCAGGCGAGACACTGCTCGACAAGCTCCGCGCCTATGCCGAGCAAGCGGCCGGCGCCGATGCCGCACGCTGTTGGCGTTTTCTCTATCAGGTCGAGAATCTCAAGGGATTGCGACAATTTCACGGCGATTTGCACGATCTTATCGAAACGGTGTTTGCCCAAGGCATCGGCCAACTCGATAGCCCGCTGGAAAAGTGCCAGAACATTCTGAGCGATCCCGAAAGTCTGCCGCGGGCGCGGATGCTCGCCGAACAACTTCAATTGGCAGCGATGCGTGGAAATCGCGTTCTGCTGTCGCCGGCCGGCGGATTGGAGATCCCCATCAAGGTAATGATCCGCCGAGCGATCCCGCATCTGATTGTCGAATATCTCGATCCGGCGCAACCGATTGGCGCCAACGACGTAACCCTGACTCTCGATCATTTGCGGATCGTTGAAATCTTCAAAGCGCTTCAATCCATCGAAAGTCGGCGCTATCGCAAGAGTTTCGCGGCTTACGTCGCCTTCGATACGGAGACGACGGGGCTGGACATCGAGCGCTGCGAAGTCATCGAGTTGGCCGTCGGCCAAGGTGCGCGACGGTCGGGTAATCGACACGTTTCATTCGCTGGTGCGTGCTATTCGACCGATCTCAGCGGGTGCCAGCGCCGTCCACGGCTACACCGATGCGGACTTACGAGATCAACCGAGTCTACGCGAAGTCTGGCCGCGCTTCCGCGCCTTCGTCGGCGACAACGTGTTGGTGGCCCACAACGGCCATCGCTTCGACATTCCGCTCTTGGAGCGATTGACGGCGGAGTGGCAGGGCACGTGCGGCCTAACTTTCTTCGATACGCTGCCGTTGGCCCGCAATCTGTTTGCCGGAGCGAGTCTGCGTCTGGAAGGGTTGGCCACGCGCTTCGGCGTCGCGCAACGGCCTAATCACCATGCCCTCGACGATTCGCTGTGTTTGGTGCAAGTTTTCGAGCATTTACAGGAGGAACGTCTGCGTCGCCTTCGCAAGACGTGCCTGGCGAATCTGCTCGATTGCGTCGCTCTCGGCGCCGCCATCGAGGACCGCGCCGCGGTGGACCCCGAAGAGGCGGCGATCCTGCAGGCGGCCAGTTGGCGCGAACTGCGGCGTCCGCCGGCCATCGTGGACGCCTACAGCGAAGAAACCCAACGCTTTGGCGTGTCCTGTCCCCCACTGCCGGCGCTGCTCGCGCGTCTGCTTGGAGTCGGACGGCTGGCGCGGCGGCCGCGCGGAACCGACGCTGCGCGACCGCTATCCGGAATCGCATGCCCGGCTGGCGCGCTTGCTGACCCTGGTGAAGGCATCCGCGCTCGATGAGGCGATCCGCGAATTGCTCGATCGCGCCGCCCTGTCGCGCTCGGACGGCGCCGGCGTCGAGGGCGATCGCGTCAATCTACTGACGTTCCACGCCACGAAAGGACTGGAGTTTTCGCGCGTCTACATCGTCGGCGTCGAGGACGGCCAGTTGCCGGGACCGTATGCGCTCGATGAGGGACGCGCGGACGAGAGGCACGAAGCACGGCGATTGCTGTATGTGGCGATGACGCGCGCCAAGGATCGGCTGACGCTGACGTGGTGCAGGCAGCGCAGAGGCGAGCCGACCGGCGGCACTACCTTTCTCGATGCGCTGGGACTTACGGATTTCAGCATGGCAAAAGATACGGTCCTCGGTTAGCGACGCTTCTGCGAAGTGTCGCTAACCGAGGACCGTATCTCACTTCTTGGCCGGCGGCAGTGCATTGGGCGGCGGCAACATCTCAGGCGGCGGCAACTTGGCGGGTTCCGCCGGAGGAGCAGGCAGCGCCGGCGGTTGGTCGTCGGCGACGACCAGAGTGGGCGGCTGGCCCAAGGCCACGAACAGCTGGAACTGCGCCCGATCGAAGCCGATGACAGCCGCAAGCAGATCTCCGCGCGCCTCGCGGAGACGCTTGGCATTGTCGAGAACTTCGATAGGGCGACCGATACCACCGCGAATGCGTATCAAGTCGTTCTGTAAACCTTCGGTTGCTTCCTGCACGCGGCGCCGCTGGATGGCGATCGAGCGGAAGTGTTGCGCCGAACTGTTGTAGGCCACGGAGACTCGTTCCCTCACCTCGTTGAGAACGCGAAGGCGTGCGGCCTCGGCCTGACCGAGTTCGGCGCGGCGTTGCCGAATGTGGGCGAGGTTGCCGAAGCCCATGTTCTGGAATTGCCAAAAGGCGATGACATCGAAGTCGAAACGCCCGGCGATGTGGCCGAATGCCGGGATAGTCCGACCGCCTGAGGCGGGGGTCGCGGCAAACGGCGTTCCCCCGGTATGCGGGTTGAAAACATTGCCGTTGGTGGAAGCGACGGATCCGCCGCCGAAATCGCCGGCACTGAGACCCGTCCATAAGCTCGGCAACAGCGGACGCGCCCTTTCCTGACGCACGCGCACCTGACTGGCGCGGATATTGGCGGCGGCCGCCAGGATCTCCGGATGGTTGCGCATGGCGATGTCCAGCAGCTTCGGCAACGGCATCTTGGGATCGATGAACTGCACCACTTGAATGGGGATATCGCCGGTTATCAGCCGCGTTGAGGGATCGAGGTTGAGCAGTTGCGCCAGGTCCGCGGAAGCGACGGCGACTTCCTGTTGGGCATGCTGTTCCTCGTAGCGCAGGCGCAGCAGATCGGCCTCGGAGCGTTCGGCATCGCCCTGACGTCCCATGCCCCGTTTGGCGAAGCTCGTCGTCAAGCGCGTGATCTCCTCGAAGTCCTGCTCGGACTGGCGGATGATGGCCAGGCGGCGCCTCGGCATTCATGAGCGTCAGATAAGTCGTGGACACCTCCAAAAAGATGTCGTTGCGTGTTGCCGTGGCCAGGAAGCGGCGGTTGGCGACAACGTGCTGCGCCGCCCGCGGCTGAAAGATGGCGTCGGTCAAAGCCGTGTTGATGAGCAGGCCCGGAATCTTGATCGTTTCCGCCGCCACCGTATTGGCACCAAGTCCGTAGTAAACGGCATCGCGATCCACCTTACGGATGCCGCCGAAGGATGCCTGCAACGGCCCGTTGTGCATGTCGTAGTTGCCGCCGACATTGACATTGGGAAGCAAGAGTACGCGGGCTTGCAGCTGCTCGCCCAGGGCGCCCAGCACAGCCTGCTGGGCGATGGCGATGACGGGGTTCTCGGCGCCGGCCTGCGCCAAGGCAGCAGCCAAGCTGAGCGGATAAGCGTCCTTCGAGGTCGGAATGGTCGGCGTAGCCATGCCTGCCGCCGGGCTGGGCAGCGAATGATCGACCTTGTAGACTCCGTCTTTGCCGGAGCTTCCTTTGCTTCTCTTGCCCGCTTTGTCTTCGTCGGGCAGCTGGGCGGCGGTCCACTTCTTCTCCGCGCTGCCCGTCTCCTCGTCCACGGCCGGCGCGGCGGTGACGGACTCCAGAGAAATGGCGCCGCGTTGATCCGAGTCGAGGTTATCCGAAAGGTCATGAGAGGACGCCACGGCATCCATAGCGACGGTGCCGCCAGCCCCCGCCGGCACGATTTTCGTCGCTCCGATTTGAAGGATGCCGTTACTCGCTCCGGTTGCCTGGATGGCATTTTCCCTTGCTGGCGCGGCGAACTGCTTTGGCGAGGGAACTGTCCGCGGACGATACAGTTCTTCGGGAACGGTCACAGGCGCGTCCTTAGAGACATTGTATCGGAAATGATTGCCGACGCCCTGGCAGCCGCACGAGCCGCTCAGTAGGCCGAGCAGAATCGATCCCGCCGTCTTCCACGCTCGGCGACGACGGCGTCGTTGCATCTCCCGTTCCCGTGTTGTCATGTCCTTCCCCATAATTCTCGACCGTGAGCGGATTCTCGGATTCTGTCCGAGCCGCGACCGTAAGGGAGCGGAGACAGCAACCGCTCCCTAACGGTCGCGGCTCTGTTTTGCCGGCATCTTTCACGGCTGTGGTTTGTTGGCGATGCAGGCCGCGGCGTCTCCGCCGGGTGGAACGCAGCCGGGCAGCGGCGGCGCGGGCTGCGGCGGAGGCACCAGCTTACTGGGGATCTCGTGAGCCAGGTTCGCCGTCGGCGGTTGTCCCAGCGCCACGTACAGCGCGAACTGGGCGATGTCGTAATTGACCACCGAATCCAGGTATTCCATGCGCGCGGCGGCGAGTAAGCGGAAGCTATTGAGCAGTTCGATGGGCAAGGCGCGTCCGACGGCGGTCAGACGCCGGTAGTCTTCGGCGAAACTTCTGCCGGCCGCCTCCATGCCGCTGCGAGCGATGTCGATCTGGGCGTAGTGGGCGTGGATTTTGGCGTAGGCGACGGCCACATCGTCGCGCACGCGGTTGAGCGTGCGGATCAGTTCCAACTCGGCGATGCGTCTCTCGGCGCGGGCGACGCGAAACCTGCCGAGGTTGCCCACGCCCATGTTCTGAGCCGTCCAGAACATGATGACATCAATATCCTGGCGTGGACCGAATTGGCCGAAGTAAGGCTGCTGGAACCCCTGGAAGCCGCCGGGAAACGCCACCAAGTTGCTGCCGCCGCCGAAGGTGCCGGCGCTGTAGCCGGCGATGACCGTCGGCGACAACGGCAAGAAGATCTGGTTGCGCATGCGCATGACCGCTTCGCGGATTTCGGCGCTGCGCGCCGCCATTTCCGGCCGCTGCTGCGTGGCGATGAAGATCAATTCTTGCAGCGGCAAGGTGTTAGGAACGATCTCCGTGGGAACCACCCAGCCATCGATGGCGTGCATCTGCACCGAGGGTGGGATGTTAAGCAGCGCCGCCAAGTGGGCCGAGGCCACCAGCATCGCTTGCTCAGCATCGACGATTTGATTATTGCGCCGGGCCAACTCGGCGGCGGCGCGATTGGCATCGGCCTGATCGCCGGCGCCGCGCTTGGCGTACACCGCCGTCAAACGGGCAATTTCATGGGCCTCTTCCTGATTCTTGATGGCGATGCTTCGCCACGACTCGGCGCGGACTGAGATCCATGTAGGCCGTGGCCGTGCGCAGGAACATTTGATTGCGCACGGCCACGTTCTCCGCTTGCCGGGCGCGCAAGTTGTAACGGATGGCCATCAGGTTGAAGATGCCTTCGGAGAAGTTCAAGATATACTGAAGTCCAGGAATGCCTACGGTGCCGGCGGCGATGGCTCCTGCACCTAGACCCGTATAGAGAGCCGAGCGGTTGACGCTCAAGATGTTGCCGCTGGACTGTTGCAGCGGGCCGTTGTGGTCGTCGTAGTTGAAGCCGATATTCAGGTTCGGCAAAACGAACGAATAGGCCAGAAACTGCAGAGCCTGCGCCGCGCTACGCGCTGCCGCGCCAGGAGGATGTCCGGGTTATTGACGCCGGCCAAGCGCAACACGCAACCCAGATCGATGGCGTTCATCTCGTCGGGCAAGATCGACGGCGCGCGCTGCGGCAGGTTGGCCTCGATAGTCGGGTCGGGCTTTTTCCTCACTTCGTCAAGGATTTTCTTTTGTTCCGGCGTCAGGGCGCGCTCGCCGCTGCGGCGCGGCTGAAAAAGATCGTCATCCCCTTTGGGCACTTGCTTTTGCACGTCGAGATCCGGGCCGCTCGGCGGCGCCGCCATCACGGCCGCCAAGCCGCCACACAACCAGACCAGCAACAGTCCGGTTCGCCACAACCGCGCCCGGTGAGAACCGTTCATATTTCTCCCTCGCAGAGCCACGCCATTTTTTTTGACAAGCCCGGAGCGCCAGCGACGGGCTGCCCAAACCCAAACCAAACCCGTCGCTGGCGCTCCGGGCTAGTGATTCTTTCTGTTCGAGCTTCTGAACATTTCGTCAGGAAAATCCCGCATTGTCCGTAAAGTCCATTGGCTTTATCGGAATGACTGCGCCTCGCAAATCAGGAAATTCGTTGCCTTCGCTTGTCGGATTGTGGAAAATCCCTCAAGTCGAACCCCTCCCATCTTCGTGGTTTGCCGGGTATAGTTGGAACAGGGGAGCGCAGCTTCTCCGTCTTGTCGTGTCGCCCCGGCCTTCGGCCGTTTCGGAGTCGCGTCATGTCCATCTTCCACAACATCCTGGTCGGCGTCGATCTGACGCAGTACGATGCTACCACCTTGCAACCCTCCGCCGTCGCGCGCACCGTCGTGCGGCAGGCGTTGTGGCTGGCCGGCAAAACGTCCGCTCGTTTGACGTTCTTTTCCGCCCTCGATCTGGCCATCGAAGCGCTGCCGCAGATGGAGGAAACGGACTTCCGCTATCTGACGAACACCGCCGAGCAGAACGCCGCCAAGATCCTGCACGGCCTGGTTGAACAGGCGCGCGGCAAGGGCATCGAAGCGGTGGACAAAATGGCGATGGGCAGCGGTTGGTTGGAGCTAGTCCGGCAGGCGCTGCGCGATCGGCACGATCTGGTGTTGATCGGCACGCGCGATCGCACCGGACTGGAACGAATGCTGTTCGGCGGCACGGCCATCAAGGTGGTGCGCCGCTGTCCCTGTCCGGTCTGGGTGGCCAAGCCCGACGGCGAGCCAAATCCCTTGCGCATCTTGGTCGCCAGTGGTTTGGACCCGGTCGCCGAGGAGGGTTTACGTTTGGCCGTCGAATTGGCCGGCGTCACGCCGACGTTGATTCACTTACTGCATTCCGTCGATTTTCCTCTCGATCGTCATCTGTGCTGGTCCACGAGTCTGCCGGACTCCAAGGAGGAAGCCTATCGCCGCCGCGTCCGCACGCACGCCGTCAAGGAACTCGAAGGGCAGATCGATCGCGCCGGCGCGCGGCAATTGGTCCCGCCGGTGCAAGTTCATCTGCTCGATGAACCGGGCTGCTTGCCCGACCAAGGCATTCACCAATTCCTCAAAAAGCATCCCATCGATTTACTGGTCATGGGGACCATCGTGCGCAGCGGTATTGCCGGGGTGATGATCGGCAACACGGCGGAGCGATTGTTGCCGGAGTTGTCCTGTTCGCTGCTGGCCATCAAGCCGAAGGATTTCGTTTCGCCGGTAAAATTGTAGTCGCGATCACCCGGCAGCTAACGCTGCCGGTTCGCCATACCCGGCGAACCGGCTGCGTTAGCTGCCGGGTAGAGCAATCCGCGGGCACACCCAAATGGGCGCGCACCCGTAGCCTTCCGCCCTGTCGGCGTGGTAAAATCACATTTCCGAACGACGACCTGGGCCACGGACGCTTCCGATCATGCCAATCAAAATTACTTGTCCCCATTGCAAACGGGGCATGCTCGTTCCCGAACACTTAGCTGGCAAGAAAGGCCGCTGCAAAGCCTGTCAGCAGATGCTCACCGTGCCTGCCTTGCCAGCAGCCAATGCCCCAGCTGCGGAGCAAGCCAAAGCGGAAGCACCGCCGCCACCCGTCGATGTCGAGGCCGCCGCCGCCGCCCTGTTCGCCGATGAGCCGAAGCCGGCCGAGCCGGTCGAGGTCCAAACCATCGACTTCAACTGCCCCTACTGCGAAGAGCCGATCCACCTCTCCGCCGAGCTGGCCGGCAAACGCGCTCAATGTCCTGAATGCAAACACATCATCAAAGTGCCGGAATTGGTCAAGAAAGATCCCAAGGATTGGCGCAAGGTGGAGGCGCGCGGTCCATCCGCCGCGCAAGCGCCGGATCAGCCGGCGCCGGAAGGAGCCTGGGGTTCGACGACCGCCCGCACCGTCGGCAAGCAATCGCTGGTCGAGGCCGGCGTCATCCCCACAACGGTGCCGCCGCGGACGCTGTGGCAAAAAGTTCGCTGGCCGCTTCTCGGCATTGGTCTGGCGCTGGTGCTGAGCGCGAGCGGTTTGATTGGTTATCACTGGTGGCAACAGCGCGGCGCCGAACGCGGACTCCAGGAAGCGCTCGCGTTCGCTTCGTCGGCGGATGCCAATCCTACTACGCAAGCCGCTTTGGCGATGGGGGCCGGCGAGTATTACCTCCATGCACGGAAGTCCGACAGCGCCGAGAAGGCCAACAAGCAGTTCGGCCAGACGCTCAATACCTTGCGTCCGGCATCCCAAGGAAATGAACGCGATGCGCTGCTGACCGATCTGGCGCTGGCGTGGATCGATCTGAGCGGAGACAAATCCGACGCGGACAAGGGACTATGTCTGCCCTGGGAGAAAACGCATCAATTTCTGCAAGCCACGCTACAGGCAATCCACGATACCGAGGCGCGTTTGCAGGCGCTGCGCGTCGTCAGCCAACGCCTCCTCGAACGCGGACAGGCCGCGCGCGTGCTGTCGTTGACCAACCTGATCTATTCGGCCGGCGATGCCGAGGCGGCCGCCGACAAAGCCGCCGCTCTCGCCGTCGTCGGTTTCGAGTTCCTTAAAGCCGACGATCGTCAATCGGCCGAGAAAGCAGCGGATGCGGCGTTGCAGCTTTATCGCAAGGACAAGCCGCCGCCCTTGCGGGCTGAGGTCGTCGCCCTCGCTCTGGTGTTGGAAAAGAAAAACGTGCCTCCGGCGGCCAAGGAAGCGAAGGAAAAAGACGACGAACACATCGGCAAGGTCGAGGCGCTGGCGCGGCAAGGAGACTGGGATAAGGCACGCAAGCAAGCGAGCGTGGACGAGTTCGACGAGGTTGTCCAGTTCCGCGCTCGGCTGGCCGTCGCTGCCGCCGCCGTGGACGCCAAGATCGCGGACACGACCGACATCGAATCGGCGATGAAGACGGCGGAGAGCGGCTTGAGCGACAAGGAGGAACTATCCTGGTCCATGCTCCGTCTAACTCAGTTGGCCGTGCAAACGAGTGTGCCGCGCGAGCGTGTGCAGGCGCTGGCGGACAAGATCGGCAATACCGCTCTTCGCGGCCGCGCAACTGGCCGTCTTCCGCGCGCGGCTGGCATCCTCGCAACAAGCCGTCGAAGAGTCCGCCGCCGACAAGATTGACTCCAATAGTCTGGCGCATTCGCTGGGGGCGGAGGCGCTGGCTCGGCACAACACGCGCTGGGGCGGCAACTATGCCGGTGTGGTGCAGGGCTGGCAACAGCCGCGCAAGTCGTTCGGCGCTCTCGGCGTCGCCCTGGGATTACAGGATCGGCAGAAGTGATTTCCCGTTTAGCCGCGACCCGAAGGGGAGCGCGATCGCGCTCCCCTTCGGGTCGCGGCTAAACAAGAGTAGCTTCGGATGTTTGCTGGAGTACCGCCATGAAGCGGCTAACCGTTCTCTCTCTCATCGTCCTCGTTCTTCCGGTGTCCTCTTTCGGGCAAGAGTCGCCTGTGGCGGAGGATTTACAGTTCGTCCGCGAACTGCGGAGCCGCGGCTACACCGATTTGGCCCGCGAATACCTGGACAACTTGAGCAAAACCGCTCCGGCCGCGCTGCGCAGGGAACTGTCGCTGGAAAGCGCGCTGACCGAGATGGAAGCGGCCAACGAGGAACCGGACAGCGGCAAACGCATCGCGCTCTACGGCCTGGCCCGCGACAAATTCCAGCAGTTTTTGCGGGCTAATCCCCGCCATCCGCGCGCCGCCGAGGCGCGTTTTGAAATCGCCCGCGCCACCACCTTGCAGGGCAAAACGCAACTCAGCCGCGCCCTGCTCGAAGACGAGTTGTCGCTGCGTACCGCCGAGGGCGGCAAGGCCCGCGCCACTCTCATCGCCGCCTTCAACCAACTCAAACAGCTACCCAGTACGCCGCAAACCGAATTGGCCAAGGCGCTCAATCTGCTCGATCAATCCGACACCTATCTGAACACGGGCAACGATACGGAAACGCAGGAGAGCGGTAAGCGCGTCCAGGAAGCCCGGCAGATCCTCGACAAGCTCGCCGAAGGAGAATCCAGCAGCAACGTCACTTGGCAAGCGCAAGCGCTGGGCCGGCCGCTGTCTGGAAATGCTCGACGATCCGAACAAAGCGCTGGAAAAATATCGAACCATCACGGAAGCCACCGGACCCGCGACGCGCGACGGCAAGCGTTTGGCCCGCTATTTCACGCTGCTGGCGCAGTAAGAAGCTCAAGCAGGAAGCGGCCAATTCCAACACTAACCTCATCAACCAAGCCAACGATTGGCTGCGCGATTATCCCAGCTACAAAAACACTCCCGAAGGTATCGGCGTCCAATACTGGTTGGCCAAGTGGTTGCTTGAGGAGTCGGAAAACCCCAAGCTGGATGCGCGGACGCGCGAGCTGCTCGTCGGTCGCGCCCGCAAGCTGCTCAGCAGCGTCGAACGCACCGAGAACGACTTCACCGACCGCGCCAAGCGCCTCAAGATCGAGGCGATGGCCAAGCAGGGTCTCTTCAAAAAGCCGATTGCTCGGCTGACCACCTTCGAGGATTGCTACGTGCGGGCGCAGTACGAGCAAATGGAAATCGCCGCCGATGCCAAGAAGTTCAAGGACAACCCGACGCAGGCCGAGGCGGCGCGCAAGCAGCGCATCGCCCACATCATCGAAGCGCTTCGGAGCGGACTGAAGCAACCCGAGGCCAAGAGTTCCGATGGCAAGGGTTCTTCCGCGGAAGTGAGTAGTGCGCGGGCGCTGTTGACCTTCTATCTACTGGACGAGAGCAAGTACCGAGAAGCCATCGAGGTCGGCGAGAGTTTCGCCCGGAAAGATCCGCGTGCCAGCCAAGCGTCCACGGCCGCGATCTACGCGCTGGTAGCATATGGACAATTGCTCTCTCAAAGGGAACATAAGGCCGCCGATGCCCAGGAGCTACAGAACGACAAGACATATCAAGACGATAAAACCCATATGTTGGCCCTCGCGCGTCTGATGGAAGACCGTTGGCCGAAGGAGCGGGCGGGCGATTTGGCGCGTCACGAGATTGCCCTGCGGCTGTTGCGCGAAGAAAAAAATGTCGAGGCGATCAAGGAGTTGGCCGCCATCACGCCGGCTTATCCTTCCTATGTACAAACGCAGTTTATCCTTGCTCGCGCCGCCCTCCAGCAGGCCGCTCAGGACAAGGACAAGGGCGATCCGTCCGGCTACCGCAAACGCGCCTTGGCCGCCCTCAGCGCCATGCCCGCGCCTCAGCCGGCGGCCGACGCCGCAACCAATGACGACTACATTCAAGGCAAGCTGCTGCTCGCCCTGGAGTTGACCAAGGATAAAAAATTCAAAGAGGTTGATACGGTTCTCGCCGCGCTGTCCGCGAAGCTGTCGTCCTTGAAGGTGGACGAGGACGGCGACAAAGAGAAGGAGAAACGCCGTAAGTTCGAGGATGGTTTGATCCAACTGAAGCTGTACTCGGCGGTCTACCAAGCGGACGCCGAGTTCAAGAGCGCCAAGTACAAGGAAACGACGCGGCGGCTCGATCCGCTGGTAGATCAATTCAACGCCGACAAACTGCCGCAGCTCAAGGACAGCGGGTTGGCTCCCAACGTCATCGCCCTGGATCTCCGCGCCAACGTGCAACTGAACAACATGGAACGCGCGCGCGTCGCCGTCAAGGCGCTGAAATTGCTGCAAACGGACAAGGCAGCCGAGAAGGGCGCCGACAACACCACGGCCATCCTCTCGCAGTTGGTCAATCTCATTACGCAACAGGTCGGAGAGCTACGCAAGAAGGGCGACAAGGACAATCTCAAGAAAGCGCAGGCCGGTTTCACCACCATTCTCAACGAGGTGACGGGAGGGCAGAAAAAGCCGACGGCCAAGCTGGCGTACATGCTGGCCCGCTGCTACGCCGCCATGGACGAGCATAAGAAGGCCGCCGAACTGCTTGAGCCTTTCGCCGTCGAGGGCGCGACCGCCGAGGCGCCGCTGCGTCACGCCATTCAACTGCTGCTCGTGGACGAATATCGACAACTCAAGGAAACGGACAAATCGCACGCGCTGCTCGACGAGATTATCAAAGGCAAGGACGGCAAACCCGGGTGGGGCGCCAAAAATCTCGATGCGCAAAAAATGCGCGTGTTGCTGCTGGAGGACGAGCAAAAATACGCCGCCGCCGCCAAGCTCTGCGATACGTTCATCAAGCAACTGGTTCGCCGCCTCGACGATAACAAACTGAAAGAGCACTATTTCGAGTTCTATTATCATTTGGTGTACTGCATCGTGAAGCACGGCCAGAATCTGGACAACGCGGCGCAGAGGGCAAAGGCTGTCCGCGACGCCGCTCAGCGCCTCGTCGCCTTGGAGAAGAGGCAGGGCGGCTTCGGCAGCGAAGAGTCGAAGAAGCGTTTCGACGAACTACTGGAAAAAGAAACCGATTTGCGCCAACAGTACACGACCCTCAAAGGTGGTAAATAAGACCGCTTGTGGCAAAATCAAAGTCTCTCGTTTAGCCGCGAGCCGTAGGCGAGCGCGGACACGCTCGCCTACGGCTCGCGGCTAAACGAAGTAGTTCTCTGGAGCGATTTTTATGAAGCGAGTTGCCTTGACTGTCGTTCTCGCCGGTTTTGTCCTCCTTGGCGCCCGAGTCGCCGGGGCCAGGGAAGACGTCGTTTACTTCCGTGAGCCGGGCAAAAAGAAAGATGATCTCCTCACGGGGAAGATCGAGGACGAATCGCCGGCGGGCATCACACTGAAGACAAGCAAAGGCGAAGTCAAGAACATTCCGGTCCTGCAAATCCGCTCCGTCGATTACGGTGAGGGCGTCGATGCGGTGAGCAAAGTGGATTATCGCAAC
This sequence comes from uncultured Planctomycetota bacterium, assembly GCA_963835245.1. Taxonomy (GTDB): domain Bacteria; phylum Planctomycetota; class Planctomycetia; order Gemmatales; family Gemmataceae; genus JAJPHU01. Next base: position 299,841 of record CAWIEZ010000007.1, read on the forward strand.
GGCGATACCAAGCTCGATCGTGCGCTAGCGGAAACCAATCCGACCAAAAAAGCGGACGGACTCCGCGCCGCCCTCAGCGCCTATGAGGAGTTGGACAACAACGGCAAATTGAGCCGCATCGCCCCCGTCCACCGCTATTTCAAGTATCGCATCGCTCAGACGATGGCCCTGCAAGCGCGGGACGATGCCGGCCGCCGCGATGCCGCCCTCGCCGCCCTGAGCGAATACAAGAGCAGTTTCTCGGATGGTTGGGAGATCGTGCCGGCCCTGCAATTGTTGGCCTCTTTACAGGAAGACAAGGGCGACACGGAAGCGGCGAGCAAGACCTTGGCCGATCTGTCCGAACTGCCCGGCCTCTCCGCGGTGATGAAGCTGCAAAGCCAGCTCAAGGGCGCACGCTTGCTGATGACCGCCAAGCAATTTTCCGCCGCTGAGGAAAAGTTGAAACAGGTCGCGGCCGCCATCGCCGGGGACGATCCGCAGCGAGCCTACGTCAACGTCTATTTGATGCAATCGCGGATCGCTCAGAAGCGCAATCTCGACGGCATCGACAAGAAACTCGAAGGTATCATCCACGCCAGCAAGGACGCCAACTTGCTCGCCCTGGCTCACAATTCGCTCGGCGATTACCACCTCGCTCGCAACGAGCGCGACCGGGCGTTCTGGGAGTATTGCAAGGTCGATATGATGTACAACCAGGACAAGGAAGAACACGCCAAGGCGCTGTATTACCTATCGCAATTATTCGACCGGCCGCGCAACGATATTGTGCGGGCGGAGGAGTTTCTGACGCGGCTGAAATCGCCGCAGTTTGACGGCACGCTGTATCAGCGTCTAGCGGCGAGCGAGAAAAAGTCGAAAGAGTGATAGCGCGAGAGGAGCAGCGAGGCCGGATGAATCAGCGTTTGCCGTTCCAGTCGAGTTGAGCATATTTGTCGGCGACCAATTCCTCAAGACGTTCGTACTCCTTCGGTGTCCACTCGGAGAGGGCGAACTGCCAGCCCGTTTGTTTCGTCAATTGCTCGATCGTGGCGGCATTCAGCGATTCCACCGACATAGTCATGCCGGTCAACTCGCGGATGCCCGGCAAGTGCGGCGCGAATGGACTGGCGGCAAGCAGGATGCTGCCGTGTTGCAAAAGGGCGCCGCGGCGTTTCCGCTGAGCGCTGCCAGCCACCTTGGCATCGCCGATCAGCAAATCGTCCGGCGTGTGATGCAGAAAACAGAGGACATCGCCGAGCTTTTTTTCTTCATACTCGCCGCACATTCGCACCGCCACGCCGAGAGAAGCGAGGGCAGCGGCGAGGATGGCGTGCATGCGGCGCAGCCACGATTCGCCGTGTTTCTGCCACGGCGTTCCCGCCGGCAGAGCCAGCGCGTAGGTCAGTTCGAGATGATGTACCAGAGCCGCCCCGCCCGACAGTCGCCGTACCCAGGATAATTCGCCCAGACGCGGATAGACGCGGCTGCCCGCGCTGGATTGGAAGTAGCCGAGGCTGAGAGTGGGCTGCGACCAACCGTAGAGGCGAAAGGAGGCGATGCCCGCCGCCGCTGTTTCCAACAGCGTCTCATCGGCGGCCATGTTCCAGGCACCGTCGGCGACATGGAAGGGCAATAAGCGACAATGCGGAGATACCATAGGTTAAAAAACGCCAAGGGCCAATTACATTTGGCCAGGTTTGATCGCGGCCGAATGGGCCTGCCCTTCGGTCGCGGCTGGCTGGCGCAGCTTAACCGCGGTGCCGTAGGCCAGTACCTCGGTCACGCCCTGGGCGAACTCGGTGGCATCGTAGCGCATGGCGACGATGGCATCGGCGCCGCGCTCCGCCGCGTGTTCGACCATCCGTGCATAGGCGTCCGAGCGTGCCTGTTCGCAGACCTCCTCGAATGCTCGGATGTTTCCACCCAGAATGCTCGAAAGGGCGCCGCGAATGCCTTGCGTAATTGTCTGCGCCCGCACGACGATGCCGCGCACAATACCGAGATACGACGCAATTTCGTAGCCTTCCAGACTATTGCCCGTGGTAACGACGATACGCTTGCTCATGACGGCCTCTCCGGTTAGAAGACGAAGCTCCTGGAATGTTCTTCGTTCTTCCGCCGGCGCGCTTTATCCTTGGCGTGGATCTTTCCAGCGCAGCACGGGTTCCTTGGCCGCTTTCACTTCATCGGGCCGGCTCAACGCTAATTCGTGCGGCGCATCGTGGAGGAAGTCGGCGTCCTCATCGCGGATGCGGATCAGTGCGTCGGCGAAAGCGTCGAGCGTCTCTTTGCTCTCCGTCTCGGTCGGCTCGATCATCAGCGCTTCGGGCACTACGAGAGGGAAATACACCGTCGGCGCGTGGTAGCCGAAATCGAGCAGGCGCTTGCCGATGTCCATCGCGCTGATTTTGCGTTCGCGCCGCAGGGCGCGGCGCTGGCGACGAACTCGTGCATGCAGCGCTCGCCGTGCGGCACATCATAGACGCCCTTGACGCGGCTGAGCAGATAATTGGCGTTAAGTACGGCGTTTTCGCTGACTTCGCGCAAGCCGTGCGGCCCCAAGGTGCGGATGTACAACCAGCCGCGCAGCAAGATGCCGACGTTGCCGAAGAAACTGCGCACGCGGCCAATCGACTTGGGGCGATCGTAATCGAGATAAAAGCGTTCGCCGGAACGCGCCACCAGCGGGGCGGGCAAGAAGGGCGCCAGTTGCTTGCGCACGGCGATCGGCCCCGCGCCGGGACCGCCGGCGCCGTGCGGGCCGGTGAACGTCTTGTGGACGTTGTAGTGCATCATGTCGGCGCCGAAATCGCCCGGACGAGTGACGCCGAGGATGGCGTTCATGTTGGCGCCGTCGAGGTACACCAGCGCGCCGCGCTGGTGTAGAAGCTCCGTGATCGTGGCAATCTGATCGTCGAATAGGCCGAGCGTGTTCGGATTGGTAATCATAAACACGGCGACGCGCTCATCGAGTTTGGCGCGCAAATCGTCGAGATCGACAAGCCCGCGGCTGTTGCTTTTGATGCTGACGGTATCGAAACCGGCCAGCGCGGCGCTAGCGGGATTGGTGCCGTGGGCGCTGTCGGGGATGAGGACGCGCGAACGCTTCTCGCCTTTGTCGCGGAAGTACGCCGCCGCCACGAGCAGGGCCGTCAACTCGCCCTGCGCACCGGCGGCCGGTTGCAGCGACACGACGTCGAGTCCGGCAATCTCGGCGAGCAGGTTCTGCATTTCCCACAAGATGGCGAGCATGCCTTGACAGGATTCGTCGCTTTGCAGCGGATGCAGGTCGGCTATGCCCGGAAGCGCCGCCCAGCGCTCGTGCCGCTTGGGATTGTACTTCATCGTACACGATCCTAGCGGATAGAAATTGGTGTCAATGGACATATTGCGATTGGACAGGTTGATGAAGTGGCGCACCAGATCGATTTCGCCGACTTCCGGTAGCGGCGGCGGCTCGCCGGCTAAGGCCGACGCCGGCAGAGAGTTCCCGGCTGGTACATCGCATTCCGGCAAGCGGTGCGTGCGCCGGCCGGGATGACTCAGTTCAAATAGCAGTTCGGTCGATTGTTTTTTATCCATGAATTGCTTGTCCCACTCCTCCGCCGGCGCCATGCGGCGTCCGAATACCGTTGCACGATCCCGTCCGATAAGCCGCCATCGCCGACACTAAGCCGTCGATTTCGCCGCGCGTCCGTTTCTCCGTCACGGCCACGCTCAAGCATGCTTCCAGGTCCGCATACCATCGACCCAGATGCAGCCCCGCGTGATAGCCCTTGTCGAGCAACCCGGCCAGGAGAGCCGGCACCGCGTCCTCCACTTGCAGCGTAAATTCCTTGAAAAATGGTCGCTCGAAGCGCAAGCGTACGCCCGGCGCCTGCGTCAAGCGCTCGGCAGCATAGTGAGCCTTGCGGGTGCAAAGTTCGGCCGTCTCCTTTAAGCCGTGGGGACCGAGAGCGGCGAGGTAGACGGTCGCCTTGAGGGCCATCAAGCCCTGGTTGGTGCAGATGTTGCTTGTCGCTTTTTCGCGGCGGATGTGCTGTTCGCGGGTTTGCAGCGTCAGAACCCAACAGCGCTTGCCGCGGCGATCGACCGTCTGACCGACAAGCCGGCCCGGTATTTTGCGGACGTACTCTTCACGGCAGGCCAGCAGACCTAGATACGGCCCGCCGTAGCTCATCGGGTTGCCCAAGCACTGCCCCTCGGCTACCGCGATGTCGGCTCCGTACTGTCCCGGACGTTTGAGCAATCCCAGACTGATCGGATCGAAGCTGACGATGAAGAGCGCGCCCGCCTCGTGGGCGACGTTCGCCAGCGCTTCGGGTTCCTCCAAGCAACCGAAGAAATTGGGATGCTGCGCCACCACGCACAGCGTTTGTTCATCCATGGCCCGCTTCAAATCATCGGGATCGAGAAAGCCGTTCGGTGCCGGCAGTGTTTGCAGATGCAGATCGAGATGGGCGGCGTAGGTGGCCAGCGTTTGCCGATATTCGGGATGCAGGCTTTCGGCGAGGAGAACCTTGTGCCGCTTCGGCTGGATGGCTAGCGCCATCAGCACGGACTCGGCGACGGCGCTGCCGCCTTCATAAAGGCTGGCGTTGGCCACGTCCAGGCCGGATAACTGACAAATAAGAGTCTGAAACTCGAAGAATGCTTGCAAACTGCCCTGGCTGGCCTCGGCCTGATAGGGCGTGTAGGCGGTGTAGTATTCGCTTCGTCCGGCGACCGCATCCACCACGGCGGGGACGAAGTGATCGTAGGCGCCGCCGCCGAGAAAACAGACGGCATCGCCGGCCGGCCGATTGTGTCCGGCCAATAGCCGTACCTGCGCCGTCAATTCGATCTCGCCGAGCGCTTGCGGCACTTGCAGCGGACGATTCAGGCGCAGATGCGGCGGAATTTTTGCGAACAACTCCTCAAGGGAAGAGACGCCGATGGCCGCGAGCATGGCTCGCTGATCTTCGGGAGTATTGAGAACGTAGGACAAGCCGACCTCCGAAACAGGTTCAAGGATTGGCCGCGGGGGGCGGGGATTGTTGTTGTTGCCAGGCTTGGTAGAGCGGCAATGCCCGTTCGCGCGCCCAGCGTCTCAGGATACGAAAACGCTCGCGCAGATCCCCTACGTCAAGACTCTCACGCAGCAAGGGCATTATTTCAGATATAGGTAAGTAAGGGAGCGCCGCACTGATGGACGATTCTTGATACTTTCCATCCTCTCTCAGCAAATGGACGTGCCACTCTTCGTCATCAAAACGCCAGACCTCCCGCACGCCAAGGCCAGCATAAACGCCCATGCGGTCCAAGCAACTGGTAGTGACGTCTATTTCCAGAGCGAGATCGGGCGGCGGATCGCGATCGAGGTTGAGTGTGTTCCAATCCGCGACCTTTGCGAAACTGTCGAGATAGTAACAATCATCCGGTTCCAGACCGCGGTCCCGATCGCGCCGCCGCAGTGTTGTGTGACCCATGTTCTGGAATGGGAAATCCAACTCTTCGGCTAAAGTGAGTAGAAAATGCCCAAACCAGATCTTGATCCTCTCATGAATGGGTAACGGCGACATGAGTTCGAGGTCTCCCCGGTCATACGTACTCCGGACGTGCTGCTCATTCAACGCTTTGACGATCAGCTCGTAGGATTCCCAGCCGATGTTCCAAAGCACGAAACGCTGGCGCGGCTCCAGCTTGGCCACCGGTGGTCGAATCAGGATGTTCATGGCTTGTTTCTCCTGTCGCCTCGATTCAATGCTCTTCCGAGGCGATTTGCTTCTCGTACTGTTCCAGCGTCATCAGGTGATCGAGCGCCGCGTCCTTCTCGACCTTGACCTTGATGAGCCAACCCTTGCCGTAGGGATCGCTGGAAATCAGCGTCGGATCGGTCTCCAATTTCTCGTTGACGGCGACGATGTCGCCGGTAACGGGAGAATAAAGATCGCTGACGGCTTTGACGGATTCGATCTCGCCGAAACTGTCGCCGCTGGAAACCGGATCGTCCATGTCCGGCATGTCGATGTAGATGATGTCGGTAAGTTGGTCTACGGCGAACTTGGTCAGTCCGATGGTGCAGACGCCGCCTTCGAGGTAGGCCCATTCGTGCGTCTTGGCGTAGCGGAGCGTTTTCGGGTCCATGATTTTTCTCTTGTGTTCCAGAATCCCCGCGCGGCGGGGAAGTGAGGAAAACCGATCATCCTTTGGGCCGTCGATAAAACGGCAGAGGCACGACGCGCGCCTCCTCGATTTTGCCGCGCACGTCCACCGTGCAACGTGTGTCGGTGGCCGTGGAAGCGGGATCGACGTAGGCCATAGCGATGGCTTTGTTGAGCGTCGGCGTCACGGTGCCGCTCGTGACGCGGCCAATGGTCCGTCCCTCGCGCAAAACCGCCGACCCTTCCCGAGCGGCGCGGCGGCCCATCAACTCCAACCCGGCGCGACGCGGCAAACGCACATCTTCGCGACGACGCAACAACGCATCTCGGCCAATGAAATCGCCCTTGTCCATCTTGACCGCCCAACTCAAGCCGGCCTGGAAGGGATCGATGTCTTCGCTCAACTCGTGGCCGTACAGCGGCATGGCCGCTTCCAGACGCAGCGTATCGCGGGCGCCGAGGCCGCATGGCTTGGCGCCGCGGCGGACCAGTTCCTCCCATAACTCGACGGCCTGCGCCGCCGAGGCCATGATCTCGATGCCGTCCTCGCCGGTGTAGCCGGTGCGGCTGACGACGCATCCTTGGCCGCGAAAGCGCGTCGGCGTCGCCTGATAGTAGGCCAATTGCTCGGCGTCGGCGTCGGTCAGACCGCGGCACAGTGCCAGCGCTTGCGGTCCCTGCACGGCAAGCATGCACGTCGTCATCGTCTGATCCGTGATCTCCACGGCGCGGCCGTTTTTGTGCTGATGGAGCCAATCCACGATCTTCTCGCGGTTGGAAGCGTTGACGACCATCGCCCAGCCATACGGCCAACGGTAGACCAACACATCATCGCGGATGCCGCCGCGTTCGTTGCAAACCAGACCATAGCGGACCTGACCGTCTTTCATCGTGGCGGCGTTGTTGGTGTAAACCTGCTGAAGGAGAGCCAAGGCGTCGGCCCCGGCGAACGACAGCCGGCCCATGTGGCTGATGTCGAATAGGCCGGCCGCCGTGCGCACGCATTGATGCTCTTCGACGATGCTGCCGTACTGCACCGGCATGTCCCAGCCGCCGAACTCGACCATGCGGCCGCCGTGGCGGATGTGCCAGTCATACAGGGGAGTGCGTAACGCCATAATTCTCCTTCGCACGGATACGCGCTGCCGAATGGGTCAGTTTAATGTCCTCCCCGCTTGCCGGTCAAGGCGTCGCCCGTCCACTTTCTATGTATGGTAGGCAGCGCGCCGCCGTTCTCCAAGCGGGTTTGTGCCGTTTCCGCCGATACGGTACGATGCGGGTAGGGTGGGTCGAGCGGAGCGAGACCCACCACGACCGCCGGTGGGTCTCGCTCCGCTCGACCCACCCTACAAGAAGGAGACACGAATGGCAGGGAGTGGAGCCTTTCTGATGTCCTTTTGGCTGGCGTATTCCGCCGCCCTCTCGCGCACGGCCGAGATGGAGCTATCGCCGGAAATCCACATTTATGAGTTGCGCGCCCACGTCTATCGCTTGGCGTCGCCGGAGTTTCTCGGCCGGCGTGGACCAGGAGCAGCGCGGACCTCGCGCCATCCTCGCCGACACTTTTCAGCGTTTGAGACTGAAACCCGCCTTTGGCGATTCCTATTATCAGCCAATCCCCGATCTTCTCACCGAAGGCACCAACAAAGCCAGCATCATCGGTCGGAATGTCGGCGCGCTTCTACCCGGCAGCGATCCCCAGCTCAAAGACGAATGGATCGTCCTCAGCGCCCACTACGATCACCTGGGCAAGCAAAGCGGCGTGTTGTATCCCGGCGCCGACGACAACGCCAGCGGCGTCGCCATGCTGTTGGAAGTGGCCGAGTATTTCGCCCTCCGCAAAGACAAACCGCGCCGCACTCTCGCCTTCATCTCGTTCGATCAAGAAGAGACCGGCCTACGCGGTTCGACGTACTTCGCCGCTCATCCGCCGCTGCCGTTTCGCCAGTTGAAAGCGTTCCTCACCGCCGACATGCTCGGCCGTTCGATGGCCAACGTCATGGATGAATACCTCTTCGTACTCGGCAGCGAGCGCTCGACGCGCCTGCGTCAGCTCGTCGAGAAAACGCCGCCGCCGAAAGGGCTGACCATCGGCCGGCTCGGCGCCGATCTCATCGGCACGCGCAGCGATTATGGACCGTTCCGCGATCGCAGTGTACCGTTTCTGTTTTTCAGCACCGGACAGCATCCCGACTATCACGCGCCCTCCGATCTGCCCGAGCGCATCGATTATCGCAAGCTCCAGCGCACCAGCGTATACATCCGCGATCTGACCGAGCGATTGGCCAACGACGACGCCGCGCCCTCGTGGAACGAGAATTCCCTGCCGCCGGACCTGGAGGAGATTCGCACCGTCGAGGTGCTGGTCAATCGCGTGCTGAAACGTCCGGATCTCTATCCACTGCCGGAGAAGAAACGCGAGATGGTGCAGGGAGTGCAAAAGCGTCTGAACAAGATTCTGGAGAAAGGCACCGTCGCCGCTGAGGATCGCCGCTGGCTGCTGTGGAATGCTCGACTGCTGCTCATCACGGTGTTCTAGGGCGGCGACTGCCGGGAAACCAAACGATCGTCAATAATCTTCCGAAGCGCGTAGCGCTTGTACTCCGTCATGCCGTCGGAGGGGCTGCGCCAGAGGATGGTGCCGTCCGTATCGATCAGCACGAGCAGGGGTAAATAATCGGCCTGGAAGTGGGCTCGGACGGGACACGGTCCCGCTCCCCCGCCGCTGAGCAGCGTCGTGTAATTGATGTTATAACGCCCGCGACAGGCGCGCACGCTCCGCCGCTGTTCCTCCACCGTTCCCGTCTCACAGGCGATGCCGACCACTTCGAGACCATACCCGCCATATGCTCTCTGCAACTCCACCAATTTACGAATCTCCGACAGGCAGGGACCACAAGTATGACACCAGAAGTCGAGCAGCATCAGGCGTCCGCGCCGATGGCGGCGATATTCCCAGACATTGCCATCCAGGTCGTACAGCGCGAAATTGTCCAGCCGATCGCCGTACAATCCGCACGACGGCACCGGCGTCGGGACGTTGGGCAGACGAACGGAGCCGGGAGGAGCGGGCACGGCAGGGACGGAGGGCGGCTGACGTTCGCCCGGCTCGCTCTGCCACTGCGGCTGTCCCGGAACGGGAGGCACCCACGACGGCTTGTTGGGGATGTCGGCGGGAACGGACGGTGGATTAATACGCTGGAATCCGCCTTCGGCGATGTTAGCGGGATTGGGCGGATTGCCGCCCGGACTCGCGCTCGTCCCGGCGTCCGGCGAAGGGCCGCCGATACCGCTTCGGGGCGGCAGGTCTTGCTCCGACAGTTTGACCGGCGGTTCGATGCGAACGGCGGACGTTCGTTCCTGAGAGCTTTCCGTGCCGGTGGTACTCTTCTTACTCGGCATCTTCGGTTCGTCGGGCAGCGGCGGCGTCGTGTTGTTGGTCCATCGTTTGTCCAGTCGAAGGAACAAGCTGGCCTTCGGAGGCGTGACGAAGACCTTTTGACTAATCAATTCGCCGCTCTCTTTGGCCCGCGCGATCAACTCGTAGTGTTCGCCGGCATTCAGTTTCGGGATATAGAAGAAACCGGATTGATCGGTCCAGACATCGAACTTGGCCGTCTGAGCGTCCTCTTTATCGAGGTTTTTGACCCAGATGACCGCTTGGATAGGTCGATCGGTGGCTTCGACGACGACTCGTCCAGCCAGTAAGCCGTTGGCTCCCGGCAGAGGGCCGTCGCTATCGCGCGGCATGGCGGCGATTTCGGCCTTGGCCGGCTTCTCGGAACCGAGGAACGGTTTGGGATGATTATTTTGCGCAGTCTGTTTCTTGCCAAAGAGACTACAACCCGCCAGTCCCAGGCAGACAATCACCACAGCCACACCAACGGCGGTGCGCACGGCCTGGCCCTCGACATAGGGACAGTGAACGGGATCGGCAACGAGGCCGCGTCTGTCACTTTCGCCCGCTCCGCGCGGGCGCCGTCTCCTTACGGTGGTAGTCGCAGCCAAGCGATTCTTCCCGCGCCCTGTCTCGCCGTCAAGACGGATTTCCAGGATGGACTCCGGGGCGAAACAGTCAAGCCGGACATGGCCGGTAAAGATGGCAAAGTCAAGAGATAATCTGCTTGCGCCGGGCGATGTAATCCCAGACGACGTAGCGATCCAGTTCGCGGCCGGCCGTGAAAAACACACGGCCTTTGCTTCCCTCCGCCAACTTATAGGCGAACTGCACGTCCTCGCTGGTCTGGTTCCAACTCGACAGCAGGAAGATGTTGATGGTGATGCCTTCGCGGGCGCACAGCAGTCCCTCGCGCAGCGTCGCCGACTCGGTGCGCGGATCGGGCGGATACAAGAGAAACAGCCACTCCCCCTCAAAGTGCGCCGTCGGCAAACCATCGGTGATGAGCATGATTTGCCGATTCGGCGTATCTTGCGCCATCAGGAACTTCCGCGCCAGTTGCAAACCGTGCTGGATGTTCGTGAAGTGCGGCGGAATCATCATCTCGCTGATATTGGGATTGCTCATGTCCACTTTTTTGCGAACGATGGGATCGTAGAGCGTGACCGGCTTGGGCATCAGCTCGGCGACTTCGGTAATGTGCCGCGGCCGGGCAAACGTGTACATCTCGATAAACTGCAAGAAATCGCCGGGATATTCGCTGCGGATCAGGCCGTCGAGAGCCAAGCCCATGCGCTTGACGTTGATGTACTGGCCGTCGTAGCGCATCGAGCCGGACATGTCGAGCAGCACGACGGAGGCGCACTTGGGATTGTTGCGCGTCTTGTGGATGATGATGTCTTCCGCCTTCATGCGTATCGGCAGCCCCGGACCGCGCGCAACAGAGCGTTGGTGAACGACGAGGGAATGTCCATGTGCGTCACCGAATCGCCGAACTCGTACTCTTTGGTTTGCTGCATCTCGGTGGCGCCTTCGCCGATAATCGGTCCCTGATGCCGGCCGGAACGCGACGCTTGCAACTGCTCGAAAATGCGCGTCAGCAGCTTCGATTGAAACAAGCGATAGGCGCGCGGTGTCATTTGAAATCCGCCGCGTTGCGCCTGCTCCAATCCTTGCTGTTCGGCCAATTCGCGCAGATAGTCCTGGATCTGCTGCTGCAAGGCGCTGAGCTGTTCGAGATCGCCCGGCTCGGCGAACTGCGCCAATTCCTCCATGTCGATGACGCCGATCTGTGCCGTCTTCATCGCCTCTTCGAGCTGCTTGAGCAATCGATCAATCGTCTCCAACTCTTCCTTGACGGCCAGCGCTTGCGGGATGTTCATGGGTGTGTGGCCGATGAAGTCGTACTTGGCGGCCAATTCGTCGATCTGATATTTCTCGCCGAGCGCTTCGGCCAAGTGCAGAAGCTGCCGAGCGAATGGACTTGTCTCATCGCCAGCCCGATACCACAACTGTTCGAGATCGTGCAACTGCTCCTCGCGCACGGCCTCGTCGAAGGCGCGGCGCAGCTTGCCAGGCGGTTTCGTCTGGGCGGCCTGGTCGTGGAAGTTGTGATGCGCTTCGCTCTCCACTTTGCCGGTCTCGTAAGTCTCCAGTATTTTGCGTTTGCGTTCGCGCAGCAGAGCCATGAGCGATTCGAGACTCGGTCCCAATCCGCGAATCTGGCTGGCATCGAGGTGGACGGCGCGAGCCAGTTCCTCTTCGGTGAGGCGGCGCATACTGCCGAAGTGCAGCAGATGCTCGAAAGCCGGCGACACGAGATCGGGCGGCGGCGCGGTCGGGCTGGGGAACTGGACGGGATCGTATTTTTGGTAGGTGTGGATGATGCCGCCTAGGTTGTCCGGCTTGCTCATGCGTGCCTCGTCGGGTGTCCGTCATATTCCACTCCGGCTGCGCCGGGTGCTCGGTATTATTCATGATAGCGGAAGGGAGCGGGAGAAGACAAACCGTCTCGCCGCCGCGGCGCTGATGCGCTGACAGACTGACGTAACCTTTTCGCCAGCCCGTGTCGCCAGCAAAGGTTGCCCTTGCTGGCGACACGGACCGCCCAGTAGCTCGCCTAACGCAAGAAGCAAAGGCAGCGCCGCAACGCCACGTTGGATCCCATCGCTAAAAACTCGAATGGGGCTCGATGAATGCTGATTCGCGGTGTCAAGAACCAGTTGGGAGTATCACATGACGATTGCAACTTTTAATGGGTTGACCTCGTCTTCTCATTCTCCGGAATCTCAGGATTCTACCGCAAGGCCGGTTGCTCAGACTGCAAACGCCCTCACCGCGGAGGTTGACAAGTCAGTCGGTGATAGCTCCGCGCGGCAAAGCTGTCTATGCCCATCTCCACGCCAGGAAGATGAGACTGGCGACCTTGGGTTAGAACGGGGTAGTACCTCCTCCCCGTCGGTGCAACATCGACATCGATGCCATGATACTCCTTGCATGTGCCGGATCGCTCTCGTATATTCTAAACATCATCTCAGCAGAACCAGACCAGTGGGATCCCAAGGGCAGCCATGATAGACTTCCTCGACAGCGTCCTTCTGAGTGTGGCGGGAGGCATCGCAACCGGTGCCGGCCAGCACTTGTACGATCGGCTAAAGAACTGCCTCCACGAGCTGTTCAAGGACAAGCGCGAGTACAGAATCACCGAGGCGCTCGACGAGATCGGTAACCTTGCCGACGGCGATATCCGCAAGCGCGTCGAGGAGTTCGCTCGGCTCAAGAAGCTGCCGGCAGGCCAGGCCGAGGAATTGACCGCGCTGTTGATCAACCTCGCCCACGGCGCGCGGTTCCATACCACGCACGGGACCGTACGGAGCAGCTTCCTTCGCTGCGAACGACTCCTCGATCAACTTCTCGGCAGCGTGTTACCCAAGCGCCGCAAGGGCGATCTTGTCGCGGCCAATGGCATGCCCGGTTGGCGGCTCACGCGTTTCCTTGGCATGGGCACCTTCGGCGAAGTCTGGCAGGCGGAAAGCAAGGAGTACCCTGAGCCGCGCGCCATCAAGCTCTTTACCAGCGCCGACGCTGTGGAATGGATCCGGGCAGAACAACAGATGTTGTTCAAGGTTCGCGCGGAACTGCCGAAACACCCGAACCTGATCGGCTTTCTCAACGTCGCGCTGACAGGGAAACCGTTTCCTTACCTTGTTCTTGAGTATGCCAACGGTGGATCGCTGGAAGAGTGGATCCTGCGCCACGTGCAGGACGGTCCGGCACTCGACAAGCAAGGGGTGATGGCCGGCATCATCCGTGGTCTGGCGGAGGCCCATACTCACGGCATCGCCCATCGCGACCTGAAACCGGCCAATATCCTGCTTTCCGGCGCGAGCGACGATGTGCCTAAGATTGCCGACTTCGGCCTGGACCGGTGGAGAGCCGCCGCGCCGACGCCTCCACGCAGACGAGCCAGGCGGCAGTCGTGGGCACGACGCTATACTTGCCGCCCGAGGCTCTGCAGCCGTTCGCCAAGCGCTCGCCGTTGCAGGACGACGTCTTTGCCATCGGCGTCGTCTGGTACCAATTGCTAGTCGGCAAGCTGGAACGTCCGCCCTATGATTTCGCCGATCGGTTGCGCGAACACCTCGCGGATCTGCAAACCATCCGCGTCATCGAACGCTGCCTGGCGCATCCCGCACGCCGCTACAAGGACGGCAGCGATCTGGAGCAGGCGGTCGAGGCGATGGAGTTGATCCCGATCTGGTCCGTGCCGCCAGGCTGCTTCGACGTACAGCATCTCGGCCGTGCCTACCTGATGTCCAAGGTATAACCGCCGCGCTGACGAACCAGTCCCTTTTTGATGACGGAGTAGCTCATGGATCAGGGGAATGCGCCCGTTGCTCCCGTGTGGTCAACTCCAGAATCCGCGACAGAGCCGGCACAAGCGGACGGCTCGACCCCGCAGGCGGCCCACGATGCAGCGGATCGACTGGCGTTGCTCGCGCAGGCTTATCTGCTGGAGCAACTCGTGTCGCACGGCGGGGGGGGTGAAACGGCCACATCGCTGAACCGCAGGATCACCAAAACCGCCCGACGCGAACTGGGGCTGACAGCTAAGGCCGCGAACGATCTCCGAGCGACTTTTGCCGATCAGGGCTATCTCGCTGCGATCAAAGAACGGCGCATCGTCCGGTATGCCATTACGGAGTCGGGTCGTGCTTATTTGGCAAACCTGGAGCGACCGAAGCTATCGGGGCGGGCCAAACCATCGACCGCCATGGACGAGGCAGCGATCTCGGACGAAATTCGCAATGGCAGAGTGCTTACTTGCTGCTGCAGTTGCTGGACGCGGATGGCGGAACCTTGACCAAAGGGGAGGCGAACCATCTTATCCGCAGCAAGCTCCAAACGTCCCTCAGTTTGAAGCCAGCCGCCGCCAATCTGCGTCGTGCCAAGTTGGCGGAGCGCGGTTACCTTCGCATCACCAAGAATGGAAGGAGCGAAGTGTACTCGTTGACGCCGGATGGCCTGGAGTATCTGGCGGCTGGTGCCCAGCATCTCGCCCATGCCGATTTCATCGTGAAAGGAAAGACACTCAATGCGCTGGTTGCCGCCGCGCGAGAACTACCGTTCCAGGGGAGCCAGCGCACCGCGCCGGCGGCCGCGCAGGCGCAGCCGGATAAGACAACGCTGGAAAACGCTGTACTCGCCGAATTCGAGGACCTGCGCCGCGAACATTATGGGCGCTCCGGCCTCGTGCCGATTCACGAAATGCGCCAGCGCATCCGCCAGCGCTTCGGGCCGGCTGCGGGCCAGCACGAGGTACTGGATGAGGTTATCCTGGGTTTGTGGCGACAAAAGCGCCTGGGCGTGGAGGGGATCAGTGATCTGAGTCTGGCCACGCCGGCGCAACTGAATGATGCCATCCCCAATGTCAGCGGCCCACTTTTCTACTTGGAGGCGCCCCGTGAGCAGCCCGTCACTCTCTAACCCCTTTGCCGACGACCGCCTCACCGGCGCTGCCCTGTTCAATCCGGCTCTGGACGTCCCTTCGTTACACCAGGCGGCATCCAGCCTCCTGAGCGGCCTGATCGAACGGGCCAGAAGCCTAGAAGAGCCCGACGGGGAGGCCAAGGTGGTCATTCTCCGTGCGCTCCCAGGTCTCGGCAAAACTCACGTCTTTGGCCGGATCCGTCACCAATGTACCGAGCGCAGTACTCTTCGTGTATGTACCTCAGGTGGAGGAGTACGGATCACCCGTCAAACATGTCCACTGGCATGTCCTCCGCGCACTCTTCGACGCTCCGCCGGGACACCGGCCGTACCTGCACGGGCTGCTCGCCCGCCTTTGTCAGCCGTCGTTTCGCCGATTCTTTGACTTCCTGCCTCATACCGTCAAGCAACAGCACCAGGCCTTGCGCGACCGGCTCGATCGCCGGCCAGAAACCGTACTCGATATCGTGAGCGAAGCAAAGGAGATTGCGCCGTATCTCGCCCTGGCCGATTCCATTGCCAGTCGATTGGCGAACCTACCTTCGGAGATCGTGCGCGCGCTCGCTTTAGCCTGGTCGCCGCGCACGACGCAAGCCTGGTCGTGGCTGCGCGGAGACTCGCTGGACGAGACCGTACTCGCCGAACTGAAGCTACCTGAGGACACGCCGAATACATCCAGCCTACTCCGGGTGCTGGCCGGCGTGCTAAAACGGCTGCAGATGGTCCTGGTAATTGGTTGCGATCAATCCGAGCAGCTTCTAGAGCGACCGAGCGAACTGAGGGAACTAACCACGGCCCTTATGGGCTGGCTGGATGCGATCCCCAATGTTGTGCTGTCGCTAACTTTCCTGAAAGACCGGTGGGAAAGCTTCGATAAAGTCTATCACTCGTTCGTGCAGCGCTCTCATATCCTCGACCTGGAGAGTTTGACTGGGCCGCAGGCCGTGGATCTTATTCGCCGACGCCTTGCCGGTTGGCCGGGTGGGCGTCCCGATAAGAGCCCGCTTTGGCCGTTCCGCGAAGATGACATCCTGAGTTTCGCCGCAAAAGCACCCGTGTCAGCGCGCGGCCTCTTCAAAGCGCTGTCACGCAGTACTAGACCCCTGGCTCGCGAAGCGCTCGGACGAGGGAATCGGGATCAGCGATGGCGGGGAGAAGAAGCCGCTCGAAGAACTCTTCCGTCAGGAGTGGGGGGCCACGCTGGACGCGGTACGCAAGGAGCGGTTGGCCCCGGAAAACCTCCAGGAAGAGCGACTCTTCCGTGCCACGGTCGAGGCGATCCAGTTCGCGCGCCTGGCCGAGACACCCATTGGTGGCCTCGAAGTGTTGCAGGTTCAGCCGGGCGCCCTGGTGAACCCGAGCAAGTACAAGTCTCTGCAGCTCAAGCTCTGCGCAAGGGTAACGATGCCGCGATTCCCGTCGTCGTAGCCGCCAGCAATCTGGCGGGCGGGGTGGCGATGACAGGTTTCCTCAAGGCGCTGGATCAGGCCGTCGCCGACCCCGTCGCGGGCGCGGTCCTTGTCCGCCCTTCGGCGCAACTAACGCTCGGCCCGAAAACCGAGGCGCGCAAGAAATACGAAGCTCTGATTAGCTGCGGCAAGCTGCGACCGTTCGCCTTGACCGATCATCGGCCTGCCTTCGAGCAGATGGAGTGCTATTTGCGCTTGCTAGACCGGCGCAGAACAAGGATCTTCAACTCGGCGCCGAAACGCTGACGCCGGAGCAATGCCAGCAACTCGCGGTCAAGACCCAGGTGCTTTCCGGCCTGCCGCTCTTCGACAAGATCTACCGCGGCTGGCCCCATGCGGCGACGGTTGCCATTCGCGATAAGACACCCGAACCGGCTGGCGTAGCTACGGCTGATCCCACCAGCTTCGCAAGAGACTCCAGCGGGGCTCCGACCGCCCCGACTCCAACGCCAAAGCCGACCGCACGCGAAGTGGACCGACCGGATGATGCGTCATGGGCCGACAAACTGCTTCAGGCCGTCACTGCCAAGCTGATCGAGTTCGGCCAAAAGGTCGAGCCGCTCGGCGTCGAGATCGGACCGACCTTCGCTCGCCTGCGGTTGAAGCCCCTGGGTCGCACCTCGATCGGTCGGGTTCGCAATCACGCCAATGATCTGCGCGCCCACATCGCGGGCATTGCCACCACGCCCGTCATCGCGGACCAGCCGGGCTTCATCAGCGTCGATGTCCAGCGTCCCGATCGACAGCTGGTCCGGCTTATGGATTTCTTGCGCACGCCGAGCGCGTCCCATAAAGGGCAACCCGTGTTTCCCGTCGGGGTTGATGTCACCGGCCAACCGCACTGGCTCAATCTCGCCGATCCTGCGACCTGCCACATCCTGGCAGCCGGTACAACCGGAAGCGGCAAGAGTGAGTTCCTCAAGGCGATGCTCGCTGGGCTGGCGGCACATTTGTCGCCGATGGAACTGCGATTTGTTCTGGTCGATCCCAAGCATGTCACTTTCAACTTCCCCAAAGAGAACCCGTACTTGCTCCACCCCGTGGTCCATAGCGTGGATGAAGCCATGCCTCTGGTGCAGGAGTGCTTCGCCGAGACGGAGCGCCGCTACAAACTCTTGGAAGCACGCGACCTGGAGCATATCGGCCAGCTGAGCACCGAGGACGCTCTGCCGCGCATCGTGGTGGTCTTCGATGAGTTTGCTGACCTGATGGCAGAACGGGAGAGCCGCAAGGACTTAGAGTCATCCCTCAAGCGCATCGGCGCCCTAGCCCGTGCGGCCGGAATCCATCTGGTGTTGGCGACTCAGCGGCCGGACAAGGACGTGGTCACGCCGCTTCTGAAGGCCAATCTTCCCACTCGCGTTTGCCTGCGTGTCGAAGGCGAGCGCAACTCGAAGATCATTCTGGACGAAGAAGGCGGTGAAAACCTCCTTGGACACGGCGATCTCTTGTGGAAACACGGCGGCGGGATGATCCGGCTGCAGGGCGTGTTCGTTGACAAGGGCGAATTGCAAGAGCTGCTCCGACTCGCTCCCTAAGGTGGGCTTTTACCCCCCCCGCCAACAGCGCCGGGGAAATCAAAGGTGTCAAGAACGGTTTTCGCACGCCGGCTCAACGAGCGGTGCTACTTCGGTTCTGATGACGCTGTCTGCACAGTATGGTATGGTCTCTTCGGGTTCGAGGCACTTCTTGACGCCCGTTGGCAGGTTGCCCGTGGCGGTTGGCTGCCTGGCAAACTGGGCAGTTAAATCCTTATAGATCAAGAACTTGGTGTTTGCCAACAGCCTTTTCGCGGTGGCAAAGTGGCAAATTCGCCAATCCACACGGAAATCGGCGCGGCCGGAGTTGCCGAAGGACTGTACGACCAAAAACCGTCCTAAGCCGCGCGGCCGATCGAGCAGGGTCATGGTGACGAGAAAGACCGTATGCCAGCATTCCAACACGCGGTCCCTTTGTAACTTTTTCGCCATACCGCATCGCCAAGAAGGGCGTCCCTTGCTGGAGCTGCGGGCTGGCCATTGCGGCTTTTGAGCATTTATCCTTTGTTTTCCGCCCCGCCATGCGATAAACTCAAGGCTGATTCGGCTCCGTTTACTCGGTTTTTACGGTGTCTTATGGCGGATCAACCCTTCAAGCACATCAGCTGCCCGGTGGTCGTGATCCGCATTGAGCCGGCGCAGCTGATCGGCGACACCCTCGCCGACGCCATCCGCGAAGAATTTCTGACGGCGCGGCGGTTAATCGGAGCACGCCACGTCGTCGTCGATTTTCAGTCCGTGACTTATGTGTCCAGCGCCAGTTTTCGGCCGTTGTTGAGTTTGCTGCGCGAGGTGCGGGCGCAGGGCGGTCGTTTGGTGCTGTGCAATCTTCAGCCGGACGTGCAGGAAGTTTTCAGCGTTTCTCGTCTTATCAGCAGCCACGGCGCCACGCCGGCGGCCTTCGAGGTGCAGATGGACCTGCCCGCCGCCATCGCCTGCCTGACCGCCTCGGCGATGAAAGCGTGAGGCCAACGCCGCCGTCCGCGCCGGCGCGCCGGCTGCGCGACCGAAAAAAAAGACGAATCCGCTCGTGATTTTCTTGTGAACGGACGGGAAATTTCCTATAATGCACCTTGTTCCAGTGGCCAAACGGATTGTGCCCAGCAGCCTGAGATGAACTTCATCCCTCGCGGGGAACCTCTGCATGGACGAATTGCATCACGAGTGCGGCATCGCGGCGCTGTATCACCTGCCCAGTTCGCAGGCTTCGCCGCTGGCCCCACTCCAGGGAGCCGAACAGACCTCTCGGCTCATGCCACGCTTGCTTCTCGATTTGCAAAACCGCGGCCAACTCGCCGCCGGTTTCTCGACCTTCAATCCCCGCCGCGAAAAACTGCTGGATACCTATAAGCAGATCGGCACCGTGATCGAGGCGTTTCGTCTCAATCACCAGGCCAAGGTCGAGAGCATCATGCGCGAGTACGGGGGTCGGGCGGCTATCGGCCATGTCCGCTATGCCACCTGCGGCGCTTCCGACCGCAGTTACGCTCAACCGTTTGAGCGGCATCACGGCTGCAAATGGAAATGGTTCGCCTTCGCCTTCAACGGCCAACTCGCCAACTTCGCCGAACTCCGCGATCAACTCCTCACGCAGAGCGATTATCACCTCACCCGCAACATCGACACCGAAATCATCATGCACTATCTCAGCAAAGAGCTGAGCCAGAGCGGCGATGAGCGGCCCGATTTGGTCGAGGTGTTCCGCAGCCTGGGCCGTAAGTTCGATGGCGCCTACAACATGGTGTTCCTCAATGCCATGGGCGACATGGTGGTGCTGCGCGATCCCAACGGTTTTCGTCCGTTGTGCTACGCCTGGGACGAGGACGGCCTGCTGTTCGCCGCCGCCAGCGAGAGCGTACCGCTGTTCAATCTCGGCTTCCAAAACATCCGCTCGCTCGAACCGGGCGAGATGATCGTCATTCAGGACGGCGAAGTTCGTCACGAGCGTTTCGCCGAGCGGCGGACGCCATCGCATTGCTTTTTCGAGTGGATCTACTTCGCCAACGTGGCCAGCACGCTCGACGAGCGCAGCGTCTATCTGACGCGCCGCGCGCTGGGCGAGGAATTGGCGCGACAAGAGCGGCAGATCAACCGCGTGCCGCTCGACGCCGACACCATCATCGTGCCGGTGCCGGACACCGGCAAAGCGGCCGCCGACGCCATGGCCTCCGTTCTCGGCGTGCCGTCGGTCGAGGGTTTGATCCGCAATCGTTACATTGGCCGGACCTTCATTGAGGGACAGAACCGAGCCGAGCGCGTGCAGCTGAAATACACGCCGCTGCGCGAGGTGCTGGCCGGCAAGCGCGTGCTGCTCATCGAAGACACCATCGTTCGCAGCACGACCATGAAAACGCTGCTTCACGATCTGCGTCAGCGCGGCGGAGCGCGCGAGATCCACGTGCGCGTCGCTTGCCCGCCGATCGTGGCGCCGTGCTTCTACGGCATCGACATGTCCACCATGCGCGAACTGTTCGCGCCGCGTTTCATGAAAGGCAGCCGACTCACCGAAGCGGAGCAGAACGCCATGGCCGCCGAACTAGGGGCGGATACGCTGTTCTACCTGCCGCTGGAAGCCGTCGCGCGCTGCATCGGCTTGGACGCCGGCCATCTTTGCCGCGGTTGTTTGACCGGCAAATATCCGACCGAGACGGGCGAACGTCTTTATCAACTGTCTCTGCGCCAGCGCAACGGCAGTGTCAACGGACGAACCTACGAAATACCGGCCGTCGCCGCCTCGACGGGCGCATGATCCGACGAACAAAACGGAGCCGCGACCGTTAGGGAGCGGTTGCTGTCTCCGCTCCCTAACGGTCGCGGCTCCGACAGAAAATCCTCTCTAGAATCCAACTCGAATGGTCGATATAGACCTCAGCGGGACGGGGATGCTCCCTCCGCGGGTGCGTTCGCGCCCGTCCCGGAGCAGAGGAGGCGCCGCCCATGGATGGGCTTGATTTAGCGGCGTTCCGGGCCACGCCCTTGACCCGCGAACCGTTTCCCTTTCTCATTGTTCCCCAATTTGTCAAACCGGCGGCGCGAACAGCCGTCAACGCGGATTATCCGATCATCGAGAGTCCCGGCAGTTTCCCGGTATCCGGCTTGACCTACGGTCCCGGCTTTCACAAGCTGCTGGACGAATTACGCGGTCCAGCGTTCCGGGCGGTCTGCGAAGAGAAATTCGACATCGATCTCAGCGGCCGCGCCTCCATGATAACGGTGCGCGGCCGCTGCGGCACGCGCGACGGCAACATCCACACCGACGCCGTCACCAAGATCATCACCGTCCTCATCTACATGAACCCGACTTGGGAGCAAAGCGGCGGATGTCTCCGTCTGCTGCGCTCGCCGCACGACATTGAGGATGTCATCGTCGAGATTCCGCCGGTCGAGGGGACGTTGCTCGCCTTCCGCCGCAGTGATAATTCGTGGCACGGCCACAAGCTGTTTGTCGGTCCGCGCCGCGTCATTCAGTTCAACTGGGTGACGACGCAGGGCGTCGAACGGCGCGAAGTGCTTCGCCATCGCGTGTCGGCGTGGATGAAAAAGACCTTGTCGTTGTTCCGCCGTTCGGCGTGATTGGCTAGCCCGCAAGCGCCAGCAAGGGTTCCTGGTGGGGAGATCTCATGAATCCGCCAACGCTCCGTGGGCGGCAGTTTCAGCGTATCTTGCTCATCAAACCCTCCGCGGTGGGCGATGTCATCCACACGCTGCCGGTGTTGGCCAAACTGCGCCAGCGCTATCCGGCGGCACGCATCGACTGGCTGTTGACGCCCGCCATCGCCGAGTTGATCGGCCATCATCCCGCTCTGTCCAACGTGGTTCTTTTCGACCGCGGCGCCTTAGCCCGAGACTGGCGCGGTTGGCTGGCCGGATTGGGGCGCATGTTGGCCGATTTGTGGCGGACGCGCTACGATCTGGTCCTCGATCTGCACGGCCAATTTCGCTCCGCCGTGCTGACAATGGCCACGCACGCGCCGGTGCGCATCGGTTTCGATCGTCCGCACAACGGTCCACGTTCGCCGCTGGATCGCCAGTTGATCGCGGACGCTTATCGTCACGGCTGGACGGGCACGCGCGAAGGCGCCTGGTTGGCGTATACCCATCGCATCCCCCTGCCGCGCTCCGACGTTCATGCCGTGGATCGCTATTTGTGGCTGACACCGATCTTGGGACTGGACGAAGGACCGGCCGATTTTCATGTTCCGATTCCTGTTTCTTCCGAGTTGCGCATCGAGGCGCTGCTGAGTCGTTATGGCGTGCGCAGCCAATCATTCGCGGTGGTGGTTCCCGGCACGATTTGGCCGACGAAACATTGGCACATCGAAGGTTTCGCGGCGGTGGCGCGTTATCTGCGCGGCACCGGCCGCGCCGTCGTGTTGGCCGGCTCGGCCGGCGAACGACAACGCTGTCAGGCGGTGGCGCAGCTAGCTCCCGGCGTGCTGGATCTAGCGGGACAAACGACACTCTCGGAGTTGGCCGCGCTCATCTGCCGATCAGAAGTGTGCGTCACCAACGATTCCGGCTCGATGCATCTGACGGTGGCGCTGGATCGTCCGGTGGTCAGCGTGTTTGGTCCGACGGATGAACTGTGGATCGGTCCCTATCGCCGGCCGGAAGCCGTGGTGCGCGCTGCCAAGGAGTGCGCACCGTGCTATTTTCGGCAGTTAAGCGCCTGCCCGCACCATCACGCCTGCATGCGCGATGTGACGCCCGGCATGGTGATCGACGGCATCGAGCGCGTTCTCGCCGGTGATCGGCGCATCAGCGCGTAACGCATTACAAGCCCGGAGCGCCAGCGACGGGTTCTTTCGCCCCGTCGCTGGCGCTCCGGGCTTGTCGTCAAGAGTTTTTCCGCTTGCGTAGGCGGCGCTCATGGCGTCGCTGATAATTCCACGCCTGAAGCAATATGATTCGCCGCAGCCAGCGGACGCTTGACCGCCGCCGCGCGGCGCCGAAGTACAGACGCCAAAACCACAATTGATCGCGGACATCGACGCCGGGTACAGCAGATGAGTATAAGAGTTGTGCGAGGTCTTTAATCCGCCACCACGGCCAGGTCCAGCGGTGATGGGCCAGACGGTGCAGATCGATGAGCCGCACCCGATCGCGCCAGTCGGGTAGGCGAAATGTGTCTTCCTCAGCGATATAGAAGTGGCAGAGGTAGAGATCCTTGTGGAACCAGCGGCGATCGTGGAGGCGGCGCGTTAGCGCGACCATGTGGCGAATCAATCCGCGTTTCCAGCGGCGAAACGTAAGTGGATCGAGACGCTGAGCGGCGAGAGGAACGGCTTCGTGCAGGGCGAGCATGCCGGTCAGTTCTTCGACGGCGAGGAAGCTGCGGAAACGGCCCCAGGGTCCGATGAACTCGCCGCCGGCCGCCGCCACCGGTACCGGCAGACCCGCCGACCGCGCTCGCTCCAGATGCTCCCATTCCTGCATGGCCGGCGACCAATTGCCTTCCGGCCACAACAGAGCCATCAGCCCGTGCCGCCACGGCAGACGATAGTGACGCTTCAGGTAGACGACCAATCGCCGTTTGTCGTTGTCGAGCGTCCAGCGGGCGATGGTGCGTCCTTGCTTGGCGTGAAAGCGATCGGTGACGGCCGCCTGCATGATGTGTTCGGCCCAGTCCGGCCCGGCAAACTCCGGCCAATGCGGCTGTTGGCGCAAACGGCGCACGCCGCGAAAAAGTCGTTGCCAGAGTGTACTCGTGGCCGTCACTCCTGTCCTCCTACGCCGCCAATGGCCGGGGAACCAACCGCGCCTCGGTCCGAACCTGTAAGCGCCGCCGCCATAACAGGGCAACGCCCCATAGCCATACCAGCAGATTACCATACATTGCCGATCCGCAATCGCGCAGTAGATTCGCATTCGGCAATTGCGGCAAAAAATTGGCGATGCCGTTCACCATCAGTATCCCCAGCAGCCACGGACCCGGCGAGACGCCCTTGTGCCCTTGCCAGCGATCGGCCGCTAGTACCATCACCAGCGGCAGCATCAGGCTGAAATAGTGCAGATGACAGACCGGACTAATCAGCAGCATGTTCAAAACGAGCAGGCCGAAGAACAGCACGAGATCGATGCCGTCCTCGCGCCGCCGCCAACCGAAAGCCGCCAGCGCGGCCGCCGTGAGAAGGCCGCCGAGTACGTAACTGATGCGTCGAACAGCCGGCGATGCCTTCCGTGGGCGCGTGGCTAGATCGTAGTGCAGCGTGTTGTGCAGCGCCGTCAGGATGGACTGGCCCTCGGTAGCGGTTTGGTTAATCAATTCCTCGGCGCGAGGCATCGTCGCCGCCTCCCAGCCCCGGCAACAGGACGGTGCTGGCCATCTCGCGGTAGCATTCAAGGGTGCGATTCGGTCCCAAAAAAACAGCGGGAATGACCAGCAATCCCAGCACGAGACCGGCGGCGCAGCCGGCGAGACAACGGCCATCGCGCCGCCACAACGGCAAGAGCAGCAGATAGGCCGGGATGATCTTCACGCAAATCGCCCCCGCCAACCACATTCCGGCTCGAAAATGTCGTTTGTACAGCAGATCCGCCAGGAAGCCGGCGAACAGAGCCAGCAGCAACAGATTGACCTGACCGCGGCTGAGCGTATGTCCCAGAGGAATGATGCAAGCCAGGATCGGCGTCATGCGCAGCGCCCACCAACCTCGACTGCCTACGGGCCAATTCAGCCGCAAGCGTCCGGTCGTGGTCCGCTCCAGTGCCCGCGCCAGACGATGAACGGCGAAGGCCAGAAAAAGCAGGTTAAGGAGGTAACAGATGGCCACGGAGACAGCATAGGGAAGCATGCCGGGGCGGTCGGCGCCGGCGGGCGCGTCGGCCAGAGGCGCGGCGAGGATGGCCAACAGCGGCGGATAGTGATAATGGAAACCGTTATCGTCGGTAACGGCATATAGGTCGGCATCGGCGCGGACGGCCCAACCGGCTCGTAGAAAGACGTTCAAATCGCCCTTGCGCGTGTGCTGGAAGGCCGAGCGATGCTCGACGACGATAGCGAACAACGCTAGGACGATGAAGAAGAGGATGAGCGCGAGACGTTCTCCGCGCCGCAGAGGCGCTTGTCGCGGGTCGGTCGCCGGCGATCCATCCATGTCGTCGGGGTCTCCTATCAACTGCTTGCGGCGGCGCAGCGCGAAACGCCGGCAAGCAAGCGGCCTTGTGATACCGCCAAAACTGTCGGCGTGTCAATGCGGACCTGAACGCTCACCCTGTCCGCACAGCACGCGCGCAGGATCGCCAGCATACGGCGATTGGTGTCTCGATCTTTCACGGCGAGGCGCAACGCATGCGTGCCCAATTCCGATCCGACGCCCTGGACGTTGCGCACGAACAGCCCTTCCGCTCGGCACCGCGCCACGACGGCGGCGGCGTCGAGTCTCCCTTCCGGCAAGTGAGCCAGTAAATAATTGGCGACGCCGGGGATGACCTCCGCGAAGCCGATGTCCCGCAACCCTTCGGCCAATTCGGCCCGCAAAACGTGCGTCTCCTGGTAGCGCTGCTGATAGTATTCGGCATCCTGCATCGCCTTGACACCGGCGACCTGAGCCGGCAAGCTGACGGCATAAGGCGGCAACAAAGGCCGCAATTCCTCCAGCAGCGCGGCCGGACCGCATAGATAGGCCACGCGGACGCCGCTGAGCGCGTAGCCTTTTGACATCGATTTGCACACCAGCACATTCCGGCTGCGCGCGGCCAGACTTTCCAGAGATTGCCCCGGTCCAACGTAATCGACGTAGGCTTCATCGATCCAGACCCGACTGCGCTGCGAGACTCGTTGCAGCGTCTCAGCAAGAATGTCGCGTGGAACGTGCCGGCCGGTGGGATTGTTGGGATTGACGAGAACGATTAAATCGTGAGGCACGGCGAGAGCCGCCTGGAGACGAGTCGGCTCCAGGACGTAGCCTTCCGCCCGTGCCAGAGGTAGGCGCGTCACGGTGCAGCGGATCACTTGTTCCAGGACGTGAGCATATTCGCCGTACATCGGATCGAGGATCAGCACGCGCGACGCGGGGGCGAGCCAGTGGCGAAACGCTAGGTGGATCAGCTGGGAAGAGCCGGCTGCGGGGAGAATGCTTTCCGGCCCGACGCCGCGCGTGCGGGCGATGACCCGCGCCAGACCATCGGCCTGGACCGGCGGCGCCGTATGCAGCATCCAGGGCAGATGCTCGCGCAGAGCGGCGACCACGCGCGGCGACGGCTCAAACCAAGCGTCCAGCACGTCCGCGTTGATGACCGTGCCAATACGATCAAGACGGTCAAATTCATCGCCGATCATCTCGAAAGCGGCGCCGCCGTGAAAACAGCCAGGCGACGGCGAAAAGGATAAGCCCAGCTGCCAATCGATAGTCGGTTCGAGTTGGCGAAGCGAGAGGGCATAGTGCTGAAGCCGTTCGCGCAGTTCATCCACGGAGGCGGTGAGCAATTCATAGGTCACGGCCCCGGATTGGATCTGCCGTCCCAGCGGACGTAGACCGATCCGCAGATAAAGACCGAGTACTTCGCGCCGGCCGATGGCCACGATGCGGCGGCCGCCATAGCTTTCTATCCAGCGGAACGCGGCATAAAGCAGCAGCGCGGCGATCTCTCCGCCGCGTTCGCCGCCGCGGTGACGAGGCAAAATGGTCAGCAGACGCACTTCATACAGCGTCGCGTCGAAGACGAGCGGCAACTCGACGCGAGCGAAGTATTTGTCGATGGAATAGCGCGGATAACCGGGCGGCGTGATGCTGATGAAACCGACAACTTCGCCATCGAGTACAACGACGACGTATATGTTGTAGGCGTCGAGCGGATCGGTCAAGCGTCCCTTGGCATTGGCGGCGTGCTGCCCCAGTTCTAGGGCGTAAACGGTGTGACGATGCTCGTAGATGGCGTCGCGGTCTTCGGGGGTCGCCAGTCGAATCAGAATCCGGCCGGAAACCGGGGCGGCGGTTGACATAGTTCTCCCGATGTCTTTGCGAGTAGAGTGAAGATGCTCCAAGGATACGGCGACAGTATAAACGGGCGGATGAAGGCGAACAAGCATCTGCTGTCCCGGCTTCTCGTGTTCGTGTTTTCCCAGAGCAACGGTTGTGCTACCATAAATCGTCCCCATTCACGGAAGGGGGCAGGAGAACGAACCAATGCGCGCAAGCCCAACAAGAAAGACCAGGACGAGGGCGTCAAAGTCATTTGCCGCAATCGGCGAGCCTTTCACGAGTACGCCATTGAGGATACGCTGGAGTGCGGCCTAGTGTTGACGGGAACCGAGGTCAAGAGCCTACGCGACGGGGCGGGCGGACTCGAAGACGCTTACGCCAAGATCGAGGACGGCGAAGTGTGGTTGATCGGCAGCGACATTCCCGAATACAGCATGGGGAATCGCATGAACCACAAGCCGAAGCGCCGGCGGAAGCTGTTGATGCACCGCCGCGAGATCGCCAAGTTCGCCGGCAAAGCAGAGCAACGCGGCTTCACTCTCGTGCCGCTGAAGATGTATTTCAAGAACGGCCGGGCCAAGGTCGAATTGGCGGTGGCGCGCGGCAAGCAATTGCACGACAAACGGCAGGCGGCGAAGAAGGCCGACGCCCAGAAGGAAATTCGCCGAGCTATGTCCGATCGGCGGCGCTGAGGCGAGCCGGCCGCGCAGGGATGCGGGGCCGCGGGAACACGAAAGGATTCGTCCATGTCCACAAATCCGCGCATCGCGGACAAAATACTGTCGGCTCCGGTGGGTGTGACAGCGGCCTGTCTCACGCTCGCCATTATGATGGGTTGCCTGAGTCTGGAGATCGGCAATCGCACCATCAAGACGCCGCCCTGCGAGGAAGGCGTTCTCTGCCAGGAGGGCGAGGCCCATGTGCCGGCGAACGGTTCGCAGTTCATCCGCTATCCCCTGCCGTATCCGCGCAAGCCCAATGTGGAAATCAGTTCGACTTTGGATGATTGCCTGATCGCCGAGGAGCGCGAGGACGGATTTTTACTACGAAATCCCAACTGTTTTAGCCGTACCGTGACGTGGAAAGCGCGCGGAGTGAAGTGCGATCCTCCGCTGGCGCCGACGAGCGCGCCGCCTCCTCCGATACCTATTCCCGCGACGACGCCGACTCTGCCGGCGCCGACTCCCGAACACTCCACGGATGCCCAGTGAGAAAACGCGATGCACTGGATCGGTCTGGTAGATCATCCCGAACACGTCTGCTGTCGCTATCGTCTGGCGGCATTCCGTCCCCTGCTGGAGCGAGCGGGGCACACGCTGGACTTACTGACAATGCCTTGTCCGTGGTGGCAGAGGCTCTCCTTATTTCGCCGGCTGCGCGGCGCCAACGTGATCCTACAACGGCGATTGTTGGCCGGTTGGCAGTGCGCGTTGCTGCGCCGGGCGGCGCGGCGGCTGCTGTTCGATTTCGACGACGCCGTTTTCCTGCGCGATTCCTTCGCGGCGAAGGGACTGCATAATCGCCGCCGTTTGCGCCGCTTTGCCGGCACGATCCGCTGTGTCGATGCCGTCATCGCCGGCAATACTTTCCTCGCCGAGCAGGCGGCTCGCTGGACCGACGAGAGATCCATTCAGGTCATTCCAACCTGTGTCGATCCGACTCGCTATCCGTCTACAGCAATGAAAAAGGGGTCGGGAGTCGAATTGGTCTGGGTGGGATCGTCGAGTACGTTGCGGGGATTGCAGACCGTCGCGCCGCTTCTGGAGGAGATTGGCCGAAACGTGCCGGGCCTGAACTTGAAACTCGTGTGCGATCGCTTTCTGCACTTGCATCATTTGCCCGTGCTGCCCGTGCCGTGGACGGAGGCGAGTGAAGCCGAGGAGATCGCGCGGGCCGACATCGGCATTAGCTGGATTCCCGACGATTCCTGGAGCCGCGGCAAGTGCGGATTGAAGGTGCTGCAATACATGGCGGCGGGTCTGCCCGTGATCGCCAATCCGGTTGGCGTGCAGGTCGAGATGGTGCGCCACGGCGAGACGGGGTTTCTGGCGCGGACGCCGGCAGAATGGATCGCGGTGGTGCGCCGGCTGTCCGGCGATACGGAATTACGGCGACGGATGGGACGCGCCGGCCGGCGCTTGGTCGAGACGCGCTACAGCGTCGCGGCGGGGGCGGCGAGTTGGCTGCGATTGTTGGAGCGCTTGAGGGAGCCGCTTGCGGCTTAGCGTGCATGGACGCGATAGCAGAGTTTATCGTCCTCGTCCGCGGCGGCGTCCGCTGGCAGATTCGTCCCGGACTGGAACATCTGTTTGGACCGGATGGGTTGCCTCTGGACGAATGGCTTGCCGCGGGGCAAGCTCACGTCGTCAAGCACGGCCCGCATCGCACCGTCTATCATGTCGTCCTGCCGGAGTTGAATTTCTATCTGAAACACAATCGCCTCGCCGACTGCCGCGCCCGACTGCGCGAACTGGTACGGCCTAGCAAGGCGCGGAGCGAGTACGAACACGCGCGGGCGGTGAGCGCGCGGCAGGTGCCGACCTTCGAGCCGCTGGCCATCGGCGAAGCCCGCCGGGGCACGGGACCGCGCTACAGTTTCCTCATCACGCGCGCCCTGCCGGAAACGCGGCCGCTCAATGCCTTCCTCGAATCCACATTGCCGCAGTGGCCGGAGTCGCGCCGCGCTCGTCTGCGGCAACGTCTGGCCGTGGCGCTGGGCCAACTGCTGGCGCGCATGCACAACGCCGGCATCGCCCATCACGACCTGCATCCCGGCAATCTCCTCCTGCGCCTCGACGCCGACGACCGACCCGAACTTTTCCTCATCGACCTGCACGCCGTTCGCATCGGTACGCCGCTATCGTGGCGCGCCCGCCGCGCCAATCTTATTCTGCTCAATCGCTGGTTTTCGCTGCGCTCGCAGCGCTCCGATCGTTTGCGATTCTGGCGCGCCTATGAATCGATGGCCGGGCCGTATCCTGGAGCAATCGCCGATCTCGAACTTGGAACGCTGGCGTCGAATCTGCGGATGTGGCGCAAAATGGATGGCCGTTGTCACGGTGGCAATCGCCACTTCCGCCGTGTGCGCGCCGCCGACCTAGCGGGGCATGCCGTGGCGGATGTCGCTGCCGAGACGCTGGCGCCGCTCTTGGCCGATCCCGATGCGCCGTTCGAGCGACCGGACGCTAACACACTAAAAAGATCGCCAAGCTCCGCTGTGGTCGAGTTTGATCTGCCGGGACCGAACGGGCCGCGTCGCGTCGTCTACAAGCGCTTCGCCGTGACGCGCTGGAGCGATCCTTGGGCGGCGCTGTTTCGGCCGCCGCCGGCGCTGCGTTCCTATGCGATGGGGCACGCGCCTGCTGCTGCGCTGTCTGCCGACGCCGCGGCCGCTGGCGGTCTGGCATCGCTATCGGCACGGCTTGCCGCACGAAGGTTACTTACTCACCGAGAAGGTTGCCGACGCCCTGGATCTGCGGTCTTTCGTGGATCATCTGCATACGCTGCCTGCCGCCGAGTGCCGAACTCGCCTGCGCCGCCTGATCGACCAGACCGCCCATCTCCTCGCCCTGCTGCATCAGCGCCGCCTATCGCACCGCGATTTGAAGGCGGCGAACTTGCTGGTCGGCGACGTTTCCCTGCTGGATGCCGAAAGCGCGGTTTCGCTTCAACTCATCGATCTCGTCGGCGTGCGTCGTCTGCTCAAATTGCGTCGTTCGCGGCGTGTGCGCAATCTGGCTCGCCTGAACGCCAGTTTCCTCGACCATCGCGGCGTGACGCGCAGCGACCGTCTGCGCTTCCTGCGCATCTATCTGCGCTGGGGATCGTGTGGCCGCAGCGGTTGGAAACGATGGTGGCGACAGATCGCCGAAGCGACAGCGAACAAAATTCAGCGTAATCTGCGCAACGGCCGGCCTCTGGGCTGACCACCGCACAACTCCCCTTGCGAATCGCCAACGCCTTCCGTATGAGGAAGAGCTAACCACAGAGTCACAGAGAACACAGAGAAAACAAAGCAGGAATGAGACAAGCACGCCAGGGCGAGGAGCAAGGGATGGCCGGGCGAAACCTCCGTTCTTCCAAGTTTTATTTTCTCCCTTCTTTTCACTTCTCTGTGTTCTCTGTGTCTCTGTGGTTAGTTTTTTTGTCTTCAACATGCGGCTGTAATTCCTTCAGTCTGCATTTGCTTTCGCGCGACAAGAACGAGAAGATCATCGCCGAGCCGCATGCCGCTTCTCCGACGGCGCCGGGACGCTACTCCTTCCGCATTCCGCCCTATGTGTTCCTCTCCGATTTCGAGATCGACCGCGACAAGCCGCTCTTTCAGGAGCTGGCCAAGCTGCGCGATCAAGTCTACGGCGAATTGCAGCTAACGCCTAGCCGCTCCGCCGTGCAGGTCTATCTCTTCGAGAACAAGGAACGCTACGACGAGTACATGCACGCCATCTATCCGAATCTACCGCCGCGCCGCGCCTTCTTCATCCAACAGCAACGCGCGCTCGGCGGGACCGACGATCTGATGGTCTACACCAGTTGGGGCGAGCGCATTCAGCAAGACCTGCGCCACGAACTGACGCACGCGCTGCTACACGGCGTCATCCGCGACGTGCCGCTGTGGCTGGATGAGGGGTTGGCCGAATACTTCGAGTTGC
Source organism: uncultured Planctomycetota bacterium (assembly GCA_963835245.1). Classification (GTDB taxonomy): domain Bacteria; phylum Planctomycetota; class Planctomycetia; order Gemmatales; family Gemmataceae; genus JAJPHU01. The sequence goes on from CAWIEZ010000007.1 coordinate 331,436, forward strand.
CGCCGGCCAATCGCGGCGTCAACGCCTCGCACGTCGAAACGCTGCGCCGCGATTTCGGTGTCACCTTCCAGCCGGACCTGGAGCGCTTGGAGAAGATGAAGGATGTCAACGAGATGAAAGGTCCGGAATATCGTGAAGCGTGGCTGTGGGTCCATTGGATGATGAAATCGCGGCCGGAAACGAAAAAGGTGTTGCTGACGTACTTGCAGGAGTTGCGCGGCAAAGGCAACGCTGGCCCGCTGGGACCGCGCTTAGCCGTTGTTTCTCCGAAACCGAATGTCGAATTCAAAAAACACCTCGATCAACTCGAACTGCCCATCAACGTTCAGTCGAACCCGCCGTCCACGCCGTCGGTCTCCCGCTGATCTCTTCCGCGCGCCGATCCATTTTTGGCGAAGCGAGCTAAATTGTGTTCACTTCCGCAAGCGGTGGGGATAACATCTTTTTTAAGAGCGCGGGGTTAAGGGTTACGCGGCTTGTTCCTACGCGACCGGAGATTGCTAGCCCAAGGCCGAGTGCCGCCGCACACCGTTATAAAACACCTCGATGTACTCCAACACGCTGGCTCGCGCTTCGGCACCACTCGGGTAGTCCTCACGATGGATCAGCTTCTTCGTCAATACCTCCCGCCGTTGCTGTTGCGCACGGCAAGGCGAGCGCGCCGGCGGCTCGAACACGCTCGTCCCAATCGTCGGGCAGGACCAGCGGCGGGTTGTCCGGCGACGATCCCAGGCGTGGCGGCGCGGCGGCGCCGATCAAAGCGGCGGGGTGCCAGAGGGCAGTGTAACCGTTGAGGAAGGCGGCGGCTTCGTCATCGCCGAGATATAGCGTATTCTGCGTGGGCGGACGGTAGGGACTCAGCAGGATCAACTCGCGTGCGCTCATTCCTTGGATTTAGCAAAGCCGCGAGGCAAAAGCTAGGGTTCTCCCGAACGTACTCGCCTCGCCGCAGCGGCAGGAATCGCCATTGCAGGAGAGTGCGGAAAGTGGACCAGGCGTCGCGCCAACCGATCTTCTTGCCTTCCCTGGCGGTGCGCGGCTGGTACGAAATGGGCACTTCGAGGATAGGCAATCCGAGGCGGCAGACCTTGGCGGTGATCTCGGCGACACAGTTCAAAGCGCTCGGCGCGCAAATCCAGGGCGTGGAACAGTGCTGTCGGCATCGCCTTGTAACAGGTGGCCTCATCGCTGAGCCGCTGGCCGTAAAGCAGGCGGACCAGCAGATTGAGCAAAGAAACGGCGAGGCGGAATTTGCTCCAGGGCAAGGAAGGAGAAGGCTGCAAGTAGCGGGAACCGTAGACAACCGAAGTTTCGCCGTGGAGGATGGGTTCGAGCAGAAGCGGCCAATCCACAGGATCGTATTCGAGATCGGCATCTTGGATAATCGTGATGGCGCCGCTGGCGTGGCTCAGAACCAGGTTCGCACGGCCGCGCCCTTGCCGAGATTGCGCGGGTGATGCAGCACGAGAATGTTGCGGTGGTCGGCCCAGCGTTCCAGGATGGCAGCGGTGCCGTCATCGCTACCGTCATCGACGACGATGATTTCCTTGTCGGAATACGGGCCGTCCAGAAGTCGCTGCAAGACGCGCTCAATGGTCAGCCTCTCGTTATAGACGGGGACGAGGACGGTCAACAGAGGTTGCCGCATCGGCGCGTGATCGAAATGCGGAGGGTTCATGGTACGTTCCTCAAGGCGATATCTTTATCCTCAAGAAGAGGCAATCCCCGTTCACTGCGGAAGCGATTCGCGTCTTCCAAGGTGATGTGATAGATGTAGATGGAATAGCCGGCCATGGCGACTGGCCGGAAGTACTGAAAATAGCTGTAATAAGGCTGATCCGTGTAGAGTCTGCCGCCGTGTCCGTCATATAGTATGTAGCGATACCCGCGTAATATTGTCACACTGATAGCATACCACCCTGGGCACGGCCCCGAAGGCTCCACTGTATCGGCCGCAGCCGTTTCCATCGGCCCCTTGGCCGGGAGCGAAAAATTGATACCGGCGACGCGGGGTTCGAAATAGCCGAAGTACGCCAGTCCGAGCGGCCAAGCCTCGGGATGTTCATCCAACCAGCGCTTTAGGTACAGCAGATCCTGCCCCCAATCAATACTGCTATTTACCAGATGAGCGGGACCGTTTGTCGGCCCACCGGCCAGTTCGTTGAAATAAGACAGGGAATGAGGGTAGACGCATAGGCTACTGGCTGTTGACCAGATGAGAGTACTTGTCAAAAAGGCAGGGATTGCCCAACTATTCCAGGCTCTCGGCTGAGCGGCTTTGCTGATCCAAATAAAGGCGAAAGGGAAAATGGGGAGTACATAGCGCAGGTGGTGGTTGAAGCCGGTCTGCGAACTGACGAGAATGAGGATGATAACCGCCGGCGCCAGTAACACGACCTCATGACGCCAGCGAGCCGCATAATGCGATGGCATCACGCTAAGGGCGATCGCCAGCAGAAACAACAACCAGGTGCCAAGCGGAACCTTGACCGCAAGGCCGTACAGATAAAAGTACCACCAGCCGCCTTGACGCCATTCGCCGTGCAGGTAGGAGAACATCTTCTGCTCGAAGTCGCGCCTCTGTTCGTCAATGCCAAGCAGATAGGGACGCGGGACAGGCACCGGCAGCATCCCCAGCCAACTGTTCTCAAAGCGATTACACGGCTGAGGCATGGGCAATTGGGGGCCGCGTAGGATATTGCTGGCGAAATCAAAATGTCCCAGCGGCTCGAAAGATCCTTCAAAGCCGTAGCCGAGATTGAGCGTGTAGAGGCCGAGCAACAGAACGACGCCGAGTTGGACTGCCTCGTGACGCCAGCCGAGTCGGAGAGGCGCCTGGCGATTCGCTCTCTTCCAGATAAACCACAGCAACGGCCACAGAGCGAACAAAATGATCCAGGTAGCTTTCGTCAATTCCGCCAGACCCAGAATGGCCCCTGCGAGGAGAGCCCGCTTCCAGCAGGGACGCTTCAGCCACCGCCAGAATGTATAACCGGCAGCGACTCCGAGTGCGGCGGCCCCTGCGTCGGGGGTAATCATTTGGGCGTTAGCCAGTATGTTGGGGCTGAAGCACCACAGGCTGAGAGCCAGCAATCCTGCCAAGTGCCCGTACAGATCCCTCGCCCACAGAAAGCAGACCAAGCCGCCTAGAAGGCTGAAAGGGATGCACGCCCAACGTGCCAAGGTGAAATACCAGAACGAGCGCGGGCCATTGGTCACGATGAAATCTTGCCCGATGCTGAATTCCATCTGTTTGCGATAGCCATTAGACAGTTTGCTCCAGTCCGTCTGTGGCCCAGCAAAGACAACGGGGAGCGCGGCTACGACACGAACGAGATGGGGGTTGACGCGGTACATATCGAAGCGTCCCAATTGCCAGTGGCTAAAATCGCCGCTGGCAGATGGCCCACTTCGTCGATGGTTGGGCTGTGTCGTGTGTCCGCCCAAGCGAGCAAGCCCGCATGGCCCAGAAGGAGCAAAGGCACCAAGATGCGTTCGTATTTCACGTAGCCCATAGCTCGCTCAGTTCGCAAGAACAGAACCCGCTATCAAAGCGATCGGGGGATCAGCCAGGTTTTTGTTGCCGCCGGGAGCGCCAGAAGAGAACCGCCGCTACCAGGGCGAGGAAGACAGCATTGACGATGAAAAGCCAACGCCGAGTTGTAGGATTCGAGGTATACTTGTTGCGCGGTTGCTCCACCTGCGGCACGATCTCCTTGCCATTCCAGAAAAAAGTGCTGCCATCGGATGATTTGATGCCGGTGATCGGCGTATCCTTGGGGATGTCCATTCCTGCCAGCGTGAAAACAACCGGATCAAGCGGTTCATTCAGCGAGACCACTTGCACGTCGACCACTTCTTTCTCCTCAAGTACCCCATCAATGTGCTGCTCGCTAGTAACGGTCGAGGGGAACCACAGTCCAGATGTAGCATGCTGCCGAAAAGCGGATTCGACCGAGAAAAAATAATGCTGACCATCCACGTCAAGTTCCGTTTCCAGGCGGGCGAGACTGGGGCCATAAGCAGGCACCATCCACATTCTTACCGGCCGTCCCTTTAAGGTGACATAATCAATCCGCCAGGCATCGAGTTCCTTCCAGGAAAGACGCTGACAAGAGGGGGGGCTACGATCCGACCGTCCCACCCAAGTCTCCAGATTCGCGCGAATGAGGTTAGGAACGCTTTCCGGTGCCATCCCCAGTAAGCGTGGATCGATAGGAGAATAAGTCTCCCTCGAATCCGATGGCTGTGCCTTACGCAGGGTGAGGGCAAGGCGACCGATAGGTATCTGGATGTCGTTATACATGACACGATGCCCTGATCGCTCACAGTTGTTGCAGCGAACTTCACGGTGAGTAGTTTCCGCATTATCATAACGAAACACTTCATCGTTACGAATTCTGCTTCCATCGAACCAGAGGGTGGTAACGCGATCATCGCGCGGGGCGTACACGCCCCTGATGTACGTCTTATGTGTGAGAACGAGGTGGCCGCACTGCATAGCACGTCGATAAGCCAGCACCTTTTGTTCAATAGCGGCGGCTCCTTTCCTGGATTCTGGAGATGTAGCCGCTGCGATGAACGATAGCAGGATATACAAGGAAACATTCATATTCTACCTCTATTGTCTCATATTGACCGTCTCTGGTTGTTTTACTAGCCAGTCCAGCCTTGCAAATGTCACTGACGAACGGGGGTGCGTAAGCACCTCAAGCGGCGTCCTAGCGGCACCTACGCAACCCCGCTTGCCAGCCGGTAGCATTTCTAATGCTGGACTGTGAGTAACATCTGAACCGCCAGTGTTATCGGCGAGCGGAGTTGGTCAGCGCCCTGAGAAACGGGTTCTGAAGAGCTGACCCACCCCCTCGTCGATCCATCGTGTAACCGCATGTTCTTCTGTTAGAACATTCGGACACGCAAGGATACGATCTGTTAGCAATTCACAGTCTTGTAAACAGGTACAGCTTGTGGAACCCCCACGGGTTTTGTCTTGTCAACCACACACAGACCCGAATCAGGGTCGATTTTGCAGCTATAAATCTGAGAGCAGTTTTTCTCGATGGGATCCCCATTGGTAGTCGTCTGATTCACACACTTCGTCTGGTTGCCGGGGTTAGGTTGGCAGTCGAAATCATCTGTCCATCGACCTGTCCCTTGGCGATTGGTGCATTTGGCGGGGCCGTTTTGGCAATTTGGCCCCGGCGTCGGACAGATCTTATTCCACACTTGGGTTTGCGGGCAGCCAGCAAATACCATCAGGTTGACAGCGAAGAGGGCTACGGCAATCGCGCCCATGAACAGGAACGGCAGTGTACGTCGAGACATCAGAGATTCCTCCTTGGGGCAAAGAACAGCTATACATCGGCCTGGAGGCTGCCCATTCGCCTCCCGACGCGGATTCACTTGCTATCACCTATCAACACCGGAATATAGATCAACTGCTCGTGAAGGCTTGTTGTTTCTGCTGTTATCTCCACCCTAGGGTTTTCCTCCGACCACTGGGGCGGGTCGAATGAAACTTCCACTTGCGAAGTCGTGGGGAGCCATCTTACCGTGAACGCCCGGTGGGTGGTATAGGCGCGCACGACCGCAGCCTTTGGGTCGCGCCCTGGCGAGAAAGTGATAACTTGCCTCGCCTTCACGCCAGGAGCAAAGACCAGCTGGCATGGTTGGTACTCAATGTCAGGGATTACCCGCGCCTCGACCCGCAGGTTCGTCAACAGGCGTTGCTCCTGACCGTCCCGACTATATACCACGGTAATGTCCGAGCTGAATGGTCCGCGAGCTGCCTGCGTACTCCACTCGACTTTCAAGGTTGCTCGTTCGCCGGGAACCAGTGACGATTTGGAAAGCTCTGTGCTGGTGCAGGCACAGCTTTTGATAATGTTGACAACTTTCACCGCATCGGGGCAGCGGTTGACCAACTCGAACTCGACGGGGACCGTCACTCCTTGCCCCAGTTCCCCAAGTTGCTTCACCGGCTCGGTCGCCACGAGAGTCTCAATCCGGGGAGGGAGAGCCAGGTAAGCGCAGGCGATGGACGCAAGCAGCGACAGCCCAGCTAGAATCAGAGTCCATTTCCGCGACATGGCCTACCTCCTTTTGCTCATGCTATCAGCGACCATCAAACTCGGGCGGGCGGGACAGGGCGCGGCCACTCCTCCATCTTCCAATTCGATGAACAAGGGCGTCTCGACGAACCACTGGCCTTCTCCCTTCACACGCCCATGTCTCCAGCTTCGGGCAAGCACCGGAGAAGCCGTAAGTTGCGGTGCCTCGTAAGGGGACAGTTCGATCAAGGCAACATTCTCTTGCACCTGCCTGGCTTGGCCGCGCAAGCGGGTGATGGCTTCGCGGCAGCGAGGGCAATTGTGGTGATAGAGCATCACCAGCCACTTGCCTTTTGCCAGTTGCTCGCCGATGTTGATGTGCTTGAGAAGGGGAAACCGTTTGCCAACCCACGTCTCCGGTTCAAGCACGACGGTGGAATTATCGCCGACAATTTCTCCCTCATTAGTCAAAAAAGCCGGAGTATACCTAGACATGGCAACAGCCACCGGAATGCCTATCATCAGGAAGATGAACCCGGACGCCGTGAGACGGAAAGAATGGGAAGAAACATTTCGCTCCTTGTCTGTAGAGATACCCCTCGCCCCTTCCGAGTGCCAGAACCACAGAGCGACCACGGCGGCAGAGTCGAGCAGCAACGTATGCCGGGGAGAGACGGATGCCTTGCCAAAGCAGCCGCATGAAGATTCACCGGAGAAGGCTTGATACAGCGACACGACTCCGAAGCTGGCGAAAGTCACCAGGGCCATGATCCGCGCTTGTTTCGGATAAGCTCCGCTCAACAGCCACAAGCCGAGCGCCAACTCGAACTCCCCGAGTCCGATTAGGAACCAGCGAGAGGTAAAAAGGCTGTTTTCCGGCATCGGGCCGCTGGTCAACTGATGTGTCTTGAACGCCGCGGCGGCCAAGAGAACCGCACCCAAGACAATGGGGACGCTTCGCGCTTTCGCCAGCCGCATCACCTGCCGCAGCGCTTCGCCAAAACCATGCGATCGGGAAAAGAAGAACATGACACCCCCGAATCCATCCTCTTGATGCTCGCCATGGCAAAATGCGGGGACCGACGCAAATCTAACTCATCAACGTAGGCGGAAGGATTTCGCTTGTCAAGCAGCAAATTAAAAAAAAATGAAAAAATCACTTCGCCGCGTGAGCCTCCGCCCCGTAGTAGCCGCGCCGCGCCGTCTGTATAGTAACGGAGGAGATCATCTCCGGCCGATCGACGCGCGGGAGGTTCCGTGAGTAAGAAACACAAACATCACCAAACCTCCACTTTTTCGCCGACCGATCTGCGGCCGCGAATCGAGCGCGCGCGTCAGGAAGGCCGTTTTCAACAGGCGCTCGAGCTGACCAAGCAACTGCACAAGCACGAGCCGACGCCAGCCAATCTCGAATTGCTCAAGCGAGGTCTACCTCGGCCGCGCTCGGCAACTGCGCAGCCAAGGACAGACACGCGACGCGCTAACGGTCCTCGACGTGGCCGTCGCATCTCGACGAGACGACGCCGGCCTGGCTGGAGCGCTTGGCCGAGGAAATGGCCCTAGTGCGGCGAAGTCGGACGGACGCTGGCGCTGATCGAGCGGACTGACCGATCCGGCCGCGGCAACCGGCTGCTGAGCCGCGTCGCCGACGCCGCCGATGCAGCAGGAAGCCGCCGGCCGCGCCGCCCTGCCGCCGGCACTGCAAGCGACGACTTCGATCGCGTCGTCCTCGCTTTCGGGCAAGTCGAGTCCGGCCAAGACGAGGCGGCGCGGGAGACGCTGCAAGGCATCGGCCTGCGTTCGCCGTTTCTCGAATGGAAACTGCTGCTGCGCGGCTTGCAGGCGTATTGGCAAACGATGACGTTCGCGCCGTGGAGAACTGGCAACGGCTGACGGCGGAGCGCCTGCCGGCGCGCTTGGCGGCGCCGTTTCGCTTCCGCATCGATGCCGCCTTTCGCGCCGCGCAGCCGCCGACCACGCAGGCGGTGCTGCAAAAACAAATCGACCGCTTGCAAGGCTCGACGCTGCTGCCGCAGCTGCGCACCCTGCAAGCGACGCTGGCCAACCACAGACAAGATGGCGGCGGCACTGCGGCAAGTCGAGGCGCTGTTGCCGGCGCTGCGGCAAGAAGCGCCGCACTTGCTGCCGCGCCTGGCCGCCTGTTTTTACTGGCACATCCTCGAAACCGGACCCGACGATCTGTTGCGCTATCAACGGGTCTTCGGTCCCCCGCCGGACGATCCGCATTTTCACCGCCTGCAAGCGATCGGCTACGAGAAGGCCGACGAACTGGACGCGGCGCACCAGCACTGGCAGCAGTACGAGAAGGAGATCGCCGCCCATGCGGCGAAGTGGCCGGGCGGCCAGGCCAATCATGCTCGCGCCCTCATCTGGCAGCGCATGGGTCAGAACGCCGCCAGCGTTCCCGAACCGCGCAAGAAGCCGCAACGCCGTACCTTCGGCTTGTTCGGCGTGGACGAGCCGCCCACGCCCCTCGATCCGCCGGCCGAAAAGTGCTTTCAAAAGAGCCTGGAACTGGCTCCCGATCTGTTGCCGAAACGCACGAGGCGCTGGTGCGTCATCACCTGGAATCCAAGCGCGAGGGCAAGGCCGAGAAGGCGGCGCGGCAGCTGCTCGAGCACTTTCCCGATCACGTGCCGACCTTGGAATTGCTCGGCGATTTGCGCCGCAAGCGCGGCGACTATTCGCGGCCGCTCTGGAGTTGATCGAGCAAGCGTTGAAGGGCAACGCTCTGGATCGCCGGCTGCGCCGCAAGGTGAGCGATACGCACTTGCTGCTGGCCCGCGGGCACGTCGAGTCCGGCCGCTTCGACGAAGCTCGGCAGCAATTTCAGGCCGCGCTGGATCTGAGCAATGGACCGGATGGCAGCATGATCTTGGCTCACTGGGCCGCCTGCGAGTTCAAGGCCGGCGAAGACGCTCGCGCGGAAGAATTGATTCAGCAAGCGTTGGCCCGCACGTACCGCGCCGGTGGGCGTCGCTTATCTGCTCTTGACCGAAGTGCTTCGTCTGAAGCTCGACCGCGCCTTGAAGACGCGCTTCGAGCAGGATCTCAAGAGCGGCCTGGCGGCGCCGAACCCGGACGGCGCCGTCTTCCTGACGCGCATCCTTGCCGGCCTGCACACCGGCGGCGTCAAGTACCTCGGCCAGAAGGGCCACACGCAGAAAGTTCTGTCGTACATCCACAAGACGCGCCATCTCGATTTCACCGAGGCCGCAATTGGAGGAGTTGTGCCGTAATCTGCTGGACATGGAAGCCTACCCGCAGGCGCGCCGCTTCGCCGACATTGGAGAGAGTCAATATCCCGATAGTCGCCGTCTTCCCCTATCTGCACGCCTTGGCCTGGATCGAGCAGGAGGGCCGGCGCGTGCCGACTTGGAAAGTGGTGCCCTTGCTCAAGCGGGCGCGGACGCTGGCGCAAGCCCTGCCGCCCAACGAACGCCGCGATCGCATGCTCGAAGACATCGACAAGCATCTGCACGAATTGAATCCATTCGACCTCGATTTCCTGGGGCGTCTGTTCGGCTTCGGCGAAGAGGATGCGGACTCCGACGATACGGCGGATGATTGGTGAGGACATGACGAATGGATGATCCGCACATCGTACTCGATCTGCCGGCGGACGCGGACGACGAGACGATCCGCCGCCGCTATCTGGAATTGGTGCGGCGCTATTCGCCGGAGCATCATCCGGAAAAGTTCGCCGCCATCCGCGCCGCCTACGAACGGCTGCGCGACCGCAATGCGCGCGTGCGTTATCGGCTGTTCGAGGCGGGCCGCAAGGAAACCATTGAAGTCGCATCGTGGAGGAGATCGCATGCCGGAGTTCCCGCCGCCGGGTGTCGCTCAAGACGCTTCTGAGCGTGCTGCCCAAGCCCTGACGCCCGACGCCGTGTCCGCCGTGCTGGCCGATTTCCAGCGACTTGGCTGACGGCCCTGACCGCGACGGCCGCCGAGGAGGTAGCGCGCGTGTCCGCCGGAAGAGACGCATCGATCTGCACACGCTGCTGGGACAATTCGTGGCGGTGCGGCAGGAGGTCAATCTGCAAACGCGGGCCGTGCGGGCGCAGCAGGAGCAGAACGCCGAGACACTGCGACAGTTGAGCGGCGGCCCTGGATGCGCTGCGGCAGAGCCAGGCTCGCGGCGAACAGGCGCGGCAGCAGACTGTCGATGAAGCGATTCGTCCGCTGTTGAAAACGCTCATCGATTTGTACGATGCTTTGGCTCTGGCCGGCCGCGAGATGCAGCGTTTGCGCGAGACGGTGCTGCCGAGCCTGGAGCAACTCACCGCGCACGATGATCCAACCGCCATCGCCGCCGTCGTTGTGGGCGCGGCTGTTCGGCTCGTCCGCGCCGCAGACTGCCGGCGCGGCAGGAGCGCGAACGATCTGGCGCGCGAGAGCGGCGAGCGCGTTCGGCAACTGCTCGTCGTCGCTGCTGACCGGCTATACAATGAGCTTGCAGCGCGTCGAACGCGCGCTGCGGCAGCATGGTCTGGAAGCGATGCCGGCGGCGGGCGAACGCTTCGATCCCGAGCGCATGGAAGTGGTGGAAGCGGTCGCCGAGAGCGGGCGTCCGTCCGGCGAGGTCATCGACGAAGTCCGCCGCGGCTATTTGTGGAATGGCCGCGTGTTCCGTTACGCTCAGGTGCGGGTGGCCAAATCGTAAGGGACCGCAATTTGTTTAGCCGCGAGCCGTAGGCGAGCGCGGAGCGCTCGCCTACGGCTCGCGGCTAAACACGGACATGGGAGATGCGATCATGGATACCATCGTGGGCATCGATCTGGGCACCACCAACAGCGAAGTCGCCCTGGTGCGCGACGGTCAACCCATCGTCTTCGCGGAGAATGGCGATCCTATTTTGCCCTCTTTCGTCGGTCTCTCCGAGGATGGCCGGCTGCTGGTCGGTCAGGCGGCGAAAAACCAATGGGTGCTGGCCCCGGAGCGCACCATCAAGTCCATCAAGCGCAAGATGGGCCAGGACGTGAAGGTCCAGCTCGGCGATCAGGAATATCGACCGCAGGAAATCTCGGCGATGATCCTGAAGGCTCTGCGCGATCGCGCCGCGGCGCAGCTCGGCTCTCCGGTCAACAAGGCGGTCATCACGGTGCCCGCTTACTTCAACGACGCCCAGCGGCAGGCGACGCGCGAGGCCGGCGAACTGGCCGGTCTGGAAGTGGTGCGCATCCTCAACGAGCCGACCGCCGCCTCGCTGACTTACGATCCCAGCCAGCGCGAACTGCAGCGCATGCTCGTCTACGATCTCGGCGGCGGCACCTTCGACGTCTCGATCGTGCAGGCTCAGGAAGGCGTCGTCGAGGTGTTGGCCAGCCACGGCGACACGCAACTCGGCGGCGACGACTTCGACGAACTGCTGCTCAACCTCGTCTGCGATCGTTTCCAGCAGGAACACGGCATCGATTTGCGCGCCAACCTTGTGCCGCGTTCGCGCGTCCTCCGCGCCGTCGAGGCGGCCAAGCGCCATCTGTCGTATCACCCCTTCGCACGCATCGAGGAGGAGTTTATCGCCGAGAAGGACGGCCAGGCGCTGCATCTCAACATGGAACTGACGCGCGAGGAATACGAGACGCTGATTCAGCCGCTGCTCGACCGCACGATGGACTGCGTGCAGCGGGCGCTGGACGACGCCAACCTGATCGCTTCGTCAATCGATAAAGTGGTGCTGGTCGGCGGCGCCACGCGGACGCCGATCATCGTCGCAAATGCTGGAAGATCGCCTCGGCCAACCGGCGCATCAGGAGGTCAATCCGGATCTGTGCGTGGCGATGGGCGCGGCGATCCAAGCGGCCATCATCGCCGGCGCCGACGTGGGTTCGGTGCTGGTGGACATCACGCCGCATTCGCTGGGCATCAAATGCGTGGACAGCCAGCGCGGCTTTCCCTTCGAGTATCACTTCGCGCCGATCATCCATCGCAATACGCCGCTGCCGGCGTCGCGCAGCGAACTGTTCTACACCTTCCACGACAATCAAACCGAGGTCGAGATCGACGTTTATCAGGGCGAGAGCGACGATGTCCGCCGCAATCATCGCGTCGGTCGTTTCATGGTGCAGGGGCTTGTCGCGCGTCGCCGCCGGCAATCCGATCGTCGTGCAACTCGATCTGAATCTCGACGGCATTTTGAAGGTATCGGCGCGCGAGCGGGCCACGGGTTTGCAAAAGCAAGTGGTCATCGAGAACGCCCTGGCGCGTTTCGAGCGCGAGGAGCGCGATCAGGCGCGCGAACGACTCGAACAATTGTGGGCGCTGCCCGGTGAGGTGGACGGTGAGGAGGACGATTACGAGGAAGACGAGGAGACGAACGGCCTGGCGCCGGCGGAGGAAGACGAGTTGCCGAGCTTGGTGCCGGGACCGCGCGAGGGCCAGCGCGAAGCGGTGCAGGCGCGAGCCTTGTTGGAGAAAGCCGAGCGTCTGCTGGAGCGCACGCAACCGGAGGACCGCGCCGAGGTCGAACGTCTGATGACGCGGGTGCGCACCGCCTTGACGGATCGCCAATGGGATAAATTGACGGCGGCGTGCAACGAATTGGCCGACACGCTGTTTTACCTGGAGGACATCTGATCGTCATGCGCTGCCCGGTATGCAAAGCCGATAATTCGCAAGGTCCGCAGTGCCGTCGCTGCAAGGCCGATTTGTCGCTGCTGCTGGCGCTGGAGGACCAGCGACAGCGAGCCTTGGCCGAGGCGCGGAACTGTCTACGGCGTGGCGAATGGCAAGCGGCGAGAGAGCAAATCGAGGCGGCGGATTGGCTGCGCGGCGATGAGGAATCGCGGCAATTGACCGCAGTGGCGCATTTGCTTAAGGGCGATTTCGCGGGAGCCTTGCGAGCATATAAACGCTGGCACCTTGGCCGGCAAAGCGATGCGGGCAGTTCTTCCTAATTCTCCCCTATTAGCCAGCTTGCCCTGTATAATAACAGCGTTCAACGGAAAGGCTGCCCGGAGGGGCGATGAGCGATCCTCGACCGTTGCATCGACTGTTCGGACTGTCTTGGATCGACTTCTTCCAGGGCACCGCCCTCACCGTGGAGACGGAGATTGATCTAACGATTGGAGCCGCGGCCGTCCGACGACCCGCGCGCTTCCCAACCGCCGGAGGTCATGGCCGGCGCGAACCCAGAGCGCGGAAGCGTCAACAGCAGCGGCGCCGTTACCGTGCGGCAACGTCCGTCGTTGCTGCTGATGAAGTTCCCCTTCAAGGCCGCCGAGGCCACACTGGAGCTGGGGCTGGCCAAGCTGAAAGAGCAGCGTGAGTTGGAAGAGGCGAACCCCACCAAGGCGGGCGGACTTACATGAAATGAGCCGTTAGGCTCCCGGTTGATTCCAGAATTGCGCTTTCTCCTGCCGTCCTTTCCAGCGAAGCAATCCATACCAGACGGCGCCGCCGATAAACATCAGGCCACCGATCGCCAGCAAGACAAGCAATCGGGGCGAATTGGAATCATCCTGATAGAAAATGACACCAAGACCCGCTAACAAGCTGGCCGCGAAGACCATCACGGCTGTGGCCTTTTGACGCATGTCGCTGGGAATGTTCTCGGTTTGAGCGAACGGAGGAAGATCCGGCGCGGGAGCGGGAGTGAATGGGTCCGTTCTTCCGCCGGCATAGCCGACGAAGACGGCGTTAGCCAGCAGACCCAGCCCGATCAGGCCCCCCGTGACGGCGGCGAGCATCCCTCCCGTCGGAGTGACGACATTATCCCAATCTCTGTACAACACGAAACCCGCCGTGCCAATCGCCGCGAGACCCACGGCCGTCAAGAGGACGGCCAAACGGCCCGGAGACAAACCGAGCCGATGTATCCAGCGCAGCCCCTCGAAAAAGCCGGAAAAAAGCGGCGAAAAAATCAACAGCACGGGTGGCAATCCGCTATCCGAGGCGGCGCGGACGCGCCGCGGCCACGACCGATAAGACGCCCCCAGGACGAAGAGGCAAGGACAGCCGATCAGCAAAGGAATGGCGCCGTCCATTTTCTCCGGCTGATGTCCCTCCCAGATCGACCAGCATTGTTCGAGGTTGACGCCGGGATTGAATTCACGAATTTTCGCGGCATAGGGGAGATCGCCGCGGGAATGGAGAAGGCCGGTCAATCGAGTTCTGGCCAGCGCCCGCCGCACCGCGGCCTCATCGGACATGTGCGGCAGTTGGACCACGGCGACGATGTACTTTGGATCGGCTTTCGGAGCATCGGCGGGGAGAAGGGGAACCCAAACGGACCCCGGAAGCCGCCCGGTTTCCGAATAAATGACGGCGCCTTCGAGGTAGGGACGGAACTTGGTGAGGGCGATGTGAGTGTTGCTCCCCGGCCGATAGGAACGCAGTTGCGAACAGGTGATTTCCGTTGGCTTCGCGGAAGCGTGCGTCGCCTCATGCAGCTTACTTACGCCGACCAGTGAGAATCCCCAGCCGATGACCATACAGAGTACCCCTGCCATAGGCACAAAAGAAGCGCAACTCGCGTTCATGGATCCTCAGCGTGGAAAACAACCTCTGGCTGGGGGTAATGCAATCAACTATAGATTGGCGAAAAGCCATGTCAAACCGCCAAGCGAGTAAGGGATTACACTCGAGCGCGAATAGGACGGTGCGACGGTTCGTCTAACGGAGCGGGACGGCGCGGCGGCGCTCTCAGTCGTTTTTAATGAGCCAAGCCCTGGTTTTTCGCACGCCATCCCCGATAATCTCCCAGGGCGGTTCGCCGCCAAGCCCAGGCCATCCACGATGATGACTCACCTGAGGAATGGACCGTGGCTCCCGCTGCCGAACTTCAAGCCGAAAAAAAAGACAAACGGCCCAGCACCGCTCATCTCAAAGTGGTGCCGCAGACGCGCGAGTTGCGCGATCGCGTCCGCGCCGAAGCGGCCCGCTTGGGGCAAACTCTCGATCGCGCTCGGCCGTTGACCAAGCCGGATTTGCAGAAGATGGGCGCGGATCTGCTGCGCGGCATGGAACTGGACGAGCAGTATCTCGGCTTCGCCATGGTGTGCATCGCCAATGAGTTTTGGCGCGAGCAGGTGCAGGCCATCGATTTTTCCCGCCGTCTGCTCCTGTTGCCGCACTGTCTCAAGCACGCCAAGGGTTGTCCCGCCGACTACGACGAATTTGGCCTCGATTGCCGTAAGTGCGGCGCTTGCTCCGTCGCCGACTTCAAGACCAAGGCCGAGGATCTCGGCTACAAAGTGCTGGTTTCCGAAGGCACGCCCATCGTTCTCAAGATCATCGTCAGCGGTCACGTCGATGCCATCGTCGGCGTTGCTTGTCTGAACGTGCTGGAGAAGGCGATCGATAAGATCCTGCTGGCCGGCATCCCTTGCGTGGCCGCGCCGCTGCTGTCCAGCAATTGCAAGAGTACGTCGGTCGATGACGATTGGGTTGCCGAGTTGATCGATTTGAAGACGCCGCCGCCGACGACGCGCACCAAAACATTCGTGCATTTGTTACGCTTGGCGCATCAGATCTGTGAGGAGCCGGAGTTGAGCCGGCTGGCGCCGAGAGTGCGGGCGAGCGGGGTCGCGTCAGCGTCCCGAGTGAGCGAACAGTCGGGGAGCGAAAACTCGGGGCGCTCGACGCGACCCCGCTCGCCCGGAACCGCTGGCGCAGCATGAGAGTATCGCCTACGAGTGGATGGGTCAGGGCGGCAAGCGTTCGCGGCCGTTCATCACTCTCGCCGCTTACGATGCACTCAAGGGAGCGCTCGGCACCTTATCTGCCGAAGGCTGCGCGCCGCCCGATGGCGTGCGGCGAACGGCGCTGGCCATCGAGGCGTTTCACAAGGCATCGCTGGTTCACGACGACATCGAGGACGATGACACCTTCCGTTACGGCCGCACGACGCTTCACCGTCAATACGGCGTCGGCACGGCCATCAACATCGGAGATTACCTCATCGGTCTCGGCTACCGCTTGGTGAGCCGCGATCGCAAGGAACTCGGCGGCGATTGCGCCGCCGACATTCTTAACAAATTATCGGATGCTCACTTGAAACTATCCGAAGGTCAAGGAGCGGAATTGCTGTGGCGCGACGCCCGCGACAAAACGCTGACCGCGCTCGATGCGCTGAAGATTTACGCCCTGAAAACGGCCCCCGCTTTCGAGGCGGCATTGTATGCCGGCCTGCGTCTGGCGGGACCGGCGGACTCTTACGAGAGGGCTGTCGCCGATTTCAGCAAGAACCTCGGCGTCGCCTTCCAGATTCTCAACGATCTGAAAGACTGGGACGGCGACGACGACAATAAGCTGATCGCCGGTCAGGACGTGTTGGCGGCCCGGCCGACGTTGTTACTGGCGCTGGCCCTGGAAGGCTTGACGTCGGTGGAGCGCGAGGAGTTGCTGATGCTGTTGCAGCGCCACGCCGACAAGGAAGCCGCCGCGGCCACGCTCGAACGAGTGCGGCAGTTGTTCGCCAAGGCGCAAGTTTTCGTCAAAGCGGAGAAGCTCGTCGAGAAGTATCGCGCCCGCGCCGAGTCCCTCGCCGATGACATTCAGCCCACCGAATTGCGCGAACTGCTCTATTATCTGGTCGATAGCGTACTCGACCGTCAAGCGCCGGCCATCGAGCCGCAAGCTCCGCCTCTGATACAATTATCGCTATGAATGCAAATGCGTTTATGCGTATCGCCGCAAGTCCTTAATTCACAACAAGTTATGACGAAAACCGGACAAGACAGGTGGATAGAAAAAAGGCTAAAACGGCCCGTCAGGGCAGTTATTCCGTGCGGATACCGTGCGAGAATTACGGATACGACAGGTAGACTACCCGGCGTGTCCAGAGCAATACGACTAGTCTACTAGTCTAGCTCGTAGATCAGTAGACTAGTCGTATTCCGGCCCAGCTTGAGCTAGTCGAGCATGGCCAGTCAGCGGCGCCTAGGACGCATGGAGAGGCGAGCGGATCGGCAGAGGCGGCCGTTGGCCGCTCGATCCGTGAACGTCGCAATGGAGAGCGAATGGTACGCATGGAAGGGCAAGGGCCGGCCCAGCTTGTCCAGGCGTGGATCGTCAACCGGCCCAGCTAGTCGAGCATGGATCGTCAACGGCGTTCCATAAGAACATGCTCATATGAGCGGGTGGAATGTATAACCGTTATACATGGCCAGTCAGCGGCGCCTAGGACGCATGGAGAGGCGAGCGGATCGGCAGAGGCGGCCGTTGGCCGCTCGATCCGTGAACGTCGCAATGGAGAGCGAATGGTGCGGCCGGTTGGCCGAGCAATGTCAATCCCTTGTCAGTGGTTGCAAGCAACGGCGTTCCTGTTCAAAGGTGTCGCCAGCTTTCCGCCAGAGGGCGGGCTGGCGACACTGAACACGACTCGCCATTGAGGTTGACTTTTTATATGGTTTGACTTTTTTACCGGCATTCAATTTGTTCCGGCCCTTTTGCTGGCGTTGTATATCTTGTGCTCGCCTTACACATCTGTTTGCTCACCTTCCATGCAGTACCGTTGAAAGGCTTTGTTCCAATCCCAGAAACTCCAACGGCTGAAAGGTATTTTGGGAGGACATTCCTTAGCCGACAGGGTTTTACCTGTTTGGAAAACATACCTCACCCATGCCTTATAGGTTTTAACTGGCTCACATTGAACTCGTTCACTAGACGGGTGGGGGTGCCCAATGAGTGATAGTGACTCATTCCAAAATGGCTTGATATAATTTGTGCAATTGGGCTTGTCATTGGAACGGTTATCATTAACTAAGAGGATCATGTGTAGGTGTGGAACGAAGTCAATGAAGTGTAGACGCCACAAGTAGCCAACTTCAGGTTCGTGATAGCATAACTGTTTGAGGAAATGCTTGCGAGCCTTGGCGACCCTCGGAGGCGCCAATATAGCGCCGTAGGGGAGCGTTACAGCGTAGGCCGGCACATCTGGTTTGCCAAGTGCAAGAATACGCTCGGCCTTATCAATGCGTTGAAATTGGCCGTGTCGTTTGCAGAAGTCGTGAATGCAGTAGCTGCGCTGAATGTAACCCCGTTGACAGGCGTTATGCGGGCGGCAGTGTGTCCACAGGTTTTGGCTATGCCAGTCGTAAAGTTGACCTTGAAAATCGGAATTGAAATCGGTATTATACACTGGTAGTCTTTCCGGCGTGTGGGAGCGCCTAATCATTATGCGGACTTCCGTTTGACGGCGGAAGTCCGCTTGCATTACATATACTCACCTTGCACATCTAAGTTTCACGGCCAACAAAAAAAACCGCCAGTCATGCAACCAGCGGCTCTTTTTTTATAGCATTGAACAATTTACTTAGCGGCCCGCATGCGTAGCATTATCTCTTCGTGATCCAATTGGCCGTTGTCTTCTCGTTGTTGATCCTTGAACGCTTCCAATTCCTCTCGCATGACTTCATGCTCATGGAGTAAATGGCTGTAATGTTTGCGAATCGTGGTAGGCGACGTGCCAACGAGGGCGCCCAGCTTGTCAATGTTCCTGTTTTGCTTCAACCAATTGGTATCGAGAGTGTGGCGATACGCTGTCGGCGTGAAATCGTCGTGAAGCTGTAAACGCTCCCGGAGTTTGCAAAAGAAATTGTCCAGTGCAACAGGCGTGTAGGGCCGGCCCTTGCCATTGGTGAAAATATAATCGTTTGGTTTTTTGTCCTTGACTAGCTCATGTACCATGTCCAGGGCCGGCCCAGTTAGGCGAACGATACGGTGACTACCTTTACGACTTGTTTTGTGGCCATGCTCACCGGCCTTACGGTGTCCGTCCCCAAAATAGACGATAGCGCCAATGTCGGCGTCAAAGTCCGATACCGTTGCCTTGCACAATTCACTTGGTCTAGCTCCCGTATTTTCCAGAGCGATAATCATTTTTTTCATGGGTTGAGTGCGTGGCGTCTTCAATGAGGCCAAAACCTTATCATGGTCCTCTTTCGATACAATTGGCCTACGGCTGTTGAAACTCACTTGTGGAGCGGTGATAGCTCGGAACGGGTTTCGTGTCACCAATTCATTGTTGAATGCCCAATTGAAACAGGCTTTCAGCTGCGCCAGGAAGAGGCGGACGCTTGAATTGCTCCACTTGTAAGTTTGAATGGTGTCCTTGCCCTTGCGCTTCACTCGCTCAGTCCGGCGCCTTCTCATGTGAGCGATAATGGTTTCGGCGTGATACGGCTTCAGTTCGTTGACGGGCAAGTCCCCATGCTTGGCCATGAATACTTTGAGGTAAGTCCGTTTCATGCGGGCCGTACTACTGCGGACTTCGGAGTCCTTAGCGTCCAGGTAGGCTTGGCAGACGGCCCGGACGGTGTTGGCGTCACCGGCCGTTTCCAGCGTCCCTCGCTCCATGAGGCGCTTGAACGAGTCCAGGGCCGCAAGGTAGGTCGGCCCTTGCGGGCCGTCGTCCAGCCCAGTGGCCAACGGGACTTGCTTTCCCTTGAATAACACAAAGTAGGCGTGGCGACTGCGGTAGTAAGTAGGCTTGGCGGCGGGTTGGCGTGACATTGGGTGTTCTCCATGATCTTGACGGACGAAAGTTTTTTCCACGCTTTTATTGTATTTGGCACGCTCTTTCCGTGCAAGATACCGTGCGTGAATTTCGGAAAGATAGTTGCAAGTCCTTGCTCGTAAAGGACTTGTGAACCTCAGTGGAATGTTCGCTATGAATTTTCCTCCCAACCCCGCCGGCACCGACGTGCAAGGATTGTTCGCCCTCTTTCCCCCCGCCGACTACATGACGCGCGGCGAATTGGTGCCGCCCGGACGAGTGCCGCCGCCCTATCGCGATCTGCTCGTTCACGAACACCACATGACCGTGACCGTCGAGGCGCACCACGGTGATTTGGTCGATGTCAAAGTGTTGGAATATCGCGTGGCCGACGATTCCTACGCGCGCAAGATTCTGCTGACGCTGCAACAGACGGGCCGCGTCGTGATGTTCGGCCTCATGCGCGTCAACTTTCGCTATTGCAGCGACGCGGTTCGGCAAGAAGTCTTGGCCGGACAGACGCCGCTGGGCCGGATTTTGATTAACGCCAATGTCCTGCGGCGGATCGAGCCGACCGCGTTTCTGCGCGTCATCCCCGGTCCCGCCATGATGGCGTGGTTCGGACTCGATAGCCCGCGTCCGACGTATGGCCGCTTCGCTCTGATCCACTGCGACGAGCAACCGGCGGTGGAGTTGTTGGAGATCGTGACGCCGCAGTGACCGCCGCCGCGCGATGGCCATGCCGGCGCGCCTCCGATAACCTGACAGAGGTGCTTGCCCCCAATCCTTCCGCGGGGCATTGGCGTTCCCGTGGTGTTTCTCTCCGCCTGGAGATCTCTCGTGGCCTCCGACCTTCCCTCCGGCCGACAACCGCTGACCTTCCGGCACTGGCTGATTCTGATCCTCGCGGCCATCGGCTTCGGCTTCGACATTTACGTGCTGCTCATCATGCAGTACATCGGCCGAGACTTGCTCATGGAGTTATTCCCCGACGCCGACCCCGCGACCCTGCGGCACTGGCGCGGACTGCTCTTCTGGGTGCCGATGATGGCCGGCGGAGCAGTCGGCTTGGTGGGCGGCTACTTGACCGACCTGCTCGGCCGCCGCCGCGTGCTGACGTTCAGCATCCTCCTCTACGCCGTTGCAACCTTTGCCTCCGGCTTCTCGACGTCGCTTCCCATGTTCTTGGTACTCCGCTGCTTGACGCTGATAGGGGTGTGCGTGGAGTTCGTGGCGGCCATCGCCTGGTTGGCGGAGCTGTTTCCGCAGGCCGAACAGCGCGAGCGGGTACTCGGCTACACGCAGGCGTTCTCGTCCTTGGGCGGCATGACCGTCGCCGGGGTCTATCTGATCTTCAACCGCTACGCTTCGCAGCTGCCGGCCTTACAGATGCCCGATTTCCTTGCCGGCGCGCTGGGCACGGTGGCCAACGGCCACGCCACTTGGCGGTACACGCTGCTCTCCGGCGTGATCCCCGCCATCCCGCTCATCCTGATTCGGCCGTTCATGCCGGAGTCGCCGGTATGGGCGCGGAGGAAAGCGGAAGGGACGCTGAAGCGGCCGAGCGTGGCGGAGTTGTTCTCGCCGGCTTTGAGGCGGACCACCATCGTGACGACCTTGATGTTCGCCTGTAGCTACGGCGTGGCCTTCGGCGGCATCCAGCAGGTACAGTACATGATCGAGGCTATGCCGACCTACCAGGCGCAGGTGGAGAAAGTGAGGCGCCAACGATGCCAAGGCGATGCGGACGGCGAAGGCGGCGATCTCCCGCGAGATGACGGGTCGCTTTGGGACCGTTCAGGAGATCGGCGGCCTAATTGGCCGCTTCTTGCTGGCCCTCTTGGCCGTGTACATCGTCAGTCGCCGGAACCTGCTGCGCCTTTTTCTGGTGCCCTGCCTGCTGATCGCGCCGCTGGTGTTCGGCTATGGAGTGCTTCATAATCGAGAATTGTTCGCCTTAACCGTCGGCGACAAGCCGATCCAAGTCACCTGGTTCCACGCCGGCATCTTCCTCGTGGGCTTGCTAACCGTGGCCCAGTTCAGTTTCTGGGGCAACTACCTGCCGACGGTCTATCCGGTTCATCTGCGCGGCACGGGCGAGAGTTGCGCCGCCAACCTTGGTGGGCGCATTCTCGGCACCTCGTTCGCTCTGGTGACGAGCGAGTTGGCGGGCTTGCTGACACTCGGCCTCGGCAAAGCAACCCCGATGCAGGAGGCCGCTAACATGGCCTATGCCGCGTCGGCCGTCGTCGGCTTCGTTCTCCTGTCGGGGGTTGTGCTGTCCTTCTTTCTCCCGGAACCGGTGCCGGAGAAGGTCGCCGTTTGAGGGCCGGTGCAGGGGGGCGGCCATGCGCATCGCCTACATCACCGCGGGAGCCGGCGGCATGTTCTGCGGTTCCTGCCTGCACGATAACACCTTGGCGGCCGCTCTTACCCGCCAAGGACACGATGCGCTGCTCATCCCCACCTATACGCCGCTGCGCACCGATGAGCCGGATGTCAGTCAAAAGCGCGTATTCCTCGGCGGCATCAACGTCTACTTGCAACAAAAGCTCGGTCTGTTTCGCCGTACACCGTGGTTTGTGGATCGCTTGCTCGACGCTCGACCGCTGCTGCGTTGGGTGGCGCGTTTCGCCGTCAAGACGGAAGCGGAGGATCTCGGCGATCTAACGCTGTCCATTCTCGAAGGCGAACACGGCCATCAGAGCAAGGAGGTGGACAAGCTCGTCACTTGGTTGGCCGACGAAGTGAAGCCGCAACTGGTCCATCTGACCGCCGCTCTGCTGTCCGGCTTGGTCCACGAGATGAAACGCCGTCTGCGCGTGCCGGTGCTGTGTTCGCTGCAAGGCGACGACCTTTTTCTCGAATCGCTGCCGGTATCGCACCGCAGCCGCTGTCTGGCGCTGGTCCGCGTCCACTGCCGCGAGATCGATGGCTTCGTCGCCACTTCCACCTATTACGCCGACTTCATGGCCGAGTATCTCCACATCCCCCGCGCGCGCATCCACGTCGTTCATCCCGGCCTGAACCTCGCCGGGCATGGCCTAGCGCGCCCCGAACAACAACGTCCTTTCACGGTCGGTTATTTCGCCCGCATTTGTCCGGAAAAGGGACTGCACGTTTTGACTGAGGCGTTTCGCCTGTTCAAACAAACGCCCGGAACGGAATCATGTCGGCTGCACGTCTCCGGCTGGCTGGGCGGCAACCATCACCGCTATTTCGCGGACATCCGCAAGAAACTCCGCAAGCATCGCTTGCACGAACACTTTCTCCACGTCGAAGCGCCGGATCACGAGAGCAAGGTGCGTTTCTTGCAGGATATTGATGTGCTATCCGTGCCGACGACGTACCGCGAGCCGAAGGGCTTGTACGTGCTGGAGGCATTGGCCAACGGTGTGCCGGTGGTGCAGCCGCGTCACGGCTCGTTCCCGGAACTGATCGAAGCGACCGGCGGCGGACTGCTCGTTGAGCCGGAAGATCCGCGCGATCTGGCCCGCGCCTTGCGGCAACTGTTCGACAACCCCGCTCACCGCGACGAGTTGGGCCGTAAAGGCAAAGAGGCGGTACACGCTCGCTTCCACGCCGAGCGCATGGCCGTGGAGACGGCCGCGATTTATGACCAATATCTGGCGAACCGGCAGCGTTAGCTGCCGGGTTGGGGCTGCCCAACCCGGCAGCTAACGCTGCCGGTTCGCCATTGGAGGCATTTCATGTCCGCGCCGTTCCGCGTCAGTCGCCGCGTCGATTTCGCCGATACCGACATGGCCGGCATCATTCATTTCAGCAATTACTTTCGCTACATGGAATTCGCCGAAGTGGCGTTTCTGCGGTCGCGCGGCCTATCGGTGTCGATGACGTGGGGCGAGGAAAAGCTCGGTTTTCCGCGTGTGGCGGCGACGTGCGATTTTCTGTATCCGGTGCGCTTCGATGATGTGGTGGACATCGACGTTCGCATCGAGCGCGTCGGCCGTAAGTCGGTGACGTACTCGTTCGATTTCACGCACCAGGGCAAGCCGGTGGCCAAGGGACGCCTCAGCGCCGTCTGTTGCCGTATGCGGCCGGGAGTCCACGAACTGGAATCCATCGACATCCCCGCCGACATTCGCAAGCGACTGCAAAACCCATCCGAGCCGGAAGCGTAAGGACGAGCGAACAAAACCTGCCAGCCCGCAGCGCCAGCAAGGGCGTCCCTTGCTGGCGCTGCGGGCTGGCGAGAACCAGTCTTGTCCGCCATAGCGCACACGCCCTATTTACTATCCAGATAAGAAGGCAAGGGCGACGGGCGGCCGGAACTCGCGGATGTCGGCGCGGCCAGACCGGACATTGCCGAAGACGATCCCGAATTCACGTTCGGCGGAGGGGCCATTAAGAGATTCGAGTTGTCGCTCGGCGGTGGCGGCGGCGGCGGCGGCAGAGCAGACGACATGGACGACGGGGAATTGCCGCCGCTCATCGGACTGCTGGGCGGCGTCGGCGGATACGGATTCACGTTGGGCGGCGGCGGAATGGCCGCTCGGCCCATGCCACTCGACGACATCGGCGACGATGTATCGCTAAAGCCCGAAAAGCCCGCATCCTTTACGGTTGACGAATCGTCTCCTCGGTTGCCGACTTGTTGGATCGGCGCCGGTGCCGCTCCATTGCCGCTGTAACTCGAAGCCGCCAAAGCGCCGCCGCCATTATTCGTCAGGCTGGCGCTGCTGCCCATGCTCGGCGTGTTGGCGCCCAGCGGCGGCATGGCGGGGTTGTTGCTCGACGGAAGGGCGGGATAGTTCCCACTCATCGGAGTGCCGGCCGTGTTATTGGGCATCATCGTCCCGCCGACGTTGCTGCTGTTGCTCATCCCCTGGCTTGCGGGGGCAAGCCCGCTAGTTAGGCCGGCTCCGCTAGAAGAGGTCGAATCGAGCGGAACACTGCCCGCGTTTAGATCGGGGGCGAGCGAGTTGCCCTTCGGTTTCGAGCGCGTAAAATCCGTGGGAGCGTCCGCTTTTCCGCCCATGTACGACGGTCGGGAATTCTGTTTATTGCAACAGTTACATCCGGTCAACAGCATGCCGATACTGCATGCACCAATTAGGCCAGCCAAGGGCATCTTGCCCATAGAATTATCCTCCCCCGTGTGAGTCCGTTCACCGCACGCTCCAACCCCAGCATGCCAGTGTCTTCGGCCGGCGTGCCGGCGTCGGCACGGCTCGCTTTCGCCGATGAAAAGTGGGCGGAACATAGTTACGCCGCCCAAGAATGTCAAGAGCAGAATCCGTAAAATAATCCAGCGTCTCCGCCAATGGACGTGAAGGATTTACTTATGACGACTCCGTATCTCGCTAAAGGTTTCCGCTTCGCCGGCTTGCACTGCGGACTCCGACCCGACCCGGCTCGCCGCGATCTCGCCCTGCTCGTCAGCGACGTGCCTTCGGCGGCGGCGGGCGTGTTCACGCAAAACCGTGTGCGTGCGGCGCCGGTGCGCGTCTGTGAGGAACGCTTGCCGTCCCGCGATGTGCGCGGTGTCGTCATTTGTTCGGGCAACGCCAACGCCTGCACCGGGCCGCGCGGTCTGGAAGACGCGCGCCGCATGACCGCCGTGGCTGCGCAGGCACTCGGCTGCCGAAGCGAACAGATGCTCGTTTGCTCCACCGGCGTCATCGGCCAACATCTGCCCATGCCGTCCATCGAAAGCGGCATCCGCGCCGCCGCCGCCGTACTCGCCGACACGCCCGCCGCCTTCGACGACCTCGCCCACGCCATCCTCACCACCGACACGCGCATCAAGACGGCGACGCACCAAATCGATCTCGACGGCGCATCGGTGCGCGTGACGGGCGTGGCCAAAGGAGCGGCGATGATTGGGCCGAACATGGCGACCATGTTGGCGTTCGTGTGCAGTGATGCCGCGGTTTCCGCGGACGACCTCGCCGCCCTGGCCCGCCGCGCCGCCGAGCAGACCTTCAACTGCATCAGCGTCGAAGGACACACCAGTACCAATGACACGCTATTGCTGCTGGCCAACGGCGCCAGTCAACGAGACCGATCCGCCGTCCTGCGCGGCGAGGGGTTGGCACGTTTCGCCGCTGTCGTGACAGAGGTGTGCGGCGAACTAGCCCGCGCCATCGCCGCAGACGCCGAGGGCGCCACGCATCTTGTCACCATCGAGGTCGAGGGCTTGCGCGACGACCGCGAAGCGTATCGCGTGGCCAAGACCATTGCCGAAAGCGCCCTGGTTAAGACGGCCATCCACGGCGGCGATCCCAACTGGGGCCGCATCGTGTCGGCGGCGGGCTATGCGGGAGTGGAGTTTGACGAAGAGCATCTGTCCTTGTGGCTGGGCGATTTGCCGCTCTATCATGCGGGCGTTCCGCAGCCGTTCGACGCCGGCACCGCCTCGGCGTATCTTCAGCGCGAACGCCACATTCACTTGCGTTTGCGCTTCACGCTGGGAACGGGACGCTGTACCTTTTGGACGTGTGATCTGACGCAGGAATACATCCGTCTCAACGCCGAGTACACGACGTAATTAATCCCGACGCCGGCTCCGGCCCATTCGCGGCCGGAGCCGGCCCGTCAACTTTGGGGAGAAACAGTCTGTCGCTCCCCTGCCCCGGCATAAGCAATCGCAATGCCGGATGTCCGCGACCGTTGAATTTTATGAGCTAATTCGCTCCGGCCGTAGCGGTTTTCTCGGCAATTTCGTGGCCAAGCGGACGGAGCAGGGCAGGACGAAGGTGCGGAACGTGTTTCCGTATGTTAGCTTCGTTAGCGATGATTGATGGTGAAAAGGTTACATCCGTTTAGCCGCGACCCGCAGGGGAGCGCGGGCGACTTGTACCCGGCAGCTAACGCAGCCGGTTCGCCTGTCTGGGCGAACCGGCTGCGTTAGCTGCCGGGTAAGGTATGTCCAACTACGCTTCAGGATGTAACCACGGCTTGCGATACGGCCGGCGCAGCAGCTTGTTTGCCTCCTCATCGTCAACCACTTGCTGCTTAGTGGCATCCCAGTTCAACGAGCGGCCCAGTTGCATCGACAGATTGGCCAAGATGCAGCTCGCCGTCGAGATGTGCCCTTGCTCGATGTCGGCCACCGGCCGGCCGTGTGAAGCGATGGCACGCAGGAAATCGCGCATGTGGACGCGCACCGCCGAAGCGACGTGCTTCTCCAACTCTTTTTCGTGTTTGTCCTCCGGATACTGATCGTATTCGTACAGCGCCTTGCCGGTTTGCGTCGGTTTGCTCTCGCCGGCCGGCGTGAACTCGTACTTGTACACGTCCATTTGGAGCGTGCCGTTTTCGCCGTAGAGCGTCGCGCCCCAGGGGAAACGGCGATCGTTGGCTTCGCCCCAGCTGCGATGATTCCAAACGATCGGCAAATCGCCGAAGTTGAACGTCGCCGTCTGCGTATCGGTGATGTCGGCCTTGCTCTTTTTGTCCACGAGAATGCCGCCGCTGGAAGAAATGCGATTCGGCCAACCCAGGCTGAGCATCCAACGCACCATGTCGAGCATGTGAATGCACATATCGCCCATGATGCCGTTGCCGTAACGCATGAACGCGCGCCAACTGCGCGGATGAACCAGTTCATTGTAAGGCCGCATCGGCGCGGGGCCGGTCCACATCTCGTAATCGAGATGACTCGGCGGCGTCGTGTCCGGCGGATTCTTCGTCGCCCGCATGTGGTAATAGCAATAAATTTCGACGAAAGCGACTTTGCCGAGTTTGCCTTCTTTGACGACGCGATCACGGGCCTCGATCAGGTGCGGCGTGCTGCGGCGCTGGGTGCCGACTTGCACGACGCGCTTGTGTTTGCGAGCGGCGGCGACCATCGCTTGCCCTTCGACCACGTCCACGCTGATCGGCTTTTGCACCCAGACATCGGCACCCGACTCGAGGGCGGCGATCATGGGCAGGGCATGCCAGTGATCCGGCGTATCCACCAATACGATGTCGAGATCCTTCTCTTTGAGCATATCGCGGTAGTCGGCGTAGGTGCGCGGCTTCTTTTTGGACTTTTGCCGGCCGCCGATGATGTCGGCGGCCTCGGCGAGCATTTTCTTATCCACGTCGCACAGCGACACGACTTCGGTGTCAGGCGCGATTTGCAGGAGGCGAATCAGATCGACTTTGCCATACCAGCCGCAGCCGATCAGGCCGACGCGCGGCGGTTTGTTGTCGGCGAAGGCGGCGTCAGCGGCCTGCGCGAGAGCCAGACCGGCCGCGCCGGTGCCCAGAAATTGACGGCGATTCATGGATAGCTTCTCCCAGGAGCATGAGGTGGACCAATGCGGAAGATAATCTAGCGGGGGAGACGGTCAAGTGCCAGGGTAAAAGAATCAGAGCCGCGACCGTAAGGGAGCGGTGCAGTCTACCGCTCCCTTACGGTCGCGGCTCTGATCCGGAAAACTCAAGTTGCCTGGAGTTTCCATCCGAAGGTATAGGAAAGCTGGTAAATCCTGTCTGGTGCGTCCCCGCGCCGACTGTCCCGCAGTCCTGAGCAAGTGGGGAGGTAAGAAGGGTGATTTCAACTGCCGCGCCCGCCCGTTCGTCCGAACGGAGTACCGAGTTGAGCAATCTGGGCTTTTTGACGGTTTTGCACGAGGCCAGCGGTTATCTGGGTGGCTATTTGATCGTGAACGTCTGGGGTCGGCCGCTGGAATTTCGCCTCAGCAGCGCCGTGCAGCCCAACCGCGTCCAGCACATCCTCTACGCCGGCACTCTGGAACCGTATATCTGCGCCGATTTGATCGGCAAAACACTGGTGGACAAGGCCGCCGTGCCGGTGCAACTGCTCGTCATCGACCGCGAAGCCGTACTCGATTTACGGCTCAAAATGGAATGTCCGGTTTTGTGGCTGCCTGCCTCCGACGATAACCGAGCAACGACTCTCGCCGGAAATAGTTCGCTGCGCTGCCATCCGCGCTTTCCCGATGATGTCGCGCTGATACGCGAACGGCTCGCTCGCCTGGATGCGGGTTTCGATCTGGCGGAACCGTTTGCTCGTATCCGCGAGGCCATCGGCGAAGCTCGCAAGATGGGCGTTCACAAGTAAGTGACCTCAACGCCGAGGTTGCTTCGCTAGGATCGTCTCCAGGGTTTCAATTTCATCGGGCCGCGGCGCCTGCCACAGCCATGCCGGACGCAACCAGAAACCGGGAAGGATCTTGCTGTGCAGCTCCCCTTTGATGGGACGCACTTCGCGGTATTTTCTCTGCTGTAGCCGCAACAAAAGCACCGACTGATCCATGTCATCAATGATCCAATATTCAGGAATGCGGTATTCCTCGTATAATTCGCGCTTGAGGTAGTAATCGCGCTCTACGGAATCCGGGGAAACGATTTCCATGGCCAGATCGGCTGGCCCCGCGAGGCCACCCCACTGGACGCGCTCTCGGTTTTCGTTGCGCACAAAAGCGATGTCCGGTTCCGGCCCATGCTTTTCGGCCAAGCGCAAAGCCACACGCGAACCGTAAATTTGACCCAGTTTCTTCCTTCGCACGAACAGATTCATGACCGTGAATAGCCAGCCGAACAATTCGTTGGCGTCCGTGTTTTCCGGCGAGGGCATGTAGATCACCCCGTTGATGAGATCCGCCTTCTGGTCCTCGCGGATGATCCGGCAGAAGTCTTCGTAAGTGTGTGGGCCCGAACGCGATTTTAACCGCAAAGGTGCCTTCATACTCATCTCCTTTCACGGTGCGGCGCTGCCGTCAATAGTAACGATGACGGGCGCGTCTTGCAGGTCGGTCTTGATCTTCACCTCCTGTTTGAAATCTCCCGGTTTGTTGAAAACGCATTTGAACGAGACGATCTGCACCGGCGCGGGTGTGGCCGACGGCGGCGGATCGAGTTGCATGCCCGCGGCGAGACCCTCGACGCCGAGGACGCGGAATGGCTTATTGCCGCGAACGACGACGCGGCGCGTCAGCGTCTCACCGATCTTGACCGTGCCCAGGCTCAATGCCGCCGGCGATACGGTCACGCTCGATTGCACCATTCCTTCGACGAGTACCGGCAACAGCGGACTGGCCGGATCGTTCGTCTTGAGAAAGAGATCGCCCTTGAGAGGACCGACCGGGGCGTTCGCCTTCAAGGCGACGCGCAGACGGTAGCCGACCTGTCCCGGCCGGCGATACAGTTCGCTCAGCGCTAACTCAACCGGCAAATCTTTGGCCGATGCTTCGAGTACCTGCCAATCGAGTACGCCGGCATATTCCACGTCGATGATCTGGCTGGCCGATTGGCCGCGCGTCACGGTGCCGAAGCTGACCTGACCGGGATTGAAAACGATGTCGGCTCGGCTGTTGGCGCTAACGCGGAGTTGCGCTGGAAACGTAATCGGGTCCGACCGTGACGGTGATGCCGACCGTCTTGGGTCCGGTGAAGCGGCGCGCGTCCATGGTGACATCGATAGGAGTAGATTCGCGCGGCTCCAGGACGCGCTTGGCGGCGAGGGCCGATACGCAACCGCAGCCGCTCTTGAGACTGGTGATTTCCATGCGCACGGCGTAAATGTTGGTGAGTACGAAGCGATGCGACAGCTGCGCGCTGCGCGGCACGCTGCCGAAGTCGTGGTTCAGCCCGTCCTTGAACATCTTCTCCGCCCACGGCGATTGTGCCGCCGACGGCGACGCGGCGAAGGCAACCACGAATAACGCGATCGAAGCGTGCTTCATGTTCTTTCTGCTCCTCTTGGAAATGCGCGACGGACATGCGGAAGCCCGTGGGCGAAGTCAGAGGGATTCTAACGCGGCACGTCCCAACGGTGAAGCCGGATTCTCGTTGCCTCTCCGTACCCCCGCGGAGTAAGAAAAAGACAGGCAAAGCGAGCAAACGGGAGAAAGAACGATGACCGCGGACACGACGACACTAGCGAAGATGGCGTTGATCGAAGCCCTGGAGAAGCTGCGCGATGAAGTGCGGAATCTCGCGGAGCCGCTCAGCGATGCGAAGTTTTGGAGCAAACCAGTCAATCCAGGCAATTCCGTCGGTCATCTGGTGCTTCATCTTTGCGGCAACCTCAATCACTTCATCGGCGGACAGCTCGGCGGCAGCGGATACGTGCGCGACCGCGAGCGCGAGTTCACCGAGGCGCGGCTGCCGAGCAAGGCGGAAGCGCTGCGAAAACTCGATGACGCCGTGGCAACGTTTCGCCGTGTCGTCTCGGCGCTCAGCGCCGAGCGATTGGCCGCGCCGCATCCCGAAGCGCGGTTCGGCGTCGTGATGAACGCGCTGGCGCATGTGCTTGCCCATTTCGCCCTTCATCGCGGGCAAATGTCGTATATTGTGCGGCTTCTTCCTGCGGGAGAATAAACGGCGTCTTGCGTGGTAAAAGATAGCGGTTCGGTTAGCGACGCTTCGCGGAAGCGTCGCAGTCCCCCGACGCTTCTGCGAAGCGTCGCTAACCAGGAGCATTCATGGCGTTTGATTCTCTGGCCCAGCGGCGCATCCTGGGACACTTCGCCACCGGCGTAACGGTAGTGACGGCCTCTCAAAACGGCGAAATCCAAGGCATGACGGCCAACGCCGTCACTTCGCTATCGCTGAATCCGCCTTTAGTGCTAGTGGCCGTGGACAAGACGGCGGCGATGCACGTCGCCCTAACGGCCAGCCGTCATTTCGCTCTAAACATTCTCAGCGATGCTCAGGAACAGCTGTCGCGGCGCTTTGCTCAGCGCGGTCCCAAGGAAATAAACGATCTGACGTGGATCACGGCGGCAAGCGGCGCACCCATCCTCGCCGATGCCTTGGCCTGGGTTGATTGCCGCTTGGCCGACATCCTTCCCGGCGGCGATCACGACATTTTCATCGGCGAAATCCTTGCCGGCGACGCCCACGCAGGCACACCGCTGTTATATTACTGCGGGAAATATCGCCGAATCGCCGAGTGAAAACGAACGAACATCCTCCCCACGGGTTAGCGATGCTTCGCAGAAGCGTCGCTAACCATCGCGCGGACATGCCGCGGCAAAACATAAGCTATATTGGCACTGACGCCCCTATCTCCCCTTGTCGGCGGACAGAGATGAGCAGCTACGATCTCGGCGAACTGGCCCGTACCCTGTTCGAGGAGAGCGGCGACGCACTTTTCCTCTTCGATCCAGATAGCGAACGCATGCTCGACGTGAATTGCACGGCTCAACGCCTGAGCGGCTTGACGCGCGCCGAACTGCTGCAAATGCCGGTGCCGAGTCTCTTTCGTTCCGAAGATGCCGAGGGACTTGCTCGACTGGCCCAAGCGTATCGTCAGACGGTGCCGTTCCATTCGCAGGAAGGTTTTTGGCTGCGGCGGCGCGATCCCGACGTTCGGGTGCCGGTGAACCTGACGGTCACGCAGCTGCACGTCGCGCCCGGCATCCTCGGCTTAATCACCGCCCGCGACATCAGCGAACGGCGCCGCGCCGAAGAAGCACTGCGCACCAGCGAATCGAGGTATCGTTCGCTACTGGAGAATCTGGAGCAGAGCGTGTTCCTCAAGGATGCCAGCTTGCGCATCCTCGCCGCCAATCGGCGTTTCTGCGAGGGAGTCGGCCTGCCCGAAGCCGACATTCTCGGCAAGACTGATTTCGATTTTTATCCGGCTGCCTTGGCCGAGAAATATCGCGCCGACGACCGCCGCGTTCTCAGCGAAGGGCGGCGCTTGGAACTGGAAGAGCAGAATATGTTCAAGGGACGGATGCGGCGCGTGCGCGTCATCAAAACGCCGGTGCGCGACAGTCAAGAACGCATCGTCGGCGTGCTGGGGATTTTCTGGGATGTGACCGAGCAACATGCTTTAGAGGAGCAGCTGCGGCAATCGCAGAAGATGGAAGCAGTCGGTCAACTGGCCGGCGGCGTGGCCCACGATTTCAACAACCTGCTCACCGCTATCCTTGGCAATCTGTCTCTGATGCAGAGTAGTTTGCCTGCCAGCGATCCGCAGCGCCCGCTCGTCGATGCCACCGAACGCGCCGCCTGGCGCGCCGCCACCTTGACGCGGCAATTGCTTGGCTTTTCGCGGCGTACTCTGCTCCATCCCGAACCGCTCAACGCCAACCACACCATCCATGAAGTTGTCGGCTTACTCAAACGCACCATCGATCCGCGCATCGCCTTGCGGACGCGCGGGGCGGCCGATCTGTGGCTGGTCCAGGCCGACCCTAATCAGATGAGCCAGGTACTCATGAACCTGTGCCTCAACGCCCGCGATGCCGTGCAGCCGCTTCTCGACGGCACTCTAACGCGGCCGCCGCGGGATGACCAACAAGAGGATGGATTCGCCGACTGGCACAGCGAGGCCATCGCGGAGGGTCCGCCGCACACGGCCGTCATCGTGTTGGAGACAGCCAACGTCGTGCTTGGCCCGGACGATCTGTACGAGCAGGTGCAGGCTCGAGCCCGGCGAGTTTGTCCGTCTGCGCATCCTCGATAACGGCACCGGCATCGCGCCGGAAGCGCAAGCACACATCTTCGAGCCGTTCTTCACCACCAAGGTTCCGGGCAAAGGCACCGGCTTGGGATTGGCGATGGTGTTCGGCATCGTTCAGCAGCACCAAGGATGGATCGAATGCCACAGCGTAGAAGGTCAGGGTACGCGCTTCGACATCTATTTGCCGCGCCATCACGCCGCCGTCGCGCCCACGGCCGCGCCGCTGCAACGCAAACCTTGCGGCGGACAAGAGACCATCCTGCTCGTGGACGATGAAGCGCTGGTCCGTAATCTCGGCCGCACTATTCTGGAAAGTTTCGGCTACCGCGTCGTACTCGCCAACGATGGACAACAAGCCATCGACATCTACCAGGGCGAGCATCCCCGCATCGATCTCATCCTCCTCGATTTGACGATGCCGCGCCTCTCCGGCCGCGATGCCCTGCGAAAACTGCTCGACATCAACGCCAATGCCCGCATCCTCTTCGCCAGCGGCTACTCCGCCGAGCATCTCAGCGACGACGATCACGAACACACGTGCGGTTTTGTCAACAAGCCGTACCGTCCGGAGGAACTCGCCCACGCTGTCCGCACCGCTCTCGATCGTCCGCGTTCGGCCTTGGTGCCGGCGACAAACTAAGACCGAGTGCGCAACCGTCATTTCACGTCAGTCCCAGACGTTTAAGCCGGCTGATGAAGGTGCTGCGGGCCATGCCGAGAGCGCGAGCGGCCTCGGCCTTGTTGCCCCCGGCGACGGCGAGGGCGTGGACCAATCTTTCGCGCTCGCGCCGTTCGCGCTCCGCCCGACCGTTTCGGATGACCGACAACACGCTCGGCGGAGCGACGATGCCCGACGGCGGCGACCAATGATCCGCCACCGCTCGGATCTGTTCGTCCAGCGACGTTTCTTCGTTCTCCGGCAGCGCAGCGGAAACGGCAGCGGGTCGATAGGTCAGCGGCGTAAACGGCAAAGGATCGGCGTGCAACTCGATCGGCAGTTCGTCCACCGTCACCAGCGGTTTCTCGGCGACGACGACGGCGTGCTGAATGGCGTTTTCCAGTTGGCGGATGTTTCCCGGCCACGAGTGAGCCTTGAGGCGAGCCAGAGCGTCATCGTCGATAACGGCCACCTGCTTATTCATGCGCTCGCTGTAGAAATGCAGAAAGTGCAGGGCCAACTCCGGAATGTCCTCGGCGCGGTTGCGCAGCGGCGGCAGCAGAATCGGCAGGACGTTGAGGCGATAGAACAGATCCTGACGAAAACGTCCCTGCCGCATCAGCGTCTCCAGATCTTGATGCGTCGCCGCCACGATGCGCACGTCCACCTTGAGTGGCTCGCTGGAACCGACGCGCTCGAAGGTCCGTTCTTGCAGCACGCGCAGCAGCTTGATTTGCACCTCGACGCTGATGTCGCCGATCTCGTCGAGAAACAGCGTGCCGCCGTTGGCCGCCTCGAAGCGGCCCATCTTATCGCGGATGGCGTTGGTGAATGCCCCCTTGACGTGTCCGAAAAGTTCACTTTCCAGCAAGCCCGGCGATAGGGCGGAGCAGTGGACGGCGACGAAGGGCCGGCTGGCGCGCGGGCTGATTTCGTGGATGGCGCGGGCCAACAGTTCCTTGCCGGTGCCGCTCTCGCCGCGGAGCAGAACAACCGAGTCGGTAGCGGCCACTTTGCGCACCTGCTGCATCAGATGGCGCACCTGCGGACTGGAGCCGATCATGCCGCTGTCCGCCGTCCGCTGCTTCTCGTCCGCCGGTTGCTGTCCGTCCAGCGCGGTTGGCGGATGACGAATGGCGGAGAGTTGGTTTTGCAGCACCATGATGCGGCGCTGCTGCTCGGCGATCTTCTCGACCTTGGTTTGCAACTCCCGATTGAGCGTGTCGATCTTGCGATGGCCCTCGGCGCTGAGCAGAGCCAATACCGTCATCTGCGCGAAGGCGGTCAGCAAGTGGAGATCCTCGGCGGTGTAGCCGCCGGTCGTCTCCGTGGCCAGGCCACGCTGCTCTGTGGGAGGGCCGAGAACAAGAATGCCCAGCAGTTGCCCTTCGTGCAGCAGCGCTTGCGCGATCGTGCCGCCGAGAAAATGAAGCTGGCGCGGCCCGGCGACGATCGGCGGCGATTGCAGCGACAAGGTCAGGGTGCTGTGTGCCAGCAACGTCTCGACGAGCGGGCAACCGGAGGACAACGCCGCCAGAGCCGGAGTGGGTCCGAGCGCTTCGGTCAGTTGATAGAGGGGCGGATCTCCCTGGCGCAGATAGACGGCGCCGCGGCCGGCGCCGAGCAGTTCCGCCGAGGTATGTAACAAGCGATGAGCCAACGTCGGCGGATCGACCAATTGCTCGATGGCCTGGCTCATGCGTTGCAAGGTATGATCGAGCTGACTTTTCTCGCGGCGGAAATGCCGATGCAGCACCGCCGTGAGCCGGCCGCGGATAAGATCGAGTCCAAACAGAACCAGCAGCACCATGCCGCCGACCAGCAGCGCCTGGAACGACGGCCCTTCGAGAGAATGCAGAAACATGCCGGCAAAGACCACCCCGATGCCGTAATAGGCCGCGACGACGACCGAACTGATAAGGAAGTAGACTACGCCGGACTTGATGAGTTGATCGAACTGCATCAAGCGATAGCGCGTGATGCTGATGGCGAAAGCGGCGGTGACGCACAGCGAGGCCAAGAACATCGGCCACGTCGCTGCTCCGCCGCCGAAACGCTGGCGTTCGGCCAGGGCCAGATACAACGAATAACCGATCGGCGCCAGCGACGCCAACGTGCCGAACAGGATGCACTTCACCTGATTGCGCTCGGTGACGCCGGAGGCGGTACGGTAGCTGTGCAGCAGACAAACGACACTCACCAGATACCACAGCGCGGCCACGCCGAAATAGCAATAGATCTCGAAGAGCATTTCCTCCAGCAGCGGGCCAACGTCCGTGAAGCCGGCCCGATAGAGTCCGCGCATGCGCAGATAATCCGAAATCAGCAACAAGAGAAAGAACACCGGCGGCCCGTACAGCGCCAGCAGGACGCGCCGTGGCGCCCGATCGAGAATAGCCTTGGGACGAGGAAAGACGAGATAAAAGTGCAGACTGACGGCCGGCAACAGCACGCTGCAAACCATGAAGACGAGAATCAGTAGCGGCTGCGTGACGATGCGCGACCAATGATAACCGCCCATGTAGGCGCCGAACGACAGTAGGCAAAAGAGGAAAAACTGCGTGGCCGAGCGATCTTCCGGCCGCTTCCAAAAGACTATGGCGCCGACGGCGAAGAGGCTGATTTTCAGCGAGAACCACAACAGCGACGGCACCAGCGTCCCATAAGGAGGCTGGCGAACACGCAACCAGACGTCGTGCCTTTCGCCGTCGGCGGCGCGTTTGTAACCGACGCGGATGATCTGCTGTCCCTCGACGATCAGATGCGTCTTGCCCGAATCGGCCCGGAGATCTTCCTCCTTGCCGGGCACGCCGCGATAGCGTCGCAGTTCATTCAACTTATGGAGGATTTGCGCCCAGTTGGAGACCTTTTGGCCACCAATTTCGACGATCTCATCGTCGTCGCCCAGCGGCTCCGCTTCAAGGGAATCCGTGGGAAAGAGGAAGTCGCGGTTGAAATGATTGACGACCGGCGTGAAGGCGCAGCGCACGCCGATGTCCGGCGTCGTCATAACGTAGCTGAGAACGCCGCCAGCGTAAGCGAAAACGAGTACGGTGGCCGCCACGACCGCCAGCCGGCGCCGCGCGATCTTGTGTCGAGACAGCATCCGCAACAGCGACAGGGCGGGAAAGAGCCTAGCACTCCAACTCCGCGAAAGAACGCGGATGGAGTTCGCGGCTCGCAAGATGACCTGGCGCATGAACGGCCTCTCGTTATCTCTTTCACCCATCCGCAGCGCCCGTAAAGCCGTTTCTTGCGGACGCTGCGGATGGGTAAAACTGTTCTGCTCGTGCCTCTTAAGCAGATTACAACAAGTTTGCCATCTTTTCCAGAGCGCCAACTCCGCGCCGAAAAAACGTCTCTCAGCGCCGAAAAGCGCCGAAAAGTGACGACAACCCATCCGCCAAACGATTCGTCACTTCTCGTCGCGGATCGACGATAGTGTTTAAGTGCCGGCGCACGAATGACTTCTGTCGTATCAGCTTGGCGTAAAATGGGATGGTTTGTGAGTGATTAATTTGGTATGAGGCGTGCTAGAGGTAATGCCATTCCACGGACAGAGTGGCCAGCCCCCTTTGAATCTTCGGAACTCAGGATGGAGGAGAAGAAGCGTGCAGGCATCCCTTGATTGGTTGACAGCAAGTGGAGCGGAGTTTAGTCCTGGTGTCGGTCGTTCCGGTTTGGCGCATCTGACGCACTACACGGCTCGCTACTGCGTGTGGGGCGACGGCCCGCCTCTGGTTCTCGTTCCCGGCTTGGCGGGCGGCTTCGAGTTGCTGGGGCCTTTGGCTCGTCTGCTGGCGCAAAACTTCCAGGTCATCAGCTACCAGCTGCGCGGCGAGGACGATTGCTTCGCTCTACGCCGTCGCTTTGATCTTGCCGATCTGGTGGCCGATTTGCGCGAGTTTCTGGACTGGTTCGGTTTGGAGCGTCCGCCGATCTTCGGCGTCTCCTTCGGCGGCGTGTTGGCGCTGGAACTAGCGATGCGTTGTCCCAACCGCCTGCAAGCGCTCATCACCCAGGGAGTCGGCGCGCGCTTTGAACGCGGCTTGTTGCAGCAGGTGGCCGGCTGGGTGTTGTCGCGCTATCCTTTGCCCTCGGACAGTCCCTTCGTGAACCAGTTTTTCAATCTGCTGTTCGGTGCTCGGCAAGAGCCGGGACCGCTGTTCGAGTTCGTCACGCGGCAGTGTTGGCAGACGGATCAGAGCGTGATGACGCATCGCTTTCATCTGGTGGAATCGTTCGATCCGGGTTCGCGTCTGGGAAAGGTTCGCGTGCCGGCGCTGCTCATGGCCGGCGCCCGCGATTTGCTCGTCTCGCCGCAAAGCCTGGGCGAGCTGGCCGATGGTCTCGCCGATGCTCACCGTGTCCATCTGCCTGGTTGCGGCCATCTGGCCTTCGTGGCGCGGCCCGAGCGCGTCGCCGACGAAGTGAAACGCTTCCTCGCCAACTAACAAACGAAGAAAGAGAACTAACCACAGAGTCACAGAGAACACAGAGAAAGAAGAAAAAGAAAAAATAGGAATGTTCCCATCTTTCTTTTTTGTATTTCCTCGGTGTATTTCTCTGTGATCTCTGTGACTCTGTGGTTAGTTCCTCTTTTATCTGTGGTTTATTGTTTGGCTTCGGCGGCGCGGCGTTCGCGGTAGCGCAACTCGAAGCTGCCGTCGGCGTCGAACGGGACGCTCTCCTCCCCCCAGACGAAAGTTTCCTTGCTGGCGCGGTGCATCAGGGCCAGCCAGACGCGATCCGGCGGCATCACGCGACGTAGTTTCGCCCCCCTTGATTCAGGATCGATGCGCGCCTCGAAGTTCATGAAATGCTCATCCATCGGCAGCGCCTGCGCCACGCACAGCATAAAGCCGGCGACCAAGTACCCCGCCATCAAGCCGAACAGCACGGCGCCTCCCTGTTGTACGGCGGGATGGTAATCGAGAACGGCGTGGATCAGTTCGTTGCTCGCCCAACGCAGAAAGGCCAGCGTCAGGCAGAAAAGCGCTACGAGACAAAAACTATCTTCGTAGCGGTGCAGGAAGGAGTCGGCCAACATGCCGTCCAACTGCTCGGCAAGCCACTCGAAGAAATTGAAGGCGATCAGTCCCGCCAACAGAATGTTGACGGCCATGGCGAAGGCCGGCAGCACGCCCTGACGCCAAAAAGCGTAAACGCAGGCCAGCATGATGGCGACGGTGAAAAATCCCAGCAGCATTTCCGCCTCGTTCCCATAAAAACCTAACCACGGAGAACACAAAATCCGAAATTCCAAATCCGAAACCAGAAACCAAAATACGAAAACCGGATTTCGGATTTCGGATTTTCTTTTTTTCTGTGTTTTTCTCTGTGTTCTCTGTGACTCTGTGGTTAGTTTATTGTTTATTTGCTGCACACGCGCAGAAGTTCCTGGATGGAAGTACGCCCCTCGATCACCTGGCGCAGACCGTCCTCTTGCAAGTATTTCATGCCGTGCTTGACCGCTTCCTGCTTGATAGCGTTGAAATTCGGATTCTCGCGGACCATATCGCGGATGGAATCGGTGATTTCCAGCAACTCGAAGACGCCGGTTCGACCGAAGTAGCCGGAGCCTTTGCAGTAGGGACACACCGAATCGTCGTCGTCGCCATCGCGTTCCGGCGGACGGCAGAAAAACTTGATCTTGTCGGCGGGCAGATTGGCCTTGCGCAGCAGATCGGCGTTGGGCTTGTAGCGCTGCTTGCAATGTTCGCAGAGTACGCGCACTAGACGCTGACCGAGTATGGCGCTGACGGCGTTGGCAACCATGAACGGCTGCACGCCCAGATCGATCAGACGAGCCAAGGCCGTGACGGTGTCGTTGGCGTGCAAGGTGGTGAAGACCATGTGGCCGGTCTGGGCCGCTTGGCAGGCGATCTCCGCCGTCTCTTGATCGCGGATCTCGCCGATGTAGATGACATCGGGATCTTGACGGAGAATGCTGCGCAATTCCGAGGCGAAGGTCTTGCCGGCCTTGGGATTGATCTCGATCTGCGTTACGTTGTCGATGTGATACTCCACCGGGTTCTCGATGGTGATGACGTTCTTCTGAAAGCGATCGATTTCGGCCAAGCAGGCGTAGAGGGTGGTGCTTTTGCCGGCTCCGGTAGGTCCGCAGACGATGAACAGGCCATGCGGCTGCGTGACGATGTTGCGGATCACTTTGCGCATGGGTTCGCGCATGCCGACGCGGGTCAAGCTGGCCACCTGGCGCGTCGGATCGAGGATACGCAAGACCATCTTCTCGCCGACAACGCTGCCGGCGGTGGCGACGCGGAAATCGATCTTCCGCTTCTGCATGGCGCTAGGATCGGACTCCTCCTCGTTCGCCGAACTGTCTTCGTCTTCGCCGCCCTCCGCGCCGCTTTGACGGGCCGGCTCGACTCGATGGGACCGTAGACCTCCGCCGAGAAACTGCCGTCCTGCGGTTTGCGCTTCTCGGTGATGTCGAGGTCGGCGAGTACCTTGAAGATGTTGATGACGGCGTCGCCGGTCGGCCGGGCGAACGGCGATGTCTGCTCCATGATGCCATCGACGCGAAAGCGCACGATCATCTCGTCCTTGGTCGGTTCGAGATGGATGTCGGTGGCGCGCTTCTCCAGCGCGTCGCCGATCACCTCCAGAGCCGCCCGATAACCCTTCGAGCCTTGCAGTCGAGCCACCCGGCGCGTGTCCTCTTCTTTCTCGTTGGCGGTTTTGCCGACGAAGCGAACCGGAATGAGTTTCTCGCCCTTCTCCGTGGGTTCGGGCAGATCGAGGCGCAGCCATTGACGCATCAGCTTGCGAATGTGCTGCGGCGTCAGCACGCGCTGTTCCGGCGCCGCCTTTTCGTTACGCAGACTGGCATACGACAGCACGGGCGCCAAGTATAGAACCAGCAGAACAAGGAAGCCCAGCCAGAACCAGGGGAACAGCCAGACCGCGAACAGTCCCGTCATGCCGCAGCCGAGGACGAGGGGATTCCACATCTCGGACGGCATCTTCATGGTCCGGCAATCGGTATGCACCCACCAACAGGTGCGCAGCCAAGCGAAATAGACGGCGATGAGGAAGATGAGTTTCACCGGGTCGTAGTAAAGACCCGGACCACGCGCAAAACCTTCTTCCTGAGCGAAGAGAGGATTAACCGCCAAGACGCCAAGGACGCCAAGGGAATAAATCGGCCGGAGAGTGTGGGCAACCATTGCGAAAATCCTTGTTCTTGCGCCTCGTTTTTTCTCGGCGTCCTTGCCGTCTTGGCGGTTAATAGGTTTACAGAATACCCGGGGTGGAAACCTTGATGCCCTTGAAGGCCATCTTGAGCTTCTCCGGATCGGGAGCGAACTCCAGGGCGGTGGCCTTATCGACTTCGCCGCGCTCGACGAGTTGGCGCAGGTTCTCGGTGAAATCGACCATGCCTTCGTTGTAGAACATCTTAATGGCGTCCAGGAGTTTGAGATCCTCGCCTTCGGCGATCAATTTTTTGACGGTGGGGTTGACGATCATGATCTCGTTGGTGGGAGTGCGCGGCTTTTTCAGCCCCTTGAGCAGCTTCTGCGCGACCACGGCCTTGAGGTTGTTGGCCAGCGCCTTGCGGATGGCGGCATGCTTGGTGACCGGGAACAGATCGAGGATGCGGTTGATGCTGCTGCCGGCCGTGGAAGCGTGGATGGTGCCGAATACCAAGTGGCCGGTTTCGGCGGCGTGAATGGCGGCCTCGAACGTCTCCACGTCGCGCAACTCACCGATCAGAATGACGTCGGGATCTTGCCGCACCGCGTCCTTGAGCGCCTTGGACCAGTCGCACACGTCCAGGCCGATTTCGCGCTGATTGATGTATGCCTTCTTGTCGGTGAAGGTGAACTCGATGGGATCTTCGATGGTGAGGATGTGCAACGGCTCGCGCTGGGCGATGTAGTCGAGCATGGAGGCGATGGTCGTACTTTTGCCGGAGCCGGTGACGCCGGAGAGGATGACCAGCCCTTCGGGGAAATTGCACAGGCTCTCGATGCTGTCGGGCAGGCCGAGATCCTTGAAGTTGGGGATGAAGGTATTGACGCGGCGGGCCACCAAGCTGAGCTTGCCGCGCTGCTTGAAAAGGCTGACGCGGAAACGGCACTCGTCGTTGCCGATGACGTAGGAGAAGTCCACGCCGCCCTCTTCGTCGAGGATCTTGCGATGATCGGGTTTAAGGATGCTCAGCAGCAATCGTTCCATGTCCTCGCCGGACAGCGGCGGCGCGTTCACTTTGACGATGTCGCCGCGTAAACGCATCATGGGCGGTTGTCCGGCCTTGAGGTGCAAATCGCTGGCCTCGTGCTTCATGACCATCCGGAAAAGCCGGGCGACCTCCGGCTCGCGGCGTGCCGCGGCGGGAGCAGCGGGAACGGCGGACATATTAAGGTCTTTAACGTCGGCTGTGGCCATCGGGATCTCCGGTTAGACGAATCGGCACGCCGCGCTGAGCGAGGAACGCTTTGGTAGCGGGGATGCCGTATTCATTATAATGAAAAATACTAGCGGCGAGGGCGGCATCGGCGCCTCCCTCGGTAAGCACTCGTAGCAGATGTTCCGGCGAGCCGGCGCCGCCGCTGGCGACGACGGGAATGCGCACCGCATCGGCCACGGCGCGCGTCATGGGTAAATCATATCCCGCCTTGGTTCCATCGGCGTCCATCGAGGTCAGCACGATCTCGCCGGCGCCCAACTCTTCGACGCGCCGCGCCCAGGCGACGGCTTCCAAGCCCGTCGGCACGCGCCCGCCGTTGATGTGGACCTCCCACATTTCGCGGCCATCCGGCCCGCGGACGCGCCGCGGATCGATGTTGACGACCGTGGCGCAGGCGCCGAACTTGCGCGACACGGCGGTAATCAACTGCGGCGTCTTGACGGCCGCCGAGTTGAGGCTGACTTTCTCGGCTCCGGCCTGGATCAAGCGCGTGGCGTCCTCCAAAGTGCGAATGCCGCCGCCGACGGTGAACGGCATAAAAATCTCTTCCGCCACGCGCCGCACCACGTCAAGCAGAATGTCGCGTCCCTCATGGCTTGCGCTGATGTCGAGAAAAACCAGCTCATCGGCTCCGTCTTCCTCGTAGCGCCGCGCCACTTCGACGGGATCGCCGGCGTCGCGCAGTTGCAGGAAGTTGACGCCTTTGACGACGCGGCCGCGATCCACGTCCAAACAGGGGATAATGCGCTTGGTCAGCATCCGATACCGTAAACGGCAGCGCCGCCCTCCAGCGAGCGGACGGCGGCAGAGGAGGGCGGGTCGGTGGCGAAAATTACTCGTATTCCACTTTACGGCGTTGTTTCGATGCGGTCAACGGTTTCGATGCGCGGAGGGAAAGTTCTTTCGTTTCTCCGCGACTCGAAGAGGAATGCGGCTGGCTTGTACCCGGCAGCTAACGCAGCCGGTTCGCCGGCGAACCGGCTGCGTTAGCTGCCGGGTGGAGCATAACGCGGGACGCCGTTTATTTCAGCCGCTCGGCGAGCAGCGGAGCGAGTTCATCGGCATCGCCCTATCGGTCCATTCGATTGCGTCCTTTGCGGGCTTCTTCGGTAAGCCAGGCTCGCGGCGCCCCGTTCGCCAACGACTCCAGCAATTGCCGTGCTTGCGGCGTGTTCATATGCTCAATTGCTTCCAGTGCGCGCGTGATACCCACGCGCGCACTGGCTAATTTGTCCAGCACGTTTTCAAGGCGTTTCCGCACTTCCAGCGATGGCTTGCTTTGCAGCGTCTTGCGCAGCGCTGGCTCAATCATCATCCCCATGTTCGCCAACTCGATTTCCGCCTGCTGGCGAACCGCGAACTGCTCGCTGTCGAGATCCGCCAACCGTCGATCCAACTGTTTTTGCTGAGCCGCATCCAGGGGCCTGCTTGGCCGCAGTCGTTCGGTCAAGAAGGGCAGCGCTTGCTTGGGCGAAAGAGCCATCCGCCACATCGCTCGGTAAGCGCGGCCGGCATCCGCCGCCCTCAGATCGCACCACAATGTCTGCAATTGTTCCGCCGACAGCGCGGCATCGGGACGCGCTCCGCCGGTCGCGTCCCAGACGAGGATAGTCGTATCCGCGCTGCCCGAAGCAATGCGGCGGCCATCGCGGGAGATGGCCACACTGCTGATGCCGCCACGATGCCCGACGAAACAGACCCGTTCTCGGCCGGTGGCGACTTCCCACAGGCGCACCGCATGTTCGCCCTGTCCCGAGAGATCGCCGTGCCCCGAGATGAGGGTTCTTCCATCGCGCGAGTATGCCAATCGGCTTATAAAACTCCGTTTGTCCTCCCAGCGCTGTCGCAATCGCCCGCTGGCCGGGTTCCAGAGATGAATGCCCCCTTCCAGTCCGCCGGAGGCCAGGATCGAACTGTCTGGGCTGAAAGCGAGGCGCAGCCCATGTCCTGGGGTGTCGTGATCGAGGGTAATTCCTTGCCGGTTTCTGTTGACCACAAGTGGATCATACTACTTCGATAGATGCCCACGGCCACGATTTTGCCGTCGGGTGACAGAGCGA
This sequence comes from uncultured Planctomycetota bacterium, assembly GCA_963835245.1. Taxonomy (GTDB): domain Bacteria; phylum Planctomycetota; class Planctomycetia; order Gemmatales; family Gemmataceae; genus JAJPHU01. Next base: position 375,500 of record CAWIEZ010000007.1, read on the forward strand.
TGTCCCCGCCAATTTTCAGCTTCGCTTCGATCGTTCGACGCGGTTTGCCGCTGGCGGCATCCCATAGGCGGATGGTTCTGTCTTGATAACTGCTGGAGGCGAGCATCTTGCCATCTGCCGACCAAACTATGGAATCGACCAAAGCGGTATAGCCCTTGAGTGCGCAGACTTCCTTGCGGCCGATCGGATCCCATAGGCGAGTGGTGTTATCATCCTTGTTTCGACATGCCGCCAGCAACTTGCCATCGGGCGAGAGCGCAAGCCCTACCACCGCAATCGGATGATTGTCGTCGAGTTGGCCGCTGGCTTCACCCGTGCTGGCATCCCAGACACGAAGTTCATCCGATGGACTAGACCACGCCGTGGAGAATAGGGTTTTCCCATCGTCCGCGAAGACGAGCCCGTTGATGCAGGACCGATGGGCTGGAGCGGAGTGCCGCGGCTTGCCGCTGGCCGCATCATGCAAATACACAGCCTGCGCCGGGCTACAGTAGGTGGCAATGGTTTTGCTGTCGGGCGAAAAAATGGGACCGCACCCGTTGTTCAATATTTGCTCGTGAGCGCACAAGTGCTTGCCGCTGGCCGCGTCATAGACGTGCAGCCGGCGATCGTCCTCACAACCGGCGAGGATTTTCCCATCCGGAGAATAAGCGAAGTTCAGCGGGGCATGGACCGTTCGCTGCTCGCGGAGTCTTTTGCCCGTCGCCGCATCCCAAAAACGTAAACCGCCGCTCTTGTAGCCATCACATTCCGTCGTGACCAGCGTTTTTCCATCCGGGCTAAAGGTGACGCTCCGCAAACCGAACTTATAAGGCGCGAAACAGAGTTTTTCCTTGCCGGTAGCGACATCCCACAAGTGGATAGAGCGATCCTTCGCGCTCTCCGAGGCGAGCGTCTTGCCGTCGGGGCTGAGCGCGATGCACGCCTGTCTTCCCTTCTGGTCTTTCAACTCGTGCCTTTTCTTTTTGCCGGCGATGTCCCACAGTTGGATGGTTTTGCTGTTGTCATCGCCAACGATCAGCGTCTTGTTGTCGGGAGTGAGAAGCAGTTGCGTAATGCGGCCTTGGATCGGATGATGCGAGAGTTGCTTGCCGGTCTCCACATCCCAGAAACATACGCCGCCACCCCAAATAGGAGAAACCAGCGTCTTGCCGTCGGCGCTGAGGGCGAGGGGATCGCCCACCGATGGGGATGTGCGGTTGTAACGGCGGATCTTTCGGCCGCTGGCCACGTCCCAGGAAATGATGTCGCCCGCAGTGTCACCAACGATTACCGTCTTGCCGTCCGGCGTGAACACGGCAGCCGCAATCACGCCCTGATGCCGCAATCGCACGGTGCCAAGGCGCGCTTTCGCACCTTCCGGCAGCGGATCGCCGAAGCGATCCTTGTGAACGTGCTTGTTCTCAACCGGCCGGGGCTGCTCGGGCGTGTCGCCCTTGATTTTCGAGGGTTGCACCGCCGATTGTTGCGGGACGAGCGTTCCCATTCCCGCCGCGAACGCACCCGTCAACAACAGCAATCCCACGATAACCTTTGCCTTCACAGTTGCCGTACCGCGCAGCGCGCTCTCGGCCAGCAGCGCAACCGAGGGCGCGATACCATTTGCGGGCGATGTGGTCACGGTCTGGACGACGGTGCGAATTAACAACGCTGCTACCGCCGCCGGCGTGGCTCCTTCCGCTAACAGCGTGGCGATCAGCGCCGCCGGCAGCGTCAAACCGCGATGCAATAGCCGAGAACGCAAGCGCTCGCGTCCTTGCTCCAATCGACTCTTGACGACGCTCGTAGACCAACCAAGCAGCCGCGCCGCCTCATCGCGCGTCCGGCCTTCGAGGCAACACAGCAGCAACGGCGCACGATATTTCTCCGGCAGACGGGCTAGTTCCTCATCGAGAATCGCCTGCGCTTTGCGCACGCTCAACTCCGCCAGCGGATCGTCGGCGTATTTCTCGACTGCTGCTCGGCTCTCGTGCATGCGCTGGCGGGCGAGCTGCGTCCGCGCTTTCAGTGCCAGGCGATGGGCGATGCCGTGCAGCCAACAGGCCAGCGATTCGGCTCGGCGCAGCGAAGCCGCTTTGCGGCTGAGGACGAGGAACGTCGCCTGAAACACATCTTCAGCGTCGTGGGCATTGTGTAGGATGCGCTGGCAGACGCGCAGCACCATCGGCCCATGCCGCCGCACCAGTGCCGCGAAGACATCCTCATCGCGCTGGGCGGCAAAGCGCTGGATCAACTCTCGATCCGGCAGACTATCCGCCCGTGCGGCGGCCGACAGAGTGCGGAGATGTTTCGCCAGAAGATGGGCCGTTTCGCTCGCCATGATGGCACCTCATCGGCAGGACGATGGATTGCTTTCTTCTTATAGTGCCCCAAAAGGCAGTGCGCGGCGAAATTATTTCGCTAACTCGATCCTACACTAACTTGACGCCGCGTTCTGTCGTCGGGACAATTCGGTAGTAGTCGCCCCTGGAGTCCCGCTGATGTCATCGGCGCACCGCATTGAAGCTGTCCTTTCGGAAGACGGCAAATTGTTGCTCGAACATCTCCCCTTCCAAGCCGGCCAGGCGGTCGAAGTGATCGTCATTCCGGTCGGCCGTGCAACGCTTCCTGGCCACGCGCTGCGAGGCACTGTCTTGCGGTACGATGAGCCGACAGCCCCCGTCGCCGAGGCCGACTGGGGGCGTTGCAGTGATTATCCTGGACAGCAACATATGGGTCTGGCTCTATAGGAGCGGAAGAGCTTTCTCATCTTTCGGATCACAGCGCGGGAATGCGATGTTGCTCCCAATCGTCCTTGCCGTCCAGCACGAGTAACCATTGCGCCGCCGCGCTGAGCAAATGGGCGTAACCGCCGCTGTCGGAAAAATACTGCCAATCGGCGCCGGCGTCTAAGCCGGTGGGAATGTAGCCCATTTTGTCGAAGATTGCCTCCCAGGTGCGCAAACCGCCGGCCAGCTCATGCACCAGCCGAGCCTTCACTTGCTTTTCAGGACTCGCCAAGTAGAAATTGCGCCGCTCGTCGCCGATCTGCATGCAGTAGCGGCCAAATTCGACGCCATTGGCCCAGAACTTCTGACCCTTGACGACGCCGTAAGGCAATTCCACGTCGAAGCGAAAACCATCCTCGACGGATGCGATCGCGGTCTTGTTCCGCAGCATCTCACCGCGATCGTTGACAATTTGGCTGCTTTCATCCTTGTGCAACATGACGACGGCATGGTTGCCCTGACCATCGGGCCGGCTGAACAACTTGAGCGTAACGGCATCACCCTTGATCTGTCCTGTGACGTGCAGGGCATTGCGGGTGCTGAGCAGTTCCAATTTCGCTGAACCGAATGGCAACCGCGCCGCCGGTGCGACAGCGAGGGAACTGGCCGGAGGCCGGTCGTCGATGGCGACGCGCAGTTCCTTCGGAAATTCGCGCTGATAGCGTTCCTCCCAGATGCCGGGATAAGCACGCAGCACTTGCAGCGCCCAGCCGCAGCACACCATGTTCTGCGGTCCCAGCCGCGAACCGATGGGGCGCGGTTTGCCGCTCGGTCCCTTGCGATCCGAACGATAATCGGTTGGCCGGCCATCTACAGCGTAATACGGGTGCAGATCGAAGCGATTGATGCCGGCCGGCACCTCGGCATCGTCGGAGTAAGAGCGATAAAGCAGCGGTTCGGTGTAGGCATCGTAGATCGTCTTGAAGGCCAACGGACGCGGCAGCATCCCGCCGTGGCGGGCGAGGCCGAAGTAGTAGCGATACTCCTGATCGTCGGCGAAAGCGGGGAACGCTTGCCGCTGTCCCGGCTTGAAAGCATACAGAGCGCGGTAGTAGTGATTATCGAGTCGAGCGGCGGCTGGGATGTTTTGATCGGGCACGAATTTCATCAGCGCGGCATCGCCGGCGGCCAACGCGGCGGGCGCGTCGCACATAGGGATGTGGCCGTGATGACGCATACGGCACTCGTGTAGATTCTTCGCCGCCTCGGCCACTTCCGCGGCCAGCTTTTTCTCGGCGGGTTCCGTCGCTTCGCGCAACAACAGCCAGGACAACTCCACCATGACGCCGAGATCCTGAGCCATGTGATTGGAAGAGCCGTGCGAGTAACCATCGAGAAGAAACTTCGGATTGGACTTGCCGGCCAGCCGATCCGTGCAGACGAACGGTCCCAACGGATTCTTGTCGTGTCGCCGTTCGAGACTGATCGACGCGCCATCGTCCCACCAGTACGGCACGAAACCTTTCTCGCCTTCTTGCAGAGCGTGTTCGCGGTTGAAACGATGCGCCGCCGGCCGAGCATCGTTGCGCTGGGCGGAGAAAAGATGATCGCTGTGATTGAGCATCTTGCAGTAAAAAGGCAGCTGCCAGCGAACGAGAAAATCCTTGTAGGCGGCATCGCCGGTGGCTCGATAGGCATTGACCAGGGCGGCGGCTAACCAAGCGCCGTCGTGCATGGTGTCCAACGCTTCGCCCTGCACCCAGCAATCGAACCGGCCGGCGCGGCGGGTATCGAAGTATTCGTAAACCATGCCGCGCTGTTCCGATTTATCGTCTTTTTTGAGATGATGCTCCTCGACGTATCGCAAAAGGCGTTTCATAAAGGTGCGCGTCTGCTCGGCGGTTGGCGGCGGTTGGCGGTCGGCCCGCGTCCACTCGGCAGCTGGCTTGTCCGCTCCGTGGACGATGGGAGAGAGGCCGATCCATGCGCAGACGGCGAGAACGCCTTGCCAAGAACCAAGGGATTTCACTGCGGCCCCTCTAATCCGTCTGTTGCCATGCTAATGTCAAAGTTCGTTCGCCCGCCGCGGTGGAAACGGCGATGCGTTCCGGCGTCCCATCATTCTGTCGCCGCCGCTTGACGAACGTCGGCAAGGCGCGCAGACTCGCTTCCATCAGAACCAACTCCTCGGCGCTGGGCGGACGCATCGACATGCCGCGATCCTTGTGGAAGATCGATGGATAGGCGTCGGTCCCAGCCACTTTCCAACCGTGCCGCCCAGCCGCTTCCACATCCGCCGCGGCGGTCTCGTCGGCGTCGCCGAACGTGACCGTCGTGGCCACGGTCAACTCGGCGTTCTCCTCGTCGGAAAGCTCATTCATCCACAAGCGCTTAAGCAGATCGAAATCGTCGTAAAGTGCCACCCCCTTCGTCAGGCCGGCTTGGCCCATGAGGACGGCGAACCAAGGACCGCCTTCGATGTCGGCGCCGTCGATGCGGATGGCGCTTTCGTAGCGGAGGCGGCGCCAGGGAGCTTGTTTGTAGAACTCGGCGGCGGCTTCGTAGATTTGACCGACCTGTTCGGCGGTGACGCCGGGCACGTCCATGAGTCCAGACGGCTGTTCGCCGCTGCCGAGGCTCTGCGCCAGGTGTTCCACGATTTGGTTGATGGCGGGAAACTCCTCCGCCGTCACGGTGCGGATGTCCAATTCTTGCAGCGGCTGGTGCAGGGTCTCCCAGCCGACGCCGGCGCGGACCTGCAACTCGGCGGGCCGCTGCTTGTCGCCCATGAGCGGCTTTTGCATGGCCTCCGTCAAGGTATCCCACAGTTGTTCGGGAGAGGGTTGTTCTTCGCTGACGTGCTGCCCCAGAATAAGCTGTTGACCGAAACTGACGATCAAGGTGATCCAGGGGCGCGCGGGTTCGCCACGATTGTCCTGGACGTACATCGGCAGTTGCAGGCAGTCGGCCTGCCAAGTATCCCCGTGCTGCGGCAGACGTTTGAGCCGCGCCGCCGCCAACGGTGCCGGTCCCGGAGTGACGGCCGCCGTCTTGCGACGCCGTGAGGGTTCATCCGTGCGATTGGGTTTCTTCTTCGCCATGATAATGCTCCTGAGATGCGGGAGATAGGTAGGTATTCTATGAAATGGCCCGCCCGCACCGCCAGCAAGGGACATCCCTTGCTGGCGGTGCGGGCGGACAAATCGCGGCCTTGCAGGTGGAACCAGGCAATTCCGTCATTTCTCAGCAAGGAGGTCAATGGCATCCAGACCGAAGGAAAAACCCGCCGAAACGGGGTTCTTTCCCACCACGGAAAGCGTGAGCGTATGCTGGTGCGCCGCTAAGACATGCGTGCCTAATTCCAGCGGCCCCGACGGGCAGACACGACCGGAATAGAGATCGAAATCCGCGTCCAACGCTTTGCCATCGAGCGTAACTCGTAGGCTGCCGAAGTCCGGTGCCGCCGTGGCCAAGATGCGGAGTCGGTAGCGACCGGCCTCCTCGACCGGGAAGCCCAGCCGCACGGAGCCGCCCTCGCGGGCTGCGCAAAAGAGTTGCTTGCCTTGGCTCCACATCGGGCCGAACGCTTTCGCCATGTCCTGCGGGCTTGTTTCACATCGCTCCTTGGCCAGCACGGTCAGAGATTCCGCTTCCAAGCGTTGCGTCGGCCTCTCGGAGTTCGGCGAACCGAGTTGTAGCCAAAGAGCATCGTTGACATAGGCGCGAGCATAGGCGTAAGACAGGATGCCATACCCCTTGTCCCCCCAGCGGGGTCCGGCGCTATTGCGGAAGAAGAAAACGCCGCCGCCGTTCCACTTGGCATCCTCTTGATAGCCCGTGAAGACGATACTATGGCCATCAAAGACGTTGTCCGGCGGCGGCACCTCCCGAATCTCCCAACCGCGTGCGGATTTCGGCCAGCGCAAGCCGCACGCCACCGGATGGCCGTTCGCCAGCGTTTCCTTGATCGCGTGAAGCTGCTTATCGCTGAGAGGATGCTTGACATCCCAGCGTTTGATCCAGTGGATCTTCCAGCGCTCGCTGCGTTGCTTGGCATCCGCCAGCGCCGCCGCAGAGGGTTTGCGGCCGGCATCGCTGACGTTCGCGTAGGGCATCAAGTCTTCCGTGCAGATACCTAGGGCGTTAAGCCCGTGGACCGCCTCGTAGAACATGGCTTGATCGCCCTCTCGTCCCGTGGCCTCATTGGCGGCCCAGATGAGGAACTCTTCCGATAGCCGTTTGTGCGGCGGAGGAGCATTCTTTGCGTACTCGAAATTGGCGACCGCGGTGAGGGCGAACAGCGAACAAGTATCGCGCCGGCCTTCGGCGCGCGGCGAAAGATGGAGCTTTTGGAATTCCGGTCCGAGATTGACCTTAGCGGGCAAGGGGTGATCGGTCTGCGCCGAGACTATGCGGGGCATGGCGAGCAGGGCGCCCAAAAGGAGCAGACGAGTCGGCATAGGATTCCTCCAGCACGAACGAATGAAGATCCGCCACGCAGAGCCGAGAGGCCGATTGACGAGATTCTAGGGCACAAGTTGGCGGATGGCGTCGGCGTTGACTGCCGTTTCAATCGCTTGCTTGATGCGCCGCAGGGTATCGATGTCCGTGAGTTGCTGGATGGCTGGGGAACATTGTAATCCTTCCGCGCCGAAGCGGAGTTTCAAGCCGAGTTCAATCGCTTCCAGCAGTCCTTCGCGCAGTCCCTCGGCCTGACCCGCGGCGCGGCCCTTGGCTTCACCTTCTTCGCGGGCAAGTCGCTCAAAACTGGTGATGTAAGGCATCTGTTTCTCCTTTTCCCACAAGGCCTGTTCTTGCTGAAACAGCGGCTCCAGCGATTTGGGCAGCGTCATCATCCAATCGACCAACCGCAATAGCTGCAATGCCATTTGTTTGGGCATGCCGCGCTCGTACAAACTACGCATCACCTGCCGCTTGCGGATAAAGAGTGACCCATCATCGAATGCCTCCAGCGTCGCCAGATGAGCCAGCACCATCGCGGCGATGGGATCGCTGCTCGTCATCAGAGTGTGGCGGCCTCAGCAAATCCTTCAAGATCCCATACAACACCAATGGCTCCAATTCCTCTCCCGTCGGTCGGAAATAGGCGCTGGCGTTATCCACGACGCGCACGCGGCCGTTACTGCGCGCGGCCAATTCCTGAATGCGACGCGGATGGCGATAGCCGAATACCACGTCGGTCGCACTGCTGCCGACTTCGGCGGATTTCTCCAAATGGATCGAGGCGATTTTCCACTGCGCCGCGAGCAAACGCAGTTCCACCAGACGCAGCAGCCAATCGGCCGGTTCCGGCGGTGGGCCGAAGCGATCGCGCAATTCCTGACGGAAATCCGCCAAGCGATCGAACCGCCGCACGCGCGCCAACCGGCGATACACTTCGATCCGCAACCGCTGTCCCTGCACATAATCGCGCGGCAAATACGCCGTCCACGGCAGATCGACGTGAATCTCCAGCGGCGTGCGCAGCGGCTGTTGCTTGAGAGTGCGAACAGCATTCTCCAGCAGTTGACAGTACATCTCGTAGCCGACGGCGGCGATGTGGCCGCTCTGCTGCGTGCCGAGAATGTTGCCGGCGCCGCGGATCTCCAAATCGCGCAGAGCGATCTTGAAACCGGCGCCCAATTCGGTGAACTCCTCGATCGCTTTGAGACGCCGAGCGGCGTTGGGTGTCACCGTGCGCTCGGCATCGAGCAGCAGATAAGCGTAAGCGCGGTGCTTGTAACGACCGACGCGGCCGCGCAACTGGTGCAGATCGGCTAGACCGTAGTTATCGGCCTGATTGATGAAAATGGTGTTGGCGTTGGGGATGTCCAGGCCGCTTTCGATGATCGTCGTCGCTACAAGAATATCGGCCTCGCGGCGGACGAAACGCAGCATCTCCTGCTCCAATTCGTCCGCAGCCATCTGACCGTGGACGATGGCGAGGCGCGCCTCCGGCACGATTTGCCGCAAACGCTCGGCGATCTCGTGGATGTTCTGCACGCGGTTGTGAACGAAATAGATCTGCCCTTCACGGTTCAGTTCGCGCAGCACGGCATGACGGATCAATTGTTTATCGAAACGGATGATGCGCGTTTCGATGGCCAAACGATCCGGCGGCGGCGTTTCCAGATTAGATATATCGCGGATACCTAAAAGGGATAAATGCAGGGTGCGCGGGATCGGCGTGGCCGTCATCGTCAGCACATCGACCTTTTGCCGCAGATGTTTCAGACGCTCTTTATGCTCGACACCGAAACGCTGCTCCTCGTCGATCACGACCAAACCAAGATCCTTGAACTGCACGTCGGCGCTGACCAGCCGATGCGTGCCGATGATGATGTCGATGCCGCCTTTTTTCAGCCGTTCGACAATGCGTTTCTGTTCGCCGCTGGAACGGAATCGACTCAGGCATTCGACGGTGAACGGATACTCGGCGAGGCGCTGGCTGAAAGTGCGGAAGTGTTGCTCGGCGAGTACGGTCGTGGGCACCAACACGGCGACCTGCCGGCCATTGTCGATGGTCTTGAAGGCGGCGCGGATGGCCAATTCGGTTTTGCCGTAACCGACATCGCCGCAGATGAGGCGATCCATCGGGCGAGGACGCTGCATGTCGGTCTTGATCTCGGCCATGCTCGTGAGCTGATCCGGCGTCTCCTGATAGGGAAAGGATGCCTCGAACTCGGCTTGCCATTCGCTATCCGGCGGGAAAGCGGTGCCCGGCTCGGCCTCGCGCAGCGCCTGCAAGCCGATCATGTCGCTGGCCAGATCCATGACCGCCGCTTGCACGCGCGCCTTGCGGTTCTGCCAACTCGTGCCGCCGAACTTCGATAGTTCCGGGTCGGTCTTGGCGCCGCCGACGTATTTTTGTACTAAATCGATCTTTGATGCCGGAACGTAGACACGAACGCCGCCGGCAAATTCGAGAATTAGGTGTTCCTCGGCACGGCCCGGCGAACCGGCGGCGTCAGCCGCCGGGTGCTTGCTGCTAACACCCGGCGGCTGACGCTGCCGGTTCGCCTCGATCACTTGCATGCCGCAATAACGCGCGATGCCGTGACTGACGTGGACGACGAGATCGCCTTCCGCCAGATCGAGAAAGCTATCGATGGCGCGCGATTCGAGACGGCGGCGCGGCTGAATCTGTCGCACTTCCTCACGGCGAAATAGCTCTTGTCCGCCCAGCAAAATCAGCGATTGCGCGGAGCCGTTGGAACCGACGCCTTCGATCAAGCGAAAACCGGCGCGGACGCGGCCTGTGACCAGACGCAGACGATCCGATTGCGCCAGCCGGCCCGCGGCCAGCACTTCACTCAGACGTTTGCACTCGCCCTCGTTGTGGCAAGCGATCAAGACGACATCGTGCGCCGCCACCGCATCCAGTTCATCGCGCACACGGCCGACCTCGCCGCTGAAATGCTCGACCGACTCGACGCGCAGATGACACGTCGTCTCGACGGACGGCGACGGCAAAGCGGACACCGTTACGCTGGGGAAACGCAGCAGTTGCCCAAACACGCCTTCGACGGAGAACAATCCCGTCTCTTCGGCGACGCGCTCCAGATAATGCTTACCTTGCTCGCGCAGTTCCTCCACTTCCACGAGGACCATCCAAGCGTCTTGGGGCAAATAATCGCAGAAGTGGCCGTTCTCACCCTTGCTGGCGCCGCGGTTTGGCGAACCTGTGATTTCCGCTTCTTCAAGCTGGCCGAGACTGCGCTGCGTCTGCGGCGAGAATTGGCGGATCGATTCGATCTCGTCGCCGAAAAATTCCAGACGATACGGCGCCTCGGCGTCCGGCGAGAATACGTCGAGGATGCCGCCGCGACGGCTGAACTCGCCGGGCAACTCGACGGCTTCCGTGTGCCGATAGCCGCGCTCGACCAGCCAGGACGCCAACTCCTCCAGATCGGCGCTTTGGGCGGTTTGCAGACGGCGGCGCATGGCGGCGAGATGGGCACGATCGGGAACTGGCTGAATCAGCGCTTGCACGGTTGTCAGAACCAAGCGCGGCGGATTGCGACCTTCGAGGTGTTTGAGCAAACGGAGCCGCTGGCCGGCGATTTCATCGACGGCGTTGATTCCGTCCTCGGCGTCGTGACGGAAATCGTCCCAAGCGGGGAAAACGACGGGATCGAATCCAGCAAAGCCGGCCAGATCGCCGCTCCAGCCATCCAGATCGCGCGGATGAGCGAGAACGACGAGGAGCGTCCGCGGCGTCTGCCGAGCCAGAGTTGCAACCGCCAACGCCGCCGACGAACCCCAGGCGCCATCCACCACGGCGCCGCGGCGCTGATGCAAGGCCGACAGCACGGACGAAAAACCCTCCGTCCGCGCCAGCAAGTGCGGCAGATCCTGTAAACGATCCGGGATGGCGGAAACAGCTTCTTGCGGCACGAAAAAAATCTCCTCCCTTGCCGAATTATACACGGAGGAGGGAGTTTTTTTCTTCCCCATTCATTTGCGGCGAACCGGCAGCGTGAGCTGCCGGGTTGGAAGCACCCGGCAGCTCACGCTGCCGGTTCGCCGGGTCACGGCTAAACGAAACTGCCTTCACGATCCTCTCATAACCACTCAGGTACGCTATTTTAATGTAAAGCCAGTTAAGCCTTGCCGCCGATAACGATTCTGTCGGCTACTCCGTATCCGCGGGCAGGGGCACGGGTGTTATGTGGTACTGGCTTTCTTTCCTTGAATCGCGTGGCATAATCCGGTCGATTCTTTGTGGTTTCCTGATGGCGGGCCTGCTGACATCTTTGAGCGGCTGCACGCGGCGGTTCTTCCAGCGACGGGCCGACGCCGAGGTGGACAACATCTTGTACACCAAGGATAAGTACGCCCAGTGGCGGCTGGCCGATTACTACGTCTGGCCGCATCCGTTGTCGCGCTTTGCCGCCAACCAGGACTGGAATCGTCCGCCTATGCCGCCGGATGATCCGGCCGCCTGGGATCTGTCGCCGCATCCGCAACGCCCCATCTTCCGCGGACACGCCTACTGGCAGGGCACCGGCTACCTCGACTTGATGGCCAAGTGGGATGCGGAGAACCGCGCAAGATCGACGAGGAAAAGAAACAGGCGCCGCCGCCGGAGGAAGACGTCGGCGAAGAACCGCTGCTGCCCGGCGAGACCAAGAACCTGGAGGAGCGCGCCGCCGAGGTCAACGCCCAGATCAACCGCGAACTCAATTCGCCGACCACCACCACCGAGGCGCTGCCGGAAGCCTTCGGCGCCGGCCAGAATCAGAAGAGCAATCCGTTTCTGCTCAACATGGAGCAGATCGTCCAACTGGGCTTCATGAACAGCCGCGAGTTTCAGACGCAGCGCGAGGAACTGTATCTAACGTGCCTGGCGCTGACCGCCGAGCGCTTCGCCTTCATCGCCCAACCGTACTTGACGGAAGTGCTGGTCCGCCAGCGCAGCGGCCAGAACTCGACGCTGGGCGAGAACAATAATTGGCTATCCACGACCAACACCGGCTTCACCAAACTGTTCTCCACGGGTGCCCTGCTGCTGTTCAACTTCGCTAACCAAACGGTGTACAACCTCGGCGCCAACCCGTTGTTTACCAGCGTCTCCAACGTCAACCTCGATTTCGTGCAGCCGTTTTTGGCCGGCGGCGGGCGAGCCGTGGTCATGGAGCCGTTGACGCAGGCCGAGCGCAACGTCGTCTACGCCATCCGCGATTTCTTCCGCTTCCGCCAGGAATACTTCGTGTTCTTCGCCGCCGGGCAGAGTACCTTCATTCCCGGCGTGTCGGCGGGCGTATCGACCATCACCGCCCCCGTGACGCAGCAACCCGGCGCCTTCGTTCCCGGCCCGTTCACGCTGCCGTTGGTCGCCAATCCGTCAACGGTGCAAGTCGCTCCGCAGCCGACTTTGGGAGCGAACTTCAACGCCGGCGTGTTCATCACGCCGCAGGGCTACCTGACCACCATCAACGAGCGCGGCGTCCTCGTCAACTCGTACAAGAACATCCAGAATCTCCAGCGTTTCCTACGGCTGTTCGACGCCTATCTGGAAGGCGGCCTGATCAATCAGGTGCAGAGAGGCACCGTCGAGCAGTCGTTGCTGGGTAACATCACAACCACCCTGGGCCTTCATGCCTCCTATCGCATCTCGTTGGACCAGCTCAAGCAACAACTCGGCCTGCCTATGACCGTCGAGATCGACCTCGATCAAGGTCCGTTGCAGCCGATGTACAACCTCGTCGATGCCTACGAGAAGCTGTTCGTCGATACGGAGCGCGTGGCCTACAACTCGATGAAGTATGGTCGTTCGACTCCGACGGCGCAGCTGCGTCGTCGGCTGCACCGCATGATCGAAGTTACGCCCCTGCTGCGCGGCACGCAGACGCGCCAGCGCATCCTGGAGCGCTGGCCCTACTGGGAGAACTTCGCGCGCGACCGCGGCGAGGCGGAGCGAATTGGCGCCCTGGAGGACCGCTTGAAGGAACTCGGACAAGCACTCGATCGCCTGGCTCGCAAGCGCGGCAAACAGCCGGGAGAAGAGGTGCCCGAAGAGGACATTCTTCTCCAGCGCCAGTTGTACTTCGAGCGCGACGTGGCATCGCTGGAATACTACCTGAGCGTTTACGAGCGGCAGCCGTGGAAGACGATCAAGGATGACGTGCAGCAGCAAGTGGTCGCCAATAACACCTTCCGCCGCATCCACGCTTCCTTGCTCGCCACCGTGGGCGCGGCCGTGACCGAGCGGCAAGAGCAGATTAAAAAGTCCTGGCCCGCCCTGCCGCGCGTCTGCGCCGAAGGGCTCGATTTGCTCAGCGCTCCGGAGGATCAAGCGCTGTTAGCCGCCGAGCGAACCGTCATGACTTCGCGCGTCGATCTCATGAACGTGCGGGCACAACTTGTCGATGGCTGGCGCAAGATCCGCGTGGCCGCCAACGCCTTGATGGGCACCTTCAACGTGGACTATCACTTCGGCTCCTCGACGCCGGCGAACGTAGCCAAGCCGTTCTCCTTTCTCGGCTCGCACAACGTCAATCAGTTGTATTTCGACGGTACGCTGCCGCTCGTCCGCATCCTGCAACGCAACAACTACCGCAGCACGCTCATCTACTTCCAGCAAGCGCACCGCAACCTGATGAGCTATGAAGACCAACTGCTGTTCAACATCCGCCTCGATCTGCGTCAGTTGCGGGTGGCCGCCAACAGCATCCATCGCGTGCAAAAACGCAACATCGAACTGGCTTACCAACAGGTGGATCAGGCGTTGCAGGCGTTCAGCCAGCCGCAAGCGCCGGCGCCCAGCGATATTGAGCCGAAAGGGCTGATCGGTCCGGTAGCGGCGCGGCCGCAGATTGGCGATCCCGCCGCTCTCACCAATCAGCTGTTGGGTACGCAAAGTTCCCTTCTCGGCGCCCAGAATGCCCTCTATAATACTTGGATTAGCTACCTTCTCGCTCGCATGTACTTCTACCGCGACCTCGGTACCATCCGTTTCGACAACCGTGGAGTATGGATCGATGACAACTCAGCCTGCCCCAACGAACCCGCCGACAACAACGACAACGCCCAACCTGCCGGAAACACACCCCCAACCGGCGGTCCCCCCGAACAACAACCACGCCTCGAACAACTCCCCCAGCCCCGTGCCGAGCCGCCTGCCCAAGGCCCGCCACTGGAGCCGGCGCCGTAGAGGGCTGCTCGTCGTCTTGGCCCTGCTCACCGCAGGCAGCATCGGCCTGGGCGGCTGGTACTTTCTCACGCGCCGGCACGCCGCCAACGCCGAGTTGATTACGCAACCCGTCGAAAAGAAGAAGTTGCAGATCACCATCACCGAGCGCGGCAGTCTGGAATCGGCCGAAAACAACGAAATCGCTTGCAAGGTCAAGGCGCGGACGCAGGCCGCCAACGCGGCTGCCACCAGCATTCGCTGGGTCATTGATAACGGCTCCTACGTCAAGGAGGGCGACCGCATCATCGAATTGGACGATTCCGCCTTGCAGGACCAATTAGCCGCCCAACAGATTCTGGTCTTGAACGCCGAAAAAGCTTGGAAGCAAGCCCTGCTGCAACGCGACATCAACGTACTCACCAACAAGGCAGCGGTCGAAACGCAAAAGACTAACCGCGAAGTCGCCAAGATTACCTTGCAGGAGTATCTTGAGGGTCTTTATGCGACGTCCAAGATCGACCTGGAAAACAAGGAGATCATGTCCGGCTCGGACCTAACCATGTGGCACGAGCGCGCAGCTGGTCCGATCGCATGTCGCGTCCCGGACGACAGTTTGTCACCGCCTCGCAGGCCGAAGCGGATGAGGCGCGCCGCCGCAGCGCCGAACTCACCCGTAATAGCGTCCTCAAGCAACTCGACGTGCTTAAGCTGACAAAAAAGAGGAACCAAATCCAGTTCCAAGGCGTCATTGACGAGGCGGAGCGGCAGATCGATAAGGCCCAAGAACAGCTGGAAAAACAACTTGCGCTCGATGAAGTCGGCGTCAACATCGGGGAGGCAGTCTACCTGAAGGAACTATCGCGGCTGCGCGAAATCGAGAAGGAAATCGATTATTGCTTCATCCGAGCACCGCGCGACGGCATGGTGGTCTACTACGTCGAGGAACGCGCCCGCTGGAGTAGCAATCAGGCCGGCGTCATCGCTCAAGGCGAGTCGGTCAAGGAAGGGCAGAAGATGCTGAGCATCCCGGATCTGAAGCATATGGTCGTCAATGCCCGCGTTCACGAGGCCATGGTTTCGCGGGTCATCGCCGATGTCAATAAGGACACTGGATTCAGCGATGCCATCAACGCCTCGCTGTTGATCTCGCCGAAGCCGCTGTCCGGCCTATCCGCCTACACCACCTTCCTGATGGACCTACGTGCGCCGTTCAGTAACGATCACCGCTCGGCGGAGAAGGATCTCGTCAGTCGCGGCTTGGAAGCCACCATTCGCGTCAACGCCTTCCCCAACCGGCCGCTCAAGGGCCACGTCAAGTCGGTGGCCGCCGTGGCGTCGCAGAACGACTTCTTCGCCTCCAACGTCAAGGTCTACCAGACGTTCATCGCCGTCGATGAAACCATGGAAGGGTTGAGGCCGGGCATGGACGCGGTCGTCAATATCCTCGTGGACAGCTCGCCCGAGCCGGTTGTGCAGATTCCCCTACAAGCCGTGCTGGGAACCGCGGACATGGGCGAGAAACGCCGCTGTTACGTCATGGTCGATGGTCAGCCGCAACTGCGCGAGATCAGTCTGGGCATGACCAACGAGAAGGTTGTCGAGGTCAAAGACGGCTTGAAGGAAGGCGAGGTCGTCGTCATGAACCCGGTGGTTCTGCTGACGGAGAAAGAGCGCATGGAGTACGGCAATCTGCCGGCGCAGAGCGGCCGCGGCGGTTCTGGAATGCCGGACGGCCAAGGCGGTCAGGGCGGCCCAGGCGGTTACAAAGGTAAGAAGGGCGGCCCAGGCGCTGGCGGTCCCGGCATGCAAGGTGGACCGAACGGCGGCATGAAAGGCAAGCGCCGCGGCGGCGGCATGCAAGGAGGACAGGGCGGCCCTGGACCGCGTAGTCAGAGTGGCGGCTCGTCCAGTGGAAAAACCGCCGCCAATCCGTGAGGAATTAGTTTAGCCGCGATCAGGGCGAACCGGCAGCGTTAGCTGCCGGGTTGGGGCCGTCCAACCCGGCAGCTAACGCTGCCGGTTCGCCGGGGAAACAAGGAACCTCCTTGATGGCCGACATTGTTCGTATTATCGATCTGGTTAAGACATATTATCTCGAATCCGTCACCGTTCAGGCTTTGCGCGGTGTGTCCTTGGCCGTTGAGGAAGGCGATTTCGTCGCCCTCATGGGACCATCCGGTTCCGGCAAGTCCACGCTGCTGAACCAACTTGGCTGCCTCGATCGACCGACCAGCGGTCATTATTTCCTCGGCGAGGAAGACGTTGCCCAGATGGACGACGATCAACTCTCCGAGATTCGCAGCCGTTATCTCGGCTTCATTTTCCAGTCGTACAACCTGCTGCCGCAGTATACGGTCGTGGAAAACATCGAAATCCCGCTGCTATACCAGGGCATTCGGATGACCGAGCAGACGCGCGAATGGTGCATCCATTTGGCCACGCTGGTTGGCTTGGGCGATCGCCTGGAGCATCGTCCCATGCAATTGTCCGGCGGCCAGCAACAGCGCGTGGCCATCGCCCGCGCCCTGGTCAACAATCCGCACGTCATCCTCGCCGACGAGCCGACCGGCAATCTCGACTCGCGCACCAGCGACGAGATCATGGAGCGCTTGCAGCAGCTCAACGAGAGCGGTAAGACCATCATCATGGTCACGCACGAAAACGACATCGCCGCCTGGGCCAAGCGCGTCATCCGCATGCGCGACGGCCACATCGAATCGGACGAACGCAATCAACACCGTCACGTCGGCTCCGGCCTGGCCGCCACGGACGGAGCGGCCGGCAATGGTTTCGCCATGCGGCCTGTCGGTATCTGAGAATAGGTTTCGGCGTGGCCCCAAGGGCGCGGCGAAACGGAGAACTGCCATGTATCTGCTCTACATCCTCCTGGCGATTGTGTTGTTGACGGCGGCATTTGGGCCGCTCTTGTATTGGGACAAAGGGCGGCGCAGCCTGGTGCTGGCCGTGCGCAGTCTGTGGCTGCACAAGATGCGCGCCTTTCTGTCGGTGCTGGGCATCATCATCGGCACCGGCGCCGTCATCGCGCTGATGGCCTTCGGCGAAGGCAGCATGCAGGAAGCGCTCGACGCTATCCGTAAGCTGGGCGCGACCAACATCATCGTCAAAAGCATCAAGCCGCCGGAGAATTCCGCGACCAGCGGCCGTTCGCGCGTGGCCATGTACGGCCTGACGCTGGAAGATTACGATCGTTTTTCCATCCTCCAGGATGGCGGCACCATCAAACGTATGGTGCCCATGCGCACCTTCCAGCAGGAGATGCGCCGTCTTCATCGCGTCTTCACCGGCCGCGCCGTCGGTACCACGCCGTCCTATGCCGAAGTCAACGATCTGCCCTTGGCTATGGGGCGTTTCCTCCGTCAAGAGGACGACGACAAATCCGACAACGTCGTTGTCCTCGGCGCGCGCGTCGCCGATGCGCTGTTTCCCTTCGAGAATCCTATGGGGCAAACGCTGAAGATCGGCCAGTATTTTTACGTCGTCATCGGCGTGCTGAAGAATCGCGTTCCGGTCGGCGATGCCGGCGGACAGGAGATGCAGGATTATAACAACGACGTCTACATCCCTCTGACAACTTGCAACCAGCGCTTCGGCTCCACCATCACCATCCGCCAGGCCGGCTCGTTCCAGCGCGAACAGGTAGCCCTCAATCAAGTGACCCTGACGGTCAGCGACATCGACAAAGTGCGGCCGACCGGCCGATTGATCGAGTCGATTCTGTCGCGCATCCCAAGTCCGATTGGCTCGTCTCGGTGCCGCTGGACAAGCTGGAACATGCCGAAAAAGAGAAAAGCCGTTTCACGCGCTTGCTGGTTTTGATCGCCAGCATTTCGCTGGTGGTCGGCGGCATCGGTATTATGAACATCATGTTGGCGACGGTAACGGAGCGGACGCGCGAGATCGGCATTCGCCGCGCTCTGGGCGCCAAACGCCGCGACATCACCATGCAGTTTCTCATCGAAGCGGTGGTGCAAACGTCGCTGGGCGGTCTGCTCGGCGTCATCATGGGACTGCTGATCGTCTTCACGGTGCCGCCGCTGTCGGAATGGATCTGGAACGCGCCTTTGCCCGCCAAGATCCACGTGCCGGCAATTTTTCTGTCGCTGATCGTGGCCATCAGCGTCGGCGTGATCTTCGGTCTGTATCCGGCCCGCCGCGCCGCCATGCTCGATCCCATCGAGGCGCTGCGGCACGAGTAAACCAAGATTCGTTCAGCCGCGACCCGAAGGGGAGCGCGTTGGCTCCTGCGCTCCCCTTCGGGTCGCGGCTAAACATATTCTCAATAGCGGAACTGCAAGCCGAAATTGAGTCCCTGCGCCCAGAAATCGGTGCTTTGGAGAGTGAAGTTCGGCCGCGCCGGACCACCCATGATTCCCTGGCCGGCCAGCGCCGCCAACTCCGTCGGATTGATTCCGCGATCGATCTGATCGCCGGCGCGGAAGACGTTGCTCCAGAACAAGAACGTGTAGCCGAACGTCAAACGGATGTGCCGCGTCAGGGCGTAACCGAAGTTGACGCCGAACTCCGGCACCACGGCGAAGCGTTCTTGGCTATAGCGTCCGATGTTGGACGGCAGGGCCAGTTCGCCGACGTTGACAAAGCCGCTCTGCCCCACGGAGTTGTTGAACCCCGTCCAGCCGTTGATACCGGCATGCTCGACCGATACACCGAGCGCCACTTTCGTCAGTAAATCGATGTAGAATCGACCGCGGCACCACATCACGTCGGCGCCGACTTGGCCGCCGTAAAATTGATTGCTGGTGCTGAAACGGTCCACCGCCGTCGTCCAGACGGTGGGGTCGGGCCAGAATTGCGGCAATAAAGTGTCTTCTTCCTTGAGTCCCAGCGAATCGTGCAAATCGAGAAAGCGAAATCCACCCAGTAGATTGACCTGATAGAAAGCGCCGCGGAAAAGCATGCCGCGTAGATTGGCGTCGGCCCCCCATAAGCGCGTCGAGAGGGCGGCGCGGATGTCGCCGGCCTGATGACCGGGATAGGCGACGAGGAAGCCGTCTTCGCGGCCGCTGTTGACGTTATAGAAGGGCCGCGTCAGCACCGGGACGCCATCGGAGGAATCGTTGAAGCCGGCCGATTGACCGCCAAGGAAAATAAAAGTGCCGTCCAGACCGAACGTCTGAGCGGGTGTGAACCAATAGCCGCCGCGGACGCGGATGCCGGAGCGAACGCGGCTATCGTAATCGCCGCCGAAGAGAACGCGCGTCCCCGGTTGACCGATTGCGCCCGGCATCAGATCGGTCGGAGAGCCTCTGGCGACCAGCGGGGGAAGACGATCGCCCTTGGTCCACCACAGGAGATAATCGGCGCCGATCCACCAGCGCGTGGCGAAGCCGTCGAGGGCGGCATCGGCGAACAGCGGCGGCGGCGGAGCGGCGGTCGGCGCGTAACGGCGGAGGAACGGTCGGCAGCAACAGCTTGGGCGGAGGAGCGGCTGGGCCGATCCGCCGCGGATTCGCCGGCAGAATCTCCGGCGGCTCGACCGGCGCATTCTCCGTGGAGGATGGCTCGTCGGAAGCACGGTTCTGCGCGAAGACGAGACTCGATCCCGCTAAGCAAATCACCACGGCAGCCAAGAAAACATGCCTCATGGCGATCCTCTCCGTCGGTTCTCCCCTGGGCGATGAGCCAAACATCGTGGCATCGCCGCGATGGTCGGAAAACGCAGGCTCATAGCCGTGCGCCGGACAAATGTCGAGAGGAATCGCCGCCCTTTTTGGTCGTCGTTCGTTTTTCTTTTGCGGCGCTATTTGCTCTTCTCACGCCGTTGGAATGTGATATAAAGAAGGTGGACTCGGGTCTTGCGAATGCTTTCTGTTGGTCGTCACTCACTTCCATCTGGCCTTCTCTGGTCCCTGGTCATGGTTGCGGTTTGCTGGTGGGTCGAAATTCGGTTCCACAACCACGGCCCCAAGCCGCACGTTTCTTTCTCGGAGGAGGCCCAAATGGGCAAGAAGATTTACGTAGGCAATTTAGCCTACGGCGTCAGCAGCAGCGATTTGCAACAGATGTTCGAGCCGCACGGCACCGTGCAGTCGGCTCAGGTCATCATGGACCGCGACAGCGGCCGCTCCAAAGGCTTCGGCTTCGTGGAGATGGACAACGAACAGGAAGCGCAGACGGCGATCGCCGCTCTCAACGGTAAAGAGATCGATGGCCGTACCCTCACCGTCAACGAGGCTCGTCCTCGTGAGGAGCGCAGCGGCGGCGGCGGCGGTGGCGGCGGCCGTGGCGGATACGGCGGCGGCGGCCGTAGTGGTGGCGGCGGCCGCGGCGGTTACGGCGGCGGCGGCGGCGGCGGCCGCGGTCGCTACTAATCTCTGCTTGCTAATTCACGGCGCCGCCAAGCGTTGCCTTGCCGGCGCCGTGATTTGACAAAACGCATGGCGGCGTGGATTTCTGGACACCTGAGGGGTAGTAAATGACAGAATATAGGCGCCCGGACGATCCCGTCCTCGAGCCGGCCATGTGGCGGTTGTACCGCGATTTTTTCGCGCAAGCCGAAAGGCGTCGCCGCTGGTCCATCGAAAACGACATCCCCTGGACGCAGTGCAACAAGAACGTCGATCCGGCCATCGCCGACATCGTTGAGTCCTTTTGCGCCGTCGAGCTTTACCTACCCGATTATCTCATCCACGCCATGCCGTGGTCGCGTCCCAGCCGCGCCCGCACCTGGTTCTACGCCAATTGGGGCTACGAAGAGTCCAAACATTCGCTGGCTCTGCACGATTGGCTGCTCCGCTCCGGTGTGCGCAGCGAGGAGCGGATAACCGACTTGGAAGGCAAAATCTACGAACATCCTTGGCAGCTGCCGTACGACAACGTCGTGGCCATGCTCTGCTACGCGATGGTGCAGGAACGCGCCACCGCCCTGAACTACCGCAATCTACGGCAGCGAACCCAAGAGCGCGGCGGCGATCCGGCTCTGGAAAAATTGCTGATGTTGTTGTCCGTCGATGAGCAGACGCATCACAGCTTTTTCAAGGAAGCGGTGCGGCTGTACTTGGCGCTGGACCGCGACAGCACGCTGGAGCAGCTGCGGCGGGTGATGAACGGCTTCGCCATGCCCGCCATTTACGGCTTGGCCGATGGCCGACAGCGCGTGGCGCGCATCAAGGAAATGGACATTTTCGACGACATGGTGTATCTCCAGGAAGTGTACAAGCCCATTCTGAACGAACTGGGCGTGCAGCGCACCGAGATGCGCAACCGTGTCCCCAACCGTAAATCCGCTTGTTAGGTGGTTAGGTGGTTGGATTGTTAACCATCTAACCACCTATCCGGATTCGCCGCCTCACGCCCTTCGCACTTGGAGTTGCGCCTGTCTCGACGGCAGCTTCACGTTCCACGCTAGATGCAGCAGAGCTAAGACGCGAATGACTCCATAGCTTATGTCGATCTGCCACCAACGCAAGCCGTGCCGCGCCGAAGTCGGGAAGGCATGATGGGTATTGTGCCATCCCTCGCCAAGCGCGAGTACGCCGAAAAGGATATTGTTTCGGCTCTGATCTGCGCTGCGGTAGGGCCGAAGACCCCAGAAATGACAGACGGAGTTAACGCTCCAAGTCACATGATGGACCAGGAAGATACGAGCCAATCCTCCCCATGCCAGGCCGTACCACATGCCCGCCCACGATCTCGTTAGAAGACCACCGAGCAAGGCCGGGACCAATAAGCCAAGCAACACCCAGACGAGGAACAGCGCGCTGGTCACGCGCAGGAGAGTGCTGCGTTGGAGGTCTTTCATGTAGCGAGGGAGGTCCGCTGGATCGGCTTGAAAAACCCAACCCAAGTGAGCATGCCATAAACCGCGCAGCAGGCCGAGGATGCCCCGGCCATGCAGGTGAGGTGAGTGCGGATCGCCGGGCTTGTCGCTATGCGCGTGGTGGCGGCGGTGCAGGGCGACCCACTTCAACAGCGAACCCTGGAGAGCCATCGAGCCGAGAACGGCCAGGATGAACTGGATGACGCGGTAGGTTTCGAAGGAACGGTGGGTGAACAAGCGATGATAGCCCACCGTGATTCCCAACGCCGTCAGCACGTACATGCCCAGCAGCAAGGCCAAGTCGGTCCAACTGAAGCCCCAACCCCACAAGGAATAGATGGCGATGGCCAGACCGAGAAACGGCAAAATCACCGCGAAAAGATTGGCCGCCCACAAGCGAAATGGCAGCTTTTCAGGGATTGGTTCGCCAGCAGGCAACTCGGCCTGGGGATCGGCGACAGGCAGAATAGTTAATTCCGACATGGGGGAACTCCCGACTGGACTTGGAGGGCACCATCTCCCCGAAAGACAAGATAGCAATTATCGTGCCGCCGAAGCGTGAGGCTCGTGCTTTGCTTTTGTTTGCTTTTTCCGTCGCGGGGCGCGTCTAGCCTTCACTGCTGATCGCGCGCTTTTTGCGTCTTGCTGTGCCGGCACGCGGGCGTTTTCCAGGGCCGCGGACACTACTTCCTCGGAGACCAGGAACAGCCCTCGCCTGCCGGTGTAAGGCAGGGGACGGATAAAGACGCGGGGGTTGGCCAGCACCCAATGGTACTCGATCTCGTCGGGGTCCGCGCCCGCATGTTCCAAGGCGATGCAATCCACCAACTCCACCACGCCCACCAGGGCGTTGCATTTCATACTTTGACCAGACGCGGAGGAGCGTTTCGGCGTCCTATGCCTACCGGCGTGAATCAGCAGCAAGCCGCGATGATCCGTCCGCCAGCAACGCTGATGACACGGCCGCACCTCCCTGAGGATCGCAGCCGCGTGAGGCGGCTCGATGCTGATGGCATACATACTCAATTCTCCTCGCTTGGGGTTCGCCATCGCTTACCCATCAATCTCGATCTCATCCGTGTTGAAAAGGATTCCCGAGGTGCTGGGAGCATCCTTGTCCATCGCCACCATGCAAAAGGGCAAACCGCCGTCATGGAGAATCAGCGTGCGAAGGACCGTGCCCTTGTCGCCGGTATGGTAGCGCTTCTGACGGTTCCAACGAGTGGCGTGGACGCGATCGCCGATTTGCGGTTCCTGGTTCATGATGTCATCTCCCTTCAAGTACACTGACGCTTCAAAGGTGTCCGAGTTGGAAGCGGCCGCGACGATTGCCCAATCCGCGCGGCCGCTTCCGGCTCGGACTCGATCTCCTCGGCGAGAAAAATGATGCCCTTGCCGGATCGATCGTTGTCCATGTTGACGACGTAATAGCGTTGTCCGGCGGCGAAGGCGGGGCCGAGTACGATGCGACCCTTGGTGCCGGAACTGTAGCCGAGGACGCTCGCTCCCGCGACGACCTGCACCCGTTCGTGAATCCTCAGATGCTCGTCCATAGCTGTTCTCCGGTCGGACGCCAATGGCGGACGCTCGGCGGCGACTTTCCTCGGCAGCCTTGCTCATACTGTCTTGAGGATTGGCGGCGCTGGCAGACATGCTGTGCTGACTGTCTCTAGGCGAGCGAGCAGCGCGTGTCAGAACAACAGTCGTTATGATAGCAGCGCCGGCCGCATCTGTCGATTGCAGAGTAGATCGCGGACCTCAAGGGGGCTGCTCTTGCTGCGAACACGCTCTCCGCTAAACCAACCGGAGCGACAACCGCCGTTCCCTCGCCCGTCAGGAGAAAATCCTTATGAAAGCTGTGCGTTTCGCCATGCTGGTCCTCGTCTGTGGGATGCTCGTCGCCGCCGAGGCGGCGGTCCCGGAGGAGCAACCCAAGGCGTTTATCGATGGCGCCGGTCCCGGCTGGAAGCCGTTGAACGCCGACGATTTCGTCAACGTCAACGGCGACAAGGACACCTGGACCTGGAAGGAAGGCGATGTCCACTGTACCGGCAAGCCGGTCGGCGTCTGCCGCACCAAAAAGCAATACACCAACTTCGAGTTGGTCGCCCAGTGGCGGCACAACAAGAGCGCCGGCAACTCCGGTATTTTCACCTGGGTGCCGGAAGAAGCGCTCGCGGATCTCAAGCCGAACCGCTTGCCGTCGGCCGGCATCGAAGTGCAGATTCTCGATCACGGCTACGCCGAGCAGTACGAGAAGCGGATGAAAAAGAAGCCGGAGGGGTTCACGACCCACGGCGACGTGTTTCCGGTCGGCAAGTCGAAGATGAAGCCGTTTCCGCCTACCTCACCCAACGGCAGCCGCAGTTTTCCGCGCAAGAACCGCGGCAAGGGTTTCGGCGAATGGAACCACTACTATGTGCGGGCGATCAACGGCGAGATTCGCTTGTGGGTCAACGGAGAAGAAGTATCCGGCGGCAACCACATCGAGCCGCGAACGGGTTATCTATGCCTGGAGGCCGAAGGTTCACCCATCGATTTTAAGAATATCCGTATCCGCGAACTACCGTAATGCCTCCTCTCGTTTAGCCGCGACCCGCAGGGGAGCGCGAAAGCGCTCCCCTGCGGGTCGCGGCTAAACGAGACGATCACTTGGCGGAACTCTTCTCGATGCTGATAAGCAGCGGTTGGCCGCAACACGTCCACTTCATGACGAAATTGATGGAGACGTGGGCCATGATCGGCACCTGCTGTTTTTCGACCGGCTTAGCATCCGCCGCCGCCGTCAGCGTGATGTGTCCCTTGGTCTGCTCGCCGGTCAGCAGGGTTTGGCTGGCGCGATCGTCGATGCGGACGCCGGGCGGCATGCTGCCGCCGTGAATCTGGCTGAGATGCTGATAAACCGTGTCCAGCGTGACGTTGCCTTTGAAGCCGGGGCGGCGCTGGATCGTCACATCGATTCTCTTCGACTGGCCCGGTTGGAGCGTGATGGACGCCGGGCTAATGGTGACGGATTGCAGATCGAGCGGATCGCCAATGGAGAGAGTGTGCATGTCGGCGGGGTAGTGAGAACGTCCGCCGCCGGGCATGTAAATCTCCTGGAGAGGCCGTGCCGTCGCTTCGAGTTTGCCCTTCCCGTCGGGCCGCGGCGCTTGCCCGAAGACGCGGAGATTGACGGCGGTTTGCTTGGCGTCCGCCGCGGCGCGGACGATAATACAGCCGTCCTTACCGTCGGCGAGAATGCGGCCGCAGTGAGCCGTCACGCTCGGCGGCAACCCCTCGACGCCGAGTTGAATCGCGCCGGCGAAGCCGTTCTTGCGCACGGCGCGGACGAAAATCACGCTGGCCAATCCCGGCGCCAGCGGTGTCTTGTCGGTATCGATTTCCAACTCGAAATGCGGCTCGGCGCGGACGATTTTCAAAAAATACACAAAATCGTCGCCGCCGCGTCCGTGCAGATCGCGGACTTCGATCGTGTAGCGCCCCGCCGCCGGCGCCGTCCAGTTTTCGATGCGCGAATCGGCATGAACATAGCGATCACGGGCATCGTCGTTCTCGATCAAAGTTTGTCCTTTGTCATTGACGATTCGCAGTAGCGAATCGAGTGCCGATTGCTGCCCGCGGGCGGAGACGGCGAAAGTGAAATGCTCCCCGGCCTTGGCCTCGAAGCGGTAACAATTCGTTTCATCCTCTTTGGCGATGCGTCCGCTGATGCCGCAAGGAACGGAGACGGTCTCCCTCTCGACCACTTCAGGCAGACGGCTGACGACGATAGGGACGGCATTGCTCTTTCCGCCGCCGAGTGGAAGCATGACCCAGCGCGGCCCCTCCGGCGTATCGGCCGGCAGTGTCAGCGATGCGAACGGCTCAGTCGGGAGATGGTGGCCGATCAGACGCAAGCGCGTCGCTCGTCCCGGTGTCATGCGCAGCGGATGCACGGCGGTCACGAAGGGGCGTTCGTTGATTTCGATGCTGTATTGCCAATACGGATTGCCGCCGTAGCGCGTGTCACGGATCTCCAGGTAATACTCGCCCGCCGTCTTAAACCTATAGTGCAATAACGGATCGCCGAAGAAATAATTATCGTTGGACGCCAATACGGAGCCTACGGAATTGCGCAGCGTGATGATGGGATCGGCGTGTTCCTGTAAATCGTGGATGCGATTCTCCAATCGCTGACAGCGAACGTGAAACGTCAGGGCGGCGCCGGCGGCAACTTTGAATTTGTAAAAGTCCACGTCCTCGCGCTTTTCGATGGCGCCGCACACCGTCGCCGGCAAGGCGATGGATTGGGCTGCTTGCAGCGTATCGTTGTTGGCCGCCTCGCGGACAATCGGATCGCGCACCACGACGATTTGCCCCAGCGTGGATGCGCCTTGCGGCGTGGCAATTCGCACGTCGCGCACGCCGAGCAGTGCATCGGCAGCGGCTTGAAAATGGACTTTCAGCGTACTCCGCGGACGCTTGGCCGTGCTTGGCTTCGCCGGCGCCTTGGCTTCTTCCACGGTCGCGCGGATGCCTCCGCCGCTGACGAAGACTTTGTAGGCGCCATCCAGGTTGTAGCGCGCCAGCACTTCGCACTCCGTGGTTTGTCCCACTTGCACGGCCACGGGACGCACACACATCAGCATCGGATAGGAGGTTTCGGCGCGAAGAATTGAACCACAGAGACACAGAGGCACAGAGAAGACAAAGATAAAAAAAGAAGAGGACAATTTGCCGCGATAGGTCTTCATTTTTACCTCTCTTTTGTTTTCTCTGTGTCTCTGTGGTTAATCTTCTTTTTCGCTATCGCACGAAGAGGAAATGTTTCGAGTTGAGCAGCGACCATAGAAGGTCTTCATAGAAGATTTTGCCGCCGGGCGACTTGGTTAGTTCTTGGTTCCAAGCGGCTTGTTCGTGGGCGCTGGGACGGCGGCTGAGCGTGGCCAAATACAGTTCGTTGACGATCTCATCGTGCGATTCCTTGGCCGCCAAGAGCCGAGCGATACGGCCTTTGGCGTTGGTGATCTTGGCCGTCACGATGTCGCCGTTGAGCGTGTGCAGCGCTTGAGCGAGGTTCGGCTCGGAAACGCGCTCGCACTCGCACACGCCTTCGCGGCGCGGTTTGCCGAACGTGCTGAGGAAGTAATTGTTGTAACGCGCGTCGGGTAACTCAATGGCGCGGGTGCCCAGCGGCACCTTCTCGAACTTGGTCTGCACGCCGGCCGCCGCGTCCACGGCGTCGAGCAGCGGCTCGGCCGCCAAACGCTTGACGTTGTAATGACTGTAAAAACGACTGTCCGAGGCGTTGCCCTTGGCCGGCTCCGAATCGAGTTGATACAGGCGCGAACGCATAATCGTCCGCAGCAGATGCTTGACGTTGTAACCGCTCTTGACGAAATCGGCGGCCAAGGCGTCCATGAGGGCGACGTTGCTCGGCGGATTGGTGGCGCGTAGGTCGTCGATCGGATCGACGAGGCCGCGGCCCAGCAGATGACCGGCGTAGCGATTGACGATGTTGCGGGCGAAGTAGGGATTGTCGGCGGCGGTCAGCCAGGCGGCGAGCGTTTGCCGGCGATCGCGCGTATCGGCGGCGGAGGGACCGTGCAGCGGCGCTGGTTTCATAATCTTGCCGCTGCGCGGATGGCTCACTTCGCCATTGGAGCGGACGACGATGACGGTCTCCTGACCGAAGATGCCGAACTCTTGGCTGGTCTTGTTGCCGACGCGCGCGAAGAAGGCCGCGAAACGGTAGTAATCCTCCTGCCCCAACGTCTCATACGGGTGATGATGGCACTTGGCGCACTGGAGGCGCACACCTAGGAACAGCTGCGAAGTCGCCTCGGTCAGATCCTGTGGATTGCGAGCGATGCGGAAATAGTTGGCCGGCCCATTGCTGAACGTCGAGCCGTGCGCGGTGATGAGTTCGCGGACAAAGCGGTCAAACGGTTTGTTGTCGCGGAACGATTCCGTCAGCCAATTGTGCAGCGCCCACATACCCTGTTCGCCGATGGCGGCGCTGTTGGAGCGAATCAGATCGGCCCACTTCAGAGCGTGGAAGGCGGCATAGGCGTTGTTATGCACGTCGCGGGCAGGATCGCCGGTCAGCCCCAGCAGGGCATCGATCAATTGGTTGCGCTTGTCGGCGTCCTTGCTGTCGAGAAAGGCCGCCGCTTGCTCCGGCGTCGGCAGCGTGCCGATGGCGTCGAGATAGGCGCGGCGCAGGAACGTGGCATCATCGCACAAAGAGGACGGCGAAATGCCGATCTCGCGGAACTTGGCGGCGGCGAGGCGATCGATGAAATTGTTGTCCACCCAACCCGCCAGATCCACCGAGTCGGCATAAGGGACAACAAATGTAGCAATCTCCGCTTGTTCATCAAATCGCGCCAGAGCGACGCCTTGGCCGTCGGCCAACGGTAGTGACTTGCCCCGACGGCGAGACGCGCAGGACACCCTCGTCCATGCTGTCGAATTTGGCCAAGGCGGTCACGTCGCGCGTGCGGCCATTGTCGTAGGTCGCCAGGATCTGCAACTGCTGCGTGAAACCGAGCGGGCCGACGCGCCGCGCCGGCCAGACGCGGAGAGAGACAACTTTCGGCGCCTTCGCCGACGGCGGCGGCGCCCCGCCGCCGAGCCACTGTTCGAGGATACGATATTCGACCGAGCCGGCTTGCAGTCGTTGGCCGCCCTCGTGGGGGACGGCGCCGGTCGGCTTGCGCAACAACAGACTCGCCGAGGGAACGATGTTGTTCGCGCGGCGGCCGAGACTGTCGCGGACCATGGCGCGATAATCGTCCTCCGGCGCGAAGCCGAAGACGGACAATTTGAAACCGCCCTTGCCGTACTGACTGGCGTGACAGGCGCCGGCGTTGCAGCCGGCCTTCGCCAACACCGGCATGACGTGTTCCTTGAAGCCGATGGCCGGTCGAGCGACCACGCCTTTCACGGTGACGGCCATACGATGGGCGACGCCATTTACGTTCACCGCGATCGTCGCCGAGCCGTTGCTTTGGGCCAACAGCAAGCCGGTGCCGCTGACGGTGACAATGTGGGGATCGGAAGAGACGTAGCGGGCTTTATGGGTAAGGTCCGCCGCGCGTTCGCTCACTTTGCCATTCGTTCCGCACTCGCTGACAACGAGTTGAGCGCGGGTAAAGTTGCCGTCTAGCGTGACGGTGGTGGGCGTAATTTGGAAATCGGCGTCGGCGCGGCACGCGGTCGCGGAGGCGCAGAGAAAGATGGCGAAGGAAACTCGCCACAGAGGCGAGGCGGGTCGAGAGAACACCGGAAAGCCTCCAGAACAGCCGTGGGTGGGAGCCTGCATGGCAGGCCGTGGCTAGGGCGTGAGGAAGGCAACACTGATAAGGATAGTGGATTTCTTACTCTGACGTCAAATGTTTTTGCGCCGAGAGCGGAATCGCGGAAAAGCCTGGCAACACCTCGGAACGGCGTCCGCCGGAGAGCGGAGTAATATTTCCTCTTTTCTGCTTGACAGGGCGTGAAATAGTATCAAAAAAAGAGGGGTTATGCCCGCATCCGGCCAACGGCGCGGGCGGCGATTTCTATTACGGGAAGGGAGTTTTGTCATGGCTTCGCATCTCATCAAGCGGCGGCAGTTCGGAGGATCGGTTGCTGTGGCACTGGTTCTTCTCCTGGGAAGCACCGTCTCTCCCCAGGATTCCATCAGCCCCACCCGGCCTCCCCGAGAAATACCCCGTATGCGGGGAAGAGGCGAGAGTGCCGGCCGTTTGGGCGTTCACGGTTCGCCCTGGTATCTTGGTGTTCAGGGCTGTAACACGATTTACGGCGTAGAGGTAAATACCGTCCTTCGCGACACTCCTGCATCTCGCATCGGACTGGTGCCCGGTGATCGTATCATCGAAGTGGACGGAAACCGGGTGGGTATCGTGAATCATCGTGTGAATCAACTAAGCGATGAGTTTCAGCATTCCAAAGACGGCAAAGTAAAACTTCTCATTTGGAACGTACGAACTCAGTTGGAGCAATACATCACCGTCCAACTGGCTAAGTGGTGACAGAGAATTTGCCGGAGAGCCGGCTTCCCTCGCGCTCAAAATCGAGACTTCCATTTAGCTGGGGAGATTCAGTTGTGGAAAGAGCATCTTCAGCGCGCCGATGCCGCCGACAACACCGCCAAGGACTCCGATGATCGCCGCGAATCCCCGAGTTATATTCAGGGGTGATAGGTGAAGATCCAGTACTTTCAGTTCGCCCATATTGAAGAACACAAAACAAAATAACCAAGCTCCCACGAGGCCTGTGAACAACTCTGCGATCAACCGGCGAAAGATTTGATCCCGGTTGAGGGATTTCCATTGGGTCACGACGTTGTCCTTCAAAAATATACTCCCCAGCAACCAGATCAAACGTCCGCAAATCGCGGCTAAGAGGGCGACCCAATAGAACCATGCAACCGATTCAAACCGGACTTTAAGATTCGTTTTATTTCCCTCATCAAAACTGGGGAAAAAGTCGATGGAAGCCTCCTGCGCCTTCGAACTGGCTACCTCGAAATTGATGAAGTATTTGTTGGAATCAATTATCAATGTCTTGGGAGTTATTACGACGCGTTCTGTATTTGCTTGCGGACGGGGAATGAGGCTCAGAGGTTTGGCGGTGTAGTAAGGAAGCTTCTTGTAAACCAGGCTTACTGTGACCGATGCCGGTGTAAGTGATGTCGCAGGGACGCTAGCTTCTGAAGATGATGCGTCTAATTCATATTGTATGTCGCGTGTCCGCCAACTCAATGTTTTAGGTTTGGTTTCGGATTTTTGAGGGTTTCCATCTTGATACTCGACCTGACCAATCAGCTGGCAATTCGTGTCCTCACTGAGTGTCATGTTAATGGAATCTGACTTCGGCCTCCCCTTGAGGATGGTAAGAGGAGGGCCAGGAATCGGCTGGTTAGTCTTGACGTCTTTGAGCGTCACGGTCACATTGGAGGGAACTCCTATAGATGGGACGACCACAGCGAAAACCGATACCGTCATATCCCCGCCTGTATGGGGGATTGCGGGACCAAAATCGAGTTCAAACTTCAGATCCTCATTTCCACCTGCTACCTGGGAGCGAGCGACGGGAATAGAAGAGGTGCCGATTATTCTGTCATCCATCCGAGCCTGCAAATGGAGGATCCCGGCGACTTGGGGATATAGTTTTTTGGTGGGAACGCCGCGCTGCAAGTCAGCGGCAGTGATGCGCTCTTTGAACCTCAACTCCGGAATCTCCAGCATGATCTCTTTCCTCGTCGCCTCGATCGCAGGCGCTCGAATTCGCAAGGCCTCGCCCTGATTCACCCTCAAGCCAGGCGGCGTTACTTCTAAGGAGATCAGGCGCGGTAGAAATTCAGGGGCTGAAGGTGAAGGCGGCCGCTGTTCCTTCCGGATTGCCAAGACAATGATAAAGAGGAGGCCCAAGGAGAAACCGAAAACGAGGAGCGAGCCGATTATTCTTCTTGCCCATTCCCGAATCCTCTGGGATTTCGGGGCCGAAGACCGCTGTGGCTCCTTCTGAAACGCCAGGATAATGATAAGAAGCAGGCCGGCGAAGACGCCGCCAAGCAGCAGCAAGTTGATTATCCTTCTTACCCATTCCCGAATCATCTCAGCGACTCCCTAGCGCTCCCGATAGTATCCTGTTACGGAAAATGCGGCCCAATCGCGTGGAGGCACCCGAGGACCCTCATCTTTCTTGTTCCTATAAAGTACGTTTAGCTGGGCCTTCCGTAAGGCTTGTTCATAGGTCGTCTGCTCCCCGCCGGCTTTTCCTCCCCTCTGCAACTCGCCGAAGAAGTCCTTCACTATGCTGACGGTGGGATCGTTTGAGAACGCATCAAGGGGGATCTCCCACGAGGTAGCTACGACCAGGCGCGCGCCCACCATCTGGAAGGCGTGTCGGAGAGAGGCGAGGCTGTCTCCGGCGAGAATGGTCTGCCCGGGAGCTGTCTGGCAAGCGACCAAGACTACGAGTTCCGTTCGCGTGAATTTTTTGCAACGCTCGACGATCTCCGTACTTGTGAGGATTCCGTCGGCCGGGTCGTCTTTATCAATTCTCAGGCGGTCGGACTTCTCTAGGGTTTTGTCTCCGGGAACCAGGATCAAGCCGCACCTCATCAGAGGATCGATGTGGTCCACAAAGGGCAGTTCGGCCCTGAGTTCTTTACTCGGAAGGGGGAGATAGAAGCCATGCGTGCAGAAGACAGCGATGGCCGGCTCGCCGCGTGGGCTTAAGGCAGCCTCTTCCGTCGCCTTGGTGCCAAGGCGTGCATCGGCTTGCGAGAAGAGTGGCATAACGGCTTCGGCTACGTTGGCAAATCCCTTGTTTGGTCCGAAAGGCCCCGCCTTATTCACTTCTTTCACGAAAAGATGGCCTGCCCGGCGACTCTCCGTCGGTGCCGGCGGCTGGTTGCGCCCCTTGGGCGTTTGAATTGCCGGATTACCGACCAGGAAGAGGTCCGTGCGGTTTGCCGGCTCGGAGGCGGGAGGATGGAGAGACGGGAGCAGCACTACATCCCGCCCGGACAGCAGGTAACTGATCGTATGGTCCTCGATCTCATACCACTTGCCGGGGTAAGGCTTGTCTTCTTTCGGTTCCGTAAGTACTTTCACATCGTTGGGGATGGGCAGCGCGGCGAAGGGGACCAACCAGATGTCCGCCGCCGGAGAAAGGAACCAACATTCTCGGCCCTCGAGTTGGTCCGTCGGGAATGGGCCTAGAAGCGTTTTCTTCATCTTCGCAAGCTTGGGCAGAAGTTCCGCAGACTCGATACCTTCTTTTCGAGAGATGGCCTCATGCAGGTCTTTAGCCTGCTTCTCGGCCTCTGCGGCATCGCCCAGATCCTGGTAGCGGATCGGCAGAGCATCCTTTCGGCCCTCTTTGTCGAGGAGCGAGGGGATAAGCCAGGCGGCGTACCACAATCTTCCCTCCTTGCCCGCGTGCTTGAATTTCACGAACTCGATGAGCAGAGAATTTTTCGGCAGACTTTGTTGCGCCTCTTCCACGGTAACCCATCGGGGCAGTTGCATCGGCTGGCCATTATTCCGGTTCTTTTGAATGAGGCGGCTGCCGATGACCTGCCGCGCCATCCCCTTCAAGTTGAGCGCCCAGGTGGCCGAACGCTTCGCAGCCTCCTCGCGCACGGAGGAGCGTTCGGGAATTTCCATCGCCCGTGAGATGGCTTGGTGAAAGGGCGGATCATAGCTCTTGCTAATATATCTCACGATATTCTCTTCAAACGCTGTCCGAGTCATCCAGTTCTGCTTGACCGATTCTTCCTTCAAGTTCGTGTGGGCAATGCGAACTTGCTTATCGGCATCGTCTAGAAAGGATCGCCAGCGGGTATCGTCAACTTCTGCTTGACTAAATAGGCTGAGAACGAACGCAGCTAAAACGTGGAGAGCCATGGGCAATTCTCCTCGGAGAAAGAATCTGGGACATTGACTCGTAGAAAAAGTTCAGAGACTGATAGGAAAACTACTCATTGGAAGATCAGGTTGTCAAGGAAAAACTGGTGAAAAAAATTGACCAATCCACTCTCGTCTGCTGTTCAGGACACGAGCCGGGTGACTTGGCGATGGGGACGGACGGGACGGATTAAGCGCAAAGAGCGGCGTCCGAGCAACGCCAGTCGTCGGCCCAGACGAGCCAGCCAATCCGGGTCCCGGCGGTTGCGGTTGGCACGTCGAGAGATTGGGGCGAAAAACCAGCAGAAGCAGAAGAGGCAAGTACCACAAAATGTACACGCCGCCCTGATCGGCATACCAGAATTGGACGCCCAGCAGCACGGCGGCAGTCAGGGCGAGGACATGGGCGAGGTTCTTCGGCGACGGCCAGAACGCCGTCGTGCCGACGAAGGCGACGTAGGCGAGGAAGATCGGCAGACGATACATCCAGTGCGAGGAAGTTCCCTGCCACAAGCCGCCCATCTCCGCATCAGGCGGCTGCCAGGGCAGCCACGCCGACAGTTTCCAACCCGATATCAGAGTGCGCGGCAGAGCATCATTGAGCCACAAAACGAGTCCGATGATCGCCAGGCACAGTCCCGCCGACAGCACGAAGGCCAGCCCGAAACGCCGAGCGCCGCGGCGGCGATAAAAACTCAGCCACAGTGGGAGAACCAGGACGGGGAAGAAGACGGTTCCAGCCGCCAAGCCGAGAAAGATGCCGGCCACGGTCGGCCAGCGGAAGAAGAACACCATCCAGATCATCAGCGCCATCGGCCAGGCATGATCCCAACGACCTACGCCTATGGCCGACTGAGGCATCAGAAGATACGTATACGGCAAGAGCAAGTAAAAGGTGGCGGCCGCCATGCCGGCGTGCAAATCCTCGAAGTGTCGCCAACCGATCAGAATCAGGCCGACCGCGATCGACAGATGGCAGAGTACTGTCAAGCCGCGCTCGATCCATAGCCCCAGAGACTCCTCCAGCGTTTTTCGATCCACTTCGGCCGGTGCCTGCTCCAGGATCACTTTTTCACCCAAGCGCCGCATCGGCTCGATGGGCAGCGGAGCGCTCTCGCGTTGCTTGGACGGCGCGTCGCCGTGCTTGGACGGCGCGTTGGGATGGCGAACGGCGACGGCGATGAGACTGACGAACAGAGCGCCCGCCAGCCACACCAGACCGCCGAAGTTGAGGTTCGGACTGAGGGCCGGACGACGCACCAGCGCCAGATCGAACAGACAGCGCAACAAAAAATAACCCGACGCCCCCAGCAACCACAAGTAACCCCAAAAAGGATTGTCGCCGCTCGGATCCAGCAGCAGCAAACCCGGCATCGGTAAAAACAGCGTCAGTACGTCGCCGTTGCGGATGCTCAACAGGCGGGTGAATTTGAAAAACAGAGCGACCGCCAGCAACGCCGAGAAGTAGAACCACGTCGTGGCGTTGGGGAGTTCGATGTCGAAAAAGATAGAATCGCTGGCGATCATTCGCAAGCTCGCGTCGAGTCGAGAGGCTTTCCGAATAAGAGATTGTAGAGAAGCGTATGTTTCTGTCCAGTTCCGCGATCCGCTCTTGAGTGTGCTTGTCGATTTTGCACCACCCGGCAGCTAACGCTGCCGGTTCGCCCCGCACCACGGCGAACCGGCAGCTAACGCTGCCGGGTGGAAGCTGCGGATAGCGGATAGCGGATACAGTGGTACAATTGCAACAGCGATATTCCTTCCCGGTTTCGCTGCAAAGGAGGCCGTCGTGCCGTCGTGCTATCGTCGATTGTCGTTCATCGCCGCTCTGCTCTTGTCGGCACTGGTTTGCTTCGTGGGCACCGTGCCCGCGGCGGAGCTTACGACGAAACAGATCGCCCAATGGATCGAGCAATTGGGCGATAACGATTTCAAGGTCCGCGAGAACGCCTCGAAGAATCTGTGGGAGGCCGGCGCCGCCGCCGAGTCTGCTCTGGAAAAAGCACTCAAGAGCGACGATCCCGAAGTGGCCCGCCGGGCGCGCGATCTGCTGGACAAATTCCACTGGGGCATTTACGCCGATACGCCGGCCAACATCGTTGCGCTCATCCGCGCTTATCAATCCAGCGAAGGCAACGCCCGCATGGAAGTTCTGCAAAAACTGCTCCACGGCGGCGACGCCGGCTTGCGCGCCATCCTAAAAATCGCCAAGGCTGTCAAGGAGGAGAGCAAGCGGCAGGAGCTGAGCGCCTTCGTCGCCAATCAGCTGCCGGCCGCCTTCCTGCAAGCAGTGACGGAGGCCAAATACGAGAAGTTCGAGAAACTTCTCGAACTTGGCCATGAGGGCAAATTCATCGAGCCGGCGCAATACGCGGCTTATTGGCTGTTGCGCGGCAAACTCGCCGAACGCATCGATCACTTTCGCTCTCAACTGAGCAAACATCCCGATGACAAGTGGTCCGCTCAGACATTGGCCTATCTCCATCGCGCCAACGGCGATCTTGCCGAAGCGCGCAAGACGGCGGAGAAATCTAAACTCGTCGATCTACTTAGCGGCATCCTTTACGAAATGGGCGACTGGAAAGCGTTGTCGGCATATGCCGAGAGCGCGCCGACGCACGTTGTTCCCAGCAAGGAAGACATCCATCATGTCGCCGGCATGGAAAACTCTGCCGAGAAATGGGCTTATCGCGCCGCCTATTCTCGTCTGGCCGGTCGGCAGAAGGAATTGGACAACGCCGTCCGCGAATTGCGGAAATTCGCCGAGAGTAAAGAGGAGCGCGAGTCTCTCGCCTTCGTGGCAGCCAAGACGCTGCTGCTCAATGATCGGCCGATGGAGGGACTTCAATTGCTCGATACCGTGAACAAGGCGATTCGCTTCGACATTCTTTGCACTCGGCTCGATTTTGGCAAAGCCCTGAAGCTATCCTCCTCGTCCGGCGCCGCCAAGAAGCCCGACACGCTCGACTTCGCCAAGGCTCGGATTCTGTGCTTGTTGGGCGAGAAGGAGCAAGCCGAAGCGCTCTTCAAGCGCTTGGCCGAACACGATGTCGGTCCCTCTTGGGCATATGGTTTCCTTCAGGAGGAGTATCGAGCAGGCTTGAAGGAGCTGGCGTTCGAGCATTGTGCCAAGGTTCTCGGCGCGGCACAGAAGAAGAAGGTGGGAAATGGGGCCGCGGGGACGGTCGAGTCCGGGGCCGCGAATTATCTGGGACAGGTTTTCCCGCAACAAGCGCGGGAAGCCGAGGTGTGGTGGGAGGTGTTTCGGCTGAAGTTCAAGGAGGAATCGGCGGCGGCGAGACTGAAGCGGCTGCGGCAATTATTGGAGGGCAAGGTTGCAGCCGAGGAGGTGAAAGCGTGGGTCGAGGAGGCCAATACGTTGTTGTCTCAACCGACCGCCTCCATCTCGGCGATGCGGTTATCCGCCTATCGCCAAGCGTTGGCGGAAACGGCGGTGAAGGCCCGGCTCGATGACCTGGCGTATTCCCTGTTGGAAAAAGTGGACCTGCCTGTAGCGCTGATCCGTCTAGGCGATTTGCTCGCCGCTAAGAAACAATGGGAGAAGGCGGCCCAGCGCTATCAACAGGCATGGAAGAAAGCGTTGACGCCGGAAAAGCCGCGGGCCAATCGCGTGCAACTTCAACTGACCGGGATGCAGCAATCGTATGATCCGTTGCCGCTTTATCTCGCCGGCGACGCCCTCGTTCGTGCCGGTCGAGAGAAGGAAGGGAAAAAGTACATTGAACAAGCGCATTGGCTTCCCTTGGCCGACGCCGCCACGCGCTTTAATTTTCTCCGCGTCTTGGCCGAGCGCGGCCACAAGGAAGCGGCGCGGCGCGAAACCGATTTGTTGCTCCGCGTCAGCGAACCGAACTCCTATGAGTCGGGGGCCGCGCTACGCCGTCAGGCTGTCGCCGCCCTGGCACGCAAGGATTATCTCAAAGCGGCGGAGGGCTTCGAGCAGTCGATGCTGCGTTGTCTGCGTGCGAATACGAACTTCGTGTCCAATGCGCTCTATGCCACCGCCCCCGCTCAGATTCACCAGCTGCGCGCCAGCGGCCTGCTCGCCGCCGGCAAGCTCGATGAGGCGCTCAAGCAAGCCGACTTGGCCTTGAACGCCTCACCCGGCTCCGTTGATGTGCCGATCGCGCTAGTGCCGGAACTGGAACGACACGGCCACAAAAAAGAGGCGGCGGACCTCTTTAATCGCTGTTACGCTGTCTACGAGAAGGTCTGCCGCGCCTATCCGCGCTGCGCGTGGGCGCACAATTCGATGGCATGGCTGTCCGCCTGCTGTCGCCGTCATCTCGACGAGGCGCTGACCCACGCTGAAAAAGCCGTCGAGTTGGCGCCGAGCCACGCCGGCTATCTCGATACGCTCGCCGAGGTTCACTTCCAGCGCGGCGACAAGAACAAGGCCATCGCCATGCAGAAACGCGCCATCGAGTTGGACCCCAAGAGGTCGTATTACCGCAAGCAATTGAAGCGTTTGCAGGCGGGCGATCCGAACGCCGAGCGTCCGCCGGAGAACGAGGATTGACCGTTCCGCAGCGCCGGCTTGGAACAGGGAGCGCCACTTCAAAAAGCGCAAGCAAGGGTTCTCGTTTCCCTTGCTTGCGCCGTGGATTGGCGAAAAAGAATCACGGAGCCGCGAGAGAGACGCACACGATTTCCTTGTCGTTGCGCGCATACATCGACTTGTTGGCGAAGGCCGGATGCGACCATACCACTAATCGCCCCGGCGAACGATCCGTCGGATCGAGGATGTGAGCGCGATCGATTTCCTCGTAGCCCTTCGGCGTCAGCCGGGCGATGAGAAGATCGCCCTTCTCGTTGGGCAAGAAAAAGCGATCGCCCTGGACAATCAGAAAAGCGTTGGCCCAGCGCACTGTCTCGTCGGCAACCTCCGTCGCCTTGAGGCTCATCCATATGCGTTTGCCGTCGCTGGCGCAGACAGCGCAACTCGCCGTAGCTGCATACGCCGTAAATGTAGCCATCGCGGAGGAACGGCGTCGGGATGATGCTGTTGAGCGTGTCGGTTCGTTCCGCAAATTCGCTTTTGACCTTGCTGCGCCAGAGAACGGCTGGCTTGCCGTCGGTGAACTTGAGCATCATAGCGCCGTTGTAGAACGATGTCAGAAACAGCAGATCGCCGGCCTGACGCGGCGTCGGAACGGACAGGTTCGCGCCCACCGAAAACGGCTGCGACCAGTACAGTTCGCCGCTCTCCGGATCGAGTCCGTTGACGGCTTCCGGATGCCAGATGATGAGCTGCCGTTTGCCGCCGATGGTGTAGATCATCGGCGGACAGTAGCCGATCTGCGTGCTCCGATTTTTGAAGGATAGGGCGTGCCATTTTTCCGCGCCGGTGTTCTTGTCGAAAGCGACGACAATATGGTCTTTGCCGCCGACGAGGCAAATGAGCTTGTCGCCGTCGAGCAGCGGATGAGCCGCGAAGCCCCACAGAGGCACCGGCGCCTTGCAGTCAGCTACGAAGTCCTTCGACCAGATTACCGTGCCCTTTGCAGCGTCCAGACACAGCAGGTTGCCCATGGCTCCCAAGGTGTAGACGCGGCCCTCATGGACGAGCGGCGTCGCCCGCGGTCCATCGGCGTAGGAAATCCGATAGGTGCGGTCGTATTCGTGTTTCCACAGCAGTTCGCCGGTCTTCTCGTCGAGGCAGAGAATGCGTTCCTTGCCGGCAATGCGCACGTTGGGGTTGAAGGGATTGTCCGCCGGGTTTTCCGCGTCTTCGGCGAGAAGGTGATCGGTGACGTAGACGCGACCCTTGGCGACGGCGGGACCGGAGTAACCGGCGCCGATGGGCGTCCGCCAACGCACCTTGGGACCGCCTTGGGGAAACTTATCGACAATGCCGGTTTCGCGCCAGATGGCGTCGCGTTTCGGTCCTAGCCACTGCGGCCAATCGTCAGCCCGGACGGAAGGCGGAAGGACCAGCAGGAGAGTCGAAAGCAGAAAAACAAGGCGAAAAGGCGTCTGTATCGCTCGCATGCGTGCTTCTCCAGAAAGTTGCCAGGGTCCGGCGGCCTGTCACCGGCATTCCTTGATTGTAGGACGCGGCAGCTTCGACGAGTATTCAGCGCCCCGTTCCGTCGCAAGGAGCGCGTTTCCGTGTAACTCACGATATTTAACATTGTCAGCAGAGCAGGAGTGGCGAAAAATCGCAAAAAAACTCGATTCTTCTGGCTCGCCCTCACGCGATTCCTGTAATCTAAGAGAGAACCACTTGCCGATGTTTCCCGCCTGGGGCCGAGCGAATAGATAAACATGAATCGAAGTCTTTTCTTTTATCAAGCGGCCATCGTCATTTCCGCTGCCGGCCTGCTGCTGTTTGCAGCTTCCTTGCGCACTGCGGAGCCGTCCGCCGAAGGCATGCGCTTCTTTGAGTCGCGGATTCGGCCGCTGCTGGCGGACAACTGTTTCCAGTGCCACGCCGACAAGAAGCAGCGCGGCGGTCTGCGTCTCGATTCCCGCGCCGCTCTGATGGCCGGAGGCGACCGCGGCGCCGCTGTCGTGCCGGGCAAACCGGAAGAGAGTTTGCTGCTCAAGGCCGTCCGCCACGAAGATGAATTGAAGATGCCGCCCAAGAAGAAGCTGACGAAAGAACAGATCGCCGACCTGATGCGCTGGGTTCGCCTGGGGGCGCCGTGGCCCGGTCCCGCCGCCGCTCCGCCGCCTGCCAAACGCGCGTTTCAGATCAGCGAACGGGATCGCGGCCATTGGGCATTCCAGCCCGTTAAGCGCCCGCCGATCCCCACCGTGAAGAATCGACCGTGGGCGAGGAATCCCATCGACGCCTTCATTCTGTCGAGACTAGAAAGCAAGGGATTTTCGCCGAATCCAGCGGCGACGAAGCGCGAATTGATCCGGCGCGTCTACTACGACTTGACCGGCCTACCGCCGACGCCGCGCGCGGTCGAACAATTCGCGGCCGACGACTCGCCGCACGCTTATGAGAACTCGATCGATCGCCTGCTCGCTTCGCCGCGCTACGGCGAGAAGTGGGGCCGGCACTGGCTCGATCTCGTGCGCTTCGCCGAGACCAACAGCTACGAGCGCGATAACCCCAAACCGAACGCTTGGCGCTACCGCGATTACGTCATCCGCTCTTTCAACGACGATAAACCCTACGATCGCTTTGTCCGCGAGCAGTTGGCCGGCGATGAAATGGCGGACGGCGGCAGGGACGGCATCATCGCCACGGGGTACTATCGTCTCGGTATCTGGGATGACGAGCCGACTGACCGAGAGCAGTCGCGCTACGACGGTCTCGATGACATCGTGGCCACGACGGGGCAAGTGTTCCTCGGACTGACCGTCGATTGCGCCCGCTGCCACGACCACAAAATCGATCCGATCCCACAGAAAGATTACTATCGGCTGCTATCGTTTTTCCACAACACCAACCACTATCGCAACGGTGGTCCCACCGACGAACGGCCGCTCGTCTCGGCGTCCGAGAGCAAGCGCGCCTACGAACAAAGACGAGTGGAACTGCGGGCGGCTCTGGATGGGTTCGAGAGCGATTTCCGCAAGCTGTACGAGCAGATCCACGGCCCGCGCGCAGAGCCGCCCGATCTCGCCCGATTGATCCGCGCCGAGGGGGCGAACTTGCTCGGCGTCGAGCGTTATCAGCGCTATGCCGAGCAACGGCGCGAACTGCAAACCCTGCTGCGCACGAAGATGGCCGGCGACATTGCTCTGTGCGTCACCGAGTCCGGTCCACTCGCGCCGGATACGTTCGTCCTTCTCCGCGGCAATCCTCACGTCCAGGGCGAGAAGGTTGACCCCGCTTTTCCCGCCATCCTCGGCGGCGTCCAGCCGGTCATCCCCACGCCGCCGCCCGGAGCGAAGACGACCGGCCGACGCCTCGTGCTGGCCAACTGGATCGCCTCGCCGGCCAATCCGCTGGCGGCGCGTGTGATGGTCAATCGCATCTGGCAATATCATTTCGGTCGCGGCATCGTGCGTTCGTCGAGCAATTTCGGTTTGCTGGGCGACAAACCGACGCACCCGGAACTGCTCGATTGGTTGACCGATGAGTTCGTGCGCCGCGGCTGGAGCATGAAAGCACTGCATCGACTGATTCTCACGTCGAACACCTACCGCATGTCCTCGCGCTCTAATGACAGGGCATTGTCACTCGACCCCGCGAATGATCTGTTCTGGCGTTTCGACATGCGGCGCTTGACCGCCGAGGAGATCCGCGATTCCATCCTCGCCGTCAGCGGCACACTCAACTTGAAGATGTACGGACCCGGTGTTTATCCGGCGATTCCGCGTGAAGTGCTGGCCGGGCAATCGATGCCGGGCAAAGGGTGGGGCAAGTCGCCCTTTGCGGAGCAGTGCCGCCGCAGTGTTTACGTCCACGTCAAGCGCTCGCTATTGACGCCGATCCTGGAAAGTTTCGACGCCGCCGAGACCGACCGTTCGACGCCGCTGCGTTTCGTCACGACGCAACCGACGCAAGCGCTGGCGCTTCTCAACAGCGATTTCGTCCACGAGCAGGCCGCTCTCTTCGCCGGCCGTCTCCGCCGCGAAGGGGGGCCGGAACTCGACAAGCAAGTTCGCCTCGCTCTGACACTGGCCACGATGCGGCCGCCGAATGATACGGAGGTTCGGCATGGAGTGAAGTTGATCGCCGGTCTGAAAGTGAAAGACGGCATCAGCGAAGAGGCGGCATTGACATACTTCTGCCTGGTGGTGCTGAATCTCAATGAATTTGTCTATCTTGATTAATTGGTCGAGGTAGAATGTTGAGTAGAAGCGTTTATCGAATTAAGGAGATCTCGCTATGACCCAGATCAAGCTGGATGCTAATGTGTCCAACCAATTGCACAATCTCAGCCAAGCGGTCGAGTTATGCGATCCATCGGGGCAAGTCCTCGGACGGTTTGTTCCTCTGATCGATCTCTCGGAATGGGAACCGCTCTCTCCCGATGTCAGCGAGGAGGAACTCGATCGGCGGGCGCGGTCAAACGAAAAGCGTTATACGACAGCGGAAGTCCTCTCTCATCTGGAGAAACAATGATGTTTCGGGTCGATTGGCTCCAAGTAGCTCTGGATGAACTCACGAATCTCTGGATACAGGCCGATTCGACCCAACGCCGGGCCATCACGGCAGCCAGTCAAGTTGTCGAACAACGGTTGAGCAATGATCCTGCCAACGAGGGCGAGTCTCGACCGGGAGGCCGTCGAATTACTTTTGTCCCTCCTCTGGCCCTTCGTTTTCAAATCGAGGCGGACGGCCAAACTGTGACCGTTTTACAAGTTCGCCTATTTGGTCGCCGAAAGAAATAGACCGTCATGGATTCCTTCTCTTCGGAATCGCCCCGCCTGACTGCCTCGTTCTGCCGCCGCACGCGCCGCGAGTTTTTGTGGGAAACCGGCGCCGGCTTCACGGGACTCGCG
Source organism: uncultured Planctomycetota bacterium (assembly GCA_963835245.1). Lineage (GTDB taxonomy): Bacteria > Planctomycetota > Planctomycetia > Gemmatales > Gemmataceae > JAJPHU01. Next base: position 418,481 of record CAWIEZ010000007.1, read on the forward strand.
CTGACTGGCCTGCTGTCGCTGGACGGCTTCTTCGCCAATCCAGCCGCCGGGGCGGCGAAGTTCGGCAATCCGCTGGCCCCGAAGAAAGCGCCGCTGCCGGCCAAGGCCAAAAGCGTGATCTTCCTGTTCATGTATGGTGGTCCCAGCCACGTCGATACCTTCGACTATAAACCGAAGCTGTACGAACTGGACGGCAAGACCATTTCGGTCAAAACATTTGGCCGCGGCGGCAAGAAGAACCAGGGCCGCGTCGTCGGGCCGAAGTGGCCATTCAAACAATACGGCCAGTGCGGCAAATGGATTAGCGATCTCTTTCCGCATCTGGCAACCTGCGTCGATGACATCGCCTTTTTGCACTCGATGACGGCGGATTCGCCGATCCACGGCTCGGCGATGCTGCAAATGAACACCGGCAAGATCTTGTCCGGTAGTCCGTGCCTCGGTTCATGGGTCAACTATGGCTTGGGCAGCGTCAACGAGAATTTGCCCGGTTTCGTCGTCATGCTCGATCCGACCGGCGGGCCGATTAGCGGCGCCAAAAATTGGTCGAGCGGCTACATGCCGGCCAGTTATCAGGGCACCATCCTGCGCTCGGCCGGCGCTCCCGTGTTGGATTTACAGCGTCCCGGCGGTTTGAGCGAATCGGCTCAGCGCCGTCTGCTCGACACCCTGCACGACTACAACGCCGAGCATCAGACGCCGCGCGCCGATAACAGCAACCTCACCGCCCGCATCGCCAGCTACGAGATGGCTTTCAACATGCAAATGCACGCGCCGGAAGCCGTCGATCTCAGCAAGGAAACCGAAGCGACGAAGAGGTTGTATGGACTCGACGACAAGCGAACGCGCGATTTCGGCACTCGTTGCTTGCTGGCGCGCCGCCTCGTCGAGCGCGGCGTGCGTTTCGTGCAGTTGTACGCGGGCGGCGCTCACAACGACGACAACTGGGACGCGCACGGCGATCTGATGAAAAACCACACCTATCATGCCGGCCGCACCGATAAGCCGATCGCGGGGCTGCTCAAGGATCTGAAACGCCGCGGCCTGCTCGATTCGACGTTGGTGATTTGGGGCGGCGAGTTCGGTCGCCAGCCGACCGCCGAGTTCGCCAAGGGCACCGGCCGCGATCACAATGCGTATGGTTTTACCATGTGGCTGGCCGGCGGCGGCATCAAGGGCGGCGTCTCGGTCGGCGAAACCGATGAACTCGGCTCCGCCGCCGTGGTCGATACCCTGCACGTCAAGAGCCTGCACGCCACGGCGCTGACGCAACTCGGCTTCGATCCCAATAAATTGACGTATTTCTATGGCGGACTTGATCAGAAATTGGTCGGCGTCGAAGGGGCAGAGCCGATTCGGCAGATTATTTGAGCGCAGATTGCCAGCGCAGCTCCGGCAAGGGACGCCCTTGCTGGCGCTGCGGGCTGGCGAGGCAACCGCTATCATCATCTCAGTAGTTCCCTCGGCCCCTCAGGAGTCTCTGAAATGGTACGCTACATCCCTGCCCTGACGGCGTTGCTGCTGTGCGCCGGCGCGGTGTCGGCCGACGACAAAAAAGTCATCATCCGCTGGCACGGTCAATCTTTCTTCGAGATCATCTCGACCAAGGGCACGCGCATCGTCACCGATCCGCACGCCATTGAGGCTTATGGCCGGCCGCAGATCAAGGCCGATCTCGTGCTGATGACGCACTTCCACGTCGATCATACGCGCACCGACGCCATCACCAACATCAAGGACGCCAAGCAGATCAACGCCCTGAAAAAAGACGAGAGCGGCCGCGATACGTGGAACATTCTCGATGAGAAATTCAAGGACGTGCGCATTCAGACGGTAGGCACGTTTCACGACGACATGGCCGGCACGCAGCGCGGCAAGAACGGCGTGTTCGTCCTCAATGTCGATGGTTTGCGCATCGTCCATCTCGGCGATCTCGGCCACACGCTGCGCGGCGAGCAGCTGCGCAAGATCCGCAAAAACGACGACAAACCGCGCGAGCCGCACGCCATCGACGTGTTGATGATTCCGGTCGGCGGTGTGTATACGATCAACGGCCTGGACGCGCAGAAAGTCGTCGAGCAACTCAAGCCGACGCGCTACGTCCTGCCCATGCACTACGGCACGCGCGTCTACACGGACTTGCTGGATTTGGAGAGAACGTATTTCCTCGAAGATCAGCAAATGGGCAAGGTGGAGCGCTTCCCGCACAGCAATGAGATAACCATCGATCCCAAGGCGAAACCGCCGGAACAGCCGATCATCGCCATCCTCAACTGGGAAAAGAAAGGCAAAAAAGAATAACCACCACGGAAAACACGGAAAACACGGAAAAAAGACAAAAGACAAAAAAAAAAGTAAAGGCGATCAACCCCGCCTCTGTCTCTTTTTTTCTCTTTTGTCTTTTTTCCGTGTTTTCCGTGTTTTCCGTGGTGGTTATTGATTCGATCAGCGCCGTGGGAGGTCGCCGCGGATGGTCTCGGCGGCGAAGCTGGCGCTGTGGCGCACTTCGCGGTCGTCGTCGGCTTGGGCGGCGTATTGCAGAGCGCTGAGGGCGGAGGACGAGCCGATCAACCCCAGGCCGCGAGCAGCGGCTTCGCGCACCTTCGCGCTGCTGTCGCTATTCAGCGCCTTGACGATTGCGCCGACCGCTCTCTCGACGCGCAGCCGACCCAGACACACTGCGGCATCGGCGCGGGCCTGTTCGTCGCCGCTGCGCAAATCCTGCAAGATCGTCTCAATATCGACGTTTCCCGTCCTCGTTGCCGCGGTGGGCATGACGGCGGGCGCTGCCGGAGCGGCAGTCGGCGTTGGCGTGGGCATCGGCAGCGGAGCAGGTGCGGGCGCGGCGGCAGGCGTCTGCATGGGCGGCGCATACGTCGGCGCATATGCCGGTTGCACCACTACGGGTTGTTGTACAACGACCGGCGCGGCTCCCATGACAAGCGGCGACGGGGCCACCACAACCCCAAAACCATAGGGACGATAAAAACCACCATAGCCCCAGCCATAGCGCGGTCCCCAGCCGTAGCGAGCGCCATAGCCGTAGTAGGGTCTACCGCAGCCCATCCCCACGTAAATACCTGCTTGGCTGACGTTCCACGGCAAGCAAGCCGCTACCACAATGGCGAAACCGACTTTTCGTAACAGCGACATAGCAGCCTCCTCTGCGCTGCCCCGGCAACCTGAGACTCACCCGATCCGCCTTCCGAGGTGCAAGGCGGAATTCGAGACGCTGGCGATGTAGCCGCCATTGATGCGATCTGTCAAGTCCAGCCGAATCATCGCTAATCGGATCATCGGCGGATTCGCCTACCACATGTGAGAAAATGTGCGCGTCGCGCCGGTGGTCAGGGCGACTCAAAGATTCATGATGCCTAGTTTGGTGAGGAGAACACGGGCGTGGTAGAGATTTTCCCGCAACGCTTCCGCGATGTTGGTCAGCCCCGACAGCCTCAAGAGGCTGATCGCCGCGTTGCCAAGACCGGCCATCGCCTGAGCAAAGCGAAAGCGGCCTTATGTTCGTTGGTGTTGCTCTGGACGACCTGTTGCTTCAAGATGCCACCCGTAGGGCCGTCCAGCAGGGACAACAGGTGGACGGCGCCGCGGAGATTGTCGCCGCTGCCGCGCAGCGTCTTGCCGTCCAGCGGAGTAGGTCGGAGTTGATCGGGGGTGTCCGGCAGGAGTTGGGCGATCCAGTCGGCCAAGGCGGTTTCCAAGGCTTGAAGGTCGAGGAGGTTGAACAGGTAGCGGAAGGCGCCGGTGGTGGGCGGCCGGCGAAAGAAGCCGAGGGCGTGGAGAAATTCGGCGAGCGGATGGCGTGTCCATTGGGCGATGGCGGCGTAGCTGGTCTGGCCACAAAGGACGGCGGCGCAAGCCGAGGCGAGCAAGGAAAGTGCGGTGAAGCGTCGTCCGTGGGGACTGCGTGGATCGGGGATGTTGGCGAGATGGGCAAGCAGGCTATTGGGGGCTAGAGCTGTCATGGGTCGTCCTCCACAACTCAGGGCTTCCCTCTACATGCACATCCTGCCCTCTTGCCGCAAGGTCAAACTTTGAGTCGCCCTGCGGTTCTCCCAACTCTGGGGTTGATTCGCTCGCCGCATCAAGTACACTCCGCTCGCATCCTGCTTGGCTTCTCGTGGCCTGTTTCCTTTCGCTGTCTTCCACGTCCAGGAGAAGCCGACCGATTATGGGCATGCCTTCCTTGCCAGTTCGTGATGAGATGGCTCCGCTCGCCTCAGCAGGGACCAAAGGGACGACGGCCATCCGTCGCGGGCCGTTGGCAACGATTGGCGCTTGGTGCGGGCTGCTGGGCAAACAACAACATACCGCGGGCGGTCCCGCCGCCAAACCCAGGCCGTCGGTTTCGCCTGTGGCGAGATTGCGGCGAATGCGGCAATGCGGCCGAGCGATCCCGATCTGGATGGCGGCTTGGTACGGCCTCTTTCATTTGTTTCCCCTTCTCTGCGAGCATCGCTGGCAGAAGATTGGGCCGCATTTTGAAGAGCGGAAATGGCCGGATCTCCGCCGCGTCGTAGCCAATCTAGCGGATCGGCCGCTGCTCGTGGCGCTGGGCAGTTCGCGCATCGGTTGGGCCTTGCGGGCCGACCGCCTCAATGGGATGCCGGACAGCGATGGCCGGCCCCTCGTCGTTTACAATTTCGGCATTCCAAGCTCGGGGCCGATCTCGCATTTGGCTTACTTTCGCCAAATGATCCGTGAAGGCATTCGGCCGCGCCTGCTGCTGATTGAAATTAATCCCTATTATCTATGCGAGCCGGAACGCGGCGCCAAGGTCGAAGAAGAGTTGATAGGATTTGAAAGTCTCGGCTTCCGCCGCTTGCTGCAATCGCTTCCGTATCTTTACCATCCAAAGAAGATGGCCTGCCAGTGGTTTGCCGGCCGTGTCTTTCCCTGCTATGCCTTCCGCCATCACATCTGGCGCGAAGGGCTATACTGGGTCAAACACTTACGGCTACCGTACCTCAACACTTACGGCTTCATCGATCAGTGGGGCTGGCACCTCTGCTGGAATGTGCCGTTTCACCCGCTGGTGCGCAACTTCCTCGTGATGAAGGACCGCTTAAGCTATTCATCGGTACTGCGCCGTTTCGGTCGCGGCTCAAAATCTCTTAAAGCACGCCGCGAAATCCTCGAATTGTGCCGCCGCGAAAAGATCCCGGCCGCGCTCGTGTGGACGCCGGAATCGTCGGAGTTCCGCAGCTGGTACTCCGAGGAGACCAAGGCGAAGCTTCACGGCCTACTTGACGAGCTGCGTCAGACCTACGGCGTAGCCGTCATCGATGCCACAACCTGGGTGCCCGATAAGGACTTCGAGGATGGGCTCCATGTCCTGCAGCACGGCGCCGATATATTTACGTTTCGTTTGCGCGCGAACTGTCTCGCCTCCTCGCACAAACGGCTGACGCGAAGTCCGATTGACAGGAAAAAGCCAGCGAACACCGGCCGTCCGCCATCTTCCGAACTCTGCGCCGATGAGGACGTGCCGTACACGCGCATCCAATGCACGTCGCCGCACACGCCGCGATCTCGCCGAGGACGCAACCGATGAGGACGTGCCGGTGAAGCATGGCGGCCACAACAAAAAGCAAGCTGACATAGTGTCAGCTTGGCCCAGTTTTCCATGATGGAAAATTGATTCATGTCCGATACCTGCCCTTACCGATCTTTCCCAGATGGCCCTGTCTCGGGTCTCGGTTTCGACACGAATGATTGAATCTAACCCTCCGAAGTTGCCATTGCAAGGATATGCCCCCAAAAATCTTTGCCGCCGCCCGTTCCGTCGCTGCCTCGACCCACCGCCCAAGACGCTTCTCCCTTCCAAGGCTTGAAGGTCGAGGAGGTTGAACAGGTAGCGGAAGGCGCCGGTGGTGGGCGGCCGGCGAAAGAAGCCGAGGGCGTGGAGAAATTCGGCGAGCGGATGGCGTGTCCATTGGGCGATGGCGACGTAGCTGGTCTGGCCACAAAGGACGGCGGCGCAAGCCGAGGCGAGCAAGGAAAGTGCGGTGAAGCGTCGTCCGTGGGGACTGCGTGGGTCGGGGATGTTGGCGAGATGGGCAAGCAGGCTATTGGGGGCTAGAGCTGTCATGGGTCGTCCTCCACAACTCAGGGCTTCCCTCTACATGCACATCCTGCCCTCTTGCCGCAAGGTCAAACTTTGAGTCGCCCTGCGCCGGTGGTCGAATCATCTTGACACGCCCTGAAGGGCCGCTATAGTCCCGTCCTTCCACCTGATGACAGGTTGTGTAACCGCGACTCGAAGGGGAGCGCGAGACAGTGCCGCGCTCCCCTGCGTCTCGCGGCTAAACAGGGAATCACGCCATGCCGGACAGCACGACGACGGTGGCTAGGCTCCGCGAGTCGATGGCTCGCTTCGTGGCCGAACGAGACTGGGAGCAGTTCCACAGTCCCAAGAACCTCGCCATGGCCCTGGCCGCCGAGGCGGCGGAACTGATGGAGCATTTTCTGTGGATCGATAACGATGCCTCGCGCGATCTCGTCCGCGATCCCTCGCGGCGCGGCTCGATCGCGGATGAAATCGCTGACGTAGCCGGCGTCATCTTTGCTCTGTGCAACGCCCTCGGCCTCGACCTGAGCGACGCCGTGGCCAATAAGATGTCGCGCAACGTCTTGAAATATCCGGTGGAAAAATGCCGGGGCCGCTATCGGGTGGAAGAGGAATGAAGTAAGGGGGTGAGCCGTGCGTCATCGCCGCCTCACGGGAGTTGTGCTGCTAGGAGCGTGCTTATCGCTCTTGGCCGGAAGGCTGTACGGACAACGCTGGGATACGCCGGCGGCGGCTCCGCGCGAAGTCATCGCTTCTTCGGTGCCGGTGAGCGCCGAGACGCCAGCGACGCCGGCCGCGCCCCAACCGATGACGCCGCCCCAGCCGGTTGTAGAAACGATTCAACAGACAACTTATATCGCCAATCCGCCATCGAGCGCGCCGGCCACGGCCAGACCGATGCCGATGTTGCCTCCAACCGCCTCGCTCGGCGAAAGGACGGCGAGCGAGGTAGCGGCGCCAAAACCAACGAGTCGCGCCGGGACGATGGCGGCGATGTCCGTCGAGGTGATGGGGCCGGATCGGCTCTTGCTGGGACAATCTTTGGCCTACGACATCGTTCTCCGCAACAGTGGCGCACAGCCGGTCGCCGAGATCCACGTCGAGGAACCGCTGCCGGCCGGCGCTGCGCGTCGTGAAGACCGAGCCGCCGGCAACGACACGCGATAATCGTTTGATCTGGGATCTGCACAATCTGGAAATCGGCGGCGAACGACGGCTCCAAGTCGAACTACAACCCGGCACTGCCGGCGAACTGGATCTGCGGCCTTCGGTAACATTCGTCTCCGGAAGCGGTGTGCGGACGAAGGTGGCTCGTCCGCCGTTCAGCATCGAGATGAGCGCCGACCACGACAAAGTGCCGCGCGGCGGGCACATCCGCTTCGCCATTCGCGTGTCCAACCACGGTGATGTCCCCATTCGGAACATCGAGCTGCACGATCAACTGCCGCCGGGACTGTATCACCCCAAGGGTCCGAAAATTGGCGTACCGCACTTCGGCGATTTGCTGCCGGATCAGACGCGAACCATCACCCTGGAGACGACGGCCCTCGAAGCCGGCACGTTCCGCAACGAGGTCCGCGCCTGCGCCGATCTCGGCGTAGAGTCCAAGGCTGCCGTGGACGTGATCGTCACCGAACCGAGCTTGTCGCTGCGCGTGGAGGGACCAAAACAGACCGTCACGCAGCGCGACGTGGATTTTCAGGTGGAAGTGGCCAATCCGGGAGCGTTGGCGGCGCACAACGTCCGTCTGGTGCAGGTGCTGCCGCCGACATTTGAGGTCGTCTCGGCCAGCGCGGGAGCACGTCTCGACAACAACCAGCATGCGCTGGTATGGTCGCTGCCCGACCTGAGCGCCGCTCAGCGGCAGACGGTGACGTTCCGGTGCAAGGCCAGCGCCGCCGGCGATTGGCCGCTCTGCACCTCCGTCCTGAGCCAAAATCTGCCGGAGACGCGCGTCAACAGTACGCTGCGGGCCGAGGCGGCGGCGGCTCTGAAACTGCAAGTGCGGGCACGCGAGGAACGGTTGGCCGTCGGCGAGGAGACAGTTTTGCGCATGCACGTTTTCAACAAGGGTGACGCCGCCTGCGCCGGCCTAAGGCTGACGGCCACGCTGCCCGAAGCGGTGACGCTGTTGGACGCGCAAGGACCGACTGCCGGGCAGATCGAAAAGCAACAAGTGAGCTTCGCACCGCTGGCTCAGCTGGATGCACACGGCGACGCGCTCTACCGTCTCCACGTCCGCGGTAAACAGGCGGGAAAAGGATCTCTGCGCGTGGAGTTGAGCGCCGAAAAGCAGCCCTCCGCCGTGAACGAAATCAGCATCCAGGTCAATGCCGAGGCGTCGGCCGATGCCGCCGCCGGACTCGCCAACTCCTCTCCTGGTGAGGGTTTGCGATGACGGTGCGCTCCGATAGTAAACTTTTGGAAATTATTTGGTTGCCAAACGGCTCCGAGGCGGTTATGGTAAGCCTCTCCTCTCGATTTTGCCCCGCCCGCTTCAAGCCACGTACTACTACGGGCAAACGCCAGGATGGTCGTTTGTAAGGGGGAAGGATTCCCCCGTTTTTCAAACTGCATCTGTAGGGTGGGTCGAGCTTGCGAGACCCACCGAGGGACATGGTGGGTCTCGCTGCGCTCGACCCACCCTACAGCCTTAGTCTTGACCTTGAGCCGGAACCGGAGCGTTGTTAAGATTCGGCCGCGTTAAGGATGACGAGCCGCCCGTCCGCCGTCCCGACCGCGAGGCAAAGCCCTTCTGCAATGTTACTGCTGGTTCCACCGGAACAGGAACCGCGGCAATCACGACGCGGCACGCCCACGGAGGGGGTGCCGCGCGCGTGGAGGGGGAGGAGAGGAGGTTGGCCATGAGTACGAACCGCACGGAAAAGGAACAGGTTCGTGTGCATATCCGCTGGATGATCCGTCGCGACATGCCGGAGGTGTTGCAGACGGAGCAGGAGAGCTTCGAGTTTTCCTGGACCGAAGAAGACTTCTTGCGCTGTCTGCGCCAGCGCAACTGCATCGGCATGGTCGCCGAGCAGGGCGAGAAAGTCGTCGGCTTCATGATCTACGAATTGCACAAGAACAAGCTGCACATTCTCAATTTCGCCGTCCATCCCGGCTTCCGCCGCTACGGCATCGGCGCCCAGATGGTGGCCAAGCTGATTAGCAAGCTGTCCAGCCATCGCCGCACGCGCATCACGCTGGAAGTGCGCGAGACGAACTTGCCGGCCCAGCTGTTCTTTCGTCAACAGGGTTTCAAGGCGCTGCGCGTGCTGCGCTGCTTTTACGAGGACAGCGGCGAAGACGCCTATCTCCTCCAATATCGCCTCGCCGACGACTGCGGCGACGATTTCGAGGATACGGTCAATCGCATCGCCCAGTACGAGGAGAGTTGAAAACGATGCTACAAGCCCGGAGCGCCAGCGACGAGGCAACCCGTCGCTGGCGCTCCGGGCTTGTAGTTTTGGTTGACTATTCCGGTTATGCGGCTTGCAGCATCTTAACAAAAGACGGTTGTGCCGAATTTGCCTTGATTGCCGGTCATTCCATTTTTAAGCTTAATAGCAAGCCCGGCTCCGCGCCGGGGATCGCATCTCTGTTCACCATCGAGGAGGCACCACGATGCGCATCTGGACGAGACTTGTTCTAGCTCTCTTGCTGATTCTGCCGTTCACGCCGGCGCTGCTCCACGCCGCCGACCCCGAAATCAACCCCTTAAAAGACGACCTTGCGAAACTCCTTAAGGGTGTGGAAAAGCTCCAGAGTGATATGACCGCCAATAGCCTAAGAGGCAATCGGACGGAGGCGGAACTACGCGCCATCCGGGAAGAACTAAGCAAGATTCGGGAGTTGTTGGAACGCATGGCCCAACATCAGGAAACGCTGCGGATACAGGCCGGCTATGGTCCTGGTGCCGTGAATCCCGCCGCGACCCCGACCACCGGGACGGTCATCGTGCAAAATACCTATTCGGCTCCCGCCACAGTTCATATCAACGACCGATCGTTCCGCGTCGATCCGTTCCAAACCCGGACGATCACCGGCGTCCCGGTTGGTCCGTTCCAGCTATTCGGTGGACGTGGAGGGTTATGGTTCGGTTGATCTGCCGCAAACGGGAACCTTGAGGCCGGTAGGCCATTATCGGATCAATATCTTTCCGCGTTGAGCAATAAGGACCATTCACCGCTTGCGGCTTGGCGCGCAAGCCGCAAGCGGCCGATGGCTGCCCTTGACAGATCTGCCCTCTCTTCCCATCTTTTCCCCAGCGGCCATGATTATCACGATTGACGGTCCGGCCGGCGCCGGCAAGAGCAGCGCCGCTCGGACCTTGGCACAACGTCTGGGCTTCGAGTTTCTCGACACCGGCGCCATGTATCGCGCCGTGGCCCTGGCCGCCCTGCGCGCCGGCGTCAATCTGCAGCGACGAATCCGCCCTCGAAGTCCTCGTGGAATCTCTGCGTTTGGAGATGCCGCCGGGCGGCCGTGTACTGCTGGACGGCGAGGACGTGACAGCATCGATCCGCACGCGCGAGGTGACGATGGCCACCGGCCCCGTGGCGGACAGTCCGGCCGTGCGCCGCCGCCTCGCGCGGATGCAGCGCGCCATCGCCGCTGACCGCGACATGGTTTGCGAAGGCCGCGATCAGGGCACCATCGTCTTTCCCGACGCCGCTTGCAAGTTTTTCCTCGTCGCCGATCCCCTCGAACGCGCTCGGCGGCGGCAGCAAGACATGGCGGCGCGCGGCGAAATGGTCGAACTGGAGCAGATAGTGCGCGAACAGGACATCCGTGATCGGCGCGATGCCGCCCGCGATCTCGCGCCGATGAAGCCGGCGGACAACGCCGTGCTGCTGGACAGCACGCGGCTGGGACCGGAGCAAGTGGTCGAAGCGATGGCGGCGCGACGTCCGCCGCGCTTCCGGCGGTTCGTGAGGTGACGGCTTCGATGCGCCATGAGCATTCCTGGTTCTTGTACGAAATGGGTTATTGGCTGTCGATAACCGGCTTGACGGTGGGCTTCAATTATCGCTTCGAGGGGCGGTCGAACATCCCGCGCCGCGGCCCGGCTTTGCTGCTCGCCAACCATCAGAGCTTTTTCGATCCCTCCATCGTCGGTTCGGCAACGCGGCGTCATCTCTGCTTTCTGGCGCGCAAGACGCTGTTCCGCGGGCTGTTCGGGCGGTTGATTCACCGTCTCAACGCCGTGCCGGTCGATCAGGAGGGTGTCGCCAAGGAGGGGCTGAAGACGATCCTGGAGCAACTCAAGGCCGGTCAAGCGGTGCTGGTCTTCCCGGAGGGCGAACGCACGTCTACCGGGGAGGTGCAGCCCCTCAAGCCGGGCGTTCTCTTGTTGATTCGCCGTATGGAGGCGCCGATTGTGCCCATCGGCATCGCCGGCGCCTTCGATGCCTTGCCGCGAACGCGGAAATGGCCGAAACTGTCGCCGTTTTTTCTGCCGTCCCGAGGGGCCGACATCGCCGTATCAATTGGTCCGCCCATCTCCGCCAAGCACTATCGAGACATGCCGCGCGAACAGGTGTTGATGGAGTTGCGGGAAGAGTTGAAGCGCGTCAAGGAGCGAGCGGAACGATTGCGCCGCAAACCTTTCGCCGTTTAGCCGCGACCCGCAGGGGAGCGCAGATGACGCTCTCCCTGCGGGTCGCGGCTAAACAAATGTTTTATCCCAACAAATACCCGCGCAGTTTGCGGATCGCCTTGTACTTCTCATCGCTGACACGCTCGACCGGCAAGCGCATCTCCGCGGACATTTCCTGCACCGACCAGCCCTCGAAGCTCAGTTGCAGAATGCGTTGCTGTCGCGGCGACAGAACTTCGGCGGCGGCCTGCCGAACGACCTCGCGCTGTTCGCGCAGATCGTCTCGCCGCCGATCGCGCGGATCGGCGACATTATCGATGGCCGGCGAGAATTTCCGCGCTCGCTGCGTGCGTTTCTTCACGGTGTCGATGGCGCGGAGAAACTCACGACGTTCCTCCCCTTCGCCGCGCAGCGTTTGATCCCAGGCATCGGCCGGCACGCGCTCCAGCAGACGGCGGAACACTTCCTGCGTGCAATCGCTCCAAGAGTCCATCGGCAATCGTGCATTGCGCCAGCAGGTGGCGCAATAGCGGCTCATGTCGGCGATGGCTTTGCTCGTCGTCGCCTGTCCCGCGACGGCGGGCACTGACAACGCCGTCCCCAAAACCACGGCCATGACGTAGGGCCGTTTCATCATCGAACGCTTCATCGACAAACCTCCGTGGGGGACACGGTAGCGAACCACTCCCCTTGAGACGGACAGACAGGCGGCCCAATCTCGCCGCTTCGGTTTATTTTACCAGAAAATGTCCGTCTCCGGGCCTCTGTTTAGGCGAACCGGCAGCGTTAGCTGCCGGGTAGGCGGCTTGCACCCGGCAGCTAACGCTGCCGGTTCGCCTAAACAGACCGTCACGCGGACAGCGGTTGCTCGGCCACTGCTTCGAGGCGTTGCCAGAACTGCCGCAGCACTTCAACGCTATCGCTCGGCAGACCGCCGCGCGCGTACACCGCCCGCGCATACAGAACGGCCAAACGATGCAGATCCGCTTCCAGGGCCGGCACTTCCGCGCCGACGCGGCCGGCGAACTCCAACGGCGTCTCGCCGAGTTGCCGGCCGAGATCGCGCTCGCGCGCCCACGCTTGCACCGCCGCGAAGGTGTAGCGAATCAGCTCCGGCGCCGCCATGCCGCTCCGCCCGCCAAGGAAAGGGTTGATAAACGAGGCAAACGGCCGTTCGCGCAGCTTCGGCTCTTCTTGCTCGGCCTGTTCGTCTTCCTCGGCCGTCCGCCGCCGTCCGCCGAACAGATTCGCCCAGAAGTTCCGCAACGAATCGAGCAGCCGCCGCGCCCAATCGCTGAAATTCGCCAAAAACTGTAATCCCGAACGCAGCAGGAAAAACAGCACCGCTAAACCGAGAATGGCGAAAACAATCCATTTGAGGATGGGAGCGATCTTGCCGACAACATCTCGCAGAGCGGAGGGAGACATCTTCGAGGACGAATTGGAACCGGAGCGCTCGCGCTCCGACGATTCCTTGTCCGAGCGCTGTTCGCTTTTGTCCGAAGAGCCGCGCTTGTTGTTCGCCGCCCTGTTTGTCCTTACCGTTGTTCTTCTCCGCCGGCCGATCGCGTCCGGATTGCGGATCGCCCTTGTTTTGATTCTGACCCTGCCCGTTGTTCCGTCCCTGTTTATCGCCGTTCTGGCTCGACTTGCCGTCTCGGCCTCCCGAACCTTTGTCGCCTTTCTTCGTCGCCGCCCCGCGTTCGCCCTTCTGCTGTCCCTTGTCGCCGCCGGAATCGGCGTCGTTCTTTTTTCCTTGCGGATCGTCGGCGCCGGGCCGTCCTTCGCCCTCGCCGGGCCGGTCGCCCTTCATGGCATACTTCGAGGCATTGCGCTTGGGCGCCTTCGCCGCCGACAGCGCAGAACAACGAATACTCCGCGTTCGGTCGCGGCAGCACGCCGCCGAGCAGCAGCAACGCCGCGATGAGCAATCCGCCCGCCGTCAGCCATACGCCGGTCATCGCGCGCGGCATTTGCAACCGCCGTTGACGCAGATATCGGCGCAGACTCAAAAAGCACGTCGTCAAAAGCAGTCCCAGACCGCAGCCGACGTAGACGATCATCAGCCAGAACGATGTGCGGCGTCGCTCGACATCTTCCGCGGCGATGAGCGCCTGCCCCAATCCGAACAGCGGCAGCGCCGCCAGAGAGAAATAGACAACCCAGACGCCCAATGTCCGTTTCTTCTCGCGTTCCTCGCGGTAGCGCCGCCAGCGCTGCCACCAACTTTCGGAGGACGGCGGCTTCTCTTCCTCAATGACGTGGGCATTCTTGGCTTCGTTTTCCAATCCCGCCGCTTGCAGCAAACCTTCGGCGTTGATGTCGGTTTCCTCGTCGATGTTGGTGCAGTCCCACGTCAGGCGATGGGCGCACCACCAGACGAGGCCAATCAGTCCGGCGTTGACGAGGAAGCTGAGTTCGCGGGCGCCGTTTGCCGGATACTCGACGAACATCTGCATGCCCAGCCAGGTGAGAAACCCCAACGGCACGCCGTACAAAGCGGCCCGGCTGCTGGTATCGTCCAGCATGGTCATGCGCGCGATCAGCACGGCGCCGAAGACGAAGAAGAACAGAATCCATCGCAAACGCTCGACGTATTCTCCGGCGTACAACACGTTGAGGAGGAAGAACACCAGACTGGCGACCAACCCCATGATGAGGGCGGGACTGATCGCCAGGGCGACGTAGTCGGCGAGCGTCTGATTGGGTCGTTCGGAGGACATGAATACTATTCGGTTTGGGCCAATGGAATACTACAGCCGAGATGGGGATCTTGATTGCCTCCGAGGAGAACCGAGCGCACTTCGGGCAGCGCGAAGAAGACGCGCAACAAGTTGTCCATGGCGCGGGACTGGATTTGCGATTCCGTTTCCCAGCGCGCGATGGCGGCCTCGGCCACGCCCAAACGATCCGCGAGGTCTTTCTCGCTCAACCCCAAGGCGGTGCGGGCGGCGCGGATTTCGTCAGGCGTCAGCAAACGCAGCTGCATCCGCAGGGCACGACGGATGCGCGCCTCGGCGGCATCGTTGAAAACGAACTCGCCGCAATGGCCACAGCGCGGCACGGTCAAATCCGGCACTAGTACCGTATGCAGTCGGCCATCGTGAGCCATGTCGCAACGATAGGAAATGACGGCGGGTCGCACTTCCTTTTTGCGGCATTTCGGGCAGTGCCAGGGAAAAGGCCGCGGACCAATCCGCGAATCAGCGGTCAAGGCTTGCTGTTCAGGCATCGTGGATACTCACGACATGAATCGTTGGGTCCGTTGGATCATCGTCCACAAGGACCGTTTCAATATAGATGACACGCCCACCGATGGGAACGCGAAAATCATAGTGAAAATCGCGGTCGCTCCACTCCGGGCGATGCTCGCGGACTTGATCGATGCCCCCGCCATGGTGGACGTACTCGTACAGGATTCGGGCAATGTTGCGCGGGGACAGCGGCTCCAGATGCTGCCCTACCCAATCGCGCGCAACATCTTTCCATGTCACATAATCCGTGACGTGCCAGTTCCGCAATACTTGCTTGATGCAAGCCAGAATTCGTGGATCGGTCAAAGGCGGCATCGGTTTCCATCCCTGTGTCAGCCTCTTGCGACCCCATGATGAGGGTGGGACTGATCGCCAGGGCGACGTAGTCGGCGAGCGTCTGATTGGGTCGTTCGGAGGACATGATTATTATTTTACACCATCCGAGCCGAAACCGTTAGGGATGGGATGTAGCGGCATGATACAATCACCGCATCGACAAAAGGAAAGGCGGCAGCGCGTGAGCATTTCATCCGGCGGTTACGGCAAGGCGTTCCTCGAACAGGCGTTTCAACGCTATTTCCCAGCGCCGCCGTCTTTGGTGGTCCGCGCTCCCGGCCGCGTCAACCTCATCGGCGAACACACCGATTACAACGAGGGTTTCGTGCTGCCGTTGGCCATCGATCGCGCCGTGTGGATCGCTCTGCGTCCGCGCGATGATCGCCGGGTACTGGTTCACTCGCTCGACTTCGCCGACACGGCGACGTTTGCTCTGGATGGACTCGCGCGGCAGCGGCGGCTGGGTCGAATACGTCAAGGGCGTGGCGTGGGTCTTGCAACAAGCCGGCCACGCGCTGCACGGCTTTGAAGGCGTCATCGCGGGTGATGTGCCGGTCGGCGCCGGTTTGTCGTCCTCGGCGGCGCTGGAGTTGGCCGTGGCGCGAGCGTTCGCCGCCGTGTCGGATCTGCCTTGGGAACCGGCGACGATGGCGCGGCTGGGGCAGCGCGCCGAGAACGAATGGGTCGGCGTGCGCTGCGGCATCATGGATCAGATGATTTCCGCCGCCGGCCGCGCCGGACATGCCCTGCTCATCGATTGCCGTTCGTTGCACACCGAGGCGGTGCCGTTTCCGCTAGGGACCACGGTGGTTGTGTTGGACACGGCGACGCGGCGCGGCTTGGTGGATTCGGCGTACAACGAGCGGCGCGAGCAGTGTGAATCCGCCGCGCGTCTGTTCGGCGTATCCGCTCTGCGCGACGTGTCGGCGGCGCGTTTCGCGGCGGAGTGCGGCCGGCTCGACGACCTCACGCGCCGCCGGGCCTGGCATGTCATCAGCGAGAACGAGCGCACCTTGCAGGCGGCGCAAGCGATGCGTAGCGGCGACGCTGCCGCCGTGGGCCGGCTGATGAACGCCAGTCACCTAAGTTTCGCGACGATTTCGCTGTATCGAGCCGCGAGCTGGATGTCATGGTGGAGTGCGGTCGAGTGCATCCGGCTTGTTTGGGCATCCGCATGACGGGGGCCGGCTTCGGCGGCTGTGCCGTTGCGCTGGTTCACGCGGAGCAGGCGGAATCGTTCGCATCCACGACGGCGGCGAGCTATCAGGCGGCGACGGGAATCAAACCCGTCCTTTATGTTTGCGCGGCGACGGATGGCGCGGCGGTGATGTAAGAACGACCAGACGTACTTTCCGAGCGGGGGGCGTCAGCCCCCCGAGTGAAGACTCGGGGGGCTGACGCCCCCGCTCGGAAAGTGCGTCCGGTAGCTTCAAGAGATAAAATCCCTCGTGCTGGCGCCGCTACTCGTGGACTGCGAGCCGAAGCTGCCGGAATAAGTCTGACCGAACGCCTCGATGCTGGTGATGATTCCCGGATCGACATAATGGAAACTAACCTGGCCGAAACTGTCCGTCTCTCCTTGGGCCGTGTTATACGGCGGCAGCCCGGAGGAGCCGCTCGACTGCGTCGAAGGCGAATTGAAGGTGACGTTGGCGGGGAACAGCAAATTGTAAAAGTTCAAATACAGCGGAGCATTGAAGGTGCTTGCTTGGTAAGTGATGTCGGAGGGCGATGTGATCGAGGCGCCGGCGTACTGCGCCGTTAATTCCTGGCTGGCGAACAGGGCCAAGAGCGGCAGCGTGAAGGAGGCCGTGGCCTGACCGTTGCTGTTCAGCTGGGCCTGTTGTTGCTGATTGTTCAGATTAAAGAACACCGTCCCGGAAGCGTTAGGAGTTCCCGAAGGCGGCGATTGCATCGTCACCGTCGCCGTCACTTGCTCCGTCACCGTGAAGGCAAAATAGTTCGGAATAATTTGGATGCTGGCGCTGGTATCGGTGACGACAGTGGTACTGGGCGTCAGCCGCGTCTCCAACTCCTCAAGGCACAGTGGGATGGACGAGCGGGAGCGTCGAACCGTCCGACGGCTTTCTCCGCCAAGACGCGTTTTCAACAGGTTGCGAAACATAGTCGATACCTCCCCCTGAGATGGACGAACAAGCACTCTGGGCCACGCGCTGGAATCAATTCTCTCCGGAACGTAACGGACGCGAGTGGACGTTTGTATTTTCAAAACGACCGCGCATCATCCAATGATGGATGCCCGTTTTGTTGTCCAAATATAGCTTGCCGGAAAAATGATACAAGAAAATCGCCGTTCGCCGGCGAACCGGCAGCGTTAGCTGCCGGGTGCTTGTCGCTCCGGGCCGACAAATCGGCCAACCAGTTCCAGACGATGCCCGGTGATCTCAAAGCCTTGCCGGCGAAGCATGTCCACCAATTGTGGATCGAGTTTATCGAGTAGAGCGGCATCGTAGGGCAGCGGCAGATCGATGACCTCGCCGCTGTGCTGGCAGCGGAGATGATAGTGCGGCTCGCTGCGGCCATCGTAGCGCGTCGGATCCGTGATCGCCGGCGATGCGGTTGGCCAGACTGAGCATCGACGAGGGCTTCCAGCGCCTTGTACACCGTGGCCAGGCTGATGTTGGGAATGTGCTGGCGCACGGCGGTGAAAACCTGCTCCGCCGTGGGATGGCCGTGCGCCGTGCGCAGGTACGCCAACACCGCCGCACGCTGGCGCGTGTAGCGCCAGCCAGACTCTTCCAGAGCGCGGCGAACGTCCGCGTCCTCTCCGGGACCGCAAGCAGGTTCGCGCTGAAACATGTTCATATCGTTTATTTTAGGTAGTGGAGAGAGAGCGTCAAGAAAAGGGACAAATGCTGCGGCATCGGAGTTGCCGCCTAATCTCTTATAATGATGTGCGGCAAGGATTACCAGCCCGCGTCCGCGAGGGTGTCTCTTGTGGACGCGGCGGGCGGGCCAAAAAGTTAGAGGTTCTTATGAAGGCAACTGCGCATCTCTCTGTGCTTGGCGATGGGACTGCTCTTCATCACGGCGGCTTCCGCCGACGAGGCGCGCGGCCGCATCGTTCAGATCGACAAAGACAAGAAAATGATTCGCCTCGAGACGCGCCGGCCACTGCGCGGAGCCGTCCTCGACGTGAAGATCGACGCCAAAACGCAAATCGTCATCGGCGGACAGCCGGCGGCACTTAGCGATCTGACGCCGAATCAGCGCATTCGCGTCGTCTTCGAGCAGCGCGACGGCAAGCCGGTGGCGCAGATGATTCGCTCGCTCGGCTTGATGAAGCTGGTCCAACCCCAACCGGCCGCGCGGCCGGCAGCTGCCGCCGAAGGAAGGCGAAGGCGTGGCCGGCACGCTCCAACGCATCGGCTTGACCGATCGAGAAGTGGTCCTTATCGGTCCTGGCGCCAAGGGGCCGGAAACAGAGACAATCATCGCCGTGCCGGAAGAGACGGCCATCACGCGCGACGGTAAAAAGATCACTCTCGATGACTTGAAGGAAGGCGAGTCGGTGACGGTGAAGACCGAGTCGCGCAAAGGTAAGTTGACGGCGGTGTCCATCCAGGTTGGGGCAGCCGCCGCTACTCGACCGGCTGCGCCGCCGCGCCGCAATCTCGTCCCGCGCTTGCGGCAGGCGCTGAAGATGGCGGACGAATTGCTCCGCGAGATGGAAGAAGGAGGAACGCCCCCTCCGGAGCGGCCGTGATTGGCAATCGTCGAACGATCAATGCGGCTTGCCGCGCAGCGCTTCGAGCAGCAGCGGATGCAGGGGGCCATTGCTGGCGACGCCGTCCGGCGTGTACGGATCGAACGGCGTGCCATCGACATTGGTGATGACGCCGCCAGCCTCGCGCACCAGCACCACGCCGCCGGCCACGTCCCAGACACGATTGTCGAATGCCCAATAACCATCGAAACGCCCGGCGGCGAGATACGCCAGGTTGAGCGCCGTCGAGCCGGTGCGGCGCAGCGATCGTGCCCGCAGTGAGAAATAACGCCACCATTCCAGCGCTCGCTCTTGACCGCGCAAGTCTGGCGGAAAGCCCGTGGCCAAGAGCGCTTCCTCCAGGCTCGTTGTCTGGCTGGTGCGCAAGCGACGCGAACCGAGCCATGCACCCTGTCCCTTGGCGGCGACGAATAACTCGTTTTGCCGCGGATCGAGGATCGCGCCGACGACCAATTCACCGGCGACTTGCAGACCGATGGATACACAATACAGCGGACAATCGTGGACGTAATTGGTGGTGCCGTCGAGTGGATCGCAAATCCACGTTGGCGGCGAGTCGGCGGCGGGCCGTGTTTTCGAGGCACTTCTTCCTCGCCGAGGAAAGCGTGATCGGGAAAGCGCTCGAGCAGATAAGAAGAAATGGCTCGCTGCGAAGCGAGATCGGCGTCGGTGACGAGATCGAAGCGGCCCTTCTCGCGGACTTGGAAACGGCTGCGCCAGTCTTCCAATATAGCCGCTCCTCGCCGCGCCGCCTCGCACGCCGCCTCCCGATAAGCCGTCAAGTCATCCGTGGCCATTGCCAATTTCTCCCCATTCGTCTCAGCCGCGCACCCACACTTTGCCGCTGTGCAGGAAACGAATCACGACATCATGTTGACACTTGTAATCGAAGACGATCTTGTGTCCGTTGACGCGCACCTTGCAGATACAGCCGGGCGGCAGTGCGAAGCATACCTTGACCGGACAGCAGGTCTTCGGATGAATAAGCAGCACTTCATACTTGCCCGGCAGCGGCTTGAACGAGGAGACGAACTCGCTGACCGTCATGGGCCGAACCGGCACGATAGCGGGCGGCGGCACAACCGTGGGCAGCGGTAGATCGGGCATGCTTTGCGTCAGAGGTAGCGGACTGTCGGTCACAGGGGGGATGCTCGGCGCGAACTGCGCGGAAGCAAAGGATGCCGCGCTCGCCAAAACAAGCACCGCTACGCCGCTAAGATACAAAAAATGATCGCATAAAGATTTATCCTCTTCTGTAGGGAACCATTCGCGCTGGGAGTAAATCAGAATAACGGCGTCACTCAACTTCCCGCCGCTGGGGTTGGTGCGCCGGAGGGTGGTTCGCCAGGCGAGGCCAACGGCGCGGCACCCGGCGTCAACCCTTCGTAGCGCGTGACGTGCATGTACCAAACCACGGCGTGCCGGTCGAAATCTTCCTCGATAGCATGGGGATCGAGCAAACCGATGATGGCGTAGTGCCGGCCCGGAAGCACTAACTCCGGACTGCGAACATTGATGTGTCCGCCATCGCTGAGCCACAAGCGAAACGGCACGAACGGCCGTGCGCGAAGCAAAGTCCGCATGTTATCGAGGGTGAACATCGTAAACTGTCCTCTTATCAGAATCGTCATGGCGTGGAGAGCTAATACAATTCCATCATTCCATTATGTCATACGAAGCGTCGCGTTCCAAACAATCCTCGCGCCGAGAGGCCGGCAGAATCCGTATTATTCTACCGGCTCTGAGAGCGAAAGGATCTCGATGTACCTGCTTTCCCGTTTATGCCGGAGTCGTCACAACGCGCAAGGTCTGCGTGCCTTGCCGGCGCGGAGCCGCCGCGCGATTCATCGGCAACAATTGTTCTTGCGTAGAATGAATAAAGAGGATGGTGTACAACAATGGCCATAGTCGGCGAACGGTTTTCTCAAGCACAAGGCGGAGGACAATCATGAGTACGGCCACGCCAGCGGATCGCGAACAACAGAGCTTTGCCGAAACCGCGTTGCGGCTGGGCGGCAAGACCGAAGAGGAAGCGCGCCGTACCGGAGCGGTGGACAAAGCCGACGAACAGGTCGAGTCGCTGTTCAAGCCGCAGTATCAGACGGCCAACAGCCCCATTCATCGGGCGGTCTGGGACGGACAAGTACCGCTGGAGTTGTTCGCGCCGCCGCCGCTGGCGGCGTCCGCGCCGTGCGATCGCAGCATGCAAGCCTCATTGGATATTGTCCGCCGCCGTCGCGGCGAAGACAAAATCCACGATGAGAAAGGCAAAGTCTCACCGGAGACGTTGCAAGAGTTGGCCGGCGCCGGCTATTGGGGCATGCTCATCGATCAACGCTACGGCGGCCAGGGCGCACCGTTCGCGCGCTTCAGCAATTTTCTCACGCACATGGCGACCCAGGACGCCATGATCGCCGGCATGGCATC
The DNA here is from genome assembly GCA_963835245.1 of uncultured Planctomycetota bacterium. Lineage (GTDB taxonomy): Bacteria > Planctomycetota > Planctomycetia > Gemmatales > Gemmataceae > JAJPHU01. The sequence goes on from CAWIEZ010000007.1 coordinate 439,930, forward strand.
GATCCACGGCTGCATCGGTGCCGTCGATCCGGTGCGCACTTTCGGCACGCCGGAACAAAAAGAACGCTTTCTGCCCAAGTTGGCCAACGGGCAGGCGTTGTCCGGTTTCGCGCTGACCGAACCGGGCGCCGGCTCCGACCTCACCGCTTTGCGGACAACAGCGATCCTTGAAGGAGACGATTACGTTGTCAACGGCGAGAAACTGTTCATCACCAACGTCGTCCCCGGCCGCACCGCCGGCCTCGTCGTGTTGATCGACGGCAAGCCGGCCGTTCTCGTCGTCGATCTGCCGCGAGGAAAACGAGCATTTCCAGGTCGTACCCTATGGCCTGTACGCTCTGCGCCACGCTTACAATAACGGTCTGCGCTTCACGAACTTCCGCGTGCCCAAAGACAATCTGCTCAAACCGCCCGTCGGCGACGGTCTGACCATCGCCTATCACGGTCTGAATCTGGGGCGCGTGTCGCTGTGCGCCGGGGCGGCGGGCAGCATGCGCGTCATGCTGGCCAACATGCTGCCGTGGGCCGAGTTTCGCCGCACTTACGGCGAAGCCATCGCCAAGCGCGAACTGGTCAAACGCCGCATCGCCCGTTTGGCCGCCCTCATCGCCGGCGCGGATGCCCTCGTCGCCTGGAGTTCATGGCTCATCGACGAAGGTTATCGCGGCGAGATGGAGTGCATCATCGCCAAGATTTTCGGCAGCGAAGCCATGAAAGAAGCGGCCATCGAACTGTTCATGAAGACGCACGGCGGACGCTCGTTCCTCAAGGGCCATCTTTTCGGCGACAACGTCTACGATTTCCTGGCCCCGTGCATCTACGAAGGCGAAGGCGAGATGCTCGGCATGGCCTTCTTCAAATCGTTGGTCAAGGAACACGGCAAGCGCTTCTTCGAGCCGATCGGCAAAGCGGTGCAACGCCTGGGCATGAAGAATCCCAATCCGATGAATCCATTGCATGCCTGGAAGCTGCGCAAGCAATTAGCTCCTTATGCTCGCTGGAAAGTCGCTCAAATGTTGGCGCCGCGCGATCGTCAGCAGGTGCCGGGCATGGACAAACGACTGAGCGATCACGTCGATTTCGCGCTGGACAACTTCAGCCGGCTGCGCGGCGAAGTGACAAAAGCGATGGAGAAATATCAACTCAAACTCGCCGATCGGCAGTGCCGCATGGCGGAGCTGTCGCAGCGCATTCAGGATAATGTTGTCATCCTGGTGACGGCGCTATGGGGCCACCGACAGGGCAAGGAAGCGTCATTGGCGGCGGCGGACATGCTCTGTCAGGATCTGCGCCGCAAACTGACGGGCAAGCGGCCGAGCGACCGCTACTTCCGCGATGCCGGCAAGTTGGCCGACATGATTCTGTCGGGCGGTTTCGAGGCCATCGCCAGCGTGCCGCGCGAAGAGATTCTGCGGAAATACGAGAATAAATAAGCGGTTAGCGACGCTTCGTAGAAGCGTCGGCGGACTTCGACGCTTCTGCGAAGCGTCGCTAACCACTAAACCAACGGCGTCTTGCCGGGCATGGGCATCTCCGGCTCCGGCAAAATCAGGTCCAGCGTCAAATCCTTGGGCATCGTATCCTCGCGCGAGTTCAGCGCCTTCTCCCATGTGACCCCCTTGCCGGTGTAGGCGGACATACGGCCCATGATGGCCGTCAGCGTGCTTTCGGCCACGTTCTTCAACTCGTTGAGCGGCTTGCCGGAACGGACGCTTTCAATCAGATCCGTGTGTTCCTGCACATAGGGATTGACGTGCTGTCTCCGCTCCTTGTCGGTGAATAACCGCTTGCCGTTGAGGTCGTAGACATTGACGTGGCTCATGCCCTTGGTGCCGACGAGGTGTTCGCCGACTTCGATGGCGCAGTCACTGAGCTGACGGCACATGCTCAGTGCGTGGACGCCCTGAGGATATTCGTAATCGATGGCGAAGAAGTTGAAGATGCCGCCATAGCCCTGGGCGCCGGCGCGGTAGCCCATGCCAACCGCCTTGACAGGATGAGAGCGGAAGGCCCAATTGAGTACATCGAGGTTATGGACGTGCTGTTCGACGATGTGGTCGCCGCACAGCCAGAGAAAGGCGTACCAGTTGTTGATCTGGTAGGCGACGTTATTTAGGCCGGGCTTGCGAAGGCGCTTCTTGAGCGTGCCTTGGTTCCAGTAGGCGCGGCCGCCGACCAGTTCGCCGATGGCGCCGTCGTGAATGCGTTTCATCGTCTCCAGATAGCCGCGTTGATGGCGGCACTGCGTGCCGGTGGCAATGTGCAGACCTTGCTTCTGAGCCTCCTCGTAAGCCTTGAGTACCTTGCGGATGCCCGGTCCGTCCACACCGACCGGCTTCTCGGCGAAGATGGTCTTGCCGGCGGCGACAGCTGCTTCCAGATGAAGGGGGCGGAAGCCGGGCGGCGTCGCCAGAATGACGTAGTTGACTTCGGGACAGTTAATCACCTTTTCGTAGGCGTCTAGTCCCAAAAAGCAGCGTGACTCCGGCAGATCGACCTTGTTGCCGCGATCCTTGATCTCCTTTTTCTCGGCGATTTTCGTCAGAAACCCACGGATCTCCTTGATGGGTTTAGGGAAAACCTCGCCCACGGCTGTGATTTTGACGCCCGGCGCGGCGGACAGCACATTCTCCGCCGCGCCGCTGCCGCGGCCGCCGCAGCCGATCAGGCCCACTTTGATGACATCGCTGCCCGCCGCGTGAACGGCTGGAAGACTCAACTGCGTGGCGGCAGCGGCGACGCCTGCCGCCGCCGTCGTTTTCAAAAAGTCGCGCCGCGTGGCGCGGCGAAGATGATCGCTTTGCTCGCTCATGTCATGCTTCTCCCAAGAGGCATTAACAGAAAGAGTTACTAGCTCGGAGCGCTAGCGACGGGATCGCGCGGCCCGTCGCTAGCGCTCCGGGCTAGTAACTCTACACCGATCAAATCAACGGCGTCTTACCGGGGATGGCCAAGGGCGCCGTCGCCAAGCTCATGTCCAGCGTCAGACCCTTGGGCATGGTATCTTCTTGCGAGTTGAGCGCCTTGTCCCAGGTAACTTCCTTGCCGGTGTACGCCGAAATACGGCCCATGATGGCCGTCAGCGTACTCTCGGCCACCTGCTTCAACTCGTTGAGCGGCTTGCCGGTGCGGATGCTACCGATCAAGTCGGTGTGTTCCTGCACATAAGGATTGTTGCCGCCCCGACCGGCGACGCGCTTGCCGTTGATGGTATAAGCATTGACGTGGCACATGCCCTTGGTGCCGACCAGATATTCGCCGACTTCGCTCTTGCAATTGCTGATTTGCCGGCACATGCTCAAGGCGTGAACGCCCTTGGGATAAGCGAAATCGATGGCGAAGAAGTCGTAGATGGAGCCGAAGCGCGGATCGTTGCGCGTGCGGAAGCCCATGCCGACAGCGCTCTCCGGATGCGTGCCGATGGCCCAGTTGAGCACGTCGAGGTTGTGAACGTGTTGCTCGACGATGTGATCGCCGCAAAGCCAGGTATGGTTGTACCAATTCCAGATTTGCTTGGCGACATCGGAGGTCATTTCCGGCTTGGGATCGCGCGCCCACAAAATGCCCTGCATCCAGTAGCCGCGACCGCCGACAATGTCACCGATGGCGCCATCGTGGATGCGTTTCATCGTCTCCAAATAAGGCATCTCATGGCGGCGTTGCGTGCCGGCGGCGATGTGCAAACCTTTCTTCTGGGCCTCCTCGTAGGCGTCGAGTACCTTGCGGATGCCGGGTCCGTCCACGCCGACGGGCTTCTCGGTGAAAATGTTCTTGCCGGCGGCGACGGCCGCTTGCAGATGGATGGGCCGGAAGCCTGGCGAAGTGGCCAACACGATGTAGTTGGCGCCGCTGTCGATTACCTGCTTGTAGGCGTCCAGGCCGCTGAAACAGCGGCCTTCGACATCGACGGTGTTGCCCATCTTGTTGCTTGCGCTTTGCGTGAAGCGGGTCAGACGGTTGCGCGTACCGTCTACCTGGAACTGGAAGACATCGCCGAGGGCGTGGATGGTGACGCCCTTGGCGGAGCGAAGCACGTCTTCGCCGGCGCCGCTGCCGCGTCCGCCGCAGCCGACAATGCCGACCTTGATCTGATCGCTGCCGGCCGCGTGAACGGCCGAAAGACTCAGCTGCGTAACTGCGGCGGTACCCGCTGCCACCGCCGTCGTTTTCAAAAAGTCGCGCCGGGTGGCGCTGCTGGGACGATTGCTTTGCTCGCTCATGTCATGTCTCTCACTGGTGCCCAAGGATCGATCCTCACGCGCCCGCACCATGTTGAACGCGCGAGAAACGCTAATCGAAAAAACTCACCCATTATTCATCCGGACTCTGCCGGGTGATACGCGAACGAAACTTCTTCAAATTGTCCTGTTCCTCGACGGCGTGTACAACACGAAAACCGACAAAATCGCCGTCGGTCATCCACCAGATGCTTTGTGGCCGTTGCGGGTCTTGTCGCAGCCAATCGTGTTCCGAGGCTAGGCGCGTGGCACTGCGACAGTCCTTGGCCTCATCGCCCCATGAGCCGCCGCGCACTACATTGGGATAGCGCTCCTCGCCCGGAAGATGCACCGGCGACAGCACCGCTTTGTCCATCGCCAAGCCGGCGTAGGCGTTCTTCTTGTAGCGATCGAGACACCATTCCGAGACGTTGCCGTACATATCGTACAGACCCCACGGATTGGGTTTCTTGCTGCCGATTTTGTGCGTTTTCTCATCCGCATTGTCCGCGAACCAGGCGTAATCGCCCAGCTGCTTGGCATCGTCGCCGAAGAAATAAACCGTTTTGGTGCCGGCCCGGCAAGCGTACTCCCACTCGGCCTCGGTCGGCAGACGGTACACTTTTCCGGTCTTCATCGACAGCCAACGGCAATACTGCATGGCCGCATGCCAGGTGATGCCGAGGACGGGATGCCCCTCGCGGCCTTTTTTGAAGGTTTCATCCGCGTAGGGCGGCGTCGGTCGCGTGACAGCATCGGCGTCCTTGGGATCATCCGGCTCCTTGTCTTCTTTCTGGCCCGGCTTGGCACGCCAATACAGATCGAACTCATCCCATGTTACTTCGTACTTGCCCATCCAGAAGGGACGAATCTTGACGGCATGCTGCGGTCCTTCATCGTCCTTGCGATCTTTCTCGCCGGCGGGGCTGCCCATGATGAACTCGCCGCCGGGGATCGGCACCATGTCGAATTTGACATTCGTGCCGGGAATGGCCTGGGTGTACGCCTTGTGTCCGTTGGGCGGCGCTTCGCCGCGAGCCGGTGCGGCCTCGGGGGCGTCGCCGCCGCGCCACATTACCAGCATCAAGAGGCAAGCCGCGAGGAACACCGAAAACTGTAACAACCGCCTCATCTGTGATAGACTCCACAAAGTTGCCGAAAAGTATCGTTCGGGGAGATCCACCTATGCGTGCCCGTTTGCTCGCCATTTTGGCTGTGGCGCTGCTGTGCGGAGCAGAGCCGGCCCTGACGCGCCACACCTTCACCGAGCCGCACATGGGCACGCGGTTCCGCATCATCGTCTACGCTGCGAATCCGGACGCGGCGGGCAAGGCAGCCAAAGACGCTTTCGCTCGCATCGCATCCCTCAATGCTACCATGAGCGACTACGATAAAACCAGCGAATTGATGCGCCTTTGCGATAAAGCCGGCGGACCCCCTGAGCCGGTTAGCAAGGAACTGTTCTTTGTTCTATGCCGGGCGCAAGAAGTGTCTCGCCAATCCAGTGGTGCTTTCGACGTGACGGTCGGTCCCGTCGTCAAACTGTGGCGCACAGCCCGCAAACTGCGCAAGCTCCCCGACGCCGAAAAATTGGCCGCGGCGCGAGCGCTCGTGGACTGGCGGAATGTCCGGCTCGACAAGGACAAGCAGACGGTGCAGCTGCTCAAAGCCGGCATGCAACTCGATCTCGGCGGCATCGCCAAGGGCTACGCCGCCGATGAGGCGCTGGCCGTGCTGCAAAAACACGGCATCGACCGGGCTTTAGTGGCGGCCGGCGGCGATATCGCCGTTAGCGGCCCGCCGGCCGGCGCCGACGGTTGGAGAATCGCCATCGCCACACTGCCCGGCGAGAAAGATCCGGGGCGGCTCGATTTTGCATCATGCCGCCGTGTCCACGTCCGGCGACGCCGAGCAGTTCGTCGAGATCGACGGTAAGCGCTATTCGCACATTGTCGATCCGCGAACGGGTATTGGACTCTTGGGACGCATGAGCGTGACGGTGGTGGCGCGCAAGGGGATCGAGGCAGACAGTTTGACGAAGGTGGCCGCCGTCTTGGGAGCGGAAAAGGGCATGAAAATCATTGAAGCGAACAAAGGAGCGAGCGTGCGCATGGTGCGCAAGAAGAGCGGGGAGTTCGAGATGATCGTATCGAAAGAGTTTCCGAAACTACATCAAATGGCGAACCGGCAGCGTTAGCTGCCGGGTAGGGGGCGGTGTACCCGGCAGCTAACGCTGCCGGTTCGCCTTTCACGGCAAAACATAGAGAGGATGCCATGCCCCAACCCAAAAAAGTCGCCGCTATCGTCACCGTCTACACCCGTTGGTCGCACGCCGATGTCATCGTCGGCAAGATTCTCGAAGGTTACAACCACGACGGCGGCGCCGGGCCGAACCTGAAACTCGTAGCGATGTATGTCGATCAAACGCCGGACAAGGACATGAGCCGCGCACTGGCGAAAAAGCACGTCTTCACGATCCATCGCACCATCGAAGGAGCGTTGACGCTGGGGGGCGACAAGCTGGCCGTCGAGGGCGTTCTGTGCATCGGCGAACACGGCGATTATCCGAAAAACGCCAAGGGACAAACCCTCTATCCGCGCCGCCGTTTCTTCGCGGAGGTCTGTCGTGTCTTTGAAAAAACGAAGAAAACCGTTCCCGTCTTCAGTGACAAGCACTTGTCAGCGACGTGGACCGACGCCAAGTGGATGTACGACAAGTCGCGCGAATTATTCGTGCCGTTTTTGGCCGGCTCGTCGATTCCGCTGGCGTGGCGCCGTCCGGAACTGAAATTACCGAAAAATTGTCCGCTGATCGAGGCGGTGCAGGTCGGCTACTCTTCTTTGGAAGCCTACGGCTTTCATGCTTTGGAGGGGTTGCAGTGCATGGCCGAGCGCCGCAAAGGCGGTGAAACCGGCGTCAAGGCCGTGCAGTGTCTGCAAGGCCGGGCAATGTGGGAGGCGCTCGACAACGGCCGTTGGTCCAAGCCGCTGCTGGATGCGGCCCTGGCGCGTGTGCCGGCCCACGCCAAGACAGACATCCGCGAAGCAACGCGGAAAGCCAAGGATGCCGCTGTATTCCTCATCGAATACCGCGATGGCTTCCAGGCGGCGGTGACTATGCCCAACGGTTGGATCCACGAGGGCGACGGCGGCGCCTTCACCTTCGCCGGACGGCTCCAAGGCGCGGACAAACTCGTCTCGACGCACTTCTACTTGCAGCAGCCCGATCCGTTCGGCCACTTCGCTTTTCTGGTCAAGGCCATCGATTCGATGATGCAGACGGGCCACGCGCCGTATCCGGTCGAGCGCACTCTCTTGACGACCGGCATTCTCGATGCGCTCATGACGAGCAAGGCCGAGAAGCATCGCCGCATCGAGACGCCGCATCTGGCGATCGAGTATCAGCCGACCGATTGGCCGTTCGCTACCGGGCCGGTGCCGAAGAGGATCGAGAGGTAAAGGGGAGGAGAGCGCCTTGCTTCCCTCCACACGATCATCCCGGCAGTTTTACGCCGCCGTGATGATCGAGTTGTTCGTGCAGGGCCGTTTCCCAGCGTTGACGCAGAACGTCGGCCTGGCTGGCCGATTGCTCGTAGCGAACCCTATTGCTGGTGTAGTTGATGACGAGGCGGCACCAGCGTTCGCCGTCGTCATGTCGCGGACGCGGATGGCAAGGGTCGGGCCACGATTGCGGAGCTTCATGAATCAAGCGGAACCAGGCTGCCGCCTCGAACAAGTTCATTTCGCCGTTTATCAGTTCTTCGACGACGATCTCCTTGTTGTTTTCGCGTTCCTGCGTCGCTTGCAGAGCGCGTTCCAGCCGCTCGCGCTTGCGCTGCTCCGCCAACAGAGAGATGCGATTGCCAAAGGAATCCCTGGGCGCATACCACTCGGCTAATCGCTCGATGGACATGCTGGCCAAGATCGCCAGTAGCGCGGCAAAAAGAAGGAAGCCGCTAAACAGCCGGCTCGTGAAACTCATCAACGGTCTCCTTAGTCGCTGAAAACCTTGGGACGTCCCGACAACGTCTCAATCGATCCACGGAAAGAGCGAGGCGAATTGAGGGACCGCAGAGAGTTCGTTCGGCGGGAGCCAGCCGCGCTGCCGGCGCATTCTAACAAAATTATATGTAAACTATGTTATCTGTCCATGTGTCCTCTCCGTTCCGCTTAAGACAACAGGGGACGAGATAACACTTTTACTTTTAGCAAGCGGCATGCCGGAAACGCAGCGGAAAAAGATTTGCCCTAACCTACAAGAGAAGAGAGGGTTAGGAATAACATCGAAAAGGTGGTCGGAAGTACGGCCCGAAAGAATTGTGTGATTTTGATACAAGCGCTGCTCTAGGAGGAGTAATATCGGCGTGGTTCGCCAGCCCGCGGCGCCGGCAAGGGCGTCCCTTGCTGGCGCCGCGGGCTGGCAAAAAGTTAGCGGCGCGTCAACTCGTTGGCCAGTTCCTCGGCGTCGTAGACCTTGCGCAGCGCTTCAATGATGCCGGCCGAATGGACCGACAGGGCGCGGGCCTGCTCGTCGCTGTAGGCGAAATCCAACGCCAGCGACTGGATGTTGCCATCGAAGATCAATCCCACTACTTCCGCCTGCCGATTGATAACCGGACTGCCGGAGTTGCCGCCGATGATGTCGGCGGTGCAAACGAAATTCAACGGCGTTTTGAGATTCAGTTTGTCCTTTCTCTTGACCCAGCGCGGCGGCAGATCGAACGGCTCGCGGTTGTGGTGTTCCGCCGACCACTTGTACATGCCGGCGAAGGTCGTCTCAAAGGGGACGTGCTTGCCGTCTTCCTCGTAACCTTTGACCTGGCCGAACGCCAGCCGCAGCGTGAAAGTGGCATCGGGGTAGGTGCCGGTGCCTTCCAGGGCGAACTGGACCTTGGCGATTTCGCCGTAGGCTTGCCGCTGCACTTCCTCGACCTCGCTCTCGATGACCTTGCGTACGGCCCGCGCTTCGGGATCGACGAGACGAGCCAGTTCGATCATGGCATCCTTGGCGTTGTCGATGGCTTCTTTGCCGCCTTTGTAGAGCTTCTTGCGCAGTGCGGCCTGCTTCAGTTTCGTGCCGCTGACCACTTCGTAGGCGCGTTCCGACGGCGATTTGCCGGCCAACACTTTTTTCACCAGCGGATTGTCCGCTCCCAATTCGTTGGCCAAAAACGTCAGGGCGTCGGTCAATTTGACCTTCTCGTAATTGTCGTAGATGGGCGCTTCTGAAAAGAGTTGAAACTCCAGCGATTCGAGATTGGACTCGCGGAACTCGCGGAGTCTACGGCTGTTCGGCTTGGCTTTCTCCTCGGCGGCGCGGAGCATTGTGCGGGCGATGACGAATAGCTCGCTGTTGAAGCCAGCGCCGGCTTCGAGCAAAGTGTATTTGCGGATGTTCTCGGCACGGATCTTTCTGCGCCTTGGCGATGCGCTCCCAGGCGCGCGCGCGTCCTTGAGGGTGTCATCTTCCTTAGCCTTGGCGCGCAGCCTTTTTTCCTGCTCCTTCTTGCGGGCCATCAACTGCGGATCGAGCAGAGCGGCCAAACCGCCAACGCGCGCCTTACGGCTGTTCTGCACGCCGAACAACAGTTCCTCCGCTTGCCGAGCATTCTCTTCACTGCGGCCGCTGAACGCCTTCAACAGCACCTCCCAGCGATTGAGCCGTTGAAGAAGAAACGGATAGCCGATGTCGCGCAGATAGTCCCATTCGGCCAGCGTCGCCAGGCGTGTGGTGCGGCCGGGATGGCCGGAGACGAACACCAATTCGTCCTCCTTCGCTCCGGCTTTGCTCCACTTCAAATAATGCTCGATGCTGCACCGGTTTGTTGTTCTCGTAGGCGCGGAAAAAGCACACGTCGAGATCGTAGCGGGGATACTCGAAGTTATCGGCATCGCCGCCGAAGAAAGCGATTTGCTTCTCCGGAGCGAAGACGAGACGAACATCCGTGTACTTTTTGAATCGATAAAGGTGATATTGTCCGCCCTGATAGAGCGTCACCACGTCGCTGCGCAGGCCGGTCTTTTTGGTCGATTCCGCTTCAATCTCGGCCATGACGGCACGGCGGGCGGCGAACGCCTTGTCCGGGGGCAGATTCGCTTTGACCGCCGCTTGGACGCGCTCCGTCACGTCGTCGATGCTCATAAGGACGTTCAATTCCAGATCGTCGCACTTGCGCTCCTCGGCTTGAGTCCGCGCATGGAAACCATCGCGCAGGTAATTGTGTTCCTTGCTGCCCATCTTCTGCAGGCAGTCGGCGCCAACATGGTGATTGGTCATCACCAAGCCGCGGGGCGAGACGAACGAGCCGGAACCGCCGCTATTGAAACGCACCGACGATTTCTGGACGTGTTCGAGCCATTCGGGCGTAGCGTCGAAGTCGTATTTTTTCTTGAGGTGTTGGCGCGGTGGATTGGTGAATAGCCACATGCCCTCATCGCCGTAAACCACGGGCGCGGCGAATAGCGAAACGGCCGCGATCAGGATCAGCAAAATCAGCAGTTTCATGGCAAAAGTCCTCTCCGTTGAAATAAATATCGCCGAGACTGGCGAACCGGCAGCGTTAGCTGCCGGGTACAAGCTGCTACACCACCCGGCAGCTAACGCTGCCGGTTCGCCTCATTTGCACTGTTGTCCGCAGGAGCCTTGCGCGTTCCGATCACCAACAAAATAGCCGCCAGGATCAGGAACATCCCCAGCGCCGAGATTCTCGGATCGAGGGTGCCCATATGCCCGCTTAGATCCAGAGCTTTATTGAAGCGATCCGGCAAGAACACGAAGAAAGCGATAATAAGGCCGCACAGCGTTCCGCCGGCGATGTAGCCGCTGGACAGCAGCACGCCCGGACTGGTTTCCGTCTCGGACTCCGAAGCGGATTTGCCACGCAGGCGATCCGACAACCAACGGAGCATACCGCCGACGAAGATCGGCGAGGAGGCGCTCAGCGGCAGATACATACCGACGGCGAACGGCAGCGCCGCCACGCCTGCCAGTTCCATCGCCAAGGCGATCAGTACGCCGAGAACGACGAGACCCCATTCCAATCTACCGCCGAGGATGCCTTCGATGAGCAGGGCGAACAACTGCGGCTGCGGCGCCGAGAACGGATCCGGCGCCTTTTGGCCGTTGTCCATTTCCGGCGCTTGCGGTCGATGGGAACATCCGTTCGATAGGCCGGCGAGCGATCGTCCTTCACGAGATAGCGTCCGGGCATCACACCAGGATTATTTTCATCGTCTTTGCGGACGTGAACGATGCGGTATTCGTTGGCATCATCTTCGTGCGGTTTGCCGGCTCGTTCGCGCGGAGCATCGGAAGGAACAACGAGTTTGCCCTGGGGCAGATCCTTGTTGGTGTAATGCGTGCCGGCCTCGTTGAGTTTGAGTAGCGTCGCGCCGATAACCAGCGCCGAGGTTAGTGCGCCGACGAGAATGGACAGCTGCTGTTTACTCGGCGTTGCGCCGACCAGATACCCCGTCTTGAGATCTTGCGACGTGGTGCCGCCGTTGGACGAGGCGATGCACACCACCGCCGCCACGCTCAGGGCCGTCAGCATCGCCGAAGGGCCAGTGCGGGCCAGCGCGAAAAAGATCAAGCACGTCATCAAAAGCGTGGCGATGGTCATGCCGGAGATCGGATTAGACGACGAACCGACCTCGCCGGTCAGCCGCGAGGACACCGTGACGAAGAGGAAACCGAACAGCAGGATCATCAGGGCGCCGAGCAAGCCCTGAAAGGTAAAACCCAATCCGAGAGCGGGAATGGACATCATAAGGAGGACCAGACCGAGGCTGCCGAACAGGACAATGTTGAGAGATAAATCGCGTTCGGTGCGGGCGACCGCCTGAGCGCCGGCGGCGCGGGTGGCGCGCAGATCGCGCAGGCCGGAGACGATGGAGCCGAGAATCAGCGGCATGGCCCGCAGCATGCTGATGATGCCGCCGGCCGCGACGGCGCCGGCGCCGATGTAGCGCAGGTAATTGGCTTTCAAGGCGCCTGGATTCATGTCGTGGATCAGGGTTTTATCCGCCGGCGGCACCGGCTCGGAGAGTTTATCGCCGAACGTGGCGATGAGCGGGCCAAGCACGAAGTACGACATCAGTGCGCCGGCGATCATCAGCGAGGCGATGCGCGGCCCGATCAAATAACCGACGCCGAGCAGTTCCGGCGCCAACTCGCCGCTAATCTCCGCGCCGGGTAGACCGTATTTGACGCCATCTTTAACCTGATACAAATGCTGCGCCGGCTCATCCGCCCACAGTTTGCACGCCTTCGTCAGAAACTTGTGAACGGCGGCGATGCCGAAGCCGAGAAAGACCATGCCCGCCGTCGCTCCACCTTTCTCGCCGGCAATCAACACTTCGGCGCACGCCGTCCCTTCGGGGTAGACTAGCTTGCCGTGCTGCTTGACGATGAACGCTCTCCGCAGCGGAATCATCATCAAGATACCGAGCAGACCACCCAGCACGGCTACCGTCAGAACATTAATCCAGTGCATCTCGAAGCCGAGCAGCAAGAGCGCCGGCATGGTCACGCCGACGCCGAAGGCGATCGATTCGCCGGCCGAGCCGGTCGTCTGCACGATGTTGTTTTCCAGAATCGTCGCACGGCGAATCCCGAAAGCCCGCGAGAAGGCGCGAAACAGTGTGATCGACAGCACGGCGATGGGCACCGACGCCGATACCGTCATGCCGACTTTGAGTAGCAGATACAGCGACGAAGCGCCGAAGAGGATGCCGAGCAACGCGCCGAGCAGCACTGAAGGCCAGGTGAACTCCGGCATGTTCACGCGATCGGGCACATACGGCTCATGCTTGGGAGTATCCGGCGTCGCGGTTGCCGGAAGAGAAGAGGGTGAGGTTGTGATGCTGGTCGGCTCCGCCATCGCATCGGCTCCGCTGCTAGGGGGTGATACGACAATCTAGGGTAGATTGCGGGGTTAGGCGGCCGATTTCAAGTCCCCACGCAGCTTTTCGCACTTGATTCAGACTGCGCGCGCCCTGGGGGGGTGAGACCTTGAGACTGAGACTGAGCCAAAAACTGCGCGCCCTGGGGGGGGGTGAGGCTCCTTGAGACTGAGACAGAGGCAGAGAAGAAACAGGAATCAGGTTGTGCGCTTCTCGGGGGCTGTACCTTGAGGTTTAGGTAAGACAGTAATTGGTTTTGCAAAGACAAAGAAAAAGGATAGTGTCTCCGTTTGCCGAGTTATCGAGCCAAAGATGCCGCGGTTCGCGCCAAACTGAGACACTACCCGAAAAAGAGTAGGGTTTTCAATAATCAGAAAATCAAAAAACCGATCTTTGTAGGTTTTCTAGTATTACGATCTTCGGAAAGAGGGCATAAGTCGAGTTCAGGCTCCCCACTACCTCTGGATCAGTCTCAGTCTCAAGGGGCCTCACCCCCCCAGGGGCGCGCAGTTTTTGGCTTAGTCTCAGTCTCAAGGGGCCTCACCCCCCCCAGGGCGCGCAATCTGAATCTCGAATCCGCGGCGTGCAAGGATCGCTTCGTTCATCAAACGAAGATGGGCTTCGGGCTGTACGTTCGCTATCCGAGCCGGAGCGCGTACCGGCGTAGCCGAGCAGCCACAGCACGAACAGCGCGGTGCCGGCCGGCAGAGCGGTCAGCAGTACGGGCCAATCCGGCGATAGCAGCCGTGTCACCGCGCCCCAACCGAGGACCATGATGAGCGTGAAGGATGCCAGAATCAGCCCTTGACCGTGCGGCCAAGTGCGGCGCTCCAGAAGCGCCCACAACAACGGCGGCGCGAGGAACACATAGGTGGCGTGCTCCACCGCCGGGCCGAACAGCATCAACCACGCCAATCCCATGCTCAGCGTCACATGGACCAACCAACGCGCTCCCAGCGTCAGACGTTCGGCGCGATGCCGCTGCCACAGACACCAACCCAGAACCGCCGCCGCCGCCGACAACTGCACCAGTCGATACCACGATGAATCCATTGGCTCGCTCAAGGAAAGACTGCCCGTCTCCGCGCCAAGCAGATGACGCAAGATGATCCAGATTGTCCAGCCATCGCGGAAACCAACCCAGCGGATGCTGCCCGACTCCAACAAATGATCGATCCACTCGCGATAGTGGTCCAGCACGATAATGGGTGGTCGAGTCAAAAACGGCAGCGCGAACAGCCCTGCCATGACTGCGGCCAATCGCCAGGCCAAGCGGCGCGGCCAGAGGACCACAAATAACAACACCGGGGCCAAGGGCGTCAATTTGAGGCACACCGGCAGCGCCAGCAGCGACGCCGCCAGCCACCACGTTCGTCCCTCCGCCGCTCGGTGCCGGCCGGAAACCGCCCGCGCCAGCGCCGCTGTGCCCAGCAGAAGAAAGCCGACCGTGAGCGCATTGCTCTGGGCGTTCCACAAACCGCGCAGCGCTCCCAAGCTGCCGAGTATCAGGAACACGGCTGTCCGCTGCCGCATCCACGGCGATGGAATCACCTCACGCACGTACCACCACAGGCCGGCGACGAAAACGGCGATGCTCAGCCAGCTCCATAGAATGCCGCCCGCCGTTAAGCCCAAGGCGGCAAACGGCGTCACGAACAAAGCGAAAACCGGCGGATAGCGGAAGGTATCCAGCGGCGGATAGAGTTGATACAGCGATTGATTGCCCCACCAATGCTCGGCGCTGGCCGCGAAGATGGGAAAGACGGTATGGCTGGCGGGACGCACCAGGGTGCGCACGCTCACCGCCGCCGCCAAGAGCAGCCAGACGATCAAGACCAAACGCGGATGAATGCAACGCCGCTCCCCCGACTTCGCGGACCCGCTGCGCCAGCGGCGATACTGTTCGGATAAGCGCGGCGAAGGAGAACAAACGCTCATTTTCCAGGTCCGGGGTTGTTGGTCTGGGGATGCATTTTCTGATTGAACGGCTCCGGATCATAAGGGTCCGGCGCGGCCGTTCCATTCGGCGACACCGGCGGCATGGAGACCGGAGAAGACGGCAAGGAAGCCGGCGTCCCGCCGGTCTGCACCGGAGCGTCGGCCGGATGCGCGTCCGCTCCCCATTGCGATGCTTGCGCGGGTCGTTCGACGGACGGTGGCAGCGGCGCCGGCGGCACTGCCGCGGGCACGGACGCCGAGGCCGGCAGCGAATCGCGCAAGTGCGGATTGTTGGCCACGGTCTGCTTGATCCAATTCTCCAACGTGCGATACGGCGCGGTTTGACGGCCGCGGAGCGGTGCTTGTCCCGTGTGCGCGTGATCGCTGATCGCCTTGGTCAATAGCCGGCTGGCTTCCGGCTGGTTCAGGTTGACTTCCGCGAGTACCGCCGCGAGATTCTGCTCCAGCGTGCGCCGATTGCCGATGCTGTCCTCGTAGACTTGCCGAAGATGAAAGGAACCTCCGCGTCCCGTGGCGTGACAGCGAGCGCAGGTATTCATCAGGATCGGTTGCACGCGCGTGGCGAACGAGCTGAGCGTTTCCGTGGTCACTTCGACCGGCGGCAGGTCGTTGACGGTTGGCGGGGCCGGCGGGGCGACCGGCTTCTTCGCCGCCATCACGGCCGCTTGCTTCCAAAATTGCAGAAGACGGCGCGTCTCCGTATGCTCGGGGCGCAAATCGGCAGCGGCCTGAAGTTCCGCCAGCGCCTGTTGATGTAATCCGTTGTTGTGGCACCAGCGCGCCAGACGCAGCCGTTCGTCCGCATCATCGAGATTGATCCGTCCACGCAGATAGGCGTAAGCATCCGGCAGCGATGCCGCCAAGCACAGCGCACGCTCGACAGGCACCCATGTCTCGCCGGCCTTGCGGCGTATGCGATAGCGGTCGCCGACACGTTCGATGTCGCCTTCGACCGTGTACTCATTTTTGAGGATGAGTACCTTCCCCTTCGGCAAGGCCGGCGGCGGATCGGCGGCGCGCAGCGGGATTCCGCCCATCAGCGCCACGATAGCCGGCAACAGCAGTGAAAAGACGATGGTTTTCATGGCGCGGCGGATATAAGGAGCGTTGCTGTCGCCGTCAAGGCCATTTGCGAGGAGTGGGAGCGGGATGTGTCTGCCGATCCTCCACCCGGCAGCTGACGCAGCCGGTTCGCCGGCGAACCGGCTGCGTTAGCTGCCGGGTGGGTGGGCAACCTTGTTCGTCTCAGCGTTTATTGCCGTACCAGGTGAGGCCGCCGATGACCGCCATGATGACAACGCACAAGAACACCATCTTGCCCGGAAAACCGCCGATGCGATCGATCCAGTCCCAGAATCGCACCAACGGAGCCACCAGTTCGTCCACGGCTGTTTCCTCCCACAAAGTTACCCTTGCTTGCCCGGCGGGCTGGCCGCATCGTTCGCTTCGGCGCGAAAAAAATCCACTGAAGTATAGCTCGCCGTTGGTGATCGTGCCGGCCAGGTACGAACGTGCGGATTCTACCGCCGCGTTCGCCGCCGCACGGCGAAATCGCGGCTTCTTCGGCACAGTCGGCGTTCGGACTTGTCAGATAAAGAAAGCTGGGACGGAGTCCCTTACGCGAAAGGGCGAAGCATGAAGCGCTGCATCCGCAACAGGGTGATTGGCCTACTCGTGGGTTTCTGGCTGAGTGTGGCGGGAGCCGCCAGCGCCGGGCCGTATGTCAACCTCATGCAGCCGTGCGATTGTCCGCCAACGCACTACAGTGCCATGCACGTGCTGACGCCGTTCGCCTGGCGCTGGGCCGCCTGGTGTCAGGGACCGTGCCGCTATACGTTCGCCAAAAACAAATTCCCCGACATACCACCGACGCCTCATGTCGTCCGCTATCATTGTCCGTCCATCAATCCGCGCCAGTTTTCGATAGAGAATTATCCGGGTTTGGATGGCAATCCGCCGACCTCCATCTATCCGATTCCGCCGGTGACGCCGCAACCACCGCGACAGAGTCCGCCGCAGGAACTGCCGCCGCCGCGCGAAGAGAAGAAGCCCGAAAAATTGCCGCCGCCCATCGAGGAACCGGAGAAAAAGTGAGCATCCAGTTTAGCCGCGACCCGAAGGGGAGTCGCGTTTGGTCAAACTGCGCTCCCCTTTGGGTCGCGGCTAAACGAAGCGTGTTGAGAAATTAGCGTTTCTTCTTGTTGGTCGGACGGATGGACACCAAGCCGCCGTTGGGTCCGGGCACGGCGCCCTCGACGAGAACGAGATTGTTGTCGGCGTCGATCTTGACAATGCGTAGATTGCGGATAGTCACTCGTTCAGCGCCGTAGCGTCCGGCCATGCGTTTACCTCTTTTGGGCCGGCCGCTGCCGCGATTGCTGGCGTGCGAACCGACGCTGCCGGGCGAGCGGTGATGCTTCTTGACGCCGTGGCTGGCCGGCAGACCGGCGAAGTTATGGCGCTTCATGGCGCCGGTTGTGCCGCGTCCCTTCGAGGTGCCGGTGACATCGACGGCGGGCACATCCTTGAACACGTCGCCGGCCTTGAGTATGGAACCGACCTGGAAATCGCCCGGCTGTTCCAGACGAAATTCGCGGATGTGGCGTTGCGGTTCGCAGTCGGCCTTGGGCGGCAGCTGCACGCCGGCCTTGGCGCGAGCCTGCCGTCGCCGCGATTCCAAAGCGTTGGAAACGTGGCCGCGCTCCGCTCGGCTGGCCTTGCGCCGCGCCTTGTCGAGGAAGCCGACCTGCACGCTATGATAGCCGTCGCGTTCGGCGTTGCGCACCAGCAAAATCGGACAGGGGCCGACTTGCAGCACGGTGACGGGAGCGATCTTGCCCGCCTCATCGTATACCTGCGTCATGCCGACCTTCAAACCCAGCATACCCAGAGCCATCGTCTCACCTTTCGCCTAAAGCAACTGTCTATCCGGGAGTCGTCCCGGTGAGCATCATTGCCGGAGGAGCGAATCCTCCTGGTCGAGTCGAAACTATTATTATGTAAGATGGAAGATAGGTGTCAACGCATGTCCCGACGACGCAAGGAAATACCCCTGACTCAGCGCAGCGTGCCCGCCGTGGTGCGCGACAAGGCCCGTCCGCCGTTGGCCGTCGTCCTCGGCTCACCGGCCGAAGTGGTCCACTGCCTGAGCGCTTTTGCCGGCATCGATTCAACCTGCTACCAAATGGATCTGTACCAAGCCGAGCGCCTGCAAACTGAGTTAGCCGAGCAGCGGACGCCGGCAAAAGTGGTGACGGCGGCGGATCTGTGGGATCTGCCCGCCGATTTTCAGACCGTGCTGTATCTGCCGCCGCGCGGCGGCGAACGCGAACTGAAAATCGACATGATCGAGCAAGCGTTCCACATCTTGCGGCCACACGGCACGCTTGTCGTTTGGTCGTCCTATGAGACGGACCCATTTTTTCCCAACCTACTCAAGAAAATCTTTGGCCGCGTTCATTCTCCTCGTCTGGACGGCGAGACGGTGTTGTGGTGCCAGCGGGACGGCGAGCGTCCGCGCCGCCGCCATGAGGTCGCCTTCCAGGCACGCATCGGCGACGGTCCCTCGTGCCGTTTCGTATCGCGGCCCGGCGTCTTCTCCTATGGCCGCTTCGACAACGGTGCGCGTGCGCTGGCCGAGACGATGACGGTACAGCGCGGCGACCGCGTTCTCGACATCGGCTGTGGCTGCGGCACCAACGGCGTCTTTGCCGCTCAACAGGCCGGCGGAGACGGCCACATCACTTTCGTCGATAGCAACGTCCGCGCCGTCGCCCTAGCCGATCTCAACGCGCGCGGCAATGGATTGACCGCATTTGCGACTGTGGCCTCCAACCGCATCGAGGGACCAGAGGAAGGTAGTTTCGATGTCGTGCTGGCCAATCCGCCCTATTACGCCAACAGCGCCATCGCGCGGCTGTTCATCGAACGAGCTGCGCTGCTGCTGAAACCGGATGGCCGATTTTATGTGGTGACGAAACAAGCTGAAGAGATCGCCGACTTGATGTTGGAGACGTTCGCGCATGTTGAGGCGATATTGCACCGCAGCTATACGATTTTGTCGAACACCCCCTTCGTTTAGCCGCGACCCGAAGGGGAGCGCGGGCGTTCGCGCTCGCCTACGGCTCGCGGCTAAACGAAAAGGTCATTTTTGGACGAACCCTAGATCAATTCACCGATCGGCTCCCGATCATCGAGGATGTACATGGGTCGTCCGCTGCCGTTGGGGAACGTCCGCGACGGATCGATGCCCAGGGCGTGATAGAGCGTGCTGAGTACCTGCGACGCCGTGACGCGCCGATCCTTGGGATACTCGGCACGGGCATTCGTACTGCCGACGGCTTGGCCCATCTTCAAACCGCCGCCGGCCACCAAGGCGCTCATGACCGGCGCCCAGTGATCGCGTCCGCCGTCGCTGTTGTTGATCTTCGGCGTGCGGCCGAACTCGCCCCACATCACCGTTACCACCTCCTTATCCATGCCGCGGTCGTGCAGGTCTTGGATGAGGTTGGCGATGCCGCGATCGACCTCCGGCAGTTGCCGGCGCAGCGTCTTGAAGTTGCTGCTGTGCGTATCCCAGCCGCCGATTGACAGCGTCACACAACCGACGCCGGACTCGACCAGACGACGCGCCATCAAGAACTGCTCGATGCCCTTGTAGCGATCGCGCGAACGCGGCTCTTCTTTGTTCAAATCGAGCGCCTTGCGCACCGCGCCGGAGGCGATCATGTCGAAGGCTCGGCTGGTGAATGAATCGATGCCCTTCATGGTGCCGCTGGCGTCGATGTCGCGGCGAACATCGTCGAAGCTGGACAGCAGCGATTTGCGGTTTTCCATGCGCACCGCATCGACGCCGCCGGCCAAACGCAGATTCTGAAAACCGGGTCCGTCCGGCGTGAATGGCCGATGAGCCACGCCGAGATAGCCCGAATCGGTGCCATAGGGCGACATGCCGCGCAGGCTGACATAAGGCGGAATGTCGTTGGCTTCGCCGCCGCGCAGCTTCGACATCACGGCACCGAGCGACGGATGATGAGCCGTGCGATTTTCGTTCTCGCTGTAGCCGGTCATCACCAGCGAGTCGGAATGCTCTTCGACGGCGACCAGCGAGCGGACGACCGCCAACTTGTCCCACATGCGCGCTTGCCGCGGGAACAGTTCGCAAATTTGCACGCCGGGCACATTGGTGGCGATTGGTTTGAACTCGCCGCGAAATTCTTTCGGCGCGTCCGGCTTGAGATCATACATGTCCAGATGAGGCGGACCACCCGGCAGGTAGATCATGATGGCAGCCTTGTTCGACGAACCGGAGCCGGCCCTCGCGCGGAGACGCAGCATCTCCGCCAGAGTCAGGCCGGCGCCGAGAGCGCCGATCTTGAGGAAGTTTCTCCGAGAAATGCCGTCGCAAAACTGCTGACGTTTACCCCAAAGAGTCAACATTGGCGGGACTCCTACAGGTTTGGGATGCGCTCCCCGGCGCTCGGGGAGGACACTTGGCGAGATAAACAAATAGTAACCTTTGCCGGCTCGGCGAACAACTCTTTTTCGCGCTCCCTTCCGATCATGCCAGGGAACAGGGGAACACTTCTTCCAGCGGCACTTCCCACTGTCCGAGTCCAACGCTGACCACGGCCATATTGCGTTTGAAATCGACGCGGACGATGCGTCCGGGCTTGTCGAAGCGCGGCACACGCACGACATCATTAGGCTGAAGTTTCAGCCGGGCTTCGCGGAGAGCGGCGGCTTCGTCTTTCTCGCGCTCCAGCTTTTCGGTCTTCTGCCGCAACTCTTCGCGCTGACGTTCGGCCTCGTGCTGAGCCAGCAGAGCATCTTCGCGGGCCTTCTCCGCTTCTTCGCGCAATCGCTGCAATTGAATCATCTCCGGAGCGCGGCGTTGACGGCGGCGCAGATAGCGCCGCGCCCGCTGGAGCAGATCGCGCGGCAGTTTGAGCCGTCGGGCGATCCGCAGTGCATTACTCATGCCGAACTGGCCAATGTGCAGCCGATACGTTGGCCGCAGCGTTTCCACGTCGAACTCGACGGCGCCGTTCTCGGCGCGATCGTTGTGGAAGGCGTAGGTTTTCAGATCGCCAAGATGCGTTGTCACCATCGCTCGGCAACCGATGCGGTCTAACTCGTCGAGAATAGCTCGGCCCAGCGCCGCCCCTTCGGTCGGATCTGTGCCCGCTCCCAACTCGTCCAATAAGACAAGGCTGCGCTCGTCGGCCTCGCGGAGAATGGAAGCGATGCGCGAGACATGCGAACTGAACGTACTCAGCGATTGTTCCAGACTTTGTTCATCGCCAATGTCGGCGAGGATGTGGTGAAAAACCGGCACATTGCTGCCCTCGCCGGCCGGGATGTGCATGCCGGATTGCGCCATCAGGGCGAGCAAGCCCGCCGTCTTGAGACAGACCGTTTTACCGCCGGTGTTCGGCCCCGTGATGATGAGCAGATTGAAGCCGAGTCCCAGACGAATCTCGATGGGGACGACAGTACGCGGCGAACCGGCAGCGTTAGCTGCCGGGTGATTCCCTTCCAACCCGGCAGCTAACGCTGCCGGTTCGCCGCGGAACAAATGCAGCAGCAACGGATGCCGCGCTTGCCGCAGCCACAATTGTCCCACCGTGTTGATTTCCGGAGCGTACATGGCGAAATCGCGGCTGAAACGCGCCTTGGCGGTTATCAAATCGAGATGAGCGAGGATGTCGATAGCGAAGGTGAGCGGCTTGGCGACGCGGCCGACCTCGCCGCTGAGACGCCGTAAAATGCGGCCGAATTTCGCGCTCCTCTTCGCCTTTGAGGACGGCCCGTTCGGCACTGAGGCTGGCAATGCCGGCCGGCTCGATGAACACCGTCTCGCCGCTGCTGCTAGTGCGATGCACCACGCCTTGCAGCTTGTGCCGATGATTGACGGCGACCGGCAGGACGTAGTGATCGCCGCTGACGGTGGCGTTGGGATAGCGGAGGATCTTGCGTAGTTCGGGATCGCGGAGCAGTCGGCGGATCTGATTCTGCACGCGATCTTCGACATCGCCGAGTTTCTGGCGGATTTGCCCTAGTTCGCGGCTGGCCATGTCGAGGACGTGGCCGCGCCCATCGATGCAGCCGCTGATGGTCTTGGCAACCGGCCCCAAGTCTTCGATGGGCGCGATCAGATCGGCGAGATGCTGCTGCCGATCGCCCAACCGCATGCGATAGCGATAAATGTTGCCGGTGCAGTTCAGCGTGTCGGCGACTTCCAGCAGTTGCTCGATGCTGAGTTGAGCGCCGATAGCGGCGCGGCGGACGATCAATCGAACATCGTGCAGTCCGCCGAAGGGCGGCGACACGCCCTGGCCGAGGGCATCGGCCATCTCATCCACCAATGTCAACTCGGCGCGGATGCGCTCGGCGTCGGTGCTGGGTTCGAGTTGGCGTGCCAACTCCTTGCCGAGCGAGCAAGCGGCGTAACCGGCCAGCAATTCGCGGATCTTGTGAAATTCCAGCAGCTCAAGCGTATGAGCGTCCATCGTCACCGTGTCGTTCATGAAGGCGAGGACAGGCCATCTATCCACCGGGTTCGCGTCCGTTACATGGATTCTACCTCTGCCCTCCTACCACGGCTATTTCGTCATCGATTCGTTGCTCGGCAAGACGCCAACCGTCCGTTGTCTCCGGTTCCTCAGTTTCAACCACGCATTCCTCAGCCCTTCGCATTCCGTTTGCGTGATACCAAGGGGACGAAGCAACAATCGATCCTGTCGAACCAGCAAATCCTCCGGCGGCATCCTCGCGCGAACCGCCTCGTCCAAGTCGCGGAGAGCGTTCCGAGGGGGCCGCGCGATCGGCAGCAGCAGCCGCTCGATTTCCGAGGGAACCAGTTCCAGCACGCCGCCGCCATAATGACGACCCTCCAACTCCGCGCTCAGCGCCGTGAGGCTATTGATAAAACCGAACACAAGATCCGCGGCCTTCCCCTGCTGAGGAACAATCCGATAAGCCGTGTCCGTGGTGAGGGCTTTGGCCGTGTTGAGGATCAAGCGCGGAAAATGATGGGCGCGTTTGAGCATCGCCACGGGCGCGGCGTAGACCGACGGCACATTGTACCAGGGTGCGCGAATGCGGCACTTGTAGCGCCGGTGCAACTCTTGTTTCTCTCCCTCCCGAATGTAGCGGCGAGCGGCGCCTGGCAATTCGCTCAAGGCGCGATCGCCAAACCATAAGAAATTCGCCGGCAATCCTTGATCCTGATTGTGACGATGGCATCGCTTATCGTAGATCACGCCGCGCACGTGTTCGCTGCGGCCGAACATGGGATGCGCCCACGGCTCCAATCCGTGTTGACGCACCACGTCTTGCGGCACAAGAAAAAACTTGTTCGCGCCGGTGACAATGCCCACGTCCACCGACGCCCACTCGCCGAACGGACGGATGGCCGGATGCGCGGCCAAGCGTTCCAACAGTGCCCGCTCGTCTCGGCTCAATAGTCCCAGCATCCATTTACCGTTGAGCAGTGAAGCGGGAAAGAAATCCGCACGGCGAAAATGCTCCTCTGGTGGTCTGGCGAGAGCGGTGCGGTCCCTTATCGGCACAAGAGCCACTTGAGCATCGCCTCCGCCGGCGCGTTGGCGTTTTTCGGCCATCAGCAGGACCACGCCTTGAAGTGTCTGCTCAAACCAAAGGTCTTGCGGATCGAGAACAAGAATCCGCGAACACTGCTCGCACAGGAAGGAACGCAGGGAACGTGCGTGCAGAATGTGCAGCAATTCTGATGGCACTACCATCGCCAGCCGGCCGCCCGGTCGCAGCAGAGCCAGCGAAGCAACGACAAACGGCACCCAGGCGTTGGTGTGCTTGGTGAAGGGCAGATCGAAGTGGTGAAAAAGCTGCTCGGCGCGCGCTTGCAGCTTGCCGTCAAGATACTGATAGCGGATAAAGGGCGGATTACCGAACACTGCATCAAACGAAGGTTGGTCTGTTAGTTGGAGAAGGGACCATTGCAAGAAATCTTCGGCGAATACCTGAACCGAAATGCCCGGCAAAGCGCAGGCGCGCGAACGCGCCTTCTCGGCTTCGGCGGCGACGATCTCGCAAGCGGCCACGGATTCGATGCCAACCGCGCCAAGCCCAGCGAGAGCCTCGAAGAACACCCCATCGCCGCATGCTGGTTCCAGAAGGCGGTGCGGTCGAGATTGCAGGATCCATCGGGTCAGGAAGGCGGCGACATCGGCTTGTGTGTAGTAGCCGCCCCGCAGTTTCTCCGCGCTCTCGAACTCGATGAAGTTCATGAGGAAGCCGCTTGGAACAAGATGGGGCACCCTGGGAAGCAACTAACAAACCTGTCGCCCTTGCACTTGGCATTCCGCCTGCGCCGGCTTGGCCTTTGTGGCGGTGTCCTTTGCCACTTTGCCATGTTTTTTGGGCTTGGCAAACGCCTAAGTTCTTATGAGTTAAGGATTTTCTGGGCGAGTTTGCCATTTTGCCAGTCGGTCGCGGCGGAGGGGCCGGTGACAGTCTCCGTCACGGCTTGGCTTGGTTTGACGCCACGGCGCCTTTGCCAGGCGTTGCGGCCTGCCAACGCTCGAACGAAAACGGCAAAGGACAAAAACCCACAGGAGGAACTCCAAATGCACCTCTTGACCCAGCACTCCAGAAGCAGTAAGAAGTCGCGGCATCGCCTCAACAATCGAGCCGAGAAAGGCTCTCTCCGTCTCAACAGGGAAGGTGTGTCCATGCCCATCGCTTCTATCTGCCTCGTCTGCCTATCTCTTCTTCTCCCAGAATCGGGTCAAACGGCGACGCACAAGGTGAAGTCCCGTCATTTCGCCATCCCTATCTATATCCAGCCATCAAAACTGCGCGACACTATCGACCACCTGGTTCTTTATTCTTCGTCCGATGAGGGCAAGAATTGGCGGAAAGCCGCGGAAGCCAGCCCGAATGAGGGGTACTTTGTCTTCCTAGCTCCCACAGCTGGCAAATACTGGTTTACCGTGCAGACCGTTTACAACGATAAGACCAGAGTGCCGGAGGTAATTGGCAAGACAACCACTCCTCAAAGTTGAGGTTGTGATTGAGGAAAAATGCAATGACCAGTCTGAGTTCGCCCGACTCCATACGATTTTCTCGTGGCTCCATGACCATCTGGAAGAACTCGAAAAGCAAATCACGGCGTTGATGAAAACAGAAAAAAAGTCGGAGTAAACACCAGCCCGGAGCGCCAGCGAAGGGTTTGTGCAACCCGCCTCTGGTACTCCGGACTGGTGAAGAGATAACTTCACGCCGCAGCGCGGCCGCGCGACAGCGCCCGCGCCATGTCCATCCGCAAATTCAACGTCACTTCCCAGCGCCCGTGCTCGTCGGCCTCGACGGACCACTGCGGCATGACAACCGTGCTTTGATGCACCAACTCGAAACCGCCTTCGGACTGACTCACGGTCTGAATCGGAAACGCTCGGATGCGGCCGCGCCGCGACAGTGACAGCGATACATCCAGACCGCGCCATTCATCGACCAAACCGATACGCTCGGCGTCGGCTAAATCCTGCCGTGTCTGAAGTTGGCCGGCCCGCGCTTGGCCGACGTGGTGGAAATAGCGATCGTCCGCGCCCGCCGCCAAGCCGGCGAAATTGAACTCGACGGCGAAATAAAGCGGATTTTGACGCGGGCAATTCTCCAGAATATACCATACTTTCAGCATATCGCTATCGCCGGTCAGGCAAATCTCTTTGGTGACGCGGACATTGTGTTCGCCGGCGCGTCCGTCCCGCCACAGGATGAGCCGTAGTTCGCCATCGCCGTGGTCCAGACGATGCTGATAATTCCCGGTCACGAAATCGCCTAATTCGCGCTCCTGCCGAGTGGCCAACTGTTCCAGTGTCACACGCGGTTCGTAGAAATGATCGATCAAACTTTTGCGCAAATAATCGTCGTACTGGAGCATGTGATCGAGTCCGCCTTGCTTCCAGGTTTGGCCTTGATGATGGCGGATAGCATCGTGATACGCCTCCGGCCGGCGCGCCAGGGTGGCCAGCAGATTGAGGCGAATGGGCCGCAGATCCAACTCGTACAGCGAACCACCGCCGGCCGGATGGAAGTACGCCGCCAAGGCGCCATTGTTTAGACACACTTCCGGCGTGCCGTCGAGATTGAAGTCAGCTGTTTCGTCTTCCAGCCAATTCGCCGGACGCGGCGTCGCCGCCAACAACAGATTCTCCGCCGCGATCAGATGCTCGTAAACGGCGCCGCGCAGATGAGGCAGATAAATGCCGCCGAAGGTGCCGTGCCACCACGGACAATTGCACTGGCGCGATACAACTCCTGCCGCGCCTGGGCCAAGGTGGCGGCATCAACATCCGTGGATGCCTGGATGCGCCGGCTAACTTGCAGCATGCGCGCGTACATCTCTTGCGTCTCCGGGTAGCGCACTTTGAAGTTGCGCCAGTTACCGGCGCGGAGGAAGCGCTGGAGGCGGCCCCAACGCGGATCGTGCTGCAATTCGCCGACCAAGCCGCGATAATCGTTCAAGCGCGACAGCGGCAACGCCCACTCCGTCATCTCGCGGTAGCTGGCGTCCGGCAGATAAATGCGCCCTGCCGGCTTCGTCTCCTCGAGCGCTTGCGAAAACGTGCATAACTGAATCCAGTGACGATTGCCGCGCAGCGCGTCGAAGAAGCGGCGCAGCCAGCCGTGTTCGTAACAATGGCGATACATCTCCGGCCAAACGCCGAACTTCTCGCCATCGTCGGCGAAGACGACGACGGCATCAGGGTGACGCGACGCCAGATCGCCGAAGTAAGCCAGCGTTTCGTTGGGATCGCGGTAAGGCACCAGATAGCGCAGCGGCTCGGCGGCGGCGAAGATGCGCAGCAGCCGGCCATTGTCCTCGCTCAGATGATAGCCGAACATCCGCCCGTCCTCGACGCCGGCTTGCCGAAAGTGCAGATCGTCGAGGACGGTGTACTCGATGCCCGCATCGGCGATGTCGGTAACGAGATTCTGCTCCCAGACGCGCTCCGGCACCCACATGCCGCGCATGCGCGTCTCAAAAAGATTTTCCAGGTGGCTTTTGTAGGTTGAAATCTGTCCGGTGCGATCGCAGGGCGGAATCATGGGCAAAATCGGTTCGTGGAAGCCGCCGCCCACGATCTCGACCTGTCCGCGGCGGACCATGCGCCGCAGCCGTTCGAGGTATTCCGGTTTGTGTTCGACCAGCCACTCCAGAAGCGGTCCGCTCGTATGTAGGGCGATGGGGATCTCCGGATATTGGTCGAGCAGCTCCAGAAACGGCCGATAACTGTCGCGATAAGCATGCTCGAAGACGTGGCCGAAGTTGCCGACCGGCTGATGATTGTGCAGCGCGAAAACGAAGCGCAGCGGCATGGAAGAATCCTTTCTCTTCAAAAGACCATCTTCCGCGATGGTCGGCGGCGAACAGCGGAGCGAGGCCGCGCCGGGCAGTATCGCTTATCCCCTCAATCGATGCACCCCCAGTTATGCGTTTTCCGGCCGTGCTGTCGATACGGGCAAGATAGGTAAAAGGACATCTTGCCCGTCCTCCGCTGTTTAGCCGCGAGCCGCAGGCGAGCGCCTCCACACGCTCGCCTGCGGCTCGCGGCTAAACAGCGGAGGACGGTAGAGTTTAGAACGATGGAGTTTGAGCCGCCTCCGCGATCGTCAAACTGGTGTAGAGAGGCGATAGCAGGGCAAGATCGGCGGTGATGTCGGCGTGCAACGTCGGATCGTTGACGATGCTGTCGGCTTCGGTCACGGGATTGGTAAGGGGCGCCGTGGCGTTGATGCCGAAAGCGGGACCGTACTTGAGGACGACCAAGTCCGTGGCGTCCCCTTGCGAAAATTCGCTGAAAGCAACGGTGGCGATGAAGGTCACGTCGGCGTTGGAGATCGCCTTGATGGCATGCTGATCCGTCACGATCCGTTGCCAATCGCCCACCGCCCTCCCGTAAGCCGTTTCCGCCACCGGCAGATCCGTGGTGAAGTGCGGATTTGAAACACTCTCGATGCCAAAACCGACAATCGTTTGATACTCCGTCTTCAGGTCCGTCCGCGCGTTTTGCATGTCCTGGACCATGTTGTTCAGCGGTTGCGCCAGCTCCGGCACGGCGTTGCCGGAGAGCAAGAACGACGGCTGATCGCGTTGTTCGAGCTGCTCTAGGCACGGCTTGACGGAATAGACCTTTGAGTTGCGACGCATAGAAATTTCCCCTTTCCGGATAGAGAAAGGCAACCGCGGCAGATAACACATCTTCCTGCGATTGTCCTTTCCTTCTCTTCTTCGCGCGATTCAAGAAGTGTGACAGCGATTCGCCGAGAGGAGACAAAAATGAGATTATCGTAGTAGAAAATAAAAGCCCCCGGTTTGCCGGGGGCTGAATGAAGTTCTTGCGCTGGGACGGCGGGAGCAATCACGGCATCGGAGGACCAGCGGGCGGCAGAGCGCTATCGGGACCAGCGATTCCCCCCACTGCCGCCGGCGCGACCGCTACCATCGGCGGAGCGACGGTGATGTAGCTAAGCGGATAGTAGCAGCCCTGGGGAGCATACCAGTAGTACCAGCAAGACATATACGGATTCCAGTAACAGTAGCAGCCATAGCGGCTCGACCAACAGCGCGAATTCCAATAGAAATTGTTGCGGCCAAAGTAATAGCCGTGGCTGAACCGCGTGCCATAGTTTGAGAGCCGCGAGCGGTTGATCGGAAACTGGGACGAGGGGCCGCCGTGGGATACGGCGAAGTGGGTGCCGCCAAACGAGCGGCTGGGACCGTGGGCGTGCGCGGTGTTGTTCAGGGTCAGAGTCACGACTGCGACGGCGAGGGAAAACAGGAACCGAGACATGGGACACTCCTTCGAGGTTCGGAGATGGACGAATCGAAAACGTCTCTCACAAGAGGGCCGGTCGATCGTCCTTTCACTCTCTTCTTCTTCGTCCGCCGCGAAATGTGACCGCAGCGAGCCGCTTGGCGATAGAATGAGACGGTCGCTGACGTAACGAGACACATCAAGGGAGTAGTCGCCATGAACTCGATGGACTCGAATCGACACTTGAGCCGCATTTCCACCTTATGGTCGCTGGTCAGCGTGGCGCATCACGAGCCGGGCGATGAGGCGAGGGCAGCGCAGCGGAAACTGTTGGAGCGCTACAGCGGCGCCATCCGCCGTTATCTGCTGGGCGCGCTGCGCGACGCCGACGCCGCCGAGGATCTGTTGCAGGACTTCGCTTACCGCTTCCTGCACGGCGATCTGCGCCGCGTCGATCCGCAACGCGGTCGTTTCCGCGATTACGTCAAGGGTGTTCTCTTCCACCTCGTTGCCGACTACCACAAAAAACGCCAACGTCTGCCGCGCCAGTTGCCGCCGGAGCATCCCGATCCCGCCGTGGTCTGCGAGCCGGACGCCGAGCAGGAGCAGGCGTTTTTGACCAGTTGGCGCGATGAGTTGCTGGCGCGCACTTGGGCGGCACTGGCTGCCATCGATGAGACCAACGGCCAATCCTTTCACGCTGTACTGCGTTTCCGCGCCGAGCATCCCCAGACGCGCTCGCAGGAGATGGCTGAGCAGTTGAGCCAACTTCTCGGCAAGCCGCTGACCGCCGCCGGCGTGCGCAAGACGCTGGAGCGCGCCCGCGATCGCTTCGCCGATCTGCTGCTTGAGGAAATCGCCCAGGCGCTGAGCGATCCAACGCCGGAACATTTGGAAGAAGAGTTAATCGATCTGAATTTGCTGGAACATTGCCGCCCCGCCTTGGAACGCCGGCGTGGCAACTGAACGGAGCGGAACACGGGACACTCACGCTCTCTGCTCCGCATCGCGGCTACACGATCGCCTCCTCAATGCGGTGGACAATCTTACTCAACGCCTCCTCGCACTCGTCGATCAGGAAGCGACCGTAATAATAAGCCGTGGCGAAGCCGATGCCCGCAGCCACCAACTGACCGATGATGGGAGCGTATTTACTGCCGTAGCGAACGGCGGTCTTGCCGGACTTCTGCGTCACCTGCTTGGCGGCTTCGCTGCCGGCTTCCTTGAAAAAAGAGACCACACCGCCCTCGACCAGTCGAGCGAGGACGGTTCGCGCCGTGTCGAGCATGAAGTCGAGATTCGCCGGACCCACTTTGAGGTTCGCTAGATTTTCGAGCTGATGGCGTTGCAGACCGAACTCGCCGACGACTTGCCGCGTCATCTTTTGCATCAAACTCAGGTCGAGCAGAACGTCGGTTCCTGGAATGGGATTGATGCCGTTGGCCGCGGCCAAGCCGGCATAGACGTAGACGATCGATTCCGCCGCCTCGCGTTTTTTCCGGATCAGTTCATGGGTGTAGGCCGGTACCGCCGCTAGAAGACGCACCCGCTGATGTTCCGGCAGCGCCGATACCATGTCGTGCAGTAGTGCCGGCAGATCGTAGCGCGCCGGCTCCGGCGACGACACCATGTAGACGCGGAGGTGGGGAGCGTCCAAATGTTTGCGAAACGTCTCTTCGATCTTTCGCCGCGCCGTCTCCTCGCCCTCCGCTCGCACCGCCGAGTCGAAGTGGCTGCGCACCACGAAAAACGGCTTGCCGCCTTTTTTGTGCAGCACGTCGTAAAGGTCGATCTCGTTCTCGCGCAGCCGGTGCGAACTGACCAGCACGAAGGCGTCGTAGCGCCCCGGCTCCAACAGTCTGAGATCGCCTACATAACTTTTGAACGGCCGTTCCGGCACACCGGCGCCGGGTAGATCGACGAGGGTGACGCCTTCATGCTCGTACTGTTCGCCTTCGGGATTGTGGCTAACAGTGGTCGAACCGACTGGAGCGACAGGGCGGCCAAGGATAGCGTTGATAAGAGAAGATTTGCCGACGCCCGCCTCGCCAATAAAGCCGATGCGCACCGAAGCGGTCTCCATCTCTTGCCGCCGCTGATGCAGCTGCTCAAGAATCGTCTGCACGGGATTGCCGCTTTCGCGGCCGAACAGTTTCGTCCACAGGCCGCCGAAGCCCATCGAGATAGTCTCCATTAATACGGCACCGTTTAGCCGCGAGCCGTAGGCGAGCGCGACCGCGCTCGCCTGCGGCTCGCGGCTAAACGAAGCAAGACTCGTGCCGTTTAGGCCAGGACGCCCGCGATGACTTCGCCGCAACTGATAGGCAGCGGTCGATTGAGCGCGTTGTGAATTTCTGTCTTCGGATCGATGCCGAGCAGATGAAACATCGTGGCGGCGAGATCTTCCGGCCGCGCCGGATCGCTGGCAGGATAAGCGCCGATCTTATCCGAAGCGCCGTGGACGTGGCCGCGCTTGACGCCGCCGCCGGCCAACAGCGCCGTGTAGCACTGCGGCCAGTGATCGCGTCCCGCTAACTTGTTGATGCGCGGCGAGCCGCCGAACTCGCCGACCCACACAACCAGCGTCTCATCGAGCAAGCCGCGCTGATCGAGATCCTCCAGCAGCACCGGCAAAGTCTGATTGGTGAGGGGCAGGAGATATTTCTTGAGGATGGGATACATTGGTTTATCGTTAAAGCCGTGGGTATCCCAGCCGCCCTCGCAGCCGCCAATGGAGCGCGAGAAATACACGTTGACGAAGCGCGCCCCCGCCTCGACGAGCCGCCGTGCCAGCAGACAGCCCTGACCGTAAGTGGTCCGCCCGTAACGCTGACGCACGGCATCCGGCTCGGCGGACAAGTCGAACGCTTTCTTGATGGCCGGCGACGACAGCATGGTCATGGCCCGTTGATAATGAGCGTCGATGCCGCGTGCCTTGGCCGAAAAGTCGAGCAGTTCCGTCTGCCGGTCGATGAGCCGCAGCACTTCGCGGCGATTGCCGAGCCGCTCCAGCGACATATTCTCCGGCAGACTCAGTTCCGGCAGGCGGAAATCCGCACTATTGGGATCTTGATTGATGAAAAGCGGATCGTGCCCCTTGCCGAGAAAACTGGCGTGCTGGCCCGGCGTGATGGAACCATCGCTGATGGTGTGCGGATAGGAAACGAACGTCGGTACGCCGGCCCGCGCCGGCGCCAGACGATCGACGATGGAGCCGTAAGCCGGAAACAAATCGTTGGCATCGCGCAGCCGTTGATCGTCGGTTGCCGGCGCATAGCCGCTCAGGCTGTAATAGCCGGCGGAATTGTGGTTCTTCATCGTGTGGTGCAGCGTGCGCAGCAGCGTCACCTTGTTCATTACGCGCGTCATGTCCGGTAGCCGTTCGCACACCGGCATGCCGATCGAGTTAGTGGCGATCGGTTTGAACTCGCCGCGGATGGCGTCGGGGGCGGACGGTTTCATGTCAAAGCTGTCGTGATGACTGGGACCGCCCCATTGATGGAGGAAAATCACGGCGCGAGCGCGGGCCTTGTGCTTGCCGCCGCGCTCGGCGGCGCGCAACAGTCCGGGCAGATGCAGGCCAAGCAAGCTCAGACCACCGACTTGCAGGAGGTGGCGACGTGATATTTTTGGGAGATGAGAATCACAACCGCCAGAAAGTGCGCTAAAAGGGTTCATGGATGTTCCTCTCTATCTCCTTCGCTCTGAATTTGCCCGCCCGGATAATCCGTTCACCGCCGCAGCAGGAACTCCTTGGCGTTGACCAATCCCCACACCAGATCCTCCAGCGCCATCCGTCGATCCTTGGCCCGACCGATCATCGCCAACGCCGCTTGCCGTTCCGTCGCGGATGGCGGCCGGCAGAGCGCCGCCAGGTAAAACTCCTCGACGATCTCCGCATCCGTCTTGCCGGCGGCAAGCAGACGGCCGATGCGATTATCGGCATCGCTCAGCATCTTGTTGACCAGCGGTCCCGTGATAAGCTGGAACGCTTGATTGAGCGTGGTATCCTCGGAGCGTTCGCATTCGCAGCTGAGCAGACGGATCGGTTTGCCGAATGAGGTCAGAAACTTCTCGCCGTCGCTTGCCCGTCTCCGCCGGCCGCGATTGGCGGCCACGCCCGGCAGTTGGCCGGCACGCGTACCGGCTGGATAATCGGGAAAACTCGGCGTCACGCCGATCGCTTGAGCCAGCGCGTCAAGCAGTTGCTCCGCTTGCAGCGGGCGCACCAAGGCATGCGCGAAATTGGCTTCGTCATCGCGGTTCGTCTCATTGGGTAAGGCCGACAACTGGTAAGTGCGCGAGTTCACGATGGTCCGTAGGAGATGACGCAGATCGAAATGATGATTGGCGAAGTCGGCGGCCAGCGTGTCCAGCAAGGGAGCGTTGACGGGCGGATTGGAGGCGCGGAAGTCGTCGTTCGGCTCGACGATGCCGCGGCCGAACAGGTGATACCAGACGCGGTTGACCTGGCGCGAGCGAAAAACGGATTTTTCGGATCGGCGACCCAATCGGCGAACGCGAGCAAACGGTCGGCGTGCGGAGCGAAGGCCGGTGTATCGGCGCCGAGGAACAACGGCCGCAGCACTTCGCCGCCGCGCGGATGCGTGATCTCGCCGGCGCGATCCATCCACACGATTTGCTCGCCGTCAAACTCGTGTTTGTCGAGTTTATCGCGGCGATTGTTTTCGAGGATGCGATACTGCACGCGACTGAAGAAGGCGGCGAGACTGTGATAATCGGTCTGCGTCCAGCGGTCGAAGGGATGATTGTGGCACTTGGCGCACTGCATGCGGATGCCGAGGAACACCTGAGCGGCGGCTTCGGCGCGGGCCTGCGGATCGCGCAGGGCGCGATACCAGTTGGCGGCGGGGTGGCTGTAGGTGCTGCCGCGGCCGGCGATCAATTCGCGGGCAAATTCGTTGAGCGGCTTGCCGTCGGCGATGCTTCGGCGAATCCACTCGTGAAACAGCCGCACACCCTTGCTATCGAGCGCCTTCTCTTCGCAGTGCAGCAAATCCGCCCATTTGAGGGACCAAAAGTCAGCAAATTCCGGGCGCTCCAGCAGAACATCGATGAGGCGAGCGCGCTTATCGGCTCCCGTGTCCGCCAGGAAACGCCGCGTCTCATCCGGCGTGGGCAACACGCCGAGGACATCAAGGTAGACGCGGCGCAGGAACACGGCGTCCGAGGCCAACGCCGACGGCGCCATACGCAGCGTACGCAGCTTGGCGAAGACGTGGCGATCGATGTCGTTCGCCTCCGGCGGATTGGGCCAAACGAAACCAGGCCGCGCCGGCACGAAGGCCAGTTGCACGGCCGTTTGTCGATCCAGATAGCGAACGAGAATGGTGGTTTCGCCCTTGTCCTGCCGGCGGACCACGCCATCGGCATCGACGCGCACCACGAGATTCGATGTCTCGAACACCGCCAAGCGCGTGACATCGCGGATGCTGCCATCGGAGAAAACGGCGCGAACGTGCAAGCCCACGCGGTCGGCCGGTTCGATCAACACCTGCTGGCGCGGCGTCACGTCCAGCCGCCGCAGGACGGGAGCGTCCGGCGGATCGGGCCGCATCCCTACGGCGATCCAGTTGCGCAGCAGCCGATATTCCAACGACTCGCGGTCGAAGCGTTTGCCACCCTCGTGCGGGACGCTGCTCGTCGCCTTGGCGAGCAGCAGGCTGTCTTCGGGACGCAGCCGATCGCTGCGGCGGCCGAGCGTATCGCGTGTCAGAGCATCGAGATCGAAGTCGGGATCTTGGCCGCGCAGCGATAGTTTGAAGCCGTTTTTGCCGTTCTGATTGCCGTGGCACGCTCCCTGATTGCAACCGGCGCGCGATAGCACGGCCATCACGTCATTGCGGAAACTGACCGGCGCGGCCCGCGCGGGCAGAGCCGGCAGCACGGCGATAAAAAGCATACTACAAGCGGTTTTTATCTTCCCCAACCGCCGGCCGGAGATGTCGTCTTTGATCGCGCCTATCATGAGCCGTCTCGTAGCGAGGAGGGCGGAGGATGCCGGAAGGAATCGGGGAGAGTAAACTGCCTCTATATTAAGGTAACCGACGTAGGAGGGCAATGATTCCTTTCGGATTCACGAGTGCAACCGAAATCTCTGGAGGCTCTTGGCGAACCGGCAGCGTAAGCTGCCGGGTTGAGACATCGCCTTTGCAAGCACCACCCGGCAGCTTACGCTGCCGGTTCGCTAAGACTAACCCCAGAAAATCTGGTTACCCCGTTTACCGCTATTTCTTGCCCAGAAGCAAATCGATGACCCAGCAACCGCGATAGTGTTCGCCGCCGCCGCGCAGATGCGTCAGGATTTGTTCGTCCGTACAGCCGGCTTCTTCCAAGGCATCGGCAAGGATGAGGAGCCGCGTGTTGTCGAGCGTGCCAGCGGGAAGGATTCGCTCCTCGTAGGCGGCTTGTGCCAGTCGGACAACAGTTCGATCATTCCACGCGAGTAAGGTACGATTGATCGAGGCAGGACGGAAAGGATTACCGAAGAGATCCCGTATCAGCTCCATCTGCTTTTTTACGGCCCAGAGTGTCTTGGAGGGGTCATGAAATGTCGTATAGAAGACGTTGCGAGCGAGGCCGTATCTTGAGGAGGCGGCGTAAGCAGCTAGGCGAGCGGCACGTCTTTCTGCCTCATCCGCAAGACCATCCGAGAAGCGCTCCATAACCTCAACGGTTTGTCGGAGCCTGGGATCGGTAAGCAAATACCACTGCACACGACAAGATGCGCACATCAATAGTCGTAACTTCCTATCGTTCGCGTGATTCTTTAAAAAGAACACCATCTCTTGTGGATCATTGCATGCCAACCACTGCTCTTCATTCATGGCGAAGCCTCCTGGCGCATCCTCTCACAACTGTTTTTCCGCCATCTCCAGCGCTCGCAACAGCCCGCGTGCCTTGTTCAGCGTCTCCTCGTATTCGTTGGCGGGCACGCTGTCGGCGACGATGCCGGCGCCGGCTTGCAAGTATGCCGTCTGCCCTTTCAGCACCAGCGTCCGCAGCGCGATGCACGTATCCATGTTGCCGCTGAAATCGACATAGCCGACCGCGCCGCCGTAAGGGCCGCGACGGTGCGGCTCCAGTTCGTCGATGATTTCCATCGCCCGCACCTTCGGCGCACCGCTGAGCGTGCCGGCCGGCAGACACGAACGCAGCGCATCGAAAGCGGTCTTGCCCGCTTGCAATCGGCCCGTCACCGTGCTGCAAAGGTGCATGACATGGCTGTAACGCTCCACCGTCATTTCATCGCTGAGCTGCACGGTGCCATAGCGAGCGACGCGGCCGACATCGTTGCGGCCGAGATCGACCAGCATGATGTGTTCGGCGCGTTCCTTCGGATCGGCGAGCAGTTCGGCGGCGAGGCGTGCGTCTTCCTCTTCGTTGCGGCCGCGCGGACGAGTGCCGGCCAGGGGGCGGATCGTCACTTTGTCGCCCTCGACGCGGACCATGATCTCCGGCGACGATCCCACCAAGCACAGCGGTCCCGATTTCAGATAAAACAGGAACGGACTCGGATTGACGACACGCAAGGTCCGGTAAATGTCGAAAGGCCGTGCCCGCGTCTCGGTTTGCAAGCGCTGGCTGAGGACGACTTGGAAGATGTCGCCGGCGTAGATGTATTCCTTGCAGCGCTCGACGGCGGACTCGAAGGCGGCGCGGTCGAAGTTCGAGCGGAAGGGCTGTTGCACCTCGCCGAGCGGTTGAATGTCGGTCAATTGCAGATCGGCGACGCCTTGTTGCAGCCGTTCGACCAGCCGATCGACGCGCTCGCAAGCGGCATCGTAGCAGCCGCGCAGGTTGGCCGGGATCGACGTGAGCGTGAGCGACCGACGGCCACGGTCTTGTTGATGTGGTCGAAAATGACCATGCGATCGTAGAAGGCGAAGCAGAGATCCGGCAAACCGCGATCGTCCGGCGGCGGATTCGGCAGGCGCTCGACGTAGCGGACGGCGTCGTAGCCGGCATAGCCGACGGCGCCGCCGCAGAAGCGCGGCAGACCCGGCAGCGCCGGCGCGCGATACGACGACAAACGTTCTTCCAGCAGACGCAGCGGATCGGGATGCTCCAACATCGGTCGGCGAGCGGGGTTGCGTCAGCGCCCCGAGCGGCGTCTCGTCGATCCGCACTCGGTTGCCGTACGCCTGGAAACGCAAGAACGGGACCGGAGCCGACGAAGCTGTAACGGCCCAGACGTTCGCCGCCGATGACGCTCTCGAAGAGAAACGACCAGTCGCCCTCCTGGATTTTGCAGAAGGCGCTCACCGGCGTCAGCGTGTCGCCGATGAGTTGGCGATAGACCGGCACCAGGCCCACGGGACCAGCGGACGAGCGGGTCAGTTCCACAAATTCGTCAAAGCTGGGACGATAACGCATAAAAATATGGCACCAAGTGCGAAGTACGAAGGACAAAAAGACGAAAACGGGAGAGGGACGTATAACATTCCAACTAGCCCGGAGCGCCAGCGACGGGGTCAACCCGTCGCTGGCGCTCCGGGCTAGTCAGGAAACCAACGTACTTTGTACGCGGACTTTATGGATTGTCCGGCCTGCCACACTGAAAACGCTTCCGAAGCCGTCGCCTGTGCCGCCTGCGGACGCTCTCTCCCGTCGAATGCGAGCGGAGGCAGTGCCGATCGGCCGGCGTCGGCGTTCCGGCTCGCGGCGGCGCAACGGAGATCCCAGCGAAGCGGCGGCGGACAGCAACAATCCGGCGGCTTGGCGAGCCTATCGCGTGGCCTTGTGGTCGGTCGTGCCGGGGTTCGGTTTGCTGCTGGGACCGGTGGCGATGGTGTTCGGCGGTCTGGCCGTGCGCGGCGCCGGCGACGATCTATCCGCATGCAACCGCGCCAAGGCCGCCATCCTATTCGGCGCCGGTTCCACAGCTTACGCAATGGCTGGGGGTCGTGCTGATGTATCATGGATGGACCGTTTAGGCTTCGCCTTCCCTTTTCGGCGGCGGCTGGTTATAAGACCGCCGCGGAGGTGGAGCATGGGGCGGGTCGGCTCAGTCGCCGTGCTGGCGTTGCTCGTCTCGTCCTGTGCGCCGACGGTCCAGGAACGCATCCAGGACTACAACGACCTCGGTATCCAGCACTACCAGAAGGGCGAGTACGACCGTGCCCGCGAGGATTTCCAAGCCGGCCTGAATCTCCGGCCCAACGATTTCACCCTGCTTTACAATCTCGGCCAATGTTACGACCATCTCGGCCAAGCCGATCAACGCCGAGCCGATCTATCGCTTCTGTCTGCAACAGGAGCCTAATTCCGCTCAAATGCCGCCATGCCCTGAACGTGCTGCTCGTCGAAGCGGGGACAGCTCGTCGAAGCACAGCGGATGGTGCAGGATTGGCTGACGCGCGAACCGAAACTGTCCGCCGCTTACGCCGAGGACGGTTGGCTGTACCAACACGAAGGCGATCCCATCAAGTGCCATCAAACGCTATCAGCAGGCCATCGAATACGATCCGCACAACACGATGGCCCTCGTCGGAATGGGCCGAATTTACGAGGAAGAACTGAACCTTCCTAGCCGCGCTCTGAAGCTGTACCAGACGGCCCTCGACTACGATCCGCATCAGCCGGAGCTGGTCAAGCACGTCAATCGCTTGCGCAGGCGCGGCGTCGGCCCACCGCATCCCGAATCGTAGGGGCCGGTTGGTTAGCGACGCTTCTACGAAGCATCGCTAACCATCACACCTTCCGGTTCGCGGACATTGTTTTCGGCCGGCGTGGTGTTGACCGCCACTTGGAGCAGCGGAATGATCTGAGCGCGGCTGTCGTGCAGGGTCGTCGCCAACTGATCGGCGCCGGCCTCGCGCAGACGCTTCTCCACGCGCTCGGTATTATCGGCGTCTCCCCAACGGCCAACGAGAATCTTGAGGGCGGGCGACTGCTGGCGAATGCGCTTGCACAGGTAGCGTACCTGCGCCAGACCGCCCGGCGGCAGCGAAGCCGATGACCACTACGGGCGGCGTTTCCTGCTCGAGGTGCGCCAGCACCTCCGCGGTGAGCTTCTTCGAAGAGACGACCTCCAGCGAATAACCCGACAAGTGCATCATCTGCGCGAGCATTGCTAGAGCCAACTCGTCGGCCTCATCGCGTCCGGGGCAGCCCAGGGCGATCGCTTTGTTCGCTCCCGGCACTTCCTTGACGTGTTCGGCCAGCGCCGCCGTCAGGTCTTCCTCCGCGTCGCGGATGCCCTGGAGAACGAATTCGTAATTGTCCGCCTCCAATTCGCCGCGTTCGCGGTCGCGCTTGGCATGCAGCAAGGCCGGCAACAACACGTCCTCGTAAACCGCTTCCGGCGGATGGCCGCCCACATATTCCTCGGCCAGCTCGGCCGCCTCATCGAGATCGCGCGCCACTAGACGCTGATAGAACATCACGTCGGTGCTGAGGACCGGCTCATCGCCGAGCAGCACTTCCAAGAAGTGCAGCTCCGGCACGTACTTGCCCAGGACGACGAGGATGACCGTCAACGGCGTGGACAGAATCAGTCCGAGCGGACCCCATAGCCAGGTCCAGAAGGCGGCGGCCAGCAGCAGGGCCAACGGCGACACGCCGGTGCTGTGGCCGAACAACAGCGGCTCGATCACGTTGGCGGTGAGCAGTTCAATGACGATGAAGAAGCCGAAGATGGCCAACGGCAACCCCCATCCGGGCAGCGTGGCGATGCTGAAGCCGGTGATCAAGGGCGGCGGCGATCCAGGTGCCGACGTAGGGCACGAAACGTAAGACGGCGGCGATGAAGCCCCACAGCAGCGGCGTATTGCCACAACTGCCGTTGGCCGCATGATCAGATCCGGTGGCGAACAGGCCGACCGCCAGCGTCACGCCGAAGATAGTGTTGATGGCCAGTTGCATGAGGAGATAACGGCTGATGCGTTGGGCGCCTTCGTCGAACGCCTGCGTGGTGACAATCAGCCGGCCGTGGCCGACCAGACGAACGAGACGATTGCGTAGGTTCTCCCGCTGGATCAGCATAAAGACGACCAGCACAACAATGAGGAACGCATCGCCCAGACCCTCTGCCGCGGGACCGGCGGCCTCCAGGGCGTGCGCCCAGCCGGAAGGAGTCGTTTGCACGTACAACGGCTTGTCCGGCGACTGGCCCAGTTCGTTCGCCTTCTTGCCCTCCGCGCTGCTCTCGCCCGGCGTTTCGGTAGCCTTTTTGGCCGCTTCGGAAGCGGCCGCGCGTTGCTTGCTGACCGTATCCGCATCCACGTTTTTTGGAGACGTCGTGGAAGAAATCCAGTATTTTCCCCCAGAATCCGCCCTTGCCCGCCCCGCGTAGATCCTGGATTTTGTGAACGATTTCCTTCTCGTAACTCGGCAGGTTGCCGACCAACGTGTTGAGTTGTCGGCTGACCAGGTAGCCGGCCCCGCCCAACAGCGTCAGGGCGAGGAGAACGACGATCAGCACGGAAGGCAAGCGTCCTAGTCGATGCCGCTGGAGCGCCGAGACGGCCGGCGTCAGGATGAAGGCCAGTAGGACCGCCAAGGAGACCGGCACCAGCACTTGCCGCGCCCAGTACAGGCAGGCCGTGATGAGAACGAGGCCGCACAGGATAAGCAAGGGGTCACGAGACTTCGTCGTTGAAGAGTTGGCCACGAGTTCGATCCTCATTGGGGATGCAGGAAGAACCGTTGGCGAATAGACGCACATCCCATGCCAGAATGTTTCCGCTTGTCCGCGTTGGGACGGCATTGCTACACTAGATTAACCGCCAAGACGCCAAGGACGCCAAGAAAAGAGAGAGAAAAATCAGATTGACGATAAGGGGATGAAGAGAGTAGGGATTTGATTTCTTCCGTTCTTTTCTTGGCGTCCTTGGCGACTTGGCGGTTTATTTTGGGTTAACGAAAGGCACTGCGAATGCTGTCCTTGCCGACGATCGATTCCTCCACTCCGGTTCGCCGTCTGCCCTCGTGGCTAAAGCGCAGGCTGCCGCGCGGCAATGGGAATTTTTTCACTCAGGAACTGCTGCGCGAACTGCGGCTGGAAACCGTCTGCGAGAACGCCCGCTGTCCCAATCGCCCCGAGTGCTATTCGCGCCGCACCGCCACGTTCATGATTCTCGGCAACGTCTGCACTCGTCCCTGCGGCTTCTGCTCGGTGCCCAAGGGACATCCCGATGACCTGGAAGACGACGAGCCGGCTCGCGTCGCCGAGGCGGCGCATCGGCTGGGACTGCGGCACGTCGTCATCACTTCGGTGACGCGCGACGATCTGCCCGACGGCGGCGCCGATCATTTCCGCCGCTGCATCTTGGCCGTGCGGCAACGCACCGGCGCCGTGGTCGAGGTGCTGACGCCGGACTTTCTCGGCGATATGTCGGCCGTCGATCGCGTGCTGGAGGCGGCGCCGGAAGTCTTCAACCACAACATGGAGACGGTGCCGCGGCTGTACAAGAAAGTGCGCGGCCGCGCGTCGTATCAGCGCAGTCTCGATCTGCTGGCCCACGTCAAACGGTGTTCGCCGGCTACGGTCACGAAAAGCGGCCTGATGCTCGGACTGGGCGAAACGACGGAAGAGTTGTTCGACGTGTTGGCCGATCTCCGCGCCGCCGGTTGCGATACGCTGACGCTGGGGCAGTATCTCGCGCCGACCTGAAACATATTCCGGTGGCGCGCTACGTTCCGCCGGCGGAGTTCGACGAGTTGGCGGTATTGGCTCGCACGCTGGGGTTTGCCAAAGTGGTGGCGGGGCCGTTCGTGCGTTCCAGCTATCACGCCGACGAAATGGTAGGCGAGCATGCGCACGCCGATCGTACTGCCTGATTTGGGAGCCGCGCCGGTGCGGCTCAGCGTGTGGTTCTCCACGCCCGGCGATGTCGTTTTCGAGGGGGATCGGCTCGTGGAAGTGGTCATTGCCGGGGCGACCTTCGATGTGTCCGCGCCGGCCACGGGCCGATTAGTCGAGCGCCACGCTTGGCCGCGCGATCTGCTCATGCCCGGTCAGGTGCTCGGCGTGATGGAGTCGGAGACGCCCATCGTGTAAGCCGCGACTTACCTGGGGAATGTGATGTCATGTCTCGCCCCGCCTTCATTTCTCTGGACGGTCTGGACGGCACCGGCAAATCGACGCAGTGCCGTTTGCTGGCCGACTGGCTGCGCGGGCGGCCATGCCGTGACAACCTGCATCGATCCCGGCGGCACGCCGCTGGGAGGACAACTCCGTTCGCTCGTGCTGCACCATCGTCCCGACATCGACCGCATGTGCGAGGCGCTGTTGTTCATGGCC
The DNA here is from genome assembly GCA_963835245.1 of uncultured Planctomycetota bacterium. Taxonomy (GTDB): domain Bacteria; phylum Planctomycetota; class Planctomycetia; order Gemmatales; family Gemmataceae; genus JAJPHU01. The sequence goes on from CAWIEZ010000007.1 coordinate 482,079, forward strand.
AGCCGGGCGCAGCTTCATCGCCGAGGTCATCCGTCCCGCCTTGGCGGCGGGGCAGATCGTCGTGTCGGATCGATTCTTGCTGGCCAACGTCGTCTATCAGGGCCACGCCGGCGGATTGGATGTCGAGCGTCTATGGGAGATGGGCCGCTTCGCCGCCGGCGGGCTGGAGCCGGACTTGACGCTGGTACTCGATTTGTCGCCGGAACAAGCCGCGTTGCGTCGCGGCCGGCCCGCCGATCGCATCGAAGGCCGCGACGCCGACTATCATGCGCGTTTACGGCATGGCTTCCTCGCCGAAGCGCGGCGCCGACCGGAGCGTATCCGCGTGGTGGACGCGGCTGCTCCGGTCGATACCGTGCAGCAAGCGATTCGCCGCGAAGTTTCCGCGGTGTTTGGAATCAAAGGAGAGTGAGCTTTGGCATGGCAGCGCGTTCGCGGGCACGACGCCCTTGTGGAAGGTTTTCGCCGCGCGAGTGCGCGCGGCCGTTTGGCCCATGCGTATCTCTTCACCGGCCCTGCCGGCGTGGGCAAACGACTGTTCGCCGTGGAATTGGCTAAGGCGCTCCTCTGCGAAAAAGCTGTCGAAGAGCAGTCTGCAAGCGTGCGATCGATGTCCCTCCTGCGTGCAGGTCGAGGCGGATACCCATCCCGATTTCTTCACCGCCGTCCGCCCGCCCGAATGCGCTGGAATTTCCCATCGATTTGATGCGCGAATTGTGCCAGAGCTTCGCGCTCAAGTCCGCGCGCGGACGCGGCAAGGTCATCCTCATCGACGACGCCGACGATCTCAACGAGGAGGCGGCAAACTGCTTCCTCAAGACACTCGAAGAACCGCCGCCGCGTTCGGTTCTCATCCTGATCGGCAGCACGCCGGATCGTCAATTGCAAACCATCGTCTCGCGCTGTCAGGTCATTCGCTTCGCGCCACTGCTCGGCGGAATTGGTCGATGAGTTGCTCCAGGCGCAGGGCATCGAAGATTCGGCTCTGCGGGCGCGGCTGGTTCGCCTCAGCGCCGGCAGTCCCGGCTTGGCGAAGGAACTGGCCGATCCCGCCTTGTGGGACTTCCGCCGCGATCTGCTGGCGGGACTGACAAAGACGCCGATTCCCTCCGTCGATTTGTCGCGTAAGTGGATGGATTTTGTCGAAGAAGCCGGCAAGGAATCCGCCGCGCAGCGCCGCCGCGCTCAACTGGTGCTGCGCCTGCTCGTCGATTTCCTGGACGATGCGCTGACCGTTGCCATGAATGGCGCGCCGCGCCGCACCGAGGCCGAGGAGTCGCGCCGGCCTGGAAACGCTCGCTCAGCGTGTTGGAGCGGATCGTTTGCTAGAAGCACTGGAGCGCTGCCTGGAGGCGGATCGGCAGATTGATCGCCGCGTGCAACTGGTGCTGATCCTCGAAGGGCTGATGGATGCGCTGGGACAGAAGTTGTAGCTGCCAGGTAGTGATCGGCGAGTTATATTTCTCGTTCCCGTGCTACAGGGGGGAACGAGAAAACCGGGCCACTCGGATAAGCCATCGAATCATGTGTATCAAGCTGCATCCCGTAAACAAGCCCGGCTCCACCAAGTCCTGCCCATCTGTTAAATCGGCTAGCTCCATTCCACAGGCCAACCCGGTGTCCATCCGCCACTGATAATGGAGCTTCGGAGCCGAATATACAGAACTTGTCGCCGAGACTTGCAACCCCGGATACTGCCCTTGGAGTTCGGCCTGTAATAGCCTCGAAAGCCTAAAGCATGCTTCGTTCGCGGCATCAGCGGTGGGTAGTCCAGAAATCTTTGCCAATTCGGAAACCCGTACCGGCAGCGGGTTGTTGCGGCAACGATAGAGTTCTCGGAGTACGAGCAGATCGGTTTCAGCGAACTGGCTTCTCAAGTCATGCAACGCTCGGCTATACTCCTCCGTAGAGGGAATCACAAGCTCATCTTGTTCTTCCATTAATGCACCACTTTGCCGAACAATTAATCATACAGTTTTCAGCCCGTTAGCAGCTGGTTCCGGCCCGGCCGGCTGGAACGACTGGCTCGGCTCAAATCTTCGCGGAGGAAACGAAACGAACTTGCGTCCGCTCTTCTTCTCCTGCTCTTTGATGTCTCGAAAAATTGCCTCTAAATCGTAATGAAAACGGGCGGCATGCGCATCGCGCACTCGTCGAACTTCCTCGACAATGGGATCGTTCATGGTGCTGCCTCCAACAGTTCCTCGGGCGTGCAGATAATCGGTGCTTTGATACCCTTAGCCGCGCAGACGGCTTCGATCATTGGCCGCATCGTGGCATTCGCCAAGTGACGGCAATTCCATGTCAAGAGAAAGGGTATTCCATTCATGGCGGCAATGGCAATATGCAGCGCATCGTCTGCGGCCTTCGCCGGCAGTGCCCCCGCTTGAATCAGTTCCTTTACCAAAACCAAGGCTTCGACCGTCGTTTCCAGGAGAGTCACGGCCTGCAAAATCACAAGCCGTTCTTGAGCGGCTTGAGGATCCCCAGCCGCTGCCTCCTGCAAGACCAGCTGCGAGGTACACAGTTCATAGCTATGCCGCCGCCCGTCCCACCATTCGTGCGTCGTCTGCTGATGCCCCGCGATGACTACATCCCGGTTAGGCCGCGCGGTCAAGTAGCTGACGAACGTAGTTTCAATGTAGACTCGCTCCGGCATGACGGATAATTTCCTATCCCTGCGTCTGGTCGTTGTAGCGCCCCAGGTAACGCCGGTCTCCTCCCCACTTCATCCTCCGATGCTACCGAGAATCGCTCCCCAGAACAAGCATCCGCTTGAAAAACGCCAACTTGTCTCCATGCGCCCACGCCGCTATCGTGGCGAACAGGAAACCCGCTCCTCCTCAATCCAGCCGCCGTTCCGCCCCGTTTCGCCGCTTGGCGGTACATGCTGCGCATCCAGCGCAAGCTATAACTATCGGCTGGGCGGAGTCGTCAATGGCTTGACGTTAGCCTCCGGCGATGGCACCGATGATGAAAAACGGCTCCGCTCCCGATGCCACCGCATCGGGCAAGAGAGTATCCGGCGGCTCATGCGACAGATCCTCCGCGCAGGCAAAGAAGCGCAACATCGGGCGGCGCAGGCCGCTGACGTGATCGCGGATGGTTCCGCGCAGCATCGGATAGAGCCGCTCCAGCGCATCGAGTACCGAACGCTGCGTGGCCCGACCCGCGACATCGACTGTCACTTCGCTGCCGACCTGCGCCAGCGCTCGCAAATGATACGGAAGAACGACTCGGATCATGGCAGGGTTCCCTTAGGGCACAGTGCAAACTAACTACGCAGAGGAAGGAGTGCGCGTAACCGGCCGTCGCGCAAAACAAGCCCTCCCCAAAGCAACACGCCGAAAACGACCGGAAACACGACAGCAAACAGACCATCGCCGGCGCGCACGTGGGAAGCGACCGCGCCGCCTAGATAGCCGGTCAACAGGATAGCACCGAGAACGGATGTGCGCGGGATTAGATAGACGACCGTGCAAGCGAGCAGAACGATCCCGATACCGACAATGACGCTTTCGGGATAGCCAAGCTGAACGGTTGCTTTCACCACAAACTCTGGCTTCACCAATTTCATGACAGCGTCCATAAGCAGGAACAGCGACGGTAGGACGCTCACAATCCATCCGGCCCAGAACATTGCTTTCGAGGCAGGGGCCGTTTGCGTATCCACTAGCATGAATCTTTCCTCCAAACGTCTTTCACTCGAATAGCCGCCGCTGCGAAGACCCTTGTTGCGGCACGGCCTTCCGACCGTGCCGCCACAAGGCTCGGATTAATGAAGCGTCTGCACCTCGACCGACAGCACGGTGGGAAGATCGCGGACAATCGGAGTCCAATTGTCGCCGGAATCAGCCGAGACGTAAACCTGCCCGCCCGTCGTGCCGAAATACACGCCGCACGAATCGAGGTTATCGACGGCCATCGCATCGCGCAGCACGTTGACGTAGCAGTCGCTTTGCGGCAGACCTTTCGTCAGCGGTTCCCATTCGTGTCCGCCGGTGCGGCTGCGATAGACGCGCAGCTTGCCATCGGGCGGATAGCGCCCCGGATAGGGGTTGATCGGAATGACGTAGATGGTTTGCGGCTCGTGGGCATGCACCTCGATGGGGAAACCGAAGTCGGTCGGCAAATTCCCCCGAACTTCCTGCCACAAATCACCGGCGTTGTCGCTGCGGAAAATGCCCCCGCCTTGGTGCAATTGCATGAAGAGTACGCCCGGACGCGATCGGTGCATCGTCATGTGGTGAACGCAAAAGCCGACCTCCGGCGTCGGCTCGGGAAGGTAGGGAGACTTTAGCCCGCGGTTGATCGGCTTCCAGGTCCGCCCGCCGTCGTCGGTGCGGAAGGCGCCGGCCGCCGAGATGGCGATGAAGATGCGCTGGGGATTACTTGGATCGAGCAGGATCGTATGCAAGCCCAGGCCGCCGGCCCCCGGCTGCCATTTCGGCCCGGTGCCGTGGCCGCGCAGGCCGGCCAACTCGTGCCAACTCTTTCCGCCATCGGTCGAACGGAACAGCGCGGCATCTTCAACTCCGGCGTAAACCACGTTCGGATCGCTCAGCGACGGTTCCACGTGCCAGACGCGCTTGAATTGCCAGGGGTGTTGGGTGCCATCAAACCATTGGTGCGTTGTCAGCGGCTTGCCGGTTTGCGGAGAAGTATCGTAGACGAACTTGTTGCTCTCGCCCTTGGGCATGCCTTCCGGCGTCGTCGTCGGCTCGCCGGGCGGCGTCCCCGGCTGATGCCAGGTTTTGCCGCCGTCATCCGAGCGTTGGATGATCTGCCCGAACCAACCGCTGGTCTGCGACGCATACAACCGATTCGGATCGATGGGCGAACCTTTCATGTGGTAGATTTCCCAGCCCCCAAAAAGAGGGTCGCTGACATTCCACCGCTGGCGTTTGCCGTCCGATGTTAGAATAAACGCGCCCTTGCGCGTACCGACCAAGACCCGTACTCCGCTCATGCTTTCCTCCTTGTTGAGTTTGAAGAGATGCCGGCGGGGGGCATCTCCTCCTCTTGTATGAGACGCTGTTTCTTCCGAGGGGTTTATGGTTAACGGTGTTCACCGTGAGAAGCAACCGGCACTTGCGGCGCCACGCAGATCATCCACGACACGCCAAAGCGGTCGGCGACCACGCCGAAACGTGAGGAAAAGAAGGTCTTGGTCAATGGCATCTGCACCTTCCCCCCGTCGCCTAGGGCGGCGAACAGCCGCTCGGCCTTGGCGTCATCCGGCACGTTCAGCGCCAGCGAAAAGCCCTGGAAACTCGACCGACCTTCGCATCGACAGTCGGAAGCCAACACGGTAAGGTCGCCGATACGGAAGCTCATGTGCATCACCTTGTTTTCGGCGCCGGGCGGAACCATGCCGGGTTGACAGGTTTCCGGGTTGTCCTTGTAGCGCATGAGCGTCGTCACTTCGGCGCCGAGCGTGCGGCGGTAGAAGGCGACCGCTTCCTCGCAGCGGCCATCGAAATTCAGGTAGGGTTGGACTTGCACCGTGTCTCCTTTTTGGGATTGGCCGTTCATCGTTGCAAGCCGCGCGAGCAGTGGGACGCCCCGTCCCGCTCACCCGGATGAGCTTGCACTGTACTTATGTAGCGGTGGCGAAAATAAAAAAAATGCGGTTGCCGGTCAAGGTTAGTAGCGAAGAGAAAGTGTTTCCGTTTGGCGTTGGCCAGAATTGTTTTTGCTCGATAACCCCGTCAGTGAAGGCTGGCCGCCACCGCGATAAGGGCGCCGACCACGACCGCGCACCCCAGCGCGATTGCCGCCAGCTTGCCCCACGGCCACGGCGCCCCGGGAGCGTAGATCCGCTGCTCGCTACCGTAAATCCACAGGAACTTGAGCGGAGAATTACGGTAGTGATAGCGGACTTCTTGCACGCTCACACTTTCGATGTGTAAATGCTGAAAGAGCAGCCGGCTCTGGCCCTCCGGCACGGATTGCGATTTCTTCAAGAGTTTCGCGGTACGGTCGTCTACTGCGGGGTCCACGGTCGGACACTTCACCGCCGGCGCCGCCCGCTCATCGACCAGAACCTCACCGCCGACCTGTTGCAGCAGTTTATCCGGGATCTTCGTGGCGTGGATCACCTCGATCGGAGAATCGACGCGGAAGTGGACGGTGAGTTGCTCGAAAGTCTTGACCCGTCCGTTGCCCTGACAGTCGCCGCAGACCACGGTACACTGACCGCCGCAGGCCGCGCAGCCGACCTTGCCATTGAAACAAGTGCAGCTGTCGCGCACCTCCACGGACTTCATGACCGTTTTGCCGAAGGCATCGGTTTCGTTGCGCATCTCGGTGCGCGTGCGGTAGCCTCTGCCGTTGCACGAGGAACACATGATCTGGCCGAATCCCTGGCACTGCGGGCAGGTCATCCGGCCGCTGCTGTTGCAGCGCTCGCAAGGGCGGACTTGCTCGGTGTGCGGAACCGGCATTTCCTCGGTGCGTTCCTCGAAATCCATCGGCTCGGTTACGGACAGATCCCACAGGCCCGGTGGCCGGCCCCGGTTATCGACGGCGCCGCCGGTGAACGGGACTGTCTTACCGCTCACGGAGCGGTCCTCGTACTGCGACCGCAGACGAACCGTGTAAGACGAACACGGCACGATTTCCTCGACGGCGATCTTGCCACCGAAGCCCCGGACGCGGAAGAAACCCTGGGAACCCCACTGGTTGATGAGATGGCGCGCATCCGCACTGCTGAGCGGCGGCGCCAGCCTGTTGTTCGGTTGCATGGCCGCCCTTCTTTCAGTACATCACGACCCGCTTGGGATCGATCTCACTGCCTTTCCAGATCTGAAACCAGCCGTTTTCGCCGTCCATCTCCACGAACAGGAACTCGCGGCGCGGCTGGCCCGCCTCGTCCTTGACCTCGCGCCAGTAGTCCCAATATTCGACGCGCCGCTTTTCGATCTCGTCGCGCGTCACCTGCTTGTCGAGGTTGACATCGCGCACGATCGTCACCTCGGCCTGGTAGGGTGTACTCACGTCGTTGATGCGCTCGTATTCCGCTTGCACCTTGTCGTCTTCGAGTACCTGGAACTTGTTCGTACCGTCGGTGACGACCTTGTGCAAACCTTCATCGTAGGGCAGATCGTCATCGAGCCGGAGCAGTAGGACGCGATGGTCCACGCCGGCGATCTGGTCGGGGTCGTCCACCGGCATCAGTCGCAAGCGAATGAGGATTTTGTCGCCGTGCAGCGGCCGGGCTATCAGGGCGTAATCGACGAAGCGGAACTCCTGACCGCCAATCGTCCGCTTGTATTCATGGATGGACAGGACGAAGAAATTCAGGTCGCGCCACTCCACTTCGTCGAGAGTGACGGCGCTGCCGATGCGAGCGCGCAGGGGGTTGTAATACTCGAACTCGACGCAGCCTTTGAGCTTGTCCAGCAGCATTTCCCAGAGCGTTCGGCCCTTGGCCATGTTGAGGATCTCCTTCGCTAGCCGCCGGCTTGACGGAGGCTAGATCAATGCACCACGGATGCCACGATGTAGCACACTCCCAGGATGATCGCCGAACAGACGATGGCGACCGCCATGTTCCCCTTCTCCGTCAGCTCCTTCTCGATGTCCATTTTGGGCGTGATCCAGTCGAACACTTTGAAACCGAGTACGGCCAGCACGATGCCGAGCGGGCCGTACAAGAGCGCGGCCAGAAAGCCCGGCCAGAATGTTTCAGGCAACCCCATGATGATCGGTCCTTTCAGTCGCCGCCCCAGCGCTTGATGAACACCAGCCACACTAGGAAAGCCATACCGGCCAGAATCAGGGCGATCCTCCACACGGCCCCCGCCAGCCGGCGAGAAGGGGGAGGGGGAGGCGGAGGCACAGGTTGTGGGTCGATTGCCGCCTCCACGAAACCGTCGTCATACATCAGATCGGGGTCCAGTCCCGACGGCACATAGGTCGAATCGCGCGGCACCTTCTTGGACTCTAATTCGCGGACGCGCGCCTCTAATTGCTGGTCCTTCGCCAACAGGTCGCGGTAGCGAGCCGCGTCCATGTCGCTCTGGTGATGGTAAGCCCACCAGGCGCGCGTGTCCCGATCGCGCATCAGCAGCCACCACCAGAACCAGTTGCTATACGGGTCGTGGTAAATTACTATCGGCGCGGGCGGACTGGGAAAGACCGCGCTCCGGCGTTGCTGCCGCATGGCCCAGCGCCCGGCATCGGTGTCCCGCCGGATCTCTTCGACTCGCTTGTCGCTGGCATCGAGCGGGCGCGTTTCCCCGCCGGGAGTCGTGTACGTCGTCCGGGGTTTGCTTCCCTGAGTGAAGGCCGCTTTGCTCTCCTGGCGTCGTTGGGCGGCTGACGCCGCACTATCGAAGGAACCATTTGCGGGACGTTTCACCGAGCCGGGCTGTCCGGTCCCGCCCACCGAATAGTTCCGCCCGCGCGGCGCGATACCCCCAGCCGGCGACGGTAGGTTTCGGACCCCGAACGCCTTCTTGCTCTCTTGCCTGCGCTGAGCCGCCGCCGCGGCACTGTCAAAAGAAGGAGCGGCAGGTCTCGATCCGGTGGGCGGCTTGCTGAAGCGCGGCGGCGAACTTTTGCCGAACGACGAGCCGCCGCTGGAGTAACTGCGGCCGCTGGGCCGAAACGAAGAACCGCCGCGAAAACTCGACGACGATCCCCTGCCGAACGACGAGCCGCCGCTGGAATAGCTGCGGCCCTTGCCTTCGACCTCCCCTGTCAGTGGGGGAGCCAGAGTCAGGCTAAATGCGAGGAGCAGGATTAGGGGCGTTCGTCTCATAATGGATGCCATTTATCCGCGAAACTGCGTCTTCGGCCGCGCTTCTTGAAAGCTGTGGAGCATTTGCATGATGTCGTAAGCCGTCAACTCGCACAGCAGCCGTGTGACCTTGGCGTGTACGTCGTCGTTCAGCAGCGGCTCGACCTCCTTCATTAGACCAATCAGCCGCTCCTCCTGCGCCGCGATCTCGCCATCGTCCACAACGCCGTCGGCCATCGTCTGGATGAACGATTCAAGCTGACGGGCGTAGTTCTCGATCAGCGGTTCGTGCGAGGCGTCGTCGAACCACTTCTGCCGCCCCGCCGGCGCGGCGGACTTGGCCGCCGTCTTCTCGGTCGTTTTCTTCTTGGCCATGAAACTGTTCCTTCCACGATGTTACTCGGTCATTGCCGCAATAGCTGCCGGATTGCCGCGAAGCGCTCTTGGAGGCGAACGCGGCCATCCGACTGAGCCACTTTCTCGCGCCAGTCATCCGGCAGGAAATTGAGCTGGGTACACTCCAGCACCGCGGACAATTCCTGCATTTCTTTTTCCAGTCCCTGCGCGGACGGGATAAAATCGGTCAACGCCTCCGCCAAGTCTTTCTTGCCGATCTTGGTCCGACCCACGGCAAGCACGCGCCGCCAGGCGATGATGACAATGCTCTCGATGTCCGACCCGCTGAGGTGCCTTTCCACTTTGACCGCCGGGACCGCTTCGGGCGGCAACGGCACCTTGTTCTTGCGGGCCATGACGACGAACATCTCGCGGATCTCGTCCTCGTCCTGCGGATAGAACAGCGGAATGTGTACCTCCGCCCGCCCTTGGCGCTTGAGATCGATGGGCAGCAAGTCCGGCCGTGAGGTCATCAGCATCCAGACGATCCGGCCGCGGTAGCGCGTGTCGCCCATTTGGCTGGCGATCATCGAGAAGACCCGGCTGGACGTGCCGGAATCGCCTTCCGCCTGCCGCGTCCCCAGGGCCGCGTCCGCCTCGTCGATCAGCACAACGACCGGGCCAAGCGAGCGCAAGACCGTCAACACCTGCTCCAAGTTGCCCTCGGTCTCGCCGACGTATTTCGAGCGAAAGTTGCGCAACTCGACGCACGGAATGCCGATCGACCCGGCGTAGCACTGGGCGAGGAAGGTTTTGCCGGTGCCGACGGGGCCGCACAGCAAGTAGCCCATCGGCGCCGCGTCGAGTTGGCCGCGCGACAGGAGAGCGGCATCCTGCTGGAGCCGCTCCTTGGCCGCTCGCTGGCCGACGACGAGATCGAGCGTGTGCTTCGGTTCGATGAACTCCAGCAATCCGCGACATTGCCGCTCGATCAACGATTTTTTGAGCTGGCGGAAACGGCCGCCGTCCACGCGCCGGCCCGACAGTTTTCCCTGCGCCAACAGCACATTGAGGCTCGACAGGCTCAGCCCGTTGGAAAGTTTCGCCAACTCCGACGGCGTAAATTCCGTCACCTTGCTCAGTTCCTCGACCTTGCCGGCGGCCTGCTCGCAAAAGCGCTCGCGCTCGGTCGTGTCCGGCAGCGGCAGTTGTAGGGCGGCGACGTGGGGACTCTGCACCAGGCGGTCGTTGACTTCGGCGAGCTGGTCGGCGAGCAAGCAGAAGGTCATGTTGACGCGCTTGATGTACGGATTTTGCGCCCAGCCGAGGAGGCGGACCAGGTTCGTGCTTTGGCCGCGCGTCAGGCTGCCCAGGTCGCCGGCCGGCACCAGATATTGGCCATAATCGAAGACGATGGCGAGGCTCGGCCGCCGGGTCGGATCGTCCTCCAGAAGGGTCCGCTCGATGAACTTGTCCAGCCAAAGGAACACCGCATCGGGGTCGCGCGGCCAGGAGGCCGGCTCTCCCAGCGTGGCCGTCAGCCGCCGCACCATGCTTTGCAGGCGTTCGGCGTCGCTGCCGGCCAGCGCCCGCAGACCCCGCGCCAAGTCGTAGTGCAGTACCAGATCCCACGAGCCGAATAGCTGCGTGGCCAGGAACTCCGGCAGGTTACAGTACGCGGAGTGGCCATCCTCGACACACGGGATCAGGTCGTGGACGTTGCCGTGCAGCACGAACAGGCACGTCGTCCCCGAATAATACAGGTCCGCCAATTCGCGGGCCCAGCCGGGATACCAGTCGGGCAGTGTCACGCCGCCGGCTGCGGGCGGGGACAGTTTTGCCGCGTCGTGAGGCATGGGCTGGTCTCCTGCGCGGATCACTTCTGCTTGATGGATTTCTTACGAGGACCGAGTTCCTTGACGGCTTCATCTACCTTGGCGGTCTCCGGCGTGACCATGCCGGCCTGCGCCTCGAACTCGCGCAGTGCCTGGTCGGCGAGCGACTTTTCCATCTCCTGCTCGCGTTTGATGTCGCCGATGCCTTCGCCGGACAGATCGGCGGCAACGCGGGCTTTGGCGCGATTGAGGCCGATCTGATCCTGGATGATCTGTTCGGCCTGGCCAAAGTCCGTGGTAACATCGAAGTGAAAGTCCTGAGCGAGCTTGGCCATCTCGGCCTCGGCCCGGCTCATCTTCAACTCGGCGTCGTATTTCTGGATCTTCTCGCGCAGCGTCGCCAGTTTGCCGCTGGCGTGCTGGATCTTGGTCAGGTTGTTGTTGTACGCCTGCTCGTGCATTTGCAGTTGGTTCTCGTTCTCGGACAGCTCCTTCTTGGCCTTTTGCAGTTCCAGAGCGTAGCGGGCGGCGGTGTCGCGGTCGCCGCTTTGCAGGTACGCCTTGATCTTGGCCTCCAGGGTGTTGGCGTTGGCCCGGTTGCTGTCTACCTGGCGCGAGACGCGCTCCACGAGGGCGCGGTACTGTTCAAGCCCCTGCCGGCCGTCGCGCAGTTGATCGACGGCCTGGTCGTACTCCAATTGCATCTGGGCGACGGGGTCGGAAGCAGAGAACCAGTTGGCCATCTTGTTGATCTGGGCCTTGAGAGTCCGCCACAGTTTGCCGATAATCATGGCGCGGTGGACCTTTCGTTTTAGGAATCTACCGGCTCGATGGAAGAGAACGCGGCGAATGACCGCGTTCTATCCATATATATTCGCCGCACTCGGATGTCAATTGTCGGGTAGTTCAATAAGCCGGTTGCGGTCAGCCGGCCCTTCGGATAGCCTAATCCCATCAACTGGATTGCTCCACCAGCCACTTCCCGCAAGGAGTTGCCCATGGCTTCCGCCTCTGCTCTTGCCGGCAGCGCCGACCGCAATCTGCTCTGTGGCATCCTGGCTTTGCAAATGGATTTCATCAGCCGCGATGACCTCATCGCCGCCCTGCATACCTGGGTCTTGCAAAAGGCAAGCCCCCTCGGACAAATCCTGGTCGAACAGCACGCGCTCACGCCCCAGGACCGCGAACTCCTTAACGTCATGGTCCGGCGGCATCTGGAACTACACCACAACGACGCCGACAGGAGCCTAGCTGCTGTCCGCGTCTCGGATGCCGTCCAGCACGAACTCAAGCAAATTGACGACGCCGACGTTCAGGCCAGTATGGCCCATGCCTCAACTACCGAGTCGAAACGCGAGGGCTACACCACGGGGCCGTATGTGCCTCCCAGCACTCTGCCGCCTCACGCCCGCTTTCAGATTCTCCGTCCCCACGCCAAGGGCGGTTTGGGCGAAGTCTTCGTGGCGAAGGACAAAGAATTGAACCGCGAAGTCGCCCTCAAGGAGATTCTGCCCCAGCACGCCGCACGATCCATCCAGCCGCGCTCGCTTCGTACAGGAAGCGGAGATCACCGGCGGCCTGGAACACCCCGGCGTTGTGCCGGTCTACGGCCTAGGCGCCTATGCCGATGGCCGACCTTTCTACGCCATGCGCTTCATCCGCGGCAGCAATCTCCAAGAGGCGATCGAACGCTTCTACACGGCGGATGTGCCAGGCCGCGATCCCGGCGAACGCAGTCTGGCGCTGCGGCAACTGTTGGGCCGATTCATCGCCCTGTGCAATGCCATCGGCTATGCCCATAGTCGAGGTGTGCTGCACCGCGACCTGAAACCAGGCAACATCATGCTCGGCGAGTACGGCGAAACCTTGGTGGTCGATTGGGGGCTGGCTAAAACCATCGGCCGCGGCGTGGAGACAATAGACAGCGGCGAAAGAACCTTGCGGCCGAGTTCCTCCGACAGCCGAGAGGCCACGCAAGAGGGGCAGGCCATCGGCACGCCCACCTTCATGAGTCCCGAACAAGCATCGGGACGGCTGGATCAGATGGGGCCGGCCAGCGATGTCTACAGCCTGGGTGCCACGCTGTTCGTCGTGTTGACCGGCCAAATGCCGGTGCGCGGCGTGGACGTGGGTGACATCCTGCGCAAAGTGCAACGCGGCGAAGTGGAATTTCCGCCGCCGGGAAAACAAATATCACCGGCACTGACGGCCATCTGCCGCAAAGCCATGGCCCTGAAACCAAACGACCGTTACGCCACGGCCCTGGATCTGGCCGCCGACCTCGAGCATTGGCTGGCAGACGAGCCGGTTGCGGCTTACCCGGAGCCTTGGAAAACTCGCGCCGGCCGCTGGGTCCGCCGCCATCGGCCGATCGTCGCCGGAGGCGTGGCGGCCATCGGCGTGGCGGCCGTGTGCCTGGCGGTGGCCACAATGTTGTTGACCGCCGCACGCGAAAACGAACACAAAGCCAAGCTCTTGGCCGAGCAAAACGAACAGAAGGCCGAACAACAACGCGACAAGGCGCGCGAGCGTTTCGGGCTGGCGCGGTCGGCGGTCGATAAATACTACACCAAGGTGAGCGAAAGCGCCGAACTCAAAGCGCATGGCCTGGAAAAGCTCCGCACCAGCCTGTTAGAGACGGCGGTGGAGTTTTACGAGAAGCTCGTCAAAGAAGAAGAAAGCGATGCCAACCTGGAGGCCGAGCGGCAGGACTTACGGGCGGCTTGGCCGTTTGTACCAGGAAACCGGCCGAAACGAGCAGGCAGACGCCGCTCTCCGCCAGAGCGTGGCCATTTGGAAACAACTGGCCGATCAACATCCCGGCAATCCCCGGGCGCAAGCGGAGTTGGCCGGAAGCCATTACCGGCTGGCTTGGCTCTATCAGAACATTGGCCGTGAGAAGGAGGCCGAGAAAAACTACCTCCGCGCCATGGCCCTTCGGGAACCATTGGTTAACCAAGATCCACAACGCTCCTCCCACCAAAACTATCTGGCCTGGACCTACAATGATCTCGGTCTTTTATATGGCCGCACTAGCCGGCCAAGGCAAGCCAGGGAAGCGCACGAAAAGGCACTGGCTCTCCGCGCCGCCCTGGTCCGCGCGGAGCCGGACAACGACGACTTTCGCTCAAGCCTAGCGGCCAGCCACGGCAATCTCGGAGGGATTTACTCTCGCGGCGGCCGCTCGGACCTGGCCGAGAAGTCCTACCAGCAGGCTTTGGAGCTAGAGAAACAGCTGGCCGACAAGCATCCCGACCGGCCGGATCGCCAGAGCCACCTGGCGGGCGCCTATTACAACGTGGGATTTTATTACGACCATGCCGGCCAGAGGACCAAGGCGGAGAAAGCTTACAAGGAAGCGCTGAAAATAGAAGAAAAACTGGCCGGCGAGCATCCCACGGTCGTCAATTATCAACTGCGGCTGAGCAACACGAGCAACATGCTCGCCGTTCTGTACAAAGAGATGAAGCAGTGGGCAAAAGCCGAAGCTCTCTATCAGAAGTCGCTGGCAATCCGCGAGAAGCTCTATCAAGCCAACCCGACCGTTCCCGATTTCGCCGTCGAATTGGGGGGCAGCTACTGCAATCGCGGCAGCCTTCTCGTCCAGCTTGAGGATTACCAGGCGGCCGCGGAATCGTTTGCCAAGGCCAGCAAGATTCTGGAAGCCGTGCTGAGCAAAAATGACCGCAATAACGCGGCGCGGCGCTATCTTCTCAATGTGCATATAGCGCCGGGCGCTATGCACCGGGCGAAGGGTCAAAAGAACGAAGCGGAGGCCGCCTATCGCCAGATTGCCCAGGAGCGAGAAAAGCTAGTCCGCGACAACCCCGACTCGACCGAAGACGTTCTGTCGCTAAGCGGCGACTATTGCAACCTCGGCCACCGTTTGTTTGAGAACAACAAGCCCCAGCCGGCGACCGACAGCTACAACCGCGCCGTCCAAACCCTGGAGGGCTTGCTTCAAAGAGATAGCAAGAACGGGCGGGCACGACTTTTCCTGACCAATAGCCTGTACGGCCGCGGCCGCACGCTGAGCAAGAGTCTACATCGTCACGCCGACGGCCTCAAAGACCTGGACCGGGCGTTGACTTTGGCCGACGATAATAACCGCGGTTGGTTGCGCGGTGCGTGCCTGTATTCTGGCCCGCGGCGGTGACTATCGCCAAGCCGTAACCGAGGACCCAACAAGTAAGCGAAGACAAGTCGGTCGCCAACTACATTCGGGTCGATGCCGCGTGTGCCTATGCGCTGGCGGCCTCGGCTGCTCTCCAGGACACCCAGCTTCCGATAGCCCAGCGCGAGGTGTTGGCCGATCAATACGCGGCCGGTGCCGTCGCACTGCTTTCCACGGCTGCTGCCCGCGGCTATTTCAACAGTTCCGCCAGCAGGGGCGGGGAGGATCTCCGTTCCGAGAGCGACCTTGACTCGCTTCGCTCTCGATCGGATTTCCAGAAGCTGCTCACCAATCTCCAGAAGGGCAAAACGTCCAGCGACTGACTCGCCAAGGGGGTTGTCGCGGAATCGCGCGCGATCCTTTAGAATGGACACACGGTTCGCCCGCTACCAAGGTGGACGCGCGCTCAAGCGGCCTCTTCCGGAGTGGAACTCATGTCATCATCGGCGCAAAGCGGACATCCCCTATCCTTCGCCGTGTCGGCGTTGCCTCTTATGGTCGGGACCGGACTCGTGGGATGGCTCACTTTCTCCTCCGCGCAACCGCCCAAGCCCACAAAATCCGAGCCTGCGAAGTCCGTTCGCCTACCGTGGACAACCTCCCGCGTCGTAGGCTCCCCCGACGCGCCTCCTCCCTTCAAGGTGGTTCGGGCGTTCCCCAAGCTGAAATTCAATCATCCTTTGCTCATGGCCCGCGGTCCGGGTAGCGACCGGCTCTTCGTCGGCGAACAGGCCGGCGTCTTGTATTCGTTCCCCGATAAACCGGACGCCAAGGCCGACCTCTTTTTCGACCTGCGCAAGGAACTGCGGACGATTCACCTGCACGCACAGGCGAAGGAGGTCGAGGCGGTCTACGGACTGGCTTTCCATCCGGACTTCGAGAAAAATCGTCAGTGCTTCGTCTGTTACACGCTGCGCAGCAAGAACCCCCGCCAGCAGAACCTACCGGATGGCACACGGGTGTCTCGGTTCACCGTCGCCAAGTCTGAGCCGCCGCGCATCGACCCATCGAGCGAAGAAATAGTTCTCACGTTCTTGCAGGGCGGGCACAACGGCGGCGACCTTCATTTCGGTCCCGACGGCATGCTCTACATCTCCACCGGCGACGCGGCCAATCCCAACCCGCCCGATCCGCTCAACACAGGACAGGACATCTCCGATCTTCTTTCTTCCATTTTGCGGATCGACGTGGATCATAAGGACAAAGGAAGAAACTACGCGATTCCCAAGGACAACCCGTTCGCCGGCATGAAGGGAGCAAGACCGGAAGTATGGGCCTACGGCTTTCGCAACCCCTGGCGGATGAGTTTCGATCATCAGAGCGGCGAACTGTTCGTCGGCGATGTCGGTTGGGAGCTTTGGGAATCGGTGCATCGAGTGGAGAAAGGCGGTAATTACGGTTGGGCCGCTATGGAAGGACCGCAGCCCATCAAACCGGCGAAGGTCGGGCCGACGCCGATCCGTCCGGCCCTGATCGAACTGCCGCATACGATCGCCTGTAGCGTTACCGGAGGGCGCGTCTACCACGGCAAGAAGTTCCCCGCGCTGCGCGGAGCCTACATCTTCGGCGATTGGGAAACCCGACGACTGTGGGCGGCGCGCTTCGAGGGCGATCGCACCAAGGAGATGACGGAGATCGCACGGCCATCGGTACACATCGTTGCCTTCGGCGAGGGGCGGGATGGCGAACTGTATTTCCTCGACTACGATGGCGGCACCCTACACACCATCGAGCGGAACGACGGCATCGCCAAGAACGCCGACTTCCCGACGAAGCTGTCTGAGACGGGTTTGTTCGCCTCGGTAAAGGACCATGTACCGGCTCCCGGCGTGTTTTCTTTCGCCGTGAACAGCCGGCAATGGCAGGATGGTGCGACGGCGGAACACGGGGCCGCCTTTCCGGGCGTGTCGTCGGCCACCCTCTATGCGGCCGGCAAGCCGATCCCCGGCAATGTGAACTGGCATTTCTTCCGGATGCACTTCCCTAAGGACGCGGTGCTGATGAAGACCATCTCCCTGGACGGCCGACGGCTGGAGACGCAAATCCTGCATTTCGATGGCGTAGATTGGCACGCTTACTCGTTCGCATGGCGAGACGACCAAGCGGACGCCGACTTGGTGCCCGCCGATGGCATGGACAAGGAAGTGCAGGATGGTAAACAGAAGCGCCTCTGGCAGTTCCATAGCCGCAGCCAGTGCATGTCGTGCCACAGCAGTTGGTCGGAATACGCCTTGGCATTCCAGCCTGAACAGTTGAACCGGACGGGATCGGACGGGCGTAATCAACTCATCGCATTCTCGGAGGCGGGACTCCTCCGCCGGGCTGGAAACGATGGTAAGCCGCTTCCACCCTTCGATGCCGCCTCGGCCGCCCGGCAACGAAAGCTCGCCGACCCATCCGATAAGAGCCAGCCGCTGGAGGCGCGGCGCGCGCCTATCTGCACGCCAACTGCGGCCATTGCCATTGCGAAGGCGGAGGCGGGTCCGTCAACCTACGGCTACAGTTTCCCGTCTCCCCCGCCGCGATGAAAGCGGTTGGCGTCCGTCCTACGCGCGGCGACTTCGGACTGCCGGAGGCCTGCATCCTTAAGCCGGGCGATCCGTTCGCCAGCACGCTGTATTTCCGCATGGCCAAGCTCGGCCGCGATCGGATGCCGCACCTCGGCTCCGAACGGCTGGACGAAGCGGGCTTGGAGCTTATCGAGAAGTGGATCGCCGGCATGAGCGGAGACGCCGGAAAGACGGAAATATCACCAGACAGCGGGTCTCCGGAGGAACTGTTGGCTAACCCGAAGTCGGCGTTGTTTGTCGCTAGGAAGTTGGGGCGCGGCGAGATGAAGCCGAGCGAGCGCGACCCGTTGTTGGCTGCGGCTGCCAAGCTCCCGGCCAGTCCGGTTCGCGATCTGTTCGACAGCTACTTGCCCTCCGACAAGAAGGGGCCGCGAAAGCTCGGCTCGAATCCCCGACCCCGGACCATTTTGGCTCTCAAGGGCAACGCCGGTCGAGGCGAGAAACTGTTTTGGTCGTCGGCGGTCACTTGCGGCAGTTGCCACCAGATCGGCGATCGAGGTAAAGCGGTTGGACCGGACCTTTCGACCATCGGCAAAGGACGTTCGCGGGAAGATCTGTTGGAGAGCATCTTGGAACCATCGCGGCGGATTGAGCCGAAGTACGCCGCCTATGTCGTCCAGACGGCGGATGGCCGTTCGATGAACGGTTTGCTGGTTAAGCGAGATACCAAAGAGGTGGTGCTGCGCGACGCTCAAAATCAGGAGATTACCCTCGCGGCCAAAAACGTAGAGGAACTTCAGCCCTCGCGGATGTCGCTGATGCCTGATGGACAGTTAGCCGGCTTGACGGCCCAGGAGGCAGCCGACCTGCTCGAGTACCTCGCTACTCGTAAAGGAGATGGAAAGCACGCCAAATAGAGAATAGGATAAGAAGCGCTAACAGAATGAGCGATTAGCTCAGAGCGCCAGCGATGGGTTTCTGCAACAGAATGAGCGACGAATGGACACCGCCAGAAGTTTGGTCGGATGGTTAGCGACGCTTCTGCGAAGCGTCGAGAGATTACGACGCTTCTGCGAAGCCGAGCGAACCGTCATCATTTCCGGCGCCATCCTCGGTTCCTTTTTCGTCGCCGGTTCTCCCCTGCGAGGCGGCGATCTATCCCGCCATCCGGAGCCAGTGGTCCAATGGCAGACGTTTCGGAAAACTGTCCAACCGTTTCTCGCCAAACACTGTTTTGAATGCCATACCGACAAGAAACGTGGCGGGGTTCGCCTCGACCTGTTCCAAGACGAACGTGCTTTGGCGAAAGGCTTGCCGACCATCGAGAAGACGGTTGACGTGCTTCGCCAACACGCCATGCCTCCCAAGAAACGTCCCCGGCCCCAGGACGGCGAAATCGAGCCGGTGCTGGCCTGGCTGGACGCCTTTCTTGCGCGGATGGACCGGCAGGCGTCCCTCTCCAGCCGCGTGGTGGTTCGGCGGTTGAATCGGATCGAGTACAACAACAGCGTGCGCGATCTCCTGGGAGTGACCTTCCAGCCGGCGGACGACTTCCCGCCGGACGTTCCGGGCCACGGCTTCGATAATAGCGCCGGCACGCTTTCCGTGTCGCCGCTGCTGGTGGAAAAATACTTGACGGCGGCCGAGAAGGTGGCGCGAACCGCCGTGTTCGGCGCCGCGCCGATGAAACCGGAGCGCGTGGCCCATCAGCCCTGGTTTGCCGCCGATGCCTTCTCGAAAAACAAGACGGTCCAGTTCGATTACGACGAATCCGGCATGAGCCTGCCAAACGCCCTTCACACCGTACAGCGCTTTGCCGTCGAGGGCGAATACACGCTGCGCTGCATCCTGCGCGGCGTTCGGCCAGTCGGCTCCGACCCGGTGGCGTTGGCTTTCTGGATCGATGGCAAGCTGATCCACGAGACCAAGATTGAAGTTCCCACGCAGAGGATAGCGGGACGAGCGCCGGGGGAACTCAACGGTCTGTGGGCGGAGTTTCGCACTCCTATCCGTGCCGGCGAACACTGGTTGGCGGTCACGGTGCTGCGGATGTATGAAGGATTGCCGCCCGCCTATAAAGGTCCGAAGCCGGCGAAGACCACGGCCGGCATCTCCAAGGCCACGGACGCTTTTTTCATCATGTATCTCGATGTCGTTGGGCCTTACCGGCAGACCAAAGGCCCCTCCAAGGAGTCTCTTCGGAAAATCTTTGCCGGCGATCATTTCGAGGGACCGCGCGATGCCTCGGGCGCTCGGAAAATCTTGGCAAACCTCACGCGCCGGGCCTACCGGCGGCCCGTGACGGACAAGGAGGTCGAGGATCTCGTCCAGCTGGTTGCGCGGGTGCAAAAGGACGGCGATTCCTTTGAAGAAGGTCTGTGCCTGGCCATCCAGCGAATGCTCGTCTCGCCGCATTTTTTGTTTCGGGTCGAAAGAGATCATCCGGCCAACCGCGAGGAGGCCCCTAACGATCTCAGCCAGTACGAATTGGCCACGCGGCTGTCTTACTTCTTGTGGAGCAGCACGCCGGACGAAGAACTGCTCCGCTGCGCCGACGAGAGGAAACTACGTCAACCCAAGGTGCTGGAAGGGCAAGTGCGGCGGATGCTGAAGGACGCCAAGGCGTCCGCGCTGGTGGAGAATTTCGGCGGTCAATGGCTGCGCACTCGCGTCCTCGAATCGCACACTCCCGACCGCACGAAGTTTCCCGCGTTCACCGATTACACGCGGCTGTCGATGAAAAAAGAAACGGAGTTGTTCTTCGAGTACATCCTTCAACAAGATCGACCTATTACGGATTTCCTCGATGCCAATTATACGTTTCTGAACCAACGGCTGGCGGAGTTCTACGGGATTGGCGGCGTTAAGGGGCACGAGTTCCGTAAGGTCGATTTGACGGGTACGCAGCGCGGCGGCGTCTTGACTCAGGGCAGCGTCCTAACCGTGGCCTCGTATCCCAATCGCACTTCTCCGGTGCTGCGCGGCAAGTGGATCTTGGAAAACATTCTCAATGCTCCACCGCCGCCGCCGCCGCCGGACGTGCCGAGTTTGGAGGAACACGCGGTCGGTAAATCCGCTTCGCTGCGCGAACAAATGGAAAAACATCGGACCAGCGCGGCCTGCTCTTCTTGCCATGCGCGCATGGACCCGTTAGGCTTCGCTTTGGAACATTTCGATGCCATCGGGAGATGGCGCGACAAAGACGGCAAGTTCCCCATCGAGACTTCCGGGACGCTGCCGGACGGAAGATCCTTCAAGGACCACGCGGACCTTCGAGCGCTCTTGAAATCGGATGCGATCGCCTTTACCGAGTGCCTGGCCGCCAAGATGCTCACCTATGCTTTGGGACGAGAATTGGAGCGTGCGGACAAAGAAGCCGTGAGAGCCATCGCCAAACGTGTAGCCGGTGAGGGGTATCGTTTCTCCAGTTTGGTACTGGCAATCGCTCGGAGTGCGCCGTTCCAAATGCAGAAAGAAAGTCGAGCCGCACCATGATCGTTACGGGAAAACACCTATCGCGCCGGCATTTTTTGCGGAGTGCCGGCGCCGTCATTGGTCTGCCGCTCCTGGATGCCATGATGCCTGCTCTAGCGTGGGCGCGACCGGCGAAGCGGCAGCCTCCTCTACGTCTTAGCTTCGTATACGTCCCCAACGGTATGGTCATGGCGAACTGGACGCCCGCCGAGCAGGGGAAGAACTTCGCGTTCACTCCCATTCTCAAGCCGCTGGAGCCTTTCCGCGAACATACGCTTGTCCTTTCCGGTCTCATGGACCACAACGCGAACGCCTTGGGAGATGGCGGCGGCGACCATGCCCGCGCCTCCGCCAGCTTCTTGACGGGCGCCCATCCCCGCGAATCCGGCTCCGATATTTACGCGGGTATCTCCGCCGATCAGTTGGCGGCCCGAACATTGGGCCGCGAGACACGTCTGCCCTCGCTGGAGTTAGGTCTGGAGGACACGCGCATCGTCGGCCAGTGCGATGGCAACTACAGTTGTGCCTACACCAGCAGCATCAGCTGGCACACGCCCACGACGCCTCTGCCGCCCATGCCCAATCCGCGGCACCTCTTCGAGCGCCTCTTCGGCAATGCGGATGCGGGTGGAGATCCGGCGGCTGCCGCCCGGCGGGCGCGCTACCGTCAGAGCATTCTCGATGGAGTCGTCGAGGAAACTCGGCGCCTGTCGTCGAGCGTGGGAGACGCGGATCGGCGCAAGATCGATGAATATCTCACGTCTATCCGTGAAGTGGAACGAAGCATTCAAAAAGCCCAACGCGAGCGGCCTTTGCATAGGCCAGCTATGAAACGACCGCCGGGGATTCCCGCCGATCACACCGAACACGCCCGCTTGATGTTCGACTTGCTGGCTCTGGCGTTTCAAGCCGACGCCACGCGCATCGCCACCATGATGATCGGACGCGAATCGAGCATTCGCAGCTACGATCACATCGGTATCCCCGAAGCCCACCATCAACTGTCGCATCATCGCAACGATCCGGCCAACCTCGCCAAGCTGACCAAAATTCAAACCTATCACATGGAGTTGTTCGCCAAATTCATCGCCAAGCTCCGCTCCACCAGCGACGGCGACGGCTCCTTGCTCGATCGTTCGATGATCTTGTATGGAGCCGGCATTGCCGACAGCAATCGCCATACGCATGAAAAACTGCCCATTCTGCTCGTTGGCAAGGGCAATGGCGGCTTGCGGACGGGACGGCACATCGACTTGGGGAAGAATACTCCCGTGACGAATCTTCTGCTGGCGATGCTGGATCGAGTGAACGTGCGGCTCGAACGTCTTGGCGACAGCACCGGCGTGATGGAGATATGAGAGCCGCTTTCTCCTGTACTAACTTTCTTCTGGACATGCGACCTCACCGGAGTACAATTTTCTTAACCGCCCTGCCATCCCGCCTCGCATCTATTCCTACCTTGGGGAGAGTTTTCATGACACGCCTCTGTCTCGCCTTGACGTGTGCTCTGCTGACCGGCGCCCTGTTATCCAACGCCGCCGAACCCGCCAAGCCGGGCAAGGTCGATATTGGCCGGAAGGCCCCGGCTTTCCGGATCAAGGATGCCGCCGGCAAGATGATCGATCTCGCCAAGCTCACCGACAAAGGCCCCGTACTTGTCCGCCTCACCTGCGGATGCGCCGGCTGTGACAAGGAACTCGCCTACTTCCAGAAAATCCACGAGGCGTACAAGGATCAGGGGCTTCAGAGTTTGCTGATCTTCAAGGAGCCTGACGCCAAGATGGCCAAGTACGCTCAGGACAAAAAGCTGAACATGCTCTACGCCGTCGATCCCAAGGGAGTGAGTTGGACCGTGTTTCAGACCAAGGCGATGCCGGCCAACTTCCTGATCGAAAAGGGCGGCAAAATCGTCTCCATCGCCACGGGCTGCGATCCCAGCGGCATCCTCGCCAACAAGGTCTCGCAGAAGGCCGCCAAGACCCTTGGCAAGAAGGCGGTCGATGTCAAGAAGGCGGTCGAAGAGACGAAGAGCCGCTAACTATTTGGCGAGCGGGGGGTGTAACCCCCTGATTTCCGCGAAGAATCAGGGGGTTACACCCCCCGCTCGCCATTTCGTTAGTGGCTCCAAAGGGGTCGCATGTTCGGAAAGTGGCGAAAGCCGTTCGTCCTCGCTGGGGCGTTCGTCGCGCTCACAAGCCTGGGAGTGTGGTATGCTTGGCGTCCCACGCTGATAGCGCTGCCGCACGCCGCGGTGCCGGCTAGTGACGGACCATCCACGTCGGCAGACCAACTCGAAAGCCGGTTTGCATCGGAAGTCCGGCCATTCGTCCAGCGCGATTGTCTCAAGTGTCACGGCTCGGATCGGCCGAAAGCGGAACTCGATCTCAGCCGCGATGCCACGCTGGCAGCGGTCGCCGGCAACCTGCGTCGCTGGGCGTTGGTTCTCGAACGTCTGCAAGCCGACGAGATGCCGCCCGAAGAGGCGACGCGCCAGCCGTCGCCGACGGAGCGCGCCGCGGTGGTTGCGTGGCTGCGCGACCTGCAAGAACACGAGGCCCATAAGAACAACGGCGATCCCGGTCCCGTACTCGCGCGCCGCCTGAGCAACGCCGAGTTCGATTACACCATCCGCGATCTGACGGGCGTGGATCTTCGGCCGACGCGCGAATTTCCCGTCGATCCGGCCAACGAAGCCGGTTTCGATAATTCGGGCGAGTCACTCGCCATGTCGCCGGCGCTGCTGAAGAAATACCTGGCAGCGGCCCGGACGATTGCCGATCACGTCGTCTTAAAGCCCGAAGGTTTCGTCTTCGCACCCCATCCCGTGGCTACCGACACCGACCGCGATAAGTATTGCGTCCAACGTATCATCGACTTTTACGACCGCCATACGGTCAATTTCGCGGACTACTTTCTGGCCGCTTGGAAGTACCGCTGCCGCGAGCAACTCGGCCGCGCCGCCATGGACCTGGACCAATGCGCCGCCGAGGCGGGTTTGAGTGCGGCCTACCTGGCTGTGGTGTGGAAGGCTCTGACGGATGGCGACGCTATCGGGCCGCTCGCCGTTTTGCGCGCGTTATGGCGCGACTTGCCTGGGCCCGATCGGGCGGAGGCGGCGCGGGCAGGCTGCCAACGGCTCCGCAATCTGGTCGTTCACCTGCGCCGGCAGCTTAAACCCAAAGTGAACAAACTGCACGTCAAGGGCATTTCCGATGGCAGCCAGCCGCTTGTACTCCGGCACAATCGACAATTGGCCCGCCGGCATCGAACCTATTCGGGTGAGGTGTTCACCGACCTTGGCAAACTCGCCGACGAACTAAAAGGCGTGGACGCCGCTCTTGCCGGCTTGTTGGACATCAAGTCAACCGATGCCGACAGCGAACGGCGCCTGAGAACAGCACTGGAGCGGTTTTGCGCCGCCTTTCCCGATGCCTTCGTCGTGTCGGATCGCGGTCCCTATTTCGATCCCAAGGCAGCCGGCAAGGGTCGGCCCCTCACCGCCGGTTTCCATTTGATGCAAGGCTACTTCCGCGATGACGCACCGTTGTGCGAACTGATCCTCGACGAATCGCAGCGGCGCGAACTGGACGCTCTGTGGTTCGAGTTGAACTTCATTACTGGAGCGCCGCAGCGCCAATACAAGGATTTCATCTTTTTCGAGAGGGCCGAGCCGCCGCGCTTCATGGGCAATGCCGCGTTTGACTTCGCACGCTCCGAAGACAAGGATGCCACGACGGCGGCGAAAATCGAGCGGCTGGCAACGGCGTACCTGACGAAAGCTCGCAAGCACGGCGCCCGCGGCGAGGCCGAAAATGCCATCGCGTCTTATTTCACCGACATGGTGGCGGAGATTCGCGCAGTCGAACGCGCCCGCCAAGCCGCCCAACCGAGCCACCTGGCCGCGCTGCTGGCTTTCGCCGAGCGTGCCTACCGCCGGCCGCTGACGCCCGCCGAACGAGACGATTTGCTGGCTTTCTACCAAAAGCTCCGCAAGCAGGACGAACAGAGCCACGAGGACGCCCTGCGCGACGCGCTCGTGACGGTGCTGTTGTCGCCGCACTTTTGCTATCGCTTCGATCTCGCCGATCGATCCGCGCAGCCTCTTTCGGATTACGAGTTAGCCAGCCGATTAAGCTATTTTCTCTGGTCGAGCATGCCGGATGCGGAACTGCTGGCCCACGCCCGGACGGGCGACTTGCACCGGATCGACGTGCTGACGGCTCAGACGCGGCGGATGTTGCACGATCCCAAGGTGCGCGGCTTGGCCACGGAGTTTGTCGGCAACTGGCTCGATTTCCGTCGCTTCGAGGAACACAACAGCGTCGATCGCGTTCGCTTTCCGGCGTTCACCAATGAACTGCGCCAGGCGATGTTTGAGGAGCCGATCCGCTACTTCATCGACATGGCCCAGCGCAACCGTTCCGTACTCGATTTGCTGTACGGCAACGACACGTTCGTCAACCGTCCGCTGGCCCAGCACTATGGAATGACGGAACTGCCAGGCCGCGAGGAGTGGATTCACGTTGAGGATGCGCGTCGCTATCGACGGGGCGGTCTGCTGCCGATGGCCGCCTTTCTCACGAAAAACGCGCCGGGCCTGCGCACCAGTCCCGTCAAGCGCGGCTACTGGGTTGTAAGGCGTGTCCTGGGCGAAACGATCCCGCCGCCGCCGCCGACCGTGCCGGAGTTGCCGAACGACGAGGCAAAGCTCGGCGATTTGACGCTGCCCCAGATCCTCGCCCGGCACCGCGCGGACAAGAGTTGTGCCGCCTGCCACCGACGCTTCGATTCGGTGGGTTTGGTCTTCGAGAACTTCGGTCCCGTTGGCGAACTGCGTACCAAGGACTTGAGTGGCCATGCGGTACAAACCGTTGCAACCTTTCCTGACGGCAAGGAGCGCGAAGGCGTTGAGGGACTGCGGGCGTACATGCGTTACAAGCGGCAGAATGATTTCATCGATAACGTGTGTAAGAAATTGCTATCCTATGCCTTGAGTCGGAGCCTGATTCCTTCCGACAAACCGGCGCTGGACGCGATGCGGAGCAAACTGGCGACCGACAACTATGCCTTCGGCAGCCTGGTCGAAACGATTGTCACGAGTCCTCAATTTTTGAACAAGGGGGAACGCCAGGATTCGCAGGGGGAGTAGAATGACAGTGGCCGCGGGATGAGTTATGGCGAGACAGCTTTTTGGTCCGCGCAAGCAGCGCACGCGCCAGCATGTGATCGCGGATCAAAGCGTCCATTATATGGAGGGATTTATCCTCGCCGAGGGCCATACCGCCCAGCGGTTGGAGCGGGACTATGGCTACGACCTGCTTCTCTTTACCTACGATGAGCAAGGCTACGCCGAGCCGGGTTTTCTTTTCCTTCAGCTCAAGGCCGCGGAATCGCTGCAACCCGTCGGTTCCGATTATGTTTTCGATTTGGATATTCGGGATTACAACCGTTGGATGTTGGAGGAGGCACCGGTCATCCTCATTCTGTACGATGCTACCCGGAGACGCGCATGGTGGCTCCCTATTCAGCGCTATTTCCGCGAAGAGATGGCGCGGCGGCCGAAGACGGGCGCGAAGAGCGTGCGAGTGCGAATACCGATGCGGCAAACGGTGAATCGACGAGCTATCGCGAAAATGCGCGGCCTAAAGGGGGAGGCGCTTGGCTAGGCGAAAGGGGAGGTATCATGAAACGAACCGATGTGACTTACGGCCAGTTAGACAGAGTATTGCGTTCGTTGGGCTTTTCCCGCCATCTGGTGAAGAAGGATCCGCCAGCCCTTCGGTACGAACACAAAGAGTCTGGAGCGCTGATTCCCTTGCCTCCTTTTCCCGATACCGACAGGGTGTTGGATTATCATCTGGTCGCCGTGCGAACGACTCTGGACATTTACGGCATCGCCGATCCCACAGCATTCGCCGCCGAACTTCAGAAGGCGGGCTGATATCGGGGCCAGGATGTTTCGTCTTTCAATCTGGAGAGTGAACCGATGAATTCGCAACACCCTAAAATCAGCCGCCGCACCTTGCTGAAAGGCGTCGGCGTGACAATGGCCCTGCCGTGGCTGGAGGCGATCCCCTTACTCGGAAGCGAGACGGCATCTGGCTCAGCCGACTCGCCCCCGCGGCGCTTCGCGGTCCTGTTCATGGGTAACGGCATCAGTCCGAAAAACTGGTGGGCCAAAGGCGCCGGCACCGACATGGAACTGAGCAAGAGCCTACAACCGCTCGCATCCCTACGACCCAAATTAAATGTCATCACCGGGCTATTCAACAAGAACGCCACCGGCGTCGGCATCCACCCCGGACAGACCGGCAATATCTTATCCGGCGCCGCTCTGCAAAAAGGCTCTGTCCTGCATGGCGGCGTCAGTGTGGATCAGGTACTCGCCTCCCACTTCGCGGAAACCACCGCGCAACCGAGCCTCGTACTAGGCTGCGAACAACCGATCACCGGCTACCACGAAACCAACTTCTCGATGGCCTACAGTTCGCACATCTCTTGGAGGGACGCCCATTCGCCGGTGCCAATGGAGGTTTATCCGTCGCTGGCGTTCGACAGCCTGTTCGACAATCAGGGTAGCCGGCGCACCATCAGCATCCTCGACCGCGTGCGCGAGCAAACCGCCGCGCTTCAGCACAAGGTCGGTCACGCGGATAGGGCCAAACTCGACGAATACCTAACCAGCGTGCGCGACGTGGAGAAGCGCGTTGAGCGCACACGCACTGTCAAAGCTAAGGCCGACGACAAAGCCCGCGACCGCGGCCGAACCGCGCTCACGATGCCGCGCCCCGACAACGGCCTGCCCGAAGACATCCGCGAACACATGCGCTTGATGTGCGATGTCATTGCACTAGGTTTCCAGACCGACAAGACGCGCATCGCTACTTTGCTTTTGTGCCGCGACCTGTCCGGGTTGTTCTACCCGTTCCTCGGCGTGCGTACCGCCCATCATCCGACCTCGCACGAAGACCAGTCCGACGCCTACGAGTGCGTCACACGCTATTACGTCAGCCAGTTTGCCTATCTCGCCGGTCGGCTCGCCGCGATGAAAGAGGGTGATGCGACTGTGCTGGACAACTCGTGCCTGATGTTTGTGTCCAACCTGTGGTCGGGGAGTCGGCACGATTCGAGCAAAGTGCCGATCCTCCTACTCGGCGGCCTCGGCGGAAAACTCGACACCGGCCGCGCACTCGATTACACGAATCGAGGCGACGAGAATCGCCGGCTATGCAGCTTGTATTTGTCGCTGATGAACCGTATGGGCGTGAAGGCCGAACGGTTCGGCGACGCGACGGCACCGCTCAGCGGGCTATGACGGTAGTTTCTTCTGAAAATGCCATCCTGCCACGATTCCCTGTAAGGATTCATCCCATGAAGCTCTCTAAAGTCCTCTTCCCCGTCTTCTCCTCCCTCGTTGCCCTTATCGCTTTCTTGACAGCCTTCGCCGCCGATCCGCGCGGTCAGGAAGTTCCCAAGGGTGAGATCGCCAAGTACCGCTTTGACAAGAGCAAGATTTTCCCCGGCACCGTGCGCGATTACTGGATCTATGTCCCCAAGCAGTACGACCCCGCCAAGCCGGCCTGCGTCTACGTCGGCCAAGACGGCATCGGTTTCAACGCGCC
The DNA here is from genome assembly GCA_963835245.1 of uncultured Planctomycetota bacterium. Classification (GTDB taxonomy): domain Bacteria; phylum Planctomycetota; class Planctomycetia; order Gemmatales; family Gemmataceae; genus JAJPHU01. The sequence continues at coordinate 510,776 of CAWIEZ010000007.1, forward strand.
CGCCGTTTTCGATCGCCTTATTCACAACAAGGAAATGCCCGTCGTCATCGGTGTATTTGTCATGCACGGCCGCGTCAAAGCTCCGTCGGACAAGGCGCTGGATCGTTTCAATCGCAGTTACGAATACGATGGCCTCGGCGACAACTACGCGCGGTTTTTGTTGGAGGAACTGCTGCCGGAGGTGGAGAAGAAGACCACGGCCGATGGGCGAGCGATCCACTTGTCTCACGACGGCAACGACCGTTGTATCGGCGGCGCCAGCAGCGGCGCCGTCTGCGCCTTCACGGCCGCTTGGGAGAAGCCGGATGCCTTTCGCCGTGTCTTCAGCGCCATCGGCACCTATGTCGGTCTGCGCGGCGCCAACAACTATCCGACCTTGATCCGCAAGTCCGAGCCGAAGCCGATCCGCGTCTTCCTGGAGGACGGCAGTGCCGATCTGAACATCTACGGCGGCGACTGGTGGATGGCCAATCAGGAGATGGAACGCGCGCTGCGCTTCGCCGGTTACGAAGTGAATCACGCCTGGGGCGAGGGCGGCCACAGCGGCAAGCACGGCACGGAGGTATTTCCCGATGCCATGCGCTGGTTATGGAAAGACTGGCCGGCAGCAGTGAAGACCGGCACCGGCTCCGCGCAGTTGAAAGCAATCCTCCTGCCCGGCGAGGACTGGAAGCTAGTGGCCAAAGGCTACAGGTTCACCGAAGGTCCGGCCGTCAACGCCAACGGCGAAGTGGTGTTCAATGACATCCCCAATAGCAAAACCTACGGTATCAGTCTGGATGGTGAGGTACGTGTTTTCCTCGTCGATTCAAAGAAGGCCAATGGCCAGGCGTTCGGTCCGGACGGCCGACTGTACGCGGTCACGGGAACGCAGCAGGTACTTTCCTACGATCGCGATGGCAAGTCGAAAGTGATCGCGGACGGCATTCGCGGCAACGATATTGTTGTCGGACACAAGGGCGACATTTATGTGACGCAGCCCGGCGGCGGCCGCGAGGCAAGCATGGTATGGCACATCAATCCCAAGGGCGAAAAGAAGATCGTGGATAGGGGATTGCGATTCGCCAACGGCGTCACGCTCTCTCCCGATCAGTCGCTGTTGTACGTGGCCGACTATGCCTCGCACTGGATCTACAGCTATCAGATACGGCCCGATGGCTCGCTGACGCACAAGCAGCGTTATTATCATCTGCACGTGCCGGACAGCGGCGACGACAGCGGTGCGGATGGCGTGCGCGTGGACCGCGACGGCCGGCTCTACGTGGCGACGCGCTGGGGATTCAGGTTTGCGATCAGGCTGGTCGCGTCAACTGCATCATCCCCACGCCCAACGGCCAAGTCTCGAACCTATGCTTCGGCGGCGCAAACTTCGATACATTGTTCGCCACCTGTGGCGATCGCGTTTACAAGCGGAAAATCAAAATACGCGGCTGCCAAGCGTTTCAGGAGCCGCACAAGCCCGCACAGCCTCGACTGTAAACGGAAATCGGTTAGCGACGCTTCGCAGAAGCGTCGGGAGCTTGCGACGCTTCTGCGAAGCGTCGCTAACCAATAGACGATCTCTTTCTGAGGCGATTCCGCTAGTGGCCTACGCGCTCTTGCCCTTCATGGCGCGTTGAAGGGTGACGCCCAGATCGGCGGGACTGTCGGCCACGGCGATGCCGGCGGCGCGGAGCGCGGCGATTTTGTCCGCTGCCGTGCCGCTGCCGCCGCTGATGATGGCGCCGGCATGGCCCATGCGTTTGCCCGGCGGCGCCGTCTGTCCGGCGATGAACGCCGCCACCGGCTTCGTCAACCGCGTTTTCACGTACTCCGCCGCGCGCTCCTCCGCCGTGCCGCCGATCTCGCCGATCAGCAAAATCGCCTCCGTTGCCGGATCGTTCTGGAACATTTTCAGCAGATCAATCTGCGTCGTGCCGATGATCGGATCGCCGCCGATGCCGACACAAGTGGATTGTCCGAGTCCGAGATTGGACAATTGCCAAACGGCCTCGTAGGTGAGCGTGCCGCTGCGGCTGATGACGCCGACGGGTCCGGGCTTGTGGATGTAACCGGGCATGATGCCGATCTTGCACTGCCCCGGTGTGATGACGCCCGGACAGTTGGGACCGATCAGCCGGCAATTTTTCTCCTTGAGGAACCGCATAACGCGCGCCATGTCGAGGACGGGAATACCTTCGGTGACGGCGACGATCAACTCGATGCCGGCGTCAGCGGCTTCGAGGATGGCATCGGCGGCGCCCGGCGGCGGCACGAAGATCATGCTGGCGTTGGCGCTGGTCTGACGCACCGCCTCGGCGACGGTGTTGAACAGCGGGAAGCCTTCCTTGCTGGTGCCGCCCTTGCCTGGCACAACGCCGCCGACGACTTGCGTGCCATAATCGCGGCACAGCTTGGCGTGATTGGTCCCCGCCTTGCCCATGCCTTGACAGAGAACGCGCGTATTTTTGTCCACAAGGATGCTCATTCTCTTTACCCTTTGCTCTTTATGTAGCGAATTACAACTCCAGAATGATCCGCAGCGCGTCAGATACCTGTTGCATCCGCGATGCGGTGAGATCTCCCAATCGGCCTAGGAGGCGCCCATGATCCATCACGCGAACCTGCTCACACAGGGCGACGGAGTCTTGAGTCAAGCCGCCTTCGCCGGCCGAAACAGGCACATGACTCGGCAGCAATTTTTGTCGAATGCGCGTGGTGAACGGTACGATAATCGTGTGCGGACTGTGGGGATTGGCGCGATCCGTCTGGACAACGACCACTGGACGTACTCCCGACTGCTCGGTGCCGCGGGTGGGCGATAGGTCGGCTTTCCATACCTCGCCGCGCTTTACTGCCACTGGATTTCTCCTCGCGCCAAGCGTTCTTCGTAATCGCTAAGCTGATTCAAATAATCGCCCGGTTCGGACAACATCGCTTCCTCATCGCGTTCCAGGATGGTGATCATCACCTTCACGGCATGATCGGGCAATTCCTCTGGCGGCAATCTAACAGTGCCATCAGGATGCAGAATGCCTTCTACAGTTTTGTAGGTCATGGCAATTCCTCCGTTTCGCTTCGTCGTTACTTCGCCGCCGCGACGACCTTCTTCGCCGCCTCGGTCAGCCCGCTCGCCGTGGCGATGTTCTGTCCGCTCTCCGCCAGCATTTTACGGCCCAACTCGACGTTGGTGCCCTCCAGCCGCACCACCAGCGGCACATGAAAACCGACTTCCTTGAACGCCGCCAGGATCGCTCCGGCGATGATGTCGCACTGCATGATACCGCCGAAAATGTTCACCAACACCGCTTTGACGCGCGGATCGCTCAGCAGAATGCGGAACGCTTCGGTCACTTGCTCTTTGTTGGCACCGCCGCCGACATCGAGGAAATTGGCCGGCTCGCCGCCGTGATACTTGATAATGTCCATCGTCGCCATCGCCAAACCGGCGCCGTTGACCAGGCAGCCGATGTTGCCGGTCAGACTGATGTAACTCAATCCCGAACGACCAGCCCGCAACTCGGCGGGATCTTCCTCCGACTCATCGCGCAGCGGTACCAGATCAGGATGACGGAAGAGAGCGTTATCGTCGAAGGTCATCTTGGCATCGACGGCCAACACGTCGCCGTTGTCCATGACGGCCAGCGGATTGATCTCGGCCAAACTGCAATCTTTCTCCAGATACACTTTCGCCAGGGCCGTGAGGATCGCTTCGGCCTGCACCGCCTGTTCGCCGGTAAATCCGAGATCGTAGGCCGTTCGCCGCGCCTGGAAAGGTTGTAAACCGAACTCCGGCGCGACGACGGTTTTGAGAATTTTTTCGGGACTATGAGCGGCGACTTCCTCGATCTCGACGCCGCCTTCGGCACAGGCCATCAGCACCGGCGCGCCGACGGCGCGATCGAGTACCATGCCGGCGTAGACTTCGCGCACGATCTTGGCCGACGCCTCGACGATCAGCAGTTTCGAGACTTTTTGGCCGGCCTCGCCGGTCTGTTTGGTGACGAGCGGATGTTTGAGCATAACGTCGGCGATGCCGGCGATGTCAGCGCGTTTCGTGACGAATTTAACGCCGCCGAAATCTTTGCCGCTGTCCTTGAAGCGTCCCTTGCCGCGTCCACCGGCGTGGACCTGAGCTTTGACGACGACGGGACCGCCGCCGAGCTGATCGAAAGCCTGCTGAGCCTCCGCCGCCGACGAGGCCACGATACCGCGCGGGATTTTCGCTCCCGCTCGCGCCAGCAGTTCTTTGGCCTGATATTCGTGAATCTTCATGCGATTATCCTCAGATGGAATGAGTTCAGAGCCGCGACCGTGAGGGAGTGGTTGTTACCTCCGCTCCCTTACGGTCGCGGCTCTGATGCAGATTTGTTATAGGCCGGCGGCGCGGCGCTGACAGGGGCGTTGCAACCGTCCTTGCCGGCGTCGTGGGCCGGATTGGAATAACCAGACAGGTCCGCCAGGCTTTTCTGACCCTGGATGGCTTGACCAATCTCGGAAAGCGGCAAGGATTGCGGTGTGCGGAGATTCGCATGGTCCTGGCGGCGTTCGTCTGTCCTTATGCCGGCGCCAGAGCGATTTTTCTTCCAGAATGGCCGATGTAGAAAACGTGCGACCCGGACATGCCCTGTCCGCGCCGTCCAACGATAGCGGATCGATTTCCACCAAGGCGGACTTCCATGATGCAGCTTCTGCTTGTGAACAAGGCCGAAACAACTAACGAACCTTGCGGCTTGTGCGGTCAACCCTTTACGGCATCGGCCGGCAACCAACTCGTTCTCGCCGACACTTCCGCTTCGGTTTGCCCTGATTGCGGCCGCAAGCACGCGCCGTCGCTGGCCGCCCTGGTCAACCTCGCCGACGCCGCCACGCGCATCGGCCGCATCGAACGCCATTCCGTCTTCCCGCCCTTGACCGCTCTGCTCGATTTAGCCAACGCCGCCGAGAAGTACGCTCAGTCCGCCGCCCGTTGAGAAGCAGGCAAGGTGACAAGGAGAGACTGAAGCGATATGTTCTCCTTGTCTCCCTGTCTCCTTGTCTCCTTGTCTGCTTCCAAGGGGAATCCATGCACGAAACCACGCGCCTGCTCCGCGATCTCGTCGCCCTGCCCAGCGTCAACCCGATGGGCCGGCCCTTGCAGGGACCGAACATCTACGAACACCGCATCACGGCTTATCTCGAAGACTTCTTCCGCACGCTCGGCGTTGCCTACGAACGTCAGACCGTCGCTCCTCAGCGCGATAACATCGTCGCCTGGACGGACGCCGCGGGGGCGTCCGCGACCTTGATGTTCGAGGCGCACCAGGACACCGTGCCGACGGACAACATGACCATCGAGCCGTTCGCGGCGCGCATCGAGAATGGCCGGCTCTATGGCCGCGGCGCCTGCGACATCAAGGGAGGCATGGCCGCGATGCTGGCCGCCTTCGCGCGCGTGGTCCGCGACAAACCGTCCGGCTGCGTGCGCCTCGTCATGGCCTGCACCGTCGATGAGGAGTTCACCTTTCTCGGCGTGCAGCGCCTCGTCGAGAGCAACCTACGGCGACGCTTCGCCAATCTTGCCGGCGCCATCGTCGCCGAGCCGACGCAGCTGCACATCGTCGATACGCACAAAGGCGCCGTGCGCTGGGATGTGACGACGACCGGCCGATCCTGCCACAGTTCGCGGCCAGAGCAAGGCGTCAATGCCATCTATCGCATGGCCGTCCTGCTGCCGCTCATCGAGCGCTACGCCGAGGAGTTGCGCGCCTTGCGCAGCGATGCGCGTCTGGGACCGCCGACATTGAGCGTCGGCCGCATCGACGGCGGCACCAGCGTCAACACCGTGCCGGATCAGTGCCGCATCGAAATCGATCGCCGCTTGCTGCCCGGTGAGAAAATGGACGCGGCGTGGCAGCATTTGCACGACTACCTACGCCGGCACGTCGATCCGTCTTTGGCATTCTCGTTCGCCGCACCGTGGTTGGCGGCTCCCGCTTTGAGTGCGGCCGGCTCGGAAGAATTGGTTGCCCGGCTGGGAACCGCCATCGATGGAGTGATCGGCACGCATCAGGTGCAAGCCGTGCCGTATGGGACCGATGCGGCTCCGTTGGCGGAGTCCGGTATCCCCTCGGTGGTGTTCGGACCCGGCGACATCGCCCGCGCGCACACTTGCGACGAGTGGGCGCCGCTGGAAGAAGTCGAGCAGGCCAGCGAGATTCTCTATCGCTTGGCGTGCCAATGAAACCCTTACGGTCGCGGCACGAGTTCATAGCGGCGGATCAAAGACGCGATCTTGCTGAGCGCCTTGCTGAGCGGCACTTCCAGCACCGCACGGCCATCCTTGACTTGATAAAACTCATCGAAGCCCTTGCCGGTGACGGGATCTAGGGGCAACGGCACAGCCGTGATGTCGCTCCATTTCGCGGGCGGGTTGCCTTTGTGCGCCGCCGCATACAGACGTAGCGCCTCCGCACAACGCAGGCTGGCCAACTGGCGCTCAATCCGCATGCTGGCCTCCCATGTCTTGTTGATGGCTGGCAACAGGAGGGTAAGCAGGACGTTATCGGCCGAGCGATGCTCCTTGAGGGCCGCTTCCATCAACGGCAGCCCTTGCCAGATCGGTACAGTCAGGGCCTTGAGCATATCGTCTCGCGCCCGATCCCATTGATCGACGTGCCAGAGCAGGACTACCTGCGACCTGGGCATGGCGTCGATTTCCTTGGCGGTTCGCTCCCCCGCAAGCAGACGCTTGCGAGCTTTCGGATACATCATCGCCTGGAGCATTGCCGCCCTCCATTTCTCCGGGCGTCCCCTTTCTTCACCTTCTCCCCCACCTCTTTGGTCCAGTAGAACACCTCGTTGGCCAGGTTGTCCGCTTCCGTCGCCGTCAAGGTTCCTCGGCGAATGCGGCGTAAGCCCGGGAAGGAGCGATCGAACGAGCTTAGCTCGTATTCCACGGAATGGCGCACGTTTCCGAGAGGTCGCGGCAGTGCCGTCAGCGCCCAGTAGAGATTTGGCGAGCCAGGCGTTTGTAGCCACTCCTCGACCCGGTTGAACATGATGGCATCGATGGCGATCCCCACGAGCATTTCAATGAGTATGTTCCCCTCGCAGAGATGGTGCGCCAGGGCAAAGCCGCTTTGCAAGGTTTCCGCCGCCTCGTCGAAACGTCCTTCGATGAGTTGAAGCCGAAACTGAATGCACAGCAGGTTGGCAAGCTCACGGCATCGTTGCAGATGCGCCATCGGCAAATAGACCTGGATCGATTGGAGAGTCAGAGGCGGCAATTCCCAATCGCAATGCTCACGACAGGCCGCCTGCCGCGCCAGACGGAGGGCTGCGGTGTAATGGGCGAGTACGTCATGCACTTCCTTCCGCGGTAGCTTGTCCAGCGGCGTTCCGACCCAATCCCATTCTTGGTTCGTCATCTTATGTTCGGCATCTCGGAAGGCATCGCTGGCCAGACGCCACAAGGGGGCGGCGTTACCGGGCGTGCGGTCGCGCGGGTCAGGCAGCAGTCGATAGCGGAACGCGCCGACTTGTTTGGCGGTGGATTGCGGAGCGAGCCGGATCACCCGCGGACTTTCCGGAGGGGCCGGAGCGGCTGCCGCGGCGACGGCGACGGCGAGCAGAAGAATCAGCATCGAGGATGCACGCCACATAACAAACACTCCTGAAAATCGGCATGTGAAAACATCAACACCCATTACAATGGACGCAGCAGAGATTCGATGTCCCTAGACGGCTCTTCTGGAGCGCTGGACGGCGCGGGCAGCCCGTCCAAGCCGTGCAGCAGCACTTGCTCTTGCAGATGAACGTAACGCGACCACGCTCCGGGTTCGGCATCGTCCGTACTAGGAGGCGAGGGCGGCGAAGCGGAAACCTCATCGTTCCGCGCAGACGGGACGGCAACATACACAACCGGCGGATCGGGTCGAATCCACAAGGCGATGCCAAGCACCAGCGCCAGAGCAGCCGCGAACAACGTCGCCGATGGCCAAACCCAACCGCGTGCCGAGGCTCGACCGGCGCGGTACATCAGCACGGCGCGATCAAGTGCTTCCGGCTGCGGCCGTAGTTCGCGCAGCGCCGATTCCAGCGCCGTCAATTCCCGCTCTTCGGATCGTTCAGACATGACACACGCAGCCTTTCCCGCAAGGCGGATAGACCGGCCAGGTAACGGCGATGCGCCGTACTCGACGAAACGCCGGTCAATTCACCGATCTGTTCAAAAGTCAAACCACCCCATAGATGGGCAATGAGCGTTTCGCGTTGCTCAAGGGGCAGACATTGCAGCGCCGCCGTGGCCGTCTCACCGTCGAGCCGCGCTGTCTCCGACGGTGCGAACCAAGTCGGCGTCCGCCGCGCGGCGGCGGATTCGTGATGGCGGCGGCGGCGCTCGGTCCGCGCCGCCGCCAGCGCTCCGTTGCGGACCACGCGATACAACCAACCGGCGATATTGTCCGGCGGAGGATGCTGGGCCGACAGTTTGACGAACGCTTCCTGCACGACATCTTCCGGCGCGGCGCACCACGAACGGGCGTACAGCACGAGCGCCGCCGCGTAGTCGTCCACCAGTCGGCTTAGCTGCTCCGGTCCCATCATCCTCTTTGATGCCGGCCGAAGAGATCTGTCCCGCGAAAAACGGCAAAGGGAAAGAAAATCAAGGATTACTTGACTCACGGTTGCGGCTCGGCGCCGAAATCGATATGGCTCGAAGCGGAAACTTGTCCCCCGCGCAGCCCCGCAAGATCGCGGTTCAATTTCTCCCCTGTGAGGGGCAATTTCGCCGTCAATTCCTTCAGGGGGTGCGAACGCTTGAGAAACAAGAGCGCGAACGCCGTACTCAGCGAGGCGCGGTAATCGTAGTTTCTCTTGCCCGCCCATTCCGGTTCCGGCGACATGCCCGTCCACCATCCGCCCTTGGCCTGATTCGTCACCAGCGATTCCGCGCCCCAGCGATACCAGTCCTTGTCGCCGATGGTCGAGAGTTGGTAGAGCATGGCCACGCGCTCCATCGACCAGAGATAGTACAGATCGTAAAAGGGCACTGGCTTGTCCATCTGTCCCGTCGGCCGACCGATGCGCCGGCTGAGGGCGCTCAGTCCTCTGAGTACATGAACGTCTTTCTTGGCGCCGATGCCGTCGCCCGGCGTCGCCAGCCGCAAGCCGCGGCCAATGGCCAAGCCCATCAGACCGACGCAGATCATCGAGCGCGAGCCGCCCTCTTCATCGACGGCGTAGCTCCATAGGCCGGACGGATAAAGGTGCGAACGCTCGAAGCGCCTCACCATGATCTCGAAGGTCGGCTCAACCGGCACGTCATGCCGCTGCGCCGCCCACAAGCCCAGCATGGCGAACTGCGTGTTTGAGTTATCCGTTCGACCGACCTCGGAGAAACGAACGGCGGAGTCGGCGATGGTCGTCTTCGAGGTCGGCGGTTCGCGCCACAGCAAGGCGGCGGAGGGACGAAAGGCCGGCAACTCCCGCAACAGCGGCGGGATCTCCAATCCCCGCAGCGCTTGCTCGCGCGGTTGTCCGTTGCCCTTCATCGCCTTGGCCATTTTCCCCAACAGATCGAGCAAGTTCTGTTCGTTCTTGTCGTCGAGGATGGGGCATCGATAGCTCCATCCGCCGGTGTGATGCTGCCCGGCGAGCAGGCGAGCGGCCATCGTCTGAATCAGTTTTTTATCGCGTGGATCGCCGAGACGATCCAAGAACAACAGAGCCAGCGACAACTCATAGGTGAAATCGCTGGCGCGCATTTTCGGACGGATGTACTCGGCGGCCTTTTGGATAACCGGATCATCGGCGGGGACGCCGGCTTCCAGAAGCGCGTAAGCCGGCAGCGCGGTTTGCGCGGCCTGGAAACGGCCATCTCGATACATGCGCCACTTCCAGCCGCCATGCTCGGCCTGGGCGCCTTTGAGGAAATCGACGCCGCGTTCGATGGCTTTGTCGATCTTGTCCTGCTCCTCTTTTGTCAGCGGTTTGATCTCGGCGGCGGATGCCGAGTACGTCAGGACGGCGGCGCAGCAGAGGACGACGAGCGGTTTCCGCGGAAAGAGGCACGGCATTGGCGACATGGCATCCTCGCGCTAACTCGGTGGGATCGATTCCCCGGTCATACTATTTTAGAGAATGGAACGGCGAACGAAAGCGGAAGGGGCCATTCCCGTTCCTGCATGGCGGCGGCTGCATTTGTAGGGTGGGTCGAGCGCAGCGAGACCCACCGGGCGAGCCTGGTGGGTCTCGCTCCGCTCGACCCACCCTACAACTCACGCAAAAACGGCACGGCAAACAATTGCGGAATGCGGATTACCAGCGGAAGCTGTACATGACATACAGTTCATTGGGCGAGCGACCGTTGCCGGTTCGGTGCAGAAAATCGCCCGCATACAGATGGGAATACTGCACGAACACATTTTGATGCAGGTCGATAGTGAAATTGTTGATGATGGTGAGGATCTCGCCGACGTTGATGCCGGCCTGCGCCGGTGGGATCGACGCGCGTGGCCGCGCCGGCGGCGTTGTACAGCGCGTCGCGTGGGCTGTCCAGCCGCAAGACGTGATACTGCGCCCACACCGTCCACCACTTGACGGGAAAGAACGACAGTTCGGTATGGATGTCGTTGATGTTCTGCCGGCCGACGAGGTCCATCATGCCGAAATAGTAATGACCGAAGGGGAAAAGCTGATTGAAGGTGCGATGAACGCCGCTGCCGGGATTGGGATCGCCGGAAGCGTAATCGTAGTACACCCAGAGAGTCGGATTCATGGGCAGGTTGGCGAAATTATGACCGCCGCCCATCGTGTAGGCGTTGGCGAAAATGCCTTGATTGGAATAGCGGCCGAATTGCACCATGCCTTCGGCGTCCCACAGCCAGTGGTTGCGATCGCCATACCAGCGGCTGCCGACCGTGCTGACGTTCTCCGCGCCTTTGGCGCCGTTTTGACCGCTGTAAATCTTCGTAGAATCCTGAAAATTGAGATAGTAAAAATCGACAACTTCTCCCCTGACCGGCCGATACGTTCCCCACAAGCCGCTAAAAACCTGCTGCCAATTGACCGAAGCGAAGCTGTTGGCGCTGGGCACGACCGGCTGCACGACGAAGCCATCGAGGCTCCATTTGTCGTTTTGCCAAAAGAGCTTGCCGCCCTGGAAAGTGCGCCGCGTGTTGACCCAATCCAGCGGCGAGATGAGCCGCTGCGAGCCGTACAGCAGTTCCTGCCGGCCGCCGCGCAACCACATCGGTTGATCGCGGATCGTCGCCAGCTTGGCGTCGGCGAACAAGTTGAGAAAGTTCGGGTTGTATTGATCGGTGGACTGGGGCGGCAGATCTTGATCGAACGATTGAGCGGTGATGAATTCGCCATAAAGGCGAAAGAGATCGCGATACCAGAAATCGCCGTAAACGCGCGTGCGGCTCGAATAGTAGGTGTTGTCGATGCCTGACAGCCGGCTGTCCACTTCGTTGTTGTAACGCCAGCGATACTCGCCGCCGGTGGTGAACAGGAAGTCCTCGCCCAGAGGGATGCGCTTGAGGAAATCGAAGGGATCGTGTTCGCGGCTGTCGGCGGTGTCGAGGTAGCGCCAGTCGGCGTTGTAAAAAGAGTACATCATGATGGCGAAGCGCGGATAGGGATAGACCGGCGGTCGTTGGCGGATGTCGCGGCTGATCAGTTCCCGGAAGGTGTAGTAGCCGGCGCCGCGCGGCGGAACGATGGTGTTGCCCGGCGGCGGGAACGGCTGGATGTTGGGCACGCGCGTCCACCACGGTGCATAGCGGCCGCTTTCCGCCTCCGCTTGCGTGCGTTCGGCTCCGGATGGGCCGCCCAGGGCGGGCGCTTCTTCTTCCAGCGCCTGTTGCTCTTCCTCGCCGCCGCCCGTTGGCGCCGCTTCAGGAGCGGCGAACTCGAAACCGGAGGGACCGCCGAGGGCGGGCGCTTCTTCTTCCGGTATCGGCTGCGTCTCCCTCGCTAAACGGAAAGAGAGAGGAGGCGCCGCCAGCGCTGGGAGAGGGTGCCGGAGCCGGCCCCTGCCTAGCTTTTGTCCACGGTAGTCCCGGATGCGGATGATGGCGTCGATTCGTCTGGGCCGGCGCCGGCTGTTGTTTGGCTTTTGCCGACTTTTGTTTGGCTTTTGCCGGCGGTGCGTCCGGCGTGCCGGATTCGCCGAACGACGAGGCTGCCTCGGCCGGCGGCGCCGTCGGAGTAGCGGATTCCTCAGCGAAGAAAGAGCGGCAGACTCCCAGCATCAGCGCGAAGGCGAGCAGCCCCATGCTCCACGTCTGGATTCCGCGCCGGGCCAATGGCATGGTTGCTCCTCTCGCCGTTCCCGCGAGCGGAGAAGTCGAATCCCAAGGAAGAGGGATCCCAGCCGCGAGACATCCGGATTTTTTCTGATGACGAGCAGGGAAAATAAAAAAAGGCGAGGATTTGTCAAGACCGTTACGGCAGCCACTTCGTTTAGCCGCGACCCGAAGGGGAGTCGCTTGCCGCGCTCCCCTTCGGGTCGCGGCTAAACGACGATGAAACACATCCCTTCGTTCTCGACTGTGCAAATTTGTACAGATCGGAGGATGCCCATTTCAGGCGAGAGAGATAATTTTTGCTGACATCTCATTGTCCTCTCATCGGCGCGGAGTTATATTGCCAGAGTGAAGGATGCGGTCCAGCTGGGGCCGCGCTTGCCCGATCCGCACTTTCCCACCGTGTCCGGCTCGTTTTTTTCCGCGGATTAGGCCAACCAGAACGAAAACTTATTGACGTTTTTTTCCAGGTGCCGCCATGAAAACTCGACGTTCCCTTTCCCGCCGCGCCGCCTTCACGCTGATTGAGTTGTTGGTGGTGATCGCCATCATCGCCATCTTGATTGGCCTGCTCTTGCCTGCCGTGCAAAAGGTGCGCGACCGCGCCAACAAGATCCACTGCGCCAGCAATCTGCACAACATCGGCATCGCCATCCACATGTACAGCGACGTTTACAACGTCTTTCCCGATGCTTCCGATACCCCCACGGTCCCTTGCAACCCACCCGCACCCAGCAAGGGTCCGTTGTATCTCGTCATCGCCCCCTTCGTCGAGAGTCTGCAAACGACGGCCAACTACAATCCCCTCGTCTCGGCGTCGAAGATCTTCTTCTGCCCCAGCGACCTGTACCGCCAACAACCGATGTTGACCATGAGTCCGCTGCCGCCTGACCCCGCTTGGGCCGCGACGGGCCAGTACTTTGACAACAACCTGACCGAATTTTGGTATGGGACGGGGATCAACAGTGAGGGACTCAGCTACGAATACGGCCGCTACAATAAGGTTTCTTCAAAACGCGGCACTCCTACCCCCGTTGCGGGAGGCGCTCAGAGTGGACTATGGCAACAGAACCTGGGCAAGCTCGAATCCGGCGGCAACAAAGGTTCCAGCAACATCCTGATGGTTTACGATTTCGACCCGGTTCACGGCGTCATGGGCACCGGCGTGTCGCGCAATTACCTCTACGCCGACGGCCACATCCAATAAGGATCGCATCCGCATCCCCGCCTTTACAGGAGCGCACTATGGATATCGCATCCAATCGGTCGCAAGACGAAGATAGGGTCATGCAGCGGCAGTTGTACCGCCCGGGGCAAGCCCAGCCGGCCCCGAAGACGCCGGCACCTACATCCACCCTGCCCAAACCCTCGCCTTCGCCCGCGGCCAAGCCGAAACCCTCACCCGCATCGAGGAGCAACCAATCCTCCTCGGACTTGCGAAAAAAAACCCTCATCGGCCTGGGAATAGCGGCTTGGCTGTTGCTGCTGGGCAGCGTCTCCTACTGTCTCTGCCTGCCCGATCTCTCGGCGCTCAATCGAGAGGGCATGGCCATCTGGCAGGATAAAAACCTGACTCCGGACCAGAAACGCGAAAAGTTCGAACAGCTTCGGGAGAAGGTGAAGAACCTGTCCCCGGAACAGCGCAAGCAAATGTGGGAGATGGGGAGAAAGGAAAGGGAGCGTAAGAGTAACGCGAACATGAACGATTTCCTCAAAATGACTCCTGCGGAACAGGTGGCCTTCTTGAAGAAGCAGGCCGCAGAGCGGGAAAAATGGCGCAAGGAGTGGGAACAACGTCGCCAACAATTTGCGAAGGCCGGCGGCAAAGGCACCGGCGGACCTGGCGGCAACCGGGGCGGCGGTGGCAACCGCGGCGGAGCTGGCGGCAATCGCGGCGGCGGCGGACCACCGGGCGGCTTTGGCGGGGGTGGGGGAGGAAACGCCGCCGCAGCCAACCTCGACAGGTCTTCTCCCGAATCGCGGGCAGGCAGAGTTTATCAGCGGGCGCTGATGGGACAGCTGGGGCTTGGCGGCGGCGGCCGTGGCGGTGGTGGCGGCAAGGGACGCTAACAGCCTCTTCTGAATACAAAGAGTGCAGCCGGGAATGATCGCGGCTGCATTCTTTTTTTGTTTTTGGAGGAGCGCCTCATGTTGACCGCACAAGGATGCCGTCAGCGCCGCCAACGCCTGTGGAGCCGGCTTGACCCGCCGCCCGACAGCGATCACCTACGTCTCAGCGATCCCATCCACCTCACTTACTTGGCCAATTTCCACGTTGATCCTTTCAGTCTCGGCGCCGGTTTCGGAGGCTATCTGCTGCTGCGGCAAGACGGCCAGGCCAAGCTGCTGCACGACGATCGTTTGCCCAAATCGGTGGAGGCGGCGCACGTCGAGGAGCGAACAGTCGTCCCCTGGTATACCGGCCAGTCGCCGGGCCGGGGTCCGCGTCAACTGGCGCTGCTGCAAACGGTCAATCCGACACTCGGCGGTCTGCGCATTCACGACCGTCCCGGCGATCCCTATGCCGCCACCGTCATCCGCACCGTGGCGGAGATGCGGCGGCAAAAAGATGCGGACGAGGTGGACTTGCTGCATCGCTGCATGCGCGCCGGCGAAGCCGGTCAAGCCTGGGCGCGGGCCAACGTGCATCCGGGTCTGAGCGAATTGGACGTATATTGCGGCGTCAACAGCGCCTGCATCGGAGCCGCCGGCCAAGCGGTGATCGTCTACGGCGACTTCGCCGTCTCGCCTGGCCCGGAGCGGCGCGGCGGGCCGCCCACCAGTCGCGTGCTGCAAACCGGCGACATGCTGATCCTCGATTTTTCGGTGGTGATCGACGGCTATCGCAGCGATTTCACCAACACGCTCGTCGTCGGCCGCGATCCGTCGCCGGACCAACAACGGTTGTACGATCTCTGCGTGCAAGCGATGACGGCGGGCGAGAAGGAATTGAGAGCGGGCAACGCCTGCCGGACAGTCTACGCGGCGGTGCATGAGGTATTCGATCGTGCCGGCATGGCGCGGCACTTTCCGCATCACGCCGGCCACGGTCTCGGCCTGACACATCCGGAGGCGCCGTACTTCGTCCGCGAGGCGGATGAGACGCTGTTGGCCGGAGACGTGGTGACACTGGAGCCGGGGTTGTACGTTGCCGGCGTCGGCGGCATCCGCATCGAACACAATTATTTGATCCGCGAAGGCGGCTACGAACGTCTCAGCAATCACACGATTGCGCTGCGCTGACAGGTGATTAATTCGTTTAGCCGCGACCCGAAGGGGAGTCGCGTTTGACCAAACGCGCTCCCCTTCGCGTCGCGGCTAAACGAGGTTGTTGTCCGCATCAAGGAGGAGTCAGTTCCGGGCCGGGATTGTTGCCGCTGCCAAGCGGCGGGTTGCTCGGCGGAGCGAGCGGCGGCTCGGCGATAGTCGGCTGTCGCGGAACATAGGGGAACGTCGCCGGCGCCGCGGGACGATAACCCGACATACTGTGCGAGCCGTCGGCGGGCTGCGGCACGAAGCGATTCATCGTCGGCGGCAGCGTCGTTGTGCTGATAAGGGGCTGCGCCTTGTCGTCGGCCAACGGCGGCTCTTTGGTTTGCGGCACCAAGTCGTCTTTGCGGGCGCTATGATAGCCACTCCAGTGGTATTGCAACAGCGAGCTGCGTGCTTGCAGGCGAACGCGCATGGAGGCATCGTTGGCCAACGATTGCTCCAGGGCCATGCCGGCCTGCTGGGTGATGGGCCGCATTTTGCCGAGGCTCTGCGCCGCCTCCGCGCGGACGCTCGGCTTGGCGTCGGTCAGCAGCACATCGACCAGCACCGGCACGATCATGGGGAACTGGTTGGGATCGTACATTCGCAGTTCCTGAGCGGCGGCGGCGCGTTTGCTCTCATCGCCGTCGCTTTTGACCAGGGCGAGCAATTCCGGCACGCGCTCCATCGGCGTCGGTTTTTTATTCTTCCTGCCGAAGAAAATGCCGGCGTAAGTGGGACCGGCCAAGAGCGGCCACAACACCAACGGGATCAACCACAGGGCGCCAAGACGATGATTTCTCATGGGTGTTCCCCTGTTCGATTCATGGCGAAACCTCGTTTGGGACTCGTCAGTCCCCTTCTCGGATCGACCGGGAGGCTGGGGCGGAATGTGTCAAAGCCGGGAAATAGGAGGGTACGCCAACTGTGTCTCGCCGTAAGATTGCTACAATTTGACAGCCGAGGATGATGTGAAGCGATGGACGTGCTGACGGCGTTGCTGTTGTTGACGGGAGTTTATCCGCTGGCGGAGGCGCTGCGGGCCAATCGACGCACCACTTTACGGCAGCCGCTCTTGTGGGCGCTGCTGTCCTGGGCGGCCTGGATCGGCGTCGCTTGGAGCCGGGTTTTACGGCCTGATGCGACCGAACGATTGACGGTTTATGGGGCGCTGTGTCTGAGCGGCTGCGCCGGTATCGCCGTGCTGGGAGCGCGGCGGCCAGGCGCGTCGGCGTGGAACTTCGTCGTCGTCGGGCTGCTCGCCGTGCTGCTCTTGCCGATCCTGAATGGACTCGGCGAATTACGGTTAGAACCGGCTCAGGAATTGTTCCTGACCGTGACGCTGCTGGTTCCCCTGTTGAATTATTTGCCGACGCGCCTGGCGCCGGGCGTCGTCCTTGTGGCGGCCGGCTGCGCATGGGAAATGCTGCGGTTGATGGAATGGGTGTCGCTGTCCTGGATGCCGTCGCTGGGTCTACTGCTGCTGGCCCTTGGTCCTTGGGCGGCATGGATCGGCTTGGCGAACCGGCGGCGTAAGCCGCCGGGGTCGGAGTTCGATCGATTGTGGTTGGTGTATCGAGATCGCTTCGGCTTTGTCTGGGGCCAACGGATGCGCGAGCAGTTCAATCGCGCGGCCCATCATGCGGGTTGGCCGGTCGTGTTAAATTGGCGCGGACTGCATGGCACGGCACCGCATCCGCCGCCCCAAGAGGAAGCGCTGTTGGCCACCCTTCACGCCGTCCTCAAGCGTTTCGGCCCAGACCACCCGGCAGCTGACGCTGCCGGTTCGCCGAGTATGGCGAACCGGCAGCGTTAGCTGCCGGGTGGTCCAGAATCGGCCGGAAAAGGGAACGGCGGTTCAGGCGAGTTCCCACCCCTTGCGGTATTCGCGGCCGAGATACTGCTCGGCTTGCGGAGCATTGCGAATGCGCATCGCTTCGGCGTCCCACTCCAACCGCTTGCCGACGCGGTAAGCGATGTTGCCAAGGTGGTTGGACTCGGTGAGCAGGCCGCTGTAGCTGAAAGGACACATCGTCGGCGTTCCCGTCTTGCAAGCACGCAGCCATTCGGCGTGATGGCCAATCGAATCGGGGATGCTCTTGGGCGGACGTTTGAAATCGGCGAACTCCTTTTCCGGTAGCAGTACGTGCTTGCCGTAATTGGTCAGCAGCATCCCTTTTGAACCGATGTAGAGCATACCATCGCCCCATTGCGGGATCTTGCGCTGTTTCCATATTTCTGGCTTAAGTGTGCCCTGATACCAGGTCAATTTGACCTCCGGCAGTTCACCGCGCGGTCCGAAGTGGAACGTGGCCGACATGCTGGCCGGCGCGATCTCCGCATGCGGCGGCGGACCACTTGCCTCGATGAGACGCGGCGCATCGAGTTTCAATGCCCAAAAGGGCAGATCGATCCAGTGCGCGCCGAGATCGGACATCGTGCCGCCGCCGAAGTCCCACCAGCGATACCAACGCGGACCCGGCACGTATACCTCGTTGAACGGACGCCGCGGCGCCGGTCCCAACCACAACTCCCAATCCAGCCCGCTCGGCACTGGCATCTCGTCCTTGGGCCGTTCGGCGGTCCAAACGAGATCTCGATGTTGCTTCGCTTCTTCTTGGCTCTGCCAGCCCCAAGCCCGCGATACCCACACATGCGCTTTGCGCACCGGGCCGATGGCCCCGCTCTGAATCAACTCGACGACCCGGCGATGGTTCGAGGCGGCGTGGACTTGCGTGCCCATTTGCGTGGCCACGTTCGCCTTTTTCGCCGCTTCGATGATCCGCCGCGCTTCGCGGAGATTGTGCGTCAGCGGCTTTTCGCAGTAGACGTGCTTCTTGCGTTGCAAGGCCGGCAGCGTGGCGAAGGCGTGCGTATGCTCGGTGGTGCTGACGACCACGGCGTCGAAGTCGCCGTCTTTGAGTGTGTCGTAGAGTTTGCGGAAATCGCGGAACTGCTTGGCGTGCGGAGCTTTGTCGGCGGCGCGCGCAAATTCGGCTCGGAGACATCGCACAGGGCGACGATGTTTTCCTTGAGCATTTCCTTCATGTTCGCCGCGCCGCGGCCGCCGCAGCCGATGATGACGACGTTCAACTTGTCATTCGGCGCGCGGGCCGACAAGATGGCCGGCGCGGCGAAGAGAGCCGCGCCGCCTGCGGCGGATCGTTGCAGAAAACGACGGCGCGTGAGGGCGGAGAATAAGGATTGTTTGCGAGTCATGGCGTCCTCCGGGTGGGAGTAGGTTCTCCGGCGAGCGATGGCTACATCGTACTCTGCCGGCCAGCCGCGAACAACTCTCCACCGCTCCGGATTATTCCTTCACGGAAGAAGCGCCGGCGATGGGCACAAGTGTCCCGCATGGTCCCGGAATAATAAGGGGAGCGGGCGCCGCCGCGTCCGGCGCGAACGGGGCCAGACGCGGAGCGAGCCAGGCGATGATGCCGGAAAGCAACTTCTCCGCCGTGCGCCGATCGTGTTTGCCGTTCGGCTCGTAACCTACTCCTACTTCCAGACCGCGCCCGTGAGCGACGAATAGAAAACTCTCGACTTGGGCGTCGATGTTGAACTGATCCTTGCCGCCGTAGGCGACGTACATATCCAGCTGGCCCGGCTGCACGTCGTAAAGGTCGAGCATCTCGATGGGATTGTTGCGGATGATGGCTGGCAGCGTCTCCGGATTGTGACGGCTGTACAGCGGATTGAGGATCGCGCGCAGGTGAATAGGGATGCCGTAAAAACGCGCGATGACGGTGCGGCGATGCACGAAGTCGGTTCGCCAACCCCAGCAGTCGGGATCGAAATTGCCCTGAATAGCGGCCGCGGCAGTCCTGCCAGCGCAGATTCAGCGGCGGAAACAGACCGATGACGTGGCGAAAATACGCCGGATATTTGATGGCCTTGTTGAAGGCCGCTCCGCCGCCGAGCGAGACACCGAGAATGGACGTGGGCATCGCGCTCTGGGCGGATGGGAAAACGGTTCATCACGAAATTCCACACGTCCACCATCAAGTAATCTTCAAAGCGGCCCGCCTCGCTGTTGAGGAAGAAACTGCTGGCTGGTGAACAAGCAATCCCTGCCGCTCGACGCTGCCATCCGGCGCGGCGATGAGGACCGGCGGCAGTTGGCCGGCGGCGATGGCCCGATCCAGAGGTACGATCACGTCGCGCAGAAAGACGAACTCATCCTGCGAATGGCCGTGCAGCCACAGCACGAACGGATATTGCTTGCACGGATCGAAGCCGGGCGGCACATAGACGTACATATCGCGTTTTTGCTGCAAGGCCGGCGACCAGATGCGGTTGTCGGCGCCGTGGTTGTGCGTGAAATCGAGGACGCGGCCTTGAAGTCGAGCGATTGAGGCGATCCAGTTGGAAATAGCCGCGCAGCGGGTGTGCCGATGCCGGCGACGCACGGCAAACAACGCCAGCAATCCCACAGCGATCCAGCGTGTGTCTCACGAGTACCTCTCACAAGGGTGCGGCGCTCCGGCGCGATTGGGGCGGACATCCTTTTCCTTCGGCCGTCCAGTGAGGTAGAAAGCAGCGCGGATGACGGCGACGGGCGGAAACGGCGTGGGACAGGACAGACGTAGCGGTTATGCGCGCGTTGCGGCTTGGCGTCCGGACGCTAAGCCGCTAAGCGGTGCGGATCGTTCCCGATTAACGTGCCAACAGCGACGCGATCATTTCCAGCAAGATGACGGGCATTGAGATAGTGTCCCGCGCCGAGATAATCGATCAAGCCCATGGCAGCGGCGACATCGAGCACGCCGAAGGTGTAGGGCAGTTTACGGCCCTTCCAGGCACGCAGCCGATGACGCAACTTGCCCAGCCGCTCGGCACGCCGATGCCAGGTGCTGTAGCTGCGTCTCCATGCGATCGCGCTTCTCGGCGAGCATGGCGAGCTTGTATTGCCGTTTGGCGTTCTGGTAAGGGTCTTGACGGTTGCTGTTGCCGTCGCGGTGGTTGCCTTGACGCAGCAGGTCATCCGCTTCCTTGACGACGCCGGAGTATTTCTTCTCCAGAGCGGCGACGCGGCGCTTGATCAGGAAATGGGCCACGCCGACGAGGAGCAGCAACGCGGTGTACAGGAAAATCATGGTTCCTCCCATCGGGTAGTTGGGAACGCCCTGACCGAGCGATGTCTCGGAGGCCAGGGAGATTCCGGAAGAGCCTGATGGCTCTCGCACAGTGAGTCGGCCCGACTGTGCTTTACTAGAGGGAAGCGGCCAAGAGGAGGTTCGCGGTCTTTGCCGATTGTGCCGAAAGAATCGGTAGTGGGTCCGTTTGCTTGTTTGGTGGTGCAGACATTCTGTCTGCCCGGCAGACAGGAATGTCTGCACCACCGGACCCACTACCAAGAATCGAAGGGGCAGGCACGCCGCCGTCTGGTTCGCTAAAATGAACGGATCGTCAACGAATCCCTGGGTAACGAGGAGGCCAGCCATGACAGTCACCGCCACGGAGTTGACGGGCAAGCATTGTCGGCCCTGCGAGGGCGGCGTGCCGGCCCTGAGCGGCGAGCAGGTGCGCGAGCATCTGCCGGCCGTGCCGCAATGGCGGCTCAGCGACGACGGCAAACGCATCCGCCGCGAATGGCGCGTCAAGGATTTCACGACCGCTCTTGACTTCTTCGCGCGCGTCGGCCAAGTTGCCGAGACGGAGGACCATCATCCCGACCTGCATCTGACCGGCTATCGCAATGTCGCCATCGAATTGTCCACGCACGCCGTCGGCGGATTGACGGAGAACGATTTCATCCTCGCCGCGAAGATCGATCAGTTGCCGGTGGAGTTGAAAGTGCAATGAATCTTAGCCGCGACGCAGAGAGCGCAGTGGCAGACCCAGCAGTAACGCAGCGGTTCGATGCTTGGCACCGCTGCGTTACTCTGTACCGCTCCTCTGCGGTCGCGGCTCTGCGGATAGATATTCTGAACCAAGGAAGGTAAACACATGAAAACGATGCAATCCGTGCCGATCGGCGACGCCGTGTGTGGGCCGGGCCGGCCGCTGTTGTGGATTCTCGGTCCCTGCGTCATCGAGTCGCACGACCTGACGCTGCGCATCGCCGACACGCTGGCCGAGTTGGCGGCGCGGCTGAACATGCCGGTGGTGTTCAAGGCGTCGTTCGACAAGGCCAACCGCACCTCCGGCAAATCGTTCCGCGGGCCGGGGCTGCGCGAGGGCATGAAGACGCTGGCCGCCGTCAAGGAGCGCACCGGCCTGCCGCTGACGACCGACATCCACGAGACGCCGCAGGTCGGGCCGGTCGCCGAGGTGTGCGATGTGCTGCAAGTGCCGGCGTTCCTCGCCCGGCAGACCGATCTCGTGCAGGCGGCCGGACGCAGCGGCGCGTCGGTCAACGTCAAGAAGGGGCAATTCATGGCCCCCTGGGACATGCAGCACGTCGTCGCCAAGATGGAGGAGGTGGGCAATCGCCGGCTGCTGCTGACCGAGCGCGGCGCGTCGTTCGGCTACAACACGCTGGTCAGCGACATGCGTTCGATCCCGTGGATGCAGGATTTGGGCTGTCCCGTGATCTTTGACGCCACTCACAGCGTACAGATGCCAGGCGGCGCGGGCGACAAGAGCGGCGGCGATCGCCGCATGGTGCCGTACCTGGCGCGGGCCGCCGTGGCGGCGGGCTGCGACGGCCTTTTTCTGGAGACGCATCCGCGGCCGGACGAAGCGCTCAGCGACGGCCCCAACATGATCGCGCTGGACGACCTGCCGGCCCTGATCGAATGCTGTCTGCGTCTGCGCCGCGCCCTTGAACCACTGGCCGACGTTTGAAATTCGCAACCGGGAGTTGCCTTCCATGAGTCACGATGAACCGCCGACAACCGAGCCGCGGGGAGCGGCTCCTCTACAGTTACCTCGATATTGTATTCGTGGCTGGTGCCTCTCCTGGGCCTGCATCGGAGTCGCCGTCTTGATAGGCGCTGATGCAGTCTCGCCGTTTCACCACCGACGACAAAATCCGCCGCGTAGTCCCGATCGATGTCAAGGAGAGCGGCGTGGAGACGGCACGCGCAGACGCTGACTCGGCAGACCGACCTCAACGCCTGCCGCAACGCCTTGCAGCAAATCAACGCCGAACTGAGCGAGAAGCCGAACCTTCATCCGCCCGCGCTGACGAACGAACAGAAAGATTGGCTGCGCGAAAACCTCGGCCTAAGCGGCGAGGAGTTGAGCGAGGTCGAAACGAATCATTACACGCGGCTGGACAATCACCATCTGTTCCGCTGCTTCCTGATGCGCGACGCGGCCAGCACTCTGGAGGTCAAGGGCGTGCGCGGCAAGGCCGGCGCCGTGGTGCGCGAGAAACCGCTGGATCAGGCGGCGCGCGCCTTCGCCTGGGTGATGCGTGAGGTGCGCTTGCGTCAACGAGACGGCGAGGAAGCGCCGCCCGCTTTCGTGCTGCGGCGCGGCTGGGGCACCGCTCTCGAACGCGCCCTGGTTTTCTTGGCCTTGCTCGAACAGCTCGGCGATCCGGACGCTCCGCGGCCGCGAACTGCTCGGTTTTCTGCTGCAAACTCCCGACAACTCCGGCAGCCATGCGTCTGTGGGCGTGCGGCGTCGTGGTCGGCGACGGCAAGGAGGTGTATCTGTTCGATCCGCTATCTCGGTCTGCCGCTGCCCGGCCCCAAGGGCGAAGGCATCGCCACGCTGAGCCAGGTCCGCCAACAACCGGAAGTCCTCGCGCAACTCAACGTCGGCGACAAATATCGTTATCCGGTGACGATGGAGCAAGCGCGGGCGGCGCAGGCGCTGCTGGTTTGTCCGCTGTCGACGCTGTCGCCGCGCATGCGCTACTTGCAGGAACAAATTTCTGGCGCCGGCGGTGCATGTCCGCCTGGCCGCCGATGCCGCCGAGGATGGGGAGCGCGTCAAGACCGCCTGCTCGGCTGGAGCCGAAAAGCCGACTTCCGTCCTGACACCGAAGGACAGGTGTACGCTTTTGCGTCGATTTCTGTCGGTGGACGAGGGCGGCGCGGATACCACGTTGCGGCAGCATCGTTTCATGGTGGATCTGGTGCCGTGGGCGGATTTGCCGGCCGCGTTTTTGAACGAACGGACGTTCCCGCCGACCAGCGATCTGGGCATCCGGGTGCGCAGCATCTTCGCCGCCTCCTTTATCAACGCCACGATGGATCCCGGTTCTCCCCGCGATCTGCTGCTGCGCGGCCGCTATCAGCTCGGCGGTGCCGGCTCTGGTCAGCGAACGCGATCGCTGGCGCAATCAACTGGAGCAGCGGGCCAACGCCGTGGATCTGGAAAGAAATGCCCAGCAATGGGTGGAACAAGCCACCCGCGCGTATGCCGGGTTGTTGCGGGCCAAGCTGCCGCAAGAACGCGAGCAGGCCGAAGGACAAGTGAAAGCGTTGTGGGACGAGCGTCACGGCTTGCCGATCTACGTCATCCTCAACAGTGCCGCCGCCGTCGGACGCAATCCGGAGGTGGCCTATCAGCTGGGCTTGTGCAGCTCAGGAGCAGGCCGAGCAGTTGCAAGGCCGCCTCGATCTGCAAGCGCGAACCGGCGCCACGGCGCATCAGCGCGAGGATGTCGAGAAGACGCAATCTGCTTGGCGGAAAGCTCTCAATGCTTGGAAGCGTTTCGGTGAGGACCATCATCCCAATAACCCCGACAGTGCCGCCGCTCGTCGCCTGCGCGGCCGGGCCGAGTCTATGCTCGGCGATCGTAAAGCCGCCATCGCTTCCTGGAAAAAACTCGATGGCTACAAAACCGATCTCGAAAAAATTGCTTCGCTGTACTTGGCTCAGCAATTAGAGAAGCAATCCGGCAACGACAAGAAATGATCGCGGAGAATACGGGCGGGAATCGCGCCGATGCGATTGCATGGGGGTGCCGGATGGCTAAGAAACTTAGCAAGGAAGAGGAAGACCTTATAAATCAGTTAGCGCAGGACGTGCAACAAGCATTCCAGAACGTAAAGAATAATGACCAGTTCTGGTGCCGGACGCTGGTTCGGGCTGTTTTCTCGTACTTTGAGGCATACAGTTTTATTATCCGCTCAGCAACACGGAAATTACTAAAGCCGGACGAGAGCAACCTAGAGTCCGTGGCAAAGATCCTATTGCTGGCCGAGACCGTGTACCAACCGAGCGGCACAGGCAAGCTGGAGGAAGGGCCGGAGCCGAGAATCCCTTTCATCAATCAATTTGCCTTCACGCTCAGGTCGTATGCGGAGGCGGGCGGAATGAAAGCCGCGGACATTGCCAAGTTTTTCGGCGACAATGCCTTCAACCAGCTTCGGCGGGCAAAGGAGGTCCGAGACCGTCTGACCCACCCAAAGAAGCTGAGCGACATCAGGGTTACTCCCACCGACGTACTGGATGTTACAAGCGGCTTCAACTGGGTAAGACAGTTCATACGCGACATAGAAACCGGGAAGACACCGTAAGAAAAAGTAACAGAGGGTCGAATCATGGCTAAAGTCAAAAGTTCAGGGGTATCAGGCACAATCGAGATTGGCTTCGCCATTCCGACGGATGACGCCAAAATATGGCGTTACAAGAAAGGAAGCATTACCTTCGAGAGTGGATTCACGGCGGCCATAGAGGTTGAAGGCGGTTATATTCCCTATGCTAGGGGAACCAACGGCCTGACTGTAACCTATTGCGTCTGCCGCGCCCTCGACAATCAGGGAGCGCACGGGACTGCGGACGTTGCCATGATGACCTGCATTAACGGGCGGGTCATGGATTCAGTGGACATTGCACGCGGCGTTGAGCTTATTCTCTCGCCGAACATGGTCGAGGTTCTTTCCGCGACTGCCACGCCAAAGGGCTAATCACCCTCGTATCAGGTTTGATCACACTAACGGCTCACAGACCGGCCATCTGCCGGCTAGAGGAGGGACGGACATGAATCGAGCCGATGCGTTGGCGCTGTTGAATGAATACGTCAAGGACCAGAGCCTTGTGCGTCACTGTCTCTCCGTCGAGGCGGCGATGCGGGCCTACGCCCGCAAGCTCGGCGAGGACGAGGAGAAATGGGGCATCGTCGGACTGTTGCACGATTTCGATTACGAACGCTGGCCGACGCCGCCGGATCATCCCCTTAAAGGATCGGAAATTCTTCGTGCGCGCGGCTATCCCGAAGAGGTGATTTACGCCATTAAATCGCACGCCGATTATCTGACGGACTGCCCGCGTGTGCGGCCCCTCGAAAAGGCTCTGTACGCTTGCGACGAACTGGCCGGCCTCATCACGGCGACGGCGCGGTTGCGTCCGGGCGGCATCACCGATCTGACGGCATCGAGCGTCCAAAAGAAGATGAAAGCCAAGGGCTTCGCGCGCAACGTCAACCGCGATGACATCGAACGCGGCGCAGCGGATTTCGGCGTCGAACTGACGGAACACATCCAGTTTGAAATCGAGGCGATGAAAACCATCGCCGCCGAATTAGATCTATTGCCCACGAACAGACAGACAGACTAGCCCGGAGCGCTAGCGACCGTCCCAAACGCCCATTGCTAGCGCTCCGGGCTAGTCTGTCTGTTAGGAACTCTTAAGAGGACAAAACGCGCATCGCGGAATCGGCAGGGTAAACGATGGTTGAGCCGCTGCTGCTTACGCTGCTGACTCTCATGGGTTTTTGTGCCGAGGACGGCGGCGCGACAAAGGTAGGCCGATGTCGGTTCGCGTAATAAGCCGTCAAGGCGGCGCTGTAGCTGACCCAGAGGATCACATTGAGGAATAGGATCGTATCGATCTGGGCCAGCACCAAGGAAAGATCTTGTGCGTCGAGAATGCCGCCCGCGTCAATCCAGTGGTTCGCCGCGCTGGCGGCGTAAGCGGGCCAGAAGAACGGCAAGAAGACGCCAAGCCAGAGGGCCAAGACGTTGCGGCGCGAGGTGTTTCGCGCCGTCCAGGCCATGAGAGCGGCGTCGGCGATCCCCACCAGAAAGAACGCGCTGGTGGCGAGCGGCCGTTCGCTGGGCAGAAGGCCGCCCAGCAAGAGAGCCAACCCCACCAAACACAAGCCGCCCCCTAGGATGGCGCGGACGAGGGCGACAAGGGCGGCATCGCGGATTCGTTGCGGACGGCGATACCAGTCTCCCAGCCGGGCACTCAGACCGCTGGGACGGTACCTGGATCGGTTCGTGGCGCAGGAAACGATTCAGGTCGTGCGCCAGAGCATCGGCGTTGAGGTAGCGCTGACGCGGCTCTTTACGCAGACATTTCAGACAGATTGTCTCCAAATCGCGCGGTACTTCCGCCGTCAAGCGGCGGGGAGCCTCTGGCTCCTCACAGGGCGACGACCCCAAGATATTCGGCAGCGCGGCGGCGGGAAACGGCAAGCGACGGGTCAACAGCTCGTACAGGATGACGCCCAGAGCGTAAACGTCGGTCGCCGGGCACACTTCCTGAGTCCATCCCTCGGCTTGCTCGGGCGCCATGTACGCCGGTGTGCCCAGGATGCCTCCCGTAGTGGCCTGATCGGCTTCGGCCAGAAGAAACTTGGCGAGGCCGAAATCGGTCAGCTTGACGATAAAGTCGAGTTCGGACAGCTCGGCGGCGGAATCCACGGTCGTGGCCGCATTGCCTGGGCGGGGCAAAAGGAGAACATTGCTGGGTTTGATGTCGCGGTGCAGGATGCCGCGTTCGTGGGCATGATGGACGGCGTCGGCCAGACAGGCGATCAAGGCAGCCGCCGTCCGCGGCGGTACGGAGCTGGAGAGTTCTTGCAGCCACTGCGCCAGCGTGATGCCCGGACAGTAGGCCGAAGCGATGTAGCAGACGCCGCCCGCCTCGCCGGACTCGTAGACCGGCACCAGATTGGGATGATCGAGGGCGGCCGCCGCCCGCGCTTCGCGCAGGAAACGCTGACGCAGTTCGGTATTGACCAGCACTTCCGGCGCGGAACCTTGAGGGCCACGGGACGCCCCAAGCAGGGATCGTCCGCCAAAAAGACGATACCGAAGCCGCCCCGGCCGACCTCGCGGCGGATGCGGAAACGGCCAAAGGTGCCGGCCCCCTCTCCGGGATAGGGTGCGGCAGGCAAAGGGTACACGTTGCGCAACAGACGCAAGCAACTCTTCAAACTCTGCCACTGAGGCTGCAACGGCGGCGGCAATGGCACCACCTCAAGAAACGTGGGGTCCGCGCTCTCGGCCAGAGCGGCATCGTAGAGAGCCATCCGCGCGATCAGCTCCTCGTCCAAACCATCATGGTGCGGGCGGTTCATGTAGCGTGCTCAACTTTTTCTGTAGATGGACCACGGCCCGCGCCCACAGCTTGCGGGCGGCTTCGGCCGAACAGTTCAATCGCATTCCGATGTCGGCGAACGTCCTCTGCTCGTGGTAGCGGAGGCGAAGAGCCTGTTGGTATTGGGGGGGCAACTCATCCAGGGCTTGTGCGAGAGCTGTCGCTTCTTCGTCGGCCGCCAGCCGCTCGCTCGGGGTCGGCGTGTTCTGGATCAACTCCACAAGCTGTTCGTCCTCCTCGTCAATGGAGGGCAGAGGTTGTTCCCGCGCGACGGCGCGTTTCTCGGCGTCCCGGAAATGCCGGCCGACGTTGGCCAAGTTGTTGATCAGGATGCGATACAGCCAAGCGCGTAACTCGCCTTTGTTGTCGCCGTGGAACTGCGCGAAGTCGCGCTGCGCCTCCAAGAACGTCTCCTGTACCAAATCGGAAGGGTTGACCTTGCCTTGCAAGTCCGCTCCCAATTTGCGGCCCGCCGCCAACAAAAGATAATTGCGGCAATCCATCAGCAATTGACCCAGCGATGTTCCCGAACCGGCACGGGCTTTGGCCAACCATCGGGAAAAATCGTTCTTGCGCTTGGCTGAGGAGGAAGGCATTGGCAACCTCAAAGATATTGGTTCCGCGAAAGCGGTTTGTTTGTTTTGATCGGCCCGGAGTGCCAACGACGGGCTGGGAAATCCCGTCATCGGCACTCCGGCTAATATGCGGACCTTTTGTTCCGAAGAATTCAAACCTTACAGAATCGTAAGGATCGTTTCGCCGCTGGTCAAGAGATCATCGCGGATATTTTGTGGCGAAACGAGCGGCTCGCGCGTCCGCTTTGTCGAGAAATCGTGCTGAACAAAGTGAGGAGAGAAAAAAAAGAGATCCCCTACTCCCTGTTGGAAAGGCGTTCCCATGCCTACTTTCGCTCTATCTTCGCTGACGGAGGCCATTACGCATCATCGGCGCGGCGAGTTGGAGCCGGCTGAGCGAATCTATCGCGCCATGCTGGCGCGTCAGCCGGAGGATGCCGAAGCGTTGCACTTGCTCGGCGTGTTGACTTTGCAGCGCGGGCAGCCGCGCGAGGCCATCGCCTTGATCGAACGGGCCATTGCTCTCGATGCCACTGCGGCGGTTTTTCACGGCAACTTGGGTGAAGCCTATCGAGCCAGCGGCCAAGCGCAACGGGCGGCGGCGTGCTACCAAGTGGCGCTGCGTTTGAACCCCGCCGCCGCCGACGTGGCCGTCAACTTCGGCTCGCTGCTCATGCAGGCGAATCGGCCGGACGAGGCGACCGCCTTGTTCCGCCATGCCCTTGAGCATTACCCCAACTGCGCGCTGGCTTACAACGGCTTGGGGAACGCCTGCCGCGTCCAGGGCGACACCGAGCAGGCGCTGGGGCACTTCCGCCGCGCGGCGGAATTGGATCCTCAACTGGCATTGGCGCACACCAATCTTGGCCAATTGCTGCTGGACAGCAACCGGCCGCAAGAAGCCCTGCCTTGCTGCCGCGAGGCGGTTCGCCTGCAACCCGACTCCGCCGCCGCCCACAACAACCTCGGCAACGTCCTACGCGAAATCGGCGACTTCACCGAGGCCAAGGCTTGTTACACCGAGGCGCTTCGGCTGGCGCCGAACCTGGCCATAGCATACAGCAATCTCGGCCAGATCGCGATGGAGCAAGGCGACTATGTCGCCGCCGTCCGCTGGTGCGAGCAGGCCGCGCAGCTTGCCCCGGAGGTCGCGCTCTTCCGCATCCATCTCGCCCGTGCGCTGATCGAGCGACGCGACTTCGAGGCGGCGGAAGAACAAGCGCGGATCGTTCTGCAAAGCGATGCCAACGATGCCGACGCACGCTATGTCTTGGGCAAACTGCGTTTCGAGCAGGGCCGGCTCGATGAGGCGCGGGAAGAATATCATCGCGCCCTGTCGGGAACGCATGCCGATCATCCCAATCTCAACTACGCTCTGGGCCAAGTGTTGCTGGAGTTGGGTCAGCAGGAGGAAGCCTTGAACTGCTTCCGGGCCGCTCGGCGCGGCAAGCCGAATTGCGCCCGGCTCTCGCGCAGCTGGCCACGCTGCTGCGCGACAAGCTGCCGGCGGAAGAGCAGGAGGCTCTCCGCGACTTGGCGTCCGATAGCGGAACATCCGACGCCGATCGTGGGCTGCTGCTCTTTGGTTTGGCTCAGGTGTGTGATGGCCGCGGCGATTACGCGGAGGCGGCCCGCCATCTGGAGCAAGCCAACGCCCTGGAGTTGGCGGCCCGCCGGCAGCGCGGCTTGGATTACAACGCCGCCGCCCACCGCGCTTTCGTCGATCAACTACTGAGTGTCTTCACGCCGGAGTTTTTCGCGCGCGTGCGTGGATTCGGCATGGACAGCGAGCGTCCCGTTTTCATTGTCGGCTTTCCGCGTTCGGGCACCTCCTTGTTGGAGCAAGTTCTCGCCAGCCATTCGCGCTTCTTCGGCGCCGGCGAATTATCTCTGGTCCGCGAGAGCTTCGAGGAACTGGGCCGCGACGCCGACGGCATCAGCGAGGCGCGGGCGCTGGAGACGTTGCAAGGCATCGACGCCGACACCGTGCGGCGCTTGGCCGCCAATCATCTGGGCCGTCTCCAGGCTTATAGCGCCAGCGCCGACCGCATCATCGACAAGATGCCCGACAACTACATGTATCTTGGGTTTTTGACGATGCTGTTTCCCAACGCCCGTTTCCTCCACTGCCGCCGCGATCCGCGCGACGTGGCCGTGTCCTGCTGGATGACGCAGTTCCGGCAGATCCCGTGGGCCAACGATGTCGAATCGCTGACCTCGCGTTTCGCTGAATATCAGCGACTCATGGAACATTGGCGGCGCGTCTTGCCGGCGCCGCTGTTGGACGTGGATTACGAAGACATGGTCGCCGATGTCGAAGCGGCGGCGCACCGCGCCCTCGCTTTTTGCGGAATGGAATGGGAGCCAGCCTGTCGGGAGTTCCACCGTACGCGCCGTCCGGTTCGCACGGCCAGCGTCATGCAGGTGCGTCAGCCGATTTACCGCGGTTCCGTAGCTCGCTGGCGGCACTACGAGAAGGCTTTGCAACCTCTATTCGCACGTCTGTGCGCCGACGGATAAAACGGCGGATTCTTTTCCTGCCTTGGATGCTTCCATGCGCTTAGCGATGCTTCGCGGAAGCGTTGCCCGCCGATAACGCGCGGGGAAGAGTCTCTCTCCGCGCGGGGAACG
This sequence comes from uncultured Planctomycetota bacterium, assembly GCA_963835245.1. GTDB lineage: Bacteria > Planctomycetota > Planctomycetia > Gemmatales > Gemmataceae > JAJPHU01. The sequence goes on from CAWIEZ010000007.1 coordinate 541,740, forward strand.
GATTCCCGATTTCCTTGTGTCTGCTCTTTTTTAGGAGAATGCCCATGCTTCGCTCACTGTGGTTAGGGAAGTTCCTGAGTCGGAAGTCTCGCAACAGCCGCCGCCGTAAAGCGACGGCAACGCGCCGCTGCGTGCGGCTACATCTGGAGGGTCTGGAAGACCGCGTTACTCCCAGTGCCACCAGCATCGACGTGGCCAACGCCGTGGAGTTACGCAACGCCATCAACAACCAGGTCAATGCGCACCCGACGCAACAGTACGTCATCAACTTCACCGGCACGACGTACAACCTCGGCGACATCAACAATCAGTTGGTCATCAGCAACACCGCCGGCGTGACCTTGCAGGGCAACGGCGCCACCATCAACGCCGCCGCGAACAATCGTCTCTTCGTCATCAACGCCGGCAGCGACGTTCTCTTTAAGGATCTGACGTTGCAGGGCGGCAACGTGTCGTCGGCCACTGCCGATGTTCAGGGCGGCGCCATCAAGAACATCGGCGGTAAGGTGACGCTCAGCAACGTCACGGTGCAGAACAACGCGGTGCAAGCCAGCAACAACAATGCCGCGAGTGGCGGCGGCGTGTACGTCTCGGCGGGCGGCACGTTGACGATCCAGAGCAGTTCGCGCATCGACAATAACTCGGCCTTGGGCTTCACGGCCAACGGCATCGAAGGTTATGCCTATGGCGGCGGCGTGTATCTGACCGGCTCCAGCGTACTCACCATCGCCGACAGCAGCGTCAGCGGCAACACGGCCCAGGGCGGGGATGCCACCAGCGGCTCGGCCAATAAGGGCTACGGCGGTGGTATTTACTCTTATGGGGCCGCCTCTCTCAGCATCACGAACAGCCACATTGACGGCAATCACGCTCTGGGCGGCAACGGCATCGTCACGGCGGCTGGCCAGGGAGGCGCGGATGGCGAAGCAGGCAAAGGCGGCGGCTTGTACGTGAATGGCGATGGCTGGAAGGTGACGATCAGCGGCTCGACGCTGAGCAACAATGAAGCGATCGGCGGCTATGGCGCCACGGGAATGACCGGAGACAAGGGCGGCTACGGCGGCAACGCCAGCGGCGGCGGCGCCTTCATCGATGGCGACGGCGTCAGCTTCAAGCTGCTTTCCTCGTCGATCTCCGACAACACGGCTCGCGCGGGTGCCGGTGGCAGCGGCGGCATCGAGGGCGGCAACGGCGGCAACGGCGCCAACGTCTACGGCGGTGGCATAGACTTTGAAGGCCATACCGCTCTCTGGACCATCCTGGGCAGCAATTTCAGCGGCAACCAAGCTATCGCCGGCGCGGGCGGTCTCGGCGGCGATGGAAGCAACGGGGCCAACGGCGGCGATGGCGGCAAGGGAGGTTACGGCGGTGACGCCAAGGGCGGCGGATTCGAGTTCTACAACTCTCCCTCCTCGGCGGCCATCACCAATAGCAGCTTCACCGGCAACTCCTCCATCGGCGGCCAAGCCGGCGGCGGCGGCCAGGGCGGCAGCGGCGGCGCCGCCGGAAATGGCGGCAAAGGCGGCGATGCGCGCACCGCTGGTGACGGCCGAGGCGGCGGCATCGATGTCTACGACGACTTCCCCCTGACCCTGATTAACACGACTCTGGGCGGCAACATCGCACAGGGAGGCGATGCTGGTGCGGCCGGACTCGGCGGCGCCGGCGGCGCCGCGCGGGGTGCCGATGGCGCCGCCGGCTATGCGGGCGACGCCAAAGGCGGCGGTCTGCGCGAGATCTACGGCAAGACTACCTTGATCAACAGCACGGTCGCCAACAACCAAGCTCTGGCCGGCGCCGGCGGCGCCACGACCGCCAAGGGTCAAGGCGGCGGCATCTATGGCGATGATACCCTGCTAACCAACGTCATCCTGACGGGCAATCGGGCCTCTTCCGATGGCGCCGATTTCTTCGGCTCGTTACGGACGACCAGCCGCAACGACTTCATCAGCGATACCAGCGGCATCACCGGCTTGTTGCCCTTCAACGGCATGATTCTCGATAACGCCTTGCCGCAATTGGGCGAACTGACGACGGCCAACGGACTGTCCTACTACCCGTTGTTGGCCAATAGCGCCGCCATCAACGCCGGCGTCAACAGCGTCCTCGGACCCATCGCCACCGCCGAAGGCGTCACCCCCGCCAATGCCACCGATGCCCTCGGTAACGCGCGGGTCGTCAACAACGTCATTGACATGGGCGCCGTCGAGTTCGGCGCGGCGACGACGACCCTGAACGTCGATCCGGTAACTATCACCGCCAGTCCGTTCCCGACTCAGGTGCAGGTCAATGCCCACGTCCTTAGCGACACGGGCGAGCCGATCAACGAGGGCACGGTGAAGTTCACGTTGATCGACGGCGACGGCAATGCGGTGGGTGGATCGGTCTCCAGCGTCATGGTGAACAACGGGCTGGCCAGCGCCATGCTGATAGTGCAGGGCAACACGCCGGCGGGCGTCTACACGCTCAAAGCCAGCTACAGCGATCCGCTCACCGGCAATTGGGGCGGCCGCTTCGGACCATCCGACGGCAGCGCCACGCTGAAAATCAACGCCGCCGTCTCCGGCACCACGTTGACGGCGGGCAATGCCGCGCTAACGGAAAGCTCGTCCCCGCAAACCGCGGGAGTCGTCGTACTCCTCAACAGCCCGAATGGTTTGGTGGACTCGGGCACGGTGACGATGAAGCTGTTGCAGAACGGCGTTCCGCTGAGTCAAGCGTCGGCGTTGGTCAGCAACGGTTCGGCAACAGTGTCCTTGACGATTCCGGCCGGTTTGCCGGCGGGCAGTTACCAGTTGCTGCAAACCTACCACGACGACAGCGGCCGATTCGGCGATAGCAGCGGTTTCGGTTCGCTGACCCTGGCCAGCGCGACGCCGACGAATCCGCCCACGGACCCGCCGACGAATCCGCCGTCGAATCCGCCCACGGACACGCCGGCAAACCCGCAAGCGACTCCGGCGCCGTCGTTATTCCAGGCGGTGTTCGCGCTGTACGTGGACGCCATTCAGTTGGCGCTGCACCAGCACGGTTACGGCGCTCAGCTTGGTTTGCCTTCGCCGGCCGATCTGCTGTCGCACATCAGCTTCCACCTGCCGTATGCCGGTCCCTTCGGCATGCACGCGCTGACGGCCGGCCTGGAATCTGTCAACCAGGCTCTCGCCGGCTCCAAACACTAATCGACTCGGCTTCTCTTGCCGTAATCTCTCGGCCCGCGGACAACCCTCCGCGGGCCTTTTCTTTGAAACCATGACGCGAGAGAGAACTTGTCGGCGTCTTCCCCGCCGACTACGTTGAAACCATTCATCGAGAAACGGATGTGCGTCCAAGCGGCCGAACCTTGGCCGTGGTTTCCGCAATTTTTTTTCTGACGCAATCCAACCCTCCCCAGTTCTCGTCTGTAATGGTGACGGTATGAGCAGACCTGCCACGCATGTGTGTGCCCAGCCGGCAAGCGATGTCCCACTGACGCCCAACAGTGGCGAGATCCTGTTGCGCACCTTCACCGAACTGCGCGACGAACTGGTCAGCACACTCTGTTTTCTCCTGGGCAATGCCGAAGATGCTCAGGATGTGGCTCAGGAGGTTTTCCTGCGCTGTTGGCGGACGCGGGAGAGCCTGCCGGACATACTCAATCTCCGCGCCTGGATTTTTCGTGTCGGTCTGAATGCCGCCAAGGATGTGCAACGGAGTGCTTGGCGCCGCCGCGTCAAACCGCTGTTAGGGGCCGATGCCATGCCGATGACGGAGCAACCCTCGCCGCTGAGCGCAATGGAAGATCGGGAAACGCTGCACCGTCTCCGCGAAGCGCTTTTGCTGCTGCGGCCCGAAGAGAAGGAAGTTTTCCTTCTCCGCCAAAACGGCGAACTGACCTACGAGCAGATCGCCGAGTTGCACGACCGTCCCGTCGGCACGGTCAAGACGCAGATGCGCTCGGCGCTGCAGAAGCTACGTAAGATTCTGACCTGACTATCTCCCGGCGAGCGGGGAGTCCGCGCCCCGGGTGCTGGCGACGGGTGCGTCAGCACTCCGAGGGGACGCACGCACTCGGGGCGCGGACGCGGCTCCGCTCGACCCATAAGAGCAAACGCTGACCGGAGTATCTCATGCTCAGTTGTGAAACATGCCGCGATCGGATGCTGGAATACCTCTACGACCTGCTCGAAAGCGACGAGCGGCAGGAGTGGGATGCGCACATGAAGGACTGCCCGACCTGTCAGGCCGAACTGGTACGTGCCAAGGCGCAACAGCAACTCCTGGCCATAGCCGCGAAAATGACGTTCCCCGCTGTGCGCTTCACATCCCCCGCTGCTGATGTGGAAATCCGAAATCCGAAATCCGAAATCCGAAAGAAAAAGATTCTTTTCGGATTTCGGATTTCGGATTTCGGATTTCCAGCGAAGCGGCTGGTTGCCGCCGCCGCCGTCCTGCTGGCGCTGGGCGCCGCCGTCCCCGCCATCTGGTATGGCCGCGATTATCGGCGCACCGAGGAAACCATCGCCTTGGCCACTCAGCGCATCGAGGAGACGAACAAGGAGCGCCGGCAAATCGACGAGCAGCTCGCTCGCCAGCCGCAACAGAAGGAAGAGCGCATCGCCGCCGTTTACAAAGCTCTGGGCGAGAGCCAACTCCGGATGAGAGTGCAAGGACCAGCCAGTCTGCGCGCAGCGCGCCGGCGGATTATCAGATCTTCACGACGAACCTCAACGGTCAGCCGGTCGCGGCGAAGGTGTCCGTGGAAGTGAAGGACCACGGCCAAACCATCGGCAAGCCGATTGCCGTCGCCAGCGCCGCGCCCGGCGTCCAATGCCTGACGCTGCCGCCCGATTTGCCGGTGCGGCCCGACAGTCAGCCGAGCCTGGTCGTCGCCGCTCAACGCGACAACGGCTCACAGGTCGAATTGCGCCAGGAGATGACGTTGGCAGCGCCCGTCTACGTCACGCATTTGGAAATTGACAAGCCGATGTATCAACTCGGCGAGACGGTGCATTTCCGCTCGCTGACGCTGGATCGCTTCAGCCTCAAGCCGGCCGAGCAGGATCTGAATCTGCAATTCGTGCTGACGCTTCCGGGACCGGGCAATCCTCAGCGCCTTATCGCTCAGGGACGGTCCTCGTTGGTCGAGGAAGGACCGAATGGCTTGCAGCCTCTGCTCGGCCCGGATCGCAAGCCGCTGCGCGGCGTCGGCGCTGGTTCTTTCCAACTTGATGAAAACGGGCCGGGCGGCGAGTATTCGCTGATTGTCCGCGAAGCCAATCAGCGCTTCTCCGAACAACGGCGCAAGTTCCTCGTCAACAAGTACGAGAAGCCGAAACTCAACAAAGAGCTGGATTTCAGCCGTAAATCGTATGGTGCCGGCGATGAGGTGGTGGCGCGCTGCAAGGCACGATACCTCGACGGTCGGCCGCTGAAGAACTGCCGCGTCGAAGTCCGCGTCCACGTCGATAACAAACAATACGGATCGCATGGCGAGGAAAACCGTGAAGCGTTTGCGATGCAAACGGATGACCAAGGAATCGTCAATGTCCGTTTCAAGCTGCCGAAGGAAATCGAACGCGGCCTGGGGACGGTGGCGGTCCAGTTCGACGATCGAGCGATGCCGGACACGATCGTTCGGCCCATTCCCATTGTGCTGAAAAAGCTCGACATCGATTTTTGTCCGGAAGGCGGCGATCTGGTGGCGGGGCTGCGCAATCGCGTCTATTTCCAGGTGCGCAGCACGCTCGGCAAACCGGCCGATTTACGCGGCCAACTGCTCGAAGACGGCAAACCGATGGGCGTGATAGTCGAGACGTTGGCCAGCGAAAAGACGCCGGAATTGAACCAGGGCATGGGCCGATTTGAGTTTATGCCGCGAACCGGACACAAGTACGAGTTGAAAGTTGAATCGCCGGTCGGCGTCACGAAGCTCCACGAACTGCCGCCGGTCAAGCCGCAAGGCGTCGTGCTGAGTTTGCCGCAAGGTGTGTTCAAGGCGGATCAAGCCATCGCGGTGACGGTGCGCAGCACGGCAAAACGCGCCTTGATGGTCGGCGCGTACTGTCGCGGCCGGCTACTCGATTCGACCGAACTGAGCGCGATCCACTACGTCGGCGATGAGGCTCATGCGGTGCTGCGGCCGGTGGGCGGTGCCGGCGGCGTGTGCCGCGTGACGGTTTTCGAGATCCCGCCCGGCGACGCCGCTCAGCGGACACTGCGGCCGGTGGCCGAACGGCTCATCTATCGCCAACCGGCTGAGCGCCTGCAACTCGCCCTCAAGCCGGATCAGAAGACGTACGTACCTCGGCAGAGCGTGAAGCTGGACGTTGAGGCGACGACGGAAAAAGGGCAGCCAACTCCGGCCGTGGTGATGTTGCGCGTCATCGATAAGAGCGTGAAGACGCTGGCCGACGACAAAACGCTGCGCAGCATGCCGGCGCATTTTCTGCTGACGACCGAAGTGCGCCGCCCCGAAGATCTGGAGTACGCCGACTTTCTGTTGGGACCGCATCCGCAAGCAGCGGAAGCGCTCGATCTGTTGTTGGGCACGCAAGGTTGGCGGCGCTTCGCCGAGCAGAATCCCGGCAAATTCCGCAATGAGCAAAAGGAAGAAGCCGAGCGCCTGCTGCTGACCGTCGGCCAATCGCAGCCGCGCGTGACCGACCTGACGCAGCAAGAGTTGCAGCGCATCGACAGCGAGCATGCACGCCGCACGGAGGAGTTGACGGCCCAAGCGGCGCAGGCCGGAAGGCGGAGCAAGAGGCCCGCGAGGACCACGAATATCACGCCGCTCTCGTGAAGATCAAGGCATATGACGACTTCCTCGATCAGCTGCGGTTGGTGGGTGTGCCGCTGCTAGAGGTGATCTTCGCCCTGGCGGCGCTGACGTGCCTGATTCTCGGTTTGTTTCGTCGTCTCGTTCGCGCTCTGCCGTATTACGCGGCTACAGCCGCTTGTGTGGCAATGGTTCTGCTGTTGCCGAGCGTGTCCTGGCAAATCGCGCCGATGGCACGACACGGTGCGTCGGAAGTGGCACAGCTTGCTTCTGCCGAGAATCCGGAACCTCCCCACTTCAAGAAAAATCTTGACCTTGAACGCAAGCTGGGGGAAGCCGCCGCAGACGATATGCGGCCATTGGGAGTGCAAAATGGCGCAGGTGGGCCAGTGAATCGACGGATGATGATGGGAGGAGGAGCCGCGCCGGCTATGCTAGGCAGGGCTGGAGGTATGCCCGGCGGCAAAGGTGGTTTCGACAATTTCCGCTATGGAGAGGAAGGCAAGGAGTTAGAGCGGCTCGAACTGTTACATGAATTCGCCAAGCGGAAGGATGGTAAAGAATTTTTCGGCGCTCAAAAGGCCGAGGTCCAAAATGGCTTGTTCAAACAGGTTGAGCAACTTGCCGACAAACCGCCTCAGAATCTTGCTCAGAAAGTTCGCGGCGTGGAGGCAAGGAAGCGGCCGATGGAACCGCCAATGAGGATGGGTCTTGAGCGCCAACTTGCTCTGGATGAGGCGGGACTCGCACGCAAACCGAATCCTTGGGCACCGATGCCGGTGCGCGTCTTCGCGCATCCGCGCGCCAGCGGCCCCGCCGAGGAACGCTACGATTTCGCCGAGACGCTGTACTGGCACCCCGTCCTCGTTCTGCCGGATGGCAAGTCGGAAGTGTCGTTCGATCTGTGCGATTCGTTGGGCGCCTTCGAGGTGACGGCGTTCGCGCACACGCTGGACGGCCGGCTCGGCTCGGCCACCCAAACACTGACCTCGCGCCTGCCCTTCACGGTGCAGCCGCGCACGCCGCTGGAAGTGACCGCCGGCGACAAGATCGACATTGCCCTGGCCGTCGCCAACAACACCAGCGAAACCCGCACGGCGCGCGTCGCCGTGACGGAGAAGGCGAATCTGTCCCTGCTCGACGGTACGGCGACTGCCGGCGCTTCGGTGCCGGCGGAGACGACGATTCGCAAACTGTACCGCTTCCAGCCGACCATTCAGGAAGGCACGGCCACACTTGCGTTCAGCGGCAAGGCCGACGGTTTTCCCGCCGACCGCGTCCGCACGACGTTCCGCATTGTGCCGGAGGGCTTTCCGATTGTCGGCTCTCACAGCGACGTGTTGGAGAAGTCGGCGACGCGGGAAATTGTCCTGCCCGATCATTGGATCAAAGGCACTCTGAAATGTCAGGTACAGGTTTATCCGTCCACGTTGGCCGATCTGCAAAAGGGACTGGAAGCACTGCTGCGCGATCCCAACGGCTGCTTCGAGCAAACCTCGTCGAGCAACTATCCCAACATACTCGTCTTGCAGTATTTGAAGGAGAGCAACCAGACCAAGCCCGCCATTGAGCGCCGCGCTCACGAATTGCTCGATAGCGGCTACCAGAAGTTGGTCTCGTTCGAGTGTCTGAACACGGCTCAGAATAAGAAGGAAGGTTACGAGTGGTTCGGCGGCACGACACCGGCCCACGAGGCGCTGACGGCTTACGGTTTGATGGAGTTCCGCGACATGGCCAAGGTTCACGAGGTCGATGCGGCCATGATGCGGCGGACGCATCAATATCTGCTCAGTCAGCGCGACGGCCAAGGCGGCTTCAAGCGTAATCCGCGCGCCCTCGACACATTCGGCCGCGCTCCGCAGCACATCACCAACGCCTACATCGTCTGGGCGCTGACCGAGAGCGGCGAGGGCGACGACATCACCAAAGAGTTGAACACTCTGCACGAACAGGCGAAAACGTCAAAAGATCCTTATTTCCTCTCTCTTGTCGCCAATAGTCTCATCAATCGGGCGAAGACGGCGGACGCGACGAAGTTGCTGAAGACCGTCGCCGAATTGCAGAAGTCCGACGGTCATCTCAACGCCGAAGAGACGAGCATCACCGGCTCCGGCGGCCGCGATTTGCAGATCGAGACGACATCGCTGGCGCTCTTGGGCTGGCTGAAAGCCAATCCCGGAACATTCAACGCCCATGTGCGGAAGGCGATCCATTGGCTCGGCCAGCAGCGCGGCGGTTACGGCGGCTTCGGCTCGACGCAATCGACCATCCTGGCGCTCAAGGCGTTGATCCTCTACACCAAGGCCAACAAGCGGACGCCGGAAGCCGGCGAAGTGCATCTGTTTGCCGGCGACAAGCAAGTGGTCGCGCTGCCGTTCGCAGCCGGCGCGAGCGAACCACTGACCCTGAACGTCCCCGATGCCGAGACGACGCTGAAACCCGGCAAAAACACGGTGCGCGTCGAAATTACCGGCAAGAACGTCTTCCCGTATACGCTGACATGGTCGTATCAGACGCGCCAGCCCGCCAGCGCCGACAAGTGTCCCGTGAAGCTGACGGCAAAGCTGGACCGCACGCAAGCCCGCGAGAGCGAGACGGTGCGGCTGAACGTCCGCGTCGAAAACGCCAGCGGCAAGGGTCAGGGCATGGCTGTGGCCATCCTCGGCCTGCCCGGCGGTTTGGCCATCCCGGAAGACATGAAGCAACTCAAGGATTACACTCGTGCGCCGCAAGACGGTCGGCGTCCGCTGGTCAGTGCCTTCGAGATCCGCGGCCGCGAGTTGGTGCTGTACTGGCGCGATCTCGCACCGGATCAGAAAATTGACGTGCCGATCGACCTGATTTGCCGCGTGCCCGGCGAGTACAGCGGCCCCGCCAGCCGGGCGTATCTGTACTATAATGCCGATCTCAAACACTGGGTCGAGCCATTGAAAATCGCCATCACGGCCAAGGCGGAGTAAGGGATCGTGCGGATGCGGCTCATGGGGAGGGCAAAGGTCTTTCCCCCTCCAAATAGGGAACCTTATCCGGCGTCATTTGCTCATCCACTCGAATTCGGTACATAAAACCAACCTGATCGCTTCCTTTGCGCACACAGGGGTAGCCGTCTCCCCATCCGCCATCTAATTCCCAGCCCTCATCAAGAAACCGTTTCACGTTTGCATCAATTTGGCTGTTCCGAATGGCCTTGGGTTTTGGACAGATGTACACTTTCTCAATTTCCGTATCGCCCAACCGCGCCCCTCTAATGAGCGTGGGCAGTCTAGCCGGATATTGCTTCTGAATTGATAGTAATTCTTGGGCGATTCGATCCTTCACGCCAACGAGTCGGATTTGAAAAAGAGAACTCCAAAGACCCGAAGCGGCGGGAATTTTTTTTAGGGAGGCGTGAATGGCTCGGTAAGCTGCTTGCAATCCTAGCTCATCAATTGTCTTCGAGACGATATAGAAAGACCACGGATCGCCCTCGCTCTGTGCGAACTTCACCCAGAAGGCGCCCGCCACCTCGAAACCATCGAAGGCGAATTGTTCCGCGAGTTTCTGCCCGTCAATAATCTGTTGATCTACCACTGTCGTCGTATCCATGCGAACACTCCATCGGGGGTATCCGTGATGGCGGCGTAAATCGCTTGCGCCTCGGCTTGAGTCTTTTGCTCATAGCGGCGCGTCTCATTCCAGCCCAGGACGGTACTCCAATTATTGTACAAATTTACATTCGCCGCACCTTCCACGTCTAGCTCGGACTTTAGCCCAGCTAGGCTAAGCAGCCTTTCAAGATCGTGTATGTAGCACTTATCCGAGAAGGTCTTCTCAGGAAAGCTCTCCAACTTGAAAAGGTTGGCAATACAGGCTTTCAGGCCACACTCCACGGCGTAGCCGGCCACATAAAAAGCACATCCCCACCTACCTGCATCGAGGAGAACCTTCGCATCGATGATCCGCTCCTCGGCAAGCTGTTGGAGATCGGCCTTCGTCATCGTCATCCCACGCCCATCGCGTACATTTGCGCGATCAACACCGAACGCATCCTTCCATAATACCACCGTTCTGGAGAGGGCTGCAACCAATAAGAGGCACTAACTTTCTTGGCAGGCCGCGGGGCCAGCAAGGGCGTCCCTTGCTGGCCCCGCGGCCTGGCATTTTATTCTGTTCGTGTTTTTTAGGAATGCTTGGCTATCTTTGACGACTCCAATCGGCGGCGCGGAAGACAGCCATCGAACGGCCTTCCATTGGATACTTTTCGCCTCCCTTATGTGTGGAAGCGGGGGCGTGGCTGTCGGCCGTGTCCAACACTCTTTCCCAGGCGGTGTAACCGGCCAGGCTCGGCAGAGTGAACGGAATGGACTCGTGGTGAGCGTTGAGCAGCATCAGCACGTGATCGTCGCGCACGGGCTGGCCAAATTCATCGACCTCGCCGGTATCGCCGGCGAGCTGCACTCCTAAGCACTGCACGAAGCCGGCGCTCCAGGCTTCGTCGGACATCTCCGTGCCGCCCGGCTCCAGCCAAGCGATGTCCTTGACGCCGCTGCCGCGGATCGCCTTGCCGCGGAAGAAACGACGACGTTGGAAGGCCGGATGCTCCTTCCAGATCCGAATCACGCGGCGGACGAAATCCAAAAAGTCCTTCTGCTCGCCATTCAACTCCCAATTCGGCCACGTCAGTTCATTATCCTGGCAGTAGGTGTTGTTATTGCCTTTCTGCGTGTGGCTCAGCTCGTCACCGGCGAGCATCATGGGCACGCCCTGCGACAGCAGCAGCGTGGCGATCAAATTACGTTTCTGCCGCTCGCGCAGCGCCTTGATGGCGGCGTCCTCAGTCGGACCCTCGGCGCCGCAGTTCCAACTGTTGTTGTCGTTGGCCCCGTCGTTGTTGTTCTCGCCGTTGGCCTCGTTGTGCTTGTCGTTGTAGCTGACGAGGTCTTGCAAGTTGAAACCATCGTGGCAGGTGATGAAATTGATGCTGGCGAACGGCTTGCGGCCATCGTCGCCGAATAGATCGAAGCTGCCGGTCAGCCGCGTGGCGAACTCGTTGTAAGTGCCGCCGTCGCCCTTCCAGAAACGGCGAACGCAATCGCGGTACTTGCCGTTCCACTCCGACCACTGCACCGGGAAGTTGCCGACCTGATAGCCGCCCTCGCCAACGTCCCACGGCTCGGCGATCAGCTTGACGTGCGACAGAACAGGATCTTGCTGGATGATGTCGAAGAACGTACTCAGCTTGTCCACGGCGAACAATTCGCGGGCCAGCGTGCTGGCAAGATCGAAACGGAAACCATCGACGTGCATCTCCAGCACCCAGTAGCGGAGACTGTCAAGGATGAACTGGAGTACGCGCGGATGCTGCATGTTTAGGCTGTTGCCGCAGCCGGTGTAGTCCATGTAATAGCGCGGCTCCGCCGCCAACTTGTAGTACGCGGTATTATCGATGCCGCGCAGCGACAGCGTGGGGCCGTTCTGATTGCCCTCGCAGGTGTGATTGTAAACCACGTCGAGAATCACTTCGATGCCGGCTTGGTGCAGCGTGCGGACCATGAACTTGAACTCTTGCACCGCCTTGCGCGGCGAGCGTTTGGAAGCATAGCGCGTATCCGGGGCGAAGTAGGCCAGCGTGTTGTAGCCCCAGTAGTTGCTCCGGCCCTTGTCGAGCAGGAACTTATCGTCCATGTGGTGATAGACCGGCAGTAGTTCGACCGCCGTGACGTTCAAACTCTTGAGATGGTTGATGGCCGCCTCGGTGGCCAATCCGGCGTAGGTGCCGCGCAGCTCCGCGGGAACGCCGGGATGACGCATCGTGAAACCTTTGACGTGAACCTCATAGATGAGGGTGCGGTTCCAAGGGATGCGCGGCGGGCGGTCGTCGCCCCAGGTGAACGCGGTGTCGAGTACGATGCCCAAGGGCGCGAAGGCGACATTGTCGCGGTCGTCGAAGGACAGATCGCCGGCCGCATCGCCCATTTTGTAGCCGAACAGCGAATCGTCCCATTGCAAATCGCGACCGACGGCTCGCGTATAGGGATCGAGCAGAATCTTGTGGGCATTGAAACGATGTCCCTTGTCCGGCTCATACGGCCCGTGGACGCGGTAGCCGTACAGCTGGCCGGGTTGGATGCCCGGCAGGTAGCCGTGCCAGACGAACTCATCCTGTTCGGGCAGAACGATGCGCTGGCTTTCCTTCTTGGACTCGCGGGAATCGAACAAGCACAGTTCGACCTTGCTGGCATGTTCAGAAAATAGGGCGAAATTCACCCCCGCCCCATCCCAGGCGGCGCCGAGGGGATAGGGATGGCCGGACCAGACGCGCATGGCGTGTCTCCTTAAACGCAAGCGGAGGGAAGGCGACGCGATCAAGAACGCCGCGGCGGATTCAGCTCAATCATGTAGGGTGGATGGGTGATGACGGCGAAGAGGGCGGCGGCGGCTTCTTCCTGCAAGAGGAGACGTTGACCGTCGGACATATGCACTTCCATGGACTCGATGGCGCCCGCCGGGCCTAACGTGAACACCCGGCAGATCTGATCGACATTGATACATAATTCCGTCGGCTTGCCGTCGGCGTTGGTGGATTCGAGGATGAGGAAGTGTGCCATGTTGAGAACCTTTTTGGAGAGAAAAGATCGAGAGATCCGCGCCGCGTAGCCACGGATTAGCGACGCTTCGTAGAAGCGTCGCAGCCCCTGCGACGCTTCTACGAAGCGTCGCTAACCGCCGACTACGTCTTTTCCTGTATTATTCTATAGATTAGGCGGCGGATCGTCGAGAAGTAAGCGAACGGCCAGCTGATGCCCGCCGTTTGCCAGGAAGCCTGTTGCGAAGTGAAAATTTCCTGATAATGCTTGCTTTTCCATTTCCGCCGTGGCTAGAATACGAATAGTTATTACGTAAAAGCAAGTATCAGCAAGAAGCACTGATGACAGCTTGCCCGTCGGAATCATCGGCTTCTGTTCTTTGTGGTCCGTTCATGGTCTTCTTTTCTCGGAGGAGTCGTCATGTTCGCAGTCAGTGTTCGCCGGCTCAAAAGCGCCTTCACGCTGATTGAGCTACTGGTAGTCATCGCCATCATCGCCATCTTGATCGGTCTGCTCTTGCCCGCTGTGCAGAAGGTGCGCGAGGCCGCCAACCGCTCGCAGTGCCAGAACAACCTCAAACAACTCGGCCTCGCCATCCACAACGCCAACGACACCTTCCGGTACTTGCCCCCCATCTGCGGCTTTTTTCCGCAGCAGCAAGCTGTAGGGAATGGCGGCTCCATCATGTTTCACATCCTGCCGTTCATCGAGCAGCAAAACCTCTACAATTTGCCAGGTGCCTATTCTGCCACCGGGGGACCGGGGGGGGATTGGGGCCCTGTCTCTAACCGCCCAGTCAAAACTTACGCTTGCCCTTCCGATCCCAGCCTTCCGAGCAATCTCATCACTTCCCCCGGTTGGGCCGGCTCCAGCTATGCCGCCAATACGCAGGTCTTTGCCACGGTGCAGAACGCCGTTGACACCGGCGGTCAATCGGGCGCGCCGTGGATCCAAGGATCGGCCCGCATCCCCGCCACCTTCACGGACGGCACCAGCAACACCATTATCTGGACCGAGAAATACGCGCAGTGCAGCAATAGCACGGGCAATCTCTGGGCCCATCCGTGGGGCAGCACGAACCCCGCCTGGGGCATCTGGCGGTCGTCGGTGTTCGACTCGCAGATGGGCACCGGGCTTCAAGGGATTGGCTACCCGGGCGGACCCGGCGGCAGCGATCCCAATGGCGTTTCCATGTTCCAGATTATGCCCACGCCTTGGAATACCGCGTGCATTCCCTACCTCGCCTCGACGGGACACACCGGCGGCATCCTGGCCGGCTTGGGCGATGGCAGTGTGCGGATAGTGCCCCAAGGGATCAGTCAGGCGACTTGGTGGTTCGCGGCCACGCCGCAGGGCGGCGAACAGCTCTTGTCCGACTGGTGAGAGCAACCGAAAGCCGTTGGGCATGGTGCTGGATTTTTTTGCCGGGCGGACTGTGTGCCGCCCGGCGATTTTTGGGCATGAACGTGGAAATCGTCTGAGGAGGAAACGGGATGGTTCGGTTTTGCTTGGGTGGTCGCTTGGTCTGCCTCGCTGTCCTGTGCATGGCTCTTGGCGCTTTGGCACCGATGGGTTGCGGAGCCAAAAAGGCCACCGTTAAAGGCACCATCAGCTACAAGGGCGAGAAACTGGGCAATGGCAGCGTCATGTTCTTCGGCGCCGATAACAAAGGGGCGTCCTCGCCGATCAATGCCGATGGCACTTATCGCATCGACAATGCTCCGATAGGTTCGGTGAAGATTACCGTGGAAACGGCTCCGATCCCGGAGCAGGAGTCCACGCCGATGATGAAGGGCGTGGACATGCCGGACATGAAAGGCAAATCGATGAAAGTCGGTCCGTATGTCAAAATACCCGCTCGCTACAAAGATGTGGCCCAGTCGGGCCTGACTTATCAAGTCAAATCGGGCGTCCAGACCCACGACATCAAGCTCGACGATTGATCGAGGACGCTCGGCGGAAAACCGAGCCGCGACCGGCAAGGAGCGGTTGTCTTCACCACTCCCTGACGGTCGCGGCTCGGTTTTGTACTCTAGGTTCCACTCATGGCTCGGTTTCTCAACCCGGCAGCGCGGCTCCGTTTTGCCTATTGGCTCGCGGCGAT
The DNA here is from genome assembly GCA_963835245.1 of uncultured Planctomycetota bacterium. Taxonomy (GTDB): domain Bacteria; phylum Planctomycetota; class Planctomycetia; order Gemmatales; family Gemmataceae; genus JAJPHU01. The sequence goes on from CAWIEZ010000007.1 coordinate 557,164, forward strand.
TGTGCTACTGCTCGCTTTGGCGGCCTACGTTCTGGGGCCGTTTGTCCAAGCTCGCTATCATTTCCGACAAGCGGAACAAGCCGCGGCCCAATACGATTTCGCACAAGCCCTGGAGCATTTGGACGCCTGCCGGAAGCGGGCGTCTCCGCGCCCGAAGTATCTCTGCTGGCAGCGCAGGCTTGCCCGCCGTTCGGGTGCTTATTCGCTGGCCCTACGCTACCTGCGCGAATACGAGCAACTCGAAGGCTCGGACGCCGAAACGCTCCGGTTGGAGCGCCTTCTCGTGGAATGTCAAACCGGGACGATGCCGCCTTCGACCGAGGGTTTGCTGCGCTCGCGCGTACAGCAAGGCGACAAGGATTCACCCTTGATCCTGGAGGCGCTGGCCCAAGGTTGTCTGGAGCAAAACCGCTTGCAAACCGCCGAGGAGTATCTGATTGATTGTCTTAAGCGACAGCCGAAGAATGCCCAGGCACTGCTGCTGCTCGGCCGCATCCGAGACGACATGAGCGTCCCCGCCGAGGCGGTGGAGTTCTACCGTCGTATTGTCGATGCCTATCCAGGACACTACGAGGGCCGGCTGCACTTGGCCCAGAGTCTGTTGGGCGCAGGCTATTTCACGGAGGCGGCGGAGCAATTCGCCTTTCTGGCGCGAAGCCGGCCGAATGATCCGGACGTCCGCCGCGGCCTCGCTCTGTGCCGCGCGGAGCTGGGTGAAGTAGACTCCGCCTGCCGAACTCTCGACGCTTTGATCGCCGAGAATCCCCGCGATAAGATCGCGCTGATCGAACGAAGTCGCTTGGCGCTGGCGGCCGACCGCGCCGCCGATGCGGAAGGATGGCTCCGCCACGCCTTGATCCTCGACCCATCGGATCGGCGCTCGAACTATCTGCTCGCCATCGCCCTCAAACAGCAAGGCAAAGACGCCGAAGCAGAGAAGCAGAAGCAGCACTCCAACCGCCTTCTCGCCGATCTGCGCCGCTTGGGAGTGATCCAGAGCGAGGAAATGGACAAGCGGCCGAACGATCCCGCTCTACTCTGCGAGTTGGGAACGCTGTACTTGCGAAACGGTCAGGAGAAGAAGGGCGTTTATTGGTTGAGGCGTGCTTTGGAGCAGGATCCCGATTATGGGCCCGCCCGCGAGGCATTGGCACAATATCATCGGCGATAAGCCGTTTAGCCGCGACCCGAAGGGGAGCGCGAACGCGCTCCCCTTCGGGTCGCGGCTAAACGAAAATACTCTTGAAGGAGATCCGAAGTGAACGCGCGCGGCATCCGGCGTTGGGCAGCGGAGCTTGCGCTGCTGGCCATCGTCTGCGGCTGTTGGCATCGCTCGGCTCCCATACCTGTCGAACAAAATAAGCCGGAAAGCAGGATCTTTGAAGACAAGACGCTCACTTCGGGAATCGATTTCACTTACCACAACGGCGAGGAGGCCGAGCATTACACCATCCTCGAATCGCTCGGCGGCGGTATCGCCCTGATCGATTATGATGGCGACGGTTTACTGGATCTCTTCGTCCCCGGCGGCGGTACGTTTGGCGGCCCGGAAGGCAAAACCATCATCGGCCAAGCCAGCCGACTCTACCGCAACCTAGGCGGCTGGAAGTTTGAAGACGTGACGGCGCGAATGGGTGTCGATCGTCCTGTGTTTTACACGCACGGCTGCGCGGTCGCCGACTATGACTGCGATGGTTGGCCCGATTTGCTCGTCACCGGCTGGGACCGCGTCGCCCTGTACCACAATGAGAGCGACGGACGAAAGGGCCGCCGTTTCGTCGAGGTTGCCGCACGGGCCGGCCTGAGCGGCACGGGTTGGACCACCAGTGCCGCCTGGGCCGATCTCGATGGCGATGGTTTTCCCGATCTCTATCTGTGCCGCTACGTCGATTGGTCCTTTGCCAACAATCGTCTATGTAAGGGAGTTGGCTCCGCCGTGCCCCGCGACATTTGCACGCCGCGCGCCTTCAAGGCGGTGCCTCATCTGCTGTACCGCAATAATCGCGATGGAACCTTCACGGAGATCGGCGCGTCGGCGGGTTTGTGCCGAGGAACCAGCAATGACGGCTACGGCTTGGGCGTGGTGATCGTGGACATCAATAACGATGGCCGTCCCGACATTTACATCGCCAACGATAGCGTGGAAAACTTCCTTTATCTCAACTCCGGCGGAAGAGGCACGATCCGTTTGAAGGAAGTCGGTATGGGGGCGGGAGTGGCGGTCGATGACCGCGGCCAGCCCAACGGCAGCATGGGCGTCGATGCCGCCGACTACGACGGCTGCGGCCGAGCCTCGTTGTGGGTGACGAACTTCGAGAACGAGAACCCCGCCTTGTACCATAATGAGTGCCGGGGAGAGAGCGTTTTCTTTCGCTATGCGACGCTGGTTTCCGGCATCAGCGCCATCGGACGCTCCTACGTGAGTTTCGGAACCGGCTTCCTCGACGTGGACAATGACGGTCGGGAAGATCTGGTGATAGCGAATGGCCACGTGGTACGCCATCCGACTCGTGCGCCTCGGCGGCAACGGCCCGTCCTTCTTCACAATCAAGGCCGCGGCCGCTTCGCGGAGATTTCGACATCGGCGGGAGACTACTTCCGGCAGCCGCACATGGGTCGCGGCGTGGCCATCGGCGATCTGGATAACGATGGCTATGCTGACTTGGCGATCAGTCATACGAATGAGCCGATTGTCTTGTTGCGCAACGTCACGCCGGCCGAGACCGGCTCTCCGCATCACTGGTTGGGAATTGAGTTGGTCGGACGGAAGCATGGCGACGTGGTTGGCGCTAAGGCCACGGTGCAGATCGGCGACCGGCTCTTGACGCGCTTCGCCAAGGGCGGCGGTAGTTATTTGTCGTCGAGCGATCGGCGTTTGCTGTTCGGCCTGGGGCCGGATGACACGGTTGAGCGTGTGAGCGTGACTTGGCCGTCCGGCCAGGAACAAAGTTGGGACGGATTGGCGGTTGACCGCTATTGGCGGCTTGAGAAAGGAACGCCGAAGGCATCTGAGCCGCGACCTGCCAGCCCGCAGCGCCAGCAAGGGTAACTCCTTCCCTTGCTGGCGCTGCGGGCTGGCAAACCCTAGCGAAGCCGCACCACCGGCATGAGATCCGGCAAGCGCGGCACGCCATCGGCGGGAAGGATCGTCAAGCGAACCTCTTCTTCCAGTGTGCCGTTGGTCGTCTCTTCCTTCCGCTTGTGCAGCCGCGGCGGCCGCGTCAGGCGCTCGAATTGATACATCAAACTATGACAGCGCACCCAGGTGAGCATCCAATCGTCGCGCAGCGGCAGCATCGCCCATAAAGCGTCGCCGGGCCGATAGGTCAGCGTTTGCCCTTCGCGGAGGTGGAAGGAATACGTCCACACGCGCCGCTGCGCATCGCGCTCACCCTCGCCGGACGGTTGGAAGACCAGAGCCGGCTTCTCTTCGCCCGCCGAGGCCGGATGGTAAATCGATAGTGCGGCGTCGGCGGCCGGCTTGCGTTCCAAACTCTCCGGGATCTCCAACGTCAGCCGCCGAAAGGTGAGTGTGAAACTCGTCCGCCCCAAAAACTCCGCCAGGGCAGCGACGGGATCGACTGACTCCGGTGTATGCCCATGAGCGGGATCATGCAAGCGGATAAGTACACGAGCTAGGACGAGCCAATCGTTCAAATCCTTCGGATCGCGCAGCCAATTGCGGACGCTGTCCCAGCGTGTCCGCGTCTCTTCCGCGCCGCCGGCCTGCTCCAACTGCTTGAGTACGACGGCCTGTGCGGGTTGCAGCAGATGCTCGTAGCTGGTGTGCGCCGCTTGGTCCACGGCGGGGCGGATAGCTTCGGGAACCCGATCGAAGACAAAATCGCTCTTGAAACGGCTATAAGACAATTCCAAGGCGTTGCGCCGTTCGCGCGCCTGTGCGAGCGTGAAGCGGGGGGGAATGGCGAGTACCGATGGTCGTTTGTCCGATGAAGTCGCCAGGCCCAGGCCGGCGCACAGATCGAGGACGTGCTGCAAACGGTCGTTTTTCCCTTCCCAATCGGCGCGTGCCGCCAATACCTCCTCGAAGCGCAGCACCGTCGCCTCGTAGGTCAGCGTCGTGGCGGCGCCAGCAATGGGACTGGAGCCGCTAAACGGCGGGCGACGATCGGGACTCAGCACGCTTTCCACGTCCACCGTCCATCGGTCCCAGTTGATGCCGGCCGTCTCGCGTTCCGTCCGCTGCCCCGAAAAAGTCCGCAGCTTCTCGGCCTTGGCCGCGCTATCGCGATACCAGTCCTCGGCCCGCTTGACAGCGGCGTCGAGCGCCACGGTGTCCTGAAGGCGTTCGCCATGAAGCCGGCCTGCTTCGGTATCCTTCCACGCCGTGCGCGGCAAGGCCAACTCGGTCTTCAAGTTTTGCTCGATCTCGCGCAGTTCCTTTTCCGTATGTGCGTCGCGCGGCCGGGGCGATGGCAACAAACGGTCGTAGTAGGCAAGGTACACACTTAGTTCGTCGAGACGTTCGCGCACCAACTGTTGCTGCTCGGCGGAAAGCGTGTCGAACTGAGGATCGTTGCCAAGGGAGCGTAGTTCGTCTGCACGATGGCGTAGCTCACGGATGGGAGCGCGCAGCCGCTCCGTCTCCGACGGCATGTCGGCATCGCGCAGAAGCTGCACGCGATCGCGCAGAGCGTTGGCTTGCGTGTCGAGGTTGCGAACCGTGAAGCCGACGGCGAGCGCTGTCATCAGCGCGACAATGCCGCCGGCTGCGCCAACCGTCCACAGGAGCCGGCGTCCCGATTGCCGCCGCCGCCCACGAAAGGCGGCGGCTTGTTCGAGACACTGACGGAACAACTCCGCCACGCCATAAGGCTCGCGCGCCTTGGCCGGTGAGCCGGCCAGCGCCGGCCTCTTCACCGCCGTCGCCCACAAATGTAGATCGATACGGCCAAACGGCAACGGACCCGCCTCCTGCTCCCGCCGTGCTAAAAAGCGGCGAAAACGAGCGTCGAGATCGCGCTTGTGCTGTTCGATGCGTTCCATCCAATCGGCGATGGTGTCGCCGGCTTGGGCCAGCAGGTCGGCTTTGGTCAGCACCAAAAACACCGGCAAGCCGCCCACGTCGGCACGCTGGCTCCGGCTGATTTCCAGTTGACGGAGGAAGCGATCGAACTCGGCGAAATCCGATTCCACCTGCGGCGGCGGCGCCGAGGCGTCGATGGCCAGCACCAGCGTATCGGCGTCGGTGACTTCACGAGCGAGCGTGCCTTCCGGGCTGTCTTCCGGGATGGCCTGCCGGCGCACGAGCAAATCGTTGGCAACCCGTCCGTCGCAGTCGATGAACACGGCGCCGACGTGTCGCCTCGCCTCGGACTTGCCGCCATCGCTGCCGAACGGCTCGAAATCGACGGGATACGGCACCACTTCCTCGGCGGTGCGGCGCGAGCTTTCCTCGTAGAGACGCCGCCGCAGTTCGTCCAATCCATGTGAAATATCGATGAGTCGGCCGTTAAGAAGATGTTCCTGAGCCTGCGCCGCTTGAGCCAATGCGCCGAGCAGAGACGATTTACCGGCCGCCGGCAGACCGAAGAGGACGATGCTCAGATCATCGTCTCGCACGGAGGCGGCAGCGGTCGGATTGCTGGAGTCAGTCATGACGAATCCCACGAGGTTCCGTATAGCCGCACCGCGCGGCTCGGCTACACGGAATCTTACTTTCGCGGTGCGTCTCGGCACACCCTTTTTCCTGTAGCGTCTGGAAATGTCGCGGACATCGTGGTATGGTAATCTCGGTTGCTGCCTTGAGTAACGGCATCCACGAGAACGAGGATCGAAACCAACGTGAAGAAAATCGCCATTTTGCCGACGCTTTTGACGCTGGGTAACGGTGTCTGCGGCTTCGCGGCTATCGCTTACGCCAGCAAGATCGGCCCGCACTCGACGCCCGCCGAGGCGGATTATTATCTTCGTCCTCAGCGCCTGCCTGATCTTGGTCGCCATGATCTTCGACGTTCTGGACGGCTACGCGGCTCGGCTGTCGAAATCGGCCAGCGATTTCGGCGGCCAACTCGATAGCTTGTGCGACGCCATCAGCTTCGGCGCCGCTCCCGCTTTCCTGCTGCTGCGCTTGGGCATGGACTGGCGCGAGCAACTCATCAACCAGACCGTGGCGATGATTGCCGCTCTGTACATGGTCTGCGCCGTGCTGCGGCTGGCGCGCTTCAACCTGGAAAATTCGCCGGACCCGGCCAGCCATAAGCGTTTCAAAGGGCTGCCGTCGCCGGCGGCGGCCGGCTGCGTGGTGTCGTTGGCCATCCTCCGCTCGACGCCGTGGAACGGCGTTCATGCCGGCAAGATGATCGCTTTTGTCGATGTCTGGGCGCCGCTGGGAACCCTCCTCGCCGCCCTCCTCATGGTTTCGCGCGTGTCCTATCCGCACATCACCAAGCAGATCCTGCGCGGCCGGCGCTCGTTCAGCGTCCTGGTGCAAGTGGTGCTGGCGTTGTTCCTGATCGCGCTGATGCCGTCGTTGGCTTGCTTCCTGCTCTTCTGGGGCTATGCGCTGAGCGGCCTTCTGCGGCACATCCTCTTCCGCATCGTGCGCGGCGCCGAGCCGGGCAAGGAACCCGGCATTCACCATTAAGACGACATCATGTTCACCGGCCTTGTGGAAGCTCTGGGCACTGTCCACGATCTCGTCTCCGATGGCGCCGGCTGCCGGTTGACAGTGTCGGCCGCGGAAATCGCCGCCGAATTGATCCTCGGCGAAAGCGTCGCCGTCAACGGCGCCTGCCTCACCGTCGTCGCCGCCGATGCCGAGACGTTTAGCTTTCAGCTTGGCCCAGAGACGCTGCAACGGACCAATCTCGGCGAATTGTGTTCGGGCGATCGCGTCAATCTCGAACGCTCGCTGCGCTTGAGCGATCGTCTCGGCGGCCATCTCGTGCAAGGACACGTCGATGGCGTCGGCCGCGTCGCCGAGCGCCTCGCCGAAGGCGAGTGGGTGACGGTCTGGTTCACTTGCCCGCCGAACCTGGCGGCGCAGATGGTGTCCAAGGGATCGGTGACGGTGGATGGCGTCAGTCTGACCGTGGTTGAGGTCGGCGAGGATCGTTTCAGCGTCGCTCTGATCCCGCACACGCTGGCGCACACGACGCTCGGATTCAAGGGACCGGGAGCCGCCGTCAACCTGGAGACGGACCTGCTGGCCAAATATGTTTGGAAATGCCTCCATTTGTCCCAAAATAACATCGTTTAGCCGCGACCCGAAGGGGATGCGCGACCGCGCTCGCCTACGGCTCGCGGCTAAACGGGAACCAATATGACACCCACAACCCCCTCAAGCCGACAAACGCTGTCCTATCTGCGCAACCTGTTCGCCGAGCGCGGCATCAAGCCCAAGAACAAGCTCGGACAGAATTTCCTCATCGATCTGAACTTGCTCGAACTTCTTTTGCGCAGCGCCGAGTTGACGCGCGAGGATCTGGCTCTCGAAGTCGGCAGCGGCACCGGCAGTTTGACGGTTCGGCTGATCGAGCAGGCCGGCGCCGTGGTCAGCATCGAAGTCGATCCCGCCTTCGCCGCTCTGACCGATGAGGAAGTCCGCCAGCGCGATCGCATCGCCCTTTTGCAGCGCCGATGTCCTGAAAAATAAGAACGAACTGAATCCCGATGTGCGACGTGCTATTGCCGATCTGGGCCGGCGTTGCGGCACGCGGCGCGTCAAACTGGTGTCGAATCTGCCCTATGCGGTGGCGGTGCCGGTCACTCACGAACTTGCTCCTGAGCGACTTGGACGTCGAGCGCATGGTGGCGACGGTGCAGTGGGAGATCGCCGAGCGTTTGCTGGCGGTGCCCGGCACCAAGGACTATGGCGCGTTGGCGGTGCTGGTGCAAAGCCTGGCCGACGTGGAACTGGTGCGCCGTCTGTCGCCGAAAGTGTTTTGGCCGCGGCCGCTGGTGGACTCGGCCATCGTGTGCATCCGTCCCCGCAGCGACAAACGCCGCCATGTCGGCGATCCATTGCGCTTCCGCGCTTTCCTCCGCGATCTCTACGTGCATCGCCGCAAGAACCTGCGGGGGCGCTGGCCAGCCTGCCCAGCCGCGATTGGAGCAAGAGCGAGGTCGATGCGCGTCTGGCCGAGCTGGGCATCGAGGGCAGCCTCCGCGCCGAGGCGCTCGATGTCGAACAACATCTCCGTCTCCGCGAACGATTCGGGTAATTATGTAAACCCTCGTTTACTTGGAAAACCTTCCAGCCCCCCTGGCGTTTACAGCCTTTACATCGTCCCCGCCTTCGCGCCGTGCCGCAACGCTGTCCCAGCTTGCGGATCAACCGTACTGGCATCCAAGAGTTACGACGATTCACGCCGCGCCGTAACCGCCCCAACATTGGGAATCAGCCGGCGAAAGCGATCTGGCATTCTCTTTGCATTTATCCTCTGCACGATTACCCCCTCTGAATCGAATCTCTCCCCCGCGTTTTCGCCGTGAGCGAAACGCTGTCTGCTCTTAACGACTTCCATCGCGGCATCGAGGGATCGCAGCATGTGCGGAATCATGGGTTATGTCGGCTATCGGGAAGCGGAGCCGGTCCTGGTCGAGGGACTGCGGCGGTTGGAGTATCGCGGCTACGACAGTGCCGGCGTGGCGACGCTGACCGGCTCTCATCTGCACGTCCGCAAGCGTGCCGGCCGCATCGCCGATTTGGCCGACCACCTCAGCCGCGAACCGGCGCCGGGCCGCGTCGGCATCGGCCACACTCGCTGGGCCACCCACGGCGCTCCCACCGATCGCAACGCCCATCCGCACGTCGGCGGCAGCGGCCGAGTCGTCGTCGTCCACAATGGCGTCATCGAAAATTACGCCGTCCTCAAGAGCGAACTGCAACAACAAGGCGTCGTCTTCCACAGCGACACCGATACCGAGGTCATCGCCCACCTGATCGACCGCCATCTCAAGGGCGATTTGGCCGAGGCGGTGATGCACGTCCTGCCGCTTCTCAAGGGCACCTACGGCATCGCCGCCCTCAGCCTCGATGATCCCAACATCCTCGTCGGCGCCCGACTGGGCAGTCCGTTGGTACTCGGTCTGAGCGAAGGTGAGTGCTTCTTGGCCAGCGATGCCACCGCTCTGGCCGGCTTCGCCGACAAAGTGGTCTATCTCGACGATCATCAGATCTGCATGCTGACGCCGGAATACTGGCGCATCCTCAACCGCGAACGCATCGAGATCGAGGCGTCGATCCACGATCTGGAGACGACCGCCAACGACATCGATCCGGGTGCGTTCGATCACTTCATGCTCAAGGAGATTTACGAGCAGCCCGAAGCGCTGGAGAACGCTTTGCGCGGCCGGCTCGACGACATCGATGGCTGCGCTCACTTCGGCGGACTCAACCTCGATCCGCAACGGCTGCGTCAAGTGGAACGCATCATTCTGACGGCATGCGGCACCAGCTATCACGCCGCTCTGGTCGGCGAATATCTCTTTGAGGAGTTCGCTCGCATTCCCGTCGAGGTCGAGTACGCCAGCGAATTTCGCTACCGCAATCCACCCATCGATCGCAACACCATCGTCATCGCCATCACGCAATCGGGCGAAACCGCCGACACGTTGGCGGCGGTCCGCGAATCCAAGCGGAAAGGACATCCGACATTAGCCCTCTGTAATGTCGTTGGCAGCAGCATTGCCCGCGAAGCCGATGGCGGCGTCTATCTGCATGCTGGGCCGGAAATCGGCGTGGCCAGCACCAAGGCGTTCACCAATCAGGTCGCCGTCCTGGCCACGCTCGCTCTGTACTTCGGTCGCTTGCGGCATCTGTCCAGCCTGCAAGGTCTGCGTATGGTGGAGGAGTTGCAAGCCATGCCGAACATCCTCCGCCGCACGCTCAACTGTCACGAACAGGTCAAGGCCATCGCGGAAAAGTATGCTCATGTGCGGAACATGCTCTACCTAGGCCGGCAGTATCTCTTCCCGGTGGCGCTGGAGGGGCGCTCAAGCTGAAAGAGATCAGCTACATCCACGCCGAGGGTTATCCCGCCGCCGAGATGAAACACGGACCAATCGCCCTGGTCGATGAGGAGACGCCGACGATCTTCTTGATTCCGCGCGGCGGCGTTTACGACAAGGTGTTGAGCAATCTCGAAGAGATCAAGGCGCGCGGCGGTCCCGTCATCGCCGTGGCCACCGAGGGCGATGAGGCGACGGCCAGCCGGGCCGACGATGTCATCTACATCCCCGACGCCCCCGCCTATCTCCAGCCGTTGGTGGCGGTGGTGCCGTTGCAATTGCTGGCCTATCACATCGCGCTGTTGCGTGGCTGTGACGTGGACAAACCGCGCAACCTGGCGAAAAGCGTCACCGTCGAGTAAGCACCCGAAGAGGAGCCTCCCATGCGTATCTGCGTGTTTGAAGATGCCGGCGCGAAAAACCTGCACCCGTTGACGCTGACGCGGCCGGCCTTCGATCTCCGCTGCGGCGCCGTGTCGCTGCTGGAGCGGTTGGAGCGTTGTCTGCCGCAGCCGGTTTCGGACGCGGTCGTGCGCCCGGAACTCATCGACCTGTGCCGCGACAATCATCCCGGCTTGCAGGTGCGCGAATCGATGGCCGGCGAGGATCACGGTAAGCAGGAATTGGTTCTGCTGGTCAACGCCCGCTGGCTCGCTCCGGCCGAGAGCCTTGTTTTGCCCGATCAACCCACGATCGGATGTGTCGGCGAGCAGACGGCCTACGCGGTGGTGCCGGCCAGCGAATTGCACGGCCTATCGCCGGCCAATCTCGCCTGGCGTTTGACGCAATGGCGACACACGCTGCCGAATCGTCCGGCCGGAGGCCGCCTCATCGATTATCCGTGGGATCTTATCGAACACAACGGCGCGGCGCTGGAAGACGATTATCATCACTGGTGGCAGGAGGGTGTGCCGGAGGCGCGCGGCGTATCGATCTCCGGGCCGGCCGAGCGCTGCCTCGTGGCGCACACCGCCGTTATCGAGCCGATGGTTCACATCGATACCACCAAAGGCCCCGTGCTGATCGATCGCGGCGTCGTCGTGCAAGCGTTCAGCCGAATTGAGGGACCGTGTTACCTCGGCGCCGACACGCGCGTGTTGAGCGCCCGCATCCACGGCGGCAGCATCGGGCCGCAGTGCCGCATCGGCGGCGAGATCGAGTGCAGCATCGTGCATGGCCACAGCAACAAGGCGCACGAGGGTTTCCTCGGCCATTCCTACGTCGGCGAATGGGTCAACCTCGCCGCCGGCACGCAGACCAGCGATCTCCGCACCGATTACGGCTCCATCCGCATGACGGTGGAAGGCAAGACGATTGACACGGGCCTGCTCAAGATCGGCTCGTTCCTCGGCGATCACACCAAGACGAGTTTGAATACGCTATTCAACACCGGCTCGCTGATCGGCGTCTTCGGTCAACTACTCGGCGGCGGCGACTTGCTGCCGCGTTTCGTGCCGTCGTTTTGTCGTTATGGCCGCGGCAAACTGCACGAGTGCAACGCCCTACGCGAGATGTTCGCCACGGCGCGGGTTATGATGGCGCGGCGCAACCGCGAATGGACGGAAATGCATGCGGAACTGTTTTTCACGCTGTTCGAGGAGACAGCGGCAGAGCGGCGTCAACTTCTGGGCGACGGCGAATCGAGTCGCCGCCGCCGTGTTGTCTGACAGCGGCGCCCGCGGATGAACACAGTGGAGAGACAGGAGATCCAGGCAGGAAAAGACCATTATTTCGATGATGGCTCCACGGGCCCTGCCTTACTTCGGTTTCTCGCTGTGTTCATCCGCGGGCAGCCCTTCGTTGCTTGTCTGTCTTGCGGAGAGTACACTCAGAAGATCGCGCGTAACCTTCAGCGCGTCTGAGACTTCGCTCCGAGGACAGACCCATGATCCGCAAAATCGTGCTTCTCTGTGTTCTGTTGTCTGTAATGATCCGTCCGGGTGAATCCACGGCCGATAAGCACTCCAGCGGCCGAGAGCTGCCGAAGATGCCGGCCGTCACTGAGCCGGTGATGTTCAACACGCCCCAAGCAGATCGCATCCTCGCGGCGCTCCAGGTGTTCCCGGCCGACAATCCCTGGAACACCGACATCTCCAAATGGCCGCTGCATCCCAACTCGAAAAACATCCTCGCCTCCATCGGCATCAACAAACCCTTGCGCTACAACCCCGACATGAGCTTCATCCTCGTGCCCCCCGATCAAAAGAAAATACAGGTCCGCATTGGCGCTTATGCCGATGAATCGGACAAGGGACCGTTTCCGGTGCCCGACGAGATGCCCATCGAAGGTTGGCCGGCCGACTACCAACGCACGGCGGCGCGGCGCGGCCTGAGCCTGGACGACGTACAGCGCGATCGGCGCAACGAGAACGGCGACCGTCATGCTCTGGTCGTTGATCCGGTTAATCGCATGCTCTACGAGTTTGGTCAAGCGAAAAAAACCGAGCGCGGCTGGCAAGCGGCGCAGGCATCGGTGTTCGATTTGAAGACGAACGAACTGCGGCCAGCCGACTGGACCTCGGCCGATGCCGCCGGTCTGCCGATCTTCCCGGCGGTGGTCCGCTATGACGAACTCCAGCGCGGCCTGGTGGAGCATGCCATGCGCGTCACCGTGACGAAGACGCGGAAAGAGTATGTGTTTCCGGCGCGGCACTACGCCAGCCGGCGGACGGACCCGAACCTGCCGCGTATGGGCGAACGCTTGCGACTGAAGCAGGATTTCGACATTTCCTCCTTTTCGCCGCCGGTACAGGCGATTCTGAAAGGGCTGAAGAAATACGGCATGTTCGTGGCCGACAACGGCATCGATTGGGCGATCTCTGTCGCGCCGGACGAGCGGATTCCCAGCTTGCACGAGGAGTTGCGCAAGATCAAGGGTTCCGCCTTCGAGGTGGTGCGGAAACCGGAGTGAGCCGTGCGGTTCGCTCAGCTTCGCAGAAGCGTCGCTAACCAGTATGCCGTGCCAGCCGGTTAAGGATTTCGATGCCGCGATCCAGCGTGCGCGCGTCGGCGGCATAGCTGAGACGAAAGTGCGAATCGTGCTTGCTGAAGACGCTGCCGGGGATAAGCAGCAGATTGTTGCGGATCGCCTCGGCGACGAAGTCGCTGCCGCTGCCGTGCGGCGCCTTCGGAAATGCGTAGAACGCTCCCTCGGGACGCACCAATTCGTAGCGATCCTTCAACCCTTCGTGGATGCGATCGCGTTTGCGGCGATAGTCGGCGACGATGGCGGAGACATCGTAATCCCAGGCGGCAACGCCGGCGTGTTGCACCATGCTCGGCGCACAGACAAACGTGAACTGTTGCAGTTTAATCATCTCTTCGATGAGCCGGCGCGGACCGTGCGCGAAACCCAAACGCCAGCCGGTCATGCCGTAGGCTTTGCTGAAACCATCGAAAACCAGCACGTCCTCGTTGAACTCCGCCGGACTGACGAACGGCTGATCGTAGCAGAAGACGCGATAGACTTCATCGCTCATCAGCAGCACGCCGCGCTCGGCGGCCAATTTCGCCAGGTCGCGCAGCACCTCGCGCGGATGAACGCGGCCGGTCGGATTGGCGGGACTGTTGACGAGAATGGCCTTGGTGCGCGGCGTCAGAGCGGCGCGGACGCGGTCCACGTCGATGGAGAAATCGGGATAAGTGTCGATGAAAACGGTAGTGCCGCCGGCGAGCGTGACCAGATGCGGATACATGACGAAATACGGATCGAAGACGATCACTTCATCGCCGGGGTTGACGGTGCAGCACAGAGCGAGCATCAAGCCGCCGCTGGTGCCGCTGGTGACGAACACCTCGCGGTCGGCGTGGCGATAGCGCGAATGAACATCGGCATGAATCTTGGCGCGTAGTTCGGGGATTCCTTGCGTGATGGTGTAGGCGTTGGCGCCGCGCTCGATGGCGGCGTGGGCGGCGGACTTGATCGGCAGGGGCACATCGAACTCCGGCTGGCCGATGCTGAGATTGACGGGATCTTTCAGCGAACGGGCCAGTTCAAAGACTTTACGGATGCCGGAAGACTCAATAGACCGCATGCGCTCGGCGATCCAGTGATCGTGATCCGCCCGCGATGTCATCCTGTTCTCCTTGCGCGATATTGACGCCAAAAACCGTTAAGATTAGAAGTAGTGGATTCACGGAAAGAGACCAGCAAAGCTAGGGGAGGAAGTCAATCGCATGGGCTATTCATCCTGGCCACGACGTTGCGGCCACGCCCTCGCACTCGTCACGTTGCGGCAGCCGGCGTTCTGGGAGCGTTCTTGGAAACACCGCTTGGGGCGCACGATGATTTATTTAGCGATCATTTACATCGCCATTCTCGTGTTTTTGCTGCTGATGGAGGATTACTTCCTCTATGGGCCGCGTCATGTCGAACTGAGCAACCCTCCGGCCGGTGCCGAGATTGAGAACCTCGACCTGACGAGCCGGCGCGGCGAGCGCATTCATGCTTGGTGGAGCAAGGCGAAAGACTGGCGTCCCGAACAGGGCGCGGTGCTTTTCTGTCACGGCAACGGCGGCAATCTGAGCCATCGCGGCCGGGTGCTGGCGCACTGGATCAAGGAAGTCGGTGTGGCCGTGCTGATCTTCGATTACCCCGGTTATGGCCGCAGCAGCGGTGTGCCCAGCGAGGACGGTTGCTATGCGGCCGGAGATGCCGCCTACGATTGGCTGCGCGAGACGGCCAAGGTGCCGGCGGAGCGCATCATTCTTTATGGCGGATCGCTCGGCGGCGGCATCGCCACGGATCTGGCCAACCGCCGGCCGCATCGCGCTCTGGTTCTCGTCGCCGCCTTCACCTCGTTTCCCGACATGGCGCAAGCGAGTTATCCCTGGCTGCCCGGCCGCTGGCTCGTCCATAATCGCTTTGACAACATCGACAAAATCCCCCATTGTGGCGGTCCCGTGTTCATCGCCCATTCGCCGCAGGACGGCCTTATTCCCTTCGCCCAGGGCGAGCGCCTGTTCGCCGCCACCCCGGAACCGAAACGCTTCTTCCCCATGCCGAATTACCATCACAACGATTTGCCGACCAACGAGTTCTATCCGGCCTTGCGCGACTTCCTCGCCGAGTGCGAGCGGACGGCGAATTGATCTGGCCTCGTCGATGTCCCTTTGCTATATCCCGCCCCGCCCATGAAGCAGAACTTTGGGCTAGGGACAGGGGAGGGTCGGATGATCCGCAAAGCAATCGCGGCCGTCTGCGGTGTGTTGGTGATGGCGTCGCTGGCCTCGGCGCAGCGCCGCGCTTCCGTTGGCAAACCGGGCAAGTGCTAATCTATCGCAGCGAACACAACACCCTCGCCTCCTACGTCATGGGCGATAGCAAGAATGAAACGAAAACGCGCGTTCAGTCCGTCAAACGCTGGCAGGTGATGAGCGTCGATGAGGCGGGCGTGGCGACGCTGCAAATGTCGCTGCAAGCGCTGTTCTTTGAGACCATCCCGCCGGGCGGCGAACCGCTGTCCTTCGACTCCGCCAATCTCGACAAGAGTACGCCGGAGTTGCGTAAGCAGTATGAGAGCTACATTGGTCAACCGCTGGTCGTGGTCCGCATCGATGGACAGGGGAAAGTCATCGAGGTCAAGGAAGCGAAACCCGGTTACTCGTCGGCCAAGTACGAGAGCGATCCGGCCTTCAAATTTCTGTTGCCGGCGGAGGTGTTGCAGGCGAATCTGGCATGGCAGCGCGGCTATCAGATCACGCTGGAACCGCCGTTGGGAACCGGCGAGAAATATGCCGCCGTGCAGCGCTACGTCTGCAAGAGCATCGCCGACAACCTGGCTACGGTGAGCCTAACGACGGAAA
The DNA here is from genome assembly GCA_963835245.1 of uncultured Planctomycetota bacterium. Taxonomy (GTDB): domain Bacteria; phylum Planctomycetota; class Planctomycetia; order Gemmatales; family Gemmataceae; genus JAJPHU01. The sequence goes on from CAWIEZ010000007.1 coordinate 572,944, forward strand.
TACAAGGCGCACCGGCGGCGCAGGAAGATCAAGTGCCGCTGTGGCAGATGCAGCCGGAAGGAGAGATTGTCTTCGACGTGCAAGCAGGCCGGTTACAAAAGGCGACTTTGCGGATCGACAAAGAAGCGAAGATCGAGGGCGGCAACACGCACTTCCAAAGCGTCTACGTCGAGCAATACGCCGGCGATCATTAATGTTCGTTTAGCCGCGACCCGAAGGGGAGCGCGAACCCCCGCGCTCCCCTTCGGGTCGCGGCTAAACGAAAGGCGATACCATCATCACCCCAACAATTCTCGCACCGCCGCTTGTTCTTCCTGCAATTCTTGCAGCGTCGTCTGAAACCTCTGCTGTCCGAACGCATCGAGCTTGACGCCCTCCACGACGGTAAGATTGCCCTTGCCATCGCTGCGGCAAGGATAGCCGAACACCATCCCCGGCGGCACGCCGTACTCGCCCTTGGACACCACGGCGGCACTGAACCAATCGTCGCGCGGCGTCGGCGTCAACAGACTCTTGACGTGATCGAGCGCTCCATTCGCCGCCGACAACGCCGAACTACTGCCGCGCGCCTTGATGACCGCCGCCCCGCGCTGCTGAATCATCGGCACGAACGTGTTTTCCAGCCATTGACGATCCGTAATGACCTCGGTAGCGGGCCGACCCTTGATCTTGGCGTTGGTGAAATCGGGGTACTGTGTGTTGCTGTGATTGCCCCAGATGGTCATTTGCGTCACCTCTTCGTTGGCGACGCCGGCTTTTTTGGCCAATGCGGTGCGGGCGCGGTTGTGATCGAGGCGCGTCATGGCCGTCCAGCGCTCCGCCGCGATGTCCTTGCCGTTCTTGTAGCCAACCAGACAATTCGTGTTGCACGGATTGCCGACGACGAGGATGCGCACGTCCTTGGCCGCGTGGGCTGCCAATGCCTTGCCCTGGCCGACGAAAATCTTGCCGTTGATGCCCAGCAACTCCTTGCGCTCCATGCCCTGTTTGCGCGGGAACGAGCCGACCAAGAGCGCCCAATTGCAACCCGCAAACGCCTTGTTGGGATCGTCGGTGCAGATTACATTTTGCAGCGTGGCGAAGGAGCAATCGTCCAACTCCATCGCCACGCCTTCCAGCGCCGGCAGCGCTTGCGGGATCTCCAGCAGTTGCAGGATGATTTTCTTGTCTTTGCCGAACACTTCACCGGAAGCGAGCCGGCCGAGCATGGCATACGCCACCTGCCCCGCCGCCCCTGTCACGGCCACGCGAATCGTCTCCGCCATGATGTCCTCCGCTTAGGCTCTCGAACTCTCGACGGTTGCCGCCTCAGTCATACGTTATAACCTAGGAAAGCAAGTGAAAAGCGGCCGTCGTTTCGCCGCGGCGAAACATCAAGAGAAGGAGTTTTTTCGATGGCAGTCAAAGTGGGCATCAACGGTTTCGGGCGCATTGGTCGTCTGGTGTTTCGCGCTTTGGTAGAGCAGGGGTTGCTCGGCAAGGAACTCGACGTGGTGGCCGTCAACGATCTCGTTCCCGCCGATAACCTCGCTTATCTTCTCAAATACGATTCGACGCAGGGCCGCTTTGGCGGTAGCGTCGCCAGCGCCAAGTCGTCGCCATCGGCTGTCGAGGACGATCTGCTCATCGTCAACGATCACAAAATCAAGTGCCTGGCGGTCAAGGAAGGGCCGGCCGCGCTGCCGTGGAAACAACTCGGCGTCGAGTACGTCATCGAATCGACCGGCCTGTTCACCGAGGCGGAGAAGGCCAAGGGCCACTTGCAAGCCGGTGCCCGCAAGGTCATCATCTCCGCGCCGGCCAAGGGCGAGGACATCACCATTGTCATGGGCGTCAACGACGACAAATACAACGCCGGCAAACATCACATCGTCTCCAACGCCAGTTGCACCACGAATTGTCTGGCGCCCGTCGTTCACGTTCTTCTCAAGGAAGGCTTCGGCATCGACGAAGGATTGATGACGACGGTGCATAGCTACACGGCCACGCAGAAGACGGTGGACGGTCCTTCGCGCAAGGATTGGAAGGGCGGCCGTGCCGCGGCGACGAACATTATCCCTTCGACCACCGGCGCCGCCAGGGCGGTCGGCTTGGCCATCCCGGAAGTCAAGGGCAAGCTGACCGGCATGGCCTTCCGCGTGCCGACGCCGACGGTCTCCGTCATCGATCTGACTGTCCGCACCGTCAAGGAGACCAGCTACAAAGACATCTGCGCCGCCATGAAAAAGGCCAGCGAGACGTACCTCAAAAACATCCTCGCTTACACCAACGATGAGGTTGTTTCCGGCGATTTCATTCACGATAAGCACTCCAGCATCTTCGACGCCGGCAGCGGCATCGAACTGAATAATCGCTTTTTCAAGCTGATTAGCTGGTACGACAACGAATGGGGCTACTCCAATCGTTGCGTCGATCTGCTGCGTTACATGATTGGCAAAACCTAAAATTTCACCACGGAATACACGGAAAACACGGAAAAAACAAATTTATTTTTTCTTTATTCCGTGTTTTCCGTGTATTCCGTGGTGAAATTGTATTTTGAGGGCGGTATGGCCAAGAAGACTCTCAATGATTTGTCCCACCTGCGCGGCAAAAAAGTGTTGGTGCGCGTCGATTTCAATGTGCCGCTCGATGCGGCCGGCAATATCACCAATGATCGGCGTATCCGGGCGCGCTTGCCGACCCTGCGTAAGATTCTCGACTCCGGCGCCGCTGTCATCGTTATGAGCCATCTCGGCCGGCCCAAGGGCGATGCCAAAAAAGATGCTCCTTTTCGTATGGATCGCGCCGCCACCCGCCTGGGCGAACTGCTCGGCAAGCCCGTCCGCAAAGTCGATGAAGTCGTCGGCCCTTCGGTGACGGCGGCGGTGCAGTCGCTGAAGCCGGGCGAGGTGCTAGTGCTGGAGAATCTGCGTTTCCATGCCGGCGAACAGAGCGGCGATGCCACTTTCGCCGCCGAGTTGGCGAAACTCGGCGATGTGTACGTCAACGATGCCTTCGGCACCTGTCATCGCAAAGACGCCTCGATGGTCGCCGTGCCCGCCGCCATGAAAGGCAAACCGCGCGTCGTCGGCATGCTCGTCGCCAAGGAATTGGAGATACTGGATCGCTTATTGTCCAATCCGCCGCGGCCGTTTGTCGGCATTCTCGGCGGCGGTAAAGTGTCGGACAAAATCGGCTTCATCAAAGCCCTGCTGGCGCGCGTCGATCGTGTCCTCATCGGCGGGGCCATGACTTATACCTTTATGAAAGCGCTGGGCCATAATGTCGGCTCTTCACGTCTGGAAGCCGATAAACTCGATCTGGCCCGCGAACTGCTTGAACTGGGCAAGGGAAAAATCGAACTGCCGGTCGATCATCTCGTGGTGGAAAAGATCGATGCGCCGCAAACGGCCTTCGTTGTCGAAGGCGACATTCCCGCCGGCGCCGTCGGCGTGGACATCGGACCCAAGACAATCGCCAAATACAGCGCGGCGGTTGGGCAAGCGGCGATTGTCATGTGGAACGGCCCGCTCGGCAAGTTCGAGGATGAGCCGTACAGCAAGGGCACCAAGGAGATCGCGCGCGTGCTGGCGGAATCCAAAGGCATCACCATCGTCGGCGGCGGCGAGACGGCGGAGGCCGTCGAGGAGTTCGGCTTGGCCGACAAGATGACGCACGTTTCCACCGGCGGCGGTGCGTTTCTCGAATACGTCGAGGGCACGCCGTTCGCGGCGCTGGCGGAGATTGACGACAAATAACGGTGCCAGCCCGAAGCACCAGCAAGGGCAACGTATGACGCCGATAACCGTTCCTCTACCTCTCCAGGCCAAAATGGCAGGATTGCGTCGCTTCAGTGTGGCGGAGTATCACAAAATGATCGAGATCGGTGTTCTCACCGAGGACGACAATCTCGAACTTCTGGACGGATATCTTGTGCATAAAATGTCGCGCAATCCACCGCACGACGCGGCCATTCAAAAGATCCTGAAGCGATTATTCCGCATTCTACCATCTGATTGGGATCTGCGCATCCAAAGTGCTGTCACCCTGAGCCACAGCGAACCGGAGCCGGATTTGGCCATTGTGCGCGGCGACGAAACGCGCTATCTCACCAATCATCCCGGTCCGGCCGATATTGGACTGGTGATCGAAGTGGCCGATTCAACGCTGGCCAGCGATCGCATCGATAAGGGACGCATCTACGCCGAGGCGGGGATTGCGTGTTACTGGATCGTTAATTTGGTTGATCGGCAGATCGAGGTTTATACATTGCCGTCGGCGGCGACGGCCGCGCCCGCGTTCGCGCAGCGGCAAGATTATCACCTGGGCGATGATGTGCCGCTGATGCTCGATGCCATCGTAGCGGCGAACATTCCGGTACGGGAACTGCCGCCGTGAGGCGAACGGCCGGCGTCAGCCGGCTGGTGAGGTTCCCGCCAGCCGGCGGACGCCGACCGTTCGCAGCGCCGTTCACTTGCCTTCGATCTCTTTGATCGTATGAACGATTCGTTGACTAACGATTGCGTCGAAACTATCGACATTCATACGGACATTATTCATTACCCTTCTGGCGGACGGTTCATCGCGCAGTTTGCGTAATCTCGGAAGAGCATCCTTCGCCTCCGATCCAATCGCGGCGATAGCGCCCATGAGATCATCGAACTGATCGTAAGCTATCGGCTTATCCAACAGTTTCAGCAACGCGGGCACGACGGACTTGGCTTTTGCTCCGTAATCGCGGGTTATGTGGATGGCAGCAATGCTCACGGCATTGTTGGAGTCTCGGATCGCCTTGCTCAGCGCGAGTATGATTTCCGCCGCCTCAGGACGCATCCGTTGTGAATCGACGTGTCTGTCTAAAGAGATGATGGCAAAGCGGCGGATGCGGCGATTGTCGCTGCGCAGTCCTTCCCACAAAACAGGAAGAACCGGCTCGCCAATCTTACGGATGGCGTCGAACGCCGCCTCGACAACTTCATCGTCCTTCTTGTTGCCCGATTGCAGATCATATCCTCCCATCAGGTCAATGATCGTCCGCGCCGCCTCGGATCCATATCCATTAGCTCCGAAGGCGGCCAGCGCGGTCAAACCGTCGGCGCGAATTTCCGGCTTGAGTTCCGTCTCCAACTCGACGCGCCATTGATCGAAATTCTTACCGGCGTAGCGGAGCGCTTCTCGTCTCAGCTTCGCCGCTGCCGGCTCTTTCGGGGATGCATCCTTCGTAGATGCCTCCTTCATCTTTTCGTGAGGAGCGATAGTTTTTTCGGGTTCCTCGGCCACGATGCGGTAACTCGCCAGGCCCAACATCAGTACCAACAAGCCCGCTCCCAAAACGACGGCCCAGCGGGCCGGCAACGGTCGGATCCAGCGTTCCATGTCATCCTCCAGTAAATGGTGAATGCGTACCTTGACCGTGCGGCGACGGCCAATCGGCAGATAGCTCCCGGACAGCAAGTGCGGCTGCGTCAATCGACTCGATTGCCGCGCGAAGTCCAGCAACATTCGAGCGTAATCGTGCCGGTCGATGCCGCGACCGACAACCATCTCGTCGCACAATAATTCCCGTTCGCATTCCAGACGAACGAGCAGCCAGCGGAGCGGCGGATGAAAGAAAAAAGCGATGCGGATTATCTCCAATAGCGGCGCTAGCCAGTGATCGCGCCGCCGGACGTGGGCCAGTTCGTGCAGCAGACCGGCGCGCTGCACGTCGGACGGGAGTTGGAACCAGTTCGGCGGCACGAGAATCAGCGGTTGAAACAAGCCGAGCAGGATCGGCGAATGAACGCGTGGATGCTCCGCCAGCCGTACCTCGTCGCTGATGCCAAGCTCCCCTCGGCACACCGCGAACACGTCCGCCGCCGACCCTTGTAAGGTCATCGCGCCGCGCCGCATTTTTTGGAGGAACCACCAACCGCCCAGCCAACGAATCAGGTGGAACATCACGGCGATGCTCCAGCACAAAACGAGAGCGAGGACGGCAAGACGCCGGTTGCCCAGCGATTCGCCGGGCGGGGGCGCGGTGATTGTCTTCTCGTTGCGTAAGTGTTTCGAGCGGGGGGCGTCAGCCCCCCGAGAGGTGCCAGACTCGGGGGGCTGACGCCCCCCGCTCAGAAGTTCGATTCCGAAATCGTCAGCGGTTCTTTTCGCTTGCGGAGTTGCCGCCGTTTCCTTCGCCAGCCGCCAGCCGCCCCAGCGCGGCGTGAAGGGCAACAGCAAACCACCTAGCAGAGCCACAAGGCACAGCAGTTGCCGCGACGCCGCTCGGCGCGGCCGCAACAGACACAAACTCAACATCGCCACGCCGATCAACAACGCCCAGCGCAGCGACCAGTCCGCCGCGAACCACAACGCCGGCTCCAGGATGACATCGATGAAGCGCATCACGGTTTTCGTCTCCTCGGTTTGGCCGCCGCGGACGCCAGCCGCGCTTCGATGTCGCGTAGATCGTCCGCGGACAATTCCTTGGCATCGACCAGCCCCAGCACCAGATCCTCAGCGGAGCCGCGAAAGAAGCGGGCCACGAAATCGCGCAGCAGCGTCCCTAGCGCCGCTTGCCGTGACACCGCCGCAGCGTAGCGATAGGTAACGCCCTCCTCCTCGTGACGAACCAAACCGGCTTTCTCCATCGTTTGCAGCATGCCCAGCACGGTCGTGTACGGCTGCCGTTCGCCGCCGGGCAGATGCTCCAATAGCTGACGCACCGTCAACGGGCCGTGTTCCCACAGTTGCCGCAAAATGGCGAATTGCCGATCCGTCATCGCCAACGTCTTGCGCCCCGCCATAAGATACCTCCTCTTCTACGGATTATTCCGTAGACGTGTCGCGGCGTCAAGATTATTCGCCAGTCCGCAGCGCGAGCAAGGGCATCCCTTGCTGGCGCTGCGGGCTGGCGAGATGATTTTCAAGCGGCGACGCCCTGGAGATGAAAAGCGGCGTTGAGCGTGTTCACCATCGTCTGCGCGCCGTCGCGGATGACCACGGAGATGCCGCAATTGTCCAGCGTCACTTGCGTCGCTTGATCCGGCGTCAAACCGAGAAGACCGGCCAAATACGTGCGGTTGACGATGTGATGGGCGACGACCAGGATCGATTGGCCGGCATGCACTTGGAGCAGTTCGTCGAGAACCGGCGTCACGCGATTGGACACGTCGCGGAACGATTCGCCGCCGGGATAGCCGAACTCGGCCGGGTGGGCATGGAAACGCTGGAAGCCCTCGGCGTCGAGCGAACGGATGGTTTGCCAATCCAATCCCTCCCAACGGCCGACATCGCATTCGGTCAGCGTGTCGAGCGGCTGTGGCGACAGACCGTGTGGAGCGGCGACGATGGCGGCGGTCTGCACGGCACGCAGCAGCGGACTGGAGTAGCAGTGATCGATGGGACGGATGGCGAGGAAATCGCGCGTCGCTTCGGCTTGGCGGACGCCCAGCCGAGCCAGCGGCGGATTGTGACGCCGTCCCTGGAGGCGCGGCGGACGCGCCACGTTCGCTTCGGTGGCGCCGTGACGGATCAAATACAACAGCGTCTTCTGCTCGACTCCTTTCGACATGCGACGAAATCTCCAGGGGCGGGAGAGGACTGCCGTTGTTCCGTAACCGGCAGGCGAACGGACGGCTCGGATAATGCCCACACGTTCGGGAAAAAACAAGGGCGACCGTTCCCTTCCGGTCGCGGCTCGCTGCGCTCCTCTATGCGGATTTTGCCCAAACTGGTATGCTTCTCCCAGAAGCACAACGGATGGCCTTCCGACCGTTGACGAGGAGAACGCAAAACCAGCCATGACCGCTACGAAGCTGATCCGCAATTTTTGCATCATCGCCCACATCGATCACGGCAAGTCCACGCTGGCCGATCAATTCCTCCTCAAAACGGGCGCCATCACGCCGCGCGAGTTCCGCAATCAAGTCCTCGACGACATGGACCTCGAACGCGAACGCGGCATCACCATCCAGATGCACCCCGTCACGGTCTATCACCAGCACAACGGCCAAACCTACGAGCTGAACCTCATCGACACGCCCGGCCACGTCGATTTCAGCTACGAGGTGTCGCGCAGCCTGGCCGCTTGCGAGGGCGTCATTCTGCTCGTCGATGCCTTCCAGGGCGTGCAGGCGCAGACGGTCGCCAACGCTTATCTGGCGATGGAGGCCGACCTGACCATCGTGCCGGTGCTCAACAAGATCGATCTGCCCATCGCTCGGCCCGATGACGTCATCGCCGAGATGCAGTCGGCGCTGGGCATCGAGCCGGCCGACGTGCTGCGGGCCAGCGGCAAGAGCGGCAATCGGCATCGAGGAAGTGCTGGCAAGCGATCGTCGAGCGCGTGCCGCCGCCGCCGGGCGATCCGGCCGCGCCGCTCAAAGCCCTCGTCTACAACAGCCATTTCGACACCTACAAGGGCGTCGTCGTCTACGTCCGCGTCAAGGACGGCGTGCTGAAAAAGGGTCAGCGCATTCGTCTCATGCGCGGGGCCACCGAGCACGATGTCACGGACATCGGCCAGTTCCGTCCGGCCATGACGGCGTGCGACGAACTGTCGGCGGGACAGGTCGGCTACTTCATGGCCCAGATCAAGAACCTGTCCGACGTTCACATCGGCGACACGGTGACGGACGCGCTGAAGCCGGCCGCCGAGCCGCTTCCCGGCTACAAGGAGCCGAAACCGATGGTGTTCAGCGGGCTGTATCCGACGAACAACAACGATTTCGAGACGCTGCGCGAAGCGCTTGGCCAAGCTGAAATTGAACGATTCCAGCTTCACCTATCAGCCGGAAGTCAGCGAGGGACTTGGGTTTCGGTTTCCGCTGCGGCTTTCTCGGCATGCTCCATCGGGAGATCATTCAGCAGCGTCTCGAACGCGATAGCGATCTCGATCTCGTGCAGACGGCGCCCGAACGTCACCTATGAGATCCTGACGCGCAAGGGCGAGATTCTGGTCATCGACAGTCCGGAGAAGGTGCCGGACGCCGGGCAGATCGAGGAGTTCCGCGAGCCGTTCGTGCGCATCAACTTCCTGGTGCCGTCCGGGAACATCGGCGATTTGATGCAGATGTGTTCCGAGCGCCGCGGCGTCTACGTCCGCACCGAATACCTCAGTCCGACGCGGGCCATCCTCGTTTACGAGATGCCGTTGGCGGAGATCATCTACGATCTGTACGACAAGCTGAAATCGGTGACGCACGGCTACGGCACGATGGATTACGAATTCCTCGGCTACCGCGCCGCCGATCTGGTGCGTCTGGACGTGCTGGTCCATCACAAGCGCGTGGATGCGCTTTCGACGATTGTTCACCGAGCCACGGCCGAGCGGCGCGGCCGAAAACTGCTCAAGAAACTGCGCGAGGAGATCGATCGCCATCTGTTCGAGGTGGTGCTTGCAAGCGGCGATCGGTTCGCGGATCATCGCCCGCGAGAACATCGCGCCGATGAAAAAGAACGTGACGGCCAAGTGCTACGGCGGCGACATCACGCGCAAGCGCAAGCTGTGGGCCAAGCAGGCGGCCGGCAAGAAACGCATGAAACAAGTGGGTCAAGTGGAGATCCCGCAGGAAGCCTTCCTCGCCGTGCTTGGAATCGGATCAGTAAGTGATTTCGCGTTTACGTTTCGCGCACGTAACAGGCGGTACTGTCCCTTGTTGGCGATGGCCCTCTTTGTGTACTATCCCAGATAGAGGGCCGATCCGCCGGCGGACGGGTCTCGGCGCAAAATGCGAGCGGGGCGGCTCCGAAGTAATCTTCGGTGGCGTCTCCTCGCTCCTTCAAGGTATCACATGGCAGACGAATCATGCTCCCGTCCCTTCGCCGCACTCCTCGGCCCGGTTTCCGACTCCGGTCGGCATAACCTCGCCCTCCGAGACAGCAACGGCGCCCTGCCGAAACGTCCGAGATGGCGCGACGCCTCCGGCAGTAAAATGAAAGCATGTCGTCCGGGTCGGAAATGGCCGCGTTCGGCCGCTGGCTGCTCGGCTGCCTGATCGTTTTCGTCGGCGGCTGGGGAGTGCTGGGACTGGCGTTCCATCTGCTGCACCGCTCCCACCTCGCCATTCTGAACTGATCTTCGGCACGCTCGTCGTGCTGGATTTGGCCCTGTTCTTTTCGCTCGAACGGAGTTTCTGGCTCAGCCGCTTCATGGGGCTGCGCATCGAGCCGGGCAGCCATTCCTGGCACTCGGCCGTTCATGCTCTGGCTATTCGGCGTGCCCGGTTTGCTGTTCCGTCCCACCGAATTTCCATGCCGAAGCCGAGGCGCAGGCCGACACGCGCAGCCGGCCGCGACCGCAGCCAACCCAGCACGGCGACAGCGTCCGCGAGATCGTCGAAACCATCGTCTTCGTCGTCGTCCTCGTTCTGCTGCTCAAATCGTTCGCCGCCGAGGCGTTCGTCATTCCCACCGGCTCGATGGCGCAGACGCTCTTGGGCTATCAGAAAGAAGTCACCTGTCCCGACTGCGGCATCAAGTTCCCCATCAATTGCAGTCAGGAAGTCGATCCCAGCGAAGGCGGCCGGCCGTCTCCGGTCTACGCCTGCGTCTGCCCCAATTGCCGCCAGCAGATCCATTTCCCCAGCAGCGCACCGCGAAACTACCTGGCCGACAATCCCGAAGTCGCGGGGCATCGCCGATCCCGGCTGGAACAGCGGCGATCGCGTGCTGGTGGCCAAGTTCGTCTACGATTTGCTCAACAAGATACCGGATCGGCTCGACGTGGTGGTTTTCAAATACCCCGGCGATAGCAATTTCCCCAGCACCGGCCCGCACCGCAATCACGTGCCGATGAACTACATCAAGCGCTCATCGGCCTGCCGGGCGAAACCATCGCCATTCGCGGCGGCGATCTGTATTCCCTCAGTTCCGACAAGGGACCGCACTACGACGACTACGCCAAGGCCAAGCACGATCCGGAGATGATGGCCACGCTCTGGCAAAAAGAGTACATGCACATCGACGATCCGGAAGCGCACGGATCTCTTCAAGAAGGGCCAGTTCCAGATCATCCGCAAGAACCCGGAAAACATCCTGTCGATGATGCGGCTGGTCTTCGACAACGATCATCCCAGCCAGACCGAACCGGCCTCGACGGATCGCTGGAAGACCGTGAACGCGGCTGGACGGCGGACAGCGGGCACGGTTTTCGTCACGATGGTTCCGATTCGGACGGACCCGATTGGCTGCGCTACACCACCTCTTGCGCGACAAGGCGGACAAGCCCGGGCTCATCACGGACATCATGGGCTACAACACCTACCAGAGCCTCATCGCACCTGAGTCCGCTGATGGGCGACAACTGGGTCGGCGATCTCATCCTCGAATGCGAGGCGGCCATCGACAATGCCGCAGGGCGAACTGACGCTGGAATTGTCGCGCGGCGTCGATCGTTTCCAGGCGCGCTGGGATCTCGGCACCGGCACTTGCACGCTCTGTGCGCATCACGGCGGAGGGCGAGCAGAAACTGGAGAGCAAAGCGACGGCGCTGAACAAGAAGGGAACCTATCGGCTGCGCTTCGCCAACGTCGATCGAGCGTTTGGTGGTCTGGGTGGACGGCGAGCTTGCCGTTCGACAACGGCGTCACCTATCGCGCCGCCGGAAGCTCTGGGTCCGCGAAGGAGAACGATTTGGACAAGCCGGCCAGCATCGGCGTTCACGGCGCCGGCGTGGCGGTCCGCAAACTGAAACTGTTCCGCGACACTTACTACACGGTCGGCGGCGTCAAGGAAGGCACTTCGCCTCACGAAGCCGACGTGCGAATCGATCCGACTGATCCGTAGTACCTGGCGCGACCTGAGCCATCCGCCGTTGGTGACCTTGTACGTTCAGCCGGATCATTTTCTTTGCCTGGGCGACAACAGCCCCGAAAGCTCCGATGGCCGATCGTGGGGCGCGGTGCCGCGGCGTTTGCTGCTGGGGCGGGCGCTTCTGGTCTACTATCCGTTTGGCCGAGCCGGACGCATCCGCTGATCAGGGTCAGGGGTCAGGAGTCAGGGGTCAGAAAAGAGACCGCTTTTTCTTTTCTGACCCCTGACCCCTGACCCCTGACCCCTGCGAAGCCGAGAACCGGCAAGAGAGGAGTGAAAGATGAGGTCAGCGGTGGAAATCGGAAGGTCGCTTCGATTTGCCGGCGCGGAGAGCTGGCAAGATAGGAGTGAAATGACCAGCGGCGAAATCACCATTCGCGTCCGCTACGACGAGACCGATCGCATGGGACTTTTGCACCATGCGAACTATCTGATATATTTCGAGCAGGGACGCACCGAACTGCTGCGCTCGCTCGGTCTGTCGTACAAGGATCTGGAAGACGAGGGCTTTCTGCTTGGTGGTGACGAAGACGGAGGTGAAGTATCGTTGGCCGGCGCACTACGACGAGGTGTTGACGTTGCGAACCACCGTGACGCGCATCACGTCGGTGCGCATCGATCATCGCCACGAGTTGTATTTTGAGGGCCGGCTGTTGGCGGAGGGCGCGACGACATTGGCTTGCGTCGATCGGCAGGGCCGGCCGCAAGCTCTGCCGGAATACCTGCGCGACGGCAAGGAGCGACTATGAGCAAGGCGAGAAGTTGGCGCGGCGGTGTGGCGCTTGGCCTGATCGCCGCGCTCTTGATGACGAGCTTCGGCTGTCAGCCGGCTGCCACCTCGACGCCGGCCAATAACAAACCGGCGGAGCAAAAGCCGGACAACAAGGACAAGACCAGCGGACAGCCGAAGCCCGATCCAGGCTGAGAGGTGTCCAGAACGAATCTCCCCGTTTAGCCGCGACCCGAAGGGGAGCGCGACAGCGCTCCCCTTCGGGTCGCGGCTAAACGAAGTTCTGCTGAGCGGAGAGTTATGGGTGCGCCGCCGCTTGATCCAGATTGTGCTGCCTCTGGTTTTCTGCCTGGTGCCGGCGCTGTCGGCCTTTCTCATCGCCGCCGCCCTGCCGGCGCAGGCGCGTAATTTCTACCTCGAACATCTGACAAATCTCGACGACCTCATCCTCGGCCTCGGCTGCACCATCTTTGTCGCGCAAATGCTGCTGGCCTGGACGGCCCTGCAATGGCGCGGCCGCAGCTTCGACGAACGACCGGATCGCTGGCTGTCGAACCTCGCTCAAGCCGCCGAGTGGTTCCCGCTTTTGGGTCTGATCGGCACCGTGGCCGGCATCCTGCAAACATTCAGCTCCATCAAGGGACCGACGCCGCCGGCGCAGATCATCCAGTTGTACGCTCCGGCCATCACGGCGACCGGCAGCGGTCTGTTCATGGCCCTCATCAACATCCTGCCGAGTTGGGTCGTGCTGCTGGGACGCGACATCATCCGTTCGCTCGGCGGCGAGGCGCCCCCGGCGGATGAATATGCTTCGTTTAGCCGCGACCCGCAGGGGAGCGCAGGCGGCTTCAACCCGGCAGCTAACGCAGCCGGTTCGCCAGACCCGGCGAACCGGCTGCGTTAGCTGCCGGGTGGGGAATGTCGCGCTCCCTTCGGGTCGCGGCTAAACGGGGAACCTGAAAATGATCCAGTTACCCCGGCGCAGCGTGACGCGGTTCTTCATCCCGCTCATCGACGTACTGACGCTGCTATTCTGCATTTTTCTGGTGCTGCCGTTGGCCAAGGAACCGGACGACGCCTCCGCGGACGTGGCCGCGCTGGAGGAACGGCTGCGCCAAAAAGAGGAAGAAGTGGAACGACTGCGCCAGGCCGGCCGCGAACTGCCGCGCGAACTACGAGACGAGATCGACAAACTGCGCCAGGAGAAGGGCAAAGTATTGCAAAAACGATTGGCGGTGCGCGTCTTGGAGATCGATCCGCGGACAGGCAAATTATATTATCGCGATCCCGATAGTATAGAGGTCCGCAATGAATCCGATGCCCATGCTCTCATCGAAAGGGATCGCGCTAAGTTGGGACAGAAGGAGTTGTATTACTTGATCCTGTATCCGCGCAGCCGGGGCAGCACTTATCCGACGGTCGGTCAGCGCGAGCAATACGATCATTGGTTCGAGGGCGTGGCGCTGGGCTACGACATTCCCGGCGCGTCCGAAGGGGGACGGCAGCCATGACGTTGGACGTGGTGGTGAAGATCCTCGCTGTCGTGGGCGGCGGCGTGATCGGCGGCCTGGGATTGGGCTTGTTGGTGCAATTACTGATGCGCAGCCTTCACGGTCGGCAAATCGCCGCGCTGGTCCGTTCTTGCGGTTCGCCTGCTCGGCGGCGCGATTTGCGCTTGGCTCGTCGCTTTGTGGTTGTTCGGCGGCGGTGGCTCCGGCATCGGCGGCATGGGCGGCTGGGGATTCGGCTCCGGGTCGGGCAAGGGCGAAAGCGAGAAGACAGTCGAAGTCGGCAAAAAAGATGATGCGAGCAAGAATGGCGACGGCGACAAGGAAACGCCGCCCGGCGAGACATTTCGCATCGAAGTGCTGGGCAGCGCCGCTTTGCCGGAAGCGGACGTTCAGGCGGAGCGCTGGTATCGCATCGAGGCAGAAGAAGGACCGCGTTTGTTGACGTTCGCCGAAGTCAAGGCCGTGGTCAAGAACCGACAGCGGCAACAACCGCCGCTGCGCCGCTTGGAGATTGTGTTGTATAAAGACAGTCCCGATGAGCATGTGGCCCTCGTCGATCAACTGGTGCGGTGGGGCCGCGATCTCAACGATGGTAAGATGCGGGTGGACATGTCGAAATCGGGAACCGAGGCGCCGAGAAAATAACGTCGTAGGGAACGGCCGCTTGATCCGCTTTGCCCCTATCCACCACGGCTGGCAAACTGGCGATGACAAGCCGTGTCAAGGCGTGCCAGCTGGCACTGCCTGGCGTGGCTTGGCAGCGGATTGTCGAGGTGCGTGGCCATGTGGCAAGGTGGCACCCTGACAAAAGGACAGCCGATTCCTCAGCTTGTGATGGCGCCCTCTGAAGCGGAGTGGACGCAGCGCGCGTATTTGGCCAAAACACCACGCGCCACGCGCGGCGGCGGCGCGATCCACGCATTTCGCCGCCGTGCTAATTCGCCATCCTCCACAAGTACATCCAAACGCTTGCCCTCGGCGTCGATGGTGATGCGATCGCCGTCGCGCAGCAGAGCGATGGGACCGCCAACCCACGCTTCCGGCGCGACGTGGCCGACGACTAAGCCGTGCGTGCCGCCGGAGAAGCGGCCATCGGTAATCAGACCGACGCTGTCGCCGAGTCCCTGGCCGACCAGGGCGGCGGTGACGGCGAGCATTTCGCGCATGCCGGGGCCGCCGACCGGCCCTTCGCCGCGGATGACCACTACATCGCCGTTCTTGATTTCGCGCCGTCCGGATGGCGGCAAAGCATGCTTCTTCGCCGTCGAAGACGCGGGCAGGCCCGGTGAGCCGCAGCGTTTGCAAGCCTGCCACCTTGGCGACCGCGCCGTCCGGCGCCAGATTGCCGTGCAGAACGACGAGATGCCCCGTAGCGTGCAGCGGACGATCCAACGGCCGCACGACATCTTGGCGGCGCTTATAGATACTTTCGACATCTTTTAAGTTGTCGGCGAGCGTGCGGCCGGTGCAGGTGAGGCAGTCGCCGTGCAAGAAACCGGCGTCGAGCAACGCCTTGAGTACGGCGGGCGTGCCGCCGGCGCGGTGCAGATCGTTCATGACGTAGCGACCGCCCGGCTTCAAATCGGCCAAGTGCGGGATTTTGCCGCCCAAGCGATCGAAGTCGGCCAACGTCCACTGCACACCCGCCTCGCGGGCAATGGCCATCAAATGCAGCACGGCGTTCGTCGAGCCGCCCAGCGCCAGCACCAGCGTATAGGCATTTTCCAGCGATTTTCGCGTGATGATGTCGCGCGGGCGGATGTTCTTGTCGATGAGGTGCACCAGTGCCTCGCCGGCCAGGAACGCCTCGCGCTCCTTGGCGCTGGAGACGGCGGGATGGCTGGCATCGTAGGGCAACGACATGACCCATCGCCTCGATGGCGGAACTCATGGTGTTGGCGGTGTACATGCCGCCGCACGAACCGGCGCCGGGACACGCCTCGCACTCGATGGCGTGGACGCCGCTGCGCATCGAGCTTGCCGGCCTGATGTCGGCCTACCGCCTCGAAGATCGACACGATGTCGATGTCGCCGCCGTCGGGTCCGATGCCGGGCAGGATGCTGCCGCCGTAGACGAAGATGCTGGGAATGTTGAGCCGCGCCATGGCCATGACGCAGCCGGGCATGTTCTTGTCGCAGCCGCCGAAGGCGAGCAGGCCATCGTGATTCATGCCGCCGGCCACGACTTCGAGACTGTCGGCGATGACCTCGCGCGAGACGAGGCTGTAGCGCATGCCCTGATGGCCCATCATAATGCCGTCGGAGGCGGTGGGCGCGCCGAAAATCTGCGGCACGCCGCCGCCGGCGCGAACGCCTTCGCAGCCGCGGCGGGCCAGGCGATCGAGATGGGCGTTGCACGGCGTAATCTCGCTGAACAGCGAAGCGACGCCGATCATCGGCCGATCGAAATCCTCATCGTGAAAGCCGACGGCCCGCAGCATGGCGCGATTGGGAGCGCGGCCGGAACCTTCGGTGGTGAGTCGGCTGGTACGGTTGCGCTCGGACGGCATGGTCATCTCCGGTGCGGAAGGATGGCTGAAAAACGCGGTGGTTCCATCACTGTAGGCCGCGCCGCCGCCGGAGGCAATGCTCGCCGGACTTACTCTTCCTTGCCGCGTCGGTTCGCTTTGAGCGCGGAGCGCCGCTTTTTCGCCGCCAAGCGTCGTTCTTGGGAGCCGCGCGACGGTTTCGTCTTGCGCCGCGGCTTCGGCGTCACCGCCGCGGCGCGGAGCATTTCGCGCAATTTCTCCAGGCAATCGAGGCGATTGCGTTCTTGATCGCGGTAGCGCTGGGAAGTGAGCAGCAAATCGCCATCGCCGGTGATGCGCCGGTGCTGCTGCTGTTGCAGTCGTGCCTTGATGTCGTTGGGGAGGCTGGAGCTGGTGGCCACGCTCCAGCGCAGCACAGCCTTGGAGGCGACCTTGTTGACGTTCTGTCCGCCCGGCCCACCCGAACGAACGAACGTCCAGGAAAACTCCTCGTCGGGGATGCGGATACGGTTGTTGATTTCGAGCATGGACGATCCCGGTTTATGGCGTCTGAAGCAACTCTTGCCAGCTGGCGACTTCGCTAAGGCGCTCGATCAACAACTCCAGGCGTTCGACATTGGCGATGGCGCGCACGGCCGCTTCGACTACCGCCTCTGGCTCGCCCAGGTGCTTGCGGCCCAGACGCAGCAGCAACTTCCGCGCTTCCTCCGCTCGCCCTTTGGTTTCTCCCTCAGCACGTCCTTCATCCAGAATCGCTTGATACGTATCTGAATCGCGCATTTTCCGCACTCCTGTAAAGAACTCGCTAACCCGTTGGCGGCTCATGCGCCTATCAAATCACTTCGATCAGGAATGAGGTAATGTAAATCTCGATCTGCCGAAAGCGTTGGAGGAGGGTAGGTTTCCAGTCCACGAAGAATTGCCGATTCTCCGCAGTGTCCTCGACGTCAACCACGATCCGCACAAGAGAATCTTCATAACGCATGCCCTCGTGAATCCAGACACCGGCAATTGTTCCTGGTTGAACCGAGATTCCTCCGCAATGAGCCAGAAGTTCTTCTCGTGTCCGGTTGAGATCTTCAATGGGGATTGAGCCACCGTCATTGTACTGGAGCGGCAGAAGAATCTCGTAGCGTCTTTTGAGCATAATCCAGCCCTCCACGGCCCAACTCGATATAAGAAACGCCCATCTCTTGGAGCAGTTGCAGCCCCGGTTCGGGAATGACGAACGTATTATCCGGGTAGCAATCAACTCGTCCGCGCCGAATGAGAGCGGCGAATCCTTTAGCGCATTCATCGCGATCCGGGATTTGAATTTTCACCATCTGCATGATTCTCATCCTCTCCAGTTTGAGTGGAAATTATACTTGGCCTAGCTTCTGCTCTCTACGGCATTCCGCCGACTACCAGATTCCGCTGCATCTAAGGATTTTACCTCTTCCACGCGACAAAACACAGCCTTCAAATATCGTCCTTCCGGCACATGGGCCAAAAACGGATGATCGGCTCCGGCTCCGGCGATGCTCAGCACTTGCACGGCGCGGCCGGCCTGCCAGGCGGCGCGGCGAATCGTATCGAGGAAGTCGGCCTCGCTCACCAGTCCGGTGCAGGAGCAAGTCAGAAAGATGCCGCCCGCCGTCACCGCCTGCAAGGCCAAACGGTTCATATCGAGATAGCGTTTCAGGGCGTAGCCGACTTCCTCACGATCGCGCGTCTGCTTGGCCGGATCGAGAACCACCACGTCGAAGCGCTGTCCGGCGGCGAGGATGTCGCGCAGCCAGGGAAACAAGTCGGCCTGCACGAAGCGGACACGCACTTGATTCAGCCCTGCATTCTGTCGCGCCAGGGCCAGCGCTTGCTCGTCGAGATCGACGCCGATCACTTCATCGGCTTCGCCGAGCGCTTTGGCATAGACGGCGAAACCGCCCGTGTTGCAGCACAGATCAAGGATGCGCTTGCCTTTACAGAACGAAGCCAGCCGGCGGCGATTGTCGCGCTGATCGAGGAAAAAACCCGTCTTGTGCTTGCTGCCCGGCGCCACACGAAAACGAACGCCATTTTCAACGATGATCTCCGGCGTCGGCGCGTTGGGCGCTCGACAGTCGAACGATTCTTGCTTCTGAACGTGTTCCTCGGCGAACCAATAGAAACGGCTATCGGGGAAATGGTTCGTCAAAGCGGCTTCAAGGGCGGCGCGAAAGCGATACATGCCGGCGGCGAAAAACTCCAGCACGATCGACGATCCGAAACGATCGGCGACCAAGCCGCTCAGGCCGTCGCCCTCGGAATGGACCAGCCGATAAGCGTTGCTAACGGCATCCAGATTGAGCCAATCGCGGCGCAGGGCGATTGCCTGACCGATGCGCCGAGCGAAGAAAGCGTCATCGAGAACTTCGGCGGGATCGTTTGTCAGCACGCGCAGAGCGATGCGCGAGTGGCCGTTGTAAAAGCCGCGGCCGACCCATTGGCCGTCGCGGTCGAGAATGTCCACGACGCTTCCCGGCGGCAGCCGCGTCGGCGGCTTTTCGACCATTTTCTGAAAGATCCACGGATGCGACGAACGGCGGGCGATTTTCAGACGCACGACAGGCAGGACGTTTTCGGTCATCGGTACTCGCTTCTGGACATGGGGCGATGGCTCTTCTGTCACGCTAGCTGACGGCCGCAAGAAGGGGAAGAGTGTGCCGGAGGACTTTTTCTCCTGCGTGCTTGTCTTCGCAGCGATGGCGTGCGATAATCGCCCCTGTTGGTCGGTGTCGAAACAAGTCGCTATAGCAGAGTTGAGGAGTATCAATGGCAAAATCGCATGTGACAAAAGAGGAGCCTGCGCGGCGGAAGCGTTCTATTCGCCGCGACTCGTGCGTCGGTAGTACCGAGCGCGAGATTGCGCGAGTCTTCGGGTTGCCCGAGGGAGCAGTACGGTTGGTCAACCCCAACGGAAGTGACGCCCGATCAGATAAGCTTATCCGGGCGTTTCTCGCGGATTGGGGTTGGTAGAGTATCTAGCCAAACGATCCTCCGCATCAGGCTGGCTACTCGATTGAGATTTCTTCGAGCTTCCGCGCCGTGTATCGCGTGAGCCAGCTGCTGAGCTTTATGTTCGGCGACAAGAGGAGTCCAACAGCTGCTCATGTGGCCGCGGCGACATCGCGGCGTTTCGTGATATCGTTACTGGTCCGCCAGGGAGACAACGAGACGCTTGCCCACGGCTTCGGCGTAGCGGACGAGGGTTTCTACCGTGGGGTTGGCACGCTGGCCGGTTTCAAGCTTCGACAGCGCAGAGCGGTCCATGCCGGTCAGTTCGGTCAAATCGGCAAGGCTCAAGCCCTTCGCCTCGCGCGCGGCTCTCAGTTGCAGGAGCAACTCATGCACCTGGCCAAGACTTGCTGTTCGCTCGCGGTGGCGAGCGATCAGATCGGGCAGTTCCTCGGCAACCTGCTCTCGAATCGTCCTGTATTTGGCAGCTTCTTCAGGCGTTAACCGACGATCACGGGTAATACGTTTCATGGTCGTTGCCTCCTGGGAACATCGTAGGCCGTTACGGGGTAGACGGTGTCTGCGTCGATTTCTTCGTACACCACCATCAGGTGCCTGCCCGTGCTGGTGTCTCCGAAGACCACGGGCCGACCGGAGGACCGGCTGATGTCAGCATCCATCGCGTTGTGGAACACCTCTTCGACCTCTTCCTTGGTGACGCCGTGTTCGGCACAGTGCTGCACATTGCCATCCGGGTCGTCATCGAGATCCCAGATAATCGAATCGAACGGCATGGACCGACCCTCTTGCCTTGTGGCATTATAATACCATAGGTGGCCACCCCGAGCAAACCCGCGATGTCGAACGAGCGGCCGTTCACGGAAAGATGGCCATGAGCGCGCTTTGTTAAAGTCCTTTCTTTCTTCCGTCGAATCTAGTAAGCGCCGCGGCTTTCCCGCGCTTCGCTACAGCGCCCTTGCCTCCCTCGTTGCCGATTTTTCCGGCGAGACGGCTTGCATGATGGATTGCACACCAGGCAAAAACAGCGTAATGGAGCCGATAGGAGCCGGCACGACGCTTCAAACGCTCCCACCGGAAGATCCCGCTATCCTTCTCCCTGTTGACCAGGTTGATTTATCGCTCGCAGTGGAAGTGCATACGCTGCCGCGATTTGATCGGTCGCTGGAAGTCAGCGTGAGGCAAGCGACGCTCTTGAATCATTCGCCGTGGGTGCGCTCGCTTGGCAAAATCGGCATGGAGGTGACGACGCAAGGTTGGCGCTTCCCGACGCCGCCCGATCAAGCGACGACCGCTAAACCGCGGCTGGCGCAGTTGGAACACGAACCGGAAGCGGCCTTCGCTCCAGCCGCCGAGCAAGCACTTCTAGGTAAAGTAGCCCGCACCAAGCTGCATCCGCCGCGCGAGACGCTCCAGTTTAAGGACCGCTTGCTGTATCTGTTGCAACCGTCGCTGGAAGACATCTTCGCCAATAAACAAGTATCGCTGCCCTTCAAGCCGTATGACTATCAGCTGCGGGGCATCGCCTTCTTGATGCCGCGCGACGCCGCCCTGCTCGCCGACGAGATGGGGCTGGGCAAAACGATGCAGACCATCATCGCCCTGCGTCTGCTCTTCCACGCCGGCCTGATCCGCAACGCCCTGGTCGTTTGTCCCAAGCCGCTGGTCATCAATTGGACGCGCGAGCTGCGCATGTGGGCGCCGGATGTGCCTTTTGAAGTCATCGCCGGCGATACACAAACGCGGCGTGCTATCTGGTACGTCTCCAATTGCCCTCTGAAATTGGTCAATTATGAACTGCTGACGCGCGACGCCGTTGAAGTGGGCGATGAGAAAGTTCGCTTCGACGTGGTTGTTCTCGATGAGGCGCAGCGGATCAAGAACAAGGAATCGAAGACGGCGCAAGCGGTGCGCACCCTGCACCGACGCCGCAGCTGGGCCATGACCGGCACGCCCGTGGAGAACCGTATCGAGGATCTCGTGAACATTTTCTCCTTCGTCGATCCCGGTCGTCTGCCGCCGGAGACGCCGGCTCGTCAACTGCCGGCGCTGACCTGCGATTGCATCCTGCGGCGGACGAAAGAAGAAGTGGCCGCCGACATGCCGCCGCGCATCATCCGCGATACCGAGGTGGAACTGACGCCGGCGCAGCGCGAAGCCTACAATCTCGCCGAGAAAGACGGCGTCATTCATCTGAACGCCTTGGGCGATACCATCACGGTGCAGCACGTTTTCGAGTTGGTCTTGCGCCTCAAGCAGATATGCAATTTCGATCCACGCACCAAGCAGATGCACAAGCTGGAACGATTGCTGGCCGATCTGGCCGAGGTGGCGGAGAGCGGACGTAAGGCCATCGTCTTCTCGCAGTGGGTCGAGCCGCTGGAGTTTCTGGCTGAGGCTTTGCGCGAGTTCGGTCCCATGCAGTATCACGGCAAAGTGCCGCACAAGGAACGACAGGCTATTCTCGATCGCTTCAAGAGCGATCCGCACAAGCACGTTCTTCTGATGAGCTACGGCACCGGCAGCGTGGGACTGAATTTGCAATTCACCAATTACGTATTTTTGTTCGATCGCTGGTGGAACCCGGCGGTTGAGGATCAGGCCATCAATCGCGCCCATCGGCTGGGCCAGAAATCGACGGTGTTCGTGACGCGCTTCATCAGCCAAAGCACCATCGAGGGGCGTATCCACGAAGTGCTGGAGAAAAAACGCCAGTTGTTCAACGAACTGATCGAGCAGAACGGCCCGCCGCCGACGTTGGGATTGACGGAAGACGATGTGTTCAGCTTGTTCGACATTCCGGCGCGGCGGCGCCGCGCTGCCGCGTGAATGGCGGTCAACTACAAAGAACGTATTGACAATCGTTCCGTTTAGCCGGCGAACCGGCAGCTAACGCTGCCGGGTGGGCCAAAACCCGGCAGCTAACGCTGCCGGTTCGCCGGCTAAACGATTGAGGAGATCTATCCTTGCGCTTGGTCGTGCAAAAATTCGGCGGCACCAGTGTGGCGAATGCTCAGCGCATCATGGCGGCGGCGCGGCGTGCTATCCGTGCCAAGCAAGAGGGCAATCAAGTCATCGTCGTCGTCAGCGCCCGCGGCGACACTACCGACGATCTGATCGATTTGGCCAAGGAGATCACCGAGCAGCCGCCGGCCCGCGAGATGGACATGCTCTTGTCCACCGGCGAGCAAATCTCCATCGCGCTGATGGCGATGGCCATTCAAACGCTCGGCGAACGCGCCATCAGCTTCACCGGCGCTCAGGTCGGCATCGTCACCGACAGCACGCACACCAAGGCGCGCATCAAGAGCATCTCGACGGCCCGTATGCGGCAAGCGTTGGCCGAGGGACAGATCGTCATTGTCGCCGGCTTCCAGGGCATCGACGAAAATTGGAACATCACCACGCTCGGCCGCGGCGGCTCCGATACCACCGCCGTCGCCCTGGCCGCTGTTATGAAACACGATCCTGCCCAAGAAGCGAACGGCGACGTGGGCTGCGAGATTTACACCGACGTGGACGGCGTGTACACCACCGATCCGCGCGTCGTACCGGAAGCGCGGAAGATGGACTCCATCAGCTACGACGAGATGTTGGAGTTGGCCAGCGTCGGCGCCGGCGTCATGCACTCGCGCAGCATCGAGTTCGGCAAGAAATTCGATGTGCCCATTCAGGTGCGTTCCTCATTCAGCGACGTGGAGGGAACGTGGATCGTGCCGGAGGCGGAGTGGATGCGCGACGTGGTCGTCTGCGGCGCCGCGCTGGGCCGCGAGGAGGCGCGCGTGTCGCTCAACGGCGTGCCGGATCAGCCGGGCATCAGTCATCGCGTCTTCGCGGCGATGGCCGATCACAACATCGTCGTGGACATGATCGCGCAGAACGTCGGTTCCGGCGGCAGGGCGGCGATCGGCTTCACGGTACTTGGCAACGAACTGCCGGCGGCGCTGAACGCGCTGCGGCCCTTGGCCGCCGAGTTGGGCGCGTCCATCGAGTTCGACGAGCAGGTCAGCAAAGTATCGATCGTCGGCACCGGCATGCGCACGCATACCGGCGTGGCCGAGCGCATGTTCGCGGCGCTGGCGGCCGAGAACGTCAACATGAAAATGATTACGACGGCCGACATCAAGATATCCGTGCTGGTCAGCCGCACTGAGGGCGTCAAGGCGTTGCGCGCGGTGCATCAGGCGTTTGGTCTGGGTCAAGCGCGTCCGGCGCCGGCCAGTCCGGCGGCAAGGGCAATCCACAGTTTCAGCGCCGTCCCGGCACGGCGGGGATAAACCCCGCCGCGCAGCCGGGCCGCGATCTCGCCGCTTTGACGCAGCAGTTGGCCAGCATGGAAGACATCGTCGTTAGCGACGTGCTGTTGGCCACCGATCAGGGCCGCATTACCATCTTCGGTTTACCGGACCAGCCGGGCTATTGTTCGCGTGTCTTTCAGGCCGTCGCCTCCGCCGGCATCGTCGTGGACATGATCGTGCAAAACTTGGCGGCCGGCCGCACCGAATTATCGTTCAGCGTGCCGCAGGCCGACCTCGAGCGTGCGCTGACCGTGACGCGCGAAGTGGTTGGCCCACTCGATGCGACCACGCGCGTCGCCGCTGACGCCGGCATTGCTCGACTGTTCGTGCATGGCGTCGGCATGCGCACGCACACCGGCGTCGCCCGCCGTATGTTCGGCGCGCTGGCGCAGCGCGGCATCAACATCAGCATGATTAACACGAGCGAGGTGCGCATCAGCGTCGTCGTCGATCGCGCGCGCGGAGAAGAGGCGCTTGCATGTCTTAAGGAAGCATTCCATCTCGCCTAAACGGTTGAACAAAAAAGGCCGAATTGCTCTGCTGAGCTTGTGTACTGTTCTTCAGTACAGTAATCTGTTTTCCAGGTGACGCGCAGCCCGACCTCATCGGCGGACACCCTCTTACGATCAAGATGCTTCGGAGGGAGAGCGAAACATGGAATCAGAATTGGAACCCATTCGCGGCCGCGGCGCTTTCAGGCAATCCAGCCAATCGCTTCGAGTTGATCCACTACGAACGCGACGAGATCCTCTCGCTGGAGGAAGCACCGTCCCCTGCCACGCGTTTCTACCGCGATCACGCTCGCTCCATCCTCACGCGGAACGATAGTCCCGATGTCGGTTTCGAGGTGAGCATCAATCCCTATCGGGGATGCGAGCATGGCTGCGTGTACTGCTACGCTCGTCCGACACACGAGTATCTGGGCTTCTCGGCGGGGCTGGATTTCGAGACGAAGATTCTCGTCAAGGAGGACGCGCCGGCGCTGTTGCGTAAGGAATTGTCGGCGGCGAAATGGCAACCGCAAGTCGTGTCGATGAGCGGCGTCACCGATCCGTATCAGCCGATCGAGCGTCGTCTCGGCCTAACGCGGCGCTGTCTGGAAGTGTTCGCTGAGTTCCGCAATCCCGTGGGCCTCGTCACGAAGAATCACCTCATCTGCCGCGATAGTGATTTATTGGCGGAGCTGGCCCAGCACCAGGCAGCGGCAGCGTTCGTGTCGATCACCACGCTGGACGGCGAATTGGCGCGGCACATGGAGCCGCGCGCCACGCAACCCGCCGGACGGCTGGACGCCATTGAAACATTGACACGGGCCGGCGTGCCGGTCGGCGTCTTGACGGCGCCGGTGATTCCGGGATTGAACGATCATGAGATACCGGCCATCCTCGCAGCAGCGGCGAAAGCGGGGGCAGTGTGTGCAGGCTATGTGTTGCTGCGGCTACCGCATGGGCTGGGACCGCTCTTCGAGCAGTGGCTGCGACAGCACTACCCGGAGCGCTGCGATAAGGTATTATCGAGATTGCGCGATCTACGCGGCGGATCGATTAACGATGCGCGCTTCGGTTCGCGCATGCGGGGAGAGGGCGTGCTGGCCGAGCAAATCGCCGGCTTGTTCGCACTGGGATGCCGCCGTGCGGGAATTGGCAATCACTTTCCGAGTCTGTCCACGTCCGCATTTCGGCGACCGGGCGGGACGCAACGGTTGTTGTTTGAATGATCTGATGGTGGCGGATTTGGTTTGATTGGCCATCCCCCTTGTAATATCGTGAGAAGCTGAGCGGCCAGCCGTAGGTCAGGCTTTCCAGCCTGACGTCAGCCGTAGGTCAGGCTTTCCAGCCTGACGTCAGCCGTAGGTCAGGCTTTCCAGCCTGACTTTCTCCCGTGAGGCGTCGTCATGAGGGAATCATATCATCGCCATCTCCCCCATCAAGTTCCCGCTGGATTTCCGATTTTCTTGACCTGGAACCTAAAGGGGGCATTACCGCAGGACGTTCTCGTACAGTTGCAGTGCGAGCGGCAATGCCTAGAGCGTGAACCGTTGCGAGAAGGCGAGTCTGCTGCCGAACGGAAGCGACGGCACAGTAAGATTCTGTTCGTCCTTGAGGATCGTTTTCTCGATGGGGCGACCGCCGGGCCGTTACAACTCCGCGATCCTCTCGCGGCCGAAGTCGTGGTCGATTCTCTCTTATTTGGTGTACGGGAGCGTTATGATCTTTTCGCATTCGTGGTGATGGGCAATCACGTCCACGTCTTGCTGACGCCGCACTGGGAGCTGTCGCGCATCACTCAAGGAATCAAAGGCTTCACGGCTCACCGAATCAACGCTCTTCAGAATTGTCATGGCCGCACTTTTTGGCAGGACGAATCGTACGATCATTGGGCGAGGGATGAGGAGGAGGTGATACGGATCATCACCTACATTGAGAACAATCCCGTAAAAGCGGCATTGTGCCGTCGTCCAGAAGATTGGCCGTGGTCGTCCGCGAGCCGTCGTACCGCTTGGCCGATCGGTCAACCCTTGCGCCGGAGACAACTCCGTAGGTCAGGCTTTCCAGCCTGACCATCAGGCTGGAAAGCCTGACCTACGCCGCCGTGTCAGGCTGGAAAACCTGACCTACGCCGCCGTGTCAGGCTTTCCAGCCTGACCATCAGGCTGGAAAACCTGACCTACGCCGCCGTGTCAGGCTGGAAAACCTGACCTACGCCGCCGAAGCGAATGGGAGCCACCAGGCTGCACACGTATGGTATTTGAGGAACTGCTATGGAAGTTGAATACACCCTGAGGCCGGATGATTTCCAAGCGTTCGCGCGCTATCACCGAAAGCTACGAAGCGCGCAAACGCATCCCTCCCTGATGGCCTCTCTCGGCGTGTTGGGGATTTTGATCGTCGGGATATGGGGAGGAATGCTGTTCGCGGGCCTCTTTTTCCAAGGTGAAGGCTTCTTTACTTTTGGGATGGGCCTGCTCATCGGATGCCTTGTGTCAGCACTTGGACAAGGCTGGTGGCGAGCGTGTATGAATCGGTCAATTCATAAAGCACAATGCGAAGATCCGCGAAGTGAATGGACAATCCGAGACATTCGAATAATTCTTTCTTCCGATGAAATTCGCGTCATTTCACGAGCCTCCACATCCATATATGAATGGTCGCGAGTCTGGCATATTGGCGAGACGAACAAACATATTTTCCTGTGCATCACGAGAACCGTTGCTATAACAATACCTCGCCGCGCCTTCCGCGATCAGCAGCACTTTGAGGAGTTCCTCGCTCTCGCCCAGCAGTATCAGAAAGGAATCGCTCAATCACAAGAAAAATCGACGGGAATCATTACTAGCTTGCCGCCCGAATCGACAACCATTAGCACCCCCGACGCACTCTAATCGAGAACTACCATGCCACCCAGCGCCGCTACCGACTTCTCTCCCCTCGTGGAGTCCGATCCCTCCTTGTTCGACGTACAAACCACGGCTGCCGGTCCCGCCGGCAGCCTGCCATTGACTGAGGAACTGCTGCGCGAAGCACCGAGCGGCGATCTCTTCGGCTGGACACAAGATGTCGGCATGGGCTGGACGCCGAGCGAGTTGGGCCGGCGCGAGTTTCTCTTACTCAGCACGTCCGGCGGTCTACGCGGCGCCGATGGCACGCCGATCGCGCTGGGCTATCACACCGGCCATTGGGAAGTCGGTTTGCTGATGAAAGCAGCGGCGGAAGAACTGCGGACGCTGGGTTGCATTCCCTTCGCCGGCTTCTGCACCGATCCATGCGATGGACGTTCGCAGGGCACGACGGGCATGATGGACAGTCTGCCCTATCGCAACGATGCGGCGATGGTGCTGCGGCGCTTGATCCGTTCGCTGCCGACACGGCGGGGCGTGATCGGCGTGGCCACCTGCGACAAGGGATTGCCGGCGATGATGATGGCCTTGGCGTCGATGCACGATTTGCCCTGTGTTTTGATACCGGGCGGCGTGACGCTGCCGCCAACGCAGGGCGAGGACGCCGGTAAGATCCAGACCATCGGTGCGCGCTTCGCGCATGGGCAAATCAGTTTGCAAGAGGCGGCGGAGATGGGCTGTCGCGCCTGTGCTTCGCCGGGCGGCGGTTGCCAGTTCCTCGGCACGGCGGCGACGGCGCAGGTCGTCGGTGAAGCGCTTGGCTTGTCACTGCCGCACTCCGCTCTCGCGCCCTCCGGCCAACCTATCTGGCTCGACATGGCTCGCCGCTCTGCCCGCGCTACCGCCCAATTGCAGACCCGTAAAGTCCACATTCGTCACATTCTCACGGATGCTGCCGTGCGCAATGCGATGGTGGTTCACGCCGCCTTCGGCGGTTCGACGAATCTGCTGCTGCACATCCCGGCCATCGCCTACCATGCCGGCCTGCGCCGGCCGACTGTCGAGGATTGGATCAACGTCAATCGCCGTGTACCGCGCTTGGTCGATGCGCTGCCGAACGGTCCCATCGGCCATCCGACCGTGCGCGTCTTCTTGGCCGGCGGTGTGCCGGAGGTCATGCTGCACTTGCGGCGTCTGGGGCTGCTCGATGGCGGCTGCTTGACGGTCAGCGGTGAACCGCTCGACCGCGTACTCGACTGGTGGGAACATTCCGAGCGCCGGCGACGGCTGCGAGAAGTGCTGCGGCAGAAGGACGGCATCGATCCCGATACCGTTATTATGAGTCCCGAACAAGCGCGGCAGCGCGGCCTGACTTCGACGGTGACGTTTCCGCGCGGCAACCTGGCGCCGGAAGGTTCTGTCATCAAGAGTACGGCCATCGATCCGAGCGTGGTCGATGCCGATGGCGTTTATCGCAAAATCGGCCCGGCGCGCGTCTTCACCAGCGAGAAGTCGGCCATCGCCGCCATCAAAAGCCACGACAGCGAGCCGCATCCAGCCCGGCGATGTCCTCGTACTCATCTGTCGTGGACCAATGGGAGCGGGAATGGAGGAAATTTATCAGATCACTTCGGCGTTGAAGCATCTCAGCTTCGGCAAGCAGGTGGCGGTGCTGACCGATGCGCGTTTTTCCGGCGTTTCGACGGGAGCGTGTATCGGCCACATTGGGCCGGAAGCGTTGGCGGGCGGTCCCATCGGCAAGGTGCGTGATGGCGACCGCATCCAAATTGTCATCGACCGCAATCGATTGGAAGGCAGTATCGATCTTGTCGGCGAGGGTGAACGGCTGTTCGGCGTGGAGGAAGGAACGCGCCTGCTGGCCCGGCGGCAACCGCGTGCGGACTTGCAGCCCGATGTCGATTTGCCCGCGGATACGCGGCTGTGGGCCGCGCTCCAGCGCGTCAGCGGTGGAACGTGGGGCGGCTGCGTTTACGATGTCGAGGCCATTCTCCAGGCTCTTTCCTGATCCGTCCCTCCAATGTAAATGCCAAATCTCCAATCCCAAATATTCTGTTTTGGAATTGGAGATTTGGGATTGGAGATTGGGCATTTTCTACGGTGTGGTGGCTCGGCTCGCTTGGGCCGCCACCGGCTTGCTGTCTGCGGCCGGTTTGAATCGCGTCAGCATACGACGGCTGAGTTGAAGGAAATCGCCTTCCTCGCCGGACTTCAGCAACTGGACGGCATCCTGATCGCGTGGCGAAGGCGACAGGTAAATCGACACGTTAGCCTTGCCCATCACCTTGAACTTATGGCCATGCACCACCACCGCCGTCTCCTCGTCGATGCCCATGCCCATGTAGCGCGGATTCTCCGCCAGCACGCTGCGCAAGCGGTTCTGCCGTTTGCGGTTCTGGAAGTGCTGATCGATGACCACGTCCGGCAGGATGCCGAAACCTTTGCCTACCCGCGCTTGCGGATTGCCGCCGGTTATCATGATGGAACTCATGACCGAAGCGCCGGCCGAGGTGCCGCCAATGACGCCGCCTCGCTGCAACAGATTCCGCAATTCCCTCTCGACAGCCGTATGGCGATAAGCATTGGCCAAGCCGCACCTGGTCGCCGCCGCTCAGCCAAGCTGCCGTCGCCTCCGTCAACGGTTTGACAAACGAGAGATCGTTGGCCTTTTTCTGGTCCAAGGTGTGCAGCAGCTGCACCGATTTCAACCCTTGTCCTTGCCAGTACGAACAGCTTCGACGCATGCGGTCGCTGTCGCGGTCGGCGAGTTCGCTGGCGGTGGGAATGACGACCAACTTGCCCTCTTTGCCGCCGGCGAGTTCGATAAAGCGATCGCGGATGGCATTGGGTAAATCACCGCCGCCGACAATCACCAGGGCGCCGGTAATACCGATCTCCGCCGCGGCCGAGGGCGGTGTCTCCGTCTTTGGCTCGGTAGCCGTTGCTGGCATTATCCCCAGCAAAGCGCCGGCCAGCGAAGCGATGAAGGGCCGTCGCACCGAAACCGGGCTGTGAACAAAGAGGCCAGACCAACGGGCGACTCTGGTTCCGTAGCGTTTCAATCCTAGCACGAGCAACCTCCTCAGCTTTGGGGAGGACGAACATCCATGTCTAATGCCCATAGGGCACAAAATCCCAGCGCGGGTTGGGAGAGGCAACGCCCTCAGGCAGAAGGCTCTCATCCCTTCCGAAGTAAACCTTACCATATTTTCCGTTCCCGCTGCTACCCGGATTGCCCAGACCGATGCCGCTGCGAACCGATCTCCTCCTTGCGGCCAACCTTCCGTCCAATACAATCGCGCCTGGGAGCCGATCTCGTTTAGCCGCGAGCCGAAGGCGAGCGCGAACGCGCTCGCCTTCGGCTCGCGGCTAAACGAAATCGAACGGAGGGACATCGTGACGATTCGCCGCTGTTTACCGCTTTTGCCTCTTTTACCGCTCTTGGTCCTCGCACTGACGCGCGCCGAAGAAGCCAAGTCGAAAGAACCGCGCTTCTGGCGCGGCATCGACGTGGCCGGCATGGATTCCGCCCGCAAACCGTGGGAGGACTTCTACCAGTACGCCAACGGCAAATGGATCGCCGATACGGACATCCCCGCGGATCGCCCCGCTGTCTACGTGTTCACTCTCTTGGCCAAGCACAATCGGCAGCAGCTGCGCAAAATACTCGATGAGGCGGCTAGTGATAAGGACGCCCCCAAGGACGGCATCCGCGGCAAGGTTGGCGCCTTCTATCGCAGTGGCATGGACGAAAAAAAAATCGAGGAGCAGGGCGTGGGGCCGTTGCAAAGCGAGCTGCAACGCCTCGCCGCCGTCAAGGAAGCGAAGGATTTGCTGCCAGCCCTGGCTCGCCTGCACACGGTTCGCTCCTTCGCCGCCTTCGATTTCGCTTCGACGCCCGATTTGAAGGACAGCCGCCGTGTCATCGCCGAGTTTTCCCAGGGTGGACTCAGCTTGCCCGACCGCGATTATTATCTCAAGGATGACGACCGGCTCAAAAAGATCCGCGGCGAATTTATCGTTCACATGACGAAGATGTTCGCGTTGCTCGGCGACAAGCACGAAGAGGCCGAGCGCGAGGCGAAAACGGTGTTGGCTTTCGAGACGCAACTGGCCAAGGCGTCGCGGGCGAAGGTCGATCTCCGCGATCCGCATCGCAATTACCACCTGATGAGCGTCGCCGACATGGAGAAGGAAACGCCCGGCGTCACTTGGAAACCGTACTTCCAAGCGCTGGGACTTGGCGATTTGAAGGAACTGACCGTCGCCCAGCCGGACTTCCTCAAAGAGGTCGGCCAAATGCTCGTCAACACGCCGGTGGACGACTGGAAAGTATATCTGCGCTGGAAACTGCTCAACAGTTATGCCGACAAGCTCAGTTCGCCGTTCGTCGAGGAGGATTTCCATTTCAAGGGCACCGTGTTGACCGGCACGCCGCGCAACCTGCCGCGCTGGGAGCGTATCGTGCAGTCCACCGATCATCTGCTCGGCGAAGCGCTCGGCCAACTCTACGTCGAGAAGGCGTTCCCGCCGGAGGCCAAGAACAAGGCCGAGGCGCTGGTGGCCAACCTCAAAGACACGCTGCGGGAACGATTGGCCAAGCTCGATTGGATGCAGCCCAAGACCCGTGAGGAAGCGCTGCGCAAACTCGATGCCATGGCAGTGAAGATCGGCTATCCCGTCAAGTGGCGCGATTACTCCGGCTTGGCCGTGGACCGCGACGTATACGCCCTGAACGTGATGCAAGCCAACGAGTTTCAGACGCGCTACGATCTAGGCAAAATCGGCAAGCCGGTCGATCGCACGCAATGGGAGATGACGCCGCCGACGGTCAACGCCTACTACAATCCCAGTCTCAACGAAATCGTCTTTCCCGCCGGCGTTCTGCAACCACCCTTCTTCGATCCCAAGGCCGACGATGCGGTCAACTACGGCGCCATCGGTATGGTGATCGGCCACGAACTGACGCACGGTTTCGACGATCAAGGCCGTAAGTTCGACGCCGACGGCAACCTGCGCGACTGGTGGACGCAGCAAGACGCCCGCACTTACAAGGAACGCGCCGCCCAGATCGCCGAGCAGTACAGCCGTTACGTTCCCATCGACGATCTGAAAATCAACGGCGAGATGACGCTGGGCGAGAACATCGCGGATTTGGGCGGTCTTAAAATCTCCTATCTCGCTTTTCAAAAGACGCTGAAGGGCAAGCCGGCGCCGGCGAAGATCGACAGCTTTACGGTCGAGCAGCGTTTCTTTTTGTCCTACGCCATGCTCTGGCGCGCCGCCGTCCGCAATGAGTTTCTGCGCCGTCAAGTGCGGACGGATTATCATTCGCCGGCGCGTTTCCGCGTCCTCGGCCCCCTGTACAACACACCGGAATTCTTCAAGGCGTTCCCGGCCCCCCAGGACGAGGCGCGCGGCAAACTCAACCCCAAACCCGTTGTAATCTGGTAACGGAAATCACCCTCTCTCCACGGAGTACCCAACATGATGCGACGATTGTTCGTGACGAGCGCGCGGCGCTGATGGCTCTGGTTCTTTGCGGCTTCGCCGCCGAGGACAAGAAAGAGATCAAGGTTCTCATCATCACCGGCGACCAGGTCGGCGCCCACGACTGGAAGGCGACGACCGCATTCCTTGAGGATCTTCTCCGTAAAGCCGGCATGAAAGTGGACGTAACCAAAACGCCGCACGAGGATCTGACGGCTGACAATCTGGCCAAATACGATGTGCTGCTGCTCAATTACAAGGATACACGGCAGGGCGGGCCGGAGACGCGCTGGTCGGAGGAAAACAAGAAAGCGTTCGCCGATGCCGTTAAGGGCGGCAAAGGGTTGCTGGTGTATCACTTCTCTTCCGCGGCGTTCGTCGGCGACAGCGATTTCGACAAGGAGTTCGAGCGCATCATCGCCGGCGGCTGGCGCAAAAAAGGCAACCACGACAAACGGCACGAATTCACCGTCACCATTCGTAAGAAGGATCACCCCATCACCGAGGGCATGCCGGATGAATTTCGTCACAGCAACGATGAACTATATCAGAACTCGGTGATGTTTCCCGACAGTGTGGTGCTGGCCACGGCGTATTCCGAAAAGCGTCCCGATTATCCCAAGAACACCGGCAAGCATGAGCCGGTGGTGTGGGTGGCGCATTACGGCAAGGGCCGCGTCTGCGAGAACGTCCTCGGCCATGACGTGGCGGCGATGCGGAGTCCCGGCTTTCAGGCGTTGATGATCCGCGGCATCGAGTGGTGCGCCACCGGCAAAGTGCAGTCGCCCGTGCCTGCGGAGTTGAAAAAGTGACACGGTGACAAGGTGACAAGGTGACATGAAGGGGAGAGACAGGATGAAACGGACGATGTGGCCCCGCTGGATTAGGCGATGCTTGGTTTTGGTGTTCACCTTGTCACCTTGTCACCTTGTCACCTTGTCATCCGCCTTAGCCGATGATCCGTGGGTCGTTTACGAAGGTTCCGATGGACCCGGCAAGGGCAAGCACATCGTCCTCGTCAGCGGCGACGAGGAGTATCGTTCCGAAGAAGCGCTGCCGCAACTCGGCAAAATCCTGGCCAAGCATCACGGTTTCAAATGCACCGTTCTGTTCGCCATCGACCCCAAGGACGGCACGATCAACCCCAACAAGACCGACAACATCCCCGGTCTGGAAGCGCTGCAAGAACGCCGATCTGATGATCCTCTTCACGCGCTTCCGCAAGCTGCCCGACGAGCAGATGAAGCACATCGTCGAATACGTCGATTCGGGCCGGCCGATCATCGGCCTGCGCACGGCGACGCATGCTTTCGACCTCAAAAGCAAGACCTACGCGAAATACTCGTGGCGAAGCGGCAAGGAGTGGAAGGGCGGCTTCGGCCGGCACATTCTCGGCGAAACCTGGGTCAATCATTGGGGCCATCACGGCAAGGAAAGCACGCGCGGAATTATCGTCGAGCGAGAGAAGGACAATCCCATTCTGCGCGGCATCCGAGACGGCGACATTTGGGGGACGACGGACGTTTACGAGGTTCACTTGGGCAGTGATTGCAAACCGCTCGTCCTCGGCCAAGTGCTTACCGGCATGAAGCCGACCGATCCACCCGTCCAAGGCAAGAAAAACGATCCGATGATGCCGATTGCCTGGACCAAAACCTACGAAAGCGCCGCCGGCAAAACCGGCCGTGTTTTCACGACGACAATGGGAGCATCGCAGGATCTCCAAAGCGAAGGACTGCGGCGTTTGCTCGTCAATGCCGCGTACTGGGCCGTCGGCATGGAAGACAAGATCGCGGCCAAATCGAATGTGGAGCTTGTCGGCGAATACAAGCCGTTGCCCTTTCGGGGAAATGGTTACAAGAAGGGCGTCAAGCCAGTGGACTTGGCCATCAAATAAGGGATCTCCGAATAGCAGTCCTCTCTTGTGTGTAGATTATGTCAAGGATATCGTGAGGAGGAGTCAACCGATCTCCAGCGCGAGAGAATGATATGGCAGATCAAATTACCGTCACGCTACCTAGCGAGGTCTTGCAGCGCGCCGAACAGCTGGCACGCTGCACGGGCCGCTCTGTAAACCAACTGCTCGCGGAAACGATTGAATTATCCTTACGCCCTTTGGGTACATCGTCCATACTGGATGAAGATCTGACCGGGTGGTCGGACGAGCGCGTGCTGGCGGCGGCCAATGAGGACGGCTTTTCGGCGACGGACGATCACCGCCTCAGTGAATTGCTCAACCACCAACAGGCGGGAACCTTGACGGAGATCCAACGCCCTGAACTGACGGCGTTGATGGAAGTCTATCAGGCGCGACTCTTGCGGAAGGCTCAGGCGCTGCGCGAATCCGTGCGCCGGGGGTTGCGGCCGCCTTTACAACCCTGAGCGAGGATCGCATGGAGGAGGAAGTCCGCCGGCGCGTGCGAGCACAGGCTAAGGATCGTTGTGGTTATTGCTTGGCTCCTCAGCGGCTTGTGTGGGGTTGGCTAGAGATCGAACACATCATGCCCCAAGCCCAGGGCGGCTCGGACGACGAGGAAAATCTCTGGCTGGCCTGCCGGCTCTGCAATAACTACAAGAATGCCCAAACGGAAGGAATCGATCCCCAGACGGGGAGGCGTGTTTCGCTCTTCAATCCGCGGCGGCAGCGTTGGTCCGATCACTTTACCTGGAGCGAGGACGGCACACGCATCCTTGGGCGAACTCCTTGCGGTCGGGCCACCGTCGTTTGTCTGCAACTCAACAACGTCATCGCGGTGATGGTCCGGCGGCAGTGGGTGAGCGCCGGTTGGCACCCACCCCAACCGCCGATAACCTGACGGGCAAGAATCGACTTAGCGAATGGAAGTGAGGGGTTCACCTATGACGATCCTTGCGATACCTCACCCCCCCCATCCCATCCGCGCTCCGCGGCCCCGAGCGGACATGCAAGGGCTGGGTACAGGAAGCCGCCCTGCGCATGCTGATGAATAATCTCGATCCCGAAGTCGCCGAGGATCCCGATCACCTCGTCGTCTACGGCGGCTCCGGCCAGCGCCGCCCGAAGTTGGCAAGCGTTTGACGCCATCGTCGCTGCGCTGCGTAAACTGGAGAACGACGAGACGCTGCTGGTGCAATCGGGAAAGCCGGTCGGCGTTCTCCGCACGCACGACATGGCGCCGCGCGTGCTAATCGCCAATAGTCTGCTCGTGCCGAAATGGGCGACGTGGGAGGAATTTCGCCGGCTCGAAGCGATGGGGCTGACCATGTTCGGCCAGATGACGGCGGGCAGTTGGATCTACATCGGTTCGCAGGGCATTTTGCAGGGCACCTATGAGACGTTCGCCGCCTGCGCTCGCCGACACTTCGGCGGCAGTTTGGCGGGCCGTCTCGTCGTCAGCGCCGGACTCGGCGGCATGGGCGGAGCGCAGCCGTTGGCCGCGACCATGAACGGCGCCGCCTTTCTCGGCGTCGAGGTCAATGCCGAGCGCATCGAGCGTCGTCTGCAAAGCGGCTATCTGGATCGCAAAAGTGATAATCTCGACGAAGCGCTCGGATGGTTGCTGGAAGCGACGCAGGGCGGGCGGGCGCTGTCGGTCGGTCTGCTCGGCAATGCGGCAGCAGTGTTGCCGGAGCTGGTGCGGCGCGGCCTTGTGCCGGATGTGCTGACCGATCAGACTTCCGCTCACGACACGCTCAACGGCTATGTTCCGCTGCCGCGTTCGCCCGGCGAGGATCTCGATCGACTACGGCGCGAGCAGCCGACCGAGTACGTGCGGCGAGCGATCGAGTCCATCGGTATCCAAGTTCGGGCGATGCTCGACTCTGCAAGCGCGCGGGGCTGTCACGTTCGATTACGGCAACAACCTCCGAGCCCAGGCGGTCGAGGCGGGCGTGAGCGACGCCTTCCGCATCCCCGGTTTCATTCCGGAGTACATCCGTCCGTTATTCTGTGAGGGACGCGGACCCTTCCGCTGGGTCGCTCTGTCCGGCGACCCGGAAGACATCTACCGCACCGATCGCGCCGTTTTGGAGACGTTTCCACACGATGAATCGCTGGCGCGCTGGATCGAATTGGCGCGCGAGCACGTGCATTTCCAGGGCTTGCCGGCGCGCATTTGCTGGCTGGGTTACGGCGAACGAGCGAAACTCGGTTTGCGTTTCAACGACATGGTGGCGCGCGGCGAATTGAAAGCGCCCATCGTCATCGGCCGCGATCATCTCGACGCCGGCTCGGTCGCTTCGCCCAACCGCGAGACCGAAGGCATGCGCGACGGCTCCGACGCCATCGCCGATTGGCCGATCCTCAACGCCCTTATCAACACGGCCTGCGGCGCAAGCTGGGTGAGCGTGCATCACGGCGGCGGCGTCGGCATCGGTTACAGCCTGCACGCCGGCATGGTCGTCGTCGCCGACGGCAGCGCCGAAGCGGCAATGCGTTTGCAGCGCGTGCTGACCAGCGATCCCGGTATGGGCGTGCTGCGCCACGTCGATGCCGGATATGAGGAGGCGATTCGCTGCGCGGAGGATCGAGGCGTGGCCGTTCCAGGGTTGAATTATTGATCGGCGATTTCCTCATTGCTCCGATCGTTTGCGGCACCAGCGCTTGAAATCGTCTCGCTCGCGCAGCGCGGCGAGATCCTCATCGGTGCCGAATTGCAGCCAATTTTTGGGATCGCGGAAATAGCCCTTGCGTTGCAGCTGCGTCAATTCCTCCAGCGCTCGCGCCGCGTAGCGATCCGCAGCCTTGGTGCGTTCCTCCTTGGCCAGATGCGGATCTTTCAAGGCTGTCGCCAGTGTATGGGAGAGAAGGCACACGCAGTTGTAGCGCTCGTCGTCGGAAATACCGCGACGGCGCAGCGCTTTGTCGATGTCTTCGGCGGCCTGGCGATGATCGCCCAACTTAATCAGCGTCGTGGCGCGATGCCAGTGATATTTGTCCGCCTCCACGGGACCGACGACCTCCATCAGTTGGTCCCAATCGGCCAATGCCTTTTTGTGTTCTCCCAAGGTCGTCCACGTGACCGCCCGCGCGCCCAGAGCGGTCATGCAACGATGAGTACAGCTAGCATCGGCGGGATGGTGGCGATGGGCGGCGGTCAACACCTCGACGGCGCGATCGTGCCACGGCAGCGCCTTGCGCGGTTCGCGGCGATAATACAGCACCAACGCTTGATTGTTGCACAGATTGCCGTAATCGTTGGCGAAGCGCGGGTCGTCGGGATGAGCGCGCATCAGCG
Organism: uncultured Planctomycetota bacterium; assembly: GCA_963835245.1. GTDB lineage: Bacteria > Planctomycetota > Planctomycetia > Gemmatales > Gemmataceae > JAJPHU01. Next base: position 610,799 of record CAWIEZ010000007.1, read on the forward strand.
GTTCCAGCATGTCGCGGCCTTTTTGCAGAATGGCGAACGATTCATCCCCATGCGTGCTATCGAGCATCAGGGCGAGATTGCCATACGTTTCCGCCAGATGCAGACGATGGTACGGGATGTCCGGCAGATCGTGCCAGCACCTCCTGAATAGCGGCAGCCTTGCGATACATTTCCTCCGCTTTCTGCCGTTGGCCGTTTATCTGATACATGACGCCCAAGTCCAGGTAGCCTTGCGCCAGTTCCGCCCGCCGGGCTGGGTCGGGGTAGAGGCGGACCAATTCTTCGCTGACAGCGATTGCTTTGCGGTAAAACGACTCGGATTTGTCGGCTTTGCGGCGATCCGCCCACAATATCCCCAAACCCGTGTAACAATGCAAGAGGGTGGACTGCGAGAGAAGGCGCGCGGCCGGTTGGTCGTTCGCTTTTGCGGTACGCGCGACGAACGGTTCCAACAGAGCGATGCAGCGCTGAAACAGCGTTTCCGCTTCGTCCGCGCGTTCCAGCTGCAAGGAATTGCGGGCTAAATTGAACAGACTTACGCCCAAGCAATTGCGGTAATACCAATTATCCGGGTCTTTCTTATGCAAATGTTCGCGCAACTCCATCGCCTGACGGTTATACTTCATACTCTGAGCCGGCAAGTTGCTCAGCATACCTAGCCCTGTGTAACAACTGCTCAAAAGATCCCGCGTATCGTCGTCGTCTGCCAGCGTTGTCAGGATGTCGCACGCCTCCAGGTACAGCCGTTCCGCCTCGGTTCGTTGGTTTTTGTCGGTGAGAAGGTTGCCGAGGACGTAGCGGGCGAACGCCGACTGATGTTGACAAGCGCGTGTGTCGCGCAGATCGGCAGGCAGGTTGTCTAGCAGTTCCATACCGCGGCGACAGTTCTTCTCGGCTTCCTTCGGCCGTCCCAGAGCCATCTGCCGATTGCCCAGGTAGGTGAGGGCGAAACCCAAGCGCGCGTACAGATCGGGATCGGGCTGCTCTTGTTCGTCCAACAATTCCCGATACAAGCGGATGGCATCCGTCAGCGCTTCTTCTTGGGCTTTCTCGGTGCCCGGTATCGCTTCCATGCGCTCTGCGCCCATGCGGACGAGCATCTGCTCGACCGCTTGCAGCGACTTGCGATAATTGCGTCCGGCTTGTTGGCGTTGCCGTTCGGTTTCCGCGCGAGCAGCTTGCAAGTGCAGGGTATAGGTGAAGCCGCCGGCCAAGGCGGCGGCGATGGCGAGGACGATGGCAGCGGCCAGGGTTGCCAGCGCCGGCCGCCGCCGCGCCCATTTGAGGCCGCGTTCCCAACGCCCCGCCGGGCGAGCTTGGATCGGTTGGTTCAGTCGAAAGCGCTGCAGATCCGCGGCCAAGTCGGCAGCGCTGGCATAACGCTTGCTCGGATCTTTTTGCAGACATTTCAGACAGATTGTTTCTAAATCGCGCGGCACGGCCGGTTGCAGCTGGCGCGGCGGCAACGGATCGCGGTTGCGCACTTGCTCCAGCGTTTCCAAAATGGTTACGCCGCGGAAGGGCGGCCGGCCGGTCAACAGCTCGTAGAGGATGGCGCCGAGTCCATAAACATCGGTGGCGGGTCCGATGGCCGCGCTCCGCGACTCCGCTTGTTCGGGAGCCATGTAACTGGGCGTGCCGAGAATAACGCCGGTTTGCGTCAAACCGACCGCTTCGGCCGGTTTGGCCAGACCGAAATCGCCGATTTTCGGCACAAAAGCGGGCGATTGTAACAAGTCTGGCGTCAAGGTAGCGCTATCGTCGGGTTTGGAGACGTGCAGCAGAATGTTGGCGGGTTTAAGATCGCGGTGCAGGATGCCTTGATCGTGGATGGCCTGCACGGCGCCGGCCAGCGTTTCCAGCAAGCGCGCGGCGGCGCGGTTCCAGCGGCGTGCCGGCCAAGCGGCGAGCCAGGCTGCCGCCGTTGACGTACTCCATGACGCAGAACGGTTGGCCGAATTTCTCGCCGATCTCATACACCTGAACGACATGAGGATGCTGAACGCCCGCGGCGGCTTCCGCCTCGGTGTGGAAGCGCTTCAGTTCGGCGGGACCAGCTTCGTCGCCGGCGCGGATCATCTTGATGGCCACGAGACGATGGAGGCTGACTTGCCGAGCTTTGTACACCACGCCCATGCCGCCGCGACCGAGTTCGCCGAGGAGTTCATAGCCGTCGGGAATCACCGCGCTCGGCGTCCCGCGCGGCGGTTGCGTCATCAGCGTGGTCTGCACGGCTTTCTGGGCCAACTCGGCGTCAATGCGAGCCAACAGCGACGGCAGCCCGTCATGCCCCGCGAAGCGAGCGTAATAGGATTCGGCTTTGGGACGGTCGCCCCAGGTTCGACGAACGCGATATTCCTCGCCGATCAACTCCAACGGCAATTCGTCGCGCGAACCCAGCAAGGGAAAACAGCGGAGGTAATCTTCCAAAAGCGGTCGGGCCGGCAAGTCATCGGTGGTGGACGGCGCAGAGCCGCGCCAGCGGTATTCCAGATCGATTTTGACCATCTTCTCAAGCAAGCGCCGCCGGGCTGGCTCCGTGGGGGGATAGTCCGCCGGCAGCCGCTCCAGAAGAGTTTGGATCGGCGGCGTATCGCCGACTTGCCAAGCTCGCTCAAAAGCGGAAAGCAGCGGTTCGGGATCGAACGTCGCCGCTTCGGATGCTTCGGGCGGCCGATCGATATTTGCCTCGTCGCCCGGTTTCATGGCTCTTGACTCCGCCGCATCCGTTTTTCCAGATGGCGTTTGACGAGTTCCATGGTCCGCCGCACCGTGCGCTCACCGCACCGCTGAAGGGGGCGAGAGAAGCACATTTCAAAGTCTATCGGGCGGCCCGCATCTCTGCAATCGGCAATCGGCCGCTCGCCTGTCGAAATGGCTCCTTAACTCAGGCCGGCACCGGCCAGATCATAGTAAACCGGGCGGGTCGGCCGCTGTTGGCGGGCTTGCGATTCGGCCTGGGCGTAGCGTTCCTTATTGGTTCGCACGGTTTCGATCGCGTCAAGAAAATAGGCGAGGGCTTGGCGTGCCGGCTGCTGCCGCGCTCGATCATAGGCGAGCAGGTTTTTGCCGTCTTCGATGAGGCGTTTGAGATCCGCGCCGGTGAATCCTTCACTGGCGCGAACCAACTCCGTCAGATCGAGTCCCGCTAGGACGGACGATTGGCCGATGTGCGAAGCAAGGATGCGTTCGCGCGCCGCTTCGTTCGGTAACGGCATTTCCAACCACAGTTCGATGCGCCCCGAACGAATGAGCGCCGGCGGCAAACTGCCGACATCCATCGCCGTCAGCATCACGCACACCCGCGCCGCGCTGGCGCTTTCCAGACCGTCCAACATCGTCAGCAGGTAGCGGTACAGTCCCAACTCCTCGCCGCTCTCGAAAATCACGTCGCTGTCGTCGATGAAGAGTATGGCCGGTGCATTGCGCTTGGCCTCCTCGAAAACGCGATGAATTTGCCCATAGAAATCCCGCGAGCCGGAGATAAAGGTGCCGTCGATGAGAAAAAATTTACTCTGGAGACGATGCGCCAGCGCCCGTCCGACGGTGGTTTTGCCGGTGCCCGGCGGGCCGGCCAGCAGAACGCCACGCTTCGGTTTCAAGCCGAACTCACTGGCCAACTCGTCGTTTTCCAGAGGCAAAACGATGTTGGCCTCCAGGCTGTCGATGACGCCGTCCACGCCTTGCAAATCGCGCAGCGACACCGGCTGTACTTCTCGGAGATCGACGTTGCTGGCTAGGTGCTGCGAACGCAGATAATCGAGGAAACGCTCGGTCGTCAGGCCCGGCTCGCGCCGCAGCCACAGGCAGGAGTTTTTTAATTGATGGCCATTGAGGGCGGGGGTAAAGCGGTGGATTTTCGCATAATCGAAGCGCTCGGCTCCAGCGTCGTTGAGGTAATGCCGGCACAGAAAAGCATAGTCCTCGACCTCGAAGCTGCCGAGGGCGGCGCGGTAACAGCGCGCGAACAAGGGCGGCGGAATTTGTCCCGCGGTAGCGAAATAGAGCTTCTTGTTCGACTGCTCAGCCAGCACGGCCAGCGTCGTCAGCGGCATATTGATAAAACTGGAACGCGGATAGAAGCTGCAACCCTCCACGACCCCTTGCAATAGATGAAGGTCATCGACGAGAACGCAATCGTGTTGCTCCAATGCCTGCCGCACCCATTGCTCGAAGGTTTCTTCGAGAGCGAAAGGATGTCTCGACTGCATGGCGTCGAGGAAGGTGTTCATGGTCAGAAACGCGCCGCCGTGGCTGCGCTCGACTTCGCGCAGCACAGTGGTCTTGCCCATACCGGCGTCGCCGTGCAGCACGAAGACGTTGCCGATGGGCCGAGCGTATTGCAGGACATCGAAGGCTTTCTGCTGGGCCGGACTCAAGTGCGTCATCATGGCGTCTGTTTCCCAAGATGGAGAGGATAAATGGTTAAATGAATCCTACAAGTCGATTGCCGCCGCGCGTAGCCTGGTTGGCGCTTCCGCGATCGCAACAAGGACAGATCGATAAATGGAAAGGTTCAATGGCAAACGGGAATAATCGCCGCCGCGAATGGATCATGTAGGGGAGAAGGATTCGCCGTTTCGTTGTGCGATCAACTTTCGGAGGACTCGCCATGTCTGCCGCGTTGCGCCGATTGTCGTTGCCGTTGTTCGCTTCCCTTCTCCTCGCCGGTTGCGCTGCCGGCGTGCGCGAGGATCGCACGATCCACTTTGCGCCGGACGGCCGGCAGGTGGCGTTTCAACACGGCCGCGACGGCATCTTCGTCGTCGAAACCGAAGGCGCGGAACCGACGAAAATCTTTCAACCGGACGCCGATACGATCGCCGTCAGCGCGCCCTTGTGGAGTCCGACCGATCAGCGGTTGATCTTCACGACGGCCAAAAGCGCCGACAAGCAGGACCAGCGCCCCGATGCCCTGCCCGCCGAGGCGGAGCCGGCGGGCGATCTCCACTCCGCGGCCGACTCTGTACACCTGTTGGTTGCGCAGCGAGCCGAAAGCCGGCCAACCTCTGAATGTGCCGCTGTTCACCGTTCGCTGCGGCCATCCCGGCTATGTCGCCGCCAACCTCGCCGTGCGCTGGCATCCCGATGGGCAGCACATTCTCTATGTGATGCAAGAAAATGAGCGGTATGGCCTATATGAGCTAGACCTTCAGAGGGAAACCTCGCGTCAAGTTTTTCCGCACACCGGCAGCGATTTGATCTTCGACTGGGCGCCGGACCAGACGCACCTGGTCTGCGTCGTCAGCGATAAAACTTCGGGAGCGGAGACGGCCGGCGTATGGATCGGCAAAGCCGGCGCGGATGATTGGTGGCATGTGCCCAACTCCTCGGAGCTTGGCCGTGGCGAGTTGGAAGACCTGCGAGCCGCGCGTCCCGTTTGGACTACCGATGGCAGTCGTTTCGCCTTCATCGGCAAACGCCAGGACCAGGACGGCCAAACGGCGGTGTACACGCTGCATCTGGGCGCGCTGGAAAAGCGCACGGTTGCCGCCATGAACGGCGACGGCAAAGCGATCCGCGATCTGCACTGGCGGCCGGATGGCTCCCGCCTCGGCTTGCTGCGCGGCGGCGATACCGCCGCCTTTCACTTGGTTGATCCCATCGAGCGGAGCGAGCGTGTCGTCGGTGCGGAAAACTTGTGCAACTTCCTAGGCTGGAACGCGGCCGGCGAACAGTTGGCCTTTGTCGTGCGCCAACCGCTTCCGCACAATCCCGCGAAATCGTGGGCATTTTTGCTGTTGCCCGATGTGCGCGCGCGCAATCTCTTGCTCGTGGCGTCCGACGCCGATCCCGCCCGAACGAAAACCGTCTTCTCCGGTCTGCAAGTCACCTTTCCGCACTGGTCGCCGAAGGAAGCCAAGTTGTCGTTGTGGGTCACGTTTCGGCCGGCGTATCGATCATGGCTGTCGCATTTGCTCGATCTCGGCGCCGATAGGCAAGATCCTCTGCGCGGCCTGACGCTCCAAGCGGTTGATCCCGCGCTGGTCCTCGATCCCGCTAGCGGCGAATGCAGCTGGAAGGCCATCAACGCGCGCGAGAAAACGCAGGTCGGTCATTATCATCTGCTCCACCGCGAATATGCCGAAGCATGGAAGTGGTACGAGCAGGCCGCGGCGGCAGCGGCCAATAGCGACGATCATTCGCCGCTTCAATTCGTCCAGCGTTTCGTGCGAGGACGCGATGCCTTGTTCTTCCAGGCATTTTGTCTCGACAAACTCGGCCGCGCCAGCGAAGCCCGCAACAAACGCAGGCTGTTCGACGAGACGTTTCTGCCCGACGTGCCGGCCGCGGCGAAACCGCCGGCCGCGAACCAGCCCGCCCCCTTCGGCGCGGCGGACGTTCAGCCAACGCCCGAGCAGTTGCGACATTGGCGCGATCTCTACGTTGCCGAGGTTTTTCTTAGTGTCGATGCGGCTGAGGAGGGCGAGCGCTATTTCCGCGCCGGACTCCAGGCCGCAACCACCGACGCCGATCGGCTGAGCAAGGCACTGGTGCTGACGCAATTCCTGCTGTTGCGGGACAAGCGCGAGGAGTACGCGGAGTTAGCGACGGACACGGTGCTGCCTCTTCTTCTGCGCACCTGGAAACCGCGCACGCAACTCCATCCTCCTCAGCAACAGGCCAATCTCATTCTGGCCTACTCCGATGGTTTGAGCTTGCTGCCGTTGTTCGCTCCGGAGTTTCTTGCCCGGCTGTCCGAGAAGCAGGTTCGCTCTCTTGTGCCGCGCTGGCAAAAGCGACGATCGGCCGCCGATGACGACGTGAAGCGGTTGGGCATCGATCTGTTCCTGGAAGCCGCCGCTCGGCGTTTGCATCAGCCGGACGAGCGGCAAGCGGTCGCTCATCGCCTTGCGGCCAATCCGGCGCGCCAGGATATTCTCGACGGCAAGGGTGTGGCCGAACTCCTCGAAAGCGTGCGCCGCGCGCCGAAAGTTTTTGCCGAACTGCATGACATGTTCCACTGAACGACGCAACCTTCGTCAGACGATAGGCGACGACCAAAAAGCGGCTGCCGTCCGTCCTCAATCCGCGCTGATTTCCTTGACACGATTGCCTAACATATCCATAGACAACCTGATTTCTCCGTCGTGGAAAGGACGATTGGCAATGAAGCAGCGTTTGCTGACGCCGGGTCCGTCTCCGGTGCCCGAAGAAACTCTTCTGGAACTGGCCAAGCCGGTGTTCTATCACCGCAGTTCTCAATTCCGGCAAATTCTCGGTGAGGTTCTGGAAGATCTCGAAATACGTCTATTGCACGCGCAACCCCATCGCTCTGTTGACGGCTTCCGGCACCGGCGGCATGGAAGCGGCGGTGGCCAACTGTCTGGCACCGGGCAGCAAGGCCATCGTCGCCGTGGCCGGCAAGTTCGGCGAACGCTGGCGCAGCATCGCCAAGGCGTTCGGCGTCGAAGTCGTCAGCGTGACGGTTCCCTACGGCCAAGCCGTGCAGCCGGAGCAGATCGAGCAGGCGCTCAAGCAGCATCCCGACGCCGCCGCCGTCTGCGCCACCCTCAGCGAAACCTCGACCGGCGTTCGTCACGACATCCGCGCCTTCGGCGACATCGTGGCGCGGACGAGCGCTCTTTTCTCGTCGATGGCATTAGCGGCTTGGGCGTCGCCGAGTGCCGCACCGACGATTGGCACATCGACGTATGCGTAACCGGATCGCAAAAGGCGCTTATGCTGCCGCCCGGTCTTGCGTTCCTGTCGATCAGCGACATGGCCTGGCAGCGCATCGAACAAAATACACACTCGCGGATCTTCTATTTCGATTTGCGGAAGTACCGCGACAATTTGAAGAACAACGATACGCCGTTCACGCCGGCGCACACGCTGGTCAAGGCGCTGCGCGTCAGCCTCAAGCAGCTACGAGCGGAGGGCATCGAGAACGTGTGGGCGCGCCATGCCCGCATGGCCGCGGCCTGCCGTGCCGGCGTGCAGGCGCTCGGCCTGGAACTGTTCGCCGCTCAGCCCATTGACGGCCTGACCGTGGTGAAGACGCCGGAGGGCATCGACGGCGTTGCTCTGGTGAGCAAGCTGGAGAAGCAGTACGGCATCCGCATCGCCGGCGGTCAAGATCCGCTCAAGGGCAAGATTTTCCGCATCGCTCACATGGGCTACATCGATCAGTTCGATGTGCTGTCGGCGTTGTCGGCGCTGGAGATGGTGCTGTTGGAGATGGGTTATTCGCTGGAGCCGGGCAGCAGCGTGGCGGCGGCGCAGCAAGTGCTGGCGCAACAGGTGCGGACGCCGCAGACGGTGTAAAGAATGTAAGAGAACTGACCAGCCCGGAGCTCCAGCGACGGGTTCGGGTAACCCGTCGCTGGCGCTCCGGGCTGGTCGCTGAATTTAATGAGGGCAATCATGCCACGTGTTTTCGTCAGCGACAAATTGCCGTCCGCCGGCCTCGATCTGCTGCGCCAGGCCGGCCTCGACATCGACGACCGCCAGAAACTCAAGGGCGCCGAACTGCAAGAGGCGATCCGCGCCGCCGACGGTTTGATCGTCCGCAGCGACACGCGCATCACCGCCGCCGAGTTGGAGAAACCCGGCCGGCTGCGTGTCATCGTTCGCGCCGGCGTCGGCGTGGACAACATCGACGTGGCGGCGGCGACGCGCAAGGGCATCGTCGTCATGAACACGCCGGGCGGCAACACCGTCAGCACCGCCGAGCATACCATCACGCTGTTGATGTCGCTGGCCCGCCATGCGCCCGCCGCCGATGCCAGTCTGCATCAGGGCAAATGGGAACGAAGCAAATTCGTCGGCACGCAGCTGGCCGGGCGGACGCTCGGCGTCGTCGGCCTGGGACGCATTGGCCGTGAGGTCGCCCGCCGCGCCGCCGGACTGGACATGAAGATCCTCGGCTTCGATCCGTTCCTCGCCTCCGCCGGCGCCACGCAGCATGGCATCGAAACCGTTACCGATCTCGATGCCATGCTGCCGCGCGTCGATTTCCTGACGGTGCATACGCCGCTGACCGACGAAACGCGCGATCTCATCGACGCGCGGCGACTGGCCCTGTTGCCCAAGGGAGCGCGCGTCATCAACTGTGCCCGCGGCGGCATCATTAACGAGGAGGCTCTGGCCGAGGCGCTGCGTTCGGACCATCTGGCCGGAGCGGCGCTCGATGTGTTCGTGCAAGAACCGCCGCCGGCCGATCATCCGCTGCTCAAGCTGCCCAACGTCGTTCTCACGCCGCACCTCGGCGCCTCAACCGTGGAGGCTCAGCTATCCGTGGCCAAGGAAGCCGCTCAGCTGATCGTCGATTATCTCGTCCGCGGTGCGATCGGCTTCGCCGTCAACATGGCCGCCGTGGACAAGACCGAACTGGCCGAACTGCGGCTGTACGTGGACATGGCGCGCCGCCTGGGTCTGCTGCACGCACAGATGAGCCAGGGAGCGATTCAGAAGGCCGTGCTGCACTATCGCGGCGAGGTGGCCCGCCGTTCGACCAAGCTGATTACCGCCGCCTTCGCGGCCGGCCTGCTGGAAACGCATCTCGATCAAAACGTCAACATCGTCAACGCGCCGCTGTTGGCCGCCGAGCGCGGCATCGAGATCGTCGAGCAAACCTCCTCGCAGCAGGGCGATTTCAGCACGCTGTTGCGCGTCGATCTGGTCACCGACAAGAAAACGTACACCGCCGCCGGCACGCTGTTCGGCAATCAATTCCTGCGCCTGGTGCAGACTGGGACCGCACCATCTCGAAGCGTTCATGGACGGCGTAATGCTGATATTCACGCATCGCGACGTGCCGGGGTTGATCGGCTTCATCGGCAACATCTTCGGCAAGCATCAGGTGAACATCGCGCAGATGACGGTGGGCCGTCAGCAGCCGGGCGGCGAGGCCATCGCCGTGCTGAACCTCGATAGCCTGCCGCCGGAAGAAGCGCTGAAGGAAGTGCGAGCGCATCCGCAAATCCACAGCCTCAGCGTCGTCAAACTGCCGCCGGCCGGACAGACGCCGCCCTGGTTCGGATGAGAAGAGAGTCACCACGGAACACACGGAATACACGGAAAAAAGACAAAGATATTTTTTGTCTTTTTTCCGTGTATTCCGTGTGTTCCGTGGTGAATCTTTTCGAGTATCACTCGTCGCGGATGACTACTTCGCTGTGCGTGATGAGCGCGCCGCCTTCGAGATAGGTGGCGCTGGTCGAAAGGCGGATGGCCTTCAAGGCGTTGAGTATCGTGCGAGCATGGCGGATGATTTCTTCGCGCTGCTTTTTCTGGCCGCCCTCATTGTCCTTCTTCTCCTCGTCGCCGCCGGGCAGAGCTTATCCAACGGAACCTGCGCGATGGCGAACATCACCCACGGCGAGAGGGCGTCGATGAAACCCGGCCAGTTGAGATAGGAAGCGCCGGTCAGCGGACGTTTGCGTGTCCGCCAGCGGGCCGCCCTCGACCTTGAGCGGCTTGCGTGCCAGCAGACGCTCGGCATGTTCGGCGGACAGCGCCACGACACCTACCTTGTCGGACAGTCCGGCCGTCACCGCCACGCGCCGATCAAGCTTCAACTCTTCCGGCAGATGCCAGAGATACAGCTTGCCGGCCTTCGCCGTCTTGACTTCCGGTTCCGGCAGTTTGGTGAGGGGAGGCTGCGCACCCGGCGGTGCGTTTTCCTTGACTTTGACCAGCGCGTCCTCGATCAGCTTGGCATAGGACTTCATCGCTCTTTCCAGCAATTCGCGGTCGCTGACGCCGACCAGGAAGGCCAATTCCAGCATCGGCAGCGCCTTGTCGCTGGCCGGCATGTCCGCGTGCCATTGTTTGCTCTTCCATTTGGCGTCGAGTACGAAGCCGGCCTGTCCGTCGGCCAGCGACGGCAGCAGCATGTGGCCGGTTATCGCATCGAAGCGTTTCAAGCAGCGGAAAAATCAGCTTGCCGATCTCTTCGTACTTCTGTTTGTCCTGCTCGCTCAGCTTCTCCAGGATCAACGGCTCCGCATGGCCATAGGCGATCTTGAGCCATTTCGACAACGTCTGATAGGTCTCCAGCGTACCCTTGGAGCGGCCGACGGCTGCCAGGATCGGATCGCCGCCCACATGGTCGAGCAGTGTCAGTCTTTTAGAACTATCTCGATCCGGAAAATCGCCATACTGATAATCGAACCCCTCGTATCCGCGTTCGTTCAGATAGGAGTAGCTCAGCGACGCTCCGGGGGGAGTGATGTTTTTCTTGAGATCGCTGGCCAATCCGGCCACGTCTTTCATAATGGCCTTGCGTTTGTCCTCCGGCACGCCGAGGGCGTCGAGGGCGTGTGCCGGCTTGCGTGGCCAAGTTGTCGAGACTCTCCGCAGTCGTGTGCGATAGGGCGGCCAGCGCCTTGCTGCTGTAGCTGATGCCGGTCAGGCGTTTGCCGGCGGCGCGGAGCAGCGGTTTCAACTCCGGCCGGCTGCTCAGGCGCGGCCCCGCGCCGCCGAGTTGCTTGAGGCCGTCCGTCGAGGAGCCGATGGCGAAAAGCAGAAAACCATCGCGCACGCCGAGGCTGATGGTCAACTGAAGTTTTTTCAGGTTCTTGCGAACGCCGTCGAACTCGCCGGCTGCTTCTTCCAAGTCTTGCCAGTCGATCTCATCCCAGGGAATCATGCTCGCCGTCGAAGCGCAGCGTCAGGAAACTGCCATCGCCGACTTTGACGCGCTTGAGTCGGCCTTCCAGCATCGGCACCATCGGCAGACAAGGCTTCCAGCAGCGTCTCCAGCCGCTTGATCTGCGCCTCGGCCTTCTGGGTATTTTTGATCTTGAAGCCAATCACCAAGTCGGGCACCTTGATTTTGTTGGGATTACGGGCCAGCACGCGCAGCAGGGAGTGCAGCGGAGCGTGTTGCATGGCCTTCTGGTCCTTGAACTGGGGATCCTTTATCGATTGCTGGATCTGGCCATAGTTTAAGGCGTTATACATCTGCTGCACCAGATCGATGAAATCGACCCAGTTGCCGCCGCCATAGCAGAACATCTCCGTGGAGACGGCGTCGCCGAGCATCTCGACGAGATCGCGGTTCTCCTCCTGTTCGATCCACTGACGGAACAAGGCGAAGGCGTCGCCCTCTTCATACTGCTTCTTCAAGAGACTCATGCCCATCTGATAGTAAGGCAACTTGGTGATGCGTGCCCAGGTCTTGCTGTTGGCGACGGCGTCGAATTGCTCGCGGTTGCGCAGCATGGCACTGTAGAAGGCGGCGTCGGCCGGGATGAGACCGAGCGAGGAATCGGGCTTTGTATCTGCGGCGCGAGTGATCCGGCAGGACGACGGCCAACAGCAGCGCCGCGGCCAGCAGCGGACGTTTCTCGATGCCGATGGTCTCTCGTGGTGCGACATCATGTTCCCCTTTGTGTGGATCGAACGTGGAGTAGCGGAATCGTTTTCCCTCAAATGCCCGGACATTGTAGCCCAGCGACGCCGCATCCACAAGCGGCCGCGAAAAAAGAGCTAACCACAGAGTCACAGAGAACACAGAGAAGAAAAAGACAACAAAGAGAATACATCAGCCGGGAACAGCTAATCCGATGTCTTTCCTTTCTTTTCTCTGTCTTTTTCTTCTCTGTGTTCTCTGTGACTCTGTGGTTAGCTCTTCTTCCACTGGCGGATGCCAAGCGAAGGGCGTATAGGTAGAGGAAAAGAGGGAGAAGTCGTGTGAAGATCGCCGCACTGAATGCTTATCACATCCGCATCCCTTTGCGCGGCGCATCCGCCATGCCGCCCACACGCCGCACGGAAACCGACAATTTGCTGGTCCGCTGCGTACTGGAAGACGGCAGCGAAGGTTTCGGCGAAGGTGTGCCGCGCGATTACGTCACCGGCGAAACCATCGATTCGACGTTCGCTCTGCTGCGGCGCAGCGATCTCGCCGGTCAGCGCGAAGACTGCCGCGATTTCGAGCAGGCCGTCGCCTTGGCCGAACGGTTGCGGTTGGCGCCGGTGCCCGGCGATGAGCGCGGCTGTGAGGGCAACGCTGCCCGCTGCGCCGTCGAGTTGGCGATCCTCGATGCATATGGCCGGCACTTCGGCCGCGCTCTCTCTGACGTGGTTCGGCTGTTGGCGCCGGAAATCCATCAGCCGCAACCCCACGTTCGCTACAGCGGCGCCATCACGACAGCGCGCGGCATCAAAACGCTGACGGCCGCCATCGTCTTTCGCATCTATCGCTTCCGACAAGTCAAAATCAAAGTCGGCATGGAAGGCTACGACGATCGGCGCCGCCTGGGCGTGGTGCGCCGTTGGGGCGGACGCAAGATCGACGTGCGCCTCGACGCCAACGAGGCGTGGACGCCGGACAATGTGGTCGAACGCATCCGCGCCCTGGAGCCGTTCGGCATCAGTGCCATCGAGCAGCCATTGCCGCATGCCGATGCCGCCGTTCTCCGCGACGTTCGCCGCCAAGTGCGAACTCCGATCATGCTCGACGAATCGCTGTGTAGCCGCCTCGATGCCGAGCGGGCGGTGGATGGTCAAATTTGCGATCTGTTTAATCTTCGTTTATCGAAGTGCGGCGGCTTCATTCCCTCGCTGCGCTTGGCGCAGTTCGCCAAGCATCACGGTTTGGGCTGTCAACTCGGTTGCCAGGTCGGCGAGACGGCGGTGCTGTCGGCGGCCGGCCGGCACTTCGCCGCCAGCGTCGCCGGACTGCGCTATCTCGAAGGCTCCTACGATCGCCATTTGGTGCGCGAAGCGCTGGCGACGGAGGATTTGACATTCGGCTGGGGCGGTTGGGCCAAGGCGCTGCCGGGTCCAGGATTGGGTATTCATCTCGATCCGGCAGCGCTGTCAACGAGTGACGGTTCGAGAGGAAGCGCTGTTGTCTTGACGACGGATCACCCCCTTGAAGAAAAAAATGCTCGCGCTTGCAAGAAATGGCGGGCGGTTCGACTCTATTTGGGTATGGAGAAAGAATCCAATCATCGCAAGGAGGGCGAATCATGGCGGGCCGGCAACTTCGCACACTCATTCAACATCTGCGGCGATCTGTTTGTCCCCACGGCGAAACCACCCTCAGCGATGCTCAACTGCTGGAGCGATGGACACAGCAACGCGATGAAGCGGCGTTTGAAGTGTTGCTATGGCGGCATGGATCGATGGTGCTATCCGTGTGCCGTCGGCTGCTCAGCCACAGCCACGACATCGAGGACGCTTTCCAGGCTGCCTTTCTGGCGCTGGTACGCAAGGGCAAATCCATTCGCCGTCCTGAAGCATTGGCTGGCTGGCTGCATCGCGTTGCTTTCCGCATCGCACTGCGTCTGAGCGGCGAGGCCGCCGAACGGGCGAGGCATGAGCAATCCGGCGTCGAGACGCTGACCGGCTCGGAAACGGATCTGTCGGCCGTGCGTGATCTGCGTGCGGTGTTGGATGAGGAGATCGAGGCGCTGCCGCAGCGTTATCGCCAGGCGTTCATTCTGTGTTACTTGGAAGGCAAGACGCATGCGGAGGCGGCGCGTCTGCTGGGCCGGCCGACGGGCACGATCTCCTGTTGGCTCAAGCGCGGACGCGAGCGGCTGCGCGATCGACTGGTGCGGCGCGGTATCGCGCCGGCGGCGGTTGCCGCCCTTGCGGAGAGCGAAGTACAGGCGGCACTCCCTGCCGCACTGGTGCGCGTCACTTGTCATTCCGCGAGTATTTTCACCGCGGGAGGAGATGGCGTTGCCGCGGCGGTTTCCTTGCGGGTGGCCGGGTTGATGGAAGGAGCCGTAAAGGGGATGGCCGCGACGAAACTGCACTGGACGATGGCACTGGGTTTGACATTGAGCATGGCAGCGGCCGGCGCGGGCATGTGGGCCTACCCGTCCTCCGCCAAGCAGGAAGCCAAGGCACACACGGCGGAGCAACCTCGGCGATCAGCCGAGCAAGCGGCGCGAACGGATCGCTATGGCGATCCGCTGCCGCAAGGAGTCGTTGCACGGCTAGGAACCGTGCGGCTGCGGGCCATCGGAGCGGAGGTTGGACTTACCTCGGATGGCAAAACCATCGTCGCCGTCACCTTTGGCCGATCGGTAAAATTCTTCGACGCCGCCACCGGCCGATTGCGCCAGCGGCGCGAATTGCCCATTCGTTCTTTCGAGAGTACAGCGTACCTTTCGCCCGATGGCCGGTTGCTGGCAGTCCAAGAATCGGACGATGGGCCACTCGACATTTGGGATGCCTTCTCCGGTCAACGACTACATCGATTGTCCCCAAAGCAAGGATGGAAGATCGGTCGAACCGAATTCTCGCCCACTGGCAAAATGCTCGCCGTGGTGGAGGAGTGCAAAGAGGAACGCATCCTTCGCCTCTGGGATCTCGCTTCGGATAGGCAACGCGAATTAACGGGGCAAAAACTCCCGCCCTCGCACCAACTCCTGCCCTCATGCTTAACTTTTTCGCCGGACGGCAAGCTGTTCGCCGCCTCCGATGGTAACCGCATTATTTGCTGGCATACGGCCAAGGGAGAGCAACTCTGGCAAGTCGAAAATAGCACCGGCGGCAACATCGCCTTTACCCCGGATGGACGGACCTTGATCGCCGCCTCTGGTTTTCTGCTCGGAGAGCAGGATGAAGACACACCGCCAATCGAGCGGTCCTTCTACGAAATGTGGCGGAGGGCGGGCGCCTGGCATGCGTGGGATGCAATGACAGGAAAACTCGTCGGCGAATTGAAACTACCGCAGGGTTACAACTACCCGGAGTTGGCCATCGCTCCCGATAACCGAACTCTGCTAATCGTCCCCCATCGGGAGTGGGGATCGGATTGTCGCATCCACTTTTGGGATTTGCGGACGGGCAAACGGCTCCGCACGCTGACGACTGGAAAGAATGTACCATCCACTGGAAAGATCGGGCCGTTTTTCCCCGATGGTAAATCGTTCTTGAGCAATGATGGCATCTTGCAGCGCTGGGAACTGGTGACCGGCCGACCGCTGTATCCGGACACGAACAAGATGGGCCATCGCGCGGAAGTCACCCGCGCGGTCTACTCACCGGATGGCCGACAGCTGGCCTCGGCATCGGCCGACGGAACCATCCGTCTATGGGAAGTCGCCACGGCCAAGCCGCTGCTCATCCTGCGCGGGCACGAGGCGACCGATTTGGCTTTTACGCCGGATGGCAAGTTCCTCGTTTCCGGGGGTGACAACGGTGATAACAAGGAGCTATGCGTCTGGGACACCGAAAGCAGCGAGAAAGTCCAGAGCATCCCGCTGCAAAAATTGCGCTTCGAGAGGCTGCATCTATCCCCGGACGGACTGACGGTCACTGTGCTAGGATACGACCCGTCGGCTTCGGATCGAGAAGAGAGAACTGTATTATCGCGCTGGGATCTGCTCACGGGGCAGTTAAAAGCGAGGATTGCCTACAAGGCGGAGGGCGGCTCGGCTCTCAACAGCGCGTTTTCGTCTGATGGCCGGTTGCTCTCTTATGGCGGCGAACTGTTCGATACCACGACGGGGAAGCGACGAATCAAGTTGGAAGAGAGCTTCGGAGCCGATGCCTTCTCGCCGGATGGACGGCTTGTTGCCGGACTTTTGGTGACACGCGATCTGGAGGAGGACAATCACGACCTGAATACGGAAGGCTTGTGGATTGCCATCTGGGACGCGGCGACGGGCCGAGAATTGCGGCGCATCCGAATCCCCTGGCATGGCGGACCGCTCGCCTTTTCGCCGGATGGACGCTACTTGGCCTATGCCGGAGCGGAAGATCTCCGGCTTTTTGAAGTGGCCACCGGTCAGATGGTTTTGAAGCACAAGGCGCACGAACGAATACTCACGGAGTTCGCCAACTCGTTCGTCTCTTGCCATCTGTGTTTTGCCCCGGATGGACGTACTTTGGCGACGGGGCATCCCGATTCCACGGTTCTCATCTGGAACCTCGATTCGCCTGCGGGGAAGCAGTAACCGAATGTCTTGACAACCCTTGCTTGCGCTGCGGGCTGGCAATCCGTCTTTGCCAGCCCGCAGCGCAAGCAAGGGCAGTATCTTTACCATCATGGAGAAAAACATGACTTCGATAACCACCCTCCGCCGGAGAATCTGTCTGGCGGGGATCGCTCTCCTTTGGTTCCAAGCCGGCTTTGCAACGGCGGCCGATCCGAAGCCATCTTCGGAAGCAAAGTGCAAGCCTGTCGATAAGGAAGCATGGAGCCGCAAGCTGGTTGGACTGGCAGAGGCCGATTGGAGAAAAGCATACGCGGCCGGCCTAGATTTGGTGGACCTGCCGGCGGAGGAAAGCTTCGCCATCCTCAAGGAAAACTGGCAGAAGATCGCCAAAGTCGAGACACGGCAGCAGCTTATCAAAGCCTGGGGTCTTAGCGCTGTGCAAAGGCGCCCTCACATCCATCCGCGTTTGCTGGATGTCCTCGATCTGGGCATGCGCGATCGATCACCGGCGGTGCGGGAATGGGCTTCGGGTTACCTGCAGCCGATTGCTTTTCAGGATTTCGCCGAGGATTTGCCCGCGTACAAGAGTTGGTATCAAGCCAACCGCCATAAGCCCGTGGCGAAAGTGACCGCCGAAGCGATCCAACGGCTCGTCAAGCAGATCAAGCAAACGCGGGGGGAGGAGTTTTATGAGCGGGTCCGGCGGCTCTACGAAAACTCCGACACATTCCACTATGTGCCCGCGGCGCGTCGGGCGGCGGTGGACGCTGGACTCTTGCCGATCCTCGAACGCTGGGTCACGGACATGAAACCGGGAGCGCGACAGGACGGCAGCGAACTGGCCAAGGCGGCGGTGTATGTGATCGCGGGTCTGAAGCCCGGCGAAGCGTATTTGCGCCGCGTGGGGGTGCCGTTGGTTGCCAAGGACAAACCGCTCGAACTGCGGATGGCAGCGATCACCGCTCTGGGCGGCAAGGAAAATGCCTGGGCACTTGATCTGCTCCTTGAGATACTCAAGAGCAGTCTGGAGGAGGACGAACACAACTTGGGTTTTATCACTCGATACGCGGCCCAAGCACTAGCGACGATCGGCGATCCCAAGGTCATCCCGACCATGATCTCCATCATCGAGGCCGACAACACCAGCAATACGATCCATGATATCGGTTGGATCGGGCTGAATCCTCTTACGGGCGTTCGGTATGACGAGGCACACAACGGGACATGGTGGCGGCAGTGGTGGGAGAAGAACAAGTCGAGGTATCCGGCCGCCGTGCGCGATTTGGAGATTCCCACACTCGTCAAGAAGGTGGAACAGGTAGATCCATCGGCCGATGTCGCCGATGTGCCGGCGCAGGATCTCCGCGCCGGCGGCGATGCGAAAAAGCGGTATTTCCTGATCGGAGTCGGTAAAGAGACGAAGCCGCCCGCGGAGGGATACGGTCTGCTGATCGTCTTGCCCGGCGGCGACGGCAGTACGGAATTTCAGCCGTTCGTTCGCAAAATTTACAAGGACGCGCTGAATAATCGCTGGCTGATCGCCCAGGCAGTGGCGCCGAAGTGGGATGACAAGCAGTTCGAGCGAGTGGTCTGGCCGACGCAGGAACTGCGCTATCCAGCGGCGAAGTTCATGACTGAAGAGTTCATCAAGGCCATCGTCGCCGATGTACGGACGAAAGCGCGGATCGATCGCCAACGAATCTTTCTGCTCGGCTGGTCCAACGGCGGGCCACCGTGTTACGCTACAGCATTGCGCAAAGACACTCCGGTAACAGGCGCGTTCATTGCCATGTCCGGTTTCAAACCCAAGTTGATGCCGGCGCTAGAAAATGCCAAGGGGAAAGCCTTCTATCTACTGCAATCGCCGCAGGATCGAATCACTCGTTCGCAGTTTGCCGAGGCGGCCGAGAAGGCGCTGAAAGAAGCCGGCGCGAAGGTTCGGCTCCAGCGCTACGAAGGAGGACACGGCTGGCACGGCGACTTCGGGAAATTGATCGGCGACGGCATTCGCTGGCTGGAACAACAAGTCGGAGAATCGTCATCGAAACCATGAAAACCTATACCGTCAGCGATGGCTACCGTTGCCATTACCGCGATTATCCCGCCCCCGGTACGCCGCGCGGTCGAGTCGTCTTCGTCCACGGCATTCAGAGCCACGCCGGTTGGTACGAACATTCCTGCCGGCGGCTCAGCGAAGCGGGATTCGCCGTATCGTTTCTCGATCGCCGCGGTTCCGGGCAGAACACCGAGGCGCGCGGCGATACGCCGAGCTTTCGCCGTCTGCTCGATGACATCGCCGAGTTTCTGCGGCCACTGCGCCAACAGGAGCCGGCGCTGCCGATCTTCCTCGCCGGCATCTCGTGGGGCGGCAAACCCGTCACCGCTCTGCAACGCCGTCATCCCGGTTTGTGCGATGGACTCGCTCTCTTGTGTCCCGGTTTTCGTCCGCAGGTGCGGCCCAGCCGCAAGGAGCGGCTCGGCATCGTGTGGTCGCGTCTGGTGTCGCCGCGCCGATTGTTCCCTGTGCCGCTGAGCGATCCGCAGCTGTTCACCGCCACGCCGCGCTGGCAACAATTCATCCGCGACGATCCACTGTCTCTTCGCCAGGCCACGGCGCGTTTTTTCGTCGAAAGCGTGCGTCTCGATCTGTATCTGCGCTTTGCCGTTTCGCGCGTGCAGCTGCCGGTGCTGCTGCTGCTCGCCGAACACGATCGCATCATCGACAATGCGCGAACGCGCGCTTTCGTCGAGCGTTTCCCCGCCGCCGATAAGGAAGTGCATGAATACGCCGGCGCCCATCACACACTCGAATTTGAGGCCAATCCCGAACCTTTTCTCGCCGATCTGCTCGGCTGGCTGGAACGACAAAAGAAGAAGAGCTAACCACAGAGTCACAGAGAACACAGAGAAATACACAGAAAAATCCAAAATTCCAAAATCAAGATGCGTTTTTTCTTCTTTTCCCTGTGTCTTTTCTCTGTGTTCTCTGTGACTCTGTGGTTAGCTCTTCTTCTCTTCGCGGTGACTCACTTTTTTGACAATCCTCCCAGAGCAAACTAGGGTGTCCATGGAACGTCCCTCGCTCGCCTATCTCATGCGCTCCAACTGACAAGAGCGCTGGAACCGGGAGCCGGCCGCCGCATGGCCTTAACGACACCCACTCGTCCGCGTGTGCTGATCGTGGACGACAACCCGTCCATCGCTTCCCTTCTGCGGCACGCTCTGCGCGCCGACGGCTGCGACGTGGATCTGGCCGGCGATGGACGAGAAGCGCTGACGCGCATCGCCGACGCTCCGCCCGATCTGATTCTGCTCGATCTCGATATTCCCTACATTCCCGGAGATGAATTGTGCCGCCGGATCAAGAGCGATCCGGCGACGCATTTGATTCCGGTCGTCATGGTCACCGGCCACGGCGACATGCGAGAGCAAGCTCAGCGCCTGGGAGTACGGCGCCGACGACTTCCTCACCAAACCGCTGCGCATCGCCGAAGTGACAACGCGATGTCGCTCGCTGCTGCGCATCAAGCAGCTGATCGAGGAGCGCGATTCGGCGGAGGCCGTCGTCTTCGCCCTGGCCCGCACGGTCGAGGCCAAGAGTCTGTTCACGCATGGCCATTCCGAGCGCGTCACGCACTACGCCCTGAGCTTGGCCGATGCCGTGGGCGTGTCTCCTCACGAGCGCGAGGTGCTGCGCAAGGGCGCTCTGCTGCACGACATCGGGAAAATCAGTGTGCCGGACGCCATTCTCGATAAGCCGGGCAAGCTGACGACGGCGGAGTTCGAGGTCATCAAGGGCCATCCCGCTCAGGGCACGCACATCGTCGAGCCGCTGCACTCGCTGCGCGAGACGTTGCCGCTGATCCGCTGGCACCACGAACGACTCGACGGCAAGGGCTATCCCGACGGCCTGCGCGGCGATGACATCCCGCGCTTGGTGCGCATTCTGTCCGTCGCCGACGTTTACGATGCTCTGTCCAGCGAACGGCCGTATCGTCAATCGATTCCGCACGAGCAATGCCTGGAGATGCTGCGCGAAAACGCTGTGGGCGGCGGACTCGATGCCGATTTGGTCGCCGTTTTCCTTACCATCGTCGCGCCGCTTTCCAGCCCCGTGATCGTGGCCGATGAGGCTCCCTCCATTCCGCTGCACCAAACTCCTTTGCCAAAGGCGCTGGCCTCCTCAACCGCTGCTCCTCATACCATGATCCGCTGCATAAAGTGACACGGTGAAGCATCTTCCTCACCTTGCACTCGGAGGAGCATCGGATGGACGCGGTGGTGATCGGCGCGGGGCCGAACGGGCTGACGGCGGCGGCGACGCTGGCTCGGCACGGCTGGGACGTACTCGTGCTGGAAGCGAAGCAACGGCCCGGCGGAGCCGTGTATTCTGAGCCGCTGACGATGCCCGGCTATCTCCACGATGTCGGCGCCGCTTTCTTTCCCTTCGCCGACGACAGCCCCGCTTTTCGTTCTCTCGATCTGACCGGCGCCGGCTTGGAATGGGGCAACGCTCGCCGCGAAAGTTGTCATCCCGCCCCCGACGGTAGCTCGGCGACCATCTCACGCGACATCGAGGAGAGCGGTGCGTTCCTTCGGCGTCGATGGCGCCGCCTGGCGGCGTCTGGCGGAGTGGAAGCGCGACATGGGTGACACGTTTGACCGAGGCGTTGCTCGCTCCTCTGCCGGCTCTCGGTCCCGCCTGGCGACTGGGCGTTCGGCATTTACTGCGTTTGGCCCCCCTGGGCATACTCAGCCCCGGCGCGTTCGCGCGGAGGTTTTTTCAGAGCGAAGCGGCGCGGCGCGTCGTGCCGGGATTGTCCTTGCACGCCGATCTCGGACCCGATGATTTCGCCGGCGCCGGCATGGGCCTGGTGCTGGCGCTGATGGCGGCGAGCAGCGGTTTCCGCGTTCCGCGCGGCGGCGCACGCGCCATCACACAGGCGCTGCTGCGCCGTCTCGAAGAGGCGGGCGGCAAGCTCCGACTCGGAGCGCGGGTTGCGCGCATCCTCGTCCGTCAGCGCCGCGCCGTTGGCGTACAAACCGAACAAGGCGAGGAGATCGCCGTTCGCCGCGCCGTGATCGCCGATGTCGGCCCGCCGGCGCTGTTTCTGCAAAATGCTTGGCGAACGCGAGACAACATGGTGGTTGCGGACGCGGATACGGCGTTTTCGCTATGCTTGGGGCACGTTCAAGATGGACTGGGCCTTGTCCGGTCCCGTGCCCTGGTCGTCCGATGAAGCGCGCGAATCGGCCGTGATTCACGCCGGCGACAGTCTCGCCGATCTCACCGCCTTCACCCACCAGGTCCGCGCGGGACAATTACCGGACAATCCCTATCTGGTTATTGGCCAACAATCGTTGGCCGATCCCGGCCGCGCTCCGCCCGGCGGACACACTCTCTGGGCTTATTCGCACGTTCCTTCAATAATCGACGGAGGCTGGGAGCGGTGCAAGGAAATGTTCGCCGATCGCATCGAACACCGTCTGGAAGGATTGGCACCGGGTTTCCGCCGGCTGATCCTTGGCCGATTCATTGCTTCGCCTGCCGATCTGCAAGCGATGGACGAGAATTTGGTCGGCGGCGATCTCGGCGGCGGTAGTGCGCAATTTCATCAGCAATTGATTTTTCGTCCTGCTTTTCCGTATTTTCGTTATCGCACGCCGGTGAAGGGATTGTACTTGGCGTCGGCCTCGACGCATCCGGGGCCGGGCGTCCACGGCGCTTGCGGCTTCAACGCCGCTCACGCCGCGCTGTACGATCAGAAGAGCTAACCACAGAGACACAGAGACACAGAGAAGACAAAAACAGAAGGAGACAAAATTTGTACTCTTTTATCTAACTCTATTTTTCCCTCTTCATATTTTGTCTTCTCTGTGTCTCTGTGTCTCTGTGGTTAATTCAGGAACTGACGGCGCCGAGGTCGCCGAGGATGGCGGCGGCGCGGTTGGAATCGGCCACGGTGTCGAAGGAAGCGTAGCCGACGAACTTGTTGCCGAGTACCGACATCATCAAGCCCTGTAAGCTCAATCCCGCCAGCGCCCATTGCTGAGTCAGGCGATGCGCCAAGCCGGCCTGATTGTCGCCCTCGACGCGCAACACCACGGGATTATCGGTTTCGCTCAGACCAGCCGAACGCGCCGCCCGCAACTGCATGGCGCCGGTGATCGGAGCCACGTACAGCAGTCCCATGCCCGGTTGATCCTCTTGCCGTTTGGTGTAAATAAATTCCAGATTGGCGCCGGCTTGCGCCAGTAGAGCCAGCTTGGCCGCCACGCCGCCCGCTTGATCCATCACCTCGCCCGACCAGACATGCACGCGATCCAGTTTGAAGCCCATGACAACCACTCCCCGCAAAAGGAATCGAACGTCCAAAGGCCGATTATATCCCGCCAGAGGGGTCAGGGGTCAGGGGGCAGGGGTCAGAAATCAGAAACGCTGTCCCCTGACCCCTGACCCCTGACCCCTTTTCTCGGTATGCTGAACTATCTATTTCCGACGCCGGACGCGAAGCAGTGAGTTGGAGTGGGACAAACGCATGACGGAATCCACGAGCGGAGGGACGCTGACTCTGAGGGGCGAGTACATCACCCTGGCCCACGCCGTCAAGGCCGTCGGCCTGGCCGGCACGGGAGGACAAGCCAAGCTGTTGGTGCGCGAAGGACAAGTGACGGTCAACGGCGAGGCGGCCGGACAACCGGGCCGCAAGCTCCGCGCCGGCGACCGCTTCGGCATCGCGGGAGGACCGGAGTGGACGATCATCAGCTGAGCGACGCCCTCTCCGGCGCCCCACCCCAGTCGCCCGATTTATTCTCCGTCCAATCCGGTGAAACGACGGCGGCGACGACCGCACGCCTCGATCTGCGTCAATCGACGTGGTATCTGGTGCTGGTTCTGGCCGTGCCGGCGCTGTTGCAGCAGATGCTCGTCTTGGCCGTCAGTCTGTCCGATCGCTGGCTGGCTGGCCATGCCCACGCCCCGGAACCCGACGAACAGATCGCTCTGCAAGCGGCACAGACGACGGCCAATTATCTCGCTTGGTTCATCAGCAGTTACACCGTCCTCGTCAGCGTCGGCAGCACTGCTTTGGTAGCGCACGCCATCGGCGCCGGCGATCGCCGCTCCGCCATCCACGCCACCAATCAATCGATCTCGCTGGGCCTGATTCTGGGGCTGGGCGGCTCAATCCTCGCCCTGCTCGGTTTGCCGCCGTTGGTGGAACTGCTGCAACTGCACGGGACGACGGCGCGTTTCGCCATCGCCTATTTGCAACCCTTATTCGCCTTGTTGGTTTTCCAAGTGATCGAGGCGGCGGGCATCGCTTGCCTGGTCGGCGCTGGCGACACGATGACGGGCTTGTGGGTGCGCGCCGGCGTTGCTGTGTTCAATGTGCCGTTGGCTTGGGGGTTTTTTCACGGCTTCGGTCCCTTCCCGCCGATGGGTTTCGTCGGCATCGCCGTGGGCACGGCTGTCAGCAACGTCCTCGGCGCGGCCGCCGTGACGGCGGTGCTGCTGCGCGGCCGGGCCGGTCTGCGGCTACAGTGGCGGCAACTGTGGCCGGATTGGCCAATGATCCGCCGTTTGCTGCGCGTCAGCGTGCCGGCTGGGGTGGACAGTCTATCGGTGGCCGTCGGCCAGTTGTGGTTTCTGAGCATCATCAATCATCTGAGCGACGCGGCCAAGGCGGCTCACGGTATCGCTTTGCAGTGGGAGGCGCTGGGTTATCTGTCCGGCGGCGCCTTCGGCACGGCGGCGATGACGCTGGTTGGCCAGAATCTCGGCGCGAAAAATCCGCGCCGCGCCGCTCACAGCGGTTGGACGGCCCTGGCACTGGGCGGAGCATTGATGACGTTCATGGGCGCCGTTTTCTTCGTGCTGGCGGCGCCAATGTTTCGTTTCTTCTGCCCCGACGAAGGCCAACAACCGATCATTGAGGAAGGCGTGCCGGTGCTGCGGTTGATCGCTTTCGCCATGCCGGCTCTGGCGTCGTGCATCGTCTTCACCAGTTCGCTGCGCGGCGCCGGCGATACACGCGTGCCGGTGCTGTTCACTTGGTTCGGCTTTTTCGTGCTGCGCATTCCCCTCGCCTACCTGCTGACGCGCTCGGTTATCGATTTGGGACCGCTCGGCGTTTGCAAGGGATTCGATCTCGGTTTGCGCGGCGCTTGGCTGGCGATGTTCGCGGATTTGCTGGTGCGCGGCGTCTTCTTCTTGGTTCGGTTCGCCGGTGGACGTTGGCGAAACATGCGCGTTTAATGCGGATTTAGGAGGGGCGATATGTCGCAAATCAAAGGCCAGCCCCTGTTGGCTTGGCTCATCATCCTCGCGGCGGTTGCCTTCATATTGTGGCGATACGAGACGGTCGCTCCGTTGGATCGGGAAGGGTATGATCTGCTGGTCATGCGCTTGCAGAGCCGCTACTTGGTCGGTCTTGCCCACATCGATAAGTTGTTGCCAATCGGCGCATCCGCACCGAAAGGACTATACGAAGAGGCACAGAGCCTGAACCGCGGCCCCTATTCGCAGCGATTGCGTTTCGTCGTTCTAGCCGGTGAGTTGAAAGGCCCGGCTGAGGCCCGCGAACAACTTCACCGGCTCAACGATCACTACCGAACCAAAACGAACAGCGATCCGCCGGCTGAGGACTTCAGAACGGCCGAACTCCTCGAACGTCTTTACACCCTCCGCGCGAAGAAGCCAGAGGCGCTCTCCGCTCTGCCGCCAGAGGAGCAGCGGGAGTTGCGTCAGCGGCTCAACTGGTTCGGCGAGCTGGCGTTGACGCCGGACGATCGGAGCGACGACGCGACCCGGCAGGAGGTTCTGGCTCCCGCCTACCGCGCAGTCTACGCCGTGTTGATCGGCGGCTTCGGCATGGCGGGGTTGGCTCTGCTGGGATTAGTCTTGCTGGTTACGTTCCTCGTGCTGTGGTTTCTGCACCGATTGACCAGCGGACTAACGACTGGCGCGCCGTACAGCGGTGTCTACGCCGAGACGTTCGCTCTGTACATGCTGCTTTTTCTTGGCTTGGGTGCGGCCGGACGCTATGGCATCCAATGGTCCGGACTGAAGCATGGGACGATCGCCTTGAGCGGCTTGGCGGCGCTGTGCAGTCTGGCGGCGCTGGGCTGGCCGGTGCTGCGCGGCATTCCCTGGCGGCAAGTGCGTCAGGACATCGGCTGGACTCTAGGTCGGCGTCCGTGGCTGGAGCCACTGTTCGGCGCCGGCTGTTATGTCATGGCTCTGCCGATGTTGCTCTTCGGCTTGGTAATTGTGGTACTCCTGATGAAACTGCGCGACCTGCTCGGCTGGGGACCGGACGAGTTTGGGCCGAGCAATGCGCCGGGCCATCCTATCGTCTTCTGGGCGACGAATGCCGGTTGGTGGGTATGGCTGGAAGTGCTGTTTGTGGCCGTCATCGTCGCGCCGTTGGTCGAAGAGACGATGTTTCGCGGCGTCCTCTATCGTCATCTCCGCGAGGCTAGTTCGCGCTGGCGGCCGGTGGTTAGCGTCTTCGCCAGTGCGCTGGTGGTGAGTTTTTTGTTCGCGGTGATCCATCCGCAGGGATTTGTGGCGGTGCCGGCGCTGATGATGCTGGCGCTGGCCTTCGCGCTGATACGCGAATGGCGCGGCACCCTGATCCCCGCCATGATCGCGCACGGACTCAACAATGCCGTCGCCACGGCGCTGCTGGTTTTGACGATGAGTTGAGCGCTATCCTGCATCCGATCGTTTTTCCACGATCTGTACCACTGTCCCATAGCGGCGTCCGAAGAGATTTTCCAGCTTGTGGTGTTCGATATCTTGCAGCTTCCCTAGCTTGCTGGACCATCGGCCGTCCGCTAATTGCCGGGCCGCATGCGTGTAACCTTGGTCGTCTCCATAGATGGCGATCTTCAGCACGCCTTTTTCGAGTTTCGCATTGGCAGCTCTCGTGTAGCCAAAGTGTTCAAAAAAGCGGATGGCTGCAAGGACACTCCCATCGTCTGGGACGCCGTCGGGCCAAAGGCCGCCGGCTCCCGCATCCCACCAAACGTCGGTATCGCCGATGGCCCATGCCAGACAATTGTAGCGCCGCGATTTTCTACTTGTGAGCCGGTATTCGTTTCCGAACAACCTGGGGAAGAGGCGCCGCAACTTTCGGGTCACTGGAGAAATCCTTTATCCCGTCCCCAATCGAGCCACGCCTTCGCCATCTCCTTGATTTTGCCGGCGCTCGCTTTTGGCGCCGGATCGGTCCCCGTGATTTTTTGCAGTGCGGCAAACCAAAAATCCGGTTCCTGCTTGAGTTCGGCCAAGAGAAGTGGAACCACCGGCTCTCCCATGCGGATGATTTCCTGGTAGGCCGGATGCCGAATCATCCGCGCAAGGGAAGAATCCGTCTCCGTGTCCTTTTTCCATTGCTTCACCAAGGCTCGGAAATGGGTTTCCAGGCTCGGATGGTTTGTAGCGGAGTCAAGTGGCATCGCACGCTACTCCTTGGGCATCGATTGTTCTCATCTCCATGCTACCCTCCCCGACGGCAAGAGGCAACCTACCTCATCGCGCTCTCCGCTGGCGTGTAGCCAATCGGCAACCTCAAAGGCGATCGGGTTAACTATCGAATGGCGTGCCAGCGGCGTAGTCCTCGTAGCGCATGTATTGCTTCAAGTAGGCGAGGGTGATTTCGCCGGTCGGGCCGTTACGCTGCTTGCCGATAATCACTTCGATGATGCCTTCGTGCTGTCCCGGCTCATAGCGATCCGGCCGATGCAGCAGCATGACGGTGTCCGCGTCGGCTTCAATACTTCCCGACTCTCTTAAGTCCGCTAAGCGCGGCCGATGGTCCTGGCGATCCTCCGAAGCGCGATTGACTTGCGCCAAGGCGACGAGCGGAATTTGCAGTTCCTTGGCCAGCGCTTTGAGACGCCGGCTGATTTGTGCTACCTGCTCCTGACGTGGATCGCGTCGGTTGTCCGGCTCGATGAGTTGCAAGTAATCGACGACGATGAGCTTGATACCGTGGCGCAGTTTCAGACGCCGGGCGTTGGCGGCGATGCGCAGCATGCTCTGCACCGGCGAATCGTCGATGAACAGCTTGCCGCCGCGCAGCACGCCGCCGGCGTCGATTAGGCGATCCATGTCATCGGAGTTGAGCGTGCCTTTGCGCAGGCGATGGCTGTCCACACGCGCTTGCGAACATAAAAGGCGCTCGGCCAGCTCGATCCGCGATTGCTCCAAACTGACGAAGAAAACCGGCTCCTTTTCATCGACGATCACATTACGGACAATAGCCAGGCCAAAAGACGTTTTTCCCACCGACGGCCGGGCCGCGATGATGACGAGTTCGCCGTCGTGCAGTCCGGCAGTGATTTCGTTCAAATCGACGAAGCCGGTTGAGAGACCGCCGGACTTTTGCTTGCCGGTGGCGCGGTCGTCGATACGGCGATACGTCTCGGTAATCGCCTCCTCCAGCGTGATCGTTTGCCCCGTGACGCCCATCTGGGCGACATCGAGGATCTTGCGCTCCGCATCTTCCAGCAGTTCCTCGGCGGGTTGGCTCTGCTCGTAGGAGTCGCGGAGGATCTCGGTGCTGGCGTGGATGAGACTGCGGACGATGCCCTTGTCGCGGACGATCTTGGCGTAATACTCGGCGTTGGCGGCCGTCGGTGCGGCGTCCCACAGTTCGGCGAGGTAGGCGGCGCGGCCCACGTCCTCTAACTGGCCTCGCTTAATCAGTTCCTCAGCGAGAAGGACCAAATCGACGGGCTGGCCGCCCTTGTCGTGCAGGTCGGAGATGGCCTGGAAGATTTTGCGATGGGCGTCGAGGTAGAAACTGTCGGCGCGGAGGATTTGCGCGACCACGTCGATGGCGTCGTTGTCGCGCAACATGCTGCCGAGAACGGAACGCTCGGCGTCGAGGTTTTGCGGTGGCAGACGTTCCGGCCCGATGCCTTCTGGCGACATGGACTCCACCTCCTTGCTTCACTCCGTTTGGCCGGCGAACCGGCAGCGTTAGCTGCTGGGTTGAGGCATTCCACCCGGCAGCTAACGCTGCCGGTTCGCCAGCCAAACGGAATCTCCGGACATCCCTGCCGGGGGCGACGATCATTTCTGCGACTTGATGACCGCGACCTTAACTTCGGTCTCGATCTCATAACCCAAATTCAGCTTCACGGCGTACAGGCCGGTCTCCT
This sequence comes from uncultured Planctomycetota bacterium, assembly GCA_963835245.1. Lineage (GTDB taxonomy): Bacteria > Planctomycetota > Planctomycetia > Gemmatales > Gemmataceae > JAJPHU01. The sequence continues at coordinate 639,826 of CAWIEZ010000007.1, forward strand.
TGATCGGCCCTTCCAACTTCACCATGTCCTGCTCGATGAGCAGTCCCTTGGATTTCAGACCCTTGGAAACTTCCGCGGCGGCGACGGAGCCGTAGAGATGGCCCTCGTCGTTGGCGTTGGCCTCGATGGTGATGCCGGCCATTTTGGCGATCTGCTCGGCCAAGGCTTTGAGGTCGGCGATGCGCGCCTCACGGGCCTGTTTGACGCGGATTTTGTAGCGCTCCAGCAGGCGGAGGTTGTGTTCCGTCGGAATCGTGGCCATGCCGCGCGGCAACAGATAATTGCGTCCGTAGCCGGCCTTGACCTCGACCACTTCGCCTTGTTTGCCGAGGTATTGAACGTCCTCGGTTAGCACGAGTTGCATGCCGCCGTGCTTGCCCTTGAGCATCTGATTGCGCTGTCTTGGCCATGAATTACCTGCCTGTCTAGCTGTTCCCGTTCGACTCAGAACGGGATGTCATCGGGATTGTCGCCAGCCGGTCCCGGACCCGGCTCATCGTAACCGCCGCCGTTAGAGTAGGTTGGCTCCGGTTTGCGAGCGGCGGGCGCCGGGGCCGAGCGCTGCGACCGCATACCGCCATCTCCCCCACCGCCGTCCGCGCGCGGCTCAAGAAACTGGAAGTCGTCCAGAACGATCTTTAGCCTGGAGCGCTTCGACCCGTCGTTTTTGTCCTGCCACTGGTCTAGCCGAAGGTGGCCTTCGAGGTAGAACTGCGCCCCCTTTTTGAAGTACTGCTCCACCAGGTCGGCGAGTTGCCGCCCTCCCGTCGGTCGATTGAACGCCTCAATGTCCAGAAAGACCGGCTCATCCTCCCACTGCCCCGTCTGGGCATTCTTCTTTTTATTGTTTACCGCGAAGCCAAACTTCGCTACTTTGCCGCCGTTCCCAAATGTCCGCACTTCCGGGTCGCGGGTCAACCGGCCAATGAGCATCACTTTGTTGAGGTTCGCCATGTGGGCATCTCCTGCGCGAGAGAAGACCTATTTATCAGGTCAAAGCACGCCACTCACTCCAACACCATCGGGTACTATACATCCGTCTGGTAGGCGAGTGCAAGCACGGTAGGCGGATTTCGCCGATTTTTCCTTCCGCGGAAGTCTCGCAAACCCCAAAGTACGCTCATCTTCGCCACCTGTTAGTCCTGTTTGACGGCTTCCTCCTTGCGGCGAGGACCACGGCGGTGGCCGCGATCGCCATCCCGCCCCTCGTCGATGCCCAGTCCGTCGTCATCGGGCGGCGGTTCGGTCACAGTCTGCAAGGCCACGGCATGTTCGTCGCGGGCCAGTTGCAGCATGATGTCCACGTGCTTGGGATCGACCCTGAGGATGAGTGCGCGCAGGATGGTCTCGTTGAGGGCGTAATCGTGTTCGATGGTGGCGAGATTCTTGCCTTCGGTGCGAAAGTAGGTCAGGTAGTACAGTCCCTTTTTGTGGCCGCTGATAGGGTAGGCCAGACGGCGTTCGTCCCACGGCCGGCTGGCCAATACCTCGGCCTGGTTGCGCTCAAGGATGGCGTGCAACTGCTTGGCGGCAGCGGGAACATCGCCGGCGACTTTGTTGGTGTCCAGAAGAAACATGCACTCGTAGACGTTGGCTGGCATTCGTGATTTACTCCTTGGGACCGTTATACAGATTCATGCACGCCTCGACCCCTCGACTTACCCACACCATCACCGCTTGAGCGGCGAGCAGCACCGCATCGTCGATAATCTTGCGCTCGGCGGCGCTGAATCGACCGAGTACATGATCGATGGCGTCGTCGCGGGGAGCATCGACGCCCAGCCGCAGCCGAGCGTACTCCGTCGTGCCCAGATGGTTCTGAATGTCGCGCAGTCCGTTGTGACCTCCATGCGTTCCTTTGGCGCGCACGCGCAGTTTGCCCAGCGGCAGGTTGATGTCGTCGCAGATCACCAACAGTTCGGTCAGAGGCAACTGGTAAAAATCCATGACCTCACGGACACAGCGACCGCTCAGGTTCATGAATGTTTCCGGCTTGACCAACAAAATCTTGCCGGTGTCTTCGATCAGTTCGCACACTTGGGCCTGGAAGCGCGACTGAAAACGGCCGGCTCGCGGACTGGCCGCCAGACTGTCGAGGACGGCGAAGCCGACGTTGTGCCGCGTGCCGTCGTAGCGTTTGCCGGGGTTGCCCAAACCGACCACGATTTTCATGGCAATAACTTCGTTTAGCCGCGAGCGGAAGGGGAGCGCGACGGCGCTCGCCTTCCGCTCGCGGCTAAACATTACTTCTCCTCTTCGCCCTCCTCCTCGGCGGCCTTGCGTCCGATGACCTCCGGTTCGGCCTGCTCGGTGCCCGGTGCGGCGGCGGCTTCCGGCTCGGCCTGCGGCGCCGTGATATGGACGACGATGGCATCAGGATCGACCAACGCTTTGACGTTCGGCGGCAGGTGCAGATCGCGCACGTGGATGGCGGCGTCCAGTTGCAATTCGTTGATGTTGACGCGGATCGAATCCGGCACGCTGTCGGCGGCGCACTCGATGGCCAAGGTGTGGATCGGCTGATCGAGAATGCCGCCGGCCGTGACGCCGGGCGCGATACCCTTGACTTCGATGGGAACCGTGACGTGAATGCGTTCGTCGGCGGCCACACGGCGAAAATCGACGTGCAGCACTTCCATACCCAAATGGTCCCACTGCAATTCGGCGATCTGCGCTTTCTGCAAACCGGCGTCGGATTGCAAATCGACGACGCGAGCGCCGTGGCGCACCGCCGACAGCAAAGCATCGGCGGCCACCGACACCGAAAGGGTTTCTTCTTTGTGCCCGTAGACAACGCCAGGCACGCGGCCGGTGGCACGGAGTTTCCGTGCCGTGCGTGTACCTCGGCCCTCGCGTTTGTCGGTCGTCAATACCAAAGATTCGGCCATGTTCGCATCTCGCTGCTTTTCCATCCGCGCCCGGCCAATAGCCGAGTGCAAAGTCTTCCCGTGGAGGGGTTATTATTTCAAGCGCGGCATCGAGTTGCAAGGGGGCGACGGTGAATTTCTCGATCCTCGCAGCCGTTTGGCGTCAAAATGTTCACGCGGAGGGTGTCAACTGATTGAGTCCGACAGGAGCGATGCCGACCTCCTCCAGGAAACGCCTCGCTTCGGGGACTTGGAAGTAGATTCGCAGGAGCCGATCCAAAGATCGTGTCTGAAGCTGACCTCCCGTCTCCCAGCGCGACAGCGTCGCTTCGCAGACCTGGAGATTCTGCGCTAATTGCTTCTGCGTCAGACCGAGCGATTCGCGCCCGCGACGAATCTCTTGGGGCGAAAGCAAACCTGCCGCCTTGCGAAGCGCATCACTGACCATTTTATCGGCCTCATCATCGAGGACGATTGCCCCACATTGGTTACAGCGAAATACGTGAAGGGCAGGTATGGCGATAGGATAAGTCCGCCCATCGTGTCCTATTTCTCTCTGATAATCGATCACTGCCGGAACGAGTCCTCGTTCTCGACAAGTGCCGCATTTCCAGGGAAATGGTTTCATAGGATAATACCTCACGATGTATAGGGATGGGCATTAAGAAGGACGACAACGGGGACATCGGGATCGTCATCGAGTAGTTCCAACTCGACGAACAGTCCATTAGGAAAACCGGCAACGGGCACAATCACGCGATACCAATAGTCTCGTCGGTCCCTCCATCCTTCGCGCTCCTCGCGCTTTTGCTCGACGCATGCCGGATCGCTAACGCGGACGAATTCACGAAGTAGTCTGATGATTTCTCCCGGTCTAAGTCCCTGATTAGCTGGATCGGAGCGAACTCGGTTAGACGTCTTTTCATTGACCCATTCGACACAGTTACTCAGGGTACAGGTGAGCGCCTGAACAACGAGCCGATGTGCCGTGGGGTCCATTATCCCCTCCGCGCTGTCTCGGAGAAATCCTTTACTCGACCTTGAGAATAGCAATCGGCTTGCCTCCACGCAAGCGTGCGAGAGAAGAGGCGAACTTCCTGCGGACACCCCGCCACGCTCGGCGTATACCATTCTGCACCAGAAAGACATCCCCGGCTCACAGGATCGAACCGTGAACGCTTCTGAACCGCGCATCCACATCATCGGCATCGGCAGCGACGGCATGGGCGGCTTGACCAGCCGCGCCCGCGATCTACTCTCGTCCGCCGATGTCGTCTTCGGCTCCGAGCAAACCTTGAAACTTCTGCCGGAACTCCAGGCCGAGCGCCGGCCAATCGGCGCCGACCTCCAGGAGACAGTCAACACGCTTACATCTTTGCTCGGCCGCAAACGCTTGGCCATCGTCGCCGGCGGCGATCCGCTGTTTTACGGTGTGGCGCGCTATCTGTGCGATCGGCTGGGCAAAGAGCATTTCGAGGTGCTGCCGCACGTCAGCAGCATGCAATTGGCCTTCGCGCGCGTCAAGGAAACCTGGGAGGAAGCCTATCTCACCAATCTGCAAACGCATCCGCTGGAGACGGTTCTCGACCGCATTCGCACCGCCGAGACGGTCGGTCTGTTTCCCAGCGACGACGAGGGACCGGCGGAGATCGCGCGCACACTGCTGGCGCGCGGACTGGATTATTTCCGCATGTATGTCTGCGAAAATCTCGGCGGGCCGGACGAGCGCGTCACACAGGGCGAGCTGCGCGACCTTCAGGACATGGAGTTTGCCGCGCTCAACGTCGTCATTCTCAAACGCAAGCCGGGCCGGCCGGATCGACCGGCGATGGCGGCGCGATTTCGGCCGTTCGGCAATCCCGATGACGTATTCGCCCAGAGTCGGCCCAAGAGCGGCCTGATTACGCAGGCAGAGGTGCGCTGCCTCGCCTTGGCGGAGATGGCGATTCAGCCGGCCAGCGTCGTTTGGGACATTGGCGCCGGTTCCGGCTCGGTGGCTATCGAAGCGGCGCGGCTGAGCGAGCCTGGTCCCGTCTATGCCATCGAACAGGACGCCGCCGATTATCACTTGATTTTGGCCAACGCCGAGGCGTTCGGCGTGCGCAACCTGCATGCCGTCCACGGCATTGCTCCCGACGTGTTCGCGGATTTGCCGGCTCCCGATGCCGTCTTCGTCGGCGGCGCTGGGCATGAGGTGACGCGCTTGCTCGAATCGATCTGGGAGGCTCTCCGGCCGGGTGGGCGAATGGTCGTCAACGTGGCCACCCTGGAGAGCCTCAGCGCCGCGCACGCCGCCTTGAAACGATTGGCGGGCGGCGGCGTGCGTGTGCTGTTGGTCAACATCGCGCGCGGCAACGAGCAATTGGAGACGCTGCGTTTCGAGGCGGTCAATCCGACGTTTCTGCTTCACATCGGCAAGCCCGCCGCGACGTGATGCAACGACAAGGCCGGAGCGCCAGCGACGAGTTGAGAAGCACCCGTCGCTGGCGCTCCGGCCTTGTCGGTAAAGTTGTTTATTTCTTCGCTTTGCAGTGGCTCAGCGCCATGAGCGCGTAGCCGCTGACGATGAGCGGATTGCTTTCCATCCAGTGCGTGTTATCGTTCTGCCAACTGCCGTTGTCTTGCTGCCGCTTGGCCAAGGCGGCGGTAAGATCGGCGCGCCAATCGTGTTCCTGACCGGCGGCATCCTTGACCTTATCCAGTCCCAGCGTATCCAGACACTTGGCCATCGTGTGATAGTAATAGTACAGACCCCATTTCGCGCGCTCTTTCGGCATGCCGGGATTGGCGTCCACCGTGTAGTTCTTCTGAATCCACTCGAACGCTTTCTTGATGCGTTCATCGTCCTTGGAGACGCCGCAGTAAATGAGGCTTTTGATGCCGGCATAGGTCATGCTGCCGTAACCGGGCAAACCACCGTCGCCGTTGGGATTGTCTTGTGTCTTGGTCTGTCCGCCGCCGGCGGCGCTGTAGATGAAACTGCCATCGTTAATCTTATCGGCCCACTTCTGATCGTTGTGTTCGCCCTTGAGATTTTGGCAACGACTGACGAAGATGGCGAATTTCCGGAAAGCGGGATCGTCCTTGGAAATGCCGGCTGCCACCAGGGCGTCGAGGGCGTACTGCGTGTTGGACATGTCTGGCCGCGATTTGCTGTCGTAGCCGGCGCCGCCGTAGAAATCGTCTTCCTTGCCCTTGCCCTCGCCCTCATCCCATTGCAGCCCGCGCAGGAACTTGGCCGCGTCGGCGATGACCGCCTTGTAACTGTCGCGCTTGGCGCTGACCAGGGCCAAGACGTTGATACAGGTGACGTAGTTCTGCAACTGCATACGCGGATTCTTCCCCGCGATGTGCTTCTTCTCCGGATTGATGAGCGTTTCGATGTATTTCAACCCCTTGTCCACCATCGGATCGTCCAGGCCAACCTTGCCGCTCTGGAGTAAGCCGGTCAGGATAAGGCCGGTGGCTCCGATTTTCTCCTGCTCCCCTTTGCCCCAACTGCCGTCGTCCTCGTTCTGCTGTGAGCGCAGATAAGCGATGGCCTTGTCCACGGTATCGTTCCACTGCTTGGGATCGGCCGCGGCCCGCAATTTGGGTAAAGGAGCCAGGGTCACAATCAACAGGCCGGAGAGAAGCAACGATCGGCGCGTCATCGAACCATCTCCTTCGTTTAGCCGCGACCCGAAGGGGAGCGCGGGACTGTGCCGCGCTCCCCTTCGGGTCGCGGCTAAACAAAAGACGTGTTTTTGGGCAATTTCTAACCGCCCACCTCGTTAACAAACACAATGCCAACCGCCCCCGTCTCTTATTGTAAGCGCACGTCCGCGCACAAAACAACCCGCGGCGCCGGCAAGGGTTCTCTTGCAGGTGCCGCGGGTTAGCGGAGACAGATCGCGTTACTTACTCGACCACGGCGAGAATGTCGTCTTCGGTCATGATGAGCAATTCTTCGCCATCGACGGTCACTTCATTGCCGGCGTAGGAAGTGAACAGAACGCGATCGCCTTCCTTGACCTGGAAAGCGGCGCGTTTGCCGCTGTCCAGACGCTTGCCGTCGCCGAGGCTGAGAACTTTGCCCTGCCGCGGCTTCTCGCTGGCCGAGTCCGGCAGAACGATGCCGCCGGCCGTCTTCTCTTCCGCTTCCAAACGCTTGACTACGATCTTGTCATTGAGCGGTACGACTGTCATGCCGTTTTGCTCCTTCAAGGGTGAAAATCAACTCGCGGACCCGTTGGCGTGTTTTTTAGCGTCTTCCGTAGACTCCGGCCAGAGCGCGCAACACGGTGTACAGCACCACGTTTTTGTTGACCGGCTTGGGAATGACGCTGTAAAAGTGCATCTGGCAGGCCTGACGAATCAGGTTCTCGTTAGCGTCGCCGGTGATCAAAATCGCCGGCAACACGCCTTTGATCTGCCGCACCAGTTGCAGCGTCTCCAATCCCGTCAGCGTCGGCATGTGCATGTCCAACAAGGCCAAATGCACGTCCGCCGCGCGGACAATGTCGAGCGCCTCTTCTCCCGACGAAGCCATCAAGGTGCGGAAGCCTTCGGGTTCCATGATGTCGCGCAAGGCTTGCCGGCAGCCGGTGTCGTCGTCGGCGATGAGGATGGAATAATCGCGCGCTTGGGATGTCGCTTTCATGCCGCGTACCTCATCTGGCCGTTCCTCAAGTCCTGACCTGGCCGGCGGCACGACCACGGGAGGATTCGCTCGCACGAGCTACCTTCCAAGGAAGCAAAAGTCGTACCGCCTTCTGGATGACGTAAATCGAACGACCTAAGTGCTTACTCCAATAGAGCATTGGTTCGCGGTGAAATCAAGAGCATAACGCCGGATGCTTCGCAATTCTCTTTTCACCTGCCAGAGTGTCCCGAAGCGCTGTCATTGTGACAGGGAGAAAATTACCCTGGCTGACGCTGCGGGCTGGCGGGTTTTGGAGCGGTCCACAGCTTATCGGGATTGAAGTCGTCGTCGTCGAGATTGGCAGGAGCGATTAATCGATCATAGCGGTAATATTCGACTTCGTTGCCCTTGTCGTCGTAGGTGACGACGAGTAACGGCAAATGTTGATCGGGATCGAAGCAGATGAGCCGTCGTCCGCCGCGCGGCAGTTCCGGCTCGACGTTGGGAGGAATGAGGCGTTCCAGCGTCTCGATGGGCTGCGGATATTCCGGCCGGCGCTGCGGCGCGATGGCGAGCAGCGTGCCTTGGCGGTGGTCGCCGCGCTCCTGAGCGTCGAGGAGGACGATCAGCGATTCGACACAGTGGCAAACGCCGGCGTCGGTGATGGGATGCCGGCTGGCCGAACGGACAAGCGGATTGTTCGGCGACAGCGACAGACGCGCCCCGCCGGCACCAGCGGAGCGTCGCCGGTTGCCACTTTCGTGTGAATCTTGTCGTCGAAGCGACCCTTGACGTACACCACTTCGCGGCCCTTGGCCGTCTCGCCCAGCCATTTGAAATGGACGCTGAACGGGTTCTTGCGGAACGAAAAGGCGATGATCTCTTCGGCGTTGGCCTTGCCCTTGAGATGTTCGCGGCGCGGTCAGGCGCACGATGTACGAATCGAGGGTGGCACAGCGGGCGGCGGCTTGCTCAAGCAGTTGCCGAGCCGTGTGTGGCGGCGTGGGCCGCGTACCATCGGCCTGTGTCGGAGGTAGACCGCGCTCGGTTCGCGGGGCTGCCGAAGGCGGTGTTGCTTGATTGGCGGCGCCGACCGTCGGCAGCGGCACCAGCGGAATGGCGCGTCCCGCCTGAGCAACCGTATCGTCGGCGATGCGCAAGTCCGGCGTGGGGGATTCGTCGGCGGCTCGCCGCCGCGGCCGATTCGTCGCCACTGTGCCCGAGGGCGTATCTCCCAGGCCGACGCACCCTGCCAATAACAATATCCCCGACGCTATACCTTGCCATCCGTGCCTGCCGCCGATCATTGCTCATCCCTTCTTATCGAAATAGCGCCTGCTTCCCGCCGGCGCGAAGCGACACTTTACCGCAAGAGGAACATACTGACAAGGTGAGCGCATTTCCGCAGACAAAAACAGCGCTTGCGTCGGGATGGCGGAAAGATTATAGCGTGTCCCAAACCGTGGGAGACGATTGCCGGCGGAGGGCGAAAGCCATGAGGCGGCTAGGTGCGCTTGTGTTGGGTGTGTTGCTCCTTCTCTTGGTAGGTTTCGGCTGCACTTCCGAAGACAAGAGGCAATGGCACGAAGCCCTGCGCGAACTGCGCGGCGACAACATCAAATTCGGTTCGCACGACCACTCCTCCCCCTGATCGCCTGGAGCAAATCGGCACGATCTCGCGCGTGCCGGGCAACTCGATGCCTTCCCTCTCTGGCGTTCTTACACGCGCCGAGCGGTAAAAGTTGCACAATCGCCTCTATCGGCATTTCCACAGCAAACCAAGACGAAATTAATAAGCCATGTCTTATACTGAGTTTACGACGAGCCTGAGTTTTATCCACGCTCTCTGGCACGGCACTTGCATTTACACTTTGCCGTTGGAATCAACTACCCATCGGGCTGTTTCCCACGGCCCGCACGCATGCCGACGACCCATATCCCCCTGCACCTTCCCGCGAGCCGGTGGCGAAAGTCACCGGCTTCTGTTCTTTTTGGGGCATGGATTCACCCCCACGATTACTTCGCCGGCTTCAAGACAATCCGCACGAACTTCGGCCGATACACCTTGGCGTCGCGGAACAGCCGCGCGAACTCCCAGGTATTCACGCAATAACTGACCAACAATTCGTTCTCCTTGGCGGCCCAGGCATGAGCCTTGGCAGCATAGCAGAACACGCCCTTGTCCTTGGCCATCTCCGGGCACTTGTGCAACAGCACCGCGGCGGACCACGGCCCGTAAGGGGTGTCGGCGAAGCGGCCCAGGATGCGATCGCCCAGCCCGTTCTCGGTGTACACCGCCACATAACCTTTCCGTCCCGGCGTTCGGCAGACCGAGAACTCGGTCGCCAGGCCATCCGCCAGCGCGGCGGCATCCGTCGGCTTGTCGCTCCACCCCTCCGCCGTGCGGAAGCGCCAGGCCGTGAAATCGTTCAGCTTTTCGGCCGGCACGCGCCACGGTCAGCCGTCGCTCAATGATCTTCTTGCGGCGCTCTTCGTAACCGTAGACGTACAGTTGGCCGTCCTCTTGCAGTAGCGCCGAACCCCAGGAGTGCGAGCGTTCTGCTGTGAAGACGGCAAACGGCAGCTTGTGTTGTTGGACCCGCCATGCTTTTGGCTCATCGTCGGCGTTCTCCACCGTCGCCAGCCATTGACCAATGGTCCGAAAGCCGAAGGGACCGCCTTCTTTCGTCCGTTCGATTTGTGTTAGGAAGACGAACAGCCGATCACCCACGCGGACGGCGGCCTGCGGCCAAAACCAGCCCTTACCATCGGCGGGCGTGAAGAACGCTGCCGGCTTACCTTCCTTGCTCCGCCCCGCTACGAAGCGGATGGAAGCGTCCGCGCCGCGCCCGTTCTGCACGCCGATCGTATTGTTCACCATCGCGGCACCGGCGCGGCCGCCGTCCTTGACCTCGCCCAACAGGGTGTCGCCGAAAAGCCAAAGCACACGCCGAGGACTGAGTACCACGGAATACACACCGTCGCCGCCGATCCATCCCTTGCCGCCGGCGAACTTGGCATCCCACGCCGGCGCCGGCTCGGCTGCGACAACGGACGGCGATTCGCTTGGCCGCGCATCTTCGACCCAACCCAAAAGTAGAAATGCCATCGGCAGCAAACGTGGCATCCGTGAAAAAAGGAGTCCAAACATCCGCGATTGTCCTTTCGAGAGAGACGAGCGTTTGGGAGCGAAAGAATATCCTAGCCAAGAAAAGGATCGCGGCGTAACAAAAGTTATGTTCGCTCCCTGAAAGCGCAGGGGGAAACCGTCATGGTTCTGACACACGAAGAGATGTCCTTTCCGGCGGATCGCCGTTTTCGCCTTTGGCTGCGCCCATCGATATTGCTTTTGTTCGCCGTCCTCGCCCTGACACCACTCCTCGTCGCTTGGGGACAATACCTGATCTTCGGCCTTCCCCAGATCAGCGGCAATTTCGACCCCGCCGAACCGTCCGCCGCCGGAGAACCACAGGCGCATGGCTTTCCCGTCTGGCTGCGCTACGGCCATTACTTCAATCTGCTTTTCATGGTCCTTATCATTCGCGCCGGACTGTCGATCCTCATGGATCACCCGCGCCTGTACTGGAACGTCCACTGCACGCCCGGCTCGGAGTGGATTCGTTTCACGCCGATCTCGTCGGTGCCGAGGGATCGCGTGTGGACAGCCCGGGACGATGCCCGCTACTTGTCGCCGTGGCTGGACCTGCCCGGCGGATGGCACAGCGTCGGCATCGCGCGCCATTGGCACTTTCTCTGCGCTTTGTTTTGGGTTCTCAACGGTTTGCTCTTCGTGATTCTGCTGTTTGCCACGGGACAATGGCAGCGCATTGTGCCGACGGATTGGCGCATCCTCCCCGAAGCCTGGTCGGTGTTCGTCCACTATGCCACTTTGCACATGCCGCCGGAGCCGGACGGCTTCTATCGCTACAATTCGCTGCAACATCTCGCCTACGGCTCGGTGGTGTTTCTGATGGCGCCCTTGTCGATCCTAACCGGCTTGGCCATGTCGCCGGCCGTCGATAACTACTTTTCTTGGTATCCGCGTCTGTTCGGCGGACGCCAGTTCGCCCGTTCGATCCATTTCCTCTTGCTGCTGGGTTATCTCGGTTTCATCGCCGTCCACGTGCTGATGGTGGTGATAACCGATCTGCCGCGCAACATGGATCACATCGTCCTGGGCAACGACGACGGCGCCAGTTCGACCGGCTTGCTCCTCGGCATGGTGGGCATCGCGGTGATTCTCTTCGCTTGCTATGCAACCTACTGGTTATCGTGGCACCGGCCGCGCGTCGTGCAGTACGTCGTCCTTTACGTCATCGAGGGGCTGATGCGTCTCGGCATCAATCGGTTGGCGCCGCGCGCCAGTTCACCCGCAAGGACATTTCGCCCCATTTCTGGCCCAACGGCAAGATGCCCGACAGCGACGATTGGAAGAAACTTAGGGATAACGGCTACCGCGATTATCGTCTGCGCGTCGGCGGACTCGTCGAGAACCCCGTCGAGCTATCGTTGGCGGACGTGCAAGCGCTGAGCAAACAGGAGCAGATCACGACGCATCACTGCATTCAGGGCTGGACGGGTATCGCCGAATGGGGCGGTTTGCCGTTGGCGAAGCTCGTCGAGCTAGTAAGGCCCAAACCGGAGGTTAAATGGGTAGTATTTCATTCGTTTGGCGAGGGGCTGTACGGCGGCGAGTATTACGATTGCCACACACTCGCCAACGTCCTGCATCCGCAAAGCCTTCTCGCCTACGAGATGAACTATCAGCCGCTCAACGACCTGCACGGCGCGCCCCTGCGGCTGCGTATCGAGAACCAACTCGGTTATAAGCAGGTGAAGTGGATTCGCGCCATCGAGTTCGTCGCCGACATCAAGCAAGTCGGCAAGGGCCACGGCGGCAGGGCCGAGGACGACGAGTATTTCGATCTGATCGCCAACATTTAGAGCTACCGGACAATCCTCCTGAGCGGGGGCGTCAGCCCCTCGAGCCTGGCTTCTCTCGGGGGGCTGACGCCCCCCGCTCAGGAGAGCGGATTCACGCCTTTCTCATGGATGCCTCGTTACATTATCATAATAGTGAGACGCGCACGCCCTCCCGCCTTAATCCGCGCCAAGGAGTTCACGAGCATGCCGGTTAATTTTGACTGCCCTAGCTGCAAGGCCACTTATGAGGTCGCCGACGATCTGGCCGGCAAGATGATTATGTGCCGAGTCTGCCAGAAGCGGGGGCCGGTGCGGAGTCTGACCGCAACGACCACTTCGGCGGCGAGCAAATCCTCCGCGGAGCCATCGCGGCGAACTTTCCTCATCGGCGGCGTCGTCGTGGCCTCGTTGGGCGCCATCGGCGCCGGCGCTCTGCTGGCGCGGCAGCCGTGGCGGCACTGGGGCGCGGAGCCAGACGATTCACCGGATCGGCGCCGTCGCGGTCCGCCGCCCGACGCCGACAAGCAAAAGCAAGACGGTAAAGGACCAAGCGTCTAACGTCTAAGCCGCGCAAACCTGTTGCGCCGAATATTCCACATCTTCCCGCCCACGGCGGCGAAATCCGCTCCGCCAGCCGCGCCAACGGCTCCCGCTCCGTCCCCCCAAGTGAAATAGTTCTAGTGGACAAACGGAGCCGCGACCGTCAGGGAGCGGTTCGCCCCACCGCTCCCTGACGGTCGCGGCTCTCGGACGGAATCAGACTTCGGGAGGATGTCTATGTTAAAGCGGCTGTCACTCTTTGTTGGCTCGACCACCTTGGCAACGACGCTGTTGCTGGCGGCAACGGCGAACGGTCACGGACCCGGCGGCGGCGCTCACGGCGGCCACCACGGCGTCGGCTCTCACTACGGCGGCTTCTACTATCCTCACCACGGCTATGGTTTTTACGGACCCTATCGCGGTGGTCTTTACGCCCCCTACGGTTTCTATCGGCCTTATTATGGCCTCATGGGACCGGGATTGGGCTTCGGCGGCTTGGGGCTTGGCGCGGCCGGTTTCGGTCTCGGCTATGGCCTAGGCAGCTATGGGATGGGCGGCTATGGACTCGGTGGTTACGGACTAGGCGGCTATGGTCTCGGTGGGTACGGGCTAGGCGGATTGGGCTTCTATCGTCCCTACTATGGCGGCACAACCGTCGTGGCTCCGACGGTCGTAGTGGCGCCTCCCGCCGTCCCCCAGGCGACCGCAGGGGGAGCGCCGGCTCAGACGCCGCCTCCGCCCGATAATGCCGCTCACTTGCAACTCATCGTGCCGGCCAACGCCGAGGTGCTGTTCGACGGCGGCAAAACCACGCAGACCGGAACGAGCCGCGAGTTCGTCTCGCCACAGCTTCCGGTAGGCAAACTCTTCGATTACACCATCGCCGTTCGCTACGCCGACGCCAACGGCAAGGAGATAACCGATCAGCGTGTGATTCACGTCCGCGCCAACGATTGGTTCCGCATCGATTTCACCCGTCCGGAGCCGGCGGCAGAGGATAATCGATGATGGGGATGCCGAGGCGCGGCAGTTCTTGTAGGCGCTGCCAACCGCGCGTCACGCGCACTTCCTCGGCGGCGACGAAAGCGCGGTCCATGTGTTCCTTGGCGAAGACGCCGTCGCAGCACATCGGCTCGAAGGCGGCATCGACGATGTACTGCGCCAGCGCCGGATTGCAGCGGATGTGTCGTTCGGGCAAGAGGTGCAACTGTTCGGGCGGCACTTCGCCGAGGACGTAGCGGAGGTACAGGTCGGATTCGGTGATTTCACCGACATCACGACCGCAGACCTCGCAGAGATAACCTTGTTCGCAGCGTGCCATTGGATGCCATCGAGAATGTTTCACCGCGAGCCGTAGGGGAGCGCGGGGCCGACGCGCTCCCCTTCGGGTCGCGGCTAAACAATTCTCTCACTCGATCTCAATGTGATACGGCAGCGTCAGCCACACCGGCTCGCCGCGAAGTTGGAGCATGCCCTCTAGTGCGCGGAGTTTGCGTTGTAATTGGGGCACCTCGCGCAGCACCTGACGCATCCCCAGAGCCGGCGCCCGGCTGCCGAGCTTCTCGTCGAGCAGCGTATCGAGGAAGCTCTTCGACTTGGGCAGAATGAGCAATTCCGGCTCTTTGCCGGCGGGCATCTTGGCCAACGCGCGAGCGGCGTGGATGGCGTCCTCCAGCGTGCCCAACTCGTCGATGAGGCCGTTCTCCTTGGCTTGCCGGCCCGTCCAGATACGTCCGCCGGCTAGTTTGACCAACTCCTCGCGCGTCATCTTTTTGCCGGCCTTTTGCCGGCCCTCCAGCGCTTTGTCGAGGAACTGATCGTACACGTCCTTCATCAGCGCCGTCATCGCCTTACGTTCGGAATCGCTGAACGGCTTCTCGGTCGAGAGAATGGTGGCATTGGCGCCGCGACTGATGACCTCGGTGTTGATGCCGAGCTTGTTGAAGGCGCCGCCCAGAGCCACTTTGCCGCCGACGACGCCGATGGAGCCGGTCAGCGTGCCCGGTTCGGCGTAAATCTTCTGGGCGGCCATGCTGATGTAATAGCCGCCGCTGGCCGCCACGTCGGACATGCTGGCGACAACGGGCTTCTTCGAGCGCTTCAATTCGTTCCAGATGAGATCGCTGGCCAGGGCCGAGCCGCCGGGACTGTCCACGCGCAGCACGATCGCCTTAACCGTCTTGTCGTCCTCCGCCTGCCGGATGGCCTTGAGCATCGTCGTCGAGCCGACCGTCTCCACGTCGAACAGACCTTCCTCGCTCTTGCCCGTGGTGATGGCGCCGACGGCGTAAATCACCGCGATTTTGGCATGGGAGGAGGGTCTCGGCTTGGTCGGCGGCGACAACAGCTTGAGCAGACCCGACAGCGAAGACAGATCGATGTCCTTCTTTTCCTCCTTGCCGTAGTCTCGGACGAAGGTATATTGATCCGCCTTGTGTTCCTTCTTCAGTTGCATTTTCAGGTCGTTCCGATAGTCGTCGGCGTAGGCGACGCGATCGATGAGTCCGGCGTCTTTAGCGCCGCGCGCCGTGTACGGCCCTTCGTCGATCAGCTTCTTGACCTTCTCGGTGGTGAACTCTTTGCCGTCCCGCGCACCGGCAATGCGTTCGATGATGCTCTTCTCGTAGTAATCGTCGAGGACACTTGTGAGTTGTTTGCGGGCCGGCTTACTCATGCTGCTGCGCATGAACGGTTCGGCGGCGGCCTTGAAATCGCCCATTTGCAGCATGTCCGCCTTAACGCCGATTTTCTCGAACAGATCCTTGAAGAACGACACCTCGGCGCACAAGCCGGTCAGCATCAGCCAACCCGACTGCGGCACGCAAATCTCATCGCAGGCCAGGGCGACGAGATAATCCTTGGTACTGCCCGATTCGAGATAGGCGTACACCTTTTTTCCCGATTTGCGGGCGCCGGCGATGGCCCGACTCAGCTCATCGACCTTGCCCCAACCGATGCTGAGTCCGTCGATCTGCAAGTACAGGGCGTGGATGTTGTCGTCCTTACTCGCTTTCTTGATACGGTCGAGGCGCGTCTTGAAATTCTCGCCGAGGTTGCCGAACAGCGGATCGGATGAGGGCGGCGATTCCCCCAGCGAGCCAGACAACTTGATGTGAGCGAGGCTCACGCTCTTTTTCTTCTCGACCTTCTTATCGTCCGCCCATCCCGGCAGCGCGATTAGCGCCGCGGCGAAGACGGCCAGCGGAATCGTGTATCCTTGCCGACGGAACAACATGCGTCTGTCTCCCTAAATCACGAATTACGTTTAGCCGCGACCCGGCGAACCGGCAGCGTTAGCTGCCGGGTTGGAGCGTCCCACCCGGCAGCTAACGCTGCCGGTTCGCCGGGTCGCGGCTAAACGTAATTGCTTTTCTTGTTTCAAGCCATGCCAACATCTTTGCGCACCCGCGCATGCCAATTGCTGAACATGCCCGTCTTGACCTTGAAGCTGTTCTCTTCGATCACCTCCAGAACCATGCGTTTGCATTGAACGTCGTTCTTTTTGCCTTGCGTGCGTTTCTTGCACTGGGCGACGGCGTCGTTGAACTCCTTCTCGTCGATCTTGCCGTCGTTGCTGGCGAAGGTGTCGATAAGATCCTTGATCTCGCTGAGGACTCGGCTTTCGAGAACGTAACCGTTGCCCTCGCAAACTTGCGCCAGGGCGGCGCGCGCGGAATCGACGGACACGCCCTGTTGCAGAGCGATTTGCAGGATCTCGCGTTCCTCGTTTTTGTCGATGTACTTGTCGTCGTAGGCGCGCAGCTTGACTTCTTCCACGAACCGTTTTTTCACTTCGTCCAGAGACATGAGCAATCTCCTTCCGCAAAGGGAGGTCGAGCGAGGTGTTCGCGCCCACCTCGATGGCGCTTCTGGCGAAACTGGCACCCCCAATGGTGACAGATGGTCTCGCAGAGTAGTTCGCCGAAGGTCCGACAGGATTTAGGGAAATCAGGTGGATTGTATCCGACGTGCGCGGCGAGTCAATCTCCTGCCGGCCCGCGAGAGTGACAGGGTGACCGCGTCGCGGCTCGGTTTTGTCCGCGCTAGCGCGATCCGATCACCGAGGAGGTAGTGCTAGTGTTGTAATTGCCCACGCCGATACGGCCGGGGATCTGGTTGAATCCCGACACGTCGCCGACGCCGATCAAGCCGCCGGTGTGGAACGGTAGGTAAGTCATATTGAAATTAAGCAACGTCGTGCCGATGTAGCGGGCCAGAGCGGCGTTGGGCATCTCTTGGAGAACGAGCAGATCGCCCGGCTGCACGACGATGCGCTCGCGCGGATCGCGCAGCGCCCGGTTGAGATCGACGCGGATGGGCAGCTGACTGCCGTTAGGAAGACGGCGGAGGACGACGAGCAGAGAGGGATTGTCGAAGCCGATACCAGGGTTGATAAGGTTGCCGGCCAGGTTATTGTTCGTGAAGGCGCCGTTGATGAGCGCTCCACGAACGGCGGTCATGGCCTCAATGACATCGAGATCGCGGTCGCGCGGCAGGACGTGTTCGCCGGAGGGAAGCAGGCCGCCCGTGTAGAAGACTTCGCCGTCGCGCGCGCGCAGGAAGACAACGTCGCCGGTGTGCAGCACTACGTCGTCCGGGCCGAACGGCAGCTTCGCGTCCGGCCGGACGCGTAGCGGGATGCGCACGGACGCCGCTGGCGGCGCGCCGCCGGACTCCAGCCGACGACGAACCGCTTCGACATCCTCGCCATCCTTGAAGCAGCCGCGCTGGATGATGACCTCATCGTAGGTGTCCACGCCGGGCAGTCCGCCGGTCAGAACCAAAGCGTGCAGCACGTCGTTCTCGCCGGCCGGCAGCGACACCGCATGGCCGGTGCCGCGCTTGCCGGTGAGGATGACGCCGGTTATCCCCACCGGGCTGAAGGAACTGGCTTCCTCGCGCAGCACGACGATATGGTGCTGCCGAGGTTGCAGCAGAGTTACGATGACGCGCTCATTGCCCTCTTGGAGGATCTTTTTGTGCATCGAGTAGAGCCGTCGCAGCTCTTCCTCCAGCTCGTCGATGGTGCGGCCGGCTACTCGCACCGGCGCCACCATCGGCAAGGCGATGGTGCCGTCCTGGCGCACCGTCACGGGGTAGCCCATAGCGGGCGGCAGACGGCGCTGTTCGCGTATCTCCACCGGCGGCGCCGTATGCACCGGCGGCGTGAGAGTGCGTTCGCCGAGGACGCCATCGATCCAGATGCCGAGTATGTCGCCCGCTGCCAAGTGGTAGGCTGCGGTGCGCGGCTGTTCCAAGAGGTTTAGCGGGATCGGTACGCAGTCTTTCCGCGATGGTCCGAGTGCTTCGGGCGGCAAGCGGCGCACCGGAATGCTTTCGGCGGTCGGATTCGTTATGGCCGCGCAGCCGCTCGCCAAGGCGGCCAGCAGGCAAGCCCTCATCAGAGCCGCGACCGTTAGGGAGCGGAGACGCAACCGCTCCCTAACGGTCGCGGCACGGATTCTTTCTTCTGGGCAACAGGTGAGTCCGTGGATCATGGCTGCTCCTCCGGCTCCGCGCCCCTCGGCGCTCCTGGCGGTTTGAGGTCGATGGCGGACGAGGGAACTTGGCCGCGGTTGGGCGGCGCGTCGGCGCCCGTCGCGGCATGGATAACGGCGACGGCGGCGCAGGCAGATTTAGTTCCCATGTCGGCGAGTCGGCGTTCGGCCCCAGAGGCGGAAGCGGAGGCGGGGGCGGTGCAACCGGGGGCGGAAGAGATATGACTACGTATTGCCGTAGGCCGCTCTCCTTCGCTACCCGAGCGCCGTGGCGGAAACCCTCGTACCAGTCCTGAAGTGCCTCGGCTCCCTTGGGCGATTCGGCGTGATAATGGCGGTAACGCTTGGGCGGCATCGCCGGCGGCTCGCCGTTGCCGCCCGCATACAGATAATCCGCGAAACCAACCTGGAACCCCTGACCGTAATCGGCCGAATAAGGCCGCGTCGGACACGCCGCCTTGACGTTCTGCCAGGCTTCGCGGGCCAGGCAGGCGTAGTGGATTTTCTCCAAGCGATTGTCTCGTACCAGCTTGGCTTCATTAAGCAAATTGGTGCCGCCCAGACGGAATAAGCCGCGCAACCCGAGGCGAGAGGGCAAAGCAGGAAGACGACGAAAGCGATGCGACTGGTCATTGCCCATTCCCCGCAGCGCCGCCGGTACTTCCGCACGGCGTCTGCCTCTCTCCAGCCCGCTGCGCCGCCCTCATCGAGACAACGCGGCTACCGCGGCATCTGCCGGCTGGAGATGTTTCCATGTACGGAGTCTATTGCGAGGGGGAGTTGATAGCGTCCGATCGCCGTCTTGTAAAGAGCAGAATATTTGTTCGGATGTGTCTATCGATTTGTGTATATAGCCCCCGGCAAGCCGGGGGCTATATGCCTAATTCGGATGCGCCCCCGCCTCACGGAGACGCTCACGCAGATAACTTGCGCGAGCGGCGTTGCGCTCTTCACCGTCCAGCGAGGCGCCCTTCAGTTTCTGCAAATGAGCCGGCTGCGTGTGGATGAACAATTCGTTCACCGTCGGAATGGTGATGTCTTCGACCAAGTGCAGATTGATGCCCAGACGCACGTAGGAGAGCAATTCCATCGTCTCTTCCGAGGTCATCATCGTCGCCGAGCAGAGCGTGCCGTGGCGCGAGCGACCTTGTCTTGTAAGCCCTGCCGGTTGTCGCGCAGCCAACTCGTGCGCGCTTGCCGCTCGTAGGTGATGATCTGCGGAATGACGCCGTGGATCTCGCTGAGAATGTTGGTCTCGCTCTTGCCGAGCGTCACCTGATTGGAGATCTGATAAAAGTGGCCGGACGCCCGGCTGCCTTCGCCGTACAGACCGCGCACCGCCAGATTGATTTTCTGCAAGGCGCGGAAAACCTTCTCGATCTGCTTAGTGTGTTCCAGCGCCGGTAGATGCAGCATGACGCTGGCGCGCATGCCGGTGCCGACGTTGGTGGGACAGGCCGTCAGGTAGCCGAACTCTTCGCTGAAAGCGTAGGTGATCCGCTGCTCCAGCAGATCGTCCACGCGATCGATCTGCTGCCAAGCCTCATCGAGAGTGAAGCCGCTGCGCATGACCTGCAAACGCAAATGGTCCTCCTCGTTGACCATCAAGCTGACGGTCTCCTGCGGACCAAGCGCGACGCCGCGCGGGCCGTCGGCGGCGGCCAACTCGCGGCTAATGAGTTGGCGTTCGACGAGAAACTGACGATCCAGCGACGACAGGCCGGGGACGTTGACGTAACCGAGCTTCGGCTCCAGGTCGAGCTTGGCGATGCGTTCGCGGAGCATCGCTTCGATCTCGGACTTTTGGCCGCTGCCGGCGCGATTGGTGAAGGGAAAAGCGGCCAGGTTGCGAGCCAGTCGAATGCGGCTGGAGATGACGATGTCGGACTCCGGCCCACTGCCCCGCAACCATTCGCCACTGGTATGAGTCAGGCTATCCAGATTCATCCGTGGCTTCCTTCTTTCGGAGCAAGTCTCGTAAACGGGCCGCCTCTTCGTAGGCTTCCCGGTCGATGGCCGACTGCAAGCGGCGACGTAGCTCCATGCGTTCCGCCTGCTGCTCCGGCGGGAGAACGGAACGCTGAGGAGTCTTGCCGACATGACGGTCGGCGCGATGGATTCGCTGCAACAAGGGCGATAGGCCGCTGCGGAACACCACGTAATCGTGCGGACAACCGAGGCGGCCCTGGGCGCGAAACTCCATATACTTTATCCCGCAGGCGGGACAGGTCAATCGAGCCAGCTCATCCGTCTGTTGGCCGAGATGCTGGCCAATCAGGTTTTGCAGGATGGCGGGCAGGTTTAACTCCTGCTTTTTGACCAGCTGATGCTGCTCGGCGCAACTCTCACATAAGTGCAGCTCCTTTTTGTGCGAATCGACAATGTCGGTCAGATGCACCGTGGCCGGGTTGGAGCAAAACTGGCATTTCACGCCGCATTCCTTTTTTCCGTTTCATCCGTTTAGCCGCGACCCGAAGGGGAGCGCGACTGCGCTCCCCTTCGGGTCGCGGCTAAACATTTCTCAACTCTCTTCGAGCTGGCGGATTCGATCGCGGATTCGAGCAGCTTCCTCGTAGGCTTCCTTGTTGACCGCCTGGAGCAGCTGCTTGCGGAGCTTAATCAACTCCGACTGTGTCTGTTTGCTCTGCGGCAGACGGCGCGGCGACTTGCCGCAATGGCGCGTCTCGCCGTGGATGTTCTCCAATAACGGAGTTAATTCCTCGCGGAACTCCTGATAATCGTGAGGACAGCCGAGCCGGCCGGTGTTGCGGAAGTCCACGAACTTGAGACCGCAGACCTCACACTGGCGATTGAGCATCGCCGGCTCGTCGATGTCTTCGCTGTGGCCCGACGGCGCCGTCTTGATGCCGGTCGATTTCTGCTGCGGCTCGTACAGGTGATTGTGTGCGCACGATTCGCACAAATGCAGTTCCTCGATCTGTTCCTCACCGAGAATCTCGGTGATGTGCAAGGTGGCGGCATTATGGCATTTTTGACATTTCATGGCCGCGGGTTCCTCGAAACCAGCCCGCCGGGATGCGAACCTAACGCCATTCTAACAGGGGGGGGTAGGCTGTCAAGCAGAGCGTCTTTTCCCTGGAATTGGGCGGTTTCCGCGGCGATAAACTCTCGTTTAGCCGCGACCCGAAGGGGAGCGCGTTGCAGACGCGCTTCCCTTCGGGTCGCGGTTAATCTTATCGGGGGCTGGTTTCCGGCGTTTGTTCGCCCTGGCAATCGATGAGAGTGGCCTGCGGCGGCGTTGACGGCTGGGACGTGCGGATCAAGGGGACCGAGGGCGGCGTCAGCGGCAGCGTCAGCGGCGGCATACTGTCCAGCGTATTCCGGACGGTGCCTGTGGGCACGTTGGCCGGCTGAACCGAGTAAGCACTGGTGCGGATGAGAATGGGTCCATCCGTGACTGCAGTTGGGCGGGGAGCGGTGGGCTGAGGCGGAGGCGGCGGAGGCGGAGCCGGCGGCGCGGGCGGCGACGAACGCCGTCCGAGCGTCTTCGCCGGTACACACGTCGTTCGCACGGAGGACGGCGCCGGGATCGACGAGTTAGGAATCGGCGTCAGCCGAATCGGCCCATTGACGATGGTTGGACGGTCCACGGCCGCGGCGGCAGCGACCGGCGATGGCGACGGCGACGTGCAAGGCGTGATGGAGGCGCGGCATCGTCGGCGGCGTGTTGCGAACCGTGCCGGGCGTTTGCGTCTTGCGCGGCAGGTTCACCGGAGGCGGCGGAGAGGAGACGGTCGGCATCGCCGCTTTGGGCCGGGCCGGCGCGGCGCTGTGGCGGATGGTCGGCGGCAGCAGAGCCGGCGTCGGCGGCAGGGCGTTCAGAAAGGCGCGCGGCTGCTCCAACCGCGGATCCAGCGTGACCGCCTCTTGCAAAGCTCGCCGCGCCTCGGCGGTGCGCCCTTGCTTGGCCAACAGGACGCCCAGGTTCGAGTACGCCTCGGCCGGACGAAGCGCGTGCGCGAACGCCTGATAGCTTTCCTCCGTCCGCCCCTGACGAGCCAGCACCTGACCGAGATTGATCCAGGCGCAGTGCGCAATTCGGATTAGCCGAGACGGCGTTGCGCAGCCAATTCTCCGCAGCCTGAAGATGATTATGGCGATAGTGAAAGTAGCCGAAGTCGTTGAGCAATTCGGCATCGCCGGCTTGCTCCTGCAAGGCCAGCTTGTATTCCGCCTCGGCGCGCGGCGTATCGCCTTGCAGATCGTAGAGAACGGCCAAGTGCCGGGCGACGGTCCGCGCCTGCGGATTATGCTTCGCGCATTCTCGTATTGCTGGAGGGCCTCGGCGGTGAAGCCTTTCTTTTCCAGAGCTTCGCCGGCCGTCAGGCACAGTTGCGCGGCTTGGGCGGTGGACAATTCGCCGCTGCTGACAGCGGCCGACTGGCGGCGGCGACGATCGTCGGTGAGACGAATGTATTGCCAGCGCGCGCAGCCCGAGGGCGCCAACAGTCCCAGCAGCAGCGCCAACGGAATGTGACCATGACGGCGGTTCATCGCTTCTCCTCCAGGCGGGCGTTCGCCCCTCCTTGCCTTGAGTCGTTCGAGTTTTCGAGAACTAACCACAGAGTTGTAGGGTGGGTCGAGGAACGAGACCCACCGCATTCCCCGGTGGGTCTCGTTCCTCGACTCACCCTACAACTCTGTGGTTAGCTCAACGTCGCTGCTGCCGGCATAGCCCTGCGGTCCAATCAGATACAGCGCGTCGCCGCGCGGCAGCGGCAGTATTGCGGCTGCGCAAGTACAACTCGATGTCTTGCGGATTCAACGGATTCGGCTCCTCCCATGCGCTCGTTCGAGGGCGGATGCAGCAGCAGCGGGGAAATCAACACCACCAGTTCCAGATCGGACGACGCGGCATCGCCGGAGCCAGGCCGGACGTTCTGCGACAGCGTGCCGCTGACGGGATTGCGGATCAGACCGGCGACCGCCAACGTCTCGCCTTCGCTCAACTCCACCGTGGACTGGAAATTGCGGACCTTCAATCCCGGTACAGCGGTGCCGCCCACCTGAGCGGTGGCTTGCGAATCGGTGCCGCTCACTTCCGCATCCACAGCCAAGCGGATGCGATGAGCATCGGCGACGACCGGCTGGAGGTTCAACTGCACGCCGTAGGAGCGGAAGGCGACGCTCTGCACCGCTCCATTGCGGCGAGGGCGTGACGACCGGGATGGGAAATTCGCCGCCGGCCTGAAAACGCGCCGCTTTGCCGTTGAGCGTGGTCAGAGTCGGCTCGGCCAAAGATTGAGCGTAATGCAGATCTTGCAAGGTGCGGAGAACTTGGCCGATCCAACCGTTGCCGGCCACGGTGGACGAGCCATTAAGGCCGGCGCGGTTGGGAAGAATCGCCGCCTGTTTGTCGCCGATGCCGAAATCGAGTCCCAGACTACGGGCGGCCGCCCGGTTCACCTCGGCGACGACGACGCGCAGCATGATTTGCTGCTCGCCCGGAATACGCAGCAAATTGACGACGTGCGCTCCGCCGATATGAGCGTAATTGTCGATGGTGGCTTGCAGCGACGGCGAAGCCGGAGGCATACGGTTGGGCACGGCGGAGCGCGCGCCCGGCGCGTTTTCGCGGGCGATGGTCAGAATGCGCGTGGCCTCGAAGATGTTGCGGGCCGTGCCCGACACCACCAACATCTCACCCACTTGTTTCAGATGCACCGCATTGCCCGGAAACGTCCGGTTGATTTCCTGCTCGAGCGTCTGATAAATCGGTTCCGGAATCGGCGTCCGTGGTTGCGGTCTCTCCGCTTGCCGTGTCTGCGGTTGCGGCAACAGTATCTCTGTCGGCGGCTTCGGCGGTTGCGGTTTCTGCGCCGGCGGCTTCTGCTGGGTGATCTTCACTTCTTGTTTCTTAACCTCGCCCCGGATACGGACGGAATAGTGCAGCACGCGGTTCGAGGTATCACTGGTGGGATCGGGCAGCCACACGTCGAGGAAGGTGTTGCCGGGTTTCTTACCGATGAGATACCACTCGCAAGGCCGATGCGGCACTTCCTGGAGACTGGCGATCGGATCGCTTTCGTTGACGGCCAAGGCGACGCGATGGGGAATGTCCGGGAAGGTCAGCACGCGCGTTTGCCCAACGATCACTTCCAGGGTCGATTCCAAGGCCGGTTTACGGGGGGGATTGACGTCGGGCGGCGGTTCCAGCAGAGACGGCGACGGCAGCCGGCCGGACTTGTACGGCGACAAGGCCGGGCCATACGACGGCGGTGCCATGTCGCCGTTGTTGATTGGCGACTGGATCGGCGGCAGCAGTACCGAGTTCGGCGACTTCGCCTCCGCGGCGTTCTTCGACTTCTCGACGGACTCCGGCTGCGGAAGTGTGGGAGGTATCGATTCCCTGTTGGAGGACGCCAGCGGCGGCAGATAGGCCGGCGTGTCGCTGTCCTTTTTCGGTTGACAGCCTGGCTTGGCCGACGAAGCCGGATCGCCGGCGACCACGGCACCGACGATCGCCAACACGGCTAGGCAAGCATTGCGGAAGGCCCGCAGAGAACCACTTCGATTCCGTGCCGGGTCGGCGGCCGAACGAGCCGCGTTGTAATAGGTCGTGCCGAGAACCATGACTGCCACCTCCTGCAAACCCCATGCGTTGGCCCGTTTTGTCCAGGCAAACGTAACGATGAGGACGGTCATTTCGCCCGTGCAGAAAGTATCGGTGATTCCGCCGTTGCGGCTTGAGTTACGGTAGCTAATGGCAAAACAGGGGAATTGGCGAGAGAGCCAAGCCGGGCAATGCCGCTTTATTCAGTTTTCGGATTTCAGTTTTCATTGTTCGGCGTACTGAAAACTGAAAACTACACGAGAAGTGAGCGCAGCAATGGCCGCAGCCTCGCCAGCGCCCGCGCGCGATGGCTTAGGGCGTGCTTGACGCGCGGACTCAACTCGCCGAACGTGCGGTGATATTCCGGGATGAGGAAGAGCGGATCGTAGCCGAAGCCGCCTTCGCCGCGCGGTTGGCGGAGGATGACGCCGTGACAGCGGCCCTCGACGACGGCCCGCACTTCGCCCGTGGGATCGGCCAAGGCGGCGGTGCAGACATAATGAGCGGCACGGCGATCGTCCGGCAGCGGCGCCAGTTCGGCCAACAAGCGAGCGTTGTTGGCCGCGTCGTCGCCCTGCTTGCCGGCATAGCGCGCCGAGTAGACACCAGGGCGGCCGTTCAGACCGGGAACCACGAGGCCGCTGTCTTCTCCCAGCACCCACTGCCCCAAATGACGCGCTAACTCGACCGCCTTCTTACGGGCATTGTCCACGAAGGTAACGCCGTCCTCGACCACTTCCGGCGCATCGGGCCAATTCGTCAGGTCGCGCAGATCCACACCGAGGTCGCCGAGAATCTCGACGATCTCTTGACGTTTCTTGCGATTGCGCGAACCGATGACCAGCAGCGCCGCCATGAACCGCTTCTCCGAAGGCGTTGTGCTTCTTCACTCTGTTATGGCGCGGTTGATGCGGTTCGGCAAGCCACATTAGAGCCGCGATTTGTAGGGTGGGTCGAGCAGCGAGACCCACCGGGGGCGTAAGGGGGTCGTGGTGGGTCTCGCAAGCTCGACCCACCCTACAAGTCGCGGCTCGGATATCGCTGTGTTTTGTTAATCGCGGTGAGAGCGGCGGTCGATTATGAAGGTAGCCACCCCTCACCCCTCGTGTGGCAGTGGGTGCTCCGCCTGGCCGCAGGCGGAATACGAGGTTGGCGTCGCCAGGCCGGGAGCCGCCGTCACCCCGACAGGCCGGCCCTCCCGCGCCGCGCGATTTCGACCCGGATCGCTCAACGGCGCGGCGCCAACCGCGTCCGGCGCCAAGGGCACACCGAGACGGCCAAGCCGTTCTCGGCGTGCCCTTTCGCCTTTTCTCTTTTGCCGCAAACCCCTCCGCCGAATATAGTCTTCCGCATCGACCTCAAGGCCACAACAACCCTCTAACAGGAGAACGAGCGATGTCGATGTTCATTGGCGAAGCATTGGTCGGCGACGGCAACGAAGTGGCGCACATTGATTTGCTGATCGGCTCCAAAGACGGCCCGGTGGGGACGGCGTTTGCCAACGCCCTGGCGGATCAGAAACACGGACACTCCAACTTGCTGGCTGTGCTGACGCCGAACCTGCCGTGCAAGCCGGCGACGGTACTCATCACCAAGGTGACGATCAAAGGCGCTCCGCAAGCGGTGCAGATGTTCGGCCCGGCTCAGGCGGCGGTGGCCAAGGCCGTCACCGACTGCGTAGCTCAAGGCATCATCAGCAAGTCGCAGGCCGAGGAACTGGTCATCGTCTGCGGCGTCTTCATCCACTGGGAAGCCAAGGATAACGACAAGATTTACCAGTACAACTATGACGCCACCAAGCTGTCCATCCAACGCGCCATGAAGGGCGAACCGAAGATCGATGAGATTCTGTCCAAAAAGGACACCGCGAAACATCCGTTCTCGCCGAAATAATCGCGCGTTTAGCCGCGAGCCGTGGGCGAGCGCGACCACGCTCGCCTACGGCTCGCGGCTAAACAATCACCGCCCCATGAGGTAGGCTTTCAAATCCAGGCCGATTTTCTGGCAGCGGGTTCGCCATTCCGCCGTGGCGAGGCCATTGCTCGGCCGCATGATGAGTGTCAGGTGAAGGCGACTGGGCTGGCTAGGATCGGGGCGCGACATGCGCAGTTCCACTTCCGTGGCGGCGACCAATGCAACGACGCCGGATTTGCGGGCGCCGCGATCGAGCAGCGAGAATAGTCCGCTCTTCTTCTTGGCCGGCTCCGCGTCGCCGAGGCGAACGCGGATCATGCCCGGCTCCGAAACGACGACCTCGCTGCCCAAATCGTGCAGAAAGCCTTTCAGTTTGAGCATGGCCATCGCTTCGGGCATGTCGGCCTCGAAATCCTGGCGCAGAGCGTGACGATCGGCGGCGGACCCCGCTGTACTCGGCACGCGCGGCACCGAACCCGACGACGACGCGGATAGCGATTGTCGGGCGTTGAACAATCCCGAACTGACGCCGCGCGGCGCGGACAGACGCTTGCCTAGGGCGTCCTCATAGCGCTGGAGTAATTCGGCAGCGTCGCGCGGCCGCGCCTCCGGATGCTTGGCCAAACACGCGCGCACCACGGATTCCACGGCGGGCGGAATGTGCGTCACGCCGCGCTCGGCGAAGGAAGCCGGTTCCTCATGCGCGTGCGCATGCAGTAAGTCTTCCGCGCTGGCGCGTTCAAACGGACGGCGTCCGCTTAGCATCTCGTACAGCACCACGCCGGCGCTGTACAGATCGCCGCGCGCGTCGAGATCGTGGCCGAGCGCCTGCTCCGGCGCCATGTATTCCGGCGTGCCCGCCGTGACCGGCAGCACGCCGCCGATCAAATCGTCGGCGCCGATGTACAGCAGCGAAGTCATTTTCGCCAAACCGAAGTCCATCAGCTTCAGCGTCTCCTGCGGCGTGCGCGGATGGACGATCATCAAATTGCCCGGCTTGATGTCGCGATGGACGATGCCGGCTTTGTGCGCCGCGCCGAGCACGTCGCACAGCTGCGCCAGCAGACGGCCGGCGCGTTCCGGCGTCAGCCGGCCTTCGCGCTGGAGCATCGTACTCAGATCGAGACCGCGCAGATACTCCATGATGAGGATGGGACCGCTGGGATCGTTCGGCGCCGCATCGAGATAGGCGACCGCATGGGCGTGCGGAAAGCGCGAGAGAATGTGGATTTCCCGACGGAGAAATTCACGCGGTTTGGCTTGGCCGGCAAAGGAATCCTGCAAAACCTTGACGACCACCTCGCGGCCGCCTTCCAGTTGGCGCGCCAGCCAGATATTGCACATGCCGCCCCTATCGAGCAGACGGGAAACTCGGTACTTAGCGAGCAGGACTTGACCGAGCATAGCGAGCGCCTCGAATGCCTTCGTCCGGTTCATGAGAGGCCTGGGGCAAGGGGGACGGCCTGCTCAACTTTAGGGTGCAAACTGTATAATGTCCACAAGACGGGGTCATCCTTACCGCGTCGCGCAGGGAAAAGATGCCGTCCTTGATTAGCGACGCTTCGCAGAAGCGTCGGGCGGCAACGCTTCTGCGAAGCGTCGCTAACCAGTAATCCTGCCCAGGAGTCCCACTCTTGGAGAACCCTCCGAGGACAGGAGGGCGGTATATCCTATGCTGGATCGCGTCACCATCGTTTGCTTTATCGCTTCCTACGCGATGGCTCTCGCACTGGAATTGCTGTATCAGTTTCGGCCGCTGCGTCTGTTGCGTTGGCTGGCGCTGCTCTTCGGCGCAGCGGGGCTAACGGCGCAGACGATCTTTTTGGCCGTGCAGCGGCCGCCGTTGATCTGGCAATTCGGCTGGATGCTCTTTCTCGCCTGGGTGTTGGCCGTCTTCTATCTGATCGGCTCGGTGCATCATCGCCGCTTGTCCTGGGGCTTGTTCGTACTGCCGTTGGTGCTTGGATTGGTTGGTCTGGGATGGGCGTTCGGCCAACCGCGTGACAGCGACAAATTGCTATCGATCCCGGCCGCCTGGAAAACCATTCACGAAGCACTTTTGCTCCTCGCTTCCGTCGGTCTATGTGTCGGTTTCCTCGCCAGTTTGATGTATCTGGTGCAGGCGCATCGCTTGCGCGCCAAAACGCTGCCCGGCCAGGGACTGCGCTTGTGGAGCCTGGAACGCATTGAAGCGATGAACCGCCGGGCCATCGTTCTCGCGTTTCCGCTGCTGACGGCGGGGATGATCGTCGGCATCGTGCTGATGTGGCACGATCGTCTATCCGGCTGGAGCGATCCGCGCGTGTTGGCCTCCGGTGTCTTATGGCTGGCCTTCGCCGTGCTTTTGTATCTGCGTTACGGCTACCACCTGCGCGGTCGGCCGGTCGCTTTGTTGACGATCGTGACGTTCGTGCTGCTAGTCGGCTGTTTGGTGTTGGCCCATCCGCTGGGACAAGGAGGCGGCCGATGATCCTCCTCGCCATCGGATGCAGCTACAAAACCACGCCCATCGAGGTCCGCGAACGCCTCGCCTTCAAGGATGAGCAGCTGCCGCGCGCTCATACGGAACTGTATTGCGGCTTCGACTGCGAGGCCGTCATCCTCAGCACTTGCAACCGCGTCGAACTGTATGCCGGCTGTCCTCTCGATGACTCGATGAGTCGGCGCGCGCTGGACGCCGAGTCCATCGCCGAGTTCTTCGCCGACTTTCACAATCTGCCCGTCTCCGCCGTGCGTCCGCATTTGTACGTCCATCATCAGGAAGAGGCGGTGCGGCATCTGTTCCGCGTCGCCGCCAGTCTCGACAGCATGATCGTCGGCGAGGGACAAATCGCCGGACAAGTGAAAAAAGCCTACGAGCAAGCCGTCCGCGATAACAGCGTCGGTCCTCTGTTGCACACGCTGTTTCGTCATGCGCGCCAGGTCGCTCGCCGCGTCCGCACCGATACCGGCATCGCGCGCGGCCACGTTTCCGTCTCCAGCGCCGCCGTCGATTACGTCAAGCAAGTGTTCGATCACTTCGGCGATAAGACGATCCTTGTCATCGGTGCCGGCAAGATGGGCGAGTTGACGCTGAAGCATTTGCGTCAGCTGCATCCGCGCCGTATTTGGGTGACGAATCGCAGCTCGGAGAAAGCCCAAATCGTGGCGCAGGGCTGTGGCGGCGAAGCGCTGCCGTGGGAAAAGCTCGACGATTTGCTGGCGTGGGCCGACATCGTGTTGAGTACCACGGGCGCTCCCGAACCGATTGTGACCCGCGAGCGCTTCGAGCGCATCGCCGCTCGGCGCACCTCGGGACCGTTGGTCGTACTCGACATCGCCGTGCCGCGCGACTTCGATCCGCGCATTCACGACGGCGACCGCACATGCTTATTCAACATCGACGATCTCAAACGTATCCGTGAAGCAACGCTGGCCGATCGTCTCAAACACGTCGAGCCAGCCGAGGCAATCGTCAATCAGGAAACGAAAGCCTTCCTCAAGGATTGGGCGCGGCGACGCAGCGGCCCGGTGATCGCGCGGTTGACGCAGGATTTCGAGTCGAAACGCCGTGAGATTGTCCGCGAATTGCTGAGCAAGCTCAATGGCCGAGTGACGGATGAGGATCGCCGGCACATCGAAGGTGCGTTTCGTTTGTTGCTCAACCGTCTGCTGCACGGCCCCATCACGGCGCTGACGGAAGAAACGCACAGCGGCGGCGGGCATACGCTGCTCGACGCACTGCGGAAACTGTTCCGGCTGCAAGAGTGAATCAATAATTAGGGTAGTCGCTTAATGACGACCTTGCCGTAGGCGCGAACTTGCATTTTCAATTCGTGACCTCTCAAGAGCCGCATCCCGACCAGTGAATCGGCGTCTGCTTCAGCTACGAGGATGGTGCGTATTTTGCCGTCCCATTCCACCCTGGCGACGTACACGTCGAAAATACATTCGCTGCCATCGGCGAGGGTGAAACGGTCCATGCTCTGCCAGCGCAGACCTAATGCAGCAACGACAGTGGGGGGTAATGTCAGTGACGCTGTATATCCTGTATCGATGACAGCTTCAACTTCCTGTTCCCGCCCCCGAAGTCCTTTCACCTTCAAGCGAATACAGCCTTCGTCGGCTTTGACTACGCCGGTAATCATCGCGTTTCCCGCCGTTTCCGGCTGCCGATGCGATGAACCGAGCGATGACCGACTCGCACTATCCAAATCTGTGCCTCGGGAATGCGGGCGCGCAGCTTATTACCGGCCTTCAACTCATCGGGTTCGATCTCATACATTCCGCTTTCGATGTCGATTGCCGCGAACTTGCCCTCGTCGGCGGGCTTGAGTTGAGGGCGGACATCCTTCTCGTAAATGGCGTCGCCACGCCTGGCGAGCTCTTCTTTGCTACAGCGGCGCTTGACAGAACCCATAATCACCCTCCTGCTCTCCGGCAGTTGGTATGAGATAGCCTCACCCGCCAGCTCTCACCTATTGTAGGACTGGCGGGCCAAGGCTTCACAATCCGGTTAGCTGGTAATACCTGTAGCGATTACTCATCCGAAGCACAACTTTTGCCTGAAAGACTGAGGATATCGCTCATGGGGTCATTCGCTCGGCTCGCAGTCGTAACAAAGTGAGAAACTCGGCTAGATCGACCAGTCCCTCAGCTTCCTCGCGTTCCTGCGCTCAGCGTTTGGCCGGAATCCTGACGATCAAGGAGTGTCTGCAAGCGGGCGGCGACGGCTTCCGGTAGTCGAAACCGAGCGAGATCGTCCGGGAGATCGACTTCAAGGGTCAGGGTCATGCGAACCTCCGCGTTTCAACTCTCTTCCCTCGCCAGCGCAAGGCGCCCGTCCGCGTTCAAGGGTTTCACCCGAAAGTGGGCCTCCTCGCGCGCGTAGCCCCTCGGATCGGTCAGATACCCCAACTCGACACGACCGCGCGGGTACTCGAACCAGTGTACCACCTCCCCGCTGCGCACGAACACCACTAAGTTGACCCCATCCGAGTCCTCGATGGACGTCCACCGCACCCCCTGCCAACGGAAGCCTAGGCAGCTGTGGATGTTCTGGGGCGGGGTGTATGGACCGAATATGTAGAGGCGGTCCCAGGTGAACGGCGCCACCTCCGCGAAATCGATAACTGTCCCCGGCCCGCGTCTCACATGCTCGTCCAGGGACCAAGAAACGGACTGGGACCGCACCCAAAGCCAGCACAGACCGGCCCCCGCGAATAGAACACACAGGCAGATGACCGCAACTTTCCGCATGGCATAAACTCCGGCTGAAGCCGAATTTGTTCTCCGAGAGCGCGCCCTAACACAGTTAGTTCAAGCCCTCGATGCCGCGCTGTCAAGCCAAATTGCCGCTTTCCCAAGAAAGAACCACCAAAGTGCTATTGCTCGATCGCACAAATTATTCCGCCTGCAAGGCTGAAATAATGTGTAGCGGCGCTCCGCAGCGCATCGCGGCTGCCCAATTTTTGCTATTCTATTCGTGTTATTCGTGTGATTCGTGGTGACTCTCTTCGGTCTTTGTGTCGTCGAGGTTTTTTTGGTCACGTCGTTAGTTACCGGCGGTGCGGGGTTTATCGGCAGCCATCTCGTCGAGGCGTTGCTGGCCGAGCGGCCGCCGCGTCATCGTTCTCGATGATCTGTCCACCGGCGCACTTGCTAATCTCGAAAGCGTGCGGCCCAATCCGCAGCTGCGCTTCGTTCACGATAGCATCACCCACGAAAGCCATCTGATTGAACTGCTCGACGAGGCCGACGAGGTGTATCACTTCGCAGCCGTTGTCGGCGTTCGCCGCGTGCTGGAGCAGCCGGAACAAACCGTGGCCACGAACGTCGAGCCGGTTGAAGCGATCCTTCGCCGGATGAGCGTCCGGCCCAAACCGCTGTTTCTGGCCAGCACCAGCGAAGTTTACGGCAAGAATCCCAAATCGCCGTTGGCCGAAGACGACGATCTCGTCTTCGGCCCGACCACGCGCAGCCGCTGGGTCTATGCGTGCAGCAAGGCCATCGACGAATATCTGGCCCTGGCGCAGCATCAGCGCACAGGCTTTGCCGGTGGTCATCGGTCGATTCTTCAACGTGGTCGGTCCTCGCCAGGTGGGACAGTACGGCATGGTGCTGCCGCGCTTCGTCGATCGAGCGTTGGCGGGCGAGCCGCTGATCGTACACGGCGATGGCCGGCAAGTGCGCTGCTTCGCCCACGTTGCCGACGTGGTGGAGGCCATCTTGAAGTTGATGGCTTGCCCGGCGGCTTACGGGCGCGCCTTCAATCTCGGCAGCGATGCGCCGGTGACGATCCGCGAATTGGCCGAGACCGTCATTCGCCTGGTCAATCCGAGTGCGGCCATTGAGCATTTGCCGTATGAACAAGCGTTTTCTCCTGGATTCGAGGACATTCGCCGCCGTATCCCCGATTTGACGCGCATCCGGCAAACCATCGGTGCTTCGCCGCGTTATGGCTTGGACGACATCATCCGTTCGGTGGCGGCGTGGAAGCGCGGGCAAGCCGTTGACGGTTGAACGGCCTATAATCAACCTCATCCTTAGGCTCCCTCAACGCACCGGGAACTTATCCGTCATGCCGTCAGCATCCGTTACCGCTGTGATTGCCACCATCGTGTTTTGGGCGCTGATGCTGGTGATCGGCGGCTACACCTTTCAGACGGTGTGCAATCTGTGCGGCGCCGATCCGCCCTCCTTCCGCCGTTCCATGCTCACGACCGCCCTGGTCGGGGCGGCCGCTTTTTTCACTTTCGACGGTCTCGGCTATGGGATCGTTCTGGCCAGCCGCGACACGGTGAACTTGAATTTGCCGCCCGGATACGGCTACGGAAACTGGCTGCGCGAGCCGCTTTACCTGAAGTGGCAGGTCATGGGATTGGTCCCTCTTCTCCGCTGGCTGCCCGTCCTGTTCGCCGGCTGCTTGGCGGCCACGCTCTACGTTTTCATCCTCGCCGAGCCGTTCCGCAACTGTATCGCCATCCTGGCGATTCAGTGGACCTTGAACGTGGTGGCGATGGCGATTCTGTCATTCGCGCTGTCTCAATGTTCTGCATTTCGTGGCGCCTCCGCCATCGCCCTCCACACCGGAGGCGGGGCAAGGCTTCAGTTTCGTCCCGCCGCCGTCGGAGACGAGGGCGGCGACGCGCCCAAAACCTCGTCGCGGCGAACGGAAACCTCCAAGCGAAGCAGAAAAGACGAACCCCAATGCGGAGGGCGGCTCCAATCTCAAAGACGCTTTGTCCACTCACAAGGGCGCGGCCGGGTCATCTGTGAGCCAAACACGCGAGCAATTGCATGCCATCGACGAACGCTTGGAGCCTTATCTTGAACCGATCAAGACCGCCAGCGCCCCGTACACGAAGCATCTACCGGCGGCGGTACAAGAATTTCTCGACGAGGGTGGTTGGTGGCTAGTGTTCCTTGCCCTGGCCGTGGTGGTGGGATTCTGGCTGCGAACGCTGTGGCGGCGATTGCGGCGAGCCGTTGCATAAATCGAGACATCACGGCAAACGGCGATCCCACGGCAAAGAATCGCCTTTGGCCATCGACCTGGATTTGGTAGGCGATGCCTTCACCGATCCGGGGCCGCAACAGATGACCGTGCGCGGACAACCGGGCCGGCTGCGCTTGGTCGTCCTGGCACCCTCTCCCAACTATGTCGGCGAACTATTGCCGGAGATGGCCGACAGCTTGTTGGACTGGCTTCAGCCAGGATTGGCAGAAATCATCGAGGCTGATAGTCCGCGCCGGCTGGTTTGGCCGCGCCATCCCAGCCTCGGCCAATTCGTGCAGATGTTTCACGAACTGATCCAGATACCGGAGGCGAAGGGCCGCCGCTCGCCGTGGATGTTGATTTCCGGCTCCGCGCACCTGGGCCGGCAAACGGTTTTTCTGGGAATGGCCGTTTTCCTCGACAAAACCAGCTACCAGCGCGAGATCCAGGTCGCCAAGGAGAAGTGGAACGAAGTTCTCGGCGTGCAGAAAGTCACCGAACCCGTTTGAAGTCGCCGTGCTATTCCTCGCGCAAACGCAGCAAGCGTTCGACGAAGAACGACAAGGCGCCGCCGGCAAGAAGACAAACCAGATTGACGAAGTGAATGCCCGTCAGCAGTGTCAGCAAGAGAACCAGCACGATGACGGCGGCCGCTCCAACGCTGAGAAACACCCAATCGCGCTGGCCCGGCCGAAGCTCTCCCCATAAGGTCTTAAATTGCTGTGTCAACTCTCCGCCCTCCGCTCCTTGTTCTCCCGCAACCGGCTCGGACGGTGTGGACGCGCCAGCCGTCTCCTCCGGCGTCGGGACCGCGACGGGCGCGGCGGAATGGGCGATGAGGTGTTCTTCCGGCTGGCTGTGGTGACTTTCTTCCTCGCTGGCCAAAAAAACGCGCAGGCTCTTGGCGGCGTGAGCCGCGCCGCGCGGTCTCTGTGCCGCGTCGGCATCGATCATCGATTCGACAAGTTGGGCGAGTAGTTCCGGCACATCGGGAGCAAGCTGACGAATAGGCGTCGCTCGCTGCCCTACGACCACAGCCGATTCCGCCGGGAAAGGCAACTGCCCGGTCAGACTGCGATAGAAGGCGATACCGAGACGGAAGAGATCCTCGCGCGGTTCCGAAGGCGTCGCGGGGGCCGAGTTGCCTATCGGAGTGGCGACAGTTATCGCCGCATCGAGGGCAGCGGGATCGAACTGCGAACGCGGCACGCCGGCGTTCAGAATCTTGACGGTGCGCGCCTTGTTCCCCGCCGATTTGCCGGCGATGCTGAGAAGGAGGCTCTCCACTCCCAGCGGTCCAGCCGGCACTTGATTCTCGTGCAGTGCTTGCAGTCCCAGAAGCGCCAGGGCGAAGAGTCGGGCGGCGGTGATCGGTTGTAATTTGCCGCGCCGCGCGAGGATGTCGGCCACCGTTTCGCCTTCGTCAAAGGCGCGGACCAGATAATGGCGTCCCTGCGCTCGACCGAAATCGAGCGTCAAGTTGACGTTGGCGTGCCGCACGCTGCGGGCCTTCTCCGCGGCGATCTGAAATGCCTGTACCGCTTCGGGGTTGGCCGCCCTATCTGCCGCCAGCACTTCCAGCACGACGCGGCGTTGCAGCGGATCGGTGGCAAGATAAGCCCCGGCAAAGGGGCCGCTCGCCAGATGGTCGGTCAGTTGATACTGATTCAGCTGGAGCAGATCGGCCTTGCCGTCGCGCAGCATGCGAAAAGTGAAAGCACTCAAGTAGCCATTGACGGACAACCATTGTCCGAATTTGTCCGCGTCGTTGACATCCGTGCGGTTCGGCTGGAACCAACGAGTACGCAACCGCGCGAGTTCGGCCGAAGGAAGGAGCCGGCGTTCCGCTATCTTTTCGCAGAGTTGTTCGATGGTCGCCATCATGGCCGCGACTCTTGGAAAGATATACTGGATGTCGATTGTCGAATGGTATACGAGCCAAGCTCTTCCGCGTCCAGTAGCTTTGTCCTGAGCGGGGGCGTAAGGGTGTAACTAAATTGTCTGGGGCTGTGGTTGTAGTAGACCGTCTACTTGATTTTGTTGGGTCTTTTCCGCTCTCGCATTCGTTGCATCGTCCCCCACTCTTGATGCAACGAATGCGAATCGTTGCAACGACATCGCCGCCCTGCGCAACTCCTTGTCCTGTATCGCCTCCTGTCGTTGCAACCGCGCCGCTCCTTCGTTGCAACATCACGGGGGCGGAAAAGACTCACCCAAATCCAGTAGACGGTCTAGTAGGGTGGGTCGAGCTTGCGAGACCCACCGGGGGCATGCGGGGTCGTGGTGGGTCTCGCAAGCTCGACCCACCCTACAACCTACAACCCCACCCCAGAAAATTTGGTTACACCCGGGCGTAAGCCTCCTGAGATTCGCTCAGGGGGCTTACGCCCGCTCAGAAAGTTTGCAAACCACGGTTAAGCCACTTCCTTACGCTCGCTCTTTTGTTGGCGTAAACGCGCCTCGAAAGCGCGCGCCTCCTCGACGGCCAGAGTGATTGCCGAGTCGCTCCATGTTGCCAGATCGGACTCGTATCCCGCCCTTGCGCCGGCCTCGACGATGTGCTTGACCAACTCGCCGGGTTGACATACCCCTTGTTGTGCCAACCGCGCGTCGTAGTCGTGAACGCGCCGTTGCAATTCGACGCCGTTGGCCGGCATTGTCGAACCATTCTTCGACGACTGCGCGGATTCGGCTTTCAGGCGAACCGGCGGAGCCGCCTTCTTCGGCTTGGGCAGTGCTGAGGGCGGCAGCGTCGGCGTCCGCGCGAACTGTCGTTTTTGCGGATCGTAATCGACCCACTGCGAAGGCAAGCGGTACAGGTATCGGCCAATGCCGAACTTCACGGCGGCGCGTTTGAGGGCGTCGCTGAAAGCCGCTTTGCGGCGGTCGCCTTCGTCGGGCTGCTCGCTCTGTCCGCCGACATCCATTTTCGTGATCCATTCGTCGCCGAGCCGCAAACGTAGACGACAAACGACCGAACCGTCGGGCAGACACTCATACTCGTCCTGCCAGCCGGTGACGCCGAGTACGTCATCCAGACGATCCTGGATGACACGGGCGTCCACGTAAGCCAGAGCCAAGGCGCGGTTGCCGCTGACAACCGCCGGCTTAAAACGCACTTCGTGGGCATCAAACGGCGCGGCCAGAGCCGCGGTCAATTCCTCGACGCGGGTGGAATCGGGATGATTGGGAGTACGCATGGCTTGTCTTCTTCTCATCTGTTCGTGGGTCTTTAGGTTAGTGTACGCATGTATCGTATGAAAAGCCAGGCCAGTAGGCGAATAAGTTTAGCCGCGACCCGAAGGGGAGCGCGCTGGCGTTCGCGCTCCCCTTCGGGTCGCGGCTAAACTAAAATGTCATTCATTTCAGAAAATCGAGCAGACTGAGGCTGAGAATGTGCGAAGCGGAATAGAGCGTCGCTTGCAGCAGATTCTGCTGCTCTTGCAGACCAACCACGACTTGACTGAGATCCGCGTTTTGGATGTTGCCGATTTGCTGCTTGGTCTGCAACTGCACGTTCTGAATGTGCTGCGTGATGCCTTGGAGGTTCTGCAAACTGGCGGACTGTTGGCCGACCACGTTAAGGACGCTGGTGTTGGCGCGATCCAACTCTTGTAACGTCTGGCTGACGGCGACCGTCTGCTGACCGGGCGTCAGGTTGTTGGTATTGCGGAGATCGTCACGCAGCGTCGTGAGGATCTGGAAGACATCGTAAGCGCCGCGTAGCTGATCGAATCGGTGCCGGCTTGGCGGATGTTGGTGCTATTGACGTTGGTGACGGCGCCGGTCTGGCTGTTGGTGACGACCTGATTGCCGCTGAAATTGATGGGCACGCTGCTGGCACCGCCATCGACGGAGAGCGTGCCGTTGGCGGTGATGGCCACGCTGCCGTTGAAGCCAGCCGTGATGGCCGTCGTGTTGAGAAAAACGCTTTCGCCGTTGGCTCCCTGCACCTGCAAATTCGTGTCGGTGTTCGTGAAATTGACGAGAGGCCCGCCGTCGAGTTGCACGGTGCCGCTGCTGCCGTTGCCGCTGGTATCGTCGATGGTGAGCGTGTGCGCGCCGGCTGGGTCCGAGGATAGTGTCGCCGCTGACGGAGTTGGTTCCCGCCTGCACGCCGGAGCCGGCGGCGTAGGTGGTGCTGGTGTGTGCGACGGTCAAGGTGCCGGAGCCGGTGGCGCTGTCGGTGCCGCTGCCGGCCACCGCTCCCGTCGTGCCGGTGTAGACCGTCGTGCCGCGCTGCAGCGATTGAAAGACTTGGCTGCCGGCGTACAGCGTCTGCACTTGCTGGCCTTGGCCGATGGGTTCGTTCAGAGCCTGCGCCGAACCGTTGTAGACGATTTGTCCCTGAGCGTTGACCGTGAAGGGCGTCGTTTGCGAGGCGGTGCCGCCGTAGAGATATTGGCCACTTTGCTGCGTGTTGGCCAACTGGATCACTTCGTTCAGGATGGAATCGACCTGCGATCCCAACGCCTGATACGCCTCCGGCGAATTGGTGCTGTTGCTGCCTTGCAGAGCCAGATCCTTCGCCTGGGTCAAAAGATTGGACACTTGATTCAGCGTCGAGACGCTGCTGTTAAGCTTCGCCTGAGCGTCGGAGATGTTCTGCTGATAGGTGTTCAGGCGATTGTTCTGCGCCTGTGTCGGACAGCACTTGCAGTTCGCCGAGCGGATCGTCGGACGGCTGGAGAATGCGAAGGCCGGTCGAGGCTTGCTGCTGCAAGATCGACAGTTGTGCCGTCTCCTGTTGGGCGTTGGCGACGGCATTGGCGACGACGGTTTGCGGAGTGATGCGCAGTTGCATGGTTACGCGATGCTCGGCTGGATGGTCTGAAGCAGGGATTGAAGCGTCGTGTTCACTGTGCCGATGTACTCGGAGGAGATCTGAAACGCTTGCTGGAAATTCATGAGATTGACCAACTCTTCATTGGGATCGACCCCGGAGATGCTCTGCTGCTGGCTCTGGAGTTGTTGTCCCAGTGCTTGCTGGCTGGTCTGCTGATTGGTCAGCGCCTGCACTTGCGTCGCCACGCTGCCGACGATGGCATCGTAACCTTGCGTGAGGGTTTGCGTGCCGTTGGCGAGAATGGGCTGATTTTGCAGGGCGGCCAGGCGCGTCAGGTTGCTGTTGTCGCCGCGTGGCGCCGGTCAGCGAGCCGGCCAACAAGCTGGGATTGCTCAACAGCGCCGGCTGCACGGCGAGATCGGCGGCGGTGCTGCCGGTGAAGAACGTGCCCAGACCGAGCGCCGTCAGGATGCCGGCCGTGTCCGGCTGAGCGACCACCGGCGTTGAAAAGGTGTCGCCGTTGTTGGCCGTGCCGGAGGCCAACTGCACCGTGACGCCGTTGGCCACGGTCAACGGCGTGCCCGGCGAGTAACCTTGGCCGATGTTCAGCGTGGCAATCGGATTGCCGCCGGAGTCCTTGACCTGCAAGGCGAGGTTCGGCGTGACGCCGACCGTACCGCTGCCGACAACCTGGAACGTGTAGGTATCGTTGTTCGTGCCGGTGTATTGGCCGCCGACTTGCGGCGTCGCCGTGCCGGTGTAGCCGCTGGTGTTCGGCGACGACGGCAAGCGTCCGGCGAAATCGAAAGCGTAACCGGGCTTGGCCAACACTTGCAATGTGCCCGTTTGCGGATCGGTAACGGCTTGAATGTTCGGCACGGCGCTGAGGGCGGCCGCCACGTCGTTGAGGCTCTGCGTCGCCGGATCGATGTTCACCGCCGTCAGCGTGCGGGCGCCGGTGGATTGATTGGTGACGCTGACGTACAGCGTGCCGGCTTGCGGCGGAAAGGCGAGGCCGGCTTTGTCCAGCGGCACGTTGACGTCATTGACGCCGCGCGTGCCGGCGAGGAACGTGGAAGGCCCGGATAGGCCGAGTCCGGTCGCCTGCACGTTGTCCACCTGCTGAGCGAGCGTGCCGGCGAGCGTGTCGAGTTGCGTCTGCACGTCCGCCAGCGATTGGTTGCGAACCGCCAGCAATCCGCCCACCTGCCCGCCCGCGATCGTCAACGGCGTCGCGGAACCCGCCACGGTCACCTGTCCCTGCCCTTGTGGCGAACCGGCGGCGTCAGCCGCCGGGTTAACGCTGTATTGCAGAGCGATGCTTTGATTGGCGACGACGATCGGCACACCGCCGGCCGATACGTTGACCTGGCCCATAGCGGCCGGGATCACCTGCACGTTGATGTCCCCGGCCAGTTTGTTGATGAGTTGATCGCGCTGGTCCAGTTGATCGTTGGGCGTGGCGCCGCTCACGGTGCCATT
Organism: uncultured Planctomycetota bacterium; assembly: GCA_963835245.1. GTDB lineage: Bacteria > Planctomycetota > Planctomycetia > Gemmatales > Gemmataceae > JAJPHU01. The sequence continues at coordinate 680,511 of CAWIEZ010000007.1, forward strand.
CTGAATCTGGCCGTTGAGTTGGGCGATCTGCTGGGCCAAAGCGTTGATGTCGCTCACGCTGCTACTTAGCTGAGCGTCGAGTCCGCTTTGCACTTGCGAGAGAGACGAACTCAGGGCGTTGAACTGCGTGGCAAGGTTCTGGGCGTCGTTGATGACGACGGTGCGCTGCGTCGTGTCGCTGGGCTGGGTGGACAACTGCTTGACATCGTTGAAAAACTGCTCGATGCCGCTGTCCAGCGAGCCGGACGACGGATTCAAATCGGTCTGCACCTGCTGCAACGTGTTGAGTTGAGCCGTCGTGTCGGCGAGAGAAAACGTCTGGTTGGTGATGGCGGTTTCCAGCAGGTTATTGATCTGCCGCCGTGTGTCGGCGATTTGCACGCCGCTGCCGACTGAAAGGTTGCCGATCTGCGTCGGAAGCGCTTCGGTCAGATCCATGACTTGTTCGTGGTAGCCGGGCGTGTTGGCGTTGGCCAGGTTGTTGCCGATCACGTTGATGGCGTTCTGGGCGGCATCCAGCGCCGAAACGCCGACGGTGTAGAGAGGGACATGGCATCATACCCGTGCTTCGAGGAAGGAGCCGTACAGGCCAGCGCGCCGCTCGCCGTGCGGGCCATAGCGTTCGTTGACGCAGGCGCCGGTCAGTCTGGCGAACAGCGCAGCCAAAAAATCGCGCGCATAGCCCAGCAGGGCGGCGTTCTGCTGGCTCGAGCTGCTCGGCTTCCCGCACCAGTTCGGTCAGATGAGTATGACGCCGCAGCAAGCGCTGCCGTGCCGGCTCGGTCCAGCGGCAGGGCGGCCGCGCGCAGCGTCGCTTCCTGCGGCGCGATGCCGAGAAGATCGGCCAGCGCGGCGCGGAGACGGTCGCGCGCCGCCGTCATCTCGGCGGCTTGCCGCGTCAATTCGTCCTGATGGCTTTGCAGAGTGGGAAGGACGCTCAGATTGCGCTGACAAAAAGCATCGCGGACTTGCCGCAACGAATGCAGCATGTCCGCCAGCAGCGTTTCTTCGCGCGTCAGATGGTCCTCGCAGAGCGCGAGGATGGGCGTCTCAGCTTCGCGGAGCAGGGTGGGGGTGGTGCGCTCCATGCGTGGCTTTCGGCTCCAGTTGCTTCATCAGAGCTTGGGCGAGTCCCATGCCTTTGCCCTGCGCCAGATGCTGGGACATGAACTGATCGAACAGTCCGCCGTACACGTCGCTGCTTGTCGTTGCCGAACAGCGAACCCGGTTCGAGCGTCTGCCGCATTTCCTTGAGGAGCATGGCCAGAAACACGCTCTCGAACCCCTGGGCGGCGTCCTTCAGCGACGGCTTGTGGTGTTCGTCCATCACGCCCCCCGGCATGCCAAGCGGGGCGCTCAATTGTGGACTAAAGGGGAGTGTCGGTCCAATCATTTGCCTATTCCTCCCTGCATTGTCCGCTGATAATTCCGTTAGACGACCGAAAAGTTTACGGAGCCATTCTTGTAGGGTGGGTCGAGCTTGCGAGACCCACCACGACCGCGCACGCCCCTCGGTGGGTCTCGCAAGCTCGACCCACCCTACAAATGCGTTAGATAATGACCAACTCCGCCTGCAAAGCGCCCGCCTGCTTGATCGCTTGGAAAATCGAGATGAGATCGCGCGGCGACACTCCCAGAGCGTTGAGGGCGCGCGCCAGGTCGGCGACGGTGACGGTCTGCGGAGCGATGTACAAATGCGCCGGTTGTTCGGTGACGCCGACCTGCGTGCGCGGCACCATGACGGTTCGGCCCTGGCTGAAAGCGTTGGGCTGCGACACTTGCGGCGTTTCGCGCGTGACGATGGCGAGGTTGCCGTGCGCGATGGCGACCGTGGCGATCTTGACGTTTTCGCCGGCCACGACGGTGCCGGTGCGTTCGTTGATGACGACGCGCGCCGGCGAATCGGTCAGCACTTCGAGATTGCCCATGTCGCTGAGAAACGACACGACATGCGCCCGCAGTTCGCAGGGCACTTCCACCTCGACGGTGCCGGCGTCGAGCGGCAGAGCGTGGCCCGGCGCCCACTGATTGATGACGGCGGCGATCGAGCGCGCGGTGGAGTAATCGGGGTTCTTGAGCAGCAAGATGCACGCGGCCCTTGTGCATCACTTCGCCGCGCGCCTCGTGTTCGACGAATCCGCCGCCGGGGATGCGGGCGACGGAGACGAAATTCTTCTGGGCGCTGGCGGCGGCGCCGCCGAAGGCGAAGCCGCCGACCGACAGCGGCCCCTGGCCGATGGCGTAGACGACGCCATCCGCACCTTTGAGCGGCGTGAACAGCAGCGTGCCGCCCTGCAAACTGCTGGCGTCATCGAGAATGGAGACGGTGACATCGATTCGGCTGCCGATGCGATGGAACGGTCCAATTTCGGCCGTCACCATCACCGCCGAGATGTTCGGCGAAGCGAAGGTGTTGTCCGTCAATTGCTGCATGGCGATCTTGGAGATGACGCACAGCCATTTCATCATGTCCACGGCGACTTGCTGCGTGAAGCGGCTTCGGCCGCCGGTGCCGTTCAGACCGACGACCAGGCCGAAGCCGTACAGCTGATTGCTTCGCGCTCCTTCCAGATCGGTTATGTCCTTGATGCGCGCTCCGGCCTGCGCGGGCGCGGCCAGCGGCGAGGATGCAAACCAGTACGATCATCATGCGGATCATGGCGGACCTCGATTGTCTTTTCGTTTAGCCGCGACCCGCAGGGGATGCGCGACACGCTCCCCTGCGGGTCGCGGCTAAACGAATTCAAAACGGCCAGAAGCGATTGAGCATACGGCCAAGCCAGCCCTGGTTGGTGAAGCTCGTTTCCACGCCGCGACCGAGATACTGAATCTGGAAGTTGCCCACGAACGTCGAGGGAATGGTATTGTCCAAGGCGATGTCGTATCGGGCGAATGACGCCGCGAGAGGCGGAGCGTGCGCACCTCGCGGGTGACGGTGCGCTGACGAAAACCCTCGATGACCAGGTTGCCATTGGGCTGCACGGCGACGACGGTGCAGGTGACGGTATCGGTGAAGGTCTGGTTGATGTTGTAGGCGGAGGTGCCCGTGAAGCTGCGGTTGACGTTGACATCGGGGGTCACGCCGGCCGTGGCCGTCCGCGTCGCCGTCTTGCTCGTGCCCGTGATGTTGCCCTTGAGCGTGAGGCCGCCGCCCGTATCGTTGGTGCGATTAAGATTGCGCTGGTCCTGATGCTGAATGTCGGTGTTCTCGACGATGAGCACGGTAACGATGTCGCCGGGACGGCGGCGCGCGTGTCCACGTAGAGGAACGAACTAAAGAAATTGTGCCGCTGCCAGATCGAATCGGCACAGCTCAAGGCCGGAGCAAAGATGCAAACGACCAGCACCAATCCCAGAATCCAACGAGTCATGGCGGCTCCTCTCAATATTCCACTTCGACGGTCGAGCCATCGACGACGCGCCCCGTCACGGTGGTCTTGGAATCGAGGTTGCGAACTTGGATGAGCTTGGCCGATTCGGCCGCTCTGCAAGGCTTCGCCGCGCGTCTTGACTTGCAGATGGCCGACCTGTGGCGATCAGATGCACCAGATCGTTGGGATGGATGACGATGGCGGCGGGCGTGTCCGTCCTCGACGTCGTCCGGCTCGATGGGGCGTCCGGCGGAAACCGGCCGCCGGGCGCGCCGGCCCATAAGGCCGGCGGCCGCGACGGCGGCTCTCTGGGTGTTCTCCACGGCCAGGCGCTCCAGACGGACATTGTCGGCGCTGAACGCTTCGCCGCTGTCGATGCGGCGCACGGCCACCGGGACCGGCTGGAGTTTCTTCACGTCCAGGTAGACGAAAACGCTGTTGCGGCGCGCCCCGCGGACGTAGATGCCGACCTCGACGGCGACGCGGCAGGGCGGCATCAGCGGCGAACGCACTTCGGCTTCGAGATGGATGTCGGCGCCGTCGGCGGACAGCGGCGGCAAGCTCACGGCTTGGGCCAACTGGATGCTCATGTCTTGGGCGCGGCCGGCCAAGTTTCTGCTCCAAGGCTTGCCGGGCCACGGCGGCGATCTTGGCATCCAGCCCATCGCCGGCCGGCCGGCTGACGCGGACGAAGCGCGGTCCTTCCAGACGGAACGAGCGCGGCGACAGTCCGGCCAATTGCAGCCGAAAGCCAATCTGCTGTTGCGACACCAGGATCGGCTGGCTGGACAACGGCAGTTCGGTCACGTCCAAGCGCGCGAGCCGTTCGCGCTTCCAGCTTTTCAAACCCTTGAAGATCGGCGATGTCGCCGATCGTGACCTGCGAGCCGGACGCGGTCGCCGTCGCCGTAGGGTGACGACGATTGGCTTCGTTTGGGCAGTTGACTCCCTCCACCCGGCAGCTAACGCTGCCGGTTCGCCGGGACTTGGCGACTCCCTCCACCCGGCAGCTAACGCAGCCGGTTCGCCGGGACTTGGCGAACCGGCTGCGTTAGCTGCCGGGTCAGCCGCGCACGCAAACGAGGGAAAGGCGGCCCACAGGGAGGAAGAAAGACGCGCATGACCGATCACCGGATAAGGTTAGTGGTGAAGGACAGCATTTGGTCGGCGGTGGTGATGGCCTTGGTGTTGAACTCGTAGGCGCGCTGGGCGAGGATGAGGTTGACCATCTCGGCCACCACGTCCACGTTGGAGCCTTCGAGAAATCCTTGACGGATCAGCCCGCGCCGTTTTGTCCGGGCTGGCGTCTGGATCGGCGAGCCGGAGGCCAGCGTTTGCGAGTAGAGATTACGGCCCTGGTTTTCAGTCCGGCCGGGTTCTGAAAGCGCACCACGTTGAGCTGGCCGATCTGCGTCGGCGACGTGCTGCCGGGCGTCATCACCGACACCGTGCCATCCGTGCCGATCGACACCGACATGGCGTTCTGCGGGATGTTGATCTGCGGATTGATGCAGGAAGCCGTCCGAGGTCACGAGATTGCCGGTGTTGTTGATGCTGAAATTGCCGGCCCGCGTGTAGTAGAGCATGACCGCTGGGCATCGTCACCTGAAAGAAGCCGTCGCCGTCGATGGCCACGTCGTAGGGATTGGAAGTGTTGTTGAGCGTGCCGGGCGTGAAGACTTTTTGGTTGCCGGAGATGGCCACGCCGCTGCCGACCTGCAAGCCGGTGGGCAGCGGCAAGCCCTGATGGGCGATCGAGCCGGGCGTGCGGTCGGTCAGGTAAATCAGATCCTGAAACTGCGGCTGCATGCGTTTGAAACCCGTGGTGTTGACGTTGGCGAGATTGTTCGAGCGTGCTGTCCACCATGGTTTGCTGCGCGTTCATGCCGGTGGCGGCGGTGAAGAGGCGGATCATGGCTCTCCTTAGGGGCAGAGTCAGGGGCGAGGGCAGTCTCGTCGTCCTTGCCCCTCGACCTTCTTACATCTGACCGTTAATGCGTTGCTGCATGGCGTCGGACAGCGAGCGCATGGCCTTGGCGGCGGCCTCGTACTGCCGCATGCCGGCGATCATTTGCACCATCTCCTGCACCACCTGCACGTTGGAGCCTTCGCGATAGCCCTGACGCACCGAGCCGGTGAAGGCTTGCGGGTCCACGCCGTTCGGCGCCTGAAACAGCGTGGTGCCGGCGCGGACGAGTTGGTGCGGATCGGCGAACGAGGCCAGGCGAAGTTGGCCAATCGTCGTGGTGTCGGCCATCACCGTGCCGTCTTGGGCGATGAGGATGTTGGCGGCGTTTTGCGGCACGCTCAGCGAGCCATTGACGCCGCTGACTGGGTAGCCGCTGTGGCTGACCAGTTGGCCCTCGGCGTTGATCTGGAACTGGCCGTTGCGCGTGTACAAGGGGCCGTTCGGTCCATCAAGGACGAAGAAGCCATCGCCCTGGAGGGCGCACTCCAGCGGATTGCCGGTGTGCTGAATCGGACCCGGCAGGAAGTTGGAAGCATTCTGAGCGACCTTGGCGCCGTGCAGCGGCGTGGCCGGCCGCGCGCTGGTCGTGGTGCTGCCTTGCATGATGAACGCCGCGAAGGATAGTCCTTGACGGCGATAGCCGGGAACCGGCGCGTGCGCCAGGTTTTGTGCCAGAATGTCCTGATTTTGCAGCGCCGCGTTCATGCCGGAGGCGGCGCTGTAATAACCCTGAAGCATCGTCCCCTCGCTTTCTCCGGGACATGCCGGTTGTATCGCTCTCTCCTGTTATCGGAAAAATACGGAGGCGGCGAATAGCGGGAATGGCGACATCTATGCCGGCAGTGCGGTAAAACAGGGGCTTTGTGCGGGGTTGCCTCCGTTTCGCTGCGACCCGAAGGGGAGTCGCGGAAGCGCTCCCCTTCGGGTCGCAGCGAAACCGGGAAACGGCGAAGCAGCGGAAAAAATGGCCCTTGGAAAAGGGAGTTGCCCAAAATATGCAATTTTTCCGGGATAATTCCGTTGACAATCTCGCCCCCGCTTTCTACTCTCGCTCATATCGCGTAGTTGTTTCGCAACCGAAACCGATTTTTTTGTGAGGAGATCGATGGCCGACAACAACGCATCCAAGGCCAAGGCGATGACCAAGTCCGCGCTGTTTCAGGAGATCGCCAACAGCGCGAAACTGACGCGCAAGCAGGTGGCGGAGGTTTTCGACGCTCTGGCGAAGCTGGTCATGCGCGAACTGGGCAAGAAGGGTCCCGGCTCGTTCACGCTGCCGGGCATGGCCAAGTTGAAACTGGTGCGCAAGCCTGCCACCAAGGCGCGCCAGGGTATTAACCCGTTCACCAAGGAGCCGCAAATGTTTAAGGCCAAGCCGGCTCGCAACGTCGTCCGCATTCGACCCCTCAAGGCGCTCAACGAGAAGGTCAAGTAAGATCGTCTCGGCCCATCCTCGCACCTCGCCGCTTGCGGCTTCGCACGAAGCCGCAGGCGGCCTCCATCATCTCCCTAACACCTAGCGGACTGGTAGAGAAAACGCCGCTTCGCTATGCTGGAGGTGTTCGAGTTGCTTCCCACGCATCGGGAGTCCGCGCCAGCGTGAACAAACGGAAGCGCCATACCGACCGCGTTGCTCGAAGGAAGGTAGCCGTGCCCTTGACGGAATCCACAACCGAGCCGACGCCCCCGCTGCCGGTTGCCGCCCCGGATACAGCCACGCCGGGCAACGCACCTTTGCCCTCCGCCAACCACGACGAGGAAGCCAACCTCGCGCATCCGGCGGACGATGGCTCCCTATCCACCTCGCAGGCGGATGCGCCTCTGCCGATGTCGCACCTCGCCAACACGCTGTCCTTGGAACAGCGCGTCCGGCGCCTGGAGGATGCCTTGGCGTTGCTCCAGGAACAACGCCCTGCCGAGCAGCCTGCCGTCGCCCCGCCCACCGCCGCAGTGCCGAACGAAACGCCGCCCACTTCGACGGCCATATTGCTCGACGTGGGTAAGCGCTTGTTGGGAGCCGCATCGCCGACCGCCGCCTCCGCACCGCTGCCCATTCCGAGCATCGCTCAGCCCGCCAACCGGGCGGGAATAATGTGGTTGTTGTGGGATACCTGGGCCGAGGCGCGGATCATCGTTCGCATGTTCGTCGATCCACGCCATCATCTGTCTTGGTCGGCGCGTCTGCTGCCGTTGATTCTGTTGGCCGCTATCCTGACCTCGTATTACTGGGTGCCGGGCAGTTCCATCCCCCTGCTCGGGTCGTGGATTAACAAGGCGGTCGATTTGCTGTTGGCTTTCCTTTTATTCAAGTGGCTGGGCCACGAAGCACGGCGTTATCGGCACACCTCGCCGGACTTGCCGACGAGTTTGCGACTTTGAGTTCCCCGTTTAGCCGCGACCCGAAGGGGAGCGCGAACGCTCCCCTTCGGGTCGCGGCTAAACGAAGATTGGAGAGATTGCCATGATTCGTCTCGGCGTCAACATCGATCACGTGGCCACGGTGCGGCAGGCGCGGCGCGCGGTCGAACCCGATCCGGTGGCGGCGGCGGTGCTGGCTCTGCTCGGCGGCGCCGACGGCATTACCGTCCATCTGCGCGAGGATCGCCGGCACATTCAGGACCGCGATTTACGCTTGTTGCGGCCCATCGTGACCAATCGTCTCAACCTGGAGATGGCGGCGGTGGACGCCATCGCCGACATCGCCTGCGAGGTCAAGCCCGATGAGGCCACTCTGGTGCCGGAGAAGCGCGCCGAATTGACCACCGAGGGTGGACTCGACGCCATCGCGCATGAGAAGACCGTCGAGCGCGTCGTCCAACGACTGCACGCGGCCGGCATTGAAGTATCTCTCTTCCTCGATCCCGACCCGCGGCAGATCGAGATTGCCCGTGTCCTCGGCGTTCAGGCGGTCGAGATTCAGACGGCGCGTTACTCCGAGGCGCGGACGCCGGCGGATCGCCAGCGCGAACTGGACGCCTTGCGGCAGGCCGCCGAGTTCGCCCGCGAACGCGGCTTGCACGTTCACATGGGGCACGGCTTGAATTATCAGAACGTCCGCGACATAACGGCCATCCCCGGCGTCGAAGAGTTGAACATCGGCCACAGCATCGTCGCGCGGGCCATGCTCGTCGGCATGGAGCAGGCCGTGCGCGACATGAAAGATGCGATTTGTCGCGGACATTGAGCCGCGACGAACGAACCACAGAGTCCCAGAGAACACAGAGAAAATCACCGAGGAAGAATTGGAATTTATTGCTTGTTTTTGTTCTGTGTATTTCTCTGTGTTCTCTGTGACTCTGTGGTTAGCTCTTCTTCTCTTACACTGGCATCGGATAATCGGTCGGCAGCACCAGGCGATTGAGCAGACGATCGCGGCGCAAGCAGCGCGATCGGCGCCGGCACGTCGATCGGCAGTTGCGTCAGCAGTTTGTGCAGATCGTCCACGCAGGTCGTCGCTTGTTCGCCCAGGGCGAGTATGACATCCTCTTCGAGAATGCCGGCCTGGTCCGCCGGGCCGCCCGGCTCGATGGCCAACACTTCCACCGCTCCCGTCTGCGTCAGGTCGAGGCGGCTCGCCAGGTTGCGCGGCAGCGGCACGTTGCGGGCGTGCAAGCCGAGATAGCCGCGCACCACTCGGCCATGCTTGAGCAACTGCGGTAAAATATGTTTGGCCATGTTAATCGGGATGGCGAAACACAGTCCCTGCGCCGGCCGGACGATGGCGGTGTTGATGCCGATGACTTGGCCGCGGCTATCGACGAGGGGACCGCCGCTGTTGCCGGGATTCAAGGCGGCGTCTGTCTGAATCACGTTATCGACCAAATGTCCGCTGATGCTCCGCAAGGTTCGTCCCAGGGCGCTGATGACGCCGGCCGTCACCGTGGACTCGAAACCGAGCGGACTGCCAATGGCGACGACGAGTTGGCCGACGCGCAGACGCGCGGAGTCGCCGAGTGCGGCGTGCGGCAAATCGCTCTGATCGGCTTGCACGACGGCGAGGTCGGTCCACGGATCGTTGCCGATGACACGGCCGCCGACTTCACGGCCGTCGCCGAGCCGCACGCGCAGCGCGCTCTTGACCGGCGACGACGTGATGATTGGTCAGCAGCAAGCCATCGGGCGTGAACAGGACACCGGAACCGCTGCCCTCGCGCCGTCCTCGACCGGCGCGTAGATTGACCACGGCCGGCCGCAGCAATTCAGCTACGCGCACCACCACGTTCGAGTAGGCGTCGAGTGCTTCCAATTCGCGCGGATCGGGTTCGGGTGGAGGATAACCCTCCACGGGACCGCCGCTGTTGCTGAGGAAATGCTGCCAAAACGTCATGGTGTCGCCCGTCCGTTTCGAGGAGTGTCGCGGAGTTGAACCGTTACGTCATTGTAGGCGCGTCGGCAAGATCCGAGCCGCGGCGGTTCCACCCGGCAGCTAACGCAGCCGGTTCGCCGCATCTTGCACGGCGAACCGGCTGCGTTAGCTGCCGGGTGCTGCGTTAGCTCGCCGCAGCTTGCACGGCGAACCGGCTGCGTTAGCTGCCGGGTGCTGCGTTAGCTGCCGGGTAGTTAAGCAACGGGTTGTGAGGACTACCCCGATCGTATCGACTTGCATATAGTTAAAGATGACCCAGCGCGACCTCTTGCAACAGGAGAAGGAGCCATGATACGCGTGTCTCGAGGACTGATCCCGATCGTGGCGGCGGTGGCTTTGCTGGCGGCGAGTGCCAGCGTCGTGCAGGCGCAGATGGTCTGTTATCAACCCGCTCCCGTCGTGGCGGTCGCGCCGGTGACGAGCTACTATGCTCCCGCCCCCGTGACAAGTTACTATGCCCCCGCTCCGGTGGCAAGTTACTATGCCCCCGCGCCGGTGATGAGTTACTACGCCCCCGCGCCGGTTGTCTCGTCGTACTACGCCGCGCCGGCGGGGGTGACGACCTATCGCTATGGGCTGTTTGGCCGACTCCGCTCCGTCAGCAGTTACTACGGCGCTCCGGCTCCCGTGTACTCGCGCTACGGCTACTACTATCCCTAACGCTTGAGTCGTTCGCGTTGACTTAGCCGTCTGCGCTCCGTTGGGAGCGCAGACAGTTTTTTTCATCTCGGCGCAAGCCCTCGACATCGCTACAATCCGCCCGCCTTGGTAGTGCCGTCGCTCCGCGATGGCGTGCCGAGTCGCTCCGCGACTCGGCCACACTCTCTCTTCCTGTTCAGGAGCCAAATCATGCCTACCATGCCGCGCCCTTGCTGGGCGGTCCTTGGTTTAACGCTTTGCTGTGTTGCGGCCTTCGCTCAAGCCCCGCAGAGTGCCGCGCCGCCCAGTCCGGCGCAAGCCGCCCCGGCCGCCAATGCTGTCGCCGCCACGGTCAATGGCCAAGCGATTCCCGAATCCGCCGTACAGCGCGCCCTCCAGCGCCATCCTCCCGATAAGCACGGCGAGGTCCGGCCGCAGATCGTTAATTTCCTCATCGATCAGGCTCTCCTCGATCAGTACCTGCTCCAGCAAAAAATCACGGTCGAGCCGAAGGAAATCGACAAGGTTCTCGACGACATCAAAGGGGAGGCGAAGAAGGAGAACAAGGATCTGGCCAAGGTGTTGCAAGAGTGGAAATTGACCGAGGCGGAGTTGCGAGACCACATTACCAGCGACCTCCGCTGGGGCAAATTCGCCGAAGAGCGGGCCTCCGAGAAGGCCCTCAAGGATTTATTTGAAGCGCAGAAGTTCTTTTATGACGGAAGCATGGTGCATGTGCGGCATCTCCTTCTGACACCGGCCGCGGACGATGCCAAGGCCGCCGAGCAGACCGTGGCCCAGTTGCAAGCCGTCAAACAGGAAATCAACAAGCAGGTGGCCGACAGCTTGGCCAAGTTGCCGGCCAACACGGACAATCTGGCCCGCGAGAAGAAGCGACAGAGCCTGTTGGAGGAAGCGTTCGCCACTCAGGCTAAGGCCAAGTCGGCTTGCCCGTCTAAAGCCCAAGGCGGCGACGTGGGCATGTTCGCGGCCTTCGACGCTTTTGGCCGCATGACGATGGCCGAACCGTTCTCGCGGGCGGCCTTCACCTCGAAACCGTTCGAGATTTCCGAGCCGGTCAAGACGCCGTTCGGTTACCATCTGATTTTGGTCACAGATCGCAAGCCGGGCCGGGAGGTCAAATTCGACGAGGTCAAGGAGATGGTCAAGGATCATTACTGCACCGGCCTGCACGACGGCATCATCGGCGAGATCCGGCAGCGTGCCAAGATCATCGTGGGCGCGGCGAATTAAAGAGCGGAAAAGCTCAAAAGGAAACGGCCCTCCAGGTTGCCCTGGAGGGCCGTTATAATTCCCGGCGATGACCTACTCTCGCCCGCGAAGGACTACCATTGGCCCTGGATGCTTAACGGCCGTGTTCGGAATGGGAACGGGTGTGACCATCCAGGTATGTTCACCGAGAAAGCTCCTCGTGTATGATCTGGCAGCGGCGGAAGTTGCTCTCTTCATGGACCAAAGAGGGCCGAGAAGAGGATCAATGCGGCGAAGCGTTCGGCTGTTAGTATCGGTCAGCTGAGACGGTTGCCCGCCTTACACCTCCGACCTATCGACCTGGTGGTCTTCCAGGAGCCTTCGTCCCGTAAGGGACAGGAGACCTGGTCTTGCAGAGGGTTTCACGCTTAGATGCCTTCAGCGTTTATCCGGGCCGCACATAGCTACCCAGCGCTGCCGCTAGCGCGACAACTGGCACACCAGAGGTGCGTCCCTCCCAATCCTCTCGTACTAGGGAGAAAGCTGCGCAAGTCTCCTACGCCCACAACAGATAGGGACCGACCTGTCTCACGACGGTCTAAACCCAGCTCACGTACCGCTTTCATTGGCGAACAGCCAAACCCTTGGGAGCTTCTCCACCCCCAGGATGCGATGCACGTTCTTCCACGGTTTCCCGTGGCGTAGACTATATCATCATCCAATCCGACCCGGATTGGAGTTCGGCGTGTGATAGCGAGAACAGACGATTCTGCCTTCTACTATCTCAGGCATACTCGGCAATCATTTTGCCTTTCAGCCATCAGTCGTTACGGGGTCAAAGGAGCTTGTATCGCCATCCATGTATAAGACAGCGATACTGAGTTCAGAGAGATAGGTTACGATACTCAAGATCGAACCTACAATGATGTCTCTGCAACATTGGGTCAAACTCATAGACTCCTCGACTTCCCACGGTATTACCCGCCTGCCGAAGCAGGGTAGGGCTCCACCGTTATAAGCCGAATTTGCTTGAGCAGTCGCCCGCTCAAGGGCCCTATAGTCGAGCCGACATCGAGGTGCCAAACCTCCCCGCCGCTGTGAACGCTCAGGGGAGATAAGCCTGTTATCCCCGGAGTACCTTTTATCTGTTGAGCGACGGCCTTTCCATCCAGCACCGCCGGATCACTAAGTCCTGCTTTCGCACCTGCTCGTCTTATGGGACTCGCAGTCAAGCACCCTTCTACCTTTACGCTCGAAACCCGATTGCCAACCGGGTTGAGGGTACCTTTGAACTCCTCCGTTACCTTTTAGGAGGAGACCGCCCCAGTCAAACTGCCCACTTAGCACTGTCCGCCGCCCGGATTCACGGGTCGGGGTTAGAATTCAAGCACAACAAGGGTGGTGTTTCATTTGTCGGCTCGCCAGAGACCGGAATCCCTGGCTCACAGCCTCCCACCTACACTACGCATGCTGGGCCTAAACCCAATACTAAGCTACAGTAAAGGTTCACGGGGTCTTTCCGTCTAGTTGCGGGTATGTTGCATCTTCACAACAACTACAGTTTCACCGAGTCGCTCGTGGAGACAGTGATCCGGTCGTTACGCCATTCATGCAGGTCGGAACTTACCCGACAAGGAACTTCGCTTGAAATCTTACTCAAACAAGAACTGTTGAGCGGACGACTTTGGCACGGTCGTCCCTGCATGTCGCCATGCAGTCGGGACCATATCATCATCCGATGCCTCGGAGTTCGGCGTATGGTCTCTGAGGATTCTGATCAAGTCCGGTCTGGGCTTTTGGCTATTCATAGTCTGAGCGATCTCGACGATCTCCAGCAACCCTTGACGGGTTAAATGATGACCGCCTTCGACCAACTCAACGCAATGTGCGAATTTCTCGAAGTTTCTTTGCTTCAAGGTGTGCATTGGATGCTGTCGGAAGAATGGAATGATCGTCTCGATCAAGTCCACTCGCCGCCGCACGACGAAGCGATACAGGTGTTCTTTGTGATTGTCGTACCGAGTGTTAATCAGCACTTGTCCAATCCCAAAAAACTCTCGCAGTTCGTGCAAGCAAACAATGCTCTGCGCACCTTGCGTCACCGCAAATTCATGGGAAACCTGATAGCCGGTTCTGTAGCCTTTTCGACTCATCCGATCGGGCTGTCGGACAAAGCCGATGGAGAAGCATCCTTCTCCGTCTACAAAACCAATAACCCAGCCAAGCTGAATCAGCCTTTCCTGCTGATTGTCCGCACCCAACACATTGTCACCACCTTTCGGTTAGTAGTGTGGGATACACGGGTTTTCCAGCATATAGCCGAATGCTAAGCCCGCCATTACTGACGAGCAGGGCAACGAAGTGTTACCTTAGGACCGTCATAGTTACGGCCGCCGTTTACCGGAGCTTCGGTTGCGAGCTTCGCGGGATTGCTCCCGTTAACCCTCTTCCTTAACTTACCGGCACCGGGCAGGCGTCAGTCTCTATACATCCTCTTACGAGTTGGCAGAGACCTGTGTTTTTAGTAAACAGTCGCCAGATCCCTTTCACTGCGGCCCCCCAGAGCTTTGACACCCCAGAGGGCACCCCTTATCCCGAAGTTACGGGGTTAATTTGCCGAGTTCCTTCACGAGCGTTCTCTCGAGCGCCTGAGAATCTTCATCTCGCCTACCTGTGTCAGTTTTAGTACGGGCACACGCTTTGTAGCCCTCTGGCTTTTCTTGTCTGTCCATCGGATGACTTCGGGATCGTATGTGCCCTCGCCCTTGCGGGACGGCCACGACTAGCGGGCCGCTCACCTTCAAGCCAGCGTCACAGAGGGCGTCAAGCCTACGCGTGTGGTGCCGGAATATTAACCGGCCGTCCATCGACTACGCCTTTCGGCCTCGTCTTAGGGTCCGACTAACCCTGGGCGGATTTACCTTCCCCAGGAAACCTTAGGCTTTCGGCGAACGGGATTCTCACCCGTTTTAGCGTTACTCGTTCCGGCATGATCACTTGCACTTCGTCCAGGGTTCGTTGTCCGTACCCCTTCGCTCTATGGTGCAACGCTCTCCTACCGTGTGCTTGCGCACACCCGCCGCTTCGGTAGCACGCTTAGTCCCGTTCATTATCGGCGCAGGACTCCTCGACCAGTAAGCTATTACGCACTTTTGAAATGGTGGCTGCTTCTAAGCCAACATCCTGGCTGTCACGGGAGTCCAACTTCCTTTCGCACTGAGCGTGCTTGAGGGACCTTAGCGGGCGGTCTGGGTTGTTCCCCTCTCGACGACGAAGCTTATCCCTCGCCGTCTAGCTGCCTCGACTTGGTACAGGAGTATTCGGAGTTTGGTTCCGAAGGGTAGCCGGGTAGGCCCCCTATCGGATTCAGTCGCTCTACCCCCCCTGCCAACTATCGAGACGTTAACCCTAAAGTTATTTCGGAGAGAACGAGCTATCTCCACGTTTGATGATACTTTCAATCCTCCGCACAGGTCATCCCCTAGTTTTTCAACACTAGTGAGTTCGGACCTCCATGAGGTATTACCCTCACTTCATCCTGCCCATGCGTAGTTCACGTGGTTTCGCGTCTACCGCCGCCAACTTGAACGCCCTATTCAGACTCGCTTTCGCTTCGGCTCCGCCGCAGAACGGCTTAACCTTGCTGACGACGGTAAGTCGCCGGATCATTATGCAAAAGGCACGCCGTCACCCGGGGGTTGCCCCCACTGGGCTCCGACCGCTTGTAGGCATGTGGTTTCAGGTTCACTATCCTCCCCTTGTCGGGGTTCTTCCCATCTTTCGCTCGCGCTACTGGATTCGCTATCGGTCGCCAGGGAGTACTTAGCCTTACGGGATGGACCCCGTAGATTCGGACCGACTTTCACGTGTTCGGTCTTACTCAGGTGCCGGCTCGCACCCCTTCTCCTGCCGTCTACAGGACTTTCACCTTCTGTGGTCGCCCATTCCAGAGCGTTGCGACTAGGGTACAAGAGTGCTAAATGCCGGTCCTACAACCCCAGCCGGACGAGTCCGGCTGGTTTAGGCTGATCCGCGTTCGCTCGCCGCTACTGACGGAGTCGCGGTTGCTTTCTTTTCCTCCGGGTAATGAGATGTTTCAGTTCCCCGGGTTCGCCACGCACACCTATGGATTCAGCGTGCGTTCATTCGGGAATCCCGGCCTCAACGCTCGGTTGACAGCTCCGCCGGGCTTATCGCAGTCTTCCACGCCCTTCATCGCCTTCTGGCGCCAAGACATCCCCCACATGCCCTTAGTAGCTTGGCCGCATTGATCCCGTCCTCGGCCATCGACGCTTCAGCGTCAAGGTCGAAGCCGGCATCGCTTCCAAGTTACCAATCCCGATGCCTCCGTTCGCTAAACAGCCAACGGCCATCGGGAAAGAGTAACAATCCTAATCTCTCTACTCTCAGGCTCATGCAGAGATCGCAAGAAACGTCAACGCGAGAAGCTTTCGCCCCTCGCCTTGTCGTTGCTTGTGAATTGCAACTTCTACCGCTGCCAAATTGTCAAAGAACGACACGTCCGCCCCAGAGGGGCCATCGTTTACTTCGTGGGGAGTTAGACGCTTCTCCGCCACGAAGGATTCATGTTTTTTACACGATGCCGCGCATCTGACAAGTGGCCGCGAAAAATTTTTTTCGTTTCGGTTACGAATACTCCACCCGGCAGCTAACGCAGCCGGTTCGCCGGACCTGGCGAACCGGCTGCGTTAGCTGCCGGGTGGGTGGCCGCCGTCAGACACGGCCATAAAGATATTCGTTGAGGAGGAAAATCGTTTGCTCCTGATGGGCGACTTGAAAGGCGTTCAAATCGCCGATCGAGACGACGCCGAGGAGGCGCTCGTCGCCGTCCACGACCGGCAGGTGGCGGATGCGGCGATTCTTCATGGCGCCGCGCGCCTCCTCCAACGTGGTATCGGCTGTGCAGCAGGCGACCTCGACGGTCATCACTTCGCCGACGCGCGTCTGAGCCGGATCGCGGCCCTCGGCGACGACGCGCTGGAGAATGTCGCGCTCGCTGAACATGCCGGCAATGTGTTCGCCGTCGAGAACGAGAACAGCGCCGATTTTGTGTTCCGTCATGTACTGAGCGGCGTGCAAGACCGTCGTCTCGCCGCCCAGAGAGCAGACGCGATTGCCTTTTTTCGCCAGAATGTCGCGGACCGTCGCCATCGTTTCGCTCCTTTTCGGGACCGGGGTTGTGGGGGCGTCTCATCTTTGAAATACGCCGGGAACGCCATCGGAATGAGAGAGGGATGTGTTCTAGCTTATCCGCAAGCGCCGCCCGCGACAACGATTTTCCGCACGATTTTTGCGAGGTGGCGATTGCGCGGATTGAAGCGTTGGTAGCGATGGCGCGGCGAAGGAATCGCGGAAATTGGTGGAATATAGTTGTATTCGCTCGATAAAGTCGAGAAAATAGGGGAGAAGTAGCGTCGATTCGGACTGTAGGGACCGCCCCCTTTCGTCGCCCTAGTGGGCCGGCGGTTGTTCCCGCACCATGAAAACTCCAGCGCGGAGTACATCTCAAGAGCGGAGGGGAGCAGGCATGGCGAAACACTGTAGCGTTTGCAATCAAGACTACGCGGATGAGTTGGCGGCCTGCCCTCGATGTACGGCCGCGAAAACGACGCACTTGGCCAGCCGAAGCGAAGAGCGCACCACGCAGCTGGCCGGATCGGGTGCCGCACCGTCGCCGTCCGATTCGGCCATCGATTACGGCTTGCCGCCGAGTGCGAAGCCGGCCACCGGCGATGCCGGCAGCGCCGAGCCGCTCAGCGGCATCTCCGGCATCGCTTGGTCCGCGCTCGTGGACGAAGCCCATACAGAGGAAGGCAAGGAGATCCAAATCGATTCGCCCTCCGATGCCGAGATTTTGGTTCACGGCGGCACCGAATCGACGCCGCCGCCCGGCTCTCACGAGGAACTGGTTGGCCAATTGGGCGGCGCGGCGCCGCTGGCGTCCGAAATTGCGGATTCCGGCGTAGGAGCGGAGGCGGTTGATTTATCCAGTTCACCGCCGCAGCCGACAGGACAACTCTCGGATTCCACCGTCGATCTCGGTGCCGCGCCGGTGGAATTGGTCGAGGGCGGCTCCGGTCCTGTCCTCCGCGAGACGCCGCCGGGCGAGGCGGAAGTGTTCGTGGCCGAACTAGCCAGCGATGCCAGCCATGTTGATCTGGTTAACGACTCCGGCATCGACGTTTCTGAGGCGAGCGCGCCGCCGCGCGACGCGGCCGCTGAAGTGGTGGATTCCGGTAGTAATGCCGGCCCGGCGGCCGCCGAGTTAACCGAGGACGCCGCTCTCGATGTGATCGCCGCGGCGGACGAATCTTCCGCTGTCGATCTAGGCGCGCCGCCGGTCGAGAGCGACGAAGATTTGTCGGTAGAGGAAGCCGGTGAGGACGTGCCGATGCCCGACGGCAGCGGCATCGATCTGGAAGGTTTGCCGGTGCCGGGCGTGTCTCCTTCGGACTTGCACCCCTCTTCCGAATCTTCCGTCGATCTCGGTTCGCACATGGAAATAACGCCGCCGGTCCCCAGCGAAGAGAGCGGCGTGGTGAACGCCGGTTCGGGCATCGACGTGGAGGCACCGGGCGGGTCGGCGGCGGGAGAAGCGATCAGCGACGTGGCATTAGAATCGCTGTTGTCGGACTCTCCCAGCGGCGAGCCGATCGCCGAGAGAGAGCTGGCCGCCGCCGAGGAGCCGGCCGTCTCCGAGAAGGAAGTGGACGATCTGCTCGCCGGTTTGGACGAGCCGCCGGCGGAGGGTGATTTGGCCGGCGTTTCCGCGGCAGAAGTCGCCGAGGGCGACGAGGCGATCGCCGCCGCCGAGGCGGAGGAAGCCGCCGAGACCGCCGCGGAAGAGCAAGCGGCGGAGGCCCAAGCCGAGACCAAAGAGAAACCGGCCAAACCTGTCAAGCCGCGCTCGCCCCTCCTCGCCTTGGCCGGTTCCACGCTCCTCGGTGTGCTGATCGGTGCGGGCGGAACGATTGGGACGCAAGCGATGATGGGGTCCGGTGACAAGGCGAAGGCGCCTGCGCCGATGAGCGCTCCCATCGGCCCCTCCGTTGCCGCGCCGCCATCGTTCGAGACGCGCTCCGCCCATGTGCGCAACGGTGATTGGGAGCAAGCGGACAAGGCCGGTATCGAGCAGATTCAGGATACCGATCCCAATGAGTTGGCCACGCGCGGCTCGTATCGTTTGGGAAAGTATCTTCAGAAAGTCGGCAGCAAGATTAATCCGCAAGACCCCGCTCTGCAACCGGCGATCCAGGATCTGCAAAAAGCGGCGGAACAGAAGAACCCCGATGCGATTTACGATTTCGCGCTCATCAACGAATTGGCCGGAAAACTGCCGGAAGCTCGCGCCGAATACGCCAAGGGCGTCCAGGCTTTCCAGAACGATCCGGTGCAAAAGCAGCGTTTCGAGTCGGCCATTTATCGCGTCGATCTGAAGACTTCGGGCAAGGCGGCGGGCGCGGCCTTGATTCCCCTACCCGAAGGCGTGGCAGATCGCGCGGTGGTGTTGGCGTTGTTGCTGATCGCCCTCCAACAACCGCCCGCCGCCCAGCCGCCTCAACCGCCTGGGCAACCGCCGCAGCCGCCCCAGCAACAGGCCGACACCAAAGAGGCCGGCTCTGAATTTTGGCAGGCCGCCAAGCTGGCGCCGAGGGCAAGTTCGCCGAGGCGGTTCGCGCCATCGATCAGCGCGCGGAAGCTGCACGATCAACGGCGTTTCACGCGGCTGCGCAAGGCGCAGAATCCGCTCAGCGATCCGGCCGAAGACATCTTCCTGCGATGCTGCGACGAATTGGCGGTGTACTGGCGACTGGAGGAACGCCTGCGCGGGGGAGGTTATCTGACCGACAAAAACACGCCCCCGGAGGCGCTGGATGCGCTGGTGCAAAAAGCGCAGACGAGTGCCGCCATCGTCAAAGCTCTGACGGACAAGCTCATCGCCGACAAGATCATCGCCAAGGCCGACGATGTCTCCAAGGGTCTCGATCGCCTGATAACCGCGAAAAAGGACGCCGACGCCAAGCTCGCCGACCTGACAATGAAACTTCAGAAGGCCACGACCGAAAACACGACGCTGGCCGGCAAGCTGAAAACGGCGGAGAAAACGATCGAGAGCCGCGGCACCGAGTTGGCGTCCGCCAAGGAACAAACTACGAAATTAAAGATCGCCAACGACGGTCTTAATGCTACCCTCAAGAAGATCGCCGATGAGTTGGCCGATGCCAAGCTCCTCGATCTCAAGGGCAAACCCGATGTCGTCGCGGCCGTGAAGAAAGCGATCGATGTTGCCAAGACCAAGGATGCCCAGGGCATAATTCGCCGGCAGCGCGACGAGATTACTCAGCTATCGGCGTCGCTGAAAGCGAGTCGCCCGCCGGAGGAAATGCTGCCCTTGTGGTTGCTGCTGCTCGACGAGAATCGCGGCCGCGCCGAATTGGCGAGCCAAGCGGCGATGGATGTCGAACGAGTCAAGACCGACCCGAAAGCGCCGCCGGCGCGGAAAGGCGAGGCCGAGGTGGTGCGGGGATTGGCCCTGCGCAATGCGGATAAATTCGATGAGGCGAAGAGCGTGCTGCAAGCAGCGCGCGGCGCCGTGGACAAAGGCGAATGGTTGATTCGTGCCGACGCTGCCTTGAAGGAAGTATCCAATCCGGCGGCGTATTTCGGACGCCAGGCTCAGGATTTGTACAATCGCGGCCGGATGGATGCGGCGTTGGCCGTGCTGGCGCGTGCCATGAAAGTGCTGCCGGCGCAGGAACAAGGCAAGCTGTTAGCGCGGCGGAGTTTGATCGAATTGGATGCTGCGCGCGCGAAGGCCAAGGGCGCGCTGCCGGCGACGGAACCGCTCCTGATCGCCGCCCGCAGGGACGCCGACGAGGCAGTGAAAGCGGGATTGGCCGAAGGACACTACGCCGCCGGCCGCATCGCCGAAGAACTCGGCCAGATGGATGTCGCCATCAAGAGTTATCGAGCGGCGTTAGCCGCGCATCAGGCTGTGGACGCCGAAGGCAGCCGCTATCGCATGGCCCTGGCGCGCGTGCTGTTGCAGCCGCGCGAAGTGCGTCCGGTTCCCGGCGGACAGAAACTCGGCTGGCGCGACCCCGCGCCGTATCCGGCCCGGCACTTCGAGGACGTGCGGCGACTGGTTTTGTTGCTGACGTTGGGATTGCAAGCGCCGCTGCTGCCCGGCGAGGAGCCGGGAATGGAAGAAGCGGAGAAATTGGCCGATGAAGTCTTGAAAGCGCCGCCCGGCACAGTGCCCTTCAACGTGCTGGCGCAGGCGCTGGCCGTCAAGGGCCGATGGAACGCCGCTCTGCAAACCTACGTCGAGGGCATCCGCCCCCTGTTGCCGCGTGAATACGGCAACGGCTTGACGTACCTGATTCTCAATCATCCGCGGCTGAAACGGCCGGACAGCTTACGCATTCCCAATCCGCTGGAAGCGGAAAAACACTTCGCCGCCGGTTTGAACTTCTATTTCGACCGCGATTACGCCAACGCTGAGAAAGCGTTCCTGCTCACCATCGAGAACGACGGCCAGGATGCGCGTTATTTCTACTTTTTGGGTCTGTCAAGGCTGGCACAGAACCGCCGCCGTGATGCCGCGGACGACTTCGATCAGGGAGCGCAGTTGGAGCGTTTGAATCGTCCCGCGCCGGCGGCGGTAAGCGAGTCTTTGGAGCGCATCCAGGGACCGACGCGCCAAACCGTCAATGAATTTCGCCAGCGCCAAGAGCGCTGAAAGCAGCGAAGATTGAGGGGGCTGCAAGTGGCGATCGGAGCCGGCGGCGTGAGCGATGGAAACCCCATTGCCGCTTACGCCGCCGGCTTCGATGCGTTTTGCTCGCTCGTGAGTAACTCCGCCACATCAATGGAACCGGCGATTGAGCGTTGATCCTTTTTCCGCTAAGCTACTAACTAGAGCTAAATTCGATCCGGGGCGTACCTGTGCCGAAAACTAAACCCCAGTTTGTCGAGCAGAACCCTGCCGAGGCATCTCTCTATACTCCTTGGGACGCCGCACGCTACCTCCATATCTCCCTCTGGTCGGTTTGGGCATTGAGTGGACAGTTCCGGGGTTGGCCGATCCCGGAATGGTTCTTTTTTTACTTTTTCCCTGACTTCCCTGTTCCGTGGCAGGCTGATGGTAATGGGGCGTCCCCCGCTCTGCTCTCGGAGGGCAATCGGTTCAACTTCTGTCGCTTCGCCGATCTGTTCGTCCGAGCAGCTGCATTCGATCTTCTCGTGACAAGCTCGCATGTCGAGGAACAGCACAAGGATCGCTGGAAAGATCTCTATCACGCTATTCTGCGGGGTCTGCAAGACGTGCATCGGGAGCCGATTTATTTCGGCGGGGAACACACCGATGAACATCTTGATGCGTTCATTAAACCGTATGCCCAGCGATTGGAAGATGAGCAAAGAGCGCTCCTTCGGAAGTGGTTCGCCTTGCGGCTGGAGCGCGTCGATGTGAAAGAAGGGGTTCCTATCCGCATCTATCCATTCTCGCGTGATCCCGCCGAGAGTTCGCCTCGCCTCATCGTGCTTGATCCGCGAATACGCTTCGGCCGTCCGACGATTGCTGAGCGCGGCGTGCCGACGGATAGTCTCTTCCAGCGCTACCAGGCCGGCGATTCGGTTGCCGAGTTGGCTGAGGATTACGGTCTCACCGTCGTCGAGGTGGAGGAGGCGATCCGCTACGAGTCGCTTCCGTCTGCTTCGCCGTTCTCGCTCCACGGCTGGTAGGAGAACCTCCGGTGTCCGACCGGCCGACCTTTTACGTCGATCGCTGTTTGGGCAAAGCCGTCGCCATTGCCTTGCGAGCGGCCGGGGCCGACATCCGAATCCACGACGATCACTTCGCCCAAGCCGCGCTCGATGAAGACTGGATACCCCAGGTATCGGCCTGTGGGTGGGTGATTCTGAGCAAAGACAAAAACATCCGCCGCAGGGCTGGTGAGCGTGAGGCGGTCCTTTTGTCCAATGCCAGGATCGTTACACTCTCCTCCGGGAATATGAGGGGCACCGAGATGGCCGCATTATTCGTCAACCATCTTGCCGAAATCGAGAAACTGGCCGCCTCACACCCACCCCCATTCGTGGCTGTCCTCAGCCCCGCCGGCATCCAGGTTGTGCTTCCACGAACCGCTCCGAACTCCGGCGACAACGCCGGTGCAAGCAGCGGCGATCCGCAGTCATAGGCCGCCTCCCAAACTGCTTTCGCGAGTGTCTGGATGATCCTCTTCCAATAGGTATACCTAAGCATAATTATGTTGGCGAAGGAGTTAAACACCATGTCCTTCTACATCGACCCCCACATCCACATGATTTCGCGCGTCACCGACGACTATCACCGCATGGCGCAGTGCGGTTGCGTGGCCATATCGGAGCCGGCTTTCTGGGCGGGTTTTGATCGCGGTTCGGCGGAGGGATTCCGCGATTACTTCCGTCATCTTGTCGAAGTCGAGCCGAAACGCGCCGCCCTTTTCGGCATCCGTCACTACAGCTGGCTGTGCATCAACGCCAAGGAAGCGGAGAACGTCTCCCTATCGCGCGAGGTCATCGCGCTGATTCCCGAATATCTCCAGCGGTCCAATGTGCTGGGCATCGGCGAGATCGGCCTGAACAAAAACACGCGCAACGAGGCCATCATTTTTCAGGAACACGTCGATCTGGCAATGAAGACGAACGAATTGATCCTCATCCACACCCCGCATCTGGAGGACAAGTACAAGGGCACGCGCATGATCCTCGACATGCTCAAGGGCGATCGCCGCGTCGATCCGGCGCGGGTGTGCGTCGATCACGTCGAAGAGCATACGGTGCGGCTGGCGCTGGACGACGGTTTCTGGTGCGGCATGACGCTGTATCCGACGACCAAATGTACGCCGGAGCGCGCCGTGGACATCATCGAAATGGTCGGCACGGAGCGCATTCTGGTCAACTCGGCCGGCGATTGGGGCAAATCGGACCCGTTGGCCGTGCCGGAGTTCATCCTGGCCATGCGCCGCCGCGGCCATGCCGAAGAGGTGGTCCGCAAAGTGGTTTATGACAACCCGTTGTCATTCTTCCGCCAGTGCGCCCGTTGGTCCACAAGCTCGGAGCGCCAGCGACGGGCCGAAGCATCCGTCGCTGGCGCTCCGAGCTTGTAGGGTGAATCCTTTGTTTTTTTTAGCTCTCGAAACTTCCTGCGATGAAACGGCCGCCGCCGTCTTCACCGACGAGCCGCGGATTCGCTCCAGCGTCATCGCCTCGCAGACCGATCTGCACGCGCGTTTCGGCGGCGTTGTGCCGGAAGTCGCCGCCCGCGCTCACTTGCAGCGACTGCTGCCCGTCATTGACGAAGCGCTGACAAAGGCCGGCGTGTGTCTGCAAGACATCGGCTGCATCGCCGTCCACAACACGCCGGGACTCGTTGGCGCGCTGCTAGTCGGCGTCAGCGCGGCCAAGATGTTGGCACTCGTTTTGGATGTGCCGCTGATCGCCGTCAATCACATCGAGAGCCACATCTACGCCGCGCGCTTGGCGGCGGGCGCGACATCTTCCCATGCGTCGGCCTCGTGGTCAGCGGTGGGCATACGGTCCTGTTTCACTGTCGCGAAGCGTTGCGTTTCGAGATGCTCGGCGGCACCCTCGACGATGCGGCCGGCGAGGCGTTCGACAAGGTGGCCAGTTTGCTCGGCCTGGGTTTTCCCGGTGGGCCGGCCGTCGAGCGCGAAGCGGAGCAAGGCGATGCGGAGGCGGTCCGCCTGCCGCGCGCCTTCCTCCACGACGAACGGCTCGATTTCAGTTTCAGCGGACTGAAAACGGCGGTGCTGTACGCGCTGGCGGGACAGAGCCAACCGCGACCGGCGCCGCCGCCGCCCGGCAAGCCGCGCGCGGACCTCGCCGCCAGTTTTCAAAAAGCGGTCGTCGATGTTCTCGTCGCCAAGTCGCGGCAGGCGCTGCGGAGAACCGGCCTGCGACGCTTGGCGGTCGGCGGCGGCGTCGCCGCCAATCGTTGTTTGCGTACCGCCCTGGAAGCGATGACGCGCGACGAAGCCGCGGAGTTGTTTGTGCCGCCGCTGGCGCTCTGCACCGACAATGCCGCCATGGCCGCCATCGCCGTGGAGAAATGGCGGCGCAGAGACTGGGCCGCTCTCGATCTCGATGCCGTGCCGGCGTGGACGCCCCCTCGATGACTTGAGTTTTTTTCCGCTTTTTTCTGCAAAAAAGTCTTCTTTTTCCACGACCGTACACATCCTGGCGATGACGTGCATTTTGTTCGTTCTACCGCGAAAGGATCGGCCTGTGTCGTGCAAAATCGCCTTGCCCCGCCGTCCTGAATTTGTCGGCGCGGGTATAGTTGCACGGATTCAGGGAGGATGCCCTCCATCAAGGATGTTGGCCGGTCCCTCCCGTGGAACACTCACGGACCCCACCACCATGAAAAAACTGCTCTCTTCCGCAATGTTGGCCCTGGCTGTCTCCGCCTTCGTAACGGCCGAGTCGTTCGCCGGCTGTTGCTTCGGCCTGTGCTACCGGCACTGTGGTTGCTGCGGCTGCGGCGCCAAGTTCTGCGTTCGCCAGTACAACGCTTTCAGTCCGGTGTGCTGCGGCACGGTCTTTTGTGATGGCTGCTGCCCGTTCGGCTCCGGCGGAGGTTACGGTCCCGGCCCCGGTTACGGCGGCGGACCCTGCATGGGCGGCATGTGCCCCGGCATGATGAACTACTCCGGCATGATGGGTTGCCCCGCCGGCGGTTGCGGCGATGGCGCCTGCCTCGGTTCGCTGCCGCCCAGCGAACCGGCACCGGCCGCGCCGGGAGCCAATCCGGTCGTGCAGCCTTCGCCGCTGCCGAGCGGCCCGATCTCGCAGATGGTGAACGATCGGTCGATCCAGAATGCGACTTATCGTCCGGTCAGTTACACCATGCCCAGCACCGCCGCTCCCGCGCCGATGCAACCGCGGATGATGGCCGCGCCGTCGTACTGGGGCAATTAATTCCCGATTACTCACGAATCTTCCCACCCGGCAGCTAACGCAGCCGGTTCGCCGCGGCTGGCGAACCGGCTGCGTTAGCTGCCGGGTGCAAGCCCCACGTCCCCAATCGACAGCCGTACCCAAAGCGGTTGATTTATCACGACAGATGTACGGTCGTCACAGCCTTGCACTTGCGTTCGCTCCAGGTATAGCCCGCCTCTTGGCAGGCGACTCGGATCTCTTCTTCGGGCAAAAAGGGTTGTAAATCTTCCTTGCTGCGTTCGAGGGTAGATGCGAAACTTGCTATTGGTGGCCTCCTGGGGGTTGATGGGCTGAACCAACACCATTCTCGCAGGAGGCCACACCGGACGTAAATACCGAAACCACATGGCTACTAGGACTTACGCCGTAAGGCAATAGCATTCGGGACATTCATCATTTCCGATGAACGCCCCCCTTCGCCGGCCGGGGCGATTGGATTTGAACCAGCGGCCTCCTGAACCCCATTCTCAGGATCAAGGCCATTCCCAGCCGCCGAATTTCACAAATAAGCGACCAAAGCAAGTCGGTGCAGCGCGACAAACATTTTACAGCGATTTCAAACACCGGGCCACCTCAAGGCCAACCTTGAGACGGCAATAATGGGCCGGCCAAATTATGGGCGGCGCGCTCCGAATTGCCAGGTCAAATTGAAGGGCGCCGTGGAGGACAGATCTAATTGTCAACTTTTCGTGACCTGGCAAAACGATGGCTGAAGGCACGATAGTTGCGAAAATTGCCCTGTCTCCTGGGCCAAGGGAGGCAGCACCAGTAGACCCAGGGCGTACCTCGGTTCGCGCTTCGAGAGGAGGCGACATGGTGCGGCACGGGAGACGGTTCGCTTTCCGAAAAGGAGCACCAAGATGAGGCTCAGTGAGTTTCTCCGGACGTGGCGTCCTCGCAAGAACCGACGGCAAGGCCAGCCTGAGCCCTGGCGCTGCATTCCAGCGCTCGAAGGGTTGGAAGACCGTATCGTCCCCTCGACCATGCCGGTCCTCGACAGCCTGCCAGTCGCGCCGGTCCTCGGCCCCCTGTCGCCGATGGCCAGTGCGCCGCAGGCTGCCGCGTTCGCCAGCCCGGCTCCTGGGGCGGCTGGCACGACGTTAAGCAGCGCCGCGAGTACGGCGAGCGGCGTATCCAGCGCCCTGCAAAGCCTGCTGACCGACCTGACAAAAACTCTGCAGAGCGTGATCACCGACCTCACCGACACCATCCAACTCGTCGGTGGTACAGCTAACTCGGCGCTTCCTGGCGTGACCAAGCTGCTCACCACCGACGTGGCCGACCTCAACGCCCTGCTGACCGAGGCGACGACCACCATCACCGACGTGACCGCCACGCTCACCGACCTCATTGACGGTCTCGCGAGCGGGCTCACCGGGGCGTTGAACGGCCAGTCCGTTACTTCGACACTGAACGGCGTCTCCTCCTCCCTGAGCAACCTCGGGAGCGATGTGGCCAACACGCTGCAGAGCGTGATCACCGATCTCACCGACGTCATCATGCTTGTCGGTGACACGGGCAACTCGGCGCTGACCACCGTGACGAATACGCTTACCACCGACATAGGCGACCTGGAGACCATGCTGACGGACGTGACGACCACTATTACGGACACGACCGCCACCATCACCGATGTCGTCAATACCGTGGACAGCTTGCTCACATCACTCGTGAGCGGCCTCGGTGGCGCGACCAGCTCGGCCCTCGGCAGCCTCGGTGGCACGACTACCTCAACCCTCGGCAGCCTCGGTGGGGTCTCTGGCTAGTCGCAAAACGGTGGGATCCATGCCCCTCACTAACCCTGGTCAACGAAGCCTTTCGCTGTGGCCCAGGCAGGAGGCAGCCCCTTGACGCGGCCCCGGAAGACCTTCTTCCGGGGCCGTTCGCGCCTTGAGGAAAAATAGGGATGCTTTTGTTAACTTTCCATATCTCTTGACCTTATTATGAAAGTGCATCTTTGCTCTCTCGTACCTGCCGACGCGCTCAGGTGCTGCGTTTGGTCCGGCGCGACCGCACGGTGGTCGGTGCATCCGCCTTGCCTCTCACTGTATCAGGCGGCCTCGTTGAGTCGCTGACTCTCACCGCCGAGTTGTCGATAAACGCGCAGGGTGTCGGCGGCGCAGCGCTCCCAGGTGAACGGCTTGGCCGCCTCCACGGCACCCTTTCGCAACTGCCGCCACCAATCGTCATCTTCGACGACACGCCGCATGGCCTGACGCCAACCATCGAGATCCAACGGCTCAATCAAGTGTGCCTGTCGTCCCACGGTTTCGGCCACGGCGCCGGCGGTGGAGGCAAGCACAGCGCCGCCGCAGGCCAGCATTTCCACCGGCGGCAGACCGAAACCCTCATACAGCGATGGAAACACCAACGCCCGCGCACCGTTGTACAACGCCGACAAATAACTCTCCGGAACGTAATGGCGATACAGCACGCCGCGCTGCCGCGCTCCGCTTTCGAGAAAGTCGGCCACGTCGCCGGCGTTCCAGCCCCAACCGCCGACCAGCAACAAGGGCCACTGCGAGCGCAGCCATTCCGGCAACGTGCAATAAGCCCGTAGCAAGGTCATGATGTTTTTGCGCGGCTCGATGGTGCCGACGTAGAGCAAATAACGCGGCGGCAAATCCAGACGGTGCAGAAGGGCCGCCACTTCATCCGGCGGCAGCGGCGCGAGGCTGGAGCGGATGCCGTTGTAAGTCCGTGTGACCCGCGACGGCGACAGACCCAGAACCCGAATCACTTCCCGCGCACGAACTCCGAGACGGTGAAAAAATGGCTGCACTGAGACAGGCCGCGATGGAAGTGTTTCTCAAACTGCGCGACGCGCTCGGCGGGATGCCATTCGGGATGCAAGAGCGGCGACAGATCATGCAGCGTCGCCACGGTCGGGCAATCGCACGGCAGCGGTAAAAAATTCGGTTCGTGATACAATTCGTACTTTTTCCAGCGACAAAGTTGACGAAAGAGGATGCGCCGCGCCGCTCGGCCAGAGATCCGCACGCCGTCAAACATTCTCTGGCGAACCGTTTTCCGAGCGGGAAGGGAAGGATTGCCGAGAGAGCCGCCGGGCGAAGGCATGCGCGCGCGGCGAAAACGCATCCAGACGGCTTGCGCTCGTTGGCCCCACGGTCCAGGAAACGTATCGATGAGGTCGTCGCCGGCCTGCTGGCGCAGACAGCGAAGCAACTCGGCGGTGTAATGGCCGATGCCCGTCTTGGCCGATTCCGCGGCGGCCAAGTAATTCAACACCACGCGCATGGGATCCCCCTTCCCTTCGCTTCCACAGTCCGCCACCCCCCGATGGCGTTCAACCCGCGATCTTCTGCCGAATCGAAATGTGTTTCGTACTCCTCGTCGTGCCGCCGCCGAGTTGCCGATAGACGCGCAGGGTGTCGGCGGCGCAGCGTTCCCAAGTGAACGGTTTGGCCGCCTCCACCGCGCCCTTTCGCAACTGCCGCCACCAATCGTCATCTTCGACGACACGCCGCATGGCCTGACGCCAACCATCGAGATCCAACGGCTCGATCAAGTGTGCCTGTCGTCCCACGGTCTCGGCCACGGCGCCGGCGGTGGAGGCGAGTACGGCGCCGCCGCAGGCCAGCATTTCCACTGGCGGCAGACCGAATCCCTCATATAGCGACGGAAACACCAGCGCCCGCGCACCGTTGTACAATGCCGACAAATAACTCTCGGGCACATAGCCGAGATGGATCACTTCCGCCGCGCCGCCCTTGGCGTCGAGCAAGTGCGCCACCTCGCCGGCATTCCACCCCCAATTACCCACCAGGACGAGCGGATAATCGCGGCGAATCCGCTCATCGAGAGTACGATAGGCGCGCAGCAGCGTCGCCAGATTCTTGCGCGGCTCGATGGTGCCGACGTAGAGCAGATAGCGCGACGGTAACCCCAGACGCCGCAGCGCCTGCTGAACCGCGTGCCGGGGCAGCGGCGTCAGACCAGGACGTATGCCCATATAAGTGCGCGTCACCTGATCGGGCCGCAGATGCAAAGTGTGCAGGATTTCCTGACGCGCAAACTCGGAGATAGCGAGGAAATGCTGGCACTGCTTAAGACCGCGGCGGAAGCGGCGCTCGAAATGAGCGACGCGGTCGGCCGGATGCCATTCGGGATGCAGCAGCACCGACAGATCGTGAACCGTGGCCACGGTCGGCAGATCGCTGGGCAGCGGGATGTAGTTCGGTTCGTGGTAAAGATCGTAACCGCCGCGCTGCGAAGCGGCGTGGAAGTTGCGCGCCAGCAACCACTGACCGGAGGAACGCAAAGCGCGGAAGGCGCGGCCGTGCCAGCCCCCAGTAGCGGGGGACGCCGACGGAGTCTGTGGCCGGCCGCCGCGTTCGAGACGCGAACGAAGGTGCGCCCATAAAGAACGAGCCTGGCACACCCAGCGGTTCGGAAAAGAGTGGATCTCCTCCGCGTCCGCCTGCTGGCGCAAACAGCGCAGCAGTTGCGTCGTGTAATGGCCGATCCCCGTCATGGGACCAGCCGCGGCCAGGCCATTCACCAGCACACGCATGGAGCTTTTCTCGTTCTCGGTTCCGTTATCGATCGCATTCGCGTTGATTAAGCGCTTTTCCGCAAGCGCGGCGCTTCGCCCTGCCACTTCTGAAACTCGCTGACGAACTGTTGGACCGCCTCATCCGTCTTGGGATGACCGCACATCTGCGGGAAAAACTTGGGCGGCACCGTCAGAATGTCGGCGCCGGCCTGCATCGCTTCGTTGATGTCGGCGATGTGGCGGATGCTGCCGACGATGATTTCCGAAGTGCTGTCCCACTCGCGCAGCGTCTGATGAACCTGGCGCACAATCGACCCGGCGTCATAGCCGATGTCGCGGATGCGGCCCCAGAACAAGCTGACGTAATTGGCCCCGGCGCGGGCGGCCATGAGCGCTTGGTTATACGACATGCAGCAGGTACAATTGACGCGGATACCGCGCCGCCGCAGTTCGGCAATCACCGCCAACTCGTCCCAGCCGATCGGCACCTTGATGTTCAGGTTCGGATAATGGCCGAAATGGCTGCAAAACTCCTCGGCTTGCGGCAGCATTTCCGCCGGGTCCGCCGTGAATACTTCGACGCTGAGAGGGATATCGCAATGATACTTTTTCAACAGGGCGATCATGTCGTTGATGTGTTCGCGGAAATCGCGGCGTTGCTCCTTGGATAGAATCGACGGATTGGTGGTCACGCCGCTGGGAAAACCGCGCCGCAAACACTGCTCCAATTCCTCCAAATTGGCCGTGTCAACAAACAGCTTCATGCTCTTTCGCCTCTCTCTTTTGGGTCAAAATCCATTCCGCCGCTTCGGCCAGATCGCGGGCGCAATGATCGGGTTGGCACCGCGTCCGGCCACTGTATGGCGTCTCGACGAGAATCGTCCGGCAGCCGGCCGCTTGCCCGGCGACGACATCACTCCAGCGATCGCCGACGAGAAAACTGCGCGGCAAATCGAGTTGCCAGCGCTCGGCCGCCTCCAGTAAAAGGCCCGGTTTT
Organism: uncultured Planctomycetota bacterium; assembly: GCA_963835245.1. Lineage (GTDB taxonomy): Bacteria > Planctomycetota > Planctomycetia > Gemmatales > Gemmataceae > JAJPHU01. The sequence goes on from CAWIEZ010000007.1 coordinate 711,606, forward strand.
GGCTTGCGGCATGCACAGCCATCGCCGTTATCGTGGTAGCATGCCAACACATCGAGCATCGGCAGTTGTTCGCGCAAGCAGGCGTGAATCGCTTCCACGCCTTCGCGCGTCTGTCTGCCGCGCGCCACGTCCGGCTGATTCGTCACGACGATCAATGCGAATCCAGCCGCATGTAGCCGCCATACGGTGTCAGTCACGCCGGGCAGCAACGCAAATTCCGCGACATTCGCCGGCGGATGCGTCACGCCCTCGCGGACAAAGACGCGGTTGAGTACGCCGTCGCGGTCAAGAAAAACAGCGGCTCGAAGCCCATCCGTCATGCGTTTCCGCCTCGACATCAAGCGGCCCGGCGGCCGGACGATTCCCATTTCATCTCCACGGCCCTCAGAGCTGGATGCGAAACCATCAAATGCCACAAAACCGCCTGAAATGCTTCGGCGTGCGGCGTCACCGTCGTCGAATTGGCCGTCGGCACGATGACGCAAGCATCGGCGACCCGCGCCGTGTAACCGCCGTTGCGGCCGACGATGCCGCAAATGGTGGCGCCGACTTCTTGAGCATATTGCAAAGCGCGAACGAGATTGGGACTGATGTTCCGCTCGATGTCGCCGCCGCCGACCGAGAGAATGAAAACCATGTCGCGGTCGCACAATCGGCTGGTCGCCAACCACTGCACGAACACCGTCTCCCAGCCCTCGTCATTGGTGCGCGCCGTCAACTCCGAGACGTTATCCGTCGGCGCATACGTCTCGATTTGGGCGATTTTGCGGAAGTCGTTGACCATGTGCGAGGCGTTGGCGGCCGAACCGCCGACGCCGAGTACAAACAACCGTCCGGCCCGCTCGCGCAGCTTGACGAGCATGCTGACCATGCGATCGATGGTCTGCACATCGAGTTGCGTGAGAATCTGTACGGCGTCGTGGATGTAATCGGTGGTATGAGACATGCGACAAGCCTCTCTGTGCGCACGGCCATCGTAGGGTGGGTCGAGCGAAGCGAGACCCACCACGCCGCCATGTGTCTACTGTTCCGAACCGGGCGCCTCCACCCGGTTTATAGGGCGATGCCACTACGCGCTGCGCGCCCGGAGGTAGCGATGGGTTTCCTCTAGGCCGCGATGCGAACCAATCTCGTAAAAGCGCTGCGTCACTTCATGGCCAATCAATTCGCCGCGCGTCGCCATGTCGCTGAGAACATCGGCAAGATCGGACGGCTCGTCGCTCGGCAAGGACGCCAACACTTCGTTGCACAACAAAGTCACGCCGTAATCGATGTGTTTCATCTCCGCCGTCGGCGCACGTTTGCTATAACACAACAGCCGTCCATCGCGGAAGACGACATTGCTGCGATCCCAACGATTTTCATTGTGAAGAACGGTCATCAAGCCGTGCGCCCGGCTGGCCGCGAAATGTGCCAGCACCGCTCGATAATCGATGTCCATGTAGGAATCGCCGTAAAGCACCCAAAATACCTCGCCCAACAGCGGCAGCGCACGCCGCAGCGCTCCGCCGGTGCCGAGCAAACGGTCGCCGTCGTATGAGTAATGCAGCGCCAGGCCGAATTGTCTTCCATCGCCGAGATGCCGTTCGATTTGTTCGCCGAGGTGGCCCAGGCAAAGCACGACGCGGCGGATGCCATTGCGGCGCAAGAGCGCGAGTTGATGATCGATGAACGGTCGGCCCGCGACTTCGACCATCGCTTTGGGGATGGTCTCGGTGATCGGCCGCAGCCGCGTCGCCAAGCCGCCGGCCAGAAGCGCCGCCGGCACCGTCGCAATGTCCACTGCGGAAGTCCTCCAATCCAATATATTTGTTTAGCCGCGACCCGTAGGGGAGCGCGGATGCCTGCGCTCCCCTTCGGGTCGCGGCTAAACGAGAGCAGTTACGCCGCCACGCACTTCGTTCCCTCAAAATCAAAGCGAAATCGCACTTCGCGCAGTTTCGTTTGTGCCATGGCGCGGCGCAGACGCGCCTTGTCCTCAGCGTAGAACATCAGAAATCCGCCGCCGCCGGCGCCGATGAGTTTGCCGCCCAGCGCACCATTGGCGCGAGCCAACTGATACCAGCGATCGATCTCCTTATTACTCATGCCGCCGCTGCGCTTCTTTTTGTGTTCCCAATGCACGTTCATCAATTCCGCGAAGCGCGGTAAATCGCCCTCTTCGAGAGCTTCCTTGCTCTGATAGCCCAGTTCCTTGACGAAGTGCAGATTATCCACCATGCCGCGATCGCACTTCTTGCTTCGTTCATCCTGTTCCTTGAGAATGCTCGACGCCGAACGACTGTAGCCGGTGAAAAACAGCAGCAAATTATCTTCCAGGTTGTACAGCGTCTCGGAGCTGATGCGCAGCGGCCACGCTTCGACGCGCCCATCGGATTGGAACTGAAAGCACGTCAATCCACCGTAAGCGGCGATGTACTGATCCTGTTTGCCGATCGGCTCTTGCAGACGTTCGATCTCGATGTGACAGGCTTGCTCGGCAAGATCTTTCGGATGAATGAGATTCTTTTTGTGCGTATGCAGCGCCTTGAGCAGAGCCGTCGTGAAGCTGCCGGAAGAACCCAGGCCGGTGCCGGCCGGGATGTCGGCCATGCTGGTGATTTCCAGACCGGCAATATCAACGCCCACCAAACGCAGCGACTCGCGCATGATGGGATGATGGATCTCATCGAGACTGTTGACCCGTTCGAGCTTGGAATATTTGATGATGAGTTCGGGAACGAAGGTGTGATGCAGTGTGATGCACACATATTTGTCGATGGCGGCGGCGATCAAAAAGCCGTTGTGCTTTTCATAATACGAGGGCAAATCCGTGCCGCCGCCGCCGAGTGAGATCCGCAGCGGACTGCGCGTGATAATCATATCGCCTTCCTTAACTCCATATTTTGATTGACAGAAGAGAGGTGGATTCGACGCTTGCTGATACACTTGCTCAATCAGCCTCAAGAGCCGCGATGGCGTCTTCAAGTGTACCCAACGGTTGCTGGCCGGCCGCAATGCAGTCGAGGAAATGAGCGAACTCCGCTCGCCACGATTGATCCTCGCCGGGATACTCCCAGATGGTCGTCTCCGGCGGTCCCATTTGCGGCAGCATGCGATAGTGCGACAGGCGTTCGACGCCATAGCTGCCGCCAAGTCCATCGATCTGCAATTTGCCGTCACGGCCAAAAATCTCGAAGGAAAACAAGTTTTTCCATTCGGTGCAACTGGCATGCAACCACGCCGTCTGCTCGCGTGCCGTCCGCAGAGCCAGAAAGCCGTTGTCCTCGACCGGCATCTTCCAGAAGTACGTCGCCGTCTGTCCCCATACTTCGGTGAAATCGCCGAGAAACCAGCGCGACAGATCGATGAGATGTACGCCTTGATCGAGCAGTTCGCCGCCGCCCGCGAGGGCGGGGTCGGCTCGCCATTCGCGATCATAGCCGAGCCGTCCGCCGTGTCCATAGCGGCCGCGAACGTACAAGAGCGGACCCAGTTCGCCGGCATCGCACAGTTCGCGCGCCTTGAGAAATGCCGGATGAAAACGGTGGTTGAAACCGATCTTAACGAGAACCCCCGACGCGCGCGCCGCCTCCACGATGGGACGCAATTCGTCGGCGCGCCGTGCCGCCGGCTTCTCGACGAGGACGTGTTTGCCCTGTTGCACGGCGGCGAGCGTCACCGGGGCGAGAGCAGCGTTGATCGTGGCGACGAGGATCAAATCCACATCGGGCCGGGCGACGCACGATTGCCAATCCGGTTCCACCTCGCAGCCAGGATACTGAGCGGCGAGTTGCTGTGCGCGCGGATGGTTCGTATCGGCGACGGCGGCCAACTTCACGCCGTCGGGCAGTGCCTTGGCGCGTTTGTGGCCGATGAGGCCGCAACCGATGATTGCTACGCGCATTGCCATTTCTGTCCCCGATCCTCCGGTACAATACGTCGCAGAGTGTAAATATCGCTTTTCGCCAAATGGTGCTGGCGGGCGGGCAATTCGCTCCAGTTGTCCCAGACGGCGCTGAGCAGTCGGCCGCTGATGCCGTCGCTGGTCTCGGAGGCCAAAAACGCCGCCAGCGCCGCTCCCTTGTCGAGAGGAGTGCCGCCCTCTTCGAGTTGTTTCAAGGAGCGTTCGTAGAACGATTGTCCAGCGCGTTCCGGCCCCGCTTCTAACACGCGCTCGAGCAGACGTGTGTTCAAGGCTCCCGGTGCGATAGCGTTGACATCGATGTGATCCTCGCGCACTTCCTCGGCCAGCGTCTCGGTGAAGCGGACAACCGCTGCCTTGGACGCCGCATAAGCACTGAAACGCGGCAGCGGCGCCGTCGCTCCGCCGCCCGACAGGTTGATGATTTTGCCATAGCCCTGTTCGCGCAGGTGGGGAAGAACCGCCCGGCACATAAGGACGGTGCCGAATAGGTTGATCTGAATTGCTTGCGTCCACTCGTTCCAATCGTTGTCTTCAATCCGGCCGATCGGTCCATAGACGCCGGCATTATTGACCAGGATCATCAGTCCCGGCAGTGTTTCCAGGGCTTTACGGACAATGGCTTGACAGTCCTCCGACCGCGATACATCGCCGGTTTGCGAAACGATGACCTGCCCCGGCCGAGCATTCCGTGTCAACTCGGCTTCGGCCTGCCGCAGTCGTTCGCCGTCGCGGGCGGTCAGCAGCACGTTGGCTCCCGCTTCGACGAAACGGCGAGCGATGGCGAACCCTAGCCCCTGATTGGCTCCGGTGATGATGGCCGAACGGCCGCGAAGGGCCATAGAGTCTCCTTCTCTTCGATCAGGCGGCGCGTTTGCCCGTGGCGAAATAGTGGATGCGCGGATCGCCGCCTAATACATCCGCGAGAAAGTGATTGGGGTCGAGGATGAGCGGTTGCCGCATACGCGCGTTGACATCCTCCGGCCGCAAACTTCGGAAACTCGGCCATTCGGTGGAGACAACGGCCAAATGAGAGTCGTTGAGCGCATCGAGCGGCTCGGCGGTTAACTCTAGGACGCGGCTCAATTCCGCAGGCAGTGCATGGATGGCGGGATCGTAGCCTCGGACGCGCACGCCGCGCTCGTGCAGCCAGTAACACAGTTCGACGGCGGACGAACGCGCGCAATGTGCTGGTGCCGGGTTTGTACGTCAGGCCGAGTACGGCCACGACCGGCTCGGCGATGCCGGCCAGCAATTGCTCGACGCGCTCGCGCACCCAGTCCTTGTGAACCTCGTTACTGTCCAGCACGCCTTGCAAAAGCGGCGTCCGAACCTGCACGTCTCGGCCGCGCCGCACCAGAAAGCGCAGATCGCGGGCCAATGTTCCCCCCGCGAATGCCGCACCCGGAGACAGGTACGCGCGCGGACCAATTCGCCCCTCGCTCTTGAGACCGCGCTCGACTTCCTTGGCGTCGGCGCCGACTTCCTCGCACAAGCGAGCCACTTCGTTGATGAACGTCACCGACGTGGCCAGGAAAGCGTTGAGCGCGTGCTTGGTCATCTCCGCCGATTCGAGAGACATCCACTCCAGACGAGTACAAAAGGGAGAGAATAACTCGGTCAAACGCGGCCGAGTCGGCATCGCCGTCCACGCCGAGGATGACGCGCTCCGGATTGCAAAAAACGTCAATCGCCTTGCCCAACCGCAAATTTTCCGGCGAATAGGCGAAGTGCAGTCCTCTCTCCGCCCAATCGCGCTGTAAGGCAGCGTGTGAATCCAACCGGCACTTGCGAGGAGATCAGCACCACCATCCCCGGCTTGAGAAATGGGGCAACCTCATCCAAGCGAGCGCGGACAAAAGCGACATCGGCTTCATCCTGCTCGTTAACGGGTGTGTCGAAAGTCACCCACAAAACATCGGCATCCATCAACGCAGTGGCCGGATCGGAATGAAAAGAGAGTTGCTTGCTCGCCAATCCGGCGCGGAGAAGTTCGGCTAGACCAGGCTCGTGCAGTGGCGGTTTACCGCGGCGCAGTTCATCGATCGTTGGCGTGTCCAGATCGAGCGCCGGCGACCGCATGTCCGGCCCTGGCGAGACAGGCCGCGGTGACGCAACCGAGATGCCATAGGCCATAGACGACGATACGCATTCCCTCGCTCCTCGTTCGCCGCATCAGGCCGCCTCGCGCCGATGCTCCAACACCCACGGATTGGCCTGCAAGTAATGCAGCGTCCGCAGCACAGACTCACGAATGGTCAACTTCGGCTGCCAACCCAACGAGCGAATTTTCGCGGCGTCCAGGAAGATGAAGGGGCTGTCGCCGATCCAGCCGCGCTCGCCTCCGCTATAACAGCGCCGCGGTTTCAGGTCCAGATGAGAACAAATCCAACTCAGCGAATCATCCACCCGGCAGTATTCGTCCGTGCCCAGATTGAAAATGTTCACCGGCTCCTTGGCGCGCTCGATGGCCAACAGCATGGCGTCGATGCAATCCTGCACGTACAAGTAGGACTTGCGCTGTTGTCCATTACCCAGAACCTCTATCTGATGCGGATTGTCGCGCAGCTTGCGATAAAAATCGAACACATGGCCATGCGTATAGCGTTCGCCGAGGATGGAGACGAAGCGAAAGATATAGGCTTGAAAGCCAAAACCCGTGGCGTAAGCGGCGATCAGTCCTTCGCCGGCCAGTTTCGAGGCGCCGTAAAGGCTCGTTTGAATGGGAAACGGAGCGTCCTCCGGCGTGGGAAAGACCTGCGGCTCGCCGTAAATGGAGCCGGTCGAGGAAAATGCCAAGCGGCGGATGCCGTTGGCCCGCATTGCTTCGAGGACGTTGAAGGTCGCTATAGTATTCTGTTCAAGATCCTTGCTCGGATGCTGAGTGCCGAAACGCACGTCGGCGTTGGCCGCGAGATGGAAGACGAAATCGTGTCCGGCCATCGCGTACTTTAACTGCGGCAGCGACAGCACATCGTCTTCAATGAGCGTGAAACTCGGCGACCGCGCCGCTTCGGCGAGAAAAGCACGCTGGCCGGTCGAGAAATTATCGTAAACCGTCACGCTATGGCCCGCCGCCAAAAGACGGTCGGCGACGTTGCTGCCGATGAAGCCGGCGCCGCCGGTGAGGAACATTCTCATGTGCGGAAAACCTCCCAAAACGAAACAGCGGAAAAAGGCCGAACGTCTCACTTTTTCTCGCGGAGACGATCCGCCGGTTCGGCGATCAGGTCGATGTGGTCCAGGGAGACCGATGCCCCCCCAAGGGCGGCGAGACCAAAAAGGATGAAATCGGTTTCTTCGGCGATCTCAAAAGTCATTGTTTGCGTGACGTACTCGCCGGCCCTGTGAAAGTCGTCGGCATGGAGGGTGCGCTCGGCCAGCGTCCTCAACGGCAGATGACACAAAACGCCAAGATAAGCCACTTCGCTGGCGGAAGCGTTGTCCTCCACCTTGATGGCGTAATCGAGTCGATAACGGCCGGGAGGCAGAGTCACTTCGGGCGAACAGATCAGCGTTTCGGCGCCTGCCGGCGGAATCGAGGAAGGGTCGCCGCCTTGGCTCAGACGGGGGTACAGGTCGTTCGCCGTCAGTCTCACGCGCGGCGGAAATTTGTCAGGATGCGAAAGCGGATCGGGCAATCTCTCCGCGAAAACCAAGAAGTGGGCGAGGCAAAGGTTTCCTGTTCCCGCCACCGGATTGACGAGAATACGATCCCATTTGTTCGCGGCCAGCGGGGCGGGAAGGGACAGCAGCCGAGCCTGAATGCCGGGACGCTCGAAGGAGGCTCCCGTCAACGGAACAGCCGGGACGTGCAGATCGCCCAACCGTTCCTCGCCACGGTAAAAAACGAGATCGAACTGGTTACTGTAATTGGCGCCGAGGTCGATGAGTTGCCCGCTGATCGGCGTGGCGAAGCGTATTTCGAGCGGCTGTTGCGGATCAATGACCACGGTGCCGCGAGCGCCGGCTGGCGTCCGATTGGCCTTGGGCTGGGCCAGACAAGCCGGCGAAACAGGGCCGATGTACGGGCGGTGCGCGCGGAGACGCTCGGCGAGAAGACTGCGCAAGAAGCGATCCAAAGCAGACGAGCGCAAGCAATCGTATAGCCAGATCTCATCCGGGCCGAGGACAATCTTTTCGCGCGGCGCACCGAAGGCCAAGGTGGCGATGCCGGCGGATGGACACATGCGATCTCCGGCGTGCAGAAGGAGGAATTGATGACCGGGGATGCGGAGATCATCGCCGTCCGCCGGCAAGAACCGATTGGCGTTGGACCCGTGAAACCAGGGTATTGCTAATTGCAACAGCGGGTCGATAGCGACATTTTCCCGGCTGAACCAGGAGATGGATCGAGCCAGCCAGTAGCCGCCCAGACCGCGCAGCGGTCCGCGTTGGCGCGCGAGCCGGTCTAGTGCCTGAGCCACGGCGGGATAAGGCTGCTCAAACGCGCTTCGCTCAATCCGCGGGATCAGCACCATGGCCCGCTGCGCGGCGAACAACACCACGCTCAGCGGCACCAACACGCTGGCCGCGCGAACCATACGGCCGGGCAGCCAGCCCAAGAGCAGAGGCAGGAACAGACAGGGCAGAAACCAGCACGACAGCGTGTAACGGTAGGTCGCGTAATGCTGGGCCATGCCCCCAACCAACAGGGCGCCGAAGATGCACAACGGCGAGAGAAGCAGCACCAGCGCCGCCAGTAGGACTACTCGGCGATCCAGAACGGCATCGCCGGATGTATCGGCCGGCTTGGAGAAATGCACCCTCAGCAGGCACAGGGCCGCTACCAGGTGCAGCGGAACAAGGGCGCACAAAACGTACTGGCGTTCGATGCCTTGATAGAGTCGGCCAAGCAGGGGGGGCAGATCGCCGAGATTCAAGTGGAGGAACGGCGGCTTACTGTCCAGTAGGTTAACCCCTAACTCTTTGATGTCCATGAATTGAATGCCCAGCCCTTGGAGGAGACTCTTGATTCCCAAGGCAAGCAGGTAGGATGCGCCGAGCAAGACCCATTGCCCCGCCGCTTGCTTGACGCCAATGAGCCGATACGCGGTCAGGACGATCAGAGCCAGAGCCACGGGAGCTAGAAATTGCACCACTACCAGCTTGTCCGAAATCGTTCCCAGTCCTCCGGCCAAGACGAACACCAAGGCGCCGATCCACGATTGCCCGTATCGCAGTGCGCGGGCGGTCAGAGCGAGCAGGAAAAGGCCGACGAGAATGGCGCCGACATGACTGCCCGGATGGACGAGGAGAGAGGCGCGGTCGCCCGACTCCTTGTTGAGGTGAAGGACGGCGAGCAGAACCGTGCCACAGCCGGCCGCGGTCAGCGCCTTCCTCCAGCCCAGTCCACTCAATCGCCCCAGCCAGGCGAGGACGGCCAGCAAGCACAGATGGAACACCAAGCAGTACGCCAAAAACTCGATGGCGATGTTCGGCGCCAGTAAATGGCAAGGCGCGAACAGCGGCAGATCCGGAAAGAGATAAGGAGCGCACGGCAAATGCCAGCCCGTTAGGCTTCGTCCGTGCAGCAGATCATCGCATAAGTCACTGCACATCAAATCATCCGAATTGAACGGATGATTAGGTGAATAGGTGATATAGAAATGACCTAACAGAAACGCGCTCGTCCCCGCCAGGACGACAACGAGGAGCGCGCAGAGCGGGAGAGCCAACGGCGCGAGGCGTTTCCGAGCCTCGTTCAGCATAACCACATCTCCCGAAATCAAGTATGGCCCTGCACGCCCCTTGGCGCTTTGCACGATGTACAACTCTGCTGAGCGGGGGGCGTCAGCCCCCTGAGCCTTCCGAGTCTCAGGGGGCTGACGCCCCCCGCTCAGCGGTTGTATCCGCCGATTCGGCGATTAGATCGAGATAATCCACGGTGATCGGCGTCCTACCGGAAGCGACGATGCCGAACTGCACGCTCTCCAAGTCTTCGGGAACCTCAAAGGCGATCCGCTGAGTGATCCAGCGTCCGGCAGCGGGGAAATCGCTGCTGCGCAGGCTGCGTTCCGCCAGATGAGCCGGCGGCGACAAGCTGCCGACGACGAGGGAAACCAGTTCGCCGGCGCCGGCATTGCTGTCCACTTTTAGGGCGGCTTGCAAGCGATAGCGTCCGGGCGGCAAAAACAGACGCGGCGTGTAGATAAAACAGCAGGGAAAATCCACGCCGGCGCGGCGGACGCGGCCGCCGCTTGCTGACGCATCGGCATCATCGGTGTAAGGCGTGCCGGGGTTGATCGGCAACAGATCCTCGGCTTCCAGGCGTATGCGCGACAAGGGCGGCAGCGGTCGCTCCTCTTCCAACCCTGCGATGCTCTCGTCGAAAACAAGGACATGGCCGAGGACGGCGTTCTCGTTGTCGGAACGCACGCGGACGATGAGACGATCCCATGTCCGTTCGCGCAGGACAGCGGGCAGCGGCAGCAAGCGCGATTGAATGCCGGGTTTTTCGTAACTGGCACCCGTCCACGGTACGCTGGACACCGGCAAGCTGCCGAGGCGCTCCTCGCCGTGGAAAAACTCCACGTCCAGACGCACCTCCGCGCCGGCGCCGACATCGAGAACCTGTCCGGCGACCGGCGACGCGAAGCGAATTTCGCAAGTTTGTCCCGGCTCCAGAGAAACGGTTCCAGGAGCATCGAGCGGCGTCATGTTCTTCTTGGGACGCGCCAGGCAAGCCGGCTCGGTCGGTCCCATATACGGACGCCGCCGATGCAGCCGGTCGGCGAGGCGCGTGTTCAAGAAGCGATCGAAGGCCGGCGTCCGTAGCGCGTCGTATAGCCAGATTTCGCCGCTGCCAACCGCGATCCGCTCGGCGGGCGCGCCGAATTGCAGAACGAGAACGGCCGGGCTTGGCTCGAACGCACCGCCGCGCTGGACGAAGAGGAACCGATACTTAGGAAGACGAAGATCGTCGCCATCCGGCAGAAAGCGCGCGGGGTTGGACGCATGAAACCACGGCTCGCCCATCGGCGACAACACATTGACAGCGACTTTTTCGCGTGTGAACCAGGCCGTGGAGCGCGCCGACCAAAAGCCGGCCAAGCCGTTCAAGGGACCGCGCTCACGAGCCAATCGATCCAGCGCCCGCGCCAGGGTCGGATACGGCTGTTCAAAGCGTGCGCGATCGATGCCCGGCAACAGCAGCCAAGCGCGCTGGAGGATGAACAACAGGATACCGGCTTGCAGCGCGATGGCCGCTGTTCGCGCTGTCCGCCCTGGCAGCCAGCACATCAGCAGCGGCAAGAGCAGAGCCGGTAGAAACCAGCAGGAAAGGGTATAACGGACAATCGCCGCTTGAGGCGACAACGCCATGCCCAGGACAAACAGCACGCCAAGAATGCACAACGGCGAGAACACGAAGGTCAGCGCGGCCAGCAGTACCGCGGGCCGGTTCAACGCGGAATCGTTCGGCGGCGCGACGGCGCGACGGAACCCCAGCCAGACGATGAGCAGTGCGGCCAACAGATGCAGCGGGATGAGAACACACAACAGGCGATCATCGGCAACGCCTTGATACAAATGGCGCATCATCGACAACAGATCGGGCAGACGCCGTCCGCTCCGCGATGCCTCCAGTCCCAGCAGATGAAAACCCAATCGCTTGAAGAGCAGGTTGATGACGTAAGAGAACAGGAACGACGACATCAGCAGCAGGAGTTGTGTTCTCGCCTGTTTGAAGGAGATTATTTTTCGGACGGCGAGAAGGATCAGAGCCAGCGCCAGAGGAGTCAGGAACTGAGCGACGACGAGGCGGTCGGAAAAACTGCCGAAACCCGCGATCAGCACGTACACGGCGGCCAGCCGCCACGACCGGCCGCGCCGCAGCGAATGCACCGTCAGAGCCAGCACGAATAAGCCGACGACCAAGGCGGCAACGTGGCTGCCGGGATGGACGAGCAGACAAGCTCGATCGCTCAAGGTCTTATTGAGGTTCATGGCGATGAGGAAGATAGTTCCCCAACCGGCCGCGACAATCGCCGTCCGCCAACGAAGTCCACTCAAGCGCCCCAACCAGGCGAGACAGGCGGCGAGAGTCAGATGCAAGGTGAAGCAATAAGCTAGGAAGGCCAGAGGGAGCGTCGGCGCGAGCAACTGACAAGGCATTAGCAGCAGCAAGTCGGGGAACAGGTAGGGAGCGCCCGGCAGATGCCAGTCGGTCACGTCGCGGCCGTGCAACAGATCGTCGCACTGCGCGACGGACAACAGATTGTCGGAGTTAAACGCTCTCGTATCGGCTAGATAACCGCACACCAGCAAGAACAGGCTGACGATCAGCAGCGCGGCGACGAACAGCGGCGGCGCCGATGCCGCCAACACCGCGCTGCCTTGCCGCGCCTTGTCCAGCATGGGTTCCTCTTGACGTTCGGTGCAAAAACCACGAACGACGGCCGCTCAGGCCGCCGAACGATCGCCGCAAGCGGCCGAGTCGCTCCGCGCAGTGCCCCACGACAAGCCGGCGTCGGGGCCAGAGCGGTGTTGCCGAAGCGGATGCGGAAGATGTCGAGCATGTTCCGCCAGTTGCCGGCCACCAGTTGCAAGCGGCTGTCGCCGTCGTCGCGCCAGCGCACGCCGACCTCCTTGATGTGATAGCCGCTCTGCTCGGCCAGATGCAGAATTTCCACGTCAAACATATAGCCATCGATGCGCTGGCGACGGAACAAGTCGCGCGCCGCCGCGGCGCGGAAAAACTTGAAGCCACATTGCGTATCGTGAATGTGCCATAAACCGAGAACCGTGTGCATGGCCAAAGCGAAGGCGCGCGAACCGAGTTGACGGTAGAGCGGCTGCGGATTCTCGATGCGCGATTCCGCCACGCCGCGCGAACCGATGACGATGTCGTAACCTTCGCAAAACCAAGGCAACAGCTTATCGAGTTCCTCAATGGGCGTTTTGAAGTCGGCGTCGGCGAAACCGATGATTTGCCCTGCCGCGCGCTCGACGCCGAGACGGATGCCGCGGCCCTTGCCGCCGCGCTGTTCGCTGCCGAAGACGCTCAGACGCGGATCGCCTCGCGCCATCTCGGCGACGGTTTCGCGCGTGCCGTCGTCGCCGTCCGCGGCCACGATAATCTCGTGGGCGATGCGCCGCTGAACCAGATAGGTCCGCGTTTGTTCGATGGTCTGGCGGATGCGCCGCGCCTCGTTGTAGGCGGGGAGGATCAAGCTCAGACAGGGAGTATCGGCCATGGACTTCGCTCCCGACTCGTTTCGCCGCGACTGCGCGGCGCGGCTAATCGAAATACAAGATGCCGTCAAGGGGGTCAAGTCCATCTCACGGTTCGCAAAGCTCGCTCGTCTTCTCTGCCGTCAGCCGCGTGACATCGACGTAATCGAGCGTCACCTTCGTTTTGCCGCCGACGAGAACCCGATATTCGACCCGATCCAACTCCTCCTCGGCGTCGAAGGTGAGACTGAAAATGTGGTACTGATTAGCCGCCGGAAAATCGCGGCCGGCCAGAAAGCGGCTCTGCAAACACTGTTGGCCGCCGAAGGCGTAAACGTCAATAGCGGCGACGGAGTCGCTCGATGTGTTATCCTCGACTTTGACGGCGAAATCGACGCGGTAGCGTCCGGGCGGCAACGGCACATAAGGACCATAGGCCATGCAATTTCGGAAGTCGGCGGACGCTTGGCGGGCTTGTCCCGCGCTGGCCGAGGCGTCGGCGACCGCTGTCACTTCGGCCGAATCCAGGCGAGCCATTTCCTCACCTTCGTAGCGGTGATAGTTCTCGAATGGTCCGCGCCAACCGGAGCGATAGGGAATCCATTCGTCGAAAACGAGGAAGTGGCCAAGGGCGAAGTGCTTGGAGCGGCCCAGAGGAGTGAGGCGCACTTCGTCGAAGCCGTTGGGACGGCAAGCGGCCGGCACGGCGATCAGCCGCGATTGTAGACCCGGCTGGCAATAGGCCGGCTCCGCACCGTTCCACTCCACCCCGCCGACGCTGCGCCTTGCCCAGCTTCCGGCCGCTGCGGAAAAACCACAACATATATTCATCCGCGAAATCCGCCGCTATGTCGATCATCTCCCCCCGAACGGGTTGATCGAAGCGGATGGTCAGCGTCTGCTCGCGCGCCAGTTGCACGTTGCCGCGTGCGTCCCACGGCGTCAGATTGCGCTTCGGCCTTGCCAAATTGCGCGGCTCGCTCGGACCAACGAACGGCTTTTGCTCGACCAATCGTTGGGCCACTTGGGCGCGCAGAAACAGTTCCAGTTGGCGGTTGACGAGGCGGTCGTAGCGCCAGATTTCGTGACCCTCGACGGCGATGATCTCGGCGGGTTCGCCGAAGCGCAAGCGCATCTGCTCGGCGTCTGGTCCCGTATCTTCGCCGGTCGGCACGATCACGAAATGATAGTCGGGCAGAGATAAGTCGCGGCGATCGTCGAATAAAAAGGCGTTGGGATTGTAGCCGTGAAACCACGGCATGCCCCAAGGCACAATGGGAAGCACGTCCACATGCTCCTGGGTGAGATAGTGCATCTCGCGCGCCCGCCAATAATCGCCCAAGCCCCGCAGACGGCCGTGTTTGCGCACCATGTCATCGAGCGCCTGGGCCAAGGGAGGATAGCGCGAGCCAAAACGGTTCACGTCGAGTACATCCGGGAACGTCAGCAGTCGAACCATGACGAGAGCGATTACAGCAACCGGAACCAGACGAGTGAGCGGACGCCACGGAAGCACGCGCGGCCACAAGGCGAGGCACAAAAACGGCAATAGCAGCCAGGTGTACAAATAGCGATCGAGCGTCGAGTAATTCACCATGTTGGTGACGAGCAGCGCTGCGGCGTTGCACAGCGGCGCCAGAAACAGGACGAGCGCGACAAACAGCACGGCCGTGCCGTCCAATTGCGCGTCTGGGATCGGGGCTGGTCGGGACTCTGCGCCGCTCGTCTTCCCGCGTCGCAGCGCCCACAGCACAATCGCGGTTGCTGCGCCCGCCAGATGCAGGGCGAGAGCGATGAACAGCAGCGTTTGCTCGTGAAACGCGGCCCAGAAGGTTGCCGCGAAATTCTTCAGAGCGTCGATCCCCGGCGCTTGAAAGGACGGCGCCAGCCGCATCGGCACCAGGCCGAGCCGAGTCAACACGGTCTGTTTGCTCATCGACAATACGGCGGCGGAACCGAGCAACAATATCGTCAAAAGAGTGCGGCGAAGCGGAACCAAGCGACAAAGAGTCAGCAACAGCGCCGCCGCGCAGATCGGCACGAGGAACTGCACAATCAGCAGATGATCCGAGAAACCGCACAAGCCGCCGACAAGGACGAGCAGCGCGGCGGACAGCCCATGATAGCCGCGTTTCAGAGCGCGGAGGACGAACGCCGTCGCGGCCAAACCTACCAGCTGACAACCCATGTGATTACCGGGATGCAGCAGCAGGAGATTGCGGACTACATAGGTGGGATGGAAGCAGACGGCCAGCAGCAAAGTCAGGCCGAGAGCGGCGGTCGTAAAGGCTTCGCGCCGGCCCATCCCGATCCACCGAAAGAGAATCATAAGGACGGCGAGCAGCAGAAGATAATGTACCGCGTCGTAAAGCAGTAACACAGCGGCGACATCGGACGTCAGAACGGCCGCGGCGCTGAGGACGACCATGTCCGGAAACAAGTAAGGGGCGGCGGGCAAGTGCCAGCCGCGCAAATCGCGGCCGTGAATGGCGTCGTCGCAGAAGTGCAGGCAATAGAGATGGTCGGAACTGAAACTAAGATCGTGGTTGGCGAAGCGATACCACGCCAGAAGAAAAACCAGCACCAATAAGAGGCCGATGCCGAGCGCACCGCAGCGCGGCCAAAAGAACGCCGGTCGTCGCAGCGCATCATTGCTCATTCCATCATCCTTTCATGGTCTCATTCTTGGATGAAAGTATCGTCAGGCCACCGAAAGACGAGCAGCGGCATCGCCGCACGGGGCGGATCGGCGAACCGTTGCTGTCCCAGCGTGCGCAGCGATGCCCACGAATCGATGACCGTATCCGCCCCATCCGCGCAGTCGGCCAGGCACTGCGCGGCGAAGCCGCGCCAGAGACCATCGCTTTGCTCGTGACGGTCGATCGCCAAGTCGATCCAGGCGGCGTAAGCGGCAGGTTGCATCGGAGGTGCGGAGAGGTGGATCACGGGGGCATTCGTGGCGCGGCGGGCTTGCTGCCATACTTCGGTCGCATGGACCAGCACTCCCAGAACCGGCGCGAACTCGCCCGCCGGTGATTTCGCGCCTTTGAGTGAATCGTCGGATTCTTGCGGTGAGAGCAGTTTGCTTTCCACCAGGCAATTGAGATCCGCCGCGGAAAAATCGTGCAGCACGAGCAGGCCGGGAAAGCGGCGAAGAAGCTCAAGCGTGCGCGAATTGTCGCGGTGAGGGACGGAGCTGATAAATGAACATATCGTAGGGCAAGGCGGTATGGCGAGCGGCGACTTCTTGGGCGGTCAGGATCAGGTGATGACGCGCCAGCGTCTCCGGCGCCTCCAGGTCGTCGTGGCCGGCGATCAGTTCGATGTCGAAGCGTTCGGCCAAGAAGGGCAGCAATTCGGCGGCGTACGCCGACAGATCGCGCGTCGCCGCCGTCAGCGGCGCGACCCAGGCCAAACGCCGGCGCTGGCGCGACGGACGAGTGTGCCGCTTCATACTGCGTTCCATGACGGCGCAGGCTCGTTCCGCCGTCTTTGGCCAGCTAAACGTCCGCGCGAACGCTTGGCGTTCGGGGCGGCGCGCGTCGCGCGGTTCGGCCAGCGCCTGCTGAAGCACTTGTCCCATCGCGCGCGGTGAAGAGGGATCGCCCAGCCAAGAGACCGGCCCCGCGTATTCGGGCAGGGACGAGCAATGGGAAGTGACCACTGGAGCGCCGCAGTGCAGCGCCTCCAGCACCGGCAGGCCCAGTCCCTCATAGAGCGAAGGGAAGAAAAACAGCCGGCACATCTGGTACAGAGCGCGCAGTATCCTCATCGTCGGCCGAACAGATTATGCGTCAGCGCGGAGGCAACTCCGGCTCGATGCGCCGTCCGCTCGACGCCCGCTTTCTCGGCGGGTTTCATGCGGCAGACCACGGCCAAATCGAGGGCGGCACGGCAGTCGGCCGGCAGAGCGCCGAAGGCGCGGATCGCCCCGCGCAGATTTTTGCGATAATCCAGAGCGCCGACGTAGAGTAAGAAATCGCGCTGCAAACCGAAGCGGGCACGGACTTGCGCGGCGCGAACAGCGAACTCGGCCGGCGACAGCGGGGCGAACAGCGGATCGACCGCGCCGCCGATGTTGACGACCAGCGGCGCCGCCTCGCCGCCCAGGACACGAACATCTGTGCGCCGTGGCCTCGGAGATGGCCAGCAGGGCGTCGCTGCGCAGGAAATGACGAAAGCGGTGAGCGTACCAATGAGCGGTGCCGTTGTCGATGAGGTAATGTCCGGGATAGAGCAGTGGAATCAAGTCGTAGGCGATGCCGAATACGCGCGGCCGTGGTCCGCAGAAGGACGGCACGATCGCTTCCCAGCCTTCGCAATGACTGAGTACCAATACGCCGTCCGCCCCCCGCGCTGTCAGCCAGTCGGCGTAGTAGCGTTCCTGGAGTTCGCGGTTCTCGCTGTAAAGGTCGAGAGGCGGCTGAAAAGAGAGGACCGGCAAACCGTTTAGATCTTCCGTCGCGATCGGCGGCAGCGCGCTGTTTTGCACCACCTCGATCCGCCAACTTGGCCGGACGACGGCCAAAGCGCGCAGCAGATTACTGGAATAGCGGCCGATGCCGCGTTGCCGGGACGAGGACGTTTGCAGCGCCTGGCCGTCGATGAGCAAGTGCATGTCACGGTTTCTCCAGCACCAGCAAGCAGACGGCGCCGAGGCGTGCGCCGCTGTCGGTCTGCTCGGCCCGCTGCTCGTCGAGAGTGAACGACCAGGTTTCGCCGTCTGCGCACTCCGTAGCCGCGCTCGACAACGTGGAAGCCGTGCAGCAGCCGGTCGAGTCCAGCGCGGTCGTAGAGGCGCTGTGCCAACGGGCCGGACCCTTGTCCGAACGGCACGGTGGCGAGAAAGCGTCCGCCGCGTTTGAGGACGCGGAGGATCTCGTCGGCGGCGCGCTCCGCCGCAGCTGATCCATCCGAACCGAGGCGAGCCAGCGTCGAAAGAGCCACGGCTCCATCGAACGATTCGTCCTCAAACGGCAACTCGGCGAGATGCGTTCGGATCATCGTGAAATTCGGATGATGCAGAGGAAAGGGACGCGGATCGACGCCGACCACCTGGAAGCCGAGACTGGCCATTTCGATAGCGTTGGTGCTGCCGCCGCAGCCCAATGCCAAAAGCCGTGCGGGCGGACGGGGCAAATGCGTGTGGACGAAAATCTGTTCCAGAATGCGCTCGCTGACACCGGCAATCCGCGGACCCTCGCGGTCGAGCTGGACGTGAACCGGCGGCTCGAACCACAGTCCCGCTTGTCCGATTTTGCCTTGCCAGCCCAATTCCCGATTGACGCGCAAAAGGAATCCTTCTTCGAGGCTGTCGATTTGCCGGTTCAGATCGTGATCGCCGCGCGACAGCAGCGCTTTCGCCAACGTCTGCACGTCCCGATGCAGAGCGGCTTCCGTCGCTTCCAGCGTGCGAACGCGATACTCGACCTGCTCGATGACGCTGACCGTCGAAAGATTGAAGTGCGACTGCAAGTGCAGCCAGGGGGCGATGAGCAGACGTAAAAGGTAGCGCAGGGGTCGCAGGAGGCGATGCAGCGGATGAGGGCGGCGCGGCAGGCGAAAGTGGATCGAATCGGCGTAGGGTTCCAGGAAGGGGCGGACCTTGCCATTGGGCGGAAAGGCGTTGGGCGCCTTGAGCGACGGAGCGGGGATCGACCAACGTAAGTCCAGGCCGGAACGCAACGCTTTGGCCAATCGTTCCGCCGCGGCAGGCATTTCGCTGGCGTTTTTGCGAGCCGACATTGCTTGCTATCCCCTCCTTGCTCCAGGCGAACGGTCGGCGGACGCCGGCCGTCGCCATACCGATAGCATTTCGAGCGCGCCAGGGTCAAGCCAGAATGCTCGCCGCCAACGGCCGCAGCGCATGGAGGAAATCGCGTTCCAGGCGTTGATTGGCGAACAGATTCTGATAGCGACGCCAACCGCGTTCGGTCAACTGCCGGCGCACCTCTCGATCGCGGACCACGCGGTCGATCGACTGCGCCAACAGGAACGGATCGGGTTCGTCCCAAACCAATCCGGCATCGCCGACGGTGTGCGGCACGGCCGTCGTGCCATAAGCGACGATGGGAACTTGCAAGCGCCATCGCTTCCACCAGCGGCACGCAGAAACCTTCGTGTTCGCTGGCCGTCACGAATGCCGATGCTCGCTCGTAATAACCCTTCAACTCCGCGTCCGTCACGCTGTCCACGATAATAACGTGTCCTTCCAGACCCAGCCGCCATATCTGTTCGCGTAGGGATTGCGTGTACTTTTCCTGCTTCGGCTCGCCTCTGCCGATCAGTACGAGGCGGCTGCTGAGCGTTGTAATGATGGTGATAGACGGCGAAGGTGTCGATGAGGAAACGATGTCCCTTGTTGGGAGCGCGGCGGCCAACGAACAGCAGATTGTCGCGGCCGTCGCCGTAATCGTCGCAGCACTTCTCGGTCGGGCTGAATGGTCAGAAGATTTTCCAGATCGTTGAAGGGCGGAAGAACCGCGCAGCGGCTCGGATCGGCTCCTCATCTCCTCCAGATCCTTGAGGTTAAAGGAGAATCGGCTAAATAGAGATCGCAATTATGTGCGACTAACTCGCGCAGCTGACGATGGCCTTGACGGCAAAGTTCGGCGTACTCGGCGTCGAGGGAATCGTAGTAAGTGGGCGGGGGTGACGTTGTGATATTTGATGACGCGGCGGCATTTCGACCTCGGCGATCAGCGGCACGGCATGCGGCCAGCCGATGGCGTGATGCAGGATAAGTACGGCGGAGGGATCATCGGCGAGAAAATCGCGGACGTGGAGATCGTTGTCGTTGCGCGGCTGGGGTTTGCCCCAAGTGGTGGAGAACAGTTCGACATCGTGGCCGTGCTCGCGGAGGATGCGCCCCATGTGCAGGGCGTCTCGGCCAATCGCGTCTCCCGGAAGAATGGCCGGACTGACGATGGCGATGCGTGGCATGCAATCTCCGCAATTCGTTTAGCCGCGACCCGAAGGGGAGCGCGTCGTGCTCCCCTTCGGGTCGCGGCTAAACGGAAACCTACGCGGCGAACGGCCGCAGCGCATGGAGGAAATCGCGTTCCATGCGTTGATTGGCGAATAGATTCTGATAGCGACGCCAACCGCGTTCGGTCAACTGCCGGCGCACCTCGCGCATCGCGGACAACGCGGTCGATCGACTGCGCCAACAGGAACGGATCGGGTTCGTCCCAAACCAATCCGGCATCGCCGACGGTGTGCGGCACGGCCGTCGTGCCATAAGCGACGATGGGAACTTGCAAGCGCCATCGCTTCCACCAGCGGCACGCAGAAACCTTCGTGTTCGCTGGCCGTCACGAACGCCGATGCTCGCTCGTAGTAACCCTTCAACTCCGCATCCGTCACGCCGTCGAGGAAGATGACACTTTCGGCCACTCCCAGGCGCGAGGCTTGTTCGCGCAGCTGGTTCGAGTAGCTGATGAGCGTGCGATCTTCCTTGCCGACCAGCAGCAAGCCGGCTGTCGCGGTCGTAATGTTCGTGATAAACGGCGAAAGCGTCGATGAGAAAGCGATGTCCCTTGTTGGGGACGCGGCGGCCAACGAAGAGCAGATTGGTGCGGCCATCGTCGAGCCGGCGGAGGACTTCCGGATCGGCTTGCAAATGGTCGAGGCGGTCGATGTGGTGAAACGGCGGCACCACGGCGCAGCGTTCGACGGCGGCGCCGGCTTCGATCAGTTCGCCCTGATTGTACGGCGAATCGGACAAATACAGATCGCAGTCCGTCCGCGCCAGATCGCGCAACTGCTCGCGGCCGAGTTGGCAGATGCGCACGGCATCGCCGGGAAAGCCGGCGAAGAAGCGGCCGGGCGTGACGTTGTGATATTTCACGACGCGGCGGCAGGTCGTTCGCCGCAGCAGATCCAGGCCAGCCGTCCAGCCGATGGCGTGATGATAGATCAGGATCGCTTGCGGATCGTCGGCCAGGAAGGCGGCTAACTCGGCCACGTCCCGCGTTTGCTCGCTCTTTTTGACCCAGTGGGAACTGAACAGGCCGACGGTGTGGCCGCGTGCCGACAAGATGCGCCGCATCTCCAAGGCGTCGTTGCCCACGGCGTCGCCTGAAGAGATGGCCAAGCTGACAATGGCGATTCGGCTCATAGTACACTCTCAAGATGCCTTGCGTTCCAGTTCACCGCGCCGCCCCGCGCCGCCGCTGGCGACGCGCAATTGCAGTTGACTGATGGTCGCTTCCAGCAAGCGGATTTGCTCTTGTTGCTGCACCACGCGCGTTTCAACCGAATGCAGCGCTTCGCCCATCTCGCGGAGCGCGTCCAGCAAGCAGACGTTGAAATCGGTCTGCCGGCTGGTGAGGAAGCGCGTCAGGTATAGGATCAGCCGCGAAGCGGCCAGCGCCAAGCGGCGCTGAAGGCCGTGGAAACGCGGCAACAACGGCACGGCCCCTAGCTGCGCAAGGCCAGCACCGATCTTAAGACGAGCTTTCACTTCCAGCCAGTTGAACGACCAGGCGGACGAACCGCGCGCCGCCAGCGGAATCGACGCCGCCGCGCGCTCGCGCATGCTGGCGGCCTGTTCGCGGATTTGCGCCTTCAACTCGTCGAGATCCCAGTCGGGTTGGTTCGTGCCGCTCATGACCGAACACCTCTTTTCGATTAGCGACGCTTCGTAGAAGCGTCGGCGCTGACGCTTCTACGAAGCGTCGCTAACCGATATCAAGCCGCCCGCGCCGCCGACTTGACAGCCGGACGCAGAGCCGCGATGTCGGCGTCCACCATCGTGCAGATCATCTGCTCGAACGACATTTGCGGCTGCCAGCCCAAATTGCGCCGCGCTTTCGAGGCGTCGCCCAGCAGCAGATCCACCTCGGCCGGACGATAGAAACGCGGATCGATGACGACGTGCCGCCGCCAATCCAGACCGGCGCGATCGAAAGCGATGCGCACGAACTCCTCGACACTGTGCGTCTCGCCGGTGCCGATGACGTAATCGTCGGCCTCGTCGCGCTGCAGCATCAGCCACATGGCCCGCACGTAATCGCCGGCAAAACCCCAATCGCGCTTCGCCTCCAAATTGCCCAGCCGCAGTTCCTCCGCTAAACCGTGTTTGATGCGCGCGACGCCGTGAGTGATTTTGCGCGTCACAAATTCCAATCCGCGGCGCGGCGACTCGTGGTTGAAGAGGATGCCGGAGCAAGCGAACAGGCCGTAGCTTTCGCGGTAGTTGACGGTGATGTAGTGGCCGTATACCTTGGCGACGCCGTAGGGCGAACGCGGATGAAACGGCGTCATCTCCGTCTGCGGCGTCTCGCGCACTTTGCCGAACATCTCACTCGAACTCGCTTGATAGAAGCGCGCCTTGGGGCAGACTTTGCGGATGGCGTCCAGCAGCCGCGTCACGCCCAGAGCAGTGAACTCGGCGGTGAGTACGGGTTGTTGCCACGAAGTCGGCACGAAAGACTGTGCCGCCAAATTGTAGACCTCGCAGGGCTGCGATTCTTCCAGGGCGGCGACCAGCGACGTTTGGTCGAGCAGATCGGCCTGCAAGAGCGTGAGAGAGGAGCGTAAGTGTTCCAGACGCTGATAATTTTCGCTGCTGGCGCGGCGGACGGTGCCGTAGACCTTGTAGCCCTTGCTGAGGAGTAGTTCGGCCAGATAGCTGCCGTCTTGGCCGGTGATGCCGGTGATGAGTGCCGTCTTCTCCATCGCGCGATCCTTCGCGTCAAAAGTCGGCTCCGCCGTCTTGGCGGAGGTCGATTCCGGGGGCGGGCGGCAGGGCGTCCGTCCGGGCCGTTTGTAGCATTTCGAGCGCGCAGGGTCAAGCCGGATTGAACGTCAGATAACCTTCACGAATGTCACCGACCGGCATAAAGACTTGCCCATGAATAACTTCGCTGAAATTCCTTGGAAACTCTTGCCGAGGCGAGTAGCGTCGGGTGTAATCGGTGTAGAGTGAAAACGCCAGACATCGATTACTTCGCCGACGTACTTCGAGGCCACCTATTATGCACTTGTCCTCCCGTTTTTCTCTCCTTCGCCTTTCCCTGCTGAATCTGACCATGTTTCTATCGCTGTTGGCGCTGCTGCCGATCCCTGTGCCGGTGCAATCCGCCGCTGAAGGCAAAGCGACCGCGAAGTTCGAGATCAAGCGCGGCGATCACATCTGCATCATCGGCAACACCCTCCCCGACCGCATGCAGCACGATGGCTGGCTGGAAACGATGCTCCACAGCCGATTCCCCAAGCATGAATTGGTAATCCGTAATCTCGGCTTCTCGGCCGATGAGTTGACCGTGCGTTTGCGTTCGACGAATTTCGGCAGTCAGGATCAATGGCTGGCCGGTTCGCAACCCATCCCGGAGCCGAACCGACTGGTGACGCGCCACGGACTGACCGACAACCGTTTGCAGCGAACGAACACGCGGGCCGATGTCGTGTTCGCCTTCTTCGGCTACAACGAATCGTTCGCGGGCGCGGCCGGACTGGACAAGTTCAAGAGCGACCTTGAAGCCTTTATCAAGCATACGCTGTCGCAAAAGTACAACGGCAAGAGTGCCCCGCGCCTGGTACTCTTCTCGCCCATCGCCCACGAGAACCTCAAAGACCGCAACCTGCCCGACGGCAACGAAAACAACAAGCGGCTGGAATTGTACACAAAAGCGATGGGCGAAGTTGCCAATAAGAACCGTACTGTCTTTGTCGATCTGTTCCATGCGACGCGCGATATGTACGAGGCTTCTCCCGATAAACCGCTGACTATCAACGGGGTCCACCTTAATGAATACGGTAACTTCGCGGTAGCCAATTTCATCGATAGGCAATTGGCTGATGATTTTAAGCCAACTCGCGAGTCACAATTGAAGAAGTGGGAAAAGGTGCGCCAGGCCGTTCTCGATAAGAATTTTTACTGGTTTTCCCGCTATCGCGTGCTGGACGGCTACAACGTCTACGGCGGCCGCGCCTTCGAGAAATACGCCGACCAGCAGTCCAACTACGAAGATCAGCAGCGCGAGATGGAAATTCTCGACGTGATGACCAGCAACCGCGACAAGCGAATTTGGGCCGTCGCGCAAGGCAAGGATCTGAAAGTCGATGACAGCAATACGCCGCCCTTCATTCCGGTGAAGTCGAATAAGCCCGGCACCGGCCCCAACGGCGAACACCTCTACCTCGATGGCGAAGAAGCCATCGGCAAGATGACGCTCGGCAAGAATCTAAAAGTCAACCTTTTCGCCTCCGAGAAGGAGTTTTCCGAACTGGCCAAGCCAGTGCAGATGCAATTCGACGCCAAGGGCCGGCTGTGGGTGGCGGTGTGGCCGAGCTATCCGCACTGGAAACCCAAGGAGGAAAGGAACGATAAAATCCTCATCTTCGAGGACGCCAACGGCGACGGCAAAGCCGACAAGATGACCGTTTTCGCCGATCATCTGCATTGCCCGACCGGCTTCGAGTTCTACAACGGCGGTGTACTCGTGGCGCAGGCGCCGGACCTGATGTTTCTCAAGGACAGCGACGGCGACGGCAAGGCCGATCGGCGTATCCGTGTGCTGAGCGGCCTCGATTCTGCCGACTCGCACCACACATCCAACAGTTTCGCCCTCGATCCGGGCGGGGCGCTGTATTTCCAGGAAGGAACATTCCATCATACGCAGGTCGAGACGCCCTACGGCCCGCCGCGTCGCTGCGTCAATGCCGGCGTTTATCGTTATGAGCCGCGCACACAGAAGTTCGATGTGTACGTCACCTTTCCTTTCGCCAATCCGCACGGCCACGTCTGGGACCACTGGGGCGAGGATTTCGTCTACGACGGCACCGGAGCCAATCCGTATCACGGCGCTCTGTTTTCGGGCCATCTGGAGTTTCCCCAGAAGCACGCCCGGCCGCCGCAGGTTTATCAACAGCGGACCCGGCCATGCCCCGGTGTTGAGATCCTGTCCAGCCGGCATTTTCCCAAGGAAAACCAGGGCAATCTGCTGGTCGCCAACGTCATCGGCTTCCAAGGCATCTTGCAGTACAAGGTCCAGGACAAAGGCGGCAGCTTCGGCGCCGTTGAGGTCGAGCCGATCATCTCCTCCAGCGATCCGAATTTCCGTCCCTCCGATTTGAAGATCGGTCCCGACGGCGCCATCTGGTTCATCGACTGGCAAAACACCATCATCGGCCATTTGCAGCACGCTCTGCGCGATCCCAACCGCGACCGCACACACGGCCGCATTTATCGCATCACCCATGAAAATCGACCGCTACTCAAGCCGGTGAAGATCACCGGCGAACCCATCGAAAAACTGCTGGATCTACTCAAGGAGCCGGAAGACCGCGTGCGCTACCGCGTCCGCATCGAGTTGGGCGGGCGGGACAGCGATAAGGTCATTGCGGCGGTGAAGAAGTGGGTGGGCGATCTCGATAAAAAAGACCCACAATATGAGCATAACCTGCTCGAAGCGCTGTGGATGCACCAATATCACAATGTCGTCGATGTCGATTTGCTGAAGCGCCTGCTGTCCTCGCCGGAGTTCCGCGCTCGCGCCGCGGCGACGCGCGTGCTGTGCTACTGGCGCGAGCGCGTGCCGGATGCGCTCGAACTACTGAAGAAACTCGCCGCCGATCCGCAGCCGCGCGTCCGCTTACAAGCGGTTCGCGCCGCCAGCTTTTTCACGATCCCCGAAGCCGTAGAAGTGCCGCTTATCGCCGCCGAGCAGCCGATGGACCCGTACATCGATTTTGTCCGCGGCGAAACCATGAAAGCGCTGGACCCCATCGTCAGCAAGGCTATCAAGGCGGGCAAGGAAATTCATTTCACGACCACGGCCGGCGCTCGCTTCTTTCTCAAAAACGTCAGCACCGACAATTTGCTGCGTCTCAAGCGAACGCCGGCGGTGTATCTGGAATTACTGTTCCGCAAGGGCGTCCGCGACGAATACCGCAAGGAAGCGCTGGCCGGCTTGGCCAGGGGACAGAGCAAGAGCGAATTGCACGTGCTGCTCGATGCCATCCGCAAACAGGACGAGCAGGCCGACAGCCGGAATCCATCGGCGACGACGGATGAAAGCGTTGTTTTCGATCTTATTCGTCTGTTAAGCAGCCGTCCCGCCGCCGAGTTGACCGAGGCGCGCGGCGAACTGGCGAAACTAGCTACAGACGCCAATTTGCCCGTGACGCGGCAACTCGGTTTTGTCGCCCTCATCGCCGCCGATGGCGACGTGGAAAAAGCATGGACGCTGGCTGCGAAGTCCCCGGCCACGCTGCGCGATCTGGTCCAGGCCATGCCGCTGGTCCGCGATCCGAGTCAGAAAGCTGCTCTCTATCTGAAGATCGAGCCGCTGCTTGCTGGACTACCGAAGGAACTGACTTCCTCAGCGAGCGACGGCAAATCCATGCTCGGCCGCTACGTCCGCATCGAACTGCCGGGCCGTCGGCGCACGCTGACGCTGGCCGAGGTCGAGGTGTTCAGTGATGGCCGCAACATCGCCCTGCGCGGCAAGGCGTCGCAAAAGAACACCTCGAACGGCGGCGATGCCCACAGAGCCATCGACGGTAAGACGAGCGGCAATTACAGCGACGGCGGACAAACGCACACCCTGGAGGATACGTCCAATCCGTGGTGGCAGGTCGATCTCGGCGGCGAGTTTCCCATTGACTCCCTTATCGTCTGGAACCGCACGGAGGGTAGTCTCGGCAAACGCTTGTCTGGCTTTACTCTGAAAATCCTCGACAAAAACCGCAAAGTTGTTTTCGAGAAGAAGAAGCTGCCGGCGCCGAAAGAGAAGGTTGCCATCGATGTCGGCGGCGAATCGCCGGCGCGTGCCCTTCGCCGCGCCGCCATGATCGCCCTGACTTCGGTGCGCGGCAAAGAGTCCGACGCCTTCAAGGCCATCGCCAAGTATGTCCGCAACGACGCTGACCGTCACGCCGCTATTCAGGCGCTCCAGCGCATCCCGTCGGCGTATCGACCGAAGGAGGAAGCCAAGCCGCTCTTGGATGCGCTGTTGCCGTACATCCGCACCATCCCCGTCGCCGAGCGCACTTCGCCGGCCGCTCTCGACGCTCTCCAGTTGGCTGATGCCCTGGCGTCGCTCTTGCCGCTGGACGAAGCTAAGCAGCGTGCGCCGCGAACTCGGCGAGTTGGGCGTGCGCGTCCTCCGTCTGGCGACGGTGCCGGATCAGATGCTCTTCGACAAGGAGCGCCTCGTCGTCAAGGTCGGCAAGCCGGTGGAGATTATTTTCGACAATAACGATCTGATGCCGCATAATTTCGTGGTGACGCAGCCGGGCTCGCTGGAGGCGATCGGCACGCTGGCCGAATCGACGGCCACGCAGCCCGGCGCTCTGGAGCGCGGCTACGTCCCGCTGTCGAACAAGATTCTCCTCAAGAGCAAGCTGCTTCAGCCGCGCAACGCGGAGAAGCTCAGTTGGACGGCGCCGAAGCAGCCGGGCATCTATCCCTACGTCTGCACCTATCCCGGTCACTGGCGGCGCATGTACGGCGCCCTCTACGTCGTCGCCGATCTCGACGAGTATCTCGCCGATCCGGAGAACTATTTGGCCAAGCATCCGCTGCCAATCGCCGATGAACTGCTGAAATTCGTGCGGCCGCGCAAGGAGTGGAAATTCGAGGAGTTGGCGTCATCGGTAGAGCAACTCAAAGAAGGCCGTTCGTTCAGCAACGGTAAGCAGATTTTCCAAGCTGTCAGCTGCATCTCCTGTCACAAGTTCGGCGGCGCGGGCAACGAGATCGGACCCGATTTGACGAAACTCGATCCCAAGCAGCAGAAGCCCATCGAGATTCTGCGCGATCTTCTCGATCCCTCGTTCCGCATCAACGAGAAGTATCAGACCTTCACGTTCGAGTTGGAATCGGGCAAGGTCATCACAGGCCTCGTCGTCGCCGAGACGCCGCAAGAGGTGAAGGTGGTGGAGAATCCGTTGGTCAAGGCGGAGCCAATGGTGATTAAGGTGTCGCAGATCGCCGAGCGCAAAAAGTCGCCGGTGTCGATCATGCCCAAGGGGCTGCTCGATAAGCTGACGCACGAGGAGATTCTCGATTTGATCGCCTACGTTGCCGCCGGTGGCAATCCACGCAGTCCGCTCTTCCAGGGTGGACATGAACATGGGCATGGACATTAGCGAGGGGAGCTACAGTTGCTAAAGCCACATGGTCAGTCGGAGGATTCCGGCCAGCCCAGTGGCACCCCGACATTCGGCCGTTTGACCTGAGAAATTTAACTCGGTCCCTGGATAGCGAATTGCCCTGTATAGCGCCCTTCGGGGATGCCGTGGACCTCCTCAAAGAGGATTTGACAGATGGGCATGTCCTTTTTGAGACGGATCTTGAGCGGGCTGATATTCCAGATTTCCAGACGGATCTGCGCCAGGAAACTCCGGATCGTCTACCTTATCGCCGAATCCCGGATGAATCGTTGGTGCGGTCACGTGGATACCAAGCCCGATGCGGGCCAGGCTGCTCTTGCCTTCCACGCGGGCACCGATCCGCGAAGTATTGGGCAGTTTGATCTTCTCCACTGTCCAACCCAACACGAAAGACCGTGGCTGGATCACATAACCTTCACCATCGCACGACTCGGCTTGCGTCAACCGCCCAATCAGTTCATTCGTGTTGAACTCCGGACTGGACGGGTCGATTGTTACGTCCGCGCCGGCGCCGCCGAGCGCACCCCACGGGCGGATCTCGGCATCGAGCGTGAGGTCGAGCGTGGTCGCCGACCAGCGCTTATCACTCGCCGGCGGGCAAGGCGTCACGCCTATGAGTTTACGCTGAATGGCGGCCCTCACCTCGCGGTCGGAAAGGATCATCTTCGGGCTCCATGCTCCTGCTTTAAGTGATCGAGATTTACCCACACGCGATGCGCCCGGAATCCGCCTCGACAGGCAAGGACACCAAGGCGGCATTCTTCTCACGGCTGATGTGAACTAAACCAATGGACAGATAGTATCTGCCGCCCTCTTCGCTCAGAAGACCACGATCGATAGGCAGAAACTCGGGCCGACCGTCGTAGGTCATCAACTTCGCCGTGGCCTCGGATTTTCGTAGCCCTTCAGAGACCTCGCAGAGCACTTGAGCCATGTTCTGTTTCTCCGTGTGTGCTTCTCCCCTTTGTCGAGGGAAAAAGCGGTATGACCACGCCGTTAAGTCTGCTCATCCTATTGTAATGTAAGATAGGATGCGGCGAACGCCAGGATTCTTGTATGCAAAATGATGCAAAATGTGCATGGTGGCGTTCTACGCAACATCTTTATCGCCCATGAGTTGTCTGGAAACGCCGTCCCATTCACAACCCTCATCTACCGGGTCCACAGCTTGCGATCCAGGCTACGATAACTGATCGCTTCGATGACATGGGCCGCCTTGATGGACTCGCTGCCCTCCAGATCGGCGATGGTTCGAGATACGCGCAAGATGCGATCGTGCGCCCGCGCCGATAATCCCAATTCATCCATCGCTGTCTTCAAAAGTTGCTTGCCTTCCTCATCGAGAACGCAGTGGCGCCGCAATTGCCGCGTACTCATGCGGCTATTGAGTGTGGCGTTATCGGCGCCGAAACGCCGGCGCTGCACTGCACGCGCTTTGCTGACTTGCTCGCGCATGGCCATGCTGGAGGTGCCGTCGGCTTGCGCCGATAGCTCCTGAAACGGCACGGCCGGTACTTCGATGTGCATGTCAATGCGGTCCAGCAGCGGACCACTGATGCGCCCATGTAACGCTCAATCTGCATCGGCGTGCATTTGCACGCATGACGCGGGTCGCCGAGGTAGCCGCACGGACACGGATTCATCGCCGCCACCAATACGAAACGCGCGGGGAAGGTCGTCGAGTGCAGGGCACGCGAGATGGTCACTTGTCCGGTTTCCAGCGGTTGACGCAGCACTTCCAGACTGCGGCGATGAAACTCCGGCAGTTCATCGAGAAACAAGACGCCGTGATGAGCCAGCGAGATTTCGCCGGGCGACGGCGTGGTGCCGCCGCCGACCATGCCGGCGTCGCTGATGGTGTGGTGCGGCGTGCGGAAAGGACGGCGTTTCATGAGCGGCTCGTCGGCGGGCAGTCGGCCCATCGCCGAGTAGATGCGCGTCGTCTCCAGACTCTCCACCGGCGTTAGCGGCGGCAGGATCGTCGGTAGACGCTGCGCCAACATCGACTTGCCGGCGCCGGGACTGCCGATCATCAGCACGTTATGACCGCCGCTGGCCGCGACGACCAAGGCACGCTTGGCGAACTCTTGGCCGCGAACGTCGCCGAAGTCAACTTCGTAGCTGTTGAGCTGGGCGAACAGTTCCTCAATGCCGGCGACGACCGGCTCGGCGGCTAGTTGACCGGACAAGATGCCGACCGCCTCGGCCAAGTCGTGGACGCCGTAGACGGCCACCGCTTTGACCACCGCCGCCTCGCGGGCATTGCCGGCCGGCAGCATCAGTCGCGGGATACCGGCTTTCGCCGCCGCCATCGCCATCGACAGAGCGCCCTTGATAGGCCGAACGCTGCCATCCAGCGCTAGCTCGCCCACGATGGCGAAGTCTTTCAGTTGATCGGGCAACAGCTGCCCCGTCGCCACCAACAGCGCCAGCGCGATCGGCAGATCGAAACCGCCGGCATCCTTGCGCAGATCGGCCGGTGCGAGGTTGATGACGGTGCGTCCGGGATGACGGGCATAACCGAGATTGGCCAGGGCGCGCTCGATGCGATGCACGCTCTCCTTGACGGCCATTTCCGGCAGGCCGACCAACAATGTCTTGGGCAATCCCGTTGAAGTATCGACCTCGGCCTCGACGGCAACGGCGTCGATGCCGACCAGCGCGAAGGTGTTCAGTTTGGCGAGCATGAGCGAGCGATCCCGGAGATTTCTCGCGGCGGAGACGCGATAGACGAGCGCCTCCTTCTCGCAAGGTTGTATCCGATGTCACGCCGGATCGCAAATGTTTTCCCGACGCCGCGCCCTCATTTCAACTTCTCGACCTCCGGCGGTTTGGGATGGAGGATGAGGCGTTTAACGGCGAATTTGCCGGCGAACCAGATGGCCCCCAGCGACATGATGACGACCCACAGCTGGATACCCTTGATGGTCCACACTCCCAGGTAGAAGGGATCGTTCTCCCAACTGATCACCTCCTCGATCTTCATTAGATACCAGACGTTGAAGCCGATGATGGCGAAGACGACGAAGGCGCAGGCGATGCCGGGCAACAGCCAACGGAAATGTTCCCAGCCGGTGAGGTGGTAGACCTTGCGCGTCTTGCCCAGTTCGCGCGTCTGCGTATTGTAGCCGCAGATCAGACAGATGATGGCATCCTCGCTCTCCATTTCGTTGGCACAGTGGGGACAGCGCGCCGACAGATTTACGTCGATCAGCCCATAGGGATTGGGATCGTCGTCTTCCGCATCGTCGGCGGCCTTGGCCGGTTTGACGGCTGCGGGCTTACTCGGTGATTTCTTGGCGGCCTTGCCGCCGGCGGGCTTGGCCGCTTTGTCCGGCGGTCCCTTGCCGCCTCCCATGCTGGCCACGAAGGACTCCCGGCAATATTTGCAGCGGACTTTGTGGCCGACGACCTTTTCCGGCGCCTTGATCTGTTTACTGCAATGTGGGCAGACGATACGAATGGTAGTTGCCATGTGTACTGCTCCCCCCGGATCGGATGCTCACGCCTTCCGAGAACCTCCTATTTATGTAGGATAATTACCGAAACGCAATGTGCAAGTCGCAAATTGACAAGGAGTGGCCGTGCCGTCCCCTGTCTCCGCCCGCATTTTGGTATCGCTCGCTACTTACAACGAGCGCGAGAACTTGGCATCGCTGCTGGCCGAGATCCAAAAAGAAGCGCCGGCGGCGGAGTTGCTGGTCATCGACGACAACTCGCCGGATGGCACCGGCCGGCTGGCCGACGAATTGGCGGCCGGTAATCCGCGCCTGCACGTGCTGCACCGGCCCAGCAAGCTCGGCCTGGGCACGGCCATCCTGGCCGGCATGGTGTACGCCTTGGAACACGATTACGACTTGTTCGTCAACATGGATGCCGATTTCAGTCATCATCCGCGCTATCTGCCGGCGATGCTGGCGGGGATGGAGCGCTATGACGTGATGATCGGTTCGCGCTACGTACCCGGCGGCGGCAGCGAAAATTGGCCGCTCAGTCGCCGGCTAATGAGTCGCGCGCATTAACGCCCTGGTCGCTCTGCTCATGCGCATTCCGGCGCGCGATTGCAGCGGTGGCTATCGCTGCTATCGCGTGGCCAAACTGCGCGAGGCGCGGCTGGATCGGATGCGTTCGCGCGGCTACTCGTTTCAGCAGGAAGTGCTGTATCGTTGCCGCAAGGCCGGCTGCAAAATCGGCGAAACGCCGATTGTTTTCGAGAATCGCCGAGCCGGTAAATCGAAGGTCGATCTCCGCGAGGCGGTGCGGTCCATCGCCATGATTTTCCGTATCGGCGTGCCGGCGTTTTTTGGCTTGGATTAGGCCAAGGCGTTCCGTGGTTCTCCGTTTAGCCGCGACCCGAAGGGGAGCGCCAGCCGCCCGCGCTCCCCTTCGGGTCGCGGCTAAACGGAGAACTTGGTTGTGGCGGAGTGAAACATGACCATCCACACGCTCGTTCACGGCTTCGCCAAGAACATCAAAGAACTCAAGGCCGCCGATTACAAGGAATCGCGCCTTCGCCTGCAATACCTCGATCCCTTGTGGACGCTGCTCGGTTGGGACGTATCCAACGCCGAGCAACGCCCTCCCCAGGATGTCGAAGTTTTGGTCGAACCGTCCATGGACACGGTGGAAGACGACGGCCTACGCACCCGCGAGCCGGATTACCTTTTTCGCGTCAGCGGATTTCCGCGCTTTATCGTCGAAGCCAAAAAACCCGCCGTTCACATCGACACCGATAAGAAAGCCATTTTCCAAGCCAAGCGCTACGCCTGGAATGCCACCATCCCCTTCGCCATCCTCACCGATTTCGAGCAATTCCGCCTGTACGACACCACGCTCAAGCCTATCTTGAACGAACCGGAGCGCGGTTTAGTCAAGGATTTCGTCATCGACTTCCAGGACTACCCCGCCAAGTGGGAGGAGATAACCGCCATGTTCGGCCGCGATGCGGTTGCCGGCGGTTCGCTCGAACGCTTGCGCGCCCGCATCCGCAAAGTTTCCCCTGGCCGACGCCTGCGAACGGTCGATCGCATGCTCTTCGAGCTACGCGGCGATGAGCCGGTCGATCGCGTCTTCCTCGACTATCTGGAAAAGTATCGCCAACACTTCGCCCGCGCCATTTACCACGACAATAAGAAGGATTTCCCCGATGCCGACACGCTCCACGGCGCGGCCCGGCTCACCGAAGCGGTGCAGCGCCTCATCGACCGTCTGGTTTTCTTGCGCGTTTGCGAGGATCGCGGGGCTTTGTCTGAAAAATCGCGTATGAAATAATATCCCTGAAATGAAATAAAATAAGCCGTAAGACCGTCTTACGGAACGATCTGACCGCAAGACCCAGGTTGTTCTTCAAGAGACATTAGCGCAGAAGTCCGAAACGTCTCGAAGGAATTTATCCACGTCGCTGCTGTTGTATTCCGTCGTATTGCCGTGGGCGGCGTTATTCCGCAGATCGGCCCAAGCCGTCACCTGTTTCTTCTTCAAGGCGTTGTAGACCCCAGCCTTCGTCAAGTCGTCGTTCATGTCGTTAATCATCTTGTGCTTACCGTTCGGCTTGAGGAGGCCGATGTTCCGACGAGTACACATGGACCGCATGTGCTTTTCAAGGACGCACCCAGCCAGCACGGCGGCAGGATGTATGTACCCAGCCTTTTGCAGTTCCTCAGCCTGCTCGAGAAAACCTCGGCTTCAAGAAGAGTTTTGGCCTCAAAGAAGAAGCCGCCTTGCAAATCTTCAAGTGCCGCTTTTACGCACGACTGCATTATGCAAAAGTTGCGGTGCAAAGCGCACTCCTCTAGGTTGCTCTTCACTTGCTGGTAGTTGTCGTTACCATCTCCGAGGGCCGATTTCAAAATGGTTAAGGCGCTCATCGCCCACTGGCGGGCCTGATATTCATCAACCCAAGTATGGAGTGGTGCTATTACTCCTGGTACGGGGCGATCCGTGTGCTTGGTAGCTTTGATCTTCTCGGCTGTCTCAATGAGTTCTTCAAATCGGGCCTGCGTCTTCGCGCTTAACTTCATTAGTTGTATTCTCCCAAATAATGCCTCCCTTGATGACTGAAGCAAGGCAGGCCACAAAGCCTATATCGCGCAAATCCCCATCAAGCTCCCCGAATCCGCCGAGGACAAGAAACTTGCCGCTCGCATCGTCGAATCGGTTCGCGCCATCATGGAGTCCAAGGTTAAACTCTGCGACGACAAGCTCTCCGACCGCGAGCGGATGTCTCTCCAGAGCGAGGTGGAATCCCTCGAACGCCGCATCGACGACGCTGTATTTCGGCTCTACGGCGTCAAGGGGTTGTCCGGCTAACCGCGAGTAGAGCGAACGTGTCGATACCCCTGGCTCGGCACGCCCGTCGATTACGGGTTATCGGAGCGTCCTTCCAGCACATCACGCCAAAAGGATGGCATGCCTCGATAGGCTTCCTGATAGGTGGCTTCCAGCGGCAGGTTGATGTAGCGATCGGGACGCAGAAACAGCGGCATGTCCGGCAAGACGCCGCCAGCTACGACATGCTCTAGGTACACCTCAACACGCGGTCCCGCTGCGTAGCTGGCTAACGTCAACGGTTCATCGGCAGGCATATCGTAAGGTTCCGCAAAGTCATTCAGCCGTTGTTGAATGATTCCGTGCATCCCTTCCGGATCGTGGCGTCCGGGCGGAAATAAGTCCACGAAGAACACATGCACGCCAACCCGCAGCGCGGATTCGAGCTTGTCGGCGAACTCCTCGACACTTTGAGTTCGATCCTTATTCCTCGGAGAGACGATCTCCACCAAGGCGATGAGGCGATGGCCGCTGACGTGGCGAATGGCCAGGGTGCCTCCTGTGGCGGGGGGCAGCGGCAATGGCTCCGGGGGGGAAGTGCTGGCATGCAGCGCCAGCACGTCCGCGATGGAACGACCGGCATGCTGTTCGGTCAGGGCGTAGTAGCCATCGGGCAGCAAGCCGCCATTGAGTGCTTTGCGAATCTCAGGAATCCAGGCGACATGAAAGTCATGGAAGATCCCCGCCGCGACGCGCGTCCAATCGTGAACCGGCATGACTCATCCTCCCGAACAAGACTTCTCCCGTCGATTATATCACCCTGAGCCATCACATCAGCCGCACGCTATTCGGTCCTAGGATCGCCTCCAGTTCGTCCTGCGGAAACGTATTGGGATTGATGGCAAAGTCGCGGCTGAGCTTCAACACGCAAAACTTGTCCGCTCCGTCCTTGATGGTCAGAAACACGGGGCACGGTCCCGGCGTTTGCCGCAGCACCGCTCCCAACCGATCGATGTCGTCCGGCTGCGTTCGCCCCAGACGCAGCAGCAGATACAAACCGCGGGCCAGTTCGCGCTGCGCCTGTTCCAGCGTCAAAATGCGGTTGATGACCAAGGTCGGCTCTTCGCGGCGGCGATCGACGCTGCCCTTGAGGATATAGGGCGTGTCATCCCGTATTTCCTCCTTGAAACGGGCGAAATCGTCCGGCCACATGACGCATTTGGCCGAGCCGCTCATGTCCTCGATGCGGGCCAGCAGATAGCGACTGTTGCCGTTGCGCGCTTTCTGGGTATTTTTCAGGGCAATCTGCGCGAACATGCCGGCCAACGTCACTTCCTGATCGGCGGGCAGGTGCTTCATCTCTTCGGCGCTGTGGCTGGCGTAGCGGCGCAGTGTCTTCTCGTTCTGAGCCAGCGGATGACTGGAAAGATAGAAATCGAGCGCTTCCTTCTCGTACTTGAGCTTCTCGCTGTCCGTCCACGGCGCTACGTCGGCAAGCGTCTCTTTCGGCTCGGCGATGATGGCGGATCCCTTGGCAGCGAAGGCGTCGAACAAATTGCGCTGGCCGAGACGCCGATCGGCTTGCCGGTCGGTCGCCGATTGAAGAGCGCGCGGCAGAACGTGGAAAAGTTGCGCCCGATGACCGCCGAGACCATCGAGAGCGCCCGCCTTGATGAGCCGTTCGAGGGTCGCGCGGGTGACGATTTTAAGATCAATACGCTCGCAGAAATCGAAAATATCCTTGAAGCGGCCGCCTTCGTTGCGAGCGCGGACAATCTCCTCGGAGGAACTGCGGCCGACCCCCTTGATGGCGGTCAAGCCGAAAACGATTTTGCCGTTGTGGACGGAAAATTCGCCGTCGCTGACGTTGACGTCGGGCGGCAGCACTTCGACATTCATCTTGCGAGCATCGGCGATGTGGTCCACCATGATGTCGCGCTTGCTGCTGTTGTCGATTTCGCTGGACAACAGCGCCGCCATGAACTCCGGTGTATAGTGGGTTTTCAGATAGGCGGCCTGGTACGAGACGTAAGCATATGCGCAGCTGTGAGATTTATTAAAACCGTAACCTCCGAAATAGACGATCTTGGCGAAAATATCCGCGGCAACGTCCTTGCTCACGCCGCGTTCCTGTGCCCCTTTGAGAAAATCCACGCGGCGTGCGTCGATGATCTCCTGCTTTTTCTTGCTAATGGCTTTGATACAAGCGTAGGCGCTGGATAACTCGATGCCGCCCAGGCGGTTCAAAATGCGCATTACGGACTCTTGATATACCATTATTCCGTAAGTCTCGCTCAGGATTTCTTCCATAATCGGGTGAGCGTACACGGGTTTCTCACGGCCGTGTTTGCAATTGATATAGGCGTCCACCATGCCGCCGCCGAGCGGACCAGGACGGTACAGCGCCGTGCAGGCAATAATGTCGCGGATGTTATCCGGCCGCAGACGTTTCAGCAATTCGCGGATGCCATCGGACTCGAACTGAAATATGCCCTTGGCATCGCCGCGCTGCAACAGCTGATACGTCTCCGGATCATCGAGCGGCAGTTTGTACACGTCGATCTTTTCGCCGCGCGTCTTGGCGATCAGCCGCACTGCCCTATCGAGCAATGTGAGCGTTCCCAGGCCCAAAAAATCCATTTTGAGCAGGCCGATCGCTTCCAGATCGCCCATGACCCATTGCGTGGTGACGACGGCTTCGCCGCCGCGCGAACCGGCATCCTCGCCCTTACGGACGACGCGCTGCAGCGGCACGTAATCGTTCAAGGGTCCGTTGGCGATGACGACGCCGGCGGCGTGCGTGCCGGCGTTGCGATTGGTGCCCTCCAGTTTGCGGCGATGTCGATTAGTTCGCGCACCGCCGTATCCGACTGATACGCCTGTCTCAATTCGCTGCTCTGCTCTAGCGCTTCATCGAGCGTGATTCCCAGCGTCTTGGGAATCATGTTCGTCAGCTGATTGACGCGCTCCAGCGGCACGTCGAAGACGCGGCCCACGTCCTTGATGGCGGCGCGGGCGGCCAGGGTGCCGAACGTGCCGATCTGCGCCACGCTCTCCTCGCCGTATTTGCGCTTGACGTAGGCGATCACTTCCTCGCGGCGCTCCTGGCAAAAATCGATGTCGATGTCGGGCGCTTCGGAACGGTTGGGATCGAGAAAGCGCTCGAAGAGCAGATCGTATTCCAGCGGATCGACGTGGCTGAGTTTGAGGACATAGCTGACGAGGGCGCCGCAGCCGGAGCCGCGCGCACTGCATGGAATGCCGTTTTCCATGGCGAAGTTGACGAAATCCCAGACGATGAGGAAATAGCTGGCGAAACCCATGCGGCAGATGATGCCGAGTTCGTGTTCCAGCCGATCGCGCACGGCCCGCGAGGGATTGTCGCCGTAGCGCTGGCACAGCCCCTTTTCGCACAATTCGCGCAGATGCTCCTCCGGCGTCTTGCCGGCAGGCGGCGTGAACACCGGAAAATGGCGCGCTTTCAAGTTAAGTTGGATGTCCACGCCATCGGCGATTTCCTGACTGCGGCGGACGGCGTCCGGCAGTTGGGGGAAACGGCGATACATCTCCTCGGGACCGCAGACGAAAAACTGATCGACCATGCGGCCATCGCCGTTGCCGTAGCGTAGACGGTTAGGATCGTTGAGTGTCTTGCCGGTGTTGATGCACAGCAGCACGTCATGGGCGGGTGCATGGTCGCGCGTCAGATAGTGAGCGTCCGAAGTGGCGACCAACGGCAGGCCCATCTTGTTGGCGATGTCGATGGCGCCTTGAGCACACAACCGCTGCACGTCAATGCCGTTATTCTGCACCTCGACGTAGAAATCCTTGCCGAACAGCTGGGCGAACCAGGCGCAGATTCGCTCCGCCTCTTCCCTCTGCTCCTTGAGGATCATTTCGCTGAACTCGGAACTGGCGCAACCGGATAAACAAATGATCCCTTCATGATGATCGGCGAGCAGTTCTTTGTCGATGCGCGGGATGTAGTAGTAGCCTTCCAAGTAGGCGATGCTGGCCATTTTGATGAGGTTTTTGAAACCGGCGGCGTTCTTGGCCAACAATGTCAGGTGATAGCCGGCTTCGCCACGCTTCTTGGCCTCGCGTTCCTGACGCTTGCCGGGAGCAACGTAAGCCTCATAGCCGATGATGGGATTGATGCCGGCGGCGTGGCACGCCTGGTAGAACTCGATGGCGCCGAAGAGATTGCCGTGATCGGTGATGGCGCAGGCGTTCATGCCCAACTTGCGGACGTGATCCACCAGTTCCGGCACGCGGTTGGCGCCGTCGAGCAGGCTGTAGTGACTGTGGCAATGAAGATGAACGAACGAACTTTGCGGCATGCAACAATCCTCACGGCGCATCAACCCCCGCACTCCCCTTCGGGTCGCGGCTAAACAAAAACTTACATCAAAGATAAAACGCCGACTCCCGCGCACACAAGCGCGGTAGGCGCCGCTGCGGGGCTGCTCATCGATTGTCGTGTGGAAGTCGTATCCGCCTTGAGATCATTCGTCGAGCACTTCCGGCTCAGCGACGGCGCGGACGTAGCGAGCCAGAATCATCTGCATGGCCATCACGCGCTGCCAATCGGCGTAGCGGAGGGTGACGTGCGCGGCTTCGTCATCGGTATTGACATTCTCGGTGGCCAACGTCAGATGGCGATGCAGGAAATCGAGCAGTTCGGCCAAGCGAGCGGCCTGCGAGGGCGACATGCTCTGCGGCAGCGGCGGCAACGGCCGGCCGCCCAGAAACAGCGAACCCGCCGTCACCGTGAGCTTGTCGTGCGGGTCTAGCGCGAAATCGACGTCGTGATCGAACTGCGAAGCGAGGCTCTGGGCATGCACGGTGGCCGGCACGACGCTGGAAGTGATCTCGCCGGCAGCGGGCGCGCTGACGCCGGACAGGGCGGCGTTGCGGGCGTTGATCTCCTGCTCCGAGCCGAACAGCAACAGCGAACGGCCGACGCCGACGCGATCGCCGGCACGCAGCCGGCGAATCTGCACCACGTTGCCGTTGACGCGCGTGCCGTTGGTACTCTCCAGGTCGGTGAGAATGATCTCGCCGTTGTCGAACTGCACCTTGGCATGAAAACGACTAACGCGCTCGTCGTTGAGGCGGAGGCTGTTGCCTTCCTCGCGTCCGATGGTGACGGGCGTAGTCAATTCGCGGAAAATACGGCCTTTATCGATTCCTTCGAGAATTTGAAACGTCACGGCCGGCATATTACGATCCTCCCCGATGCGCGCTGAGGGCGCGGCGATGGCAATGAGGGCGCACAACCTCTACATGATTTATAGCATTGTCAACCCCCAGGTTGCAAATGTCAACTCGGCTCGCAGAGGACGACACCACGTCAGTTGGCGAAACCACGTCATTTGCCGTTTAGCGAAACGGCGACTGCGCATCTGAATGCGCTGGATCGTCTGCGTCAAATCGGCCTCTCCGTCGAGATAAGCGAACATTTCCTTGTAACCGAGTGCCTGCGCCGCTTCGCGGCTGAGAGGCCACTCCAGCTGCCGCAACGCCCGCACTTCGTCCACCAAGCCATCGGCGATCATCTGCTCCACTCGCGCATCGATGCGCGCATACAGTTCCGGACGCGGCAAATCGAGACAGAGACAACGTGGATCATCGTCAGCTCGGCGCCTCTGCCCTCCACTGCGTTTGCCAAGCACTCATCGGCCGGCCGGTCAATTCCCAGACTTCGAGCGCGCGAAGGACGCGGCGCACATCATGGGGATGCAGTCGTGCGGCACTGACGGGATCGACGGCGGCGAGGCGCGCGTGCAGGACCGCACCGCCCACCGCGGCGGCCTCGTCGCTCAGACGACGGCGGATCGACTCGTCGGCGGGCGGTCCCTCGAACAGACCGTGCAGCAGCGTTTTCAGATACAGAGGCGTGCCGCCGACGAACAGGGGTCGTTTACCGCGCTGGGCGATGTCGCGGCAACATTCGGCGGCGCGCGCGAGCCACCAAGCGACGTTGGCCGACTCCCACGGTTCCAAAACGTCGAGCAGATGGTGCGGCACACGGCGACGATCTTCCGCGCTGGGCTTGGCCGTGCCGATGTCCATGCGGCGATAGAGCGCCATCGAATCCATCGACACAATCTCGGCGTCCAGGCGTTCGGCCAGGTCGAGCGCCAGACGGCTCTTGCCGGAGCCGGTTGGGCCAGTGAGAATCCGCGCCTGGGGATAATCGTCGAGAATCATAATCGTACGGCTTCACTTGCCGGCGAACAGGGCGTTGAGCAATGCACGGAACACGAATGGATCGCTGAAATTCAACATTTCCATGAGAAACGGCTGACCGCTGCCGCTCACGAGGTCAGCCACAAGGGCGCCGCTCCGTAAAGACAGATTAGTGAACACCGCATCGGAAGCGACAAACAGCGGCGCGCCGCTGAGTCCGCTGATACCGAACCCCTGCGCGAAGACATCGCCTTGGCTATCGACCTCGAAGACATCCAAGCCGCTGGGTCCGAAGCCGAAGCCGAACAGTGTCAGAGCGCCCACCGGCGTATGTGTCGTTGGCGGCGGCGAGGTCGGCGGCGTGTTGGCGACGACCGTGACTGCGGCGCTGCCGCTGGCGGTGTTGGGGTTGGCGTCGGCGCTGGTGAGAGAAGCTGTGAGCGTCTGCGTTCCCAGCGTCGTCGCCGTAGCCGTGATAGTGAACGTCTGGCTCTGTCCAGCGGCAAGAGCACCAACAGGGAACGTCAACGGCCCGCTGGCGGTCAATCCAGGGGACAATGCGACGGTGAGGGGGGAGTTATCGGCGGGCAGGGCGTTGCCGCTGCTATTGGTCACGGTGATGGCGAAGGTTTCCGAGCCGTTGACGGTCACGCTGGGCGTGGTCGGAGTGACGGCGATGGTCAGAGCGGCGTTTTGGAACTGGAAGGCGCCGAGGTCCGGTGGGGAGAGGCGGTTGAAGCCGCGTTCGTCGGTGGCCGGTGCGCCGTTGGCTACGCCCTTACCAATGGCCGGACTGCCGGGCAGCAGTGCCTCCGTCTCGACGGTCATCGGATCGCCGGGGGCGCCGGCCACAGGTCCGCCGTTGTTCGTGAGGGGGCCGAACTGCGGATTGAGTGGATTACCTACCGTACCCGTCTGATCCGTGTTGGCCGTGAAGCCGAAATTGCTGCTGCCATTCACACTGATGCCGATCAGGTTGCCGCCCAGGTCGGTGGTAGGGCCTCCACCGACGTCCGGTGCACCGGCGGTGGCCGTGTTCCCGGCAATGATCGTGTTTTGGAAGCTGAAGTTGTCGCCCAGGCCGTTATTCATATCAACAAGGCCGCCGCCGCCGCCAATGGCGAAATTGTTGGTGATGGTATCGTTGAGCAACGTCAGAGCGACGTCTGAAAAGGGGTCGACAAGGATGCCGCCACCGCCGCCGAGCAAAGCGCTGTTGCCGACGATGGTGGAGTTGGTGATGGTCGCATTGACGGTGCCTAGCAATTCGATGCCGCCGCCGCCGTCGGCCCTATTGTCGGCGATGGTGCTGTCGGTAAGCGTCAGGGTTCCGCCATAGACGAGCAGGCCGCCTCCGATGCCCGGGATCTGACCACCGCCAGTGGTGACCTTGGGCATGCCGCCGTTGTCGCCGGCGACGTTGCCCTTAATCTCGCTATTGGTGATCGTCAGAACATTGCCCTCCTCGATGCCGCCAGCTACGGCAACCGCCGAGTTGTCCAGGAAAAGGCTGTTCTGCACGATCAGGGTGCCCGCTGGTGTGTTTCCTAGGGTGGACGCGTTGGCAAAGCCGCCGCCGTTGCCGGCAGTGAAGTTGTGCGCGACGGTGCTGGTGGTGATCGTCACGGTGCTGGTGCCGGCGTTGCCGATGCCGCCGCCTAGCAGTCCTGCCGTGTTGCCGCTGACGGTCGAATTGGTCACGTTCAACGTGGCGGTGCCGCCATTGATGGCATCCAGCCAGACGCCGCCTCCCTGGTTGACGCAGCCATTATCGGCGATCGTCGAATTGATGATGTTCACCTGGCCGGTGCCGTCCTCCTCGACGCCGCCGCCGGCATCTTCGGCTTGATTGTTGCTGACCGTGGTGTTGGTGAGCGTCAGTGTCCAGTGCGTGCTGGTGAGGTTCTCCATCGAGATGCCGCCGCCGTCCGCCGTGGCCGAGTTGTTGGTCACGATGTCGTTGTTGAGTGTCAGATCGACCGGACCCTGATCGCGGATGCCGCCGCCGCCGGTCGCGCCGTTGCCCGACTGAGCCACGCCGTTCTCGATGGTGACGCCGGTAATGGTGACGGCGCCCAGAGACCCGTTGGGGTTGGTCGGGAGGATGTCGTTGGGATTGATGTCGAAAACGCGCGTGGAGTTGTCGCCGCTGATGGCGACGTTGCCGTCGCTGGTGTTCTCGATGGTCAGGCTCAGCCCGCTCTGGGTGGCGGCGGCGTTGCTGAAGATGGCCAGGGCACCGAGGCCGGACTGACCGATGTTGTAGGTGCCGGCGACGGTGAGGTCGATGGTGTTGGTAGTGTCGTTATTGGCGTCGTTGGTGTTGGCCTGGGCAATGGCCGAGCGCAGGGTGCCGGGTCCGGTGCCGTCCGAGAGAGTGGTGACATCGATGACCGCCGGCACCAGGCGATCTTCGAGGCACTCCAATTGTAGCCGCCGCGGCGTCCGCGTGTTGCGGCGGTGAACGGAGAACAGTTTCCGCAACGCCGTCGAGAAAGCGTTTGAGCGTGGGCGTCGAATTTGAGACATGAATGATCTCCTCATAGGTGATGTTTCGCCGCGCCCCAAAGGGGAGCGCGGTCTTCGCGCTCCCCTTTGGGCGCGGCGAAACTCATTTGCCGAACAGGGTGGTGAGCAATGCCTGGAACACGAACGGATCGCTGAAGTTCAGCACTTCCAAGAGAAACGACTGACCGTTGCCGGCTACGAGGTCGGCCACAACGGCGCCGCTCTGTAAAGACAGATTAGTGAAGACGGTATCGGCGCCGACAAACAGCGGCGCGCCGCTGAGGCCGCCGATACCCAACCCTTGAGTGAAGACATCGCCTTGGCCATCGATCTCGAAGACATCCAAACCTGTGGGGCCGAAGCCGAAGCCGAACAGCGTCAGACCGCCTATTGGCCTATGCGTCGTAGGTGGTGGTGGAGAGGTCGGCGGCGGTGGAGAGGTCGGCGGCGTATTAACAACGACTGTGACGGTGGCGGCGCCCGTGGTGATGTTGGGGTTGCTGTCGGAGCAGGTGACAGTGGCAGTGATGGCTTGCGTTCCTAGTGTCGTGGGCGTGGCCGTCACAGTGAACGGTTGGTTCTGGCCGCTAGGCAGGGCGGCAAGGGAGAACGTCAGCGGGCTGGTTGGCGTCAGTCCAGCCGACAGTGTGACGGCAAGCGTGGCGTTGTCCGCGGGCAAGGCGTTGCCGCTGGGGTTGGCGACGATGACGGTAAAAGTTTCCGTGCCAGTGAGGAGGACCGTCGGCGTCTGCGGCAGGATGGTGACGAGGAGGGGAACGTCCTGAAACTGAACGGCGCCGATGTCGATGTGGCCGTTGACCACACGATTGAAGCCGCGCTCGTCGGTGGACGGTGCGCCGTTGACGATGCCGTTGCCAAGGGCGAGACTGCCCGGCAGCAGTGTCTCGGTGAGGACGACTTGTTGACTTCCGGGAGCGCCGGCGAGCGGCCCGCCATTGTTCGTGAGCGGGCCGAGCAGCGGATTGAGGGGATTGGCAAAGGTGCCGACA
Source organism: uncultured Planctomycetota bacterium (assembly GCA_963835245.1). GTDB lineage: Bacteria > Planctomycetota > Planctomycetia > Gemmatales > Gemmataceae > JAJPHU01. The sequence continues at coordinate 755,784 of CAWIEZ010000007.1, forward strand.
AAGTCGCCGCTGGCATTGGGCGTGCCGGCGGGGAAAATGGTGAACCCCCCGGCGGTGCCGTCGCCGATGAAGTTGCCGCCCAGCGAAGAGGCGTGAGCAGAGTTGCCCACGATAATGTCGTTCGCGGCGATGTTCCCCTGCGTATGGTTGCCCGCATCGAGGGTATCGAGGAAGAAGGCCGTGCCGCCGGCCAGACCTACGCCGCTGCCGCCGCCGCTACTGAGGTTGCCGGCGATAGTGTCGCTGGTGAGGTTGAGGTCTCCCGGAGCGAAATCCTCGAAGCCGCCGCCCTGGAGAAAAGCGTTATTGCCGGCGAGCGTATCGTCGATCAGGCTGGAGGCGGTGCCGGCCGCGTTGGTGCCGCTGGTTCGGATGAACAGACCGCCGCCGAAGCCTCCTGATTGGTTGGCGGTGAAAGTGCTGTCGATCACCGTCAGCGTGAGGCCATTGGAAACGTCGATACCGCCGCCGCCGGTGCGCGTGGACTTGTTGCCGCTAAAGAGGCTGTTGACGACCGTGGCGCTGGCAGCGGCGTTATTGACTTCCAGACCGCCGCCGCCGCCCAATCCGCCCGCGAGCAGGGCGCTGGTGGTGTTGTCACTGACGATGCTGTTGGCGATCTGAACGGCGCCGCTGCCGACGTAATCGACGCCTCCGCCGCCGCTGCCGGTGTTGCCGCCGTTGGCTTGGTTGCCGCTGATAGTGCAATCGTCGATCGTGAGGCTGCCGTTGCCGCTGTCGTCGATGCCGCCGCCGGCAAGTGTGGCGCTGTTGCCGCTGAGGACGCTGTTTTGCAGTAGAACATTGGCATTGGCAGCGATGTCGATGCCTCCGCCGCTGCCGTTGGTATTGCCGTTCCGCACGGTGACTCCGCTGATTTGCACGTTGACCGCCGCCGTCGGATCGATGAGGACGACGCGATCGGTGCCGCCGCCGTCGAGAATCGTGCTGGCGGCGCCAGCGCCTTGCAGGATCAACGAATGGGTGACGTTGAGCGCCCCTTGCACATTCTGGTAGGTGCCGCTCGGCAGGACGATAGTGTTGTCGGCGACTTGCCCGACGTTGACCATGTCGATCGCTTCACGCAGCGACACTTGCCCGGCGATGGGAGTAGTCGGATCGAGGGTCGTCGTCACCGTCACCGATGGCATAATGCGGTCTTCGAGACACTCCAATTGCAACCGCCGCGTCGTCCGGGTGGGGCGACGAACGAGGCCCGCCGATTGAATTTGCGACATACGTTATCTCCTTACCGGCGAAACTCATTTGCCGGCGAACAGAGCGTTGAGCAGCCCTTGGAACACAAATGAATCGCTGAAGTTCAGCACTTCCATAAGGAACGACTGACCGTTGCCGCCCCCAAGGTCGGCGACAATCGCCCCATTCATCAGGGTCAAGTTGCGGAAGACGGCGTCGGCGGCGATCCACTGCGGCGATCCACTGATGCCGCCGAAGCCGAACGCCTGCGCGAAGACATCGCCTTGGCCATCGATCTCGAACACATCCAGTCCGGTCGGCCCGAAACCGAAACCGAACAGCGTCAGAGCGCCCACCGGCGTAGGCGTTGGCGGTGAGGTCGGCGGCGTGGTGACGACGTTGACCGAGGCATTGCTGCTGATCGTGGTGGGGCTGGCATCGGGACTGGTGAGAGTGGCCGTGAACGTCTGGGTTCCCAGCGTCGTGGCTGTGGCCGCGAGGGTGAACGTCTGGCTCTGTCCGGCGGCAAGGGCGCCAAGAGCGAACGTCAAGGGGCCGCTGGTGGTGAGTCCAGTGGACAGCGCGACGGTGAGAGTAGAGTTATCGGCAGGCAGCGGGTTGTTGCTGGTGTTGGTCACGGTGAGGGCGAAGCTGTCGCTGCCGTTGATGGCTACAGTGGGCGTCGTCGGTGTGACGGCGACGGTGAGCGCGGCGTTCTGGAACTGGAAGGCCCCGATGTCCGGTGGAGAGATTCGGTTGAAGCCGCGTTCGTCGCTGGTCGGTGCGCCGTTGGCCACGCCGGTGTCGATAGCGGGACTGTCCGGCAACAGCGCCTCGGTCTGCACCCCTTGCTGATCGCCGGTGGTGCCGGCGAGGATGCCTCCGTTGTCGGCGAGTGGGCCGAGCAGCGGATTGCCGGTCAGTGTGCCGGCGCCGAAGCCCGTGCTGCCGCTGAGACTGCCGAGGAAGTTGCCGCCGTTATCGGTGACGCTCAATCCCGTGCCGGTGAAAACGTCGGGTCCGTTGTTGCCGGCGGTGTTGCCGGCGATGATGGTGTTCTGGAAACCGGGCGTGCCGAGAGCCTCATCGCTGACGCCGCCGCCGTTGCCGCCAGCCGTGTTGCCGTTGATGGTGTCGTTGACCAGCGCCAGCAAGCCGTTGCTGATAGCGATGGCGCCGCCGTCGCCGACGGTGGTGTTGGCGACGAAAGTGTTGTTGGTTAAGGATGAGGTGCCCCCACCGGAGTTAAAGGCCAGAGCGCCTCCCGAAAAACCCGCTCGGTTGTTGTAGAACGTGCTGTCGCTGACCGTGAGGAGAGTCCCGGCATTGAAATCCAGGGCGCCGCCTCGACTGGCGGCGACGTTGCCGGTGAACTGCGAATCCCGGACGGTCAGCGTACCCGCGGACTGTTCGATGCCGCCGCCGAAGGTGCCGGCAATGTTGCCGCTGACGGTGCTGTTGAGGAGGTTGGCCGTGGCGGCGGAGTTGCTCAACAGTAGGCCGCCGCCGAGGGTGGCGGCGTTGTCGCTGACCGTGCTATCGGTGAGGGTAATAGCACCGCCGCCGGAGTAGTCAATGCCGCCGCCGACACCGGTTCCGGTGCCGGCCGCCTGGTTGGAATCGAGGGTGCAGTCGGTGAGCGTGATGTTGCCGCTGCCGCTGTCATTGATGCCGCCGCCCGCCACGGCGGCGCTGTTGCCGCGCAGCAGGCTGTTTTGGACGATCAGATTCGATTTAGCGAAATCGAAGTCGATGCCGCCGCCGTTACCCTGCGTGGACTGATTGTCGCTGATGGTGTCGTTGCTGAAGACGATGCTGGCGGGACTGCTGCCTTCTTCCTCATAGCCGCCGCCCTCGCTGAGAGAGGTGTTGCCCTGAATGGTGGTGTTGCTGACGCTGGCGGACCCTATGTTCTCAATGGCGAAGATGCCGCCGCCGCCGAAGAAGGTGCTCGCAGTCAGGCGATTGTCGCTGACCGTGCAGCCGGTGACGGTCAAGGAACCAACGCCGGCGAACAACTCGGCGATGCCGCCGCCGCCGCTGCCCGCCGCGTTGCCGGCGATGACGCTGTCCGTCACGGTGATGTTGCCGGTGCCCCCGTTGTTGTCGGCGATGCCGCCGCCGAAACTATTCGTGCCCACCACCTGATTGTTAGTGACCTGGGAATTGAGGACGTTTGCATCGCCATTGTTAACGCCGATGCCGCCGCCATAGTTGATGGTGTTCGCCGAGCCAGCCGTGTTGCCGGTGATGATGCTGTTTTGCACGGTCAAAACGGAGGACTGGCCGCTTTGGTCCTGCACATCGATGCCGCCGCCGCTGCCGCTGGTGTTGCCGTTGCGCACGGTGACGCCGGAGATTTGCACGTTAACCGCTGCCGCCGGATCGATGAAGACGACGCGATCCGTGCCGCCGCCGTCGAGATTCGTGTTGTTGGCGCCGGCGCCTTGCAGGATCAACGAATGGGTGACGTTGAGCGCTCCCTGAGTATTCAGGTAGGTGCCGGCGGGCACGATGATGGTGTTGTCGGCCACTTGGCCGGCATTAACCATGTTGACGGCCTCACGCAGCGACACTTGCCCGGTGATGGGCGTGGTCGGATCGAGGGTCGTCGTCACCGTCACCGACGGCATCATGCGGTCTTCGAGACACTCCAATTGCAGCCGCTGCATCGTCCGCACGGGGCGACGCATGAAGCGTGACGATCGGATTTGCGACATAGGTTATCTCCTTAGCGGCGAAACTTATTTGCCGGCGAACAGGGCGTTGAGCAGCCCTTGGAACACAAACGAATCGCTGAAGTTCAATACTTCCATAAGGAATGACTGGCCGTTGCCGCCCACAAGGTCGGCGACGATCGCGCCCTTCATCAGGGCCAAGTTGCGGAAGACGGCGTCGGCGGCGATGAACTGCGGCGATCCACTGATGCCGCCGAATCCGAAGCCCTGAGCGAAGACATCGCCTTTGCCATCGATCTCGAACACATCCAGTCCGGTCGGCCCGAAACCAAAACCGAACAGCGTCAAACCGCCCAGCGGCGTTGCCGGCGGAGAGATCGGCGGTGTGTTGGTAACGACGTTGATGGTGGCGGCGGTGGGAGTGCTGTCGGAATTGCTGACGACAGCCGTGAGTGTCTGCGTTCCCAGCGTCGTGGTAGTGGTTGTGAGGGCGAAGGTCTGGCTCTGGCCGGCGGGAAGGGCGGCGAGAGAAAACGTCAAGGGCCCGGTTGTCGTCAAGCCGCCGGACAGCGTGACGGTCAGCGTCGAATTGCCGGCGGACAGAGCGTTATCGCTGCTATTGGTCACGGTGATGGTGAAGGTTTCCGTACCGTTGAGGGTCGCGGTGGACGTGGTCGGGGCGATGGCGATGGTGAGAAGGGCGTTCTGGGTTTGCAAAGCGCCGATGTCGATGGGGCCATTGACCACGCGGTTGAAGCCGCGTTCGTCGGTAGTCGGTGCGCCGCTGACGATGCCGTTGCCGAGGGCGGGACTGCCGGCCAGCAGCGCCTCGGTAGGAACGATTTGCTGGCTGCCGGGCGCACCGGCGAGGATGCCGCCGTTGTCTTGCAGCGGGCCGAGCAGGGGATTGAGCGGATTAGCATTGGTGCCGGCGAAGTCACCGTTGGCGTTGGGGCCGCCCGCTGGGAAGACGGTGGCGACCTGGGTATTGTCGCCGATGACGTTGCCGCCCTTGGATAGGACCGTGCCGATATTGGAGATGTCGGCCCCGTTGGCGGCGTTGGGCACGCTGTTACCGGCGACGATGGTATCCAAGAAATTGGCCGTGGCGTTCGTGCCCCCCACGCGCACACCGCCGCCTTCGACCTGGGAGGCGTTGCCGTTGATAGTGTCGCTGGCGAAGTTGACTTGAGAGTTGAAGAACAACTCGACTCCGCCGCCGTTGCCGCCGGCTTTGTTGCCGGTGATGGTGTCGTCGATCAGGCTGGAAGCGGTGCCGGCCGCCGCGGTGCCGCTGGTCGAGATGGCCAAACCACCGCCGTCGCTGTTTCCCTGCGTCTGATTTCCGCTGATGGTGCTGCCGGTCGCCGTCAAGGCGAGGCTGGCTTGGATGTCGATGCCGCCGCCGCTGCCCTGGGCGATGTTGCCGGTAAAGAGGCTGTCTACGATCGTGGTTAGGGCTGCGGCATTGTTGACTTCCAGGCCGCCGCCGCCAGCAAAAGAAGTATTGAAGTTGATGCGGGCGACGTTGTCGCTCAAGACGCTGTTGGCAATCGCGATGGTGCCGCCGCCGGTGTAATCGATGCCGCCGCCAACATCCCTCTTCGCTTGGTTGTTGCCGATTGTGCAATCGGTGATCGCGAGGTTGCCATTGCCGCTGTCATTGATGCCGCCGCCGGAGACGGAAGCCGTGTTGTTATCGAGAGTGCTGTTTTGCACCGTCAGGTTGACCGCCGTAGTCACGGCGATAGCGCCGCCGTTGCCGCCCTTGGCCTGATTGCCATCGAGAGTATCGCCCGTCAGGGTGAAACCCGACGGCGCATCGTTGATGTTGTCGATGCCGCCGCCGTCCTGCAAGGACACGTTATTGCTGATGGTGCTGTCGGTGATGGCCACGGTGCCGGTGGTATCCAAACACAATCCGCCGCCGCCCGTGGTATTGCTGGTCAGACTGTTGCCGCTGATGGTGCTGCCGCTGATGGTCACGCTGCCATTGCCGCCGAGAACGGCGATGCCGCCGCCCGACCCGCCGGCGCTGTTGTTGGTCACCTGCGTATCAATCAGGTTGAGACTGCCGCGATTGATGGCAATGCCGCCGCCGGCGCCAACGGCCTGGTTGCCGGTGACAACGCAGTTGCTCAACGTCAGCGTGGAGGCTAGGGCGGGCGCGTCTAATAAATCGATAGCGCCGCCGTTCTCGCCGGTGTCGCCGCCGGTGAGGGTGACGCCGGAGACCTGCACGTTGATCGACGTACTCGGTTCGATGACAAAGATATGATCGGTGTTCGGATTGTGCGTACCGTTGATGGTAGTGCTGGCGGCGCCGCCGCCTTGCAGGATCAGCGAATGGGTTATGTCGAACGCTCCCAGCGCGTTTTGGTAACTGCCGCTCGGCAGGATGATGGTGTTGTCGGCGACTTGGCCCGCGTTGACCATGTTGATCGCTTCGCGCAGCGACACTTGGCCCGTGATGGGCGGGGCGAGGTCGAGGATTGTGTTCACCGTGACCGATGGTGTAATGCGGTCTTCGAGATACTCCAATTGCAACCGCGGCGGCGTCCAGATAGGGCGGCGAACGGAGCGTGACGATCGAATTTGCGACATGAATGACCTCCTTCTAGTAGATCATTTACTGGATTTGGGTGAGCCTTTCTCATCCGCGCGGTCGTTGCATCGCCCCTCCCACCCTTGCTGCAACGATTGCGCATCGCTGCAACGAAATCGCTGGCCTGCGCAACCTCTTGTCCTGTCTCGCTTACTAAACTCACTTCCCGAACAGCGCGTTGAGCAATCCCTGGAACACGAACGGATCGGTGAAATTCAGCACTTCCATGAGAAACATCTGGCCGTTGCCGCCGATGAGGTCGGCCACAATAGCGTTGTTTTGCAACGCCAGATTCGTGAACACGGTATCGGCGGCAAGGAACAGCGGTGCGCCGGTCACACCGGCGAAGCTGAAACCTTGAGCGAAGACATCGCCTTTGCCATCCACCTCGAATAGATCCAAGCCGGTTGGTCCGAATCCGAAACCGAACAGCGTTAGACCGCCCACCGGCGTATGGGTTGCCGGCGGCGGCGTGTTGGCGAGGACGGTGACGGCGGCGCTGCCGTTGACGGTGTTGGGATTGGAGTCCGGGCTGGTGAGCGAGGCTGTGAGCGTTTGCGTTCCGCTCGTCGTGGCGGTGGCCGTGACGGTGAAAGTTTGGCTCTGACCGACGGCCAGAGCGGCGAGTGGGAACGTCAAAGGGCCAGTCGTCGTCAGGCCGCTCGACAGTGTGATGGTGAGCGTCGCATTGTCGGCGGGCAGAGCGTTGCCGCTGGTGTTGGTCACGGTGAGGGTAAAGGTTTCTGAGCCGTTGACGGTTACGCTAGGCGTGGCCGGCGCGATGGCGACCGTGAAGGCGGCGTCTTGGAACTGGAAAGCGCCGATGTCCGGCGGAGAGGTTCGGTTGAAGCCGCGTTCGTCGGTGGTGACGTTGTTAGTCACACCCTTGCCGATGGCGGGACTGCCGGGCAACAACGCCTCGGTCTGCAACCCCACTTGCTGGCTCAAGGCACCGACGAGAGGTCCGCCGTTGTATTGCAACGGCCCCAAGAGCGGCTGGAGCGGAGCGGCGACGGTGCCGGTCTGCGTGGTGGCGGCAGTGAAGCCGCTGTTGCCGCTGCCCTGGCCGCTAATGCCGATCAGGTTGCCGCCTTGATCGACGCCAGTGACGGTCAGATTGCCGAAATCGACATCCGGCCCGGCGATGCCGGCGCTGTTGCCGGCGACGAGGGTGTTTTGCAGGGTCAAGCCGGTGGTTTCCGAAGTGAACACTCCGCCGCCGTTGTTGGCGGAATTGGCGGTGAGTGTATCGTCGAGGAGAGCCACGGTTCCGGTGGAGGCGTCGTCGATACCACCGCCGTTTTGTTGGGTAGTGTTGCCAACGAGAGAGGTGTCGGTGAGGGTGGCGTTGCCCGCGCCGTCCAGTACGATGCCGCCGCCAAAGCTGAAGTTGCCCATGCCGGAGTTGCCCGGGTGGTTGCCGCTCCTGCCGTTCTTGCCGCCGTTGCCGCCGTTGCCGCCCTGGGTGCCATTGTCGGCGAGCGTATCATCGGTCAGGATGGCATTGCTGCCGACGATGTACAAGCCGCCGCCCGCGCCGGCGCCGCCATTGCCGCCGTTGCCGCCGTTGTTGCCGGTGCCGGTAACGTCCTGACCGTTGCCGCCGTTGCCGCCGTTGCCGCCGTGAGCGGCATTGTTAATCAGAGCATCCTCCGTCAGAGTCACGCTGCCGCTGGAGACAAATAAGCCTCCGCCCGAGCCGTTGCCGCCGCTACCGCCGGTGCCGGCAGTTTTGACAAAGGTGACAGAGGTGATTCTGTCACGAACGCCGCTGCTGCCGGTTCCGCCATCGCCTCCCTCGGCCATGTTGCCGGCAAGGAGATCGCGGCTCAAGGTCGCGCTGCCGTTGGTTATGTACACGCCGCCGCCCGCGCCGTCGCCGCCGCCGCCGCTCGTCTGGCTGGGGCTGCCGAAACCGCCGATGCCGCCGTTGCCGCCGTGGGCGACATTGTTGGTAACGGTGTCTTCGGTCAGGATCACCTTGCTGCCGGCAGCGACGTACAAGCCGCCGCCCACGCCAAGGCCGGCGAGGCCTCCCGGGTCGCCGGGATTACTCTGACCGCCGCTGCCGCCGTTGCCGCCGTTGCCGCCTTGAGCGGTGTTGCCGCTGAGAGTGACATCGGTCAAAGTCACGTTGCCGCCATCGATATACAAACCGCCGCCGTCGCCGCTGCCGCCGGCGCCGCCAGTGTTGGGACCGGCGGCTCCATTGCCGCCGTTGCCGCCGAGAGCCTTGTTACTCTCAAGGAGGGTGCCGCCGTTCAGCGCTACGGAGCCGCCTAGGGAGTAGATACCGCCGCCAATCGCGTTTGTTCCCGCCGAACCGTTGGCGCCGTTAATTCCTTGAGCTGTGTTGTCCTGGACCGTCACGCCCTGGAGCGTCAGGTTGCCCTGATTGAAGATGGCTCCGCCTTCCGCGAGGCTGCCGGTCGCCAAGCCGCCGCTGAGCGTCAGGTTCTCCAGGGTCAGTGACGCGCCCGACGCCACGAACAACAAGCGAAACGCCGTGCTGCTACTCCGCGTGATGGTGTCGCCGTTGCCGAGGATGGTTAGATTGTCGCCGCTGCTGATGACCGGCAGGCCATTGTCCCCCTTGGTAGTGTTATTGGCCTGGCTCAAGGTGAACGTCGTATTGCCGGCCAGCGTGATGGTATTATTACCCCCGGCGTTGTTGGCCGCGGCGATGTCGCCGATCAGTTCCGTCACGTTGGCCGCCGTGAAGTTAGACAGCAGCGTGCGCTCCTCCAAACCTTCCAGAGACAAGCGCGTTGGCGTTTGCATCTGCCGGCGTGGGCCGTAACTCCGCCTCAGCCAGCGTTGCCATCGTTCGTTTAACGTCATGGGGAAACCTCGCGATCATTGAGGGAAAGAAATCTCGCGGTGAATCGGCGTCATCGGCCGGCGAACAGAGCGTTGAGCAATCCGTGGAACACGAACGGATCGCTGAAATTCAGCACTTCCAGGAGGAACGATTGACCACCGCCGCCGACAAGATCAGCGACAATCGCTCCATTCATCAGGGCCAAGTTGCGGAAGACGGCATCGGTGGCGATCAACTGCGGTGGGCCGCTCATGCCGCCGAAGCCGAACGCCTGCGCGAAAACATCGCCTCGACCATCGACCTCGAACAGATCCAAGCCAGTCGGTCCAAAACCGAAGCCGAACAGCGTTAGAGCGCCCACCGGCGTAGGCGTAATCGGCGGCGGGGAGATCGGCGGCGTGTTGGCGAGGACCGTGACCGTGGCGCTGCCGCTGGCGGTGTTGGGATTGGCGTCGGGGCTGCGGAGAGAGGCCGTGAGCGTCTGCGTTCCGCTCATCGTGGCTGTGACCGTGATGGTGAAAGTTTGGCTCTGGCCAGCGGCAAGAGCGGCGAGCGGGAACGTCAACGGGCCAGTCGTCGTCAGGCCGCTCGACGGTGTGACAGTGAGCGTCGAATTATCGGCGGGCAGAGCGTTGCCGCTGGTATTGGTCACAGTAATGGTGAAAGTATCGCTGCCGTTGACGGTCACGGTGGGCGTGGCCGGCGTGACGGCAACTGTGAGGGCGGCGTCTTGGAACTGGAAGGCGCCGATGTCCGGCGGAGAGGTTCGGTTGAAGCCGCGTTCGTCGGTAGTGACGTTGTTAGTCACACCCTTGCCGATGGCGGGACTGCCAGGCAACAACGCCTCGGTCTGCAACCCCACTTGCTGGCCCGATGCACCGACTAAGGGTCCGCCGTTGTATTGCAGCGGTCCCAGGAGCGGATTGAGCGGAGCGGCGACGGTGCCGGTCTGCGTGGTAGCGGCGGTAAAGCCGCTGTTGCCGCTGCCGGCGCCGCTGACGCCGATCAGGTTGCCGCCTTGATCGACGCCGGTGATGCCCGTACTGCCGAATTCGATATCCGCCCCGCCGAGAGCGGCACTGTTGCCGGCGACGAGGGTGTTTTGCAGGGTCAAGCCAGTGGGTCCGGCGAAATACAGTCCGCCGCCGAAGGCGTTGCTTGTGGAGTTAGCGGTGAGCGTGTCGTCGAGGAGAGCCACGGTACCAGTGGAGGCGTCGTCGATACCGCCGCCGTTTTGTTGGGCGGTGTTGCCAACGAGAGTGGTATTGGTAACAGTGGCATTGCTCGCGTTGTCCAGTTCGATACCACCGCCAAAGCCGCTGAAGGCGCTCCTCCCGGGGCTGCCGGAGGTGGCGCCGCCGCCGCCCTTGCCGCCGGTGCCGCCCTGGACGCTATTGCTGGCGAGCGTATCATCGGTCAGGATGGCGTTGCCGCCGACGATGTCCAAGCCGCCGCCCGCGCCCTCGCCGGCGTTGCCGCCGGCGCCGCCGTTGCCAATCGCGCCCTGGCCGGCTCCGCCGTTGCCGCCGTTGCCGCCCTGAGTGGCGTTGTTGGTCAGAGCGTCCTCGATCAGCGTCACACTGCCGCTGTTGACGAATAAGCCTCCGCCGCTGCCATTGCCTCCGCTGCCGCCGTTGCCGCCGGTGTTGGCACTGGTCGGACCGCCGCCGGCTTTCGTCTTATGAATGCCGCCGCCGCCGGTTCCGCCCTCGCCTCCCTCGGCCGTGTTGCCGGCCAGGAGATCGAGGCTCAAAGTCGCGCTGCCGTTGTTGACGTACAAGCCGCCGCCCGCGCCATCGCCGCCGTTGCCGCCTGTCTGGCCGATGGCGCCGCTGAAACCCGCGGTGCCGCCGGCGCCGCCGTGGGCGATGTTATTGGTGATGGTATCCGCGGTCAGGCTCACGGCGCCGCTTTGGATATACAAGCCGCCGCCCTGGCCAAGGCCGCCGATGCCCCCCTTGCCGCCGGGATGACTGAAACTGCCGCTGCCGCCGTGGCCGCCGTCGCCGCCTTGGGCGGTGTTGCCGCTGATCGTGGCATTGGTCAGGATCACATTGCCGCTGCCAACGTATATACCGCCGCCTTGGCCCTTGCCGCCGGAACCGCCGGTTTTGGCCCCCGTGGCGTTGACGCCGTTGCCGCCAAGGGCCTTGTTATTTTCAATGAGGGTGCCGCCCAGAAGCGATAGGGAGCCGATGCTGGAGTAGATGCCGCCACCCAGCGCGTTGGTTCCCCCGGAACCGAGGGGTCCACCGTTGGCTCCTTGGACCGTGTTGTCCTCGACCGTCGTGCCCTGGATCGTCAGGCTGCCACTGTTGTAGATGCCTCCGCCCGCCCCGGGACCGTTGCCGCCGGCCATCACCATGTTGTCCTTGACCGTCACGCCCTGGAGCGTCAGGCTGCCACTGTTGAAGACGCCTCCACCCGCCCCGCCAAAAGTTTCGCTTACCAAGCCTCCGCTGAGCGTTAGGTTCTCCAACATCAACGAAGCGCCCGACGCCACGTACAACAAGCGAAACGCCGCGCTGCTGCTGCTCCGCGTGATGGCGTCGCCGTTACCAACGATGGTCAGATTGTCGCCGCTCGTGATGACCGGCAAACCAGTGGGACCATTGAAGGTGTTGTTGACCTGACTCAAGGTGAACGTCGTATTGGCGGTCAGCGTGATGGTGTTCTCGCCGCCGGCTTTATTGGCCGCGGCGATGTCGCCGATCAACTCCGTCACGTTGGCCGCCGTATAGTTCGACAGCAGCATTCGCTCTTCCAGACCTTCGAGAGACAAGTGCGTTCGCGTTCGCACGTGTCGGCGTTGCCTCCGGCGTTGGCCGCAATTCCGCCCCATCCCGCCTTGCCATAGTTCGTTCAACTGCATGGAAAACCTCAAGACTGTGGAGAGATAAACGAGTGCCGTTCCTCATCTTGCCTCATGCGAAATGAACAACGACGCAGTTCGTGGGCGCCCTTTATTTGCTATTGCTCGCCGTGTAACAGAACTTGAAAGGCCGCGAAGAATCGCTGAGGTCGGCGCGGATGAAATGACTTGCCCTTCCGCAGCGCTAGCAAGGGTGCCCCTTACGGGGGCTGCGAGAGGGCAAAAAGTTTAGCGGAGACAGGGAGACGGTCATGCCAGGATGTCGCGCACCACTTCGCCATGCACGTCGGTCAATCGAAAATCGCGGCCGCTGTAGCGGAACGTCAGCCGTTCGTGATCGATGCCCAGGAGATGCAATAGGGTAGCATGAAGATCGTGAACGTGGACTTTCTTCTCGACAGCGGTGCCGCCGAACTCGTCGGTGGCGCCGTGAACGTAGCCGCCTTTGACGCCGCCGCCGGCCAGCCACATCGAGAAACCCTTGCTGTTGTGATCGCGTCCTTTGCTGCCCTGCGATGCCGGCGTGCGGCCGAATTCGCCGCCCCAAATCACCAGCGTCTCGTCGAGTAGGCCGCGCCCTTTCAGATCGGTCAACAGCGCCGCGATCGGCTGGTCGGATTTCTGCGCGTGATTGCGGTGATTGAGGATGTCGGCGTGATCGTCCCACGGTTGACCGTTGCCGTAATAAATCTGCGTCATGCGCACGCCGCGCTCGGCGAGCCGGCGCGCGATCAAACAGGCATTGGCGAATTGCCCTTCGCCGTAACGCTGGCGCGTCGCCGTCGTCTCGCGCGTCAAGTCGAATGCCTCCTGCGCCTCCGTCTGCATGCGGAAGGCCATCTCCAGCGAAGCGATACGGGCTTCGAGTTGATCGTCGCGGCCACGCTCTTGCAAATGAGCCGCGTTCATCTGTTGCAACAGATCGAGTTGGCGGCGCTGAGCATCGCGCGGTATGTAACGATTGGCGACGTGTTCGATAACGCTTTTGGGATCGACGCGCGAATTGTTGATGTGCGTGCCTTGGTAGATGCCGGGCAGAAAACTATTGCTCCACAACTGCGGCCCGACCACCGGCTTGCCGGGACAAAGGACGACGTAGCCGGGCAGGTTCTGGTTCTCCGAGCCGAGTCCGTAAGTCAGCCACGATCCCATGCTCGGCCGCGTCGGCTGCGTTTCGCCGGAGTTCATCATCAACAGCGATGGCTCGTGATTGGGCGTGTTGGTGTGCATCGAGCGGATAACGCAAATGTCGTCGATGCAGCGGCCGACGTGCGGATACAACTCGCTGACTTCGATGCCGCTTTGGCCGAATTTCTGAAACCGAAACGGCGACGGCAGCAGTTTGCCCGCCGCCGTCTGGCGGGTCGTTCCTTCTTTCGACTGTCCCGCGTATTTCACCAACGCCGGCTTGGGATCGAAGGTATCGACCTGCGAGGGACCACCGTTCATGAACAGAAAGATGACGCGCTCGGCGCGCGCTGGAAAGTGCGGCGCCTTCGGTGCGAGGGGATTGCTCGCGCCGGTCGCCGCGTGCGCCGTCGAGCCGAGTAGCCCCTCGTTGGCCAGCACGCTCGCCAGACCCAGCGCGCCGAAACCATTGCCCAAACTGCACAGCATTTGCCGGCGCGTCATCAAGGGTTGCATGACTTATACTCCTTCTCGCAAGACGAAGCCGCGACCGTGTAGGGTGGGTCGAGCTTGCGAGACCCACCATGCCCGCCGGTGGGTCTCGCAAGCTCGACCCACCCTACCCGGTCGAGGTCCCGCGCGGTCAATCGACAAAAGAAAATTCGTTCGCGCTCAGCAACACTTGAACATATTGCTCCCAACCGCTGAGCGCGGCCTTCTCGGCGACGCGGAGGAACGCCAAGCCCATTTGCACTTCGCGCTCGTTGGCGCATCGTCCAAACACGCGCACGAACGCCCTACGAATGCGCGGCATTGTCTTTCTCTTCCGTCGCCAACTTCGCCGCTGACAGCGCGGCGCGCGCGATCATAAATTCGCTGTTGAGTACGAATAATTGTTGCAAAGGCACAATAGTCACCGGCCGCGCGCCGCTCGTGATGTTCGGATCGGGGAAATCGAACAGACGCAGCAGACTATCGAGATTATGACGGCTCACCTTGCCGTAGAGGGTGCGCCGCTTGTTGGCGGCGCTGCCGATATCCACCGATGGCCCGCCGAGGCTTTCATCCAGTTCGCCGGACGCGGCCAACAGCGCATCGCGCCACGCCTCCACGTCGAGCCGTTGACGATTCATGCGCCACAACAGCCGATTCGCTGGATCGATGGCGGCATTCCGCTCGTCGCCATCGCAACTCAACCGATACGTCGCCGACATCAGAATTTCACGGTGCAGCGCCTTGATCGACCAGCCGCAAGCGAGGAAGCGCGAAGCCAAATGGTCGAGCAATTCGGGGTGGGTGGGCCGTTCGCCGAGCTTGCCGAAATTGCTCGGCGTGGCGACGATGCCTCGGCCGAAATGATATTGCCAGACGCGATTGACCAGCACGCGCGCCGTCAACGGATTCTTCGGATGGGCGATGGCCTTGGCGAGTTCGAGCCGGCCGCTGCCCAGCGTGAATGGCGGCGGCGAATCGCCGGCAAGGATGCGCAAGAAGCGGCGCGGCGCGATCTCGCCTTCCTTATCGGGATTGCCGCGCACGTAGATCCGCATGTTGATCGGCTGAGCCTCGTCCAGCGTGTGGACCATCGGCGGCGCCGGCGGCGCGGTCTTTTTGAGCTGCTCCAATTCGCGCCGCATGTTCGCCAACTTCTTCTTGGCCGCGGCGTCGAGATTCTTCGCGCCTTGTCCTTTCCCCTCCGTCTTCAGGAAGCGCTTAATCTTGGCCTCACACGCTCGGACTTCTTTCTGCGATTGATTGTAGCGCTCGACGACTTCCGGCGATCCCAGCGGTGTTTCTTGATATTTCGTGCTTTGGAAAACGCCGGCCAACGAGTAGTAATCGCTTTGCGCGATCGGATCGAATTTGTGATCGTGGCAGCGGCGCACGAAACCGTCAGCGCGAGGAAGCCGCGCGTCAGCGTGTCGATGCGGTCGTCTAGTTCGGTGGCTTCGACGAATTTCCGCGCTGCGCCGTCCTGATAGTAATGCGGTCCTAGGGCGAAAAGACCCAGCGCCGCCAGATGCTCGGCACGATCGCCGTCCGGGAGAAAATCGCCGGCTATCTGCTCGATGATGAAGCGATCGTAGGGCATGTCGTCGTTGAGCGCCTTGACCACCCAATCGCGATAGCGATAGCCGTAGGGGAAGAGACGGGCCTGAAACGTATGCGCCTGATCCTCGCCGTAGCGCGCCACGTCGAGCCAATGCCGGCCCCAGCGTTCGCCGTAGTGCGGACTGGACAGCAAGCGATCGACGACTTTCTCGTAAGCGTTCGGCGAATCGTCGCGCAGGAACGCCGCGATTTCGTCGGGACTCGGCGGCAAGCCGGTCAGATCGAAAGTGACGCGGCGGAGCAAGGCGTGCTTGTCGGCGAAGCGAACGGGACGCAGGCCGCGCGTTTCCAGATTCGCCAGCACGAAGCGATCGAGCGGTTTACGCGGCCAAGCTTTATCTTTGACCATCGGCAAGGGCGGATCGGCGATCGGTTGAAACGCCCAGAAGGCGCGCTCCGCGGCGCTGATGGCCCCGCCGCCGCCGCGAATCGCCACGCTGTTTGCGGCCGCTGCCGGCCAAGGCGCGCCGCGTTTCACCCAAGCGGTCAAGTCGGCGATGGCGCCATCCGGCAGTTTCTTCTTGGGGGGCATTTGCAACTCGCCCTCATAGCGGACGGCTTGGATCAGCAAGCTCTTCGCCGGATCGCCGGGCACGAGGGCTGGCCCGGAATCGCCGCCTTTGAGGACGCCCTCGCGGGAAGCGAGGCTCAGTCCGCCCTTCGATTTGCCGTTGCCGTGGCATTTGAAACAATGCTCGACTAACAAGGGACGAATGCTCTTCTCGAAAAAGTCCGCGTCAGCCGCGCTGAGAGTCTCCGCCCGCAACGTGGGAGTGGGAATGAGGAAGACGGCCACGGTAAGCAGCGCTGGAGCTTTCATCGATGTCCCCGGTTCGATCGAGCGCTCGCGGTAGGTTGTCGCTAACGTCTCATTTCAGAGGGCGGGTCACGGCGATCCACAGGCATTGTGGATACAGGTAGGTATTGTGAATGTAACCGTGAAAGAACAGAGGTGCAAGCAAAATTGCCGTAATTGGCGATCACCTTTTTGACGATCGCGTGTCCATTGGAGCGAGCGGACCAAACGTCGGAGCCGCGCGTTTGCCTCTGGTGAGAGTGAAGAATGCCTTGGCGAAAGATTTCGCATCGTCAATTGCTATCGGCCTGTGCCGAACCCAGTTCGGAAGATGGCCGAGATCCGCGTCTGGATCGGCGTGAAGGGTCCGGCAAGGTCGCCAATCGCAAAGCGCTGCAATTGTGCGCTCAGGTGGCGCGGACGTTGAGGGGCGCGTTCGCCGAGTGCGGCGATGACGTACTCCGCGAACTGGACATCGAATCCGTGATTCCCGCGCCCAATGCGTCGCGGCTGTTGGTCACGGTGCTGCGAACCGTTCCCGTCGAAACGGCGATTGTTCTGGAGCATCTGCAACGCGCTTGCGCGAAGCTTGCGCACGGAAGCGGCTGGCGCCATCAATCGGCGACGTGCGCCCGACCTTCTTTTCCGCGTGCGGGAACTGGCATAGCCATTACATTCTGCCCTGGCGGCATAACCACTTCTAAACCATCTTCGTTCCCATCACCCGATAGAATCGGATGGCGCCGCAAGTCAGCAGTGGAAACAACCAGGTAAGAAACAGTCCGGCCGGTGCGCGTCGAGCATCCGCTAGGCCGCACTGCCGCAGAACAGCGACGTAGTCGCCGGTATGGCGCAGATCCAAGATGGCGACACGTCCGCCGGGCTTGAGGACGCGGGCGATCTCGCGGACGGCTTGGCGGCGTCCTTCGCGGCTGGGGATGTTGTGCAGCACTAAGCTGGAGATCACCACGTCGAACGAAGCATCCGCGAACGGTAGTTTCTGCGCATCGGCATCCTGCACGTCCACGCGGTCGGCGACGCCGGCTCGGCGAGTGTTCTCGCGCGTGGCTTCGGCACGATTGCCACTCAGGTCCACGTTCGACCAGATGTCCACGCCGACGGCCTTACCGCTGGTCAAGCGTTGCGCTGCGCCGATCAGCAGCAAACCGCGGCCGCAACCGATGTCGAGAACGTGTTCATCACCTTGCCAAGCGATCGAGTCCAAAAGACGATCGCGCTGGCGCATTTTGCCGCCAAGGCTGTACCACAGCATGGCACAGCGCACGATGAGGAGGTCGGCAGCGATGATGGCTAACCCGTAAGCGGGCAGGAAGAAACCGTAAGAGTCGATTGCCGCACCCAGAGTCCACCCGAAAAGGCCGAGGAGAACAAGCACGGAGACGGCGCGCGGCGCATCGATGCCGTAATCTGGTGGCGGTGTATTCATGTTTGCGGGACCGCCGTGTTCAGCGGATTCGTTATGCGGCGAGGCGACGGACGTTTGCGGCCAAACCACGGAGAGGCGCTCGAAACCCGGAGCGGCGACGACATCGAGTCCATCGAGGACGCGGACATGGTAGCGCGAACGCCGGCCGCTCGTCAGCACAAACGGCTCCAGTTTTTGCTTGCCGTTATCGAGCAGCACCCCCTCGCCCTGCCACGGTTGCGTCATCTGTCCCTTGTCCACGCTGGTCAGATGCAGTGCCGTTTGCTGGCGATGATGCTGCGAACCATCGAGATAAAGGGCCAGCAATCGCCCACGATCCGGGAAAATTTGCGCACCCAGCCGCAGCGCATCCCAGCAGACGCGGAAGCGATGACTGGCGTACTCGACGAAACGCTCGCGCTCTTGTTCCGGGAGATTCAGCGGCACGATCACGTTGCGGCGAGCGTATTCCTTCATGCGCTGGAGCTTTTCGCCGTTGGCGGGGTCGCACTCCCAGCGGCGCACGCGCCATTCGGCGATCCCAAGCAGCGTGAAGCGGAACAACTGATAGGGTCCGAAACGGAGAAACCAAGCGAAATTCGTGATCCGCGTCGGCGGCAGGAAAACTGCTTGATAACCGAGAACACGAATAAGATTGGCAATGGAGGACATATAAGAGCGCATTAGCCCCTTGTCGGCGCCATTGGCCAATAGCAGCGTCTCATCGTCGAAGTAGATGCGAAATTGCAGTCCCGGCGGATAGACGCGCTGCACTTTGTTGTGCCAAGCGACGAGATGGCTCAGGGCGAAAAATTCGGCCCAATCGGCATGGCTGTGCGCGACGGCGTTGGGGTTCTTGAGCGGGCCATAGCCGACGGTGACGCGGATGGGTTTGCCCTTGGCCACGAAACGCCGGATCGGCGTCAGAAACTGCTCGTACATTTCCGGCGACGGCAGCGGGCCGACGCGGAACTGTCGAGTCAGCATGGTGTCCAAGGCGTTGCGGGCCAGTTGCTCGACGCCCTGGGATGCGAGCGCGGTGAGCGGCTCGGACGCCTGCGGACGCACCCAATGGCGGCGTAGAACTTCGTGGACGCGACAGCGCAGGATTTCTTCGGACAAATCAGACGACAACAGCATGCCCATGAGCGTGCTCCTCCATCCATTTGACTGCGGTGCTTAATCCTTCCTGATAGAAGACACGAGGAACGTAACCCAATTCTTGGGCGGCACGCTCGATACGGAAAGAGCGTGAGGTGCCAAGGTGGCGCAGACTGGCGCGGGCGATGGGCGGCCGGCCTCGATAGAGACGCAGCGCGGCCAGCGCATCGAACAGCAACGCAGGCCAGATGCGGCACGGTATAGGGCAAAACCTTAGCCGGCGCGGGACAGCCGATCAACTCCGCCAGACGATCGACGAATTGGCCGATGGTGGTGCGCGAGCCGTCGGTGATGTGATAGACGCGGCCGCGCGATGCCGGTGTTCGACCGGCCTGCAAGATCGCATCGACCACGTCGCTGATGTAAACGATGGGAGCGATGTTGTCGCGGCTGCCGATAAAGGCGAATTTGCCGCGGCGGAGGGCGCGGGCCATCTGCGGCAAGTTGTGTCGATCGCGCGGGCCGTAGATGAGGCCCGGCCGCAAGATGGTCGCGTCCACGCCATGAAGCCGCCCGTACTCGTGAACAATCGCCTCCATGTCGATTTTCACGTCGGCAGAGGCATCGCGGGAGCGGCGGCAGGGCGTGTCCTCATCGGCGGCCTCGAGGTTGCGCGTGCCCAGCACGTTGACGGAGGTGAGAATCACCGCTCGTCCAGAACCGTTTTGCCGCAGCGCTTCCAATAAATGACGTACTCCGGCCAGGCTGATGTCGTGGATCTGACGCGGCGAATACGCCGGCCCAACGGCGGCGGCGCAGTGATACACCACGTCCGCCCCTCTCACCGCTTCTCTCAGTACGTGCGGATCGCATACGTCGCCGGTCTGGACTTCGACACCGGCATCGCGCAGTTCCTGTGCTGCCGCAGCCATGCGCACCAGGGCGCGCACCGGCATACCCTGACTGCGCAGAGCATCGACGACGTGGCTACCGACGAACCCGGACGCTCCTGTCACCAGCGCCACCATCACAATCCCTCTGACCGGCCTTTATGCACCGTGGACTCCGCAGGCAGCGGACACTGGAATATACTCTTCAAATTCGATGGTTGTTATACAAATTCCGGTCTCTCCTCTCGGAGAGGCGACCGGCCGGCGCTAGCCGGCTGGTGAGAAGCTGCACCAGCTGACCGACGCCGGACGATCGCCTATGAAGATACTGCCTCTAAAATAGCCCAGTAAATCACAAATCGGGAGAATCAACTCCTCCCAAGCCGCCTTGCTCCGCATCGCTCTTCTTCACCAAGTCACCGCATCACATAACCCCCATCCACGTTAATTGTCTGTCCGGTCACGTTCCGCCCTCGCTCGGAGGCCAAGAAGACGACCATCGCCGCGATGTCCTCCGGCTGCTGCCAACGGCCCAGCGGCACGAGTCGGCGGATCTTTTCCTCCGCCCATTCCTCATACGGTTGCTGCCTCTCCTTGGGCTGCTGGCGTTGCCAGGCTTCCCAGACCGAGCGGTTCAGCGCCGTCGCCACCATGCCCGGACACAGCGCATTGACGCGCACACCGTAAGAAGCCAGATCCTTGGCGGCGCACTGCATAAAGTTGATGAGGGCCGCCTTTGAGGCGCTGTAGGGCGGATCGGTCTGCGAACCGATCTGTCCGGCGACCGAGGCGATAAAGAGCATTGTCCCATAGCGGCGCGCACCAAAGCGGGGGCGAAGACGTGAGCGACATTGACCGCACCGAGGACGTTCACCGTGAGGACGCGCCCCCAGTCGGAAGGCTCCAGGTTCCAGAAAGGGAACCCAAACTTGCCCGAACCGATGGCCACCGCGTAGACGAGGTGATCGATACGGCCGAGAGCGCCGGCGATGTCGCCGGCCGTCCGCCTCACGGCGGCGAGATCGGTCACATTGGCGACGAAGGGCAACGCCCGCACTGCGTAGCGTTCCGCCAGTTCACGCGCGGCATCGGCGACGCGGGAATCGAGATCGAGGAGGGCGACATTGCCGCCCTCCGCCGCAAAGGTCGATGCAATGGCCCGGCCAATGCCGTTCGCTCCTCCCGCGATGACAACGGTTTGTCCCTTCAGTTCCAGATCCATGTCAGCCTCCTCGCGTCACCGGGCACGGCAACGGACGCCCCGACAGCCCGGCCAACAGGTTGTCGATGGAAACCTCGGCCATGCGCTGCCGCGTCTGTTCGGTGGCGCTGCCCAGATGAGGCGCGATGATGACGTTATCCAGCCGCAACAACGGATGATCGCGCGGCAGCGGTTCCGGTTCGGTCACGTCCAGGGCGGCGGCGTAAATCGTCCGCGCCGTCAGCGCCTCGGTCAGTGCCTCGGTATCCACCACGGCCCCGCGCCACGTTGATGAGAATGGCGCTCGGCTTCATGCGGGCCAGTTCGGCGCGGCCGATGAGGCGCCGCGTTTGCGGCGTCAGCGGCACGGTGAGGACGACGTAATCCGCGGCGCTGAGCAGTTCGTCTTGCGAGACATATTGCGCGCCCAGCGCTTGCTCGGCGTCGGGCCGGCGATGGCGATTGTGATACAGAAGCCGCATGTCGAAGGCGCGGGCGCGGCGAGCGATCTGTTCGCCGATGCGGCCCATGCCCAGGATGCCGAGTGTGCTGCCATGCACCTCGCGGCCAAGAATGTAAGAGGGATCGTAGCGGAGGAAATCCGGACCGCGCGCGTAGCGGTCGCCCTCGACCAGCCGCCGGCCCGCCGCCAACAGCAGAGCAAAGGCGAGATCGGCCGTGGCGCCGTCGAGGATGCCCGGCGTATTGCCGACGGCGACGCCGCGCGCCGCCGCCGCCGCTACGTCGATGTGATCGACACCGACGCCGAAATTGCTGATGACGCGAACATTCGGCAAGCGGGTCAGCATCTCGGCATCGACGCGCGGATGGCCGTAGGTGTAGATGCCGACGAGAGAGCGCGCCTCCGCTCCCCAGGCGCATTCCCAGGGCAGCAGCTCGACGCGATCGGCGAGCATTTGGGCGATGAGCGAAGAAACGGGTAGATCGGCGAGGACATGCGGCAGAGACGGCGGATCGGCAAGCATGGCGAGGGTCCGAGTTTTGACGCCGCCAATCGAACAGGGCAAGAACTTACGGATCGCCGTAAGTTCTTGCCCTGTTCGCAGTGCCGAAGAGAGGACTCGAACCTCCACTCCCGTTAAGGGAACCAGGTCCTGAACCTGGCGCGTCTGCCAGTTCCGCCACTTCGGCGAGGGCACTTCGGGAAAAAGTGCGGCGCGATGAAAAGTATCTTAGGGAACGCTCCGCGCCGTCGTCAAGGGTTGCCGGGGAGGCGCGGAGGCATCGTCGGCATCATCGGAAGTAGCTAGGATCTTGACGATCAACTGCCACAATTCCTCGTCTCCGCCGCGATCCCATTGCATGCGCACCAGCGTCTTAATGCCGTCCGGTTCCTTCTTTTGGCTCAGATGGAGGCAAAAGGCCAAATAGTTTTTCCACACCCCCGCGATCATGTAATCGGAACCCACCCGCTTGACGCGCGGCAGGACGCCGGCATCGCTCAAGCCAGCCTGAAGCATCGCCGACACCTCGCCGGCCGTGCCGGAAACAGTCTGCTTGGGTCCGTAGACGCAGAAGACGCAAAATTGCGGAGATAGAAACGAATCGAGAGTGCATCCGGCCGCGGCGAGTATCAGCACACCGGCACACACTCTGCCCAGGCAACGGCACATGGCCCGCCCTCCGAAGCGACTGGATAGACAATCCGAATCGGCGGGACGATAGCCAAGACGAAAGGACAGTGCAAGAGCAGTCTTTCGACGCACAGCCAATCGTTTACTTGCCCTTGCGAATCTTTCGCAAAGACATATTCGCCGCCTGCTTGAGATCGCGCGGCGTCTTCGCTTTTTTGTCGGTCAGAGCTTGCAACGTCTCCACGGTGTCCTTGTCGCGGGACGTAGCCAAGGAACCGAGGGCGACGGCGGCATCAACGCGGAGATCCTCGGCAACCGCTTTTTTCTTCTTGTTCTTGCCGGTTTTTTCCTTGAGCAACGCCGTCAGCACGGGCACGGCCGCATGAGCGGAGCTGCCGAGCTTAGTCAAGGAATCAATGGCTTGGCGGCGCATCCGCGCGTCTCTTTCGTCGTCGCGGAGAATGTCGATCAGCGCCGCGACGCCGGACGAACCGAGCTTGCCCAAGGCGTGAGCGGCGGCCGACTGAACTTCCCTGTGCGAATCGTTGAGGGCGGCCGTCAAAGCGGAGACGGCGGAACGGGCGTCCGGGCCGATGTCGCCCAGCGCCTGCGCCGAGAAACGACGGACGAACATATCGTGATCCTGGAGCGCACGGATGAGCGCCTGCACCGCATCTTTGGATTCCGCGCCACCCTCCCCCAGCGAGCGAGCCGCCGCTCGCCGCGTCTCGTTGTCGCCGTCCGCGAGTTGCTTGATTAACTCGCCAACGTCGGCGCCGCGCGCCGCCGTCGCACATAAGACGATGCCGACAAGTGCCGGAAAGCATTTCATGGCTGACGATCTCCCTGTATCCGAGGACGTGACGCGATGCGCCTCACAAAAAGAGTATGCACGACCCGATGCGAACAAGCAAACAGAGGACAATCGCTCTCCGCCTTGTTATTCAACCCCGGCGGAGCGCGAAAGGGCCGCTGCTTTGGGCATATCCCACCCGGCAGCTAACGCAGCCGGTTCGCTCAGACAGGCGAACCGGCTGCGTTAGCTGCCGGGTGCAAACCGCCCGCGCTCCCCTTCGGGTCGCGGCTAAACGAAGAATCGGAAGAGAACCAAAAGGAGGAGCAACAGGAGCAGGACGCCGCCCAGCAGAAGCAGATGGGTACGACGATACCACGGCTCCGGCGCGACTTCGGGCGCTGGCGCCGCGGTTGGTTCCGTCTCGACCTTCTCCGCGCGCTTGCGTGGTGGACGCGGCGGCGCGATGTCCTTGAATTGGGGATAGAACGACAGCGGATGATAGTCCTTACCGTCAGCGTGGCGCGCCTCGATTTTGACGGACAGCCGGCCGCGGCTTAGCCGCAGGACGATCTGCTCAGTGGTGGCCTGCGCCCGGCACAGCTTGCCGGCCGGGTTGCGATAGCGCAGTACCCAGACGCCATCTGTTTGCGGTTGAGGCGCCGGCTCGGAAGTCGTGGCGGCGGGCAACGGCGGCATCTCCGGATCGAGGCGCGTCGGTTCGGCCGAGGAGGCCAAACACTGCTGCACCCACGGATCTTGCAAAGCCTGATTGGGATCGGCGAAGGTCGGCACCGGAGCAGCCAAGCGCGAACGCTCCAGATCGACGATCAACTCGCTGGCCGTCTGATAGCGGTCGCGCGGATCGCGCGCCAGCATACGGCTCAAAATGTGATCGAGGATCGGCGGCACCGTGGCGTTGAGTTTGCTGGCCGGCGTGAAGACGCCCTGGTTCTTCTTCTCGACGACTTCCAGATGATTGTCGCCGGCGAACGGCACGGCGCCGGTGATCAAGTGATAGAGGGTGGCTCCCAGAGCGTAAATGTCGCTGCGGCCGTCGGCGTACTTGGCGTTGATGGCTTGCTCGTAGGGCATGTAGTAGGTGGTGCCGAAACCTTGGCGGGCAGCGGTCAAATGGCTGGCCTCATCGATGCGCCGCGCCAAGCCCAGATCGACCAACTT
Organism: uncultured Planctomycetota bacterium; assembly: GCA_963835245.1. Classification (GTDB taxonomy): domain Bacteria; phylum Planctomycetota; class Planctomycetia; order Gemmatales; family Gemmataceae; genus JAJPHU01. Next base: position 780,181 of record CAWIEZ010000007.1, read on the forward strand.
CGACACGCCGGAGCGCGTGATGAGGATGTTGTCCGGTTTGATGTCGCGGTGGACGATGCTGCGCGAATGAGCGTGTTCCAGAGCGCGGGCCACGTCCAAGGCGATATGCACGGCATCGCCGAGAGCCAGCCGGCTTTGCTTGTCCAGAAGCGCCTGCGCCGTTTGACCATCGACAAATTCCAGAACGAGGTAGTGTTTGTCGGTGGCCTGGTCCTGTCCGACGCTGAGCGTGCGGACGATGTTGGGATGATTGAGCAGAGCGCCGCTTTTGGCTTCGCGGTAAAAGCGATCGACGTAGGCTTGATTGCTGGCTAGATGATCGCTGAGGATCTTGATGGCGACCTGCTGATCTTTGCCCTCGTGATAGCCGAGATAGACGGCGCCCATGCCGCCCTCGCCGAGTCGGCGCAGCAGGCGGTAGCCGCCGAGCGTGCGCACCTCGTGCAGCAGATCGCCGGGCATGCCGGGCGGCGGTTGACTCGGGTCGAGGTTGGTCTTGTCCATGATGTCGGCCGGGGCGGGGTTTTTCGGAGCCTGGCTGTTGTCGCCAAAGCCAGGAGCCGGGAAGGGCGATCGGGGAAAAGCAGGAATCTTCCGCACCATGAATATTTTAGTTTACCCGCAATGGCGAGCGCTCGCAATCAAGAATACGACGAAAGAGCGGCCAAAGTTCAACCGGCCGGCGGTACGGTGTTGAAACCCGAATAGCTTTCCACGGAATCATCCCCACTTTTGCAGCTGCTTATAAAAGGAGGCAGTTCCTTCCGCAAGCTTTGAGGCATACATAGAATGGCTGGAGAGATCGCCCCGCCGGAGGAAGAGAGCCATGAGTGTAACCATTTGTCTGCCGTTGTTCGGCCCGCCGGGCCGCGAGTTGGAAGAAGGTTCCGACGTTAAAGGCGTGCAAATCCGCAAGTTGGCCGCCGAGTTGCAAGAGCGTTTGGGCAAAGCCGCCGACATCTTGGAGAAACTACATGCGGCCGGCTGGTCGGCGCGCGTGGCGATGTACGATGTGATTCTGACGCGGCTCGGCGTTGAGACGAAAGAGGAGGCCGAGCGCCGCTTGCGCGAATTGAGCTTCAACGAGGAGGATTTCATCATCCTCGAAGACGTGGAGGAGGAAGAAGAGACCGGACACGCTTGAACTAGCCCCAATCCCAAATGCCGTGTAGCCGCGACGCGCTGCGGATATACGCTACCCGGCAGCGAACGCAGCCGTAATCTGGCGCGTCCCGCCGCTGCTGGAATATCTCGCGGCCATACTCGGCCGCAGCTTCGGACTGGTGCGCATCCTCTTCTTCGACAAGCCGCCGCGACAAACTTGGGCCCTACCCTGGCACAAGGATCGGACCATCGCCGTGCGCGACAATCGTCTGCCGAGTCGTCATTTCAGTAAACCGACCTGTAAAGCGGGTGTGCCGCACGTCGAGGCTCCGCTGTCCGTTCTCCAATCCATGCTGACGGCACGCATTCATCTCGATGAGGTGACAACGGAGAACGGGCCTTTGAAGGTCGTGCCTGGCTCCCATCGCACCGGCAAGGTGCTGACGCTCGACCTTGCTGCGCCGACTCGCATCCTGGCCAATCGTGGCGATGTATTGTTGATGCGTCCGCTGTTGGCGCATTGCAGCGGCAAATCTCATCCGGACACCACTTGCCATCGCCGTATCCTGCACCTGGAGTTCGCCGCCGCCGCCGACTTGCCCGATGGCTATGTTTGGCACAATTTCATTCCAGGGATCGATCCTCTCTCCTGAATTTTCCTGAACTTTTGATCGCGCGAAAACTCAGTAAAATAAAGTACGATGATTCGATCCCGGGTCCGTAGCGACGAAGCAGAATCGCATGGGCATTGAGGACGCTTTCCTGCACGATATTCTGGCGCGGCCCGACGACGATGCGCCGCGGTTGATCTACGCCGATTGGCTCGACGAGCGCAACAACCCGCGCGGTGAGTTCATCCGCGTTCAGTGCGCGTTGGCCCAACTGAGTGAGGAAGATCCGCGCCGTTGGCCGCTGGAACAGCGCGAGGGCGAGTTGCTGCGCGAACATGAGGCGAAATGGTTGCCCAAGAACATTGGCGATGCCTCGTGCCTCTTCCGTCGTGGATTTGTCGAGGAAATCCGGCTGTTCCTGCAAGATTTCCTCGACCGGGCCAAGTCGATTTTCGCGCAGATGCCTCTTCGACACATTTGCCTGCGGGAGGCCTTTTCCGCCGCGGAAATCGAACGCTCTAGTCAGAGAACTCGACTGCGGCATGTCCTACAATCGCCGTACGTGAGTTGTCTGCGCGGGTTGAGCCTGGATATTTCTATGCTTGCCGAGGATTGGCGAAGTTTTCTCGGCGCTCTTCCGCTGAGAAATTTGACCGCTCTGAAATTGCCGGCAAAAGCGTTGTCTTCGCCCCTTATCCGCGAGCTGCTGGGGCGCCGCATTGGGGGAATTTGCGCCGCTTGCATCTCGCAGGGCCGGACCTGACACCCGACGACCTCCGTGTCCTCACCGACTCTTCTTCGTTGACAAGCTTGTGCGAATTGGATGTGAGCGCCAATCGTCTGACGCATGAAGCGGCGACGATATTGGCCGAGGGGCGTTTGCTGCCGCAGTTGGAAACACTGGATCTGAGTGCCAATCTGCTGGGCGACGCAGGCGCCGTGATCGTGCGCGAGTGGCCGGCTTTGCCGCGTTTGGCTCGCCTCCGCTTGGGGCACAACCAGATTTTCGCCGCCGGCATACAAGCTCTTGCCCAAGCGCCGGCCCTGCGCGAGTTACTCTCGCTCGATCTCTTCGGCAACATTAGCTGCGATGATGGAACGGCCGCCCTGGCTTCTTCTCCTTGGACACGCCTGCAAGCGCTCAATCTGCGCTTCAACGGCGTCGGCGATAAAGGCGTGCGCGCGCTCGCTCATTCCAAGACGCTTTCCCATTTGACGCGGCTCGACCTTACGGCCAATCGCATCACCAAGGCGGGGGCGAACGCCTTGATTGAGTCGTCGGGTTTGCCGCGCCTGGCACGTCTCGATTTGCTGCGCAATAACATTGGAACCGCAGCGCAGCAGCACTTGCGCGAGCGATTCGGAGCATTCGTCTATTGTTGATGGGGATTACAGCTTACAACTTCACACCTTCGAGACGCCGAAGGGCCTCCGCATGAACATGCCCATTGCTGCCCAGCAGTCCGAAGCGTTGCCATGCTTCCGGCAGACCATAGCGCAGCTCTTCGCCGTGCAATCCCGTTACGGTGCCGCCGGCCTCGGTGACGAGCAGATGGCCCGCTGCGATGTCCCAATCGTGGAATTGCGTGTAATCGTTGACGTACAGATCGACTTCGCCGCGCGCCACCAGCGCCAGTTTGATGCCCGCCGAATACGTCTCCACGACGCGGCCCGGTCGAACCGCTTGCGCCATGCGCGAAGGGACATTGGGTGTGCGCGAATGACTCTGCACCATCGCCGCCGTCGCCAGATCGGTTGTGGACGACACACGGCAAGCGATCGGATTGCCGCCGTCGTCGTGCCGCCAGCAACCGCGGCCGCGCGCGGCATAGGTGCAACGGCCCTTGGCCGGTTCCAGTACGACGCCGACGCCCAGTTGCCCCTTCTCGACAAAAGCGATCATTACCGAAAACTCGCCGTTCTTGCGAGCAAAACCGCGTGTGCCGTCGATAGGATCGACGACCCACAGACGCGGCCCGGTGCTTGTCGCTCCAACTAGCGCCGCCGTCTGCTCCTCGGCGCACAAGGAATCACCGGGAAATATTCTTTTGAGATAGCTCAAGATGGTTTCTTGTGCTTGTCGATCCGCTTCGGTGGAGATATCGATAGGCGCGTCGGGAATGGCCTGGAATTGTCTGTAAGCGTCGAGGATGCCGCGTCCGGCTCGCCGCGCCGCTTCCAGAGCGGCTTCCAATTCGCATTCGTACGCCATGATGTCCTTTCTGCAAAACCCGGCAGCTAACGCAGCCGGTTCGCCCACCCGGCAGCTAACGCAGCTGGTTCGCCCACCCGGCAGCTAACGCAGCCGGTTCGCCCACCCGGCAGCTAACGCAGCTGGTTCGCCGGCGAACCGGCTGCGTTAGCTGCCGGGTTTTTCTTAAACTTGCTCCGCCATTTCGTTAAATTCGAGATAGTGCAAATGTCGGTACAGCGGGTTCTGGGCGAGCAGTTCCTTGTGGATGCCGGAAGCATGGACACGGCCTTTGTGCAACAAAAACAGCGTATCGCAAGAGCGAATTGTCGAGATACGGTGCGGCAGGAAAATGACCGTGCGTCCGGGCAGAACGCGCGTCCACGTATCATCGAGCAGCGCCTTGGTCTCCTCGTCGAGCGCGTCCTGCGGCTCCTCGATGATGAGCAACGCCGGATCGCGCAGGACCGCCCGCGCCAAGGCGATGCGGAACTGCTCGCTGATCGAGAGTGAATGACCCAACTCGCCGATCGGCGTTTCGTAACCCTGCGGCAGCTTTTGGATGAAGTGGTGCGCATGGGCTACTTTGGCCGCGTCGATGATCTGGCCGAGCGTGTAGGCGTTGTCGCCGCAACCGATGTTGTTGGCCACGCTGTCGTGGAAAACCAAGTTGTGCATCAGCACCGTGGCCGTCTGCGCCCGCAGCGAATCGAGCGTCACCCAACGCAGATTGTGCTGATCGATGCGGATTTCGCCGCTGCTGGGATCGAGCAAACGCGGAATCAGATAAACGAGAGCGTGTTTCTCCAAATCGTCGGCGCCGATCAAGCCGATGCGCTGGCCGGCCGGGATAGTCAACGATACTTCCTCCAACAGCATACGGCCGCTGCCCGGTTCGCGCAGACTGACGTTATCGAACTCGATTTGCTTGGCCAACGGCGGCAAAAACTCGGCGCCGACGACCTGCCCGACTTCGCCGCGGCGCTCGAGGAACTTGAAGACGTTCTCGGCCGACTCACGGCCGCGGCGAATGAGCCGCCGCCCTTCCAGCCAACGCTCGACCGGCTGATACAAGCTCACCAGCGCCGTACTCAAGGCCACCAGGCTCGCCACCGTCAATTGGCCCGACAGCACGAGAATGCCGGCTACGAACAAGAGCAGCAGCGTACACAGCAGACCCAGCAAGACCAGCAGCGGTTGATAGAGAGCCTCGCCGCGGAAACGAATCATCTGCACGCGCGTGTAGCGCGACAGCTGACGTTCGACGCGGTTTTGGTTGAATTGCTCCATGAGGTAGCACTTGACCAGGCGCATGAGCATCAAGCTCTCGCGCATGATGGTCAGATGCTCGGACGCCTGATGGGTAGCCAACCGGCCTTGACGGCGGAAGTAGGCCGCCACCTGCCCGCCGATCAACCACACTAAAGTAGCGAGCATCAGCGACGCCAGGGCCAGCCAAAACTGCACGAACAGCGCGAAGGCGATCAGCAAGGCGAACTTGATGGGGGCGCGATAAAAGACGGTCAGGCGCGTGAGCATGGCATCGTGGACGGCCTCGATGTGACGGGCGAAGATGCTCACTGCCTCAGTCGGTCCCAGCGCCCGGAAAGCCAGCGTGCCCAGACGGAAGGTGTGATGATAGACGGCGCGGTGCAGCGCGTGGCCGCCTCGATGGTCGCCCGCGCGGCCATCTCGCGCATCAGCAGCGCCAGGGCCGCGCCGAGGATGCCCAAACCGATGCCGGTCAGCAACAGGCCGATGAGATACGGCGAGATGAGTCCGCCTCCGCGGGCGTTGCGCATCCACGGCACCCCCCGCGCCAGCGCGGCCAATACCGGCGTGGTGATGCGGCCATCCGTCGCCGAGCGGACCATAAGGCTGGTGATGCCCACATCCGCATTGTAATCGACTTGATCCAGCCCTTCGCTGGCCGCCAAGGCATCGACGCCGATGCGCTCGGCGATGATGTGACGGACCTGGGCGCACCAAATCATCCGCACGTCATCGCGCGGCGCGTTCGCCTCATCGGGCTTCACTTCGGCTATCTGTTGGATACGATCCTTCACCCCGATGGCTTGTAGGCGTTGTTGTCGCTCCTCGAGATTCAGTCCGTTCCATTCGCGGTGGAAGCGGGTTTGCTGCAACGGTGTTAGGCTGTGATAAGTCGGCAGCCGGCCCCGATAAACCAGCAAATCGGTGAACAGCCAGAGTACGAGAAGCAAGGCGACGTAGACGACGCCGGTTCCGGCCGCCGACGCCAAGGCGGTCCACTTGGCGGCCTTGTTGTAATTGAGATAGGCGCAGGCTTTAGCGAAAGCGGCCTGTTCGGCTTGGCGGTCCATGAGTGTCGATCCGCAAGTGTCCGCCGCGCGGAGGCGGCGGGGACGGAATAGTTCCCCACGCTAAAGCTGATTTTAGCAAAAGCCGTGTCGTTTTCACGCCCCCATCTAGCGTATTGCCTGCCCACCCGCAGCTCCCGCAAGGGACAATCACTTCCTTGCGGGAGCTGCGGGTGGGCAAGGTTTTATGGACTATTCGCGTTTTCGTGGCGGCGGAGGTAGTGCCGTCTCGCTCTTGATCCATTGCTCCAGGACGTTGAGAGCGGCGCGATCGGGGAGAGTGCTGGCCAGCGGCGGCATGCGATAGTTGTCCGCTCGCTTCATCCGTTGGACCATCATCGATCTCCCAACGTCGCCGCAGGAGATGAGACGCGGGTCCGACAGATTCAAACTGTCGCTGACGGTCGGCGCATCGAGCAGCCCCTGTCGAAGAAGCGGCGTCTCGAAACGCGCGTCGAAAGTCGCCCGCACAATGTTGCCCGGTCGATGGCAGTTAGCGCAGTTGGCATCGAGATAGGAGCGAACGCGATCGGTCAGTGACACCATGTTGTCATCGAGAGCTGTCAGCTTGGGGAAACCGGCGATCTTGCTCTCGTCGAGTCGCGGCCAGAACAATCCAAGGTAATTCCAGGTGCGGAGTTGATTGTCGGTGACGCCGGTAGCGGGATAAGTGAACGGTCCATTCAGCTGCCGCGTTTTCACACCGAGGACGAATTTGGCGGCGGCGGTGTGGCAAGTCAAGCAATCGGCGGGGCTGGGATAATACCACGTCTGCGCCCGCGTGCCGGTTGTTGTCCGAATAACGATGTCTTCGCGGAGACTGTTGCGCAATAGATCCGCCTCACGCTCGTCCGCTCGCCATTTGTAGGTGACGCCGTAGCCGTTGCCACTGCCGTCCACGACCAGCAGGCGCGTTTCCAACCGGCGTTTGCGCTCGGGTTGGCGTTCATCAATCGTCAAGTCGAAATGCTTGACGAACACCGTGCCGGCGGGAAACGTCCACTCGCCCTCCGGCGTGAAGACAATCGGACTGCGCCGGCGCCATCCAGCGCCGTTTCGCCGCGCCGTCGGACCACAAGGGCACGTTAACTGTGTAGGGAAGGAGGCCGTTTTGGGGTTTTAGATCGATAAGCGATGCGAATAGTCCTGCTTGCGAAAGCAGCGGCGGAGCTTTCTCGATGCTCCACGGCACGCGCAGACCTGACACCGTTTCACGATAAGGAAAACCGTAAGGCTTTTTCCCCTCGATGATGAAAGCGGCTTGGCCGATGCGTCCAAATGGCCGATCGCCATGGAAGAGACGGAAGCGCACCGTTGTCGTTTGCTCGACGAGGAACGGAAGGCGATACACCGACGAGCGAATGTCCGGCTCGCTGCCATCGGTGGTGTAGCGGAGAGATACGGCGTTTTCGCGCGGCGTCAGCCGCACCATCACGGCTCCCGTATACTTCCCCGCCTGCGGCGTAACTCGCACGCCCTCGAATCCTTCACTCTCGATGTCATCGAAAGAGGGAATCGCGGTCAAGTTCGCGGCTCGACTGATCGCTTTGCCATAGGCATTGCGGACGATGCAGCGGAAGCGCGCACCGTTGTCTGTCCCCATCGCTGTCGGCAACGTATAGGTGTCTTGAATGGCTCCGGCGATGTCGCGGTCTTGGCGTTGCCATTGGAAATGCAGCGGCGCGCCGCCGCCGGCAAGGACGCGGAACGTCGCCGGTTGCCCGACGCTGACGCGCTGATCGACCGGCTCGGCGGCGATGCACGCCGGCGCTTCCGCGCCGCTGTAGCGGACCTTGTACAGCACGCCGGTATTCGCCTGATAATCCTTGTCGCGCACCCAGGCCAAGCGGCGCAGATAATACAGGCTGCCGTCCGCCGCGATCTTGATGTCCACCACGCTCAGGTTGCCCAGGCCGCTGAGAAAATCGCGCACGTCCGCGGGATGGTCGGGATCGAGGGTGCGAATCCAACCCTGCTTGAAATCGGCGAAGAAATACTTGCCGACGTACTTTGCCGGGAACTGGCGGCGCGGCGGATTGTAAAACGCTCCGCCGGCGATGGAGCTTTCCTTGTACCAGTGGATCGGGCCGCGGAAACGCGGATCGCGGGTCGGCCCGTGATCCGCGGTCGGCCAACCGTAATTCGCTCCCGCCGCGCCGACGTTGATCTCCTCATTGGCGCCGCCAACGTCGTTGATGAACATGCGGCCGCTGCCCGGCTGAAAGGCGAACGTGAATGGATTGCGCAGTCCCAGCGCCCAGATGGATCGATATTTTCCGGTCGTTTGGCGATAAAACGGATTGTCTTCGGGGATACTGCCATCGGCATTGAGACGCAGGATTTTGCCTTGCAGCGTTTTGAGATCCTGCGCCGGCGTCCCGCCGTCTGATCGCCGATGGCGACATAGAGTTTGCCGTCCTTGCCGAAGTGAATGGCACCGCCCTGATGGCCGTTCTTAACGCCGCCGCCGAGTTTTTCTTGATTGTCGCCCTCGAAGAGAATGACTTCGCTGCCGTCAACGGCGCGATCGCCGTCCGCCGTGAAACGACTAAGGCGATGATGCGGATACGGATTGGGGGAAATGTAATTCACGTAAACATAATGATTCTTGTCGAAATGTGGATCGAATGTCACACCGAGCAGACCGCGTTCCCAACTACTATCCACCTTGACGGTGACGAACGACAATGGCAGCAGAAGGTCGTTTTTGACGATGCGCAGCGCTCCGGTTTGCTCGCAAATGAACAGCCGACCATCGGGTGCGAAGTCCATCGCCGTCGCGCCATTGATGCCGGTGACGACGGCCGTCTCGGTGAACCCTTCCGGCAGTTTCGCCGCCCGCACCCAGCCAGGCGCGGCCAGCGCCAGCACTATCATCAACCCCGCCGCGCGCCATCTCATCGCCATGCGACTCTGCCTCCTCTCAGAAATACCGCCTTACTCGTTTGCAGTATTCCGAGTATTCAGGTCCGTAATGAATTTTTAGATATTCTTCTTCACGTAGTACCTGACGGTGGAATAGCCATATAGCCGCGCCGAGATATACCAATAATATCCAATTGGAAAAAAGCAGAAATTGGCCAATTAAGACAATCGCAAATGCCACATAGGTGGGATTGCGGCTGTAAGCAAAAACGCCAGTCGTTATAAGTTTATCGGGACGGTCTATATCAATGCCGACACGAAAGCTCTGCCTGAAAGAAACAAGGCTCCATAATAAGAGCAATAATCCTGCAAAGCAAAAGAACACGCCGATCCATGATACTGCCTCCGAATGAAAGAACTCCTGCGTGCTTACGGAAGGAAAACGAAATGCAGCGGCGAACACGATATAGAAATAGAAAAAAGCGAATGGGGGAATCAAGAAATCCTTCTTGTCTATATTCCCGAAATGTATCGCTTTTATCCCGCGTCTTTTCAGGAGCAAGATTCGCGTAAGCACCATGCCAAGTAATAGAATAATTGTCAGAATTGCGAAATATCTCGGCATGAGAATTTCTCACTCAAACCATATTGGCCGTTTCAGTGAATCTTTCCGTTAGTTTCACCGTCCGCTCCTGGCCAGAAGTGGCGAGCGCCGGTACGATCGGCATCCTCGCCGCTCGTCATGATATCGTCATGCTCACTCCGCCTCATCTTCGACAGGAATATTGTCGTAAAGGTCAGGCAAATTCGCAGCTTTTGCCCGCCAATCATCACCAAAGTGTTCCCATAATGTGACGAGTCCTAGAAGTTCTTCCGCCGAGTCGCCCACGAATTGACGCCCTTCCTTAAAACCAATATATAAACATCGCTCGCTCTCTAGATTTAGCAGTTTCAATTTATATCCTTTTTTCTGGAGTATGAACAAACACGGATTACTCGTATTGCCAGCCGAGGCAAGATTGAAAATAATTTCCATTGGTTCTCACCCTTTCACTTAATGAGTTATTCATCTGTATTGTGCGCATAATCTACGTTTACTTTTCTCTTTGCTTTTCGTCTTCTCGCCCACCGAGGCCACGCGATCCACCTACCATGTGAGGAAATCCGCGCTGCGGATGGCTGTAGCCGCTCGCGCGTTGGCCGTGCCTTTGACGGTTCGTGTCAAGCCCTTGTCATCGACTTCAAGCCGGAGATCCTCCATCGTGCAGAAACGCTCCTCGAAACACAACATCACCGCCACCGGATCGTACAATATCGGTTAGGAAAAAGTCCCAGGAACATTTTAATACTTTCTCTACCCAAAAAGTTTCTTGACATCTTTTGGTCTTTTCTCGCCATCCTCTTCAAGGTCTTCCGTCGCTTGACGAAGTGCCTCCGTAATGTCCTTCAAGTCCTTTCCGGCAATCGTGAAGCGCACCACGAGATCGGCCTTTTGCTCTACCACGAGGAAATAGCGATCCCTGTACTCATCGTCGCGGTTAAGAATCACAGGGGTTTGTCGATGCTTGCCAAGGACTAACGAGCCGTTCTCCGCGGAGGAGCTGGCGTGCGGCTCTGGGGGCGACGAGTGCCCTCTGAGGAAGTCGAGTGCCTTGAAAATCATGTCGGGTGAAGGAATCTCAAACGAAAAGTAGATGGACGGACCTTCGAGTTGGACAAACCAGCGATCCGGTCCCTTCGTGGTTTCATCTACGGCAACCGCCCACGCGCCCGAAGAACCGTTCGCCATCAGGCCGAGACTCTCGTTATCGTTTTCGGGTTGCTCCCGTTGCTTTCTCCGCACAGGCATCTCTCGTCCCCTTGCTCTGATGGTCGCCGAATAGGGATAATGTGCTAGGGCAGCAGATTACCGTTCGGATCGACGCGGAAATACTTCTTGCCACCGTCTTCTTGCACGTCCCAATGGTCCGGATCGCCCGCGTGGGCTCGGTCCTTTATCCATATTCGTCCCTTGGTATCGACAAATCCCTTTTTCCCTTTTTTCGGGCCATGCTGGACGGTGGCCTTTTTGATGATCGGTTGTCCGCGTTTGTTCTTGTCCAGCTGTGGGAGGAAAGGGATGCTGCCGCCTCTGGGCAATCCCGCCTTACCTATTTGCTTGTCGATCTTCTTGGGAAGATTTTCCGCCACGAATGGTCCGTCCTATTATGTCCGTGGGGGCAATATCCAGGGCTAGTTCGTGGCGGCGCAATGCCCAGATAATATTATCATGGCCGGCTTCATCACTTGCCAGAGGAAAACCGTACGGTTATTTTTTCCCTTGCTTTTCGTCTTCTCGCCCGCCGAAGCCACACGATCCACATACCACTTGAGGAAATCCGCGCCGCGGATCGCCGTGGCCGCTCGCGCGTTGGCCGTACCCTTGACGATTCGCGTCATGCCCTTGTCATCCACTTCGAGTCGAAGATCCTCCATCGTGCAGAAACGCTCGTCGAAGCACAGCATCACCGCCACCGGATCGTACAACGTCGGCGTCGTCGCGCCCCACAGGCGATAGAGTGCCTGCACTTGTCGCGTCAATGGCGTCTCGGCCTGGAACAAGCGCCGTCGCAATGGCTCTTCCAGTTTCAGCATCGTCGTGGCGTCGAGCGGAGCGACGACGAGCGGCACGCCCGCAGCGAACACGGTTTTGGCCGCCGCGATGTCGCACTTGATGTTCCACTCCGGCTCGGCCGGCGCTCGGCCCTTGTAGCCGGCGCGCACCGAGCCGCCCATCATCACGATGCGTTTGATCCACGGTTTGCAATCGTCATGCTCGCGGAATAACGCGCGATGTTCGTCAGCGGGCCAATGGTCAACAACGTCAATTCACCTTGCCGCGCCTTGAGTTGTTGGTAAAGAAATTCGACGGCGCTTTCTTTTACGGGCTGAGACGCACGGCGGCGGTCGCCGGCAGGGTTGGCGTAGCGTCCTTGTTTTTCGATCTCCTCATCCGGCTGCGGCGCCGCTCCCGCCGCCACGGGGATATCGCCTTGTTTCATCGCGGTGAGAAATCGACACACCATCCGAGCCCGCGTCTGTGGATCGCGGCCGACCGTGGTGACGCCGCGCAGATCCAGTTCGGGGCTGGCGAGAATCAATGCCAACGCGAAGGCGTCGTCCACGTCGGTACCGATGTCCGTATCGAGGATAATAGGGATAGCTTTTTCCTCTGACTTCGGCTTATCGGCCGTCAATGCCGATGAGGAAAGCAAGGCCGCACCGAGGGCGGCCGACCGTTTCAGAAAGCCTCGTCTGGTTCGCATGGAAGCATCTTCCTCGCCTGGCGGCTTTTCATGCCCTTCATGTACCGAAAACACTAGGATAAGGGCTACAGCAACCGCAAGCGAGGGCAAAAAGGAGCAATCATGCAGCTGTGCAAAGTGCGGCGAGCGACGGGTGAAGCCGAGGCCGGCATCGTCAACGAGGGGCGGGTCTTCTTCCCGCGCCGAGGAGGACCGAAGAAACTTAGCGATTATCTGCACGCCGACGATCCCGCCGCGCTCCTGGCTTCCTCGCTCGATGCTGGCGAGGCCGGCGTGCCGCTGCACAGCGTGCAATTATTGCCGCCGCTTGACGACCAGGAAGTGTGGGCGGCGGGCGTCACCTACAAACGCAGCCGCGAAGCGCGCGAACGCGAATCCGCGGGAGCGGCCCGCTTCTACGATCTCGTTTATAACGCCGAGCGCCCGGAACTGTTCCTCAAGGCGACGCCGCGACGCGTCGTGGGACCGGGAGCGGCTGTGCGCATTCGCCATGACAGCCGCTGGAACGTGCCGGAGCCGGAACTGGCGCTGGTTGTGTCGCCGCGGATGAAGATTGTCGGTTACACCATCGGCAACGACATGAGTTCGCGCGACATCGAGGGTGAAAATCCACTGTATTTGCCGCAAGCGAAAGTTTACACCGGCTCGTGTTCGTTGGGTCCGGTCATCACGTTGGCCGGCGGACTGCCGCCGCCGGAGCGCGTGACGATTCGCTTGATCATCGCGCGCGGCGGCACAGTGGTGTTCGATGGTTCGACCAGCCTCGCGGCGATGAAACGCTCCCTGGAGGATCTCGTGTCTTGGCTGGGACGCGAGAACGATTTTCCCGACGGCGTTATCTTGCTGACGGGCACCGGCATCGTGCCGCCGGATCATTTCACGCTGGAAAAAGGCGACGAAATCGCCATCGACATAACGGAGGTAGGCTGTCTGAAAAATCTTGTGAAATAAAAATACAAACATCTCTTGACGCGAACGAAAGAAGAGGATACATCTCATCTCATCTCATCTCATCTCATCTCGCCCTCGTTGTCGCCCGGTGGAGATCGAGATGTTGCACCGTTTGTCTTACTCCTTGGTATCTCGGCTTCTGGGGGTATTGCTGCTCGCAGCGGCGGGGCTGAAACTCATGGGGATGGCCGTTGATCCGGTCGGCCGTATGGGCTTGTTCATCGCGCCCGCCTTTCAAATCGGCATTGTCGAGTTTGAAATCTTCCTGGCGGTGTGGCTGTTGTGGGGCAAGAAGCCGCTCGGCTCGTGGGCGACTGCTCTGCTCGTCTTCGCAGTGTTTGCCGCCGTCAGCGCTTATCAGGGTTGGATTGGCCGCGCTTCATGCGGCTGTTTCGGTAAATTGTCGGTCAGCCCTTGGTACGCCTTCGGTATCGATCTCGCCGTCTTACTGGCCCTGATTCTGAGCCGTCCCGACTTGATGGCAGTGCGGCGACAACCATGGCTGATCGTGGCGAACCTTCTTCCTGCCGTCGGAGGCGTGGTCGGGACGGCTGCGGTGCTGGCATTGCTTGTCGGTTTGGGATCCTTGTTCTACGGTTCCTCCGATAATGCCCTGGCTCATATCCGCGGCGAACGCATTTCCCTTTATCCCCGATTGGTCGATGTTGGTACAGGCGATGCCGGAGAAGAGCGCGAGGCGGTAGTCGAGGTCGTCAACCGTAACGATCATGCAATTCGCTTGATTGGCGGGACGAAGGACTGAACGTGCAGAATCGCGGGCGGTCTGCCCGTTACGATTCCGCCGGGCGAGTCGAGAACGATCACGGTGGCAGCGAGGATGCCGCAGACGGCGGGGCTGTTCACGCGGCGACTGGGTCTGCTGGTCCATGACGAGGGCATTCGACGGGTCAATTTTCGCATGACAGGTCGAGCCAGGAAAGAATCCAGTGCGTCAGTTGCGGGAAGAGGACGGTAGTGAGTGAATCTTTGAGTCTTGACGGCTTCTGGGTTTCTTTACACGAAAGGATTTGGTCATGTCTCGCTTGTATTCTCTGAGTTCGTGGTTTTGCACCAGCGTGGCGATGGCGTTGGCGGTGCTTGTGCCGCTGACGGTGCCGGACGATGCGTTTGCGGATGCTGGCTCGGATTGTTCCAGTAAGTGCAGTTCGCAGTGCCAGACTGAATGCACCAATGGCCCCAACGATCCAGCGTGTCAACTGTGCATGGCAGGATGCGTCCCTGGCTGTTGTTCTATGGATTGCAACGACGATCCGACCTGTCAGAACACTTGCTGCCAAATAGCATGCGGCAACGATCAGAACTGCTTGAATTTGTGCTTGGCGGCTCCGAAGTGTGATCCAACGACATGTGCCATGCGGCAAGAATGTAAGGATTTGATGAATTCGGATTGTATGGAGTTGACAAGTTGCGGGCTTGCCAACGGTTGCGTCAATGTTTGCTCCTGTCAGCCTTCAGGTAACAACTGTGACTGCCAACAAGTCAAGAAGCAGTAAGGCGTGATTATTTGACTGGGACGCACACCCTTCTTTTCGTTAGACTGCATCAGGCAAGGGGATCGAACTAAGGATTCCTCCTCTGCCTGATGCAAATTTGACTAATATGCTGGAGTAGTGTTATGCGACTATCGAAAATTTATTGTTTTCTTCTTAGCTTGTTTCTAGTTATGGTTACGGCCGCGAGGACGCAAGGGAACCAGGAACTGCTTGAGGATATGCTTAAGCATTGGAAAATCCTTGAAGAAGCCGGATCCCATTTGGAAGTTAGTTTTACGCTACGCCATCCGCCCACCTCTAGCGGAAAACAACCTTTGCCTCAAAGCGGGAAATTTTTTATTGATGGGATGTCCCTTTGGATGAGCAGCACTACATACGTTGCGATGCCTCCCCAATTTGAAATTGTGAGGGGAAAGAACAAACAATACGCATTTACCCTTTCGCGAAGAGATCATGATGCGCCATATTTGCTAGATTATCTGGGCACACCTAGTGCGGATTTTGACAGACAATTATTCCAAGAGATGAATGATCATCACGGATGTACGGTCCCTTGGAATGCCCAATTTAAGCCGCTTAACGTATGGTTAAAAGAGCCAGGTTTTTCCATTCTTGCTTTACACGAGGAACAACAGAGTGGAACGAAGAGAATGTGTATGGATTGTTCTTATCGCCCGCCTGATGGTGGAAAGAACCGATGGTTTTCTCACATGACAGTGTGGCTCGATCCGAATAATCACTATCGCGTCGATTCATACGAGGCAGATATCTGGTCTGGGAAAGCGCTTGGCAAGGTTGATTATGGACCCAACGATGGTGACTTACCCGTTCCTGTCCGGAACACCATCACCTTTGTAATGCGCGATAAGGGTGACAGGCATGCTGCATGGATTTGCAACTATCATGAGTGGAAATATCGAAAAAAATCGACTCCTGATGGCACGGTAGGGTTAAGTGCTTTTGGGCTACCCGAACCGATGGGTTCTCCGACGCCACCCCCGTCGCATACCTGGTTGTGGCTACTGGCGGCAGCTATCGCTGCTGCAATGTTGGCTATCTTTTTCGCCCGACTCAAACGCCGCCATACGGTGGCAAACTCCGCGAAAATCTAGGGAGCCTTTTGATCGGGTGATGCCATGAATAAGCGTGTGCCGTTTTTATTTGGCTGGGGAATGCTGATTTCTGGCTTGCTCCTCGCCGCAGGATGGTCGTATTGGAATGAACAACTTTCGGGCGATGTTTGGATCGTCGATAGACCGGAGCAGATTGTTTTCGGCGCGGGAAGTGGGAAAAAACTCCATGCCGCTTTCATCCTTCGGAATATTTCTTCCTCACCACGGCGGATTTTGGGTGCCGAAACTTGTTGAAACGCTCAATTGAGTTTCGGTCCGAAAC
The DNA here is from genome assembly GCA_963835245.1 of uncultured Planctomycetota bacterium. Classification (GTDB taxonomy): domain Bacteria; phylum Planctomycetota; class Planctomycetia; order Gemmatales; family Gemmataceae; genus JAJPHU01. Next base: position 796,456 of record CAWIEZ010000007.1, read on the forward strand.
TCACTGACTTGCCCGCCGCCGTTCCTCCCCGAAGCGAAATCATCGCCACGTTAACCTTCACGCCGGTCAGCGAGGAGTTTGAACAGCACGCCACGATCTACGTCGAAGAAGCAACGGGTATTCGGTCATTGGAAATCACTGTCCAAAGCGCCACCCACGAGTCCGCATCATGAGAATCCTCCTGCGATACGGCGAGCGCCGCCACGCCTTGACGCTGCTGGAATTGTTGGTCGTCCTCGCCATCGTCGCTGTCTTGTTGGCACTGCTGTTGCCGGCGGTGCAGAAGGTGCGCGATGTGGCGGCGCGCATCCAGTGCGCCAACAATCTGCATCAAATCGGCCTCGCCGCTCATCAGTATCACGATGTCATGGGCAGCTTGCCGCCCGGCATGCGCTCGCTATTGGTCAAAAACCAACCCTATCGCTTCGCCAGTTGGCTGACCATGCTCTTGCCCTACATCGAACAAGGCAACCTATGGAACGCCACTGTGGCCGCCTATCGACAATCGCCCTCGCCGTTCAACAATCCGCCGCACATCGGCTTGGCCACCGTTATGCCGATCTTCGCCTGTCCCGCCGACCCACGCGCCCAGCAACTGCAACTCGCTCCCATCGATAAGTTTTACGTCGCTCTGAACTGTTACCTGGGCGTCGAAGGACAGAATCTATACAGCCGAGACGGCGTCCTGTTCCGCGACTCGGCGGTGCGCTTGGCCGACATCACGGACGGCACCAGCAATACGCTGTTGGCCGGCGAGCGTCCGGCCAGCACGAATTTTCAGTACGGTTGGTGGTATGCGGGCGTCGGCCAGCGTTTCAGCGGCTCGGCGGATGTGGTGTTGGGTGTACAGGAACCTAACCTGTTGCCCGTGACGCGCGGCTCGTGCGCGCGGGCATTTATTCATTCGCGCCCGGCCGTTTGAACAATCAGTGCGATATGTTTCACTTTTGGAGTCCGCACATCGGCGGCGCGTTCTTTTTGTTCGCCGATGGCTCGGCTCATTTTCTCGCTTATTCCGCTGTTTCGGTGCTGCCCGCCTTGGCCAGCCGCGCCGGCGGCGAGGCCGTCATGCTCCCCGACTGATCTTCGCCAACGGTAATCATGGCTCGTTCCCCCGGTTCGACTTCTCACGTTCAAGCTCCCTGTCGTCGGCAGCGGATTTTTGGAATTATGTCTTCAGCAACTCTTGATGACCGGCGCTGCCGTCTCTGCTCGTTTGCAATATGGTGTCCGAAAGGAGTTGTCGGCTGCAGTCATGGAACGGGAGAAGTTGTGCAAACCATGTCGCCGCCATCGTCCGAAGCCTCCCCCTCGCCGCCGGCGAAAGAATACGCGCGGCGTCTGGAGGAGCGCCGCTCTCGTACTCTCCAACTTGCTTGGCAAGAACGCCTCGCCGGCAATGCGCGCGTACTCGTCTTCCTCGTTGAAATGCTGCTGCTCTTGCTCGCCTTCGGCGCGCATTGGCTGTCTGCTTGGTGGCTGCTGCCGCCCATTCTGCTGTACTCGGTTCTGCTGTTTTACCACGAACGAATCACTCGCGCTTGGCACCGATCGTTGCGGGCCGTCGCCTTTTACGAAAATGGTTTGGCGCGTCTGCGCGACGACTGGCGGGGGCGCGGCCAAAACGGTTCGCGCTTCCACGACGATACTCACCCTTATGCGGGCGATCTCGATCTGTTCGGCACGGGTTCCTTGTTCGAGTTGCTCTGCACGGCGCGCACGCGCACCGGCGAGGACACGCTGGCTTCTTGGCTGTTGCATGCGGCGGCGCCGGAGGAGATCCGCGCGCGTCAGGCCGCCGTCGCCGAATTGCGTCCTCTTCTCGATCTGCGTGAGGATCTGGCTCTGCTGGGCGGCGACGTGCCGGCCGGCGTCGATTTCAACGCCTTGGCCGCTTGGGGAGCGCAGAGCGCCTCTGTTGACGGCGCGCTGGCCACGCTGGGCGGCGCTGGGGTTGGGTTTGCTGGCCACGACGGCCCTGGCCGGATGGTTGTTGACGCTGTTCGGCCTACTCGATCCTCGCACGGCCTTCGGTCACTTCTTTGTAGAAATGCGTTCGTTGCCGTTCGCGTTTCTGCTGATGGTGCAATTGAGTTTCGCCGGCTGGTTTTTCGGCCGCGTCCAGCGCGTACTCGCCGCCGTCGAGCGCCGCGGCCGCGATCTCGCCTTGCTGTCGAACGTGCTGGCACGCTTGGAACGCGCCGCCTTCACCGCACCGCGCTTGTGTGAGTTACGCGCCGCGCTGGACACGACCGCTCATCCGCACAGCGGCCGACACATCCCGCCTTCAGAGCGCATCGCCCAGCTAGGCAATCTCCTCGATTTGCTGCATTCGCGGCGCAATCAATTGTTCATGCCCTTGGCGTATCTGCTTCTGTGGGGCACGCAAATGGCTCATGCCATCGAGCAATGGCGCGGCGTCGCCGGGCCTGCCATCGCTCGCTGGTTGGCGGTCGTCGGCCAGTTCGAGGCGCTGTGCGCGCTGGCCGCCTACGCCTACGAGAACCCCGACGATCCCTTTCCGGAGATCACCGCCGAAGGCGCTCCCTGCTACGACGGCGAGCAGCTGGGACATCCGTTATTGCCGGCGTCGCGCTGTGTTCGCAATGATCTGAGTCTGGCAAACGGCCCGCGCATATTGATTGTTAGCGGATCGAATATGTCCGGTAAAAGTACGTTTTTGCGCACGGCTGGCATCAACGCGGTGTTGGCCTTGGCGGGAGCGCCGGTGCGGGCGCGTCGCTTGCGCCTTTCGCCGTTGGCCATCGGAGCCACGCTGCGCATTCAGGATTCGCTTCAGCAAGGCCGGTCGCGGTTCTACGCCGAGATTCTGCGCGTACGGCAAATCGTCGATCTGACGCGCAGTTCGCTGCCGCTGTTGTTCTTGCTCGATGAGATTTTCGCCGGCACCAACTCGCACGATCGCCGTCTCGGCGCCGAGGCCATCGTTCGCGGACTCGTCGAAGCAGGAGCGCTCGGTCTGGTGACGACGCACGATCTATCGCTGACGCACATTGCCGATCGGCTGGGTTCACGGGCCGTTAACGTCCACTTCGCCGATCACTTCGAGAACGGTGAAATGAAGTTCGATTATCGGCTGCAAGCCGGTGTCGTGCGGCACAGCAACGCCCTGGCGCTGATGCGTGCCGTGGGCTTGGAAGTGTGAACCATTCCGCCATCCGCGAATGCCACGCGAACCATCCTCGATCCGACTGACATGGTGTCGCTGCTGGCCGCTCCGCAGTCTAGCATCTCGGTGGCCGATCTGTTACCTTGAGCAAATCAACTTCGTTTTCTCCGTCTCGTTTCTCTTTCGGAGGCGCGCATGTCGGACTCGACTCATGCAGAAATGTGTTCATCGGAAGGAAGTTCTCCGCTTACCCCGCCCCAGCCGAGCGATACGCTCACTCCACCCATCCCGGAAGAACTCCTGGAGGAATGGCGTTGGATTATGAAAGGTCGAGACGAAGGGGTATTCGATGAGTATGCCGGCAAACACGTTGCGGTCTACCAGCAGAAAATCTGGGGCAGTAGTTATGACCCGGACCTCCTCCGAGAATACCTGGCCCTCAAGCATCAGATGGATGCCGAGCGGTTCGTAATCGTCTACATCGACCGATGGTAGGGAATCAGCGAGAGGAGATCCGCCGTGGCTCGCATCCGCGTGTATGTTCGGCAATCGCAGCGAACCTCGCCGGAAACCGTTTTTGATGCGTCGCGGACGCCAATTATTCTTCCCTTTCTCCCCCTGTTCGCGCTTCTGCGGGTCGGACGCAAGGCTCGCCACCTCGCCGATGGCATTATCGACACCGGCGCTCCCTTGAGCGTTTTCCCACATCTGAGCTGGAAGCGATTCGCCGGAGACATCGAGTGGCTGACGTTACCCCCGGAACGGCTCTCGGCTTCCTGGGTCGCCAACCTTAGTGGAAGGACAGGCGGAACGAGACGTTGCAGGATCGGTCGTGTCTTTCTTGAAGCATTCGACGTGGAACAAGGGTGCCAATTTCTTCCTGGCACTCGCATCCTGGCACAATTCGAGGAAGACGAGACCATCGACAATCGTATTATTCTGGGTCTCCACGGAGGCATTTTGGAAGGGCGTCGTCTGATCGTGGAGCCGGACTTACGGCAAGCATGGATTGAGGAGCATTAATGATCCGTCACTCAATGATCTTGTTGAGCGGATATTCGACGATGCCGCACGCTCCGGCTTGCTTGAGCTTCGGAACAATGTGCCGCACAACGGTTTCATCGAGGATCGTGTTCACCGCCACCCATTGCGAATCCGACAAGGAGGAAATGGTCGGATTTTTCAGAGCCGGCAGGATCGCCAACACCGCTTTCAAGTCGTCCTGGCGCACGTTCATCATCAAGCCGACCTTGCCCTCGGCGGCCATGGCGCCGCGCAGCATCAACACAATATCATCCATTTTCTCGCGCTTCCACGGATCGGCGTAGGCTTTGTCGTTGGCGATGAAGCGCGTCGTGCTTTGCAGCAATTCCTCGACAATGCGGAGATTGTTGGCCCGCAGCGAACTGCCGGTCTCCGTCACTTCGACGATGGCATCGGCGAGGCGCGGCGGTTTGACTTCGGTGGCGCCCCAACTAAATTCGACGTGCGCCGTCACGCCGCGCTCAGCCAACCAGCGGCGCGTCAGGTTGACCACCTCCGTGGCGATGCGTTTGCCTTGCAGATCCTTCACCATGCGCACCGGCGAATCGTTGGGCACCGCCAACACCCAGCGCACCGGCCGGCGGCTCACTTTGCTGAAAATCAACTCCGCCACTTCCGCGACCTTGGCGTCGTTTTCGAGAATCCAATCGTAGCCGGTTAATCCACAATCGAGCGAGCCATCCTCGACGTAGCGCGGCATCTCCTGCGCGCGGATCAGCGTACACTGAATTTCGGGGTCGTCGATGGCGGGATAATAACTGCGGCTGGCGTAGGTGATTTTGTAGCCGGCCTTGCGGAACAGATCCGCCGTCGCCTCTTGCAAACTGCCGGCCGGGATGCCGAGTTTAAGGATCGCTTGACTCATTTTTTGTAGACTTCCTTGGGATCGAACACTTTCTCGGCGATCACCTTGACGTCGTCGCCCTCGACGCGGCGGAAGAAGCAGCTTTGGTAGCCTTCGTGACAGGCGGCGCCGCCGATTTGACGTACCTTGAGCAAAATCGTGTCGGCATCGCAATCGATGAGGATGTCGCGGACTTCCTGGTAATGTCCGCTCTCTTCGCCCTTGCGCCACAGACGATTGCGGCTGCGGCTGAAGTAGACGGCGCGGCGCGTGCGTTGGGTTTCCTCGTAGGCTTCACGGTTCATCCACGCCAGCATGAGCACGGCGCCGCTGTCGGCGTCCTGGGCGATTGCCGGAATCAATCCGCCCGCTTTGTCGAAGTCAATCGTGGCCATCGCAGTCACCGAATCGAACGAATTACGAGAAAGCATCCTTGACCGCAGGATTATTCAGAGCCACCAAGCCCCAAATGCCGAAGGGCAACCCCAGAAGACAACAAAGGCTACAAGGCAGCATGGCCATGATGCAGGCCGTCATGGCGAAGCCGTAGCTGGAGAGGTTTTTCATCTTCACGGCGCCCACTAGGACAATGCTCCAATAGCAGAGGCCGAAGATGGCGCTGCCGACACCGGCGACCGCTTGGATGGCGAGGTCGGGTTTCTGTGGCCCCATGCCTTTCGGAGCGGGGCCAGCCGCCATCAGGCCGACACCAAGCATGTTCAGCAGCACACTCACGATGCAAAGAGCAATGGCCAAACCGCCCACAACCATCAGTGCGATGGCTGGACCTGCAACAGCCGATAATGCTTTAGCCGACACACGCCCGCCCCGGCGACGACGGCGACGGCGACGCGGACGATCTTCCTCCTCCTCTTCGGGAGGAAGTTCTTCCTCGTCCTCGTCCTCGGCGGGGTCCGGCACTCTCGAACGCCGCGCCGACGACGATGGTTCGCGGACGATTCCTTTCGGCTGCTCTGGTTCCTCCATCTCGGCGAGGAAGGTGGTTTGGCATTTCGGGCATTTCACGTTTTTGCCCAGAAGCGTATCCGGCACGCGCAGCGCCGCTTCGCACGATGGACAGCGAACTTGTTCGGGCATGGTCAACTCACCAGATTAATTGTTCAGCCACCCGGCAGCTTACGCTGCCGGTTCGCCGGTGGAGTCGTCGGCGAACCGGCAGCGTAAGCTGCCGGGTGATTCGCTCCTTAATACCGAAGCAGACTAAACACCTCATGCGGATGCAGTTTCTCACGTCCGCCGAGAAACATCAGTTCGAGAAGAAAAGCGCAACTGTGTACCTGACCGCCGGCCTTGGCGATCAACTGACAACTCGCCGCCATAGTTCCGCCGGTGGCCAACAGATCGTCGATAAGCAACACGCGCGCTCCGGGCGTCACCGCATCGACATGCACCTGCAACTCCGCGCTGCCGTACTCCAACTCATAACTCAGCGAGTGGGTCCGATACGGCAGTTTACCGGCTTTGCGCAGCGGCACCAGCGGCTTGCTCAGCCGCAGAGCCAACGGCGCGGCCAACAGAAAGCCGCGCGCTTCGACCGCCGCTATGACATCGACGTTTTTGCCGGTGTAATGCTCGGCCAGACGATCGATGGCGTACTGGAAGGCGCGCGGCTCGGCCAACAAGGGCGTGATGTCCTTGAAGAGAATCCCCGCCTGGGGAAAATCGGGGATGTCGCGGATATAACGAGTGAGGTCCATCAGCTACGCCCTTTATGTGAAGGAAAAGTTACGAAGTTTCGCCCCATGAGGCAACCATGCCGCTCTCGATCCGCCAAGCCGGTCCCGCCGACGCCGCCGTCGTCGTCGAATTTAATCTTTTGCTGGCCGAGGAGAGCGAGGGCAAGACGCTCGATGTCACCGTGCTTGCGCCCGGCGTGGCGGCGGGCTTGGCCGATCCGCGCAAGAGCATTTACTTTCTCGCCGAGGAGGACGGGGTTGCCGTCGGCCAAATCATGTTCACGACGGAATGGAGCGATTGGCGCAACGGTTGGTTTTGGTGGATTCAAAGCGTGTACGTTCGTCCGCAGGCGCGGCGGCGCGGCGTGTTCCGCGCCCTGTTCGAGCATATCCATCGGGCGGCGCGGGCGGATGGGCAGGTGATTGGCTTACGGCTGTACGTCGAGCGCGACAACCATGCCGCGCAGGAGACGTATCGACGCCTGGGCATGGTGCCGGCCGGTTACATGGTATTCGAGCGCTATCCGTTGTGATCCGTGAATTTTTTTCGTCGATTCCGCTCGCCGCGCCGTTTATTTAGAAGGACGGCTCGATGGTTCTCACGAGCAAGGCGGGCATGGAACCGGATCTGGACTGGCGGAACGGCGATCCCGCGGCCTTTGAGATGCTGGTGCGCCGCTGGCAGCAGCCGGTGGCCCGCTTCCTCTTCCATCTCGTCGGCCGCGAAGAGCCGATCCCCGATCTGTGCCAGGAGGTTTTCCTGCGCGTCTACGAACACCGTTCGCGCTATCGGGAAACAGGGGCTTTCGCTCCCTGGCTGTATCGGATCGCCTTGAACGTGGGCCGCGATGCCCTGCGGCGACGCCGCAAGGAACCGCTTGCTTTGGGCAAAATCGAACCCGCCGCTGTCGATTCTTCGCCGGAGGCAATCTGCGAACAAGCCGAGCGCGGCCAATGGGTCGCGCGCACCGTCGCCGAACTGCCGGAGCCACTGCGTATTGTTCTCATCCTCCGCCATTACGAGGAGATGAGTTTCGAGCAGATCGCTCGGCTGCTGGGAGCGCCGGCGAGTACGGTTAAATCTCGTTTCAACGCCGCTTTGCAGCGATTGCGCGAGCGTCTGCGGCCTTTGTGCGATGACCCCACGGAGCCTGAACGATGAAATGCACCGCTGTCCGCGCCGCCCTTCCGTTGCTGGTTTACGGCGAAGCGAGTCCGCAAGACGCCGCGTTGCGAGAACATCTCGCCGGCTGTGCCGCTTGCCGCCGCGAAGCCGAGGCGCTGTGGAGCGTCCGCCGTTTGCTCGATGATGCTCCCGTTCCGCATATCGAGGTGAATCTGCCGCAACTCCATCGCTCGCTGGCCGAACGGCAGTTGCGGAGGATGAGGCGCTGGCGGCGCGTCGCCGTCGCTCTGGGCGCTGTTGCCGCCATGTTGTTGCTGGCGCTCGGCCTTCGCCTGGAGGTTCGTTTTCAAGCGAATCAGTTCGTCGTGCGCTGGGGCGATGCGCCTTCTGTCGTAGGTCAGGCTTTCCAGCCTGACGTTGCCGCCCCACAAAGTCAGGCTGGAAAGCCTGACCTACGAGAGGATCTGCACGTACTCAGCGAATTGATCCACGCCCTCAAGCAAGATGCCGACGACCGCGATCAACGCTTCACCGAACGAATCGATCGTCTACAAGAACACGTCCGCGCCCTCCAATCGCAGACGGATCTGCGTTGGAACGCGGCTGAGCAAGATGTGGCCGCCCTTTATCTTCTGACACGCAAAGGAGAGAAACCATGATTTTACGTTGGCTTATGTTGGTCCTGTCCGTCGTCGTTTTCTCACCTAGTCTTCTGCACGCTCAACAGCTACCGTCGTCGCAGGCGCCGGGCTCCAATTCAACCGCACCGTCGCCACTGTCGGCCTTCCCTGGAACAGACTCGACCAACTACGACAAGATGTATGAAGACATCGAAATTTTGCGACGTATTCTGGATCGCAAATTGGAACCACTTTACCCCTCGCACCCGTCGAAGACCTCCGGAATGGTAGGTATGCAAGGCGGAATGGTAGGTATGCAAGGCGGAATGGCAGGTATGCAAGGGGGGATGAGGGGCATGTCCGGTATGTCGCTGGGCTTGCAAAGCATGATATACCCTGCGGTCATTCCCATCCGGTCATTAGAGGGCGTCTACTTGAAGAGGCAAGGCGTCATCTACACTGCCACGCTTTCCTCGTTGCAACCGCCCGCGAAGGTTGAGACGGACGGTTCAGCCAGAGATTGGGCAGCGTCTGTGCCTATAACTCTGATGCCCGCCGACGAATGGGAGAGTGTCCAACGAAAAGTCCGCAAAGAAAAGGAAGAGCCAAAAAAGCCCGAAGCGAGCAAGCCGCCGTCTTTGAGTGATGTTCTGCTGAAAGTGCTGGCGGAGAACGGTCATCACTTTTCGCAGTTGGGCGAAAACGAAAGTTTGACCATCGTAATCACCGTGCATAAGACCAATCCGCCCTCCTCGGCCCGGAAATCCGCAGGAGGAGGGTCAGGAGGCTCGGCAAAAACGGTATCAAAACAGACGAATACCAGCCGCTCCGACCGCAGAGAGGAGGCCAGTGATTTTGAGTTGCTGGGCGACCTGCATCAAAAGCAGGGGCATTACGGGGAAGCGATAAAGGCGTTTGGGAGGGCTGCGGCACGCGAACCCGGTCCCGGTCCGAACGAGGCGGCGAGGCTCTATCGTAAAATGGCCCAGTGTTTCCTTGCCTTGGGGCAGGACGAGGAAGCCCAGGAGATGGTGGGTCACATCCACTCGCTCCGGAAAGAATCCGAGGACGCGAAGGATAAGCCGGCCCCTGCCGCCAAGCCGGTGCCGGCGCTGCCCGTCAAATTGATTATCTCCGCGCCGAAGAAACTGCTCGATGAGGCGAAAGGAGGAAAAATCAGCTTCGAGGAGTTTCGCCGCCGGGCGCGCGTGGAAACGCTGGAGTTCGGCAATCGCCGCTGAACCTATCCCCGTTTAGCCGCGACCCGAAGGGGAGCGCGGGCCACGCGCTCCCCTTCGGGTCGCGGCTAAACGAATGTTATTCCCGCCTCTTCCCATCCGCCGCGGAACTCGTTACCCTCACATCAGACCCACCGCAATTGTACTTTCCGCGAGACGGCACCATCATGCGCTGGCTGCAAACCGAATATCTCCTCAAAGGCGTTTACCTCGGCCTGGTGCTGTATGCCGCGTTGCAGCAAGCGGCGATGTCGCAACACGCCTGGAATGCTCTGGCGCGAGTCAATCTGTTGGCGCTGAGGCGGTCTGCTCCTCGCCCTGATCGTGGCGGGGTTGGCCAAGGCGCGCGAGGGTTATCGCATCCGCGGCCGGCTGCTGATTTTCACGCTGTTTTTGCTGTTGGAGAGTCCGACGCTGGTATATGCCGGCATCCTCGGCGGCACGCTCGGCGGCATCGCTTGGGTCCGTCAACTCCTCGGCGAGCAACCGCGGCTCCAAGAATTGTTTATGCCGACGCTCGGCGGCGGCGCCGCTGCCGGACTCGCCTTCGGTGCGTTGCGGCAGGTGCGCCATCGGCTGACGCGCATCGGTCTGATTTTGGTGCTGGCCGCCGGACTGGTCGGCGGATTGCTCTACTGGCTCGGTCAGTTCGGCGATCTCGCCCAGCAATACCGCCTCGACGATCGAACCGTCTTCGCGGTGCAGATCCTCCTCAGCATTCCGTTTTTCTATCTGCTGACCTTCGCCGGCCACGAAGAAGAATCCGAAATCGAGATCGGCCTCATTTGCGCCAGTCTCGGCCTGGGTCTGGGCATATTGACCGATGATTACGTGCAGATTCGTTCCTTGGCGTTCGTGCTGCCGCTGTTGGTGTATTTCGGCTACACGATGAAAGTGCTGCCGGGCTTGCGCGTCCTCAAGCACGCTTTCCGCGGCCTCAGTTACACGCGGGTCGGCCGATATCGCCGCGCTTTGCAGGCGTTCCGCCGCGCCTTGCAACTCGATCCGAACAATCGCCTAGCCCGCGAGGGTTTCTGGGACGTGCATCGCTCGCTCGATCTCGATCAACTTGCCAACGATCCGCAAACATTGGCTCTGGTCGATCTCGATTTGTGCTTGCAGCGGGCCGGTTCGCTGCTGCTGCAAGCGGGACCGTCCGCCGCCCAACTCGACGAAGCGCATCGCCTGCTCGATCTCATCTTGCGTTTGCAGCCGAGCATGCGTCCTTCCGTCGGTTACTGGCGTGCCGTCGCACACACGCACGCTCGCCGCTTCGACGACGCGGCCACGGAATTGGAACACATCCTCGATCCGTCGCACTATGGAGCCGGCAATTCACAGCGGCAAAGCGTCTTGCTCGCCGCTTGGCAACTCGCTCTGCTGCTGCACGACGAGTTGCGCCGCCGCGTCGGCCAACCGCAACTCGCCCTGCCCTGCCGCCGCATGGAAGCCATCGCCGCCGTTGAGCGCCATTTGGCCGATAATCCCGACGATCAGACCATATGGGGTCTCAAACGTCTCCTTTATCAAGAGGTGACGGTGCCGGAGTACGACGCCTTCGCCGGCGAGGGCGTCGCTGCGCCGCACTTCGATCACGAATACGTTCAGCAACTCGGCTTGGCTCTCATCGACGACAATGCTCGCTGGCAGCGCGGCGGTGAATACTTGCGCATGGCCGCGCGCGGTCTGCCGGCGCTGGGGCCGACCATCTTCGTGCAGATCGCCCAGGCTCACCAGCGCCGGCCACGTCGAGGAGGCGCGGCACAATTACGAGTTGGCCAAGCGCGCCGGTTCGGGCGTCGGCCAGAAAAACCTCGCCGACGCCGAGCGGCAAGCGTACTTCGCCACTATCAAACTGCTCGGCGAAGACGCCCTGGCGCGCGGCGATCTCGACGCCGCTATCGAGAATTATCACCTCTATGCCGAATCCGAGCGCGCGGGCTGGAGACGCTGCGCACCCTGGCCGGCCTTCACGAAAAGAAGGGCGATGCGCTATCGGCCATGCGCGTCACCGACCAAGCGCTCGCCGCCTACAACGCCAAGGACAAAGATTTGCTCCAGCGCAAGGAGCGCTATTACTATTCGGTGATGCCGGAGCAGATCCGCGCCCGCATCGAGTCGGTGCGTCCGTGGTTCGACTTCGATTACTGTCTGCGCAAGGCCCGCTCCATCCTCGATGGCCGCCTCACCGATGCCGAATGGCTGGACGTGGCGCATCACCTGATTCAGTTGGCGCTGGTGGTCATGCCGGAGTGCCGCACGGTGAAAGTGCTGTTGGCCAAAGTGCTGCTGCGTTACGGCGAACGCGACAAGGCTATCGCCGCGCTCGAAGAGGTGCGCAATCCCAAGCCGGAGAAGTTCGCCAGCGGCGAGGACGAGGACGCCTGGTATCAAAGCTGCCAACTGTTGAGCGACTTGTATCTGGAAGTGGGCCGGCCCGATCTGGCCGTGCCGTGCTTGATCGATTTTCGCCAGAGTTCCAAGAGCGGCGCGCGCACGCTGTATAAGATGGGCCAGGCTTACGAACAACTCGGTGATCGAGCGCGGGCAGCGAAGTGCTACAAGCAGGTGACGGCTTATGAAGGCAATCCGCTGACGCCGGATGCTTATGATGCGTTGCAGCGCTTGCAACAACCGTCCTAGCGCAAACTCTGGCGGAAGCTGCGCGCGGCCAAGGTCATGGTGTCCTTCCATCGTTGCGTTTCCGCCGCTCCCTCGATAAATTGACGGCATTATCACCGGAGGGAGCCTACCGAGCCGGGAGAAGAGTAACATGGTCGAAGATCTGTCGCGCCGCCACGAATTAATCGGCGATTTGTTCGCGCTGCCGCGCTCCGCGAACGAGTGGGAGCGCTATCGCCTCCGCGATGAGCAAGTGCGCTTCTTTCACGAAAACGGCTACTTATCCGGCATCCGCATCCTCAGCGATGAACAAGTGGAACGGCTGCGAACCCAATTGCAAGAGTTATTCGATCCGAAACATCCGGGCAATGAACTCTTCCACGAGTATCACTCCAACGAATCGCCGGACCCTTCGCGCGTGCTGTTTCACGCCCTGGGCGCTTGGCGCATCAAAGCAGGCTTTCACGATTTGTTATGGCATCCCGCTTTCACGGTGCCGGCCAGTCAATTGCTCGACGGCGCCGTTCGCTTCTGGCACGATCAACTGTTCTGCAAACCGGCGCAACATGGCGGCGTGGTCGCCTGGCATCAGGATTATTCTTACTGGACGCGGACGGAGCCGATGGCGCATCTGACCTGCTGGATTGGTCTGGACGACGCTACACGCGACAACGGCTGTTTGCATTACGTGCCCGGCAGTCACCGCTGGGAACTATTGCCCGTCACCGGACTGGCCGGCGACATGCACGCTATCCAGACGGTGCTGACGCCGCAGCAGAAGGCGAATTTTAAGCCGGTCGCCATCGAACTGAAGAAAGGCGAAGCGGCGTTTCATCATCCGCTGATGGTCCACGGTTCCTACGAAAACAAAACGGATCGGCAGCGACGGGCCACCGTCATCAATGCCTTCCGCGACGGCATCATCTCCAACACGAATACGCCGCTGCTCAAGGGCGTGCCCGTTATCGGCAAGGGACAGAAGGTCGAGGGGCAGTTCTTCCCGCTTCTGTTGGATCCGGTCGCGTTCGGAGGCATGCCTAATTTGCTAAGATAGAGCGGTTCTCAAGCAGGGGAGGAATTATGGACGAGTATAAACTGCTGGAACGAATCACGGTCAATCCGAAAATCTTCGGCGGCAAGCCGATCATCCGCGGCCGCCGGCTGGCCGTCGAGCATGTCTTGGGCATGCTCGGCGCGGGCGATAGTGTCGAAACGATCCTAGAGGGTTATCCCTGGCTGGAGCGTGAAGACGTGCAAGCCTGTATCATCTATGCCCGCAAACTGGTTGCGGCACGAACGGATTGAGCCGCTGTTCCTCGAAGCCGGAAAATAAAAAATTATTTGTACGGAGTTAGCGTCCGGACGCGCGGATTTGGCAGGATGGCCCCAGACATCGACTTCCCTTTTGGGAGGAGGATGACTGCACGGAAGGAAGGCAATTATGAAATTCCTGCTCGATTCGTGTGTTTGGGGTGGCGTTCGCGCCGAATTGATCGCAGCTGGCCATGACGTAAACTGGGCAGGCGATTGGCCCGAAGATCCCGGCGATGAGGAAATCCTGGCCCGCGCTTACGCTGAGGGACGGATTCTCGTCACGCTGGACAAGGACTTCGGCGAGTTGGCTATCGTTCGCGGCTTGCCTCACTGTGGCATTTGGCGACTGGTCAACATCGCTGCTCGCCAGCAAGCGACAGTGTGCCTGCACATTATCGCGCAACACGGCGCGGAGTTGCAAGCTGGCGCCATCGTCACCGCGGAGCCAGGCCGATTGCGGCTCCGACCTCCTGACCAACCACCTGGAACCTCCTAATGCTTCTCTTTCTGGGAATGGCATTCCAACAGGTTGCGTCCCCGCTGCTCGATCTGTTTTTTCACGGTGCCGGCCAGCATCGCCAACATCCACGGCAGAGCGATGTCCAGATTCACGGTTTGCTCCGTGATGTGAGCGGTGCCCGAAACGGATTGGCCGACCGCCGCAATCGAAAAGTGCAAGGTATCGTCCTCCCAGCGTTGCTCGACGCGCTCCAGCATGCCGCCGTGCTGATTCTGAAGTTGCGCTGTTTGTTCGGCGATGCGTCGCCGAGCCTCCAGGCGGCCGAGTTGATGCGGGATACTGATGGTTAGGTTTGGCATGTTAGCCCCTCGCGGAAAGATTGACTGCTCCGTTGACGGACGATGCCCGAAGAACATCGCCTCTCTCATTGCATCAGCCGAAGTGGCGGCGGTCAATCCTACGGTGATGCATACCATCCACGCGAGCGGTTGATGCTAGCCTCCTTTTTGACTAGATGCGGTGGAAAAAATGGAAAACCTCTTGCAGGACGCCGGCGCGGCGGAGTAGAATCGTTCTATCCTCGCGGGATTGGCCTATCGGCTGGGCACAGCCTTCCCAAGGCTGCTAGATGGGTTCGACTCCCATATCCCGCTCTCAAACCCTAAACCCATCCATCGCTGTAATGTGCGATGGATGGGTTTTTTATTGGCATGGCCAGCGATATGAATATCACTTGCGCCAAACACCGAGGACGGATTTGCCGACCCGATAATGGAGTAGCGGATCAAGGATTCGAGAAGCGCGTACCATCGCGCGGTCCCAGAGAAGGACTTGCCGCAGCTGCGGCATCGATTGTTTCAGGACAAAGCGGTTGCCCAACGATGCCAGGAAGCCAACGCTGTCCAGGTAACGCAGGGCACGGCATTCCAGGCACGCGGGTACAGCGTGAGCTAAACTGTCCAGCGTGTAGCGGCGATAATGGCCGATGGCGCGATCGAAGGGGCTGTACAAAAACGGATGGGCCGGGGCGAGAACGATGAGGAAGCCGCCGGGCCGCAGGTGTTCCAAGACGCGGCGCGTTTCTTCGCCGTCTTGCTCGATGTGTTCGAGAACGTCAATGTACAAAATGGAGTCGAATTGTTCGTGTTCATCTAAGTCGGCGACGGTGCCGCGGACGGCATGGAAGAAGGTGGGCAGCCGGCCGCGGCGGATCTTCTCCTCCATCTGCCGGTGCATGTCCTCGTCCGGTTCCAGGCAGACCCATTGTTCGTGATGAGGGCGGCATAGAGCCTGCCCCGTTGCCCCAAGGCCGGCACCAACCTCCAGCACCCGTTCGCCCAAATACGGCTGGATCATCGTTCCGTAATACCGCTTCCAATTGCGGGCCAGAGCGAACAATTCCAATTCACCGCCCGGATACGCGAAGGTCGTCATGCTGTGGTCCTTCGTTCGATAGGCGCCGCGCCCGTCTCGCCGACGGTAGAAATGCCGACTCGGCGGAATGAGTCCAGGGGATTAGCCGAAATTCAGACAGGAAATATCGGTGATCGCGGCTGGGGAGGAATGCCTGGTTATTGCGCGAACTCAGGATCGTAAAAATGAAAAAAGTCGAGAGCGTCACGGACTGGAGCAAGAGAATGAGAGCCAAACCAAAAGCGTTGGTCGCCCAGCCGGGGATGGCCCAGTTGGTGGCCAGCCGCACCGTCACGGTGAGGGCGGCCAGCAGGACGCACAAGGCACTCAGGCCGCAAAAAAACAGGAAGGTGCGCGTGCCGACTACATCACCATAGACCGAAATGCCGTTCAGTCCGTGCGTCACCAACGACACGATGTTCATGCGCGATCGACCGGCCAAGCGCGCGCTGCGCGGACAGGGTAAGTGGACGCAGGGCAGCCGTGCGCGTCGCACTCCGGCCGAATAATGATTCCAAATCTCGGAGATGGAGACGACGCGCGGCAGCAAGCGGCGCGGCAACAGGCTGAAATTGCCGATCCGCACATCCTGCCCGGCCAAGAGACGAAAGAGCATGCGGTAGAGGAAATAACAGCAGCGAAAGAGCGGACCTTCCGAGCGCGTGGTACGGCGGGCGAAGAGGGCGGGTTGATCCTGGCGATCAAGGTGTTCGCGCATGAAGCGGATCACATCTTCGGGCCGATCTTCGCCGTCGGCGTCCATGACGATGACGGCTCGATGTCGCAGGTGCGCGCGGACGAACGGCAGAGCGATGGCGATGGCGCGTTGATGGCCGACGTTCCTCGTCAGCCGCAGAACCATCACGCGCTTAATGGCGCCGCCCGGCAAGTCGTCGATTTCCTCCGGCGGCTGCGCCGCCGAGCCGTCGTCAACGGCCAGGAGATCGGCTTCCAGCCCCGCCTCGGCCAACTTCGCGTCCAAGAGACCCAAGAGGCGGCGCAAGCAATCCCAATCGTCCAGTACAGGCGTCAGGATGAGAAAACGCTCGGATACGCCCTTGTCTGCTTTCAGAGCTTGTCGATCCAGCTTGCTCCAGCGCATTATTGCTCTCTTCCGGCAGACAGCGTTAGGAACACGGCTTTCGGCGGCGTCGATGTCGGCGCGCCTTGCGCGAGCTTGCGTCCCAGAGTGACGACCAACAACAGCAGCACACCGAGGAAGGCGCCGAAAGCGATCTTCCCGCCGTACACGAAAGAAGCCGGTCGATACTCCACAATCAGCTGTCCCTGCGCACCGGCGGGCAACAGGACGGCCGGGATAGTCAAATCTAGCACATGGACCGGGACGGCTCGGCCGTTGAAGCGCGGCCCTGTATCCGGGATACCACGGCTCAGCCACCGCCACGAGTACCGGGAGATCGGAGGAGCCGTTGCTCACCTCCACAGTAAGACAATTCCTCTCTTCTTTGACTACTTTCACTTCGGCCGAACCCAGAACGAGCGGTTCCTCCGTGGGGCCGCTCGCACTCAGCAAGAGAGGCAACGGCCCCGCTGGACGGTCGCGCAAGCGGTGCAAAATGTCTCGCCGGTTGGTATTCCACTCGTGCGCGTGAGGATGCGCGCCCGCGGACTCGCCGGCCCTTGGCGATGCAGCACGACGCCGTGTTCCGTCGAAGCCGACACGCGCCAACCCCGACGCTCCAACTCCGGCACATACGACTCGTAAGGGCGCGATAAGATCAGACCATCCACGCCCAGGAGTGCCAGCAGTCCATCGGCATCCGTCTCTCGGCTCAGGATGCGCCGCGCGTTGCGCTCGTCCACATTGCCATGCGTTTCAAAACCGAATAACTCGGTCAGGCCGGCCGGCCCCATCGGACTGTAGCCGTTGACCACATGCACGCCGTTGTATAGCGCGAAGTTGCCGGGCTGGAAATCGGTCCCTCCGCCGACGAGGTGTTCGTCCCAAACGTCCCTGGTTTGGTAGGCGCTGAAGTAACGAATATCTGCGTCCAGCAGCTGATTGGGCAACGACTTGGTCTTAATTGGCCAGGTAGGCACGACAAGATAGTGGTTTGGTTGACAATAACTCACCCAGCAGCAGGCCAACGTGAGCAGGCAAGGCAAGGCGCCGCGCCACGCTGTCCCCTTCCATCGCTTCTGTTCGAGCCACGCCCAGGTCAGACAGCCGCTCAGGAGAAACAGGGCATAGCGGAGGGAGAGCGCATCGTATTCCGGCCGCCGCCACAGAGACGCGGCCCACACGAAAAGCACGGCCGCCGTCGCCCCTATCCCCGCATTGATCCGCGCTTCGCCCGCTTGGCGGAGCAAGGCGAGAGCCTGACCGCCGACCAGACCGAGAACGAGAAAGAAAAATGGCAGCCAACGGAAACTCCAGCGGAAATTGCCGAGACCGGGCGAAACACTCAACAGCAGTAAAACGCTCGCCAAACCTAATTCCCAGCCGGCGCGGCGGAGAAACGCCCCCCTCTTGCGGAGCAAGGCTACCGCCGTCAGGACAACAGCGGCCAGGCCGCCCGTCAACTCCAGACCGCGATGCGGTACAGCATCGGGGTAAAAGACTTTCCATTCCGTCGTAAAGGCGGGAAATATCAAAGCCGGCAGAGCGTCGAGTGGGACCGCCCACTCGCTGTTGAACTGCCACGGCGGCGTCTGACCGCGAATGGTCTGCGGGATATGTTCCAGCATCATCAGCCAAGCCGGCGCCGACAGTCCAAGGCCCACGAACCACGCCGCCGCCATCGGCCACAGACGTAGGAAGCCGCGAATCGACAAGCCGTTTCGCAAGGCCAACCACAGCGATACCATCGCGGCCATAACGACGGCCCAAGGCCAACCGGCCGTGAGGATCAGGTACAGAAACACGGCCGCCGATAGAAAACGGCAAACTCCCTTCGGCCGTGCCCAGGCTCGTTCCAAGGCCCACCATGCCCAGGGCAGCCAGGCGAAAGCGGCCAAATGCCCGAACCAACACATCGCTCCCCAAATGAAGATCCAGCCGTTCAGCGATCCCACGATAGCGGCCAGGCTGCTCTCCGTCAGGTTCAATCCCCTACGCCGGGCCAGGCGGAATGTGCCGCTCGCTAGGATGGCCAGATGCACGATCGATAGCACGGCTGCCGTCAAAGGCAGAGATAGCCCCAGCGAAAACACTCCCGCAACGCAGCCCAACATCCAGACGGAGAAGATGCCGTACTGATACTCGCCGCCCAGAGCGCCTCCTTGCCAGGAGTACGGACTGCGCAGCGGAAACTGCCCTTCCTGAAGAGAGCGCGCGATGTCGCGGAAATTAGGCAAAAAGGCTACCTGAAAGTCATCGTGCCAAAAAAAGCCGGTATCGATGAGCAGAAAAGTCGCGCAAAACGCGGCTACTCCAGCGGCCACGGCCGCGGTGTATCCGATCTCGCGCCAGAGGAGAAGTGGCGGTGCAGTCTTCGCAGCCGCGCCATCGGACATAAATAGCCTCGCCCCTCAGTTCCGCATCCGGAAAGACACTGGTTAGCGACGCTTCGCGGAAGCGTCGTCGCCGACCGACGCTTCCGCGAAGCGTCGCTAACCGAAAAACGACGCTTTTCCTACGATCTGCTCGTTGCCGGCTCTTGTGCCCGAACGGGCATCGGCACCAGACGCAAACCCGTGGCACCGACTTCTTGCCGCGCGCGAGCGGCGCCCGCTTCGTGATACTCGGCGTCCTGGTTCACCTGCCACAGGTCGTACACCTTGCGCTCCGCCAGGATGTTCTGCACGCACAGCATCGCCGTCATCATGGCGTGGTCCTGGTTGTTGTACTTGTGCATGCCGTTGCGGCCGACCAGGTGCAGCGTCGGGATATGTCGCCTCCAACTCCGTGCGGATCGTGGCCACGTGCGCGGCGTAATCGTCGTCGTAGACCGGGTAGGCTTTCGGCTGCCGCACCACGCAGCCGTCGAGCACGTCTTCCGGCTTGGCCAGGCCGATCTTGGCCAGCTCCTGCTTGGCCTGCTCGATCAGCTCCTCGTCGGTGGACGACCACAGGCCGTCGCCCTCGAAGCAGAAGTATTCCAGTCCGTAGCAGCTCATCGACGGATCGGGCACCATCTCCGGCGACCACGACTTGAAGTTCTGCATACGGCCGACCTTCACGCTCGGATCGTGGATGTAGATCCAGTTGTCGTCGAACAGCTTGCGGTCCTTGAGAATCAGCATCACCGTGAGGAAGTCGCGGTACTTCAGGGCGTCGGCGGCCGCAGAGCATTGTCCGAGAGAGCGCGGGCGTGACGCCGTGCGCCAGCTGCCGCATCGGCGCCGACGAGATGACGTGCTGCGCTTGCACTTGCGAATCGCGCCTTTCTGTTCGTCCTCATAGGTGACGATCCACAAGCCGGCCTCGTCGTCCCAGTGGCAGCCGACGACCTTCTTGCCCATCTCGATGACGCCGCCCAGCGCCTGGATCTTGTCGGCGCAGGCTTCCCACATCATGCCGGGGCCTTGACGCGGATAGCGGAACGAGTCGATCAGCGTCTTGATGACCTGTCCCTTGTTCTTCGGCTTTCTTCCGCGGCCAGAGGGCGTTGAGGATGGCCGTCTACAGCGACAGACCCTTGATGCGCTGGGCCGCCCAATCGGCGGAGATTTCCTTGCAGCTCATGCCCCACACTTTCTCCGTGTAGGTCTTGAAGAAGATGTTGAACAGCCGCGCTGCCGAACTGGTTGGTCACCCAATCCTCGAAGCTGCGCGGATTGGGCGTCGGCATCAGCCGCGCCTTGACGTAGGACAAGACGCAACGCGCCGCCTCGAAAACGCCGAGCTTGAAGAGAGCCTCGCCGGCCTTGAGCGGATAGGCGAAGAATTGGCCGCGATAGAAGATGCGCGAAGAGCGCGGCCGATCGAGCATGTCGTCGGGCAGGATCTCGGTCCAGAAATCCTCGACTTCCTTCGACTTGGAGAAGAAGCGATGGCCGCCGATGTCGAAGTGGAAGCCTTTGTAGCTGCGCGGTGCGCGAGATGCCGCCGACGTAGATCGGGTCGGCTTCCAAGACGGTCGCGGAGGAGCCGGCTTTGCACAGCAGGTAAGCGGCGGTCAGACCGGCGGGGCCGGCGCCGATGACCAAGACGTTGGGGATTTCACTCATGGAAGCAACACTCAAAAGAAGAAGGGTGAAGGTACACTCAGGAGACCCAGCGCAGCAGGTTGATTAGACCCATCTTCGCCGATTGCTTGTGGGCCGACACGTTCGCGCGGCCCACGATTTCCTCGTGGTTTTGCTGATAATAGAGGTACGCCTTGTGGAGAATCTGCTCATTGGTCAGGGTCGGCTGCCATCCCAGCTTGGCCTTGATCTTCGACGTGTCGAAGGCGAAGTTCTTGGAAATCATCCGGTAGTGGTACGGACCCAGCGGCGACAGCTTGAGATGGTGCAGGATTCGCATGGCCAACAGAGTTAAACGCTCCGGCAAAGAGGCGACGCGAGCGCCGGTGCCGGCTTGGGCGATGACATACTCGTACACCTCGCGCAGCGGACGAACATTGTCCGAACCGACGTTAAAGATGTCCGTGCCGTCGTGGCCGAGGGCGCGGACGCAGGCATCGGCCAGATCGGGCGCGTACACGAACTGGTAGCGATTGGCGCCCTTGCCCACTACCCATACTTTTCGCCCCTCATGGATGAACTGGAAGAGAATGCCGAGCAGACCGAGCCGGCCGGCGTCGATGATGGTCGGCGTGCGGATGAGGATGGCGTGGAAGGCGTCGCGGAAGCCGAGCAGGATCTTCTCCGCCTCGGCCTTCGAGCGGCCGTAAACCTCGATGGGGCGCGGCTCCTCTTCCTCCGTGATGGGATGAGAAAATTCCTCGGCCCAAAGGCAATTGGTGGAAATGAACACGACGCGGGGAACGTGGTATTTCTTGGCAAACTCGCCGACGCGGCGCGTGCCGTCCACGTTGGCGGACCACAGTTCTTTCTCGTCCTTGATGGCGTGGGCCAGCATGGCGGCGCAGTGGAAGACCGCCTCGAAGTGATGTTCTCGATAAAGGCGATCCATTAAATCGACATCGCGGATGTCCCCTTGCACCGAAAGCAAGTTGGGATGCTGCGCGTGGTCCGGCTGCAAGTCGAGGTTGACGCAGTGGAAGCCGTCGGCGAGAAGCCGCTGTTTAAGGACTTCGCCGAAGAAACCAGAGCCTCCCGTGAGCAAAACTTTTCGCATGGTTGGTCCATCCCCAAGGAAGACGTTCTTAGTTGCTTGACAGAGGGGAGTTCGGCGGCAACAACGCCATCCCCCGCGCTGGCGTCTGCTTCAAGCGGGCGCGCAGCGCCCGACAGTCGTAGATGAAAAGGCTTTCGTTGGCCGTCGTGTACAGTCCCTCGAACCGCTGGGGCAAGACGGCAAAATCGAGCTGCGCCTCCTGACACAATCTCAAAAAATCGGCCAATTCCGGAGGCGATTCGTTTCCACGCGCTTGGTAGACGTTGAGAATCCGGCTCATTCGCTCCGGCGGATGAAGGAGTTTTTCTTTCCGCCATCTCTCCAATTCAAATTTCCTGGCGAGGCGCGTTCGCCGCGCGCCCTCTCTCGCCGTTCCTTCGCTGAAGAGATTGCCCGCGATTTGATGCGGCCACTCAAAATAGTTGTTCACGCGCAAGTCGATCCAGGTGAGATCGATTCGGCCACAGGGCCAGTAAACTGTGGGCGTTGCTTCCGTCGCATGTTGGCGGTGCAGAAACTCGGCGAGGAACTGTTTGTCTTGGCCGTGGATGGTCCAGTGTTGCACATAGAAGCTGCTCGTTGGCAAGGCAAAGAAGATCATGCAGGCCGATAGGCAAACGCTCAGGCACACGAGGCGGAACCGCCAAGCCGCTCCGCCCAACCTCGCCAACAGAACCGCCGACAGAAGCACCAGCAGGAGCCAGCACAACGGATCGATCAGAGACGCTACGAGTTGCAGCATTTCGACAGGGTCGAGCAAGGCAGCGAGTTGTTGCCGCAAGGCCACGACCAGTCCGAGTTTGATGGCCGTCCAGAGCGGCAAAGCCAGAACCACGGCGCAGACCGCTGCCCGCAGCGGCCAATCGCGGACGCGCGGCTGAGCGGACATCCCTCGCCAGACGGCAACACCGATGAACGCCGCACACGACAACAACAGCAACGGAAGGGGACCGTTCCAGGCGGTGTCATTTAGATAGGCCAGCAATGCAAGGGCCGCCAACCGAGCGCGGAGATGCCGCGCCGCCCACAATCGGCGGGCGGTCAGAAACCCCAAGGGATAGAGGGCTAATTCCAGCGGCCAGAGGCAGCGATAGGGTTGTCCCTGGAGAGGCAGAGCATAAGGAAGAAAACACGCCGCAATCCCACCCGCCAGGCCGACGGCGGCCACCCCACTCATCGTGAGGAGTAAACGGCGAACCGGCGCCTCCGCGCGGAGAAGGTGTGCGGCCGTCAACACGACGACGAAAGACAGGATGATCCGCAGCCAATCGTTTGCTGTCCAATCGAGCGGAAAGTGATAGGGATTGACGCGGTGGATACTGTCGCGCCAGGCATCATCCATGAGACCGAGCCAGCGCGACGCCAACGGTCGATCGAACAAAAACGCGGACGCCGACAGCGCGGCTAAGGATAGCAGCGCAAGCGGCATTTTGCTCCGCGCGCAGGATCAGCCAGCCCGCGACGATAAGCACACCGGGAAACGCCATCAGCGGATGCAGCGGCAGAGCGAGCAGGACGAGGCTCGACGCCTGCAAGGTCCGTCCGGCGAGCAATCGTTCCAGACCCAACAACACCAGCGCATTGACGGCGATCCGCGGCGTCAGGAACGGCTCGTTGACGTGGAAGATCCCTAAGCCGCCGAACGGCACCTCGGTGACGGCGACGAACAACAAGGCCAGCGTCGAGACGAGGGAATCCTTGACGAGGGCGCGAACGAAGCGTTGCAGGGCGAACAGCAAAAGCGCATTGCTGGCCAGGTAGAGTATGAAGAATGCACTCGGCAATCCCAGCTGCGCCACCAGCGGCGCCGCTGCCAGCGAGAACACGGAATACTTGTCCTGGGAGCCATACTGGAAATAGAGGTCTCCAGCGAAATGACCGGGATAAACGCGGTTGAGAACCTGCACGCCGTACAGATTGGCGTCATGAACGAAATTGCGGTACGGCAAGGCGACGGCGTTGGCCGCCAGCAAAAGGCAGAACAGGCTGCCCGGCCGAGAGGCGAGATCGTGGAGGAGAGCGACGACTCGCTGGCGCAGCGCTTCGATGATGCGCGTCATGGTCACGGACCTCGCCCGTGTCGAGAGCGAATGAGGAGATTATTCCGCTGCCCGCAAAAACTTTCCGCTCAACTATAGGTCAGAAAAAGGAGCGCGGAGGAGAAGAAGAGAATAGGCGGTAAGAGCTACCAAAAGAATGAGCGACAAGCCCGGAGCGCCAGCGACGGGTTGCAATAACCCGTCGCTGGCGCTCCGGGCTTGTCAGCTGAGGCGTACTGTCATCGCGTTGCCACCGTTAGGAAATTCTGCGTGAGAATGGTTCCCCGATCGAAAGAGCCGGTTTCCGCGGCGAGGTAAACGAGAAGGGCCGCCCGAATGCCGGTCCACAGCACGCGCCGAATGAGGCTCTTCAAACCGTGGACGACGGGTTTGTCCTCAAACGAACGGACATCGGTGAAACCGGAGGCGAGCAGGACTTGGGCCAGGCTAGTACGGGTGAAGATATTTTCATGCGTGAAATCGCCGTAGCGGATGCGGCCTTGGAAGGGTGATTCGCCGTTGGGCACGTGGATGAGCCATCGTCCCCCCGGAGCGAGAACGCGGCGTACCTCGTCGATGAGCGGCAACAGTTCCTCCTTCGAGAAATGTTCGATCACGTCAAAGGTGATGACCACGTCCTGCGAGGCGTCCGGCAGGGCCGTTAGCGTGGCCATCAGATCGCCTTCCTGGACGCCTTCGATGCCAAGCTCGCGCGCCTTGGCCGCCTGCTGCGCGGAGCGGTCCACACCGCTGACCCGATCATAACCCTCTAGCCGGCAGAAATACAGCAGTGTACCGTGTCCGCAACCCAGATCGAGAATGCGCGCTTTGCGATCTTGTGGAAAATGGAGGCGAATGAGGCGGCGTAGGTAAGGCTCTCGACCGCGCAAGGAATCGCGGCTGATGACGCTGTTATTCTCCATCGCCGCGACGTAATACTGATAAATCCGCTGGCGGTAATTTTCCATAAGGTTTCATCATCCTACATCTGGGACGGCCTCTCTCCGCCATCGCAGGCTCTCCGGGCCGGTCGAAAAAAGCATGAAAACAGTTGAACGGATGGCCTATCCCCCTCTATTCTACATTGGGATCGTGTGGACAGGAGTAAATTCAATGATCTTGCTGGCACATCCGTGGCGAACCTTTTGGCTGTTCTTGGCAGCGGCGTTCCTGGCGAGCACTCGGCTACACGCCGACGAAGCGAAAATCAGCTACGACCGCGACATTCGGCCGATCCTGGCGGATAATTGCTTCGCCTGCCACGGTCCCGACGCCCACCAACGCAAAGCGAAACTGCGGCTGGACACGCGCACCGGCGCCCTTGCCGAGCTGCGCGGCGGCGGACATGCCATTGTGCCGGGCAAGCTCGACGACAGCGTACTCGTCGAACGCATCACCGCCGATGATCGTTCTCTACGCATGCCGCCGAAGAAAAGCGGCAAGAATCTGACGCCGGCGCAGATCGATTTGCTCCGCCGTTGGATCGCCGATGGAGCGCCCTATACGGTCCATTGGGCGTTCGTGCCGCCGATGCGCCATGCGCTGCCCAAGGTGAAAAACGCCGCTTGGCCGAAGAACGCCATCGATGCTTTCATTCTCGCCTTCCTCGAACGCGAAGGATTGCAACCGTCGCCGGAAGCGGAGAGAACAACGCTGATCCGCCGTGTCACACTGGATCTGACTGGCCTGCCGCCGACGCCGGCCGAAGTCGATGCCTTCCTCGCTGATCCGTCGTCGAACGCTTACGAGAACGTGGTTGATCGGTTGTTGCGTTCGCCGCGCTACGGCGAACACATGGCGCGCTTCTGGCTCGACGCCGCGCGCTACGGCGATACGCACGGCTTGCATCTGGACAATTACCGCGAGATGTGGCCATACCGCGATTGGGTCATCAAAGCGTTCAACGAGAACAAGCCCTACGATCAATTTCTGACCGAGCAGCTGGCGGGAGATTTGCTGCCCAATGCCACACTCGATCAAATCATTGCCACCGGCTTCAATCGCTGCCACGTCACCACCAGCGAGGGCGGTTCGATTGAGGAAGAGGTGTACGTCCGCAACGTCATCGATCGCGTCGATACCACCGGAACCGTGTTTCTGGGCCTGACGGTCGGCTGCGCCGCTGCCACGATCACAAGTTCGATCCGATCAAAACGAAAGAGTTCTATCAGTTCTTCGCCTTCTTCAACAGTCTCGACGGTCCCGCGCTGGACGGCAACGCCGCTCGGCCTGCGCCGACGGTGAGCATCCCGACGATGGAACAGAAGGCGGAACTGGAGCGCGTGCGGCGGAGGGTCGCCGTCATCCGCGAGCGGATCGACGCCGAGACGGCGAAGGCGTGGCATACCAAGAGGTACGGGGCGTTTGCTCCGCTGTGGCAACAGATGAAGGCCGTCGAGAAGCAGCGTGCGGCGATCGAGAAACAAATCCCGGCGACGCTGGTTTTTAAGGAGCGTGCCACGCTGCGGCCAGCGTACATCCTCAAGCGCGGCGAGTACGATCAACGCGGCGAGCAGGTCGGCCGCGATACGCCGCGATTTTTGCCGCCTTTGCCGGAGAAGGCGCCGCGCGATCGGCTCGGTCTGGCGCGGTGGTTGCTGGCACCCGATCATCCCCTGACGGCTCGCGTCGAAGTCAATCGTCTATGGCAGCAGTGCTTCGGTATAGGACTCGTGAAGACGACTGAAGATTTCGGCACACAAGGCGAATCGCCGAGCCATCCTCAGCTGCTCGATTGGCTGGCGGTACAATTCCGCGCGGACGGTTGGGACATCAAGAAGATGATGAAACGTACGGTGATGTCGGCGACGTATCGGCAGTCGTCGCGCGTCACCAAGGATCGACTGAGGAAAGACCCGGACAATCGGTTGCTGTCGCGTGGACCGCGTTTCCGTCTCGACGCCGAGATGCTGCGCGATCAGGCGTTGTTCGTCAGCGGTCTGTTGGTCGAAAAGCTGGGCGGTCCCAGCGTCAAGCCGCCGCAGCCGTCCGGCCTGTGGGAGGCGGTCGGCTACACCGGAAGCAATACGAAAAACTTCGTACCCGATCATGGCCACGAGAAAGTACATCGCCGCGGCATGTACACGTTCTGGAAGCGCACGGCGCCGCCGCCGGAGATGAACACATTCGATGCACCGTCGCGCGAATCGTGCATCGTCCGCCGCGAACGCACCAACACGCCGCTGCAAGCGCTGCTGCTTATGAACGATCCGCAATTCGTCGAGGCGGCGCGGACGCTGGCCGAGCGAACCATGAAAGAAGGCGGCACGACGCCGGAAACGCGGCTGACATTCCTGTTCCGCCTAACCACGGCGCAAGCCGGATGCGCGCGAGGCGGCCGAGCTTGCTGCTGCGTACTGGGACCATCTGGCGACGTATCGGCGCGATGCGGCCAAGGCGAAGCAATTGATTTCCGTGGGCGAACTGAAACCGGATGCCAAGCTCGATGTGAGCGAATTGGCGGCGTGGACGATGATGGCGAATCTGGTTTTGAACCTGGATGAAGTTCTGAATAAGGGATAGGGGAAGTCAAGGTGGACCCCAACGATGCGCTGACGGTAGCGGCGAATGCAGCCCGTGGGTTCCAGATTTTCCAGTGCCATGAATGCGCGGAGAACGTCAAACAGGCGCTGATTGCGGCTGGACATCGGGGGCAAGAGATCGAGATCCGAGGGGCGGGCGGCCGCGATTTTATGATCTGTATCAGTTATGATGGAGGACAGACGACAATCACCCACAACGGAAGACATGTGGCGATCCGCATTGGCGACACCATTGTAGATAATCTTCATTCCAATGGGATGTCTTTCGATCAGTGGATCAAGGATTTTGACGCGATCGGTGGGGTAGTCGTCCATTCCACGATCGATTTTTAAGGAGATGTCGATGTCTCAGGTGCTGTCCTTGCTGAAGGAAATGCGCGGCCGTCTGGGTATGTATCTGGGCGTCTCCTCGATCATTCGGCTAGCTGCTTTTCTCCGCGGCTATGAACTCGCGGCGGAAAAATTCGGCGGAGCGCGCGATCTTCTTTTGCCCGCCTTCCGGGATTGGATTCAGAAACGCTTTCAGAGCAATCAATGCAGCTGGGAGGAAACCATTCTCCTGCACAGTGCCAACGAAGCCGAGGCCGTGAAGCGCTTCTGGGAATTGCTCGATGAATTTCTCCAGCAACACCAGCGAGAAGCAGCGGCGGCCGAGACTTTTGGCGTAAACGCCACCGGCAGCATCGCCCCAAGCAATCAAGTCGCGGACAAATAAGGAAGCCAAACCATGAGCGATCCTCCGACCGACAAGGACTGGGTTGAACACTGGGGCCGCGTTGGTCCTATCCTGGAAGTTATTCGCCGAGAGGAACTGCGCGAGTTCAACTACGAGGAGCAGTTGCCGATCATCGACGCCTTGCTTCAGTTGGGCTTGGATCATGCCGCGCCGCGCCACACGAGCGGACTCGTGGAACTTCAACGACTCTTGGCGAAGCGCCTGGAAACCATCCGTCAAGAAACGGAACCTGGAGCCGGACAGCAATGAACCCCATCCACGAACACCTTCAGACTCTCACGCGCCGCCACTTTTTCGGCCGCGCCGCTCTCGGACTCGGCACGGCGGCGCTGGCCACGCTGACGGCCGGACTGCGCCGGCGCGGCGACGCCTAACGGCGGACTACTCGATCTGCCGCACTTCGCGCCGAAGGCCAAACGCGCCATCTATCTGTTTATGAACGGCGGTCCCTCGCAGATGGATATGTTCGATTACAAGCCGGCCATGCACAAACTGTTCGACAAGGATCTGCCCGAATCGATCCGCAAAGGCCAGCGGCTGACCACCATGACCAGCGGTCAAGCGCGCTTCCCCGTCGCGCCGTCGAAGTACAAGTTCGCTCAATACGGCAAGTCCGGCGCCTGGGTCAGCGAACTGATGCCGTGGACCGCGAAGATGGCGGATAAATTGGCCTTCATCAAGAGCGTCAACACCGAGGCCATCAATCACGATCCCGCCGTCACTTACATCTGCACCGGCCATCAACTGCCCGGACGCGCCAGCCTCGGCGCCTGGCTCAGCTACGGATTGGGCACCGAAAACAGCAACCTGCCGGCCTTCGTCGTCATGACGGCGTCGTGGACCGGACGCAAGGAAGCGCAAGCGATCTATAACCGACTTTGGGGATCGGGATTCTTGCCAAGCAAGCATCAAGGCGTCGCCCTGCGCTCCAGCGGCGATCCGGTGTTGTTTCTGTC
The DNA here is from genome assembly GCA_963835245.1 of uncultured Planctomycetota bacterium. GTDB lineage: Bacteria > Planctomycetota > Planctomycetia > Gemmatales > Gemmataceae > JAJPHU01. The sequence goes on from CAWIEZ010000007.1 coordinate 825,445, forward strand.
CAATCCGGCCGGCGTCGATGCCGCCACGCGCCGGCGCATGCTCGATACGCTGGCGAAGTTGAATCAGAAACAACTCGACGACATCGCCGACCCGGAGACGCAGGCGCGCATCGCTCAATACGAGATGGCCTTCCGCATGCAATCGTCGGTGCCGGAATTGATGGATCTGTCGCGCGAAACCAAGTACGTCCTCGATACGTATGGACCGGACGTGCATAAGCCGGGCACCTTCGCGGCAAGTTGTCTGTTGGCACGGCGGTTGACCGAACGCGGCGTGCGTTTCGTGCAGATTTTCCATCGCGGCTGGGATCAACACTTTAACATCGGCGGCGATCTGCCCAATCAGTGCCGCGACGTGGATCAACCCTGTTACGCTCTAATCCGCGATTTGGAGCAGCGCGGTCTTCTCGATGAGACGCTGGTTGTCTGGGGCGGCGAGTTCGGCCGGACAATCTACTGTCAGGGCAAGCTGACGCGCGAGAATTATGGCCGCGATCATCATCCGCGCTGCTTCACCGTCTGGATGGCCGGCGGCGGCATCAAGCCCGGCATCAGCTACGGACAGACCGACGAGTTCAGCTACAACGTCGTCGAAAATCCCGTCCACATTCACGATATGAATGCGACGATCCTGCACTGCTTGGGCATCGACCATCGGCGGCTGACGTTCAAGTCGCAAGGATTGGACATGAAGCTGACCGGCGTGGAAGAGCATCATCCAGTGAAGGGCATCCTGGCATAATAACTTCGTTTAGCCGCGACCCGCAGGGGAGCGCGAGGCGAAGCGCTCCCCTGCGGGTCGCGGCTAAACTTGGAACTCACGAAGCGGGAGGATTGGCGATCTCGGCAGCCTGGAAGCCGCACGTCCGATGCGTGCCGTCGCAGAACGGACGATTCTTCGATTGGCCACAGCGGCACAGAGCCACCGAATCCTTGCCCGGCGGAATCACGAACACATTACCCAAATGATCGACGATGCGCACCGCACCCTTGATGACGTAAGGGCCATTCTCTCGGCAGCGAATTTCCACAGGTTCCGACATGGGATGTCCTTTCAATCGTCCATCATGACCGTACTCGTTCGCCTCTTATGGTTCACGAAGTAGAAGGCGAGCCGTTTGGCCACGTGCTGTAAGAACTTATCGCGGAAGGCGGTCGGCGGCAACTCGAAGGTATCCATGCCGCCGGCCGCTTCGCTGGGATAGCGGTCGTTGAACTCTTTTTCCTGCGGCTCGTCGGGATGTTTCATGTCCGTCACCGACACGAGGATCTGCGCCTGGCCGCGATAAAGCTGCTGATTGGCGTTCGGCTCATAGAGACCGAGCTTATCGATCTCCAGATTGATCACGTAGTCGGCGTTGAAATCGTGGCCGACCTTCTCCAGTTCCATTAATTTCCAATTGGGATGACGGCTCTTGTACTGCTCAACCAGAGTCGGTTTGACGACGGTGACTTTTTCCTTGTTCTCTTCGGAAAGCCGGCGGATCTCCTCGGCTAACATGATGGCGAGGCGGCGATCGGCCTGGATGAATTCCTCACGCGGGTCCAGGCTCATGTACGTCCACAGTACGACCTTGACTTCCTTCTTGCCATCCTCGGAGGCCAGACGTTTGCATTCGGCTGGTTCCTTGGCCTCCGGCATGAGAAAGTACATGGCATTGGGGAAGTTACAGCCTGCCACGAAGATCGAACCCCACAAACTCAGCAGAAACGCTGCGCCGCGGCAATGCCTTCATGGTTCTCTCCTCATCCTTGAAACGACGTCCCCGTCCACCACGCCAGTCCCAGAACGAACGCCCATCGCAACAGCATCAAGCTAAAGAATACCAAGACCACCAAGGTGAGCGTGCGTTCCACCGAACGAAGGAACAACGTCCGCTGACACACCGCGCTGGCCAAGCACCACGGAATGAGCAGCAGACAGAAACCGGCCAACAGGGTGCCAACCGCGTTGGCGCGCAGCGAGTTCATCAGGTCGCCGTGCATCAGCAGGGCGAAACTGGTGGTCATGCCGCACGAGGGGCACGGCAGGCCGGTGGTGATGTAAAAGGTGCAGGGCGGCAGACCCATTTGCCGATGCGTTGCCATGGTGCGCGGCGAGCCATCGTCGTTGTAAGGCTTGATCCACGCCGCCACGGCGAACACGCCGATCAGCGCCAGTGCCAATCCAATCAACGTGCCGCGCACCCAACCGCGCGACACCGGCAGCACCTCCAGCACTACCTCCGCTTCCTGGCTTGACGATGTTGAAGGAGGATTCATAGCCATCGACTCGTTGCAATGCAAGAGCAGTTCCAGGGGTCAGGCCGCCGTTTCCCGAGCTTGCTTTTCTGGTTCCTGACCCCTGCCCCCTGACCCCTGACCCCTTTTCACGATCCGTTCCGCCGCGTCACTCACCGAGTCCATGGCGTTCTGCACCCGTAAGCGATACGGTTCGAGCTGATCCTTGCGGATGTTCTCCGGCACGACAATCGGCTCGGCGGTGACGCACACGGCGCCGCTCCACGGCCACGGCACGGCGAAGCGATCCCAGCTGGACATTCGCCAGGCGCGCTCGAAAGCGATGCCGAACGGCACAATCGGCAAACCCGTCAGCGCCGCCAGGTAGACGACGCCGGCTTGGATCTGCCGCCGCGGCCCGCGCGGTCCGTCCGGCGTGATGGCCAAATGCGCCGAGCGACTGCGGCGAACCATCTGCCGTATGGCCCGCGCGCTGCCGCGCGTCGCCGAGCCGCGGACAACGCGGAACCCCAAATGCCGGCACGCCTCGGCGATCATCTGCCCATCGGCATGCTCGCTAATGAGTACGTGAATGTCGCGCCTCCCATAATGGTAGGCCGGCACTAAGATATTTTCATGCCAGAATGCGTATAGGTAACGCCCTTGGAAATTCGGCTGCTGCGGGTCGAGGTTCGGTCCCAACGGCCGATAGCGATAACGCAGCGTGCCGATCCACAAGCGCACCAGCCAGCCAAGGGCGAACCCCATCGCCTTAATCAACAGCGGATGGCGAATTTTCATGGGTGGACCTCCTTGCCCGATATACACTTGCGGTTTAGCGCTAAGCCGCAAGCGGCTACTCCGGCCATTCGCCGCTGAATACCTCGACGGCGGGGCCGGTCATGTACACGCGATTATCGCCTTCGGAGCAGTATAATTGCAAGTCGCCTCCGGGCAGATGGACGGTGATGCGCCGCTGCGTGCGTCCCGTGAGATGACCGGCCACGGCGACGGCGCAAGCGCCGGTGCCGCACGCCAGCGTCTCGCCGCTGCCGCGCTCCCAGACGCGCATGGTCACGTCATCGGGTCGATTGACGCGGACGAACTCGGCGTTAACGCGGCGCGGAAATACAGTGTGCCGTTCAATCTGAGGACCAAGGCCGAGGACGTGGGCATCGGTGATGTCGTCCACGAACGTGATGCAGTGGGGATTGCCCATCGATACGCAGGTAACTCGCAGCGTCTGCTCGCCGACTTGCAGAGCGACCTCCAGCGGCGGATCGCCGGCAAGCGTGGTCGGGATGCGTTCGGCTTGCAGGATCGGCTCGCCCATGTCCACGCGCACTTGCCTCACCGCGCCGCCGACTACTTCCAGTTCCAATGTCAGCACGCCGCGGCCGGTCTCGATGGTCAACGGCGATTTGCGGACGAGACTGCGATCATAGACATATTTGGCCACGCAGCGGACACCGTTGCCGCACATCTCCGATTCGCTGCCGTCGGCGTTGTACATGCGCATGCGCGCATCGGCTTTGTCGGAGGGACAAATAAGAATCAGGCCGTCGCCGCCGGCACCGAAATGACGATCGCTGATGGCGCGACTGAGTCCGGGCGGATCGTGCGGCATCGGCTGGCGAAAGCAATCGACGTAGATGTAATCGTTGCCGCAGCCTTGCATTTTCGTGAAGTGCATGCAATCAACTCTTTTCCGGTTCGATCATCTTCAGGAGGCGAAGCGCTTCTTCAATAACAGGTCGTTTGCTAGCAGGACAAGGGCACTGACGCTTCGATGAATCAATCCGGTTCCATGCTTGCCGCGTTGTCATGCCGCAGCAATCTTGTTCGGTCCTCCATTCGGCCAGAAAAACGCCGGAGAGACCCGTTCCCGTGGAAAATATTTTTACTTGGCACCAAGAGCCTTATGAGGATTCGGCGGCATCATCGGTCACTGGTTTGCACGCGGTTCTTCAGGTACTCGTGGATCATTTCCGGGGTGGGTGGACCTTCCACCTTCCGCTGGGTGAGCCGGCGCTCTGCGTCGGCCAGTTTAGCGAACGACTCCGAGTACAAGACATCCTTATCATGAAAAAAGTGTCGGCTTGTACTCGCCACATACTGGACGCGGAACACCGCCCCCTTGGGTCCGCGGCGGTCCAGCTGCCACGAAGGCGGATCCGGTAGGATTGACTTCTTTGGCAGGTTCCGCTGTTCAACGCCGGTGATGTAACGATTGTTGATCGGGAAGACGGGCGGCCCTTGGTGGTTCGAGACGACTGCGCGAACACTATCCCAGCCGACGGCATACTCGTTCCCTTGCGTGTAATACTGTGTGCGGCTCCGGCCTCGTCGGCGGTCATCGCGTAAGTCTATCAGCCGGTAGATACACAATTGCATCGTCATCGCGACGACCCTCCCGATCGCCGTGCCATCATACGTATCAACAGTAATCATCGAGCCGACCTCGACCCTGACGGGGTGATGAAATGCGACTGGAGGAGTCGCGCCGGGCTCATACTCGCCCCAACCCTCTCGCCGCCACATTTCGGCGTAGGCTGCGGTCGCGTCAGCTGCATCGAAGCTGTATCGGACGGAGGGCGACCCAAGGAAGGGGTAGTCCCTCGCCTGATCATCAGATGAGAAGCACGACACCGTTTACGTCATTGAATGCGGTGAATCGCATGACTAATTCGCATCGCCCAGTAAGAGTGACGCTGCTCCCATAATATGCACTGCCGCCGAAAGACATAGCTCAGCAGCCGGCTCACGCGGGACTGACATTGAAACTCGACTAACCTTCTATCGCGTGGCCGCTCTGCTGCTGCGGATTGTTTGGCTCAACTCCGATCAGAGGGATCGACGCTGCCACGCCTGCCTCGCCCGCAAACGAAACAAACTTGAGGTCGCTACGTTCTTGTTGCTCTTTAATATCTCTGAAAATCGCCCAGAGATCGTAATTGAAACGTGCGGCATGCTCGCCGCGGACGCGGCGGACTTCATCTACAATGGGGTCGTTCATAGGATCTCCTTTCTCAGTTCTTCGGGGGTACAGATGATAGGCGCCTTATATCCTTTGCTCGCACACACTGCTTCGATCACGGGCCGCATCGTGGCGTTGGCCATGTGACGACAATTCCAGGTCAAAAGATAGGGAATCTTTTGGCTGGCTGCGATTGAAATATGCAGTGCATCATCTGCTGCTTTCTCCGGCACCGCTCTGGCCCGAACAAGTTCTTCCGCCAAAATCACGGCTGCCTCCGTCGTGTCCAATAGAATCATGGCTTTCAGGATCAGGAGACGTTCTTGAGCCGCTTCCGAATCGCCGCTTCCCGCTTCCTGAAGAACCAGCAGCGATGTGCAAAGCTCAAAATCCGCGCGCGACCGATCCCACCAATCGTGCGTGATTTGCTGACGTCCCACGATGACCACGTCACGGCTGGGCCGCGCCGTCAAGTAGCTGATAAAAGTGGTCTCGATGTAGACTCGTTCAGGCATAGTCGCCTTGTTCCCTGGGATTATGCCTCAATCAATCTGAGCATCACCTGTAGCGGTCGGCCTCGACGAGCAGATCCGGCATCCAGCGACGCGCAGGATGACTGATTGCCCCAAAGACATCCGGCTCGCGATCGGGAGACACTACCATGCTGTCAATATACGTAAGGAAAACCTTACGTGTCAAATCCGAAATGGGCCTTGCCGTATTGGACGCTGGGAGAAGAGATTCGGGCCATTGCTCACGGATCACTCCCATTCGATCGTCGCCGGCGGCTTGCTAGTGACATCATAAACAACTCGGTTCACCCCCGCCACGGAGTTGACGATCCGCGCCGCAATCTTGCCCAGCAGTTCATACGGCAGCTTCGACCAATCCGCCGTCATGAAATCGTCCGTCTGCACCACGCGCAGCGCAATCACATTTTCATACGTTCGCCCATCGCCCATGACGCCGACGGAGTGAATCGGTAAAAGCACGGCGAATGCCTGCGACGTTTGGCGATACCAGCCCGATTGTTTCAATTCGTCGAGCAAAATCGCATCCGCCTGCCGCAACACGCGGAGACGATCCGCCGTCACCGGGCCAAGGCAGCGCACCGCCAAGCCGGGACCGGGGAACGGATGGCGATGCACCAGCATCTCCGGCAGACCGAGTTCCACACCGAGCTTGCGCACCTCGTCCTTGAACAGATCCTTGAGCGGCTCGATCAGCTCGAAGCCGAGTTCCTTGGGCAGTCCACCGACGTTGTGATGCGTTTTGATGTTGGCGGCGGGACCGTCCATTGCGCCGCCGCTCTCGATGACATCGGGATACAGCGTGCCCTGAGCGAGAAAATGGGCGCCCTCGATATGGCGGGCCTCGTCTTTGAACACGTCGATGAAAACGTGGCCGATGCGCCGGCGTTTCTCCTGCGGATCGCTGACGTTTTCCAGCGCCTTGAGAAAACGCGCGCCGGCATCGACGATGTGTAAATCGGCCTGAAAATGTCCGGTGAACGTACGCTTTACGGATTCGACTTCGCCCTGACGCAGCAGGCCGTTATCGACGAAGATGCACGACACCTGCCGGCCGATGGCGCAAGAGCAGAGCGGCCGTCACCGAGGAATCGACGCCGCCGGACAAGCCGCAGATGACGCGCTTGTCGCCGACACGCTCCACGAGGCCCGCCACCGTTTGCGACAAAAAAGAGTCGATTTGCCACAATCCTTGACAGCCGCACACATCATAAAGGAAATTACGGAGGATGCGCGTGCCTTGCGGCGTATGGCTGACTTCGGGATGGAACTGCAAGCCGTAGACGGGGCGCGAACGGTGGCGCGTGGCAGCCATCGGGCAAGTATCGGTCGCGGCCAAGGAGAGGAAATCACCCTGTACCAGTTGTACTTGATCGCCGTGACTCATCCATACCGTCGTCTCCGCCGGCACACCGGCGAACAGACCATTGGCGTCGGCGATGCGGCAGACAGCGGGGCCAAATTCGCGGCGGTCGGCCGGCAGCACCTTGCCGCCGAGAAGATGACACGCCAGCTGCATCCCGTAACAGATGCCCAACACTGGGATGCCGAGATCGAACAGACGCGGATCGCAGCGCGGCGCGTTGACCGTGTAGACGCTGGCGGGACCACCGGAGAGAATCAGGCCGCGCGGCTTCAACTCGGCGATGCGCTCCGCCGCGATGTCGTGACGGACGATCTGACAGAAGACGTTCAGTTCGCGCACACGGCGAGCGATCAGCTGGCCGTACTGCGAGCCGAAGTCGAGAATCAGAATCGTTTCATTTTCAATTAAAGCGGTCATCAAGGTTCTCGCCGAAAAAGAGTCTCCTGATATTGGCGTATCTCTTCCGGCGTCGGTTCCGGCGAATCGGCGGAAAACCGAGCGAACAGCTCTATCAGCGCGGATTCATCCTCCATGTGACCGTTGCTGACAAAACGTTCGATCTCGATCTGAACCTCATCGTCATAATCGACGAACTCGATTTCCCAGCGCTGGCCGGGAATGATGACTTCGATCATGACAGCATCTTCGCGGCTTTGGCGAAGCGAGTAAGCGATTTTGGCATTATGGAGGCGGCCCAATAGCTCCAGAAATTTGCGGAAAGCATCGTCTTTCATTTGTCGTACTCCCGGGAACCCAACAACTTCTTGAAAGTTTTGTAGCCAGGTTTCCCTCGCTTGGCGCCCGCTTGGATCTCTTCCCAGGTGAGATGCAGAATCTCATCCCAACTCGGCGAGCCAGTATCCAAAGGAGCGCACTTGATGTCCCCTCTCTTACCCTTGAGGATTTCCGCCACAGTTTTTCCAGCGTATTGCGAGGCCATCAACCTTTCCCCAATTCTACCGCCCGGCGCGTGGCCGCCTCAACGGCATCCATCAGGGCGCCGCGCACGCCGCCGCGTTCCAGAGCGTGCAAGCCAGCGATGGTCGTGCCGCCCGGACTGGCTACCATGTCCTTGAGAACGCCGGGATGCGTTTGCGTTTCCAGCACCATCTTGGCCGCTCCCAGCACCGTCTGCGCCGCCAGCGCCGTGGCCACGTCGCGCGGCAAGCCGACACGCACACCGCCATCGGATAACGCCTCGATCATCAGATAGACGAACGCCGGCCCGCTGCCGGACAAGCCCGTCACCGCGTCGAGCAACTGTTCCGGCAGCCGAAATGCCACGCCGACGGCGCTCAGCAAGCGATCTACCAAAGCGATGTCCTCGGCGGCGGCGTTGTCGCCGGGGCTGTAGCCGGAAGCGCTGGCGCCAATCAAGCAAGGAGTGTTCGGCATGACGCGCACCAGACGGCAGTTGGCGCCGAGTCCGGCGGCGAGTTGGCGCAGGGTAATGCCGGCGGCGATGGAGACAACGAGTCGATCCTTGACGAGCGGGTGGATTTCCTCCATCAGTGCGGCCATCGACTGCGGCTTGACGGCCAGCACCAGCACATCGCTGGCGGCGGCGACGGCGCGATTGTCGGCTCCGGCCGGACAGCCAGTCTGGGTTGTGAAGACTTCGCGCGCCGATGCCAGCGGATCGCTGGCTCGGCAGCCGTCGGCGCGGACGAGACCGGCCCGCAGCCAACTTTTCGCCAGGGCCGTCGCCATGCGCCCGGCGCCCAAAAAGCCGATTCGCAGCGACTCCGCCATAGCGCGCCGATCCTCCCACGGGGAAACAATCATCATACAGAAAAGACACGGTGGGCGTAAATCCTGACTGCTGAGAGGGCGCGTCCATGAAAATGCGGCGCCCCGGCGGCAGCGACCCGCAACATAACCCATACTTGAGGGAGACGATCGGGGATAGTCCGCCGATCGCCGTGCGCCGTGGAGTGCCGGGGAAGAGAGGACGTGCAAGATGGCGCAGCCGAACGATACCGCCGTGGACAACTCTCCTCTCGACGGAGCCGATTGGGGCGAAGATCTCTTCGACAACAGCGCGGAGTTCGCGGACAATCCGGAGCCGCGCTGTCCGTGTGTTCTCGTCCTCGATACGTCGCAGTCGATGGCCGGCGAGCCGATCGCCGCGCTCAACCGCGGCCTCCACGTCTTCCGCGAAGAACTATTGGCCGTGCCGCTGGCCGGCAAGCGCGTCGAAGTCGGCGTGATTTCTTTCGGAGCGGAAGTGCGCGTCGTGCAGGACTTCGTTACCGTCGATCGTTTTCAGCCGCTCGCGCTGCAAGGCGGAGGGTGAGACGCCGTTATGCACTGCTCTGGTGCGGGCGCTGGATCTCGTGGAGAAACGCAAGGCGTGTTATCGGGCCAACGGCGTGCCGTACTCGCGGCCGTGGCTGTTCCTCATCACCGATGGCATGCCGCAGGGCGACACGCTGGAGACGACGCGGCAAGCCGTGCAGCGCCTCCGCGCGGCGGAAGCGTCGGGCAAGGTGGCGTTTTTCGCCGTCGGCGTCGAGGGAGCGAACATGAAACTGTTGGCGCGAATCTCGGTTCGGCCGCCGCTGAAGCTGGAAGGGCTGCGTTTCCGCGATCTGTTCGCTTGGCTGTCGGCAAGCACCGTCCGCGCCGCCACTTCGACCGGCGACGAATCCGTCGCCTTCCCACCTACCGACTGGGAAACCGTCTGAAGCCGGTCCTCTTTCGTTTGCGGAGTAGGCCCATGACTTTGAAACAAACCTGCCCCGAATGCAACCTGATCTTCGAGGCGCCGCCGACGGCGGGCGTGCTGGCCTGTCCGCTGTGCAATACGGTGTTTTCTTCCCTCGCGCCGGTTGTACCGGCGCCGATTCAGCCGGCCGTATCGGCGCCGGCGACTGCCGCGTCGGGCCGGCAGGTGTTACGCGGCGTTCTGGCCGTCGGCGCATTGCTCTTCCTCGCCGGCGGTCTCGTCTATGCGTACCACCTGATGGGAGGAATCGGCCACCAACCTGCTGCCACGACGACAGCGAGCGCTCCGCATGCGCCGGAACCACCTACCGTAATCGATGCCATGCCGATTGTGCCGCCTTCTCCGCCGCCCAGAACAATTCGGCCGCCGGATTTGCAGCCGATCGCCCGCGCCGAGGAACCGCGCCGTCCCCTGACGCTGCCGGAGCGCGTCAATGATGCCATCGATCGCGGCCTCGCTTGCCTGCGCTTAAAATATAACGATTGTCCTCAATATCAGCAATTATCTGGGACTGCTTGGCCTCACCTTGCTGGAGTGCGGCGTCTCCGCGGACGATCCCACCGTGCGGCAAATCGCGGCGCACATTCGCGCGCGCGATCTCCGGATGACGCAAACCTACGAGCTAACATTGGCCATCCTCTTCCTCGATCGGCTGGGCGATCCGCGCGACCGCACTCTGATTCACAACTTCGGACAACGGCTCCTGGCCGGCCAACTCGCCTGCGGCGCCTGGACTTATTCGTGTCTGGTCAACGATCCAAAGCGGTTCCAGCCACCGATACCGCTAATCGTTCCGTGGACGGGCATGCCGTCCCGCAAACATCCCAACCGTGTTCCTCACATTGCTTACCACGGCGACAATTCCAATACGCAATTCGCCATCCTCGGTCTGTGGGTGGCGCAGCGGCATGGCGTGTCGTCCTCCACCGCACTTCTGAGAACGGAGCGGTATTTCCGCGATACGCAATTGTCTGACGGCAGCTGGTCGTATCATCCCCATGCACAGAGCTGGCGCGATTCCATGACCTGCGCGGGACTGATGAGCCTGGCCATGCGCTACGGTGTCATCCACGCTCACGGTCGAGACATTCGCCCTCAGCAGCCGATCTTCGTCTACGATTCCGCCGTCCAGCAGGGATTGCGTTACCTCGCGCCAGCGCTCGACAAGATCGGCCTCGACGGCGGCCGTATCGTCGGCGTGGAGGCGCGCAATCCGTTGTACTTTCTGTGGTCGTTGGAGCGAATGGCGGTTATTTACGATCTGAAAAAGGTCGGTGAGCGGGAATGGTATCCTTGGGCGGCGCAAATGCTCGTCGAAGCGCAGAGGCGGGACGGCCAATGGCCGGGAGGACCGGGGCCGGTGGGCACTTGCTTCGCGCTGCTGGTTCTCAAGCGCAGCAATTTCGCCAAGGATTTGCAATTGGCCGTGCAGGAGCCACCGGCGCGACCGATGCTCGAGGCGGCGGACGGCCCGATCATCCTACAAGGGCGCGATGCCATCCTGGGACGGACCGGCAAACCGCGAAGTTCCACGGTGATGCCGGGCACGGCCCGCGACTCAGGCTCTTCCCCTCTGCTCGGCCCTTCCATCGCGGAACCGCCGAAGGATACGAGCAAGAAAACGGAAAAGCCGGTCGGCGTCCTGGAGTTGCCGAGCAAGAAGTAACGGCGGAGCAGAGACGGCGCGGACGGTGGGGAGTTCTCGATGCACGTTCGGCTGGAAGGCAAAGATCAGGAAATCGCGTTGGAAGGTCCGCTGCTGGGCCGGGGCGGCGAAGCCTCCATCTACACGGTTCCGGGACGGACGGATCTGGCGGCAAAGATTTATCACAATCCCAGCGACGAACACGCCGGCAAGCTCGCCGCCATGTTGGCCGCGCCGCCCGTGCCACCCCCGCAGCCCGGTCAGCACGTCACGCTCGCTTGGCCGATGAACCGTCTGCTCGAAGCCGGCGACGGCGGCCGTGTCATTGGCTACCTAATGCCGCGCATCGATAAAGCGCACCTGATTTGGGAGATTTACAACCCCGGTGTGCGCCGCGAGATTTGCCCGCATTTTCATCATGGCTCGCTGCTGCGGACGGCGCGGCATCTCGCCGCCGTCGTCGCCGACTTACACGAGTGCGGCTACGTCGTCGGCGATCTCAATGAATCGAACGTGCTGGTCACATCGCAAGGACTCGTCACGTTGATCGACGTGGATTCGTTCCAGACGCCGAGTGCCGATCGGCTTTATCGCTGCCGTGTGGGCCGGCCGGAGTACACGCCGCCGGAATTGCAAGGTGTTGCCTTCGCCGACGTGGATCGTCTGCCGCAGCACGACGCCTTCGCGCTGGCGGTGCTGATTTTTCAATTGCTGATGCAAGGCATTCATCCGTTCGCCGGAACGAGTTCGGGCGGCAACGAACCAGACTCAATCGCGGCGCGAATCGCGGCGGGACATTGGCCGTATGCTTGGCTGCGAACGGGACCGATTCAGCCGAGTCCGCACGCGCCGCCGTGGTTCGTCCTGCCGCCGTCGGTCCAGGAGCTGCTGCACCGCTGCTTCGAGGACGCCCACAGCGAACCGGATGTACGACCCAGCGCCGCGCAGTGGCGGCACGCGCTGGAGGAAGCCGAACATGAGCTGACGACCTGCCCCCACGACGCCCAGCACGTTTATCATCGTCGATTGGATGTCTGCCCTTGGTGTAGTTTGCCTTCTGCCCTCCGTCATCCGCTGTCCGCTATCCGCCAACAAAAAACGGACGACGAGGAGCGGAAAGCGGAAAGCAGAAAGCGGAAGATGGTGAACGATCCGCTGCCGCCGCGTCAAGAAACGGTCGCAGCCGCGTCTATGCCGACGACCGGAGGAGCGGAACTTGTGCTGCAAACCATCGGGGCCAGCCTGGAGCAACGTGGTTGGTTGGTGTGGCTGGGCGTGGCTCTTATCGGAGCCGTCGCGGGGATCGTCTATGCACTCCAGCACGCGCTGCCTAGCAAGACGCTCGTTCCCTAATCGATGCTTGCCGCATAGACTATTGGAGAGGAAAATGTATTCTGTCCCTTTTGATCGCCCACGGAAACCGGGGCATGGCGAGGCATCCTAACAAGGAGATCGAAGCTTCTCTGAAGTATGCCAAAAGTAAAGGGTGGTCAATTAAGAAGTCGCTCAGAGGACATTGCTGGGGGGTGATTCGCTGTTCCCATGGTCGCGGCGGCTGTCAAAAGTCTGTCTGGTCAACACCGAAAAACCCGCAGAGCCATGCCAAAGCGATTCGCCGCTTTGTGGATCGTTGCCCGCATTAAGCGAATGGGATCGAGGAACCATGAAAACGCACACCTTCACTTTGATTCTCTCGGGTATTGCGGAGATAACCCCTGAGTTGGCCGATGGCTTGTACGCGGCGACGCAGGGCGATATCGAATTGAACCTGCGCGGCGGCGTCGTCTTTGTGGAATTCGAGCGGAAGGCTCCCACGCTGCGCGAGGCCATCACCGCCGCCATCCGCGAGGTCGAGCAGGTGGATGCCGGCATGCGCGTCGTGCGTGTGGAATCGGACGCCGCTAATGTCATTGCCAAGATCAACGCCGATCTCTTGGGAGCAGCCGGCTCCGTATAATGTCTTGAGTGGTTCTAAAGTAACCCTTCCTGCAAAAGGGGGCTGTCATGTATCCCAATGTTTCACTGCCGGCCCTTCTGAACCGTCTCAGCCGTCTGCCGGGCGAACTGGAAGAGATGATGGGAAGCCTGGCGTCCAAACCGCGCGATTGGTGGATGCAATCGTTGCCTTATCCGCTCGTCAATGTCCGCGAAGAGGCCGACGCCTTCCACGTTGAAGCGGAAGTACCGGGCGTGGCGCGGGAGCAAATCGAGGTGCTGATCCGGCACGGCACGGAGTTGACGCTCCAGGGAGAGCGCAAGGCCGCCAACAGTGAGAGCGGCACCTGGCTCTATCAGGAACGCGGCGTGGGCCGGTTCCAGCGGATGGTAACGCTGCCTGTGCCGGTGGACGCCGACAAGGTGCAGGCCCGTCTCGAACAGGGCGTGCTGCGTCTGCTTCTGCCCAAGACGGAGTCGGTCAAACCGCATCGCATCCCGGTGCAGGGGACCAATGGCGAAGAATAACGCCGGCGCCGTGAGGCGAACCGGCAGCGTAAGCTGCCGGGTGAGTCGCCGCCAACCCGGCAGCTTACGCTGCCGGTTCGCCTGCATTATGAGGAACCGTTCGCTTCGTCGGGGTATACGTCGGGGAGTTGGTTGCGATGCAGACCGCCGAGGGCCGGTTTGTCCGAATCGTCGCTGTCATCGTCCTTGCCGGCGCGGTCACGCGCCTGACGCAACAGATCGGCGACCTCGCGGGAATTGAGATGTTGCGTATGCTCGTCGGGGCGAACTTGCTCGACGATATCGGGTCCGAGATACACGCGGAACCTGAAATGGGCGATGCTGACTTGATCGTTGGGCAGCAGAGCGGCGCGGCGGACGCGCGTACCGTTGACGCGCGTGCCGTTGGTGCTGCCCAGATCGCGTAACAGCAACAGGCCATCGGTCTTGACCAGAACGCAGTGCATCTTCGAGACGCTCTTGTGTTCCAGCCGCACGTCGCAATCTTCCTTGCGGCCGACGACGATGAGATCCTTGTTGATGTCGATCGGTGAACCGCCGTCCAGAGGAAGCAACTGGGCACGCATCACATCTCCAGACGAACCCAAGGACTTCGTTTAGCCGCGACCCGAAGGGGAGCGCGCGCTAGCGCGCTCCCCTTCGGGTCGCGGCTAAACGAGTAATCTATTCTTTATACCCGTCCTTGTGCCCGTATGGAAGTGCGGCGCCGGCGCCGGCCGGCGGTGACGGTGCGCCGCCGCCGGCAAAATCGCTTCCGCCGCTTCGCTTGCCACGACTACACATTGCTGAGCAGCGTGGCCACGATCACATCGTTGTTTCCGCCGGCCATTAGGAAGGCGACGTCGGCCGCCAAACTGGTCGGATCGGCGGCCCGGCCCAGATAGGTCTGATAATCTTGTTGCACCAAATCGGTCGAGTATTCTTGGGAAAGGAGGACGGCGGCCGCGACCTGCGTGGTGGTTTGGCCGGCCGCCAGCAGCGCTTGATAGTCCGTCGAGCCGGTGGAATCGAGGGGGCGATTCAAGAAGTTCTGATAGAGAGCGCCGAGGAAACCCGCGGGGCTGTCGCCGTTCGTGACATAGTAAGAGTTGGCGCCGGCAATCTGACTTTCGATCGTCTGGATGGTCGCTCCCGTTTCCATCTCGCCGACGTAGGTCGCCAAGCTGGTGGAATCGGGCACGGCGTTGAGCATTTGCTTGTAAGCGGCGTTAATCTGATCGGTCATATATTCCGGTGTCTGCGTGATGAGGTAAGCCACGACGCCGCGTGAAACGCCGGCGGAGAGCAGGGCGCCCCAACCGGACTGGCCGGTGGGATCGACGGCGCGGCCGAGCAAGTCCTGATAGACCTGGGACAACCATTGGGAATTCGTCGTCGATCCTCCTCCGACGTTGATCGTAATGTTGCCGCTACTGCCGGTGAGTCCGTTGGAACTCTGGTACGTAACGGTGATTTGGTTGGTGCCGGCGGGCAGCGAGTTGGTTGTCAGGTCGGCCTCGGCTTGGCCGTTGACGGGAGCGACGAGGACCGTACTTAGCGTCTGGTTGTTGGTGGTATCCACGAACGTCACGTAGCCGGCCGGCGCGGCGGCGCCGGTGGAAGAGGTAATGACGGCGGTTAGGGTGACGGACTGACCAGGGGCGACCGTGGTGGCGCTGGATGTCAGTGTCAGCGTCGAACTCCCCGTCGTCCCAGTGGACGTACTCCCCTGGTAAGCGCCGAGATCGATGGAGGTTCCGCGTGTCACGCCGCGCTGATCGGTGGTTGGCACGTTGGCGGCGTTGGCACCGGCGCCCAGCGCCGGGCTGCCGGTTGACAGAGCCATCGTCTGCGTCGGCCCGCCGTTGTTGGCCAGCGCGCCCAGCAGCGGATTGGCGGTGCTGGGCGATCCGTTGACGGTGGCCCCATCAAGGTTGCTGAGAGCCATGACGATGTTGGGCGTGGTGGAGTTGACCACGGCCGAGCCGGCCGTGCTGGTGTTCTGATCGTTGGCGAGGTCACTGCCGCCGATGGAGTCGGCGAGGATGCTGTCCGTGAGGTTGACGGTGGAGGGCACGCCCTGAGAGTTGGTCGTGAGGCCGAAGGCGAGGTTGTAGACGGCTCCGCCGCCGGTGGCGGTGCCGGTGTTGCTGTTGTCGGCCAAGGTGCTGGTGACAATGTTGAGCGTGCCGTCGAGGTTGAAGACAGCGCCGCCGTAGCCGTCGCCGGTGGTGCCGGCGCTCAGGCCGCCCGAGGCGAGGTTGTTGGCCAAGGTACTGTTGATGAGGGTGACGGCGCCGTCCTGGTTGAAGATGGCGCCGCCGGCGCCGAGTCCGCCGCCGCCGGTGGTGCCGTTGCCGGCGCCGGCGCCGAAGCCGCCCGCGCCGCCGGCGCCGCCGGAGCTACTGGCCGCGCCGCCGCCGCCGCCGAAACCACCCGCTCCGCCCACGTTGCCGCCGAGGCCAAAGTTGCCCGCTTTGTCACCGATACTGCCGCCGTTCGTCGCCGTGCCCACGCCGGTGCTGCCGCCAATAGCGATGTTCTGCGTCACCGTCACGCCGTTGAGGGTCAGATTGCCCTGGTTGTAAATGGCACCGCCCGCTCCCAGACTGCCGCCGCCCGTGCCGCTGTTGCCTCCTTCCGCCAAGCCTCCTTCCAAGGTTAGATTTTCCAGCGTCAGACTCCCCGCCGCAGTCGTCGAGGACGACGACACTTGACCTCCCGATACGTAAAAGAGGCGAAAGGGCGTATTCACTCCCAGCGAGGGATCGCGCTCCAGCACGGCGCCGTTACCGTTGATGACCACGTTGCCGGTGATGGCCGGCAGGGCGTTCGGCCCATAGGTGTTATTGTTGGCGGCGGTGAAGTCGTAGGTTCCCTGCGTCAGGTTGATGGTGGTCTGCGTGTTGGGTCCATTGGTGTTAGCGGCGTTAAGGTCGGCAATCAGCGTGGCCACGTCGCCGACCGCCACTGTGTAAGTCGTCGTGGCCGGAACCAGGCGATCCTCTAGCGCTTCCAAGTGCAACCGCACGCTCGACGGCGCCTTGCGGGCCGCTGCTTTGCTCCTCTTGCCGTTGAACAGAGACATGCCAACCTCCCTGCCGCCTGGCGCGGTCGCGGTAAAACGAATACGAGCCAAGAAATGGACTGTCGAGAGGACGAATCCTTTCAAACCCCTTGCGGCTGAACGGACGAGCGCTCAGCCGCAAGCGACGGATGCGCTCCACGGATGGAATCGGTTCTTGAACGGATCTTTCTTGAATCAACTTTTTGCCGCGGAAAACGGACGCATTGTGCCGGCGAAAGAGGATGGGAAAGATAGGGGGATGGCCGCAGGCAGCTAAGGGCTTCGCTCCCTTGTCAGCGCGGCGACTCCGCGGTTTGCAAATATTCGAGAATTTGCTGGAGCGTCATCCGCCCCACATCGGGGAAAAGATTCATTTGCACGGCTAAGGCGGCGAGGATGTGTTCCTCGCTGATGAGGCCCATAGCGCGAGCCGCCTGACCGAATTTCTGCCGTCGCTCGGCGCGGCGCAGCACTTCCAAGACGCGATCGCGATCGATGCGGTTGAGGACTTTCAAGCGGACGAGAATCTCGCCGAGTTTCTGTTCCGTGCCCATCGGTTGTGCCTCGCGGAAGGCGATGGAGAGGGGGCCATCGTTCAGCACAACTATAGCTCACGGTTTGGCCGTCAGTGGCTGGGGAACTGGGCGTTGAGTTGCTGCACGCGCGCGACGCCCGCCTCCAGATTTTTCTGCGCCTGAGCATGTGCTCCATAGCTTGCTCGAAGCGATTGACGCAATCGTCGAGTTCGCCAATCGGTCCATCGGCATAGAGCAGACAGCTGGACAACTCTTTGATGGCCTCTTCCAATTCTTTGCCGAGTACTTCTTGGAAGCGGCGGCCGAGTTCCTCGGCGTTCTCGGACCCTGTGGTCAGGGCGGTCAGCAGATTGCCGTGGACGTTGGGATCCACGGTTTTCTCCAGTTCGCCGGCCGATCGACCGGCCCCTGCCGTGCCGGGAGCGGGCGCAGCCGCCGCCGCCGGACGGTCGCCGGCCAGCAGCCCCTGAGCATGCTCGCGGCCTTCGAGCGCTTTTTCCCAGTTGGGACGTAGTTTCAACGCCTCATCGTAATTCTGGATGGCCTGTCGATATTGCTGCTTCTCAACGTGCAGATTGGCCAAATTTAGGTGGGCGTCGGCCATGCGCGGGTTGAGGCGGATCGCTTCGCGGTAAGCCTGCATGGACAGATCGAGTTGACCCTTACGGCGATAAACCAAGCCGAGATTGTAATAACCCTCGACGCGCTGGGGATCGAGTTGAATGCCGCGGCGCAGGGCGGTGATGGCATCATCGAGTTCTTGCAAGAGATTGAGGACGGCTCCCAGATTGATGTAAGCGCCGGCGCGGAGCGGATCGAGGCGCGTGACCTCGCGGAAGTGATGGGCGGCGCTGGTTATCTCGCGGAGTTGGAAATATACAGTGGCCAGACCCATGTGAATGTCCGGCGCGTCGGAGCGCAGCCCCAGCGCCATGAGATAAGCTTGTTTGGCTTTTTCCCAATCGCGGGCTTCGATGGCTTGCCGGGCTTTGAGACAGAGTCGTTCAATTTTTCCCGGTTCCATGATCCACCCCTCCTCATTGAGACGTGCTTGTGACCTCGGATGCACGGGTATAGCGAGTTCTAATGAATTATAGACGGACACAAGCCCTCTCAACAACCGCAATTAAATGTTTAGCCGCAAGCCGAAGGCGAGCGCGTCTGCGCTCGCCTTCGGCTCGCGGTTAAACGATCGTCACACCTTGTCCGGCACGACGAAGGGAGCGCGATACGTCCGGCCGAGCAGTTGATTGGCCGCCGGGTCGCCGTGCAGCGTTTCCGTGGCGGCGTCGAAGCGCAAACGATGGCCGACGCGATAAGCGATGTTGCCCAGATGACAAAGTCGAGTGCTTTTGTGGCCTTCCTCGATGTCGGCATTGGGTCGCTTATGATCGCGGACGCAATCGAGGAAGTTGCGCAGATGCGCTTTCTCGATCGGTGCCGCTTTGTCCGACGCTTCCACGCCGTCCTGAACGTGCCAGCCCTTCTTATCGAAAACGAGTGTGCCCTTCTCGCCGTAAAGAATGACGCCGAACGACTCACCCTCCACGCCGGTCTTCGACCAGATGCGATGCTCCCATACGACGGTAGTTCCGGGGAAATCGAAAACGGCGATGTGCGTGTCCGGCGTCTGCCGGTCGTCGTCGTAGAACAGTTTGCCGCCGCCGCTGGCGATGGTCTTCGGCGCATCCAATCCCAACACCCAGCGAGCCACGTCAAGAGCGTGAATGCCATTGTTGCCGATCTCGCCGGTGCCGTAATCCCAGTTCCAATGCCATTCATAATGGAAGCGATTGGGGTTGAACGGCCGCTGCGGCGCCGGACCGAGCCACAAATCGTAATCGACGCCGGCAGGCACCGGCGCATCGGTCTTGTGGCCGATGGACGGACGATGGCCGGCGATCCAGGTGCGGGCGAACGGCACCTTGCCGAGCTTGCCGGAACGCACGAACTCGGCAGCGCTGGCATAGTGGCGCCGCTGCGCCGCTGCGTGCCGACCTGCACGATGCGATCGTGCTTGCGCGCCGCCTCGACCATGCGGCGTCCCTCGATCAGATTGTGCGAGATGGGCTTTTCGACGTAGACGTGCTTGCCGGCCTGACAGGCCCAGATGGCCGCCAAGGCGTGCCAATGATCCGGCGTGGCGACGGCGACGGCGTGAACGTCGCGGTCATCGAAGATGTGGCGGAGATCCTTGACGATCTTCGGCTCTCGTTTTTGTCGCTTATCGATGCTCTTGAGCGCTTTGGCGATGGTGTTCTCGTCGGGATCGCAGACGGCGACGATCTCCACGTCCTCGAAAGCGGAGAAGCCGCGCAGCAGATCGCGGCCGCGTCCGTTGACGCCGAGAACGGCGAGATGGATCTTTTCGTTGGCTTTGTCGGCGGCGCCGGCGGCGGTGACGGCGGACAGCGCGGCCACGGAGGCGGCGGAGGTTTGCAGGAAACGACGACGGTTGAGGGAAGTCATTGCGGAGTCTCCGGTTGCAAGGGGAGAAGGCGGGCTGTATCCGCGAGTTTACCCCTCTCACCGCCGCTGTCAAGCATTGGCTCCGCACAGAGGTGGTTTTACCGAGCCGCGACCATAAGATGCCCTAACATTTTGCCAACTAGCCCGGAGCGCCAGCGAGGAGTTATGCGAACCCGTCGCTGGCGCTTCGGGCTTGTCGTGCATTTTGTTATTACTTGTTAGGAAACGGTTGCGTGCTAATCGATTCATTGCCTGCCTTGTCGCGGACGCGCAGGCGCACATGGAAGCGCGCGGGAATATGCTCCGGCAGGCGCCAGACGTATCGGCCGCTGTTAACTCGAGGTCCGGCACCGATTAGATTCCAAGGACCGTCGGTTTTTTCGGCCCATTCCAGAGTGATGGGCGTCTCTTCCAGGTTGGAATCGGTCGCCGTCCACGCCAGAACCAGCGGGCGGCCTGGGGAGGCGCCTTTTGCCGGGCGGATCGACTGAAAGAAGGCGACCGGAGGGGATGTGTCCACACACATTTTCATTGATGGTCTGGCTCGGCTCGGATTCGCCGGCTGGCTGCTTCCATGCTTGTCCACCAGTTGAACGACGAACCAATACATTCTATCGCGCGGTGCTTTGAAACGAAATTGTTTGGCATGCGCGGGTTTGTCGTCAACCCGGTTGTAGGTTTTTCCTTCATCGTCGGAAACGAGCAACATGATCCGTGCCATTTGCTCTCGACCTTCGGGGGCACAATGGATCGGAATACCTACGGAGTTACTTGAAACATAAAAGACCCTTAAAGAGTCTTTTTCAGCCCTTCCGTTGATGATGACGGATCTTGCCACCTCCGTCCCGCGGATCTCCAACTCCACTCGTCCCGTAGCGAGACCGCTGACATTGGCCTTGTCATCATTGAGCCGCAGAGGTAATCCGGTGAAACCGACCTTGTATCGGCCAGAAACAGCGCGGCAGTACGGTCCTAGGATCAGCCCTTGCCAGCCGAGCGGTCGAATGCGCAGCCACGGATAGCCGAGTGTGATTTGCTGACCTGGCATCACGGATCGATGCACAATCGGCACATTTTTTCGTTGACTGCCGCGGGACTCGATGTAAAGGCGTTCGCCATCGGCGTCCTCTACCACCGGCATCAATCGCTCCTCAAACAACGTCTCCGCGTGGCTGAGCCGAATTTCCTTGTCGCTGACATTGTGGAGATAGACGACGAAAGTGACGGATTGACCGACTTCAAAAGTAGATTGATCGCCAGGACGGAAAGCGATGCCCGCTTGCAGTCCGTGAGCGGCCTTGCCCCAGGCGATGCCGTCTTCTTCTCTGAGCCTCAGATCATCAAGATTTAACTGCCAACGGTTCCGCGCGTCTTTCGGCGTTTCCCTCGGCGTTTGCTGAGCCAGCCGGGGATTCGTCGCTTGCGGGGCAATGGGGGGATCGGCGGCGCGCATGGAATGCGAGATCGTTCCCACCCCAGAGGCGAGGACGACGGCAACGAAAAGAACGGCCGACACGACTTTCACTTTGGTCAGGAGCATCATTCGCAACATCCCTTCTGCTAGAGCGATGGTTCGACAAGACAACAATCCGGCGGGCGCGACGCCGCCGGCAACGCGAAGCAGAGAACCGATAAGAGGAAGCACGCCGCCCATCGCCAACGTGTCCGGCGTCAGGACCGCCAGTCCGGCCGTGGAGACGACGATGCCGCGGCGAAGTAGACGCTGGCGCAGACGTTCGCGGCCGCGCGTCAGCCATGAGGAAACCGTGCCGCGCGGACAGGCCAACAGCTGGGCGGCCTCTTCCTGCGTTTTGCCCTCCAGGCAGCACAGGATCAAAGCACGGCGATAGTGAACGGGCAAACGGTCAATCTCTTCATCAAGTACTGTACGCAGATCGCTCAGGGCTGCCTCCTCGACGTGAGAAGGGGCCGGCACATTCTCAAGAGGTTGTTCCCGGCTGGCGCGCTGGCTGACGGCCGTGCGCATGCGCAGGGAGATGCGGCAAGCGACGCGGTGCAGCCAAGCGGCCAGTGCCTCACGATGGCGGATGGAAGCGGCTTTGCGCAGCAGTACGAGAAACACCGCCTGAAAAGCATCCTCGGCGTCCTCCCTTCGCGGCAGCAGTCGGCGGCAGGTGGACAACACCATCGGCCCATGTCGCCACAGCAGCAACTCGAACGCGGCGGAATCGCGCCCGTTGATCCAGCGCCTCCAGCAATTGCGCATCGGTCAGAGCGGCATCACCGGGACGAAGGACGCCGCGGCGCAGGTAGTCGATGAGCGTGTGCAGCGATCGCTTGGTCATACCTCCTCCGCGGATTAATGTTCACTACTGTAGTAATAGAGCCGATCCGTCAGCGAAATGCTGCACTTCTTGGCAAAACCCTGCCAGCCCGCGGCGCCAGCAAGGGTTTTGTCGTCCCTTGCTGGCGCCGCGGGCTGGCAAGATAGGGTTTTTGGCCGGCATCCTCAGATCCGCTCTTGATTCGAGAATCGCTTTTCTCTTACTATGTCCGCCCGCGGGGTGAGTGCGGCTGGGTTGCGGCAATGAGGCCGCACACAGGCCGGCCCCGAAGGGACGCCCAGACGCTTGTTGCGTTTTCAATCTGTTTGTATCGCCCCGCTAGGATCCAAGGAAGGACCCATGCACAGAAAACATACGTTGCCGACTTGCATCGGCATCGCTCTTGGCTTGCTCTTACTGTCCAACGCCTCCGCTCAAGCCGACCTGCTCCAGTGGGACTATAGCTGGCAGCCGAGTGCCACCCAACTCGCCGCCAACGGCGGCGGCAGCGGCGGTTACCTAACCTTAACCGGCGTAACCGGCCAATCGGCGACGGGTTCCTCGAATACCGTCGTCACCAACATCCGCACCTTCAGCACCGCCAGCGTTACCGATCCCAACGTCTTCAACCACGCCAACATTAGCTACACCATGCAATTGCAGGACGATGGCAACAAGAACGTCCAGTAGCGTGACGTTCTCCGGCTATTTCAACGGAACCCTCACCGCTGATAGCTCCAACGTGCAGTTGACGTTCACGTCGCCGACGACCCAGACTGTGTCGCTGGGAGGAAATAGCTACCTGGTGACGATGGGCACTTATACGGCGCCTGGACCGCCGGGCATATCCAACGCCGGCAGCCTCAATGCCTTCGTGACCGTGACGCCCGGGACCGGCACTATCAGCAGTTCCACGCCGGAACCGACGGCCTTGATGTTGGCGGGCTTGGCGCTGCCGTGTCTGGGTCTGGCCGGCTGGCGGAAGCGAAGAGGCAAGCGCGGCATGCCGGCAGCCTAGTGGATGGCGCCAGAAGTTTGGCCGGGTGGTTAGCGACGCTTCGCCGAAGCGTCGGCAAGCGCCGACGCTTCGGCGAAGCGTCGCTAACCATCCCAAACTTCCGGCCGCGACAATCCTTGTCCGCCCCGATGACTCCGGCTATCTTTCTAACGGACAGACGCTCCTGGCTGTTTCGCCGCGATCGGCGAGGAAACGGAGACGTGTTTGCAGGAAGGACTACGCCCGTGGCAGTGCAAATGGCCGTGCCGGAAAACAAACCCGTCCTGTGGACGCGCCGCCACCTGCTCGGTTTGGAAGAACTGAGCCGAGGCGAGATCGAAACCATTCTCGACACCGCCGAGCAGTTCGTCGAAGTCAGCCAGCGGCGGCGCAAGAAACGCGGCGATCTCAAGGGCAAAGTCGTCGTCAATCTCTTCTTTGAAGCCGTCCACGCGCACGCGGTCGAGCTTCGCCTTCGCGGCCAAGCGTCTCAGCGCCGACACGCACGATTTCACCGTCGGCGGCTCCAGCATCAGCAAGGGCGAGACGTTCATCGACACGGCCAAGAACATCGAGGCGATGGGCATTGACGTGGTGGTGGTGCGTCATTCGGTGCCGGGCGCTCCGCACCTGCTGGCTCAGCACTCTGCGCACCAGCATCGTCAACGCCGGCGACGGCGCCCACGAGCATCCCACGCAAGCCCTGCTCGACATCTTCACCATTCGCCGCCTCAAGGGCCGTGTGGACGGTTTGACCGTCGGCCTGGTCGGCGACATCGCTCACAGCCGCGTCGCCGCAGCAACATCCACGGTCTGCTGAAAATGGGCGCCCGCGTCATCGTCTGTGGGCCGCCGACTCTGGTGCCGCGCTCCATCGAGCGTCTCGGCGTCGAGGTCGCTCATCGGCTCGATGACATTCTGCCGCGCTGCGACGTGGTCAACGTGCTGCGCATTCAGTTCGAGCGGCAGCGCGGCGGACTGTTCCCTTCCATTCAGGAATACTTTCGTCTCTTCGGTATGCATAGCGAACGGCTGCGGCGGGCCAAGCCGGACATTCTATTGTTGGCGCCCGGTCCCATCAATCGCGGCGTCGAGTTGACGCCGGAGGTCGCCGATGGACCGCACAGCGCCATTTTGCAGCAGGTGACGAATGGACTGGCCGTGCGCATGGCCGTGCTGTACCTGCTGTGCGGCCAACCGGCGGGGGAAAGTTAAGGGCGAACCGGCAGCGTTAGCTGCCGGGTAGAGTAGGTGCATAAACCTTTAGGGAGTACGAATGACCGACATCAAGGCAACGAACATCACCTGGCACGAAGGGCACGTTAGCCGTGAGGAACGGGCGAATCTGCTCAAGCAAAAAGGGGCGACGTTGTGGTTCACCGGCCTATCGGGTTCGGGCAAAAGCACCATTGCTTATACGCTGGAACATGCTCTGGTGCAGCGCGGCCGGCTCGCCTATGTGCTGGACGGCGATAACATTCGCCACGGTCTGAACAAGAATCTCGGTTTCTCGGCCGCCGACCGCGAAGAGAACATTCGCCGCATCGGCGAAGTCGCCAAGCTGTTCGCCGACTGCGGCATCTTGACCATGACCAGTTTCATCAGTCCCTATCGCGCCGACCGCGATAAGGTCCGCGCTCTGCACGTCGAGGGCAAACTGCCGTTCATCGAGGTGTTCGTCAATACGCCTATCGAGACCTGCGAGCAGCGCGATCCCAAAGGGCTGTACAAGAAGGCTCGCGCCGGCCAGCTCAAAGGGTTCACCGGCATCGATGATCCCTATGAGCCGCCGCTGAAGCCGGAATTGACCCTCGACGCCACCAATACCTCGCCGCAGCAGGCGACGGTGTTGCTAATCGAATACCTCGAAAAACAGGGGATTCTCTAAAACCATTCCCCGGCGCCGCTTGCGGCTTCAGCGGCTAAGCCGCAAGCGGCACAAATGTTGCGAGTGTCCTAAGAGAGGCGAGCCGTTTTCTTTCCGCTTTCCCGCCTACTTCACCTAACCGTTGCATTCCGCAGCGCGGCGGTCAAAAAGCCTTGATTTTCGCGGTTTGGACTGCGAGAGCGCCGTTGACACTCTCGGCCAGCAAACGTAGACTTGGCCCGTCAACGTGAGGGAATGGTGTGAATTCGCCCCAACGTGTTCATCCGCAAGCCCTTATAACTCGTGCGATTGGTGGAATCGTTAGAACTGGAATAATCGGGTATCTTATGACACACAGCGACCTGTCCACCGTTCTGTCCCGTCCGGCCGAGGGTTTTTACACCTCGGAAGTGCCAGCCTCTTCCGAGCATCGCGGCGACGGCTGGCCGCTGCGGACCTTCCTGCCGACCGGCTACGAGCCGAACTATCCGTATCCGTTGCTGGTCTTCCTGCACGGCCACGGCGGCAGCGAGGAACAGATCCTCCGTCTCGCTCCGCAACTGAGCCGCCGCAACTACATTTGCATCGGTCTACGCGGACCGCGCGCCTGGGACTGCGCGACAACGGTTTGCCGGCCTACAGTTGGGGTCAAGAGGGACAGAGCGACGCGGATATCGAGGAATACGTCTTTCGCGCCATCGAGCAAACGCGGCGACATTATCACGTCCATTCGGAGCGCATTTATCTGGCGGGCTATCACGAAGGAGCGACGTTGGCGTATCGGCTGGGCATGATGTATCCGCAGCGCTTCGCCGGCATCATCTCACTCAACGGCGCCATGGCGCGCGAAGGCCGACCGCTGTTGCGTTTGCCGGAAGTACGGCACTTGCGCATCCTCATCGGCCACGGCGTCGCCAACACGGTCGTGCCGCTGGACCTGGCCCGTCAGGATTTCCGCTTGCTCTACACCGCCGGCCTATCGATTCGCATGCACACTTACGCCGTCAATCACGGCATCCATCTCGACATGCTCCGCGACATCAATCGCTGGGTCATGCAAGCCATCCACGACGAGGAAGAATGTCCGTAACTAGCCCGGAGCGCCAGCGACGGGTTCTTCGCCCCGTCGCTGGCGCTCCGGGCTAGTTTGCGGCTCACAAGATGAACCGCGTCAGGTCTTCCTTCTGTAAAATGTCCTTGAGCCGTTGGCGGACATAGGCGTCGTCGATGCGGACCAGCTTCTCCTTGCGATCGGGTCCGTCGAAACTGATGTCCTCGACGACTCTCTCCAAAATCGTGTGCAATCGTCGGGCGCCGATGTTTTGCGTGGTGCTGTTGACTTCGTAGGCGATGTCGGCCAACGCTTCGATGCCGTCCTTGGTGTATTCCAGCGTCAAACCCTCGGCGGCCAGCAAGGCGGCGTACTGCTTCGTCAACGAGTGTTTCGGCTCCGTCAGAATGCGCAGGAAATCCTCACGCTTGAGGTCAGTCAATTCGACGCGGATGGGAAAGCGTCCCTGCAATTCCGGCATCAGATCCGATGGTTTCGAGAGGTGGAACGCGCCGGCGGCGATGAACAGGATGTGATCGCTGCGGACGGGGCCATAGCGCGTGTTAACGGTAGTGCCCTCGACGACCGGCAGCAGATCGCGCTGCACGCCCTGACGCGATACGTCCGGCCCGTGCGCCGATTGCGGGCCGCAAATTTTGTCCAATTCGTCGAGGAAAATCATGCCCTGATTCTCGACCAACTCGACGGCCTTCTCGGCGACGACTTGACGATCGATGAGGGCTTCGGTCTCCTGTTCGAGCAGCAGGCGTCGCGCTTCGCGCAGCGGAATCTGTCGCTGCTGTTGCTGCCGCGGCATGATGCGCTCGAACATATTCTGAAAATCAACGTCCATCTGCTCCATGCCGAGGTTGGAGAAAATCTGCACCGGCACGGCCTTCTGCTCGACGTTCAATTCGACGAGACGATCTTCCAGTTCGCCGGACTCCAGCCGCGCTTTCATTTTGTCGCGGCTGCGCTGATGGCGTTCGTTGGCCTCGCTCTCTTCCGGATCCCAATCGGCGGAGCGCGGCAACAGCAAATCGAGCAGTCGTTCGGTAACGCGCTCTTTGGCCTGCGTCTCGACGAGTTGGCGTTGCTCTTGGCGAACCATGCCGATGGCGATTTCGGTGAGATCGCGGATCATGCTTTCGACATCGCGGCCGTGGTAGCCGACTTCGGTGTACTTGGTGGCCTCGATCTTGAGAAACGGCGCGCCGACCAGTTGCGCCAGCCGCCGCGCGATCTCGGTTTTGCCGACGCCGGTCGGCCCAATCATGATGATGTTTTTGGGCGTCACGTCTTGACGCAGTTCCGCCGGTAATTGTTGGCGGCGCCAACGATTGCGGATGGCGATGGCCACGGCGCGCTTGGCGGCGTCCTGACCGACGATGTAACGATCCAGTTCTTGCACGATCTGCCGAGGCGTCAAATCAGCCACGATCAACCTCCGAAGACAAGAAGAGGATCACCACGGAAAACACGGAAAACACGGAAAAAAGATAAAAGAACAGAAAAAGACAAGAAAAGATAGACGACGCACTTTCGCTCCCTTTTTATCCGATCGCGGGCCTTAATTCTCCCTATTCTCTTTGTCTTTTTTCTGTGTTTTCCGTGTCTTCCGTGGTGATCCTCTTTTTATAACTCTTCCACGTCGATGTTGCGGTTGGTGTAGATGCACAAGTCGGCGGCGATCTCCAGGGCCGAGCGGACAATCTGGGCGGCGCCGAGGCCGGTATGGCTCAGCAGGGCGCGAGCGGCGGCGATGGCGTAAGGACTGCCCGAACCGACGCCGGCCACGCCGTCGGTCGGCTGGATCACGTCGCCGGTGCCGCTGACCACCAACAGATGAGAGCGATCCGCCGCGATCAACATGGCCTCCAGACGGCGAAGACTGCGATCCATGCGCCAATCCTTGGCCAATTCCGTGGCGGCGCGCGGCACATTGCCCTGGAAATCCTTGAGCTTGGCCTCGAAGCGTTCCAACAGCGCGAAAGCGTCCGCCGACGCGCCGGCGAAACCCGTCAAGACGCGGCCCTCGTGCAGACGGCGGATCTTGTGGGCGTCGCTTTTGACGACGTACTGTCCGAGCGTTACTTGGCCATCGCCGCCGACAGCCACGCCGTCACGATGGCGCACGGCCAAAATCGTCGTCGAGTGCAAACGAGGCACGGTGAATCTCCCACATACTCTACCCGGCAGCTAACGCAGCCGGTTCGCCGGGTCTGGCGAACCGGCTGCGTTAGCTGCCGGGTACAAGCCAGCCGCGGCTCCCCTTCGGATCGCGGCGAAACGGGGGTTCGGGCGGCAAGAATCGCCTCCTGTATAAATGGACAGCGATTGGTCTCCTCATCGGGGACTGGTCCGCAAGGCCCGTATCCCTGATAATATAAGAGAAGCGTCGCAAGGTGTTCATGGCGGTTGCTCGAACCTTTTGCTGAGGGGACGGTGCGTTATGGTTTCCATCTCCCGCTGGCTGCTGATTCCGGCCCTGCTGATCGGCTGGCTCGGACTAACCGTCAGGGCGTCCGCCGCTGTCGCTCCCGTCCTCAAGGACGACGGCAAGTTCTTTTCCGCCGAGGCCGTCAACAAGGCCAACGACAAAATCAAGAAGATCGCCCAGGACTACAATAAGGACTTGCTTATTGAGACGTTCCCCGAAATTCCGGGAGAACTGAAAAAGGACTATAGCGCGGAGAAGAAGAAGGAGTTCTTCGCCAGGTGGGCGCGCGATCGAGCCCACGATAACGCCGTCAATGGCGTGTACGTCCTGATCTGCAAAGAGCCGTCTCATCTGCAAATCGAGGTCGGTAACGAGACGCGGAGGAAAGCCTTCACGGAGGGTAACCGCGATGAGATGGTCAAGATCTTGCTGGGCAAGTTCCGCGCGAAAAAATATGACGAGGGTTTGCAAGAGGCCGTCGATTTTTATGCCCGAACGCTGCGGCAGAATCTGGGCCGGACAACGGGCGGGCATTTCGCCGCGCAGAACGAATGGCCCGGTCACGGGCGGAAGACGGCGAGCCTTCCGCCTGCCAACGACAACCGAGGGGGGAATCCGCTCATGGGCTGGCTGTGCATCGGCGTGGTCGTGCTGCTGGGAGTGTGGTTGCTATTTGGTTTGATCCGAGCCTTCACGGGTGCGGGTCGCGGCGGCTATGGCGGCGGAGGCTATGGCGGTGGAGGCGGCGGAGGTGGCGGAGGCTTCCTCAGCTCGTTACTCGGCGGCATGCTCGGCGCCGGCGCCGGCATGTGGATGTACGACCACTTTTTCCACGGCGGCTCGTCGGGTTGGGGCGGCACGGCCCAGGCGGAGCGCCGCCTACCGGCATGGATGTCGGCGGTGAAGACACCGATTACTCCGGCGCGGGCGGCGATTTCGGCAACGATGACGGCGGAGGAGCAGGCGGCGACTTTGGCGGTGATGACGGCGGAGGGGGTGGCGACTTCGGCGGCGGCGGAGATTTCGGCGGAGGGGGTGGCGATTTCGGCGGCGGCGGAGACTTTGGCGGGGGTGATTTCGGAGGAGGCGGCGGCGATTTCTGAACCGATCTCCCTACGTCGCTTGCGGTGGAAGGATGGCTGTCATGACTTCGACCCTTCCGCGTGTCCTTTCTGTGATGTGCTTGATCTGTTTGGCTCACACGGCGCGGGCCGAGAGCCGGCCCATACCGATCCGCGCAGACGCCGCCGCGCGGACGGCCGCCGCCGTTTCGCCGCAGCCGCGCCGTTGGTTCTCTTTTCCGAGGAGGCCGCGACTTAACCGCCCGCCGGAAAAGCCGACTCACAAGTCCGTATCGATTGTCAAGGATATGTTCCTCGCCGGCCTGCTCGGCGGCGGACTTGGTCTCTGGCTGCTGCTTCGTATAATCCACTTCAAAATGCGTGCCGGCCATTTGAACGAAGAGGATGCGGCGATGAAGACGCGCGGGACAGCGGCGCTGCTGGGAAGCCTGTTCGGCTGTCCCGCCGGACTGTGCATTTACGACAAACTGTATCCGTCTCCGTCCCATACTCCTCTGCCGCCGTGCACCGCCGGAAGAGAAGCCCATCGAAAGATGCGATGCCAAGGAGCATCCGCAAGAGCAACACGCCGAGGATCGCCCCTGGCAGGGAGTTGGTCTTGGATAAGCGCGATTGTCCGTTTTGCTGGAAAATGGAGACGATCGACGAGTTCGGCGCCTCCGACATCGTTTGGCGTTTTCCGCACAGTGTCGCTTTGCTGGGCATGTGGCAGTTCTATCAAGGTTACTGCATTCTCGTGTCGCGCCGTCATGCCACGGAGTTGAACGATTTGCCGGCGAACGAACGCCGCGCTTATCTCGAGGAAATGTGCTTGCTGGCCCAAGCGATTCAGACGTGTTATCGGCCGCACAAGCTCAATTATGAGTTGCTGGGCAATCAGGTGCCGCACTTGCACTGGCATCTGTTCCCACGTTACCTCGATGATGCGGATCGTCAATCGGCGGTGTGGCTGGCCATTGAGCGAGCGCTAGGGGAAGAAGCATGGCGCCGGCGCATGGAGACCGGCCGCGAAGAGCGGGCGACGACGGCGGCTAATCTGCGCCGCGCCTTACAAGAACTGGACGCACCACGAGCATGAATCCTCTGCGTATCGGTACGCGCGGCAGTCCTCTGGCTCTCTGGCAGGCCCGCCACGTCGCCGACCGCCTGCGTCCCTTGGCCGCCCCGCGCGCCGTGGAATTGGTCGAGATCGAAACGTCCGGCGACCGCATCCGCGACGCGGCCTTGACGCAAATCGGCGGCGACGGCGTGTTCACCAAGGAGATTCAGCGCGCCTGTTGGCCGGCGTCGTCGATGTCGCCGTGCATAGCTTGAAGGATCTGCCGACCACTTACGTCGCCGGTCTGACGCTTGCCGCCGTGCCGGAGCGCGGTCCAGTGGGCGATGTGTTCGTTTCGCACAAGCATCGACGTTTCGACGAACTGCCGACGGCCGCCGTCGTCGGCACCAGCAGTTTACGGCGCCGCTCGCAGGCGCTGAATCGCCGGCCCGATTTGAACCTCGTCAACCTGCGCGGCAACGTCGAGACACGGCTGCGCAAGTTGGACGAACAAAATCTCGACGCCATCATTCTCGCGGAGGCCGGACTGCAACGGCTCGGCCTGGGGTCGGCCATAACGGAATTACTCGATCCGCAATGGATGCTTCCCGCCGTCGGTCAAGGCGCGTTAGGTCTGGAGTGCCGGACGGACGATACGATTACGCTCGGCTTGCTCGATGGCCTCAACGATTGGCCGACACGGCAAGCGGTGTTGGCCGAGCGTTCGCTCTTGCGTGGACTGGGCGGCGGCTGCCTGGTGCCGATGGGATCGAGTGCCCAGGTGATAGAGAATTGTCTGCGGCTGTGCGGGGCGGTGCTGTCGCCGGAGGGAAGACAACGGATCGCGGCGGAAGCGAGCGGAGCGGCAATGCAGGCGGAAGTCGTGGGAAAGCAACTCGCCGAAATACTGTTGGCGTCGGGAGCGCACCAACTACTCTCCTTGTCGGATCGCTAAGAAACGGTAATCTATTTGCCCGAACACGACGCCAACAAGCGCATCCCTCGCGCGCCGCGGGCAGAGAAATCCGCCGTGAATCGCTGATCGAGACTGTCGAGAATTTGCTCGTGGGGCAAAAATAACCTAGGCTCGCAAAAGAGAAAAGGGGTGCATGAGAGAAGATCCCAATGAGAAGGCAATTTGAAAAACCGAGCGGCGATGACATCGCTTTGCGACGCGCGAAAGTTCGTCGGCGAGGGGTGGCAGTGGTGGAATTTGCCCTTTGTCTGCCGCTCATCGTGTTGCTCATGCTTGGTATCTGGGAGGTTGGCCGCATTGCCCAGGTGGCGAACGTCCTGGCCAATGGCGCCCGCGAAGCGCGCGCGACGCCTCGCTGGGGCAAGACAATCTTCCAACCGTTGCTTCCAATCAGCTCAGCTACCTCCAGAGCGCCCTGCCGACAGCCTTCGGTCAGGGACACTCAACCAGCATACAGGCGCCCACGATCTCCTTGCCCGCGAACACCACGGGATACACTTACTGGGACAACACCGCCAATCAGGAATTGTTCACCATCACTTTCACGGACATTACGGAGTCCAGCGTCTCCGATCCGACGGCAATGCAGAAACTCGATCACTACCGGATTGGCCTCCAGGTTCCCTATGCCAGTGTCGGTTGGACTTCCCTGGCTCAGATCACCGGCGTTAGCCGGATCTCCGTTTCCGTGGATTGGGCCTTGTATGCGCGATGCTCCCTTCCAGATTACACCGAGCCTGCCGGCACAGTAACCGTACCGGCGGCGCAAGCAGGACGAGTCATGGTTGTCGCTAAGGTTCGCAAAGATCGACGACGAGCCGCCACGGCGGTCGAGACCGCCCTGGTTCTCATTCCGTTGATGATGTTTCTCTTCGGCATCTTCGAGTATGGACGGCTGTTGATGGATTGGAACATCCTCAACAACGCCGCTCGGGAAGGTTGCCGTTACGCGCTGGCCAACAACACGGACCCGTCGATTAACACGGATGTCCAAGCAGTGGTGACCAATTACATGGCAGGGAGAAGCGTGAATTTCAGCGGTTTCACCGTGGCCGTGAGCGGGACGCATTCAGGAACCTCCACGCCGGTCAATAATCTACAGCCCGGCGATCCCATCACCGTCAGCGTGTCGGGTAGTTACCAGTTCATGAACATTATTCCGCTGGTTTCCATGTCCAGCACGTTTCCTTTGAGTAGTTCGGTCACGATGATTTGCGAGGGAGGAACCTGACGCGGTTCGGAGGATTACGCGCTCGTTCGGAGTTTTGCGTGCGGTGTGAGGTGCGCGGAGAGGTAAGTATCATGATTTGCACACGATCGTCCGTTATTCGATCCACCTGCCGCCGGGCGACTGTCCTGCCTTTGTTGGCCGTGACACTGGTAGCTCTAATTAGCTTCGTGGCCTTGGCCGTTGACTTAGGGATGATAACTATCGCCAAAGCGCAGGCGCAAAACGCCGCCGATCTGGCCACTCTCACTGCCGCGCGCACGCTGTCGGGTGACCCAACCTCCAATTATAACCAGAGCGCCGCCACCACCAACGCGCAGAACATTTTGAGCTTTAACAACATCCTCGGCCAAGCCATTCAATCGTCGCAGCTGCAAATATCCTACGGCACCTACGATTACAACCAGAACACGCAGACGTTCAACACCAATTTTCCGCCCACGAGCGGTATGCCGTTGACCGCCGTTTCCGCTACTGTGGTTTCCAACAACCCAGCGGCCGCGTTCAGCACGATATTCGGCATACAATTCCTGCCCAACGTCACGTCCGTCTCCACGGCGGTTCACCGCCCGCGCGACATCGCCCTAGTGATGGATCTATCCACCTCGATGCGCTTCGGCACCTGTCTTCGCTTCGACTTTTATCCTCTCTCCAGTGTCAGCAGCAACAATCCCGATCCTGTTTATCCGACGTTCGGACATTATTCGCCGGGCAGCGGCGCCAGCATGCAAGGCCCCAACTCGAATCAAACCTCTGGCTCCAATAATTACACGATCTCGCCGAGTAATACCACTGCCGCCACTTCCTCATATGCCTTGACATATGTGAATAATTTCTATCAAAGCGCAGCCTATGCGGGCACTTTGATCCGCGCTTTCGATTCGTATACCAGCACGGATGGAGGGAATACCTGGGCCGCCGGTTCGGGATCTCCCGTGCTGCCACCTTCTACCTATTCCTCGATGCCGGGTGGAGACGTACCTCTTTTCGCGCAAGGGAGTACCTCGACTTATGCCACCAATGTAAGCGACGTGATTGGCAGCACGACTATGAACGCTCTATGGGAATTGGACGGCTACTCGGCCTATGCCGCGGGCCAACCGGACACGTCGGGGAACGGCAACGTCCCGCAAGTTTGGACCCAGGTGGACTACAGTGCCCCGGCTACTCCCCTGGCCAACGGCTCCCTGCCTTTCAACGGCTATACGCAAGGCCCCGGTTATTACGGTATGACCTTTTTCGCTTGGCCGCCCGATCCGCGCAACACCAACGCTCTTTCCGGCAATGCTCTGAAGAGTTTCCTCAACGCGCTTGGGGTGAATGCGGCCGACGGAACCACTCTCACCAGTGGATCACCCAGCATTTGGGCCAATTGGCAAAGCCAGGGTTCTGCGGGATTGACGAATCTGCGAAGTTGGCTCCAAGGGAGAAAGGTTATACTACTACCTCGACGACTGCGGTTGTCCCCGGAATCACCAAATGGAATGGAGCGACGATCGCCAACGCGAATAAGCCGAAGACTTACTATGCGGTGTGCCGCCTCTTCAACCGAGCTTATCCGGGCGGTGCTGCCTGGAGCAGCACTTCGTTCCACGCGGATTGGCGTCTGCGTTTCTTCGGCACCAATGATAATACCGTGCTATTCAACTCCTCTTACTCTCTTTCCAATTCCCCATACGAGCCTCCCGGCTCCTTGAACTTGCCTGGGAACTCCTCTTACACGATCAACTACAGCGCGATCCTCAGTTGGATCAGCCAGTCGGTCAACTCCTCCGGGCAACTGGTCAACCCCTTTCCTCAGCAGTTGCGGGCGGGCCGCATCAAATACTACGGGTCGATCCCCACGCAGATCACCGGCAATTGGCCCAACTACGGCAGCACCGATCAACGGTTCTGGAGAGAGTTCATCGACTATGTACTCGGCTTCACGGAGAGCGGCACGAACTCCTACAACGACATCAGCGCTATGGCCGGTTACGGCAGCGATTTTACCTGGGGGAACATGAGCCTCAATGTTCCTCCTTCTTCACCGCAGTACATGAGTTATACGGATAACCCGGCCCGGCCAAAGCTGCGTTACTGGTTCGGTCCGATGGCCATGGTCGATTTTCTCCAGAATTGCAACATGGCTGAAAACAGAAGTGCCGGAGGCTATTATTTCATGCAGCCGGGGATAGTTACGAGGCGCCAATCTATCCGGGCAAGCAAGCCTTCCTGGGCGCCATCAGTACCATGCAGACGAACAACCCCAACGATTGGTTTACCACCGTTTGTTATAGCTCGCCTCGCAGTGCGGCGAGTGGGATCTCGGAGTATAGCAACTGGCTAGGGCGCTTCAATTGCGTGCGTTGCCCCTTGGGGACGAATTATGCTTATGCACAAGCCTCGCTTCTTTTCCCCTTCTCGACAATCAATGCCGACGGATCTCCTAATAACAAAGAGATTACTCCCTACGATCCCGATCCCGCCACAAGTTCGGTTCCTTCGGCCGATCTAGTGGATACGCCGCGCGCGGACGGCGATACTTGCTTCGCCATGGCCCTTATGCTCGCCTACAACCAGTTCGCCACCACGTCTCCCTCGGATACGACTTTGCGCTCCTTCGTCTCCTCCTCACCGATCACCTTCCCCACGGGAATGGCCGGCGGAATGGGACGAAAAGGAGCCCAGAAGGTCATCATCTTTGAAACAGACGGCATAGCTAACTGCATGGCGTCCGCCAATCTGGTGAATGCGGGGACTTACAAGTATTACAAGATCCGCTACGATATGAATAATCCGAACAAGAGCGAATACCCATCGGTCAACGCTTATGGTGATCTCAATGATCCCAATGTCTTGAACCAGATTTATCAACTGGTTCAACAGTTGGCCAGCGATTACGGCAGCTCACGTAATCCATTCCGCTTGTACGCCGTCGGCTTTGGCCCTGTGTTCCAGGGACCGGACGCCAGTGGGGCGTTACAAACCTTGCAAACCATGCAATACTATGCCGGCACGCAGAGCAGTGCTTCCACGCCCTTGTCGCCGTCTCAAATCATCACGGGGACGGACGCGCAGATGTCGGCGAACATGAATGCTACCTTCACAAATATATTGCAAAGCGGCGTGCAAATCGCCCTGACCAAGTGACTCCGACGTTCGCATAAAGGACGAAAGCAAGCCGAGAAGCAGAGAGACAAACACCATGATTTATACAAGACAACCCGTTATCCACTTCAACCATCGCCGGGGGACGGTCTTGCCCTTGCTGGCCGTCACTTTGGTGGCCCTGATTAGTTTCGTGGCCTTGGCCGTTGACTTAGGGATGATAACTATCGCCAAAGCGCAGGCGCAAAACGCCGCCGACCTGGCCACGCTCACCGCGGCACGCACCCTGTCGGGAGACCCAACCTCCAGTTATAATCAGAGTACAGCCACGACCAATGCGCAGAACATTTTGAGTTATAACAACATCCTCGGCCAAGCCATACAATCGTCGCAGCTGCAGCTGTCCTATGGCACCTACGACTACAATCAAACCACGCAGACCTTCAACGCCAATTTTCCGCCGACGAACGGTATGCCGTTGACCGCCGTTTCGGCGACCGTCACCTCGACCAACGCAGCGGCCGCGTTCAGCACGATCTTCGGGGTGCAATTTCTGCCCAATGTAACCGCCGTCGCCAAGGCGGTCCACCGTCCGCGCGACATCGCCCTGGTGATGGATCTGTCCGGCTCGATGCGCATGGGCACCTGCCTCGGCTTCGACTTTTATCTCCCCTACCGTGCCAGCAGCAATAATCCCGATCCCTCCTACCCGACGTTCGGACATTATTCGTCGGGCAGCGCCGGCATGCAAGGCTCCACCTCGAATCAAACTTCCGGCGACGATAGTTACACGATCTCGCCGAGCAATACCACCGTTGGCAATTCTTCGTATACCTTGACGTACGCGAACAACTTTTATCAGAGCGCGGCCTATGCGGGCACCTTGATCCGCGCTTTCGATTCGTACACCAGCACGGACGGAGGGAACACCTGGACCGCTCCCGGTTCGGGATCTCCCGTGCTGCCTCCTTCCAGTTACACCTCCGTGCCGGGTGGAGACGTGCCTCTTTTCAAGAAGGCGAGTACAACGACTTATGCCACGGATGTCAAGGATGTTATCAACAGCACGACTACGAATGCTTTGTGGGAGTTGGACGGCTATTCGGCCTATTCAGGCGGCACGCTGGACACGTCGGGAACCGGCAATGTCCCCACCGTTTGGACGCAAGAAGACTACAGCAATCCCGTCTGTCAATTTAATGGCTATACGCAAGGTCCAGGCTACTACGGCAAGACATTTTTCCTTTGGCCGCCCGATCCACGCAACGGAGCAATAACAACCGCGGCAACTCTCAAAAGTTACCTTACACTTATCGGCCTTACCAATACCACGGACCAGAGTACCCTCGCCGCCAACTGGAGCAGCTGGAGCTTGACCCAACTGCAAACCTGGTTGCAGGGGGGAAGCGTGGGGAGTGCGACTCCCCCGCAAGGAGGTCCCTATACACTTACCAGTCCTTTTGTCACAGGCAGTAATAATAAAGCACCCCTTTACTATGCTGTGTGCCGGCTCTACAATCGAGCCTATCCGGCAGGAAGCAGCAATGGCGCCTTTCGCGCGGATTGGCGTGTGCGCTTCTTCGACACCAATAACAATAATACGCTGTTCAGCTCTTCCAGTTCCACATATGGACCTGCCGGCTCCTTGAACGTGCCTGGAAGCTACTCGATCAACTACTCTGCGATCCTCAGCTGGCTCGCCCAGTCGCCCAACCCCTTCCCGCAACAGATGCGTGCGGGCCGTGTCAAGTATTACGGCTCAATCCCCACGCAGATCACTGGCAGTTGGCCGAGCTACGGCAGTACGGACCAACGGTTTTGGAAAGAATACATCGATTACGCACTCGGCTTTCGACAGACCGGCGCGAGTACCTACCAGGACATCAGCGCTATGACGGGTTATGGCGTCGATTTCACTTGGGGGACAACAAGTCTCAACAGTCCTCCCTCTGCACCGAAATACATGAGTTATACGGATAACCCGGCCCGGCCAAAGCTGCGATACTGGTTCGGCGCTCTGACCATGACCGATTATTTACAGAATTTCAACATGTGGGTAAATACGCCCTCCTATTACGTCATGCAGCCCGGCGATAGTTACGAGGCGCCGGTCTATACGGCCAAGCAAGCCTACCTGGCCTCCATCAGTACGATGAAGACGAACCATCCCAATGACTGGTTCAGCGTCATCGCTTATAGCTGGCCGCGTAGTTCGGCGAGCGGCTCTGCCGGCGGAAGCAGCTTCGGTCTCGGCCGTTTCAATTGCGTGCGTTCTCCCCTAGGGCCGAATT
The DNA here is from genome assembly GCA_963835245.1 of uncultured Planctomycetota bacterium. Classification (GTDB taxonomy): domain Bacteria; phylum Planctomycetota; class Planctomycetia; order Gemmatales; family Gemmataceae; genus JAJPHU01. Next base: position 863,771 of record CAWIEZ010000007.1, read on the forward strand.
ACAACTACGCCCAAGCGTCGCTTCTTTTCCCCTTCTCCACCATCAATGCCGACGGTTCCGCCAATAATACGGAGGCCACTCCCTACGATAGCGATCCGGCTACGAGCCAAATCCCTTCGGCCAACTTCGTGGACACGCCGAGGGCGGACGGCGAGACATGCTTCGCCATGGCTCTAATGCTCGCTTACAACCAGTTCGCCACCACCGTGCCCTCGGATGCCACCTTGAGATCCTTCGTCACCTCCTCCCCTATCGCCTTTCCATCGGGCATGGCCGGCGGAATGGGACGGAAGGGAGCACAGAAGGTTGTCATTTTTGAAACGGACGGCATGGCGAACACCACGGCGACCGCCACCTTGGTGCCTTCGGGATCTTACAAGTATTACCAGATCCGTTACGACATGAATAAACCCAACAGCAGCGAATTTCCGTCCGTTTCCACCTATTCGGACATCAACGACACCGCGGTTGTGACCCAGATTAATACTCTGGTCGGGCAGTTGGCGACCGATTACGGCACCTCACGAAACCCCTTCCGCTTGTACGGCGTTGGCTTCGGCCCTGTGTTCCAGGGACCAAATGCTTCTTCGGCGACGCAAACCTTGCAAAGCATGCAAACGGCCGCCGGCACCCAAGGCAGTCCTTCCATCATCACGGGGACGGACGCGCAGATGTCGGCGAACATGAACACCACTTTCACGAACATCTTGCAAAGCGGCGTGCAAATCGCGCTGATCCAGTAAAACGGCTTCGTGTTTTGCGCGGTTGAACCAGTTCGCGCCGATTATGCCGGCCTTAACGGATTTGCTCAACGGATCGAGATTGCCTAGCCGATAAGGAGATCGACGGGCAATCTCGGCCGAACGGCCGCGGACCCGGAGGAGGTCGTTGGCATGGGTGGCTGGGGCCGTCTAGCGAGTTGCTGGCTGATAATCGGCGGCTGGTGGATGGTTGCCGCGGCGTCCGCACAGGAAGCCAACCTACCAACGCCGCGCGAGTTGCCGTCGATCGAGCAGGAGCCGGATGGCAGCCTCTCGCTGGACCAAGCCATCGAACTTCTGTTGCAACGCAACTACGATCTGCGTCTCAAGTTTCAGGACATCCCCAAGGCTCGTGCCGATGTCCTCTCCGCCGGCCTACGCAATAATCCGTCCATGTTTTTCAGTTCCGACGGCATCCCCTACAGCAACTACTCGCCGCAGCGGCCGGGCGAGACGGACTACGAATTGACGCTCATTCAACCCACTGATGTCAGCGGCAAACGGCGGCGACGTATTCAGTTGGCCCAGCGAGCCGAGCGCGTCATCGAAGCGCTGTATCAGGACGCCGTGCGGCAAGAGATCGACAAGCTGTACACCGCCTACCTCGACGTTCTGGGAGCCACCATCCGCGTGCGGACCGACCAAGCCGATCTAGCCCTTCAGAATGAATGGGTGAAGATGGCCCGCGGCCTCGTCCGGCCGGGACTCCAGCCGCGCGCGGATTTGACGCAGGCTCTCGTGAATCAGCATAGGGCCGAGAATGCTCTGCGCAGTTCCGAGGCCGGTCTGCTCCAAATGCGCCGCGATTTGGCCGTCTTGCTGGCCGCTCCCGTCGAGCAGGCCGATACGCTGGCGGTGCGCGATCCGATCCGCGATTCCTCGCCTCCACAGCCGAGCGTGGACGACTTGATCGGGCTGGCCTTGCGGATACGGCCCGACTTGATGGCCTATCGTCTGAATGTGGATCGCGCTGGCGCAAGTGCGGCGGACGCAGGCCGAAAGAATCGACGATGTGCTGTTTTTTTACACGCCCTATCAGATCATGGACTTCCCTTCGCAGCCGTCCCAGGCGGCGCCGGGCTGGGAGGTCGGGGCGCTGGCCGTTCTGCCGGTCTTCGACCGTAAGCAGGGCGATCTCGCCCGTGCCAACGTGGAGGTGGCGCAGACGCAGACGGAGGCGCGAGGCGTGGAACAGCAGGTGGCCAACGAAGTGCGGCAGGCGGCGACGGACTACGCGGTTTCGCGGCAGAGCGTGGAAAGATACGAACGCGACATCCTGCCCGCCGCGCGCAGCGTTCTCGATGAAAAGCAGCGCTTGTTTACCAGCGGCAAAGAGGGGCGCGACGTTTTTCTGGCGGCGCGGAAAGAATTCAACGATGTCGTCCGCCAGTACGGAGAGACGCTCCTTCGTCATCGCCGCGACATGCTCAAGCTCAATACCGCCATCGGACAACGCCTGCTGCCCTGATGCCTTTCTCTCGTTCCCACGCTCGGCGTGGCAACGAGAGAGCGGAGAAAGCGGAGTGAAAGACCCCCTTACACTCGCGGAAATGGCTCTCCTGCTGCTGGCCATGCTGCCGGGCTGCCGCGCTCCACGAGGAGAGGGTTGCACGTCCTGCTCCGTCCCGCCAAGTCCATGTTGCGCCACGGAAAACCGCTGGCGCCCTAGCGAAGAACAATCGACCGAACCGCAAGCGGCCCTCACGCCGGCGCCGGAGGAAGATGAAGGGCCAGCAGATGGATTGACTCTGGACGCGGCCATCGAGCGGCTGCTGGCCGCCAACTACGACTTGGCCGCGAAATATCAGGACATTCCCAAGGCCCGCGCCGACATTCTCTCCGCCGGACTGCGCAACGATCCCGTTCTCTTCCTCAGCGCCACGCAACTTCCCTATTAGTCGTATTCTCCGCAGCGTCCGGGCACTCCGCTTTACGACATCACCCTCGTTCAGCCGCTGGACATCAGCGGCAAACATCGGACCAGCATCCGCGTCGCCGAGCAGGAATATCAAGTGTTGGAAGCCCGCTATCAGGATGCCGTGCGCCACGAGATCGACAAGTTGTATACGGCCTACGTCGATGTCTTGGAAGCTCGTGCCCTGCGGAACATAGCCCAAACCGAGGTCGCCCTCTTGTCCAAGTTGGTGGAAACGGCGCGGCGGCTGGTTGGGCAAGGACAACGGCCGCTAACGGAACAGAAGGCGGCCTACATCCGCGAGGAGATAGCCGAGGTCGCTCTGCAGCGCGCCGAGGTGAGCCTTCAACGCGCCCGGCGGAACTTGGCCGTGCTGTTGGCCGCTCCGGAGCAGGCCGAGACACTGAAGTTACGCGGCTCGCTGCACGACCGCTCTGCTCCGCCCCCCTGCACAGAGGAGTTAATCCGCAACGCTTTGCAATCCCGGCCCGATCTGGTGTCCTATCGGCTGAGCGTGGAGCGCGCCCAGGCGCAAGTGCGGCAGGCTCGCGCCCACGGCATCGAAGATGTCTTCCTGTTCTTTTCGCCCTATCAGGCCAGCGATTTCTCCGCCCAGGGCAAGCAGACCGCCAACGGCTGGGAGGCCGGCATCCTTCTGCCCTTCCCCGCCCTAAATCGCAATCAGGGCAACGTCGCCCCGCGCGGGCGAACGTGACGCAATTGGGCATCGAAGTGGAGTCGGTGGAGCAGCAGGTGGCCAGCGAGGTGCGGCGGGCGGCGACGGAGTACGAGGTTTCCCGACATGAGGTCGAACGCTTCGAGCGCGAATTGTTACCCGGCGTCCGCAGTGTCCGCGACGACAAGCAGCGGCTCTACACCAGCGGCGGGCAGGCCATTGATGCCTTTCTGACCGCCCAGCGAGACTACAACGAGGTGGTCCGCCAGTATTGGGAGGCGTTGGCGCGGCACCGCCGCAGCATGCTCGAACTGAATATCGCCGTTGGGCAACGTATTTTCCCTTGATGTTTCGCCGCGACCCGAAGGGGAGCGCGGCTGGCTTGTACCTGGCCGCGCTACCACCCGGCAGCTAACGCAGCCGGTTCACCGGCGAACCGGCTGCGTTAGCTGCCGGGTAGAGGTTGAACCAATGAAATATTCTCTCACCCTCTTGGCCCTGAGCATTGCCCTGGCGTTGACGGCGGCACCGCGCCGCGCCATTGCGCAAATCGTCATCATCGATGATGTCATCCTGATGACGAGCCGGCAGAAGAAGATGCAGGAAATGCGCACCCATCAGCACTTGTCGCCGCCCGGCGGCGACTACCGTTTATCCGCCGGCCCCGGCGCCGATACGCCGCGCCTGGGCGAGGAGCGTATCGCCGTCATGGCCGTGCCGGGCCTTCTCGCCGGGAGACGAACGCAGATGAGCCAGGACGGCGCACGCTTACGCCTCGCTCCTCTGCCCACCCTTCGCAGCGCGGAAATCCCTCTGTACGGCGACTTGGAACTGCCGGCCGAAGAGGAGGAAGGTCCGGCGGACGGCCTATCTCTGGACGCCGCCATCGAGCGCCTGCTCACCGTCAACTACACGTTGGCCGCCAAGTATCAGGACATCCCCAAGGCACGCGCCGACATCCTCACCGCCGGACTGCGCAACAATCCGTTTGTGTTCGTCAGCGCCAGCAACCTTCCCTATCAGCGTTACTCGCCGCAGCGGCCGGGCACGGCCAGCTACGACCTCACCGTCATTCAGCCCCTCGACGTGAGCGGCAAACACAGAAACGCCGTGCTGCTGGCACAAGAAGCCAAGGAAGTATTGGAGGCGGAGTATCAGGATGCGGTGCGGCTGGAGATCGACAAGCTGTACACCGCCTACGCCGACGTTCTGGAAGCGCGGGAAGCGGTGCGGGCGGCGCGAGCGGGGGTGAGCGGCCTGGAGGAGTTGGTGCGAACGACACGCGATCTCTTCCGCCAAGGACTGCGCGCAGCCGGAATTAACCACGGCGCTGATGCGCCAAACCAATGCTCAGGACGCTTTGCAAAGAACGGAAGCGGCTCTGCTCAAGGCGCGGCAGAACCTAGCGGTGTTGTTGGCAGTGCCGCTCGCGCAGGCCGGATGTATTGCGATCCGTGGATCGCTGCGCGTGCCGTCGCCGCCGCTGCCCTGTACGGAAGACTTGGTCCGGTTGGCTCTGCAAGTTCGACCCGATTGGACGGCCTTCCGCCTCGGCATCGAACGCGCCCGCGCCGACGTTCAATTGGCGCGAGCGGAGGGCATCGACAACGCCTTTCTGTTCTACACGCCCTATGTCGCCGTGGACTACGCGCCCCAAGGCAAGCAGAGCGCCAACGGCTGGGGGCTGGGCGCCCTTCTGCCGCTGCCGATCTTCAACCGCAATCAGGGTAACGTCCTCCGCGCCTGCGCAACGTGACGCAGACGCAAATCGAGCAAAAAAGCCTGGAACTGCAAATCGTCCGCGAAGTGCAAGACGCGGCGGCGGAGTACGCCTCCTCGCACGCCGTCATCGCACGTTACGAACGCGAGATCCTGACCGATGCCCGCAGCTTGCGCGACGAGAAGTATCGGCTGTATTCCAAGGGACAAGTAGGTCTGGATACTTTCCTGGAAGCGCGTAAGGATTACAACGATGTCGTCCGCGATTATCTGGAAGTGCTGGCGCGTCACCTCCGCGATGCTCTCCAACTCAACACTGCCGTTGGCCAGCGCCTTCTACCCTAGTCTTGCCAGCCCGCGGCGCCAGCAAGGGACGCCCTTGCTGCGCCGCAGCCTGGCAGGACGATAAACGCTACCGATTGTGCCGAATCAACGCCTTACACTTCCCTGTGGAGAAGAGTGTCGTTCTCCTCGATCCGATCCATTCATCCGGCAGACGAGAAGCGACCGAAACAACAGGAAATGTTTCCGAAAGGAACGGCAGGTTAATGGAGATAGCCCCCGACCGCGTCCCTTCACTGTCGAAGGTGAAGGCGGCCGGGACCGACTAGGGACGGTTGCCGTCTCTTGGTAAATAGGAATGGATGCCTATGAGACGTACTTGGAAGTGGCTGCCGTCGCTGGGCGGCTCCCTGTTGATCGCGGCCAACAGCTTCGCTTCGCCTTATTCGCCCGTCGCGGCCCGCGGCGGCGCCAACCCGGCTGCCTCCCCGTCCGTCCCCGCCGATGACGAACGGCACTTGCGTCCCTTGCTGGACCGCTTGAGCGAATTGAGCCGATTCATCGATCAAAACGCCCAATCGCCGCAAGTCTGGCAATACCACCTGGAGCAAGCCGAGGTGCTGCTGCGGCTCGCCGCCGAGTCGAAGGACAAGGAACGCGAGGGCATTCTGCACATGGCGGTGGACGGCTTTTACAGCTCCGCCCTACTCAGCCCCCGCGAACAGCCCCTGGCCTGGCAACGACTCCAAGAATTGCCGCGGCGACTCGCTCACTACTTCCCCGGCAGCCCCATCGTCCTTTACGCCATCCTCCAGGAGATCCAGGCCGATTGCACGCGAGTGATGGAAAAGACCGGCGGTGATCGCGTCAAGACCGAGGAGTACCACTGCGCTCGTTTGCTGCAATTCGCGCGCGAGCATCCGGAGATCCCGGAGGCGGCGCGGGCAGTTCTGCAAGCGGCCCAGATCAGCGAATCGCTCGGCGAGACGGCGGAAGCGTGCCGTTGTTACGGCTACCTCGTCGAACACTTTCCCAACGATGCCATTGCCCGCAAGGCGGAGGGAGCGCTATGGCGATTGGGACAGAACCATCAGCCGATGTCCCTGGAACTGCCCCTTCTCTATCCATCCGGCAGTTCCGTCAATACGACGTTCAACCTCGATGAGATGCGCGGCCGCTTGGTCGTCGTCTATTTCTGGGCGAGTACGAACGAGCGGGCGGCGGAGGACTTCGAGATGCTCAAACAACTCACGGATCGCTATGGCAGCCGTGGTTTGGAGGTTGTTTACGTGAACATGGATGCGGAGGCGGCGCAGGGACGGACTTTTCTGTCCGGGCGTCTGACGGCCGGCGTCCATCTCCATCAGGCCGGCGGACTAGACGGTCCCATCGCCGAGCGTTACGGACTCCAAGAAGTGCCGCAAGCGTTTCTTATCGGCCGAGATGGGGCGCTGCTGAAGCACTCGCTGCCGGTGTCTCGCTTGGAAGCGGAGCTTGCCGGCAATCTGCCCCGCGGGCGGTAGAACCCTTAATGGGTGATGCCGGAAATCATGCTGGTTAGCGACGCTTCGCAGAAGCGTCGGTTGGCTTCGACGCTTCTGCGAAGCGTCGCTAACCACATGACCAAACTTCTGCCGCCGTCCACTAGCCCGAAACGTCCGCTCGTGGTTAACTCGTTGATTTTCACTGCCAGGGACTATCCTCAAACTCGCCGGGAGCTTCCCGGTTATCCCACACCTCGTCGTGCGAATCTCCCGTAGAAGATGGCACCGTCGCCTCCACTTGCGTGTAATGATGCAACGGCTGCACCAGTTCTCGATACGCCGCACGCGGCAAAGTGACGGTGCCCCACTTCGGACTGCGAACGCGCATGTGCCGTTGATAGTCGTTGACTTCGACCGCGCGTAGCAGGTAGCGGCGGCCGCGCCACGTCCACAGATCCTCGGTATCGGCAGGCAACTCCACACAGGGCAGGATGTGATAACTGAAAACGAGCAAACCCTGGTAGCCGGCGCCCCATAAATCGACCCAGCGTTGCAGGCCGTCGATGTCCGCGCGTGTGGACCAGCACTCCCAGACGCGGCGCTGTTTGCCGGCGCGGCCGGCGGGAAAGCGACGGCCCTTCACGTCAACCACCAGACGCGAACCGTTGTCGCCGAAGACGATGAAATCGAGACTCTTGACCGGCGATTCGCCGAGGATCGGACGCCGCGTTTCATCGACGGCGACATAGCAGAGGCGGTGCCATTGCAGGTACGCCTCGAATGCCGATTCGTAATGGTTGCTGCGGTCCATGCTGCGTCCCGCATCAGGTTGTGGTCAGCACTTTGCGCACCGCCGCCACGACTTCGGTGGCCGGCACGTTGATTTGCTCGCGCCGAGCCAGATCCTTGATTTGCCACATGCCCTGGGCGAATTCATCGGGACCGGCGATGAGCGCGACGCGGAAGCCGCGCGATTCGGCGTATTTCAACTGCTGGCCGATCTTCTTCGCTTCGGGATAAACCTCGACGCCGATCCCTTCGCTCGCGCAGCTGCCGGGCCATGCGCTGATAGGCGCCGAGGTGTTCGGCGGCGAACTGCACGATCAGCACCGGAGCCGGCGTGCTGACTTTCGGCAGCAGATTCATTTCTTCCATCGCGGCCAACAAGCGATCCAATCCCAGCGAAGCGCCGACGCCCGGCAACACTTGCTTGGTGTACAGGCTGGCGAGATTGTCGTAGCGTCCGCCGGAGCAGACGCTGCCGATGTCGGGCTTGTCGGTCAGGAACGTCTCGTAAATGGTGCCGGTGTAGTAATCCAGACCGCGGGCAATGGACAGGTCGAGACGGATGCGTTCCTCGGCGATGCCGGCCTCGCGGACCACGGTGAGGAGTTCACGCAAGCGACCGAATGCCCTCGGCGTGCTCGAGTTGCAGCCGAGACCGCTTTCGACAGGTCGAGGATCTCCGTGTTCTGCCTTTCATGAGTGTCGCTGCCAGGATGCGTTTCCGCTTGCTTCTGCTGAGACGCCCGCCTTCTTTGATCATCTCCTCCTGAACCGCATCCTTTCCGATTTTCGGCACCTTATCCAACGCACGCAGCAGCGGCAGCATTGATTCGCCAGGCCCAAGTGTCCTCAAGCGAAACCATTGAGGACGAGACGATTGTTGATGCGGATCTCGAAGCGCTCGAAGCCGAGGGCGAGCATCAGATCGTGAATCACCAGTGCCACCTCGATGTCACTGGCGTTCGCGGTCGTGCCGATGGTATCGAAATCGCACTGCCAAAATTCGCGGTAGCGGCCATGTCCGGTGTTCTCGCCGCGCCAGACCGGACCCATGTGATAGCGCTTGAACGGCGTGCCGAGTTGGCCGATGTACTGCGCGGCGAAGCGCGCGAATGGCACCGTCAGATCGAAACGCAGCGCCACATCGCGGCCGCCGTGGTCGGTGAAACTGGTAGATGAGCTTATCCGATTCCTCGCCGGCCTTGCCGTCGGAGAATCTCCAGATACTCCATGGCCGGCGTATCGATGGGCGCGAAGCCATACGAGCGATAAACGCGCCGCGCCTGCTCCAGCAGATGCTCGCGCGGGATCATCAGCGCCGGCAGATAATCGCGGAAGCCCTTGAGCGTGCGTGGTGAGATCAGGTCGGCCATGACAGGAACCAGGGGTCCAAGCGGTCAGGGGTCAGGGATCAGGAAAAACAGTGGCCGTTTTGCTGACCCCTGACCCCTGACCCCTGACCCCTTTTAATTTCGATTGCGGTAGCGATCGCTGACGCGCTTCATAAAACGGCGTTCCTCATCGGTCAGCGCGTTCATACCCAGACTTCTGCACTTTCTCCAGCAGTTCATCGAGGCGGCGTTCGTCGGCCTCGCGCGTCTCCATCTCGCGCTTGAGTTTGTTGGCGGCACGGCTATCGCGCCAGCGCTTCCACCAACTCGTTCGCTTCGTCGTAATGTGCGGCTGATCGCGCTCCAGACTGGTATAGCCCTGCGAGAAATCGTAGCCGAAAAGCCCCTCCTCGCCGCCGGTTTCCAAGACGAACAACTGCGTGCGGCAAGAAACGTAGATGAAAAGGCCAGGCAGAAAACTAGAATCTCCTCGTAGACGATGGAGATGAGGCCGACCACCACGGTCATCACGAAGCCGGCAGTAAATGACGAACAGCGTCGCTTGCCGATAGCCGAGACTCGGCCACAACAGGCTCTGCAACATACGGCCGCCGTCCAGCGGGAAACAGACGAGAAGCACGTTGAGCAGGAACAGCGTCCAGTTGATCCAGAACAGGCGGGCCAGGACGATCGGCCAAACGTGATGGACGCGTCTTCTCCTGGCCGCTCCACGTCCACAAGTTGATCGCGCCGGAGGCATCGATGCGGAGAAGATTGGCCAGCGGATTCCACGGCGGCTGATAGGACGGATCGACGGTGAAGGCCAAAGCAAGACGCACAGACCGGCGAGCAGAGAGATTCACGGCCGGCCCCGCGGCGGCGGTGATGAAATGAGCGCGCGGCTGCTGCGGCAGATCGACGACGCCAGACCGCCCAGCGGCCAGATCATGATCTCCGTGGCGTCGCCGTCCACCCAGCGCGCCGCGAAACAGTGGCCGAACTCGTGCAGCAGCACCGACACGAACAGCAGACCGGCCAGCATGACGCCGTCGATCCAGGTGCCTTCGATCGTATGGCGGATTCGTCTTCAAGGCGAAGCGCAGAATCAAGCCGAGCGGTTACCACCACGAAACAGCAGATGGACCCGGACGGTGATGCCGAACACGCGCCCCAGGGGAATCGACCAGAAAAACGGATCACGCATGGCATCGACTCGTAGGTTTCGGCGTCTTCGCCCCGGCAACGCTTCGCAGCTCCCCGCACCGGCGAACGCGGAGCATGGAAGCATTGCCTCGACAACGGATAAATTCTATCATCGCGGGACAACTACACGCAATCAGCGGTCTGCCGAACGTCTGACCCGGCAGCTCACGCTGCCGGTTCGAAACAAACAGGAGCAACGGCATGGCATGGGACATCGTGCATCGAGGCCGCAAGATTCAGGTCGCCGTGGACCGCTCGATCGCGGCCGAACGGCCAGCCGATCCAGCGCGACGTGGTGCTGCATCCAGGAGCGGTGGCCATCCTGCCGCTGGTGGACGCCGAACACGTCTGTCTGCTGCGCAATCATCGTTTCATTCTCAACGAAGTGCTGTGGGAGATCCCGGCCGGCACGCTGGAAGCCGGCGAGGCCGTCGAGGCGGCGGCGGTTCGGGAGTTGGCCGAGGAGACCGGCTATCAGGCCAGGCACTGGCACAAATTGCTGGAGTTTTATCCCTCGCCCGGCATCCTCAGCGAACGCACGCATCTGTTCGTCGCCTCGGAGCTGACGGCCGGCACGATGCGGCTGGAGGCGGATGAGCAATTGGAGCCGCACATCGTTCCTGGTCGCAAGCGCTGGCCTGGACGCGCGACGGCACCATCCGCGATGCCAAAACGCTGTTGGCGCGATTGTGGTATGAGGCGACTTTGCCCCGGCGAGGCCGCGAGTTAGAATAAGCGCGTAGTAGACCGAAAACTCTAAATTTGTGGGTACAGATGTCGCAGCTTTATCCGCGCATCCGCTGTGGTAAACCGCCACACGACCCGGCTGCCCTCGGCATTCCGATCGACCTCCCAGGCCATCAATTCTGCCCGCAGCTCCTCCGGGCTGCCGATACGCCGATCCAGACATTGCCGAGCCAACACGCTCAGCTCGATCTCTGCCACGTTCAACCAACTACCCTTGCGCGGCCTGTAATGGATCTCCAAACGACGCGCCAGTCGGTGCGCCAACTCCGCCGGGAACGCCTCGTACAACGAGGCGATGTGGTGTGTGTTCAGGTTGTCACATACCCGTTTCACTTTCTGGGCGTGCGGATAGTCCTCCTCCAACAGACGGCGAACCTCCTCCGCCCAATCCCAGCGGGTGCCGCTGTCACGGCTGCTCACACGTCGCCAGCCCCGCAGCGGGTCGAAAAACATAAACAACGCCTGCACGCCCCGTCGCTCGTAGTGGTAATCTTCTTTGGCTGCTTGGCCCGGCCGCAGGGCGATCGGCTCTTGCACGTCGGCCAGCAGTTGCTTGCTGGCCTCATGCATGCAGATCAACGGCTCTTCTTCGCTGTGTTGGGCCGCGTACAGGTCGAGGATGTCTTCCATCGGGGCGACGAAGCGGGCCCGGTCGCGTTCGGGGATGCACCAGCCCTTCTTGCGCCAGGGCTGCAATGCATTTTTTTTAGCGCCCGTCCGACGGCGGTGGCGCTGATCTGGGTGACGAGACCTTGCCGGCTCAACTCGTCGGCCAGCAGTTGCAGCGTCCAGCGGGCGCGGCCTTCGGGGGCGGGTCCGCAGCAGAGGGCGACCAGATGGGCCTCGACGCGGCCATCGATCTTGGCAGGCACCGGCGGCGTCCGGCGGGGTTTGCGGTCCAGGGCGGGCTGCTCGCCCTGAGTGACGAAGCGTTTGCGGATACGGGCGACAGTGTTGACGTGCCTGTCCAGGGCGTCGGCGATGTGCGGATCGGTGCGGGGTCCGCCGGGCCGGCCGCGGTCGGCGAGCAGGAGTACGTGGGCATGGCGTATCTTTTTGGCAGGTGCCTGTCCGTTTTTGGCGATGTCCTCCAGGCGTTGCCGTTGTTGGTGGGAAAGTTGGACGGGATACTGGTTGGGGGTGAACAAGCCCACGGCATGCCTCCTGCCAAAAGAGTCCGAATCGAGAAGAGGAAACCATACCAACCATTTTAGAATTTTCGGTCTAGTAGGGTGGGTCGAGCTTGCGAGACCCACCACGACCCCGCACGCCCCCGGTGGGTCTCGCAAGCTCGACCCACCCTACAACGGACACCGACCGTCTGACTATCATGTCAGGCCGAGATCACTCAGCGCTTGTTGTGCCTGTTCGGCATCGCGGATCAGCCGGCGGACGCGGTAGCGGTCCAGCCGGCCATCCAGTGCGGCGAACAACAGCGTGGCATGACGAGAGCGCATCGCCAGAGTGGCGAAACTCTTACGATACGCCGCCGTGTCCTGGCTTTGCGCCGCCGAGCTGCCGATCAAGCCGATCGCGCATTTCCAGCGCCCACTGGCACAGACGCTCGCAATCGGCTAGATAGGCGACGAAGCGCTCGTAGTGCGGACGATAAAAGCTCAACACTTCCTCCGGTATCGCTTCGCGGCCCCGCCCCTTGAGGAACGCTTCCACATCTCGCCAACTTTTGAGATGCGGATTATCGTCCATAAGGGCGACGAGATTGCCATAGGTGCATTCGGCGATGGCGCGCATGCGGCGAAGATAGTCCGGCGACTTCACTTTGACGCGGTAAATAACCTCGTGCGCGTTCTCGAACTGGAGGACGCTGCCTTCCTGATCGGTGCCGGCCAGGGCTGAAAGCAGATTATCGATCTGCTCGGCCAGCGTCGCGCCGCTCGGCGACAGCGCATCCACGACCGTCAGACCGTGCGCCGCGGCGACGGCGACTACTTCCGGGTAGGTTGCGTAGCTCAGCCGCCGCGCGTCGAGACAGGCCAACAAGATGAGGTCGGTGCGTTCGCCGTAGTTGGTCACTTTTTTGGCCAGCGGATGAATCAATTCAAAGATCAGCGTGCGTCCATCGAGCAACTCGGCATCGTCGAGCAGACGCGGATAGCGCTCGGCGGCGAGGCGCCGCGCCGTGCCGAGATAGTCGAAGTCCGAACCATCTTCGTCATTGTCGCGGCCGGCACGGGGACGCGCTCCCTCGATCGCGCCGCGCGTCGTGAACCAGACGCGGCCATCGTGTCGGAAGACCTGGATGAGCGAACCATCGATTTTCCGCAGAAAACGCAGACGCACATTCGGCTCGTCCGTCAGCGCCGCCAGGTCGGCGACGGCAACGTCGCGCTCGCCGAGATTGTAGATTTTGACCAGCGGCAGCGAGACGACGCGGTAGGGCTGGCGACGATAGACGATGCCCTTGGCGAAGAGTTGATGTTCCTGTTGAGGGGTGTACAGAGCTTGGCTGGCGTTGGCCAACACCAACGGGCCGCTTTCGCGCTTGAGCAGAAGCGGATCGCGGTCGATGGCTTCCAGAATGGCGGCGGGGTTGTCGCGCAGCTTGGCCAACAGATGATCGAGGCGCAGTTCCATGAGGCACGCCTTGGATGATGTAAACAACAACTTGCCAGCCCGCGGCGCCAGCAAGGGTTTATCCGATACGGAAAACTTCGTTCCACTGGTTCGCTTGCAGCGCCAGGTTGCCCGGACTCACCGGAGCGTCGGCGAATAGGGCGAGTCCCAAAAGAAACTGCTGTCCGCCGCCGCGCACGGGACCGGCCACAAGCACCCAAGGCGAAGGTTGACCCGCCGGCTCCGGCCGATGCGTGAGGCGGAAGAACGTCGGCGCGAAACCTTGCTGGCTCAGTTGCGCCGGCCAGACGCGGAAGCGCGGCCGATCCTGGCGCGCGATGGCGCCCAGGCCATGCAGCGCTAACTCCAGCAGCGGCTCCACCGCGCCATCGGCGGGCAGAACACGCTTGCCCAAAGGCGCCAACACCACCAGACGCAGACGCAAAGGCTGGCCATGCAGCATCAGTCGTTGCGGTCCCGGCCCTGCCGGCGGATAGTCGCCCAGCTTTTCGATCAGGCCCGCCTTCGGATCGATCGACGGACGCCGGCCGCGGCGCAGCCACAGGATCAGCAGCAGCAACAGCAACACCGCGCCGCCAACCGCCGAATAGATGACAATGTTATCGCCGATCAGCGGTGGTCCCGGCGGCGCTTCCGCCAATAGACAGGACAAAAAAGAAGGCATCGTTGTTCGCTCCCAGATTCCCCTCGCCGGCGCGGCGGCGCTTCGGGGAGTTTCCTCTATAATGGTGAGGGATTTTTTCGCCGCAATCAAGTAGCCCGATCCCGAAGGAGCATACGCATGCACGTCTGGGCTGCTCTTCTGCCTGTTCGCCGCCGAGCCGGCCGATTGGCAAAAAGCCGAGTCCGTCCACCTGAAAAACATCCGCCAAGTCACCACGCGACTTCGTCCGCGCCGGCGAGGGTTATTTCTCTCCCGACGGCAAAACCATCATCTTCCAGGCCGAAGAAAAGGACAGCGGCAATCCGTTTTATCAGATCTTCGTTCAGGATCTGCAAACCAAGCGCGTCCGCCGCGTCAGTCCCGGCGTCGGCAAGACCACCTGCTCGTACTTCGCTCCCGACGGCAAGAAAATCATCTTCGCCAGCAGTCATCTCGATCCCGACGCCAAGAAGCAGTACGCCGAGGAGTATCGCCAGCGCGAGGAGGATCGTCAATCCGGCAAGCGCCGCCGCTATAAATGGGACTTCGATCCGCACCTCGACATCTTCGAGTCCAATCCCGACGGCAGCGATCTCAAACGTCTGACCGACACGCCCGGCTACGACGCCGAGGGCAGCTATTCGCCCGACGGCAAGCACATCGTCTTCTGCTCCAATCGCGGCGGCGCGGACAATCTCGAACTGTACATCATGGACAAGGACGGCAAGAACGTCCGTCAATTGACGCACGCGCCCGGCTGCTACAACGGCGGGCCGTTCTTCTCGCCGGACGGCCGGCGCGTCATTTTCCGCAGCGATCGCAAGAAAAAGGACCATTTGCAGCTTTACGTCATCAACGCCGACGGCAGCGGCGAACGGGCGCTGACGGACGATTTGAACTGGGTGCAGTGGGGGCCGTACTGGTACAAGGACGGCAAGCACATCGTCTACGCCGGTGCCAATCACGCCGTCGCGGGCCGTCCGAATTACGATCTTTATTGGATGAATGTCGATAGCGGCAAGAAAGTGCGGCTGACGTATGCGCCGGGCGCGGATGTGCTGCCGGTGTTCAGCCCGGACGGCAAACGGCTGATGTGGACCTCGACGCGCGACGGCCGGCAGCCGTCGCAATTGTGGATGGCGGATTTCGTGCCGCCCAAAGAGTAAAAGAGAGACGTGCTATGCGCCGCACAAAGAAGAAACAGGAGCCGAAGCCGCCGAGGTGGCATTCGGCTTCTTGCGGATGCGGACGAAGATTCGATCGATGGATCGCTCCGAACACTCGAACGCCGCGGCGATCTCCCGATGGGAAAAACCATCGAGCGTCATCAAGATCGTCTGACGCTCCTTAGCGGTGAACGAAGAGAGCCACCCATCCCGCTCGTCATCGAACTCCGCCATGCGATCCGCAGCGAAGTGAGGGTCGGCGATGGTGCTAGCATTGAAGGACACTTTTGGATCGCTGAGATGATGGACGCGGCGCAGATCGCGTTTCCGGGCGCCGAGGTGCTTTCGGCTGGCCTTCTCGAATTGGTGATGGACCATCCTCGCCAGGTACTTGAGGAAGTCCAGAGGAGTGATGAAATCTCGGCACTTCGCGGGCTTGGTGAGGAGACGCCCCAAATATTCTGAGACAAATCGTCCTCGTCAAGCCGGCTGCGTAAACGTCTAAAGATGCCGCGGCGGAGACGATAGCGAATCATTGCAAGGATGCCGTCCTTGTAAAGATGAAAGAGTTGATTGGCCGCTTGTTGATCGCCTCGGGCGACAAGGGCCATCAAGGCAGAGAACTCGGTCGGATCGGTGAGCATAGAAACCTCCCCATACGGACGAAGTACGCGAAGGGTCCGCGACACTCTAGCTAGCGTGCGGATCGAGTCAAGAATAAAGCGTAGCTAGAGGAGAACGGGGCGGCAAGAGGGTGGAGAAAAAATGTGCGATTTTTTTGGCGGCGGAGATTGCGGATGGCGAGTAGGTAGCATGAGGCGGTTTTGCTCGATGGCGAAAAAATTGAAGAAAAGTGAAAAAAGGGTGTCGGGTTTTCGGGAGAAAAGGGTATTACATAGGTAGAGGGAGTAAAGGAGGGATGCAAGGGACTGAGGATGCAACCGCCTCTGTGTCCGGTGTCCGTTGGTGGTTACGGCTTTGAGGAGCATCCGGTGAGCGGATCCCTCATCCTTCATTCCTTCCCATGCGAGGCGAAGGAGGTAGGAACAATGAGACAACTGCGCGCTGGAAGCATTGGACCGTGTTCCTGCTGATAACACCGACCGCGTGTCTGGCGGCGTATCATTTCAGCTCCCTTGCCGCCCTTGAGTTAAGGCAACGGGAACATCAAGTACTGCTGCCGACAGTCAACGGCTTGTACCTCGAACCGCAATCACTCGACTTAGGCGATGTCTGGGAAACGCCTCGGCACACGTTCCGGCTGACGATTCAGAACGTCGGCAGCTTGGCTCGAACCATTGCTCGTTTTGAAACGACGTGCGGTTGTCTCCAACTCGATCCGCCAGGACAGACGATTGCCCCCGGAGACAAAGCCGAGTTCACCGCTCATCTCAATCTCATGCGCCGACTCTCTTATCAAGTGGGCGTGGCCGAATGGCCGGTGTCGGTTCGTCTCAATCCTGTTTTTAAGGGGGACTTCGCTTCTACGCCCGGCTGGGAGGTCAAAGGTGTTGTTCACAGTCGCGTAAGTACCAATGTGCTGGAACTGGCGTTTGAGGATCGATGCACTCATCAGGGACCGCGCATCTGGCGCAAGGTCCGAGCCAAAGCGCACATGCCGCTGAAATCTTTACGAGCATCGGTTGTTCCGGAATCGGCCGAGGTTCGCGTGGAATCGGACGCCGCTAATCCCGGGGATTATTTGCTTTTCGTTTCACCGAATCCATCTCTGCCTATCGGCCGGTTCCGCTTTGAAGTTCAACTCCAGGCCGTGACGCTCGATGAAGAGGTCCATCCCTGTTCCTCGATTGTGGCCGCCGGGGAAATGCAACCATCGTCGCGCGCGATACCGCGCATGGTCCTTTTAGGAGAACACGCGATTCCCGCGAAGGTGGAAACGGACGTCACGCTGCGGCTGCCGGCGAACGATTGGAAGATCGATCACATCGAGACCGACACGACGGAGACGCTGGTAACTCAGGCCAAGGCCGAGTTGAAAGAAGGCGTGCGTCTGCACATTACGCAGCGGATCGAGCAAGTCGGGGATGGCGTTTCGACAGTCCGCATCGTGGTGCGCAAACCGGACAAACAGACGGAAGTTGTTCCCGTGGAAGTCCGCTATTATGGGCAAAACGGTCCACGCTAACGATTCTCGGTGACAACTTTCGATTGGCCCGCGATAGACGAGGCGACTATGTTTTTCCGAACCAAAAAATGGTCCATATGCGGCTGGTGTTGTGTACTCGTTTTAGCGATTGTCTGGGCGATCATCGGGCCGACGTTTGCTCAGGGACCGGAAGCTAATAATGCGTCTCTTGCCGCCGTTTTCAAGGATTGGCAGTTTCGACAGGGCGTTCTGAAAAGCACCGCTATGTGCTGACGGGCACGACGGAATTCAAAGACGACAAGCTGCCGCCGGGAAGCCCGATTCGGCCGCGCCGATACGTCCTCCTCCTCGATTTGGTGAAAAAGCGCTATCGGTTGGAAGGATCGGAAGATGTTATCTACAACCTTGGCGACGAAGATACGGGGCCGCGGGAGTACCATACTCGCATCAGCACTTCCGCATATGATGGCGCGGCGCTGCAAGGTTTACATCACAAGAAGGCCAATGGCATAAACGATGACCGCGTGGGAGACCTTTACATCGGTAAGGGCAACCTGGGGCAGAATGCCCAGTTGGGGGGTGAACTGTGTCCGATTTTCTTCGCCCATGGCATCGTCCCATCCACTCGTTCTCCTCTATTCGTGGATAAGTGGCCTTTGACCCACGACTTTGATGAATTTGAAGTCGCCGAGCGGCAAATTCTCGGCGGTCAAAATTGCTTGTTCGTGCAGACGAAACCCTTCCCCGGAATGGGGACTGGCTCCAGTGAGTTTTGGATCAATCCAGCCCAGAAGAGCGCGATTCTTCGTTGGATCTGTCTCATCAACGGCTCCGAACCGTGGTCGCGCCTCGACATCTCCTGGAAAAACACGGCCTACGGATGGTGGGTCGATAAATGGTCTGAAACGTCGTATGTCAATGGGCACGTTCGCCGAATTTGTCGTCTCCGCGTCGAGTCGTTCGAGGCGAATCCCAAGATCCCGGATAGCGACTTCACTCTTCCCGCTGAACCAGGATGGAAAGTTATCGTTTCCGAAGGTCCATCACCCGGAAAAGGGTTAGATCCGTCCAGGGCAGCAAGCACAACGTATGTAATCTCTCCGTCCGGCACCTGGAAGGAAATTTCGGCGAAAGGCTTCACTACTTCGGAAGGCAAAGAATTGCCGCCAGAGGGCCATCGGAGGGGGGTCGTCTGGACCATCGGCGGCGGAGTGGCGCTAGCGGTTTTCGTTTTCTACGTGTTACGCCGGCGAGGGAAAAAGGTGACGCTGTAGAGGCGCACCGGCGAAATCACGCGAACCTTCTCAACCCATTTATCGGAGGACGGCAATGAAGACGAACGAGACGATGATCCTTGCTCTCATCGGAGCGGCGGCGTGCAGCTTCTTTTTCGGCCTGGGCCAGCATGAAGTTTCTGCTCAGGTAAATAACTGCACGTCATCCTGTTGCGAGGATCTTTACAGCTGGTGGATCAACGGTGTTCCCGGAGGCACTCAGTGCTTCACGGCCCAGGTTACTGGGACAACATGGCCTTTCCCGGGAGGTTCCAACACCTCCAATGCGATAGTTACTGTTTTCGTTCCTGCTCAATCTAATCCTCAAAATTGCAAACTGACGTTTGCGGGAAACTTTGATCGCTGGATCTGGCCATTGAACACACCCGCCTGTCAATCGCCACAAGGCCCTCCATCGCCTCAAAGTGTGACGCCAGGAGTGCCGCCAGGAGGCAAAGCGACATTTGATCAAAATGTGAACCAGAACGTATGTACTCCCTCCATAATCACACCGTAGTGAGGCGGGTCTACCTACATTCGATCGAAAATTGAACCAGGTCGCCGGGTTGGCTCCCAGCTACGCGTGGAAGCCATTTTTTCGCCCGGTTGGCGTTTTGTAAAAGAGGCATTCGCATGAAGCCTACTTCGCCGCATCGCGGTTTTACGCTGCTCGAACTGCTCGTGGTGATCGGCATTCTCGCCGTCCTCACCGGCTTGATAGTGCCTGCGGTGCAGCGAGTCCGCGATGCGGCGGCGCGCACACGCTGTCAGAACAACTTGCGGCAAATCGGCCTCGCTCTCCATTTGTATCACGATAGCAAAGGCGTTCTGCCGCCCGGCATTCGTGCCTGGGACGGGGATTTCCCTTTCATGAGTTGGCTAACGCGGATTCTGCCCTTCGTCGAGCAAGAGGCGATTTGGAAGCAAGCGGTGGCGGCGTATGGCGTGGATGCCAGGTTTAGCGACGATCCTCCTCACCCTTTCGCCACCCTCATGCCGTTGTTCGGCTGTCCGGCCGATCCGCGCACCTCGCAGGGCGGTTGGGCGTATCAAGGACGGCTTCGCGTCGCTTTCACCTCGTATCCCGGCGTGGCAGGACGCAATCAGGTACGCAAGGATGGATGCTTGTTCTTGAACTCCGCTATTCGTCTCACCGACATCCGCGATGGCACCAGTAACACGCTCTTGGTCGGCGAGCGGCCGGCCAGTCCCGATGACGTGTTCGGTTGGTGGTATGCGGGTGTGGGGCAGTCGTGGGATGGCTCCGCGGACATGGTGCTAGGCGTGCGCGAATGGAATGTTAGGCTGCCCAACATCTGCCCTTATGGGGCATCTGCTTTCGGTCCCGGCCAATTCGACAACGAATGCGACATGCTCCACTTCTGGAGTCCCCACGCGGGCGGCGGAGCCAATTTTTTATTCGCCGACGGCTCCGTGCATTTTCTTCCGTATTCCGCCGCGCCGCTCATGCCGGCCTTGGCTTCACGTAGCGGCGGCGAAGCCGTCAGCATACCCGACTGATCCTCGCTCACTCCATGAACTCGACTGCCGGCTCTCCTTCGCGCACTTCGCCGATGATAAAAGTCCGAATACGATCTTCTTCCAGTTGCCGCTGGATGCTCTCCGCATAATAACGGCTGACGAGGACAACGAAGCCGATGCCCATGTTGAAGACACGGAACATCTCCGCTTCGTCGATGCCGCCCAGGCGCTGCAACCAGCCGAACACCGGCGGCACCGGCCAACTGCCTTTGCGAAGGAACACGCGCCGGTTCGGCGGCAGCACGCGCGGCACGTTGCCTTCCAGCCCTTCTCCTGTGATGTGAGCCAAGCCGCGCACCACACGGCGTTTGACCGGATAGTGATGCAAAATGTTCTTGATCGCCCGTACATAGAGGCGCGTCGGCTCCAACAGTTCCTCGCCAACGGTTCGCCCTAGTTCCGGCACGAAATCGCCTACTTTCAAGCCGGCGCGATCGAACACAACTTTGCGCGCCAGGCTGTAGCCGTTGGAGTGCAGGCCGGTGCTGGCCAAGCCGAGTACCACGTCGCCGACTTGGATGCCGCGGCCATTGATGATGCGATCGCGTTCGACGAGGCCGACGCAGAAGCCGGCCATGTCGTAATCGCCCGGCTGATAAAAGTCCGGCAGAATCGCCGTCTCGCCGCCGACCAAGGCGCAGTCCGCTTCCATGCAGCCGTCGCTGATGCCCTTGATAAGATCGCGCGTCAGCGCCGGATCGTCTTTCGGCATGGCCAAATAATCGAGAAACAACAGTGGTTCGCCGCCGGTGCAGAGACAATCGTTGACCGACATGGCGACCAAATCGATGCCGACCGTGTCGTGCTTGCCGGCCAAAGAAGCGACCTTGAGTTTGCTGCCGACGCCATCGGTACAGGAGACAAGGACGGGATGGCGATAGTTCCGAGCAAACAGGCGCGTATTGTAGTCGAGGCTGAACAAGCTGGCGAAGCCGCCGAAACCGTCGAGAACGCGCGGCGTGTGCGTACGGCGCAGATAGGGAACCATGCCGGCCAAGGTCTGCTCGTAAACGTCGAGATCGAGGCCTGCGGATTTGTAGTTTAACGGCGGCTTATCCATACTGACATCATACGATGGTAGCTTCCACCCGGCAGCTAACGCAGCCGGTTCGCCGGCGAACCGGCTGCGTTAGCTGCCGGGTGGGCCAACATCAGGCGGCGCACGGCAGCGTGCGATCACCGTGCGGCAGCGGCTGATCGAGCAGATACCACAGATCGGTTCCCAAGGCAGCCAACAGAGCATCGAGATCGCTGTTGAGCAATTGGCCGCGCCTCAGATCCAGCCAGGTCAGGCAGGTGCGATCCCACAGTAAGCGCACGGCATAGGAGTCGGCGTCCTGGCGCTGAACGCGGATGCCGAATTGCCGCGGTGGCGGGCCGCTGAAACGCACTCCTTCCGGCAACTCCCAGACGCGCTCTTCCGAATCGTCGTCCTCCCAGCGCAGACACATGGCCGGTAAGTGCGGCTCAAAGGTCGTGTCGAAAAAACAACGGACGACCTCGGGCACCGGAAGAGTCTGCGTCATGGTTTGTCTCCCCTCCCTCACTCAGCCCTTGCCGCCCGGCACGGCCTGGGCCGAGGTCGGCGTAATCGTGCCGTGCGGGACGCCGCCGTTGCCGATCACCTGCTTCAATTCCTCGAACAGCGCCGTCGCCTTTTCCGGATGCTCGGACAGATACCAGGCCAGGGCGCCGAAGAACATTTCCAGTTGGCCGACGTACTCTTCGGCCAAGCGCGGCGCCGAGGCGCCGAACAGACGCGTCGCCAGGCTGACGGCCCGGCTATCGGTGTGCAAAATCATGTCCATCTGATGGCGCACGGCCGGCTTGCCGCTGCCGTCGCTGCCTTCCTGATGGTTGAGGACCACCACGGCGCGGACGGACACGGCGGGCAGCATCAGACCGGGCTTGACGCGGCCCTCGGCGTACCAGACGCGCTGCTTGCCGCTGCGCACGACCGTCTGCCAATGCATTTCGCCATTCTGTGCATCTTTCCACATGAAGCTGCCGTCGCCGCGCGCTTGGATGTCGGAGCATTTGGCTCCGAGACCGCGCCACAGACGCACGGCCAGGTCCGGATGATCGAGCAGCCAGTAATAGAGAACCGGACGGCAGTGGAACGCTTCCAACGGCCCGCGCGACGACAGCGTCGGATGCTCGATCACGGTGCGAACGCGCTCGCGGATGGGCGGAGCTAAGTCGTCTAGCGGAACGGGAGCGGGGTGGAAACTCTGCTTAACGGCCGGCGCGACGCCGGTTGCACTCCGCGGCGCCGGCTGCGGACGCGAACCTTCCGGCACGGTCTGGGCCAAGGCGGCATTCGTCGCCGTCGCGCACAACATCATCAGCAACCATCCCAACGCCTTGCGATGGTATTCCATCAGGCACCTCGCGGTTGACGCAGATTTGTCACATCTCCCAGCGCGCACATACGCTATAATCATCGAATGCCGATCGCGCCGGCATGAGGGATTTTGCCGCGAATTCCGCCGCGGGGAGTGCCCTTGTTCCCGCGCACGGCCCAGGGCTATAATCCCGCTCCCTGGAATTGTCCAGGGGAGGATTAAAACAATTCACCACGGATAACACGGATAACACGGATAACACGGATAAAAGAAAAGAGAACGAGAGAATAATTAGAATAGGTATTTACTATTTCTTCATATCTTTTTTATCCGTGTTATCCGTGTTATCCGTGTTATCCGTGTTATCCGTGGTTAGATTATTTAGGGAGACGACATGGCGGGATACGCTGTCTGGTCTCGAAAATTTCTCGGCGGCCTGCTGATCGTTGTTCTGCTGGGCTGCGGCATCGTGGGCTGGCGGGAGCGTTCGTCGCTGCTGTCGTGGTTCTATGTCCGCAACCTGGCCCGTGCCTCGCAGGCCAACCGGCCGCGTTGGGTGCGGCGAGTGGCGAATCTGGGCGAGACGGCGTTGCCGGGCTTGTTCGATTGTCTGAGCCAGTCCGACGAGCAAGTCTGCGCCAATGCGCGAGCAGCCTTGGAACACATGACGCGCTTGTGGGGCAACAGCGACGCGCGCACGGCGGAACTCGCTCTGCGGCTGTCGCGCCAGTTTGGACGTTTCAGCGCGGCGGGACAGAAGCACGCTCTCGATCTGGCGGCCGATTGGTTCCGCGAATCGTCGCGCCCGCCGGATCGTCTGATTTCCGCTTGTGGCCATCTCGTTCGCGCATCGGCTCCAGTCGGCGAAGAGGAGGTGCAAGCCAGCGCCCTCGAATTGTGCGACATCCTGCTGAATCGACCGAGCGACGAGCCGGCGCTGCAAGCCGGCAAACCGCTGGACCCCGCGCAGCAGTTGGTCGCCGCCGCTCTGCACGCGCCGGCGGCGCACAATCGCTTACGGGCCGTGCGTCTGAGTTTGTATCCGGGCATGGCGGATCTGCTGGAACAGGTGGCGACGCTGCTAGACGACGAATCGCCGGAGGTGCGGCGTGCCGCCATGGTGGCCGTCAGCCACGCCCGCGATGCCGTCCACGACGATCAACTCTTGCCCTGTTTGCACGATCCCGACCCGGACGTGCGCCGTCTCTGCGAGCAAACGCTGATCGCGCGCGGCCTACGCCGCGAATACCTCGAACTGGGACGACTGCTCACCGATCCTCAGCCGGCCACGCGCTTGCAAGTCCTCGATCGGCTACGCGAATCGACCGAATTGGACCCCGGCCTCTGGCTGCGCCGCCTCAGCCACGATGCTTCGCCCTCTGTCCGCGTCGCCGCCGTCCGCGCCATGACGCAGCAGAGCTTCGTCGATCTCAACGACCGTATCGACGACATGGCCCGCAACGATCCCAGCCCGACGGTGTGTCAACTCGCTCAGTTCTACCTGAATTGTCCGCGCCGCAACACACAAAGAGCTAACCACAGAGACACAGAGACACAGAGAAAACAAAATCAAAATGAGAGAAAATAACTTTCCACCTTCTTTGTGTGATTTTTCTTTCTTTTCTTCTCTGTGTCTCTGTGACTCTGTGGTTAGCTCTTCTCAAGCGAGAATCGGTTCGATGACTTCGCCATGCACGTCGGTCAAGCGCCGATCGCTGCCATTGTGCCGATACGTCAATTTGGTGTGATCGATGCCGAGCAAATGCAGAATGGTCGCATGCAGATCGTAGCAGTACGTCGGCTGGACGGTGCGCCACGACCATTCATCGCTTTGGCCGAAAGCCGTGCCCGCTTTGATGCCGGCGCCGGCCAACCACGTCACAAAGGTTCCGCCATTGTGATCGCGGCCGGCGGACCCCTGACTGAACGGCTGCCGGCCGAACTCCGTACTCCACACCACTAGCGTATCCTCAAGCAATCCGCGCGCCTTCAAATCGCGCAACAGTCCGGCGATTGGCTTATCAACACCGGCGGCTATCTTCGGCAGTTCCATGCTGATGTTGTTGTGATTGTCCCAATTATTGGTTGGTCCGCCCGCTCCGCTCCACACCTGTACGAAACGCACGCCGCGCTCAATCATCCGCCGCGCGATCAAACAATTGCGACCGAAAACCTCCGTTGTTTTCTCATTCAGCCCAAATAGTTCGAGGGTCGCTCTCGTCTCCTTGTTGATGTCGAGAACTTCCGGGCGCTCGTCTGCATGCGTGCGGCCAACTCATACGAAGCGATGCGGGCATCGAGCCGCGAATCGCCGCCCCAGCGCTCGGCATGCTCACGGTTCATCCGCTGAAGCAGTTCCAACCCTTCCTCTTCACTCTGCCTACTGATGAACTTGGCCGACGAGGGCGGAAACAGATCGGCGATGGGATTGGCCGCGTTGGCTTTGATGATGGTGCCCTGATGAATGACGGGTAGGAAACCGGACGAGAAATTGCCGCGATTGTTGTACGGCAGACCG
Organism: uncultured Planctomycetota bacterium; assembly: GCA_963835245.1. GTDB lineage: Bacteria > Planctomycetota > Planctomycetia > Gemmatales > Gemmataceae > JAJPHU01. The sequence goes on from CAWIEZ010000007.1 coordinate 888,865, forward strand.
CGCGGGTCCGGCAGCACCACGAAGGTCGGCAGATTGTCGTTGAGACTGCCCAGGCCGTAGCTGAGCCACGCTCCCAAACACGGAAAGCCCGGCAGCACGAAGCCGGTGTTCATCATGTAGCTGGCCGGTCCATGCACGTTGGTCTTGCTGGCCATCGACATCAGAAACGCCATGTCATCGACACACGCCGCCATGTGCGGCAACACGCTGCTGACCCATCGTCCGCATTGGCCATGCTGTTTGAAGGCGAACGGGCTTTTCAGGACGTTGCCGGGCGTGGACGTGACCGCCTCGAACTTTTCGCCGGGATCGAACTTTTGGCCGTGTCGTTTAATCAATTCCGGTTTGTAGTCGAAGGTGTCGCACTGGCTCGCCCCGCCATTCATGAAGAGTTGGATGACGCGCGTCGCCTTCGCTCGGTGATGCCTCCCGCCGTTAAGATCCTTGCGCGGCATCGGCGTATCGGCGAGCAGTCCATCTTGTCTCAGCAAGTGCGTCAGGGCGATGCCGCCCAGACCACCGCCCAAACGCCAGAGCAGTTCGCGGCGCGACACGGCGGGGGTGAAACGATCGATTCGCATGATACGGTTCCTGTGGCGAGAACTCTGGACTGCTCCCCAAAAAGTGGTCCAGGTGCTATGAGGGTCTCTGAGGCTTTTCAGGCAGGAGCCCGCAACTTCGCGCTGCCGCCTATTCTACTGAACATTCTCTTACTCGTATGCCGCTTACGACCGTGTTCGGCGTCCCCGCACCGAATGCGCAAATAATCTCTCTTGACGCAGATTGCCCGCCTCATCGAACGGCAGCGCTTGCAAATCGCCGGTGATTTCGAGATGGGGCCGCTGTCGCGCTTCTTCGATCAGCGGCGGCGAAACCCACAGTTCTTCGACCTCCAACGTATTGGCAATGAGCGCCATACGCACGGCGTCGCGGTTGGGCTGCCAGCAAGTGTCCAAGCCCGCCTCGATGCAGGCGCGGTCGCTGGCAAAAGCGAAGGGCAGTTTCGAGCGCCACAGAAAACACGCCGTCAGATTGTTCATGCGAAACGGCAGCGGATCGATGGCGGCGAGCAGACGCTCGGTGGTCAGGTCGGCGATACCGCAGCCGGTGCCGTTGCCGTGGCTCTCCGGCGATAAATCGAGCGCGGAGATGCGGCGTGATGCGCGGCGATTCAAACTCCGGTTGCGTCTCGATCAGCAACCGGCCAACCACGTTGGGATCGATGCCCGCCCCGCTGTAGTTTTTGCCGATCTCGCCGATGACCAGCAGATCGAGCTGCTCGAACGGCAGCCGGCCCATCAGGCCGCGCGCTTCCTCCAACAAATGCGGCTCCACGTCGAATAACTCGTCGCGATCCACCACTTGCAGACGAGCGGTCTGTTCGCGGGCATTCTCCAGGACGGCGAGACCGCCGACGAACGGCGTCTTCTCGACAATGACGCGGGCCGTCTCCGGCAGCATGTCGCGCAGACCGCGAAAGCCCCAACGGTGATGCTGCGCGGCGCCGTCGCGCTTGCCGAGGCCGATGACCAGCATTTTGGCGATGCCGCTCTCGAAACGGCCGCGAAAATCGGTGTGCGGTTTGACGCGCGATACGGTGATAACGGCATCGGACTCCAAAGCGTTTTTGTCCCACCACACCGGCTCGCCCCAGCTATTGACGCCGATGCGCACGGCGGTCATGTCGGTCTTGACCGGCACGCCTAGCGCCTGTTCGCTGATGCCGTAGTCGGCGAGCAGATCGCGTTGGCCGACCGCCGTGGCCCCGCCGTGGCTGCCCATCGCCGCCACCACGAATGGCTGCGCGCCGAGATCGCGCAGACTGTCGAGCGTGGCGCGGACGAGAGCGGAGAGATTGGCGATGCCTCGGCTGCCGACGGCGACGGCCACGCGGCTGCCGCGACGGATGCGGCCGGCCACGCGCGATTCACGCCACTGACGACGTACCTCGGCAGCAACATCGGCAATCGCGGGCTGGGACGCCGTCTGACGAAGCGGGGCTATTTGCGGTATGTCCACGATGGAAAATCTCCTCAAGGAGGTGGCTCCCTCGTCGGGGGTATTTGACTATCTTATCAAATCGACCGGCTCTCCGTTTAGCCGCGACCCGAAGGGGAGCGCTCTGCCCGCGCTCCCCTTCGGGTCGCGGCTAAACTGTGCAGTCCGCGTTGACGCCAAAGAGGCCATACCGTACTATCCGCCCGCTTTGAATCTCCTTGGCCGCAAACGGCCTTGATGAGGGAACTCATGTCCTGGCGGAAATGGCTTGTGCGAAGTCTGGTCTTCTCCGTCCTAGGCGTGGCGGTTCTTATCGCCCTCCTCTTCGAGGCGTGGACCAATCCCGCAGCCGTTCGCCGTCAAGTGATCGCCAAACTCGACAAGCTCTTCATCGGCGCCAACCTCAACCTCGACTCCGCTCGCCTGCGCCTGCTGGGCGGCATCGCCGTCCGCGATCTACGCATGGCACGCCGAGACGATCTCGATCGCGGCGATTTGCTTTACGTCCCGTCCGCCGTCATCTACCACGACAAGGAACATCTGCTCGACGGCACGCTCGGCGTGCGCAAGATCGAGTTGGATCGGCCGCGCTTGCGCATCGTGCGGCAACGCGATGGCCGCCTCAATCTCGCCGGTCTGCTGGCGCCGCCCGATCTCAAGGAGCGCGTGCCCACGCTGATTATCCGCCGAGGAATCATTGTCCTTGAGGACCGTCGAGATGCCGGTTCTACCGTCCTGCTGGAAATCAAGGACGTCAACCTGAGCATCGTGAACGATCCCCTCAGTACGCTGGTCATCGAAGGGAACGGACAAACGGACGCCGCCGGCGCCGTGCGCATCCATGCGCGGTTTCATCGGCCCACGGATGCGGCGAGCGCCCTGCTGGAGTTGCCCCACGTGCCGGTCGGCGCCGCTCTGACGCAGCGGCTCGCCGGCTTGTGTCCGGACTTCGCGCGCCACCTTCGCGCCTTGAACGGGACCGCCAAAATCCAAACGACGTTGGCTTATCGTCCCGATGCCGTGGAACCGTGGAGCTACGATGTCAACTGCGAGTTGACAAATGGCGAGTGGCATCACGAGTGTCTGCCGGCGCCGCTGTCGCACATCCGACGCTTCCCTACGCTGCATCAATGGGCGAATCCCTCATGCCCAGTTGCGCGCCCGTTCCGACGCGGCAACCGTCGCCGTGGATCTCCGGAACCTGGTTTGGCCGGGACATCCGCCCAAATGCATCGAGGACATCGTCGGCAAATTAGAGGTGAAGATCGAGCATTTTACTTTGACGGAGAAGTCCTTCGAGAACTTGCCGGCGAGGGCTGCGAAGATACGCAAGACGTACAATCCGGCTGGTCCCGTCAGCTTGACCTACACGTTCCAACGCCCGGACGCCGAGCGCTGGGAGAAACATTGGACGATCCAGCCCGAAGGCATGACAGCGGAGTTCGAGGATTTTCGTTATCCCCTCGAAGACGTAACCGGCAGCATCAACGTGGATCTGTACAGCGATCGAGAGGATTGCATCCGCGTCGATCTGGCGGGCCGAGGCTCGGATCGTCCCGTGGTGGTGCGCGGCTCCATCCAGGGCGATAAAGGCGAGCGAGGTAGATCTGGTTATCGCCGCCGATGATGTGCCGGTCGATCACAAGCTGTTGCTAGCTCTGCCGCCTAAGAGCCGCGAGTTGGCGCGCACTTTCTTGCCGCCACAGAGCCGCGAGTTGGGTCTGGCCGAGCAAACGCTGGGTCTCGTGCAACCCGCGGGGCTAGCCGACATCAAGGTTTTCGTTCGCCGCGCTCGCGGCCAGGAGCATTTCAGCAACCGCTACCTCATCGCCGTCCACGACACCTCGTTGAAATACGACATCTTTCCCTATCCGCTGGAGAAAGTGACGGGCGTGCTGGACATTCAGCCGGACCACTGGGAATGCCGGAATTTTCACGGCAGCCATAAGGGCGGCGAAATCCGGGTCAATGCCTGCTCGTTCCGCACTCCGCCATCCGCTGTCCGCTATCCGCCATCCGCCAACCAGCCGGACAGCGGACAGCGGATGGCGGATAGCGGATCGCGGACGGCGGAGTGCGTGCAGATCGCCATCACCGGCAAAGACATCCTGCTCGATCCGGAATTCGAGCAGGCGTTGTCGCCGCCGGAAGTGCCGGGCCGCGCCGCCCTGCGCAACGCTTGGTCGATGCTCGCCCTGCGCGGCCGGCTCAGCTTCGAGTCGGTTGTCGTCGATCGTCCCGATCAGCCGCAGGACATCGATGTCGCCGTCAAAATCAACGGCTGCTCCATGCAGCCGGACTTCTTCCGCTACGCCATGAGCGACGTTAGTGCCGACGTTCGCTACAAGCAGGGTTGCGTCTACGTCAAGGACGTTCGCGCCAAACACGGCGGCTGCCGCTTGGGTTTGAAAGATGCGACCATCGTTCTCAAACCAGCCGGAGGATTTACCGCCTGGTTCACGGACATTCGCGGCGACGATCTGCTGGCCGACGAGGAATTTCTTCGCGCCCTGCACCCGGCGATGCGGCGCGGATTGGAACCTTTGCAGATTCGTAAACCCCTCAATGTGGCGATGACCTATCTGACCCTCGACGCGCCGGCGGTGCCGGGCGAACCGATGAAAATCTGGTGGGGCGGCGGCGCCTACCTGCGCAAACAAGTCTTTGATGCCGGCGTGGAGATTAGCGATGTCGATGGCGTCATCTAGTGCCGCGGCCATCACAATGGCCGGCAGTTCGAGGGCGTCAAAGGCAACGCCCTTCTCGAACGCGCCAGCATTCTCGGCCAACCCTTCACGCAGTTACAGGGACGCATCGAAGTGGCCCCGGAAACGCCGGACATTTTGTCGCTGTACGATCTCAAGGCCAACCTCTTCGGAGGTTCCATCGGCGGCGAAGCGCGCTTCACGTTCAATTCGCCGTTGCGCTACGAAGTGAAACTCGACGCGCTGGACGTTCAACTCGAGCAGTTCGGCAAACACAATCGACTCGGCGGCGATGCGCAACTCCAGGGTCCGGCCCTCGCCTCGCTGCACCTGACGGGCGAGGGCACCGACCTGAGCGGCCTCAAGGGCAACGGTCGAGTCGAGGTGACGCGCGGCAAACTGTATCGACTGCCGTTGTTGCTCGGTCTGCTCAAGGCGTTCGGTCTGCGCCTGCCGGATAGCACGGCTTTCGAGGAAGCGCGGATGATCTTCGCCATCGAAGGGCCGCAAATGCGCGTCCACGGACTGGATCTGTTCGGCAACGCCATCAGTCTGCGCGGTCAGGGCACTCTCAACCTGGACGGCAGCAATCTTCATCTCGATTTCAGCGCCGACTGGGGACGCATGCCGCAATTGCTGCCGCCGGGCATCAGCGATCTATCGCAGGCCGTCAGCGATCAACTCCTCAAGATCAAGCTGCGCGGCAAAATCACCGCCCCGCGCTTCGAGAAAGAACTGATGCCCGCCGTGGTCGAACCGATCAAGAAGGCGTTTGGAGGGTCGTGACAGCCCATGATAAGACGACAAGGGGAGATAAATTAGGCAGCCTTTGAGGATAATGACGGAATGGCATAAACTTCCGCACTCGATTGAACCGATTTTACAATACTGGTCGCATATCACTCTATCATCTTGTCTCTCTGTCATCGTCGAGGCCGGGAACGGAGGTTGCGGTGTTTGGCTCCATCCTGCAACGAATGATTCTGTGGGAACTCACCAAGGTTTTCCTCATGTCCTTGGTGGGCATCACGGGCATCCTGCTCATGGCCGGCATCATCGCCGAAGCGTCGCAGCAAGGTCTGGGACCGACGCAGATTCTCGCCGCCATCCCCTTGCTGGTGCCTAGCACGCTGCCGTACACCATCCCGGCCACCACGCTGTTCGCCACTTGCGTCGTCTACGGTCGCTTGGCCGCTGACAATGAAATCCTCGCCATCAAGTCGGCCGGCATTAACGCCATCCACGTGGTGCGTCCGGGCATCCTCCTCGGTCTGGCCATGAGCGCCGCCACCATGGGCCTGTATTACCGCATCATCCCCTACACGCACCATCTGCTCCGCGCCATGGTCTTCAACGACGCCGAGGAATTGCTCTATTCCCTGCTGAAAAAACACCAAGAAATTAAGCGTTCCTCTTTTCCCTATCAGATATTCGTCCGCGGCGTGAAAGGCAGGACGCTGATCGATGCGATTTTCAAGCGCAAGGACGAGCATGGGGCTATCGATTGGGTGGCGCACGCCCGCGAGGCCGAGTTGCAGGTGCTGCCGTCCAAGGGACAAGTGCAAATCAAAGTGAAACACTGCGTTGCTTGGGGGGAGAACGATTCCAACGGCAGCCTGGCTCACGAGATCCTTTCGGTCGATTTACCCAAGGACTTGGGCAAGGAGAATCAACAGCGGCCGCGCGATCTGACTTGGCAGGAGATCCTGGAGAAGCGCGTGCAACTGCAAAGGAAAGTGGTGGAGATTCAAGCGCGGATTTCCTTCGCTGCCTCGCGCCAGTTGCTCCTCGACGCGCCCGTCGATTTGCCCCTTTATTCCAAATTTTCCAAAGATCAAATTCTTCAGACCGAGCAGGAAATCGTTGCTTTGAACGTCGAATTACAGATGCGTCCCGCTCTGAGTTTGGGTTGTCTGTTTTTCATTTTGGTGGGTTGTCCGGTCGGCATTTGGTTCAGCCGCAGCGATTACCTCAGCGCCTTCATCACCTGCTTCTTACCGATTGTGTTCATTTATTATCCATTGATGTTGTGCGGCACCGGCATGGCCAAGGAAGGCCGCTTCAACATGGTGCCGCTCGTCTGGGGCGCGGACGCGGTCGTCGGCTTGATAGGGTTGATTCTGTTCTGGCGCTTGCTGAAAAATTAACCACAGAGGCACAGAGACACAGAGAAAACACAAAAGAGAGTTTTAATTCTTTTGTGTTTTCTCTGTGTCTCTGTGCCTCTGTGGTTAGCTCTTCTTTCACTCCGTTTCGGCGAACTCGGCGAGGCGTTGACTGCGGAGCGGTTGGCGAAGTTTCAGCAAGCCGCGCGCCTCGATCTGACGGATGCGTTCGCGCGTGATGCCGTAGGCCCGCGCCACTTCCTCCAGCGTCCGCGGCTGACCGTCTTTCAAACCGAAACGCAGTTCGATCACTTCGCGCTCGCGCGGCGTCAGCGAACGCAGCACTTCGCCAATGCGTTCGCGGAGCAGATGCTGATCGACCTGTTGGCCGGGATTGGCGGCGTCGGGATCATCGAGGAAATCTTCCAAGGCGCGTTCGCCGTCGCCGCCAAGCGGCTCGTGCAGGCTGACCGGATGGCGCGACACCACGCGCAGCGATTGCGTCTCTTCGGCGGTGACGCCGAGGACGGCGGCGATCTCCTCCACCGTCGGCTCGCGTCCCTGCTGGATACACAATTCGCCGCGCACTCGTTCGACCGCCGCCAAGGTGCCGACCTGATGGCAGGGGACGCGGATGGTGCGAGCATGATCGGCCAAAGCGCGGGTGATGCCCTGACGAATCCACCACGTCGCATAGGTGCCGAACTTGAAACCCAGCCGATGCTCGTACTTGTCCACGGCGCGCATCAGACCGCGATTGCCTTCCTGAATGAGATCGGAGAACGGCAGTCCCCGGCTGCGATAGCGCTTGGCAATCGACACGACCAAGCGCAGATTGCCCTCGGCCAATTCGCGGCGCGCCTTCTGATACTCGATGCGGCGATGCTCCAGCACGCGCGCCAGCTTAGCGAGATCGTCGGAGGAGGAACGCACTTCCAGCGTGAGATCGCGAAGTTGCTTGACGGCCTTGGTACGGCGTTCGCGGTCGGCCGACGAGCGGTCGCCGGCGTCCTTCTGACGTTCCAGCTGAGCCATTTGCCGCGAATAATTACGCAACTCATCGGCCCAGCGATCGAGCAGATCGATGCGCGGCGACAGTTCCTCGGCCAAGCGCACGGACTTGCGCAGTCGCCGCCACAAATCGCGGCGCATGCGCTGCTGACTGGCCGAGGCGCCGGAGCGGAGATGGCGAAAGTCGGCGTCGGCGGCCTCAATGAGCTTGTGCAGCGTAGCCAAATTGTGCGGCATGCGTTGCAGGATGCGTTCGCGGCTGAGTCCCAGCGTCGTCACCACGTCGATGGTCGGATCGAGGGCCAGCTGACCGGCGCGGACGCGCTCGAACGTGTCCACGATGCACGTCAAAGTGCGCCAGTTCATCATGGCGGCATGACGATAACGACGACGTCTCAGTTCCAGCCGTTTCGCCAAGGCCACCTCCTGATCGCGGCTCAACAGGGGAATGGCACCCATCTGCCGAAGGTAAAGACCCAGCGCGTCGTCGGGTGCGTGCGCATCCTCGCCCTCGAACTCCGTCGTAGCAGCCGGCTCTTCCGCGGCCGACTCTTCGCTCTCGTCTTCTTCCGTGGCGAACGCATCGTCGGGTAGTTCGCTCCACGCCGTTTCACGCCGCGCGGGCTTCTCCACCTCCGCCGGAGGCGCGAAGGTTTCCGGCAACGCCCGCACCGGCTCGGAAGCCGTGCGCTTGCCCGTCCGCTTGGTTGTCCGTCTCATGACCATGGCTCTATCCTAGTTAGGCCATCCCGTTCCTTGCCGGAGGGGGATGTTAAATACCGTTACCGCCGGTGCCGCCACGAGGCGCCCCGACCGTACTCAAGAGCATATTGCATTCCACTCCCGATAACCGGCACAAGGCGAGCGGCGATCCTCGGGAGTGCCCCAGGCAGGAAAACAATCCTGCTATGTTATGAATCAATGCCGTCCCACCAAGAGGGTAGCTCCGCAAATTCTCCGCCGCGCCGACGGCCATCGCCGAGAGGACCGGCGAAGCGGTGGTGGGGTTTACGACCTGACTGCGTACCCTGCTCCTATACATTATTCTACGCACGACCAGCCTCTGAAGTTCCGCAGGACGCAAAAGAATTCACGAAATTCCTCACGAAGAACCGGCCGCCCCGCCGAGACAGCTGAACGATACTCCAATACCTGTTAATACGTTCATTCTAGCTCACATTAAGCCGGCACGGCTTTTGCACGTCTCCGAAGAGAGCAACGAGGACGCGCGCTTCTGGAGCCATTTTGTGCCGGCGGCACTGGATTTCTCTTGCTCGCTGGGGGATGAAGTGCGATGATGAATTGATGCCGTCTCTTTCGAGAGGACGAAAAAACGAACCCCGATGATCGACTCTCACTCTGTCAGCTTGGAGAGGTTGCCATGAACATCCCGCTGCGACGGTGTTTCGGACTGGCTGTGGCCGTCCTGACCCTTCTGGGGCCGCTAAGCGCAAAGAGCCACGCGCAATTTGCTGGATTCCTCAATCCCTATGTCAACCCGGCGGCCGCGGGCTTCTCCACGGTGGGCGCTCTCGGCACTGCCGCCCTCGCGGGAACGGGCCTGATGCCTGGGGGGTATGGTGCCATGGGCGGCCCTCACGCCCACATGGGTTATGGCTCCTTGATGAACGGCCCGATGGGCATGGGCGGCTCCCGTCTGGGCGGCGCTTACGGACTCGGCGGCGGAATCGCCGGCACCCTGGTCGGCAGTGCCGCTTCTGGCTATGGACTCGGCTTCGGCTACAGCATGATGGGAACGCAATGGATGATGAATCCCTACCAGGGCTACCTCCAAGGAGCGGCGTCGATTACTAAGAGCAACGCCCAGTATTATCAGACCATTCAGCAGGCGAAACTAAGTCGTCAAGAGGCGATTCGTTCGTCTCTGGAGACGCGCCGCGCCATGATCGAAGAAGCCGATTGGGAACGCGAACACATGCCCGACCCGGAAAAGATCCGCCAACAAGCTCTGCAACGCGAACTCCGGGCCGCGCAGCGTCAGTCCGCCGTTGACCGAGGTTTGGTCGGCCCACTCTCTCAATGTTCTGCTCCGCCATCTCATCGCCCAACAGGGCGAAGGCGTGCGCGGGCCCGCTGTTCCTCTCAACGAAGACACCATGAAGCACATCCGCGTGACGGACGGGGCTACGCGCGGCAACCTCGGCTTACTCAAAGGACTTGAGAGCAATGGCAACATTGGCGATCTGGAATGGCCCGAATCGCTCCAGGGGGGACTGTTCAAGGAAGGGCGGGAACGCCTCAACGCGCTGATGAAGGACGCTTACAAAAGTGCCAAGAATGGCAGCGAGCCGAGCGACGCCACTCTCAATGACTTGCTGGCCAACTACCGTAAGATGCAGGCCGCCCTCGACGCCAACGTCAAAAGTCTGACGCCCGATGCCCAGATCGAGGCCACTCGTTATCTGAGTTCCGTGAAGGATACCATCACGGCGTTGCAGGATCCCAACATCGTCCGCTGGTTCAACGAGAAAGCGAGAGGCAGGAGCGTGGCCGAATTGGTCCGCTACATGCGCGAAAAAGGATTGCGCTTTGCGCCGGCGACGGCCCAGGATGAAGCGGCGTATGTGGCTCTCTATCACGCTTTGGCCGCTTTCGATGCTGGCATGCAGCGCGTCGCCAGCACCAGCGGCAACAACGAGAACAAGTAACAACTCCGCCGATGATTTCGTTTAGCCGCGAGCCGTAGGCGAGTGCGACCGCGCTCGCCTACGGCTCGCGGCTAAACACCTTCCTTTTCCACCCATTCGGCATGCTTGAGTTCCTCTCCCCTTGTCACTTGTTGCTTGAATTCCTCGGCCACGCGCCGCAATTCGCCCTGCACCTCCGCTATCGAACTGCCTGCCGGCAACAATCGACCCGCCAGAATGTAGATTCGTCTCCGTCGTGTCTTCTCCGGCGGCGGCGCCGCTTCGTACCATACCGGCAGCACCGGTGCCAGCTCCCCAAGCAAACGCTCCGTCATGCCGTCGCCGTTCAGCGTCAGGCCGACGACGCCGCCCTGAGCTAACACGCACTCCATCTTTCGCTGCAACAATTGCTCGTCCGTTCCCTTGGCTGCTGGCGTCCGTGGCCCCAGACGCATCCAGCGCGACGCCCAGCGCAGCCATCCCGACAACGGCGCGGAATCGGCTTCCTCCATGACTGCAAAGTGCATCGGGCGATCGATCGCGCTGACGACGTGCAGACACGCTTCGATTCCCCGCGCATTGGTAGCTACCACGACCGGCCCTTTATCGGGTAGGTGATTCAGCCCCTCGATCTCCAAGCGGTAGCGCGGCTGCGTCCGCATCCAGATCAGCGTTCGCAGGAACAGATCCGGCATTTGTCGCCTCAAGAGCAGCAGCGTCAAGAGCGTCAGCGAGGCGGCGCCAAAAAAGAGCAAACGCGGCAGACCCGATTCATCGTAAAATGGCTTCGGCTCTTGATCGGCGCGGCGGATACGGTGATAAGTGACCGATTCGAGTCGAAAGCTGCGATCGATCACTCGGTCGCCCACCTTCAAGCCGCCGCCGAACACATCGATCAATTCGGTTTCCACGTCGATCGCACGCGCCCGCTTGCCGCGCGTTCGCGCCGTGATGACGCGCTTGCCGTTATCCGTCTTGAGTTCGATGTGCACAGGTTTTCCGTCTTTGTATTCGGGCGCCTCGGCCAATTCGCCTTCCAGCCGCGCCGACGGTTCCACCTTCGGCGTGATACCCGAAAGATGGGCCGCGCCGACGAGCAGATAGAACAACACCGAAGAGACGATGGCGCCCGTTACGTTGATGAAATTGCTGGTGGCGATGGCATCGCCCTTGCTCGTTTTCGGAGCGCGGTGCTGCAACAGCGTGAACAACGGTACGATGTAAAAGCCGGTGAAGAAGCCGATCAGCGTGAGGCAGACGATCAGCCCCGGCAGACGATCGAGGCAGGCGGCGGCGATCATCGTGGCGACGATCATGCCCACGGCGCCGATGGGCACCATGCCCAACTCGACCTTGCCGCCGGAGAGGAAGCCGACCAGCGGACTGCCTAGACCGATGCCCAGCGCCACCATGCCGACGACCTCGCTGGTGAGCGCTTCGTCCCAGGGCGGCACGCGCGTTTGGCCGTGCATGTACATCGTCGAACGCATGAAGGCGACGATGAAGGTGAAAAAGGCAATGCCGACGACCGCCAAGGCCAACGGCCGCGAACGCAGCAGCGTGCGAATGCTCTGCCACAACGGCCGATACAAGTAGGGCGGAAACGGCCGGCTCGGATTGGCCGCCGGCATGCGGCGGATCAGCAAACTGGCCAGGGCGCCCAGGACCGCCAAAGCCACGAGAATCAGACCGATGTAGTATTCCTCGCCGCGGAACACCTGCGACAGCACGCCGCCGAGGACGGTGCCCAGAATGACGGCCAAAAACGACAGCGATTCCAAAACGCCGTTGCCGCGCGACAGCATTTGCGGCTGCAAAATCTCCGGCATGGCTCCGTACTTGGCCGGCACGAAGAAAGCGCTGTGCGTGCCCATCAGGAACACGGTGGACAACACCAGATACGGCCCGAATGCGATGCCGTGCGTGCCCAGCCAGAAACCGAGCAGAGCGATCGAAGTGATGGCGATTTCGGCGACCTTCCAAAACACCAGCGAGTTCCACTTGCTGTAACGGTCGGCGAGATAGCCGGCCAGCGTGCAGAACAGCGCCCACGGCGCGTAGAACAGGATGGGCATGAGCGAGATGGCGGTGTCCTTGCTCATGGCGTTAGTGTTGATGGCGAAGAACATCGACGAGGCATGGATGGCCTGATCGTTGAAGGCGGCAAGGAACTGCGCCACAAGTAGACCGAAAAAAGTGCGCGAGCGGAGATTCTCGGCAGGCTGAAACACGGTCATGTACTTCCCTGACACAAAGACAGTTTTCGGTTTTCACAACCCGGCAGCTAACGCTGCCGGTTCGCCTTACCCGCATGGCGAACCGGCTGCGTTAGCTGCCGGGTAGGCTCACGGCAGCGGAATGTCCTTGAAGGCGAACTTGATCGGCACTTCGACGAGGTTGGCCGGCGTGCGATAGCGGACGCGCCAATCGCCGACCTTGCCACGTGGCAGACCATCGCGGTCCCGAAAATGATAACTCAGAACGGCGTGCTGGGAAGTCGCCGACTCCACGACATAATTGGTGTTGGCCAAACGCTTCTTGCCGTCCGGCGATTCCAGCGCCATCTCGTTGTTGACCACCCAGGATTGATTGGTGTCCAGCTGTTTCATACCGGGCGGATAATCCAGAGCCACGCGGACAGTCCAGTGATCGCGGAGTAGCCGCACGTCGAGGATGCGGCACGTCACGCCTTCTTGCGTCAACTGGCGCTCCGGATCGTTGGCTTTGCTTTGAGCGAGCTTATCCAAACGCGAGAAAGTGAAAGTCAGCATTTTGCTCGGTCCAATCATCGACAGTTCGCCTTCCAGCGCGCGAATGGCCGCCATACCGCGCGGCAAAGGCGGCAAACGCAGGTTGATGTCCAGCGCGATGAGGCCGTCCACCGGGGCGAGCGAACTGCCTTCGTCGGCTAAGGTGCGGACCGCATTTTTGTCGTCAATGAGGCGAACCTTGTGCGGCCGCGTCTCCAAATACAACGGCAGCAGGGACGGCTCCCAAGCGACTTCGACGGCGACGGTGGTGGAACCGCGCCGCGCATCGTTGTCGCCGATTTCCGGATCGCGCAAGGTCGTCACCTTCTTGACGCGCAGACGAAATCGGCCATCGTAGCTGATCGGCGGTAAGCGATAATTGTTGCCGCGCTTGTCGAGGACGATGCGTCCACTGACGGCGTAGAGGCGGACACGCGCCTTGACGGCGGCGGCGAGGGCGTCGAGCGCTTGCCAGAAGGTCGCTTGCCGCAAGTCCAGGGCGATCGTCTCCTCGGCCGCGCCGCGCACATCCTCGACGCGGATGCCGGTCTGTTTCGCTAGTTCGGCGAGCGCCTGGCTCAGAGTGCTCCGCGTTGCTTGCAGCGTGACGAGTTGACGTGCCGGCAGCTTCGTCGCCGCGACAGCGTTTTTGTCCTGACTCGAATCGCCCAGGATGGCGCTCGAGGGCAAGGACAGCGCGACAACGGCGAGAAGCAGATAGCGAAGATGATCGATCATGTGCGGAGACTCCGAAACCTTTCCTTGCCAGCCCGCGGCGCAAGCAAGGGTTGTTCCTGCCCTTGCTTGCGCCGCGGGCTGGCTAAGCCTTGGCGCCGCGCCACCAGCCGCGCCGTGATCTCGGCGACGTGCCGGTCCTGGAAACGCGCGATGGTCAGTTCATTGGCGCTGGGTTGCCGTTTGCCGTCGCCGCCGGCCAGCGTCGTCGCGCCGTAAGGCGTGCCGCCGCTGATCTCCGTCATGGTGGTCAAACCCGCTTCGGTATAGGGTACGCCGACGATAATCATACCGTGATGCAACAGCGTGGTGTGAAAACTGGTGATGGTCGTCTCTTGGCCTCCGTGCTGCGACGCTGTGCTGGCGAAGACGCTGCCGACCTTGCCCACCAGCGCCCCCTTGACCCACAAACCGCCGGTCTGGTCGAAAAAGTTGCGCATCTGCGCCGCCATGTTGCCGAAGCGCGTCGGCGTGCCGAAGATCAAGGCGTCGGCGTCGGTCATCTGCTCCGGCTTGGCCAACGGCACGTGCGCGAACGCCTGTCGCGCCGCCTTGGCACCGCTCTTTTCGAGTGCCGCATCCGGCACCAATTCCGCCACTTGATACAAGGCTACCTCCGTCCCCGCGACTTGGCGAGCACCTTCGGCCACCGCCTCCGCCAGCCGGTAGACGTGGCCGTACATGCTGTAAAAAATCACCTGGATTTTCATGGTTGGCAACCTGACCTTGAGAAAACAGATCGTTCCAAGAGGGAGACGGTAGGGGATATTGTAGGGCAGTCGAGCGGAAGAGAAAGAACGGCGGTCGCTCACACACTCCGCCCCTTGAACAAATGGCGATTCAGCACCGGATCGCGCTCCGTGAACGGTCCTTCGGATCGATCTCGGCTCAGGCAGCGCGCGTACATCTCCAACTTGGCATCGAGATCGTCGGCGTGATGCAGGATAAGGCACTCCGGCACCAACGGCAGACGCGGCGAACCCCACTCCGGCAGAGCCAGATGGCTCAGGATAATGTGTTCGAGCATCTGCACCAGTTCCGAGTTGACATCGCCCAGTTCGCGGGCTGCGTCGCGCACCAGATCGCGGCCGAGAATCAGATGGCCGACCAATCGCCCCGGCACCGTGTACGCCGGACTGACGCCGGGCACGGCTTCACCGAACTCCAGCACACGGCCGATGTCGTGCAGGATCGCCGCGGCCACAACCAAATCGCGGTTGAGCGGCGGATGTAGCTCCGTATAGTGGGCCGTGTATCGCTCCGCCAGTTGCAAGCACGAGTGCGTCACCGACAAGGTATGCTCCAACAGACCACCAGCGAACGGATAGAAACGATCGCGCGTCGCCGGCAGGCGTTGCAGAGGCTCGGCGTAACGGTCGAGCAACGTCAGCACCAGGCGGCGCAGCGGCTTCGTCGCCGATGTGGCCGACGGCCAACGCTTTCAGCTCGGCGAGCATCGCCGCGGCGTCGTAGCGCGAATGCTCGACGAACAGAAGCGGATCGAAGCCATCGGCGCGATCGGCGTCGGCGACGGGACGGATGGCTTGCACTTCGGTCAACTGTGGTCCGTAGCGCTCGTGTTCGCCGTAAACGGCGCGGAGCTTGTAGAACTGGCCGACCTGCCAATCGCGCTCGCACGGCTCATACCAAGGGCTATCCTGCCAGGCCATGAAAGCGGCGGCGCGGCGCGCATCGCGGAAGCGGCAGGCGTAATACGGCTTGCCCTCGCGCGTGGTGCCGCGC
Organism: uncultured Planctomycetota bacterium; assembly: GCA_963835245.1. Lineage (GTDB taxonomy): Bacteria > Planctomycetota > Planctomycetia > Gemmatales > Gemmataceae > JAJPHU01. Next base: position 904,560 of record CAWIEZ010000007.1, read on the forward strand.
GTCTTCTCGGCCAACAGCGCGAAGAAATCGGCGTGTTGGCCGGGAGTCAATTCGCACAGCGGAATCGGCGTCGGCTTGCTTCGGCTCATGTCGTCAGAATAACCGAGAATCGCGCGAAAAACAGGGGAAAATAGCGAATCGACGGTGAGGGCCGCGCTTGCGGCCCTCTCCGCGCTGGGCTATGATCGATGGAGACGAGAAGGTATTCATCAATGACCATTCCATCCGCCCGCGACCTTGTTGAAATCCTCAGCCGCGGCCGACTATTGGAAACAGAGCAACTCGTCGAGTTGAACCGCGCCTCGTCTTGGCATGCCGACGATTCGTTGACATTGGCCCGCGAGCTGCTTCAGCGCGGCTGGCTGACGCCCTATCAGATCAATCAACTCTTCCGCGGCCGCGCCGACGACCTCGTACTCGGCCATTTCGTGTTGCTCGAACGTCTCGGCGCGGGCGGCATGGGGCAGGTCTTCAAGGCCCGCGAGACGCATCTGGGACGCATTGTCGCCGTCAAAGTGCTGAGTAAGGAACGCATCAACAAGCCGGAGACCGTTCGACGTTTTTATCAGGAAATCCAGTCCGCCGCTCGCCTGTCCCATCCCAACATCGTCCACGCCTACGACGCTGAACAAGTCGGCGATGCCCATGTCTTCGCCATGGAATACATCGAGGGCATCGACTTATCTCGGCTGGTCAAGCAGTCCGGGCCGTTGCCCGTGCCGCAGGCGTGCGAGTGCGTCCGCCAAGCCGCTCTGGGTTTGCAGCACATCCACGAGAACGGCATGGTCCACCGCGACATCAAACCGGCCAACCTGATGCGGAGCCATCAGGGAGAGATCATCAAGATCCTCGACATGGGGTTGGCCCGTTTGCGCGAGGAAGAAGCCGAAGAGACGAAACCCGATCGGCTGACGCGCCTGGGCGTCGTCATGGGCACCATCGATTTCATCGCCCCGGAACAAGCCCTCGACTCGCGCCGCGCCGACATCCGCTCCGATCTCTACAGTCTCGGCTGCACGCTCTACTATCTGCTGAGTGGACAGGCGCCCTTTCCCCGCGACGAGCCGATGGCCAAGCTGCTGGCCCACTCGTGCGATGCAGCCGTGCCCATCGAGCAGTTGCGCCTCGATGTGTCGGTCCAAGTGGGCGCGATCGTAGGCAAGCTCATGGCCAAACGTCCCGCTGAGAGGTATCAGACGCCGACCGAACTGATTCTCGATCTGGCCGACCTCTCACAGGTTCGCCGAGGATGAAGTTGATCCACGGCATTCCGCTCGCGGCTTCAAATTGGTAAAATGTACGAGAGGGAATTGGTTCGGATAGGGAGGGCCATCCATGATTCATCGCCCCGTTGCCATCGGTCTGACCGTGTGCGAGCAAGTGATCGTCGAGGAAAAGACGCACAATATCACCCTGGTCAATTGCTTTCTACGGTTGCATCTTCGAGAGTTCCCTGCCTCTCCGCAACGTCTGGCCATTCACGCGATCCTGACGGATGGATCGGGAACAGGGACGATTCGTCTTGTCGTATCTCGCTTGGATAACCTCGAAAACATCTACGCGCATGACATGGTCGCGACGTTCGCAACGCCGTTGCAAGAAGTCCGCGTATTGGTTCGTCCTTCTTCCTTGTTGTCCTTTCCAGAGCAGGCCGCTATGAAATCCGTCTCCTCGTGGATGGACAATCGGTAGCCCATCGAATAATTGAGGTATCTACCACGGAGTAACCGTTATGAGCCACCCGCTTTGGAAAAACCAAGATGAATTCACCGACAGCGAAGGGGTTATTCTCCTTATCGCCGACAGGGAAGGAGATCCCACCGTGCGCCCCATCGATCCGTGCCTCCGAGAGGAGATTGAACAACGGATGCGCCGCTGGCAAACGCCGCCCCAAGAACCGCCAGCCGATGCGCCGCCGTCGGAGAACGGCCCTCCCTCCGCGTAAGCCATTCGCAACGGATGTCGCCGCCGCGCAAAATTGCAGAGGCGGCGCATTCCGTATACAGTGACTCAAGGAGCGCCCGAACGATTTCATCCGTCTTCCAAGGAGAGCGTTCATGTTTCGTCATCTCCGCGTCCTCGTGCTGCCCGTCTGTGTCAGTCTGCTCTTCGCCGCGCTGTCGGCGACTCCGCTGTTTGCTCAAGCGGGCAGGTTCAAGGCTCCCGATTTTGATGGTGCCGTCGGTCCCACCCTTGGCTCCGACAAACCGATCAAGCTCAAGGATCTGCGCGGCAAGATCGTCGTTCTCGAATTTTGGACGTTGTGCTGAATTAATTGCCTGCACCTCTTCCCCGACCTGGTCAGGCTGGAGAAGAAGTATCCCAACGAAGTGGTCGTCCTCGGCGTCCATACCGCCAAGTTCGACAACGAGAAAGATCCCAAAAGCATCGAAAAAGCGATGCTGCGCTATGAATTGAAACACCCCGTCCTCAATGACGCCAACCGCGTAATCTGGACGGCGTATAGCGTCGGATATTGGCCGTCGGTGGGCATCATCGATCCGGAGGGCTATCTGGTCAAGGCATACGAGGGCAAGGAACACATTTTCCGCGAAGCCGATCAGACCATTGCTCAATTGGTCCGCATCCATCGCGCCAACAAGACGCTCAATGAGAAACCGATTTACTTCACCAAAGAGCAGGCGGACAAAGCGGCGAAGAGTCCGCTGTGGTTCCCCGGCAAAGTGTTGGCCGACGAGCCGAGCAAACGTCTGTTCATCGCCGACAGCACGCATCACCGCATTGTCGTCACCGATCTCGACGGCAAGAAACTCGACATCGCCGGCATGGGCAAGGCCGGCCATGACGACGGCTCTTTCGAGCGCTCGTCCTTCAACGATCCGCAGGGGATGGCACTGGACGGCAACACACTGTACGTGGCGGATCGCAAAAATCATTTAATCCGGGCGCTCGACTTGAAAAAGCGAACGGTTCGTACCATTGCCGGCATCGGCCATCAAGGGATGGACGTTCGCCGCGGCGGCGCGGCTCTGCGCACCGGCCTCAACAGTCCGTGGGATCTTTTGTTGCATCACGGGCATTTGTACATCGCCATGGCCGGCCACCATCAAATCTGGCTGATGGATCTGGCGAAACACACGATCGTTCCCTTCGCGGGCACCCACGATGAGAATTTGGTGGATGGTCCGCGCCTCGGCAGTAGCTTCGCTCAGCCGAGCGGCTTAGCCAGCGATGGACGCAAACTCTATGTCGCCGACAGCGAGGTCAGCGCCGTTCGCGCTCTTCCCCTGAGCGGCATGGGGGAGGTTTCCACACTGGTGGGCACCGGCTTGTTCGACTTCGGCGACATCGACGATGTCGGCCGTAGGGCACGTTTGCAGCACGCCATGGGCATCGTCTGCGTCGAAGGAAAACTGTACCTGGCCGACACCTACAACAGCAAAATCAAGGTACTCGATCCCGCCACGCTAACTTGCCGAACATTCGCCGGCAGCGATAAGAAGGCGAAACTATTCAACGAGCCGGGCGGCATCAGTCACGCGGGCGGCAAGTTGTACGTCGCCGACACCAACGCTCACCGCATTCAGGTAATCGATCTGGAGACAAAGGCGGTAAGCACGCTGAAATTGCAAGGCGTCGAGCCGCCGAAGCGGTGATCTAGTTCCAAGTTTAGCCGCGAGCCGTAGGCGAGCGCGGGATGTCAACGCGCTCCCCTTCGGTCGCGGCTAAACGAAGGTTTTGTGCCGAAAATCCGCTCATCTCTTCCGCAACTCGCCGCGCAATTCCTCCAACTCCCTGGCGATGCGCTCCAGTTTCCGTTCCATCTCCCCCATTCGATCGCGCCCGGTCGATTTTTTCTTGCCCTCGCCGTGTTCTTCTTCGGCTTCCTTCTTTTTCTTGCCCTTGCGGTGTTCGTCTTCGGCCTTACGCTTTCCTTCCTTCTTGTCCTTGCGGTGTTCGGCTTCGACCTTACCTTTCTCTTTTTTCTTGCTCTTGCCGTGTTCGTCCTCAGCTTCCTTCTTTTTCTCGCCTTTGCGGTGTTCGTCTTCGGCCTTACGTTTGCCTTCCTTCTTGCCCTTGTGATGTTCTTCTTCCCCCTTGTCCTTTTTCTTGCCCTTGCGGTGTTCTTCCTCGCCCTTACCTTTTTCTTTCTTCTTGCCCTTGCCGTGTTTTTCTTCGGCCTTGCGGCCCACTTCCTTCTTGCCCTTACCTCGGTCGTCATCGTCATCGTCATCGTCGGTGGTGGCACGCACCAGGGCGATTTCGCCTCCGGTGATCGTCGCGCTGGCCTTTCCATCAAGTGCCGGCGAGACGCGGGCGGGTGCGGCGATCTTTCCTTCCGCCCGGACATCGGCGGAAAAGCCAAAGCACAGGAATGCGGCCATTAACAAGAAAACACTACGCATCACGATCTCCTCATTTGGTGTGGGAGCCGAAACAGCCTCGCGCGGGAGCGAACCGGCCCGCTCGCGCAACGATCATAGTAGCACCAGCAGCGAAAAAAAGAGGGGATGAAGATATTTTTTTCTTTAGCGACAAGGACATCGTGGACCATGAAAGGAGTGGATTAGACCAAAAATGGAACGGTCTCCCCTATTTCCGGTTCCTCTTCAAGTAAATCGCCATCCGAGGTAGAATAGGGCGGGCGATGGACAATTGCGCAATTGAGTCCCTTAAATGGATTTTTTTCATGGCTGCCAAACGGCGCACGAGCTGGTTGACCGAAGAGATCGCCAACTTCTTCGCTTCCCGCTCATCGCGCGAACAACTCCTGAGCTATCACCCGCCGCTTGCGATTCAAGAACGGGCGCGGGAGTTAGTGGAGAAATCGAAGTCGGGACGAATCACTGCGGAGGAACAGTGGGAATTGGATCAGTTCGAGCAAGCGGAAATGTTGATACAACTGATCAAGGCCCGTGTACGGGGTGAGAAGGCGGTCCGTTGATGAGAGAGGCCGTGCCAGCCACGCTTCGCGCCCTCGTCCGCGAGCGCGCGAAAGGCCGTTGTGAATACTGCCTGCTCCACGAAGAAGACGCTTGGGTAAGCCACGAACCCGATCATATCATTGCCATCAAGCACCGCGGCCGCACCGACGAGGCCAATCTCGCCTGGACCTGCTTGACGTTTAATCGGCACAAGGGAACGGACGTGGCGTCGATCGACGAAGAGACGGGGCGGATCGTTCGCCTCTTCCATCCACGCCGTGACAGATGGGCGAGACACTTCCGTCTACAAGGGGCAATCCTCGTTGGGCGGACGGCAGTGGGGCGCATTACGGCAGCGCTGCTTCAGTTCAACCGCGGAGACCGGGTGCGGATGCGGCGAACTCTGAGGGCGGCGGGATGCTATCCACGCTGAGTCGATTACGCTGGGCCGGCCCACTCGCGGTCAGGAGGATGAGGTGCGCGTCTTGATCCATGTCGGTCTGGTAGCATTAGGATCGGCAATCGGCGGATTGGCTCGCTGGGGTGTCGGTTTGGCGGCGGCGCGCTGGCTGGGCACTGCCTTTCCGTGGGGCACGTTGGCCATCAACGTCAGCGGCTCGCTTTTCCTCGGCTGGTTCACGACGCTGCTCGGCGATCGTCTGCTACAAGGCATCGGCTGGCTCGACGCCGACGGGCTGCGACTCATGGTCGCCGTCGGCTTCACTGGAGCGTACACGACCTTCTCGACGTTTGAGTATGAGGCGCACGACCTGCTGCGCGACGGCCACGGCTTGGCCGGTACGGCGTACTTAGCGGCCAGTGTCTTCCTTGGTCTGGCGGCGGTGCGCTTCGGCGTCTTTCTGGCTCGCGGATGACGGAGGCGCGGCATGAAACTGGAAGGCGAACAGACCCTCCTGCGCGTCTATCTCCGCAACACCGACAAACAGGGCTGGTTCTCGCCTCCCGCCGCCGAGACTCTAGTGCAGCGTGCGCGGCGGGATGGATTGGCGGGAGCGACCGTGCTGCGCGGCCTGCTCGGTCTGGACATCACGGGACGACTGCTCGAAAGCAGTGCCTGGTCGCTGGTGGACCACGTCCCCATCATCGTCGAAATCGTGGACGCGCCGCGGGCGATTGGCCGATTTCTCTCGGTGGTCGAGCAGACGGTGGCGGAAGGAATGGCGACGCTCGAACGGGCGCATGTGGTTCTGTATCGACACGGCGGGCCGGCCGCCGCGCGGGCGGCGCGGCGCTGGAGGTGCCCGAACCGATTACCCCTCTCTCGACTTTGCCTTCGCCCCAGGAGTTTCCGGCCATGAGGTTGAGTGAAAACGGACAACTTTTGCGCGTCTTCATCGGCGAAGCCGATACCTGGCAGGCCCAGCCGCTCTACCGCGCCATCGTACTCAAGGCGCGCGGCTGGGTCTGGCGGGAGCCACCGTGCTAAAGGGACCGATGGGCTTCGGAGCCAACAGTCTTCTTCACACCACCAAACTGTTGGATTTGTCCACAGACCTGCCGATCATCGTCGAAATCGTCGATAGCGG
>CAWIEZ010000008.1:0-885904 GCA_963835245.1 uncultured Planctomycetota bacterium
CATTACGAATCTTGCCTATTCCCGCTCATCCTTGCCAGCCCGCAGCCGGGTTAGCAAGAGTATTGGTAGGGAGGATCACGCCGATGCCTCAATGCCTTCGCCACGGACGGGCCGCGCGCTCGTTCGCCGTCCTGCTTGTGCTTTGCCTCAGCTGTTCTCTTCTATCCGGCTGCTCGAATATCCTCGGTCTGACGCCCTCCGGCCATCGCTTGATCGACGCAGCCAAGAACCTGCGTTCGGCCTACCCGGACCCGCTGCCGATCCCGCGCGAATTGGATAAGCGCGTCGCCCTGCCTTACGTCGTCGAGCCGGGAGACGTACTGTTGGTGCAGCCGGTCAGCCTCGATTCGCCGGTGCGTCTGCCCGGCGATCAAACGGTACTGCCCGATGGCACCATTCAATTGGGCCGCTATGGCCTGCTCGTCGTGGCCGGCAAAACGACGCCGCAGATCGAGGCCGACGCCCGCGCGCAGATCAAGGCGCAGACGAAGGATGGCGGACCTGTCACGGCTCGTCTGGTGACGCGCGTTAGCAAGGTGTACTACGTTCTCGGCGAGGTCAATGCGCCGGGCGCCTTCCCGCTCCAGGGCCGCGAAACCGTCCTCGATGCGCTGTTGGCGGCCGGCGGTCTGAACGATAAGGCGTCGCGGAAATTCATCACGCTGTCGCGGCCGACGCACGCGGACGGCTGCCGCGTGGTGCTGCCGATCTGCTACAACGAGATCGTGCAATTGGGCGATACGGCGACAAATTACCAGATTGCCGCCGGCGATCGCATCTATGTGCCGACGCGCGGCCACGACGATTGCAAACGCAAGAAAGTGTGTCCGCCTTGTGGCCGACCGCAGATACCGTGTCCCGCACCGGAAGGCTGTCCGGCCGGTGCGCTCGGCGGTGTTCCCATCGGAATGCCGTCCTCGGCTCCGCTCACGCCCTTCGCGTCGCAGCCTGGGCCGAATACGGAAAGAGTTCCAGACATCGGACTGCCGTCGGAGCCGGTTCCTGCTTCCCCGACGAAGCAGAGCCGCGACCGTTAGGGAGCGGTTGGCGCGCGAACTTGCGGCCCAGGAAACGCAAGACGGACATCTGAGCGTCTTCGTTCATCTCGAAGACGGCCGGCGCCGATCGCAAGGCCGCCGGCAGACGAACATCGTCGGACGGCGTCAAAAACGTATCGTAATGGAGGTGCGTCAGCGGAAGCTGAAAACTACTCCAATCCAACATCAATGAATCGCCCTTGCGTGTGATCTTCACCGTGCCGTAGGCGGGTTCGCAATACGTCCCGACATAGAAGCCCAGATCCTTGGCTTTCGCGCCCCTCCGCACTTGCCCCGCCCGCCGTTTGTTCAATCGTTCCTTTTCGATCTTTTTCGCCTTCTCATGTTCTTTGGCGAAGAAGTCGTTCCAATCCATTTTCTTCAGACCGAGTAGGTGATCGAGCAAGTTATTGCCCGCCGCGTTGACAATCTCCATGTCCTCCAGATTGGTTAGCACGATCAGCCCCAGCTTTTTGCGCGGCACGAGGATGATGCGGCGCGGAAACCATCGACCGCGCCGCCGTGTTCGTGGATGGCGTGGCCGCGATACTCGTTGATATGCCAGCCGAGAGCGTAACTGGCCTGCGCCGCCCCGGCGGCTCGATCGGCGGCACTCAGCGGCACCGGAATCCGCGGCGTGTGCGTCTCTGCTAAGGCGTCGGCGGATACCACTTGCTTGTCATCGAGTTTGCCGTGCGCCAGTTGGAAACGCAGCCATTGGCTCAGATCGCACGCGCTGGCCTTGATCGAGCCGGAGGCGCGGATTTGCTTGTCGTCGCTGTACCAGGGGATGCCCACGATTTTGCCATCGGCATCGTGGCCGTGCGGGCTGGCGTGGTTGGCTGCTTTTTGCGCTGCGCCGCTGGTGAAAACGGCATCCTTCATCTTCAAAGGTTTGAATAAACGCTCCTGGACAAATGCGTTCCACGGCTGTTTGGCGATGGCACGGATGGCGAGGCCGGCGGCGAGGTAAGCGAGATTGTTGTACTCGTAGGTCGAGCGGAACGAGCTGTTGCGTTCGAGGTAGGCCATGCGACGAACGCTGTCTTCGATGCTCCAGGGAGCGCGATACCAGAGCAGATCGTGCCGAGGCCAAGCCGATGCGATGGCAGAACAGATCGTGCAAGCGAACGTCGCGGTCGGCGAGCGGATCGTCGAGGCGGAACCCCGGTAAATGTTTGCGTACCGGATCATCCCAATCGGCCTTGCCCTCGGCGACGAGGATCGCCAAGGATGTGGCCGTGAACGCCTTGGTGCAGGAGCCGATGGCAAACAAAGTGTCCGCCGTCACGAGACTGTCACTGCCGAGCCGCGCACGCCGACGCCGTTGAGGTAGACGATGCGATCGTCCTGGACGACAGCGGCGGCGATGCCGGGAGCCTGCCAGTAGTCGCGCGTTTCGCTGAGAATGCTTTTGATCTCCACCGCGTTTGGCGGTGCCGCCGCCGCAAATGACAAGGTGACAAGGTGACAAGGTGACAAGGCGACAAGCAAGGCTAGGGATTGAGCGACCCAGAGAAGAGATGTCGTTCGCTTCATACTGTTTTCTCCTCACCTTGCCACCTTGTCACCTTGTCATTTGCGGCCCCTTGTCTGCGCTCTTGTAGAATAAAGACATGATATCGTATTCTACGCTCGGCATGACTGAACCGTCCGTGACATTCTGGGGAGCCGCTCAGTCGGTGACCGGCTCCATGCACTTGGTCGAAGTTGGCTCGCAGCGCCTGCTGCTCGATTGCGGCCTGGTGCGCGGCCGACGCGACGAGGCTCGCCAACGCAATACTGCGCTTTCCCTTCGATCCGGCCACGTGTAGACGCCGTCGTCCTCAGCCACGCTCACACCGATCATTGCGGCAATCTGCCCAACTCTGGTTCGTCAGGGTTTTCGCGGTCCCATCTACTGCACGCCGGCCACGCGCGATCTGGCCGCCATCATGCTCGCCGACTCCGGCCGCGTCCACGAGGAGGACGCCGCGTTGCCGGCATCGTCGAGCCGACGCACGGCGCGAGAGACAGGGCCGCTCTTCACGCGCGGCGACGTTCGCCGAGCCATCGATCACTGCATTCCCGTCCCCTACGACCACGATCTTGCCATCAGCGGCGACGTGCAGCTGCGCTTCGTGGACGCCGGCCACATCCTCGGCTCGGCCATCTCGCGTGCTGACCTTCGCCCATGCCGGCCGCACTGTCGCGCTTGACGTTCACCGGCGATCTGGGCCGCGCGGTTTGCCGTTTCTGCGTCCGCCGCCGCCGGTGCCGGCCGCCGATCTGATTATCTGCGAAAGCACCTACGGCGGCCGCCATCACGACACGCTGGAAGTGATGGCGGCGAAGATGAGCAAAGTGGTCCGCGGGGCGCTGGCTCGCGGCGGCAAAGTGTTGATTCCCGCATTCAGCCTGGGCCGTACTCAGGTCGTGCTGCACTTCCTCCAGCGCTGGATGCGCGACGGCATCTTGCCGCGTTTGCCGATCTACGTCGATAGTCCGCTGGCCGCCGAGATCGCCGCCGTCTATCAGCACTACGGCGACGCCTTCGAGCATCTGCCCGCCGCGGGACTGCCGCCGGTCCACTACTTCCGTTCGCCGGAGGAGGCGCGCGAAGTGAGCATGTTGGCGGAGCCGTCCGTTGTCGTCGCCTCCGGCGGCATGTGCGACGGCGGCCGTATCATGCAGCACCTACGTCTGCATCTGGACGATCCGCGTTACAGCATTGTATTGGTCAGCTATCAGGCGCCGCAGTCGCTGGGCGCGCAACTGTTGCAAATGCGGCCGACAGTGCGTTTCCACGGCCGCAACTGGAACAAGTGGGCCGAGGTGGTGTCGATCAGCGGCTTCTCCGGCCATGCCGACCAGGACGATTTCCTGGCCCTGCTCGGCCCGGCGCTGGGCGAGACGGGCAAGATTCGTCTCGTTCACGGCGAACCGCCGCAGGCCGAGGCGCTGGCCGCCGGTTTGCGACAGTTGGGTTTTACCGACGTGGCCGTGCCGCGCCGCGAAGAACACGTTAAGGTGGCGTAAAGGCGTCGGCGAGTCGTGTGTTTACGGGATCACCAAGCGGTTGTCGCCGGTCGCTGTTTCATTAAGAGTCTGTCCCATAAGGGACGGCCACTAAAGCGCAGACCCGATGATGTGGACAATCCGGATGCTGGAGGGCTGCATCCATAGCGGAGCGATGATCCGGTCCTGCGCCCCAAATACGACGCTGGTGAGCAACCACGACCAGTCCACCATATTGCCGCCGGACATCAGGGTCGTGGAGGCACCATTCATAATCGTCGTTAATCTTCTTCTCTTCCTCCGTGAGATAGCTAGGCATGCTCAAGGCGGATTCAGCTATCGTCGATTGCTCGGTTTTTTCGCTGGACATAATCGCTCCCTTCCTCCATCAAACGGAGAGAACACCCTATCTCCCATTCTATCACCGGAGCCGTTATTCACAACCGCTGCCCTTGCAACCGTCGAAAAGCCGCCTCATCGATGCGCACGAAGCGCACTCGGTCGCCGGTGCGCAGAGGGAAGTAGCCATCGGCGACACAAACCAACTCTAGCGGCGTGCGGCCGATGATATTCCAACCGCCCGGACGCATCTCCGTGTAAATGCCGGTCTGCCGTCCCGTCAGCCCGACGCTGCCGGCTTCGACGCGCAAGCGCGGTGCGGGCAAACGAGGCACTCCGCATAATGGCGATGGCAAATAGCCGAGATAAGGAAAACCCGGACAGAAGCCGATGGCGTAGACCGTGTACTCGGCAGCGACATGCAGATGGATGACTTCCTCTTCTGTCCGTCCCGTCGCCTCGGCGACGCGCGGCAAATCCAGCGATAATTCGTAACAACATGGAATTTCATGTAACCGCGTTTCCGTGGACACGTCTGGGACGCAGGCTCGCGTGAGATCGTCTAGTATCTGCGTGACGGCGGCGAGCGTGGTTCGCTCCAGGTCGAAATAGACGGCGACGCGGCGGTAAGCCTGCACCACATCGACGAGCCACGGCGCCGCCAGACGGCGCACGGCGGCCGCCCAGCGTAGAGCGTCGCTCTCGGCGGCGAAGGACGCCAACACGGCTTGATCGCCTAACGGTTGCAGCGACAGCATCAACACTCCTCGGAAACTTGTCCGCACGAAGCTATGCGGGGCTGGTAATTGCCGGCAATTCGCGGTAAAAGAGTAGTCATGGTATCCCTAGTGACCATCAAAGGCCCCAACCCCGGCCAGCGCTTCGCGCTGACGGGCGATAGCGTGCTTATCGGCCGCCAAGAGGACGCCGCCATCTATCTCGATTCGTTGGCCGTCAGCCGCCAACACGCCCGCATCCTCTGTCACGGCGGCGAATACTTCGTCGAGGATGTCGGCAGCAGCAACGGCACCTTCGTCAACGGCCGACGCATCGGCAAACCAACGCCCTTGAGCGAACACGACGCTCTACAAATCGGCCCGTACACGTTGAGCCTGGCGCCGATCCGCCTCCGGTGCAGAGTACGCTGCCGCTGCCCGATCAGATCATCCGCGCAAATCAACGCCACGCCATCCAATCGCACCCTGTTCGCCCAGAATCCGGCGCACAAATTACAAGTGGTCCTGGAGATCGCCCAGCACCTTGGCCGCACACTGGAGATGGAACCGCTCTTGAATCGATTGCTCGAGCATCTATTGCGGCTGTTTCCGCAAGCCGATCGCGGCATGGTTCTGCTCCGCGAAGGCGACCGCTTGAAAGTGCGCGCCCAGCACAGCCGGCACAAGCGCGAGACGGAGAGCGATTATGCCTACAGCCGAACCATCGTCCGCCGCGCTCTCGAAGAAGGCGTCGGCCTGCTCAGCGAAGACGTGAGCGGCGATCCCAACCTGGAACTATCGGCGACGATGATTTCGCTGAATCTGCGGTCGTTTCTGTGCGTGCCGCTGATGGGCTGGGAGAATCGCCGGCTGGGCGTGATCCAACTCGATTGTCTGCGTCCCGGCCATGCCTTCAATTCCGATGATCTGGAACTGTTGGCGGCGCTGGCCATCCAGGTTTCGACCGTGTTGGAAAATGCCGCCCTGCATGCCGATCGGCTGCGCGAAGAGCGGCTGCGTCAGGAATTGCGGCTGGCGCGGGACATTCAGCAATCGTTTTTGCCGGCGGACTTCGCCTTGTTCGAGGACGCTGATCCGGAACTGTTCGCCCGCGTCCAGCCGGCCCGCGAGGTGAGCGGCGATTTGTACGACTTCTTTCGTCTTCCCGATGGCCGCTTGGCATTTTTCCTCGGCGACGTTTCCGGCAAAGGCATGCCAGCCGCTCTGTTTATGATCGCCGTGCGCACGCTGATCCGTCATCTGGCACCGTCGGCGAGCAGCCCGGCGAAATTGCTCAAACGCCTCAATCGCGCCTTAACCGACGACAATCCGACGGCCCTGTTCGTGACGCTGCTGCACGGCATCTACGACCGCCGCGATGGCTCGGTGGTACTCGCATCCGGCGGCCATCCGCCGCCGCTGTTGCGCCGCCGCGACGGCCGCGTCGCCGAAGTCGCTTTGCCGCCGGGCATGCTGCTCGGTTCCGTCGCTGCTCCGCACGTCCGTGACACCGAATTGTCACTGGAACGCGGCGAGACGCTGATTCTCTACAGCGACGGTTACACCGAGGCGTTCACGGCGGATCGCAAGGAGATGTTCGGCCGCGAGCGTTTGTGTGAGGTGCTGGGCGGATCGCGCACGTCGCTCTCTTTGGAAGCGTGCGCCGATGAGGCCAGCGCGGCGGTACAGCGATTCAGCGGCCAGACGGAATTGCAGGACGATCAAACGCTGTTATTGCTGCGCCGCCGTTGAATTAAAAGGCTCTAGAAGAATGAGTTACAAGCCCGGAGCGCCAGCGACGGGCGTTTCAACCCGTCGCTGGCGCTCCGGGCTTGTGGCTCTCAACAGTCTTTTTTCTTCGCCTAATTTGTCCATCATCCGCTCGTTTCCCTATTCCACACGGACGGGTTCGTTCAAGTAGTTTGCCACGCACAACCGAACAAAAGATCATACTCGTTTATTCGCGCAATTCCGCGACCTACGCGGTTTGCTTTGTCGCCTGGCATGGAGGAGTGGGAGAGATGGGGGAGGGTATCCGTCTCTTCGCCTCCCTCGTTCGGGGCGTGGTACTCCTCGCCCTCGCCGGGGTGGGTGTCTTGGGTTGCAGCGCCTTCCCTAGCGCCGATCCTCCACCGTTGCCGGACGCGCCATCCCTTACGCAAACGAGTTATCACTCTGTTCAAACGCCGCCCGCCGAGGAGCCGCCCGCTTCCCTGGCCATGCCGGCGTTGGTTCCCCCTCCCCTCTCCCGACCGCGGCAAATCCTCGCTCTCTCCGGCGGCGTGGCCGGAGCGCCGTTCACCGCCGGCGCCCTGGTCGGCTGGACGCGAACCGGCACACGGCCAATGTTCGATGAAGTGACCGGCATCAGCAGCGGATCGTTGATCGGCGCCTATGCCTTCCTCGGACCCAAGCACGATGCGCGGATGCAGCGTTTAATCCTGACCATGAGTACGGCGGATCTAATCAAATTTCGGCCGCTGTGCTGCATGCTGCTCGATGGCGCGTTCGGCTCGGCCAAGCCGGCGGAGCGGCTGATTCGTCGCGCGTACGACGACGTTTTCATGGCCGACCTGCGGCTCGCCTACGCCGAAGGGCGGCGTTTGTTCATCGGCACCATGAACCTGGAGACGAAGCGCCTGGCCATTTGGGATGTCGGCGCCATCGCGTCGAGCGGCCGACCGGACGCCGATCACTTGGTCCGCAAGATCCTGTTGGCCGCCGTCTCTTGGCCCGGCGCCATGCCGCCGGTCGCCTTCGAGGTCGAGGTCAATGGCCATTGTCATCGGGAAGAGCATTGCGATGCCGGCTCGGTGGCCATGGCGCTGCCGCCGATCGGTTCGCCCGCCGGCTATCCGGCCGGCTCGGATCTTTACGTCCTCGCCAGCCGCAAGCTGTACTCCGATCCGGCGCGCGTGCCCAAGAGCGCGCTTTGCCGCATCAAACCCTCCGTGGCGGCGCTTTTTGAAGCGCTCACCCGCGCCGACATCGCTCGACTGCATTCGCTGTGCATGCGCTCCGGCATGCGTTTCCACCTGCTCGCCGTGCCCCCCGACTATCATGGCGAACAGCCGAGCATTGCTAATCTGTATCCCAAGGAAGCGCCGAAACTGTTCGAGACGGGCTATCAGTGGGGCGCCGGCGGTCCTTGTTGGCGGCAGACGCCGCCGGGAGCGGAAGCGGGCGAGGAGTCGCTTCCCCGCGACGGTCGCGGCATCAAGACCTGCCGCTGAGCCGTGCGGCTTCCGCTCTGGCACAGCTTTTGCATTTCCTTTGGCGTGCGCGAATCCTCGCGGCCACACGGACAAGGCGCGGGAGAAGATCGATGGACACCTCGGAAAGCGGACGGCCAACGGAGCGCTCCTCCGGGATCTTGCTGCATCCCACGTCGTTGCCCGCTCCTTGCGGCATCGGCGATCTAGGGCCGGCCGCCTACGCCTGGCTGGACGCGCTGGCCCAGGCGCGGCAGAGTTGGTGGCAGATTCTGCCGCTGGGACCGACCGGCTTCGGCGATTCCCCTTATCAATCGTTCTCGGCGTTCGCCGGCAATCCCAACCTGCTCAGCCCGGAGTTGCTGGCGCGCGACGGTTTGCTCAGCAGCGCCGACTTCGCCGGCGAGAACTGGCCGGCCGAGCAGATCGATTACGGACGGGCGAGCGCCTACAAGGCGGATCTGACCGCGCGTGCCTGGGAGAATTTCCAGGCCGGTCGCGGTCTATCGCTGCGGCCGGCCTTCGAGGAATTTCGCCGCCGCGAAGCGGCGTGGTTGGACGATTTCGCTCTCTTCATGGCCATCAAGGAAGCGCACGGCGGAGTCAGCTGGCACGACTGGCCGGAAGAATTGATCCTACGCAAATCGGCCGCGCTCCAAGGGGCACGGCACGAACTGGCCGAGGCGATGCAGCTGCACCGCTTCCGGCAATTTCTCTTCGCCCGGCAGTGGAGCGCTCTCAAGGACTACGCGCGAGAACGCCACATTCGTCTGATTGGCGACGTGCCTATTTTCGTGGCCGACGACTCGGCCGATGTCTGGACCCATTCCGAACTATTTCAACTCGACGCGCGGCGAAGGCCGACCGTTGTATCCGGTGTGCCGCCGGATTATTTCTCCAAAACGGGTCAACTTTGGGGTAATCCTCTGTACGATTGGCAGGCCCATGAGCGCGATGGTTATGCCTGGTGGACGGCGCGGCTGCGAGCGGCGCTGGCGCAGGTGGATCTTATCCGTCTCGATCACTTCCGCGGTTTCGAGGCGTACTGGGAAGTGCCGGCGGGCGAGCCGACGGCGGAGAAGGGCCGCTGGGTTAAGGGACCGGGTGCCGATCTTCTCCGCGTGCTGCGCGACCAGCTCGGCGGCTTGCCGTTCATCGCCGAGGATCTCGGCGTCATCACGCCGGAGGTACGGCAATTGCGTCTGGCGTTCGATCTGCCGGGCATGCGCATTTTGCAGTTCGCCTTCGGCGGCGCGCCGGAGAGCCGCTTCCTGCCGCACCGCCACGAACGCAACACGATGGTCTACACCGGCACACACGACAACGACACGACGCACGGCTGGTATCAAACGCTGAGCGCCGATGAGCTACACTTCTTACGCCGTTACGCTCCCAGCACCGATAACGACATATCGTGGGATTTGATCCGCCTGGCTTGGATGTCGGTGGCCGACCACGCTATCACGCCCTTGCAGGACGTACTCAGCCTGGGCAGTGAAGCGCGGATGAATTGGCCCGGACGTCCTTCCGGCAACTGGCGCTGGCGCTTCTGCGCCGGCATGCTGACCGAGGAGTTGCTCGATCGGCTCGCCGAGTTGACGACGATTTACGAACGTTAGCTCTACCCGGCAGCTGACGCAGCCGGTTCGCCCCTCGTCAGCGGCCGGGTGGACAAATTCGGGGTGTAACGAAGTGAGGACGGCTGATAAGCTGATACTCCATCGGCGCCGATGACAAAATCAACATCCTGATCGTGGACGATCTGCCGGAAAAATTGCTCGTCCTGGAGTCGATTCTCGAGGAACTGGGCGAGAACGTCGTCAAGGCAAATTCCGGCCCCGAAGCGCTGCGTCTGGTGTTGTCGCACGACTTCGCCGTCATTCTCTTGGACGTCCACATGCCGGGCATGAGCGGCTTCGAGACGGCCGACCTCATCCGTCAGCGCCGCAAGTCGGCGCACACGCCGATCATCTTCATCACCGCCTTCACCGATGAAATGCACACGGCCCAGGGCTATTCGATGGGCGCGGTGGATTACATTCTGTCGCCGATCGTGCCGGAGATTCTGCGCACCAAGGTGCGTGTGTTCGTCGAACTGTATCGCATGACGCAGCAGGTCAAGCAGCAGGCCGACGAGCGCGTGGCGCTGGCGCGGGAGCAAGCGGCCCGCGCCGCCGCCGAAGAAGCGACGCGCCGCTCCACGTTCCTTGCCGATGCCAGCAAGGTGCTGTCCAGTTCGCTCGATTACGAGGCGACGCTGCGCGGCTTGCTGCGACTGTCGGTGCCGTACCTGGGCGATCTCACCGCTATCACCCTGGCCGACGAGCATGGCCGGCTGCGGCAGACGGAGTTGGCGTGGGCCGACCCGCGGCGCGGCACCTGCGCCTGTCGGTGCCCGCGCCGGAAGGGCTGCACGAGGGGTTAGCTCAGTCCATCCGCCACGTCTTGGAGTCGGGCAACCTGCAATACATGCCCAATGTGCCGGCAGGGACGCCGGCGCTGCCGCCGCTGCCCGCGCCCTTCAACGGACAGTTCGACGCGCCGCAACCGAACTTCGAGCTCGCGCTCTCCTCCTCGTTCCGCTGCTCGCGCGCGGCCGCGCCTTGGGGGTTCTGAGCTTGGCCATGGGGCCATCCGGCCGTCGTTACAGCCCCTCCGACCTGGCGCTAGCCGAGGATCTCGCCGCCCGTGCCGCCATCGCTCTGGACAACGCCCGGCTGTATCGCAACGTCCAAGAAGCCGACCGCCACAAAAACGAATTTCTCTCCATGCTCGCCCACGAACTGCGCAATCCCCTGGCGCCGATCCGCAATGCTATCCAGCTGCTCCGCTTGAGCCGTTCCAACGAGGCGGACACACAATCGCTTCACGAGATGATCGATCGCCAAGTGCATCAACTCATCCGGCTGGTGGACGATCTGCTCGATCTGTCGCGCATCACGCGCGGCAAGATCCATTTGCAGATGGAATGCGTGGACGTGGCTGGTGTCATCGCCCGCGCCGTGGAGACGAGCCGGCCGCTCATCGACGCCCGCAAGCACGAATTGACCATCGCTCTACCGCCTCAACCGCTGCGCAGTGCGCGGCGATCCGGTGCGGCTGGCGCAAGTCGTCAGCAACTTGCTCAACAACGCCGCCAAGTACACCGAAGAAGGCGGACGCATCCAGCTGTACGCGCAATGCCAGGACGACACGGTGATCCTCCGCATCCAGGACAACGGCGTCGGCATCCCGTCGGACATGCTGTCGTCGATCTTCGAGCTATTCACGCAAGTGGATCGGTCGTTGGATCGTTCGCAGGGCGGCCTGGGCATTGGCCTGACGCTGGTGCATAAGCTGGTGGAGATGCACGACGGCCGCGTGGAAGCGTTCAGCGAAGGCCCCTATCAAGGCAGCGAATTTGTCGTGTATCTGCCGGCCTTGCAAACGGAGGAGCCGCCGCCTCGATCCGCGGAGAGCGGCGCCAAGCCGATCCAAGCCGTGCCGGCCAGCGCGGCGCCGAAGCCGCCGCGCCGCCGCGTCTTGATTGTGGACGACAATACCGACGCGGCGCGCAGTTTGGCGATGCTCATGGAGATCGGCGGACACGAAGTACGGCTGGGTTACGACGGCCCGATGGGTCTGACGGAGGCGGAAAAATTCCTGCCGGAAGTGGTGCTGCTGGACATCGGTTTGCCGGGCATGGACGGCTTGGAAGTGGCCCGTCGTCTGCGCCATGAACCTATCGCCGCGACCGCTGCTGGTCGCTCTAACGGGGTACGGTCAGGCCGACGATGTGCGCCGCTCCCATGAGGCCGGTTTCGATCATCACCTCGTCAAACCGGCCGATCCCCAGGCGCTGACCGCTCTGCTGGCATCCGTGCGGCAGCCGGAGAATTGCTCTGTGTAACCGCGAAAAGAAGAGCTAACCACAGAGTCACAGAGAACACAGAGAAGAAAACAAAAAGAAAAGACGGAAAGACTTTCTGTCTTTTTTAGTTCTTTTCCTCTCTGTGTATTTCTCTGTGTTCTCTGTGACTCTGTGGTTAGCTCTTCTTTTTCCCGTCACTCGCCGCGCACCGCGATCTGACGCGGACGAACCGCCTCGACCTTCGGCAGATGCACGGTCAGCACACCGTTTTTGCACTCCGCCGTGATGCGGCCGGCGTCGATGGATTCGTGAATGGTGAAGGCACGGAAGAAGTCGCCTTCCTCGTACTCCTGCAGCAGCAACGACCGCGAATCGGAGCGCGGCTTGACGCGGCCGTGCAGCAACAGTTCGCCCTTCTCATAGCGCAATTCGACCTCGTCGGGACGAACACCAGGAACCTCCGCGAAGAGCGTCAACTCGGCATCGGTCTCGACAATATCCACTCGCGGCGTGAAAAAGACGCCGCCGCGCGTCGTCTCGGCACGCGCCTCCGCCCGGTCCTTCGCCGGACTATTCGTAATGTTCGCCATCATTATTTCCTCCCTTTCTCGATTCTTTACGGTGGAAAAAATTACTCCGCCTTAACCGGAATTTTGCGCGGCCGCGCCGATTCGTGCTTGGTCAGCTGGAGATGCAGAACGCCGTTCTCCAGACGGGCATCGACCTTATCGGCATCGACCGGGAACGGCAGCGTCAGCGAACGGCTGAAAGCACCAAAGACGCGCTCCTGACGGTGCCAAAGGCTCTTCTCCGGCAGGCACGGTTTACGCTCGCCCTTGATGGTCAGCTGATTACCGCCGCTGACGTAAATCTCCAGGTCTTTCAGACTCAGTCCCGGCAATTCAGCCTCGACAAAAACTTCTTCGCCGTCCTCCCACACGTTCAGAGCCGGAAAACTCGCCGGATTGCCAAACGAGCTGCCATTGCCCCAGCGATCAAACAGACGATTCATTTCGTCCTGGAACTGATGCAACGGATTCCACATCGGATGAAACGACTGCCAACGCGATGACCTCATGGTTCTCTCCTTTTTGCCTCGATGTCCGCGATG
This sequence comes from uncultured Planctomycetota bacterium, assembly GCA_963835245.1. Classification (GTDB taxonomy): domain Bacteria; phylum Planctomycetota; class Planctomycetia; order Gemmatales; family Gemmataceae; genus JAJPHU01. Next base: position 13,263 of record CAWIEZ010000008.1, read on the forward strand.
CGGAACGGACGATCCACGATCGCCTTCCGCACCAAGAGATTTTGTGTTAAGCGTCTTTTGTCTCAGCGGCTCCCGAAGCGAACCGCCGAAAAGATAGTTAGCAAGGAGCGTGCCAAGGCCCGGCAGCGAGAAGCACCCGCGCGGGTGATGCTGTAATTTGTTTTACAATCTCACCTTATGACGGAACGACGCGACGGGTGCGACGACAGAGCGTTTTTGTTCCTGGCCGGACTGACGCCATTTTGGCAGTGGGAACTGACAACTTTTCCTTGCCCGCCCGCGCTTTTTGACATTGCGCGTCGCGCTTCCTTAGAATGAAGAATAGGTAATGAATCGTCGCCCCCAATCGAGGCATTGCAAGGCATGCACATTCTCACGGCCATCCCCGTGTACAACGAAGCGCGTTACGTGGAGAGCGTTCTCGGCGAAGTGCGGCGCTATAGCCCGCGCATCCTGGTTGTCAACGACGGTTCCACTGATGGGACGGCCGACATTTTGGCCCATCAGAAAGGATTGGAAGTTATCGCCCATTCGCTCAACCGCGGTTACGGGGCGGCGTTGATCTCGGCCTTCGACTACGCACGGCGGCAGGACATCGATGTGCTGGTCACGATGGACTGCGATGGCCAACACGAGCCGTCGCGCATTCCGGTGCTGCTGGAAGCGATCCACGACGCCGACCTCGTCTCCGGCAGTCGTTATCTCCGCGACTTCCATCAGGACACGCTGGCGCCGCGCGACCGCCAGCGCATCAACGGCGAAATCACCGCCGAGCTGAATCGGCGATTCGGTCTTCATCTGACCGATGCGTTTTGCGGTTTCAAAGCGTATCGCCGCGAGGCGCTGGAGCGTTTGCGCATCACCGAAACCGGCTGGGGCATGCCCTTGCAATTGTGGGTGCAAGCGGCGCGGCGGGGATTGCGCATCAAAGAAGTGGGGGTGCCGCGGCTGTATCTCGATCCGAAGCGAGCGTTCGGCGGCGTTCTCGACGACGCCGATCAGCGCTTGGCCTACTATCGTCAGGTGATCGCCGCCGCCGAAGTCGAAGACGAGCCGCGCGCGTTAGCGAGCGAATTAGACCCCGAAAAGACGGCATCCTGTTGCTGGTCGAGCCTGTTCAAGAGGATCGGTCCTTGAGCGAGCAGAGCGTGCCGCGTGCCCCGGCCCGCGATGGCGGCGTCGTCGCCATTCCTCCTCTGCGCAGGTCGGCGATGTTCTGGCGCTCAATCGTCAGCGTCTTCATGCCGTCGCCGAGCGTCTGACATTGCTGGGTCGTCCGCTGTCGGAGTTGCGTCGCGCCGCTCGTGCCAATGCCGTCGGGGGGACGGAACCCGATACCCTCCTCGTCGCCGGTCATCAGCCGGAACTGTTCCATCCCGGCGTATGGGTGAAAAACTTCGCGCTCTACGGTCTGGCCCGAATGCACAACGCTGCCGCCCTCAACCTCGTCATCGATAACGACACGATCAAAACCACGGCGCTGCGTCTGCCGGCTCCGCCGCACGTCCGCTGGGTGCTTTTCGATCGCTGGACCGGCGCGACGCCCTATGAAGAGCGGACCATTGCCGATCGGGGATTGTTCGCCAGCTTCGCCGAACGAGCCGGCGAACTGATGCGCGATTGGCCGTTTGAGCCGATGCTGCCGGCGTTCTGGACCGAAGTGCTGCGACAGGCGGAACGCACGCCGAATCTGGGCGAATGCTTCGCGGCGGCGCGGCGGACCTTCGAGCGCGCTTGGGGTTGTCACAATGTAGAAGTGCCGCTCCGTGCCATTTGCCGCACGGAGCCGTTCGCCTGGTTCGCCTGCCATCTGCTCGCTAATTTGCCCCAATTTCACTCGCTTTATAATTCAATTGTCGCCGACTATCGCCGTCGTCACGGCATTCGCGACCGCAATCATCCGGTGCCCGATCTCGCCGCTGACGGCGATTGGCTGGAAGCGCCGTTCTGGGCGTGGCATGCCGGCGCCGCGCGGCGTGAACGATTGTTCGTTCGATTCGTCAAGGATCGATTGGAGTTGCGCGGCAGTGACAAATCCCCGTTTAGCCGCGACCCGAAGGGGAGCGCGTCTGCGCTCCCCTTCGGGTCGCGGCTAAACGAAGCGATGGTGAGCGCGTGGCGGGAATTGGAGTCTCAAGGTCTCAAAATCCGCAGTCGCGCCCTGAACGACCACATTGTACGCTCGGCTGTTTCTGGCGGATCTGTTCGTTCACGGCATCGGCGGCGGCAAATACGATGAATTGACCGATGAATTGATGCGTCGTTTTTACAGCTGCGAGTCGCCGCTTTACATGGTGTTGTCGGCGACGCGCTGGCTTCCGCTGCCGCACGCGGCCGCGACAGAAGACGACCGCCGTCATCTGCTCCGCGAAGTGCGCGACGTGCATTACAATCCGCAGCGTCATCTCGACGGGACAGAGAGGAACGCGGAGTTCGCCGCCTTGGCGCGCGCAAGCAAGAATGGATCGCGCGTCCAACGGCAACCGCCGCCCAAAGACGCGAACGCTTCCGCAGGTTGCGCACGCTCACAGAGGAGTTGCGCCGTCCTCTGCGGCCGCGCGAGGAACAATTGCGCCAGCAATTGCTCCTCTGTCAGCGGCAGCTTCGCACCAATGCGGTGTTGCAGAGACGCGATTATGCCTTCTGCCTATTTCCCGAAGATGTTTTGCGCTCCTTCTGTATGCAATTCCTCGGCGAACAGTCGGCGTAAGCTCTCCTCCTGAAAGGATGCAGCCACGATCGCGCGTCTCCTCTATCATTCGCCCGCCGGCTTCGCCGTGGATGGCTTTTCGATAGAAGGCCAATGAGGCCGGGCTGCTTTTGAAGAAAGTCGCTCGATCAGTGATTTTTGGTGCTAGATTAGAGTGCGCGGCGCGCGATGCTGTAGCAGACCTGTCGCGTAAAGGACGCTAGTGCGCGACATTATGCCTCCGCGTGCCCCGGCTGCTGGGTTGTGTCGTTCGACCTCAAGGAGCAAGCGAATGTTCAGTACTCTCTTCGGAAAAAAGAAACCAGCGTCATCCGTTCTTGTCATCGCGCGTCTGAATGACCGGATCCAGCCTATTCAACGCGGAGACTTGTACGAAGATCCTCTGAATGTCCTTCTCCGCAAACAGAGTCTTGGGGAAGTAACAGGCGGCGGAACGCAGTTGGGCAAGGACTATGAGATCGAGTTTTGCGACATCGAGATTCAGCTTTACGATTCGAGCGACAAATCTCTGGAAACGGTAAAGGGTTCTCTCGAAGAACTCGGCGCGCGAAAAGGCTCGAAACTCATCTTGGAATCGACCGGCCAAGAGTTGCCCTTCGGCATCCATGAGGGCTTGGCGGTTTACTTAAATGGGACAGAGTTGCCGGAGAAGGTTTACAAGGAATGCGATTTCGATTTCGTCTACCAAGAGTTCAATCGCCTCCTTAGTTCCGAAGGAACAATTCACGGCGACTGGGACGGGCCAACAGAGACCGCATTATACATGTATGGTCGGTCCTTTGAAGCAATGAAAAGCTGTCTCACGAGTTTCATGAACAGTTACCCGCTTTGTCAAAAGGCCAGAGTTGTGCAGATCGCCTAGCAGACGAAGCCGAACCAATCGATCGCTACAGTTCCGCTAACTTCGCGCGCTTACGGAAACCCCCTCAACTGGCCACCGTGCGAAAGCGGTGCAATCCGAGTGATCGCGCCCTCAAATCGTCCGATTACGGCGGCGAGCGACAGCTGCTTTCGAGATTGGGCACTTGCCGGCCGATCCTATACTTACCTGTTGGAATCGATTCGATCGGGGAGGGAGGCCGCGAGTACACGCCATCGCAACTTTCCGTCCGCGCAGCCATCGAGGAAGGATCCATGCTTAGTTGTCGATTCAGTCGGCGTACTCCCCGCTCCGCCTTCGCCGTTGTGTTGCCCCTGCTGTTGTGTACGGCAGCGGCCGGCCGGGCCGATACGCTTCCCGAAGCGTCCGCCGCGGCGACCGGCGTCCCGCCGGTCCCACCTGCCAACGCGCCTTTGACGATTCAGGCGTGCCGGCAAATCGCCTTGGGCAATCAACCGACCCTCGCCGCCACGCAGGCGGCGCTGAAAGCGGCTCTGGATCGTGTCAACGCGCTGGAGAATCTGCGCGTGCCCACTTGCCTGGTCCGCGATTTACCCATTCGCCGTAAACAGTCGGCTCTAGGCGTGACCGTCGCACAGGGCGGCATCGTGCAAGCGGAGTCCGAAACGCTGCACGGCGTCACCGCCAGCTATCTCGGCGCGCTCTACGCCGCTCAGCAGGTTAAGGTGGCCAATAACCAGATTCGCGGCCGGCTCAACGATCTGCAAACGCTCGTCACCGATCCGGCCGTCCGCAAACAGCGCCGCGATGTTCTCTTGCCCGAACATCAGAACTTGGTGAGTTCCTTCCTGCAAACGCTCGATGGCCGTACCCAAGAGGCGGAGCAAGGACAGTTGCGCGCTCTGGCCGCTCTGCGCGAAGCGCTGGGAGTGGGACCGGAGTTCGTCCTTGTGCTGCCCGACCGCGACCTGCCTTGTCCGCGCGTTCAGCCACAGTTGAACGAACTGCTGGCTTTGGCCCTCGCGCGCCGCGGCGAGATCATTCAAGTGACGACGTTCGCCGAGGTGGTGTGCTTGGAGATCGACGCGCAGGCGACGAGTTGCCGGCCGAGCGTGAAGACGTTCGCCTCCAGTTCCGACATTCACGCCAAGCCGATCCCTACCGGCGACGTGGGCGGCGTGAATTTCCGTCCTTCCATCGTGGGTCCGGACATGCCGGCGTTTCTGAACGGCTCCCGCGATGCCCGCGTGCAACAAGCGCGCGATTACCACCAACGCGCTATAGCTCTCGTCGCCAAGACGCGCAACCTGATCGCGCTGGAAGTGGAGGATTTGTATCGCCAATGGGTCGAGAAATCGAAGAAGACGACCCATCTGGAGAAGGCGTACCATGAAGCGCGGGCGTTCTCCGAGAAAATAAAGGAGAGCTTCAACAAGGAAGAGCGCGGCAGTTATCCCAACATTGATGAAGTAATCAACTCCGGCCTGATTACGACTCGTTTACAGCTGGAGTGGAAAGAGGCCCATTACCAATCGCTGTTGACGTTGGCCGCTCTGGAACGAGCGACGGCCGGCGGCTTCGCGGTGGATTTCGACGCCGCGCCGGCGTGTGAAACGGAAACGCAAGGAATTAACCACACAGACACAGAGATACCGAGAAAGTGAGGAACGATCGTGAAATTTTCCCCTCGCCGCATCTTTTTTCTTTTGTTTTCTCTGTGTCTGGGCGTCTCTGTGGTTAGTTCCTCCGCGCGATCCGGCGACGACGATGCGCACGGCGTGCGCATCGGTCTGGTTTCCAGCTTGTTTCGAGACACTTCCGAGCCGTTGATGCAGATCATCATGCGGCCGTTCAAGTCGTTGCTGGAGGCGCAGACCGGCATGAGGGGCCAGCTTCTTTCCGGCGGCGACGCCAACCACCTCGGCCAGCGCTTGAAGGGCGGCGAGGTTCACTTAGGCATTTTCCACGGCATCGAATTCGCCTGGGCCAAGGCCAAGGTTCCCCAACTGAAACCGCTACTCATCGCCGTCAACAAGCAGCCGTTCCTCCGCGCTCATCTCATCGTTTGCGCCGATAGCAACATCCAATCCGTGAACGATCTCAAAGGCCGTGTCGTCGCCCTGCCGAACCTGAGCCGCGAACACTGCTGGCTGTTCCTGGAACGCCGCTGTGTGCCGACCGGCCAGACGGCGGCGAAGTTTTTCAGCCGCGTCAATCGGTCGCGCGACGCCTGCTATGCCATCGACGACGTGATTGACGGGGCCGTTCAGGCGGCGGTCATCGACGATGCCGACCTGGAAGCCTATCGTAAACAGTTTCCGGAGTTTTTCACCAAGGTGAAGGTTCTGCTGCGTTCCGAGGCGTTCCCCTGTGCCGTCATCGCTTACTATCCCGGCACGCTCAACGAGAACTTGCTGGAGCAATTCCGCACCGGCATGATGGCGGCCAAGGACAGCCGCCAAGGACGGCAAATGATGCAGATGTGCCGTATCACCAGCTTCGAGGCAGTGCCCGGCGACTTCGACAAGATGCTCGACGACATCCTCAAGGCGTATCCGCCGCCAGCGAAATGATCTTTCACCATCCCGCAGAGCCGCGACCGTAAGGGAGCGGTGGCCCGTACCGCTCCCTTACGGTCGCGGCTCTGCTCGACATGCCCTCCTATCTCGATTTATAATATACGCATGAACAGTATTTTCTTGGCGTAGCGGAAACACTTCTGCGCACAAGTCTTTTGACTTCATAATTTTGCGCCGCAACCATCTCCTTCAAACTGACCTGGGTTTTGCAGCGACGGACTGATACAATTCGAGGAGAAATGTTCGTTTGTTCTGTTGCTGAGGATGTTTCATGGCGGAAACGATTGAGCCGGTTTCGTTGCGTGTGGAGACGGAGGAGCGCTACCTCAACTACGCCATGTCGGTTATCATGTCGCGCGCCCTGCCGGACGTGCGCGATGGGCTGAAGCCGGTGCAGCGTCGCATTCTGTACACGATGTACCACGACTTGCACCTGAGCTTCGACGGCCGGCCGCGCAAGTGCGCCAAGATCATCGGCGACGTGACGGGCAATTATCATCCGCACGGCGGAGCGGCGGCTTACGAGGCGCTGGTACGTCTGGCGCAAAACTTCGTCCTGCGTGCCCCTCTGGTCCACGGTCAGGGCAATTTCGGCTCCGTGGACGGCGATCCGCCAGCCGCCGAGCGCTACACCGAGGCCAAGCTCGCCGCCGTGTCCGAAGCGCTGCTCGACGAATTGCGCCAGCGCACCGTGGCCATGCGGCCCAATTACGAGAACACGCGCGAGGAGCCGGTCGTGCTGCCGGCTCAATTTCCCAACCTGCTGGTCAACGGCGTCTCCGGCATCGCCGTCGGCATGGCGACGAACATCCCGCCGCACAATCTCGGCGAGGTCGTCAAGGGCGCCGTGTTCCTCATCGATAATCCGGAGGCGACGACGGCGCAGCTTCTCGACAAGATCAAGGGACCGGATTTCCCGCTCGGCGGCAAGGTCGTCACCGATCGCGCCGCGTTGCGCAAGATTTACGAAGAGGGCAGCGGCAGCATCAAGGTACAGGGCGAGTGGAAAGTCGAAGAGTCCGGTAAGCGTCAACAAATCGTCGTCACGTCGATCCCTTACGGCGTGGACAAAGGCAAGTTGGAGTCGGACATCGGCGAGATCATCGCCACCCGTAAGCTCCCGCAGTTGCTCAATCTCGTCAACGAATCCAACGAGAAAGAGGGTCTGCGCATCGCCCTGGAAATGAAGCCGGGGACCGATCCGAACTTGGTGATGGCGTACCTGTACAAGCACACGGCATTGCAGGACAACTTCGCCTACAACATGACGTGCCTGGTTCCGGTGACGGACGAGGAGGGCAAGGAACGGACGCGGCCGGAGCGTCTGGGGCTGAGAGCGATTTTGCAGCACTTTCTCGCTTTCCGCTTGGCGACGGTGCGGCGCCGTTTCGAGTACGAACTGGAGCAACTGCGTCGGCGCATCCACATTCTCGAAGGCTTCCGCATCATCTTCAACGCGCTGGATAAAGCCATCAAGATCATCCGCGAAAGCGACGGGAAAGCCGACGCCGCCGAGCGTTTGATAAAAGCGTTCAAACTCGATGAAGAACAAGCCGCCGCCATCCTCGAAGTACAGTTGTACAAAATAGCTCAATTGGAGATCAAGAAAATCCTTGATGAACTGAAGGAAAAAGCGGCCCGTGCGGAGAAGATCGAAGGCATTCTGCGTTCCGAGAAGAAATTATGGGGCGTCATCAAGGACGAATTGAACGAGCTAGGCGAGAAGTACGGCGCCAAGGACCGTCGGCGGACGCGCATGGGTTCGGCGGAGGATGCGCCGGAGTTCGATCCGGAAGCCTACATCGTCCGCGAGAACACCAATGTTGTGCTTACGCGCGACGGCTGGATCAAGCGTGTCGGTCGTTTGGCGTCGGTGGAGGGCACGCGCGTTCGGGAAGGCGATGAAGTATTGGCCGTGGTGCCCGGCAGCACGCTCGATCACGTCATCTTCTTCACCGATGACGGCACGTCGTACACCATGCGGATCAGCGAGGTTCCCGCATCGTCCGGTTACGGCGAGCCGATCGTCAAATTCTTCCGCTTGGCCGATCAGGTGCGTATCGTCGGTGCGGCGACGACGGACGAGCGTTTCACGCCGCCGGACCACGCCGTCAGCAACGGCGAGCCGGCCGGTCCTTATTTGCTGGTGGCGACGGCGCAAGGGCAGGTATTGCGTACGCCGCTGGCACCGTTCCGCACCGCGTCCACGAAAGTCGGCCGCCGTTACGTGCGATTGGCTGAGGGCGATAAGGTCGTCCTGGCGGCGATGCTGAAAGCGGAGCAGCGGAGTCTGTTTTTGGCATCGGGGAAGGGACACGTCTTGCACTTCCCGCTCGAAGAGGTCAACATTCTGTCCGGCGTCGGCAAGGGCGTCATCGGCATCAAGCTGGGGACAGGCGATACTTGTCTGGGCGGCGCGCTGGTGCGCAATCAGAACGATGCCATGATCGTGGAGACGAGCGGCGGCAAGCAGATGGAGTTTTACGGCAGCCGCGAGATGGCCAGCCGCGGCGGCAAAGGCTTCGAGGCGGTCAAACGCACGTCTTTTGTCCGTATCGTGCCGCCGCCGATTGAGTTGATCGATTGGGACAAAGTCGAGGGCCGTGCCGAGGAGAAGAACGGCAAGGCAGAGCTAAACGGTGAACAGAAATCGTTGTTCGAGTGAGAGAGTGAACAACGGTGAAGATCATTCGAACGTCGGAGAGGAAGGCAATTGATTGGTTGCGATGAAGCCTTGGCGATTGCTCGAAAAGACGCCGAGATAGTTTATCGAAATCTCTCCAGTTTTCGCATTACCATCGAGCGCAGAGCAGATGGATGGCATATCGATTATGAACTGAGCGATGTCTGCCTCAAGGGCGGCGGTCCGCACTATGTCATCGATGGGATGACAGGAGCAATCGTGTCCAAGAGGTATGAACAGTAGAGAGAGGGGCAAGACATGAAAATCGTTGAATTGATCGGGCACGTTGATGAGCAACATCGACTCCACGTCGAGCTACCGCCTGATGTACAACCCGGACCTGTGAAGATCACGGTGCAGCCCACGACCGAAGAAGATGAAGAGGACGATTGGCGGGCTTTGATCAATCATTCCTGGGCGAAAGATTGGAGCGACCCGAGAGAAGACATTTACACACTTGAGGATGGGAAGCCGAGTCATGATCCCCGGTGAAATTCACCTGGCAATGTTCCCATTCGGCGGCACGGTCGGGGCGAAACTCCGCCCTGTCTTGCTGCTGACCGGATCGCTCGGATCTGTCCCGGAATTTTTGACGGCATACATGACCAGCGTTGTTCCGCCGAGCCTACTGCCAACGGACATTCTGATTGATCCGAGCCAACCGCAACACTTGGGCACCGGCCTGAAACAAGCGACGCTTCTTCGTTTGCACAAGTTGGCAACCATCCACGATGGAGACATCATACGCCAATTAGGACAGGTATCAGCGGCAACGTGGAGTGACGTCGAGGCGAAATTGAGGCTGTTACTCAATCTTCCCTAATCTCTTGATTCGTAGGATTTGTTGATGAGCGCTGCTACTTACACTGCCAAGGACATTGGAGTTCTCGAAGGACTCGAACCCGTGCGCAAACGGCCGTCGATGTACATCGGCGGCGTGGACGCCAAGGGGTTGCATCACCTTGTTTGGGAGATCGTCGATAATGCCGTCGATGAATATCTGAACGGCTTCGCCGACGCCATCACGGTGACGCTGCACAAAAGCGGCGATGCCGTCAGCGTCAGCGATAATGGCCGCGGCATTCCCGTCGATTTGCACCCCAAACACAAAAAGCCGGCTCTGGAACTGATCCTGACGACGCTGCACTCCGGCGCCAAGTTCGGCGATGGCGAGGTTTACTTCCATTCCGGCGGATTGCACGGCGTCGGCTCGTCAGTCGTCAACGCATTGTCGCGCAAGCTGATTGCCACCATTCGCCGCGATGGTTTCGAGTGGCGGCAGACATTCCGCCGCGGCAAGCCAGCCAGCGAATTGGAAAAGCTCGACGCCTTCCGCGGTCACGGCACAAACATCTACTTCGAGCCGGATTCCGACATCTTCAAGACGACGCAATTTGATCCAAAATGGATACGCGAACACCTCGAAAGCATGTCGTACATCCACAGCGGCTTGAAGATCACCTTCAAGGACGAGATTGCCAAGGAAACCTATGACCTGACGCATGCAGGCGGCATCCCGGAATTCTTGCAGCGGCTCGTCGCCGAGGGGCAGAAACCGCCGGTGACGGAAGCGCCGTTCGCGCTGGTCCGCAACAACGGCGAGAAAATGGAAGTGGCCTTGCAGTGGACGGAATCCACCGATGAGGCGATCCGCTCCTACGTCAACGGCATCCGCACGTCGGCGGGCGGCACGCACGAAAACGGCCTCAAAAGCGGCATCGCCAAGGCCATCCGCAACTACATGGAGACGCACGAGGTCAAGGTCAAGGGGTTGAGCATCACGGCCGAAGACATCCGTGAAGGCATCGTCGCCATTCTGTCGGTGTTCGTGCGCGAACCGATGTTCCAGGGACAGACGAAGGAGAAATTGAACAACCCGGAGATGGCGGCGGCCGTCGATGGCTGGATTCGTCCGGCCCTCGAATCGTGGCTCAACGGCAACATGACGGCGGCGGATCAAATCGTCGGCCGCATCGTTCTCGCCGCCAAGGCGCGGTTGGCTTCGCGCGAAGCCGCCAGTGAAGTTAAGCGAAAATCGGTGACGCAGCGGCGTCTCAATCTGCCGGGCAAGCTCGCCGATTGCAAAGCGACCAGTCTCGATGAATCCGAGTTGTTTCTCGTTGAGGGCGATTCGGCCGGCGGCTCGGCCAAGCAGGGACGCAATAACAAGACGCAAGCCGTGCTGCCCTTGCGCGGCAAGATTCTCAATTCCGAGGGATTGCCTCTCAACAAGGTTTTGCTCAATGCGGAGTTAAACGATCTGGTATCGGCGATTGGCACCGGCGCCGGTGAGAAATTCGACATCAACGGTCTGCGTTACGGCAAAATCATCCTGCTCATGGACGCCGACGCGGACGGCCATCACATCACGACGCTGATGCTGGCGTTCTTTTTCCGCCACATGACGGAGTTGATCCGCAAGGGGCGCGTCTATCTGGCGCAACCGCCGCTGTATCGCATCGATGTCGGCAAGGAGACGTATTGGGCGCGCGACGACGCCCACAAAGAAGAGATCCTCGCCGGCTTGCGAGCCAACGTCAAGCCGGAGGTGTCGCGCTTCAAGGGACTCGGCGAGATGGACCCGAAAGTCCTCGCCGAGACGACACTCGATCCGCGCCAGCGCACGCTCTTGCAGGTGCAGATTGACTCGAATCTGGAGACGGACAAGACGTTCGTCGATCTGCTGGGCAAAGATCCGTCGCAGCGCTATCGCTTCATCATGGACAAGGCGGCGCGAGCGGTGGCGGAAGAGTTGGACGTGTGATCGCTCTTGCCGCGACCCTTGCTTGCGCTGCGGGCTGGCAAACCGTTCAGGGTGCAACCATAATTGCGTTGGCGAACCGGCAGCGTAAGCTGCCGGGTAGAGCCATTCTACCCGGCAGCTTACGCTGCCGGTTCGCCAATGAAATCCCTCTTGACACGCGCCGCGCGGATTGGCATAACACCGCCCCTTAGTCTGAATGTCGAGGGCCGAGGTCGATTCTGGCAGACCGTGAACAGGACGGACGCGGAACGCCGTCCGGTGTCGCCAGCCGCGCTCCGGACGGCGAGGGAATTGTATGGGTCCAATGGTGCGAACGACCTGGATCGCGGCGGCGCTCGCGCTGGCCGGCTGCTCCACCGGGCCGTGGCGCGATAACCCCACCCTCTTCCGTACCGGTCCGTACATCCCTCAAGAGAACCCGCTCTATCTGCCCCAGGGTCCGCAGCCGGAAGTCTACGACAAGATCTTTCAGAAAGCCCTCGACGTGGTCGATGACATTTTCGAGATCGCTTATAGCAACCGCTATGAAGGCCGCATTGAGACGCAGCCGCGTGTCTCGCCAGGCTTTTTGGAGCCGTGGAAGCCGGGTAGCCCCGATGCCTATCAGCGGACCATGGCCACGCTCCAGACGATCCGCCATCGCTGCATCGTGCTTATCAGCACCGCCGACGAAGGTGGTTACTACGTCGATGTCAAAGTCTTAAAAGAGTTGGAAGACATCCCCGCTCCGATACGGGCCACGGCCGGCGCTAACTTTTGGCGCATGAACAGCACCGTGGAGCGGCAGTTCGAGGTGATCGAGCAGCCGATCTACGAAGCGAACTGGATTCCCATTGGCCGCGATCGCAAACTGGAGCAGGTCATTCTCGAACGCTTGATTCACGGCAACTTCGCCTCGCTGCCCAAGCCGGAAACCATTTACGGCCCGGCGCCGGCCGGCGGAACGCGGTAGCACCACACGCCGAGCAAACGAAAGACAAAAGCTGACCAAAACAGCGCGCTGCAGCCGCTGACCGCCAACAGAACCCATCCGCCGAATACGTGCCGGTGCAGAACGATCAGGGCGAACACGCCGAAGAGCGCGTGCGCCAACAGCAGCGCGGGGGCGACGAAGACAGGCACAACCGCGCGATAGCTCAGGCGATGCACCAACTGCATCACACGCGGCGGACTGGCATCGCGCAGACGGTTACCTTCGTTGGCGCTGACGATCGCCAAAAGCCAGTACGCCAGCGCCAGCACGCCGAGTTCCGCCACGATCGCCCAGTCCAGGCCGGTTAGATCGCCGCCATAAAGCCAGTAATAGGCGGCGAGGCCAGCCAGCACGATGGGACCGGCGAAGAAGCAAAACAACCAACGCAGAGCGCTCTTGATGGAAAAGCCGGCACGCCAGCCCGGCCAGTAGAAGCCGGGGCCTTCGCCGGCCAGGGCGGAGGTCAACGCGCATTCCACCGTCGCATAGGCATAGCCGACGATCAACGCCAGCACCAACAAGGCGAAAGCCCAGGGCAAACCGTCCTTCAGCGTCAGCGCGGAAATAGGGGGCAAGGATGGGACGGCCAGAACCATGCCGGCCGCCCACACTGAGGATATTAAGGATAGGCGTAGCAACACACTCCAGTTTAGAACAGGATAGGCTAGGCATTGATACCAATGCTGCTCCATCTGGCGGCGGCGGCGTACTTTCGGCGTGCGGCGGCGCGGCGGAGAAGGGGCGGCGCCGCCAGGCGGCGGCGGCGGCAGATCGGCGGTGATGGCCGTTGTCGTGCTGGTGGGGAGAGCGGCGTCGGAGGGTGTTTCGCCGCGCAGCCGCCGCCGTTCGTAAGGCGTCAGCGGCGCGGCCGCCGTGCCCGCGTGGGTCGGCCGCAGCGAGGGAATGCCGACCGCGCGCCGCAGCGCGGACAGCGGGAGCGCCGCGCCGCCATCTCATCGCGGGCGCGCAGATGCTTGCCGCAAGTGCAGATGAACTTGATGGACACGGTCCCTTGTCCTCCGCGCTCACGGGGCGCGCAGCGTTCGCAGGAAGGCAATGACCTGATCCTGCTCCGTCTTGCTCAGAGAAGCGAATTTCCGCGCCGAGCGCGTGCCCTGGCCGCCGTGCAGCTCGATGGCTTTTTCCAGCGTGGGCGCGCGGCCATCGTGCAGGTACGGTGCGGAGTCGGCCACGCCCCACAGCGGCGGCGTGCGCCATTCACCGGGATTCGGAGCATCGCTGGGCGGCGGCGGTGCGCCCGGATTGGGCTGCTGTGGAATATCGTTGTACGAGCCGCCGCCCTCCAGCGGTTGCCCCATGTCGTGCAGAAGCAGATCGCTGTACAACCCCTCGACGCTGCCGACCTTGGGCACGTGGCAATCGGCGCAGCCGATGCTATGGAACAGCCGCTTGCCTTCGACTGCGTCGTTGCGGATAAGGCTATCTTCCGGCAGTCGTTCGATGGGCCGCGGCAGCGAAGCGACGAAGGAGGTGATCTGATCGCATTGTTCCAGCGTCAGATCGAGACTGGCCGTCTGATAGGTCTTGTAGAGAGGAGTCGGCTGAGCCTGTCCGGGATTGCCCAGACCCAACTCGTTGGCACAAGCGGCCTGCACGAAGTCCGAGAGGCTGGCACTCTGCGCCTTCCAACCGAAATGACCGACACGGCCATCGGCCAAGCGCAGCGCTCGGCCAACCGGAAGATCCTCGCTCTTGTGGGACGCCCCTCCCCATAGCAGACGTTCCTTCTTCTCGTTGGCGATGAGAACGCGATCGGGGATGGCGTCGATCAGGTTGGCGCCGAACAGCGCCGGCGTGTTGCGCTGCGACAGGCGGACCTCGGGCGGCACGACAATGCAATGATTGCTACTGCTGCGGCCGCTTGACAGCGCGACGAGCATGGACAGCGGCGGCTGGCTCGCCGGCGGCAACTCCGGGTGTAGGAGATTCAGCGTCTCCGGAAAATGGCCGACGGCGTTGGCGTGAACGACGCCCTCGCGCGGCAGATGGTGGGCGAACGCCACCATGTCGTTACGGTAGACGTAGGTGGTGACGTTGTGTTTCAGGTCGCCGGCACCGCCGACGCCGCCTTGGTTATGGCAGGCGACGCAAGAGTCCGCGTTGAAAACCGGGCCGAGACCGTCGCCGCCGGATGCCAACGGATCGTTGGCTTTCCACTCGTGCGAAAACAGCGTTTGTCCCGCCTGCACCGTTTGCGGATCGAGCGCTTGCCGATGGAACTTCGACCAACTCAGCATGCGCACGCCGGCTGGCGCCAGCAGCACGATCCCGATTAGCAGATACCAACCCCAACGTGGCCCTTTCATGGGAACCCCCTTGCGGATGTGTTGTCGGACCTTCTCCGAACGGCACTGTCGATTATCGCCGCAAGTCAAGAGAGAAACAAGGATTTTTTTAAGAAATTTGCCGCGGCGGGACGCGCCTGCCGATTGGTTCGAGGAAGAGACGATAAAGCTCCGCCGCCTCCGCTGGCGTGTTGACATGACGGCGCAGATCGAGGATCGCATTGACGGCGGCTGTAACAGTCCTCATGTCTCTGAGTGCGGCGGCGTCACGGAGAGGTTTCCGCACCACTGTGGAGATCGCCGCATCTTCTTTTTTCTCCGCAAACCAGGAGGCGACATCGGCCCACTTCCAAATCGGCGACTTCTTAGTCAAATTGGCCACGGGAGGAGGGAAACCGCCCGGCCCCCGCAACCCCGTCGCCAGTTGGCGGATGTTCTCTCGTGAGCGCTCGGCGCGATGCGCGATTTCCGCCATCGTCACCAACTCATCCGGCTCAACGCGGAGGACCATGACGCCGATACCGGCGCTCTCCACCTCCGCGATGGCGGAAAGCACGGCTTCGCGGAATGAAGATGCCTCCCGGTCGAAGTCGAGAAATACCACGCCATCGCGGATGCCCATTAACGCATCCGCGCATCCAGCTTCAAATAGGGCATCGCAGACATCTTCGCTGAGTTCGGCGATGCCGGACAGAATCAGCGTGAAAGGGTGAGTTGGCTTCGCTGTCTTGCTCATGGCGTTTCTCCCTGATGCGGACATTGATCGACTCGGCGGCGAATCAATTCCGCATGTTTGCGAGGGTTTTTAGGCGTGGACCAAATGGACAGTAGGCACCCGCCGCGCCGTCCATGTGGGCAGCGTAACCGTCCCCATGCATGTCCCTTGGATGGCGTGCAGATCCAACCGCACCGTTCCGCGTAGCGGACGGCAGCCTCGATGTCTTTATTCGGATGCCTTGATCGCGCCATCAAGGCATTATGCGTTCGCCGTTGACATTCGTCAACACATGGACGTGGCGATCCAGCAAATGAATGGAAAAGGCTCTAGGGAACGGACTATTTCGACGAGCCACGAGGACCGTGCGGAGCGTCTCCATTGGTAGACAACGGTGCGACCGAGGCGAGATCGCCGTCCAGGTCCGGCGGCCGCGAGCGGAACGACATCTTTCATCCACCGATCGTTGAACCACTGAATGACGTAATAGAACACCGGCGTGAGAAAAATGCCGAACAGCGTCACGCCGAGCATGCCGGCGAATACCGCCGTGCCCAGCAGTCGGCGCATCTCCGCGCCGGCACCTTCGGCGATGACCAGCGGCACCACGCCGAGAATGAAAGCGAACGATGTCATGATGATTGGCCGTAGACGCAGCTTGCACGCCGCCAGCGTGGAGTTGAATCGGTCGTTGCCGGACTCGCGCTGCGCTTTGGCGAACTCGACGATGAGGATGGCGTTCTTGCACGCCAGGCCGATCAGCACCACGAAACCGACTTGCGTGAAAATGTTGATGTCCATATGGCCGATCAGCACGCCGGCAATCGAACACAATAAGCACATCGGCACCACGAGGATGACGGCCAACGGCAGCGACGTGCTTTCGTACTGAGCCGCCAATACGAGAAACACCAGCACCACCGCCAGCACAAATACCCACATGGCCGTATTGCCGGTCTGGAGCTGCAATAGAGCCAATTCCGTCCATTCGGGCCGCATGGTGCGCGGCAGATCCTTTTTGGCAACTTCTTCCATCAATTCGATGGCTTGGCCGGAACTGATGCCGTTGGCCGGCGTGCCGTTGATGGCGGCGGAGGGATACATGTTGTAACGCATAATCAGCACCGGGCCGTTCTCCTGACGCACTTTCAAGATGGCGGCCAACGGCACCAATTTGCCGTACATGTTGGGAATGCGGATCTGTTTGAGATCGTCAATCTGCTTGCGATAGCCGGCGTCGGCCTGTACGTTGACCTGCCAGGTGCGGCCGAAACGGTTGAAATCGTTGATGTACAGCGAACCGAGATAAACCTGCAAAGTGTTGAAAATCTCGCTGATCGGTACGCCGTGCGACTTGGCCTGCGTGCGGTCGATGTCGAGATACAGCCAGGGCGTATTGGCGCGGAAGCTGGTATACAGTCCTTGCAAGCCCGGCGTCTGCTCGCCGAGTTCGATGCGCTTCTCGGTTTCCTCTTGCAGCGCTTCCAAGCCGGTGTCGCCGCGATCCTCGATGATGACCTTGAATCCGCCGGCGGTGCCGAGGCCGTCGATGGGCGGGGCACCGAAGACGTTGATCTGCGCCTCCGGGATGCTGTCCTGCAAGGCCGACTGCAAACGAGCGGCGATGGCATCGCCGGTCAGTTCCTCCGTCGTGCGCTCGTGGAAAGGTTTGAGCATCAAGTACATGGCGCCGAAGTTCGGCGCGTTGGCGTTAAGCAGGATCGATTGGCCGGAGATGGCGACGGTGTTATCGATGCCGGCATCTTCGCGGGCGATGTCTTCGATTTTTTTCACCACCTCTTGCGTGCGCTGGGCCGATGCCGAATCGGGAAGTTGCACGTTGACCAGCAGATAACCCTTGTCTTGCACGGGAATGAATCCCTTGGGCGTGTGGATGAAGCCCACGTAGGTTAGGGCGAGCAATCCGCCGTAGACGAGGAGGACAATGATGCTGACGCGCAGGAGCATGCCGACCATGCGCGTATAGATGCTGGCGGCGACGTTGAAGCCGGTGTTGAAGGCGCGGAACGACCAGCCGAGGAGGCGATTGAGAGGACCGCCGACGATCCAGCCGGCGGCGGCGCCGCCGAGGATCGTCAGTCCGATCGTCACACCCAGCGCCGCCGGCTGCAACTGATTGGCGTAGGGTGCCGGCAAGAACTCGATGCCGCGCTCGATCCAGGGGAGCAGAGATGCGCGCAAGGAACCTGCGCGCCCAGCCAGCGCCGGCCAACAGAAACGCCAGACGCGGCAAGGGCGGCGCGCTGCCTTTGTCTGCGCGGCCGCAAGAGCAGAGCAGTCAACGCAGGGCTGAGCGTCAACGAGTTGAACGCCGAGATCAGCGTCGAGATGGCGATGGTCAGGGCGAATTGGCGATAAAACTGACCTGTAATACCGCTGATGAACGCGCAGGGCACAAAGACGGCGCTGAGCACCAAACCGATGGCGATGACCGGGCCGGACACTTGCTCCATCGCCTTGATGGTCGCTTCCTTCGGCGTCAGGCCGTGTTCGATGTGATGCTCGACGGCTTCAACGACGACGATAGCGTCATCGACGACGATGCCGATGGCCAACACCAGACCGAACAACGTCAGCGTGTTGAGGCTGAAGCCAATGGCGATCATAACGGCGAAGGTGCCGATGATGGCGACGGGCACGGCGACCAGCGGAATGATGGCCGAACGCCAATTCTGCAAGAACAACAATACGACGATGGCCACCAGGATGATGGCGTCGCGCAGCGTGTTGAACACTTCCTTGATCGATTCGGTGATGAACGGCGTGGTATCGTAGACGATCTTGTAATCGACGCCTTCGGGGAAGCGTTCCTTCAACTCGGCCATTTTCTTTTTGACTTCATTGGCCACGTCCAGCGCGTTGGAGCCGGGCAGCTGGTAAATGGACAGAGCGACCGAAGGTTGGCCGTTCAGCGTGCAGGTTTGATCGTAGCCGAGAGCGCCGAGTTCGACTTTGGCCACGTCCTTGAGGCGCACGAGCCGGCCTTGGCCGTCGTTGAAGACGACGATGTCGGCGAACTCGTCGGGATCCATTAGCCGGCCCATCGTACTCATGGTGAACTGGAAAACCTGGCCGTGGAACACCGGCGGCTGACCGAGCTGCCCCGCCGCCACTTGGGTATTCTGTTCCTCAATGGCGCGGGTGATCTGGGCGGCCGACAGACTGCGCGACGCCATCTTGGCGGGGTCGAGCCAGATACGCATGCTGTAATCGCGCCTTCCAAGATAGGAAATGTCGCCGACACCGGGCAAACGCGAGAGTTCGTCCTTGAGCTGGATCGTAGCGTAGTTGCTGAGATAGAGATCGCCGCGATGGTTCTCGCCGCTGTCCTGGGGCGAATACAGGTTGACGATCATGAGGACGCTGGGCGATTTCTTCTTGGTAGTGACGCCGCGCCGCTTGACGAGATCGGGCAGGATCGGTTGGGCCAGGGCGACGCGGTTCTCGACCAGCACTTGCGCCATGTTCAGATCGACGCCGTGCTTGAAAGTCACGGTCAACGTGTAGGTGCCATCGTTGGTGCATTGCGACGACATGTACATCATGTTTTCGACGCCGTTGACCTGCTGTTCGATGGGCGCGGCCACCGTGTCGGCGACGACCTTGGCGTTGGCGCCGGGATAGACGGCGGACACTTCGACGGTCGGCGGCGTGATCTCCGGGTATTGGGCGATCGGCAGATTGCCCACGGCGATGAGGCCGCCCAGGGTAATGACGATCGACAGCACCGAAGCGGCGATCGGCCGATTGATGAAGAACTTCGAGAACACGTCAACTCCTTGGGGTGGTTAGCGACGCTTCGCAGAAGCGTCGCAGCCCCCGACGCTTCTGCGAAGCGTCGCTAACCAAAGGATCTCACTTCCGCATCACGGATTCCTGGTGTTGCCCCGGCGTCAAGGAACGCGGGATATGAGAATGTCCCGGTAGTAATTCGTCCACTTGGACGCCCTTCACGGGGCGGCGGCGGAACAGAGCGGGCAACAAACGCAGCAATCCCAGCGAAGCGACGTCCAGCAACAGACGGCCCGTCCAGCGCATGGCCCGCGAGGCGAACAGCCGCGTCTCGCCGAGACTGTCGATGGTGTAAAAGAAAATCGGCGTCAAAAAGATGCCGAACAGCGTCACGCCGAGCATGCCGGCGAACACGGCCGTGCCCAGCGTCCGCCGCATCTCGAAGCCGGCTCCGTGCGAAACCATGAGCGGCAAGACGCCGAGGATGAAGGCCAGCGAAGTCATGATGATCGGCCGTAAACGCAGCTGGCACGCCGCCAACGCCGCTTGACGCCGCGGCACGCCGGACTCGCGCTGCACTTTGGCAAATTCGACAATAAGGATCGCATTCTTGCTGGCCAAGCCGACCAAGACCACGAAGCCGATGCGCGTGAAGATGTTGATGTCCATGTTGCGCCAGCAACACGCCGATGATGGCGCTGAGCAAACACATGGGCACGACGAGAATGACGGCCAACGGTAGCGACCAATTTTCGTACTGGAAGGCCAGCACCAAAAAGACCATCAGCACGGCGAAGCCGAAAATCTTGGTGGCGTCGTCGCCGGACTTCACTTCAAGATAGGACATATCCGTCCATTCGTAGGCGAGACCGCGCGGCAATTCCTCGCGCGCCAGCTTTTGCATGATGGCGATGGCGTCGAAGGAACTCATGCCGGGCGGCGCGCCGCCCATGATGGTCGCCGCCGGATACATGTTGTAGCGCGTCAGTACCAACGGGCCGTTGCGTTCGCGGACCTGCGCCAGCGAGCCGAGGGGGATCATGTTGCCCCAGCGGTTGCGAACCTTGAGGCGCGTCAGATCTTCGGGTTGATCGCGGAAGCGCCACTCGGCCTGCACGATCACCTGCCAAGTGCGGCCGAACAGGTTGAAATCGTTGACGTACAGCGAACCTTCGTAGATGGCGAGCGTGTTGGCGAAATCGCGCCAAATTGACGCCTTTGATGAGGCATTCGCGTTTGTCGGCGTCGATGTGCAATTGCGGCACATTGGCGCGGAACACCGAGAAGACGCCGAGCAACCCCGGCCCTCCCGCCGCCGGCGGCGTGTTGGCGCGGCGCGATCAGGTTTTCCGTCTGCGCCTGCAATTCCGTCGAGTCCGAGATCGCCCCGATCCTCGAACATGAAGGCGAAGCCGCCGGCGCGTCCAACGCCGCGCACCGGCGGCGGACTCAAGACCATCACCTGGGCGTCCGCAATCTTCTCGCCGAACTCCTTTGGCAAACGACCGACAATCGCGTCGCTGGACAAGCTGGGATCGCGGCGTTCCGCATAATCCTTGAGGTTGATGAACATCGAGCCGAAATTGGAGCCATAGGCGTTGAGTACGAACGACTTGCCGCGGATGGTCGTGGAATGCCGGATGCCTGGCGTGTTCAAGGCGATTTCGTGCAACTGGCTTCATCACCTCATCGGTTCGCTCGGCCGAGGCCGAGTCGGGCAACTGCACGTTGATGATCAAATAGCCCATGTCCTGCGCGGGGATGAAACCTTTGGGGGTGACGCGGTAACACCAAACCGTGACGTCGACCAACCCGCCATAAACGACGAGCACCAGAAAACTGACGCGCAGCATCATGCCGACCATGCCCGTGTACAGCCTGGTTCCCCAAGTGAAGCCGGCGTTGAACAGGCGGAAGAACCAACCGAGCAGAAAATTCAGCAGTCTGCCTGCCAACCAGCCGGCTCCGGCTCCCAGCACCATCATCGTCCCCGCCGCCAACCACGGCAGCAGGGGTGCCAGATGTGCCGCCCAATCGGCCGGCACGCGCTCCGCGCCGCGCTCCAGCCAATAACTCAGCCAGATGGTCAGAAACTTCCACGCCGCCCAACCGCCGCCCAGCGCGAACGCCAACGCGAGGCAGCGGCGCGGCGACGGCTTTGTGATCCTTGTCGTGCGGTTTCAAGCAGCAGAGCGGTCAACGCCGGACTGAGCGTCAGCGAATTGAACGCCGAGATGAGCGTCGAGACGGCGATGGTCATGGCGAACTGGCGGAAGAAATGGCCGGTGATGCCGCTGATGAAAGCACACGGCACGAACACGGCGCTGAGTACCAGGCCGACGGCGATGACCGGGCCGGACACTTGCTCCATCGCCTTGATCGTCGCCTCGCGCGGCGACAGGCCGTGCTCGATGTGATGCTCGACGGCCTCGACGACGACGATGGCGTCATCGACGACGATGCCGATGGCCAATACCAAGCCGAACAGCGTCAGATTGTTCAGACTGAAACCGAGGGCAGCATGACGGCGAAAGTGCCGACGATGGCCACCGGCACGGCAATCAGCGGAATGATGGCCGAACGCCAATTCTGCAAAAACAGCAGCACCACCACGGCCACGAGGATGATGGCGTCGCGCAGCGTGTTGAACACTTCCTTGATCGATTCGCTGGTGTACGGCGTGGTATCGAAGGGAACTTCCGGCGATCATGCCTGACGGGAAACTTTTCTCCAGCTCGTTCAACTTGGCGATGACGCGGTCATGCACGTCCAGGGCGTTGGCGTCGGGCATTTGGAAGATGGCCAGAAAGATGGTATCGTTGCCGTCGAAGTTGAGACGTTGACGATCCTGATTTTTGGCGCCCAACTCGACGCGGGCCACGTCCTTGAGGCGGAGGATTCGGCCATCGGGCGTGTTGCGCAGGATGATGTTCTCGAACTGCTCGACCTCGGACAGCCGGCCGAGCGTGTTCAGGGTGATTTGCACCTGTTGCCCCTTGTCCACGGGCTGTTGGCCGATGGAGCCGGCGGCGACCGGCGGCGTTCTGTTCGCGCAGAGCCAGAGCCACGTCCGAGGCGTTGAGATTGCGCGCCGCCAACCTGTCGGGGTCCACCCAGATGCGCATGCTGTAATCGCGCTGGCCGAACAGGATGATGTCGCCGACGCCCTCGAGGCGGAGCAATTCATCGCGGATCTGCATGAGGGCGTAATTGCTCAGATAAAGCTGATCGTAGCGGCCGTCCGGCGAGTTGAGGGCGATGCCCATGAGGATGTCCGGCGAGCGCTTGCGCGTGGTGACGCCGGTTTGCTTGATGACGGTCGGCAGCAAGGGCAGGGCCAAGTTGACGCGGTTCTCGACCAAGCACCTGCGCCATGTTCAGATCGATGCCGTGCTCGAAGGTGACGGACAGGCTGTAGTTGCCGTCGTTGGTGCAGGACGACGACATGTACATCATGCCTTCGACGCCGTTGACCTGCTGCTCGATGGGTGCGGCGACGGATTCGGCGACGTCCTTGGCGCTGGCGCCGGGATACATGGCAGGTGACGGAGACGGTCGGCGGCGAGACGTTGGGGAACTGCGCCAGCGGCAGATTAAAGACGGCGATGCCGCCGGCCAGGGTGATGAACACCGACAGCACGGCGGCGAAGATCGGTCGATCGATGAAGAAACGCGAGATCACGGCCGACTCTCCCGATGGACGATTGCCGTTTCGAGCCGCGACCGTCAGGCAGCGGCTCTGCAACGCTCGATCAACGTCTTTACCGTTTCTTCCCTGCTCCCTTGTTATGCTTCGGCGTTGTTGCCGGAGCGACGACCGGCGAGCGCGGGCGCGAGCTCGTGGCTTTGGCGGATCGAGCGGCGCCGGCAGCGGAAACGAGCGTCGGCATCTCGACCTCTTTGTACTTGACTTTGATGCCCGGCTGAACGCGCTGGAGGCCGCTGACCACCACTTTCTCATTCGCTTTCAGGCCGCCATTCTTGATGACGCGGCGACCCTCCTGCAAACGACCGATTTCCACCGGCCGATACTCCACCTCCGCTTCTTGCTTAGAACTGTCCTCGTTCTTGAGGACGTAGACGAATTTCTGTCCCTGATCGGTCACAAGCGCTTTCTCGGCGATGAGAACGGACGGTTGCGGCTTGCCGATGTACAGACGCACGCGCACGAACATGCCGGGCACGAGAAGATCTTTTTCATTGCCGAAGACGCCGCGCACGCGCAGGGTGCCGGTGGTGGTATCGACGTAGGTATCGGCGAAATCGATGTTGCCTTTCAGGGGGCTTATCGCGTTCGGTCTGGTCGGCCATCCACATATCGACGGGGATGCCGGTCGGATCCTTGGGAATGACGCCTTCATTCATCAGACGCACGACGCGCGCCAAGGTTCGCTCATCGATGTCGAAGGACGCCTTGATGGGAATGGAAGAGCCGATGGCGGTCAGGACGGTGTCGTCGGCGCGGACGAGGTTGCCGGGATCGATGGCGCTCTTGCTGATCTTGCCGCCGATGGGCGCCACGACTTTCGTGTACGCCATGTTGACTTGCGCCTTTTTGAGATTGGCCTTGGCCGCTTTCAGTTTGCCCTCGGCCATGACGTAGGCGCCGCGGTACTTGCTGAGGTCCGCGGCGTTGATCTCATCGGGGATGCGCAATCTGCGGTTGCGCATCGTAGTCCGCCTTGGCTTGCTCGTACTGCCCCTGCGCCTCCAGCACGTTGCCCTCGGCGAGGGCCAGCTCGGCCTCGTACAGCTGCGGATCGATCTCGAAGAGTACGTCGCCCTTCTTGACCGTGCCGCCTTCCTTGAAGTTGAAACGCAGTAAATAACCTGTCACGCGGGCAGCGGATCTGAATGGTCTGATCCGATTCGAGGCGGCCGGGAAACTCCTCGAAATCGAGGATGTCGCGGCTGACCGGCGCGCTGACGTACACTTCCGGCGGTCCTTTCGGCCCGAAGCCCATCGGCGCTCCCGCATGGGGACCGCAGCCGAGACAGGCCCAGCAGCCCAACAGCAGACAGAACACGCCGCTTAGCCAGATGCTTTTCACCTGCTCGCTCCTCTTTCGTTAGCGCGCGTGAAGGATGCGTTGACCACCTTCGTCACGCTAACCACGCTCTATGTCGTTCGGAGTCGCTGAGAATGCCGTGAAACACCACGTCGAGAATGTCGCGCGTCTGCGCCTCGACGGACGGGATTTCGCCGCGTGAAGTAGTTGGTGAAGATGGTGCCGTAGAGCAGATTGCTGATCACGTCCGTGATGCGGTCCACGGGCATGTCGCGGATGCGGCCGACCTCGATCAGCGCGCGATACAGCGCTTGCCAGCGTTTGATGTTGGTCTCGCGGTGGACGAAGTAGGTCGGCTTCTTGCGGTCCTTGAACTGGGCGCGTTCCTGCATGAGCAGTTCGACGAACTCCGGATGCTCGGCGAAGAAGCTCAGGAAAGCCGCGGATGGCGACGCCGATGCGCTCGAACGGCTCGTCGATGCCCTCGATGCGCTCCTCGATGCTCTGGCGCATCAGCCGCATGACGCGGTCGGCGGCGGCCAGGAATAGCTCGCGTTTACTGCCGAAAGTAGCGATAGATGGTGCCCTTGCCGACTTGCAGTTTATCGGCCAACATCTGCGTATCGGTGTCGGAATAGCCGTGTTCCGCGAACAGCTGCACCGCCGTCTCCAGGATTTGTTCTTCGCGCTGGGCACGACGTTCCGCATCCATCGAGCGTCGATGATCCCCATTCGCCGTCTGCGTCATGTGTCCCGCTCCTTGGCCGGGAGAGGCGGACTGCTCTGCCCCGTTTCCGTGCGAGAATATCATAGGACTGACTGGTCAGTCCCCTCTCTTTTCTTAATCTTTCCCGTCCGCGCTGTCAAGACGATTTCGGTTTTCGGTTTTCGCTATTCCGTTCGAAAACGGGAAACGGAAAACGCAAAAACCGAGATTCGGACATGGGATTGCTGGCCGCTTTACTGAGTACGCATCTTCTCCTCGCCAAGGATCTGATGAGCAAGCGGCTGGCGTTCCGCCTGGATGGCACCGTCTCCACTTTCGCCTCCTTCGCTTTCGCGCTGCCGTTTTACCTCGTCCTGCTGCTCGTCCTCTGGCTTCTCGGCATGGAACACTTCACTTATTCGCGGACCTTTCTGACGCTGGTGCTGCTGCGGAGCCTGACGGACACGTTCGCCGAATGGATGAAGATGCACGCTTTCGCGCACGGCGATCTGTCTCTGGTGGTGCTGGTCTTGTCGCTGTCGCCGCTTCTGTTGCTCATCACGTCGCCGCTCATCACCGGCGATCCGCTCACGTTCGCGGAGATCGCCTCAGTGTTCCTGGTGGTGGCCGGCAGCATGTTGATGGTCTATCGTCCGTCGCAGCCGCAAAGGCGGCATGCAGAAGCGCGGCATTTTGCTGGCGGCCGGGGCGGCGTTGTTTTTCAGTCTCAATTCCTGCTTCGATCGCTTGGCCGTTGAGCGCGGCACGCCGGTGTTCTCCGGTTTCGCCATGACGCTGTTGTCCGCCGTGTTTCTCTTTCCCTTCGTCCTCGGCCGCGCCGACCGCATCGACGCGCTGCGGACGCATTTCGCCGGTTTCCTGATCCGCGGATTGTTGGAGACGGCATTCATGGTATGCAAACTGTTCGCTTTGCAGTCGATGAATGCGCCGGCGATGGCGGGCATCCAGCGCTTGTCGCTGCTGTTGTCGATCATCGGCGGACGAGTGTTTTTCAAGGAAGAGGACTTCAAACGCCGCTTGGCCGCGGGTTGTTTGATCGTGGCGGGAGTAATCCTCGTCATAAGGTTTCGGGTTTAGCCGCGACCCGAAGGGGAGCGCGAAGCCCGCGCTCCCCTTCGGGTCGCGGCTAAACTCTTACGGATCAATGCGCACGCCGTAGTTCTTGAGCGCCTCGATCTGCTTGGTTTTGGCGTCCTTGGACAAGGGATTGCCGGCCAGGTACAACCGCAGAAACGGAGCGCAGCGGCGCGGCCCTTCGCTGTCGGCCTTCGCCCACTTCACCAACGGAGACAGATCGGCGATCTTGTTTTTCTCCAGCAGCAGCAAATTCAGGTCGGTCTGTTTCATCAACGGCGTCAAATCCTCGATCTGGTTCTCGCGCAGCTCCAGGGTCATAAGGCGCGTCACCTGATTGAGTAGGGAAATGTCCTTGATTTCGTTGCGTCCCAGGTACAACGAAGACAGCCGCGTCAGACTGCCGAGCGGTTTAACGTCGCTGATCTTGTTGCCGCTGAGGTACAACGAGGAGAGGCTCGTCAGCGTTTTCAGGGCGTCCACTTTGTCGATCCGATTATTCGATAGTTCGAGGTATTGCAATTTCGTCAGTCCGGCCAGCGGCGCGACATCGCTGATTTTGTTGTCGGCCAGGTCGAGCGATTGCAGGTTGACGAGTTCCTTGAGCGGTTTGAGATCGGCAATGTCGTTATGGGCTAGTTTGAGTTGGAGGAGGTTCTTGCACTTCTCCAGGCCGGTTAGATCGCGGATGTGCTTGCCGTCGGCTTCGAGAACGGAAAGGTTTTTCAATTTATCGTCGCTGAGGGCGGCGGTCGGCTCATGGAGAACGTCGCGCACGGCGGCTTCGAGTTGCTTGTCGTTGAACGGCGCCGCCGTCAGACGGCATTGGCAAATGGACAGCGCCGCGACGGCGAGAATGATGGCGACGAGCAATCGGTTCCACATTCGGTACATCGATAAAAACCCTAAATCGCAAACACTAAATCCTAACCCCTATCGGGTAATTTTGAGTTGCGACGAAGCGATTTTCAAGTCCTCGATGCCGGAATCGGTGACATGGGTTGACAACAGAGTTAGATCGCGCAACTGGTGCATGGAGGCGAGCGTCGTCAGGCCGCGGTCGGTGATCGCCCGGCTGCCGCCGAGTAGGAGCTTTTGCAACGTCGCCACGCTCTGCAATTGCGCCAATCCCTCGTCGCCGACTTTTGTTCCATACAGCGAAAGCTCCTGCAAATTCGGCAGGCCGCGCAGGTATTGCAAACCGGCATTGGTGATATGAGTCTCGTTGAGGTTCAGAACGCGCAAATTGGGCAGCGTTTGCAGAACGGCCAAGCCGGCATCGGTGATCTTGGTGGCGGACAGGTTGACGTTTTGTAGATTGGGCAGAGCGCGAAGGTGTTCGAGATCGGCGTCGCTGAAGGACGTGCCGTGCAAATTGAGGTCGCGCAGTTTCGTCAACGGCGCCAGGGAATCGAGAGCGGCGACGGCGTTGCGGAAACCGTGCAAGTCGGCCGTCACGACGGGAGCTTGGAGCAGATCCTCCGGATCGACCCAAACGAGGCCGCCGCGTTTGAGGACGGCCGCGATCGCCTTTTGATGTTTGGTTCTTTCGATGATGACGGGGTCGTTGGCTGCGGCAGCGGCCAGAGCGGCGGCTTGTGGATTGGCCGCGGCTTGGGGGCCGGTCGGATTGCTCTGGCAGCCGACGGCCAACAGCACGAGAGCGAGCGCCAGAGTTGACAGCAAACTACGCATCCATTCAACCTTGCCGCGAAGCGCGCGACGGATCATCTTCGCCGTGAGGGCGGGGACATTTCCCGCGTGAGGCGACATACCAGGGAACGCCGGCCAGGGCAAGCGATCTTCCGCGCTGTGCATGGCGAACCGGCAGCGTTAGCTGCCGGGTGGTCGCTTTCCGCGCTGTGCATGGCGAACCGGCAGCGTTAGCTGCCGGGTGCAAGTGCCCACCCGGCAGCTAACGCTGCCGGTTCGCCGAGAGAGCGTCGTCAGAGGATTTTCCAGGCTTTTTTGAGCGGCTTCAAATGGCGCAGCCGTTTGTTGCGGATACGCCGGCGCTTTCGCATCATCTTGGCACTGGTGCGAGCCATATACGATTACTCCTTTCGAGAAGAGGCGGTGTTGGCGATGGTGTCGTTGCTCTGTTGGAAAGCGCGCAGCCATCGCCCATTTCGCCAGCTTAACAGGAAAGCGGCCAAAGAGAACACAAAGCTGAGACCGATCAACGCTTCTTTCAACCGTTCCCGCCAGACCGCCGCGCTGTCGATGACGTGAAACGGCCTGTCCGCTTCCCCCTGGAGAGCGATGGGATTTCCCGAACTTTCCTCGACTGCGGACAACAGCCGTTCGGGGGGGATGACGAATGTTTTGCCGTGTCCGTCCGCCGCGGCGATCGTCACCTCCAACGGCTCCACGTCGGCAAAGCGAAAGGTGAAACAGCCGTTCTCGTCGAGCTTGCCCGGCCGCCAGCAAGCGTTGAGCGGAGCCGAACACCTTGACGGCGGCTCCCTTGGGCGCGCCGCCGCCCAGATCGAACCAGGCTTCGACGCGCACCCGTCGATCCGGCAGCACGACATAGCCGGCATCGAGACGATGGGCATGGGCGGAGTTGGCCATTAGCAGAACCGAAGACAAGGAGACAAGGAGACAAGGAGACAAGGACAAAGAAGACTCTTTTTGTCTTTTCATTTCTTTGCCTGGAAGCAGGCCGAGCATTTCCGGTTTGACGCGGGCCAGGAACGAAACCGTGAAGCCGAGTACCACACCCTCGATGGCGGCAACCGGCAGGTGGGCCAGGAACTCGAGTTGGACGATGGGACGCCAGTTGGCCGCACCGCCGCCGAGGAGGACGAGCGCTTTCAGAACCAAAGCGGCCAGCACCGACGCGACGCCGATCAGGCAGCCGATCAGCCAAAGAGCCGTGCCGTTTCCCTGGCGCACGAGCGGCAGATGGCGCAGCCCAGCGAAGAGCCAAGCGGCCAAGAGCGCCGGCAGTATTTGCACGCACGCATTGACGCCGAGACTGGTGAAACCACCGTGGCCGAACAGGGCGGCTTGCAAGACCAGACCAATCGAGATGGCGAGGGGGGCACGGCGGCCCAGCACCACGCCGACTAGGCCGTTGAGCAGCAGATGCACACTCGTCGGTCCCAGCGGTAGGTGCATCAGCGTGGCCACGAAGAACGCCGCACCGAGCAGGGCGATGCGCGGTATTTCCTCATCGCGGACCTTGTAAGATGCTAATAGCGTCAGCAAGCCGGCCAACGCGAAACCGCCGGCCAGCCACGGTGTTCGCAACATGCCGTCGGCGATATGCACCGCCAGAGGAAGTCCGAGAGAAAATAACGCCGTGGCCATGACGTTCCTTGCTTATTCGCTTCGAGCCGGTTCGTCCACGAACACCCAGAAGGTCGAACGCTGACGCAACGGATAGCTTTTGCCGTTGCGCATGCGCGTACCGTGCGGGCGGGCAACGGTCAGACACCACCAGCCCGGCGCGGTCAGCGTGGTCGTGGCGACGCCGTTGGCGTCGAGCCGGACGGTGCGCGTGATGTGTTCGTCGGGCGGCAGATTCTTCGGCGGCATGGCGTTATAGCGTTCGATCTCCACCAGGGAGCGGCGAGGTTTATCCCCGCCGTCGCCAGGCGGTATTTCGACTTGGAACACCATGCCCGGACGCAGACCGTAGGGGCGCGTCAGCGGCACGAACTCGAAACTGCCGGAGGCAGCGTCCCATCCCTTCTGCGCCTGAACGTGTAGCACCATCTTGACCGTGTCTTGCAAAAACTCGCCGTCCTCTTCCATCCAGATGGGCGGCGTCTTCAAGACGAAGATGTGATCGCCGCGCTGCTCAGGCGTGAAGCGCAGTTGATACGCCGTCACTTCTTTCGAGCCGGCCTTGCGCGTGGTCTTTTCCAGTTTGTCCGTCAACTCGGTGCGCTTGCCATCGGGGGTGAGAACGAGGAGACTCTGAGGTTGCGGCGCGTCGAAAAGTTGATGCTCGAAGGGATGGCCCCATTGGTAGGTGAGGGTGAGCGCTTCTCCCTTCTTCGCCGTGGCGGTTTGCGGCAAGATCATGTTGAAATGCGCCGCCGCCGAGCCGGCGAACAAGATCAACCATGCCGCCATCCCGCCCTTCAGCGCACGCATGAGCCGCTCTCCCTTGTCAACGCCTTGCCTTTCGCTGTCCTCCTTATCCTACGATTTTGCAATTCGTCATACCAGCGGGGATGCCCCGTGCCAATGGCGGGCCATGCGCGCTAATTGCCGCCACACGCCCTCCGGCTTCAACCAGCCATAGCCCGCATAGCCGAGCGTTCGCAGCAGTCCCTGGAAATCGTCCTCCGTCCACGTCGGCGTGTCCCTGGCGCGTCAGCGAACGTGCGATGTCCTCTTCCGCCGGCGCGGACTTGAACAGCCGCGCCAACGGCGAACGATGGCGATTGCGGTCCTGCGGCACAGCCGCGTAGGGAGTGTGCAGCGACAGAAACATCTCCAGATAGGGCCGCGCTCCCTCGTCCCAGTCGGCCGGGGCGGCGTCGGCCAACTCCCAATCGAGAATCCACAGACGCAGCGTGCGATCGGCGCTGCCGGAGAGGGCATAGCGGCCATCGGCGCTGAAGGCGACGGAAGTGACGGCGTCGGCGTGGCCGGCGAACGTGCGCAGACATTGGCCGCTGGCCACCTCCCACAATTTGACCGTGGCGTCGGTGCTGCCGGAAAGAGCATGGCGGCCATCGAAACTCAGACACACCGACGTGACCGCGCCGAGGTGTCCCTCGAAGGTAGCCAGCCGCCGAGCGGTGGCCAACTCCCACAGATGGACCGCGCCCGACTGGACGAAACGGCCGTTGTCGCGCTGAATGACCGACTGACCGCAGCCGGTCAAAACGAAACGTCCATCGGCACTGAGGCTCAGGGCGGTGACAGCTTCGGATAGATCCTCGAAGAGCGGCAGACAGCGGCCGTTCGCCGTGTCCCACACTTTCAGTTGACCGCTGGTGAAGAGCCGTTCGCCGTCGTTGCGGACGATGAAAAGGGCGCTGCCGGACAAGGCGAAACGGCCATCGGCGCTGAGGGCGACGCAATGCACCGGGCTGGTATGGCCGCGAAGAATGCGGAGAAGTCGGCCGGCGGATACGTCCCAAAGATGGACCGTGCCGTCGATGCTGGCGGAGACGGCCAGCCGGCCATCGCCGCTCAGGGCCACGGACGTGAGAACGTCGAGATCCTCGCGGCAGCTGCGTAGACAATCGCCCGTGCGCACGTCCCAGAGTTTCAGCGTGGCATCGGTGCTGCCGGACAGAGCGAGCCGGCCGTTGGCGCCGAGGGCCGTCGAAGTGACGCCGCCCATGTCGCCCTCCAGGGTGTGCAAACAGCGACCCTCGGCTGGCTCCCACAGCTTGAGCGTGCGATCGGCGCTGCCGGACAGAGCGAGCCGGCCGTCGCCGCTGAGACAAACCGATGTCACCGCTTCGGTATGCTCGGCGAGGGTGGCGCCGCCCCAGCCGCCTTGCAGCGACTGCCGCGGCAGGCGGACGTACAGATCGCTCCACAGAGCCATCGCTTCCGGGCGGCGGCCGTGGCCGGGTTGCCCGCGCGCTTCGCGGAGATACTGAGCGGCGAGCATGGATTTCGCCGGCGGCCAGCGCTTGCCGAGCGCGTTTCAAGGAATGCTCGTAATCCGTCCAGGCGGACAGGGCGGTGTCACTGGGCAGCACGCGCGACAGGACGTAGGGCGCCGACTGCTCGCCGGGCACGGTCCACAAGGCCAGCGTGGCATCCGCGCTGGCCGACAACACCTGCCGGCTGGCCCCGTCGCTGGCGCTCCGGGCTAGTAGGCAAAGCGAGTGTACCGTTCCCGCATGTCCTTCCAGAGTGCGGAGACAGCGGCCGGTGTGGCGCTGCCAGATCTTGATGGTGCGATCCTCGCTGCCGGAAAGAACATAGCCGCCGCCGTCGCTGAAGCACACCGAGGTTACGCCGCCCTGATGTCCTTCCAAGACACGCAGACAGCGGCCGGTGGACGTGTCCCAAATGCGCAGGGTGCGATCGGCGCCGCCCGACAAAGCGTAGCGGCCATCGGCGCTCAGCGCCACGGCCAGCACCTTGTCTGTATGGCCGGTGAAGCCGCGTAAGCGTTGTCCGCCGCCGACTTCCCAGAGCAGAAGCAGCCGGTCGCGGCTGCCGGACAGAACGTGTCGGCCATCGGCGCTCCAGCACACGGCGAGGACGGGGCCTTCGTGGCCATCGAGCGTATGCAGACAAGCGCCCGTCGCTGTGTCCCACAGTTTGACGGTGCCATCGCCGCCGCCCGACAGCGCCATGCGGCCATCGCCGCTCAAAGCCGCCGCCAACACCCAGTTGCGGTGTCCTTCCAGGACACGAAGACATTGGCCGTCGTGCGTCTGCCACAAGCCGCAGGGTACGATCGGCGCTGCCCGACAGGGCGATACGGCCATCGCCGCTCAGACCCACGCTCGTCACCCACTCGGCATGTCCGACCAAGGTGCGCAGACAACGACCGCTCGCCGCGCTCCACAGTTTGAGCGTGCCATCGGCGCTGCCGGACAGAGCGGAGCGGCCGTTGCGGCCGGCGCACACCGACGACACCCAGCCGGTGTGGCCGGTGAAGCGGCGCACCGGCCGGCCGCTGTCGCTCAGACACTCCTCCGCCGCCTCCCGCGCGGCGCGGACCTCATCCAACTCAGCCCCGGATTGCGGCACCCGTTCCAACATTTCCAGAGCCGAGCGCCAGTCGCCCTCCTCCAGTTGCATGCGCGCGAGCAAGTACGGAGGCAGCCATTCGCCGGCGTGAGCGAGACAAACATCGTGCAATTGTTGCCGTAGGGTTTCGCTGTTGCTTCGGCCGGCGCGCCAGTGCGTCAGGCCGAGATTGTAGGTCGATTCGGGATGTTGCGGGCTGATCGTCAGCGCTTCGTGCCACAGTTGTTCGGCTTCGTCGTGCTTGTTCAGATCGCGCAGCGACAGGGCGCGATTGTTAAGGGCGTCGGCCCGCGCTTTGGCGGCCTGCGGCGCTGCCCGTCGATAGCCGCGGCCGATCGCTTGTGCGTACAGCCGTTGCAGGCCGGCGATGATTTCCAGCATGTCGCGCGGACGATCTTCCGGGTTGGAGCGGAAGCAGTGTTTGAGCAGATCGACCAGCGGCGGCGGCATCGGCGGCAAGCAGTCGTCGCCGGGACCGCGCTGGAGATAATCGGCCAGCACGCCGGCCGCCAGGTAGCCGGCAGACCAGTGAGCCGAGCCGGCGAACATGTGCAACAGCGACACGGCCCAACTCCAGATGTCGGTCTTGCGCGACACCGGCCGGCCTTGGATTTGCTCCGGCGAGCAGAACGCCGGCGTCAGTCCGCCGGCGCTGACGAGGACGCTGTTCTGCTGCCCCTCGCCTCTTTCGGGCACGGTCAAGACGGAGGAGCCGCGCCTTGGCCATGCCGAAGTCCGTGACCTTGGCGATGCCTTCGCTGCTCATCAGCACGTTGCCCGGCTTGACATCGCGATGCACCAGTCCTTGCTCGTGGGCATGCTGCAAACCCCAAGCGAACTGAATGGCGATGTCGAGAATGCGCTCGAGCGCCGCGCGTCGGGCCGCCGGCGTAGAGCTTCCGCGAGCGAATCCACTCGGCCAAACTGCCGCCGGCGACGTACTCGGCGAAGACGCGCGGAATGCCATCGAGACGGCGGACGTAGTGACAGGCGACCAAGTGCGGATGCAGACCGAGCTTGACCCACGTTTCCGCTTCCTGCTCGAAGTCGGCCTTGTCCTGCTCGCTTTGGAAAAACTCCGGCCGCGGACACTTGACGGCCAAGTCCATGTTCCAAGCCGCGATGGCGGACGCGGTAGACGAGTCCGCGTCCGCCGCTGGTGAACACTTCGCGCACCTCGTAAAGATCGAGAATGACATCGCCGGGCTTCCAGACACCGCCAACCGTTTCCGCATCGGTCGGGCCGTACTCCTGCCAAGGAAGGGTCGCGGGCAGGGAAGAGGCGGAGGGTTGATCGGAGAGCCACCACCACGGCGAAGAGCGTTTGGAGGAGGCGTCCTCCGAGGGCGAGTCGAGGAGGGGTTGCCGGCAGTGCGGGCAAATAATCTTCCCTTCCCCTGTTTGCGCGACGGGCGGGCAAGGGGTCTGACAGTGCGGACAGCGCAGCGAAGCGGTAGACATTGTCACGCGGCGAGCGAGGGAGCGATTTACCCACCGTGTAGGGTAACGCAAGGCAGCGCCGCCGTCCACGAGAAGAAGACAAGTTGTAGGGTGGGTCGAGCGCAGCGAGACCCACCCTACAACCTGGCGACGAAGCGATCACGGGGCGACGTTGGCCGGCGCGACGTAGCCGGTCTGCTTCTCTTCCTCTTCGGCCTGGATGATGATGCGCGGCGTCACCATCAGCAGCAAGCTCTCCGCCGACCGTCCGTAACCGATGTTGCGGAACAGACGGCTCAGATAGGGGATCTTGCTGATGACAGGCGGACCAAACTCGTTGCGTCCCTCGGACAGACGCTTCAAGCCGCCCATCAGTACGGTGCCGCCATCCGGCACGGCCACCGTCGTCATCACCGAGATGCGCGTCAGACGCGGTTGCTGGATGAACTGCGTGAAGACCACCGGCTGGCCGGTCGCCGTGCCGTCGAACAACGGGAAGATCGGCGTCACCACCGGGAACAAATTGACCTCGCCGTTGACCACGTTGGCCAAACTCGGCGTCAACGACATACGCACGAAGCGGCGATCGCCGGAGATGACGGCCTGGATGGTCAAGTGTGATGCCCAAGGGGAACAACGAGGTGAGCGGATTATAAACCAGCTGGCCAAATCCGCCGTTGACCACGCTGACGCCGATGGTGAAGAACTGGAAGTCCTGGACGGCCAGGGTGGCCGTCTGACCGTTGAACAGCGTCAGCTTGGGCGCCTGCATGACGTTGGTACGGGTGTCGCCCTGGACGGCCTCCATGAACAGGAACACCTGAATGTCGCTGAGGAAAGCCAGACCGAGCGTCAGGCCGCCGTAGCCGGGAACGCCGGGGTAGCCGCCGAACGGCGGAATGGCCTGCGGATAGGTCGTGTTCGTGATGGGGATGTTCAGATCGCTCGTCAGCGTGCCGGCCGGCGTGAGACCGGTCAGTAAGCCGCCGGGGTTGAAGGAGTTGACGTAGCCCGGCTGGGCGAACTGGCCGGTGATCAATTGCGGCATGTACTGCGTGCGCCTTACGGCTGTTGTTGACGATGTTCATGTTGAAGTTGACGCCGATACGCTCGAAGAAATCTTCGGCGATGCTGATGAACTTGACCTCGACGGCCACTTCTTGATCGATCAGCCGCCGCAGGGCGTTGAGCAGATCCTGAACCTGATCCTGGATGTCGGGCGTTTGATTGACGACCAGGGCGTTGGTCATGGGATGGAAATCGATGGTGCCCGGCCCGCCCATGATCGGCCCAGCTGTGCGGCGCGATGGTGCTGGTGATGAGGCTTGATGAGCATGTCTTCATGCGTCTGCGACCGATTCTTGATCACCTGCACGTTGCCGCCGCCGCGGATCGGCGGCGAAACCGGAGCTTGGGCTGGCGTTGGCCATCGAGCCGCCGGCCAGGCAGGCCGACCGGCTGACCGCCCAGCATGCCCGTCATGGTCTGCTGCTGCTGCGGTCGCCGTCTGATCCGTCATGCGGTTGACCGTCACCATGCCTAGCTGCGCTTCCGGCGTGACGCCGACTTGGCCGAAATTCTCCACGCGATAACCAGATCGGTCACTTGATAGACCTTCTGCTCCAGCTTGCCGCGCGCCTGCTCCTCCGTGGTGATTTTCAGTACGTCGTCGGCCACCACGTAGGTCAGATGCACCAGATTCAGGAGCAGCTTCAAACCCGATTTGAGAGAGATATTCTCCAGTTTGATCGTCACCGGCGAATCCAGGGTGATGCCTTTCTCGGCCAGAGCCGGCTCATCGACGAAGATGTTGATGCCGTGATCGCCGCGAATGTAGTCGATGATCTCGCGCAGCGACTGGTTGGCGAAGCTGAGCGTCACCGGCTCCGTCATCTTGCGCTCGATGTTGCGCTCTTCGGCGGTGTTGCGCGGCAGCGGGATGCCTTCCAGCGTCTTGCGGTTGCGGATCGCCTGGAGACGCGACTGGTCCTTCGAGTAAGTGATGTCATTGGTGATGGCCTCCGGCGGTCCCAGTTTATCCGTATCGTTCATCGCATTGAGGAAAAAGTCTTTCTTGCTCTCCTTGTTGCTTTCGTACTCGTCGTTGCGGCGATGGAACTTGGCCATGGTGATGGCGGCGGTGGCCATCGGATTATCCGGGTCCAGTTCCTTGACGCGCAGAGCCACCATTTCCGCCTCAGTGTACTTGGCTTCTTTGTACAACTCGTTGTACTGCTTCATCAGCTGCGCGACGTTCTTCTGCTTGACCTGCTCGGCGTTTTTGGCCTTGAGCAGATCGCTCTTCACCGACCGGGACCTCTCATCGAAGCGATTGTTGGTCAGTTCGGCCTGGGCTTTGAGAAGTTGGAACTGTTGCAGGCGCGAGTCGATCGGCCGGCGCAACAAGGAGAATTGACCGGGATCGAGCTGCTCCTCCGACAGCCGCGTCAGATAATCCTGGAGCATGTCCACGGCGGCGTTGGTCTGGCCGATGCGGAAGCGGTCCAGGGCCTGCGACTGGATGGTCAGTCCTTCGGAGCGGAGTTGTTGGAACTTGACTTCGCGCATGGCTTGCGTGCTGCGCCAGCAGCGATTGGCCGGCGTCATCGCTGGCGCGGGCGTGTCCCGCGCCGCTCGGCGAACCGGCAGCGTTAGCTGCCGGGTGGTTCAACCCGGCAGCTGACGCTGCCGGTTCGCCGGGGACAATGCCCGCCTGGCGACCGGCGGTGAGAGCGATGGCCGCGCCGCCCGTGTTGGGCCGCATCTGCGGCGTATCGATCATCTCGCGCAGCCGAGCTTGCCGTCCGTCGTCGAGCTGTTTGCTATCGATGCTTCCCAGCATCAAGCCGGCGCGGCGATAGTCGCGGTGTCGGTATGCTTGCAGAGCCTCATCGAAGCGGCGGTTGGCGCTTCGGCGGTTCTGGGCGCTTTCCTCGGCG
The DNA here is from genome assembly GCA_963835245.1 of uncultured Planctomycetota bacterium. Taxonomy (GTDB): domain Bacteria; phylum Planctomycetota; class Planctomycetia; order Gemmatales; family Gemmataceae; genus JAJPHU01. Next base: position 50,460 of record CAWIEZ010000008.1, read on the forward strand.
TCGATGCTGCGCAAGACGGCTAGGCCGACCTCGCCGGCTCCGAGCTTGACGGCTTCCTCGGCCAAACGGCGCGCGTTGGCCGTCTCGCCGCTGCGAAGCTCCAGACGAGCCTGATCGAGCAAGTTGGCTCCCTTGCTGGCGCCGCGGGCTGTCAGGGGATCGTTTTTATCGAGGCTGCTGGGCGGCAGCATGCCGTTGGACTCCGGTTGGGTGACGACCAGGGCGGCGTTGCCGGTCGTGCGCAGTTGCTGGACCATGCGCAGCGTGGCTTCGATGGGCTGCATATCCTGGCCGAAGGCGACGGCCAACTGGCGAGCCTGAGCGAGATCGCGTTCGGCTTCCTGGCAGCGCGTCTGCGGCGGCTGCGTTCCATAGCGGAGGACTTCGCCGGCATGATGAATCAGGCTGTCAATGCGTTGCCGCGCCAGGAAAGCGATTTGCTGAGCGATCTGGTTGGGCGTCTCTTCGTCGGGCGGAAGGAGACGCCGAGCCGCAGAGCCTCGTTGACTTTGTCGCGCGCTTCCAGGAGCCGATTTTGTCGCTGCAAGGTGCCGCGCCTCGGCTACGAGCCGGCGAGCGTGCGTCAAGGCGGCGAAGGTATCCCCCTCCAGGGCGGTCGGCGCCGACTCCGCGGAATGGACGGCCGTGTCCATCGGCATGCCTCGGCCGCTCATCGGCGGACGAGGCCAGGCACGATTGATGTCGCTGTAGACTTTGGCCGGCGTATCGTCGCCCGGCATAAACTTGACGTGCATGTCGCAGACGCGATCGACGATCAACCGCGCCTTGGCGGATGCGCCTTCCTTGAGAGCCTGCCGCGCCTCTTTCAACAAATGGCGAGCTTTGTCGGCCTCGGCCGAGTGCGGATCGGCCTTAGCGGCCGACGAATCGGTTTTGGTCGTTGACGAAACGGCCTTAGCGACCAGCGAAACAACATTGGTCGATTGGGGAGCGGCTTTAGCGGCCGGCGCGGTGCCGGTTCCACTTGCCGCGGCTGGCGAGACGCCAATGGCCGGCTGGGGAGCGTTGAAGGAGGCAGGCGTCACGGTGGAACTAGCCGCCGGTATCGGCGGAGGCGGCGCGGCGACCGTGTTCGGCGCGTAATTCTGTGCGATGACGTTGCTACCCTTGGCCGCCAGCGGGCCGTGACTCAGATCCGCCACCTCGGTCGGCTTGGTCGGCGGATCGGGCAACTTGATGCGGCGTGCTTTCTGACGCGCCGACTGCACGTCGGCCAACAGCTTAACGGGACGATCGCCGAGATCCCAAATGCTGTACGTACCGTGCTTGATTTGCGCCTCATGGGCCAGTTTCTCGGCGCCGTCGTAGTCTTTCTTGTCGAAGCGACGCCGCGCCTCGGCGAGCAGTTCGACGGACTGGTCCTTGTTGCGCTGCAAGCGCGCATGATCGACGTCAGCCTGGAACTTATCGGGCGTGTCCTCGAAGAACAACCCCCAGTGAATGTGCCCCGCGGCGCGGAGCCGAGCGGCCGTCTTGTTGGCCTCGTCCACCTCGCCCTTGACGAGTTGCTCGCGTCCTTGCTGGAGCAGGGCGAGCGCTTCTTCCTTGGTCTTGATGGTGACGCTGGCGCCGCTGCCCCGCTGGCGTTTCGGCGCCTTGGCGGTGGTGTGCGGAATGTCCTCCAACAAACGCGCCGGATTGTCCTCGTTCCATTGGAGATCGGCATGCAGATGGGATGCTTGTTCGGCGCACTTGCGTGCCTGGACGACATCGCCGCGAATCAGCGCTTGCCGGCCGTCGGCGCACCAGGGCGCGGCGCCTTCTCGGTATTGGCCGCTACTCGGCTGTCGGAGGCGGTAGGGCGAGCGGCGGCCCCTGTGGGAGCGGGAGCCGGACCGCGGGCCGTCTGGATTTCCTTAAGCACGTTGGCGGGCGAGTCGCCCATCATGAAGGTGAACGGCGACGCCAATTTCTCGGCGGAATGAGCGTATTGCTCGTGCGCTCGAGACTACCGAGTTGCAAAGCGGCGCGAGCGGCCAGCAGCAGAGTCTTGGCGTCCTTGCGCGCCTTCTCGACATCGGCCAAGAGTTTGCGCGGCGAATCTTGCCACGGCAAAACGGGGACGTGCAGCTGCTCCGCTTCGAGGGCCAGCGCTTCGGCGGTATCCAGGGCGGCGCGGGCCAACTCGGCGCGGGCTTGCTTGATCTTGCTGGCGGCCAGGGCGGCGGCATTGCCCTCACCCGCCGGGACGTCGGCGGACTGCACGTGCAAGCCCTGGCACAGCGCCTGGAACTGCTGTTTATCCGCGGCGCTGAGATACAATTCGTTGGCGGTGATCTTTTTGACCAAGGCGGCGGCGTCGGCGGATCGGCCATGCTGCAAGGCGGACTTGGCCAAGCCGATCTGCTCGCGGGCCTCGCGCCGGGCCTGCAGCGCCAAAGCGTTGGCGGCGAGACGGCGATCCAACTCGCGCCGTTCGTCGGTCGTCAGATCGTTGGCCCGCGCCTGCGCTTCGCGGAGGAGCGTGGCGGCCTTATCGAGATCGCCGAGTCGTTCGGCGTCGATGGCGGCGTTGAGTGCCGTGCGAGCGCGCGAAGAGCCGCCGCCCAGTTGAGCGACCACCTGCTCGCCGCGCTGCGTAAACGCCGGCAAGGAGGCGAGGCCGCTGTCCGGGCCGGCCAGCAACGCCAACGGTTGCGCCGCCGCTCCCACGAGAAGGCCCGCGACGAGATCGATCCATTTTCGCTTCTGTGCCCTAGCCACCATGGCCTCCTTCATTGCTTACATCCCCCCTCCCCGGAACAGTTGCTTCGTTGCTCGGCAAGAAAGACAAGTGGTTCCCTTTCTTCCCTCTCAATCGCTAACGAACAACCATTCGGGCCGTCCCCCATTCCTTCCACCCCGCTTCGACCGATCCAAGAGCGCGGTTGGGAAACTTTGGTCTTTTCTTTCACTCAAGGTTCGGATGGAAAAGCGGAGCGGCTATAGCCGCGGCTGGCGGACAGGTCAAGACCGATTGTCCAAGCCGCGACGGACAAACTGGACTTTCATGCGGCTTGCCGATTCGCTATGCGGCTCTCCGGCGTGCAGGAGTCTTATCGTTTAGCGACGCTTCGCAGAAGCGTCGCAATCTTCCGACGCTTCTGCGAAGCGTCGCTAAACAATGACGGTATCTTTTGCCATGCGGGACTCATTTTGCCTTTTGCCTTCCGCATTTTGCCTTGTCGTAATGGTCGGCGGCGTGGGGGGCCAGCAAGCGGAGAGCGAAGCCGTCGCCCGCCTCCGCCGTGCCCTACAAATGACCTATCCGAATCCGGCGCTGCGCGATCGCACCCTCAAGCAGTGTTTGGCGCAACTGCATTCGTTGGCGGATTGGCAAGGCGCCGTCTCCCTAACGGAATGGCGCGCGCCCTCCACTGATGAGCAGACCGCAGCGGTCGATCGGGCCAACGAGGCGGCAGTGATCGATGGGTTCCGCACCGCCGTGCGAAGTATCTTACACTGGAGCGATCCGGCCAGCGCGGCCGCCACGATGGAGATGCTGGGCCGAATGGCCGAGCTGGCGCGCGGCACAAACGAGCCGCTGACGCTCGTTAGCGGTTTCGCTCCGCAATTGGCCGATGTCGTCATTCAGGGATCGCCGCGCCTGCGCGGCCTCGCTGCTCGCACCCTGGCCCAGATCGAGCCGCCGGTGTTCGTCGCCGTGCCGGTCTTGAGCGAACTGCTCCACGCCGAGGATGCGGAACTGCGCCGCGCCGCCGCCGATAGCTTCGCGCTATTGCTTCAGAATGCTCTTCAAATGGGCGGCGGACCGGGCCTCGTCCTTCGCCCGGCTCAGCGTAACGAGTTGGTTTTGATGGCATCTACCGTCTTGCCCGCGGTGCATACGGGACTCGACGACGTGCGGCCGGAAGTTCGCCGCCGTTGTCTGGAAACCATCGGTCTCGCCTGCGCCGCCCTGACCCGGTTGATGGGCCAACCGTCGGCGAGCGACGAACCGTCCGCTCCTCGACCTTTGCAAGCCGAGTACGAGGAGTTGCGTCCGCTGTTGTCGGCGCTGCGCGATCAAGGTCCGATGCTCGAACGCTTTATCCACGATAACGATCCGGAAACGCGGATTTTGACTCACAAAGCCCTGGAGGAATTGGGCGTCGCGCGGGATCGCTGGCTGCGCCGCTGCGCCGCGCGCCGCGAAGGGGCTGATGAAAAATTGCTGAGGGAGTTGCTGCATCAGGCGCTGCCGGGATTGGCGCAATCGCTGGCACATGCCGATGTCCGCGTGCGCCGCAGCGCTTTGGATGTCCTGGAAACATCGGGTTCGTTGGCCTTGCCGGCTCTGCCGGCTCTGACGCGCGCTCTACACGATCCGGATCGCTTCGTGCGCTGGTCGGCGGTGCGCACCGTGGGCAATCTCGGCCCCTTGGCCGCATCTCAATCTATCGCCGACCTCACGCCTTTGTTGCGCGACCCCGATCCCGATTTGCGCAAGGCGGCCGTTCACGCGCTGGAGCGGCTGCGCTCTTCGCAATCCGCCGCACAAGAAGGAAATTAGTAACAGGCACGAGCAGAAGGAGCGACTAGCCTGGAGCGCCAGCGAGGGGTTTGGGCAACCCGTCGCTGGCGCTCCGAGCTGGTGGGCAAAAAGTTACTGTCTTTTAACGATCGCGCGGCGGCGTGGGGAACGAGCGCGGCGCCGGCGTCGAATTGATCGGCGGAGTCCGCCGCGGCTGCGCCGGTGCGGTCTGCTCGCCGTTATTGTCATCGATCACGTTGGCGGCGCGGTTGGCCTCGCCGACGTTCAACGTCAGTTCGGTCGTCTGTCCCGCCCGCACTTCGATGGTCTTCTCGGTGTTGACGAAGCGGCCATCGCGATTCATTTCTGCGTGGAGCGTGTAGGTGTAGGTCTTGCCTGTCTCAAGCGGCGGCGTGTGGAAGACGCGCCGGACCGAACGCGATTGCGTCGGCTGGCCATCAATGGTCAAGGTAGCGGCCGCCGGCAAATGCACGATAACGGTCGCCTCATTGGCCGCGTTGACAGCGCCGCCGTTGTGATAGAACGATTGGGTGGTCCCTGGATTGAGAATGGCTCCATTGTTGCCAAAGGTCGGCGTGCCCAGATTGGAGATTATTGGTGTGGAAATGAGCGGCGAATAGCCATAGCCGCCGATCACGGGAGAGGCGCCGCCCCAGCCCATGCCGTAACCGCCCCAGCCCATGCCATAGCCGCCGTAGCCACCGCCATAGCCGCCACCATAGCCGCCACCATAGCCCATCCCATAACCGCCGCCGTAGCAGCCGCCCCAACCGCCCCAACAGCCGCCGTAGCCCATCCGGTAGCCGCCGCCGTAGCAGCCGCCCCAGCCCATGCCGTAACAGCCGCCGTAACCCATTCGGTAGCCCCCGCCATAGCAGCCGCCGTAGCCCATGCCGCCATAACATGCGCCGTAACAACCGTGACAGCCACCGCGACGGCCGAAGTCCGGTAGGTCGCTTCCCGTCGTCAGGGCTGCCATCAACACCATACTAAACATTGCCTGAACCTCCTCTGAGCGAAGTACCGAGATTACCACTTCCAAATTTTCCCCACTTGGGGAGTTTAAGAAAGATAGGCAAAATATGTGCCGCCCCGACGCGGAAGATAGAGGCGAACAATGCTCAAGCAGATGTATGGAAAGGCGGAAAGATTAATGGATCAACAAGTTCGGATGTGCGAATATGGATGGGCTTGTGTTGCCGGCCGACTCTTTTTCTTTCCCTGCGTGGAAGGGGGAAACGTGAGACGCCTTGTGCGCATTGTTGAGAAGAGAGATTACATGCCTAGGGATAATGCCGGTTAGCCACGCTTCTGCGAAGCGTCGAAATTCGCCGACGCTTCTGCGAAGCGTCGCTAACCGGCAAAACCGTCGCTACGGCCGCAGCACCACTTTAATGCACTCGTCCTGCTTGTGCTTGAATATCTCATACAGACGCGGCGCCTCGTCGAGGCGGGCGCGGTGGGTGATGAGGAACGATGGATCAATTGATCCTTTGCGGATCAGTTCGAGCAGGGGTTTCATGTAGTTCTGAACGTGCGTTTGCCCCATGCGCATGGTCAGCCCCTTGGCGAACGCCGCGCCCATCGGCATCTTGTCGATTAGGCCGCCGTAGACGCCGGGGATGGAGACTCGGCCACCCTTACGGCACGTTTGAATGGCCTGCCGCAGCGCGTAAGCGCGATCGGTCTCCAGCATCAGCATCGTCTTGACGCGGTCGTAAGTGCCGAGGATGCCGGGACCGTGCGCCTCCAGGCCGACGGCGTCGATGCAGGCGTCGGGTCCGCGTCCTCCCGTCTTTTCCTTGAGCGCCGCGCTTACGTCGATCCGCTGATAGTCGATCGTGTCGGCGCCGCACTTCTCGCGGGCCATGCGCAGCCGTTCGGGAAAACGATCGATGGCGAGAACGCGCTCGGCGCCGAGCAAATAGGCGCATTTGATGGTGAGCAAACCCACAGGGCCGCAGCCCCAGACGGCGACGGTATCGCCGGGTTCGATATTGCAATAGAGAGCGGCTTGGTAAGCGGTGGGCAAAATGTCGGACAAGAACAGAACTTGTTCGTCGCGGAGTTCGTCGGGAACCTTAATTGGCCCCACGTCGGCGAAGGGCACGCGGGCAAACTCGGCCTGACCGCCGGCATAACCGCCCATCATGTGCGAATAGCCGAACAGGGCGGCACCGGAGTAACCGTACAGCGTCTCGGCGATCCCGGCGTTGGGATTAGAATTATCGCAGACCGAATACATCTGTTTTTGGCAGAAGAAGCAGCGTCCGCACGAGATGGTGAACGGCACCACGACGCGATCGCCGGGCTTGAGATTGGCCACGCCCGAACCGACCTCGACGACTTCGCCCATGAATTCGTGGCCGACGATGTCGCCCTTTTGCATCGTCGGAATGAAGCCATCGTACAAATGCAGGTCCGAGCCGCAGATGGCGGTCAGCGTGATGCGCACGATGGCATCGCGCGGATTGAGAATGCGCGGTTGTGGGACGTTCTCGACGTGCATGCGTCCGGTGCCGCACCAGCAAACGGCTTTCATGGTCCGATTCTCCTCGCTGCGGCGAACCGGCAGCTAACGCTGCCGGGTGTTTCCAACCCGGCAGCTAACGCTGCCGGTTCGCCAAGAGATGTTACTTGCACTGTCCGCGCGGTTGGCCTTCGGTAGTAGCGACTTCGCCGGTTTCCATGACTTGCTTGAAACGCCGCAGATCCTCGTGAATTTGCTGGCGCGGCGACGAACCCATCAGCCGAGCCAGCGGCGCGGCCAGTTGAGCCGAGTGAGCGTCGTACTTGAGAGCGACACGCATTTCGGTCCCGCGTCCGTGCGGCAACTCGTGGAAATGCACCGAGCCGGCCGTATCCACTTCGCTGCCGTCCACCGAACGCCAGGCGATCAATTCGTTCTCTTTCTCATTGATGATTTCGGCTTCCCAGGCAAGCGTGTAGCCCAGCGGGGCGTGCCCCACCCATCGCGAACGCCGCTCATCGTGTTCTTCGACGCACTCCAGGTGTTGCATGAAGCGTCCGACGTTTTCCAACTTGCGCCAGAAACGCCAGAGCGTAGCGGCATCGCGGTTGATGATGATGCTCTCTTCAACCTTGACGCCGTGTCCGGCGCGGACGCTGGTGGCGGGACCGCGCGGCGTGGCCGTGCTGATATCGAGTGACTGATACAAGGAGCAATGGCCGCTCATGCCGCGATAGACCAACGATCCGCCCACGGCGGCGAGAGCCAAACCGCCCAGCGAGAAACGCGACAGACCGAATAGCCCCAGGGCGCCGCCGCCGAGGATGGAAAACAAACGCTCCTTGTCGCCGACATTGATGGAAGGCGCCGGCCGATCCATTGACCGGGACGAAGGACGGTGCCTCGGAGGCGAAGCGATTGCAGTGGACATCGGAAAACTCCTTTTGGATGAGCAAACTCCGCCAGTCCTTGCTGGGCGGTTGGGTGGTTAACCAGCTAACCACCCAGCAAGGACCGGCAACGCAAGGTGTCGAATCTACGAGGCAAGTTTCATACCGCTTTTCCCGACACCGCGCCGTCGTTGACTCCAGGATCAGCGCGGACGCGGCAACGACTTCGAGCGAAGAAAAGAATAAGATGTCCGGAGAACATTTACGCGCATCCTCAAACGCTTGCGGGAAGAAGCCGGCGACTTGTTGGACGGAGCCGTATTATTTCGTGAGATGTTTGTCCTCAAAAGGGACTTTCTCTTATGCCGATCCCCCATCTGCCGCCCGAATTGGCCAACAATCCGCAATACCAGATCGTCCGCGAACTGGGCCGCGGCGGCATGGGCGTCGTCTATCTGGCCAAGAACAAACTCATGGATCGACTCGAAGTCCTCAAAGTGGTCAACAAGACGTTGCTCGATCACCCCGGCGCCGTCGAACGCTTCCTCCGCGAAATCCGTTCGGCGGCGAAGCTCAGTCATGCCAATGTCGTCGGCGCCTATCATGCTCTGCAAATCGGCGAACTGCTGGCCTTCGCTATGGAATACATCGAAGGCGAAGACCTCGCTGCCATCGTGAAATCGCAAGGACCGCTGCCGATCGCGCACGCCTGTTTCTACGTGCAGCAGGCGGCGTTGGGACTGCAACATGCTTTCGAGAAGGGGATGGTTCACCGCGACATCAAGCCGCAAAACCTGATCCTGGCCCGCGAAGGTAGAAAACATATCGTCAAGGTACTCGATTTCGGTTTGGCCAAGGTGATGCGTGAGAAGACGGACGACGCCAGCCTGACCGGCGAGGGCAAGATGCTGGGTACGCCCGATTACATTGCTCCGGAGCAGACCTTGGACGCGGCCAAAGCCGACATCCGCGCCGACATCTATAGCTTGGGTTGCACGCTGTACTTTTTGTTGTCCGGTCGTCCTCCGTTCAGCGCCAGCAGTCTGGGGGCTATCTTGGTGGCTCATCAGATGCAGGAAGCGAAACTGCTGAATTTGGCTCGTCCGGAGGTTCCGGTGGAGTTGGCGTCGGTGGTGCGCAAGATGATGGCCAAGAACCCGGCCAAGCGTTATCAGACACCGCTGGAAGTAGTGCAAGCGTTGGCTCCGTTCGTCAAGCAGGGGGCGAGGCCGAAGTCGTCGCCGGAGTTGTCGATGGGTACGGCGAAAGAGCCGGTTGTGATGAAGGCGGTGAAAATCGAGAGTCCGCCGGCGCCGGCCGCTCCTGTGAAAGCGTCGCCGCCGGTGCCGGAGTCGCCTCCTGCCGTCGCTTGGGAGGCGCTGACGGAAGGCGACATCACGTTCGCCCCGCCGCGACGAAGCGCAGTGATTCGCCCGCGCCGGCTGTCGGGGCGGAAGCCGTGGTTGCGGCAAACATGGCTGCTTGGCGGCGGCATCGGTGTGGGAGTGTTACTGGTGGCGTTGTTGGGGATGTGGTTGGGCGGCGACGCCAAAGTGAAGACATCAGAGGGGTCCAAGGAAGTGGCGGAGGGGAAGTCAGCCACGTTGCCGCCCCCGATCATCAACTCCATCGGGATGAAGCTTGTACTCGTCAAGCCAGGCACCTTCCTCATGGGTTCGCCGCCCGATGAAGAGGATCGCCGCGACGACGAGCATCAACACGAGGTCGAGATCACCCGCTCTTTCTACGTGGGCGTTTATGAGGTGACGCAGGAGCAGTATAAGCGTGTCATGGGCGAGAACCCCAGCTTCTTCTCGTCCACGGGCAGCGGCAAGGACAGGGTAAAGGGCATGGACACGCGCCAATTCCCGGTGGAGATGGTCTCTTGGGAGGATGCCGTGGAGTTTTGCCGCCGGCTCTCGGAGCGGCCCGAAGAAAAGGCCAAGGGGCGGGTGTACCGCTTGCCGACCGAGGCGGAATGGGAATACGTTTGTCGAGGCGGGCAATTATTCAAAAGCCCTTCGCCGTCGTTCCACGTTGGCAATTCTCTATCTTCCACCCAGGCCAACTTTGACGGCAACTTCCCTTTCGGCGGCGCGCCCGAGGGACCGTGGCTCGATCGCACGACCAAAGTTGGTCGCTATCCTCACAATCCTCTCGGCCTGTACGATCTCCACGGGAATGTTCGGGAATGGTGCGCCGACTGGTACGATGCGGGATACTACAAGCGGAGTCCTCGGCAAAATCCGCAGGGACCGGAAAATACCGAGCGCCGTGTTGTGCGCGGCGGTTCCTTTTGCAATATCGGCAGGAACTGCCGCGCCGCCTACCGCGACTACGGTACGCCCGGCGTTCGCAGCTACGTCACCGGCTTTCGCATTGTGTTGGTTGCCGGCGCGAGGAATTAGTATCCGCTTGTTTGCTATTACGTCTTTCTTTTTTCCCGCCGCGAAGCGGCGCAGCAGCCCCGGCGCCTCGCATGCAGTCAGTGGACCTTTCACGGCAAGAGGGCTTCGCGGAATGCTTCCAGGTCGGGACACTGGGCCGCGAGAACATTGAGGGTGGTTAACCTCTCTTCGTCGAGAATTTCGCCGAGGAGTCGCGCCACATCCCGCGGCACGGAGCCGAAGCGAGCCTTCAGGACTTTCTGGATGGCCTTGTGCAACCGTTCCGCGATCATCTTCTGGAGCAGCGGCGATTCAAACATAGTCTTCTCTCCTCCAAAAATTTCGGCCAGAAGCGGCAGGGAGAACTTTAGCTCCCCGAGTACCTGCGACACCGCCAACAGATCGGCCCTGTCCTTGGCATGGGCCTCGCGCTCGATCTTCTCGGCACAGCGCTCCAGCAGCGAGTCGGGCGGGCCGTCGAAGTGCATCAGCGGCACCCACGGCGTCACGCCAACGTCGCCTTGGGCTAGGTACTCCGCCGCGGGCAAGGTCCACAACTCGACCGGCTTCCACTCGGCCTCCAGCCGCGACAGCCCCAGCTTGCTCCGCACCTCATGCCGGCCGCTGATCCGGAATCTCCCCTTCGGTCGCAAAACCAGCATCAGCAGTTCCGGTAAGTGGCCCAGCGTCTGGTACGATAGCGTCAAATCGTCCAGCGCCTGCTGTAAGGCTCGCTCCTCCGAGTAGGTTGCGACCTCGATCAAGACGTGGTGCGGCTTGCGCTGGCCGGCGAGATAGACGCGCAGAAGTCCATCGGGGTACTTGCGGTTCTGGACGATCTCGCCGGGCATCGGCTCGATGCGGCGCACGTCTTTGAAGCCGCCCACGAGGAGGGCGCCTTTGCCCTGATGGTGCAGCAGCCATTTGCTGCCCATATCGAAACGCTGGTGCGGCATGGGAAACCTCCGTGCCTCTGGTTGATTAGACCGCCGGACTGCGTGGAAGTCGAGAGGGATTGCCAGGCAAGCCGAAACGGCGTGCGCGGTTGCAACGACTTAGAGGGAGACAGCGTAAGTGGTTGCGTCGCGCGATTCGTTGTCGTTGCAACGCTGCGCACTCGTTGCATCGAGAGTGGGAGAGAGCGCGGCAACGACTTCGTGCGAAGAAATGAATATGATGTCAGGGTAACTTTTACCGCACGCAATCCCAATGAGGCTTCGTCTGACATGGAGCGTCTGCGCATTCGCGGGGCTTGCCCGCACGATTGTCCCGATACCTGCGGCATCGTCACCGAAGTCGAAGACGGCCAGGCCGTCCTCATCCGCGGCGATGCCGATAATCCCGTCACGCGCGGCTGGCTGTGCGCCAAGGTCCGGCCCTATCTGAATCACGTCTATCACCCCGATCGCTTGCTGTATCCGCTGCGGCGTGTCGGTCCCAAAGGCGGCGGACAATGGCAGCGCATCAGCTGGGAGGAAGCGATTGCCGAAATCGCGGGGCGCTGGAAGACGATCCTCGCCGAGTCGGGCGGTGAAGCGATCCTGCCGTACAGCTACAGCGGTACGCTCGGCTTGGTGCAGATGGTCGTGTCGAGTGCGCGGCTGTGGAATCGGTTGGGCGCGAGCCGGCTGAAGCGGACGATTTGTTGCGCCGCCACCTTTACGGCTGTCCGGGCCACCATCGGCAAAAGCTGGAGTCCGCTGTACAGCGACATTCTCGCCAGCCGCTTGGTTCTCCTGTGGGGCCACAATCCCGTCTGCACGGCGCCGCATTTCATGCCGTTTTTACGACAGGCGCAGCATGCCGGTTGTCAAGTCGTGGTCATCGATCCGCGCCGCACGCAGACCGCGCAAGGAGCCGATTGGCACGTCGCGCCGCGCCCCGGTACGGATGGTGCGTTGGCGATGGGGCTGGCGCACGTTCTCGTCGCCGAAGGTCTGCACGATGAGGCATGGCTGCAAGAACACACCGTCGGCTGGCCGCTGCTGCGCGAACGGTTGGCCGAATATCCGCCGCGCCGCGCCGCCGACATCACGGGATTGCCGGAAACAGACATCATCAAACTGGCACGGCTATATGGAACGCGGCGGCCTGGTCTCATCAAAATCAACGACGGCCTCAATCGCAATCGCAACGGCGGACAGAATGTGCGGGCCGTCTGTGCCTTGCCGGCTTTGACCGGACAGTACGGCGTTGCTGGGGGCGGACTGGCGTACAGCACCAGCGATTATCTTGAATGGGACGACGAAGCGATCAACCATTGGCGCGAGTGTCCGCCGCCGGGACGCAGCATCAACATGAATCGTCTCGGCATGGCTCTGCTCGGCGAAGTGCAAGATCCGCCGATTCGTTCCTTGTATGTCTTCGGCGCCAATCCGGCGACTTCCAGTCCCAACGCCGGGCGCATCGTCGAAGGTTTACGGCGTCCCGATCTGTTCACGGTAGTTCACGAGCTGTTTCTCACGGACACCGCCGATTATGCCGACATCGTGCTGCCGGCCCCGTCGCAGCTCGAACAGACGGATCTGCACAAGGCGTATGGCACGTCGCTGTTGACCTACAATCATCCGGCGATCGCGCCGCGCGGCGAGTGCAAGAGCGATTGGGAAGTGATGGGGCTGCTCGCCTCCGCCCTCGGTTTTGAAGAACCGTGGTTGCACCAGAGCGCCGACGAAGTGATCGAAGAAGTGCTGGCGGCGACGGCCGAAAAGTCGCCGTCGCTGCGCGGTATTACGCTGGCCCGGCTGAAAACCGAGGGAGCGCTGCCGATGAAGCTGGACGAGCCGATCCCCTTCGCCGATGGCCGATTTCCCACGGCCAGCGGCAAGGTCGAACTGTTCGCGCAGTCGCTGGCCGACAAAGGCATCGATCCTCTCCCCGGTCGATTCCGCGACGATGAGGACGACGGCGGCGTGCGGCAGGGCGAGGCGGATTTCCCGCTCGATGAGGCACTGCAATTGCTGACACCCGCATCGCACCATTTCGTCAGCAGCAGTCTGGCCAATCAAGCGGGATTGTTGAAAAACGCCGGCTCGCCGTTCGTCGAGATCCATCCGTCCGACGCGGCACGGCGCGGCATCGATCACGGTGATACGGTCCTTGTTTACAACGGCCGTGGCTCCTGCCGTCTACGGGCCGTCGTCACCGATGCCACGCGGCGGGGCGTCGTCGTGTCGCCGAAAGGACGCTGGGCCAAGCGCGACGGCGGAAGGAACGTCAACTGGACGACCTCCGACGCGCTGGCCGATTTGGCCGGACAAAGCACGTTTCACAGCAATCGCGTCTGGCTTCGCCGCGTCGAATAGGAAGCGACCTATGTTCGATTGGCAACACGTCAAAGCATGGACGCGGGAGAACGCATGGATATGGGAGTATGCCAGGCCCGTAGCCGGTTCCGTGCTGATCTTGCTACTGGGCTGGATCGCCAATCGCTTGCTGGTCGGGCCGCTGCGCCGTCTGCTGCCGCACAGCCGGCTCGATGCCTCCGTCGCCTCGTTCCTCGTCAACACGGTGCGCACGGCCATCCTGCTTATCGTGCTGATCGCCGTGCTTCAGCAGTTTGGCCTGGAGACGACGTCGCTGTTGACGCTGCTGGGCACGTTGGGCTTGGCGGTGGCGTTGTCGCTGCAAAGCTCGTTGGCCAACTTCGCCTCCGGCTTGTTGCTGTTGGCTTTCCGCACCGTGCGCATCGGCGATTTCATCGAGGTCGGCGACGTGCGCGGCCGCGTCAGCGAGATGCTGCCGTTTCACATCGTTCTGGAGACATTGGACAATCAGCGCATCACCGTGCCCAATACGCTGCTGACCAACGGTCCCGTGCGCAATAACACCTATCTGCCGGCGCGGCGCGTGCAATGGACGCTGCCCGTCGATCCGCGCGATGATCTCGAAGCGGTGAAGACGGCGCTACGAAATCGCTTGCAAGCGGAAACGCGCATCCTCAAAGAGCCGCCGCCCCAGATTTACGTGCAGGAATGGGCCGCCGACAAGCGCATGTTGGCCGTGACGGCGTGGACGGCGACGGCGGATTATTTGTCTGTGCAGCAGGAGATGCTCGAAGAATTGGGCAAGAGCGCCGAAAGCACGCGCGGAGCCGGCTAGTTCCTCGATCGCCTTTGTCCATAGGATAAAGCCATCTTTCCCCGCACCGCCCTTCACCGTTTGCATAGGAGCGCCAATGAACCGCAGACGTTTTCTCGCTGCCGGCGCCACTGGGGCGGCGCTCACCGCGGCGCTCGCCGCACGAACACAACAAAAGACGCCGCCGCGCAAATCGCTGCTGAAAGCCGGCCATCAACATCACTCCTCCGACGCCGATCTGCGCGTGTTGGCCGCGCTGGGCGTCAAGCACATTTGCAGTGCTTTGCCGTCGCGCCAATTCGATGACAACTGGTCCGTCGAAGGCTTGTCGCGGCTGCGGCAGCGCGTCGAGAAATTCGGCATCCAGCTCGACATGGTGCCGTTGCCGCTGAGCAGTTCGCTCATCGGCCGCGTCGAGTATCCGCACATTATGATGGGCAAAAGTCCCGAGCGCGACCGCGAGATCGACAACATTTGTCAGATGATACGCAACGCCGCCAAGGCTGGCATTGCCGCCGTCAAGTACAACCTCTCCGTCCTCGGCGTCGTGCGCACCGAGAGTACGCGCGGACGCGGCGGCGCACGCTACAGCACCTTCGTTTATCGTCAGGCCAAGCAGGGACCGCCGCCGAAAGAAACCGGACCGATCAACGAAGAGACAATGTGGGAACGTATCACCTATTTCCTCAAGCGCGTGGTGCCGGCCGCCGAGGAGTGCAAAGTGCGCTTGTGTTGTCATCCGCACGATCCCGGCATGCCGCGCGGCAAAGGCTTTCGCGGCGTCGAGCGCGTCCTGGGGTCGGTCGAGGGACTCAAGAAATTCGTCGGCATCATGCCGAGCAAGTATCATGGGTTGAATTTCTGCCAGGGCACCGTGGCCGAGATGCTGGAAAAACCCGGCGAGCAGATTTACGACGTGATCCGCTGGTTCGGCAACCGCGGCAAAATTTTCAACGTCCACTTCCGCAACATCAAGGGCGGTTTCCTCGACTTCCAGGAGACGTTTCCCGATGACGGCGACGTGGACATGCCGCGCGCTCTGCGCGTGTACAAGGAAGTCGGCTACGACGGCATGATTATGCCCGATCACGTGCCGCACATCGAGGGCGACAACGGCGGCGCGCAGGCGTTCGCCTTCGCCTTCGGTTACATTCAGGCGCTGATCCAGGTGGTCAATGGCGAAGGGTGAGCGTCCAAAAACAACTTTCGTTTAGCCGCGAGCCGGAGGCGAGCGCGAACCCGCGCTCGCCTCCGGCTCGCGGCTAAACGAAAGTTGTTTTTGGACGACCCTTAGGCGTCTCGACGCGCGAAGGGCAGACGCCGCGGCTTCTCCAGGCGCTCGAAATCGCGGCACAACAGCCGCACCGCCTCAAACTGCGTGTGCGTCTCCAGCACGATGAGGGCGTCCGCGGCGATGCTGTCGTCGAGCAGCGTGGCGAGTCCGTAACGGGCGCCGAAGGGCGGCACGACGCCCCATTCGCAATCGCGAAAAACCTCGGCGATTTCGTTATCCGTGGCCAGACGTACCGGGCCGCCCACCTGCTCGGCAAGCGACGCCGTATCGATCTGATGTGTCGCCGGCAGCACTGCCAGAAGGTAGCCGGTCGGGCCGCACAGCAGCACCGACTTGGCGATCTGATGGCCGGATAGACGCAGATACTTGGCCCGCTTGTGCGCCGAATACGCCGGAGCATGAGGCAACCGCTCGAAGTCGATCCGCTGTTCGGTCAGATACTCGCCGATGCGCATCACGACCTCTCCTGTTGTGAAATGATTTGCGCGCTCCATCGCGCCTCTGCCAAAATATAACAGCGAGAAGTCCTCCTCCTTGACGCGGCTTGCCCAGATTCTCCATTCGCCGCCGGATTCGCGTCCGTCTGTGCCGCGTGTAACGGATATGCCGACTTGACCGCGAGAACCGACTCTTTTACATTCGTCAGCCGCCATCGCGCCGTCCGCGCGACTCGTCTCGTCCTTGGAACGGAGCCATTCATGCCGTCGCGGCGCGTTGTCTTCGCTATCGCTCTGCTTCTCGTCGCTCTGACGGCCCGGCGGGCGGAGGCCGGTCTCATTGCCTGGAGCTACCAATGGAACGCCCAACCCGCCGTCATCAGCGCCGACCCGCTCGGTCCCGATAGCAAACCCAGCGGTGGCATCACGCTCACGCCGGGCGCCATCACCATCACCGGCGGAACGCCCGGCGTCGCTCTCGGCGCTGCCAACATCACCGCCGTTAACTTGACCGCCTTCCTGTTCTCTCCAAGCCCCAACGACGAACCGTATCACTTCACCAATTCGCCGTACAGCTTGGGTGTCGCTCTGACCGATGTTGCTTCGCGCAAATCGGGTAGCTTGCGCTTCTCCGGCGTGTTCAACGGCAGCCTCACCGCTTCGAGCGAGGACATCCAAACGCGCTTCACGTCGGCGACACGGCAACGCCTGATCCTCGGACACAATCTCTACACCGTGAGCCTGACGGCGTATACGCCTCCCGGACCTCCCGCGGCCGGAGGAGAGGGAAGCATCAGCGCCTTGGTGAACGTGCAACCCGCGGCAGTTCCCGAACCGTCTTCTTTTCTCCTCGCCGTTACGGGTGTCGCTGCCGTTGCCGTGTCCTGGCGGCGGCGTACGGACCCGTCGTCTTCCAGGCCGCACCGACTAAAATGATCCCCTCCTAGGGGAGCGCGGAGTTCTACGCCACAAAGGAGATCGCCGATGTCGCTGGTGTTGGTGACGGGAGCGACGGGCGAGGTGGGACGCGGCGTTCTGCCGTGGCTCCAGGAGCGTTTTGAATTGCGTTTGCTCAGCCTCGATCCGCCCGGCGACGATCCGCGCCGCCTCCAAGCCGACCTGCTCGATTGGGATGCTCTGTCGGCGGCGATGCACGGCGTCGAAGCCGTCCTCCATCTCGCCATCGCGTCGGGCCACAGCGGCGTTTACGAAGACGACGCTTGCAACGATCGCCGCTTCGACGTGAACGTGAAAGGCACTTATCACGTTTTCGAGGCGGCGCGGTGCGCGGGCGTGCGGCGCATCGTCCACGTCAGCAGTTTGATGGTCGTGTGGGGCCACGGCTGTGCCGCGCCGGTGCCGGGCGACGCGCCGCCGCGGCCAGTCGGCGTCTACGCTTTGACCAAGGCGCTGTCCGAGCAAATCGCCCGCCATTACGCCGACGCGCACGGCCTGGAAGTTATCACGCTGCGCATCGCCGCGCCCTTGGACATCAGCGATCCGCAACGTCTTCGCCGGCCGGTGCGGCCACAGCAGATCCCGCTGCCCGATTTGGCCGAGGCGTTCGTTCGCTGCGCTGACCGTGCCGCTTTACCGCTATGAAATCGTCACCCTCGTCGGTGAAAGTTCACGGCGCGTCTGGGATTTGGAGCCGGCCCGCCGCGTCCTCGGCTACCAGCCGCGCTACCGCCTCGACGACCTCGGCGTGCCCTGGGCCGAACCGTTCGCCGCCGAGCCGTGACGCGCTTCATCCTTCTCTCATTCTCGCGCCGTTACGGATTAAGGGCTTGATCGTCTCTTTTTATCCTGCTATGACTGATTCTTTCCCCTTCCCCGCCGAGGATCCTCCCATGCGTCGCTGGATCGGAAGTATGCTCGCCGCCTTGCTCGTGGCGGTGCCGCTGGTGGCTCTGTACAAATCGAGCGACGAAAAAGGCAAGGACCGGGCTACCCAATTCAAGAACATTCGCGCCGATTACGAGAAGGCCGCGCCCAAGTTCAAGGGGGCTTATGAAGCGGCCCAGACGGATAAAGAACGAGGAGCCATTCTTGAAAAGCTGGATGGGGAATTCGCGCCGCGCATTTTCGAGCTTGTCGAGGCGAATCCTAAGGACGAACTGTCTTTCAAGGCACTGAGCTGGACTGTCCAGGCGCTGCCGAACATGGACGGCAAAGTATTCGAGCTGCTCGCCGATAATTGGGCCCAGGACGCTCAGATTAAGGATTTGTGCGTGCTGTTCATGCAGCGACCGACCAATGAGCGAACCGCGAAGCTGCTCCGCAAGATACTCAATGAGAACAAGGACAAAGATGCCCAAGGTTTCGCCTGTTACCTCCTGGCCAGACGGGCGGCCGAAAAGGGCAAGGAGGACGATAAAAAGGCGGAGGAGGAGGCGGAAAAGCTCTACGAGCGCGTGGTGAAGGACTTCGCGGACGTGAAGGTCTTCGGCCGGGGAACACTCGGCG
Source organism: uncultured Planctomycetota bacterium (assembly GCA_963835245.1). GTDB lineage: Bacteria > Planctomycetota > Planctomycetia > Gemmatales > Gemmataceae > JAJPHU01. The sequence goes on from CAWIEZ010000008.1 coordinate 68,979, forward strand.
ATCTAGCCAAGGCTCCCCTCTTTGAAATCCGTCATCTTTTGATCGGCAAAAAAGTCGCCCAACGTCGAGAGCAAGGATCTCCAAGGCAAGAAGGTCCAGCTGAAAGATTACAAAGGCAAAGTGGTGGTGCTGGACATCTGGGCGACTTGGTGTCCTCCCTGCCGGGCCATGATTCCGCACGAACGCGCCATGGTCAAGAAGCTGAAAGACAAGCCGTTTGCGCTTATCAGCATCAGCGCGGACGACGAGAAGGAGACGCTACAGGACTTTCTTAAATCCAACGAGATGCCGTGGACTCACTGGTGGAACGGTCCCAACAGCGGCATCCTCAAGGATTGGAACATTCAGTTCTTCCCCACCATTTACGTCCTCGATGGCGAAGGCGTGATCCGCTACAAGAACATCCGCGGCCAGGAACTTGAAGACGCCGTCGAGAAGCTGCTCACGGAAACGAAGGACAAGAAGTGAATGCATTCGTCGTTTAGCCGCGACCCGAAGGGGAGCGCGAGCGGCTTGTACCCGGCAGCTAACGCAGCCGGTTCGCCCAGCCTGGCGAACCGGCTGCGTTAGCTGCCGGGTGGTGTATGTCGCGCTCCCCTTCGGGTCGCGGCTAAACGAAATCGGCCACCGAGACAATTTGTCCGCTATCGACCGAGCGCTGTGCCGCGAGGCACAGCGCCACTGACCATTTGCCGTCCGTACCCGTGGCGGCGATCAGCCCACCGTCGCGCACCGCGCGCACCATCATCGCCATCTCGTCTTCCAACTCGTATACTTCGCCGGTGATTTTCTCGATGGGGATGGTTTCCGTCTTCGTTCCATCGTGATATTGAAGCGAAAAACGCGGATGAAAATCGCGGTCCATCGCTCCGCTCCAGCTCGCCCACAAGGAACCCTGTGTGCCGGTCAGCTTGACGATCTGATGATGCTCGAACGCGGCCAACGTCTGCGAGATGACGGCGTATTCGCCTCCGCCGAAAGTGAGCAGAGCGCTGAAATTGTCCTGTAGCTCCGGCCGGCCTTGCTGTTTCGAGTTGGCGCGGGCGTAGACGGTGAGCGGCTCACCGGCGCCGGCGAGATACCAGCGCGCCATGTCGAAGAAGTGAATGGGTTCTTCAAGAATCCAGTTGCCGACGCGCTGAATGTCGTAGCGCCAACCCTCGGAACCGAGCCGATAGGGCCGCCGCCATAGCTCGATGAGCAGATAGAGCGGTCGGCCAACAGCGCCGCCGACAACCATCTCTTGCATCTTGCTCCACAAGGAAGACAAGCGAAATTCGTGACCGATGGCCAGGCACTTGCCGCGCGCCGCCGCCAGGGCGATCAACTCATCGCATTCGGCCACGCGCAGTCGCCATGGGCTTTTCCAGCAGCAGATGCCGGCCCGACTCCAGCACCGCCTTGGCAACCTCGTAGTGCAAGTACGTCGGCAGCACCACGTCCACCACGTCGAGTTGTTCGCGCTCCAGCAGGGTTCGATAATCGTCGTAGACGTGGGCCGAGGGATGATCGGCCTGGGCGGCGGCGCGTGTCTTGTCGGAGCGCGCGGCGATGGCAACGAGTTCGGCGTCGGCGGTGGCGGCGATGGCGCGAGCGTGATGGCTGCCCCACGCTCCGTAACCGATCAGCCCAAAACGGATGCGATTCATGATGTTCTCCGCTGCGAAGGCGTGGCCTCTATCTTCTCGATGCGGAGCATTGTATTATGGGCGAGCAGCGCGACATCCTGCATTTTCGCCGCGAGGGAGGCGTTTTTGTGAGCGAGCAGCATCAAGCGGCGGCGCCGTGGTATCAGGGCATCACGCGCTATCAATGGCTGGTTTTGATCGTGGCCTCGCTGGGCTGGGTCTTTGATGTTTTTGAAGGGCAAATCTTCGTCGCCAGCATGAATCAGGCGATGCCGGCCTTGACGCCCGTGGACCAGAAGCAGAACATTCCGCTTTACATCAACATTACCTTCGCGGCCTTTCTGTTCGGCGGTGCGCTGGGCGGCGTGGTGTTCGGCGTCCTCAGTGATCGTCTCGGCCGCAAGCGGACTCTGACCTATACCATCCTTCTGTATTCGCTGTTCACCTGTCTGTCGGCGTTCGCCTCGACGTGGTGGGAGATGGCGGGCTATCGCTTTCTCGTCGCGCTGGGGGTTGGCGGCGAGTGGGCGGTGGCCAGCGCTTTGGTGGCCGAGGTTTTTCCCCAGCGCGCCCGTGCTTGGTCGCAATCGATCTTCCATGCTTCCAGTGTGCTGGGCACCTATCTCGCCGTGGCGGCCGGGACGTTCATCGTTGCCAATCCACGCTTGACGACGATGCTCTCGCTGTTCGGCCGCGACTTTGCACTCAGCGGTTGGCGTGCCGGATTTCTCCTCGGTATCGTGCCGGCCCTGCTCATCATCTGGATTCGCCTAAGCGTGCGCGAACCCGAACGCTGGTTGAAAGCGCGGAGCGCGGCCGGCGAATCGAAAGCATCGGTGGGGCAGTTATTCGAGGGAAACCTGCTGCGGCGGACTTTGGTGGGCGTCGGTTTGGCCGCCGTCGGCTTGGCGACCTTCTGGGGCACGCACATCTACGGCAAGGATGTCTTTCAGCAGGCATATCAACAAAGCACGGGCGAAAGCGATCCGCAAGCGCTCAAGCGCATGGAGATGCTCGGCATGTTTCTGGTGACGACGGGCGGCGGTTTGGGGCTGATTGCCTTCGGGCCGATTTGCCAACGCCTCGGACGACGCGGCGCGTTCCTGTTTTACCACGTCGGCGGCTTGGCGGCATCGTTGGCTCTCTTCAAAGGTGTGTCGGGGATGACGGCGATTGCCGTGCTTTTGCCGATCTTCGGCTTTCTGACGCTCGGCATGCACGCAGGTTATGCCGTGTACTTCCCGGAGTTGTTTCCGACGCGCTTGCGGAGTACCGGCGGCGGTTTCTGCTTCAACGTCGGCCGCATCCTCGCCGCGCCCATTCTTTTTCTCAGCGGCTGGATGCAGACAAGCCTGAACATCGGCATGGCGAATGCGGCAGCTTCGTTGAGTTTGCTTTTTGCGCTCGGCTGTGTATTTTTGTTGTTCGCCCCGGAAACGAAAGGACAGGATCTACCGGCGTGAGGGGTTTCTCAGTTTTTCGTGTTCGCCGGTTGTATTGTTGGCGAACCGGCAGCGTCAGCTGCCGGGTGATACAGTCGGTGGTAGCGTGTTGCACCCGGCAGCTGACGCTGCCGGTTCGCCGATTTCTGTAAAGCGGCGCCGACCCCCAAGACAACAACGACGCCAATCATCCCGGCGAGGAACTGCGACGGTTGACCGAAGAGATCGATCACCACGCCGAACAACGCCGGGCCGCATAGACTGCCCGCGCAATTGCTCGCCAGATAACAGGCGTTGGCCCGCGCCAATTCCGCCGACGGCACACGATCGCCCAACAAAGCCAGCCCCAACGGATACAGAGCGCCGCAACACATCCCCAGCACGAACAGAGAAACGGCGAGCAGGGGTGTGCCCGGACACCAACGCACCGAGAGCAGCGCGACCATCAAGAAGATGTGACAGCCCAGCAAAACGTGCAGCCGGCCGAGGCGGTCGGCCAGCCAGGCCAGCGGCACCTGACAGAGAATCACCCCGGCGAACAGGCCGCCTACCAGCAGACTGACCTCGCCCTCGCTGTAATCGCGTCCCAGCAAATACAGCGACAAAAAAGTGATGAGTCCGCCTTCGAGGAAGCCCTGAATCCATGCGGTGCCGTAGCTAAGAGCGTTCGCCCCGTAGGTCAGGCTTTCCAGCCTGACTTCCGAAACCTCGTCAGGCTGGAAAGCCTGACCTACCGGCCAACCGAACCACGCCAACAGCGCCGATGCCAACGTGACGAGGCCGCCCAGCGCGAAGGCCAAGCGTGGAGCGAGAGGATAAAGCGGCAGTCCGACCAAGGAACCCAGCGCGATGCCCAGAGCGACGCTGAAGGCGTAGAGGCCAAAATCCCGCGCTCGCCGTTGTGGCGGCGCGTTGTGATTGACCAGTGTTTCCATGGGGATGATGCTCAGCGCGGTGGCCATGCCGCCGATCAATCGCAGTGCGAACCAGGCGGGCAGCGTCTCGGCCCAAGGAAAGAGCGCCGTCACGAGGGCGTCGGTGAGAATGCCGCCCGTAACGCAGAGTCGGCTGGCGCGGCGCATCAAGTACGGCACCGCGAAGGCGGCCAGAGTGACACCGAGATAGTAGAGACTGGTATTGAGTCCGATGACGCGCGCGCCGCGGCCGGCATCGCGCAGCCACAAAGATGCCAACGGCGCGCCCAAGCCAAAGCTGAATGCCCAGCCCCCACTGGCCAGGCAAAGCATCAGCAGGGTGCGCCGGCTATTCGTCGGGCGGGCAGCCATCCGTAACCTCAAAGGAGCAATGGCACGGCGGGGAACGGGCCGTCCTCACCCCGTTTCTATCGACGGGGGAGACACGATGAATTGAGAAAAAGACATAGCCCCCGGCAAGCCGGGGGTGAGATAGAACCCCCGGCTTGCCGGGGGCTATGTCTAAGCGCCGCTAAGACCGCGTTCGCGTCGGCTTTTGGCGAGCGGCGGGAAGAGTTGACTGCCGAACCAGCCGCCGACGAGGCTGAGAGAGAACGCACCGACCGCCGTAAGCCCCGCCATCGGCAGCCAGCGTTCGACGAAATTCATTTCGATGCCGATGAGAATGACCGTCGAAACCAGGCCGACAAAAAAACCTTGTTTGAGACCGTTGCGTGTGCTGGCGCCGGCGAGGGCGCCGCCGAGCAGGAGAGCGAGCGCCTTGATTTCCAGAGTGATGAGATGGTCCTGCAAATCATCGGTCGTGGCCAGCGCTCCGTGACTGACATCGAGGATTTTCTCGAAAAATAGTGTCGCCGTCAGAGTGCCGGCCACGGCCAGAATGGCGCCGATCATCACGCGGACCCAGGATACGGGTCCGGTGAAGAGATTCATGTTGCGGCGCAGGAAGTCGCGTTTGCGCGGCACCGGCGTTTCCACGGCGGTCGTGTCGGGCAGCGCCTTCCAGAAGGCGGAGCCGAGCCAGCCGCCGACGGCGCCGATCGCCGCTTGCAACAACGGTTGACCCAGCAGAGCGATCGGCGTCCGCGCTTGCGCGGGACCGGGCAGAAGCAGCACGGAGAAGACGCCATTCCAGGCGCCGACCATGAGGCCGAGGAACGCTCCTGGCCGCTGCCCGGCGCCGGCGAAGACGGCGCCGAGGAGGAGCGAAAAGATCCGCACTCCCTGAAGCAAGAGAATGCCCGACGACGCCGTTCCCAGCTGCTCGATCGCTTCTCGGCCCTGGGTCGCCATCAGGACAGCTGTGAGAAGGTGGCGCAGCCCATAGAACAAGCCTTGGGCGAGGATCAAGCCGAGGAAGATTCGGCCCCAGGGCCGTTGCCGCCAACCCATCGGTCGATCCGGCGAGCGCTCGTGGAGGCGGCGCGCATCGTGGAAGAGCAAGCGTGTCCCGCACAGAGGACACTGCAAGCGTTGCTCAAAGGTAGTGTTGCACTGCGGACAAACCATCGCCATGGTTCGATCACCTGCTCGACAAGGCGCGCCTTCGCCCGGTGGGTCGGGACGCTTTACCTGAGCAACTATAGTTCAAATTTGCGGCAACGGCGGAGCGCAGCCGGTTCGCTGGCGAACCGGCAGCGTTAGCTGCCGGGTTATGGCTCACACCCGGCAGCTAACGCTGCCGGTTCGCCGGCTGCGAGGTTACGAGTATGACGATCCCGTATCTGCTGTCCATCGATCAGGGCACAACCAGTACGCGCGCGGTGATTTACGATGGCGAGGGGCGCAGCCGCGGTAGTGCCGGCCGTGAACTGACACAGCATTATCCGCAACCCGGTTGGGTCGAACACGATGCCGAGGAGATCTGGGATTCCGTCGCCGACGTGGTGCCGCGCGCCCTGGCCGACGCCGGCATCGAAGCGGCGCAGCTGACCGCCATCGGTTTGACCAATCAGCGCGAGACGGTGGTGCTGTGGGAGCGCGATGGCGGCCGGCCGGTTGCGCGAGCAGTGGTCTGGCAGGATCGTCGTACCAGCGATTTCTGCCAGGCTCATCAAGCGGACGAAGATTGGCTGCGGCAGCGCAGCGGTCTGATACTCGATCCGTATTTCTCGGCGACGAAAATTCGCTGGCTGCTCGCGCAAGACGCGGCTCTGCGGCGCCGAGCCGAATCCGGCAAACTAGCATGCGGCACCATCGATAGCTTCCTCCTCTGGCGTCTCAGTGGCGGCCGACTGCACGCCACCGACCGCAGCAACGCCTCGCGCACGCTGCTGTTCAACATCCACACGGCGAACTGGGACGACGAACTGTGTCGCTTCTTCGAGGTGCCGAGTTGTCTTCTGCCGCAGGTGCGAGCCAGCATGGACGATTTCGGCCCGACCGGCGAACTGCCGTTTCTGCCGGCCGGACTGCCGATCGCGGGTGTGGCCGGCGATCAGCAAGCGGCCCTGTTCGGTCAGTGTGCTTTTGAGGCGGGCGAGGCCAAATGCACTTACGGCACCGGGGCGTTTTTCTTGCAGCATCTCGGTTCGCGTCCGCTTCTGTCGCGTCATCGTCTGTTGACCACCGTGGCGGCCAGCGGTCCCGATGTGCTGCGCTATGCTCTGGAGGGTAGTGTTTTCATCGCCGGCGCCGCCGTGCAGTGGCTGCGCGACGGCTTACGTCTGTTCAAAGATGCGCCGGATGTCGAGGAGTTGGCGGCGCGCTCCGATGCGGGCCAGCCGGTAGTTTTCGTGCCCGGCTTTGTTGGCCTGGGTGCGCCGCATTGGGCGCCGAAGGCGCGTGGCGTTGTCTTCGGTTTGACGCGCGGCACGTCGGCGGCGGATCTCGGCCGCGCCGCTCTGGAAGGCGTCGCCTATCAAGTTGCCGATCTCATCGACGCCGCCGGACGCGACGCCGGCCAACGATTGCACCGTTTGCGCGTGGACGGCGGCATGGCGCGAAATGCTTGGTTCTTGCAGTGTCAGGCAGACATCTTGGGTCTGCCGATCCTGCAAGCGCCAGTGTCCGAGGCGACTGCTCTCGGCGCGGCCTACCTGGCCGGCTTGCGGATGGGTATATGGTCGAGCGAGCAGCAATTGCGCGGGCTGGCTTGCGAAGCGCGCTGTTTCGAGCCGCGTTTACCGGCCGATGAGCGCGAACGTCGATTGCAATTGTGGCATCGCGCCGTCAAAGCCGTCATTGCCTTCTACAGAGAGGAATCATAGAGTCGGATTCGTTTTGTTTCAGATCATGTAATACCAGTCCTGCTGGCCACGGTGATCGCGGCGCGGACAGGTGGCGCACAGGTCGTCGCCGAGCAGTTCATACGCTCGCCGCACCGCTTTGACCGTCGAGGAACCCATCGCCGCGTCTTCGAGAAAGACCGACTCGCGCGGCAGCCAATGGTGAAAACGCAGGTTGCGCAGCGCTTGCTCGAAGTCGGGACGAATGCCGCACAGCAGCACCGGCACTTGGCGATCCTGCATTTCCTCAAGGAATTGTTGCAACATTTCCAGACACACCATATCCGGATTGCGCGTCCGCTTCAGCCGTAGGATGATGACGCGCACGCCCTGCTTGGCGCGCTGGCGCAGCATGTCGAGAAATTCTTCCAAGAGCGGAGCGGCGCCGAAAAACAATTCGCCTTCCAGGCTGAAAATCGCCAGGTTGCCGCAGTCGGGATCATTCGGTTGGCGTTCGCGCACGACGCGCTCGGGACCGACGACCATCTCGGCGACCTGCAAGCGCGCGGCACGCGGCACGAAAAGTAAAAACGATACGCACACGCCGATGAGAACGGACAATTCGATGCTGATGAACATGGCCGATACGGCCGTACTCAGGGCGATGACGGCGTCGAAGCGCGTGGCCCGCAAGCAGTACAACAGCCGCGAACGATCGATCAAGCGATAGCCGGTGACGATAAGCAGGGCGGCCAAGGCCGGCTTGGGGACGTGCCGCGCCAGGGGGGCGAGAACGAGCAGAGCGGCGGCGACGATGAGAGCGGCCATCACGCCCGCCCAGCGGCTGACGGCGCCGGCTTGGTAATTGAGATTCGAGCGCGTCAGCGAACCGGAGCCGGGCATGCACTGGAAAAACGCACCGCCCAAGTTGGCCAATCCTTGCGCCAGACACTCGCGGTTGAAGTCGAGTCGCTGCCGCGTGCGGGCGGCAATCGACTTGGCGACGGCCACCGCTTCCAGCAGTCCCAGCACGGCGATGGTCGCGGCGCTGCCGCCGAGCGAGCGAATCCAATCGAGACGCCAAAGCGGCGGACACACCGGCTCCGGCAGTCCTCGTTCCACCTTCATTGCCTCATCGATGGGATAGCCGAGCAGAAGCGCCGCCACCGTGGCTGCCGCCAAAGCCACCAACAAATCGGGGAACGGCGTGCGGAGCCGGCGTTTGAGCAAACGCAGCGGCATCAGCAGCAACAGTGTCCCCACGCCCAGAAGCGCGGAGGGACGATCGATGGCTCCACCCTCGCGGAACGTCAACCACAGCCGTTGCGGCAGCGGCAGATGACCGTCGCCCAGCGTAGGCAGGCCGAGGAGGTTGGGGATTTGTCCCAGAGCAATGAGTACGCCGGCCCCCGCCATGAAACCCAGTAGTACCGATTCCGAGACGTAGCGCGTCAGATCGCCGAGCTTGAACAGGGCGATGAGCAACTGAATCACGCCGACGAGAAAGACCAGCAGATACATGCCATGCAATATCTGCGTATGAGGAGATTCGTCCGCGGCGAGGGGGAGTCCGGCCAAGGCGCCTAAGAGAATCAGGGATAGAGCATTGGTCGGCCCACTGATTAAGTGGGCGGACGAGCCGAACAACGAGGCGAGCGCCGTGACCACGAAGCCGGTATACAGGCCGTATTGCGGCGGCAAGCCGGCGATCTGGGCGTAGGCCATCTCCTGCGGAACGGCGACGGCCGACACCGTCAACGCGGCTATCAAATCGCGTCGCCAGCGCCGGCCATCCACGGCGGCGAAAAGACTTTTTCTTGGTAATGGTTTCTCCATCCGTTCACTCGAACAACCAAGAATTAACCACAGAGACACAGAGGCACAGAGAAGAAATAAAATGGTACATCTTATTTATCTTTTGTTTTCTCTGTGCCTCTGTGTCTCTGTGGTTAGATTTTTTGGGAATCATGCGGGCAATGGCCGTTTCAGCAGCGCCTGCACCACTTCCAGAGTGCGATCGATGGCGGCGGAAAGGAAAGCACGGCCCTTGTCGGCGCTAGCGAGTTCGGGATAGCCGACGCAGCCGTGATCGGTCTTTTGCCACATATCATCGGCCAGAAACAGACCGCGCAGCGCGGCATCGTCGCGCGGCGGATCATCGTGGACGGCATCGCGCTGCACCAACTCCGGCCGCAGAGCCAACATCATCGACGTCTCGAACTCGCAGGCGTGGCCCATCGTTTTGCGCGGCCCTTCGGCCAAAGCGGCCAACTCCTTATCGGCCAGTTCCCAGTACGACGCGGCCGACAGAATATGTCGGCGAAAGCGCGGCTGCAAGCGGCGCAGAGCCAGGTGCATCGTGTCAATGTTGCCGCCGTGGCCGTTGAGAACCAGCAGACGCTCGTAGCCGTCTTCGAGCAACGGTGTCAATAGATCACACAGCATATCAATATGTGTATCTACTTCCGCCGACAGGGTGGCGCCAAAGCGGAGATGGTGCGCCGACGCGCCGAGCCACAGCGTCGGCAGCAGCAACACCTGCTCCGGCAGACGGCGCTCGACGCCGTCGGCGACGCCGGTGACGAGTATGGTATCGGTAAGGGTCGGCAGATGGCGGCTGTGCTGCTCGCAGGCGGCGATCGGCGCGAGTACGATGGTGCGCTCGCGCGGCACTTGCCGCAACTGGGGAAAAGTCAGTTCGTGGAATTTCATGGTTGGGCCGCTCCCACGGGTTAGCGTCTTCACTGCTGCCAGCAATATCAATAGCGGAACGCGCGGCGGGACACAAGCGCGACTAACTCCTCCGTTCATCGCTAAATCGCCCAGACTGCCCTTGACCCTCCGCCGAAGGAGACTTACGCTCAATATGTTCCGCCGGCCAATCCGCCGCCAGCAAGTCTTCTGAGCGGGGGGCTAACGCCCCCCGCTCAGAAGACTTGTCCGCCAATCCGTAGCCGCTTGGCCCCTATGAGGAGGGCGAAGACATGAAACCGCGAAGTGCTTTCACCCTGATCGAATTGCTGGTGGTGATCGCCATTCTTGCTGTGCTGATCGGTCTGATGCTGCCGGCCGTGCAGAAGGCGCGGGAGGCCGCCAATCGCCTCCACTGCCAGAACAACCTCAAGCAAATGGGTCTCGCGCTGAACTTGTACTCCAACATCCACGGCTCTTTGCCGTGCGGCTACGTCTATCAAGCGTCCGCGCCCGCCGCCCAACCCGCGCCGCGATCCGGCAACTTCCAACCGCGGCGCATCGATCGCTTGCCGCCGCGTCCGACAGGGACGCCTCAACCCAATAGTCCCGGCTGGGGCTGGGCCGCCCTCATCCTCGATAATCTTGAGCAGAACAACTTGGCGCGGCAGATCAATTACGGACTGGCCGTCGAGGCGGTGGCGAACATGCCGGCCCGCACGACGCCGTTAACCATCTACACCTGTCCCTCCGACCTCGGCACCGGGGTGTTCACCGTCCAGAGCGAAGCGAACGCGGCGCTGGCGACGGCGGCGACCAATAGTTACGCCGCCTGTTACGGTGCCGGCGGTCTGCTCAACACCCAGCCGGACAGCGGCAACGGTGTCTTTTTCCGCAACAGCCATACGCGCTTCACGGATATAACGGACGGAACAAGTAGCACATTGATGATCGGCGAGCGCGCCGCCTTGCTGGCACAGGGACCGTGGGCCGGCGTCATAACCGGCGGCACCATCCGCACCACTCCCGGCGCTCCGGTTTACAGTTCCATCGTCGAGTGGGCGCCGGGCATGACGCTGGCGCGGATCGGCCCGCACACGCTCAATAGTCCCAACAGCGAACCCTACGATTTCTTCTCGCCGCACGGCCAAGTGGTGCAATTCCTTTTCGCCGACGGCTCGGTTCATGCTTTCAGCATCGGCACGGATCTGACGGTCCTACAAGGTCTGGCCACCATCGCCGGCGGCGAGGCGGTCGATGGCAGCGGTTTCTAGCCACGACACGAAGGGATTGGCGGACATGCGGAAGCGGCATCCTCGCTCAGCGCGAGTGTGCCTGAGCGCATTGCTCCTCGCGGGCTGCCAGCCGAAACCGAAGGCGCCCGCCCTGATCGACGAGCCGGTCTTCCGGAGCGATGAAGGGTTTCGCTTCTTGGTTCCCGAAGGATGGATCATGGCGGCGCGGGCGAATGTCCCGCCGGGTCCGCTGGAAAAGGAACGTCTGCTGGTGCAGTATCGGCGGATCGAGGGCGACAAGCAAGCCACTTTGGAAGTATCGCTGGCCGACCTGGCGGAAGACGCCGACTTGACATCGTATCTGAGCGGTCCATCGTTCTCCGCCAGTCATTGGCAGCCGTCCGGCGCAGCGGAGTGGCTGGAGGCGGGCGGCCAGCACGGCAGCCGTTATCGCTTCACGGCTCGCATCCAAGGTGCGGAACTGGCCAAGGAAGTGACCGTCTTTCGCCGTGGCGGGCGCGTCTACTTTTTCACGCTGCTGTTCGCACCCCAGGACGATACCGCGCCCGAACAAGCCCACCGCGCCATCAGTCGCATCGTGTGGACAAAATGACCCCTCCGTCTTCACTTGTTCTTATCCGCCGACGCTGGGTCCACTTGTTTCAAAGCGATGCGCGCGGCCCGGCGCACGTTGTCGTTCTTGTCTTTTAGCAGAGGGCGAATGTCTGAAGCGGCGGACTTGGCCGCCGTGCCGATCTGGCCCAGCGAGCGCACGGCATCGCGGCGCACGCGCTCATCGGGGTCTTTGAGGACGGCGACCAGCGCCGGCACCGCCTCCTTGGCTGCGGGGCCGATGTCGCCTAGCGCCTCAGCGGCGTGTTCGCGCACGAGCGGCTGCCGATCCTTCAGAGCATCAACAAGTGCCGGCACCCCCTCCTTGGCCGCGGGACCGATCTTGCCGAGCGTCCGCGCCGCGTTCCAGCGCACCTCACTGTCGCCGTCGCGCAACAGTTCAATGGCGCGCGGCATCGCCGGCGCAGCCTCAGCACCATAGTGCGCGCAACGCTTGCAGCGCCTGCAAACGATCGCCGCCGTCGAGCATGTCTTGCAAGACGGGAATGGTCTCGGAACCAGCAGGGCCGATGCCTGCCAGAGACTTCACGGCGACGGAGCGGACGTGAGGATCGTCGTCGCGCAGTGCCTGCACCAGCGCCGGAACTGCCTCGTGCCCCTCCGCTCCCAGCTGGCCCAGCAGATCCGCCGCTCGCCAACGTGCCTCCGCATCGCCCCCCTGGAGCAATTGCGCCAGCACCGGCACCGCCGTTCGCCCTCCCTCCTTCAACTGCTGATGCGCTTCAACCTGCGTCTTCGGGTCCGCATCGGTCAAAGCCTTGCCCCAGTAGCGGGCCGGTCGTTGATGGTAGAAGGCTTCGCCGTGCAGCCAGCCCAGCACTACGCCCGTCGGCTCCAGGCAGACGGCGACGCCCCCAAGCAGCAGTAACACCGTCAAGCCGACGAGCAAGCGCTTCTTCATTCCACAAACTCCGTGCCGGCTCCCTCAATCGCGCAGACAGTACAGCACGGCCGTACTCTTGTCCGCATTCCTCAATTCGGTCCCGAAGAAAATGAGATGGTGCGCCTCCCCTTGCGGCTCCTCGGTAACAACAATCGGCGAGGAGAGAAGCTGCGGTCGAGTTTGTGTATGCTTGGCTACATCGAACGTCCACAAGGTCCGACCGCTCTCCGCCTCCAGACACTGGACCTGTCCGCCACTGGCAACAACGTAAAGCCGGCCATCGATCAGGGCGGGACAAGTCACGACAGGACTGCCCATGTCCGTCTGCCACAGTCGCCGGCCGTCGCGCCGATCGAGTCCATAACATCGGCCGTCGCGCGCGCCGAAGTAGACGCGCTCGGCATCGATGGCGGGTCGGGCGAAAACGGCATCGCCCACACGACAGATCCACTCGATCCCGCCGGTGGCAGTGTCCGCGCATATCAACGCGCCGGCGGATTTCTCCGGCGCTCGGCGCTCACCGTCAGCCGTCCCGTGCCCGTGCCGAAAAACACTTGGCCGTCCCCAACGACCGGCGAACCCCAGACCGGCAGTTCCGTCGGTGTCCGCCATACAATCCGCCCATCGGAGATATTGAGACAGAAAAATTCGGTAAGATGCTCCAGCTGGCTGACGCCGCTGCCGGCGTATAAGCGGCCGTCCGCCACGGCTGGACGGACATCGACGTGCCAGCGACCTTGGAATTGCCAGCGTTTCGCCCCCGTGACCGCATCGAGACAATATACGCCATCATCGCCGGAGCCGAAGTACACCGCTCCCTCGGCGACGCATGGACTCGATTCAATGTGTCCGCCGGTGACGAATTGCCAAAGTTTGCGGCCCGATACGGCGTCCAAACAGTACATCTTGCACACATCATTGCCGTGCATCCCCTCGCCGACGTAGAGCCGGCCGTCCGCCAGGCAAGGCGTGGAGTAGGTGTGCAGCATGCCGCCGTCGTCGTCGAACTTCCAGCGCACGCTTCCGCGCCGTCGATCCAGACAGTAGACGATGCCGGAGGGATTCAGTGCGTTATCGTGGATGGCGGCGACGTAAACGTATTTCTCGGTAACGGCGGGAGTGGAAATCATCGCCCCGCGCCGGACCTGCTCGAAGGTCCAGACTACTTGCGGAGCGTTGTTTGTCGGACGCTGCTTGCCGGCCGAAAAGTAGGCGATGGCCAGCAGGATGGCGCTCCCTCCGGCCAGGCCAAGCAGGAGCCAGCGGCGCGGCGGAGAGACGAGGAGTCGCACGGAAATGTACCCTGGAGCAGCAACGATTAGAAATCGCTGTCGTTGACGACGTAACCATCACTGGAGAAGTACAGGTTCAGCAGGGGAAAGTTCGCCGGCACCGGCTTGCTACAGTTTTGCTGCCGGGGATCGTTGGCGATACCGTTGACCAGGAAATGCACCGAACCGTCGCAGAAGGCGAAGTTGGCGCCGCCCGGATGATAACTGGCCCAAGCGTAGCGCGTGCAAGAGGCATCGGAGGCGCCGGCATACGAAGTGTTGATCGGCCAGGTAGGCCGGCCGATGACCGCCTCGACGCCGCTGAGGATGCTGTCCTTGGAATCGCGTCCCGGCCAGACCGCTCCGACCTGTTTTTGCATATCGCGCTCGCCGATCATGAGGGTGTTGCTCGTGCCATCGGTGATCGTGGACATCGGGATTGACGAGCCGCCGTCGCTAACCTGCTCGCTGACGACATAGTTGCTTTTGGCGTAACCGCCGAAGTAATTATTGATGTTGCCGCCGGGGTCCGAGGGACAGATAAACACCGATAGTTTCAAAGTGGTGCTGCCGTTGCGGCTGAGGACGGTCGCATAGGGATTGAGAGTATTGAAAAGATTTTGTTGCTCGACGTAGGGCAGCAGCCAAGTTGACCAGCCATAGTTCGAGGGCTTGGCGAAGGCGGGAGGAAAGGCGCGGTTGACGTCGTGATAGCTGTGCATGGCCAAGCCGAGTTGGTGCAAATTGTTCTCGCATTGCGTTCGGTTGGCGGCTTCGCGCACTTTCTGCACGGCGGGCAGCAGCAAACCAACCAGCACGGCAATGATGGCAATGACCACCAGCAATTCGATCAGCGTGAAGCCGCGACGATGTCGGCAACAGTGGAGAACGAGCAAGTGCATCAATCGGATCTCCCCAATGAGAAGGCAACGCTAAATTATAGTGGCGCGGGCAGGTGATTGCCAGATCGAGGAAGCGATGGTAGTGTCTCCGTATGCTCCTTTGGTGGGGCAGACATTCCTGTCTGCCGGGCAGACAGGAATGTCTGCCCCACCAAACTGAGACAATACCGAAGCGATTTGCTTGGCAAGCTCAAACGGACCAATCGTCCAGCGCCAGCCCCGGAACGCGGCCGAAGTCGCGGTGGTTGCGCGTCAGCACAACCAACTTGTTAACTAAGGCGATAGCGGCGATCTTCAGATCTTGCGTTCCAAGTCGAGGATGCGAGGCCCGCAGTTGTTGAAACCGCTGCTCGCAAGTCAAGTCAAACGGCACGAGCGGAAACTGTTGAAACAGTGCGACCGACGATGCCAGATTAGCATACGCCTGCACTTGCCGCGGGCCGCTGGTATGGCGAGCTAGTGCGGCCAGCCGACCCTTGAGATATTCCTGCATGGTCACCGGGCTGATGCCGACGGAACCGGAGGACGCCGCGGCGAAGCGTTGCCGCAGCGGCGCCTGCCGATGATCGAACAGTGTCAGGTGGTCGGTGTCGAAAAGGTGTTGGAGCATGATTGGTCTTGCGGCGGATCTTGCCGCGACGCGGCTTCGAGGTCTTCATGACGAAAGCGTTCGAGGTCGGCCAGAAACTCTTGCTCCAACGGGTCGGCAGGATCGTGACCGGGCCAACTCCGCAATGGATTGTCCTGATGCACGACGAGCGGCGTCAATTGTCCGCAGGCCAGCCATTGCTCCAGCACGGCGCGAACCTGTTGGATAGCCTGTTCGCGGCTGGCGGCGGTGGCGTGCAGTTCCGGCAGTCCAAGCAATTGCGCCGTGAACTGACCCGCCGGCTCTGGTCGAATGACAATCCAGTGGTGCAAGGACTCGTTTTGAACAGAATTTAGCGTCGGCATATGCGTTCCTCCCACGAGTCCATTATAGGTATTGTCTCAGTTAGGTGTGGCAGACATTCTTGTCTGCCGGGCAGACAAGAATGTCTGCCACACCAAAGGAGCAAACGGAGACATTACGCCATTATACGCTGCCTTGACGGCGGCGGAAGAGCGGACGGCATGGCATCCCAACCGAGCCGCGACCGTAAGGGAGCGATAGTTTGCTCCGCTCCCTTATGGTCGCGGCTCGGTTGAGCTTGTTCGATCAAGTGCCTTGCTCCCAGCCGCTCATGTACTTCCGCTGCTGCGAGGTCAATTCGTCGATCTGAATGCCCATCGATTCCAGCTTGTGGCGGGCGACGAACTCCTCGACCTCGGCGGGCACCACATGCACGGCCGGCGTCAGTTTGCCCTTGTTGCGGATGCAATACTCGGTGGCCAACGCTTGCGTGGCGAAGCTCATGTCCATGACGCTGGGCGGATGTCCCTCGGCGGCGGCCAAGTTGACCAGCCGGCCCTGACCGAGCAGATAAATCCGCGCGCCCTTCTTGAGCTTGTACTCATCGACGTTGGGCCGCACGTTCGACGTGACGCTGTCGCACTCGCCGCGCAGCGCCGGAATGTCGATTTCCACGTCGAAATGGCCGCTGTTGCAGACGAGGACGCCGTCCTTCATGCGCAGGAAATGCTCGCGGCGAATGATGTGCGCGTTGCCGGTGACGGTGATGAAAATGTCGCCGACGGCGGCGGCCTCGGCCAACGGCATCACCTGGAAGCCGTCCATCGCCGCTTCCAGAGCGCGAATCGGATCGACTTCGGTGACGATGATGTTGCTGCCCAAGCCGCGCGCCCGCAGCGCCACGCCCTTGCCGCACCAGCCGTAGCCGCACACCACCACCTTGCGGCCGGCCAACAACACATTCGTCGCGCGGATGATGCCGTCGATGGTGCTTTGGCCGGTGCCGTAGCGATTGTCGAAAAAGTGCTTGGTCTGGGCGTCGTTGACGGCGATGACCGGGAAGCGCAGCACGCCGTCGCGCTCCATGGCGCGCAGACGGTTGACTCCGGTGGTCGTCTCTTCCATGCTGCCGACAATCTGGCCGATGAGCCGCTGCCGCTCGGTCGGCGGCAGTTTCTGCGCCACGCGCGCACCTGCGGATGCACGTCGTCCAGCCGCTCCAGAGCGACGAACACCATCGCCGACACCAAATCGGCGCCGTCGTCCATGGTGACGTGCGGCTCGTGCGCCAGGGCGGCGACGATGTGTTTGTAATAGGTGTCGTTGTCCTCTTCGCGGATGGCGTGGACGGCGACGCCGAAGTCCTGCACGAGACTGGCGGCGACATCATCTTGGGTACTGAGCGGATTGGAGGCGATCAGCACCACCTCGGCGCCGCCGGCTTGCAGCGTGCGGATGAGGTTAGCCGTCTCGCAGGTGACGTGCAGGCAGGCCGACATACGCAAACCGGCCAGCGGTTTCTCTTTGGCGAAACGCGCGCGGATGCGGCTGAGTACCGGCATGTCGCCATCGGCCCACAGAATGCGTTTTTTGCCCTGCGGGGACAATTTAAGGTCTTTTACATCGCAATGCACTTTGGTCGTCGCAGTCATGGTCACTCCATCGCAACAGGATTTCGGTATCGATCCGCAGTCTTTTTCTAAGATTCGTGGATTGTTGTTCAAGACGAGAAGGGATGTTTAGCGACACTTCCGCGAAGCGTCGCTAACCGAAGATCGTGATTTAGCGTTCGACTTTACTCAGGGAATCCGCCAATGCCTGCTGGGCCGGCGCATAGTGCGGATCGAGTTTCAGGGCGCTGTGGAGCCAGCGCAAACCTTCTTCCCGTTGGCCGCTCCGCAAGAGAATTTGGCCCAGAGTGTAGTGCAGAGCCGGATCGGTGGGCCGACGCGCGATTTCCTTGGTGACAATCTCATGGAAACGCGCTACGTCTTCCTCAATTTGCTGAAGATGTTGCCGCTGCCGCCGCGCTTCCTCTTCTTGGCCGCTGCGCTCAAGACAGAGAACCAGATCGTATTGGGCGCGGTGATCCAGGGGATTGCGGCGGAGCGCCTGACGCAGGGAAGTTTCCGCCTCCACCCATTGCTCGTTTTTGAGAGCGAATTGGCCGCGCAGCGACAGGGCTGCCGCGAATTGCGGCTGCCGAGCCAACACGTCGTCCACAAGCCGCACCGCCTCGGCGTTTTCGCCCAGGCCGTCGCGGCATTCGGCCAGACCTACTTGCACGCTGGCATTATCGGGCTGGCATTGCCGCAAATGTTGGAAATGCTCGGTAGCCTCCGCGAAGTTTTTGACGCCCAGCAGAGCGACCGCCAATCCCAAACGAGCTTCCTCGTGGTCCGGGTCCAGTTCGACGGCGCGGCGGTAGCTGTCCACGGCGTCGGGCGCGACATGAAGGTAATCGAGGTTCAAAAGTCCTTCGAGATAAAATGTCTGCGGATTGTCCGGCTGCATTTGCTTCCAGCGGTTCAGGCAAAGCCGGGACCTGGCCGAGCCGATATTGCCGCAAATAGCCGCGCGTCAGCGCTTCCATCAGCAACACGGTATCGAAGCGGTCCTCTTCCACGAATTGCCAGCACTGCTCGGAGAACTCGTCTACGCGACATTCGGCGGCCAGCAAGAGCAACTCGAAAGCGTGGGCCGAATCGCGTCCCCGGACCTCCAGATATATCCGCAGCAGGCGTTCGGCATCGCTATAGACCTGGGCGCGGCGCGCGCGGGCGGCCAACAAGAGCGACTCGGGATCGCGAGGCCAAATGGCGCGGCAGATGAGCAGATGGCGGATGGCTTGAGGGTTGTGATAGCGCTGCGACTCCATGCGAGCGGCGCGGCGGTGATACCAAGCCCGCACATGAGGACGGGCCACGAAGACCGCGCCGGCCGTCAAGCCCAGGAGAAGGAAGAGGAGCCACCACCGACGGCGAACGGCCGGCGTCAGACAGCCGGTAAGTCGCTGCCGCCAACCGGCTGACGCCGGCCGTTCACTGGCCGAGGGAGGAGCGCGCATAGCGATACCACGTTTCTCCGATCACGAGCCGGGGGCGGATAGATCGATGTCGTAGGTCTGCGAACCCGTCTTCACCGTGTATTTCAAACCGGACTCATCGGGAGAACGATACTTTTCGGGGATAGGCACGTAAGTGCCGGTTATGGTCGGGGTCGCCGGCTCGTCCATTTTGGCGCCGGGAGGCGGCTTCCTGCCGATCTGACGGCGAATGTCTGTGGCGGTCGGCTCGTTGCTCTTTATCCGCATGCGATTGTCCGCAAGTTTCCGAGCCTGAAGCGTAAGCGAAGAGCGCTCTTCTCTTCGCTTACGCTTCAGGCTCGGAGGATAACGGGCAGTGCCTCAGGCATGCAAAAAAAGACTGTTTGCGCGCCTTTCGTTAGGGTCTGCCCTTGCCCAGAGAATCCGCCAGCGCCTGCCGCGCCGGTGCATAGTGCGGGTCAAGTTTCAGGGCGCTCTGAATCCAGCGCAAACCTTCGTCGCGCTGGCCGCCCCGCATAAGAATTTGGCCCAGAGTGCAGTGCAGAGCCGGGTCGGTCGGCCGCTGGGCGATTTCTTTGCTGACAATGTCGTTGAAACGCGCCATGTCTTCTTCCATCCGCTGGAACTGCTGCCGCTGCCGGCGCGCTTCCTCTTCCTGGCCGCTTTGCTCCAGACAGCGAATCAGACTGTAGCGGCCGCGATGATCCGTCGGTTTACGACGCAATGCCTGGCGTAAACAGCGTTCCGCCTCCGCCAATTGTCCTTCCTCAAGCAAGAATTGGCCGCGTAACGACAGCGCCGGCCCGAAGTTGGGCTGCTGAGCGAGTACCTCATTAACAAGCCGCTCGGCTTGGTCCCGTTGGCCCAAACCATCGAGGCATTCCGCCAGGCCCACTTGCACGCTGGCACTGTCGGGCTGGCATTGTCGTAGACGTTCAAAGTTCGGGGCGGCTTCGGCGTAGTTCTTGTTGCCGAGCAAAGCGACTGCCAATCCCAGGCGCGCCTCTTCATGGTCCGCATCCAACGCGACGGCACGGCGATAGCTGTCGATGGCGGCGGGGCGCGAGTGGAGGTAATCGAAGAGTAGGAGTCCTTCGAGGAAGTACGCCTGCGGATTGTCCGGCTGCAATTGCAGCCAACGGTCCAAACAAAAGCGGGCTTGGCCAACCCGATACTGCCGTAAATAGCCGCGCGTCAGCGCTTCCAACAGCAGCGGCGTATCGGGGTGGTCTTTTTCCACATAGCTCCAGCACAATTCGGACACCTGATCGACGCGGCATTCGGCGGACAGCAAGAGTTGCTCGAAATCGGCGGCGGCGTCGCGGCCGCGCGCCTGCTGATACATGCGTAGTAAGCGTATGGTGTCGGCATAGACGCGGGCGCGGCGAGCGGATCGGGCCGACAACAGCAGTACATCGGGATCGTTGGGCCAAGCTTTCATGCAGACTTGCAAATGGCGGATGGCTTGCGGGTTGTGATAGCGCTGTATCTCGGCACGGGCGGCGCGCCAATGATACCAAGCCTGCAAGCGCGGACGGGCCGCGGCCACGGCGCCGGCCGCCAAGACCAGAAGAACGAGGAAGAGCCACCATCGACGGCGAATGGTCGGTGTCAGCCGGCCGGTAAGCCGCCGCCACCAGCCGGTTGACGCCGGCCGTTCGCTGGTGGAAGGAGGGGCGAGCATCGCCAGACCTCGTTTCGTTGGCGTCCGAAGTGGGTAAAACAAAGCCGCGACCGTCACAGAGAACAGGTCGTTTGACCACTCCGGACGGTCGCGGCTCGGATCACAAATCGGGGCGCCGGGCGGTTCCGCGGCGACATCCGCTAACGTGATGTCATGATTCTGGGCTCCCGCCGTCACCGTGTAGGTCAAACCGGAAGTTTGGGGATCGGAGTATTTGGGGGGGATGATCACGTATTTGCCCGTTATGGGCTTTTCCTCCCCAGCGTCGGGTCTTTTCGGATGGGCTATTTCCTTGGGTTTCCCTCTTTTCGGCGCCAGCATTTTGTTATCGACGCCGATTACCACTTCACCGACGGGAGCCTGGATTTCGTAATGGCCCTTCTCGTCGATCGGGCCGCTGGCGGAAAATCCGCCGTTGACAGCCACGAAGGTCACACGGCCTCCGGGCAAAGGTTTGTCCTTGAAAAGCACTTTGCCCGAAACCTTCACATGCTCCGTCGAGTGGGGAGTTTTTTTGCCACACCCCGCGGTCAAGAACAGCAGCCCCAAGAACAAACAACCGCAGGTCAGGCGAACAATCGCCTTGCTGACTCCCTGCTCAAGAGATTTTGTGGAAAAACGTGAACGCATAGTGATCTAGTCCCTTCTGCGGCCGTCTCCAACGGAGGCAGGTGCGGCGGAACGGGTTTTTCCCGTTCCACCGCGCGAACCCCCTTGGAGACGACCTTACGCTGACTTGGGCTTCGACAGTTTTCACTCCTCCGCGTCACCAATCACTGCCCAGGACTAGGCCGTCATTGGGCGTGCTGGCGGCGAGCCAACTGTAGCCGCTGACGCCTTGGATCGCGACGTGGACGCTGCCATCGCCCATGGCCACATTGATGCCGCCATCGTGCGGCGACACCGCCCGGCACAGGCAAATACTGTGGCTGCCTCCCCACGTCCAAGCCGATTGGTTCGAGTTGCAATAACTCACCGCAGGCATGATAAGCGGAGTGTAGGCCTGCCCCCAGTAGTTCAGGCCGCCACAATCGCCGCCAATGCTGCTGGGCGCCTCGAAAACATTATAATCCCACCAAAATAACGACATGTCCCCCTGGGTGTAGGTGCCCCCCGAGTAGGTCTCGGTGAAGAAAATGGTGAGAGAAGTGCCGTCCTGAATGAAGGAGGGCCAGGTTTTATAACCGTCCCAATCGGGATAGAAGATCAATCCATTGAAAACGTAGCTGGTTAGAGCCGCCCATGTGTTTGAACTCAAGGTTGGATCGGCAGGGCAGAAGTAGGTTTTCACATTTCTGTTCAGAACATTGCCTTGCGTCACGGGGCCAGCGCCGTTCTCCGGATCGTGGCCGGTCCCATTCGCGGCTTGGCACCAGTTCCACAGGTTTTGCTGTTCGATGTAGGGCAAGAGGTAGAACATCATACCCCCATAGCTGGCGTTGGGGTTGCCGGGGGGTCTCGCATCCCCATAATACTGAGGATAGCCCCCTACGCAGGGGGGAATTTTACCTTGATTGGTGTCGCACATGTTCTGAATCGCCAGCCCCAGCTGTTTGAGGTTGTTCTGGCACGAGGCGCGGTTAGCCGCCGCACGTACCTTCTGAACAGCCGGCAAGAGCAGCCCGATGAGGATGGCAATGATGGCGATGACCACCAGAAGCTCGATCAGCGTGAAAGCACGCCAACGCCAAGAGGCACGATAGAACAACATATAGTTGCCTCCAACAAAGACCAGAAAAGGCTACCGTCTGAACTCGCCTCCGCTACGCAGTCGGAAAAAAACGCGCTCGGGTAACCCCCTCTCGAACCCGTACCTCCCAGAAGATCAAGTTTCGTAAAAGCGAACTTATTCCGCTAACCCTGCAAGTTGGCCCGTGGAAACGGTGCTGTTCTTGCGCATCGAAAAACGGCACAAGGAAAGCTTGAACTTCTTTGCGAGCCGGGCATAACAATCGTCCATTCTATCCTGACGGATTACCCCGTCAAGAAAAAATCAACCGATTTCAACCTCAGCCCTAGTTTTGGTTAGCGACGCTTCTACGAAGCGTCGCTAACCAAAACTAGGTCAGACGCGCCGCCGCTTCACGGGCGTTGCCGAGAAAACGCCGCATTTTCTCGGCATCCTTGCGTCCCGGCGCGTTCTCGACGCCGCTGGCCACATCGACGCCGTAGGGCCGCACAAGGCGAATCGCCTCGGCGACGTTGTCGGCCGTCAGACCGCCGGCCAGGATAATCGGTACGCCGGGCCGAAACGACGCCAACAGCTGCCACGGCGCCGTTTGCCCGGTGCCGCCGTGTTGGCCCGGCACGTGGCCATCGAGCAGCAGCGCCGCCGGCAGGCGGCCGAGACCGCGGCAGGCGTCGAGATAACGCTGGATGGCCTGCAAGCTGGCTTCGTCGCGCACCGCAAAGGCCGCGATCAAGTGATACGGAAAACAATCGCTCAACTCGCGCTTCGTGCCGTGCCACTGAATGATGTTGATCCGCCGCAGCGCCTGAAGATGCTCGAACGCTTGCCGCATGGGCACCTCGACGAAGACGCCGACCGCGGCGACGAAGGGCGGCAACTCGTTGAGAATGACCGGAGCGGCGCCGGTCCGACGCAGCGCGGCGAGCCGTCGTAGAAATTCAGTCCGATGGCGTCGGCTCCCAGCTGCGCCGCCTGCCGGGCATCTACTTCGGTGGTCACGCCACAGATTTTCACACGCACATGGTACGACATGACAACTCCGCCCCTTGATTGCCTAACGCCCTCAAGTTACCATGTTTTCATCTCTTCCTGAAGGGGTCCAAACGCATGAAAACTCAGCGCGCCGACCTGACGCCAACGCTGGAGCGAGTGGAGGAAGACTTTATCGGTCTGTGGCGGAGCATGAGTTCGCTGTGGGGCATCAGTCCGACTATGGCGGAGATCCACGGCCTACTGTTCATCAGCGGCGCCGCGCTGTCGATGGACGACATCATGGCGCGTCTGCGCATCTCGCGCGGCAACGTCAGCATGAATCTGAGCAAATTGGCCGAATGGGGTCTGGTCCGCCGCGTTCACCAGCGCGGCGACCGCCGCGATTACTACGAATCGCTCCGCGATGTCTGGGAGATATTCACGCTGGTCGCCGCCCAGCGCAAACGCCGTGAGATCGATCCCATTCTCCACACGCTGCGCCAGTGCCGCGAGCGTCTATCGCCGGAGACGCTGGGCGGTTCGGCGGACGATTCGCCCGCCGCCGACCGCCGCCGCCGCGTCAACGATCTGCTGTCGTTTTTGACGTTGATGGACAGCTTGGCGCAGCGCTTTTTCGATAGCCATCGCGGTCTCCGTGCCGCCGTGGAATTGCTGGAACGTCCGATGACAAGGTGACAAGGAATGCCATGAAACCGCCGCCATATCAACTCCGGATCGTCGGATGCTTTGTTTTTTTATTCACCTTGTCACCTTGTCACCTTGTCGCCTTGTCATCCGCAAGAGCCGCTCAAGATGAGGGTGAAACTTGGTGGTCGCTGCAACCACTCGCTCGTCCCGCTGTGCCGCCGGTTCGGATGGCCGGCTGGGTGCGCAATCCTCTCGATGCTTTCATCCTCAGCCGGCTCGAACGGCAAGGGATGAAGCCGAGCGCCGAGGCGGATCGCCGCACGCTCATCCGCCGGCTGTATTTCGATCTGCTCGGTCTGCCGCCGCTGCCGGCCCAGATCGATGCCTTTATCCGCGATGGAGCGCCGGATGCTTACGAACGATTGGTGGATCGACTGCTCGACTCGCCGCGCTACGGCGAACGCTGGGCGCGGCACTGGTTGGATGTCGCTCACTACGGCGATACGCACGGCTACGACAAGGACAAGGTGCGTCCTAATGCCTGGCCGTACCGCGATTACCTTATCCGCGCCTTCAACGAAGATCGGCCCTATTCACGATTCGTAAAAGAGCAAATTGCCGGCGATGTGTTTTACCCCGATACGCACGACGGCATCACCGGCTTGGGCTTTCTCGCCGCGGGACCGTGGGACTTCGTCGGCCACGTCGAATTGCGCGAGGGCACGCTGGACAAAAAGATCACGCGCAATCTCGACCGCGATGACATGGTCGCCACGGTTATGAACACGTTCACCAGTCTGACGGTACAGTGCGCCCGCTGTCACGATCATAAGTTCGATCCCATCGAGCAGGAGGATTATTATTCTCTGCAAGCGGTGTTCGCCGCCGTGGACCGCGCCGACCGACCTTATCAATCCCCCACGGGGACGCCCGGTCTGGTGTACGCCGCCGCCACCCACTTCGCCGCGGCGGGCAGCTTCACGCCGACCAACGGTAAGCCGCGATCCATTTATCTCCTCAAGCGCGGCAGCGAGAAAAAACCCGTGCGCGAAGTCGGTCCGGGCACCGTCGCTTGTCTGACGGATCTGCCGTCGCGCTTTTCGTTGAGCGGAAAATCGGAGGGCGAACGCCGCGCCGCCCTAGCACGCTGGATCACCGATCCCCGCAATCCGCTGACCTGGCGTTCGATTGTCAATCGCATGTGGCAGTATCACTTCGGCCAGGGACTTGTGGATACGCCCAACGATTTCGGCCGCATGGGCGGCAAGCCGTCGCACCCCGAACTGCTCGATTTTCTCGCCGTCGAGTTCCGCGATGGCGGGCAATCAATCAAGCGACTGCACCGCCTGATTGTCACCAGCGCAACCTATCGGCAGGAATCGAAGGACAACGCGGCATATGCCCGCATCGACGGCGGCAATCGTCTGCTGTGGCGTATGAACCGCCGCCGCTTGGACGCCGAATCGATCCGCGACGCCGTGTTGGCGGTCAGCGGCCGCATCGATTACCGGATGTACGGACCCGGTTTCCGCACCTTCGGTTTCCTCGACGATCATTCGCCGCACTACAAATATGAAGAGTACAATCCCGACGATCCGTCCGGCCGTCGGCGTTCGGTGTATCGCTTCCTGGTGCGTTCGGCGCCCGATCCGTTCATGGAGACGCTCGACTGTCCCGATCCATCGCTGCGCGTCGAGAAACGCAACGAATCGCTGACGGCACTGCAGGCGTTGGCATTGCTCAACGATAAATTCATGCTGCGCATGGCGGAGCATTTCGCCGCGCGCGTCGGGAAGAGAGGCGGCGATTTATCGGGTCAAGTGGCCGCGGCGTATCGGCTGGCGCTGGGCCGTGAACCGACGACAGAAGAGGGTCGCGTGCTGAGCGAGTATGCCCGCAAGCACGGACTGGCGAATACTTTCCGACTGATCCTGAATACCAACGAATTTTCCTTCGTGGATTAATCGGTTTCGCTTCTTCAACGAACCGCCTATCACCGCCGGCTGAGACAACTGATGCACATGCAGTTGCTCACTGCCTTTTCAAGGTGGCTCAGTCCGTGGATGATCTTCCGATCTGAATCGAAACGATCAGCAAAAACATCAAAATAATACGCATCCTTCGCCTCGTATCGCCGAAATACTGAATAGGCGATATGATCGGCTAGCTGCACACACCGGAATGCCCGAGAGGTGACGAACAGTGGACCATCCACAATGTTGCGGATCACATCCCACTGGGTACCGAGACGGCGGAACTGGTGTGCAAGCTCGACCAAGCGTGTCGCATGGGTGCTTTCATCGAGGATGATGAGCCCTTTGCCGTCCACACGCCGCAGGAAACGGTCGAAGCGGCTGCAAATGTCCTCAAACGCGACTTCCATCGGATGCTTAGGAGCAAAGGAAGCTTTGTGAACGACCGTGGCGAAGGCTCTTGCACTATCGTAGGCGTTTGCCAACACACCCAGAACCTCGCGGATCAAATCCCGCCGCTGGTTTTTGTTGAGCGCTTTCCACGGATCGACACGGCCCGAGAAAACTTCCGAGGCATGAAACTCGACGGTTTCCGGTTTTCCGGGAACCAGCCGGCCCGCAATCTTGTCCAGTTCGTGGGTGAAGTGCTGCACCTGGCGTTCGTAGACACAGATTCCCCCAAGTACAAGGTAGCACTCGGCCGGATTTTCGGCTGAACCGGAGTCATCAAGATAAAGTAGGTGCATGTGGGTTGACCTGGAACCAATTATCCTCTATATTTACAGAGCGGTTGGGAGGGCTGCATTTGCGGTTCGTTAGCCTAACAAGCTGCCCGGCTGCATGCATTCTGTGAGTATATCGAAGAACCGGCAAGATTTAACTCCTTGCCGGTTCTTTGTTTACATCTGCCGTTCTGCTCAGACTGCTGCCCCCTCTTTCTCGAAATCCTCGTTTTCCTTACCCGCAAAACGAAACTCCCTGGCTTTGCCAGTATGCCAAGTCCCGTCCGTGGGCTGCAAAATCCCTGCTCTGATCAACTGCGTCAGCGCGCCCGAAACAACAAGTTTCCGTAGCCCAAGCAATTGACGTATCTGCTCCACGGGCAATAGGATAGGATCACTGTCCTGTTGCCGCTGGAGTTGCAAGGCGATGCTGGCGATCTGGGTCGCCACCTCGCCAAGCCCCTCCTTCAAGAGTCGGATCGGCCTCTTGATGGCTCGAAGATGCGCAAGCTGTAGGGGAAGGTAGCCGTAAGGCAACCGTACTCGCTCGTTGACAGCCAGCACCGCAAGGTTGAACTCTTCTGCCGAATACCTGCATTTCTGGCAAATTGTTTTCCGCAGTTCGTGGAAAACCTCCGGAGCGGGGTTTTCGCTGTCCAAATCCTCCGAGAATCTTAGCCATAACCTTAAGTAAATCAAGGCGATACAGCCAAGCATGAACTCGCCACGATCATCATCGTTCTCCAACTTCTTGGCTTCGACCTGATCCAAAGCCTCTCGCAGAATCAACTCGGCCATATCAATTGTAGAGCGAACCTCGACGCCGGGGCGAAGCTCGACGGGGAAAAGATTTGCCTTAGCGGGGATTTGGTTTGTCGTTTTCATAGTCGGTCTCCTCGTAACCATTATTGCCGCAGTTGGCCACCTCGTCAAGAGGGACTAGTAAGCGGGGTCGAGGATTATCCTGGAAAGTCTTGTTTTAGTCTTTTTAGCATCTAGTGAGATCCGTTTAAATCCGTGAAATTATCCGTGGAAAATCCTGTGGTTCCCGAACAATTGATGTTCAGAGTCGCATCAGGAGTATAAATTGCTCAGGTGCCATGGAAACCAAGTGTCCGCCAGGAATGGGAGGAGTATCTCGACGAGGAAACGAAAAAATGGGCTCCGTTGTGTTCGTTCATCCTCAGCAACAATCTCAGCTGCCGCGCTGTCCCGTAAACCGGCCAGCGCATGGCGGCGGGGAAAGTGCCGAATTGCCTGGAACTCGTGGATAATAGAGCCGCTTTCGAGGAGGAAGTTGTCGCACCATCCGGCAACCGAATAGGATGAAGTCAACGGGAGACATTCCCATGATACGCAATCCCAATACGCACGGCGGCATTCGCTACACCGATCGCCGGCAATTTCTCTGGCAATTCGGCGGCGGACTCGGCGGCATCGCCCTGGCCAGTCTGCTCGACGCCGAGGGGTTGCTCGCCGCTCCTCTCGGCCGTCCGCATTTCGCACCCAAGGCAAAGCGCGTCGTTCAACTGTTCATGTCCGGCGCCGCCAGCCAGTGCGATACCTTCGACTACAAACCGCGTCTCATAAAAGATCACGGCAAGAAGTGGGATCCCGGCGAGAAAGTCGAACTGTTTCAGTCCAGTCCCGGCCAAACGATGAAAGCGCCGTGGCAATGGCGGCGTTACGGCCAATGCGGCAAGTGGATCAACGATTGCGTCGCGCCGCTGGGCGGCTGCGTCGATGACATCGCCTTCATCCACAACATGGTGGCCAAATCGAACGTCCACGGTCCGGCCACGTTCATGCAGGCGACCGGCTTCGTCCTGCCCGGTTTTCCCAGCATGGGCGCGTGGATCAGCTACGGACTCGGCCGGCTGACCGATAATCTGCCGGCGTTCGTCGTGCTGCCCGATCCGCGCGGCTTTCCGCCCAACGGCCCGCAAAATTGGGGGTCCGCTTTTCTGCCCGCCGAGCATCAGGCGACGATGGTGCGTCCCAGCGCCAAAACTCCCATCGCCGATCTGTTTCCTCCCAAAGACAGCTTCGTCACGCGCGGCAGCGATGCCGACATGCTGGCCGCGCTGGCGAAACTCAATCGCCGTCACGAGATGGAACGCCCCGGCGATTCGCGCCTCGATGCCCGCATCCGCTCCTACGAGATGGCCGCGCGCATGCAGTTGAGCGCCCCGGAAGTACTCGATCTCGCCGAAGGAACCGGCGCACGTTCTGCGAATGTACGGACTCGATTCGCTGGACATTCCGCTGCAAATGGGCATCAGCGAGAAAGCGGAGATTCAGTATTTCGGCCGTAATTGCTTGGTGGCGCGGCGTCTGCTGGAGCGCGGCGTGCGTTTCGTGCAGGTGTGGAGCGGCGCCGACAACGGTTTTCCGCGCCGCAATTGGGACTCGCATGAGGACATCGAGCGCGATCATTGGCCGTCGGGCGCGGCCTCGCCGTCGGCGCGGCGGCATTGTTGAAGGATCTCAAGCAGCGCGGTATGCTCGACGATACCATCGTGCTGTGGACGACGGAGTTCGGCCGTATGCCGTGCAGTCAGGGCAGCAAGGGCCGCGATCATAACCCGTTCGTCTTCACCCATTGGTTGGCCGGCGGCGGCATCAAGGGCGGCGTCAGCCACGGCGACAGCGACGAATGGTCGTACAAGCCCGCCGATCCCAAAAAACCGACCTACGGCTACGATGTCCATGCGACGATTCTGCATCTCTTGGGCATCGATCACGAAAAGCTGACCGTGCGCCACAATGGCATCGATCGGCGCTTGACCGACGTACATGGCCGCTTGATTCCGGAGATCATGGCGTGACCATCCGTTGAAAAAAGGAGAGGTGTATGCGAAAGAGCGCGGTGTTGCTGCTCACCATCGCGGCGTGCGCTGGTGGAACCCATTTGCTTTACGCGGAGGATGTCAAACGTCCTTACGATCCGACCGGGCAGTACGAATCGAGGCGCGTCGAAGGCTGGAAGCTCCTCATCAACAAGCGTCTTTTGGCGGACGAGCAACGCGAGCTGCGCGACAAAACATTGCGCGTGCTGGGCGATCAACTCTTTCAGATAACTCGTGTGGTTCCGGCGGCGGCATTGGCCAAGTTGCGCAAAATTTCTATCTGGGTCGAGTTGAAAGAGTCGCATCATGCGTGCATGTGCTATCATCCGGATGCGAAATGGCTCCGCGAACACGACATGAATCCCGACAAGGCGCGCTGCGTGGAAGTCGCCAACGCTCGCAACTTCAACCGTTGGACGCTGCAACAACCGTGGATGGTCCTGCACGAGTTGGCTCACGGCTACCATCATCAGATACTCGGCTTCGACAACGCCGAGATCCAGGCGTGCTACGATTCTGCCGTCCGCGATAAGTTGTACGACTCCGTGCTGAACATCCGCGGCGGCAAGTCGCGCCACTATGCACTGAACAATGCCAAGGAATACTTCGCCGAGATGGCAGAGGCGTATTTCGGGGCCAACGACTTTTATCCGTTCGTCCGCGCGGAACTCCAGCACGTCGATCCGCGCATGTACGCTCTGCTCGAAAAGGTCTGGGAGGTGCGGCCCGCGCGTTGATGTTTAGCCGCGAGCCGTAGGCGAGCGCGGCCTTGCTGCCGCGCTCGCCTACGGCTCGCGGCTAAACGAATGGCAAATCCCTCTTGTCATCTCGTCCGCCCTTGATACGATTCCTGAAGTTGTAGAGGTAAAGAAGCACTGTCCAAGTAGGCAGGAGTAGCACCAGGCGGAGGTGACAAGGATCGAGATGGCGATCACCAAGGACCGCAAGACGCAGATCATTGATCAGTTCCGGCGCGAGCCCACCGACACGGGGTCTCCGGAAGTGCAGATCGCGTTGCTCACGGAGCGCATCAATGAGCTGCATGAGCACATGCGCACGCACAAGAAGGACCACGCCAGCCGGCGCGGCCTGCTGAAGATGGTCAGCAAGCGGTCTGGCTTGTTGACCTATCTGCGCAACAAGGATCGGGGCCGCTATCTGGCCGTGATCGCACGGCTGGGTCTGCGCAAGTAAGAAGCGATTGCCCACCGCATATGCGTTAGCGACGCTTCTGCGAAGCGTCGCTGACTAAATGGGTAAATATACCGCTTCTCCCACGATTCTCGATTGTTGAAACCGTAAGCACGGTGGCCTACTCCGGCCGGGAGCGCGTGCTCTGACGCCGCTCCCAAGGAGGAATGTCCGTGCAGTTCAGTCGTGTGGAACGTCCTTTCGGCGCCCAATCCCTCATTTTGGAAACCGGCAAACTGGCCAAGCAGGCGCATGGCGCCGTCGTGGTGCAGTATGGCGAAACGGTGAGCCTAGTCGCCGCCGTCGAGGGCGAGCCCCTCGAGGGCCGCGATTTCTTCCCCCTCACCGTCGATTACCGCGAAAAGACCTACGCCGCCGGCAAATTTCCCGGCGGCTTCATCAAGCGCGAAGGCCGGCCCACCACCAAAGAGATACTCACGTCGCGCCTGATCGATCGCCCCATCCGTCCGCTCTTTCCCACCGGCTATCTCAACGAAGTGCAGATCATGGCCAGCACCTTGGCCGCCGACCGCGACAACGATCCGGACGTGTTGGCGATGATCGGCGGCAGCGCCGCCTTGCACGTCTCGCAGATTCCGTTTGTGCAGCCGACCGGCAGCGTCCGCGTCGGCCGCATCGGCGGCGAATTCGTCCTCATGCCCAGCCATTCGCAACTGGAGGAGAGCGATCTCGATCTCATTCTGGCCGGCACGCGCACCGGCCATCACCATGATCGAGGGGTTCGCCCGCGAGATGCCGGAAGCGGAGATGCTGGAGGCCATTCTCTGGGGCCATAAGCACATCGTCACCGTCATCGACATGATCGAGGAGTTGCGCGACAAGGCGGGTCTGGAGACGAAGAAGCTGCCGGCGCCGGCGGCGGTCAATCCGCTCATCGAGGAGTTCCGCAAGCGCTTCGGCGCCGAGTTCCGCCAGCGCAAGCAGACGGCCGGCAAGGCCGAACGCGCCGACAGCATCAAGGAATTGCGCGAACGCATCACCGCCGAATATCTGCCCAAAGACGGCGAAGCGAAATACACATCCGAGCAAGTGTCCGCCGCCTTTGCCGCCCTCGAAGAGCGCGTGGTGCGCGATCTCATTCTGGAGGGCAAGCGCATCGATGGCCGCAATCCCAAGCAATTGCGGCAGATCACCTGCGAGGTGGCCGTGCTGCCGCGCGTGCATGGCTCGGCGGTGTTTCAGCGCGGCGAGACGCAAGCGCTGGTGACGACCACGCTGGGCACGTCCAGCGACGAGCAGCGCGTGGACGGCATCATGGATGAGTACAGCAAAAAGTTCATGCTCGATTACAACTTCCCGCCGTTCTCGGTCGGCGAATGCCGGCCCATTCGCGGACCCGGCCGCCGCGAGATCGGCCACGGCGCCTTGGCCGAACGCAGTTTGAAAGCCGTCATTCCGGGACCGGATAAGTTCCCTTACACGATCCGCGTTGTCTCCGACATTCTGGAATCGAACGGCTCGTCGAGCATGGCCTCGGTGTGCGGCGGCACACTGTCGCTCATGGACGCCGGTGTGCCGATCAGCGATCCGGTGGCCGGCATCTCCATCGGCCTGGTCAAGGAGCCGGATCGCTTCACCCTCTTGACCGACATCATGGGCGATGAGGACCACTTCGGCGACATGGATTTCAAAGTCGCCGGCACCGGCCGCGGCATCACCGGCATTCAACTCGATCTCAAAATCGACGGCATCAATGCGGAGATCATCAAGGCGACGCTGGAGCAAGCCCGCGATGCCCGCCGTGAGATCCTCAAGTCCATGCTGTCCACGCTGCGCCAGCCGCGCCGCGAAATCAGCAAAACCGCCCCGCGCCTGCTGACGGTCAAGATCAACCCGGAGAAGATCGGCCTGCTCATCGGACCGGGCGGCAAGACGATCAAGGGCATTCAGGAATCGACCGGCGCGAAGATCGACATTGAGGACGATGGCACGGTGTACATCTCGCACAGCGAATCGGCCGGCGCCGAATCGGCGAAGCTCAAGGTCGAGGCGCTGACCGAGGAAGTGCGCGTCGGCAAGGTTTACGAGGGCCGCGTCACGTCGATCAAGGACTTCGGCGCTTTCATCGAGATTCTGCCAGGACGCGATGGTCTTTGCCACATCAGCGAGTTGGACGACAAGTACGTCGGCCGGGTCGAGGACGTGTGCAAGGTCGGCGATCAGTTGCAGGTGAAGGTGATCGCCATTGACGAACACGACCGTGTGAAGCTATCGCGCAAGGTGCTGCTGCGCGAGCAGAACAAGCCGGCGGAGGGCGGCGCGCGCGCCGCCGCCGTCCGCGCCGCCGCGGCGGCCGAACGAGTCGCGTCCGCCGCGCCGCGGCGAACACGACCGCCCTCCGCGCGATGAAGAATGAGTTTAGCCGCGAGCCGTAGGCGAGCGCAGACGCGCTCGCCTACGGCTCGCGGCTAAACGAGGATGACGTCAATTGTGGTCAATCAACAATATGCCGAGCTGGCCGAACTGGCGGGCGGGTTCGTCCACGATCTGAAAAACCACCTCAGTACGCTGCGGCTCAATCTGCAACTGTTGGCCGAGGATTTCCAAGATCCGCAGACGCAGCGCGAACGCCGTGCCCTCGATCGCATCCTGCGCTTGCAGAACGAATGTCAACGGCTCGTGGACATTTCCAACGAGTTTTTGCGCTTCGCGCGCGTCAAGGATCTAGAACTGGCACCGGCGAACCTCGGCGAGGTCGTAGAGGAGTTGATGGATTTCTTCGGTCCCATGGCGCGGGCGGGCAATATCGAGATCAAGAGCTACATTCCCGCCGATCTGCCGCCGTTGCGCTCGACCGCGATATGTTCAAGCAAGCCCTGCTCAATCTGCTGCTCAACGCGCAGCAGGCGATGCCGACGGGCGGCGAAATCACGCTATTGGCGCGTGCCGAGCCGGAAGGCGTGCTATTCGATTTGATCGACACCGGCCGCGGCATGTCGCTGGAAGTATTGGCCAAGGCGTTTCGTCCCTTCTACTCGACGCGCAGCGGCGGCACCGGACTCGGTCTGCCGACCACGCGCAAGATCATCGAAGCGCACGGCGGTTCCCTCGACGTGCAGAGCGAGGTCGGCCGCGGTACCAAATTCACCATCCGCTTGCCGGCGCTGGTCGGCGACGGTGGGCCTGAACCCGGCAGCTAACGCTGCCGGTTCGCCGTGCATGGCGAACCGGCAGCGTTAGCTGCCGGGTGGTCCAAATGCACAAATTCTAACGGTTTTTCCTGGAGTTCGGTCGATGCGGCGCACGATAAAACAAGGAGGACGTAGGAGGCGGCGATGCCGGCAAAGGGGAACGAGACTCGTCTGGAGCGTTGTCTCTTCGTCTGCGCCGGCATTGCGGCACTTCTTTCGTTATGGACGATCGCGCGCCGCTGCGGACGGGCCGCATCCCCGTCGCATTGGATCTCGGCTATTTCCATCTGCCGCTGCGCGCCTGGTACGCCGACTGCCTGGCGCGGATGGCGCTTCGATTGGCTGCCGGGGATGTACAACGGTCTGTTCCTGACCGGCGAAGGCGAACACGGACCTTATCATCCCCTGCATCTTCTCGGTTATCGCTTCCTGCCGCTAGATCGGGCGTTCGCCCTGGAGGCATTCGCTCCCTTCCCTCTGATGCTGTGGGGCATGTTCCTCTTCCTGCGTCGCCACGCCGGCAGCACGGCGGCGATGCTCGGCGCTCTTCTGTACGCCTTCTCGGCCAACAATCTTTGCCACGGTTGCCACGTCAACTATCTCAGCATTTTGGCGCATCTGCCGTGGTTGTTATGGTTGATTGATGGCGCGACCGCCGGCGCGACGCCGCTTTGCCGCCGGCTGTCGTTGCTAGGTATCGCCCTAGCGACCGGCTCGCAATTGTTGCTCGGTCAGCCGCAGGCGATGTCTTATTCGCTCCTAACGGAGATCGTTTATTGCTGTTTTTTGCTTGAGCCGCTGCGCCGTCCGTTGCATGTAGGATTGCCGTTGTTGGCCGCCAAACTACTCGGCGTGCTCGTCGGTGCGGTGCAGCTGTTGGCCACCTGGGAGTTTTTGGGCAATTCGACGCGAACCAGCATGAATCCCTATCTCGGCTCGCTGCCGTTCTCTCTGCTCGTGCAATTGCTCTCGCCAGCTCTGATGCGCTTGCCGCTGGAGGGCTGGTTCTATGAAGCGTTTTATCTGGGTATGGTGCCGATCGCTTTCATGCTTTACTGGCTTGCCAGCCCGCAGCGCCAGCAAGGGATGCCCTTGCTGGCGCTGCGGGCTGGCAAGAATTTGGCGTGGTTCGCGGTGGTGTTGGGTATCTTGGCCGTGTGGTTGGCGACGGGTTGGCACGGCGGACTGTATTCCTTGCAGTTGATGCTGCCGATGGTCAAGCACTTCCGCGCTCCCGGACGCTACATCAACCTGCTGGGTTTCGCGGCGGCGGTGCTGTCGGCGGTGGTGTTCGATTGCTTGCAAGAGCGCGTGAAAACCGGACAAGTTCTTAGCTGGCGGAGATTGGCACTGCCCTGGCTGGGCGTCGTGGCCGCGCTGGCCGTTGCACTGGCATTCCACCACGCCTATCCTCATGTCGATCAGAGTGGCCTGTCGCGCTCCTTTTACGCTGGCCCGTTGATATTTCTGGGAGCCGCCCTGGCTTTGACGCTGGCGGCGCGGGGATGGGCCATCGGTCTGTTCGCGCTGCTGCTCCTCGCCGCTGTGGACATCGATTACTTTTGCCTGCGCGGACCGAATGTCGGCGAGTCGCTGTGGCGCTACACGCCGACTTTGGCCGAGTGGGAGGCTAATGCTCCGCGTCCGCCGACGGCGCGAGCGGGCCGCGTCCTCAGTGTCAACCTGCCGGCTCTATGCCTGATGCGCCAGGGCGAATGTTTGGTCAACGGCTACCGGGGCGGCCTGGAGCCGCGAAAACAATTGGACTATCTGCGCGTTCCGTCCCTTCGTTTGTCCGGAGCGGCGTGGTGCAGCGTTTACGATCGGTGTTTGCTGGCGCACTGTCCCGAATTTGCCGCGGCGGATGAGGGTTGGCATGTCGTGCCGAAACCGCTGCCGCGCCTGCGTTTGTTGGACAAGACGCAAGTGAGCGATGAGCCGGCCGCCGATCTGGAACGCATCGACATCGAAACGACGGCCCTCGTCGGCCATCCGATCCGCCTCGATGCGGGCCAAGCGGGAACCGCGGAGCTGATTCACGAAGAGCCGGGCGAGTTGCACATTCGCGCCGATGTTCCCAGCCGGCGACTCTTGGTCGTCGCGGATAGTTATGATCCCGCCTGGCAGGTGGAGGTGGACGGCCAGCCGCGCAGCGTCGAACGAGTCAACGGCGACTTTCTCGGCTGCGTCCTTGAGCCAGGAACGCATGAAGTGCGCTTCGCGTTTCGATCAAAGAGCATTTATTACGGATGGCGTCTGTCTTTATTGGGATTGGCGTTCGTGCTGCTGAGTGGCGCCGCCGCGCTGGCGGCGGCGTGGCTTTCTCGCCGGTCCGCGGCGCCAGCCAGGGAGGAATGAACGGTTTTGCTCTTCCGGTGCGCCCGGCAATTGTGATTTGATGAGGCGACGAAGAATAGGGATTTCGCTTCCTCCACGGAGCCGGACGAGCGCACATGCTGTTGTTGAGTTGCTCCCGCCTCGCACGCGGCTTTGACGAAGGGCCGCTTTTCGAGAACATCGGCTTTGAACTGCAAGCCGGCGAGCGCGTCGGTCTCGTCGGTCCCAACGGCGCCGGCAAGACGACGCTGCTGCGTC
The DNA here is from genome assembly GCA_963835245.1 of uncultured Planctomycetota bacterium. Lineage (GTDB taxonomy): Bacteria > Planctomycetota > Planctomycetia > Gemmatales > Gemmataceae > JAJPHU01. Next base: position 105,180 of record CAWIEZ010000008.1, read on the forward strand.
TCCTCGCCGGACTGGATCGCCCGGACGATGGCGAGGTCCGCCTCCACGCCGGCGCGCGTGAGTCTGCTGCGCCAGCAACCGCAGTTCGAGCCGCAGCGCACCCTGTTCGCCGAGGCGCGTTCCGCTCTCGACGAACTGCTCGCCGCTCACGACGACATGATCCGCACCGCCGAAGCGCTGGCCCACGCCACGGAGGACAACGAACGCAAAACCCTCGCCGCGCGCTACGACCGTCTCAACGAACTGCTGCGCCATCACGACGCCTACAATGTCGATCACCACGTCGAGCAGGTTCTCGACGGACTCGGCTTTCGCCGCGACGAGTACGAACGTCCCGTCGAGACGTTCAGCGGCGGCCAGCAGAGTCGGTTGATGCTCGCCAAGCTGCTGCTCGCCTCGCCCGATGTCATGCTCCTCGACGAGCCGAGCAATCACCTCGACATCGACACCACACGCTGGCTGGAGGAATATCTCGCCAAACAGCCGGAAGCCATGTTGATCGTCAGTCATGATCGCTATTTCCTCGATCGCGTGGTCAACAAGGTCATCGAGTTGCACGGCAAACGGATTGCATCGTACCCCGGCAATTTCCAACAATACTGGCGGCTGCGGCAGGAGCGCTACGAGCAAGAGTTGAAAGCCTGGCAGTCGCAGCGCGAGTACATCACCAAGCAGGAGGAGTACATTCGTCGCGTCCATTACGGCCAACTGCACAAGCAGGCGGCGTCGCGGCAGAAGGCCATCGACAAGATCGAACGCTTGGATCGACCGAGTCGTATCGAGACGCCGCACATGCACTTCGGCGGCGTGCGCCGCTCCGGTGACGTGGTGCTGCACGTCGAGGATTTATCGAAGTCCTACGATCGGCCGCTGTTTACGGATCTGAGCTTCACGCTGCATCGCGGCAAACGCCTGGGCATCATGGGACCGAACGGCAGCGGCAAAACGACGCTGCTGCGCGTGCTGCTGGGCGACGAGGAGCCGGATGGCGGCAAGGTGCGGCGCGGCCATCTCATCGAATTCGGCTATTACGATCAACAACTGCTCACTCTGCCGGCCGAGAAACCCGTCATTCGCGCCGTCTGGCCGGACGCCGATCCCAACGCCGAGGAGCAGGGCATGCGCGATTTGCTCGGTCGTTTCGGGCTGATGGGCGATCAGGTGTATCAGCGCGTCGGCGATCTCTCCGGCGGCGAGAAGAGCCGCGCCGCCCTGGCGAAACTGGTGGCCCAAGGCGTCAATGTGCTAGTACTCGACGAACCGACTAATCACCTGGATCTGTGGGCATGCGATGCGCTGGAGCAAGCGCTATTGGAGTTCGAGGGCACCGCCATCGTGGTCAGCCACGATCGCTATTTTCTCAACCGCGTCATCGATCTGCTGCTGGTTCTCGACGGCGCCGGCAACGTCCAGGTCATTCACGGCAATTACGACACCTACGAGTTGATGTGCGCTCAACAAAGCGAAATCCGAAATCCGAAATCCGAGACCCGAAAAAAGACCGAGCCGCAACCGGCGGCACAGACAACGAAGGGCAAACGCAAGCGCAAGTTTCCTTATCGCAAAGTCGAGGATTTGGAAGCGGACATCGCCGCCACGGAGACGGAGATTCAGCAATTGGAGCAATTGCTGGCATCGCCGGAGTTGTACCGCGACGGCGAGCGCGTCAAGCAGACGACCAAGGCGTTCGAGGAAGCCAAGGCGCAGTTACAGCAGCTTTATGAACACTGGGAGGAGGCGGTAGAGCTGAACTGAAGCCGCGTCTCGCTCCACAATTATTTCGTTCTCTTTGAATGGATCGACTCCGGCGTGAGGTTAAAATAAGGAAGAGTGTGACCGGAGTTTTCGTCATGACTCGCCGCGACCAACTCGCTCGACAAATCGACCGCATCCGACAGCGGAATGAAAAGCGCATGTCCGATTTGTGGACGTTGACGCGCTGCTATCCCTCCTTTGATCCCTGGCGATTGGCCCGCGCCGTCGAGACCGCGGTCGCCAGCGGAGAGCGACTGGATTTTCGCACCCGCTTGCTGGTGCGCGATAGCGTCAACGCTCTGGAACGCCATTGGGGCCGTTCGCGGCTGGCACGTTGGCTGCGGGAAAGTCCGGTTGGCCCACGGATCGAGTGTATCCGGCGGGAAGATTTCGGCGAAGTCGGTTTTCCCTCCCTGGAGGCGCGAATCGTGAATGAGACCGACCCCGACCGCGTAAAGATGTTCCTTCGGGATCTTGGCGGTCAAGTGTCCGAGCCGCTGCGTCTGGAAGTGGGTGGATCGATGGCGTTGATATTGACTGGCTATCTGTCGCGCGGCACGGAAGATGTGGACGTGGTGGATGAAGTGCCCGCGTCGCTTCGCCAACTCCTCGTCCACGCCGCCGATGCACTGAGCAAGCGTTACGGTTTGAAACTGGCTCACTTCCAGTCGCATTATCTACCTAGCGGCTGGAAAGAGCGTTTGCGTTACCTCGATGAGTTTGGCCGCTTGCGCGTGTATCTGGTGGACGCCTACGACGTGTTCCTGAGTAAGCTGTTTAGCGCGCGAGAAAGACCGCGACGACCTGATCGTGCTGGCCGAACAGTTGAAAAAAGACGTGCTAGTCGATCGTCTGCGTACCTTCGCGGGCGCCTTGAATGCCGAGCCGTCCCTTCACGCGCAGGCGGCGCGGAACTGGGCAATCCTCTATAACGGCGAATCGTTGCCGATGGAACAAGGATCGTAGTTCGCGCCTGCCCATCTTTTCGGTCTTGCTGTCTCCTCTCGCTTCGGCGAGAATTTTTCCCACCTACAGAAAAAACCGACAGCACCGCGCCGCCCGCGGGCAGTAATAGACAGAGTCTCGCCCAAGCCAAGGAGGGCCGCCGACATGGCGACCGGACAATTAGCCCCCGTCATCCACTATCTTCGCAAAGTGACGACCCCCGCCGCGGCCGGCGACATCCCGGACGCCGAGTTGCTTTCGCGCTTCGCACGGCACCGCGATGAAGCCGCCTTCACGGCTCTGGTGCGCCGGCACGACCCGATGGTCCTTGCCGTCTGCCGGCGCGTCGTCCGCGACGGCCACATGGCGGAGGACGCTTTTCAGGCGACCTTTTTGGTTTTGGCTCGCAAAGCCGGTTCGCTGGCGCGGCCGGAACTGCTGGGTCATTGGCTGCACGGTGTCGCCTACCGCACGGCGGCCAAGGCAAGGACCGAAACGGCGAAACGCCGTGTCCATGAAAGGCAGGCCGTCCGCCCGCAAGAGATCAATCCCAGCGATGAGTTCGATTGGCAGGATCTGCGTGCCGTCCTGGACGAAGAGGTGAACCGTCTGCCCGACCGCTATCGCGTGCCCGTGGTGTTGTGCTATCTGCAAGGGCAGACCAACGCGGAGGCCGCTCGCCGCTTGGGTTGCTCCAGAGGCACCATCGCCACGCTGCTGGCGCGAGCGCGGGACAAGCTGCGGCGGCGGCTCACCCAGCGCGGCGTGAGTCTATCGGCGGGGATCACCTTGGCGGCGCTGCGCAAGCAGTGCGCGGCAGTGCGGTCCCGTTCGCGTTGGAACAAGTCACCGTCAAGGCCGCAGCGTTGCTGGCGGCCGGACAAACCGTGGCGGTCGGAGCGCTGGCCGCTTCGGCCGTCGCCCTGGCGAAAGGAGTCAGTAAAGCAATGCTGATCGAAAAACTGAAAATTCCGGCGGCGATTCTGATGATGACCGCTGTGCTGGGTACGGGAGCCGGCGTCAGCGTCTACCGTGCTGGCGCTCAAGAATCCGAGATCGCGGCATCCGATACGGAATCGAAACCTCAGCCGCCGAGCAAGGCTGAGAAACCACGCAAGAGTGTCGCCGCTCCAGCCGAGCAACCGAAGGATGAAAAGATCAAGATCCGTACCACGAACTTCTTGGTGACGGCTCCTACGGTGGAGATCGGAGAACAGATCGGCGTGGCGGCGGAACACAATCGCAAGGCATTGGCTCTGCTCTGGCTGAATAAGGAATTGCCGGATTGGGCCGAGCCGTGCCCCATTCGAGTGACCATCACGAGCAAGACGATCAACAGTTCCTCCGAGTTCCAGTTCCAGGACGCCCCCGTCGCGAGCAAGGAGCGAGTGATCGTTAAGGACAAGACAAGAATCGTTAAACGGGGCGGTATGATTCTCGAAGGGCCGCTCGATCGCATCCTTGCCGATTTGCTCCCCCATGAGGTGACGCACACGATCCTGGCGGAGTGGCGAGGCGATCCTCTGCCCCGCTGGGCCGATGAAGGCGCCGCCATGCTCAGCGAGAGCGCCATCGGCCGAGCGACGCACGAACGGGCGATGGAGAGACTTCTGCGTTCGGGGCATTTGCTGCCGCTGCGCGATTTGTTGCCGATGGGCAGTTATCCGAAGGAGGTGACGGCTTTCTACGCGCAGAGCTTGTCACTGACGGACCTTCTTGTCACGCTCGGAGGGCGCAAGAGGTTTCTGGCGTTCGTCGCCCAAGGCGAGCGCGACGGCTGGGACATAGCAGTGAAGGCTCGCTACGACTTTGAGAGGGTGGAGGTACTAGAGCAGACATGGTTGGAGCATCTGCGCGAGCGACTCGCCACAACCTTTGTACTCCCGTCTGAAAGAGGTCAGGGAGGAGCATATCAGCCCACCCCGAGAGAGTCGGTGCCCGTAGTAACATTCAAGAGACGATTGCCGGCAGGACCCGCTCCTATTCAAGTGCTGGCCGCGCTGGGAGAGAACGGAGTCCTGTTGGTGTGCCGAAAAATCAGCTCTTGCCAGCCCGTGACATCCGAGGTGGTATTGGAGGATGGACGGAGGCAGCGGTTCACCCGTTATCTAACGAAACATCAGGACGTTGCAGCGGCTTACGACAGCGCCGAAATCCGCGTCCACGATACCAAGGGGCGGGCAATCGATATGAAGGAACTCCGTAAACGGCTCAAGGGAGAAACCCTTGTTCTCGTTTCGGCGAACGGCCGCCCCGTCGATCCGCTGCATCTGCGATTATACAAGGAGGACATGCTGGTTTTCGTGCTGCCCCCGCAGACACTTCGAGCTGTGCCGGGAAGAGATCCGATGGCACCGACGGCAGTTCCCGCCATGCCCCCTCCCGGCGTGCCAGTGCCTCCGAGTGTAGCACCTCCTCCGCGTGTGGGCGATTCCGAAGAAAGAGTTCCGCCGCCCGGATCGTGAAGTTCGCTTGTGTATTTTGGCCCACCCGGCAGCTAACGCAGCCGGTTCGCCCAGGCAGGCGAACCGGCTGCGTTAGCTGCCGGGTAGAGGCCGACCGTCCAAAATCGGTAGACACACCCTTCTGAGTCATCCGCAGTTTATTGCGGCACCGGCGGTCGCGGCAGCCGCTGCCTGGAAGGCGGAGGCTGGCCGTTCACGCCAACGATCCCGCACCGTCCGCCCGATCGTCAACGCGCTGCACTGCGGACGCCCCCGCTTCTCCCCGTTGGTGCTGCACCACAACGCTGGCCGGTATTTCTGTCGTGCCAGCAAACCAAGCCCTACTAACAGCCAGTACGCCAACGCCACAATCAAGAGCAGCCCGTCCAGTCGCCTGGCCTCGGTCAACTGGGTCAACCGCAACGCCCTGCCATTACGCAGGCTCTTGTCATCACCACACAACTCCTCCACCGCCATCCGCTGGGCGTACAACGCCGTCAAGGATGCCGCGTTGCCCGGTAAAGCCGTGATCAAAAACCACGGCTCCTTACGATCCGCCGGCAGCGCTTTTCTCCCGCGAATGACCCCATGGAGCGTCACGGGGTCCGAAAGCCGGTAGGCGGCCTGAGGCAGCACGCGCCGGATGCCCGGCCGCACCGGATAATGGCTTAACAGGCCACGATAGCGTGGATGCCGCACACCCACGTCGGGCTTGAGGCGTAGCACAAAGTGCAGGCCCGGCAATCCCAGGCAGGTGCGGGCCAACTCGGCCCGACCAAAGCCGCGGTCGGCCAGCACGAGGATGGCGACGTGGGCCGCAACCAAGTCGCGCAACAGCCGCCGCAGCCCTTCTTGGCGGTTGTTTTGGCTGTTGTACCGTTCCCCCTCCGGGTAGCTGGCCCACAACAAGGGCAAGGCTCGGCCAGCGAAGACGGCCGCAGCCATCAGGGTGTGCAAGGAGCGGATCTCGACCCCATCCAGCGCGACCAGCAGCGGCTCGCCGCGTCGTCGGCCCAGCCGCTGGATGAGGCCACGCATGCCGTCGGCGACGGTGATGCGGCGGTTGCTGCGCAGTTGGGAACAAGGAAGTTGTGGTAACTTTCCTTGTATGCCCAAAGACTTGTGGATGGAACCGCCTCCTTTCAGAAGCACCTGCAAAACTGGGGATGACTCAGCTTAGCGCTCTCTTGAGCGATGGCGTTCAGGCATGGGAGAAGTATCGAGATCAAGTTGTGGGCCGCAAGCACAAACGAAACCGCTAGTGCTTCATTGCAACTCAATTGTTCAGTTGACCAGTCCGAGGCGTAAACGAGGGCAGTCCTCGCTTACGCTTCGGGCTGGTCAACAAATCAACTCTTTGAAGTTCTACTCGGCGGGGAGTTTGCGTCCCGCTTTCTGGGCCAACTCGCGCACCTTCTCGACCAGCACGTCTTGCGCCTTGGCGTCGAACAGGCCGATGCCGCCCGAATAGAGTCCGCGCGTCTCGTAGCCGCCTTCACGGAGGACGCGGGCCGACGGCAAATAGCCGAAGACGTCATTGCAATACGCGGCCATCCAGAGACGGTTCGGCCCCAGTGCTTTCTCCAGCAGGGGGACATAATCCACGACGACCTCGCCCGACAGAGCCACCAGCGTCAGATCGCCGCCGAACTGCCACACGGCGATCGGACAGTTGTATTGCGCCGGCAGCTTGTCGCCGCGGTCGAGCGTGGCCATCATTTTCTGAGCGACCCAAGCCTGAACGCTGCCTTTGCGCGCTGCGCGCTTTTTCAGTTCCTCGCGCGGCGGCGGTGCTTGCAGCGGCAGAGCGGCCTTGTCGAAGGCGATGCGGAGCGGTCCCCGGACAGGTTGCAGCTTGCTTTCCAGCAGGCGGCAAACTTCTTTCCCTAGTGTAACTCCGTGCGCGCGGGCCAATGCCATCGTGCCGCGCGGATAGGGATTGGCGTCGCCGGCGCAGCCGATCATAAACATCGCCTGAGCCGATGGATGCTGCTCCTGAACGTAATCCTGAGCGAATCCCGCGTAGTCGCCGCACAGTTCGTAGATGTCGCCACCCAAGGTGGTGCCATGGACGGCGGCACCGAAGAGTACGGCCCGCAGTCGGCCATCGGGAGCGTCGATGCGCAACAGCGGCGCGGCGCGGTCGGCCAAGCCGCGCGCATTGACGCCGAGGATGACGCCGTTGGCCGTAAATTCACGGCGGTTCATCACGAAGGGACAAACGCCGACGCCCCAGGATAGCTTGGCGGGTTCCAAATGTGCCGTGGCCCGTTGCACTACATCGACAATTTTGTCCTGCAACTGGCGGGTATATTCGATGTTCCGCTCCAGTTCGCCGGCCGTGCGTCCCTCGCCGTCCGCCGCATGAAGGAGCAGCATCGGGCCGGTGTGCGTGTGCGAGGAGTTGAGGAGGATTTGCTCGCGCTTCAGGCCCGCCTTCTGCCGCAGCCGTTCGCAGATCGGCTCGGCGACGGTAGCCGACAAGCCGACCAGATCGCTGGTCACCAATACCACTCGTCGCCCCGCGCCGTCTTCGAGGACCAGCGCCTTGGTGTAGAGGTCGGCCTCCACTTTGGTGAAAGGTTTGTTGCGCGAAGCGTAGCCGGCAAGAAACACCGGACGTTCCGGAGTGATTTTCACCTGAGCCAAGCCGACTTTCCACTCCGCCTCGGCGGCGCCGGCCGACGGCAGGGCCGTTAGCACCGCCAGCAGGCCGACGAGGACGCTCGCCCCTCGACCGACATTCGCGTACTTCGGACGGATCATGCTCTTGCCTCGCTTTCTCGAATAAATTCGATCCTACAAGACGTATTCATCTCGTTCCCCTACTCCGCGTGAGAACGAGGGAGTAAAAGGACGGGGCGCTCATCTGCTCGCCACAAGATCGCACAACTCTCCCAGATCGCGCAGTAGTCGATCCGGTTGGCGCGCTGGAGCGTCTCGATCTCGTCGGAGCCGGTGGGCACGACCCAGACGGCTACGCCCGCTGCCCGCGCCGTCTGGATGTCCACGCCCATGTCGCCGACGTACAGCGCCTTGTCCGCCGCGATGTTCAGCCGCGCTAGAGCCGCTTGCAGCATGTCCGGCGCCGGCTTAGGCTGGGCCACGTCCTCCGGGTCCGAGTACGACATCCAGATAGGAAGCGACGCCGAGGTAGGCAAGCAGTTCGCGCGTGAAATGAACGGGCTTGTTGCTGCAAACGCCGAGTCGCAGGCCGCGCTGGTGCAACGATCGCAAGCTCTCCGCGGCTCCCGGCATCAAGCGCGTGCCGCTGCGCAGCACCGACGGATGATGGTTGCGATAAATTGCCGCGTTCGCCTCCGGCGTTCCGGCGGGGACCGTGTGTTTCAGCAGATAGCCGGCGCCGCGGCCGACGTGGCGTCGCACTTCCACCTCACTCAAGGGCGGCAGACCGTGCCGGGCGCGGACATGGTTGACGCTTGCCGTGATGGCGGGATAGCTGTCTCCCAACGTACCGTCGAAATCAAAAAGTACCGCTTGGAAAGTCCACATGGCTGGCACGGTTGGCTCTCTTGCATTTCGATTGCTCTTCCCATCGATTAGCAAGGAGGAGGCCGTCCGTCCAGGTGTTGCGTCCTTTCCTTTCCGCGCTCCGCGTCTGGACGGCAACCCTCTTGCTGCTGACGAACCTCGCTCCTAAAATTGTGTCGGAGAAGTTAGAGCAGGAGAGTTTGGCGGCGTAGCTCAGCGGTTAGAGCAGCGGCTTCATAAAGCAAAAAAGACCCCAAAAACCCCGATTTTTCCGGGGTTTTTGCATTTTGGACTACACCAGTTGACCCCGGAAACTCTCATTTACGGGTGTAGTCGGGTGTAGTCCACTCTGGCACATTCCCCCTCCTCCATCCGATTCGGCGGTAGCCTCAACCGATTTGCTGGTGATCTACGAAGACGATGGCGAGTACGCCATTGGCGGCATGCTCATCGCTCACAAGGAATCTGATTTTGTGAAAGCGATCATCTCCCCCGGCATTGAGGAGAACGAACTCGACTTGGAAGATAGGGCTGTTAGGTTGAAGGCGGTTGGCGGGATCGTTGCGAAATGAATCGACCACGTTCGCAATGGCGTATTCGACAAAATCCCCCAGCCTTCCCCTTGCCGTGGTCGATAAGGGGAGACCATTCAGATAGGCTTGGTCTCTGTCCGAAATGTACACTGAGTAGGCCAACGCACATTCTCCGGTCAGTTACCGTTCCGCTGCGCAACGATCTTTCGGAAGGGTTTCATTTCTCCGCGAGCGTAGGCGTCTTGTGCTTCCTTGACGCGCTGCCAATCGATCGGTGGCGACGGCTTGGCTGCGGCCGCGAGGGCTTGGGTTAGGAATTGCCGGAGATTAGCGAGGTCCGAATCCAGGTCTTCATACCGGGCGATCAAATCTCCCCCAAGTTCGGGCAGTTGGCTTGTTTTCACCATCTCCAGCGCCTGCTGTACGAGCTTTCTCATGGGGTCCAAATCGGTGATCGATTGTTCGAGTTGGGAAGCAATAGCTCTCGCATCACCGCCTTGGCGTAATCCGCTCTCGATGGACGCGCGGGCCGATTTGAAGAGGTTTTGAAGAAAGTCACAGACCACGAGAGCATTGTGAACGTCCTTCGCTGACAACGCTTTGGCGTTTGCGAAGATTCGCACGAATGCCTCGGTCGTTGCGGCGGCGATTGCCGTTTCTGGCAGAGCGGAAACCATAAGCTCACCTACCTTTCGAGTATCGGCGATAGGCGTCCGAGAACGCGGGCGCTTCCCCGCGTCTCCATCCTACACACGGGCAAGGATTGTTACTATGCGTTTTCGAGCCGCACTACTTCCGCCAAGCTGGAAACGCCTACGCTCGCTTCCGCCGCGTCGTTTCCGCCGCGATGAGGAGCAAGCCCGCATCGACCCGCCGGACGCAACAGCGAGCGAATAGTGCGCTGCGAGATGGCTTTTTGCTGGGATTGCTCGCGCCGCCGGCAGCGCATGGGATCATTCCTTGCGCTTGCCCTTGGCGGCGGATCGCTTGGCGGCGGCCGGCTTGCGGCTCGATGCCGTGGCGTCCGCCTTCCGTGGTCTACCTTTTGACCGCGCCGGTGTTGCGTCCGGCGCGGCATCCTCTACATCAAAGGCCATGCAGGTGACGCCCAGCGCCTTCGCCAGCGTCCGCACTGTGGCCCATGTCGGCTCGCGTTCGCCGATTTCCAGTTTGGCAATGCCCTGGCGGTGCATCCCGGCGCGCTCGGCAAGTTGTGTTTGCGTCAGTCCGGCGGCGCCTGCGCAGCTGACGCAACCGCTCGGCAAAGGATGATGGGTTCATGTCATCAGTATACCCGTTTGGGTGCAGGCAAACAAGCGCCTACGCTGGTTGACACTCCTGTACCCTATTGGGTACGATACTGCTACACCTCCTGTTCAATTCCGCCGCTGCCAAAAAGGCCGGCGCGTCGCTATCTCGCTTCGTTACGCCAATTAGCTGATTTTTACGCTCTTTTTACTCTTTTGGTACAGAGAATGCTTTTTTACTGTGCCGTTGGCCACGCGGCTCTTTGAAAACTTGGGATCGACCGAACGGTACGCTAACCCGTCCAAACCCAAGTAGGTCGATTCGCCAGTCCTACGGTTAGCGATTGACTGGCATCTCGGAAACAACACCACGCGAACAACGAAGAGAATCACAACCCCCTCACCCCGAAAGGAAAACACCATGAACGCTTTCACCATGCAAGCCGAGTACATCGACGCCGAAACCGGCGAACTGACAACGGAAACCATCACGATTGACGATTTGCCCGTCCTTCCCACCGATCCTTTCCAGCCTGAACCGGACTACAGCGACGAATGCCCGTGGTAAGCAACGAGAACAAACGGGAGCCGCCGTCCACGGCTCCCCCAGCATGAGGAGTACGAACCATGACAACCGCGACCAATGCCCCGCAGTCCACGCAAACCACGGCAAGACACGGCACTTGCCGGCTCATCCCCACCGGCAACCTATCGCTCGCCGATGCCCTGGAATCCGGTGACGCCATGCTCGCCATCTACCCCGAACGCGGCGAAGCAGCGAACTACACCGTGCAACGCCTCGCTGATGCCGATGGTCGCACAGTCGGCTTTCGCCTGACGCGCCTGGCGTGGTACATCGTTGACCGCAAGCTGTACGACATCGACGTTACCCCCGGATTCGGCTGGCGGTGTGATTGCCCCGATGCTCAATACCGCTCCCACGAATGTAAGCACGTCCGTTCTCTCCGCGCCGCTCTCGCTCAAGCCGGCATCGACGTGCCGCAACCCCAGCGGCAAGAACCCGCCGCCGACCCGATGGAATTTGACGATCCCTGAAAACCACGGCCACGGCGAGCGTTCGCCCCGCTCGCCTTCTCTTTGGAGAACCGACCATGAACACCGACACGAAACAACTCTCGCTCGCACTGACCGCGCCGTTCCCGCCGGACGCCGTTCACTTCAAACCGCTCGCCGTGAAGGGCAACCGCGCCCTCGCCGCCGCCTACCTGGACGCGCGGGCCGTGATGCAGCGTCTCGATAGCGTCTTCGGCGTCGGCGGCTGGAAGGACGCCTACCAGCTGGTAGCCGGCGGCTCCGTTGTCTGTACGCTCTCCGTTCGCGTCGATGGCGAATGGGTGGAGAAAACCGACGTGGGCAGTCCCTCCGAGCAACCGGACGACGGGGACAAGCTGAAAGCCGCGTTTAGCGATGCTTTGAAACGCGCCGCCATCAAGCTCGGCATCGGCAGGTATCTCTACCGTTTGCCGCGTCTCTGGGTGGACTACGATCCGCAGAAACGGGAGTTTGTCAAGCCGCCGCTGCTTCCCGCGTGGGCACTGCCAACACCGCAAGCGAACCGCAACGGCAAGCCAGCGGAGAAGCAATCCGCCTGATACCATCGCCACGCCAACGAAAGGAACACACACACCATGCCACGCAAGCGCATCGACCCCCGCCGGCTCGCTCTGCAACAACGCGCCGGCAAGCTGCAAACCGAATGTGAACGCCACTACGGACGCATGAAGCGAGCTTTCAACCGCCTGGAGAAAGCACGACGCGCCCTTGGCCGCGTCATGCGGCAGCTTGAGAAGATGGACCCCGCCACGAGCGGCGCGGCCTGAGCAACACCACGGCACAGAGGAGAGGCTTTCTATCCCCGCGCCATCGCCCTACAGGAGTACAACCCATGAACGCGATTCGATCTGTCTTCGCTGCCTTCACGAACCTTGCCGCCAGCGTCAACGCCCTGGCCGGCATCATCGACGCCGCGAGCGGAAGGCTACGCCAGCAACTTGCCCTCGACGACATGCCCGCCGCCTTGCCGCATGTCGGTGAAGTCATCGACGGCGAATCGTCACCCTCGACGAACAGACGCCGCAAGGCGACGGTGTAACCGACCGCGAAAAGAGGGGTCAATAGGGTGTGGGGAAATTCCCCACACCCTATTGACCATCAAAAACACCGGAGAAAACGCACTTTTTCAAGCGCGCTCCCAAAAACAGAGAAGAGACATCGCCCATTCCTCCCAGCGAGAAACCAACCCATGCCACGAATCAAACTGACCATCGCCGATCATCCGCTAACCGTGGAGTTTCCCTGCCTCAACCTCACTGTCAACGGTGTGCCGTTCGCCCTGGAGGATGGCGGCTCTGCTGCACAAGATGCCGCCGCGTCCGCCCCGTCTGCCACGGAATCGAGCCGGCCCGGACGCTGGCTCTCTCCGATGGAAGAGGCGATCTTGCGCGTGCTGACGACGGAATGGCAATCTTCCGAGACAATCGCCGCCAAGGCCAAAATGCTTGATGTGCGGGATCTCAGCGTCATCCTCCGCAATTTGGTAGCCCGCGACTTTCTCGAATCGAAACCCGGTCGCGGCTTTCGCTTGCGTGCCGCTGTCACCATGCCGCCATCAGCAGAAACCACACCAAGTATCCGACTTCTCCCGGAGGAAGTCGCAATCCTTAGCGTGGCCACCCGCGATTGGCTCACCGCCGAGAAACTGGCGGATAAGGCAAACCTCATCGACCTACGCGACGTAGGCTTTACGCTTCGCAGCATGGTGCGGCGCGGTTTGCTCGAATCTTTGACCGGACGCGGCTATCGTCTACCGGCCGGCTCTGCGGGAGTGCCAGCGCCGACAGAGCCGACTGCGGACGCCGATAACCGCGATGCCGAGGATGAGGACGCCGAGGACGCCGAGGACATGCCGACAGGCTTAATACCGCTAATCCTTTCCACGCTGCAAGACCGTGGCGCGAGCCGGTCGCTCGGCGAATTGTGTGGTGCGATGCCGCAATTCAGCAAAAGTGATGTGAAGGTCGCGTTGCAACGGCTGGTGCAATCCGGCGATGTTGTTCGTGACGGCCGCTGCTACCGCTCGCCCGAACAACAAGAGTGAAAAAAAGGACGGCGGGGTCAAGCATGGTCCCGCCGTCCGCAGTGTTGCACGCCGGCAACAAGCCGGCTGCGATGATTTTACTTGATCGTTTTGCTTTGCTCAAGCGACGTGCTGCTTGCACGTCAGGCACCACGGCACTTCGATTCTTTGGCCTTCCTCCTTGTAGACCAATTTCTTTTCGGCACAGCGACCGTGAATGGCGCACGCCATCAAGGGAATGTCCTTGGCACCTCCACAGACTTCGCAATCACGCTTCTCGCCGGTCGGCTCGCCGAGGTGTTGACAGTGGCCCTTGTTGACGCGCGGTTTCGGCGCGGCCGGCGGACGCACACGCGCGCCTGACGAGATGGCGACGGCAGCGCCGGCAAGACGCATCAGTTCCGCAGCAACGGTTTCGGGAGCGAGCGCGGCCAGCGCGGGGCAGCGCGGCTCGCAGAGACGGCTGTTGTAGGGCGCCTGCCACCAGCAGCCTTGGCAGTCCATCGGGCCGTTGAGATAGGACATCCGGGGGTAGAAGTCAAAGATTGCTGCTCCGCTTGTCGGCCCACAGAGAACAAGCGTCTGCTGCCCCATGATCGCTGAAAGGTGCGTCAAGCCGCTATCGTTGCCCGCGAAGGCATGGGCGCTGAGAAGCACGGCCGCGATAGTTGCGGCGTCGGCGCTGATGATCTTGTGCGGCGTCTGAAAGAGCGCCGCGCGCTGCCGTTGGTCGTCCAGCACCACCACCGAATAGCCGGCTTGCAGCAGCAGCTTTTCGACGGCTTGCCACGATTCCAGGGGATAGGTCCGCGTGCCGTGCGTGCAGCCGGGGGCGAGAACGACGCAGCCCGCGAAGTCTGCGCCGGCGACGGTCAGACCGGCAAGGTCGCGGAGCGCCGGCAATCGCGGCTCCTTGACCCCGATGTTGCGGCAGTAGCGCGTCAGGCGCAGCATCGCGCACTTGGCGCGGCATTCGGCGTTGTAGCCGAGATTGAGTTGCAAGCCGGGACCGGGGGATTCATCGCGCGTGCCGTCGTGGCGGTGTCCGGAGAGGAGTTCGTAGCCGCCATCGAAGAGCGACACGAAAGGCCGCGCCAGATTGGAGACGGCATAATCGATAAGTCTACTTGGATTCTCCGCTTTGTAGCCGGCCACGGCGCACAAGCCCAATAGCGCATCGCCGATGCCGCCGGCTCCCTGATTGATGCGTGTGTCGGCTAACTTGCCGGCGAATTGCTCGCTCTCGCGCCTCCGCTGATGATAGCGCCAGCACACGCGGCATTCATTGGCATTGCCGGGCGAGCCGGGTCCGGCGATGTCGCAATGCGTGTCATCGCAGCGAATGTCTTTGCGGCCTTTGCAAAAACAAAACGGTTTCATATTCAATCCGTGATGGTAACGCTAAGTATATCATTTGTTCCCAAGCATGGAGAACTGAAACCGCCCCCCATGCAGTTGCACCAAACGGTGGCCCATGTAAAAGGGAGTGAACAACTCAAAGCAGTAAACGGGGAGCAAATCGTTGCGGGCCAGCTATAGGTAACGCTGCCCTGCTGAATACAGTACCCACTATTCCAAGAAAAACCCCAATAGCCGTTGCCGCAAGTGAGCCGTATTCCGTTGTAGATGTTTCCGGGGGGGATGTAAGCATTGTAATAATACGAGCTTGGCACCCATGTCATGGGGAATGTCCCTTGCATGCAAGAGGAACATCCGGTACTGAGTGTTGCATATAAGGTTTCCGGCAATGGAGCGCCATCCGTACAGCATGGCAATAATATATATACACCGCTCCCCGAACCGCTGCCCGAACCGCTCCCCGAACCGCTGCCACTCCCCGAACCGCTGCCCGAACCGCTGCCGCTCCCACAGCAACAAGTGCCCTCAACAACAAAATCCGGCATGCGCTAATCCTTTCAACAAGTGGAATTGTTCGAGAGGTAGCTGCCCGCTGGCACGTTCAAGTATTGCGTGGTTCCGGCTACCTGATTGGAGCCGTTGCAATACACACTCGTTACGACAGGGCCAAGGCAAGTGAAACCCGCGTTGCCCCAGATCGGCACGTTGTACTTGTCTGCGCCCAATAGTTGGCACGGATAATACACTCCCGTAATCGCCTTGCCACCGCCCAAAAAGTAAAGCCAAACGACCCCACCCGCTACCATCGAGCCGTTTGCATTGTTAAAACCGTAGCTGCTGTTGAGCGAGCAAGTCTTGGAGTGCCTTCGAGGCGGCGGTCGGTGCGGCTGGCATGGCTTTTCCTTTCGCTCGTTATAATGGGACATTATAATCTATAATCACTCACACAATAAAATGCTCAGCCCCCAGGCGCTTGCCCAATGCCTCTCCCCACCACAAGGCAAGCGCCGTCGCCAGGACCAGGTCGTCTTTGTCCCTAGCGCGCCACGACTCGAATGATTCATTGCCGGTGTTGATGTTGATTTTCGAGCGGAACATTTGCAGTTCCTTTGTTAACACCTTGGCATGGCTCAATTTTGTCGAGATTTTCAGGCGTCCACTCTGCAACGTGGTCTGCACGTGCGAAACCAATTCGCGCTTCGGCACATGCCAATAACCATCGTCCTCTTGAATGCTTTTGTTCCCGCCCGTGATTGTGACGCCGACGAATTTCGCAGTCGGCAGCTTGGCTTGGCGGATCATTTGTGCCACGGGACGGCCGGCCCCCGTGGCGTCGATGACCAGAACGGGGGCTTGCGGCAGGTTGGCGGCGATGGCGCAGCTGTTCCCCGATGTCCTCATAGCTGGTCCGCAAAGGCCAGCGATGCAACAACCGACAATCATAGTGGCGGCGCTGCTGCCCCTCTGGTTTCGTCGCTTCCAGCGCGGCCAACGCGGTGTAATCCTTCACTTCGCCGAGGTCCAGCCCCAGGATGATTTTGGTGGTGTTGGGTGGTCCCATTGGCACGAACTGCGGCTTGGGAAAGAAATTCTCGACTTCACCGGGTCGCACGTGCCGACCCTTCATCTTCGCTAGTTGCGTCAGCCAGCCGAACATATCACGCCCCCACAAAGAATGGTTCTACATCGTCGGAGAGTGCATTCATAATATCAGACTCTCGAAACACGGCGTCCGTCGCCTCAGAGAACACACAATTATATTCGCGGTCAAAGAATAAATCCCCCATTGCCTGCCGCTCTTCCTCAAGAAAATCAGGGCTGATGCGCGGGCATTCCGTTGCTTTGATCTTGAGGCGCTCCCAACGATTGCTGCCCGTGTACTCTTCATAAAAGAAACCCATTTTAGCGTAGGCGGATGAGACGCACATCATCGCACCCCCGGACACCGCCAACATGGGACGCACGGCAAAGTAGAGCGAATCAGGCACGCGCGCCGCCTCATCGATAACGAGCAAGGATGCGCCACTGTACCCGCGTATGGTCCCCTCCGTGCCGGGTAGGCTGATGATGCGCGAGCCGTTGGCCAATTCTAGTTTCAGCGCGTTATCGCGCGGCCTCACAGGGGGAATCGGCCGGCCAAGGTCACGGTACAGACTCACCACTTTCAGAAACAACTCGGCGGACTGGCGAAGCGACGGCGACAGCAGCAGTACAAGCAGCTTCATCGAGCAGCGCAGTCTTGAGGGCCACGGCGGCGGATGTTTGGCTCTTGCCGACTTGGCGGCTGGCCAGCACAAGCACGCGGTCAAGGGAAGAACGGAGCAACGTCGTCTGCCAAGAGTCCGGCGTCATCCTCGCCTTCGTCAGAATCGCCGCCCCGTCCTCCCGTATCTCTTCCAGGGTCGGATTCCTTGCCGTCAGCGTGCGCAGTGCGTCCAACTCCATTTTTTGCCGCTGTAACTGCCGCTTTAATGTGCCGATCATGCCGTCTCATCTCCGCGATTTCAGACCGCAGTGCCGCCATCTCCTCCGCTTGCTTCGCCATCTCTTCGGCCAACTCGCTTTCCTGGAGTGCCTTGAGAAGCTGGCCCGCCAGCAAGCCCAAACAGTTACCCGTCTTCGGGTCAAGCTGACCCTTGCGAACGTCGTTGAACGTCGCGGCGAGAGCCGTGGCCACGTCGGCGACAGTGCCGAGCGATACATCGGTCGCTGGCGTTGTCATGGGCAGCACCGCCGGCTTGCTGCGGGACTTGCCGCCCTTGCTGCGCGCTTGTTGCCGTTCCGCCGCGCGTTCGGGGGAGTGGAAAAAACAGTAGTCCGATCCAGGCAAGGCGGTTGCCTTGCAACAGGTCTCGTCTGCCTTGCGGAACAAGCAATTACCCTTGCTCGGCACAAGCACCCCCTCCCCCCCCTTGCTAGGTAGTGGTCAAACGCCGCACGCGCAGGCGCTCCCTCGACAGTGGCAAACGGATTTCTTGCGGATTTTCCCAATTTGCGTGCGTGGCCCGAACCAGCGCGGATGACGCACCCTCATCTCGGCAAGCTGCTCTTCGAGGGCGCGGCGGCTTGGCGCCCTCAAACAAAGAGTCGCGCCGAACTCGTCTTGGATGCAGCATTCATACTGCGTATTATCTTCCGCCGCCGCTTGCATCGACTTCTCCAACAAGCGGCGGCGTAATTGTCGCGCGCCGAGCGCGAAGGCGGCGCGGTCGATGGCGAGCGTCGAGCTTTTGATCTCCTTCTTCGTTTCGCGCACTTGCTCAGCCAGAACCTCGATTTGCGGCATCACAGCACCCCAATTGACTGCATCAACATTATCATAAAATGCGGTTCGCATTTTCTTCTCCTCTTGGTTAGTAGCCGCGCATGAGCGCGGCGGCTTTGGCTCGCGCCTGCTCTTCACTTCGGCGCATTTCTTTCTGCACAGATTCGCTCCGGTAGAACTGCTCGACCGCTTCCACTTCGAGGCGCTGTGCTTCGCGGTATTCTTGTTGCAGTCGGGCAAGTTTCGCATCGAGGGCGGCGGTTTCTTGGTCCGCGCGGCGAACGAACAAGCCCCCCCTTACAACCCTTGTGGGACAACGGCGCTCTTCCTCCATTTCGTCGATTTGCTTGCGTATTTCGCAAGCGCGGTCATGGTGGAGGCGGACAGTCTCACACATTTGATACGGGTCCAATTTGCGCGGCGGATGTAGAGTATAATTGGTGCTCATCGATACCTCACTTGATTGGCTTCGCGCTGCGCACGTCGCTGTTGTTCGAATTGGACGGAGTTTACAAGTTCCCGGATGGTTTCACAGTTTCGTTGCGCTTCCAATTCCCTTTTCCTTTGCTCTTGCAGCAGCAAGAGCCTTGCGATTTCACTTTCGATCTCTTGTTCTTGGCGGTTGTAGTCATGCACTCTATCTGCCGATAACCCCGCCGATGCTGGGATCGACTCGACAAAGGTACGATCAATCCAGGAAGGGAAGTCATGGATTCCGGCGGACGGGATGCGGGCCAACACAGCTTGTTCGTCAGGGAACGCAGTCCGCCACGGCGAGCTATCGGGAACCAACACCACAGCGCCGAAATCATCAGGTCGAATTCTCAGGGAGTAGAACCATTGGTCTGCAACGCGCATCATTGCGGATGCGGGCGGACGTGGCAGAAGGTTCATGCGGCCGCTGCCGGCCGCATCCGCGAGGGCGCTTTCGGCGCGGTGAAGAAGCGAGGCGAGATTCGGCAACGCCGGCCACCTCGCCGCGACTGCCTGCATTTGCTCTTGCGTGGCGGCATACGCCGGTAGTCCCAGGGTGGCACGAAGAGATAATAGTGCCGATAAATTATCATCGCTCGGCTGAATGATACCTGGCGCGCGTGCCGTGATGACGGCAGCCGCCGCAACCGCATCGCTGGCGGCTTTGACATGCTGATTCAAACTTGCAATCCAGTCTACCATTTTGTCTCCTTTGATATTATACCTTTGACGATCCAATTTTGTTTGCTCTGCTTACCGGCGCGAACGTCGGCGACGCGCCTCCCGTCATGGTCGCGTAGCGGTCCAATGTTCCGCGATCTTTGACGATCGCGCCCAGACGGCGGGAGCATTCGCCAAGTCCTTCGGCTTCGCACACGCGCTTCCAGCGCTCATCTCTTTGTCTCCGTCTCGACAGTCGGCTCCGTTTGTGGAAGTGCCTCGACGCGCTCGCACTTCAACTTGCATGTGCGGAGGGCATATTTGAGCAATTGCCGAACGCGATTCGGCAGCGGCACGGCATCACGGAGCGGTCGGAACCGGAGGATCACTTCGTCTTTGTGCTGGCTCATGCGCTCCTCTTTTCGTTCGCGTCCGCTTCTTCGCTGAACGGTGGGACCATCGGTGCGAAAGCAAGGAACCGGCCGCACTGCCGGCAGCTTGCGCGAATGTGCTTTCGTCCAAGACGATCCGCACGCCACGAACACTGATAGCCTGCGTCACCGCACTTCCGACACTGCGGGATAGTTGGCGGTGGATCGGTTGGCGGCTCGATGCCACGGCTACGCAACTCATTGGTGACGGCAGCATGCAATCCGGCGGACAGCTTGCAGCCGGACAGCATCCACAGCAGATAGCTCGATGCCACTTCGGCCAGCGGCTCTCCCTTGTGCCGGCCGAATGGTAATCGATGTTCTGCTTGCGTGGTCAACATGGGCTAAACCTCACGGTGATTCCAGGAAGGTATAACACTGTTAGTATTTCCTACCTTTCCTGTCCTCATTAGCAAAAAAAATTTACATGCGCACGCGCGCGTCACTGAGATTGATTCCTCAGTGACGCGCACGTGCGCATGTAAATTTTTTTTCACTCGGTTTGTGGTAATCCATCGTCCGCTCATGGTTAATTATCCCCTCAGTGACGGCTAGTCAGTGTCACCGTGTCACTGACCATCGATAATCGGTCATGTCCCCGGTTCGCGCGGATTGTCTTCCGCGTCCTCGCACGGCATTTCAAGTAGTTCGCGGCACAGGTCTAGTGACAGCACAGCGAGTCGGTGCGTGCCGCCGGACAAGCGGGAAGGAACACCAGGAGGCGGTTTTTGCAGTACGCCAAACTGCATTCCGAGCCGGGTCAAGGATTCCTCGTCTCTCACGCCGGGTAGCTCGATTCCGACTTGCCGCCCCAGCGTCCATCGCATAGCCAGCAAGGGCAGCGATTCCCCTTCGGGGTCAACCCAACGACGCCACCACGCATCGCACGCAGAATGAACATGGTTCCATTTACTCCGTCCTATTTGTTCGGCGTCAGCTTGTTTTTGCTTGCTGATGACTCGGCTGACTAGACTTGCGCGGGTTGCACTGTCACCTGTCGCGGTCTGTTGCTTCTCCCATGTGACGGGTACTTTCCAGAGATGGACCACAGCTTGATGAAATGCCCGGCCCTTCTCTGTGTTTTCGGTAAGATCCGCGTCAGCTTCGGCCGGAAGCGTCGAGAGCAAGTCCGACCATAAGACGGACAATTCCAGTTGGATCAGGCGGATCAAGTCCGAGCGCAGTGGCCGACCGCTGGCGTCCTTTGGCGCATCAGACGCCGCGCTACATTCCTCTACTAGCCAGCCCGGAACAAACGTCACAAAATCAGCGCGGGAGATTTCCGCGCCGCGGCTTTCGCTCCACGCCCCCCGCGCCATCCGGCACACTAACTGCAATGCCTCCGGCACTTTGTCGGCGACGATCTGCCGAACGGTCGGGCTATCAGGTGTTTTCCGGTTCGCCAAGTTTTCGGCAGCGAAGGCCAGCAGACGAGTCAGCACAGCATCACCATCAGCGGCGGCGATTCCGCTGCCAAGCAGCTGCTTGAGGACGCGGAGTGGTTCCTTTCGCCCGGAAGCGGCGTTCGTCAGCACGAACGGATAGACGATCTTGCCTTCCCTCTCCACGTTGACGGAAAGACTAATCTTGCCAGATGCCGTTTGTCGGGGTGTGCCTGGAAGCAATACGAACGGTCCAAGACAAAACTTGTTGCTTGCAACGGATGGTTCTTTTCTGTACCCGTTCATTTCGTGTTTTTGATGGCCTTTTCGCGTGTAATACTCGCTTCTGTCCTCCAGCGCTTTCCGAATAGTGCGGGTGCGGTAATCCTCACGATTCCACTTCGAGCGGAACAACCCCGACTGCCGAAAGAGCCCATCGATACGCTCGAAGGAATTAGGGCCACTCCAAAACGCAAGATAGGAACATAGGGCCAGGTCGGCCTCGGATTGTGACGAAAAACCACTCGTGTCGCCGTTCCACAAAGCAGAGAATTTCACTCCGTTTTTTGCCTTCTTTGCCCTCTCGATTAGTTTCAGATCCGTTAAGTTCGCCGCTGGCAAGCTTCGCATGCTGGGCTTCTTTTTTTCTTGCAACTCCGGCCATATTTGCTTGTGGACGGCCTCTATCTCTTCTTCGCGGCTCTCAATTGTCATCGGTGTTCCCGCGATGTGCTGGCCAGTCACCGTAACGTAGCGCCCCGAACAATAAACCTCAAAATTACTGCGCTTGCGACCGTGCGGCGGCAACTTGCCGCGCAAAAAGACTCGGATACCTTCGCCGCTCGGCGATGATTCGGTATAGCTATCCAGTTGCTTGATGATTTTCGCCGCCCACGGCTCGATGTCGCCAGTCGTTTTGTCGCGGCAGTGGTCCAGGTCAACTCCTACCATGACGGCACCGGTTTTGCCTTCCTTTTTTGCGCCGAGGACAAAACCGATGCCGTCCAGCCCGTCTTTTTTATAGGCGGTCAGCGCCGCATCAAAAGGCGACCATGTGCGAGGATTGGTACTGCTTGCCGGTCCGCCCCTAGCGCACAAGGGAGGTTTATCATAATCAACAGTGCCCGTTTTGGTGTCGATCTCCTCGACATACTTCCAGGTCACCCACTGATTGAGAGCGCGCAGTTTGGCGGGGATGCCCTCGATAATCACGGGTAGGGCAGCGGGCTTGCTTGCGGTCGATGTCCTCGATACGATCACAGTAGTTGGCACTCCAGCGGTGCCCGCGCAGACAGGCAATCGCGCGGGCACCGCATTTTAATAATCCACTTCTTTTATCTCAAAATCACCGCCACGCAGAAACGCAATAAACTCGTCTCGCATATCGTCGTCCCAATCGGCCGGCAGCTGATCGGCCACGCAATCGGCAATCTGACCTCCCTGCTGTGCCGTAATCGATTCTCTCTTTTCTGGGTTGAGACAGAGGGGCAGGAGAGCGCTTCCTGCGCCTGTCGAACGCGAGGCACGGGCGGTGTCGTGGTAGTCCTCAGAGAGCAAGCCCACGCTGCCCTCTCGCGGCCGGACCAATTCGACATAATATGCCACTTTTTTTTCTCCTTTATTCGGTTAGTCGGGGTAATAATCCACAATGCTTGGCCGCTTTTTCCGTCGCACCGCTTTGGGCGGAGGTGTCGCCGCGCGACCGCGCTCAAACTCCTCAAGCGCCTCCGGCGGCACCACCCAGGACGGCCTCGAGGAGCGAGTGTCGCGCCGATTGACGGCGAGCAGCTCGCCGCGAGCGATCCAGGCGCGGACCCGATCAGGGCTGACGCGATAGCGGCGGGCCACGTCGGCAACGGTTAGCCCACGGTGGAGGGTGTCACCCACGGCGCGCCTCCCCAAGTCGGAGTTGAGGGCGCCTCGCGGCGCGGTCGAGCAGCTGCCGCGCCTCTTCTATCTCGCGCTGTGCAGCAGTGGCCCTATCCAGCGCTGCCATTAGACGCTCCAGCGCCGGCCGAATCAAATTAGTCGGTCTGCGTTCCATGCGTGCGAGTATAATAAGTTTGTACGCATGGAAATGGATGGGAAGTAGAAAAATACAAAACCCCCTATTTTCCAAGGGGTTTTCTGTCGAATCGGGAAGTAGAAGGAAAATAGAGCGGGTGATTATGCCCCTCTTTTGCTCTCCCTTATTTCGTTCCTAGTGTTTGCGTGATCCTCAAACTCCGCTGACACCTTATCCCATATTTCATCAGTCCAATCGCTGCGGTCGCTAGGATCAAAGCCTGTGGTGGTTACTGTCGCTTCGACAATTCGTAGCCAACGGGCAAATTGGGCCACATGAACCATCCTGCGCCGCCCTTGTTTCTTCTGCTGTATGGTTGATTTGTCAAGGGCCACAATAAGCCGCTTATAAGTGCCAATTGGTTTTTCCCACAATCTTTTCAGAGTCATAATCCCCGCAAATTCATCTTCGGAATTAGTGTTCTTCGTCGTTTGTCCTTCTTGTTGTGTCCGCCGTTTAGCTTCTTGCAGCAAGTTGAGTTCATGCCAACATTCCAAATATAACATCGGACCATCGAACATTGCCAAGCCGCTGCGCAAACGCCGCCAATTTATACCTCTCGTAAGGCATGGGTCTACCAGTTCGTCGCATATACAGACCAAAGCGTACAAGGCGGGACTCCAAGTTAGCCAACTATTTCCGCGTTTGGGACGGAAAATAAAAGGAGTCCCACGCAATCCCTTGGCCGAATCACTTTCCCGACAAACCATATCAACAAAAACTTGCCAATGCGGGCTTTCACGCGCCCAGCCATAGTATCTCAATGCCAATTCTTTTTCTTCGATGCTTTCTGCATCTTGCAATCGAGCGATCGCCGTTGTGAGTTCCGCGACAAATTCGCCCCAGTAAAGCGAATGCGACTCAGACATGACACACCTTGATACACCTTGATGAAAACAAAGCGGGCGGCGGGGTCAAGGTGTGCAAACCGCCGCCGCCCGTCAATCCGCTCGCGGGTAGCTACTCCCGCGCCGTCATTATCTTACCTCAGCCCTCCGCAATTTCCAAGAAAGCCCGCGAGGGAAACAACCACTTCCTGACATGATCCGCCACGGCCCGCAACCGTTCCTCACTGATCTTCTCGCGGTACACAGCGGACATATGCGGAACCTCATGTCCCATGATGAAATCGGTTGCCGGTTGATCTTTGCTTTCGTCGGCCACGGTGCGGAAGGTGTGCCGCAAAGTGTAAAATCCGAGTCCCTTGCGGCCGTTAATTTTCAGCGCCCGCAGCAGCTTGCCCATCTCCTGACTGACCGGGTTCGTGCTGGTATCCTTGTTCCAGCCCAAGCCGTACTTCGTGATGAAGCACAAGCCGGCGTCCTCTTCGCTCTTCGGTTCATGTCGCTTGTTCAGAGCATCGCGGAGGGCAGCAACCGTTTCCGGCCACAGAGGACAGCGCCGCGCGATGCCGGTTTTCGGACGGGGGTAGTCGATGATGGCGTTGTCCAGATCCACGGCGGCGAGAGGCAGGTTGCCGCAATCAGCGTTGCCGAATCCGGCGTTGATCCCCAGCAATATCATCGCGCGCATCGACGGGCCGGCAGCGTCGATCAAGCGGCGGATTTCTCCCGCCGTGAAGAGCTTTGGGCCGGCATCGGCGCGGTTCAGGCGCAGCACTTTTTTTGACGGCCGCTTGAATCCTGGTCCAAAGCGGGTGGGTCGGTCAATCAAGCCGGCATCCAGGGCATGCTTGAAAAGGCAGCGGGTGTATTGAATGAGCTTGCTTCCGAGCCGTTGCGGTCCCCACTTTTTTGCTGCTTTCTTCCGCAGAGCCGCGAAGTCATCCGGCCCTACATCCTCGGCAAGCCGCGCTTTGCCCAGGTGAGCAACCACCATGTCACACACTTGCTTGTAGTCCGCCCATGTCCGGGCGGATAACTCGCCCGTTTCGACGAGGGCTTGCTTGACGTTCAATAAATCGTTGACTACATCCTTGACCGTAACAGCGGATGGATCGGGCGCGGCTTGCGTCCGGCGTGAAGATCATCCTTTTGTTTCAGGTATTCATTCAGGGCGGCATCGGGATCGATCCAGACACCGAAGTAATGTAGTTTCCCCCGGATTTTCTTGGCCCACTGACCGGACGCATGGGCAAAGAGAGGGTAATCGGTATAGGGCTTGCTCGGCTTGACGGTCGGCCTAGAATGAGAATCGGACATGGCAACAACTCCTTGAAGCTGGTGTTGCGGTGTTCATGGCCGGGAGCGCTACCATCGCCCCGGCCTTGTCATTCTAGGCAGAGCATCAGGTGTAGGCAAGGGTGTAGCTGAGAAAGGGACCGAAGAGAAGAATTGACGTAAGTGCAAGTAAATAAACAATTTGGCGGCGTAGCTCAGCGGTTAGAGCAGCGGCTTCATAAGCCGCGTGTCGCTGGTTCGATCCCAGCCGCCGCTATTTTCCTCAGACAGTATCAACCGTGTGCAACCGCTCTCAACTCCTTCTGAATTAAGGCGTTGAGGGCGGTTCGCGTTTTCATCCTGACGCCCACAGCCTCCCTCAAGCAATCTCAAGGAATGTCGTTCGGTGTCAGCCGTTTGTGCAACTGGCGAGCAACTGAAAGCATCATTTGTTCCGGTAGCGCGCATCGCTTCCGGCCACAATTCAGCCGGCAACAAGGAAGGGAAGCGTTCTACGGCCGCTCCGAGATCATGAAGCTGTGGCCGTCCATAACGGGCCATCGTCAGCTTAGAGTCGCTGTGCCTCGCCAAGTGCATCGCTTGTTTGAGACTGACGCCGGTTTGGTCCAGCAAGGCGACGTAAGAATGACGAAGGGCGTGAAAATCAGCAAAGAGAGGGCCGTCCGGCCCCTCGACAATGTAAGGAATGCTGGCGGCGTCCAGGTCAATCCGAAGCATTTCAGCAGCCTTTTCGTGCCAGGTGCCGGGCCAGATCGGTTGACGAGATGGCTGGTTCTTCAAGTATCCCATCAGCACCGAAGTCACGTCCGGCGGTAAGGGCTGGATAGCGGTTTGACCGTTCTTTGTCTCATTGCCGCGCAGACTCACCGTAGGTGGTTCGCTCCCCAGATCGAAGTTAGCCGGGGTTAAACAGGATAATTCGCCTGCCCGAATTTTTCTTTTTTCTTGTGAGCATTGGGAGTTCCTTTCGGGACTTGCCGACCGTCTGAATCGAGGTAGCGAACGATGGACTTCTTGAAGACGCGGGGCATGGATTGCTCCTTTGGTGAGATGGCCGGACACCGCCCTCTCCGTTTCTGACGACGGCGAAGGCGAGCTGGCCAAAGGTCAGCTGAGGAAGTATACGTTCGGGGTCAAGGCCAACGTTTTTTTTCGGATGCATCAGGGAAACCGTCCTTGCCGATGGTTGAGATCAACACCGGCGTGGCCGACGTAGGTATCGATGACCTTGGCATTCAACTGCTCGACGTACTGGCGTATCACACGCCAGGCGGCGGCCTCATCGGCAGTGATGACAACGGCTTGCCACTTACCGCCGGACAAACGAAACCCGCCGGCGTACATGATCATGGCTTCGTGGTTTCAGAAGGGGTGTTGAGAACGTCGGGATCAGTGTCCGGAGCGGGCCAGCCCTGACCGTGCCGGGACTCTTCGGAGTCTTCGAGTGATTCTCGACTTTTTTCCGCTTTCTAGGCGGTGGCATGGTCGTTCAGACTTCCCCTTTTTCGCGGGTTTCCTTCGATGAGTCCGAAGGAGCCGAAGAATCCCGAAGCGTCCAAAGCCATCGGCCATTGAAACCATTCTTGTGCGGTTTGCCTTGCAATCCTCTCTTCAAAATCATGATCCGCCACCATTTCGGGGGCTTGTTGAGGTTCAAGGCTGCGTTGCCCTCGGCAACGCACACCGAAGATTCGACTGGGCCGTCCTTTAGGCGCTCGGCGAGCCATCGAACCGCGTTCTTAATGTCGGAGGGCGGGTCCGGCCGCCGCGTTGACGAAGCGAATACCTCGTCTGCCTCGGCATCCGTCTCGCCGAGCCAGGTCACACGGAATAGCTGTTGCTTGAGATGATGCCGGTCATCGGCCGCCAAGTCCGTGCAGCCAGCCAGAACCAAATCTTGCTGTGTCTCGGACAGGGGCATGAGCTGATAGATCAGCCTGCGCCGATGAGGCGCAAGGTTTGACTTGACTGGTAGCAACAGCCGCTTACCCTCATCTTCCGCGCGCTCGGCGACGATCCAGGCGGCGCGGACAGCGTTCACCCATGCTACGCTGCCAAGGACGCGCCGTACTGCCTTGGCGCTCTCGCTCTTGCCAAGGTGCGCCACGAGTAGGATGGTGACGCAGTAGCGCGCGACCACGTCCGTCAGCGGCCCCAACAGCGCCCGCAGTTCGGCATCCTTGTGGCCGTCGATCCCTGCCAAGCCGGCGAAGGCACTGGCTGGATCGATGATGACGAGACGGACGGCCGGGTTCGCCGCCAGGTGCGCATCGAGGGCGGCGTGATGGGCCAGCGACCACGGCGACGGCCGGCCGTTCTCCGCCGTGCCCACACCATCGAGGAAATGCACGCGGCCCCGATCCGCGCCGGCGGCGATCAAGCGCGGCACTGCGGTATCCGCCGGTCATCCTCACAAGTCGCTATCAGAGTATCGCCGGCCAGGGCGTTGTAGTGCAGGCCGAAAGCGCACTCGCCACGGGACAGGCGCGCCGTTAGGTCGATGGTGATTGTTGATTTGCCCATGCCGCCGTCGCCGGCCAGCAGCACCAGCTTGCCCAGGGGCAGTATGTCGGGAACCAACCAGCGCAGGGGCTTCGGTTTGATGGTGGCGGCGCAGGTCGTTTGCAGCGTAACCGCCTTGCTGGTGGAACGAATTGATGACGAAAGGTTATCTCTGACTGATCCCCCCTTCCCCGATGAGCGGTGCGCTTTGCCGGTCAGCAACTCAGCGTTTTGCACGGCAGCTTGTAGCTCCCCTCGAAAGCCATCCTTATCGGCGGCAACGTACCATGCCGATACGTCCTTATGTTCTTTCGGTATCATGACGAGATGCACGCGGCCAGCGAACCCCAACTCGGTCAAGCGGTTACAGATGGCTTCGACGAATTTCTCGCCGGCCGGATCGCTATCTGGGATAACGAGCAGTTCGGCGAGTCCGTCTATGTGGTCATGTTGCAACTCCTTCGCCATATTCACTCCAGGCAAGCCCAAGGCCGGCAGGCCGCAGCGCCAGATGGTCCAGGTGTCGGACTCGCCCTCGCACAAGTAGATGCGACCGGCCTTGCGAGCGGTTTCCAGGCGGTTCAGCCCGTAGGGGTGGAGTTTCACTCCCTTCGGCTGTTGGAAGCGTAGTTCGTTCCCTGGCGGATTGCGACGGCGGACGAAGAGTTTCTCCCCGGTCTCTCCGAAATAAGGAATGCCGATCGCGCCATTGTCCAAGTCGGATAGGCCGCAATGCGTTTGCAGCCAATCGAGCGGCAGTTTTTTGTCAGTGGCAAGGTCCACGCTGAGTCATCCGCAGTTTATTGCGGCACCGGCGGTCGCGGCAGCCGCTGCCTGGAAGGCGGAGGCTGGCCGTTCACGCCAACGATCCCGCACCGTCCGCCCGATCGTCAACGCGCTGCACTGCGGACGCCCCCGCTTCTCCCCGTTGGTGCTGCACCACAACGCTGGCCGGTATTTCTGTCGCGCCAGCAAACCAAGCCCTACTAACAGCCAGTACGCCAACGCCACAATCAAGAGCAGCCCGTCCAGTCGCCTGGCCTCGGTCAACTGGGTCAACCGCAACGCCCTGCCATTACGCAGGCTCTTGTCATCACCACACAACTCCTCCACCGCCATCCGCTGGGCGTACAACGCCGTCAAGGATGCCGCGTTGCCCGGTAAAGCCGTGATCAAAAACCACGGCTCCTTACGATCCGCCGGCAGCGCTTTTCTCCAGCGAATGACCCCATGGAGCGTCACGGGGTCCGAAAGCCGGTAGGCGGCCTGAGGCAGCACGCGCCGGATGCCCGGCCGCACCGGATAATGGCTTAACAGGCCACGATAGCGTGGATGCCGCACACCCACGTCGGGCTTGAGGCGTAGCACAAAGTGCAGGCCCGGCAATCCCAGGCAGGTGCGGGCCAACTCGGCCCGACCAAAGCCGCGGTCGGCCAGCACGAGGATGGCGACGTGGGCCGCAACCAAGTCGCGCAACAGCCGCCGCAGCCCTTCTTGGCGGTTGTTTTGGCTGTTGTACCGTTCCCCCTCCGGGTAGCTGGCCCACAACAAGGGCAAGGCTCGGCCAGCGAAGACGGCCGCAGCCATCAGGGTGTGCAAGGAGCGGATCTCGACCCCATCCAGCGCGACCAGCAGCGGCTCGCCGCGTCGTCGGCCCAGCCGCTGGATGAGGCCACGCATGCCGTCGGCGACGGTGATGCGGCGGTTGCTGCGCAGTTGGGAACAAGGAAGTTGTGGTAACTTTCCTTGTATGCCCAAAGACTTGTGGATGGAACCGCCTCCTTTCAGAAGCACCTGCAAAACTGGGGATGACTCAGCACACCCTTGGATTGCTCTCTCGTTCGGCTCGCCTAAAATAAATAAATGCCGACTCTTGAGGCTCTGGCTACCCATGTGCAGATGAGCGCCGATACCTTGTCCGTGGAGTTGGCCGATGGCCGTACTATCGCCGTGCCCTTGGCCTGGTATCCCCGTCTGGCCCATGCCAGCGAGGAAGAAAGGCTTCATTGGCGGCTGCTCGGCGACGGTCGCGGCATCCACTGGCCGGCGATCGACGAGGACATCAGCGTCGCCAACTTGCTGGCGGGGCAGCCCTCGGCCGAGAGCCAAAGTTCCTTCAAGAAATGGCTCGCCAGCCGAAGCAAACCGCCTCGCGGCCGCAAACGATGAATCACTTCTTGCGCAGTTTCGTGTCGGCGCGCTGCGCTTCCTCCAAACTGATAAGTCCATCGCCATCCATATCGAGGCGACGGAAATCGTCGCGGCTGCCGAGGAACTCGCGCAGTGAAACGTCGCCGTCGCCGTTGCGGTCCATTTTGCGGAACCACAATGGTCCACGGCGAGGCACGGCGGATGCCACCGTCGTACCCGGCGGCGGAAGGAAACCGCTGAGTTGTCCGGCGCGATAGTTCGGTTCACCGGAATTGACCACGATTTGGCATTGCAAGGGCAATTCATGGCGAGCAAGAAAACCGTCGCCATCGCGGTCGTGCTGGACCAACCGCTGCCAGGCGGGATGCAGTTCGCGGATGCTCAACCGACCGTCCTGATTGGCGTCGAGGAGGGGAAACAAACCGCGGTTGCTCGCCGCCAAGGCCACACTGATACGGCAGTTCAGTCCGCTGGTCGTCAGATCCACCCAGGCGTTCAATTCATCTAGGCTCAGGCAATCGTCTTCATCGCGGTCGGCCACTTGCAGGATGGAGTGCAGATAAGCGAAGTTCGGCGGATGCAATTGCTTTTTGGTGAGATAGCCCTTGTCCTTGCGATCAATGGTCTTGAACTGCTGCACCAGCACGTGGCGAATCGCCGGAGCCGCTCGCTGAGGCACGCTCGCCGCCGCAATCAAGTTGATGCGGGCGTCCACCGTCGAGAAGGACAGAGCGGAGCCAGCGGATTTCACGGTCAGGTTCTTCGCGTTCAGAACCTTAATCGGATCGTGTTTATCCTCGATACGGTCCAGACGTACACTGACTTCGGTATCCGGGTTGATAAGAACCCAGCGCAGCAACTCCCAGACATCTAGTTCGCCGTCTTTATTGGCATCGAGACGAGCGAACCACTCCGGGGGCATGCCGATCTCCTCGCGGCTGAGCGATTGGCTCTTGTTCTTGTCGTAGCGCTTCAACGCTTCCTTGGCGACGGGCAGCCGGGCGTTGATCCGCCGCGGCGCGTCCTCGCGGGGCACCAGCATGAGCGGGACGGCCGGCGCCTGCATCGCCGGCACCAAAACCGGAGAGTTGTTGCCGGCGACAGCAAGCGGACTCGCCGGCAGCATCTCCTCCCACGCAATCAACTCGTTCTCGTCCCGATCGTACTTGTGCAGCGATTTCTCCGCCACGGACAGTTCTGCCCGCGACAGTTTGCCATCACCGTCCATATCTAGCGCCTTAAACAAGGCGTCATTCAGATCGTCCTGCCGAACGCCCTGAACGAACGGGGTAAATTCGGGGATCAATTGGACGGGACCGGCCGGCGATTGCCGATAGAAGCGGAGGAACTCGGCGAGTGACACCTTGTTGTCACGATCGCGGTCGAGATCTCCCAAAGACGGTGCGCCGAGGAACTGATAACTGGTGTAGGGGTTGCTCAGCATGTATTGCAACACCTTGGCGGCGGGGGCGCGTTCGGCCTCTTTGCGATCGAGGAAGCCGTTCTCGTCTCGATCGAGAAAGCGGAACCAGCGCGTAAGATATTCGTTCCAGCGCGCCGGATATGGCTTGCCGTCCACGAGGATGTGCAAACGGATCAGCACCGGCCGGCTGTCGTGGAAGAACAATACATCTTGCACGTCTTCGACTGAACCGGGATCGGCTCCCATGCAGAATGCAGAGGAACTAACCACAGAGACACAGAGGCACAGAGAAGACAAATGAAAAGAGAACGAAAGAATCCGGCCTACCGAATTCTTGATTTGTCTTTTTCTTCTCTGTGTCTCTGTGCCTCTGTGGTTAGCTCTTCGACCCATCATGCCAGGATCTCCTTGATCGGCTGGGCGTTTTTGTCGGCGATGCGGATGGGACGACCGACGTTGGAATTATTTTGCTTGAGCGGATCGATGCCCAGAGCGAGGCAAATCGTGGACAGGAAATCGCTGACCGACACCGGCCGCGTCTCGACTTTCGTGCCATCGGCGCTGGTCTTGCCGAACGCTTGTCCGCCCTTGATGCCGCCGCCGGCCAACACGGTTGACCAGGCGTTGGGAAAATGATCGCGGCCTTGACCGGCGTTGATGCGCGGCGTACGGCCAAACTCGCCCATCCACACGATCAGCGTCGAATCGAGCAGCCCGCGCTGTTTCAGATCGGACATGAGCGTGCCCCACGCCGGATCGAGTACTTCACTGAGCTTGCGCACCATGTCGAAATTTCGCTGATGCGAGTCCCAATTAAAGAAGGAATTGTTATCGCGGATGCCGGCCAGCGATACTTCGACGAACGGCACGCCGCGCTCGACCAGCCGCCGGGCCAACAGACAGCCCTGACCGAAGAGATTGCGGCCATAGGCGTCGCGCAGCATGGGCGGTTCCTCGTCGAGATTGAACGCCTTGTTGGCGGCGGTTCGCATCAGCTTGACGGCCCGGTCGTAGGCGGTCTTGTGGCTGAGAGGCGCAACGCCGGGATGATCGGCGAGAAAATCGCTCTCCATTTCCTGTAACAAGTCGATGCGGGCATTGGCGTGGGCGCGATCGACACCGCCGGGCAGATCGATGTCCTTCACCTTGAGCGCCTGCTCGTAGCCGCGCTCTTGCGGCTGTACGAATAGATTGCTGTCGCCGACGACGAGCGGCGCATAGCGCGGCCCCAGAAAACCCGGCCCATACGCCGAGCCGTTGAAGAAACGCGCTGGGCCGATGCTGACGAAATTAGGCAGCGGTGCATCTTCGTCGCCCAACTCCTTCGCCACGAGGGAGCCGAGCGTCGGATACTGGATCGGTCCGGTCGGTTGATAGCCGGTGCGCATCAGGAAAGTCGCTCGGCCATGCTCGCCCTCTTTGGTGGACATGGAGCGGACGACGGCCATGCGATCGCCGAAACGCGCGATGCGCGGCAAATGTTCGCTGATGCGCAGGTCCGGCGCGGAAGTTTTGATTTCCTTGTAAGGACCGCCGTTGACGTGACCGGGCTTCAAATCGAAAGTGTCCATTTGGCTGGGACCGCCGTTCATCCACAAGAGGATGCAGGCGCGTTTGCGTTTGGGGTGATCGGCGATGTCGGCGGCCAGCGTTTCCAGCCAGCCGGACATCGAATACGCCGTCACGCCCGCGGCGGACAAACGCAGCCAATCGCGACGAGACAAGCGATGCGAGGAAAGAAACATGAGGGATCTCCTGACGTTTAGCCGCGACCCGAAGGGGAGCGCGTTCGCGCTCCCCTTCGGGTCGCGGCTAAACGATGACTTAATGATTGAGCATAAATTCGCTGCTGTTGAGCAGCGCCCAGAAAACATCGGCGAAGGCGCGGCGCTGGTCGCCGCTGGGTCCGCCGCGATCGATGTATGACGTCAGACGCTGCGCCTCGGTCTGCCGCATCGGCCGGGCCAGCGCGGCCAGATAGAGAGCGTCGAGGCGCTGGCGCGTGTCCAAAAACGGCGCATCGAGCAGAGCGGCCAACGTCTCACTGCGATCGAGACTGGTGGCGTCGGCGATGAATCGACCATTCATCAGCGACAGCGCCTGCAAGATCGATGTCTGATGTTCCGTGCGCTTATCGCTACTGTTGGCGAACTGCGTCAAAAACTCGGCGCGGACGCCGTTGAAGAGGTTGAAGTTGCCGGGAGCGGCCGGCGTATCGCGGTAGCCGGTGGCGATGGCCAGACTGTCGAAAAGCTGTTCGGCTGTCAGTCCCTTGAGCGGCATGCGCCGAAGAGCCGCGGATCGTCCTGGCTAGGATCGGTCTGACGGCTGCTGCGCTGATACGTGCGGCTGGCCGTGATGGCGCGGATGAGGAACTGTAAATCGAAATGATGCCGGACCATCGCTTGGCCTAGCTCTTCGAGCAGTTCGGGATGGCTGGGCGGATTGGCTTCGCCGAAATCGTCCACCGGATCGATAATGCCCAGGCCGAAGAAATGGCCCCACATGCGATTAGCGATGGCCCTGGCGAAGAAGGGGTTGTCGGCCGAAGTCAACCAATCGGCCAGCACGCTCCGGGCGGTGGCGCCGCCTTGCCAGTTCGGCTCCTTACCGTCGAGAAAGCGGGCCTGCACGGTCTTCTCGGTGTTGGGGATGGTGATCTCCCGTTTGCGGGGATCGTCGAGCGACTGCGAGAAGATGCCGGCCTGCGCTTGTTGGGGGCGGATGCCGGCGAAAAAGGCGGCGAATTGCCAGAACTGATTACGGCTCCAACTGGCGAAGGGATGATTGTGACACTGGGCGCACTCTAGTTTGATACCCAGGAACAAGCGCGAGGCGGCGGCGGCGATGTTCTCCGGCTTGCTCTCGTTGGCCTGGTAGAAGACCAGAGCGCCGTTGTCGGCGACGCTGCGTCCCCGCATGGCGAAACGGCCGCGATCGACTCGTGCGGTGAGCAGGTCGCGCACCATGCGATCATAGGGCTTGTTGTCGCGCAGTTGCGGCCGCAGCCAATTTTCCATTTGAGCGGCGAAGAACTGCACCTGTTGATCGTTGTTCTGCGGCAGCAGCAGAGCGCGCCAGACGTTGGTAAAATGATTGACGTAGTGCGGACCTTTGAGCAGTTCCTCGACGAGAACGCGGCGTTTGTTCGTCGCTCGATCGTCGAGAAAGGCGCGAACTTCGGAGACGTGCGGGATGCGTCCGGCCAGATCGAGATAGACGCGGCGAACGAACTTGGCATCGT
This sequence comes from uncultured Planctomycetota bacterium, assembly GCA_963835245.1. Taxonomy (GTDB): domain Bacteria; phylum Planctomycetota; class Planctomycetia; order Gemmatales; family Gemmataceae; genus JAJPHU01. The sequence goes on from CAWIEZ010000008.1 coordinate 139,790, forward strand.
CGGCCAGAGGCGCCGGATTAACGCCGTTGGCGGCGTAGCCGGATTCGATCCGCGAATCGATCCGCGCCGCCAAGGCGGCCACGTCGTCCGGCGGAGACGGTTCCGTAGGAGGTCCAGCGCGCCCCAAAGAAGCCATCAGAACCACGTACACGAGACACACGCACAATCGAAACCATCTCATGCTGCGCTCCTTCGTGTTTTCACGGCTGGTTCGCCGCGGTTCGCCGGCGCGGGCGCGAAAGAGTTCCGCATAATAAACGTCGCAGACGTGCTTTTCTAACCGCGCCGGAGGCGACGATAACCGTCAGGTGTAACAGTGTCATAGTACACACGAGCAATCGCCGTGTCAAACAAATAATCCCCTTCGGAGGCGAACTCCGCTTTCTTGACCGGGGCCACGGACGCTGTTATCTTGAATTCCTCGTTGGAGAATCGCTAACAAATCTCGAATACTTGGGTCGAGTTGTCCATGACCTCCCTTCGCCGGTATTGTTTCCACCTGGCTGGGGGGCTGATCTTGGCCCTCCTCGCCCAGGGTTGCCAGCGCCCCCCTGCCGTTCTCGTGGATGCGGCGGCCTCGCCTCCCTGGTTCGTAGATGTCACCGAGGAAGTCGGTTTGCACTTCGTTCACGACGCGGGGCCGCCCGGAACCTATTTTCTGCCGCAAATTATCGGTTCCGGCGCCGCCCTGTTCGATTTCGACAACGACGACCGACTCGACATCTACTTGTTGCAGAACGGCGGCGCACGCGGTCAAAAAAACCGCTTGTTTCACCAGGAACGAGACGGCCATTTTACGGATGTCAGTGCCGGATCGGGCTTAGACATCGCCGGCCATAACATGGGCGTGGCCGTTGGGGATGTCAACAACGACGGCTGGCCCGATGTCCTCGTCACGCAGTATGGCGGTCTCCAACTCTTTCTCAATAACGGCAACGGCACCTTCACCAATATAACGGAGCAAGCCGGTCTGAAAAGTTCTCTATGGGGAACGTCGGCCTGTTTCTTCGATTACGACCGCGATGGCTGGCTCGATCTGGCGATCGCCAACTATGTCGATTACGATCCTTCGTGGCGCTGCGACGATCTGCTCGGCAAGCGCGATTACTGCCATCCTAACTCTTATCCGGGATCGGTGACGCTCCTCTATCACAACCTCGGAGCGTCGGTGTCCGGGCGGCGCGTTCGTTTTGAGGATGTCACCTTGCCGTCGGGCTTGGGGCGATCCGCCGCTCCGGGATTGGGCGTTGTCTGCGCCGATTTCGATGGCGATGCCTGGCCCGATATTCTCGTCGCCAACGACGCTAAACCGAACTGCCTGTGGATCAACCAACACGACGGCACTTTCAAAGAGGAAGGATTGCGTCGCGGCATCGCGCTCAACGGCATGGGACTGCCTCAAGGCAACATGGGAATCGCGCTGGGCGACGTGAGCGGCCACGGCCTTTTCGACGTTTTTATCAGCCATTTGACGGAGGAAACGCACGCGCTGTACGTCCAGGGACCGCGCGGATTTTTCCACGATGGCACGGCGCGGGCCGGATTGACGCGCTCCGACTGGCGCGGCACCGGCTTTGGCGTGGTGCTGGCCGACTTCGATCGGGACGGCGCGCCGGACCTGGCTCTGGTGAATGGCCGCGTCTCGCGCAAACCGTCGTCTAGTAACTCCGAGCGGGGCGACTTTTGGGACGCCTACCGCGAGCGCAATCAACTGTTCGCCAATCAGGGAGACGGTCGGTTCCGCGATCTCTCCGCGGACAACGCCCCCTTGTGCGGCACGCCGCAAGTTTCCAGAGGATTGGCGTGCGGCGACGTGAACCAAGATGGCGCGGTCGATCTTCTGGTGACGACCCTCGGCGGACGCGCTCGTCTGTACCGCAACAAGGCGCCGGAAAAAGGTCACTGGCTATTGGTGCGCGTCGTCGATCCGCGGCTCAAACGCGATGCTTACGGAGCGACCGTTACCGTCCGCTGCGACGCGCGCCGCTGGATGGGTTTGGTTCATGCGGGCGGCAGCTATCTGTGCAGCAGTGATCCGCGCGTCCATTTCGGCCTCGGCTCCTGCGATGCCGTGGAGGAGCTGCGCGTTCTGTGGCCCGACGGAGCGGAAGAAGTGTTCCCCGGCGGGCCGGCCGACCGCATAGTCGTTCTCCACAAAGGGGAAGGCAAACGTAATCCGTAGGGTGGGTCGAGCTTGCGAGACCCACCACGACCCTGCAGGCCCCCGGTGGGTCTCGCAAGCTCGACCCACCCTACGGGCTATTTAAGAGGCAAGCCATGACGATAAAGACGCGGAGGAGACGGCTCCTCGCCATCCTGACTATCGCGGCTCTCTTGGCGGTGGGGCTTGCCGGCATCTTTCGGCGAGAAGAAATCGTTTCGCCGCCGGTCGTCGAAGTGGCGGACACGGATGCGGCGGTCGTCGCCGCCCTGCGAGCGGCGCAAGACGAAGTGCGTGCTTCTCCCCGTTCCTCCACGGCTTGGGGCCGTCTCGGCATGCTTTTGTTCAATTTCAACTTTTTGCCCGAATCTCGGCAATGCTTCACGCAGGCGCAACGACTGAATCCCCATGAACCCACCTGGCCGTACTACCATGCCCTGACGCTTCTCACCGAAAATCCCCCCGAAGCCATCGACAAACTGCGGCAAACCGTCGAACTGTGCGGCGACAATCCCGATGCTCCGCGTCTTCGTTTGGCCGAGCTGCTGCTCGAATGTGGGCGGATGGACGAAGCGGAAGCGCAGTTCCACCGCTCACTGGAGGCCAATCCCGACAATCCGCGCGCCCGCTATGGACTGGCCCGCTTGGCTTATGAACGAGGCGATTGGAAAGACCGCCGCGCCGAGACTCCGTCCAGGCCGTCCTCTTGGCCCGATCCTTATCTGGACAAGTTGCATCAACTCCGCGTCGGCCGGCAAGCGGGGATCGATCGCATCACTGAATTGTTGGCCGAAGGCCGCGCCGACGAAGCTGCCGCGCAAGCGGAAGAAGTGATCCGCGCCTATCCGCAGGCCGGGATGGCCTGGCTGCTACTGGGCGAGGCGCGCATGCGCCAGCAACAGCCCCAAGGCGCGGAAGTGGCCTTGCATCGGGCCGTGGAACTGATGCCCGATTCGGTGGAAGCTCGTTTCGCTCTCGGCAGCGCTTTATTGTTGCAGAACGAAGCGGCCGAGGCGGCTAAACGTTTTCGCCAAGCGGCGCGGCTCAAACCGGCCTCGGCGAATGCTTACTATTATCTCGGCCTATGTCTGCTGAAACTCAAGGATGAGGACGGCGCGCGCGACGCTTTGGAGAAGGCGGTGTACTATCGGCCGGAGTTCGCCGAAGCGCATCGGCACCTCGGTGAACTGCTGGCTCGACGCGGCCAGCCAGCTAAGGCCGCCGAACATCTTCAGGCCGTGCTGCAAATCAATCCCGACGACGCTGCGGCGCGGAAGAAACTCGACGAACTCCGCCAACCAAAGAAGAACTAACCACAGAGTCACAGAGAACACAGAGAAATACACAGAACAAAAACTAAAAAGAACAACGGGAAGATTCCTATTTTTCCTTTTTCTTTTCTCTCTGTGTATTTCTCTGTGTTCTCTGTGACTCTGTGGTTAGTTCTTCTTTGCCTAATCGGCTGTCCCCGTCCCTTCTTCGATGCGATGGTAGCGATTGGGCGTCAGACCATCCCAGTGTTCGCTGCGGCCGAATGGCCAAGTGACCGTGAGACGCCCCGCTGTTGGCGCTGCATCCATTCCGAACAACAAACGGCGATCGCTTGAAGACAAATAGCTGCCGCCGCCCTTGGCGAAGCGCGTTAGGCGGCGGCCGGCGATGTCGAGCGTCGCTTTGGCGCCGACGATGCTGCGCCGCTGTCGGCCCATCAATTCCACGCCGAGCCAATGATGGCCGCGATCCGCCACGTTGCGCAACAGCACCACCGGCTCATTGACGTGGCTGACGACGAGATCGGGATAGCCGTCGTTGTCCAGATCGCCGATAACAAGGCCGCGTCCTCGATGCACTTGCCGAAAGTAACTGCCGCCGCGCGGTGTAATGTTGGCGAACCAGCGTTCGCCGTCCCGTTTCGGATGAGGTTGGTTCTCCATCAGCACGGGCTTTTGGGCCATCCCTCCTTGAGCATGACGAAACACGTGGCCGTTGGCGATCACCAAGTCTTCCCAGCCGTCATTATCGAAATCCACGAATCCCGTTCCCCAACCCACGTAGGAACGGCCGAGGCGAGCGATGCCGGCGTCCTGGGAAAAATACGTGAAGTGTTCGCGCCGATCCGAAGCGGTGTTGCGGAAGAGGCTGTGCAGTTGATCCTCGAAATTGGTGACCCACAGAGAAGGACGACCGCTGCCGTCATAGTCCGCCGCGTCCACCCCCATGCTGCCGTCGGAGTTGCCGCGATCGTCGCGGGCCACTCCCGCCAACAGACCGCGTTCCTCGAATCGACCCTTTCCGCGGTTGACGTACAACAGACTGTCGGTGGCGTCATTGGCTACATAAATATCCGGGCGCCGGTCGTCATTGACATCGACGATGAGTACGCCCAACCCTTTGCCGTCATCCGTGGTGTGCTGCCGAAGCCCTGCCTGTTTACTGATGTCGGTGAAGGTGCCATCGCCGTTATTGTGATAGAGCGTGTGGGGCAAGGCATCGAAGGCGTTGGGAGTGCAGATGTCGCGCGGCACGGTGGAAGAACTGGTGCAGATCGGATTCTTGTCGAAGGACCAGTTCAGATAGTGGCAGACGTACAGATCGGGGTAGCCATCGCCGTCCACGTCGCCCCAAGCGGCACTACTGCTCCACAGCGTCTCGCGCAGACCGGCTCGCTCCGTGACGAGATCGAAACGCCGACTTCCCTCACCGCCCTGGACGTTATGATACAGCATTAACCCTTGGTAACTGGTGATGAGCAAATCGGGCCAACCATCGCGGTCATAGTCGGCGACCGCGCAGCCGTGCGTGTAAAAAAGGGGATGATCGACACCTGCCCGCGATGTCACCTCCTCGAATTTCCAACCGCCCCGGTTACGGTACAGTCGGTTCGAGCCGCCGCGAATTTCCCGGCCCTGGAAAAAGCCTCCCCCACAAACGAATAGGTCCAGCAAGCCATCGCCGTCGTAATCGAGAAGAGCCAAGCCGCAACCCAATGTCTCCAGAATAGAGTAATGGTCGGACTCTTCACCGTTGCGCGGACGACAATTCACACCTGATAGAGCCGTCCTATCTCGAAAGAGGGTCGGAGAGGAATCAGCCAAGGGCGTTTCCTCGGTCGTAGTCTGTGGAGACGGTGATTCGGCCGGCCGCTGACAGCCCAAGAGGGACGACAACGAGATCAACAGGAAGGCAGTGAATTTCATAGGACTGTTCGATAACACGAATAAAAGAATAGCTAACCACAGAGTCACAGAGAACACAGAGAAATACACAGAGGAAAATCAAAAAAGGAAAGAAAGCACCTTCGGTGTTATTTTTTTTGTATCCTCTCTGTGTATTTCTCTGTGTTCTCTGTGACTCTGTGGTTAGTTCTTCTTTTCGTCGCGGCTTGGCTGTATCTTCAACCGCTGATAGACGGTCAACAAGCGGACGGCCTCCGGATAGTTCGGATTCTCCTGGAGTGCGCCGCGCAGCCAGCGCATGGCTTCCTGGGGTTGGCCATTGCGTAACAGAATCTCGGCGGCAACGCAGCGGGGCGCGGGATTGTGCGGATTGGCGGCGGCTTGAGCGGCGGCGGCACTCATGCGCAGCTGGTCGGCGCGGATTTCCGCCACTTTCGCCTGCAACCGCCGAGCTTCCGCCTGGTCGCCCCGCTGCTCCACACTGAGCAGCAGTTGATAATTGGCGAGATAATCGAACGGATCCAGTTCCACCGCTTGCCGCAGGAATTGCTCGCCCTGTCCTTTTTTCGCGCGTGCCGCCAACTTGGCTCTCTCCACCAGCGCCTGGATATACAGATCGACGATGTAATGGGCTTGATTACGGCTGCCGTAGGGCGCTTGCGACATGGCTTGTCGATACCATTCCGCCTCCTCGATTTCGCGCGGAATGGGCAGATCGACCCGCAGTCGCGCGCTCAGTTTTTGCACCAGCGCAAGCCTCTGAGGAGTCAGCAAAGCATCGAGCAGTTGCACGGCTTCGGGCGATTCACCCAGATCTTCGCGGCACAGGGCGAGGTTCAGCAGGACGACAAGGTTGGCCGGTTGCCGCTTTTGCAGCGTTTCTAATTCGGGCAGCGCCTCGGCCGATTGCTTGGTCTTGACGAGCGCTTCGGCCAGACGCAAGCGCGCGGTGTAATTATCCGCATCGAGTTCCACGGCCCGCCGATAGTCCGCTACGGCGGGTTGAGGATTGTAAGCTAGTTGCTCCAAAACCCAGCCGCGCAAGAGAAGCGGTTTGACGTTGTTCGGCTGGAGTTCGATCCAGCGCGTGACGGCGGCGAGGGCATCTTGGAGAAGATAGTTGTCGAGGCAAACTTTACTCAATCCTTCGAGCGCTTCCGGCAACGCGGGGTGGTTTTCCGGAACCTGTCGAAGAGACTCAAGGGCGATCCGAGGTTCCAGATTGGGATTGTGGCGCTCCAGGTTCAAGAGCAATCGTTCCAGCTCCACCTCCGCCGAGGCGCCGTTGAAGCGTTGACCCTGACGCAGACAACGATCCGCTTCCTCGAACTTGCCGAGGCGGCGGGCGGCGCGGGCGGCGCGCAAGTAGATTTCGGGATCGGTCTTCCAACCTTTCAGGCATTCCAGCAAGTGTTGCTGTTCTCCCGCGATGTCGTTGCGCTCGGCGGCTGCTTGGGCGGCGCGGAAATGATACCACGCGAGAAGGGAAGGGTAAGCGTACAAGCCGCTCAGAATGAGAGCCGTGATCGGCAATGCCACCGCCAGGACGCGGCGGGGCCGTAATCGTGCGCCATCGTCCGTGTTTGGACCCATCAATGCACCAACCGGCAGCGGAGGACAAGGAGGAAATCTCTATGGATTAGAGCAGAGGTTTTTCCGGGGTGCAAGAGCGTTGTCTTCGTCCAAAACACGTTCCTCGTTTAGCCGCGAGCCGAAGGCGAGCGCGGGCGGCGCGCTTGCCTTCGGCTCGCGGCTAAACGAGGAACTCGACTCAAGGTACTTCGCGGACCTGCGTGGCCGTCAGCAAATAGTTACGGCGGCCGTAATCGTATACTTCCGATCCCCATAGTTCGACGTTGTGATCCTCGTAGCGGGTCAGATCGACTCCTGGCCCGGCGACCACCGAGCGGAATGGGTTGCCCTTGCTATCCAGCAGATGATAGCGGCGATTCTGCTCGTTCTTGAAAGCGCGCTGGAGACGGCCTTTTTCGTAGCATACGGGCTGTGTGTTTGCCGCCGGGGACACGGCCCGCGTCGAAACGAGTTGACCGTTGGCCAGACCCGGAGCGGCTCCGCCGATGGGGTGGATGGCGTTGACGCCCACGGGATTGACCGGCAGGACATAGGGTGAAGCGTTCGACGAAGAATTATTGGGATAGTAATGGGAACCGGCGGTGGGGGCGTTGGTGCCGCTGTTGGCCTGTTCGATCCAGTGTGCCCGGCGATACGCCTCATCGGCGCGCGAGGGGTTGATCGACAGATTGGCGTCGCCGGCCAAACGATAGAGACGGACGGCGTCGGCGAGGCGTCCGGCGCGATCGGCTGTCTGGGCGTCGCGCCAGAGGGCATCGCCATCGGGCGCCGGCACGGCCGCCTTGGCGGCGATGGTCTGCGTCGTGCCGCCCTGAGCGGAAACGGCTTCCTTGTGCAGATAGCGGACTTCGCCTTCGGGCGGCTCGACGGGCAGCCAGGTGCCTTCCTCATCGGTCATGCCGCGGCCGACGACGCGCACTTCGGCGCTGCGCGGCAGCTTGACGCCGATCTTGTTGGGACGATCCGTCTTCAAATTGCTGCCGATCAACACGGGCACATCGTAGCCGTTGTAAGTGACAACGTAATTGGCGTATTTGTCGGCGACGTGCTGCACGAAGCGGCTATTGATCCAGCTGAACGAGCCGGCCGGCGGACGGATGACCAGCCAGCCGCTCTCCAATTCGCGCTCGACTTGCACGCGATCACCCTTATGCAGCACGTTGGTCGGATATAGACCATCCGCACTGCTCGGCCCGCACCACACCTGCGCCTGCGGCACGGTGATGGTGCGGACATCGGGCGGCGCATCGGCGGCGGCGAGCGGTTGGTAAAGCAACAATGTTCCGGTCAAAGCGGCGAACAGAGAAGCGAAACGCATGTTTGTCCTCCACGGACGCTGACGCCGGCCCTCGCCTTGCGCAGCCGTCCCCTACCTCTGTCGGCGCCAACCGCATTCCATCGTGAGGGACATCCACAAAGACGACACGGTAGGGAACGCTCCGCGCGTCGGCTTCTGTCCTTTCCGCCGCTTATAGCGAAGGTAGTGGATGGAGCAAGGCCAGTTCGCCGGCGTGAGGTGTACTTGCCGATTGTGGCCCGCCCGGCAGGGCTTGCACCCGGCAGCTAACGCAGCCGGTTCGCCGGCGAACCGGCTGCGTTAGCTGCCGGGTGCAAGCCATCAGCGTGGGGTATGAGGATTTCCACCGAGAGGAATGGCGTGTAGCATGATAGGGACTCGCAGCCTTGACGGTTGCTCGCGATGATGTCCACCGGCCCTGTTCCCAGCAGCGAGGCAGTCCATGCACGACGTTCTCAGCCTGATTCTTGGCGGCGGTCGCGGCACGCGGCTCTATCCACTCACCAAGCTGCGCAGCAAACCGGCCGTGCCCGTGGCCGGTAAATATCGCCTCATCGACATCCCCATCAGCAATTGCATCAACAGCGAACTCAACCGCATTTACGTGCTGACGCAGTTCCTCAGCGTCAGCCTCCACCGCCACATCGCCAATACGTACAAATTCGATCCGTTTAGCCAAGCGTTCGTGGAAGTGCTGGCCGCCCAGCAGACCAACGAGGCCGCCGACTGGTATCAGGGCACCGCCGACGCCGTGCGGCAACAGCTGCGCTACGTCGTGGAAGATCCCTGCAAGGAAGTGCTGATTCTGTCCGGCGATCAACTCTATCGCATGGACTTTCGCCACTTGATGGCGACGCACCGCGAAAGCAAGGCCGACGCCACGCTCGCCGTGCTGCCGGTGCCGCGCAGCCAAGTCGAAGGCTTCGGCATCGTCCGCGTCGATGCCACAGGCAAAGTGGCCGGCTTCGTCGAGAAACCGAAAACGGACGAGCAATTGGAGCCGGTGCGCATGTCCGACGAATGGTTGGCTCAACACGGCGTCCACGGCAGCGGCCGGCCGTATCTGGCCAGCATGGGCATCTACGTTTTCAACCGCCAGGCGCTGCTCGATCTGTTGACCGCCAAGCCGTTGGCCATCGACTTCGGCAAGGAAGTCTTTCCCCGCAGCCTCGGCTCGCACCACGTTCAGGCCCACGTCTTCGATGGCTATTGGGAAGACCTCGGCACCGTGAAAGCGTATCACGAAACCAGTCTGGCCCTGGCGAGCGACAATCCACCGTTCGATTTTCACAGTCCCGAAGGCATCATCTACACGCGCATGCGCTTCCTGCCGGCCTCGCGCGTCAGTGCGGCGTCGGTGAAGGAGTGTCTTATCAGCGACGGCTGCATCGTCGGCGAGGGGGCGCAATTGCAGCGCTGCATCGTCGGCGTCCGCAGCCGCATTGGCCGCAATGCCGTCGTCCGCGATACCGTGCTGATTGGCGCCGATCGCTTCGAGACGGACGTGGAGCGGACGGCCAACCGTCAGCGCGGCCTACCCGACCTCGGCATTGGCGAAAACAGCATCATCGAACGAGCGATCGTGGATAAGGATTGCCGCATCGGCTGCAATGTGCGCATCACCAATGCGCGGACTGAGCGAGGCGGAGACGGATCAATGGGTCATCCGCGAAGGCATCATCGCCATTCCGCGCGGCACGGTGATTGCCGATGGGACGGTGATTTGAAAGTATTTCGTTTCGGAGCGTTTCACAACCTGAGCGGGGGGCGTCAGCCCCCCGAGTCTGGCGTCTCTCGGGGGGCTGACGCCCCCCGCTCAGAAGGGTTGTCCGGTAGTTCTCAGCGGCTCGGATAAGAGCGCTGCACCACGGCGATCAACTCGCGCGGATCGACGGGTTTATCGAGGTAAGCGAGGGCTTGCAGAGCGCTGCCGCCGCCTTGGCCGGGCGCCAACTCGCCGAGCAGACGATTACGGGGATATTCGCCAGGCTCGGATCGCGTAACTGCTCGTGACGGAACTGCCAGCCATCCATGAGGGGCATCATCAAATCGAGGAGGATAAGACCGGGCCGCTGTCCGTCGCGCAGTTGCTCCAAGGCGGCGACGCCATCGGCGGCAGTGGACACGCCATAGCCCTCGGCGCTCAGAAGCATGCTCAACGCTTCGCGGGTGGAAAGATCGTCTTCGACAACTAAAATTCGCGGCTTGTCCGGCGGGGCGGAGAGCATGACAATCTCCTGATGGCCCGCCGAGAGGGCAGGCAATCGCAGTTAGGCGAACGGGGCTGGATCGGGAGTCCGAACACCGCGCTGTGCATAGGAGACCCTGTCATCGCTTTCTTACTTCATAACTTTATAATCCACAATGCGTCCGTTCGCTACGGCAGTTTCGACTAAACTTTGCCAGCCCGCAGCGCAAGCAAGGGAGGGCAAGGTTTGCTCCGCGAGGAGGTGTTTTTCGTGAACGTGCTGGCATTCACCAGCCTGATCGCTCTGGGGGCGTTGGCGGCCGGCTTCCTGGGAGCGCTCACCGGCCTGGGCGGCGGCGTGGTCATTGTGCCCATGCTGGTTCTCATGGGCGTGGACATCCACTACGCCATCGGCGCTTCGCTGGTCTCGGTGATCGCCACTTCGTCCGGCTCGGCGGCCTCCTACGTCAAGGAGGGCTATTCCAACATCCGCATCGGCATGTTCCTGGAAATCGCCACCACGATCGGCGCCTTGACCGGCGCCTACCTGAGCAAGATCATCCACCCCGGCGCTGTCCATCGTCTTCGGCCTGGTGCTGCTTTTTTCCGCTTATCTGTCGCTGCGTTCGCGGCGACAGCACGGCGAGACGGAGAAAGCCGACCCGTTGGCGGTTCGGCTGCGCTTGGACAGCACGTTTCCGACTCCCGAAGGCCGGCAGCGTTACCACGTTCGCGGCGTGCCGTTGGGTTTTGGACTGATGTACGCGGCCGGCTGTTTATCGGGATTGCTCGGCATCGGCTCCGGCGCCTTCAAGGTGTTGGCTATGGACCAGGCCATGCGCATTCCTTTCAAGGTGTCCACGACGACGAGCAATTTCATGATCGGCGTCACCGCCGCCGCCAGCGCCGGCATTTATCTGCCCAGCGGCTACATTGTGCCGGCGTTGGCCATGCCGGTCATGCTCGGCGTCTTGACCGGCTCACTGCTGGGAGCGCGGGTGCTGATGTCGGTGCGGACGCGCCTCCTGCGGCGCGTTTTCAGCGCGGTCATTTTCGTCCTCGCCGTTCAGATGATTTACAAAGGCTGCATGGGGAAACTGTAAATGTCCGAGCCATCGCATCTTCACGGGGAGACCGGCCTCAGCGACGAGCGCGTCGAGGGGATCATCGGCAATCTGTTACGGATCGGCGTGACGGCTTCCGCCCTCGTGGTGCTGGCCGGCGGACTCCTTTACCTGATACGCGACGGCCGCCAACCCACGCCGGATCTGCATGAGTTTCATAAGCAGCCGGAAGAGCTGCGCAGTCCGCTCCGCATTCTCGGCGACGCCGCCCAGCTGGACAGTCTCGGTCTCATCATGCTCGGTCTGCTGCTGCTCATCGCCACGCCGGTAGCACGGGTGATCTTCTCCGTCGCCGCCTTCGCTCTCCAGCGCGATTACCTGTATGTGATCTTCACGCTCCTCGTACTCGCCGTGCTGCTGTACAGCTTGCTCAGCGGCTTGCTGTCGGAGAGTGGAACGTAGGTCCAATGCCGTTTAGCGCCGCTTCGCAGAAGCGTCGCGGGCAACGACGCTTCTGCGAAGCGGCGCTAAACCTCAACACTTCAGGCATCGCGCAGTAGTCTGGTGTCGAATTTGCTCTATCTTAACCCAAGATGCTTCCGGAGCGTCCGGCGGCTTTGGCCCGCTAAGAAAACACAAGACAACGAGGAGATAGCAAATGGCTCGAGCGCTGAAGTTGACATTGACGCTGTGCCTGGCCGTCGGACTGACCAGCATCGCTCTAGGACAACAACAGCAACAGCAGCCGGCGATTTTCGGCCCCGGCGCCATACTCTTCAGTCCCGACGTGAAGAAAGAATTGAAATTGAGCGATGAGCAGCTCGATAAGCTCAAGGGAGCGCTCGGCAAAGTGATGGCGAAATATAAAGACGACTTCGCCAAATTCCAGAAGGCGCCGCCATCGCCGGAAGAAGCCCAGAAAATACAGAAAGCGTTGAACGAGGACAATCACAAGGCCATCGCCGGAGTCCTCGATGCCAAGCAATTGAAGCGATTCCAGCAAATTATATGGCAGATCAATGGAATCGGGCGCTTGAGGATCCGGAACTGCAAAAGGAACTGAAGCTGAGCGAGGAGCAGAAAAAGAAACTGGATACCATTCTCAACGATGGGATCAAGAAGATGGAGGAGTTGCAAAAGAAGCGTGAGCAGGCGCGGGAGAAATATGAGGCCGTCCTCAAGGAGATCGAAGAGAAGGCCAACGGTGTGCTGAGCGAGGAGCAGAAGAAGAATCTCAAGGACTTGAGGGGACCGCCTTTTGAGTTTTCTCGCCCCGCTCCTCCTCCAGCGCAGAAGCGCTAGCCACACGATCGGTTAGCGACGCTTCTGCGAAGCGTCGGCGCATTCCGAGGCTTCTGCGAAGCGTCGCTAACCGGAAGGGCTCCTACTTCTTCTGCGGCAGAATCTTCGGCACATCCTTGACGATGGCCTCGATGTCGCCGTCCTTCAATTCGCCCTTCTTGAAAGCGCGGTTGGCTTTGACGATGTGCTTGGTGTAAAGAAGCACGGTGACATCGGCGTCCTTGCTGATTTTGTACTCCTGCGGGCCGGCCGGGTTGTCGATACTGAGAACGATGTTTTCGAGCTTCTCTTTATCGGCCAGTTCCTTCAACTCCTTGTCCAGTCCCTCCTTGTCGCACAGGAAAACGACGTAGCTGCCCATTTTGCAATCGTCGTTCTTGGCGGTGCATTGGTCGAGCTTCTTGATAAGTTTCGTCACTTCCGGCGTGACTTCGCGGGCAAAGACAACGGCCACGGGATTGGCGCCGTTCTGGCAATAGAGGCAGTTTTTCTTGCCCGCAGCCCTGCCGGTGACATTGAAGGGATGGAATGGTCCGGGAACATCTTCATTCACCGCCGGTCCCGATGTCAGGGTCTCGGCGGCGATGGCGGCGCTGACCAACAGCGCCAGCCAGGCTCATGCCCGCGATTCGATGCATCTTCATACGATTTTCCTCCTAGGGGCGAGAGATGAAAAACAGCGCGCGCAAAATCTCCCCTGTGGAGTGCTTATCGCGCTCCTACGTTTGTCCCCGCAACTAGACGCCTAAAAGTGCCGGCCTATTCGAGCGATCTATTTGTCGGTTCAAACTCATTAGCCGGCCAAGGATCGTCTTGACATTCCGGCGGCGGCGGCATACCGTTGCCCGCCGAGAGAGGGCGGCAAGCGCGACCGTGCCGGAGCGTAATTCCATCGGAAGGAGCCGACACATGGCAGCCAATTCGGGGGTGGGCGTTCCTCTGTGCGATCTACAAACGCAATACCGGGAACTGCAACCGGAGTTGGAGGCGGCGCGTAGCGCGCGTACTCGCTTCCGGGCAGGTCATTCTCGGTCCGGAGGTTGCCGCCTTGGAGTCTGAGGTGGCGCGCTACTGCGGCGTGGCGCACGGCATCGGTTGCGGCTCCGGCAGCGATGCCTTATCGCTGGCTCTGCACGCACTCGACTTGGGAGCGGGCGACGAAGTGGTGCTGCCCGCCTTCACGTTCTTCGCCACCGCCGGCGCCGTCTGTCGCACCGGCGCCCGTGCCGTCTTCAGCGACATCGATCCCGTCACCTACAACATGGATCCGCTGCAAGTCGAAAACAAGATTACGCCGCGCACCCGCGCCATTTTGGTCGTCCATTTGTTCGGACAGTGCGCCGACATGGAACCGCTGTGGCGCATTGCCGAACGCCACGATCTAATCGTCATCGAAGACGCCGCGCAGGCGCTCGGTTCGGAATATCAGGGCAAACGGGCCGGCAGTCTGGGCAGTCTCGGCTGCCTGAGTTTCTATCCGACCAAGAACCTCGGGGCTTACGGCGATGCCGGCATGGTCGTGACCGGCGATCCGGAATGGGCCAGCCGCATGAAATGCCTGCGCGTTCACGGCATGGAGCCGCGCTACTATCACAAGTACCTCGGTTGGAACGCGCGTTTGGATGCGCTGCAAGCCGCTCTGCTGCGCGTCAAGATGCCGTACCTGGAACGCTGGATCGGCGATCGTCAGACCGTCGCCGCGCGCTATGACGCCTTGATCGAGGAGCATCACTTAAACCATTTCCTGGAGCGACCCATCCGCCGGCCGCACCGCCGGCACACGTTCAACCAGTACGTCGTCCGCGTCGCCCACGGCCAACGCGATGCCCTGGTCCGCCATCTGAAAGCGGAACACATCGGCTGCGAGATTTACTATCCGTTGGCTCTGCATCAGCAGGAATGTTTGCGGCATCTCGGCTACCGCGCGGGCGATTTCCCGGCCAGTGAGCAAGCGGCCGGACAAGTGCTGGCGCTGCCGATCTACCCGGAACTGACAATCGATCAACAGCGGCGCGTCATTCAGAGTTGCGCCGGTTTTCTGCGTCAGCAAGTGCGCCGCGCCGCTTGAGCGAAGAAGAGCTAACCACAGAGTCACAGAGAACACAGAGAAAGACACAGAAAAGACAAGAATTCCTTTTCTCTTTTTTCTTCTCTGTGTTCTCTGTGACTCTGTGGTTAGCTCTTCTGTTGAGGAATGACTGCCATGCTTCGCCTTGTCGGTCCCGCGCTCGCCGCCGCCGCCTTTCATGCCGTCGTACTCATCGTCTACGTGGCGGCGTTTCACGGCGATCCGTCCGCGCTGGTATGCGTGGCCCGCGAACGTCTGGGCCAGACGCCCTACGAACACATCGACATCGGTTTCGACCGCAACGGCTACGATGGTCAATTTTATTACGCTCTGGCCCGCGCTCCCTGGCGTCGCCACGATCTTGGCATCGATGCTCCCGCCATCCGCCAAGCACGCATTCTCTATCCGGCGCTGAGTTGGCTGCTCAGCGCCGGCGATGCACGGCGTCTGCTTTGGGCCATGCCGCTGGTCAACTTGTTGGCCATCGCCGCCTTGGCCGCTCTCGGCGGCGAGGCAGCGCGCGGCTACGGAATGAGTCCATGGTGGGGCGCACTGCTGCCGTTCGCCGTCAACGCCGGCATGCCGGCGTTGCGGAACCTGACCGATGTGCTGTCCACGCTGAGCGTGGCAGCGTTGTTGCTGGCGTGGCTGCGACGTTGGCCGTGGTGGACGGCGGCACTGTGCGCCGCTGCGGCGTTGTTCAGCCGCGAGCAGAATGTTCTTGTGGTGATGCTCGTTTTCCTCTTCGCCGTAGGTCAGGCTTTCCAGCCTGACAGCGGAACTCCAGAAGTCAGGCTGGAAAGCCTGACCTACAAGAGAGCGAAACTGCATCTCATTGGCGGCTTGCTCGCCGCGGGGCTGTTGTGGTCGCTATGGCTGGGCGTGCTGCGTCTTTATTACGGTCAATGGTCGCTGCTGCCGGCCAACGGCAATCTGGGCGCGCCGTTGTCCGGCATGATCTATCGCTGGACGCATTTGGCGAGCGAATCACGATCTTTTGCGCTCTTCCATATCCTCTGTATGTTTACCTTGACCTTGCAGATGGGTTTGGCGCTCCGGCTACTTCGGACGCCGGGAGATCGACTGATACGAATGGTGGCGTTGGCGGGCACGGGATTGGCGCTGATGGGCGGTCTGTCTCTGTACGGCGACAACTGGAGTTATCCGCGCGTGTTCGCTTGGCTGCCGCTGGGCGTTTGGCTGGCTTGCGTACAAATGCGGTGGCGTTGGCCGCTCGTCGCTCTGTCCGCTCCTTGTCTTCTTCCTCTGGCCGTATTATTGCGCGTTTGGACCGTCCATGTTTAGCCGCAACGCGCAACAGCGGAGCGCGGGATTGCTTCCGCGCCTCCGCTGTGCATGGCGGCTAAACGAACAGACGCCGTTGTTACAGAATACCCGCGCCAAAGCCCTCGGAGCGCTTCTCCTCGTGGCCGGCGATCTGGCTCGATGCCTCCTTGCGATGGCTGCCGTGTGTGCGGTAGCCGCGCGGCGCGCGCCCATCTCGCTGACGATTTGCGTGTAGCTGGCGGCGCCATCGTAATCGCTGTCGAAGTCATCGTAGGTGCAGACATAGCCGGGCTGCTTGCTGCGCTCCTTCTCGGCGTGGAACGCCTTCAAAACGGCGCTCTGAATGACTTCGCGGCAGGCCGAATTGATTGGGTGAGCGATGTCGGCGTGCAGCTTGACGCGGCCATCGGCGTCGCGGGTGGCGCGATCCTCGTCGAGCTTGCCGCCGCAGGAATTGCAGAAGCGGGCACGCAGATGATTTTTGCAGCCGCAGCCGGGACAGCGATCCGTCAGCTTGCGGCTGGGCATGGCCACGAACGAGCCTTTGGTGCCTTCGATGATCTTCAAGTCGCGCACGACGAAAGCATCATCGAACGTCACCGAGCAGAATGCCTGCAAGCGCTCGTTCTCATTGCCGTCTTCCATGAGCTTGATACGGACTTCGGTGATGACCACAGTTGTTCTCCTTTTTTCTGTGGCACACTCAATCGCAACTCCGAACCACACAGACACGCGCGCCGCCCAGCTCATCCCGTGCTGAGTGTAGGGCGCGTGCCACGGACAGGGCCTCTTCCGGGCCGCGGCAGAGAGCGAACACGGTGCTGCCGCTGCCGGTCATCAGCTGTCCCGCGGACCCAAGGCCGGACAGTCGGGCACACAGCCCGGCCACGTCGGGACATAGCCGCTCGGCCGCCGACTGCAAACGATTGTGCAGCTGTCGGCCAAGTTCTCTCACGTCTCCCATCGTCGCGGCTTGGCGAATGGCCGCGCCGTCGCGCGCCTCAGCCGGAACCGTCACGCCGCGAAAAACCTCCGCCGTGGACAAGCCCACAGCAGGAGATACCAACACCAAATCGAGCGGCCGGCCCAGCCGCAGCGGCTCGATTTGCTCGCCGCGTCCGGTACACCAAGCGGCCGGCGCGGCGAAAAAGAACGATACGTCGCTGCCCAACTCGGCACCGAGGCGGACCATTTTGTCACGGTCCCAACCGAGGCGCCAGAGGCGATTGAGTCCGGCGAGGGTGGCGGCGGCGTCGCTAGAGCCGCCGGCCAAGCCAGCCATCATCGGGATGCGCTTCCACAGGCGAATGCCCACGCCATCGGATCGACCGGACTCGCGCCGCGCCAGTTGCACGGCGCGGCAAATGAGGTTCTCAGGTCCGGTCGAGAGAGAGGGATGATCGCAGTGGAGCGCCGTTGCTCCCGTCGTTTCCTCCGTGAATTCCAGTGTGTCGTACAGGCTGACGGCCGCCATCAGCGTCGCCAACTCGTGATAACCATCGGGCCGCCGCGCCCGTACTTCGAGAAACAAGTTCACCTTGGCCGGCGTCCACACTTGGACGGCCAACGCCGAACGTCGAATCAGCATGGGGTTCGAGTCGGGAGGGGTGCCCGTCCATGGGTTGTTAACGAGTGAAGCGGCCTCGGGTTGTCAGTCCATTTCGTCGATTTGAAAGAGGAAGGCAACTGATCCGCTTGCGTCAGGTTGCCGCACTCCGTCAAACCGGGGTCGATAATACCGCCGCTCAAGCGTAGCGTCAAGTCGGCTCTTCAAACAACAAACGAATGACTCCTACCCGGCAGCTAACGCAGCCGGTTCGCCGCGCCTGGCGACTCCTACCCGGCAGCTAACGCAGCCGGTTCGCCGCGCCTGGCGACTCCTACCCGGCAGCTAACGCAGCCGGTTCGCCAGGCGCGGCGACTCCTACCCGGCAGCTAACGCAGCCGGTTCGCCAGGCGCGGCGAACCGGCTGCGTTAGCTGCCGGGTCCATAGCGTATCGATTCCGCGTAAAACTCCACGTCTGCGGCAAACTCCAGTCGATTCGACGCACTCGCGCTATTCCACCCTGTTTTTCTGAGAGGCGGACTTTGCGCCATCGTCTTCATCGGGCACATTCTAGACAACGGCAGCGTGCGCCGCGCTGGAGCGGCTTCGCGGCCGGCCTGTCGAACCGGAACTGTAAGGCGAGGAGTCCACCGATGAGGCTGAAAGTCGTGTTGCCGTTGATCGCCGTCCTCACCGTGGCGGTGGGGGCGGACTCGGCATGGGCATCGCACTGCGGCGCTTGCCGCTATCCCAGTCAGAGCTGCTGCTCCGAACAGTGCTGCATGCCCACCGTCCAGTATCGCGTCTGCTACCAAACCGTCTACGAGGACCGTACTTGTGTTTGCTATCGGCCGGTCTATCGCACGGTTATGAAGGAATGCCATTCGCTCTGCTACCGGCCCGTCTACGAAAAGCACGTCCGTCAACAGTGCTACACCGTATGCAAGCCGGTTCACGAAACCTACAACGTGGTGCGGAAATACACCGTCTGCCGGCCCGTCTACGAGCAGCACGTCCGTAAGTGCTGCTACACGACGTATAAGACCTGCTGGCAGGAATATCAGGTTCCGCAGTATTACTGCACCTATCATCCCGTGTATCAACAGCACATTCGTAAATGCTGCTACACGACGTATAAAACGTGCTGGCAGGCGTATCAGGTGCCGCAGTATTACTGCACCTATCACCCGGTCTATCAACAGCACGTCCGCAAACAGTGCTACACGACATACAAGACGTGCTGGCAAGCGTACCAGGTGCCGCAATACTACTGCACCTATCACCCGGTCTATCAGCAGCACGTCCGCAAACAATGCTACACGACGTACAAGACTTGCTGGCAGGCGTATCAGGTGCCGCAATACTACTGCACCTATCACCCGGCCTATCAGCAGCACGTCCGCAAACAGTGCTACACGACGTACAAGACGTGCTGGCAGGCGTATCAGGTGCCGCAGAACTATTGCACGTATCGGCCGGTGTATCAGAAACACACTTGCCACGTTCCGGTCACCTGCTATCGCACGGTGACGGTGCCGCGGCAGGCGGTGTGCCGCTACTATACCTGTGAGCCGGTGTGGACCGAGAAACCCGTCACTATCTGCACCGGCTGCTGGCAGGTGAAGCAACAATACTGTCCTGGTCCCACCGTGCAAAAGTGCTGCCGGATGCCGGGCAAATGGATCTGCGATCCCTGCTCCTGCTGCGCGCGTTACTGTCCGGGTCAGGTCGTCAACTACGCGGTGCAGTGCCCCGGCCATTATGTGTGCCAGCGAGTGTGGGTGCCGCGCACCGAAACCTGCACGATTCGCTGCTGCCATTATGTGCGGCGCGAACACTGCCGGACCATCAACTACAACGTCTGCAAACTCGTGCCCTACACCGTCACGAAGTCGTACTGCTATACGACCTGCAAGATGATCCGCGAGAACCATTGCCGTACGATAACTTGCCATCGTTGCTATACGGTGCCGCAAGTCAAGGAAGTGTGCATCCCGTACACGACTTGCCACATGGTCGCGAAGCAGCACTGCCGTATGATTACCTGCCAGCGCTGCTACACCGTGCCGCAGGTGAAAGAGGTATGCATTCCCTATACGACTTGCCACATGGTTACGCGGCAGCATTGTCGGATGCTAACGCGCTATCATTGCTACACGGTGCCGCAAGTGAAAGAGGTTTGCATTCCTTACACCACTTGCCACATGGTTACGAGGCAGCACTGCCGCATGATAACCTGCCAGCGCTGCTATACGGTGCCGCAAGTGAAAGAAGTGAGCATCCCGTACACGACTTGCCACATGGTCAAGCAGCAGCACTGCCGCACGATTACTTGCCGCCGCTGCTACACGGTTCCGCAAGTCAAGCAAGTGTGCATCCCGTACACCACTTGCAAGATGATCCCGGAGCAGCGCTGCCAGGTGATTAAATGCACGCGCTGCCGTCTGGTGACGGAGCAACGGACCTGCGAGGTGCCTTACCTCACCTGCAAGATGGTCGCCGAGGAGAAGGTGAATCTGGTGCCGCACGTCACCTGCGAGATGCAGGCGTACAACGTCACCTACAAGGCGTGCCGGCAAGTGCCGGTGTGCGTGCCGGTGTGCCCGCCGCAACCGTGCCAACCCGGCGTCCCCGTCGGCCAGCGCATGAACACGTCCGAATGGTTCGCGCGCGTCACTTACCGGGCGACGCAAGGAGCCGGCAACGTCGTTCCGGCCAAGTAACCAACTCTCCAAGCCCGGAGCGCCAGCGACGGGGCTGACCCGTCGCTGGCGCTCCGGGCTTGTCGTCTTCTGTACGGATAACAGAGACAGCTATTAGCGAAAATCTTCCGCCTGCATGCGTCTCTCTTCCGCTTCTCGGTAGCGTTTACGAACGAGGGGCAGGAGAGGGCCGATGACGCAGGTTCCTATCAGGCCCGGCAATCCTAGGAAGTACCACACGCCATAAGGCTGCCCGGTACATAGGGCTATCACCGCCGCCGCCAACAAGACCACCGATAGCCACTGAAGCAACTCGCCGAAACCGACGACCAGACGCCGCGCTTTTCCCTGAGATGCGAGGACGCCCCCAAGCCCTCCCCATAATCCTCCCAAGCATCCAAAAAAGGTTCCCGGAAGCCACGCCCAACGGTTCGGATCAAACCACGGTTCGTTCATTCGACGTTCCTCCTCTTGAGCGAATCGCGGTGCGCCTCAAGTAGTTCCTTCGCCAGGGCCACGGGAACCTTGGCGTCGGCCACCAGGATTCGCAGTTTGCGTTCAAAGGGATCGGTAATCTTCGCCTCGTCCGCCGCCTGCACTTTGGCAATCAGTCGATCCAGCCGCGCGCGGACAGTCGGATAAGAGATACCGTAAATGTCCGCTACGGCCTTGAGAGAACCCGAAGACATCAGAAAACGTTTGAGGAACTGCATGTCTTCGTCGTCCAGCGCTGCCAGCCAGGCAGGCAGCTGCGTAGTCAATTGCGGCAAACCGTCCGGCATGCTCTTCTCCTTGCAGCCTACCCGCCCAGAGCGCCAGCGACGGGTTCCTGCAACCCGTCGCTGGCGCTCCGGGCTTTTCGGCTTATCTTTCAACAAATCTCATTCTATCCTTAATTTTGTTAATGTCAATAAAATTCAAGAAGAAGTTACTTAAATTGAACAAGAAAGATTGAGTGCTGGACCGCAGTTGTCCTCCGGTATCTATCGCGGTTATCCTGATGTGCTCGTCCTGAGAAGGGACCGAGCGCTTTGCAAACCTGTCCCCCGCCCTATAATGCGGCGTGAGGGAGCGTAAAGCAGGGATTCGGGAGGAGGCGTGTTCATGGAGCAGCGGGTTCGTATCGGCGCGGTCAATTATCTGAACACCAAGCCGCTCATTTGCGATCTGGAGCAATTGGCGCCGCAAGCGGAGTTGATTCTCGACGTGCCGAGCCGCTTGGCGGAACTGCTGGCGGATGGCCACCTCGACGTAGGGCTGATTCCGGTCATCGAGTATTTCCGCGCCGGCCGTTACTCGATTGTGCCGAACATCGCCATCGCCTCGCGCGGTCCGGTGCTGAGCGTGACGCTGTTCAGCCGCGTGCCTTGGACGGCGATCCGCCGCGTCGCTCTCGACGCCGGCTCGCGCACCAGTTCCGCGCTGACCCAGATTCTGCTCGGCAAGCGTTACAACGTGTCGGCGGAGGTAGTATCGCTGCCGCTGGAGTGCGAGGCGGACGACGTGGACGCCGACGCCGTGCTGCTGATCGGCGATCGCGCCATGCGCGCTTGTCTGCCCGGCTTTCAGCACGCCTTCGATCTCGGCCAGGAATGGTTTGATTGGACGGGTTTGCCGTTCGTTTACGCCGTTTGGGCGGTGCGCGAGGGCGTCGATCTGCGGGGGGTTGATGAGGCGCTGGGGCGGGCCAAGGAACGCGGCCTGGATCGTGCCGGTCCCCTCGCTCACGCCGAGGCGCCGCGTCTGGGGCTGGACGCCGGTTTCTGCCGGCGCTATCTCTCCAACATCTTGCACTTTGATCTGGGGCCGCGCGAGCAGGCTGGGCTGCACCATTATTATATGTTGGCCTGCGAAATGGGATTGGCCAGGCGAGGAGTGAACCTTGAATACTACCATCCAGCGTATCTTGCACAAAGCCGTTGACGGCGAGCGGTTGACTTTCGATGAGGGCGTCGCGCTGTTCGATTGCCGTGATTTGCCGGCTCTGGGCCGCGCTGCCGACGCTGTTTGTCGTCGTCTGCACCCGGAGCCGTATCGCACCTACAACATCGACCGCAACATCAACTACACCAATATCTGCGCCGCTGTCTGCGATTTTCTGCGCTTTCTATCGCAAGAGCAACGACGCCGACGCCTACGTCCTGCCGCGCGAGGAAATATATAAGAAAATCGAGGAGACCATCGCGCTGGGCGGCGATCAGACGTTGATGCAGGGCGGCATGCACCCCAGTCTGAAATTGGAGTGGTACGAGGATCTGCTGCGCGATTTGAAGGCGCGCTATCCGAAATTCAATCTGCACGCCTTCAGTCCGCCGGAAATTTGGCACTTCCATAAGATCAACAAGCTGCCGCTGCGCGAAGTGTTGCGGCGGCTCAAGGAAGCGGGTCTCGGCAGTCTGCCCGGCGGCGGCGGCGAGATCCTCGTCGATCGCGTTCGCAAAGCCATGACCGTCAACAAATGTCTGACCGATGAATGGCTGGAAGTGCATCGCGTTTGGCACGAATTGGGCGGCAAATCGACCTGCACGATGATGTTCGGCCACATCGAAACGCTGGCCGAGCGTATCGAGACGCTGGAAAGACTGCGTCAATTGCAAGACGAGACAGGCGGATTCACGGCGTTCATCTGCTGGACGTTCCAGCCAGAGCATACGGCGATGGCCGATGTGCCGCCGGCCGGCGCCTACGAGTATCTCAAGACGCAGGCCATCGCTCGGCTTTACCTCGATAACATCGCCAACATTCAATCGTCGTGGGTGACACAGGGATTGAAGATCGGCCAACTGGCGCTATTCTTCGGCGCCAACGACATGGGCAGTTTGATGATCGAAGAAAACGTCGTCGCCTCGGCGGGGACGGTGCATTATCTGACGTTGGAGCAAATCAAGAACGCCATCCGCGAAGCCGGCTACATTCCGAGGCAACGGAACGTCTTCTACGAGTGCATCGACGAAGAACCAACCACCACGAATCACACGAATAGCACGAATAAAAGACAGCTAAACCTTGTGTAGCCAGACACGATTTTGCCGGGATCAATGTGTCAAGCGCTCATACGCCTCTCGGTACTTGGCGGCGGTGCGCTCGACAACATCGGCAGGCAAGGCGGGCGGCGGACTGTTTTTGTCCCAGCCGGTCGTCTCCAGCCAATCGCGCACGAATTGCTTGTCGAACGACGGCGGACTGACACCCGCGCGGTACTGATCCGCCGGCCAAAACCGCGAACTATCCGGTGTCAGCACTTCATCGATGAGGATGATTTCTCTATCCGGCATCAATCCCCACTCGAACTTGGTATCGGCGAGAAGCAAGCCGCGCTTCCGTGCATAGTCGGCGGCGCGGCGGTACACTTCGAGACTGCGCCGCCGCAACTCCGAAGCCAATTCAACTCCTATACGATCCGTCATGTCTTCAAAAGAGATATTCTGATCGTGGCCGCTCTCTTCTTTGGTGGCGGGTGTGAAAATCGCTTCGGGTAGGCGTGCGCTTTGGGCCAGTCCAGGCGGCAAGGCGATGCCGCAGACGGTGCCATGCTGCTGATATTCCTTCCAGCCGGAGCCAGCCAAGTAGCCGCGCACGACGCACTCGATCGGCACCACCGACGCCTTGCGCACCAAGCAAGTGCGGCCAGACAACTCCGCAGCGCGCTCGGCGAAGGCCGCTCCCATGTCGGCGAGATCCGTACTCAAGAAATGATGGGGCACGCCCAGATAATCGAGCCAAAACAACGTCAGCGCGGTCAGCACGCGGCCTTTGTCGGGGATGGCCGTCGGCAGCACCCAATCGAAGGCGCTGAGGCGATCCGTGGCGACGATGACCAGACGGTCGCCGAGATCGTAGACATCGCGGACCTTGCCGCGCCGGCAAGGATAGCCGGGCACGTCGCTGCGCAGAAGGGTCGCCATGAGTCCATCTTCCTTTCCTATCGAGAGGCCGAAATCCCAAGACATTTTATGGTCCGCCCAATCGTTGACAAAATCTGAGCGGGGGGCGTCAGCCCCTTGAGCATTCACACCAAATCAGGGGGCTTACGCCCCCGCTCAGAAAGTCTTGCGACCCCTACATTCCGCAGTTGCGCTCGGATCGAAGCGGATAAAACTCTATCTCTGCGATTGTTTCCGCGCGAGACGCAACGTAAAATATAATGGAGAGAAAGAGAAGAGAGGCCACGGCAACAAAGTCACTCCCCCTGTCCGTGTCGCACGGTCCCATCCGCGCATCGAATGATTCGCCTCTCCATCCCCTCCATCGATGCTACACCGCTTTTGTAGTAAGCGCATCATAGGCGATTGCGCTGGAAGGAGAACCGCCGTGTC
This sequence comes from uncultured Planctomycetota bacterium, assembly GCA_963835245.1. Lineage (GTDB taxonomy): Bacteria > Planctomycetota > Planctomycetia > Gemmatales > Gemmataceae > JAJPHU01. The sequence continues at coordinate 164,491 of CAWIEZ010000008.1, forward strand.
GTCGCCATTCCCGTCGCAAACCCTTACTTCATCGGCCATTACCTGGCAGCAATCTTGGTTGGACGAATACTCCTGTGACCTGCCGTCGTGTGTGCCGTATCCGCGTGTGCCGCTGAGCGAACTGTTGGAGCGGGCGGCGCGGCGCACGCCGGATCGTCCGGCCTGCACGCTGTACGGCCAATCCACGACCTTCGCTCAGCTGGCCGAGCAAGCGCGGCGTTTGCGCACGGCTTGGCCGACAAGGGCGCGAAACCGGGCCGGCACGTCGGCGTCCTGTTGCCGAACATCCCGGAATATCTGATCGCTCTGCAAGCGATTTGGCTAACCGGGGCGACGGCGTTGCAGCTGAGTCCCTTGATGGTCGCCGAGGAAGTCGGCCATTGGCTGGAGGCGACCGGCTGCCACATGGTTGTCACTCTGGATTTGCTGGCCCCCGCCGTGACGGGCGCCTTGAAGCACGGCCCGCTGGAGCATATCGTGCTAACGTCGCTGGCGCGGCGCATGGCCATGTGGCGCGGCATGCTCTATCGTATCGCTCGGCTGCGGCGCAACGGCTACTTTCGCATGCCGCATGACATGCACCGCCATCGTTTTTGGGATCTACTGCAATCGCCGCCGCTAGACAAGCCGGCGAACGTGATCCCCGAACAAGACGTGGCCGTGTTAGCGCCGACCGGCGGCACGACCTCCTCGCCCAAGGCCGTCATGCTAACGCATCGCAACCTGATGGCCAACGCTCTGCAACTGCGCAATTGGTGCGGCGGCGCGGACGGCAGCGAAAGTCTACTCGGCGTGCTGCCGTTCTTCCACGCTTACGGCCTGACCGTGTCGGTGTTGACCAGCTGGGCCAAGTGCAGCACGCTGCTTTTGTATCCGCGCTTCGAGACGCGAGCCGTGCTGAACCTGATCGAGACGCATCGGCCGGAGATTGTGCCGGCGGTGCCGGCCATGTTGTCCGCCCTCAACAATTTGATGCGCGACAAGCCGCACGATCTGTCGTTCGTCCGCTTCGTCATCTCCGGCGCTTCGGCCCTAGAGGCGAGCGTGCGCACCGAATTTGCCAAACACGGCGTCGGCGCCATCGTCGAGGGTTACGGTTTGACCGAGGCCAGTCCCGTGACGCACGCCAACCCGGCGGGCGACGCCAATCGTCCCGGCAGCATCGGCAAACCATTGCCGGACACGGAGGCCCGCCTGGTCGATCCCGATAGCGGCACCGAAGTGAGCGGCGGCGAGGTCGGCGAATTAGTGGTGCGCGGCCCGCAGATCATGAAGGGCTATTTCAACAACCCATTGGCCACCGAGGCGGTGCTTAAAGACGGTTGGCTGTTCACCGGCGACATGGCTCGGCGCAACGCCGAGGGTTATTACTTCTTGGTGGATCGTAAAAGAGACATTATCAAAACCTCCGGTTTTCTGGTGTTTCCGGCGGAAGTGGAGGAAGTGTTGCGCGGCCATCCCGACGTGGCCGAGGCGGCGGTGGTCGGCGTGCCCGACCGCGATCGCGGCGAGTTAGTTAAGGCGTTGATCGTGCCGCGCATCGGCGCTAAGCTGGATCTCATCGCCCTGGAGAACCACTGCAAGCTGCACCTCGGCAAACAGAAGCGGCCGCGCCAAATGGAAGTGGTCCATGAGTTGCCCAAGAATTTTCTCGGCAAGGTGCTGCGCCGCAAGCTGCGCGAAGCGCCCCCATCGGTCAATGGCAACGGAATAAAAAGCTAACCACAGAGGCACAGAGACACAGAGAAGATAAGAGGAAAAAGTAAGCAAAAGTTCCTATTCTCCCGTATTTTTTGTCTTCTCTGTGCCTCTGTGCCTCTGTGGTTAGCTCTTTGCATCGCAGGAGGAGTCCTCATGCTCGACATCGCCATTCTCGAAGGAATCCGAACGCCCTTCGCCAAAGCCTACGGTCCCTTGGCTTCCGTGTCCGCTCCGGATCTCGGCCGCGTGGCCACAACCGCTGTACTCGAACGCGCCGCTCTGCGTCCCGATCAGGTCGATCAGGTCGTGTTCGGCAACGTCGCCATGCCGCCCGACGCCGCCAACATTGCGCGTGTCATCGCGCTGCTGGCCGGCATCCCGCGCGATCGCATCGCCCATAGCGTGCAACGCAATTGCGCTTCCGGCATGGAAGCGCTGACGACGGCGGCCCAACTCATCCAACTCGGCGAAGCGCGCACCATCGTCGCCGGCGGCGTCGAGTCGATGAGCCGCATACCGCTGCTTTACAATCGTGAGGCGACGGAGTTGTATTTGCGACTGGGCAAGGCGAAAAATTGGCGGCAGCGGCTCGGCGCTTTGCTGAACTTTCGACCGCGGCACTTCAAGCCGGTTATCGGAGTGCAATTGGGTTTGACCGATCCGGTGTGTGGCCTCATCATGGGCGACACCGCCGAATTGATCGCCCGCGATTTCGGTCTCACGCGGCAAGAGCAAGACGCCTTCGCCCTAGAGAGCCATCGCCGCGCCTCGGATGCGCAGAAGCGCGGCGTTCTCGCCGAAGAGATCGCGCCGGTTCCCGCCGAGATGGCCGGACATGCCGTCCGCGACGACGCCGGGCCGCGCAAGGATCAGACGATGGAAGCGCTGGCCCGTCTGAAACCGTTCTTCCAGAAAAATGGCACGGTCACGGTGGGCAATTCCTGCCCGATCACCGACGGCGCCGCCGCGTTGGTGGTCATGCCGGGTGAAGCCGTCCGCGCCGAGGGGCGGCGTCCGCTGGGTTATTTGCGGGCCTACGCCTACGCCGGCTGCGATCCATCGCGCATGGGAATGGGTCCGGTGTTCGCCACCAACAAACTGCTGCAAAAGACCGGCTTGAATCTGCGCGACATCGATCTCATCGAGATGAATGAAGCGTTCGCCGCCGTGGTCCTGAGCAACGAAAAAGCCTTTGCCTCGCAGCAGTTCGCCCGCGAACATCTGGGCCGCGATTCGGCGCTGGGAGAGATCGACCGCGGCCGCTTAAACGTCAATGGCGGCGCGATCGCTCTGGGGCATCCGGTCGGCGCCACGGGCACACGGTTGGTGCTGACTCTGTTGAAGGAACTGCGCCGGCGCAATCTGCGTCGCGGTTTGGCGACGCTGTGCGTCGGCGGCGGCCAAGGGGCGGCCCTGCTGCTGGAGACGGAATAACGAGAGGACGAAGCGGCTAAATCTCAAGATTTATAGTCTAACTTTTCAACACCTTTACCTCGCGGCGCAAGCGATCGCCGAGTCGATCCTTCTGCACCTCCAGGTCATAGCGCGTCTGGAGGTTCAACCAGAACCGCTCCGACGTACCGAAGTAACGCGCCAGTCGCAGCGCGGTGTCGGCGCTGATGGCCCGCGAGCCGCGCACGATCTCGTTGATGCGGCGCGGCGGCACGTTCGTCTCCTTGGCCAACCGATACTGGCTGATGGACAGGGGAACCAGGAATTCTTCTCGTAGGATCTCGCCGGGATGGATCGGTGGGATTTTACTGCGCGGCATGCGGGTTCCTAGTGATAATCCACGATTTCTACATCGTAGGCGCTCCCTTCTTCCCAGCGGAAGCAGATGCGCCACTGGTCGTTGATACGGATGCTGTACTGTCCCTCACGGTCGACCTCAGCCCGCCCCCGCCCTGGCTGCGGCGAAGCGATCCGTCGGCCTACTTCGTGTACTTCACCTTAACGGTGTTGATCTTACCTTGGAACTTGAACGGCGCTTTGTCGGAGTAATCCAGCGATACCGGCGAGCCGAGGTCGGCGCCCACATCGAGGCAGTCGTTAGCCGTGAAGAGAAGTGGCGCGCTAACCGGCACTTTGCCTTCGGCGACGACCTTCCCATTCACCTTCATGGTCACATTCAGCGGACCAGCGGGCTTGAGTACGGCATAGGCCGTTTCGACTTCGATCTTCACCTTGCCGGCGGGAAGTTTCTCTTTGGCGCGGATGGAGGTGCGCTGAATCTCGAACAGATTGTACTCGTAGCAAAGCGTGCCATCCTTCACGTAGCAAGCGAGCCCGCCGGAGAAGCCGCCCAAGGCGTACAATACGCCATTGGCCTGGGCCGGCATCTCCACATCAAGGGAAACGAGGTTGGGCTTATTGCCCAGGGCCGGAGCGCAGAACTCCGGCATGCGCGTCGTTTCAGCCGAGAAAGTCCACTCCTTGTAAGGCGGCGCGTACCGTAGCTCGGGGTGAAAGACGGGAATCCACAGGCCGCCGCCGATCGGCAGCACCTTGTTCTTGGACGCCTCGATGAGGAACAGATCCTTCATGTCGGCTAACTTGGCGGGCATTTTGTCGGCGAGGTCGTTGGCCTGCGACCAGTCATCTTCCAGGTTGTAGAGTTCCCATTTGTCTTTGTCCGGCGTCCATTCACGGATGCCCTTCGGCACACCTGTGGCCCACGGGACGCGCGGGCCGAAGGCGGAAGCGATCCAGCCGTCATGGTAAATGGCGCGGCTGCCCATGATCTCGAAATACTGGGTGAGCTTGCGACCTTTCGCCTTGGCGTCGTTCAGCGTGTAAGCGAAACTGACGCCATCGAGCGGTTCCTGCGGGATACCGTGAACCACGCGCGGCGGTGTGATGCCGACGATGTCGTAGATGGTCGGAACCACGTCGTTGACATGGTGGAATTGAGAGCGCGGCGTGGCGTCGGGCTTGATATGGGCGGGCCAGCGGATGACCAGGGGATTGCGCGTGCCGCCGAAGTGCGAAGCGAGGAGTTTGGTTCCCTTGTAGGGAGTGCTGCCGGCCCAAGCCCAGCCCGCATGATACTGGTTGTCGGTCTTGGGTGAACCGAGTACATCGAGGCCGCCAAGCTCGTCCAGCGCTTTGATGTGTTGCTTCGTAGTGGTGGGAATCGCATTTTGCGCGAGCAGTTCGCTGATGGTGCCGTTCTGGCCTTCCGCAGAAGAACCGTTGTCGCCCCAGATGTAGAAGATCAGGGTATTGTCGCCGTAGCCGAGCTTGTCAACCTCATCCACGAGCCGGCCAACCTGATGATCGACGTGTTCGGCGAAGCCGGCGAATACTTCCATCAAACGGCGCTGAAACGGCTTATCGTTTTCGGAAATACTGTCCCAGGGGGCCAGCGACTCGGGCCGGGAGGTGAGTTGCGCGTTGGCGGGAATCCAGCCCTTTTCCTGGGCGCGCTGGAAGACGCGCTCGCGGTATTTGTCCCAGCCATCGTCGAACTTGCCTTTATACTTGTCGGCCCAGTTCTTCATGATGTGGTGAGGACCGTGAACGGCGCCGCTGGCCCAATACATGAAGAACGGCTTGTCCGGCTCGAATGCTTGGTGATTGCGAAGCCAGCGGATGGCGTCGTCGGCTAGATCCTCGCTCAAGTGATAGCCTTGTTCGGGCGTCTTGGGCGGAGGCACGATGCTCGTGTTCCGTACCAGATTCGGCTCGTATTGCGAAGCTTCGCCGGCGAGGAAACCATAGAAGTACTCGAAGCCGTAACCTGTCGGCCAGTATTCAAACGGGTCGGCGGCGGTCGTTTGGGAGGCGGGCGTATTGTGCCACTTGCCGAAGGCGGACGTGCTGTAACCGTAGTTCTTCAAGACCTCATCGCCTGCGTCTTGTCCGTAGGTTCACCCCTGCGAAAAAGCCAAGCCAAAACCCTCGCCGACCTCGTCGCCGCCGCCGTCGGGGTCGGCCCCATCAGCCTTGCTGCCCTGGGACGGCACCTGGCCGGGTCCGCCTTGTGCAAGCACCAAATCAAACGCGCCTGGCGTTTCTGCGTCAACCGCCGCATCACCGTCGCCGACGGCATGCGTGGCCTCATCCAGCGGCTGGGCCGACGACGCGGCGAGCCGCTGCTGGTCGCGCTGGATGGGGTCGAGATCCGCTCCTTGCACACCCTGATGGCTGCGGCCGTCTTCGCTGGCCGAGCCTTGCCCTTGTTGTGGGCCAGCTACCCGGAGGGGGAACGGTACAACAGCCAAAACAACCGCCAAGAAGGGCTGCGGCGGCTGTTGCGCGACTTGGTTGCGGCCCACGTCGCCATCCTCGTGCTGGCCGACCGCGGCTTTGGTCGGGCCGAGTTGGCCCGCACCTGCCTGGGATTGCCGGGCCTGCACTTTGTGCTACGCCTCAAGCCCGACGTGGGTGTGCGGCATCCACGCTATCGTGGCCTGTTAAGCCATTATCCGGTGCGGCCGGGCATCCGGCGCGTGCTGCCTCAGGCCGCCTACCGGCTTTCGAACCCCGTGACGCTCCATGGGGTCATTCGCTGGAGAAAAGCGCTGCCGGCGGATCGTAAGGAGCCGTGGTTTTTGATCACGGCTTTACCGGGCAACGCGGCATCCTTGACGGCGTTGTACGCCCAGCGGATGGCGGTGGAGGAGTTGTGTGGTGATGACAAGAGCCTGCGTAATGGCAGGGCGTTGCGGTTGACCCAGTTGACCGAGGCCAGGCGACTGGACGGGCTGCTCTTGATTGTGGCGTTGGCGTACTGGCTGTTGGTAGGGCTTGGTTTGCTGGCACGACAGAAATACCGGCCAGCGTTGTGGTGCAGCACCAACCGGGAGAAGCGGGGGCGTCCGCAGTGCAGCGCGTTGACGATCGGGCGGACGGTGCGGGATCGTTGGCGTGAACGGCCAGCCTCCGTCTTCCAGGCAGCGGCTGCCGCGACCGCCGGTGCCGCAATAAACTGCGGATGACTCAGCGTGCTGACACCTCGACAAGCCCGGAGTGCCCGCGACGGGTTTGGGCAACCCATGCGCTGGCGCTCCGGGCTTGTTGAGATAGGGGGTTCTTGCCCCCGCATAATCCTCCCAAGCGGCCCGGAACGCACGCTCCCTTTTCCTTCTCCGCTTCGCCTTATTTCTCAAGTGCAAGCTATAGTTGAACAGACTCGTCCGAAGTGACGGTTCCCTGTCACTCAAAGAGCGGACAAATGAAGGCATCGAGGGAGGTGCGGCGTGAAGCGGACCATTCGCCTACGCGGCTTGAACGGCCCGTTCAAAGGACAGTCGTGGGAAGCCGTGGAACTACTGCGCGTCGGCCGGCTCGGCCCTCTCGAAGTAGTGCTCGATGATAATTCGGTCAGCCGCAATCATGCCGAGATTCGCTACACCGATCGCGGTTGGCGGCTGCGTGACCTGGGCAGTACCAACGGCACCCGTCTCAATGGCGTGCGTCTGAGCGCCGGTCAATGGCCGCTGCGCGTCCGCGATCTCATCCAATTCGGTGAAGTTGCCATCGCCGTCGAGGCGCTCAACGATGGCGAGGTTGAAGGCGAAATCAATCCGCCGGAGGAGATGCGCGTCGAGGCCACCGCCAAATCGTCTTGGGACGAGGCGCTGGAAGGGTTGGCCTTCGACAGCAAACGCTGCCCCCGCGCCGGCGAGCAGCTGTTGGCGTTGCTCCGCGCCGGTCATCATCTGGTGCATATCGAGAAGGAAGAGGATCTGCTCAATTCGATCCTCAATGACGCCGTGGCCGTTCTCGACGCGCAGCGCGGCGCCATTGTCTTGGTCGAGGGCGAGGAGAACAAACTCAAGCTCAAGGCGCTGGTCACAGGGCGCGGCGAGCCGCGCGCCGTCGCCGCCGGCCGCGACGGCGCGGGCGGACGCTTCCAATTCAGCCAGAGCCTGGCCAATCGCTGCGTCAGCCGCGGCGAATCGATCCTCTGCCACAAAGTCGATGAGGATCCCGAACTGGCCATGGCCAAGAGCATCGCCGAGGGCACCATGGCTTCGGTGCTGTGCGTGCTGCTGCGCACGCCGCGCAAACGCCTGGGCGTGCTGCATCTGGACCGCAGCCCGTGGCAGAAGCCGTTCACCATGGACGAACTGCATCTGGCCGACGCGCTGGCCGCCAACGTCTCCGCCGGCATCGAATGCGCCCAGCTGGTCAAGAAACAACGCGATCTGTTCCTCGACACCATCACCATCCTCGCCCAAGCCGTCGAGATGCGCGACGAGTACACCGGCGGACACACCCTGCGCGTCAGCACCTATTCCATCCTGCTCGCTCAGGAGTTGAACCTGCCGCCGCAGGACGTGGAGTTGATCCGCATCGGCACGCCGCTGCACGACATCGGCAAAATCGGCATCGACGACGCCATCCTTCGCAAGCCGGATCGCTTGACGCCGGAAGAATTTGAGGTGATGAAATCGCACACGGTCAAGGGCGCGGACATCGTGTCCACCGTGCCGGATCTGCGGCCGATCATTCCCATCGTCCGTTCGCACCACGAACGCTGGGACGGCAAGGGCTATCCCGACGGTTTGGCCGGCGAGGCCATCTCGCCGCTGGCGCGCGTGGTGGCCTTGGCCGACGCCTTCGATGCCATGACGTCCGACCGTCCGTATCGCAAGGGCATGGAGCCTACCGTCGCCTTCGCCGAGATTGAGAAACAAGTCGGCCGGCAATTCGATCCCGCTTTCGCCGCCGCTTTCGTGGCCATGCAGGAGACCATTCTCAAGGAAATGAACGTCCAGTCCACCTTGCTCTCGCCCTCCAAACGGGTGCGTGTCCTGTCGATGGGATGAGTCGGCGTCGCGGCGACCCGAAGGGATAGAGGTTACGAAATCGTCATTTTTCTCTTGCTGCCGGCCTGCTGCCCAAATTATCCTATTTAGCTGATGTACCCTTTTGCGCCATCCGTTGTAGTTGCGGCTTGCTTACGCGCTGGGTTTGATTACACTAACCGGAAAGCAGACGTGCGCTCGTCCGATGGTGGCGCCCTCTGCCGACCCCACCCAACGCCATCGAACGTTTCCCGTCCGCGGAGCCTATTATGTCCACCACGGAGAGTGAATTTGAGCATTTGATGGAGCGCGTTCGCCGCGGCGACTCTGAGGCGGCGCGCGAGTTGTTTGAACGCTACGGTAAGGCCATTCAAACCGTTGTTCGCCGCCGCCTCCATCAGCGCTTGCGCTCGCAATTCGATTCCCTGGACTTCACGCAAGAAGCATGGGCCTCGTTCTTCCGCCTCTCCGCCGAGCGCTGCACCTTCAAAACGCCTGAGGAATTGATGGCGTTTCTCACCACGATCGTGCAGAACAAATTGAGCGATGCTTATCAGCAGCGTTTTCCGGCGCACGACCGCAACGAGGACAAGGCAGAGGCATCCGCGCTGGACATGGACAAGCAACCGTCTCGGCAGCCGACGCCGAGCCGCTTCGCCATCCTCAAGGAAGAGTGGGAGCGTCTTCTCCACGACAAGCCGCCCAAGGTGCGAAAAGCGCTGGAAATGCTGCGCGAAGGTTATTCGCGTCAGGAAATCGCTCACAGCTTGGGCGTGAATCCGAGAATAATCCAGCGCGTGATGCGGGAATTGGAAAGCAACCTGAGGTCGTGATGACGCCGGCCGATGTTCCTACCTCTGATATCCGTTATTCCGCCGTTCGCGGCGACGTCGCCGGCAAACGACGCGGCGGAGCAACCGCTGTCGCCCGCGGAGAAAGAGGATCTGGCCGCCTTCGCCTACGCCGAATATTTCCGCCTTCTCCAACAAGGCCAATCGCCGGACCTTCAAGAATGGTACACGCGCTTCCCTGAATGCCGCACGAACTTGCGGGGATTGTTCGCGGCCGATGACGGCATCGCTCGTCTCGTCGATGCGCTGGCCAACGGAAGCGGCAACGATGCCATCGCTTGGCCGTTGCCGGGCGGCCAACGCGAGGGGTTCACCATTGTCCGCGAACTGGCGCGCGGCAGCTGGGCGCGCGTCTATCTGGCCACCGAGGCATCGACCGGCGATCGTCTGGTGGTGCTCAAATGCTCCCTGCACGGCGACGCCGAGGCGCGGACGATGGGCCGGCTGTCCCATCCCAACATCGTGCCCATTCTGTCGGCCCGCTTGGAGAAACGCTCGGCCCTGACGATGGTGTGCATGCCCTACCTGGGCAGCGCCACCCTCCAAGACGTTCTCGATCGCCTCCGCATGCCGCGCCCCATCACGGGCGCTTCGGGCTTGTCGAGAGCCTCGTTCCTCCTCGATGTCATCCGCTCGCGTTCCCAGCCCGAAGATCCACCGCCTCCCCTCGCCGATCCGCGTCTGCGAAAATGCAGTTATGCCGATGGCATCATTCACTTGGCGGCGCAGTTGACCGAAACGCTCGCCTTCCTCCACGAACACGGCGTTTGCCACCGCGATTTGAAACCGTCCAACGTGCTGCTCGATCCGTCCGGCAAACCGCTGCTGCTCGATTTCAACATATCGCAAAGCGTCCGCGAGGCCGTTGTTCCCATTGGCGGCACCTTGCGTTACATGGCGCCGGAACAGCTCCGCGCCTATCTGGACGCCTGCAAGGACGGCATGGATGAACGAGCGGACCTGTACGCGCTGGGCGTGATGATTTACGAACTGCTCGGCGGCGAACATCCCTGCGTCCATTCGGACATGGACGCCTTCGGGCCGGAGTCGGCGAAATCGATGCTGACGGAACTTCGGCGCGGTTTTCGGCCGTTCCGCATGCTCTGTCCCCAGCTGGAGCGTCCGGTCGCCGCCATTCTCGATCGCTGCGTGGCTCTCGACGCGGCCGAGCGACCGGGCAGCGCCGCGGAATTGGCCGTCGAACTGAAACGCCAATTCACACCCGCTCGCCGAATGCGTCGCTGTTTCGCCGCCCATCCTCGTTCGCTGCTGGGTACGTTGTGTTTCTTGATGGCGGTCGTCGCCGCGCTCGGCTACGCTTGGGCCGTCACGCCGCCGTACAGTCAGCGCGAATACCAACGCGGCCGCATCGCCTACCGCGCCGGCGACTTCGACGCCGCGGAGACACATTTCGATCGCGCTTTGCATGCCGAGCCGAACAATTCACGCTTTCGCCAGGCGCGCGGCTGCGCGCTTGCAGCAAAGCAAATACTTGCCGAAAGACAAGTCGAAGTTAGATGCGGTTCACGATGATTTGATCTCGACCGAACAAGGAGCGGCCGATGCTCGGACTCTGGCGGTGAACGCCTACATCAAAACGCGCAAGCAGTATTACCGCGAAGCGATGGAAATGTACAAGCATCCGGTTTTGGCCGGGTATCGGCCGGTCATGGTATTGAACAACCGGGCCTTCACTTGCCTATCCATTGGCAGGTTTAAGGAAGCCCAGGACGACCTCGATCAAGCGGTGAGACTCGATCCTAACCGCCAAACGGTGCGCTACAATCGAGCGATGGTTGCTTTGCGTATGCGGTCAAGGGGAAAAAAGCCAGCCATTCCTCATCAGTCCTTGGACGATATGGAAAAGGCAATTCAATCGGGACCAGCGACATGCGCCCTCTGCCGCGATGCCGCATTGCTCTACGCTCAAGCTGCTTGTGATGATCGTTGCCAAAAACATCTCGAACGTGCATTGCTCTATCTCCACAAAGCCCTCGCATTAGGCGCGTCTCCGTATGACTTCAAGAGCGACCCGGCTTTGGAAAAAGCTCTGGCAAGCACTGAGTTCGCGGGTTTCACTACCCCTCCAACGGCTCAGGTTACGGACGAATCGGCGTTGCGGCTAATCGACCCCGTAGAGTTGCCTGATTAACTTTTTTGCCGGCGAGCGCCAACAAGGCTTTCGAGGTACTTTTCTCATAATCATGGTACATACGTTCAGAAAATATACCTAGGGAGTCCTTTTTCCACAATTTTTAATCCCTTGTCTATCTGAGACTTGAGAAAACTTTGGAAAAAATTTAAAAATCTTTGTCCGATACCCCCCCTTTTTTCCGATTAAGTAAGTGAGTGAACCGCTTCGGTCCTTCCTTTTGACGGTCCTCCTCTCTCTTTCTTCCGCCCCCCTCGCCCCCCTCGCCCGGAGATTCCCCGCATCAAGTAAGGACCGCGAACTCGGCGGTCTGTGTTTCCTTTTGCACTCTTTGTTGAGGTTCCCATGCTTGGACTGTTGCACCATCCTCCCCGAACTCGGAAACCCGTCGCTCGCCGATCAACGATCTTGTTCCTGGAACGATTGGAAGATCGCTGGACTCCCTCAATGGTGGAGCCGGGGCCGCCTCCGCCCCCTCTCCCGCCTCCTCCGGCGGAGAGTTTGTCCCTGAACGTCACTTATCAACAGAATCGGCAGGTCATCCTGTCGGGGCAGTTGACCAATGCAGCGGGTCCGGTCGCTAATGAGGGAATCAATTTCAGCGGGGCGGTCAGTGGCACGACAACGACCAATTCTCAGGGCGGCTACAGCATCACTTTGACCGCCATGCAACTCGGCCAAGTGAACGCCGTCAGCGCGGATGGGCTGTCCAATACCGCCCAGTACACCCTGATAGGCGGGAGTCCCACGATCAGCGATTTCGAGGCGATGCCCGAAGGCGGCGGATTATGGGCGTTTAGCGGCTCCGTCTCCGGCGCTCCCACACAAGGCGAAGTCGTCAACTTCGGCGGCATCCCCGCTCTAAACGGACAATCGGTTTCCGTGAACTCAGACGGCAGCTTCACCTTCTACGCCATCGTGAGTCAGGGAGGAATGGCTTCAGCCACAGCAGTCGATTGGTGGGGAGACACTTCCCCGATCGCCAAGGATTATGTGAACTGTTAAACCTCGGCATGGATAAGCATCACTTAGAGAAACGAGGAAGATCGTGAATTTCACCGATGAAGCCTTGCGGATTCTGGCTCGACAGATGGGCGAGGAGAGTGCGTCCAGCTGCGCGGAACTGGAAGCGAAAGTGACGCCGCTGCTCCGCGTCATCGTGCAGACCGGCGTGGGCCGGCCGTCGCTAGTGCGGTGGGTGCAAGACCATTTGCCGCTGGTGGCGCCTGTTGCACACTTCGGCCACAAAGTCGATGCCAAATGGGCGGCGCCGCGCTTGGCGCGGCTGCTGTGTTCGCAACTGTTGGAGAAGATCCGGCTGGAAGGGGCCAGGGGGGGGGCTTGCGAAACCCTCGTGGCCTGAGAATCGCCTTCTCGGCGGCGCGGTTCGATCCTGGGCGGGTATGTGGTTTCCCTAGGCGCTGCCCGCTCCGGGAGAGGCCGCGTCGTCGATCGCCCCTACGCGGCCAATGTCCCTGTGTAGCCGCGTCGCGCAGCGGAGGGTTCTCGACGGGGTCGGCGAAACGTGCCCGTCCAGAACGACTCGCACTCCGCTGCGCGGCGCGGCGACACGGCGTTTTGTTTCGCCGCGTCTCAAAGGGGAGCGCTGCGAACACCACCCGGCAGCTAACGCAGCCGGTTCGTCGGCGAAAGGGGAGCGCTGCGAACACCACCCGGCAGCTAACGCAGCCGGTTCGTCGGCGAAAGGGGAGCGCTGCGAACACCACCCGGCAGCTAACGCAGCCGGTTCGTCGGCGAAAGGGGAGCGCTGCGAACACCACCCGGCAGCTAACGCAGCCGGTTCGCCGGCGACCCGGCTGCGTTAGCTGCCGGGTGGAAGTTGCCCGCGCTCCCCTTCGGGTCGCGGTTAAACGAAGGGGTGAGTTAGACATGAACGACCTTGAAGGGCAGAGGGCTTTCGCCCGCAGATGGTCCGATGCGGCGTGGCTGTTCCGCGGCTTGGCCGAAAACGTGGAAGAATGCGTTTTCGTCCTCGATGTCGCCGGCCGCTGTCTCGCCGCCAACGACGCTTTCTGTCGCTGGTTGAATCGGCCGCGCACGGAGATCGTCGGCCGCGCCGCCGCCGATTTCTGGCCTTATGCCGCCGGACAACGAGAAGCCGCTGAACATCAACAGGTTCTGCAAGGCGAACGCATCGAACGAGTGGAGCTGCCGGCTGGACTGCATGCGTCCATGCTTCGTCTTCGCAAAGCGCCGCTGCGAGGCGCGGACGGCATGGTGCGCGGCGTGTTGTGCCTGTTCCGCGAAGTGCCGATGGCGATGCTCACCGCGGTGCCCCCCCGGCAGGCATGGAGTCCGCGCACCTCTCCGCCGGCCGACAAGACCATTCTCGTGATCGATCCGGACATCCACGTTATCCTGCTGGCGACGCGGATTTTATCGCCGGAGGGCTTCTACGTGGTGGCGGCGCGGGACGGCCGGCAGGCGCTGGAGATTTATAGCCAAAAAGCCACCGAGATTGATCTCGTTGTGGTGGAGCAGAATCTACCGGGGCAGTCGGGGCTGGTGGTGATGGATGAGTTGCTGAGTATCAATATGCATTTGCCTATCGTACTGGTGAGCGGCTCCGGCTGGCCGGAACCGTTGTGGTGCATGAACCGGCCGCATCTGGGCTTTCTGAGCAAGCCGTATACGCCGGATCAACTCGTGCGATGCGTGCGCAAGACGTTAGGGCTTGTTAGAGCATAATTTTCGATTAGCGATGCTTCGCTAACCAACTCCGTGCGGAAATTCATCCGCCGCTTTGGCCTTTCACTCCCGCGTAAGCCATACTTCAGTGAGTTCTCAAGTTGTGGCCAAGGAATGAACCGCCATGTGCGCATCCGTGCCGAAAAATTCCGGCGATAAACGAACAAGCCTCCTGTTGCTGTTGGGTCGGGTTTGTTTGCTGCTGCTGCCGCTGACGTTGCTGCTGATCTGTAGCATCCGCGGTAGCAGCGCCTCGCCGCGTTTGCTATGGCTGGGCACGCTGTTTCAATTGCTGGCCTGCGGTCTGTCGCTGTTCGGCCGGCAGGGCTGGCGCGAGCCGACGGGGGCGGCCGTCATCATGCTCTACGTCATCGCCCTCAGCTGGATGTTGTTGGGCACGATGGGCGCCGAGGACTGGTTTTTGCATTTGTCGCAGGCGATTCTGCTGGTGGTGCCGTTGGTTTACTTCGCGGTGCAGTGTTTGATGGAATCCGGCGCGCCGGCGATGCGGCGGGCGCGGCAGCTGGCGTACCGTCTGGTTCATCGCCACGATTGGCCGGAAAAACTGCACGATTGTCGGTTGCTGCCGGAAGTCAAGGCGCTGCGCGAGGCGGTGCATCTGGATGCTTCGCCGGCCCTGTCGCTGTTGGCCAATCCAAGGCCGGAAGTGCGCGTCGCCGCTCTGGCCGCTCTGGAGTTTCGTCAGAATTGGCGTCCCGGCCAACCGCAGATCGTCTTGCAGCTAGCCCAGCACGCCGTCGAGCCGGAGGTGCGCGCCGCCGCCATCAACGCCCTGGCCAACGTCGAGGAACGCAGCACCATTGAAGCCGTCGCCGAGTTCTTGCACGATTCCTCACGGCTGGTTCGGCAGACGGCGGCCGAAGCGCTATTGTGGAACAGTGAGCAGAATTGGCCGTGGATCCGTCTGGCCGTGCGCCGCGCCTTGGCCGATGTCGTTTGTCAGGACGATGGACCGATCCGCCACGAGGGTGAACTACTGACGGCGGAGGCGGTGGCCGATCTGACCGCCTGGACCGCCGAGAAGGGCGTGCAATCGCTGCGCGCCGCGCTGACACTCGGTTGTCACTACCATCGCGTGCTGTCGTTGGCGGCGGACGCCACCCTGATCGAACGGCTGCGCTGTCAGCTCGCCGACGGCCACACGCCGGCCCTGCTGCGTCTGGAACTGGCTCGCGTGCTGTACGCCCAGCGCGAACTGGACGCCGATTTGCTAAGGCAGTTGATCGATTCGGCCAATCCGGCGCCGCTGCGGCTAATCGCCGTCGAAGCGCTGCTGGAAAAGGGCCAATCCGCCGAGGCCGTCGCCGCTCTGCACGAGTTGGCCCGCATGCCCAACCGCGAGATCGCCCTGGGCATCGCTCAAGTGGTACAGCGTCGTCTCGGCGTCGATCTGGGTCTGCCGCGCGATCAACCCTTGCCGCCGCTACACAGCCGCGAAGCCGCCGAAGTCGCTCGCCGCGTTCTCATTTGGGCCGCCCATCAAGATGCGCGGTCGGAAGCCGTTCTGCAAAGCGAGGAATCCGGCTGGAACTCGCTCGACGAACTGCAAGAAAGCCCTAGTGAATGATGCCGGAAGTTTTGCTGGTTAGCGACGCTTCCCAGAAGCGTCGTTGTCTGCGACGCTTCTGCGAAGCGTCGCTAACCAACACTAGGGCTTTTCTTTTTGGAAGGTGAACAGCGTGTGCGCGGCATCGCGCTTGGAAAGGAATTTCTTCGGCCTGTCCTCTCCGTTCGCCTTCGTCGTGCATAGCCACAATCGATCCTTCTCCAACTTGTAGATACCTTGGACTAGCGCGCCCTTGTTGACGGCTTGCACGGTTTCGGTGATAGTCAGATCAATCGTCTTCGGCTTCCGTGAAGAATCGAGTGTGTAGCTGCCCTCGACGGTGATTTTTCCTTCTTGCCGGATCGTGAATGTGTCTTTCTCGAAGTGAAACCACAGGGTCCGCGCTGAAGTCGGAGGCAAGAGATCGCCCTTGATTTCCAGAGCGACGCCCCGCCAAGTGCCTTGGAGTTTCTGAACGTCGTCGCCGTTGTCCCCCGTGCGGACTACGGGATCGGCGGCCAGCAGCAGGCCGGAAACGAGAATCATCGCGATGGACCGCATCATGCCGGCGCCTCCGGGACGTTGTCACCGGAAGTCTACTCGTTCGGCGGAGGACGCGCCCTTGAGAGATACGCGCCTCGCCGTGGCATGCTTGCGTATTTGGCAACGGCAAGAATGGAAACTATGGAATGTCCAGCGCTTCCAGCGCCGCATTGCGCTGCGGATCGGCCAATGGATCGTCCAGCGGCAAGCGCTCCATCGAAGTGCCGGGACGCATCGTCTGCTGCTCCCACCATGTCCGCAGGGCGCGGCTGACCTCGGCGGAGACGCGGAACTCATGGCCGGCATCGGGCTGGACGCCCCAGGGGTCGCCGGCTTTGCTGTCGGGAAAGCGGTGCAGCGGCTTGCCGCTCGGACGCATGAGCGTGCCGCTGGTCACTTTGACGCCGAGCGAACCGATGCTGCGCAGCTTCTGCACATTGCCCTTGCCGTGCGTGCGCTGACCGATCAGCACGGCGCGATGATGGTCCTGCAAGGCCGCCGCGATCATCTCGGCGCCGCCGGTCGAATCGCCGTTGATAAGCACGATCATCGAAAAATCGTTGTGTTTGCCTTCATTGGTGCTGCGGAAAACCTCCTCCGGCTGATTGCGATACTGCACGGTGGCAATCGTTCCTTCACCCAGGAACAGTTCCGCCGTCCGCACCGATCCCGTCAGGTCGCCGCCCGGACACCAACGCAAATCCAGAATCAGACCGCGCAAACCGTCGCGCTGGAGAGCGGCGAGGATGTCGGACAGTTCGTCGGGCGTGTCTTTGACGAGATTGCCGAGTCGGACGTGAGCGATCTTGCGGTCGGTGTCGAGCCAATAATTCCAGGAATTATCGTGGCGTCGTGCCACGCCGAAAACGCTCTCCGGTCGAAAGTCGCCGCCATTCCAGCGTCACGCGGCGAACTTCCGAGCGGGGGGCGTAAGCCCCCTGAGAGACGCCAGACTCGGGGGGCTTACGCCCCCCCCTCGGAAGTTCCTTCCGTCGATAAGTGATCGTAATTGGCTCCGGCAGGGCGAGGACGCCGAGTTGTGGTTTGAGCAGCGGCGCACGGCCATTGAGTACGTTGAGCGATTCCTTCACTTTCCGTTCGCGGCCATCGGAATCGTGTAAGCGGACGATTTCATCGCCGGGCCGCAGACCGGCTTGCTGGGCTGGACTGCCGGGCAGCACGTCGCGGATAAAAACACGCTCGCCGTCCTCATCGGGCACTTCCAGACCGAACCCGTCGCGCTCCGCGCCGGAGCCGAGGGAGCGGCGGTCGTCCTTGGTCGAGATGACGCCGGAATAAGGATCGAGCGAACGCAGCATGGCTTGGCAGCCGACGCGCAGCGGGTCGGCGCCGCCAAGGTTCTCGACTCGGCCAAGGTCGGCGCGGACATCGCGGAGCAGATTGAGCAATGGCCGATCGTCGGCCATCGGCGGACGGCGCGGCGCCAAGGCCGGCACCAGAGGCGGAGGTACATTCGCCGCCGATCGGGACAGGGCGGCCGCCTCTTTCTCCGCCCGCTCGATACGGTGGCGCAGATCGCGCGGCACCGGCCGGCGGGCCGATTCATACAACGCCGTCAAGGCCGATTGCAGCAGCTCGGCCCGCGAGACGGGACGAACGTAGATTTCCGCGACCCAGTTGACGGCTTCGAGCATAAATAGGGCGAACATCTCCCGATCGTCGGGCGCGCGGTAGGTGTTATCCGGCGTGGAAGACGGCGGAGGAGCGGCGGGCGGGGGAGGCGTGGGGGCCGGAGCGGCGGCAACGAGGGCAATCAGCATCGGGGCGGATAGGGCTAGGCAGACACGCATGCAACAGTCCTCCTCCGGGGCGGCGAACGGACCTCCGGCGCGATACTGTAGAGAAAGTCGCCTTTGGGCAGAAGCCCAACCGACCGCCGAACGAGAAGAGGATCATGCCAACCCGCGTATTATTGCTGCGTCACGCCGAGACCGCCAATCCCCTGGTTTTCCACGGCGCCGAATCGGATGTGGGATTGAGCGAGCGCGGCCGGCGTCAGGCCGAAGCCATCGCGCCGCTGTTGGCGGGCGAACTTCCCCAAGTGTTGGTGTCGTCGGCGATGCGGCGAGCGCGCGAAACGATGGAGCCGATCGCGCGGGCCTGCGGCTTGCCTGTGCGGATCGAGCCGGAGTTGCACGAACGGCGCGTCGGCGCGCTCAGCGGCACGCCGACACAGCGACACGAAGGCGTCTGGCCGGACACGCTGCGCCGCTGGCTGGACGGCGATACGGCGTTCGCGCCGCCGGGTGCCGAATCGTTCGACGACATTCGCCGCCGCGTGTTGCCGGTGTGGAATCGTCTGACGACCGAATGCGCCGGACAGACGATTATCGTTGTGGCGCACGGCATCGTTTGCCGGGTGCTGCTATTATCGCTGCTGCCGGGTTACACGGTGAGCGACTGGCATCGGATCGGGACGCGCAATGTCGCCATCAGTGAATTGCTTTACGAGGGCGAGCAGTGGCGTGCCGCGCGCATTGATGAGCTGCCGATGGCGGTGGTGGACTTATGAGGCTACACTTGCAATAGGGCCAGGCGCGGCAGGCGTGATTCATCTTGCAGTAGGGCGAATTTTCATTACTGTCTGGATTGCCGCAAGGCGATCATACCCCTGTTCCTTCATCTGCAGCGCAAGGAACGGCGCTTTCTTCTGGACATGCGCGAAGCTGATTTCGCCGAGGCTATAGTCCATCACGAACTCCTGCCGTGTCATCAAACATGTTGCATCGTCGTTCAAACCTAAGACATCACACGTCTTCTTTATTCTTTCGCGCAAGTCGTCCTTAAGTCCCGAAGCAGGTTTGACTATCAGGCTTGGAAAATCGATAACGAACCAGCCATCTTGAATTAAAAAAGGATCGAGAATCTCCTCATCTTCACCTTTGCGGGAGTTGAGCAGCTGGCAGACCAATCGATAATTGCGCCACTCGTATGCCTCCTGGGGATGCTTTGACTTTGGCTTAAAGTGCTCGACCGTATCGGCTCCCGTGTCGTATGGAATCCAGTGACAGCTGTACCCACAAATTCCGTTGTACTCCGTGTGCAGCAATTGGAGTATCCCCCGCCAATAGCTGTGGGTATTCCATTGCTTCTGCGTGGGGTTCGGACAACGTTGGAGGAACGTGTGGCCGGGCTTGCGCACTCTTTCATCGAACTCGGCTGGTTCAGGCATTTGAGCGACGCGAATCACTGCTCAACTCCATACTGTTCCGCAAAGAATGTCCACCTGGGCCAGAAGGTGTCGTCCGGCGCAAGATATTTCACCAGTCTGACGTGGACTTCCTTTACCGCCTCTTGGTCAACCTTATCCTTATCCAATTCCTGCAAGGCCTTCGCGTCCTTAATCGCCCTTTCGGCCTCCACGGAGCGCGCAAAGAGAAGCGCGAACACGTCGGACATCAGCCAGCGATCAACTGTCCCGCGGCGGATGAACGGCAATTCCTCCAGAATCACGTTTTTGCCCACCAGCTTGAGGTGATGGAGGCCGTCCATCACTTCGTCGAAGAGCGGCTCCGCCGACGCCATGACCATGGGGGAGTGTGTCGCTAGGTGGATCTGCGGCGTCAACGCCAAGGAAAGCTCCTGGATCGCCTCCATCAGCCCGGGGACGATGACGCGCTGCCAGCGGGGGTGCAGGTGGGCCTCCACCTCGTCGATCAGCAGCACAAGGCGTCTCTGCGGCGGGCGCCGGATCATCTCACTGTGCATCAGATGCTCATGCCATGCCCACACCATGATGTAGCAGAGACCGATAACCCTCTGAATACCCGCCGAGGTATGCAACACTGGAACCTCCCCATAGGGAAGCATCAGCGTCGGTATCTCCCGCGAGTCGAGCGGCAAGCGCGTCGGCTCTGCCGGACCTAGCGGTTCGAGCGGATCGGGCGAAAGCGTTTTCAAGCACGCCACCAGGCTCGCGAAATGATCGGCGAACCTCACACTGGTCTGCCAGGTGACCCAATCGCGCAGAAGCCCGTTGCAGACCCATTGCGTCCTTCCGCCATCCCCTTCTTTGGGCAGACCCTCCCAGATTTCCGTGTTGCTCAGGAAGATGTAACCTTTGGGCGGGACGAGTCCGAATCCCTCGACTTGATAGGTGCGTGCCGGATCCCAGACGGCGAAGGAGCCGTCGTATCGGGCGTAGATGACGAGGCCGGGCAGGAATTCGCGGTTCTTCGGCGACACCCACCCTTGCCGGTCCCAGTTGTATTTCGCCTCGTATCGCCGGTCTTTCCCGCCCATTGTGCGGATGCGGAATGAGATCAGCGGTTTGTTCTTCGGCACGTTCTTGCGAGGGAGGACCGGAAGGCCGAGCCATCCACCTGTCAAGGCCCACCATATGCTTTCGAGGATGAACGTCTTTCCAAGGCTGTTGTCGCCGGTAATGATGTTGAGCCGGTCGGACGGTTGGTAGTGGAACGCTGTCGCCGGGCCAATCTCCCGCAGCCCAAGATAACTGATCGCCGCTCCTTCTTCTGGCTCCGCGCCGGGGGGATTTCCGAGTACGCGCAGCAACTCCGCTTCGGTGATGGGAGTTCTTGCTCCCCCCCAATGATCAGCAAGTTGTGGGTCCGATAAGTCGAAAAGCTTGTTGATCTCTTCGTCGCTAATGTTGAACTCGCGGAAAAGCCTGCTTCGGACTGTCTCTGGAGTAGCGTTGTTCGGCCACTCCTCCCTCCGGTACAGCCACACAGCCAGGTGGAACGCCGGAATGAGCCGGCCGTGCAGGTGCCCTTTCAGCTTATTGATATATCCCCTTTTCCAGCCCCAATCGGAGGAATTTTTCAGATGGATCAGCGCGTCGGCGAAAGTGTCGTTGATACGCTGAAGCGTGGTGCTTGCGTAACGAGGCTTGGTCCATCGTTGCTCTGGCCGCGAAGTCTCGAAGGGGTTATAATACCCTTCATACGTTGCGCATGGTTTGTAGTAGGCTTCAAGAATCTCATCCGCGATGTTGGAAAAGACGACAGCGATCGTGTTCCCTTCGGGTATCCGCGCACGCTTGAAGGCGAGGTATGACATCCCGAAGAAGTTATGCAGTTTGGTTAGAGAAGAGAGCGAGCGCTCAATCTGTGTCAGCGCGATAAACATGAACGTACGTCTCACAAGGTACTGAGGTCGCGGACCATATGCTCGCAGAACCTCCCGCTTAGATCGATGCCCGCCGCCGGCCGGCGTGACCGCAGCGCCACCCGAAGGACCGTCCCACTCCCTGCGAAGGGGTCCAGCACCTCGCCGCCCTCGGGGCAGCCGATCCGCAAGCACTTTTCGACTAACTCCTCCGGGAATGCCGCGGAATGAACCCCTTTCGTGTTCTTGGGACGAGAGGAGATCTTCCAGATGTCTTCCTCGCCGCCCAGTGCCTGCCGCAAAAAGTAGTATCGGGGCGATTGACTGAACATAAAAATCATCTCATACGTGCGCCAAGGTCTGTCCTTCGCCGTCGGCTCGGGTAGGCTACCCTCCCTCTGCCACACAATGGGCGACCGCAATGTCCACGCCCGCCGGATCATAGCGAGGGCGACGCGCCAAGGAATGCCAATAGCTGTCTTCCGCGGCACCCCGAGCCCGCTGGCGTCCACCGCCCGGAGCCCGAACCTTCTGGCCCCGTTCTTTCTGTCGATGCCCTTCGGCTCACCTTTGGCGGAATAGTAAGTGTCGCCGAGGTTGAGGAACAGTAGTCCGTCCCGCCGCAACACCCTCTTTACGCTGTCCATCGCAGCCGCGAGGGAGTTTACATAGTCCTCAATCCTTGACTCTTTCCCGATCTGGCCCTCTACGTTGTAGTCTCGCTGCCAGAAATACGGTGGGGACGTAATCACGCAATGGAACCGCCCCTCCTGTAGCGTGGCGAGTACCTTATTCACGTCGCCACGATGCACCTTCCAGGCGATCCCCTCTCTTGTGTGCCCGCCCCAATCATGCAGGCCGGCCAGGGAACCGTTTGTCAGTTCATGGCCGGGAAGCGTGCCCTTGCTTTGCGCGTCGTGATCCTTCCGCTTGGTGCTCACGGACTACTCCGTTTTTTGGTTCCGTTCGCAGATCGCCTGTCGCCGAAGGGTGGCTCGCCGCCTTACCTTTAATCATGCCACGCTCTCCCCTCCGTTGCGGTCGGCTGTTACTACAACCCCGCGTTCAAAGCAGGCGAACTTTCGCCACAACCCGTAATGCCGAAAGAATCCCGCTCACCCGGTATTGTACGGAGCGGCCCAGGTCGGCGTCCTGATGTCGGCCATCGATTGACATGCAGGAAGGGCCAGGAAAGTGGACGGCGATATGCAGCTAAAGGAGATCCGTCAGTGTCATGATAAACGCCTCCGGCGGCACGGAGGTGCGGCGAGTCGGGTCGAGCAGCATCACCCGCATGGCCGCCGCTCGCGCTCCCTCGTAATCGTTGATCGGATCATCGCCCACGTACAGGATTTGCTCGGCGGGCGCGCCGGCCTGCCGGCACATCTCGGCGAAGAACTGCGGGACCGGTTTGCGCCAGCCAATCTCCGAACTGATGACGAGGTAACGCACCGGCCGCAGAGCGGGCAAGTTTTCGACCAAGCCGCGCAGGCGATGATCGAAATTCGAGGCGATGCCGAGTACATGACCGCGAGCCGCCAGCGTTGCCAATACCTCGGCGGTGTCCGGCAGGCACGCCCAGGCATCGGCCCTTGAGAAATAAGCGTATAGCTCCTGAAAACACGCTTCGGTCTCCGACACGTCCTCAAGCACTTCGGCGACTATGGCACGCCAGCGGGCGACCTCGCGCGTCTCATCGGTGCGAAGACCGCCGGCATAGTCCGCTTCCTCTTGGCGGCGAAAAGCGGCGCGGAAGCGAGCCGCGATGGCCGCTTCGTCGAGCCGGCTGCCGAAACGTCGGCCCACGGACGCATAGACCGCGGGCGCCGGCGGGTCGGGGTGGATGAGCGTGCCGACCGCATCGAAGAACACAATGCCAGGAAGAGAAAAGGAGGCAGGCATCAACTCCGCAATCGAATCAAGAGGAAGAGAGCTGTTCGAGAACACGGTCGAGCCGGCGTTGCAGCTGGTGAACGTGAAAGTGCAAGCTCCAGCAACGCTGCTCCAAGCGAGGGCAAATGTTCTGATCGTCGGTGAGGCTCTGGCGGAGATGATCCAACTCCAGCGCGGAACACCAAGCTTGTGCGGACTGGCCCTTGCGCAGAGCCGCCTCGATGCGCGAATGCAGCAGCGCGGCGGCGCTCGGATTGTCGCGCAGACGGCGTTTGACGCCGGCCAGTTCGCGCTGCGAATTGGTCAACTCGGTGCAGCGCTGTTGCAGCTGAGCGCTAAGGCGATCGATCTCGTCGAGCATTTGCTCGCGCGAACTGGGCTGTAACAGACGCCGACCCAGATCTTTCAGACTAGACTCGACGGTATATAACAGTTGTTCCAGCATCGTCCTCGCCTCCAGGTCGGCGCAGGGACGTACTCCCGCCCGTCTTTTCTGTTATTCTATTCGTTCGGCCCGTTGTTTTCTTACCGATTTCGGTAAAAAGTCTTTGCAACCTTTGCTGGCGCGGCGGCCGGGCAATGGAAGCACGATTGGAGAATGCACCCATGAGGAAGACCAAAGGGGAACAGTTCGCCGGCGTGACGGTAGCGCTGGTGACGCCGTTCCGCGATGGCGACATCGATTTCGCGGCCCTGCGCCATCTCGTCGATTGGCACGTCGAGCAGGGCACCGATTGTTTGTCGCCGGTCGGCACCACCGGCGAATCGCCGACGTTGGACCACGCCGAACACGAGCGCGTCATTGCCGCGGTGGTCGAGCAGGCGAAGGGGCGCATCAAAGTCGTGCCCGGCACCGGCTCCAACAGCACGCGCGAGGCCATTCGGCTGACGCGCTTCGCCCAGCGCGCCGGCGCCGATGGCGCCTCATGGTCGGGCCGTATTACAACAAGCCGACGCAAGAAGGCTATTTTCGTCACTTCGCCGCCGTCGCCGAGGCGTGCGATTTGCCGATCGTGCTGTACAACATCCCCGGTCGAACCGCCTCGAACATCCTGCCGGAAACCATCGCGCGGATGGCGGAGATACCCAGCATCGTCGCCATCAAGGAGGCGACGGGTTCCCTCGATCAAGCGTCGCACATCGCCTCGTTGTGCGATCTGACGATCCTCAGCGGCGACGATAGTTTGACGCTGCCGCTCATGAGCATTGGCGGGCGCGGCGTGGTGTCGGTGGTCGGCAATCTGATCCCGCGCGATCTCAAGGCACTGGTATCCGCGTATGACGCCGGCAAGCCGGCGGAGGCGCTGCAATGCCATCGCCGGCTGTTTCCGCTGTGCCGCGACATGCTGGCCGTGGCCACCAATCCCATCCCCGTGAAAGCGGCTATGAAACTGCTCGGCCGCGGCAACGGCGAACTGCGTTTGCCGCTGTGGCCACTCGATACCGCTGGTGAGGAACGCATTGCACAGACGCTGCGCACTTATGGACTGTTGAGTTAAATGCCCTCGGTTAGCGACGCTTCGCAGAAGCGTCGGGATTGCCGACGCTTCTGCGAAGCGTCGCTAACCAGCTAACCCCATGACCCCAGAGACAACATGGAATCCTTCGAGAACCGCGTCGCCTTGATAACAGGAGCGGCCAGTGGCATCGGCCGACAACTGGCCCTCCGCCTCGCCGCCGAGGGGGCGCGTATCGCCGCTCTGGATCGCCAAGGCGACGGACTCGACCGGCTCGCCGACGAACTCAAGGGCAAAGCCGTGGCTTGCGCCGTCGCCGATGTCACGGATCTATCGGCCGTGCGCGCAGGCCGTGAGGCAATTGGAAACGCAACTCGGCCCCACCGATTTGCTCGTGGCCAGCGCCGGCATCGGCATCGAAACACCGGCCGAGACGTTCCGCGCCGAGGACTTCACCGCTCAGATCCAGGTCAATCTCATCGGCGTCGTCAACACTTTGGACGCCGTGCTGCCCGGCATGTGCCAGCGGCGGAGCGGCCAAATCGCCGCCCTGTCGAGCATGGCTTCGTATCGCGGTCTGCCGCACATGGGCGGCTACTGCGCCAGCAAGAGCCGGCGTCAACAGCCTGCTCGACGCCCTGCGCGTCGAACTACGTCCGCTCGGTATCGCGGTGACGACCCTCTGCCCTGCTTGGATTCGCACACCCTTGACAACACCCCTGGGACTGCCCGATAAGGATATGATGGACGTGGACGAGGCCGTTCGCCTCATCCTGGGCGTACTCCGTAGTCGCAAACCGTTCCTGGCGTTTCCGGCCGGAACCGCCTGGCAGGCACGGTTGCTGAGGCATACGCCGCAACCGATCAGCGATTGGCTGACCCGTCGCTGGGCACGCAAGATGAACAAAGTGAGTCGGTGATGGAATCACTATTCCACTACGTCGCGCCGCCGACGCGCTGCGGCTATCTGCCGCAACAGAAGTGGAGCCTCGAATACGAGTACGTCGAAAGCATGTCGCCGAGCGAGTATCTCGGACGTCTGCTCGACAATTGGCGCCGCTTCGGCAACATGCTGTTTCGGCCCGTTTGCGAAAGCTGTCGCGCTTGCCGCTCGCTGCGCGTTCTCGTGCCGTCGTTTCGACCCGATCGCAGCCAGAAACGCTGCCGAAATGCCAACGACGGCATCATCGAACTGCGCATCGGTAAACCCAACGTCAACCGCGCGAAACTCGCTCTCTACGACCGCTATCACGCTTTTCAGGAAAACTACAAAGGCTGGCCGCACCACGCGACGCACGACAGTTCCAGTTATGCCGAATCGTTCGTTCATCATCCGTTCCCCGTCGAGGAGTGGTGTTATTACCTCAACGACCAGCTGATCGGCGTCGGATACGTGGACGTTTTACACGAACTGCCGGACGGAAGATATGAGGATGCCGCCGGCTTATCGGCGATTTATTTTTTTTACGATCCGCGTCAACGAGAACGCTCGCTGGGCACCTGGAACGTCCTCTGTCTGATTGGAGAGGCGGCGCGGCGGCAGTTGCCTTACGTTTATCTCGGTTATTACGTCGAAGGTTGCGGCTCTATGTCCTATAAGACGCGCTTCGTTCCCAATCAATTGCGCGACGCGGACGGCGTGTGGCGTGATTTCCGCGTGTAGCACCGGGCGAGCGGGGTTGCGTAAGCGCCCCGAGAGAACGCACTCAAGTGAGCACGCGCTTTCTCGGGGCGCTTACGCAACCCCGCTCACCACATAGCGAGCCAGACGCGGCGAAGGACAACTGGGGTGGCCGGACCGCCTCGTCCACGATGCCGCGCGCAATGCGCAGCGATGCCGTCGCCGCCGGTGAGGGCGCGTTGAGTACGTGTACCATGCGCTCTGCTGCGACGATGCGGAAGTCATCGACGAGAGCGCCCTCCGGCGTCAGAGCCTGAGCGCGGACGCCGGCTCCGGCCGGGTGAATGTCCTTCGCGCGCAATTCCGGCAGCAATTCTTGCAGCGCGCGGAGGAATGCCGACTTGCTCAGCGAGCGGTGCAATTCTCCCAAGCCGGTTTTCCAGTAGCGCGAAACCATGCGCCAGAAACCGCCGTAGCAGGCCATGCCGAGTACGTCGCGCAGCGAGAATTTCATCCAATCATATCCCTCGCGTTTGAGGGCGAGCACGGCGTTCGGCCCCGCCTCGATGCCGCCGTGGATCATGCGCGTGAAGTGGACGCCGAGAAACGGAAATCGCGCATCGGGCACCGGATAAATCAAGTTGCGAACGAGATGGCATCGCGCCGCCGACAACTCATAATACTCGCCGCGGAAAGGCACGATCCGTACACCCGGACGCACGCCGCACAGAGCGGCGATGCGATCGGATTGCAGTCCCGCGCAGTTGATCAGGAAGCGACAAGAGACATCGCCCTGCGTCGTCTCCAGCACCAATTCCGCGCTATCGCGGCGACAGGCCAGCACCCGGCTGTCCAGCCGGACGGCGCCGCCGCCGGCGCGGACGAGATCGCCCAGCGTGCGCGTGACCTGCGGATAATCGACGATGCCCGTCTCGGCGACGTGCAAGCCGGCGATGCCGGCGACGTGCGGCTCGAACTCGCGCAGTTCCTCGGCGCGCAGCGGACGCAGCCCTTGCAAGCCATTGGCTCGTCCGCGTCGCTCCAGTTCTTGCAAGGCCGGCAGATGCTCCGGCCGCGTGGCGACGACGATCTTGCCGCAGCGCTCGTGAGCGATGCCGTGGACGCGGCAAAACTGATACATCGCTTCGCGGCCTTCGACACAGTAACGCGCCTTCAAGGAACCGGGCTTATAATACAATCCGGAGTGAATAACGCCGCTATTGTTGCCCGTCTGGTGCGCCGCCAAGCGATCCTCGGCTTCGAGGACGACGAGCGAGAGGCGCGGATCGCGCGTCAGCAGTTCGCGCGCCGTCGCCATGCCGACGATGCCGCCCCCGATGACGGCCACATCATAATTCGCGGTGGTCATATGCTCGATCTCAACAAAAAGCGATCAAAATTAACCACAGAGACACAGAGACACAGAGAAGACAAAAGGCAAATCAGAAAAGACAAAACAGTTCTTCCATTTTTTCTTCTCTGTGTCTCTGTGCCTCTGTGGTTAGTTCTTCTCTGCCGGCGCGGAAATCAGCGCCGCCTTCACGGCATAGCGGAGATACTTGTAGAACGTGGCTGGTTTATAGCTGAACGAGGAGCGCCGCAAATCTTGCGAGCGGTTGTATAACGTAGTCGCCACGTTGGCGAAGGTGCAGCCGCGCCGCTTCGCCCAGTAAAGCTCCTCCATGATACCGGCGAAGCCGCGCTCCGTGTAGGGCAGCGACAGGAACACCTCCGTGCGCAAACAGCGGAAGCCGTTCGTCGCATCGCGGACACCGACGCCGAACAGCGGCGTCACCAACAGATTGCCCATGCGCGAGATGATATAACGCCACCACGGCACACCCTCGACGCGGCCGCCGGAACAATAACGGCAAGCCTTGATGACATCCGCGCCGCTGTCGATGGCCGGCAGAAAATGGACAATGTGAGCGGGCGGATTCGTCAAATCACTGTCCATGAACAGGACGTAATCGTAGCCCAATCGCCGCGCTTCCGCCGCGCCGGTGCGCAGCGCCGTGGCGTAGCCGCGATTGCCGTCGTGGCGGATGAGGGTGAAATCGACATCGCGGCGGGCTTGTTCGAGTACCTCAACGGTGCGATCGCGGCTGCCGTCCTCGACGACGATGAGGCGGCAGCGCCGCCCCAGTTTCGCCAGGATGGCCGTGACCTCCGCCACGCAGCGGGCAGCGCCGGCTTCCTCGTTGAACATGGGAATGACGATGGCCAGACCGGCGAGAGCGTCCCCGGCGCCGGCCGTCCGAACTCCGTGCGCGTTCATGCCGCCTCGGTATGTTTGGAGGAAGATTTACACAGCCCATCCTCGCGGTACGAGCGCCCGATGGGCAAGTGATAATGCTCCGGCTCGTGCAGCCGGAAGCCGTCCGTGCGCAGACGATGTACCAAGTCGGCGACAATGCGGCCCGACGCCTTGCCGTCGCCGAGTTTATGATCCCACCTCCGGCCGTGCAGATATTCCAGTTTGTGCCATATCTTGTCGGCCGGATATTGAGCCGGCGTGTCCGGATCGAACTTGACGCTCGATTCGCAGTCGTAAACCTGCGGCCGCTCCGTTGCTTTGCGCATCTGCACCGACGGCACTTGCAAAACGGCGGTTTCCTCAACCACCGTGCCGGAATCGGTGATGACGCCGCGCGCATTGGTCATCAGCACCAGCATCTCGGTGTAGCCAATCGGGTCCACCATGAGGACGTTGGGCGGCAGTTTCAAACCGAAGCGCTTCAAATTGCCCTGCGTACGGTAGCTGGCCGTGAAGTAGACCTTGCGATCCGTGTGCCGCAGCAGTTCGAGGATGGCGGCCAGCGGTTCGCGGCTCTCGACATTCTCGCGGCGATGGCAGGTCATCAGGTAATACTGATCGCGCTCGATCGTGCGCTCGCGGAAGAATTGCTCACTGGCCAGAGCGTCATAGTGCTTTTTGCGATCGAAATAGTATTTGTTGAGTACGTCTACAATCAGATTCTGAACGACAATAATACTTCGCGGATTCAGTCCCTCAGCGACGCCCTGCTCTTTGTATTCCGGGAAGTAGGTGTAAATGACATCGGCCAAGTGGTCGATAGTGCCGCGGTACTTTTCTTCGGGCATGCGCCAATCGTAGGAGCGCATGCAGCCTTCGATGTGGACGATGGGGATATTAAGTTGACCGGCGGCCAAGCAGCCCATGACGGTGTTGGTGTCGCCGAGAAAGACGACGGCTTCCGGCTTGAGATTATCCAAAACCGGATAGAGCTTGCTGACCACGGAAGCAACGACTTCGGCATCCGTCGTGCCTTTGGCGCCTAGTTCGATGTCGGGCGGAGCCACTTCTAGTTCGCGGAAGAAAACGTCCTTGAGGTTGTCGGAGTAGTGCTGTCCCGACCAGATGAATTGAACGTCAAATTCATCGAGGGCGCGGATTTGATTGAGAATCATGCTGGCCCGAATGACATCGGGACGAATGCCGAGAACGATCGCTAGTCGCTTCTTCACGGCCATCCACCTTTCCGTTGAGGATCCCTTTCTCCCAGGCCGCGACCGTCCTTATGCCGCCCGCGTAACGGCCGGCGCCTGCTTGCGCGCCACGACGAGCATTTCGCCTCCGTTCAAGGGCAGCACAAACTTGCGGAGGAATTTCGGGACGGCCGCACACACTTTTGCCAGTGAAGCATTGAAATTGGGCATGACCCAGTTGATATAGTCCAGAGAGTACCATTTCCACAGCGAAATGATGGAGACGACCTTGAAGCCGCACAGGTCGAGCAGTCGTGCGAGGTTGTTGCGATCGAACAAGTGCAGGTGGTGGATCGGGCAGAGGGACGGCCAAGCTGAGCGCAGTGCGCGAGCCATTAAGGATCCCGTATCGGGAGTAGTGAGCAATAACCAGCCGCCGTCGCTGAGGAGGTGAGCGATCGCGCCCAGAGCGCGGACCGGGTCCGGCACGTGCTCGATCACGTCGGTCATGGTGGCGGCGTCGAATTGTCGGCCGAAGTCGAGACCGGCGCAGATGTCGCCGTCGCGCACCCGTCCCGGATGCCGAACCGAAGCGATGGCCGCCGCCTCGGACTGGTATTCCAGTCCGTAGGCGATTCCGCCCAATCCTTGTAGCACGTCGAGGGACAGGCCGGTGAAGCAACCAACGTCGAGGACGGCCTTGCCGCGCAAACCATCGGGCATTCGCCTCAGCAATTGGTTCACGCCGCGTCGATACGTATCGGCCCTCTGTGCGTCGAAGACGGCGACGCCGGCGGCGGAATAGTTGCCATGGGAAGCCTTTTGCCGGTAATAGGCGGCGATCTCCTCGGACGTAGGGAACGGGTGGTTCCGCAAGAGTCGGCAGCCCAAACAACGGATGTAGCCGCGGTAAGCCAGCTCGTGTCGGCTCGGCCCGCAGATGGGGCAAGTGTCGATTGCGCCATCGGCCCGATTCTCCGTGCCCTGGAACCTATTTAGCATGGCGAATTTCTCTCGACCGAGTGACCATTCGCTACCCGATGACAATACGACGTTTTCGCCGAAGCGAAGTTAGGCGGCGGCCGCCAATCCGCTCGCCCCGCGCAGAGCATGCAATTGCTCTACGATGTCGGGAATCTTGAGTTTTTGGCACAGTCGCCGTTCCGTTCGCAGGGTACGGTTAATGGCGACAGGCGGTTGGTGAGCAACGACTTCCTTGCCCAAGCCGTAGACATCGCTAATCGCTTTGACCAATTCGTACTTCGACACATCCCTGGGAGAGAAGAGGTGGCTGAGACCGGGAGCCCAGGCATCGGTCGTGATGATCTGCTCGCATACCACGGCGAACTGCTTGGTCGTGATGCCGTTCCACCAGTGATTGGTGAAACCGCGTAGCGGCGGCGGAGCATGGCGCACAAACTCCAGCAGGCCATACTTGGTCTTCAGTTCCGGACCAATGATGCTGGTACGCAAACACATCACCTCAGTGCTTTCGCCCGCGGACTTGGACTTTCCATAATCGTCCTCGGCGTCGTGAGGAGCGGATTCGACGTATTCGCCTTGAGCGCCGCTGTAGACGCAATCGGTGGTGATATGAATGACCTTGCCGAGTTTGGCCTTTGCTAGTTTGTGCGGAAATGTGCCATTCACCGCATAATACAGATGCGGCGGCACGTCGGCCTTCTGCTTAATCATGCCGATGCAATTAATAATGTAATCGGCCTGGGGAAGCTTAGCCGGATCGTCGGTGACGGCATTGAAGGACAGGCACCGATTTCGGGGCAGGAAATCGGGAGTGAAGGAGTTCACCGTATAAGTCACGTCAAACGATAGCGTCTTGAAATAATTCGCCACCATATGGCCCAACATGCCGTTGGCGCCAAGTATCAACACTTTCATACCGATGGACTCCTTTCCTACCGACGCGCGATAATTCGGCGACGCCGTGCAAATGGTTGGTCCGGAAGATACCCTACTTTCTGTTGTTGCCGCAAGGCGAGATTCCTGACCGCGCCGACAACTTCCGCTGTCTCAATACAGAATGGCATCGTTCATAACACGACGCTCGATACTCACTTCGATCCCCGGTCTCGTACTGCCGAGGGTCGGCGAAAATCCCGCTTTTTTCAGGGCGCCCCAGAACCAGATGCGGTTGAGCAAGACGTGGTACGTGGACTGGCCGGGCACCACCGCGAGGACGATGGTGAAGTTCCGCCCCGCACATTGGACCGGGATGGCCACGGGCTGGCCTGACGGTCGATAACCACCCTCCGCGGGAAGTTTGCCGCCGGGTATCGAGGGCAAGGACGCCGCGGCATCCGTGATTCGCACCGTGAGAAATTCGGCGGCCTCCGCGCTGTTTGGCTCGCTCAACTCCCGAAAGCGCGCCGGGTTGGAGAAGCGCGGGATGTGGCCGACATTGAGTACGGAGCCGAGCCGTTCGCGCCAGAAATCGATGGCCGTCGCTTCCTCAGGCTGGCGTTGCCGCAGCAACACGATGGGCGCTTGAGAAGAAGGCGCAACGGGAACATAATGGAGAATTACGTATTCATACAGCAGCGGATCGCGCAGCACGGGAGGAACATTGTCCACCCCCGCATCAGCGGACCTCCAGACGACGACCCGCGGAGGATCGGACTGAAACATCCGAATCATGCGTTTCTGTTCTTGGATCGGCGCGGCATTGTAGCCGTTGGTGTGGAAGTAAGGAGTGGCTTTGGCCAGAACGTAGAAAATCGGATCGTCGCTGAGTACGAACAAACGTCCCGGTCCCTCAGCGCAGGTCAAATAGGACAGTTCGCGGACGGCCTGAAGGTGAGCGTCCGAAAGCAGGAAATGGCGGAGGGAGAAGAGCGGCGCCGTCAGCGCCTTGCGCTGGCGGGCATCGAGGGCCAGACACGGCGCGGACGCTCCGAGGCGATCGAGGGCGGTGCGGAGGCTGTTCACCACCTGCATGGGATAATTCGAGGTCGCCAGGTGCGCGAATAGCAGCCCAGCGGCGAAGATGGCGCCGTTTCTCTGCCAGGCACTGGTATTTCGGCTGGCGAACAGATAGAAGACGATGCCGACCCCATTGACGATAAGCAGTTGATTGGCGATGTGCGGCCGCACGAACTGCTTGAGCATCAGCATGGCGGCGGCGATGCCGAGCAGAAGCAGGATTCGGCCCTCCTTGCCTTTGCGCTCCGAGGCATCGAACTCGCGCACCAGACCCACGCCGATCAGAACGACGATGGAGCCGAGCAGGAACGCCGCCGACGGCTCCTCCAGCCGAAGCCAAGCGGGCAAATCGATGGGGAAAGCGCCGTAGGCCGTCAGCGCGCCGAGGCCGGACATGAAGGCGAGAAAGCCCGTCAGTTCTCCCCGGATGGCGAGATAAATGCCGACGCCGGCGACAACGACGGCGGGAGGAATGAACTCGCGCCCCAGACGCCCGACCAAAAGTGCGAAAAAGGATCGCGGCGATTTCAGGGCATCCAGGACGAGGGTGACGAAGAGAGGAACACCCGCATAGGCAGCGCTGGTTGGTTCCATGACGGCGGCCTGCACGGCAGCCAACCAGAAAAGGACATGGCCCCCCCGGAGGCGCGGAACGCTCCGGTCGATGGCCGCATAGGCGAGCAAGACGTTCGCCACCAATCCGTAACGCTCCGGCCCCTCGAAAAAGCCGTTGACGTACAGACCGAAGATGGTTGCGAAGATGGCCAAAGTCGCCGCCAGCGCTCGGCCCGTGCAGAGATATATGGCGCAGAGAAAGACCGCGAAAAAAATGACCCGATGCAGCGCCAAACAGAGATCGCCGTAAGGATAACGCAGATCAAACAGTATTTGACCACTATAAGGATACCAAAATTCCTTATAGGGTTTGACGTTGTTTTGGAACAGGTAGCGCCAGACTATGCCGTTATTGCCGTCCCACTGGAGATTGATGGGAGGCTCCGGCGGAGGAAGAACCCCGGCGAGGTCGGGACAGAAGTAGCACGCCAGAGCGGCGGTCAGCAGTACCAAGACGAGAGCGTGACTCTTCCTTCGCCCTCCTTCTGGCGGAGGGGAGTCCGCCGCCTCCGCGGCGGGCGATTTCCTCAGACGCCGCTGGATGTAAACGGCGACGAGGGCAACCAGAGCAGGCACGCCGATCAGGAGAAACCCCAGGAGAAAATCCGCCGACTTAGGATAGCCGGCGTACAAGGCATAGCCAAGGGCGCTGCTCCCATCCGGCGGTCTGCCGCCGAGGCGGTCGAACATCTGCAAGAACAGATAAGTCAACGGCAGCGCGATCGTCAACACGACCACGGATAGCCGGCCGCCTCCCCCCAAACCCAGGACGAGAACCAGCAGCGTGGCCACCGTCAACAGTACGAGAGTCGTCTCGCGGGAATGCTCCGCGGAGACCAGGCTCACGCCCAACCGGCCGAGAAAACTTCGATGAATGCCCGGTAGGCGGATGGCGGGAAAATTGCCGGCCAACACCGGATCGCTGTGTCCGGCGCAGCAGGAGGACATCCTCTCCAAGCATCGATTGATCGGCATTCGTATGCCAGCCGGCGAGATCGCGCAGCGCGAACTCGTGGATTATTTTGCCTTGTTTCTCGATACGGACACCGAAAAGCAGCACAGGCACGTTCGCGGCATCGGTGGGATCAATCCGCAGGTACTCGATGCTCTTGCGATCCTTCAACGGGAATCGATAGCTGTGACGCTTGCCCGCAAGGATTGGCTGATGAAGCGATTCTCCACTAACGGAATTGATCCATACTTCCACGTTTCCGCATGCGCTCGTCGGCGTGCCGACAGGCTGCATGTCCACAACCAACTCGTATTTTCCGTGAGGTAGGCCGGGCGCAACCATCAAGCCGAGCGGCAGCAAAAATAGCACGCCCGTCACGATCCAACGTCCGCTCGCCTTCGTCATGTTCATTCTCTCGAAATTAGACAGAGCCGCGACCGTAAGGGAGCGGGGATCTGCCCCACTCTGTTACGGTCGCGGCTCCGATAACTCACGCCGCGCGAACGGCCCGCAAGTTCGGCACCACCTCATAACCCAACGGCGATTTATCGCGCTTAATCAAGGGCCGCAGATACTCGGCGTTGGAATAGCGCGTGTTGTAGACATCGCCGATCCGTCCTTGCTCGGTCAGTTCCTTGATCTCGCGGATGCCGTCGTACACGCTCAGTTTGGGACGGAAACCGAACGTCCGCTCGGCGCGAGCGCCGGAAACCTGATAGTTGCGAGCGTCCTGAAACTTGAGTTCGGTGCGTTCGACGGTGACGCCGGGCACTACCTCGGCGATCATTTCGGCGGCTTGCAGGATGGTCATGTTACCGGCCATGAGGTTGTAGACGCCGCGGTGCGTCGTGGCGATGTTGGGCACGATGGCCTCGGCCACGTCGCGCACGTGCAACATGGGCCGATACTGCGCGCCGCCGTAAACGCTCATGCGGCGATACAGGCACGCTTTGACCGTCAGCAAGTTGACCACCAGATCCAAACGCAGACGCGAGAAACGATCGCCGACGCCGAAGATGGTTCCCAGCCGGAAGGTGATGCAGTTGGCCGGCGCCACGACTTTTTCCGCTTCCACCTTGGTTTTGGCGTACACCGACAGCGGATTGACCGGCGAATCCTCGTCGAGGATGCCGTCCTGGGCGCCGTACACCGAGCAGGTGGACATGAAGACCAAGCGGCGGTCGAAGTGGCGGACGAGCCACTTGAGCGATTCGAGATTGACCTGTTCGGTCAGGGCGGGATCGAGAGCGCAAGCGCCGTCGCCGACGAGGGCGGCGAGCCAGACGACGGCATCGGCCCAATCCAGATACGGTTGCAGCCGCGGCCGGTCGAGGATGTCGCCGCGAATGAAGTCCACCGGCTTGAGATATTTCTCCTCGTAGAGTAGGTTATCGTAAACGCGCACGCTGTAACCGGCCTCTTGCAGCCGGTCGGTGACGTGGCCGCCGATGTAGCCGGCCCCGCCGACCACTAGCACATTCGCCATCCCCATACTCCTCTTCATTAGGCGAACCGGCAGCGTGAGCTGCCGGGTTTATGGCTCCTACCCGGCAGCTCACGCTGCCGGTTCGCCTTTGTGCTTGTCCTCAAAACCACGGCATGCCCAGTCGATAGAACCACGCCTGACGCAGCACGTTGGCATAGCCCAAAATCTCGAAGGGCAGCCGAAATTTCTGCGAGCCGCCGCGCTGCAAGCTCCCCTGCTTGCCGGGAATGTACTCGATGGCTCCGCCACTGAGCAGAATCTTGAACGTCATCTCCGGGCAAATGTTGAAACGATTGGCCGACACGCCCAGAGCATGAACGTAATTGCGATTGAAGGCGCGGAAACCATAGGTACTGTCCTTGATCTTCATGCCCAAGAGCAGACGGATGGCGCGGCGATAAATCGCCTGATAAATCCGATAGAAGAAGGGCACCGAACCGGCGTCCTCCTTGCGTTGATAGCGCGAACACTGCACCAGATGACAGCCCGAACGCAGCTTGGCGAGAAAAGTCGGCAGCAACTCCACCGGATCGTGGCCGTCGGAAGAGACGATGACGCAGTACGGACTGCTGGCGTAGGCCATGCCGAAGCGGACGAGTCCGCCGAAACCGCGATGCCGTCGTTTCCGCGCGAAGACGCGGATGTGCAGCGCCGGGTAGTCCTCGATCAGCCGCTGCGCCACGTTCAGCGTGCCGTCCGTGCTTTCATCGTCCACGATCAGCGTCTCCACGTTCAGAGACGAATGCGTGACCGTGTCGTGCAGCTTCGTCACCGTGCCGCGCAGCACGGCTTCGTCGTTGTAGGTGGGAATCAAGATCGATATCTCGGACATGGTTTAGCGCTCCTCAATGGCCCAGGGATTCCATTTCCGGGCCGGAAAACGAATGTCGTCGTTGAGCGATTCTTGTAGGGTCGAGGTCGAGAAGAAGATAATCTTGGCGTCGTCGGTCAGCGACATGAAACCGTTGGCGTAGCCGGCCGGGATGTACAGCACGGCCGGCGTTTTGGCGCTGAGGACGAAGCGCTGGATCGGCAGGGCCGCCGAGGGATTGCTCCAATCGTCGATGCGCAGGCAGCAAACGAGCATGGAGCCGGCGACGACGGTGGCGTATTTAGCCTCGTGCCGGTGTCCGTGCCAGGCGCGGACGAAGTTAGCCTGGTGATTGCAGACACTATAGAAGCGTTTGACGCCGGTGAAATCGAAATCGTTGACGAAGCCGACTTCGCCGCGATCATCGACCGCCACGCCTCCCTTGAGCAGCTTGGCGCTCGCCGTCTCATGGCCGTGGCAGCCGACGTTGACAAAGGCCACGGGCGCGACCCCATTGCCTCCCTTTACGCCGGTGTTCATTTGTCCTCCGTGATGAGAAAAAGTAACGGATGTAAATGGAATCGGCATTTCCATGTAACGGCTGTATGAAATAACCCGCGTAGGCATAGCGATCAAACGGTCCCGCATTGACACGATTTCGGAAGGTCGCTAATAAGCCCTCCGAAGACAGCCGACCGGAACTGAGTTGCGCGACGGAACAGCAGGGGCAAACTGCGATCCCTGGGAGGGGAATCTTAATGTGGGCCCAGGTCATCTCGACGGGATCTTATCTGCCGGAGCAAGAGGTGGTAAACGCGGACTTGCGGCAATTCCCCGAATCCGCCATCCCCCTCATTCAGACGAAAACCGGCATCGCGGCCCGACGATATGCCAAGGACGGAGAATGCACTTCCGATCTGGCGGCGCAGGCGGCCCGGACCTGTCTGGCGCGAGCGAACTTTCCGGCTGAGCAAGTACAAGCATTGATCCTGGCGACCTCTTCTCCCGACCGGATACAACCCGCGACGGCGACGCGCGTGCAACATCTGCTGGGGTTGCGTCGCTGTTTCGCCTTCGACATCAACTCGGTTTGTAGCGGCGCGCTGTACGCTCTCGAAATCGGCAACAGTTTGCTACGCGCCGGTCAGGTGGAAAACGTGCTTGTGGTCGCGGCGGAAACATATTCGCGCCTCCTCAATCCCGACGATTTTTCGACGCGGCCGTATTTCGGCGACGGTGCGGGAGCGTTACTGCTCGCGCGCTCGGAGAAGGGCAAGGGCGTGATTCGCTCCATTCTCCGCACCGACGGCAGTGGTCACGACGTCATCCAAGTTCCCGCGGGCGGCAGCATGTTGCCTTATGGCAAGCACACCTCCTCTCGCCAATTGTATTTCACCATGCGCGGCAGGGAGGTTTATAATTTTGCCGTCGAGAAGGGGGCAGAGGTGATCGGCGAACTGCTCCAAACGGCGGAACTATCCACTGATGCCGTCTCCTATGTCGTCCCGCATCAAGCGAATATCCATATCATCCAAGAACTCTCCCGCCGTACCGGCATCTCCTTTGACAAATTTATCGTCAATTTGGATCGCTATGGCAACACAGCGGCGGCCTCCGTTTTGATCGCTTTCGATGAGCTACGGATTTCTCGTCAACCGCGTCCCGGCGAAGTCGTGGTGCTAGTGGCCTTCGGCGGAGGGCTGTCATGGGCGGCGACGGCAATTCTTTGTTGAGAGGTGATGGTATGGAGCGAATCAAGACGTGCATCCGCACGGTTTTCCCGGAATGTGGCGAGATGCCGCTCCAGGCGGATACTTGCCTCGGTCAGCTTGCGGGCTGGGATTCCATGACGAGTATCAACCTTCTTCTTGAGTTGGAAACCGTATTCGACGCGCGGCTCAGTTTATCAGGCGTGTTTCTCCATGAAAAACAGACCATCGCCGATGTCGCTGCTTTACTCCGGCAGAGAGGAGCGTCCGTCGAAACCGACGGCGCGATGAACAAGTCCAATACCGGCCAGCGCCGCGCGTCGTGAAGGATGGCAGAGACAGAGCCGCGTCCGTTAGGGAGCGGTAAGCGCGGAGGAAATGGGAGAAAAATCCGATGAGGGTCTTGTATCAGGTCGAATATGAGGCGTTTTCGCGGTTCATTCGCGGCCAGCGAATCCCCTTTGTGTCTTTACTAATCTTGGCTTTCAAATCGGTACTCATGTTGTTCGAGGGATTCATTCGCTATATTCCTGGAGGTTTCGGCTACAAGATCCGCTATTATTACTACAAGCCTTTCCTCCGCCATCTCGGAAAAAATGTCTTGATAGATGTGGGCGTTCATCTGAATGGTGCGGCCAACATTTCTCTCGGAGATTATACTTGGATCGATAGTTATTGTCGGATTGAAGCGCATCTGGGAACTGTATCGATCGGAAAACGAGTCCACGTTGCTCCGTTTAGCGTGATCGCCGCCCGCGAACCAATCGTCATTGAAGATTTCGTGGGCATCGCCTCCGGAGTGAAAATCTACGCCAACAGCGAGTGCCCGCTCGACGGAAAAAGGATGAGCGGGCCAATGATTCCCGAAGAATTTAAGGCTTTCAAGTCGAAGCCCATCATCCTCCGTAAAGATTCCTTTGTCGGCACCAATAGCGTCCTTTTGCCGGGAGTAGAACTCGGGGAAGGTTGCGTCGTCGGCGCCAACTGCGTAATCACTCGCACACTCGCTCCTTACTCCATTTACGGCGCGTTGCCGCCGCGAGAAATCGGCAAGCGAAACCCTGTGGAGGTTCCGGATGATTACGAATGTGCATGTCGATTGTGATCCCTTGTGGGTCTATGCCGATGAATACGGCGTTCTGCCCGATCATGATGCGGCCTGTATTTATAATGATTCCCTTCATACCTTCCTGGAATTATTTGAGGCCCGGGGGATCAAGGCGACGTTTTTCGTGATCGGCCGGGATCTGCAACTGCCCGCGTGCGTCGATTTTTGCCGTGATGCGGTGCGCGCGGGCCATGCTATTGGCAATCACACCTACTCTCACCTTCAGGACTACCGGAGCCTTTCCCGATCCGTCAAGGAGGAAGAGGTCGTTCGCTGCCACCATGCAATCTCGACGCGGGTGGGATACGATTGTAAGGGTTTTCGCTGCCCCGGTTATTATTTTGACCAAGATTTCAGCGAGATCTTAGAGGATCATGGTTATCTTTATGATACGTCGGTATTGCCCGGTGTCGGCGTCCACTTGATGAAACTCGTCTATCGCCTCTGCAATCCGGCCGCGAAGGACAAGCAGTTCGGCCGTGCCTCGTATCTTTTCGCTCCTCGCGTTCCCCATTGTCTCGGAGGTCGGCGCAACGCGCTCCAGCCAGTGTGGGAATTTCCCATTGCCACTTGCCCGCTCCTGATGTTGCCGATCCACAGCACCTTTGTCTTTCAGTGGGGGCTTCGCTATTTTCAACTCTCCTTACGGTTAAGCAGGCTCTTGAGAAGTCATTTCGTTTATCTGTTCCACGCCATTGACCTATTCGACGAGAAGGCAGCCGGTACGCTGGCCGCGCGCGTGAGTTCATTAAAGCGGCCGCTCCCGGATCGACGACGAATGGTTAGTGCACTGCTCGACGCGATCGCTTCGGAGACGGTTTTTGCCACGGAGGATTGGTTCACCCCTGTTCCGATTGCTCGTAGTGCCTGACGCGGCGGCGGATTCTCCCACGGCGATTGCTTGCGCCGAGATGCGGAATCGGATATAGTGAAAGGGACTCCGATCCGCAGGACAGGTACGAACCGTGGAACGCACTCCTTCCCTGGAACAACGATTGCTCGGCCAAACCCTCGCCGGCAAGTACAAGCTGTGCGACGTGCAGGCCAGCGGCGCCTTTGGCACCGTCTTCCGTGCCGAGCAATATTTCTGCCGGCAATTGGTCCGTCCCGTGGCCGTCAAGGTTTCGCGGCAGACCGAGTTGACCGGAGAGACCGCACCCTTTCTATTTGGCGATGCACTCATCCTCGCGCAGCTCCTCGCCGCTCCCGCCGCCGGACTCGATGACGCCGGCCGCCGCCATCTCGTGCAGATCCACGACATGGGCCTGTTGCCGGAACACGAGAACCGGGCCTTTCTGGTCATGGAGTACGTCGATGGTTTGCCGTTGTTGTCGCACATGCGAGCGGCGGGACGCATCAGCGTGTCGATTGGACTACGTTTCCTCAAACAGATCTGCCGGGGCATGGCTCTAATTCACGGTCAAGGGGCGGTGCATCGCGATTTGAAAGCGGACAACATTTTGGTGGACCGCCGCGGCATCATTCGCATTGTGGACTTCGGCTTGGCCGCTTTCGCCGATCGGCGTCTGGGTTTCGCGCCGGGTTCGCTGGGCACCTTCACCTACATGGCCCCGGAAACGCTGTTCGGCCGTTCCACACCGGCCTCGGACGTGTATAGCCTCGGACTGTTGATGTACGAGTTGTTCACCGGCGGCGGGCCGCATTTGACGGCGCCGTGGTCTCCCGACGACAACAAGGATCAGCGCGACGAGCATTTGCGTCTGAAAAAATCACTGCATTTCCCGCCGCCGTCGGCGGTGCAGAACGAGATCCGCAACGATTATCGTTGGCTGGACGAGCTGATTGGGCGTTGCCTGGAAGCGGAGCCGGAGCATCGTTTCGCCGACGCCGGCCGTCTTTTGTCGGCCATCGAGGCATGCGAATCCGGCGCGCCGCTGCCGCATGCTTCAAGACAAGGAGAAGGGGAGGCAGGGAGACAAGGAGAACACGGCGAATCTCCTTGTCTTGCTGCCGATGCTGCCGTAGATGAGTTGTTCCGCGAGGCGCGGCGGCTGCTGGCGGCGCGCGCCTACGAACAGGCGATCGATCGGTTGGACGTGCATCGTCCGCCGGAGTGGGCCGTCTTGGACGCGATGGGAGCGCGGACGCTCCGCGCCTTGGGACAGGCGTATCTCGGTCAGGGCAACCTGCCGGCGGCGCGCGATTGTCTGGAGCAACTCCGCGCCACGCGGAAGGAGCAGAATCTGCTGTCCCGCGCCGATTACGCGGCGGCGCTGTCCGATCTGTTCAAGTGTTATCGCGGTCTGGGACAGATGGAGGCGGCGCGGGCGTGTCAGGAAGAAGCCCGGCAATTGTTGTAGATCGTCCGCGCCTTACGCCGGCCGCCCCTCGAAGTGAAGGACGGCGCCGCTCGCCAAGCCGACGACGGCATAATCGCCCAGCGCTCCCAGAGCAAGCGCGACGGCGGGACTATCAAGACTTACTTGGTCTTGAATGGCTCCTTTGTCGTCACGCAGAAAGAGGCGATTCTGCCGGTCGGCGGTGAGCAGGCCATCGCCGGCATACGACAGGGCGGCGAGAGGACAGGCCGTTTCCAA
This sequence comes from uncultured Planctomycetota bacterium, assembly GCA_963835245.1. Classification (GTDB taxonomy): domain Bacteria; phylum Planctomycetota; class Planctomycetia; order Gemmatales; family Gemmataceae; genus JAJPHU01. The sequence continues at coordinate 206,460 of CAWIEZ010000008.1, forward strand.
GGGGATTCGCTGTTGCTGGGGGCCTGCCGTGTTGTAGCGATACAGTCCATCGCTGAAGCAGGCCAACAGCATACAGCCGCCGTCGCCGCTGACCGCCAACGAGCCGACGTGGGCGACCAAGCCGTCGCGCCACAGGCATTCGCCGGACTCGCCGAAGCAGAGTACCAGACCGAAATCGGCGGCACCGACCAGCACCGGCTTCTCCGCCACGAAGGCGAGATGATGCAGCGGCCGCGGCGTCGTCGCTTGCCAGAGCGTTTGTCCGCGCGCATCGATCAAGTGCAGAGTGCCGCCGGCGTCGGCCACGGCCACGCAGCGACCGAGCGGCTCCACGGCGAGAGCCGTCGCGCGCTGCGGCAGAGGACGCTGCCAGCGCGGAGCCGAGATCGGGGGCCAACCAGCAAACCATCGGCGTTTGCGAGCCGCCGACCGCATAGGCGCTGCCGTCCTCCGCGCCACTCGCCACGGCGATCGGCACCGGCGCGGGCCGCTGGGCTTGGATCATCCCCGCATGGTTGAAAAGGAACAGACCATCCTGACCATCCCAGGCGAGGATCGCCTCGCGCTCGCGAGCCAGGCTCAGACCGCGCAGAGGAGCCGGAACTGTCTGTGACCAGAGAAGACGCACTCGATAAAATCCGAAATTCAAATCCGAAATTCAAGATCCGAAATCCGAAGGGTTTTGTTTTTTCGGATTTCGGATTTTGAATTTCGGATTTTTGTTAGTGGGACATGGATTGTAGGCTTTTAAGTAGTTCTTCGAGCAAGAATTGCCGCGCTTCGATGAGCATGGCGTTGCCCTCCAGCGTGGAGGGGAAGTTGGGTTGAACGCCTTTGCCGTTGTACGGCTGCCAGCTGGGCGATAGCAGCTTGGCCACCGTGATGCGAATGCCGGCCGGCATGCGCTCGAAATCCGCCTTGTCCAGCGGGATGACGCACTGGATCAATCCTTTGCCGAACGTCGTCTGACCGACGAGCTTGGCGCGGCCATTGTCCTTGAGCGCTCCGGCCAACACCTCGGCGGCGCTGGCCGTCGCCCCATCAATGAGTACCACCATCGGCATCAGCAGCGCATCAGGCTGCTCCGCGCGGATGGTGCCGCTCAATTTGCGGTCCTTGAAGCGGACGTGCGTTTGCGAGACGACGATGATGCCTTCGGGCAGAAACAGCTCGGCCACCTCGACCGCCGACTTTGAACAGTCCGCCGGGGTTGCCGCGCAGATCGAGCATCAGCACTTTCATGCCGTCGGCCTGGAGCGCGGCCAGCGCTTCCTTGACTTCCTGGAGCGTCGATTCCTGGAAACAGTTGATGGTCATTTTGCCGATCGGGAAAGGCAACCCTCATGTCCTCGCCCACTTCGACGTAAATCGGCTCTTTGAGCAATCCATACTCGACGCTCGGCACGATCACCGGAGCGCGTTTGATCTCCACGAGCATCGCCTCGGCGTCCATGCGGCCGGCTGGCACGATCTCTAATTTGGCGAGGGTGCCGGACTTGCCGCGTAGCAGTTCGGCCGCCCTTTCGGCCGTCATCTCACGGCTGGATTGGCCATCAATCCGCGTCAGACGGTCGTGCGGCATCAAGCCGGCTTCCTCGGCCGGACTGTGCGGATAAACGCGGCGGATTTCGAGCTGATTGTCGATTACCTCCACGTCCACACCGATGGAGACGAGCCGGCCGTGCAGAGCGGACTGCACTTCACGGTAATGTCCCGGCGTCAGAAAGAAGGTGTATTCATCCAAGGCGTTGCAGGCGCCGCTGAGAAACTCCAACGTGATGGCGGTGAGGATAAGCGCGTGAGGTCCGAACCCCAACTGCTGCGCCGTTCGGCCGACCGCGCGCACTTGATCGCGCGCCTCGGAACGATTGGCGATCTTGCGCTGACGCCAATCCTCCAATTTTTCGCGGAACGCTTGCCGCGTCGCGCGGCTGATGCCGGGGAAATATTCGCGGAGGAAGGCCGGCTCCTCGAAGGCCAGACGCAATTCTTCCAGTCCTTGCTTAAACAGCGCGGCGGGGCCGCTTTTCTGGCGATCGGTGTAAACGCGGCCGATTGTCTCCAGGATGCGAACGTACATGTCCAGCGCCTGCGCCGGCGTCACGCGGTCGAGAGCGGCACGATACAGTTTATCCTCATGGCGGCGAACGATGCGATAGCGACGCAGGCAGCGCTGATAAGCCTGACGGATGCGCGGCTCGTCGCGGCGGTGGTCTCGGTGCAGGATCTCATCGTAAAGACGGCAGGCTTCGAGCCAATCGTGCTGCTTCTCCAACTGGGCGGCTTGCTTGAGCAGTTCGTCGCTGTGGATGGCCTGAGCGGAAACCGCGGCGGGTCGAGCGAGCAACCCCAACAGAAGGAGCAACACTCCGAAGCGAGCGGCCATGGGATCGCACAACCATCGTGGGATTGCTGCCGCCAAGAGGCACCTCATAGTAGGAATCCATTCCGCCAAGCGCTGCCGAATACATCGGGCGGGGCAGGCGGATCGGCGAGCCGCGGACGGCCCGCCTGAGATCTCCATTCGCTGAGTTCGAGTATAAAAGACCTCTCTTGCCGCGTCAAACACTCCTTCGCCATTGTCGCAAACATTACGCTTTGTTACGAGGCCGAGCCTCACCTATTATAACAAGCGTGGCCCACGATTCGTTGGGCCGAGCCGCGACCGTAAGGGAGCGGTGATTGCCCCCGCTCCCTTACGGTCGCGGCTCTGCTTTGTCCGGGGAACCACGCATGCTCGACGCCGTTCGCCAAGAAGTCATCGCCTTGGCCCATACGGTGGTCGTCAAGGTAGGCACCAACGTACTGACCCACGAAGACGGCACGCTCGATCCGCCGCGTCTGCAAGCGTTGGCCGATCAACTTCAGCGCCTGCGCCGGAGGCCGCAAGGTCGCGCTGGTCAGTTCCGGGGCCATCGGCGCCGGCATGGGCCGCCTTGGCCTGTCGCGCCGGCCGACCGATTTGCGCCAATTGCAAGCCTGCGCCGCCGTCGGCCAAGCGTTTCTCATGCGCGCCTACGAAGACTGTCTGGTGCGCCACGGCATTCCCACGGCTCAAATTCTACTGACCGCCGGCGATTTCGACAGCCGCGGCCGCTATCTCAACGCTCGCAATACCATTCTCACTCTCTTGGAGTACGGCTGCCTACCCATCATTAACGAGAACGATACCGTCAGCGTCGCCGAGATTCGCTTCGGCGACAACGATCACTTGGCCGCCCTGGTCACGAATCTGCTGCAAGCGCCGCTGCTCATCCTGCTGACGGTCGTGGACGGCCTATTATCTTGCGACCCGCGTACCGATCCTTCGGCGTCGCTGCTGACCACGGTGCCGGCGATCGACGCCTCGATTTTGGAGAAAGCCGGCGGCAGCCGCAGCGCGTTGGGTTCCGGGGGCATGCGGAGCAAACTGCGCGCCGCCCGCTTGGCGACGGTAGCCGGCGAATCGGTCATCATGGCCAACGGCGGCGTGCCGGGCATCCTCGACGCCATCTTCCGCGCCGAGCCGGTCGGCACGTTGTTTCTACCGCACGATCGCACCATGCCGGCCTGGAAGCGTTGGCTCGGCTACACCGCCCAGCCGCGCGGACGGCTCATCGTCGATGCCGGCGCGGCAGGCCGTCCAGCGCCAGGGCCGCAGTTTGCTGCCCATCGGTGTCGTCGGAGCCAGCGGCACGTTTGCCAAGGGCGATGTCGTCACCTTATTAGACGAGGAAGGCGTCGAGTTCGCGCGCGGATTGAGCAATTATTCTTCCACCGATGTCGAACGCCTCCGCGGTCTGCGCAGCGAGCAAGTCCGCGAAGTCATGGGCGCTTCCGCTTATGAAGAGGTCGTCCATCGCGATAATCTGGTGGTAATCGTTTAGAGGCGTTGCCATCCCGTTCCTTCGTGACCGAATGTGAACACCCCCGGATGCAGTAATTCCGCGAGAATTTCCAGCGATTCGACTACTCGCGGTCCCGGTCGATTGAAAAACTGGTTGCCGTCGGCGAGAAAAACGCGGCCGGCGCGCACGGCACTCAACCGCGGCCATTCCGGCTTGCTCGTCAACACAGGCACATCGCGCCGCGTCCGCGCGATGTCGAAACCGCACGGCAAAAAAATCAGCACGTCGGGATCGGCGGCGCACAATTCCTCCCACGTCATCCACGGCGAATGCGCCCGGCGACGCCGAAAAGATTGACGCCACCGGCCATCTCGATCAACTCCGGCATCCAATTGCCGACGGCCATCAGCGGATCGATCCACTCGATGGCGGCGACGGTCGGCCACGCGACGAGACCGCGCGTCCGCTCGGCGATGCCGCGCATGCGTGCCTGCAATCGCTGGATCACTTCCGCGCCCCGCGAAGACACTTTCAGGGCATCGGCGACTTGCTCGATGCTCGTCCACACGTCGGCCAAGGCGTTCGGCGCCAGCGACACCAGTTGCGGGCAGGCGCGCAGCCAGGCGCAGACAGCCCGCTCCACGTCACGCAAGCTGACGGCACACACTTCGCAATGCGACTGCGTCACAATCACATCCGGCTCCAATCCACGCAGCATCTCGCCATCGACGCGATAGACAGACAGTCCCTCCTGCACGATCGCTTTGACGCGCTGATCGATTTGGTAGCTGGTGCCATCGGGATCGAACTTCGGTTGCGTGCAGACCGGCAGGCGTTTGACCGATTCGGGATAATCGCATTCGTGCGAACGGCCGACCAGTTGATCCTCGAAGCCCAGAGCGCAGACGATCTCAGTGGCGCTGGCGATGAGAGAGACGATACGCGGCATCGAGAAATCTCCAAGAACAGAGTTCCGTTTAGCCGCGACCCGAAGGGGAGCGCGTTGCCGACGCGCTCCCCTTCGGGTCGCGGCTAAACAAGAGGCGGCCTGCTACCATGATACGAAGAAGGCCATCGCTCCGACCGCCCAAGCAATCGAGGAAACTACAATGCAGATCGCCAATATGCGCAAAGAGTACACACAGGGAGGTTTGTCCGAGGCGGACATGAATGCCGATCCCATCCGACAGTTCGAGATATGGTTTCAGCAAGCCCTGGCGGCCAACCTGCCGGAGCCGAACGCCATGACATTGGCAACGGCGGCGGACGGTCAGCCATCGGCGCGCGTGGTGCTGCTCAAGGCATTCGACGCTTCCGGCTTCACGTTCTTCACCAACTACGACAGCCGCAAGGGCCATGACTTGACTGCTAATCCGCGCGCGGCGCTGCTGTTTTTTTGGCCCCCATTGCAACGACAAGTGCGCATTGAGGGCACCGTGGAGCGCGCCTCCGCGTCCGAGTCGGACGCCTATTTCCGTAGTCGTCCGCTAGGCAGCCGTCTCGGCGCCTGGGCATCGCATCAAAGCGAGATCATTCCGAACCGTGAGGTGTTGGAGGAGCGCATGCGCGAACTGACGCAGCGTTTCGCCGATGGCGAAGTGCCGCGTCCGCCGCACTGGGGCGGCTACCGCGTCCGCCCGCTGATGATGGAGTTTTGGCAAGGCCGGCCGGATCGCCTGCACGATCGACTGCGCTATCGGCGCATGGAACCCGACGGCTGGTGTCTCGAACGGCTATCACCGTGAGAGGCAGACTTGCGGAGTAATATAGATTAACCCACCCGCAAAGGGTGTTATGGGGCGGAGAGATGCATAATGTCCTTATTCGGCGACAAAGATAGGGAGACATGGCAATGGGCGTGACGGGGGCGCGCGGAGTTTGCCCGATCTGCCGGACGGCCTTGTGGGCGCCCACCGACGACTTGATCGGCGAGAAGCGGTGTCCTCGCTGTAGCGCCGAGCTTTGGGCGGTCGTATTGTCGCGCGGCCCCGTTTTCTTCCCTCGTCGCCAAGGAGAGACTCCGGCCGACCTCCTGACCGCCTTAACGGGTCCAGTCTTTGGCATTGACGCGAACGGCATCAAGGCGGCGCTTCAAGGGGCAGATCCCTTCGACATGGCAGAGATGCTGTGGGAGGTGGAAGAAGCGTCGCGGGAGCAGGGCTATTAGCGGTGGAGCGTGGATCGTGGCACTCTTTGACAAGTTGGTGAAGAAGTCTAGCCGGAAAAAGTGTCAGGAGCAATTTAATACTTTTTCCACCTTAAATAGTTTTATGTCTCGTTGCTCTCTCTTTGCCGCTATCGCAGGTCGGATCGCCCCGGAGTCGGCTCGATGCGCCAAGCGGCGTAGCCATTCATGGGGACGATAATTCAACGTCCAGTTTCTGTCCGATTGCTTCCGCCCATTTGTGCAGCGTCGCCAGCGTGGGGTTCAGCATTTTGCCCGTTTCCAAGCGGGACAGCGCCGGTGGGTCAATCCCCATGCGCTCGGCCACCTCAGCCAGCGTCAGTCCCTGGCTTTCCCGTATGGCTTTGAATCGGGCCAGCAGCCGCAAAATCGCCGCGAAAGTCTGCTGATTGACGGCGCCGGTCGGCCGTTGGTGGATCGGGTTCACCGCGTGCTGCCGGCGAATGGTTTCTTCCTCGGCCCGCTGCTCGGCGGTGCGCTTGGGCTTGATGGTTGGCTTCATGGCTTCACTCCTTCGGTTCGGGAACGTCGTAGGCGGTGATCGGGCGGATGATGAGCGGATCGGCCAGGTTCAGCACGTCGAACACGACGGCAATAAACCGCCCCGTACCTGTGCTGCCAAACGCGATGGGACGGCCGGACGAGTCGCTCAGATCGAACGTCGTCTTTTCGTCGTAGAGCGCGGACTCAACCTCTTCCGGCGTCAGGCCATGTTCCGCGATGTGGGTCGTATTGCCGCCTTCGTCATCCGGTTCGTCCCAATCGATCAAGGCATCGCGTAAATCCATACCTTGCCCCCTGCCGCCTCTGGATTGTATTCTAACACAATTGCATTATAATGCAAGTGAAGGAAGCCTGGTATGGGACAGCACGAACGACGATTTGGCCATCAACTCATCGACCAGTGATCTTTGAACGGTTATACTAATGAAGAACAATTTCTCGCAGGGGAGACACGAGAATGGCCCGCTCGTCCGCAAGTCCACTGGATCGCCAACTCATCCGCGTCCGTCGGCGTTTGTTTTTGCAAACGCTGCTGCGAACGCTGGCGTGGTGCTGGCTCGGTTCCCTTGCTTGCGCCGCGGGTTGGTTTCTGGCGGAGCCGTACCTCGTGCCCGGCGCGGCGTCCTCGTTGCGCTGGACAGTCGCGGCCAGCCTCGCCAGCGCAGGCTGTGTGTTGGCCGTCGTGCTGGCCGTGCTGGCGATGCCTTCAAGAGTCGCGGCGGCTCTGGCGCTCGATGAGCGTTTCCGTCTCAAGGAGCGCGTCACGACCACGCTCACACTGTCGGAGGCGGAGCTTGCTTCTCCCGCCGGGCAGGCGCTCCTCGATGATGTTAATTCACGCATCGGTCCCTTGCACATGCGCGATCGCTTTCCCCTGCGCATTCCCTGGCTGGCCGCTCTCGTGCCGGTCGGCGCCGCTGTTCTGGTGCTGCTGGCGTTCTTCTACAAGCCGGCTCTTTCGCCGACGCAGGCCGGAAACGATCGACCGCTCGCCGATAGTCCGGTCGCCAAGGCGCAAATCGAAAAAGCTCTGCGGCCTTTGCAACGCAAGCCGGTGAAGAAACCCGGTGAGCGTCCCAAATCCGAGGAATTGCAGCGCTTGGAGGCGGAACTGGATCGATTGGCTCAGAAGCCGCATCAGACCAAGGAGCAGGCCCGCGAATTGGTCAAGGATCTCACCAACGCCGAGGATGAGGTGCGCAAACGGGAGAAGCAATTGGCCGACCGCGTCGCCGCCCTCAAGGAGCAGATGAAGCAAGCCGAACGTCTGAGCAACAAAGACAAGAAAGACGGACCCGCCCAGAAGCTCGACAAGGCGCTCGACCGAGGCGATTTGAAAAAGGCGCGCGAAGAAGCGGAGCGGTTGGGCAAGCAATTGCAGGCCGATGAGGAAGTCGCGCGCCTGCGTAAGAAAATGAAGGACGACAAGCTCAGCGAAGAGCAAAAGAAAGAGATGCGCGAACAACTCGAAAAGCTGAAGGATCAAGAGCTGAGCCGCGAGCAAAAGGAACAGATGCAGAAGCAGCTAGGGGACATCAAGGACAAACTCGAACGCTTGACGCGCTCCGAGGAGGCCAAGGAACGACTGCGGGAATTGCAGCGGCAGGGAGCGATCAACAAGGAAGAGTTGGAACGCGAACTGGATCAGATCGACAAGAACATGGCCAAGCTCGACAAAGAGACGCTGCAACAATTGCAGGAGTTGGCCGACAAGCTCGGCGAATGTCAGAAGTGTATGCAAGAGGGCAAGGAAGGCGAAGCGGCGAAGAAGTTGGCCGAGGCGGCGGAGAAGCTGGCGAAGCTCGATCCCAACGGGGAATGTAAGGAACTCCAGCAGCAACTTCAACAACTGCAACAGGCCCGCAAGGCGATGTGTCAGGCCATCGATGGCAAACCCGTGCCGGGCGCCGGCAAGCGGCCGGAAGCCAAAGACGGCGCGACGGCCGCGAAGGAAGAATGGGCGCATTCGCCGATGGACAAGGGCCGGCTGCAAGTCATCGATCACGTTGCCGGCGATGGTTTCAAGGGACCGCGCAAACCGGCCGACATGACGGAAGAGATTCGCCGGGCTTCGCAGGAAGAGCCGGAAGCACTCGACCGTCAGCGTTTGCCGCGTTCGGCCAGCGACATGGCACGCGGTTATTTCGAGAAGCTGCGCGGCCCCGACCGCGACAGCAAAAAGGCCGGCAAATAGTAATTGATTGCTGACAAGCCCGGAGCGCCAGCGATGGATTGTGGAAACCCCGTCGCTGGCGCTCCGGGCTTGTGGTTCTTATTCGTTCAAGGCGAAGGGCGTTGATCGGTTATTCCGTCCGCCGTTTGATTCGCTGCCGGCACCAGTTCGACGACAGAGGACTTTCGTTTCCGAGACGAAGGGAGCAGCACCATGCTGCCCCCCACAACCAACGCCACAACCGCCGCGGTGAACCACAGGTAGGTTGCTACCTTTTGCTTCTCGACTTGTTGTTGGGACGCGGCGAGATCCTTTTCCGACGTATCGCGCGGCAAGCGATGAGCCGCCATCCCGTTGGTCAGTTTTTCAATCTCCACTTCATTCGCATGAATGTCGTCTTGAGCGGCGAAACCGAACCAAGCCGCGGGCAGAGCGTCGAGGACGAGGAACACACCAACAACTCGTATCAACGTCTTCATTGTTGATCCCCTCAAAGGAAAGGCCGGTCTTCTCTCAAGGTGGGGCGGGCGCTTGCTTCGCCGTGCTGGAGCGAAGCTGCACACGATGCTGCTCCGCCTTGTCCAACTCGCCCGCTTGCCGGAAATAGTCGTAGAGAGCCTGATGGCTCGGTTGATGGCTTGGCTCCAGCTTCAAGGCGCTGTAAAGCCAACGGACGCCGACCTCGGGCTTGCCGTAGCGCAAGTAAAGCGTTCCCAGTTCGTAGTGCAGCTTCGGATCGTTCGGGGAACGTGTCATCTCCTTGCTGGCAATCTGGCCCAGGCGCACCAAGTCCGCTTCCACGCGCTCGTAGAGAGCGACTTGGTCGGCCACTTCGTCTTCCCTACCGGGCTGATGGGCCAAACACTGATACAGCCAGCGGTGGGCGGTGCGGTTGGCGGGGTCGGCGGCGATGGCTTTGCGGAACAAGGCTTCGGATTCCGCCGCCCTGTCGTCGGTTAGAGCAAGTATGCCCAACTCCGTGAGTACCTTGGAATTGCCCGGTTCGTTGGCGAGAACGGTTTCGAGGCATCCACGAGCCTTGTCGGATTCGCCCAAGATCCGCTGGGCTTGCCCCAGCCCCAGCATCGCCTCCCTGTTGTTCGGCTGACGAGCGAGCAGACACTCGAAATGCCAACGCGCTTCGTCCGCGCGATCGCGGAGGAGGATTTGCGCCAGACTCAGACGGGCATCATCCCGTTCCGCGTCCAGTTCCAGAGCGCGGCGATAATCCTTGATGGCTTCCTCCGCATCGCCGCCGCCTTGCGTGATAATGCCGCCCGCCATCACCAACGCCTCGACGTTATCCGGCTGGCGCTCCAGGAGCTTCCGCAAACAGCGCATGGCCGTGCCTGGCCGCAGCACCCGCACATAGCCGCGCGCCAGGGACTCCAGAATCAACGGCGTCTCCTCCTTGTTCTTTTCGACGTATTTCCACAGCGTTTCTTCCACGGCGTTGATGTCGCCGGATTGGGCTTGTAGGAGGAGGTGTTCTAGCGCCAGCGGAACCGAGGCATCGGCGCCGCCTTGGAGTTGTTGGCATTGGGCTAGGTGCTGCTCCGCTTGCGGATACAATCCGGCCCTTCGCGCCGTTCGGCCGGCGCGAAAGTGCAGCGCGGCGCTCCAACGCCATACCTGAAGGGAGCGCGTATAGTGGGCGTAAGCCTGCGAAAAGCGGTACTGTTCTACTAGGCGGCCGGCTTCACGGTAATGGTGCCAGGCCCAGAGGTTGACGGCGGCAAAAGCCAGGGCGGCGCCGATGACGATTAGCAGATACACGCGCGACAAGGCACGAAACGATCCAGCCTGAAAGGATCGCCAAAACTTCGTCATGTACGAGATCATGACGTGTCTCTCGTTTAGACGCGACGCGGCGAACCGGCAGCGTTAGCTGCCGGGTGGGAAGCACCCGGCAGCTAACGCTGCCGGTTCGCCGACGACCCTTGGTTCTTCCAGATCGTGAGAGCGTGGTCGGCAGGACGGTAAAGAAAATTGCCGCTCGCCAGGTCGATCCGGCCGGTGCCGAAGATGTCGCCGGCGCAGCACGTCACACGATCGCAGGCGACGCTCTGCAAACAATGACGGACGAACCGGCCCGGCGCCGTCTGCTCCAGGTAGATCACCGCGTCCAGATCCAATTGCTTTCGCTGGGGGAAGCGATCCGGCGGCAGATAACTAACAGCCACAATGTCGGGCCGGCCGATGCCCCGGAAGTCGGCAGCCACCGCGCGATGCACGCCGTACACCGGCGCGATCGGATGATGCACAAAGGGAAATTGGCCCCGATTCTCCAACCATTGAATGCCGTGGTAAGGCTTCAAGAGATAAGGCGGGTCCATGGTGTCGCCATTGGTGTACAGCACATCGAGGCGGCCGTCGCCATTGAGATCGACCAGTTGAATGCCGCTGGAGCCGTAAGCGGGATGCGGTGCCGTATAGATGGTTTGCGGTTGAAATCGGCCGTCGCCGTCGTTGAGGAAGGCAACGATGGTCTCATGTTCTTGGCCGAGGAGGGCGACGAAATCGGGCCGGCCATCACCGTTGACATCCGCCACCGGCACATGAATGGCGCCGTGGCGATCGTCCACCTCGCGCGGCACGAAAACGGGGTGGGACCAATCCGTGCTTTGGTTCTCCAGATAAAGCACGCGGCCGGTGCGGAACCAGCCGAACTCGGCAACCACCAGATCCAGTTTGCCGACGCCCCGGAAATCGGCAGCCTGTACGTCGGCCACACGGCCAACGTCTTTGAGAAGCGTGATGGCGGTGAAGCCGCCGTTGTGCTGACCGCGCAGCCAGACGACGCTGCCCTCATAGTGGTCTTTCGGCTCCATGCTGCCCAAGTTGGCGACCAGGATGTCTTTGATGCCGTCGCCATCGAGATCAACCACTTCCGCATGGCACGGGTTAGTCACGGCACCCAGAATCTGCCAGGCTGGCGCGGCGCGTAGGGCCGCAATGCCATCACCCGGCCCGCGCGCATGTCGCACGCCAGCACGTCCAGGCGGCGCTCGTCGAAAAGGTGAACCAAGTTCACGTTGGCGATGGCGGGTTCGGCCGCGTCGGCGGGCGGTGGGTAGTCGGTTTGCACCAACCGCAGGGGCAAAGGTCCGCTGGCTTTTTCGATGATCGCACGGGGCAATGTCAGCGGCGCCTGCTCCTCGTAGTATTGGAGAACCTGCTCCATCGGCGGCGGCGGCGGGACGTGGGGGCGTTTGCCGTACAGTTGCGACTGGGCGATGAGCGTGTACGCCTTCTCCACTTCCTCCTTCCAGGCCGAGCGGGGGAACGAATCCGCCGGCGGATAGGCATGGCACTTGCCGCAATACTCCGCGATCTGAAGCGGCGAGACGAGGGACGGTTGGATAGAGGGAGGCGCGGAGAGTTGTTCGGAGGGAGCGGAGCGGCCGAAGTGGAAATACGTCGCGGCGACCGTCGTACCCGCCGCCAAGACGGCAAGGAACGCCAACCACCAACCGCGCATGCGTCTGTTCATTGACCAGTCGCCCATGATTCTTTCAGAGCCGCTGCCCTTTTGTCCCTGGGCCACCTTGCCACCTTGCCACGCACCCCAACACTCCGCTGCCAAGTCGTGCCAGGCAGCGACAGCAGGCACTTTTTGGCACGGCTTGTCACTGCCAGCTTGCCAGTTGGGGCGAACAGAGGCAAAGAGGATCGCCCGCACCAAACCTGGAAACGACGGTTACGGTCGCGGCTCCGCTTTCAATTTCTGGCGGTAAACAGCCGCTTTCTCCAGTTCGCCCTTGCTCTCGTAATGCGCGACCAGCGCCTTGAGGGCCGGCTGATAGTCGGGTTCGCGCTGCAAAGCGCGGTGCAGCCAGTATCGCCCGATCCGCTCATTGGAACGGAGGAAAAGAACGCCCACGTCGGTCAGAGCGGCGGGGTCGCCGACCGCCTTGTCCGCCTCTTGCTTCAAGGTGTTGTTGATCCGTTTCATCAGCGCCTCATCGTGGGCGTGCTGCTTCATCATGGCCTGAGCCTCTTCCAGACGGCCCTGGGATTGCAGGCAGGAGACGAGCAAGTGCCGCACTTCTCGGTCGGTCGGGTCCACCGCCAAGGCGCGGCGCAGCCAGGTTTCGGCTTCGGCGGAGCGCGGCGGAGACGCTTGCATCTCCAGTTTGGCCAAGTGGATGAGTACATCGGAATCGTTAGGCAATTGCCGCTCCGCAGCCTCCAGCAGACGCCGAGCCTCCTCTGTCTCTCCTTGTAAAAATCGGCACTGCCCCAGTCGCGCCAGCACATCGGGGCGATCGGGATATTGTTTCCGCAAATACTCAAGATGCGGCAGAGCCGTGAGCGGGTCGGAACGATGCAAGTACAGGTCGATCAACTGGAGACGAGCCGGGAAGTGGTTGGCATCCAACTCCAGCGCCCGCTTGTACTCCTTCATCGCTCCCTGGCGATCGCTCATGTTCTCCAGAATCCAGCCGCGCCAACGGAACGGCTCGGCCGCGTCCGGCGCCGCTTCGATCCAGCGGCTCAGGCAGGCGAAGGCGGGGCCGTAGCGGAGGTTTTGCAGGTAAACCCGCGCCAAGGTTTCCAGAATCAGAGGGGATTCCGGGTTGTTGTTCTCGACGTACAGCGAGAGGAGATCGCCCGCCACCTCATCCACTTCTCCTCCCTGGACGCGCATGAGGAGAAATTCCAGCTGAATGGCTTGCGAGGCTCCGCGGTTGAGCTTGAGACAGCGGTTCAAGTGAGCTTCCGCTCCCTCAAAGTCGCCGCGCAGCCGCGCCGTCCGCGCCGCCAGAAGATGTACCGAGATGCTGCGCGGCCAAACAAACAGGCATAAATTCAGACGCCGTTGCGCTTCGTCCAGCTGGCCGGACTTCACCGCCGCCTGAGCTGTCTGCCATTGGTCAAGAGCGTAAGCGTACAAGCCAACGCCGACCGCGGAGAGGACGAGGAGACACCCAACCACGGCCGCTGTCCTTGGGCGTCTCCAGGTCGCCCCCCTGGCCCGCGACAACAAATCCCATGTCGGAGCCGTCAGAGCAGGGTGCCTCCGAACCACATCGGGAAGGAAGGACAACATCTACAGACCTCTTTCGGCGGTGCCTCAATCCGTCAGTTCCACGTCGAACTCGTTCTTCCCCGCTGTCAGAGTCTTTTTCAACGGCGAGGTCTTTTTGTTGGCGTACTTTTTCGGGATGGCAACGTATTTGCGGGTGTCCACAACATCGGGTGCCGCGCCGCGCTTCATCATCTGTTTCCTGTATTCGTCCGGGGAGTTTCCCTTTCCTTTACCATAATTCGCCTTGGGCTTGTTGTTCGGATTGAGGGATTCGGTCTCGACAGTTACCACCATCTCTTGGGCAGGCAGGCCGGCTCCGATAAAGGTGCCATCGTCATTGAGCGTAAAGCCGTAAGCGCCGCTCGCCTTGCTATCGCCGCTCGCGACGATTTCCTCCCCGGGAGGAGGATAGAATGTTATGGTGCCTCCCGAAACCGGCTGTCCTTTGTAGGTGACTTTCCCCGACACGATGGAAGCGGTTTTGGACTGGCTGCTACAGCCCAACAAGGGCACAACAAGCAATGTCAACGTCAGAAGAATACGGCTTGGGACTGTCATGGGATGTCCGTGGAAAAGGGTCAATTCTTCAAAAGATATTATGCACGAGGAACAATCCGCAACGAGAAACTTCCCACAGGTTTTTCGGTTCCCGTGGGAAGTTTTCGTTTCGAGGCAGTAACTTTTTTGCCAGTCTGCGGCACCGGCAAGGGGATGCCCTTGCTGATGCCGCGGGCTGGCAAGGCATTCTACCAGTCGGTGCCTGGAGGCAGACCGTCCTGGGGATCAATGGCGACGCCCCAGCTGTAGGCGGAAACACCCGGCGAGATCATACGAACGCTGCCATCGCCCATGCCCACTTGAATTCCTCCGGACTCGTAGGATTGCAGCAGCAGCGGGTTGCAGAGCTTTATCAGCGGCGCGGGCTGAAAGGGAACCGCATAGGCCCAGGGATAGTTGGGGATGCCTTGCCAGTTAAGCTGCTGCGACGTTGGAATCAGATGCACCCAAAAGGCGGGGGGGATGTTAGCTGCGGGGTAGTAATACTCGCCGACTGGTCCGCAGTTTTGCCCATCCTCATTCCAGATGTGTTCGGCGTAGTTGATAATCTGGCCCGCGCTGTTGGCAACGGACCAGGCGTTGTTGCCGCCGCTCTCATTGCCGGGGCCGCAGACGGTGTAGCGCTCGGCGACGTAGATCGTCATGGAAGTTCCGTCGGAGATGGAGGAGACTTTGTTGATGCCGCCGGGTTGCCAATCCTCGTTCCAGCCGCCGCGGTAGACGTGCCAGTTCAGGGCGTAACTGCACGCTCCGCGGTCCAAGCCGTCGGCGCCGGTGGACCAGGTCGTGCCGCTGGCCGGCATCGACGGATCGCCGGGCGCCTGGAACGTCTTGATCCTGCCGCCTAGGTCGATGTACCAGGTGTTCGACTGATGGGTACCGCCGCCGTTGATCTCCGGAGAAACGTAAAGATTCTGCTGTTCGATGAACGGCAGCAAGAAGTACATGCCGGTTCCGAACTTCGACGGCAGATAGGGGAGAGTCCAGTTTAAGCCGTTGGCCGACTGCGGGAACGCGCCCAGCGTGGGGGGATATTTGAAGTAGGTGTCGTGGCAGTTTTGTGTGGCCAGACCAATCTGTCTGAGGTTGTTGCCCGACTGCGCGCGGTTGGCGGCCTGCCGGACCTTCTGCACGGCCGGCAACAGCAGGCCGATAAGAATGGCAATGATGGCGATCACCACCAACAGTTCGATGAGCGTGAAGCCACGCCCGCGGCGAAACATGTGTACGAGGGGCATAAGACCTCCGAGAAAGGGAACAATAGAGGACACTCCCTGCTCAACAACACGCGCGGAGCGATGGCGCGGATACTCCCTCTGGAAACGCAAGGGCGAAAGGGAGGGCTGCGCGGAACGCTCCGCTGCGAATAGCGTACAAATGGTCTGCCGGTTACCCGTCGCCTTGATCCGCGGCGGGTGTCTTCAAAAAACTAGCTTGCGAGTTCTACGATCGACTGGGCGTTTTCGGCGAACACTCTCACAGAATGTGAGATCATTCTCACCTTCTCTTGTAATAGTGCGGAAATAGAAAAGTCAAGAGAAAAAGTAAAAAATCTTCATGTTATTCCGATCGGCCCCTATTAAGGGGCACGCGACTCCACGGAGAAGCGGGCTTCCAGCAGAGGCAGGTTGGCCGGCCGTAGACGCTGGATCTTGACGAACTCGGCCTTGGCTTGGGTGCGGTCGCCGGTTCGCAGCAGGCAGCGGACCCAAAGGGCGCGAGCCTCGATGCTGGCCGGGTCCAAGCGCAGCCAAGCGGCGCTCTGCAGGCGCGCCTCGTCCCAGGCTTTGCGCTGGGCCAAAAGTTGGGCCAGATTGGCGCGATAGTTCGCGCTGTAAGGATTCTCGGCCACGGCACGCCGCCAGTAGGAGAGCGCCGCTTCCAACTGCCCCTGCTGCTGGGCGAGCAGAGCCGAACGCGCCAGCGAGACCTCGCGGTGCGGCGCCCGCGCGAGGACGGTTTCGTAATCGGCCAAGGCTTCCGCCGGACGTTGCAGAAAGCTCAACACCAGCGCCTTGGACTCCCAAACGTCCAGGTCGTCCGGGTCGTTCCGCGCCGCCGACTCCAGCAGACCGAGGGCCGTCCGCACGTCGGCTGGCTCCGCCGCCGCTTTCAGCTGCGCGAAAATCTGGATCATGGCAAGCCCTTGGTCGCGTCCGATTTCCTTGTCGTTGGCGTCCCGGTGTTCCCGATGGAAGGGGATAAAGCGGGGTCCGCGCTTCGGTTGGTGACTTTTCACCGGCGGAGGCTTTTCCGCGACACGGACGATGCGGTGATCGGTGACGGCGGTATGCGCGATGTCCGAAGTGGCGAAGCGCGGCATGTGGCAGTCGATGCAACTGTCGTCCTTACTCTTCAAGCGGCGCGTGGACTCCGGCAGACCGCACCCCTGCTGCGGATGGCATTCCAGACAACGCTGACGGTAATGGGCCACGCGCTGTTGCCCTTCGATGTGTTGGTGGGGATCGTGGCAGGAAGTGCAGCCGAGCTTTCGCTTCCCTTCCGCCGGCCTGTCCGCGCTCTGCCGAAAGCACTGGCTCTGATACATCTGCTCGACGTGTCCAACGGCCTTGCGATTTTCGTCCTGCTCGTCGGCGAAGACGAAGACCGACCAGAAGTCTTCGAGAGGCAAGCCGGGGCGGAAGTCGTACAGTCCGCGGCCGCGGCGGAGGACGCGCGTGGCGCCCGCCAGGTGGCACTGCTCGCACACGGCCGACCGCAAGGCCGGCTCAAGGCGGCGCGGATTGACGATGGTGTAATCCGCGCCGCTGGCGGCATCCTTGTGGCCGGGATTCTCGATGTGCCGTCCGCCTGGTCCGTGGCAGCGTTCGCAGCCGATGGCGTAGCCATCGAAAAGCGGCTCCTCGAAACGATTGAGGTATCCCGCGCGGGCTGGCCCGGTTGGCATGGCAGAACAGACACTCGCCGGCGATCGGCCGACCCGGACGCACCTCGACGCTAAAGTTCGGCGACAGATCCCACATTTGCTTCTGCGCGTACCAGCTGATCGGCGTCTGGAAAACGTAGCCGTCCCGATCGCTGAGGTACGAGTGGCCGCGCGTCCCGGACCCCAGAACGTAATCGACGGGCACGTCCAATTCGTAAACGGCTTGGCCCTTGTCGTCGCGGCCGATTTGGCGATGCAGAACGCGCTCGCCCCGGCGTTCGACCAGAAACTGCGTGCCGAGAGCGTCGAACGGATTATGGGCCTTGGCGTCGAAGTCTTGCGGCGCAGCCCGTCGGGGAACCGGCGCAAGGGAGCGGCCCATCGGGTGTTGGCGGTAGGACAGCGTCTTTTCCTGATGGCACGCCGAGCATTTGTCGTCGCCGACGTAAGGAACGTCGGGATGAATGTTCTGAAACGGACCCGCGTAGCTGAGGCGCGGATCGCGCGGATGGTCGGAGGGAGGCGGACGACGCCAAGAACGAGCGGCCCAAAGTCCCGCCGCCGCGAGCATGAGGAGGACGATCCCCGTCACGATGACGCGTGCGCGTCGTCGGAGAGACAGATCCCGCGAGGTAGCCGAGTCGTGATCCATATGGCAATAAAAACAAGTTGCAAGTTCGGCGAACCGGCAGCGTTAGCTGCCGGGTGGAGCGACAAACACCCGGCAGCTAACGCTGCCGGTTCGCCGGATCGCGGCTAAACGAAGTTAATCTACTCTAGCCACTTCAAGCAATCCTGGGCGATGGTGCGGCCATTGAAGTCCAATCCGCCCCCCGCATTCGCCGAGTCGGCGTCCTTCCAGACGGACAGTGCCTGGCGGAAGGCGATCTCCGCCTCGTCCCCGTCCCCTTCTTCCAGGGCGAGCAAACCGCGAAGTACGAGAAGATCCGCCTCCTTCTGGAGAGCCTGCGCCAATTCCGCGAGACGGTTGTGAAACATGAATCGAGAGCCAGTCTGCACCAGCAAATCCGGGATACACGTCGCTCTCGAATGGTCGCTCAGCACTCTCTGGCCAATCGATAGCGCCATTAGCCCTCGCAATTGGGCCGATTCCGGAATCGAGTTGGCCTGCGCCATCGACGCGGATAGGTCGTTACACTCCTCTCGTGCCGAGGCGTAATTCCCCAACGCCGCCAGCGCTTGCGCCCTCATCCAGTGGAAGGACGACGGCCCCAGAACGGCTTTCTGCTCTACTCCCATCCAGTCGCGGACATCCTTTGCCCGCCCCGTTTTCAGCAGCAGTTCCCCTTCCAGAACCATGCCTTTGGGACCGAAGGCGGCAACGTCGGATTCCAACAGCAAATCGCGCGCTTGACCGGCCAGACCTTCTTGCACCGCCTTGGCGGCTCGGTCTCCCACCTTCCAACCGACCGAGGCGACCGTGAACTGATTCTGCCGTTTGGCCACTTCTTTGGCCAGTTGGTTCACCTTCTCCTGAAAGGCGGCTTCCTGGGCCCGAAACTGTTCGATGCTCCCCCCCGGCGGAGGGCCGGACTCGTGGAGCAGTTTAACGTAGCTGCTCAGGTGTTGCAGCATGAGATCGAGGCAGCCCATTTCGCCGTACAGCTTGCTGAGACTGAGGTGCGCCTGCGCGAAGTTAGGATTGAGAGCGACGGCTTGATTCAAGGCGGCGCTGGCCTGAGATCGCCGTAGCTGGAGCAGTTCCGGCATCCGCTCTCCCCAGACCCGTTCGCGGGTATCGTGAAGCAATTGCAGGTAGCTTTCCCCGAGAGCCAAGTAGACTGGAGCCTCGTTGGGGTTGACGGCCAAGGCGCGGCGAGCGGCCCGCACCGCCAAATAGAGCAGCGCGGGGGAGGTATCGTCGTGCGCGCGGGCAAAGCGCAGCCACCAGCCGTACACCAGCCGATCGAAGACCGGAAGAGTGCGGAATTGGCGTCCCTGTTCGGGCATCGGCGGCCCAAGGAGTGCCAGGCGCAAGTGAGCATCGAAGAGACTGGCGGGTCCACTCCAGCCGCCGGCCGCGCCGACGCAAGCGGCGAACTGGCAACTCTCCCAGGCGAGCGCGTGCCGCCAAGGTGCGGATCGCCGCACAACTTCGGCATGGACCAGGCGCAGCGTCGCTTCCTCCTGATCGACCGGCCGCGGCGGCATGGGCTTGAAGAACGCCTCCCACCACTGCCGGGCTTCGGGCGCGTAGTCGGCCGGCTGGCCGGGAGCCTTTTTGTCCTCGGCGGGATGAAAGGCGAGATGGTTCAGATCCAACTCGCCGGCCCGGAACGGGTCCGCCCCGTCCGCTTGGGGATCGCGCCAACCGAAGACGACCAGATACCCCTCCGTGTGCAGCAGCGGCCATTGCCGCGGATCGGCCAGCAGCTTGCCCACGGTCCCGAAAAAACGAGAGCGGTCGGTATCGAAAACGATCACATGGTTGATGTTGGCGGCGCGCATCGGGCTGTACCCGGCGGCGTCAGCCGCCGGTTCGCCTCGGATAACCGAAGCCAGGCGCGCATCCCGCACTCCCTTCTCTTCCGGACAGAACCAGGCGAAGGCGTAGGCGGTTTCGGCGGATAGGTGCAGGCCGCGCGGCTCGGCGCCCAGCTTTCCCTGCCGCAGTAAATCGCGGACGGCCAACGCCCCGCGCCTCCAGGGAAGGATGGATTTCGATGGCCCATTGCCGCGGCTCGAAGGGCGGCAGTTGGAGCCAACCCGGCCAGGCGCACACGAGAAGAACCACAAGAAACATCACAGTCAACGCCCGTCCAAAGAATATCCGCTGATGCCAAGCCGATGTTTGCCGTCGCCCCGTCTCGAAGCCGCGGTCCGGGAAATCCTGGATGTTCCACGCCATCACCGGGCCGGCCGCGACGGCGAAGAACGGGATGGCCCGCGCTTGTAAGGCGCTCATCAACGCCAGCCCCAACCAGGGAAGGAATCGTTGCCACGACCAACGAAACGGCCGGTCGGCGAGCCGCGGAAGAAACGAAAACAGGGACAGTCCCAAGAGAGGGAAATACGCCAGCCCCGCCGGGCTGAGGCCGCGATTGGCGTAATAGGCTTTTTGAAACGGCGACATGGACGCACCGCTATCCCCAAAGCCCCCCAACTCCCAGGGCGGCACGAAGGCGTACACATGCGCCGGGTTCACTAGACATACCACCGCCAGAAGAAGAAAAGACAAAGAGACAAGGAGAAAAGGAGACAAGGAGAAATGCGTCTTGACCGCTTGGCTGGCAAAGTCCAGCAGGCGGCCCAGCCAGACGAGGACCACGACGCCAAGACCCAGCACGAACCCGCTGTCCACGTTCGCCCAGACCACAAACAACACGAGCAGCGGCCAAGGAGGCAACAAGCGAGAAGAACAGTTCGTTGCCGATGTGTCGCGTTTATGGACAATCCAGAGAGTTAAAGTGAGGAAAAGATACGAAACGGTCGCCGGCTGGAGCAACAGACGCACGCTCATCGCCAAGAGAGCCAGAGCGGTGCAGAAGGCAGCCACGCACCACCCCGAACCCGATCGGCTCAGCCGCAACAGCAGCACGGCCATTGCGGCGACGAGAAGAGCCTTGCCGAACACCAAGCCCGCACCCCCGAACAGCGAATAGAGACTGTAACAAATGAGGTCGTAGAGCCAGGAATGGCTCTCCATGAGACTGGGGGTAAGCGGGTTCGCGGCAGCACCACGAGTGAAGTATTCTTGAGCGAGGCGTCTCCCGTTGGCCAAGTGCATCAAGAGGTCGCTGTTACGCGCGACCGACGACGCTAAGAGAAACGCAAGTGTCCCGACGAGGAGCGTCAACATCACGGACAGCCGCTTGGAACTCGCTCCGGGTGCCCTCCGCGGAGGCAGTGGGAGTTCGGCATAAGGACGGGAAGAAGCGTCGGGAGACACGGGCACGTTCTCGGCGAGAAGCGAAGAGTTGGGTGCGGGAGGAAGCGGCAGTTCGTCCGACGAAGCCATTGGCTCACCTGAAAAATAAAGAAAATCGGCCAGCGAGAATAATTGGGAATGGGGACGTGTATGAGTATACAAAGGGAAAAGCGAACGGGTCAAGCGCGGGGTTGTCTTCCGCGAAGCGTCGCTAATCAACTCGGCAGCCGAGAATTGCCATGAACCAACGAATCCTGTTGCTCCTTCCGCCGCGCCGGATACTCGTACTGCTGGCCTTTTTATTGTCCGCGGCAATTGCCCGCCCGGACGCGCCGCCGTTTCGCCGCCCTTACGCCTACCTGTTCCCGGCATCCTCGACGAAAGTGATCGACAGCCTCCAACGGCTGGGCGTCTTCGTGGATGAACTGCGCGAAGACATCGAACTGGATTTAGAGATTTACCGGATCGACAAGGTGAAGAAAGTTCCTCGCAAAGAATCCCGGCGCATCGCGGCGGGAACGATCGTCGTCAAGACCCATCAGCCTTTGGGAACACTCGCCGTTTATTTGCTGGAACCAGAAGTCGAAGACGGGCTGGAGGGCTGGAACTTCTTCGAGAATGCCGTCCGCGAGGGCGCCGATTATCCCGTGCTGCGTCTGCCGAGCGAGACGCCGCTGCACAGCGGTCCCGTGCGGCCATTGGCCGAGGAGCGCCGCTTTCATAAGCGCATCGAACTGGACATGCTGAACGGTAAAAAGCGACTACCGAATTTGTCCGGCGCGCCCATCGCCGACGTGACCTGGCTCGAAGACGGCGAGCATTTCCTCCAGCGCAAGGACGGACGACTGTGGAAGGTTCATGCGCTGAGCGGCCGTTCGCAGCCGCAACCGGCCGCCGATGCCAAGAAGATCGAGGCGGCGCTGGCCGCCCTGCCGACCATCAATCGAGAGACGGCACGGCGGATCGCCGCTCGCGCCGCCGCCGAACCACTCGACGGCAAGAAAGGCGATGTCTTCCATCACGGCGACGACTTGTATTACTACTTTCTCGACGGCAGCAAAGCGGTGCGGTTGACGCACTCCCCCGGCGTCAAGGAACTGGTCGCGCTCAGTCCCAACGGCAAGTACGCCGCCTACGTCCGGGCCAATAATCTCTATGTCGTGGACATTGCCACGCAGACGGAACACGCTCTGACGACGGACGGTTCCGCACTCGTGTTCAACGGCAAAATGGACTGGGTGTATTGGGAGGAGATCGGCAATCGTCGCAGTAACGCTTACTGGTGGAGTCCCGATTCCACGCATCTGGCCTTCGTCCGTTACGATGATACTCCCGTTCACAAGTACACCGTTCTCGATCACATGCCGACGCGGCAGAAGACGGAGTTGACTCCCTATCCGAAAGCCGGTGATCCCATCCCCACCGTCAAGCTCGGCATCGTGCCGGTTGCGGGTGGTCCGGTTGCCTTCGTCGATCTATCCGGCTACTCCGAAGGCGCGATGATTCTGACTGCGCCGGTTGGTTGCCGGACGGCGACAAGGTTTATTTCTACATTCAAGATCGGGCACAGACTTGGCTCGACTTCTGCACGGCGCCGCGCGGAGGCGGCCCTGTCGCCCGGCTGTTCCGCGATAAGACTCGTGCCTGGGTGGACGATCCCGGAGCGCCGCACTTTCTCAAGGATGGCTCGTTCCTGCTGACCAGTGAGCGCAGCGGCTGGCGGCATCTCTATCACTTCGACGCCGATGGCAAACTCAAACGTGCCGTGACGAGCGGAGCGTGGGAAGTGCGCAACCTTCATCGCGTCGATGAATCGTCGGGCTGGGTCTATTTCTCGGCGACGAAGGACAATCCCATCGGTTTGAATCTCTATCGCGTCAAGCTGTCCGGCGGCCAAGTCCAGCGCCTGACGAACGGTTCGGGCGAGCATCGCGTCCGTATCAGTCCCAAAGGGAATCTCTTCGTGGACTACCACAACAGTCACGATGCACCGGCCACGGCGCGACTGTATCGAAGCAATGGCACGCCGGTCCGCACCCTCGACACCAACCCCGTCTACGCGCTGGAGGAATACGATCTCGGCAAACGCGAATTACTCCACATCCAAACGCCCGATGGTTTCGTCCTTGAGGGCACCTTGCTGAAGCCGCCGGACTTCGATCCCGCGCGTCGTTATCCGGTGTGGTTCATGACCTATGGCGGCCCGCATACGCCGGTGGTGCATGATGCTTGGCTGGGCGGACGGCTGCGCGATCGCGGCTTGGCGAACCTCGGTTTTCTCGTCTTTCAGGTCGATCCGCACAGCGCCAGCGGCAAGGGCGCCTGCTCGACCTGGACCGCTTATCGCCGGCTGGGCGTGCAAGAATTGGCGGACATCGAAACGGCCATCCGCTGGCTGACGGCTCATTCGTTCGTCGATGCCGCGCGCATCGGCATGACGGGACATAGCTACGGCGGCTTTATGACGGCTTACGCGCTGACGCACAGCAAGCTGTTCGCCGCCGGCGTCGCCGGTGCGCCCGTCACCGATTGGCACAATTACGATGCCTTTTATACCGAACGCTACATGAACACGCCGCAAGAGAATCCCGATGGATACAAGCAAACCTCCGTCGTGGCGGCGGCGGCACAGCTGCACGGACGCTTGCTCCTCATCCACGGCATCCGCGACGATAACGTACACCTGCAAAACACACTGCAACTCGCCAATGCGCTGCAGCGCGCCGACAAGGATTTCGAGTTGATGGTCTATCCCAACGACCGCCACGGCATCCGCGGCCGGCACTATCAGCGGCTGGTCCTCGACTTTATGCGGCGGACCTTGCGGCCGGAATCGGCGAGTGGGGGGCGTCAGCCCCCTGATTCTTCGTCAGGGCAAGAGAATCAGGGGGCTGACGCCCCCCGCTCGCCGAACCGCGCAGATGCAAAACCGCCGGCAGGAAAATAAGCGCCGTCAGCATCGAGCAGCCGACGCCTAGCGTCAGAATCAAACCCAATCCCACCAAGCCGCGCTCGCTGGCGATCATCAGCGTGCCGAATCCGATCATCGTCGTCAGCGCCTTGACCAGTACACCGCGACCGATGGCGTAGCTGATCGTCGCGCTGCCCTCTTGGCGGCGCAGCAGATAATCGTGCAAAATATGGACGCCGTTATCGACGCCGACGCCGAGAATCAGCGGAAACGCGATCATGTTGGCGGGATTGAGCGGCACGCCGAACAAGCCGAGAATGCCCAGCGAGAACAGGACGGCCAACACCAAGGGCGCCACGGCGACGGCGGTGCGCTTCCAACTGCGGAAGTCGATCC
The DNA here is from genome assembly GCA_963835245.1 of uncultured Planctomycetota bacterium. GTDB lineage: Bacteria > Planctomycetota > Planctomycetia > Gemmatales > Gemmataceae > JAJPHU01. Next base: position 230,822 of record CAWIEZ010000008.1, read on the forward strand.
ACAAGACGGCCACGATCACCAGGAAGGCGTAAATGCCGGCCCGCTCCAAGCCGCTCTTCATTGCCCGCAGGCCCTCCACGGTGCCGAACGGTTTGCCGGTGGCCGACGGATCGACGGCGTGGATCTGTTGCGTGAACTGCTCCAGTTGCGGGAACTCCCAAAGCGATTCGCGGGCGAAGACGCGCAGCAGCCATTTGCCGCTCTGGCCGATGTAGCGGACGCGCAGGTCCGGCGGCAGATCGGCGATGGCGATGGGCTGCGGCGTGGCCACTTCGCGCAGCCGGTGCAAGTCCTCGGCCAGATCGCCGGCTAGACGCTGCTCGAATTGTTGCAGACGTTTCTCCACGGTTGCCGCCGGCACAAGGAGAATTTTCCGGTGTAGATTCCACACACTCTCGCGCAGGTCGGTCAGCAGCGTCGAAGGTTTGCCCTTGGCGTTGCACGCCGAGGCGGCCAGCGGCTGAAGTTTCTCGGCCAGACTCGCCAGACGGCCCAGCAGATCGCGCCGATTCGGCCGAAGATGGGGGATAATTTCCCCGCGCTTGGGCAGATTGACGAGCCGCTGTTGGATGTCGGTCAGCAGGACGATTTTCGTATCCTGCTCCGGCGGCACCAGCGAAGCGACTTCGACGACGCGGGCCACTTCCGGCAGCTTTTCGTAGCGCGCCTTCAAGGCCAACGCTTCGGCCGGCGTCGCCGTATAGCTGACCGCATGCCAATTTGCTCCAGCCGTATGTTCGATGAGTGTCAATTCCCACTTTACGGAGTCGAGATCGCGTGCTTGCATGTGCAGCAAATTGTGATCGTAGCTCACGCCGCGCCAGGCGCAATATCCCAGACCGATCATCAATGCCAGCCCGGCGAACGCCACCCATCCCGCCCTCCGCGCCAGTCCCGGCAACCAAGCATCATTTGGCGAACCGGCGGCGTCAGCCGCCGGGTACAGCTTCAACCCGGCGGCTGACGCCGCCGGTTCGCCAAAACCAACGGAGGGACCGCGGCGATCGAAGAGCATAAGCAGCGCCGGCAGAATGGTGAAACAGGCGAAGGCGCACAGCAGCACGCCGCAGCCGGCGATCCAGCCCAACTCGGCGACGGCCTGGAAATCGGCGAACATGGCGGCGAAAAAGGCCAAGGCCAGCGTCCACGCCGCCGTCAGATTGCCGATGGCGACGTGCGTGACCGTGTGCAGCAGAGCCGAGCGCACGTCGTCGCCGCGCCGCCGCGCCTGTTCGTAGCGCATCACCCACAGCACGCCATAGTCGCCCATGCCGATGAGCATGACGGCGAACGTCGCCGACAGAATGTTCAAATGGCCGACTGTCAGCGTCAGCCAACCCATCGCCCAAGCGGTGCCGATCAGCAGCGTCGCCACCGTCAAGAGCGGATACCAAATACCGCGATAAACCAGGACGAACAGCACGCTCACGCCGGCGATGGCCAACCACGACGCCAACCGTGTATCGTGGTCGGCCGCCGTCATCTCATCGGTTTCCAAAACCGGCAAGCCGGTCACGCCGAACTCGACGCTCGGATAATCCGGCCGCGTTTGCGCCACGATGTCGCGGATGGCGGCGACGCTTTTTAGGGCGGAAGTGAACGAATCCTGTTCCTTGATGGGCCGCACCAACAGGAACGCCAACGTCTCGCCGCTGGCCGAACCGCCGGGCGGATCGCTGAAAAAATACTGCGGCTCGGCCAGTAAATCCTTTTGCTCCGGCGGCCGCGCCAACAGGCTGCCCCACGGCGTCTTGTATTTGTCGGGATCGGCGACGACATCCTTGGCGTTGCGCGTGATGTTCCACAATTGCGTCAGAAATTCCTCATCGCCGATCCGCAGCGGTTCGCCCGCCTTCATTTTGGCGGCGCGTTGCTCGGCTTCGTGAAGTAGACTGGATAGCGTCAGCAATTTCCACGAGATCCAGCCGTGTTTGAGCAGCTGCCCCATATCGTCCAGATGATTGCGGATCGACCGAATTTCCTCGCTGGAAAGAAACAACAGCGCGCGATTGCGCAGCGAACGAAGATCGACCTTGTAAAACAGGCGGTCGAACAAGTCCGGCCGCGCCTGCACTCGTGCGGCCAACGCTTCCAAGCGCCTGCTCCATGCGCGGACGATCCGTCCCTTTGACGACGACGACGATGTCATCGTCATCGCCGAACTCGGCGAGATAATCGCGCCAACGCTGGAGATATTCTTTGTGCGGACTGACGAGATCGTTGCGTTGCGTTTTGTACTGGAGTCGTGTGGCGGCGGCCCAAATCGACGCGCCGGCGAGACTCAGCGACAGCAGCAGCATCCACAACGGATAGCGGCACACAACCGATACCAGACCGCGCAGCAGGCGACGGACAACGGAGCGCTCGTGCGCGGACATCTGTTCCGGGACCATGACTTCCGTGTGCCTCATGGACTGGCTGGCTCGCCCTCCCGCCATGGAGAGCGGCGGGCGGATTGTAGGCGAAGGGCCCCATTCGTGCAAGCCGAAGGCGAACCGGCTGCGTTAGCTGCCGGGTGAAGGCTCCCACCCGGCAGCTAACGCAGCCGGTTCGCCGAATCACCAAGATAGGCTGGATGGGAAGTATTCGGCGATCAGTTCCTCATAGAAGGGACGTAAACGGTTTACATCGGGCCGCGATTCCGCCTTCGAGTACAAATCGTAGGGATTGAAAGCGCGCACCCACGCGAACATCTCCCGATCGTGGTCGTTCATCAAATGAGCATACGCTCCTTCGCGGTGGCCGGCGTAGAACGAGTGATAGCGGATCACGTACAACGCCTCTTCCGGCAGGTAATCCTTGACCACCTGATACAAATACTCATCGTGTCCCCACGACAGATGTACGCGGTCCAGCCCGCAACCTTCGCTGTAGATCCCGAACGGAGTCTGATATTTCTCCTCTTGTCGATCCGCATTATCCGCGAATAGCTCGGCGAAAACCACCCGCTCCGAGAAGGCGCAGCCGACGGGAAACGTGTCGCCGACCACCGCCCACTGCGGCTCGCCGAACAAACACAGAATTTTGCCCAGATCGTGGATCAGTCCCGCCACCATGAACCAGCGCGGCCGGCCATCGCGGCGGATGGCTTCCGCCGTCTGCATCAGATGTTCGATCTGACTCAACTCGGTGTCGGGATCGCTGTCATCGACGAGCGTGTTGAGAAACTCCATCGCCTCCCAAACGCCCATGCGGCGGCGACGCGGCGGCAGATATTCATGCTTCTTCGCCAACACGAAATCGAGCGTCTGATGACGGTGATTGAGACGATAAAACTCCTTGACGCTCGGCCGCGCTTCCGCCCGATAGTTGCGAAACTCCTCTTTCGCTTTGGTCGCCGCCGGATAACGCGCTTGCAAGGACTCCTCCCAATCGTCGAGATGATCGAGCGGTTGGTTTTCCTGCCAAGAAGGTGGTTGGGACACGGTTCATCTCCTTTAGGGTGTTATCGGCTCGTCGCGCTGGCAGCCTTTGCGGTTTTGAGCAATCCTTGCGATCGCAGCCAAGCCTCGCAGCTTTTCGGCCAAGTCGAGCAAGGATTGTTCGAGCGGCGCAGACCGAAACCGTGCCCTCCCGAAGCGTAGACGTGCAACTCGGCGGGAACGCCGGCGCGTTTCAGAGCGAGATACATCCGCACGCTATTTTCCGGGGTCACACGATCGTTGCCGGCATGAGCGAAGAACATCGGCGGACACTCTTTGCTTACGCGAATCTCCGCCGCCAACTCCTCCTTGCCGCGCGGGACCACCCCGCCGGGATAAATCAGGACCGCGAAGTCCGGCCGGCAACTAACCTTGTCGATGGCGTCCATCGTCTCATACGCGCGCTTGTCGAAATTGGTGGACGCCCACGCGGATAGATGGCCGCCCGCCGAAAAACCGAGAATACCGATCCGCTTGGGATCGATCTGCCATTCCTTGGCCTTGCTCCGCACCAGACTGAGGGCGCGCTGGGCATCTTGCAACGCGCCGAGCGGCGGCTTGTCTTTGGGCTGATCGGGACGGCGCGGCACCCGATATTTGAGGACGATGCCGGTTACGCCGATGGAGTTCAACCACGCCGCCACTTCCTCGCCTTCGAGATCCCAAGCGAGAATGTTGTAGCCGCCGCCCGGACAGATCACGATTGCCGCGCCGGTATCTTTGTCCGGGGCCGGGCGGAAGACGGTCAGCGTCGGCTTGCTGACGTTGCTGATACGCTTGACTCCTTTCGATTCCTCCATTTTCTCTTCGCCGATGGGTTTGGTTTCACCGGGAGCCTTGCCCGGCCAAACATCGAGCAGGGTCGGTTTTTCCGCCGTTCGACCGAGGGAGACGATGGCGAGAAGGATCATCGGCGTCAGTGCGGCAACGATGCGTTTCATGGGGATATTCCTCGTTCGGGGTTGGATCTCCAAGCAGGATCGTAATGCAGTCCCACGGCACAAGCAAGAGTTAACCGCTATTGGCGTTTTGCCGGTTGCCCCTGAGCCGTCAGGTAGGCGATCAGATCCATGACATCCTGTTTCGACAATTCCTTTTCCAATCCTTCCGGCATCAGCGATTTGCCGACACTTTGCAATTCATCTAATTCGGATCGCAGAAGAACCTGCTCCTTGCCTTCTTGGCCGCGAAGCGTGATGCTCGTCGCGCTCTCGTTGGCGAGAATGCCGGTGAAGGTGCGGCCGGAGCGCGTTACGGCGACGTAAGCAAGATAGCGCGTATCGACATTGCGATTCGGGTCGAGAATCTCCGTCATCAGGTAAAGAGGTGTCTTGTTCGATAGCGCGCCAGATCCGGCCCGACGGCGTGGCCGGCGTCTTCCAGCCGATGACAGAGGGAGCAACTTTTGACGAAGACCGCTTGACCGCGCTGCGCGTTCCCCATCTGAGCCGTTGCTTCCTTGTAATCGTCCAGCACTTTACGGCGGTCGGAACTGATGGCCCCGTCGAACAGCTTGGCGGCGCGGATGCGGATCTTCGGATCGCGGTGAGCAAGCAAACGCTGGCGGCGCGTCGCGTCCACCTGAGCGGCGGGAATGGTCTTTTTGTCGATCAGATCGAGGAGCCGGCGTTGCCAGACATCTCGACTGAGAAGGACATCGAGGATTTGTCCCTTCAAGGCCGGACTGTGCGCAGTTCCAGCCGGCCGTCAACAGTTCCGGCACGCGCTCATCGGCGATGCGGCCAAGCGCGGCGATGGCGGCGGCTTGCAGCGCGGCGGAATTTTGCGGCGTCAGCAACTCGGCGAGGAGTTTCAAATCATTGCCGCGGTTCTTTGGATCGCGGCCGAGCAGAGAGAGCGCCAGCCGGCGCTCCGATTCGTTCGCTTCGGCATCGACCGCTGTGGCGCGAGCCTGGCGGAGCATGCGATCGATCTGAGAACGCACCGTTTCCTCCATCAGCGGATCGAGCGCCTGGCCGCGTCGATCCAGCGCTTCGAGCAGACCGCCGAGCGCGGCCATTTGCCAAGGTGCATAACGCCCCTCATGCGGCGTGGTCACATCCCGCAGTAAGCGCGGCAGCATTTGCTTGTCTGCCGACGCGGCCGTTAGTCCCATCAAAGCATGGACGACGCGCTGCGGCGGCGGCTTCGACGTGCCGGCACGGAAGACAACGGCGAGGATGGTCGGCAAATTGTCGGTGCGGACGCTGCTGAGGACGGACGCCGTCAAGTAAGCGTCCTCGGCATGAGCCAGCAACAGCGCTGCGAGAGCCGCGTCGGCACGCTGATCGCGCCAAGCGCCGAGCGTGAAAGCCAGTTGCAGACGGACTTGAGCGTCACCGTCCGTCGTGAGCGCCAGGAGGGCCGGACCTAATTCGGCATCGTCGCTCAGTCGTTTCTCGGCGAGACGCACGGCATGGCGGCGGACACCCGGATGCTTGTCGCCGAGCGCTGGGCGGACCAACCCGGATGCGAGGCGGTCTAGGTCGTCGAGTACACACAGGGCATGCAAGCGCGTCTCGGCGCGGACTGTTCGCCGCTAATTTCTCCAGCGCCGGCACGGCGTCGAGATCGCGCCGCCACACAATCATCTGGCCGACCAGATCGCGCTGCCAGCCGTTGGGACTGTCGAGCGCCGCGACCAAGCCTGCTGTGTCGAGTTTATCGAGACGCGGCAGCGGACGCGGCGGACGATCCTTCGGATAAATGCGATAAATGCGGCCCATTGTGCTGCCGGCGCGAACGTCCACTTTCGCCAACTCTTCCGGCGGAATCCAACGGGGGTGTTCGATGACGAAGCGATACATATCCACCACCCACAAAGCGCCGTCAGGTCCGGTGCGCGCCTGCACGGGACGGAACCAACCATCGCTCGAGCCGAGAAATTCCGAGGTTTTTTCGTCATCGGCCCGCCGTCCGGAGAACGTGCTGCCGCGCGGCGATAACTTCAAGTGATGGACGACGAGATTGACGGGTTCACAGACGAAGGCGTCGCCGGTGTAATCCTTGCCGAGCAAATCGTCGCGGTAGATGCCGAGTCCACAAGCGGCGGTGACGCGATTGGCCGGTCCCGACAGTTTGAAAAGCTGCACCTGCCGGCGGACGGGATAGAGACGATTGGCATCGGGATAGTCGCTGACGAGAACGCCGGTAGGCGGCGGAGCGACGTGGGGATTACGACGTAGATAGTGATCGGGCAGCGGATAATGACGGCAGAGCGTGCTATTGTCGCAGCCGAACCAATCGCTCCAATCGGAGCGCACGCGCCCTTGCTGCGTCCGTCCGGTGGCGGGTTCCAACTCGCCGCTGTCCGGGCGGATGCGGAAATCGCGGTCGCCCAGTGACACCGGCTTGTCACTCCGAAAACCGCGGATGCGCCCGCCGAACAGACCACACGAACCATAAATCCAGCCATCCAGTCCATACTCCAAACTGTTGACGCGCGCCTGATAATTGTCCGTTCCGAAACCGCTGAACAATTTCTTCACCACGTCGGCCTTGCCGTCGCCGTCGCTGTCCTCCGCATACAAGATGTCGGGTGCGGCGCAGACGAGGACGCCTTTGCGCCAGACGGTCACGCCGGTAGGAAAAGGGATATTATCGAGAAATATAGTCGCTTTATCATAATGGCCATCACCATCGCTGTCTTCCAGGATCTTGATGCGTCCGCCGGGCTGGTAATCGCCTTTTCGTCCGGCGGGATAATCCACCATCTCGGCGACCCAGAGACGACCATCGGCTCCCCAATCGATGGCCACGGGGCTTGTCACCAGCGGTTCGGCGGCGACCAAATCGACGAATAAGTTCGGCTTCGTGTGCAGAGCCGCTTGCGATTGCCGCGGCGATAACGGCCGTGCGCCGCCCGTCTTGCCGCCATCGAACGGCGCGCGGAAGTGTGCGTCCAGTTGTGCATGGGCCTGTTCGATAATCTTCTTTTCCAATCCCGGACTAAACGGACCCGGTAAATCGTAATAAACCATCGCCCCGCCGCCCTCATAGCCGCCCTCCTTGAGGACGCGCTCCGACGGAATGTAGCAGGGCGCATCGTTGGCATAGGCGTTGATCCACAAGCGCAGCCCATCCAATTCGCGCTTGAGCCGCAGCGAGTAATCGACCACGACTTCGCCGGGCAGAAAAACCATCGCCAAAGCGTCGCCGAATCGCCAGGTCTGCACGGAATAATCGACCTTTGTCCGCAACGGTTCCTTGCGATCGAGACGAGCGAGATGGACGCGAGCGTGATAACCGATGGCGTCGGTGCGTTTGGCTTTCGCCTGCCACTGTTCGCGCGACGGCGGCTTGGCCAGCGGCAGCTCGAAGCGACGCACCGATGCCGCGATCTTGCCCGTCACGGGCGTGAGATAACCGCCGGCCAAGCGCTTGACCTCGCGGGCAATCTCGGCGCCTTGACGCGAGGCGATTTCAACCTTATCGCCGGTGACGCCGGAGTTCGGATTGGAATCGGCGCCGCAGCCGACCGAGACGAGAGCGATGGCACCGGGGAAATCATCGCCGATCGACTCCTGAGCATAGCCGGCCCAATCGCCGCTGATTTTGTTATTCGACAGCGTAACGCAGTGGCAAGCATAACTGACGTAAATCGCGCGCACTTTGCCCTTGAGATCGCGTACCACGAGAAGCGGTAAATCGTGATCGACCGGGCCGCCTTTCGTCCGCCGATTGATGGCGAAACCGACTTTCCCGATTCCCCAACTCAGACGCGCCGGCTTCTTGTCGGCCAGCGCGGCGAGAGCGACTTTCTCCAGCTTGTCGGTCAGTTCGACGGTGTAGCGATCAATGTGTTGCTGATGCTCTTTCGGGATGGGCATGCCGAACAGCGTCGGAGCGACGCCGGTGAGCATGGGAGCGGTGTGCGTGTGCGTGGCGGTGATGGCCAGACGTTCGCGCGGCAGCTTGGCCTTTTTCGCCAGCCGGGCGGCGATCTCTTCGACCATGCGGGCAGGGATGCCAAGGTTGTCCACGGTAATAAGCACAACAGGCGTGCCATCGTCGATGGCCAATGCCTTGGCCCAGATGCGTTGCGTCACGCCCTCCGATTCCGTCCGCCGAAAACCGAAGCCGCTCAGACGAATGGGATACGTCGGCGTAACATCGATCCGCGCGACGCCGACATCGTACGTGTTCGGCGCCTTGTCCGCGGCGACGACGGGCGGGGCGAAAGCGAGAAGAAGCACGCTAAGACATGGACGCATGGTTGTATCTCCCCAAGGCGGCGACTTGATGTCCATGATATTCGCCGGCGCTGACCAGGAACGGCGAAATCGACGGCAACGACGGCAACATTTTGCTCCGCTTCGTTCCGCCCCGCCCTCATCACGGATCGAATCGTGTCCGCAAGTGCGGCGGCATCAGCGGACACATCTCCGCCGGCCGGGCGAACAGACGATGCCGAATGCGCGCCACACCATCGTATACTCGATCGCGCAGCGCGGCGGGCAGCACGATCAACACCCCGGCCAACAGCCGCCAGACGCCGCCCAAACGCCGCAAAATGTGCAGCACCCCGGCCGAGCGTGTCAGCAATTCGCCCTTCTCCGTCCGCACCACCATGCTCAGCGGCAGCGTTTCCCGCTCCTTCGTGGACAGCAGGATCGCCAACGTCTCGCCCTGGAGCGGCGCAAAACGGAAGGCCGATCCCGTGGCATCCTCGGCAAGAATCAGACGCACGGAGCGCTGGCAAAGTCCACAGTGACCATCGTAAAAGAGTCTTTCCGTTCCACCCCCCAGAGGGCGAATCCAACCGGGATCGAACGTGAAGAGATGATACATCGCCATCCCCAAGCTCCCCTCGGCGGAATCGATCCGAGCGAGGAGCGACAAATCCATCATCAGGCTCATGCCCCATAGCCAGGGCGCAGGCGGGGCAGCAGCGTCAGCGGAGCGAAGCCAATGCAGAATGCAGAATGCAGAATGCAGAATGAAAGACAAATGCGGTTTTCATTCTGCATTCTGCATTCCGCATTCTGCATTGTCGAAATGCCGCTGTAGAGGTAGCCGAGGGCGAGCGCGATCCACGCGGCGGCGAAGAGCGCCGGCGGCATGCGCCAGCCGCCGCCCGGATCGATTCGCCCCCGCGCCGCCCAGGAACCGTAGGGCGCGGGAGGAACAAATACATGAGCCAACAGCAGCAAGGCAATAAACAGGCTGCTCGAATTGGCAAAGTGCGGATCGCGGACGAACAGGCATAACCAGCATCCGCACAGTCCCAGCGCCGCCGCGCGATCGTAAAGGCCAATAGCGAAGAACAAGCACAGTACGCCGCCGACCACGTGGAATACCGTTACGAGGATGGGCGAATCCCACACAGGGAACACCTTTGGAAACAGGCGCGGCAGCGGACTGGCCGCGCCAAGCGGCAGCAAGGAGACGAAGTGCATCAGCAGATACGTCGCCAGGATGGCCCGAAAGACACTGTATTGGCCGCCCGTCCAACCGTTCTTCATCGACGAAGAAGCCCTCGCGTAACAATATCCGTCCGAGCCGGACAATTTTTGCCTCAACTCCTGTTGCAATCGACTTAGAAATATCGTACAACGAGCCGCCTATCGCGGCACCAAACGGGGTGGAGGGCGGTGCGCTGCTGGGCAGGTCGGCGAACCGGCTGCGTTAGCTGCCGGGTGGGAGCCTTCACCCGGCAGCTAACGCAGCCGGTTCGCCATCGGGCAAGGAGGCGAGGCATGAAACATCGGCAAATCGTGGCGGCGGCGGCCAGCGTCTTGCTGCTGATCGGCTGGGGACTGCACAAAATGGGCTGGTTTGGCCCAGAGAGCGAAGCAGCGCTGCCGAGACAACCCATCCACGTCAACAGCACCGACTCGATGGATACGCCGTCCGGCTGGCGCTATCGACAGAACCTGCCGCATCACTGGCGGTACATCATGCTGCAAAAGAATTAAGGTATCTCAATAATCCATTTTGCGGCGAACCTATCTTCTCGGCCCCGAATTGGTGGGGCAGACATTCTTGTCTGCCCGGCAGACAGGAATGTCTGCCCCACCAGAAGGCGTTAGGTTGTTATCCATCTAACCACCTTTCTCCTTGATCCGCTTTTCGCGATCCTCTATCCTCAATCATCGATACCATCCGCCTGGCTACCCTTGTCTTTGAGGACATGATGCGTTGCGTCACTCTCTGCGTCGTCGTTTTGTTGACCGCTTTTCTCACGGTAATAGCACGTTCCGAAAACAAGCCCGATCCCAACGTCGCTGCCACGCCGCACCGCACGCCGGAAGAGGAGCGCAAATTGTTCCATCTGCCGCCGGGCTTCGACATTCAACTCGTCGCCGCCGAGCCGGACATTCACAAGCCGCTCAATCTCGCCTTCGACGACCGCGGCCGGCTATGGGTGACGGACACCGTTGAATATCCGTTTCCGCCGCCGGCCGGTAAGAAATCGCGCGACAGCGTGAAAATCCTCGAAGATTTCGCCCCGGATGGCCGCGCACGAAAAATCACCACCTTCGCCGACGATTTCGTCATCCCCATCGGCGTATTGCCGCTGCCGGCCGTCAAACCGCAAGACGCTCTGGTTTTCAGCATCCCCTCGATTTACCGTGTCCGCGACAGCAAAGGCGGCGAACACGCCGATAGCCGCGAAGTGCTGTACACCGAGTACGGCCGCCGCGACACGCACGGATTGACCGGATCGTTCACCTGGGGTTTCGATGGCTGGATTTACGCCGTCCACGGTTTCTCGAACAATTCGACCGTGAAGGCGAAAGACGGCAGTTCGATCACCATGAACTCCGGCAACGTCTATCGTATGCGGCCCGATGGCGGACACATCGAATTTTTCACGCACGGCCAGGTCAATCCGTATGGTCTGTCCTTCGATCCGCTCGGCAATCTCTATTCGGCCGACTGCCATACGCAGCCGATTTATCAACTCTTGCGCGGTGCCTGGTATCCGAGCTTCGGCAAACCGCACGACGGCCTCGGTTTCGGCCCGGAGATGTACAAAGGCTACACCGAATCGACCGCCGTGGCCGGCGTCGCCTACTACGCCGCCGACAACTATCCGCCGGCCTGGCGCAACAGCGCCTATGTCGGCGATGTCATCAGCCATCGCGTCAATCAGTTCGCCATCGAGTGGCACGGCTCGACGCCGAAAGGAATCCTCAAGAGATTTCTTGAGTGCGATGATCCGTGGTTTCGTCCGGCCCACGTCCAACTTGGCCCGGATGGGGCGCTTTACATCACCGATTTTTATAATCGTATTATCGGTCATTATGAAGTGCCGTTGACGCATCCCGGCCGCGACCGCACGAGCGGCCGCATTTGGCGCATCGTCTATCGAGGCGACAAGCCTGGAGCGCCGGCGACGGGATACGGCACACCCGCTCCACGCACCGATTGGACCACGGCGGCAATCGCCGATCTCGTCAAGGATCTGGCCCATCCGAATTTGAGTGTGCGCATGCGGGCCATGAATCAACTCGTCGAGCGCGGCGGCAAGGACGGCTGTCAGGCACTGCGCGAACTTCTGTCTTCGGAGCAAGCGAACGCTTGGCAGTGGATTCATGCTCTCTGGGTGCTGGAGCGCGGCGGCTCTGTGGAGGACGCGCTGTTGATAAAAGGCGCCAAGCACACCGATCGCGGCGTGCGCGTGCATACTCAGCGCATCCTCAGCGAGCGCGCCAAGCTGACGCCGGAGCAACACGATCTCGCCTTGGCGGCCATGAAGGACGCCGATGCCAACGTCCAACGCGCTGCCGCCGATGCGCTGGACCGGCATCCCAAGGTCGAGAAGAACCTGCGCGGGCTGCTCGATCTGCGCCATGCCGTGCCGAAGGACGATACGCATTTGCTGCACGTCGTCCGCATGGCTCTGCGCGATCAATTGCGGCCCGCCGAGAGTTGGACGAAGCTGCCGAGCGAACAGTGGAGCGAGCGCGATGCTCGCGCCGTTGCCGATGTATCGCTGGGCGTGGACAGCGCGGAGTCCGCCGCTTATCTGATACGGCATCTGCGCAAATACGACGAGCCGACCGATATGCTCAATCGTTGCGTGCATCACATCGCTCGCCACGGCGATGAGGCGGCGACAAAGGAATTGCTGGCATTCGTTCGCGGCAAGGAGCCGCGTAATCTCGGCCGGCAGGCCACCCTGTTCCACGAGATGCAGCGCGGCACACAGGAACGCGGCGCCAAGCTGGCGGAGCCGGTGCGCGCCTGGGCTGTCGAGTTGACCGGCCGGCTGCTCGCCTCGAAGAACGGCCGCGACGTGGAGACCGGAATTAAACTGGTCGGCGAACTACGGCTGATGGATCAGCAAAAACGGCTGGTGGAAGTGGCCGGCCAACGCGGCGCACCGGAGGGACAGCGCAAGGCCGCTCTGGAAGCCCTGGCGCAACTCGACGCGCGCCGCCATGCCGCCGTGCTGGGCGGCGTCCTCGCCGATTCCCAGTCGCCCATCGCCTTGCGCGAACGGAGCGCGAACCTCTTGGCTCAGGCGAACCAAGCGAAGACGCAAGCAGAATTGCTCAAGTTCCTCCCCACCGCCCCGGCGCGTTTGCAGACCGTCATCGCCGTGGGATTGGCGGCCAGTCCCGCCGGAGCCGAGAAGCTGCTCGAGGCCGTAAAGACCGGCAAGGCATCGGCCCGTCTACTTCAGGATCCGGGCGTCAAGCTGCGACTGGCAGTGACCAATCTGCCCCGCTTGAAGGAACGCCTCGACGAGTTGACCGCCGGCTTGCCGCCGGCAGGCGCGGACATGCGTAATCTGCTCCAGCGCCGCCGCGATGGATTTATGAGATCGAAAAAGGATGTTTCTCTTGGGGCGCAAGTCTTCACCAAGAACTGCGCCAATTGTCATCAGGTCGGCGGCCAAGGCGCTCGCATTGGACCGCAACTCGACGGCGTTGGTGTGCGTGGACTCGATCGCTTGCTCGAAGACGTTCTCGATCCGAATCGCAATGTCGATCAGGAATTTCGCCAAACGACGCTGACGCTTAAGAAAGGCCAGGTATTGAGTGGATTGTTGCTCAAGGAGGAAGGCGAGGTTTTGGTGCTGGCCGATGCGCAGGGCAAGGAAGTGCGTGTGTCGAAGGATACCGTTGAGGAACGCGGCACATCGCAAGTGTCGCCGATGCCGGGCAACTTCGCCGAGCAGATCGCGGAAGCGGACTTCAATAATCTGCTGGCGTATCTGCTGACGCTGCAAAGCAAAGCGGATAATCCCGATAGGAAATAGCAAGGCATTCCCCATCCCGACGCTTTTTTTCCTTTGCCGTGAAAAAAAGTGTGCGGGTCGGCGGCTGGTCGGGAAGTACCATCAAGGATAAAGAAACTTCGCCCTCGATCCGAGAACTTACGTCATGGCCGCTTCTACTCCGCTGCTTGCGCACATTCACCGTCTTATCGATCCGTCGGCCGTGAGCCTCGGCAGTGATGCGGCACTGCTGAACCGTTTCGTTCACGACCGCGATCAGGCGGCTTTCGCCGTCCTCGTGGCACGGCACGGCCCGATGGTGTTCCGCGTCTGCCGCCGCGTGCTAGGCGACGTTCACTCCGCCGAAGATGCCTGTCAGGCCACTTTCCTGGTGCTGGCACGCAAGGCCGAGCGCATCCGTCATCCGGAAACGCTGGCGGCGTGGCTGCACGGCGTCGCTCATCGTCTCGCTCTCAAAGCTCGCGCCGCCGATGTCCGTCGCCGGCAGATCGAAACGCAACGCCTGCAAACCTCTTCGCCTCCTTCGACAGACGATCCGCTGGAGGAAGTGAGCGGCCGCGAGTTGTTGGCAATCCTCGATGCGGAATTGCAGCGTTTGCCGGAGCGCTATCGGTTGCCGCTGATTTTGTGTTGCCTGGAGGGGCGCAGTCAGCCGGAGGCGGCGCGGCTGCTGGGTTGGACGGCGGGTTCCGTGAAAGGCCGGCTGGAGCGCGGACGGGTGAAACTGCATCGGCGTTTATTGCGGCGCGGCTTGACGCTGTCGGCGGCGTTGCTGGCGCTGGAGGCCACGCGCGATGCGGCCCTGGCGCGTCTGCCGGCGTTGTTGAATGCCGCGATTCTCCGAACTGTCGCCGCGTCCACGGCCGGAACAACGGCCGGCGGGATCTCGACGGCGGTGCTGGCGTTGGCGGAAGGCGGCATGCGCGGCCTGTTGCCGATCAAGGTGAAATTGCTCTCCGTGTTGGTGTTGATGGTCGGCGTCGTCATCGGCGGCGCCGGCGCATTTGTCTATCCGGAATTGTCGGCGCGACAGCAAGAAGAAAAACGGCCAACGGAGCCGAAGCCGCTGGCCGAGAAATCCGCGCCGCCGAAGATGCCGAAAGAGAAGTCGTTAGCACGCACTGATCGCTATGGCGATCCGCTGCCACGGGGAGCGCTCGCTCGCCTGGGCACCATAAGGATGCGCTGGGGCGGCGGTCTCCGATCCTCTTTCTTCTGTCTGCCCGACGGGAAAAGCATTCTTTCCGCGAGTATGGGTGAGCCGCAAATGGCCGTGTGCCAATGGCGGATGGCCACAGGAGAACTGCTGCAAAGATGGGAAACGCCGCTGAACCTGATGAGCGAGCCTGCCTTTTCTCACGATGGGAAAACTCTCGTTACAAGCGGATACATCTATGCTGAGAAGAGATCTAGCGTTCAGCTTTGGGACGTTTCTTCCCGGAAGGTGACGAGAGAGCTAAAGACGGGTGGCGGACGAGTGCTGGCGTTGGCGGTCGCTCCCGATGACAAATGGATTGCCACAGCGGACGATCAAGTGGTGCGTCTGTGGGATTTCCGCACCGGGACCGAGATACGCCGTTGCCAGGGAGAGCAGAATGCGTGGAGACGGCTGGTTTTCTCGCCGGATGGCAAGATTCTCGCCGCCGCCAACGCACGCCATGCCACGATTCAACTTTGGGAGACGGCCACCGGCAAGGAGCTTGTCGCCGTGGAGCATGGTCCGGTGGGAGAGCGTCCAATCGATATTATACTGGGTAGCCATGCCCTCGCTTTTTCACCGGATAGCAAGGTGTTGGCCACGTCCGCCAACGAGGACAAGGCGATTCGATTCTGGGATACGGCCACCGGCAAGAGCGTGCGCGTGCTGCAAAGCGATTCGCGGATAGACACTATCGCTTTTTCTCCCGATGGCAAACTTCTCGCCTCCGGCGATGGCCTACCGGATGGCAACCCCCGGCCTCCGTTCGCCATTCGTCTCTGGGACGCGAAAACAGGTCGTGAGGTACGGCGCTGTGCGGGCCATCCGACTCGTATCCAAGTTCTCGCTTTTTCCCGCGATGGAAAACGTCTGCTTTCCAGCACCGGGGGCGGCTCGCTGCACATTTGGGACGTTGCCAGCGGCAAAGATGCGCTGCCCTTCCGCGAACACGAACAGGTATTTTCAATCGTCTTTTCGCCGGATGGCCGAGCGCTTGCCAGCGGCGGATTAGACGGCATGGTCCAACTGTGGGAGCCAGCGAGCGGCAATCCCGCTCGTTTGTTTGGCAGCGATCCCCGCCATCGCGTCTGGCGTGTTGGTTTCACTTCCAATGGCCGGGCACTTGAGTGCCTTTGGAATCGATCGCGCCGTCCGTTTCTGGGATGTGGCGACAGGTGAAGAGAAACGGCTATTATCCCTCGAAGGGAAACAGGACGGCATCGGTTTCGCTTATTCGCCGGATGGCCGAACCTTGGCCCTGGGGAGTTATGACGCCCTCATTCGCCTGGTGGACGCGGACACGGCCAAGGAAAAGCGGCGATGGACTACGGCGAAAAAAGCCGTCATTTCCCTGCATTTCTCGCCGCGCGGCGACAAGTTGGTCGCGCTGTTGGGCGATGCTCTTGGCAGGAACTATACCCTATTGCAGCTGTGGGACGTAAAGACGGGGAAAGAAATCCGCAAGTGGACGATTAGCCGCGTAGGGCAAATCGTCTTCTCCGCCGATGGGCGGACTCTATTCGGCGTCGATGGTGCCTACATGCCGGGCCGAAACGATCCTGCGCCTCTTTCACGCTTGGGACATCGCCTCCGGCGAAGATCACCCGTTCCAGGCGGATCAGCAGGCCAGAGTCTCCTCGACGGCGACTTCTCCCAATGGGCGGATGCTGGCCTGGGGCGATACCGAGGGAACCATTACGCTATGGGATCTTGCCGTCGGCCAGGTGCGCCGCCGTCTGAAGGGCCATTTCAGTTCCGTCAATGTGTTGGCATTTTCCCCCGATGGCAGACAGTTGGTCTCCGGCAGCCGCGACACGACAGCTCTGTTGTGGGATGCGACCGGCCCACCCCTCGATGGACATACTGGCCCGCTCTCCGCCAAGCGCTTGTCATCTCTATGGTCCGATTTAGCGAACAAGGACGCCGGCAAAGCCTACGATGCCATCGGACTGCTCAGCGCAGCGCCGGAGCAAGCCGTGCCGCTGCTGAAAAGCAAACTGCGGCCGGCGCCCGACAGTCGCTGGACAAAAACAAATCGCGCGGATGATCGCCGATCTCGACAGCGAGCAGTTCACGGTGCGCGAGAAAGCGATGGAACAACTGCGGCAACTGGACGAACGTGCCGAACCGACTCTGCGGGAAGCGCTCAAGGACAAGCTCACGCTGGAGACGCGGAAGCGCATCGAGGAATTGCTGGAAGGCGTGCGGGCTTCGGCCGCTTCGCCGCAACGATTGCGCGATCTCCGCGCCATCGAGGTACTCGAATATCTAGGCACGGCCGATGCGCGGCAAGTGCTGCAAACCCTGGCGGACGGCGCGGCGCACTCCCGGTTGACCCGCGAGGCCAAGGCGTCGCTGGATCGCTTGCTCCCGCGACGCACGCCCACGCCGAAATAAGCATCTCACATCTTTCGCAACGTAGAGAAGTTGTAACGCTTTTTGCCATTGAAAGGCGCGGACGAATGGAGTAGAACTTGGAGGAGATAGGGTAGGACTTGTAGTTATTGAAGGCCGCTTAAGTAGCTTAAGGTCGTGGAGAGCAAGATCTACGAGTCCCGACCCGTTTTTCTTCTCTCTTCTCGCAACGCGCCATCGCCGACGGACGCGGAAGCGAACCTGGAGTACCTCAAACAGGCGGAGATGGAGAATCTGAAGGACGGCGGTGTCGCCATCGTGACCTTCGGGGTCGTACGAGGAGGTGGCAAGGTCGTTCGGAAGGTAGTGAGACGCGGGGCGGCAGCGGAGGGAGCAGCCGCCAAGGGGACAAAATGTCCTGCTCCACGTGCCGGAGGAGCGATGTCAGGTGGTTATCGGGGAACAGGTCTGACGCAGGCCGAAGTTGATGCGATCACTGCTGACTTCCGGTCTGCTGGCGGTGTAGTGGATCAGAGCGTGGACGCCCAACGGTATCTCCAAACGAGAGGAGCAGGTGGGCTGACGCTCAATCAGGAAACCGTTCTCCTCCCAGCGAATCCGACCAGGACTGCGGTGTACGAAGAATTGGTCCATGCGGAGCAGTTCCGCCGAGGAGTAACGATTGGAGTTGATAGAGGAGGAGTTCTTCGGTTTGAGATAGAAGCTGCGGAGACCTTGATCCAAAATCGGCGTGCCTGGCAGCTTCCACCGGATGAGGTGCGTCAGGTCATCGAGAACCTGCGGAACATGCGGGCTGAGTTGCAAAGGCTGACCGCAAGGCAATAGGGTAGCGTTATGACAAGAACTATCACCGACAAATTGGTCGCCACGGTCATTGAGGTTACTGATCTTGGCGGGCTTTACCCGGCATCAGTCCTCAAGGGGCGGATCGGCCTGGATATTCGTGTAGAGCGAGGGTCGCTCTCCACCGGGAAAAGAGTGCGACTGCGCGGTCCTGGTTCGGAAGAAGAGGTGGAGATCGTCGGCATCGAAATGGTGAGTAACCCCCAAGATCCGGAGGTGGTCCGTATCCTCTGTCTTAAACCTAAGATACTGACTCTCCCAACGGGGAAGATAGAGGGGTGGACCATCGCAGAACCGTAGGGCCGGAAAAAGGGACAGCGTACATTTGCGCTCTGAAACGGAAAAGTAGATACCTTCCTTTGAGGAGCTATCGATGCCAAGCGCCGAAGAGCTTATCGATTTCCTCCGGCTGCAACCGCATCCGCGCGAGGGCGGCTGGTATCGGGAGATGCATCGCTCCGCCCTGCAACTGCCGGCCGCCGCTCTGGCTCCGCGCTACCGCGCCGCCCGTTCCGCCGGCACGGCGATCTATTATCTTCTGACGCCGGAGACCTGCTCCGCCCTGCATCGATTGCCTACCGATGAAGTCTTTCATTTCTATCTCGGCGATCCTGTCGAGATGCTGCAACTCGGTCCCCATCCTCAAGACGGCGGACGCATTCTTACCCTCGGTTCGGACATTCTGACGGGGCAGCAGGTGCAAACGGTGGTGCCGGCCGGCGTCTGGCAAGGGAGTGTGCTGCGAGAAGGCGGCGCCTTTGCGCTGATGGGAGCGACCGTGGCGCCGGGCTTCGACTTCGCCGACTACGAGGCGGCGGAGCGCGATGCGCTGCTCGTCGCATTTCCAGACTTCGCGGAGCGCATCACTCGCCTTTGCCCCTGAAATAGATAATCCCGCAGGCGAACCGGCAGCGTGAGCTGCCGGGTGGAACGCCGCAACCCGGCAGCTCACGCTGCCGGGTTGCCTGCGGGATCACTCTCGTTTCTCCGTTGGAAACGTCAATTGCCGCGCCGGAATTGTTCCGCGGAGCAGACGCAGGCGCACCACGTCGGTTTGCTGCCAGGCTGTGTGCAGCCACTCGGCCATTTGCTCCGGCGACGGTGTTTTCTCGTCCGGCAGAAACAGCGCCAGTGTGCCGTGTTCGGCCACGCCTTGGAGAACGCCGGCCGAACGCATCTGACTCTTGAGCGGCGCCGCCGCGTCCCATGCCGTTAGGCCCGCTACCTCTTCGGCGATCAGTCCATCGTCGCGCGGTTCGGCAGCGTCGGCGAGATGGAAGCGGAAGGGGCCATCGAGGCAGGTGTCGAGGTGGGCATTGCGGCCATCCTGCGCAGCACGTCGCGCAGACGTTGCACAATCTGCCGGCCGAAATCCAGGGCTGCGCCGCCGGCGCTCAGACCCTTCCGGACGAACGAATGCACCACGAAATCCAGTCCCACCGGCGCGACGAGCAGACATGCTCGGTCGAGCAGAAAACCGCTGGTGAGCGCCGGTCCCTCCGCCGCCGATTGTGCCCGGCTACGCTCCAATCGGCGGAGATATTCGCGCTTTTGCACGCCGGCGCTGAGAGCCAGACGAGCCAGACTGCCGAGTTTGGAGAGGAACTTACTCGCCTCGCCGTCGATGCCCCCTTGCAGAGCGAGGCGCGGCAAGTGTAGACCGACGGTCAACAATAGCGCCGGATGTTGGCGGTCGATGCCTTCGGCGAGAGCGGTGGAGCGGCGCGGACGATCGAAGACGAAGGCCAAGGGCGCACCGTCTAGCGCCAGCCGCGCCAGCCGCAGCAAGCGTTCGCGCCGTGCCGGCTCCGTCGTGAAATCGCGCTCGCTGAGATGCCAGTCGATTCGCACGGTGCCGGCGCACGGGATGGAATGCGCTGGATGCAGCAGTTCCTTCGCCAGTTCGTCGGACAATTCGCTCAATTGCTCGCTGTGCGGCGTGCGCCGCTGGGCGGCGAACAACGGCCCCTCGGCCAATTCTCCCGCCCACGACGGCGGCGCGGCACTGTTGAGATTGACGACGGCGTGCAGGCCGGTAAGACGCAGACCGATAGCGAGATCGCGGACGAAATCGCGGGCGCTCGGCCGGCCGTGCGCCGCCAAAAGATGCTCCGGCCCATCGAAGACGATGAAGCGGCCCACGAAACGCCGTAGTTCCTCAATGGCGGCGATGAGTCCGGCCCTCGAATCGAGCGGCGGCGCCAAGACGCAACCGGCCAGTTCCGTCGGTGTCTCCAGTCCCGTCAGCGTCAATAGTCCCGCACTCCGCGCCGCCAGAAGATCGCGGGTGAAGACGGTCTGTAAGGTGTACTCGCGCACGCAGGAAGGGAGGACGGCGGACAACGGCGTGCCGGGCGCGAACCGCAACACCACTTCGGCGGTTGGGACAAACTCCGCCGCCGGCGGCTTGGCGGTAAGACGCGAACGGTTCTCGGCGAAGCGCGCGAACGCCTCGGCCAATGCCGGCTGTCCCAGTTCGCGGACCACTTTAATAACGACTTCAGCGATCTGTTCTGTCGTTGGCGTCGCGCCTTCGCTTTCGAGAGAGAGAAAGTGAACGATGCCATCGGCCAATTCGCGGGCCAAAAAGGCATCGGGACGGCCCAAGCTCTCGGCAGCGGCGAACAGCGCTCGGCTGAT
The DNA here is from genome assembly GCA_963835245.1 of uncultured Planctomycetota bacterium. Classification (GTDB taxonomy): domain Bacteria; phylum Planctomycetota; class Planctomycetia; order Gemmatales; family Gemmataceae; genus JAJPHU01. The sequence continues at coordinate 251,493 of CAWIEZ010000008.1, forward strand.
CTTGTCGGCGTCGAAAGGGACGAGTTGACCGTCGCGCTTGTGGACCCAGGCCGGCGGTCCAGGGGAAATGGAATCGCTCACAAAGCACCTCCATGCGCACGATGGCGCGGTCCAACGGTTGAGATATTCTAACAGCGACCGGCAGCGGCGCAACAGTCGGAAAACGCTTGAGTATCGAAGATACCCGGTTACAATCAGGCAACAATGCTTCGCGGCCGCCGCAAGGCTGGGCGCGTTTTTCTCCCGCCGCCGTCCACTATCACGAGGACCATCCGATGATCAGCCGTGCCCGTACCGAGTATCGCTATGAGAAACTAACCTGGCCGGAAATCAACGACGCCGTGGAATTGGGCAAAGTCTGCGTCGTGCCCTGCGGCGCCGTCGAACAGCATGGACCGCACCTGCCGCTCGACGTGGACCTCATCTGTCCGACCGAAATCGCGCGCGGCGCCGGCCGCACCGTGCCCGACAAAATGCTCGTCTTGCCGGTCGTCGCCTACGGCTACACCGGCCACGTCATGGACTTTCCCGGCACCATCAACAACGATTTCGAGCATTTCATGCACCACGTCCTCGACATCACCAAATCGCTCGCCTATCACGGCTTCAAGAAAATCCTGCTGCTCAACGGCCACGGCTCCAACATGCCCAATCTCGATCTGGTGGCGCGGCGCACCAATCTGGAAACGGATGCCGAGTGCATCTTGGCGGGGTGGTGGAACCTGCTGACGGTGGACAAGGCATTTCTGCCGCGTTGGCGGCAGAGCAAGTTTCCCGGCGGCTGCGCCCATGCCTGCGAACTGGAAACGTCCATGTATCTCTACCTCGACGGTGACAATGTGCGCAAGGACAAAATCAAAAACGGCGTCATCAGCTTCAATGAGGAGAATAGCCCGTTCAACTGGGTGGACCTGCTGGCGGCCGGCCCGGCGACGATCGTATCGTGGACGAGCAGTTATTCGGACAGCGGTGTACTCGGTGAGGCGGAGTTGGCTACCGCCGAGAAGGGCAAACAAGCCTACGAGGAAGCGGTCAAGCAGTTGGTGCGTTTCATCACTTGGTTTTCCGAGCGTCCCAAAGATCAGCGCAAGGATCGCCACGCTCGGCCGCCGAGCATGCCGATGCCGTGGGGACAGCAAACCGAGGCGAACCGGCAGCTAACGCTGCCGGTTCGCCCACAACCCGGCAGCTAACGCTGCCGGTTCGCCCACAACCCGGCAGCTAACGCTGCCGGTTCGCCCACAACCCGGCAGCTAACGCTGCCGGTTCGCCCACAACCCGGCAGCTAACGCTGCCGGTTCGCCCACAACCCGGCAGCTAACGCTGCCGGTTCGCCCACAACCCGGCAGCTAACGCTGCCGGTTCGCCCACAACCCGGCAGCTAACGCTGCCGGTTCGCCCACAACCCGGCAGCTAACGCTGCCGGTTCGCCCACAACCCGGCAGCTAACGCTGCCGGTTCGCCCACAACCCGGCAGCTAACGCTGCCGGTTCGCCCACAACCCGGCAGCTAACGCTGCCGGTTCGCCCACAACCCGGCAGCTAACGCTGCCGGTTCGCCCACAACCCGGCAGCTAACGCTGCCGGTTCGCCCACAACCCGGCAGCTAACGCTGCCGGTTCGCCGCTATTTCTCCAGTTCGTATGCTCGTTTCCCGATAGTTAGGAGGATGGAAACGGATTTCTCGCCGTATCGCAGAGAGGATGCAGCATGTACGCGGCGCTGTTTTCGTACCTCGCTTGTGCCGGCCTGTTCAGCGGCGGCGCGCCGGAAAGCCCTTACGGCTACTTGTGGTTCTATCGACCCGACGGCCACGGCGGCACGGTCAAAGAGGTTTGTCCCTACGTTCCCCACGAGGCCGACATCCTCTTTTTCGACGACATGAGCAAATTCTGGGAGTTTCTCTACCACATCGGCAAAACCGCGCCGCCCTTCCACACCGGCATCATGTTCCGCAAACCCGACGGCTCTTTCCACGTCCTCGAATCGGGACCGGACGACACCCTGCACGTCTACCTTTTGGAAGCGTGCGAACGAGTTCATACCTTCAAAGGCATTCTGCAAGTGCGCCGCTGTAAAGTGCCGTTGACGAAAGAGCAGTCCTGCACGCTGACTAATTTCGCCTTGGCTCAGGAAGGCAAGCACTACGCCGTATGGCGTCTGTTGCTGCAAGGCACGCCGATCAAAACGCGCGGCGGGCCGTTGCGCTTGGCGCTGGCCAAAACGCGCGTACGAGCGCTGCCGCTGGCTCTGCACCGAGATCGTCGTCGCCGCCGCCGAACTGATTGGGTTGATGGACCCCAACGTCGTCAAGGCGACGAATACTTATCCGCTCGATATTGTGGACGATCATATGTACAATCTGTCGCCGGTCTGGGATGAGGCGGCCTACTGGTCGCCGCATCCCTGACAATTCGACAAGCCCGGAGCGCCAGCGATAGGTTGGCCCGTCGCTGGCGCTCCGGGCTTGTCGAATCCTTCAATGTGAGGTCACATGCGTCCACGACGGCGGATCGCTGGCCGGGAACGAATCCGTCGAAGCGATTTCCACCTCATCGATTTCCTCGGCGAGGGGCGGCGTTCCGCCGCGATGATGCCGCACCGCCTTCGCCAGTATCTCCGCCACGCCATCGAGAGCCGCCACAAGACTCTCCTCGAACGCTTCTGCCGTCAACGTGGTCGAAGGCAGAGGCAGAATCGCCCGCACCGCATAGCGATTCGTCTCCGCTTGGCACTGAACCATTAGATCGAGTTGTGTCTCATCGGGACTTTCCGCGCCAATCAATTCTCCTAACCGTGCTTCCTGGCTGGGCCAGTGTTCTCGAACCTGAGAGATGGCGGTGTCCGCACATCTCTGAAACGCAGCATTCGTGCGCATGATTTGCTCCTTCGGCATTCATGGGGGCCGACGAGGGTTGAAAAAACCTCTCTTTCCCAATGGTGCAACTGCAATGCCGGAAAAACCGCTGGACGCCTTCGCCGCCTTTCTCTACATTCATTCTGACGTTCGTTTGATCGTCCTAATGATTGGCTCGCCCAGCGGCCCCGGAGGATGCCGTGCTACGTTCTCCCCCATTCGGCAACAGCCGTCGAGCTTTCACGCTCATTGAACTATTGGTGGTCATTGCCATCATCGCCGTGCTGATCGGCCTGTTGTTGCCGGCGGTGCAGAAAGTGCGCGAAGCGGCGTCGCGGGCGCAATGCACGAACAATTTGAAGCAGCTCGGCTTGGCGATGCACAACTACGAGGGGGCCATCGGCCATTTGCCGCCGGCCTTTCCCACGACGGTGCCGCCCGCTTGGACAGGTCTGCCGCCGTATTTTTTCAGCTGGTCGGCCTTGGCCATGCTGAATCCCTATCTGGAACAAACCAACATCTACAACAGGATGGATTTGACGCAGCCGATCTACATGCCGCCGAACTTCAACATTTCGCCGGGCAACCAGTTCGCCGTGCAGCAGGTGGTCAAGCTGTTCCTCTGCCCCAGCGATCTGATGCAGCCGGTCGCCGCCGGCTCCACCGCCGATTACGGCGTGCCCACCATCGGGCCGACCAATTACGCCGTTTGCGTCGGCAGCGGCACGACCAACGGCGGGCCGCCTTTTGGCAGTCCCCTCAATGCCGATGGCATGTTCTCGGCCAGCCAAGGTTTTCGCATCACGGACGTAACGGATGGCTCCAGCAACACGGCGATGATGTCCGAGAGCTTGCTCGGCGCGGGACCGACCAATGCCGGCGGCGCGATCCCTTCCGTTCCCAACGCCGTGCAGCGGGTGTACGCCTACACCGGCTTCGGCACGCCGCTGAGCGATGCCGCCTGCGCCGGCGCTGGCCAGTGGAACGTGTCGGACCTACGCGGCTTCATGTGGGCCAGCGGCGAGATGCGCTGCGGCTCGTACAACCACTATTACACGCCCAACGCCCCTATTTATGACTGCGTGACCAACGATCTGACGACGTATACGTCGATGGCCTTCCGCGCCGCGCAGCAATCATAGCGGCGGCGTCAACGTGCTGTTCGGCGATGGCAGCGTGCATTATCGTCAATCAGAGTGTCTCGTTGCCGACCTGGCGCGCTCTGGCCACGCGCAGCCTCGGCGACCTTCCCGGCAGCGATTACTGAGCCGCGACCGTTAGGGAGCGGTTGAAGCTCAACCGCTCCCTAACGGTCGCGGCTCAGAAAGAATCAGGACATGACCACCGATAACCGCACCGCTCTGCTCGACGCCCCCTCGCGCTCGGACACGCTCTTGGCCTGGCGCTGGGTCCACGTCGGCGTTGCCGCATTGGCGATGGTGGCGACGCTGCCCGGCCGCACTCACGGACTCGGCCTGTTCACCGAGCCGATCCGCAAGACCTTCGGACTGGACACAAGAGAATTATGGCTTGCTGAACATGGCGGCGACGCTGCTGGGCGCGTTGTTCTGTCTGCCGTGCGGTTGGTTGCTCGATCGACTGGGGACGCGCGGCGTGCTGGCCGGCGTGATGGTCGCGCTGGGCTGCACGGTCATGGCCATGAGCCAGTTGCCCGGCGAATCGTTCTCCGGCGTCTTGCTTGTGGATCTCTTTCTCTTCGTGTTGCTGACGCGCGGATTGGGGCAGAGCGCCTTGTCGGTGGCCAGTCTGTCGCTGATCGGTCGAACAGCGGCGCGGCGCGGCGGCTGGACGATGGGCGTTTACTCTGTACTCGTCTCCGTGGGCTTTCTGCAAGCGTTCTGGATTCTCGGCGAAGTGGTGAAGCAACATCCCAACGAATGGAGATCGGCTTGGGCGGGCATCGGCGCGGTGGTCATCGTCGCCGGTTTGCTCGCCGCCGTGTTGGTGCGCCATCGATCTCTTGGAGTCCGAATCTCCCGATGAGGACGCGGCGGAAGGCGCGATCGAAACGAGCCGAACACTGGGGCAGGCGTTGCGCAGTCCGGCGTTCTGGACGTTCGGCGTGGCCGTGTCGTTTTACGGCATGGTCGCCGCCGGCACCTCGCTTTTCAACGAAGACATCTTGAAATCTCTTTTCCCCGAAGACACCAAGAGGATTTTCGTCAACGTCACGCGCCTGGCCATCCCGGTTGGCTTGGCCAGCAATCTGCTGGGCGGATGGCTGGCCATGCGCTGGTCGCTGAGCCGAATGCTCGCCGTGGCGATGGCGGCTTTGGGCGTCGCGCTCGAGTACGTTTCCCTCGGTTCGCGGCGAGTGGCAGATTTACCTGTACGCGGCGGTGGTGGCGGCGGCTGGCGGCGATCATCACCGTTTGTTTCTTCGCCGTCTGGCGCGTTGGCTTCGGCCCCGCCCATCTGGGAAAAATTCAGGGCGCCGCGCAGATGCTCACCGTGTTGTTCTCCGCCCTCGGCCCGCCGCTGTTTGGCAGCGCCAAGATTCGCTTGGGTTCGTATTTGCCGCTGTTTCCTTACTTGGCCGCTGGCTCTCTCGGCCTGGCACTGTCCGCATGGCTCGCCGGTCTACCGTTGGCCCATTTCAAAAGGAGCAACGCATGCTCGAAACCGTGGAACGACCCGTTCTCTGCGCCGAACAGCGCGACTTCTATCACGAGCAGGGATACCTCGTCCTCCGCGATTTCTTCCCTCCCACGCTCCTAGCGGAAGCCGCGGAAGAAGCCGATACGCTGCTGCGGCGACACGATCTCATCGCCGTCGAGAATCTGCGCTGCCGCTGGCAGACGAACGTCCACACCGGCGCTTGTGAGTTCGAGACGTTCGATCCCGTCATCGATCTGTCGCCGCTGTGTGCGCGGATCGCCGACGATGCGCGTTTGCTGGCGGCGCTCGCCGTCTTGTACGGCGACGAAGCATGTCTGTTCAAAGACAAGCTCATCTTCAAGCCGCCGGGCGTCAAGGGTTACGCATTGCATCAGGACTGGATCGCCTGGCCGGGCTTCCCGCGCAGCTTTCTGACCGTGCTGGTGCCCTTCGATCGCGCCGACGCCGACAACGGTTGCACACAGGTTTTCCCCGGCTATCATCACAACGGCACGCTGTCGCCGGAGGACGGCCACTATCACGAATTATCGCCGGCGCTGATCGACGAGTCGCGCGGCGTCAACCTGGAGTTGGACCCCGGCGACGTGGCCGTCTTCGGCGGTTTCACGCCGCACCGTTCGGCCCCGAATCGCTCGGATCGCTGGCGCCGCCAGTTGTATTTGAGCTATAACAAACTTTCCGACGGCGGACCCGCAGCGCGACGAAACACTACGAGGAGTTTCATCGCTGGCTGCGCGTCAAGTACTGCTGAACACGGCAAGAAAAACCTGTATTTCCGCTGATCGATTGGACCTCGCCCCAGGAGACTTCCATGCTCACCGCACTCCCCGTGGCTCCCGCGATTCGCTTCCATTTGTCGCTCAACGTCGCCAACCTGGAGCGCTCCATCGCTTTCTATCGCATTCTGTTCGGTCGCCAGCCGGCCAAGTGCCGCCCCGATTACGCCAAGTTCGAGTTGGACGATCCGCCGTTGGTGATGTCGCTGAGCCGTCGCCGCGCGGCGAGGGCGGCGCGCTCAACCACCTCGGTTTCCGCATGTCCGATTCTGCCGCCTTGGTCGCCGTGCAGATGCGCCTCGAACAGAACGGCATTCACACACGGCGCGAAGAGGGCGTCGAATGCTGCTATGCTCGGCAAACCAAGTTCTGGGTGACGGACCCCGATCAGACGCTGTGGGAGATCTACACCCTCGAGGACGACATCGATCATCGCGGCGCCGGCCAAACGCTTGAGCAAATGCTGCCGCAACAAAGCCAGTAAGGACTCCTGAGCGGGGGGCTGACGCCCCTCCCTCAGGAAGCAGGGCGCGAAGACACGTTGGAGGCGAGTCGCCTAATGGGGTATGCTGGGAGAGGGAACTCCCTCGGAGGCTTCTTCCTCCGATCCGCGCTAGAACGGAAGCGTGTCATGAGCGAGCCATTGCAACCCGACCACTGCGCCCGCGCCCTCCGCGCCTTGGCGGACCCGGAGCGGTTGCGGATTATTCACTGCTTGCGCGGCGGCGGCCGCAACGTCAGCGAACTGGCCGCTCTGCTCGACGCCGAGATCGTCAACGTCTCGCACCATCTCGGCGTCCTGCGCCACGCCGGCCTCGTGCAGGATGAAAAGCAGGGCCGTTTCGTCGTCTATCGTCTGCACCCCGACGTTTTCCATAGCCCCACCAGCGACGAAAACGCCGAACATCTCGATCTGGGCTGCTGCCGGCTGGAACTGCCCAAGGATTAGCGACGCTAACCGCTTTGCGCCGCCGATTGGCCCGCCAACCAGCCGGTACTCCAGGCGGCCTGAAAATTGTATCCGCCGATCGGGCCGTCCAGATCGAGTAACTCTCCGGCGATAAACAGACCCGGCACGCGCTTGCTGTGCAAGTTGCGTGAATCGACTTCATCGAGAACGACGCCGCCGGCCGTGACCTCGGCCTTGCCGAAGCCAAGTGTACCCGTCACCGGCAGACGCAGATGCTTGAGGACGGCGACCAGGCGGAGGCGGTCGGGCCGGCTGAGAGCGGCGGCTTTGCGATCGCTGGGCAGATCCGCCAGGCGCAACAGCGTTTCGCATAGTCGGCGCGGCAAAGGATCAGGCAACAGCGCCGCCAGTTGTTTCTTACCGGCCGCCGCCGTCGCCACGCGCAGTTGCTCATCCAGGGCCGATTCCGCCAGGTTCGGCGCCAGATCCATTTCCAGAGTCAACGTCTCCGGCCGGCGTGTCCGCTGATGATGCGGCTGATATCGAGAACGACCGGCCCGGACAGGCCGAAATGTGCCAACAGCAGCGAACCACGCCGGGCAATCAACGCCTTGTCGCCCTCCAAGACACGCACCGCCACGTCCGGCAGCGTGAGGCCGCGCAACTCGGCGACCCAGGACGCGGCCACCTTCACCGGCACCAGCGCCGGGCGCGGCGGCACAATCGTATGACCGAAGCGAGCCGTCCAAGCGTAGCCGTCGCCGGTCGTGCCGCAGCCGGGATAAGATTGTCCGCCGGTCGTAAGGATGACGCGGTCGGCGCGGAGGATTCGTCGCGGCGTGGTCAAAGCAAACCCCGGCGGACACAGCTGCAAGTCGAGTAGAGGTTCTTCCAGTGCCAAACGGGCACCGCTGTCATGCAGTCGCCGCAGCAGGGCGTCGAGTACGTCGAGCGCCTTGTTGCTGACCGGAAATATCTTGCCCGTCTCCTCGACCTTGGTGGCGACGCCCGCCGACGCGAACCATTCAATGGTGTCGCGCACGCTGAAAGCGGCCAGGGCCGAGTGCAAAAAACGGCCCGGCGAACCGAACGCCTCGACGATGCCGCGATTGTCGGTGGCGTGCGTCACGTTGCAGCGCGTGCCGCCGGACATGAGGATCTTGACGCCGGCCTTGCGATTTTTCTCCAGCAGCAGCACGCGGCGGCCGCACTCCGCCGCGCGAATCGCCGCCATCAATCCCGCGGCACCCGCGCCGACTACCACAATGTCCCAGTCCGTCATGTCCGCGACCGTCATGCGCCGGATGATTTTGGGCGAGCCGAAAAAAACGATTATAACGGAGAAGAGGGCGTCATGGGGTCGGACGATGGAGAACGGGGTAGCAATCGAGTCCCAGGGCGGCGTTCAACCAGGACACGTCGCCGACAGGTTCGCGCAAGCGGCCGCGCTCGTGGAGAACGCGCACGAATCGGCGGGTGGCCTTCTCTCCACTGATGAGGAAAGGATAGGCGTAGCGGTCGTGTTGCCGATCAACGTCCGTGACGGCATGAATACAGTCCGTGGTGCTGGCGCCGCGCTGGCGCGGATCGATGGCCTTGTAGCGAAATTCGCCGCTTTCGATACGCACGTACTCCCGATAAACGCGCTGAAAAAAGTCTTCGTCGATCTGATAAGGCCCCCATTGCGCCACGTGCATGTGGCCGGCACAGGCCCATTGCAGCGTCTGCTCCAGTGTCAGATTCACTCCGGGTTCATTGTGCAGACGATAGGGGCGGACTTTCAGCGTCCGAGGCAGCCAGCTAATCGTGTACGCCTCCAGGACGGGCGCGGCAGCGTCCGGCGAGGCGGCCGCGACCCGTACAATCGTCCCGAACGTGTGCGTCAGCCGTGGAATGCGCGGGTCGGATTGGGCGGCGAAAATGAACATGTAGTAGCAATCGTCCGCCGCCACGGCGCACGGCGTTCCGAGCAGCGCCGCCAGGGCAAGCAGCGAAAATCGTCCGGGAATGCGTCGAAGATGTCGGCATGCGGCGGCAATCATGGCGGCTTGACTCGTCTGTCTAGCGCGAAGCGAATGCGGCAAGCCCAATGTCAAGGGTCGCGGCGATACACGATCGGATAACGATCCAAACCCAGGGCCGTGTTGATCCAGGATAGATCGTCCTCGTGAACGAGAACACGCTCTCGATCCGCCAACACGAAAGCGAGATGACGGCTGGCCGCATCGCCGCTGCGCAGGAAGAAATACTCAAAGCGGCTATGGCGATAGTCGATGTCGGAGACGGCGTGAATGCAATCGGTCGTGAGCGAGCCGCGCGTGAACGGATCGATGGCCTTATAGCGATAGACGCCGCTCTGCATTTTAAGATATTCGTTGTATACGATGTGATAAAACTCGCCTTCGATTTCGTATGGACCCCATAGGGAGACGCGCATGTTGTTGTCGCAGGCCCAGCGCAGCGTCGCTTCCAGCGTGAGATTCACGCCCGGTTCACTGCGGCAGCGAAAGGGCCGCACTTGCAGCGTCTGCGGCAGCCAGCTGATCGTGTAGGCATGAATCAACGGCGGCGCACTGTTGGGGAGGCAGTCGCCGATTTTGACGAATGTAGCGAAGGTATGCGTGAAACGCGGCAGCTTCGGATGCGTTTGCGCCCGAAGATAAGGAGGACGTGACGCTCGCCCCCATGAACGGGCCTAGTGCCGCTCAGCAGCGTCAAGGCGGCAAACAACGGGGACAAAAAAAACATTCCGCGAATGGGGAACATGAAACGGCCCCCGAAAGCAACCGCGCGGCTCTCTGCTACAGTTTCATTATTCGCGCAATTATGTCGCGCGGTGAAAAAATTCCAACTGTGAACGATACAAATTCATTCCGTTGAGGTATTGCGAAGGGATTGCAAGAGTGAGGTCGATTGTGCCAGCTGGCGCGTCGCTGTCGTGGTCTCGTTTGGACTAGCCGGGGCCGGCGCGTCCCTTGACAATGAGAGAAGCAATCCAACAAGGGAGCGTATCATGGCCGATCTTACCCGCGTCAGTATCTCTTTGGAAAGCGCCTTGTTAGCGGCGTTCGACGACAGCATCGCTGCGCGCGGCTACGCCACGCGCAGCGAGGCCATCCGCGATCTGATCCGCGATCATCTCATCCGCGAAGAGTCCAAAATCGAGACGGACGGCGCCGCCGAGCAAGTGGCCGTCGTCACGCTGGTTTACGACCATCATGCCCGCGAATTGGCCGCGCAGCTTGATCGACAAGCAACATCATCATCACCATTTGGTTGTGTCTACTTTACACGTCCATCTCGGCGCGCGTCATTGCCTGGAAGTGTCGGTGCTGCGCGGCCCGGCGGCCGAGGTGCGCCATCTCGGCGAAGAGTTGCTGTCCGTGCGCGGCGTGCTGCACGGCGAAATCACGCACACCAGCGGCGAAAACGCCTTCAGTCGCTGGCATTGATCGCAAATAGTGACAATTCATTGACAGCGTTCCGCCCGCCGCGCTCTCATAAGTTATATTATCCACGGGGTTCGTTCAGCAGCACGTTCCCCGTTTCGCCGCGCCCTGGCGAACCGGCAGCGTCAGCTGTCGGGTGGCGCCATAACCCGGCAGCTAACGCTGCCGGTTCGCCAGAGCGCGACGAAACGCCGGAGGGAGGGGCTCGGTGGTTCACTATAATCGCGATGAATTAGCCGTCACGTTGTTCGAGGAAAGCGGCGATGCGTTGTTTCTCTTCGATCCGGCCACGGAGTCGATGATCGATGTCAACCCCATGGCGCAGCGGCTGAGCGGCTTCTCGCACGCCGAACTGCTGGGCATGCAGACGACCCACTTGTTCCGTTCCTCCACTCCCGGCGGTTTGCATCGGCTGAGCCACGCTTTTCAACGCACCGGCCTGTTTCATTCGCAGGAAGATTTTCTCCTCCGCCATCACACCGAAGGCGTATGGCTGCCGGTCAATCTGACCGTGACGCGCCTACACGCCCGGCCGAAAACGCTTGGCCTCATCACGGCCCGCGACATCAGCGAACGCAAGACGTTCGAGGCATCGCTGCTGCACGAGCGCCATCTGTTGCACAGCTTAATGGATAACCTGCCGGATTGCATTTACTTCAAGGATGCGGAGAGTCGCTTTACGCGCATCAACAAAGCCAAGGCGGCCCTGCACGGTCTGAGCGATCCCGCCGAAGCGGTCGGCAAGAGCGATTTCGACTTCTTCGACGCCGACTTCGCGCGGCGGACTCAGGCGGACGAACAAGTGCTAATGCAGACAGGGAAGCCGCTGATCGGCAAAGAAGAACTGGTAGTCGATGTCCAGGGCCGTGAACGCTGGGTGCTGGCGACCAAGTCGCCGTTGTGCGACGCCGAAGGGCGGATCATCGGCACGTTCGGCATCTCGCGCGACATCACCGAGAACAAACGGCTGGAGGAGCAGCTGCGGCAAGCGCAGAAAATGGAAGCGGTCGGCCGATTGGCCGGCGGCGTCGCCCACGATTTCAACAACCTGCTCACCGTCATCATGGGCTACGGTACGCTGCTGCTGGAGCAGACGCACCAGAACGATTCCCTGCACGAGGCGGCGCGTGCCATCCGCACCACTGCCGAGCGCGCCGCCGCTCTGACGCGCCAGCTGCTCGCCTTCAGCCGCAAACAGCTGCTCATGCCTGTGGTACTCGATCTGAACACGGTCGTCAGCGAATTGGAGCCGATGCTCCGCCGCGTCATCGGCGAGGACATCCGTTTGCGGACGGATCTCGCGGCGGCATTGGGTCCGATCAAGGCTGACCGCAATCAGCTGGAGCAGGTGTTGGTCAATCTGGTCGTCAACGCCCGCGATGCCATGCCGACAGGCGGCCGGCTGACCATCGAGACGCGCAACGAACCGCCCTGCATCGTGCTGACGGTGCGCGACACCGGCCACGGCATGGACGAACACACCCGCGCTCATCTGTTTGAGCCGTTTTTCACGACCAAGGAAGTGGGCAAGGGCACGGGTCTGGGTTTGGCCACCGTCTATGGCATCGTCCAACAGTCGGGCGGCCGTATCTCCGTGGACAGCGCCGCGGCGCGGGAGCGGCGTTCCGCATTGAGCTGCCGCGCGTCGAAGGCATTCAGACGCCGACGCCGACGCCGGGCGAGCGGCGCGACGCTGTTCCTACCGGACGCGAGACCATCTTGCTCGTCGAGGACGAGGAGATGTTGCGCAACTTGGCCCGCATCGTCCTGGGCAAGCACGGCTACACGGTTCTGGAAGCGGCGCACGGCGCGGAGGCTCTTTCCATCTGCCAGAGCCATGATGGTCCGATCGATCTGCTGGTGACGGACGTGGTCATGCCGATCCTCAGCGGCCGCGACTTGGCCGACCGCGTGGCCGTGTTGCGGCCCGATACCCAAGTGCTGTACATCTCCGGCTACACCGATGACGCCGTCGTCCGCAACGGCGTCGCCGCCGACAGCGTGCAGTTATTGCACAAACCGTTCACGCCCGCCACCCTGGCCCGCAAGGTGCGCGAAATTCTCGATCGCCAACGCGCTCCACGCTTGGCCGCCGCGGCAACCCTTTGAAACTTTTTGCCAGCCCGCAGCGCCAGCAAGGCACATCCCTTGCTGGCGCTGCGGGCTGGCAAAGCATCTCGTGCCGGTTGCCGTGGCATCAAATCGCCAATTTGGCTACGATGGGCAAGAAGTAGGCCCCCTTGTGTCCCGGAGTGGACGGGCGAGGCATCGCGGGCCAGGGTGCAAGCGGAGAGCGAACCATGCGAACATTGCCGACGACATTACGACGAACCATGACGGCGCTGATCGTGCTGGCCTGTGTGCCGCCGGCGGCGTTGGTCCAAGCCGAGGAGCGCGACGCCAACCTGCGCCAGCAAATTCTCAAACTCAACGACATCACCGGCAAAGATCCCCTGCGCCATCAAGTGCTGTCCTTGCTCCAGGACAAGGACGTCGCCAAGAAGCGCGTGGCCGAGGCCGCGCGCATGGCCCGCGAAACGCCGCAGCCTTTCAGCTATAACGCCACCCTCATTCTGGGAACCGTCTCCGTGCAGGTGAAAGACTACAACGCCGCCGAGACGTTCTATCGTTTGCATCGCGAGCAGGCCAAACAACTGCGCAGCACCCAAGGACTTGTCTCCGCTTATCGGGGATTGATCGCCGCCGCTCTCATCAACAAACGCTATGTGCAGGCGGAAAAACTGTGCGCCGAAGTCCGCGCCAACGAAATCCTTGGGGAAACGCTGCAGAGTTTGCAAGGCGAATCGGACAAAGAGGCCGACAAGGAACGCCAAACCCTCGCCCTCTTTCTCCTGGATGTCTTCGAGGATCAGGCCATGGCCATCGCCCAACAGGGCGAAGTGAAACGAGCCATCAGCCTAATCGACGACCAATTCAAGGACAAGGACCAGGCGAATAGCTTGCTCGTACTCGATCTCAAAGGCAAGATTTACCGCATCGCCGGCAAGAACAAGGAGGCGCTCAAGGTTTACGAAGACGAGATCGAGCGAATCAAGAAGGATTACGAGGACGAGTTCGAGCGAATCAAGAATGACAACGATCTCAAAAAGAAGGACCAGAAGAAGCAGCTCGACCTCAAAAAGAAGGAGCAGAAGAAGTTGCTCGACGACGTGGCTTATGCGCTGAGCGGCGTGTACATCGAGTTAGGACAGGTCGATAAGGCCGCCGAGCAGCTCAAGAATTTGCTGGCGACCGAGCCGGACAATCCCAAGTACAACAACGATCTCGGCTACATCTGGGCGGACCACGACATGAATCTGACCGAAGCGGAGAAACTAATCCGCAAGGCTCTTGAGGAGGACCGCAAACAACGGCAAAAGGACAATCCTCAACTCAAGCCGGAGCAGATCAAGGATCGCGGCGCCTACCTCGATAGTCTCGGTTGGGTGCTGTTCAAGCAGAAGAAATATCAGGAGGCGAAGAAGTATCTGCAACAAGCCGTGCAGCCGGATGACGAGGACGAGTCCATCGAAATTCTCGATCATCTCGGCGACGTGCTGATGGCGCTGGGCGAGAAGTCGGAGGCCGTGGCCGTGTGGAAGAAGGGCGTGGAATCCGCCGGCGACAGCAAACGCGAACGCAAACGCAAGGAAGAAGTGCAAAAAAAGCTCAAGGCCAACGAGTAACGAGATTAATTTCCCGTTTAGCCGCGACCCGAAGGGGAGCGCATCCGCGCTCCCCTTCGGGTCGCGGCTAAACGAACCATAATCATGACTCCACATCCTCTCGCAAATCGGCTGGCCGATTACGGTTGCCGGCTTCGCTTCGAGCAGTTGCCGGCCGAGACCGTCCACGAGGTCAAACGTCGCTTCATCGATTCGCTGGCCACCGCCGCCGGCGCTCTGGATGCCGAGGCATACACGATTGCGCGGCGGTGCGCCTGCGCGTGCGCGGCGAGCCAGGAGCCGCCATGCTCGGCGGCGGCGCAAGCAGCGTCGAATGGGCCACGTTCGTCAACGGTCTGCTCATCCGCTATCTCGATTACAATGACACCTACTTGTCACTGGAGCCGGCCCATCCCAGCGATAACTTGGCGGCGGTGCTGGCCGTCGGCGACATGGTGAAGGCCGGCGGTCCCGCTCTCATCACCGCGGCGGTGTTGGCTTACGAGATTCAGTGCCGCCTGTGCGACGCCGCCAGTCTGCGCAAGCATGGCTTCGATCACGTCACCTACGGCGCGCTGTCGTCGTGCGCCGCCACTTGCAAGCTGCTCGGTCTCGACGCCGCCCAGACGACGCACGCGCTGGGATTGGCCGGCGTCTGCAACGTCGCACTGCGGCAGACGCGCTCTGGCGAGTTGAGCATGTGGAAGGGCTGCGCCTTCGCCAACGCGGCGCACAACAGCGTCTTCGCCGCCCTGCTCGCCGCCGAGGGCATGACCGGACCCGCTCCCATCTTCGAGGGCGACACCGGCATCATGAAACTGCTGACGGGATCTTTCGAGTTACCCGCACTCGGCGACGGCGCGACGCGGCCGTTTATGATTAACCAAACGTACATCAAATATTGGCCGGCCGAGTATCACTCGCAGAGCGCCATCGACGCCGCCTTGCAACTGCGAACGGAGATTGGCGATCCACAAAAGATTCAATCGCTCGACATCCACACGTTTAACGCCGCCGTGGACATCATCGGCAAAGATCCGGAGAAATGGCGTCCGCAAACGCGCGAGACCGCCGATCACAGTCTGCCCTACTGCACCGCCGTCGCTCTCATGGACGGCGCCGTCACCGATGCGCAGTTCGCGCCGTCGCGCTTCACCGATGCGGCTCTGCTCGCTCTCGTCGCCAAGATCAAGGTTCACCGCGATGCCGCCCTCAACGAGCGCTATCCGCGCGGCATTCCCAATCGTCTGACCGTGACGCTGAGTAATGGCCGCAAGCTGGTGCGCGAAGTCGAATTTCCGCGCGGCCATGCCACAATCCGATGACCGATGCCGAAGTCGAACACAAGTTCCGCACGATGGTCGAGCCGCACTACGGCAAGGACCGAGCCGATCGCATTCTGGCGGTGTGCTGGGAATTGGACAAGCTCAAGACGGCCGGCGAGTTGATTCGACTACTGGATAGACCCAGCGAGCAGGACTAACCACAGAGACACAGAGACACAGAGAAGAAATCAGATTATTTTCTTCTCTGTGTCTCTGTGTCTCTGTGGTTAAATCTTTTTGGGGTTCATCATTCGCCCCACAAACAGAATACTACCCGTTTTCATGTCACGAATCAGAAACACAAACGGCCGATCGGCTTTGAAGACCGGCGTGAACGGCACGCTGATGGGAGCGGCAGACCCCGCTTTCATGAGGACGGCCGTGGCCGCCGCCGCCTCGGTGCCTTTTTCGTTGACCTCCACGAACGCCTTGTGCAGCACCTCCGAGATATACAATTTCTGGGCGGGGTCCGAACTCGCCGACATGCCATCGAACTGAGCGCCATTCGGCTGACGAGGATCGACGAACGCTCGCGCCATGCCCATTTCCTTGAGCGCGCCCTACCATGCTGTAATTCGTCTCCAGCTTGAATCGCGGCACGAAAACGTCAACATTCCGATTCGCCATCTTGCCGATCCAGCTATGCAGATCCGCGCCGTTCAGCTTTTTCTCCAGCGCGGCCAGACCGTTGACCGAACGCGGCACCATTAGGATCATCGACACCTCTCCTCCCTTATACGACAGTTCCAACATTTGGAAACCACTGTCATCGGGATAGAGTTTTGTCGCATCGTTCTCGCCTAGTTGAATGCGCGCGGGCGTGTCGAAGAGTGTGCCATCGCCTCGGAAGGCGGCGTAGCGGGCGGATTTCATATAGTGATGCGCCATCATGGGCACACGCTCTTTCTTGCCGTCGGCCAGCAGGAAATCATCGTCCTTGGTCGCCTCGGTGGGAAATATCTCGGCCCATTCGCCCTTGAAATAAATCGCGTTGGTCAGAATCAAGCGAACGAGTTTTTTGGCCTCTTCATCGAGGGCGTTCGGCGGAAGGATGTCTTTGATGCGGTTGTGAGTCTGCTTCTCCACCCAGGCGTTGATACGATGGCGGGCATCGTCGAAATCATTCTTGAAATCGACAGGGAAAAAGCTACCGCTGTGATAGTGCTTATTCAGCGCATCGAGGTATGCCTGCCGGAACGCATACGTCTTCTCGCCCCACAGAGCATTGGCGATGCGCAGCTCATATTGATCGTAGCGCACTTGCAATTGGTTGATCTCCGCGGCGAGTTGTGCGGCTTTCTCGTGCGAGATTTTAGATTCGGCGAATTGACCGCTATGGCCGAGTTTCTTCGTCTTCTCGTTGGCGTCCTTGAGTTGTTGCCGCAGCGTTTCGAGCTTGGCGCGGATCGCTCGCGGAGCGGGTCGGCCGCCGGCGGCGAAATGATCGTTCAGCGCTGCCATGCCGGTGTGAACGCGGCCCATGTCCCACGGCAGCGTGGGATCGCCGCCCGTGTGCCGCGCGCTGTCGGGATAGCGGAGAACCTTGCCCATCTCTTCGGCGGTCTCGCTCCTGGCTCCCTCGGCGGCCATGTCAGGGCGCTCGACAGCGAATAGGGAGAGAAAAACAGGTTTTCCCCGCGTTTGTCCTTGGCCAGCCGAGCATAAAGAGCGAAGGCGAAGTCGCTGTTGGCCTTTACCACCTCGCGGATTTCCGGCGTCATTTCCGTCAAACGCTCCTTCCCGGCCTCGGAGTTGGATTCCTCATCGGGGACGGTCGAAGAATTGCGAGAAAAGCATCCCGCCGCCAATCCTACCGCCATCAAAACCACCAGCGAGTTGAGAATCGTTATTCGTTTGTGCAGAGACATCGGGCCATGCTCCTTTCCGCCAGGGAGGAACCACCGCTGCTAACAGATTATAAGACGATTCAATTCCCGCGACAGATTGTACCAACGACATTGTCTGAGAAGAAGTGAAGGCGTGGAGGGGTGCCTGCGTAGCGAACCGGCAGCGTTAGCTGCCGGGTAGTTCCACCCGGCAGCTAACGCTGCCGGTTCGCCCTTTCAAAACCAAACGCATTTGATGGAGGTGCTTGACGGGGAAACGCCAATCGGGCGGCACGCCGGTATCGATAACGCCGCTCGCCAGAATCCACGCTTGCTGGCTCGGATCGGGTTGAAACGTCGCCCCAATGGGCAGATTTATCGGTTCGCGCGTGGGAGCGAGAGGCATTTGCTCCGGAGCGCTCAGCTTGTGGTAATCGTAATGCAGACAAAACAATTCGCCTCTCGCCTTGGCCTTGTCCCAATCGATCTGGCCGCCCCACGAGACGCGATCGCCGTACTGTTCCAGATACCAGCGGAAGAGAAAATCCATGTCTTCGCGTTTGTCCAGAACCGCGATGGGAGCGCCCGAGCGCGTCTGGGCAGCGAATGCTTGCATGACTTGGCGTATCCACAACGCCTCCACGGAGCGGTAGGGGTGGACCACGTCGCGGACGATACCGCAGACGCCGACGAGCAACAGCAGGAAGCAGACAGCAATGATGCCGCGGCGGTGGAGGGTCGTAGAGCGAAGGCGCTCCAAAAGGACCGCCGCTCCCATGCCGGCGCTGAGGCAGACGGCGGGAGCGATGTGCTGGCAGATGCGGCACGAGGCGCCATACGGATAGCGGTGCAGCACCGACGCAAGAAGTCCCAAGGCGAAGGGACCGGCACACAGAACCAGTAGAGCGCGGCGACCCGAAGTCCAGAAATGCCAAGCACCCACCAGGCACAGAAGCGTTGTCAGCGAACTGCCGCCATCCTGCGAGCCGATGGGAAACGCCATCATTTGCCCGGTGTGTGCCAAGATCAGCCATTTCGCCAGGGCCAGCGGCGAGGACGGCGGAAAACCCTCAGCCCAGAAATCGCGCATGCCCTGTTCGGTCGTCGCGCCTTTGTCCGGCGAGTGAAGTTGGCTCTGGCCGGCAATGGAATAGTGGCCCAGGAAAGCGGCGAGCAGCACGACATTGTAGATGCTCCACAATAGCCGCGCTTTCCATCCCTGTCGCCAAGCGGTTGCGATCAGTGCCAGGCTGACCGCACCGGCCACGAAGACGACGGGATACGAACTGAACAGCGCCAACGGCGTCGCCAGGGACAGCAGAATCAGCCAGCGCAATTGTTGGGGTTGTTGCAGCCAACGGACGGCGGGCAACAGCAGCAACAACGACACGAATAGATCGAGCGCATACGGCTTGGTGAAAGCGCCCATCGATACTGGCCAAATGGCGACGGCGAGAAAACCGACGGCAATCGTCCGCGCCAGGGGCGGCAGCGTTCGCTGCGCCAGCCGCCAGAACAAAAACAGCGACGCCATCCCCGCCAAGAACGGCAGCAGACGCAGCGATAATTCCGAAGCGCCAAATAGACGCAGCGAAGTCAGTTCGCCCCACAGAAACAGAAGCGGTGCCACCTGGCAATTGCGAAGCTCGCGCGTCAAACCGAGATAATCTAGTTCCAGGAAATTAAGACAAATGAACGCTTCATCGTCCCAAATGGGGAAGCGCAGCAGATAACGCACGAGACGCCAGAGGACGCCCATCGCCAGCAGAGCCAATGTAAGCCGGCGGAGCAACAAGCGGTAGGATTGTTCATTGCTCCGGTTGTCCGGGAGATTATCCGAGCCGCATGGAATCGCCGCCATGACTCGCCGTCTCCGCACTCGAAAGAGAAAGTCCTCTATCGAGGATTCATCGGCTAGGCGGGGCGAACACTTAATCGCAATCTCGGTAGCCTTCTGCTTTGCTTCCGCTCCCTCCCTCGCTTACCCATTTCGCCGCAGACGTGCCCAGAATCCGCCATCGGCCGGCTGGCCGGGCACCGCGTCCTCCATCGCCTGCAGACATAAACTCGGCGATTCGCGCAGCACGCTTTCGACGACTTGCCGATTCTCCTCCGGTTCGATGCTGCATGTTGAATAGACAATCGCGCCGCCGGGACGGACGCATTGAACGGCCGTGCGGAGCAAGCGCGTTTGTAATGCCACAAGTTGCCGCAGATCACCCGGACGCAGACGCCAACGCGCTTCGGGACGTTTGCCGAGGACGCCGGTGTTGCTGCACGGCACATCGACCAATACGCGATCGAACGAACCGTGCGGACCATGTTCGCCATGCAGATGACACGTTTCGACGCTCGACAGTCCTAACCGGGAGGCCAGATCGGCGACGATTCGCAAGCGTTGCTCGTCTACGTCGCAGGCGACGATACGGCCAATGTTTCCCATCAATTCGGCTAGATGCGTCGTTTTGCCGCCGGGAGCGGCGCACAGATCGAGGATGGTTTCACCGGCTTCGGGCGCCAACGCCGAGGCGACACGCATGGCCGATTCGTCCTGCACGCTGAACCAGCCGTCCGCGTAGCCGGGCAGATCGCGGATCGGGCCGGATTCGCGCAGCCGGATCGCTTGCGGATGCTCGCCGGCTTGGGCGTCATGGCCGGCATCGCGCAGCGCCGCCAACAGATGTTCGCGCGGGCAGCGCAACGGCTGACAACGCAATGTCAGCGGCGCGGGTCCGGCGAACCAAAAGCCGAGACGCTGGCACTCCACGACGCCGTAGCGCGGTAGCCAGCGCTGAACCAGCCAGTCCGGCAAGCTAAACGCGGCGGCGAGATATTCTTGCGGATGCGTCGCCGGATCGGGAAGCATAGGGCGAGATAGGCGGCGATATTCGCCGTGTTCCAGCGGCAGCGCGTCAGCCGCGGGTGTCATCGTGCGCTCGTCGGTCATCAATTCGGCCACGCGCCGGAGGACGCCGTTGAGGAAGCCGCGCGCGGCGGGACGGCCGAAGGAGACAGCCAGTTCGACAGTTTCATGCACGGCGGCATGGGCGGGGACGTGCGTAAGCAGAGCGAGTTGGCAGGCGCCCAGCGAAAGAGCGTCCCACAGCCACGATTCGACCTGATGAGCGGGACGATTGACCAGCGGTTGCAGCAGTGCGCGCAGCGTGCCGCGGCGGCGTAGGACGCCGTAAACCAGTTGCGTGACGAGCCGGCGGTCGGCGGCGGAAAGCGGATGCGCGGCCAACTGGCGATCAAGGATTTCCCCAACGAAGGCGTCATGTTTGCGGCAATCGAGCAGGATTTGCAGAGCGAGACTGCGGGCGTTGTGGGCGGCCGCGCGGAATGTCGGCAGCGCTCGCTTCATGGCGTCTCCGGGCCAAAGCGATCGCCGGCTTGCGGTTTGCGGCCGCGCAGAAACTCCTCGGCCGTCATGCGTCGTTTGCCGGCCGGTTGCAGTTCGCGAATATCGACCGCCGTATTCGAGCCAGCCGCCACCCACAAAGAGGGTGCTGCCGCGCCGACCAAGACATTCCCCGGTTCGTATCCCGGCGGAGATCCAACCGTTGAAACCGTGGCGCGGGTTACGATCAGTCGAAGCGGTTCCTGGCCAGCGCGATGCCAGAAAGTATAAGCGGTCGGCCACGGCTGCATCGCCCGGATTTGATTGCACACCTGCTCGGCCGTGCGGCTCCAGTCGATCAATCCATTTTCCTTTTTCAGCTTCGGCGCCTTCGTCACCTGGCTCTGGTCTTGCTTGCGGCCCTGCGCGGTACCGTTCTGAATCTGCTCAATCACCTGCAATGCCAGCCGCGCGCCCAGCGGCGCCAGCCGCGCCTCGACTTCGCCCGCTGTCTCCTCGGCTCCGATGTCGATGGCTTCCTGCGCCAGCATGTCGCCGGCATCGAGAGAAACCGACATTTTGATGATGGTGACGCCGGTTTGCGTTTCGCCGTGGTAGATGGCCCAGGCGATGGGCGCGGCGCCGCGGAATTTCGGCAACAGCGAGGCGTGGACATTGATGCCGCCGTGCGGCGGCACCGCCAACAAATCACGAGAGAGAATCTGACCATAAGCAGCAACGACGAGCAAATCCGGCCGCAATTCCCGCAGAGCAGCGACGCCTTCCGGCGTGTTGATGCTCTCCGGCTGGAGGACGGGAATACCTTTTTCCGTGGCGATGTTCTTCATACCGCGTCCGGTCTGCCGCGTCGAGCCGCGCTCTGCGCCGGCGGCGCGGTCGGGCTGCGTCACCAGGCCGACGACCGGATGCGGACCAGCCAACAGCGCTTCCAGGGTCGGCTCGGCGAACAAGCCGGTGCCCATCATAACGAGACGCATTAGCGATTATCCGTAGGTTAAATGGGCGGAACATCGTCCGGCGACGGCGGCGGTTGGCCGTTCTCGTCCATCGCCGCTGAGCGCTCCTTGAGGATGCGTTCCAGTTCGGTCGTCGTCGGGATTTCGCCCTTCTGTTGGCCGCGCTGAAAATCCTGCTCGAACTCCTTGAGGGCGTTGCGGCTGGCCAGGCGGCCGATGGTGCCCAACTTGTCGATGAACAGAATGCCGTCGAGATGATCGACTTCGTGCTGCCACAGCCGCGATTCCAAATCGCTGACGCTCTTCTCGACGACTTCGCCGCGCAGATTGTACGCCGTCACGATGACGGTCTTGGCCCGGCGAATCTTCTGAAACAGGCCGGGAAAACTCAGACAACCCTCCTCGCCCTCGAGGGTGCCTTTGCGCTCCAGCACGACCGGATTGAGCAGCACTTCTTCCTTGTCGCGCTGCTGCGGATCGCCGGTCGGATTGAGGACGACGATGCGATAGGGCAAGAAGACCTGGTTGGCAGCCAGGCCGAGACCCTTGTTCTCGTACATCAATTCGAGCATCCGGCCGGCGTCCAGGTGGACCTGTTTATCGATGGCGGTCAGCGGCTTGGCCGGATGACGTAAAGCGGGATGCGGATAGAGGACAATCTTCATGCCATTCTCAACGGCGGAGAAACGAAATCGGCGCAACGGCTGGATTATATCGTAAGAAGGCGGTGGGACAAAGAGGGCGTCTTGTTTAGGAGTATGGCTGCGGATTCTCGCCCACCCGGCAGCTAACGCTGCCGGTTCGCCAGATAGTCGCCGGGTGTTGGCGAACCGGCAGCTAACGCTGCCGGGTGGACTAGGTTCCACGGAGGTTCTTGTCGAGAAAATCCAGAATCGCCGTCGCATTGCGTTGCTGATTCTGCGGGGTCCAGTTTTCGCCGTGGTCCTTGCCGTGCAGCGGCGTCAGCCGCGAACGGACGCGCGCTTTACGGAGAGAGGTGTGCAGGAGTTCGGCCTGCTCGTAGGGAACAACCGGATCCTCGGTGCCGTGGATGGTCAGCACCGGCGGCGCACCGCGATGGACGTAGGCCAACGGCGACGCCGCCCAATAGACGCCGGGCATCTGCTGACGGCTGCCGCCCAGCAGGTCGGCGATCACTCCCTCGATGGGGGGCGACCAGCCCGGCCGCGTTAGGTCCGTCGGACCCGATACGTTGATGACGGCTTGGACGCTACTGGATTGACCGGCATTGCCGCCATCGCCCTCCAAACCGTCCTTCGCCTCTGTCATACCCAACAACAAAGCCAGATGGCCGCCGGCCGAGAATCCCAGGGTGCCGATGCGCTCACTATCGATCGGATAGCGTTGGGCGTTGGCGCGGAGCCAGCGCACGGCGCACTTGACATCCTGGATCTGAGCGGGAAACTTGTGCCGCGGCGCAAAGCGATAGCCGACCGTGGCGGCGACGTAGCCGTGCGCGGCGAAGCCGGCGGCGATGGGGCGAAACAGTTCGTGCGAGCCTTTGGACCATCCGCCGCCGTGGAGAATGACCAGCGCCGGAAACGGCCCCGGTACATCCTTGGGAGCAAAGAGATCGAGTTGCAAATCTTCGCCGCCGGCATGGCCATAGACTACATTCAATTCCTCGCGGACGGGATACATCGTCGGCGCGGCAGTACGATCCGTTTGCCCCGCTTGAGCCGGCGCGGCGGGAGGCGGCGGACGACGATCGACAGAGCGCGAACGGAGCGAAGCACAGCCGAGCGACATGAATATCAACGCGGAATGCAGAAGGCAGAATGCAGAATTGATTTTCATTCTGCATTCTGCATTCCGCATTTCGCATTGTCTACCCCCCGCGCTGCGCGGCGGCGGACAATCCAGCGTGCGTGGCCGCATTCTTCGGCGCGTCCGGCACGCCTGAATCTCTCATGGCAAACCCGCTAGTTTGCGTCCGGCCCATTCGACAGTCAAAAACGCCAACACCAGCACCAACAGAACCCACCACTGCCATAATTTCTGCTCGTATCGTTCGCTGAACGGCACCGATTGCTTGACGAGCAAATCGACCAGTTTGCCGGCGTCTTCGGGCGCGAACACCTTGCCGCCGCTCTTGGCCGCGATCTCCTCCAAAAGCGGCCAGCGCGTCGCTAGATCGATCATTTCCTTGCTTTCGGGCGGCCGGATCGTGAAGTGCGCGCGCAGCGGTTTGCCGGGTTCGCCGACGTTGGGTTTGCCCGATGGTCCCGACTTCGCCAATAGCTTGTCGGCGTAATCGGGCATCGATAATTCGATGTCGTATTCTCCCGGCGGCAGATCGCGTAGGCGGCCCTCCAACACACGAGGCTGGGCAGGTCGGCGGCTAAGCGGCACCAGAGCGACGGTCTTGTCGGTCTCGCCGGCTTTGCCCGCTCGAAGAATACGCGCCGCCGCCAGCAAATCGGGCTTGAGCGGGCCTAGCTCCTCATTGAGACGGACGACAATTTTGACCTCGTCCTCGCGCCCGTAAATCGGCTGCGGTGTGCCGAAGCGGAGGTAATCGTTGCCGGTCATCAACGGTTTGTCCGACGCCGCCCAGCGAATGGCCGCGCCCCAAAATGTATGGTGGTAGGCATCGCCGACACGATAGCGCCAACGCCAAGTGCTGTCGAGTCCGACAAAAAGCACCCGGCCGAATCCGTAATTCTGCATGACGATCAGCGCCGCTTGATTCTCCGTTTCCCCTGCTTCTCGTTTCTCTTCACCGTCGGCGACATAGGCCAGCGTCGTCGCTCCCGGCTTGGCTTGACCGACGACGGCCCAAAAGTGCCGCGGCAAATCATGCCAGATGGAAGCGCTCTTGGCCGGGTCGGCGTCCATCTCCAGAAATTTCGTCTCTCTGCCGATCTGCGTCAGTGTCAGCGGAAATCCCTCGACCGGCGCGACGATGCGCGGCGACTCGATGGGCAATAGCTTGCGGAGCGGATCGGATTGGCCGTTGGCGTCGATTTCCGGATAAGCCAACGGCATAAAGCGTTTGCCGGCCAGAATCACCAGGGTTCCGCCGCGCTCGGCGACGTATTTCTCCAGCCGTTGCCGCTCCGCCAACGGCAACTGCTCGACGCCGACATCGCCGAGGACGATGCAATCGAACTCGGACAGGGCGTCGGCGCCGGCCGGCAACTGTTGGTGCGGCGAACCTAGCATATTCTCACCCGGCAGCTGACGCTGCCGGTTCGCCTCAAGGCGCGGCTGATGGAAAACGACGCTTTCGACTTTCAGGGTGCGATCGCGCTGGAGGGCGGTGGCGAGATAGTGATACTCCCAACGTGCCTCGCCGTCAATCAGCAGCACGTTGGCCTTGTCGTCGGCGACGCTGACGGTTGTTGCCCGGCTGTTGTTGTCGGCGTGCGTCTCTTTCGTGTCGGGGTTGACCGGCCGCACCGTGGCCAGGAGCGTTTGCCTGCCGACCTCATCCATCCGCACGGGAAAGCTCTCGGTGTAGGTGCGGTCCTTGCCGTCGTGATGCACGACGCGCTCGGCCAGCACGTTCCCACCCGGCAGCTGACGCTGCCGGTTCGCCTCAACGCGGTGCAGTTCGACGAGGAAATCCTGAGCCGGGAGGCCGGTGATTTTGAACGTCGCCTCAATGGACGTATCGACATCCTTGAAGACGGCGTTCGGCGCTTGCACGGACACCATCGCCGCGTCCGGCGGCGGCTGCCGCGCTCCCAGCGCGATCGGATAAATCGGCAGATGGCGCTCGCCGAGTTCGCGCGCCTTGGTTGTCGGCGGTTCGCCGCTGTTGTGCTGGCCATCGGTCAACAAGACGATGCCGAGAACGTGCCCCTGTCTCGGTCCGGAGCGTTCCAGCGCCCGCGTCAGCGGCAGACGCAGATCGGTGAAGGCGGCGGCGGTTCTATCGGCGGAGGGGCGGAATAATTCATCGAGTTGATCCGCTTTCAGCTCCCAGGCTTCCCGATGAAAGCCGAGCAGTTCCACGTCATGTTTCGCCGTCAACGCCGGCAACAGGCGCACACCCTCAGCGCTCAGGATGCGCTCGGCGGCTTGACTGCGTGTCAGCTCATCGACGCGGGCACACAGTTTATCGTGCGCGGTTCGACGTTCCTTCTCCACTTCGCGCGGCTCATTCGGCTTCACCCACTGCGGCGACCCTTTTTGTTCGTAATCGGCGATCCAGCCATCGAGCTGCGCGTCGGTGCAGATGCCGTTCGCCAGTTTGAGGGCGCAGCGCAGGCGCAGCTTTTCGACCGGCGGCCGCTGGCCATCGGCCACGTCCATGCTGTCGGAGCGATCCACGGCCACAAGGACGTAACCGGGCAGACCATCGCTGCGCGTCCGGCCGTAGATGGGTTGCAAGCACACCAGGATGAGCAGCAGAGCCAGCACGCTCACGCGCAGGCAGAGTAGACCAATAGCCGTGGTTCGCGCCACAAGCTGCATTTCATAGCGATACAGCCACAGCACCAGCGCCAGCGGTATCAGGCAGACGGCGGCGAGAAGCGTCGCTTGCAGCGCGGGAGGCAGGCCGGCGCCCTGCGGTGTCAGCAGGATGTCACCGAGATCAAACGGCAGTTTCCAGGAGAACATGACACCTACTCCGATCAACCCGCCTTGTCTCACGGCGATTCGCGTCCACGATCGTCTCTTCCCAGGCGTTTCTCGCCAAGGAGCGTTGCCATGATACGCGAAGCGCGCCTAGGACTTCAATTGTCGATTTGCTCCGGCTTCTCCCCAGTCGCCTCGATTTCCGCTGGGCTGAGTTGGAGAAGCAGCTGGCGGAGCCGTAAAGCGGGTAGGAGCGAATCGGTGCCATCCAGGAAAAGCGGTGTCCGTTCTCTTTTTCGCGCAGGTGGGGCGAAAAAAAAGAACCGACACCGCTTTTCCTCATGTCGCAGCTTGCCACAAGCTGTGCCGGTCGGATAGGATGCGGGCAAGGAGCCATACTATGGAACTCAGCAAAGAACAGATGGACGCTGTCCGCGGCGGGAAACCCGTGCGCCTGAACGAAGAGGGCACGGAAATGGTGGTTGTGTGCGCCGATGTGTTCGAGAGTTTGCGCGGCTTGGGATACGACGACAGCCCTTGGAGCGATGACGAGATGGACCGGCTCGCGGCGGAGGATGCCGACGCCTTGGGCTGGGAGGGAATGGAAGCTTATCAGGGCGACGACCAATGAACCTGACTCGCGGCGATGTCGCCCTAGCTCGCTTCCCGCACGCGGCCGGCGGCAGAGGCAAGAAACGCCCCGTCGTGGTCGTGCAGAGCGATGTCTACAACCCGAAACTTCGCCATGTCATCGTCGCCGAGGTCACGACGAATCTGGCGCTGGCGTCGGACGCGGCAAACCTGTTGAGCGAAGCCGCCATCGTCGAGGGACAAGCAACGGGCCTCGTGCAAGATTCCGTCGTCACTTGTCTGCACCTGGTCACGATGAGCGCGGATCGCGTCGGCAAAGTCATCGGCAAGCTGTCGGTCGGCCTGCTACAGAAACTCGACGACTGCCTCAAGGCGGCCTTGGGACTGCCGTGAAGACAAACAACGTTCCTGGCACCTTTTTCCCTTCCTTTGTTTTCCCCTTTGTTTTCCGACGAGGCAGAAGATGCGGGCGTCAGGTTGTAGCTCGTGCCTTTTCGCGGAAGAATACAGTAGATCCATGCACGACGCCGATGGAGCCGAGATCGTGGTTCCAGCACTCGGCCAACGGTTGGGGGGCTGCATCAGGCGTAGGCCGGGGGTGAACCTTGACCTCCCATCCCGCCGTATCCGGGAGGAAACCAAAGAGGCGGGCAACTGCCGCAACGGTCTCTTCCTCGGACTTGATACAAAGCAACCGGCTGTCCTCCCCCTGTTGGGGCCTGATTTCGGCCCAGAACCGTAGATTCGGACTTGACAAGATGTCCTCGACGTTGATCTTCTGGGCCTGCAGTGGGAACCATACGGCAGGATCGAGGACGCTGATGACCAACGAGGGACATTGCTCGCCTAACTCCCTCGCTGCTGCGATCCGGGCACCCTTGAGCATTTCGATGAGGGAAAAGACCGCGTGCCACTTCCTGTCCGGCCCCGCGGCGATGAGGCCGGTAACGACCACCTGCCTTCCCATACCGGAAGCCACGGCGAGCAACTCTCGGATGGACGGTGCGATCTTACGCAAATCCTTGGCGTCAGTCGGTTCGGTCCTCGCCGCGACAGCGAAAACTGGCTCACTACCGAATTGGTAGATGAAGTCAGACACCTGTTTAAACTTCCACTCAGCTTCCGGGATGGTCGCATAGTGGGTTTTCAAGAAACTCACGCCCTGCCTTCCGAGTTTGAGCCGATCTTCCTCCTTGCCTGCGCTGAAGGCCGTACACGTTCCCTCACCGGGGCGAGTCAACTCTTTCCATCCGAGCACGAGACGGGCGGGCGGATGAGACGCCCCGGAAAGAAGATATTGCTCCTCAAGCCTGGTCGATGGGAGCGAAGTTAGCCGCTTCGCGGAACACGCTTCGGAAAGCTCGTTCAGCAGCTCGGGGAGTTCGCCGTGGCCTCGGAAGACGATGGGCGTGACGTTAAGCCGGCCTTGAAGGAAGTCGCCGTGCCGTCGTGCTTCTTCTTCATTAAACATGGCGTAGTGCGGTAAAGGGCCGGGGCCATAGGTCAGCAGGATTTCGCTGAAGAGGTTGATTAGATAGTCCTCCGTCAGACCCGAGCCGAGGAACAAGAACGACCGCCGCCTGAAAACGTCAGCGAATGCCCTTCGGAAATGTGGCTCGGTGTTGATGACCTTCTGGTAGTGATGGTGGCCGACCACTACTTGCCTTGCCAACTCGGACTTATTATCGGAGGAGATCGGGCGGGGCCGGGTGGACTGCCCACCGAGATAGCCTTGTAACGCCCAAAGGATGGGGGCCATGCTGCTGGTCAGGGAGGAGAGGACTTGCTGACAGTCCCGAACGCCGCGACCCAAGACGCGAGGCTTGTTGCAGGCTAACGAGGCGTACCAGTCGTCATAGTTCGTGGTCAGCACCAATGACCAAGAAGTTTTCCCGAGAGCGAACGTTTGGGCCGGGGGCACATTGCCGTGGTTCGGGTCGATGACCGCCTCCCGACACGCCTCCTGAAGAGACGATTCACCGCGAGTAAGAAGACGCTTTACAGCCCGGTCGGCACGTCGAATCAGTTCAGATGGCGTAGGTGCCTTCTTGCATTTCTCAGATGCTACGTCTCTGCACTTCTCGGTCGTGCTATCAGGTTCACCTGCCCTCTTTTCGAGGCCGATAATCAAGTCCTCCCAGCCTGTACAAGCTGGCCGACTCATCCCGGCCCCGATGAAAGGGACTAACTCCCCTCTGCGGTAGGAAGCCACCAGTTGCGGGATGAGTTGCTTGAATTTGATTGGCTCGCCGTTCATGGGTTGCTTTCTTCGTCCTCGATGCCAGGCGGCGGTGCAGAGGTGGAAGAACCGCAGCAGCCGCCCCCTCTCTCGTCCAACCGAACCGACGTGCTTCAGTCCCACAACTGGCCGCTATCGTACCCGAAAGCTGCCTCATCGGCAAGGAATACGACGAGTAGCCACCCCTTCACCTGTCAGAGCCGCCTGCAGCCGGAAAAGCTTCCCTTGCAATGTTGTTCGTTTCGACCGTTTCAACATACAAGGGGGTCGAACATGCAAGGAGGTCGGGATTAATAGCTCTTGAGGATCGCTAAAGTTGCATAAAGGTGAGAGATCAAAGCCCAAAATCGGGAACGCTCTATTATATACTTCTCCCACATAAGGACTTCGGCGTGAATCCCGGCGAAAGGTAATCCTCGCC
This sequence comes from uncultured Planctomycetota bacterium, assembly GCA_963835245.1. GTDB lineage: Bacteria > Planctomycetota > Planctomycetia > Gemmatales > Gemmataceae > JAJPHU01. Next base: position 281,056 of record CAWIEZ010000008.1, read on the forward strand.
ACCTGTTAGCGATTCTTGACAATCCGTCGCGTCAACCACACCTCGGCGCACAAGAGCGCGATCAATCCCAGCAGCAGCCACCACCACAATTCCTGTCGGTGATTCGCGCTGATCCACTCTTCGGCCAATTGCTCGCGGTCGTTCTGATACTTCAGACCGGGAATAAGCTCCGCCACCTTGGTCCGGTCCTCGTCGCCGCACGGCGTTAGGTCGGATTCCTCGGTTTTTTTCGGCCGCACGACGTAATAAATCGTGCCGCCCTCCGCCGTGTGCAAGCGATACACGCCCGTCTCGCGCGTGTCCTCGATGCGCAACATCGCCCCTTGCGGCAGACGATCCACGGCGGCGAGGAGGGCGTTCTTGTCGGTGGAATTGGTGCTGAGAGATTTTGTCTCGCCCAGCGGCGTTTGCAGTTTGTATTGCGTCAGATCGCCGGTGCTGTCGAGTCGATGGCGCAGCGGTTGTCCCGGCTCCAAATTGAACTCCGCCGCCCGTGCGCCGGCGAGGTAGTAGACCAGTTCGTGAACCAGCGGCACGAAGCTCTCATCGCGGATCAACTCCGCACCCCACGAATCGTCGAGCGGCACGGCGCACAACAGCAGCCGGCCGGCGCCATTGGGATCGATCCATTCGACGAGGAAGGGATAGTCGTTGGCGGTGGTGTGCAGAGCGGCGACCTGCACGCCGGAAGAATTGCGGCCCGGCGGCGTCATCTTCCACCAGTGCCGGAAACGAACGCGGCCCAACTGCGGAAAACGAGACGGTCCTTGTCCGTCTTTCGGCTTGTCCAGAAACAGACGCAGAGCCGGATGATCGCTGCCGCCTGGTGCGGGATGCGCGACGACGCTCTCGATACCGTCCAGGTGCGCCGGCAGCCAGCCTTTGCCGCCGCGATACAGCGGCACGTTGTAGGAATCGGCTTCGACGCGCTGACCGAGCGTCACCAGCACGCCGCCACCGTCAGCGAGAAACTGAGCGATGGCTTCCTGCCGTGCCGTCGTCAGCCGAGCGACGTTGCGCAGGATCAACACGCGCGGCCGTGTTTCTCGGGGCGCTGACGCGGCCCCGCTCGCCACCAAAGCGGGATCGAATTGGTTGATCGACACTACATGCGCCTGCACCACGGGCTTTGGATCACCCGCCTCCAGCGCCTGGCGCAAGAAATCGACGCCGCGCTTCGGTTGCGGCGTCGGGTCGCCGTCAACGATCAGAACCGGCAGCGTCCGCACCACTTCGATGGCGAAGTCCTGCCGATTGTCGCCGGGTAGTTCGTCCTTGACGGGGTAGTTCGCCGGCCACTCTCCCGGCGGCGGATCGGGTTCGAGAATCACACTAATCAAATGCGACCCCAGCGCGGCGAACGAATGCGCGAACGAGAAGGGCACGCGACCATTGCGCAGTTGCGCCGCGGGCGGCGCTTCGAGGTTGCGGATGAAGCGGCCATCGATTTCCAGGCGGAGGCGGTGCGGCGGTGCGTAGGTTTTCTGACCGTGCAGATCCAACGCCGTGCGGAAGGTGATTTCGCGGCCGGCCGGCGCGAGCAGTCGATTGGTCTCCAGCGGCATCAGCGACCAATTGGGCGGATCGGCGTTGCGCTCGGGCGCGGTGTTGACCACCCAGAGGCGCGGCCGAACCTGTCCGGTCGGCGGCTCGGCTTGTGTGAATCCCAACTCGCTGGCCAACAGCGACCAGCGAAACAGACTGGCGCGGTCGGCCCAGCCGAAACGCTGGCCATCGCTGAGGACGATAATTTCGCGCTCGGCGCGTTGGCTGCGCGAGAGGATGGCGTCGGCCGTTTGCAGCGCGGGACGCCAATCGCAGCCGCCGGACGGCGGCGGAAGATTGTCGATGTGTTGGCGCAGCAGCGCCGGATCGTGACTCGGCTCGGCGAGGACCGGCACGACCTGCTCTTTCGCTTGCAGGATGGCCACGCTGTCGCCGGGCGTCAAGTCGGCGACGAAAGCCCGCGTCCACTCCTTCGCCTTCTCGTGCGGCGTGCCGTCCTTGCCGGTCGATCCCATGCTATAGGAACCGTCGAAGACGAGTACGACATCGCGGTTGGCGCGTGGCCCCAGCCGAGCGAGCATCGAACTGGCGACGAATGGGCCGGCTAGGGCCAAGACCAGCACGGCGATAAGAGCCATGCGCAGCAGCATGAGCAGCAATTCCTCGATAAATAGCCGGCGGCGCGTCACTTCGCCGATCTGCAAGAACTGCATGGCGCCCCAGTCCACCACTTCGTAGCGACGGCGATTAAGCAGATGGATAATGGGCGGAATTAGCACGGCGGAGAAACCGAGAAGCATCCACGGATTGAGGAAAAACGAGTTGAGCATGACGCCGCCTTCGCGGGGTGGGAGTTCGTTCCCCACAAGCATAGCGAACAGGGATGCGCGCGGGAAGAGATGTGCGGCGCGGCGCGGCAAATTCTCCCTTTCCCCATTTGGCGCAGCATGTGCGGGATGATACGATCAATCGAGGAGGTTTGCAGGCGCTCTCGCCCGCGCGGCGAGAGGGCCGCGGACGGAATCGATGCGTGGCGACATTCGATGCCAGGAGGTAGGCATGATCCGTATCAAGAAGATTCTCTATCCGACCGACTTTTCCTCTTATTCCAATCAGGCGTATTTTCACGCCATCGCCTTGGCCGAGAACCATAACGCCAGTGTGACCGTGCTGTTCGTCTACAACCCGGACATCATCACCACGCCGGGTTCGCAGGGCGACGAGTTGGCCGACCGTCGTTATTGGCAGGGGCAGCTGGAGCAAATTCGTCCGGTAGACACGCGCATTGCGGTCACGCACGTTTTGCTGGAGGGCGATCCAGCTACGGAAATCGTCCGCTATGGCCGCGATGCCGGCATCGATCTGATCGTCATGGGCACGCACGGCCGCACCGGCGTCGAACGATTGGTGCTGGGCAGCGTGGCCGAGAAAGTGCTGCGCGATGCGTCGTGTTCGGTGCTGGTGGTGAAACTGCCGCGCGGCCAACCCGTCACCGCCGGCGGCGATGTCGCCGTCGCCGTCACTCAATAGATCCGTTTAGCCGCGACCCGCAGGGAGCGCGATATACACCACCCGGCAGCTAACGCAGCCGGTTCGCCAGACTGGCGAACCGGCTGCGTTAGCTGCCGGGTGAAGGCCGCCCGCGCTCGCCTACGGCTCGCGGCTAAACGGATCTACTCTCTGCGTTCCTCCTCTAACTCCAAGCAGAGCAAGCCGGTAGCTGATGCGCTAATTTGTGTCAATGGCGTGTCAGCTTTACATGCTAACTTTACATGTTAACAAATCGAAACACTTTCCGACGCGACGTTTTCATTTCGACTCGAAAGGCTCCGCACGCAAAAGACAATGAGGCAAAGGCTTGCAGCGGGAAGCGGGGAAAAACGGCTGTGCTTCACCAAGCGGTATGAAACTTGCGATTTCGTAATACTCTGACGTAAGGTTTCGGTGAACCCGTCTTTGACGGCGACAACGTCAACCAATAAGTCCCCGTGTCGCCGAGAACACGGGACTTACGGCAGTTCGACGGGGTAGCCGAATGCTTAAGGTCTGGCTGTGTCCTCGCGCAGCCGCAACAAAGGTAGGAACGCGGATGCGTCTCGCCTGCTAAATTTGCGCGGACTTCGGCCGCGACTGCCGCCGCGATGATTCTCGGCGGCACCCAGGCACGGGCGGGATACGGTGAGAAGCGGTCTCCTGGGGTGACGTAAACTCTTTTTTTCGCATTCCGGAGTCTCTTCTCAAGAAAGGCAGGTTCTCCCATGAAGTTCGTCCGTCTCGCCGCCATTGTCTTGGCCACCGCACTGGTGGTACAGGCACCGGCACACGCAGATCTTGTCTTGGCTTCTGGCCCAAACCAGGGCAGCTTCACGAACAACTTCGGGTTCGGTGCCGACGGCACCGGCTCGGCCACCAACCCCAATGCAGATTACTATACTGGTCCGAACGTCGGGTCGGAAACCTTCGGTCCGCATCTCGACTCCGGCGCTAACCCGCATACTGCCCCCGTTGCCATCTTGTTCGTGTTTGGCTCCAATGGCGCGATTTCGACGTACACGGACAAGACGGTGGGCGCCTACGACAATGTTGAGGACACGCAGATTGGGGTTCTCAATCTTAGCGGGGGTACGTTGAACAGTATGCAGTTGAGTGCAACCCATTCCGGCGTCTTCGGCTTCGACGGCGACGGCATTAGCTCCGGCACATCTGGTGGCTACGCTGCCGGCGCTGGCGCCCCGGGCAATAGCTCCGATCCATCAAAGTATGGTGGGCCGATGACCTACTTCACTCTTCTCAACGGAAGCAAAATCGGTGCGAGCGGCTCCAGCACCTTGATTGCCAACGCGAATTTCATCGGTGGGCTGGCAAGTGGCGACTCCACCTATTTCTCTCTTGAGGGGACGCCGAGCGATCTCTCGGACCTGGGCGGCGGCAGCGCGGTGCCGGAACCGGCTTCGATGGTGATGGCCGCGACTGGCGCGCTGACGTTGCTCGGTTACGGCTGGCGGCGTCGGAAAATCGCCCAGAAGAAGTAATACGCTGACCTATGCCGTAGTTATCCATCGCCCAAAACACGGTAGGGTTTGGTGTCCTCGGTTCCTTGGGAACTGAGGACGCCAAACCCTTTTGTCATTTCCGCCGAGCCTCCAGGTGGCTTGAGCTTGGCGAACCGGCAGCGTTAGCTGCCGGGTTGGAACGCCTCAACCCGGCAGCTAACGCTGCCGGTTCGCCACCGCGACCCCCAGAGAATTTGGTTGCACTCTTCCGCTTTACTCTCTCGGTGTTGGGCTAGCATCGCCGGGACCGAGGACGGTGTCTTCGCGTGCCTTGCCGGCGAGGACTTGCTTGTCCCAGTTAACGAAGATGTCGTCGCCGTCGATGCCGGCGTTACGGTTGGTGCGCCACTCGACATGACCGCCGAGATACAAGACGTTCTGTCCGCCGCCGCCGTGGTTGGCACTGTTGGGCTGCGTCGGCGAATCGAGACGGTCGGCGACGATGGGCAGAAGATCGCCCGAATCGCAGCGTAGCCCATGATGGCCGGCGGCATCGCGATAACCGAGGGTATAAGCGTAGCCTCCCGCCAACTTGCTCGCCTCCTGACGGAAAGCGTCCGGGTTTCGGGCATATAATTCTTCCATTTCCCGCAAGGAACGACGCGGCCGATCAGACGATGCTTGCGCCGGACAAAGGACGGGAGCGTCGGGACTCAGCACGCCGCTCTCGCGCAGCACGGGCACGAAGATGCCGGCCACGCCGTGCGGACCTTGCTCCTCGACGCGCGGGAAGTTGCCCGCGTGGACATCGCAGAAGCGTTGCAGCCCCGTCCCAATAAGGCCCAGGTTGTTGCGGCACTGGGCGCGTTGGTAATCGCGCCAGCAGTGGACCAAGAAGGACGAGCCGATACCGCCCAGGACGATGAGCAATAAGGCGGCCACCAACGCATCGGGGCGGCGCAGCCGATGCCGGCTGGTCGATACGGGTTGGCTGCGCGGCGGCGGCGGCGCATCGGGCAATCGGCGACACTTATGCTCGGCGATGCGCGCCAACGTCGAGAGGACCAGACCCGGATGCGGCTGGGGCGCCTCCCGATCGGCGGCCAGCGGAGCAAGGGCGCGATCCAGCAACTCCAGACGAGCGCGCAACTCCGGCGACTCCCGCAAGGAAGCCTCGACCTGGCGTTGCGTGTCGTCGTCGAGCGCCTTGAGCAGATAACCGACTAAGTTCTCTTCCATACCGTCACACTTCAAATAAAGAGGGCGATTCGCTCCACGCCTCCTGAAGCTTGTTCAAGGCGGCGTGCAGCCGTGATTTCACGGTGCCGACCGGAATGTCGAGGATGTCGGCGATCTCGCGATATTTCAATCCCTGATAGTAGGCCAGGAACACTACTTGGCGGAGAAATTCGGGCAAACGATCGACGCTGGCCCGAACGCGCTCCTTGAGTTCCTCCGCGGAGACATTGTCCAAAGGCGCCGGTCCCCGACTCTCCAAGGTGTCGAGCAGGCTGCGCAGTTCGCCGTCGCCGTTGTCCTCGCGCTTCTGTTCGAGACTGAGAACCTGATGGCGTGCGTTGCGGCGCAGCGCGTCGATGGCCTGATGGGTGGCGATGGTGTACAGCCAAGGTCGAACCGGCCGGCCCGCCTCGTATTGAGCGCTCTTGAGATACAGCTGCAAGAACGTGTTCTGAAACACGTCCTCGGCCAAGGTGCTGTCGCCCAGGTAACGCCGCAGATAGCCGTGCAACTCGCGCTCGTAACGGCGAACCAACACACCGAACGCTTCTGTCTGTCCGCGTCGAAAACGGCCCAGCAGATCCTCGTCCGAACACGCGCTGAGGGGGTCAGGTATCTCCACGTTGTCCCTGCTGTCTTTACGCGGTGAAAGTCCGCTTGGTTCGCCGTCTGGACGATTCGCTATGCCGTTTATGTGAACGAAAAAACCGGCGGCTGTCAAGCGGGCGGCGCGGATTCTGTCGCTCCGCCACCCGGCTGGCCTGCACCCGGCAGCTAACGCAGCCGGTTCGCCTGTGTGGGCGAACCGGCTGCGTTAGCTGCCGGGTGGTAGGGTCAGGAAAGTCATACTGTCCGCTTCGAGAATGCGCATACCGTATTGCCGGGCGAGATCGAGGGCGAGGCGCGCCGCTTTCTCGGCCTGCTCCGTTTCACCGTGGCGCGCAGCCAGGCGGCATAACGCAGGCGTGTCAGGGTTCGCTCGAACGGCAGACCACCCTGGTCGTAGGCTTCGAGCAGTTGTCGATATTCGGACCCTAGATCGATGTCGTCCCCATCGCCCACCACGCGCAGATAATCCGCGCATGCGGCGGCGCGCGAGATCGGCCCAACGATGTTCGCCGCTGTGCGGCGGTCGAAAGAGAATGCTGCGCACGTCCAGCGCCGTCAATTGTCCGGCACGCAGAAGACACTCGAAGACGTGTACCCATTCGTAGACATCCACCGGCACCAACGACTTGGCCAAGGCGACGGCCTCCTCGCCGCGCCCGGCAAGGCAGAGCGCATGGCAGCGATATGCCTTCCACAGCGTTTGCCAGGGCGGCGGCGCCAGAGGTTGATCGAGCAGCGGCTGAAGTCGGCCCAGCGCGATCAGGGCGTCGCCGCGCAGAGCGGCATCGGCGTCGCGGTAAGCGGCGAGAGCGTCCTCGAATTGGCCAAGCATCTCAAAGCAGATCGCCAAACTTCGATAGCGGCCGAATCCCGACCACAGCGGCGGCTGCCGCCAATCGCCGGACGGAAAGAAACGCAGCAGGAGATCGCGCTCCAAGATGGGAGCGAGGAAGCGATGCTTGGGATTGTCCAGCGCGACGAAGGCGCTGTCGGCTTCGGCCCACAAAGCGGCGTCGGCGTAGGCGTGAAACATCTCGACTTCTTCGCGGGCTTCTTCCAGCGTATCGGGCCGGCGGCGATCGGGCCGGCCGCGTAGGAAGCCGGCGCGCGTCCGCGCGCTTTGCCGCTGTCCGCCGGCGCCCAGAGCATGATCGAAGGCGCGGCGCACCAGCGGATGCGCGTCGATGACCGCCGCCATTCCGCTCGACGCCGGCCCAGCACGGCCGACGCGCTCCAGCAAGCGCAGATCGATCAACTGCTGGATCTGCTCTCTCAGCCAATTCGCGGGCCGCTGAGCGAACGGCGGATACATTCGCCGCCAAGTTTCGTGCAACAGCGTGTCCACCGGCGCGCTGGCGAGGTATTCGAGCAAGCGCATCTCGGTCGGCGGATCGCGGAAAGCGGTGGCCAGCGCGATCACGTCTTGCGTCTCTTGCGGCAGCGCCTGCTGATACGCCGCCAACACGCGCGCGACGCGATGCTCCTCCTCGCTGGCTCCCTCCGCGCGCTGCAAATCGGGCAATTCCCGATGACGCCGGGCATCGCCCCGATGATAGCGAACGAGGAAAGTGCCGAGCAGTTCGACCGCCTTGGCATGATGTCCGCCGGCCGCCGCCGCTTCATCCAAAACCGCCGCCTCGCCGCGCACGCCGAGACTGGACAGCAAGGCACGGGCGCTCTCGGCATCAAGTCCACTGAGGGAGAGCAAGCGCGCGTGGCGACGGGTTGTCAGCGTCGGCAGCGGAAAGCGCGTCGTCAACACCACCACGCCGGGCAGCGGCTCCGACGCCAATTCCTCCAGCAATCGTCCCAATTCGGGATGAAGAAATCGTCCCAGCCACGATCCGCCGTCGTACTGAGCTACCTCCGTGCCATCGAGCACGATGGCCCAGCGTTCGCGGCGGAGCAGCGGCAACAGATGATCGACGCAGTAACTAGCGGACAATTCCGGCGGTTGCCGCAACCCTTCGGCGTAGGCGTACAGCGAACGCAGACAGAGATCGGCGTCCTTGCCGCGATAGAAACTCCACAGGAAAACGCCGTCGGCGCAATCCGCCGCCAAGAGACTTTCCAGCCAGTGTTGCACGATGGCCGTCTTGCCCTGCCCGCCGGGACCGATCAGCGCCACGACGCTCTCGGAACCGCCGCGAAGCGCAGCATCGAGCAACGCCAACTCGGCGGAACGACCGAAAAAGCGATACGGCTCGGAAGTGCAATGAAGAATGCTGGGAGGACGCATCGGAAAGAAAAAATATCACCACGGAACACACGGAAAACACGGAAAAAAGACAAAAAATACAGTTTTACAAGAAAAGACCACGAATCACACGGGTTCCCGCTTTCAATCGTCCTTATTTCCCTGCTGTTCTTCTCTTTGTCTTTGTCTTTTTTCCGTGTTTTCCGTGTGTTCCGTGGTGATAATTCTTTATCCCTTCGACTTGGCGGCGCGTTCGGGACGCAGCGAGCGGACCACGGCGCCGGCCTGCCACATTTCGCTGTCCGCCACTTGTTTCAGTTCCTTTTCCAACTGCTGCCGATAATCGCCGCGGCTATTCGATTCCAGCACGCGGCGCGTTTCGTCGCCCTCGGCCACCTTGCGATACAGTTCCTCAAACACCGGCTTGGCGGCGTCGCGGAAACGAGTGAACCAGTCCAGCGCGCCGCGCTGCGCCGTCGTCGAGCAGTTGGCGTACATCCAATCCATGCCGTTCTCGGCGATCAGCGGATAAAGGCTCTGCGTCGCCTCCTCGACCGTCTCGTTGAACGCCTCCGACGGCGAATGGCCGTGTTCGCGCAGCACTTCGTACTGCGCCAGCCACAATCCGTAAATGGCGCCCATCAGCACGCCGCGCTCGCCGGTCAGATCGCTGAACACTTCCTTCTGAAAGGTCGTCTCGAACAGGTAGCCGGAGCCGATGGCGATGCCCAGGGCCAGAGCGCGTTCGCGCGCCTTGCCGGTGGCGTCCTGATGGATGGCGAAGCTGGCGTTGATGCCCTTGCCTTCCAGGAACAGCCGCCGTACCGTCGTGCCCGATCCCTTCGGCGCGACGAGAATCACGTCGATGTCCTTGGACCGGCACGACGCCGGTTTGATCGCTGTAGACGATGCTGAAACCATGCGAGAAATACAGCGCTTTGCCCTTGGTCAGAATGCGGCTTGAGGGTCGGCCAGAACTCTTTTTGGCCGGCGTCGGAGAGCAGATATTGCACGATGGTGCCGCGCTTGGCCGCCTCCTCCAGCGGGAACAGCGTCTGGCCGGGAACCCAGCCGTCCTGCACGGCCAAATCCCAGCTGCGCGTTTTTCGCGCTGGCCGACGATGACCTTGACGCCGTGGTCCTTCATGTTCAGCGATTGACCGCGGCCCTGCACGCCGTAGCCGAGGACGGCGACGGTTTCCGGGCCGAGGATGGCCTGTAAACGCTCCGAAGGATAATCGGTGCGCTCCACGACGGTTTCGGCTATGTTTCCAATTTGGATCTGTCGCATAGTAGGTGGTTGGGTGGTTAGGTGGTTAACAAGCTACTGTCTGACGGCATGCTGTCACTGTATAGTAAGATGCAGAAGTTGACCACCTAACCCCCTAACCGCCTCATCACCTACCATGTTGATCTTCGATGCGCATCTCGATCTGGCCTGGAACGCGCTGGACTGGAACCGCGATCTCCTGCTGCCGGTCAGCGAAATCCGCAAGCGCGAGTGCGAACTGGGCATGACCGGCAAGGGCCGCGGCGAAGGCACCGTGTCGTTCCCGGAGCTGCGCCGCGGCGGCGTCGGTCTGTTCATCGCCACGCTGCTCGCTCGTCTGCTTGCGGCCCAACCTGATGCCGGCCATCCAGCGCTACGAGCGCATGGAAGCGGCCTACGCCGCGGCGTACGGACAGATGGCGTATTATTATGCCCTGGAGCAGCAAGGCGTGCTGCGCTGGATCAAGGATGCGTCGACCCTGGATGCTCACGTCCGCGCCTGGAATGCCGATCCGGAGCGCGAGCCGCTGGGTTTCATTCTGAGCATGGAAGGGGCCGATCCGGTGCTGTCGCCGGAACAGGTGGAGAGTGGTTTCAAGCGGGCTTGCGCATCATCGGGCCGGCGCATTACGGCGTCAGTCCCTACGCTCACGGCACCGGCACCGAGGGCGGACTGTTTGCCAAAGGTCCGGCACTGCTCAAGGAGATGCAGCGCGTCGGCATGATTCTCGACGTGACGCACTTGTCGGATCAGTGCTTCGACGAGGCGCTGGACATCTACGGCGGGCCGGTGCTGGCCAGCCATCATAACTGCCGGGCACTGGTGCCGGATCAACGACAGTTGACCGACGCCCAGATCAAGCGTCTGATTGAGCGCGGCGCCGTCATCGGCACGGCCCTGGACGCCTGGATGATGGTGCCGGGATGGGTGCGCGGCCAAACGCGGCCGGAGGAGGCGGGCGTGAAGCTGGAGACAATGGTGGACCACATCGATCATGTCTGCCAGTTGGCGGGCAACGCGCGGCATGCGGCCATCGGCACCGATCTCGATGGCGGTTTTGGCCGCGAACAGTCGCCGTATGATCTGGACACCATCGCCGATTTGCGGCGGCTGCCGGAACTGCTCCGCCGTCGAGGTTATGACGACGACGCCATCGCCGGCATCCTGCACGGCAATTGGCTGCGCTTCTTCCGCCAGGCGCTACCACAGGCGGCTTAGAGCGAAGCCGCAAACGGCAATGGGGCTGGTCATGCAACAACCGTTCGCGATGTATCCTGGGATCGACACTCCGCAAGTTATGACGCTGTGCGTTCTGCTGCTGCTCTTGGGCTGCGGAGTGCTGGTGCGGATTCTTCTGCGCCGCAAACAGCCGCAGCGCGGGATGGAAGTGGAATCCGAGGATCGTTTTCGTCTGATGTTCGAGCATGGCGGCGTCGGTATGGCCTTGCTGTCGCCGGACGGCGATTTCGTCCAGGTCAATCCCGCCTTAGTGCAGCTGCTCGGCTACGCGGAGACGGAGTTGATCGGCCGGCATCTCTTGGATGTCATGCACGACGAGGATCGCAGCAGCAGCAATCGCCTGCGCGGCCGCTCGGACGCCCCTCGCTACGAACGCGAGAAGCGTTTCGTGCATCGCGATGGCCGGACCGTTTGGGCGCGGATCATGCGCGTGCCCATCCGGGACGCTCAAGGAGCGATTCGCTACCATGCCATTTTTTTTGTCGATGTCAGCGGGCACAAACGAACCGAACAGGCGCTGCGCGAGCAACAGCGGCTGGAGGAGCAACTCAGCCGCACGCGCCGCATGGAGACGCTGGCCACCCTCGTCGGCGGCATCGCTCACGACTTCAACAATCAGCTGACCGCCATCCTCGGCAATCTCGACATGCTGCGGATGGACCTGGAGCAAGTGCCGGTGGAGCAAGCCGCTGTCGAGCGGATACGCGCCTGTCTGCTCGGCGCCGAGCGAGCGGGGCAGCGCTGCGCTCGCATGACCTCGCGGCTGCTGACCTTCAGCCGCGGCCGCATCGGCGCCATGCAGACGATCGCGCTGGATCAGCTGCTCGTCGAAATCGGCGCCGCCTTGCAGCACGAATTGCCCGGCATCACATTGGAGATCCAGACGCCGCCGGACGTTCAGCCGGCCACCGTCGATGTGGCGCAGATGCACGAATTGCTGCTCAACCTGGCGACCAATGCCCGCGAGGCCATGCCCGACGGCGGCACTTTGGCATTGTCGCTGGCCAATCGCACTTTCACCGCCGAGGATTGTGTCGCCAACCTCGAAGCTCGGCCCGGATCGTTCGTCGAATTGTGCGTGCGCGACACCGGCCGCGGCATGCCGCCGGACATCCGCGAACGTATTTTTGAGCCGTTCTTCACAACCAAGAAGTCCAGCCACGGCGTGGGCATGGGCTTGGCGGTGGTGTTCGGCATCGTCAAGGGACACAAGGGCTGGATCGCGGTGGATAGCCAGCCCGGCAAGGGCACAACCTTCCACATTTATCTCCCGGCGGCGCGCGCGCTCGTGCCGTCCGCTGAGCCGATTGTCTTGCCGGCGCTGTGCGCCAACGAGCGGCGAACGCATCCTCGTCGTGGACGATGAGCCGTTGGTGCGCGACTTGGCCAAGACGGTGCTGGAACGCACGGGTTTCCGCGTCGTCAGCGCCGGCGACGGCGAAGAAGCGTTGGCGATCTATCGCCGCGAAGCCGACAGCATCGATCTGATCTTGCTCGATTACATCATGCCGCGCATGGATGGCGTGCAGGTGCTCAAGGAATTGCAGCAACTCGATCCCGACGTGTGCGTGCTGTTTTCCAGCGGCTATCACAGCGATCGTGAAGTCGATCAACTGCTCGCCGCCGGGGCGCGTGCGTTTCTGCCCAAGCCATACCGACCATGCGATCTCGTGCAAACCATCCGCCAAGTGCTGGCGCAGCGGGCTGGCCAATCGAAGTCATGATTCCACCACGTCTTCCAGCCGGGCAATGGCGACGATATCGCGGCGGACCAGCAACAAACGACGGCGATTGCGTTTGATGCCGGTCGTCACGCAAGCGGCCACATAGTTTTCGCGCGTCGTGTCGGTATCGCGCAGATCGTGCAAGTCGGCGTTGCGCAACTCGAGGAAATGCTCGTCGATGCGCTGGAGGGTTCCCAGGCACACGAACTCGCCGCGGAGATCGACGACCACGCGCTGGTTGATGAACTCTTCCAGCATTTCTCTCTCCCGACCTGTCATTATCTTGGGATTCCCGGTTCTTCTCGCTTCCCCTATTGTAAAGGAAGAATCCACAGAAGACTCGCCTTGGACCGTACGCGCCTTCATCCCCAAACCCTCCCTGCCGGCCGCGGAGTGCTGTCCTCGAGCCACCTGTTTCCGAGGAATGAGATGTCGGAATTGCGGGAAGAGATTGTCACCCATCCGGAAGAACTGACGGCGTGCTGTGCCGAGTTGGCGAAATGTCCCCATTTCGGATTCGATACGGAGTTTGTGGGTGAAGACACCTATCATCCGAGCTTGTGTCTGGTGCAAGTGGCGACGCCGGACTGCCTGTACCTCATCGATCCGCTGACGGCGGGACCGCTCGACGCTTTCTGGCAGTTGGTTGTCGATCCGGCGCGGATCGTCGTCGTCCACGCCGGCCGCGAGGAAGTGCGTTTGTGCCGCTTGTGGACCGGCCGCGCGCCCGGCAACCTGTTCGATCTGCAATTGGCGGCCGGCCTGGCAGGATTGGCCTATCCGCTCGGCCACGGCACCTTGGTCCATCAGGTACTTGGCATGCAAATGACCAAAGGCGAGACGCTGACCGAATGGCGGCATCGGCCGCTCACCTCCGGGCAGATTCGCTACGCCTTCGATGACGTGCGCTATCTGCTGCCGCTATGGCAGCGTTTGTCCGAGCGCCTGGAAAAGCTGGGCCGCGCCGACTGGGCGCGCGAGGAGTTCGCTCGTTTGGCGGTCAATGCGGCTCCCGACGAGCCGGCCACGGAGAAATGGCGCAAGCTCGCGGCCTCGGCTCGCTGGATCGTCGCCGTCTCGCCATCGTCCGCGCCCTGTACAATTGGCGTGAGGAAACTGCCGCTCACACGAATCGTCCCACTCGTGCCATCGTCCGCGACGATCTGATTATCGAAATCGCCCGCCGCAATCCGGCGCACGAGCGCGACCTGCAAGTGGTGCGCGGTCTGCCGCGCCGCGATCTCGATTCCATCATCCGAACCGTGGCCGAAGCGCGAAGTTTGCCCCTGGAAAACTGCCCCGTCGTGTGCGGCCGCGAACAAGATCCGCCGCAGCTGACGATGGTGGCGAACGTCCTGACGGCCGTTCTCGGCGATGTCTGCGCCCGCCGCAGCTTGGCGGCCAACCTCGTCGCCAGCAACAACGATGTGAAATTGCTCGTCCGCGCTCGGCTTGCCGAGCAACCACCGCCTGCCGAATCGCTGCTGAGCGTTGGTTGGCGCCGCGCGCACATCCTACCCGATCTGCTTGCCGTTCTCGATGGCCGGCGCTGGCTGCGCATCGCCGACATCATGGCGGATGCGCCGTTCGATTACACCGATTTTGGCCCACCCGGCAGCTAACGCAGCCGGTTCGCCCAGACAGGCGAACCGGCTGCGTTAGCTGCCGGGTAAAAGCCAGCCGTCCCAAATCGGCAGGTACACCTCTCGGCGATGCTCTATCCTCTCTGCGGGATTGTCGATAGTCTAATAACTTGCTGATCTCCCGACCTAAAGGGATGCCCCCGTGCCCGTCATCCTCACCAACGATCTCACCAAGCACTACGGCCGCATCGAGGCACTGCGCGGCGTGTCGCTGACCGTCGAGCGCGGCGAAATATTCGGGCTTCTCGGCCAAAATGGCGCCGGCAAAACCACCCTCATCAAAATCCTTCTGGGCATCACTCAGCGAACCGACGGCAGCGCGCGCCTGCTCGACGAGCCGGCCGGCGCCGCGCGAGTGCGCCGCCGCGTTGGCTATCTGCCCGAAGATCACCGTTTCCCCGACTACCACACCGGGGCGAGTCTGCTCGACTTTTACGGCGCCCTGCTCGAAGTGCCGCGCGGCGAACGACGCCAACGCATCCCCGAAGTGCTTGAGTTAGTCGGTCTCAAGGGCCGCATGCACTACAAGATCCGCACCTATTCCAAGGGCATGAAGCAACGGCTCGGACTGGCGCAGGCCATCTTTCACGATCCCGAAGTGATCTTCCTCGATGAACCGACCGACGGCGTCGATCCGGTCGGCCGCCGCGAGATTCGCGCCATCATGCAACAACTTAAAGAAGAGGGCAAAACTCTTTTTCTCAACTCGCATTTGCTGAGCGAAGTCGAGTTGATCTGCGATCGGGTGGCCATCCTGCAAACGGGCGCGGTGATCCGCGAGGGCACAGTTGCCGAATTGACGCTGCGGCACAATCAGTTTGTCATCGGTTTGGCGCCGGGACAGACGTTTCCGCGCGAGGACGTGCAAAAGCACGGTTATTCCGTCAACCCCAACGGCGAGTTGTGGGAAGTTGGGCTGCGCGACGGACAGAGCATTGATCCGGTAGTCGATTTGCTGCGCGGCGCGGCCTGAGCATCCGGCACATGGTAGAGAAGCGGCAAACCCTGGAAGATCTGTTCGTGGAGACCGTCGAGGCGGCGGAGCCGGGCGTCGATCATCCGGCTCACCGGCCGCGGCGCCGCCTCTCTTAATCGAGTGAGTCCGCAGACATGAAATTTTTGGCCATCCTCAAAGACTCGTTGCGAGAAGCCTTGGATACCAAGGTCTTCTACGTCATGGTCGGCTTCTCTCTGTTGGTCGTGTTGTTCGTCGGCAGCATCGGCTATCGGCCGGTGTCCGTGGAGGAGGAAGCTCGTCGCCTGACGGAGCAGATGACCTGGATTGTGGGTCATTTCGGCGAGCAGCCCCAGCTGGACACGCCCCCTTTGTGGGACGTCAAAGATTTCGAGCAGACTCAACCCGATGTTCCTCCGTGGCAGACCGGCTACCGCTTCGCTCTGACCATCGAATTCGCACAGGCGCAGCAGGCCCAGCAATTTCGACAGATGCAGAAAGTTTCCCTCAACGGTATCCAACAATCGTTGCGCGGCCACTTCACCTATCTGAAAAATCTCCAAGTGGACGCTGCGGCGTCGAAAGATCCGAAAGAAGTCCGTTACCTTGTCACCGCGGAGGGGAGCACGGCTTCTCGATTGCAGGATTGGCCGCACTATCCCGTCTTTCTCTTCGTTTTGCCGATGCGCATTTGGCGATCTTCTCTTGGCGGCTTCGTGCAGTTCTGGGAATCGTATCTCATTAACGCGATTGGCGCGGCCGTGACTCTTTTGATTAGCACGATCATCACCGCTTTCTTTATCCCCAACATGCTGCGCAAAGGCACGGTGGATCTGCTCCTCGTCAAACCCATCTCGCGTCCGGTACTCCTGCTCCATAAGTATATTGGCGGTCTGATATTCATTTTTTTGAACACCGTTGTAGCAGTAGTTGGCATTTGGTTGGTTCTAGGTTTGCGAACTAATATGTGGGGAACCGGCTTTCTTCTCAGCATTTTCGTGCTGACGTTTCAGTTCGCCCTGTACTACGCTGTCTCCACGCTGTTCGCGGTACTCAGCCGTAGTCCCATCGTCGCCATTTTGATGACATGCCTGTTTTGGTTCGTGTTTGCATTCCTCATCGGTTTCGGCTACCATCTCGTGGATGGAAGCCGAAAATTACGCGATGTGGTCGCAATACAGGCCGAAGCCCACGGCCAAGAAATGCCTTCCAAGGAAATGATGCCGGAAAAACTTTTCCCCGAAGCCGTCTATACGACGGCCGATATCGTCCATTTTGTCACGCCCCATTTGAAAGATCTCGATAAACTGACGGACAAATGGATTCTCGATGATGTTACGCCGCCCGATAGTCTTCAGCGAAAGGCGGCCGACAAAGCCTACGCCGGTTTCCGCTGGATAGAGGCCATTACCGTGACGTCGGTTTACATTGTGGCCTTGTTGGGGTTATCCTGTTGGTGGTTCTCTCGAAGAGATTATTAATTGAGGAGAGTGATGTCATGCGCGACATCCCGCGACACGCCCCTCATTCATCGCACGCTTTCAGTGATTTCCACCCGCTCCAGCGCGAAGGTCTGACGCTGTGCAGCCGGCGCAACATGCTCAAGGCGAGTTTGGCCGGACTGGCCGGTCTCAGTCTGCAGGAGTTGCTGCGCCGCCGCGCCGGCGCCGCTTCCGGGGGTCGAGACGCCGCTGATGGCAAGA
Source organism: uncultured Planctomycetota bacterium (assembly GCA_963835245.1). Lineage (GTDB taxonomy): Bacteria > Planctomycetota > Planctomycetia > Gemmatales > Gemmataceae > JAJPHU01. The sequence goes on from CAWIEZ010000008.1 coordinate 298,135, forward strand.
GCGTCATTCTCTTGTGGATGACCGGCGGTCCTAGCCACATCGATACTTGGGATCCCAAACCGGATCGGCCGTTGGAGAACCGCGGTCCCTTCACCACCCGCGCCACCAAACTGCCCGGCGTCCGCATTTGCGAGCATTTGCCGCTCATGGCCGCCATGCTCGAGCGCTTCACGCTGATCCGTTCCGTCGATGCACGGCACAGCAACCATGAGCCGAACATGGTTTTTCAGACCGGCAACACCGAGGCCGCCTGCGCATCAACCCGCGCGGCCGGATGTATCCCGCCATCGGCTCGATCGTCGCCAAGTTGCGCGGCCCCAATCATCCCGGCATGCCGCCGTACATCGCCTTTATGAAATCGCGCACGCACCTGGCGTTCGGCGGTTATCTGGGCAAGCAATACGATCCGTTCATCGCCGATCAGGCCGCGCGCCTGCCCATTTACAGCACCGTCGGCGTGGATAGCGGCCGCATGACCGACGCCGATCTTTTCCGTCTGCCGCTCGGTATCACTCAGGAACGCATCCACCAGCGGCGAACGCTGGTCCGCGACTTCGATCAATTGCGCAGCGACCTCGACGCCTCCGGCGTGATGGAAGCGATGGACCGCTACGGTCAACAGGCCGTCGAATTGGTCGTGGGCCGACGCGCCCAAGCCGCTTTTGATTTATCCAGAGAACCCGATCGCGTGCGTCAGCGTTACGGCAAACATTTGTGGTGCCAGCAAGCGCTGCTGGCGCGCCGGTTGGTCGAAGCGGGAGCAGCATTCGTGACGTTGGATCTCAGCTATCACCCCGCCTCCGGCACCTGGGACACGCACGGCGACAACATTCCTCCTTACGGCGGCATCAGCAAAGGTCTCGGCCCGCTGTTGCCGTTGTTCGATCATCTCATTACCACACTGGTCGGCGACTTGGCCGATCGCGGTATGCTCGACAATGTATTGGTGTTGGCGATGGGAGAATTTGGACGAACACCGAGGATGGGCACGCAAGGCAGCAGCGATGGCCGCAATCATTGGCCGGTGGTCATGTCGATGGCCGCGGCCGGCGGCGGATTGCGTCATGGGCAGGTCATCGGCGCTACCGAGAAAGATGGCGGCGCCATCAAGGAGCGTCCGGTGACGCCCGGCGATCTGGCGGCGACGATTTATCATCACATGGGCGTACCGCTGGACGCGACTTATCCGGACACCAGCGGCCGGCCGCGCTATATCGTCGAAAACGGCCAACCCATCCGCGAATGGCTATAATCACGGTGTTGCCAACAGTTCGTCCCAGTTGGACACTGTAAGGATTCGATCACTTATCCGTTCCAGGCGTTGGAGATCAGTGATGGCCTGAACGGCGGTTAGGATGGCATCACTAGGAGCCCCGAATTTTTGCCGCCCGAGACGCAGGATCATTTTCTGAGCCATTTCCATGCCTCCCTCTTCCAGAATGGCCTGATACGAACTCGATTCTCTCATCGCGCGCACTCCTTGATACAACTGAGTTTTCCATCTTCAAGGTGTTGCGAGCAACTCGTCCCAACTGGACACAATGAGTATTTGTTCCGTCATCCGCTCCAAATGTTCCCGATCCATTATGGCTCTGATGGTGGTGGTGATCGCATCCGTGGCTAATCCGAATCTCTGCCGCCCTTGCCGCAGAAGTGTTTGCTGTAAACTTTCAATCCGCCCTTCATCCAGAATGGCCTGATACGAACTAGATTCTCTCATCGCGCGCACTCCTTGATACAACTGCGTTACACTTTCACGCGGAACCCGGAGTCCCGTGAGTACATAGGCCGCACTGAATATCAGCGCAGCTTCCGGCGGCGTCGATTCGCGTTGGAGACGTTCATCCATCCGGCGAATCACTCCGGCCAGCGCCTCTTCCACCGACACATTTTCCGGCAAACGGCATAGCGGCGCCAAGGGCAGCGTGCCCAGATGTCCCGCCAGTATACGGCGCACCGGACGTTGCCACAAACGCACCACTTCATACTTGAAGAGCATCCGTCCGCGCCGCGGCCATGCCTGATAGCGCAGTTCTCCGGTCAAAGCCAGGTCGTCAGCCGCCGGACGCAGCAGCACCACCATGCTATGTACCGGCACGCCGTAGCGGTGATGCAGCAACGCATTATACATCAACAGACGCCGGGCCAACTCGGCATCGCGGCTGGACTGGAAATTGAGATCCGCCAAGCGGACGGGCGGATCACCGTAGCCCAGTACGATGTCCGTGGCGGCGCTGATGGTGGAGAGATCGACGTTCAGTACCGTGGCCGGTTGCGGGCCGATCAATCCCAACTGCTCCTCGTAATCGCGGGTGAACTTGCGCAGAATGTCCTTCAGCGTGGCATCGAACGGCAAGGGCATCGATCCATCTCCTTCAGCCCGAAGCGCAAGCAAGGGACCGCGCTCATCCTATCGATCCCGCTGGCAGCAATTTGACGCTGGAATTGAGCAGTGTTGGCGGCATCTTGCCGTCGAGATGGTCCTGCCAGCTTTCGACCCACTGTCGCCACGATAGCGGCAGCCGCGCGAACAGCAGCCGAGACGGATCGAGCGCCGGCCAATTCGCCACCAGCGCCCCATCGGGAGTGCGCGGTTTGAGCGGTCCTTTCGGCCGCGTTAGATCGTAGCGGACGGCGGACTCTCGAAGCGGGCCCGTTTGGACCACCAGATCGCGCTGGGTCAACGTGAAGCTCGCGCCCGCCGGCAGACTCTCGCGCACCTGTTCGTAAACCAGATCGACGCCGGCTAGTTTGTACAGTCCCGCCAGGGCGGTCGTCACCGCTTGCCGTTGTTCGTCGCCGAGCGCTTCCAGCCAACCGAGTTCGCGGATGCTCGCCGTCAGCCAGCCCGCTTCGTCCTCCCACTCCAGGCGCAACGGAAGCGACGATTGCGGCTGCACCAGTTCAATGCCGATGCGCGTCGGCGTCAGCACCACCTTGCCGACGCCCAGCGCTTCGCCCTTCCAGCGCCGGCTCTCTTGCAGCAGCTTGACCACTTCGCGCTCGACTAGGCGGCGGATGGTTTGCTCCACTTCGGCCAGTGAACGACGCCAGGTCCGCGCCGTCCGCCAACTGCCGGTGCGGATGGCCTGGCGCTCGGCCTGGCGCAGCCGCGCATACAGTTTCGGCACCGTGCCGGAATGGAAGCCCGGTTGCAACAATTGCCGTACCGTCTCGCCGTGCGGTCCGACGTTCACGGGACGAAGCAGCGTCTCGCGGTTGGCTCGATACAGACGCCAATTCTCTTTCATCTCCCAAAACAAAAAGCCGAACACGTCCGGCAGCAGCCACAAGGTCGGGGCGGCGATCAGGTAAACCAACACTTGCTCCGACATCGGCTCGGTTTTGAGCCAGCGTGGCAGCAAATCTCCCGTCACCCAGCCGGCGAACGGCACCATGAATTTGGCGGCCAAGTACGACACCGGCGCCTTGAGCGGGTTGAAGCCCGGTTCGATCAGCACCACCAGATAGAAGCGTGACAGCCACGCCACCGGATACCACAACAAGCCGGCCACGGTGCGGACGACGAGCGCCCATTGGCTATCGCCTTGACGGAAGCGCAGCCATTCGTCCACGCTATGCAGGACGTATTCCATGCCGTCGATGACTTGCTTGAACGCCCACAAGAGGAGGCGCAGCAAGCCGGGCAGCAGACCGGCCCGCAGCGATTCGTAGAAGTTAGCCAGCGATTGCAGCACCAGCTCGCCCAGCGCTCTTCCCATGCGCGTGTTCAGGAGGATGCTCAGGAGCAAGAAGGTACTGCACTGGGCCGTGAACGATTTCTGGAAATCGTCCGGCATCGGTCCCCACAGCAATGCGAAGACGAGGGCCGGCTTGCATACGTAGGACCAAAACAGCAGAAAAGGCCAGCCTTTCAAGGTTCGTTGCACCACGGGCAGATGGATCGCGTAGACCGGCAGATCGATCAGCAGACCGCACAGCGCACGATAGACCAACATCACGGCTTGTTTGCAATAGTCGCGGAACCAGCGGAGATGGATCAGCGCCAGCAAAAAGAATCCCAGCGACAAAAAGCACGAGACCGCCAGAACTGGGAAAGGCGATCGGGGCGTGCGAAAAGCCTGAATGGCGCTTTTGGGATCGAAGTCGAGTCTGGCCCATTCCGCCAGGGAGGGACTCTGATAGACGATTTCCAACTCGGTCAGTATCCGCGCGCCTTGGAGCAACACGGCGGAGGTGCCGAACGGCAACAGCACGAACAACACAATCCAACGGCCAACGATAGTGCCGAAGGCCGGTGCCGTCAGTCGCTCCAGCCAGCGCAAATAAATCTCGCCGGGTCGATACACGCCGTCCAGCGCCGACGCCAAGTGACGATCCAGCCGCAGCAGCGGATCGCCGCGCGCGAACTCGTAGGGATCGCGCAGGTCCGGCATTTTCAACTGATTGCGTGAAATCGTATCGCGTAAGTCGCTAAAAGTCAAAAAGCCCAATTCGACAATGCGATCGAGCATTTCCTCGATCATGCGAGCGAAGGCGGTGCGTTCGGGCGGATTGCTCGGTTGCAGACCGACCATGAGGAGGGCGTCGCCGAGGATGGGGCGAAAGCGGCTGCGCAACCGTTCCTCGCAGTGGTGAAGCGCCGTTTGCAGCAGATGGGCCAGATGCTGCCGTTCGTCGTCGGCCAAGCGCGCTTGTGTCAAGCGCTGAGCGGCGCTACGGAGATGGCGCGTGATGCGCACCAGGCGTTGACTCGGCAGCGCCCGCTTGATGGGCCGCCGGCCGCCGGACGTCAGCCACGTCACCACGTCCAGCGCGTAGATGTCGCGTTCGTTATCGACGCCGACTTTTTGCAAATCATACAACAGCGCCGCCTCGACGGGATGATTGCCTTGATCGGCCTTATCCAAGAGAGCGGGTAGATCCTTGAGCCATTCCTCCGCTTCGCGGTCGCTCAGTTCCAGAGCGGCCTGCAAGCGCCGCGTCAGGCGGCGTAGATCGTCGTGGGCCTTCTCGCGGGTTGGCTCTTCCAGCGACGCCGGCGCGACACGCGCCGCCACCGTGCGCAGGATGGCCGCCCGCACCGTGTTGCCTTCCTGCTCCGCTTTGTCGGCAATGCCCATCAGGCGCCGATAGAAATCGTGCGATTCGTCGGAGCTGGTGTCGGCGCGGAACACCGGCTGCGGCGCGCGGCCAAGCGCGTCCGTGCGAACAGTTCCTCGGCGTCCACGTCGCGCGCCAGCAAGGCGTCGATCTTGGCGCGGTCGGACAAACCGGGAAAGTAGATCGGCAGCAGATTGGCGGCGAAATAGCGCAGTTCCAGATAGACCGCCGCGAACTCGATGTACACGTCGGTCTCGTCGGCCTCGGCGCCGTTGGGCGTCAGACACTTTTCCTGATCGAGTACCATGCGGATTTCGGCGAAGACACCGACGCCGATCTCCTCGATGCGTGCGCGAATCAAGGCGGCGGTCAGCCGACCTTCCTGGACTCGCTGCTGCAAGGCGCGATGAATGCTGCCGTGAAAGAGCCGCCGCCAATAGGTGAGCAGGATGGTATCGCGTTCCAGAGTGTTGAGCGTATTGGGCGATGGCCGCGATAGCAGGATCACCGTGGACGGCAGCAGGCGATCCGGCTCCAGATCCAACTCGTCCTGCTCGACGTAGCGATAAAGAGTAGGTCGATCGACAACGTGGCATTTGCGATGCGGCAGTTGTCCGAACAGGTTGGAGAGTTGGTTTTGTCCCTGGATCAAGCGATCGAGCACGCGCGGCGCCACCAACACCGCCGCCGCGTCCGCCTCGCGTAACGCCTGCTGCAACTCGGCCAATCGCATCGCCGCGCTCCTGTTTCGCCTACCTCGCCGCCCGGGCGCCCGCGCCTCCCTTTTGAATGTACCCTACACAAGTTTAACAGGCCATCGCTTCTCGGCGCATGCGACGGTTTCGCCTCGCCGGGTGAACCCAGCGAGGCGAGACCGTCGCGCGTGAAAGGAGGTCGTCTCGTCTATTAGCGGTCGGAAACAAGCTGCGCTCTTAGCCGCCGCTCAGCGTCTTGAAGGCGGCGCTCTCGCCGAGCAAAACCGCCAACTGTCCCTCCAAGGTGGGCAGCAAGGGATCGCCGTTGATGGCATCGTGCAAGTGGGCCACCGTGGCATCCAGCGACGCATTGGGCTGGTGGAGCGCCTGGTAGACGAAGGCCAGCACTGTGTCCACCGTCAACTCGAACTCCTCGATGGCCAAGCCAAAGAAACCAGCAGTCGTGGGAGCGCCGCCGCCGCCCGTCGTGGGAATAGCCGACACTTGGACGGCGCCGAGATCGGTGGGTCCGCCCGGCGGACGCGGCTGTCCGCGCTGATCGGTGGCAGGAGCGAGCGAGGGATCGCCGGCGCCGAGGACGGGACTGCCGACCAAGGGCAGCAGGGTCGGCGTCGGGCCGCCGTTGCTTTGTAGAGCGCCGAGGTTGGGGTTGGTCGTCAGCGCGATGACGCCAGGAGCGATGCTGCCGCCGCTGCTCATGACCAGGTTGTGACTGCCGCTGACATCGGCCGCGTTACTGCCAAAGCCGTTGATTGCCTGGGAGACGAGATCGTGGCCGCCCGTGGTGGTGGCGAGGATGCTGTTGTTCAAGACGAGCGAAGCGTTGACCGCATTGCTGGTGTCGATGTCATCGCCGAAGGCCAAGTTGTAGACGGCGCCGCCGTCGGCGCCGCCGCCGGAAGAGCCGACGCCGCTGCGGACATTGTTGCCGGCCAAGGTGTCGTTCTGGAGGTTGATCTGGCCATCGAGGTTGAAGAGCGCACCGCCCAAACCCGCGCCGGCGCCGGTGCCGTTGCCGCCCTGGGCGTTGTTGGCGGTGAAGGTGCAGTTGGCGAGGACAAGCCGCCCGCTGCCGGCATGAGCGGAGTCGGCGCCCATGTTGAAAATAGCACCGCCCAAGCCCGCGCCGCCGCCGCCGCCGCCAGCTCCGCTGGTAGTGCCGTCGCCGCCGCCGAAGCCGCCTTTAGCAGCACTCAGGCTGCTCCCGCTACTGCCGGCACCGCCGCCGCCGCCGAAACCACCATGTCCGCCCGTGCTGAAGTTGCCGAAGCCGCCTCCGCCGCCGCCACCGAAGCCGCCCGACCCTCCATCCGCGCCGAAGCCGCCGCCACCGCCCGCGCCGCCGCCGCCCGCGCCGCCCCCACCAACGCCAACACTTCCTCCGCTGCTGAAATTGCCGCCATTGCCCCCATCGCCGCTGCCCTGGACACTGCCGCCGCCGTCGCCGCCATCCCCGGCGAGGGCACTACTGATGCTGCCGCCAAAATCTCCCTTACCGCCGCCGAAACCGGGATCGACGCCGTTGGCGTTGGCGCCATTGGCCCCCGTCACGAAACCGCCGCCGCCGCCGCCGCCGCCCTGGGCGCCGCTGCCGCCGCTCGTGCTGCCCAAACCGCCGCTGCCGCCGAAGCCGCCGCCAAGACTACCACCAAAGCCGCCGCCGCTGGAACCCTGCGCATCTTGGCCCAGGCCGCCGCCGGCGTTGCCGAGAGCGGAAACGCCGCTGTTGCCGCCCAGAGCCTGATTCTGCGTCAGCGTCACGCCGGTCAAATTCACGGTGCCCTGATTGAAAATCGCACCCCCTGCCCCTAGGCCACCGCCGCCATCGGAGCCGCTGTTGCCGCCCTTGGCGATGCCGCCTTCGAGTGTCACATTGTCCATGCTCAGGTTGCCCGGCGATAGCTCCAGACCGCCCGATACGTAAAACAGCCGAAAATCCGGCGTGCTGCTGGCCGGATCGCGTTGGATGACGGCGCCGTTGCCGTGGATGGTCAGATTGCTGTCGATGGCCGGCAGGCCATTAGGCCCATACCAGAAGTTGTCGATCTTCGTCAGGTCGTAGGTGCTGGCGGTAAGGTTGATGGTGTTGCCCTGGCCGTTGCCGTTGGCCGCCTTGATGTCGGCGATCAACGTGGTCACGTCGCCGGCGCCGACATTAAACACCGCTGGCACCGTGCGGTCTTCCAATACCTCCAGACACGGCCGCACTCGTCGCCGCGCCGCGACCTGGCGTCGGCATCGAGAAGTCCTCCGCCAACGGCGGCTGAAGATACAGCCCTGAGAAAGGTGCCGCCACAAGAAGTGAGTCATGAGATGTTTCCTTTCCGAGTTTGGGTCCACCAGTCCGCGGCGCCAGCAAGGGCAGCCCTTGCTGGCGCCGCGGCTCGGCGCGTGGGACGATGCCTATAGCTGCACGGCCTGGAACACCGCCTGGGCTCCATCTATCACGGCGAACTCGGCGAACGGCCCGGCGTAAGGCACGTTGGCGCCGATGTCGGCCTGTATCGTCAGGGGATTGCGGAGAGTTTCGAGAAATCTTTCCAGCGCCATCACGGTGTTGTAGTTGATTCCCGCCGCCGCCGCATTCGCATCCACAACCGCTAGTTGGGATGGCGTGCCGATAAAGTTATCGATGTTAAAGTCATCGCCGTGGATGAACTCATAAAAAAGGTTCGTTGTTTCCAGGGCGGCTCCGTCGATGAACAGCGACAAGAGCGCCTGGAACAAGCTGGGAGGCGACGCTGTCGTCCCGCCGCCGCCACCGCCCGTTGAGGCGTGCGACACCTGGACGGCACCAAGATCGGTGGGTCCGTCCGGCGGACGCGGATCGCCGCGCTGATCGGTGGACGGAGCGAGCGATGGATCGCCGGCGCCGAGGATGGGACTGCCGGCCAAGGGCAGCATAGTCGGCGTCGGGCCGCCGTTGTTTTGCAGTGGGCCGAGCATGGGATTGGCCGTCAGCGCGATGACGCCGGCGTCGATGGTGCCGTCGCTGCTCATGACCAGGTTGTGGCTACCGCTGACCGTGGCCGTATTGCCTGCGGAGACAAGATCGTGGCCGCCGCTGCTGGCGGCCAGGATGGAGTTGTTCAACAGCAGCGAAGCCGCGACCGTGCCGCCACTGTCGATGTCTTTGCCGGCGACCAGATTGTAGACCGCGCCGCCATTGCCGACACCGCTGCCGCCGCCGGCTCCGCTGCCGCCGGCGACGGTATTGGCGGCCAGGGTGTCGTTGGTGAGGACGACCGCGCCGTCGAGGTTGAAGACGGCACCGCCGTCGCCGCTGCCGACGCTATTGGCGACTCCGCCGCCGTTGCCGCCCTGGGCGGTGTTGGCGGTGAGAGTACAGTTGATGAGGGTAGCCCGACCGCTGCCAGGATGAGTGGAGTCGGCACCCATGTTGAAGAGGCGCCCCCGAAACCGGCGCCGCCGCCACCGCCGCCGGAGAAGCCGTTGCCGCCGCCGGTACCGCCGACACCATTAACGCCGGCGCCGCCGCCGAAGCCGCCGCCACCGCCGAGGCCGCCGCCGCCGCCGCCAAAGCCGCCGCCACCGCCGGCGCCGCCGGCTTCCCCATCGCCGCCGCCGCCGCCGACACCACCACCGCCGCCGCCGCCGAAGCCACCGCTGCCGAAGCGACCGCCGGCGTCGCCGACGCTGCCGCCGCCGCCGCCGCCGCCCCCATCGCCCCCTTTACCTCCCAGGATGGTCGAGGAAGCGGCGCCGCCGTCGCCGCCGAGACCACTCAAGCCGCCGCCGTTCCCACCGCTCCCTGCGGAACCGGCTTGGCCGCTGGCGCTGAAACCGCCGCCGCCGCCGCCGCCGCCGGCCGCGCCGCCGCCGTTGCCACCGCTGCCGCCGAAGGTGCCGCCGAGGCTGCCGCTGAAACCGCCGCCATCGCCCGTCGTCGCATTACCGCCCATGCCGCCGCCACCGGCGCCCAATCCGGCCACATGACTGCTGCCGCCCAATGCCTCATTATTCGTCAGCGTCACAGCCGTCAAGTTCAGCGTTCCCTGGTTGAAGATGGCGCCGCCCGCGCCCAAGCCGCCACCGCCTGTCCCGCTGTCGCCGCCCTTGGCGATGCCGCCTTCGAGCGTCACGTTGTCCATGCTCAGACTGCCCGGCGATAGCTCCAGACCGCCCGATACGTAAAGCAGCCGAAAATCCGGCGTGCTGCTGGCCGAGTCGCGCTGGAGGATAGCGCCGTTGCCGTGGATGGTCAGATTGCTGTCGATGGCCGGCAAGCCATTGGGTCCGTACCAGTAGTTGTCGATCTTCGTCAGGTCATAGGTGCTGGCGGTGAGGTTGATGGTGTTGCTCTGGCCGTTGCTGTTGGCCGTGTTGATGTCGGCGATCAGAGTGACGACATCGCCGGCGCCCACATTGAACACCGCTGGCACCGTGCGATCTTCCAATACCTCCAGACACGGCCGCACGCGCCGCCGTGAGACACACGGTCTTCTGCCGAGCGAACTCTTCCGCGAATGGCGGCCCAATAAACATTGTTGAAGCGGACGCAAGCACAAGAAGCGAGCCATGAGATGTCCCCTTTCCGATTTGGCACCCGGACCTAATGTTTCGATCGGAGCCGGAAGCGTCCATGCTGGAGAGATGAAGTTTCCATCGCAGATGCTTCCGCGCCGAGGTATTTTGCCCAATGGCGTTGCAAACTATTGGATGCCGTGCCGCCGGAAGTTGCAAGGGAAAAGTTAAGAAATAGAAAGGTTTCGTTGAACCGCCGGGAGCAACCTTTGAGCCGCCCTCTGGGGCAAAGACAGAGGCTCCGACGCTTTTTTAGCGCATTTTCGTTTGACTTGTATACGGATGACTAATAGCCTTAAACTTCATCATTTTCTTGTCTCTTGGCCATGCGTTGGATTTGCTATCGCAAGGATAATTCCGCGACAAACGGTGGCGGAAGAAAAAGCGGTTATGATACCGCACCGCATAGAAGTTTTCCTCAAAAGGGAGGTGCATTCATGGCTTGGCAACGGTTTGTGTCGGCGGGGATGGTTTTCGGACTACTTTTTCTGGCGTTCGCACCGCGGTCGGATGCTCAACGGCCGCGAAGGGAACCTACGCCCAATGACAGATTGGTTTCGCCGGAGATCCTGGCCGATCATCGGCTGACGTTTCGCCTCTACGCCCCGAAGGCTTCCGATGTGATCGTCCGCGGAGACTTCGGAGCGGATATGAAATTGACCAAGGACGACAAGGGCGTGTGGTCGGCCACGGTCGGCCCGCTGACGCCCGATTTGTACAGCTACACGTTCTCCGTGGATGGGGTGAAGACGTTGGACCCTAAGAACGCCACGATCAAACCGGGCATTGGCAGCGTGGACAACATGGTCTTCGTTCGCGGCAAAGAAGCCGACTTTGAAGACCTTAAAGATGTGCCGCACGGCGACGTGCGCCAAGTCTGGTATCGCTCGTCCGCGATCGATGCGCTGCGGCGGATGCACGTCTACACGCCGCCCGGCTACGACGGCGGCGGCGAGCGTTACCCGGTTTTTTATCTCCTGCACGGCGGCGGCGACGAGGATTCGGGCTGGAGTACCATTGGTCGAGCCGGCTTCATCCTCGACAACCTGATCGCCCAGAACAAGGCCAAGCCCATGATCGTCGTCATGCCCAATGGCAGCCTGCCGCGGCCGGCGAATCTGCCGCGCGGAACGGCCGGTGCGCCGTCCCCCGAGTTCGTCAAGATGATGGCCGCTCTCCAGGCGCGTTTCACCAAAGAATTGCTCCAGAATGTCATTCCTCATGTGGAAAAGAATTTCCGCGTGTTGCCGGGTGTGGAGAACCGCGCCTTGGCGGGGCTGTCGATGGGCGGCGGCCAGACATTGGCAACCGTCACGAGTCATCCCGATCAGTTCGCCTACGTCGGCGTCTGGAGCGCCGGCATCTCCCGAAATGCCGGCGATTTCGAGAAGCGCAACGCCACCTTCTTCGAGAGCGCCGACAAAGTCAACAAGACGGTGAAGTTGTTGTCGATCAGCGTCGGCGACAAGGATTTCTTGCTGGCCGGTTCAAAGAGCCTGGACGAAATGTTGAAAAAGCACGGCATCAAGCATGAGATGCACGTAAGCGGCGGCGGACATACCTGGATCAACTGGCGGCATTATCTGAACGATTTCGCGCCGCGGCTGTTCCAGTGAGGATTCGCTTGCTTGCGTGCCCGCCCGCGGCGCCGGCAAGGGACGCCCTTGCCGGCGCCGCGAACCGACCAATCGCGGTGAATCGCTAATCCGTTGCTCTGGTCTTTGACACTAGACGCTTCATGGCCGATTCTTGGGGAGGGCGGCCAGCAAGCGTTGCAGAGCGGCGGGGTCCACCGGCTTGACTAAGTGGACATTAAACCCCGCCTCCTCGGAGCGGCGGCGGTCTTCCTCCTGTCCCCAGCCGGTTTGGGCGATCAAAACCGCTTCGCGCAGTTGGGGCATCGCCCGCATTCGTCGGGCCACATCATGGCCGCTCATACCGGGTAAGCCAATGTCCAGCAGCACCACGTCCGGCACCAATGCCGCCGCTACTTCCAGAGCGCTCGGTCCGTCGTGGGCCATGCGAACCTCATTGCCAGCCAGTTGCATCAGCAAGGCGAGGCTCTGCGCCGAGTCCACGTTGTCATCGACCACCAGGATTCGGCGGCGCTCGGCCGCCGGAGCCTGCGGCCCTTCGCCCGGCTTCCCCCCTCCCTGTTGACGCTTCGATGTCAGCGGGGACAACGGCAGTCGTACCAAGAACGTGCTGCCCTGTCCCACTCCTTCGCTGAACGCTTCGACCGTGCCGCCGTGCATCTCGACCAGCCGCCGCACCAGCGTCAGCCCGATGCCCAGGCCGCCCTGCGCCCGCTCCAGCGTTCGGTTCATCTGGGTGAACATCTCGAAGATGCGAGGCAGCATGTCGGCGGGGATGCCGGCGCCGTTGTCCCGCACCCGGAGGATCGCTTCGCTGCCGTCCCGTTCCGCGCTCAGCCAGATGTGCCCACCCTCCGGCGTGTACTTGGCGGCATTGTTCAGGAGGTTCGACAGCACCTGGGCCAGTCGAGTCAAGTCGCCGTCCACCAGGAGCGGCTCCGGCGGCAACGTGATGGTCAACTCGTGGTGGGCCGCTTCCAGGAGCGGGTGGCTGGTTTCCAGGGCGTTCTCCACCACCGTCGCTACGGTGAGCCGTTCTTTGTGGAGTTCGATCTTACCCTGGCTGATGCGGCTGACATCGAGCAGGTCATCGACCAGGCGCACCATCTGCCGCAGCTGTCGCTCCATCATGTCGCGGATGGAGGGCGATACCTGGTCGTTGCCGGACAGTTTCATGATTTGTAGCGCATTGCGGAGAGGGGCCAGCGGGTTGCGCAACTCATGGGCCAATGTCGCCAGGAATTCATCCTTGCGGCGATCGGCCTCGCGCAGCGCCGCCTCCATCGTGCGAATTTCCGTGATGTCGGTATTGGTGCCGAACCAATGGGCGATGCGGCCCTCGGTGTCGCGCAGCGGCATGACTCGTGTGAGAAAGGAGCGGAACACTCCGTCCTGGCCCCGCAGCGGGAACACCATGTCGAGCGGCTGGCCGGTGGCGAGAGATTCCTTCCAGCGCCGCAGCACCTTCGGCAGTTCGTCGGCATCGTGGACGGATTGCCAACCCCAGCCTTCCATCTGTTCCCGCGTCGTGCCGGTGTAATCAAACCAGCGCTGGTTGTACCAATAGATGTGGCCGTCCGGCCGAGCCATCCACGCCAGTTGCGGGATGGAGTTGGCCATCAGCCGGAAGCGTTCCTCGCTCTCTCGTAAGGCCTGTTCGGTCTGCTCGCGCTGCTGGACGATTCGCTTGTGTTGCAGCACGACCGCCGCCTGATTTACCGCCACGCCGAGCAGCAGCCGATCTGCCTGGCTGGGAAAGTCGAGCCGATGCGAACCCGCAAGAACCAAGCCGCAGTCGCCTTCGTGGCCGATGGGAATGGCGACCAGCCGCGCCGCCTGGCCGTCAAGTAGGTTAGCGGGGATCGGCGGCAGAGGGCAGCCGTCGAGTTTCGGCAGGGAATCGAGCGCCTTGCCGATCTCCCGCACCCGGTCACGATGGAGCGGACCTTGTTGGGTGTGGGCTGCTTCATAAGCTGTCTCTTCGTTCGCCCCCTTCGCGCGGACATAGACGAAATCGACGTGCGGGCTGCGCAGAATCGCCTCGGCAAGTCCCTCGGCAACACCGGCGACATCGCTTCGCTGCCAATAGGCCGACAGCGCCGAGAAGGCGGTCAAATCGCGCACGCAGCGGCGGAGGTCGAGGATTTCGTCGGCGTTCGGCTCGGCGATTTGCATGCGGTCCTCTTTTTGTTCAGTGCCGCTCCGATTCCGCGCGGCTTCGCCGATTTCGTAGTTCTTGCAGCATCTCGTCGGGCGGCACGAAGAACGGGTTTTCTTGCAGGGTGCCTCCGATAATCACCATCGGATGCGTGCGCAGAATATCCAGCACGACGCCCGCGCCAAACTTGGCGCAATCGTAAGTTCAGACCACGGCATCATCGTATTTCGGGAGAACAAAATTCAGTCGTGTCTCATACTCGACGATGGCATCGACGCCGGGACGGTCCTCCAGCGCCCATTCCATGTTAGCGATCAGCCGGGTCAGGGGGAACCCCCGCGCTTTGCCGTCGTTGAGTACTTCTTCGATCAGGACGAGCATGCGGTCCTGGTCGAAGTGGCCGTCGCGCAGATAGGCGTCCTCCCAGCGACGGACCTCCAGTTGTCCCGTCTGCTGGGCGGCGGCCACGTCGATACCCTCTCGCTCCAGCCGCCGTAGATGTTCCGGGCGGTGGTTGGGATCGACGATGTGGAAGGCCTTGTCGCCCTGCTCAAAGCCTTCTTTGACGTAAGGCAGGAGAACCCGATACTCTTCCTCCTTGATGTGGAAAAAGGCGCAGACATGGCGACGGCGATCGAGAACCGACCCCGCCAGCCGGACTTCTTTTTGCTTCATGGTGTCTCTCCGTCAAAAACCGCGGAGTTTGGTCAGGGCCGCGACCATAAGGGAGCGGCTCCGAAAGTAGGAGGTTCGGGAAGAAGATGACATTTTACTCGGTAGGCGAGGCGGATGAAAGGGGTGGGGCACTTTCTCAATTCGCCCCGCCGCTTCGTTCTGGTGGGGATTTACGATGCCGCTCTCATGCTCTGGACTGATTTATCCGTATTATCCGTGCAATCCGTGGTTGTCTTGGAGACGGGGATGGCTCACTCCGTCAGCGCGATCCCGGCCACACTCAGCCGTTCGCGCAGCGCCGCCGCGTTCTCTTCAGCCACTACCAGCGCCGTCGGTCCCAGACGTTCCTCGATCAATTCGCGCGTCTGCGGCCACTGTTCGATTCCGTCGGCCAATTCCTCGTCGGCGACGTGCAAGACGAGATGCCGCCGCAATCGGGGAGCTTCCACCTGATCCGCCGTCATCAGCAAACGCGCCGCCGCCGGCAGCGCTTGGCCGGAGCGCTGATAAAACCACGTCTCCAAGGCCGTCAGCGTCATCCCCGTCGCGCGGCCCGCGCTCAGCGATGCCGGCGTCAGCCGATATTGACGCCGGCCGTTCGCCGTCGAACCGCCGCTCAATTCGGCGAAGCGCGGCAGTTCCGTCTCCAACAGTAGATCCGAGCGCGCCAGATCAACCGACAGCGTCACGCCGTCCGGCTCGACCTGTACGCACTTGTCCGGCGGCAGAGCGTAATCGCGCGTGCCGGTCAGGCGGAAGTGACGGAACTCGATGGCTTCCTCGCTGGCGGCCACGGCCAAGCGATCCGACAGGCGAATCGCCGGCAGGCCGCGCGCAACGCTTCGTTGAGATCGTCGGCGCTGGCAAACTCCAGGAGCGTCGCCGACGGGTACACGGTGATGCGATCGCGTTTGTTCGACCACGTTCGCAGCGAATCGACTACCGCCGGCGGCATGCTCCGCGTGCCGTGCTGCTCCAGCGTCAGACGGATGCTGTCGAACGTCTGTCCCGCTTCGAGGGCGCGATAGACCGTCTCCGGCCGCAGTTGCAGAGTGCAAGCCGCGCCCAGGGTCTCCCAGGCCGCGAACTGCGTCAGACGGGCGATCAAGCTGGTCGTCAAGCCCTGACGGTAAGCGATGATCTGCAAGTTCGGCTGTACCAACAGCGTTTGCGTGTGAACCGTCTCCAGGTTCGGCGCTTCGCCCATTCCCAGCAGCCAACGGCCGGTCGGCGACAGCCGCACGCGCCACTCGCCGTCCTCGCCGCGCCGCGCCTGCACCAGCCGCAGCGGATAGGCCACGCCGAGCAGAAATGTTTCCAGCCACGGTTTCTGCCGCGACGGCCGCAGCGATTCGCTCGTCCAGTACGGATGCTGGGCGATGATCCACTGCTCGATTGTCTCCGGCCGCACCGACGCCGCTTCGGGCAGACGCGCCAGCAGCAGAAACGTGAGCAGGTATGCCGAGGGAAATGGATTGCCGGCCGGCGCTTCGCCGCCGCGCCAACCATCCAGCGGGTTCCACGCCGACAAGCGCGGTAGATCGAGCCACAGCGATTCCAGGGCCGCCGCCAAGCTATTTTCCCACGCCGCCGGCAGCGCTCCCGCGCGCCATTCGCCCTCGATCTCTTGGATCATGCCTTCCTGTTCGGCCAGCGCGATGGTCAGAAAAGCCGCGTCCGGCACATCCGTCAAGCGATCCACCGGTGCCGCATTGAGCAGAGCATCTTGCTGAAGGCGCTCCAAGTCGCGTTTGAATAATCCGCCCTGCTGCGTGCGCCGCAGCGGCGTACCGGCCGTCTGCTGCCATAAGGCCGCTAAGCGCAGCAGCCACTCTAAACCATCGGCTTCCTGCCAGCCCGCGGCGCCAGCAAGGGACGCCGGCTCCTGGTCTTCCGCGCTCAAATCGGGCAAACCGAGATCCGCGCCGATAGCGCGAGCGGCGATTGACGGCGGCGCGAACACGCGCAGACCCGCCGCGCCCGGCGCCGCCATCCATTGCGCGAAGCTCTTAATCTTCCGGCCGGCAACGCCATTCTGTTCCGCGCCTTCGCCGAGGCTTTCCAGGCGCGGATAGAGCAATCCCGCTTCGAGCAGTTCCAGTACGGGTTGCAGTCCGTCGCTGTGTCCCAGCGCGATGGTCAGTTCGACGAGGTTGCCGAGGTTCCAGTACGGTTGCCGGCTGTGGCCGATCAGCGTCAGCACGCGGCGGGCGGGCGGCGTCAGATCCTCCAAGCGGCGATCGATGACAACGGGGTTGCTGAGAATGGCGCTGCCGCGTTCGATGAGATCCTCAACCGGCCACTGGTTGCGCGGTTTGACCAGCGCGCAGCCACCTGACGCAGCAGCGCTTCGTCGTAGCAGGCCAACGTGTGCCGCTGTAATTGCGACCAATAAGCAAGATCAACGCCAGGCATCTCATTCATCCGAAATCTTCATCCGTTTCGTTTAGCCGCGAGCCGCAGGCGAGCGCTTGCCGCGCTCGCCTGCGGCTCGCGGCTAAACGAAACGGATGAAGACTATTGATCTCGCACTTGCGGAGTGTGCCCCATCTTTTGCAGTTCCGCGACGACCGACTCGACGCGGCCGGGGCGGATGAGCAGGACGCGATCGGTCAATCGACCGACGATGTCCTGAGCCAGTTTCTTGCGGGCCAGCAGTTCCTCGGCGAGTACGGCGTCTTCGGTTTGCACTAGACAAACACGGCGATGCAGCTTCACCGGAATGCGCGCGCCCGAGGCAGGGCGAACGGGATCATTGAGCATGGGGGACTTCCTCTTTCCATTTCTCTTCATCCCGCCGCGCGGGCATCTTCCAGCATCTCCGCTCCATCGAGTATCTGATAGCTGTATCCCTGCTCGGTGAGAAACAGTTGGCGATGATGGGCAAAATCCTGTTCGCGCGTATCGCGGCTGACCAAGGTGTAAAAGTGCGCCACTTCGCCGCCGCTCTTAGGCCGCAGGATGCGTCCCAGCCGCTGCGCTTCTTCCTGCCGCGAGCCGAACGTGCCCGACACCTGAATCAATACGTTGGCATCCGGCAGATCGAGCGCGAAGTTGCCGACCTTGGAAAGAATCAGGGAACGCACCTCGCCCTTGCGAAATTTGTTGTACAGATCCTCGCGTTCGCTGTTGTTGGTCTGCCCGGTGATGAGGGGGATGTTGAAACGCTTGCGCATCAGCCGCAGTTGCTTCAAGTATTGCCCGATGATAAGCACGCGGCTGTCCGGGTAGCGATCGAGCAGGCAGGCGACTACGTCGTCCTTGGCGGGATTCTCGCTGGCGATGCGGTACTTGTTGCGCCACTCGGCGACGGCGTACTCCATGCGCAGCGGTTCCGGCATGCCCACGCGGATCTCGGCGCAGGTCGCTTCGGCGATCCAGCCTTTCGTCTCCAGTTCGCGCCAGGGCACATCGTATTTTTTCGGCCCGATAAGGCTGAATACGTCGGCTTCTCGGCCGTCCTCGCGCACGAGGGTGGCCGTCAAGCCGAGCCGACGCCGCGCTTGAATGTGCGCCGTCACGCGGAACACCGGCGCCGGCAGCAAATGCACCTCATCGTAAATGATGAGACCCCAATCGCGCCGATCGAACAACTGGAAGTGCGGAAACTCCTCGCTTTTGTCCGGCCGATACGTCAGGATCTGATAGGTAGCCAGAGTGACGGCTGCGATGTCCTTGCATTCGCCGGTGTATTCGGCGACTTGCTCCTCGGTGAGATCGGTTTTGTCGAGGATCTCGCGCCGCCACTGTTTGACGGCGGTGATGCTGGTGGTCAGCACCAGGGTGGAGCGCTGCATGAGAGCCATGGCGGCGATGCCGACGATGGTTTTGCCGGCGCCGCAGGGCAGCACGATGACGCCGCTGCCGCCGCGCACATCGCCGCCGGCGTAAAAGATGTCCGCCGCGTCGCGCTGATAATCGCGCACATGAAAAGGTAGGCCGGAGCGCGTCAGGCTGCGCAAGTGGATCGGCAGGGCGGCGCCTTCGCTGTAGCCGGCCAGATCCTCCGCCGGATAGCCGACGGCGATGAGCGCCTGCTTGAGTACGCCGCGATGGCCGGGATCGATGAGAAAACTATGCCGATCGAGGCGTTCGCCGAGATAATCGCGGACGCGCGGCTGGCGGGCCAACTCTTCCAGCAGCGGCTCGTCTTCGCACACCAGCCGCAAAGCCGGCGGTCCTTCTTGCGTCTGCGCCGCGGCCCGTTCGAGCTTGACGCGGCCATAACGGCCGACCAATTCGCCGATGTCGGCGGCGAGGTTGGACGGCAGAGGGAACTTGCTGTATTGGCCGAGTACGTCGAGCATGGCTTGGGCGCTCATGCCGGCGGCGGCCGCGTTCCACAGCGACAGCGGCGTCAGACGATAGGTATGGATGTGTTCGGGGCTTTTCTCCAGCTCGGCGAACGGCGCCAGCGCGTCGCGGGCCTCGGCGTAGCGGGGATTATCGACCTCGACCAGGATGGAGCGATCGCCTTGAACAATGAGGGGGTTGCTGGGGTCGTAATGCATTCTGAGTCAACCTGTCGGGTTGGTTCCGTCCGGCGCTGCCGCCGAGCAACAAATAGCGCAGTTTAGTGGGTTGGAACAGACCACGCAAGGCGAGATGGCGCGGCCTCAGCGAACGGCGAGCGTGTATTCGGGATGGCCCAAGGCATTGAGACCTTGGCGGAACTGAAAGGACTTGCCGAACACCGCCGATTTGAGCCAACCGTCGCGCTTGCGCGTGCTGCTGTAGCCCTCGGCCGTATGGCGGAAAATGTTGAATTGGATCGACTCGTGCCGAGCGTCCACCAGCCAGTATTCGCGGATGCCGGCCTGCCAGTACGCCTCATGGAGAACGACCGTGTCTTTACGGACAGAGCCACGACTGACGACTTCCAGTACCATGTCGGGTGTGCCTTCCAACTCGACATATCCCGTCTCTCGTCCTTCTATCAATTCAAGTCGATCGCTCTGGAGAGTCGCCTGAGAAACAAAGATGGCGTCTGGCACTCCTGAGATGTCGGCGGCAATGTTGCTCAAGAGGACGCCATCGCCAAGAAATAGCCCCAGCCCAGCCGTCTTCACCAGATTGCCCAGCACGATCGTGAACTCGGTTTTGACCAAGACGTGAGTGAAGATTTGTTCCTTGCTCATGTCGATCCACACCTCGCCTTTGAGATACCAGATGCGGCCGTTCTCGGGGAAATCGTCGGCATCGACCCAGCGGCGGAACGATTCCAGATCCACAACCCACGTGGGAACGCTCACCTTCTCCGATTCGTAAATCACCGTAATCATGGCTTGGTCCTTTCGTTCCGAGATTGGATCGCTCCCATGATAACAAAGAGGCAGATGCTCGCCAGACGAGAATAGCCGACTCGGCGCGGCACGGAAAAGCGGCATTGCCTGAGAAGGAGACGGAAAGCTGACGACTTGTGAGAGCAGAGAGGCACGAACCGAATGATTTGCCATCCCGCCGCGCCAGCAAGGGCATCCCTTGCTGGCGCGGCGGGATGGCAAAAAATGTTAGCGTCGCTTAGGCATTGAGTTCGACGGCGGAATCATCGGCGACGTTGACCCAGACGTGAACGTGCGGCTCGCCGCGGAAGTACCAGACGAACGATGGGCCTTCCAGCCGCCAGTTGTCCCATTCGCCGTCCTTGCCGATGTCGCCGTCCTGGTAGAAAGCCAGGCTGCACTTGTCGAGTCCGCCCTGCTTGCGCAGACACGTCAAGGCTTCTTCCTGATCTTCCTTGCGATACGGCTCCAGCAAGGCCATCAGCACTTTTTGCACTTCGGCTTTCTGGTCCCTGGACAATTCCGCCACCGGGATGCCGGGGAACTTGCCTTTGTCGCCCTGAAAGGCGACGGCTTCCTCCGCCGGGCGCTTTTGCACCAAGGCCAGCTTGCGCTGCTTGCCGTCGAGCATCTGATAGACGAAGTTGGCTTTGCGGTGCTTGCTCCCAGAAGACGTTGCCGGGATGGCCCGGCTTCTCGTTGCCGCCGCTGGCCGCGTGACCGTAGAAAATCGGCCCGCCGAAAGCGACGTGCGCTTCGGAATGTCCATCGGCACGGAGGGTCATGTGCCGCCCCGTCATGACGAACTCGAACTTATCGCCGCCAGGCTTGCCGAAAATGGCGATGTTCTGCTGTTCTCCCCACGCCTTGCCGCCCGTGTCGTCTTTGAGTTGCTTGAGGAAACGGGCATACCATTCCGGGTTAATGATGCCGCGGAAAATATCGTGGATAATGGTTTGCTGCTGCCGCGTGTAAAAATCGCTGCGGATGGCCGGCTTGGTGATGTGCCAATTGTTGGACACGCGTGTTCGCAGCAAGCCGCGCGCGGTCTCGACGAAATCCCAATCGAAGCACACAACCTTCTTCTGCTCGTCGGTCAAGGTGTCGTAGAGCGCCTTGACGGCGGTTTCGGCGGGACTGCTCTTGCTGGCCGCGGCGGCGGCTTTGGCCGTGGCGAACAACGGCAGACCGGCCGTGGAAACGGCGGCGGCCGTCACGCCCACGCTGCGGATAAAATCACGACGATCCACATTCGTCTCGCTCGCTTCGCAGTCCGGACACACTTTCTTCTTTTCCATGATGTCGCTCCCTTTGGACGAAATTGAAACGCTCGCTCCCAGGAAACCCCTCTGTCCCACAAGGTAACGCGCCGGGCGGCGCACCGCCAGCATTCTCCGAATAATTATTGTGTCTTTTTCTTGTGCGCGTCACGATTGCGTTGGCGGCGGCAACGGCGTGGCGCCGGGCGGTGGTTGCCCCTTGCCCGCCCGGATATAGACGGCTCGCAGCCGCTCGTATTCAGCCGGCGTCAGTTGTTCCAGGTCGGTGGCGCCGCCTTCGACGGCCTGCTCAAAGAGTTGTTTGAGAAACGGAATGCACCAGCCGCAGCCGGTGCCGGCGCCGCCGCACTGGGAAAGTTGACTGGCGACGCGCGGCTTCTCGATGCGCAAGAAGTTGAGCAGTTTCCGCTGCGTCACATGAAAGCAATAACAAACTTTGCCATCGAGATCCATAAATGCTCCTCATGTCCATTGTACCGCGCCGGGCTTGCCAGGTTCGCTAAACTGCCTCGTTGTCCGAGTCGCGGAGCGGTCGATAAATTGCTCTGGCATCCATCGGGCCGAACGCTTATAGAAGGACCGTCCCAGGCTGAGGTGAAGATCGCCGGAACAGAGAGTCAGGCACCATACCGGAATGCTCGCCGCCGCGTCCGCCGGCCTGGTCGAATCGTTTTCGTCGCCTTAACGGGACCGGGTGTCGCCATGCCGATCGCACAGTCCGCTCGCCTTCATCCCACGGCCATCGTCGCCGCGGAGGCCGACCTGGGCGAAGACGTTCAGGTCGGGCCTTACGTGATTATCGAGGGAGAGGTCCGCATCGGCGCCGGCTGCGTGCTGCGGGCGGGCGCGCACCTGATCGGCCCACTGACAATGGGATGTCACAACAGCGTTTTCGGCGGCGCCGTACTCGGCGAGCAACCGCAACACTTGCGCTACGCCGGCGAACCGACTCGGCTGGTAATCGGCGACGGCAACATCATCCGCGAACACGTCACCATCCACCGCGGCACGACGCAGTCGTGGGAGACGCGCATCGGCGATCGTAATTTCCTGATGGCTCACAGCCACGTCGCCCACGATTGCCGCGTCGGCAACGACTGCATCTTCGCCAACGGCGCCCTGCTGGGCGGCCATTGCGTTGTTGAAGACAACGTCTTTCTGTCGGGCAACAGCGCCATCCATCAGTTTTGCCGCGTCGGCCGGCTGGCACTGCTCAGCGGCGTGTCGGCCGCCACCAAGGACATTCCGCCCTTCATCATTCAGCAACGCATCAACTGCGTCGCCGGCGTCAACGTCGTCGGCATGCGCCGGACCGGCATTCCCACGGCGCACATCGACGCCGTGCGCCGCGCCTTCCACTTACTCTATCGCAGCCAAATGGTGATTCCGGCGGCGCTGGAACACATCGAGCGCGATCTCGGCCACATCCCCGAAATCGTCGAGATGGCCGCGTTCATCCGCGCTTCGTCGCGCGGCATCGTCCTGAACCTCGACCGCGACGCCGCTTGACATTTGGCTTCCACCCGGCAGCTAACGCTGCCGGTTCGCCAAGACCCTTCTTTACCGCCATAGACCCCTTCAAAGCGCACAGCGGATACAATGAGAGAGTCCGTCCCGCCGCCGCCGCGCAATGTCCGCGCCGCGTTGAAGTGGCAGGGATCGCGCGTCCGATTGATCCTCCCGGTTTCCCTCTTTCGATTGACACCCCGGAGGCGGCATGTTTGATGAACTGCAACGATTGCGCGACGTGAAGGAATTGTCCGCTCTGCTGCGGCACTATCAACAAGCGGGAGCGGCAGATCGGCAAGCGTGGCAGGATCGCTTGGCCGACATGGAGGGCGTCGAGCCGCGCCAATTGGTCAAACTGCATGGCGAACTGCTCGCTTACGGTTGGCTGGAACAGAATACCGGAGCGGCGGGGAGTTGCTATCGCATCACCTCCGCCGGCATTCGCGCGCTCAAGCAGATCCGCACCCAAGAAATGCAGACGGTGTGAGGGCGGACGGGCGAGAGGACGCCAAGGAATTGGTTCGGCAACCGCTTGAGGGTAAAATAACAATGGATGCGAAAACGCCGGCCGGACAGAGCCATCGCCGGTTTCGCCCTAGAGGCACTCGTCATGAACAAAGCCGCCACTCTTATCGAATATGGCGTTCCCATCAATCCCCAGACGATGGTGACGCCGCCGGACGCCACCGAGCTGGAGTTGGAGCCGGGACATCCCGGACTGGGCGATGCCGGCTATATCCAGCGACGGAAGCAATTATTCGCTTTGTGCCGAAAGCACCGTCTGGAAGGACTCGGCCCGCCGCTCCTCGACTACAACGCCGAAGAGACCCGCATCTGGCGCGAGGTCAGTCCGAAACTCGATGAACTGCACATCCAGCACGCCTGCCAGATTTATTTGCAGGCCAAGCACGAGTTGGCCATCACGCGCGAGGAAATCCCGCAACTTCGCCATCTGAGCGAGCGTTTGCGGCGCGAGACGAACATGCACCTTGTTCCCGCCGAGGGCGCTCTGCCGTACCGGACGTTTTACCAGTACATCGCCGACGCGCGGTTTTCCGGTGACGCAATTCATCCGTCACGGTTCGCATCCGGAATTTACGCCGGAGCCGGACATGATCCACGATTGTCTCGGCCACGTTCCGCCGCTGATGAACCGCGATTACGCCGAACTGCTCGTCCTCATCGGCAAAGCGGTGGCGGCCACGACGGACGGCGGACAAGTGTTGGCCCTCAAGCGCTTTAGCTGGTTCAGCATCGAGTTTGGTCTGCTGGAAGAAGCCGGCGAGGTCAAGGTTTTCGGCGCCGGCATCCTCTCTTCGACCGGCGAAATCCCTTATTCTCTGTTCTCTTCCGACGTGACGCGGCGGCCGTTCGAGACGGATGTGGTCATCGACACCGACTACGATCCGTCGCGCATGCAAGATAAATTGTTCATCGCGCCGTCGTTTCCATTTCTGCGCCGCGAGTTGGAAAAGCTGGTGCGCCGGTTTGAGATACCCGTGCTATGAGTTGAGATTCTGCCATGAGCCACTCTGATATTCCCCTTCGGGCCATCGATCACGTTCGTTTTTTCGTCGGTAACGCTCGTCAGTCGGCCTATTTTTACCGCAACGCTTTCGGCTTCGACGTGATTGCCTACGCCGGTTTGGAAACCAAGACACGCCACGAAGCCGGCTACGTCCTCCGCCAAGGCGACATCACTTTCGTCCTCGCATCGCCGTTGAGTCCCGAACATGCCGACAGTTATCGCATCGTGCAGCACGGCGACGGCGTGCAGGACATCGCCCTGGAAGTCGAAGACGTGACCGCCGCTTATCAGATTGCCACGGAGCGCGGCGCCGTCGGCTTCAAAGCGCCGACCTTGCTCGAAGACGAAAACGGCGTTTACGAATACGCCGTCATCCGCGCCTACGGCGACACGACGCACAGTTTCGTCAACCGCGATCGCTACCGCGGCGCGTTCGCTCCCGGTTACAAGCCGCTCGACGCCGACCGCTACAGTCCGCGCACCTTCCATCCGGTCGGCTTGCGCGCCATCGATCACATCGTCGGCAACGTCGAGGAAGGCAAGATGGACGATTGGGTTCGTTTCTACGAGCGCGTCCTCGGCTTCTCGCAGCTCATCAGTTTCGACGACAAGGACATCAGCACGGACTATTCGGCGCTCATGTCGAAGGTGGTGCAGGGCGGCGGCGGACGCATCAAGTTTCCGATCAACGAGCCGGCCAAAAGCCGCCGTCGCTCGCAGATCGAAGAGTATCTGAATTTCTACAACGGACCCGGCGTGCAGCACATCGCCTTGGCGACGGATAACATCGTCGAAACGGTGCGCACGTTGCGGCACAACGATGTGTCGTTTCTGCGCGTGCCGCGCGCTTACTACGATATGTTGCCGGAGCGCATCGGCGCCATCAACGAAGACATCGCGGAGCTGGCCGAGTTAGGCATCCTCGTCGATCGTGACGATGAGGGATACATGCTGCAAATTTTCACCAAGCCGGTAGAAGATCGGCCAACGCTGTTTTTCGAGATCATCGAACGGCACGGCTCGAAGAGTTTCGGGAAGGGGAATTTCAAGGCATTGTTCGAGGCGATTGAGCGCGAGCAGGCACGCCGGGGCACGCTGTAAACTGGATTTGCTCGAAGTCGCGCAGGATCGGTATTATGTGGCACCGATGCCCATACAAACTCCGCAGCGGCATCGCGCAAACAGGACTGCTCGATGACGCCAGGGTCGAACGCTATAAGACCCTAATGCTCGCTGGCCAATGGGATTTTGCCCGAAGAGGTCAGAGCTTCGTTTACTGGCGTCAAGGGAATACGGTCTGGATCTCCGACGGGCATCGGCGAGCAAACGCGGCGCTAGAGATTGGCCGCGAGAGCGGAGATTGGAGCTATCTCCATCTTTTGCTGGAATATGGACAGTGGGAACCCGAATTACCGCCGCAGAGTAACCGCGGTTTGTTCCCCACACGGCGGTGGTGGTCGTCTTGGCTCTTATGGTTAGGATGGTGACTTATGACAGGGAATGGTCGTTTGGACATGCCAGAGGTTCGGTTGGAGTGCGCGGGTCTGACGGTGGACGACTTCTCCATACCATCGTTCTGCGTGCAAGCGGGTCAGGCCGTTTGCTTGCATGTCCCGCCAATTACGGCGATATGGCATGAAATGTTAATCCCGCTCCTATCTGGCCGTATCGCGCACCCTGCCTTGCACTTGCACGGCCCTGTGAGCTATCTGGAAAGACCCATGTCTCGGCGACGCTGGTGGGGATTGCTACACAGCCCTTCCCTTGCCCACTGGCTGACCGCCGAGAAGGGATTGACCTCTACCGAGGCGGCGGCCATTCTCGGCCTGGTCGATGTGCCTGCCGACCTGAGCATCGGCCGGCTCGGCGGGAGCGAG
The DNA here is from genome assembly GCA_963835245.1 of uncultured Planctomycetota bacterium. Classification (GTDB taxonomy): domain Bacteria; phylum Planctomycetota; class Planctomycetia; order Gemmatales; family Gemmataceae; genus JAJPHU01. The sequence continues at coordinate 324,364 of CAWIEZ010000008.1, forward strand.
CGAATAACTCTTGCTTTGGAAGCGTGCCTGCTTCGACCGCCCGGATTGCTCGTGTTCGAGACAGTTGGACATGGCCCGCCGACTATTCAATATATTTTCGAGCGCCTTGCCTCTCGGCTGCCGAGTCTTGCGCTTATTTATCTGAAAACGCGGCGAGGAGCGGACGATCCCTGTCTGCCAGGCAGTAATTGCCTTGAAATGGTCCGCGCTTCTTCGCCTACAGCCATAGCGGGGTAAAATCATGCCGCCTTATCGTCAAATGGGATCGCTGCCCCGTAAGCGGCACATCGCCCACCGGCATGAACCGGGATACCGCAACGAGGGCATCTATTACGAAGAGGTCGTCTCCACCGCCGGCTTTGGCCGCGCTTACAGCATCGCCTATCATCTGCGGCCGCCGACGCGCGTCCGCAAAGTCGAACCGGCGGGGCAGTTGATCGTGGATTTTGCCGAAGTGCCGGTGCTGCGGCACCATCATCTGAAGTCCGGATTCTATGAAATCCATTGGCGATCCCATTAGTGGCCGTGTACCGCTTCTGGTCAATCCCGATGTGGCCATCGCCCGCTGTCGTCCCGCTCAACCACAGGCCGAACTGTATCGCAATGCCACCGCCGACGAAGTGCTGTTCATCCACAAGGGACACGGCACGCTGTCGAGCCTGTTCGGCGTGCTGCCGTTCAAGCCCTACGATTACATCGTCATTCCCCATTGCACGACGTATCGGCTCGACTTCGATGCCGGGGTGCAGCCGGATCTACTCGTTGTCGAGGCGGCGAACAACGTGGTCATTCCGCCGCGCTATCTCAATCCCGATGGACAGCTACGCCTCGGCGCTCCGTTCGGCGAACGCGATCTGCACGGACCGCGCGAACCGCTGGTCATCGACCGTGAGGAAGACGTTCCGGTTCTCATCAAGGACGGCGGCCGGCTGACGCGCTACACGCTGGCGCAGCATCCGTTTGACGTGGTGGGCTGGGACGGCTTCGTCTATCCGTTCACCTTCAACGCCGATGATTTCGAGCCGATCACCGGCACGGTGCATCAACCGCCGCCGGTGCAGCAAACTTTCGAGGCAACTGGCTTCGTATTGTGTACCTTCGCCCCGCGTCTGCTGGACACGCATCCGGAGGCGATCAAGGTGCCGTACGCGCATTCCAACGTGCAGGCCGATGAAGTGCTGTATTACGTGCGCGGCCAGTTCGGCAGCCGGCGCGGCGTCGAAGAAGGATCGTTCACACTGCATCCGCGCGGCATCCCTCATGGACCGCATCCGGGAACCATCGTCGCCAGTCGAACCATGACGCGCACCGATGAACTCGCCGTTATGATCGATACGGTGCGGCCACTGCGGCTGACGCGGCAGGCAATGGAGTTGGACGATCCGAATTATCCGTATAGTTGGTTGGAATAAAATGTTTAGCGACGCTTCGCAGAAGCGTCCGAACGCTTCTGCGAAGCGTCGCTAAACAGGTGTCTCACTCGCAAATGTCGCGGTAGATATTTTCCCATTCGTCGGCGCACGCCGACAAGCCCGTCAGCAACGTCGGATCGAATTGTCCCGGCGAATTGCGGATTACCTCGATGGCCTGGACGTGCGACATGGCGGCCTTGTGCGGACGTTCGCGGCGCAGAGCATCGTAAACGTCGGCGACGGCGACGAGGCGCGCGGCGGCGGGGATGGCGTCGCCGGACAGACGATCCGGATAGCCGCGGCCATCGTAGCGCTCGTGATGGTGCCGCACGATCGCCCGCGCCATGCCCATAAATTCCAGCGAATGACCGTGTTCCTGGCCCAGCACTTCGAGAATGCGATCGCCGATCAGCGGATGCGTTTCCACCAAGGCGCGCTCCGAAGGCGTGAATTTGCCGGGCTTGAGCAGCACGTCGTCGGGCAGGCCAATTTTGCCGATGTCGTGCAGCGGCACGCAGCGTTCCATCTGTTCGAGGAAGCGCTCGTCGATCAACCCCACCCAGGGCGGACGACGTGCGACTTGCTGGGCGAGAACGCGCGTATACAGCTGCAATCGGCGCAGATGGCCGGGCGTTTCGCCGTCGCGCGACTCGGCCATTTTCGCCATCGTGAACAACAAGCGCGTCGTGGGCGCGGCGCACGTCTTCGCCGCGCGATTCCAAGCTCTGTTGCAGCTGTTGATTGGTCAGCATCAGCTGCTCGGTCAGCATGTGGATGCGTTCTTGAGCATCCTTCATGCGCAGGGCGTGGCCAACTTTGGCGAGCAGCTGGCGCGGCTCAAACGGCTTGGGAATGTAGTCGTCGGCGCCGCGCGGCAGCGACTCGGCCAAGTCGTTTTGATCGCCGCGGCCGGAGACGACAATGATTTTCAAATGCGGGTTGGCCGAACGCTCGCGGAGACGGCGACACACCTCATAACCATCCATGTCCGGCAAACCCAGATCGAGCAGGATCAGATCGAAAGGACCGCCCTTGGGTCCGGTGGACATCGCCGCCGTCAAGGCCGAAGCACCGTCCTGGACCTCGATGCAATCGACGTGCAGCGACTGCAAAATGACACGGTGCAGCATGCGCACGTGCGGTTCGTCGTCCACGATCAGGGCGCGACGGCGGCTGCCGTCGGAGCCGCGACCGTTAGGGAGCGGACCAGTCGAATCCGACCGCTCCCTAACGGTCGCGGCTCCGATCGGCGCCGATTCCTCGGCCAAGAAGGGCGTCAGCGCGTTCATAACGGCCAACGGCGTGGCCGGACGATGCAACGGATTGCGGTCCATCATCTTGACGATGAGGTCGTCGAGTTGTTGCGGTGCCTCGGGGCGCAGGCTGCGCAACCGTCGCGGCGTCTGTTGCTGCAAAGCGCGCAGGGCGGCGCCGACGTGGCGGACGATCGGATAGGGCGGCTCGCCGGTCAGCAGCCAAAACATCGTGGCGCCCAGGCCATAAATGTCGGCCTCCTTGCCAACCGACGACGGATCGAGACTCTGCTCCGGCGGCATGAATTCCAGACTGCCCAGCAAAGCGCGCGGATCGGTCAAGCGGCTGCAAAACTGCCGAGCCAAGCCGAAATCGACCAGTTTCGTCTGCCCCGTCGAAGTCAGCAGGATGTTGGACGGCTTGATGTCGCGGTGGACCAAATGACGATCGTGAGCCGCCTGCAAACCGCTGGCCGCCTGATGGATGTACTTGCACGCCGTCGCCACGTCGCACGGCCCATTCTCCAAGACGTGACGCTCCAGGTCGCCGCCCTCGACCTGTTCCATCACCAAATAAATCAACGGCGGCAAACTTTGATCGGAGGGCACCACTTCGCCGGCGTCGAAAGCCATGACGATGTGAGCGTGACACAACTCGGCCAAGACGCGCATCTCGGCGTAAAAACGCTGTTTCACCGAGGGCGGACAATCCTCATCGACCGGCAGCACCTTGACGGCGACGCGGCGTTTCATCAGACTGTGTTCGGCGAGGAACACCACGCCCATGCCGCCGCTGCCCAGCGTATCGAGGACGCGATAATTGCCCAGCACCAGGCCGTGCGTCGAACCCGCCAGCACACGATCCAGTTGATAAGCCGTCAGCAGACCCGCTTGCACCAGCGCCTGGCCGATCTGCGTGCCGCTGGCATATTCCGCCAAGCGATTCTCGCGCTCGCTGAGAAAATGATCGACCAGTTCGGCGGGCACCAGTCCGAGATGGACGATCTTATTGAGGAAGCTGCGTGCGTCGGTATGCAGACTGGAGCCGAGACGAGACTTCGCCGCTTTGGGTAGGTCGGGCTGACAAACCTGACCGATGGCAGCCGGTTCGGGGCTGTCTTCATCGTGGCGGAGAACGCCGACGATGACATCGCGGCGCGAGCAGTTCTCGGCGCCGGTCGGCCGATTCGGCGTGTAACAGCGCGTCTGTCCATCCATAAGATCGGAGGGCGAAGAAGAATCCATGATTCGTCCCCGTTGAAAATCGGTGTGCGAAGGATGCAGGGGCGAAACTTGCACAAGCATAGGTTGCGATCCGCCGTCAGGCAAAACGCTAACACCGTTGAGGCAGACTCTTGCCTTGCCGCGCACGCTCGCTCTATGATGACATTCTCGCCCCGGCGTGAAACGAAACCCCTGATCCCTCGGTGGAGTAGCCATGAAACGGCGCGCGGCAGTGACATTCGCGGCAGGCTTGCTGGCCCTTGGTTTGTGGTCGATGACCGCCTACAGTCAAGACGATGACGACAAGAAGGCCATCAAGGAAGCTCAAGAGGCCGTTCTCAAACTCGTGGATTCGATGAATGGCAAGCAGAGCGACGTCAAGAGTCAGATGGATTCGATGAGGAAGAAATTTGAAGAATTGAAGCCGATCATGTGGGTGTACAAGTCGCGCAAGAAACTCGGCATCGGCATGGGGAAGAACGGCGCCGATGACATCGAGGTGACAATCGGCAAGATCGGCAGCAGCACGTCGAAGGCGAAGCTGACACCCAAGAAGCTGGCCGAAATGAAAGCCGATCTCATCAAGGCTGGCGAGCTGAGCAAAGCCGTGGCCGAAGTCTCCGACCTGTACGCCGAGCAGTACGCCAAGAAGGAGGCGGCCAAAGTGGCCAAATGGAAGGGTTACACCAAGGAGATGAAGAAGGGCGGCAACGAATTGATCGAGGCCGTCAAGAGCGATGACATCGCCAAGGTCAAGAAGGCAGCGAACAATCTTAGTGCCAGCTGTACCAACTGTCATTCCGACTTCCGCAACGATTGACGGCGGCGTCCCCTTCCGCGCCGCTTGCGGCTTCAGCGCTAAGCCGCAAGCGGCGCGTTGCCTTTTCTTCCCGGAGTGTTTCCTGTCATGCCGCCCATGCCGGACGAGGCCCGCGAACTGCTGACCAGCGCCGTTCTCGCCGACGTACTCGACGGTCTCGGCCACCGCCATACGCGCCTTGCCGCCGAGTGTGCGTCCGCTGCGGCCGACGTGGAAAATCTTCGGTCGAGCCGCCACGCTCAACGCCGTTTCCGTCTCCGCCGAACCGCGGTATCCCTACGCCGTCGAGATGGAGTGCATCGACGCGCTGCGTCCGGGCGATGTCTTAGTGGCGACGACCAACGGCGATTTCGGCAGCGCTTTGTGGGGCGAACTGCTGTCCACGTCCGCTCGCGCTCATGGAGCCGTCGGCGTCGTTCTCGATGGACTGACGCGCGACGCGGCGCGCATCGTGGCTATGGATTTTCCCGTCTTCGCCGCTGGTTTCAGCCCGCTCGACTCCAAGGGCCGCATCGACGGCATCGAACACGGCCGGCCAATCCGCATCGGCGATTGTCTGGTGCGTCCGGGCGATTGGGTGTTCGGCGACATCGATGGCGTGGTCGTGATGCCGATCGAAGCGGCGGAGACGGCGTTGGCACGGGCGCTGGAAAAAGTGACGGGCGAGAACCGCGTCCGCGACGAATTGCGCGCGGCCGCAGTCTTCGCGAGGTGTTCGCGGAGTATCGCATTCTTTAGGCGCGCCGCCTTCACCGAATATTTTTTTCGGAATTTCCGCGCTCCTCGGCGGTCGAATCGGCTCTAATAGAGTAGATATCGGATTCGGTTAGCGACGCTTCGCAGAAGCGTCTGTTCTGCGACGATTCTGCGAAGCGTCGCTAACCGAAGCGCCCTCAGGAGACTCCTCATGCGACTGCGCTCGTCGGCAAGCCATTTTCTCGCCGTGTTCCTCTCGCTGGCCCTGGTTTCCCTCGCTTCGGCGAGCGACAACCCAGCGGCGCCGCTCGACGTGGAGACGCTGGCCAAGTGCATCGATCATAACTTGGCCGTTCGCATGACCGAGCAAGGCGTGCCGCCCGCCGCGCTCACCGACGATGCCGCCTTCCTGCGCCGCGTCTATCTCGATCTGGCCGGCTGCATCCCGTCGATCATCGACGCCCGCGATTTCCTCGACGACCCTCGGCCCAACAAGCGACGTCTCTGGGTGGACATGATTCTGGACGGCAAAAAACCGAGCCGTAAACCCGACGCCTTCAACCAGCATTTCGCCAACGTCTATCGCGCCTGGCTGCTGTCGCGCGTCAACAGCGAGCAAGGAGCGGGACTCGCATCCGCCGCCGAAACTTGGCTGCGCGAGCGTTTCAAGAACAACATGCCCTACGATCGCTTGGTCCGCGAGATGATTACCGCGTCGCCCTCCGGAAACGACAGCGCGTCGGCCAGCGTCTTTTTCCAAATCAACGAGAATAAACCGGAGAACTTGGCGGCCAGCACGTCGCGTCTGTTTCTCGGCATCAAACTGGAGTGCGCCCAATGCCACGACGACCGCTCCGGCGGCAATTGGTCGCAAGAGCAGTTCTGGTCGTTCGCCGCCTTTTTCGCCGGCAAAGACATCGCTATCCCCGGCAGGAAAAAGGCCATCCGCGCTCGTTTCCTCGATGATTCCGAGCCGAAGAAGAGCAGCGACAATCCGCGCGTCGTCCTCGCCGATTGGCTGGTTAGCGACAGGAATCCCTACTTCGCCCGCGCCGCCGTCAATCGTCTGTGGGCGCACTTCTGGGGTACGGGATTGACCGATCCCATCGACGAACAGGGTTCCCACAATCCGCCGAGCCATCCCGAACTGCTGGACGAGTTGGCCCAGCAATTTATCGCTCACAATTTTGACCTGAAATATCTTATTCGTACTTTCGTCGCTACCCAGGCGTATCAGCGGAGCAGCGTGGTCGATCATCCCGGCCAAGACGATCCGCGTCTGTTCGCGCATGACCATCCGCGGCCTCAGCGCCGAACAGCTGTTCGACAGCCTCGCCGAGGCGACAGAGTATCAAGACAACAGCCCGGCTATATCGAATCGCTTCGTCAACCCAGAGAATCGCTCGCCGCGACAGAAATTCTTGGCGCGCTTCGCCCATCAGGACAAAGCGACCAAAGCGCCCACGTCGATTCTGCAAGCTCTGTATCTGATGAACAGTTCGTTCGTCGCCGAGCGGACGAGTTTGGAACAGAACAAAACGCTGGCCACCATCGCCGACGCCGCGAAGACGGCTACGCCGCGCCGCGTCGAGACGCTGTTCCTGGTGGTTCTATCGCGCAAGCCGACGGTGACGGAATCGAAGCGATTTGTTTCGTATGTCGATGGCGGCGGTCCATCGGGCGATCATCGCAAGGCACTGGCGGATGTGTTTTGGGCGCTGCTCAATAGTGCGGAATTTCGGCTGAATCATTGAAGCGCTCTCGTTTAGCCGCGAGCCGTAGGCGAGCGCGGGCACGACGCGCTCCCCTGCGGGTCGCGGCTATAGCTTCGGACAAAAGTAATGTCCGCGGAACGGCCTTTGCCTCTTGTGGGTTATGAGAAGCAAAGGAACCGCCGCAGAACTGGAACGGCGTCGCTGTTTGGCGGTGCAGCGGGTAGCCGAAGGGTATGCGACCGACGAGGTCGCCGACTTCTTGGGCGTGCAAGCGCGCAGCGTTCGTCGCTGGCTGACGCAAGCCCGCCGCCGAGGGCGGGCGGACCTGGCGGCGCAGCCAACCCCCGGACGGCCACGCAAGTTGTCCCACACCCAGGAGAAGATCGTCTGGCGTTGGCTACAAGAGAAGCCATCGGACCTGGGCTTCGCCACCGACCTGTGGACGGCGGCGCGGTTGGCCCAGTTGATCCATGAGGAATGGGACGTGTGTTTGCATCCGCGGTCGTTGCGTCGCTGGCTGCATCGGCAGGGCTTCTCGCTGCAAAAGCCCCAGCGCGTCCCGCGCGAGCGTGATGCGGACGCCATCGCCGCCTGGCTGACGGACGACTGGCTGCGGATCAAAAAAAAGCGCAACGCCAAGGGGCCGCCCTGGTGCTGATCGATGAAAGCGGCTTGTTGATGGCTCCGCTGGTTCGCCGCACTTGGGCCTTGCGGGGACAGACGCCGGTGCTGCGGCAGCGTGGCAAACACCGCGAGCGGGTATCCGTGGCGGCGGCGCTGACGTGGTCGCCGTGGGCCGACCGGCTGGAGTTGGCCTATCAAACGCTGGTCAATGGCTACTACAACAACGACCGCACCGCCGCGTTTTTGGAAGTGCTGATGACGAAGGCGTCCGACCGCCTGATCGTGTTGTGGGACGGTGGTCCCATGCACAAGGGGGATGCGATTCGCGGATGCCTCGCGCGTTTCGCACCGCAGTTGAGCGTGGAACGACTGCCGCCCTACGCGCCCATGCTGAACCCGGTGGAAGGCGTGTGGCGCTGGCTGAAATACGGCCGGTTGGCGAACTTCGCCCCGGTGGACGCGGGGCACCTGGACGGCGTCGCCCGCGGCGCGCTGGACGGTGTCGCTCAGGACCAAGATTGTCTGCGTAGCTTTTGGCATACGTCACAATTACCCTGGCCGGGACGGCGCAACGGTCCCAGCCGATGAATAGGCGGAACGGACATTACTTTTGTCCGAAGCTATAAACTCTAAATCCGCCCGGCCAGAATCTCGACGCGATCGAGACTTTGCCGTGGTCCCAGAGCGATGAGCGTGTCGCCGGGCGTTATGACGGCGTCGCCGGGCGGATTGGCGGCGAGATAGCCGTTCGCTTTTTTAATGGCCACGACGATGATGCCGAGATCCTGGCGTAATCCACTGGCGTGCAGCGTGACGCCGTCCAACTTGCTGCCGGGCTGAATCCGTGTCTGTTCGATTTGCAGCCCCAGATGCTCGGTGCGCGTGGCCAACTCGATGAAATCGACCACGGCGGGACGCAGCACGGCCATCGCCATTTTGGCGCCGCCGATGGCGTAGGGCGCCACGACGCGATTGGCGCCGGCGCGACGCAGCTTCTCCTCGGCCAACTCGCCCTCGGCACGCGCCACGATGAATAGCTTCTCGTTGAGCAAGCGCGCGCTGAGCGTGATGAACAAGTTGTCGGCATCGGAAGCAGTCACCGTCACCAGCGCGCGGGCGCGCTCGACGCCGGCATGTTTGAGAACCGTGTCGGAGGTGGCGTCGCCGGACAAAGCGATGCCGTGCGGCACCGCGAAATCGCGCAGCAGTTCTTCCCGGCGATCGATGATGACGAACGGCAGCTTCTGCCGGGAAAATTCCTGACATACTTGCCGGCCCATACGGCCAAATCCGCAGATAATCATATGATTTTCCAAACCCGCCAAACTGCGCTCCATGCGCTGCCTCCCCAGGATTTGCCGCACTTCGCCGCTGATGACGACGCGGATCATTTCCGTGACCGTGTAGATAAACGTCAACACGCCGACCAACAGCAGAACAATCGTGAAACAGCGGCCCGCCATCGACAGCGGCGGATGGACTTCCTCATAGCCGACCGTCGTGAGCGTGATGACCGTCATGTAGAGAGAATCGAAAAGGGTGTAGTCTTCTTCGAGGAGATAGTATCCCGTTGTGCCCGCGACCATCAGGACAGTCGGGATGACAATGAGAATAAGGTAGCGGCGCGGTATCACGTTCCTTCTCCCGCCCGAAACCGATGTAGGTCAGGCTTTCCAGCCTGACTGGCCGACCGTCAGGCTGGAAAGCCTGACCTACGAAACGCGCCGCAGCAGTTTTTGCCGTGCGGCTTCCAAGGCCGACCGTCAGGCTGGAAAGCCTGACCTACGAAACGCGCCGCAACAGTTTTTGCCGTGCGGCTTGCAACGTCTCGCTCCACTGCTCGCGCTGATGCTCCTTGGTGCAACGAGCTTCGCTTTGCATCCAGGCGAGCGTTTGATCGAGGACGGCGAGCAAGGGAGCGAGCATGTCCGCACTCGGACGCGCGGGCCGACCCTCGATTTGCACGTACACCGGCGACGTGTGCGCGGACGGCGGAGCCGTCCCGACAGCGCGCCGCCAACCAGCCGCTATCGGTGATCGGCACGTCCGCCTCGATCGTCGCCGTCCGATGATCGCCGTTCGCCTCACAGGCGGCGGCGACGATGCCGTTATGCAGCACTTCCAATCGCTCGAACGCCGTCACGCTGCACGCCTCGGCCTGGATGCGCACGCTCTGCCCCTCGCCCGGCAGCGACAGCACGGCACCGGGATCATGTCCGTTCGCGGTCAGCGCCAGCAAGGGGCCATCCGTGACGAAGGTTCGCCCGCCGCGCACGGCCTCGATCCAGGCAGCATAACTAAATTCCTGTTCCGGCTCCAGCCGAGCATAGGTGCGAACGGCGCCCAGCGCCACGGTGTTGCGATCTTTGCCGCTGGCACCCATCAGCGGCAAACGCTGCCCACAGTTGAGTAGTCGATACCAGTCGGCCAGCGGGGACGAGTGCGGATCATTGAGACGGCAAATCTCGAAAGCGTCGATCTTGCCCAGCAGCAGAGCGGCGAGCGCTTCGCCCTGCGGATGCTCCGGCGTCAGACGCGGCAGATCCGGCCAGACAACCAGTCCCTTCTTGCGATGACATTGATCGCACCAGTCGGCGACGGACCAATCGTCCAGACCGTCCGGCGCTCCGAAGCGGAGCGGATAAACGATGCGATGGCAATTCAAGAGCGCCACGGTGCCGAGAACCGGATGCGTGTTGCAGGTGTTGACGACGACGCCGGGCGATCCTTCGAGAGCGGGCTGAGTGCCGCTGAAAGCAAGTAGATTGACGAAAGCGGCGGGGTGGTCTGCTTGCGGCGGCCGTTCGTGAGCCAACAGATTCACCACGTCCAGCCCCTCCGCCGCTCCCTCCAGCCGGGCCGCATGCGGCGATAGTTCGTGGACTCGGCCATCACCGGCGTACCAGCCGCGCGGACGCCAATCGAAAGCGCGTTCCATCGTCAAGCGCACCGCGATTTTGCCCGGACCAAGAACCACTTCGCGGCGGAGGGGCACGTATTCCGGTCCCTTGTGAATTTCGACGCGGATAGGACCGGGCGGCAGACGGACCTCGCAGATGCCGTCGATGTAAGCGAAAACGGCGCCGTCCAGTTGGACTTGTCCGCCGACATCTTCGCCGGCTCCGGTGGCGAACGTCGCCAGCCGTCCGAACGGCAGGCGGCAGACGCCGGCGGCATCGATCAGACGCAGACGCACCGGCGTCGGCTGGCCGGTGGCGGCATCGCTGACACGAACGTGAACGGTGAGCATAGGTCTCATTATAATAAAACCCGTTACCCTGTTTAGCCGCGAGCCGAAGGCGAGCGCGGTTGGGACGCACCCGGCAGCTAACGCAGCCGGTTCGCCCCTCTTGGCGAACCGGCTGCGTTAGCTGCCGGGTAGATGTAGGCCGCGCTCGCCTACGGCTCGCGGCTATAGCTTCGGACAAAAGTAATGTCCGTTCCGCCTATTCATCGGCTGGGACCGTTGCGCCGTCCCGGCCAGGGTAATTGTGACGTATGCCAAAAGCTACGCAGACAATCTTGGTCCTGAGCGACACCGTCCAGCGCACCGCGGGCGACGCCGTCCAGGTGCCCCGCGTCCACCGGGGCGAAGTTCGCCAACCGGCCGTATTTCAGCCAGCGCCACACGCCTTCCACCGGGTTCAGCATCGGCACGTAGGGCGGCAGTCGTTCCACGCTCAACTGCGGTGCGAAACGCGCGAGGCATCCGCGAATCGCATCCCCCTTGTGCATGGGACCACCGTCCCACAACACGATCAGGCGGTCGGACGCCTTCGTCATCAGCACTTCCAAAAACGCGGCGGTGCGGTCGTTGTTGTAGTAGCCATTGACCAGCGTTTGATAGGCCAACTCCAGCCGGTCGGCCCACGGCGACCACGTCAGCGCCGCCGCCACGGATACCCGCTCGCGGTGTTTGCCACGCTGCCGCAGCACCGGCGTCTGTCCCCGCAAGGCCCAAGTGCGGCGAACCAGCGGAGCCATCAACAAGCCGCTTTCATCGATCAGCACCAGGGCGGCCCCTTGGCGTTGCGCTTTTTTTGATCCGCAGCCAGTCGTCCGTCAGCCAGGCGGCGATGGCGTCCGCATCACGCTCGCGCGGGACGCGCTGGGGCTTTTGCAGCGAGAAGCCCTGCCGATGCAGCCAGCGACGCAACGACCGCGGATGCAAACACACGTCCCATTCCTCATGGATCAACTGGGCCAACCGCGCCGCCGTCCACAGGTCGGTGGCGAAGCCCAGGTCCGATGGCTTCTCTTGTAGCCAACGCCAGACGATCTTCTCCTGGGTGTGGGACAACTTGCGTGGCCGTCCGGGGGTTGGCTGCGCCGCCGGTCCGCCCGCCCTCGGCGGCGGGCTTGCGTCAGCCAGCGACGAACGCTGCGCACTTGCACGCCCAAGAAGTCGGCGACCTCGTCGGTCGCATACCCTTCGGCTACCCGCTGCACCGCCAAACAGCGACGCCGTTCCAGTTCTGCGGCGGTTCCTTTGCTTCTCATAACCCACAAGAGGCAAAGGCCGTTCCGCGGACATTACTTTTGTCCGAAGCTATAAACGGTTGGCGGTTTAACGCTCCCCTCGGATCTTCGTCAGCGCCTTGTCCGCCGCCTCGCGCAGAGGCGGTTCGTCGCGCACGTCCTTCAAGGCGGCGATGGCGTCGCGCGCCGCCGACCCCATCTGTCCCAACGCCACAATGACCGTGCGGCGACCGGGGCCAGCTTTTTTATCGCCCAGGAGTTTAATCAGCGCCGGCACCGCCTCTTTCGCCTCGGCGCCGATCTGTCCCAGCGCCGTGGCGGCATGGAAGCGGATCGGTCCCGCCTTGCCGGGCGCTTCCGTCAACAATTTGACCAAATCCGGCACCGCCTCCTTGGCTCGTGGTCCCATTTTGCCCAGCGCGACAACGGCGTGAATGCGACTGGGATTGCGCGGCGGCTCGCGGAGAATGGCGCGCAGAGCCGGTACGGCCTTGTTGGCACGCGGCGCAATCCGCATCAGCGCTTCGATAACCTCTGCATCGTCGCGCGATCGTCCCTTGTTCTTGTTGAGGCGTTCGATGAGCGCCGGCACAGCGTCTTTGGCCGGTGTTCCGATTTGCCCGAGCGCTCGCGCCGCTCGCCCCGGCACGCCTTCCTTATCGTCCTTGAGTGCTTCCGTCAGCGCCGGCACGGCTGCCGCGCCGAGAGCCGCCAATTCACGAGCGGCCGCGTTTTGCTTGACAATATCATCGCCCTGCAACTGAGCCAGCAGACGCGAAACGTCCGCTTTGTCCGGCTCCGCCGCCGGCGCCGCGGCGAACAGTAAAATAAGATAAAGATACATGGTACCTCCTTTTTACCAATCCGCCCCCAGGGGGAAGCCATCGTTGGGCTGACAAGCAAAGAGCCAAGTCTGGTCGCTGAGCTTCGCGGCGGCGAAATGCACGCTGCCGTCGCCCATGCCGACCAGAATGCCGTCCGGCGACAACGACTGCGCCAATTCCGGATCGCAGCGCTCCACCGGCGGCATGGCCTGGAAATGGTCGGTGCTGTAGTAAGCGAACATCGGCGCCCAGTAGTACCAGCCATCGTAGCCCCAAGCATGCGGCTGGCCGTTGCACATCTGATAGCGCTGCGCGAAAAAAATCGTGTTCGACGTGCCATCCGGGATGGAGGCGGGGAAGCGGTTGCCGCCCTTCTCGAAGACGAGATAATTGGCCGGATAATTGCACAGTGCCAGCCAGCCATCGTACAGCCCATTGGGCGGAGCGCTAGGATCTCTGGGATCGACGTAGGTACGGATGACGAAGGCGGCGGTTCCCTCGTAGCTGACGCGGAAACGGCTGCCGTCGTTGGACAGGTTGTAGATATTCTGTTGCTCGATGTACGGCAGCAGGAAGAAATGCAGCGTACCTTCTCCGCCCATTGGAATGTCCTTCGGGAAGGGGCCGATGGTAGGCGGCATCTGTCCTTGATACGTATCGGCAATGTTCTGGGTCGCCAGTCCGAGTTGCTTGAGATTGTTGCTGCCCTGCATGCGGGCGGCGGCAATACGGGTTTTGACAATAGCCGGCAACAACAGCGCCAGCAGAATCAGCAAAATCGCCATCACCACAAGCAATTGAAACAGCGTGAATCCGCGATGAAATCGTTTCCTAGAATACATGGGAGACCTCCAAAGAAGGTAATGCGCTTAGCGGCGCCAGCGCACCGTGAAGCCGTTGCCTTCGACATGGGAGACTTCGCGCTCGGAATAACCGTTCGCCTCCAGCCAATCCAACAGCATCTCCGCCTCGCTCTTGTTCAGATGCGGACAGCGGCTCCAGCCGTCCGCGTCCGTTTGGGAGCGTTCCAGGATCGGCTGGAACAAGTCCTTGCGACGCGGCGCCATGATCGATCACCTTCGCTCTCTGAGCGGGGGGCGTCAGCCCCCCGAGTTTTTGTACCTCTTCGTACCTACTCGGGGGGCTGACGCCCCCCGCTCAGAGAAACCCGTTATCGTTTGCGATCGAGATTGCGATTCAACTCGTCAGCACTCATTTCGACCTTCGCTCCGTCTCGGGGCACGTCGAGCTTGGCCGTCCACAGAATCGCGTTGACGACCAAGCGGCGAAAGTTTTCATCGCCCCAGTTTTTGTGGAAATGGGCGCCGGTGAAGCCGAACGAGCGTCCGCCGTTGGCACGGTTGAAGGCCCAGGCGAGAATCTCTTCGCGGCCCTTGTGTTCCTGAACGACCTGGGGCGCGCGGTCCGCGTACTCGATCGGGCGGCGTCGCTTTGAGGATCGGCGTCACGCCCTCTATCTCCGGCTTGAAACGCATGTTGAAATACCACTCATCCTGAAGGGCGAACGGTTGGACGCCGCGCGTGATGGGGTGATCCGGCAGCGTCTTGATCTCGGCCTTCCAATGCGGATTGGTCGAGAAGCCCGTCTCATAGTAGCCGCCCAGCCATTGCAGGACATGATCGCTCTGGCTTTTAGGATATTCCACGGCGTAATGTAGATTGACGAAACCGACGCCTTGATCCATCAGCTTTTGCACGACGGCGCGATGGTCCTTTTGGATGATGGGATGACCGCCGCCGCCGTCCATGTAGAAGACGACCGCTTTGGCGTCCTCGAAAGTTTTGGGATTTTTCGGCCAACCATCGCGGGCCATGACGGGGAAAACGTCCGGCGATTGTTGAAGCAGCTTCATCAGCAGAGCGCAGCCGGCGAAAAATTCATGTTCGCCCTTGCCGTGGCTCTTGTGGCCGGCGACGAGAACGATCTTCGTTGCTTTGGCTCCCTCCGGCGGTTGTTTTTCCAGCGGCACGCCCGATTGATCGTAGGGATCGATGTCCGCGCCCGCCAGCCAGCCGGACACGGCCAGAGCGAGCGCCAGCGACAGGAAAGCGCCGCGCAACGGAAGCGTGTTGCCTCGCATGATGATCTCCTTGCCAGGATTCGCGGGCGCCGGCGCCGTGCCCCCTGGGCCGGTCCACCTACGCCGGGGATAATTATATGCGCTGGCGACAAAGATTTTCCCTCGCCTAAGTCCGGGCCGATCCTTTATAATGAGGACGTTGACACCCGCCAAACAGCACTCGTGGATCGAGTGCCCCACCTTGGAGTTTGCCGTTCATGTTGCGATCGCGTCGTTGCTACTGCATTCTGTGCGCCGTTTTGACGGCGGCGCTGGCCGTGTTGATGTTGCTGGCGGCGCAGCCCGCTCACGCCGCCGCGCCGGCCAAGCCGGTCAGCTTCATCCACGATATCGCTCCGCTGCTCAAGGAAAAGTGCTTCGGCTGCCACGGAGCCAAGAATCCCAAGGGCAAGCTGGACATGACCAAGTACGCCAGCTTGCGCAAGGGCGGCACCAAGGACGATCCCATCGTACCCGGCCACGCCGACGATAGCTACATCATGACGGTGCTGACCGCTACCGATAAGCGGCGCATGCCGCCCAAGGAAAGCGGCGATCCGCTGCCCGAGGACAAGATCGAATTGATCGAGCGTTGGATTGGGCAGGGCGCCAAGCTCGACGCCGGCCTGAAGCCGGAGTCGGATCTGCTGCGCGAACTGCGTCTGCGCTGGACGCCGCCGCCGCCGCCAGCCGTCTATCCCTATCCCGTCACCATCACCGCCGTCGCCTTCACGCCGGACAACAAGAAACTGGTCGTCGGCGGTCATCACGAACTGACGGTGTGGGACGCGGCCAGCGGCAAGCTGGAGAAACGCATTTACACACGGGCGCGACGGGCGATGGCGATGGTGTTTCTGCCGGACGGCAAATTGGCCGTCGCCGGCGGCCGGCCCGGCGAAGAGGGCGACGTGCGTATCTACGAGCTGGGCGGCAAGGCCAAGAATCTCAACGGCGTCGCCATTCTCGACAGCGTCAACGACAAGAGCGTCATGGTCAAGCAATTGCTCGACGCCGACGATGAAGTATTGTGCCTAGCTCTCAGCGCCGACGGCAAAAAGCTCGCCTCCGGCGGCTGCGATCGCATTGTCCACATCTGGGATCTCAGCGGCGGCTATGCCCACGTCAAGGAACTGCCGCCCATCGAGAATCACGCCGATTGGGTGTTTGGCGTGGCCTTCACGCCGGACGGCAAACGTCTGGCCACCGCCAGCCGCGATAAAACCGCCAAGCTCTGGGACATCGCCGCCAAGGAATCGATTTTAACGTTTCCGGATCATCAAAATCCGGTTTATGCCGTGGCCGTCAAGAAAGATGGGACCGTCGGCTACTCGGTCGGCGAAGACAATCAACTGCGTTTTTGGAAAGCCGCTCCGGAGGGCAAGCAGATCCGCAATTCCGGCGGACACGGCAAGGTCGTCCTCAAGCTGGCGGCTCACCCCAAGCAACCGCTGCTGGTGACGTGCAGCGCCGATCAGACGGTGCGTGTGTGGAACGCCGACAACGGCTCGGCGGTACGGACGCTGAGCGGCCACGGCGATTACGTCTACGCCGTGGCCATCAGTCCCGATGGCAACTCGATTGCTTCGGGATCGTTCGATGGCGAGGTACGCATCTGGAAGGTGGCGGACGGCAGTTTGCTGAAATCGTTCAATGCGTCGCCGGGATTGCCGGTCGCTGTCAAGACGCCGCCAACGCCGAAAAAGTAGCTCAAACGGCGGTGGTCGCCCTATTTTCTCGATGAGTGAACTAACCGCTCCAGGACTGGCAGCGGACGAGGTCGCCGGTTCCCCTCCTGCCGTGCGACACAAATTGGAGGAACGTCTGTGAGCGTCCTTGACGATGAGAGAATTCGTGGACTGCTCCTCCAGGCTTGGCAACAATCGCAACCAGGAACAGTTACAGCCCACGAGGAGGGAGGGTTCATCCTGCGCGATGCCGATGGATCGCTTGCTGTCGCGCGTTGGCCGCGAGGAGTGCAAAATCAGATCGTGGTTCCAGCGCATCCGGGCGGCATGTGGGATAATCGATTAATTGTGGCCACGTTCCACACGCATCCCAACCCGGAACCAGAGTTTCAGCAAGAGCCGAGCCTGACCGACATTCGCGCCGTGCGCGACGATGCGGACCTGAATCATCCTGCTTACGAAGGCGAATATGTCATCGGCCTTGAATGGATTTACCGCGTTCGCAAGAATGGCCAAGTGGAAACAATCGCCCAGACAAAGGCGGCGTTGGGGATTACCTAAGCCAGATGCTTGCCTCATCAGCGGAGGATTCCATGCCGGCGATCACACTCGAAGAAATGCAGCAAGATCAGCTCGTCATGTCGGTCGCGCGCGCCCTAGCCTTGGCCAACGAAGCCGCTCTCGCTCAGGGCACAGAGCCGGCCAATTCGACGGTGACGATCATGGAAGAAACATCGTCCCTAGGCCGCCTCTGGCGCATCCATTATGGTCCGCGGAATTACATCAATCGGCGGGGCGGCGATCTGATCGTGTTCGTCGATGAGCGCGGCGAAGCAGTTCAACGGATCATCCGCGGGCAGTAAAGGGAGAGTGCCGTCAGGGATGTCAAGTAGCCGGTCACTTGGACGGCCGTTGCTAAATCGCGCTGCACGTATTTCCAGAAGATGTTCGCGCAGTCTGAGAGGCCGACGCGATGAGAAATTCGGACGCAACGTCGCTCGGCGAGAAGTATTGAGCGAACTGTCCCCGATGCCACGATGCCACAAACGGCTCGAAGTAAGCGTCCAACGCTTCCTTCCACGGACTGTCGTAGTCGGTGGACTTGGATGTACTCCTTTCGACCCGTTTGGAGCCGGTCAGCTTATTCGGTTAAATACGAAGTCCGGCGAACAAGGCATTGGGCAGAAGTGTTACCTCTCGATCGGCTCCGCGAAAGTCGGCATCGAAAAACTGCAAGAAGCCCGCGAAGCCGAGCAGACCGCGCAGTAGAGGGCGGGAGCGGCTGTGCGCACCGGACAGGGCGTGTAGCGAATTATCATGAAGAGGCGGAATCCTCGCTGAGATGCCAACCGCTCCAGGAAACCTCTTCGGGAATGGCAACACGACTAACAAGGATCGCGGCCGGATCGTGGCCGGCGGCACAAAGGAGGGCATCCAGCCGAAGCGGGTCGGCATCGGCAGCCAGGATGCAGGTTCCGTCCGCACTCCACGCAACGTACTGACCGTTATATTTTTCCAGTTCCGCGCGTGGCACACGACTCTGGTTGCGGCGAAATTCATTAATGTCGATCACGATTGGCCCTCCGTTAGACGTGGAACGGCTCTGCGGACCCATTCCAGTATAGCCAACGCGCTGTCAACAGGAAATGCCCGTAATGGAGCGATCCGTACCCTCTGGCCCCGATGATGCGAATAGAGCGCAGAATGTTAGGGCTGGCATGACATGCTGTGCTTGGGTCGGAGTGGTCGGTGCGTCGAGAAAATCGGACGTAACATCAATCGACGAAGACCATTGGGTGAACTGTCCCCCCTTCGGTCCCGAAGTTGAAACCCATGCCGCTTCGTTTTGTTCGGTTATGGCGCAACCCGCGGGTCTAGCAAGTCAATGAGACGCTTTGGACGCCACTGCCAACTCGCCCAACTTTGCGGCGAATCGCCGTTGGCGTCTCGGATCGTTTTGTCCGCACCCGCTTCCAAAAGCAGCTTCACTGTTTCCTCAGAAGCGTAGGCGGCTGCGCGGTGCAATGGCGTTTCCCCGCGCGTGCGGACATCCCGCCAAAAGCCGAGGGTCTTGATGCCCGGAATCGTACGTCGGTTCGGGTCCGCTCCGTGTTCGATGAGAAGTTTGACGACGGCGTGACGGTCAGCGGTCGATATGTCCTCGCCGGACCGTGTGAGCGCGCTGTGAAGGGCCGTCTCGCCCGTGCGTTCCTCCACTGCATTCGGGTCAGCCCCGCCTTCGATTAGCAACCGAACGCACTCGACGTGGTGCGTATAGGCGACCCCGACGAGAACGGGCGCGCCGTTCTCGTTCTTCTGTCTGTTTGGGTCGGCCCCCTTTGACAGCAAATACTCGACGACGGATGGCGTGAAAGTCAATAGCGGCCCCATCCCATGCTTATCGGTGCTGTTCACATCGGCCCCGGACTCGACTAACTGCTGCACGGTTGTCAAATCACCTTGCAGGCTTGCCCGGACCAGTTCGGAAGAGTTGTTCGACATACCCGTTCCCCTCAGCGCATCATTGTCCTGTCTCTTTTCCCCGATACTCTTGCCATTTCTTCTCGGCGGCAGGCGGCGGGCGGCGAGCCGTTCATCTTCATATAGTAGTCGCTTCTTCGGACAAGCGCAAGCAGTCGTCGCAACTTCTCTTTCACCGTAACCATCAGGCTCGCCACCGACCTATTATAACGACGGTGTTGACAAACGAACCGAGAAACGCACCGCCAGCGCCAAAGAGCATCATCGAAAAGAAGAACCATCCATCCAAGGGTCCAGGCAGATAGACCATTGCTCCCAAGCCCGCGCCGGCCATTGTAAAAACGGCTTGGATCAGCAACGCCCATCCGCAGGAGGACACGATCGGATCGCTCTTCGCTACGATGATCGACTCAATACTATTGCGTTGTTGTTCCCGGCGGGCCGCTTGCCAATCCGCATCGAGCCACGTCTCGTTGAGACGGCGAACTATGAGCAAACCCAAAGGGATGGTCACGATGAGGGTGCAGACTCCGATCACAAGGTAAGCCAACAGATCGAGCGCTCCCAACGCGAAGTTACAACCGTACATCACTCTCCGCTCTCCAAAGCGCTCCGATTTGGCCCAGTCATCAAATCCAACCGCGAAATCACGCGCTCAATAACTCGTAATCCACCGGCTGTTCCTTGTCGATGCGCGGCAGATCCAGCGCGACAATCTCCGGATATTTTTGCGCCGCCCCCGTGTTGAAGACGACTACTTCCTCCTCCGCGCCGATCTTGCCTGCCGCGATCAAGCTCGCCAGGCAATCGAAACAAACCGCCGTTTCCGGGCAAATCGAGATGCCTTCCAGACTCATGCCGCGGCGCATCCATTCGAGGATGCGGCCTTCGCGGCCGGCGAGGGCGCAGCCGCCGCTGGCGCGGATGGCGTCGAGCATCATGAAAGAGCAAAACGGCATCTAGTTGCCGGGGAACAACTTGGCCTCCACGCGCTCGCGGACGAGGCGAACGAGCAAATCCTCAGCCTGACCGCGTGTCAGACGTTCGGCCAAACGAAGAGGTAATGCTTCGACCGATTTGACGGCTTCTTCTTCGGTGCAACCGCGTAGCGTTCGCAGTAGACCGGCCAACCAGCCGCGTGCCGGCAGCGGTACGGCGATCACCTCCACGGCACAGACGGCAGGCGGCGGGCGGCGATGCAGCAACGGTTCCAAATCGGTTAAGGCGATGATCCCCACCAGACGATCGCCGGCGCGAACGCGGCCCGCCAAGAGTGGGCGCGGAGGCGGACCCTGTGCCGGCAACAGCGCCGTCGCCTGCAAACGATAATCCACCGCTATCGCTCGCACCGAATGCTCGACAAACGAATCGGCGGACTGAATCAGCAGATCGATGACGGCGAACAATTTGCCGCGCATCTGAAAAACCCTCAGAACGCGATCGCCAAACAAGCTGGCGAGAAAGGCCGGGGCCGCCAACATGGGCACCGACAGAGCATAGCGAACGTCGGCGGCCTCGCGCAGCATGTGGGCCAGGTCGGGATCGCTCAACAGCAAAACGACGCGATGACGATCGTGCAGTTCGCGGACCAACAGGGCGATGGCGAGATTCGTCAAATCATCGTCGGTGGCGGCGATGACGGCGCGCGAGGTGACGGCGTGGGCTTCCTCAAGAACGCCGCGCAGCCCGGCATCGCCGAGGATGACCGGCACGCCGAGTTGGCGGACGGCGCGGACAAAACGATTGCTGGCGTCGCGCTCGATGACCACAACCAGTTCGCCGTGACGCCGTAATTCCTCGACGACGCGGAAACCGATGGCGCCGAGTCCGCAGACGATGACGTGTCCGCCGTCGGGGATGCGACGCACTTCCAGAGCGCCGCCGAGACGGGCGCGGAGCAGATAATTGGTGAGGATGGCCGTGAACGCCGCGATCAGGGCCGCTCCCAGGATGCGCAGCATGGCCACGAACACTTTCATGCTCGGCGAATACTCGACGTTCTCCTCGTACATGCTGGCGCCGGTGGCCATGATGCTGACGGTGCGGAACAAGGCGTCGATGACCTTGTATTTCTCGACGCCCAAGCACAAAACGAGGGTGCTGCTCAGGATGACGCCGAAGAGAATCAACGTGCAGATCAAAACGGCAGGATCGACCTCGGCGAGGGTGCGGCGAACGACGCGAGCCATGCGCCGCGGCCAAGCCGCCCACAACGGCTGCGCCGCGTCACCGTCCATCTCGTTTTCCAGCGAGGCCAGCGCGCCAGGCTGGGCGCAGACAACCAGATGATCGCCGGGCTGCAACCGCGTCTCGACATCGACATCGATGAGGAAACGCTCGGGGCCATCGGTCGGCCAATGCGCCAGGACCGCCGCTTCGCGGTAGGCCACGACTTCGCCGATAGTCCGGCCCAGCAACGGAGAACCGGCATTGATTTGCAGTTCAACGATACGGCGTTCGCCATCCTCGTCGCCGTCCACGTCGAAGGCGGCGAGTCCCTGCCCGGCCACCGCCGTCATCGCCAGCACCGGCGCCGTCAACAGCGACGTACTCAGGGCGTGGACGTTGTGCAGCACACGGCCAAGGCGGACGAGCAGGTTCTGATTGAACATGCGCAGGACCACACGGACGGTCGGATTGAGGGCGCGCACCATCAGCGTGGTCGAGATGTTGACGAGATCGTCGTTGGTGAGGATGAGGACGCCGCGCGCCTGGGCGACATCGGCCGCTTTCAGAACGGCCCGCTGACGGCAATCGCCACAGACGAGCCGCGCGCCCTGCAAGCGTTCATCGTCGGGCAGACAACGGTTATCGATGACGACCACCGGCAAGTTGGCGGCGTGCAAATGTTTCAGGATGCGAGTGCCCATGCGGCCCAGGCCGCAGAGGACGATGGGAGCTTCCACACCCCGGCTCCTTCGCTGGAAAGGCTTGCGATCCTCCAGACAGCGTAGTCAGGGAAAAATAAACCGCGCCGCCGGGACCACCGACGTTCGGCACATAGGTCAGGATCACGTCGCCGCGCTTCACGGACATCGCTTGCGCCGTTCCTCGTCGTAGTGATCGTAGTCATCCATGCCCGCTTCGTCCCAACCATTGTCCTTAGCGGATCGGGCCAGGCGCAGTCGCAACTCGTCTTCGGTCGCCTCGGAGTCGTCGTAAAGCAGATGCCGGAATCGCTCATAGGTGTCCTTCCGCAGGATCACATAGCGTTGGGCTGTCCGGGCGTCGGTGACATCAACCGCCTCGCCGTTCTCCAATTGTCGCTGCTGTTCGTCGGTGAGTTCAATCATAATTGTCTCCTTTCCATCAGTCTACTTTAGCAATTATGGGTAATTCGAGATACCTCGGCGTGAGGCTCACCAACGGCTGCGGGCTGTCTCCCGCATTGCGGCGGAATCACGCGGTCAATAATTCGTAATCCACCGGCTGTTCCTTGTCGATGCGCGGCAGATCCAGCGCCACAATCTCCGGATACTTCTGCGCCGCTCCGGTGTTGAAAACAACCACTTCCTCTTCCGCGCCGATCTTGCCCGCCGCGATCAGGCTCTCCAGACAATCGAAACAAACCGCCGTTTCCGGGCAGATCGAGATGCCTTCCAGACTCATGCCGCGGCGCATCCATTCGAGGATGCGGCCTTCGCGGCCGGCGATGGCGCAACCGCCGCTGGCGCGGATGGCGTCGAGCATCATAAAATCGCCGACCGCCGCCGGCACACGCAGACCACTGGCGATCGTGTGCGCATTGGCGAACGTCTCCGCGAAGCGTTCGCCCTTGTCGAAGGCGCGAACGATCGGCGCGCAGCCGTCGCTCTGGCAACAGATGAGGCGCGGCAAGCGTTCGCCGCGCAGCCAGCCCAACTCGCGCAGTTCGGCGAACGCCTTCCACATGCCGATCAGGCCGGTGCCGCCGCCGGTCGGATACAGAATCACATCCGGCAGCCGATAGCCGTTCTGCTCCGCCAGTTCCAGACCCATCGTCTTTTTGCCTTCCAGACGATACGGCTCTTTGAGCGTGGACACGTCGAACCAGCCGAGTTTCGGCGTACCGTCGCGGACGATGCGGCCGCAGTCGGTGATGAGGCCGTTGACGAGAAAGACGCGCGCGCCGGCCAGGCTCGCCTCGATCTGGTTGATGATCGGCGTATCTTGCGGCATGAACACATAAACATCCATGCCGGCCCGCGCCCCGTAGGCGGCGAGGGCGCCGCCGGCGTTGCCGGCCGTCGGGATGGCCAAGCGGCGCAGGCCGAGATGCTTGGCCATGCTGACGGCCAACGTCATGCCGCGGCTTTTGAAACTGCCGGTCGGCAGCTGCGATTCATCCTTGATGAACAACCGCCGTAACCCTAGCGCTTGCCCCAGACGCGGACACGGCAATAACGGCGTCATGCCTTCGCCGAGCGTCACGGGTTCGGCGTCGAGCGGCAGCGGCAGCAGTTCGCGGTAGCGCCACAAGGTCGGCGGCCGCGCGGCGAAGGTGGCCGGTGTGACGGCGCTGCGCAGGCGCGGCAAATCGTAGCGGACCCAGAGAGGACGGCCCTGATGGACCGTGTAGACTTGTCCGGCGGGGAAGGAAGTGCCGTCGAGGGCGCTTTGCAGATGTGTAACGTAGGTGTTCATATCAGAATCCAACAACAGGTTCCCTTTTTTGCCGCGTTCCGGCGAACCGGCAGCGTTAGCTGCCGGGTGGAAGTGCTTGCACCCGGCAGCTAACGCTGCCGGTTCGCCTCAACAAAATAGTGTATGTATTCGCCCGCCGCCGGGATCTATTAGAATAAGGGACGCACTCAACCGCGAGCATCCAATGGCCAATACGCCACCTGCCACGATCCTGAACTATCTTCGCCAAGTGCTGGGCGCGACGGCGGCCGGCGGCGTTAGCGATGCCGATTTGCTGCGTCGCTTCGCCGCCGAGCATGATGAGGCGGCGTTCGAGTTGTTGTTGTGGCGGCACGCCGCGATGGTGCGACACGTCTGCCGGCAAGTGCTGAGCAACGCCGACGACGCCGACGACGCCTTTCAAGCGACGTTCCTCGTCTTCGTGCGCAAGGCCGGTTCCATTGGCCGCCGCGAAGCGCTCGGCTCTTGGCTCTATCGCGTCGCCTATCACATCGCCCTCAAGGCGCGGGCGCGCGCAAAAAGCATGCGGCTTCCTCCGTGGAACTGGATCGCCTCGAAGCGCCGGCGGAAGCCGATAATGCCGAGCAGCGCGAATTGCGGCGGATCATCTGCGAGGAAGTGAATCGCTTGCCGGCGAAGTATCGCGCGCCCATCGTGGCCTGTTTTTTCGAGGGCAAAACGCACGAGGAAGCGGCGCATCAACTCGGTTGGCCGCGCGGCACCGTGGCCGGCCGTTTGGTCGCGCTCGGGACTTGCTGCGGCGCCGGCTGCTGCGGCGTGGCGTGACGCTCACGCTGGGAGCGCTCGTCACCGCTCTGTCCGTCCGCACCGCGCAGGCGGCGCTGACGGGGTTGGTCGATTCGGTCATTCACACGGCGCGGCAGTTGGCGGCGGGACAGGCGGCGAGCGCCGTCGTGTCGCCGCACGTCGCCGCTTTGGCGGAAGGAGTGATGCAAACTATGATCGAAATGCGAATGAAAATCGTCGTGGCCGCGCTGTTTGTCGCCAGTCTCGGCGGCGCGGGCGCGACCTTGTGGTCGGCCCAGCGAAGAGAGGCGGAGGCGACGGCCACTGCCGCGTCGCAAGCTCGGCGGGCGCCGGTTCCAAATCGGCCGCAGGGCGGAGACAACCAGGAAGAGGATTACCAAGAGCCAGAGGAGCCGCCGGCAGAGGCCAAATCGCCGGAGGAAGCGGCCAAGCTGGCGCGCGACATGGCGCTGAGCCGCCTCAATTTGAAGAAGCTGGCTTTGGCCATGCAAAATTACGCCGACACTTTTGGCCATCTGCCCCTGGCGGCGAAAGTGAAGAATGGCAAAGCGCTGTTGAGTTGGCGCGTTGAGTTGCTGCCCTACTTGGGAGAGCAAGAGCTTTACAATCAGTTCAAGCGCGAGGAGCCGTGGGACAGTCCGCACAACAAGAAACTGTTGAGCAAAATGCCGGCGGTGTTCGCGCCGCCCGGTGTCAAGACCCGGCGGCCCTATTCGACCTTCTATCAGGTGTTTGTCAGTGCCACCGCATCGAGAGACAATGGTGCGCCAGCAGGGGGGGCAGCGGGAATGATGCCAGGCCGAGGGGCGGCGGGAGATATGATGCAGCGCCCTCTGGCGGGAGGAAGGCGGCAGATGCCGAATATGCCAGGAATGCCGGGAGGACCGCCTGGTGGTATGGGAGGGCCAGGAGGAATGCCAGGAATGCCGCCGCCGGGAGGCAACATCCAGCCGAGCATCTCGACAGCGGCTTTCGTCAAAGGCGAGGCGACGCGCATCCCGTTCAGTTTCCCGGACGGCACGGCCAATACCATCCTCATCGTCGAAGCCGGCAATCCGGTGCCGTGGACCAAACCAGAGGATCTGCACTACGCCGAGGACGAACCGCTGCCAGAACTCGGCGGTCTGTTCGCCGATGTCATCCATGCCGCCTTCGCCGATGGTTCCGTCCACACACTCACACAGAGATACAACGAGAAACAACTGCGCCTCGCCATCACGGCCAACGATGGCACGCCGCTCAACTTGGCGAAGATCGAGGCGCGGACTCGCCGGGGGGTAGAAGCGGGCGGCGACCGCGCCACGGCCGAAACCTGGCAGCACAAGAACGACGAACTGCGCAAGGATCTGGAACTGGTGCGCGAACAAATGCGTCTGCTCAAAGAAGAGCGAGAAGTGCAGCGCGAACTGGCCGGCGAAGATCCGCGCGTCCGTCAGTTGAAAGAAGAACATGCCCGCATGCAAGCGGAGTTGAAAAAGCTGCGCGACGAAGTGAAGGCGTTGAAAAAGGACATCCGCCGTCCGCGTTAAACTGAGAGTGCAAGCAGAGCCGCGACCGTGAGGGAGCCGTCAGTTCAACCGCTCCCTAACGGTCGAGGCTCTGTTTTCGTACCCGCAAAATGGTTGATGCGTCCGCCCTTCTGTGGCATCGTAGGGGATAGAGCCGAATCCGCCGGCTGCAAGAAGAACGGTATGCCTTGCAAGAACGAGCCGGCGGCGCGAAACGTCCGCCGGATGCCGGTGCGCGTCTCGATGAATTGAAGCAAGAAAACGCCCGCTTGCAAAAGGAATTGGAGAAGATGAACGAGGAAATCCAGAATTTGAACGCGGAGATCCGCAAACGGCTGCGCAAGGCCGTGCAAGAGAAGGAACGGTAGATTCTGTCGGAGCCGCGACCGTCAGGGAGCGGTTTTGCGGCAGTTGCCATTCCATCACGTCGGCAGCGACGAAAATCGACAAAATAGCGGATGCGTTTGCTTCCCGCGCGGATCAATTATCCTAGAGACGGGAGTTGCGAGCATCCGATGAGCGATACACGACCTCATTCGATCCTGAATTATCTCCGCCGGATACACGGCGCGACGGCGAATAGCGGCGTCAGCGACCCCGATCTGCTGCGCCGCTACGTCGAAGAGCGCGATGAGGCGGCGTTCGAGTTACTATTGTGGCGGCACGCGGCCGACGGTTCTGCACGTCTGCCGGCGCGTGCTGCGCGACGCGGAGGCGGTCGAAGATGCGTTTCAAGCGACGTTTCTCGTCTTCGTGCGCAAGGCCGGCTCGATCAGTCGCCGCGAATCGCTCGGCGGCTGGCTGTATCGCGTCGCTTATCGCATCGCCCTCAAGGCGCGCGAAAGGATAGCGAAACGTAAGGCCATGGAACAAGAGGGTCAATCCCCCGATCTCTCGGACCCACTTCCGGAGGACGCCGAGCAGCGCGAACTGCGGCGGATTGTCTGCGAGGAAGTGGATCGTTTACCGGCGAAATATCGCGCGGCCATCGTGGCCTGTTTTTTTGAGGGCAAAACACACGAGGAAGCGGCGGCGCAACTCGGTTGGCCGCGCGGCAGCGTGGCCAGTCGTGTGGCGCGCGGCCGCGATTTGCTGCATCGTCGGCTGTTGCGGCGCGGCGTCGCGCTGACGGCGGGGGCGCTGGGTACGGCCCTCTCCGTGCAAACGTCCTCGGCGGCGCTGAGGGGAGTGAATCAGACAACCATTCAGACCGTGAAACTATTCGCGGCGGGTTCGTCGGCGGGCGCGGTTGTGCCGCCGAGCATCGCCGCCTTGGTGGAAGGAGTGTTGCAAGCGATGTACTGGACGCGAGTGAAAATCGTGATGGTCGTCCTCTTTGTGGCCGGACTCGGCGGCGCGGGCGCGACTTTCTGGGCGGCGCCGCCAAAAGCGACGAAATCGCCGAGCGAATCCGGGCAGCGTGCCGAGGCTCTGCCCCCTCCGGGCGGCGGCAAAGCCAAACAACCGCAAGACGCCGACAAGCTCGCGCACAACATGGCGCAGAGCCGCCTCAATCTGCGGGAGTTGGCGCGGGCCATGCACAACTACGCCGACACGTATCAAGGCACCATGCCGCCCGCCATTTACGACAAGACGGGCAAAGCGCTGTTGAGTTGGCGCGTGGCTTTGCTGCCGTATCTCGATCACCATAATTTGTACAAGCAGTTCCATCTCCACGAACCGTGGGACAGCGAACACAACAAGAATCTCCTGAAGCTCGTTCCGAAGGAGTATGTCCCGGTGGGGAAGCCCGAAACGCCGCACTGGCGAACGTATTATCAAGTGTTTATCAGCGACCCGCCCACAGCCAAATCCTTTGTCACAGCCGCATTCATAAAAGGGCTGAGACCGCACTGGCCGGCCTACATAACCGACGGCACAGCCAACACCATCCTCATCGTCGAGGCCGGCAATGCCGTGCCTTGGACCAAGCCGGAGGATCTGCCCTATGCCGCCGACAAACCGCTGCCGAAACTTGGCGGTCTGTTCCCCGATGTTTTCCAGGCGGCGTTTGGCGACGGCAGCGTTCATATTCTGAAGAAAAAATATGATGAAACCACCCTTCGCAACGCCATCACCTGCAACGATGGCCATTTGACGGAACTTGACAAAATCGAAGCCAAACCCAGCCGCCCGGCCGCGGCAGCGCCCGGCCTGGAATCCGCCCTGGAGGAATGGCAGCGGAAGAACGACGCCTTGCGGCGACGGCTGGTGCGCGAGCAGGAATCCATACGCGAATTGAAGGATCTGCGTAAGAGATTCCACGACCAATCGAAGAAAGATAAGGGGGGACCGATCTCCAATCCGCGCCTGGAAGCGCTCAAGCAGGAAAACTGCGCGTCTGCAAGGAGAATTGTACGGAGCCTTTGCGGAGAGTCAGATGCTGCACGAGGAATTCAAGGAATTGCCGGCGGGAAAGCCCGCGACAAAGAATCCGCCTCAGGAAAAGTAACTTTACTGAGTGGTCATGCCGCTGCGCGCACCCGAAACCATGAAAATGGGCTGCGCGGGGTGGCTATGCTAACCGGTGGCGTCCTTTTCCCGGATCGAAGGCCGGTGTAGTTCACTTGGTGCTTGAAGCCCGCCTACAGAGTTTGGCCCGGACATCGCCACGAACCCGAAACTGTCGCCCCCGCCCCAGCGGGGAGCACGCAGAGCAGACTGTTTGCTCGTCGCTGTCCTCCGGGAGGAGGCCGCATCAGGAGAAACGCATGGACACCCTCTATCCGCGCTGTGCTGGCATCGATGTTCACAAGGGCAACGTCGTCGTCTGCGTCCGCTGCGGCGACCGGCCGGGCAAAGTCCTTCGAGGAGATCCGCACCTTCGCGACCATGACCGGCCGACCTGCTGGCCCTGTCGGACTGGCTGGCCGAGCCACGGTGTGACGCACGTGGCGATGGAATCGACCGGCGTGTACTGGAAGCCCGTCTTCAACATCCTGGAAGGCGGCGTCTTGGGGTGATCCTGGTCAACGCCGAGCACATCAAGCAGGTGCCGGGCCGCAAGACCGACGTCAAGGACTGCCAGTGGATCGCCCAGTTGTTGCAGCACGGGTTGCTCAAGGCCAGTTTCGTGCCGCCCGACACCGATCCGCGAACTGCGTGACCTGACGCGGCAGCGGACGCAGTTGATCCAGGAGAAGTCGGCGGCGGCCAACCGCATCCAGAAGGTGTCTGGAGGACGCCAACATCAAGCTGGCCAGCGTGGCCACGGATGTGCTGGGGGTGTCGGGCCGGGACATGCTCGAAGCGCTGATCGCTGGCGAGACGGACCCGGCGAAGTTGGCCGACTTGGCCCGCATAGCGTTTGCGGGAGAAGATTCCGGCGTCTGCGGCAGGCGTTGCAGGGGCGCGTGACGGACCACCACCGGTTCATGCTGCGGATGCACCTGGACCACGTCACGCACCTGGAGGAGTTGATCGGCCGGCTGGGCGTCCGGATCGAGGAGGCCTTGGCCCCTTTTGCGGAGGCGTCCCAACGGCTGCAGACCATTCCGGGGGTCAGCCAGCGGACGGCCGAGACGGTCGTGGCGGAAATCGGCCCGAACATGGAACAGTTCGCGACGGCCGGTCATTTGGCGTCGTGGGCGGGGATGTGTTCGGGGAATAACGAGAGCGCCGGCAAGCGTCGCAGCGGTCGCACCACCAAGGGGAACCGCTGGCTGAGACGGATCTTGGTGCAGGCGGCCTGGGCAGCCAGCCACACCAAGGGGACGTACTTGGCGGCGCAGTACCGGCGGCTGTCGCAAGCGGCGGGGTTGCAAGCGGGCGTTGGTAGCCGTTGGGTCATACGCTGCTGGTGATCGTGTACCACGTGCTGAAACGGGGCACGACCTACGCGGAGTTGGGCGGCGGACTTCCTGGATCGCTCGAGAGCCGGAGCGGCTGACACGTCAATTGGTCAAGCGTCTGGAAGCCTGGGACATAAAGTCACCCTGGAACCGGTTCCGCCGCATAAGAGGTAATTTTCAGAGCAGTCCCGCCTCCGAAAAGACCCTGGTTAGCGACGCTTCGCAGAAGCGTCGCCGTCTCTCGACGCTTCTGCGAAGCGTCGCTAACCAGTATCTTTTCCTCTGCGCAACTCAGTAATGCTCGGACCTCTCGCTCAGATGTGTAGCCTGTGAAAAAGTGCCGCGAGAGGCCGAGCATGTCTGCATGGGCGAGGAAAAAGCGGAGGGAGCCACCTCTCCTCTGGCCCCTCCGCCGCAGCCCGGCTAAGCCGGGCCGCCTTTCCCTGCCGTTCGCTTGCCGATGTCTTTCACGACGCCGGGGAGAGCCAAATTCACTTCCAACACGTTGAGGAGTTCGACGCCGGCTAATCCCCCCAGCGGCGCCGACGCCTTTTGCTTCAGCAGCTTCTCGATCGCCTTGCGAACCTCTGCCGCGTCCGTCCCGGTTTTCTTGGCCCACGCATCCGCCACACGATCGAGTTGATAAAGAGCATTCTTCAGCGTGATGTGCGGGTCGAGACCCGAACCGGAAGTCATGACCAGATCGGCCGGCACGTCCTTTGTCGGATCGCTCGGATGTTGCTTGAGAAGGGCAAGCGTCTGGATGACACGGTTGCGCAGCTTCGGATTGTTCGCGCTCAGGTTCGATCCGCCGGAGGCGCTGGCGTCGTAAGAGACCGCCGACGGCCGCGGCCAGAAGTATTCCGGCCGGCTGAACGGCTGGGCGATCAAGCGCGAGCCGATCACTTTACCATCTTCGACAATCAGGCTCCCCGCCGTCTGCTCCGGAAAAACGCTCCGGCCAATGGCCCACAGCGTCAGCGGATAGAGGACGCAGCAGAGCAGAACCGTCAGACCGAGCAGCGATAAATTCGCGCGAAGATGCGCGTTCATGGACTCACCTCTAAACAATCAGTGACAATGCCATGTCAATGACCTTGATGCCGATAAACGGCACGAGGACGCCGCCCAGCCCCCAGATCAGCAGGTTGCGGCGCAGCAGGGCGTCGGCGCCAACCGGCCGATATTTCACGCCCTTCGAGCGCGATCGGGATCAACAGCGGGATGATGACCGCATTGAAGATGACTGCCGACAGAATGGCCGACTTCGCCGAGTGTAGGTGCATCACGTCGATGGCCTTGAGCCACGGCAGCGTCGAGGCGAACAACGCCGGCACGATGGCGAAGTATTTCGCCAAGTCGTTAGAAACGGAGAAGGTCGTCAGAGCGCCGCGCGTCATCAGCAGTTGCTTGCCGATCTCGACGACCTCGATGAGCTTGGTCGGATCGCTGTCGAGATCGACCATGTTGCCGGCTTCCTTGGCGGCTTGCGTGCCGCTGTTCATGGCCACGCCGACATCGGCTTGGGCCAGCGCGGGGGCGTCGTTGGTGCCGTCGCCCATCATGGCCACCAGCTTGCCGCCCTGCTGCTCCTTGCGGATGTAGGACAGCTTGGCCTCCGGCGTCGCTTGAGCGATGAAATCATCGACGCCGGCTTTGGTCGGCGATGTTCTTCGCTGTCAACGGGTTGTCACCCGTGACCATGACGGTGCGCAGACCCATGCGGCGCAGCCGCTCGAAGCGTTCGCTGATGCCGGGCTTGAGAATGTCTTCCAGCACCACCAAGCCGGCGATGCGGTTGTCTTCGCAGACAAGCAACGGCGTCGCGCCTTCGCTGGCCACGCCATCGACCTGCTCTTGCAAGCACGGCGGCAGCGTGCCGTGCAACTGCCGGACGTGGCGGACGACGGCATCGGCGGCGCCCTTGCGGATGACTCGGCCATCGGGCAGATCGATGCCGCTCATGCGCGTTTGGGCGGTAAATTCCACGAAGCGCGCGGTCGGCGGCAGAGCGCCCGACACGGCGGCTCCGTCCGAAGTGCGGCGGTACAGTTCGATAATGCTCTTGCCCTCCGGGGTCTGGTCGGCGGTCGAGGCCAGGGCGGCCAGCGCGCCCACGTCCATGGCCGACCACTCGCCCAACGGTACGAAGCGCGTGGCCCGGCGATTGCCCATCGTAATGGTTCCGGTCTTGTCCAGCAGCAGCGTATCCACGTCGCCGGCCACTTCGACCGCCTTGCCGCTCTTGGCGATGATGTTGGCCCGCAAGGCGCGGTCCATGCCGGCGATGCCGATGGCCGCTAACAGCGCGCCGATGGTGGTCGGAATCAAGCAGACCAACAGGGCAACCAGTGTCGGAATGTCGGTGCCCAGACTGCGCGATTCCTCACCGAGATACGCCTGCATGTATATTTCCGTGTGCCGTGCCATTGGCCACAGCGCCGCCGTGACGATGAGAAAAATCAACGTGAATGCGGCCAAGACCAGCGACAGGGCAATCTCATTGGGCGTGCGCTGGCGGATGGCTCCTTCGACCAGGGCGATCATGCGATCGAGGAACGATTTGCCGGGCCGAGCCGTGATTTGCACGACGATGCCATCGGAGAGAACGCGCGTGCCGCCGGTGACGCCGGAACGATCGCCGCCGGCCTCGCGGATGACCGGCGCCGATTCGCCGGTGATCGCCGACTCATCGACCGAGGCGACGCCGGCAAGGATTTCGCCATCGCCGGGGATCATCTGGCCCGCCTGCACCATAACCACATCGCCTTCGTTGAGGCACGTCGATACGGTTTCTTCGAGCAGCGCGGCCTGGCCATCGCGTTCGTGCAGCACACGCGGAACATCCTGTCGATTCCGAAGCCGATAGGCGGGCGTTTCCTGCCGCGTCTTGCGCAGGGCGTCGGCTTGCGCTTTGCCGCGCGCCTCGGCCAAGGAGGAAGCGAAGTTGGCGAACAGGACAGTGAGGAACAGCCAAACGTCCAGAGCGACCAGATAGCCGAGCGACGCCTCGCTGGGGTAGCCGAATGCCTTGGCGATCGTGTAGAGAATCGACAGGACCGTGCCGACCTCGACCACGAACATCACGGGGTTTTTCCACTGGATGTCCGGGCGCAGCATGACGAAAGCCTGAGTGCAGGCGGTGCGCAACAACTCCGGCGCGAACAGTCCGGCACGCCGGCTCCTGCCCGAGCCAGCTTGGCATCTTCCGTCCGTTGCTCGACCGGCGCTGACGGTCGAGATTAGGGGAGGGAGCAAGTGCATCATTGGAACCTTCCATCAGCGAGGGCGATGCGGAACCGAAACGCGCTTAGCCTCCAAAGGGCACTGGCCCGAAGTGATCGGCGACCGGGCCGAGTACGGCGGCGGGCATGAACAGCAAGGCTCCGACCAGCAGAATCGTGCCCAGGACGACGAACCCGAACGTGATCGTATCGGTGCGCAGCGTGCCGGAGGTGAACGGCGTTCGTTTCTTGGCCGCCAAGCTACCCGCCAGCGCCAGCGGAGCGATAATGGGGATAAAGCGGCCCAGCAACATGACCAACCCCGTAGCGATGTCCCAATGCGGACTGTACACAGCCGGTTCCTTGTTGTCGTTGAAACCGTAGGTATCGCTCAACCCCTCGAAACCGGAGCCGTTGTTGGCCGACGCCGAACTGAACTCGTAGAGGATCTGCGCGAAGCCGTGCGGTCCCGGATTGCTGGCCGCCTCCGTGCCCCAAACGCGAGCGGCGAAGAGTCCAGTTGGGCCGAGGATCAGAATGGGGTGAATGAGCAGAGCGAGCATAGCCAATTTCATCTCCCGCGCCTCGACCTTTTTACCGAGATATTCCGGGGTGCGGCCGACCATCAGGCCGGCCAAGAAGACGCCGACGATAAGATAGACCAGCAGATTAACCAGTCCGACGCCCTTGCCGCCGAAGACACAGTTGAGCCACATGCCGGACAAAGGCGTCAGTCCCGCCAGCGGATTCAGACTATCGTGCATGCAGTTGACCGAGCCGCACGTCACCGCCGTGGTGACGGCCGAGAACGTCGCGCCCGCCGACGTGCCGAAACGCAACTCCTTGCCTTCGAGGTTGCCCAGCTCGCTTTGATCGACGGGCAGCGCCGGCAGGGCGGCGAGATCGATGCCGTCTTTGCTTTTCGTTCGTTCCGCGTGCGCGGTCAACGCGGGGTTGGGTTGCTGTGTATCGAAGTGGACGGCCCAGCCGATCATGCCGAGAAACATCACGAGCATGACGCCGTAGAGGACGGCAGCGTGCCGCATTTGCCGGAGCATGCGGCCAAACATCACCACCAGCGAGAACGGGAAGATCAGGATGCTGACGCACTCGAAGTAATTGCTCCACTCGTTGGGATTCTCAAACGGATGTGCCGAGTTGGCGCCGAAGAAGCCGCCGCCGTTGGTGCCGAAGTGCTTGATGGGCAGCACCGCCGCCACCGGGCCGCGCGCGATTGTCTGACTTTTCGGCTCGCCTTTATCGGTTTGACCCATCGCGCCCTCTTCCAGCGGAAACGCCTCGACGGCCTTGTCGAAGGTCATGGGCACCCCTGTTGCCATGAGCAGTACGCCGCCGAGCAGACTGGCGGGCACGAAAACATAGGCCACCACGCGCCACATATCGAGGTAGTAATTGCCCATGTGTTCGTCGCCGCGCAGTCCGCGCGTGATCGCCGCCAAGGCGCAGAAGCCAACCGCGGCGGAGACGAACATATTCCAGACGACGAAAACAATCTGGCTCCCATAAGACAGATGCACCTCGCCGGAATAGTGCTGCAAGTTGGTGTTGGTGAGAAACGATGAGACGGTGTTGAAAATCGTCGTCGGGGCGAGCATGCCTTTGTCGTCGGGATTGAGCGGCGCGCCGGCTGCGCCGCCAATACGATAAAACCGAAAACGAACATCAGCGTGTTGAACAGCAGCAGCGACAGAGCGTACTGCTTCCAGTTTTGCGATCCCGTATTCAGGCGCCGCTCAAGCCAGCGCAGCCAAGCGGGGGCGCGATAATGACCGTCCATGATCCAGGCCAGATACAAGCCGACCGGAATCGACAGGACGATCGTGGTGCCAACGATGAGCAACGGCAGAAACCAAACCGACATGGATTCGCCTTTCGTCCTTAGAACCACTCCGGCGCAACAGCGCCGCCAGCAGGTAGATGAACAAGAAGAGAGTCACCGCAACGGTAAGCCAGATCATGGAGCGTCCCTCGCTTTAGGAACGGCGGACACCGCTTCTGAGCGGGGGGCGTCAGCCCCCCGAGAGAGGCCAAACTCAGGGGGCTGACGCCCCCCGCTCAGGAGGGTGTCCGTTCGCTCTTAAACCTTGTCGCAACCGGACAGGAAGGCGAACAGCAGGGCCATCGCGGCGAGGCCGAGCAGGAATAGAGCCGGCAGCCAAATAACGAGGTTCATGGCGATCCTCCCGATATAAGGGCGGGCGTGTTAGTGACAAACTCTTGGCAACTCCCGCGCCAACGGTTGCTCGATCACCCAAGGGGCGAGAGGGGAATGATTTGCGGCCATTCGCCGGGGATGGCGATGGAGAGCCTCGCTTGCAATGTGCCCGATCGGTCTTGCATTTTGCAAGGAGGGCGAGGAGATTCTGATAGGCGGTCAGACGGTATCGACGATGACGACATCGATGCCGTGGACGGCGCGGAGCAGGCGGTCGAGCGGCGACTGACCGAACCAGCGCCGATACCACGGCCGCTGCGTCCGGCCCAGCACGATGTGCGTGATGCCATACTCGTGGACGAAGGCCGCCACGGCGGAAGCGAAATCCTTGCCGGCGTAATTGAGCGGCACGGCGCCAAGCTGGTGAGCCAGGGCCAACGTATCGGCAATGCGCCGCTGCGTGGCCGCATCGACGCGCAACAGATCCTCGCGCGGCGTCTTGATGTACACCGCATACCAAGGGGCGTACAATCGATCCGCCAAGCGCGCCCCCTTACGCAGCAAGATGTGGGGATTCGGACTGCGCGAACTGAGACAGACCATCACCCGGCCGGAGGGCGCCTGGGCGTCCGTGTTCTGCGTCTGCCGGCGGCGGTCGAGGAGATGGCGGATCTCTTCCAGGGCCATCTCGCGCAAGCGCGTCAGGTTCTCGTCGGTGAAGAAGTTCTGCAAGGCACTATCGATACGTTCGCGCGGGTAGACTTTGCCGCCGCGCAGACGCTCTTGCAAGTCCTCCGCCGACAAATCGACGTTGACGATCTGATCGGCCAATCCGAGGATGTAATCCGGCACCCGTTCCTTGACCTTGACGCCGGTGCAACTCTCCACGATGTCGTACAGACTTTCCAAATGCTGAATGTTCAACGTAGAGATAACGTGAATGCCGGCCTGTAACAACTCCTGGACATCCTGATAGCGTTTGCCGTTGCGACTGCCCGGCGCATTGGTATGGGCGAGTTCGTCCACCAGCGCCACTTGCGGCCGGCGCTGCAAAAGCGCATCGAGATCCAGTTCCTCCAGCACGACGCCGCGGTATTCGATACGCCGCCGCGGCAGCAACTCCAGGTCGCCGATCTGCGCCGCGGTATCGGCCCGTCCGTGCGTTTCGACGATGCCGACAACAACGTCCACGCCTTGTTTGCGGAGGCGGCGGCCCTCTTGGAGCATTTCATAAGTCTTGCCGACGCCGGCGGCGAAGCCGAGGTAGACCTTGAGCCGGCCGCGCTGCTGCTCGCGGATCAGAGCCAAAAAGCGCTCCGGCGGCGGCCGATCTTCCGAAGTTGTCGTCACGGCGAAACCTCAAAGCATTTCGTTTAGCCGCGACCCGAAGGGGAGCGCGACAGCGCTCCCCTTCGGGTCGCGGCTAAACGCGGGTTTGATTCCACACGGGCAGCGTCAGGTGGAACACTGTGCCTTTGCCCGCTTGGCTCTCACAACTCACCTGTCCACCGTGGGCCAGCACGATTTCGCGGACGATCGCCAGGCCCAGCCCGCTGCCGTGGCCGCGGCTCTGCTGCGGCACACGGAAGAATTTATCGAAGACGTGCGGCAAATGCTCGGCGGGGACGCCGACGCCGCTGTCCGCCACCGAAATGCGCACGTTTCCTCCCTCAAGAGTAGCCGACAGCGTGATGCGCCCTCCCTGTTCCGTATAAGTCAGGGCGTTGTCGAGCAGGTTGTTCAGGGCGTGCCCCAGACGCAGCGGGTCGGCGGCCACTGGCGGCAACGACGATACATCTTCCACCACCAGTTCGACGTGTCTCGCCTCGGCGCGCGGCCGAACCGTGGCGGCGGCGGCCTCCAACAGCGCCTGCGGCGTCTCGCTCTGAAGCCGCAGCGATTCGCGCCCCTCTTCCAGCCGGGCCAACGCCAACAAATGCTCAATCGTGTTAAGCAAGCGCTCGGCGTTGTCGCGGGCGTCCACCAACAACTCGGTTTGCTTGGGCGTCAGCGGGCCAATCGTCTCCTCCAAGAGAAGATGAAGCACCAGACGAACGCTGGTCAGCGGCGTCTTCAACTCGTGGCTGGCCGTGGCGACCAGATCGCTCTTGATTCGATCGAGCAGGCGGAAGCGCGTCACGTCGTTGAGGACGACGGCGGCGCCGAGCGTGTTGCCAAAAGGGTCTTGGATGGGCAGAATCTGCGGCAGGTAGGCGCGGTCCTCGCCGCTAGCGCGGAAGGAGACAGTTTGGTCGAACGCCTGCGTCAAGAACGGCCGCTGTTTTTGTAGGGCATCGCGCAACGGCTGCGCAAAGATTCCGGGGGGAGCCAGAGGGTCGTCGCCGCTTCGCCGGGCGGCGGCGGGGAAACGCCTAGCAGTCGGTGAGCCGCCGGGTTGGCCATTTCCACCCGGCCTCCCGGATCGACGACCAGCACCGGATCGGGGAACGAATCGATGGTCGCCTGGCTGGTGCGCTGTACGCGCAGCAAGTGAGCGGAGTGCGATTGCCGATAGTAGCGCAGTTGACGGGTCATGCAGTTGAACGCCTCGGCCAACTGGCCGATCTCATCACTGCCGAGGCGCGGCACCACTTGGTTGAGGTCGCCGCCGCCAATGGCCAGCGCCGATTGCGTGACCGCCTGGATGGGCCGCAGAACCGCGCGCGTCGCACTCCGGATCAGCAGAGCAGCCAGGCCGACCATCACCGCCAAGTTGATGCCCAACCCCACTTGCGAGATCCGCGCGGCTTGCTTGGCCTTGGTGCTGGCTTGTTCTATGCTGTGCTGATTCAGTTTGCGGATGTCGGCGGCTACTTCCTGGATGTCGTGCAAATACTGGAACAAACCGCGCTCGCCTCCGATGCCAAAATACTCCTCGCGGCGCCGCGACAGCGATGTTCCTTTGGCGAAGAAACGATCGCCCTTCTCGCGGTACTCTTCCGTCAGGGATTTCAGTCGATCCACGGACTCTCGTTCGCCTTCTTCGGTAATGTTGTCTTCTTCCCTTTGCAGATGTTTTAAGTATG
This sequence comes from uncultured Planctomycetota bacterium, assembly GCA_963835245.1. Taxonomy (GTDB): domain Bacteria; phylum Planctomycetota; class Planctomycetia; order Gemmatales; family Gemmataceae; genus JAJPHU01. Next base: position 362,774 of record CAWIEZ010000008.1, read on the forward strand.
AAACCCACGAGATCTCGTATTCCAGACGGGCTTCCTCCTTGCCTTGCAGGGCGAACTGGAAGGAAAAATCGATGCGCTGCAGCGCATCATTGAGTTCAATCATCGCCTCGACGCTGACGTAATTCTCGCGCAGGATGTCTTCGATGCGGTCGCCGACTTGTCGAAGTTGGAAGAAGTTCATCGCCCCGCTGACCGCCAAGAAGCACACCAAGGGCGCCAGTGCCAACACGATCCGCTGACGAAGCGTCATGACGAGTCCTCGCGCTGCTTCTCACAAGCCATAGCGTTTGCGTTTGCGATACAGCGTGCTGGGATCGATACCGAGCGAGGCGGCCGCTTCTTCCAAGGAAGCGCTGGCGACCAAGATGCGGCGGATGTGTTCGGACTCCAGCGCGTCCAACGTCACCGCCCCGCCAACCTCGATTCGTGCCGGCGGCGGATTGCCGACCTGGCCCGGCAGATGAACGCGGTCGATTTCCGCGCCCATCGTCAGGATCACGCCGCGCTCGATGGCGTTGCGCAGTTCGCGGACATTGCCCGGCCACGAGTGCCGTATGAGCGCCGCCTCCGCCTCCGGCGTGAAGGCGCGCACGGCCTTGCCGCTTTGTCGAGCAAAGAAACGCAGCAAGTGTTCGGCCAGCGGCAGGACATCGCACGACCTGCGCCGCAGCGGCGGTAACTCGATGTCGATGACATTGAGACGATAATACAGATCCTCACGGAAGCGTCCGGCCGCCATCTCGGCCGCCAAGTCGCGGTTGGTCGCCGCCACGATGCGCACGTTGGCCAGCCGCGTTTTCGTGTCGCCGACGCGCTCGTAGCAGCGATCCTGTAACAGACGCAAGAGCTTCGGCTGCACCGCCGCCGGCAGATCGCCGATTTCATCAAGGAGCAGCGTTCCCCCCTCGGCCGCCGCCGCTTTGCCCTCCGTATCCTGCACCGCGCCGGTGAACGCTCCCTTGACGTGGCCGAACAGTTCACTCTCCAACAACTCGCCCGATAAGCTGGGGCAGTGGACGACGACGAAGGGTCCGTGAGCGCGCGGGCTGCGTTCGTGGATGGCCCGCGCCAGCACGCCCTTGCCGGTGCCGCTTTCGCCGCGCAGCAGCACGGTCGCTTCGCTGGACGCCACCTGGAACGCCAATTCCACGGCCTGCCGCATCGCCGGCTCTTGCGTCTGCAGATCCGTCTCCGGCGCCGCCGACCGGACCTGTTCTTCGAGGCTCGCCAACCGATCGCGCAGACGGCGTACCTGCCGCCAGCGTTCCAGCACGACGCGGAGTTGGTCCGGCGTAAATGGCTTGGGTAGATAGTCGAAAGCGCCGGCCCGCATGGCCTCGACCGCCGAAGCGATGCTGGCGTGGGCGGTGATGACGACCACGGCCAACCCCGCCGCCTCGCGCAGCAAGACGGGCAATAGATCCATACCCGCCTCGCGCCCGAGCCGCAGATCGAGAAAGGCGAGGTCGAAGCGCTGCTTGCGCAGCCAGGTCAACGCCTGCTCGCCGGAGCCGGCCTCCAGGGCGGCGTGGCCCATGCTCTCCAGCGTCGTCCGCAGCGTCCGCCGCAGACTGGCCTCGTCATCGATCAGTAGAAGGTCCATGACTCTTCTTCTTATCAGGCCGCTGCGGCGCGTTTTTCTCTTTGGCTGCCGGCGCGTTGGCGGATTTGAGTTCTTTGACTGTGGCCAGGGTTGTATCGGCATCTTCTTCCGCCGTCTTGGCGCAGCCCTCGCAACACAGAAACACCGGCTGGTCCTCGATCATTACTTTAATCGGCTTGCCCATCGAGCCGAGCCGCTGCTTGGTTTGCACGGCGCAGAACTTCTGCTCCTGGGCCAATTTCCGATCGGCGGGATCGAGTTGATCCAGCGCCGCCTTGATTTTGGCTTCCTTGTCCGGCGGTGGTGTGCCGCGATCGGCACATCCCGACGCGCCAAGGAATAGCGAAAAGAACAGCAATGCCCAAAGGCGCGATGCGCTCATGGAATCTACTCCTGAAAGGGGCGAGTTCCACTTCCCGAATAAATGCTAACAAACAGCCGCCGCGCGGTCCACGATTGCTCTGGGTGTTGTATGTTTGTCTTGTTGTCGGCGCGGAGAGCGGTCCATGATCCAGGTTGACAATTTACGCAAGTCGTTTCGGGATCTGCGGCGCGGCTTGGTGCATGCTGTCGATGGCGTCAGCTTCGAGGCGCGGCCGGGCGAAATCTTCGGACTGCTCGGTCCCAACGGCGCCGGCAAAACCACCACTATGCGCATTCTCTGCACCGTGCTGCGTCCTAGCGGCGGCTCGGCGCGCGTGGCCGGTTTCGACGTGGCGGCGCAGCCGGCCCTCGTTCGCCAACACATCGGCTTCTTGTCGGCCAACACCGCTATCTACGATCGCATGTCGGCCTGGGAACTGGTCGAATACTTCGGCCGGCTTTACGGCATGGACGAAGAGCGGCTGCGACAGCGCTTGGAGACGGTTTTCACCACGCTGCACATGAACGATTTCCGTGATCGGCTCGGCGCCAAGATGAGTACGGGCATGCGGCAGAAAGTGTCCATCGCGCGGGCCATCATCCACGATCCGCCGGTGCTGATCTTCGACGAGCCGACGGCCGGACTCGACGTGCTAGTCGGCCGAGCCGTGCTGGACGCCATTTTGCAGCTGCGGGCGCTGGGCAAGTGCATTCTCTTCTCGACGCACATTCTGCGCGAGGTGGAACGTCTGTGCGATCGCGTGGCCATCGTCAGCCGCGGCCGAGTGCAGGCGTGCGGCACTCTGGCAGAACTGCGTCAGCGCTACGGACAGAACGATCTCGAAGAGTTGTTTTTCGCGCTGGTATCGTGAGAGGGTGAAATGCGTTTAGCCGCGAGCCGTAGGCGAGCGCGTCTGCGCTCGCCTACGGCTCGCGGCTAAACGTAGCGGGCGGCTTACAGGGCTTTGCGTCCGTTGAATCCGCCCATGCCTTTGCCGGCGAATCCGCCCATGCCGCCGCCGCCGCGCATGCCGCCGCCGCCCATGCCCATACCGCCCATGCCACCCATGCCGCCGCCGCCCAAGCCGCCGCCGCCCAAGCCGCCGCCGCCCAAGCCGCCGCCGCCCATGCCCAGGGCGCCGCCGCCGCCGCCGAAGCCACCGCCGCCTATGCCCAAGGGCATCATTATGCCCACTCCCATAGCAGTCTGGCGCAACATCACGGCCTCGGCCGTGGTATCGGTGTTCATGTTGAACAGGGGGGCTTCAAAGAAGGGACCCGGCATGCCAATGAGACGGATCTGAGCGAGGGTGACGGCGCTGCCCGCGCTGCCGCTCGCGCTGCCGCCCGCGCTGCCGCCCAGAGCGCCGAAGCGCCGCCGCCCGAGCCGGAGCCACTGGCGCTGCCGCTGACGCTGCTCGAGGTTCCCACAGGGATGAAGATGGTCGGAGAGCCGCGGAACTGTCCCCGCGACGAACTCGCCCACACCAGCAGAGCAATGGGCAAACACAAGCCCAACACATAGCCCAAGCGAGCGAGACGCGAAAAGGCAAACATATCTAATTCCTCATTAGCCCTGGAGACATCGATCTCCGAGCAAGGCAGACCACTCCTCAGCTTTGGCCGCGCCTTTCCCTGGCAGGAGTCGTCCCTTCCCAGAGAGTAATGAAAGTTCAACTACCACGTCGCAATTGATTCTGGGCAGCGGGAAGAGCATTGTCAAGCGGAAACTTTCTTTTTTCTTTCAGTTTCCTTCGGTTTGTTCCGTGGCTGCGGATTGTTCGGTAGTGGGTCCGTTTGCTTGTCTGGTGGTGCAGACATTCTTGTCTGCCCGGCAGACAGGAATGTCTGCACCACTAAACGGACCCACTACCGATTGTTCCGCCGCCTTGTCAGTGCCGCGGTTTCGTTATACTAGCATTTTTCACGACCCGCGAGAGGCAACGATCATGGGCATGCAATGCGAAGTGTGCGGCAAGAAGCCGGTGCTGGGCAATCACTACGCCCACCGCGGCAAGGCCAAGTACCTCGGCGGCGTTGGCCGCAAAGTCACCGGCATCAGCCGCCGCGCCTTCCACCCCAACTTGCAGAGCATCCAGTGTCAGGTGGGCGGCTCGGTGAAGCGTCTGCGCGTCTGCGTACAGTGCATCCGCGGCGGCCGCGTCCAACGTCCGCAGCGCCGCCGGCCCTTCCAGATGCCGACTAACCTGTAGACGCCAACGAGGTTTCCATGTCGCTGACGGCCCAAGAAGTCCAGTGGGTCGCGCATCTGGCCCGCCTCCAGCTGAGCGCGGCGGAGTTGGAGACGATGACGCGCCAACTCAGCGCCATCGTCGATTACGTCGCGCAGCTCAAACAGGTCAATACCGACGGCGTCGAGCCGATGGCGCATGCGCTGGCGGTGCGGAATGTCTTCCGCGAGGATGAGCCAGCCCCCTCGCTAACGGTCGCCGACGCCTTGACGAATGCTCCCCAGCGGCGCGGTGATTTCTACAGCGTGCCGGCTGTACTCGATTAACCTCAAGGCGAGCGGGGTCGCGTTAGCGCCCGAGAACACGAACGCTCGGGCGCTGACGCGACCCCGCTCGCCGGGATCACATCCATGCTCGAACGCACCGCCGCCGAGTTATCCGCCCTGCTATCGCGCCGCGAAATCTCCGCCGAAGCGCTGACCGGCGCAGTACCTGCAAGCCATCCGCCAGCGCGATCCGCACGTCCGCGCCTTTCTCCACGTCGATGAGTCCGGCGCGCTGGAACAGGCGCGGAGCGTCGATACCCGCCGTCAGCGCGGTGAACCGCTCGGTCCTTTGGCCGGTGTGCCGGTGGCGATCAAGGATCTTCTCTGCGTGCGCGGCCAAACGACGACCTGCGCCAGCAAGATGCTGCACAACTTTCGTCCGCCCTACGATGCCCATGTCATCGGCAAGCTGCGCCAGGCCGACGCCGTGTTGATTGGCCGCACCAACATGGACGAGTTCGCTATGGGTTCGTCCACGGAGAATAGCGCCTTTCAGATCACGCGCAATCCGTGGGATTTGCAGCGCATCCCCGGCGGTTCCAGCGGCGGCTCGGCGGCGGCGGTCGCTGCCTGTGAAGCGCCCTGGCGCTCGGCTCCGACACCGGCGGCTCCATCCGTCAACCGGCGGCGCTGTGCGGCGTCGTCGGTCTCAAACCGTCCTATGGCCGCGTCTCACGCTTTGGACTCATCGCCTTCGCCAGCTCGCTCGATCAAATCGGTCCCTTCGGCCATGACGTAACCGACGCCGCTCTGCTCCTGGACGCTATCGCCGGCCACGATCCGCGCGACAGCACCAGTGTCAATCGTCCGCCTCCCACCTGCACAAAGACGGTCGAGCAAGGCGTTCAACCGCTGACTCTCGGCATCGCCCGCGAGCATTTCGACGAAGGGCTTGATGCGGAAGTGGAGCGAAGCGTGCGCGAAGCGCTGCAAGTCTATCGGAAACTGGGCGCGAAGATCGAGGAAGTGTCTTTGCCGCACAGTAAATATGCCGTCGCCACCTATTATTTGGTGGCCACGGCGGAGGCGTCGAGCAATCTGGCTCGTTACGACGGCGTTCACTTCGGCCATCGCTCGACCGAACACAAGGATCTCATCGACATGTACTGCCGTTTGCGCGGCGAAGGCTTCGGCGCCGAAGTCAAACGCCGTATCATGCTCGGTACCTTCGCTCTATCGAGCGGCTACAAGGACGCCTATTACATGAAAGCGTTGCAGGTTCGCCGGCTGATTCACGACGATTTTCAGAAGGTGTTCGCGCGCTGCGATGCCGTGGTTGGACCGACTTTTCCGACGCCGGCGTATCGAATCGGCGAGCGCAGTAACGATCCGTTGGCGATGTATTTGGCCGACATTTACACCATCAGCGCCAATCTCGCCGGTCTGCCCGGCATCAGCATCCCGTGCGGTTTTTCCACGGCAGGGCTGCCGATCGGTCTGCAAATTCTCGCCGCACCGTTCGAGGAGGAGAAATTGCTGCGTATCGCCCGCCTGTTCGAGCGTGTCACCGATTGGCATACGCGGCGGCCGAAGTTGGTCGAATAACTTGCCAGCCCGCAGCGCCAGCAAGGGATGCCCTTGCTGGCGCTGCGGGCTGGCAAACAGCCTCTCTTTCAAAGACGGAAAAGGACGCGCGGCGTTGTCCTCGAAGATCGAGCCGTGATACAGTTCCGGGATGGCGGCGGCGATGAAGGAGCGATACGCCGCCATCGGCACCAGCGGCCAATCGCTGCCGTAAAGAAAACGATTGGGCCGCTCGGCATAGCGGAAAGCGCGTCGCAACCCCTGCCGCGCTTCCTCCAACATCTCCTGCCGCTCCTCCGCCGCGAAGCTGTCGGCGTCGCCAACCACGAAGCCGGACAGATCGGCCCAGACGTTGACGTTCTTGTACACCACCTCGGCGGCGTCGGTCAGCCAGGGATTGCCCAAATGAGCGAGAACGAATTTCACCTTCGGATGATCGACGGCCACGTCATCGATGGGCAGCGGCAGGGCGTAACGCAGTTTCGCACAAGGAGAATACGTATCTCCCGTGTGGAAAATAACCGGCAGCCGATAGCGCTCGGCCAATTCGTAATAGGGTCGATAGCCGGCGTGATCGGGAGGGTAATGCAGATAGCCGAGATAGCCCTTCAAGGCGCGGACCTGTTTCGCCGCCAAAGCGGCCTCGACGCGGCGCAGATGATCGGCGTCGCAGCGCGTCGGATCGGCGACGCCAATGGCGGACAGGCCGGGCACCAAGCGCGCCAGGGCGAGCGTGTCGGCGATGCCGAGCGGATCGTCCGGCGGCGCGTTCCAACAGCCCATCGCCAGGGCGTGCGTCATGTCTGCCGCCCGCATGTCGCGCCGCAGCGCGTCGGCGCGCACTTCCGCGGCGGCGTCGAGCAAGGGACTCAAACTGCCGACGCCCGGCAAGCGCGGCGGCACGACATGGATGTGCGCATCGATCATGGCAATAGTTCGTTTAGCCGCGACCCGAAGGGGAGCGCGACAGCGCTCCCCTTCGGGTCGCGGCTAAACGGAAACGGATCGCGCCGAGGTCACTCTTCAAAAAGGGCGACGCTGGCGGTGAAGCCGTGGATGAAGTTTTGCCCGCCGACCGGGCCGAGTTCGCCCTGAGCGAAGAAGCCGGCCAAAGCGATGTCGCCGGCCTCGGCGCGGAGGACGCGGGCATCGTGATCCGGCTCGGAAAACAAACGCGAGCCTCGGCCATTGCAGCTGAACAGCAGCGCCGCGCTCGGTTTGCGCTCGTGGGCGCTCACGTCCAGACGCAGCAGGGCGTGTAGATCCTCATCGGCCGTCGCCGCGTCGCGGACGTGAAACTGCACGGTTTGGCCGACGCGCACGCGGTCGGTGATGGCCAAGGCGCCCGTTTCGCGCTCCAGGGCGAGGACATTACGGACCAAAAAATCGCCGCGTTGAAAATCGCCCTGATACTCGTTGAGGACGCGGCCGATGTGTAGCCCCTGCTGAAAGAGGTTCTGTTCCTCCGCCGTCAGCGTCGGCCACAATTCCTGCAACTGCGCCAGCGGCGTCTTGCCGCCTAGTTCGAGGATGAGATTGTCCTTGGCGCGGGTGATGAGCAGAGGTCGGCCGATGGGCCGGCAGCCCTGCGACACAATCGAACGCAGGCCGAGCGGCCCCCGCAACAGCACACCAACGGCCCCCTGGTCCTTGACCGCATCCTGCAACAACAGACGGCATTGGCCGGCGGCGCGGATACCGCTGGCCATGCCGCCCAGCACCGGCACGCCCGGCGAATCTTCGTTGATCCGCCGTAAAAACAGGTCGATGGGGAAGGTGAACGGATCGCCCAGCAGCAGCACGGCTGTTTGCGAACCATCGGCTCCGGTCAACTCATCGGGCCAGCCGAACAGACTGGGACCATCGGCGGTGCGCTCCAGCACGAGATGGAATGGCTCCAGCGCGATCGGTTTTGCCCAGCGGCCGGCCCAAAGGCTGATGGCTGGGCTTTGCTCGATCTCACGGTCGCCGCCGATGACGGACTCGGCGACGCAACCCAGCAGACAGCGCGGCGACAAGCGCTGTTGCAGCGTGCGCGCCAGCACATCGGCGGCGCGGACATGATGCGTCGAGAAGAAGAGGACGGCCAGGTCGGCATCGCCGGACAGGCGAGCGCGCGTCTGCGCGCAAACTTCTTCCACCGCTCGAAGGGTCGGCTCGACCGTGGACAACGCGGCGGCGAACGGCATGGCATATCCCCCTTTCTGTCCTCGAACCCACAAACCTTTGCTTGCCAGCCCGCAGCGCCAGCAAGGGTTCTCTCTTCCCTTGCTGGCGCTGCGGGCTGGCAAGGTTTTTGACGATGCTACAGCGTGCGTTCGAGTATGGGGAAGCTCCCCTGCCGCTGGAAATACTGTTTGTAGAAACGCAGCAAATGGCTGGCGTCCGACGGCACCTGCGCCGCGAACGTCTCCACTTCGGTATCCTGCAACTTGAAAGCGGCATAGCCCAGCAAATCCAGGGCGAGCGGATGTGTGTCGCGCGCGTCGGCCGCTAGAAAACTAAACATTCCGTTGATGCGCTTGGTAGTCATCCCCTCCGTACCGAAGGCGCCGAGACGAAAACACGGCATGGCGGCATCGACCTGACGCGGATGAGCATACGCCGGGTTGGCGACGAGGATGCCGGCGGCCAACGCCGGTCCTCCCGCGCGGATGCGCAGGACGAACACGGAATCGGCCGGGAAATACGCATTGTGAAATAGATACTGCTCCAGAGCCGACCGCTCGCGGATAAGCAGGACGTTGGCTCCCAACTCCAGAATGGCCGGCACGTCCTCGGGCGTCGCCTGCACGACGCTGCTGCTGGGCCGCGCCATCGGCGTCGGCATCTCCACGATGTCGAGGACGAAATTGACCATCTCGCGGCGCGACTGGAAACCGTTGTTCTGAAAGAATTGCTGCTGCGCCGGCCAATCCGCGCGATAGGCGGTGAAAGCGCGACTCAAACCCCGCGTCTTCATCGCTTGCAAGACGCGCTCGAAGAGCGGCTGCGCCGCCGCCTCGTGTCCCTTGCGGCACCAGGGATAACTGACGCGGCCATTGGCTTGGAAGCCAGCATAGCCGACGGGCCGGCCGTCCATCAGGGCGAGAAAACGCGCGGCGAGATCGTAGTCGGCGGCGCGGGCGCGGCGGCGAACTTCGTCCAGTGTCGCCGCCTTGAACTTGGGCAAGTCGCCGGCCGCTTCGTTGTAGATACTCACCTGCGCGACTTCATCGCCGGGCCGATACGTGCGAATCTCCATCGCTACACTCCTTTGAGGGCATCCAACCGCTCCCGAGAGGTCGCGGCTGGGGTATATTGTACGACTGCAAAACGAGAAGGAATCCCTTGAACCGCGATGGTACAATAAAGAGAGTCTGTCGCTCGCGGTGCCGTGGAGGTTCGAGCAATGAGACGCGGTTCTCTGGTGTGGGTGGTGATGTTGTCGATTGGGCCGGCGGCAACGGCTGGCGCGAGCGACGACGACGCGGTAGAGCGCGGCAAAAAGGCGCTTCTGGCCAAGTGCTACGCGCCGCCGACCATGACCCGCCGCGCCTACGACAACGTCTGGAAGCAGTGGGGTATAAAAGAAAAACCGGCTGCGGCCGACTACGACCGGCTCTTCCGTCAGCGCTACGGTCTGCACCAAGCTCCCTATGCCAACGGCGGACTGCCGATGGGTCTGCGTCCGGCGCGCTTGTCTCTGCCCATCGGATTCGGAGCCGGCATCAGCATGGATTGCATGGTTTGCCACGGCGGCTCCATCGCCGGCAAATCTTACGTCGGTCTGGGCAATGCCGTCCTCGATTATCAGGCGTTCTACGAGGAGATGTCCGCCGCCGATGGTCGTGCCCCGCGCACGCCCTTTCATTTCTGCAACGTCCGCGGCACCAACGAAGCCGGCTCGATGGCCGTCTATCTGCTCGGCTACCGCGAGCCGAATCTCGATCGACGTCTCAAACGCATCGACCTCGATTTGCAAGACGATCTCTGCGAGGACGTACCGGCGTGGTGGCTGTTGAAAAAGAAAAAGACCATGTACCACACCGGCGGCGCCGACGCCCGCTCCGTCCGCTCGCTGATGCAGTTCATGATGAGTCCGCTCAACTCCGCCGAAGACATCCGCAAAGCAGAAGCCGATTTCAAGAACATCCGCGCTTATCTGCTGTCGCTCTCGCCGCCGAAATATCCGCTGCCGATCGATCGCCGCTTGGCCGACAAAGGCGCGGAACTATTCCGCATCAATTGCGCCCGCTGCCACGGCAGCTACGGCGAGAAATGGACCTATCCGAGCAAGGTCGTACCCATCGACAAAATCGGCACCGATCGACACCGCTTCGACGGCATCACTCAGAAGTTCGGCGACTATTACGCCAAGACGTGGTTCAACGAAGATTATCCCATCCACGCGACCGCCGGCTACCAGGCGCCGCCGCTGGACGGCGTTTGGGCGACGGCGCCGTATTTCCATAATGGCTCCGTGCCTACGGTCTATCACGTCCTCAACTCGAAAGCACGGCCGCGCATTTTCACACGCTCCTATTGCACCGATCTCGATGCGTACGATGCTGAGAAATTAGGGTGGAAGGTGAACGTACTTAGCGGCAAGCCCGATCCGAAAAAGCTGTCGCCGATCGAGTATCGCAAAATTTACGACACCAACGCGATCGGGCGCGGCAACGGCGGCCATAGCTACGGCGATGAACTGAGCGAAGAAGAGCGCATGGCCGTCATTGAGTATCTGAAAACGCTGTAATGGTTCCCCTTTGAGCCGCGACCCGCAGGGGAGTACGACGGCGCTCCCCTGCGGGTCGCGGCTCAACGATGTTACCAGCCGTGGATCATTGACTCAGCCCCGCCGTCGCCGGTTGCGACACGCTGTTGTCGTAGTCCACCAGGGCGCGATGCAGCACCGTATAGTACGACTCATCGCCGGACACAGCCGGAGCAAAACGCAAACCTTGGCGAGTCATTTGCTGAACCAATTCCGCCACCGTCGCGCGCGCGGCGTCCATTCGGGCTGGAAATACTTGGCTACGTCATCCTGTTGCAACACACGCGCGGATTCTTTCAATTCGCGCAGGTAACGCGCTGCCGCGATGTACTGTGTCGGCGTCAGTTCCTCCGCCGCTCCGGCGTCGATGATCCGTTGCAGATCCTTGAGCGTGGCGTTGATGTCGTTGAGCGTGTCGGCGTTGACGGCGCCGGCGCGAGCTTGCTTGACCGCTTGCGGCAGCAGTTCGTCCATTCGTTTGCGCGGGGCGTCGAACATCGATTGCCGAAGGACGGACGGCCAAGTCAGCTTGCCGCCGTCGCGCAGCAGACCGACGCCGCCGTAACTTTTGCCGGTGGTCGTGTTGATGTGCTTGAGGACTTCCGGCGACAGCGGCACGTCCGATCCGCTGGTGCCGCGCGTCTGCGCCGTCTGGATGGCGCGGAGCAGATCGTTGAGGGCGGTGGCCGACCAGATGTCGGTGGAGGGCGGATTGTTGCGGCTGCGTTCCAAGCTCTTCATCATCTGCTTTTGGCGGATCTGCTCCGGATCAGGCAACAACGAACGCTCGTATTCGCGCTCTTCGAGAGTTGCGCGGCGCGTTTGCAGAGCGGAACGGCGTGCTTCCTCGCGGGTGAGTTTGGCCTGCTGGATGGTCTGCTGATACTGCGCGTTGGCCGTCGTCAGGCTGGCGGCGCCGTTGAGATAACCTTGATAGGGATTTTGCATCCATTGCGTGCCGAAGCCGTAGACGCCGTAGCCGCGGCGACCGCCGTAGCGGCCGTAGCCGCCGTAGCCGAGCCGCGGCGCGGGGAGAACGACCGGAGCCGTTAGTCCTCCCGAAATGCCGAACTGCGCGGCGGCGGGCCGATCCACAACGACCAACGCCGCCAAGACGAACAGCCAAAGGAAACGCGGAGATTTGCCGAACATAGTGGGTTCTCCCCATCGTTGTCGAGGGATAGCGCCGACAAAACCGATTTATCCCATCCAATAGTGTCCGACAAGTAGGCCGGCGCCGAAAGCCAGCGCGACGAGCAGAATCACCACCACCGTCAGCCAAGTGGCTTGCGTCGGCGACAGCAACAGTCCCGGCGGACGAGGACGCGGTGCGGCCGACGGCGGCGCTACAGATGGCGCAGACGGAACAATCGCCGCGAACGGCGAAGGCGGAAGCGGCGGCGGTGGCGCGGGCGGCGCGGCGGCGGCCGGCGGCGGCGTCGCCGGATTCTGCAAAAAAGCCTCAAAGTCGCTGCGTTCAAACAAGGGCGCGGCGGCGGCGGCCGGCTTATCCGCCGGCGGTTCCGGCGGCATCGCCGCATCCGGCTCCGGCACAACCACTTGGGCGTGGCAGGTCGGACAATGGACCGTCATGCCCGCTTTACGGCGGGCGATGCCCATGAGTTGATTGCAGTAGCGACAGCGGAAACGAATCGGCATCGCTGCAAAGTCTCCAGGCCACGCTGCCCTTCCTGGAATACGCCTCCTTCTGGGTATCTTAGTCGCCGTGAACGATTTTCGCCATCAAACTGTTACCTTGACGGCGTGGCCCTGAAGCGGTCAGAATAGCAAGGATGCCGTAAGCGGCCATCCGGGGAAGCGGGTGCCTATCGCACGGACGAAGGGAGCCTCTTTCATGTCAATCGCTAACCGTGTCTCGTGGCGCCGGCGTTTTCTCGGACTAACCTTGCTCGCCACGCTTCTGGCCTTGGCGACCGCGGATCGTCCCGTTCGCGCCGACATGCTTTTCCTCAAGGACGGCTTCGCCATCCAAGGCCGCGTCAAACGCGAGATGGAGTTGGAGTTTGACAAGGTCGGCCGCGACGCCTACTACATGCCCAAAGGGTTCTTCTTCCTCACCGACGGGCCGCGGCGGATTTTTTTCAGTCCTTCTCAGGTCCGTTTTATCTCCGAAAAAGATCCGCCCAACGAAGAGCGCATCGTTCGCCCCCATCCGCGCGGCGGTCAGGTCAACCCCAAGAAATTCCCCGCTCTCGTCGAAGTGGTCAAGGCGCCGGATTGGGACAATGACTGGAACCGGCGTTTTCAATTTCTCAGCGGCCAGGGGCGCATCGAGAATGTGCCGCAACACATCGGCTTTCTGACACCCTATTGGGCGCAGGCGGATTCGCCGGGGCACTATTGGTGGAGTTGCGCCTATCTGACGCGCGAACTGGGGCCGGAGACGGTGCAAGCGCTGCTCGCTTCACACCCGGACTTTCAGGACAAGAAAAATCAGACGGCGGTGCAGCGCACGTCGATGCGGCTGCGCAAGGCGGATTTTTTCGCCCAAGCCGGTTGGCTCGATTTGGCCGATAAGGAACTAGACCGCCTTCTGGCGGACATTCCCGAACAAAAAGAGCGCGTCGAGTCCGCTCGCAAGCTGCTCCTCAAACTTCGCGGCAACGAGCGCATCGAGGAGATCAAGCGCCGCCGCTTGGCCGGACAGCATCGCCGCGTAGGCAAACTGCTGGACGACTTCCCGACCAAGGGCGTGCCCAAGGAGCAAATCGCCGAATGGGAAGTGTTGCAGCACGAGTACAAAAGCACTGATCGACTGGTCCAGGAGACAGCGCGTTTGCTGAGGTGGACGCGGCAGGCGGCGGGTGCCAAGGGGGCCTTGCTGCGCGACGCGGCCGGCGTTCTCCTCGACGAGTTGAACTTCGAGAATGTCGCTCGTCTGGATGCTTTTCTGGGACAGGCGCGTCAGGCGGAACGTCTGCAAAAGGAAGGAAAAAAGTCGGAAATCAGCGCGGAGCAGCTTCTCAGTTTGGCCGTGTCCGGCTGGTTGCTCGGCAGCGCCTCGGCCGAGACGAGCGTGGAGACGGCGGAGCGTCTGTGGCGCGGCCGCGACATGGTCCTCACTTACCTTCGCAGCGAGGATGCGAACAAGCGCCAACAGATTCTCCAGGGCCATTTGGCCGGCTCGCGCACCGAGTCCGCCTCGCTGGATGAGTTGATCCAAATCATTCGCACGCTGCCGCCCATCGGGGCGGAGAAGCGGCTACCCCGGGGCGCGGCCGAATACAAGACGGAGGGCGCGAGCTATCTCGTGCAGTTGCCGGCGGAATATCGGCACAGCCGGCCCTATCCGCTGCTGATCGTGCTGCACCAAGCCGGCGAGAAACCGCGCGACATGCTCCAGCGCTGGGCGGACGCCGCCGCCGAACACGGTTACATTCTCGTCGCTCCGGAATGGCAGAACGGACTGAACGAGAGGTACAACTACAGCGAGGCCGAACACACGGTCGTTTTGAAAGCGCTGCGCGACGTGCGGCGGCGTTTCAACGTCGAGGACGACCGCGTGTTTCTGTCCGGCGTCGGCGACGGCGGCGCCATGGCCTTTGACGTGGGGTTGGGACATCCCGATCTGTTCGCCGGCGTCCTGCCGATGGGGTCCGGCCCGCAATATCACGCCGAGTTGTGTTGGCGCAACGCTCAGTATTTGCCTTTCTACGTCGTGCATGGCAGCCAGGGGCCGGATGGCGAAAAGGTCAAGGATCTCTTCAAAAACTGGGTGATGGTCCGTCATTATGCGTCGCTGTGGATCGATTACAAGGGCCGCGGCGTCGAGTGGTTCGGCGGCGAACTGCCGAATATGTTCGATTGGATGCGCGGCAAACGGCGGCGCGACTTTCCGCTGCCCAAGCTGGGCAGCAATGGAGGCGGGGGGACGTTCGGCAACGAATTTTGCACCCTGCGGTCTTGCGACAATCATTTCTATTGGCTCAGCAGCGACGACATCCGCAACACCAAGAGCATCGAGAATTGGAAGACTCGTCTGCGCGTGCAGCCGGCGGCGTTGGACGCCGAGATCCGCACCGGCGACAAGAGCAATGAGATCGTTGTGCATACGTCCGGCATCGGACAAGTGACCGTCTGGCTGGGCCGCAACGGCAAGGGCGAAGACATGATCGACTTCGATAAGCCGGTGACGGTGCGGCACGGTTTCGCCGTGATGGTGGTCAATCGCAAAGTGACGCCGAGCCTGGCAGTGCTGTTGGAAGATCTGGCGGAGCGCGGCGATCGGCAGCAGTTATTCTTGGCCAAGATTCCACTGCAATTGATACGGCCACGGGCGGCGCGTGGTCGTTGACCTGTTTCCAATCTGAGCGGGGGCGTAAGCCCCCCGAGTGAAGACTCGGGGGGCTTACGCCCCCGCTCAGATTGGAAACTACTGGTACGGTCGCGGCTCCGAAAGATTGAACAACGCCCGCGCGTTTTGCGTCGTTTGCTCCGCCAAGCGCTCCGGCGCGATGTCCAGCAATTCCGCCAAACAGGCCGCCGTATGCACCACATGAGCCGGCTCGTTGCGCCGTCCCCGCAGCGGCACCGGCGAGAGATAAGGACTATCCGTCTCCACCAGCAGCCGATCAAGCGGCTGCTTCGCCGCCGTCTGGCGCAGCGCCGCCGCATTCTTGTAGGTGAGCATGCCGGCGAACGACAGATGAAGGCCCATCGCTCGGCACGCCTCGGCCATCGCCGCATCGCCGACAAACGAGTGCATCATACCGCGGATCGGGCCGTTGCGGTCGAACTCGGTTCGCAGCACGCGCAGCATGTCGGACTCGGCTTCGCGGCAGTGGATCACCACGGGCAGATGGTAGCGGCGCGCCAGTTCCAGATGACGGACGAAATACTCCTCCTGCACGGCAAACGGCGTATTGTCCCAATGGCGATCGAGTCCGGTTTCGCCGATGCCGGCGACACGCGGACGTTCGACCAAGGCGAGAACGTCATCCCAGGCGGTGGGACTGGCTTCCATGATGTTGTTGGGATGGATGCCGACGGTGGCGAACAGCGCCGGATGCCGTGCGGTCAGCGCGATGCAAGCGGCGCTCGATGGAGCGGTGGTGGCAATGGCGATGATGGACTCGATGCCAGCGTCGTGGGCGCGTTCCAGGACGGCGGGCAGGTCGTCGGTGAATTGCTCGTCGTCCAGGTGCGCGTGCGTGTCGATCAGAGCGGCCACGTCAGGCATTGTCCAAAAAAATTCGTTTAGCCGCGAGCCGCAGGCGAGCGCGAGGCCAACTTTACTTTACAGAGTGGAAATTACCAATCGCTGCCGAGAACTTCACCGCCAGCCGGAGTCACGGCTCCCCAGTAAGTGGTAGCGGACATGCCGGGGGCTAAGGTGCGGACGCTGCCGTCACCCATCGCGGCCAGCAGACCGCCGCTATAAGGAGTCTGAGCGATGCGGGGGTCGCAGTCGCTGGACCGAGGGCGAACCTGGAAAGTCAGGCCAGAGACCGATCCCACGCTCTCCGGAGGGTTACCGCTCGTGAGGGGGTAAACGTCTTCATAATATCCACCTGGGTTATACCTACGGACGAGAGGACCGTTATCCGCGAAGGTGGCCCGATGTAATATCTCCGTCGGCATTCCATTTCCGTAAATTTCTTGGCCCGTGTCGTTAAACCAGCCATAATCGTTATTTCCGCAGCGCGCATAATGCTCGGCGAAGGCGATGGTATTCGACGTACCATCGGCGAAGGTCTGAGGCATGCGGGGAAAACTGATGAACACCTGGGCGTTGGCCGCGTAACTCGCCAAACCGGAGGGGCGCCGGAGGTCGCTGAAGGATGGGTCGGCAAAGTCCAAGTAGAGCTTAATTACAAAGTCGCTGCCGCGCGGCCTTAGGGGGCGGGTGTAGACGGCGTACACGTTGCCTTGCTCGATGTACGGCATGATGCCGACAAACAGGGAAGTCAGCCCATAGCTTGGCCAGATCCTGCCCCCGCCGCCTAGCATGGGCAGTTTGCCGTCATTGGCGTCCGCTAAGTTTTGCGTCGCCAAACTGATCTGTTTGAGTTTATTCAGGCTTTGCGCTCGATAAGCCGCCAAGCGGACTTTTTGGATCGCGGGCAGGAGCAGGCCAATCAGCACAGCGATGATGGAGATTACCACCAACAACTCGATCAGCGTGAAACCGCGGCGTCGAGACATCACTTCTCCTCCTGTTTTTTCGTGACAACGAGCCGCATCGGGCGCAGGCAACGTACAACGCGCCCGATGCGGTTAAACCGTGGACCGCGTTTCATTTCACGACGAGACCGCTGACTGTCTGTCCCGCTGCCGATTTCGTCGTCACCTCTTTTCCACATGGATCCTTTGTAACGATCTCGGCGCTAACATCGTAGGTGCCTGCGGCCACCGCTCCGTTTGGCACGCTCCACTCCCCATTGTTTACCGTGGCCTGGATCCTCGTTGTTGTAAGAGTATTGACGTTTAAGGCAACGAGATTGACTTTTACCAATGTATAACCCGTCGCCACCGCGTATGTCCCGCTGCCTTCAATCTGCAGCTTACAAGGCACTTGTTGGGCGCCTTTGATGTTGACCACATTCAGCTGCTTACAAGGGCATGGACAAGGACAAGGGCATTGGGCGGTTACCCGACTAGGGCTATCGAACAAGCCGAAGGCGGTCAAGATAATGGCGACGACGAGGCACGTCCATTGCGTTTTCTTCATGGTGAGTCTCCTTGGAAAAAAGCGATTCAACAGAAACGAGATGGGAACACATTGGGCAAATACTTGCAATGCGCAGACTCACTCCGAGGCCAACGAGTTGGTGTACGGAGGAGTAGGTTAGGCAGTATGAAGTTGAGAAGAGGCAATCGTAGCGCGTGGCGCATGGCGCGTGGCGCGTGGCGCGTGGCGCGTGGCGATGAGTTTTTCGGACTTGCTTACGCCGACCGTGACGCTGAACACGGGTACGATCCTTGGAGAGTTTTGCTTAGGAGCAACCGTCACCCTGTTCTCTGTTTCCGGCGTAAATAGTTTTATGTGAACGACAATTGATTTGTCAATAGCAATTTTCAAGTTTCTCGTTCGCCTGTTCGCCTTCAGCTCGCGGCTAAACATTGGAAACTTGCGCCGATGCCAGTTCTTCCAACTGCGGTAGATGACGGCGCTTGACGGCCAACAGTTTTTCCACTTCGCGCCGCGCCGCCGGATCTTTCAACGAAGGCAGATCGCGCTCCAGGTTGGCGAGGGAATGCCGCTCCTCTTGGATCAAGCGCGGCAGAATAAAATCGAGAGCCAGGAAATTGAAGGTCGTGAAGTCGGAAGGAAAAGACGGTAAAAACGGCAGCGGAACGCGCTGACGGACGAGAAAGCGTCCCAGGTTGGCCACTGCCTCGCGCTCGTCGGCGATGAGCTGTTGCAGGTCCGTCAACGTCTTGGTCTGCGTCGAGGTGGTCCAGGGATACGCCTCGGCGACGTACAGAAGGACGGAGCGGCTCTCGCGGCGGAGGATGTTCTGGAGCAGCGTTTGCGTATGCGGATCGATCACCGTCGTTTTCCTTTCGCGCGCTGGGCGGTTGCTTTCCTTGTTTCTGTTTTCCGCCGGCTGCTCCGCGGGGCGGCCCCTTTGGAGCACCGCCCCCCATCATGGGCATTCCCGGCCCGCCCGGCGCCGGGCCGGCCGCCAGACGTAGCGATCGGCGCCTTCGGCGGCTGAAGCGGTCCAGGGGCGCCCACAGAATGCCGAGGGCGAAGACCACCAGGGCGACGACGAGCGAAAACGCCACCGCCGAGAACGGCTCGCGCAGACGCAACGGCTCACGACCTTCCAGATCCTCCGCCCGCCCTTCCAAGATCATGACCTTCATAACCTTGATGTAATACACCGCGCTGAGGACGGAGTTGATGCCGCCGACGATCAGTAGACCGAACAGCGTCGCTCCCATGCCGGCATCGCCTTTGCGATACCACGCTTGGCTGGAATCCCACAGAACGCTGAAAACTTGGAACTTGGCCGTGAAGCCGACCAGCGGCGGAATGCCGAGCAAACTGAGCAGGAAAATCGACAGCGTCACCACCATCCACGGCGAACGCCGTACCAGGCCGCGATAATCGTCCAACTCTTCCGAGCCGGTCTGATTGCGCAAGTAGGCGACCACGGCGAAAGCACCAAGGTTCATAAACAGGTAAGCGATGAGATAAAAGAGTACGGCCTGCAAGCCGGGCAGCTCGAAAGCGTTGGCCTGCCGGTCCAGCGGCCGCAGCGCCGCCAGGCCCATCATCATGTAGCCGGCGTGGGCGATGGTCGAATAGGCCAACAGCCGTTTGAGATTGTTTTGCAAGTAAGCGGCGAGGTTGCCGAACGTCGTGGTGAGGGCGGCGAAGAAGGCCAAGGCCGGCACCAGATAGCGGATCATCACTTCCCAGTGCCCATTGATGACGGGCTGCACCATGGAATCGACGCCGGACAGCAAGAGGGTCAGGCGGGCCAGCAGAGCCAAGGCGGCGCCTTTGGAAGCGACGGACAGATAGCCGGCCACCTCGGCGGCGGCGCCCTCGAAGACATCGGGACACCAGAAATGAAACGGCACCGCCGCCAACTTGAAAGCCACGCCGATGAGGAGCAACAGCACGGCGAGGATCAGCACCGGATCGAAGACCACGCCGCCGTCCGGCGTATAGAAGGAGTGCATCAGGCCGACGGCGACATCGGGCAGATAAGCGGTGCCGAAGCGTCCGGCCAACAAGCTGATGCCGTAGAGCATGACGCCGGCCGCGCCGCCGCCGTAGACGACGTACTTGAGCGCCGCTTCGCTGGAAGCCCGGCGGCCCTTCAAATAGCCGGCCAAGGCGTAGCTGGGCAAGCTGGCCATCTCGATGCCGATGTAGACCATCAGCAAGTGCATGGAGGAAGCCATGAGGACCATGCCGACGGTGGCGCCCAAGAGCAGACAATAGAAATCGGCGGAATCCTCGCGGTCGGGGATGCCGGTCGTCAGCGTCAGCCAGATGATAAGCGCGGTGAAGCCGTACAGGAAGCAGCGTAGGAAGATGGTGACGTGATCGTAAACGAGCAGGCCGCTAAAGCAAGAGCGGAAGGTGCCCTCGAAGACGCCCTTCGACGCCGCCGCGTCCATCAACGGCGCGTCCAGAACCCTCACCTTGCCGACCGTACCGTACCATTGGAAGATGCTCACGCCCAGAGCCGTCAGCGCCACCACCAGAGCGATGCTGCCCATGTGCGATCGGTCGAACAGCCGAATCAGCAAGAACAGCACGATGCCGCCGCAGGCCAGAAACTCCGGCAGAAAACGCAGGCAATCGATCTGGAGTTCGCCGAGATTGATGTTTGGCAACATGGGAGCCTCATTTCCCGCTCGTTTAGCCGCGACCCGCAGGGGAGCGCGTTGGCATCCGCGCTCCCCTGCGGGTCGCGGCTAAACGAGACGCCTATCACGGTGTAAATCGCGCCAACGTGTCCACCAGTCCGGTGACGCTGGGTTCCATCCAGTTGAGCAGCAAGTAGCCGGGCAGCACGCCCAGGGCCACCGACAGCACCACCAGCGGTGTGATGCAGACGATCTCGCGCACGCTGACATCGGCATAGTTCTTGTACTGCGGATTCTCGCCCATGAAAACGCGCGTGCAGCGTCCACAGGATGTAGGCGGCGGTGACAACCACCGTCAGGGCGGCCAGCACGGCGAAGACGCGGTTGTAGTTCCAGGTGGCCAGCACCACCATAAATTCGCCGACGAAACCGCACATGCCCGGCAGACCCATCGCCGCGAAGAAGATGATGGCGCTAATGCCGCCGTACAGCGGCATCGGCTCGTACAGACCGCGGAAGTTGTCCAGGCGGCGATGATGGGCGCGATCGTAAATGACGCCGACCAAGAAGAACATGCCGGCCGACGTGATGCCGTGCGCGATCATCTGGAACATGGCGCCGTTCATGCCCCAACTCCAGTATTGGGCGTGGTCCGGCGCCGACCACACGGCGATGCCGAGCAGGACGTAGCCCATGTGGCTGACGGAACTGTAGGCGACCAGCTTCTTGAAATCGCTCTGCGCCATGGCGGCGAAAGCGCCGTAGACGATGTTGATGATGCCGAACAGGGCGACGTAGTAAGCGAGCTGTTGGCCCGCCCACGGACAAATCGGATAGGCAATGCGGATAATACCGTAGCCGCCCAATTTGAGCAGGACGCCGGCCAGGATCATGCTGATCGGCGTCGGCGCCTCGACGTGCGCATCCGGCAGCCAAGTGTGGAAGGGGAAGACCGGCACCTTGATGGCGAAGCCGATCAAAAGAAACAGGAACATGGTGTACTGGAACCATGGCTGGAAGAACGCTTGTCCCAGACGATTCTTCGCGTCCGGATTGTTGATCGCCGTCCGATAGTCGGCCTCGGCTGCGCGGATTTCTTCGGCGGTGGCTCTGCTGGACTTGAGGTTGTCGATCTTCGCCTTGGCCTGTTGAGCGGCGAAGGTCGTCGTCACCGGCTGATCGTTGAGCTTTTGCAGAGCCGCCTTGCCGACGCGCTGCAAGACAACCAGATCGAAGGTGTGGACCTCGACGTTCTTCTCGGTGACGGTACGGCCTTCTTGGGCGGCCTGGGTGACAGCCTCGGTGAGCGTGCGCGGTCCGACGAAATCGTGAACGTCGGTGAAGTAGAAGGCCAGCAAGGCGATGAGGATGAAGACGCTGCCGAGCAGAGTATAGAGGAAGAACTTGATGGCGGCGTACTCGCGGCGCGGTCCGCCCCAGACGCCGATGAGGAAGTACATCGGCAGCAGCATGACCTCCCAGAAGATGTAGAACAGGAAGAAATCCAGAGCCAAGAACGTGCCGAGCATGCCCGTCTCTAACAGGAGAAAGAGCATGCAGTAGCCGCGCACGAAACGATCGATCTTCCAGCTGGCGATCATGGCCAAAAAGGACAGCACGGTAGTCATCAGCACCAGCGGCATGCTGATACCGTCGGCGCCCAGGTAATAATTGATGTTGAAGCGCTCGATCCACGGATAGCTGGTTAGCCAATCGCGGTCGTGCGGCTTCTCGGCGACCGGCTTCGCCTCTTTATCTGCCAGGCGATAATCGAGCGTGGTCCATTCGCGGCTGCGCGGATCGACGCCGCGGACGTTCAGATCGATGACATCGCTGTAAAAGGCGATGAACATGCCGATGCTGGCGCCCAGCGTCAGGCCGGTGCCAGCCAGCGCCAGCCAACGCATCAACTCTTCCTTGCCGCGCGGCACGAAGATCAACAACAGGGAGAAGACGGCGGGAATGAAGACGACCGCCGACATCCAAAGCAGATCCTTTTCAGCCATAATCAATTCCCGTCTCGTTCTCGTTTACCCGGCAGCTAACGCTGCCGGTTCGCCGGGTTTTGGCGAACCGGCAGCGTTAGCTGCCGGGTAGGAAGCAGCCGGCGAAACGAATCCTAACCGGCCATCGCCATGCGCACGAAATAGGCCAACACCATGAAAATCCCCACGGTGGCCAACACCAAAAACAACACGTAACTGCGCAGAAAACCCGTCTGCACATTCCGCAATCGCGCCCCCGCGCCATACATCGCATTGCCCACAAGATTCACTAGGCCATCGACGACACCGTTGTCGAACAAGCCGTCCCACTTCGACACCCATACCGTCAAGCGGGCGACGAAGTGAATGATGCCGTCGATGACGCGGAGATCGAAAGCGGCGAGCCAATGGCCGACCACCAGGGCCGGACGCACTAGCAGAACGCTGTACACCCAATCGAAGCGCCACTTGTCCATCAGGAAAGCGTGCAAACGCGGAAACTGCTCCTTGGCCTCGGCGGGATCGAGTACGCGCTTGCCGTAGATGAGGACGGCGAAGGCGATGCCGATGGCCACTAACATCAGGGCGAGATTGCCGGCCAAATGATGATTGTGGAAGGCGTACAACCGTTCGTTCTCCGCCGCCTTCTTGGCGACGACCCAGTATTCGCCGTGGTCCTTGGTTTCGGTGTAGTCGATGTTGCCGAAATCGGCGAGTACGGCATGATGCTGGGCGTGGTGGACGTTGGCTTCCAGAAAGCTCGCCTCGGCGTCGTAGATCGGCCAACCCCAAGCGACGCACACGCTGCACACCGCCAAGACGATGAGCGGCACCGTCATCAGCCACGGCGACTCGTGAGCATGTTCGTAGACATGCTCGTCGCGCGGCTTGCCGGCGAAAGTCATTAGCCACATGCGAGACATGTAAAAGGCGGTAAGTCCGGCCGTTCCCAGCGGCAGCAAGAACAGCAGCAAATGTTGCGGGTGGACATAGATGAAGCCGAACGCTTGGGCGAGGATAGCGTCCTTGCTGTACCAGCCGGTGAACAGCGGAATGCCGGCGATGGCCAAGACGCCGGCCAACATTGTCAGCGCGGTGATCTTCATTTTCGGATACAGGCCGCCCATTTTGAGCATGTCCTGCTCGTGATGGCAGCCGTAAATGACGCTGCCGGAGCCGAGGAAGAGCAGCGCCTTGAAAAAGGCATGCGTCACCAGATGGAACAGTCCGGCCACCCAACCGCCGACGCCGAGCGCCAGCATCATGTAGCCGAGTTGGCTGACCGTCGAGTAGGCCAGCACTTTTTTGATGTCGGTCATAACGACGGCGATGGTGGCGGCGACGAATAGCGTGATGCCGCCGGTGTAGGCGATGACCAACAGCGCTTCGTAAGTGAACAGCGGATAACAGCGGCCCACGAGATAGACGCCGGCGGCGACCATGGTGGCGGCGTGGATGAGGGCGCTAACCGGCGTCGGCCCTTCCATCGCGTCAGGCAGCCAGACTTGCAACGGAAACTGCGCCGATTTACCAACGCAGCCGAGGAAGATGCCCAAGCCGGCGGCAACCAACATCCAGTACGGCATCGCGCCGTGCTGGTTCGGCGCCGGCGCGTCGTACACCGTCACGCGGTCGTCGCGATCCGGCCCGATGCCGTGATAGTGTTCGGGTCGATTCCGCTCCAGAGGGAACAGAATGACCTGGGAGCCGTCGGCCCTGTGTTTCAAACTCTGACCGCCTTCGGGGGTGCTATCGGTATCGACATCGCCGCGAACGAAGCGGCCGGCCAATTGCAGACTGCCGTGCGCATCGCTGAGCGGACTACGAAGACGCTGAAAAAGATCGTCGAAATTGAAGGTCCCCACACTGGTCCACAGGATGAGCAGGCCGAGGATGAAACCGGCGTCGCCGATGCGGTTGGTGATGAACGCTTTGTTGGCCGCGTTGGAGGCGCTTTGCCGCTCGAAATAGAAACCGACCAGCAGATACGAACAGACGCCGACCAGTTCCCAACTCAGGAACACCTGGAACAGATTATCGGCCAAGACCAAGTTGAGCATCGAGAAGCAGAACAGCGACAGGAACATGAAGAAGCGACCGAAACGGCCGCGACGGTGCAGATGACCGTGGGCGGTGTGAACCTGATGGTCCTCGACCTCCGGCTGCAATTCGTCGGCCATGTATCCCATCGAAAAGAGATGGATCAAGGTGGCGATGAACGTCACCATGACGAACATGAGGGCGCTGAGACTGTCGATCTTGAAGCCGAGTTGCAAGACGGTGCCGTGTTCGGGATCGGGCAAGCCGGCGGGACGGATGCGCAGCCAATCGAAATGGCCCTGCCAGGCATAGTTGCGGGCCGACGCCCACATTTTCTCTTTGTTTTCCAGCTTCTTTTCCTCAGCCTCGATCTGTTCTTCCAACTCTTGCCGGCCCTCGCCGTTGGCCGTCTTCGCCTGAGCGCTCAGTTCGTGGAGGTTCTTTCGCGCTTGCTGGATTTGCGTCTCGAAGTCGCTCTGCTGCGTCGTGAAGCGGATGAAGCCAATAAGGCTCAAGACGAAGGCGAGGGCGATGGCGCCGGTGGCAATATAGGCGGGCGTGCGGCCGCGCTCTTCGCCGCCGAAGAGGTTGAAGAGAGCGGCGCCGGCCGGGCGCGTCGCGGAAAGGACGCAGAGCGCACCACATCGCCGAGGCCAAGAGAATCAGCACGAACGACAGCAGCGGGACCAGCGTGGCGGCGACGAAATACCAGCCGGGATGCTCGCCGAACAGTTCCAGGAGGTACGACATGGTTAGCCTTTGAGTTCCTCCGCCGTATCCACGTCCACGGTCATGTGGTTATTGTAAAAGTTGAGGACGATGGCCAGGGCGATGGCCGCCTCGGCCGCCGCCAACACGATGACGAACAGAGCGAACACCTGTCCCTCAATCTGGAAGATGGGATTGTAGTGAGCGAAGGCGACGAAATTAATGGTGGCGGCGTTGAGGACCAGTTCGACGCCCATGAGGATGCCGATGGCGTTGCGTTTGCTGGCCATGCACACGGCACCGCAGACAAACAGAAAAGCGCCCAAGAGCAGATAGTGCGTCAGTCCGACGGCGAGGGTCATGGGGATACTCCCAGTTGTTGCTCGCTTTCGAGTCTCCCCTCTCTCCGCTGGGGAGAGGGATCGGGGGTGAGGGGAGAGCGGCGGCGCTTGGCGCGCGCCAGGTAGGCGGCGCCGATGAGTACGACCAACAGATGCACCGAGACGACTTCAAAGGGCAGCAGATACGACATCCGCCGGCGGTCGCGGCGGACGCCGGCAGGCACGCCGGTGATATCGCCGTAGGGGGAGGCTTGCACTTGGCCCAACAGCACTTCACCGAGGACCGTGCTATCGATCGTCTCCACGTCGGCGGAGGGCGGGACGCTCAACTGCGGCTGGATGACGAGACTGGCGGCCAACACGCCGTAAAGAATCAAGCCGACCGCCAAGGCGATGGCCCACTCGGCGGCACCGATGCGCATGTTGATGAACGGACCCTGCGCGGTGAGCATGACGCCGAACACGACCAACACGAGCGTACCGCCGACGTAGACGAGCAGCTGCGTGGCGCCGACGAAATCGGCGCCGAGCAAGAAAAACAGGCCGGAAACACCGGCCAACGTGAACAGCAGCCACGCCGCCGCTCGCACGATGTTCTGCGTCAGCACCACGGCCAAAGCGCTAACGCCGGTCATCGCCGCCAGGATGTAAAACAGGACGCTGTTGAGAATGTCCATCGATAATCCCATTCCCCGACCGGCGAACCGGCAGCGTAAGCTGCCGGGTTATGGCTCCTACCCGGCAGCTTACGCTGCCGGTTCGCCGTCGCGGCTAAACTCACGTCTTCCGTGCCAACTCCGGCGGGATCGGTCCTCGATTCCACAAGTTCGTAGCCCCCGTCACCGACGCCGGCAAGCGGTGCGGCGTGCCGACGACCTTCACCGCCATCCACGCGAACAGCGTCAGACATACGGCACACAGCCCATAGCTGAAATAGCGTCCCACCAGCGGATAAACGGCCACCTGCCAGACACTAACGCCCATGAGCAGCACACAGCTGATCGGCAGCAGATATTTCAAGCACGTCATCATCACCTGATCAATGCGCAGCCGCGGCAGCGTCCAGCGCACCCACATCTGCACGAACACCAACAGCCAACCTTTGACGACGAACACCACGACGTTGAGGACGTTGCCGATCGCCCAGCCCAGCCAGGAAAGCTGCCCATCATGGCCCAGCCAACGGCCGAACGCCGTACTCAACTCCGGCAGAAAACCCGTGTGCCAACCGCCCAAAAACAGCAGCACGGCGATGCCGCTGACGGCGAACATGGCTCCGTACTCGGCCATGAAGAAAAACGACCAACGCAGTCCGCTATACTCCGTGTGAAAACCCGCCACCAACTCGCTCTCCGCCTCGGCCAAATCGAACGGCGCTCGTTTGCATTGCGCCGTGGCGCAGGTGAAGTACGTCCAAAAAGCCAAGAAGGTGAACGGATCGTGGAAGACGTACCAATTCCAGATGCCTCCCCCTTGCTGGTTGCTGACGTAATTGAGATCCATCGAGCCGGCGACGATGACCGGCACCAAGACGCACAAGGCCATCGGCACTTCGTAGCTGACCATCTGAGCGGCTTCGCGCATGCCGCCGAATAGCGCCCATTTGCTGCCGGAGCCGTAGCCGGCCAGAATGATGCCGAACACCTCCGTGGACATCACCGCCAGAATGAAAAAGACGCCGACGCTGAGCGATTTGGCGACCCAGCCGTTGGCGAACGGCAGCGCGATAAAGGCGGCAAACGCGCCGCAGAAGGCGATGTAGGGTCCGAGACGGAAGAGCATGGGATCGGCGTCGGCGGGAATGAGATCTTCCTTGACGAGCAGTTTCACGCCGTCGGCGATGGTTTGCAGCCAGCCGAATCGGCCGCCGACGCGGGTGGGACCGAGGCGATCCTGAATGCGGCCGGCCACTTTGCGTTCGAGCCAAATAAAGAACACGGCGGAAGCGGCCACGAATGTAACCAGCAGCAGCGTTTCCACGATGGCGAGGACGCCATCGACCAGTTCCTTGTGCGCGGACAACCACTGCGTCACGATCGGCGACCTCCCTTTGTTTCGCCGCGTCCTGGCGAACCGGCAGCGTTAGCTGCCGGGTGCTTCCAACCCGGCAGCTAACGCTGCCGGTTCGCCAGGACGCGGCGAACCGAAAACATCGGATGGGCGTTACTGTATGCACGCTGCGCCGCGTCGGCAAGCAAATCCGGCGAACGGCTGTGCTTTTCTCTTGAACGGCTGGCGCACGTCCCGTATCCTTAATAGCAATACCCGTTCGGTTGCTGGACATTAGGCCGGACAAGTCTCGGCGGCGGCAAACATCCCAACACCGCTCCCTTCCGGTCGCGGCTCCGATCTTCCAACTTGGAGTGCTGATACATGGCCAAGACACGCGGCGACTTCACGGACATCCTCGTTCGCCGGCAGATTCTCAGCCCCGATCAACTCGAAGAAGCCAAGGGACTCCAGCAGTCCACCGGCGTCAAAATGCAGGACGCGCTGGTCAAGCTGGAATACGCCACGATGGACCAGATCATGACGGCCATCGCCGAGTTCCACGGCCTGCAATTCATCGATCTCACCGAAGTGACCATCCCCGCCGCCGTCGTCGAACTGGTGCCCGAATCGGTGGCCCGCGAAAACGTCGTCCTCCCCCTCGCCCAGGAGAACGGAGCGCTCAAGATCATCATGAGCGATCCCAGCGACTTCGACACCGTGCAAAAACTCCAGTTCATCCTGAACAAAGATATACAGCCGGTCCTCGCGCCCCGCGAACAGATCATCGAAGCCATCAACCGCCATTACGGCCAATCGGAAACCGAATCGGTGGACTCTATGCTCGCCGAGTTCACCGACACTGCCATCGACTTCACCGAGACGGAATCGACCTCCTCCTCCTCGTTCGAGGAGAGCGACGCGCCGGTCGTTAAACTGTGCAATCTCATCATTCAGGAAGCGGTCAGCCTCCGAGCCAGCGACATTCACATTGAGCCGTTCGCCGACCGCGTGCGCATCCGTTACCGCATCGACGGCATGTTGGTCGAGCGCGATAGTCCGCCGCGCCGTCTGCTCGCGCCCATGCTGTCCCGTTTGAAGATCATGGGATCGATCGACATCGCCGAGAAACGCCGTCCGCAGGACGGACGCATCAAGATGAGCATTGGCGGCAAGCACTTCGACCTCCGCGTCAGTCTGCTGCCGACCAACGCCGGTCAAACGTGCGTCATGCGCATTCTCGACCGCAGTAGTATACAGGTGAGCATTAAGGATCTGGGGTTCATGGAGGACGATTACCGCCGTTTTCAGAACATCATCAAGCGGCCTAACGGAATCTTCCTCGTGACGGGACCGACGGGTTCGGGTAAGACGACCACCTTGTACGCGGCTCTGAATGAGCTGAATCGGCCCGATCGTAAGATCATCACCGCCGAAGATCCGGTCGAGTATTATCTGCCCGGCGTGAATCAGGTGGAGGTGAAACACCTCATCGGTCTCGATTTCGCTCGCATCATTCGTGCCATGTTGCGGCAAGCTCCCAACATCATTCTCGTCGGCGAAATCCGCGACCGTGAGACGGCGGAGATCGCGGTGCAGGCTTCTTTGACTGGACACTTGGTTTTCAGTACACTACATACGAACGACGCACCAAGCGCTATTACACGTTTGGTCGATATTGGCGTTCAACCCTTCCTTGTTGCTTCCTCCGTTATCGCCATTATGGCTCAACGTCTGGTGCGGGTGGTGTGCCCAAAATGCAAGGCTCCCGACCAGCCTTCAGGCGCGGAAATCAAGGCATCGGGACTGACGCCAGAGCAACTCAAGAATGCCACTTTCATGCGCGGACGCGGTTGCGGTCATTGCAACCATACCGGCTATCGAGGCCGCAAAGGCATCTTTGAAATGATGCGTTTGAACTCCACCATCCGCGAGATGACCTTCAAACGCGAACCGACGCAAACCATCCGTCGCCAATCGCGGCTGCTCGGCATGCGAACGCTGCTCGAAGATGGTTTGAATAAAGCACTTACGGGTATGACCACGTTGGAGGAAGTGCTGTCCACCTGCCATCACGAATCGAGTTAGGGGGATGGCGCAGGAAGGTGGGTTGGTTAGCGACGCTTCTGCGAAGCGTCGCAGTCCGCCGACGCTTCTGCGAAGCGTCGCTAACCATACGGCCAAACTGTCGGCGCTGTCTACTAGCCCGGAGCGCCAGCGACGGGACGAAGAAACCCGTCGCTGGCGCTCTGGGCTAGTTAGATGAAAGAAATTCTCCGCGTCGATATCGAGTGAGCCAACGAAAATTTTTGCGGAAGTGAATTGATCCTTCACGATTGGCACGGGATAATGGTGATTGAGGAGACCGATCCCGTCCTGCTCGTCTTCTGAGCAGCCGTCCCTCAACGGTCGCACGCCCGACGCTTGAGGTTGTGAAGGTTCCATCCCCCGACGGATGGATGCTTCCGTTTTGCGCTGTTGCAAAACCCGTCGGTCTTCTCGTGGGTTAGGAGAGTAAATTGGCTGCCACCGGCACTCCGCTGATCGACAAACTGTTGGCCACGGTCATTCAGCTCAAAGCGAGCGATCTGCACATCACCGTGGGCCAACCGCCGGTCATCCGGCACCACGGCCGTATGCGCCGCCTCGACACCAAGTCGCTGGACAACGACGATGCCACGTCGTTGATGAAGTCCATCACGCCCGATCGCTGCCAGCAGGAACTACAAGAGAAAGGCGGCTCCGACTTCGCCATCGAGTTCACCGACGGCGTTCGTTTCCGCGTCGCTGTCTTCAAGCAGCGCGGCAACATCGGTTTGGTTCTGCGGCGTATTCCCAGCCAGTTCCTCACCTTCGAGCAGCTGCGCATGCCGGACGCCATCAAGCGCCTCATCACCCGGCCGCGCGGTTTGCTGCTCGTCACCGGCCCGACCGGCTCCGGCAAGACGACCAGCCTCGCCAGCATGATGAACTTCATCAACGATAACTACGATCGCCACATGATCACGCTGGAAGACCCGATCGAGTATTATCACCATCACAAGAAATGCACGGTCAACCAGCGCGAGATCGGCGTCGATGTACCCGACTTCAAGGAAGGCATTCGCCGGGCGCTGCGTATGGACCCCGACATCATTCTCGTCGGCGAAATGCGCGACTTGGCGACGATCCACGCCGCCATCGAAGCGGCGGAAACCGGCCACGTCGTCTTCGGCACGCTGCACACCAGCGGCGCTTCCAGCACCATCAACCGCATCATCGACGTGTTTCCCAAGGAACAGCAGGACCAAATCCGCACGCAACTCTCGACGGCGCTGATTGGCGTGCTGTCGCAGGCGCTGTTGCCGCGCAAGCCGGATGGGCTGGTGGCCGCCTACGAGATGATGGTGGTGACGCCGGCCATTCAGAACCTCATCCGCGAGAACAAGACGTATCGCATCGATTCCAGCATTCAGACCGGACGCAAACACGGCATGTTCCTGCTCGACGAGAGCTTGTTCAAGCTGTGGAAGGACGGACTGGTTGAGAAAGAGGAAGCGCTGATGCGGGCGGCCAAGCCGTCCGATTTGGCCGCCAAGATCGCTCAAGCCGAACGCGGCGAGTTCGAGGACCAGGAAGAGGAATACGACGACGACGACGACGACGATGACGATGACGATGACGACGACGATGACGATGACGACGATAATCGTCGCCGGGGAGCCATTCGCCGTCGTTGATCGTCGCCGCGAAACAAACAGCTGTTTAGCCGCGACCCGAAGGGGAGCGCGGGTTCGCGCTCCCCTTCGGGTCGCGGCTAAACGTAAAGTAAAGTTATTCCGAGGAGTTTGTTGTATGCCGACGCCGAACGAACCTGTACCGCCGAAGAAACCCAACCCCCAGGCCATCCAGGGGAACAAGCCGGCTGCCGGGGCGAAGCCGCCGGCGGGTAAGCCGGCCGTCCCCGGCAAGCCGCAGTCCGTGACCGGCAAACCGGCTGCGGCGAGCGGCAAACCGACGGCGCCGGCGAGCAAGAGCGGTAACGGCAAACCCGGCGCCAAGCCCGCATCGGCCAAAAAGGGCGGCGGCAAAAGTACCTCCGTCGGCGGCAGACGCCGCTTCGGGCAAGTTCTCATCGATCTCGGTTTTGTCGATGAAGACCAGTTATGGGAGGTTCTCGAAGAGGCCAAGAACACCGCCCAGCCGGTCGGCCAGGTCGCCACGGCGCGCGGCCTGATTAACGAAGATCAGCTGCTGCAAGCGCTCGGCGAACAACACGGACTCAAGGTCGCCAATCTCCAGGAGCTTAAGCCGCAACCGGAGGCGCTCCAACTCGTCCCGGAGACGATGGCCAGCGTCTACAAAGTGGTGCCTCTGTCCTTCCGCGACAAGGTGTTGACCATCGCCATCGGCGATCCCAACAACCTCGCCGCCCTCGACGATTTGCGCAACCTGCTCAACATCACCGAAGTGCAAGCGCTGTTGGCCACGCCGCAGGCCATCACCGACGCCATCGCCAAAGCCTACGCCGGCAAGGAAGAGAGCATCATCGATCTCATTACGGAGATCGAGAACAATCCCGAACTCGGCAAGCGCCGCGCCGAAACCAGCATCGACCTGGAAGACATGCTGGAGATGGCCAACGAGGCGCCCGTCCGCAAGCTCATTAACATGGTGTTTCTGTTGGCCATCAAGGACCACGCCAGCGACATCCATTTCGAGCCGTTCGAGGACGAGTACAAGATGCGTTATCGCTGCGATGGCGTACTCTACGAAATGGTGCCGCCGCCGCGCCACTTGGCCACCGCCATCGCCAGCCGTATCAAGGTCATGTCCAACCTCGACATCGCCGAACGCCGGCTGCCGCAGGACGGACGCATCGAATTGAACGTCGGCGGCAACCCCGTCGATATGCGCGTCAGCGTGTTGCCGACCATGTTCGGCGAAAGCGTCGTCATCCGCGTTCTCGATCGCTCGGTGGTGTCGCTCGATCTCAACAAGATCGGTCTGCCGGAGGAGTTGCTGGCTCAGTTCCGCGAACTCATCGCCAAGCCCAACGGCATCATCCTCGTCACCGGCCCCACCGGCGCCGGCAAAACCACTACGCTGTACTCCGCCCTCAATGAGTTGAACGTCATCAGCGACAAGATCATCACCACGGAAGATCCCGTCGAGTACGACATCGACGGCATCATCCAGTGCCAGATGCACCATGAGATCGGCCTGACGTTCGCCAGCGCTTTGCGGGCCATTTTGCGTCAAGATCCCGATAAAATTCTCGTCGGCGAGATTCGCGATCTGGAAACGGCGCAAATCGCCGTGCAAGCGTCGCTGACCGGCCACATCGTTTTCAGCACGCTGCACACCAACGACGCCCCCAGCGCCATCACCCGTCTGCGCGACATGGGTTTGGAGCCGTATCTCATCACCGCCACGGTGGAAGGCATCTTGGCTCAGCGCTTGGTGCGCAAAATCTGCGAGGACTGCCGCACCGAGTTCGAGCCGTCGGCCGAGATGCTCATGGAACTGGGTTTGCGGCCGGAGGACGTCAGGGGCAAGAAGTTCTACTATGGCCGCGGCTGCGATCGCTGCAACAACACCGGCCACAAAGGCCGTACCGGATTGTACGAATTGGTCCTCGTCAACGACGACATCCGCGACATGATTTCCAACGGCTCCTCGACCGACGAACTGCGGGCGGCTTGTCTCCGCCACGGCATGGTCGGCCTGCGCGAGTTCGGACTCCGCGCCATCTACAACGGCATCACCACTATCGAGGAAGTGGTCCGCGAAACCGTGCTGGAAGACGAAGGTTGACACGCGCCGACAAACTTCGCTGGCGAACCGGCAGCGTTAGCTGCCGGGTAGAGTACCATAAACCCGGCAGCTAACGCTGCCGGTTCGCCGGGTAGGCGAGCTCGGGAAGTAAGGGGAGACATCTACCATGCCGACTTTCAAGTATGAAGCCATGGACACCAGCGGCGGAGAGGTCAAGGACTCCGTCGAGGCCCTAAGCGAAGACGAAGCCCAACAAAAGATCCGCCAAATGGGCTACTTCGTGACCAAAATCACCGAAGTGGCCACCGCCGCCAAAAAGAGCAAGGGCAAGAAGGGCGGCAAACGCAAGAAGGGCCAAACCTTCACCATCGGCGGCGTGTCCAGCAAGATGCTCTGCACCTTCACGCGCCAATTCTCCACCCTGCAAGACGCCGGCCTGCCGGTGCTGCGCAGCCTGCGCGTCCTCGAAGGCCAGATGAAACCCGGCGTCCTCAAAAACGCCCTCATCGATGTCGTCGATGATGTCGAGTCCGGCAGCACGCTTTCGGAGGCGTTCGCCAAGCATCCCAAGTGCTTCGATCGTCTCTACGTCAACATGGTCAAGGCCGGCGAGGCCGGCGGCGCGCTCGAAATCATTCTCAAACGCCTCGCCGACTTCAAGGAAAAGGCGCAAAGCCTCAAACGCAAGATCACCGGCGCCATGGTCTATCCCGTGGTGGTCATCCTCACCGCCGTCGGCATTTTGACCTTCATCATGTTGTACATCATTCCGAAGTTCGAGAAAATCTTCAAAGACTTCGGCATGAAGCTGCCGGACATCACGGAAATGTTGATGGCCACGTCGCGCTGGTTCGGCAACTATTGGTATACGCTGCCATTGTTTCCGCTGACGTGGTGGCTGATGATTAAGCTCATCCGCCTCAATCGCACCGGCGCTTACGCTCTGGATCGCATCTATTTGTGGATACCGATTGTCGGCAAATTGATCGAGAAGACCATCGTGGCCCGCACCACGCGGACGCTGGGCACGCTGGTGGCTTCCGGCGTGCCGATTCTCGAAGCGCTGAGCATCGTCCGCGAAACCTGCACCAACGCCGTCTTCGAGCGCATGTATCAGCGCGTGTACGAATCGATCCGTGAAGGCGACACCATTTCGCAGCCGCTCAAAGAGAGCCGGCTCGTCGATGACATGGTCGTCAACATGATCGATGTCGGCGAAGAGACCGGCGATCTGGATACGATGCTTTACAAGATCGCCGATGTCTACGATGAGGAAGTCGATGTCATGGTCGAGAGCCTCATCAGTTTGCTGGAACCGTTGATGATTGTGGTGCTAGGTTTCATTATCGGCACCATTGTGATCGCGTTGTTCATGCCGTTGATTAAGCTGATTGAGGGGTTGAGCAAGTAACGGGGGCGCTCGCGGTTTCCCAACCTGAGCGGGGGGCGTCAGCCCCCCGAGTCTAGCTACTCTCGGGGGGGCTGACGCCCCCCGCTCAGAAGGGTTGGAAAACAGGTTTTAGCGCACACGAAGGAGACAGCGATGACTGGGACACGTTCGCGGACGGGCAAGCGCTCGGCGTTCACGATAATCGAGTTGATGGTGGTGATCCTCATCATCGCCATTCTGGTGAGTCTGGTGACGGCCGGCGTGGTGAAGGTGCTGAACAAAATCCCGGAAGTGCAGACGCGCACGGAGATTTCGGAGTTGGAAACCGCCCTTCAAGCGTTCATGACGGATTATGGTTTGAGCGAGCCGCCGCCGAGCGTTCTCGTTCTGAACGAGGCCAGTCCGCTAACCAGTCCGAGCGGCTCGTTTCTCACGAAGGTGTTCGGAAAGAACCTCGGCCCCACGGATTGGAACGGCGACGGTACGATCGCTGGCATCTGGACGCTGGAAGGGGAGCAGTGTCTAGTGTTCTATACGGGCGGCATTCCCAATACGGCCCAGATGCTTGCCGGTTCGCCGCCGGAGTGCCTAGGCTTCGCGACGAATAACATGAAACCATCGTATGGCTCTATGCTGGGTGAAGTGATGGGCAGACGCAAGGGGCCTTACTTTACTTTCCAATCGGGCCGCTTGATGCTCCTGGGGCCTTATCCTCCCCCTCCAGCGCCGCCCGTCCTCCCATGCCTCTACCCCATCAACATCCCCGTGTTCAGTCCGTTCTTTGTTTACTTCGATCCCTGGAAGGTGAAAAATGGGCCTGGGGGTCTGCTTCGCGCCAACGGTTGGCCCTACGCCTATTTCAGTTCCAATGGAACCAATAACAGTGGATACCTTCAAGGCGCTGCCGTTCTTACATCTTTAGGACCGCCCTGGGCCGGTAGGGGAGACTGTCAAGGGATCGGTGCCGCCCCGTACTCCACGGGATTCGGCTACACATACTCGAACAAGTATCAGATTATCTCCGCCGGGCAGAATGGTTTGTTTGGCACAGCGGCTTGGGTTCCATCGAGCGGCGCGACGGGCGTTGGCTTCGACGATCAGGCCAATTTCTCGGCGGGACTTCTGGGCACCGGCCAGCGTTAACGGAGGCAGCAGCCATGAAAACGCGATCGCGATTGCATTGTTTCCCGGCGGCTCTCCGCGGCGGCTTCACGCTGATGGAGTTGATGGTGGTTATCACCATCATCGGTGCCCTGATGGCTCTGGCTGCCTCGGCCGTGGCGAAGTACATGGGTGTGCAGCAAGAGTCCAACACGAAAACGACTCTCAGCAAGACGCAGAGCCAACTGACCAAAGCGTGGTCGAAGGTCAAGGATCAGGCGTTAAGGGCGCCCATGTCGGAAATCGTTCCGGGACTTGGCGTAACCGTAGAACAATGGATTATGACCAATCTCGCCGCTAACGTCGGCAACCCGACCGAACCCATTACCAACACGACGCAACGGGCGCGGGTTCTCTATGTGAAACTGCGTCTGCGGCAAGCGTTCCCGATGACCTTCAACGAAGCGCTCAACCCGTTTCCGTTGCCGCCGTTGCCCTCCTATATGGCGTATTTGACGAACTTGGGTATCGCCGGCAGCACAACCCCTCCCGCCCCTTACGAGTCATCGGCGTGTTTGCTGATGGCCTTGCAACGCGGCGTGAGCGGCGCAGGAATCGACCCGGCGGACCTCACTTCTGGTGGGGCGACGGGTAGTATCACCCACTCCCACGGGCGCGAGTCTACCGTACCTAACGGATGCCTGGAGCCGACCGATTTTTTTCACGCGCATTCCCGTCGGCAGTCAGGCTCTCAATGGCACCCTTGCCTATCCGAACGCCGGAATAAAAGGCGCCAACGATGCGCTCGATCCGCTAGGCTATCTCCAAGCCACCGGCTGGGCGACGTACCCGGCGACAGGACTGCCAACGCCACCGGCCATATTGTTCACGGGGCTGACTCTACAACAGTTGGCTGGTCCGAACTGTTCGTACAAGCAAGCGCCCATGGTCGCCTCCGGTGGACAGGCCAATTGGGAAAAACCAGGGATTCCATTGGGATTTGACCCCGTCACGTTCGCCCCAACGCCGAACGGCTCAGCTCTGTTTAGCAATCCGTAGCGTCTTCCTCGCCAGGGCTTGAGATTGGTTGTCGAAGTGAGGCTTGTAGCCATGTATGCGACAAAAAGGACAGCGAATCGGCATGGAGCCTTCACCCTCGTCGAACTGCTCGTGGTGATCGCCATTATCCTGGCCATCAGCGCCTTGGCGGCGGCGTTCGCGCGCGCGTGTCGAACAGCCAAAACCTGACGCGCACCGTCGATCGACTGGAGCAATGGCTGCTGACGGCCAAGATGCGCGCAAGCGCGACGGCCTGGCGACCGGCATTCGCTTCGTGCAGGCACAAGGAGACCCTGTGGGATTGTACTCGCAGTGTCAGTACATCCAGCAGCCGGGCCCTCTGACGGGCTCGCTGACGGGCGGCGTCCTCTCTTCGGTGACAGTAGGAACGGGAACCGCCAACTTTACGTTAGTCGATTTCACGCTGGGGGGAATCGCCGATCCGAAGCAGTGGTTGGTTCAAACCGGCGATTATCTGACAATCAACAATGGCGGCGTTTACAGCATCTACGGCGTGATAGCACCGAACATGCTCCAACTCGGCGGCTGGCCTTTTCCGCCCGCTCCGGTTCCTCCGGGAAACCCTTATTTTACCAATCTTGTTACAGGGCCCAATGGTCTTCCAGGGGGGTTGCCGCCGGTCTATCCGGTTTATATAAGCCCCTACCAAGCAGCATTGTCTGTCACCACGCCCACGACCAATTACCGCATTATTCGCCAAGCGCGCATCCTCATCGGCGAAGACCCGCTGGTGCTGCCGAACAATTTCGCCGTCGATATGAGGGTAATTCCCGGCCTCACCCCCACGCCACCTGCTCCTGGAGTGAATATCATCCCCGGCAATGACACGGCTCCTGTGCCCGTGCATTGGTCCAACGTGATGCCTAACGCCAGCTTCAACTACGAAATCTTGTTCTCGCCGACGGGGGCGGTTATCGGCGCCAACGCGGGCAACAGCAAGATTCTGCTATCCGTCTATGACATGACGATGAACGCTTCCGACATCAATGATTTCATGAATCACGTCGGCATCATCGCCATACAGAGCCGCACCGGCTACATCGGTGCCTATAGCGCGAACCAAGGCGCTGGGCTGTTGGGTTACGATCCGTTCTACTTCGCCGAGATTGGACGCGAATCGGGACTGTGAGAAAGGCTGTGGCGGCACGTTTCCAACGTGCCGGAGAGCCAGAAAAACCAGTACATCGGCACGTTGGAAACGTGCCGCCACAGAACAGGGGAAGGAGACGCATCATGATACGCCGGTCCGCCGTGACGCTGATTGAAGTGCTGATCGCCATGTTCATCATGGCCATCGGCATGCTGGCGCTGTTGGTGCTATTCCCGCTGGGCGCCGTCAGCATGGCGCAGGCGCTCAAGGACGATCGCTGCGCCAGCACCGCCGCCATGGCCGAGAACGTCGCCATCGCCACGAACCTCCGCTCCGATCTGAAAGTGACTACTGCCTTTGCATCATTCACGCCGCTACCACTGACGATACCGCCGCTTTCGCCGATGGTCTACGTCGATCCTTACGGCGCGATTCAGGGCTTGGCATCGGTGGCACTTATCCCTCTCGGCACTCCGGGCTACATCCCGCGAGTTGCGCCGGGTCTTGTTGTCTCGCAACAATTGGCCGACCGCTGGTTCAGCCTGCCGGACGACATCACCTTCAGCATGAGTGGCACGCCGGACATAAGCAGCGGCTTCATCGATCGGGGGCGACGTTACAGTTATGCGTATCTGCTGAAACAACTACAACCGAATTTGATCCAGGAATACGTCGTGGTGTACAGCGGCCGGCCGGTCGGCACGTTGGCTGCTGAGATGTCCTATCCCGTCACGGTCCTCCCTCCCAACGGTCTGCAACTGGCCGTGGTGGGCACCACCATCAAGCGCGGCGGCTGGATCCTCGACCCAATCAACGGTTACTTCTATCGCGTGACCAATCTTACGGACACCGGCATCGGCACCACGGTGGAAGTGCAACCGAATTTGGTAGGTGTGCCCACCATAGTAGTGGTCTTGGATAATGTGGTGGAAGTGTTTGACAAGGGAACGAACGCGCAGCCGTGAATCCTATAGTCCCCCGCTTGCCGGGGGTCGGCATATTCCCTCGATAGGCCGAGGGTGATATGAGGGGCCGGAACATACCCCCGGCAAGCCGGGGGCTATAGGGAGGAGCATCAACCATGAAACGCCGACAAGGTTTCACCATCGTCGAACTGCTCGTATCGATGGCTCT
This sequence comes from uncultured Planctomycetota bacterium, assembly GCA_963835245.1. GTDB lineage: Bacteria > Planctomycetota > Planctomycetia > Gemmatales > Gemmataceae > JAJPHU01. Next base: position 401,447 of record CAWIEZ010000008.1, read on the forward strand.
GATCCTGTTCATCATGGCCATCCTGTCGCATGCGTTCGTCGCTTCGACGACGACGTTTCGCAATCTCAAGGCTGCCGGCGACATGGCCAACAAGCTGCGCGCCGCCACCACACTATTGCAGCGCGATCTGTCCGCCGATCACTTCGAGGGCAATAAACGCCTCAGCGATCCGAATTTCTGGGTCAACGGCCCACCGCAGCAGGGTTTCTTTCAGGTTTATCAGGGCAGCGGGGGAGGGCAGGAAGGATCGGATACGAGCCTCATTGGCAGCTATTACAGCACCAATCACTCGCTGGCGTTCACGGTCAAGCTGCGCGGCAACGACATGAGCGATTTCCTTTCCGCCGGCGCCGCGGGTGGCGGCAGTACGCCCTTGAATGCCACAATTTCTCCGCTGACGACACTGAGTAACCTACCCAGTTTCGGCCCCATTGAGTCCCGTTTCCAGGGTAGTTCCGGCGGCTCGTACAACTACCAGTGGGGCGAGGTCGAATGGTTCCTGCAACCGTCCATCAATCCCAGCACCGGCCAGCCGGACATGACGGTCGCCGATACGACGATTATGCCAAACTCTCCGGCGATGCAGTTGTTCACGCTCTACCGCCGTCAGCGCCTGCTCGTGCCCGACAACAATCTGGTACAGCCGGCAGTGCCGACCATCAATCCGATCACTTTGACCCCGAACATCGCCAACTTCTTGGAGATGAGTTGTTGGGTGAACGGAGCGAACCTGTATTTCAACAACCCTATGGACGTGACCGTGCCGCTGCGGCGTTTTGGCGGCAGCGGTCCCACGATTACCGCGCCTCCCTCCGTCTACCCCTACGCTACGACGAATTATACGACCCTCAGCACGGAGTTGGCGCAGTTGGCGTTGCTTGGCGCTCCGGTCAATCCCCTTCTCAACGGCGCGGACATTCAGCTAACCGATGTGGTGTCCTTCGACGTGCGGCTGCTGCCTCTGTACCCGACAGTGCCACTGGTTACGCCGCCCAATCCCAATGATCCGTTCGTGACACTGTTCCAACCGCCCTTCACCACCATCTTTCCCAATGGCAACCCCGGGTTCTACAGCGCAACGAACCTAACGGCACCCGCAGTCTTCGATACGTGGAGCAGTCTTCAAGATTCATTGACGGGGATCAATCTCGATGGGAAACCGCTCTATTCCGAGTGGAACTTGCCGATCATCACCAATCCCACTGCTCCTCCACCGACGGTTCCCAACCCGGCCTGCATTCCCTTGTGGAACTCGACGGCACTGACCTACCAGTACCCGCCCGGCTCTGCCCAAACCATCACGCTGACAGGCTCCGGCCCGATTATTCAGGCGATTCAGATATCCATTCGCATCTGGGATGCGAAGACCAATCAAACGCGGCAAGTGACCATCGTGCAGGCCATGTAACAAAGCCGCCGCGCGCGGCCCGAACAGAGAAGAGAACCATTCGACGGAGAGAACATCATGCGATTCCAAGGAACCAACCAGCGGCGCGGCGTCATTCTCATGGTCGTGCTGTCGCTGTTAACGCTATTCGCCATCGTCGGCCTGGCTTTCGTCCTCTACGCCGACGCCGAGGCGACTTCCGCGCGCATTGCCCGCGAAGGCGAAACGCTGCAACGAGCCGACATGAACCCCGAACAGGCATTGGCGTTCTTTCTCGGCCAACTCCTCTACGATGTAAACGATGATGTCAACGGCGCTGGCTCCGCCCTGCGCGGCCACAGTCTAGGGCGGACGATGTATGGCTACAATTACACGATGGCGGCGGGGGTGGCCGTGCCTGGCGCCAACGTCACGCCGTACAACGGCGTCGGCCGGCTGCACTATACCTCGCCGGTGACGTATACGCCGGCCCCCCTCTGGCAATGGCAGCCGAAGGACGACTATGGGCTTGTCAATTACACTTGGTTCGCCGCGGACGGTTTCGTGCGCGATCCTGAGCGCATTGGCTCGCGCCTCACGCCGGCCAACACTCTGCCCGCGACCCAGACGAATCCCTATGTCGGCGGCAATGCGTCTTATACTTATCCCGATCTCAACAGCTTCTTCCTCGCCGCCGTTAATTCGCAGGGCGCCGTGCTGACGCCATCGTTCCATCGGCCCTGGTTATTCCAGCAGGTTTCGCCGATTCCCGGGGTGACGGTGACGTATGCTTTTAACGACATGACCAATCCGAATTGGTACAATCAGGGAGGCAAGTATCTTACAGCGCGGCCCCGGCCCGCCGATCATGCCGGTTTTCCCCCGCCCGCGGACGGCGGCGGCGATGTCAAGAATCTGGTCGGAGCGCCTGGCGGCACCGACATTACGGGCAAACCCTTCAACAACGACAGCATTTGGATGGACCTGGGCGCGCCCATCATGACCGCGCCGGACGGCACCTTGTACAAGCCGCTGTTCGCTCCGCTCATCATGGATCTGGACAATCGCATCAACGTGGCGGCGGCGGGAAACATCGCCGGCAACCTTAATGCCAGCCGTTCCAATCAAGGTTGGTTCTCCACCGAGACCAACATAGGCCAGTTGTGGAGCAACAGCAGCAACGCGGCGGAATGGCAAAATCTGCTCCAGGGCAATGGGACGTACTACGGCAAGTATGGACCGAGTAAAGTTCCCAGCGCCCCGTTCTTCCTTCCGATAGGGCAAACGCCTTCTTCCTCCGGCAGCCTCGCGCGTGTACGCGCAGACGGACATGGACAGCCGTAATGAGATGGCAACAGCGCCCAATACGCTCTACCAGCCCACGACGGCGATGTTATTGCCGACGACGGGCCCTACGGCGGCGAGTTGTTTCCCTTATTTCCCTCAAGGTTATGGCAGCGGCTCCGCGTTGGAGCGCGCGAACCATCCGGCCGCCTATTCCGTGTACAAGTCGGCCTTGTATAATTCGTCGGCCCCCGACAACAACCTTGTTTTCCGACCCTCCGACATGGAGGCGCTGCTACGGCCCAACAGCCTGACAAAAGCCGCGGACACCGGCAGTTCGACGTTGATCTCGCAGCTGCTGCGTCTCTGTCCGACCGGCCTCGGTGGACCGGACATTTTCCCCACAACGCCCCCCAACACCATAGACACCTCGATTCAGCGCCGCAACTGGATCACCACGATCAGTTCCGATCTCGCTCGCCCCGGCCTGTCGCCGTGGCTTTTTAATCCCTCGAATCCCGCTTTTAATCCCACGGCTCCCAGCAATTATTCGACCTATCTGATCAGCGCGACGGCGGCGGCGGCGACGGCGACGACGCCGTCATTGGGGCCGGATTTGCCTCCCGTGGGAATGTTTCCGGTGGGAACCCCGAACCAGTACATCCCCTTCCCGTCAATTGCCCAGCTAAGCGCGTCTGTGCCGGGGCAGCCGAATCCGCCCGTGGCCAGCGAATTCCTCAGCGGACAAGCCGCTGATGCCGTGGCGCTTCTTGGCTCCGCCGTGGGACGCATCGATCTGAATCGTCCCTTGCCGCCCTACCCGCACATGAGCAGCGGCGCGACGGCCCAGATGACCACCACGCCCAACGATCGCTTTGACGTGGCGAGCGCCTCCTCGACGTTGGCGCAAATCCAGGCCCAATTCCTGGCGGCGCGGCTGGCACGAGAACAACTCGCCATCGATATTTATCTCCGTCTGCTGGCGGTCGCCGGCGTCGCTCCGCCCTCGAATCTGGCTAATCCGCTACCCACAGACATACAACCACGCCGCTGGCTGGCTCAACTGGCCGTCAACATCGTCGATTACATCGACGCCGACGAAATCAGCACGCCGTTTAATTTTTACAACCCCGCCAACGGTCCCTACGGCTTGCCTCTGCTGAACAATTACAACACGCAACTGACGCCGACCAACAGCACCCTTCCCGTCTTTTCAACCGGCAATCCCGACGTACCGGCGTACTGGGTTTTCGGCACCGAATTGCCGCGCATTGTCATCAGCGAAGTGCTGGGCGAATACTCGCTGCCGACCGATAATGGGACACCTAACGGGAATCCTAAAGGTCCCAATGCCAAGGCGGGTAATTTCAACGTCAACATGTGGGTCGAATTGTTCAACACCATGCCGGCGACCGCCGCCATCACAGGTCCGACGGGATACCAAACCGTGAACGGAAGCACGCTTCAGCCGCAAGATTCTCTGCCGGTGCCGCTGTACATTCCCACCGGCCCAACACCGGCGTATAATCCCTATCAGCTGATCATCGCCAATAATGGCGAGACGCTCGCCAACTCGACACTCGTACCCTACTCGCATGGGTTATGGTACGACCAAAAGACCGCGACATCGACGCCCCCAGGCCCCGGACTCAACAACAACGTCTTGGGCACTCCTCAGCAGTTACGCTACAACGCAAGCGGCGCGATCGCGGGCAGTAACTTTAACGATGGCAACGGTTCAGCCTGGACGGTCGGTAGTCCGCCTCCGGCCGGCAATCCGCCTGCGGCGTCGGCAACCTATCCGCTTATTCCGCCCAGCGGTCTGGCTGGCCAGTCCTGCATGCTCGTTGGCCCCGCCTTCTCCAACAATGCCAATGATATCAATAAGGACATCCCCGCGAAGGGAACGCCCCCAACCACGCTCCTTATGCAATCGCCGAGCATGCAATACCAGGTCACGTTCACGCCGCCCAATACGTGGACCATCACCTTGCCTGGCACCAACACGCCGGTGACGATCTACGACAACATCAATGGCGTTTCGGTACTGCTGCGCCGTTTGGCCAATCCGCATCTTCCCTACAATCCTTATTCGGCTGCGGGCACGTTGACATACCCCGCTTACCCGTTTAATCCTTATATCACCGTCGATTACGTACATGGCGTGCAATTGAACGGCTATATAGGGAGCAACGGCCAACCGATACCCATCAGCAAGGCCAACAACCCTCCTACGCCCAATGGTGTCCCGGTGCCGCCGGGGCCGGCATCGTATGGCAAACTCCAGCCCTATGCCGCCCACCTCTCGCAGTATGTTCTCCAGACAACACCGCAGGGAGCCGTCAACCATCACACGCTCGGCTTGCCGAACTGGTTGCCGACGAACACGGCGACGGTCCCGCCGACGCCGAATCCCTTCACCTGGCTGGTCCATCTGGACCGCCCGTTGATCAGCCCGATGGAACTGCTGCACGTCTCGGGGTTCCATCCCCACCAATTGACGCAGCGCTTCATCTTCGTTCCCAACACCAACACCATCCCGATTTCTCAGCCCTATGGCAACCCCGGTCAGTATCCCGCAACGAGCGGCGCGCCCGCTTCCTACTTCTTCCAGCACTATGTACCATGGTTCGATCAATCGCGGCGTCTGTACCGCATTTTCGAGTTTCTCGAAACGCACAACGGCATGTCCGGCATCAGCACCGTCAACGGCCGCGTTCCGGGCAAGGTCAACATCAACACGCTCTGGGATGTGCCGCTGGCAAATCCGACAACCAACCCAACGCCGTTGTACCCGCAAATCTACCAAGCCCTCTACGATTCTTCGGGGACATTCAGCAATACCAACTACTCGGCAACCGCCGCGAATTTGCTGATCCAGACGTTACTCACCCGCCGTACTCCCGGTTTAGCCGCCGGCACACTCAGCGCGGTGGATAACCCGCTCGTTGGTATGGCCGCTGGCGTCGCTCCCGTTCCTCCGATGGATCTGCAATATCCCAATGGCATGGGGATCAACCATACATTGTTCACGGACAATCAACTCGATGCAACCGCTTCGGCCATTAATCCGCGGGTACTCCAGATTCCGAATGCGGTCCCGACCAATCCCCAGGGCGCTGATCCCTATATGCAGATGGAGTTGATGAACAAGATTTACAACCGCCTGACGACGCGCAGCAACGTCTACGCGGTGTTTCTGACGGTCGGCTTCTTCCAGGTGACTCCCGGCACCACCCCGCCGAAGCTGGGAGCGGAGATTGGACTCAGCGAAGGCCGCAACGTGCGGCATCGCATGTTCGCCATCGTGGACCGCACCAACTTGTCAGTGTTCACGACGACGACTACGGTATCGGCGACGAGTCCTATCGTGGCGGCTCCTCTAGCGGGTCAAGTTACACCGGCGACGCTCATGCTGAACGGCCCGACCAGCGGAGTCAACGCGAACACGGGAGCCCCTTGGTCGATTCAGGTAGGAACGCAGTTAGTGATCGAGCCGGGAACGGCCAACGAGGAAACGGTCATCGTCACGGCGGTGAATACGCCGCCGGGAACGGCACCGAATACAACCAATACGCCGTTACCGAACTTCACCGCCAATTTCACGCTGATGCATCCCAATTCCGCGATGACGGGGAACACCAGTGTAACCTATGCGATCAGCCAGCGCGGCAACCCCGGTCCGTGGACGCTGCAACCCTACGACCCACGCAAAGATTCCAGCGTGGTGTTGTATTACAACATCATCGATTGATGCGTTCGTTTAGCCGCGACCCGCAGGGGAGCGTGTCGCGCTCGCCTGCGGCTCGCGGCTAAACGAAAATCACTTCGCCTCGACGCCGATTTCCTTCGCCTTCAACAACTCCACCGAGCCGGGACGCGCCACCGCGTACTGAAACCCCGTTCGCTCCGTGCAAGCGGCGCCGATGCGGCCGCGCGGATCGAGCGCCAAAAACGCCACCCGCGCCGGATGCACGCCGCGACGCACCGCCACGGCGTTGACCGTGCGGATCAGCGACTCGCACGCTTCTTGCGGACTCCGACCCGCCCGCATCGCCTCGACGATCCGCAGACTGCCGCCGATGCGGATGATCTCTTCGCCGACGCCGGTGCCGCCGGCCGCGCCCGCCGTGTTATCGACGTACAATCCCGATCCGATAAGGGGCGAATCGCCGACGCGGCCCGGCAGCTTGTGAGCCAGTCCTGATGTCGTGCAGACGCCGGCCAGCGAACCTTTGCGGTCCAGGGCCAACACCGTCACCGTATCGTGACCCGGTAGCTTCGCCTTACCCGGCAGCTCACGCTGCCGGTTCGCCGGGGGCCGCTTTTTCTCCCACTCGGCGACGCTCTCCGGCGTCAGCAGCGTCTCCAGTGGAAAGCCTTGCTGCACGGCGAACTGCTGCGCCCCTGAACCGGCGAGCAGAACGTGCGGCGTTTTCTCCATGACGCGCCGCGCCACGGCGGCGGCGTGACGGACGTTCTCCAGCGCCGCCACGCCGCCGCAGGATAGCGTTTGGCCGTCCATGACGCAGGCATCGAGCTGCACCGTGCCGATGGCGTTGCCGAGTCCGGCGAAGCCGACCGAATGGACGGTGGGATCGTCTTCGACGGCCTGCGCTCCGGCCAAGGCGGCGTCGAGAGCGGGCTTGCCGGCCTGCAACAGCGGCGCGGCGGTTTTCACCGCGGTTTGTCCGAACGGCCAAGTGGCGATGACTACGAAATCCGCCATGATCGCTGATCCTCCTGCCAGGCGAATCGTCACGGTTTCCGCTCTTTCATGTTACGAAACATTTGATCGGCGTCGGTCGCTTCCGCGACACTGATGAGACCGTCGCCGTCACGGTCAATTTTACGAAATTGCTCGTCGGTGCCGAGAAATTCGCGGCGCGAAACATCGCCGTCGTGGTTGCGATCCATTTTGCGAAACCAGCGCGGCCCGTTGCGCTGCGGCAATTCCGGCTCGTTGCTCACAGCCATCTTGCTAATGACAACCCGGCGCGGCCCGGAGGGACTGTCCAGCGATGGCCCGCGCCGCAAGTCCACACGGTATTTGTGCGGAATCTCGCCGCGGCCGATGCAGCCATCGCCGTCGCGGTCGAGTTGCTCGATTAGCTTTCCCATTTGCCGCATCTCGCGCACACTCAGCCGGCCATCGCTGTTGGCATCGACGAGATCGAACAGGCCGCGTCCTTGATCCTTGATCGCCAGCGAGGCGCAACTGCGTAGAGCGCTCTCCTGCAAGTCCTTGATGCGGTCCAGATAGGCGATGGACTCCTTCTCGAAGAGTTTGCCGTCGCCGTTTCGGTCCATGGCGTCGAAGACATTGCGATAGAGCGGACTTTTCGCCGCTTCGGTTTTGTCGAGATAGCCGTTGTTGTCCTGATCGGCTCTGCGGAACTGAACGGTATACTCGCGCCGCAAGAGACGGGCAGCCTGAGCATCGTGCGCCGTATCGGCGCGGCCCAGCTCGATCTGCGTCGTACTCAGTTCCAGGAGCAAGGTTCCCTCCGCGCCGGCGCGAACCGATTTGCGCCAGGGGAGACGGGTGTTCTTTCGAGGCGACCAACTCCAGCGCCGCTTCCTTCGCGCTCTTGTCGCCCAGACGCATGCGCAATTCCAAGTCCGGCTCGCGCTGGGCGAAGCGCGCTAACTCTTCGCGGTCCAGCTTGCCGTCCTCATCGGCATCCAGCCGCTGGAAGGACGCTTCATCGAGACCGAGATCCTGGCGCGTGAGATACTTCGCCGGTGCGTTCGGTTTATTGCTGCCATAATGGTTCAGCAGGCGTTGAGCAAGGTTTTTGTTCGCTTCGCCGGATTTCACCAAGACGAAAGGTCCATTGTCGGAGCGTGTCCTCATCGAGCGGCGGGCTACGGTGAAAGCAACATTCGATCCTATGCCGTTCTCGATATTTCCACTCATTTCCTGGGTGCTGACCGTTTCGTCGTCATCCAGGTCGAGCTTGTGCAGAACCGCCGGCGCACAGCCAGTTCCGCGCGCGATAATTTGCCGTTCTTGTCGGCATCGAGGAGAGTGAAGAGTTTGGCGTTGAGGGCGTCAGCCGACAGCGGCGCCAATTGCCCAACGTAGGCAATCATTAGCTTATTCGCGACGGTCTCATCACTGCGGAACTGAAACGGCGCGGCACCGTTCTTGCTCAGCCCCTCCGCCAGTTCCTCTTTGGTGATCTTGCCATTCTGATTTCTATCGAAGGCCACGGCGATGTTCGGCTGCTTTCCCACGAAAGTGGGACCATCGCTGAACAGCACCGCCATCGGCGGCATGTGCGCCGCCTCTGTCTTACTCAGTACGCCGTCGCCGTCCGCATCGAGATAGGCGAACAGCTTACCCACGAAATCCTCCCAGACATCGAGGAGCGGCTTGCCATCGATGCGAACGTGGAGGCGGACGAGTACCGGGCCTTTCTCGCCGAGGTAAACCAAATCCTGAACATCGCGCTCTGCGGCGCTGGCCGAGACGCCGAGAGCCAACACGGACAGCACGGCGAGGAACAGTTTTTGCCTTTTCATGCGACGACCTCCTTGATCGGCTTGGCCGTTGGCTCGACGAGGCGAATCGGCCGGCCGACGTTGGAATTGTTTTGCTTGCGCGGATCGAGTCCCAGAGCGAGACAGACGGTGCCGAGCAGATCGGGCACTTCGACTTTGCGTTCCTCGATGGCCATGCCGTCGGCGCTGGTTTTGCCAATGACTTGTCCGCCCTTGATGCCGCCGCCGGCCAGTACCGTGGACCAGGAAACGGCCCAATGATCGCGGCCGGTGCGCTCCGTGGCGATCTTCGGCGTGCGGCCAAACTCGCCCATCCAGACGATCAGCGTCGAATCGAGCAAGCCCTTGTCCTTGAGATCGTCCATGAGCGTCGCCCAGGCCGGATCGAGCGTGCCGCTGAGGCGCTTGACCTGCTCGAAGTTTTGGTTGTGCGTGTCCCAGCCGTTGAGCGAAACTTCGACGAACGGCACGCCGCGCTCCACCAATCGACGCGCCAACAGACAGCCCTGACCGAACAGATTGCGGCCATAGGCGTCGCGCAGCTTCTTCGGCTCCTCGTCGAGATTGAACGCCTTGACGGCGGACGAGCGCATCATGGTGACGGCACGGCGATAGGCGGTGCGATGGCTCTCGGCGGCGATGCTGGAGTGTTGGACGAGAAACTCCTGCTCCATGTCGTCGAGCATGTGCAGACGCGCCGCAGAGCGTTTGGCGTTGACATCGGCGGGCAGATCGAGGTCTTGCACACGCAGCGCTTGAGCCGCGTCGCCGCCGCGCTGAGGACCAAAACCATTGGCGTTTTCGCCGACGATCAAGGGAGCATATTGCGGTCCCAAAAATCCGGGAGTGAAGGCCGCGGAGTTGAGGACGCGGAAGGGTGCGATGCTGACGAAACCGGGCAATTCGGCGTCGGGCCGCTCCAGTTCCTTGGCCACGAATGAACCGAGCGGCGGATACTGGATCGGGCCGCCCGGCACGCGGCCGGTGCGCAGATAGTAAGTGGCTCGGCCGTGATCGGCCTCTTTGGTACTCATCGAACGGACGAGTACCATGTCTTTCATGTGCGTGGCGAGCTTGGGTAAATGCTCGCTGATTTTGATGCCGGGGACGCTGGTGGCGATTTCCTTGTAGGGACCGCCGTTCGCTTGACCGGGCTTCAAATCGAAGGTGTCCATCTGACTGGGACCGCCGGCCATCCACAGAAGGATGCACGAGCGTTTGCGTTGCGGATTTTTCGCGGCAGCAGCGGCCAGATTTTCCAGCCAGCCGGACATCGAGTAGCCAATGACGCCGACGGACGACAGCGTCAGCCATTCGCGGCGGGACAGAGAGAGCGAGGAACGGGACATGGGGGATCTCCTTGGCGAGCGGGGCGCTGACGCGACCCCGCTCGCCGATGCGTCAATGGTTGAGGAAAAATTCGCCGCTGTTGAGCAGAACCCAGAACACGTCGGCGAGGGCACGGTTGTAGTTTTTCTCCTTATCCGCCGCTGGATCGTCGGCCGAGCCGCCATTCTCAACGTACCGGACCATGCGCGATAATTCGCGCGGCGTCGGTTGGCGCGACAGTGTCGCCAGATAAATCGTCTCGATGCGCTCGGCGGTGTCCATGAACGGAGCGTCGAGCAGAGCGGCGAGCGTCTCGCTGCGTTCGAGATCGGTGGCGGCGGTCGTCACTTGTCCGTTCATCAGCGACAACGCTTGCAGAATGGAGGTTTGCACCTCGGTCGCCTTGTCGCTGGTGTTGGCGAACTGCGTCAAGAATCGGCCGCGCACGCCGGGATTGCCGAAGAAACGCGGATTGCCGTTGTTGGCCGCGCGATAGCCGGTCGCTTGGGCGATGCTGTCGAAAAGCTGCTCGGCGGACAGGCCGCGCAGCGGCATACGAGCGAACGGACGCGGATCGTCTTGGCTTTTGTGCGAGGCCAAGCTGCTGAGCTGGTAGCCTCGGCTGGCAGTGAGGGCGCGAATGAGGAATTTCAGATCGAAATTGTGGCCGGCGAACTGGCGAGCCAATTCGTCGAGCAGTTCGGGATGACTGGCGCATGCTCGCCGCCGACCATCTCATCGACGGGATCGATGATGCCGGTGCCGAAGAAGTAGCCCCACAATCGATTGACCGCCGCTCGCGCGAAATAGGGGTTATCCTTGGCGGCCATCCAGTCGGCCAGCGTGACGCGGGCGCTGGTGTTGTGCTTCCACTTCGGAGTTGCGCCGTCGAGGAAGGCGGCTTGCACGACGCGCTCGGTGCCGGGGACGGTCAGTTCGCGGCGGTCGGACACTTCGCGGCCGAGGTTCACGAAGTCGCCGTTGCCCTGCCGTTGCAGTCCGGCGAAGAAGGCGGCGAAGCTCCAGAATTGATCCCTCTTCCACTCCGCGAAGGGGTGATTGTGGCACTGAGCGCACTCGATCTTGATGCCGAGAAACAGCCGCGATGCCGCCGCCGCCAGGTTCTCCGGCTTGACCTCCTTGGCCAAGTAGAAGGCGATCGGCGACGGCGCGCCGTTGGCCTGTCCGAGCGGATTGCGGCCGCGGTTATCCATTGGCACGGTCAGCAGTTCGCGCACCAGGGCGTCGTAGGGCGTGTTCTGCTGGAGCTTGCGCGCAGCCACGACTCGAAACCGGGAGCGAGGAAGCCGGCCTGCAAATTGTTGCCCGACTCCGGCAATAGTAAAGCGCGCCAGACGTTGGTGAAGTGTGTGACGTAGCGCGGTCCTTCGAGTAGCTGGTCGATCAGTCGGCGGCGCTTGTCGGGCCGCTTGTCGTCGAAGAATCCGCGCGCCTCGGAGACGGAGGGAATGCGTCCAGCCAAGTCGAGATAGACGCGGCGGACGAACTCCGCATCGGTGGCGGGCGCCGCCGGCTGGATCTTATCGGCATCCCAAGACACAGTGAGGTAATGATCGATTTTGGCGGCCAGCGCCGCCGCGTCCTTATCGGGCGTGGCGGCGCGAACTCTGTCGTTCTCCACGAAGAGAACGACGCCGAGTAGCAGCAGCAAACGAAAACGAATCATCATGGATCTCCTTCAAGGATGCCCTTTCGTTTCGCCGCGACCCGAAGGGGAGCGCGACAGCAATGCCGCGCTCCCCTTCGGGTCGCGGCGAAACGAAGTTTTTTTCACGGCACCTTTTCCTTGATCACCTGCGCCGGCCGCTCCCCGGTGAGCGACCACACGCGGATAGGGAAGTCGGTGCCGCCGGGCACATACTTGCCGCCGCCGTCGCTCTGGCCGCCGCCGCCCGTGATCGCATAACGGCCATCGATCGAGAACTTCACGGCGCGGGCGAAGCCGGGTTGCCGGAAAATTTGGCGTTGCTGGCCCGTAGCCGCGTCCCACCAACGCACGGTCCAATCGTAGCCGCATGACAGAATGCTGCGCCCGTCCGGCGACACCTCCACACAGGTGACGCCGTAGACGTGCCCCGTGAAAGTCCGCACCCGCTCGCCGCTCTCGATATTCCAGATCTGAACGGTGCTATCGCCGCCCGCGCAGACAGCTTGGCGATTGTCCGGCATCCACGCCACGCTCTCCGTCCATCCTTTGGGTGAGGCGGGGAACTGGCGCAGTTGTTTGCCGCTGTCCACGTCCCACAGGCGCATCACGCCGTCCCGTCCTCCGGACAGGAAACGCTTGCCGTCGCGCCCGAAGCGGACGCTGCGCACCCATTCGGTATGGCCCTCGAATTTGCGAACCTCGCGGCCGCTCTTGACTTCCCACAGGCGGATGGTTTTATCCTGCCCGCCGGACAGCAGATGCTGGCCGTCCGGCGTGAAGTCCAGGGACGAGACCTCGCCGGTGTGGCCGCGGAAACGCCGCAGTTCTTTGCCCGTCTCCACGTCCCACAAAAAGACCACGCCGCTGGTGCCGGCCGAAGCAGCCTGTTTGCCATCCGGAGTAAATGCCACGGCCGCAACCTGACTGGCTGTCTCGACCGTCCCTTTGTCCGCCGGCGATTCCGCTCGGAAGACGCGGAGTTGCTTGCCTGTTTGCAGATCCCACAAGCGCGCCGTTCGGTCGCCCTCCGGCCAACCGCTGCCCGAAAGGAGACGACGACCATCGCGGGAAATAACCACAGCGGCGACGGGTCCGGTGTGCCCGCGCAGCAGACGAAGCGGCGAGACCGCCGCCTGCCAAACTTTCACCGTGCCGTCCAGACTGGCCGACAATAATTGTTGGCTGGCGGAGAACAGCAAGCCGGTGATGGCGTCGTTGTGGCCTTGGAGTTGGCCGTGCCGGCTTCCGGTCGAAGCATTCCAAAAGATGACGGCGCCATTCGCCGCACCACTCACCAGAATTTTGCCGCGGGGCGAAAAAGCCAGCGCCGTCACCTCCGCCGCTTGGCCGTTCAGCGTGACTCGCTCGCTCTTCTTGGCCGCGTCCCACAATTTGATCGTCCGATCGTCGCCGCCCGAAGCCAGCGTCTTGCCGTCCGGGCTGAAGACGAGGACGCGAATCGTGTCCTCGTGCCCCTTCAAGACAACCGGATCGCCGTCGGCGTCCATCGGCCACAAGCGGATAGTCCGATCGCTGCCGCCGGAGGCCAGCGTCTTGCCGTCGGGGCTGAAGGCCAGGGCGCGGATGGAGGCTTTGTGGCCTTTCCAAACGCGCCGCGCCGCGCCGGTGGCCGCATCCCACAGCCGGATGGTCTTGTCGTAACCGCTGCTGGCCAGCGTCTTGCCGTCCGGCGTAAAAGCGATGGCATAGATCCAGTTCGTATGGCCTTCTAGGGCACGGCGGAGCTTGCCGGTCGCCGCGTCCCACAAACGGACGCGGCGATCCGGACCGCCGCTGACCAGCGTCTTGCCGTCGGGAGAGAACGCCACGCAGGTGACGGCATCCTCGTGCCCCTTGAGGGTGAAACGCAAAACTCCCGTGACCGCGTCGCGGAGCTGCACCGTCTGATCCTCTAGTGCCAGGGCCAGCGTCTTGCCGTCGGGCGAGCAGGCGATGGCCAAGGGTGCGCCGTCGAGCTTCTGGTTCAGTAAGTTCCTCGGCCTGCGCGTTGAAGACGGTCGCTTCATCAAGCGGCTCGGCTGACTCGACTTTGGCCGCTGGCTTTGCCTTGGCGTCCTTGACCTCCGACGGCTTCGTCTCCGTCCGCGCCACGTCTGGCCGCAGCGACAGCAGGAAGAGTCCGACGAGTACAAGAGCGATTCTCGCCGGCGCGGAGAGTCGTTTGGGAGTGCCGCCGTCCATGATGAGGCTCAAGCGGCGCTTGAGCAGTTCGACGCCGGCCAATCCGCTCGCCATCATCGGCAGCGGCGCGCGATCTTCGGCGAGAAAATCGAGCGTGTTCAGGATAGCGCCGGCATACGCCCGCGCCGGCACTTCGCCGACGACCCAAGCATCGCAACACTCCTCCTCATGGACGTGCAACCGCCGCCGAGTCAGCCACACCAGCGGATACCACCAGTACAAGGCCGAAGCGATCAGTTCCAGCCAGCGCAGCCAATGATCGCGGCGGCGGACGTGGGCCAACTCGTGCGCCAGCAAGCTGCCGCGCTCCGTGTCGTCCAGACGAGCGAGCAACTTCGCCGGGAAGAAGATGTGCGCCCGTCCGATGGCGCTCCATACCAGCGGCGGCAACGGTCCCGGCAGCAGCCAGATCTCCGGCCCGTGCGCTAACCCCATCCGCGCGGCCAGAGCATCGCTTTGCTCTTGTATCTGCGGCCCGGCGCGGTGCGCGTGCCGCAGCAGACGATGGAAGCGAATAATGTGCAGTCCCGCCCAGATGAGCCAGACCACGACACCGGCCAACCAGGCGAGGCACAAGAGCGGCACACAGGCGGCCAACCCCGTAGGCTGCGGCGTAGGGTGGGTCGAGGAACGAGACCCACCACGCTCCCTCGGTGGGTCTCGTTCCTCGACCCACCCTACAGGCTGAGATTTCCTTATTTGGAGATGCACTATATCCGTTTTATTCCGAAGACGAGCCGCCAATGTCCGCACTTCTCGATCCTTCGTCTGGACCGTTAGCGCCGGCGGAACGAGAGAGAGAGGCGGGTACTTCGGCGGTTCCGCTGGCGCTGACGGCCGCGCCTCCAAGGAGGCGGCCGGCTCTTCCGGCCAGTTGGCGACCGTGATGGGCCACAACGGCGGCGTCACGAGCTTGAGCAGTACCAAAAGCCAGAGACTATGCAGCAGCGCCGGCCGGCGGCAGAAGCGTCCGACCAGCAGAGCGAGCAGGGCGAGCAGGGCGGCACACACCGCATTCGCCAAGCCGAACGTGAGGAGCGTGGACATGATGCAATCCTCGGATGCGGGGGCTTACTTCGACTTCTTTCTGCGATCCAGCTTGTCGATCAGGTCGCGCAACTCCTGGCGCTCCCGTGAAGATAGAGCCTCGGCACGGACCAAATGCGTCAACAAAGGCGCCATCAATCCGCCGCACAATCTCTCGGCCATCGCCCGCAGACGATGGCCAACCAGCGTATCTCGATCCGTTCGCGCCGAAAAAAGGTGAGCGTGGCTGCTGCGATCGCGCTGGATGTGACCCTTGGACTCCAAGCGTTCGAGCAGTTTCTGCACCGTCGCGTAATGAGCTTCGTTGCCATCGGGATACAGCGCGTCGGTCAACTGACGTATCGTCGCCGAGCCGCGCTCCCATAACACTTGCAGAACCGCCAGCTCGGCATCGGTCACATCTTGAGAGACTTTTTCAACCATTGTTTCTAACCCAAAATCGAAACCCGGAAAAATCTGAGACAATCCGTCTGAGCAGTAAGCATAAAGAGTAAGACAAGGTGTCTGGGAAGTCAAGAGCTTTCTGGACGTGAATCCATTTTTTCCGTTTAGCCGCAACCCGAAGGGGAGCGCTCCGCGGCTACACGAGGTTTCAAGTTGATTCCGGCAAAGCCAAAAGTGTGCGCAGGCTATCGAAATCCACCGGCTTGACCATGTGATGATCGAACCCCGCCGACAGCGAACGGCGTCGATCCTCTTCGCTGCCGTAGCCGGTCAGCGCCACCAGCACGGCCCGACCGTAGCTCGGCTCCGTGCGCAGTCGTCGAGCCACTTCGTAACCGTTGAGTACCGGCAAACCGATGTCGAGCAGCACCATGTCCGGCCGATACGCCGCCGCCGTCTCCAACGCTTGACGGCCATCGTGGGCCGTCTTGACCTCATTGCCAACCAAGCGCAACAGCGTGGCCAAGCTCTCCGCCGAATCGCGGTTGTCGTCCACGACGAGAATGCGGCGCCGCCGCGAGGAACCACCATCATCCGCGGCGCCAACGGTGCCATCAGCTAAAGGCGCATCCATCAAGAGAGGCAGTCGCACCACGAACTCGCTGCCCTGACCGGGACCGGCGCTCGTCGCCTCCACCGTGCCGTCGTGCATCTCCGTCAACTGCCGCACCAACGTCAGGCCAATGCCCAGACCGCCTTCGGCGCGCTCCAGGGTGCGCTCCGCCTGTGTGAACAGATCGAAGATCGCCGGCAGCACGTCGGCGGGGATGCCCATACCCGTATCACGGACACGGAGGACGACCTCGCCTTCTCCCTTCTCCACCGTCAAGCGGATGTGCCCGCCCTCCGGCGTATACTTGGCGGCGTTGTTGAGCAGGTTCCACAGAACTTGCGCCAGCCGCACCGGATCGCCCTCGACGCGCCCGGCGTCGTCGGGCAGGTGAATCTCCAAGGTATGCCCGCGAGAATCGATAAGAGGACGGCTGCCCTCGACGGCGCGCGACACGATCGCCGACACGTCCAATGGTTGTTTCTGCAAATTGATTTTGCCGCGCGTGATGCGGCTAACGTCCAGCAAGTCATCGACCAAGCGGACCATGTGATCGACTTGGCGATCGACGATCTCCCATGCCTGCCGCACGCTCTGCCGTCGTTCCGGTCCGCGCATGCCGATGATGTGCAGCGCGTTGCGGATCGGCGCCAGCGGATTGCGCAATTCGTGCGCCAGCATGGCCAAAAACTCGTCTTTGCGACGATTGGCGTCTTCCAAGGCGAGCGTCCGCTCGCGCACCTTTTCCTCCAGGCTCGCGTGCATCCGCCGCAACGAATCGTGATAGCGCTGCCGTTCGAGCGCATAGCGGATCGAGCGCTCCAAGAGAGCGGCATCGATCTTGCCTTTGACAAGATAATCGGCCGCGCCGGCCTTCATGGCCTCGATGTCCAATTCGCGCTCGCCCTGGCCGGTCAGAAAGATCACCGGCGCCTTGACGCCCGCCGACACCGCCTCCCTCAGCAGTTCCAGACCATTGTGTTCGCCGAGCCGATAGTCGAAGAGGTAAACCTCATGTCGATGCTGGTGCAGCGCTTCTCGTCCCGCCTCATAGGTCGCCGTCCACTCCAGGTCGAAGCGATAACCGGGTATATCGCAGAGAAGATCGCGGGTGAGAACGTAGTCGTCCTCATCGTCCTCGACCAGCAGCACGCGCAGGCGCGGCTCTTGAGCGACCGAAGTGGGATGCTCCCCTGTCCGAGAAAGCGTGCGATTAGACATCTACCCTCCTCCTTCGCTGGGGAGTTCGACGATTTCCAGCCAGTATTTGCCCAGCGCGTGGATGACCTCGACCAGCGAATCGAAGGTCACGGGCTTGGTGATGTAGGAGGAGGCGCTGAGATCGTAGCTTTTGCAGATGTCCTGCTCCGCTTTGGAGGTTGTCAGGACGACCACGCGGATGTGCTTCAAACTTGGATCGTCCTTGATTTCGCGCAGTGCTTCGCGGCCATCTTTGCGAGGCATGTTCAGGTCGAGCAGGATCAGTCCGGGCCGAGGCGAACGGGCCGGATCGCTGTACTTACCTCGGCGTTTGAGATAATCCATCAACTCCTCACCGTCCTCGACGAAGCGCAGATCGTTGGCCACGCGGCTCTCCTCGAACGCTTCGCGGGTCATCAGCCGGTCGTCGGCATCGTCGTCGGCCATGAGAATGGTGATTGGCTTGCGTGGTCTGCTCATGATGTCCTTTCTTCTTGGTTGGCCGGATGGGCGGGGAGGGTCACGAGGAACGTGGCTCCCTGTCCCGGCTTGCTGCGGGCCGCGATGGTGCCGCCGTGCCGCTCGACGATCTTACGGCAGATGGCCAAACCGAGGCCCGTTCCTTCGTACTCGCCGCGGCCGTGCAGCCGCTGAAAAAGCTGAAAAATACGGTCCAGATACTTCTCCTCGAAGCCGATGCCGTTGTCGCGCACGGCGATCTCCCAGAAAGATGCTCCGTTGGACTGGCCGTCCGGTAACAGCCGGCCTTCCAGGCGAACGATGGGCGGCTCGTTCGGTCGATGGAATTTCAGGGCGTTGACGAGCAGATTTTGCAGCAGTTGCCGCATCTGCGTCGGATCGGCGCGCAGCGTGGGAAGGGGACCGATCTCCACCCTCCCTCCGGTCTGCTGGAGGCGGCTCTCCAGATCCGATACGACCTGCTCGGCTTCGGCCGCGAGATCCACCTCGACAAACGGCTGGCCGCGCGTGGTGACGCGCGAGAAGGTCAACAAGTCGTCGATGAGAGTGCGCATGCGGGCGGCGGCGGAGCGCATGCGCTGGAGATAATCGTTACCCTGCTCGTCCAGTGCCTCCGCGCAGCGGGCCTGCAAGCGATCACCGAACGCTTGGATCTTGCGGAGCGGCTCCTGGAGATCGTGCGAAGCCACCGAGGCGAATTGCTCCAATTCCTGGTTGCTGCGCTGCAACTCGGCGGCAAACTCTTTGACCCTCTCTTCGGCCTCGCTGCGCTCGCGGACCTCGCGCGTGCAGCGCCGCATTGGCGGAAGCGAGATCGGCGGTCCTCGCCCGCACGCGCGATTCCAATTCTTCGTGAGCGCGTCGCAGTTCGATGTACTGAGCCAGGTTTCCGGCCACGGGAGAAAGGTCGGTCAAAACGCGCTCCGACAGCCGTTCACGAGAAAACAGAGCCAGAACGCCGAGCAGCCGACCCTCGGCCAGCATCGGGTAGCCGGCGAACGCCGTCATCCCTTCGCGCTTGGCCCATGCCGGATCGCTGATCCACGGATCCTCCGCGACGGTGTTGGTCAAGTGCGGCTGGCGCTGCTGGGCGATGCGGCCGATCTTGAACTCGCCGACCTTGATGCGGCTATGGGAGCCGTCAAGGTGGGTATACAAGCCGGCGCTGGCTTGCAGCAGAAGCACCTCGCCCGTCTCATCCAGCGTCCAGACGCGGGCGAAGGCCGCCCCCAGGTGATGAACGATAGCTTCGGCGCATTGCTGCAAGACCGAGCGTAAATCCTTGCCGCTGGCGAAAGCGGCGCCGGCATCGCGCGCAAGAACGCCAGCCGGGCGTGTTCGCGCAGTGCCGCCTCGCTGGCGCGCCGTTCGCTGATGTCGCGCAGGAAGCCGGTGAACAGTCGTTGTCTGCCGCCATCGATGGGCGTGATCGCCAACTCGACCCACAACTCGGAACCATCGGCCCGCCGCGCCGGCATCTCCGATCGCTTGTTGAGAATCGGCCCCTCGCCGCTGGCGAGATAACGAGCGATGCCGCGGCGGTGCCGCTCGCGCAACGCCGGCGGGATAACGAGATCGGCCAGATCGCGGCCGATCACCGCGCCGCGCGGATAGCCGAACAGCGTTTCCGCCGCCGGATTGAACTCCACGATTCGCCCTTCCGCGTCGATGGTGATGATGGCGTCGAGGGCGGCCTGAAGGATCGCGCTCTTGCGGACCTCGGAGCTGTGCAGTGCTTCGCTGGCCGGCGCCGCTCGTTCTCCTGGATTAGCTCCGCCTGACGGCGGACCAATTCGGTTTTGCGGTACAGTTCGATAAAACCGTTCACCTTGGAACGCAGGATCGTGGGCACCAAGGGTTTGATGAGATAGTCCACCGCACCCAAGGAGTACGCCTGTTCGATCGACAGTCGATTCGAGTCGTGAGCGGTGAGGAAGATAATGGGCGTATGGCGGGATTTTCGACGGCTGCGGATGAGCTGGGCCGTCTCGTAGCCGTCCAGACCGGGCATCTGAACGTCGAGGAGAATCGCCGCGTAGTCGTCCTGGAGCAACCGCCGTAGCGCTTCCTCGCCGGAGCGAGCGCGGACGAGGTTCTGGCCCAACTCTTCCAAGATGGACTCCAGGGCCAGGAGATTGGACTCCTGATCGTCCACCAGTAGAAGGTTCGCCTTCACGTCGGACGCTTGTAGTTCGGCGTAGGGAGTGTCCAGCATGCCAGCCTCGGGGCGGAAAAAAATCTGCTCCTCGCTGACACCTTCGGCAGCATGAGAGTTTCCTGGGGAAAGTTCGTTGCCACTAACATTTTGCCGACTAGCCCGAAGCGTCCGCGACGGGTTGCAAGAACCCGTCGCTGTGCTCAGGGCTAGTCGCTCATTCTGTTAATGCTTCTTGTCTTTTTTATCTTCGGCCTTCTTCTCGAAAAAGATGACGTGCTGCCACGGCAGCGATTTATCCGTTTTGACGTACTGGAGGCGATGCGGCTTCATCTCCTTGAGCACTTGCTGGCGCGTCATCTTATGAGCCGGCAAAATCGGCACGGTCTCATCTTCCAAACGAAATTCGACGAACACAAGCCGGCCGCCCGGCTTGAGCGCCTTGACCAGTGCCTCGGTCATTTCATAGGGAAAGGCAAATTCATGATAAACGTCCACCATCAGAATCAAATCGACGCCGTTGGCCGGCAGTTTCGGATCGGCGGCGGTGCCGAGGACCGGCTCGATGTTGGCGACATCTTCTTTTTTCATACGGCCGCGGATGATGTCGAGCATTTCCTTCTGGATGTCCACGGCCAGCACTTTGCCCCGCGGACCAACTTTGTCGGCGAGGCGGAACGAGTAATAGCCGCTACCGGCGCCGATGTCGGCGACGATCTGGCCGGGCTTGAGATCCAGCACTTTGAGAAGTTTTTTCGGCTCTTCCTGCTTGTCGCGTTCGGGCCGTTCCAGCCAAGCCGCCCCTTCATGGCTCATCACGAAAGCGATCTCGCGCTTCATGTAGAACTTGCCGCTGCCGCCGGCCACTTGGTTGGCGCCGGTCTGATAGCGCGGGGGTTTGGGAGCCGGTGGTTCGCCGCGTGAAGCGACAACGCAGAGCAACAGGCCCGCCAGCAGACCCGCGAGGCGATACGGCCATTTCATGCCAGGGTTCCTTTTGTTTTGCCGCGCCCCGCAGGGGAGCGCGGCTAAACATTATTTTGCGAGCCAACGGAGCCAAGGTCAACCGGGATTGGCCGACCGGCCGCCGCTCCAGACGAGAACGGAATCGATTGTCTCCAAGTGCGCTTGCCGTCGGCGTATTCGGGGTCGAGCGCCAAAACGCGGACTATCTCCTGTCGCGCTTCCTCCAACCGGCCGAGAAGTCCCAAGCGCGGCCGCGAAGAAAGTGCGTCCGCACCGAATCGGAGCCACGCCACTGGGCGTACTCGATGCTCGCCAGCGCGGCCGCGCCATTCTGTTGCTCGGTGAGGATGGCGGCCCGATCTTCCCACAAGGCGATCGAATCGGCGTCCGTCGTCGCTATCTGCAAAGCCGCATCGATGAGCGGCAGCGCTTCCGTCCAACGCCGCTCGTCGATCAGAAAGCGGACGTAATTGCTGACGTGACTGATGCGCTGCGGTTCGAGGGCGAGGGCACGTCGATACAGTTCCTCGGCGTCGGCGCGGTCGCCCAGGCGCGTCAAGCAATTGGCCTGATTGCCGCAGGCGACGGCGACCCACGGTCCAGCCGGCATCAACTCCACGTAACGCCGATAGGCGGCGACCGCCTCGGCAGGGCGGTCCAGCGCTTGCAGCGTGTAACCGTAGCTGAGCCACAAGGAGGGCGGCCCGCCGGCAGTAAGCGCGGCCTCGATCATCGCACACTTGGTCCGCGGATAGCCCAACGAATCCAAGAAGGAACACTTGAGCGACCAGGCATCCGCGAGGGCAACATCACTTTGTAGAGCAAGATTGAGGATGGCCAGACCGCGGCGGATCAAGCCTGCGCTGAAAAGCGTCGCGCGCGGCGGCGAGCGGATCGGCCGGCATCGACGCCACGCCGAGCGCGTCGAGGACGGCATTTTGCGGCAAACCGCAGGTCGAGCAGGAAGGCGTCTCGGTATCGGCGGAATACGCCGCTCCGCAATTAAGACACAGCGACGTGGAGGGCACCAGGGGACCAAGCGGGCAAACGTCGAGCCACTTACGCGAGCATTGCGGGCAGCGCCAGGAGACGGCATACGAATGTTCCTCACCCTTGCCCGGATAAGGGCCAATGCGGTCGATGGCGCATTCGCAGTGGCAATCGCGGCAGTTCGGCGGATGAGCGGACATAAGCGATCCTCTCCATCAGGGGTGCCAGGTAACGTCTTTCAGCACATCGCGTTCGTAGATTTTCATGGCGTTGGTGATTTGCGTGCGAGTCGGTCGGTCGCCGTCAGCGCCAATTGCCGCGCCAGATGGAGAAATTCGCGGGGATCCATAGGCCATCACGCCATCCCCAGGCAAAAGAGACAAACGTGGGTGGACGGACAATGCTCGAAGATTTCCGCTCCCCACTGTTGATCCAGGTCAAACAGCTTTTCCGCCGTCGCATCCTCCGGCACCTGGGCTTCCAAGATAATATGCCAATCGTTGGCGATCTCGGCATCTTCTTCGAGAAACACCTTGATGGGCCACGTTGGGAAAATGCGCCGCGTCATCTCCAAAACGGCTGGCAGATACGCGCGGACGCCCTGTTCGTCGGCGAAGGCCAGCACGTCCGGCGGCGCAACGGGCACGGGCAGCGAAGTCGTGGTGGAAGACATGAGATCCTCCAGAGGTTCAAGGAATCAATACTCTGCAAGGGTAGCAAATGCCGTCCTCATCCGCTATACGGGCAACACCTTTCGCATTCTCGGCCGCCGCAAACCGTAGTGCGCCATTGACGACGGCCGGCCGGCGCGGATATTACGAATGTCGGAGAGCATCTTCTCTTTGCCAACGAAGCGCCTTGCGGGGATCGAACCCATGACGTGGATCCAAACTGTGCCCATCGAACAGGCCGACGAAACACTGCGGCGCTGCTATGAGGCGGTTTACCATCTTTTTCCTCCGGAATATCGTCAGGAAGTCGCAGCGCTGCGCCGAGCCGATGGCGAAAGCGACAGCATCACCGCCGCTCACAGTCTTATCCCCGAAGCGATGCGGCACGCCATGTCCGCGTTCGGCGTGTTGCTCAACCCGGAACTGCCCTTGTCGCGGCGGCAGCACGAAATGATCGCCACCGTCGTCTCGCGCAAAATCGCTGCTTCTACTGAACGGAGAGCCATAGCGAGTTCCTGCGTCACGTCAGTCTCGACGACGAACTCGCCGCCGCGTTGCGGCGGGACCATCGCCAAGCGGCCAACCTCTCCGAGCAAGACCGCGCTCTCCTCGATTTCGCCGTTCTCATCACGAAGCATCCATCGGCGGCGACGGCCGACAGCGTGGCGGAGCTCGCCGCGTCGGCTTCGACGATCGCGGCATCTTGCAGATCACGCTCATCGCCGCCTGGTTCAATTACATCAATCGCGTCGCCGACGCCCTGGGCGTGGGGCGCGGCTAAACAATCGTGCGCGGAGATCTACGCCAGCAATTTCGTCACGACTTCGCCATGCACGTCGGTGAGGCGGAAATCGCGGCCTTGGAAACGGAATGTCAACTTGGTGTGATCGAGTCCGAGCAGGTGCAGAATGGTCGCTTGCAGATCGTGAACGTGAACGCGGTCCTCGACGGCGGCGAAGCCGAGTTCGTCGCTGGCGCCGAGGTTCAGCCCCGCCTTGACGCCGCCGCCGGCCAGCCACATCGTATAGGCGTCGATGTGGTGATTGCGGCCAACCGTGTCGCGCACTTCGCCCATCGGCGTCCGTCCAAACTCGCCGCCCCAGACGACCAAGGTATCATCGAGCAGGCCGCGCTGTTTCAGGTCTTTCACCAGGGCGGCAGCGGGTCGATCGACTTCCCGGCACACGCGATCGAGTCCGGTCGTCAGGTTTTCGCTGCCGGAGCCGTGATGGTCCCAATCGGTGTGATACAGCTGCACGAAGCGCACGCCGCGCTCGACGAGGCGGTGCGCCAGCAGACAATTGTTGGCGAACGACGGTTTGCCCGGCTGCACTCCGTACATTTGCAGCGTTTTCTTGTCCTCGTGCGCCAGATCGATCAACTCCGGTGCGCTCGTCTGCATGCGGTAAGCCATCTCATACGACGAGATGCGCGTGGCGATTTCCGGATCGTCCGTGTCCGCTAATCGCGCCGCGTTCAACTCCTTGAGTGCGTCAAGAACCTGACGCTGCCCTTGAGTCGCTGACGCTCGGCGGCCGGGTGAGATTGAGAATGGGTTCGCCACCGCTGCGGAACGGTACACCCTGATACGTCGTCGGCAAAAAACCGCTGCCCCACAGCGGATGACCGCCGCGCGGACCGCGCGGGCCGGACTGCAAAACGACGAAACCCGGCAGATCGCCGGCTTCGCTACCGATGCCGTAGGTCGTCCACGCTCCCATGCTTGGCCGGCCTGCCTGCGGCGAGCCGGTGTTGAGAAAGATTTTCGCCGGCGCGTGGTTGAAAACATTCGTCGCCAGCGAACGCACCACGGCGAGATCATCGACGATGGCGGCGGTGTGCGGCAGACACTCCGACACCCACGTCCCCGCTTGGCCGTGGCGGGCAAACTTGCGGCGCGAGGCCAGCAGTTTCGGTTTCTCCTTGGCGAAGGTGTCCATGAAAGCGAAGCGCTTGCCCTTGATGAACTCGTCGGGGATGGGTTTGCCGTGCAGCGCCGCCAGTTTCGGTTTGTAATCGAACAGTTCGAGCTGGCTGGGACCACCGGCCATGAACAGGAAAATGACGTGCTTCGCTTTCGCCGTATGATGTCCCTTTTTTGGCGCCAGCGGATTGACCAGCGGCGGTGCGTCGGCCCGCGCCCGCTTTTCGTTCAGCAGCGACGCCAGGGCGATAGAGCCGAGACCGACCGCGCAGTCTCGAAAGAAATGGCGGCGCGTTTGCGACAAAAGAGAACTAGGAGATGGCATGGCTATTCGATGTTTGGATTCCATAATTCTGCTCCTCTTAGCCGGAATGTCCCAAAGACTACTCAAGCGAGCAGTTCGGGCAGGACACGGGCCCGAGTGACGCTGACATCGGTTAAGCTGTCGTCGCGGCCGGCGTGCGGGTAGACGAGCCGTTGGTGGTCCAGCCCCAGAGCGTGGAGCAACGTCGCCTGCAAGTCGATCACGCGAACTTTGTCGCGGGCCACCTGATAAGAAAAGTCATCGGTGGCGCCGTGGACGTAACCGCGCTTGAAACCACCACCCGCCAACCACAGCGAAAAGGCATGGCGATTGTGATCGCGGCCGTCGGAGCCTTGCGAGACCGGCAGGCGGCCGAACTCCCCGGTCCACAGTACGAGCGTCGAGTCGAGCAGGCCGCGACGTTTCAGGTCCAACACCAGCGCCGCGCTGGGTTGGTCGGTCATGCCGCACAGGTTTTTCACGCTCTCGGCATTCTTGCTGTGCGTGTCCCAGGGCTGGCCGCTGAGGAAAATCTGCACGAAGCGGACTCCCTGCTCGACCAAGCGGCGGGCCAAGAGGCAGCGCCGGCCATACTCGGCCGTCTGGGGATTGTCCAGGCCGTACAGTTTGCGCGTCTCCGCGGTCTCGCGGGAGGTGTCCAGGACCGATGGCACCGCCGTCTGCATGCGGGCGGCCAACTCGTAGTTGCTGATGCGCCCTTCCAGTTCCGCGTTGCGGGGATGCCGTTGCAGATGGTGCGTGTTCAACTCCTGAAGGAGGTGGAGTTGATTGCGCTGGGCCGCGGGGGAAACGTCCGGCGGCCGCTGAAGGTTGGCAACCGGCACGCCGGAGGCGCGGAACGGCACGCCTTGGTGGACGGCCGGCAGAAAACCGGAACTCCAATTGTTCGTACCGTCCACCGGCAGCCCGCCGGGGTCGGATAGAACCACGTAGGCCGGCAAATCGTCGCGCGGCGAACCCAGACCGTACAGCACCCACGCGCCCCAGGTCGGCCGGCCGGTGAATACCTTGCCGCTGTGAATCATGCGCAGCGCGGCTTCGTGGTCCACCGACGTGGTGGCCATGGAGCGGATCAGCGTCAGATCGTCGGCGATGCGGGCCGTGTGCGGCAGCAACTCCGACAGTTCCATGCCCGATTGGCCGCACTTCCGAAACCGGAAGGGAGACGCCAGCAAATTGCCGGCCTGCCTATGGAAGTGGACCTCCAATTTACCGGGGTAGGGCTTGCCGTGATGTTTGGTCAACGCCGGCTTGGGATCGAACAAATCCATTTGAGAAGGACCGCCGTGCTGGAACAAGCAGATAACCGACTTCGCGCGCGGCGTGTGATGGGGCGCCCCGGCCGCGAGGGGGTCAGAACGAGAAGGAGGCTCCGCGGCCGTCCCAACACCCTCGGCGGCCAACAGGTGAGCCAATGCCAGTGAGCCGAGGCCGCCGGCGTAGCGGCCCAGGAAGGCCCGGCGGGTGAGAGCGAAGTCGTGCGCGGTCGGATTCATCGTGCTTGCCTCTACTGGGGCATTGGCCAAGGCGGAGCACCCCTTATTCAACATATAAGAATGCGTTGCTCGCCAGAATCGTCTGGCACAGGTCGGTCCAGGCCCGTCGTTCGCTGTCCTTCTCTTGGGCGTGGAGAGTTTGTTGGATCGCCAGGAAACGACGGATCGCGGCACGCTCCTCCTCGTGGGGTTGCCGCCCCGCCGCCAGACGATACGCCAGAGCCACGCGCCGCTCGGCGTCGGCATCGGCCTCGCGCTCCAACCGGCGGGCAAAGGCGGCGGCGCGCGTCCGGGCGAAGTCGGAGTTGAGCAGCGCCAGCGATTGCAGCGGTACGGTGGACGTATTGCGAAAGCTGCAATTGCTGGCCAACCGCGGCGCGTCGAATAGCTCCAGGAGCGTCGCCACCTGGCTACGCCGCTGCTGCAAGTATAGCGAGCGCCGCCGGGCGCCGTCCCGTTCCTCGTTCACGATAACCGTACCATCGTTCCGACGATCTGTCGGAATATACGGCCCTCCCGCGCGGCGATCGAGTTCGCCGGAGACGGCGAGCATGGCGTCGCGGAGCGCTTCGGCATCGAGCCGCCGCAGCGGAAAGCGCCACAGCAGCCGATCCTCCGGATCGACCGTGGAGGCATCCGGGTGCGGCGTGCTGCTCTGCCGGTAGACGGCGCTATTCAGGATGAGCCGATGCATGGTCTTGACGCTCCAGCCGGAGCGGAGAAATTCCGCAGCCAGCCAGTCGAGCAATTCGGGGTGAGTGGGCGACGCGCCCGATTGGCCGAGGTTATCCGGCGTGGCAACCAGGCCGACGCCGAAATGGTGCTGCCAGATGCGATTGACCATGACGCGGGCGAAGAGCGGGTTGGTGGGGGCCGTCACCCAGCGGGCGAAAGCCGTGCGCCGGCCGACGTCGGTGCGGTAGACGTTCCCCGCCGCGCTCAGCGATTTCGGCACACCCGGTTGCACCGCGGCGCCCGGAGAATTGTGCCGGCCGCGCACCAGAATGTGATGGGCCGGCGGATTGGGATCGGTGTTCACCAGCACCGCCAGCCGCGGCAGCGGCGGCGGACGCTGCCTCTCGCGCGCGGCGACGGCTTTCGCGGTCTGCTCGCACAGCGCGGCAAATTCCGGGAAGCGCTTGGCCAACTCTTTTGCGTCGATCTTCAGCGGCTCGACGTGCTTCTTCAAGAGCGCCGTCTGCTCCGGAGTACGCTTGTCCTTTGGCGTGGCCGCCGCCCGCAGCACCGCCTCGCGCAGCGGCGCTTTCAGATGCCGCAGGCGCTCTTCGAGCAACTGCTTGCGCAGCGGCTCGGCCGCCGTTTGCAGACGCGCACGCAGGGGCTTGATCTGCTGGTTGACTCGCTCGTTGCGCCGCTGATGCTCCTCGCGCTGGGCCTTGTCGGCCACGGTCACGATCCGGTCGTTGGGTGTGGTCCAGCGGTCGGGGTTATAAGAGGAGAAAAAGATCGCCTGCAAGCGGTAATAGTCCGCGTGCGTAATCGGCTCGAACTTGTGGGCATGGCAGCGAGCGCACTGGATGGTCAGGCCGAGCAGACAATTGATCGTGATTTGCAGGTTGCCTTCCAGGACGGTGTAGCGGTCGGTGCGCACCTCGTCGGGGTTGCCGTCGCTCTCGCCGGTGCCATCGGGGGCGTTGCGGAGGAAGTGCGTGGCGGTCAGCGGCTCGATCATAGCGGGCGTGATCTCGCCGCCGGGAACATAACCCGCCAATTCATCGCCGGCCAACTGCTCGCGGACGAAACGATCGTAGGGCTTGTCGCAGTTGAAGGAGTCGAGGACGTAATCGCGATAGTGGTAGGCCAGCGGCCGATTGCTGTCGGCGCTGAAATAGCCGTTGGAGTCGGCGTAGCCGGCGGCGTCGAGCCAGTATTTGCCCCAGCGTTCGCCGTAGTGCGGCGAGGCCAAGTAGCCATCCACCATCGCTTGGTAGGCGGTAGGCGTCCGATCGGCCTCGAACCGATCGATCTCGGTCGGCGTCGGCGGCAGGCCGGTCAGATCGAAGCTGACGCGGCGGATGAGGGTGGCCCGATCCGCCTCCGGGTTTAGGGTCAGCCTTTTCTTTTCCAGGGCGGCGACAATGAAGCGATCAATGGCCGTCCGCGTCCCCTCGGAGCGGCGGAGAGCGGGGAGCGGCGGGCGATGGGGTAGCCGAAAGGCCCAGTGGCCGTGGAGGCCGCGGGTTAGTCCGGGCGCTCCTTTTACGACTTCTTTGCCGAGGTCCGAACTAGCCCCGGCCGGCTTCTGCTCTCCGGCGGAAAGCGGGACAGCGGCCGACAGCAGGCAGCCGAGGACCACCATTGCGAAGCGTCGTGTCATGGAGGCCAGTCCCTCCCAAAATGTGTTTTTTTCATTCCCAGCGCGGATGGCTCGGATTGCGGAAGCAGTGGTCACTAATTCTGGGGCATGGGGAAATGATCGTGGGTCGATCTTTCCCGGACGGCCCTCTCCGGGGCCTCGGGTCGGAACGTCCAAGTTGATTCTAACCTCCAGAGCGCCATCGTTCAAGTTTTCCCTGCATAAACCGATCTTTCCCAGATGACCCTCTCCTGAGTCTCGGCTTCGACACCAATGTTTGATTCTAAATCCCGAAGCCGACGCTTCCACGAAGCGCCGCTAACCGCGCCGCCGCTTGACCATGACAATTTCATTACCCTTCTCGTTGTGACGCACTTCGTCCATGAAGGTGCGAATCAGCAAAAGGCCGCGGCCGCTGACCCGCTCCAGATTGCTTGGGTCCGTCGGGTCGGGCAGACGACTCGGATCAAAACCGTTGCCTTCATCGCGGACAACGTAGCGCGCCTCGGCCGGCGATTCATAAGCGAGAACCTGGACGCGGCGAACATTGTAGGGCGCACTGCGCCGCCGCTCCTCCAGTAGTTGGCGATACGCCTTCTCGTCCTGTTCGCGCAGCTCGGAGCCGACCTCCAGATTGCCGTGGTACATGGCGTTGAGCAGCGCCTCGCTCAGCGCCACCGTCACGCGCAGTCGTTCATTCTCGGCACAGCATTTCAGACGGCGCAGATTCTCGCAAACGTGGCCGATCAACGGCGGAATCAACGCCGGATCGTTGTCGATTGCGAACTCGGACTCGATGCGTTTGACGCACGCCATCAAACGCTGTTGGCCGCGCTCCGCCGTACTCAGACGCAGAACGTCCTCAACGGTTTCGAGCAGATCGCGGGCCAGGTTTTGCTTGGGCACATAGCTGGCCGCTCCTTTCTGGAGCGCCTGCATGGCGATTTCCTCGCTGCCGTGCGCCGTCATCAGCACGACCGGCAACAGCGGATGACGCACCCGGATCGTCTCGACCAGTTCCAGGCCGTTCATGCCGGGCATCACCATGTCGGTGAGTACCAAATCGATCGTTTCGCGCTGGAGTACCTGTAGCGCTTCCTCGCCGTCGGCCGCCTCGACGGCGCTTAGGCCGGTGCGGCATTCCAGCGCTTCCAGTCCCGGACGGCGCTCGAGAAGACCTTTGGCCAAGACGCGATCCGTCCGTGTATCATCTACTACAAGTATCTTCGCCATCGTTTACTCCTTCGTTGCTCTGCCGAGCCGCGACCGTAAGGGAGCGGTGCAAATAACCGCTCCCTTACGGTCGCGGCTCGGCTAGAGATGTGTACGTTCGAGTTCGCGCAGGATCGGTTTGAGACGCTCCAATTCCGTCTCCAGGTGTGCGGCGGCCTCGCCGGCGCGCGTGAGGTCGCCCTGCTCGGCCAACAGTTCCAACCGCTCGGCCGCCGCCCGCGCGGCGTTCGCGCCGAAGATGCCGACCGAGCCTTTGAGCGTGTGCGCCGCCCGGTTGAGTTGGGCGGCATCGCCCTGTGTCAGAGCCGTGCGGACGTTCTGCCACAAGCGCGGACTGTCCGCGACAAACACATGAATCAACTCGCGCAACAAATCCATGTCGCCGCCGACGCGCTCCAGGATGTCCTGACGATTGACAACAGCGTCGGTCGTGGAAACATCGTTCTTGACGGCGGAGTCCGCGGACGACATGAGACGATCGATCGCCTGCCACAGTTCGCGCGGCTGGATCGGTTTGCTGACGTAGCCGTCCATACCGGCATCCAAACAGCGCTCGCGGTCGCCCTTCATGGCGTAGGCGGTCATGGCGAGGATGGGAATGTGCCGGCCGGTCTCTCGTTCGAGTTCGCGGATGGCGGCAGTGGCCTCGAAGCCGTCCATCTCCGGCATCTGCACGTCCATCAAAACCAGATCGAACGACTGCCGTTCGACGGCCTCGACGGCTTGCCGTCCATCGGCGGCGACCACGATGGAATGGCCCTGTTTTTCCAGCAAGCGGACGGCCAATTTCTGATTGACCGGGTTATCTTCGGCCAGCAGCAGATGCAGGGCGCGCGCGGAGCGCGTCGGCTCCGCTACGGCCGGCGCTTTCGGCCCCGCGACCGGACTGCCGAGGGCGGCCAGGATGGAACGATACAATTCCGCCTGCTTGATCGGCTTGGTCAGATAAGCGGCCAATCCCAACTCTTGGCAGCGGCGCGCATCGATCGGCTGGCAGGCGGAAGAGAGCATCATAACGGTCGCGCCGGCCAAGCTGGGATGTTCGCGGATGCGCTCGGCGAGCGTGAAACCATCCACCTCCGGCATGTGGGCGTCGAGCAACACCAAAGCGAACGGTTCGCCGCTCTGATGGGCTGACTCCAGCGCTTCGAGCGCGGCGGCGGCATTGTCCACCGCGGTCGGCCGCATCTGCCATTGGCCGAGCGTTTCACCGAGAATGAAGCGATTGGTGGCATTGTCATCGACCACCAACACGGACAGGCCGCGCAGCCGACTCGGCTCCGATCGCAACGGCCGCTCCAGCGCCGCGCCATGCCGCGTAAAGGGAACGGTGAAATGAAACGTGCTGCCCTGATGCGGAACGCTTTCGACCCAGAGACGCCCGCCCATCCGTTGCACCAAGCGCGACGAGATGGCCAAGCCCAGGCCGGTGCCGCCGTATCGCCGCGTCGTCGAACCGTCCGCCTGCGCGAACGCCTCGAAGATCAACGCCTGCTTGTTCGCGGCGATGCCGATGCCCGTGTCTTTCACCTGAAAATGCAGAGTGCAAAAGTCCGCATCCTCTTCGTTTAGCCGCGACCCGGAGGGGAGCGCGGGAGCGTCGCGCACTCCCCTTCGGGTCGCGGCTAAACGAGAGATGGTGA
The DNA here is from genome assembly GCA_963835245.1 of uncultured Planctomycetota bacterium. Lineage (GTDB taxonomy): Bacteria > Planctomycetota > Planctomycetia > Gemmatales > Gemmataceae > JAJPHU01. Next base: position 433,245 of record CAWIEZ010000008.1, read on the forward strand.
CATCCACCACCACTTCACCGCGCTCGGTGAACTTGATGGCGTTGCCGACCAGGTTGATGAGGATCTGCCGCAGCCGTACCGGATCGCCGATCACCGTATCGGGAACCTCCGGGGCGATGTGACAGGCCAATTCTAGCCCTTTCTGATGGGCGCGCAGAGCCAGCGTACTCAGCATGTCGCCGAGACTGTCGCGCAAGTCGAAGGGCGAATAGTCCAGTTCCAATTTGCCGGCCTCGATCTTGGAGAAATCGAGGATGTCATTGATGACCGATAGCAGAGCGTCGGCGGACTTCTTGACGGTCTGCAAATAGTCGCGCTGCTCGACATTGAGCGGTGTATCGAGGAGCAGTTCGGTCATGCCGATGATGGCGTTCATGGGCGTGCGGATTTCGTGGCTCATGTTGGCGAGGAACTCGCTCTTGGCCTGACTGGCCGCCTCGGCGGCTTCCTTGGCTTGCCGCATCGCCTCCTCGGCCCGTATGCGCGGCGTAACGTCCCAGAAGATGCCTTGCATGCCGATCACTTCTTGGTTGGAATCGTGCAGCGGAACTTTCAGGACGCTCACGTAGGTCGTGCCGCCGTCCGGCCCAATGTGTCGCTCGACGGCCTCGAATATGTGTCCGGTTTCGACGACGCGCCGATCGTCGGCCATGTACTTTTCGGCCATTTCGGAGGGGTAAAGGTCCATATCCGTCTTGCCGACCAGTTCGGCGAGAGATAGCTTCAGTTCGTTGCAGAAGGGGCGATTGGCGAAGGTGAATCGGCCTTGGCGATCTTTGCGGAACAGGCAGACGGGCAGCGTTTCGACCAGCGAGTGAAACAGCGCTTCCGAGTCGCGCAGCGACTTCTCGGCCTGTTTGCGATGGGTGATGTCGTGCAGGAAAGCGCTGAAGACCCAATCGGAACCATAGCGGATCGGTGAAATGGTCATTTCGACGGGAAATTCGCTGCCGTCGCGGCGCAGAGCGAGAACCTCGACACGGCGGTTGAGCAGCGGCCCCTCGCCGGTGGCGAGAAAGTTCCGAACGCCGGCCACATGCGCCTCGCGGTAGCCGGGAGGGATAATCAACTCGTGCAGCAGACGATCGACGGCCAATTCGCGCGGCCAACCGAAAGTCAGTTCGGCCTGCCGGTTCCAATCGACGATGACGCCGTCGGCGTTCATGGCGACATAGGCGTCGTAGGCACTATCCACGATCAGCCGGTGCGTTGTTGGCTGGACTCGGCGAGATCCTTGGCCTCGCGCAGAGCGGCGTCTAGCTGTTTGCGGCGTGTGATGTCCCGCGAGATGCCGAAGGTGCCGATGACGGCGCCGTCGCGGTCGCGCAGAGGCAGCTTCGTCGTCGAGGCCCAGGTGACGCGGCCATCCGGCCAGTTTTCTTTTTCCTCGCGCGCCACCAACGGCTTGCCGCTGCCAATCACTTCCTGCTCGTCGAGATAAGCCTGCCGCGCGTGTTCTTCGCTGAAGAAATCGAAGTCGGTCTTGCCGATAGCCTCGGCGGGATCGGCTAGGCCGAAACGTCGAGCCAGGCCGCGATTGATGCGGATAAAACGACTTTGCAGATCCTTGAAATAGATGGCGTCCGGCACATTGTCCATTAGCACGTGCAGCAAGTCGCTATCGGCAACGCTGGTCATGACTTCTCCCGATGCACGGCATCCATCGCCGTTGGCTCGCTGCGCGGTAGATTACCCGCCTTCGCGGCGAGATGCAATCGTCGCGCTCGATTTTATACCGAGCGGGGGGCGTCAGCGCCCTGAGCGGGGGGCGTCAGCCCCCCGAGAGTCCGCTCGGGGGGCTGACGCCCCCCGCTCAGAGGCAGCGTAATTGTGAACGTCGTCCCCGCGCCGAGCGTACTGGTCACGTCCACGGTGCCGCCGTGCATGCCGACGAAGGCGCGCACCACGCTCAGCCCCAGACCCAGGCCGCGCCGGCCGAACTCAAACTGCCCCGAACAATGCCGCGATACGTCCATCTCGGTGAAAAACGGCTCGAACAGATGCGGCAAATGATCGGCGGCGATGCCGATGCCGTTGTCGCGGACTTGCAGCCGCACCACCGTACCGTCGCGCACGCCGCGCACCTCAATCGTTCCGCCGTCGGGCGTGAACTTAATGGCGTTGATGAGCAGATGATCGAGACAGATACGAATTTTCCCCGCTTCCACGTCGATCGCGCCCATGTCGGCGGCGAGATCGACGATGAGCCGCTGTTGTCGCTGCTCGACGAAGGGGCGAACGTCCTCGACGGCCTCGCCGACCAGGGCGGCGCAGTCGGTCGGCCGGCGGTCGAGCGGCCGCTCGAAACGGCCCGCCCGCAGCATTTGCAGCATTTGTTCGACCAGGCGATGCAGTCGCGTCCCCGCCTGCTGGATGCGCCGCAAGCAGTCCGCCGTCAGGGCATCCATGTCCTTCTTCCGCAGAGCCAGGTCCGGCAGAGCGAGCAAGATGGTCAACGGCGTCCGCAATTCATGGCTGGCGCCGCGGATGAACGCTTCCTTCAAGACGTTGGCCTGTTCCAGTTCCCGATTCTTGCGGCGCAGATCGTCGAGCAATTGTTGGCGTTCGCGCAGCAAATCGTACTGCTCGCCGGCCTGGCGGAGTACGGTCAGCAGTTCATCAGGATCCCACGGCTTGGTGATGTAGCGATAGACGTGGCCCTCGTTGATGGCGTCGATAACGGCCTTGATGTCGGCGTAGCCGGTGAAGAGCAAGCGGATGGCGTCGGGTCGATCGCGGTGGACGCTGCGCAGAAACTCGATGCCGCTGATCTCCGGCATGCGCTGATCGGTCATAACGATGTGGACCGCTTGCTCGTGCAGCAGACGCAGGCCGTCCCGCGCATGCGTGGCGCCGAACACGCGATACTCTCGACGCAGCAGATCCTGCAAGCTCTGCACCACGTCGGGTTCGTCATCGACAACCAGAAGAGTGTGACGCGGGACCATACCCCAAGCTCGCAAGGGTTGACAAGCGTCATCGCCGCTGGAACACTACAAGGATTATCTCCCATGGCAGGCGGTTTGTCTCTATTTATCCACTCGATTGCCGAGGTTTCCGACCATGAAAGGGTTGACGACCGCCCTACTGGAGCGGGCCTGTCGAATCTTTCTGGAGCTTGCCTATCCGGAAGGACGTTCGACGATTCCCCGTCCGCAAAACATCTACCTCGACCTCGACATCACTCAACCGCTGGAGTCGGTGTTGGTTCCTCCGGTATGCCAGGGATTGCCGCGGCGCGACGGCGGCCTACGCGGTTACACTCTCCGGCTGGGCAGTGCGAGGTATCCGCATCTCAAGTTGCAAATTGTGGACCATGATGACGTTGGTTGCGTTTTCAGCGTCGATACGCACGATGGTTTTTCGCTCGATACAGCGCATCCCGATGCGGCGCGCTGGACGGAATTGCAAACGGCTAACCGGCGGCTCAAGGAGCAGATTGAAGGCGCGTGGGAGGAAGCGGGACTGTGGACGTTCAACGCCCTGCTGCGCCGCGAATTGGCCGGAAATCCCTTCGTTTAGCCGCGACGGATGGCTCAGCGTCTCCTGCTGGTCAGGATGCTGAACCTACCGCCACCCCTAAGCGGCTAAGTAATTCTTCCCGGCTGGGTGCGAAGACTATGTGGCCTTGGGAATCGAGTTCCACATCCCCCACTACCACCGACCCTCGTTGGGTCCGACAGTAGATGGGCACAAACCAGCGCTGCGCCGACGTATCGAATGAGGCGTTGCCGGGGTAGGTCAGATGGCCGACATTATCGAGCAGGTAATCGCGGACACGATTCATGGCGTCCATATTCGCACACCTCGATACCCGGCAGTGGCCCACGCGGCGAGAAAGTCATCGAGCTTGGCCTGCCGGTCAGGACCGTCCGCGGGGTCATGGTAAGTGATCTCATCCTGGGTCAACCCAAGCGGCACGACAAAATGCCACTGAAACATCGGCCCTTGGTTGGACAAGCTCGCCAAATCTATCATAGCGACAAATGGCGTCTCCTTCGACAAGGCAGCAATAGCGCCAGGCTCACCAGAGACGGAGAGCATCCCGGCATTGAAACCAAAGGCTTGCGCCCCCGCGATGAGATCTTGGACAGTGCAACCGAGTGGGGTAATCCCACAGCGCTGTGCGACGATGGCTTCGTCGTGGGCGGCACCGAGAGTAGCAAAGAGCATCCGCAGGCACGCCGCCCCACAGGTCTGTTCGCTGGACTGGTAGAAATGGGGAGTGGCCATTGCGTACTCATTACCTGAGAGCCTGTCCCAGCAGGTTGTGGCGGCACGTTTTCAACGTGCCAGCGAACGGAAAAAGTCAGCACCTCGGCACGTTACAAACGTGGCGCCACAACCTTTCTGGACAAGCTCTGAGTCCCCTCAGCTATTTTGGAGAATGTGGGCGAGAATGCCCATGATTCGTCCCAATTCGGCCACGAAATACTCGCGCGCATCGAGCGTCAAGTCTGAGCCGATCAGTCGCAAGAACTTCCAAGCCCCTCCCGTCGTCACCACCCCGAAGACGGCGCTCGCCGCGGCCGATGATTTGGCATTGAACTCGCGCGCGGCGACCATGGCGGCGATGCACTGACCTAGGCCGGTTCGCAAGTTGTCGTTCTTGGCCTCTGTGATGGCCACCACTGGCGCCGTCAGCACGGATTGCAGCGGCGAGCGGGTCAGAATGAAATCGCAGTAACCGTTGAGGCCGCGCGAGGCATCCACGTCGAACTCCACGCCCGAAAACAGTCCGAAGCGGCCGCCGAGCATCCGCCTCAACTCCAGCAACACCGGCGCGATGATGAACTCGGAACGGGCTTTCTCGGTATTGACGGCCAAGGCCAGGTCGATGCCCGCCCGCATTCGCTCGACGAACTCGGCGGTCAAGTCGAGAGAGCCTACGCCGCTGAACAGATTCGCCTCGGCCAGCGTCAGACCGAGGCGCTGCTGAACATCGGGAAAGCCGAAGTCTCGAAAAGCCATCGCACTTCTCCTAAATTACCTCCAGCCAACATCACGGTTCAATCTTCACAATACGGTTATTGCTGCTATCCGAAATATAGATAGTCCCATCGGGGCGAGCGTGGACGCCGTGCGGCTGATTCAGTTCCGCACTCAAAGGCGGACCATCCAGTCCCGCATGTCCCTTGCGCCCGGTGCCGGCGGCGCGGACGATCTTGCCCTCGCGCGGTAGATATTTGCGGATGACGTGGTTCTCGGTATCGGCGATCAGCACGTTGCCGTTGCGATCGACGCATAGATGCTTGGGACCGTTGAACTCGGCGCACAGCGCATCGCCGTCGTCACCGCTGAAGCCTTTCTTGCCGGTGCCGGCGACGGTGCGAATCTTGCCTTCGGCGTCCACGACGCGCAAAGCATGTCCGCCGCGCTCCAGGATGTAGACATTTCCCTTCGCATCCACCGCCACGGCGCGCGGATCGACCAGCGGCGCTTGCGCGCCTCGGCGCCGTCCTTGGGCACGCCGCGCTTGCCGTTGCCCGCCACCGTTTCGACGACGCCGCTGTTCAGATCGACGACGCGGATACGCCGATTATCGAGATCGGCCAAGTAGAGTTTTTCGCCTTTGGCATCGAGCGCGAGACAGTGAATGCCGCTGAATTTCGCCTTCGTCGCCGGGCCGCCGTCGCCGCTGAAACCTTTCTCGTCGATACCGGCGATACTGCGAATCTCACCGCTTCGACCATCGATTTTCCGTACGCGGTTGTTCCAGGTGTCGGCGACGTAGATGTCGCCGCCCGGAGTGACGACGAGACTGTGCATGCTGTTGAATTTGGCCTTCGCCGCCGGTCCATCGTCGCCGCCGTAGCCCTTCTCTCCCGTCCCGGCAATGGTGTGCAGGACGCCCTTGCCGTCGATCTTGCGCACGCGCTGGCCGATGAACTCGACGAGGAACAAATTGCCGGCGCGATCGAAGTCAACGCCGAAAGGCATTTGCAGTTTGGCCGTGCGGGCCGAACTGCCATCGCCGCCGTCGCCGCCGCCGGCGACCAAAACCAGTTTCTCCGCCCGCGCCGCCGTGACGCTCGCCAGACAGCAGACGATTAAACCGAGAAATCGAGTACGGATGTGCGTGGACATGCTATCTCCCAGCAGCAAGGTAAAGGAAGTCGGCAACGCCTGCCAGTGTAGCAGACGATTTTCGCGCCGCAAGCGTCGGCTACCATGCTTGCATCGAGGCGCGGCGCGGTGTATCCTCATCTCACTCGAAACGGTTGCGTTCCTCAAACGAAGTATCGTCATGGCTTCTCGAAAAGATACAGGCGACGAACAAGCATGGGCCGAGGCCGAGGAGTTGTTCGCGCAAGGCGATGCGGCGTTCGTGGATCGGCTGCGCCGCATTCACGATGCCGGCCGTCTGGGTGACTTCGCCGCGCGCTGGTTCGCGGATCGGCGGCCAGAGGCGCGGCAACTGCTGCGCGATTATCTCAGCCAGCCGTTGAATGCCTATCGTCACGAAGCCTTGGTCAAGCGTCTGTTCAAACTGACCGAGCAAGCGAACGATGATGAGATGATGGCTCATTTCCTGGTCTTGTTCGATCGTTCGCTGCGGCGCGTGAAACGGACAAGCTATCGCTCGAAGTATCAGAGCGTAGAGGACCAGACAACGGCCCAAGCACTGCTTCGTCAGTGGGAAAGTCAAGGCTACAGCCAAACGAATGTGTGGTCGTCTGGCGGCAATCGTTGGACTGCCTATGCTATGTGGTCCGGGGAAGTGATCGTAGTGCCACGAAACACAACGATGCCGCGGGACATTCCGCAATGGTGGTGGCAGCAGCCACGGGCGCAAGATCGCTTGGAAAACTTTCGGCTGTTCAGCGTTCACACGCGGAACTACCTGCGGCGCCGCGCCTGGCGTTACTTCCGCAAGCTGGGCAAGGAGCATCCGCAACAGTATGTCAAAGCGGTGACAGCGGCGTTGAAACTGTACGAGGATACGGACGTTGACGATGGCTTGGCGTTGCTCGACAACTGGGGGCTGATGCACGCGCTGTTTCATCGCAGCCCGGCGTTGGTAGCGAAGCCGCACGGCTGGACATTGGCGGACGGCCACACGCTGGCAGAGCTGCGGCCCGCGCCGATTTACGAGTCCTTGTGGCAAGCGTCACCGCGAGCCGTATTCGATCTGCTCCGCGCGGCGCGCTGCCGGCCGGTGCGGCAGTGGGTCATTCACTGGATTCGCCGCGATCCGACGAAATTTCGAGATACTGTCTCGCTCGACGATTGGCTCGGCTTGCTGTTTCACGAAGATGCGGAGGTCGCCACTCTCGCGGCCGAATTGCTCCGCGCTGCGCCGGGACTGGATCAGTTGAGCGTGGAGCGCTGGTTGAGTCTGCTGGAAACGCCGAATGCGCTGGCGCTAGAGATCCTGTGCGAATTGATTGCCGCCCATGTCCGGCCGGAGCGCGTCAGCCTGGAGGATGCGGCGCGGCTGGCGTGCAGTCGCCCGCTGCCTTTGGCCCGGCTCGGTTTCGGCTGGCTCCGCTCGCGCGGTCCGCCAACATGGCCGAATGTCAAGCGCTACTGAGGCTTGCTGCCGCCGAGGCGGAACCGCTGCGGCCGGAGATGATCCGCTGGGCGCGCGGCGTGTTGAGCGAATCGCCGCACTTTCAGCCGCAATGGCTGCTGGACTTTCTCGATAGCCGTCATGCGGATGTGCGGATCGAGGGATGGGCGTGGTTGGAAGCGGAGCCACGGGGCGCGAGAATGTCGCTCTATGGCAGCGGCTATTGGAATCGCCGTATGACGATGTGCGGCTGCGGTTGGCGGCCAGTCTGCAAGAGCGCGTGCGCGGACGGACGACGACAATCCATCAAGGTGAATTGGATGCGGAGTTGCTGCGTTTTTTATGGGCATCGGTGTTGCTCAACGTCCAGCGCGGCGGGCGGACAAAACCGCTGGTGGTGACGCAGATGGTGCGGCGATTGGAGCGAAAACCAGAAGAAGCGAAGGCGCTGCTGCCGATTTTGGCAGTGGCGTTGCGTTCGGTGCGCGGTCCAGAATGGCGCGCGGGATTGGCCGGCGTTGTTGGCTTGATGCAGCGCCGGCCCGATCTCGCTTCGGCGGTAAATCAGTCGTTTCCGGAGTTGAAATGGTCGTGATTTGTTGAACTACGGAGGTGTCAGGCAGATTACCGAGACCATCTTGCTGCGGTGTTCCGCCGCGGTTGACATTGGCCTTCCATCGCTTCCCCAAGGCCGTTGTTCTTTCGGCCCGCGGCCTTCGTGGCAGCGGACTGAGTCAACGAGGTTTTCCCCTGCCACGAAGGCCGCGGGCCTCGGTGAACGCCCTTGGTCGGCGCCTCGAAGTCGGTACTGCCTGGCACTTCTTTTTTCCTTGAACTATGGGGGTGTCCAGGCAGATTACCGAGACCATCTTGCTGCGGTGTTCCGCCGTGGCCGATGTTGGCCTGCCATTGCTTCCCCAAGGCCGTTGTTCTTTCGCCCAGTGGTTGAATTGCCACTGGGACTGAGCCAACGAGTTTCCCTGTGGCAATTCAACCACTGGGCTCGGTGAACGTCCTTGGTCGGCGCCTCGAAGTCGGTGCTGCCTGGCATCCCTTTGTTCTCTCGATGGCGCATGGTAACTCCGTTTAGCCGCGAGCCGTAGGCGAGCGCAAACGCGCTCGCCTACGGCTCGCGGCTAAACAAAAATTCGGGAGACAGCGATGAACCTACAACTCGCCTATCTCGGCCGCAGCGCGATCCAGTCCAATGCGCTTGGCATGGCTATTTCGTTGGCGCCGAACCTGCGCCGCGATCGCGTCGGTTTCATCGGCACCTTGCGGCAACCGTTGCGTTTCCGCGAAGCCGTCAGCGCTCTGCACGACATTGTTGTCAGTGATCTCCGCTATCAGCCGAAAGACCGCAGCACCTACCAGGCATTTCTCGCCGAGCAAAATCAGCGCGAAGCCGCCCTTCGCCGCGGCTCTTATCAAGCCGCCCGTGCCGAATTGCGCGGCCGTCAGCCACGACCGATGCCGGCGGGGCTGGAGCAGCGTTTCAAACAGTTACGCAAGACGTATTGGGACGCTCGGCTCAAATACTCCGATTATCTCTCGCGCCACGATCCGGAATTGTGGCGTCTGCTGGTGCCGTGCGATCCGGTCATCACCGTCGCGCCGGACGTGCTGTTCTTCGAGTGCTTCAGCAAGGACGAGAGCAGTTACGGCTGCCTGACCGTGGAGCGCCACGCTTTCAGCGCCGAAGAGAATGTTGCTTTAGGGACAACTAATGTCGATTATTCGCAAACGCTGTATGAAGAATTTCAAAAACTGCGCAGTTACCGGCAAACGCAGTTCCGCATCGATCCGTCCGGTTTCGAGGTGCAAACGCATCAGGAGGCGAACTACCGCGAGGAAAAGATCGATCTGCCGTCGAGTTGGCTGCGTGGTTTTTTGCAGCTGCAAGCGGCGATGAGCCTGCCGATGCGGCGCGTGCCGGTCAGCCGCGAGGGATTGTACAACGTCCTGGCCTGGCTGAAGCGACATCGAGCAGCGCGCAGTCCGCTGCGCAGTGCGCTTCGAGATGGATCCAGGACAGCCGACCGCCCTCGTATTGGAACCGTGGGAGCGGAGCATTGTGCTGCACGGCACCCCCTACGCCGGCGCGCGAAACCATCCGCGTGTGGGGCCGCGATCGGCTGCGCAGTGCTGGCCCGACTGCTGCCGTTGGCGGACGGCGCCGACGTATATTTGCTCGGCACGGGTTTGCCGAGCTTTTGGTCGGTGAAGATGGGCGACATGCGGCTCTTGCTGGGGTTGTCCGGCTGGACGGCCAACGATTGGACCGGCGCCGGCGCCCTCGATCAACTCGCCCCGCCGGTCGAGCCGAGCGCCGAACTGCTGAGCGAGGTCGCTGCCGTATTCAAAGACGGTCCCGCCCAGACGTTCGGCCAGATTCAAGAGCGCAGCGGCGCTTCCGCTCCCCACGTCGCGGCGGCGCTGAATCGCTTGGCGCTCATGGGGCAACTGATTCACGATCTGCCCGCCGGCGTGTATCGCTGGCGGCAAATCATGCCGGCGCCGGTTGCCGCGGGGCAAATTGGGGCGGACAATCCCGAAACCGAAGCGGCGCGGTCGTTGACGGATCGCGTTCGCATCCAGCGCGACGAGCGTTCGCCATCGGGATTGCGCCTGCTGACCGGCCTGGCGCCGGAGAAGCCAGTCGAAGTAATCCTCGATGGCGACGGCCGCATCGTGCGCGGCAAGTGCAATTGCTCGCATCATTTCAAGAATGGCCTGCGTAAAGGTCCGTGCCGCCATTTGCAGGCCGTTCGCGCCGCCGCCTTACGGCCACCGAGCGAAAAACAACCCGGCACGCTGGAACGCTGGTTCCGACAATTATGGACGGAGTTGAAGGATCTGCACTGAGGGTATAACACAATGAGCGTATTGGTCCTCCGACCTTGGTGTTACGCATGAGCGATATTCCCATCCTGACCAAGGAGCATTTGGCCGATTCGCGGGTCATTGCTCGAGGGAGGGGAATTCGTGAAGTCGGGCGGCTCGTCGGTCAGTATGGCGGTACAATCAAAGGCTGGACCAAGAAAAGCACACGACCTTTGACCATTGCCGGAAGACCGGCCGAGGTCCACTGGTACGAACATCACGGCATTGGCCGGGTCGAGGAAAAAATTAAGTGGCTGGATTAATCATGCGCGTCCAACTAGCTTCTAACCATCCCGAAGCCGGCCCGCATGCCGACTTCACACTCGGAAAGATCTATGAGGTCATCGGCATTGAAGCGGATGATTTCCGCATCCTGAACGATTGGGGGAGCCCCTATCTCTATCCCCGCAATCTCTTCGTGGCCGTGGACCCCCGCGAACCGGAGGAGTGGGTGACGGAATGGGGCGCGGAAGGAGAGCGCTATTCTTATCCAAAGGAGTTGAGTGCCGCCGGCTTCTTTGAAGACTATTTCGAGGGAGACGAAAAAGCCCGCGCGACATTTGCCGCGTATCGGATCCACAAGGAGGCGCTTTCGACATGAGTTTGTTCGACTGGCTCCGAAAACTGCTTTTCCGCGGCGAAGCTAAGCAGGTATCCCAGCAACCGCCGATTGCGGCCGAGACGCCTGCCAGCAGTTCAAGCGCAACACCGCCCTCTCCTGTTCCGCGCCGACATACTCTCGATCTGAACGCCGGCGACTTTCTGCCCATCGACCGCGATGAGTTGAAAGAAGCGGCCAAGGATGTGCGTCGGGGCGGCGCTTGGTTTGGCCGCCGCGATCTGATTCCGCCCGCCGACGATCCGCGCACCAAGCTCATCGACCGCGCGCTGGTCACACAGGGATTGCTCGCACCCGAGCAGTTGACGGAGATCCATCAAGTCGGCGCCGAGATGGACCGCGTTCGGCCCGCGGTCGAGATGCTGGAAAGCCAAGCATTCGCGGCGGGCGAAGCGGCGGTGCAAGCCGAGCGCGAACGCCGTGCCGAACTGAAAAAACGCAAGAAAGAAGAAGCGGCGGAGCGCAAACGACAGCGTGCCAAAGCCATCGCGCAGCGGCGGGCTAACGATATTCTCTTCCTCGGCCGCGGCGTGTCCGGCCGTCTCGGCGAGCGCCTCAGCGAGGACGCCAAATTGGCCGATCTTGGGTTGCCCCTTCTGTCCACACCCGCCGAGGTGGCCGCCGCCTTGGGGCTAACGATCCCGCGCTTGCGCTGGCTGGCGTTTCATACCGAAGTGGCCACGCGCGTCCATTACGTCAGTTTCACCGTGCCCAAGAAGAGCGGCGGTACGCGCACGCTCAGCGCCGCACCGCACCTTGGCCGCCGCACAACGCTGGATTCTGACGAATATCCTCGGTCGGCTCCCCGTCGAGGCGCCGGCCCACGGCTTTCAAGCGGGACGCGGCATCCTCAGCAACGCCCAGCCGCACGCCGGCCGAACTGTTGTCGTCAATCTCGACTTACAAGACTTCTTCCCCAACATCACCTTTCCGCGCCTTCGCAGCGTGTTTCATCGCCTCGGATACTCTCCCGCCGTCGCCACTATTTTCGCTCTGCTTTGTAGTGAATGTCCGCGCCGCGTCGTCGAATATACTGGACAAACCTATCACGTCGCTGTCGGCCCGCGCGGTTTGCCGCAAGGCGCCTGCACGAGTCCGGCTCTGTCCAACCAGGTGGCGCGGCGGCTCGATCGGCGTCTGCGCGGCCTGGCAAACAAGCTCTCCCTGACCTACACACGCTATGCCGATGACCTGACGTTCTCCGGCGATGACAGCCTTAATGGTCGCGTCGGCTATCTGATGGCGCGCGTTCGCCACATCGCCGAGGACGAGGGCTATGTCGTCAACGAGAAGAAAAGCCGCGTGCTGCGCCGCAACACCGCCCAGATGGTGACCGGCCTGGTAGTCAATGAGCGTCCCAGCGTGCGCCGCTGCGAGTTGCGCCGTTTGCGGGCCATCCTTCATCGCGCGCGGACTGAAGGATTAGAGCGTCAGAACCGCGACGGTCGGCCCAACTTCCTCGCATGGCTGCAAGGCAAAATCGCCTACGTCCGCATGTCCCGGCCCGACCTCGGCGCCAAACTGCACGCACAATTGCAGCAGATCCTCGCCAAAGGATGAAGCCGATTCCACTGGTTTCGCTGTTCGGCCGCCTCTGCATCGGATACCCTAGCAGAGTAAACGCGACGACCGAACTCAACCGAGGGCGACCATGTATCTGCTGAAAATGGCCAAGCGTCTGTTGCTGGAAACCGACAAGCGGCTCTTGTGGAAACTGGCCTGGAACATGGGTTTCAAAGGCGCGTTGTCCGTCGAGAAGCACAAGCGCCGCCTCAAGCGCGGTGAGGTTTTTCCGCCGTTTCTCTACGTTTCGATCATCAACAGCTGCAATCTGCGCTGTCAGGGTTGTTGGGTCGATGTCGCGGCCAAGCAGGAGATCATCCAGCCGGAAGCGATGCACAAACTGATCCGCGAAGCGAAGACGATGGGCAACGTCTTCTTCGGCATCGTCGGCGGCGAACCGTTCATGCACCCGCATCTGCTCGACATGCTCGCCGAGCATCCCGATTGCTATTTCCAGATTTTCACCAACGGCCAATTCATCACCGAAGAACGCGCCAAGCGCATGCGGCAGCTCGGCAACGTGACGCCGCTCGTCAGCGTCGAGGGTAATGAGATCGTCAGCGACGAACGGCGCGGCCGAGCCGGCGTATTCAGCAAGACCATGCAGGGCGTACAAAATTGCCTGAAAAATAAAGTTTTTACTGGCGTATGCACCAGTCTTTGTCAAACGAACATTGACGATCTGTTAACGGATAAATGGATCGATCACCTCATCGACATGGGGGTGATGTACACTTGGTTTCACGTCTACCGTCCGATGGGACCGGACGCCAATCCGCAATTGTGCCTGACGCCGCAACAACAGTTGCGCGCTCGCCGCTTCGTCGTCGAGATGCGGGCCAAGAAGCCGATCATCATTGTCGATGCCTACTATGACGGCGAAGGCCGCGCTTTGTGTCCCGCCGCCACCGGCATTAGCCATCACATTAATCCGTGGGGCGACATTGAGCCTTGCCCCATCGTGCAGTTCACCAAGGAATCGATCCACAGCAGCGAAGCCGATTCGCGTTCTCTGCGCGATAAGTTTTTGCACTCGACGTTTCTGCGCGATTTCCGCGACCTAGCTCAATCGACGACGCGCGGCTGCATCGTGCTGGAACGCCCCGATCTGCTGAAACAACTGGTAGAGAAACATGGCGCTAAGGACGCCACGGTGCGCGGCACAGCGCTGGCGGAATTGGAGTCGATGGAATCGCGCACCTCACAGTATAATCCAGGGCAGGAAATCCCAGAAAAAAACTGGTTGTATCGCCTGGCGAAACGCTACTGGTTCAGCGATTTCGGCGTTTATCGCGGCCACGATCACAACCGGAGGGCAGTGCCAACAACGGATGAGGAGAAGACATGGCAACCCAATTGTACTTGACTCCCCACGATCAGGGACAGGCGCTTACGCTGGAGGAGTTCGAGCGCGCTAGCGGTCAGGAAGGCTATCACTATGAACTCATCGAGGGGAAACTGGAAGTGTCGCCATTACCCAACTTGCCTCACGATTTTCTGCGCAAGTGGCTGGAAAACCTTCTCGATCGGTATGGGGAGCGACATCCGCTGGTCTTCAACCATGTGCAAGCGCCGGCTCGCGTGTTCGTGCCGGGGCGTTCCGCAACGACGGCTCCGGAACCCGATGTCGCCGCCTATCGAAATTTTCCTTTGGACATCCCCATCGCGGAGATGAACTGGCGCAACGTCAGCCCCCTTCTGGTCGCCGAGATCCTGTCGGAAGACACCGCCGACAAGGATCTCGTGCGCAACCCGCGTCTTTACCTGCAAGTGCCCTCGATCCGCGAATACTGGATCATCGATCCGCGCGACGACACCGATCGGCCAATGTTGCTGGTGCATCGCCGTCGCGGTCAACGCTGGCAGAAACTTCTCGAGATTGACGGCGGCGATACTTACACGACGCGCTTGCTTCCCAGCTTCGCGCTGCGGCTCGATGTGCGCGGATGACCGCGCACTTCATGCTGACAAAATTTTGCCGTCATGGTATTTTGCCGCGACAAGGCAAGTTTTCTCAGGAGGCCGCCTATGGACGTCATGGAATGGCTGTTGATCGCCACGGGATTCACCGGAGCGCTGACGCTGCTCTATCTGCTCCGCGCCGCTCACCACGCTTGGTTCACGCCGCCGTCGCTGGAGGCGCATTTCTCGCCCAAGGGCGGATGCACCGACGCCATCATCCGCGAGATTCAGCACGCCCGCCATGAGATCCTCGTGCTGGCCTATTCGTTCACGTCGCGGCCCATCGCGCAAGCGCTGGTCGATGCCAAGCTGCGCGGCGTCCACGTCGAGATCGTACTCGATCACAGCAACGAGCATGAAGCCTACACGGATCTGCATTTCTTTTTGGAGCAGGGATTGACGCCGGTGATCGATCCGCATCACGCCATTGCCCACAATAAGGTCATGGTCCTCGATAATCGCACGCTGCTGACCGGCAGTTTCAATTTCACGCAGCACGCCGAGAACGACAACGCCGAGAACTTGCTGGTCATCAAGGGCCATCCGGAACTGGTGCGGGCGTACAAGGAGAATTTCCATACGCACAAAGTCGCACGCGCGGACGGCCGAGATCAAGGCGGCGGAGAACAAAGCCGCGGCCCGGCACGCGGCTTGACCTTCAAGAACTAACCCCAGAGTCACAGAGAACACAGAGAAATACACAGAGAAAACACAAAAAAGAGAGAAGACAAAAAGTAGAGAGCGCTAGAGCGCTTTCTTACTTTTTGTCTTCTCTCTGTGTATTTCTCTGTGTTCTCTGTGACTCTGTGGTTAGTTCTTTTGGTCTTGCTCCTGTGTGAAAATCAGCAGTCCCATGCCTTCGGGGCGCAGCGATTCCTCCGGCACTTCGGCGGGCAGCGACCATGCCTGCACGCCGCGGCCGGGAACAACGCGGACCACATTGCACGCCCACGTTCGCCCCGACGTGATGCCGTCGCTCGTCAGCGCCAGCAGCGGAATCGCCGCTTCGACGGTCCAGCACTCCGGCTCGCTCCGCACGGCCACAAACCAGCGCGGATCCCAAGTTTTATCGCCCCAGCAGTCCTCGCACACGCAGCCGCGCTGATCGATTTGTAGGTGGTAGCAAGTGCAATAATCGCGGTCGAGATCGAGCAGGATGCTGACGCGATCGTGGCCGCGCAGGTCGGCATCGCGGCTGCGCGGCTTTACCGGCGGCACATAGCGATTGGCCGGATGCGTACATTTAAGGGAGAGATAGAGGAAATCTCGATCGTAAGAACAGCGCACCTCGGTGGCGAACTCTTTCACCGTGTCGCCCGCGGCATTTTGCAGCTTGCTCGGCTTGCTCGGCCAACAAGCATCGTCGAGATGGCCGTCGAGCAGCGGGCGCGTGTCGGTGTAGCGGCACGACAGTACGGGCTTGGGCGAAACGCCGCTGCGGTTGGCCAGCCACAGTTCGGCCAGGGCGGCGGAGCGCCAGGGTCCGTCCGGCTGGCGGGCGGCGAAGTGCGAATACCACTGCTGTGGCGTTTTGAAATCGCCCAGCGTGCGCCGCGCCGCCTGCAAGCAAAACTGCATCGCGGGATCGCTGCTCAGCAGGGGACCGAAGCCGGCCAAGCGCGGCTCCAGCGCGAGACTGCTCTGATACCATTGGCGGCTCTGTTCCTTGGGGGCGACCAGAAACATTTGCTTGTCGCGCTGCGATGCCATCATCTCCGGTAATTGCGGTGCCTGCTTCATGCCCGGTTTCCAAGCCGGCATCTTAATGCCCGGCACGTCGGCGCCCGGCTCGCCGGGCTTGCCAAGGGTTGCATCCGCCTTGATAGGCAAACCGTGCTGCTCGTCTTCGACGACGAGGAATTGGCCTAGCTCGTGCCGGTGCCGCGCCTCGGTGCTGCTGTTGTGGCGGATCAGCCAGCGATAGCTGTCCGCCGCCAACGGATGCGTCGGATAACGCTCCACCAGCATCAGAAAAATTTCGCGGGCCAGGTTCCACTGACCCAGACGGACGTAGCGATGGGCGGCGGCGAAGGCGGACGGCGCCGCCATGTCGTCCGGCATGTCGGCGAGCATGGGACCGATCCGCGATAAGAGACGATTGGGATCGTTCAAGGCGTCGGCTGGCGTTTCCGACAGCGCCTTCAAGATGACGCGCTGGCGGATTGCCTTGACCACCTCTTCCGGCACTTCGCCGTTGCCGGACAGTGTTCGCCGCGCCAATCCACCGGCGGGGAGATCGATGCCCTGCATCAGCTCACGATGTCCGGCCGCATCCTTAATGTGAGCGGCGAGCAGACGAAATTCCCGCCAATCGGGTAGGTTGACGGCGCCTCCGGCCAGCAGCGCCGCCGGATCGGCGGCGAACTCGCGCAGCGTCGATTGCAAACGCGCGGCGATCACCGTCAGATCGAGACGTACCGAAGCGGGCTGCCCTTCGTTGACACCATAGAGCTTGTCCGCCTGCCACGGCTTCAGACCCAGGCCGGTGAGTTGTTCGGGAAACGTCTGGGCATCGCCGGCTTTCTCGAAGGCGACACGCATCGCCTCGGCCAACAGAGCGTCGCAACCAAAACCGTTGGCTTTCTCTTCGCCCTTGTCGGTGATGACGACGGCGGGCTGCCACATACGGATGGTCAACACCAATTGACGCAGCAGTTGATCGGCCGCCTGATCCTCCTGCATCGCGTTCCAGGCGCGGAGTAGTTCCAGTCGCGGGGTACGAAGCAGGTGGGACGAAACAGGGAAGGCCCATAACATCTCGCCGGCCGCGCCGCCGGCTTGGCGCACGGCGGCGGTGAAACGCGCTCCCTCCATCGAACGATCGAGCGCCGCCGTCGTCAGATCCGACGCCGTCACGCGCAGAGCCGTACATAGATAACCGTCCTGTCCGCCGAGTTGAGCGACGGTATCCAGCGGAATGCCGTCGGGACGAGCGTGGACGAACAGCACGGCCGCACGCTGTCCGCCGCGATGCTGCACTTGCCACGTCTTGCCGCCGTCGCTGGTCGCCGTGATGGTGCCCAGTTCGCCGACCGCCCAGCCGTGCTGTTCGTCGGTGAAGAAAATGCCGTTGAGCGGCAGCGTTTGGCCGGTGGGCACGACCTTCCAACTTTGGCCGCGATTGTCGCTATGTAGGGCCACGGAGCCGGGCCGGCCGATGATCCAGTAATGCGCGCCGACGCCATGCACGCCATGAAAGTCCCAAGCGCGGCGGACATTCTCGGCCACATCCACATTGACGTACTTCCAAGTCGAGCCGCGCGTGCGCTCGCTGCGAAGGATCAGGCCGCCCTGTCCGACCGCCAAACCGTCGTCGCCGCGTAGTTGCACGTCGCGCAAACTTCGACCGCCCAAGGTATCCATGTTGACCTGAAAAACGCGATCCTTGCGCACGGTGGCCAGACGGTTCCAGGCGCCGGCGAGCGCGCCTTCGCCCTTGTCGGCGAACGCCGCCGCCAACCACGACGACGACCGCGCTCCCGGCACCGGCTGCCAACTGCGTCCGCCGTCCACCGTCACGAACACGCCGGACGGATGCGCGTCGCTGCCGTCGCCGACGAGATAGCCGATCTTGTAGCCGCCTCGCTCGTCCACGAAGCGAACGCGATTGAGTCCGGGCAGCATGTTGAGCATGAGCCGCTGCCATTTCAACCCACCGTCCTTGGTGAACAACACAACCCCGGCGCTGCCGCCGCCGTTGGGCAACTCCTCGCGGCCGGCGACCCAGCCGGTGTAGGGATCGAGGAAGTGCAGCGAACGCAGCGAAGCACGGACGCCGCTGGGCTGGCGTTCCCAATGTTTGCCCCCGTCGATGGTGTGCCAGATCGCGCCCTCATCGCCAACCGCCCAACCTTCGCGGTTGTCCCAGAACTGCACCGCATGCAGCGCCGCATCCTCGAAGTTGCGCAAATCGGCGCCCTGAACACACGGACACAGCGCCGCCAGGATAGTCAACGACATCGATAGCGTGCGGAGGGATCGCATGAATGGTCCTCGCTTCTTGCCTTGCCAGCCGCCGCGCCAACAAGGGATGCTGGCGAGTTTGGCCCGGCAGTCCTTAGCCGGAACCTCTACGCCGGTCAAGGCGGAGCGGAAGGCGACTTGGCCACTTTGCCAACGCCGCGAAGCCGGTGGCAGAGAAGCCGCCTTCCCGTCGAGAAATGCAAAACCTTGCAGAGAAATGGATTAGGAATCCACCCTATGGTCCACTTGGCCCCGATTGCCACTTTGTCACCACTCAGCCCCTCCCGCCTTGGCGGAGAGACATTACCCTCTTTTCGAGATAGTACCCTTATTCCGCCAAGCCGCGCTTGGGCCTCGCCCAAGGCACTCGATACGACGCGTGCTTGCTGTAACCTCCGTGAGACGCGGCGAATGAGATCGCGGCTGACGGCGGGGCAGACTTGCTCTCAATTGAGGAGAAAGAGACAAGGCGCATTTGCGATCCCTTTTATTGTAAATTTATGCTGTCCCCCTTTTCTGGACTAAATCTACTTTAGCGATCCTCATTATCTACGAGTCCCGACCCCTTTTCCGTCCGGCGGACGGTAAAGGCGTGGACCCAGAGTATCGCCAGTTGCCGCCCGCTCTGGAAGGCATCAAGTACAACGGCCGCTGGGTGGTCATTTACAGCAAGTACGACCTGGGCTGCGCCTGGAGCGGCACAAGTCGTCGGACTGCCTGGGACACGATTACGACAGCGCCGTTCGCCTGGGCCGGGCGGCGGTGCTGTATGCGCTGAAACGCTAAACGCTGAGGGAACTCGTAGATCTAGCAGCCGACGATTTCAAGCTACTTTAGCGACCTTCAATAGCTACGAGTCCCGACCCCTTTTCCGTCCTAACTAAAAAACTCGATCCTTTTAGTTGCTAATTTACGCTGCCCACTTTTCCGCCCCCCCCTTTCCGCCCTCGTGCCGCCAACGCCTGATACGGCAGTGTGGGGTCGCTCCCCTGATGTACCAGTATGGCGAGACGGCGGCCGACACGGCGAGAGAGATGGCTCAAAAGCTATTTACGGTATCCCTTGACTCCTTAAAAAACCGTTCGCCCAACGGCCCGTGGAAGCTCCGTCTCCATCAAACGCCCCGATTCCAACATGGCAGTCTTTTCCGTCCTAATATCCTTCGAGTATGTGTCGCGGAATATTCACATCACGGATTATTTCAAAAGGTTCGTGTAATGGTGATGGCTGTTCATTAGGAAACAAGATTTCCCAAAGCCACAAAAACGATAGTTTCGGATTTTCCTCTGGGCACCCAAAGGGGGGTAGTAACGAGTAATATTCATTCCTATAGTTGAAATTTTCTGCATTAAGGACATATCTTAGACTTTGTTTATATGCACTCTGAAGCCGCGCATCAAGCAACTCAAAATGAGGCTTTAACTCACTCTCATAAATTTGTTTGACAATCTGTTCGCTGATAACACACGGTCTAAGCCTTGCATCTAGATCCATTCCTTCATCAGCCAAGCCGACTAGTGGACCGAAGAGATGTACCATGGCATCTGGATACACGTTTATCATCGTTAGTCCTTGATACGTGGATAAAGTGTATATAGACGACCATTGCGATAGACATAGGTCGCGCCACCTGTGACAGCGTAGTTAGACGGACTGGCGCTTCCCTGCAAATAGCCCTCGCCGATGATTTGATCATAAAAGAGATTGCCGCTGGGCAACCCTCCCGGTTGCCGGGCACGCCTCCTGTGCCCTTAATAGAGCGCTGAACTGATCCTGGTGGGATAAAAATCTCGACGCTGCTGCGGGGTTTCCGGGAGAGCCATCGGGAAGTGTCCCCTTAATGGCGCGTCGGGCTTGCTGAAGTAGAGTTGTTTGAGCACCATGTTTATTGAAAAAGTGGGAATTTACACCGGCCGCCTTGTTCGCAGCTTCAATGTCTTGAAGAATACCAGCAACTTCCATCTCGCTCAGGCTTCCTAGTCCAATTTTTCCTGGAGGGCACGGAATTTCTTCCACCGTTACCCTAATCTTGCCGTTTCGGCGGGACAGGGTCATCTTAGTCTGTCCAGGCCTCATTCCTTGGCCAAACAACACTAACCCGACTACGTCAGAGGGCAACCCGGCCACGGATCGCACTAATTCATCATGCAATGACCCTCGGCCCTCGAACAGACTAGGATCAGCGTAGGCCAGACCTATGAGCGAAGCAGCATATCTTACCCTTAGTAGAGGACTGATATCCTTCACCACTCTTAGATAGGCCCTCGTCAGTTCAATGTCTTCTTGCGGAACGAGCGACAACTGCTCTAATTGAAGCATCGGCTGCAATCCAAGCATTGTCTCTCTCTGCGAGGGCGTCTGATAGTTTCTCATGACCCACTGGGCATACTCGTCGCGGCTGGCAGTCCGGCGGAACCCCCCTCCTAGCAGGTTCGGGGGCGGTTCAGCCAGCCCACTTGGATCGATCCCATTCGCCGGCTCATTGCCCTCGTCGCGGTACAGGTTGACATCTCCGCCGCCGAAGCCGGACGGGTCCGATTGTAAGAACCGCATTGATACCGGGTCATAGATGCGCTCGCGTTCATCATCCTGTCCCGTCACGCTATCGCGTCGCAAACCCTGACGGAAATACAGCCAGTCATAGGCGCTCGTGCCACGCACCGAGAAGTCCGAGTTCAGCACCGTCACTACGCCGTAAGGGGTGTAGGCGTAGCGTTCCACTACATTACCCGTGGTATCCACTAACGCCGTCACGTTCCAGTCGGCGTCTTGCTGCACATAGAGCCGCTGATCCAAGGTGCCGTTGTGCTGACTCGACTGATCGCGCAGCACCAGCGCATCCACGTACACCGGACTCCACACATTGCGCGCCTGCACCACGCCGCCAACACGCTCTTCCAAAACCTGCCAATTCGCCGAATAGTACAGATCCGTCGTAGTGTTGCCATGCGTTTCGGTGATGCGACGACCCAAACCATCATAGCCATAAGCGGCTATCGTCTGGCCACCGTTGTTAACCGCCACCAAGCGGTTCCAAGCATCGTAGACGTAAGTGTTGCCGCTGCCGTCCGCCGTCAGGTTGCCGTTGGCGTCATACGTCACCGCGCTCGATCCCTCAATCGACGTGATCTCGTTCTGCTGATTGGCCGTGCGCGTCTGCGTCGTGCCGTTGGTCGTCACGCTGTTGAAATTGCCCAACGCATCCGGCGACCAACTCTGACTCGCCGATGGCGTGCCCACGATCCCATTGTCGGTCGAGTTCAGCGTGCCACGCTGGAAATTGATGAGCTGATGCAGGCTGTCGTACTGGTACAACTCGCTCATCACGGCATCGACGAGGTTCTGCTTGTACAGCACGTCGCCGTCTTGGTTGTAACCGTACTGGAAATTGTCCGTCGATACCCCTGTCGTGGAGTTGACCCAATTCTGATCGACGACGCGGCCAAAGCGATCCAGGCCGGTGTATGGATCGCCCGCGTCGCCCGTCTGCGGCTGGCCCGGCTGAGCGATGTATGTCTGATTGACGTTGTTCTGCGGATGGTCGCGCTCCACCACCGTATCCAGACCCAGATACTTGTACGACTCCAAGACGCCGCCGCTGTCGGAGATCGACGACAAGCGGCTGATGCTGTCGTCCAAGCCGCTATTGTATTTGTAATTCAACGTGTAGCCGGACGGATAGGTCATGCTGGTCAGACGGCTGTTGTTCTCCCCGTTGGACATCTCGTTGTAGGCGTACTGCACCACCGGCGTACTGCTGGTGTTGACCGCTCCGCTGTGCGACTGATATTCGCCCGTCAACTGACCCAAACCGTTGAAGGTGCGCTGAACTTGGTTGACGATGTTGCCGCCAGAAGCTGCGTCGTAGCTGGTGATGAGGTAGTTGTTGCCCTGGCTATCATAGGCATACTGGATGCGCCGCACCGAACCATCCACTCCGCGCCCAACGTCGTCACCGCATCCGCAGTGATGCGGCCCAGCACGTCATAGGTATATTGATGGACGTTGCCGTTGCGATCCGTGGACTGCACCGTCTGGCCCAAGGCGTTGACCAAGTAGCTGTCTTGCTGACTGCTGCTTGGCTGGCCCGTCGTCGGATCGGGATGCTGGATCGCCGACAAGATGTCATTGCTGTTAACGCCGCTGCCCGAAGCCGTGGTCACGCTGTAAACGTAGGCCGTCTTCTGGTAGCTGCCGCCCGGTTCATCGGCTTGTACGTACAGCACGTTGTCATTGCCATCGTAGCCATATTCCGTCGTGATGTCGTTCTCGGCGCCCGGTGTGCCGCCAGTGTAATCTTGGATGGTCTTGGTCGTGCGGCCCAAGTTATCGTAATAGGTGCGGTTGACAATCCCCATCGGATCGGTGACATCTTGCACCAAACCCATCGAATTATAGGCATACGTCGTCACCAACACCGTGGCCGACGAGGCCGGCGGCGTACTTGGCCGCGTCCACGCCGTCCCGCCGTTGGTTCCGGCATCCACGTCAGCGGTTAGACGATCCGCATTGTCGTAATAAGCCGCCGCGTAGTACACCCGCGCTCCGATGCCGCTCGTCGGCGAACCCAATGGTCCCGTGCCCGTGGCATTATGGAAACGCTGGCTGTCTATCGTTTCGATGTCGTTGCTGTCCGCGTCGTAGACCGTCTGATCCTGCTCCAACACCGTGTCGTTCGTCACATTGGACGCATCCGTCCACGTCGTACCACCAGCCCCATCCGTCGTGTAATCCATCACATCGCGGCCGGCACCGTCATACTGGCTCTTGGTCCACAAACCGCCCGGATCGGACTCGGCCATCACATCGCCGCGATGATCGTAGTAATAATTCGTCGTCAACGCCGAACTGGACACCACGCCCGTACTCGGATTTACGTCATAGACTTGCGTTTGATAGACGCGGCCCCGCTCATCGTAGCTCGTGATGGCCTGCGCACGCAGCAGCGACGGGTCCAACGCTTGCAGCACGCCGTTGACGATTTGCGGCGTCACGCCGTCGCCGGCATACTGCTGCGTCTCGATCACTTCATCGAGGTTGTCATAGGTGGTGACGATGATCGGACGGTTGACGCCGTCGTTCTCGTTGGACTCGACGCCCGATTTCTGAGCCACCAAGCGATCGCGCCAATCGAACCAGTTCTGGGTGACACGGTTGGGCTGGCCCAAGCCAGGATAATCCGTCTCTTGCGTCAAATTGCCATCGCCCACGCCGCCGTTGTCGTATTGATAGCTCGACACCATCACCATATTCGACGTGCCGGTGTTGTTCGTCGGCGACCATTCGCCGGAAGTCGGCGTATCGTTGGTGCCCACCCAATCGCTGACTTCCTCGTCCAAGCTGTTGTACACCGTGCGGTAAATCGTGCCGTTGGCCGTCTGCATCCGCACCAAACGACCCCAATTATCGTAGCCGTATTGCGCCTGATAGAAGTTGACGTTGATCGCGCCCATCAGGCCGGTGGCGTAGGCCAAACCGCCCAGATTGAAGTAGGCGTCTTCGGCGGTCACTTGTCCCGCCACATTGGTGTAATCGCGCGTGAGCGTTTGCAGACCGCTGATCGCTTCGCTGCCGTCGGGCGCACCGTTGGTCAGATTCGGCGTCGCCGTCATGGTGAGTACTTCATCGTAACCATCGTAGGCGTCGTGATGAATCACTTCGGTCGGATCGGTGGGCGTGCCGGTGTTGACATTCCAACCTTGGTAAATCCGCTCTTCGTGTTGCGGATCGAGATACACATAGTACGTGATGTTGCCAGCCGGCGACGTTTCCTCGGTAGTGCGGCCCAAAGCGTCCACCTGATCCGTCGTCACCAAATTCAAACCGCCGCCGCTGGGCGTATGCCAACCCGAAGGCAAATTCGTAAACTCACCCACGTCCGCCGTGTTGACATCGACAATCTGCGTTAAAAGCGCTCCCGTCGCCGCATCATAAGCGTCATACTGAAGGTAGCCGTCCGGATCTTGCACCCATTGCGCATTGCCATAGGGGTCGAAATACGTCGTCGCCACCTCCGGCACGCCCGTACCATTGGACGCCGTCGTCACCACCCAATCCACCGTTTCCGATTGCATCCCCGCCGTGCCGCTGTACCACGTGTAACCGTAGTAGGTCGGTTCGGTGCCGGTGCCGTCATCGTGGCTATTGATGAGAGTTTTGGCCAGCGGAGCGATGATCTGACCGTTGTAGGCATGCGCGTAGTACTGCCACAGCCCTTGCTGAATCCCCGTGCCCTGCTGACCTTGTTGCAACAGCTCGTAATACAAGTAGCCGGTCACGCCGCCTTCGGTCGTCTCCGTGGCCGTGGTCGTCGTGTAATAGACGTAGCGGCTAATCTGACCGCTGCTGTTATTGAGATACTGGTAGTTGCCATTCTGGTTATTGAGCAGATCGGCGTAGCTGTCGCTGTAGCCGTTGACCGCCGACGGCGCGGCGGCCAGGACGAGTTGAGCTTGGTTGTTGTAAGCGTAGAACGAGTCGGTGTGCAAACCGCTGGACGGATCATAGTGATCGTCGAGCATGACTTCGTAGGCGGAGTTGGTGTAAACGGTGTCCGTGCTGCTGTCGGGATTGCTGACGACGGTTCGGACCGCCCAACTGTTGAGGCCGCCCGCGTTGCTGAACGTGTAGCTGAACGTATAGGTGCCCAAACCGCCGCCCGTCTGCGAATCGCCGTCGCCTTGTACCGTCTCTTGGGTGACACGCTGCTGACTGTCGTACTGGAAATAATTGTCGGCGTAGGGAGCGACCTCGGCATCGCTGAGTTTGTCGAGGTTTTGTCCGGGGAAGGCGGCGGTCAGCCGCAGGTAGGAGTCGGGGTTGAAAACGAATTCCAGCCCTTCGGCGTAGCCGTTGGCCTGTCCGGGCGTGTAGTAGCGGTAGTAGCTGGTGTCGAGCACGTTGCCGGAACCATCGAGGACAGTGGCGGTCATCAGGTCGCCGGGATTGCCGTGCTGTGCTCCGACGCCGTAGTAACTGTACTGCACTTGCCGCACCGTTGTCCAGGCGCCGCCGTTGACTTGCGTGCGCTGCGTCAGGCTGGCGAGCGTGCCGGCGTCGCCGGTGGGTTGATAACTGAACAGCCACGATTCGATGGTGGTGTTGCCGTTGCTGGTGGTCGAACGCTGCATCTCGGCAATCTGGCCATTGCTGGTGTAGGAGGTGACGGCGATGGTGTGGCCGTAAGGATCGGTGTAGCTGATGAGTTGGCCTTGCTGCGCCGTTGGCCGCGACGTACTGAAACCGGCGAAGACGATTTGATCGCCCTGGGTGTCAATGAGGGTGTAGGTGTCGTTGCTGCTGTTGTAGGTCAGATGCGAGCCGTCGTTGAAGCGCGGTTGCAATCCGTGCATACCATTATCGTAATAGTAGGCGGTGTTGCCGTTGGCGATGAAGATAACGCTGCTGGGTCCGCCGGAGAGGAGATAGGGGGTGTAGGTATCCACCCAACCGTTGCCGTTGTCGTTTTTCCAGGGGTAGCCGGCAGCGTTGCTCCAGACGCGCGTTTGTCCCCAGGGAAAGCCGAAGCCGTCGGAGTGTAGATCGGTGGCGACGATGTCGGCCACGCCGTCACCATAGCGGACAGGTTTAGGGATGGTTTGCGGGATGGTCGGTCCGGAGAGGGTCGCTGGCGTGCGGAGGAGACTGCCCGTCTCGTTGGGTCCGCCGCAGTTGCACAGATGTTGCGCCATGTCGGCGGCTGGAAAAGGCAGAGGGCCGCTGATGGAACCATTGAAGCCGCCGCTGATAGTGTTGCCGTTGCCGTCGCTGCCGCTGTAGGAGCCGCTGATGGTGATGGAGTTGGTGTTGAGCGGGGTAAAAGAACCCGTGACGGTGCCGGTGAAAGCGTTGATGCTGAAGGTGCCGGATAACTTGGTGCCGCTGACGGTTCCGCTGAGGGTGCCGCTGTAGGCGGTGTAGGGAGGCGAGGTGAGTTGGCCGGACGTGGTGAAGTTGAAGGAGGAGCTGTTGATGGTGCCGTTGAAAGAGCCGCTGCCGTAAACGCCGTTGATGTCGGCGCCGAGGCCGCCACTAGCGGTTCGGGTGGGGTCGATGTTAGGGCCGTTAGGGCCGTCTTCGGCGGGGGAGAAGACGCCGGACGTGTTTCCGCCAGGCGTGGCTCCGCCACCCGAGGAAGCCGTGCCGCCCACGCTAGTCCCGGCGTTAGGCGACGTGGCGACGGGCGGCATTCCCTGAGGGGCCGATGGCACACCGAAGAAGTTGTCGAGCAGCGTGACGAACGCCTGTTGTTCTGCTGCCAGAGCGGCAACTTCGTAGCTCACCATTGCCTGCGAGATCTTGTTCTCGTCGGCGACCAGGATGGTCCACACCTTGCCCAACTGGCTCTCCACCGAAGCCAGCGTCGGCGTTTTCACCTGCGACGGCTGAACGGCGTTAATCAGAGTGGCCGAGGAGGTCGCCAGGTCGTTGTGAAATTGGGCCAGATCGCCCAGGAGAGCGGAGGAGTCCGGCATGCCGAGGGTCGAGCTAAGCAGTAGTCGGTCCTCTAGGATTTCCAGGCTGGGACGGAATCTCCGCTGCGAGCGGCTTTTGCGAACGGCCATGAAGTGCGACTCCTTCGGGGTAAAAACATGACCGCTCCGTCAAGTTGTTGTTGGCGTGACAAGTAATTGTATAAACATTAAAGTAACTTTTTCGCCCCCAGCGTCAAGTAAAATTCTGAAGAAAAGTTAATGCATGAGGCTGAGGACGCTAGTGCAGCAAAGATTTTCACTGGCAAAGCCGTCCACCATCGGATAACGTAAAATGTTCTCGATGCGCCCCGGAATACGAGTACGAGCATGCGCGCACGCTTGACCGTCGAAACCGGCGCGGCCTCTCCGCAGTTGTCGAACCTGTCGCCCAAACAAACCATTCGGTTGGGCCGCAATAGCAAAAACGACATCGTCTTGGACGATCCGCACGCCTCGCGCTGGCATGCCGAATTGTACAGCGATGGTCAGCACTGGTACGTGCGCGATTGCGACACCACCAACGGCACCAAAGTCAACGGCGTCAAGATCGCCGAAGCGACGCCGCTGGAGAACAACCAGGTCATCGGCATCGGCGATGCCCGCATGCGCTTCACGCTCGACTCTTCCACCGAGGGCACGGCCGAGTTGCCCTCTCTCGGCGGACCCGCGGAGACCTATGAGCAGGGCCGCCGCTGACGGCGGCCGGCAACGAGTTCCATCAGACCATCTTTCACGCCGACGAACTGACGGCGTTGCTCCAGTTCATGACCGCGTCGCTGTCGGAGACGACGCCGCATGGCTTGGTGACTCTTGCCCTGACGACGATACTTCGGCAAACGCTGGCCAACGTGGCCGGCTTTCTCAGCCTCGACGCCGAGGAGCCACTGTTCCGTCTGGTTCTGCCGGCGCAGGCGGAGGTCGATACGCAGCTCAGCCGCCGACTGACGCAGCGCGTGCAGCGCGAAAATCGGGCGGTGTGGTTGGGATCGGATCGCTCCAGCGACTTGGACAGCGACAGCCTGGCGGGCTTCCGCGACGCCCTCGCCGTCCCCTTGCGCCTCGGACACGCCACGGCGGACGAGACGGCATCGGAACCGTTGGGAGCGCTGCACGTCTACAAGAGCAACCGCTTGTTCAGCGAGCGCGAGGTGCATTTCTGCGAAGTGCTGGGCGGCTGCCTGGCCGGCATCCTGCACGTCCTCCGCACCCGCCGCGCTTTGGAAGCCGACAATACGCGACTCCGCGACCACGCCGCCGGACCCAACGACATCCTCATCGGCGACAGCCCCGCCATGAAGCAGCTGCGCCAGCAGGTTTCTCAGTTCGCCCGTCTGCCCTGCACCGTACTCATCACCGGCGAGAGCGGCGTCGGCAAGGAATTGGTCGCGCTGAGCCTACACCAGCACAGTCCGCGCCGCCCGGGACCGCTGGTCACGCTCAACTGCGGCGCTATCCCCGCCACGCTGGCCGAATCCGAACTATTCGGACATGAAAAGGGGGCGTTCAGCGGCGCCGAGCGCGAACGGCTGGGCTGTTTCCTCCGCGCCGACCAAGGGACGCTGTTTCTCGATGAAATCGGCGACATGCCTATGGCCGAGCAGGTCAAGCTGTTGCGCGTTCTGGAGACCAAGAGCCTTCGCCATGTCGGCGGCGATGACGAGGTCAAGGTGGACGTGCGCATCCTCGCCGCCACCAACCGCGATCTGAAACGCGCCATTCACGACAATCGGTTCCGCAAGGATTTGTATTTCCGTCTGGGCACGGTCATCCACGTGCCGCCGTTGCGCGATCATTTGGAGGATGTCCCCGCTCTGGTGGAACATTTCTTGACGCGCTTGGCCGTGGAGTATCGCCGCCGCTTCACGCTGTCGGCGTCGGCGCTGGATCGCTTGCAGAGTTACAGTTGGCCGGGCAACGTCCGCCAACTGCGTTCCGTGCTGGAAACGGCGGTGGCCACCACGGAGGGCAACATTATCTCGTCGCGCAGTCTCGATCGCCTTCTGCTCGACGAGCAGTTCAGTGCCGCCTCGGAGCAGTTGCCGACCTTGAATCTGGAAGAGTTGGAAGCGCGCGCCATTCGTCAAGCGCTGACGCAGACGGGCGGCAACAACACGCAGGCCGCTCGCCTGCTCGGCATCCATCGCGATACGCTCATCGCCAAGATGAAAAAATTCGGCATCGAACGCAAAACGTGATCTCGTTTCTAGGCTCCCCCTGGGAACGAGGACACGAGCAGCGCGCAAAAAAATCCTCTCGCCGTCAACGCCGAAAGTGCGGTGCGGGAGAGGAAGGAAATCGCACAAGGACAGCGAAGTATTCACACGGAGCCAGCCGCATCGGCAGGCTTGTTGACGACGACCGAGGCCAACGTCGCCGGCGCGGTGCTTTTGTCGCCGTGGATGGCATCGTAGACTTCCTGGCGATGCACCGGAACTTCCTTGGGCGCTACGATACCGAGGCGCACTTTATCGCCGCGGATTTCCACCACCGTTACGGTGATGTCGCTGTTGATCACGATGGACTCATTTTTTTTCCTGGACAGCACAAGCATCGCCGCCTATCCTTTATCAAAGTGAGCCGAGTTGGGCCGCTGGTTCCCACGTGTGTACATCGTCCCGACAGACTACGCGGATGGAGGGAGTATTGTAGGACACGCCGGTGAAGATCCACTTCTCCTGCTGGAGCCAGGCGAAAGTCTCGCTGGGGGGTAGCGTCCGTCCGTTGATGCGCTTGGGCGGTTACAACCCTCGACGGTGCCGAGACTTCATCACATTTCAATCTATCGGTGCGCACCGGTTCCGTCAAGGGGCTGTCACCGCTATTTTCCCATTTTTCGCGCATTTGGCATGGCAACTGTTATCGCCTTCTTGCTGGCGCCGGGAACTGGTGAAGCAAGGGGACTTGCTCTTGTCCGCGTCGAAGCAATGTCGTTATGGTGTTCTCGCCGCGTCCACGAACGAAGGAGCGGCGATCCCAGGGAGGCGCGGATGCCCAAAGCGGAGCGGAATTACTCAGGACGGATGCTGTACGCCTTGATAGGCGTGCTGGCTCTGATACAGAGCGGCTGCTTGTTGGCCCTCGCCGGCGTGGCCGGCGGCGCCGCCGCTACCGGCTACCTCTATTGCAAAGGACGCATTTACCGCGATTACCCCGCCAGCTTCCCCACCGTCCATAGCGCCGTCCACGCCGCCTTGCTCGATTTGCGCTTCGTTTATTTTTCCGAAGAAGCCAAGGACGGTAAAGCCTTCTTTGTCAGCAAAACGACCAACGGCAAGAAGGTGCGCATCTATCTCGAATCTCTGTCCAGTCCCATTCCGGCAGAGGGGCTGCTGACGCGCGTGGCCATCCGCGTGGCGACCTTTGGCGATGAGAGCATCAGCAGACGCATTTTCGAGCAGGTGGCGTGGCGCTTGGGCCATCCGGCCGCTGCGGCGCCGGGGGCGCCGGCTCCGCCGCCCATCGGCCAGCCGGTTCCCATTCAGCCAACCTCCTTCCAAACCACGGAACCTAAACTCGCTCCCATGAAGCAATCCGATCCTCGACCGTAAGGGAGCGGATTGGATACAATTTCTCGATGAACGTGCTGGGACTGGACATCGGCGGCGCCAACCTCAAGGCCGCTCACACGGACGGCCGAGCGCGGAGCGTGCCATTCGCTCTGTGGAAAAACCCCACTGCTCTACCCGACGCGCTGCGGCGCTTGCTTGGGAACATGCCGCCGGCCAACGTGCTGGCCGTCACCATGACCGGCGAGTTGTGCGATTGCTTCGAGAGCAAACGGCAAGGCGTCGTCGCCATTCTCGATGCCGTGAAAGAGACGGCAGGTGAGACGCCGATTTGCGTTTGGCAAAACGATGGCCGATTCGTTGATCTTGAGGAGGCGCGGCAGACGCCGCTGCCGGCCGCGTCGGCGAACTGGCTGGCCTTGGCCGCGTTCGCCGGACGCTATGCGCCGAAGGGACCGGCTCTGCTCATCGACATCGGCTCGACGACCACCGACATCGTGCCGCTGCGCAACGGCCGACCCGTGCCAAAGGGCGCACCGATCTGGAGCGACTGCACGGTTGGGAATTGAGATACATGGGTGTTCGGCGAACGCCGTTGTGCGCCTTGCTGGGCGGCTACGGCGCGGCGGAGGTGTTCGCCACGACGCTGGATGTGTATCTGCTTCTCGACTTCCTTCCCGAAGATGCGGCGGATAGCAACACGGCGGACGGCCGGCCGGCGACAAAAGCCGCTGCGGAAGCGCGGATCGCGCGGATGCTCTGCGCCGACCTCGAAACCAGCACGGCCGATGAACGCCGCCACCTCGTCGAACTCGTCTTGTCCAATCACACGATGCTTCTGGGCATCGCTTTCTACCGGGCGGTGCGGCGGATGTCTGCGCGGCCGCAGACCGTCCTGCTCGCCGGCGAAGGCGAATTTCTCACCCTCCTCGCCTTGAAAGCGCAAGACGACATTCCACCCTGTCGAGTCGTGAGCCTCAGCAGGGAATTGGGGCCGGACATCTCGCGGGCGGCGTGCGCCTATGCCGTGGCGATGCTGGCGGCGGAAAAAGGATAAGGTCATGCTTCCGTCCGTCGCCGTGGTCAAGGTCGGCGGCAGTCTGTTCGATCTGCCCGATCTCGGCTCGCGCTTGCGCCGCTGGCTCCGCGAAGATTGTTCCGATGCGCGCGTCGTGCTGATTCCCGGCGGCGGCGGCGCTGCCGACGTGATACGCGATCTCGACCGATGCCACGGACTGGGCGAGGAAACCGCGCACTGGCTGGCCCTCCGCGCGGTGAGCCTCAACGCTCATTTTCTCGCCGCGCTGCTGCCGTCCGCGTGCGTGGCCGGCGAAGTCGACGCGATCCATCGAGCCTGGGATAAGAATCTATTGCCGATCCTCGATGTCCACGAATTTGCTCGCAGTGACGAAGGGAACGCCGACCATCTGCCGCACCGATGGGCCGTCACCAGCGACGCCCTGGCCGCGCGCGTCGCCATCGTGATGCAGGCGCGCCATCTCGTCTTGCTCAAGTCCACGACCATCCCGGACGACGTGGACTGGACGGAAGCGGGGCGGTTGGGATTGGTCGATGAAATGTTCGCCGAGGTGCTGCGCGAGGCGCCGGCGGCGTTAGAGGTCAGCGTCGTGAACTTGCGTTCGTATCCCGGCGACGGCCGTCGCCGTTCGCAGTTAACGAATTTGTAATGATTTTTGCCGTTGTACAAGGCGAAAACGATTGGCAGAATAGGCCCTCTTGATTATTCCGCCGCGCTGGCAGTGAGGCTGTCCTGCGGCCGCAATGACACAACACCACCCCGGACTTGTCGGCCAAGTGTCCTACGCAACGTTGCTTCTCACCGTGGAGACGGAAACATGGCTGGTCTTACTCTTCCCTCTTGGCTATTCTCTTGGCTGCGCCGCTGGTTCCCTCGCTGGGTCCAGACACCGCGCCGCCTAGTGCGACGGAAACTGTCCGTCCGCTTCGTCCTAGAAAGTCTGGAGGAGCGCCAGTTGCTCAACGCCAACTTCACTATGCCGGACTCTTCCGCTCTTCTGGGCGATGTGGCGCAATTTCAACACGACCTGGCGACCTCAACCACTCTGATCAACGCCGTCCAGCCATCGCAAGCGAACGCGCCAACGTCGGCCTTGGTGGAGAGTCAGTTGGGCAAGGTATGGACCACGCTGACCACCGACGGGGACAAGATCGCGCAGGCAATGGTGAGCTACGAGATCGCCGCTCTGAGAGCGGAACAACAAGTGTTCGTCACGCTGCTTGACGATTTGGGCATTCAACTGCCGGGCCAGTCGCCATCCTCGCCGCCCGCCGCGGACATCAGCGAACCGATCTCCACACTGTCGCCGCCGCAGACGCCGCCCTCGTTATCGCCGCCTTCGTCACTGCCGCACGGCCTTGGCCAGGGACGCGGCAACGATCCGCTGTTCGTGCTGGATACGAATACGGAAGAAACCGTTCCCGACAATGCCACGCTCAACACTTTCTCGACCTGGAGCGAGAACCTGTTGGCGCAAGTGTCCGGAGCCACGGTCAGCAGTTACGCTTGGAATCTCAGTCAAGCACCCGATCTCACCAACGTCAGCGGCACGGCCACGGCTAATCTGCAAGGCACCTGGGCCAGTTTCACCGGCCCAGCGCATACCGATACCATCAGCGTCACCGAGACACCGCAGAGCGGATCACCGCTGACGCAGACGATGACTTTTCTCGTCGCCGGCACCGACTCGCCGGCCTATTCCGCCAGCCGGCCGACCAGCAGCAGCACTTGGCCCAGCGTCGTCACGCCGGATCAACTCAGCAGCAGTCAGGCCACACAAATCGTCGGTCCCTACGCCAAGGTCGGACTGGCCGATGGCTCCGTGCAAACTTCGTTCTCGATGCCGTCTTATAACTCTAATACCACTCCGGTAAGTCTCGTTTACAACTCGACCACCGCCAACGCTCAACCGATCTTCCTGGCCGAATATCAGTTGCCGTTGGGTCAAGCGGTGCCTTCGACCATCACGGCGCAGTTGACGTTCAATAACACGCCTTTGGCGGCGGTGACGTACAACACGTCGGGGTTGAATCCTGGCGACATCGTGCAAATCGCCTTGCAAGCCAACGCCACCGGCCTCAGCACCGGCCGTTATCCTTGGTCGATCACCGTCAGCAACGGCACGAACACCAACTACAGCGGCAGTGTGAACATCGTCAATCAAGCCAGCAGTCCCTTCGGTGCCGGCTGGTCCTTGGACAATGTGGAACAATTGGTATCCGTCTCCGGCGGCGTTATGCTGGTGCAGCCAGGCGGTACGAGTCTATGGTTTGCCAGCAACGGTCAAGGCGGTTTCACCACACCGGCCGGCGACTTCTCTACGCTGACCTACAGCAATGGTGTCTACACGCGCACGCTGACCGATGGCACCAAAATCAACTTCAACGCCAGCGGCCAACAAACCTCCATCGTGGACCGCGACGGCAACACCACGACGTTCGCCTACAACGGCTCCGGCCAACTAACGACCATCACCGACATGAATGGCCAAGTGACCACGTTGGCCTACAACAGTTCGGGCTTGCTGTCCAGCATCACCGATCCGGCTAATCGCACCGCCAATCTCGCCTACACCGGCAAGCAATTGACCAGCATCACCGATCCAGCCAACGATGTCTGGCAATATAGTTATGATTGATGCGTCCAACGACCTGACGACGCTGACCGATCCTAACAGTCACGCCACCACCTTCGCCTACAACTTCGCCGATCGCGTCTCGACCGTGACACAGTCCGATAACACCACGGAGCAACTGACCGCCGAGCAGATGAACGGCTTGGCCGCGCCCGGCACCGGCACGCCCAGCAATCCGGCTACCGCCGTGCTGCTGGCCACCGGCGATCAAGCGCAATTCACCGACGCCAACACGAAGATCTGGACGACGGGACTGGATTGGCTGGGCTTCGGTCTGAACGCCGCGGACATCGATCCGCTAGGCGACGCCTCGCTCAACTACGTCAACGCCAATGGTCTCGTGTGGATGTCCGCCGACGCGCTGGGCCGCCGCACCCGCGATTTCTTTGATGCCAACGGCAACATCACCGAGGAAGTCGCCGCCGACGACTCTACGCAACAATATCAGTACAACCCGTTCAGCGAAGTCACGCAATACACCGATCAGGAAAACAACGTCACCAAGTACGCCTACAATAGCAAGGGCGATCTGACGCAAGTAACCGATGCCCTCAACGACATCACCAGCTACGCCTATAACAGCGCGGGTCTGGTCACCAGCAGCACCGATCCCAACAACAACATCACCAGCTACGCCTACAACACACTCAACGAACTGACCAGCACCACCAACGCTCTCAAGGGCGTCACCAGCTACACCTACGACACGGCCGGCGACCTCGCCAGCACCACCGATGCTCGCGGCTTCACCTCGACATTCAGCTACGACACGCTGGGCCGTCTGACCGGGCAAACGCTGCCCGATACCTCCGGCGTCTTCTCGACCTCTACCTATACCTATGATAAGGTCGGCAACCTGTTGTCGTCCACCGACCCCAACGGCAACGTCACCAACTATGCCTACAATACCGTCAATGAATTGACCGGCGTGACCAATCCGCTGAGCCAAACCACCACCTACGGCTACGACGCCGTCGGCAATCAAACCAGCGTTACCAATCCGCTCAACCAAGCCACCAACTACGCTTACAACGCAGCCAACGAACTAATCAGCGTGACCGATCCGCTGGGCAATCAGACGACCTACGGTTACGACGCCGCTGGCGAAGAAACCAGCGTCACCGATCCGCTGGGCAATACCTTCACCTTCGATTACACGGTGCGCGGCGAGATGGAAGACGAATACTACCTCAGTCCGTCCAGCGGCGGCGGCATGACTCCGCAGGTTAGCGGCGGAACAATGAGTCCGCAGGCTGCGCAATATTATCCCGTGCTGATGCGGCACGTCAACTACGCCGGCTGTGGTTGTCCGTTGGCCGTGGTCAACTACCCCCTCAACCCCACCGCCTTACCCCTGCCGCCGACGCCCATGGGACCGCCGCCGCCTTCACCGCTGCCGCTGCCGCCGACACCGATGGGGGCTAGTTCGCCGATGATGGGCGGCGGATCGTCCGGCGAAACGACGAGTTATCAGCGTGACGCTCTGCACCGTGTCGTCAGTATGACCGACCCGATGGGCAACACCACCACCTATAGCTACGACAAGGACGGCAACCAAACCAGCATCACCGACGCCAACGGCCATGCGACGACCTATGCCTACAATGCGCTGAACAAGCTCACCAGCGTCACGGACACATTGGGCAACACGACTACCTATGGCTACGACGACTCCGGCGATCAAACCAGCGTCACCAATCCGTTAGGTCAGACGAGCAGCGCCACCTTCGATGCGCAGGGCCGCGTGTTGACGCAGACTAATCCCAATGGCGGCGTTACCAAATACAGTTATGATTTGGCTGGCAATTTGTTGTCGTTGACCGATCCCGATGGCAACGTCACCAGCTATACCTACAATGCGGCCAATGAATTGGTCAGCACCACGAATCCGCTCGGCTACGTCAGCACCAATGCTTATAATGCGGCTGGCGAGTTGATTTCGACGACGGACGCCGATGGTCGCACCATCGATTATGGTTACAACGCGGCAGGTCAGGAAACGTCGGAGACGTGGGTTGGCGGCAATTACACGGCCAACTACGCCTACAACGCCGACGGCCAATTGACCTCGGCCAGCGATCCGTTTTCATCGTACAGCTACAGCTACGATGTGTTTGGCCACTTGGCGAGTGTCAGCAATGCGGGTACGCCGGGCGTGCCGACGGTGACGCTCAGCTACGTCTATGACAGCTTGGGCAACCGGCTGAGCCTGTCGGATAGCATGGGCGGCAGCCTCAGCTACAGCTATGACGCCGATAATCGACTGACGAGCCTGGGTCTGTCGGTCAATTCCACGCAAGACGCGCAGTTATCGTTCGGTTACGATGCGGCCAGCAACTTGACGGGGATCACGCGGACGGCGCCGTCGGTGGGTGGCGACACCATTGCGTCGAGCTACAGTTACGATGCCGTCAATCGTTTGACGAACATCACGGATACGGACTCGACCAAGTCGTTGACTCTGGCCAGCTACAGCTATGGTTACGACAAGTCCAGCAACTTGACGAGCTATCAGGACAATAACAACAGTTCACTGACATACAGTTACGACACCAACGGTGAGTTGACGGGTGCATCGGGCACGCTAAACGGCTCGAATTACAGCGTCAGCTACGCCTATGATGCCAACGGCAATCGGACGATGGCAGGCTATCAGACGGGGACCGGCAACGAACTGTTGAGCGATGGGACGTACACCTATACCTACGACAAGGACGGCAACACGCTAACGCAGACGAACATCGCCACGGGAGACGTGACATATTACACCTGGGACTATCGTAATCGCTTGACGGAGGAGAAGGTCGAAGACAGTCACGGCAACGTCCTCAACGACGAGAAGTTCACCTACGACGTGAACGACAACCGCATCGGCGTGTCGCTCAACGGCGTGCAGCAGTTGTGGACGGTGTACGACGGTGCTAATCCGTACATGGATTTCAATGGCAGCGGCCAGTTGACGCAACGCTACCTGACCAATCCGAATGCCTTGAGCCAGTTCTATGGTCAGGTTAGCGCCAGTGGGGTGACGCAATGGGTCCTGACGGACAATCTCGGTTCAATCCGCCTGGTCGTGGATAGCAGCGGGAACGTGTTGGATGCGATCACCTACGATCCCTATGGTAATATCATCAGCCAGACGAACACGGCGAATGCGCCGCGATTCCTGTACGCTGGGGGGGAGTATGATTCGCTTACGGGCGAGTACCGATATGGATACCGAGTAGATAGGCCGACGGATGGGCAATGGTTGAGTCCGGACCCATCGGGGTTAGGGCCGGACAGCAATCCGTATCGGTATGTACTTAATCAACCTTTAAGCCTTATAGATGCAAGTGGTCTCCAGCCGGTTCCTACATATCCACTAGGCGAACAACCTGCCCTTTACACGGGCGGAGCATATGACCAGGCCAGGAGGGTCTACTCGGATAGAGCGCGCGAACACAGCCCAGCGGATGGAAGACGGTTAAGTCAAGATCCGTTGGATTCAAATCAGAATAGCAGTCCGTATCGGTATATGGACAAAGATCCGGTTAATAAGGGCCGGCCCAAGGATGGTAAAAAAGTGGGGGGGGCTGGCACTAATCAGAACGGGGACGGTGGTAGCACTACTGGGATGATTTTTGTGGAGGTATGGGATAAAGCCGTATTTTGTGGGGAAACTATTCTTTGGTTTGGGACGTTTGGTAAATATCCTGCGCCCTGGAGACCTCGTCCCGGACGTGGAGGCATGAAAGGACCGTCTGGAAGTGGAGGCATGAAAGGACCGTCTGGAAGTGGAGGCACGAAGAAACCATCTCCAGAAGCGATGAACGAAATGGCTCATGATGATCTCTTTGAGATTTAAAGCCATTGACGCAATGGCGAACGGGAGCGTAAGCCGCCTAGATACTCCGTGGAAATCGGGAACTTGCATTCCTGTTCGCCAAAAAGTTCGATTCCTTTATACTCAGGGTACGCATACAGAAACAATTTCGACGGTAGGAGAGGATCCATGCTGGTCATTTGCCGCATTATCAGTGCGAGTGCGGTTGCGATTTTCCTGGCTAGTCCTATACATGCCGTTGCAGAAGAACTGCGTGAAGT
This sequence comes from uncultured Planctomycetota bacterium, assembly GCA_963835245.1. Taxonomy (GTDB): domain Bacteria; phylum Planctomycetota; class Planctomycetia; order Gemmatales; family Gemmataceae; genus JAJPHU01. Next base: position 471,488 of record CAWIEZ010000008.1, read on the forward strand.
CAACTCCTCAAATATTATAGAAAAGTTCGATGCTGGCCGAGATGGCGTCGGCTACCTTCTCCTTCCTGTTGTGATTGACAAAAAGAAATATTCCTTCCTTCTCGATACGGGTTCTACCGATCTAATGTACGATGTTTCATTTCGATCAATGTTTGGAATCCCTAAAGAGAAACTAACCTATTCCACTCTTACTGGTGGTACTATTAAGACAGAGTCTTTCAATTCGCCGGAAGCATTTCTTGGAAAAATTAATCTAAAAACGGTTACGGACGTTGGGATTATTGATCTCAGTCTTCTGCGAAAATGGTCTGGGGGTGATTTTTATGGTTTAATTGGTATGAGCTTTCTGAAGCATCACATCGTAAGGATTGATTTTGACACAGGACAAGTCCTTTTCCTCAAATCATTGGGTCGCAAGCCGGGCCAGGCATTCCGTCTGTCATTTCAAGAGGGCATTCCCTGTACTAAAGTGACTATTTCAGGATGGGAGCGCAGGGAAAAATTCGCCATCGATACAGGAGCGGATACGAACATTAGTGGATACATACGGTTTGATCTTTATAATCTTTTGGCCAAATGTCATGTGTCAAAAACGCTGGCGGGCAGTTATCAAAGTATAGTATTATCGGGCGAGACAGTGACAAACTCGGATTTCCGATTGAATGCCTTGTCCATTGGGCCGTTCACGCACCGCAATTTTATTTTTTCCACTTCGCCAAAATATTATGACAACACGCTGGGTTTGGGGTTCTTATCCCGCTATGTGGTAACTTTCGATTTTCCCAATCGGGTTATGTATTTGCAAAAAGGCAAGATGTTTGATCTTCCCGATGGATCAGACCGGAGTGGCTTATCCATCTCTCGTCATGCCGGCAAAACAGTGGTCACTCGTGTTGCCTGGTTTAGCCCGGCCTGGTGGGGTGGAATTAAGCCTCAAGATGTAGTCCTGAAAATCGAGGGAAACTGCGCAAACCAAACCTCTCTGTATTCTCTGCGCCGTCTCCTTGGCATGGAAGGCAAGAAGACGCATTTGGTTCTACAAAGGGGGCAAGAGCGTATGGAAGTATCCTTGATGCTCAGTTGTGATCCAGATAAGGTGTCAAACGACTCTAAAGCGGGCCGCATCGGAAAAGAGGGCAGCATAGATTCATCCGCCCCCCCAGGTGATTATCGCGTCCCTACCATCCGCCCCGTCTCCAAGTAGGACACCCTCATTTGGAGAGCTAGCGATGCCAACCGCCGAAGAGCTTATCGACTTTCTCCGACTGCAACCGCATCCGCGCGAGGGCGGCTGGTATCGGGAGACGCATCGCTCCGCCCTGCAACTGCCAGCCGCCGCTCTGGCTACGCGCTACCACGCCGCCCGATCCGCCGGCACGGCGATCTATTATCTTCTGACGCCGCAGACATGCTCCGCCCTGCATCGATTGCCTACCGATGAAGTCTTTCATTTCTATCTCGGCGATCCGGTCGAGATGCTGCAACTCGGAGCCGCAAAAGGGAACCGCAAAAGGGGACAATGTAAATTAGAAGGAAAAGCGCCTCAGCGTATCAATACGTACAGCTTCTCCGCGGCTTCACATCTCCTTCTCGCCCAGCAGGACGACCAACCGTCTCACCTTCACCTCATCGATCCGTGCGCCACGCTGCCGACCCGGACAGACCGCCCCGCGAACGGCGAACCAGTCGGGACGAATCGGCAACAAGGCACGGATCTCCTCCGCTGCCAGCGATCCCGCTAGTGCCATCGGTATGTCAGCGGTACGGCAGCACCCCTTCAATCGTTCGATCTCAGCCAACGGCAGCCAGTCCAACAGCGTCGAACCGTCCTTTTGCCAGGTATCGATCAGGAACGCCCCGGCCGCATTGTCGATGGCGAAGGCGCAGACTTCCTCCGGCGTCGGCGCTCGGGCGCGCTGCCAATCCGCATAGGCCACGGCGACGGCGCGGCAGTTCGGCAGCTGATCCGTCAAACGCCGCATTGCTTCGCACAGCGGATTGCGCCAGCTGCTCGCCGAGCCGGCCAAGCCCCATTTGACGTAGGTTAAATCCGGCTCTCTCGGCATGTCCGGCGCATCCGCCAGTTCGCCGAGCGCCGCGCTGACCGGCCGCCGGCCCGCCACGACGCGCACCACGTCGGCGATGGTGCTGTCACTCGCCCGGCCGAGAGAACCGTGCGCCGGTTCTTTGACATCGATCAACGCCGCGCCGCCGCGCAGCGCCGCCTCGGCCTCCGTCGCCGAACGAACGCTGACCAGCAGCTGCGTCATGTGTCCTCCCTCGCGGCATCCTCCACAGCGAAGAAACGCATCCAACCGGGATAGCGGCGAAACGGCAACAGCGTCAGATTGGCGAAAGCGAATCCGTACAGCGGCGCTTGGAACCACGAGGGATCATTGAGATGGCGGCTCTGATCGGCCTGGAACTCCTCGACGGTTCGGTAGGTGCGGCAGTCAGTGATGTCGCCGGCGCCGATGATGCCGCCGAGCAGCTGCGCCGTTTCCAACCATTCTTTGGGCACATGCGCCCAGGCTTCGGGCCGTTCGTCCGGCACGCGGGCGGCGTGGATGAGAACACGGCCGCGCCGCGCCGTCGGCCAGCGCCGCACCTCAATCGTCTTGAGGCCGAGTACCAGTAGAGCGGCCCACGGTTGCTTCAACGACAGAGCGTGTTGCGTCATGGCGAGTTATCCCAAAACAAGTTGTAGGGTGGGTCGAGCTTGCGAGACCCACCGGCGGGCATGGTGGGTCTCGCAAGCTCGACCCACCCTACGACTAATTCTAATTTGCGAGAGGGTTCGCTGCGAGCTATGGTTTTGCACAGACCATCGGCTCGACGGCGGCCTTGCGCTGTCCGTGCGTCCCCTGGGCCAACGGCGAGACGTTGTTATGGCGGTTCGGATTGAATCACAAGCGGAACCGATTCCCGGCTACAAGCTCATCGAGCGCTTGGGCGGCGGCGGTTTCGGCGAAGTGTGGAAGTGCGAAGCGCCCGGCGGTCTGCACAAAGCCATCAAGTTCGTTTTCGGCGATCTCGGCGCCGCCGGCGAGGACGGCCATCGCGCCGAGCAGGAACTCAAAGCCCTCAGCCGCGTCAAAACCGTTCGTCATCCCTACATCCTGTCGCTGGAACGCTACGACATCCTCGACGGCCAACTGATGATCGTCATGGAGTTGGCCGACCGCAATCTGTGGGATCGCTTCAAGGAGTGCCGTGCGCGCGGTCTGCCCGGCATTCCACGCGACGAATTGCTCAGCTACATGACGGAGTCGGCCGAGGCGCTGGATCTGATGAACAACGAATATCAGCTCCAACACCTCGACATTAAGCCGCAGAACATCTTCCTGATTCATCAACACATCAAGGTCGCCGACTTCGGGCTGGTCAAGGATCTGGAAGGCATGCAGGCGTCGGTGACGGGCGGCGTCACGCCGGTTTACGCCGCTCCGGAGACGTTCGACGGTTGGGTCAGCCGCTTTTGCGATCAGTACAGCTTGGCCATCGTCTATCAGGAGCTACTGACCGGGCAGCGGCCGTTCAGCGGCAACAACATCCGTCAGCTGATTTTGCAGCATTTGCAGGCGGTGCCCAACGTGTCGCCGTTGCCGCCCGGCGATCAACCGGCCATCGCTCGCGCCCTGGCGAAAACGCCCGGCGATCGTTTCCCCACCTGCCGCGAACTAGTCGAGTCTATCAAAAACGGCGACAGCAACGCCATCGTCCTCCTCGACGAAGGCGGTGCCATGCCGGAGAGCGGCCCAACGCTGGGCACCATCGCTCCCTCCGACAAACTCGATCCGGCGGCGAAGGGATCGGGACATCCCATAACGGGCGCTTCGGCCCTGACCGCGGTTGGTCCCTCACAGACGGCCGGCTTGACCTCCGCTGTGGGCGGACTCACCGAACGCAAGAACTTCACCAGTCCCATCGAGGGAGCCGAACCAGCGACCGCTTGTCTGCGGCCGTCTCGTCATGCCGACTCCAACCCTGGAACCACGCAGTTCATCCGCAGTCTGGAGGGCGCCCTCGAACCCGGTCCAGCCGGCGATGTGCGCAAGGCGCCGGCGGAGATCAACGGCAACGGCGTTCTCTTCCCCTCCTTGGTCATCGGTCTGGGTCAACTGGGCATGACCATCGTGCAACGGTTGCGGCAGCGGCTGCACACGCGCTTCGGCGGCATGGATCGTTTGCCGCACCTACACTTGATGGTGCTGGATACCGATCCGGAAGTGGTCCGCGCCGCCACGCGCGGCAACGACGGCGCCCGCCTGTCCGAAACCGATGTGCTGCTGGCGCCGCTCAATCGACCGAGCCATTATTTGAAGCCGCGCGACGGCCGGCCGGACATCGAAAGCTGGCTCCATTCGCGCATGCTCTATCGCATCCCGCGCTCGCAGGTGACAACCGGCGTCCGCGCGCTGGGCCGGCTGGCCTTCTTCGACAACTACCGCCTCATCGCGCGCCGCCTGCAAACGGAACTAAACGCTTGCATGGACCCCGAGGCTCTGGCTTCGGCGGTGTCTCAGACGGGGCTGGGTCTGCGCACCAATCGCGTCCGCGTCTACGTCATCACCAGCTTGGCCGGCGGCACCGGCGGCGGCATGTTCCTTGACTTGGCCTACACCATCCGCGCCATGCTCAAGCAGGCCGGCTGCGAACAGCCCGACGTGGTGGGCCTGTTTCTGCTGCCCAACGTCGATCGCAACCGTACGCGCACGCTGACCCTTGGCAACGCTTGCGCCGCCCTGCGCGAACTGAGCCACTTCGCTCGTCCCGGCACGAAGTTCATGGCCCAATATCATCAGCGCCAGCCGGCCTTGCAGGACAGCGATCCGCCGTTTGGCCGCTCCATCCTGCTGCCCTTGCCGGAAGAAACCGACGAGGTGGCCACGCGCCAGACGGTCGAGGAGGCCGGTCTGTTTCTGTCGCGCGATCTCTGTTCGCCGTTAGGATCGGTCGCCGACCTTGGCCGCGGCGGACTGACCGGCACACCTTGGGAGTCGCGCGGCCTGTTCTATCAGACATTCGGACTTTATCAGTTGTCTTGGCCGCGTCATGCCGTACTGCGCATTCTGGCGCGCCGCTTCTGTCACCGCCTGCTCCAGCGCTGGATGAGCAAGGACAGCAAGCCGATCCGCGAATCGGTGCGCGGCTGGGTACAGGAACAATGGACGCAGCAGGAACTCGGCTCCAGCGTACTCATGGAACGGCTCGGCGAAATGCTTCGGCAGATTCTCGGCCAGGATCCGGAAGAGATCTTCCGCGGCCTTGTTGAGCCGCTGCTGGAGCGGCACGCCGCCGCCAACAAAAAGAGTACCGAGGCCGTCTTGCCGCAGGAGGAGGTGGCCGAACTGCTCGAACAATTCGAGCAACTGCTCGGCAATCCGCGCGACGATGGCCTGTCGGAAACGCCCGCGCGCTTGGTCGTTGCTCTGCGCGAGGCGGCCGACAAGCTCGTCCAGCAATGGGGGCAGAAGTTGGCCGAACTGCCGGTGCGCCTCATCGAAGCGCCGGAGTTCCGTTTGGCCGGCGCCGAGGAAGTGATTCGGCAAATGGTGGCGTCGATCGAGCAGGCGCTGCAACATCACGAGCCGCTGGGCGCGAACTGTCCACGCGCGCCGCCGAAGCTTACAGTCGTCTACTGCCGCTCGTCGCGCCCGCCGCTCCGCCCATCCCTTCCGGGGTCTTTCGCAAGTCCTCGCCCAGCGGCCGAAAGATGCCGACCTTCGCCGAGGTGCAGGAGTTGTTGCGCGGCTATCCCAAGACTTTGTATCAGAGCCTTCTGCTGCGTCAGGCCGGCAACGTCTTTCTGACGCTGCGCGGCCATCTCGCCGACGAGATGCGCGAGATCAACTTCTGCCGCGTTCGGCTGGGTGAATTGCAGCGCATGCTCGAGGAACCCGCCGAGTCCACGCCGGCCGCGCCGCCGGCCGGCAAGCATCTCTATCCGGCTGGCTGCAAGGATCTCAAGGAAACGGTGACGCACTTGGAGAATCAGTTAGGAGCGGAAGCGCTGAACGAGCTGGACACGCAAATGGAGGCGATGTTCAAGAAGCAATTCACCGCCCTAGTCAACGTCTGCTTGACCAACGCCAACGTACTCAAGAACGTCGAGGCGGCGATGCTGCACACCGCCGAGCAGTTCGCCATCGCCCGCCTGGGCGAAATGAACGTGGCGGAGATGTTCCTGGAGCAGTATGCCGACGATGGCCAAGCCGCCGACGAACTGGCCGGCTTTTTCGACGAAACCGCTCCGCAATTGCCCGGCGAGCGCCGCGGCGACAGCGCCGAGTTATGCGTGCTGTCCGCGCCGTCCGGCCCAGCCGGCGAACATCTGCGCAAGCTGGTGGGACAAGCGCTGCCGGACATCGAATGGCAGACGGCCGCCGGCGATGAGGACATTCTGCTGTACCGCGAACGCGCCAACCTGCCGCTGTCCGAACTGCCGCAGTTAGGACCGTTGGCGCAGGATGCCTACCGGCAAATGAGCAGCGCCGAGCATTTCACGCCGCACTGCCGCTGTGACGTTGATTTTAGCGATAGTTAATGTGGCTCGGAGAACAATTCCTCGACCTCCACATCATCCGGAATGCGGAACAATCCCTGACGGACGCGCTCGATAATTCCCTTGGCGATGAGGCCGCGCGTGCCGTAGAGGATGTAATGCACCTTATGATTGTCCGGATAGGGATAGCCGCGCATGCCGAAAAACTCCGGGCACACTTTCCACACCGCCACGGAAATATCGTTGAGAGTGAATGGTTGCGGAATGGAACGAGCAACGCGCAGCAAAGTCAACCAGTGGCCGCTGGCGCGCAGTTTCTTGAACGTCCGCCGCCGCGATAGATCTCGGTCGGCGGCCTCGGCACGTTCGCGCTCCTCTTCCGCACTGGGCGCGCTCTCCTCGGTGGCATAATCCCATAGGGTGCGCTGGTTCATAACGCTCCTCCGTTTGCCCGTCACGCTGTCTCAACGGCTTGAGCCTATCGAGAGTTTACGGACAAAGCAAGGAGCGTAGCACCTTCGGACGTTCATTCGATCCGATGGCGGCGGCCGCCGTTTCTGCTGGGGTCGCCGGAGCGTCGCGCCGCGGCCGGTTCCTCACCGGGGGCGGAACGCCGTTGCATGTCGTACTCCGACTTCGTGCCGACCACGAAACATTGCTCTTTGCCTTCGCTGCGCAGCCAACGGAAGCCGACCTTCCACAGCGTCATGTCGCCGGCCAACGGCGTGCCATCGACATAGCGGGCGTGGAACTCCGTAGGGCTGATGCGCCGCAGCACTCCCGGCCCCTTGACTCGGACGAAGCCGTCCACCACTTCGTAGCGGAAACAGCGCTGGCCAGGCGGAGCGGCGACATCGTCCTGAATCTGGACCTCGGCCTTGATCGTGCCGCGATAGCCGGTAGGCACAATTAACTCGACCGTGAAGCGCGGCTCGGCGTACATCTCCACGACAAAGTCCGCCGCGCGCCGCTCCACGTCCTCGAAGGGGTGAGCCGCCGAGATGCGCTGGATCATTTCCGTCGAGACGTTCAGTTGCTCCCCCAGGTAGCCCGGAGCGGACGCCTCGATATGGACGCCGAAATCGCCGTAGGGAGCGGCTCGCAGATGCGCGACGCCCTCCGATCCGGTGCGTTGCGACGAATCGAATGGCGCCAGCGAATCGCGCGAGAGCGGATAGGAAAGGTGAACGTCGGCGTCGGCGATGGGCTTCTTCGTCTCCGCGTCGCGCACCAGCACCGCGACCGGCCGATAGCGGTACAAGACCTGACAGCCGGACGCCATCGCCAGCAGGCAGACCAGCAAAGGCAGGCGTCGAATACGGCGAAGGTTCCGCATAACTTTCCTCGCCCTTTACTAAATAGAAACACGAAATCACGAAAGTACGAAATCACGAAAAATCTAAAAATAGAACCCGATTTCGCAACGAAACACGTTGTTTTCTTGCCGCCTATCGTCTTTTTTCGTGTTTTCGTACTTTCGTGTTTTCGTGTTTGCATTTAGAACGGCGGCGACGGCGGACTCGATGGAGGAGGCGCGGGCGGCGAGCCGTTCGGAGCGACGGACGATGTGGGCACGATCGGCGAGGAAGGCCGCGTCGCCGCATTGGGAATGGCGTCGGCGTAGCGCTGCTCCAGGACATACGCTTGGGGAATGAAGATTTTTTCTCCCGGCGCCAGCGGCCCGCCGTTGGCCATCTGCACACTCGCGCGAGCGTGATTTTGGTTGTGACGCTGCAAAGCCTTGGCGTACTTGTCGGTCAGCAGATAATGCTGGCTGATCGATGCGAAGGTGTCGCCGGGCTTGCAGACGTATTCCTGCTCGTCATATACAGTCACTTGGGCGGCGTTGCCTGCCGGCCGCTGTGGTGCCGGTATGGCGGCGGATGCGGACGGTTTGCCCGATCCGGAACCGAGGGGCACCGAAGCGGGTGCCGTCGGCAGTGGTATAGGCATCGGCATGGCGCCGAGGGGTGCAGGCGCGCCGGCAGGCGGGCCGCTTGCGGGAATCGGGACCGGATGACTGTCCGGGACGAAAGAACTGCCATCACTAGGCGGCTTAGGAGGCGATAGCGGTATCGCTACGGGAGGCGGAGCCGGCGCTAATGCCGTTGGGGAAGTCGGCGACCCCGACAGCGACGGCGTAGGCAAGGGAGTCGGCAAGGCCGTGGCGGGCGCGGCCGTAGCGGGCGAGATCGTTACCGGAGTGGGCGGAGAGGTTGAGGTTAATGGAGAAGACACGGGCACATCCGGCGGTTTAGCCGTATTCGCGGGCGAAAGGGGCGGAGACATCCCTGCCGGCTTGGGATCGAGCGACATCGAATCCAACCCTCTCGTTCCCGCGCTCCGCATGGGAACGCCGCCTGCGGCACTCGGCATCGTTTTGGCTGTCGAGGACGCGGCAGCGGGTGGAGGAAGCGGGCCTATAGGCATGAAGGTGTCCCTGCCGCTTGTCTGGGCGATCGTTCCGGCGGATGGATTATTCGCCGATTGAGGTTGCTTCGTGTCCGGTGAAGGTTTCGAGGGCGCCGCTGCCGCTTTCGCATCCGTTGTGGCTTTCGCTTTCGCCTCATTATCATTCAGCGAAAACGGTGGCTGGGGCTTATTCTTTCCGGCATCCGATCCACCGCTAGGAGAAGGATTCCATTGGTTCGCTCCATTCGTCGGCTGTTGCGCGGGAAGCGATTCCACATTTTTGTTGGGTTGAGTGCTGGTGCTTATCGAGCCGGTTGGATCGAGCAGCGTAGGGCCGCTTATTAAGGAGGGGGCCGGCTTCGCCGCCGCGCTGGAAGTATCAGAAGATTTATCTACTCTATTTATATTTGTTTTGTCATCGCTTGCGGATGCCATCTTCGATCCCGCGGGCGCGAGCGGTTGAATCGGTGGGGAAGCGGCAGGCGGTTCTCTCGTTCCCTCGCTCTGCGTCGCGTTCTTCTGAGACGGCTCAGAAAACGGAGTATCGCCGCCTAATTTCCTAGGCGGAGCAGGGGGTTGAGAGAGATCGCTTCTCCGCGGAGGCAGCGTCGCCTCCGCCTCCGGGCTCTTGGGGTTTTTCACCGTCGTGTCGTCCTCAGCCGCGACGCTTGGCGATTCCGGAGCTGGCTGCTCCTGCATCTTGAGTCCGAGTACGGCTCCGACCAGGCACAAAAACGTACAGGTGATGGCGATACCGACCTTGTGTTCAAGTTTCATGCGCGTCCTCCTCTGATCCGATGGACAGGAAGCGTTTGCAATGCCAGCCCGCAGCGCCACAAGGGTTGCCCTTGCTGGCACTGCGGGCTGGCGGGGAATTTGTGATCTTATTCTTGCTCGGTCATCGCGGCGGAGCGGCCGCCGCTTTTCTGCTGCGTGTACGCACGCCAGCGCGCGGCGTCCCACACCTCGAAGTGATCGTCGATGCCGACCAGCACCACTTCCTGATGCAGTCCGGCGAATTGACCCAGACGCTCCGGGATGGCGACGCGGCCATCGCCGTTGACGGACAGTTTCTCCGTCTGCGCGAAGTACAGCCGCTTGAAGACGCGCACATCGGCCTCATTGGCCCGCGACTGATCGAGCCGTTCGCCGAGGCGTTCCAAGTGCGGCTGATTGGTCAGCCATAGGCACTTGTCCGGGCCGGGCGACAGCAGCACGGTATCGCTGCTGTTGAGTTGATCGCGGATGGCTCGCGGCAGCGTGAGTTGGCCTTTTTCGTCGAGACTGCACTGATAAGTGCCGGTCAGCGGCAGCGATTTGGCCTTGGGTGCGGCCGGCTTGGGACGCAGAGCCGGCAACGGCTTGACCGGCTCGGCGTCGTCGGCCTGCACGCAGGCGTCGGCCGGCAGTCGGACGGTGGTGCCGGAGTGAAGCGGTTCTTCCGGCTTGAGCGTGGGATTGAGCTTGTGCAGATCGCTCCAGCGTTCGCTGCTGCCCAGCGTTCGCCGCGCGATGTCCTGCAAAGTCTCCGTGCCGTGGACGTGATAAAGCTGCACGGGTCCGGGCGCCGGCGCCAACGGCGGCTCGCCCGGCTGCGTCTTGGCCGTTTCGTGTTCGGCGGCCGGTGCCGCACTGACCAGGGGAGCATTCCAGGAAGGAGGCAGGCTCGTGCCGCTGATCTTTTCCACTTTTGGCGTACCGCTAAGGACATCTTCGGGGGGAGACTTGCTCTTCATCTCTGTTTTGCTCGGCAAATCCTTCTTGACGGACTGCGGGCCGTCCAGAATTTCAAAATTGCGCTCAATCATCCCAAATTTGTCGGCCTTGGGAGTCGGCTTCGATTTATCGAGCGGAGTCGGCGGCGGCAGCGATTCCGCGGATTTCTTCTCCGATGGAGTGGGCGTGTTGGGAGCGAACGATGCCGGCAATACAGGATCGCTGGGCGAAGAGGTCGGCTCGTGGAACCCCTGGAAACTCGCCTTGAGAGGAGGCGGCTCCGTCGGCAATGGCATTTCGAGAGTGGCCTTCGGCTCCGAGCGATTCTTCTGTGACGGCAGGACATTCTTCGGCTCTATCATCTGGAAGGGAGGCGTTGGAAAATTAGTCATCTTCTCAGAGCTGGCCTTCGGTTCCGTCCGATTCTTCTTGGGCGACGACAGCACCTTCTCCGGCTCCATCGTCTGTAAAAGAGGCGGTGGATAAGGTGCGTCCTTCGGCTTGGTCAACATCGCGGGAGGAGGCGACGAGAGTTTCGCGTCGTCCTCCTTGAGTAAGGGAGGTTGAGATGTTTTATCCGCTTGAGCGATAGCTCTGTTGCCGTCGCGGAGTTTGCAAGCGAGAACCAGGCCGAACAGGCAGATCAATCCGCCCAGGGCCATCCATGCGTACTGGGTCTTGCGCGTTAGCATCCTTGCTCCTCTTGGGAAATCGAACGGACAAACAGAGCCGCGACCGTAAGGGAGCGGTGTTCACAACCGCTCCCTTACGGTCGCGGCTCAGATAGCCGCCGTGCCGCCCGCAACTTGGCACTGCGAGCACGCGGGTTATTCCTCACTTCCTCCTCACCGGCCTGCACCGGCTTGCGCGTCAACACTTCCCACAACGAACGATCGCGGAACGCCGTCTTCACTTGGCGATCTTCCAGCGAATGAAAACTAATCACCGCCACGACGCCCTCCTGGCCGCACACAATTGGGCAAGAGCTTCAACAGACTTTCCAGCTCTCCCAACTCGTCATTGACGGCAATGCGGAGCGCCTGAAAAACGCGCGTGGCCGGATCGATCGCTGGCCGCCGCTTCGACGAGCGCGGCGGCCGCGGCACACAACGACGCACCAACTCGGCGAGTTCGTCCGTCGTCTCCAGCGGCGCACGGCGCCGTACCTCGACGATGCGCCGAGCGATGCGCCGGCTGAACCGCTCCTCGCCGTAGCGATAGATCAAGTCGGCGAGATCGCGTTCATTCAAACGCCGCAGCAGGGACCTAGCTGGCTCGTCCGCCGCCGGATCGAGCCGCATGTCCAGCGGTCCCGATTGCGAGAAACTCAGACCGCGCTGGGCATCGTCCATCTGATCCGAGCAAAAGCCGAGGTCGGCCAGCACGCCATCGACGGCGGCAATGCCCTGTTCGTCGAGTACTTCGCGCAGCCGCGAGAAAGGAGTCTGCACCAACGTCACGGGCAAATCCGCCAGGCGCGGACGAGCCAGTTCCAGCATGGCGGCATCGCGGTCGAGTCCGATCAGCCGGCCGCCCGGAATCAAACGCTCGGCCAACAAACGACTATGACCGCCGCCGCCGACGGTGGCATCGACGAACACCTGCCCCGCAACGGGGTCCAGCGCCGCCAATACTTCCACCGGCAGAACCGAAACGTGGCGCGGCGAAGCGCCGGACAAATCATCGCTCATGGGGCACGTCGAGATAAGACGCGAAAGGTACGCAATGAGGGGGGCTTCTTCTCCGTTCTCGCGGCCGCCCCGTCATTCGGGCAAGGAAACTATACTCATTCCGGTCCCATAATCAAGGCGGTTCCCGGCGGCTCTCAATCCATGGCGAACCGGCAGCGTTAGCTGCCGGGTAGAACTACAAGCTGCCGGCTAGTTCTACCCGGCAGCTAACGCTGCCGGTTCGCCCTCAAAATCGGATTTAAAGTTAATCCCTTCCACGGAACGATAGGAGAGGTAGCGTGCCCCGCGTTCCGGATCACGGAAGGAGACTCGCGTGGTAAAGAATTATCTGAAACGCATCATTCGAAAAGGCATGAGCAAACTGGTGGGCACGGAGGATTTGTCGCGCTTATTGGACCGCTTGGAGCAATTAACGAACACCTTCGATGCCGTTAACTCGCGTATGGTCCTGAACGAAATCGCTTCAACGAGCCAAGGCGTACAGCAATTGCTGTCTCATACGCATCGAGAACTGTCCGGTCCCAAAGATTCCCTGGGCCGATTGCTGGAGAGCGGCTTCCGCTGCTTCTCGCAGAATGACGAGGACGGCGTTCTGCTGCATATTTTCTCGCTGGTGGGCACGACCAATAAGAAGGTGGTCGAGATTTGCGCCGGCGATTGCGTGGAGTGCAATTCGGCAAACTTGATTATCAATCACAGTTGGATCCGGCCTGCTTTTCGACGGCGACGCGAAAAAAATCGCGGTGGGCCAGCGGTTCTATTCGCGTTGCCGCGATACTTTCTTCTATCCGCCCACTTTGGTTCAGGCTTGGATCACCGCGGAAAACGTGAACGATCTGGTTTCGCAGCATAAATTCACCGGCGACATTGATTTGTTGTCCTTGGATATGGACGGCATGGATTATTGGGTTTGGAAAGCGTTGACTTGCATCCGTCCGCGTGTGATCGTGTTGGAGTTCAATGCGCGTTGGGGACCGCATCGTGCCGTCACGGTGCCGTATCAGGCGGATTTTCAATTAGATTGGGACCGTCATCCGTGGTGCCAGGGCGCGTCTCTCCCCGCCTTCGTCAAGCTCGGCCGCGAACGCGGCTATCGTCTTGTGGGCACGCATCGCCTCGGCGTCAATGCCTTGTTTTTACGTTCGGACATGGGCGTCGATCTCTTCCCGGAGGTTTCCGCGCGTCGAGTGCTATCAACGGATTCCCGTGCTGCGCAATTGGAAGCCGGAATGGGTGCCGACGCGCGAGGAGCGCCCGGAATGGCATGATGTGGTGGAGATCTGAACTGCGCAGAGGAAAAGATTCTAGTTAGCGACGCTTCGCAGAAGCGTCGGCGGGCTGCGACGCTTCTGCGAAGCGTCGCTAAACGGAAAAGCGGGAAGAGCGATGCTTTTTTGCTCCATTTCGTTCATGATCTTTTTCGCCGTGCTACTGATCGTCTATTGGTCGCTGCCGTGGCAGCGCGCGCGTGTCTGGTTGTTGGTGGCCGCTAGTTTCTATTTTTATGCGACTTGGAACAAATGGCTGGCCATCATCCTTTGCATTTCCACAATTGTCGATTATCTCCTTGCTCTCGGCATCGAGCGGTCAATGGCCCATGGACGGCGCAAACTGCTATTGTGCGTCAGTCTATTCGCCAACCTAGGACTATTGTGCTATTTCAAGTACACCAATTTCTTTTTGGTGACGTTGGATGAGGCGCTGATCGCCGCCGGCTCGCCGATGTGGTTCCGCACTCTGCAAGTGTTGTTGCCGATCGGCATTTCCTTCTACACTTTTGAAGCCATCAATTACATGGTGGACGTATATCGCCGCCGTATCCCTGCCGAGCGCAATTTCGCCGATTTTCTGCTATTCATATTGTTCTTTCCGCATCTGGTCGCCGGCCCCATTGTCCGCGCCCGCGATTTTCTGCCGCAGATCAAGCGGCCCAAGCATTGCGATTGGGTTCGTCTGCATCTGGGTCTGCAATACTTCCTCATGGGATTATTCAAGAAATTGGCCATCGCCGACCGTATGGCTCTGTTCGCCGATCCCGTCTTCGATCATCCCTTGGATTATCGCACACCGGCCGCATGGATCGCCATGTTCGCTTACGCCATGCAAGTCTATTGCGATTTCTCCGGCTACACGGACATGGCCATCGGCACGGCCCACATGCTCGGCTACAAATTGGCCGAGAATTTCAACATGCCCTATTTCGCGGCCAACATCGGCGAGTTCTGGAACCGCTGGCACATGTCGCTGTCGAGTTGGCTGCGCGATTATCTGTTTATTCCCCTGGGCGGCAGCCGCGGCGGCGAATGGAAGACGCTGCCGCAATCTGCTCATCACCATGACACTGTGCGGTCTATGGCACGGGGCGGCCTGGCCGTTTGTCGGCTTCGGCATCATTCAAGGCTGGCATGCTTATCGTTCAGCGCGTCTTTCATCGCTGGTGCAAATATAAACCGCGCCTCGATGCGTGTGCTATGCTCGTCCTTCGGCACGATGTTCCGAATCGCTTTCACGTTTCTATGTTTCTGCCTCAGTCTGGTTGTCTTCCGCTCGGCGAGTTTCGCTCATGCGTTCGATATGTATACGCGCTTGTTCGTGGCGGCACCTCACGCACTGCCGACGCCGCTGCCGGAATTTGGTTTCTGGCTGACGGCGGGAATCATGTTGGCCGGACATCTGCTCGGACGCAGCGGCGTATGGATTCGACCGACTTTACGTTTGCCCGCTCCGATGCTCGGCTTCAGTTACGCTGTTCTGTTTGGATTGGCGCTCTTGCTGGAACCGCAGGGAGCCAAGCCGTTTATTTATTTTCAGTTCTAAGCCGGAACGAGATGGGCCATGCCGAGTTTTTTTCTCACGTCCGCCGACAAGGGCAAACGCATTGTCCTATGGACTCTGCATGTTTCATTGTCAGTCAGTTCGTCTTATCGATCTACCTCGATAAACGATGGCTGGAAAGGCGCGACCCCTTGTATGGTTATCGTCTCCGCTCCCTGCAAGCGCGATTGGCCGAATCGCCGCAGTCTCCGTTGTTTCTCATCTTGGGCAGTTCGCGCGTCAAATACAGTGTTTGGCCCGCCGCCATGAAAATACACACCACCGAGAACGCGCCGCAGCCAATCGTTTACAATTTCGCCATGAATGGCATGGGAACCATCCGCGAACTGATGTATTATCGCCGCTTGCTGGCGGATGGCATTCGTCCCGACTGGCTGATGATCGAGGTCTGGCCGCCGCTGTGGGCCGAAGACGGTTTTTTCCGCGAAGTGCGCATGGTCCTGGGCGAAGACGATCTGCACTGGCGCGATCTGCCGTTGGTATGCCGTTACTTCCGCCGCGATCTGGAAGTGCTGCGCATGGCGCTGCGGCATAGTTTTCTGCCCATTTCCGATTATCGCGCGACCCTCCTCGCCTCCGTCGTCCCGTCGTTGCTGGCTCGCGGGCTGAGCGCCGAGAAGACCGGCCTGGTACACGAGTGCTTGCCCGCCGACCGCGGCGGCTGGTTCCCGTTGCCGTTTGAAACGATCGACGCCGGAGGCCAAAGCAACGCGCCTGGCGCGACGGCGTGGAGAAACTTCAGCCGCTCGTCGAATCAGCTGCACATCGACCCGCGCAGCGATACCGCTCTGCGCGAATTGCTGGCCGAGTGCCGTCAGCGCGGCATCAAAACCGCCTTGATCCTCATGCCGGAACCCAGCCGGACGCGCGATTGGTATTCGCCGCAGTCTCGTGTCTTGGTCCACGATTACTTACACCGGATTCAGCGCGACCATTCGATGCCGATCGTTGACGCCCGCGCCTGGCAGCCCGACGACGATTTCGCCGATACCTGCCACATGGGACGGCAAGGTGTTCCGGCGTTCTCGGCACGGCTCGGCCGCGATGTGGTGCAACCCTTGATCGACGGCAGACCGTTGGCCAGCAGCGTCTTGCTCGCCGAACAAGATCCGAAAACGCCGTGACTTTTCCCGCGACCCGAAGGGGCCGATTATGCCCAAGCTGTTCTTGCCGCCGGTTGACAGGGGCAAGCGGGCCATCGTCTGGGGGCGCTGTTCTTCGTCTGCATGCAAGCGGTGCTGAGCGTCTATCTGAACGAACGGCGGCCGGAACTGCGCGATCCCGCTTTCGGCTTACGTCTCCGCACCCTCCAAAAACGGTTGGCCGAAAACCCCGGCGCTCCGCTAGTTCTGATTCTCGGCAGTTCGCGCACCCTGAACGGTCTGTCTCCCACTTACATGCCTGTGGCTCTGCACGGCGACAGGCCTCCGCCACTGATTTACAATTTCGCCATTGTCGGATCGGGCAGTGTTCACGAGTTGATGACCTTCCGCCGGTTGCGCGCGGCGGGCATCAAACCGGATTGGCTGCTTCTCGAAAGCTGGCCGGTGCTGTGGCCCGAAGATGGGGCTTTCGCCGAACGCCACATCATCGGCGATGAGGAGTTGAACTGGACCGATCTGACCGTGCTGTCGCGCTATCTGCCGGGCAAACTCGAATTTTTCGCCCATGCCCTCAAGGGCAATCTCGTCCCGCTGGTTTCCTATCGCAGCCGGTTGCTGCACGCCGGCGCCCATGCTCTGCTGCCGCGCGATCTCGACCGAAGACTGAGCAACGAAGACGACGATTGGACTTCCCACGACGGCACGGGCTGGCTGCCTTACCGCAAGATTCCCGCTAATCTGACGGCTCAGCGGCGGGAGGTTGAAAAGGGTCTCCTCGTCGCCGCTCCGCTGCTCAACCCCTTGCGGATCGCGGCGGACAGCGATCGCGCCTTGCGAGATTTGCTCGACCAATGCCGCGCCGGTGGTATCAAGACCGCGCTGTTTCTCATGCCCGAACACAGCGAATGCCGTAGTTGGTATTCGCCGGAAACGCATGCCGTTGTGTGCGGTTATTTGCGACAGGTGAGCGCGGAATATGCCTTTCCGGTGATCGACCTGCGCGATTGGTCGCCGGATGAGCATTTCGCGGATTTTTGCCATATGGCGCCTTGGGGCGCGGAGCCGTTGTCGCGGCGGTTTGCCCGCGACGTGCTGCGTCCCTGGCTGCGCGGTAAAGCGCTGCGAAGTGATGTCCTACTCCATGCCGGCGGACAAAATTGAGCCGCGACGGTGGCGGCCACAGTTTATCAGATTGTCACCGGCCGCAATCTCCTCCCCCTCCACAATGGGGAGGTTGGATAGGTGGAACCCCTCCCCAGGGACATTGGGAAGGCATCTCGTTGATTCGGATGGGGCGACCCTTCTTGTCGCGCTTCTTTTTCTGCCACCAGCGCCGTCGAGGCTCCCGTTCTTTGCGGACATCGCGCATGAGGAACCAGACGAGCAAGATAAAGCCTGTAAGAACCGCGACGAGCATAACCCAGGGAGCATCCATGATCTAGCCCTCGTGTGCCTGCCAGAAGGCGATCCATGCTATTTTATCCTGCCGCCACTATGCCAGCCATTTGCATGCTCTCGCTCCCTAACGGTCGCGGCTCGATAAAACTTAATCGCTGGACGAACCCTCCTCGCCGCGCCTATGCTAAGCGCATCCCTTTCCTCAGAGGAGGCGGCTCGTGGTCCACGTTCGACTCCGCACGATGCTCGCGCTCGCTCTTCTGACGTGCCAACCGCTGCTTGTGTTCGCCGCGCCGCCGGCACGCACCGATGTCCACGGCGACCCGCTGCCGCCCGAAGCGCTCGCACGGCTGGGAACGACGCGCTTCCGGCACAGCGAGAATGTTTTCGCCATCGCCTTCAGTCCCGATGGAACGGGGCCCATCTCCGCCGATTGGAATGACGCTCATCTTTGGGAGACGGCCAGCGGAGGGGAGATCCACCGCCGGGTCATCGTCGGGCACATTCACGTCATCGAACAAGTGGGGTTCATCGCTGTAGAGTAGTTCGGCGAACAAGCCGCCCTGGAGCAGCGGCAAACGATCCGCTTCTTTCCAGGGGTTGATTAGGTTCTTTCCACGACGAGGAGCGGGTGACGCGATACCACGGATGTTTCATACCGCGGCGACTGATCGACACCATGCGATCGGTCGGCCGCAGCGTTTGCATGCGTTGGCCGTAGGCTCGGCTCATCTCCTGCGGATCGGTCTGCCGGCTCATCTCCTTCGTCATCTCGACAATGATTTCCAGCTGTTCCCGCCAATCCCGCGCCACCTCACCGAACAACCCTGGTGCTGCTTGCATGAATCGTTCTTCCTTTGCTAGAGGATGTTGCCCAGAGTTTTTATTATTCGCAGATGCCCCTTCGTGGGGTAGGGCGATAGGTGGTTCCGCTTCCTCGCCTTCCGCCGCTTGCCGCTTGGGCCGCGGCCGCTTAGTATGCGGGCAGGATGAAAGTACAAAAAAACCGCAGCCAGGTCGAAGCGTGAACCGTAATAGGTCGCACATCTAATAACAAGTTCGGCGAATTTGGAACTGCCATGTCTGACGCAGAAAATTCCGTAGGCTCTCGCGGCTTCACTACGGTGGACGCTTCGCGGGCTTTCATCAGCCTCCTGATTCTCGCCATCGTAAGTGTGTGCATTTGGTTCGCCTTGCCCGCCCTTCAATCGCTGATCCTCCCTAGCGTTCCCGGCGGCAGACACGGACCTTGGGTTGTTCGACCTATCTTGGCGTTTCATTACGGTGCCGTGGTGGTGATGACTGCCGCGACTTTTCCGCTCATTACTCGGCCGCTTTGGAAGGTCTGGACGCGCGAGGATGCCGAGTTGGGAACCCGCTATGATCCTTTCCAGGGACGGCCCCTCAAGCGTACCAGATTGATGGTCAAGGCTCTCATGCGTCTGGTACTTTACGCTGCCGCGCTACTTTTCTATCTGTTCTCGTGGGATATCATCGGGCCTGACGGGATTGTAGAACACCTGCCGTGGGCCACGCTGAATCACTCGTATCAGGATATTTCGTCGCTCGAAACCATTCCCAATGGCCAGCGGAGCGAGTCCATCAGCCAAGACGGACCTTGGTACTCCGTCAAGTTTAAGGGGGGACGTTCCCTTACCTTGAGCGACGACAACGAAGGCACCACGCTTGAAGAATTGTCCGCGATGACCGCCTTCATTGCTGAGCGCTCGGGCCTCGTGTGGACGCGAAGGAGCGACGCGCGTCGCCGCTGAACCGCATAACCATCTGCTAGTGCAGATCGATCATCACAAGTCTGATTGCATCCGAATGACTTGGTCGGCGAGAAAACCAGCCCGTTCGATGCAGTCGTTGAGGGCCACACCGCGATAGGCATTCCCGCCCAGGAACAGGCCGGCGTGACGCGACAGCCGATGCTCGATCCAGGCAACGCGCTCAAGATGACCGACATGATACTGCGGAATCGCTCGCGGCCAGCGGATGACGTGAGACAAGACGGGCGCCGCCGCAATGTCCATCGCCTGCCGCAATTCACCGCGAACAGCATGAACTAACCGCTCATCGTCCCAGTCGAGCATCTCCGGTCGATTCCAACCGCCGCACATCGCGCGCAGCAGCACCATGCCCGGCGGCGCGCGTTGGGAAAAGATCGACGAACACCACTGTACGCCCAACACATCGCGCCGCTGGCGTTGCGGCGATAAATAGCCGAAACCATCCAGCTTGCCCGGCACATCGGCGGCGCGATAGCCCAGCGCCACGACGGCGACGCGGTTGTACGCAATGCCGTCGATGGCCGTCGCCAAATCCGCGTCTTCTTCGGCAAGGATGAGCGCTTGCTGAGGAGCGGGGCAGGTCAGCACGACCGTTTCGGCGTCCCAGCCATCGCGGCCTTCGCTCTGCACGCGCCAGCCGTTGTTCGCTATCCGTCGCACGGTACGCACATGAATGCCGGTCAGCGGCTCAAAACGAAGTCTTTCGCGGAGCGTATCGATCAGTAGAGTTAAGCCCTCCGCAAACGACCACATTCGCCCGGAGGTCGGCGGCGGTTCGCCGCGTTGGGCGGCTTCGCTTCGACGACGGCGAGCGCTCTGGGCCATGCCGCGCAGGACGCTGCCGTATTCGCGTTCGAGTTCGGCCAGACGCGGCAAGGCGGCTTGCACGCTCAGCGACTTCGGATCGCCGGCGTGAATGCCGGTGACAAACGCATCGGCCAACGTCTGGGCCAATTCGCGGCCGACACGGCGGCGGACGAAGGCGTCGATGGATTCATCGCCGCCGCGCCGGCGCGGTGGACGGAAATGCTCGGCCAACAAAAGGAACCGTGTCCGCCAACTGAGAACGTCGCTGGTCAGGAAGGACGCCAAGCTGTTCGGCAGGAGGTGCAATCGGCCGTCGAGGAACAGATAGCGATTTCGCCGCGCCGCTTCGCTGGCGGCGATAAGACGCTCGCCCAACCCCAATTCGCGGCACAAGGCGAGGGCAAACGGTTTGTTATCGAGAAAGCCGTTGGGACCGATTTCGATTTGGAAGCCGTCGCGCCGCTCCGTGCCAATCGTGCCGCCGAGTCGCGTGCTTTCCTCCAAGACGATCACTTCGGCATCCGCGGCCCGTTGTTGCAGCCGATAAGCAAGGGCTAGTCCCGAAATCCCGCCGCCGACGATGACGACTCTTGGCATGATTGCATTCTGATGAAAGAGCTAACCACAGAGACACAGAGACACAGAGAAGAAAGAAGAAAAAGGCACCAATTAAATGTTAATGTTTTTTATTGCCTTTTTCTCTGTGTCTCTGTGTCTCTGTGGTTAGCTCTTCTTATCGATCGTGTCCTAAATAATCCTCCAGGTCGCGGGCCGCTTGCGGTGGAACCTTGTCCGCCGCGCGTTCGCCGCTGCTCAACTCCAGAGCGACGCCGAGCGGTTTACGGCCCGGCCGCGCTCCCGCCGTATACTCGCCCTCGCCCCAATGCTCGCCGACAGCGACAAGGTCGAAACGGTCGATGATCTTGCGGACGCGATCGTAGTGCAGATAACCGAATAGCCGCGCTTCGTAGCCGCGCTCCGCCTTCGCCGCATTGTCGTCCGTGGCCAAGAGTACGCTGCCCTCCAGACGCAAACGCACGTCCTCGTCATCGGCCTGCAAAACAGTCCAACGCAGACTTTTTTGCGCGGACATCCTTGCTCGCCCAACAGGGAGGCTCGCCGCGCGTATTGTCCACTAAATGATAGCGGAGCAAGCGATCCGCCACGGCGGCGGGCATGTCGAACCGCTCGCCCTTCTTCGCCGTCGCCGGAATGAGACTCTGCCATTCGCTCCGCTTCAGCCACAAATGATCGCGTCCCGGCAATTCGCCGCCGGGAAACGCACAGCTGCCGCAAACATATTTGCCATCGCGCTTGCGCTCGAGGATGCGCGTGAAGACGTTGAGAACCAGTCCGCCGGCCGGCGGCGTGCGCGTGTACTGGCGATCGATCTTGCCGAGATCGGGCACCTTGACGGCCCCGGCTCGCCGCTCACTGTCGGGAAGACGATTCCATTCGGTCAAACCCTTTTCGAGCATCTCGCGCACGCTATCGGCTTCCTGACTGTTCTTGTAGGCGAGCAACTTGCCGGAAGCGGTCAAGCAATACATGCCCTGCCGCGTTTGTCCTTCCTCGCCCTTTTGCGGACTCTGATCGGCGACCCGTCGGAAAAAGGCGCCCTCGGCATCCTTTCGGCGGCGCTGATACCAATCGTCGCCGGTGACGGCGATGTATTCCTCCGTAATGAGACGAATGATTTCCTCGTCGGCGAAAGCGAGCGCACGGCCCGCGACACCATTGTTTCAGGTGCAGCCCAGCGGATGACCATCCATTTCCCACAGAAAAATCGGTTTGCCCTTGGCCGCCGCTTGCCGCCGTGCCTCCCACAAACTCGCCAGCCAAGGAATGCGATTCCAGCGCTCCTCTTTTTCAGTCGGTTTGATGAGCAAATGCAGATCGGCGAATTGTTCGTGCGTCAAGGGTTCGACAGCGTGCGCCGGCAGAACAGCGGCCAGCGCCAGCGCGCAAACACCGAAACGCGGCAACAACCATTTCATAGCGTGTTCCTCAAATTGTAGGGTGGGTCGAGCTTGCGAGACCCACCATGCAGGCCGGTGGGTCTCGCAAGCTCGACCCACCCTACGAACGCAGCTTATTTCATGTAAGAACGGTATACGCTCTAATTTTAGCTCACGGCGACGGCATCCGTCGGGCGGACATCAAAAACGAATGTCGGCATCGTCGATTGTCGATTTCGCCGGCGCGGGCGGCTCGCTCGGCGCAGCGGATTCGGGCGGAGGACCATTCGCCGATTCTACTGCGGCGGGCGGCGGCGTTTTCTTCTTGGCCGAGCCGCCGCGTCGCCGACGAGGCCTCTTCTTGATCGGCTGCGCGTCGTCGGCCCGTTGGGTACGCATCTCGTCGCCGAAGCGCGTCACGACGTAGGTTCGGCTGCGCTTGTCCGTCTCCAATTCCAACAGCCCTTCCTTTTGCGCGTCTTCGAGCAGTTCGCTGAAAGTGCGATAGCCGTGATACGATTCGTTGAACGACGGTTTCTTACGCTTCATGGTATCCTTGACCATCGACGACCATAGCACTTCTTTGTTTTCGCGCCGCAGGGCCAACAGCGATTCCAAGAGCAACGCGAACCCCTTGCGTTTCGTCTCCGGCAAATGGGCGTCCAGCGCCGGCGCCAGCGTGGGCGATTGGCCGAGGTCTTCGTAGTAGATAAACTCGTCGCAGTTGTCGCGCAGCAAATCGGAGGTCGATTCCTGCATGCCCAGGCCGATGACGTGCTTGCCCAACTCCTTGAGCTTGGACACCAGCGGCGAAAAATCGCTGTCGCCGGAAACGATGACAAACGTATCGATGTGGTCCTTGGAATAGGCCAAGTCCATGGCATCGACACAGAGGCGAATGTCGGCGGAGTTTTTGCCGCTCTGAGCGCGGCGCGGGATCTCGATCAACTCGATGGCGGCTTCGTGCAGCTGCGTGGTGAAGCTGGCGAAGCGGCTCCAGTCGGCGTAGGACTTTTTGCACACGATCTTGCCTTTCTCCACCAAGCGTTCGAGAACGCGCTCGATGTCGAAACGATCGCGCCGCCCCTGAAAACCCAGGGCCAAATTCTCGAAGTCGATGAAGATGGCCAGCGAACGATCTTCATTGGTCACGACAAATCCTCCGCAACTCGTAGGTCAGGCTTTCCAGCCTGACTCTCGACAACCGTAACCGTCAGGCTGGAAAGCTTGACCTACGAAGAGATGCCCGTCAACGCCGGCCGCCCGGACGCAGCGTATCGATCTTGAGTTCAAACTTGTCTCCGGTCATCTCGTCCCACTTCTTCTTCTGTTCGTCGTCGAGCAGGGCAACGGCTTTTTGTCCGGCCTCTCTCTTCAATTGGGGAATCTTGCCGATCGCTTCCAGCCGCTTGCGGATCGCCGGGACCGGCGTCCTCTATTGACTTGCGGATGTCCTTGTTGAGATCGTCGCCGATGTGCTTGATCTCCTCCTTTTGCTTGTCGATCAACTTCAACTCTTTCTGAACCTCCGGCTTGTTGAAGGAGAGGACGCCGTTGACTTGCAGCTCGATCTGCTTGAGTCGTTTGGCCTGTTCCGCGTTGAGAATGTCCGGGATGGCCTTGTTGACCTGATCGTGCGTTTCTTGGATCACCTGCTTGATGTCGGTGTGAGGTTTATCGGAGACCTCTTTGACAATCTGGCGAAATTTCGCAGCTTGTTCGTCGCTCAGCTTGATTTCTTTTTTGACACTGGGATTGACGAGCAGAAAGGGCGTGTCCACGGGCTGTTGCAGCATGGCGATGAAATCGACCTTAAAGCGCTGTTGGCCGAGAGCGGGCGCGGCCCCGAGGACGGACAGCGCCGCAGTGAGGAGCCATTTCACTTGAGGACGCATCATGGCAAACTCCTTCGGCGAAAGATCAGGGAAACCGAGGCGCGAGCGCCTGTTATTATAACCCCGGCACGGGGACAACGGCCTCCTTTCTCGGCCCGCGGCGCACGCGAACGCCGTGGTCCGAAGTCATCCGGCCGAACCACGGCGCACACAAGAGGATGAAGAAACCGCCTTACCTACCGGGAGGCGTGGTCGGACTGGCCGGGCGAGCGATCTGACGCCGATTCTCGCCGGCCACCTTCTTCCATCCCGGCGGCGTCGCCGGCTCATCGAAGACGCGGCGCTCCAGCGCCATGCCGACCTGGAGATTGGGAATGTCCCACATGACCTCACTGCGGTTGGCATGCTCGAACCACAACTGGCGCGGCAGATAATTGCTTTTGTTGAGGACGAGGCGGGCGTGTTGGAAGTCCGATCTGTCGGCGGGAGTGCGCGGCGAAATGTCCACGTAGATATAATAAGCATCTTCTTTGGCCAATTTCAACTCGTAGCGGCGCTTGGCGTCCTCGGCTTTCATGCCGAGCAGCAACGACAGCAAATTGTTGTCCTCGGCTGCCGCTCCCGACTTCGGCTTGGGCAACTCGTAGTAGCGGATTTCCTTTTGCTCCGGCAAAAACTGATAGATGTAGGTGCCGGTGCAGATGAATTTCTCCTTGGCTTCCTTCTGACCCTCGAGTTTCAATTCCAAGAGAGCCAGATTCTGAGCGCTGGCGCCGGTGCCGGCCTTCATGTAGTAGGCCACGCCGGTCAATTTTTTCACTTCGTCGAAGGTGGGATCCTTGTCGATGCGCGTCAGCTGAGCGCCGAAGGTCTCGACTTTTTTCATCGCCGCTTCCCACTTGTTCAAATGCTCGTCCAGCGCCTTGCTGTCGGCGGCAGGCGGCGCGGCGGCCGTTTGTTGCCCTTGCTGCGCGGGCGGACAGGCTCGTCAGCACCAGAGCGGCCAGGACTAATCCGTAACAACGCATTGGTCTCCTCCTGTGTTATCCGCGAAGTCCGCCGAGCCGTGCGGGAGGCACAGCGGACGGAATCGATCTGCCATCGCGTTATAGCATTCCCAGCGGCGGGCGCGAAGTGCGCCTGAGAAGAAAAGGAACTAACCACAGAGGCACAGAGGCACAGAGAAGAAAAAGAAGAGAAGAACAACCCAAGAACGCAATTTCCGAATACCCTTCTATTTTTCCTTTCTTCTTTGTCTTCTCTGTGCCTCTGTGCCTCTGTGGTTAGTTTTTTTTGCTTCACTCGCCCAGATTGACGTAAACCGTCTTGACCTCCGTGTACAGTTCCAGGGCGTACTCGCCCAGTTCGCGGCCGAAACCGCTCATCTTGAAACCGCCGAACGGCGCGGCACTGTCGAACACATCGTAGCAATTGATCCACACCGTGCCGGCGCGCAGGCCGTTGGCCAAGCGATGCGCCTTGGTGATGTCGCGCGTCCACACGGCGGCGGCCAAACCGTAGAACGTCTGGTTGCCGCGCCGCACCACTTCATTCACATCCTTGAATTTCAGAATGTTCATCACCGGCCCGAAAATCTCTTCGCGGGCAATCTTCATGTCGTCCTTGACCTCGGCGAACACGGTCGGCTCGATGAAGAAGCCACGCTCGCCGCGGCGCTGGCCGCCGGTCAACAGCTTCGCGCCCTCTTTCTTGCCGGCATCGATGTAGCCCAAGATGCGGTCGCACTGCTCTTGCGATACCTGCGGACCCTGCGTCGTCTCCGGGTCGAACGGATCGCCGACTTTTTGCGCTTTCGCTTTTTTCAGCACCTTTTCGACAAATTGATCGTGGATTTTCTCTTCGACGAACAGCCGGCTGCCGGCGCAGCAGCATTGACCCTGATTGAAAAACAGGCCGAAATACGCGCCGTCCACGGCGGCATCGAGATCGGCGTCGGCGAAGACGATGTTGGGACTTTTGCCGCCGAGTTCCAGACTGACGCGCTTCAAATTGCTCTTGGCGGCGGCGGCCATGATGATCTGGCCGGTCGTGTGTTCGCCGGTGAAGGCGACTTTGTCGATGTCTTTGTGTTCGCTGATGGCCGCGCCGGCGGTCGGGCCGTAGCCGGGCACGACGTTGATGACGCCATCGGGAAAGCCGGCTTCCTGCGCCAATGCCGCCACGCGCAGTGCGGTCAACGGCGTCTGCTCGGCCGGCTTGAGGACGATGGTGCAGCCGGTCGCCAACGCCGGACCCCACTTCCACGCTTGCATCAGCATTGGGAAATTCCACGGAATGATCTGGCCGACGACACCGATCGGTTCGTGGCGCGTGTAGCAGAAATACGGACCCTCAACGGGGATGGTCTTGCCGTGGACCTTGTCGGCCCAGCCGGCGTAGTAGCGATAGCACTTGATGACCAACGGCAAATCGGCGGCCATTGAATCGCGCAGCGGTTTGCCATTATCCAGCGATTCGAGAGCCGCTAACTCTTCTTTGTGCGACTCGATGAGATCGGCGAGCTTGTGGAGCAGCCGGCCGCGCTCGGAAGCATTCATCTTCGGCCACGGTCCTTCCTCGAACGCCTTGCGGGCAGCCTTGACGGCCAAATCGACGTCGGCCTTATCGCCCTCGGCCACCTGGCAAATGGTTTCGCCGTTGGCGGGGTTGAGGGTCGGAAACGTCTTGCCCGATACGCTGTCGAGCCATTTGCCGCCGATAAAGAGCGGCTGATCCTTGACCTTGGGCGGCTTGATGGTTCGGCCTTTTGGTTGGGTTGCGGTGGCCATGCGGTCATCCTCCTGTCACGAGAGAGAGGCGAAGCAAAAACGGCATCCGATGTGCGGGATTATGGCAGCGCCGAAGAGCGGCGTCAAACGTCCCGCGCGGATAAGTTGCTGGCGGAGGCGAAGCGGCGCTGTTATAAAGGCTAGTGTTCTCACCCGCACTCCCTTTCGTGAGGAGAAGAGGATGGCGCACAACTACTCGTCAGAGCAACAGCATCGCCATGCGTTTTTGAGCCTTTTCCTCACCATCCTGGCGCTGGGTTTTTCTGTGTTGGTGCTGGTTCTTATCAGCGGCGGCTTGTTTCTGTGGGTAGTGTTGTTTGGCGGCGGAATTTTGATGCTGGGGCTCTTCCATTATGTGCTGTGGGGTCGGGCGTTCTCGGACTCCGTGGCCGGTGAGCGCGAAGAAGAGCAATTACGCCAACGCGCCGCCGAGGTCGAGCCGGAAGAGGACGGGCAACCGCCCGATACGCGCATTCGCCGTTAAATAGAAACACGAAAACACGAAAGTACGAAAACACGAAAAAAGAAAAAGAAGAAGGCGGCACCGGCAACCAAGCATATCTCTTTCTGCCCCTTCATATTGCCTTTTTCGTGTTTTCGTACTTTCGTGTTTTCGTGTTTCTATTTAACCTGGTAGTTTCGCGCTACTTCGCCGCCAGTGCTCGGTTGAGAAAAACGGCGAACTCCGCGACGCTGCCGATTGTGCCCTTATCGTATTCGGCGATCTTCGTCAGCGTTTTGCCCTTGACCATCAGCACAACATAATAGGGCCGCGCATAGTTGCCCAATTTTTCACCAGCGAAATCCTGCGCCGCCTTCTCATCGGGAACCTGCATCAAACCCTCCGGGACGCGATCCTCATAAAGGCGCACCGTCACGAACTGCCCGAAGATGCCTTCGATGCTCGGCTGCGAGAACACACGGCTCTCGTTTAATTTACAGTTGTTTCAGCCCAGGCCGGTGAAATCGATGAATAACGGCTTGTTCTCCCTCTCCGCGCGAGCAAATGCTTCGCGGAGATCCGATGCGCCAATCCGACGGATTGTCCGGCAGCAAGAAGGCACTTACCCATTCGTAAGTCACGCCGCGCGGTTTCTGCGATCTGCCCTTGTCGTCCTTGAAAATGCCCGGCAGCAGATAAAAAGCGAACGACAGAAACATCAAGCCGAAGATCAAGCGCGGCACGCCAATCGATTCCGCCGCCTCGTGATCGTGCGGCAATCGATACACATTGAGCAGATACAAACCGCACGCCACGCACAGAGCGACATAAATCCCCATCACCAGATCGAAGGTGAAATACTCGCTTTTGCCCAGCATATTCACTTCGGCGGCGCGGACGAACTTGAACGCCGCCGCCAGTTCCAGAAAGCCCATCACCACCTTGACCGAGTTCATCCACGAGCCGCTTTTGGGCATGGAACGCAGAAGGCTAGGAAAAAGCGCCAACACGAAAAACGGCGAGGCAAAGGCCAGCGCGAAAGCGAGCGGGCCGAGAATGCGCTGCAACCAGCCGACCACCGACTGCGATGCCTCCAGCGTAATGAACGCACCGTAAATGGGACCGACGCAAGCGAAACTGATGATGCTGAACGTCAGCGCCATGAAAACGATGCCGATGAGTCCACCCTTGCCTTCGCGGGAGCCGGTCAGGTTGGCCAAGCCCGACGGCAACTCGATTTCGTACATGCCGAACAGACTCAAGGCGAAAAAGACGAAGACGCCGGTTAGAAAAACATTGGTGATCCAATGCTGGCTGATGACTTGCAGGACGTGAACCAGAGCGATGCCGCCGGCAGTCAGCACGGCGACGATGGTGGCACAGTATACCGCCGCCATCGTCAACGGATGCTGATGACTGCGCTCGCTCTGCTTGAGGAAAAAGCTCACCGTCACCGGGATCATGGGAAAGACGCAGGGCGTCAACAACGAGATGAAACCGCCCAGAATGGCGGTGACAATCGTGGCCCACAAGCCGGTGTCCTTCGTCCCCGTTGTGGAGTTTTTCCGCAGCGATGGACCATCGATGACCTGGTAAGGCTGCAAATCGAACGGTTCGGGCGAACCGGCAGCGTTAGCTGCCGGGTTGGATGTGTCGCTCGGCAGTTTCGATGTTCCGCCCGGCTGCGGACGCTGC
The DNA here is from genome assembly GCA_963835245.1 of uncultured Planctomycetota bacterium. GTDB lineage: Bacteria > Planctomycetota > Planctomycetia > Gemmatales > Gemmataceae > JAJPHU01. The sequence continues at coordinate 500,467 of CAWIEZ010000008.1, forward strand.
CGGTTCGCCGCGTCGTAATCGGTCAGCAACTTCTGGACATCGGACGATAGGGGCGACCGCGTCCGTTGTGGAAATCGAGACGGGGACGGTGAGCGTCTGCTTTTCCGTGCGGCACCCATTGGGATCGCAGACTTGCAGGCGGACATCGATTTCCAGGTTCCGCGCTCCCGGCGATGCCTCGCGGCGCGGCAGCACTTCCATCGTCCAAGTGAACGGTCCCTCGTATTCGTAGGCCAAGCCAAGATCGCCTTCCTGCGTCACCAGCTTCGGCTCGCTCTCCGCGAGGGGCCAAAGATCGGCGAAGTCCTTGCTGTCTTTCAAGCGCACCTGGCTGAGCTGCGCCGTGCTTTGTTTTTCCGTGTGCTTATGAATGGGGTAGGTATGCCAGCCTGCTTGGGGCGTGCCGGAAAGGACCACCAAGAACGTCTCACCGCGGCGCACTTCAAATTTGCCGGCGGCGGAGACGGCGTTCTGATCGGAAAACGGATCGACCGGCTCCAGACGCACCGTGAAGGCGACGTGCTTGGGCCGTTCCGCTTGCGCCGCCTGTAAAGAGCTAACCACAGAGTCACAGAGAACACAGAGAAATACACAGAAAAGAAAAATACGGGCAAAGAAGCGAGCATACATGGGAGACCTCTTGGATGGTAATTTTATTTCTCTCTTTTCTGTGTATTTCTCTGTGTTCTCTGTGACTCTGTGGTTAGTTTTTTTTATGCGGTGCCTCGACATCTTGCAGTTTCAGCGTGGATACCGTCTTCGTCTTCACATCGACGACGCGGATGCGGTGAGCGTTGGTGTCGGCGACGTAGAGTTTGCCATCGGCGTAGCTGATGCCGCCCGGCTCATGGAAAAGCGGCTTGCCCCGCTCGCCGCCGAGAAACGTCGTGCAGGTCCGCTTCAGCGGATCGAGCAACTTGATCTTACTGTTGTAGGTATCGGCGACATACAATTTGCCGTCGTAATAGGCAAGACCGAGTGCGTGCTGCAAACGCACTTGGTCGGCCTCGCCGTCCACGTCGCCGAACTTGAACAAACCTTCGCCAACCAGCGTTTTGACCTCGCCGTCGTCGTTCAGCCCAATGGCGCGGACGGCGCTGACTTCGCTGTCGGCCACCCACAGCGTTTTGCCGTCGCTGGCCAATCCGCTCGGCTGAGCGAAGCAGCTCGTGAGCAGCGTGCCATCGCGGATGTTCTCGTGGCCGGTGCCGGCAAAGGGAACAACCGTGTCCTTCGCCGGATCGAAAATCCAAATCTGATGGTGCCCTGCCATGGCGATAAACAGGCGGTCTTTGTGCGGCAGCAGATCCCAGGGGCTGTTCAGTCCGGTCTTGAGAGCGGGACCGCCTAGTTCGCGGTCCTGCCCCTGTGCGCCGGTTCCGGCCACGGTCTTCACCGTTTGCGCCTTCAAATCGAGGAGGCGGATCAAGTTGTTTTTGCGGTCGGCGACGTAGAGGCGCTCGCCCAGCAAGGCCATGCCTTGCGGATCGTGAAAGCTCGCTTTGGCGAAGGGACCGTCTTCTTTGCCGGCTTCGCCCGCGCCGGCGACGGCGATCTTTTTGCCGTTGAGATCCGTAAGGACGATGCGGTGATGCGTGCTGTCGGCGATGAACAGGCGTTTGCCGGCGGCGTCGGCCAGCACTTTGCCGGGGAAGAACAGCGGACTATCGCCTTTTTCCCGCAAGCGCGCCAGCTGGAACTTAAGTGGTTTCTCGTTGAGCGTCTTCTTGGCCTTGTGGATTTTGATGAGTTGGGCGATCTCGCGGTCCAGGGCGTCGTAAAGTCCTTCGCCGGAGCCGCCCGCCACGAGATAGCCTTCCGGATCGATCAGGCGGAGCGTCGGCCACGAACGCGAGCCGAACGCCTCCCAGATGCGCATGTTGGCGTCGTTGACGACCGGATGGCTGATTTCATAGCGCAGGATGGCTTTACGGATGCTCTCGGTATTTTTTTCGTTGTCGAACTTAGCGGTGTGGACGCCGATGACCACCAGTTCGTTGGGATACTTTTTTTCCAGGCGAGCGAGGTCGGGCAGGACGTGCATGCAGTTGATACAGCACAGCGTCCAGAAGTCGAGCAGGACGATTTTACCGCGAAGATCCTTCAAGCGGAGAGGTTCGGCCGTGTTCAGCCAAGCGACCCCGCCGTCTAGTTCCGGCGCGGCGATGCGTGGGCGATTGTCCTCGGCGCCATGGGTGAAAAGATACCAGCCCCCCGCGCAAGCAAGGGATAGCGCCACGGCGAGAATCCACCAACGTGCGCTTGAGGTTGGGTTCCGAGTGGAAGCGGACGTATCCGAGGACGAGGACATCGGTAGTCTCCTTCACGACGCCAACAGAACAGAGGAAGCAAAATTCCTGATTGATGATGGCAGATGAACGATTGAGGATTCAAGACGGCTTTGTCACTCATTCCTCCTCAATCCCAATGGAGGCGGCTTGACCGTGGGACAATGACCCTCTACCGTTGAAGAACGGTGACACCACACTCCGCCGAGATTTTGACCCGCGAGGCCAAGCAGCATGGCACCTTCCGAGCATCCGCAAACGCCGCCCTTCAATGCCGAAACGCCGGCGACGACCGGCATCCAAACGCCTCCCGATAGCGGGGCGTCTACGGGAACGCCTTCCATTCCGCTGTCGCCGTTGCCCCGGCCGCCGGCGATGGACCCGGCGAAGTTTTTACGGCTGCGCGGCTGGCTCGACGCTCTGCTCGTCGCGCTGGTTCTGTTGTTCGCTTTCCTTGTCGCCTTGTTCCCGGTAGTCAACACCGATTTCTTCCGCCAACTGGCCACCGGACGATTGATTCTCCAGGGCGGATACCAGTTCGGCGTCGATCCCTTTGTCTACACGCGCCGATGAGGGTGCCTACGTCGTCAATCACTCTTGGTTGTTCGCTCTGCTGATGTATGGACTTTATCAACTCCCCGCCATCGGCGGAGCCGCCGTGGTGATTTTCAAGGCCGTGCTGATCGCCGTCTTGGCCGAGGTGATGCTGCGCACCGGCCGCCGGGCGGGGCAAAGTCTGTGGATACCCGCCGCCTGCACGGCGTTGGCCGTTCTCACACTCAGTTCCCGCCTCCCTCTGCAATCGACCTTACTGTCTTTTCTATTCCTTGCCGTCACTCTTTGGCTGCTTCCTGCTGCCCGCGCTCGCTGGCTGCTGCCGCCTTTGTTCGTCTTGTGGGTCAACTGCGATTCGTGGTTCTTTCTGGGACCGTTAACGATAGCTCTGTATTTGCTGGGCGAATTGCTCCAGCGACTGGCTCTCTTCACCCGAAAAAGAGCCGGATGCGCCAGCCCCGCGCGAGCTGCGCTCGCTCGGCCTAGTGTTCGCCATCGGTCTGGCGGCGTGTCTGCTCAATCCGCATCACGTTCGCGCCTTCACGCTGCCGATGGAGTTTGGCTTCTCGGCGGCCGGCGACCTGATCGAGAACGATCCGCAGTTCCACCTGCTCTTTTTGTCGCCTCTGTGGAAAGAGTATTACGATCCGTACATCGGCCTGAGCGTGGCGGGCTTGGCTTACTGGGTTTTGCTGGGTCTCGGCGCGGCCTCGTTCGTGCCGGCGTTCGGCCGAGCATCGCGGGGACGTTTGCTCGTGTGGTTGGGTTTCGCCCTGTTGAGCGTGTACAACATCCGCGGCATCGCCTTCTTCGCCATCGTGGCCGGCCCCATCATGGCCTTGAATTGGCTGGACTACGCCGCGGGACGCTTCGGTTCGACGCCGGCTCTGACGAAGGGCTGGCGGTACTGGTCGCTGGGCGGACGGGTGTTGACGGTATGGGCCGCTCTGGCCCTGCTGATCGCCACCGTGCCGGGCTGGCTACAAGCTCAGCCGCGCGAGTATCGACGACTCGGCTGGCACGTTCACGTCGATCCTTCGCTGCAAACGATGGCCCAGACCATTCACGAGTGGCGGCAGGCCGGCCGGCTCGACGAGCCGCACTGGTTCAACATGCAACACGAGGTCGCCAATTACCTCGCCTGGTTCGCGCCCGGCGAGCGCGCCTTTCTCGATCACAGCCTCCAGCATTTCCGTAAAGCCGCCGAGGATTACCTGACCATTCGGCAAGGACTGGAACAGATGGTCGGCGAGTTGTCCAACGTGGACGATGACGCCATCGTCTTGAAAAAGAATTGGCGGAAGGTTCTCCGCGATCGCCGCGTCCACTACTGGATCTTCGATAACATCAGCATGCACAAGCCCGACCGGATCGCTCAAGTGATGCTGTTGGGCGATCCCGACGAATGGATTCTGTGTCATTTGAAGGGGCGCATCGCCATCTTTGCTTGGCGCGATCGGCAGTCGGCTGAGGGGTCGCCCGCCGCGAAAGTGCCGGCGTTGGATCTCAAGCGTGTGGCTTTCGGCCCGAAAGCGGAGACGGCGCCGCCGCGTGGCCCGGAGCCGGTTGCGCCGCGCGCCTGGTGGGAAACCTGGTGGCAGCCGGCTCCGCCGCTGTCCATCGACCGCGACACCGTCATCCTTTACGATTCGCGTTTTCAGTTTTTGGAAGAACCGCGGCGTAGGCGGCAGATCTACTTCGACGCTCGCGCCTGGCAGGGAGGCATGGCGGCCGGAGCCGTCGCCGCTTCGCTGCCGTACGGACCTTTGCCCAACAGTCTGTTGACGTTGAGTTGGTGTTGTACGTATCGCGATCTCTTCCCGCCGGAGGCGATGCAGCCGGGTCGGCCGCGAAACGAGTCCGAGATGCTGCCGATGCGCGCCCTGGATTCCTTTTTGAATGGCCGACCTGTTGAGCCGCCCTCGTCGCTGTATTTGGCCGTTCGCGCCGTGCGCCGCGCCTTGCTCGCCAATCCCCAAGACGCCTCCACGTATTACCGGCTGGGCCAGGATTACCAGCGCCTCGGCTTTCAGCCGCTGGAAAACAATCTGCGCACGTCGGCTCCGCAATTGTCGGCTATCCGCCGCACGCAGATAGCCGCCACCTTCCAAAACTGCTTGCGTCTTCCTTCCGATCTCGACCCTATGACACTAGCGCAAGCTCACGGGGCACTATACGATATGTATGCCCAACCCCAGCTCGGCTACCTCGATGCGGCGGTGCAACATCTACGCGAAGCGCTGGACAAGTGGACGGCGGCGCCCCGCCGCCCGGCGGATCGGTGACGCAGTACAACCAGCAACTCGAACGCATGTCTACCGAACTGACGCGCCTGGACGCCAAACTGCACGGGCAGCTGGATAGCTACGAGTTGCGTTCAGCTTCCAAGTCGGGACTGGAGAAAGTGCAAATCGCCCTGGAATTGGGCCTGACGGAGACGGCCCTGACCGCTCTGGAGCAGGCCGCTCAGGAGAATGTCGGCGTCTTCAATCAAAACGAACAGGCCATCGTCAAGCGGATAACGTCCGTGGCGCTCGATCTGGGCCGGCTGGACAAGGCGCGGGAACTTCTGCCCGATGCGGAAGACACGCCCGGCAAAGCGATTCGGCCGGAAGATTTGGATTTGTACGTGCGCTTAGCGGCGGCGCGCGGCGATTACGAGGAGGCGGATCGCCTTTTGGCCGACGCCCTCCAGGGCGTTGGGCAGCCTTCGTCGAGCCAGACGGCGCTTCTCGATCCCGTGCGTCTGACGGCCCAATCGGTCGGTCGCGTGCTGTTGGCCCAAGCGCTGCCGCTGACAGGCATACCGCGCCTTCCCCTACCGCATCCGCAGTTGGCGTCCGACTATTGGGTACGCCGTTGGCGAATGGAAGCGATCGGCACCGCCCTGATCGCCGGACAGCAGCGCGGCGATTGGTATTTGACGCGCGGCTGGCTGGCGCTGGAATCCGGCCGCTGCGACGAAGCACGGCGGCACTTTGAGGCCGCCCGCGCCATCGCCGTGCCCGGCGAGCAGTGGATCGCGGAAGTCGATCGATTGAATGCATGGCAGGATGCCAAAATGGAAATTCCGACGCTGCAACAACTGGGCTTTCGCCACCGCGTCTTGCACAATTTGAGCGCGAGCTATTTGAGGTGGTTGGAAGCTGCTCAAAAATAACTTCGTGTAGCCGCGAACGCGCTCCCCTTCGGGTCGCGGCTAAACAATACGCCGTTTAGCCGCGACCCGAAGGGGAGCGCGGAGATGAGCCAGGGCATGGCGAGCCAGACGCCGTTGTTGGGCCTGACGGCAGCCGAGGTTGCCGAGCGCGTCGCGCGCGGCGACATCAATCGCGTGGTCCGTTCCGGCTTCGCCGAATATGTCTCTATTACCATCCGCAATGTCTTCACCCTCTTCAACGCTCTCGTCGCGCCCGCCGCCGCCGCTCTTTTCCTTCTGAGCGAATACGGCGATGCGCTCGCCGTCAGCGGCATGGCCCTGACGAATCTGCTTCTCGGTCTCGTGCAGGAGATCCGCGCCAAACGCCATCTCGACCGCCTCACGCTGCTCGCCGAGACGCGCGTCCGTGTGCTGCGCGATGGCCGGGTTGAGGAAATCGCCTCCGGCGACGTGGTGGGCGACGATGTGCTGCTGCTGTCTGCCGGCGATACCGTGACGGCCGATGGGACCGTGTTGGAGGCGCGCTTCCTCGAAGTGGACGAGGCGCTGTTGACCGGCGAATCCGATCCGGTGCCTCGTCATCCGGGTGAGTCGCTCTTATCGGGCAGTTTCTGCGTGGCCGGCGAGGGCAGCTATCGCGCCGAGCGCGTCGGCGCCGCCTCCTTCGCTCAGCGCACGGCCGGCGAAGCTCGTTCCTATCGCCGCAGTGCCAGTCCGATCCAGCACAGTATCAATCGTCTCCTCGCCCTTCTCACCACGGCGGCCGTCGTCTTCTGTCTCGGCTACGGTGGACTGTACGCCCTGGGCGACGTAGCGCGGGCCGATCTATGGAAGATGATCGCGGCCACTATCACGTCGATGGTTCCGCAGGGATTGGTGGTGATGACCACCTTCGCTTTCGTCCTCGGCGCCGTGCGCATGAGCCGGCGCGGCGCCCTCGTGCAGATCCTGAGCGCCGTCGAGTCGATGGCCTCCATCGATACGCTGTGCCTGGACAAAACCGGCACGCTGACGACCAATCGATTGCATCTGGAAAAACTGTGCGTGCTGGATGAGACGATGTCGGAAGAGTCGATCCGCGAGCGGCTGCGCTGGTTCGTCTCGGCATCGCTGGATCGCTCCAACAAAAACATCGCCGCTCTACGCACGGCGCTTGGCGAAGCGACGGCGGAACCGCTCGATCAATTACCGTTCAAGTCGCAAAACCGATACAGTGCTGTGCGCGTGCGATACAGAGCGACGGAGCATGTCTTGGTATTGGGGGCATGCGAGGCGTTGTACCCGGCAGCTAACGCAGCCGGTTCGCCTGTTCTCGGCGAACCGGCTGCGTTAGCTGCCGGGTGGATCAAAGCCGGTTTGCGTGTGCTGCTGTTCGCCGAGGCGGTGAATCCTCCCCAGCGGGATTTCGCCGGTTCGCTGGATGGCTTCGTGTTGCGCCCCCTCGCTCTTGTGGCCCTCCGTGACGAACTGCGTCCCGAAGCGCGGCGCGTCCTGGAGGAATTGGCAAGCCAGGGCATGCGCTTCAAGATTCTCTCCGGCGATAACGCTGATACGGTGCATGCCACCGTCGTGCCGCTGACGGCCGACAGCAACGCCGCCGCCATCAAGGCATTATCCGACACGCCGGTAATTTCTGGGGCGGAATTGCAAGCGGCATCCGATCCGGGCGGACTGATCCGCGCGCGCTGCGTCTTTGGTCGGCTGGCGCCGGCGCAGAAGGTGCAAATCATCGACGCTCTGAAAAAACAGGGCCACCGCGTCGCCATGCTCGGCGACGGCGTCAACGACGTGCTGGCGATCAAGCGCGCCCATCTCGGTATCGCCCTGGGCGACGGTGCCGCCGCCAGCAAGAACGTCGCCGGCATCGTCCTGGAAACGAATGATTTTGCACTGCTTCCGCAAACGCTTGATGAAGGCCGTACCATCCTTCGCAATCTGCGCCGCGCCGGCAAGGTGTTCCTCGTCAAGAACGTCTTCACGCTGGTTCTGATCGTTGGCGCGCTCGGCGTGTTTGGTCTGCCTTTTCCGTATCTGCCGCGTCAGGTGACGCTGTTGAATTTTCTGACCATCGGCGTGCCGACCTTCCTCATCATGCTCGATCGCCGCCGTTCGGACGCCGCCTCGTCTGTGCATTTCCTCCGCGACATCGGCTCGTTCGCTCTCCGCACTGGCTTCGTGATCGGCGTCGCCGGATTGCTGCTGCTGTGGCTATCGAACCGCATCTGGCATGACGATATACCAACCCAGCGAACCTTGTTGCTCTCGCTGCTGGTGCTGTTGGGCTTGACGACCCTGCTGCGCGCCCTGGGGGACGGCGATTATCGTTTTCGCTGGCTGGCCTCGGTGGCGTTGCTGGTTTATCTGGGAGTGCTGTATTGTCGGCCGGTCGGCGGCTTCTTCGCCCTGACATCGTTGACGCTAGGGCAGTGGGGGAGATTATTGCTGATCACTGGGGTAGCATACCTTATATTGCGGCTGAGCGACGAATCTAATGCGGAATGAAAGACAGGATTGGTTTTTCATTCCGCATGCTGTATTTTGCATTCTGTAAGCGCGCGTTTCTCCTTCAAAGGAATCGTCATGTCCGCACGCCTTCAACTCCTCGGGCTGGCGATGGGTTTGGGATTGCTGCTGGAATCGGTGCAACCGGCACTCGCCGAGCCGCCGCGCACCGACCGATTCGGCGATCCGCTGCCGCCGGGCGCGATCGCGCGCATCGGTACAGAAAGATTCCGGCGTAACCGTCCCGTTCTATCCGTGTGCTTTTCCCCCGACTGGCAAGACGGTAGCCACGGCGAGCGATGAGCCGAACTTCCGTTTTTGGGACGCCGCATCGGGGCAGCTGCTTCGCACCTTTTCCACAGGCAGCGGAGCCGTTCGTTGCTTGGCATTTTCTCGCGATGGAAATACCTTGGCCGGTTCGTGCCGCGCGAAGCAGCCAGTCTCTTTGTGGGACGTCAAGAGTGGATGCCGTCTCCGCCCTCTGGGAGAAATTGACCGTCTGGCAGTAAATGGTCGGACAAGTCAGCGCGTGGTCTTCAGTGCCGACGGAACAACGCTGGCGGCGAACCTTGGCGATGCGCGGATAGTTCTGTGGGATGCGAATACCGGAAAAACCCGCCCTCATCCGTTCAAAGGCAAACCCAACCCGTTCGCCTCTTCCTTAGAGCAATACTCGGAATTCGTTCTGGCTCCGGACGGCAAGGCGCTGATTGTCGCCTGTTACCACAATGCGCATGCCTACCTTGTTTTGTGGGACACCGCCAAGGGCGTACAACGCTTTGCCATTCGCACACGGGAGGGAAACATCACCTATTCCCCGGAAGTGCCGGCCGATTTTTCATCGGATGGACGAAGAATCGCCACGCTGAGAGATAAGGTCGTCCAGGTGCGCGAGGCGGCTTCGGGGCAGGTGGTGCGTACCTTTGAGGGGCATGGCGATGCCGTGCTGTGCGCCGCATTTTCGCCGGACAGCCGGTTCCTCGTCTCAGCCGGCCACGACCGTATCATCCGCCTCTGGGATATGGCGACAGGAAAACAACAACGGCAATGGCAGGGCCATCAGGGCGCGATTTCATGCGTGGCTTTCTCTCCTGACGGCAAACGCTTGGCATCGGGAAGTGACGACATAACGGCTCTGATTTGGAGGATTAACGAAGGACAATCCGGCGACAAGCCGCGACTCCGTTTATCGAAGGAGCAATTCAACACCTTGTTCTCGAAACTCAACGGCACGGATGCCGCCTCAGTGGAGAAGGACATCTGGGATCTGGTGTTGGCCTCCGATCGGGCCGTCGAGTTGTTGAAGGACAGTCTCCATCCGGTGAAGCCGATCGCGGTGGAGCGTGTCGCCGACCTCGTCGCCAAGCTCGACAGCGACAACTTTGCCACGCGCGAGAAGGCCCAGAACGATCTGCTCAACTGCGGTGAAGGGGCCATGTCCGTTTTGCGTAAAACGCTTAGGCAAGACCGCCCTTCCTTGGAGTTGCGGCGGCGCATCGAGCATATCCTCGCTCTTTTCAACGAGTGGGACACAACTGCGGAGGGGAGACGCATGCTACGCATCCTTGACGTGTTGGAACACATCGATACGCCGTCCGCGCGGCATCTGCTGGAACGGCTGGCCGGCGGAGTGGTCGAGGCACGATTGACGCGCGAAGCCAAGGCTTGCCTGGCACGTCTCGCTCGGTATCCGGCGCGAATGGAAACAGTTCCGTAGTATCCTCTCGATCCGCGAACCTCGTCCGCTCATCGTGCGTAGAACAAATAGAAGGGGTCCACGGCAATCGGCCCGCAGCCAAATCCCAACCGCGAGCCAGCCTCGGAACGGTCCTCTTCCACACGGATACCCAACCTTTGGTCCCTTGTGCCCCGCTCGCGCTGCGCGCCGGTGTGAGAAAGGGCCGTTTTCTGAAAGGATCACACTCCATGAAACGAAAGAGCCTTGCCGCGTTTAGCCTCGCCGCCGCCGTTCTGACCGGAACCATTCTGGGCGGATCATTCCTCAAAGGAGAGGGCAAAACTCTCTCTCCCGTACCGCAAGAAATGACTTCCTATCGAGACGTGGTTAAGAAAGTCCTGCCCGCCGTCGTCAGCATCGAATCGAAAACTGCCGCCCCGCAGCGCCAACAAGCATCCGACTCGCGGCAGCAAGCTCCGCAGTTGCACAAATTCTTCAAGGAATTCTCCTTCCCCGGCTCGTCGAACGAGAAACTTCCCGAAGAGTTGCGCAAGTTCTTCGAGGATTTTCCCAAGATGCCGGATCATGTGCCGGACATGCCGCGCCAGCACGGCTTCGGTTCCGGCTTCCTCATTGATCCGCACGGCGTCATCCTCACCAATCATCACGTCGTCGCCGGCGCCGACGAGGTGGTCGTCGGGCTGCATGATGGCCGCAAATTCGTTTCCAAGGACATCAAGAGCGATCCCAAGACCGACCTGGCCATCGTCCGCATCGACAGCAAAGAACCGCTGCCGCATTTGACGTTCGGCGACAGTTCGGCGATGGAAATTGGCGATCGCGTGTTGGCCGTTGGCGCGCCGTTCGGTCTGACCGGCACCGTCACCTCCGGCATCGTCAGTGCCAAGGGACGGAATGTTCACTTGAATATGTATGAAGACTTTGTGCAGACCGACGCGGCCATCAATCCGGGCAACAGCGGCGGCCCGCTGGTCAATCTGCGCGGCGAGGTGATCGGCGTCAATTCGGCGATCAAGAGCCGCAGTGGCGGTTTCCAGGGCGTCGGCCTGGCCATCGCTTCCAACCTGGCGCACACCATCAGCCAGCAATTGCTCAAGGACGGCGCGGTGCATCGGGGTTATCTCGGCGTGCAAATCAAGGATGGGGATTCGGACAAACAGAAGGGCGTGTTGGTGGCGAAGGTGTTCGAGGGTTCGCCGGCTGCCAAGGCGGGAGTCAAGGACGGCGATGTCCTTGCGTCGCTGGCGGGCAAGCCGGTCGAAAACGGCCGCGATTTGCAAACGGTTGTTGCCGCTCTGCCGCTCAATCAGCCGGTGAGCGTGACCGTCGTGCGCGACGGCCAACGCAAAGAACTGAACGTGACGATTGCCGAACAGCCGGCCGAGTTCGGCGTGGCCAACGCAGAGAAGAACTAACCACAGAGACACAGAGACACAAAGAAAAACAAGAAATACGGAAGAGAAATAAGAGATGTTCTAGTCCCTCTCTTCCTTTTCTTGTTTTTCTTTGTGTCTCTGTGTCTCTGTGGTTAGTTCTTCTTCCCACGGCCGCGCGGCATTTTCGGCGTGGGACGATCGTGTTCGTCTTCAATGTCGCCGACGATCTCTTCCAGCACGTCTTCGAGAGTGATAAGACCGAGAATCGTCTCGTCTTCGTTGCGCACCAGAGCCATTGGCCGCCGCGCCCTGCGGAACAGGCGCAGGGCATTGGCCATGCTCTCCTCCGGCTTGAGAAACAGCGGCGGATACATGGCGTCCTGCACAATCACCACGCCTTGGAGACTGAACAGATAGAACAAATCCTTGGTGTTGACGATGCCGGCGATGTTGTCGAGTTGACCCTCGTAGACCGGCATGCGCGTATGGGCGCCGCTGCGGACGGCTTCCAGCACCTTGTCCGGCGGCGTATTCAGTTCCAGAGCGGCCATCTTGTCGCGCGGCACCATGCAATCGCGGACGCGCTTGTTTGACAAACGGAAGACGTTCTGTACGAACTCGGCCTGATCGGCGTCGAGGATGCCGGCCTCCTCACTGTCCTCGATGAGCAGTTTTAGTTCTTCGACGGAGTGAACCATCGCTTCGCCGGAAACGGCGTGGTGGCCGAGGCGGCGGAGGATGAAGTTGGCGGTGCCATTCATCAACAGCAGCAGAGGACGGCTCAGCCGGGCGAAGACGTTCAACGGGCCGGATAGCCACAGCGACGTGCGGTCAGCTGTTTGCAGAGCCAGCGACTTGGGGATCAACTCGCCGAAAGCGACGTGCAGGTAAGTGATGAGCAGAAAGGCGACAACCGTGGCCAGTGAATCGGTGGCCACGCCGCGCCAATCGACGGGCAGATAACGGTTCAGCGGCCGCAACAGTCGCGCCAGCGCCGGCTCGCCGACGAAGCCCAGACCGATGCTCGCCAAGGTGATGCCCAGCTGCGTCGCCGCGATCGAGCGATCCAGACGGTTCATCGCCGACTCGACCGAACGCGCCGATTTGACGCCGTGCTTAATCAACTCCTCGATGCGTGTCTTGCGCACCGAAACCAGAGCGAACTCGGCGGCCACGAACAGGCCGTTCAACACCACCAGAGCCGGGATGAGGAGCAGCCCGGCCACGTTCCACATCCAATGGCTGTTGGCTCCGATGTTGGCGAACACGATGTCGATTCCCTCCGCGCGGTCCTCGATCTCTCTATGCTAACACATTCGCCCAATCTGACCAAGTTCCCGAATTGAGTTGACACCATCAAAACTTGCACATATACTCCTTCTTCACATGCCGGTGCCTTTACCCACTGAGGGGTATAGACTCGCAACGTCTTTGCCCGCCGCGCCGCATGAATCTGTCTCCACGGACGGCTCCAGCGCCACGTCGCGCGATATGCCGCCGGATAAGGAAACTTCCCCCGTGTTCTGTCGTGGAATCTGGGGATCGTTCATTCTGCGCGCACGGCTAGCGAACGGCTCGTGCAGGAAGGAAAGGATTCGACTCCGGCGGCAGTGTCGTCGCCGGAGGTATTTCGATTTCTGGGTCAACGTAGACTTTTTGGAAGGAACTCTTCGTATGTGGCTCGCATCCTTTCGTCGATTGATCGCTGGTAAATCTTCTCAGAGGAAACATTCTCGTCCGCAACGGCGTCGGTTTATCCCCACGCTGGACTATCTCGAAGAGCGCATCGCGCTCTCGACGATCACCGTCAATGCCGGCGACACCGCCGGATTGATCGCCGCCATCAACCAGGCCAACACCGACGGCAGCGGCGACACCATCAACCTGACGAACAGCACCTACACCATCAGTGGGGTCAATAACACGACCAACGGAGCCAACGGGCTGCCGGTGATTACGGCGACGAATCTGACCATCGCGGGCAACGGCTCGACGATCAACGGCGCCTCGTTGGGTCGTCTATTCGACGTGGCTTCGGGGGCGGGGCTGACATTGGAAGACCTTACGCTGACCAAGGGACTAGCGAGCGGTGCCAACGCGCAGGGCGGCGCGATCTACAACAGCGGCAACCTCACGCTGAACACGGTAATCGTCGGCGGCAACGAGGTGAGCGGCAGCGTGAGCGGCCAAGGCGGCGGCATTTACTCCAACGGCGGCACCCTCAGCCTCAGTAGCGACATCATCGGCGCTCAGGTCGCCAAATACTACAACAGCAGCGGTCAACTGACGAAGCAGACGACGAAGGGCGCCGGCAACTTGGTGCTTGGCGGCGATGTCCAAGGAGGCGGCATCTACGCCAATGGCGCCACGCTCACGGTGTCGGGCGGCTCGGTGAGCAATAACGTCCTTCTCGGCGGCGCTGGCGACAGCGGCGCCGCCGGCACGTCGAAGATCCCCAATGGCGGCGCGGGCGGCGCGGGGGATCCGCTCAGGGCGGCGGCATCTTCGTCCAAGGCGGGTCGTTCACTCTCACCAATGGGACGAGCGTTCAGGTCAATGAAGCCGAGGCCGGCAGGGGCGGCAACGGCGGCGCCGGTAACAATGCCAGCAGTATTTATGGCGTCGGCGGCGTCGGCGGCGCCGGCGGCAATTCCGAGGGCGGCGGTGTGTATGCCTCGAACACCACGGTCGCGGTTGAAAACGGTGCGTTGGTCAACAACAATTCTCTCGATGCGGGCGGCGGCGGCACCGGCGGCCGAGGCGGCCAGGGCAAAACGGCCGGACAGGGCGGCACCGGCGGCGCGGCCTTGGGCGGCGGACTGTTCGTCAAGGGCGGCAGCGTGACCATTGCCAGCGGCGCCCAGGTCGATGCCAACGGCGCCAACGCCGGCCTCGGCGGAAATGGCGGCGGTGGGACTTCGGCAGCTGCCAATCCATCCCACATGATCGGCGGCGCGGGCGGCGGCGGCGGCGCGGCCGAGGGCGGCGGAGTCTACGTCATCTCCGCTCCTCTCACGCTCACCAGCGGCGCGGCCGTCCCCAGTACCCGGACGGCCACAGCGGGCATCAATGCCGATACGCTTTTTGCCGGTCGAGGCGGTAACGGCGGCTACGGAGGCACCAACGGCGCCGGCGGCAATGGCGGCGCGGGCGGTCAATCTCAAGGCGGCGGCGTCTTCGCCTCGGGCAGCAATCTCGCTATCACCTTGGGCAATGCTAGCCAAACCGCCACCATCGCTCTCAACGGCGGCTACGGCGGCGCAGGCGGTTCAGCCGGAGCGGGACAGGGCGGCGCCGCCAACGGCGCCGCCGGCGCGGGCGGCATCTCCATCGGCGGCGGCGCGGCCGTCGTCAATGACAAGCTGACCGCGACCAACGCCAACATTTCGTTCAACGTGGTCAACGGCGGCAGCGGCGGCATTGGCGTGGTGTCCGCTAAAGGCTACGTCATCAGCAACTTCGGGGCCGGCGGCGACGCTCAAGGCGGCGGACTCTTCGTCTCCGGCAGCGGCGACGCGACCGTGCTCAATTCCACACTGGAGGGCAACGGCAACGTGGCGGGGATTGGCGACGCCTCAGGCGGCAACGCCGGCGGCAACGCCAAGTACGGACTCGGCGGCAACGCTCAGGGCGGCGGATTGTATGCCGCCGCCAGCACCGTCAACGTCCTCAATTCCACCTTCGCCGAGAATGTTCTCGCCGCCGGCACCGCAGTCGGCACCAGCAAGGATTCGAGCGGCGGCGGCGTCGCTCAGGGCGGCGGAATGTTCGCCACCGGCGGCGCTCTCACTCTCACCAACGACACCGTTGCTTGGAATTACCTCGTCGCCTATCTGGACCGCGGCGCCGCGGGAGGCCAGGGAGGAGGCGTCTACAACGCTTCCTCGAACACGCTCAAACTAGCGAACACCATCATCGCCCTCGATCAACTGTTCACCAATTCCAAAAGCGGCGAGCAAAGCGGCTCGCCCAACGATCTGCTCAACGACCTCTACGACACCGCCGCCACCAGCGATCACGACCTCATCGGCGACGGCACGGGCAGCACGTTGACCAACGACACGAACGGCGATCAGGTCGGCACCGACGCCGCGCCTATCGATCCGAAGTTTGCCCCATCGAACACGAACAACAATTTCTTAAGCTATACCATGACGGGACAAGCGCCGGCTAATTACGGCGGTCTGACCTACACGCTGCCCTTGGCGGCCAACAGTCCCGCGCTCAACGCCGGCGATGCCAGCACGGCGGCGGGCAGTCCGGTGGCCGCCATCGCCGCCGCCGAGGGCGTCTCCACCGCCGACGCCACCGATCAACGCGGCATGGCTCGCGTCATCAATGGCCAAATCGACATCGGCGCCACGCAGAGCGGTTTGCTGCTCAGCGGCAGCGCCACCCCCAGCAGCGTGCAGGCCGGCCAGAACATCACCTACACGCTCACCATCAGCAACAACGGGCCGAGCGACCTCACCAACGTCACTCTGTCCGACGCGACGCCGGCCAACACCACTTTCGTCTCGCTGGCCGCGCCGTCCGGCTGGACCACCAGCACGCCGTCGGCGGGAGGGACCGGCACGGTCACGGCCAACATCGGCACGTTGGCCGCCGACACCACGGCCACCTTCACGCTGATCGTGCAGGTGAACGCCGCCACCGCGGGCGGCACCGTCATCACCGACAATGCCAGCGTCGCCTACACCGGCAGCGCCAATCCCGTCAGTTCCAGCCTCACGCTGACCGCCACCGTGGCCGGCCAGCCGACCAAGGACATCACCGGGGAAGTCGGATTGTTCGAGACGCCGATCTACCGCGATCCGTTCGGCGGACGCGGCACCTACATCCAGGCGGCGTTGTTCATCAACGAGAGCGGCTCGGCCATCAGTGGACCGATCGCCTTGGTTCTCAACAATTTGCCCACCGGCGTGACCGTGACCAATGCCGATGGCACCTACAACGGCAGTCCGTACATCAACATTGAACCGCCCAACGGAACCTGGCAGCCGGGAGTGCGTTACTTCCTCGTTGCCGTTCTGACCTTCAGCGATCCCACGCATGTGAAGATCACCTACACGCCGGAGGTGGTGCAAGGAATCTAATCGGTTTTCAGTTTTCAGTTGTAGGGTGGGTCGAGCTTGCGAGACCCACCGGGGGCATGCGGAGGCGTGGTGGGTCGAGCTTGCGAGACCCACCCTACTAGACCGTCTAGTTGATTTGGGTGGGTCTTTTCCGCTCGCGCAATCGTTGCATCGTTCCCCCACCCCGGATGCAACGATTGCGCATCGTTGCAACGATATTGCCGCCGGACGCGCAACCTCTTGTCCTGTCTCGCCTAATTTCGTTGCAATCGCGCCCGTCCTTCGTTGCAACGATTGCGGCGACGGAAAAGACCCACCCAAATCAACTAGACGGTCTACTACAAAATTGATCGGTTTTCAGTTTTCAGTTTTCGGTTTTCAGTGATAAGTTTGCCTTGTACACTGAAAACGGAAAACCGAAAACCGAAAATCGAAAACTGAAAACTATGGAAGACCCACTGAATGTCGCCGTCCGCCAGCATCAACTCGGCCAGTTGCGCGAGGCCGGGCGGATGTACCAGGCGATTCTCGCCGCAATCCCAATCACACGGACGCTCTGCACCTGCTCGGCGTCGTCGCTCACCAGCTGGGGCAGCACCCGCAAGCGGCCGAGTTGATCGGCCGCGCCATCGCTCTACGGCCGGATGTCCCCGCCTACTATGCCAATCTCGCCGAAGTCTGGCGCCGCTGGGCCAGCTCGACAAGGCGATGGACTGCTGCCGCACCGCTCTGCGGCTGCAACCGGAGTATCCCGAAGCCGCCAACAATCTCGGATTGGCGCTGCTGCAAAGCGACAAGGTGACGGAGTCTGTCGAACAATTCCGCGAAGCCCTGCGGCTGCGGCCGAACTTCGCCATGGCCCACAACAACCTCGCCAACGCCCTACGCACTCAGGGCGACCTCACGGCGGCCATCGATCATTTCCGTCTGGCGGTCGAACACGATCCCCGCTTGGCCGAAGCGCACAGCAACCTCGGCCAACTGCTGTGCGAACGCCAACAGCTGCCCGAAGCGCTCCAGCACTGCCAGCAGGCCGTGCAGCTGCGCCCCGACTTCGCCGAGGCGCACAGCAATCTCGGCAACGTGCTGCGCGAAATGGGACGGCTCGATGAAGCGCGCGGCCATTACGCGGAGGCACTGCGGCTCAATCCCAAGATCGGCATGATCTACAACAACATCGCCCAGTTGTTGCAGGAGGAAGGCAAGATACCCGAAGCCATCGCCTGGTACGAACAGGCGTTGGCGCGCGACGCCGCTTCGCCGCGCATCCACTGCAATCTCGCCAGCGCCCATTGCGAGAAGGATCGCTACGAGGAAGCCGTGGCCCAATATGAGATCGCGCTGCGCCTCGATCCCGCCTGTGCCGAGGCATACAGCGGTCTTGGTTTTGTTCGCCACGAACAAGGCCGCGATGAGGAGGCTAAAACGCTCTACCAGACCGCTATACGCTTCAAACCGGACTTCGCTCCCGCCCACTGCAATCTCGGCACCCTGCTCGAAGAGTTAAACGATCTGCAAGGGGCGGAAGCGTCGTTTCGAGAGACGCTGCGCCACGAACCGAATCACGCCGGCGCCCTAGCTCAGTTGGCGACGCTGCTGCGCGGCAAACTGCCCGATGAGGATCTGGCCGCGCTGCGCCGACAGCTTGCCGAACCGGACATGCTCGACGGCAAACGCGCCGTCCTACACTTCGGGTTGGCGCAGGCGCTCGATTCACGCAAGGAATACGCCGAGGCAGCAGAGCATCTCCGCGAGGGCAACGCCCTCGCTTTGGTCAACTGGCGCAAACGCGGCGACAGCTACGATCCCGAAAAACATAGCGAGTTCGTTTCCGAAATGTTGGCCACTTGCACCCCCGCGTTCTTCGAGCGCGTCCGCGGTCTGGGATTGGACAGCGAACTTCCGGTGTTCATCGTCGGTCTGCCGCGCTCGGGGACCACACTGGTCGAGCAGGTGTTGGCCAGTCATTCGCAGGTCTACGGCGCCGGCGAATTGCGCTTTGCGCGTGAGGGGTTCGAGTCGCTGCCGTCGGTGATGAAAAGCACCGATTCCGAGATGGCCTGCCTGGCTCGCCTGGACCGCGAAACGATCCACGCCGTCGGCCAACGGCACCTCGATCGGCTGCGCGACTTGAACGCCGCGGCGACCCGTATCGTGGACAAGATGCCGGACAATTATATGTATGTCGGCATGTTGGCCGCTCTGTTTCCCAAAGCCAAATTCATCCACTGCCGCCGCGATCTGCGCGACGTGGCGGTGTCGTGCTGGATCACCAATTTCCGGCAAATTCGCTGGGCCAGCGATTTCGATCACATCGCTGCGCGCTTCCACGAATATCAGCGTTTGATGGAGCATTGGCGAACCACGCTGCCTGTGCCTCTGCTAGAAGTCGCCTATGAGGACACGGTCGCCGATCTGGAGGGCGTGGCGCGGCGTTTAGTGGAGTTTTGCGGTCTGGAATGGGAGCCGGCTTGCTTGGAGTTCCATCGCACCGAGCGTCCGGTGCGTACGGCCAGCGTCACACAAGTACGGCAGCCGCTGTATACGCGCTCGGTGGCGCGGTGGAAACATTATGAGCCGGCGATGAGCAGTCTGTTTGAGCGACTCGTTCCTCCCGATGTTCCATCGGAGCCGCGACCGTAAGGGAGTGGTTGGCTCCATCGCTCCCTGACGGTCGCGGCTCTGTTTCATCTTGCATCCGGCGGTCGTTTCGTCAGGCGCTCCAGAGCCGCTTTCGCATCCCAGGTCAACCACGCTCCCGGCGCGCCATTGGCCAGCGTCGTCAACAAGCGCCGCGCTTCCGCCGTGCCGACGCGTTCCAGCACTTCCAAGGATCGCCACAGACGCCGCCGCTCCGACGATGGCGACCACTCCTCGCGCTTCTGTTTCTCAATCAATTGCTCCAAGCGCTTCCGTGTCTCCAACGTGGGTTGATTCTCGATAACTTTCCGCATGGCGGGCAGCGCCGCTTCGCCGAGCTTTTCCAGTTCCGCCGCCGCTTTCTCGCGGACGGCGAACTGTTCGCTATCGAGGTCGGCGATCCAGCGCTTCAGACGATCCTCGTCCGCGATGGCAACGGGGTGCAAGCGCGGCCGGAGGTAGGCAATCGAGTGTTCGGGATCGGCAGATAATGCTTGTATGGCGCGATAGCCGGCCGCCGAGTCCTCCGCGGCGAGAGCGTCCCAGAGTTGTTTCAGATCCTCCGCTGACAATCGCCTGTCATTTTTTCCATCGGACGCGAGCCGGCCGGTCAGATCCCAGACCAGAGCCGTAGTATCGTTCGATCCAGAGATCAGCGTTTTGCCGTCCGGCGAAAAAGCCAGGGCATCGACCATCCCACGATGACCGACAAAATGTCGCCTTTCGCCGCCTGTGGCGATTTCGCCGATATAGATCGTTCCCTGAAACCAGCCGCCCCAGGCCAAACTCTTGCCATCGGGCGAAAAAGTCAGCGTCTGGGCGCCATCCTTACCTGTGATGAAGCGCGCGATTTCCTTACCAGTAGCTGTTTCCAGCACCGGCAGAATGCCCTGTTTTCCATCGGGAACTTGCAGTCCGAGAGCCAGTAACCGGCCATCGGGTGAGAGTTCTGCCGTGTACAAACTCGGACCTTCGTAGGAAACATGGAATTGCCGCTGTTTCTTGCCGCTGGCGGCGCCCCAGACCGTCACGATTCGATTGGCATCCCAGGTGACGAGATTACGGCTATCCGTCGTGAAGGACATCCCGTAAACATCGTGTTCCACTTTCATCAGCCTATGCCGAACCGTGCCGTTGGCGGGATCGAGCAGGCGGACTGTCTTGTCGGCGTTCAGCGAAGCAAGTGTCTTTCGATCCGGCGACAGAGCGAACGGATAGGGTGATTGATGACCGTGGAGGGCGGCCAATTTCTCGCCCGTAACCAAGTCGTGAAGGTAAAGCGTCTGCTTGCTCCCGGCTGTGAGATAGGTTTGACCGTCAAGTAGAAACTTGAGGGGATTGTAGGCATCCGCATCCACCGAGCGCCGGTGCGATTCGCGTCCAGTCGCCGGATTCCAAAAACGCAGCGTGCCATCGCGGCTGGATGTGACAACCGTTTGACAGTTCGGTGTAACGAGGACGGAAGAAACGCCGCTATGGTGTCCTTGGCACGTCACGAGATCTTTGCCATCGGCGAGGCGGATCAGGCGAATGGTCGAAGCACCATCCTCGACAGCTAACCTTTTTCCATCGGGCGCGAACTGCATTATACCCGGAGATATCGTGAAGCCCGAAAAACGGCGATTTTCTCGCCCCGTCACGGGATCCCAGATGCGCAGTGTGCCGTCATCGCCGCCGGTGAGAAGCGTTTTTCCATCCGGGGCGAAACGCAGACTGGAGAATCCGGATGGCATTTTCGGGGCGAGTTCTTTCGCCGGCATAGCTAGTTGTCGCAGTTCCTTGCCGTTCCCCGCATCCCATAAACGGACATGGCGATCGGGTAGCCAAGCGCCTCCGCCCTCGTCCTCCTCCAAATGCAGATCGATGGAGGCGAGCAGCTTGCCATCGGAGGAAAGGGCGATTTTTCCGACCCTCTGATCGTGTTGGATTTGCCGCAACTGTTTGCCCGTGGCGAGATCCCAGAAGCGCATGGTTCTGTCATCGCTGCCGGAAATAAGTGTTTTGCTGTCCGCAAAGAAGGCGACAGACCAGACGCGATCCGTGTGACCCTTGAGCGTATGCAGATGATGTCCTGTTGAGGGATCCCACAATTCGATGACCTTATCCCACTCAAAGGCGGCGAGTACCTTACCATTCGGCGAGAAGAGCAGCTTAGCGGGAGTCTGCGGATGACCGAAACGCCGCAGCAATCGGCCACTGGCGAAATCGCGGATGGCGATGGGTTCATCCTTCGGATTCTCGCGGCGAACGGTGACGGCCAACAGTTTGCCATCCGGCGAAAGAGCGATGCTGTGCGCGCGTGTTTGTTCGGGGAAGCGCTGGATTTCCTTGCCGGTGGCGGCGTCCCAGAAACGCATACCATCGAAAGCGCCGCACGAGACGAGCGTTTTGCCATCGGCGGCGAACGCGAGGTTTTCAATCAACCCACCGTGGCGAAAGCGTATCGTGCCCAGCCGTGCGACGGCTCCATCCGGCAGAGGATCGCCGGCTTGATCCAGACGAATGCGCGACTTGTCGTTCGCTCGCTGCGGTGGAGCTGCCGCAGGTGGGGAGGGCGGCTTGCTCTCCGTGCGCTCTTCCGTCTTGAGTATCGAGGGCGGTTTGCTTTCCGTGCGCTCTTCCGCCCCTTGCGGAACGAGGACATTTCGCGCTAGCAGTCCCGCGCCCGCCGTCAACATGCCGGTGGTCAACAACACGACCGACAGCAGTTTCAGCTTCACCAGCATCATGCCGCGCAGTCCTGCTTTCGCCATCTCGGCTGCCGCCATCGGAATCGCCGGGGACGTGGGACACGTCGAGAACAGCGTCGCCAATCGGCTCACGCTGGCCGCCGACGCCAACGGCACCACCGCATCCGCATTCGCTTGCGTCAGACCGGCGGCGAGCAAAACGGTAAGCGTCTCCGGGGCAACGCCGTGGCGGAGTAATCGCTTTCGCAATTTTGTTCGGCCGCGCAGCAGTCGGCCGCGCAGCGAACCTGGCGTCCAACCGAGCAGCCGCGCCGCTTCCGGTTGTGTGCGTCCTTCCACATCGCACAGCAGCAGCGGCAGTCGATATACCTCCGGTAAGGAGGCAATCTCTCGATCGATCAGCGACAGCAGTTCCCGCGCGCTGAGAACATCGAGCGCATCGGGATGCGGATCGCATGGCTCCGGCGCGGCCGAAACGGAGTCGGCATCCAGACGGCGCGCAGCGGCGGCGCGAGCCTTGCCCGCCAAGCGCACGGCAACGCCATGAAGCCAAGCCGCCAGCGCTTCGGGATGGCGAAGCGTGCCGGCCTGCGCGCAGGATGAGGAAAACGGCCTGGAAAGCGTCCTCAGCATCGTGGCTGTTGCCGAGTACGCGGCGACAAACGCCCAGCACCATGCGTCCGTGCCGCGTCACCAGGGCCGTGAACGCATCCTCATCGCGCTGCTCGACCCAACGGCGAAGCAGTTCGGCATCCGCCGCCGACGAGCCGACCAGACGATGCAAGTGATGGAGAAAGGCGGCGGAGTGCGGCGGCATGACGGCAACCCTCGAATGCGGGGATACATTGCTCTCTGTATGATACTGCCGTCAACTTGACCGATGCGCACGCTTTTCGCTATGGGGTTAGTGGACAAAACTTGTCAGAGCCGGAAGCGTAAGCGACGGGAGAGTCTCCGTCGCTTACGCTTCCGGCTCTGATCCGTACAGAAAACTTCTCTTGCCCCAATTGCCGCATACGGGCTATCATTCCTCGACCCGAAGGAACAAGGAGGTTCCGATATGGCTAGAAAGAATCCGTCCGTCAACGACGTTCTCGTTCTTCAACATCGCCCATGCTCGCTGGGTGATCGGCGTTCTGGGTATGCTCATCGCCGTGGTCGGCAAAGAGAGCCTGGTGGGCCTTCTCTTGCGGCAGACGCGGCGCGAGATCGACAGTCTGATCGAGGATGAGCAACCGAGCGCGGCCGTGCAACGGGCCGCCCGCTACAGGGACAATTGACACTGCTCGCTGTTCGGCGAAAATCCTTCTTGGAGAATGCACCGTGAAGCACGCCGGTCTGTCGCTGCTGATGGCCGCGCTGATGTTGGCCGCCGCACCCGGCCGCGCCGCCGATGTTATTCGTCTCGCCAATCGCCCCGCGCTGTCTCCCGATGGCAAGACCTTGGCATTCGATTGGGACGGCGACATTTGGAGCGTGGCGACGAGCGGCGGCGTGGCGCGGCGCTTGACCGGACACCCGGCGCGCGACCGTCAACCGCGCTTCTCGCCCGACGGTAAGCAACTCGCATTCATCAGCGAGCGCAGCGGTTCACCGCAGGTTTACGTCATGCCCGCCGACGGCGGCACGCCTCGGCAACTGACCTACCACACCGCCGGACACACATTGCAAGATTGGTGTCCCGATGGCCGGCATCTGCTCGTCAACGCCGGCCGCGATCATTTTTGGCGTCATCCCGAACGCTTCTTCACCATCAGCACCGAATCGCGCCAGGCCGAGCAACTGCTGTTCGACGATTACGGACAGAATGGCTCGCTATCGCCAGACGGCAAGCGGTTGCTGTTCACGCGCGAAGGGCCGAGTTGGTGGCGCAAAGGCTATCGCGGCTCGGAGGCGAGTCAGATTTGGCTGTACGATCTCGACGGTAAGACGTTTCGTCGTCTGCTCGCCGAGGACACTGGCTGCAATTGGCCGCTGTGGAAGCCGGACGGCAAGGGCTTCTACTACGTCAGCGCGCGCGGCGGCTCCTTTAATCTCTGGGAGCGCGATCTCGACAGCAGCGAAGGCCAACAGTTGACGCACTTCACCGATGATTCGGTAGTCTTTCCCTGCCTATCCCGCGACGGTTCGACACTCGTATTCCGCCACTTATTCGATCTGTATTGTTACCATCCGGGTCAGCCCAAATCGCCGCGGCGAATCGATATTCGGCACGACAGCGACCCGACCAAGGATCGCATCGAACGGCGCGTGCTGCGGCAAGCGAGTGAAGCGGCGTTCACGGCGGACGGCCTAGAAATCGCCTTCATCGCCGGCGGCGATCTGTGGGTTATGGACACCGAACTACGCGAGCCGCGGCAAGTGACGGCCGCTGGCGAACCGGCTGCGTTAGCTGCCGGGTCGAGACATCCCGTCTTCTCGCCCGATGGCCGGATGCTGCTTTTCGTCGCCGACCGCGATGCACGCTGCGACATCTATCGAGCCGTGCCCAGCAAACGCAGCGACAAAAATCGTCACTGGTGGCAGCACGGATCGCTCACCATCGAACGCCTAACCGAGGACGGCGAGGTCAAGAGCGACCTGAAATTCAGCCCCGATGGCTCGCACATCGCCTACCTGCGCGGCCGCGGCGATTTGTGGATCGCCGATGCCGACGGCCGCAATGCCCGTAAATTGGTTCCTTCGTGGAACGAACTCGAATACGATTGGTCTCCCGACGGCAAATGGCTGGTCTACGCCCAGAGCGATAGCGATTTCAACCGCGACATTTGGCTACTTCCCATCGACGGCTCGCGCAAACCGTTCAACCTGTCGCGCCATCCCTACAACGACAGCCATCCGGTTTGGTCGCCGGACGGCCGGCTCATCGCCTTCACCGGGCGGCGCGGCTTGACGGAAGTGGACATTCATTATGTCTGGCTCCGCGCCGAGGACGACGAGAAGAGCAGCCGCGAACGCGCTCTCGGAAAAAGCACTGGAAAAGATCAACAAAGTGCGCAATAAGCCTGCGCACGACCGGAACCGGCGAGACGCCGGTTCCACCGGAGCAGACGCGGAAGCCGGAAGTGGTCATCGATTTCGAGAGAATCCATCGCCGCATCCGCCGCATCTCGATCCCGCATGCGACGGAGAGCGGACTGTTTTGGTCGCCGGACTCGCGCAAGTTGGCGTTCACGGCGTCCATTGAGGGACAGCGCGGCACCTACACGGTGGACATTCCCGACGATCTCAAGCCGAAATTGCTGACGCCGCAGACCGGCACTCAAGCACGCTGGTTGAAACAGGGCAATCAAATCGTCTGGCTGTCGAACGGACTGCCGGCGAGCTTCACGCCGAGCGCGGCGAAGACCGGCGACAACACCGGTGCCAGCCGGCGACTCTTCCGGCGGCTATCGTTTCCAGGCACTTCAGCGCGTCGATCTGAGCCAGCGCAATCGGGCGGCCTTCGATCTGTGCTGGCGCACCATGCGCGATACCTGGTACGACGAGCGGCTGGGCAACCGCGATTGGCCGGCCATTCGCCGCAAATACACCGACATGGCCGCCGAAGCGCCCGACGCCGAGGCGTTCACCACGGTTGTGCAGTTGATGCTCGGCGAATTGAACGGCTCGCATCTGGGCTTCTATCCGCCGGGCAACCAAGAGCTACGTCGCGCTACGTCCGCCGTCAGCAGACACGCAGGCAGCCGAAGTGGTCGGAGACGACCGCTCATCTGGGCGTGCGCTTCCAAGCGGACTTCGAGGGACCGGGATTGAAAATCCGCGACGTGCTGCCCGGCGGCCCGGCCAGCCACAAAAAGAGCCGGCTCCGCGAGGGCGAAGTGATCCTCAAGATCGACGATACCGCCATTGATCGCGGCATGGATTTGACGCGCGTGCTGAACGGCCCGCTGCCGCGCGATGTGCGGCTGCGCGTGCGCGGCACGCGACGGCAAGGAGCGCGAGGTGACGCTGCGGCCGATTACGTACCTGCAGGTCCAGCCCTTGCTTTACCAAGCATGGCTGGACGGCAATCGCCGCGTCGTGGACCGCGCCTCCAACGGCACGCTGGGCTATTTGCACATCAGCGTCATGGACGCTGTCAGTTTCAGCAAGTTCGAGGAGCAGTTGTACGCCGTCGGCGCGGGCAAGGACGGCTTGGTCATCGACGTGCGCGAGAACGGCGGCGGCAACACGGCCGACCATCTGTTGACGGCACTAACGCAGCCGGTTCACGCCATCACCGTGCCGCGCGGCGGCGAAGCGGGCTATCCGCACGATCGCAAAATTTACGCCACCTGGAACAAACCCATCGTCGTCTTGTGCAATCAAAACAGCTTCAGCAATGCCGAGATTTTCAGCCACGCCATCAAGACGCTGAAACGCGGCCAACTCGTCGGCATGCCCACGGCCGGCGGCGTCATCAGCACGGGAGCCGAGCTCATCATGGACGTAGGCGTTCTCCGCGTGCCATTCCGCGGTTGGTATTTGGTCGACAGCGGCGCGGACATGGAATTGAACGGCGCTGTGCCGGATCACATTCTCTGGCCGAAGCCGG
Organism: uncultured Planctomycetota bacterium; assembly: GCA_963835245.1. Classification (GTDB taxonomy): domain Bacteria; phylum Planctomycetota; class Planctomycetia; order Gemmatales; family Gemmataceae; genus JAJPHU01. Next base: position 526,989 of record CAWIEZ010000008.1, read on the forward strand.
GACAGATGCCGCGCGGCGAGGACGTGCAACTGAGCCAAGGCGATCGAAGTGCTGCAAGCCGACGTGCGCGCCTGGAAGCAGAAGACCGCGGCCGCCGCTGCGGAAGGCATCGGAGCGATCAAGCAATGCGTTGCCAAGCAAGTGATTAGCGATAACAAGGAGTTTCCTAGTGGAATATGTGCAAGCCGCCGACGAAGGCACCCTGTTTTGGTTCGAGAACCATCACGCGACCGCAGCGAACGTGGCGATGAAGTTTTTCACGCACTTGGGAGATCCCAAAACGGTGATTGCGGTGGTTGCGATAGCGACGATCCTTTTCTTCCTGGCCGGACGGCGGCGCACGGCGCTGGTGATGCTCCTGGCATCTGTGCTTGGGCTGGGCATCGCGGAATCCGTCAAGCGTCTGGTCCGGCGCGAACGGCCGGACGTGGCCTGGAAGCTCATCGACCGGCCGCATACGCCGAGTTTCCCCAGCGGCCATTCGCTCAACTCGATGGCGATTTACGGCACGCTCGCGCTGTTGGCGGCGCGTCCTCTGCGCCGCCGCGCCGTGCGCGGCTTGATCGTCGCTACGGGTTTTATGCTGCCGCTGCTGATCGGCGTCAGCCGGCCCTATCTCGGCGTCCATTATCCCAGCGATGTGCTGGCCGGCTGGACGGCGGGCTTAGCGTGCGCCTTACTCGCTCTGTGGGCCGATCGACGCTGGGGAGAGCGCGAGGGCTTCGCTCCGTCCATCGCTCCGCCTTCGGAGTCAGAAAGACAATTAACCACAGAGGCACACAGCCACTAACCACAGAGGCACACAGCCACAGAGAAGAAAAAATCGTTTAATGATGGGGTTTTCCTTGCGTCTCTGGGGATTTTTATGATTACCAAAGATCCCGCCGTTGAAGCTAGCTTCGCTTTTCTGGGCGAGGTGTTAGCCGGCTATGGTCCGCGCGACTTCGCCGTCCGCGCCTGGGACGGCGCCGTTTGGGAGCCGGACGCCGGCCAACCGGCGCGTTTCACGCTCGTTTTGCAGCATCCCGGCGCCGTTCGCAAGATGTTCTGGCCGCCTCGCCCCTACACGCTCGGCGAAGCCTACATCTACGACGACATCGACATTGAAGGCGACATTCACGCTTATTTCGCCGTCGTCAGTTATCTCTACGAGATGCGTCCCGGTTGGCGTCAGCGGCTGCGCTGGCTGAGGCGTCTGTTCGCGCTACCGGGCGGCGAACGGCCGCGCTCCGGCCGCTCGGCCGCTCAGCTCTCCGGCGCCGTCCATTCGCCCCAGCGCGACAGCCAAGCCATCAGCTATCACTACGACGTTTCCAACGACTTCTATCAGCTATGGCTCGATCGGCGGATGATCTACTCTTGCGCTTACTTCGCCGACCCCGGCGACGACATCGACCGCGCTCAAGAGCGAAAAGTAGATTATATCTGTCGTAAATTGCGTTTATTGCCGGGCGACCGTCTGCTGGATATCGGCTGCGGTTGGGGCGGTCTGGTGATATACGCGGCGCAGCAGTACGGCGTTCACGCCCTGGGCATCACGTTGAGCCGGCAGCAGGTTGAGTTGGCGCAGGAGCGCATCCGCCAGGCCGGTTTACAGGATCGCTGCCGCGTGGAATACCAGGATTACCGCGCGGTATCCGGCACGTTCGATAAACTGGTCAGCGTCGGCATGTTTGAACACGTCGGCGGCAAGATGCTGCCGATTTACTTTCAGAAAGCGCATTCGCTGCTGCGCTCGGGCGGCGTCTTCCTCAATCACGGCATCGCGCTAAGCGGTTGGGAACGCAAACCGCGCGGCCAAGCGTTCTCGCAGCGCTACGTCTTTCCCGACGGCGAACTGAAAGCGATTCACGCCACGCTGAAAGCGGCGGAGCAGGCGCGCTTGGAAGTGCGCGACGTGGAGGCGCTGCGCGAACACTACATGCTGACGCTCAAGTGCTGGCTGCGCCGGCTGGAGGCACGCGCCGACGAGGCGAAGCGGCTCACCAACGAGACAACCTATCGCATTTGGCGCTTGTACATGGCCGGCTCCGTCGATGGTTTCCGGGCGGCGCGGGGGTATCTATCAGACTTTACTCGTCAAGCCGGATCGCGGCGTCAGCGGTCTGCCGCTGATGCGCGCGGATTGGTATTCATAAATGCCGCTTGCGCTTGCTCGCTAAACCGCAAACAGGAACTTCCATAAAGGGTGCCTGGGATGGCATCTGGTCCTTATCAGTCGCCAAAAAATGCCATCGACTTCGCCACCCACTACTATAATGACTTGAACAGAGTGGTGGGGAATCGGATGCGGCAGTTGGGAGTGCCGGACGACATGATCGGCATCCGCAACTACCCAGGTGTTGCTGAAGGGCCGTTCACTCGCTTTCGCTCAACCCAGATTGGCGGGAACATCAATCCTACCTTGATGCCAGGAACGTCAAGCAGGCATTGCTCTGGATCATGGTATCTTCGATGCAGCCCATCCCCAGATGGGCAAAGTACCCTCCTGGGGCCGAGCTACGTTGCGGGATCGCATGGATGCAGGGATTGTTCATGAATACCTCGAAGCGACTTTGCAGCCGCCTTCCAATTTGCGGGGTCCTGCCGCCGCTCAATGGTTGCACAATGAAGCAATCAGGTACGCACCGGATACCCTGATGCCAATCACAGCGGGAGCGAGGCGGATTCTGACCGAGTATCGTCAAGCAGCGGGGTTAGCACCATGATCCATCACTTGTATGTAGGCCATTTTGAGAAAGATAGGGGTGTGATGAAGCTGGAAAAGCGGAAGAGCGATGGTGCGCCCGAGCTGTGGTGGTGCGTCCGCTTGACATGGCAACCGTGCGAGAATTGCTGGCGGAGAAAGGCGTGGAAGGGACAAACATCCCCGAAGATTGGCGGCTTGGGATCGAGGAGGAAGGCATTATCGTTTGTGAGGCATATATCCGCAATCAGGATGCTATTGATTTCATCCGCAAATTGGCCACGAAAACAGGATGCGATGTTCTCTACGACGGGATGATTGCGGTTTCGCCAGACGAACTGACGTTCGTGGCATGAATCGAAGGATGCGGCACGCTGAAATCGCTGTCCACTGACGCGCGGGCTGGAATGCGTGATGTTCTGCCTTCCGAGCCACAAGCGTCCGCGAGCGGAGGCGGAACCGCTCGCGGATGCTTGCGGCTCGGATTATCGACTTGTAAGGGCGGGCATTTTCGTCATATCCCAGAGCAGAACGCGGCCATGGCCGCCCGTCGCCAACGTGCGGCCATCGGGACTGAAACAGACCGCGTTGGCGAAGGCTTGCGGCGCGATCATCGTTTCGCGGATTGCTCCCGTGGCCGTCTCGATCAATAGGATGCGCGGCTGCGGCACATCGCCCGGCTCGAGGTCGTCACCGACCCTCTTTTCCGGAACCAGGCGCGTGATGACGGCCATCCACTTGCCATCGGGACTGAAGGCCGGACGGGATGCGATCGCGCGTTGCCCTTCGGTATTCTCGCAAACGACGATCGTTCGGACCAGGCGTTTCTCCGGCACATGGAAGAGCAATAGCTTCCTCTTGTCTCCTTGCCAGGTGCGGGCGACGAGCGTTTTTCCATCGGGAGACAGGCCGCAGAAGCCGGCGCCATCCCCTTTCTCACAATCGAAGGAAGCCACTTCGCGGCCGCTGGCGGTATCCCACCACTTCAACCGGGAACTCGACTTGTCCCCTTCCGAACCGAAAAGCAAGCGGCCATCGCGCGAAAACATACCGGCGCTCACCCAAACATGCTTATCCGCGCTCTGCTGTGACCGTTTTTCATGGCCGGTGGCGACATCGATCAGCTTCACCTCATGGGAGTAGTCGCCCTCATTCTGGGTGGATAACGCCACCGTTTTGCTGTCGGGCGAGAAAACACCATTACTATCCAGTCCCTCCAGCGTTCGATAGGCTCCGGTCTGCACGTCCCACAAACTAAAGGCGTGTTTGTTGGGGCGGCGCTCGTAAGTGCCGGGCAGTTCATCGGAGGTGTAAAACGTCTTTCCATCCGGAGCGAGTTCCATGACGCGAACATTGCTTTGCGGCTGCCGCTTATACGGCCGCAGCAGTTTGCCATCGTCCAGTCTCCAAGCGCGAACCTCGCCGCCGAAGGTCCAGCGATTCATCCGTTTGCCGTCCTTCTCCACGCGCTCCACTTTGCGTTTCTCGCGCCAGGCGAAGACGGTTCGCCAATCCGGCGAAACGGCGTAATAGTTCGGCGTGCCGTGATAACCGTAGCCGGCTTCGATGGTGGTCAGCCGTTTGCCGCTGGCCACGTCCCACAGCGCAATCACGCCGCCGGGATAATCGCCGGCCAGGATGCGCTTGCCATCCGGGGAAAAATCAATGGCGGCGAGAACAGCAGCTTTGTTCGGATGGATCAACTCGCCTTTGAGCCGCGAGGACACGGCTTCCAGTTTGAGATTCGGCGAACGTGGAGCAACAACGAGAATCTCGTGATGCGTCGGCGCAACGGCGCCGTCCTTCCAGCTGTCGAAAGCGATGGTGACTTTGGCATTACCGATGCCGGCGGTCTGGGGACCCGAACGGGGCCGTGCAGGTTGTCTCCTCAGCAACGCCGCTTCAACTCGTAATGCTCGCGCAGCGGCGGATCGTCCGGCCGCTTGGCCGGATAAACGACATCCAGAGTCGGGAATTTATCCGTGGGGATGACGTTCTCGTAGCCGATCCAGGTGAACGTACCAGGTCCGACGCCGGGTGAGCCGACACCGAGAATCACGTCTGTCTCGCGGTCAATCGTCAAGAACTGCGTGCCAAACAACGCCACCTGCCATGGACCGCCGAAGTGCAGAATCGGCGCATCTTGCGGTCGCTCGGCGAATTGCAAAACGCCGGTGCTATCAACGGAGTATGAACGCTGTTGGACCCGTCCTCCCGCCGTGGCCCCTTTGCGGCGGGGCATCTCCACGTCCAGGAAAAGAAAATAGCCGCGCGCTTTGGGATTTTTCTTCAGCAGATTTTTGACGGCGATCTCGCGCTCGGCCATGTAATCGATCTTCATGACGTAAAGGTTCAGTTCCTTGTGCAAGCGCTCGCCGTCGCGGAGATCGCCGGCCTGGAAGGTGTAAACGCCTTCCTCGGCGTCTTCGCTCTTCTCGGCGGTGACTTTTTCATTCGCTTCCGTCAGATCGCCGTTGCCGTTGCGATCGACGTACAGCGTATCGCCGTCCTGCACCAACCAAACGCGCGTCTTCGCTTCCGGGCCGAGAACGAGCAGGCAGTATTTCGGCTTCGATCGATAAGTCGGCTCTTTTAGGATCCTGCGTTCGATCTTCGCCAAGTCCATGGCGGCGCTCGCCGCCGTGGACAAAACCAGCAAAACCATAATTGAGGAGACAAGAGACGCCGAGCCGCGACCGTAAATAATCAGGAGATAATCTCGCCCAGCGCCGCTTCGAGATTGGGATACAAGAAGGAATAGCCCAATCCCAGCGGGCGTTTGGGCAGCACGCGCTGACCCGTTACGATCAGCGTCGCCGCTTCGCCCACCATCGCTCGCAGCGCCAGCCGCGGCGTCCGCACGAACGAGGGCCGGTGGAGTACACGACCGAGCGTCTTGCCGAAATCGCGGTTCGTAACCGGATTCGGGGCTGTAGCGTTGAGCGCTCCTCTAGCACCGGCATTATCGAGAGCGAGCAGAAATAAGCCCGCCAGATCCGCATGATGAATCCAGCTCATCCACTGCCCGCCGCCGGCGATGGGACCGCCGACGCCGAGTTTGAAGGGCGTTAGCAGCTTGGCCAAAGCGCCGCCTTCCTTATCGAGAACGACGCCGACGCGCACCATCGCCACGCGAACGCCCGCCGACTCGGCGGCACGCGCCGCTTGTTCCCAGTCGAGGCACAGTTTCGCCAAAAAGTCCGAACCGGGCGAACTGTCCTCGGTCAATTCCTCGTCGCCGCGTGGACCGTAAAAACCGATGGCCGAAGCGTTGACAAGCGCCTTGGGTTGACCGTCGGCGCGCATCGGCTTACGTCGCAGCGCCTCGACGACGTGCTGCGTGGAGAGGATACGGCTGTCGTACAGCAGCTTCTTGAAGTCAGCGTTCCAGCGACGACCGAAGACATTCTCGCCGGCCAAGTGAACGACAGCGTCGCAATCGCCGAGGGCGTCCGTCCACTCGTCCGGGCGCATCGGATCGCCTTCGATCAGCGAGACGGTGGGTCCGAACAATTGGCGAGCGTGACCGTAGCGGCGCGTGAGGATTACTGCTTGATCGCCGCGTTCGAGCAAGTGACGGATGAGTCGCCGGCCAACCAGTCCTGTTCCGCCCGTGAGGAAAATTCGCATGGACAATTCCCCTATCGCGATTCCATTCGTTTAGCGGCGCTTCGCAGAAGCGTCTGCTCCGACGCTTCTGCGAAGCGTCGCTAAACGAATCAAATCCACTGTACCGGATCGGTTTCGCGCGCTGGCCCAGACGTGCAGCGATGGAAACTGTCCGCGTAGACGTTCGGCCAGATCCTCGACGCCGCAGCGCTCGCTGGCATAGTGTCCGGGCAGGATCAGAGCCAATCCTTGCGCGCGGGCACTGAGGTAATCGTGAAAACGCATCTCGCCAGTCAGCAATATGTCGGCGCGGGCCCGCACGGCGTCGGCCAGCAGCTCGCCGCCCGCGCCGCAGACAATCGCCACACGCTCTACCGGACGTTGAAGATCGCCTATGGTTTGAATTGGTCCCGCCTGTAGCGCTGCCTTCACCACTGCCGCCAACTCGCCGAGCGGCTGACTTCGTTCGAGGGAGCCGAGCCGTCCCTCGCCGCGACCGGACGGCGGCGCATGCAAAGGATAAATATCGAAAGCCGGTTCCTCGTAGGAGTGCGCACGACGGATAGCGGCGACGACCTGCTCGACGCGGCTGGCCGGACAGACCGCCTCCAGACGCCATTCGTTGACCTCTTCACGCCGTCCCTTCTGTCCGATCGCCGGATTCGCCGCGTCGGAGCCGAAGAACGTACCGATGCCGGCGAGACGAAAACTGCACTCGCGGTATTCGCCGATGTGTCCGGCGCCGGCGGCAAACATCGCCTCCGCCACGCCATTCAGATCCTTTTCCGGTACGAACACCACTACTTTCATCGAGCCGCTCTCGCGGACGCGGCGCAGCGGCCCCACGTCTACAAGGCCCAGGCGGCGCGCCAGTAGTTCGTTGATGCCGCCCTGCGTGTTGTCGAACGCCGTGTGCGGACTGTACACGGCGATGCCGGCGCGAGCCAGGCTCAGCAGCATGCGGCCTTCCGGTGTGTCGCCGGTCAAACGCTTGACGCCGCGAAAGAGGATGGGATGATGCGTGACGATGAGATTCGCCCGCGTTTCGATTGCCTCCGCCGCGCTTTCGGGTGTCACGGTCAGACACGTCATAATGTGCTCGACGGCAGAGGAGCGCTCACCGAGAAGCAGACCGACATTGTCCCATTCCGCGGCGAGAGAGCGCGGCGCGAACTGATCCAGGTAATCCATCACGTTTGCGACGGTGAACATAGGGGAAATTATGCGAAATAGATTTCGTTTAGCCGCGAGCCGTAGGCGAGCGCGACTGCGCTCGCCTACGGCTCGCGGCTAAACGTGGAATGAGATCCTACTTTTTGCCGGCCTTCTTGGCCTTGTATTCGTTGATGTACTTCTCCGGATTCTCCTTGAACGCCTCGGCGCAGCCGGAACAGCAGACATAATACGTCTCGCCCTTGTAACTGATCGGCATGGTGCCCAGACCGCCGGAGACGACGCACTCGTTTTTCTTGTCCACTTTGCCCAGGCTCACGCCCTCGCGCGTGCAGGCGACAAGATAATCCTTCCGCCAGATGGTCGTGCCCTCGTTTTTGTGGGCGACGTGGTAGATGAAACGGTCGCCCTCGGCGGCGGTGTTCATGGTGATCCGCTGCGTCGCCTTCGTTTTGGCATCGACGCGCTCGAATTTGATGGTGTTCTCGCGCTCGATCTTGCCCTCGAATACGAGCTTTTTATCGTCTTTTTCGGCGACGGTCAGCTGATAGAGTTTCTTTTTGGGCAGATAGCGAAGCTCGCCGGATTTGAAAAGCTTGCCGTCCTTGATGTTCATGGCCAGCCAGGCATCGTCGCCCTTGAAGCGCCAACTCCAACTGACGTTCTCGCTCCAGACCGGATCGCGCGGACTGGGACGCGGCTTATCGGGTCCGCCGTTGCCTTTCCAGCCGCCGATGAATTCTTGCAGTTCCTTCGAGCGCTTCTTTGGACTGCCGAGCGTATCGGCTTTTTCGTCGGCGGCCAGCGCCGGCACAACCAGACCAATCAGAGCCATCAGAAAACCCAAGCGCAACCAATCGTCTCATGGGATCTCGCTTTCGCGTGAAGGGAAGGGGAGTTTCGTCCGTTAGACGAGGACATTCCGCCATTGGTTCCCAATGATACGCTCGCCTAAATGGAAACACGAAAACACGAAAGTACGAAATCACGAAAAACCAAAAAAAGAAATTTGATTTCGCAACGAAACACGTTGTTTTCTTTCCGCCTATCGTCTTTTTTCATGTTTTCGTACTTTCGTGTTTTCGTGTTTCCATTTACGGACAATCCAGCAAATACAGCGTCGTATCGGCGTTGCCGATCGCCAGCTGCTTGCCGTCCGGCGCGAACGCCAACGCCGACACGAACGGCCGCGGATCGGGCGACAGCACGGGCACATGCAAATCCCATTGACGCAGTTCCTTGCCGCTGGCCGCGATCCCACAACTTGATGACATTATCCAGCGCCGCCGTGGCGAAGCGCCTGCCATCGGGACTCATGGCCACGGCCACGGATCTCTGCTTGTGGGCGGCGATGGTGTGCAGCAGTTTGCGCTCCGGCAATTGCCAGACCTTGACTTCGCCGGTGCTGTCCGCCGTCACCAGCGTTTTTTTGTCCGGCGTCAGCGCCAGATCCATGACTTCGACGCGACTTTGTCGTGCGGCTTTCGAGTTCCTCGCCGATTTGCTTTTTCTTGGCGATGTCCCAGAGAAACACGGTGCCATCGGTACGGCCGATGGCGGCGACCGAACCATCGGTGCTGAGCGTTAGGCACTTGCTCGACATATGTTCGCCGCAGATCGAGCGCATCGAGTTGCTTGCCATCGGCCACTCGAGTAGGTGCCGATCTCGGCCAGCGCCAGCCAGGCGATGATCTGCTTGCCGTCGGGACTGGCCGTCAGAACGGGGATGCCGTCTAGTTGCTGGTCTTCATTGCGAATGCTGCGGATTTCCTTGCCGGTCGCCGTGTCCCATAGCTTGAGCGTGCTGTCCTTGTCGGCGGAAACCAGCGTTTTGCTATCCGGTAAGAAGGCGACGGACGTGATGTCCTTGGGATGGCCTTCCAGCACAAGTAATTCACGGCCGGTCGCCAACTCCCAGAGACGAACCGTCTGATCGGCGCTGCCGGAGGCCAGCAGTTTGCCGTCGGGACTGACGGCTACCGCGGTGATCTCTTGCTGTGGCCGCGAACGCCGGCGCTCTGCTGGCCGGCCAACTCCCACAGCTTGACCGTGCGATCCACACTGGCCGAGACGAGATAATGACCGTCCGGACTGAACGCCACCGAACTGATCCAGTTGGTATGCCCTGGATACGAATACATCTCGACGCCGAAGCGCACGTCCCAGAGCTTGATGACCTGATCGCCGCCGCCGGAGGCCAGCAGCCGGCCGTTGGGGCTGAAGGCCACCGAACTGATGACGCTGCCATGGCCGAGGAAAGTCTTCACCGGCGCGTTGCCGCCTTTGACGTTCCACAACAGGATGCGCTGATCGCCGCCGCACGACGCCAACTGCTGGCTGTCCGGGCTGAAGACGACGGCACTGACGGCGGCGCCGTGGCCGAGCAGCGTGCGCTCCTCCTTCATGGTGTCGGCGTCCCACAGCTTGAGGAGACAATCACCGCCGGCCGAAGCGAGGTGCTTGCCGTCGCGGCTCCAGGCGACGGCGCTGACGACCGAATGATGGCCCGATAACGAATGAAGTTCCTTGCCCGTCTCCACGTCCCACACTTTGAGGAGGCGATCGGCCGCGCCGGAGACGAGGTGCTTGCCGTCGGGGCTGAACACGGCCGAAGTAACGGCGGCGGTGTGGCCGGTGAAAGTGCGGATGTTCCTGGCCGCTGGTGCTGTCCCACAATTTCAGCGTCTTGTCGCCGCTGCACGTGACGATGTATTTGCCGTCGGGACTGTACGCCGCCGCCGTCACCGGCGATCGATGACCCTTGAGGACGTATTCTTCCTTGCCGGGAGGAACGGGCCAAACGCGCGCCACCTTGTCGGAGCCGGCCGAGACGACGTGCCGGCCGTCCGGGCTGAACAGAGCCGACCAGACCTTGCCGCGATGGCGCCTAGCTGCTCGATATTGCTCGTCGCTGCCCACGTCCCACAGATCGCACCGTCTGATCCATGCTGCCGGAGGCCAACGTCTGCCCATCGGGGCTGAAGGCCAGGCAGGCAACGCCGCCGCTGTGGCCGCCTTGCAGGACGCGAAGCGGCTGGCCGCTGGCCACGTCCCACAGACGAATGCTCGCGTCCTCGCTGCCGGTGGCCAAGCGCTTGCCGTCTGGACTGAAGGCCACGCTGAGGATCTGCTTGTTGTGCCCTTCGTAGCTCAGCCGTTCGCTGCCATCGCCGACGGACAGCAGCCGAGCCGTATTGGGATCGCCGCTGCCGACGGCGATCGACTTGCTGTCGGGGTGGAAAGCGAGACAGAACAACTCCCCGCGCGACGGCCCTGAAGCCTGACGAACTGCCCCGGTCTGAGCATCATAGACGCGCACCATGCGGTCGGCGCCGATGGAGACGAGCCATTTGCCGTCGGGACTGAAGGCGACGGCCTTGATGAGCGAATTGTGACCGAGAAATGTCGCGTTTGACGGCGGCGGTGGCGACATCGTAAACCCACAAGTGCTTGTCCAGGCCGCCGCGCGGCCAACAACTTGCCATCAGGACTGAAAGCGAGACTATTGAGGAGTTCCTTGTGTCCGCTCAGGGTCTTGAGGAGCTTGCCGGTGTCGGCGTCCCACAGTTTGATGTCGATGCTGGCGTTGTCGGCCGAGGCGATGGACTTACCAGTCCGGGTGGAAGGCGACGGCGTAAACGCTGCCGGTGTGGCCGGCGTACTGGCTGATTTCGCGGCCGGTGCCGGTGTCCCAGACGCGGACAACACCGTCGCCGCTGGCCGTCACCAGACGTCGGCCGTCGCGGCTGTAGGCCAGGCCCAAAACCGGGCCGTTGAAACGCAGCCGGCTGTCGCCGAAGATGCGCGCGACGTGCGGCGGTAGATGCGGCGGCATGACCGGCAGATTCCACCGCGCCCGGCGAAAGCTCGCCCGCGCTTCGATCAAGTCGTCCGGCCGCCAAGGCGTCATCGCCCTGCTTGGCCAGCTTAGCCGCTTGCTCGTACCATTCGGGAGAAAATTGCTTGATCCGTCCCTCCTTGTCGGCGGCGGCGCGTTCTTGCCGATATTGGGTCTGGAGTTGCCGGACCTTCTCGGCGCTGAGCTTGCCGGAAGTCTCGTCTGCGGACGCCGCCAGCACGATGAGCAAAGCTGGACAGAGCAGGCCGGCGACAAGGACGGCTAGCCAGCGCGGCGGGAAGGTATAGAGACGATTGACGGTCGGCATTGTGGTAAATTCTCCCTCGGTCCATCGGGCAAGCGGCATCCCCCTCGCCGTTTAGCCGCGAGCCGTAGGCGAGCGCGACCGCGCTCGCCTTCGGCTCGCGGCTAAACGGAGAGGGGAACGTAGTGTGTTGAGTATAAGAGGCGAAATATCACCACGGCAAGCAAAGTTTCCGCCTCTCAGGGAACGATGACGACATGAGGCCGCAGCCGCTCCAGCGTCTTCGCTCCAATGCCGCGCACACGGCGAAGCTCCTCGACGGACTGGAACGGTTTCTCTTCGCGCGTCTGGATGATGCGTTGCGAAAGGGTCGCGCCGATGCCCGGCAGACGCCGCAATTCATCGGCGGTCGCACGATTCACGTCAATGCGCTCCGTTAGCGCCACCTTCTTTTTGCTGACGGTGAGCGTCTTCTTTTCTTTCGCCGCCTTTGCCGGGGTGAGGCGAATAGGTTGGGCCGGCGGCTCGTCTTCCGCGTCGCGCACCGGCGTTTCGACGTAGACAAAGGGCCGCAGATCCTCCAGTAATTTTGGGCCGATTCCGTTTACCTGCCGAAGTTCGTCTACCGTGGCGAAGCCGTGATGTTCGGCGCGGTACGCCTCGATACGGCGAGCTAGGTTTTCGCCGATATGGGGCAGCTGCAAAAGCTGAGCGTGGTCCGCCTGGTTCAGATCGAGGGAGGGAGAAGAGAGTGCATCCGTCTCAAGAGTCGCCGGCCGGCAATTCCAACGCTGCGCAATCCAAGCGTGCCAGCCGAGCAGGAAGAGAGCAAGCAATAAAAACAGCGCCGCCGCTCCCTGCGCCGAGCGCGACCAGGCCGGCGCGGGGTCGGTTGGCAGACGAACCGAGAGATCGCCGGGAGACGAAAGCCACTGCGGCGCCTGCGGCCACTCCGGCAACGGCGTAGGCGCGGCGGCGGCGACACCCACCGGCGTTGAGGCCGCTTCCATGAAGCTGCTTCCTTCGAGGTGTCGGGCAACGCAACTCCGGTTCATCCATTCTATAGAATGACCGAGCCGCGTCAGCGATCCGATCCCATCAGCCGATCATTCGGCGTATAGTCCTGGGGTTCGCTGCGTCCGGTGGGACGCACCTTGCCTTCTCGTTCCGGCTGCCGGACGTGCGATTCATCCTCGGAGACTTCGGCCAATGGAATCGGGCCTTTGCCCTTCACGTTCGTATCCGGCTTGGGGTCCGCTGAGTAGCCCTTGGCGTGAGCGCCGCCCGGATCGTTGGCCGAAGGCAAAGGTTCCTCCAAGGGAATGTCCCTTGGTTCCAGGTTCGTGTCCGCTACCTCGACTTTTTGTTTGCGTGTGTTGCGCTTTGGCATGGTGTGCCTCCTTCCCCATACAGTAGTGCAAATTCGGGACCATCTGGGCGGATCACGGCAAGCAACGGAGCGCGCGGGCGGCATGCGCGTTGCATGAGAATACCCAAGGTATCACCATTTCAGGCCGAGAAAGGCGGCCTCGGTGCGGATTTTTGGCACCGAAACATGCAACCATGCCGAAACACAAAAAAGACAAACACGCCAAGAGCATCGTCAAGGGTTTGGATAAAGAGCAGACGGGCGTGCCGCCGGTTGGCGACGACCAACCGGCCAATCGAGGAGCCAACAACGCCTTTGGGCAGCACGATTCCGCGAAGCGGCAAGGTGGTTTCGAGGGCGCGGGCAATCACGCGCGAACCGGCAATCCCAGCCATCAGTAAGGATTGAGGAACTTTGCCTACCAGCCCGCAGTGCAAGCAAGGGTAAGTCAGTCCCTTGCTTGCGCCGCGGGCTGGTAAGCCATCGAGGAAAGAAGGCCATGATTCTCGCTTCGTCGATGCAGACGGAATGGCGGCACGGTGAGGCGCGGATCAACGGCGTGCGTCTGCATTATGTGGAAGCCGGTTCGGGACCGCTGGTGATATTGCTGCATGGCTTCCCAGAGTTCTGGTATTCGTGGCGGCATCAGATCGTTGCTCTGGCCGAGGCCGGCTTCCACGCGATAGCCCCGGATTTACGCGGCTATAACTTGTCGGATAAGCCGCCCGGCATCTCCGCCTATCGCATGGAGGCGTTGCTGGACGATGCCATCGGGTTGATCCGTCAAACGGGCGCGGAGCGAGCGGCTGTCATCGGCCACGATTGGGGCGGCGTAATTGCTTGGCATCTGGCGATGTATCATCCGCAGATGGTCGAGAAACTCATCATCCTCAACGCGCCGCACCCCGCCGCCTATCGGCGCGAGTTGCGTTCGTGGACGCAGCTGCTCAAATCGTGGTACATTCTCTTCTTCCAGCTGCCGGGTCTGCCGGAGCAATTGCTGGGCGCCGGTGATTTTGACATGATTGGCCGCATGCTGCGCCGCGAGCCGGTGAATGCGCAGGCGTTCACATCCGACGATGTGCGCCGCTACAAACAGGCGTTGGCCCGACCTGGCGCGCTGACGGCGGCACTAAACTACTATCGCGCCTTGCGTCATTCGGCCCAGCGCATGGCGCACAACAATGCGCCCATCACTGTACCGACGTTGCTGCTTTGGGGCGAGCGCGACTCCTATCTGTCGCCGCGTTTGACGGAAGGTCTCAACGCCCACGTGTCGAATTTGCGTGTCGTGCGCTTTCCCGATGCCAGCCATTGGGTGCAGAATGACGCGCCGGAGCGCGTCAATCGCTTGACGATCGATTTCCTACGCGGCCTTCCCGTGCCTACTGTTTCCGCGTCTTGACGTGATGCTGCACGACGTACTGAAACAACTCGTCGGACGCCAATTTCGCTAGATCTTTTTTGTGAATCTTGCGCGGCCTGGCGCCAGGAACAGTTTGACGCGCTGGTTCTTGCGCAAATGGAACTCGACACGCGAGCAGATGTCGTGCGCCGTATCGTAATCGAGTTTCTCATCGCGCATGAGCCGGCGCTCCAAGTATTCGTGGGCCACGATGAATGGCAGTTCCCGCGAATCGAGGGTATCCTCGATCCAAATCTCATCGCGCGGCACCCAAGGATAGATGTAGCCGTGACCGCCTTCGGTGTAATCGGTCTTGTAGAGAGAACGCACCACGTTGGCATCCACGATCCACACCTCCACGACGGCTTCATCCTTGTCCGGCAGCGTGGCATACAACTGGACGTAGACTTCCTGGGGTACTCGTTTTTGCGGGCCGGCGCCGCGAAATTTCACATGGTTCAGCTGTTCGCGCAGCAAGCGCTCGACGCGGATGCCTTCGCTATAAGATCGACCGTCCTGCACGCCGCGCTTGTTCTTTCAGCTGCGCCACCGCGTTGGCAATGAAAAATAGTCCTTCGCGCTGCACTGTCTGCTCGGCGAGCCATACTTCGCCTTTGGGTATCAACGAAGGAAAATCGTCGGAGGTGGCGAAGCAGCCGAACTCCTCGTCGGGCTGGGCGACATCGCGCACCGCGTAACCATTGACCGCGTAGAAGTCGTGACCGTCATGGGTGGCAATGAAGCGTTTGTTCAACTTCACGCCGTGTGGATTGGGACGTTTGCTTCGACGACCCTTGATTGTCATGTGCGTCCGATCTCCTCGATAAGCTGGGCCGCCGCGCCGGCTACCGCGTACTCAGCCGAGAAAAGAGGAAAGGGTGCAAATGAAATGCCGCCAAGGGAAACAAAAGGAAGACAGAATGGTTTCACGCGCCGTTCCATGCTTGACCAATCGAAAAGTTTGACCTACGTTTGCGTCAATCCCCACGCCCACGCTCCCCACCGTGGCTCAATATAAAGTTGGGCCGTGCTATCCTGTGCGTGAGACTGCCTCATCTCGACGTGGAGATGAATTCAATGCGTTGGCGCTCGTTGCCTCGTCCCATGTTTCTTCGCCGCGGCGGTGTCACGCCGCTGGCAATCCTGAATCTTTCGCTGCTGGTGGGTGTGGTCGCGCTGGCCGTGGACGGCGGCACGCTGATAGAAGTTCGGCGTCACGTCCAGGCGGCCGCGGACGCGGCGGCGCTGGCCGGCGCCGCCGATTTGTACAGCAACTTTCCCGCCAATCAAGGCAGCGACAGCAGCGGCAGCGCGCGGACCAGCGCCCTCAGCCACTGCCTCCGCGAATGGTTTTGTCAACGACGGCGTCCAATCCACCGTCACCGTCAGCATCGCGCCTCAAAATTATCAAGGCGGCACCAAAGCCGGCCAGGCCGTGCCAGCTGGTTACATCGAGGTGATTATTCAGTACAACGCCGGTCGTCTGTTCAGCGGCGTCTTCGGTTCGGGGACGACGCCGATACGCGGCCGCGCCGTCGCGCGCGGTCGCTGCACGGCTGTCAGTAAGAATAACGCCCTGATTCTGCTCAACCTGAAAGCCTCCGCCGCTCTGAGTGTCATCGGCCTCGGCGGCCTCTCGGTCAACGGCGGCATTCAGGTCAATTCCAGTTCCTCGCTGGCGGTCGAACTGCTCGCTTTGGGCGGCGTGGCGACCACGGCGCTCGCCCTCAATCCGGCCGTGGGCAGTCTACTGGCTGACCTTTTCTCCCTTGTGCATGCTCTGGGCGGCGTCACGCCCTCCCTCGGCTACCTTCCACCCGTTCCCGACCCGCTCCGCTACCTGCCGCCTCCCGATCCGGCTCAGCTGCTCTTAAGTCAGCGACAATACACCGCTGGGGACACGGATCTCTATCCGGGCGTGTACAACGGCGGAATGATAATCAGTACAGGAACCGTGACCCTCCATGCCAATTCCGATGGCACGCCAGGCATTTATTATTTGCAAGGGAGCAACGGCCTTCAGGTATTGGGTTCCGCCAGCATCACCACTGCATCGAACGAAACGGGCGGGGTCATGATTTACAACGACTGGACCTCCTCGCAGGCAATTGAACTGGCCAGCAGCGGCAACATCAACCTTATGGCGCCCACGAGCGGACTGTATCAAGGTCTAAGCATTTTTCAGAAGCGCGGCAAACTCGCCAATCCCGGACCCGCCGTCACCATCAAGGGGAGCGGCCCCATTAATCTGGGCGGGACGGTTTACGCCGCTCATGCGAAGGTGTCGCTGGCCAATACAAGCACCAATGTGTCGGTCGGCCAGATCATCGCCGACACGCTGAGCGTCAACGCCTTAGCCAATGTCAACATCAATGGCGGCAGCCAATCCCCCGCATCCACCGCCAACGTGCGCCTGCTCGGCCTGGTGGAATAAACGAAACATCTCATTCATCATCGCGCAGATCGCTCCAGTCCTCGACGGACGCGGCATCGCTCAGCGGCGTCACGGCCGGCAGGAAGGGAAACAGGCGCGCCGCGCCGCCTCGTCGAGCGGCGCCCCGTACTCGGAAACCTCGAACGCCTCGATGTAGTCGATTTGGTGGCCGCGTTCGACGCCGTAAGTCTGCACGACGCGATCGCGGTGACGGTCGGCCAGCGGGCGAAGATGGTGTTGCATCCATTCCTTGAGCCATTGCCGCCGCGCCGCCTCCTCGGCCGGCACCTGATCGGCAAAGCCGCGATTATAGGGCAGCCATTCGTAAAACTGCGAAGCGTGACAGTGGAGCATATCGATAAGTGTTTCCATCTCCGCGCCGATGTCCACGACCACGTCGGCGCTAAACGGCATCGGCTTTTTGAAATCGTCGCTGAGGTAGAGAATGACCGGATCGCGCGGCAGGTGCGGCGCGTCGGGACAGACGGCCGGCACGGTCATCATGTAGGCGGCGTCCTGCACCAGCACCGATGTGTAGCGATGATCGGGGTGATAATCGTTGGGCCGGTGCGTTAGGATCAGATCGGGCTTGAAGCCGCGGATGAGACGAATGAGTTGCTGCCGTGCTTCCAGAGTCGGCAGCAGGGCGCCGTCGGGATGATCGAGAACGTCGTAGCTGGCGCCGATGACGGCGGCGGCGGCCTTGAGCCTCGCCGCGCCGGCGCGCGACGAGCGCTTCCCCGCGCAACGCTTGATGGCCGGCGCCGCCGTTGGTTACGCTGACAAATTTGACATCGTGGCCGAGACGACGCCACAGGGAAGCGGTGCCGCCGGCCTTGTAGTCGGCGTCGTCGGGGTGAGCGCCGAGGACGAGAAAGCGGAGTGGTGACATGGATCATCCGGGGTCAGAGGATGGACAACCTGCCGCGTCCGTATTGTATATAGCCCCCAGCAAGCCGAGGGCTATATTGACCGTTTTGAAGCCGCGTCGAAATGAGGTCGTTGATGAGCAACGAACTGGAACAGCTGGTCGAGAGCATCCACCGCGAAGAGGAGCAAATCCGCCTCGGCGGCGGTCAGCCTGCCATCGAGCGGCAGCACGCCAAGGGACGCCTCACCGCCCGCGAACGCCTCGATCGCCTGCTCGATCCGGGCACATCATTTTTCGAGTTGGGCTTGTGGGCGGCGTGGGCCATGTATCGAGAGTGGGGCGGAGCGCCGGCGGCGGGCGTCGTCACCGGCATCGGCAACGTGTGCGGCCGGCAGGTCATGCTCATCGCCAATGACGCCACCGTCAAGGCCGGCGCTTTCTTCCCCATGACGTGCAAGAAGGTGCTGCGCGCGCAACGCATTGCCCTGGATAACCGCTTGCCGTTGGTTTATCTGGTGGACAGCGCAGGCGTCTTTTTGCCGCTGCAAGATGAAGTGTTTCCCGATGAGGACGATTTTGGCCGCATTTTCCGCAACAACGCCGTCCTGTCGGCGCTGGGCGTGCCGCAGTTCGCCGCCATTCTCGGCAACTGCGTGGCCGGCGGCGGTTATCTGCCGGTGCTGTGCGACAAGCTATTGATGACCGAAGGCAGCGGCTTGTATCTGGCGGGTCCGGCGCTGGTGAAGGCGGCCATCGGTCAAAGCGTTACGAGCGAAGAACTCGGCGGCGCGGCCATGCACGCCGCTGTCTCCGGCACCATCGATTTCCACGAAAAAGACGAAGCCGCTTGCCTGGATCGCCTCCGTCGCCTGATCGACGCCTTGCCGCCGGACCTCGCGCGCGTCTCGATGGACAGGGAAGCGGGCCAGCCGGCTACGGACTTGATGCGGCTCTTTCCGCCCAATCCCCGGCAGGAATACGACGTGCGCGATCTGCTGCCGTGCCTGCTCGATGCGGGTCCGTTCGACGAGTACAAGGCGGAGTATGGGCAGACGTTGGTGTGCGGTTATGGACGGCTCGGCGGCGTGGCGGTCGGCGTCGTGGCCAATCAGCACCAGCGCTGTCGGCCGGCTAGCGGGCCATTGCAATATGGCGGCGTCCTCTACGTCGATAGCGCCGACAAGGGAGCGCGCTTCATCATGGACTGCAATCAGAGCCGTATGCCCCTGATTTTTTTGCAGGATGTGAACGGTTTCATGGTGGGGCGCGATTCGGAGCAAGCCGGCATCATCCGCGCCGGCGCCAAATTGGTCAACGTCATCGCCAACAGCGTGGTGCCGAAAATCACGCTGATTCTCGGCGGCTCGTTCGGAGCCGGCAATTACGCTCTGTGCGGCAAAGCGTTCGATCCGCGTTTCGTCTTAGCTTGGCCGACGGCGCGCTGCGCCGTCATGGGCGCCGATCAGGCGGCCAGCACGCTGCTCGACATCTCCATCACCGCCATGCGCCGTAGCGGACACGAACCGGATGCGGCGGAGATGGAGGAACTGCGGCGCACCATCGAAGCGAGCTATCAGGAGCAGACGGACGTGCGCTATGGGGCGGCGCGCTTGTGGGCGGATCGCATCATCGATCCGGTCCAGTCGCGGGAAGCGCTGTTGACGGCGTTGAGCGGCGGCGACACGGTACGATGACGGACGGTCATTCCGCACGGGCGTTTTGCAAGTGTAGCAATGGGATTCGTTTAGCCGCGACCCGAAGGGGAGCGTGATAGCGCTCCCCTTCGGGTCGCGGCTAAACGAGATATGATTAGTGCAAATTCGGCCCCGGAGGCATCATCGACGGCAGCGGCAGCTGCTCCAGGGTGTTGGCGACGGGGTTGGGTACGCCGATCGGACTGCACGGAGCGGTGGCGATCGTGGGCGGACACGGACAATGCTCGTAGTTGGGCGGAAACGGCCAAGCGTGCCAGCACGTCGGATAGTAGCCGAAATTCTCCATTGGGCCGCACGGACAAATGGGCTTGGGGCAGACGCACTTAAATTTGATGTGCGGCGCTTTGGGCCGGCAGAACACCGTCTTGGGACAGTGCAAACACTCGGCCGCGGCGGGGCGGCTCAAGGTCGGCAACAGCAAACACGGAGCCAAAAACAGGGCCAATGAAACGGCCTTCGAGTGCTTCGTCATGGAGTCCCTCCTTGGACATCACAGAGGCGGGCGTTCCTTCGCCATCCTAGCGCGAACGCCGCCGAGCAACGTAGCAAAAACAAAGGCCATTGCCGCCGTCCAGCAAACGGCGCGAATGGCCATGAAGGTAAACAGTCCGAACACACGGCGCTGTCAACGACCGCCATAGGCGGCCGAGCCGGCGCCGGCTTGGTTCTGAAAATTCACACCTGTCCGGGTAGACAGCGTGTTGAAATACTGCTGATACTGCATGAAGCGAGCGCGCGTGTAGCCGGTGTCGGCCACACCGGCGTTGCGCGGCGGAGCCACGCCGCCGGGCATCATGCGCTGAAGATTGAGGCCATTTTGCAACTGCTGGAAGTTCGACTGCGCTTGCAGCTGCGGCTGCACGATGCCCAAATACGATACGGCCGGGTTGAAGTTGCCGTTGGCATTGCCCAGCATGTTCACGTAGGGATTGGAGATCTGGCCCGCGTAGGGCTGCATGTACTGCGCCGACGCCATTCCCGTTGTCAACAACAGCGCGCTGGCAAGTATCGCGGCTCGATTCATGCGTTTCTCCTTGGCTGATTTTGTTATCGGCTTTCAAGGCCGGCAAAATCAGAAAAATAAGAGGGCCGCCGCCCTTTACGTGAAGTGGGGAATCGGAGCGGCGACCGTAAGGGAGCGGTCAGTGCAACCGCTCCCTTACAGTCGCGGCTCCGCCGCCGTTACCGGAAACCACCCGCGTTGTTGATGTTGCCGGAGACGGCGAAGCGGGCGATATCGGCGGCGCCGAAACCGATCAACGCGGCGCCGGCGGCGTTATTGAACGGATAGAGGAACTGCGACAGTCGATTGTTGAAGTGCAGCAGACCGTTCGCGCGGACGTAGATGCGATCGCCGGGGAAAAGCTGGTAATTCGTCTCGGTGTCGCCGGCCTCGGTGAGGACGCGCCAATTGACGGGCAGAATTTGATAGCAGCACTTCTTAGCCGGCGTCGGACGAGCCACCCAGATCTTGCGCGTCGAGGAGATGGGCGGCAGACCGTTGATCTGGCTGATGGCGTCGAGTACGGTGTCCTTGCCGGTGATGGGAAAGCGGAACACTTGTTGGCCGTAACCGCCGCCGTCGAGAATGATGTAGTACACCTTGCTGTTGAAGGCGGCCACGCTGAGCGAAATCTCCGGATTGAGCAGCCAGCGCGACAGATGTTGTTCGATGACGCACTTGGCCTGCGACACGGTCAGGCCGGTGACGTGGACGCAGCCGTAGCTGCCCAGCGAGATGCAGCCGTCCATCTGCACCAGATGTTCGCCGCGCGTCTGCTGCACGCCGCGGAAGGTGGCCAAGGCCACCGACACCGTCGGATTGTTCAGCGTCCGCCGCAGATGTTGCTGAATGTTCTGCGCCGCCTGCTCTAGGGTCAAGCCGGCCACGCGGGCCATGCCGTAGGAGAAGCCGAGGTTGACCGTGCCATCCGGTGAGACGGGATACGGCGTGCTGCCGATGGGCTGACCGGGCAGCGTCTCGCCCACTTGAATCACCAGCACGTCGAGCGGCTCAATGCGGTAGGGCGGTTTAGGAATAATGCGGATGGCATCAATAAACAAAATGTCCGGCGGTTCGATGATGTACGACGGCAAGGTAGTCATGGCCATCTCGGTGGGCAGAGGTGGAGGCGGCGGAGGATCGGGCGGTCCATCGTGCAGCGGTTCCGGCAGCGGAGCGGGAATCGACGACGGCGGCGAAATCGGTTTGTCGCCGCCGCCAGCTTTCGGAGCCGGCGATGCTTGATACGACGTCCGAACGATGTCGCCGCCCGACGAATTGGTGCGCTCGCGGTTGGGAGTGCGGGAGGAACCATCGATGTGATAGTCCTCAAGATAATCGCTTGGCATTGAGCAACCGAGCATGGCCGCCGCGACTATCCCCGCCAGCCAGCTCCGCCAAGCGGCCACACTACCCCTGTTCCTTGCCATCTCCCCCCTCCTTGGTCCGTAGATGCTCCGGCTTGGGCTGGGCGATCCCCTCTCCCAAGCAAATCAGCCTGGCCGCGTCCGCCCACACTCGTTCTCCCCCGTGTCAGGGCGCAATGGGGCTTGTGCCCCATCGCCCGCGGGCCGCGGCGCACTTCCGCTCTCGGAGAGTCTCCTCTATCTCAATGCGAAGGAGAGGCATATAAGCTCCGCCGCGGAAAAAAACAAGAGCAAATAATTCGGTTTTCGGAAAACGGAAAACTGCTTGACAGCGTGCGGAAAATCTTGACTCTAATAAGAGGTTCCTCAATCGGAGTCGGTGATGCTCCTGTCCTCGCGGCTATCGCTGTCGGATCTGATCGAGTTGTGCCGATCGCTGCGGCATTATCTCGGCGCGGGTTTGCCGCTCGTCGATGCCTTTCGTCAACAAGCGAAAGGCGGCGCGGCGCGCGTGCGTCCCGTGGCCGGCCGCATCGCCGCCGCCCTGGAGCGCGGCGATAGTCTGGAAGATGCGCTGCGGCCGGAAGAAACCGTCTTTCCGTCCTTGTTTCTGGCGCTGACGCGCGTCGGCGAACAGAGCGGCATGCTCGCCGAGGTCTTCGCCGAACTGGAGAAATACTATGTCCGCCAGCGAACGCTGTGGCGGCATTTTCTCGGTCAAATCACTTGGCCGTTGATCCAGTTTGTCTTGGCCATTTTCGTCCTGGCGGGGCTGATCCTCATCATGGGCATTCTCGCCGATTCGCGCGGCGGCCAACCGCTCGATCCGCTCGGCTTGGGATTGGCGGGACCGTCCGGGGCGATGATTTTTCTCGGCGTCGTATTCGCCGCCCTGGCCGGCTTGGCCGGGACGTACTGGCTGTTGACGCGCCGTCTCCGCGCCGGCGCGGCAGCGGCGTTTCTGCTGCGGACGCCGGCCATCGGTCCCTGTCTGCAAGCGCTGGCGCTGGCGCGCTTCTGTATGGCGCTGCGGCTGACGACCGAAACGGGCATGTCCATCGTCAAGGCCATGCGTTTGAGCCTATCGGCCACAGGCAATTCCGCGTACGCGGCCCAGAGCGAGTTAATCGAAACGGAACTGCGTCGCGGCGAAGCGTTGACGCAGGCGCTGGCGAAAAAAGAATTGTTTCCCGTAGATTTTCAGCACATGATCGCCGTCGCCGAGGAATCCGGGACGCTGGATCAAGTGCTGGCGCATCAGGCGGAACATTATCACGAGGAATCGGGGCGGCGTCTGGCCGCGCTGACGAGCATGACGGGATATGGGGTTTATGGATTCGTCGGTCTCATTATCATTGTGGCGATTTTCCGGATCGCTAATTGGTATGTTAGCTTGCTCGGTTAAGCGCGGCTTGCTTTTCAGACAATAAGTGGATGGAATAGTCTTTATGACACTCATGCGACTCTCTCTCCTGGCCGGTTTGGTTCTGGCATTCCCCTCCGCGGCTTGGGCGGTCCAACCTCCGCCTCGTTATGCTTCCCAGGTGAAGCCTTTTTTCACTCGTTATTGTCTCGAATGCCACAACGGCGAAGAGGCGAAAGGCGGCCTCAACCTGGAGACGTACAAATCCCTGCTCGCGGGCGGCGACAAGGGTGCGGTCCTCGTGCCCGGTAAAGCCGATGCCAGCCGCATCGTCCGGCTGGTCGAGCATAAAGACAAACCGTTCATGCCGCCGAAGAAGGCGAAGCAGCCGCGTCCGGAGGAAGTGGCGCTGCTGCGCGCGTGGATCGACGCCGGAGCGAAAGAGGACGGCGACATCCGCATCGCGGTTCCCGACATCCGGCCGAAATCTCCCGTCGCGCCGCCGGTCGCCGCATTGGCCTACCATCCCGGCGGCCAGACGCTCGCCGCCGGTGGACGCGGCCTGGTGTACCTGTTCGATACGGCCAACGGCGATTTGCAGGGCAAGATCGAAGGATTGCGTCCGCGCATCACGGCCCTGGCGTTCTCCCGCGACGGCAAGCGATTCGCCGTCGCCAGCAGCGCGATGGGCGAAACGCATGAAGTGCGGCTGTACGACTTCCACGCCGCGAGCATTTCGACTCCGCCGCGCGGCGTCGTCGTCAACACGCATGCGGATGTCATCCACGACCTTGCCTTCAGCCCCGACGGCAAGCTCCTCGCCAGTTGCGGATACGATCGCCTCATCAAACTGTGGGACGTGGCTGGACCGGCGAGGAAAGAGTTGCGCGTCCTCAAGGATCACAGCGATTCCGTATATGGCATGGCCTTCAGTCCGGATGGTAAACTGCTCGCTTCCGTGGCGGCGGATCGAGCGGTCAAGGTCTGGGATGTGGCGACGGGCCGGCGGTTGTACACGCTCGGCGAATCCACCGACTGGCTGTACGCCGTCGCCTGGAGTCCCGATGGCCTTCACTTGGCGGCGGCGGGCGTGGACAAGAGCATCCGCGTTTGGCAGGCGTCCACCGACGGAGGCAAGATCGTGCATTCCGTCTTCGCCCATGAAGCGCCGATCCTCCGTTTGGCCTACACGGCGGACGGCGCGACGCTGTACTCGCTCAGTGAGAATGGCGCCGTCAAGGCGTGGGACGCTCAACGCATGGTCGAACGCAAGGTTTACGAACGTCAGCCGGAGACGGCCTTGAGCCTCGCCATCCGTCCCGACGGCATACAGTTGGCGCTGGGACGATACGATGGCGCTCTCGTGTTGATCGAGGCGGCGACGGGCAAGCGGCAAGCCGAGCCGCTGCCCATCAAACCGAAGCCGCCGGTGGTGGAGGTTGAGCCGAACGATTCGCCGCGCACCGGACAGCGCGTGAAACTGCCGGCGACGATCCACGGCAGCATCGGCCGAGCCGGCGATGTCGATTACTATCGCTTCGAGGCGAAGACAGGGCAAGAGATTGGCGTGCGCGTCCAGCCGATTGCAGGCGATGTTCCCACGCGGAGCGTGGGAACGAAGGATATGGTTCTGCAACTGATCGACGCGGACGGCCATATCCTCACCGAGAGCGCCAACGGCTTGCTCGGTTACACCTGCCCCCAAGCCGGCTGGTACGCTCTGGGCATCCGCGACCGCGACTATCGCGGCGATGCCGGCATGAAATATCACCTGACGATCGGTGACATTCCGATTGTCACCAGCGTTTTCCCTCTCGGTGTGCAACGCGGCACGGAGACGGACATTCACTTGCAGGGTGTTCATCTCGGTTCCGCGCAGGCGCTGCGCCTCAAGGCAGCAGCGGATGCCGTTGTCGGTTCGCATTTGCCGATCCCCGTGGCCAAGGGCGTTCTCGGCAATCCGTCGGTTGCCGTCGAGGCGTATCCGCAAGGGGTGTACTCATCGGGGCAGGCGACGATTCCCGTACCGGGCACGGCCAACGGCCGCATCGAGCAACCGGGCGCGACGCAGACGTGGCGATTCCAAGCGAAGAAAGGGCGGCGTTTGCTGCTGGAGGTCAACGCCCGCCGCGCCGGCTCGCCGCTCGATTCGGTCATCGAGATCCTCGACGGCAATGGCGCATTGCTGCCTCGCGCCACGCTGCGCAGCCTGGCCCGGACCTATGCCGCCTTCCGCGATCACGATTCGGCCTCGACCGGCATTCGCATCGAATCGTGGAGCGAGTTAGCGATGGACGATTACCTGCTGATCGGCAACGAGCTAATCCGCATCTGGGCGCTGCCGAAAAACCCCGATGACGATTGCCAATTCTGGAGCCTCAGCGGCCGGCGGCGCGGCTACCTTGGCACCACGCCGCTGTTTCATCCGATGGGCCAGCCGATGTACAAGGTCTCGATCCATCCACCCGGCACGACGTTCCCGCCCAACGGTCTGCCCATTGTCACTCTGCCTTATCGCAATGATGACGGCGGCGGAGGCTTCGGCAAGGATTCGCGGTTGCTTTTCGATCCGCCCGCCGACAGCGAATATCAGGTGCGCATCGGCAACGCGCGCAGGCCAAGGCAGTTCGCGGCATTCCTACCAGTTGACCGTACGTCCGCCGCAACCGGATTTCACCGTTAGCTTTGGCCCGACCGCGCCGGTCGTCCCCAAGGGCGGCGCCGTCTCGATCAACGTCAACGCCGACCGCCGCGACGATTTTGAGGGACCGATTGCGATTCACTTGGAGAATCTGCCACCCGGCTTCAGCGCCCCCGCCACAACCATCCCCGCCAACGAAACCAGCACCAGTTTCGCTCTTTATGCCGAACCCACGGCGACTGTTCCCGCCAAGGCGCCGCCTCTCAAACTGATCGCTCGCGCCGTTCTTGACGGCAAGGAAGTGGTGCGCGCGGCGACCGGCGGATTGCCGAAAATCATCGAAGCCGGCGACATCGTTACCACGACGGAGAGGCTGGAAGTGACGGTCCAGCCGGGCGCGGAGGTTCGTCTGACGGTGAAGGTCGAACGCCGCAACGGCTTCAAGGGACGCATTCCCCTCGATGTCAAAGGACTGCCGCACGGCGTTCGGGTGCTGGACATTGGACTCAACGGCATCCTCATCACGCCGGAGGAGACGACGCGAACGATTGTCCTTTACATCGAACCGTGGGTTTCGGAGATGAGCCATCCCTTTGTGGTGCTGGCTCGCCGCGAAGGTAAGAACACAGAACACGCGGCGAAATCGGTGCTGTTGCGCGTGGCGAAGTAAGGATCGGTATGGTGTCCGATCGGCGAACCTGATGAAATTTCATCAATGCTAGCATTGGGAGGCAGCATTTCAAGCATGGTAGCGGAGCAGTGGCGATTTTAGCGTGAACGGATAATTACTCGCTCACCGCACTACGCCTCGGTTCGTGTCCGTCGCGCGGCTTCACAACACTGTCAGCCCTTCGATCAATGAAATCTCTTCTGGCGCCAGACAGAAATCGAAGATCGCAAGGTCGTCCCGCATGTGATCGCTATCGCAGGTGCCGGTCAGCGGCGTCATGCCGACATCCAAGGCGAAGCGGAACACGACCTGAGCGACGGTTCGGCCGTGGCCGGCGGCGATGCGGGCCAACAGCGGGGATGCCAGCACGGCACGGTTGGCGGTCAGCAGGGAGAAGCCCTGATAAACCAGCCCATTGCCAGCGCAGAATTGCCTCACGGGGCGGTCCCAGCCCTGGACGGCGTAGCATCGGTTCTGCACCAAGTGCGGCCGCACTCGCGCTTGCTGGCAGAGATGCTGGAGCTGTTGGAGCGTGACGTTGCTGACGCCTAGCAGGCGCAGTCCGGCCGCTGTCGTAAAGCGCTTCCATGGCCCGCCAGACTTCCCAGTCGGCAGAAGATAAGCCGACCCGCTGCGTGGGGCCGTGCAACAAATACGAGTCGATCCACTCGGTGCCCAGGTGTTCCAGCGAGCGAGCGAACGACTGCTCGACCTGGACGCGGAGGGGAGCCTGCGGGTCGTAGGGCAGTCGGTGGTCCTGCCCGGCTGAGAAAGTGAACTTGGTCTGCAGGAACAGGTCGTCACGAGACACGAGGCCGCCGGCGATCGAGGCTGCGATTGCCTGGCCGACGGCGGCCTCGTGGTAATGGCGGCGTTGGTTGGCGGTATCGATGCCGCGGAAGCCTTGACGCAGGGCCAACTCGGTCAGGCGGCGCGTCCGCTCTTCTTTCCAGGCGGTCCCATACAAGAAGCGGGGCACCGCAACACCGGCAATCGACAAAGCTCGCTCGCTCATGGTTTTCTCCCGCGGGCCGTAAAGCGGATCGGACGGTCTCCCCTGATGTTGTCGCTCGCCTTCTGCTGGCGTCGCGGCTGCCGTCTGTTATGCTATTCTCCGGTCGCCCGGCTGAGAACGAAGAAGTATCCATGAACGCGCACGGCGCCCCCCGCCCTTCTGCTGGGCGGCAAGGAGAAAGGACAAGCCATGCTGTCGAGGAGACATTTCCTGGGTGCGCTCGGCATAGGCGTCGCCGAGTCGGCACTGGCGGCGCGGCAGCCCGAGGCGGCACGCGCAAGAAGATGGCCATTGTGACAACCGAGTGGCGCTGCCACTCGCACGCCTGGCACATGGGAGAGCGCTTCCTGGCTGGCTATCCTATGAACGGCAAATGGCACAGGCCGCCGCTGGACGCTGTTTCGGTCTACGTGGACCAGACTCCCGCCAACGATTTGAGTGGACTGCTCCCCAAAAAGTGGTCCAGGTGCTAGGAGAGTCTCTGAGGCTCTTGAGCCGCTCCCCTGCGCGACATTTTGTTACAATCTTTTACGATGGACCTTCTGAGCAAATCGCTCCACTTCGATCACTTGGAGCCGGTGGAAGCCTTTGGCGATCCGTTCGTGTTCGTCGTGGGCTTCAAGCTGAAAGGAAATCACGGGTCCGTCGGCGTGGACAATGCGCGCACGACAAACGACAGTCCGACCCAGGGGTGTCGGCGCCAGGTGGCGGACCTCGATGTGCGTGCCCACCGTGCTTTCGTCCGCTTCAAGCAAAGGCAGCATCGCGCGCCGCGCGGCATGCTCCAAAAACCAGATCAGCCACGGCGTACAAAGGACGGCCGGCATTCCGTTGTCCGCGAAGTCAATGGCGTGTCGGGATTCGACAACGAACCGCTCTTCGCCTATCGTGCCGACTTTGGGGTTAGCTTTCATCGTAGCTCGCCTTTCCCGCGCACCCCGTATAGTGCAGCCAATCGCTTCTTCACGCCCGTCCCGGACGGCTGGCGAACACAATTCGCCGCACGCTTCCGGCGCGGGATTGCCGGCTAAGCGAAACCCTTCGCGTGCCGTGGCCGCCGAGACTCCCGCGTTGACGGCGGAAACGATGCCAACCAAGGCGTTCAGCACATCATCGTTGATGCCGGCCTGCCGCGCTTTTTCGATTCGGCCGTGTGTGCAGACCTGACAACCGCGCGTCAGGGTCACGGCAAGTCCTACCAGATGTTTCTCGCGCTCGGTCAGCAACGAGGTTTCGTGAGCCTTCCGTAAATACTCCAGTACCAACGTACCATCATAAGGCATGGGTGGACTCCTTTTATCTCTTGAACTAAGGGCCAATCTCCGCGCAACACTTGCCCAGAGGGGTTGCTTCAACGACGATCTTATCGCCCACGCGGACGGGAAATAAAGGCAGGGGAGAACCCGTGAGGATGATCTGGCCTTGGCGAAGACCCAGACCGATCCCCGCCAGCCGGCCCGTCAACCACCGCAGGGATTCACTCGCGCGAGCAAATGTCCCCGACTCCTCAACGGCGCCGACCAGAACGTCGTTGATTCGGATGCAGAGGTTATGCCCTAGCTCCGACGGCGCAGCAGCGCGGCAACTGCTCCGCAAGCACAAATCCCGCATGGATTCCGTTACGGGCGATCAACTCCGCGGCCGGGGAGCGAGCTTCGGGAAGGACATAGTGGTGCAACTCGATCACTGGAAACACGGCGGCGATGGCCCCCCGGCATTCTTCCTCCGTAAGAGATGAGCCGGCCAAATCGTTGGACAGCCGCAGCGCCATCTCGCCCTCCACGGCCAGATTCGCATAGCGTGCATAAGAGAGCCGAACGCCGGAACGAACACAGCCCGTATCGAAGATTCTGCCAAAGATCGGCTCGCTCACGCCCAGCTGCTCCTGGATGGGTTTGCTGACGCAGCCGATCTTGTAGCCGATGATCTTTTCCCCGCGTTGCTCGCGCAGTCGCGCCATCTCGCTCTGAAGTTCGTAGCACTGCGAAATCGGCAAGTCAACGGGGCGAGAGAACCGTTCGCCGGGCGCCCGGCGTCATAATCCGCCAGCAGGCACAATGCCATGCGTCGGAGGTCTTCCTTCGCCATTGCCGCCCCTTTCAGGGTTTTACGCCCATCATCTTCAGGATCGCGTCGGCCGTCTCTTCCACTTTGTCGAACTCCTTGACCTTGAGGTGTTTGTCCAGCTTGCGCATCAGCGCCTGAGCCTGATCCGCTTTCTCCTGGCTTGCCTGCTTGCGGACCCAGGCGGGCAATTCCTTTTGGATTTTGCGAATCTTGGGCGGCAAGCGCTCCATGAGGGTAGAAGCCTCCGCCTTGGCTTCCAGCAGCCGCTCACCCTTGAGAAACTTGCGGTAGGCGGCGAGCGCTTCCGGCCCTTCGGTGACGACGCGGAAATCCAAGTGTTTATGGGCTTCTCCTCCGATCCCCCAGGAATAGATATTAACCAGCGCCGCGCCGTGATTGAACATGCGGGCCAAGTAAGTTTCCATCGTCATGCCGGATTGTCCCGCTTTGCCGCCAAGTTGCAAGTTCGTCCCTTCGCAGGAGGCCCAGCCCGTCTGATGGTGCTTGGCCAACTCGTCGTAGATGTCGTCGAATAACCCCGGCTGTGGATAGGTGGAGAAGCCGGGCCGGTGATACTTGCCGAAGGCTACCGATGGGGGAGCGAAGTGATTATGCCGCGAATATGTCACCTTGTTATCGCCGGCCTTGAACATGCGGCGCGAGAGAAAGGCGGTGTGCGAGTAGATTTTCTCCGGCGGGACGCCGGTATCGGCGAGTCCTTTCGTCCACAACTCGATGAACTCGTGGACAACCTTTTCGCGCTCGGCATCCGGGTCGGACGGCGGACGGTCGGCACGAAAACCGCGATTGAGCAGGGCGCGATAGCCGGTGTACTTTTTCGTTTGAAAATCCTGACCGAGCATCGTCTCCGAACCAGCGATGACGCCCGCGAACAATTCCATTCGTTCCCGCCCTTGCAGGCGCTTCACTCCATCCTGGATCGTCTTGCCGATAAGGGCGGCTCGGCGTTGCACCGCGCGTTGAATGGCCGGACTGTTGAAGCACATCTGCGGCGGCGCCTCGCTCGGTTTCGGTCCCCATTCCAGGAGCCGTCCCGTGCAAGGCGTACCGTTCCAGTCGAGAGTCTCCACGTTTTTGGGATCGCTCATTAGGTCTTTGCGCTTGGACCAGAACATGGAATCATCAATGTGGAAACCGACCGCGACATCGTTCTCCAAGGCCAGCGTGAAGCCCAGTTCGATCAGCGCGGCGGCTTCCGCGTCGCTTTGGTCGAACACGAGCAGCCCCAGCACGATCGCGAGCTTGGTTTGCCGATCCCCCACGGTGGCGATGCGCTGCTTGATGTCCTTGATGAGATCGAGCAGTTCCGCTTTGCTCAGGGTGCCCTCGCGCTTCTTGCCGGCTTTCGGTTCGTGATAATACGGAAAAAATTCGTGAGTAAACGTGAAAATCTGGAATGCCAGATACTTGGTCTCGACGACTTTGGCCGACTTCACGGGTTGCTTTTCCTGGGGCTGGCCTCCATGTGTTGAACCGTTGCCCCCATCCAGCAGAGACGATCCCAATAGTATCACACTCGACAGCACACCCACCGCGACGGGAAATCTTCTCACGATCATCTCCCCTTTCTTGGAGGAACATTTCAATGCCGAAAGTGACGAATGCCGGTGAGTACCATCGCCAAGCCGTGTTCGTCGCAAGCCTGAATCGAGTCGGCATCGCGCACGGAGCCGCCCGGCTGGATGATGGCCGTGACGCCGGCGCGCGCGGCCTCATCAACATTGTCGCGGAAGGGGAAGAAGGCATCGGAAGCCAACACCGCACCCTTGCTGCGTTCACCGGCCTTGCGCACGGCCAAATGAACCGAATCCACTCGACTCATCTGACCGGCGCCGACGCCGACAACCCTGCCGTCCTTGCTCAGCACGATGGCATTGCTTTTAACGTGCTTGCACACCAGCCAGGTGAAACGCAGATCGTGCATTTCCGCCTCGGTCGGTGCCCGTTTGCTTACCACCTTGAGCTGGGCGAAATCGTCGCTGCCGGCATCGCGGTCCTGCACGAGCAGACCACCGCCGACACGGCGATAATCGCGTCCCACGGAGGAGGGACCGTGTGAGTCGAGAGGGCCGGTTTTCAGCAGACGCACATTCTTTTTCCAGGTCGGCCGCGTCGTCAATACCTGAAAAGCGGCGTCCGTGAAGCCGGGAGCGATGATGCACTCGACGAAGCGATTCGGCTCGCTGATTTGCAGAGCGGTTGCCTCATCGACTTCTCGATTGAAGCCGAGAATGCCGCCGAAAGCGCTCTGGGGATCGCCCTCGTAGGCTTTGCGAAACGCCTCGACGAGCGTGGCCGCGATGGCGGCTCCGCAGGGGTTGTTGTGTTTGATGACCACGGCGGCCGGCTCGCGGAACTCGCAGACGAGATTCAGCGCACTATCGAGATCGAGTAAGTTGTTATAAGACAATTCCTTGCCGTGCAACACTTCGGCGCGAGCGACCGAACCGGCGGGCGCATCCGGTTCGACATAGAAGGCGGCCTGCTGATGCGGATTTTCGCCGTAACGCAGCGCTTGCCGGCGCTCCAGCCGCAGATCGAGAGAAGTGGGAAATAGCTCCTCTTCGCTTCGCTTGGCAAAGTAGGCGCTGATGGCCCGATCGTAAGCGCCGGTGCGCGCGAAGGCGGCGCCGGCCAGACGTTCGCGCGTCGCTAGACTCAGGGCGCCGTTGTTTCGCTTCAATTCGTCGAGTACGGCGGCATACTGGCTCGGACTGGTGACGATGGCGACATCGTGATAGTTTTTCGCCGCCGAGCGCACCATCGATGGCCCGCCAATGTCGATATTCTCGATAATTACTTCGTGCGTCGCCCCGGCGCGAGCGGTGGTCTCCTCGAACGGATACAGGTTGCAGACGACCAGATCGATGGGTTGAATGTCGTGCTTTTGCAAGATGGCGACGTGTTCGGGATTATCGCGGATGGCGAGGATGCCGCCGTGGATGCGCGGATGCAGCGTCTTGACGCGGCCGTCGAGCATCTCCGGGAAGCCGGTCACTTCGGCGACGTCGCGCACCGCCAAGCCGGCATCGGCCAGCGCCTTGCGCGTGCCCCCTGTGGAGATCAACTCGACGTGCCAGGCGGCGAGGCCGCGCACCAGTTCTAGCAAGCCGGTCTTATCGCTGACACTGAGTAAGGCGCGACGAACGATGCGAAGGGTCATGCCCTTTTTTCCTGGATTATGGTGAACTATTTGCCGACAAGCCCGGAGCGCCAGCGACGGATTTGTCCAAGCCGTCGCTGGCGCTCCGGGCTTGCCGCTCATTCTATGCGTGCTGCTTAATGATTCAGCGCCCTAGCTGCACGACGCGACCGCGACATCGGACATGCAATCCGCCCGGCAAATCCGTCGCCGCAACCTCATCGAAAACGACGCGGGCCACACGCTCCCAGGCGGCGTGATCCATGCCGCTCAGCGGCCAATTCTCGCGCATCCACACGAGGCGAAACATCTCGCGCACTCGATGACGGGGGGCTGTCCGCAGCCGCTGACAGTCGAAGATCAGCAACTCGCCGGCGCGGGGCAGTTCCACTTCCGCCAACAGAGCCAGCGCCGCGGCTTCCTCGATGCGGTAGGTCTCTTCGGCTTGCTCGGCCAGCGATGCCAAGACGCGGACGATGGCGGGGTTGTAGCGCTCGGCGAGGAGCGGCAACAAGTCGTGACGGATGCGATTGCGCGTGTAACGCAAGTCGTTGTTGGTGACATCCTCGCGGTACGGCTGCCCTAGCGCGTGCAGATAGGCGAGAATGTCCGCGCGCGTTGCCGACAGCAAGGGACGGATCACCGTGACGCCCGGCTCCAGTTCGCGGCGCGCGGCGATGCCGCGCAGACCGCGCAGACCAGTGCCGCGCAGCAGACGATGCAGCACCGTTTCGGCCTGATCGTTGGCGGTGTGGCCGGTGGCCACGCACTTCATGCCGTGACTCGCGCCACTTCGGCCAACCAACGATAGCGCTCCCGTCGCGCCAGGGCTTCGAGATTCGCTCCTTCGGCCCGCGCCAGAGCGGCGATGTCCCGGCGCATACGGCACAGCGTCAGGTTAGGCCGACCGGCCGCCGTGAGGCGAGCATGCAAATCGACGACGAATTGCTCATCGGCGTCGCTGTCGCCGCCGCGCAACTGGTGATTCAGATGAGCGAGGACGAGCGGAACAGGAGCGCGCGGATCGCGCGCGGCGTCGAGGGCGCGCACAAGAGCGACACTATCGGCACCGCCGGAAACGGCGACGACCACGCCGGCCGAAGCGTCCGTCAGCGAACGCAGGCATCGCCGCACCATGCCGACAAGCCGCCGTCCGCTCTCCGCCATAAAATGTTTATCCGGGTCAAGGATCGATGTCGGCGAGAACAACCGATAGTAAACAGCTTACCGTGGTTAGTGGATAGCGGATAGCGGTTAGCGGAGACGACGATTTCATGGACAGCGGCGATCCCGTGCAGGTTCTGCATTTCTTGCTGCGGCCGAGAACGCGCTGGCTGATTTGCTGGTTCCTCGCCCTGGCATCGGCCGGCGTCGTGGTCGAGGAAGCGTGGCGAACTTACAACGACCGCCAACGTGGCGACGGCAACGGCGGCCATGCCACTATTGATTTCGGCGGTCAGTGGCTCATGGGACGCATGATTGTCGCCGGCCAAGGACGACATCTCTACCAGCGCAATTATCTTCGCGGGGTCGC
Source organism: uncultured Planctomycetota bacterium (assembly GCA_963835245.1). Lineage (GTDB taxonomy): Bacteria > Planctomycetota > Planctomycetia > Gemmatales > Gemmataceae > JAJPHU01. Next base: position 561,177 of record CAWIEZ010000008.1, read on the forward strand.
TCAGGAAAGCTATCCCGCCGGTGTCGAGAAAAAGAACGCGCCGACCGATGCCGAAGCGCTCCTGGCGTGGCTGAGCGGTACAGACGATTATGAAGCGCCAAAAGTCCTCGCCTCGTTCTTGTCGCCCTTGGCCGCCGGCAACGCGCTGGAGGAAACGACTCTACTGGCCAACGCGCCGACGACATGGACGGAGGAACGGCTGGAACACGTGACCGCGCCGCGGATCGGCGGCGCGCTGTATCCGCCGGTGCATGCGCTGAACTACGCCCCGCTGGCGCTGCTGCGGCCGCCGATCGCTTATCGCCTCTTGCAGGGATTTATTCTGGCGCTGGTGTTCTTCGCCGGCTGGGTGGTTCAGCGCATGACGGAGGGGCGCGTATGGTGGCCGGTGGCGTCGCTGTTCATCATGATGTTCCCCGGCTTCTCCGGCTGTGCCGTGCTGGGCCAGAATGGCATGTTCACGCTGACTCTGGTGCTGTTGGGTTGGTGGCAGTTGATGCGCGGCCGCGAGGTGCTGGCCGGCTTGTGCTGGGGGTTGCTCGCCTTCAAGCCGGTGTGGGCGCTCGCGTTCTTCGTCGTGCCGCTGATAACCGGACGCTGGCGGATGGCCGGCAGCATGGCTCTCGCGGGCATCGTGCAAATCGTCCTAACGCTGCCGGTCGTCGGTTGGGAGACTTGGCGGGATTGGCTGCAAGTCGGCCAAAACGCGGCTCAGGAATACAGGCGGCAAGAAAACTGGATCTTCCTCAGCCGCGATCTGCTCGGCATCCCGCGCCGCTGGCTGCTGACTTTTGAACACGATCTCGCCAAAGATGTTATCTGGACGACAAACGGCCTTGCGGAAGATCCCTGGGATCATCCGTTGCTGGCGATCCTGGGTTGGGGGCTGTGGACGACGGTTCTAGCGGGGACGCTGTTCGTCGTATGGCGGTGCCGGCAGCGGCGAAAGGAGTTGGTGGGATTGTTTCCCGCCTTCGTGCTGATAGGGGCCATTTTCACTTGCTATCACTTCATGTATTACGACTTCGTCGTCGCCGCTTTGCCGATGCTTTTGTTGTTCACCGAGCCGAGCCGCTATTTCCAACTCCGCTTCTGGAGTCGGAAACCGCTCCCGGACGGTCGCGGCTCCGCGGAGATGCGGCGCTATTACCAACCGTCGCCGGCCAATTTGACGCCGCCGCCCATGCCGCTACTGCCGGAAGGACGCCGACCGCGCTGGGTGATCGCGCCGATGCCGCCGCTGCTTCTCTTTCTGATCCTCGTCCTGCCCGCCTATTGCTGCATCCGCGATCCGTCTCACCATTTTCCGCCCTGGGATACTTTTGTGCTGCTGTTTGTGTGGGCGTGGTGCGGTTATCACCTGCTGAAGACGCCGCGTAGGGTGGGTCGAGCGGAGCGAGACCCACCGGGGGTCGTGGTGGGTCTCGCTCCGCTCGACCCACCCTACAACTGCGAAGCGTCGCTAAACTCGAAGTTCGCGCAGCTTGGCGCCGATGTCGGCGGCGCGCATGAACGTCTCGCCGATCAACACGGCGCGGACGCCGGCCGATTGTAACCGTTCGATGTCGCCGCGCGTGCGAATGCCGCTTTCGCTGACCAAGCACACGCCGGACGGCAGCGCGGCCATCAGGTCGAGAGTGTGTTCCAGGCGCGTTTGGAAGGAGTGCAGATCGCGGTTGTTGATGCCGATTAGACGGGCGCCGCTGTCGAGGACGCGCGGCAGGTTGACGCGCTCGTACAATTCGACGAGAGCTTGCAGTCCCAGCTCGGCCGCCTCGCGCAGCAGACGGGGCAGCGCGGCCTCGTCGAGAATCTCGGCGATCAACAGGACGGCATCCGCTCCGGCGAGACGCGCTTCGAGCAATTGATAGCGGTCGAGAATGAAATCCTTGCGCAAAAGCGGACACGAGACAGCGGCGCGGACGGCGGCCAGATCATTCAGATGACCCTGAAAGGATGGCTCATCGGTCAACACGCTGATGCAGGCCGCCCCGTTCTGCTCGTAGAGGCGAGCGATGGCGATGGGATCGAAGTCGGCGCGAAGCAGGCCGGCGGACGGCGACGCTTTCTTGACCTCGGCGATGATCGCCACGCCGGCAGCACCTTCGAGGGCGGCGCGAAAGTCGCGCGGCGTCGGCGCTGCGCCGAGACGCTGCTCCAACATCGCGTCCGGGGTCTGCCGGCGAGACGCGGCAATTTCCCGCCGCTTGTAGGCGACGATGCGGTCGAGGATGCTCATGCCTGCCTCCGGTCAAACCTTTCCTTGCCAGCGATCCCCATAACCTAGGCCGCCCATTATATTAAAGTAGATGCCCTACCACGATTACGCCATTTGGGGATAATAATGCCCGCCGAAAAAGCCACTGCCCTGGTGCTGCGGACCACCGACTGGAGCGAAAGTAGCCGTATCGCCACCTTGTGGACGCGCGAGTTCGGCAAAGTGCGCGCTCTGGCTAAGGGCGGTCGGCGGCTCAAATCCAACTTTGAGAACGCTCTTGACTTGCTGACGCTGTGTCGTATCGTCTTTCTCCGCAAATCATCGGGCGGTCTGGATCTGTTGACGGAGGCCCAAGTCATTCAGCGTTTTCCCCGGCTACGGACGGATCTCGCCGCGCTGTACGCCGCCTATTACGTCGCCGAGTTGCTCGCCGACTGGACGCAAGACTACGATCCGCACCCGCTGCTGTTCGACGAGGCGCTGGATACACTGCGGACGCTGGGCGACACGGATAAGCCCGGAGCGCAGCGACGGGTTCGCGCGTGGCGCGATTTGAGATGGTATTGCTGCGCGAGCTGGGGTATAGCCCCGTCCTGGATCACTGTGCCGGCTGCGGCGGATCGATCGCCGCGATGGATCTGGCCTTCAGTGCGTCGGCCAACGGCGTGCTGTGTAGTGGTTGCCGCGGCGGACAGCGCGACAGTCGGCCGCTATCGCCGCCAACGTGGCGAACGCTGCGCGACCTGGCTGCGGCCGGCGACGATTGGCGCCGTCCCTGGAGTGCGGAGGTGCGGGCCGACGTGCGGCAATTGCTCGGCCAGTACGTAACCTACTTGCTGGGCCGACGGCCTCGGTTGCTGTCTTACCTGGGAAGCTGATGAACGAGCGCGAAAAGATGGCGCGAAAACGAGTTTCCCGTTTAGCCGCGACCCGAAGGGGAGCGGGGGTGTCCGCGCTCCCCTTCGGGTCGCGGCTAAACGCCTCCTCGTTTATCGTTTGCGCTTCCTGCTTGCTATGCGGCTGCACTTGGGACCAACTCAATCCTTTCAAGCCGCCCATAGCGCCGCCGCCGCCGGTGGAGAGTTTCGTACTTCACAGCGGCTCCCTCCTCGCCGAGCCGCGTCCCAAGGACAAAAGCGTCGAGGCCCAACTGGCCGGTGCGCGCGAGTATTACCGCCGCGAGGAATACACCAAGGCCGAGAAGCTCTATCACTACATCGCCAACAACGAGAAAAACCCCGTTTCCCTCATTCAGGAGGCGCTGTACTACGAAGCGGAATGTTTGCGTTTGCAGGGCAATCTGCCCAAGGCCGCCGACACCTACGCCGCTTTGCTGCGCAATCAGCCCGTCAATCCTTACAAGGATCTGGCCACGCGGCACATTTACGACATCGCCAACTTCTGGCTGAAAGATACCTGGGAAGAGATCCGCGAAAGTCAAGAGCGGCGCGAGGGTAAACGCTGGATCGTGTGGCCGCACTTCGTCAGCTTCGACAAGCGCAAGCCGAAAATCGATCGCGAGGGCCGGGCCATCGAACGCCTACAGGACGTGTACACCTACGAGGGCAAGGGCGGCCCCTACGCCGACAAGGCGCTGTACTTGTGCGGCTACGTGGCCTGGTTCAAGGAGGACTTCAACGACGCCGACCAGGAGTTCAGTCGTCTGAACAAAGATTATCCGGACAGCCCGTTCGCGCCCTATGCCATCGAGTTGGCCATCAAAGCGAAGATGATGAGTACCGGCGGCGAATTGTACGACGGCCGCAAAGTCGCCGACGCGCGCAAACTGGTTCAAGAAGCGATGAGCATGCCGCAACTGAGCGAAGAGAAGAAGCAGAACCTTATGAAACTGCTGGGCTGCATCAACGCTCATCAGGCCGAGAAGGATTTTCAAATGGCCGACTTCTGGCAGCGCACCGGCCATCCCGGCTCGGCCTACTTCTATTACGAAATCGTCCGCCGTCGCTATCCGAACACGGACGCGGCGGAGCGCGCGACGAAGCGCATGATGGAGATCCGCGCCAAGATGGAGAAGGAGCAGCGCGACAAGCTGGGACCGCCGCCGGAAGGCGGCGAGACGAGACCGAGCGAACTTCTGCCGCCGCCGCAGCGGGTGGTGAATGGTCCCGAGAGGGTGCCGATGCCCCAGCCGTCGCCGGGCAGCCCGGAGACGGCGCCGATGCCGAGGAAAGTACCGGCCGCTCCGCCGCCTCAGCCGCTGCCGCCCGGAGTCGGCGGCAACTGACAATTCGCCGTCCTCGACGGACGAACGGAGGAAGACATGAGCCGAGTTGTTCGACCCAATCAGCCGAGATTGTGGACGCGCCGCTCGATGTTGCTGGCCCTAGCCGGCGGCAGCCTCGCCGTGCCCGCCTGCACCTTTAGCGACCTCTTTAGCTGGAATGGCGGCAAACCCGTAATCTTCGGCTATGGGACCGCGCCGGTCTTCGATCGGCGCTACAAGACCATCCGCGTGAAGATTTTCAAGGACGCTACCTTCTGGTCGGTGGTTCCGGTGCCGGGGCTGGAGATGGAGTTGACGGAGTTTCTGGTGCAGCAGATCGAGCAGAAAACGCCGTACAAGGTCGATTCCGGCGACGCCGACACGGAAATATCCGGCATGATCCTGAGCTTCTATCAGGTAGCCCTCAACTACACGCAGCAAAACGAAATCCGCGTGGTGCAAACGACGTTGACGTGCGCGGTGCGCTGGAAGGATCTGCGCACGGGAAAATCATTGTCGGCGCCGGCGCGGCGTCCCGTGGAGCCGCCGCCGCCGGCCGGCTTGTTGCCCGGCCAACAAGATCCGCTCAACGGCGCGGCGATGGCCATGCCGGGCAGTCTTCAGCAAATGGAACTGAGCGCCGCGCCGATACCGCCGAGCAACTCGCAGGCCACCATGACGCAGACATCGCCGCCGCCGAATACAGGCAATCCGACCCTCGGTCAGACCAATGCGCCCGGTCCTGCCGGCGGCCCGCCGTCGCCTGCCGTGACGGGTGATATGAGCGTGATGACATCGATGCTTGACAGCGTGCTGGTGCAATCCATCGCCTTCTACCGCCCGGAACTCGGCCAATCCTTGGCGACGGCGCAGCAGGACAATTGCAATTTTATGTCGCAGCAAATAATTAATATGATGGAGACCGCTTGGTGAAACCATGTCCGCTTCTCTAATTTGGCAGCTGCGCGACCGTACTCTCACGCCCGGCGCTCCGCCGCTGCTGATGGGCATAGTCAATGTCACGCCGGACAGCTTCTCCGACGGCGGCCGTTTTCTCGACGCCGATGCCGCCGTCGCGCACGCGCTCTTGCTGATCGAACAGGGCGCCGACCTGCTCGACATCGGCGGTGAATCGACGCGCCCCGGCTCGCGGCCGATCCCGTTGAACGAAGAACTATCCCGCTTGCTCCCCGTAATCCGCCGTCTCGCCGGGCAAACTGCCGTCCCTCTCTCCGTGGACACCAGCAAGGCGGAAATCGCGCGGCAAGCCTTGGAGGCGGGGGCGCACATCGTCAACGACATCACCGCGCTGCAAGGCGATCCGGCCATGCCGGACGTGGTGCGCCGCTATCGGGCCGGCGTCATCCTTATGCACATGCAGGGCACGCCCGCCACGATGCAAGCGGAGCCGCGCTATGGCGATGTCGTCGCGGAGGTGGCCGACTTTTTGCAGGCGAGGTTGCAGGCTTGCCTCGATCTGGGTATAGCGGCCTCGCAGGTCGTGCTCGATCCGGGCATCGGTTTCGGCAAGACGGCGGAACACAACCTGCGGCTGTTAGCTCATCTGGAGGAGTTGCAACGTCTGGGCCGGCCGGTGTGCCTGGGTGTGTCGCGCAAGGGTTTTCTCGGCAAAGTGCTGGGGCGTCCGTTGGAGCAGCGCTTGGCCGGCTCGCTCGCCGCCGTCTGTCACGCGCTCGTTCGCGGAACCACCCAGATCGTCCGCGTCCATGATGTGGCCGAGACGCGCGATGCGGTTGTGTTGTTGCAGGCGCTCGCGTTATCTGTTTAGCCGCAAGCCGTAGGCGAGCGCGGTCGCGCTCGCCTACGGCTTGCGGCTAAACAAAAAGCGGTGTGCAAGGAGGGGGAGCGTTGAGAGAACGCCTGGCCCAACTCTATGAATCGCTGGGTACGCGCGACGTGGTGGAGATCGCCATTCTCGCCGTGACCATCTATTTGATTCTGCGTCTGCTCGGCAAGACGCGCGGGGCGGGCATCGTGCGCGGTTTGGGTCTGGTCGTCGTCGGTTTGTTCCTCGTCGCCCAGGTGGTCATCGCCAGTTTCGATTTGACCGTTCTCGGCCGCGTCCTCGACTATCTGCTGACGACGGTGCTGCTCGGTCTGCTGGTCATCTTCCAGCCGGAACTGCGGCGCGGCCTGATGGTGCTGGGCCGCTATCGCATTCTGCGTTATTTCGTGCCCACGCCGCAATATCCGATCGCCGACCGGCTGGCCGACGCCGCCGAGGCCATGTCGCGCGAGTGCATCGGCGCCCTCGTCGTCATCGAGCGCGAGATGGGCCTGGCCATGTACGTCGAGACGGGCGAGTTGATCGACGGCGAGGTGTCGGCCAATCTGTTGCGGGCGATTTTCAGCAAGCGCAGCCCGCTGCACGATGGCGCCGTCATTCTCTGCGGAGGCCGTATCACGGCGGCGGCCTGCCAGTTGCCGCTCGGCCAACCGCCGGAGGGCGCCAGCATGCACATGGGCATGCGCCATCGCTCCGCCCTGTGCATGAGCGAAGAAACCGATGCCGTGTTGCTGGTTGTCAGCGAGGAGACGGGCCGGATTTCCTTGGCCGTCGGCGGCCGGCTCGAACCCGTGCCGCGCGAAAACCTGTCGCGGCGGCTCGCCGATCTGCTCAGCCGACGCGACGCGGAGCAAGCGGCGGCGTCCGGCGAGGATGTGCCGCAGCGCTCCGCCGCGTAAGAACGGTTAGCGACGCTTCGCAGAAGCGTCGAACCGCAACGCTTCTGCGAAGCGTCGCTAACCCTGAAAATTTCTAAACGGTTAGATGCCGATGATCGATCGCATGCTTTCGCTGGTCGTCGCCCTGAGCCTGGCGCTCTTGGTTTGGCTGTACGCGCGCAGCCGCGATCAGGAAGTGCTCGACAACGTGCCGGTTCCCGTTCAAGTGACGCTGGAAGCGGAACAGGCCGAACACTATCAACTGGAAGTGAGCGGGCCCAGTCACGTCATGGTTTCCTTCACCGGCTCGCCGCTGCGTATCCGCGAATTGCAGGGCATGCTCCAGCACAACGAACTACAAATCCCCCTGACGTTCGCCGTGCCGGCCGAGCATCTGCGCGAAAGCCGTTACAGCGATTCTCTTCTCGTCGAAGGAAGCGACATCCACACGCCGCCCGGCGTGACGGCGGTGGTGATCGAAGGCCGCAATCACATTTCGCTGACGCTGCATCGCTTGGCCGAACGCCGTCTGCCGGTGCGTTTCGACGCCGTCAATGAGGAGGCCGCCGGCGCCGTGGTTGTCGAGCCGGCGACGGTCTTGGTGCGCGGCCCGCAAGAGGTGCTGGATCGCGCTCGGGCCATTTTGACGCAGCCCTCGGAATTACCGGCGCGGCCGATGCTGAGCGGGACCGCGATACGAGTGCCGCTGGTGCAGGAGTTGGAAGGCCGGCCCGTGCAAGTGATGCCCAACCGCGTCACCGTGCGGAGACCGGCGCAGGAGCAAAAGATTTACGAACTGCCGGAAGCGCCGGTCCATTTTCTCTGTCCCGCGGACTTTCCCTTGCGGCCGAAATTCTCCTCCGAACGCGGCGGACACATCGCGCTGCGCGTGCGCGGCCCGGCCCGCGACGAAGCGCCGAAAGTCTATGTCTTCATCGATTTGACGCAGGGAAGATTCGCGGCGGGCAACAATCACGAGCCGATTCAGATACAATTACCCAAGGACTTCGAGTTGGTGCGTGAACCGCCGCGCGGCGTGTCCTTCCAGCTTGTGCCGCTGGACAATGCTCCGCACGGCCTAGACAGTACCATCCCCGCCCCGTGAGAGAACCATCATGAGCGCCGTCGCCTCTTCGTCGCATGCCGGCTCGGACCTATCCGCTTATTGCGTGGATCTGGCCCGTCGCGCACGCGCCGCCGCTCGGCTGTTGGCCACGGTCGGCGGCGACCGCAAGAACGATTGGCTGTTGGGCACGGCCGAGGCGCTGGATGTGCGGGTACGGGGCGACGAAGTTCTGGCCGCCAACGAGAAGGATTTGGCGCTGGCCGCTGACATGGGGCTGAGCGCCGCTCAGATCGATCGTTTGCGGCTGACGCCGGAGCGGTTGGACGCCGCCGCCGATGGACTGCGCGAAGTGGCCGCCCTGCCTGATCCGGTCGGCCAGATTCGTGCCAGCAGCGTCCGGCCTAATGGCCTACAAGTTCACAAGGTCGGCGTGCCGCTCGGCGTGCTGCTGTTCATCTACGAATCGCGGCCCAATGTCACCGTTGATGCGGCGGCGCTGAGCGTCAAGAGCGGCAATGCCATCCTTCTCCGTGGCGGACGCGAGGCGATGCACACTAATCTCGCCCTCTATGCCATCTTGCATCACTTCCTACGCCTCGCCGAATTGCCGGCAGATGCCGTGCAACTGGTCGAGACGCCCGATCGCGCCGCCGTCGGTCATTTGCTGAAAATGAACGACCTCATCGATCTGGTGATTCCGCGCGGGGGCGAGAGTTTGATCCGCCGCGTCGCCGAGGAGGCGCGCATGCCGGTACTCAAGCACTACAAGGGCATCTGTCACGTTTTCGTGGAGAAAAGCGCCGATCTCGACCGTGCCGAGCGGATCGTCCTGAACGCCAAGTGCCAACGGCCCGGCGTGTGCAACGCCATGGAATGTCTGCTCGTCGAAGAGTCCGTGGCCGCATCGTTTTTGCCGCGCGTGGCCGCGAGCCTACGGCGGCGCGGCGTCGAGTTGCGCGGTTGTGCGGCGACGTGCCGTTTTCTCCCCGAAGCAATTCCGGCGCGCGCGGAAGATTTTGATACCGAATATCTCGATCTTGTGTTATCCATCAAGATAGTGGCCGATCTCGATGACGCGGTCGCCCACATTAATCGTCATGGTTCCGGCCACACGGATGCGATTGTGACCAACGATCTGAGCGCGGCTCGACGGTTCACGGCGGCGGTCGATTCGGCGGCGGTGATGGTCAACGCCAGCACGCGCTTTCACGATGGACAGGAGTTGGGATTGGGAGCCGAGATCGGCATCAGCACCGATAAGTTTCACGCGCGCGGGCCGTGCGGACTGCTGGAACTGACGAGCTACAAGTACATTGTATATGGTGAAGGACAGGTGCGAGGGGAATGAAGTTTAGCCGCGAGCCGAAGGCGAGCGCAACCGCGCTCGCCTTCGGCTCGCGGCTAAACGATGATCGGCCCGATGGGCATGACAGGCGGATGACATGCAGGCTGTGACGATCCTGATTGTGTTGTTGCCCTTGCTGTTGGCGGCGGCCCTCTTGTGGGTGCGCCGCCGTCAGGAGCAAGCGCTGCGCGACGAGTTGTCGCCGATCAGTCGTCAACACATCGATCTCTTCCAGGGCGGTCAACTCAGCGAGTCGGCGGTCGAATCGACCAAGGCGCGGTTCCGCGATCTACTGGAGCGCGGCGAGGTGGCCGCCGTCGAGTCCAGCCTGCGCGCCGGCATGCAGTACGTCGTTCAGATCCGCGCCCTCGCCGAACTGGGCACCGACGACGCCGGACGCATCCTCGAACGCCAATTGCACCGCCGCCTAACCGACGATCAAATCGAGCAGGCGTGGTACTGGATCGACTTGGCCAACGGCTTACGCACTCTCAACCGCATGCAGAGTTTGCCGCACTTGCTCCGCTGCGCCGAATCGGCCGGCGATCCGCCGCTGGGGCAGTTCTTCGCCGCTGAGACGATTTGTTTTCTCGGCTTTTCCGGTTATCTGCGCCAGTTCGAGACGCCGTTGGGCCGCTCTGCTCTGCGCGTTCTGCATCGCGCCTTGGAAGGGCTGCGCTTCGGCGTGCCGCCCAACGTCGTCGCCGAGGCGCGCGTCGGCGAACTCATCGAAACGCTGTGGGACCATCGCACAGAGCGAATCGATCCGCTCAGCGTGCGGATTTACGTCGAGGCGTTGCGGCTGCTGCGGCGCGCGCCGCATGCCGAGACGATGCTGAGCGGCGAAGCCGCCGAGCAAGAAGCGTTTAGCTGGCAAATGTCGCGTCTGACGGCATTGGAGCCGGCGTTGACCGATTTCCTACAGGAAGCGCCGGCGCTGTCTGTGCCAGCGCGTAGCCGATGCCTCTGTGGAAGAGCAGAGCGACATTCTGCGGGCGCTGATCGAATTGCGTGCCGAGGCCGGCGAGGCAGTATTGCCGTTGTTGGCCGTGCCGCACTATCCGCACGCCGAGTTGGCCCTGGAAGCGCTCACCTGGTCATCGCATCCGCGCATCGCGCCGCTGTTGCGCGACTGGGTGCTTCAGCGTGTACCGATGGTCCGCCGCGCTCAGCGCCGCCGCCGCGCCGCCGCTCCGCGCCGTCCCTCCATTCCCGCCGAACTGCCTTACCTGGCCATTCTGCGCACGCTGCGCGGCCATGCGTCGCCGCAGACCGAGGCATTCCTACTGCTGGCCGCACGCGATTGGGATCCGACGGTTCGCCTCAGCGCCGTCGGCAGTCTCGGTTGGTGGGAGCCGCTGCGGCGTCAGGAAGTGTTACTGACGCTCCAGGACGCGCGCCGCGATCCTAACTCCGAAGTCCGCCAAGCCGCCCGCGCCGCCCTGGCGCGCCTGGGCGAACGACAAGCATTGTCGTGGTTCCGGCAGACGTTGACCAGCGAAGATCCGCAGCGCGTCCACGATACCATTCAAACCGTCGCCGGTGAGAACCTAACGCTGTTATGGCCCGATCTCGACCGCCTCGCCGACGCCGAGGATACCGATGTGGCTCACCATGCCCGCGAAGCGCTCGAGCGCCTTTGCGAAGATATGAACTATCGACACAATTAATTTTTGCCCGTTTAGCCGCGACCCGAAGGGGAGCTGCTCCCCGCGCTCCCCTTCGGGTCGCGGCTAAACAAAAATGGCTGCGTTTGAAGATCCTACCTTGCCATCTTTGCCGGCGAAATCAACTCAGCATGTCCTCTCCTTCTCCCTTTCCCCTCAAGAAACGCGCAAATTGCCGCCGAAAAATCGGTGATGGGGTAGAATTACGTAGATAGACACCTCCACGATAGACTCGGTTATGGGACGAGACATGGCGCGGAAAATCCGGCACGTCGGCTGGTTCACCTTATTGTTTTGCGGCGCGATACTCGGCTGTACCAAGATGGCGGTGCAGCAAAAGTCCGTCCCGGATCCGTTGCTGGTGACGAAACCTCCTGTCGAGGGTCGCGCGCACGCGGCGCAGGCCAGCCCTATCCACCGCATCGAACCGATGCCTTCGCCGCCCGCTCCTGTCGAACAATAAAAACTAACCACAGAGTCACAGAGAACACAGAGAAAACACAGAGGAAATACAAAGAAGAAGGAAAGACCTTCGGGGTTTCATTTTTTGTATCTTCTCTGTGTTCTCTGTGACTCTGTGGTTAGTTTTTTTGTCACGCCTTGAGCATGGCATCGTGCCGCATACCGCTGGGCGGATTATCGGCTCGGCGGCAATTGGCTAGCGCCGTCTTCGCTCCGGCGTGCTGCTCGGCGTCGTTGTCCTCCCATTCGATGCTGACGGCCCCATCGAAACCGACGCGGTTCAATTCGATGAAAATTTCTTCGAGACTGTTGGCATCGCGCGCCGTGCCGGCGGTGACGAAGTTCCAACCGTTGGTCCAATGGCCCATCGGCCGATGGCCGCCGAGCCGGCCGCCGCGACAATGTTCGCGCAGCACCTGCACGCCCTTGACGTCGGCGCAATGGATGCGCTCGCCGAACTCGCGGATGAACTCGATCACCGAGACGCCCTGCCATTCCAGGTGCGAGCCATCGAGGTTGAAGCCGACGACGCTGCCGTAACCGGCCTTGTCCATCGCTTTCAGGTAATCGTTGGCCGACTCGAGATCGCCCATCGCCCGCTCGCTGGGATGGCATTCGAGATCGAACGTCACGCCGTATTTCTTACAAGCGTCGAGGACGGGACCGAAGCGCTCGACGAGCAATTCGAGACTGACATCGCGCACATCCGGGATTTTGTGTCCGCCGATGTCGGCCGGCAGAGGCGGAAACAGGAAGAAATGGCTCCAGCAGTGCGCCGGCGAACCAACGAAGCCGGGGACCGGCACCTTGCGGTCTTGCAACTTGCCGAGATAGTGAGCGAAGCGGACGATGGCGAGCAGCTCGCGCGTGGCCGATTCGTTCATGAGTTTGCCGATGTCGTCGGGCACGAAATAGGGGTTGGTGCGCGGCGGTTTGTTGCCCTTGGCGCGCCAGGCTTTGTACGCCTCAATCGGCTCGCCCTTGAGGAATTGCAACGTCTTGGCGCTGGGTTCGTCGCCCAGCGCCTGGCCTTGCAGGTGGCCGGCCACGGTGAAGATTTCCAGGCCGTGCTTGCGGGCTAATTCCACGCGCTCTTTGGCATACGCCTCGGCCCGGCTTCGTTGCCGCAGCGATTCAGATCCAGTTCCCAACTCGCTTCTTCCCAGCCATCGAAGCCGGCCTCTTGTAAAAACTTGATCCAGCCATCCATCGGCACGTTGCCAAACTGGCCGCGCACCAGGCCGATTTGATGGTACGATGTCTTGCCGAAACGATGTTTGCTCGTTTGCTTGTACCCCACGCTCGCCGTCCTTTCCCGAAAGCCCGGATGTCGTATCAGCGTATCAGCGACGATGAGGAGACTATACCGTTCCGCACGCCGACCGCAAGCCGCGCAAAAAAAAGGCGACCCGCGGGGGAGCGGATCGCCTTTGCACGGGGGCCAAGGGCCGGAACACGGAGGGGGTGGAAAAACAACCGGGGGAGGTTGCCGTTCCAAGGGGCGCCTGCCCGATTCGCCGTCTTGCGTCCGGGGGGACGGCCACAACGACGGCAGCAACGAGCTTTCGCTCGGCCGCGTCCAGACGCCGCATTCAGGGGCCATCTGACCAACCTTCGCGGGGGAGCGAAGGTCGCCCGGCTACCCAGCGCCGTGCGTCCGGAAGACGGTTTTAGAAAAAGCAATTGCAGTGCCAATCTTCTTCACCGATACCCAAGCGGCGACGGACAATCGCTCCAACGGCCAAGATGGAATGAAGTTATGACAAAAAGGCATCCCAAGGACAGGGGTTGGCTCAACCAAAACGGGGAGGCCGATTTGTAAAACCTGCCAGGAATCCTTGTAAAAGATGCCCTCTCCCTACACAAGTTCTCGTTTAGCCGCGACCCGAAGGGGAGCGCGGGGTTCGCGCTCCCCTTCGGGTCGCGGCTAAACGAAATATATCCCTAGGCAACGTTTACTTGGACGAGTGAAAACTGGCGTTCCCGATAGCGGGTTGCTACAGTGACCCCATGAAGCCGTATGCCGTCGATTTGTCAGACATCCAGGAGGCCGCTCGGCGCATCGCCGGACTCGCCCACCGCACGCCCGTGGCGACGTGTACGACGCTCGACCGCATGGCGGGCCGGGCGCTGTTTTTCAAATGCGAGCATCTGCAAAAAACGGGCGCTTTCAAATTCCGCGGCGCCTGCAACGCCGTCCTCCGACTGACGCCGGAGACAGCGGCGCACGGCGTGGTGACGCACAGTTCCGGCAATCACGCGCAGGCTCTCGCCTTGGCCGCGAAACTGCGCGGCATTGCCGCCCACATCGTCATGCCGAACAACGCTTCGCCGGTGAAACGCCGCGCCGTCGAGGAGTATGGTGGTCGTGTTATCGAATGCGCCGCGACGCTGGCGGCGCGGGAGACGACGGCGGCGGCGGTGCGGGCCGAAACCGGCGCCACCATGATCCCTCCCTATAATCATGCCGACGTGATCGCCGGTCAGGGAACGGCCGCTCTGGAATTGCTGGAGCAGATCCCGCAACTCGATGCTTTGCTGACGCCGGTCGGCGGCGGCGGTTTGCTGGCGGGCGCGACACTGGCGGCCAAGGGGATCGCGCCGGACGTGCGAATCTTCGCCGCCGAACCGGCGGGCGCCGATGACGCCGCCCGCTCGAAAGCGGCGGGATCGCTGCTTCCGCAGACGGGACCGCGCACCATCGCCGATGGGCTTCTCACCAGCCTCGGCGAATTGACCTGGCCGGTTCTCCGCGATCGTGTGGAGCGCGTCATCACGGTGACGGAAGACGAGATTGTCGCCGCCATGCGGCTGGCGTGGCAGCGCGGCAAGCTCCTCATCGAGCCGAGCGCCGCCGTCGCCGTCGCCGCTGTGTTGTCCGATGAGTTTCGCGCGCTCGACGGTCTACAACGGGTCGGCGTCATCCTCAGCGGCGGCAATGTCAACCTCGATGCACTGCCTTGGTAGAAGGGAGATCGAAAAGTCATGTCCTTCGCCGTTCGTGCCGAAACGCGCTCCGAGATCCGCGGACTCGATCCCACGGTATACGTTCTGGAAGACGGTGCCGGAGGCCGGGTCGAAGTGTGGCCGGCGCTCGGTTTCAATTGCTATCGCTGGCAGATCCAGCGCGCGGGACAAACCTTGGAGCTGCTGTATCAAGCGCCCGACCTTTTCGATAACGGCCGGCCAACGCGCAGCGGCATCCCCGTGCTTTTCCCCTTCCCCAACCGCATCCGCGATGGCCGCTTCACTTGGGAGGGACGTGAATATCAACTGCCGCAGAACGATCCCGCGAAGAAGAACGCCATTCACGGTTTCGCCTGCCGTCATCCGTGGCGCGTCGTCGGGCAAGGGGCGAACGACACAAACGCCTGGATCACCGGCTCATTCCGCTGCTCGCGGGATGCGGCCGATAGCCGAGCGTTGTGGCCGACCGATCACGAAATGCAACTCACCATCCGCCTGGGCAGCGGCTCGCTCCGCTTGGAAGCGGAAGTACACAATCCGGATCGCATAGGGTTGCCATTTGGTCTGGGCTATCATCCGTATTTCCGCATGCCGTTTGCATCGGCGACGGCGGCGGAGGAGTGTCTGCTAACGGTGCCGGCGCGGTCCTTTTGGAAACTGGAAGAGTCGTTGCCGAGCGGCGAGCGGCTGCCGGTCGATGCCGCGTGCGATCTCAATCGACCGCGGCGCTTCGGTGAATTGAACGTGGATACCGTGCTGACGGATTTACCGGCTGCCTCGGAGGACATGCCCCAACGAGCCGTTCTTCAAGGTGCGCCGGGAGCGGAGCTACGCTTGCGTTGCGGCAAGGAGTTCCGCGATCTCGTTGTCTTCACGCCGCCGCACCGGCAAGCGTTCTGCGTCGAGCCGTACACCTGCACCACCGACGCCATCCATTTGCAAGAGCGCGGCATCGAGGCAGGCTGGCGCGTGTTGCCTCCGGGCGAACGCTGGCGAGCCGTCGTCGAGTTGCGGATTTGACGGGGCAGGCGCAAGAGCAAGCATCATCGCACGAGCATATGCAGCGCGATGAGAAAGAGGGTGCCGGCGAGATCGAAGCAGAGCAGAAGGAAGCCGATAGTCATCAGCCAGCCTCCCAAGGGATTCTCGTCCGCAGGCGTTTCGGACAGACGATGGATCAACTCCGTCTCCAGGATAGGACGCAACGGCGAATCGACCGGATCCCAACGCAAGGTGACGTGACGCATCAGCGGGAAGCCATCCACATCCAGAATGGCCGTCTGCTCCAATACGCTGCGATCCGCCGCACCCACGGCAGAGGTAGACGCGGTCTGGCGGGCGCGGCGCGGACGGCGGCGGGCAGATAGTGCGGCGCTAGGATTCGCTCGCCATTGGTGCCGCGACGCTCCGACAGCGGAGCCAGCGATAAGCCAAACAAAAAAAGGCCGCCGGAACGCACGGGGTTGATTTCCAGCCGCTGGCAAATGTCCGTCAAGGCGTGTTCTACCTGCGCCGCGTCGGTGTTATAGATGGCCGTCAGGCGGCGCTGACGCCAGAAGAAGTAAGCCGCTCCGCCGACGATCGACGCGAAATACAAAATCGACAGGAAGATCGAGAATTGCCAAACGCCGTTGAGTCGGCCCAGCGAACGTCACCCTTGCCCAGCAGCCAGAACAATCGCCAGCGTTCGCTCAGGGCACTGAGAACCGCGGGACCGACGAAGAGAAGAAAACCGGAGATGCCGAAGAGCAATCCGATGCCGTCCCAGACGCCGGAGATGAGCAGAGGATAGCGGCGCCGGTTGAGCACGCCAAGCACGAGGAGATAAATGGCCAGGGGAAAAAAGAACGCCAGGAGGATCAATCGCAGACCCTTTGCTTGCTGGTCCGCAATCCCGTTTAGCCGCGACCCGAAGGGGAGCGCGGGATTGCTGTCGCGCTCCTCGGCGGGTCGCGGCTAAACGGGACTATGGACGCTTGTGGAGTGTCCCAGCAAGCATTGTAAGCGGTTGCGCGGGTCGGGGTCAATCGTCCTGCCGTTGCTCCGTCATCCTTGCGAAGGCGGCGGACACCGAAGAGTGGAACGGCGCTTCCACCAGCAGCCGACGCCGAAGAAGGAGAATCCGAGGCTGCCCAACAACAGGCTGCCTGGTTCTGGCGTACCGCTAGTCTGACCGACGGTGCTGCCGCTGGCGTTGCTAACGGAAACCATAGCCATAATGTTCTGCTGCGGACTGGTCGGCGCGGCCAACGTCACCGAGGGAATCGTCACGGTGAACTTGTAACCATCCAGGGACAGCGTATTCGACCCAATAGGCGTAAGTGTGTTAATCACACCAGAGGTAGTTGCCGACATCGGCCCGGCGAGGGAGCCGTCGAAATTCAGCGTCCCGGAATTGCCCGTGGCCTTGTCGGTAATTTGCAAAGCCATCGTGTACGTTGAAGGCGTATTCACCGAAGAGCCGAAGGTGATCGGCGACGTTAAAGAACTGGACGTAACATAGGCGATGACAGGGATGGACGAGGCGCCGGCCTGCGGCGTGTTGAAATCGGTCAACGCCACCGAGGCGCCGCCTCCGGGAGCCGTGGCACCGACGGAGACGCCCGCGACGTTGGGACTGGAGGTGTAAGTCCAGTTCATGTAATCCGCCCGAACATGGCTGGCCGCGGCCAGCAACACCATCAGAACGGTTCCAAGGCGGGCCAACAGACGTTTCATGTTCCGGAGTCCTTTCCGGTTATATTTTCTGGATCGCCGTTGTCCGACGAACCGGCCAACGCGGGCGGAATACTACGCTAAGCAGCCCCTTGCTGTCAACGCCTAGACAATAGGGGTCAGGGGCCAGGGGTCAGGGGTCAGAGAAGAAACCGCTATCTCTTTTCTGACCCCTGACCCCTGGCCCCTATACTTAGGCACTGGTTTTGCAACAGTTACCTTTTGTTGTTTACGCCCAAGGTCGGCGGTGTTCGGCCAGGGCACATCCGTATCTTTCGGGTGGAGGAATTTTGCCATGACCAAGAAAAGAGGATTTGCCAGTATGGAGGCGTCGCGGCAACGGGAGATCGCCAGTAAAGGCGGTCGGGCGGCGCACGAGAAAGGAACGGCGCACGAGTTCACGCCGGAGGAGGCGCGTGAGGCTGGCCGCAAGGGCGGCCAGGCGGCCCATTCACGCGGTACGGCGCATCGTTTCACCTCCGAGGAGGCGCGCGAGGCGGGCCGCAAGGGTGGACGCAAAGCGCGGCGTGTAAAAGCTCAAGCTCGTTCCTATCTCCGGGAAGCGGCTTTCCAAAAGGCGAGCACAGCCAATCGCTCCCTTGCCGACTTCTTCCCGCGGCGTCATCCGGACGCCGGAGCATCAAAGATCCGCTGCTCCCTTCTCGGTTTGGTTTTTGTAGGTGGTTCGCGGAACAGTGCGGCTCCGCGAGCTGCCGATTCCCCGCGCTTATGCCTATTTCGGTATTTTTTTCATGCTATGATTCGGATGTCATGGCGCCACCGAGGTCAGAGGCGGGGATCTCATGCGGTTGGGCAATCATTTGGTGCGCAGAGGTTTGGTGACAGCGGAGCAGATGCTTCAGGCGTTAGACCAACAAATGAAAGGGCGCATCCCCATCGGTCAACTCGCCGTGCAGACCGGCCATCTGACTATGGGACAAGTCTTCAAGATCCTCAGCATACAATCCGAGCAGCATCGGCCATTTGGCCAGATCGCCGTGGATTTGGGCTTTTTGAGCAAGCAAGGATTAGAGGAATTGCTTCGCGTCCAACTGGAACGCAGTCAATCCCTGGGCGAGATTCTCATCGGCATGGGAGCCATTGATCGCGCCACGCTGAAGGCGGAAGAGGCGCGGCACACCTTTTCCGATACGGACATCAATCTCTTGAGTTAACCCGAAATATTTTTCTTGTTTAGCCGCGACCCGTAGGGGAGCGCGCGGCTGCGCTCCCCTACGGGTCGCGGCTAAACAAGACATTCGCGTAGGAAGCGGATGCCGTGGGCCACGTCGCGCAGCCGTTCTTCTTGAATACCCACTTCGCGTTCGATGCACAATGGCCCGCTATAGCCGACTTTTTTCAGCGTCCGCACGAAGGCACGGATGTCCACTTGTCCCTGGCCGAGCGGCACTTCCTCGCCCCAGACACCAGGCGTTTTCGGCCGCTTGGCGTCCTTGACGTGAACGCCGCGGATGTCCGCCGCCAGGATCTCCACTGCCCGCAACGGATCGCCCTTGTCGTACAGCAGCATGTTGGCGGGATCGAAATTCACCTTCAAATTAGGGCATTTCAAATCATCGAGGGTGCGGCGGAGCAGATCGGCGGTTTCCTGGCCGGTCTCAAAGGCGACGGTGACGCCCTTGGCGGCGGCGAGGGCGCTGACTTGGCCGAGCGTATCGAGAAAAGGTTTACGATCGGGATCGCCCGGTTCGGGCAGGAAGCCGGCGTGCAGCATCAGATCGGACAGTCCCAGGGCGCGCGTGCGGTCCAGCGCCCAGCGGAAACGCTCCAGCCGTTCGCCGCGCGTGGCGGGATTGCCGAAGCCGCCGCTGTGCTGGATGGTTTGCGGCGTGCTGTAGTCTTCGCCGGGGAAGCCGAGCATGGCGCTGCTCATCCGCAAGCCGGCCGCCCGCGCCGCCTCCGGCAGACGAGCGCCTTCGTCCCACGCCGCATGGTGCGGATCGCCGCAAGCTATTTGCACCACGGAAATGGCGAGCCGATCGAGAAACTGTTTCAACTCCGGCACGTTCTTGACTTGCAGCGACCAGCTGCACACGCCGATGGCCAACGG
Organism: uncultured Planctomycetota bacterium; assembly: GCA_963835245.1. Classification (GTDB taxonomy): domain Bacteria; phylum Planctomycetota; class Planctomycetia; order Gemmatales; family Gemmataceae; genus JAJPHU01. Next base: position 580,597 of record CAWIEZ010000008.1, read on the forward strand.
TTCGAGACTCATGACAATGTCCTTCCGCGCGGATTGGGGAACGCCTATGCGCCGATGGTAGGGCGCGGAAGGGACAGAGGCAAGCGTTTTGCTTTCACTCGCCGGCCGCCGGCTCAATCGTGCAGCCGAGCGCACCATACGGCTCTTCGCGGAAGGTGCTGATCTGTTCGGCTTTCAGTTCGGCGACCTCCTTCGGCGCCGTCCAAACGACGGCTCGTCCCGTCAGATGCGCCTGAAGCATTAGCTGATAGGCACGATCGACCGAGTGGCCCAGCGCTTTGCACAGCACGGACACGACGAAAGTGTGCGAATGATGGTCGTCGTTTTCCAAAATGACGTGGTAAGGCGGGATGCGGCAGGCGAGCAACTCTTCCCGCGGGGACGTCTTTGTCTCTCTCACGGTATCTACCTCACACAAATCCAGGCACAAACGATCCTAGGTTGAATGAAAACGATGCCAGTCCGCGGTGCGGTGCGCGAAGTGAAGAGCGAGGCGAGCCTTGCCGTAACCGACAAGAGCAGTCCCCGGATCCGGACGACTTCGCGCGTCATCTTGCCGCCGAGAGTCGCGGGATGGACGGTGGGTTCGCCAGAGGTCCACCCCTTCGGCAGAGCAGCCACCTAATGGGAAATGCCATCAGGTCTGTCTCTTTGCGTCACCGTCTCACGACGGTTTTGCCCTTTCGAGGATGAAAGGCGTTGGGATCCGGGCGAGACAGCAAGACTCGCCCCCGAAAGCCGCCACCAAAGCTGGCGGTTTCGTTTGCCACCCAACTCTAGTACGCAATCCCCATAAGGGCAAATGCACTCCCTTGCCGCGCGCTGGGCTGGCAATTATGCTGCCGAAGCCTGGCGGCCGCCATATGCTTCACGCTCCGCGTTCAAATCCGGCGACGTTTCTTTCAGCAGATACAGCGGCCGGCCCTTGACCTGCTCGTAAATGCGTCCGACATACTCGCCGACGATGCCCAGACAGCTGAGAATCGCACCGCCAATCAGGAACAGCGCGGCCAGCACAACCGCGTAACCTCCGACACTTCCGCCCAACAACGCTCGGACCAGCAGTAGCGCGCCGGAGCCGGAGCCGAGAACGACGAGCAATGCGCCGAGCAGCAGCGACAAACGCAGCGGCAGCTTGGAGAACGACAACATGGCATCGACGGCCAAGGCGAGCAACCCTCGCAGGGTGTACTTGGTCGCGCCTGCGCCGCGGCTGGCTGGATGGAACGCCACCGTCGTCGTGCGGAAGCCCAGCCAATTGACCATGCCGCGCAGAAAGCGGTGCTTCTCGTGCAGACGCAGCAGAGCATCGACCGCCTTGCGCGACAGCAGCCGATAGTCTGAGGCCGCTGAACTAACCGGCGTTTCACTCAGCCAGTGCATCACCGCGTTGAAGGCGCGCGACGACAGCCGCTTGAAATAACTCAGCCGCGGATCATCGGCGCGGTGGGTCAGCACGACATCGTGACCGTTGCGCCACTCCGCGAGCAGAGCGGGGATGAGGTCGGGCGGATGCTGCAAATCGCTGTCCAGGGTGATGACCACGTCGCCGCGCGCGTGTTCCATGCCGGCGGTCAGCGCCGCCTGTTGGCCGAAATTGCGGCTGAACGACAGATAGCGAATACGCGGATCGGCGCCGGCCAGGCGGCGCAGATAAGCAAGGGTGCCGTCGCGCGAGCCATCGTCGATGTAGAGGATCTCGATGTCGTAGTCGTTTTGCAGCGGAGTCAGGGCGGCGCACAGTTCGGCGTGGAAGTGGGGCAACACTTCCTCTTCCTCGAAGGCGGGGCAGACAATGCTCAGCTTGTAAACAGGCACGGCCATTTCCCTACTCCCTACAAGCCCGGAGCGGCGTCGCGGCAAGCTTTCCACCCGGCAGCTAACGCTGCCGGTTCGCCGCGGATCAGGGCGAACCGGCAGCGTTAGCTGCCGGGTGCAAGCACTCGCGTTGGCACTGCGAGCTTGTGAGTTTCCGCACGACAATCGCCACGTAGACGAGGCTCAACAGCAACGCCGCTTGCGGCTGCAATCCCAGAGCATGGATGCGATTGGCTCCCGGCCAAAGACCTCTCAGTACGCAGAGCATAAACAGCACGAACGCCATGCGTGTCGGCAGCGCCAGCAACCACGGCCAGCGCTCGCTTTCGGCGCGGTGAACTGCCCAGGCCAGCGCCGGCGCCAGCAGAACATAGGTGGACGACTCCGTCGCCGGCCCGCACAGCGTCATCCAACACGTCCCCAGCATGAGGATGGCCGCCAGCACATCGCGTCGCGGCCAACCGCGCCGCCGCGCCGCCACACACAGCACGGCGCATCCCGCCGCGCGGCGGCGAGTTGAACGCCCCGATAACCGAGCGGTGTCAGCGGCACATGAAATAATCGCACGAGCAGCCACAGATCGCGGTAAGCCATGTGGAACGGCCAATCCCAACGGTTATCTCTGCCCACCCGTTGCAGCCACAGGGCATACTGAGCGTGAACGTAATCCCAATGCTGGCAGGCAAAGGGCAGGACGACCGCCAGCGCCAGAGCGAGTAGCAGCCGCGGCGTGAAGCGTCGCGGGTACGCCGCCGCCAACAACAGGCCGACCGCCAACGGATAAACCTTCACGGCCGTCGCCAGCGCGATGAGGACCGCCGCCAGCGACCAACGCTCGCTCTCGACGGCGGCGAGCGCGGCCAACAGCAGACCGATAAGCAGCGGATTGGGCTGACCATTGTTCAGACTGCTCAGCGACAGCGGCGCCAGCAGCAGAAACAGAATGCCCTGTTGCCGCGGCGTCCGCGTCAGAGGGGCCGTCCGCAGCCACACAGCGAAACCGCCCAGCAGGACGGCGGCGTTGAGCAGACGCCACACCACGCCGCCGAGGCGGATCGGCATATGGTGGAACGGCACCAACAGCACCGCCGTCAACGGGCTGTAACGGAAACCGTCCTGATCGGCTTTCCAGGACGTGCGATACAGATCGCGGCCTTGCTCCCAGTCGGCGCCGGCCTGCTCCCAGGTGGTGAACAGCGTGCGCTTGTACGGCTGCACCGCGGCGCGGACGCAGACGGCGACAATGATGACGGCCCAGACGATAACCGCCGTTCTCACCAATGCCGAATGCGGAATGCGGAATGCAGAAGGAAAGATAGGTTTGTCCTTCTGCATTCCGCATTCCGCATTCGGCATTGCTTTCTCAAGCAGCATGGGCCAGCCTCCCCGTCCTCTGTGCGAGCATCTCCGAGGGCGACACGCGCAGAAAGCCGGCTAGGCGGCAGGCGTCGAGGAAATTCGCTTGCTGCAACAGACGCAATTCCTCGACGCGCCGTTGCACCAGACCATCCTGTTCCGTGCCGTCGCGGCCGATCAACGTCGTATCGCGGCGGCCGGGATGACAGGTCAACTCCACGGTTTGTCCGGGCGTCAGCGCCAGCCAGCGCGCGAAAAAACCGGGATCGCTGAGATTCGACGGATCGGTGATCCCGGCCAACCAGTCATTGCCGGGGAAGCCGTCGTACACCTGATGCCGCGCCTCGATGCGGCCCAAGAGCGTCAGCAGCGTTCGCTTGATTCGCGCTCCCGCAATACGGCCGAGCATCGGCCACGGCTCGCGCACTCGCCGCAAGTAGGGCAACGGCGTGCCGCGCGCCTTGAGAACGCTGCGCAGGATCGAGCCGACCGGCGGAAACAGCGCGACATGATGGTGCGAATTGACGACCGCCGGCGCGTGACCGACCAACTCCAGAAAGCGATCGTACTGAGCGTGCAACTCGATCTCGATCTGTCGCGGACAAATCTGGTGCAAATAGAGTCGGCTCAGGAAATGCCGCAGCGGCAGCAAGCGGCCATCGGGACCGAGCAGGCTCGCCACGCGCCGAGGAGAAGCGGCGGGTCCGTCCAGAGTCAGGCACGGATGCCAGCCCATCTCCAGCTGAGAGCCGGATTGCCGCCACGCGCGGATCGACTCTTCGGCATACGGCGAATTGACGAGTAGTACGGCGCCGGTGACGAGGTTTCGCGCCGCCAATTCGAGGATGCCGCGCGAGGTCTCCGGCCCGATACCGTAGTCGTCGGCGATGATAATGAGAAAGCGGGTCGCGTCCATGCGCTGCTCTTCTCTCCTGATCTTCGGCGCGGTGCCTCTTGCGGCTTAGCGCGACAGCCGCTCCGAGCGAGCGATTTCAACGCATCCGCTCGCCGAAGTAAAGCCCAACCACGCGCGGGCGGTCGCAGCCTTCCTGGCTTTCCCGACCGCCGGCCAACACCGCATACTCCCCAACTTCACCATGCGGATAGCTGTTTGACGGCATACCGTCAACCCCCATTAGGCAAGTTCGGCCCCCCCGCCGTCCCCGCTGAAGGAAAACTTCATCATTCCACCCCTTCGGCCTCGTTCGGCGGGCAGAGCAGATCTTGCCACATTCCCTATTATGTCAGTGACGCCGCGCCTAGCACCGGCGAAGGGGCGCGGAGCCACGCACTTTAGAGGGATGTCATGGCGGGACAAGCGGCGAAATTGGCTCTGGAGGATGGAACGGTCTTCACGGGCCGCGGCTTCGGCGCCAGCGGCGAAACCTTCGGCGAGGTTGTGTTCAATACCAGCATGACCGGCTATCAGGAGGTTCTCACCGATCCGTCCTACAAGGGCCAGATCGTCGCCATGACCTATCCGCTCATCGGCAATTACGGCATCAACGCCGACGACCGCGAATCGTCGCGGCCCCAGGTCGAAGGGTTCATCGTCCGCGAACTATCGCGGCTGCCAAGCAACTTCCGTTCGCAGGGCCGGCTCGAAGACTATCTGGCGGAACACAACGTCCTCGGTCTGGAAGGCATCGATACGCGCGCTCTGGTGCGCCGGCTGCGCGCTGCGCGGCTCGATGAACGGCGTGCTGTCTACGCGCGATCTCGACAATGCTTCGCTGGTTCACAAAGCCCGCAACAGTCCGCACATCGTCGGCCGCGATCTGGTGCGCGAAGTGGTGCCGGAGCAGTCGTTCACTTGGAGCGAGGGGTTCACCAGTCCGTTCGTCACCTATCTGCCGGCGCGGCCGGCCAGTCATCACGTCGTCGCCCTCGATTTCGGCATGAAGCACAACATTCCGCGCTGTCTGGTGCAGGTCGGTTGCAAAGTGACCGTGCTGCCGGGCACGGCCAGTGCCGATGACGTGCTGGCGCACAAACCGGACGGCATCTTCCTCTCCAACGGTCCCGGCGATCCCGCGCCGCTGAGCTACGCCATCGAGACGATTCGCGGCTTGGCCGGCAAGAAGCCGATGTTCGGCATTTGTCTGGGGCATCAACTGATTGGCCTAGCGCTGGGCGGGCAGACGTTCAAGTTGAAGTTCGGCCATCGCGGCGCCAATCAGCCGGTACTCAATCAACGCACCAACAAAGTCGAAATCACCACGCAGAACCACGGCTTCGCCGTGCAGCTCGATAATCTGCCGCCGGATCTGGAAGCGACGCACATCAATCTGAACGATGGGACGCTCGAAGGCATGCGCCACAAGCGTTGGCCGTTGTTCAGCGTGCAGTATCATCCCGAAGCATCGGCAGGTCCGCACGACAGCGGCTATCTGTTCGAGGAATTTCGTCAATTGATGGGCTAATTTGCTCGTTTAGCCGCGAGCCGTAGGCGAGCGCGGCCGCGCTCGCCTACGGCTCGCGGCTAAACGGAGGATTGTCAATATCCTCCCTTGCGTGGCGCTGGCCCTTCGCTGATACTTAGCGCCAACGTCCGCGCTCCGCTCGTGGTTTTCACTCATGGAGGGTCCGCCGCATGTGTCCGCTGTCCATCCTGTGCCTTGTTTGTCTTGCCGCTCCGCTGCTTGCCGCCGAACCGGCGGTCGAGAAAGGGAATTTTCGTTTCACGCCGACAGGCGAGCAGACAAACATCCCCGAATGCTATCGTCTTAGCGAATGCGCTTTCGACTATCAGATGAGTCCCAAGCGCGACCTGCCCAACAGCGGCGTGCGCGTCTTCCGCGTGCAGTTTCCCTCGCCGGTCAAGACCGCCACGCCCGAAAACAATACTGTCCACGCCGAGTATTATCGCCCCTCCGGCAAGGGACCGTTTCCCGCCGTCCTCGTCCTCGACATCACCGCCGGCGATCAAAGCCTGTCGCGCCATCTATCGATCTTCCTGGCGCAGAAGAAAATCGCCGCGCTGTTTGTGCAGATGGCCTACTATGGTCCGCGCCGTCCGCCCGGCAGCAAACTGCGGCTGCTGATGCCGAACATCGATCACACGTTGGCGGCGGTGCGGCAAACGGTACTCGATCTGCGCGTGGCGGCGGCGTGGCTGGAAGCGCGGCCGGAGATCGACGGCAAACGGCTGGGCATCCTAGGCACGAGCCTCGGCAGTTTTCTGGCGGCGTTGACGGCCGAGATGGAGCCGAAGCTCGGCCGCGTCGCCGTCTTGCTCGGCGGCGGCGGCTTCGTCGATGCCTATTACGATCATCCCAAAGCCGCCTCCTATCGCAAGATTTACGAGCTTCTGGGCGGCAACAAGGAGAAGCTGACCCAAATCATCGCTCCCGCCGATCCGCTCACCTGCGCCGCCAATTTGAAAGAACATAAACTGCTGATTTTGGCCGGCAAACGAGACGACATCGTGCCGCCGAAGATGGCCGAGGCGCTGTGGCAGGCGTCGGGACGGCAAAAGATCGTTTGGTACGATTGCACCCATTACGGAGCGATTGTGTATCTGGCGTCGGCGCTGGATCACATCGTCAAGCATTTTCAGGTGGAGTGAGGACGATTACTAGCCCGGAGCGCCAGCGACGGGATCAACCGTGTCCGCATCATCAGAAGGAGACAGGCATCATGCGTCGAATGCTCGTGACAATCGGGGTCGTCGTGGGACTGGTAACTTTGATCTCGGCAGCGCCCGCCCCGGCGCCCCCTCTGTCGCTGCCGCAAAAGCTGAGCCAGCGCCGCAACATCCCCGCTATCGAGGACGCGAGGGCCACATTGAACGACGCCCTTGACCACCTCAGCAAATTGTATGACGTTTCCTTCGACATCAATGAAATGGCCATCAAAATGGACGGCCTCATGGACGTTGGCAAAACGGAGATCGCGAATCCGACATCGATCCCAGCGATGAAGAACGTCCGGCTCAGCGAAGTGTTGCGGCGAATCTTGCGTCGTGTTCCCGCACCTTCTGGACTGACCTATACCGTTCGGGACGATTACATCGAGATCACGACCGGCACTTTCCAGAGGGCGGAGATTTGGGGCGGCTATGGCGGACCTTTTCTGCCGTTGGTGAATGCCACGCTGGATAAATGCCCGCTGGAAGACGCCGCACGTCAACTGGGAGAGCAAGCCGAGTTCACCGTCCTGGTAGACGGCCGCGCCGCCGAAAAAACGAAAACGACGGTGTCGGCTCGATTACTCAACACGCCGCTCGACACCGCTCTGCGGCTGCTCGCCGATATGGCCGATCTCCGCACCATCCAGCTCGATAATGTTTTTTACATCACCACCAAGGAAAAGGCCGCCGCGCTGGAAAAACAGTTAGAGAAAGAGAAGAAAGAGAAAGGTCCCCTGGATGATAACACTCCGGAAGGACTCGGTAGTCCTGGCTGGCGCAAAGGCAATGGCCGCATCCTCATGCCGTTAGGGGGTGGAGGCGCCTGAGACGAACGCTTTTTTACGGGCGAGCCGCCGGGTTTATCCCGGCGGGGAAAGACGGCGGGGATAAACCCCGCCGCTCGCCTGATGACGAAAATCCAACACGCCCATCCTTCGGAGGACCATTCGCATGTTTTGCCACCATACACGAAACGCCTGCTTGCTCATCGGTCTCGTTCTTTTGACGGCGACTCGGCCACTCTCCGCCGGAGAGAGCGAGCTCGGTCGGGGACTGCGCCATGAACTCTCGAATACGGTTGATTTTAAGGGCATTGAGGATGCCAGGGCCACGCTCAACGATTTTCTCGATGCGTTCTCGAAACGCTACAACTTGGCATTCGATGTCAACGTGGAGGCGTTTAATGAAGCCGGACTCAAAGAAGACGTGGGACGGACGGAGATCGCTCAGCCCACCCCCATCCCGGAGATGCGCACCACTCTGAGAAGGATTCTGCTGAAGGTTTTGCGACGAGTTCCATACTCGGCCGCCTACTTCATTCGCGGCGATGTGATCGAGATTACGACGACGGAAGCGATCCGCAAGGAATTTTTCGCGGATCGGCCTTCGTCGCCGGGACCGCTGCCACCGCTGGTGTCCGGCGCTTTCGACAAGATTACGTTGGAATCCGTCCTCAAGGAACTAAATGACTACGGCAACATCGTCCTCGACGCGCGGACCGGCAAGGAAGCGCAAGTGCCGGTGACGGCCGATCTGGCGAACGTGCCGCTGGACACGGCGGTACGGATGTTCGCCGACATGGCCGGACTCAAGGTTGTGCCGCTGGACAACGCTTTGTACGTGACGAGCAAGGACAACGCCCGCGCCTTGCTGAAGGAGCAGGAAAAACTTAGGCTACAACAACGGGAACAAGCCAAAAAAGAGAAAGACGACAAAGCGGACGAGAAAGAGAAGAAGCCGGCGACGAAACCGGCTTCACCCAAGGCGGAGGCTCCATCCGGCAAGAAAAGTACATAAACGTCGCTAACTATTCTGCCAGCCCGCGGCGCCAGCAAGGGATGCCCTTGCTGACGCTGCGGGCTGGCAGAGTTTTTCCGATTCCCAAACCCGGTTGGCGACTGTTATGATTCACTCTCATGCCCGGCGGCATTTTCGTGTCGGTATGCATGGAAACGAGGACTTTCGTATGACGGCCACCAAAACCATCCTCATTGTGGACGATGATGTCGAATTGAGCGACGGCCTGCGCGTTGTGCTGGAACGGCAGGGCTTTCGCGTCTTTCAGGCCCGCGATGGCCAGCAAGGCAAGCAGATGGTGTATCAACAGCGGCCCGACCTTGTCATTCTCGACATGATGATGCCGCGCATGGGCGGCTATCCCGTGCTGGAGCATTTCAAGGGTAAAGCCGATGCGCCGCCGATCATCATGATAACGGCCAACGAGGGCAGCCGTCACAAGGCTTATGCCGAATACCTCGGCGTTATCGATTACATCCGCAAACCGTTCGCTATGGAGCGTTTGCTTGAGGCTGTCCAACGCGGCATCAAGGGCGAGAGCGCCCCGGAAGCCGAGGCCAAGGACGAAGAAGAGTGAGCGACATTCCCCAGGCGGCCAGCGTGTTGCTGGCACGCGCACACGGCTCGGCGGAAGTCTTTGTGGTAGCGCGGGCCGCCGGTCTGCGCTTTCTCGGCGGTTTTCTCGCCTTTCCCGGCGGCAAAGTGCATTCCAGCGATCGAGAACTCGCGCAGGCCACGCCGGGACTGAGCGGCCAACACGTCGCCGCCGTCCGAGAACTGTTCGAGGAGACCGGCGTTCTGCTGGCGCACGATGATGCCGGTGCCTTCCCCAGGGCCACGGATGCCTTAGCTAGAAGCCGTCAGCGGCTGATCGACGAACAACTCACTCTCAACGATCTGCTCGCCGAACACAAACTGCATCTGCGGCCTGACGATTTGAGGTTCGCCGGATCGCTGGTGACGCCGCCGTTCTCGCTGTTCCGCTTCGACACGGCGTTTTTCGTCGCCGTGCTTCCGCCGGGACAGACGGCGGAGGTTTGGCCCGGCGAATTGACCGAAGGCGCTTGGCACAGCGCCGAGCGCGTGCTGTCGGACTGGACGGCCGGTGACAATCTGGTGTCGCCGCCCACTCTCGCCATTCTGGAAGCACTGCGCGGCCGGCCCATCGAAGAATTGCCGCGGCGCTTTTGCGCCGAGCCGCAAACGGCTATCCCTTTTAGTCCCGCCGTGCAAATGATCCCGCTGTTCACCGAGGGACTACCGCCCAGCACGCACACCAACGCCTATCTCGTCGGCAACGATCCCGCTTATCTCCTCGATCCCGGTCCAAGCGATGCCGAGGAGCAGGGCCGTTTGTTCGATTTGCTCGACGGCCGGCGTTTGCGCGGCGTGGTGCTGACGCACCATCATCCCGATCACATCGGCGCGGCCAAAGTCTGCGCCGAGCGCTACGATGTACCCCTCCTCGCCCACCCCCTGACGGCGCAGGCGCTGCGCGGCCGCCTCGAAGTGCGGCAATTCCTCAACGACGGCGATTGTCTCGATCTGGGAACGGCGCCCGGCGGCAAGAACCGCTGGCATTTGCAGGCGATCCACACGCCCGGCCATGCGGTCGGACATCTCGCCTTTTGGGAGCCTCATTATCGCCTATTGTTCGCCGGCGACATGATTTCGATGCTGTCTTCGGTGCTGATTCCGCCGCCCCCAGAAGGCGATTTGGCCGTATATCTCGATTCGCTGCGGCGTTTGCAGGCGTTGCCGGCACGGCTGCTGCTGCCGGCGCACGGTTCGCCCAGTGCACGCCCCGCCTTTGTCCTCGAACAGGCGGTGACTCATCGCCATCAGCGCGAAGAGCAATTGCTGCAAGCGCTGACGGCCGAACCGCGAACGGTGGCGGAACTGGCTATGGAGTTGTATCGTGGACTGCCGGAGGATTTGATGCGCTTCGCCGAGATGCAGATCCAGGCGGGACTGCATAAACTCCAGCGCGAAGGCCGGGCCGTCGCGGTCGATGCAAACGTCTGGCGGTCTACCTTCTGAGCGGGGGGCGTCAGCCCCCCGAGAGACGCCAGACTCGGGGGGCTGACGCCCCCCGCTCAGAAGGTAGACCGCCAACCCTATGGAACCCTCCTTCTCATGAATCCTTCCTCCGCTCTTTGGCACCGTTTGGCGCTCGGCTCGTCCGGCCGACGTGACTCGTACTCCCTCTCCCTCGCCTCTTCCATGGCGGAGCGCGATGAGGACGAATGGCACGCGGCTTGTGGCGGCCGCGCCGATGCGGTCATGGACCCGCGTTTCCTCAAGGCCGTGGAAGAATCGATGGCGGCGGAGGCGCGCTTCCACAACGTCGTTTTCCGTGATACCACCGGCGAACCTGCCGGCGCCGCCTTCCTCTCCCTTTACACCATCGATGGCCTTCTTCTGGCCGGCGAGCGCTGGAAAAAGTTAGGAACACAGGTCCGCCGGCTGTGGCCGAATTTCCTCAAAGTCCCGGTCCTCTTCTGCGGCTGCCCCGTTTCGACCGGAGAGAGCCATCTGCGCATCGCGGCCGGCGCCGATCACACTACGGTGCTGCGCCAACTGGATCGACTGTTGATGTGGCTGGCGTGGAGGCAGCATACGCCCATTATTGTCTTTAAGGAGTTTGAAACGCGAGAGATCGTCCGCACGGACGCCCTCTTGGAACTGGGCTACGTGCGCGGCGACAGCCTGCCCATGAACTATTTTCCCACCCGATTCCGCGACTTCGATCACTTCTGCGCTTCGCTCCGTTCGCGTTACCGCAGACAGATTGTCCGCTCGCGGAGGAAACTCCAACGCGCGGGGCTGCGCGTGGTCCACCTTCGAGGGGGCATGGGCTTCGACGAGTTGTACACCGACGACGTTCACCGCCTGTACTTGGCGGTCCTGAGCCGTGCCCCGATTCAATTTGAATGTCTGCCCGCACAGTTCTTCCGCGAACTGGCGCGGCAACTGCCCGAAGACGCCGCCTTCACCGTGATTTGCCAGGGAGAGCGGGTAGTTGCTTTTACCTGCGGCCTCTTCCATCAGCAAAACTACCACAACTTCTTCTGTGGTTTCGATTACCAACTCAACGAGGAAGCGGACCTGTACTTCAATCTGCTGTACGAAGATGTCGATTACGCCCTGCGGCAGAACGTCCGTTCCCTCCAAATCGGACAGACGGCCGACGAGTTCAAGATGCGCGTCGGCTGCTCCCGCGAGCCGCGTTATTTTTACGTCAAGGTGCGGGAACCTGGTCTCCAGCTTCTGCTGTGCGCCGCCGGTTCTTCCCTGTTTCCACCCGCCCCTCGCGTCAACGAGCGCAACCTCTTCCATCACGCCCCGGACGACGGAAGTTTGGATGGTTAGCGACGTTTCGTAGAAGCGTTGCGGCCTCCCGACGCTTCTACGAAGCGTCGCTAAACCTCACAAACTTGTCCATTCATCCGTTTTCCGGCCTGGAGACTACCAATCGACTTGCGAATGACGCTGTCCACCGTCTGGTTGAGGAAGTGTAATTCGTCACAAGTACGCTCCAGAGCATCCAGGAAACGCTGCACTTGCTCCGAAGTGATCGTCAAGGGCGGCTGGATGCGCAGCACGCGCGGATTGGAGCGCGTCACCTGCGTGTAAATGCCATGCGCTTGCAGCAGGATCTGCATCACGTACAAGCCGGGAATGGCGTGGACCAAGTCGTCCATGTTTGGCAGCAGAAACGGCGTGGCGCCGGAGGCGTCCATGCCTTTGAAATGGGCGACCATGGTGTCCGGCATGGGCTGAAATTCCAGGCCGAGCATCAAGCCGCGGCCGCGCACCTCGCGGACAAGACCGCAGCGGGCGACAATTTGTCGCAGTCCCTGGTATAACTGCTCGCCTCGATCTTTAGCCTTGGCGCACAGATTCTCCGCGCGCAGCACGCGCAAAGTCGCCAGGCCGGCGGCGCACGCCAGACTGCCGCCGCCGAACGTACCCGTGTGCAGCGCGAAGGTTTGCGCCGAGCCGTAAGCCTTCATCCACAGCTCGCGGCGCGTGAGCATGGCTCCCAGAGGAACAAGGCCCCCGCCGAGCGACTTGGCCAGCGTCAAAACATCCGGCTCAACGCCGTCTTCGTCCACGGCGAACAGCGTGCCCGTCCGCCCCAAGCCGGTTTGCACTTCGTCCACGACGAGCAAGGTGCCGGCATCGCGGCACAGATCTTGCGCGGCACGCAGATAACCGACCGGCGGCACGATCATGCCGCCCTCGCCCTGAATCGGTTCGACGAGGAAGGCGGCGAAACGACGGGAGTGCAAGGCGCGTTCGAGCGCTTCGCGGTCGCCGAAAGGAACGGTCTGGCAGTCGGGCAGAAGCGGAGCGAACGGACGCTGGTAGGCGTCGTTGCCGGTGACCGATAACGCACCGAGCGATTTGCCGTGGAATGAGTGTTCGCAAGAGAGCAATCCGGGCCGGTGGGTGGCGGCGCGGGCCAATTTCAGGCCGGCTTCGATGGCCTCAGCGCCGCTGTTGGCGAAGAACACCATCTCCAGGCCGGGCGGCGCCAGGGCGACGAGCTGCTCGGCCAGAGCGGCGGCCAAGGGGTTGACCGCCGCCGGTGAGAAGCCGGGCGCCTGCTCGCGCAAGGCGGCGTGGACGGCGTCGGCCACCGCCGGATGATTGTGTCCCAGGTTTAAGGAGCCAAAGCCGGCCACGAAATCGAGATAGACACGGCCGTCGGCGTCCCACAGTTCATTGTCCTGACCGCGCACGAACGCTTTGACGAGGCCGCTTTGGCCCCCCAAGCCGACGAGGACCGGGTTCAGGTAGCGTTCGTGTAGCCGCAAGGCGCGCGCGGCGAGCGGCGCGATCAACGGCGCGTCGGAGCCGCGGCTATCAGGAGAGCCGCGACCGTGAGGGAGCGGTTTTGCCCCCGCTCCCTCACGGTCGCGGCTCCGACAGAATCCGCGCCGTACCGATGCCTTGCGAAACCGCACCAGCGCCGACGCTTCCAGCTTTTGCCCAAACGAGAACAGTTGCCCGAAATCGAAACCGTGTCGTCGAGCCAGGACGCCGATCTCTTCCATCCTCCCCAGCGACAGGTCGCGCCCCAGCGAAAAGTTCTCGGCACGCTCTTCCAGAGCCAGTACCATCGTCTCGCCCAGGCAACAAGGGACGATCCCCTGATAAAAGCCGAGAAACATCGAATCGCGGGGCATGGTGCCCGGCACGCGCGCCAGTCCGCCGGACAGCAACAGCACGTCCTCTCGGCGGCTTGGGACATCCATGACGTCGGTGGGCACGGCCACGTCAATCACCACGCTGCCGGGCAGGAGTTGGCGCGGATCGAGGCAGTTCCCCGTCGAGGTGGCCGACACGACGATGCGCGCCCGCGCGAGTGCCGGGGGAATTTCCAGCAATAGCTCGGCGTCGAGTTCGTCGGCCAAGCGGGCGGCGCGCGGCGACGACCGCCGCCCGACCAGCAGCAAACGGCGGCAGCGCGGCGCCAGCCAGCGCGCCGCCGCCGAGGCGATGCTGCCGGGAATGCCAACTACCGCGATAGTCTCTTTGGCGAGGTCGATGTCCGCTTCCGCACAAGCGCTCAGCAAGCTCTGGAGCGCCGCGTACACGGTCAGACTGTTGCCGGTCGTGACGCTCAGCGGCCCGCGGCGAGCGAGGTGTTCGCCCTGGCCGCCGACGATGCCGGTCATCGAGCCGAGTCCGACGATTTCCGCGCCCCAATCCGTCGCCTGATCGACAGCCTGCTCCATGTAGGCGACCGCTCGGCCGGGATCGTCGAGGATGTCCCGCGCGTTCATGGGGATCTCGTAGAGTCGGCCCTCCGTCCGCGCGCCTGCCGCGGATACCAGCCCGGCCAATTCATCGACCGGCCGAGCCTCGGCCGCTGCATCGTTTGCCGCCGCGTGTCTCATGGCCTCGGTCGTGGCATGGAGATCGAGGCAGAACCGCGGGATGTTGCCTCCCCAGTTGCCGCGCAGAACGCCCCCGCCATCCAGCTGCAACAAGGCTTCGGTTTCGCTGGAGAGGGGATGAATGAGGAAAGCAAACTTCATGAAATAGAAGCCCTTCGGCGAGTGGACGCGCTTTCTCCATGCGATCGTTTACAATCCCTTGCATCCTGTTGGCGAGGGCCACACGGAGTGAATGGTCTTATTATAGGCTCTCGGCGGCATCTGGCGATAATCCGGCTGATTTCACAGTTAGTCGCGCGGGCTGCGCGAATAATATCGGGATGTTTTGGTCGCTGCTTATCGACCAAAACATCCCGAAAAGGACGAAACGCACGAGCGCGACAGGACGGTGGAGCGCCCGACTTCCCAGGTGTCCACTAGAGAAGGAAATTTCGCCGTCATGCCTAGGGCCGCTGCTGGGAAGGGAAAGGGCTTTTTTGGCTGGAAATATCGTTGTCTTCCTCCCATCCTCCCGCAGCGGGGCGAGAGAAGCCTCTTCCACCGCCGAACCCTTTTGCTTGCTTCGCCGCGACAACCTACAATGAGTAGAGGACGCAAGGGGCGGCCATTGCCCCATCCGGACGGTGCGCCGTCTGAGGCCGGCTGAACACTCCATCCAGAGGGTCGCCATGAGCAAAGAACTAATGGATATTGTGTTGCCTCGACTGGCTCAGCGTCTCAATCGTCATCTTCGCCGTTATCGAGCCGGCGAACTCGACGACGCTCAGTTCTCGCGCAAGTTCGAGTCGCTGTTGCAACAACAATACTCGTGGTTGGCCAATCAGGGCATCCCCGAAGTCGAAGCCGCTGTTGCCGTTCACGGCGCCGTACTCGTCCTCAGCGGTCCCGGTCTCCGCGCCGAGGCTGCCGAGCAGTCGATTCCGCTGGAAGTGATCGAATATCGAGCCATCTGCGCCGCGGCCGGCGACATCGCCGAGCATTACGGCGTTAACGTGCAGCGCGCCACGCGCCGCCTTTCCAGCATCGTCGCATACTACGCCGAATAATAAGCAAAAGATCATAAGTGCTAGGCATAAAGCAAGTTGCGTCTCTCCACTCGCTTTACCCATCTTACCAAAACCACCTTTTCACTGCAAATCAGTGCAAGATAAGCGCAACTAAGTGCAATTCGTGCCCTCGGCTTCCACGTACTCCTGATCAGTCACCATGACGTTTCAGCTTTTGAGCGCTACGCCGACAAAATATATCAGTTTATCCCGGCTAACGATGGGGTTCAGGTGGAAGAGCGAGGGGCCGAACCCTCAAGCCCTGATGAGTAAGAGGGAGCCATGGCGTGAAGGCAAACGACACGAGTGAAGTAACTGACCCCGAGGGGATTCGAACCCCTGTCGCGGCCGTGAAAGGGCCGTGTCCTGGGCCTCTAGACGACGGGGCCACGTCGCCGATAACCGACAACAACCGTATGGTAGGGAGCCTGCGCGCGCCGTCAAGTTGAGCGGCGTTCGCCGCCGCGCCGAAGTTCCTACAATATCCCGCGGAGGCTCCCATGACAGTCGATGACTTGAAGATACTTCTGCAACAACTCCACGCTGGACAGGTGAGCGTGGATACGGCCCTAGAGCGGCTGCACGAGCCGCCGGTGGCGGATCTCGGCTTCGCGCAGGTCGATCTGCACCGCCGGCAACGCTGCGGCTTCCCCGAAGTGATCTTTTGCGAGGGCAAAACTCCGCAATGGGTCGAAGGCGTCGTCCGTCAGCTGGCGGCGGCGAATCAGGATTGCCTGGCTACACGCCTGGACGCCGAGCAAGCCGCTCATCTGACCGCGCTGTTTCCGCACGCCGAGCAAGATCGCCTCGCCCGCACTTTCTGGCTGCCGGCGCCATCGGCGACGCCGCGGACAACCAGCGGCCGGGTGGTCGTCCTCACCGCCGGCACCAGCGATTTGCCGGTGGCGCAGGAAGCCGTCGTCACCGCCCGCGCTCTGGGCTGCGAAGTGAAATTGTTGGCCGATGTCGGCGTAGCGGGCATTCATCGCTTGCTGCGCCACCGCGAGCAGTTCGCCGGCGCCGACGCCATCGTCTGCGTCGCCGGCATGGACGGCGCTCTGCCCAGCGTCGTCGGCGGTCTCGTCGATTGTCCGGTCATCGCCGTGCCGACCAGTATCGGCTACGGCGCCGCCTTCGGGGGGCTGGCGGCGCTGTTGACTATGCTGAACGCTTGCTCCGCCAATGTCGTCGCCGTCAACATCGACAGCGGTTTCAAGGGCGGCTACGTCGCGGCGCTGATCGCCCGCCGCGCCGCAAAGAAAGATTAACCACAGAGACACAGAGACACAGAGAAGAAAAATAATCTCTCTTTTTTCTTCTCTGTGTCTCTGTGTCTCTGTGGTTAATTCGTGATTTGCCGTTCGATGTCCACACCGACGCGCTGACTCCACGCCGTCAGCAAGCGGCGATACACCGGCCCCGGCCGGCCAGCGCCGAGAATCGTCTCATTGATCTTCGTCACCGGCATCAGACAGTACGACGTGCTGGACAAAAATGCCTCTTCGGCTCTCAGCGCCGCAGCCAGCGGGATGTTCCGCGCCTCGAAAGAAATGCCCAATTCCGCGGCTAGTTCCAATACCGTGGCTCGACTGATGCCCGGCAGGGTATACTCCAACGGCGGCGACACGAGGACGCCGTCCGCGACCATCAGGAAATTGCCGCTGCTCGTCTCCGTCACGTCGCCGTCCAAATCGAGCAAGAGCGCCAGGCTTCAGGATCGATTCGCTGCACTTCCTTTTCGGCGAGGTAGTAGTGCATACGACTACGACATTTCATGCGAGCGTCCCAGCACTGCGGCGGCACTTGCCGGATCGAAGGCGTGAGCAGATGCGCTCCCTGTTTCATCCGTGCCGCCCATGCGGCGAAGGGCAACTCAAACGTGTGAATACAAACCGTCGGCTGGCGGCGCGGCGGCCGACCAATGGCGTAAACCGCATACTCGCCCGCCGTGACGAAGTGAACCAGACCCAATTCGGCGTTGTCGTCGAGCAGGCGGCCGTTGTGGGCCAGAAGCTCTCGTGAGATGTCGGCCAACTCCGCCTTCGAGACGCCGATGTCCATGTGCGTGACTTGCAAGGCGCGAAAAAGACGATCGAGGTGATCGTCGAGCCGAAACAGCTGTTTGCGGAAGGTGCGTGTCATTTCCGCGACCGTGGCTCCCTGCACGATGCCGGAGTCCCAGACGGCAAGATGGGCCGCCGAGGCGGCAAGGAAGCGACCGTTCAGATAGATCCATTGTTCCATCATCCGCCGCGCCTCAATCTTTTTCGTCCACAGCCGAGAGTCTGCTCGATAGCTGCTTAGAAGTGTAGCAAATTGCCGGCGCGCGATTTTCCGTTGGGGCAGGAAATGGGTTCGCCTCGGATGGTGCGAACCGTGGGGATTTCCTCGATGTATCCACATAACAACAATCGTGAAGGGGAATTAGGTCGCCTTGCCTGGAGCAGAATCCCCCGATGAAACCAACCACTTGGCCAAGCAATGTTCCCTCTGATAATTGGCATGCAGATTGCACTGAGGTTTAGCGTGAGCGAGAAGCGGGGGAACTCGGCTAGAGAAAAAATTGCTTTCTCGGTAAATTATAGGAGTAGGCGGAGTCCCACCTGCTACAAACGGACTTCTCAAGGAGGAAATCGGGAGGGAAGAAATCGCTCCCGCGGGAAAGGAAAGGATTCGTAAGCTACGCTTAACAGAGAGAGGTAGCTGCTCCGAACGGCCCGACTGTCCGGGTCCCCCTCAAGGAAGCATCCTCAGCGCACGACCGGCGGTTTCCGACCTTCGCTCCAGCACCCGACATTCCCGAGTCGATCTCGCGTCTCAAAATCTGCCGGCGCGTCCGTGCCGTCCCCGGCGGCTGCGCGGATGCTCCGCGCCGATGCGATAGGAGAACGAGGCATGTTTCCATTGAACTGCGCTTTGGCTGTGGCTCTGCTGACGACCCCGTGCGATAAGGTCGAGTCGGCGGTCGCCTTAGAGGAATTGGCGACGGTTCGACCGACCTTGCAAAAGGTCGCCATTTCTTGGGAAATCCTCGACTCACGGGAGGTCCGCTACGTGCTCACCCGTCCGGAGGATTTCGCCGCCGACCTCAAGCTACTGCGGCGGCGCTATCAAGAATTGGCCGATGCGCCGCCGCTGTGCGACTGCATTCGTTTCCCCAATCGGGGATTGATTAACGAATTGCTGTCCTTCAATCGGGCCTATCGGCAGCATTTGGATAGCCGGCAGGCGCTGGATCCAACCGGCCGCTGGGAACTGCATGAAACGCTGCAAGAGGCGGATCGGCTCTATCAGATCTGGGACACGGTGCGCGATGCCCGTTGCGATTATTACTATGTGACGGTGCGGCGTCAGGCACTGAAGAAACTGCGCGAGGCCATTGGTCCGCAGGCGTACTACGCCGGCTGTTTGCCGCCGCACGTGCCGGTCTGGCGCTTCGCACGCATCGATTGAGTCCGCTAAAAACTAACCACAGAGTCACAGAGAACACAGAGAAAGAAGAAGAAAAATAAATTGGATTTTTCTTCTTCTTTCTCTGTGTATTTCTCTGTGTTCTCTGTGACTCTGTGGTTAGTTTTTTTAGCCAACATCAACCTGCACTTCATCGCCGACAACTTGCACTTTGTAGCAAGCGACATCACTGCGAGCCGGCGGCGAGAGATGGGCGCCGCTGGTGACATCGAAGACAGCGGCGTGCCAAGGACAGGTGACTTCGTGTCCCTGCAACTCGCCCTCCGCTAACGAGGCGCCGCGGTGCGGGCAGGTATCATCGATGACGTAAAAACTGCCGTTGACGTTGAACACGGCCAGCGTCTTGTCGCCGACCTTGACTTGCTTGCCTTTGTCGGGAGGCACTTCCGAAACCGAGGCCACTTTCACAAACGCCATCGTCGCTTCTCCTGAAATAAGGAAACACTCTCTCATTGTATCGCGGACGGCTTAGCACAGCTGCTTCGCATGCCGGTGAATCTTCGCCACGGCGAGCGCCACTTGCTCCACCTCGTCGTCTGTGCCGAGCAGAATGGGATGATGCAGCACCACCGTCCCGTGATGGGCGCGTTCGGCCTGCGGCAAGGGACCGACGCCGCGCCAGCGATTGGGCGAACGTCCCATGTGCAGGGCGCGAAAGCCCTCATCCACGGCGATGCCCTCCGCGCGCAGGGCCGTCACAAAACGTTCGCGGCTCAAGCCGAAACGCTCCGCGTCGAACTGAAAGCCCATCTTGTAATAGCCCGGCTCGCTGTTCTCCACAGGACGATTGCGAAACGGCCGCAATCCCGGCACGCCGCCCAAATGCTCGCTCAACAGCCGCACCGCGCGGAGCCGGCGGCGGTTCCGTTCGTCGAGACGATCGAGTTGCGGCAGTAGCACGGCGGCTTGAAGCTCGGACAGAGGACAAACGTGATTGCCGCGCTGGAGCCAAAGACGTGCCCGCTGAGCCACGTCGGCATGGCGCGTCAGGAGGGCGCCGCCGCGGCCGGCGGTCAGCAGCTTGGAGCCGCCAAAACTGAGAATACCCACGTTGCCCCACGTCCCGGCCTTCCGCCCCTGCACGCACGCGCCTGCGCACTGGGCGGCGTCCTCGATCACTGTCACGCCCTGCCGCTCCGCCGCCGCCATGATCTCGCGCATCGGCGCCAGACCGCCGTGCAAATGCGAGACGATGACGGCGTGCGTCGCCGGCCCGAAGGCGGCGGCCAAACTCTCCGCGGCGAGGTTCCAGTTGTCGGCATCGACATCGACTAGCACGGGGCGAGCGCCGACGGCGTGGACGCTGAGAAAATTGCCACCGTAGTCGTAGGCGGCCATCACCACTTCCGCGCCCCGATCGACCTTCAACGTCCGCAGCGCCAACTCGACGGCGAACGTGCCACTGCCGCAGGTGAAAACATGATCGACGCCATGCTCGTCGGCCAGTCGCCGCTCCAGCTGGGCGACGTGTCCGCCGTGATAGCGGCCCCAAGAGCCATCTTCGTAGGCTTCGCGCATGGCTTCGCGGATAGTTTCGTCGGCGATCGGCCAGTCGGGTGGGCCTTGCGGCCGGATCGCCGCGCCGCCGAGGATCGCGGGCAAGGCGTTGTCAGCAGTCATGTACGCTTACCTTGGTGTGGTGCCGTCGCGGACGCTCCAGGCTTATTTATAGCAAGCGTGCAATGGCCGTGTCTTCAGGGCGTCGGCTGGGTTGGCTGCGAGATTTGGCTCTTGGGAGACAATAGAGTGTCGTGCTGCGCCCAGAGAATATACGGCAAGGTGAGCGTGTCGGCGAACAAACTCAACGGCTTGTCCACCAGCCAGAACGGCCACAAAAGCAGCGAAGCATAATCGGCCGAATCGCCGCCGCCGAAGAAGTCGTTCAGAGGCATGGCAACGCCGCCATAGGGCTTGCGTAGCGAGGCATCCTGAACATTGAGGGCCGTCGCGCATCCCGTGCCGGCAACTGTCAACCCTAGAGCCATCGCCAAAAGGAGCGTTCGCCGCACGGCACACCGCCTTGTTTGCCCATCTTGGAATAGCAATCCGAAAGGTTCGCAATAGGATAGAAACGGACCAAGGCGATCTATACCCACGGAGCCGGCGGCATGCAAGACGGAACACAAAGGCACACATATGCGGAGGTTGCCATGCGGATTTTGTCTCTGCTTCTGTCTCTCTTGTCGGCCTCCTTCGTGGGGGCCGCGGAACTGCCGAAACCGTCCGGTGACAGTATCGTGTCAGCGGACGCCAAGCTGGAATTGCTGTTCACGCGCTCCGCCGCCCTCCGCGGCGGACTTACCGAGGGACCGGCCGTCGCCCCGGACGGCAGCATCTATTTCTCCGATATTCCGTTCGGCAGCGACAAGGGCATGATCCTCCGCTTCGATCCCAAAACAAAGAAAACAACCGTTTTCAGCGACGATAGCCATAAGTCGAATGGTTTGAAATTCGATGCCAAGGGCTATCTCTTTGCGTGCGAAGGTTCTGACGAGGGCGGCCGCTGCGTTTCGCGCTGGGACGTCAAGAGCCGCAGGCGCACCGTGATCGCCGACCGCTATGAGGGCAAACGCTTCAACGCTCCCAACGATCTCGTCCTCGACCGCCGAGGCCGTATCTATTTCACCGATCCGCGCTATTTGGGAAGTGAGCCGCGCGAACTGGAGCATCGCGCCGTCTATCGCATCGATCGCG
This sequence comes from uncultured Planctomycetota bacterium, assembly GCA_963835245.1. Classification (GTDB taxonomy): domain Bacteria; phylum Planctomycetota; class Planctomycetia; order Gemmatales; family Gemmataceae; genus JAJPHU01. Next base: position 602,319 of record CAWIEZ010000008.1, read on the forward strand.
GCGAGAAAGTCGTCGTAGTGACGCACGTCCTGGAAAAGCCCAACGGCATCGCGCTGAGTCCCGACGATCGCACGCTGTACGTCGCCGATCACAACAACGGCACTGACCGCATCGATCCGACCGCACCCGCTCCGGCGCCCGGAGCCATGAAGGTATACGCCTTTCCGCTGGGCACCGATGGGTTTATCAAAGGACCAGCGAAGGTGCTAATCGATTTTGGCGCGGAACCCGGCTGCGATGGCATGACGGTCGATGCCAAGGGCAATGTCTATCTAGCGGTGCGCAGTCTGAAACGTCCCGGCATTCTGGTACTCGATCCGAACGGCAAGGAAGTGGGCTTCATTCCCACCGGGCCGCGCAGCCGGCCGCCAAAGAGCCGAAAGGCATCCCCAGCAATTGCTGCTTCGGCAGCGGCGCGGAAAGCAAGGTGCTGTACGTCACAGTGGACGTGAGCCTGTATCGCATCCCGCTCAAGGTCGAGGGGCATCACATTCCGTTCGAGAAATAGCATGCCGTAGGGATACACCCGGCAGCTAACGCTGCCGGTTCGCCCTTCTTGGCGAACCGGCAGCGTTAGCTGCCGGGTACAAGCTACCGCCTTCCCCTACGGGTCGCGGCTAAACGAGGAGTTGTTGTTCGTCAAAAGGTGAGTACGCCCGGAACGAGAACCTTGATGATCCACACGACGACGACCAGGACGGCCAGCACGTTGAAGATTTGCTTGAATTTGCCGTCCATGGGGATGTAGGTGTTGACCAGCCACATCAGAAAGCCCACGATCACCAGCGCGATGAGAATCTGAATCATGTTCGTCCTCCGAATCCCTGGTTGGAGAAATCCTTGACCGGACGGCGGCCCCAGGCGTGAGGCCGGATGAACCGTTCGGTTGCATCAACCTTTGACACGGCGGAAGAGGTTGCGAATACCGTGCCACAGTCGGCGATTTATTCCAAGCGCAGCAGCCAGCCGGCCAGGGCGAGGCTGACGGCGCCCACGGCAGCGAGGACGCCGCAAGCACTCAGGACGATGGTTTCATTGGGCTGATAGCTCGCCGAGCCGCCCAGCAATTCGCGGTAGGCGTCCAGCGCCCAGCCTTGTGGCGTCAGCAGGGCGACGAATTGCGTGGTTTCGGGCATCATTTCGCGCGGCAGCACGCAACCGCCGACCACGGCCAACACCAACACCAGCAAACCTCCGTAGATCGCCACCTGCAATTCGCTGCGCGCTACCGAGGCGATCAACAGTGCCAACCCCATTGCCGCCAGCGACGTACACAACACCACCGGCAGAAGCCAGGCCAACTGTTCGCCGAGCGGCCATTGCTCCGGTCCCCAACGGACGCCGAACAGCCAACGGCTGGCGACGAGCAAAAACAACGTCTGTCCAACCGACAGGGCGAAGCAGGGAACCATTTTACCCATGAGAATATGTCCGCGCGTCAAAGGCGCGGCCTGCAAGCGGCGCAGCGTGCCCTGCCGCCGTTCGGCCACGAACACCCAACCGGCGATCAGCACCAAGAAGAACACGAACATGACCACGAACATCGGCACGAGATGTTTGTAATGATCGCCGCCGAAGCGAAGGATTCCGCTGCCTTCGCGATTCTCGTAGGCGCGGACCTCGGCGCCTGCGCGGGCGTCCTCCGACGATTTGGTCAATGACGCCCAGGTTTTGCCGCGCAGGTTGTACTTGTGGAACTGCTCGGCCAACGCCGCTTGCACGCCGTCGCCGACCTTTTTCTTGTACATCTCCGCGTTTTCTTTCTTGCCGCCCGCCGCCATTTTGAGCAGTTCGCCGAGCTTGATTTTCTCCTTGCCGAGCATGACGAACTGAAACTGCTTGGGCACCGGCAGATTGACGTTGTCGCCCAACAGTTGGATGAACTCCGGATCGCTGAGCCGCTCGAAGGCTCGGCCGATCATCCACGGCAGGATGACGCGCAACAGCGCCACCTGCACCACCTGCTCGACGACTGCCGCCGTCGCCGGCTGTTTCTCGTCTTTCCACAATTGGACATCCACTTTGTCCAGATAAACGCCATCGCGGTGGAACGGATTCAGTCCATCGGCCAAAAACGAGCAGCGATTGAGACGTTCGCTGAATTTCGACTCGAAAACGAGAATGGCGGCTTGTTTGTGTTCGCGGATGAGTCGTTCGGCTTCCTCGCGGCTACTAAGGGTTTCAATGCGAATGCCGGCCGTTTCGGCCAGATCGCGCTCTACCACGCGCGACCAGGGTTCGCCGGGGTTGAGGCCGGAGCCGCCATCGAGATCCAGCAGCATGATGCGCAGGCGGTTGTCCGGCTTCTGGCCGAAACTCTCGCCGACGAAGAGGCCGAACACGAGGATGAACAACAACGGCAGCACGAAGAGCAGAATGAGCGCCACCGGATCGCGCAGCACCAGGCGCAATTCTTTTTTCACCAGCGTCCAAACGATGCCCATGAAAAAGCTCCCTCGATCAAACAAATTGAACCACAGAGACACAGAGGCACAGAGAAGAAAAAAACAAGAAAAATGATATTTATACGGTTTCCCTTGTTACTTTTATTTCTTTGTTTTCTCTGTGCCTCTGTGTCTCTGTGGTTCAAATTTTTGTCATTAATCGCGCAATTGTCGTCCCGTCAGATGCAGAAAAACGCGCTCCAGGTTTGTCTCCTCGATGTCGAGACTCATCAGCTCAGCTCCCGTCCGCTGGAGGAGCCGCATCAGTTCCATCAGTGTCGCCTTCACGTCACCGCATTCTACTTCCAGCGGCCGGCCGTCGCGCTCGCTGAGTACCGCGCACGGCAGATTCTTGAGTTGTTCGCGCAGTCCCGGCGTCAGCGCGGCGACGCGGAAACGGATCGTCCCCGGCAGAATTTGCAGCAAGCGCGGCAGCGTGTCGCAAGCGGCCAACCGGCCGCGGTCCATGATGCCGATGCGGCTGCACAGCGCCTGCACTTCCTCCATGTAGTGACTGGTGTAAACCAGCGTCATGCCTTCGCCGTTGAGGCGGCGCACCTCCTCGAAGATGTGGTTGCGCGACTGCGGATCGACGCCGACGGTCGGCTCGTCGAGCAGCAACAGACGCGGACCATGCACCAAAGCGATGCCGAGATTGAGACGGCGTTTCATGCCGCCGGAGAAGGTATGGACACGATCGCCGGCCTTGTCTTCCAGACCGATTGCCGCGAGAATCCGGCCCACGCGGCGACGTAGATCGGCGCCGCGGATGCCGTACAGTTCGCCGAAAAAGCACAAGTTTTCACGAGCGGTCAGATCGCCGTACAGAGCCAATTCCTGCGGCACGACGCCGATGAGGCGGCGCATGTCGCGGTCGCTGGGCACGATGGGACGGCCGAGCAGCCGCACTTCGCCGCCACTCGCTTCCAGCAGACACGACATGATCGATAGCAGTGTCGTCTTGCCCGCGCCGTTGGGTCCAAGCAGGCCGAAGACCTCGCCTTCCTCAACCTGAAAGCTGGCGCCATCGAGAGCGAGGGTTGTGCCGTAGCGCTTGCTGACTTCGCGGACTTCGAGAAACGCGGCCGTCATGGATGATCCTTCCGGTTGCCTACGCCGTTGTCGCGCCGACATCATAGCAGAATCGGCGTTTTCGTGTAGCCGCGACTCGCAACGGATTATGGATTACCCGGCAGCTAACGCAGCCGGTTCGCCGGGGCTTGGCGAACCGGCTGCGTTAGCTGCCGGGTGGGCTTGACACCTCAGTCATTTTGTCTTACACTGCCCTCAGTCTTTATGTCTGATGGGAGCGATTCATGGCACGAACACCGCAAGATGTCACGGACACCGAACTGGCGCTGCTGCAAATCCTGTGGGACAGCGGCCCGGCGACGATCCGGCAATTGACCGACGTTCTTTATCGCGGGGGCGGCGCGGCCCAATACGCCACGGTGCAAAAACTGCTGGAGCGTTTAGAAGCTAAGGGCTGCATTGACCGCGATCGTACTCCGCCGGCCCACACCTTCACGGCCGCGATCGCGCGCGACGATCTTATCGGCCGGCGCTTGCAGGACATGGCCGAGAAGCTGTGCGGCGGCTCGCTGACGCCGCTGTTGACGCATCTGGTCCGCACCAAACGCATGACAGCGCGCGAACGTCAAGAATTGCGCGACCTCATCGACGAGTTGGATTCCAAGGGCAAGGGCAAGAAAGGCTCACGTTGAAAGGGGACAGCCGTGGACGATCTGTTGAGCATCGCCGTGAGCAACGCCGTGGCCGCGACGATCTTGGCCTTGGCGGCAGTCGCCGTCGGGGCGGTGTATCGCCGGCCGGCCGTGGTGCATGGATTGTGGCTGCTGGTCTTGCTGAAATTGGTGACGCCGCCGTTGCTGCGCATCCCTATCGCTTGGCCGGTCGTCGCGGAACCGTCTCCGCCGGAAGTCCTCCACGTTGAGGAGACGCCGACTGTCGTGACGCATCCTCCCTTGGAGGAGCCGGCCGCGATCTTTGTCGCCGCACCAGCCGACGAAGGAGAATCTTCCGCTGTCGAACCGCCGGCAACCGTCGAAGAGTCACCGAGTCCAACGCCGACCGCGCCGCCGGAACCGTTTCTGTGGCCGCAGATGTTGCAAATACTCTGGGGCGTCGGCTCTCTGACTTGGTTTCTGCTGGCGCTGGAGCGATTGCATCGCTTTCGCCGCTTGCTCCGTTTCGCTCGACCCGCTCCCGCCGCCTTGCAAGAGCGTTGCCGCCGCCTCGCACAAGCACTTTCTCTGCCGCGCTGTCCGCGCATCCGTCTGCTGCCCGGACGCATCGCGCCGATGCTCTGGGCCATCGGCGGCGCGCCGCGTTTGCTCGTGCCGGCGGATCTTCTCGACGTACTCAGCGACGAACAACTCGATACGCTGCTGATGCACGAACTCGCTCATCTGCGCCGCCGCGACCATTGGGTTCGCGTGTTGGAGTTCGTCGTCATGGGGTTGTACTGGTGGCATCCCGTCGTTTGGTACGCCCGCCGCGAACTGCGCGAGGCCGAAGAACAGTGTTGCGATGCCTGGGTGGTGTCTACGCTGGCGGGCGCCGGCCGCATGTATGCTTCGGCCTTGCTCGAAACGCTCGATTTTCTCTCCACGGCTCAAGCCGCCGTGCCTCCGTTGGCCAGCGGCTTGGGTCACGTCGCCGATCTCAAAAGGAGGCTTACCATGATTATGCGTGGGACCACGCCGCGTTCGCTGAGTTGGCCGGGCTGCCTGGCCGTTATCACGATGGGACTGACGTTCTTGCCGATGTTGCCGGGGCTACACGGCCAAGCGACGAGCAAAGAGGAACCGAGCAAATCGGTCGCCGACTACCAAGCCAAGCAAGCCAAGCAAGCCTTGGACGCGGCCAAGGCAAGATTGGAAGTTGAGAAGGCTCTTCTTGAGCAACAAAAGGTTAAGATCGCTCACGCGGAGAACCAACTGAAGGCGGCTGCTGTGCGGATGGAATATCAGCGGGCGATTCAGCAGGCGAAATTGAATCGCCAGGACGCGACTACCAGGGAATTGAAGGAACACAAGGCCGGAGTCGTACAGAAAGCAACCTACCGCATTGAAATCACTTTTCCCGCTGACGGAAGTGTGAACCCGCGAGAGTTCTACGAAAATCTCCGGAACAAGGTGCCAGAGAACTCCGCAATTGTCCTCCGCTTAGTATCTGGAACGGAAAGCTCGGATATACGCCTGCCCCCGCCGAAATCGCCCGGGGCAGATCCGCATCGCAATTCCCCTGACACGCGCATCAACGAGTTAGAGAAGAAACTGGAGAAAGTGCTGCGCGAATTGCAAGAGTTGCGCAAGCAGATGAAGGGACCACGACCGGGATCCACGACCCCATCTTCGAGCTATCGTAACCCGGCTCGTATTGTCCCCAACCCGGAGACGCCCCGACCGACGACACCATCTTCTCCTGGTAATCCGTACTACGCTCCTACCGTGCCTCTGGCGCCCGATCAGAAACACATAGAGCGGTGAAAAACAGAGCCGCGACCGTAAGGGAGCGGTAAACCCAACCGCTCCCTTACGGTCGCGGCTCTGTTGTCATCACTTCTTCTCGCCCTTCTTCTCACTGCCAGCGGCGGGAGCGGCAGCGGCGGCTTCGGCGCCTTCCTCGGCCGGCTTCTCTTCTTCCTTGGCCTTCTTCGGCTTCTTGGCGATCTTCATTACGCGCACTTTCGGCAAACCGTAAGGACTGCGGCCGTCCGGCCAGCGTTCCTCGTCCTGCAACACCTTGATGCGTTCGCCGCGCGTCAGCACGTTGCGCGAACGGACCAATTGGTTCTTGCGACGCAAACTTTTATCGATGGACATGGCTCAATCGTCCTTCCCGCGATACTGGAAAAACTTAGCTGCTATGATAGAGGGCATCGTTGCGATGGACAAGATCCCATTGCGCCGCGACAATATGTTTAGCCGCGACCCGTAGGGGAGCGCGTAGCCCGCGCTCCCCTTCGGGTCGCGGCTAAACGAATATCAGTGAGACACCATGCGCATCAATCTCGATTACGGCCGCACCGGACTCGAAGTCAACCTACCGGACGACCGCGTTGTCGGTCCTCTTAGCATCCGGCCGGCACCCCCGCTGGCCGACCCGGAGCGCGCCATCGACGACGCTTTGCACCACCCCATCGGCGCGCCGCCGCTCGCCGAGATCGCGCGCGGCCGCAAAAACGCCTGCATCCTCGTCTGTGACATCACGCGGCCGGTGCCCAATCGCCTCATCCTGCCGCCGATGTTGCGCATCCTCGAAGAGCAAGGGATCGCGCGCCGCGACATCCTCATCCTCGTCGCCACCGGACTGCATCGCCCTAACGAGGGTGCCGAATTGGACGAACTGGTCGGCCCGGAAATCGCCTCGCGCTATCGCATCGAGAACCATCACGGCAAGGTCCGCGAGGAACACGATCATCTCGGCACCACGCCCAACGGTGTGCCGGTCTGGCTCGATTCACGTTACGTTCGCGCCGATTTGAAAATCACGACTGGCCTGATCGAGCCGCACTTGATGGCGGGTTACAGCGGCGGACGCAAGGTCATTTGTCCGGGCATTGCCGGCCTCGATACCGTCAAGGTATGGCACGGCCCGCGCTTCTTGGAGCATCCGCGTGCCGATTGCGGCATTGTCGAGGGCAATCCCGTTCACGAAGAGAACACGCGCATCGCCTTAATGGCCGGCTGCGATTTCATCGTCAACGTCTGTCTCGACGGTCAGCGGCGCATTACTTGGGTTGGCGGCGGCGACATGATCCAAGCATGGCAAGAAGGCGTGCGCTTCGTCGAGCAGGTGGTCAAGGTGCCGGTGACGGGACTGCTCGACGTGGTGGTCACCAGCTGCGCCGGCTATCCGCTCGATACGACGTGGTATCAGGCCGTCAAGGGACTGACCGGCGCGTTGCCGATCGTCAAGCAGGGCGGAACGATCGTGTTGGCGGCGAGCCTCACCGAAGGACTCGGCAGTCCCGAATTTCAGCGCGTCATGGCCGAGAATCCGGATCTCAAAAAGTTCAAACAGCGTATCTTGGACAGCGATTATTTCGTGATGGATCAATGGCAGCTCGAAGAGTTGGCGAAGGTGGTGGAGCGCTGCCGAGTGAAAGTGGTCAGTCACGGTGTCTCGGAGGAAACACTGCGGCGCTGCTACGTCGAGCCGGCCGCCACGGTCGAAGAAGCCGTCGCCGACTGTCTCGCCGAGTACGGCCCGCAAGCGCGCGTGGCCGTCATTCCCAAAGGACCGTATGTGTTGCCGTATGTCGCCTGAGATCCCAACAATTAACCACAGAGACACAGAGACACAGAGAAGACAAGAAAAGAGAATATGCAAATAGAGAATTTACATTTCCTTATTTATTAACTTTTTTCTTCTCTGTGTCTCTGTGACTCTGTGGTTAGTTCTGGCGGCGTTTTCGCTTCGTGGACGAGGATGAACGCGACCGCGCCGCCGAGGACGATCAGCAACACGCACTTGAACCAGAAGACGCGCCGCTGAAAGCGCCTTTCGATGCTGGGATCATACCGCATGCGCTGGAGAAACTCGACGCGGCGGCCAATCGTCGAATGCTGCCACGATTGTAGGAAACCCGGACGATCGCGGCTGATGCCGTTGATGTCGGCCACTTTTTCCAGAGCGCGGATGAACGTGTTGATGCCGGTCGGGCACAATCCTTGACCGCGTTCGTGAAGATCCATTTCTTCCTCGTGGCCGCGACAATCGGGAGACGGACAGGAGACGGCACGACAGCCGAACACATCCGCTTGCCGTTCGCAGCGGCGCGACAGGAAACCGAACACCACGAAGACATAGGCTAGCAGGACGCCAACCAGCGAAACGGCGGACACACACTCGGACGAATAATTAGATAAACCGAACAACTCCGGTCCCTTGAAGTAGCCGACCAGACCGTTAATCAGCCAGCCGAGGACGAGGACGCTGGCGGTGAGAAAGCCGAAATAATAGAGCATGTGCGAATGGCGGATGTGGCCGACTTCATGGCCGAACACCGCTTCAATCTCGTCGGGCGTGAAATCCTCCAACAAACGATCGGTGAAGACGACGTAACGGACCCACGGCAAAATGCCGATCACCATAGCGTTGGCCATGCCGTTGCGCGTGTTCCATACCAAGATGTTGCCGCAGCGAAAGCGCAGCCGCCGCGCCGACGCTTCGAGGCGGCGGCGCAGGGGGCCGTCCGGCAGCGGCGCCAAACCGAGTACCAAACGCACGATCCACGGCATGGCCGCCAAGACAATCATCACCACGGCGATGCCGAGGAAATTGACCGCTCTCTGCCAATCCTGCCAGGTGTCCGGGAAGAGGCGCTGCAATTCCTTGAGCGTTAGAAGCAGCAGCACGGGCAGAAACACCAGAGCTAATTTTTGCCGCAGCTGGAAGAACACATACGAGGCCCGCGAGCCGAAGGTGGGCGGTGCGGCGGCGCGCGTTCGCTCCAGTTCCAACCAGGCGCCGGCGTGCGTCTCGGCGGCAAGCAAGCGATGGGCTGCCCGATGCACCGCTCGTTCCGCATCGTAGTAGGCCGTCCACGCCAATAGCTGAGCGATCACGAACGGCGACAAAATCAACAATTCCTCGCCGGGCAGAATCGAAGTATTCCCGCGCCATAACTGGGCCACCGACCAGCCCCAGCCGAATCCGAGCAGTGCGAGGAGGTAGAAGGCGAACAAAGCGATTTGATGGTGAAAGCGGCCGCGTTCGTAGCGCGTCAACAGGCGTTCGCGCAGCGCGGGTTCTCCCTCCAACGGCCCGCTGACGCGCCGGGCCACCAAAAACGCATGCACGGCGGTTGACAGCATAAGAAGCCAGGTAGCCGCCACGCACTCCCAGGGCGAATCCATCCACGGCGGCTTCCACCATGCCTGCGGCTCCGGCAGACACACCAGCACCAAAAATACCATCAACAAAAACGGCATAGCGCGCTTACCCTCGACCGCGAACCCGCGAGGCGATCTCTCTTATTCTAACTCGCGCGCTCGCCGGGGCAAAGTCGCCTCTTTTTGTAGGGTGGGTCGAGCTTGCGAGACCCACCGGGGGCGTGCGGGGTCGTGGTGGGTCTCGCAAGCTCGACCCACCCTACTAGACCGAAAACTCTAAAATGGTTGGTATGGTTTCCTCTTCTCGATTCGGACTCTTTTGGCAGGAGGCATGCCGTGGGCTTGTTCACCCCCAACCAGTATCCCGTCCAACTTTCCCACCAACAACGGCAACGCCTGGAGGACATCGCCAAAAACGGACAGGCACCTGCCAAAAAGATACGCCATGCCCACGTACTCCTGCTCGCCGACCGCGGCCGGCCCGGCGGACCCTGCACCGATCCGCACATCGCCGACGCCCTGGACAGGCACGTCAACACTGTCGCCCGTATCCGCAAACGCTTCGTCACTCAGGGCGAGCAGCCCGCCCTGGACCGCAAACCCCGCCGGACGCCGCCAGTGCCTGCCAAGATCGATGGCCGCGTCGAGGCCCATCTGGTCGCCCTCTGCTGCGGACCCGCCCCCGAAGGCCGCGCCCGCTGGACGCTGCAACTGCTGGCCGACGAGTTGAGCCGGCAAGGTTTCGTCACCCAGATCAGCGCCACCGCCGTCGGACGGGCGCTAAAAAAAATGCATTGCAGCCCTGGCGCAAGAAGGGCTGGTGCATCCCGAACGCGACCGGGCCCGCTTCGTCGCCCCGATGGAAGACATCCTCGACCTGTACGCGGCCCAACACAGCGAAGAAGAGCCGTTGATCTGCATGCATGAGGCCAGCAAGCAACTGCTGGCCGACGTGCAAGAGCCGATCGCCCTGCGGCCGGGCCAAGCAGCCAAAGAAGATTACCACTACGAGCGACGGGGCGTGCAGGCGTTGTTTATGTTTTTCGACCCGCTGCGGGGCTGGCGACGTGTGAGCAGCCGTGACAGCGGCACCCGCTGGGATTGGGCGGAGGAGGTTCGCCGTCTGTTGGAGGAGGACTATCCGCACGCCCAGAAAGTGAAACGGGTATGTGACAACCTGAACACACACCACATCGCCTCGTTGTACGAGGCGTTCCCGGCGGAGTTGGCGCACCGACTGGCGCGTCGTTTGGAGATCCATTACAGGCCGCGCAAGGGTAGTTGGTTGAACGTGGCAGAGATCGAGCTGAGCGTGTTGGCTCGGCAATGTCTGGATCGGCGTATCGGCAGCCCGGAGGAGCTGCGGGCAGAATTGATGGCCTGGGAGGTCGATCGGAATGCCGAGGGCAGCCGGGTCGTGTGGCGGTTTACCACAGCGGATGCGCGGATAAAGCTGCGACATCTGTACCCACAAATTTAGAGTTTTCGGTCTACTACAACTCTACCAGCCGGCTGACGCCGGCCGTTCGCCTATGGCCACGAATTCTTCTTGAAAGAAGGGACGAGAATGAGTGTAATTCGAGAATGGAACATTCATTCACACGTCGCCGCTGGCTGCGCGGTTGCGGCGTTGGTTTGCTGGGTCTATCGTTGCCGAACTATCTCGCTCTTCGCGGTCATGCGGCGGAGCGAACGGCAACCGGCGCCGGCTTCGGCCGAGCGCGGGCCTGCATCGTCCTGTATTGTTGGGGCGGCGTCAGCCACCTCGACACTTGGGATCCCAAGCCGAACGCGCCGGCTGAGGTTCGCGGCGAGTTCCAAACCATCGCCACCGCCGTTGCCGGCATCCGCGTCGGCGAACACATGCCGCGCTTGGCTCGACAAATGAATCGCTTGGCGGTGGTTCGCTCGGTGCATCATTCCTGCACGGCGCACGGCAAATCGATGTACTGGAACCGAACCGGCCACGCGCCGCCGCAACCGGAAGCGGCCATGAACTTGCCGCCCTCCCTCAACGATTGGCCGACGCTGGGATCTCAGGTAGCGAAACAGCGGCGGGTCAAGGGCGGCTTGCCGGCCGCCGTGCAGATTCCTTATCCCCTGATTGACAACGGCACTTTGCAGGCCGGCGACACGCCCGGTTGGTTGGGGAATGCTTACGCTCCTTTGGTGTTGCATCCCCAGCGCGGTAAGCCGTATGCCGGCGACTCGCGCGATCCGGGCGGCTTGCTGCTGCGCCCCGCCGTGGAAGTCGATGCCACGCGCTTGAACGCGCGCTCGATCTGAACCGGCGACTGGAGCGCCGGCCCGCCGACAGAGCCGGCATTCGCGGTTTAGCGCACTTCCAAGAGCAAGCCGCCACTCTGCTGAGCAATGCGAAAATCCAGCGCACGCTCGATCTCGATCAGGAACCCGTCCGCATTCGAGATAATTACGGCGACCATATCGGCGGCCAAAGTATGCTTCTGGCTCGCCGGCTCGTCGAGGCCGGCGTGCCTCTCGTCACGGTCGTTTGCGCCGCGGGCACTCTTAACCCTTCCAGCGGCGATAATTGGGACACGCACCTCGGCAACTTCCCGCGCCTGAAGAACGGCCTGCTGCCATCGTTGGAGCAGGGTTCGTCCGCTCTGCTCGATGATCTAGCGGATCGCGGTCTGCTGGACTCGACGCTGGTTGTGTGGCTGACCGAGTTCGGCCGCACGCCGCGTATTGCGGGGGGAGGCCGCGATCATTATCCCTTCTGCTATTCGGTCGCCTTCGCCGGCGGCGGCATTCGCGGCGGTCAGGTTTACGGCCGCTCCGACAGCCAAGGCGCTCGACCGCTCGATTTCCCGTGCGGACCCGGCGATCTGCACGCCACCATTCTGCATGCCTTGGGCATTCCCCTCGATTCGACACTGACGGACGTACAAGGTCGGCCGCAAGCGATCGGCGATGGTCGGCCGTTACCGCTGTTTTCGTAAAGGCCGCTGGCAGCACGAATATGAATCCACCCACCTATGCCGATGTGTTGGCCGCCGCTCCGGTAGTACACGCTTATCTTAAACCGACGCCGCTCTACGAATGGCCGGCTCTGTCGCAATTATTGGGCTGCCGCTATTTCCTCAAGCACGAAAACCACACGCCGACAACCGCCTTCAAAGTTCGCGGCGGAATTTATCTCGTCAGTCGATTGCCCGCTGAGCAAAAAGAACGCGGCATCATCGGCTGCACGACCGGCAATCATGGGCAATCGCTGGCCTACGCCTGCCGGTTGTTCGGCGTCCGCTGCGTGCTGGTGGTGCCGCAAAAGAACAATCCCGACAAACTCGCCGCCATGCGTGCCCTGGGCGCCGAGTTGATCGAACACGGCCGCGACTTCGACGAGGCGCGAATGCACTGCGAGGCCATCCGCGAACGCGAGGGACTGCGCTACGTCCATTCGGCCAACGAGCCGGACCTCATCGCCGGAGTCGGCACCTACGCTCTGGAGATTTTTGACGAACTGCCGCAACCGGATGTGATCCTCGTCCCCGTCGGCTTGGGCAGCGGCATCTGCGGAACAGCGTTGGTGGCGGCACAGCGGCATCCGGCGACGCTGGTCATCGGCGTGCAGTCGGAACTGGCGCCGGCGGTTACGCTGTCGTGGCGCGAAGGACGCGCCGTACAGACCGATACGCCGAATACCTTCGCGGAAGGCATGGCCACGCGCATGCCCGCCGAGATGACGCTGGAAATCATGCGCCGGCACGTTTCGGACATGGTGCTTGTCAGCGATGAGGAATTACGTCAGGCGATTGGATTGTTACTTCGTCTGACGCACAATCTCGCCGAAGGAGCAGGGGCCGCCTCCACCGCCGCGGCGCTGCGCATGCGCGAACGGCTCGCGGGCAAAATCGTAGTCGGCATCCTTTCAGGAGGCAATCTCGATTTGCGCGAACTCGATCGCATTGTTCGCTGAGAAACTCTTGTTCGGCTTGCAAGGCAATTGAGGAGACGTACCGTGCGGTCAAGGAAGGAGATCACGACATCTCTTCCGCCCATACAGTCTGATAAGCTCCCAATTCCTCGAAATAATCGAACAGTCGCCGATAGAACGGCAGGACCGCGAGCGTGGCGCTGTCGCCGATAACCAGCAGTTTGCGGCGAGCGCGCGTCAGGGCGACATTGAGGCGGCGCACGTCGGCGAGGAAACCGATCTCGCCCTCGCGGTTGCTGCGCACCAGCGACAGCACGACGGCCTCTTTCTCGCGGCCCTGGAAACCATCGACACTGTCGATCTCCAATCCCGCCAATGGCAGTAACTCGCGTAGACGGCGCACCTGCGCGGCATAGGGAGCGATCACCGCGATGTCGCTCGCCGACACGCCGGAATCCAGAAGCGCCCGAACCTTGCGCGCCACCAGGACGGCCTCTTGCGGATTGCGCCGGCTCTCGCCGTCGGGTTCGACTTCCTCATCGTAGCCGGCGCCGGCCGTGTCGAGAAACTGCACAGGCTGTTCGGTCAACGGCTCCGTCCGCACGTCCGGCAGATCGCACAGCCGATGAGCCGCCACGCTCGCATCGGCCAATAATTCGCCGTCGTAGAATTCCCGCGAGGAAAAGCCCATAATCGCCTCGTGCATGCGGTACTGCACATTGAGCCGCCGCGTCACGGACTCGCCGTACAGACTTACGAGGCGTTCGAGCAGACTGACTCCGAATCCTTGGCGAGCGGCTTCGGAGGATAGCACAGTCGGCGGCAATTGGCAGTGATCGCCGGCCAGCACTACCCGCGCCGAACGCAGCAACGGAATCCAGCAACCCGGCTCCGTCGTCTGGCAGGCTTCATCGAGAACCAGCCAATCGAAGGCGCACCGGCCGATGATCTCGCTGTCTAGTCCCGTCGTCGTCGCGCAGAGGATCGGCGAAGCGTTCACGATACTTTCGACGGCTTGCGCTTCCAGGCGTCGCGCATCGGCGAGCAGCGCACGCGCTTCCTGGCGCATGTCCCGGCGCGCTCCCGGTTCGGGCCGAGCGCGCGTCCATTTCTTCGCTTGGCGGAACAGAGCGAAAGCCTCCTTGGCAAACTTGCGAGCCAGTCTTACGTCGCTGTGATTCTCAACTATCAAGTCAAGTGTGTGTTCGCGCAACTGCGGCAGGACGCGCGCGGGATGGCCCAGACGCACCGCGTCTTCGTCGTGGGCGAGGAGACGTTCGAGCAAATTATCCACGGCGAGATTGCTGGGCGCGCAAACCAACACCTTGTCGCCGCGGCGCACGGCCTGGCGGATCAATTCGACGACGGTTGTGGTCTTGCCGGTTCCCGGCGGGCCATGGATGACGGCGACATCCCGCGCGCTCAGTGCCAAGCGCACCGCCTCGCGCTGCGATTCGTTGAGAGAAACGTCCAAGGGCGTGAAATCCGCCGCAGGACCGAAGGACGGCGGCGTCTCGCCGAGCAGGACGCCGCGCAGTTCGGCGAGGCGATCACCGTGCGCCGTGCGAGCGCGATCGAGCGCCTGACGCTGACGCAGACGAGCGGCCTCATCGTGCGCCAGATCCAGGCGATACAGGGCATGCTCTTCAGGCGGTTGCTCAAAGGCGACGCGCACGAACGTATCGCCGCGTTCGCTGACGACGCCGCGCCAGCCGTCCGCGCCGCCGCCTTGCGGCGACAGCAACACCGGGCTACCCGCTTGTAAGCGCGTCCACGGCAGCCGTTGCTTCGCATCACGCTTGCCCAGCGTCACCAGCACGCGGCCGCCTAGGCCGGCGTACTCGTCGCGCGCCGCCAAGTCGAGAAGACAATCGCCGCTCTGCTCGGCCTCGCCCGGACGCAGACGCCGAATCCGCTCCAGGATTTGCCGCGCTTCCAGCTTGCGATTCCCATTCGAGCAGTTCGGCGAGACGTTGGAAATGATCGACGGACATCGATAATCCTATACGCCAGCCCGCGCCGCTTCTCGTTCCCGCGCGGAGCGTGGGAACGAGAAGCGGCTGCGGGCTGACGAAGAGAGATTACTTCAACGGCGAATAATCGGTGGGATTCATGTACACCGATTCTGGCGGTTTGGACAATAAGCGACCGTTTTTCTCCGTTTCCGCGACGACTTTTTTCCATTCGGGATCGTCGCGGAACGCTTTCCAACTTTTGTCCGCCGCTTCCTTGCTCGGATAAGCGAGAATGTAAATCAGTTTCTCCTCGCCTTCTTTCTGTTTCGCCGGCGTCCAGAAACCGATGATGGTCATGCCGTGCTTCTCGAACAGCGTATTGGTGTGATCGCGGAAGCGGGCATTGAGGGCGTCCAGCTTGCCCGGCGCGGCGGTGTAGGTTCGCAACTCGAAGATGCGCGTATCCACCTTTTTCTCTCCCTTATCAGCCAAAAGCGCATGGATCGAATGGAGCTTGGCCGCCTTCTTGGCAGCAGGCTTGCCGATGCAAAACAGATGCTTGTCTCCACGGACGAAAAAGCGATTATCGGCCACGGCCGGCGTAGAGGAAACACGTTCGTTCACCGTGTTTTTCGCCAGTAGCTTGAATTTCTCCGCCGCCTCGAAGACGTAAACCGAACCATTGTCGGCGACGGCGTACACCTTGCCGTCCACCAAAATCGGCGACGCCGTGAAGCCGACGGCGCCCAGCCGTTCACTCCATACCTCTTCGCCGCTGCGCGTCTCATGGCAGGAGGCAATGCCCTTATCGTGGACGCTGAAAAGATAATCGCCGTGAGAAAGCATGCACGGCACATAGGGGAATGGATAATTCTTGCGGTTCTCCCAGACGAGATTATCGGCACTGATATCGCCCTTGCCGCCGAGCTTGACGGCGATGGCATGCCGCGCTCCGGAGCCATCGCCGCTGGTGGCAACAACCAAACCGTTGGCGGTGATCGGCGAACCGACCGTCCGCAACGGCATGCCGGCGAACTTCCAGGTATACCACCAATTCGCTTTGCCGTCAGCGGGACGGTAGCTGGTAATGCCGGCCGTGCTGGCGACAATTAGTTCCTTGTCGCCGTCCGGTTTGACGTGAACGAAGGGCGTCGAATAGCAAGTGCGGTAGGGCGTGCGCTCCACCTGCCACACCACGTCGCCGCGGCGGGCGTCGAGGGCCAGCAGATGCGAGGAGCCATCCTGATCGTTGGCCACCACGACCTTGCCATCAATCAACATGGGCGAATGACCGATGCCGTGTTGGCTCTTGAAGGCGCCGAGATCTTTGCGCCAAATCGGCTTGCCGTCCTTGAAGTCGAAAGCGTCGAGGTGGATGTTCGTGCCATCCCAGAAGACGGCGTACACTCGTTCTCCATCGGTCGCCGGAGTTGAGGAGGCCAGCGAATTGAGGGGGTGCTTCTTGGCGCTCTGGCCGGACGCCGGCGATTTCCACAGGATTTCTCCCGTGGCGGCGTCGAGGCAGAGCAGC
The DNA here is from genome assembly GCA_963835245.1 of uncultured Planctomycetota bacterium. Classification (GTDB taxonomy): domain Bacteria; phylum Planctomycetota; class Planctomycetia; order Gemmatales; family Gemmataceae; genus JAJPHU01. The sequence goes on from CAWIEZ010000008.1 coordinate 619,010, forward strand.
CAGCGTTCCTTGCCGTCCTTGGACGCCGATTCCAAAAAGACTCGGCCTCGGCAAACGATGGGCGACGAATGACCGACGCCGGGGATGGCGGTTTTCCACAAGACATTTTCGTCCGTCCATTTGACCGGCACGTCCTTGTCAGCAGCGATGCCGGCACCGTTGGGACCGCGGAAGCGCGGCCAATCGCCGGCACCTGCCACAGCGCCGGTTGAGAGTAGAACGACGAGAGGCAGCCAGAAACGCCGGTTACGAGGTCGTGGTTGCATGATGCGAAGTTCCCTTTGGAAGAAATCGACGGAACACCCAAGCGCGGATACGCGGAGCTAGGGATCAATATACCATTTCTTTGGTCCACCCGGCAGCTAACGCTGCCGGTTCGCCTGTCTGGGCGAACCGGCAGCTAACGCTGCCGGGTGGACCCTCCTCATGGCTGGGGGATCGGGGTCGCATTCATCCAGGACCAAACCTGATTTTGATACTGAGTGAGCCAATCGTGGGCGATCGGTTGGACGTGGGCGTCCGCGAAGAGGACCAAGTTGACCCCCGGATGCGGCGAACTCAGGTCGGGGGGAGAATAGCTATTGGGCGACAGGTACGCACCAAGCGGCGCCTGATTGTCCGGTACGCTGGTGCCGCCGGTCGCATTGTTGCAATTGTACCAGGTGGTGGGTCCATACCCATATTCCAGCGGATTGACACCCAAGTGAGTCAGCAGCGCTGTGTTGGATGCGCCGTTCATGTTGCTGATCTGGGCCAAGCCGACTCCCGCGGGGTTCCAGAGGATGCACTGGCGCCGGAGACGTTCCAAGGGACAAGAACGTAGTAGCCGTAGTCGCTGATTCCTCCATACGGAGGCGATGCCGTTGGGGCATTCGGAGAAGCCTGCCCCATACGAATGCCGCGACTTGGACAGAGAAAGAGCTTCAGCGTGTCCGTCGCCGCATTTACAGGTGTCAGGACGCCATTGATAAACTGCACCTGATTCTGCTGTTCAATGTAGGCCATTATCTGAACGTGCCAGTCCTGGTCCGGATACGGATAGCCCCCGCCGAGCGGCGGCTGGCCGGGATTTGGGACGTATTCGGTCGGCAGATATCCGAACGTGCTGGCGAAGTTGTGAGCGCCAAGACCCAGCTGCTTCAGGTTGTTGTTGCAAGAGGCCCGACTAGCCGCTTCGCGCACCTTCTGTACGGCCGGCAAGAGCAAGCCGATCAGAACGGCGAGGATGGCGATGACGACCAACAGTTCGATGAGCGTGAATCCACGGCGGATTTTCACGGATGATCCTTTCGTTGACGGAGTGTCCTGGAGCGAATCGGTCTGTCCGAGCAACTGACAGCGCACGCCGAACCCACGAGCGCGGCATCGGTGCGCAACGCCTCACTGGTGAGCGGCATCCAAGGGAATCAGGCCAGGAACAACCGTGGGGGAGGATCGGGAGGAATCGCGGGGATCTTGTCGGCACGTACCGAAGGAAGACGAAGACGCGCGGGCGGAGTCCAATCGGGAGTCCAGGCGGCAAGGGGGGGAACGAGCAGGACGGCGCCGGCGCTGACCCACAAGGTCGAATAGCCCTGACAGCGCCAGGCGGCCATCGTCGTTATCCAGCGGAAGCGGTCGCTTTTCGGCGGAGATGATTTCGCGGATTGATCCGCCGCCGGCTGACAGCAAGCGGCATGCTTCGCCTCCGCGCCGCAGCAACTCTTTGCCAAGCCTGCGGAGCGGGGGGCGTCAGCCCCCCGAGAGACGCAAGACTCGGGGGGCTGACGCCCCCCGCTCAGGCTGTGAAACCGCTTCTTAACCGTGTTCCAGCCCTGCGCCGCTGGCCTCTCCGCTGGCTTCTCGGCGTAGGCCGGCGGTTGAACGTCGTGCGCGCGCGCCCACGCCCAGCGCTCTTCCGCCGTGAAACAGCAACAACTTCGCCAGCATTGCTCCGCCGACTGACAGCCGCACGCATGATCCTGACAGGGAAATGGCTGGCTACTGTCTTTGTGGACGAAGACGGGCAGAGGGATCTCCAGCGCGACAAGCAGGTAAGCGAGACACACGCCCATGACGCACAGGCGGTATCGCAAACCTCGCCATAACCGCAGGCGCGGGAAGACACGCATGGCAGGGATATTCGGCTCGTCCGCGGATGACACGAGAACATCTTATGAACGTGCCGCCGCCGCGTCACCACGTCGAATCGAACGGCATGCCGTCCGCCGGCTGCACGGCATAGTTCCAGCTATTCACACTGACGCCGGAGGCGACGGGGCGAACGCTGCCGTCCATCATGGCGACCATGAGGAGGTTCGGATGAAAACCCGCGGCAAGGGCACCATTGGCAAAGTTGGGATTGCCGGCATTGAGGCTCGGATTGAATTGCGGCAACGGATAGGGCGGCGCAACCAAGGGCGGCGCATCGGGCCAATAACAGGGACCACTGCCGTTGCTGCCGCCCGGATCGGTCAGCGGAAACGCCCACCAGTTGGCGTGCGGGCCGGAGGCCAAGGGAATGGCGGCGACCTGCTCCACGAATGCGATGGTATTGGACGTGCCATCAGGGATATTGCCGATGTTGTAGGGCGGCACGCTGCCGGCCACGGCGCCGCTGTTGCCCGGAGCGAACAGGGCCGAATTGATCGAATAGCTGGTCAATCCTTGGCCGCCGGCCACGCCATTGTTTTGCTGCGTCGGGTCGGAGGGACATTGAAACACTTTCAATGGCGACGGTCCCGCTCCTAAATATCCCTGACCGTTTTGCGTGTAAATCGAGTAAAGATTGCTTTGCTCCAGGTACGGCAACAGAGCGAAATAGGTCGATCCCTGCGCTCCCGTTGGGGCGTAATAAAAATTGGCCGGCGGCAAATGATCGGCGTTGGCGCTGGCGTAATTCTGCACGGCCAAGCTTTGCTGCTTGAGATTGTTGCTACAGTGGGCGCGGTTGGCGGCTTCACGCACCTTCTGCACGGCTGGCAACAGCAGGCCAACGAGGATGGCAATAATGGCGATGACCACCAGTAACTCGATCAATGTGAACGCGGCCACGCGCGTTGGTTGCCGCATGATGGTGCCCTCCGAAGCGCGGCGGTAGATGGTCGTAATACGCTTTTGAGAATTGTAATAACAGCGGAGGTATCGACAAGACAACACATCCCTCGTTTAGCCGCGACCCGAAGGGGAGCGCGAAGGTCCGCGCTCCCCTTCGGGTCGCGGCTAAACAAAGTCATTTACGGACAGATTTTGTAGATGAATCGGGAAATTGTTGCGGATCGATGCGCGACAGGGCGACGCCGGCCGCTTCGCGGACTCTGGCGTCGCGGTCGCGCTGGGCCGCTTGCAGGGCGGGGACGGCGTCCTTGGCTTGTTCGCCAAAATACCCAAGCCCAATGGCGGCACTCAAGCGGATGTCATTGCCCTTGTTTTTGAGGGCTTCGATCAGCGCCGGAACGATCTTTGTCGCGTCTCCCTTTCGCTCTGGCAAGAGGCGAACCGCTCTGAGTCGGTCTCCCTCTTGGCCCGACTTCAGATCCGCGATCAACTCGTCGGTCGATTTCTTCTTGCCGCAGCCGCCGAACGTCAGCAAGCAAAGCAACAGAACATAACGTGTCCGCACGCGCATGGCTGAAGTCCTCCGCCGGAATAGGACGCTCACCAATCGGTGGCCGCTTCTCCGCCGGCTATGGTGCACAGCCATTGATACGTGTTGGGGTCGATGCCGCTGCTGAGAAAATGCACCGAGCCGTCGCCGAACAGGAAATTCGCTCCTTGCGGCGTGTGCATGCTGTAAAACGTATCGGGGTCGAAGATCGGGAAGTCGGCGCTGGGCAGATGCGTGGCGTTGCCGTGGGCGAGAACCAGCGCCTCGCCGTAGTCCGCATTATCGTAGGCGGGTCCGGGAGGAGGAGCGTAGGGAGAAGGAGGTTGGCTCGCCATCCAGGCGGGGCACCTTCCTCCCGTCACGGCGCCGGTCCAAGTGCTGGGAGAATGGTTGCCGGAGCGTTCGCCGACGACGATGGTGTTGCTCAGACCGTCGGCGACGCTGGCGATCTTATTATGGCTGTTACGATAAAACAGGCCGTCGCCGGACTGGCCCAATCCGCCGGACAGGCCGTCGGAGCCACCGCCTTGGCCGCCACCGCCAGCGTTATTAAAGCATTCCTCCCAGCCGTTGCAACCGACATAGTTGCCGTGCGCCACCACAATGCTTGTTGGCCAGACGGTGAAGTTCTGCGGGTAGGCATCGGAAGGACACTGATAGATCTTTAGCGGCAGTTGGCAGACTGCCGCATTGCTGCCGACTCCCACGCCCACGCTGAAATTGATCTGGTTGTAGACGTTCTGCTGTTCCACGAAGGGCAGCAAGAACGACGCCCAGCCCCAGCCCGGCCCCACGTCGTTGTCGGGAGTGCTGGCGGGGTTGGTGTTGCCGTCGAGGTAGCCGGGAGGAAACACGTTGTTGGTATCGTGATAGCTATGCAGAGCGAGGCCGATCTGCTTGAGATTGTTGGTGCATTGCGCGCGGTTGGCCGACTCACGCACTTTCTGCACCGCCGGCAACAGCAGGCCCGTTAGGACGCCAATAATGGCGATCACCACTAACAATTCGATTAGCGTGAATGCCCGCCGGATCGAGTAACGCTTCATGTCTCCCTCCTGTCGGTCCTACCTCGTTATACGAAGTTATACGAGGTAATACCAAAGGTAGAGAGGCAGCGTCGAACCGTCAAGGGTAAGGTTGCGTTTTGCGGAAAACGGTCAAGCGACGACGCGATTGCGGCCCTGGCGCTTGGCCTCGAAGAGATTCTGATCGGCCTCGCCGATAAGGTCGGACGGCGACAAGGGCCGACTGCCGTCGGTGGCGGCGACGCCGACGCTGACTGTCAGCGGATACGACTTGCCCTCGTACTGAAACGAGTGCTTCTCGACCATCTCGCGCAGGCGCTCGGCGACGGCGACGGCGCCTTCGAGATTGGTTTCCGGCAGCACGATGATAAATTCCTCGCCGCCGTAGCGGGCGAACAACTCTTCCTTGCGCACGCAGGTCTTGACACAGGCGGCCATCTCGCGGAGGGTGAAGTCGCCGCCCAGATGGCCCAATTCGTCGTTGATGGCCTTGAAGCGATCCAGATCGAACATGATGATCGCCAACGGCCGAGAGTAACGCGCCGAGCGCGATAGCTCGCGGTCGAGAAACTCCACCAGATAGCGCTTGTTGTGCGTGTCGGTCAGGGCGTCGATGATGGTGAGGCGATAGATTTCCTCGTGATACTCGGCCTCGACGTTGCCGCCGGCCAGGAAGCGATAGATGCAGTTGCCGACGCGCAGATAATCGCCGTCCTTGAGCTTGCAGATGGAAGCGGGCACGTCGTTGACGAAGGTTCCGTTGGTGCTTTGCAAATCGACGGCATAATAGCCATCGGCGCCCGGCTGAATGCGGGCGTGGCGGCGCGATACGGAATGATCGTTGATGCGGATGTCGCAGTCGTTGCCTCGACCCAGCACCACCGGCGTATCCGACAACGGATAGCGCGCCCCCATGCCCGGCCCGGTCGGATAAATGTGGATGACGCAGGCGTCGCGGCGCGTGGTCGAGATGAGTCGATCCGGCGTCGTGACCCAAGTTTCCGTTGCCTTCTCCATGCGTACTCCCCCACGGGTTTCGTTTGGTTGCGAAGGGGCGGAGGGCGGCAGCCCGCGCGTCGCGGCTAAACGAAACCCTTCGTCTCGATTCTAGTTCACGAACCGAGCGACGCCAAACGATAAATCGAGTTTTGGACAGTCCACCCGGCAGTTAACGCAGCCGGTTCGCCGGCGAACCGGCTGCGTTAGCTGCCGGGTGATCCAAAGCTGCCGGGTGTTCCACAATTCGCCATCTGCACGCGCACCTCCAGCTGAGCGATGGCGGCGGGGATGCGGCGCAGCGCCAATTGCAGACGCTCGAAGTCGGAACCGCCGGTGGCCGGCCACTGCGTCAGCCACTCCGCCAGCGGTGTCGATAGATGCTGCTTCATCAACGCTTGCTGCCGTTCGCGCGTCTGTTCGCGCTGGGCATCGACGACGGAGCGGCCCAGCAGTTCGACGAGTTGATGTGTCAGCGAGGCGACCACCGGCACGAGAATGAAATCGTGCCAGGTGATGCCCCCGGCGACCAGCGTGCCGCAGATGGCGGCCATGTCCAAAGTGAACTTGCTGCCGCGCAGGGTGTTCAGCACGGCCGGCGTCTTCTCCAGCTGCTCGTAGATGGCCCGCGCCGTGCGATCGACTTCGCTTGTCAGCCCTGTCTGAAAATGACGATAATTCAACTGAAAACGCTCGTGGATACGTTCGCTGAGTCCGCCGCCGTGAAAGCCCTCGGCGACATGCGCCCACAAGGAATGATCGTCGGCGTGCCGGGCCGTTTCTTTGCGGAGCAGATCGATCCAGCCGTTGAGGGCGTCTTCGAGGATCGGCAGTTCCGGCCGGCTCGGCGCGTCGGGCCGGTTGATGGCCTTGGCGACCAGTCCCTTCACCAAGCGATACGGCGTCCTCAAGACGTAGAGCGTGCCGCTGAGAACCTTGCCGATGCCGGGTAGTTCCAGCAGTTCCATCAAGCGGATCAGCGCTTCATCGAAGCCGCGAAACTTCTCGCTGGTCAGATACTCGCGCAAGTCGCGCTGCTCGAAATCGGCTTGACCCGCCGTGACAACGGCTTGCCAGCTCTGCATGCGCGCAGATCGTTCTGGGCGACCGATAGCAGCTGCTCGCCGTGACGGACGAGAAACTGCGTGGCGCCGAGAACGGTGCGCCGCCGCGCGGCGGCGGGCGGCATGCCGAGAACGGCCACCTGATTGAGCAAAGGAATGCGATAGCGGGCGGCCTGGCGCGCCGGGTCGGCGAGTTGGTCCGGCGTCAGATGGGGAATCGCCAACGTGCTGATGACGCCGCCGCCCGGCGGATGCGGCAAATGGGCGACGACTTCTTTCTGAAAGTGCGCCACAAGAGCGGGAGCATCGGCTTCCTTCATTTTCATCAGACAGACGACGACCGGCTTGCCCGATTGCAGCAGCAGATGCAGAAATTGCGTCGGCACTTCGTCGTTATAGCGTTCATCAGAGGCGACGTAGACGAGAATATCGGCCAGGGCGGCGGCTTCCATCAGCCGCGGAATGTAGCTGCCCGCCGCCCACGTCGTCATGTCGGGGCAGTCCCAGACGATGAAATCCTTGAGCAGATCGAAACTGGCCGCATCGGCGGGGACGCGGCGGACCTGATACACGTCTTCATCGAGACTGGACGGACTGGGCTGCGTCAATGGTTGCAAAGGTCCGAGAAAGCCGACGTGTCCGGTCCAGTTGAGGGGTCCGTTGGTACTGGTGTAGGCGATGGGATGGCGGGTGAATCCGGCCTGCGGATTGGCCTCGGCGGCGCTGGCACCGCTGAGGAGGTTGGCGACGGTGCTTTTGCCGGCACCGGCGCCGCCGACAACAACGACGTGGATCGGCAGAGGCGGCTGATCGTCGAGCATCGGCCCGATGCAGTTGCGCACCAGCGCGGCGGCCGAGCGCAGCTTGCCCGCCGCCGGCGCTTGGTCGGGTTGTTTGCGGGAGTGCCGCTCCAGCCAGCCGAGATCGTCGGCCAACTGTCCCGTCAGCGCTCGCGCCGTCAGCGTTTCCATGTCCGCCCACTGCCCCTCAAGGTGGCCCCGGACCAGGGTCCGCCGCACGGATGGCGTCGCGTGCCACTGCGGGATGCCGTGCCGCGTCCCGTTCGGCGAGGATGGCCGCCACTCTCTTCCACATCCTGTTCAGCCATTCGGTCGCTCCCGGCGCGGTGAATACGGCGTCGATGAGCGTCTGGTAGGCGGCCGAGAATCCTCCAACGCTGCTTGCGGCGTTCTCCAGGGTGCGGACCTGGGCGGCTTCGCCGAGGTGGCGGCGGCGCACCCCATCGCGGTCGTCCAACGGCTCCAGGCTCAGGTCAGGAACACGGTCGCGAGGCAAAGACATCAGGAAGTCTCCCAGAAGACGAAAGCGATGCACCTAAGCAGCTAATCCAGTATAGACGCCACCGGGCGCGGAAAGTACCCCAAGTTTCCGGCCTCACCCTCCGGGCTGGTCTGCGTTACAACTTTCCAGGGCCTCCCTGTTCGCCTACCGTTCCGGACGCCAGCGGCAGATCAAGATCGGAAGGCGGTCGGCACCTGCGGACCGGGCGGACGGTCCGGACGAAATTCGTCCAGCGCGATCGTCGGTTTCTCTCCCATAAGCACTTCCTTCATCAGCAGCGCCGTCGCTGGCGATAACTGAATGCCGGCGCGGAAGTGCCCGGCGGCGATAAACAAATTATCCGTGCCGGGTACGGCGCACGAGGAAAGGTTTGCCATCGGGACTGCCGGGACGCAGGCCAGCCCAGCAGCGTTCGACGGCAGCATGCGCCAGGTCGGGGATGAGCGTGCCGGCGAAGTCGAGCAAGCCGGCGATGGCGGCGGCGGTGGTGTGGGCGTGGAAACCAGCGTCTTCCTCCGTGGAACCGGCCAACACGCGGCCATCGCCGCGCGGCACGAGGTAACGCTTGCCTTGCAGCAACACCGGCCGCACGCCGCTCGCGCCGGTGTTCAGCAGAGCAATCTGACCGCGCACCGGCCGGATACCGGGACGCAGACCCAGCGGTTCCAGCAAGGCATCGGTCCATGCTCCCGTGGCGATCAGATAGCGTCCCGCCGTCAGCCGTCCCTGGTCCGTCTCGATCGCTTCAATGTGCGAACCATTCCGCACCAGTCGCCGCGCCGCGCATTCGGGCGCATTTGCACATTCTGAGAAACGCAAGCCGCCTTGAGCGCCTTGAGATGACGAGGGTTGCGGACTTGCGCCATGTCCGGCAAAAAGTAGCCGCGCTCCAGGCCGGCGGCGAGATAAGGATAACGACGGTGTAGCTCGTCGCCGTTCAGCTCGTGGAAGGCGATGCCTTCGCTGCGCCATTCGTCGGACGTATCCTCGTCGGCGCTGGTGATGAGTTCCAGTCCGCCGCAGACGAAGTAACCGTTGTCGATGCCCGTTTGCTCGCGCAGTTTCCGCGAGAGTACCGGATAAAGGGCGGCGCTGTCGAGCGCGCAGCTGATCCATCGGCGTGCGCGCCTGTTGGGGGTTGCCGGGCGAGATGATGCCGGCGCCAGCCCAAGACGCCTGCTGGCCAAAATCGCCTTTGTCCACGATCGTCACGCGCACGCCGGCTTCCGCCAGAAACCAAGCCGTACTCAGACCGATGACGCCGCCGCCGAGAATCAGTACGTCGGAATGCTCTGCCATGCAGCTTGTTATAGCGATTCGGCTCCGGCGCGAAAAAAGATAAAGTGCGCAAGTCATCGGAGTCGCGGCGTTTATCAGAGGAACAGAGGAGCGGCCCGAAGAAGCACGAGAGAGGGGCCGGGTGCGCCAGTCGGCCCTCTCTGTAACATCGGCACCAACTCTTCCCCAAGAAGAAGACACCCGGCTGACGGTCAGCCGGGTGTTCTTCTTTATCCCGCGCTCGCGCCGATCTTCCGTTTAGCCGCGACCCGAAGGGGAGCGCACTGCCAACGCGCTCCCCTTCGGGTCGCGGCTAAACGAGAACCCGCCGCCTTGGTTTTGTGTCATTCTCTCTCTATAGTGGAAGGACGCGGACAAACCCTTGCTGGCGCTGCGGGCTGGCAAGCAAAGGTTCCGCGCGGATGACTTTTAGGATCGGGTTCTTCTCGCGGAGCGGCGGATGGTTGACAATGCTCCCATTCTATCCTGTCAGCACGCCGGTCTGACGATCGAGGGTTATTCGCGTGCCGCCGTGCAAACGTACTGGCGCATCCCGGAGTTGAAAATCGGTTTCGATCTCGGCGCCCAACCCTGGGACTTCATGGGCACGCCGACTTGGCTGGTGTCGCACACGCATCTCGATCACGTCGCCGCTCTGCCGGTGTACGTGGCGCGGCGTCGTATGATGCGCATGGAGCCGCCCACGCTGTACGTGCCGGCCTCCGCCGTCGAGGATCTGCGCCGTCTGCTGCTCGTCTTCCAGCGGCTCGATCGCGGCCGAATGGTCTGCGACCTGCGCGGCGTCAACGCCGGCGACGAGATCGAATTGTCGCGCGATCACGTCGTCACCGCCTTCGCTACGACGCACACCATCCCTTCGCTCGGCTACGTCGTCTGGGAGCGGCGTTTCAAGCTCAAAGAGGAATATCATGGCATGCCGGGCGAGCAGATCCGTGATCTACGCCTATCCGGCGTGGCGGTGACGCACGAGGTGCGCACGCCGCTGCTGGCCTACACCGGCGATACCAACCCCGCTGGACTCGACGCCTACCCGCCGGTCTTCGAGGCCAAGATCCTCATCACCGAGTTGAGCTTCATCCGGCCCAACCATCGCCGCGAAAAGATCCATAAGTTCGGCCACATGCACTTGGACGACTACATCGAGCGGGCCGATCGTTTCCAGAACGAATTGATTATCTGTGCTCACTTGAGCACACGTTATCATCCGCAGGAGGTCAAGCGCGTCGTCGAATCGAAGCTGCCGGCGCAGCTGCGCGAGCGTATTCGTTTGTGGCTATGAAGGTCTTTGCCCGCCGCGAAACTGTATGCTAAGGTTTTCCTGATGGAACCTTTGGTGGTGGCTTGCTCCGCCGTCTTCGCGGGACTCGCGCTCATGAACCCATTACTCTCGTTGTTGACTTTCTTCATCGATCAGCCGTGGACCATCCCTCTCATCGGCTTGCTGGTGGCGAGCTTGGCGTTCCTGATGGGCCGGCGCTGGTTCGTCGCTCGTCCGGCGCCGGTGGTGGAAAAGCCGCAGGAGGAATCGTCGCCGATGCTGAGTACGGCGCGGATGACACAATCTCCGCCGGATCGACGCTCGGCCCCGCGCCGCAAGGGCAACCGCGTCGAGGTCTACCTTACCGAAGACCCGAAAGAGCCGCCGTTTTTGGGTTGGGTAGTCGATCGCTCGATGGGCGGTCTGTGCTTGATTGTCGAGAAACAACTTTCGGAAGGGGCCACTCTGAACGTCCGTCCTCGTCAGGCGCCCAAAACGGCGGCGTGGACGGCCATCGAAATACGCTCTTGCCGACCGGATGGCTGCGAATGGGAGGTCGGCTGTCGCTTCCTCAAACCGCCGCAGTGGAATGACTTGCTGCTGTTCGGTTGAACGGTACACCCTTCACATCTTCCTCTTGACCCGGCCCCAGCGGGACACTACTATCCCGCCCTTCTCTGTTCCGACTTCTGAGAACATTCCTCAGAACTCCGAACCGACGAGGGGGCGGGATGCGAGGATGTCGCTGGCGGATGATTGGTACGATTGGCCTGGCAACCTGCCTGGCGGCAGGATGTCTGCGTGCCACGCTGCCGCCGCAAACACGGCGACCGCGCTCGAACGCCTCGGCGCATGCGGCACGGACGCCGCCAAGAAGGAGAAACAGTCCGATTCGTTGCCCTCGGATTACCTAGTATCGCGGACGCCGGCCGTCCAGTTGGACGTGCAACCGGCCTCCGCCATCGACAAAGCCACGGAAAAACCAGCGGAGAAACCCAGCGAGTCGCCCCCGCCGGCATCGCCGCTCCCACCGATCGATCCGCCTCGGCCGTTCGATTCGCCCCAACCGAGCATGGAAGTCCGCCCCGCTCCTCTGAGCCGTCCCGACGCTCCTTCCGTGCAGCTACTCCGTGCCTTATTGGACCATCGTGCCGAAGAGGAAATCAACGAACAAGTCAAGTCCTACGATCCGGCCACGCGCGAGGCGCTGCTTCTGTTATTGAGCAGCGTCGTTCAGTTGGAGCAAGTCGGCGGCATGGCGCGGATCGCGCCGCGCGATCTCGCCGCTTGGACGGATCGGCTCAACACCTTGACGGCCTGCTTACGCGGCCGAGCGCAGTTGATCCTGGAGCGCATGTGTTTTTGCAGTTACATCAATAATTTCGGCGACTTCGCGCCGTTGCCGCCGGAACACACCTGTTTCCATCCGGGCGAAGAGGCCCGCGTTTACGTTCAAGTCCGCAATTTCTCCTGCCGGCGCCAACAGGATAAATTCGTGACGGTACTCAAGGGCCGCATGGAGATTTACGACGAGAACAATCGCGCGACGCCGCCGATCATCTGGGCGTCGGAGCCGCGCAGAACGTCAGCGCCGCGCCGCGCAGGACTACTACATCAATTTTCGCTTTCCGCTGCCGCGCAACTGTCCCTCCGGCTTGTACACCATGCGCATCGTCGTCGAGGACTGGACGGATGCGCCGCCGGACGCCAAGCAAGTGCCGCCCTCGCGCATCGCTCAGCGGACGCTCGATTTTCGCGTCGGCGGACCCATCGCCCACCCCTCCCGCGCCCGCATCGCCGAGGCTAGCCGCCAACCCGGCAGCTAACGCTGCCGGTTCGCCAGCGAACCGGCAGCGTTAGCTGCCGGGTGATAGCGCTGCCGGGTGCAAGCCGCCCGCGCTCCCCTTCGGGTCGCGGCTAAAGGCGGATCGGCCTATAATCCGGGCATGGAGGAAGCACCCGTTCAACTCGCCTTCGAGGGCGGCACCTTGGTCGTCAGCGGCGCGGCGCCGGAACGGCTGGCGACGCTGCCGTACTGCCAACACGATCCGCGCTTGGGGGTATTTCGCGCCGAGGCGGTGTCCTATCGCGCGCTGGTCGAACACCTGCGCCGCGAAGGCATCGCCTATGAGGACAAGGCCCGCGCCTATCAACCGACGCCGTGGACGCTGCGCGCCAGCCGCGATCCGTTTCCGCATCAGACCGAAGCACTGCAAGCCTGGTGGAGCGGCGGCGGACGCGGCATCGTCGTGCTGCCGACCGGCACCGGCAAGACGTTCCTCGCCGTTCTCGCCATCCACAAAGCCGCCCGTCCGGCTCTCGTCATCACGCCGACCATCGATCTGCTCCATCAATGGTACGCCGAGCTGCTCGTCGCCTTCGATGTTCCGGTCGGCCTCATCGGCGGCGGACATTACGAGATTCAGCCGTTGACCGTCACCACCTACGATTCGGCGCACATCCACCTCGATCGCTGGGGCAGCCGTTTCGGTCTGCTCGTTTTCGACGAGTGCCATCATCTGCCGGGACCGTCGTACTTGGAGGCAGCGCACGGCAGCCTCGCTCCCTTCCGCCTAGGACTGACCGCCACTCCCGAACGCCAGGACGGACAAGAACACCTGCTGGCCTCGCTGGTCGGTCCCATCGTCTATCGCCGCGAGATCAAGGAACTGGCCGGAGATTTTCTCGCCGAGTATCGCGCCGAACGGTTATACGTCGAACTGACGGCGGAGGAGCAACAGCGCTATCAGCTGGCGCGCGAACACTATCGCCGTTTCTGTTCCGAGCATGGCATCAGTCTGGGCGGAGCGAACGGCTGGCAGCGTTTCATTCAGGAGACGTGCCGTTCGCGCGACGGCCGCGCCGCCTTCGAGGCGTACCAAGAGCAGCGCCGCCTGGCCTTGGCGGCGCCGGCCAAGCTGCACATTCTCGAAAAGATGCTCGACCGTCATCGACAGGATCGTGTGCTGATATTCACCTATGACAACGCCACGGTTTATCAGATCGCGCGGCGTTACTTGGTGCCGGCCATCACGCATCAGACCAAGGCCAAAGAACGGCGGCACATTTTGCAGGCGTTCCACTCCGGCGAGTATAATGTGGTTGTCACCAGCCGCGTTCTCAACGAAGGCGTCGATGTCCCCGCCGCCAACATCGGCATCATTCTGTCCGGCAGCGGCACGGTGCGCGAACACGTCCAACGTCTGGGCCGACTGCTGCGGAAATACGGCGAGAAACAAGCGCTGCTATACGAAGTGGTGACGCGCGGCACCGCCGAGGAGTTCACCAGCGATCGGCGCAGGCAGCACCATGCGTATCAGTGAATCACACGAAAGGAGCTTGTCATGGGAGAATCGAAAGAGTTGAACAATGCCGCGACGGCGGAAGTGGTTCGGGAGTTGACGGCCGAGCGCGATCGACTCCGCGCCGAGGTAGCCGAACTGCGGTGCGCGCTCGACGGTGCCCGACAGGAAGCGCGCGACAAGAACGCCATCGCGGCCGAGCGCGATCAGTATTTGAAGTCGCTCCACGCCTTGCTGAGCAAAGATGTCCACATTACACCGGAGGATATTGCGGAGATGGACAAGAATGGCGTCGAGTTCGGTGCGATCATCGCGGAACTTGAGAACGACCTGCGCTCTCGAGGGCTGCTTCATGGTAACTAACGGAGACGCTCTTTACCAATTAGTGACTAGCGCGGAACAACACATGCAAATGCGGATGTGGGCGGAACGGGCCGCGGAGAGAGGCAGATTGGCAAGCTACCTTGCTGCTCTGAAGATGATTTTTCAGCAGCTAAGGGAGACCCCCTCGGCGTGGGGCGACCCGTGCAACCGACTGGTCTATTTGGGTTTGCAGGTCTACCACCGAGTTTACGCGCCTTTGTATGTGTCCTACGCGGTCGATGAAGAGAAGCGGATAGTTTACCTGAAGACGCTCACGCCCCTCCCGCGATCCGGTCTTGAAACAGAGGAGTAAGAAAACACAGTGAAAGGAACTTGTCATGAAAGAATCGAAAGAGTTGAGTAACGGCGAGGAACTACGGCTGTGCGATAGCAGCGGTCGCATCGTCGGCATTTTTCTGTCGGCGGCGGCACTGGAGCAAATGAGCGCCGAACGAGAACGATTGGCCAAGGAGGGCGAGGAACTGCGGAAACGGCTCGACGAAGCCCAGCAGCAAATAGCTTTGCTGGAACAAGATGGGCATTCGATGTTCCGCCTGTTGCCCCGCGAATATCAAGTGACGGAAGAGGACATCAAGGAAATCCAGCGCGATCCGCACAGGTTCGAGGAAGTCCTCCAAATGTGGGAGCAAGACGAATCATCGTAATGCAATCTATGCCGTGGACGAAGCGAGGAAGCTGGTGTACCTCACTCAAGTCTGGCCGATGTCTGGCTACGGATACACACAAGAGACTTGAAAGACCGCTATTTATGCTTACCGGAAAAATGGTCTCCGTCCGCTACGCCCGCGATCGCATCATCCCCCGTTACCTCGACGCGAATGATCCCGGCTGGCGTGAGGTCGCCGAGCGCTTGTTGATGCTGTTTCGCGGTCAGGAAGGGCGAACGCGCGGCGAACTGGAGGAAGAGCAGAGCGAGCTATTCGGCGACGATCCCAGTCAACTCGTCCATCAGGGCTTGGCGAAACTGTTGGAGGATCGCTGTGAGTTCGAGACTGTCTCCGGCCATCCGCCGGAGGCGATTCGCGCCGCCGTGTTCGGAGCGGCGGCCCGCCATCGCCTGACGCCCGCCGTTCCGGAGGACATGGCGGAGCCGCGCTTCGACCGCGATGCCGTGCTGCGCGAGGCGGCCAACGAACTGAGCCTGACGCCGCAGGTCGTCGAGCAAGGACTGTTCGCCGATCTCAAGAGCGAGCAGCGCCTCGTCCATTTCAAGGACATCAGCGGCGAACATCTGTTGCAGCGCTACAACGTGGCGCTCGCACAGGCGGTGTTATATCGCTGCACGGCTCTGCACGTCACCATCCGCAACGAGCCGCCGCAGCGCTATCGCCAACTGCTGCGCCGCGTCAAATTCCATCGTCTCATCTGCACTATGGAGCGCGTCGGCGAGAACAGCTGGCGGCTGCACCTCGATGGACCGCTCAGCCTGTTCTCGGCGACGCAGAAATACGGCTTGCAACTGGCCCTGTTCTTTCCGGCTGTGCTGCTGTGCCGCGATTTTGAAGTACGCGCCGAACTGCGCTGGGGACCGCAACGCAAACCGAAAGTGTTTCAGGCAACGCCGGGCGACGGGCTGGCATCGCACTATGCCGACAGCGGCACCTATGTCCCGCCGGAGTTGGGATTGTTCGTCGAGATGTTCCGCAAGCGCATCGCCGATTGGGACATCGTGGAGGAGACGGAAGTTTTTCCGCTCGGCAGCGCCGGCTTCTGGGTGCCGGACTTTCGGCTGGTTCACAAAGCGACGGGCCGGCGCGTGCTGTTCGAGGTACTCGGCTTTTGGCGGCGCGCCAGTGCGGAGCAGCATTTGGCTCGCTTACGAGAGCATGTTAGTGAGCCGTTTTTGCTGGCGGTGTCCGATCAATTGCACATCGAGGAGGCGGAACTAGAAGGATTGCCGGCCGAGATCCATCGTTTTCGCAACATGCCGCAGCCCGACGAAGTGGCGCGACTGGCCTGGGAAGTAGTGGCGCCGTGAACCGCGAATAGCACATCAGCGGAGGGGGAGGGATTTGAACCCTCGAACGCCTTTCGACGTTGCCAGTTTTCAAGACTGGTGCAATCAGCCGCTCTGCCACCCCTCCACGGCAAACCGCGTTCTCATCCTAGCCAAGGGACGAGTTTGCGCCAACGGCGGGGTGGGATCGGTGTTTCTCCTGTAGGCGAACCGGCAGCGTTAGCTGCCGGGTTTGGCCCACCCGGCAGCTGACGCTGCCGGTTCGCCGAGCGGAGTGGTTCTGGCGATGCCGCCGCGCGGGCCGTACAATCGAGAAAGTCGTCCCTGAGCCTCCGCGCTTCCGCCCCGTCCGCGGCCCAAGAGCGATGCGTGTGGCGTCCTTCGACAACTCCCATGACGACCTCGCCGACGAGCATCGACTCATCGTCGCCGCTCAGAAGGGAGATCGTCCGGCCTTCGCCCAACTGGTCGAGCGCTATTGGGATCGCCTTTATCGCTGGCTGTATCGCCTAACGCACGATCGACACACGGCGGAGGATCTGGTCCAAGAGAGTTTCTTGAAAGCCTTTGCTGGATTGAAAAAATTTCAGGCCGGCACGAATTTCGCCGCCTGGTTGTTTCGCATCGCGCATAACAACTACGCCAACCAGTGCCGTGCGGCGTCGCGCCCGCGCGAGGCGTTGCCCGCGGAGTTGCCGGACTCGCAACAGGGACCGCTCGATCGGGCCATCAGCGCCGAAGCGCTGCAAAACCTGGCCCGCGCCGTCAATCGCCTGCCTGCGGAGTTTCGCGCCGCCCTGCTGCTGCGCGTCGAGGAAGGATTATCGTTCCGGCAGATCGCCGAGGTACTGGACTTGACCGAAGAGACCGCGCGCTGGCGCGTCTTCAAGGCCCGGCAGAAATTGCTGAGTTTATTGGCGCCGCGCCAGGAACAGGAGAAGTCGTGAACTGCACCGTCCTTCAACGGCGGCTGCTGTCGGCCGAGCAGCCCGATCAGCCGGCAGCGGACATCCGCAACCATCTGGATCAGTGTCCGTCCTGCCGCGCCTGGCAACGCCGCCTGATTCAGATGGAACGGCACATTCCGCTCTTGCCCATCCCGCCCTCGACGGCCAAGGCGCAATTGCTCCAGCGCATCCTGGGCACGCACACCGATCGCCCGACAATTGCCGATCCCTCCAACCTCTGGCGTTCCTCGCTGACGCCGGGTCCGAAGGAACGCGGCCTACGGAAATTGTCGGTGGCTTTCGCTCTGGCCGCTTCGTTGTTGGTGTTCGCCTTGGCCTGGTGGTCTTGGCCGCGCAACCCCATCACGGGGATCGAGGTCGCCAAGCGCGAGCAGGCTCGCTTGGAGGAACGTCTGACGAACAGCCTGCGCGTAGACACGCCGAAAGAACGTCTCTTTCGCCTCGCCAAGTTGGCGGAGGAGATCCACGGCGAGGCGCGTACGCTGGTGGATAATACCGAGAAGTTGGAGCAATGGACGCGGTTTTATGCGCGGATTGTCGGCCAGCACTTGATCGAGCAGGCGCGGCAGTTGCCGCGGGAAGATCGGCCAGCCGTGTTTGAGGAAGTGGCTGCCGCCCTAAGCAAAATGGAGAGCGACGCCACGCGCTTGGCCACGCAACTGAAGTCCGTCGCGCCGCGATCCTCGGCGTCCTTCGATCAAATTGCTTTGGTCTCACGGAAGGGCGAGCAAGATCTGCGGGCTTTGTTGAACAGCTAACGCGTGATTCTCTCGTTCCCACGCGGAGTGTGGAAACGAGAGGCGGTTTGACCGTCTCCCAATCCTGTCCTAGAGTTCGGCAGGAACAATACGATCGCTCCCCCCTCATGGATTGATCCTCTCAGCGATCGTCTGTGGTTTTCTAATCTCCCGTCGCTACAAAAACTCTGAGAGGAGTTTTATCGTATCATGCGACGCATCACCCTGTATTCAGGGGTGCGAGCGGCGAGGATTTCGCGCGCGCACTCCATTCGCCTCTGCCTGGAGATTCTCGAAGATCGCCTCGTCCCATCCAGCGGACTGTCCGGCATCGCCGTGCCGGATGCGGAACTAGTGAGTCCCACAGCCCTGACGCCCAACGGCGGACCCGGCCAGCCCGGCGGGTTCAGCCCCGCCCAGATCAGCCAAGCCTACGGTTTCAATCAGATCGCCTTCGACAACGGCGCCATCAAGGGCGATGGCAGCGGCCAAACCATCGCTATCGTGGACGCCTACAATCAACCGAACATCGCCAGCGATTTGCAGACGTTCGACGCTACCTATGGACTGTCCGCACCGCCCAGCTTCACGGTCGTCAACGAGAACGGCGGCAGCAATTTGCCGGCCTCCGATCAGAACTGGGGATGGGAAATCAGCCTCGACGTGGAATGGGCGCACGCCATGGCGCCGGGGGCGAACATCCTGCTCGTCGAAGCCAACTCCGCCAGCTTCGCGGATCTGATGCCGGCCGTCAACTACGCTCGCAATCAGCCCGGCGTGTCGGTGGTGTCCATGAGTTGGGGTGCCGGAGAATTTTCGAGCGAACCGTATTACGATGGCTACTTCACGACGCCGGCGGGACATCAGGGCGTCACCTTCGTCGCCGCCAGCGGCGACGCCGGCTCGGCGGGAGCACCGGAGTATTCCTCCGTTTCTCCCAATGTGTTGGCCGTCGGCGGCACGCAGTTGAACACGGATGGCGCCGGCGACTATCAGAGCGAAACCGGCTGGAGCGGCAGCGGCGGCGGCATCAGCCAGTATGAATCGCAGCCGACTTACCAGCAAGGCGGGGTGACACAAACCGGCACCTATCGAACCGTTCCGGATGTCGCCTATAACGCCTCGACGAACTCTCCTTTTGCCGTCTACGATTCCTTCTACGGCGGCTGGATCGAGTTGGGCGGAACCAGCGCCGGCGCACCGCAGTGGGCCGCGCTGGTCGCCATCGCCGATCAGGGCCGTGCCTTGCAAGGCAAAGGTTCGCTCGACGGCGGCACGCAGACGCTGCCGGCGCTCTATCAGTTGCCGCAGAGCGATTTCCACGATATCACCAGCGGCAGCAACGGCGGCTACTCGGCGGCGCAGGGCTACGATCTCGTCACCGGACGCGGTTCGCCGATCGCCAACTTGATTGTTTCCGGTTTGGTCGCGGAGGGCGGCTCCTCCGCCACGCCGCCCTGGCTGGCCGCTCCGCCCAGTTCGTCGTCGAGTGTCGTCACCGGCACGACGACGAACCTCAGCGTTCTCGGCGGCGACATCTACAATCCCGCCGCGCTGACTTACACATGGTCCGTAGTCAGCGAGCCGTCCACGTCGGCTGGGCCGACTTTCTCGGCCAACGGAACCAACGCCGCTCAGAATACCACCGTTACCTTCCACCAAGCCGGCAACTATACCTTCCAGGTCACGGTCACCAATATCTACGGCCAGTCGATCAGCAGCGATGTCAACGTGAGCGTTGTGCAAACGGCGTCGGGCATTTCGCTGACGCCTGCCAGCGGCAGCGTGTACAACAACGGCACGCTGCACTTCACGGCCACCGTTACCGACCAGTTCGGCCAGGCCATGAGCAGCCAACCGGGATGGAGTTGGCAGCTGTCGGGCGGCGGTTCGCTCGACGGCAACGGAAACTACACCGCGCCGGTCGCCGGCTCCGGTACGGCCATTGTGTACGTCAGTGCCGACGGCATGACGCAAAGCGCAACTGTCACCTTTACCGCTGCCCCTACCTCCACTCTCAATCCGGGGCAGTGGTCCACGTGGCTGCAATTCCTCGATACCTGGATGAGTCAACTGTCTCAGTTCCAGTCTCTGTGGCAAGTCTTGTTGTCATCGTGGCCCGGACGATGAACTCGGTTGTCTGAAGCGAGGACAGGGTGAGGCGGAGGACGGCAAGGATGCCGTCCTCCCTCGCACTCGGAATGCTGAGATCAACGCAGGTACGCTTCGACGTGCGCCAGCATGTGTGGTTGGCCCAGCGCCGCCTTACCGAAACCGGGCATTGCTCCCGCTTTCACTGCCTGCGCCTGGGCGTCCTCGTAATTGCTCACCAGCACAATCGGAACCGCACGCAGTTGCTCGTCCGCCTTGACGGCGCGGATCAACTCCAGACCCGATGAGCCGTCGGCGTCGAGGACGCGATTGACCAGCACCAGCGCGAACGTCTCTTGACGCAATTGCTCCAACGTCTGCCGCGCCGAGTCGGCGCCGACGACTTCCGCGCCGAAGCTGTCGCGCAGCACACGCGAAATCGCCGAATGATCGGCGCAGCACTGACCGACGCTCAACACCCGTTTGACCTTCGGAATGGACTCGGACATCGTCTCCTCTCCTTGCCGGGCTTTCGGTCATTATAACATGCCCTTATGAGCGTTTCTCCCAAAGCGCGGTCATCCTTGGCGAGCTTGCTGGCGCTCAATCGCACCGTGGCGATTGTTTTGCTCGCCGTCTTGTGCTTCGGCTTGGGCGAACAGTTGTGGGAGCGTTTCGTCCCTGTGTACCTGCAAGCGCGGAGCAAAGAGGTACTGCATACGACCTCATCGCTGGGCGAATTGACCGCCGGCACCCTCTGGATCGTTGGACTCTACTCCTGCCTGCGCAATCTCTTCGAGGGTTTTTGCTACATCGGCGGAGGACAATTAACGGCGCGCCTCGGTGATCGCGGCTCGCTGCTGTTGTTTGGCATGCTGAGCGTGGCGGGTTATGTTTTGTTTCTGACGTGGAGCGCGCCGGCGGGAGCGATCGTCGCCGCTCTGCTCATCCTCGGTTGGGAACCGCTGTCGGTGCCGGTGACGTTCACCACGGTCGGCGCCACGGTCGGCCAGGCCGGACGCGGCATGGCCTTCGCGCTGCAATCGATCCAGAAACGCCTGCCGAAAATCCTTGGTCCACTGATCGCCGGTTTCGTGCTGACGCAGGCGCAGCAACTGCGCGGCGACGAGCAAGGGACCGTGGACGGCATGCGTTGGCTGGTGAGCGCGTCGCTAATGCTAGGTCTCGTATCGCTGGCGATTCAATGGCGCTTTATGCCGCACCACGAGCCGCCGGACTCGCGGCACACGGCCGCCGACATCCTCCGCCGTATGCACCCGACCTTACGGCGTCTTTTGCTCGCGGAGATATTCAAGCGCTGGTGCGATTGGCTGGTGCGCGATTTCATCGTGCTGTACATGTATTTCGTGCGCGGCCTGTCGCTGGAGCGGTTCGGCGTGTTCGTCGCCGTGCAAAACACGGTGGCGCTGCTCACCTATCTGCCAGTCGGCCGCATGACGCGCAGCGTCGGTTTGCAGCCGTTCATCGGCTTGACGTTTGTTTTTTTCGCCTTGTTTCCGTTGCTGCTCGGTCTGCTGCCGGGCGGCGATTGGCTGGTGTTGGCCTTCATCGCTCAGGGTCTGCGCGAGATCGGCGAGCCGGCGCGCAAGGCGCTCATCACGTCGCTGTTGCCGCCGGAAGTGCGGGCGCGCGGCGTCGGGTTGTATTGGGGCTTGCGCCCTTCGCCATTTGCACGGCCTCGCTGGCGGGTGCGGCTCTGTGGTTGGCGTTCGGGCCGCAAACGCTGCTCTACGTGGCGTTCGGCTGCGGCTGCGTCGGCGCGGGTTTGTTTTATCTGTTGTGCCGAACGTCAATGGATGCGACCGATTTCGATCCACCCGGCAGCTAACGCAGCCGGTTCGCCTTGCCATGGCGAACCGGCAGCGTTAGCTGCCGGGTGGATCGAAATCGCCAGGCAGGGGGAGAATCTCTGGCAAGCCAGCGGCTGGGGTGGTAAGGTCAAGGAAATTGCCCGCTCGCGCTTACCACGAACGATAGTCTCCTCTGGATTTGCACCATGGAAGATCGACAACAGCGTTGTTCGCGTCGCAAGTTCCTCGCCTCCGCGGCGGCTCTCACGTTGGCCGGCGGCGTCTCGGCTCAATCCACCGAAGCGCAGACGGCACTGCCGCTGTCGCGCACTCGGCCGGCCAAGCCGTCGAACAAAGGACGTAAACCGATCGCCGTCCTCTCGACGGTCTATCGGCCGCTGTCGCATGCTTATCACATCGCCGGCCGGTTTCTCTTCGGCTACGCGCGCGGCGGACAGCTGCACGTTCCCAAACACTACGTCCATTCGCTCTACGTCGATCAGACGCCGGACAACGATCTCTCCGAGGCCGTGGCCCGTAAGTTCGGTGTCCGCATCACGCGGCGAACTTCCGGCGTGTCGATGGCCCGCGCCGTCGAGCAAGCGCTGACCGCCAACGGCAAATTAGCCGTCGAGGGCGTTCTGCTCATCGCCGAACACGGCAACTATCCGCGCAATGACCTGGGCCAGATTCTCTACCCGCGTCTGGAACTGATGGAGCAAATCGCCAACGTCTTCCGCAAAACGGGGCGGAGCGTGCCGGTGTTCAATGACAAGCACTTGTCATTCACCTTCGAGCGGGCCACAAAAATGCTCTCCTTCGCGCGGGAACTAAAATTCCCCATGATGGCCGGCTCCAGCTTGCCGGTCACTCTGGCGCACTCCTGATTTGGAGCCGCGTTTGGACTCGCCCATCGAGGACGCCCTGGTCGCTGGTTACGGTCCGATTGAGGTATACGGTTTCCACGCTCTGGAGTCGCTGCACGTCATGTTGGAGCGTCGCAAGGGCGGCGAGAGCGGCGTCAAGGCCGTCACCTGCCTGAGCGGCAATGACGTTTGGAAGGCGGGCGACGACGGGCGCTGGAGTTGGGATCTTCTCGAAGCCGCCCTCAGCCGCAGCGAGAGCGTCAATCCCGGCGACATCCGCGATAACACCGGCAGCATGAGCGTGTACAACTATCGGCCGACGCCGGCCCTCGCTTTTCTGATCGAGTACCGCGATGGCACGCGCGGCACGGTGCTGCTGCTCAACGGCCACGTTCTCGATTTCACCTTCGCGGCCAAGCTGCGCGGCGAGAGCAAGCCGGCCTCGTGTCTGTTCCATCTGCCGCCGCCGCCCGGCGCACGTTTCTTCGACGCCCAGGTCGCCAACCTGGAAAAATTCCTCGACAGCGGCAAAGCGCCCTATCCCGTGGAGCGCACCTTGCTCACCACCGGCATTCTCGACGCTGTCATGCACAGCCATCACCGCGGCGGCGTCCGTATCGAAACGCCCGAACTGGAAGTTCGCTACACCGCCCCCGCCGATAGTGGTTTCCTACGCGGAAACATCGCCGATTTTTGATCGGCGAACCGGCAGCGTAAGCTGCCGGGTAGAACGCTATCCCACCCGGCAGCTTACGCTGCCGGTTCGCCGCATCTCAATCCTAAACCCCATGCTGATCCTTCTCCGCCGCTTCCTGGTTCTGCTCGCCCTGTTCTTTTGGCAGGGCGGATTCACGTTTTATGCCAGCGTGGTCGTGCCGATTGGACAGCAAGTGTTCGGCCACCTCCGGCAAGGGTTCGTCACCCGGCAAGTGACTGTTTATCTGAACCTCGCCGGGGCCATCGCCCTGCTTGTGCTTCTCTGGGATCTGCTCGTGGCGCGAGATCCGGCCAAGTGGCGGCGTCTCAGTCGTTGGCTAATGTGGGCCGCTATGCTGCTCCTGCTGGTGTCGCTCTACTGGCTGCATGGCCAACTCGACGAATTGCTCGTACCCAAGGGACGCATCATCCGCGAGCCGGACACCTTCTACACGCGGCACCGCCTCTATCTCTGGCTCAGCACGGTGCAATGGGCATTTGGCTTGTTATATCTTTTTGTCACTTTGGCGACATGGCGAGAAGAGGATCGTAAAACCGAACGAACAAAACCGTCGGAGCCGGCAGCGTCAGTGACAGTTAGATCCGTCGCTGACGCTGCCGGCTCCGACGAGTTGTAATTACGGACTCCTTACTTCGCCTGAGCGGTTCTCACTGCCTCCGACGACAAATCCTTGAAGTCCGCGCGAGCGACCTGGCCGGCGCGAACAATGACGCGGCGCGTCTGCGAAACCGGCTTGCCGTCCTGCACCGTCTCGACGCGCACCATGTAGTAGTAAGCCTGACCCGGCTCCAGCGCCGGCGTGTTGAACGAACGCACGCCCGCAGCGGTTTTCATGGGCATGTCGTCAATGAACAACTTGGCGTCGGCCGGAAGTTCGACAACCAATTTGGCCTTGGTCGGCGACAGCATCGTGCCTTTTTCGCCCTTGTTTTCTTTGGGGTTACCCAGCGGTTCGCCGCTCTGCGTGCCCGTTCCCGGCACTCCGGCTCCCGGCGTCATTATCCCGCCGCCCTGGTACATCCCACCGATGGAACCGGGATAGCTCACGCCGCCGTAACCGTAGCCGTAGCCGCCGGCGCCCATGCAGCCGCAGCATCCCCAGCTGCTGTAGCCGCCCCAGCCACCATAGCAACCACCGCAACCGCCATAGCAGCCGCCCCAACCGCCCCAGCAACCACCGTAGCAGCCGCCGAAACAGCCATAGCAACCGCCATAGCAGCCACCGTAACAACCGCCATAGCCGCCGCCATAGCAACCGCAGCAGCCACCCCAACGATGGCAGTCCGGCGTGGCGCTACCCGCCGTCAACGCCGCCATCAAAACTACACTGTACATTACTTTACCCTCCCTCGAAACTTTGAGAAATGACCTTGGTGACTCATACCGCCACCACTTCGCTGTGAACATGGCGCTTCTGGGTTAAATAGTAAATTTAGATAATTTGAGAGTCAATCCAATTTCGGAAAAAGCAATCTCGTTGCATTGCAAACAGTCGTTAAATTCGGACCTGCGGGAAATACGGAAGATAGGGGATTTAGGAGATGATCGGAGCCGCGACCGTAAGGGAGCGCTTGCGTCTACGCTCCCTTACCAGTAGTTTCAAGATTCCCTGAGCGGGGGGCGTCAGCCCCCCGAGTTTGGCGTCTCTCGGGGGGCTGACGCCCCCCGCTCAGATTTGAAACTACTGTTACGGTCGCGCCTCGGATTACGGGCGGCTACGCTCCTCGCGTTTGTAGCGGTCGAGCAGCGCGGTCAGCCGTGCCACGATCTCGGGCTGTTTCAACCACAGATTCCTCTGTTCGCGCGGATCGTCGTCGAGATTGTAGAGTTGCCCCTTCGCCTCGCCGGGCTTGGGCTTGATGTTGCGCGGCTCGCTGAAGCCGTGCGAGCCGAGCCCCATCGCCAGCTTCCACGGACCTTGACGAATGGCAAAGGTGCCGTCGCCGGAATGATGCACAATCGCTTCGCGGATCGGCTTGCCGAGCTTGTCTCCGTGCAGGGCGGGCAGAATGCTGTAACTATCCTCGCCCGCATCGTCCGGCAGCTTAACGCCGAGGACGGCGGCGACGGTGGCCAAGAAGTCAGTAAGGCAGATCAACTCTTTGCTCGTGCTGCCGGCCCGGACATGGCCCGGCCAGCGCACCAGGAACGGCACGCGATGACCGCCATCCCACAGATCCGACTTCTGGCCGCGCAGTCCGTCGTTGGCGCGGTGCTGCCATTTCTCGATGTCGGACGGCAGCCAGTGCGCCCCGTTGTCGCTGGTGAAGATCAGCAGTGTATTGCCGGACAATTTGGCGTCCTCAAGCGTCTTGAGGACTTGGCCGACGCTGGCATCGACCTGGGCGACAAAATCGCCGTAGTATCCGGCCTTGCTCTTGTCGCGGAAGGCCTCGGTCGGCATCCACGGCGTATGCGGCGCGGTCAGCGCCAAGTAGAGGAAGAACGGTTTGTCCGCCGATTGTTTGCCGATGAATCCGGCGGCGCGTTCGATGAGAGTCGGCAGAACATTGACGTGCTTGAAGTGCGGCGCGATGGCGCCGCCGCGCCAGAAACCGTTCCCGCCTTTGCGGCGCATGGCGCTGTCCTTGATGGTCTCCGTCGGCGCTTCCGCCACACCTTCGTTGTCGATGTAGACGTAAGGCGGCATGTCCAGCGAAGCGGGAATGCCGAAAAACGAATCGAAACCAACCGAGCAGGGTCCGGGCCGCAATGGTTTGCCGAAATCGGTCTTGGCCGCGTCTCCGAGTCCCAGGTGCCATTTGCCGAATCCTGCCGTGACGTAGCCGTGTCGCTTGAGCAGCGAGGCCACGGTCATCCGCTTCGGTTCGATCAGCAGCGGCGAGTAGCCGTTCAGCACGCCGCGTTTCAGGGACGTTCGCCAGCAATAGCGGCCGGTCAGAATGCCATAGCGCGTCGGCGAGCAGACCGAAGAGGGCGTATGGGCATCGGTGAAGCGCATGCTTTGTGCGGCCAGGCGATCGAGGTTCGGCGTAGGGATCTTCGAGTCTTTGTTGTAACAGGGCAAATCGCCGTAGCCGAGATCGTCGGCGAGAATGAAAACGATGTTCGGCGGACGCTGGGCCGGTTCGACGGCGCAGGCCGGCGCGGTGAGGAAAACGAACGGGACAAGGCCGATGAAAATCATGGATGGATTCATACAGACGACCCTCCGCTATTGACTGCTGGCGATGGCATTCCTAGCTCACCAGAGTAGCCGATTTTGCCGCCACCGCAAGCGGCTGAGGGTGTGCCGTCGCCCAAACAAAATCGGCTTCTCTGGACAAGTCGTTGTCAGCGAACAGGAGAGAGATGCGCCATGAGTGACAAGTTTCCAAAAATCTACCTCGCGCGCCACGGCGAAACCGAATGGTCGCTATCCGGCCAGCACACCGGCGTCACGGACATCCCGCTCACTGCCAACGGCGAGCGCAATGCCAAAAACCTCGGCGAACGCTTGCGCGGCACGCATTTCGTCAAGGTATTGACCAGCCCCTTGCAGCGAGCGCGTCGCACCTGCGAACTGGCTGGCTACGCCGCTCCCGCCGAGATCGACGGCGATCTAATCGAGTGGAAGTACGGCGACTACGAGGGCAAACGCACCGCCGACATCCGCAAGGATCGGCCGGACTGGTTTTTGTTCCGCGATGGCTGCCCCGGCGGCGATTCGGTCGAAACCATCGCCGCGCGCGCCGATCGCGTCGTAGCGCGTCTGCGTGCCGTCAACGGTGATGTCATTGTTTTCTCGCACGGCCATTTCTTGCGCGTTCTCGGCGCCGCTGGCTCGGCCTGCCGGTTGCGGATGGCCGATTGCTGCTGTTGACCACGGCATCGCTGAGCATCCTCGGCTACGAACACAATCTCGGCGAACCTGTCCTGCGCCTGTGGAATGATGATCGACACGTGCAGAAATGATCGTTTCACGGCGAATAGCAAGGACGGCCACGAATACACTATTACGAGAGAGAAGGCGGATAATTATGGCCTGGCTGTATTTGATGATCGCCGGCGTCCTGGAGATTGTCTGGGCCATTGGCCTCAAATACGCCGATGGCTTCACCAAACTCTGGCCCAGTGTGCTCACGGTGGCGGCCATGAGCGCCAGTTTTTACTGCCTCTCATTGGCGGTGCGCATCCTGCCCATCGGAACTAGCTACGCAATCTGGACTGGCATCGGCGCGCTCGGAACGACCGTACTGGGCATCATTCTCTTCTCCGAGCCGGCGAACCTCACGCGCTTGGCCTGCATCGCCCTGGTTCTCTTTGGCATCCTCGGTCTGAAATTGACCGCCGGGCAATGACGGCCGGTCGGTTGGGAGGCAATCCGCGCATGACGATTCATCCCCTGGCAGGCAAACCCGCCCCCGCCAATCTCTTGATCGACGTGACTCGCCTAGAGCGCGATTATTACCAGCGCCGGCCGAACGTGGACGATCCGGCGCAACTCGTCAGTTTTGGCACCAGTGGCCATCGCGGCACGCCGTTCGACGGCACATTCACCGAGTCTCACATCCTCGCCATTACCCAGGCCCTCTGCGAATATCGACGAAACAAGGGTATCGATGGCCCGCTGTTCATGGGCAAGGATACGCATGCTGCTTCCGGTCCCGCTCAGCGCACCGCTCTGGAAGTGTTGGCCGCCAACGGCGTCGAAACCTGCATTCAGCGCGACGATGGGTTCACGCCCACGCCGGTGATTTCCCACGCTATCCTCGTTTATAACAAGGGCGCAAGGATCACCTCGCCGATGGCATCGTCATCACGCCGTCGCACAATCCGCCGGAGGATGGCGGTTTCAAATACAATCCGCCCAACGGCGGACCCGCCGACACCGACATCACCAATTGGGTGCAGGATCGCGCCAATGCTCTACTCCGCGCCGGCAACAAGGACATCCGGCGCATTCCCTACGAGTCCGCGCTGAAGGCGAACACAACGCACGTCGAGGATTTCGTTCTGCCTTACGTCAAGGATCTCGGCAACGTCATCGACATGGAAGCGATTCGCGCGGCGGGACTGAAACTCGGCGTCGATCCGCTCGGCGGCGCCAGCGTACATTACTGGGAGCCAATTAAGGATATTTACGGTCTGAATATCACCGTGGTCAATTCGACGGTCGATCCGCGTTTCGCGTTTATGACGGTGGATCACGACGGCAAAATCCGCATGGATTGTTCCAGTCCCTATGCGATGGCGAAGCTGGTTGGACTGAAGGATCAGTATCGCGTTGCTTTCGGCAACGATCCCGACTCGGATCGGCACGGTATCGTCACGCCCTCGGCGGGACTGATGAATCCCAATCACTTTCTGGCCGTGGCGATTCGCTATCTGCTAACGCATCGTCCGAACTGGCCGGCGCGGGCGGCGGTCGGCAAGACGCTGGTAAGCAGCAGCATGATCGACCGTGTGGTCAAGGATCTGGGCCGGACGCTGTCGGAAGTGCCGGTCGGTTTCAAGTGGTTCGCGCCGGGGCTGTTCGATGGCTCCATTTGTTTCGGCGGCGAGGAGAGCGCCGGCGCCAGCTTCCTGCGCCGCGATGGAACGGTGTGGACGACGGACAAAGATGGTCCGATCATGGATCTACTGGCCGCCGAAATCACGGCGCGCACCGGCAAAGATCCCGGCGAGCATTATCAGGAGTTGACGAAAAAATTCGGCTCGCCGTGCTACACGCGCATCGACGCTCCGGCCAGCCCGGAGCAGAAAACAGCGTTGAAAAAACTATCGCCGGAGATGGTGACGGCGACGACGCTGGCCGGCGAGCCGATCACGGCCAAGTTGACCAAGGCGCCCGGCAACAATGCGGCCATCGGCGGCTTGAAAGTGATTGCCGCCAGCGGCTGGTTCGCGGCCCGGCCGTCCGGCACGGAAAACATCTACAAAATCTACGCCGAGAGCTTCAAGGACGAGAAACATTTGCAAGCGATCGTCGAGGAGGCGCAGCATATCGTCGGCCGCGCCCTGTCTGAGTAGCACACGGAACTCCCTGTCCGTTCGCAGCTGATCGGAGGCTCGAAGTGAACGAGATCGAGGAAGCAATCATCCGAGCATTCATTACTCCGGCGCGTCGCACACGTTGGCTGAACTCTTTGGCGTCCGCCAAGCGGCGTGCCCTGATGCTCGACCGCCTTAACCATTGCCGAGATCTCGATGAACGGTATGCAACTCTTTTGCCATCGAACACGGACATAGTCGCGCTGCTACGATCGCACGGCGCCGGCCCTGTGTTACGTTTTGTCCGACACCAAAGAAATCGATGGCCAGATGTTGCCTCTTGCCGAGGCGATTTCCGCCACGGAATTGGGCGGCTGGGGAACAATCCTCAGCTGCATAACAGGACAATTGGGATATTATTATGACGAATGTGGGGCGCGGCGCAGTGCTTCTGGAGCGCGCCTCGTCGAAATAGCATCGCCTGGAAAGAAAAGGACACACGGCCGGCCGCGTCTGTGCTAACATGCGGATAGACAGCCTGCTAATCACGAACATCAAGCAGGCCGGACGCAGCAAAGCGTGCGCCGGGACGATTACACAGTTCGGCAGGCGGAGGGGAACGGAAGACATGCACGACAAGATTAGCGCTACTCGCCTCTTGGATCGTCTCCTGGATCCGGTAGTCCGTTGCCTTTCCCGGCGGGCCGCTCGTGAGTTGGCTGGCCTGTGCGCCGACGACGAGGCTCAGGCCCATGTCCGCGAACTGGCGGAGAAGTGCAACGAGGGCACCCTCTCGGCGGAAGAGCGCGCCGAGTACGAAGCCTACGTCATGGCCGCGAACATCGTGGCCATCCTTCAGGCCAAAGCCCGGGCACGACTCACTACCGGCGTATAATGGATGAGTTCACGCGGGAACTGGTCCGACGGCGGGCGGAGCAGCGCTGCGAATACTGCCGGCTTCATGAGGAGGATGACCCCCGCTTCGCCTTTCACATCGAACACATCATTGCTCAACAGCACGGCGGTACGGATTCTCCAATCAATCTGGCCCTCGCCTGTCACCAGGACAACCTGCGCAAGGGGCCGAACCTGACCGGCATCGACCCCGTCACCAAGAAACTCACCCGACTCTTCAATCCACGGCGGCACAAGTGGTCGCGGCATTTCCGCTGGAACGGCCCGATCCTGGTGGGCCGCACAGCTATCGGTCGCACGACGGTGGCCGTTCTCGGCATGAACTTGCCGCACCGCATCATCTTGAGAGAAGCGCTGATCGCCGTCGGCCGCGTCCCGCCATCCTGACTGCCACCCACGAGTTTTACATTCCGTTCGCTTCCTTTCCATCGACCTCCTGCCGCGCATCGGGGTAATCAAAAGGCGATGAGAAGAATAAGATAGCAACAGTTGCACGCCCTTGCTTGTCCGAATCATTGCAAGAGGAGCAATTCGCATGAACGCAGCGGATCTGTGGAAACGCTATCAGAAGTATCTTTGCAGTGCCCCCTCAATCGATTTGACGCTGGACATCAGCCGCATGCACTTCGACGATGCGTTCCTCGAACGCATGGAGCCGGCGATGCAGCGCGCTTACACGGCGATGGACGCGCTGGAGAAAGGAGCCATCGCCAACCCCGACGAGAAGCGCATGGTCGGTCATTATTGGCTGCGCGCCGGAGCGCGCCCCCAAGGCGGAGATTACGAAAGAGATCCGCGACAGCGTGGCGAACATCAAATCGTTCGCCGCCGACGCGCATGCCGGCAAGATCAAACCGCCGGGCGCGGCGAAGTTCACGCAGGTGTTGTCCATCGGCATCGGCGGTTCGGCGCTGGGACCGGAGTTCGTCGCCGACGCGCTGAGCCAGCCCGGACGCGATCGTATGGCGATGCACTTCATCGATAACACCGATCCCGACGGCATGGCAAGGACGCTGGCCACGCTGCAAGGCAAGTTGAAAGAGACGCTGGTGCTGGTCATGTCCAAGAGCGGCGGCACGCCGGAGCCGCACAACGGTATGACCGTCGTTGCCGCCGCTTATAAAGCGGCCGGACTCGCCTTCGCGCCGCATGCCGTCGCCGTCACCATGCCCGGTTCGCATCTGGACAAGCAGGCCGTTAGCGAAAAATGGTTGCATCGTTTCCCAATGTTCGATTGGGTTGGTGGACGAACTAGCGAGCTGTCTGCGGTCGGTTTGGTTCCCGGCGCACTGCAAGGGCTGGATGTCGATGCCATGCTCGCCGGAGCGGCGGCTTGCGATGAAGTGACGCGCCGGCACGATACCCGCCGCAATCCGTCGGCCTTGCTCGCCCTCATGTGGTATCAGGCCACCGGCGGCAAGGGACAGAAAGATATGGTTGTCTTGCCCTATAAGGATCGCTTATTGCTCTTTAGTCGTTATCTGCAACAACTGGTGATGGAATCGCTGGGCAAGCGTCTCGATCTCGACGGCAAGCGCGTCGATCAGGGCATCAGTGTTTACGGCAACAAGGGATCGACGGATCAACATGCGTATGTGCAACAGCTGCGCGACGGCGTGAACAATTTCTTCGTGACCTTCATCCGGGTGCTTGAATCCGGCGGCGCGCCCGTCGAGATCCAGCCAGGTGTCGGCGCCGGCGATTTCCTGCATGGCTTCCTGCTCGGCACAAGGGCGGCGCTGTTCGACAACGAGCGCCAATCGCTGACCATCACGGTGCGGCGTGTCGAGGCCCGCACTATCGGCATTTTGATCGCTCTGTTCGAGCGCACCGTCGGTTTTTACGGCAGCCTGGTAAACATCAACGCCTACCATCAACCGGGCGTCGAGGCCGGCAAAAAGGCAGCCGCCGCCGTGCTGGAACTGCAAGCGAAGATTGTCAAGGCATTGTCAACGACGCCGCAAACGGCCGAGCAAATCGCGCAAACCATCGGCGCCGCCGAGTCCGCCGAGACGGTATATCTGCTGCTGGAACATTTGGCCGCCAACAAGCGGGCGAAACGCCCTCACGCCGCCGATCCTGGCAGCAGCACCTTTGCCGCTACCACGGAAACCACCACACCGGCCCGCTAAGGGCAAATGGTCTTAGGTCAGCCTTTCCAGCCTGACCTACGGTGAGAGATAGAGTACGATAAAGGTCGGCCTGAGAACCCTGAAACGCCGCTGGATCTGTGCCATGTCCGCGCCGCAATTGTTCGCTTTGATGAATCGCCGCGACTTGCTGCGTGTCGCTTCTCTGAGCGTGGCCGGTTCCCTCTTGCCCCAGAGCAGCGGAGCAACGGCGAACGGACGAGCGCGTTCGGTCATCGTGCTGTGGATGGCGGGCGGCGTCACGCACCTCGATTCGTTCGACCCCAAGCCGGATGCGCCGGCGGAGGTGCGCGGCAGTCTCCATTCCATCGCCACCAATCTGCCCGGCGTCCGCTTCTGCGAGACGCTGCCTTGTCTGGCGAAGCAGTCGCATCAACTGGCCCTCCTTCGCACCTTCACTTCGGGCAACGACGATCATTTTCTCAGTCAGGCGTTCGCTCTGTCGGGCCGCCGGGTGACGCCGACGCAAATCGTCAGCGAGCCGAACGTCGGCGCCATCGTGGCTAAGTTACAGGGTCCGCGCGGGTCTGCCGGGCTATGTAACCGTGCCGGGAACGACGCGGCCGGGACCGCCGCCGACCAATCTGTTCACCGGCGGCTGGCTAGGCCGTGAGTTCGCCCCCTTCGCCAGCGGCGGACAGCCGCGCAACGACGACTTCACCGCCCGCGTCTCCGAGGCGGCTGAAGACGATTTCCACCTGCAAGCCCTGCAATACGCGCCCGCGTTGGATGGCTCTCGTTTGTCCGGGCGGCAATCGCTGCGCCGCCGTCTGGATGACAGCCTGCGTGGCGTCGAGGCGACGCATCGCGAGGATGCTCTGCATCGCCAGTACGCCAGCGCCTTCGAGATGTTGCTGTCGCCGACGGTGCGGCGAGCTTTCGATCTGCGTCGAGAACCCAACCCCGTCCGCGAACGCTATGGCCGGACCAAGATCGGCCAACGCTGTCTGTTGGCTCGTCGTCTGGTCGAGGCGGGCGCGCGTTTTGTTCTCGTCGATTACGGCTACGATCCCGACTTCGGCAACCTGTGGGACAATCATAACGCCGTGGGGCAGAATTTTCCGCCGATTTGTGAGATGGCCAAACGTCCTTATCATGTCGCCGGCATGGATCGCGCCTTCGCCGCCCTGCTGGCGGATCTGGAGGCGCGCGGCCGGTTATCGGAAACGCTGGTCGTCTTTCTCACGGAGTTTGGCCGCACGCCGAAGATCAACAAAGCCGGCGGACGCGATCACTGGGGAACGGCCGGCTCCATTTTCTTCGCCGGCGGCGGCAGTCACGGCGGACAAGTTATCGGCGCCACCGACAAGCAAGGCGCTCAGCCGCGCGGTCCCGCTTACACGCCGGCCGACGTGGCGGCCACGATTTATCGGGCGATTGGCATTTCTCCCGAAACGATGCTGTACGATCGCCAGAATCGTCCGTTGCCGGTTCTGCCGGAAGGACAGCCCATCCCCGGCATTCTCTGAGAGGTTGGACGAGCCGACCTCTCACCGCTTGGCGTCGCGCACGGATCGCACGAGGCTGCTCATGGATCACCCACTGCCGAAAGAACTGCTTTTCGACTGGCCCGATGGGTCGTACCTGTTGCGGGTGTTACTGCGTTTGTGCATCGCCGCGGCGCTGGGCGGCTTCATCGGACTGGGACGCGAACGGACGGAGAAGTCGGCCGGTCTGCGCACGCACATGCTGGTCGCTCTGGGAGCGGCCCTGTACACGTTGGTGCCGCTGGAGGCGGGCATGCGCAGCGCCGACTTCAGCCGCGTCATTCAAGGACTGATGACGGGCATCGGTTTTTTGGGCGGCGGCGTCATTCTCAAACTGAGCGCGGAACACGAGGTGCGCGGTCTGACGACGGCGGCCGGCGTCTGGACGACGGCGGCGGTGGGAATGTCCGTCGGTGCCGGCTGGCTGTGGCCGGCCCTGGGCGGCACGCTCTTGGCCTGGATCATTCTCGAACTTCTCCGCATGTTGGAGAGTTGGTTGCGGCCGCCCGGCGATCCACACGGCCATCATCGAGCATAGAGCGCGTTCGATAAGATAACGGCGTTGGCTCGCCCTGGTTTTCTTGACGAAAGGATGGCCATGATTCCTCAGACAATCAAGCTTGGTCCGGCCGATCACGGCCGGCGTATGAGCCTCGCAGATTTCGAGCATGCCGAAGTCGAGGAAGGACGTCTCTATGAACTCGGTCGAGGAGTCCTCATCGTGTCGGATATTCCCCACCCCCGCCATCTGATGCAGCTCAATGCCATTCGCCGACAATTGCACGCCTATGACTTCCAGCATCCGGGCCGGATTCACGCCCTTGCCTCCGGCAGCGACTGCAAGATCCTCGTTGCGGATCTGGAGTCGGAACGGCATCCCGATTTGGCGATTTACAAAACTCCGCTTCCCTACGGCGAAGAAGACGTGTGGGCCGTTTGGATTCCGGAAATCGTGATTGAAATCGTCTCCCCCGGCTCGGAGCAGCGCGATTACCAAGAGAAGCGAGAGGAGTATCTCCAGTTTGGCGTACACGAATACTGGATCGTTGATGCTGAGCGGCAGGAGGTTCTGATTCTGCGCCGCGTGGGAGGACGATGGCGGGAAAAGATTGTCCGACCGCCGGAAACCTACCACACGCGACAATTACCTGGATTCGAGTTCGCCTGCGCCCCCGTATTCGAGGCGGCCCGCTCCTCCAGCGAATAAAAGAAGAGCTAACCACAGAGTCACAGAGAACACAGAGAAAATACAAAAAGTAAAGTACCCTGGTGGTTTCATTTTTCGTCTTTTCTCTGTGTTCTCTGTGACTCTGTGGTTAGCTCTTCTTACTTTCTTTCGCCACGTTCTCGGCGCAGCGTAGCACGCGCAGCAGATTGCCGCCGAGGATTTTCACAATATCCTCTTTACCATATCCTCTATTGAGCAATTCCTGCGTGATGTAGGGATAGCAGAATACGTCTTCGAGTTGCTTGGGAACGCTATTAATGCCGTCGAAATCGGAGCCGAGTCCAACGTGTTCGACGCCGGCCACTTTGATGATGTGTTCGATGTGATCGACGACGGTGTGTACACTGCCGGTCGGAATCGGATGCTCCTTGCGCCACTGCCGCAGGGCGGCGCTAAACTCGCGGTCGTTCGGGTACTTCTTGCGGTAATCGCGGGCGATGGCGAACATGTCGCGCCTCAGCCGCGCTCCCTCCGGCACGATGAAGCCGGGATAGAAATTGACCATCACCACACCACCGTTTTTCTTCACCATCGACAACACGTCATCGGGCACGTTGCGCGGATGTTCGGCAAGGGCGTAGGCCGAGGAGTGCGAGGCGATGACCGGAGCGCGCGTGACGCGCAGAGCGTGTCGCATGGTCTCGGCGGAGACGTGCGAGATGTCCACCAACATGCCCAAGCGATTCATCTCGCGCACCACTTGTTCGCCGAAGGCCGTCAGACCGTGGTGGCGAGCTTCGTCCGTCGCCGAGTCCGCCCAGTCCAGCGTTTCCGAATGGGTCAGCGTCATGTAGCGCACGCCGAGAAGATAGAGCATGCGAAGCACGCCCAACGAATTGTCGATGGAATGGCCGCCCTCGACGCCGATCAGCGAGGCGATCTTGCCTTTTTTGCGGATGCGCACAATGTCATCGGCAGTATAAGCCATCTCAAAAGTATCCGGATAGGCGGCGACCATGCGGCGAATGACATCGATCTGTTCGAGTGTCATTCGGACGGCCGTGCCTTTTTTGCCCGTGTCCGCCGGAACGTAGGCCGACCAGAACTGCGCGCCGACGCCGCCCTGCACAAGACGCGGAATGTCGGTGTGCAGACCCAGCCCTTTCTGCGATTTTCGCAAATCGATTTTGCGGAAAGAGAGATCGCCCTTGTCGCGGAATTGCCAGGGCAGATCGTTGTGGCCATCGATCAGCAACGCCTCGCGGTGGATGCGCAGCGCTTCGTCCGTCAGTCTCACTGGGGCGCGAGATTTCGGAGTCGTGGAATCTTTTTTTCCTTCTTGGGCACTAAGCGAGGCACCAAGAAGCAAAAGCACCGAACTCAGGATCGCAAAAAATTGAGGAGTTTTCATGGCTCGATTCTTGGCGTTGATTCGCCAGTCAGGGAATGTTGAAATGAGCGGACGAGAGGTTGCGGGCGCCGTGAAGGACACGGAGGATGCGAATGCCGTCGTCCGCCGCCTCATAAAAGAGTATGTAATTTCCCACGGCGAAACCGCGCATCCCTGGCCGCAAATCATCGCGTATTGTTCCCAAGCCGGGAAATTGCGCTAGTTGCCGGCAAGCCTGTTGAAGCCTTTGGACCAGTTGGGCCGCGCTCGCTGCATTCGACCGGGCGATGTAGTCGTAAAGGTCGTTCAGATCCTGCTCGGCTTGATGACTGAAATGATAACGACTCATGGAGCTTGCTCACTCCGTTGCTTTATCTTTTCCTGAAGTTTGGCGAAGACTAATTCGCCCTCGACAATTTCGCCGCGCTCCACCTGCTGAATGCCCACGTCGAGCATCGCTCGCAGTTCGTCCCGTTTGACCTTGTACAACAAATGACGGTCGCGCATCAGCCAGAGTGCGTCGTGAACAATCTCCTCGAAGGCGTGATAGGCGCCGCTGTCAATCAACTCCCGCACCATCTCTTGGAGTTCCTTCGGCAAGTGTTCTTGCATGATTCATTCCCTCTCTTGCAATAATCCCCTCCGCAGCGTAACCGCACGGACCGAAATTGTCCAGCCGCTATCATGATTCATCCGTGTAGCCGTGACGCGGGCCGAAGAAGTGATACAGCACCGGCAGTACCAGCAGCGTCAGCAGCGTACTGCTGAGAACGCCGCCGATGACGACGGTGGCCAATGGCCGCTGCACCTCGGCGCCAACGCCGGTGCTTAACGCCATCGGCACAAAACCGAGACTGGCCACCAATGCTGTCATCAACACCGGACGCAGCCGCGTCAGCGCCGCTTCTTCGATGGCTCGGTCCAGAGGTAAACCGCGCTCGCGGAGCTGCCGGATGAAGGTCGCCAATACCATACTGTTGAGGACCGAAACGCCGGACAGAGCGATGAAGCCGACGGCTGCGGAGATCGACAGAGGCAGATCGCGCGCCCACAGCGCCAGCACGCCGCCGACGCTGGCGAACGGCACCGACGTGAACACCAACAGCACGTCGGCCAAGCGATTGTAGGTGACGTACAACAATGCGAATATCAGACCCAATGCCAACGGAACCACGATGGTCAGACGTTTGCGAGCGCGTTCCATGTTCTCGAACTGTCCGGCCCACTCCAAGCGATAACGGCCGCGCGGCAGCTGCACCTCGGCGGCGATGCGCCGTTGCGCTCGGCGACGAAGCCGCCTAGATCGCGTCCTGTGACGTTACACTGCACCGTGATGCGCCGCTGACTCCATTCGCGGGCGATTTCGGCCGGACCTTCGAGGACGCGCAGATCGGCCAGACGACTCAGTGGCAGACGCTCGCCGGAAGGCGTTGTCAACGTCAGAGCGGCCAGTGCTTGCGGACTGGAGCGCGTATATTCCGGCAAACGGATCGCCAAGGGAAAACGCAATTGTCCCTCGATCACTTCGCCCAGCGGTTTGCCGCCAATCGATTCCACCACGTCGAGTACCGCACGGGCCGTTACGTTGTAGCGCGCCAACTCCGCTTGCTTGACTTGGATCTGCAAGACCGGCAAGCCGGTGATCTGCTCCACCGCCACGTCGGCGCGGCCGGGCACTTTACGCAATACATCCGCCAGCTTGTCGGCGGTATCCTTGAGCGTGGTGAAATCGTCGCCGAACAGCTTGACCGCCACCTGCGCCTTGACGCCGGAGGTCATCTCATCCATGCGCTGCTCGATAGGCTGCGTCACGGAGATGCGCTGGCCGGGCAGATCCTTGAAGAGAT
The DNA here is from genome assembly GCA_963835245.1 of uncultured Planctomycetota bacterium. GTDB lineage: Bacteria > Planctomycetota > Planctomycetia > Gemmatales > Gemmataceae > JAJPHU01. The sequence continues at coordinate 657,265 of CAWIEZ010000008.1, forward strand.
CGCGGATACGATCGGCCAACTCCGTCTGTGTCGCCGCTTTGGTCCATTGTTGGCGCGGCCGCAGCGTGATGAACATATCGGTTTCTTCCGGCCCCATCGGATCGGTGGCGACCTCGGCGGTGCCGCAGCGGCACCAAACACGCTCCACTTCATCGGGAAATTCGCGCAACAGCATTTGTTCCATGCGCGTGTTGTAGCGCAGCGATTCATCGAGGTCGGTCCCGGTCAGACGAACGATGCCGATGACGAAGGAGCCTTCCGATAACTTGGGCATAGCTTCCGTGCCGAGACCAGCGGCCAACAGACGCCCAGTCCCAGCGAAGCCAGGGCCAATACCAGCACGGCCATACCATGCCGCAGAGCGCGGCGCAGCAGCGGAGCATAGAACCAGCGCGCTACACGCACCAGCCAGGGTTCTTTCTCTTCCAGGCGGCGCGGCAGCAACAGACTCGTCAGCACCGGCATCAGCGTCAACGACAACACCAGCGAGCCCACCAAGGCGAAAATCACCGTCAACGCCATCGGGCGAAACAGTTTGCCTTCGGTGCCTTCCAATGTCAGAATCGGCAGGTAGACGATCATGATAATCAACTCGCCGAACATGGTCGGTTTGCGCACTTCGATGGCCGCGTCGCGCACAATGTCCAAGCGACTGCGGCTGACATCCTTATCGTGAGCCAAATGACGCACCACGTTCTCGACCATGACGACCGAGCTATCCACCATCAAACCGAAATCGATGGCGCCGAGGCTGAGCAGACTGCCGGCGATGCCGAAGCGCCACATGCCGCAGAACGCACACAACATCGAAATCGGAATGGCCGTCGCCACGATGAGTCCAGCCCGCAAATTGCCCAAAAACACAAACAGCACGGCGATGACGAGCAGGCCGCCCTCAAACAGATTCTTTTTGACGGTGTGAATGACTTGATCGACCAACCGCGTACGATCGTAGGCCGGCGTCAGTTCGACATCGGCGGGCAGCGTTTTTTTGATGCTGTCAATCTTGGCTTTCAGACGGTCGGTGACATCGTGGCTGTTCTCGCCCATGAGCATGAAGCACAGGCCGAGTACGACTTCGCCGCGTCCCTGGCTGGTGACGCCGCCCAGACGAATCTCGTGACCGATCTCGACCTCGGCCACGTCGCCGACATGCACCGGCACACCGGGCCGCGGCGTATCGATGACGATTTTCTTGATTTCCTCCACGTTGACCGTGCGGGCCAGGCCGCGCACGGGATACATCGCTCCGGCCTGCTGGATGTTGCCGCCGCCTGCCACGAGGTTATTGGCCCGGACCGCCTCCATCACTTGATCGAACGATACGCCGTAGTGCAACAGTTTGTCCGCTTTGACGCGCACTTGATATTGCTTCTCGTAGCCGCCCCAGCCGTTGATCTCGGCCGTGCCCGACACCGTGCGCAGAGCGGGCTTGATGACCCAATCCTGAACGGTGCGCAGATGCGTAAGCGCCTCGACGCGCTCTTTCGCTCGTAGGTCAGGCTTTCCAGCCTGACGATCCGAAGAGTCAGTCTGGAAAGCCTGACCTACTCCCTTGGGTATGGCGATGTAGTGGTAGACTTCGCCGAGTCCGGTGGCGATAGGTCCCATCTGCGGACGGGGGACGCCTTCGGGGATCTTGGCGATGCTCAGCCGTTCGTTGACCATTTGCCGCGCGAAGTAAATATCGGTTCCGTCGGTGAAGACGACGACCACTTGCGAGATGCCGAACTTGGAGATCGAGCGCAATTGCTGCAAACGCGGCAGGCCGTTGATGGCCTGCTCGACGGGGAAGGTGATTTGCCGTTCGATTTCCTCGGGCGCCAGACCGGGCGCGATGGTGTTGATCTGCACTTGCACCGGCGTGGTATCGGGAAAGGCGTCGATGTCGAGCTGCGACAGCGACCAACCACCCAATACGATGAAAACCGCGGCGCCGGCCAGAACCATAAAGCGATTACGCAACGACCAATCGATGATGCCGTTGAGCATGATTCTCTCCCCATAATCTCACCACGGAAAACACGGAAAACACGGAAAAAGAAAAATTGCAAGAACTATAAACATCTGTTTCGTTACTACTTATTTCTTTTTTCCGTGCTTTCCGTGTGTTCCGTGGTGAATGGTTTTAATCCTCACCGCCGATACGTTTCTTGAGCATTTCCGACAACAACACATGACTCCCGGATGTGGCGATCATTTGCCCTGCTCGGACGCCGCTGAGAACGACCGTGAATTTCTCCTGGCGCGGGCCGAGCGCGACGCGCACCGGCTGAAACACCGTGGGCGACTCGCCTTGCACAAACACCACCTGCGACGTGCCGTCGAATTGCAGCGCCTCGTTGGGCACGGTCAAATGTTTCTCTCGGCCAACCAGAATGCGCACATCGCCGAACGTGTGCGGCCTTAAGCGGCCCTTGGGATTGTCCACGTCGGCGCGCACGGCCACCGTTCGCGTCCCTTTGTCCACTTCGGCGCTGATCCAAACGATCTTCGCCGGCGGGGCGTCTTCGTTGGGTCCGTCGAGATGGAAGGCGACCTCCTGACCGAGACTTAATTTGCCGGCGTCCTCCAGGCGGACGTGCATCATGATCCACAGGCGGCGCAGGTCGGCCAACACGAATTGCGGCTTTCCCGGATTAACCACCTCGCCGATGACAATATCGCGGTCGATTACGACGCCGTCAAAGGGCGCGTACATCGGCAGCAGATTGTTCGTCAAGGTGTCAGCGTCCAATCGTTGCAACAGCGAATCGGGAATGCCCAGCGTGCGCAGACGAACGGCGAGTTGCTCGTCTTTCAGTTGGGTCAATTCCTTAGCGGAGACGGTCAGTCCCAGGTTTTGCAGCGACTGCTGATCTTTGGATAGGTTAATGCGCGACTTGCGCAGCGCCGCCTCGGCGCTGTCCTTTTCCCGTTCTGATGTGGCCGTACCCGTGTCTTGCAGACGCTGGTGGATGCGTTGCCGCGTCTGCACCATCAGCCGCGTTTGCTGAAGATCGAACTTGAGTTGCGCCAGCTGGGGACAAGCGATGAGGGCGAGTACGTCGCCCTTTTTTACTTCGTCGCCTTTGCGCTTGTGAACGCTCCCCGCAGTACCAGGAGCGCGCGTGGACAGATGGGCGTAATGGTTCTGATCGAAGTCAATGTCGCCATTGGCTCGGACGTATTCGTCAACGAGCCGTTTCTCGATGCGCTCCGACTTGATTCCCGCCGCCTCCAACGCAGTCTCGGAATCGAGTTGAACGAGCGCCAGCGGTTTATCCGCGTTGGCCGTTTCCTCGTTCTCGTCATCCTTTTTTTCGCCTTCCTCATTCTTCTTCACCGCGGAGGGATGCAACAATTCGGGCAGGCTGGGAATTTGCCAATCCCATATATAACCCCACCAAGCGATGGCGGCGAGGACGGCCAAGCTGAACACGGTCGGCAACAGGTTCAGGAGCATCAATGGCAGTTTCCGCAATTGCACAGACATCGGCATATCCTCAGGAGTGATTGGAAATCAAATCTTTGGTTAGCCGCGACCCGAAGGGGAGCGCGGGAAGTTCCGCGCTCCCCTTCGGGTCGCGGCTAACCGAACGGAATAATATCTAAACAAGCAATGTGCGGAGTGTCAGATAGAGAGGACTCGACTCGAAATGCCAAAATACCAATCCTAAATCCCAAAAGGACGAGGGTGTTTGCGATTGGGAATATGCGATTTGGAATCTCAAGAGCGGCGGAAGATCGAGCGTCAGACCCGGCGGCAGAAGCGGTTCGGAGGGCGGCTTGACGCCCATGCCGGCAGCGAGCGGCGAAGCGGGGCAGCCGGCATCGTGATCGTCGTCGTCGCGGTCTTCTTCAATGGGGATGGACCGTTCGCTGTGCGTCAGCGCGGCCAACAAGCGGCCGGCGGGCGAACTCCATTTGCACGCGCAGATCCCCGGCGGCATCAAGAGCCGCAGTGTGATGAGAACCATCAGGATTTTGCGCATCCCAGACACGATGACGTTCCCTCGATTGCTGATGCTGTTAGCGTAGAGCCGAATCGAGCGGAAGTCAATGCGCTGGTTGTGCCGTCGTTTAGCCGCGACCCGCGGGGGAGCGCGAAGGAACTCCCCTGCGGGTCGCGGCTAAACGTAACAACATCGCCGAGCGCGCGAGTATCAAGCCAGCGCGAGCTTGCGGCGTTTGCAAACGGCATAAGCACCGAGGCCCGCGATGCCAATGCCCATCAGGAGAAAGCTGCTGGGCGCGGGAACGGCGGAGGGTTGGCCCTCCTGGGTGATCAGAACCGAAACGCCGCCTTGGTTGTCGTAAGGATAATAATCCGGGACAGCGAAAATCAGCGTCTCCGAGGACGTAAAAGTGTACTGGGTTTGGAGAGGACTGGCTTCTTCCGTCCCCGCGTAGAATTGATTGTAATACCCATCAGTCTTCGCCAAATTGTAAGCGTCTTGAGCATTGTCAGAGAGGGTACGGGCGGGCGCCCGAAAATCAATTGCGACTCATTCGCTCCATTGGGGGATGCAGCGGAACTGTCGAAGACGAGGTAATCTGTTATCCACTTGGCACCGGAACTAAAGGCGTTCCAACCTGTGTATATTTCGCTGAGTTGATTCGCGGTGAGCGAAGGATAAAGAGTCTGGGCATCCTTGGAATCGATGATCTGGAGATTATACGTCCCTGCTTGCACCGTATATTCGAGCAGGTTAGAACCCCCCTGAGCGTTCGTATTGAATGGTTGGTACCACCCGGTATAGGTGACGCCGGTGCTGTCAACCATACCGTTGTCTCTACGGGCGCCGTCTTGGGAGGCGTCGATGTTGACGATCGCCGAGTCGCTGGACAGGTCGATGACCGTTCCGCCACGCACGCCCGGAACGAGACAGCCGAACACCGCGAGGACGAGAACAGGCATAGCCTTGAGACGAGTCATAGTGAAATCTCCTGGGAGGCTCCCCGATGAGCCAGCGCAACCGTCCCCCATGGACGGCCGACAGACGCATAGTGCCTCTACTACCTAATGACCAAACGCGGGAAAGATTGAGACAGGTAAAATCAAAAAAAAGGAAAAAATCCGCCGGAGGCGGCGAATCAGGGTTGGGCGGGCGGATAGGGCGGGCGGTCCCAATCGAGTCCGCGCGCGGCCAATTCCTCGCGCAGGGCGCGCAGATCCCAGATCATCAGCGTGTCGCTTTCCAAACCGATGGTGACGAGCAGCGTGCCGTCATCGGAGAAGCATTGCGGAGTTGGGCTGGTTTCTTGCGGCGCCTCCAGCCGAGCGAATTCCTCGCCGCTGTCCATGTCGAGCAGGCGGATGGATTCGCCGTTGCCGACGGCCAGCACGCCGTCCGAGCTAAAAGCGAAGTGCTTGCCGTCGATGGGGGGAGTTTCCTCCCAGGTTCCGGTTCGCCACATGCGGCAGCGGCGTCCGGCCGCAAGGCCCAGCCATCGGCAGTCCGGGCTGAATCCGAGCTGATGCGCCGCCTTGGCGGGCAAGTCCACCAGGTGCCGGCCCGTGGCGGCATCCCAGACCTTGACCCCGGCGAGAGGGGTGATCTCCTCTTGGTACGTGGCGGTCGCTACCCAGCGGCCGTCGGAACTGATGGCGGTGCCGCGCACGTCGCCCTGCGGCCCCAGTCGCAGAGGCTTGTCGGGACGGTCGCGGTGGAAGAGCAAGGCGCCTTGACTGTAACAGCCGACCGCCGCTATCCGGCCGTCCGCCGTGTACGACCAGCCCTCGCCGGCGCGATTTGATAGAGCGACTCGGCAGGACCGAGACGAACACGTCCGTCGCCGTCCTCGATCAACGACCGGCGCGCCAGATCTTTCCGCGAAGCGATCAGGAGCGCTCTGCGCGAGTCGAAGCCCGATGGCCAATAACTGCCCGGCAGCAGCGCGGCCAGTGAAGCGGCCGGCTGCGCGAGGTCGAAGAGCGCCAAATCCCCTGGTGTGACGATCATCGCCCATCGCTTGGCGGCATCCAGGCGCGCCGAATGCAGCCGTGTCCGCCGCCATTCCTTTTGACAGGCCAAGCTGCGCAGAACGCGCTGCTCGACGAGCCGATGCAGTCGCAACTCGTTGCCGCTTTTGGATAGCACAGACGGCTGTCCGGGGAGCCATCGGCCAAAAGAGCCGGGAGCGCTCAGCAGTTGCCGGCCGGAGGCGACGTCCCACCAGCGTCCCTGGGCGTCCCAATCGTTGCAGACCAATACCTGCCCGGAGGGGTGAAAGGACAAGCTGATGTCGAAAGATTTATGCCCCTGGAAGGTAAGCAGGGGAAGAGCGGCCATCGGCTTCCAAAGAAAAATCGTGTGGTCGAGGCCGGAGGCGGCCAAGCGCTCGCCGTCGGGGTGCCAGGCCAAGCGTTCGAGGGAAACCGGAGAGACCACGTGAGCCAGCTCCTCGTCGTTCTCGACGTTGACGACCCGCAGGTCTTTCTCTTTGGCGAAGGCCAGCCAGGGATGGCGCGGATGCCAGCCGAACGGGCCGGAGGTCGAGCCGGGCGGCAGTTCCTTTAGCCTCCGGCCGGCGGCGAGGTCATACGCGATGACGGAGCCGTCCGCGCGGAACACAGCCAGCCGCCGCTGGTCGTCGCTATAGCGATTCAAGCGGAAGCTGGACCAGCCGATAAAATCATCAAAAACGAGTTTCGCCGACGGACCCGCCACGTCCCATACCAGGTTCCGGCCGTTGGTCTGGACTTGTTGGGTGAGATAGCGGCCATCCGGGCTGAAATTTATGCCCCAGGGGAACAGTTCTCCCCTCGAATCGATGTGCAGGATCTCGGTATCGTCGGCCAATTGGCGGATGCGGATGGCGCCCGCTCGGTCGTATTGGGCATAACGGCCGTGCATGAAGTCGATGTCGTAGTGCCCCGCGTCCAGATTTTTCGGACGCGGCCAGTGAGCGACCTCTTCGCTATCGATCAGGGCCAGACAGGCGATAACTTCGTTGCGGATTTCCGGCGTGACACGGATGTCCGCCGCTTCCTTCAACAGCCGCAAGCTCTCCAGACGTTGGCCGATCCGTCCGCTGCGGCGGTTGGCCCGCGCCTGCTCGATCAACGAACGCCACAACTGTTCGCGGAGATCGCGCTGCGACGATTCCGATTCGGACAGGGCGCGGAACAGCCACACCGTCGCCAGCGTCGAGCCGGCGGCGAGCAACAGCGTCAACAGCACGATCGTGCTGGATAGCCAGGCCACCAACGGATTGCGCCGCCGCCAACGGCGCAGACGTTCGACCAGGGAACTGCGGCGCGCGCGGATCGGCCGATCCGTGAGGAAGCGCCGCAGATCCTCGGCCAGCGCCGCCGCCGTGGCGTAGCGATCGGACGGCTCGTGCGCCATGGCTTTGAGTACGATCGTCTCCAGGTCGAGCGGAATGGCGGCAACCAGCCGTCGCGGCGGCGTCACGGCGCGGCGGGCGATCTGCTCCACCAAGTGCGCCCGGTCAACGGCGCCGAAGGCGGGCCGCAACGTCAGCATTTCGTAAAGCGTGACGCCCAGCGCGTAGACATCGGCGCGGGCGCCGCATTGCCCCTGAAAGCGTTCGGGAGCGAGGTAGCGCAGCGTGCCGACGACGGCGCCCTGCTCGGTGAGATTGTCGCCGTCGTCGGCCTTGGCCAAACCGAAATCGGCGATCCACAATGTCCCTTGTGTGTCGAGCAACAGGTTGGCGGGTTTGATGTCGCGGTGCAGCACGCCTTGCGCGTGGGCATAGGCCAGCGCTTCCGCCGCCTGCATACCCAGCCGGGCCATACGGCGGATGGAAGCCGCGTCGCTTCCTCCGTTTAGCCGCGACCCGCAGGGGAGCGCGGGGTCCGCGCTCTCCTGCGGGTCGCGGCTAAACGCGGAGGCAAGCGTCAGGGACGTATCATCATTGAGGACGAAGGAGGCTACGGCAGTCGGCGGCGTGGAGGAACGGTGAGGCGCTTTCATGTCGGCGAGAACGGCGTCGAGTCCGCGGCCGTCGATGAACTGCATGACGTAGTACGGTTGGCCGTCGTGTTCGCCGACGCCGAAAACCGGCACGATGTTGGTGTGATGCAGCCGCGCCGCCGATTTGGCCTCACGCTGGAAGCGTTCGAGAAACTTGCCGTGACGGAAGCTCGGCGACAACACTTTGACGGCGACGCGGCGGCCCAGCGATTGCTGCACCGCTTCGTAAACGATGCCCATGCCGCCTCGACCGATCTCGCGCACCAGCCGATACTCTCCCAACTGCTGAAGAAACATCGGTTCGGCCGGCGGCGGTGCTTCGGGGGTCGGCGGCCCGAACTTCTCGACGAGCAGCAGAGCGGGAAACAGTTCGCGGATGCCTTCGGCCAAGTCGGGATAGCGGACAAGATACTCGCCCATGTCCGGCTGTTCGCCGCGGCGATAGCGCGTCAGGAACTCCTCGGCCAAGGTGTTGAGAGGATCGATCTCGGAAAGCGAAGCGTCGATCATGTCCGCCAACCTTGCAAGAGTTCGGGATCGTCGGCCAGTAGTTTACGCAAGCGCGTCAGAGCGCGGACGTAGCGTTTGCCGGCCGTCGCGGCGTTGATGCCGAGTACGGCGGCGCTCTCGGCCGTAGTCAGTTGCTCGAAGTGCCGCAGCGCCAGCACTTCGCGGTCATCCGGGTCCAGGCGTTCGAGCAAGGCTTGCAGCCGTTCGCGCAACTCGGCATGGGCAGCTTCCTTACTGGGACTGTCGCCGGCAGCCAGGAACTGCTCGGCCAAGATCGCCGAGGATATTTCCGGCACAGCGGCTCGATCGGCGGACACTTCGCGGCCGGCGTCGCGCCGTTGCGCTCCCAGGTGATGGCGATGCAGCCGAGCGAGCCGGCTCGCGGCCAGGCCGCGCAACCATACGAAGAACGGCACCGTGGAGTCGCGCAGATAGTCCTCGATCTGGCCGGCGGCCTCCAGGTACGCTTCCTGAAGCACATCCGAGGGATCGAGACGTCCCTGTAAGCGCGGGTCCATGCGCGCGGCCACCATGCGGCGCAGCCGCTCGTGATGCTCGGCCAATAGGGATCGCCAGCTGTCGGTGTCGCCTGCTGCCGCGCGCTCCAGACAGTCGCGGGTCGAACGGGGATAATCTCTCTCCATAAGGAGCAGTTTAACGCATGGAAGGAGTTTTCACAGCGAAAATCGCTCGACCCGTTTAGCTTTTTCCGTCTCGGTTCGGGAACGACTCTCTACTACCTAATGACCAAACCGAGGACGTTTTGGGACAGAAAAAATGGCAATAGGGAAAAATGATCGGCCAAGGAGAGGTGTATCTCCGCCTGTTCGCCGCTTGCGGCTGAGCGTTCGGCCGCAAGCGGCGAAGGTGCGTCTTACGTCAGCGTGCTGTCGCCCGAGGAGGTGGGGAAGAAGTCCGCCACCAGAATATCCCTAAGCCCTTGTACGGCCGCATCGGCACCCGTCTGGATAATGTTGGTGGTTAGCTGAGTAGGAGTGAAGGGGATATTAAAAATACCATCGACGGCCAGGGTCACGCCAGTCGAGAAAAGAGTGGCATCGATTCTCAGTCGATCGCCAATCACGAAGTTGGAAGCGCCTATTTTGAGTTGGAACAGATCGCCGGTGACGGTGGCCAGATTGTTGGCGATGCCATTGGCATCCCGGATCGCCAAGCTCGCTTGAAAATTGCTGAGGTCGCTGGGCAGGGCATCGAAAGCCGCACTTGTCTGAGCGGCCGACGGCACGTCGCGTCTCTCCAGCGATTCGAGGACGGGCCGGAAGGTCGGCCGTTCCGGCCGACTCTCCTTACGCGGACGAAACAGTTTTCCAAACATTGTTGCACCTCCAAAGAGAGAACCCGGTTCTGTCGCGATGGCGTGCCGCCGCTTCCGAGGGCTGAGACTTAGAACTCGGTACTCAAAACTCTGAAGGGGCGGCACCATACGTCTTGTAAACAATCTTACTACAAAGTGAGGCCCGAAAGGTGTGATGCTTTCATCATTTACCTATGAGATATTGAGAGGCCGCTCCTCCGTTCATACTCGCATTGAGGCGGGACGAATAAATTGATGATTTTCGATGAATAATGAATGATTATTCAATATCCGTTTCAATCGTATAATAATCCTCAAGTGGAAATAATCAAGGGCTGCGGCGGCCAACGACGAGATATTGCCGCGTCCACAAGGCGCGCGCTCGACCGGCGGTGAGCAAGCACAGCAATTCGCGCCACCAACTCCGCCGATAGCGATGACCGACGCAGTCCAGCGTCAGTCCGGCCTGAGCAAACAAAGCCCGGATGCTGTGCAGCGTGAAAAAACGCAGATGGCCGAAGTCCATAATGCCGCGTTCGCGGTAGTCCCAGCGGCCGCGCAAAAGACGGCGCAGCACGTCCACGTTCTGCACGTTGGGAATACTGGCCACGACCACGCCATCCTCGGCCAGCACGGCGGCCGCCTCGCGCAGCACACGCCACGGATCGACGAGATGCTCGAGGACATCGGCGAAAACAAGGGCGTCGAACGACGCCGGCGGAAACGGAAAGCCGTCGCGTTCGACATCGGCGGTCACGACGCCATCGAGATGAAGGCGGGCGCGTTCGGCCATTTCCGGCACCAACTCGATGCCCGTGACATGATGGCTGCGCTGGCGCAGCAGCCGGCCGAGTTCGCCGCCGGCGCAGCCGACATCCAAGACTCGGCGGCACTTTGGCGGTACCAGCGCCGCCACGTCGGGACGCGCTTGATCGTAGTAAAAAGTCGGCCGGCCGCCGATCTGTGCCGCCGCTCCGCTACGATATGTTTCCATCCTTGTATTCATGGGACCATAGGCTACCGATTTCGACGCGGCGCATCCAGGCCATCCGCTCGCTTGACCGCTATGCGCAGCCTTCATAGATCAAGACGCATGAAGCGTTACCTTGTCCTGGGTTGCCTCGTATTGGGCTTGGCAGGCTGCACTGCCCCTCGATCCGGCGTCCGCATCTTCGCCGCCGTCAGCACCAAGGAAGCCGTGGAGCAAATCGCCCGCGACTTCGAGAGCGAGACCGGCACGCCGGTGACGTGTAGTTTCGCCGCCTCCTCGACGCTGGCTCGGCAAATCGAGCAGGGGGCCGATGCCGATTTATTCCTCTCCGCCGACGAACGCTGGGCCGATCATCTCGCCGACAAAGGACTTGTCGCCCAGCGGCGCGATCTGCTGGCCAATCGCCTTGTCGTGGTGGCGTCCGCTGCCCATCCGCTCCGTCTCCAGCGTATCGCCGACCTTGCCGGCGGCGATGTCAAGCGCTTGTCACTGGCTCTCGATCCGGTGCCGGCGGGCCATTATGCTCGCCAAGCTCTGAAAAACGCCGGAATCTGGGAGCGGGTACGGGAAGGTGTCCGCGAAAGTGGCGACGTGCGCGCGACGCTGGCCGTCGTCGAACGCGATGAGGCCGACGCCGGCATCGTCTATGCCACGGATGCGGCCACCAGCAAAAAAGTTCGGGTAGCTCTGGAAGTGCCGGAGGATCTACATGCGCCCATCCGTTATCCGCTGGTGCTGCTGCACCGCGGCGCAGGGGCGGCTCACGGCTTTTATGACTTTTTGGATGGTGAAAAGGCAAAAGCATGCTTCCGCGAAGCGGGATTCCAGATCGTGTTGCCGTTTAGCCGCGACCCGAAGGGGAGCGCGGGGCCGACGCGCTCCCCTTCGGGTCGCGGCTAAACGGGTCGGTGTTTCCGGGAAATCCATGAACGCGCAGTTTTTTGGGCCTGGCGGCGGAGGATTGGCAAGCGATCGCCTTCAGCGCCGGCGTTTCCGCCGTGGCCGTTCTCGCCAGTCTGCCCTTCGGCGTCGTTCTCGGTTGGCTGCTGGCGCGCCGTGCTTTCTTGGGCAAGGCGCTGTTGGAAACGCTGCTGAATCTGCCGCTAGTGCTGCCTCCGGTCGTCACGGGCTATTTGCTGCTGCTGTTGCTGGGGCGGCGCGGCTGGCTGGGAGGCTTCTTGCACGATAGCTTGGGGATCGACGTGGCCTTCACTTGGGCGGCGGCGGCGCTGGCGGGCGCCGTGATGGGTTTTCCGCTATTGGTTCGCGCGGTGCGCGTGGCCTTTCAGGGCGTCGATCCGCGCTTCGCTCAGGCCGCCCGTTCGCTCGGCGCGGGGCCGCTCAACGCCTTTCTGACCGTGAGTTTGCCGTTGGCACGTCACGGCGTCATCGCCGGCCTCGTGTTGGCCTTCGCGCGCGGACTGGGCGAATTTGGCGCCACGCTGCTGTTCGCCGGCAGTCAGCCCGGCCGGCGCACTCTTGCCGTGCAACTGTACCTGCTGCACGAGCAACCCGGCGAGCAAGCCGAGCAACGGCTGTGGCGGCTAGTGATGGCGGCGCTGCTGCTGTCCTGCGCCGCCCTGGCCGCCAGTGAATATCTGGAACGCCGGGGAGCGCGACGTGATCCGCCTTGAATTCGCCTGTTCGCTGCGCTATCCATCCGGCTTTACGTTGGACGCTTCGTTCACGACGCGGACTTCCGTCACCGTCGTCAGCGGCCCATCCGGCAGCGGCAAAACGACCATCCTGTCGATCCTCGCCGGCTTGCTCCGCCCTGATCGCGGCCGCATCCGCCTCGATTCGACGGTGCTGTTCGACAGCGAAGCCCGGCTCAATCTACCGCCGGAGGCGCGGCGCATCGGCTACGTCTTTCAGGATTACCTGCTGTTTCCTCATCTGAGCGTACGCCGCAATTTGCTGTACGGTTGGCGCCGCCGTCCACCTGACGCGCGCCCACCGTCGCCGGAGCGCGTCGTCGAAGTGCTGGAATTGAAAGAGTTGCTCGATCGCTTGCCACACACGCTGTCCGGCGGCCAACGGCAGCGCGTTGCCCTGGGCCGCGCGCTGCTGTGCGGGCCGCGCCTACTGCTGCTCGATGAGCCGTTGGCGTCCATCGAAGAGACGCTGCGCCAGCGCGTGCTGGGTTACATCGAACAGGTGCTGCACGAGTGGGACATTCCGACGTTGTATGTGACGCACAACGCCGCCGAGGCGGAGCGATTGGCCCAGCAGAAGGTGCATATCGAGGCGGGGCGTGTGACGAGTATCGAGCCGGTTCAAGACCCGGCGAACCGGCAGCGTTAGCTGCCGGGTGCTTCGGACCCACCCGGCAGCTAACGCTGCCGGTTCGCTATCAGAGGGTCTCGATCTCGCTGATGACAAAGCGCGGGTCTCTGGGAACCAGACGCTGGTGCAAGCAATCTACCAAGTAATCCAGGTCTTCCAGCACGATGGCTCCAATCAACGCTTCGCTGCGCGACGGCTCGACGATGGCCTTGAAAGTCCCTTTGCGTCCTTGAATCTCAACCTCAACGTCCTCGGCCACGCCGCGCGTCCGTCTGCGTTGGTCGGCATATCGAACCTTGACTTTGCCGGAAATGGGGACGCCCAACTGCTGTACGACGGATTTGGGCAGCACCAACAGACCGGCGCCGGAATCGACCACGCCGCGAATGGTCGCGCGGCGCACCTGCTCCTCAGCCAAAATCCCTTCCTCGACTTTGATGAACGTCCCGATGATTCGCCACTTGAAATTCGATGGCAAAACGTCTCACGCCGTTGCCCCCCCTTGCTGTTATCATGGCGCTCTCCTTTTTCCGGCAGCGACTGAGATCGTGGCCGAGTCGTTGCGATTCCTCACTTGGATTGTACACCAAGGCTCCACTACTTGGTGAATTCGCCCGCATCATACTTTTTCCAGAATGTCTCCGCAGGCAGATCGTTAATCGTCGTCAAACTCTTCATCCGCCGCAGAATGTCCACGCCCGTCTTGGCGGTTCGCGGCGAGAAATACACAAAAGTGAGGTTCATCCCTTCCAGGGGTGTCAGGTCGGTGACTCGATCGCATTCCCAAATCCTCAGTTGGGTCAGCGGCATGCCGCGCAGCGGCGTCAGATCTTTGATCTGGCGGCAACCCTGGAGGTTGAGATAGGTCAAAGGCAACTCCCGGAACGGCGCCAAATCCGCGATCCGCCCACAACCACCGAGTTGGAGGTTGGACAACGGCATGCCGCGCAACGGCGTCCAGTCGCTTATCTTCTCGCAGCCATCGAGCGCCAGAGCGGTCAGCGGCATGCCGCGAAGCGGAGCTAGGTCCGCAATTTGGCCGCAACCGGCGAGGTGCAGGGAAGTCAACGGCATTCCCTGGAGTGGAGTTAGATCCTTAATCCGGGAGCAGTTCTGAAGGTTCAATTGGGTCAGCGGCATGTTTTTCAGAGGCGCCAGAACCGTCAGTTCGCCACAGCCGGTCAAAGTCAGAGCGGTCAGCCGCATGCCCTTGAGCGGCGTTAAGTCGCGGACTTGGGGAGCTGATACCCAACTCAGGAGACGTCAGCGGCATGCCTTGGAGCGGCGTCAGGTCCGGGATCGGGCCGCAAGCGTTCAAGCTCAGCGAGGTCAACGGCATGCCCTGGAGCGGCGTGAGATCCGTTATTTGAGGGCACGAGTTGAGTTCCAAGCGAGTTATTTTCTTCCCCTTGATTGGCGTCAAGTCGTTGAGTTCCTCCGATAAACCGAGAGTCAGTTCGGTCAGCGGCGCATGGCGCGAGCAACCTCAGGTCTCGGTTCCCGAGCCGGCGAGCGTGGAGATAGAGGCTAGTGAGCGGCATGCCCTTGAGGACAGCGAAGCCCTGCAAATCTCCGCAACTTTGCAGACTCAAGTAGGTCAGTTTCATTCCCTTGAGAGGCGTCAGGTCGCTGATGCGGCGGCACCCATTCAGATCCAGCCAAGTCAACGGCATGCCCATGAGCGGCGATAGGTCGCGGATCTCCGAGCGATGGATCTGCAAAGTTCGCAGAGGCATTCCTTTCAAGGGGGTCAAATCGAGAACTTGCTGGCAATCGGCGAGACTCAGGGATAACCTACCGTCGGCATCCATTGTCAAGCGCTCGCCCAGCCCCGGCCAGGTTTTTTCGATTCTCTGCCGATGAACGTCGCGCAATTTGTCGGGCGAACGGATCAACCCTTCCGCCAGGGCGGCCATGTGCTGCATAATCAGAATGTCGGCCAAATCCACGGCGATGGCCGGATCGTCTACCGTCGCGGTGGCACAAAGGCGAGCGAGTTTCGCCGCCTGCGCGTCGGCGGGCCGCGCCTTCAAGTAGCGCTCCAATTCTTGCCGCGCCGCGGTGAAATCCTTGCGCGCCACGAGTAGCTGCCCCTTCAACAGACGGGCGGGTGCATGATCGGGATCGTAATCGAGGGCGGCGTTGACTTGCGCCAGCGCGTCGCCGAACTTTTTGCGCTCCGCCGCGACGTGGGCCGCCTCTACGAATGCCGGCACCGATTTCCGCGCTGCGCACGCCTGTCTTCCTGCTCGTGCAGGTAAGCCGCATAGGCGGACTCGGCGCGTACTCGCGCCTTGTAGTTGAGCCACGAACTGCCAATCAGCACCACCGCCAGCAACACCGTCGCCGCCGCCGTCGCCGCCGTGACGCCCTTGTTACGCAGAGCGAACTTCCGCATTGTTTCCCATTTCGTATCTTCTTTGGCGCTGACGGAGCGGCCTTCCACAAAGCGTTCGATGTCGCGGCGCAGCACCTCGACGGCCGCATAGCGTTCGTAGGATTTTTTCGCCAACGCCTTCATCGCCACCGCCGCCAGTTCTTTGGGGATTTTGCCCGCCCGCGCGCGCTCCGCGCGCGCTCCACCGGCGGCTTGATGTCGCCCCGGCTGACACGCATCAAGATGGCCAACTGTCCGCCCTCCTTCTCGACCGGCGCTTGCAGGGTGAGCATCTCATAGAGGAGGGCGCCCAACGAATAAATGTCGCTGCGCTGATCGATAGCGGCGATGTTGCCCATCGCCTGCTCCGGCGGCATGTACAACGGCGTGCCCAAAATGGTTCCGTCCACCGTTTGCTCGTCGCCGCTCTGTCGACTGGTTTGCACGGTCGCCGAGTTGGCGGCGTTTGCCGCCTCCGCCCAAGCGAACGACGGCGGCGCCGCCGCTTGGATGACGGCGACCGGCTTGCCGGACGCGGCGTCGTGCGGCAGCACCTTGGCCAAACCCCAATCCATGACGTAAACCTCGCCGAAATCGCCGATCATGACGTTGGCCGGCTTCAAATCCCGATGCACCACGCCGCGCGAATGAGCATAGGCCAAAGCGTGACAGACGTTGACGAAAATGGTCAGTAGCCGGCTCAGCGTGTATTCCTTCTCCGCCGTGCGCGGATAATCGCGCAGTTCGGCGAACACCTGTTGCAGACTGCGGCCGCGCACCATTTTCATCGAGAAAAATAGACGTTCTTTGGCATCGACGCCCAATTCGTGAATCGGCACGATGTTGGGATGCTCCAGTTGTCCGGTGATTTGCGCCTCCTCGACGAAGCGGGCCTTTTTGCGAGCGTCGGCCTGATCGAGCAGATACTTGACGGCGACCTCGCGGCGAATGTCGCAATCGGCGGCGCGGAGTACAGCGCCCATGCCGCCGCGCGCCAACTCATTTAGCACTTGGTAGCGTTCGCCGCCGGACGGATCGTGCGCCAGCACCTCGCGCAGCGAACGACGGCCGGGCTGGTTCTTGTCGGTCTCATCGGCGCCCGCGGAATCGGCCACGCCCAGCGTGACGCCGCCGCCCAGTCCGGCCTGAGCCAAACTGCTCGGCGCGCCGTCGATTTTTTGCGGCAGGGCCGTCGGAGCTGCCACAGCGACGGCGACCGGCGCGGGACTGGTCATGACGTGTTTGCACACCGAGCAACGCACCGGCTTGCCGGCGAAATTGTCCGGGACTTGCAACTTCTGTCCGCAGCGCGCAGGGAAAAACGATCATGGCGGCCTCAGAACGGCATCGCAGGGGGCACAACTCCCCCAAGGGAACTCGTGCGGGATACCACGATTATGCCATGAACAGCAACGGATACAAGAGCGTGCCTTCGTTCCCACCTGCCTGCGCTGGCGGAAAAACATTGCTGCCATTGACAGGGTTCGGGCTCCGCTCCTAGCATAATTATGGGTGTGAGGAGAACCATCGCGCCCCACCTTTCTATTTGCTTCGCTCTCCGCCCATTTCGGGCAATGCAGCCCTCCAAAGGATTGAGGATCGTATCCCACGGCCGAGCCAGCGCATCGCTCTTCGGCCCTTGGCACAGCATTCGCTCCTCTTACGCTATCGCAATCGTTGCGATAGCGGAACCGACTGGAGGCTCTCATGGATTCGACCATCACTCTGCTTGTCACTCGTGGACCGCTGGCGGGCCGGAAATTCGCCTTCAGCGATACGACGACGTGTATCATCGGCCGTTCGCGCGATTGCACGATCTCGCTACCGCTGGAAGTGGAGCATTTAGACGTTTCGCGCCGCCACTGTCTTCTCGAAATCACCCCGCCGTCGTTGCGCATCCGCGATCTGGGTAGTCTCAATGGCACCTACATCAACGGCAAGAAGATTGGCCAGCGCGATGCACGGCAGACGCCGCTGGACGCGGAGGAACAGTCCTCCCGCGCCATCGTGCTGATCGATGGAGATGAAATTCGGCTAGGCGAACACACCGCCTTTCGGGTGTGCATTTTCGCGCCGGAGCGGGGATATTCCGCCCAAACGCCGAGACGTTCGAGCGGCGAACTGCGCTTCCAGGAGCCGGCTCCTGTGTGAGCGGACGAAAACGTCAGGCTAGAAAGCCTGACCTACGGAGTCGTATTCATGTGGAACAAAGAGGCCCTGCATCATCTCGTCGAAACCAAGCTCCGCGATTATCGGTTCATCGTCGTCGCCAACCGCGAGCCTTACGTACATCGCTACACGGCCGATCGCCAAATTGAATGGAAGACACCGGCCAGCGGCGTGGTTTCGGCGCTCGATCCGATCATGCGCGCGTGCGGCGGCACCTGGATCGCCCAAGGCAGCGGCGATGCCGACCGCAAGACTGCCGACGAACGCGGCCGCGTCGCCGTGCCGCCCGATAATCCCTGTTACACACTGCGCCGCTTGTGGCTGACCAAGGAGCAGGAGAACGGCTATTACTACGGCTTGGCCAACGAGGGACTGTGGCCGCTGTGCCACGTCGCTTACACGCGGCCCGTTTTCAATCCACGCCATTGGCGGATTTATCGCGAAGTCAATCAATTGTTCGCCGATGCCGTCGTCGAAGAATCCAACGGCGAACCGACCTTCGTGTTCGTTCAGGATTATCATTTCGGCTTGCTGCCGCGCATGCTCAAGGACGCCGGCAACAATTTCATCGTCGCCCAGTTCTGGCACATTCCCTGGCCCAACGAGGAAACCTTCAGCACTTTCCCTTGGAAGGAAGAACTGCTCGACGGCCTGCTCGGCAACGATCTGCTCGGTTTCCATCTGCGTTCGCACTGTCAGTATTTCCTCAACCTGGTGGATCGTTCGCTGGAAGCGAAGATCGACGACGAGAACGGCGAGATCATCCGCGGCGGCAAATCAACGCTCGTGCGGCCCTTCCCCATCAGCATCGACGCCGAGGGACATACGGCCATGGCGCGTAGCGAGACGGTGGAGCGCTTGATGCAGCGATGGCGGCAGCGGACGGGCATCGGCGACGAGCGCGTCGGCATCGGCATCGACCGCATCGACTACACCAAGGGCATCCCCGAACGGCTGCGGGCCATCGACCACTTTCTCGAAACGAACCCGCAATATCGCGAACATTTCGTGTTCGTGCAGATCGGCGTGCCCAGCCGTATTCAGGTGCGCGCTTACAAACTGCTCGACGACGAGATTGATGGCATGGTCGAGGAAATCAATTGGAAGTGGAGTACGGACAGTTGGCAGCCGATCCAGTATTTCAAGCGCAGCTTCGGGCAGCCGGAGTTGATGGCGCTGCACCGTTTGGCCGATTTCTGCATCGTGCCGTCGCTGCACGACGGCATGAACCTCGTCGCGAAGGAATTTGTCGCCAGTCGTTTTGACGACGATGGCGTACTGATCCTCAGTCAGTTCACCGGCGCGGCGCGCGAACTGAAAGACGCCTTGCTCGTCAATCCGTTCGCCATCGAGGAGATGGCCGACGCCATGCGCGAGGCGCTGGAAATGCCGGAGGAGGAACGGCGCCGGCGCATGCAGCGGATGCGCGCCGAGGTGGCCGGCAACAACATTTTCCGCTGGGCCGGCAAGATCATCTCGGCGCTGCTCAAGTTCGATTTCTCCGAGGAAGTGCGCGGCGAGGTCGATATGATGATTCCGATGGCCGGCGCTCGTTAGCTGCGATTTGGCGAACCGGCGGCGTCAGCCGCCGGGTAGACGCTATACCCGGCGGCTGACGCCGCCGGTTCGCCAAATTGAGATTCCAAAGATGGCTGATTATTTCCTCTGTCTCGATGCCGAGACATTTCTGCGGCGTATCCGTCCGGCTCTCGCCGATAGTTGGCGACAACGCAGCTTCGAGCCTTGCCGTTCTCTGTGTGTCGAGTTACTCCCCGCCGCCCGCGATTACACGCAGCGTTATCACACCGGCGACGGAGGAAACCTTGCTGGCGCGGGTCGCCGAGGGTTTGCCTTTTGATCGCGCCTGTTGGCGTCTGCTGGTCGGCGAGGTGCTGCTGTTCGCGGCCGTGGAAATTCCCGAATTTCTCAGCAACGCCGAGACCCTTTGCTGTCTGCTGGCTCCCGAACATTATCGAGAGAGAACCCGTGTCCGCGAACGGTTCACTCCTATTGAGCAAGTGTTGCGCGGGAGCCGCGATTTGACCTTCGGCAGCGCCGTTTATCGCCCGGAGCAGGCCGGTTTCAACGACCCCAATGACCTAACGCGACTCGCCTCTTATCTCGCCGCAGATCCAACCGGATCCTGGACGGTGGACGATCTCCGGCAACTGCGCGACATGGAAGACGACGACGAACGTGCCGACGAGTTGGCCTTCGTGCGCGAATGGTTTCCGGTGCTCGTCGAGTTGTACCAGCGCACGCGGACGGAGGGCCGCGTTTTGGTCATCGAGAGCATCTATTGATCTAATGCGGCTCCGGTATCGGCAGCAGACGCGGACGCGGCACGACGACGCCGACGACGCTGCCGTGACGATGCTGCAACTGCGCGAAATTCAGCCGCAAAAAAGCATGCAGCGATTGCACGGCGCCATTGGACAGATAAGCGCGAGCGAGGTGGGCCATGTGAGCGTCATAGAGGCGCTTGCTGTGCGTGTGCAGAGCGCAGCGGCCTTCATGGCGGCGCAGGTCGCCCTCGAAGTTCGGACTGATGTGATACAACTCGTGGAACAGCGTGACGAATTTATCGTCGAAATCCTGATCGAGAAAGCGCGGCAGACAAAAGGTCACCAGATAGAGCATCTCGCGGCCTTCGACGAAATAGCGCTGCACCTGATAGAAACCGCCGCCGCGCCGCCGCCGCGTCAGCTGGCCGTGGCGAAAGCGCATCGGCGTGACGCGCGCTTGCAAACCGTGCCGCCGGCCGCTCCGCGCTTGCGTCATGCCGAACAACAGCCGCGATACATCGATGTGCCGTAATTCCTCACAGTGGCGAACGATGTCGGCGCACAGCGCCCGAACGTGGCCGGAGAAATCGAAGGGTTTATGCACGGGGCCGGTCGAGAGCCAGGGCGGAGCCGTCAGGCCGACCGTCTGCCGCCGTGTTCGCACCGGCAAACGCACCGTCCGCAGCGGCAATGGGTTGTCCGCCGCGCTCCACCGCAGTTCCCGCGGCAACGACACTTCTTCGTGAAGCGGTTGTATCCCAGCCACACCTGTTCTCCTCAAAGCCGACCACCCGGCAGATCACCAACCCCGGCGAACCGGCAGCGTTAGCTGCCGGGTATCGTCCCACCCGGCAGCTAACGCTGCCGGTTCGCCCGTTCTATCTTGCTCGATTCGTTCCGCAAATCCAGTAAATTCCGACCGGATTCGCAACCGATACAAGCATCAAGACACCTCGTCGAGAAATCCAATCGGGCCGACAGGCCCACCCAAGGGAGTATCATCTCCATGAACCGGATATGTCGCTGGCGCGGCCTGCGCCGGAGCGGTCTGGGTTTGGCGTTCCTGGCGCTGTGCGGCTGTCAAACGTGGATAGCCGGCATGACCTTGCCGTCGCCGGAGTATTTGAGGCATCCACCCCAGTATATCCCACAGTCGCCGCCTTTCCCACTTCCGCGCGAATTGGCATCGCAGGAAGCAGCGGCGGCGGCTCCCATCGTGGGCGCTCCTCCGGCGACGCCGTTGCCGCCGCCGGTGCCGCCCGCTGGACCGCCTCCGTAAAAAATAAACCGCCAAGACGCCAAGGACGCCAAGAGAAGAAGAAAAAAATAGAGGACGGATGCTCTGGCGTTATCCTTTATTTTGCCTTCTCTTCTCTATTCTTATCTTGGCGTCCTTGGCGTCTTGGCGGTTTATTTTTTTCATACGGAGATGCACCGTGCCGCGGACGAGCCTAGCGCAAGTGCAGGCCGAACTGATCGCTTGTCGCGCCTGTCCGCGCTTGGTGCGCTGGCGCGAACAGGTGGCGCACGACAAACGCGCCGCCTTCCGCGCCGAAACGTACTGGGGTCGGCCTGTGCCGAGCTTCGGCGATGGCCGGGCGCGCTTGCTGATTTGCGGTCTGGCGCCGGCGGCGCACGGCGGCAATCGCACCGGCCGAGTCTTTACCGGCGATCGCTCCGGCGATTGGCTGTTCGCCGCTCTCTATCGCGCCGGCTTCGCCAATCAACCCACTTCCACGCATCGCGGCGACGGGCTGCGTCTGATCGATTGTTACATCACCGCATGCGTCCACTGCTGTCCGCCCGGCAATCATCCCACACCACAAGAGCGCGACAACTGCCAACCGTATCTCGTCCGCGAACTGCAATTGTTGCGTCGGCTGCGTTGCGTCGTCTGCCTGGGCGGCTTCGCTTGGGATGGCTTCCTTCGCGCTCTGTCGGTCCTCGGCGAGACGGTGCGTCCTCGGCCGCGCTTCGGGCACGGCGTCGAGGCGGCGCTCGGCGCGCGGACGCTGTTGGGTTGCTATCATCCCAGCCAGCAAAACACGTTCACCGGGCGGCTGACGGAGAGCATGCTCGATGACATTTTTCGCCGCGCTCGTCAGTGCATCGAGGGACGGGCGAACCGGCAGCGTTAGCTGCCGGGTGGTGTTGGCTCCACCCGGCAGCTAACGCTGCCGGTTCGCCAAGAAGACAATTGCACTCAACGCGCGGCGCCCGCTGTCAACGACTTCCGCTTCTCGGCGATCAGCTTCAACAGCGCGTGCTGCGGATCGGCGAACTTGCGCAATCCTTCCTCCATAAGCGTATCTTCGAGGTGCTTCATGTTCACTTTCTCGTCGATTTCTTTCAGCACTTCCGGCGGCGGCATCTTGTCCACTTGCCGCGTGATGGTGCGGCCGCTGTCCTGAACCTTGTGATTGGTCGCCGGTGGATTCGTCTCAATGTCCGAGCCGGCGAACGCTTCGACGTACTTCCACGGTGGATCGCTCGGCTTTTTCGTGCCGGTGCTGGCGAAGATCATCTCTTGCTTGAGGGGCAGCTTCTTATCGGCCCAAAAATCACGATTGAGCCGCCAAATGCGCTTGGCGTTGACGATGCCGACTTGTCCTTGCGCGGTCGGCGACAGAGAGGGAACGTGCTTCTCGGTGTAAACGTCGAGGCGGCTGACGAAGATGCTGTACACCGATTTGAAGTGCGTCAGTCCGGCGGAGCGCCGCTGGGCGCCGCGCCAGATGGAATCGCGCGCCGTGCGATATTGGTCCTCACCGAAAATCAGCGTCACGTTGAGGGTGACGCCGGCGGCGGCCAATTCTTCCAGAGCGCTCAGTCCGGCCGGCGTGGCCGGAACCTTAATCATGCGGTTCTTGTGGCCCTTGCTCCACTTCTTGCCCAGTTCGATATAGTGCCGCTTCCGCTCCTCCAGCGGCATGGTACTGGAGCGATCCTCCAACAGCGGATCGAGTTCAAAACTGACGTAGCCGTCATCGCCCTTGGTTTGCTCCCACACCGGCAGAAAAACCTGCTGCGCCTCGCGGACGAGGTGATCGGTTAGATCCCAGGCCAGCGCCGTATCATCGTCTTTGCCTTCGCGGAGGAGCTTGGTCAGCAACTCATCGAAATGTCCGGTTTTGATGAGGTCGCCAATGATGATGGGGTTGGAAGTGGCGCCGCTGGCGCCGAAGGCGCGATTGGCCTTCACTTCCTGCGGGTCCACCGAATCTAACCACAATTTCGTTCCACAGGCGACCAGCGATTGCAGAGGGGTCATCTGAGCCATAATGCAACTCCCAAGTCGAGAGGATAAGCGGCGATACTTTCGTTATTATAGGCGTCGTGCCGAGTCCTGTCCGGCAGGCAGTGGCGTCTCCCGGCGGCTCCGGCGATCATGGGAAGGCAGGTGTTCGCCGTGTCCAATCGATTGCGCATCCTCTCGTTGACTCCGATAATGCTAACGCTGTCTCTGGCCGCGCTGGCCGCGGACGACGACAAAAAGCCGACCAAGGCCAGCGCCGAGCGCGCCGCCGACGCCGCCAAGGAAAAACTGACGTGTACGCCGCACAGCATCACGCTAGACGGCGTCAAGCTCGACTACGAGGCGACGGCCGGCACCCTCGTCGTGCAGGAGGACGATTCCAAGCACAAGGCCAGCATGTTCTTCGTCGCCTACACCAAGGGCAAGGTCGAGGATCTATCCCGACGGCCGATCACCTTCGCTTTCAATGGCGGTCCTGGCTCGTCCTCGGTCTGGCTGCACATGGGACTGCTCGGACCCAAGCGCGTCGAACTCGGCGACGACGGCGCTTCGCTGGCACCGCCGTATCGCCTGGTGGACAACGAGGCGAGCCTGCTCGACCGAACCGATCTGGTGTTCATCGATCCGGTGACGACCGGCTACAGCCGCGCCGAGCCGGCTGACGACGCCAAGCAGTTTCACGGCGTCACGCAGGACGTGCGCTCGGTCGCCGAGTTCATTCGTCTGTACGCGACGAAGTTCCATCGTTGGGATTCGCCGAAATACTTGGCCGGCGAGAGCTACGGCACCACCCGCGCCGCCGGCTTGGCCGAGCATCTGCAAAATCAGATCGGCATGAACCTCAACGGCATCATCCTCGTCTCGTCCGTCCTCGATTTTCAGACGCTTCGTTTCGACGACGGCAACGATCTGCCGTACCTCCTCTTTCTGCCGACCTATACGGCGACGGCGTGGTATCACAAGAAGCTGGCCCCGGAACTGCTGGCCGATCGCCGCAGGACGCTGGAGGAAGCGGAGCGGTTCGCTCTCGGCGAGTACGCACTGGCGCTGATGAAGGGCGGTATATTGACGGCGGAGGAGCGTCAGGACATCGCCCGCAAGTTGGCGCGCTACACCGGCTTATCGGAGGAATACGTGCGTCACGCCAACCTGCGCATTTCTATCCAGCGTTTCACCAAGGAACTGTTGCGCGGCACTCAGCGCACGGTGGGACGTTACGATAGTCGTTTTCTTGGCCGCGATGAGGATGCCGTCGGCGAACGGAGCAGCTACGATCCCAGTTACGCGGCGGTGCAGGGACCGTACACCGCGCTCCTGCAACGATACATGGCAAAAGACCTCTGTTATGTCCGCGAAGTGCCCTATCGCATCTTGACCAGCCGCGTACAGCCGTGGGATTATGGGCAGGCGAAGAATCGCTATCTGAACGTGGCGCCGTCGCTGCGGCAGGCGATGACGCAAAATCCCGGCCTGCGCGTGTTCGTGGCCAACGGCTACTACGACCTGGCGACGCCGTATCTCGCCACGCGCTACACTTTCAATCACCTCGATCTCGACGGCGAACTGCGCGACCGGGTGCGCATGGGATATTACGATGCGGGACACATGATGTACATTGAGAAGAAATCGCTACGCAAGTTGCGCAAGGATCTGGCCGCGTTTCTCCAGGGAAGCACGCCCACGCGGCCGGCGTCGCGCTGACATACCCAACCCGGCAGCTAACGCTGCCGGTTCTCCAATCCAGGCGAACCGGCAGCGTTAGCTGCCGGGTAGAGCCGCCCGCGCTCGCCTACGGCTCGCGGCTAAACGGTGAGTTATTTCTTCTCACCTCCCTCGATCGCATAAAGCGCCTTGAATCCGCGTAGATAAATGCGGCCATTGGCGATGGCCGGCGAAGCGGAAATGTCGTCGCCCAGGCGATTGACCGCCAGTAACTCGAACTTCGGGCCGGCTTTGACGACACTGACGACGCCATCGCGGGCCGTTAAGTAAATCTTGCCGTCGGCATACACCGGCGAAGCGCGATAGCGCTGTTTGTGCAAACTCTCGGCGTACAACTGCTCGCCGCTTTTCGCATCCAGACAGATCAAAAGACCGTTCTCGCGGCACAGATAAACCAGACCGTCGTGGATCAGCGGCGATGGCACGTCCGGCGTGTTGCTGGTTTTGCGCCATTGCTCTTGCGGGCTGCCGGATCGAATCATGCCGCTGGCCGATGGTTTGACGCCGACCACCGGACCATTCTTGGCCGATGGCACGACAATCAGATCGGCCGAGGCGACCGGCGAAGCGACGAAACGAAGCGTCCGATTGTAGCGCTCCTTGGGGTTCAAATCGCCCAGCCGCCAAATCTCCGCGCCGTTGTCGAGACGATGGGCGATGGCATAATCGTTGCCGTGCGTGATGAGGTACGCCTTGTCGCCCTTGTGCCAGATGCACGGCGAAGCATAGGAATGCTCGCACTCGGCAACGCCATCGCTGCTGCGTTCCACTTGCCACACCGTCTTGCCGCTGTTTTTGTCCAGCGCGATCACCCACGCGCCACCGGAGTGGATGAGTTGCAGATAGAGTCGATCGCCGTACAGAACCGGACTCGTGTGCATGCCGAATTGAATTTTGAACTTTCCGTATCGCTCTTGAGCGTTGAATTTCCATACTTCCTTGCCATCGAAGTCGAAACAAACGAAATCGCCGGAGCCGACGAAAACCCAGACGTGCTTGCCGTCCGTACTCGGCGAAGCCGAGGCGCCGTTGCCTTCGTTGCTGAAGGTGCGGAAATGGACGTTGCCGAGCTTGCGCTTCCACAATTCCTTGCCGGCGGTGCTGACGCTGAGGAGCCAAAGATCATCGCGGTTGTCCGCGCTGGTCAGAAAAAGGCGTTCGCCCCAGACGATCGGCGTCGAACCGCCTGGACCGGGCAACGGCAACGTCCAGGCGATGTTTTCCGTTTTGCCCCACTGCACCGGCAAATGCGTTTCCTTGCTGATACCATCGGCATTGGGGCCGCGCCACTGCGGCCAATTGTCGGCGCGGAGCAAACCAGCTAGGGCGAGCGAGAAACAAGCGCTAAGCAAAATGCGAACGAAAGAAGAGTGCATCACGGCGGGATCACCTCGAATGCCAAGGAGGGAGTTTGAGATACTCGGACGGCGGGGCGATGGACTCTGTTGTAGCAGATTGGCACCGACTTTGCGATTCCGCCCAGGAGCGGTTCTTTTAGAAAACTCTCATCGGTGTCCATGATTTTTTTCTCAGATTGCACGGCCCTTTTCGACCGCGTTCCGGTACTATCTAAATATGTGGATTTCACAAAGGCTACCTTCCTCAACGAGGAGAAGCGAATGCGCGCCCGATTGCTGCTGTTGACTCTGGCCCTGCTGAGTTGCCCCGCCCTGTGTCCGGCGGACACGAAACCAAGGAGCGATGCCGCCACGGGCATGTTCGGGCTGACCAAGGTTTGGTCGATGCACTTGATCGTTCAAGCGGATCAATGGGAAAAGATGCAGCCCAAGCGCGGTCCAGGCGGATTCGGCTTCCCGCCCAACCGCGATGGCAAAGCCCCTGAAGGCAAGCGCGACGGCAAAGCCGCCGAGGGCAACCGTGATGCCAAGCAGCGCGGCATGTTCGGTTTCGATTTCGCCTACGTCAAGGGGGAGGTGGAGATTGACGGACAGAAGTTCACGGACGTGGGCGTGCGCTACAAGGGCAACGGCAGCTATGCCGCATCGCGGAACCGCTTAAAACGGCCGTTCAAAATCGATCTCGCCCGCTATCGCCTCGACCAATCGTTTCACGGTCAGAAGAAACTGACGCTGAATAGCAATGCCATGGATGCGACGGCGGCGCGCGAGGTGCTGTCCTACCTCGTTTATCGCCATCTCGGCGTGCCCTCTTCGCGTACCGCCTACGTGCGTCTGACACTGACCGTGCCCGGCAAATACGACAAGGTGTTCGTCGGCCTGTACACGCTCGTCGAAACCATCGACAAGACTTTTCTCAAAGATCGTTTCGGCTCGTCGAAGGGACTGCTCCTCAAACCGGAGCGCGTCGGTGCCGTTGGAATATCTCGGCGAAGATTGGGACGCTTACGAACGGCGCTATGTGCCCAAGACGCCGGGTGACGCCAAATCCAAGCGCCGCCTCATCGAGTTCGCCAAGCTCGTGCAGAAGGCCGACGATAAAACCTTCCAGCGAGACATCGACAAGTATCTCGACGTGGATGAGTTTTTGCGCTTTCTGGCGGGCACCGTGGCTCTCTCGAGTATGGACAGCTTCATCGGCTTGGCGCACAATTATCTCCTCTATTTAGAGCCGAAAACGAATAAATTCGTCTTTCTGCCCTGGGACTTCGATCATTCATTCGGCGGCTTGATGGGTTCGCCGGAAGAGTTGGCGGATCTGAGCGTTCGTCAGCCGTATCTCAACAACAATCGTTTGATCCAACGCCTGCTCGGCGACGAGAAAATCTTCGCTGTCTACAAGGGACATCTGCGGAAACTGCTGGAGACGGGCTACACAGAAGAGGGCATCCGCAAGAATTTGGCCGCCATCAACGCCGTCCTCGATCCGCTCAAGAAGATGGAGAAAGAGGCGGTGTCGGCTCGGCACGAGGACGCCGGCCGCGGCGGGTTCCCCGGCCCCTTCAACCGCACCACGGATCTGCCGGCGTTCGTTGCCAAGCGCGTCGCTTCGATCCAGGGACAACTCGACGGCAAGCGCAAGGGGACCGTGTTGGCCGGACGTTTCGGCTTCGGACCCGGACAGTTCCTCGCCCGTCCTGTCCTTGCAGCCGCGGACAAGGACAAGGACGGCAAGTTGACGAAAGAGGAGATGAACGCGGCAGTGAAGTCTCTGTTCGCCAAGCTGGACAAGGATCATAAGGGTGAATTGAATCAAGACGCTCTCGCCGAGGGGATCAACAAGCTGCTGCCGAGACCGCCTGGTTTCGGTGGACCGGGCGGTCCTGGTGGACGGCCGGGTGCGGCGACCGCTGGTCCTGGTGGTCCGCCAGCGGGAGGACCACCCCCGAAAGGTCCAGGCGGGCCGCCTCCCGCCGGTCTTGGTGGTCCGCCTCCAGGCGGCCCGCCTCCCGGTGGGAATCGAATGTTCGGGCCTCCGCCTCCGGGCAGCGGGCTGGGCGGCATGTATGCCCGTTCGCTCGTCGAGAAGGCGGGCAAGGACGGCAAGGTCAACGAGGAGCGTTTGCTCGCCGCCGCCGCCAAAATCTTCACCGAGGCCGATAAAAACAAAGACAGCAAGCTCGACGACAAGGAATTGATAGAAGGACTGAACAAGCTCATGCCGCCGTTCCCGCCTCCGGGCGGCGGGCGTCCCGGGCGGCCGCCGCCGGCTGGCCAAAAGGAACCGAAGCGGGAGGGCAAATGACATGGACTTGCTACCCTCCGCGACGGCCGGCCGCGTATCCGGTCGCATCGCCGTCGCTATCCTCCCAGCCGGGCGGCGATGCTTATGAGGTCAAATTCCGTCTCACTCTCGAAGAAGCGTTGGCGGTCGAGAAATGGGCGCACGAGCGCTTGCCGCCGGATACGCACGGCGACAACGGCGTCTATCACACAACCTCGCTGTACGTGGACACGCCATTTTTGGACATCTACCATAAAACGCGCGGCTACCGGCGCAGCAAATATCGCCTGCGCCGCTACGGCGCGGCGGACTGCATTCACCTGGAGCGCAAGATGCGTCGCGGCGATCGTGTCCGCAAGCGCCGCGACGCCATCTCGTTGACCGATGTATCACGTCTTCTTGAAGGCGAGAACGGCGGCTGGTTCGGCGCGCGCGTTCGGCAGCGTTTATTTCAGCCGGTTTGCTGGATCGGCTACACGCGCACGGCGTTCCAGTCGGCCACGACGAACGGACCCTTGCGTTTGACCCTGGACCGCGACGTACTGGGAACACCGGCCACGGCCTGGACGGTGCCGCCGCGCGTGGATGGCCGCGAACTGCTGCGCGGCGAAGTGATCCTGGAATTGAAATATCGCACGCACTTGCCGGCTCTGTTTCACGAACTGCTGACCGTGTTACCTTCTCGTTTGCCCGGCGTCTCCAAGTACGGCCGCTGCGTCGAGTCGTGGAACCTGGCGAGGAGATGACGGCATGCCGGATTGGCTGCTCGATTCCCTGCACGAAAGCGTCCAGTTGCGGACGGAGGAACTGTTGCTCCGTCTGACGGCGGCGTTCGCAATGGGCTGCATCGCCGCCGGCGTCTATCGGCTGACCAGCCGCGACGGCCGCGGAACGGGATTGCTGGGAACGCTTGTGTTGTTGAGCGTGTTGATGGCCGTGCTGACGATTGTGATCGGCAACAGTCTGGCGCGAGCGTTCAGTCTAGTGGGATCAATGGCGATCATCCGTTTTCGCAGCGTGGTCGAGGACACGCGCGACACGGCGTTCGTGATGTTCGCGGTGGTATGCGGCATGGCGTGCGGCTCCGGCTACGCGCTAGCGGCGATCGCCGCCGTTCCTCTGGTTTTGCTCGGATCGTGGCTGTTTCGTCGCCGCCCGGAAGCCGTCAAGGAGGGAGAGCAAATCCTTATCCTCCGCTTGGGGACGGCTACCGGGGCGGAGCAAAAAGTGCAGGCGTTGCTGAAGGAACGCGGTTTGAGTTGCCGCCTGGCCGCGCTGGAAACGGTGCGCGGTGGAGCGGCGCTGGAGGTCAAGTTTCTCATCCCGCCGCTCGCCGCTCAGGAGGCGCTGGCGCTAGTGGCGGAATTGAACCGCATAGATGGCGTGCAAGGCGTGGAGCTGCACGGCGAGGGGTGAGGAATCGTTCAGAAACAAGTTCCAAGTTTAGCCGCGACCCGAAAGGGCGCGCGGGCTTTGCGGACAACCCGCGACCACGCGACTGCCTGCGGCTATTGAGAGTCAGGTTAGTAATGTCCGCAGCGGAGAGCGAAAAACTGCTCAAAACGCAGGAAAAATACAAAAAGTTGAAGCTGCTCTGCGGACATTACTTTCCTGACTATCAATAAACCGCGCGGTCTGTGGCACCGACCGCCTGCAACGACTGGAGCGAGCGTTGCAAAATGAACTTGACGAGACTTTGCGCTGTCAGCCAGATGGAGAAATTGGAGAGAGCTACCGACCTAGCCCTTGACGGTAGCCTTATGTACACTTACGCTGATATTCAGATGGTATTTTGACCATCCGTAGGTATAGTTCCGCCTGTGTCTAGGAGAGACGTTCAAAGGAATCAACATGGATAGTATGGCGAAGCCTCAAGAATTGCTGGTTTTTCCCGAAGATTGGCCTCCGGGATGTCCGCCAGCGGATGCGGAAGAAGCGAATGGCGTCGTCTATCGATGTGTCAAAGCCTCGCCCCCCGAAGAGGATGATTTCAAGTCTAACCTTGAGAAAAAGAAACGTCCAAATGATGATCCTTGCCTGCGCTGCGCAATTTCCGTGTTCCGAACCGTTGAGGATTTGAGATCTTTCCACTCTCATTTCAGCAGTAGTTTTCCTGATTTGGTCGCTAGAGTCCTAGGCTTTTTTATCGCGAGAGCGGAATTTCGACGATGCTACGGAAAGACGAGGTTGCTTCCCAAAGCAAAGGATTCGCATACGTCTTGGTGGCCATGCCTGAATATTAACCGCGCCGAGCCATTCGTCGTGGTGGAGACCGTCCGAAATGTGGGAACCTAACGGAAAACCGTTTACTGACTGGGCTCGACTCGGAAACCTCGACCCCGTTGAGGTTCTCCTGGAGTATGATGGGCCTCGCATCTTCACGTGTAACAATCAAGAGGGGGATTTACTTCTTGCGTTTCAGTGTTCGGAGGATGACGAGCATCTCCGTTTTGTGCTGGCCCCTTTTAATGATCGCTTGCTAGGTAGTTTGACCTCTGGGAAAATCACTCTCCGTAACGCAATCCTTCAGCCACAAGTTTTTCTTGCGGACGTAGGTGATGGTTGGCGAGTCAAACGTGCTTGGAAGATGGACTCGGCTGCGATACCAAAAGAAATTCTACCGAAACCGGGCACAATGCTTTGGCCCCATTTGGAGCCTATTTTAAGGGTACGCGCCGTCGGGGATGAGTTCAGTGAATCTACGGTTCCGCTAAGCGTTCTTCGTGCGGCAACGCAGGCGACTGAGAAAACCCTACGTCTTTTGGCAGAGCAAGCCATCAATGCTTTGGGGATGTCAGAGAGAATGTTAAGAAGATACTTTGATCTTCCAACTCGCGTTGCCTACAGCAGCCTTGAGGTTTCCTTTCAAGCTCCAGATAGCAAAACATCACCTTTTCCCGGCGGTGACGATAAAGTATTGAAGCAAATGGGGGAGCTCTTGCAAAGGGCGTTAGGATGGGCCACCAACCCCGACTCGCTGAGTATGCCCAATTTCTCGGAGCAGGGGGTCGATATTCAGTCAATTCTGGAGGCCGTAAAGTGCCTTACCCCTTCTTCAAACGGGAGGGTTGAACAAGTATTCGTCAGCGGAAGAATAATCCGGCCAAGCGCAGGCGCATTCCATCTCACTACTTCCACACGGAAAAGGATTAATAGAGGATTAAGGAGAGTACGCAAGATCGAACGATTGCCGACAGCAGCAGAGATACCATCTTTGGTTGAAGGATATATCCGCGAAGTAGATAAAGATAGTCTGAGTTTTACTCTTCGAGGTATTCCAGGCCAGGTAGAGGAGGAGAAGAAACTGTTCTTTTATGAAGAACTGCTTGATGATGTCAATGATGCTTTCAACGAAGAATATCCAGTTCGGATTCTCGCCAGGCCACGAGGCCGGGGAGTTAATCGCCTCGAAGCGTTGACAATTGAACCCAACGATGATGAAAGCCAAAAGTCAATTGAGGATGAAAACATTTCTGGTTAGCTGGGTTGGGAGAATGGACCTCCCCGCGAATGATAAGCGCTCCGAAAAGAGTGTAAACTCATCGTGAGGAGGTTCACTATGGACAAACCCCTGGATAGAATGGGCGGCGGATAAACGTCGCCGACTGCGGACAAACTCAGTCGGCGGCGCAAGAATAGCCGCAAAGCCGAGCGCGGGTCTCGCGCTCCTCTTCGGGTCGCGGCTAAACGAATTGCCTGTCACTTTTTCGGCGGCATCTGATGCACGGCCATGCCGTACAGCGATTCAGCGGCTTCCATGACGGTTTCCGACAGCGTTGGATGGGCGTGCATGGTCATGGCCACGTCGCGGGCGGAGGCGGACATCTCGATGGCCAACATTGCCTCGGCGATCATCTCGCCGGCACCGCGCCGACGATGCCGACGCCCAAGACGCGATCCGTTTCCGGATCGACGATCAATTTCGTCAATCCTTCCGTGCGATCGAGCGTCATGGCGCGGCCGGAGCCGGCCCACGGAAAGCGAACTCGTTTGATCTCGCGGTTGTCGCGCTTGGCCTCCGTCTCGGTCAGGCCGCACCACGCCACTTCGGGATCGGTGAACACCACGGCCGGCACGGCGCGAGCATCGTAGACGGCCGGCTCGCCGGCAATCACTTCGACGGCGATCTTGCCTTCATACGTCGCCTTGTGCGCCAACATCGGCTCGCCGGCCACGTCGCCGATGGCGTAGATGCGCTCCGCCGACGTGCGCCGCCGTTCATCGACCTTGAGGAAACCTTTTTCGTCCATCTCGACGCCGGCTTTGTCCAGGCCGATGTCGCGGCTGTTGGGCCGGCGGCCCACCGCCACCAGCACGCGCTCAAAAATCGGCTGCTTATCGGCGACTTCCTCGCCTTCCAGCGTCGCCCGGATGCCCTTGGGCGTCTCTTCCAGCCGAGCGACCTTAGTTTTGAGATAGATTTTGTCGAATATCTTCTCCAACCGCTTGTGCAGCGGCAGCACGAGATCGCGGTCGCAGCCCGGCAGCAGTCCTTCGGTCAATTCGACCACCGTGACCTTGCTGCCCAGAGCGGCGTAAACGTAGCCCATTTCCAGACCGATGTAGCCGCCGCCGACGACGAGCAAACGCGGCGGCACCTCCTCCAGCTTCAGCGCTCCCGTCGAATCCATGACGCGCGGACTGGCGAGGTTGAGACTCGGCGGCCGCGCCGGCACGGAGCCGGTCGCCACGATGCAGTTCTCGAAGCGGTAACGGCCGCGTCCCTCAACCTCGATGGTTCGGCCATCGACGAACTTGCCTTGGCCGGTTACATAATCGATCTTGCGCCCTTGGACAAACGACCGAGGTTGCCGGTCAGCGTATCGACCACTTTCGTCAAGTGGCCGCGAACGCCGTTGAGATCGATTTTCGGCGATTGGAAAGTCAAGCCGATGTGAGCGGCGTCGCGCACGTCGGTGATGAGCTTGGCGGCGTGCAAACAAGCCTTCGAGGGAATGCAGCCGACATGCAGGCAAGTGCCGCCCGGCAGTTCACGGGCGTCGATCAGCGTGACTTTCATGCCTCGGTCTGCGGCCAAAAACGCCGCCGCGTATCCGCCGGGTCCGGCGCCCAGAACAATCAATTGCGTGTCGATAACGTCTGCCATGTTCTTCGCCTTCACCTGAGATCGCGGTAGCTACTTGGCCCGCACGCAGCGTCAATAAGGAAGTAGCGGCCTAATTGGCATGGTAAGTCTTTGCGGCGTTATAGCCGAAAGCGGCAAATTAGGCCACTACCTCCGGCATCGGCTGTAATTGGGCCAACAGCTTCATCAGGTCGGCGAAATCCACCGGCTTGACAAGGTGGTGATTGAATCCCGCCTCGCGCGACTGGCGGCGTTCGTCTTGCTGTCCATAGCCGGTCATGGCAATCAAGACCATGTCCTTACCCCACTCCTGCTCCCGGATGCGACGGACCGCCTCGTAGCCGTTCAGTTGCGGCATGCCAATGTCCATAAGCACCACGTCGGGACGGAAAGCCTCCGCCGCTTCGAGGGCGTCGAGTCCGTCGTTGGCCGTGTGGACTTCGCAGCCCGCCATTTGCAGCAGCAGCGCCAACGTATCCATCGCGTCCTTGTTGTCGTCCACAGCGAGG
Organism: uncultured Planctomycetota bacterium; assembly: GCA_963835245.1. Taxonomy (GTDB): domain Bacteria; phylum Planctomycetota; class Planctomycetia; order Gemmatales; family Gemmataceae; genus JAJPHU01. Next base: position 691,338 of record CAWIEZ010000008.1, read on the forward strand.
ATGCGGCACGGGGACGGGCAAGCCAATTGACCCGTACCCTCTGTCAGTTCGGCTCCGCGGACGGGCAGTTCCATTAGCACCGGCAACGAGACCAGGAATCGGCTGCCCTGGCCCGGTCCTTCGCTGTGGACCTCGATACGGCCATCGTGCATCTCGATCAGACGTTTCACCAACGTCAGGCCGATCCCCAGACCGCCCGTCGTCCGCTCTAGCCTCCGGTCCAGCTGGGTGAACGGATCGAAGATGCGGCTGAGCATATCGCCAGGAATGCCGGTGCCGTTGTCGCGCACCGTGATGGCGACATGGCTGCCTTGTCGTTCGACGCTCAGACCGATGCGTCCACCCTGGGGGGTATACTTGGCGGCGTTATTGAGTAGGTTGGAGAACACCTGGGCCAGCCGGGTAGAATCGCCGTGCAAGAAAAGAGGCGGTCCCGGCAAGTCCACCGCCAGTTCGTGGCCCGCCGCTTCGATCAAGGGGCGGCTGGTTTCCACGGCGCTGCGCAGCATCGGCGCCAACTCGATCCGCTCCTTGCGGAGTTCCAGTTTGCCTCGGCTGATGCGATTGACATCGAGCAAATCGTCCACCAGGCGCGTCAGCTGGGCCAACTGCCGCTCCATGACGGTGCGGGCATTGCCCACCATGGCTCGGTTGCCGTCCGCCTGCCGCAGGATTTGCAGAGCATTGCGGAGCGGGGCCAGCGGATTGCGCAACTCGTGGGCCAACATCGCCAGGAATTCATCCTTCTTACGGTCGGCATCCTTCAACAACTCCGCCGTTTGTTTCTGGATGGCTTCGATTTCGCGCCGCTGCACGATCTCCTGTTCCAGTTGCCGATAAGCCGCCTCGATACGGTGTCGGGCCGTGTGCAGCCAACCGCAAAGCACACTGATTGTCACCGACACAAGGACGAACATGAACAATTGCATTCGCTCCGCGGTCCCTGCCACGTACAGCGAACCGGCAGGGTCCATGCAGTAGGCGAGGCACAGTCCACTCAACAAGGCAGCAAACAGACCGGCCTTGCGCCCACCGTACCACGAACTGATTGTCACGGCCACGAGGAAGCTCATCCGCGGAACGTGGTATTCAAAAAGCGGCGCACAAGATCACACAGCGGATAAGCAGCACGCCAGCCGTTGCCAACACCGCTACCAGATAGCCATAAAGAGGAGATCGAGCCAGAGGCAGATGCATGGGTGGGGACTCCATCCTGGGTGTCTCGTTGACGGTAGCCGGCGTTGCCATCCTTCGCCGGACATTGATCCGCATGAGTCTAGGTGAATTTTATCCATCAGAATGCCAAATCAGCAAGCATTTTCAAACATTTTTATGTGAGCGGATCGCTTGCTTGGTGCAGAGCGAGCGAGTACAATTTGAGCATGATCTGCATACGATTTACCGATGAAGCTTCCAAACGCCGCGCCCCTGGGCTACTTGGCGGGCCGCTTCTCGTTCAAGAGTTGGGCCACGGGCGAGAGGGTGGTTGCCGGATTACGCTCTCCCTTCCCTCGCTCAGGAAGGCATTTCGTTCATCGTGGAAGGGCGGGCCCCCTATGAGCAACTCATTCCTTGCATCCCATCGACGTGATCTGACACTTTTTGTCAGCCGGCACTTTTCCCTCTGCCAAATTGACGGTTTCCACTCGCCGACCAACGAAGCATCCTTCGCGTAACTATTTTATCATCAAGGACTTGTGACAACATCGCTTCGTGGCACGCTGCTTGCTATCGTTTGTGACGCAACAGTGAGGAGATTCCCTAGATGTGGCGAGCCATACTGCCACTCGCTCGGAGCAAGCAACCGAGCGTGTTTTCGGATAAGCCATCGAGATGGAAGTGAACCTAGCAAAAGGAGAACTGTGAATGGGGGCCAAACAGCTCAGTTACAGCGATGAAGCGCGGCAGAAATTGCTGTCCGGCGTCAGCAAGTTGGCGCGGGCGGTTCGCTGCACTCTCGGACCGCGCGGCCGCAATGCCGTGCTCGATAAAGGATGGGGCAGTCCCAACGTCACCAAAGACGGCGTCACCGTGGCCGAAGAGATCGAACTGACCGATCCCTACGAGAACATGGGAGCGCAATTGGTCAAAGAAGCGGCCAGCAAGACCAGCGACGTGGCCGGCGACGGCACCACCACCGCCACCGTTCTCGCCGAGGCCATTTACCGCGATGGACTCAAGATGATCGCCGCCGGACACGATCCCATGACTCTGACGCGCGGCATTGGGAAAGCCGTCGAGAAGGTCGTCGAGGAGTTGGAGCGGTTGGCCGAGAAGATCGACGCCAAGGACGAAAAAGAGATCATCGAAGTCGCCACCATCGCCTCCAACAACAACGCCGAGATCGGCAAGAAGTTGGCCGAGGCCATGAAGCTCGTCGGCGCCACCAATGGCGTCATCACCATCGAAGAAGGCAAGACCGCCGATACCGAAGTTGTCGTCGTACAGGGCATGCAGTTCGACCGCGGCTATCTGTCGCCGCACTTCGTCACCAATCAAGACACCGTCACCTGCGAGTTGGAAAACCCGTACATCCTCATTTACGAGGAGAAGATCAGTTCGGCCAAGGATCTCATCCCGCTACTAGAGACCATTTCCAAGAAGAAGGAACCGCTGCTGCTCATCGCCGAGGACATTGAGGGCGATGCGTTGGCGACGCTGGTGCTCAACAAGCTCAAGGGCATTCTGCAAGTCTGCGCCGTCAAGGCGCCCGGCTACGGCGATCGCCGCAAGGCCATGTTGGACGACATCGCCACGCTGACTAAGGGCAAGGCCATCTTCAAGGATCTCGGCATCAAGTTGGAGAGCATTCAACTCAGCGATCTGGGCCGGGCCAAGAAGGTCAAGATCGACGCCGAGAACACGACCATCACCGAAGGCGCCGGCGACAAGAAGGCCATCGAGGGCCGTTGCGAGATGATCCGCCGCGAGATCGGCACGACCGACAGCGAGTACGACCGCGAGAAACTGCAGGAGCGCTTGGCGAAGTTGGCCGGCGGCGTCGCGCAGGTCAAGGTCGGAGCGGCCACCGAGACGGAGATGAAGGAACGCAAGGCGCTGTACGAGGATGCTCTGCATGCCACGCGGGCGGCCTTGGCCGAGGGCATCGTGCCCGGAGGCGGCGTCGCTCTGTTGCAAGCGCGCAAAGTCCTCGACAAGTTCGATGTCGGCGACGAAGACGAACAGGCGGGCGTGCGTCTGGTCAAGAATGTGCTGGAGATGCCGTGTCGCTGCATCGCCGAGAACGCTGGCCTCGATGGCTCCGTCGTCGTCGCCAACATCCGCCGCGGCAAGGAGAAGAACTACGGCTACGACGCCGACAAGGGCGAGTACACCGATCTCCGCAAACGCGGCATCGTCGATCCCGTCAAAGTGACGCGCAGCGCCTTGCAGAATGGTGCCAGCGTCGCTTGCCTGTTGCTTACCACCGAATCGATGGTCGCCGACATCCCCGAAGAGAAGAAGGCGGACGACCACCACGACCCGCACCATGGCGGCGGCATGGGAGGCATGGGAGGAATGGGCGGCATGGGAGGCATGGGAGGAATGGGTGGCATGGGTGGCATGGGGATGATGTAATCGAACTTCGGGAAAGGACACAATCATGGCGAAAGAAAAAGACATCAGTTTGCGGATTCGACCTCTGGACGATCGCGTGGTAGTGGAGCCGCTGGAGGCGGAAGAGAAGTCGGCGGGCGGCATCCTGTTGCCGGACACGGCCAAACAGAAGCCGCAGCGCGGCCGAGTGTTGGCCATCGGTCCCGGCAAGCTCCGCGACAACGGCGAACGCATGGCCTTGGCCGTGCATAAGGGCGATGAGGTCATCTATGGCCGATACAGCGGCAGCGATGTCGAAGTGGACGGCAAGGAAATCAAAATCATGCGGGAAGGCGACATCCTCGCCAAGGTCACTAAGTAAAACAAAAACTGTTTAGCCGCGACCCGGCGAACACGGCAGCGTTAGCTGCCGGGTGCTTCTGAACTCGGCAGCTAACGCTGCCGGTTCGCCGTGTCCGCAGCTACACATTGAGGAGATTTGTACATGGCAAAACAACTACTCTATACCGACGAGGCGCAAGAAACTGCTCGCCGGCGCCGATAAGCTGGCTCGCGCCGTGGGCATCACTCTCGGGCCGACCGGACGCAACGTCATTCTCGACAAGAGTTTCGGCGGGCCGACCGTCACCAAGGACGGCGTCACCGTCAGCAAGGAGATCGACCTGCCCGATCCCTTCGAGAACATGGGCGCCAAGCTGGTCAACGCCGTCGCCCAGAAGACCAGCGACGTGGCCGGCGACGGCACTACCACGGCGACCATTCTGGCCTTGTCCATCTATCAGGAAGGACTGCGCAACATCACCGCCGGCGCCAATCCGATGGGCGTCAAACGCGGCATCGACAAGGCCGTCGAAGCCGTCGTCGAAGCGCTGGACGGCATGTCCAAGAAGCTGACCAAGAAGGAAGAAATGGCCCAGGTCGCCGGCATTCAGCGCCAACAACGATCCGAAAATTGGCCAATTGATGGCCGACGCTTTCGAGAAGGTCGGCAAGGACGGCGTCATCACCGTCGAGGAAGGCAAGACCTCCGAAACGACGCTGGAGTTCGTCGAAGGCATGCAGTTCGACAAGGGCTACATCTCGCCGTACTTCATCACCACGCAGGACATGACCTGCGAGTTCGAGGACGCCTTGATCCTCATCCACGAAAAGAAAATCAGCAACGTCCGCGACATGCTGCCGTTTATTGGAGAAGGTCGCTCAATCCGGCAAACCGTTTCTGATTATCGCCGAGGACGTGGAGAGCGAAGCCTTGGCCGCCCTGGTCATCAACAAGCTGCGCGGCGTCTTGCAGGTGTGCGCCGTCAAGGCGCCCGGCTTCGGCGATCGCCGCAAGGCCATGCTCGGCGATATTGCCATCCTCACCGGCGGTCAGTTCATCAGCGAGGATCTCGGCCTGAAGCTGGAGAACGTCGAGGTGGAGCAGCTGGGCCGGGCCAAGACGATCAAGGTCGAGAAGGAAAACTGCACCATCATCAACGGCGCCGGCAAGAAGGGCGACATCGAAAAACGGATCGGACAGATCCGGGCGCAGATGGAGCAGACGGAGAGCGAGTACGACAAGGAGAAGTTCAGCGAACGGCTGGCGAAGCTGACGGGCGGCGTGGCCATCATCCGCGTCGGCGGCACCACCGAGGCGGAGATGAAGCAGACCAAGGGCCGCGTCGAGGACGCCCTGCACGCCACGCGCGCCGCGGTGGCCGAGGGCATCGTTCCCGGCGGCGGCACGGCGCTGGTGCGCTGCATCCCAGCCGTGGACAGCTTGGCCGACAAGCTCAAGAGCGACGAGAAGCTCGGCGCCGAGATCGTGGCGCGGGCCTGGAGAAGCCGGTGCGCACCATCGCCGAGAACTCCGGGACCGATGGCGCGGTCATCGCCGACGAAGTGGCGCGGCAAAAGTCGGCCAACTTCGGTTATAATGCCAACACGGGCGAGATTGTGGATATGTACAAGGCCGGGATTGTCGATCCGACCCGTGTGACACGCTCGGCCCTGGTCAATGCCGCCAGCATCGCCGGACTCATGCTCACGACCGAGGTGATGATCACCAAGATCGATGAGGACGAGCCGGGCAACAAGGTGCAAGGCGCCATTCGATAACGAAAAGGAGCGATCCGCCGTCAGGACCACCCGGCAGCTAACGCTGCCGGTTCGCCCAGACAGGCGAACCGGCAGCGTTAGCTGCCGGGTGGAAGTCGCAGCGGAAAATCAATTATGCCTATGGCCAGCAAGCGGGACTATTACGAAGTCCTGGGCGTGCGCGCGACGCCGACGAGGACACGCTCAAACGGGCCTATCGCAAGTTGGCCATGCAGTATCATCCGGATCGCAACGTCGGCGATACCGAGGCGGAGTCCAAGTTCAAGGAAGCCTCCGAAGCCTACGACGTGCTGCGCGATCGCCACAAACGCCAACTCTACGACCGCTACGGCCATGCTGGTCTGGAAGGGGCCGGCCTGCCGAATTTCGCCAATACCGATGCGGTCATGGACATTTTCGGCGACATTCTCGGCGACCTGTTCGGCGGACGCCGGCGTCGCGGTCCCCAGCCCGGCCGCGATCTGCAAATGGCCATCGAGATCGATCTGCTGGAAGCGGCGCGCGGCGTGCAGAAAGAAATCAAGATTCCCCGCGCGGAGTCGTGTTCCGACTGTGGCGGCAACGGCGCCAAACCCGGCACGAGGCCGGCGACGTGCCGTCGCTGCGGACGGTCACGGCGTCGTCATCCAGGGTCAGGGCTTTTTCCGCATTCAGCAAACCTGCGGTGCTTGCGGCGGACAGGGGGCGGTCATCACCGATCCCTGTCGCACTTGCCACGGACGCGGCGCCGTCGAGGTCGAACGCGCGCTGACGGTGAACATTCCGCCGGGCGTGGACAACGACGTGAGCATTCGCCTTTACCGGCGAGGGAGAGGCCGGCGAACGCGGCGCACCGCCAGGCGATCTGTACTGCGTCCTCCGCATCCGCAAGCATCCGCTGTTCGTTCGCCACGGTCAGGATTTGCACTGCGAAGTGCCGGTGACGATTAGCCAAGCCGCGCTCGGCCGGCCCATCGAAGTGCCGACGCTGGATGGCCAATTCGTCACGCCAGGCCCTCAAACGCGGCACGCAGAGCGGCGAAGAGGTTCGCATTGCCGGCAAGGGCATGCCGCATCTGCGCGGCGGCCGGCCCGGCGATCTCGTCGTTCACGTGCGTCTCGTCACGCCGCGCCGCTTGACGAAGCGGCAGGAAGAACTCTTTCACGAGTTGGAAGAGATCGACGGCACCGAAATACCGCCCGAACACAAGAGTTTCCTTGAGCGCATCCGCGAATTCTTCACGCCGGAGGCGCCGACGGACAAGAGTTGACAAGCCATGACGGAACACAAGCGAACAGAATACCGCCGACAGCCGCCGAGCAAGTCCTCGACGATCTCGATACGCTGCGCCCGAAGCTGCAATCCGCCGAGCAGAAGCGCGACGAGTATCTCGACTTGGCCCAGCGCACGCGGGCCGACTTCGAGAACTATCAGAAGCGCATGAAGCGCGATCTGACCGAAGAGCGCCGCTATGCTCAAGCACCGTTGGCCGCCGATCTGTTGGCGGCGCTGGACAATCTCGAACGCGCCATCGCGGCGGCCGAGCAAGCCGGCGAGAAAGGACCGCTCGTTCAGGGCGTGGCCCTGGTTCACACGCAGTTGCTCGACATCCTCCGCCGCCACGGCGTCACGCCCATCGAGGCGCGAGGTCAGCCGTTCGATCCGAATTTGCATCAGGCCGTGATGCAAGCATCCAGCCCGGTGCTTTCCCATTCCCCGTCACATTCGTCGTGAAGGAGGTACTGGAACACGGATACATGGTGCATGATCGCGTGCTTCGACCGGCGCGTGTTGTTGTGTCTCCGACGCCGGACAAACCTGAATAACGCCGCTTGCGGCTTAGCGTAGGTCAGGCTTTCTAGCCTGACGGTCAGGCCGTCAGGCTAGAAAGCCTGACCTACGCTAAGCCGCAAGCGGCTGTCTTTGGAGAAAAATTGTTATGCCGACCTACGAATATCATTGCGATGCTTGCGATCATAACTTCGATGAATTTCAGTCGATGAGCGAGGCGCCGCTGAAGAAGTGTCCGCAGTGCAAGAAGCCGAAGCTGCGCCGCGTTTTCGGCACTGGAGCGGCCATCCTCTTCAAAGGCTCCGGCTTCTACGAAACGGATTACCGCAGCGATTCGTACAAGAAGGCAGCCAAGGCCGAACAAGAATCGACGAGTAAATCGTCGTCCGACGGCACAAACGGCACGACCGGCACAAAGGGCGCTTCTTCCAGCGACGGCGGGGGCAAGGGCAAGAAAAGTGACTCGAAAAGCTCCAAGTCCTAGACAGGATCGACCGATGATAAGGGTGTCCTGCTCGATCTGTGGTCGGCGGATGGAAGGGCAGAGCCTGACGGAATGGCCTTTTTTTCCATTCTGCTCACAACGCTGCAAGACCATCGACCTGGGTCGCTGGCTGGGCGAAACCTACCGCATACCGGCCGAGGAACCGGAGGAGCAATCTTCTTCCGAGGAGCCGGATCTTCCCTAAGCCGGCCGACGATTGGCCGTTCCCCATAGAGTAGAGGCGTGGCCCCTGGGCGACGCCTCTCTTTTGTCTTCGCGCCGGCCGCCGTCCCTGGCACAATCGAAGAAGGGCGATCGCTGGGCGAGGTGCGTCATGCGTTACCTCATCGACGGCTACAATCTTCTGCATGCGATGGGTCTGCTGGTCGGCAAGGTCGGCCCGCACGGTTTGGAGAAAGCGCGTCTGGCCCTCTTGGGCCGGCTGTGCGGCGATCATGGCGCCGATGCCGTCGCCGTGACGGTGGTGTTCGATGCCTCCCGAGCGCCGCCGGGCGCTGTCGCCGAGGAAGATTATCGCGGTCTTCATATCCGCTATGCGCTGGACCGCGAAGCCGATGACGTGATTGAAACCCTCATCCAGCGCGATGCGGCGCCTCGACAGTTGACGATCGTTTCCGACGATCATCGCCTTCAGCAAGCCGCTCGCCGCCGTCGCTGTCCGGTGCTGGGTTGCCTGGATTATCTCGAAGAGAGGGAGCGCCAGCGCCGCAGCAAGCCGGCAACGGCGGAGGCGTCCGCCAAGCCGGAGAGCGTCTCCGACGAGGAGAGGCAGCGCTGGCTGCGCGAGTTCGCCGATCTCGTTGACGATCCGAAAGTGCGCGACGCCCTGGGACCGGATTTCGGTGCGGAACCTCGTTGAACGCTCTCCGATGACAAGGTGCGTGTGATGGCTTGGCTACTGTTCCTCGACGAGAGCGGGCATGACCACAAGCAGATGCCCTATGAAGTGCGTGGCGGCGTAGCTTTGCAGGATTCCCAACTCTGGCCTTTCGCCCTGGCCATGCAGCGGTTAGAGCGAGACGCCTTCGGTTGTGCGCTAGCGGAATATCAGAAGGAACTGAAAGGCAGCACGTTGCTCGACAAAAAACGCTTCAAGTTCGCCAACCAAGCCGCCTCGATGGCGACCGCCGCTCGGCAGAAACATTGCCGGGCCTTTCTGACCAAAGGCTTGCAAAAGGCCAATCCCTCCAGCGAAGAATTCTGTGCTTACGGGCAAGCATACATTGAGATGGCCCGAGGCATCTTCCAATTGCTCCGCAGCCACGAGGCGGTACTCTTCGCCAGTGTGATTCCCCGCGGCACAGGCAAAAATCCAGGCACCCCAATGGAGGATTATTTGCGAAAAGATCATGTCTTTCTACTGGAACGCTTCTTCTACTTTCTCGAAGAGCAAAAACAGAACGGCCTGCTCGTCATGGACACCGTCGAAAAAAAGACCGATCGGAAATTTGTTCGGCAGATGGAGGCGTACTTCACGAAAACGGCCACGGGACGGTATCGCACGCAGTGGATCGTGCCGACGCCATTCTTCGTATCCTCTGACATGGCTTACCCGGTGCAGGCGGCCGACCTATGCATCTACTGCGTGAACTGGTGTTTTCGTCTGCCGTCCCAAGAAATGAACGAGCCGATCCGCGAGGAGATCCGATTTGAATTTTGCGACTGGCTGCGCGACCTTCGATATCACGGCCAAGGTTATCGCGATGGAAAAGTCTTCGAGAGTTGGGGGATTTTCTTTGTTCCGAATCCGTATGGTGCGGGCCGCGCATAAAAAAAGAGACAACGCTTTCGGGGCCACCCAAAGGCCGCCCCTAAGCCGAGTCTCCACATTTAGTATCGGACTTTCTAGCTCCAGAGTCAAGGGGGAATCCGGGTAGTGTCTCAATTTGATCGCCGCAGTCCTGAAAACGTCGGTTCTTGGCGGTCAAATAGAGACACTACCCAAAAAAGCTTACTCAATGATTGAACACCTCATCACCCAAACCGACGTTGAGCCGCATGTTGGCGAAGCTGTAGACCTCGACGAGTTGTCCCGTATCGCCGGCCTGGCGCGGCCAATCGTAGAACTCCAAGCGGATCGGCAGATGCGTCTCCTTGTCGAAGTAGATCACGTCGCGGTAATAGAGGAAATGACCGTTGCCGTTGTCGGGGTGGATGGTTTCGACGCGCGTGCAGCGACGACGGTTGTACTCGTACTCGGCGACCTGTACCTGCGTTGTCAGATTCAGACGGCGCTCGTTCTCCCAAGCGCGGGCGAAGCGCTCGATCATGTTGCCGATGCCGGCTTCGGTGATGCTGCGGCGGCTGGTCTGCCGTGCCCGCGGGTCGTTGGGATCGAGCGAGATGAAACCGGCGAACGAGCCAAGCACGCCCTTGGGATGGACGCGCATCTTACCGTCGTTGCGTCCGGCCACGTAGCAAACTTCCTGCCCGGCTTCGTTGCGCGGTTGCCGCCAAAGTAGATAGACGCTGAACGGTTGTGTCCGCACTTTCATCTCGATGACGTTATCCGGCGGCATCCTACCGTTGACACGTTCGCGCTTGACGAGCAGACAGGTGTAGTCGCGCACGCCTTGATACGCCTTTTGCGCTTCGCGGATAAGGCGCAGCGGTTCGTCCATCGGCGAGGCGGGGACGGTGGTGACGGCCGAGCCGGCTGGGTCCATGGGCGCGGCGCGGACGGTTGAGCGGGAGGCGGCGCGGAAACCGGCGGTTGACCGGCGCCGAGTAGAACCAGACCGAGGACGCCGACTGCACCGTAATAGGGCCAGCGCCGCGATCGGCGGTTTTTCCGCAATTCTGTCGCGCTATCTCTGGAAATCGCTCGTTCTTGTAGGCTCATAGACATGATCGCCGCTCCTTCTCGCGCGCGGGCTCGACCCCGGCGCCCCCTGTTGGTCAGGGTGCCCGTGAAATGTTCGCTGCGTTCCGTCCCCGCGTCGCCGCAGGGCGGCCTCTCCTTTCGCAGCTGTCGTGCCAACGTCCCCGGAAGTCGGTCCAATTATCGCGCCTAGGAGTGGAAACATCCAAACGACAGCGACTTGCATCGATTGTCGGCGCGTCATGTCCCCTGCCGCCGCCGCCGCTCTCTGTGTATAATTTACACGCCGCTTGCAACTGGGCGTAAAAAAGACAGCGAAGGTGGGGAAATTAACGACGAGAAGGCCCGTTCAATCTGTTCTCCTCGCGCCGCTGGGGCAACGCGAACGATCCGTACTATCGGGAGAATTTCACCATGACGACGGCCCCGCACATCCGCACACTCGTGTCGATGCCGTTTGAAGAGAATACCTACGTGGTCTGGCTACCCGGCTCGACGGAGTGCGTGGTCATCGATCCGGGTTTGCAGCCGGAATTGATCGTCGATTGTCTGCGCGATGAAGGCTTGACCTTGCGAGCGATCCTCAACACGCACGGCCACGCCGACCACATCGGCGGCAACGAAGCCATGAAGCAACTGGCCCCCGATGCTCCGCTCATCATCGGCACCGGCGATGCGCCCATGCTCACCGATGCCGATGCCAACCTGAGCGCGGCGTTCGGCTTCGCGGTCCTCAGTCCGCCCGCCGATCGGGTGGTGAAGGAAGGCGACCGCATCGAGGCGGCCGGTCTGACCTTCGACGTACTGGACATTCCCGGCCATTCGCCCGGCCATGTTGTCTTCGTGCTACAGGGGGTGCCGATGCAGGTGTTCGGCGGTGATGTGCTGTTCCGCGGCGGTATTGGTCGATACGACTTTCCCGGCGGCAATGGTGCGCTGCTGCGGGAAGGCATTCGCCGCAAGCTCTTCACCCTGCCGACGGATACGGTGGTTTATCCCGGACATGGACCTGTCACCACGGTGGGACATGAGATGCGGACGAATCCGTTTTTGGCGGAGGGATGAGTTTCCGGAGACGTCCGATCAGGCTTGACCATTGCCCGGCGGCGGAGCAGCAGCCGGCAGATCGTGCAGCGCGGTGATGTGCATGATGGCGATTCGGGCTACCTGATCGTAGTACGTCGAAAGCTCACTGCTGAGCAAGCCTACGGTGACATCGTGTTTGCCAAACATGATGAGATCGGGATGAAGCACATCGTAGGTTTCGCCGGAACTCGTCACGATGCGCAACGGCCGGAAAGGACGCTGTCGAGCACGTACTCGAATATCGTCAACGGTCAGCATGATCCTCTCCTTGGTAAAAAACATCGATAAAGAAAATCATACCGCAACGCTCCATCATTCGACAAGCATTTCGGTAGCAAAAATCAGACGCCGCCGCGTGGAGGGAATTCCTCCGCACGGCGGCGTCTGATTGCAAAGCCGCAAGCGGCTTAATACATATCGTCGTAACCGCCGCCTCCGCCGGCCGGCTTCTTCTCCTCCTTGGGCAGCTCGGCCACCAGCGCATCGCTGGTCAGCAGCAGCGTCGCCACGCTGGCCGCGTTCTGGAGCGCCGAACGCACCACCTTGGTCGGATCGATGATGCCTTCCTTAACCATGTCGCAGTAGCGATCCAGCCGGGCATCGTAACCGTGGTTGTTGTCCTTGTTGTCCATCACCTTGTTCATGACCACGGCGCCGTCCTCACCGGCATTCTCGGCGATCTGCTGGATCGGCGAACGGCAGGCGCGGACGACGATGTTGTAACCGATCTCCTCATCGTGCGCCAGATCCTTGGGCGGCTTGAGTCCGGCCGAGGACCGCAACAGCGCCACGCCGCCGCCGGGCAGCACGCCTTCCTGAGCCGCCGCCCGCGTGGCGTGCATGGCATCCTCGACACGCGCTTTCTTCTCCTTCATCTCGCTCTCGGTGGCCGCACCCACGTTGATCTTGGCCACGCCGCCGGAGAGTTTAGCGATCCGTTCGCTCAGCTTTTCCTTGTCGTAATCGCTGGTCGATTTCTCCAGTTCGCGCTGAATCGCCTGAATACGGCCCTGAATGGCCTGCTTCTTGCCGGCTCCCTCGATGACCGTCGTGTTGTCCTTGTCGATCTTGACCTTCTTGGCCCGGCCGAGCTGATCCAGACGCACCGTCTCCAGTTGAATGCCGAGATCCTCGAAGATGGCGTTGCCGCCGGTCAGGATGGCGATGTCCTCCAACATGGCCTTACGGCGATCGCCGTAGCCCGGCGCCTTGACGGCGGCACATTTGAACGTGCCACGCAGCTTGTTGATGACCAACGTCGCCAACGCCTCGCCCTCGACCTCCTCGGCGAGAATCAGGATCGGCTTGCCTTGGTTGAGTACCTTCTCCAGCACCGGCACCAGATCCTTGTTGCTGGTGATCTTCTTTTCGTAGATGAGGATGTACGGGTCTTCCAACTCGCACTCCATCTTTTGCGGATCGGTGACGAAGTACGGCGACAGGTAGCCGCGATCGAACTGCATGCCTTCGACGAACTCGTGCGAGGTTTGCAGAGCCTTGCCTTCCTCGACGGTGATGACGCCGTCCTTGCCGACCTTGTCCATAGCCTCGGCGATGATCTTGGCCGATCTCGCGGTCGTTGTTGGAAGCGACCGAAGCGACGTTCTCCATGTCCTTCTTGGTCTTGACGTCGATCTTCATGGCCTTGGAGCTTGGCGACGATGTCCTCGACGGCCCGCTCGATGCCGCGCTTCATCAGCATGGGATTGGCGCCGGAGACGACGGCACGAAGCCCCTCATTGAAAATGGCCTCGGCGAGGACGGTGGCGGTGGTAGTGCCGTCGCCGGCCACGTCGCTGGTCTTGCTGGCCACTTCCTTGACCATGCGAGCGCCCATGTTCTCGTACTTGTCTTCCAGCTCGATCTCCTTGGCGACGGTGACGCCGTCCTTGGTGACCGTCGGCGAGCCGAACGATTTCTGCAAGATGACGTTTCGGCCCTTGGGACCGAGCGTCACCTTGACGGCGCGGGCCAGCTTGGCGATGCCCCGACGCATCGCTTCCCGCGCTTCCTGATCGAATGCAATCTGCTTGGCAGCCATCTTGCCTCCCATTAGATAATGTCGTGAACGCGATTGATGTCGAAATTGTTGCTTGCCAGCCCGCAGCGCCAGCAAGGGAACAATCCTTGCTGGCGAACTGCGGGCCGGCAATCGGGATCATTCATCCAGCACCGCCAACACATCTTCCTCGCGCATGAGGAGAATGTTTTCGCCGCGGCTCTCCTTGAACTCGTCGCCGGCCCAGTTGGTGAACAGCACCACGTCGCCCTCTTTGACCTGGAGCGGCTGACGTTTGCCGTCTTTGAGCAGCCGGCCAGGACCGACATGCAACACCTTGCCCTTCTGCGGTTTGTTCTTGGCCGAGTCCGGCAGAATAATGCCGCCGGCCGTCTTCTCCTGTGCCTCAAAGCGACGGATCACAATCCGATCGCCCAGCGGTTTGATTTTCATGAAACTCCTCCCGAAGTCCTGTCGTGAAAAAGTCCATCGTGTGCGCTAACCGATTAGCAAGTCTCATGCCCGAATGGCAGATGAGACGCTAAATTTTTCCTCGTAAAGACTTGCGTCGAAACCGGCGAAAAGAACCGTACTGTTCTCCCTGCCAAGTTTGCGCAGGGAGGAACGTGGATCTGTCGGAATGGCAGGGAAGCCGCTGCCTCTTCATTCCTTCGCGGGTAGGACAAGATGCTTGTCATCCGTGGTCATCAGCATGAATGCCAGGAAGCGAGCGGGTTTGGTCTTGCTGGGGTTACGGTTGACGCGATGCAGGGCGCGGGCCGGTTCAAACCAAACCTCGCCTTTCTTGTAGACCTTGACCGGCCCATCATCGACCGCTACCTCCAACTCGCCGTCGAGGACGTAGCCGACGACCGGACCCGGATGCCGATGTGGCCGACTTCCGCTCTCGGGCGCGCTTTCCAATTCCAACACCACGATTTTGCCCTGCTTGTCGTTCAGCTTCTCCTTCAACTCCTGCTCCAGCAGCGTCTTGATTTTGCCTCTGCTCGGTCCCTTGTCTGGGCCGGTCTGCTGGGCTAACGCCAGTCCCGCCGCGCCCAGGGCGATTCCGATTGCCACGCAAAGGAATGGTCTGCTCATCGAAGTTGTCCTCGTCTTCAAAGGTGACGTTCGGTTTACCGAACAGAACGGCGACACGGCTTGCCGTTTCGCGGTGCCTCATAATCGCTGATAGCCATCTATTGTATTCGAGCAAGCTGTTCGATAAAGCTGCCGTCCATTTTCATCCTAACCGTTGCCGTCGTTACTTCCGTCCGACATTTTCCTTCTTCCCCATCTCTCTCCATTTGGCCCGATCGTCGTTTCGGTTGCACAATTGATTCGCTGCGGAGACCTTCTAGGGGGAGAGAGACATGGGGCAGCGGCGCAATTTGAACGGCTTACGCATGGTCATCACCGGCGCTTCGCAGGGCATCGGTCGTGCCTTAGCGGAGGCGGCGGCGAAGCGCGGTGCGCGCGTGTTGGCGGCGGCGCGTTCCGAGACGCTGCTGACCGAACTGGCCCAAAAGGTCCGCGCGGCCGACGGCATCATCGAGACGGTTCGCGCCGACATCACCGTTCGCGCCGACCGCGAGGCGATGGCGGGAGCGGCGCTGCGCCACTTCGGCGGCGTCGATGTGCTGGTCAACAACGCCGGCATCGGTGCCACCGGCCATTTCGCCGAGGTTAGCTCGGAACGTCTGCGCAAAATCATGGAAGTCAATTTCTTCGCCCTGACCGAGACGACCCGGCAATTCTTGCCGCTGTTGCGCCTGGGCACGACGCCGGCCATCCTCAACATTTCATCGATCGCCGGCAAGCGCGGCATTCCGGCGCAGCGAATACTCGGCCAGCAAGTTCGCCGTGCAGGGTTTCAGCGAGGCGCTGCGCGCCGAGTTGGCCAAGGACGGCATCGACGTGCTTCTCGTCTGTCCTGGACTGACGCAGACGAATTTTTCGCACAACATGCTAGAGCAGAAGGCGGCGCTGCAACTGGATCATCTGCGCGGCATGACCGCCGAGGCGGTGGCCGAGGCGACGGTGGCCGCGCTGCAGCGCGGCCACCGTGAAGTGTGCCTATCGCTGAGCGGCCGGCTCATCGTGTTGGTCAATCGTTTGTTTCCGCGCCTGGCGGATCGCATCGCCAAACGCAAGGTCTACAATCTGTTCCGCGCCGAGATCGAGGCGGGCGGGCCGCAACTGCCGGCGACGATGGCGAAAGTGTGAAATCGCCGCGAGCGCACCTCCGTTGGTCTTCCTGTGTCCGTCATCTATAATCGCACCAAACGCGAACCTCAGACACAGGAGCCGACATGGCCGCCGAGAAAATTACCAGCCGAGCCAAGGATTATTCGCAGTGGTATCTCGACATCGTCAACCGCGCCGGCCTCGCCGAGAACTCCGATGTGCGCGGCTGCATGGTCATCAAGCCGCACGGCTACGCCATCTGGGAGATAATCCAGCGTGCCCTGGACCGCTTGTTCAAGGATACCGGCCACGTCAACGCCTACTTTCCGCTGTTTATTCCCAAGTCGTTTTTGGCCCGCGAAGAGCAGATGGCCGAGGGCTTCGCCAAGGAATGCGCCGTCATCACGCACCATCGTCTGAAAGCCGTCCCCGGCGGCGGCATCGAGGTTGATCCGGAATCGGCGTTGGAAGAACCGCTGATCGTGCGGCCGACCTCTGAGACGATCATCTGGAACAGCTACCGCACTTGGGTGCAGAGCTACCGCGATTTGCCGCTGCTCATCAATCAGTGGTGCAACGTGGTCCGTTGGGAGATGCGCACGCGCTTGTTCCTGCGCACCGCCGAGTTTTTGTGGCAGGAAGGCCATACCGCCCATGCCACGCAAGCGGAAGCCGAGGAGGAGACGCGCCGTATGGTCGAGGTGTATCGCACCTTCGCCGAGGAGTGGATGGCGATGCCGGTGCTGGTCGGTCCCAAGAGCGAGGGACAAAAGTTTCCCGGCGCCGTCTACACGCTCTGCATCGAAGCGATGATGCAGGACAAAAAAGCTCTGCAAGCGGGCACAAGCCATTTCCTCGGCCAAAACTTCGCCAAGGCGTTCGACGTGAAATTCCAGGATCAGCAAGGCAAAGTCGAATACGCCTGGGCGACGAGCTGGGGCGTGTCCACGCGCTTGATCGGCGGTCTCATCATGACGCACAGCGACGATCAAGGTTTGCTGCTGCCGCCGCGGCTGGCGCCGATTCACGCCGTCATCGTGCCGATCTACAAGACGGCGGAGGAGAAATCCGCCGTGCTGGAAGCGGCGAACAAACTGGCGCAAAGCATCCGCGATTTGCCGCTGCGCGAATGGCTCAACTACGAGCCGGTGACGGTGCGCGTCGATGACCGCGAACAATATCAGCCGGGCTTCAAGTTCAACGAATGGGAGTTGAAAGGTGTGCCGGTGCGCGTCGAATTGGGACCAAAAGACCTCGCCAAAGGCGCTTGCGTGTTGGCGCGCCGCGATTTGCCGGGTAAAGAAGCGAAGGAGATGAACGTGCCGCTGACCGCGGCCGCAGGCCGCGTCGGCGAAATGTTGCAAGCGATGCAGACGGCGTTGTTCGAGCGCGCCCGCAAATTCCGCGATGACAACACGCAGGAGGTCGATTCCTACGACGAGTTCAAGAAGAAGATCGAGGAACCGGGCGGTTTCTTGCTGGCGCACTGGGACGGCACGCGCGAGACTGAGGACCGTATCGCCGCCGAGACGAAGGCGACCATCCGCTGTATCCCGTTTGATCGTCAGAAGGAAACCGGCAAGTGCATGGTGACGGGCCAACCATCGGAAGGCCGCGTGGTGTTCGCCAAGGCTTATTAGAAAGCGATCTTGCGTCGTCGAAATCCTGTGGTTTTCTGGCGAGCAGGATTGCTGATTTGGTAAAATGTAAAAGATGGCTCGGAACACGAGGATGAAGGGATGAAACGGGCTGGAAGAATTTACTTGGAACGGGAAAACGGAATTCCCCCAGATCGACCAGACATCGCGTGACGCCTACTTGGTCCAGTTTCTTGAACTCTTGAGAAGTTACTGCGGCTAACGCCAGAGGTGACGCCATGTCCATAGTGAACGATGAGCCGCTCATGGATCGGGAAGGAAGTGGCAATCTGTATCAAGAATCGGAAAAACTTCTGCGGCTTGCTGAAGAACTACAGGACAAATGCGAGCATTACGAGCGCAGGGTAGAATGGCACGGACTTTAGGCACAACGTCCTTGGATCAAGCGACTTCGGGCTTGGTCGCGCGGCTCGGTGAGCAATGGGTAATGCTGGGGTCGTCGCTTCTGCGCCCGCGGCTCAACACGCCCCGGCCGCTCGCAGACACGGTGTTCACGCAACGCCACCCGCAATGCGACGCCGATCGGTTCCCACTCCTCCTCCCAGGCCCACGCCAACGGCGCGAAGGCCACCACCGTTTGCAACGCTCCCGCAAAACTCAACTGCCACGGCAGCAGACCGGCCTCGGACGCCGCATCCGCCATCAGCCCGCGAATCAGGTTGTAGGCTAACAGGTGCGCCCAGACCTCCTTACGCACCATGCTGGGCGTCTTGCCCCGCAGGATGCCCATTGGCAAGGTCGCCTTGAGCGCCCGCAGATCCAACTCCGCAAACCAACGCACGCGGTACAGCAACGCCACCTCCCTCGTGGAGAAAACATCCGCATCCAGCAGCGTCGTCGCGACGATCAGCACGCGGGTGCGGTAGCCTGGCCGCGTCACACACACACGCAACTCGCGGACGGCCAGGGTCTCCGGCAGTCGGACGTATTCCTCCGCTGTCATCCACTCCGGCCGCGCGGGCTTGGCCCAGCTCACCACATGATCGCCGCATCCCAGCCGCCGGCCACGCCGGAAGTCGGCCCTACGGTGTTGGTGCAGCCGCGTGACTACATCGCCGCCCCGCTCGCGCACCAGAACCAGTTCCCAGAAGGAGCCGAAGTGGCGGTCGGCCAACAGGATGTCGCCGGCCTCCAGCCGGTCGTGCAGTTGCCGGAACAGGGACAATTCGCCGGTCTGCTTGCCACGATAGGGGCCGAAGGCGGCGTCCAGGGCGGTGCCCACCGCCAACGAGAACAGCACCACCATGCGGGCCAGGGGGAAACCGACGCCGGCCTTCTGGGCGCGCGACTGGGGGAAAGCCTGTTGGTTGGCCAGCGTATCGGGCATGGAGACCGTGGTGCCGTCCACCACTTTCACGGCGCGTCCCGCCCAACGCCAGGCCGCCGGCATCCGGTCGTGCGTCCGTTGGCCGGTCTGGCGGACCAGGCGGGCGAGTACGGCTTCGGGGAGGCGGCCACGCGCTTTGCAGTAGGCGGAGGTGTCGGCCGAGCAGGGGGCGAGTCCTTGGCCTAGCCGCCAGGCGAGGAAGCGGGCGACGGCTTGGCGGCAGCAATGGCTGGCGTCGAGGACTT
The DNA here is from genome assembly GCA_963835245.1 of uncultured Planctomycetota bacterium. GTDB lineage: Bacteria > Planctomycetota > Planctomycetia > Gemmatales > Gemmataceae > JAJPHU01. The sequence goes on from CAWIEZ010000008.1 coordinate 710,595, forward strand.
GGGAGAGGAACATCCACAAGGTCACCGCGGGGCTAAAGAGTCGATTGCGGAAGCGGACTTGTTCGTCGTGGACGGCCTGCTGGACCTGATCGGCCGGCAGGATGTCGGCAAAGGGCAGGGCGGCGTCGTGGGTGAATTGATGGCGGAGTCGGGCGACTTGGCAGAGGGGCGAAGGGGAAGTACGATGAGCCATGAGATGGCCTCCTTGCGGTTTGAGGATCGTTATCACCCTCACTCTAGCAAGGCAGGCCATCTGTTGCTAACCCTTTCTCTGCTCAATGTTTGAGGCTAAAGTCCGTGCCATTCAGCCAGGATCCTGTTTGGTACAAGTACAAGCTGAAGACTTATATTTCGGCTGAATTCCGAAAGGGCTTTGGAAAGCGACAACGGATGCCCGAGCGTGAACTGAGCGGCCTGAAGGATTTGCGGTTCGAGAACACCGTTGACTACGTGAGGAAAGGCTCGCTTCGGTTCCAGAAAGTCTCGGGACCGATGACACGAGGCAAGCTATGGGATTTAACCGACAGGCAGAAGCCGTCGATTTTCGTCTTCGATGGGCAGAAAGCCATCTCCATTGCCTCTCCGAAGTATGTCCAGGTTTCCTCCCAGCGAGGCATGTCCCTGCTTTATGAGAATGGCGTTGCTTCTCCCTCAGACATCAATGATGAGGAAAACGTGTTGACCGATTTAAAATCGACAGCGAAGGGAGAAATATACGATCTAACAGCCTTCAAGGATGACGAGCTGGTCGATGGGGAACGGCTTTGCCTCATTGAGCTTCAGGCAAAGAAAAGCAAGTGGCGGAATCGAATCTACCTATATCCCACACATTCTTATGCAGTCAAGTCGCGCGAAGTTATTTCTCCAACTATCGGCACCGTTTGGAAGGTGCATGATTGCACTTATCGGGAAATCGAAGGAGTCGCTTACCTCGAGAGTGGAACCCGTACGAGTTACGGCGGAAAGCGCGAGCAGCCCAATGTCCGCTTTCCCATTAAAGAGTTCAATTATAAGGCTCAATCCATCGAGACGGACATCCGCAAGTTCCCCGATCTCCAATCCGAGGCGAAGGTCGACTCGGACGCGGTTTACAACGATGTGGACTTGAAGACGATCACCACCAGTCCCGAACAAGTTCAAGGTGTTCTCGATACGATTGCCGGCATGTCGAAGATTTCTACGCCAGCCTCTGTTTTCCCCTGGCGCCAATGGCTCTATGGTCTGATCACAGGGGGCACAGCAGTCGGATTCCTTGCCATCGCAATCGCCCTCATAAGGCGATGGAGACGACGGCCCGCTGCGTAATAAACCACGAGACATCTTCTGGAGGGGCCGAGATATGGCTAACTTATTCCGCTTCCTGTACCGTTATGCCATCCTCATCGCGCTATCTCTCGGAGTCGGCATCGCCTGCTTTGCCGCCGTTTATCGGTGGGATGGCGGCAAATCCGTTATCCTCGATTCCGCTCCGGCAGAGAGCGATGACATGATGAAGACCGCGAAAACCGCCGTTGTTTTCCTCCCGCACCCCTCGATGTTCGAGGCCGTGAAGGAAGATTTCCGCTACTCATTCCGCTTTCAAAACCGCGGCAATTCGGCCGTCACGATTAAGGAAATCAAGCCCTCCTGCCAATGTACGATGGTCGAGCCGTCCAAGCGAATCTACCAGCCGGGTGAGGAAGGCGACATTCCCATCACCATCGACATGAGGCGGCAACCGCGTGAAGCTAAAGGGTTCTCCATCACCGTGAAATATCAAGATGAGCAAGGCCGCAGCGAGGAAGTGCAGACGGTGTTCATCGTGAACCACAAGCCGGACATCATGGTAATGCCCAACCCGGTCCACCTCCAGTTGACGCCGGGCGAAAATCGCGCGGCCCAAGTGGTCGTCATGGACTACCGTTCCAAAGCCATCTCGCTCAGCGAGCCACACGTCCTTTCCTCGCGCATCAAGGCCGTGACGGTCGAACGTCCCACCGTCTACTTGCCTGGCTGGCGACATACCTTCGAGGCGAGTACGTCCGGCCAAGGCTTGACTGCCGGCAATTACCGCGATGAAGTCGTCGTGAAAACAAACGACCTCAACCAAGCCGACATTCGGATTGAGGTTCTGCTGAAGGTCGTGCCCCGCATTCGCGTGGCCCCAGATCCGCTTTATTTGAAGCGCTCCGGCAAAGACGAGAAGTTCACCGGCCAACTCTACGTCTCGGATGTACGAGGCGATCCAATTGAATTGGGCGATGTTGATGTCGGCCAGCATCCGTTCACTTGGTCGGCTCGCGATGTTCCTGGCAAGAAGGTCATCACGTTGGTAGCGGATCGCACGAAGATTCGCTCCTCCGGATCTGCTCCGATTACGCTGAGGATAACAAAGCCGTGTTCACAACTCATCCCGCTCGAAGTGCGTTGGTAGCCGTTGCGCTTGTTTCTCTTCCGCTGGCAATCCCTTCGATTGTCCGAGCAGAGGAATCGGATGTCCGGGTGTGCGCTCGCATGGTTCCCACGCCTTCGCAGACTTGCGGTCTGCATAGCTTGTACCTGTGCGCGAAAGCCGGCGGCTATCCTTTCGCCAGTATCCGCGAGTTACATCAGCGGGCGGCACCGCTTGATGCGCGAGGCACCAAGGCTGCCGATTTGTGGAAATGGGGGCAGGAGTATGGGCTAGAAGTCGAAGCCGTGCGGGCGGATGTGGAGACGTTACGCCGCTGGAACCTCCCCGCGATTCTCCACGTCAACGGTAGCCATTACGTCGCGCTTACCGGACGGGATGAAGGACGGCTCGTTGTTTTCGACAACAACTACGGATTACTCGACTGCTCGCCGGAATGGTTTCAGAAAAACTACCGCTGGGACGGCATCGCCTTGGTCGTCGGTCATCCTCCGTCCTTCTGGGCGGATGCCGCCGCGCGTTTTTGGATTATCCTACCTTCGATAGCGTCGGGTGGATTTCTGTTGCTGTTCGTCGTGCGGCGACTCCGCCTCCGGAGCCTTGAACCGACTCCCAGGGTGACGATCAACGCCAACGCGAACGACCTTGCCGTCTGAAGATTAGGGGGTTATTGGCGACCGTTGCTTTGGAACACGTCGCGCGGCTCTGCCGCGTCGTCATTGACGGATTTATTTCTCTACCGCGAGTGGTATAATAGAGATGTCGCCTGATGGAGATGATCCCATGATCCATGAAGCTTCTACCGTCGTTCCGCCCCTGGTCGCCGCCACGCAAGCCACGACGCCATCCGCGGAACCGCCGTCCCCCGGCGAAATTACCCTGCCCGCTCCCACGGCCGAGCAGATCCAGGCCGCTGATGGCGTTTTCGCGGACTCCACTCATCCTAATGCCGTCGCCACGCTGTTCGGCGTCGCCGCCAGCCTCGTGCTGCTGCGCGATGTCGCCGTCGATACCTTCGATACCTCCGGCGAAGAGGAAGAGGAAGAGTTGAGCGAGCAGGCGGACAAGGACGCGGATGCCACTGAGTGAAGTCCGTGCGAGGACGCTTTGCTCACCATTCCTCGGCGGATAGTTCCACCCATTGCCGCACACGTCCTTCGACGCTGTGGAACATGCGAATGCCGCCGTCTTGAGAAATGACGAAGGCCATCGTTCCCGGTACTTCTTGACAGAAGCGGATGGCGGATCGATGCCTCATTCCGAAGGCGGACAGCGATTCGGGCGCTGGCTTGCCCAACGGTTCCGGATGATCGTCAAATTCAACCCACTCATCCTCGCAAGTAAGCCGGCTGGAAGTGATCTCGGCGCCGAAGCCGCGCAGCCGCAGATCGCGCGACAGCAAGACGGCGCCGTCAACCGTGGCCAGAGAGGCCACGAAATCAATCACCTGAGTCAGATCGCGGTCCAGCAACAAAGCATCTGCCAGCGTCGAATCATCGTGAACCAGCGGAGCGGGATTGCCGGGCATGGTCCGTCCCGTCCCGCCGGCGGGAACAAGGTGGCTCGGTTCGGCGAAAGCCCGCTCCTTGATCGCCGTGCGCAGGATGTCCGAATCGAGACGGTACTTGATTTTCAGGGGCAGCGAGGACAATTCCACTCGATCGGGCAAGATCAGCAAACATCCGCCGTGTCGCGCTTCGCTCAGCTTGGCGAGGACGTTGACGATCAATCGGCACACCAACCCCGTGCCCACGTGCTGATCCCTTATGGTCAGACCTTGAGTGGCTTCGCGGAACCAGTCGGCGACATACTTGATCCGGCCCACGACCAACCGCTGCCGCAGGCAACAATTGCGTAAATCAAAACTCTCGGCGTCAATCGTCACGCGCACCCATCCGGCTCCCAGAACAGTGACTTTCAAGCCCTGAAATTGGTTGGGGTAGTAGAGCAAGCCATTGCCGCGTTGTCGAAGCGTGCGGTCGATGGGAAGGATGTCGGGGTCGAGAATACCGGCCACGCGCACCTGACTTTTCGTGGCGTCGTCGGGGATGGCCACCAGCCAGCGCGATCCTAACCCGATGGTCGGCGCCAATTTCACCAGCTGGCCTGCCGTGCAGGGCAGCGGCTCGTCAAAGCGCACCGTGAACCGTTTGGGCTTAGGATTGAAGGCGACGCGCAGCTGCACTTGTCGGCCTTCTTCCGAACACAAACTAGCTTGAAACGCCGGATAGATCAGGTTCGCCAGCTGCGTCTCGGAACGGGGCCGGAGGTGATCGGCCCGCGACCATTGCAGGTAGCTCCAAACCGTGCCGATTAGGTGTTCGGGGAACACCTGCCCATCATCGGGAAGGGCGTACCACCACTCTTGCTCTCCCCCGTTCATCGGCCACTCCAAGCAGAGCCAGCTCGTCCGACTCACCCCCGCGCGTCGATCGGCTGATACCCTACTCTAGCACTCTGGGCAAATGCGGCGGCGGATTTCTTCTTCCGGCCCGCGCCCGTAAAATGATATTGGCGAACCGGCAGCGTTAGCTGCCGGGTTATGGCACCACCTGGCAGCTAACGCTGCCGGTTCGCCGGCGAAACGGGAAGGTGACGATGGCGAACCTCAAAAAGAGCGTCGCGGAGAACGTCTCCGGCGACTTTTTCGTAGACGCGACCTGCATTGACTGCGATACGTGCCGGCAACTCGCCCCCGCTGTTTTCGGCGAGGCCGCCGATCACGCTTTCGTCCGCCGCCAACCCGTGACACTGGAGGAACGACGCCAATCTTTGCACGCCCTTGTCTGCTGCCCCACCGGCTCCATCGGCTGTTTGACAGGCGCGAAACCGCAATCCGTGCTGGACGATTTCCCGTTGGCCATCGAGGATGCCGTCTTTTACTGCGGCTTCAACTCGCCGAAGTCTTTCGGCGGCAACAGCTACTTCGTCCGCCATTCGGCGGGCAATTGGCTAATCGATTCGCCGAAGTTCCTGCCGCGCCTCGTTCGCCGCTTCGAGTCGCTAGGCGGCGTCGCGCACATTTTTCTGACACACCGCGACGACGTAGCCGACGCCCAGTTATACGCACGGCATTTTCGCAGCCGGCACTACATTCACCGGGCCGAGTTGGCATCGCAGCCCGACGCTGAAAGTGTGTTCGATGGCGAGGAGCCGATTCCACTGGCGCCGGAGTTTTTGGCGGTGCCGACGCCGGGACACACAGAGGGCCATTGCGTTCTGCTTTTCCGCGATCGTTTTTTGTTCACGGGCGACCATTTGGCTTGGGATCGTCATGAACGTCAATTGGAAGCGTATCACGATTATTGTTGGTATTCGTGGCCGCGACAAATCGAATCGATGGCTCGGCTGAGCGGCTTGCCGTTCGAGTGGATCTTACCCGGCCACGGCCAGCGGATTCATCTGCCGCCAGAAGAAATGCGGCGGCAGATGAAAGGACTTGTGGCGAAAATGCGGGAAATGGACGATTGATACACCTCATCCGACCGCCGATACTCGGCCGCGTTCTCGCGCACAGCCATTTTTGCATCTTCGCCAGTTCCTTCGACCACTGATCGCTGGCCCGTTTTTCGCCGAACGCATCGTAGAGCAGATCGAGCGTCTCCAGCAGATGGCGCAGCTGCGTAATGCGTTCCTCAAGCCGCGCGCGTTCCTCGCTGGCTTCCGGCGCCGGCAACCGCGCATCCGCTGACGGCCAGCGTCTCGGCTTGCAGCGTCAACTCGTACTGGTAATCGTGACGCACAACCGTCAGGCCGATCTTGCGCGGCAGCTTGCCGGCCTGGATGGCGCGGCGCGCTTCCGGCAGGCGCGTCGGCCCATCGCTGCTGATGCTCTGGCGGCCGGTCTGGCCGCGCGGACATTCCAGCATCAGCGTGCGCGTCAGCATCACCGCCGCCTCCGAGCCGTCACTCAGCGAAATCGTGTCCGATTCCGAATCGAGCATGTACCACAGCCACAGCAGATACTCATTACCTAAAAAGTCGCGGCTGTTCTCATCGAGAATCCAGGCGACCTCGGACGGCGAGGAGCCGGGCACGAACGGCGCCGGCATGGCGTCATCGACGCCGCGCGTCTGCTGGCGCGGCTCGGACAGACGAAACGCTTGCTGGCCGGCTCCCAGCGGCTCGAAGCCGTGGCCGAACGTGTCCTCGAACAGCGTGTGCAGCCGATCGAGGCGCCGTCACCGACGTGGTGCCGACGAGCAGTTCGTTGGACAGAGCGTCCCACAACAGCGGATAGACTTTGCGTTTGATGAAACGACCATCGCGCGCTTCCTCTTCGAGCTTTTCGCGGGCCAACTCGCGGGCTTCGCGCTTCTGGCGGGCGCTGGGGATACCGCTCGGATTGCCGGCTGCCAATCCTTGCAATTCGATCTGCGTGTAAGCGCGCAGCAGGTCGCCGGGCAGGCGCATGCTATCGACGCGCAGACAGAAGTGCAGCACGTCGTTGACGATGTTTTTCGCCAGATCGAACGAGGTATCGAGCAGATGGTCGCCGGCGGTCCAGCCGGCTTCGACGCCGTCGGCGGTGACGATTTTCTGTTTGCCGATGGCGTGCGTTTGCAGACGTTCCAGGTGTTTGGGGCCGAACATGCCCGGCGATCGCCCCTTGACTCGATAGCGGCCGAAGGTGACTCGCCCAGAGAAGAAACCCATGATGGTGCCTCGCTTGCCGCGGCAGTGGGAAGATGCCTCTTCCTCTCTATCGGCACGAGGCGGTTCCACAATACAGGCAGAATTGCCCTGGATTATTTCAATACAACTCGATGATTTGTTCGCCGCCGTGCGCGGGATTGCCAATGAGGCGCTGGGCGATGGGATCGACGACGAAATCGAGTGCTTCCAGCGCTATTTGACCGATGAGTACGGGGCAATCGTCCGGCAATTCCGTGACATCGCTGGTGCAATCGCGTCCCTGGATCGTCAAGCGAACGGCGCCGTAAACCTGAACTGTCGCCGGACCCGCAGCGGTTCGCACTGGCCGTGCGCGAAACAGATGCAGGCCCAGTTGGGAAATCAATCGCTTCGGCATGGATAGCATAGTCGCTCCCGTGTCCACTAGGGCATCAGTTGCCTCGACGCTTCGAATCTTGTCGGCGGCAAGTTTGCCTACTTGAGTCTCAAACAGATCATGCAAATTCTCGATCTTCGCCGTTACGAGTACTTTGCCCATCGTTGCATTCTCCATGACGCCCTCACATCGTCAAACCACGGGAATGGAAGGAACCTACACGGTATTGTAACGAGATGCCCTTGGAAACGCTATTTGGCCAACGACCTCGGATGGCATCAAGTCGATGCGGCACGTCGCAGCCGATCGCACACGGCCAACCCGGTCGCTGTCCGGCTACCCTGCGAGCAGAGTATTGAACCGGCTTATCACCGCAGCCACGACCTCTTGCGGAACTACACATATTCGGGAAGCCGTTCGCGCTTGCCAATCGAGGCTTTTCATATGATCCGCCAACACCACGCCCGTTACCTCCAGTCCCTCGGGCACATCAACCTCGAACGGATACCCCTTGGCTTGGCCCGCGATCGGGCACAACAGTGCCAAGCCCACGCGGCCATTGTAAGCGGCGGGCGACAGGACCAGAGCCGGGCGGCGTCCTCCCTGCTCGTGACCGGCCTGCGGATCGAGGGTGATCCAGACTACGTCGCCGCGATCCGGAATATACGGTTTTTTGCGGCTCACCAGACCTCCTTGCCGACTGCCGGCCCGGTGTCCCACTCGTCATGCAAGTTTTCATCCGTCACGCCGCGCAACAATTCATCCAGGGTGGGCTGCGGTTGGGCGATGGGCTGGACGATTACCTTGCCATCAACAAGAGATAACTCGATCGGTGTATTTTCCGTAAGGCGTGCCTCGATCGCGAAAGACTTGGGGATGCGAACGGCGAGACTATTCCCCCACTTCTGCACACGAGCTTTCATCAACGTCTCCTTGTTTCTACAATGAAGATACAATGGAGAGTGAGGGATGTCAAGAACATCGGCGAGAGAAGTATTGGGATCAACCCTCCGCCGCAGCACGTCGCAGCCGATCGCGCACCGCCAGCCAATCGTCGCTGTCTGGCGGCAGCATCACGAGGATGCGATCCAATCCGGCCTCATCGAGTTCATGCAAAACCGCGTACAACTGGGCGGCGTAGCCGGCGGGATCGGCCGGCAGCATACGAAGCACCACACCGGACGGCGGCGCTTGGCCGGCATCGGCGAACGTCACCCAGCCGAGGCGGCGACCATCGCCCAGCAGGACAGCCATTCGTTCTTCCCTTCCCCTCTCGATGCATTCCAGCGGCGTGCGCGGAGCATAATGACGCGGCATTTGACCCGGCGACCGCAACAGTTCCGGCTCACTCTGAGCCGCGACCGTAAGGGAGCGAGCGCCAGCCAACGAACCGATCACCGCTTCCAACTCAGTGATGCCGAGCAATCCCGGACGCAGCAGGCGCGGCGGCGTCACCGTTAAATCCAGCACAGTCGATTCGATGCCGCCGCTCGTCGGCCCGCCATCGAGCAGCATGTCGATGCGTCCCTCCAAGCCGCGCAGGACGTGTTCGGCTCGCGTCGGCGATAATTCCGTCGAACGGTTGGCACTGGGCGCGGCGATGGGTACAGCGGCGGCGCGCAGCAGCGCCTGCGCCAGCGGATGGGCCGGCACGCGCACGGCCACCGTCGGCCCTTTCGCCGTTACAATATCCGGCAGCGTATTGTGTTTGGGCAACACCAGCGTTAGCGGTCCCGGCCAGAAGCGCTCGGCCAAGCGCGCGGCCGACTCCGGCCAGTCCGCGACGATCTGCCGCGCCGCGGCGGCGTCGGCGACGTGGACGATGAGCGGATTGTTCGCCGGCCGACCCTTGGCCGCGAAGATGCGGGCCACCGCCGAAGCGTCGAGCGCATTGGCACCCAGGCCGTACACCGTTTCGGTGGGAAAGGCCACCAGGCCGCCGTCGCGCAGCACACGCGCCGCCGCAGCGAGGGCGACTCGGTTCGAGGCAGTGGAATCAATCGACAAGACGATGGTTTTCATCGGCGGCGCGGCGTCGGATTCGGCTCGTTCCCCTCATTTGACAGGAGCATAATTGTATTTTAGGGTTGCCTCAGTGTTGACAAACCACGCGGAGAGGGCAACCATGGCCGATTCTGATCCAACTCCGATCAAAAGCTCGCGGCCGCCTCAAGCGGCGGAGCGACGGGCATGGGTCCGCTATCCGCCCCGCCGTCTGCAAATGCTCTGGCACCTGTTCGGCATGAAACCACCCGAACAACGGCCGGCGCGCATTCAAGACATATCCACTCAGGGCGTCGGTCTCCTCGTTGATCGTTCCTTCGCGCAGGGTTCGGTGTTGGTTCTGCGTTTTCCCGGTACTTCACTGGAAACGCGGCCGATTCTCGTCCGCGTCAAGCATCTCCAGCCGCTCAGCGGCGGGGAATACAAAGTCGGCTGCACTTTCGTTGTGCCCCTCAGCGACGAACAACTGGCGGAACTCGTTTAGATTTGGTAGTTCAGCGCTTCCTCGGCGCTGGTGCCGGGCAGGCGGATGCGCAGCGACGGCTTCTCCAGCGATACGACGGTGGACGGCGCAACGCTCTGCGTAATCCACACGTTGGAGCCGATGACAGCGTTGCGTCCAATGACCGTATCGCCGCCGAGGATGGTGGCGTTGGCGTAAACCACTACTTCGTCTTCCAGCGTCGGATGGCGTTTCATGCCGCGGATGATGTTGCCATCGGCGTCGCGCGGGAACGACAGCGCCCCCAACGTCACACCTTGATAGAGCTTCACGTTTCGGCCGATGTCGCAGGTTTCGCCGATGACTACGCCGGTGCCGTGATCGATGAAGAAACCTGGCATGAATACGAGCGCCCGGATGAATATCGATGCCGGTGCGCGAATGCGCGAACTCCGTCATCATGCGCGGGATGAGCGGCACGCCCAGCAACAACAGTTCGTGGGCGATGCGATAGACCGATACCGCTTCCAAGCCGGGATAGCAGAAGATGACTTCGTGATAGCTCTTGGCCGCTGGATCACCCTCGAAGGCGGCCTGCACGTCCTGCTCCAGTTCCAGGCGCACGTCCGGCAGACGCTTGAGCAGTTCGATGGCTTTCTGCTGAGCCAATCCCTCGCAGTCGATGGGCACGCGCACCTCGACGGCCAAAAAGTCCTGTTCGTGGCGCAGAGCACGGGCAATCTGCTGCGTAAGCTTGTCGTGCAGGCCGTCAATAAGATCGCCGACGTGATACTCGACATTGCCGATGTGCAAATTCTGTTTTCGCCAGTAGCCCGGATAGAGAATGTCGAGCAGGTCGCAGAGAATTTCAGCCACGACCTCGCGGCTGGGCAGCGGTTTGTGACCGAGGTGGCTGGTACGGCTGCACTCGGTATAAGTGGCGACAACGCTTTCGACGATTTCCGGCAGTGTTTCCTTGAGTCGGATGTCGGTAGCCATCGGTTGCTCGCTGGATTGATCGAACCGCTTCGGGTCGCGGCGAAACGCATTCCTCGCCGATAATCCTCCTGCTTCATGCTAGGAGGTTGACGGAATGGGGTCAATTTGCTCCCGTCTATCCTTCGGACGGAGGATCGATAAAATGCAGCAAATCCGAGCTATCCCCGTCCTCGGCACGACTGGATCAAGAAGGCCAGTTACCACGTTTCCTCCTTCGCCCAGAGAACAGGCAAACGACGCACGCCGATTAGGCGGTTCGCTCAAACACTGCCTTTTCGCCGCAGGCTCTCCTCACCCCGAAATCCTCCCATCAAAAGCCGAAAGCCAAAACAGACATTGAGTTTCGGATTAGAAATGGAGGATTTCGACTTGGAGCTTTTGGATTTGGTCCACCGTTTGCTTTCGCAAGGGAGCGTTCGTCTCTGGGAGAGAGTGGAGCAAAAACTGACCGGCTCGCGATGGCCATGGGAGAGGTGGTACAGCGGGTCGGTCGGTTTTTTTCCTTTTGACGAGTTAGCGAAACAATTGATGTAATCGACGCCTCCTTCGGAGTGTGGTATGCTGGAGACCGTTCGAGAAGGTCTCTTGCGGAGGTTGTCGTCGTGAGCAGCAGCGGCGTTTCCAACGAATCCACTCCCACAGCAATCTATACGCCTCCGCCTTCGCCGCGCAACCGCCTGGGTCCGCGCTGGCGGAACGCTTTGTTGGCTCTGGCAGGCGCTCCTTGGCAGCGGCGGTTGGCGCGGGCGGCGCTTTACGTCCCGCGCATCCGCTTCTGGGAGGCGAAGTACGATAACCTCTCCGACGCCGACTTGAAGACCGCGAGTCTACGGCTGCGCGGCCGCGCGCGCGGCTCCGAATCGCTGGACAAACTGTTGCCCGAAGCGTTCGGCTTGGTATGCGTGGCATCGAAGCGGCATCTCGGTTTGCGACCGTTCGACGTGCAGTTGGCGGCGGGAGTCGTCATGCACCAGGGCGCTCTCGCCGAGTTGGCCACCGGCGAAGGCAAGACCCTGTGCGCTACGCTGCCGGCTTACCTCAACGCTCTCGAAGGCAAAGGCGTCCACGTCACCACCGTCAACGATTACCTGGCGCGCCGCGATGCCGAGTTGATGTCGCCGATCTACAACGCCCTGGGCCTAACGGTCGGCGTCATTCAGATGTCCATGCCGGATCAGGAACGCCATCCGCTGTATCGCCGCGACATCACCTACGGCACCGCCTCGGAGTTCGGCTTCGATTTCCTGCGCGATCGCCTCAAGGTGGCCGGCCAAAAGGGACAAGATCGCGCCGTTCTGGGACGCTTGGCTGCGCAGGGCGCTCCGCCCTCCAAGGAAGACGCCTACGTGCAACGGCCGCACCACTTCGCCCTTGTCGATGAGGCCGACAATATCTTCATCGACGAGGCGCGGACGCCGCTCATCATCAGTTCGCCGACGCGGCCGGCCACGGAGGAGGAGCAGATCGTTTTTCGCTGGGCCGACCAGTTGGTGCGGCGCATGAAACCCGACGAGCATTTCTACTTCGATACCGACAAGCAGAAACTGGTGCTCAATGTCAGCGGAATGCAATTGGCCCGCTACTCCAAGCCGCCTTCCGGCCCGCACGGCAAGGCGATGGACAAACTGGAGGAAGCCATCGAGCAGGCTCTGCAAGCGCACTATCGCTTCCGCCGCGATCAGCACTACATGATCGATAAAGGCAAGGTCGTCATCATCGACGAATACACCGGACGCCGTATGCCGGATCGTCACTGGCGCGAGGGGTTGCATCAAGCCGTCGAGGCCAAGGAAGGCGTGCAAATCAATCACCCGTCCGATCACGCCGCCCAGATCACCTTTCAGAGTTACTTCCGCTTGTACAAGAAACTGGCCGGCATGACCGGCACCGCACTGCAAAACCGTTGGGAAGTGCGGCGCGTCTACAAAATCTGGGTGGTGTGCGTGCCGACTAATCGTCCGGTTCGCCGCGATCATTGGTCCGATCGTGTCTTCGCCAACGAGGACACGAAGTTCGACGCCGTGGTTGAAGAAGTGGCCCGCCTGCGCGGGGTAGGGCGGGCGGTGCTGATCGGCACGCGCTCGGTGGCGAAGTCCGAGAAGCTAAGCGAACGCTTGACGGCAGCGGGCATCGAGCATCAGGTTCTTAACGCCCGTCTGCACGAACAAGAGGCGAAGATCGTCGCCGAGGCGGGGCAGGTCGGCCGCGTTACCATCGCCACGAACATGGCCGGTCGCGGCACCGACATCAAACCGCCGCCGGAAGTATTGGCGGCCGGCGGCTTGCACGTTCTGGGCACCGAACGCCATGAATCGCTGCGCATCGACCGCCAGCTCGCCGGACGCGCCGGACGGCAAGGCGATCCCGGCAGCGCGCAGTTCTTTTTGTCGCTGGAAGACGAGTTACTCGAAGGATTGGGGCCGAAGCGACAGGAGAAGTGGAAAGAGTTTGGCCGCAAGGGAGGTCAGCGCGATTGGGATCAATATCTCCCTCTCTTCCGCCGTGCCCAGCGCCGCGTCGAACGCCGTCATTATCGCAATCGCGTCGATCTGCTCGTTCACGAGAAGCAGCGTCAGGAGATCCTCAAGGATCTCGGTGCCGATCCGTATGTGGATTAGAAGCGATTTCAAGATCTGAGCGGGGGGCGTCAGCCCTCCGAGTCTGGCGTCTCTCGGGGGGCTGACGCCCTCCGCTCAGGAAGATCGTGCAGCCAGCCGATGCGTGACTTGCCCATCTCGTTCGCCTGCCAGATACGGCCCGTCCGCACATCGAGACACGTCAGCCAGCCATCCTCGTAGACGTTGGTATCGATGCAGATAGTCGTGCCCAGATCGAGTGGCAAGCCGTTCTTCTGCCGTGTATGGCCGCAGATCATGATTTTGCCGGAGAACATGGCGCAGGGCCGGACGAGCTTTTGCCAATAGAGCATGTCATCCGATTGCTGGTCCAACGGCCGATCCGCCTCGGCGTAGGCATGAACGAAAAAATGGTTTCTCCGTTTCGTGCCAGGGCACGCAATCGTTCTCTAGGAATTGCCAGTGACGAGCAGGTACTGCCGCCAGCAACTCCGGTCGAAGCATCCTTTACCGTCGATGGCGTCCTCAATTTGCCGATCCGTGATGCCGTAGGAGAGCAGTGTCGCGTCGCCGCCGCAGGCCAGCCATAAAGAGTCAGTGAGATGGCGTGCATCGAGCATCATCGCATCGTGATTGCCGCGCAGGGCGATGAGCCGGCCGCCGGCGTGCAGGGCGATGAGGTGATCGAGGACGCCGCGCGAATCGGGACCGCGATCGACGTAATCGCCGAGCGCGATGATTTGGTCGTCGGCTTCGGGCGCCACGGCGTCGAGCAGCGTGTTCAAAGCCGTCAAGCAGCCGTGAATGTCGCCGATGGCCAGCAGCCGCATGGTCAATCTCCCGAAGCCAGAGCGGCGGCGACACGCGCCGCCAGCCGAGCGTTGGCCACGATCAGGGCTTGATTGGCCCGCAGCGTTCGCCCTCGCGTCAACTCGGCGAGCTGGGCGAGCAGAAACGGCGTCAGGGCCGGCCCGCGCATGCCCTCGGCGCGCGCTCGGCTCTCGGCTCGCACCAGCGCCTTGTGAAAATCGTCCGGCTCCAACGCCGTCTCAGATGGCAGCGGCTGAGCCAGTACGACGCCGGCTCCGCCCATCTGCCAATGAGCAGTCGAGCAGCGCCGCCGCCTCGGCTGGCGAATCGACGCGCGCACTGACCGGCAAACCACTCGACGCCAATAAGAACGCCGGGAACTCGTCGGTGCCGTAGCCGACGACCGGCACGCTCATCGTCTCCAACATCTCCAGCGTAGCGGCCAAGTCGAGAATGCCCTTGGCGCCGGCGCAGACGACGGCGACCGGTGTGCGAGCCAGTTCCAGAACATCGGCGGAGATGTCGAAACCGGCAGCGAGGCGGGGATGAACGCCGCCGATGCCGCCGGTGGCGAAGACGCGCAGACCGGCGCGATGGGCCAGCACCATCGTCGCTGCCACCGTCGTCGCCGCGAACGCTTTCTGCACGATGGCGGCGGCCAGATCGCGGCTGCTGGCCTTGCGCACCTCGGACTGTTGCGCCAGTTGCTCCAGCTGCGCCGCTTCGAGACCGATGACCGGCCGGCCCTGCCAGATGGCGACGGTGGCCGGCACCGCGCCCTCGGCGCGGACGGCGGACTCCGCCGCTCGCGCCGTCTCCAGGTTGGCTGGCCACGGCAGACCGTGGGCGATCAATGTCGATTCCAGGACGACGACCGGCCGTCGTGCTTCCAGGGCGGCGGACACTTCGGGGCGAATGTCCAGTTGCAACGCGCTCATGGAGAATCCCTTCGATTAGCGACGCTTCGCAGAAACGTCGTTGCTCCGACGTTTCTGCGAAGCGTCGCTAAACTATGATACCGCGCCGATGTCGTCTTGGGGTTCGCGCCCTTGCCCGTCCGGCGTATAATCCCACGCTTGTACTCGAAACCACGGATGATTTACGCGAAGGAAAATTCATGCGACGGATTGCGATTATCAATCAAAAGGGCGGCGTCGGCAAAACGACGACGGCGGTAAACTTGGCGGCGGCGCTGGCGGAGTGCGGTCAGCGCGTCTGTGTACTCGACCTCGATCCGCAGGCCCACGCCACTACGCATCTAGGCATCGAACCCGACGGCAAATCGCCGTCCATGTACGACGTGCTGGTCAACAATCGTCCGCTGGCCGAAGTGCGCCGCAAGGTCGAGGACAACCTGTGGGTGGCCGGCTCGGACATCAATCTCGCCGCCGCCGAGGTCGAACTGGCCGGCGTCGTCGGCCGCGAAGTCATTCTCCGCGATCTGCTCCTGCAAGATGAAGGCGCCTTCGATTACGTTTTCATGGATTGCGCTCCCTCGCTCGGCGTCTTGACGCTCAACGCCTTGTCGGCGGCCAATGAGGTCTTCATTCCCTTGCAGCCGCACTTCCTCGCTCTGCACGGTATGGGCAAACTGTTGGAGACGACCTCTCTCGTCGCCAAGCGCATCAATCCGTCGCTCGAAAGTCACGGGCATCGTGCTTGTCGCTGTACGAATCGAGTACGCGGCTGGCACAAGAAGTCGTACGAGGATTTGCAGGATTATCTGGACAAGAGCCGCGGCACCAATGCTCCGTGGGCCAAGGCGCGTATCTTCGCCACGCGCATCCGCCGCAACATCAAATTGGCGGAGTGCCCCAGCTTCGGTCAATCGATTTTCGCTTACGCGCCGCACTGCCACGGCGCCGAAGACTACGCCGCACTGGCCCGCGAAGTGCTCGGCGAAGTGCCGACCGTTATGGCGGCGCGCGTCGAGATGGACGAACGCGGTCAGGCCACCGTCCTCAGCGTCGAACGACAAGACGCGAGCGAGTCGTCCGTACCGGCGTGATGTTTCCGTTTTCCGTTTTCCGTTTTCGGTAGGATAAGATAACCAATGGGTTGTCTTGGCTGAAAACGGAAAACGGAAAATGAGCATTGCCATCGCCGCGCCGCAGGAGATCGTCCCCATCGATCGCGCCCACATGCGCCAGACGGTGCGCACTGTCCTGGCCGGCGAGGACGTGGCCGATTACGAAATCAGCCTGGCCTTCGTCGATAACCCCACCATCCATCGCCTCAATCAACGCTATCTCCAGCACGATGAGCCGACCGACGTGCTGAGTTTTCCTCTCAGCGAACCTATGGCCTCGAAGCTGGCCGGTGAATTGGTGCTGGGCGTCGAGGTTGCCGTCGAGCAAGCCGCCCTGCGCGGACATGACGTGCAAGCGGAATTGACGCTCTACGTGATTCACGGCCTGCTGCATCTGTGCGGATACGACGACCACGACGAGGACGACCGCGCCGCCATGCGCAACGCGAACGGCATTACCTGCGGCAACTCGGGCTGCCGGATATTGCGGAGTAGTAGAAGGTTTTATCCGATATGCGAGATGACAGCGCGAATGCCAACAGCGGACAACGGACGGCCCCCTGGACCGGAATGGAAATCGTCCTCAGCGTCTACCTGGCATGGTGGTTGTGGCCGGTGGTCATTTATGCCGCTTTGAAAGGTCTGGGGTTCGCGCATTGGTATTATGGCGACAACGATACCGAGATCGAGAAACGTCTGGGGTTGTGGGTCAACACCTTTGCCTCGCCCTTTCAAGTGCTGACCTTTCCGCTGATCTTCGCGGCGTTCAGCGGCACGCGCCCGCATCAACTCGGTTTGACGACGCACCGCCTAGGCCGCAATGTGCTGGCCGGTCTGGCGAGCCTGGCGGTTTTGATGCCCCTAGTGTTTGGCGTCAAGGCTCTCGTTGACTGGTTGTATGGCCAAGGCGGCGAGAAGGGTATCGAACAGCATGCTCTGGAGACCATCGCGCAGCAGCATTTATATCCGAGCGAGTGGCTGCTTCTCTTCTACACGGCGATGGTAGCGGCACCGCTGCGCGAGGAATTGATCTTTCGCGGCGTGCTGCAACCGTGGCTGGCGGAACGGCGCTGGGGAGGTCATGCGGCCATGCTCGGAGCATTGGTGCTGTCCCTCTGGTATCGCGGCGAACGTCTGCTCGCCGCCTGGCCGGAGGGCTTCTCTTCCGTAGCGGAAGCGGCGGCGCCGGTCCTGTTCGTGCTGGCGTTGGTTCCGATTTACCTGCCGGTGTGGTGGTTCAGCCGCACTAACTTGGCGCCGGCAATTTTCGGCACTTCCTTGCTCTTCGCCTGCATTCATTCCGTATGGCCGACGCCGATTCCGTTGTTCGTGCTGGCGCTGGGTCTGGGCATGTTGGCCCAGCGCACGCGGAGCCTCGTGGGGCCGATCGTGCTGCACAGCCTGTTCAACTCCTTCAGTTGCGTGCAATTGCTCTTTTCCGTTTAGCCGCGACCCGAAGGGGAGCGCGAAGCCCCGCGCTCCCCTTCGGGTCGCGGCTAAACGAGCGGAAGTTCGATCACCTCGGCGGGCGAACGCTGGCCAGCGGTCTCGACCTCCAGTTTCGTTCCCACTTCCTGATGTCCACGGCGCACATAGGCCAGTCCGAGGCCCATGCCCAGACGCGGCGAATGGACGCTGGATGTCACGCGGCCGACTTCTTTGCCGTCGGCGAAGAGCAAACTACCGTGCGGCACCGGGCCACCCGGCAGTTTGACGCCGACGAGTGTGCGATTGACTTGACCACGATCGCGCGCCATGACGATCGACTCTTGACCGAGATAACACCCTTTCGTGTAGCAAATAGTCTCGGCGATGCGTCCGACCTCTGGGGCGAAGGTGTTCTCGTCGATGTCGGCGCCCTCGCGCGGCAGTCCCGCCTCGATGCGGAGCATCTCGCAAGCATCGCGTCCCGCCGGCCGCGCTCCCCCTTCGGTCAGGCGCCGCCAAATGTTCGCGGCCTGACCGGCGGGGCAAACGATGTCGTAGCCCGGCAGACCGAGCGCATCGTGACGACGCAGCCAGCCGTCCGCGTCGCCGAAGCGAATCGCCGTATGCCGCAACGCTTCGGTCGGTGCCGCGCCCGCACCGAGAATTCGCTCCAGCAATTCCGCGGCGCGTGGCCCGGCGAGGTGCATCTGAGCGAAGGTATTCGTATGGTTGCTGATTTCGACTTGCTCGCTGATGAGATAGCGATCGAGATATTGCATTACCTTGTCGGCGGCGCCGGCCGCGACATCGAGAGAAAATCCCGGCGGCTCGACGGGCGCGGCATGACGATAGATCAACAGGTAGGCGATGACCTTCGCCTTGGTAGTAGTCAGGAATGCTTCGCAGCCGCCGCCGGGCGGCAGATGGAGAATGTCGTTAGTCGTCAGGTTATGGAGGAAGCGCGCGGCATCGGCGCCCTGGACCTCGATCTTGCCGCGCGGCGATCGATCGATGAGTACAACACCGGCGCGAGCGGCGTTGTATTCCGTCATGGCATCGCCGAAATGAGCGGGCACGACAAAGCCCGCCTCCTCGACGAAGACGGCGCCCGCCGCACTCGTTTGTTCATGCAAGAGGGTACGTTCGGCCATGAGGTTCTCCTTTGGTAAAGCGGCAGCCAGCAAGGATGGCCCGCTGTCTCATTTCATCCAAAAAAGATCAACGCGCCTACCTGTCTGCCGCCAATATGTATAGAGGAGATGGCGCAGGAGGGGCGGCATTGCCGTCATGCCGATGAGTCGCCGCGATTGTTTGCTGGAACAAATCCGCCGCATCGCTCTTCAAGGGACGAGCGAACGGCGGACGGATGGACAATTGCTGGAACACTTCATCGCCGAGCGCGATCAAGCGGCGTTCGCGCTGTTGCTGCGCCGGCATGGCCCGATGGTATGGAGCGTCTGTCGCCGCATTCTCGGCAATCCCCACGATGCCGACGATGCCTTTCAGGCCGCATTTCTCGTTCTCGTTCGCAAGGCCAACTCGATCCGACCGCGCGAAGCCGTCGGCAATTGGTTGTACGGGGTCGCCTACCGCACTGCCCTGGAGGCGCGTGGACGCCTCGCACGGCAAAGGGCGAAAGAGAAGTCGTTGGAAGATGTGCCACAGCCGGAGAGCAAACCGGAGGAGAACGATCAGGAATTATGGTCCGTTCTCGACCGCGAATTGAGCCAGCTTTCCGATAAGTATCGTTTGCCGATCGTTCTGTGCGATTTGGAGGGCCGTAGCCGCAAGGAAGTCGCCCAGCAATTGGCGATCCCCGAAGGCACCTTATCGAGCCGATTGGCCACCGCGCGCAAGAAGCTGGCCGCACGGCTGGCCCGGCTCGGCTTCACGCTCTCCGGCGTGTCTCTGGCAGCGCTGCTGACGGAGAAGACGGCGACGGCTGGCATGGCGGCGTCTCTATTCATGACCACGACGAAGGCCGCGATATTGGTCGCGGCGGGGCCGATGGCTGTCACTGGGGTTGTCTCGGCGACGGTGAGTACCTTGACGGAAGGAGTGTTGAAAACCATGTTGATCGCCAAAATCAAAACCGCGACGCTGGTGTTGTGCGGCGTCGCCGCGCTCAGTGTGGGCACGAGCGGCGTGTATTACCAGACACGAGCCAGAGCGTCCGATTCGCAACAATTGGATCGAGTTGGCCAGGACATCCGCCAAAGACCCGCAGAAGGGGCGGAGCAAGAAATCGACAAATTGAAGCGAAAAAACGACGATTTGAGGAAGGCTCTTGATGTAGCGCGGATAGCCAAGGAGGGTTTGCGCCTCAAGTTGACATTGGTCGAGGCTGAAGCAGCCGTGTTGAGAGCTGAATTGGGTGAGAAAAAACAGTGGATCTCCGCTTTGCAGGACGATGTAGAATTGAAAGAGCGAGAGGCCAAGGAGCAGAAACGAAAGGAGAAGGCAGCAGGTCGGGCGCTCCCGAAGATAGAGCCACCAGTCCGCTTGCAATCTCAGAACGCCGCTACCCCGCCAATTGATTTCGATGCCCGCATCGATCAACTTCAAGGCGAGCTAAGCTTACTAGAGGAAACGCATCGGAAGTCAGAAGAACTCTTCAACCGCAAAAGAGCCGAATTGAACGCATTGATAGCAAATTCTCACCGACCCAAACCACCACGGCCACCACTGAACCGAGTGGACAAGCTCGATCAGGTTCTCGAACGCCTGGAACGCTTGGAAAAGCGGTTGGATCGCCTCGAACGTGGGGGAAGCAAGGAACTGCCGAAACATTCGCCGTGACCGGAAAGGCAGCGCGGCTGGCTTGTACCCGGCAGCGTTAATTGCCGGGTAGATGCCGCGCTACCCTTCGGATCGCTGCTAAACGGCGAATCATTTCCTCGTCATGCGGCTGCTTCACCATCGCATCCGCTTCCCGTTCGCCACGCGGAAAGATCCAACGAATCCTCTCGACATTTTGCTTTGTTGTGTTGTATATTATGCGACGGGCAAGGACGGAGAGACGATCGAAACATCGGTCGCTTGTCGCAAGGATTGCGTATGGGAGGAAAGCATCTCAAAGTCGGGGTGCAGCGCGGCGGTGGTCCTCCTCCCGGTTATCGGTGGACGGTCTGGATAGCTGACGTTGCCCATCGCGAGGCGAGGAAATTCCTCAACGCGGATCAATACCAACACATCGCCTTGCAGATAAAGGAACTGGCGCGCGAAGACGACCCAACGCATAGCGCGACTGCCTCGGTGGATGCCATCGAGGGTTTTCATGAACTTCGGGATAAAGGCGGCATCCTCGGCGGTATGAACGTGCGCGTTTTCTTTTATCTCGACAAGCCGAATAAGGCTTTGGTGATTCTTGGAGCCATCAAGAAGCAGAACGATGGTCCGACACCGAAAGCCGACAAGATCCGAATGGGTCGCCGCCTCCGCAAGTACCGAAATGGAGAGTTCACCGCCTCCTAATCCCCCTGCCATTTTCTTAGACTGCGATAAAAGGAACCATGAGGCGCAAGAGGTCCATGATGGCTACAAAGCAGATCAAGCGATTGCAACAGCCCCAAGAAGATATAGCCCGCCGAGCCTTGACAATGGCTCTGAGTATCCTTGTCGAGCGCATCCAGAGTCTTCCCGAGGACGATCGCGAAGATCTGCATGAACTGATGAAAGAACTTGCCCACGCGGAAAGTGGCGAAGAGTTGGACGGCATCGTCGCCGCGATGGAAGAGATCCTCGAACAGGGGCCGATTCGCTTGGAGGAAATGACTCTCAACGATGAACTCCAAGCGGATGCCGGTTTACGCAAGTGGATTGGTTTTGTCAGCGCTCGCCTCAAGAAGTTCCGGATAAAGGCTAATCTAACTCAGGACGAATTGGCGGAGTTGAGCGGGTTGCCTCAAAGCCACATTAGCCGTCTTGAAAGTGGCAAACACAGCCCATCTCGGATAACCCTTGAAAAACTCGCCCAAGCGCTCAAGATCGATATAGAGATGTTTGACTTCTCCGCATAATAAATGGCGCAATTCGCATCCAAGCAGACAATCATTCTCTTGACGAATGACCGTCGTTAGCCGATTGGGGGAGCCTGTACCAGCCGGCTAACGACGGCCGTTCGCCAGCCGCACTCTGTCCGTCATTCCACATCATACGCCAGGTTCGGCGCCAACCAGCGCTCGACCTCGACGCGACTCATCCCCTTGCGTGCGGCGTAGTTCTCGACCTGATCGCGCGTCACCAAATCGACGGCGAAGTACGTCGCATCGGGATGAGCAAAATACAAACCGCTGACCGCCGCAGCCGGTGTCATGGCGAAACTCTCGGTTAGTCCAATGCCCACTTCGTCGGCATTCAGCAGCGTCCACAGCTTCGCTTTCTCCGTATGATCGGGACACGAAGGATAACCGGCGGCGGGGCGGATGCCGCGATACGCCTCATCGATCAACTGCTCTTTCGTCAGATGTTCCTCGCGGCCATAGCCCCAATCGCGGCGAGCGCGTTCGTGCAGTAACTCGGCGAACGCCTCGGCGAGACGATCGGCCAGCGCCTTCACCATGATGGCGTTGTAGGGATCTTGCTCGGCCTCGAAACGCGCCGCTAGTTCCTCCGCCCCCAGTCCCGCCGTCACCGCGAAAGCGCCGAGATAATCCGCTCGGCCGCTGTCGGTCGGAGCGACGTAATCGGCCAAACTGCGAAACGAAGTCTGTCCCTCGCGCTCCCACTGTTGACGCAGCATCGGCAAGCGCAGTAATTCGCTCTGCCGCGATTCATCCGCATACACGATGATGTCATCGCCGCAGCTATTCACAGGCCAGAAACCGTAGACGGCGTTCGCCGACAACGCCTTGTCAGCGATGATGCGCTTCAGCAGCCCCTTGGCGTCATCGAATAGCTTGCGTGCCTCGGAACCGACTTTGGCATCCGAGAGGATGTGCGGATACTTGCCGCTCAGCTCCCACGCCATGAAGAACGGCGACCAATCGATGTACGGAACAATGTCCGTCAATGGAAAATCGCGCAGCACGCGGACGCCGAGAAACGACGGCACGGTGATCGGCGTTTTCTCCCAATCGATGCGGAAACGGCGGGCGCGGGCGTCAGCGTAGGAGACGAGTTTGCGCTGACGGCGGCGGGAAAAGCTCTCGCGCTCCTTCGCCTGATTGTGCCGATTGTCGGCGTCTAGTTTGCGTTTGTCGTTGGGCGCGTCAGTCGTTCGACGACGCCGACGCTGCGCGAGGCATCCTTGACGTGAATGACCGTCTCGTGATACGCCGGCGCGATCTTGACGGCGGTGTGCTTGGCGCTGGTCGTGGCGCCGCCGATGAGCAGCGGCAACTGAAAACCCTCGCGCTCCATCTCCCTAGCGACGTGAACCATCTCATCGAGCGACGGCGTGATGAGGCCGGAGAGGCCGATCATGTCCACGGCATGCTCGCGGGCTTGCTGCAAGATTTTCTCGCACGGCACCATGACGCCGAGATCGATGACCTCGAAATCGTTGCAGCCGAGGACGACGCCGACGATGTTCTTGCCGATGTCGTGTACGTCGCCCTTGACCGTGGCCATCAGCACCTTGCCGCGCGATTTGTGTTCGACGCCGGACTTCTTCCGCTCCTCTTCCATGAACGGCAGCAGATAAGCGACGGCTTTTTTCATAACGCGGGCACTTTTGACTACCTGCGGCAGAAACATCTTGCCGGCGCCGAAGAGATCGCCGACGACGTTCATGCCGTCCATCAATGGCCCCTCAATGATCTGCAACGGCCGTTGGTATAGATGACGGCATTCCTCCACGTCGGCGTCGATGTGATCGACGATGCCTTGAATCAAGGCGTGCTTGAGGCGTTCTTGCACCGGCTGCTCGCGCCAGGCATTGATCGCAGCGCTCCCCTTCGGGTCGCGGCTAAACGTCAGTGTCTTGGCGAACTCGACGAGGCGCTCGGTGGCATCGGGACGGCGATTGAGCAGCACGTCCTCGACATGCTCTAGCAAATCTTTGGGGATTTCCTCGTAGACTTGCAGTTGGCCGGCGTTGACGATGCCCATGTCCAGACCGGCGCGGATGGCGTGATAGAGGAACGCTGAGTTCATCGCCTCGCGCACCACCTCGTTTTCCTTGCCGCGGAAGGCGAAGGACACGTTGCTGACGCCGCCGGACGTTTTCGCTTGCGGGAACTTCTCCTTGAGCCGCCGAACCGCCTCGAAGAACTCGACGGCGTAGTTGGCGTGTTCTTCCATGCCGGTGCCGACCGTCAGAATGTTCGTGTCGAAGATGATGTCGCCGGGCGCGAAGCCGACCTTATCGGTCAATAGGCGATAAGCCCGAGCGCTGATGTCCACCTTGCGCTCGGCGCTGACGGCTTGCCCCTCTTCGTCGAAGGCCATGACGACGACGGCCGCACCGTAACGCTTGACGAGGCGAGCCTGTTCGAGAAACTTCTCTTCGCCTTCCTTCAAGCTGATGGAATTGACGATCGGCTTGCCCTGCACGCACTTCAAACCGGCTTCGATCACCGACCATTTCGAGCTATCGATCATCAGGGGGACGCAAGCCAGATCCGGCTCATTGGCCAACAGCCGCAAAAAGCGCGTCATCGCCTCCTCGGAATCGATCAGGTCGGCATCCATGTTGACATCGAGAATGTTGGCGCCGTTTTGCACTTGCTCTCGCGCCGTTTGCACGGCTGCTTCGTAGTTGCCTTCCTTGATGAGACGCTTGAATTTGAGCGAGCCGGTAATGTTGCAGCGCTCGCCGATCATGACGAAATTGGTTTCAGGCCGAACGACCAGCACTTCGTTGCCGCAGTAGTACGACCAGGCGGGCAGTGGAGGTGCCTTCCGTGGGGCGACGCCCTCGACGGCGGCGGCGATGGCGGCAATCCATTCCGGCGTGGTACCGCAGCAGCCGCCGACAATGTTGACCCATCCCTTGCGGGCAAATTCGCCGAGCAGAGCCGCCGTGCGCTGGCGGTCGCCGCTGAAGCCGCCCATGCCGTCGGGCAAGCCGGCGTTGGGATAAACGCAGATCGGTTTGCGCGAAATCGTCGCCAGACTCTCGACGGGACCGCGGAGCAGATCGGCTCCCACGCCGCAGTTGAACCCGACCGCCAGCGCGTCGAAGTGCGCCACGGAAACATAGAACGCTTCGGGCGTCTGAGCCAGCAGGGTACGGCCATTGTCGTAGATGGTGCCCGAGACGATCACCGGCAGGGAGGCGTTATGTTCGGCGAAATACTTCTCCAGCGCCGACCAGACAGGCTTTGAGGATGAGGATGTCGTTGCCGGTCTCGACCGCCAGCAGATCGACGCCGCCCGCGATCAGCCCTTCGATCTGAGCGGTGTAGGTGGTCACAAAATCATCGAAGGAATAAGAACGGCTATCCGGCGGCTCGTGGCCGGGTTCGATGTACAGCGTCTTGTTCGTTGGTCCGATGCTGCCGGCGACGAAGCGCGGCCGATCCGGGTCGCGGCGCCGGAAATCGTCGGCGGCACGGCGGGCAATCTCCGCAGCCGTGCGGTTGATTTCGGCAGCATGTTCCTGAAGACCGAACTCCGTCAGCGCCAACGGCGTGGCGTTGAAGGTGCAGGTTTCGACGATGTCGGCGCCGGCGTCGAGGTAGGTGCGATGGATCTCATCGATCAGTTTGGGCTGCGTCAGCACCAGCGCTTCGGTGCAGTTCTTGAGTAGTTTCGGATGGCTGCGGAAGCGCGTGCCGCGGTAATCCTCCTCTTGCGGGCCGCGAGCGTAGATGAAGGCGCCCATGGAGCCATCGAGCAGAAGGATGCGCTGCGACAACAAATCTTCAAGCACAGTTCGCGTACTGGTGTAGGCGGGAATCAGCATCACTGGTCCCTTGGCAATCGACTATCCCCCAAACCCCTTGGCCGAGTCGCGGAGCGACTCGGAGCGCATTCGCGGAGCAATTCGGCCACGGCGGATAACGAATAGTTTAACGGGAAGAAGTGTTTTTGGGGATGGGGGAAAGAAAAAAGGCCGGCTGCTCAATCCTTTGGACAGCCGGCCTTGGCCTCGATCGTCCTGCGGGCCCGTGCATCCGTTCACCGCCATCCGCCTTCGCAGCGACGGACAGCGGAGAACGGTGAAAAAAGACCTCAGCATCCAACAGCACCGCTTGTGAGGAGGGCTATGCTATTCAACCCGCCTCTGACCCCAACCATCCAGTGGTCGCTTATCGCGGGCCATCCTTGACCCGGGCGGGTGCTGCTGGTCGCTGAAGTCTGGTCCCTCCTTGTTCTTCGCACGGCGCGCAATCCGAGCCCGCGAAGAATGGTTTATTTAGGCGAAAGGTTGTCTCGGTTCAGCTTTGTTCGTTTATTTCGATCCACGTCCATCCCGAAGGATGGGCGCCCTTCTGCTCTCCCGCGGGGGAGGATGACGTTCAGAAGTAGTAACCACGAAGGAGAGAGTAGCTACTCCCGCCCTCCAGTGCAATAGTTAATAAATCGTGAACTACTTCGTTCGTCTCCGTCTGCACGGAAACCATTATTTGCCAATGCGAAACGGCGTCAGTTTTTTTTTTGAAAACGTGAAGATGAGAGGAATTCAAGTATATTAAAGATTTCTAATGCGCAGTTACATCGAGAGAGGCTCAACCATAAGTGCTATCGCGATTGGGTTGTCGGACGCATCTGAGTTTTGTCAGGCGAGATGAGGGATCGATTAGTCGGAGAAAAAAAAATTCTGCGCTGCAATCGTCGCGGCGCGCATACCAAACATCGAAGGGCGTGGCTCTGTCGCCGTTCGTCTCGTTTTGCTACGATAGGCCGTTATGAAGGCATCAAACCCCCTACGCACACGGGCCGGCCGCATCGTCCGCAAGCTGGCCAAACTTTATCCCGACGCCCACTGCGCCTTGCACTACGCCAACCCCCTGCAACTTCTCATCGCCACCATCCTGTCGGCACAATGCACCGACGAGCGCGTCAACCGTGTGACGCCGGCTCTCTTTGTTCGTTATCCCGATGCGCATGCTTTTGCCACGGCGAAACAGGACGAACTGGAAAAGATGATCCAATCGACCGGCTTTTTCCGCAACAAAGCGAAGAGCATCATTGCCTGCTGCCGCCAGTTGGTGGATTTGCACGGCGGAGAAGTGCCGCGGACGATGGAAGAACTGGTGCCGCTGCCCGGCGTCGGTCGCAAGACGGCGAACGTCCTTCTCGGCAACGTCTTCGATGTGCCCGGCATCCCGGTCGATACTCACGTTGGCCGGCTCAGTCAGCGTATGGGTCTGAGCACGTACGCCGATCCGGTGAAGATCGAGAGCGATTTGATGGCGCTAATTCCACGCAAGGAATGGACGATGTTCGGCCATCGCATGATTTTCCACGGCCGGCAGGTATGCCACGCACGCAAGCCGCTATGCGAGCAATGTCAACTCTCGGCGTTCTGCCCACGTCAGGGCGTGGACCATTCTGTTTAGCCGCGACCCGAAGGGGAGCGCGTTGGCATCCGCGCTCCCCTTCGGGTCGCGGCTAAACAATTCACTTCTTGTCCGCAGCCGGTTTGTCGCGCGGCAACAACTGCGGCAGATTGGCGACGCGCAGAGCGGCGACGGCCATGACCTGCGTTCCCTGAATCAAATCCGCTTCGCGGGCCTTGTCCAGCGTGTCCGACTGCGAGTGGTGCGAGAAACGATACTCGACCGGATCTTGCCGCACGGCGAAGCCCGGTACGTTGACGCGCTCGAAGGACAGATGATCCGTGCCACCCATGCCGCGCAGGTCGATGCCGGTAACGCCCAACTCCTTCAGCGAAACCAGTTCCTTCTCCATAATCGGCTTGATCGCCGCTCGGCCCTGCAAGCCGATGCCGAGGACGCGGCCGGTGCCGGTGTCGTGAACCAAGGCCATCGACGTTTTCGCCATCTCGTCCTTGTGACGCTTAACAAACTCCTTGGAGCCGTGTAGCCCCTGCTCCTCGCCGGTGAACAGAACGAAACGAATGGTGCGTTTGGGCCGCACGCCGCACTTCGCCAAAATGCGCGCCGTCTCCAGGACCACGCAACTGCCGGTGCCGTTGTCGGTCGTACCCTGACCAAGATCCCAGGAATCGAGGTGCGCCCCCACGACGACGAACTCATCGGGCTTGTCGGCGCCGCGGATTTCGCCGACGGTGTTGTAGACGGCGACGGGTCCGGGGATGAATTTGTTGTCTATTTCGACTTCGACGCGCATTCGCGCCGGGATCGGACGGTTGGCCAGGCGATAAAGCTGAGCATAATGCTCGTGAGCGACGAACAGACTCGGCAGCGGTTCGCCGCCGCTGACGCGGTCGTCGCCGCGCCAACCGCCGGTCATGTTGAGCAAACCGTGCGGTTTGCCGGCGTCCATCAGCACCACGGCCGCGCCTTCTTTACGCAGAAACTCCGTTACTTCGCGACGGAATGCCATCGACGGGTAGCCGCCTCGCTGCCGCGGCGGCGGCGGAGCCTCCGCTTTGCCATCGGCTTTCTTGTCGCCCTTGGCATCCGCGCTGGCACGCCGACGCTCAGAACCGAAGCCGCCTTCGGCGACCGGGCGGATGGTCGTGGGCGCGCCGCGCAAGACGATGGCATTCTTGAGCTTGCCCTTGTAGGGCACCAAGTCGGCGGCACTGCGCGCTTTCAGCACCACGACTTCGCCGACGATGCGCCCTCGGTACCGGGCGTCCAGCCCATAGCGGCAACCGTCAGCGAACGGCCGTTGCTCGGCTCGACGATGTGCAGCAATGCCGTACCGCGCTCCCAGCCGACCGGAATCGTCCACCCTTCCAGGTGGACATTGCTCAGACCGTAGGCGCGCATCTTGTCGGCAGCCCACTCGTTGGCTTGTTTGAGGGCGGCCGAGCCGGTCAGACGCGGGCCGATCACGTCGCTGAGATGCGTCAGATTGGCCATGATTTGCGAGCCATTTTTGGCATCGGCGATGATCTTTTTATCCACGGCGAGGGCATCGGCGCTGGCCGGCGCGGGAGCGGCGACCGGCGTCTCGCCGATCGCCGGTAGGATCATCAACAGCAGCAATATCAGTGGCCAGACGCGGATCATCGGCCGACTGACGAGGAACCTGTACGGAGTATGAGAACAAGGCATGGAAGTTTCTCAAAGAGGTCAAGGGAGCGCGGCAACGCACCGCGTTTCACATCACTTCTGTTTGACATCGTAGCAGAGCACCACGCCCTGATCGCGTAGATACAGCCGGCTGCCGGCGATGACGGGATGCGGCCAAGCATTTTTCTTGCTGCGGTCGGGCTGCTCGAAACGGCCGATCTCCTTGTATGCGGTCGGCGTGGCCTCGACTAGAGCGATTGGCCCTTTCTCGCTGCGCACGTAGAGCCGGCCGTCCGCCGCCGCGATCGATCCTTTGCCCACGGAGTTGTTTTGCCATTTGGTTTCGCCGCTCTTGAAATCGATGCACACCAACCCTCGTTCGCCGGTGCCGTAGACGTAATCGCCGACACGCACCACGCCGCCGTGATGGTTGGCCAGATCCTTAATGAGGTAGATCTCTTTGGCCGTCACGCCGCCGCTTTCGTTGGCCGTCAATTGCAGGAGAGCGCTGCCGCTGCCCGGACCTCGGTTGATGGCCGACACGAACACATAGCCATCGTGGAAGAGAGGCGTGGTGCAGTTGGTGATTCCACTCACCTTGTTGTATTGCCACAGCAATTTGCCATCCTTGGCGGCCACGCCCACCAGTCCGCCGCCGAGGAATTGGACGTATTGCTTGACGCCGCCGGCCGTGGCCACGATGGGCGACGCATAGGCGGCCGTGTTCGCCGCCATCCGCATACGCCCTCCCCCTCCCGCTCCCGCGCCTCCCGGCACAACGGCTTTCCAGATCACATCGCCGCTCTTCTTGTTGAGCGCCGCCAGCGTCGCCGTGTCGCCGCCCGGCGTGCAGACCAACACGTCGCCATCGATCAACGGTGACTCGGCGTAGAGCCCAGTTGCCGGGCTTGCCATTGAACTCCGTGCGCAGATTCTTTTTCCAGCGCACCTCGCCCTTGGCCGCATCCAGACAGGCGAGATCGCCGTCGGAGCCGAGAACGTAGACCGCATCGCCATCCACCGTCGGCGTCGAGCGTGAGCCGGGGTATTGCGGCCCACGATTGGGACCGACCTTGCCCAGACGCTGCTCCCAGATCTTGCTGCCGTCCTTGACGCTCAGCGCCAAGGCGAACTCGTCGTTGGCGCCGCGATTGCTAATCAAGAAAATCTTGCCTCCGGCGATGGAAGGTGTCGAATAACCTTCGTCGAGATCGGTAATTTTCCACAGCAGTTTCGGGCCGTCCTTGGGCCATTCCTTGAGCAAATCTTTTTCCTGCGAGACACCGGTGCGATCCGCCCCCATCCAGCCAGGCCAATCGCCAACCGCCGCCTTGAGCTGCGCTGCGCCGCGCCGGGCAGCGCCACAACCACCGCCAACAACAACATCGTCCTTCGTGCCGAGAACATTATCGGACTCCTTGACAACAGGGAGGAACCGCCGAGGAGCGAGGATTCCATTGCTGATTGAAACCCCGATGCCGCGTAAGCGTCTCGCCGGTTTTTGGCGAACCGGCAGCGTAAGCTGCCGGGTGGTGCTTGCAATGGCGACGCCTCCACCGGGCAGCTTACGCTGCCGGATCGCCAAGAGACCTTTAGAGAAATTCGATGCGGTTCCGCATCTCATCAGGCTCGTACACCTCCCAGATAAGGAGGAGGTCACGGATGACCTGCCCGATGGAACGCCCCTGGTCGGGGTAGAAAGCGATGCCGGGAGTTTCCTGACCCGCTGCCGCGATGCGAAGGAAATCCGTATCTTGAGTCACGATGACCCGTCCTTGGACGGTTGCATAAGCGAGTTGAGCTTGATCGGACGCATGGAGCAGCGCCGCCTCTGGCGTGGTTGTCACATCCACGCCATGAAGCGACAGCCCCGCGGCTATGCGCGGATCACAATTTTCATCCAGGTGGAAGCGGATCGTTCGTGCCATGAAGCGCGGCCAGCTTTTCTTGGAGCTTCGACGAACCTGCCTCTGCCTTCATCTCGGCCACCAACCGCTCGTCCGCCACGATGTCGGCGTCAATCTCGATGCGGTGGCTATGATAATAAGCGAGCGCCGCGAAGACCGCCGCCAACGAAAGGCTGGGGTAGGTGGCAACGATTTCTTCGGGCGTCATCCTTTTCCGTTCGTGCCAGATCGCAATGTGCTGGACCTTGATGCGATGGCCAATGATGTGCGGTTTTCCGCCGCAAAAACCGGGCTTCACCGCGATGTACTCGCCGATAATGGGAACCACCGTCTCGGCGGGCGTGGTTTCAGAAGTAGATGCGTTTGTCGTCATGACTGCATGATACCCGGTGAAAATGGCCGAGGGCAAGGACTTTCACCGGGCATGCGCGGCGGGGCTGTTCGCCACATCAGCGCTATTTCCTCCGCAGTCAGACCGTAGGCGTCGTTCACCAGTTCGGCAACCTGTTCTTCGAGCCGGCGAGCTTCCCCGGCCAGTGCTTGCAACGGGGCGATACTGCGAGTATGTTCTTCTTTCAGCGCCTTCAGCCCGGCAACGGTCAGGGGTTTCTGTTTGCCGCGCGCCTTTTTCACTTCGGCGACAAGCGTATCCGTGTCAAGGGCTGCCAAGTTCTGGAGTTTCTGACTCGGCTTCTCCACGACAAATTCCGCACGCAGCCAGTCCAGTACGGCCTGTCGTCCGGCGTATTGCTCTACGGTAATGCCGATAAGGCGTTCCCCAAGAATACCGGCTTGCTTTCGCTGCTCGTCCGTGGGCCGTGGGATCGGAAATGCCTCTATGAATGTTGTGAAGAATCGCAGCGCCTCGTCTTTGCCGTGCTGAGCCTTTCGCCAGGCGAACCACCACGCAATCGGAGAGTTGAGGGCGGCCAACGTCCAGCCGTCCTCCGTCGAGAGAAAGTAAACCGTGTTATTCGAGAGGGTTCCCCTCATATCGAGGCAGAAACACGCTTGCCAGGTAATGTCCTGATACATCACCTTGGGCCGGTCGAATTGATTCCAATACGCGCACGCCCGCAGTTCCCACCAATATTCGCCCTGATCCTGCCGCTTCACGAGTGCATCGCGGAATTGGTTCAGGTGTGCGTGTATCGCCGGGTACGTCGCGGCGAAGACGGCTTCCGCCTCATCGCCGGCGTTTGCCCACGGCCAAGGATGATTACCGCTCGACTTCAGCGCCAGCATCCACAACCCACTCCAATCCGCCCGCCAACGGTTGATGTCCTGCCCACGAAGGTAGGGCTTGAACAGATCTCCCGACTTCGGATCGGCCGCAACCAATCGTTCCTTGGTCGCCGAGTCCATCAGATAAGCGTCGTTGAAGCCGGTCTTGATCCCGGAAAGCGGTTCGACGCCCGCGAACTCCTTCAGCGGAACACCGACACGGCGTATCTTCTCCAACAGCGCGACGACACCCGGCGGTTCGAGCGTCCAGGCACTCGCGCCGAGACGGTCGCGCGGCACTTCAAAACCTTGAGCGGCGATCTGGTTGGACAGGTCAGTAATCCGCAGTTGTTCGCGCGGGATGGCACAGACGCGGGTGGACGACGGCGGCAAGTCCGCTGTCGGCTTGCGGGCCACGAGAATCGATGGGAATACATCGGCGTCTTCAAAAATCTGCTTGGCGTGGCCGAAGTCCACCACTGATTCCACCCAGGCGTATTCTCGGAAGAAGCGGCGCAGCGCTTCGCCGTAGCCGGCCTTCATCCACTTGTTCGTCACGACGAAGCCAAGCCGGCCGCCCGGTTTCAGAAGGTTGATCCCCAATTCGTAGAAGTAAACATACAGGTCCGCCGCGCCGTCGTAGGCGCGGTAGTGCTGCTGCAAATACGGCTTATAAGGCGAAATCCATTCCTGCCGCACATAGGGCGGATTGCCGATAACCACATCGAAGCCGCCGACCGCGAACACTTCGGGAAACGCCCTCCGCCAATCAAACGCCTGGGGATGAATGGCGGCATCGGCGACGACGCTGTTGCCTTGGCGGATGTTGTGATCCAGGCTGGTCAGCACCTTGCCGACTTCGGCCGTCTTAATCCAACACGACAGCCTGGCGATCTCCACCGCTTCGCCGTTCAGATCTACACCGTACAGATTGTGTTCCAGGATGGTCTTGCGAATGTCGAAGAGGGTGGCGCCGCGCAGTTCGGTCAGAAAACCTTGGGCCTTGTGATACTCGGCGAACAGCTGGTCGAACGCCTCGATCAGAAACGCGCCGCTGCCGCAGGCCGGATCGACGATGCGGACGCTTTGCAGTTCGTCGATCCAATCGTGCCAAAACTCCATCAGGGCGGTCGTCTGTGCTTTTTTCAGAGATTTCGGATCGAAGACGGCAGGATCGCCGAGCGTTTTCTTCACGGTCTTGGCGGCCGCTGTTTCGTGGGCGGCGCGGCATTGCTCGAAGCGCGCGCTGAGGATCGGTCCCAGAGTTTGGGCGACGATGTAGCGCGTGATGAACGTGGGGGTGTAGAAAGCGCCGGACTCCTTGCGGCTGTTTTTTCTCTGTTCCTTCGGCTTGGCGGCGGCGATGTGCCCCGCGATGCGCTCTTGCATCTCTTCGAGGTCGGAAATCGATTGCTCGAAGATGTGGCCGAGGATTTCCACGTCGATCAGCCGGGCATCGGCGTCCGGATCGTTGCCGTACTCATATTCGGCTAATTTCTTGAAGCCTTCGCAGACGGCGTCCGGCACGGTCAATCTTTCGAGATAGAGATCGCGGGCGAACAGTCCGCCGTTGTAACGGGTGACGTTCAGGCGCTCATTTCCGGCATCGACGGCGCGGAACAGGCCGGTGAAGTTGTCCCAGATGGGTCGAGGATTGAAGGGGTCGGCGTGTTGGTAAGCGCGCGCGATGATGTCGCGCGGCAGCAGGCCGCGATCCTCGCAGAAGGCGATGAAGAGAACGCGGTCGAGCATTTTTTGCGTGGCGGCCAAGAGCGCGATCGGCGGCTCGTTGGGGTTATGTGTCTTGAGCGCCTCGAAGATCTGCTCGCGGAGGGCGCGATATTCGCGGTAGTAGCTGTTGGTCAGTTCGCGGCCGATCTTCTTCGATTCGCTCAGCAGAGCATCGAGATGGTTGCCGCCGGCCTGGAGCATCCGGTCAGCGCCGAGCAGATAGACGAAGCGATTGCGTTCGGCGGCGTCCTCCGCCAACCGGATCGTCTCGAAGCGTTCATAAGTAAAAGTGTCGTGCCCCTTGTGATAGAGGCGGATCTCTTTGAGGTTGGTAACCAGATACCAGTCGATTTGCAATTGAACGGCATATTGCAGCGCCTGTTCGACGGCGGAGCGTTTGCGTCCGGCGAAAGGACGGTCCAGAGGATCGCGCGGCCCTTTGCCTTCGAGGACGGCGGCGAAGTTGTTGTCGCCGTCGAAGACGCCGAAAGCGGCGTCGGCGAATTTGCCGTCCACCTTGACGAGCGCTTCGCGTTTCAGGGTAAACGGCGTGGCCGGCGGCGGGACGTAGCCGAGCAGATCGACGAACAGATCGCGGATGAAGTCGGCGAGCAGTTCGGTTTCTTTCATCGCCTCGGCCCGTTTGGAGGCGAGCAGTTCCGACCAATTGGCGAGTTTGCGACTCGCGGATTCCGCGAGGGACGGGAGAAGAAATGCTTTCAATTTAGGACGAACGGCGTCGGGACGGAACAGCGGTTTGATTTCCGTGGGCATCGTGTCAACTCATGGTGGTGGGCTTCCCGATCCCTCAACCCATATTCAACTCAGCTCCCGTCGGCGGAGAAGCGAATGTCTTCAGAAGTGAGACATTAGCGCGGTTGCGATCCAGTAAGCGCAGATAGTGGTCCATGGCTCGGTTGGGCAGGATGCGGCCGCGTTCCCAACGCGAGATGGTGGCTTCGCCGATTCCGGTCAGCCGCGCGAACTCGGCCTGCGTCGGACCCAAGCGTTCCCGGATCGCCTGAATTTCCGCGGGGGTCAACAGGCCCAGCGCCCGGCACACTGCCGCATGCTGCATGCGTATTGCCGTCGGGCCAAGGTACTTCTCGCCGCACTTCGGGCAAACCTCCACCGGAACATCGGAAACCTCGACCATCAACGGCTCCTCGCCGTCAGGCCGATACTCGAAGCGATCCGTGATGGTTTCTTCGTGGAGTGGAGCGTGCCCGCAATTCGGACACCGTTGCAACTTCTTTTTTGCCCCCGTATTCATCGTTCAACTACCTTGCTCGTGAATGCTAACGTGAAAACTGAGAATCACAGCCATCTCATCTTGGATCGTCAACTTGACGTAGAGCGAGCGACCGTCCGGCAAGTGTGTGTTCGTGACGCATCCTGTTTCGCCCGATCCCAGTTCGACGGCATGCAGAGGAGTATTAGCACGCAACAGATCGAGGAGGAACAGATTGACGGCATAAGCGCCGAAATGTCCCTGGTATTCTGGTAGAATCTGCCGTCCATCTCGGAGAGCGGTTTCGGTGATGCGCCATTCTTCTAACTCATCGCCTTGAAGCAAGCGGATAAAGTCCGCGCGCCTCGCTTCGCACGCATCGGCTTCTCCAGGCATACGCCCTTTCTCCAGAGCATTTTCGGTTTAGGCATGCCTCTCGATTCTAGAAACGACAGTTACCTCAAGCAATCATATGATCGCTTGCGACCTCAGTCAACGTTGGCCGGTCTGTGCCAGCGCGCGATCAATGCGTGCCAGGCAGCGCTCTCGCCCCAGCAGTGCCAGCGTTTCGTAGGCGCTGAAGCCGATACTTTTGCCGGTGACGGCCACGCGCAACGGCTGATTGATGTCGTTGATCTTGACGCCCTCCGCCTGAGCGAACTCTTGCACTAGCGCCTCTAGTGTTTTCGCCTCGAATGTCGCCGTCTCCAGGCGCTCGCGCATCTTGCGGAGTAGCGCATTCGCCGCCGGTTTGCGAATGTGCTGATTAAGAGCTTTTTCGTCGTAAATTATCCGATCGTCCGGCAGGAAAAAGGCATCATAATCGAGAATGTCGCCGGCCACCTTGATGCGTTCACCGGCGGCGCGAACGATCGCCGTCACCCGCGCTGCCACATCGGCCGGCGTCGGCTGCGGAATCAGCTTGGCTTTTTGCAGAAACGGCAGCACCATCTCCGTCTTCGGTTCGACCGGCAAGGCGATCATGTAACGCTCCTGGAAGGCGCGCAGCTTCTTGACATCGAAGCTGGCCGCCGCCTTGTTGACGCGCTCCAGCGAGAAATGCGCGATCATCTCCGGTCGCGTGAAAGACTCGCTCTTGTCGTCGAGCGACCAACCCAGCAGCAACAGGTAATTGACGAGCGCATCGGGCAGGTAGCCGACTTGGCGGTAGAAATCGACGATGACCGGATTGAAGGTGTCGTCCGACGCGGTCAGGCCGATGGCGGCGGCGATGGCCTTGCCATGCTCGTAAGCTCCACGGAAATCCGGGTTCTTGAGGTACTGCGCCAGTTTCCGCTTGCTCAGTTTGTTTTTGCTGCCCGGCTCGGCGACGAAGGGAACGTGGGCATATTCCGGCAGTTCGTAGCCCAGCCCCTCCGCAATGAAGATTTGTCGCGGCGTGTTCGATAAATGTTCTTCGGCACGGATGACGTGCGTGATGCGCATGTCGTGGTCATCGACGACATTGGCGAGGTTATAAAGGCACGATCCATCGGTGCGCTGAATGACGTGATCGGCCTCTTGCGACCATTCGACGGCCATGTCGCCGCGGATGTGGTCGTGAAAGCGACAGACGCCCTCGCGCGGCATTTTCAGACGCACCACGGCCTTACGGCCCTCCGCCTCGAAGCGCGTCCGATCGGCGGCCGTCTCCGCCATCCAGCGACGGCTATACGTGAAGGACCGTTTCTCCTTCTCCGCCGCTTCGCGCTCCGCTTTCAATTCGTCCGTCGTGGCGTAATCGCGGTAGGCCAACCCCTTGTCGAGCAGCGTCTTCACCGCCGCCTGATAGCGGTCCAAAC
Organism: uncultured Planctomycetota bacterium; assembly: GCA_963835245.1. Taxonomy (GTDB): domain Bacteria; phylum Planctomycetota; class Planctomycetia; order Gemmatales; family Gemmataceae; genus JAJPHU01. The sequence continues at coordinate 747,235 of CAWIEZ010000008.1, forward strand.
GCTCGGACTGATAGTAGGGTCCGTAAGGCCCACCGACTTCGGCGCCTTCGTCCCAATCGATGCCGAGCCAGCGGAAGCCGTCGAGGATGGGCTGCAATGCCTCCGGCTGATTGCGTCCCTGGTCGGTGTCGTCGATGCGTAGGATGAACTGGCCGCCGTGACGGCGCGCGAACAGCCAGTTGAACAACGCCGTGCGGACGCCGCCGATGTGCAGATAACCCGTCGGACTGGGAGCGAAGCGTGTGCGGACCATGCGGGTTCCTTCCATTGCGTGGATCAGGGATACGTTTTGCCGCTCGCTTTGCCGAACTGACGGAAACCGCGGCGGCGCTGTGCGCTGTAGCGTGCCAGCGCTTCCTCAACGATCGGCAGCGCCGTCGAGGCCGACTGCATCTCGTCCACTTCGACGGCTTTGCCCTCCAGCAGCTTGTAATCCTGAAAGAAGCGGCGCAGCATGGTCAGACGATGGGCCGGCAGTTCACCGGCGTCGTGGAAATCGTCGTACTCCGGATCATCGACGGCCACGGCCAAGATTTTGTGATCCTTTTTGCCGCTGTCGATCATCGTCATCAGGCCGATGGCCCGCGCCTTCACCAACGTCAACGGCGCCACCGCTTCCTGACAGAGTACCAGTACGTCCAGCGGGTCGTCGTCTTCGGCCAAGGTCTGCGGGATGAAACCGTAGTTGGCCGGATAGTACACCGCCGAGTAGAGAATGCGATCCAGCCGCAGCATGCCGGTTTCCTTGTCCAACTCGTACTTGACGCTGGAACCCATCGGGATCTCGATGATGGCGGTGAACTCGCTGGGCAAGTGTTCGCCGGGCGTTACATCGTGCCATGCGTGGGTCATCGGCAAACCTGACTTTCGGGATGGAATCTCGCTCCAGTCAGTCTACGAAACGAAGCTGCGACCGTAAGGGAGCGGTACAAGCCCGGAGCGCCAGCGACGGGTACGCTCCCTTACGGTCGCGGCCCCGACAGAATAGGGATGCCAATTATGTGAAGGTTTGGCAAATACGTCTCCACGCTAAGCCGCGCGCGGCGAGTTTTCCGTAAAAAGATTGGCGGGAGCACAGCGTTTCGAGTAAGGTCGGAACCGTGTAGCTCCAGGCAGGGGAGAACCGACGGATGCGATTCAGTCTGATTCCGCGCGAAGAAAAATTCTTCGACATGTTCGACGAGGCGTCCGCCATACTCAATCGGGCGGCGGAGAAGTTTCTCGCCATGGTCACGCAGTTCGATCGTTTGCAGGAGCGCAGCAACGAAATCAAGCTGGACGAAACCGCTTGCGATCATATCGTCGAACGCATCATCAAGGCTCTGGACCGCACCTTCATCACGCCGATGGACCGCGAGGACATCCACACATTGGCGACGCGGCTGGACGACATTCTCGACAACATGGAAGAGACGGCCCATCGCTTCGTGACCTTCCGCATCGACAAACCGACGCCGGCCGCCGAGGCGATGGCCCGTATCATCCACGAATGCTGCGGCCATCTTTCCGAAGCCCTTCGGCTGTGTCGCGGCATGAAGGACGTGGAAGGCATTCAGACACGGCTGCGCGACATCAGCCGGCTGGAGAATGAGGCCGACGGTATCTACCGCGAGAGCGATGGCGCTCTGTTCGCCAATCCGCCGGACATCCTGCTGCTCATCAAATGGCGCGAATTGTACGGCTGGCTGGAAGAAACGGTCGATGCCTGCAAAGATCTGGCGATGGTCGTGTCGGAGATCGTCATCAAGGGGAGCTGACGTGCATTTTTTCCAGATCGCCGCCGAGAATTTCGGCACGGTGCCTTGGAGCCAGCTGCCCGCCGTCGTCTGGCTGCTGATCGCCCTGGCGCTGGTGTTCGACTACCTCAATGGTTTCCACGACGCGGCCAACTCGGTGGCCACGGTGGTGTCCACGCGCGTGCTGTCGCCGCAGATGGCCGTGATCTGGGCGGCGTTCTTCAACTTCGTCGCCTTTCTGATATTCCATCTCAAGGTGGCGGCGACGATGGGCACGGGCATCATCGATCCCCAATACGTCAATAATCAAGTCATCGCGGCGACGTTGGTGGCCGCCTGTTTCTGGGACATCCTCACCTGGTACTGGGGACTGCCGACCAGTTCGTCGCACGCTCTGATCGGCGGTCTGGTCGGCGCCGGGCTGGCTCATGCCGGCGTGGGCGCGCTGAAATGGGAGGGCATCGGCAAGACGGTGGCGTTCATCTTGCTGGCGCCGTTGATCGGCATGATAACCGGCTTGGCGATTGCGGTGGCGGTGTCCTGGCTGTTCCGCTGGGCTTCGCCGCGTCGGGTGGACAAGGTTTTTCGTCGCGGCCAACTGTTGTCGGCGTCACTGTACAGTCTCGGCCACGGCGGCAACGACGCCCAGAAGACAATGGGCATCATCTTCATGCTTCTCATCGCCGCCAGCCACGGCGGCACGGCCTTCCAGACGCCGGGCGAAGTGCCGACCGAGGTGGTGCTGGCCTGTCAGTTCGCTATGGGTTTTGGCACGTTGTTCGGCGGCTGGCGCATCGTCAAGACGATGGGTCAGCGCATCATTCGTCTACGTCCCGTGGATGGCTTCTGCGCGGAAACGGGAGCGGCCGTGACCCTGGCCCTGACCATCTTCGGCGGCATCCCCGTCAGCACGACGCATACCATCACCGGCGCCATCATCGGCGTCGGTTCGCTTAAGCGTCTCAGCGCCGTGCGCTGGGGCGTGGCCGGCCGCGTCGTCTGGGCGTGGATCTTGACCATTCCCGGCACGGCGATCGTGTCCATGATTTGTTGGTGGCTGCTGTCAATCCTCTGATATAGCCAACCCGGCAGCTAACGCAGCCGGTTCGCCGAGTATGGCGAACCGGCTGCGTTAGCTGCCGGGTTGGCTATGCCGCGCTCCCCTTCGGGTCGCGGCTAAACGAAAGTTATTTCCAGTAATACTCCACCGCGCGCCCTCCGCGGGGCGCATAGTAGCCGCGACCGAACCCCGGAACGTAATAGCTGCTGAAACCGAAAGGCGTCATGGTCGCGCCGCCCAAACCGGGAACGACATCGAAGCGCGCGTAGCCATAGGGCGTGATCTGCTGCCGACTGAAGGACGGCTCGATGAACTGGCTCTGCATGCCGAATGGTCCATAGGTCACACTGCCGGAGCCAGGTGACGGCGAGTACAGCATGCGATAGCTGTAGCGCGATCCCAAAAAATGCCGATACGCGCGGTTGTAATTGTAACTCGCGGGAGTCTGAGCCACGGCCGCGGGGGTTGCCGCGAGAATCAAACTCATCGTTCCCAGCGTTCCATAAATCCAGCGTGTAGGCATGGAATACCTCCCATTATGAAAAGGGAACTCTTCCCCGACAGGTTCTCCTCGGTTCTAACTTATCAACTAGCAAGAAGAGGTGCCACGCGCCGCCGAAAATGTCTCCGTGGATGGGGCTTGCCCACGGCCGCTTTCATCCGTAGGCCAGCCCTAGGAAGATGCCATTACCCTCCCCGGATGGATTCGGTAAACCGAGGAGGAATCGACATGACGCAGACTAGCCGAGAGTTCTTTCCGCGCGTTCGTAAGACGATCGTTCCTCGTCCCGTGGTGCGCTGGGAAGCGGACGTGATGGGCCACAGCGGATCGATACGCGCTTCCGCGGCGACCATCTACGGAGCCAATTGGCACCACAATTCCGCTGAGGATCTCATCGAGATCTGGGATGCGGGTCCGGCCTTATGCTTCAAGGACGTTCTGCCGCGAAAAGCCAAGTATGCGCGTGAGGGACTGTATCTTCGGCTGTCCATCGCCTACCGGACCACCGCCAACGCCTTTGCCAACATTCGCACCTTCTCCGGCAACAACATCACGCTCCCCAACACCCTCGAAGGTGCTATGTACGAAGATCCGTATACGCGCTTCCACGTCACCGACGATTGCACAATCAATATCAATTCCCTTTACCGCGAGGAGCGGCTCTGGCTCCAGCGCGTGGATTGGGAATGGGTCAGCAGCGAAACCCTCTTCGAGGACGAATTGGCTTTCGGTAACCTATATCTGGAGCGGACGCCGGAAGAAGTCGAGGCGCTCTACGCCGAGAAGCCCATCACGGACGAAACGGTCAAGGAACTTCTGATCGATAAAATTAGCACGGACCCGGGGTTCGCCAAACGCTGTCTGCTGTTGCTCGCCGAGGGAGAGTGGCTGCAAAAAGATCTCGTCGCCCTCTATGAGACGATGAACCATGCCTCCGACCAATCCGAAACGGACACCCGCCGCCAAACCAGCCGCTGAATCCAGCCAGCGGAACGCTGTTCCTCCTGTCCCGACAGCGGAACCTGTCGCGCCGCTGGAGCCCGCACCGCCCCGGCCGGAGCCAGCGGATCCCTCCAAGCTCCGCTCCATCCCCGAACTCGATCTCTATCTCTTCAACGTCGGCGAGCATCGCCGCGCCCATCGAATCCTCGGCGCGCATCTCGTTGACGGAGGCGTTCGCTTCGCCGTGTGGGCGCCCAACGCCCAGCGCGTTTCCGTCACCGGCAGCTTCAACGGCTGGAACCGCGATGCTCACCCAATGGAGCGCCGTGCCAGCACCGGCGTCTGGGAGCGATTCGTCCCCGATCTCGGTCACGGACTCTACTACAAGTTCGCCGTGCAGAAAGCGAATGGCCGCTGGGAATATCGTGGCGATCCTTTCGCGCGCTCGCTGCAAAATGACAGCAACCGCACGCCGATCTTCGCCGAGACCTATTACGAATTCAAACATCCGAAGGTTCCGCTCCCCGACAAGTTCGGCGGACCCCTCAACATTTACGAGGTTCACCCGCTCTCGTGGCGCTTCAAGAACGGCCGGCCACTCAGCTATCACGAACTTATCGACGAACTCGTGCCCTACGTCAAGTACATGGAGTACACGCACGTCGAACTGATGGGCATTCTTGAGCATCCGTATGTGCCGTCGTGGGGCTACCAGGCCATCGGCTTCTATGCGCCGACTTCGCGGCTGGGATCGCCCACCGATTTCAAACGTCTCATTGATGCCTTCCACCGCGAGGGCATCGGCGTCATCCTCGACGTGGTGCTGGTCCACTTTCCCACCGACGCGACCGGCTTAGCCTGCTACGATAACGACGTTCATCTCTTCGAGTGTCCCATCCCCGAACGGCGGCACACGCCTTGGGGCACTTCCTACTTCGATTTCGCCCGCAACGAAGTGAAAAGTTTCCTCATCTCGTCGCTCTTTCACTGGATCGAGGAGTTCTACATCGACGGCTTTCGTCTCGACGCCGCCGGGCAGTTTCACTATTACGAATTCCCCACCGAAGAGAAGTACGAGGCGTTTTTGCGCAAATACGGCAATTGCCACAATCCGGAGGGTTTTCGTTTCATGCAGTCGATGTGCTGGGCGGTGAAGGAGGAACATCCGGAAACCCTCCTCATCGCCGAGGACTCGACGATTGCCAGCGGCGTAACGCGGCCGGTCGAACACGGCGGCCACGGTTTCGATTTCAAATGGGATCTCGGCTGCACGTCGCACATGATGAAGTTCTTCCGCGCTCCGTACAGCCGCCGCGGCGCCGTCTATGGCGATCTGACTTATCCGATGCTGTATCACCATACCGAGAACTTCCTCTTGCCGCTGGCTCACGATGAAGTCGTCCACATGAAGCGGAGCATGGTCAACAAAACGGAGGATCTGACCGATTTCGACAAGTTCGCCAACGTCCGGCTGCTGTACATGCTCCAGTTCGGCTATCCGCAAAAGAAGCTGCTCTTCATGGGCCAAGAATTCGGCCAGAAAAGCGAGTGGAACGCCGAAGGAGCGTTGCCCTGGGAGTCCACCTGGGACCATCTGCATCGTTCGCTCCAATGGTACGTCAAACGGCTCAACGAGGTGTACAAGTACATCCCCGCGATGCACCAGGGCGACAACATCCCCAATGGGTTCGAGTGGATCGAGTGTCAGAACTACAAGCAGTTGATCCTCGCCTTCATCCGTTACGATCGAGACTACCGCGATCTGATGGTGTATCTGCTCAATCTGTCGAAGGAACACTTCGCCGACTTTCGTTTGGGAGTGCCTTTCGCGGGCAAATACCACAAGATAATCGACACCGATGCCCGCGAGTTCGGCGGCAACGGACACAATTGGATCAATGACTACGAGACGGTGCCTCAGCGCGCGTTCCACCATCCGCACAGCTTCCGTACCAAACTGCTTCCGCTGCATGGCATGATCTTCCGCAAGGCGACTTCTTGACTCCGCTTGCTCCCGCCGTCGGCGCACCTAGAATGACTGCCAGTCGGCCTTCACCCGGCTGCTAACGCAGCCGGTTGGCCTTCACCCGGCAGCTAACGCAGCCGGTTCGCCTCTGCACGGCGAACCGGCTGCGTTAGCTGCCGGGTGGTAAGTCGTAACGGCGAAACCAATTCTTTCCAGGAGGGCTTAGTTCCATGTCCAACAATCGTACTTCCGCCAGCGTCACGCGCCTCTTGGCCCTCCAGCTGACGCCCGGCAAATTGCGCGGTTTGCAGAGAATCTGCAACGACAACGGCACGCTGACGATGGTGGCCACGGATCAGAACAATTCCATGATCCGCATGATTAAGGACAGTCTGAAAAAGAAGGGCGAGAACCGCGAGCCGACCTATCACGAATTGGTCGAGGCCAAGATCGTCCTCGCCGACGCCCTGAGCCAGCACGCCAGCGCCGTCCTCGTCGATGGCTACTATGGCGCCTGGAACACCATCGCCAGCTTTCACCTGCCGGCTCACGTCGGCATGCTGGTGCGCGTCGAGAAGTCGGCGGCGCGCGAAAGCGCCGTCGGCGCTCCGCTGGGCGAGATCGAGCCGGGCTGGGGGGTGGACAAGATCAAACGCATCGGCGCCGACGCCGTCAAGCTGTTGGCGCAATTCGAGCCGACCGAGCCGGAGAGCGCGGAGCATCAGTTCGCGCTCATCCAGCAGGTTTACGAGGAGTGCCAAAAACACGACATTCTGATGCTGTTGGAAACCATCGCTTTTCCGTTCGGCGGCGAGAAGAAGGACAGCAAGAGTTTCCTCGACCGCAAGGCCGACACGGTCATCGAGAGCGCGCGTCAACTCAGCCGTTACTGCGACATCTACAAAGCGGAGTTTCCCGGCTGGCTGGGCAAGGAAAGCGAGAACAAGTTGGTGGATAATCTGCGCCAACTCGATTCCGCTTCGGAGCGTCCGTGGGTTCTGCTCAGCGCCGGCGTCGATTATCCGGCTTACAAGCAGCAAGTGGAGATGGCCGTCGCCGCCGGCGCCAGCGGCGTGCTGGGCGGTCGCGCTTTTTGGAAGGAGTATTTCCAACAAGACGGCCCGGCGGCGCACGAGCGCTTTGCGCGCGGCGAAGCCGCCGAGCGTGTCCGTCAGATCGACGACCTCGTCAAGGCCAAGGCCAAGCCGTGGTTCGCGCGCTACGGCTTGACGAAGGACGAACTGCACTCCCTGCGTGCCGCCGAGGGTTGGCACTTCCGCTACGGCGGCGAGTTTGCACCGCTGCACGGCGCCGTTCAGGGCGAGGGATACTAACGAAATGCAGAATGCAGAATGCAGAATGCAGAATGAAAAACCATTGTCTTTTCATTCTGCATTCTGCATTCTGAATTCTGCATTTTTTTCTTTCCCCTTCGTTCGCGGGTGATACGATGGGAGCATCAACCGTTTTTCCATTCCTTGCGAGGGGGGCTTGACATGAACAGGGGTAATCTCTCACGGCGCGGTTTTCTGCAACATTCGTTGGCGGCCATGACCGCCGCGGGTCTGCCAAGCTGGTACGCTCAGCAGGTGCTGGCCGCTGAGGAAACCGCCACAAGAAAAAAAGCATCCGCCAACGACTGCCTGGCGATGGGCGTGGTCGGCATCGGCAGTCCGCAGAGCCGTAGTCTCCAGGTCATCGGCGCTTCCGCGCCGAGCGTGAAGGCCAAACAATTAACCTACGTGGTCGGCTGCGACGTGGACGGCGGACACCGCGATCGCGCCACCGCCGAGATGCGCAACAGAGGCTTCAAGGATTTCGACGCTTCCTACAAGGACTATCGCAAACTTCTCGAACACAAGGGAATCGATGGCGTTTTGGTCGCCACGCCCGATCACTGGCACGCTCAGGTCGCCATCGAGGCCATGAAGGCCGGCAAAGACGTTTACTGCGAGAAGCCGTTGACGCTGACCGTCGCCGAAGCGCTGGCGATGATGAAGGTGTCGAAGCAGACGGGCAAGATCGTGCAGACCGGCAGCCAACAGCGAACCGAGATGGGCGGCATGTTTCGCTTGGCCGTCGAGTTGGTGCGTTCCGGCCGCATCGGCAAAATCAAGACCATCGAATGCCGCATCGGCGGCAATCCGACCAGCGGTCCCATCCCGGCCGTGGAGCCGCCCAAAGAGTTGGATTGGGATTTTTGGCTCGGCCCGACGGCGAAAGTGCCCTATCGTCTCCAGGGCGACAAAACGAACTGTCACTATAACTTCCGCTGGTGGTACGAATACTCCGGCGGCAAGATGACCGATTGGGGCGCCCATCATCTCGACATCGCACAGTGGGCGCTGGGCAAGGACGGCAGCGGTCCCGTGGCCGTGGAAGTCCTCAAAGCGGCCGAGCCATACAAAGACGGCGACGGTTACAACTGTCATCCCAGTTTCCAGATTCAGTACACCTACGACAACGGCGCTAAGGTGATCGCCATGAGCGGCGGCGGCACCGATTACGGCGGCAAGCTCGTCAACAAGGACGGCAAGAAGCCCGAACGCAAAACCCGTGACGGCCGAGTCTTCCCCGTGCGCGTCGGGCCCGATGAAAACGGTGTCCTCCTTGAGGGTGAGGACGGCACGATTTTCGTTAGTCGCGGTTTCATCGTGGCCAGCAAGGCCAAGATTCTGTCCGAGCGGCTCAAGGAAGATCCCAAGGTCTACGAGGGCCGGCCGACCAACCACGTGCAAAACTTCGTGGAGTGTGTCAAGAGCCGTAAGGCGCCGATCTGCGACGTGGTGGTGGGCGGCGGCTCGGTGATCGTCTGTCACATCGGCGTCATCGCCATGCAAACCGGCAAGAAGCTGAAATGGGATCCCCAATCGCACCGCTTCGACGACGCCGAGGCGAACCGAATGCTCTCTCGTCCGCGCCGCGATCCGTGGAAGCTGGAAGCGTAAAAAAACTTCGTTTAGCCGCGACCCGAAGGGGAGCGCGTTGACCCACGCGCTCCCCTTCGGGTCGCGGCTAAACGAGGAATTGCACGATGAGATGAATGCGAACCGGCGGATGACGTGGACCGACCTTAGCGACGCGCAACTGCTGGCCCAGTGCGCCGTGGACACCTATCGCGCCAGCGGACCCGGCGGACAGAAACGCAACAAAACCAGCTCGGCGGTGCGTATACGTCATCCACCCAGCGGACTAATCGTCATCGCCGAGGAGAGCCGTTCGCAGCACGAAAATCGCGCACGCGCCCTTCGCCGTCTTCGTCAGGCGCTCTATCTTAAATTGCGGGACGAGTTGACGCCGGAGACGCTGGCGAATCTGATGATACGGCCGGAGTACGCGGCGGCGCGCGACGGCGACGGCCGGCTCCACCTGGGACGCAAAGATCCGCGTTTCTGGCCGGTCGTCGGCTTGGTCCTCGATGTCTTGCAAGCCGTCGGGGCGCGCGTGAGCGAAGCGGCCGAGGCGCTGGGGATCTCGACGGGCAACCTGATCGACTTCTTGCACGGCGACGAGAAAGTGTGGGAACAGGCTAATCACATGCGTGCGCGCTGTGGACTCAAACCTCTGCGTTGATCGCTGTTTCGGTAAGGATTCCGTTTATGACACCCCCTCAGGATTCTTCCCTCATGGCCGCACCTTCCGGATTCTCGTGGATCGATAAACCGCTGTTGGCGGCCATGGCGCGTCCATCCGGTTCGGAAGACCTCGCCTGGCTGCGCGAACAGGGCATTGAGTTATTGTTGTCCTTGACGGAAGAGCGGCCGCGCCGCGACTGGATCGATGAGGCCGGCTTGTTGGTTTATCACGAGCCGCTGGAGGACATGGAACCGCCGTCGCAGGAGCAGCTCGATCGCTGCGTGTCGGCGATTGTGCGAGCCAACGAGCGCAAAATGGGCGTGGCCGTCCACTGCGGCGCCGGGCTGGGCCGCACTGGCGTCGTCCTCGCCGCCTATTTCGTGGCGCGTGGACTCAGCGCCGCCAATGCCATCGCGCGCATTCGCCGTCTGCGTCCCGGCTCGGTCGAGACCGACGAGCAGGCCGCCGCCGTCGAACTGTACGCCCGCCGCAAACGTCAGCAGACGGAGGAAACGTGATGGATTCGCTTGTCCGCGAACTGTTCGCCGAGATTTGCCGGATACCCCTGATCGATCCGCACTCGCACATCAATCCGCACCGTCCCGCGTCGCGCACTCTCGATGACATCTTGGGCTATCACTACTACACGGAGTTGGCCCACTCCGCCGGCATGGATCACGCGCCGCTCGCCGCCGATGTCGAGCCGCGCCAGCGCGTCCGCGCCATCCTCGCTCACATGGATCGCTTCGACAACACGGCGCAATACGCTTGGTTTTTGGAAATTGCCCGTACTTTTCTCGGCTTTCAGGGCGAGCGCGTTAGCGCCGACGATACCGACGCCTTGTGCGACGCCGCCGAGCGCGTCATGTCCCAGCCCGATTGGGAAAATGAAGTGCTGCGCCGCTCGAACATCGAGAAAGTTTTCCTCACCAACGATTTCGACGATCCGCTCGAAGGCTTCGACACCAACCGTTTCATTCCGTGCCTGCGTACCGATGATCTCGTCTTCCATCTCGACAAGCCGGAAGTGCGTCAACGCTTGGCGAAGGCGACGGGGATCGAGGTAGGAGACGCGGCGAGTTTGCGGAAAGCGATTGGCAAACTGTTCGAGCATTTCAGCCGCCGCGGCGCCAAGGCGTGCGCCATCTCGCTGCCGCCCGATTTCGCACCCCGCCCCGGCTCCGATGCGTTCTGGATTCTCGCCGAACACTGCCGCGATTTTCGTCTGCCCTTCGATCTGATGATCGGCGTCAATCGCCGCGTCTACCGCAACGGCGTTTACCAGGGGCAGGATCTCTTCGATCAACGAACTTCGCTCCTCCAGTATGCGGAACTGTTCAACGCCTTCCCGGAAGTGACGTTCTGCATTTCGGTGCTATCGAGCGGACAGAATCAGGAACTGGTCAGTTACGCTTGGATCTTTCCCAACGTCGTGACCAGCGGCCACTGGTGGTACTCCAACATCCCAGCGTACATCGAAGCCGATTTGCGGGCACGGTTGCAGGCGGTTCCGAAGATAAAACAGATCGGCTACTACAGCGATATGTATAAGCTGGAATTTGCTTTGCCGAAGTTCAATATGTACCGTCGCCTGTTGGCCCGCGTTCTGGCCGACGATTTCGTGCGTCCGGGCGTCCTCAGCGAGGCGGCGGCGGTCGAGCTGGCGCGCTGTCTGCTGCGTGATAATGTGGAACGCCTCTTTCGGGTTTGAACGGCGCGTTCGTTTCTGTTCTCGGGCGGATTCGCTATCTCGCCGCACTCGCATTTGTCGCTGCCCGAGGGGCACAAATCTCACCCTTCCCATCGGTATAGCGGCACTGACCTTGGCTCCGTAGAATAAGAGAGAAAGCGGCCTAGGATCGGTGGGATCGGCGTTGTGAACAATGAACCCGTGACCGTGAGGGAAACCGGGATGTCCGACCCGATCCACTCCGAGCAGACGCGAAAGCGCCGCTACAGCTACCAATTCACGGGTAAGCACCACGGCGCGGGCAAAGCGGATGATGCCCGATGGGCGGAAGATGTGAGTCGTGTCGAGGAGTTCTCGGTTTTCGACGAGGCCGACTTCCACGACATCTTTGACGAGGACGGTAGGTTTTACGGAGTCCTTCGGGATGCAGATAACGAGTTGCGCAGACCTTGGCACCTGGCAACAGCAGATTGCCGAGTTCCCACCCGCCGATGAGGGCGTTCCGTGGCATGGATATCCCATTTGGGCGGTGAACGCGCTGGCCCCGGCAAACCGATCGAGACAACAGATGCGTCCATCGAGAGAAGTCTTCGAGAAGATGGAGCGTGCGGGGTTGATTACTGCCCGGCAGCGGAAACGCTTGTACAAGGGAGATCACGCATGACATCGTTTCCTGCAAATCCCAATGGGGCTCGTTCTCTGCTCTCGCCCATTCACTTCGAGGGGTTCGACGTTTCTTGGGCGGGAGCATCTCCGCGCGAGGATCTCTTCGCTTTTGGCTCTGAAGATGGCCGGATCTTGTTCGCGGATTCGGATGGAGTTGTGCGGATACAGGCTGCGAAAGTTGCGCCATCCGGAGAGGCTATCAATGGCCTAGCCTTCTATCAGCGGTGGATGAGCATCAGCACGCGCAACGAGGTCATCCTGTGGACGCCTTCTCAGAAGCCAGGAGAGAATTCCATGGGAACACCGATCCCTTTCGGTGCTCATGGAGTAATTGCAGGACACAGCGGTTACTTTCTGGCACCTTTGGGGCGCAGTGGATTGCTGTTTTATCAGCCGAAGGAAGGCCCGGAACAAGCTATAACCATTAGCAGTGGAGCTACGGAGGATGCCTATTTTTACCGCCTGATTAGTCTGCAAGCCGCCGACGGAAAAGAGATTGTGGCCTGCGCCGCTCGGCGCGGCGGTATCGCCGCTATGGAATTCAACGGGGAAGATCAAAGACACATGCTCAGCGCGCTCACTTTTAATGGTCTTGATGTGATCGATCTTTGCCCTCTGGGAATTGCGGATGCACCGGAGGGCGCCGCTGCAATTGGAAGAGATGGGACGATCATTCTGTTCCGAGATGTCCTGCGCGATTGCAGCCCTGTGACAGTCAACTATGAATCCATTAAAGGCACCGCCTATCGCATCCTCAGCGCGCGCGGTTATCTGTTCCTTTTGACAAGCGAAGGGATGTATGTCATTGCCGGCTTGATCGAACGGTTCCTGAAAGACGCTGCGGACAACTCTGTTACCCCGGTGCTGGCTTTGCCGATGGAAGCGGTGGACGCCAATCTCGGTAGCGAGCATTGGGTCTGGATTGTAATGCCGAATGGCGTGTTGAGGTTGGATGTGGAGTTGCTCGCTCGGACCACCCCGGCCAAACTTGCGCAGAGCGAGTTCAAAAACCTAAGCCCAACGCCGATGACACCCGATTGGCAGAGGCAGGAAGGGCAGCAACATTCAAGACCTGTGGTCCTTGCGGGCGTAGCATGATGAAGGTACGCCTTCGGATGCCCGTCCTGCAATAGCCATAATGTGTCGCTGGCAAGCGACTTTCTCGCGGAGTACACTTACTGAAGAAGTCCGGCCCCAATCGCTCGGAGGACCGAACTCCTACCCGGCGAGATTCACCATGCCGCACTGCCGACCGCTGCCGACGACTCTCCTTCCACTCGTCCTCGCTCTCTTCGTCCCCGCATTATCGCTCTCCGCCGCGGAGAATAACGATTTTTTCGAGGGCGACAGCACACTATCAATCATCCTCAGCAAAGCCTTCCTGCTCGCCGATGACGGCAAGATCACCGATCCCACGATCACGAGTCCGTTGAGAAAATGATTTTTCCGATCGCTTGCATCGCCTTTACGGGAGAGTGGATCATGCGTACTCGAAATGCCGTTCTCGTTTTCCTCGCCGTGGCCGCGATGGTCGCCGTCGCCTCGCTGTCGGAGGAAAAGAAACCTACGCTGCTTTTGCTCGATTGGGCCAATCGCGGCTCGAAGGAGCGTCCGCCCGCCGCCGTGCTGATCGAGATGGGCGCCAAGGACAAGCAGCCGGAGAAATGGTCCGGCCGCGCCGTCGTCAATGGCGCGAAGGTCGTGCATCGAGAAGGCTATCGTTTTCGGCAAGACGATAAGCTGCTCGATCCAGATCGTTGGGAGGTATCCTCGCATCGCGGTTTGCGTGTGCCGCCGCGCAACCCGGCGGTGTCGCGCAGGGAGGGCATCGCCACCATCGGCATCGTGCTGCACCTGAGCGACATCGCGGACGATGCGAGTCTGTCTCTCACCACGGCGCGAGAGGGAGCCGAAAAAGCCGAGGTGAAATTAAAGGACGTGCTGACTGGACATGCCAAGGAGTTATGGGGAGGCAAGGCGCGCGTGCGGCTCATCACCACGGCGACGCCGTTGACTTCCGGCAAGACCGAAGATGATTTCCCCGCCGCTGCTTACGGTCCCGATGGCACGCTCTGGGTAGCGTACATCAGCTACAAAGTCCGTGATGAAAGCCGTCGCATCGAACAGAAGAATTTCGAGAAACAGCCGAGCGATTTCAAAGCTCTGTATACTCCCGAATTTGCCGATCAGCTGTTCGTTAAGCATTTCCGCGACGGCAAATGGAGCGAGCCGCTGGCGATCACGGGACCGAAAGAGGATTTGATGCGCTGTGCTATTACCGTGGACAGCAGCGGTGTCGCGTTCGTCGTGTATAGCGCCAATCGTAACGGTCGGTATGATCTCTACGCTCGGTCAATCGATAAGAAGGTAGGTGAGGAACAGAGGCTGACAGGAAGTTCACCGAAGGGAACTTCTCCGAAAGATGCAGGAGTTGCCTACTTAAGTCCTGTAGTATGCACTGGGGAAACCGGACGCATTCTGGCCTGTCAGGGCTGGTCCAAGAAAGGTAATGGGGGCGTCTTCTTAGCTGTATACAAGAACAAACCAGAACGCGGCTGGAGCGGGGGAACCACGGCTCTCATATCGCCAGAGAACAGTACTAGATGGAACTTCGATGTTGCTGTTGGTTTCAATGATAACTTCCAATTCGCTTGCGATGGTTACATTCAAGGCGATTATGATGTCTTGCTGCCCTATCAGGCCACCATCGGCAAAGTGATCCAGAAGAATATTCCCGCAGCCAGTTCGCCCCGCTTCGAGGTCCGTCCCTCCATTTGTTACGACGCCAAGGGCCGACTATGGATCGCTTATGAAGAAGGGCCGGAGAAATGGGGCAAGGATTCCGGTGCCTTGGCCCACGGCGGCGATCCGCTCTACAGTGATCGTTCCGTCCGCGTCGTCTGCCTGGATACGGACGGCACGCTGAAGCGGCCGGCGGAACTGCCGACCTCGCACGTCGGCAATCCCGTGCGCACAGCTTGGAGCGGACGTGGTTCACCGCAATGAGACGGCCGCGCGCTATGCCTATCCCAAGATCGGACTCGACGGCAAGGGGCGCGTCTGGTTGACTTACCGCCAGAATTTCGGTTCGCGCTACGCCTCTCATCCCGGCACCTGTTGGCTGACCTTCGCCCGGCGGCTGGACGGCGATCATTGGAGCGATCCAATCGAAGTGCATCATTCCGATGGCTTGCTTGATTCGCGTCCGGTGGTATTGCCGCACGCCGCGGGCGGCGTATTGATCGTCCATAACGCCGATGGCCGTTGGACCACGCCGAACGATCTGCAAAATCGCCTTTACACCAGTTACCTCGATCTGCCCGGCGAGCCGGTCGAGCCGAAACTGACGCCGCACGATCCGGGCAAAAAAGATCCCGAAGCGGGCCAGAAAGAAGCGGAGGACGTCAAGCGCGTCCGTGCCTATCGCCTGGAATGCGGCGGCAAGAAATATCGGCTGCTGCGCGGCGAGTTCCACCGACATACGGAAGTATCCTGGGACGGCGCCGCCGATGGTTCGTTGGAAGATATGTTTCGCTACGCTTTGGACGCGGCGGCGCTGGACTGGATCGGCAACGGCGATCACGACAACGGCGCCGGCCGCGAATATACCTGGTGGCTGACGCAGAAACTCACCGACGCCTACACCTTCAAGGATCGCTTTACTCCGTTATTCTGTTACGAGCGCAGCGTGTCGTATCCACACGGCCATCGCAATTGCTTATTTGTGCAGCGCGGCGTCCGCACGCTGCCGCGCTTGGCCGAGCCGGACCCGATGAAGCGCGTCGCCGGCATCCACGCCGATGATACGAAAATGCTTTATCGCTACTTGAAGGAACTCGACGGCATCTGCGCCGCTCACACCAGCGCCACCGGCATGGGGACCGACTGGCGCGACAACGATCCGAAGGTAGAGCCGCTCGTCGAAATATACCAGGGCGATCGCAATTCCTACGAGATTGAAGGTGCGCCGCGTGCCGGCTACAAGCCGGACTCCGGCAAGGAACCCGTCAATATCGCCGGTTGGTTCCCCAAGGGTTACATCAACAACGCTCTGGAAAAAGGCTATCGTCTCGGCTTCGAGTCATCGAGCGATCACTGGTCCACGCACATTTCCTACTGCGTCGCCGTGGCCGAGACGCACAGCCGCGCCGGCATCCACACCGCTCTCAAGCAGCGGCACAGCTACGCCGCCACCGATAACATCATCCTCGACGTACAGAGCGGCGATCACATCATGGGCGACGAATTTCAGACGAAGGAAGCGCCCGCATTGCGCATCGCCGTCCACGGCACCGACGCGCTGGCGAAGGTCGATGTACTCAAGGACAGCAAAGTTGTCGCGACGTTTGAACCGAATGGGCGCGAGTACAAAGGCGAGTGGACCGACCCGAAACCGGAGGCGGGAGTTCACTATTATTATGTCCGCGTGCAGCAGAAGGATGGGCAGTTGGCGTGGGCGTCGCCGATGTGGATTGATTATTCGAGGTGAGGGGGCGGTCTTTCGCGATCGGACGCGAGAACCTGTTGGAACC
Source organism: uncultured Planctomycetota bacterium (assembly GCA_963835245.1). Taxonomy (GTDB): domain Bacteria; phylum Planctomycetota; class Planctomycetia; order Gemmatales; family Gemmataceae; genus JAJPHU01. The sequence continues at coordinate 763,905 of CAWIEZ010000008.1, forward strand.
ACCTGCGCCGTGTGCGATAACTTCGTCAGTGCGCCGCGTCCATGCGAATCCCATCGATCTTTACCGCAGGCGAGGAACGGTGATCCGCGCGATTCTTCTGATTCTTGAAGGGTGGGAGCCATGATCGAGATCAAGTGTCCGCGCTGCGAGCAATACTGGTACGATAGCGACGACGAGGAGGATTCCGGTCGAGTGCGTCTCTGTTCGCGTTGCGTCGATCACTTGCGGCTGAAACGCGGCCACCGCGCGGAGATTGACATTCTGTTTCTGATCGTCGCGGGGATCTTTCTGCTTTTCGATGCAATAATGGTAGCGTTGGCGGCGCTTTTGCCGGCGGCGTTCGCTCAGGCCATGTTGGTCCTTGGCGGCATCTTGTTCATTTCGGGGACCATCACTCTTCGATTTCTCGTTCAGGGGAGGTGCATATTTTTGTTTGGTATTCCGATTGGAGGGGACATCGATTGGCACACCGGCCGTTGGGCTGTTTTGCTAACCATTTTGGGTCTTTTCTTAATGGGAGCCTGCGGCTCGATCGCGGCGATCAAGCGAAAACGTGGGGATTCAGATGCCATACAGCGGCCCATATCTGCCGTGCAGATACGCCATGAGCGGCCGATGACTCAGCGCGCTCCGCCGGTCACACGCTGGCACAATTCACCGGCGCAATGGCGCTGCCCGGCACGATGGATCTTGTCGTTGAGCCAACCTTTCAGGCTCTGAAAACGGCCAGCGCGAAACTCAGCGTCGAGATTACCGAGATCGCGGCGAGCCTGCTCCATGAACTGCGCAGCATAGAGATTACCGAGCGTATAAGTCGGAAAATAACCGAGACCACCCATACTCCAATGAATGTCCTGTAAACAGCCCTTGGCGTTGGTCGGCGGCGTCAGGCCGAAGAATTGCGTAAACTTCTCGTTCCAAGCGGCGGGTACGTCCGCCGGTTTCAGATCGCCGCTGACGAGCGACTGTTCCAACTCGAAACGCAGAATGATGTGCATGTTGTACGTCGCTTCGTCGGCTTCGACGCGGATGAACGACGGCTGCACGTCGTTGATGGCGAACAGGAAATCATCGAGCGGTACATCGCCGAGAGCGGCGGGGAATGCTTGGCGCGCCTGCGGAAAGAAATGTTCCCAGAACGGCCCACCGCGACCGACTTGATTCTCCCACAGACGCGATTGCGATTCGTGAATGCCCAGCGATGCGGCTGTGCCCAGCGGCGTGCCGAAATGCTCGGCCGGCAAACCCTGCTCGTAGAGTCCGTGGCCGGCTTCGTGGAGGATGCCGAAAAACGATTCGTTGAAGTGATGCGGATTGTAGCGCGTGGTGATGCGGCAATCGCCGGGACCGAGGCCGCTGCAAAACGGATGTGTCGTCACGTCGAGCCGGCCGGCGTCGAAGTTGAAGCCGATGGCGGCGGCGGCTTCGCGGCCGAAACGCTGCTGTTGCTCGATGGGATACTCGCGCTGGAGCAAGTCGCGGCGCGGCCGGCGGCCTGACGCGATGATGGCGGACACCAGCGGAACGAGATCGGCGCGCAGAGCGGCGAAGAGACGAGTAATCTCGGCCGTGGTGGCGCCCGGCTCGTATTCGTCGAGCAGCGCATCGTAGGGGACGCTCGGATAGCCGATGGCTTGCGCCTTCTGCCGCAGCAGGGCGACGACTTTTTCGAGCCACGGTTGGAAGGCGGCGAAATCGTCGGCCTGCCGCGCCTCTTGCCAGACTTGTTGAGCGCGCGTCGTAACGCGGGCCAATTCCTCGACCAATTCTTTCGGTAGTTTCACGGCCCGATTGTATTGCCGGCGAATCTCGCGGACGTTGGCGGTCGTATCGCTGTCGGCGTCGCGCGCCAGCGGCGATGCCTCGACGGTGGACAGCAATTCGCCGATGGCGGGATCGGTGAGCATTTCATGCGTCAGACGGGCCAGGAGAGCCATCTGTTCGGCCCGATGCGCGGAACCTTGCCGCGGCATGTAGGTGCGCTCATCCCAGCCGAGTACGCCAGCACAGGATTCGAGCAGAGCGCCCTCACGGACGCGGCGGAGCAATTCCGAGTAAGCCTGTCCAGGATTCATGATGAGGTACACGAGTAGTTTCTGGTGGTGTTGGTCAGCTGGGGTATCTTAGCAATTCACAAGTACCTGGAAATAGCCGAAACGTGGCGATAGACTACGGGAAGCGCTCGGCATGGTGCCCGGCGACGCGGTTCGGATGAAGTACCGAGGAGAACGAACACGACAGGACGCGGCGAAAAATGGCCGCGATGACAATTTGAAAGACGCGTTGCGTCTTGCATCTGCCCCTGAGAAACGACCAACGGGAGTCCTCCGGGACTCCTGAACCAATAAGGCAGTGCTTGACCACGCTCCCCGTACGGGGAGCGTCGGCCGGGCACTCGCTTTATTGGTGCCCTTTGGTCGGGGCTCTCAGGAGCGGTCCCGTGTTGACGCTCCTCGCTTCTTTTTCCACCATTGCAACAACTCGTTTTTCCGACCCCAGGTGCGATCATGCCCCCAGCGATCACCTGCCCGACTTGCGGTTGTGTCATCCGTGCGCGTCGCAAGGCGGCGTATCGTCCGGCCTGGGACGGCGAAAACATCTTGCGCTGGGGCGATGCGATCCTCAAGGAATTTCATCGCGCGGCGATGATGTAAAAACGCATTCTGGACGAGTTCGAGGCAAGAGGTTGGCCGCATCGTATCGAGAATCCGCTTCCGCGGCTATCGTGCGTAAAACGCAAACAGCACTTACGCGACACGATCAAGAACCTCAATCGCGGCCTGACGCGCAAGTTGATCGTCTTCCACGCCGATGGTTCCGGGTTGGGGATTTACTGGATGCCAGCGCGGAGCGGCTAAGCGGCATCTACCCCGGAGCTACCCCATGTGGATTCTTGACAGAGTTTACCGGCGCGTTACGTTGGCGCAGTCGGCGGCTGCGTCTCCGAATACTCGCCGCTTCGCTCTGTTTGCGAAGCGCGGAGGCCATCCCGGCGCAAAGGAGTATACACCATGTTTAGCTGGACTCGAATGCTTCGGAAACTGTTCTGCGACCCATTCTACACACAAGGCCAATACGGCAGCCTCAGGTTTGGATTGCCGCGCGAACAGTTGAAAGCGCGTCGTCCCCGCCCGACGGTGAAACTGCAATTGGAAGGCTTGACGGAGCGCATCTTACCATCGGCTTCGCCTATCGGTGTGGGCGCTATGTCGCCCATGGTCACGACGGCGGTAGAACAGGAGATCCATCTGATCTCGATTCTCCAGAACGGCGTGAGCAACATCTACAAGACGATAGGTCAGGAGGTAGCTCAGGAACTCGTCTCCATCCGGCAGCAATTGGACCGTCTGCTCGGCATCATCCCCAATGCGCAGAATCAATCGCTCGGCAACTCCGTGAAGCAGCCGGGCAGTGGTTCGAGCAGCGGCAGCGGCGCAACGACGACAGCCCACAATCCTCCAAATAAGCAACTCAACAGCGGCACGCAAAAAGCTGGAAGCAGCATCAAGCCACTGGATGGCGATCCAGCCACGGATACCTTGATATGGAAACCTCAAAGCAGCGATGATGCGGCCAGTGCGGGAAACTGGTACGATGAGGCGCAATTTAAGAACGGTGTCACGACGCCGAGCGCAACTAACCCCGTCATTTTTGACGGTAATGTCAGTAACTCGGCTATCGAGTGGACGGGGGATGCTTCCGCCGCCAGCATCAAATTGCAAGGCGGCTACAATTCCCTCATGACGATCGATGCCGGCAAAACGGTGACGGTTGCCGGCACCCTCGTCCAAGCCACCGGGGATCCCACCGCTAACACGCTGGACCTACAGTTCAATGACGCTAATTCCAAGTTCCAGATCGATGGCGGAGGAACAATCACCAACATGCAACTCGGCGGTAGCTACCAAGCCTGGTTCGTCCTCAACGGCGGCACCATGAACATCGCTTATGACGATGCGCCAGACACTTACTCGGACAAAATCGGGGTCAACATCAGCGTCGGCGAATATGCGTTTCTCATGGATGGCGGTGGAAATTCGCTGACGTTCGCCAATAACAGCGTGCAAATCAGCGTTGTGGGTGACATGTACGTTCACTACGGAACCACCACGAAACCGCTGATCGACAATGGCGGGAAATCGAACGACTACATTAACGTGAATGGCGGCACTCTGGCATACGATGGGAACGGGGGCGTCGTGGACAAATTCACGGTGCCGGTCTATGTCCAAGGCGGCGGCACGTTCCTCATGACGGAGGCAATTGGTGCGAACCCTGGGGGACAATTGATCGTGCAAGACGGCAGTAACTACAAATTCCCCAACGGTGACAAGGAGTCCGTGTACATGGGCGGCTCAGACTGGTCTTCCTCGGTGGAATTAAACGATGAGGATACCTTGGAATGCGACGACGACTACTACCAGGACGGCGGCACGCTGGAAACCATGGACGATACGACCTGCACGCTCCAGGATGGTCCGCAGAGCCGCGGCACGGCCCTCATCGCCGGCGGCAGCTTGGCGATCAACCCGTTTCCCGGTGACTTTGGTAACATGGTCGTGAACGGCATGTTGGACTTTGCTGGCATCTATGTGGCGCAAATCAACGGTGACGGGAGCGACTGTGACTTGCTGACAGTCGATGGAGCCATGGAGATCGAGCAGAGTGCGGCGACCTTGCAAATCGTCGTCAACGGAGATCTACAGGCTGGAAATACTTGGACGATCATCGACGCCGGCAACCAACTCAATCCTTTTCTCTACAACAACGAGGCAAAGTACGGGCTGCACGAAACGACCACGGATCCGGTGGATTTCTATGTCCTCAGTTTCTGAGGACGCAGGGGGCCGAGCTGGATTTGCTCGGCCCCATTTTTTATTTGGCCCACTTGATAACGGTGATCTGCTTCAGGAGGGCGATTTCAGCACGGCAGGCCGGAATTTGGTTGGAACGGAGGTCATTGATCCCTTTCTGATAGGACGCGACCTCCTGAGGATCCCGGCTGGCTTTAATGCGCTTTTCGAGTACGACTATGTTTTTTTCTCTGCTGCTGATGAAGCCCTCAAAGTATTTGATACGCTCATCCTTATTACGCCGGATGTAGGCGCGGAGCAGCGAGTTGACGATCACCACCTGCTCGTCGCGCCTGCCGGCCTGAAATGTCAGCCGCAGGCGATTCCCTTCGCCTTCCCAGGTGACGCGCAGGTTCTTCGAGAACCAGTTACGAGGATCTTTCAAAGCGGCGACCGGCGGCAATTTGCGTACTTCGGGATCGCGACAGATGTCAGTCAAATAGACATAAGGGTCCGTCAGGGAGTCGATTCGCATTTGACGATGCTCTTCCGCCGTCCTCTCCTTCGGGCGGCGTAGGGAATCTTTCGCACTCTCGTCATCGAACAAGGTCGTCTTACGGCGTTTTGACGAAAGATTTGGTGGTCTTTTCTCTTTCGGCGGCGGCCCGATGTCCAGAATCGCCGAAGGTTCGGGAGCCGGCGCGGCCAGCACGTTCATCGCCGGCAGCACGGCCAATAGCAATAAGGCGGCAAGGCAGTAACGCATGGCGGAGCCTCCGCAATGGTGACAAATTTCCACCTTGTTTGTACTCGGATGTTACCATGCTGTCAACCAGTTTGCCCCGAAGGTGAACGACCCATTTTTCCGCGATTATTTGTCTGCGTCATCGGGCCGTCCTCCCGATTCCCGTCCACGGTTGATGGACAGCGTGGGAGACGGCGGATTCGCCGGCCGTGTCTTGACTTGCATGCGCGGTTCCCGATCGCTCGGCTCCTCCGGATAAGGAGCGGAAAGAGGCGCCACGAGAGAGGGCATGGACTCCGGCTTGCCTTGCACCAGACACGAAAGCACTTCCTCGCCAAAACGGTGCGTGAAGAGCCTGGCTCCCAGACGATAGAGATGATGGCTATCTCCAAAGTATTTATCCGGCATCCAAGTGCGCGCATTGACGATGGGCACGTTGCATTCGCGGCTGAGGCGCGGCAGATAGTCGTCCAGGCAAGCCTGGGCGGCCGAGGCGTACCAGCCGCGGTAGATGCCGCCTTCGGGCATGAGATAGAGCATCGGCGCAATGCCCTCTTGCCGGCACAGGGCGAGCAGGTCGTGCAGGGCGCGGTCCTGCATCGGTTCCATGTGGAAGTGCTGGAGTTCGTTGAAATAGGTCGAACAAGCCAACTCCAGGGCGGCGGGAACGGTGACGAGAGGTTGCGTATCCACGCCGATGTCCGACCAACCCCAGCGATCCAAGTATTTCCAATGATCCATCCGTAGCCGCCAAGGAACCCAATTGGAGGCGTAGTGATTCATCAGCGAAAAGCGATGGGCGTGCCACGGCCACAGTTGCACGTTGAACCAACGGTGCGTCAGGGTGCCCGGATTGGGGACGTAGTTACAGAGCAGGCGTAGATCGTTGCAGCCGACGCGGCTGACGCCGGCGCCGGCATCGCCGCAAGCGTCGATGGTGCGGCCCAGAAGTGCCGGCAGAACCTCGACGGCCAGCCAATCCGGGCGAATGCCGGCGTCGAGCAGGCGGTGCAGCGTCACCAACTCGGCGAGCGGGCCGGAGCCGACTAGGCTGAAATTGAAGACGAGCGGCGTTCGGCCATCGGACGTCCGCAGTTGCGGCAGCGCGGCGGGGCGCAGACCTTGGCCGGTGCGCGACGAGCCGAGCAGAACGAGTAACGGTCGATCCGGTTCTTCCGTCCGCAGCTTGCGCAACAGGGTCAATTTGTAGCCGAACTCCGGATCGCGCAGGTGCGGCCAATAGCTCTGCGTAGCGATCAGCATGCCGGTCTGCGCCACGGCGAAGAAAGCCAGGCTCCACAAAAGGCAGGCGCGCGTCTGTCGGGCCAAGCGCTGCCGGCGTCGCGGTTTGGCCTCGATTATCAGGGACATCGGGGCGAGATCGCATTCAGACATGATGCCTATTTCCTCTTTGGAACAACCCCTTCCTCGTTTAGCCGCGACCCGCAGGGAAGCGCGCTCTGCAACGCGCTCCCCTGCGGGTCGCGGCTAAACGGAGACGTAGTCGCTCAAAACTGGAAGTAAATGAATGCCTTGCCGGCGTCGGGAGCGAGTACCTGCGCCAGCACCAGCGCCGCCGCATAGGCGAAACCCTGAATCGGCGCGGGCAGACGCCATAATTTTCGCCACGGCACCCAGCAGGCCACGGCATGACAGACGCCCATGAAGATCAACGTCGTCGTCAGGCTCAAACGCGGCATCGGCGTGCCTAGACCCGGACTCCACATCACCACCCGCTGTAGCAGCGTAAACGCCGTCGCGAAGGTCGCCCCCCGGAAGAACACCCAGCCGACGGCGACACAAGCGAACGTCAACAATATCCGCGCCAGTGTGCCCGGCACACTGGCCAACACACCCTCCAGCCGAGGACGGTTCCGGCACAAATCGCGGAAACCGCGATGGACGATCAAAAATGTTCCGTGCAGCGCCCCCAGAACACGAACGTCCAACTGGCGCCGTGCCACAATCCGCCCAGTGTCATGGTGATGAGCAGATTGCGCATCGTTTGCCAGCGCGTGCCGCGGCTGCCGCCCAGTGGAATGAACAGATAATCGCGCAACCAATTCGACAGCGAGATGTGCCAGCGACGCCAGAAGTCGGCGATGTTGACGGCCAAGTACGGCATGTTGAAGTTGCGCGACAACTTGTAGCCGAGCAAGTGGGCCGTGCCGATGGCCATGTCCGTGTAGCCGGAAAAATCACAGTAGATTTGCACCGCGTAGGCGAGGGCGGCGAAGACGATCGCCGAGGCGCGATAGCCCGACGGATCGGCGAAAATGGGATCGACGTACTCCGCCATGCGGTCGGCGATGGCCAATTTCTTGACCAAGCCCATGAGAAAGTAGCCGGTGCCCAGGTAGGCACGCGCCCAACTCCAGTGCTTGGGCCGTTTGATCTGCGGCAGAAAATCGCGTGCCCGCACGATGGGACCGGCAATGAGATGCGGGAAAAATAGGATGAAGAGCATGAAATCGCCAAGGGCGCGCTCGGCGCGGATGCGGCGGCAATACACGTCCACCATGTAGTTGATGGCTTCAAAGGTGTAGAAAGAAATGCCGATCGGCGCCAACACTTTCAGGGAGCCAAACCACGTCGGCGATCCGACGGCGACCAGCGCCTCATCCAGCGACGCTAAGAAAAAATTGACGTATTTGAAATAGCACAGCAGTCCCAAATTGGCGACGAGGCTGACGCCCAACAGCAGTTTGCGCCGCCAAGTCACGATTGCATGCTCGATGCCCCGCGCCAGCAGATAATCGAGCAGCGTCGAGACGCAGATGAGCAAGGCGAGCTTTTTGTTCCAGCTGGCGTAGAAATAGAAACTGCCCGCCAACAGCAGCCAGACGCGGCCGCGCCTCCACGGCAGCGCCCAGTAGAGGGCGAAGAGAACGACAAAAAAGAGAAAGAACTTTTGCGAGCAGAACTGCATGTCCAGCGGCCCTCGACGAGCGCAATGCCGGGCCTGTTGCAGGGTGCGGTTGTTTCGGCCGCCTGCCCGACGCGGCCCTGAGTGTACTCGCCGACCGCGGGCGGTCAAGCCCAGCTCGTTTTGGCGAACCGGCAGCGTTAGCTGCCGGGTAGAGGCATTGCAAGCACCACCCGGCAGCTAACGCTGCCGGTTCGCCAAAAGACCCCAGAGATTTTGATTGCACCCCGACGCGCTGACAGGGTTTGGTTCGGCTTGACCCGTGACCATGCCTGGAGTAGAACCCAGCGCTCGCATGAGGAGGCAATCGTGCGGGGCAGAGGCAGTGACCAACCGACAGGCATCCTCCGGGAGGCGGTGTAGCGCCGCGGACTGTCGGCCATCTTCGGAACAGGAGAACCGAACCGTGAAGAAGACGGTATTGGCGGCGGGGGGCTTCATCGCCCTGGCAGTGTTGTGCTATGTCGGCCAACTGAGCGGCCAGCAACAACCGGCGGCGACAACGGCGGCGGCGACGCCCCGCACGCGCATCGCGCTGCTGAACATCACTTACGTCATCAAAAATTACGTCAAGTACCAGCATTTCCAACAAGAGATCAAGAGCGTCGTCGAGCCGTTCCAAAAAAAGGATGCGGACCTCCGCCAAGAGGCGGAGAATCTGCGCAAGGAAGCCGAGGCAGGGACCACACGGGAGGACAGGCCGAGCGCGAAAAGTTGGAGCGCCGAGCGAAGGACATTCAGCGCCGGTTGGAGGACAACCAAGCCGAAGCCAAGGTGGTACTCGGCAAGCGCAGCGACGACGAAATGAAAACGCTCTTTTTGGACGTTTACGAGGCAGCGCAGCGTTACGCCGCCTCGCACGATTTCGAGTTGGTGCTGCACTATAACGACGCCGTCACCAAGGAAGATTTCCTCAGTTCCCAGAACATCGCGCGCAAACTGAATACCGGCGCCTTGATGCCCCTCATCACGATGCCAAGCCTGGACATTAGCCGGGAACTGGTCAGCATGCTAAATTCCTACGTCAATTCCGGCGCTACTCCGACCGGAGCAACACAGGGAGCGCAGCCGGCTGGCGGCCATTAAACGGGACCGTTTCTCTTGCCAGCCCGCGGCGCCGGCGAGGGCAACCCTTGCTGGCGCTACGGGTGGGCAGGGAAAGGATGACGCGAACGTGAGACGAATCAGTTATCGTTATCAGCGGACCATCGCGCGGCCGGCGGAGGTGTGGGGCGTCGGTTACCTAACCGGCGCGACGGTGCGTCTGCGTTTTCTGCCGGCGCCGCCGGGCAGTGGCGTGGTTTTCGTCCGCACCGATTTGCGGCCGCGCCTGCATCTGCCGGCGCACATCGATCGCGTCACCGGCACGCAGCGACGAACGACGCTCGGTCATCCGCCCGGACAGATCGGCCTGGTCGAACACGTTCTGGCGGCGCTGGCCGGTCTGCGCATCGATAATTGTCAGGTCGAATTGAACGCGCCGGAGCCGCCCGGTTTGGATGGCTCCGCGCGCGACTTCGTATCGGCGCTGCTCGACGCCGGCATTTGCCGGCAGGGAGCGCGTCGGCCCATTTTCGGCGTCGGCCAATCTCTGGTGCTGACGGCGCGCGGCGCCACCTTGGCCCTGCATCCGCCGCTGCCGAGCTTGTTTGCCGCGCCGACCGAGTTGGGCGTCGCCGTGGACCACGAATTGCACCTCAGTTATTTTCTCGATTACGGTTTGACGTCTCCCATCGCGCGCCAGATTCATACACAACTTCTCACACCCGGCTCCTTCGCTCAGGAACTCGCCTCGTGCCGGACGTTCATTCTCGAAGAAGAGGCGGCCGAGTTGCGCCGCATGGGTCTGGGGACGCGGACCAGCGCCGCCGATCTGATCGTCTTTGGCCGGCGCGGGCCGTTGGACAATGTCCTGCGCTACGCCAACGAGCCGGCGCGGCATAAGGTACTCGACCTGGTTGGCGATCTCGCCCTGTTGGGCGCCGATCTGTGCGGACACATCGTCGCCTATCGTTCCGGTCATCCGCTCAACGTGGAGTTGGTCCGCCGACTGCATCAGCAGTTGCCGGCCCGCGCCGCTGTACCGCAACGTCAAGCCGCTTGAGGGGCGGAGAGATAAAGAAAGAGATTTATGTCGCGTCTACGGATCGGAGTGGTTGGCGTCGGACATCTGGGCAAGGAACACGCCCGCATTTTGGCGACGCTGCCGGACGTGGAACTGGTTGCCGTCGCCGATCCCAACGTCGCTCAGGCCGAGGCGGTGGCCCAGCGTTGCGGCAGCCGCGCTTTCAGCGATCCTCGCGCCTTGCTGCCGCTCGTGGACGCCGCCGTCATCGCGGCGCCGACCTCACACCATCACGCTCTCGCCATCGATTTTCTTCGTCGCGGTCTGCCGCTCTTGGTTGAAAAACCGATGGCTCAAACCGTCCGTCAAGCCGACGAAATGATCGAGTTGGCTCAGCGGCACGGCACGCTGTTGCAAGTCGGTCACATCGAACGCTTCAATCCCGCCTTCGAGGAACTGCTGCGCCATCCGTTGCAGCCGAAGTTCATCACTTGCGAGCGCTACAGCGGCTTCTCCGGGCGCTCGACCGACATCGGCGTGGTGATGGATTTGATGATTCACGATCTCGATTTGCTGTTGGCGCTGGTGCGAGCGCCGCTGCGAACAGTCGAAGCGCTGGGTATAGCTGTACTCGGCGGTCATGAGGATCTGGCGCAGGCGCGGTTGACATTCGCCAACGGTTGCGTAGCCGACTTGAGGGCCAGCCGTGTTCATCCGGCATCGGCGCGGTGCATGCACGTCTTCGGTCCGGAGGGTTTCGCCGGCGTCGATTTCGCCCGGCGGCATTTGACGCTTATGCAGCCGGCTGAGCATTTGCGGCAACTTCGTCTCGATGCGCCGACGCTGGCATCGCTCAAGACCGAACTGTTTAGCCGCCATGTGAAGATTCAGGAAATAGATTGCGCCGCCGGTGATTCATTGACGCGCGAACTGCAAGAATTTGTTAGCGGCGTGCGGACGGCTCAGAGGCCGCGCGTCGATGGCGCGGCGGGCCGCGACGCCCTAGCTTTGGCCGGACGCATTCTCGATAGTCTACGGGCGCACGCTTGGGAGGGAACGGAGGGGCCGAGCGGTCCCTGGAACCTGCCGGCGCCGCTCGGCCCGTTGTTCCTCCCCGCCGCGAAACCGATGGCGGCGTAGAATTGTTCGTTTAGCCGCGACCCGAAGGGAAGCGCGGTCGCGCTCCCCTTCGGGTCGCGGCTAAACGAACAATTTATTTCACCTCGACCACTTCAATGCGCGCCTTGCCGGTTACGCGCGTCACCGGCAGAAGCGGCGCCAACGTCTGCACGTCCTGCCAACTGTGATCGGCGATCTTGAGATGACCGGCGCCGACGCTGCCCTGTCCGAGTACGGCGTCGAGCATCAGCCATTGCCCTTTGATCCAAACCTCCGTCCACATATGGAAAGCGAGTACGGGGCCGCGATCGGGGTCATCGACGTAAAGCAGGCCGACCGCCGTGCGCGCCGGCACGCCAGCGGCACGGCACAAAGCCGCCATCAGCATGGCGTGCTGTCGGCAATCGCCCTGCGGATCGCTCAAGATACGGCTGGCCGGCGCGAAATTAACCTCATTATTTCCCTTCATATGTTCGTGTACCCATTTCTCGATCCGTTGCGCCTTGCGCCACGCATCCTTCTCGTCGCCGACGATTTGAGCCGCTTGTTCGCGCACCTTCGCGTTGTCGCTGTCGAGGAAATAACTGCTCTTGAGAAACTCCTCCTTGATCTTGCCGGCGTTCTCGACTTCGGCCGGTTCGCGGATCGGTCGAATGCGTAGATCGAAGGTGTGGTCGTGAGCGTTCTCGACCTTCTGCCGAGCATCGCGCGCGAACGTCGTCTTGGCATCGTCGTCGCCTTCGACCGTGATGCGATAAACGATCTCGCGCGCCTGGCTCGGCCGTTCGATGGCGCGGTTGAGCGGGATGAGCGATTTCAGACCGAGATCGGCCATCAGCGCCGGCGCGGCCCCTTCCTTCTCGGCCAGTGTCCGCGTGGTTCGATAAGTGGTCATTCGGCCCAGCCCCGGAGCGTCCGACTCGCTGCGCACCACGAGCTGTTTGTCGTCGAGCCACACGGTCAAACGCGGCAAGGGAATGGTATCTTCGCCGCGCTTGATCTTCTCCGGCAGAATCTCGGCGCGCAACAGACGTTTGCGCACCAGCTCGCCCTTGATGTCGTCGCCCTCTTTTTTGGCCGTCAGCACTTCTTTCTCCTCCATTCCCTTGACGACGACCTGCTGCTCCACGGCGGCCAACAGCGGCAGTTGATAATCGAGGAAACGGAAACGATCCCCCGCTTTGGCCTTGTGCGTGCGGAACAGCAACTCTTGACCGTAAAAGCCGATGGCGCCGTCCTTCCACGGAAATGCCTGCCCTTGCGGGTTGGTCGGCGTTCGCACGATCAGCTTGTCGCCCTCGACGCGGCCGCTCTGCACGATCTTCTGATCCTTGTCGAGATAGTGCGTCATGGACACGCCGATGAGCTTGCCGGTCCGGCGTCTCGTCCGTGGTCATGGCCATGCGCTGCGTGATGACGCGGTCGTAGCGCTTGAGGGTCAGATGCAACAAGCGAGTAGTGTGAAAGATTTTTTGTTCGTCGCGTTCGATCTGTTCGACGGTGGTGCGTTGATAGCCCATCTTGGCGCCGTCGAGATAGACGGCGTCCCACACGTCGAGAACGATCTTCGGAACTGCCGGCGCCTGTTGCCGAGCGTACAGGGGCGCGACGACCAGCAGAGCCACGCCGCACCACGAGAAATATCGTTTCATCGCGTCTCCTTGGGACTGAGATCCATCCGGTTTGCAGCGCCTGGCCGCCGCCGGCGCTGGAGAGTATCTTACCGTCTGGGCGGCGAGATATAATAGATGAACGACCGATGCCCGCCGATTGTTTTTTGAGGGAGCCGCCATGCCTGCCAATGTGCCCGGCGTTTTCGCCGTTCAGTGTCCCAATCCGAAGTGCCGCAAATTCATGCTCGTGGAGGAACACGACCGCAATAACGTCGTGTCCTGTTTGCTGTGCAAGACGCCCATCCGCGTCGGCGGCGGCAGTCCGCCGCCGCGCAGCTCCAAGCCCACGCCGCCGCCGCGCCTCTGACACTAGCCCCCGGCTTGCCGGGGGCTATGGGTCAGTTATCGGCTGCGTGCGCCTTTAGATAATCCTGCATTTCTTCGCCCAACTTAATCAGCTGTAAGCTCAGCTTTTTTCGTAGCCGGGCCGGCTCCACATCGTCGATGGTCCCGGCCGGGTCCAGTTCCTCCAGTTCCTTATTCAGCCGGTCGGCGTGACCTTCGGTTCCCTTGAGCAACTTCCGGATGGGGATGAGGTCGTCCGCGTCCTTGCACTTCTTGAAGGCTTTCTCGGCCTCGGGAATGTTCTCCTCCAGGCGCGCCGTGTCGAGCGTGGGCCAGACGCGATAGATGAATCGCCGCGCCTCGTCGTGATCGCGGTCGGTAGCGGGCTTCCAGAGCTTTTGCAATTCCTTCACGTGAGCATCGAACTCGGCGTTCTTGAAGCCCTCCTTCCGGATGCGCTCGTAAATGGCGATGAGCCTTGCCGAACTCCAGATCCTTCTCCAACAGCTTGGCGTTTTGAATCTCGGAGAGCCACTTTTTCAACTGGGGATCGTTTTCCGTGGCCTCGATTTTCTTCTGCCCGTCGATGAAGTCCGCCAGCACTTTCTCGCCTTTTTCCAATGCTCGCAATCGATTGTCCTCCCTCGACGTATTCAATTCCTTGTTTTTCGCACGCGCTTCCTTGACGAGTCCCTCCTTCTCCTTGAGCAGGTTGGCGCGGTCGTCGCGCGAGCGTTTCAGACCGCTCTCCGCTTCTCGAATGACCTCTTGGTGCTGTTCGGCCTTGCTGCCCAACGTCTCCAGCCTTTTGAAGAGGTTGGCCTGCATTTGCAGACTGTCGGCGACATTGTTCTGCCAGCTGCTTTTGCGGACGGTGAACAACGTATCAAATTCCTTGGAAACGTTGACCTCGATGAAGAGGGGCTGGTCATCGACGAGGGCGATCGGCACTTGCGGCTTGGGATCGTTCATGCCTTCGGTGACGCGGACGAAAGCGACGTTGGCGAACACGCCTCTTTGCCGTCGTTGACGGTCTCCAAGGACGCCGTTGCGGATCGGTGATTTTTTGCAGTCGAGTCGCGTCCTCGCCCTCGAAGCCGTGGCGGCGAATGTCCACCGTCAGCCGTTGCTCCAGCGGTTTGGATTTGAGGCTGCCCGGCGTCTTCTGTATCCAGCGCAGCCGCAACGGCGTCTGCACGGTGCCGAGCTTGATGCAGCGATAGCCGGCGATGCTCGGCACCTTATAGCGATGGAAGAAGCGGCATACGCAAATGCCGTCGCGGGCTTCCTCGGTGGGCGCTTGCTCAACCTGCAACAGCGACCAATTCAGCGCCGCCGGTGAGCCGCCGCCCGGCGGAACGAGAGCGAAGACCTCATCTTTCTTCACCCAGCGCGACAGGTCGCCCAGTGCGCCGCCGCGCAGCTCGATCTTGACTTGCTTCTTCGGTCCCTCCGGCTCCGTTCGCACCGTGCCGAGGATGCCGAAGTCCTGCTTGATGAGCAGGGCCGCCGCCTTGGCGACGAAATCCCGATCGCGCGTGCGATCGCGCCGCACCACCCGACTGGCGCGCCCCACCGTGCCGTCGTACTGCCGCGCTCTGGATCTCGTAATGCACGCCGGAGTAATCGATCAGCACGAAATGCGTTTTGACATCCGTCGCGGTCCTTCCAGCCGTCCAGCGATTGTTTCAACCCCCGTGCCAGCACGTCCGTCAAGCGCGGATGCTCGTGCGTCACCTTGACGCGCCCCATGTCGCCGAGAGCGGCTTGGAAACCGTCGTGCAACTCGCGCTCGATGCGGTCGCGGAACACGTCGGTCAGCAGCCGATTCTTGGCGACGTGAACGACGATGTGCAGGTTGTACGGCTTGTTCAATTCGCTCTGAGCTTGCGCCGCCGCCGGCAGGACGAACGCGGCGATGAACAAAAATGTGCGGAAAAATCGGCGAAAATGCTGTAGACTTCATGGTTTCTCCTCCCGCGGCTCCTCGCGGAGTCGTTCGAGATCGGTGAAGAAATGCGGATACGTTTTGGCGACGCAGCCGGGGTTCTTGATGACGATGCCCGGCACGCGCAGGCCGATCAGGGCCATGCTCATGGCCATGCGATGATCGTTGTAGGTTTCGATTTCCGCACCGTGCAGCGGCCGCGGCGTGATCGTCAGCCCATCGGCGAACTCCGTCGACCTCGGCGCCGACGCGGCGCAGCTCCGTGGCGAGGGCGGCGAGGCGATCGGTTTCCTTGTGGCGAATGTGGGCGACGTTGCGGATGGTGGTCGGTCCCTCGGCGAAGCAGGCGACGGCGGCGAGTGTCATCACGGTGTCACTGATGTCGTTCATGTCCACGTCGATGCCGATGCAGCCGCTGGCCGCTGTAAACGGTGTTCCAAACCAGATCGCGCTCGATCCGACAGCCCATCCATTCCAGGACGTTCAAGAATTTAATGTCCCCTTGCAGACGTGATTTCGGGCGGAATGTAACCGCCAACCGTCACGGTGCCGCCTGTAATTGCGGCGGCGGCGAAAAAGTAACTCGCGGCCGAGGCGTCCGGCTCGATCCATTCTCGATCAGGCTGTTTCGGCGTCTGCGGCTGGACTCGAAACGTGGCGAGCGCCGGCCGTTCCACCTCCAAGCCCCACCAATGCATCTGTCGGATCGTCATCTCAACATACGGCTGGGAAACCAGCGGTCCTTCGACGGTCAATAGTAATGGGGCGGCGGGCGAACGGCGCAGCCATGAGAAGGCCACTCAGGAACTGGCTACTGATATCACCGCGAATCCGCACCTCGCCACCCTGCAACCCCTCGGTTTCGATAACGACCGGGGGACAACCATCGCCCTGGTCGCTTTTGGCTTGCACACCCAGCTGGCACAGCGCATCGAGCAGATCAGCAATGGGTCGCTCGCGCATCCGCGGGACGCCATCGAGCCGATAACGTCCTCGTCCGAGCCGCGACCATTGCCGTGAGAAAGCGCATGGAGGTGCCGGAGTTGGCGACGAACAGATCGGCGGTGGCGGCAGGGATCAAGGAACCTTTGTGGCGACCTACCTTGATGCACGGCTCGGTGGAATCCCAATCGGCCTGAATGTCAAAACCCAGACGCCGAAGCGATTCCATCATCACTTCGGTGTCTTCGCTTCGAAGCACTCCCATCAAAGGACATGGACCGTGCTGACTGGCGAGCGCCGCCAGCACCAGCGCCCGGTTCGTGATGCTCTTGGAACCCGGCACGCGCCACCGTCGCATGCGGCGGTTTCGTCAGCGGCACGATTTCCAGATGGTCGCTCATCGCTTGTCCTCAGCGAATGCCAGCGTAGCTGCAGGCGGTCTGATACGCCGCCTCCAACTCCAGCGGAACACACAACGATTCCGTCAGCCACAACGGCATCGTCGGCAAAGGCGCTCCCAATGCCAACGTCTCCGGCCACGCTTCCAGTTGCGTTCGTTTGCCGATGAGGCGGACGCGATAAGCCACCGCATACAGATCGGAGGCAACGGCCCGCATCGCCGCTTCGCTGCCGTTGAACAACTCTATCAGCGCGGCGTGAAAGTTGTGCCGCCGCGAGGTCACAATATCGACGATGACAACGGACACGCCTTCGCGCAGATAGGCGGCGCACTTATCGAGGAAGGCACGGCGGCTCTCCGGACGGTCCTTGTTTCCGGGGCTGACCAACTCGATGGCCGCCACGAGCGTGCGCGCCCGCGCCTCATCGTAGATGCGGATCTCGAAGGTTTCGAGTGTGCTGAAATCGACAGGCATCACCAGAGGCGGTTGCGGCGGCGCCCAGACTTCCGTTGCCACGGCCACGCTCCGTTCGGACGTTCTCCGCTGGGGGTATCTTCCTCGAAGGCGGCGACATCTGCTGCTACCGTAATGCCGATATGGACATTGGCCTCGGCAAGAAAGCCGTAACGGTTCGGGCGCATGTTGAAGTTGCCCGCTCAGATGATCCGCCCACGACAGGTGAAAGCTCTCCCAACTCCGGCGGTCGAGCGGCGGATGAAAATGATCCAGCAACGGCATGACGTTCTCCTTGCCCGCAGCCTACTCATAGCTCACGCGCATCAGGAACAGTCCTAACGCCGGCGCCGTCGGTCCCGCCTGTGTGCGATCCCGCGCCTCCAAAATCTCGGCGACGCGCGTCTCCGGCCAGTAGCCGCGGCCAACATTGATTAACGTGCCGGCGATGGCCCGCACCATATTGTACAGGAAGCCGTCCGCCTCCACATCCAGCCAGATCCAGTCGGCGAAGCGATTGACGGCCAAATGCGTGATGGTGCGCACACTGGATGCCCGATTGGGCCATTCCGTCTCGAAGCTGTGGAAATCGTGCGTCCCGCGCAGACACGCCGCCGCTCGCGCCATCGCCGCTGCATCGAGTCGATAGCGCGTGTGATGACAATAGCGCCGCATGAACAGATCCGGCACCGGCCCATCGTGAATCACATAGCGATAGAGTTTGCGTTTGGCATCGCGGTTGGCGTCGAACGATTCCGGTACGTCGGCAGCCTCGCGCACCACGACATCGGCGGGCAGATGAGCATTGAGCGCACGCAACAAAACCTCCGCCGTCAGCTTGGTTTCACTGCGGAAGTTGACGACTTGTCCGACGGCATGCACTCCGGTATCGGTGCGGCCGCTGGCGTTGACGCGGAGCCGTTCGCCGGTCAATGCGGCCAGCGCATTCTCCAACGTCTCTTGCACGGTGCGCAAACCGGGCTGCGTCTGCCAACCGTGAAAGTCGGTGCCGTCGTAGCTGAGCACGAATTTAAGATTACGCATGGGACAAGAAGATTTTCACCACGGAACACACGGAACACACGGAAAAAAGACAAATCAAATCACAACAGAGTATCTGGCCGAGAGATTCGGCTCCTTCAATTGCCTTTTTTGTCTTTTTTCCGTGTGTTCCGTGTGTTCCGTGGTGAAAATCTTATCTTCGTGGTAGCCAGCCGCGTTGCACCAACACCTCGGCGATTTGCACCGCATTGGTCGCCGCGCCTTTGCGGAGATTGTCGGCCACCACCCATAGGTTGAGTCCGTGCGGCACCGTCGGATCGCGGCGGATGCGGCCGACGAACACTTCATCGCGGCCGACCAAGTTCAGCGGCAACGGCACTTCGCCCTTGCTGGCATCGTCGAGTACCACGATTCCAGGAGCGCGGCGCAGCGCTTCGCGGGCCTGCTCGACCGTGATCGGTTTGTGAAACTCCAGATTGATCGCTTCGGAATGACCGATGCGAACCGGCACGCGCGCGGTAGTGGGCGAAACCTGAATGCTGTCATCGCCCATGATCTTGCGCGTCTCGCGCACCATCTTCCATTCTTCTTCGCTGTAGCCCTCTTCGCCGGCCTTCCAGTCGTGCGGCAGCACGTTGCCGGCCAACTGGGCGGCGTGAGCCTTGACCGGCGGAATCGGTTCGTTGCGGCCGATGGCGGCAAGTTGGGCGTCGAGTTCGAGCATGCCGGTGGCACCCTTGCCCGACGACGCCTGATAGGTGGCGACGACCACGCGCTTGATGCGGGCGAGATCGTGCAGCGGCTTCAGGGCGACGACCATTTGAATCGTCGAGCAATTGGGATTGGCGACGATGCCTTTGGGAATGTGCCGCAGCGCATCGGCGTTGACTTCCGGCACAACGAGCGGCACATCGGCGTCCATGCGCCAGGCGCTGGAATTATCGATGACGATAGCGCCGGCCTTGGCGGCCATCGGACTGGATTCGCGGCTGACGCCGGCCGGCGTACTCGACAGCACGATGTCCACCCCGGCGAACGCTTCGGGACGAATCGGCTCGACGGTGTACGTTTTGCCTTGGAACGTGAGGGATTTACCCGCGCTGCGCTCGGAGGCGAGGAATTTGACAGCGCGGAAGGGGAACGCATGTTCGTCGAGTACCTGCCGCATGATTTCGCCGACCGCACCTGTCGCACCGACTACCGCAACGCTTGGAGCCACGGAAGGAGTTCCTTTCGTTAGAAGAAAATGATGAACGTCATTCAAAAGGATAACCCGCGGCGCCGGCAAGGGCAACCCTCGCTGGCGCCGCGGGAGGACAAATTATAGCGACATGCCGTCCAGAGTCACGCCCGTCAGTTGATCGAAGGCGTTGTAGCTGAATACCAACTGGAGCGAACCGAATTGGATCTCCGTTAGCAGCCCCGCCGCATTGTAGGTTTCGGTGAAGAGGAAACCCAGAAGGTCGGCCGTCACCGTGCGCATCGAGGGTATTGAACGCGATGCTGCTGGGCAGAATGGCGTTGATCGACTGCCACGTCGCCGTTTCGGTATCCGTGCTGACCATTAGATCGCTGGCGGGATCCACGTAACGGACGCTGATGACTTGCGGTAAGGACGCCAACTGGGCCGGCAGGATCAAGCTGGCGGTGGCGTTGCCGTTGGCATCGACGCTGGCTCGCAACGTCTGGTTCGATACGGTGAACGTGACCGTGCCCTGATTGACGGTTGTGGAACTGTTGACGTGAGCCGTCAGAGTCTCCGTCACCGTCTGCGTCAGGAGGTTCGGAGCCAGCGATACTTGAGCAAGCTGGGTAGTCGTGGCCGCCACGCCGATCGTGAGGAAGCCTTTCGTGTCGCCGTTATCGGTGAAATTGCCTTGGCTATCGCTATAGCTGACGGCAACGGCGTAGCTGCCGACAGGTAGCCCAGCGGGAAGCGTGAAGCTGGCGCTGGCCATGCCGTTGTGGACCGTCCCTTGGGCGCTGCCAACGGTGCCGCTGCCGCTCGTGATCGTGAATGTGACCGTGCCCTCGCCAGCCACGTCGTTGGCGTTGCTGCTGTCGGCAACAAGGGCATCGAGCGCAACCGTCTGCGTCTGGGTGTTGAAGAGGGCCGAGGCGTTGTTGGCGGTGGTGGTCACGTTGGCGGGCGTCACGGCGAGCGTGCCGTTGGTGTCGCCGCCATCGCTGAAATTGCCCTGGCTATCGCTATAGCTGGCGACAATCACGTAGCTGCCGACAGGTAGCCCAGCGGGTAGCGTGAAGCTGGCGCTGGCCGTGCCATTGTTGACCGTTCCCTGAACGCTGCCAACCGTGCCGTTACCATTCTTGATCGTGAACGTCACCGTGCCCTCGTCGACCGTTTCGCTGGGATAACTGGCATTGGCGATGGCGGAGTGGAATGTCACCGTTTGCGCGTTGGGACTGAAGACGGCCGAAGCGTTGCTCGCAGTGGCGGTCACGTTGGCGGGCGTCACGGTGAGCGTGCCGCTGGTGTCGCCGCTATCGGTGAAATTGCCCTGGCTATCGCTGTAGCTGACGAGAATGGTGTAGCTGCCGGCCGGCAGTCCGGCGGGTAGTGTGAAACTGGTGCTGGCCATGCCGCTACTGACTGTCTCTTGAGTGCTGCCAACGGTGCCGCTACTGTTCTCGATCGTGAACTTGATCGTGCCCTCGCCGACCACGTCATTCGCGTTGTTAGGATCGGCGACGTTGGCATTGAGCATCACCGTCTGTGTCTGCGTATTGAAGATAGCCGAAGGAGAGCTGGCCGTGGTAGTCACTGCAACGGGGGTCACGGTGAGGATGGCGGCGTTGGTGGTGACGGTGCCGACGATATTGGTGAAGACGGCCTGATATTCATAATCGTTGTGCGAAAACTGGACATTAGCGAGTGTCAGCGTGGTGTTGGTAGCCCCATTGATGTTGCTGAAGGTATTGCCGCCGTCGCTGCTGACCTGCCACTGCACGGTCGGCGTCGGATTGCCGCTGGCGGATGCCGTGAACGTCGCCGTCTGGCCCGCCAGCACTGTCTGGTTCACCGGATTAGTCGTCACGCTTGGCGGCGTCTGGACGGTGAGGGTGGCGGCGCTGGTGGCGATGGTGCCGGCGGCGTTGGTGAAGACGGCCTGGTACTCATCGCCGTTCTGTGAGAACGGAGCATTCGTGAGCGTCAGCGTGGTGGAGGTAGCGCCGCTGATGTTGCTGAAGGTGTTGCCGCCATCGGTGCTGACTTGCCATTGCACGGTTGGCGTCGGACTGCCGCTGGCGGATGCCGTGAACGTCGCCGTCTGGCCCGCCAGCACTGTCTGGTTCACCGGATTAGTCGTCACGCTTGGCGGCGTCTGGACGGTGAGGGTGGCGGCGCTGGTGGCGACAGTGCCGACGATGTTCGTGAAGACAGCCTGATATTCATAGCCGTTCTGCGAGAACGGGACGTTGTTGAGCGTCAGCGTGGCGGAGGTAGCGCCGCTGATGTCGCTGAACGTGTTGCCGCCATCGGTGCTGATCTGCCATTGCACAGTCGGCGTTGGGTTGCCGCTGGCCGTCGCCGTGAACGTCGCCGTCTGGCCTGCTATCACCGTCTGACTCGACGGATTGGCCGTTACCACCGGCACCGTCTCCACGGTGAGGGTGGTGGCGCTGGTGGTAGCGCTGCCGAAGGTGTTGGTGAAGACGGCCTGATACTCGTTACCGTTCTGAGAGGACTGAACATTGTTGAGCGTCAGGGTGAGCAAAGTGGCTCCGCTGATGTTGCTGAAGGTGTTGCCGCCATCGGTGCTGACTTGCCATTGCACGGTCGGCGTCGGATTGCCGTTGGCCGCCGCTGTGAACGTCGCCGTCTGGCCTGCTATCACCGTCTGGTTGGCCGGATTGCTCGTCACGGTTGGCGGCGCATCCACGGTGAGTGCGGCGGCGCTGGTGGTGACGGTGCCGGCGGCGTTCGTGAAAACAGCCTCGTACTCATAGCCGTTCTCGGAAAGCCGGACATTAGGGAGCGTCAGCGTGGGAGAGGTGGCGCCGCTGATGTCAATGAACGTCTTGCCGCCGTCCGTGCTGACCTGCCATTGCACGGTCGGCGTCGGATTGCCGTCGGCCGCCGCTGTGAACGTCGCTGTCTGGCCCGCCATCACCGTCTGACTCGACGGATTGCTCGTCACCGTTGGCACGGTATGAATGGTGAGCGAAGCAGCACTGGTAGTGGCGATGCCGGCGAGATTGGTGAAGATGGCCTCGTACTCATCGCCGTTCTGCGAGGACTGGACATTGTTGAGCGTCAGCGTCGCGGAAGTGGCCCCATTGATGTTGCTGAACGTATTGCCGCCATCGGTGCTGATCTGCCATTGCACGGTCGGTGTCGGCGTACCACTGGACGCAGCCGTGAACGTCGCCGTCTGACCCGCTATCACCGTCTGGTTCGTCGGATTGCTCGTCACCACCGGCGGCTGGGCAATGATGAGGGTGGCGGCTGTGGTGGTAGCGCTGCCGAAGGTGTTGGTGAAGACGGCCTGATACTCATAGCCGCTCTGCAAAAGTTGGGCATTGGGGATCGTCAGCGTGGTGGAGATGGCACCGCTGATGTTGCTGAACGTATTGCCGCCGTCGGTGCTGATCTGCCATTGCACGGTGGGCGTCGGATTGCCGCTGGCCGACGCCGTGAACGTCGCCGTCTGGCCTACTATCACCGTCTGGTTCGCCGGATTGCTCGTCACCGTTGGCGATGCCTCAACGGTGAGCGTCGCGGCCGTTGTGGTAGCGGTGCCGTAAGTGTTGGTGAAGACGGCCTGGTACTCATCGCCGTTTAGGGACACCGGGACATTGCTGAGTGTCAGCGTGGAGGAAGTGGCTCCGCTGATGTTGCTGAACGTATTGCCGCCATCGGTGCTAATCTGCCATTGCACGGTTGGCGCCGGATTGCCACTGGCTGCCGCCGTGAACGTCGCTGTCTGGCCCGCCATCACCGTCTGACTCGCCGGATTGCTCGTCACGGTTGGCGACGCATCCACGGTGAGGGTAGCGGCGCTGGTGGTGACGGTGCCGGCGGCGTTCGTGAAAACAGCCTCGTACTCATCGCCATTTAGGGACAGCGGGACATTGTTGAGCGTCAGCGTGGTGGAGATGGCACCGCTGATGTTGCTGAACGTATTGCCGCCATCGGTGCTGATCTGCCATTGCACGGTCGGCGTCGGCGTGCCGTTGGCCGCCGCCGTGAACGTCGCCGTCTGGCCCACCATCACCGTCTCATTCGCTGGATTGCTCGTCACCACCGGCACCGTCTCCACGGTAAGAGTGGCGGCTGTGGTGGTGGCGGTGCCGAAGGTGTTGGTGAAGACGGCCTGATACTCATCGCCGCTCTGGGAGAGCTGGACATTGTTGAGCGTCAGGGTGGTGGAAGTGGCTCCACTGATGTTGCTGTAGGTCTTACCGCCATCGGTGCTGATCTGCCATTGTACGGTCGGTGTCGGTGTGCCGATGGCCGCCGCCGTGAATGTCGCCGTCTGACCCGCTATCACCGTCTGATTCGTCGGATTGCTCGTCACCACCGGCGCACGGCGGGGATCTCCCATGCTCCACGGCCGTGCGTGCCGGCCGCCAGAATATTCAAACTGGGGACGTAATCCAGGGCGAACACTTGCGCGTTGGGTAAGCCGGTGCCGAAGGGACTCCAGTTCGCGCCGCCGTTCAAGGACGAGTACACTCCCTCGTCGTTGCCGACGTAGAGGATTTTGTTGGCGGCATCGAGTTGGATGGTCCAGGTGGGCAGATTGGGCAGGTTGCCGCTGATGTCCGTCCACTTCTTTCCACCATCGACAGTCTGGAAGACGTGGCCGCCTCCAAATGTACTGACCACGGCGTAAGCCGTCGTTGAACTGTTGGGATCGACGATGATCTGGTTGACGCGGCCGTTGCCGCCCGGCAGATCGCGCTCCGTCCAGGTCGTGCCGCCATCGGTGCTGACGAATATCTGCGAACTGCTGGCAAACTCGCCTCCGGTGGAAGCGTAAATCGTCTTGGAATCGCTGGCGGCCAGGCCGATGGCATCGACGTTGTTGCCGGAAGGATTCCAACCGTTGGAGTTGGTGCTGGTCAGCTGCGTCCAAGTGCCGGCCGCGTTGGTCGTCTGGTAAATCTGGTTCGAGCCGAAGACCACGCGGTCGGGGTTGCTGGGATCGACCGCGAAGGGCGCGTTGAAGTTCATCGGATCGCTTGAGTTCAACCCGTTGGTCGCGGTCGTCCAGGTTAATCCGCCGTCGTTGGAGACGCGGAAGAAGTCCGTCCCAAAGCTGAGGACCGGGCTGACATGATAGGCCAGCGTGCTGGAGGCGAAAGCCATGCCGCCATCACCGCCGTCCGTCTCCGTCCACGTCCGGGTCGCCTTGTCGAGCAGGTCGGTGCCGTTGTCTTGGCTGCCGCCGAGAACATCACCATTGCTGGGATTGACCGAGAGGCTATAGAACTGGATGGTGTTCAGGTTGCCGTTGAGGTCGGTCCAGAGAAAACCACTGGCATTTTTGGGATCGCCGTCCTTGCGATAGATTCCGCCATCGCTGCCTACCAGCAAATGGTTGTTGGCATCGAACACCAGAGCGTGGATGTCGGCATGAGGTCCGGCGGTGATGTCGTCCGTCTGGAGCGACGTCCAATTGGCGCCGCTGTCCGTCGAGACGTAGACGTTGCCGTCCTCCACGCTGGTGACGAAAGAACCCGAACCGCCGACATAGACCGTCGAGGAGCTTTTCGGATCGACCGCAATCGAGAGATCGTACCAACCTTGGGTGGTGGGGAAGTTAGGCGTGTTGGTCTGCTTGGTCCAGGTGCTGCCTCCGTCGGTCGATTCCTCCAGGGCCGAGAGATTGCCGGTGCTTGGATCGGACACGGCGGCATAAAGCACCGACGTATTGGTAGGGGAGATGGCCAACGAGATTCGGCCGTCGTTCGATCCATTGGGGAAGTTGGAGAGTAGCGTCCAGGTGTTGCCCGCGTTGGTGGACTTGTAAATTCCGTTGGCGGCATCGCCGCCAGTGTAGCCAACCGCCGCATAAATCGTGGCGGTGCTGCCGCTCGTGCTGGGATCAATAACCACGTCGGAGAACGTATCAATGGTAGTGATCGAGGAAGTGGTATTGGTCCAGGTTTTGCCGCCGTCGATGGTTTTGTAGATGCCCGTGCCGCTGGGATATCCTCCGTTCTCCGCGCCGTTGCCGATGGCCGCGTAGGCGATGTCGGGATTTTTCGGATCGACGACGATCTTAGAGACGGTCAGTCCCGTGAACATGCCGCCGGGGTTTTCCAGCTTCCAGGTCGCGCCGGCGTTGGTGGAAACCAAAATGCCTTCGCCGTAGTTGGAATCGACCGAGTTGTTGGCTTCGCCGGTGCCGGCATAAATCACATTGGGGCTGCTGGGAGCGATGGCAATGGCACCCATCGAGTCGGTGGTGCCGGCAATGTTGTCGGTCAACGGCATCCACGTCGGATTGATATTTTGGGCGTCGAAGGTTTTCCAGATGCCTCCGCCGGCCGCGGCGACGTAGACGATGTTGGGATTCGTCGGATCGGCGGCGATGCCGGCGATACGACCGCTGTTGGTGTTGCCGGCGAAACCCTCGCCCGTCAACGGCGCCGGTCCCAGTTCCGTCCACGACAGCAGCGTGCGATCTTCCAACGGTTCCAGGAGCAAGCGGATGGGTGGCCGGACTGCTCTCCTCAAGCGAGCCGTGCGGTTCTTGGCGGGCTGCGATTGCTGTTTCAACCAGTTGCGAAACGAGGGGAAGAACATGCGGAAAGCTCCTCGGAAGAAGAGGTCAAGGAGCCTCACTCGGCGCGGCACCGAAGGGAGAAGCAGCTGTACGATCTTCTTCTGCGTCCGTGTTTCGTGGTTGGGCGGCGGAGGGCGAAGGCTTGCCGGGAGGCGTGGGGGTGTAGGGAAGGAGTGGGCAAATCGGCCACGCTGTCGATGTTTTTGGGAAGTACCCACTATTCCTTCATTGTGGGATTGAGTGTAATTCACCCAATGGGATGTGTCAAGTAAAACGCCCCTATTTTTTCGCTAAATTCGCCATCTTCTTGAGTATGAGCGAATGGAAGGACGCCGGCGCGGAGAAGAAAAAACTGGCTCTCTAGCGGCGATTCGCCTATCACGAACTCCAGGATGACACGAGGCCAACATCACGGGGAGGAGTCGCTGTGCGCGTTTTGTTGACGGGCGGTTACGGTTGCATCGGGAGTTGGATCGCGCGTCGCTTGCTGGAGCGCGGCGACGAAGCGTTCGTGTACGACTTGAAGGAAGACACGCGCCGCATGCGGCAGATCATGGAAGATGAGGCGATCCGCCGTGTGACCTTCGTGCGCGGCGACGTGACTGATCTACCCGCTTTGCAATCGGCCATCGAGAGGCACGGCATCTCGCACATGGTTCATCTGGCTGGCCTGCAAGTGCCGGTGTGTCGCGCCAATCCGATCCTTGGCGCCACGGTCAACGTGCTGGGCACGCTGGCCGTCTTCGAGGCGGTGCGGCAATCGCAAGGGTCCGTGCAGCGGCTCGTCTACGCCAGCTCCGCCGCCGTGTTTGGGCCGCCGGAGAGCTATCCTCCCGGCCGACTCGGCGACGACGTGCCGCTGAAACCGACGACACAGTACGGCTATTTCAAATGCTGCAACGAAGGCAACGCGCGCATTTATTTTCAAGATCACGGCGTTTCGAGCATCGGTCTACGGCCGTGGACCGTCTACGGCGTCGGCCGCGATTTCGGCATGACTAGCGAACCGACCAAGGCCATCAAGTCGTTGGCGCTGGGCCGGCCGTATCACATCACCTACGGCGGCTGGCAGGATTTGCAGTTCGTCGAAGATGTCGCCGACATTTTTATTCGCTGCCTGGAAGCGCCGTACAACGGCGCGAAGTCGTACAATCTACGCGGCGACGTGGTCGATCTGCCGGCGTTTCAGCGGGCGCTGTGCGAAGTCGATGCCGCCGCGGCGCGGCTCATCACGCATGGCGAACGGCAAATCGCCATCGCCTACGATCTCGATGATTCGGCTTTGCAGCGCGACATAGGGCCAATCACGAAGACGCCGCTGGTGGAAGGCATCCGCCGGACGTTGACGCGGTTCCGGCACTTGCAAGCGGCGGGACGGTTGGATACGTCGGACCTGGACGGATGAGCCTCACAGTTCAAAAGGTGTAGGAAGCCGCTCGCCGCCCCATATCGTTTGAACTGAAACCCCATCGCCCGGCCGCGGCAAATCAAACGGCGCGGGATAGGGACAGATATGTCCTTCTATGCTCAACCCCTGCTCAAGAAGCCGGAAAGCTTCTTGAGAGAGAGTCCGATTCCCCGCTTGCGCCAGTCGCCGGATTTCTTCGTAAATGTCCTCCGGCACATCTTCGACGATAAGCGTCGGCATGTCCGGTTCTCCTTTCGAGGAAGCAAGGTTTCCGATTATTGGCTCCCTAAACCATTATAGCGAGAAGGCGACTTGTTCGTCTGTTGGCACTTCCTTTGCTTTCTATCTCTCCGGCATCGGACCAGTCAGGCTGAAAGCCTGACCTACGAGAAAGCTATCCTACCGGAACAGACGGGATAACAGATGAAATCTACCTCAAATAACCATTGCAGCACTTGTAAATCTCGCCCCTTCAAGAAGGCCGCCCATCGCGGCAAACTCCGCATCGTCACCGATCCCATCGCATCCGCCCGCGAAGCCGGCCTGCGCTACGTCGGCGACGACCGGCCCGGCATTGTGCGCCAGCGCGCGGGCAAACGCTTTCGCTACCTTCACCCCGACGGCCAAGCTGTCCGCGATGCCGAGGAACGGCGGCGCATCCGCGCCTTGGCCATTCCGCCAGCGTGGACCGACGTATGGATCTGCCCACTGGCTAACGGCCATTTGCAGGCCACCGGACGCGATGCCAGGGGACGCAAACAATATCGTTATCATCCCCGTTGGCGCGCCGTGCGCGATGAAAGCAAATACGATCGCTTGATCGCCTTCGGCCAAGCGTTGCCGGCCATCCGCGCCCGCGTCGAACAGGATCTAACGCAACCGGGCCTGCCGCGTACCAAGGTGCTGGCCACCGTCGTCCGTCTGCTCGAAACCACCCTCATCCGCGTCGGCAACGAGGAGTATGCCCGCGACAACGGCTCCTTCGGTCTAACCACACTGCGCAACCGCCACGTCAACATCGACGGTCCCTGCGTCCGCTTCCTCTTCCGAGGCAAGAGCGGCGTCCGTCACAGCATCCGCATAGATGATCGGCGGCTGCGCGCATCATCCAGCGCTGCCAGGATCTGCCGGGACAGGAATTGTTTCAGTATCTCGACAACGAGGGCACGCCGCGCGACATCGATTCGGCGGATGTCAATGCATATCTGCAAGAGATCGCCGGGCAGGAGTTCACGGCCAAGGATTTTCGCACGTGGGCCGGCACCGTGTTGGCCGCCCGCGCCTTGCAGGAATTCGAGAGCTTCGACTCGCAGACCCAGGCCAAACACAACATCGTCGCCGCCATCGAAGCGGTCTCCAAGCGGCTGGGCAACACCAAGGCCGTCTGCCGCAAGTGTTACGTGCATCCGGCCGTGATCGATGCGTATGTCGATGGCTCGCTGTTGGAGACGTTGCGTCAGCGTGTGGAAAAAGAGATCACCGGCTCGCTGGCCGAGTTGCCGGCGGAGGAGGCCGTTGTCCTGGCTTTCCTACAAGAACGACTCAAACGAGAGGCGCAAGAACGGTCTTTATAGTCTCTTTTGTTCTTAGAACTGCTAACTTTCTGGGCGAACGAACGGCGTTAGCTTGCGCGTCACGCAGAATCGATCCAACGCCGATTCGTCTACTTACGATGACGGATGCGCGCTCGCATACGGCGTTTCTTGCGTCCCACTTTACGCCGTCCGCTGCCGCGACGCCGGCTACCCATGTCTACCTCCGTTTTCAGCACCCTATCGGGGAAAAGGTACATTGTAGAGTCCGCTCCACTTCGGACAAGCCCCTTTGCGCGGGAACGACTCTCGATAATCTTGTTCCGCCGACCTCTGGCACGACGCGCGCCAACCTGATAGCCTACAAGACGCCGATAATCCGAAGATCGCTCCTCGTGTTG
Source organism: uncultured Planctomycetota bacterium (assembly GCA_963835245.1). GTDB lineage: Bacteria > Planctomycetota > Planctomycetia > Gemmatales > Gemmataceae > JAJPHU01. The sequence goes on from CAWIEZ010000008.1 coordinate 793,355, forward strand.
GCGAACCGTGCCGTGCAACCGCGCCTGTCGTTTTCTGTCCGCGTCTGCCTCGGCCTATTGCTGCCGGCGCTGCTCGGCTGTGGCGGTGACGCCGCGCCGCCGGAACGGATCTGGGGCCGACGCGGCGTTCGCAACGGCGACGTGGTGCGCCCGCGCACCATCGCCATCGATGCCGCCGATCGCCTCTACCTCGTCGATTTCACCGCCCGCATTCAGGTCTACGACCGCGACGGTAATTACCTCGGCCCCACCTGGACGACGCCGGACTATCGCAATGGCCGGCCCAGCGGTCTGAGCATCGACCGCGATGGCAACCTGATTGTCAGCGATTCGCACTATCACTGCTTCCGTATCTATTCGCCCGCCGGCGTCGAGCTGCGCAAGTTCGGCGGCGAAGGCGGCAGCGCGGCCGGTCAACTCGGCTACGTCAGCGATGTCGTCCAGGACGACGAAGGCCATTATTACGTCGCCGAGTTTGGCGAGAATCAGCGCATCAGCAAGTTCGACGGCGACGGCAAATATCTCTGTTGCTGGGGCAGCGCGGGCACGGAGCCGGGACAATTCTCGCGCGCTTGCGCGCTCGCTCTGGGACCGGACGGCTATCTCTATGTCGCCGACGCCTGCAATGATCGCATCCAGGTATTCACGCGGGAAGGGATATTGATACGCTGTTGGGGCGTCTCCGGCGCCGAGCCGGGGCAGCTCAAATACCCCTACGATCTAGCCTTCAGCCAGGACGGGAAATTATACGTCGTCGAGAACGGCAATAACCGCGTGCAGAAATTCACGACGAACGGCGTATCGCTGGGTTGCTGGGGCGGTCCCGGCCACGCTCCCGGACAACTGCACAATCCCTGGGCCTTGGCCATCGACCGCCGAGGCCGCGTCCACGTCGTCGATACGGAAAATCATCGCGTGCAGCGGATCGACTTTTGATTGTTTCCCAACCCGTCGCCGTCAAGATGCCTGGCGCTTCGAGATGGCGGATTGAATGGGAGTCTCCTTGGCCGGCTCGACTGCCGGCCCAGTTCGCGCCTGGGCGACACGCCGGCGCCAGGCCAGCACAAACTCGACGACCATCGGCAGCACGGAAATGAAAACGATGGCCAATACCACCAACTCGAAGTGTTGCATCACCCACGGCAAACCGCCGAAGAAATAGCCGCTCCACAAGCAGATCGCCACCCAGGCCACGGCGCCGACGCAGTTATAGAGGAAGAAACGCGGATAACGCATCTTGCCGATGCCGGCCACGAACGGCGCGAACGTCCGCACGATCGGCACGAAACGAGCGAGGATGATCGTCTTGCTGCCGTATTTTTCATAGAACGCCTGGGCCCGCAGCAGATATTTTTTGTTGAAGAACCACGATTGCTCATATTTGAACACCTTCGGCCCCAACCGATAGCCGATGGCGTAATTGACGGCGTCGCCGACCACGGCGGCGACGACGAGCAGGCCCAACAGCAGCGGCATGCTCAGCGCTGAGCCGCTGGCCGCCAACGCCCCCACCGCGAACAGCAGGGAATCGCCCGGCAAAAACGGCGTCACTACTAAGCCAGTTTCGCAGAAAATGATGCCGAACAACAGCAAGTAAAACCACGGCCCCATTGAAACCGTCATGGCTTCGAGATGCGGCTGCGGATGAAGAACATAATTCAGCAATTCGCCGATATTCATGGAATACTCGTAAGTTCGCCTTTCTCCGCCGCGGTCCCTAAACCGCGCCGTGGAGGATCAGAGAAGATTAACGATTGTCGCCGATTGCACCAAGAGCAATTGGATGCTTCGGGTGTGCCTCCGGATTTTATTTTGGACCACCCGGCAGCTAACGCAGCCGGTTCGCCGGGGCTTGGCGAACCGGCTGCGTTAGCTGCCGGGTCGCCGGGGCTTGGCGAACCGGCTGCGTTAGCTGCCGGGTGCAAGCCGCAACGTCCAAAATCGAGAGGGACACCCGGATGCTTCTGTATACCTTGCCAGCCCGCGGCGCCGGCAAGGGCATTCCTTGCTGGCGCCGCGGGCTGCCGAAAAAAGGGGCGGCCAAATTCGCGGCGGTATGCTATAGAGAAGGCCAGAGTGATCGAAAGCCCGCGGCGTCGGGAGGACGGCGATGAGCGAATCTCTGCGATTATTCGTGATCGAGGACGATCCCGATTCCGCTCTGCTCATTCGCCGTCATCTGGAGCGCGCGGGGCACAGCGTCACGCCTTGCCGCAGCGGCGCCGACGCCCTCATTGTTCTGGGCCATACCGCTTTCGATCTCGTCTTGCTCGGCCCGCGTTTGCCCGACATGGGCGGACTCGACTTCTTGCACAGTCTGGCGCGTGAAGGCATCTCCGCTCCTGTGATGATTGTCACTCACGATAAAGACGCCGAGACGGCGCGCGGCGTCCTCCGCGCCGGCGCCGTCGATTACATCGTTCAAGACACGGCATTGACATTCCTGGGCGAACTGCCCAAGCGCGTCGGCGAATCGGTGAAGCGGCATCGCCTGGAGCAGATGAATCGCCTGCTCATTCAGGCGCTCGAGTCGGCCGGCGACGGCATCATGATCACCGATTTGCAGGGCGTCATCCTCAACGTCAATCAGGCGTTGGAAAACCTCAGCGGTTACAGCCGGCAGGAGTTGCTCGGTCAAACGCCGCGGCTGCTCAAAAGCGCGGTGCATGGCCCGGAGTTGTTCGCCCAAATGTGGCAAACGATCTGGCGCGGCGCAGTTGGCAGGGCGAATTGACCAATCGCCGCAAAGATGGCTCGCTCTTTCAAGTGTCGCTAACGGTGTCGCCGATCGTCGATGCGCAGGGACGGATGACGCATTTCGTCGGCATCCAGCGCGACATCACGGAACACAAACAATTGGAGCGAGCGCTGTTGCAAGCGCAGAAGATGCAGAGCGTCGGCACGCTGGCCGGCGGCGTGGCTCACGAGTTCAACAACCTGTTGGCCGGCATCAACGGCTACGCCGCGCTGGGACTCCGCGAGCCGGACGCCGGCTCGACTTTGCGCGATTTCTTGCAGCGCATCGTGTCGCTATCGGAACGGGCCGCCGGCCTAACACGGCAACTGCTGGCCTTCGCGCGCAAGCCGGCTCTGAGCCGGCAGCGCACCGCCATGGTCGATCTGCTGCGCAACACGGCGGAACTGGTCGGCCGAACGCTGTATCAGGAAGTCGTTGTCGATGTGCCCGCCGACGAGCGCGCTGTTGCGCGTTGATCGTCGAAGCCGACGCCAATCAATTGCAACAGGCGCTGGTCAATCTCGCCCTTAACGCGCGCGACGCCCTGCGGACGCAACCGGCGAACCGGCCGCGTCAAGTGCCGGGTTATGACACACACCCGGCAGCTAACGCTGCTGGTTCGCCTCTGGCCCAGCCGATTGTCTTTCATCTTCGTCCCGCCGTACTCGCCAGTGAGCAAGCGGGTTTTCCGCAGCAGGTGCCGCCGGGCGATTACGTGGTCGTGGAAGTTGAGGACCACGGCAGCGGCATGACCGCCGACGTACTCACGCAGGCGCTCGATCCGTTTTTCACCACCAAGGAAGTCGGCCAGGGCACCGGCCTTGGTCTGCCGATGGTGTTCGGCATCGTGCAGGGGCATCAAGGCTATCTGACCATCGACAGCGCTCCGCAGCGCGGCACGCGGGTCAGCCTGTATCTGCCACGCGCGCTGCCGAGCGCGGAATCCGCTTCTGCGCCATCGCATTTCGGCGAAGTCGAAATCGTCGAGCCGGAGACGACGCCGAGCTGCTCCATTCTCGTCATTGACGACGAAGAGGCGGTTCTGGACGTAGTACGTCGTTTTTTGCAGATCGCCGGCCACGAAGTTGTCTGCGTTTCCAGCGGCCAGGAAGCGCTGGAACATCTCGGCGGCGGCCAGCACTGCGATCTCATCATCCTCGATCTGATGATGCCGCGCGAGGACGCCGTCGCCCTGTTCCAGCGTCTGCGTCAGCGCCGTCCAGGCGTGCCGGTGTTGCTCTGCACGGGTCTACCGCACGCCGAGCCGGCGCCGGAACTGTTACGCAGCGGCGCCGCCGGACTCATCCGCAAACCGTTCCGCATGAATGAATTGTGGTACGCCGTCAAACAGGCTCTCGTCACTCCAAATGGAAACGTCCCTTCGCCATGACAATTCGCCGTTTGCCTTTGTAACGGTCGTACACTCTCCGCATCTCGTCGAGATCATCGAACCAGCCGACGATGTAGGCCGCGCCGAACGTCTCGCCGGCTTTGACCTTCTTGCCATGCAACTCCTCGATGAAACTGACGTAGCCGCGCTGATGGCACCACGCTTCCGCGACTTCCGCCGCGTCGAGCGTCATGCCCGCCAACCACGGACCCGGCTTACCGTCTAGCTTCACCTGATAGGCGCGGATCATCCGTTCGGGAATATCGCCTTCTTTTCGCTGATACAAAAACCTCTCATCGGGACCGAAATTATCCTTGAATTGAGAAGCAGGAATCGGTTTATCCAGATAACTCAGGTAGATTTGCGTGAAATTGTCGCCGTTTTTGTGGCGGATGTGTCCCGGCATGTCAATGCGATAAAAGAGGTCGTCTACATCGTTTTCGCTGGTGATGCGTTCGCAGGAAAAAAACCAGCGAATGCCGGGCTGGAAGAGGAGTGTCTGCTCCCATGTCGAGCCGGCTTTGTAACCTTGGCCCGGTTTGGTGAAGGTATAGCGCTGACGGACGGCGAGGAAATTATCGCCCTCGATGATCTCTGGTTTCAGTTCCTTCGCTTGCGTGCAGATCTGCGGACCTTCCACGTAATGCTTCGGGAGATTTCCGTGGATCTTCCTCTCGCGTGGATAGCCGTCATCGCGCCAGCCGGGCGCCATCAGGAAATCCATGATGTGCAGTCCGAAGCCGAGTTCGCGCGCTCCGGTCTTCTTATCGAGGAAGGTCTCCTTGGCGACGCCGCTGACATAGCCCTTTTTGTTGATCCGGCGCGCAAGGCGTCGGTGTCGATTTGAATGTATGTATCCGTGTCCGCAACCTGGATCTTTTTTGGTTCCACAGCAGGGACGCGCAGGAGTAGAGTGAGGGATGGTAGGAGAAGAGCGGCGAGAGAAAGGGATCGCATGATGGACCTCCGGGATAGGGATGGATTTGCGTACCAGCGTAGCGGCGAATAATCGGAAAAAGGCGGTTGTGAAAGGCATTATATCGTAAGGAAGGAGGCTCGGCATCATGGTCCGTATCGGTGGTATCGTTCTCTGCGGCGGACAATCTCGCCGCATGGGCCAGCCGAAAGCCTGGCTGCCTTTCGGCGATGAATTGATGCTGCCGCGCGTCGTTCGTCTGCTCGCCGAGGTCGTGACGCCGATCGTGATCGTCGCCGCTGCCGATCAGGACGTGCCATCGGTGCCCTCGGAGATCGAAATTGTCCGCGATGCCAAACCGGGGCGCGGTCCGCTTCAAGGATTGACCGCCGGACTGGAGGCGCTGCGCGGCCGAGCCGACGCCGCTTACGTCTCATCCTGCGATGTGCCCTTCCTACAATCCGCCTTCATTCGCCGAATCATCGAACTGCTCGGCGACTACGCCATCTGTGTGCCGGAGGTCGGCGGCTATCGGCATCCATTGGCGGCCGTTTATCGCATCGAGACCGCCGTCGTCGCGGCACGATTGCTGGCCGAGGACCGCTTGCGGCCCGCGTTTCTGTTCGAGGAAGCGGCGACGCGGATCGTCGGCCCGGAGGAATTGGCCGACGTGGACCCGACGTTTCAGTCGCTCCGCAATCTAAACACGCTCGCCGACTATGAGATGGCTTTGCGAGAGTCATTCCCCCGCGAAGGACGATAAGGTATGATGCGGTTGCTTTCGCCACGCATGGATTCCGAGGATAATACTCAAGCGACGAGGAGAAACGCGATGGCCCGACCCCTCGAAGTGAAAGGCGTGATCCACGGCAAGACTATCACGCTGGAAGAAGCGACCTTCCTACCAGATGGCTGCCCAGTGATCGTTCACCTTTCGTTGAGCCGTGAGGAAGCGCTTCGGCAATTGATGCTCCCTTGTGAACCTCTGACGCCCGAAGAATTGGCCGATTTGGAGGAATGTTTATCGGAGTTCCACGACCGGCCTATCCAACTCCCCACTTCCGATGCCTCATGAGTTACCTATTACATTCGGATACCTGTGCTTCCATAATCCGCGATGCTCAACCCATGAAAAATCGCTTCACTCAGGCACTGCCAGGCGTTGGCGTTTCGGTTATTAGCGTCACCGGATTGGAATTGTGGCTTTTACGGCCAAGGACGCCTCGGCGTTATCGGCAGGAATATTTCGCGTTCCTCCAGTTCGTCGCGCTCATTGAAGTTATGGAGCCGATCGCTCATCGCGCGGCAATGCGCACTTACGCTTTCCGAAGCCAGGGCCGGCGAATCGGATTGGCGGATCTGCTGATCGCTGCCTCAGCGATAGAAAGCCAATCGACCTTGGTGACGCATTCAACGGCGCGCTTCACCAACATCCCCGGCTTGACCGCGATCGATTGGGGCATTCCCTAAGCGCATCGCATCGAGTAGCTTAGCCTAATGACCTCTCTCCTGAAAATCGCCGACGGCACCATCTACGACCCCACTAACAACCTCGATGGCGTCGTACAAGACATCTGGATTCGTGACGGCAAAATCATCGCGCCGCCGAGGGAACCTGACGTGCGGCCGGATAGAATCCTCGACGCCGCGGGCCTCGTCGTCATGCCCGGCGGCGTGGACATGCACGCTCACATCGCCGGGCCGAAGGTCAACCTGGCGCGGAAAATGCGCCCGGAGGACAAACGCAATGCTCCGGTCGTTCGCCGCACGTCGCGGACGCGCTCCGGCACTCTCGGCAGTGTGCCCAGCACCTTCGCCACTGGTTATCTTTACGCCGGCATGGGCTACACCACCGCTTTCGACGCCGCCATCCCGCCGCTGACCGCCCGCCATGCTCACGAGGAGTTCCATGACACGCCCATCATCGACAAAGGCTTTTTCTTGCTGTTGGGCAACAATCACTACGTCCTCAAACAGATCGCCGCCAACGAGCCGGAGCGTCTGCGCCTTCGCCGCCTGGCTGCTATCCGCCGCCAAGGGTTACGCCATCAAGCTCGTCAATCCCGGCGGTGTCGAAGTGTGGAAACAGGGCGGCGACAACATCCACGAACTCGACGCCAAGGTCGGGACGTTCGATGTCACGCCGCGGCAAATCATCGTCGCGCTGGCTCAAACGGCGATGGATCTCGGTCTGCCGCATCCGGTACACATTCACTGCAACAACCTCGGTCTACCCGGCAACTGGCGGACGACGCTGGCCACCATGCAAGCGCTGGAAGGACGCCGCGCTCATCTGACGCACATTCAATTTCACAGCTACGGCGGCGAGGCCGACGATCAGAGCAAGTTCCGCTCGCAAGTGCCGGAGTTGGCCGACTACGTCAACGCACATGCGAATTTGACGGTCGATGTCGGCCAAGTTCTGTTCGGCGAAACGACCTCGATGACGGCGGACGGGCCGCTCGGCTATTATTTGCACAAAGTTACTGGCCGCAAATGGACGAACGCCGACACGGAGATGGAGTCCGGTTGCGGCATCGTGCCCATCGCCTACAAGGAGAAAAGTTTCGTCCATGCGCTACAATGGGCGATTGGTTTGGAGTGGTATCTGCTCGTGAAAGATCCCTGGCGCGTGGCTCTGAGTACCGATCATCCCAACGGCGGTTCCTTCGTCGCTTATCCCGAAATCGTGCAGCTGCTCATGGATCGCGGCTATCGCCAAGAAATCCTGAAGCGTGTGCCGCCGCGCGTGCTTCAGCGTTCGACGCTCAAAGACTTGGACCGCGAATATTCTCTTTATGAGATCGCCATTATCACAAGGGCTGCGCCGGCGCGGCATGCTAGGACTGCCGCACAAAGGACATCTCGGCGTCGGCGCCGATGCCGACGTGGCCATCTACACGCCGTCATCCGATCGCCGAGCGATGTTCGAGTTGCCGCGTTTCGTCCTCAAAGCCGGCCGCGTCGTCGTCGAGCAGGGCGAGATCCGTGAAGAAATATACGGGCCGACGCTGCACGCCGCCACGCGGTACGACGAGGGGACTCTGGCGGACATCAAGAAATGGTTCGAGTCGTATTACACGATTCAGTTCGCCAACTATCCCGTAGAGGAATCGTATCACGCACATGGGACTGTCGCGGTGCCATGCGGCTGATTCGTCGATCGGCAGCGACCGTCAACCGGCTGGTGTGATCCTTCACCAGCCGGTCGTTCGCCCTCTTCATTTGCCCAGCGCCGCCTGCGCCGCCGCCAACCGTGCGATCGGCACGCGGAAGGGGCTGCAACTGACGTAATTCAGACCGATTTTGTGGCAAAACTTGACCGTATCCGGATCGCCGCCGTGTTCGCCGCAGATGCCGATTTTCAACTCGCCGCGCGTGGCCCGGCCTTTCTCGACGCCCATCTTCATCAAACCGCCGACGCCGTCCACATCAATCGACTGGAACGGATCGCGCGGAACCAAATCGCGCTCCAGGTAGTGGCGGATGAAGCTGCCGTAATCGTCGCGGCTCATGCCCAGCGTCGTTTGCGTCAGATCGTTGGTGCCGAAACTGAAGAACTGCGCTTCCTTGGCAATCTGATCGGCCACCACGCAGGCACGCGGCAGTTCGATCATCGTGCCAACGAGGTACGGCACCGTGACGCCCTTCTCCGCGAACACTTTTTTGGCCGTCTCATGCACGATCTTGGCTTGCTCTTTCAATTCGGGCAGAAAACCAACGAGCGGGATCATGATTTCCGGCTCGACCTTGACGCCGGCCTTCTGCACGTTGCAGGCGGCCTCGAAGACGGCACGGCACTGCATCTCAGTGATTTCCGAATAAACGATGCCAAGCCGGCAGCCGCGGAAGCCGAGCATCGGATTGAACTCGTGCAGCCCCTTGACGCGCTCGGCGATGACTTCCGGTTTGACGCCGAGATCCTTGGCCACTTCGGCTTGCCCCTTGTCATCGTGCGGCAAAAACTCGTGCAGCGGTGGATCGAGCGTGCGGATCGTCACCGGCAGACCGTTCATGGCCTTGAACAAACCCTCGAAGTCCTGCCGCTGGAACGGCAGCAGTTTCGCCAGCGCCTTCTTGCGCGCTTCCGGCGAGTCGGCGAGAATCATCTCGCGCATCGGCTGAATGTGATCGAAAAACATATGTTCGGTTCTACATAATCCGATGCCTTCGGCGCCGAAGGCGACTGCCTGAGCGGCTTGACCGGGCAGGTCGGCGTTGGTGCGGATGCGCAGCTTGCGCAGCGAATCGGCCCATTTCATCAGTTCGTCGAACTGCTGATAGACGCGCGATTGCTCCGGCATCAGCGATTTGTCGATCAGCACCTGCACGACCTCGCTGGGCTTGCTGGTCCCTTGCCCGGCGATGACTTCGCCGGTGAAGCCATCGATCGACAGCCAATCGCCATCTTTCAGCACCTTATCGCCGACGCTGAGGGTGCCTTTGTTGTAATCGATGTTGAGGGCGCCGCAGCCGACGATGCACACTTTGCCCATCTGCCGGCTGACGAGAGCGGCATGGCTGGACGCGCCGCCGAACGCAGTCAAAATGCCGTCTGCCGCTTGCATGCCGCGGATGTCCTCCGGACTGGTCTCGCGGCGCACCAGAATGACGTGGCCGTCCGGCGTGCCCTTGTGCTTTTGCGCCCACGCCTCGGCGTCCTCGGCGTGGAACTTGATCCTCCCGCACGCCGCGCCGGGACCGGCGTGAATGCCCTTGGCCAATAGCCGCCCTTCGCCGATGGCCTTGCGCTTGGCTTCCGGATCGAAGACGGGTTGCAGCAGTTGGTTCAGATCGTCCGGCGGAATGCGCCGGGTCGAGAGTGCCTCTTCCTTGGTGATGAGTCCTTCATGCACCATGTCCACGGCGAAGCGCACGGCGGCGAAGCCGGTGCGCTTGCCGTTGCGCGTTTGCAGCATCCACAGTTTGCCCTTCTGGATGGTGAACTCGATGTCCTGCACGTCGCGGTAGTGCTTCTCCAGCTTGCCGCGGATGTCCTCCAATTGCTTGTACACCTCCGGCATGTCCTTTTGCAGTTCGGCGATCTTTTTTGGCGTGCGAATGCCGGCGACCACGTCTTCGCCCTGGGCGTTGATGAGATATTCGCCGTAGAAGACCTTTTCGCCGGTGGCCGGATCGCGCGTGAAGGCGACGCCGGTGCCGCTGTCATCGCCCATGTTGCCGAACACCATCGAGCAAATGTTGGCGGCCGTGCCCCATTCGTGCGGAATGCCGTACTGGCGGCGATAGACGATGGCGCGATCGTTCATCCACGAGCCGAACACGGCGCCGATCGCCTGCCACATCTGCTCGTGCGCGTCCTCCGGGAAATCCTTGCCGGTGCGCTCCTTGACCGCTTTCTTGAAACGCTTGACCAATTCCTGCAAATCGGCCGTGGTCAATTCGGTATCGAGTTCGACGCCCTTGGCGTGCTTCAACTCGTCCATGATTTTCTCGAACGGATCGATCTCGTGCTTGTCGCGCGGCTTGAGGCCGAGTACGACATCGCCGTACATCTGCACGAAACGACGATAGCTGTCCCAGGCGAAGCGCTCGTTGCCGGTCTTGGCGATGAGTCCCTTCAAAGAGGACTCGTTGAGTCCGATATTGAGAACGGTATCCATCATGCCCGGCATGCTTTCGCGGGCGCCGGAGCGGCAGGAGACGAGCAGCGGATTTTTGGCGTCGCCGAACTTCGCTCCCATGACCTCTTCGGTCTTCTTGAGGGCGGATTCGACCTGTGCTTTCAGTTCCGCGGGATAGGTGTGCTTGTTGGCGTCGTAGTAGTTGCAGACTTCAGTAGTGAGCGTGAAGCCCGCCGGCACGGGCAGGCCGATGTTGGTCATTTCGGCGAGGTTGGCCCCCTTGCCGCCGAGGAGGTCTTTCATGTCGGCGCGTCCGTCCGATTTGCCGCCGCCGAAGAAATAAACATATTTGCGTTCTGCCATGCTAACCGGCCTCACAGGGGTCCGCGATGATGCGCATCATCGCCGTTCAACTCAGTACATTGCAGGCAATGTACGAATCGTGTGAGACGCGGCAACGTGGACTTCCCCACGAATGGTGAGCGCTCAGAAAAGAGTGTAAACTCATGCTGAGGATGTCCACCAGAGGCAAACCCCGACGCATATTCACCCGCGAATTCAAGATCGAAGCTGTCAAGCTCTTCTCCGAGCAGGGAAGCAGCTTCGCCGAGGCTGCCGCCAACCTCGGCATCACCGAGAGCCAGCTCCGCAAGTGGAAGCAAAACCGCGACGGCCAAGGCGGCCAGGCCTTCCCCGGCCGGCTCTGGTTTTTGCCCCAGCGCTTTGCTAAATCCAAAGAATGAGCGCGCGCGAGTTGATCCTGCTGAGTCCCTATCGTCCGCCAACGCAGAACACGCTTTACCTCGGCGATGAGGAAGCCGCCGCCTTCCTCAACGGTTACACCGCCCTCTGGCATCCCGCCGCCCTGATCGGCGCCGCCGCACCGCCGCGTCTGGGATCGCCCTACGACTACGAGCAACCGACGGCCGGACATCTCTACGCCGTGCCGGACAATCCGCCGCTGGTCCTGCCCGATGACTGGGACGAGCGCGTTCGCGCCGCCGGCGCCGTCGCTTTTCGCGCCACGATGGACCGCGAGACCACGTTAGACAATCTACGCGAGGCACTGCGCGGCTGGGGAGAGAATGCTCAATCCTCGCTGCCGTTGTTGGATTTGGAGAGGGAGCGCGTGGCGGCGTTTTTCGGCATCGGCTTCGGCCATCTGCACGTCGAGGCTCTGTTCGAGGCGATGGCGCACGAAAACCTCCTGGCGTCGTCCGAATTTTGGCCGGAGGTTTCCGCGGCCGTGGCCGCGCTCGGCGAGACAGACCCCGAAGTGCCGCGGCGACATTTGCAGGCCGCCGCCGAGTGCTTGCTGACGGCGCGGGAAGTTTTGTATCCCGTCACATTGCATCTGATCGATTTGTGTTTACTCGATGGCGAACGTCTCGGTGATCCGTGGCCGCGGAGTTTCGAGGGCGGCTTGCCGCTGAATTTCATCGCCTGCTCGGCACTGCTCGAACGATTGGCCAAAGAGCAGCCGGAACGATTGGCGGCGCTGCGCGAACGAGTAAATGGCGACAGGGCGGAAGTGTGCGGCGGGCCGTACCTCGAACGCGAAGACCCCCTGCTGCCGCTCGAATCGCAGATCCATAATCTGCTCAAGGGCCGGCAAGTCTATCAGGAATTGCTGGGCCAGGAAGTGCGCGTCTTCGCCCGTAAGCGTTTCGGTTTCCATCCGCAACTGCCGCTGTTATTGCAGAATGCCGGTATCGGCCGCGCCTTGCTGGTGGCCTTCGATGAAGGTGTCCTGCCGACGCACCGCTCGCCGGTCGTCAGTTGGCCATCCTCCGATGGCAAATCGGTCGAGGCGTTCACCCGCGCCGCACCCCGCCGACAGCGCCCAGACCTATTTTCACCTGACCTATCATCTGCATCAGACCATCATGCAGGATCAGGCGGCGACATTGGCTCTGCTGCACCGCGACAAGCCGGCTTGTGCGTGCTACGCCGATTGGATGGAATTGAGCCGGCTTGCTCCGGTACTCGGCCGCTGGACGACACTGACGAATTATTTCAACGAGGTCATGCCCGGCGATTACACCGCCGCCCCCGAGGCCGACGAATTCCACGGCGATTATCTCGTCGAACGCTGTCCGGTCGAGAGCTACGCCTACGAGACGCAGGAAACAGACACTCAGCCCGGTCTAGGCGGCGAGCAACCGATCAGTATGTTCGCCCGGCAGGTGCGCGCCCGCCGCCGGCTCGACACGGCTTGGACTCTCGCCGCTCTCCAACACAGTCTCGGCGGTGCGCTGCCGGATGTCACTCTACCCGGCAACTCACACTGCCGGTTCGCCGGGTCGGGCGAACCGGCAGCGTTAGCTGCCGGGTGGACCAACCTGACATCATTTTCAGAGCACCTGGCTTCCCTCGAAGATCGCCTGGAAAGCGAGACGACGACGCCGGAGAAGGAATTGACGGAGGCGCAAGAGCGGATCGCCGAATGCTTGGCACAGCGATTGACAGTGCGCGGACAAGTGAATAATCCCGGTTTTCTGGTACTCAATCCGTGCAGCTTCAAGCGCCGTGTCGCTCTGGAGCTAGAGGGAGTACGTTCCCTGCCGCCGCTGGCGGGACCGCTCAAGGCGTGTCAACTCGACGGCGAGACGGCGCGCGTCGTCGTCGAAGTGCCGGCGCTGGGCTTCGCCTGGATTCCGCGCGAGGGACCGCCGGGCAGCGCCCCAACGCGGCGCATGCGCCTGGCCGACGAACACACCGTCCGCAACGAGTTCTTCGAGGCGGAGGTTGATCCGCAGACCGGCGGTCTGCGCGCCATCCGCGATCAACGCACGCGCATCAGCCGGCTCGGCCAGCAGCTCGTGTTCAACCCCGGCAGCACCATGCGCGCACGGCAGATTCTCACCACGTCCCAAGGCCCGGCGCTCGGCGAGGTTATCAGTGAGGGCGTCCTGCTCGATACCCAAGAACAGCCGTTCGCTCGGTTTCGCCAACGCTTCCGCGCCTGGCTGGGCCGGCCGGTACTCGATCTGCGCATCGAGATTACGCCGGATCAGCCGCCGCAAGGCTATCCTTGGCACGCCTACTACGCCGCCCGCTTCGCCTGGCGCGACGAACGCGCCACATTGCTGCGCGGTGTCAACGGCCTGTCCTCGCTCACCAGTTACTCTCGGCCGGAGACGCCCGATTACCTGGAGATTCGTCTCGGCCGGCAGAATACCGTGCTTTTCCCCGGTGGTCTGCCGTTCCATCAGCGGCACGGCGGACGCATGATTGACATTTTGCTGGTGTGTCCGGGCGAACAGACGCGGACGTTCGATCTGGCCATCGGTCTGGACCGCGATTATCCAATGCAGACGGCGCTAGGCATGGTGACGCCGGCGCCGGTGACGGCGACGATGCAGGGTCCGCCGCACGTCGGCGCGGAAGGCTGGTTGTTCCATCTCGACGCCCCGAACCTGTTGCTGACCAGTCTCCGACCCACGGCCGACGGCGCGGCCGGCATCGTGGCTCGCCTCTTGGAGTGCGGCGGCTTCGGCGGACAGGCCGAGTTGCGCTGCGTCCGCGATCCTCAGCGCGCCATGCTCCTCGATGCCCGCGGCACGCCGCAGATGGACGTATCCACGCAGGGCGATGCCGTTCTGCTCGACATCGGCCGGCACGATCTGGTGCAGCTGCGCGTCGATTTCCCTTGAAAGCCGTCCTCAGCTGTAAAGAGCAATTCGCCTCGTCAAACGATTTTCACGGGCAACTTGAAGCGAAAACACAACAAACGCGGACAACGGCGGCGATGCGATGGAAAACGCCTCACAGGCGCTTTTCTCCCTCTGTTCGGGAGACTTTTCCCTGGCTACCCAATTGCTTATGGGTAATCCTTATTTGTCCCGGCTCCGGCAGTTCTCGCAGGGAGACGCGAGCCGGCTTTCGGACACCGAGTACAGAGGACCGAGTAATGAAGCGTATCCTTTTTGTGGGCCTTATGGCTCTGGGTTTGGCCGTCACGCTACGCAGTCGGCGAAGGCGAATTTCATGTTCGACTACAGCGTGTGCCGGCACTTCTGCTTCGTGCATACTCAGAAGAATCGCTGCTTCTCGTACAGCAGCTGTGCCACGCCGTTGCCCTGCGCCGGCGGCTACGGCCCCAGCGGCCCGGTGGCGTGGAACGCCCTCGGCGCCTATGGCGCGCCCGGCTACGGCGCCGCCGCTTATCCCGCTCCGGTCGCCGCCGTCCCGGCCACGACTGCCCCGGCGCCCTCGTTCAAGGCACCCGCCCCCACGCCGGCATCGAAGAGTACGACCGGCGTGCAACAGGCCGGCTATTTCTACTATGGACCGGCCAATAATGCCGGCTACAACTACGGCACGAGCTACGGCTACAGTTATTACGGCTATGCTCAGGCGCCGAATTACTGGTACTAAGCCTGTATCCGGTGATATTGTCTGGTTAGCGACGCTTCGCGGAAGCGTCGATGCCGCAACGCTTCCGCGAAGCGTCGCTAACCGGATCGGATAACTGTCCGGCCCTCCCTCGCCGAACACATCATCTGTAGCAAACACATCCGAAGCGCGGAGGACATCAGTTGCGCCAGCTGCGCACATCGGCTCTTCCGCGACATTTCCACGGAGGAAGGCGGCGTCTCCTACGGATTCAGGGCAATGGCAGCGGACTTTTTGCTGGACGCCGGCAGCGATAGCGGGAATGTTTAAGCGTTGGCGCTGTCGCCATGCTTTCAGGAGGTTCGCGCTCCGCCGTTCGTCGGCTGGGCGCTCTCTTATCACAGGAGGGTTCGTTCATGAAGAGGATATTCGGCGTCGCTTTATTGGCGTTGCCGTTGTTAGGCGGTTCGGCACATGCGACCGGACGGTTCTTCAACCTTCAGGCCGGCGGTAGTCTTTACATCAAGGGCGGTCCCGGCCAAGCCAGCCCGCAAGCCGGTCCCTGGTATCTGTACTGGCCGTTGGAGGCGCACTTCGTGGCGCCGGCGCCGACCGGCTATCCGTATTGGCCGCCGCCGCAACGATTGCCGGCGATAAGCATTGGCAGCCCGGCGTGTCCGCCGCCCTATGTCGCCGCGCCGCCGGTTGCCGCCGTGCCGCCGATTATGACGGCGCCGATCCCCGCCCAGACTGCGCCGCAAGCCGCGCCGTTGCCCGCTCCGCAAACGGCGCCGCCCGCAAGCCCGCAACTGCAACTGCCGCCCTACTTGCAGCCAACGAGCTACTATCCCACCTACAGTGGACAGCCCCCAAGCTACTGGTATGATCGATAAATCAACTTCGTTTAGCCGCGACCCGAAGGGGAGCGCTGTACGCGCTCCCCTTCGGGTCGCGGCTAAACGTGAGGAAGAGAGGATGCCTGTCCTGCTCATTGTTGGAGGCGGGCTGTTTGGCTCGTTGGCCGCCGCCTACGCGCGCCGCAAAGGTATTGAGGCGGTCGTGTTCGATTCCTGCCGTCCAGGAGCCGCCTCGCGCGCCGCCGCCGGTCTGTTTCAGGAAAACTGGGCCGGTCGAAAGTTGCGCGGCCATTATCACCATGCTCTTCCTCTCTTGGAATGTCTCTACCCTATCCGGTCGATTTTTTTGACGCGCGACGACGGCAGCAAGGAAACGCTCCTGTTCGTTCCCCCCTCGGCCATCTTGGAGCCGACGCCGATCCGTCAGCAAGTCACGTCAGTCGGCGATGGTTGGCTGGAAGCAGGCGGCCAACGCCACGAGGGATGGGTGTATGTCGCCGCCGGCATCTGGTCCGGCCAATTCCTCACCGGCTTGGAAGTACATTCCAAGACGGGCGCCGCCTTCGTTTTTCCAGGCGAGCGCGAAGGACGGATACATCAGGCCGAGGGCCGGCAATCCCTCGCCTTCGTCCGCGATGGGGGAACCACCTATTTCAACGACGGCACGGCGGAGCGCTTGTACACCGAGGAACACGATCGGCAATCCTTGAGCCGAGCGGCGGAGATGGGACTGACAGAGCCGAGCGAGCGTTTGTGGGGCCATCGTCCCTATACGTCGCACGGTCCCTTTTTCCAGCAAATCGCGTCGCGCACTTGGCTGGCCAGCGGGGGGCGAAAAATGGGCACCATCCTGGGAGCCTCCTACGCCCGGCGCTTGGTGGAACAGGAGTTGCCTTAACCCGGCGCCCACGAAACTGCGCAAGACGGTGAGATTCTCTCTTCCCGCCCGCACCGGGTCAGTTATAATTGATAAAATCATGTGAAGGTTCATCACATCAGACGAAGAGAGTTAGCTATGAACTACGAAGTGCATGGAGAACTACAACCGATTGGCGGCGGCGATTCGATTCCGCTCATCCGGGAAGTTTTGACCGTCGGCCGCCGCGAGTCATGCGATATTTGCCTGCGCTATCCCAACATCTCCGGCGTTCACGCGGAGCTGACGTTCCGCAACGGCTACTGGTACATCCGCGACATGAACAGCACCAACGGCATCAAGGTGCAGGGCATCCGCGTCCAGGAGAAGCTGCTGCATCCCCGCGATGAAGTCACCATCGGCAAGCGCAAATACATCATCGATTACGAATTGCCGGCCGACCGTCGCGCTCTCGATGAGGTCGTGGAAGAAGACATTATGAGCCAATCGCTGCTGGAGAAAGCCGGTCTCGAACGTCCCAAGCCCAACCGCTCCGGACGCAAATCACAGTCCTCTTTCGATGCCGGCGATTTTCTGCTCTCCGACGAGTGATCGCCATGTCCCTATAGCCCCCGGCTTGCCAGGGGCTATAGGGGCCACAGCAAATCCCAGCCGATGACGAAAATCCCGCCATCAATCAGCAAATGGCTCAACCACGACGGCCAAATGTTGCCGCTGCGCTCATACAGCCACGCCCAGACTGCGCCGCCGACGGCAATGGCCAATGACAATGGCAGCGCCGCCGTCCAGAACTTGCCGGGCAAATAGACGTACAGCACGATCACATGATGGGCCATGAACGCCAGACTCGAAAGCACAATGGCAATCGTCCGTGCCATTAGCCGCCGCAGATTTCCGAACACGAACCAGCGCCAGTAGTATTCCTCCAGCAGCGAATGCGCCGCCACGATGAACGCAGCCAACAGGACATAGCGCGACGGCGTGGCCATGTTGACCTCTTGCAACTTTTGCCGCAGACGCGCCGGCGTTTGCTCCAACATCGAGGAACCGCGTAAGCCGCCGAAGTAAAGCCCCAGCATGAGCGCGACGACGATCAGACCGAAACCCAAAGCCAGAGCCATTCCTTCGCGGCGTGGCCTTGTCCAGTGCGGCAATCGTCCCTCGACCACCCCCAAAAACACCAGCGGAAAGGCGAACTGAATTATTTTGCCCGCGACGTAGGCAACCTGCTGCCAGACGTTGATCTGTCCTCCTTGGCCGACCAGAGCGAGGAAATAACACCAGGCCGCCAGGGTCGGAAAGGTCATGGCGAAGAGCATCGCCAACAGGGTGGCGCGTTTGCGCAGCGGAATGCTCGAAAAACTAACCACAGAGACACAGAGACACAGAGAAGACAAAAAGACAAAGAAAGGAAGAGAAAAGATGTGCATGCGCATTTTTGGTTCATTTCTCTTCTTTCTTCTCTGTGTCTCTGTGTCTCTGTGGTTAGTCTTTTTTAGCATTCGCGCACCAGCCGCCGCACCAGGACGCGCAGCTTCTTCTCGGCGGCGTTGGCCGTCTCGATGATGTCGGCGATGTTGACCGGCTCCAGCGCATCGGGCAAGCACAGATCGGTGATGACGGAGATGCCGGCGTTGCGCAGACCGGCATGAACGCCGACGAGGATCTCCGGCACCGTGGACATGCCGACCACATCCGCGCCGGCGCCGCGCAGAAAGCGATATTCCGCTCGCGTCTCCAAGTTCGGACCCGCCACCGCCACGAACACGCCCTGATGCAGCACCATTTTCTCTTCCAGAGCAATGCGCCGCGCTAGAGCCAGTAATTTGCGATCGTAGGGATGGCACATATCCGGAAAGCGCGGGCCGAGGCGATCGTCGTTCTTGCCGATGAGCGGATTCGCGCCGATCAAGTTGATGTGATCCTCGATCATCATCAAATCGCCCTTGGCGAACTGCGGATTCATGCCGCCGCAAGCGTTGCTGACAAGGAGGATGTCGCAGCCCAGTGCCTTCATGACGCGCACCGGCAGCGTGATTTGCTGGAGCGAATAACCCTCGTAGTAATGGAAGCGCCCTTCCATGGCGACGACGCTCTTGCCGGCGAGCCGTCCACAGACGAGCCTTCCAGCGTGCGTCGGCGAGGTGGGTTGGGGAAAGTGCGGGATGTCGCCGTAATCCAGCGCCGCCTCCGCCTCGATTTCTTCAACCAGCCCACCCAGGCCGGTGCCGAGGATGATGCCGACCTGCGGCCGACCCTTCCAATGTGCCTGAATTGCCGACTTGGCTTCTACGATCTGCTCGTACAACTCCGCCATGTGTTTCTCCCGCGCTCTCCTTCTGCCATTATGAAATCTCTTGCCGATCACTGTATCGTTCGAGGAACGATCCGCAATCGCAACCCTCCAGGAACGGCGCTATTGACTCGCCGGGGATGCTTGATACACTCCGCCCGCGACACTGGAACGGGGATAGGTTTTTTCGTCCAACGTCCGAACTGGTCGATGCGGTACAGGAGTCGTTGCATGAACCTCTTCGTTGGGCAGCCGTCCTCTTCAGGGTGCGCGAACAAGGATAAGTCTTCAGCGAACGCCGCTCGCCATGCTCTTGGCGACGAGTCGCCTCCGCTTCTGTACAGCTTGCTGGCGGACAAAGAGCAGCAATTCATGCGCCTACATAGCGAATCGGTGGCGCGCGAACGCCTGTTACAAGCACGCTGCGCTCGCCTGACCGAGAAGGAGTATCTGCTGCGGGAAGAGTTGGCGTCGATCCAAGGCGATTTGGCCTGGCGGGTGGCACAACTCATGCGGCGTTGTCGTCGAATGATCGCCCCTTCCGGAAGCCTCCGCGATCGTGTCCTCCATTATCTGAAACAACTGGTAAAGGTGTGGTGGAAAGAGGGACTGCGTGCTTTGCTGAGGCGCATCCGCCGCAAAAGCGTGGTGCTTTCGCAACGCCTGCGGTCGTCACCGCGGCGCAGCCCCAACACGCCCGCCCTCTCGCCGTCCGCACTCAATGTCCCCGCCGCGCCGATGCCAAGTGAACCGCCGCCGAAGAAACTCTCGGCGTTGCTGCTGACGACGACTCACCGCATTCTCCTTGAGATCCTGGCCTTTACACCTCGTCGAGGCGTCGGTGTCGGCCCGGCTATCGATGTCGTCATGCCCGTCTACAAGGGACTCGACGAAACGCTACGCTGTCTCCGCAGCGTCCTGCTCGCTCGTCCCGCCGGTCGCTACGAATTGATCGTCATTAATGACGCCAGCCCCGATCCCATCTTGACGAGTTGTCTCCGCGACATCGCCCACCGCGAGTTGATAACGCTCTTGGAAAATCCCCGTAACCTCGGTTTCGTGCAGACGGCCAATCGCGGTCTGGCTCTGCATCCCGATCGCGATGTCGTCCTGCTCAATTCCGATACGGAAGTGTATGGCGATTGGCTCGACCGTCTGCGCAAGGCCGCCTACTCGGATGCCAACGTCGGCACGGTGACGCCGATGTCCAACAGCGCCACTATCTGTAGTTACCCGACTTTTTGCCAGGACAACGTGCTGCCCGAAGATGTGACGCCGAGCCGGCTCGATGAGTTGTGCGCCGAACACAACGCCGGCGCTTACGTCGAGGTGCCGACCGGCGTCGGTTTCTGCATGTATTTCCGCCGCGATTGTCTGAACGCGGTGAGCTTGTTCGACGCTCAGCGTTTCGGCAAGGGCTACGGTGAAGAGAACGATTTCTGCGTCCGCGCTCTGGAGCGCGGCTGGCGCCACCTGTTCACCGCCGACACTTTCGTCTTTCACCGCGGCGGCACGTCCTTCGGCGCCTCCAAGAACCCGGCGGTCGAACGAGCCATGAAGGTGCTGGACGGTTTGCACCCCGATTATCATGCGCGCGTCGCCGCCCACCTCGCCGCTAACCCAGCTCTGCCGTTGCGTCGCCGTCTCGACCTGGCGCGCCTCGCCGGGCCGCAATCGGCCGTGCTGTACATTCTGCACAATCTCGGCGGCGGCACCGAACGGCACGTCCTCGATCTGGCCCAGCGCCTGGAAGGCGAAGGACGCCCAGCGATTCTGCTCCGTCCGCTCGATGCGGGGCGGATTTACTTGTCTCGGCCCGCCGTGCCGGACACGCCCAACCTTACCTTCGCCGTCCCGGAGGAACGCTGGACGCTGCTGGCGGCGCTGCGCCGTCTCGATGTCCAGCACACCCACATTCATCACACCCTTGACGTGCCGGCGGAGATTCTCCGTCTGGTCGGCGACCTCGATCGGCCTTACGATTGGACCATCCACGACTACTACACGATCTGTCCGCGCATCAATCTCATGGACGAAACCCGGCTTTATTGCGGCGAGCCGGATGCCTCGCGCTGTCAAATTTGTGTGGATACCAACGGCGCTCCCGGCGGCGCCAAAGTGGACATTTATAGTTGGCGAGCCGACTACGCTGCCTGGCTGGCCGGCGCACGCAAGGTCTTCGTTCCCCACGATGACGTAGCTCGGCGGCTGGCGCGCTATTTCCCCAACGTGGAGTTTCAGGTGCGCCAGCATTTCGAGAGGCTTCCGCAGGCGCGGCGCGTGGCCGTGCCTCTACAGCCCGGAGAGCCTCTACGCATCGCCGTCATCGGCGCCGTCGGCATTCATAAAGGCATTGACATCCTCGTTGCCTGTGCCGCGATGCGGTCGCACGCCGCCTGCCTCTGACCTTCGTGGTCGTCGGCCATACCGCCTGCGATCCCGTGTTGCGCGAACTGCCCAACGTCCTCATCACCGGACGCTACAAGGACGAAGACATTTTTGACATTCTCGAACCGCTGCGCTGCCATTGTGCCTTTTTTCCCAGCGTGTGGCCGGAGACTTACACCTACACCTTGTCCATTGCTTTCCTCGGCGGGCTGTTCCCCGTGGCCTTCGATCTCGGCGCTCCGGCGGCGCGCATCCGTGAATGCGGCTTCGGCCATTTGCTGCCGCTCAGCCGAGATGGCAAAGCGATCAATGACGAACTAATGAATCTGTCGTCCCTTTTGGCCGAGGCGCCGCAAGATTGCCGCTGGACCCCTACGGATTACCCAACTTTGCTTGCCGACTACTACGGCCTCGTCGAGAAGTCGTGTCCTCAACACCGCCTGGCTTCGTAGAGGGAACAGCTTGCCAGTCCGCGGCTCCAGCAAAGGCAACAAAAAGTTAGCCACGGAAAGGCCCACAAAACTGGAGCGTTTCACGAAGGAGAATAAAGTTTTTTCCTCGATGCCTTGACCGTTCCAGCGAATCGGGCCGATGGAGAAGATAGCCGTATTCGATTACCTTGCCGGCAGGGCCGCCGGAAGAGATGCGGCGGCGCGATCGAGAGGATGCCAATATGAAAATCAGCGGTGAACGCTACTTTCCTCACATCAACAATGCGATTCTTGGCCCTTTTGAGCCGTATATCTCTTACGAACACTGGCATCGCTACTGTTACGCCAAGCCCTTCGTGATAGGCAAAAGCGTCCTCGACATCGCTTCGGGAGAGGGCTATGGCAGCGCTTATCTGGCGGATTTCGCCGCTCACGTTTACGGCGTCGATGTCTCGGCGGAAGCGGTTCAACATGCTCGGCAAACCTATGCGCGCGACAATCTGACTTTTTTGTCCGGTTCGGCCGGTGAAATCCCTATAGCCGGCCAGCATTGCCTCGATGTCATCGTTTCCTTTGAAACCATCGAACACCTCGACGCCGCAACGCAGGAGCGCTTCGCCCGCGAAGCCAAACGCTTGCTCAAGCCCGATGGCATACTACTCATCTCCACTCCCAACCGCGTCGTCTATACCGACGTGATCGACCATCATAATCCCTACCATCTGCGCGAATTCACCATCGATGAGTTTCATCAGTTTCTCCACAATCACTTTCAGCACGTTCAAACGCTCAGTCAGCGCGTCTATCCGGTTTCCTACATCTGGAACCTCGACGGCCGTTCGCGCGATCTGGCCGAACACCAAATCGCCCTGGACAGCGACCGTTTTCGACCGTGTGAAACGGATAATAAAGAGGTTCGTTATCTAATTTCCATTTGTAGTAATCGCGCCGAGCCTGTGGCCGGACTCGATTCGTTGCTGCTCGACTTGTCGGACGTGGCCTTTCGCGGCGTGCCGGGCCGGGACAATTGGCACGATACCTCGTTGTTCGTGGACAGCGGACGCAGCTTCCAACCCGACGAGGCCGTCCACGAGAAAGTGGAATATGCCCCGCAGTTCCGCGTCACCTTCCCGCTCGATCCGTCGGTGGCGTGCCGGCAATTGCGCTGGGATCCGCTGGAGCTGCGCATCTCCGCGTGCGCTTGCGGCGCGTGCTGTGGCGCGATCCGGCCGGGTCCAGCCACGAGGTCGATCTCAACCAGATCGGCAGTAACGGCCAACGCGGCCTCGACGGCGTTTGCCGCTTCGAGACGGTCGATCCGATGTTCTTTCTGCCCATCCGCGGCTCCGTCAAAAGTGTCACGTTGGAGGGCGAGTGCCGCGTGGAGAGCGCCGTCGATTCCATGCACCGCATGGAAGAGTTGCTGAACAGCCGCACGCAAGATCTACAGTGGTTGAAGCGGGTTCTGGATGAACGCGAACAGGAGTATCGCGACCGGCAAGCCGCCCCGGAGCAGGAGGAAGTCAAGGGCGGGCCGTTGCTGAACTGGATGCGCTCGGCCGTTTTCTCGCTGCCGTGGCGATCCGCGCGTGTCCGCTTGGGGACGCTTCGCGGAAACATCGACGAAAACGCCTCCGTGAAGCGCCACTAACCCGCCAAAGCGGTTTCGTCAAGCCGCCAACGGCGATCCCTTGGGAGGCGAGACGCCAGACTCTTCAGAGAGACGGCGTCGGGATCGATGGCAGTCGATGATTTGCCGATAAGCTGCCAGCGCTTCGGCGGCCGTCGCCAAGGGAGCATAAGTCCGCAAAACATGCTCGAATGCCTGCTGTCCCATCCGCGCGCCGCTGCGCCGTCGGTGGCCAATTCTTTCAGAGCCTCGTACCATTCCGCCGTCGTCTGGGCCAATAGGCCGTTGTGCCCGTGTGCGATGTTCTCGCGGTTGATTCGCGTCGGCGAAGCAATCGACGGCACTTTCAGCAAACCCGCTTCATAATACTTGAGGTTGCTCTTGCCCTCGTTGAACGGCGTCAGTTCCAAGGGAATCAGGTTGACATCGATGGTCGCCATCGTGGCAGGCAGTTCACTCCAATGACGGAGAGGTAATATCTCCATTTGCGAGACATAGGGTGCCAGGCCGGGAAATTCACCGACATCCAGATCGCCGACGATCACCAGCCGCGCCTCCGGCTGCTCGCGCAGGAAGGCTATGAGAGCAGGATAGACGACACGGAAATCCGCCTGATGGGTGCGCGTGCCGCTGAAATAGCCGATGCGCAGTGACGCCGTCGCGCCGTTGAGCGGCGCGCTGCTGGAAAACTTGATGCGCGAGCTGAAGTTGCATCACGTTCAGGCCGTTGGGGAGAACAAAACTCTTCTTTCCGAATGCCGCCGCCTTCTCGGCCAGATAGGAAGTCGATCCGGTGAAATAGTCGCACTCTAGCAGACAGGCGCCCAGTTCGTTGAGGATGCTCAGAGCATCGGACTGCCGCAGCGCCGAAAGGCCTCGACATACGGCAGCACCCAGGGGTCGAAGAGATAGTCGTCGATGTCGTAAACGATCGGCAGGCCGCGTTTGCGGGCGGATTCAATAATCGCCGTGGTGACGGGATTGTGCATCAAGCGGACGAGGACGATAAGATCGTGGGAGAGGATGGCGTCGAGATTGGCCAGCGCTCGATCGAGAGCCACGAAGGTGCCTTGCAGACCGACGAGAGCCAAGGCCTCGATGACGTTATGGGCGCGATAACGCATGGACTGAGCCTCGCAGGCCGCTCCGGAACCGATGAAGACGATACGGAATATCCCTTCGCCGGCCGCGCTCCCCTTTGGGTCGCGGCAAAACAATTTCTCGTTTCGCCGCGATCCAAAGGGGAGCGCGGCTGGCTTGCACCCGGCAGCTAACGCTGCCGGTTCGCCGTCGCGGCGATGCCCGACGAGTCGCCGCGCGATGCCTGTTATCCCTTCGCGCCGCCATAGACGCAGGCCGCGCAGGCAAAAACGGAAACACCGTTGCCGGCGGCTGCCCTCCGGAGCCAGACGCCGCCGCAGTTGCGACAAACGGCGCGCCACGGCCCAGGCGGTACTTGCTTCGATGGCGGCCAACTTCTCCGCCAGATGGCGATGCTCCGCCCAGAAGACGGCAAATCGCGCCGCCAACCGCTGGCTTTGCTCTCTATCCGCGCTCGACTGTTCAATGGGATCCATATTGCCCTCAAGCCGCGTTGCTGGCTCGCCGCGCGCATTGCTTGAGCCGTTGCACGATCTCCGCATCGCTCGCCAGCAGACAGTCGTAGTAATCTCGCCGCTCCGCCAGGAAGTGAGGCAACGTATCCAGGTCGCCGCCGGGCAGCAATTCCACATCCGGCGGCAGGGCCGGCTCCTCGCCGCGCGCGCCGGATGTCTCGGCGTCAATCGGATAGACGGTCACGAAGCAGTTCAGCGACCGCAGCCGGCGGACCACGCCATCGATCCTTCCGTCGCTAGTGCTTCCAACATAGAGAACCTTGAAACGATCGTCGTGCGAGCCGCGCGCCGACAAGCGCGGCGTGGAGGAGGAACATTGCCAGGCCAGCCAGTCGGCGTGTTTTTGCATGAAATACAGATGATTTCGCCGATACAGATGGAAAATGTCGCTGCGGCAAGTGGAACTGGCATTCTCGTAATGGAGGATGGCGGCCTGCGGCAAATAGACAATGCGCCAGCCGGCGCGCCACAGCCGCACGCAGAAATCGAGATCCTCGAAATAGCCCGGTGAGAAAGCGTTATCCAGTCCGCCCATCTTCTCGAACAGATCGCGGCGCGTCATCAGGAACGCGCCGGAGCAGTAATCGACATCGCGCTGAAACAGATACTCCGCCGCGTTGGGACTATCGCCGCGGCCATACTGGAAGACGTTGCCATCGCGCCAGAGCGTGCAGCCGGCTTCTTGCAGCGTGCCGTCGAGAAGAATGATGCGCCCGCCGACGGCGCCGGCATCGCGGTTGGCCGCGAGAAAACGCATCGCCGTCCCCAAGCTATCGCCCAGCACTTCCGTATCGTTGTTGAGCAGGAGTAGAAATTCCCCGGTCGCCGCCTCGGCGGCCTGATTGACGCCGGCAGGGAAGCCGCGATTGTCGCCGTTGCGGATCACCGTGGCCCCGCGGATCCGCTCCAGCAACAACCCTGTCTCATCGCGGCTGGCGTTGTCCACGAGGACGATTTCGGCGTCCGTCTCTTGCAGACGGGGCAGCATCGAACGCAAACAGGCCAGCGTCAATTCCGCCCGGTTGTACAGAACCAAAAGGATGCTCAAACGGGGAGTTGCCGGCCGGGGAAGATTCAAGATCGTATTAGAATCCAAAAACTCTCTTAAGCACCCTTTCGCCTGTGCGGTGACGATCTCTTTTCTATCTATCGTGGCATGAGACATGGACTGGCTCTCCAATGCAGCAGGAAAAAACTCCAATGCAAAATGAAGAGGTCTTTCATTCTGCATTCCGCATTCTGCATTCTGCATTGGAGAAACCGAGCCATTGCGATACATTTCGACGCCACCGATTGCATTTTTCCACCAGTTTCCAGGCCCGCGAAGCGCGCATCTGTTCCAGCGTCGCATTGAGGAAGCGGACGTGCTTCTCCAGCACTTCGACGCGGTAACGCGATTGATCCAACTGGGTTTCCAGGTCGTAGATGCGGAGGCGGACGTTGACGTACTCGCAACGCAGAGCATGGAGACGGTGCTTGTAAGCGTTCGTTCCGGCCAGCGGATTGTGGTAGCTGTGTATCTCGCTTGGATCGGCGAGAGCTTGCTCCAATCCCGGACTGCGCTCCAGCAGATCCACGAGCAAATCCCTCTCGACCTTTGGACCGGAAGCCGTTTCGATGACGTGGAGCTTGGCCAGGCAAGTTTCGGCGCCGATGGCCGCCTCGCCGTCCGTCCGTCGTTGGGGAAGCGCCAGCAACACCGGATCGGTTTCCGCATGGACCGAGGGCGGGACCATTGCTCTATCGTTTAGCGGAATCGTTATGGGTTTTTCCACCGCAGCCCCTTTGCGACGTTCTTCGCGGAGCGGATGCGAGACGCACAGCGGAAGCGTCCGCGCTGATTCCAGCCATCCGGTTCGCGCCGATGGATTGTCGGATTGTGGAGAAGGATTCGTTCCGCTCGGAACATTGTCAAAATCGGCAGAATCCGTCTGGCCCCTGCAAAAAATCTCCTTCGATCCAGCGAGAGGAGGGGCGATCTTGCACAGTGTTTATCGGCTGCGTATTCTGAGGGGGTGATCGTCCGACCGTTTGCGACCTCAGCGGCATCTCCGATCGCTGGGGAGGGCGAAGGGGCGATCCTGGGAGTGTTTGCACCTCTGGTGGGGGCCCTGGTCTTCAAAACCAGTGGAGGGTTTGAACAAAGCTCTCTGTGGGTTCGATTCCCATACACTCCCGTATCAAAGACTTACGGCAACTTTCGATTGCCTCACTTCTTCCTAGAAAATCCCTGACTCTGCAAACGCTGGGACAAATCTGGGACATCCGTGGGGAAGATGCATAATCTGGATCACTTTTTGGGGAGCAGTTCAACAGGCCGGAACTTCAGCCAGTGATCCAGCCATTGATAAGCCAACCGTCTCGCCGGCTCCGGGAATCTATGGCCTTCTTTGTGGTTATACAGCCCAATCCGATCCCTTGCGCCGCAATAGCGCATATACCTCACGAACCACTTTCACGAACGGCCAACTGGCAGCGCCATCCGCACTGTCGCCGCCCAGAACGAGAAACGGACGAGGCGCAATCAGCGCCATGACCTGATGGTGCTCCATCTCCGGAATATGTTTCTTCATGGCTTCGGTGAGATACCACGGATCGGTCCAGTTGCTCATCCGCAGGCCGATGCCTCCCTCATTGAAAACACCCACCCGATAACGAGGCTCAAAAGCCATTGCATACAGCACTTCCTTGGCACCCAGCGAATGACCGATGCAAGCGATACGAGAACGATCCACCGGGGCAAGCGTTTCCAGGTAGTCCACACAGCGAGAAGCATCGAAGGTCATTTTGCCCAGGCCGGTCCAGCCCGGTTTGCGGCGAGCAAGTTCCTCAGCCTGGGATCGACCACCGCCATTCTTCATGATGAAGCATTCCGGGCTGAGCGTAATGTAGCCCCGACGGACCAGTTGCAAGGCCAAAGCCATTTCTTGGCGTTTGCCCAAGCCAACGGGTTCTCGAAGTGTTTCCTTGGTCGTCGGATGGAAGACGACGACAGCGGGCCGCTGTTCGCCCTCTCGTAAGCCTTTAGGAAGGAGCAGGTAAGCCCGGATGCGGTCATCGCCCTCACTGGCGAAGCTGACCAACTGACGGATGTGGTCGGGTTCCACTTCACGGCTTTTCACCTGGGCATCCAAGGTCTTGGGCTTGTCAGGCGGCTTGCCCAGGCGTTGGAGCCAGGCGGCACGAAGAAGCTGTCGTTGCTTCTCCCAGCCTTGTTTCGAGCCGATTTTTTGCCCATCTGCCGTCCGCAGCAGCGGCTTCAAACCAAGGTCCGGAGCCGGCAAATCCTCGTAAGGCTTCTGGGTCAAGTCCGGCCAAGACTGGGAAGGTTGCTCTTCTGATCGGCAGCAAGCCGCTATCAGCACCATTAATAGGGACAGGATGCCTTCCTTCATAGTCCTTATCCGTATCTTGAGAATGAGGTGGTTCCTGGCAGGCCCATAGGTTGTAGGCTCGGTTATCCTATCTTAGCGAAGGATGTCCTCGATGACATGACCGCTCGTCTCGGTCAACCGTTCCTCGCGGCCATCGTGTAAGAACGTCAATTGCTTGTGATCCAGACCAAGTAGATGCAAAATGGTCGCATGGATGTCGTGGACGTGAACCGGCTTGTCCACAGCATACAGACCAATCTCATCGGTGGCGCCGTAGCTGATGCCGCCCTTGACGCCGCCGCCGGCCAGCCACATGGTAAAGCCGAACGGATTGTGATCGCGGCCATTGCCGCTCTCGCTCATCGGCGTGCGGCCAAACTCGCCACCCCAAATCACCAGCGTCGAATCGAGCAGGCCGCGACGCTTCAAATCGGTCAACAGGGCGGCAATGGGACGATCGCTCTCGCGGCAAGACTGGGAGTGGTTCTTGTCCAGATCGCTGTGCGCAGTCCCACTTGCTGCCCGAACCCATGTACACCTGCACGAAACGCACGCCGCGCTCGACCAAGCGGCGCGCCAGCAGGCAGTTGCGGCCGTTGCGCGCCGTATCGGGACGATCGAGTCCGTACAGCCGTTGCGTCTGAACGGTTTCGCGCGAGAGATCGACGGCGTCGGGGGCGCTGGACTGCATGCGATAGGCCAATTCATAAGCGGCGATGCGCGCCTCGATGGTATCGCCGTCGCCGCGTCGAGAGGCATAGTGTTCGTTCAATTCGTTGATGTAATCGACCTTGGCGCGTTGGCGATCGGCGTTCGTGCCGCCGGGCAGATCGGCGTAGAGGATCGGCGTTTTGCCGGGCGTGAAGTGCGTGCCCTGGTAGGTGGCCGGCATGAAGCCGGTGCCCCAATTGCGGTCGCCGCCGGGTGGATCAACGTCGTAGTCCGTCAGCACCACGAAACCCGGCAAGTTGTCGCAGACGGTTCCCAAGCCGTACAGCGCCCACGCTCCCAACGCCGGACGACCCGGACGCAGATTGCCGGTGTTCATCTGGCAGACGCTGGCCACGTGCGTTTGTCCGTCGGCGCGGCAACTGCGGAGGACGGCGAGGTCATCGACGCAACGAGCGATTTCCGGATACCAGTCGCTGACCCACAAACCGGATCGTCCATGTTGCTTGAAAGTGCGGCTGGAGTCGAGCAAGGGCGTGTTGGCCGTGCTGCCCATCGCCGTCATCGGTCGGGGAAAGCTGGCCGGCAGCGGTTTGCCGGCCAGCTTTTTCAACTGCGGCTTGGGATCGAATAGATCAATGTGACTGGGGCCACCGTCCATGAAACAGTAGATCACGCTGCGGCGCGCGGAGGCAAGTGCGGCGAACGCGGCGCCAGGGGGTTCGTTGCCGAACAGCGTACGCCACCGTCGGCATCGCGAGCCAGCAGCGCGGCCAAGGCGAGACCGCCGAAGCCGGCACCGGCACGCAACAGAAACTCACGCCGCGATGTGGGCCGAACAATGTGGCTCGATCGCGGAGGGGAAGAGAAAGTCATGGCATCCATCAATCGGGCGAATCGCCAGCGGAAGGCTCATTCCACGTCGAGGAATTCCGCGGAATTCAGTAACGCATGACAGAAATCGACCACGGCGGCGGCGAAAGCGGCATCGAGTCCAGCCGGATTCGGCTCCGGCAGAGCCTCGCGGCTCGGTGCCGACTGCGTGGCGATCAACCGCGCCTGACGCCGCAGAAACTTTTTGGCCGCCGCACTTTCGCGGACATCCGGCTCACGGCTGAACGCACGTTGATAAGCAGCGTGGATCAGCGCGGCAGTATCATGCCGCATGCCCGACCAGGACAATACCGGCCAAGTGACGAGCCTGTGTCAGTGTAAATTCGCCGTTGAGCATGGCCAGAGCCTGCGGCGCCGTGATGGTAGCGGGGCGAACCGGACAGCTGTTCACGCGGTCGGGTTGATCGAAAGCGGCGAACAACGGATAAGCAAAATTGCGCTTGGCCAACAAGTAGATCGAGCGCCGATTGCGGTCGCAAGGCCGTTCGTCCGCATCCCAGGCATAGGTGTTCTCCATCACGGCGGCGGGCAATTGCGGGCAATTGCTGGGACCGCCCATGCGCAAGTTGAGTTGCCCCGATGCTTGTAGCACGGCATCGCGGATCGCCTCCGCCTCGCGCCGCTTGACGCGCGCGTGCCACAGCAGTTTATCGCTGGGATCGACGGCTGCGGCCTTCTCGACCGCGGCGTTGCATCGGGGCGACGACGCCTGCCGATAGGTCGCCGACGTGACGATCAGCCGATGCAGTGCCTTGAGCTTCCAGTCCTGCCGGATCAACTCCGTCGCCAAGTAATCGAGCAATTCCGGGTGCGTCGGTTTTTCGCCCATGACGCCGAAATCGTTCGGCGTGGCCACGATGCCGCCGCCGACATGATGCTGCCAGAGACGATTGGCGATGACACGACTGGTCAGCGGATGATCGGGCCGGCACAGCCAGCGCGCCAGATCGGCGCGTTTAGCCGCGACCCGCAGGGGAGCGCTCGCGCTCCCCTGCGGGTCGCGGCTAAACGAACTCTCGACCGAATCGAGACATTCCGGGAATCCGGTCTGCACCCGTTCGCGCGGCCGGAGATAGTTGCCGGTCGCCAAGCGATGCGTCGCCGGCAACTCCCCCTCAAGGTTCGCCACGCCCATCACCGTCGGCAACGGCTCCGGCTTGAGAGCGTCAAAGGCGGCAATTCTCTTCTGCAACTCGTCGTAGATCGCTCGCTGCTCTTTCGCCAGCCGGCGGTACGACCGCAACAGACGCCGATCGATCTGCTTGCCGGCCAGTGCCGCCAATTGACGCTGCAACGGCGTCCGCTTCGCTTCCGGCGTCGTCAGCGCCTGATTGCGTCTCGGCATCGAACGTCCCAATCAAGTCCGCGCGGATCGCCTTGCCCGGCTCCACGAGCAAGGCGTCCCTCTTGGCACGCAACTCCTTCGTTGCTTCCTCCCACTTCGCCAGCCGACGGCGATAAGCCACCTGCTCCTCCGCCGACGCCAACGGTAGATCGTCGCGCTGCATCAACGGCGCGAAAAACGCTTGCAGACGGTAATAATCCTTCTGCGTCAGCGGATCGAATTTGTGATCGTGACAACGGGCGCAGCCAAGTGTCAGTCCGAGGAAGGCGACACCGAAAACGTCGGTGATGTCGTCGAGAATGTCCTGCCGGACCTGACGATAGTTCGAGCCGTTGGTCTCTTCGGGGTGCAGCCGATAGAAGCCGGTGGCGATGCGAGCATCGGGATTGTTCGGCTCCAGCTCATCGCCGGCGAGTTGCTGGCGCAGGAAGCGATCGTAGGGCAGATCGTCGTTGCAAACGCGGATGACGTAATCGCGGTAGCGCCAGGCATCGGGCCGCAGCTTGTCGAGCTTGAATCCCTCCGTCTCGGCGAAGCGCACCACGTCGAGCCAATGCTGTGCCCAGCGTTCGCCGAAATGCGGCGAACGCAGCAAACGATCGACCAGGCGTTCGTAAGCATCCGGTGAGCGGTCGGCCAGAAAAGCGTCTCGTTCGGCGGGGGTCGGCAGCAGTCCGGTGAGATCGAAAGTGACGCGGCGCAGGAGGGTGAGCTTATCGGCCGGCGGATTGGGTTGCAGCCCGGCTTTTTCCAATCTGGCCAGCACGAAGGCATCGAGAGGATTGCGCAGCCAGCTTTTCCGTTGCACTTGTGGAATGGCGGGACTTTTGGGCGGGACAAATGGCCATTCGGGCGCGCGGAATCCTCGCCCCGGCCGGCTGGTGCGAACAGGCTCAGCAAGAAGATGGCGAACAGACGGCGGATCGCGCAACGTCGGGGGCGAACACGGAAGCGGCGGATCATGGTCGCAACCCATGTTCTCTTGGCGGTTAGCGGACACTGCCTGCCGCCGGATTAAGCGCATGCGTCGCTGCACGCGGCCATCCGGCCAGGCACGCTCCTCAGAGAGAGCTAACAACTACGGGGCGTTAAAACACCGCCATCCGGGGTCTTCTCTGACAGGATGGATCGGATGTGTCCTTACAGGCATAGAGGCAGGAGGCACTCGCGCAACTCTGTCGCCATCCGACCTCCCTTCCTCTCCGTGCGCGAGCGCAAAGGGAGAACTGGCCCAGAGTTCAACTAATTTCAGTGTAATGAGAAGCCAGCACGGTTGCAATGGGGTCAACGAAGAGAATGAGCAAATCGGGGATACGGAACAGTGAAACCTTGACGGATGTACGGATCGGGTAAAATACCGCACAGGTCAAAAAGATTAACCGCCAAGACGCCAAGGACGCCAAGAAAGAAGAAGAGAGAAAGGCAGAGAAGATAAGAATTACGCGCCCTCCTCGGGAGAGCGGATGACCCGTTTCAAGCCATTTTTCAGTACCGGCACGTTGAAATTGATGAGCAGACCCAAGTGAAGTTTGGTTGCTTTTAGGTAGGAAATCACCTGCGCTTTATGCACATCCGCCAACGCATCCACAGCTTTCAGTTCGACAACGAGAATACCGTCAACCAGAAAGTCGAGACGGCCATCCCCAATGGAATGGCCCTTGTAGGTGACTCCCACGGGCCTTTGCGCCTCGAACGGTATGCCGCGCAATTTGAGTTCCACTTCCAGAGCGGCCTGGTAAACGCTCTCCAGGTATCCCGGTCCCAGAATCCGATGCACTTCAATGGCCGCACCAATCACGGCATGAGCCAACACATCCAATCTTTCCTCTGGTTCTTTCCGTTCTTGCTGGTTCATTTTTTCTCTCTCCTTCTTTCTTGGCGTCCTTGGCGTCTTGGCGGTTTATCTTTCTTCCAGGTCGCCCAGGTTTTCTTCGATTGATTTAATCTGGTTTTGCAAGTCGTCCACGAGATCGCGCTGCTGCTGCACCACGTCGGCGGGCGCGCGCTCAACGAAGTTGGCGTTGCCGAGCTTCGCCCGCGCCGCTTGTAGGTGCTTGAGCTTCTCCGCATGTAGTTTCTGTAAACGCGCGGATTCAGAAGCCACATCAATCAAGCCTTGCAGCGACACATACGCCTCAAATTCCGGCGTCACGTGCGTCGCCGACTGGCGCGGCTTGATTGTCTGGGGACCGCACTCCAAACGACCGACGCCGGCCAACGCGGCGATGAACGGCGTCAGTGTGCGGAAGTCGTCGGCGATTGTTTCGGAGCAACGTACGAACACATCGAGATTCGTTTTCTGATCCACGGTGTAGCGGTTGCGCACTTCGCGCACGGCGCGGATGAGTTCCTGCATGCGGCCGATGCGCGTCTCCATCGCGGCATCTTGCCATGCTTCGGGGAGGTTCGGCCAGGGTGCGATGACCACGCTCTCGGCGGCTGGCTCCGGCGCCGGTAGACCGCGCTCGAAAGCGGTTTCATTGAGCGCCTGCCAAATCGACTCGGCCACGAACGGCATGATCGGCTGCACCAGCCGCAAAATACCATCGAGGACGCCGACCAATACGCGCTGCACGAGCGGACGCGCTGCCGCATCTTGTAGGCGACTCTTGCTCATCTCCACATACCAATCGCAAAACTCCGACCAAGTGAAATCGTAAATCGTCCGCGCCACGTCGCTGAAATGATAGTTCTCCAGGTGCTGCGTCACCGCCACCGTCGTGGTCGCTAGGCGGCTCAAAATCCAGCGATCCTCGATAGGTAATTCCTCGTGGCGGATCGCTTGGGGTTGATAACCCTCCAGGTTGAGGAACAGAAAGCGTGCGGCGTTCCAGAGTTTGTTGGCGAAATTGCGGCCGAGGTCGAAGCGCTCCGAGGCTTGCTTGGCCGTGGGCAGTTCCGCATCGGCGGCCGGCCAGGGACCGCCGGGACGGAACGGCTTCTTGCACTGCGGGCACGTCACTTTGCGGGTTCGCATGTACATATGCTCTTGCTTCACGGGCACAAGCGAATCGCACTGCGGGCAGACGTTCGAGACAGGCATGCGACTGTCCTGCGTTTCCGTCGCCTGATGAACCAAGAGGAAACGCAGGGCATCCGTACCGAAGCGCTCGATGATGTCGAGGGGATCGAGGCCGTTGCCCTTGCTCTTACTCATCGTCTCGCCGAAGCCGTCGAGGATGGTCGGATGGATATAGACATGATGAAAGGGCACTTTGTCCATGTTGTACAGTCCGGTAATCACCATGCGGGCCACCCAGAGGGTGATGATGCCGCGGCTGGTCACCAGCACATTGGTCGGATACCAGTAGGCCAACTCCGGCGTGTGTTCCGGCCAACCGAGCGTCGAGTGCGGCCACAGCGCCGAACTGAACCAAGTATCGAGAACGTCCGGATCTTGTTCGAGAGGATATTTCGGACCCAAAATATCGTTCGGCAAATCTTCGAGGGCGCAGATGAGCCAGCGGCCATTGACCTCATCGAGATGCCAGGCCACGTCGTCGCGGCCGGCGAAGAGGCGTTTTAGTTCATTTTCCGGGCAGTAGGCGTACCAGATGGGGATACGGTGTCCCCACCATAATTGCCGGCTGATGCACCAATCGCGCTTCTCGCCGAGCCAATCGAGGTAGGTCTTGGCATAGCGCTCCGGAAAGAACTTCACGCGGCCATCCGTCACGGCGTCGATGGCGCGCTGGGCCAACCCCGGCTGGCCGCCGGCGTCGCCCATGCGCACGAACCATTGATCCGACAGATACGGCTCGATCGGCGTCTTACTGCGGTCGCTGACCGGGATGGTGTTCTCGATGTCTTCCTCGCGGTCGAACAGGCCGATTTCCTGCAAATCCTCGACCACCTTGCGGCGCGCCTCCATGCGATCGAGGCCGGCGTAGGAAAAAGACCGTCCGCGGAAAGTGCCGCGGCCATTGTCGTTGATGGAGCCGTCGGCGTTGAGAATGTTGATGGGCGGGCCGATGTCTTTGTGCCGCTCCCAGACGGCGTAGTCGTTGTAATCGTGGGCGGGCGTGATCTTGACGGCGCCGGTGCCTTTTTCGGGATCGGCATAGCGGTCGGCGATGAGCGGGATTTTACGGCCTAGCAGCGGCAATTCGAGGAGGCGCCGGCGCGAGCCATCGCGGCCAGTTTCTCCAGGTGCGGAAGCATTTCCTCCCGGCGGCGGTGCAGTCGTTCGAGGCGCTCCCGGATGTCGCGGGCATCCTTGTCGCCGGCTTTGGCCAGGCTCGTTTCCAAATCGCGCTCGCGCTTGTCCAATTCGCGCGCCGGTTCCGGGTGTACCGCCACGGCGGTATCGCCGAGCATCGTCTCCGGCCGCGTCGTGCCGATGAGTACATGATCGAGCTCGCCGGCCGCGCCGGACAATATCGGATAGCGAAAGTAGTAAAATTTGCCTTTCTGCTTGACGTTCTCGACCTCGTCGTCGGCCACCGACGTTTGCAGCTGCGCGTCCCAGTTCACCAGGCGTTTTCCCCGGAAAATCAGACCGTCCTTGAACATTTTGAAAAAAGTGGTGCGGACGGCGCGGGCGCACATCGGATCGAGAGTGAAGCGCGTCCGCTGCCAATCGCAGCTACAGCCTAGCTCGCTAAGTTGGCCGAGGATGCGCTTCTCGTACTGATCTTTCCACTGCCAAATGCGTTGGACCAACTGCTCGCGGCCGAGGTCGTGGCGTGTTTTCTTTTCTTCGTCGCGCAGACGGCGTTCGACGACGGCTTGCGTGGCGATGCCGGCGTGATCGGTGCCGGGCATCCATAAGGTGTCGTAGCCCTGCATGCGCCGCCAGCGCACCAGCACGTCTTGCAGCGTGTTATTGAGAGCGTGGCCCAGATGCAGCGCGCCGGTGACGTTGGGCGGCGGAATGACGATGCAGAAGGGTCGGCGGTTGGCATCGGGCCGGGCGTGGAAGAAGCCGCGTTCGCTCCAGAAGTGCAGCCAGCGACGCTGCGCCGCGTGCGGATCGTAATGCTTGGGGAGTTCCATCGACATGGGACGGGGCATCCTTTTCGCGCTAAGCCGCAAGCGGCTAACCTCGTTTGTCTTCCTTGTCCTTGAACAGTTTGTACTCGGTGGCATCCACCAACGCCAGCCAACTCGCTTCGACAATGTTCTCACTGACGCCGACCGTGCTCCACACGTCGTCGCCGTCGCTCCACTCGCTGACTACGCGCACGCGCGCCGCCGTCTCCGCCCGTGCATTGACCACGCGCACCTTGTAATCGACCAAGTGCATCACCGCCAGGCGCGGATAGAACGGCAACAACGCCTTGGTCAAGGCTTCGTACAGCGCGTTGACCGGGCCATCGCCCTCGCTGACGGTGTGCATCAACTGCTCGTGAACGCTCACCTTGACCGTCGCTTCGGTGATCGGCCGGCCGTCCGCTCCCGCCTCGATGTTGACACGATAGGCCAAACGCTCGAACAGCGGTCGATACAATCCCGCCGTCTTTTTGACCAACAAATCGAACGACGCCTCCGCCGCCTCGAACTCGTAGCCCTCGTTCTCCAGCTCTTGCACACGGTTGAGGATCTTTCGCATCAATGGTTGATCGTGCGTCAACTGGTATTTCATGGTCTTGGTCAGGATCGTCGATTGACCGGACAGTTCGCTGACGAGAATGCGGCGTTCGTTGCCGACGGCGGACGGATCGATGTGTTCGTAGCTGGCCGTGTTGCGGGCGACGGCGTGCGTGTGCATGCCGCCCTTGTGGGCGAAGGCGCTGGCGCCGACGAACGGCTGATTGGAGCGAAAATTCATGTTGGCCGTCTCCCAAACGTAGCGCGACACTTCGGTCAGTTTCGGCAGACTGCCGGGCAGCAAGACATCGTGGCCGCGTTTGAGAGCAAGATTGGCGATGACACTGACGAGGTCCACGTTGCCGCAGCGTTCGCCGATGCCGTTGATGGTGCCCTGTACCTGCGTGGCGCCGTGCGCCACCGCCGCCAACGAATTGGCCACGGCCACGTCGCAATCGTTGTGGCAGTGAATGCCCAACTCGACGCGCAGTTGCCGACGTACCGTTTCGACGGCGGCGGCGATGTCTTCGGGCAGCGTGCCGCCGTTGGTGTCGCACAGAATGACGACCGAGGCGCCGGCGTCCTGTGCCGCCCGTAGCGTTTGCAGAGCATAGTCGGCGTTGTGGCGATAGCCGTCGAAAAAGTGTTCGGCGTCGTAGAAGACCTCGCGGCCGGCGCGGCGGCAGTGCGCCACCGAGTCGGCGATCATGTGCAAGTTCTCCTCCAGCGTCGTACCGAGTACCTCGCGGACGTGCAGATCCCAGGTTTTGCCGACGATGGTGACAATCGGCGTCTGTGCGTCGAGCAGCGCTTTGAGGCAAGTATCGTCGTCCGGCGCCACGCCCTTGCGCCGCGTCATGCCGAAGGCGGCGATGCGCGCGTGATGCAGCGAGAGTTTGCGAACTTCCTGGAAATACTCGAAGTCCTTGGGATTGGACAGCGGATAACCGCCTTCGATGAAGTCCACACCTAGTTCATCGAGGCGGCGCGTGATATTCAACTTGTCCTGCAAGGAGAAGTTGACGCCTTCGCCCTGGCTGCCGTCGCGTAGGGTGGTGTCGTAAATGTGAATGCGTGCCATGCGTGTTCCCGCAATAAAGGATTGGCAAACAAAATCTCGCCAGCCCGCAGCGGAGCCGCGACCGTTAGGGAGCGGTAAGCCCCCGCTCCCTAACGATCGCGGCTCCGCTGCGGGCTGGCGAGGAAATGTCGAGATCGTGCGTGCTATTAAAGCAAAGCGCTCGGCGTTGGCCAATAGCGTTCGCTCAGGCCCACCCGGCAGCGAACGCTGCCGGTTCGCCAATACCACCCGGCAGCTAACGCTGCCGGTTCGCCTGGTTTCAATCCTCGGCAGGGACGTTCAATCGTTCGCTCAGATCGCGCGCGAGGTTCGAGCGCTTGAGGAACAAGAGCGCGAACGACGTGGCGACGCACGGCTCCTCCAGACACGTCGTTCCCTTGGGACTCCAAGAACCATCCTCACGTTGCAGCGGCAGTAACAGTTGCACGCCGGCGGGATACCATTGCAGCGTTCCCAGCGTGCGCAGGTTGTACAGCACCGCGACGCGCTCCACCGTCCACAGGCAATAAAGATCGAGTTTATCCAGAGGCTTCTGATTGAAAACGAAGCCGGCGAAGTAGTTTTCGAGCAGACCGTTGAGCGTGACAAAGCCGTGCTGGATGAGATCATCGTAGACCGTGACGTTGCGGCCGCGATCACGGCGGTTGGGTAGGAGTAAGCCGTGCTTGAGGGCCAGCCCCATCAGGGCGGCGGCAGTCATGGCCGGGGTCGTTTGCCAACTCGGACGATAGTTCCAGCCGCCTTGCGCGGTCAGGGAGTTGCGAAAACGCCAATCGATCAGAGCCATCGCTCGTTCCATCGGCACATCGTAGTTCTCGGCGGTGAGCAGGCCGAGGATGGCGAACTGCGTGTTCGAGTTGTCGGTGCGCGGATCGCTGAGATCCGGCGGCGAGCGAAGCAAATCGGCGGCGCGCAGGGCCGGCGTTTGACGCAGCGATTCCGGTAGCTTCTTGGCGGACTCCAGCGCGCGTTTGGACAAGCGGCGGCTGTCGCCGGGTAGTGCCGGCTCCGCTGGATGGGGCGGCGGCGTTTCGGTCTTGTTGGCGGCCGGCGGCGCTTTGGTCTCACTCGGCTCAGCGGATTTATTCTCGGTAGATCGCCGGCTGACAAACAGTTCCAAGGGCGGAATCTTGCTCGGTCGAGGTCGATACAAGTCGGCGTTGAGTTTCGCGCTTTGCCGCGCATCGCGGCTGAGCGGTAGCTCTTTGTTTCGCTCCACGGCAAACAGATCGAGAGACGAAGTAGGACGATCTTTGTGCAGCCGGGCGAGCAGACCCAGTTCCTCCTCGTCGTTGAGCGGCGGACAATAATAATCCCATCCGCCCGACGTTTTCTGGCCGGCGATGAGTCGGAGCGCCAGCGTGCGGATGCGTGCGGCATCGGCAGCGTCGCCGAGACGATCAAAGAATAGAATGGCCAAAGAGATCGAATAGGTGGCTGTGAGGTCCGGCATGCGCTGGCGCAGATAAAGGGCGGCGGAGCGCACTTGCGGATCTTTGGCCGGCACTCCGCATTCGAGCAGCGTCAAGCCGGACAGAGCCATGATGCCGGGCGTGAAACGCTTGCCGGCCTTGCCGGTCTGATGTCCCCAGCTGCCGTCGGCGCGCTGCCGGCGCCGCAAAAATTCGACGCCGTTATCGATGGAACCATCGACTTGTTTTTGGATGGACGGCGGCAACCAATGAACCTGCGACTCCGTTCGCCGGTTGGGGGCGGGTGCATGGTGTTTCTCTGCTTCGGATGGCTTCCCTTTCGCGGCGGTCTTGCGCTTGGTTTCCTGTTGCGCCGGTCCCGGTAAGGGCGGCGGCTTGGGCGGATCGACGGAAGGATTGCCTACAGGGTCAGGGGGCGGTGCGGATTTGCTCGGCGGGTCGGCTTGGGTGGGAACAGGAGGAGGCGGAGCCGCGACCGTTAGGGAGCGGTCTTCCCAACTGCTCCCTAACGGTCGCGGCTCGGATTCGCCATCGTCCTGCCGCGCTCGGTTGCCGAAGGCCACGGCGATGGCGAAACCGCCGCCGGCAAGCAGCAAGAGATTAGCGAACAACAGCCAGCCCAACAGAATGCCGTGGCCGCGACGCGGTTCGGCCTGGTTCGATCCGCCCACGCTTTGGGGCGCCTCGTCGATGCCGGCACGAAACTGGCCGCCGCAATGAGGACAGCGCAGGCGCTCGCCGGGGGCAATCAAGCGATGGCAGCGAAGATGACGAGAACAACGGGGACAGGTGAGTTGGACGGTCAACATGGCATCGCACTCCATGGGGCGGCGACCAGGACGAGCCTCAAGGAAGTTCCTTCCCTATCCTTTCACTGTATATCGCGGTGAAGGGAGCGGAAAGCGTCGCGTCCATCCATATAGCCCCCGGCTTGCCGGGGGCTATATGGACGGATACGGCGTTTTCCTGTTAAAATGTCGCCG
This sequence comes from uncultured Planctomycetota bacterium, assembly GCA_963835245.1. Classification (GTDB taxonomy): domain Bacteria; phylum Planctomycetota; class Planctomycetia; order Gemmatales; family Gemmataceae; genus JAJPHU01. Next base: position 833,721 of record CAWIEZ010000008.1, read on the forward strand.
CTCCGCGAAGATGACAACAAGATGACAAGGTGAATGAACGGGAGAAAGCGCATGAACCGGACGACGATGCTAGGACTGGTCTTGTTGGTCCCTTTGTCATCGGCAAAGGCCGAGGATGTGGGCGACCGGCATCGCCAGCTGGGAGCCGCGCGTAGCCGTGGCCAAATATCTCTCGCCGGTCGGTGGCCTGCTGGTCAACGAACAGCTCGGCCAACCGTGGCGGACGCTCGGTCAAGGCGCCGACATTCACAGCCGCGATCTGCTGCTCGCCCTGCCGGGCATGCGGGGACGCCTCGAAACCGTCGCCGCGCGCCGTCGAGCTGACCCTCTGGGGCAATCTGCCGGAATTGTCCGACTTTTCCGGTCTGCAAAGTGCTGTTATCCTGCACGACAGCCGGGCCTTCGATCTCGATTTCACACTGCACCGGGGGCGAGTGCTTGTCCGCAATGTCAAGGAGAAAGGTCCGGCCCGCGTCTGGCTGCGCGTCGAGGGAGCGGCGTTCGCCTTGACGCTGCCCGAACCGGGCGACACGGTCTGCCTTGGACTAAACAGCTTTTGGCCGCGCGGCGTTCCCTTCACTCTCACGCCGAAAGCGGAGGATGTGCCGGTTCGCACACTGAATTTTTTCGCCGTCAAGGGCCAGGCGGACGTGAAGGTGAGCGGAACCCAGCATTCGCTGTCGGCGCCGCCGGGACCGGCTTCCTTTCGCTGGGACAGCATCAATGGACCCGATGAAGGAGCGCGCCATGCGCCGGCAGTTGGAGGCATGGGCCGATCCCGACCGCAAGGCACCGCCGCAAGCCAACGCGCTTATCGATTCCATCGAGATGTATCAGAAGGCGGTGAGAGAGAAAGAGCCGCGAACGGCTTTATTCGATCTTCTGTCCACGGCCGAGAGCGAGCGCCGGCGCGAACAGGCCAAGCGTGCGCCGAGTTCGCCGTTCTCGGCTTGGCCGCTCTGGATGACATCGATCGCGTTTTGCAGGCGCTCGAAGATCCCCATCAAGCCGAAATACGGAAGGCGGCTGTCTTCGCGCTGCGGCACTGGATCGGCGATGCCATCGGACGCGATCCGCGTCTCTATCGTTTCCTCATGGATCGACAGGGCTACACCAAGAAGCAGGCCGAGACGGTACTGCAACTGTTGCATAGCGGTTTCGCCGCCGATGAGCCGGATACCTACGAGCTGCTCATCGCTTACCTGCGGCATCCGAGGTTGGCCGTCCGCGAATTGGCTTGGTCGTATCTGTCGCGCCTGGTGCCCAATGACATTGCCGCCCCCTACAATCCGGCCGCTCCGCCCGACGAACGCGCCAAAGCCTACGCCGCTTGGAAGGAACTCATCCCCAGCGGCAGTCTGCCGGAGAAGAAGGCGAAAAAAAGATAAGCTAGCATGTTGGTCGTTGGTTAGCGACGCTTCGCACAAGCGTCGCCGACTCCGACGCTTGTGCGAAGCGTCGCTAACCTCGCTCCAGGGAGTGGACTCTTGGCAACACCAGTCGTCTTAATTGCCGGCGACGGCATCGGCTTGGAAGTGACGGCGGCGATGCAGTCCGTCGTGCAAGCGGCGGGGGCGAATGTGACCTGGGTGGAGGCGATGGCCGGACTCGGCGCCGCCGAACGCTATGGCGATCCGCTGCCGGCCGCCACGCTCGATCTCATCCGTCGCTATCGCGTCGCCCTAAAGGGACCATGCACCACACCGGTCGGCAAAGGTTTCCGATCCATCAACGTCCGTCTCCGCAAAGAACTGGATCTCTACGCCAGCGTTCGTCCGGTATCCACGCTGCCGGGCGTGAAGGTGCCCTACGACAACGTCGATCTCGTCGTGGTCCGCGAGAATACCGAAGGGTTGTATTCCGGCCAGGAACACGTTGTCGTGCCGGGCGTCGTCGAGAGTCTGCGCATCATCACGCGGACGGCAGCGGAGCGCATCGTCCGCTACGCCTTCGAGTTGGCCCAGCACGGCGGCCGCCGCCGTGTCACCTTCTGCCACAAAGCCGATGTCATGCCGCTTAGCGATGGCCTGTTTCTCAACACGGCGCGAGCCGTCGCCGACGATTTCCCCTTCCTCGAATTTGAGGAAATGCACGTCGATCGCCTGTGTTTGCTGCTGGCCTTGGACCCCACCCATTTTGACGTGCTGGTCATGGAAAACCTATTTGGCGATGTGGTGAGCGATCTGTGCGCCGGTCTGGTAGGCGGTCTGGGACTGGTTCCCGGCGCCAATCTGGGACAGCGTTACGCCGTCTTCGAGGCGGTCCACGGCAGCGCGCCGGACATCGCCGGCAAGGGGTTGGCCAATCCGATCGCGCTGATCCGCTCGGCGGCGATGATGCTGGAACACATTGGCCAACGCAAGGCAGCGCAACGCATTGAGGAATCGGTGCGCCGCACGCTGGCGGGCCAACGCGGTCTGACGCGCGACCTCGGCGGCGACGGCACCACCGCCACGCTAACGCAAGAACTGATCGCCAACCTGGAAAAGAAGAACTAACCACAGAGTCACAGAGAACACAGAGAAGAAAAAAAGAGAGAATATATTTAATTGTTTTTTCTGTGTATTTCTCTGTGTTCTCTGTGACTCTGTGGTTAGCTCTTCTTCGTATTGGGAGTGTGAGTATGGCGTTACGGGTCACGTTGATCCAGGGCGGCGGCGCCGGACTCGATCAGGTACCGGCGGTGCAAGCCATCCTTCGCGCGGCCGGCGCCGCCATCGACTGGGACGAGCATCTGGCCGGCTGGGCGTCGATGGAGCGCGGCGGCGAGGCCATCCCCGAAACACTGCTGCGCTCGGTGCATGAGACGGGCCTGGCTCTGAAAACCAAGCTGTTGCCGCCGCCGGGTCCGGCCGCAGGACCACGGCCGGAGAAAGTCAACTACAACGTCCAACTCCGTCGTGAACTCGGCCTGTTCGCCACGGTGCGGCCGTTGAAAAATCTTGCCGGACTGCCGGCCCGCTTCCAGGGCGTGGACATGCTCGTCATCCGCGAACTGACCGAGGATCTCTACGCCGCCATCGAGCATGAAATCGTGCCGGGCGTGGTGCAGAGCATCAAAGTGGTCACTGCCGCCGCCAGCCGTCGCTTCTTTCGTTTCGCTTTCGAGTGGGCGCGCTCGGCCGGTCGCAAGACCATCACCTGCGTCCACAAAGCCAACATCCTCAAATTGGCCGACGGTCTGTTTCTCGAAGCGTTCCGCACGGCGGCCGCGATTTCCCCGACTTACAGACGCGCGAAATCATCGTCGATAACTGCTGCATGCAGATGGTATCGCGGCCGCAGCAGTTCGACGTGCTGGTCATGGGCAATCTATACGGCGATCTGGTCAGCGATCTCGGCGCCGGCGTGGTCGGCGGCGTCAGCGCCACCGCCGGCATCAACCTCGGCGACGGCGTGCGCGTCTACGAATCGTTCCACGGCGGCTCGCGTGAGGCCATCGGCATCAATCGCGCCAATCCGCTGCCGCTGCTTTTGCCAGCCATCGATCTGCTCGACGCGGAAGGACAAAAACCCATCGCTCAGCGCATCTTGTCGGCGGCTCGAGCGCGTGCTGACACAGCGCCGCGCGCTCACGCACGATCTGGGCGGACAGGCGACGACGACCGAGATGAGCGATGCGATTATCGCCAACCTGAAATGAGTTTCCCGCTAGATCCGTGGAAGGGAAGGATAAATAAGCGGCAGTCCGAGGCGGGACTCGGACTGCCGAGTTGGGTCGGCCAGCGGGATCACCAGCTGCCAAGCACTTCCAGAGTCAACTGTCCCAGACTCTGCTCCGAGACGGACACCGGCTCACCGCAGTCGGTGCAGCGGATGGCGCCGCAAGCGAACATTGTTGAGAAGATCATATCTTCAAATGTCTCGCCGTCGCCCAGAGCATACCAGGGGCCTCCTTCGGCCATGCGGTCCAACACTTCGGCGGCCGGCGTGTCGGGAGAGGCCGCGAACGAACACGAACAACGGGGACAGAAGAGTTCGACCTGCATAGCTGTTCTCCTGAACGACGGGATGAGTTGTTTCGACGGCGTGAACAATTGCAAGTGGGATACCAAACATCTTTCTGTCAAGACGTTTTTTCGCCGATTTGGCGCAGACATCGGCTGGGCTGGAGTTTAGGTCGCCAAGAAAGTTGCACGGTGAAATCGTTTTCTCTATCGCCGCTGTGCGCTGCGCAACCCTTTTACAACTTCCGCGAGAGAAAAGTACAAAGCGTTGCCCGGATGCCTGCCGAGCTAGTTTTTCAGGGGCTTTTCCGGGATTCTTGAGGAGAAGGAAAAGCCGCCTCTATCCGTAAACTCCACGGAATCGCTGTATGCCGCCCAATCGCTTCGATCAGGCTTGTCGTTACGCCGCCAAGTTGGACGCGGTCGGCTTCCTCTGTTGGCTGCTGCGTGAGAGCGCGGAGGAGTTGCGTTTCCGCACTTGGTTGGACACGCGCACGCTGCCCTTTCCCGGCGACCCGGAACGAACGTGCGATACGGTGGCTTGGCTGGCGGACGCCGATGCCGCCATCGAGTGGGCCGTGCCGGTCGAATTCGCGCTGGAACCCAGCGGCGAATTCTTTGGCCGGCTGCTGGTGTATCTGGGACAATTGTGGTTGGAAAAGCGGCCCACGACAGCGGGAGGCGAACGCTTCTCGGTGGGCGCGGTTGTCGTCAACCTGACCGGACGCGGCCATGCCTCCGCCACGATGAGTTTGCGGCGGACAGGGATACGGACCAGTCTGGAAGTGGTGGAGCGAAATTTGTGCGATGAAGATGCGGCGGGTCTGCTCGATGCCATCGCTGACGGAAGAACATCGAACTGCATGCTGCCTTGGATCCCGCTGATGCACGGCGGCGACGAAGCGGGTATCATTCAGCGCTGGATCGAGTTGGCGAGCCAGGAAGCCGATTCGCGGCGGCGCGGCGATTACGGCGGTCTGGCTCTGGTGTTCGCCGAAGCAGCCAAGCGGCTGCCGGTGTGGAAAGAAGCGTTGAAGGAGTGGAACGTGATTGAATCACAGCAAGTTCAAGAATGGATAGCGATGGGAGAAGCCAAAGGAGAAGCCAAGGACGGAATCGTCTCGCTGCTTGAAGTACTGGCGACACTGTTCCCTCCGGGGGCGCCAGCCAGCTGGAAGCAACTATTCGCGCAACTACCAATCCCGAACAGCTGCGGAGCTGGCTCCTCAGCGCCGTAAAAGCAGATTCGTTGGATGCCTTCCGACAAGCCAATGGACTATGAGAGGATCAAGATGAGGGAAATCGCAGCAAGTTTTGGAATGGATGGCGATGGGTGAAATCAAAGGCCGGATCAAATCATTGCTCCTCGTGTTGGCAGCGCGCTTTCCGCCCGGAGCATCGGCCGATTTGGAGACGGTCATCCGCGCGACTACCAGCGAAGAACAGCTACAGCGTTGGCTTGATCTTACCTTGAAAATGGATTCTCTCGAAGCATTCTGCCAAGCCGCCGGGCTGTGAGCAATGCCGCGCGATTCACTAGCAAGCAGGATCAACTGTGGCTGACACCAATCCGCTGCAAATCGCTCTGGATACGCTCCCCGACATCTCCGCCGCTCGGCTGGAGCTGCTGCAACGGCTCGGTCTGCGCACGGTCGGAGATCTGCTCTTTCACTTCCCGCGCACCTACGAGGATCTCAACGACGTGCGGCCGATCGCCGCGCTGTCGGCGGACAGCATCCAGACCGTACAGGGCGAGGTGGTGGAGATCGACGGACGCTGCGTTGAACGATGGGCGGACGGTGGTGAGCGTCGTCCTCAGCGACGACGGCAAGAACTGTCTGGAAGGCGTATGGTTCAATCAGGCGTTCGCCGCCAAGCGCTTCCGTTACGGGCAACGGCTATCGTTCAGCGGCAAACCGAAGTGGTATCGAGATCACTGGCAGATGAGCAGTCCGCGCGTGCAGATCCTCGATGGCGATGCCGGCGGCGAGCCGGGGATTGTGCCGATCTATCCGCTCACCGAAGACCTGCGGCCCGAACATTTGCGTACGGTCCTTCGCAAAACTCTCGATCTCCATGCTTCGCGCCTCGCCGACGTGCTGCCGCTCTCTCTGCGTCAGAAACACGATTGGCCTACCTGTCGATCAGGCGCTGCGCGACGTTCACTTTCCGCCTGCCGCTGTCGGCGGCGATGCGCGGCCGGCGGCGCTTCGTCTACGAGGAGTTTTTGATTCTCCAGTTGGCGCTGGCTCTGCGACGCCGGGAAGTGCGTGACGAGGGACGCGCTCCCATATTGGCGATAAGCCCGGTCATCGACGCGCGGATTCGTCGTCTGTTTCCCTTCCAACTGACCGGCGATCAGGACCGAGCCGTCGCCGAGGTGTGCCGCGATCTCGCCGCCGAGAAACCGATGCAGCGGCTCTTGCAGGCCGACGTCGGCGCCGGCAAGACGGCTGTTGCCGTGTACGCTCTGCTGACGACCGTGGCTAACAAGCATCAAGCCGCTCTGATGGCGCCGACGGAAGTGCTGGCACGCCAACACGCCAACACCCTCGATCGTTACCTCGCTCACAGCCGCGTCCGCCGGCTGCTCCTGACGGGAGCGTTGACGCCGGCCCAACGGCGCGACGGCCTCGCCGCGCTGGCGGCCGGCGACATCGACCTTGTCATCGGTACGCAGGCGCTGCTGCAAGAAGAAGTGCGCTTCGCCCGGCTGGGACTGGTCGTCATCGATGAGCAGCACAAATTCGGCGTCCATCAACGTGCCCGCTTTCGCCGTCTTGGTATCGATCCGCACTATCTCGTCATGACGGCCACGCCGATTCCGCGCACCGTGGCCTTGACGGTGTTCGGCGATCTGGACGTATCGCTCATCCGCCAACTGCCGCCGGGCCGGCAACCCGTGGCGACGCGCTGGGAACCGGCCGGACAACGCGAGCGCGTCTACTCTCGCTTGCGCGAAGGCATGACGCATGGCCGTCAGGCTTATCTGGTCTGTCCGTTGGTCGAGGAGTCGGCCACGCTCGATGTCAAGGCGGCGATTCAGACGCATGCGGAATTGCGCGACGGTCCCTTCCGCGATTTCCGCGTCGGTCTGCTGCATGGCCGGCAGGACGAAGAGACGAAAGCGGCGGTGATGGACGGATTCCGCAAGCACGAGTTGGATCTGCTCGTCTGCACTTCGATCATCGAAGTCGGCGTAGACGTGCCCAATGCGACACTGTTGGTAATCGAACATGCGGAGAGATTCGGATTGTCGCAGCTGCATCAGTTGCGCGGCCGGGTCAGTCGCGGTGGCGTCGCCGGTCAGTGCTATCTGTTCGCCGAGACGGTCGGCGAAGAGGGACGGGAGCGACTGCGCGCTTTGCTGCGCACGACCGATGGTTTCGCTCTTGCCGAGGAGGACATGCGGCTGCGCGGCGTCGGCGAATTTTTCGGCACTCGCCAGCATGGTCTAGGAGAATTGCGTATCGGCAATCTGGTGACGGATGCCGATTTGCTGACGCAGGCGCGCAAAGATGCCTTCGCGCTGGTGGCCGACGATCCACGCCTGCGCCGGTCGGAGCATACGCTCTTGCGCGCGGCGGTTTTCGAGCGCTACGGAAAAACCTTGGATTTGGCGGAGATCGGTTGACGGTTAACCCAGCGCGGGCGGTCCCACCACGTCGTGGAGTTTGCCGAGCAAGCGCTGCAAATCCTCCAGATCTTCTTCCGACAGTTTGCCGAGCAGATTGCAAACGCTGCCGATGCGCGCCGATTGATACTCCTGGAAGGCGGCCATGCCTTCGGGCGTCAGCACCACATCGATCTTGCGCTTGTCGTGCGGATTGATGCGACAGGCAATCAAAGGCCGTTCGCGCGTCTCCAGCGAGCGGATGATGCGCGACATCTGCGCCGGCAAGACGCCGAGTTGGCGCTGGATGTCGCCGACGATCAGCGTCTCGTGATGCTGGAGCAGAGATAGCGTCAAAAACTCGACTTCCTTCAAATCGCCGTTGCGACGACGGCCGCGCGGCGACACCAAGCAAAAGTGTGTGATCAGGTCAAAGAGGTGCTGGGCGAGTTCATGCACCCGCATTTCGGTTCCGGTGGCGACCATGTTGACCGTGCCCCCTCCCGCGCGTGCGGCGACGGTGCCGCGACGGCGTTCCCAAAAAACATATCTGCGAGAACATATTAACGATAGCTTCAATATCCGCAGTGTGTCAACGTGAGAAGATGCGTAGTTTCGGTGGACTAAACGGGATAGGATGGTTCGCGCCGAAGCTGCGGGTTATGCCAGCGAAGAAAATGGGAAAGGAGATCAAGGAGAAAACAACTTTTCCCACAATCGTTCAGCATAGGTGCGCCAAAGCGCGACATTAATGGCCAATAGCGCCAAGAGCAGAAGCACGGTGCCGGGTTGATCGACGAGGAGCGACCAAGTTGCTCGGAGGAGACGTTGCCGAAAGGGGCGTTGACGCAAAGCCCGCAGTTCTTGACGCAGAAAATCGCGGTGGGCCGTCAACAGCTTGACGCCGGTGCGCCAATCGCGGCTGAGTGCCTCGCGCTGATGCGGTGAAAAGCTCTGGAAGACCTTGATGGTATCTACCTGCGTCAAGGCTAAAACGAGATAGCCCGGTTGTCCGGCCTCGCCGAGCAAAGGCGGGAAGCCCTGTAGCAAGGCGGTGATTTCGTCGAAGAACCGAAGCATTTCCGGGCCATCGGTGGAGCGGCTAAGGCGGCGTTTGGGCGAACTGAGATATTTGCCCAACTCGTTCCACAGGCGAATCAGCCGCCGGGTGCGGGCGATGCGCAGATAAAGAGTTCGCTTGGTGGCGATGCCGCGGCGAGCGGGGCCGGACTGCGCCGCCTCCACGAGCGGATCGACCGGCTCCAGCGGCGGCGCGACGGGCGCCGCTTCGACGATGGCGAGCGGCAAGGGGGGCAGAGGCGGCAAGGGCGGAGGCTGCCGCAGGGGTGGCGGCGGTGTTCTGTAGTTCACCGCCGCGACGGGCAAGGGCGGCGGATCGACGGGAACCGTCCGGGGCGGAGGGGTACGGACGACGGCAGCCGGCGCCTTTTCGGCGGGCCAATCGAGCGGCGGCGGATTGGACAGCCAATCCAGCGTGTCCGTCTGCGGCAGCGGCGGCGCCACGGCTGTGGCCTGCGCGGCGGCAACGGCAATGCCCAACTGCGCATCGTAGGTTTTCTTGGCGGAGGATTCCGTCAAACAGACGAACGCCTGGGCCAAGCGATTCATCGCTTCCGTCGCCTGCTCCGGGTGCATCATCTGATAGCGACGGACGGTGTCTAGGCGCTCGTGGACGCGCTGCTCGATCAATTCCGCGTTGTCTTCACCGGGTTCTAGACCCAACAAGCGGTAATGATCGGGCGGCCACGTTCCCGGCGGTAATCCTAACCAGGAACAGATCGGTTCGTGATCCATAGCCTCCACCCGGCCCAACGGAATCGCTGGGCTGAAGAATCATTCACAAATCCTACCGTATCCGTCGTCCACTTGCAAAGGGGCGAATTGCCGTAATTGCGCAGGACAGGTTTTCCGTTCGAGAAGAAGCTCTAACTAGAATGAGCCACAAGCCCGGAGCACAGCGACGGGTTCGTCCCGCCGCTGGCGCTCCGGGCTTGTGGCTCATTCGATGCCGCAAGCTGCCTCGGTTCCCGTTCAGGGCACTTCTTTCTTGATCGTGGCGGGGAACAGGCAAGTTTTGTCGTTGCACGCTTGCAGCTTGATCGTCACCTCCAGAGGACCATTATCGCCCCTGGCTCGCTTCAGCCGCGCTTTGATGGTCACTCTGCCCTCGTAAATCTTGTACTTCACGTCCTTGTCTTTCTGCTCTTTGCTGGCTGGATACACGACTTTGACGTCCTCCAGCTTGCCCTTGGAGGAAACGCTGACAACCGTTTGCGCGTTGGCCAGATCCTCATTGTCAACAGGATTGGCGTAGATGTGCCAATCCGGGGCGATGTCGAGGACGATGCTAACGGTCTGTTTGCCGTCGGCATCGGGCTTATCGTCGGCCTTGGCCTCCACTCGGACGACGGCATCCGACTTTTTCGCCTGAGCCAGCACCGGCCCGGCGTCGCAGACTAGGATTGCCAACAGCGCCAGCACCAACGCGCCGGCAACGCAACGTGTACTCGTCCGACTCATTTTGATTCCTCCGTAGCCGAGGGCATTCCCGTGGGATGATTGCCGAAACATCGGCAGACATTGTACACCGGCAAGAAAGGGCGAACCATGCGAAGTTTTCACGGATAGGCGAACCGGCAGCGTTAGCTGCCGGGTTGGGACGTTCTACCCGGCAGCTAACGCTGCCGGTTCGCCGAGACAGAACCAGGAAGTTTCAACTAACCGATGCGCCCAAAGATGCCCACAAGGAGGAACAGCGAATAGGCGTCCAAGCCGGCGATGTCGAACGGCAGGGCCAGTGAATCCAGACTGTCCTGCCGCAGCGTTTTGCCGTCGTCGCTGGTGACGGCGAGGTTGGGGAACAGATGCTTGGTCACTTCCTGCGCCGCCGGCAAACTGCCGACCTCGAAATCCAGCTTATTGAAGCTGCTGACCGCGCCGGCGATCAGCGGAGCAATCGACATCAATTGCTTCATCGACGGCCGAGGATCGGAGTAGGTGATGGAGTGGAACTTCTGGGGCAGTTTGGCCAGCGACGCTTTGACACGCTCCGACGGCTTCCAAGCCGCCAGTTCGCCCTTGCTCCGCTGCACGAACGCCTGCACCGCCTGCGGATACCAGCCGATCACCAGCCAATCCTTATGAATGGTGTACGTCGGCACGAAGATGAAGCCTTTCTCCTGCACGTAAACTTCGCGGAGAACCGCACCGCGATAGTCGCGCTTCTTGATGCGCACCTGTTTGCCGGCCGCCGTGCCGAGATTCTTGATAATCAACTCCAGTGCGGACTCCAGTTTGTCAGCGTCCTTGACCTTGAACAGCACCGTCACGCCCAACGTCAAGGGACCATCCGCCGGCGACGTATACGAGACGAACTGGCCGCCCAACGATCCCAGCAAATCCTTTCGCACATCAATGCCGAGCAGATCATTGGCTTGCTTGACGAACCCTTTCACCGCGGGCAGATCGTCCGGCGAGATCAGACCGACAATCTGCTCGGCGGCGCGATAAGCGGTATCGTAAAAAGCGGCGAGGTCGAGATTGCTCATGCTCCAACTGACCACGTCGGGCGGCAGCGGCGGCACGTCGGCGAGCGCGAACGGCTTGCCGCTCAAGAGCGTCAGCAGACCCTTGCGCGGTCCCGGCATGTCCCACTCGATCAGGCCGCGCTCGGCTCGGCCATCGAACCCCGAATACAGAGCCAAGCCGCGCAGCCCCATCAAGCCCAGATCGTCGAGCAGCTTGGCGACTTCTTTGCCGCGCTGCGCGCCCAGCTTCACGAACGCCGCCACGTCGAGAAAGGCGCGAGCGTTGGTTTCAAATTTCTTGAAGCCGGCGACGCGCTGAAACAGCGGACTGCCCGTCAACGGCTTGCGATCGCTCGCCGTCATCTTGCCGACGAGGACATCCGGCTTGTCGGTGCTGAGGGCGAGGACGGCATGCTTGCCCTCGACCCACCAAGCCATGTGCAACGGCGCTAACGCCAGACTGGCGACGGTGCGTCCGGCGATCTTCCGCTCTTGGATGTCGCCCTGGCCCAGACCGACGGCCAAACGCAGTGCGCCGAAGAGCGGATCGGGATTTTCGCCCATGCCGGGCAGAATGAGGAAAAGATCTCCCTGGGGCGGTTCGAGTTGCGCAACTGTCCAGCGAGGATGAAACCGTGCTTGCCCAGCCGGGCGAAGAGCGTGGCCGCCGCCTTGGCATCGGCCTGCATCTTTTTCAAAGTCTTCGGATCGAGGCCGCGCCGCAGCGTCTCGATGGTCAACAGCGCGGCACCGCCGGTTTGCAGCTTGTCGAACAGTCCGGTGATGAACGCGCCGGTGTCGCCCTTCATCAGATGGCCGACACTGGTTTGGCCATACGCCTGTTGATGGGCGTCAATGCCGTCCCAGCGCAGATAGATTTGCGTGGAGGCGGGCAACAATCGTTCGGGAACGTCCTCGGCGCCGCGACTGAGGCCGGGCAGCAAAAGCGCCAAGGCCAACGCATGGGAATGCCGCATGGACAAATCTCCTTGCAGAAAAGCGCCCATCGCCGTGTGGAGGCGCCGAGCGCCGGACGATGGCCGCGAAATCACGATTCGTTAGGGAGATGCGCGTTCGGGCAAACTCTCGCTAGTATGGCGCTCGCCGCGGCGCTTGGCAAGGTATGGACCCTGGTTCGCTCAGCTTCGTAGAAGCGTCGTGGCTTCTCAACGCTTCTGCGAAGCTGAGCGAACCAACGATGCTCCGATCGCTTGCAGCACGTCCGCATCGCTGGGGTAATGCGTCGGTAGGATCGTGCGGAGGGGGATGGGCACTTCATCCATGCGATAGGCCGTGCCCGCCAAATGGATGCCGGGGATGGCGGTCGTGATCCGCACCGTTGGCGGCGTCAGCGATTCCATGGTCGGCGGATCGAGAACGATGGTCGGTATGCGCTGCAAGTTGGCGATGGCCGGCGGCGTGAAGCGGCGCACGCCGAAACTGCCGACGAGCAAGCACGCATCGACCTCGCCGCGCAACAGCAGATCGTGAGCCGTGAACTCGCCGGGATTGAAGCACGGATAGCCGCGCGCCAGGCTGACGCTGAACGGATAGCCGGTCTGCCAAGCCAGCACGCTATCGGCCCCCGCCACGTCGCCGGACACGCGCATGCGGCGAGCATAGAAACGAGTGAAAGCGTTCAAATCGGTGACGAGGCGAAGCAGCGCCTCCACGCTGCGATGTCCCAGATGAGTGCGGCTCAAGGCCCAGACCAAAGAACGCAATGCCGCAGCGACACGCCTTCATGCGTTGAGCCAAATCGCGCAGCGCCTCCAGCGATGCTCCCACGATCGTTCCCGGCGCCGGTTCGTAACCGTGGATCAACCCGCGCAGCGTCCATAGCACCTCGAAATCGCGTCCGCGTTCCACTTGCAAAAACACATCCGCTCGCGCCGAACTGGCGGTCGGCCGGACATCGACGACCACGATGGTTCGATCTTTTCGGCCGCCGGGCAGGAATTCTCCCACCGGATCGACGGAGTAGCGCTCGAAGTGGCGGGGATGGCTCTCGACCGGATCGGAACCCCAGAATATGACCAGATCGGCACGGTTTTTCACTTCGCCGAGCGAGCACGTCGATTCGCCGGCTTCTTGCAGAGCGAGAATAGCTGGGGCGTGGCCGAGTGACGCCGTGGTGTCAATGATGGCGCCGAGTCGGTCGGCGAGGGCGATGGCCGCTTGCTGTCCTTCGGTGTTGCTGCGCGACAGGCCGTAAATCAGCGGCGCCCGCGCCGCCCGCAGGATGTCGGCGGCACGATCCACAGCGCTCTCGAACGCGGCGGGCTGTCCCTCGATCTCGGCCACGGGAGGCTGCCGCACACCTTGGCTGAAATACCACGGCTCGGCAAGATGGCAGGCGCCTTCCGCCCTCAGTATGCGCTCGCCTTCCACGGTGATGCGTAGATCGTCGCAGACACAACCGCAAACCGTGCAGGCCACATTATCGATCCGCTGCGCCACCGCCGAACCTCATTGCGTCAACGCCAGAGGAATGCGTCCGTCAACCGGCTCGACTTCCCTTTCGACGAGGGCGCTGTCCGGCTCGACCGTGACGAGGACACACTTGAAAGCGGGTGTTTTCGAGTCGGGATCGGTCGCCGTCGGCACCAGTACGTTTGCTTCGGGGAAGTACATCAGCGCGTTGCCGGCGCGGATGTCGTATTCGCGCACCAGAATGCCGGAGAGGGAACCGGCGACGCTGCTGACTTGCACACGTTGATCGACGCGCAGCCCCAGCCGCTCGATGTCGCTGCGATTCATCAAGATCACGTTGCGCCGATCCTGGCCGCGATAGATGTCCTCTTCCTCGTAGACCACCGTGTTGAACTGCCCTTCGGAGCGCACCGTCATCAGTCGCAATTGCCCCTCGGAACCGGCCAGCGGCGGGATGGCGTGGACAGCGAATGTAGCCTTGCCCGATGGCGTGCCGAAACGCGGCGTATGGAATGTGCGGCCATCGATCTGGAACTCTTCATGCGTTCGATCGATGGCGGCGATCTTCTCGTAGCCGGGGATAATCTGACCGATCATCTCGCGCAAGTGATAATGCTTTGTCAGTGCCTTCCAATCCACTGGGCTTTTGCCGCCGAGAACCCGTTCTCCCAGAGAAGCGATGAGGTCCACTTCGCTGCGCGGTCCTTCGTAGCGGCTCGGCCCACCCTCGCTGAGCCGAACGAAATTGAACAGCGATTCCTGCGTGGTCGCTTCCGGTTCCTCATCGCGCGCTCGCACCGGCAGAATCAGCGTCTCGCGCCCGCCCCCAGGCATGGCCGGTGTTCAAAGTCGTGCTGAGATAGGCGATCAGGTCCAAGTTCGTCAGCGCCCGCAATGCGAACTTAGCGTCGGGATTGCTGCCGAACAGATTGCCCCCGAGGCAGATCGCCGAGCGAACTTCGCCGCGTTCGGCCGCCTGCATGCAAGCCAACGTGTCCAGTCCCGGCCGCGCCGGCAGCTTGACGTGCAGATACGTCTCCAGATTCTCGAGGATTTTCTGTTTCAGAACCGGAGCCACGCCCATCGAACCGATGCCCTGTACATTGCTGTGTCCGCGGATCGGCAGCAGGCCGGCGCGCGGCTTGCCGACCATGCCGCGCAGCAGAGCGAGATTGATAATCGACTGCACGTTGGCGACGCCGTGTTCGTGGTGCGTGATACCCATTGTCCAGCCGAACACGGCCGTCGGCGCTTGAACGTACATCTCGGAGACCTTGGCGATGGCGGCGCGATCCACGCCGGCGCCGCGCTCGATCGTCTCCCAGCTCGTGCCGAGAACGTGCGTCCGATACGCCTCGAAACCCTCCGTCGCCTCGCGGAGAAACTGCTCGTCGATGGCGTTTCGCTCCAGCACGATCTTGGCCACGCCGGTCAACAGCGCGATGTCGCCGCCAATGTGCGGCTGAACGTACAGGCTGGCGATTTTCGAGCCGAAAAACAGACTTCGCAGATCGGAAGGTACGCTGAAATTGACGAGACCGATTTCCTTCACCGGATTGATGACGATAACGTGTCCCCCGCGACGGCGAATGTTCATCAGCGAGCGCATCATCGCGGATGGTTCGACGCCGGATTGCCGCCGATGAGAACGAACAGATCCGTCTTCTCCACGTCCTCCAGCGTAACGGTCGCCGTGCCGGTGCCCAGCGAACGGCCCAAACCGACGCCGCTGGCCTGATGACAATAATAGGAGCAATTATTGACATAATTTGTCCCATATAGCCGTGAAAACAATTGCAACAGGAATCCCGCCTCATTCGACGACCGGCCGCTGGCATAGAAGAAGTTTTGATCCGGCGATTGTCCGCGAAGTTGGCGAGCGATGCGCTCCAGCGCTTCGTCCCAGCCGAGGACGCGATAATGCGTATCGTTCGGCCCGGCATACAGCGGCGTTGTGATGCGTCCGCACCATTCCAATTCGCGCGGCGTCAGCGTGCGCAACTCGGCGATGCTGTAGCGCTGGAAGAACGCCGGTTGTAGTCCCTTCTGCATGTCAGCGACCATCGCTTGCAGCGATTTTTTGCACACTTCCGGCCAATGTCCGGCCTCATTGCGCATGCCGCCGGCCTGTCCGCCCATGCCGAGCGCACAGGTCTTACAAGCGTTCTTCGAGCGCATCGCCTTCCACAGCCGCCACCAACCAACACGGTTGGCCATACGCAGAGTGTATGCGATCGCCTTCCACCCACCACCGCTTCTCATCCGCTTCATCACTGCTCCCGGAATGCTCAACCGCAACGGCCTCAACGGACATGGAGGCCGTTGTACGTTGAATAGGAGAAATTATATCAAGAACGGCTTGCCGAGATGTTCGTCGCCTCCGGAAACTTCCCGGCGTTCGGTCTGCACGCCAGAGCGCGGGACCAAGGGTAAACGTCATCAAAGTGGAGCGTAGCGCGTCAAGCCCGGCACGCGGTCGAAGTCATCGTCCGCGCTGGCCAGACCGGTCAGACCATGCTGGCGCATGACCGCGACAACGAGAGCGTCGCCCGTCAGGAGTTCGTACTGTTGGCTCAACAGCGTGGCCGCCTCGACCTCGGCATGGGTGAGGGGGAACACCTGAATCCCTAGAAGGAGGATTCGTCCGATGGCCTGGCGATAGACGCTCAAGGTGGGGATCTCGACATGATGTTTCCGCAGACGAGCCGCAATCCCGGCCGGAGGCCAGCCCATCAGGTTGATGGCTTCAAGGGTCATCAGGCGATGGGTCACGTCTGCCAGCACATGGGCGGACGTGAAACCAGAGAGGTCGCGCAACTCGACTCGTTTGAGGAGTTGAGTGCAAGCCGGCCCGTGCTTCGGTTCGTTGCTGAAGTGGTAAATGATCGTGTTCGCATCCAGAAAAATCGCGGAAGCCGAGGGGATACTGGCGAAGGTCATGGCGACTCCAAAATACCGAACTCGTCATCTTCGGCGATGCGCCGCAGAACTTCGGGATCGCCGCTCCACTGGAGCATTCCGGCTGTCCGTTCCGCCCAAGTCCGTTCCGACTCAACGGTGATACGGACTTTTTCGTGTTCCTGGAGGGGCAGCGGTTCTTGAGGCTTGAGTACGCCGTTTTCGTAAATGGCTTCGACGGTCAGGATCATGATTTTGGCTCCGCACAGGGACGCGAATATCTGAAATAGTATACCGCCGGCACTGCCGCGATGAAATGGCTGCCGCCAACTAAGCAGGGAACTTATTTTCGGACGCTTCCCTAGCCTCTGGAGATGGTTCCATGCCAGCAGACGAGGTGGTTTCCGCTGTCGGAACGGCGAGGGAGCGTAACGCCTTATCGGCGATGTCGCGGCGATAGAAAGCGTCGCGGAACTCAATACGGGCTACGGCTTCGTAAGCCCGTCGCTTGGCGTCGGCCAATGTATCGCCGAGGGCCGTGACGCCGAGAACCCGGCCGCCATCGGTCAGCACACGGTCGCCGTCGCGGCGTGTGCCCGCATGAAATACCTTCACGTCCGGCAGCTTCGCTGCCGCGGCCAATCCCTTGATGGACAAACCCTTTTGGTAATTGCCGGGATAACCGCCGCTGGCCATGACGACGCACACCGCCGGACGCGCATCCCACTCCAGTTTGCCCTCGAAGGTATCCAGCCGCTCGTCCACGACGGCCTCGATCAGATCGAGCAGATCGGTACGCAGACGCATCAGCAATGGCTGAGTTTCCGGATCGCCGAAGCGGCAATTGAACTCCAGTACGCGCGGTCCCTGATTGGTCGTCATCATCCCGGCATAGAGGACGCCGCGAAACGGCTGGCGGCGGCGCTTCATCGCATGCACCGTCGCCACCAATACCTCGCGGTCGATAGTGTCGAGCAACTCCGGTGTCCCCAAGGGCGCGGGGCAGTACGCCCCCATGCCGCCGGTGTTCGGTCCCTTGTCGTCGTCGAACGCTGCTTTATGATCCTGCGTCGGCTGCAACGGCACAATGGTCCGCCCGGACACCAACGCCAAGATGCTCAGTTCCTCGCCTTCCAGGCGCTTCTCGACGACGACGTGCCGACCGGCGGCGCGGCCAAACTCCTCGCGCACCATGACGCGCTCGATGGCCGCCATAGCTTCCTCGTTCGTCGAACAGACGATGACGCCTTTGCCGGCGGCGAGTCCATCGGCCTTGATCACCAGCGGATAATCGCGGGTTTCGATGTAGCGGCGGGCGTATTCGGGATGATCGAAGATACGGAACTCGCCGGTCGGCACGTCGGCGTGGCGCATCAGTCCCTTGGCGAAAACCTTGCTCGCTTCCAACTGCGCCGCCGCGCGCGTCGGGCCGAAGATGCGCAGACCGGCTTTCTGAAAGTGATCGACGATACCGCGCGCCAGCGGTTCCTCCGGCCCCACCACGGTTAAATCAATCTTTTCTTTGCGGACGAAGGAGACGAGACGATCGAACGCGGTGGTTTCGAGGGGAACATTGACGCCGTCCTCGGCGGTGCCGGCGTTGCCGGGAGCGCAGTAAACGCGCTCGGCGCGTGGCGACTGAGCCAGCTTCCACACCAGGGCATGCTCGCGCCCGCCATTGCCGATAACGAGTACCTTCATAACCGCATAACCTAAAGCTCTTCACCACGGAAAACACGGAAAACACGGAAAAAGACAAAAGGAAAAATCCAACAGTTAAGAATAGAATCGGCCTGCAAAAAGGCTGCATTTATTCTCGACTGTTTTCGTTCTTTTGTCTTTTTTCCGTGTTTTCCGTGTTTTCCGTGGTGAATTATTGGCCTCACGACACGGCGGCGGCGGTGGGAAGGAGCGCGCGAGCGTGGTCGGGTCCGAGGCGATGGCAGTAGTCGCCGAAGCTCTCGCCCAGCCGGCGTTCTTCCTTATAGTGCCGCAGCAGTGGTTCCAGTGTGGCGACGATCTCGCCGCGCGGCACCAGATCCTTGAGTGGGAAATTCATGCGGTCGCCGTGGACGCGGCCGCCGACGTAGACGACGTACTTGTCGCCGCTGCGGCCGACGATGCCGATGTCGCTTTGGTAAGGACGAACGCAACCGTTAGGACAGCCGGTCATGCGCACGCCGAGCGTCTCGCGCTCCAGGCCAAGGTTCTTGAGCAGCGATTCCAGTTCATCGATGATTCCGGGCAGAGCGCGCTCGGCCTCGGAGATGGCCAGACCGCACGT
Source organism: uncultured Planctomycetota bacterium (assembly GCA_963835245.1). Taxonomy (GTDB): domain Bacteria; phylum Planctomycetota; class Planctomycetia; order Gemmatales; family Gemmataceae; genus JAJPHU01. Next base: position 852,444 of record CAWIEZ010000008.1, read on the forward strand.
CGGGATCGCCGGGCACGCCATGCTGTATTGGCGCACCGTGCTGACGCCGCCAGGACGGACGATGCCGTGTTCGTCGAGCATGCGCTCGAGGAACGGCAGAGCGTTGCCGTCGAGGTTGCACAGCAGCACGTCTTGCATGCCGGTCAGCCGCAACTCCGGGCGGAAACGCTCGACGATGGCCCGCAGACCGGAACGCAGACGCAGCGCACCTTCGTCCTTGACTCGGCCATTCTCGACGCTCAGGCCGTAGAACCATTTGCCATCGCCCTGCGGATGCCAGCCGAGATGCAGGTGATAGCCGCTGATCTGTACGGGGCGCGGCTGGGCGGGCATGCCGCCCAGATAACCGGCCAGCACCTCGCGGAATTTCTCGACGCCCCAATCGTGGACGACATACTTGATGCGTGCGCGTTTGCGGTCGGCGCGGTTGCCGTGATCGCGGAACAACTTCACCACCGCTTCGGCCGCTTCGATGATGTCGTCGGCCGGGACGTAACAGATGGGCTCGGGCCAACATCGGAAAGGTGTTGGCATTGCCGTGCGTCATGCCCATGCTGCCGCCGACAAGCAGATTGTAGCCGGCGATCTTGTCGTTCTCGACGATGGCCAGCAAGCCGAGATCCTGACCGTAGACATCGATGCAATTGTCTTCCGGCAGAGCGAGGCCGGTCTTGAACTTGCGCGGCAGATAGACCTTGCCGTAAATCGGCTCCTCTTCACCTGACGGCGGCGGTGTCTTGCCTTGATGCTGGCTAAGGTGCGTGACCGGCTGGCCGTTGAGCCAGATTTCGTGGTAAGCGCCGCTGCGGGGAGCCAAATGCAGAGCCAACCGCCGCGCCGTCGCCTGCATCTCGGCGCGAACGCCGTCGTGGTGTATCGGTGCCGGGCAGCACATGACGTTGCGCTCCACGTCGCCGCACGCGCCCAGCGTCGTCAACAACGTCTCGTTGATGCCGGCGATGGTGTCCTTTAAGTGGGACTTCAGGACGCCGTGAAACTGGATGCCCTGCCGGCTGGTGAAACGCAGAGTGCTGTTGCCGTAGGCGTCGGCCAGCTTGTCCAGGGCCAGGTATTGCTCCGCCGTCACCCGTCCGCCGGGGATCTTGCAGCGGACCATGAACATATAATGCTTGCCCAATCCTTCGCCGCGGCGGGCTTTGCGGGCGTCGCGGTCCTCTTGCTGATAGGTGCCGTGAAACTTGAGGAGTTGTTTATCTTGCTCGCCGAAATGATCGCTGTCTTGCCGCACCTCTTCGCCGATGGTGCCGCGCAAGGCGCGACTGCTCTCCTTGATCCCTTCCACCGCCGAACGATTCGGCTTCTTCACGCCGTCTTCGGCGGTGCCGTTCGTGTTCTGCCGCGCTTCGACAGACATACGTTCATCCTTCCGCCCATAAAGGCCGCGGAATCTTCACTAATCCGATCAAATTACCTATACTCATTTTCGCGCATCGGACAAGTCATTATCGGAAAAACAGAGCCGCGACCGTTAGGGAGCGGTGGAGGCTTGCACCCGGCAGCTAACGCTGCCGGTTCGCCAAGCCAGGCGAACCGGCTGCGTTAGCTGCCGGGTAGGGTATATCGCCAAGCCAGGCGAACCGGCAGCGTTAGCTGCCGGGTAGGGTATATCGCCAAGCCAGGCGAACCGGCTGCGTTAGCTGCCGGGTAGGGTATATTGCGGCTCCGATGGATTAGCTGGCCACGCGCAGATCGGCCAACTCTTCCTTGACCGGCGCGTAGTGGCTCGGCTCCATGCTGAACGACGCGGTGCCGCTGGTGAAGTTACGCAGTTCGCTGGTGTAGCCGAACAGTTCGGCCAACGGTACGTAAGCGTGCAACTGGCAGCGGCCCTTGTCCATGCTGGAGTTGAGGATCTCGCCGCGCCGCCGGCTGATGTCGCGCGTCAAATCGCCGAGGTACTGCGCCGGCGCCAGCACCACGACGTTCATAATCGGCTCCAGCAGCGTGATGCCGGCCTTGATCTGGGCGTCGCGCGTGCATTCGATGGCCGCCAGCTTGAAAGCGTCCTGCGAGCTATCGACCTCGTGATGCTTGCCGTCTAGTAACGTCGCCTGCATATCGACGCACTGGAAGCCGTACTTAGCTCCTTTGACGCAAGCATCGCGGAAACCTGCCTGCACCGATGGAATGTATTCGCCGGGAACGACGCCGCCGACGATCTCATCCAAGAAATACAGATTATTCGGGTCCGGCTTGTCGCCCTGTTCCTCCCGGTAGGCGGTCCATTCGGCGACCTGATCTTTGTTCAGCGGCTCGAAACGCATGTAGATGACGGCGAACTTGCCGCGGCCGCCCGACTGCTTGATATAGCGCGTCTCGATCTCGACCTTCTTGGACAAGGTCTGCCGATAGGCCACCTGCGGCCGGCCGACCGTCACCTTGACGCCCGGCGTCCGCATCAGCTTCTCGACCGACACTTCCAAATGCAACTCGCCCATACCGCTGAGAATCAGTTCTTTCGTCTCCGGATTGGTGCGGCACTTCAAGGTCGGATCGTCGCGGACCAACTTGCCCAAGGCGTCGGCCAACTTCGTCTCATCGGTGGTGCGATCCGGCACGATGGCTTGCGAGATAACCGGATCGGGGAAGCGAATGTCCTCCAGCGAAATCGGTTGGTCGGGATCGCACAAAGTATTGCCGGTGTGCGTCTGCTTGAGTCCGACGACGGCGACGATCTCGCCCGGCCCCGCCACTTCCAGACTCTCGCGGCGATCACCCATCATGCGGAAGATGCGCGCACGCGCTCGCCGCGGCCAACCGCTGTGTTCTTCACGTCGTCCTTGGGGTGCAGTTCGCCGGAGTAGATGCGCACGAACACCAGATCGCCGGTCGGTTCGCTGATGGTCTTGAAGGCCAAAGCGGAGAACGGTTCCTGGGCGTCGGGCTTGCGCGTCGTCTCTTCCTTGTCCTTGCTTTTGGGGATCAATCCCGTGACCGGCGGACGCTCCAGCGGCGACGGCAGATAATCGATCACCGCATCGAGCAAGAGTTGGACGCCGTGGAAATTCTTCGACGAGCCGCACAGAATCGGCGTCAATTTGCCGCTGAGTGTGCCGGCTCGCAGGGCCGCGCGCAGTTTGTCCTCCGGCACCGGCTTGCCTTCCAACACCATCTCCAACAATTCGTCATCCGCGTGCGAAGCGGCTTCGAGCAGATGATTGTGATACTCCTCGGCCAGCGCCTTGTACTCCTCTGGGATCTCGACGAGATCGTACTTAACATTTGTCTTGTCGTTGGCATCCTTGAGGATGAACTTCATGCGCACCAAATCGATGACGCCCTTGAAGAGGTTGGACTCGCCGGCCGGCAGCGCGCAAATGGCGGGGATGATGCCGAGCTTGCCCTTCATCTGTTGAATGCAGCCGAAGAAATCGGCGCCGGTGCGGTCCAGCTTGTTGATGTAGGCGAGGCGCGGCACCTGATGTTTGTTGGCCTGATACCAGACCGTCTCCGACTGCACTTCGACGCCGCCGACGGCGCAGAAAACGCCGACCGCGCCATCGAGGACGCGCAGACTCGCTCGACCTCAGCGGTGAAATCGACGTGGCCGGGCGTGTCGATCAAGGTGATGCGCGTATCGCCCCATTCGATGGTGACGGCGGCGCTGTTGATGGTGATGCCCTTCTGCCGTTCCAAGGGATCGAAGTCCGTCGTGGTGTTGCCCTCATCGACGTCGCCGACCTTGTGCTTGGAACCGCTGAAGTAGAGAATGCGCTCCGTCGTCGTGGTTTTGCCGGCATCGACGTGCGCGATAATTCCGATGTTACGAAGGTTTTCGAGCATGGGTTCCTGGCCGCGACGGTTCGCGGCGACGCTCCTGAAACGAGATACAGGGACAGAGGCGGCTGGAACACGCTTCCAGCCCACAGGCAATCGCTTCGGTTATCTCCGAGGAGGATTTCCGTGCCGCGATTCAGGATCGCGGCACACATACAAGAGTGGCGAGAAGTAATCCGGGAGAAAAACCAATCATCGTCTGATTCCGGCCAAGGGCGCGCGAAATAGCAGTAAAAGTTATACTATACTCTTGCGTGTGGATTTGTCTAGGGATGTCGTGAATTTCGTGAGAAGAATTTGAACTACTTGCGGCATCACGATTTTCGTTTAGCCGCGAGCCGAAGGCGAGCGGGGCGCGCTCGCCTTCGGCTCGCGGCTAAACGAAAGAGGTTATTGTTTCTTCGCCTTTTCGATTTGGTTGACGTAATCGATCAGCTTCGCCTTCAAGGACAGGCGCAGCGTCAACGCCTTGCCGCCCTCCAGCGTGAGGCGGAGACGATCGCCTTCCTTATCGTCGCCGAAGACCTTGCGGGCGATGTCGGCAGCGGTCTCGTTATCCGCCAGCGGCGCCAGGCGCGACCACGCCATTTGCAGTTCCATCACTTTGCCGGTAGCCGGAGCGGCCGTCAGCGCTTCCTTGAGGGCGCTGAGTCCTTTCTCGCCGGCGCCGATGAACAGCACGTCCTCGCGGAAGGCGACGTACAGCGGATTGTCGCCAGAGCGCGACGCGCGCCGGCCTTGAGGTTTTTATCCGGGTCGATGCGGTGGATGGCGGCCCCATCCCCTTTCTCGGCATCGAGCTTAATCAATTTGGGATAGCGAGCGGCGGTTTTGCGGAAACTCTTCTCCATGTTGGCCCCGTCCTTGATTTTGACGCCGCCGACCAAGGTGTACACGCCCTTCTCGCCCGGTCCCTGGAGATCGATGGCCGCATCCAACTCGGCAGCCTTGAGCGTGGGCATAACGGCTTCGAGAAGCGTGTTCAGCACTTCTCGTTCGCTATCGTCCTTGGCTTTGGTCAGAGCCTGCTTCTGGGCGTCCTGGAGCGCCGGACCCAGCAACTTACGCAGATTCTCCGGCAGACTCACGTTTAGCTCGCCCTTGAGAGCCGAATCCGGAAGGAGCAGGGATGTCGTCAAACTCTTGACCCGCCCCAGATCCTGGATGCTGCTTGCCAAGGGCGAACCGGACTTGCCGGCGACGCTCACCGTCAGCGTCAGATCGCCGAGCTTGCGGTCGAGGTCGAGGCGGAGCGTCGTCTCGCCGCCGTGGTTGAGCAGCGACTTGAGGCGGGCGCCGATCTCATCGATGGCCGCATCGCGGAATTTTTTCTGCGCCTCGGTATGTCCGGCCATCTCCTTGTCCTTGACTCCGGCCAACTGATTTTCGATGACCCCCAGACCCTTCTCTTTGAGATCGTCCGGGATCTTATCGATGTTCAGCATCAAGGCGACGGTTCCGATCTGTCCGGTCGGCAGTACGACCGACGGGGCCAGCAACTTATCCTTGTCGAGTACTTCCTTGTCGCGCACCGTGAGGTAAGCGTAGTCGTCGGTGAAGCGGAAATAGATAGGCGCGGGCACCTTGTCCACGTTCATCGTGTACACGCCGTCGTCGCCCTTTTCGGGTTTGGCGTCCAGCGTGTTGGAGAGTAGATCGAGGAACGCTTTCTGATCGGCGATGGGGAGCAGAAGGACGGCCTTGCTATCGATGCCGAAACTGCCGATCCAGCCATAGAGACCGATCGGCTTCTTGGTGTCGATGCCCTCTAATCCTTTGTCGCCGAGCTTGGATTTGATTAGCTCATCGAGTTGCTTGGCCTTTTCCGCCTGTCCGACCACGTCGGCGAGGTAGCGGAAATCGCTGCGGAGATGATCGAGAGAGGCGAAGCGCAGGATGACGGCGGGCTTATCGCTTTTGGGAGCTTGTTCGTCGGCGGCTCGCGCCAGGGCCGGCAGCGCCAGCATCACGGCCAACAGAGCCGCCGAGAAGATCGATCGTCTGTGCATGAAAATACTCCTTGATTGAGTTTGAGAAAGAAGAGATTAACCACAGAGACACAGAGGCACAGAGAAGAAAAAAGATCAATCAGAAAAGCGAAATCTTTTTTCACTTTTTTCTTTTCTTCTCTGTGCCTCTGTGTCTCTGTGGTTAATCTTCTTTTTACGCCCCGCCCCGCTCGCCGAGGCAGTAGACCGCCAAGAGAATACCCTTTATACTCGCCTCAAGTGTCAGCCGCCGAGAAGGTCGGCGCAACTCGTTTCAATATAGCGACGGCTGGGCCAACAAGGAGACACCGACATGCGAAGCAAACAAAAACTGTTCTTACCGGCGGCGCTGCTGCTCTTGTGTGCGTGCTGGCTGGCGGCGACGGCGGCGCAAGAGGAGAAGCAATCATTCGCGCCGGCGAACCTGAGCTTACGAGGCGACTTCACCTTCCGCGCCGGCGACGAAACGGCGGCAATCTACGCATTTGGCGGCGACTTGGCCAAGCCCATTTTCTGGCCGTTGAAAACCGTCAATGGCAAGGAAATCACCCGCGCTTGGCCGATGCGTCCCGCCGTCAAGGGCGGCTCGACGGACCACAAGCATCAAAAATCGGCCTGGTTCACCTACGGCGACGTGATCCCGGAAGGCATGGAGATCAAACACAAGCACAAGGGCGTCGAAGGCATCGATTTCTGGGCCGAGGAGCCGGGCTGCGGCCGGATCGTCTGCGTCCGCAGCCGCGATTATTTCAACGAAGGCAACCGTGCCGGCGCGATCACCTACAACGAATGGCGCACCGCCGACGGCGAAAAGATCATGGACGAAGTGCGAATAATTCAGTTCTTCAACTACGAAACGGCCCGCCTGATTGTCGTGGACATCGATTTACACGCCAGCGTTGTGCCGATTCAGTTCGGCGACACGAAAGAAGGAGCGTTCGGCGTGCGCGTGGCCGACAGCATGACCGAGAAGAAGGGCAAGGGCCGCCTCACCAACGCCGAGGGCAAGATCGGCATGAGTCAGTGTTGGGGGCGCCTGTCGGCGTGGTGCGATTACTCCGGGCCGGTCGAAGGTGAGACAATGGGCATCGCCATCTTCACAGGTCCGAACAATCCTCTGCCGAGTTGCTGGCACAGCCGCGATTACGGTCTGATGGCCGCCAACCCCTTCGGTCGCTACAAATCCGGCTACCCGGATATGAAAGACAAAAAAGACAAAAAAGACCGCGTGCGTATCCACAGGGGCGAACATCTGAAACTGCGTTACGGCATCTTCGTTCATTTGGGCGATGTCACGGAGGGCAAGGTCGCAGAGGGTTATGAGTTGTTCAAGAAAATGAAATAGCGTAGATTGATCGAGCGCGTCGTTACCCGCCCGCGGCTTCGCAGGGCCGCGCGGCGGAGGGGCGAGCGGTTGCCTTTTCGTCACATTTCCTACCGTGAACATATTAAAGAATCTTCCCATCTCCACTTGACGAAGAGTTTGACTTCGTTAAGAATATGCCCTCTCGATTCGGCGATAGAGCGCACCCGCTGCTCAACCGTATGGTTTGTTCGGAGTTCGCCTTTCTTAAGTTCGGAAGTTCACGGAGGAACGACTCATGTATGCCTTCCGTCGTTGGCGCAGGAGCGCCTAGCAGTTGCTTTCGTCCTCACCGCATCGGCGGCGCGGGCGGGGCTGATTACCCCCGATTCCATCCCCAATCCGCCCAGCGCGGTTGACTCGGCCAACGGCACTCAAGTGTACGCGAACAACATCGTGAACACGCAGTACGGGGGGCTGGGACTGAATTTCTCCAGTGGAGCGGCGATTACAAACATGAATGGCGTCGCTGTGTGGGCGCCTCTTGCTTCCGGCATCGTTATTCCTGACTCTCAGGTATCTGGCAGCCCTCCCCTAGCGGGTCAAATTGGTTATTTTAGCTCGTTGGCGGGAAAGTTCGTCTCGCCCGGTTCCTCGAACCCGACGACCGTGTCCTCTTTGTCCGTGGAAACCATCGGCACCCCAGGGTTCTTCTCGATGAGTGTTTACGGCCTCAACGGTCAGTCACTCAATATCGATCCGATTTTTACGAACGTCATAGGGCCGAACGGTAGTCAATCCTGGACGTTCACAGGGTCCGGCATCAGTTCATTTTCCACAATCATGATTCCTCCCCCCGTTGTGTCCGGTTTGGGTACGTCGTTCAACCCGGCTTGGGGAGTTGCCGAAGTCTCCTTCACGCCCACCCAAGCAACCACTCCCGAACCGTCCAGCCTTGTTCTCGCCGGGCTGGGAGCGCTGGACCTGGCCGCTCGCTTCGGTTGGCGGCGCGTGCGGACGGTTGCCTGACCGCTTCAAGAATGACCGACAAAGGATAGCTCCTCTGGCGGTCATTCTTTCAAATCACCCCGGTCGAACTGTTGCAACTGATTGGTCAAAGTCTTCACTTGTTCTTCCAACTGCTGGAGGCGTTCGAGGAGGCGAGCCTGGGATTGGCGGGCGGCTTCCAACAGAACGTCGTTCCCCGCGATAGGAGACCAGTTGCGGACGATTCAAATGGAGCCTCTCGATATGGAAAGTTCCTGTCTCGTCGAGAGCCTTTAGCGTGCCGTCCTCCTGTTCGACCAGATGCGCCGCAAGATCGTCCTGGAGAGGATGCAGAATGCGGTGCGGCGAAGTGGGTTGCCAGAAATCCCCTTTGAATTCGTTACAGGCGTGACAGCAGTACACCCAGTTTTCCGCCTCATCCAGGCCGCCCCGCGAGCGCGGTTGAAAATGGTCAACGGTCAACTCCGCTCCCACGTCACGCTCACTGACACCACAATAGCCACAACGGAACTGGAAACGACGCCGTAATGTTTCGCGCTCGTCGGTTCGCATCGATTAGTCGTCCGTGCCGGGACTTCGACCGCCGGCCAAGACCGCGGTTAGCTCGTACTCGATGGCCCGCCGTTCCGCCTGCGCCTCCGTCAGGAAATCATGGAGCCGTCGCACCAGAGCCTCTTTGCGGCGGAGCAGGCGTTCCAAGCGGCGATTCTGGTCTTCGAGAGTTTCCCGTTCCTGCTGGAGTTGTTGTGTAGCGGGAGCCAGGTAGGCGGCTTCGGCGGCCTCAAGTTCCTTTATCAGCAACGCCAACTCGGCCTGCTCTGCGTCATCAAGTCCACTCTCCCGTTGACGCTGACGCAGTTGTTGAAAGCGGCAACTCTTTTGCTCCTCCCCCATGGGACTTGCCTCTTCGACGTAGAGATCACTTGTACGAATCTGAAACGAATCTTCTTATTACTATTTTATTTTCCCCTCTGGCATTTTCCAGGGCAAGTAGGAGAAACCGCTCGTCACAGCCTCCGGTGTCGTCCACTAATCGTTTCCGGGCTTGAGGATCTTCTCGGATGGATTGGCCGATCGCAATTGCTTGAGTTGTTCCGACAGTTCCATCAAGCTGAGATTGATCTGACCCAACGTCGCTCGCCGCGATGTGGTGACAAGCAGGACGGTGCAGAGGGCGGCCAGAAACAACGACCCGGCCGAGCCGGCCACAATCCATATCGTGCGATGGATCAACTGCGTACCCCGGAACATTGCCTGAGTTCGGGCCTCAGAGGATCTTCGAATATCGAAGAGTGGTGCGTCCGGGCCAGGATTCTCTGCGCCGTTTGATCGCGCGGGCGGCAAATAATCGGCGATGCGGACATAGATGACGAAGCGATCCAGACCTACGCAGAGCAGCACCAGCCCCGCCGCGGCGAGCAGCCAGAAGAAGATGCTTAGACCCGCCAGCAGCCGTACCTGCCGCTGATAGCGCGATTTGACTTCCCTCGCTAGATGGTGCGGATTCGGCGCGTCGGAAGATGCCTTGGCAATCAGTTCGCGCAGAGTTTGGATCAGTTCTTGCTCACTCATGATAGTTCATCCTTTCGAGGACGCCTCGCAGGGCGCGTTTGGCATAGTGCAGCCGCGATCGAACCGTGCCGACGGGGCATCCGGTGACGCAAGCGATGTTTTCGTAACTCATCTCCTCGATAAAGCGGAGAAGCAACACTTCACGATGTTCCGGCGCTAGAGAGTCGAGAGCGACGTGGACGTATTCGGCATCCTCCGCCGACCAGCGCATTTCCTCGTCTTCCTTGGCCGGCAAGTCGATGCCGTCGAGAGAGCGTGCAAGTTCTCGTCGCTTGCGCAAGACGCGGAACGCTCGATTGCGGGCGAGGCGATAGATCCAGACGGCGAAGGCGGCGGGGTCAGTCAGTCGGCCGAGGCCGCGGTACACGTCGAGCCAGATTTCTTGCAGAAGGTCATCCCCATCGCGGTCGTCATAGCGCATCTTGCGCAGAAAGTAACGCAAACGAGGCTGGTACAAGACGACAAGCTCCTCGAAAGCAAGCGGATCGCCGGTCTGACAGCGAAGCACCAGCAGTCTCTCGTGCAGCCAATCCGCCGGACCGCCATCGCTGTCTCCTCACGCAACCATGATTGGCGATGCTACAAGAAAAGGTGCGCGGAGCAGAGAAAAAGTTCAAAAGAAATCGGAGAGGGGGCGATGGCTATTCGGACGGCTCGCCTCCCAGAGACTGGGATCGTTCGACGGGAATACCGAGCGCGTTGAGCTTGGTCCGCAGCGTGGCGCGGGTGATGCCTAGATTCCTGGCCGCTTGGGAGAGGTTGCCATTGGTGTGGCGAAGCACCTCGGTAAGCAGATGCTTATCGGTGAGAGCTTGGTAATCGGAATACAAGGTCGTGGAGCCGCCGCGCAGCTGATCCTGGATGAAGGGCGTCAATCCACCAAAAGAGAAAGCAGAAGTGCCGGCCGCGCCTTCGCTCGTTGCCTCACCGCGAAGAACGGCGGGCAGAAACTCCGGCAACAGGACCGGCCCTGTCGTGTGCAGCAAAGCCTGCTTGACTACGCTTTGTAATTCGCGCACGTTGCCCGGCCACGGATAGCGGCGCAGCAATTCGAGAGTTTCGGCGGCGATTGCGCGCACGTCTTTCTTCAACTCTTCGCCGAATCGTTGCCGAAAGTGTTCGGCGAGAATGTTCAGATCGTCGCCGCGCTCGCGCAGCGGCGGCAACTTGATGGTGTAGACGTTGAGCCGGTAGAACAGGTCGCCCCGGAACTTGCCTTGAGCAACCAGCCTCTCCAAGTCGCGGTTGGTGGCGGCGAGGAGGCGAACGTCCGTCCGAACGGATTCGTTGCCGCCGACCCGCTCGAACTCTTGCTGCTGGAGAACGCGCAAGATCTTCGTCTGCGTTAGCGGCGTCATGTCGCCGATTTCATCGAGAAACAGCGTGCCGCCGCTGCACTGCTCGAACTTGCCGATGCGTCGGCGGTCGGCGCCGGTGAAGGCGCCTTTCTCGTGGCCGAATAGCTCGCTCTCCAGCAGATTCTCGGGGATGGCGGCGCAGTTGATCGCCAGGAACGGGCCTTGGCTACGGTCGCTGTAATGGTAAAGGGCGCGGGCCACCAACTCCTTGCCCGTACCGCTCTCGCCGAGGATGAGTACGGTAACATTCTGGGGAGCGACTCGGCCGATGGCCTTGTATACCTCCTGCATGGCCGGACAACGGCCGATCAGCGAGTCGGCGTCTTCCGTCTTCTGTTCGTCTTCAGCAATCACGGCGGGCACGTGCATGAGCCGGCTGATCTCGAAGGCGCGGCCGACCACATCGCACAATTGATCCAACTCCAGCGGCTTGAGCAAGTATTCGTAGGCGCCCAGACGCATCGCTTCGATGGCGGCGGCGGTCGTTCCGTGGCCGGTGATAAAGATCACGGGGATCTTCGCATCGATGCGGTGGATGCGGCGGAAGGCATCCAGACCGGATTCATCCGGCAGGTTAAGATCGAGGATCACCACGTCGGGTCGTTCGCGCATCACCTTGTCAACCCCTTCCGACGCCGATAAGGCCGTCAAGAGGATGATTTCCGGCTCTTGGAAGGCGCGACGGAAAAAGTGCAGGATGGAAGGCTCGTCGTCAACCACCAGCAGAGTAGGCATAATCGCTCCTCAAAAAGACAAAAGAGAGAGCGGAAATCTCAGGAAATCTTTTCCGCCTTCATCCTTTGCAAGCTGGCAGACGCACAACGAAGGAAGCCCCGCCCTCGGGCAGATTATAGGCGGAGAGACTACCTCCGTGATCCTCGGCGATGCGCTTGGACAGCGGCAGACCTAGACCTACGCCGGTTTCCTTGCTGCTCACGAACGTCTCGAAGACTTTCGGCAGAATGTGCGGAGCGATGCCCGGCCCGTTATCGCGGACGTGCAATTCAATTTGGCCGTCGCGCGGCGGGCGAAGCTCCACTTCCACCGCGCCGCCGTGGGGCATGGCGTCGAGAGCATTGAGGACGAGGTTTAAGAGCAGTTGTTGCAGTTGGTCCTGATCCGCCTGGAGCCAGGCGGGCGTTGGCGGTTGGGTGAGGCGGAGAGAGACGCCCTGTTTTTTGGCGCGGCCGGCGACGAGGGCAAAGACGCGCTCGGCGGCAGCGGCCGGGTCGAGACGGCGGCGCCGCGGTTGTGGCGGCCGCGCGAAGTCCAGGAAGATTTGCAGCGTCCGCTCCATGCGGCGGATCTCGTGTTCGATCACCGCCAGATCCTCGGCCGGCAAACCGTGAACAGGAGCGTCCCGCAAACTAACCTGAATAAGACCTTTTATAGATGTCAAAGGGTTGCGTAACTCGTGAGCGACGCCGGCGGCCACTTGACCGATCGCCATCATCTGTTCGGCGCAGCAAGTGTTGCTCGCGCTGACGCTGCTCCAGCCATTTACGCTCGATCGCCGCGGAAAGCACGTTGGCAACCGACTGGACGAAATGAACGTCCTCGTCGGTGAAGCGGCGACGCCGGTTCGTGTGCGCGCCCAGAACGCCGTAAGGACGCTGGTGTCCGTAGAGAGGCACGTTCAAGCTGCTGACAACTCCGTGTTCGCGGAGCAACGCGGCGTCGGGAAAACGCTCGTCCGTCGCCAAGTCTTCGACGAGGACCGGCGTTTGCGTGCGCAGGACACACGCGGCGGGAATGGCGCTCTTGGCTTCCGCCGCCGCCTGGCCGACTAGACCTTCTTTCCAACCGATCCCCGCCTGGAACAGTACTTTGCCATCGGGAAGCAGTTCCAGGACGTTGCAATACTCGACCGGGAGATTGACGCCGACCAATTCGACGGCTTCGTTCATCAGTTGACCGAGGTCGATGCCGATTAAGGCTCGGCGTCCCAATTCGGCCACCAACGCTTGCTGTCGCACGCGCACCGTTAGCCTCTCCTCGAACCGCCGGCGCTGGCTGAGGTCGCGGAACATATGGGCGGCGAACACCTCGCCCTGCTCTTCAAATCGCCGCAGCGTCGCCTCCAAAGAGAACTCGCTGCCGTCCTTGCGAAGTCCGATGAAACCATCCTCATTACTCGCAAGGGCGTTTGCGGGACCGACGGCCAACTCGGCGTACCCGACCCGGCAGCGCTCCACTACCAGCCGTTCCAGTCCTTTGCCGAGTAGCTCTTCCTCCCTATAGCCGAATAGTTTCTCCGCCCGGTCGTTGACCAACACGACCCGGCCGGCACGGCTGACGATCAGCGCGGCCGGCGCAGCGCACCAGGCGCTCCAAGAAAGAATTGGAAAAGGGAGCCGTCATTGCTGCCTCCACGTCTGGCAAACCCCTCGTTCCTTCTCGGTCATTGTAGGTAGATGCGACAACGCGCGACGTTGTTGGGTAGGGCGATTGCCTTGCGAAAGATGGCAAGCAGGCGGTTGCCTTCGGGCGGCCTTGGCTATCGAGGCACAGCAGACCTAAATAGAAACACGAAAACACGAAAGTACGAAATCACGAAAAATCCAATAAGAGTCTGTTCCAAAAGGGGTGATTTGCGTAGAATGAAGTATGAACCGCAAACGTTACCCTTCGGACCTGACGGACAGCCAGTGGGCTTTGCTGGAACCCTGGATACCACCGCCCCACCCCGGTGGCCGTCCACGCAAAACCAACATGCGTGAGGTTCTCAACGCTATCTTTTACCTCACACGCGAGGGTTGCTCTTGGCGGGCGCTGCCCCATGATTTCCCGCCCTGGAAAACGGTCTACAACTATTTCGAGGACTGGAAGCGTGACGGCACCTGGGACCGCTTCCTCACCCTCCTGCGTTGGCGTGTCCGCCAGGCGGCGGACCGCGACCCCGACCCCCGCGTCGCCTGTATCGACAGTCAGTCGGTCAAGACGGCGGGCGGTGGCGAGGAAGTTGGTACGGACGGCGGCAAGAAGGTCCGCGGCCGTAAACGCCATATCGTCGTGGATACGATGGGTTTGCTGCTGGCCGTCGTGGTCACGGCTGCCAACGTGGACGATGCCCGCGCGGCGCAGGCTACTTGCGCAACTGCCGGGGACAGACTTCCCTCGCCTGGAAGTGGTGCAAGGAGATAACAAGTACCACAACCACGCGTTGGAGCGCTGGCTGCGTGTGCATCATCGGGCGTACCGCATTTGGGTGGTGAGTCGTCCTCTTGGGGAGCGACGGTTCAAACCGCTGCGGAGTCGTTGGGTAGTGGAACGGACGTTCGCCTGGCTGGGGCGTTATCGACGTTTGAGTAAGGACTACGAACACTTGCCGGAGTCGAGTGAAGCCATGCTGAGGATAGCGGGAATTCATCACTACCTCCGTTGGCTCTGTCCGAGCCGAACCGCACGCAGTCAACGCTTCCGCTTCAAAGGACATCGGCCAAAACAAGCGGCATAGAGCTTTTGGAACAGACTCTAAGAGAAACCCGATTTCGCAACGAAACACGTTGTCCTGTCTCCGCCTATCGTCTTTTTTCGTGTTTTCGTACTTTCGTGTTTTCGTGTTTGCATTTAGGCAATTTTCATCCAGGCACTGGTCAAACTTTGCCCGGCATCCGTTCTCTCCTGGAAACCTTCCGCGATTCTCCACGGCTAGGCGCGGACATCCGATCGCTCTGCCATTGTCTTTTCCCCGTGTTTGCAGCCTTTTTCCGTCCTTGAAGCAGCAGGATGCACCGGCGTTTGCCGCTTCGAGAGGAGACAAACTCTCCTGGCACGGAGAATGCTTAAAGGAGGGACAGTGGAGACGAGAAGGTAACGAGCATTCCGCCGATTAGCTTCGAGAAGGGGCCGAGGGACCGGACGTAGTCCGCGGGGAGATGGGCGAAACCCGAACTCGGCCCCTTCTCGTTGCTCCTCGATTCCGCGTCTCGACCGGCCATCGACGTAGGAAGAGTGCCCTGAATCGAGTGGACAAACCCTTGCCGGCGCCGCAGGCGGGCAAGGGTTTGTCCGCTGGCCCTAACTCAATCGTCCAGGAGGGATCGGAAATGAACCCAGCAATGTTGCCGAGAAGTTGGCTGGCGGCGTACCGCGGAAGCGAGTCGGCAACCGGCGCCGCTCAGGAGAATCGGGCCGCTCCCAGTCCGCTCCGCGCGTTTGCCAATGAGGTGGTGGAATTATCCCTGCTTGTAACGGTCGAGGAGGCGGCCGCCCTGGAATGCTCGGCCGACCTGCAAGGATTGACCGTCGCGCAGCTGCTGCGCGGCTTGGTTCGAGAGAGTTTGGCCCATCAGGCGATGCGGATCGCCGGTCGGCACAGCAGTCGAGGAGGTGAAGCGTGATCGATAACGAGAGATTGTCTCGCCGCGTGAAAGCGCGCGACCTGCGCCTGCCGTGGAGGGAGAGCAGGATTCGCCACCACTGTGCCTGGTCGGACTGGCAGGTCTTGGAAGAGGCGGGGGGGGTGGACGTTGTGGATACAGAAGAGAGAGGAATGGCTTTGTTCTTGGCTACCTGCGTCTGCGATGAGGGAGTTTACGAGAATTCCTTCCGGGTGGTGGAAGCACCGTCGCGCTTGGCCATCGCCGAGAGTATTTTGCGCGATCCTTACAAGTGGTCGGACTACCTCTGCCGCAGCTATTTATGGCAAGAAGTCCGCGATCGGAAGTTGTCCGCAAGCGAACTGCTCAAGCGGATTGACTCTTCCTCCGTGGACGGAGACAGCCGGTACAAATTCTCTCTATACGAGATCAAAAATATCGAACGTGTGTGAGTCCGAATCCCGATCGGGCGGGAACGGGCAAGGGCCGTATTATCGGGAAAGGAGAAGGTTACACCGGCGGGACGCCGGTTCTACCAGCCCGCCAGATCTACTGGCACTATGTACTCACGCGCTGGTTCACTCGATGACCCAAAAAGGAATGATTCAAATCATCTCAAATCAAAGGAGAATAAAACTATGAAAAGTGAACCTCTCATCATTTCTGATACCGACTATCAGCGTCTCGAAGCGCTCATCGATTCCGCTCGCATGGACTGCCGCGTCCGAGAGGATTACCTGATGGCGCTCGAAGGAGAGTTGGAGCGAGCCTGCGTGGTGCCGGCCGGCAAAGTTCCGGCGGACGTAATTACCATGAACTCTATTGTCCGCGTCCGCGACTTGGACTGCGGCGAGACGGAGGTCTACGAATTGGTCTACCCCACGGACGCCGACATGGCACGGAATCGCATCTCCATCTTGGCTCCCATCGGAACTGCGATCCTCGGCTACCGGCTAGGCGACGCCATCGAGTGGCCGGTGCCCGCCGGTCTGAGGCGGCTCCGAGTGGAGGAAGTGCTCTATCAACCGGAGAAAGCCCGCGCACTGCGCCGCGGAATGTGAACGAGTCATCGCTGTACTCGCCACCGATCCCCAATCGTCGCTTGAGTCGGGAGGAAGATGCCGATTTGCACTTCAATGCACCATGCTCGCGCGCCCGCAAACCTTGCCGAAGCATCCCCGTTTACCGACAATCATCTCTGGCGATAGGCGTAGGTCAACCCCCCGGCCGGATAGCACAACCCCGTTTATCGATAACCTCAACAGCTGTGTTCGATCGCGCCCGGCGATTTTTTCAACTGTTCTCCCCAAGCGTAAGTGCTATCCTAAACTAAGAGGTGGTATCCAGACCGTTGACGGCTTGGCGTCTCGGTGACGCCCTACCGCAAACGGACTGGGGAGGAACGGTGGCGGAGGCGATCTTCGGCATGGCGGAGTTGGCCCGGAACCTCAAAACCGAAAGCGTGTCGCGTTTGCATCCGACGCCGCCGTGGCAGGTTCGACCGGAACAGAGTGTGGCGGAAGCGGTCGCCCTCATGCGGCAGCAACGAGTCGGCTGTGTTCTCGTCTGCCGCGACGGCGACCACTTGGTCGGCCTCTTCACCGAGCGCGACCTGTTGCGGCGTGTGTTGGCCGCTGGAATGCCCCTGAGCGCGCCCGTGGCTCTGTGCATGACCCGCGACCCCGTTGTCGTTCATCCCAAGGATCCCATTGGCGCCGCCGTGCGCCGCATGGAGGAGGGAGGCTATCGGCACCTGCCCGTGGTCGATCCGGCGGGACGACCCGTGGGCGTGTTGTCGGTCAAGCGAATTGTCCACTACCTTGCGGAGCATTTTCCGTCTACCATATATAATCAGCCGCCCGATCCCAATGTTGTGCCCCTCGAAGCGGAGGGGGCTTGAGTCGGAAGGCATCCCGCCCGGAGGCATCCTTTTCATGACGGTTCTGAATCCTGGCACCGCGCGATCCAGTCATCCCATCCCCGTCGAAGAAGTAAGCGAAGCGACGATTCGATTGGCCGGCGACTCCGGCGACGGCATGCAGTTGGCCGGCACGCAGTTCACGCACACTTCGGCCATGCTCGGCAACGACATCAGCACGCTGCCCGACTTTCCCGCCGAGATTCGCGCCCCGCCGGCACCCTTGCGGGCGTCTCCGGCTTCCAGATTCATTTCAGCAGCAGCGACATCCATACGCCGGGCGATCTCCTCAATACCCTCGTCGCCATGAACCCGGCGGCGCTGAAAACCAATTTGAAGGATCTCGAAGCGGGCGGCATCCTTATCGTCAATGCCGACGCCTTCGCCGCCGGCGATCTGCACAAGGCCGGCTACGCCGCCAATCCGCTGGAGGACGGCTCGCTCAAGGGCTATCGTTTGTTCGCCGCACCGATTACCAAGCTCAATCGGGCGGCGGTGGCCGATCTGAAACTCAGCACCCGTGAGGCCGATCGCTGCAAGAACTTCTTCGCTCTGGGTCTGGTGTATTGGCTCTACGAGCGTTCGCTGGAGCCGACGCTGCGCTGGATTGGGATGAAATTCGCCAAGAATCAAAGCGTGATGGAGGCCAACACGCGCGCCCTGAAAGCCGGCTACAACTACGGCGAAACGACCGAAGCGATGCCGGTGCATTACCGCGTGTCCAAAGCGAAAATTCCGCCCGGCCGCTATCGCAAAATCACCGGCAATGAGGCGTTGGCGCTCGGTTTGGTGGCGGCGAGCCAGCAGTCGGGTTTGTCGCTGGTTTACGCCACTTATCCCATCACACCGGCCTCGGACATTCTGCATCAGTTGGCGGAATTGAAGCGTTACGGCGTGCGAACGCTGCAAGCGGAGGACGAGATCGCCGCCATGGGCGCCGCCATCGGCGCTTCCTTCGCCGGCGCTCGGCGTCACCGGCACCAGCGGACCCGGCATCTGTCTCAAGTCCGAGGCCATCGGTTTGGCCGTTATGACCGAATTGCCGGTCGTCATCGTGGACGTGCAGCGCGGTGGTCCCAGCACCGGCTTGCCGACCAAGACGGAGCAAGCCGATCTGCTGCAAGCGATGTTCGGCCGCAACGGCGAATGTCCGGCCTGCATCATCGCCCCCTGTTCGCCGACGGATTGCTTCCACATGGCTTTCGAGGCGGTGCGTTTGGCCGTCGGCTTTATGACGCCGGTGTTCGTGCTGTCCGACGGCTATCTCGCCAACGGTGCCGAACCGTGGCTGATCCCCGACCCCGCGAAACTGCCGAAAATCCCCGTGCGTTTCGCCCAGCCGCATGCGAACGGCAACGGAAACGGCAACGGCACGGCGGTCTTCCATCCCTACGAGCGCGACGATCGGCTGGTGCGTCCTTGGGCAGTGCCCGGCACGCCTGGTTTGGAGCATCGCATCGGTGGGCTGGAGAAGGAAGACATCACCGGCAACGTCAGCTACGATCCCCTCAACCATCAGCACATGATTCATACGCGCGCTCAAAAGATCGCCAATATCGCTCAAGCCATCCCGGAACTGACGGTGATGGGTCCATCCGAGGGCGATCTACTCGTACTCGGCTGGGGCGGCACCTATGGCGCCCTGGTGACGGCGTGCCAACGCGCCCAGCACAAGGGTTTGAAGGTGGCCCATGCCCATTTGCGCTATCTCAATCCCATGCCGCGCAACACCGGCGAGGTTCTCAAGCGCTACCGTAAGGTACTCGTGCCGGAGTTGAACGGCGGTCAATTGCGCATGCTCATCCGCGCCACCTATCTGGTGGATGCGATCGGCTTGAACAAAGTCCAGGGCAAACCGTTCCTGGTCAGCGAGATCGAGGAAAAGATCGAAGAGTTACTGCGTTCGTAATCGCCTTTATTTTGTCCCACCCACCCCCGTTTGCCGGGGGCTAGATGCCTACAACGAGGTTGCACTCATGTCCACGATGACGGCTCTGAACACTCTAACGCCCAAGGAACTGGCCAGCGATCAAGAGGTGCGTTGGTGTCCAGGTTGCGGCGATTATTCGATTTTGGCCCAGATGAAAAAAGCGCTGGCCGGTCTCGGCATTCCGCGCGAGCAATTCGTGTTCATTTCGGGCATCGGCTGCGCCAGCCGCTTCCCCTATTACATGAACACCTATGGCTTCCACACCATCCACGGTCGCGCGCCGACCCTCGCCACCGGCTTGAAATTGGCCCGTCCTGATCTGAGTGTTTGGGTCATCACCGGCGACGGCGACGGTCTGTCCATCGGCGGCAATCACTTGATCCACGCTATCCGCCGCAACATGGACTTGAAAATCATCCTCTTCAATAACGAGATTTACGGTCTGACAAAGGGCCAATATTCGCCGACCTCGCGCATCGGCACGCGCACCAAGTCCAGCCCACTCGGTTCCATCGACACGCCGTTGCGTCCCTTGTCGTTGGCGCTGGGCGCCGACGCCACCTTCGTCGCCCGCACGCTGGACGTGGACATCAACCACTTGACCGAGACGCTCAAGCGTGCCGCCGCCCATAAGGGCACCGCGTTCGTCGAGGTCTATCAGAACTGCAAGATTTTCAACGATGGCGTTTTCGAGTACGCCACCGACAAGAGCGTCAAAGCCGACAACGTGCTGCACCTTCATCACGGCCGGCCGTTGGTCTTCGGCAAGGACCAGAACAAGGGCATTCGTCTGCACGGCCTCAATCCGGAAGTGGTCGAGTTGGGCAACGGCATCGCCAAGGACGATCTGCTGGTCCACGATGAGAAGGCCGACGAGCCGAGCTTGGCGTATCTGCTCAGCCGCATGGTCTATCCCGACTTCCCGGAGTGCATCGGCGTTTTCCGCTGCGTCGAACGGCCGACCTACGAGAACGTCCTCAACAAACAAATCGATGATGTCATCGCCACGCGCGGAGCCGGCAAACTCGAAGAACTGTTCGCCAGTGACGAAACCTGGACCGTCGAATAAATCCGAAATCCGAAATCCGAAATCCGAAACAACTATCCGGGCCTTCGGATTTCGGATTTGGAATTTCGGATTTCGGATTTCGGATTTGTTTATGATTTGTCCTCACTGTGCTTACGATAATCTGCCCGGCAGCGAGCAGTGCGAGAACTGTCTGGCCGACTTGACGCAGTTGGATCAGCCAGTGGCGCAGGATCGCGTCGAACAGAGTTTGATGGAAGACACGGTGAGCCAGTTGCAGCCGCGGCAGGCGATCGCGCTGACGCCGACGGCGACGGTGAAGCAGGCCATCGACCTCCTGCTGTCCCATGACATCGGAGCCGTGTTGATTGTCGATGACGACGGCAAACTGCTAGGCATTTTCAGCGAGCGCGACCTGCTGACGAAAGTGGCCAGCCCCACGATGGATCATACGCTGCGGCCGGTGCGCGATTTCATGACGCCCAATCCGGCGACGGTGCGGCCGACCGATACTCTGGCCTTCGTGCTGCATCAGATGGATGTCGGCGGCTATCGCCATCTGCCGGTGCTTAAGGACGGTCAACCGCTCGGCATGATCTCGGTGCGCGACATGCTGCACCACATGACCCGCCTGTGCAAAACGTGCGGCCGTAGTTCGTAATCGGAACCGCTCCCTTAGAGTCTGTTCCAAAAGCTCTATGCCGCTTGTTTTGGCCGATGTCCTTTGAAGCGGAAGCGTTGACTGCGTGCGGTTCGGCTCGGACAGAGCCAACGGAGGTAGTGATGAATTCCCGCTATCCTCAGCATGGCTTCACTCGACTCCGGCAAGTGTTCGTAGTCCTTACTCAAACGTCGATAACGCCCCAGCCAGGCGAACGTCCGTTCCACTACCCAACGACTCCGCAGCGGTTTGAACCGTCGCTCCCCAAGAGGACGACTCACCACCCAAATGCGGTACGCCCGATGATGCACACGCAGCCAGCGCTCCAACGCGTGGTTGTGGTACTTGTTATCTCCTTGCACCACTTCCAGGCGAGGGAAGTCTGTCCCCGGCAGTTGCGCAGAGCTGCTGCGCCGCGCGGGCATCGTCCACGTTGGCAGCCGTGACCACGACGGCCAGCAGCAAACCCATCGTATCCACGACGATATGGCGTTTACGGCCGCGGACCTTCTTGCCGCCGTCCGTACCAACTTCCTCGCCACCGCCCGCCGTCTTGACCGACTGACTGTCGATACAGGCGACGCGGGGGTCGGGGTCACGGTCCGCCGCCTGGCGGACACGCCAACGCAGGAGGGTGAGGAAGCGGTCCCAGGTGCCGTCACGCTTCCAGTCCTCGAAATAGTTGTAGACCGTTTTCCAGGGCGGGAAATCATGGGGCAGCGCCCGCCAAGAGCAACCCTCGCGTGTGAGGTAAAAGATAGCGTTGAGAACCTCACGCATGTTGGTTTTGCGTGGACGGCCACCGGGGTGGGGCGGTGGTATCCAGGGTTCCAGCAAAGCCCACTGGCTGTCCGTCAGGTCCGAAGGGTAACGTTTGCGGTTCATACTTCATTCTACGCAAATCACCCCTTTTGGAACAGACTCTTACAGTCGCGGCTCCGCTTACGAACTAAGGACTACGAACTGAGGACATCATGCGACTAGCAACCATTCGGACATCATCCGGCCCGCGCGCCGCCCTGCTTCAGGGTGAGGAATATATCGACCTCCATGCGACCCGGCCCGATTTGCCCTTCAGCGTAAAAGAATTGCTTGCGGGCGGCGCCGCTATGCTTCGCACCGCTGCCGAAGCGGCGGCGCGGCCCGATGCCGTGCGCCATCCCGCCGCCGCCGTCAAGCTCCTCGCCCCCATTCCCGATCCGCCAAAGGTCATTTGCATCGGCCTCAATTACCGCGATCACGCCGCTGAGAGCGGCGCGCCCATCCCCAAGGAGCCGGTCGTCTTTAGCAAATTCGCCACGGCGATTATCGGTCCCGGCGAGGCCATCCGCCTGCCGGCCGTCAGCCGGGAAGTGGATTATGAGGCGGAATTGGTGCTGGTTGTCGGCAAGAAGGGACGCCATCTCCGCGCCGCCGCCGCGATGGAGCATTTAGCCGGCTGCACGATCGGCCACGATGTTTCCGCCCGCGATTGGCAGCTCAAAAAAGACGGCAAGCAATGGTTGACCGGCAAGAGCTTCGACACCTTCGCGCCGATTGGTCCGGCAGTGGTGACTATGGACGAATTAGGCGATCCGCATAATCTCTCAATCCGCCTGCGCTTGAATGGACAGACCATGCAGGACAGCAATACGCGGCAGATGATCTTTCCGGCCGGCGATCTGCTCGCTTATCTCTCCCAGGTGGTGACATTGGAAGCGGGCGATCTGATCTTCACCGGCACGCCGCCCGGCGTCGGTTTTGCTCGCAAGCCGCCGATCTTCCTCAAGGGCGGCGACATGGTGGAAATCGAGATCGACAAACTTGGCGTACTGCGCAATCCCGTCGTGCAAGAATGAACGGCGAGCGTTTGCCATTAATCGGGCAGCACCGAGAACGGCACTCGTCGGACGTTGCTGTTGGCCGTGGGTTGCGCAGTTGCGGAGGAGGCGGTTCCCTGTAGGCGGTGCGCGAGTTGAGGAAACTCCATTCGGGCGGCAGTTGCGAAGAGAGTTGTTGCACCTGCTCCGGCGGTAGGCGGCGCGGCATCGGCACCTCTTCTTGCCATTCCGGTGGTATCGGCGGCACCTTCTCGACATAGGGCACGCGCCGGCCGCCGCCGCCAGTTCGCGGGCCAACAGTTCGCGCGTCCGCGGATGCGTCGGTGAGCCGAAGTGCCAGACGTTGCTGTAATGAATGTTCTCCGCTCGATCCATCGTCGCCCCGTTCCAGATACAGCCGGCCGCCAGGATGTTGACGATGCGCATCGACATGATCGGGCTGCGCTTGCGGCGTGTTCTCCAGCGTGTTGCCGCCCATGTAGATCAGCAAATCGATGAGGACGCCCTCGTCCTTGACGGCGTTGGCCAAGTCTCGTGCCACGTTGGCGCCGAAGCTGAAGCCGATCAACACGAAACGCGCCTGGGGATCGTCTTCGCGGATGCGGCGCATCTCTTTTTTGAATTCCCACAGGTGATAGAGTTGGCCGTAGTGCGTCTGGAGGTAGCCGAGCTGTTGGATGTACTCGGTCAAACCGTAAAGGTTGGCCAAGTCGAGGGGGTCCATGCCGTGGACGAGAAAGATGTGGACGTGAGACCGGCTGGGAGCGGGAATCAATTCGCCCTGCGCGAGTTGGTCTTTGGGTGGAAAATCGAGCGAATGCACGAAGCTGAGGCAGCCGGATCCCGCCGCCCAACACACGACGGCGAGCGAAAAAACGCTCCACCGCCGCAACCAACGTCCCTGTTGCCTCATGTCCGCGTGTCCTTCCCTGGTGTTCATCGAGTGGCGACGGCGGCATCCGAATCACGTCACCGGCTGGGCGGCTCCTTCCGCCTTTTCGCCGGTTGACTGTCTTGTGGATCTTTTTCTTTTTTCGGCGGTGATCGTATCTTGCCTACACGCGGAGCGCCGGCGTCCGTCGCCAATCTGGCCTGGACACTGCGGCTCGTGTCGAGAATAAGCACAAATCCAACGGAGCCGGAGCATTCATTTGGGCAGGCGCTGCGGGTCGTGACGATTCTGAGGAGGCGAGAGGACATGAAGCAACGAGCAAGCTGGATCATGGCAATGCTGACCGTGCTGCTTGCGCCCTTGGCTCATGCGTGGCAGACGCCGCCTCCGCACAAGCCGATCAACGCTGGCAACGTCTTGTCCGCGTTGGGCGGCGGTTCGGTGGATGCCTTGGCCGGTTCGCTGCGTGGCTTTCTCATCAAGGCCATGCCGGAGCCGCTCTATGAGGACACGCGACACTGGGGATTGCAAAAGGCGGTGCGCGAGATCAAATGGCGCGGCAAGGGCGTACACGTGCATCCCGAAAAGATCGAGGTAATGAAGAACGATGGCCGCTGGTGGAAGGTGCGCGTGACGGCGGATCGCTTGCCGGATACGCTCGTTTTCGACCTGCGCAACGCGCGACAAATCGAGGCCGGCCGCATGACGTTTACAGCCTTTATCTCGTTCGATACGCACGTCGAGTACGACAAGCAGACGTGGCATTCGGGCAGGCGCACCTATTCGGGCAGCATCCGAGCGCGTCTGCGCGTCAAGTTGACGCTGCACTGCGAGGCGACGGCGCGGCTGGATGGCAGCGACGGTCTGCTGCCGGATGCGGTGTTCCGACTGCGTGTGCTGCAAGCGGAGTCGGGCTACGATAATTTCGTGGTCGAACACATCGCCGGCGTGGGCGGCGAAGCGGCGAAGCTGCTCGGCGACGCGGCGCACGGCAGCATCAAACAGTGGCGTCCGTCGATGGAACGCGATCTGCTCGCCAAGGCCGACGCCGCCATCGTCAAGGCCGGCGACACCAAGGAAGTGCGCGTCAGTTTATCGAAACTGCTGGGCAAGAAATAGTCGTTTAGCCGCGACCCGAAGGGGAGCGCATCTGCGCTCGCCTACGGCTCGCGGCTAAACGGTCACGGCGTTGCCGGATAACACGGACTGACATTCCTTGTGGCACAATACCAGGGCATCGCGGGCCAGTTGGGCGCGAGGAGATCCGGTTCACATCCGTTGTTGACGCCTTCGACCGCCGCCTGCATTTCGGCTGTGAACGCCGCCGTCGCTTCCGTCGATCCCTTCAGCTTCACTTGTTTGGTCTTGCCGTCCTCGCTCAGCACGGTCAACGGCTGCGTGCCGGACTCATAAATCAGCGTCGCTTTCTCCAGATAAAGCTCGTAACCATGCACGAACTCACGGCCCTTTTTCGCCAGCGCTCCACTGGAGCAGGAAAGGGCGAGGGCGTCGGCGCCGGAGCCGTAGAGATACTGCGTCGTCAGATAAGTGACGGTGCGGCCGTCGGCGGCGAGTCCGCTGGAGAAGACCTTGCGCGGCACGCCGGCGATGAGGCGGATGAAGTGCGTGTCGTGGATGTGCAGATCGATGGCGGGTCCGCCGGTCTTGCCGGCGTCGGCAATTTCGTCGGACCAATCCGGCTGTGCGATGATGCGTTTGAAATGTCCGCCGAGCAGCCGGCCGTAGGTGCCGGAGCGCACCGCCTCGGCGGCGAAGGCGAACTCCGGATTAAACGGCAGCACATGCGCGACCATGAGCAGTTTGCCGGCTTTGTCCGCCGCTTGCAGCATGGCATCGGCGTCCTTGCGCGTCAGGGCGATGGCTTTCTCGACGAGGACGTGTTTGCCGGCGCAGGGCGGCACGCGCCATGCCAGGGTGTAGATGCGTCGGCGTGCAGATGTCGATGAGATCGATGTCGGCGTCGTCGCACAGTTCGTCGAAGTGGGCGTAGCGTTTGATTTTGCCGAGATCCATCCAGGTTCCGGCGGGTCCGAAGTTGCCGCGGATGCCGCGCCAGTCGCCGCCGCGTTTCTTGGCATCGCGCGTGCAGATGGCCGTCACCCGCGCGCCGCGCAGCTTCGCCGCCGCCAGGTAATGGATCATGCCCATGAAACCAACGCCAACTATCCCGATCCTCACCATCGACACAACTCCTGTAATTGCAATGTCTTATTGATTTTCATGGTTTCCACTGTTTCCACCGTTTTGGCTCGTTTTTCTACGATTTACATGAATTCTTTGTGCAATTCTTTGTGCCCGCGGCGGGCGAAAAAGCCGCGTTTCACCGAGCATTCTAGTGATCTGGGACATTTGGGCGACGGGAAATTAGCAGCAGAGTCGCCTTCTGTTGAACATTTTGCCAGATGCGATTGGTGTTCGGGAAAGGACGCATCCAGGGGACTTACCGTTCCCAGCCTCGACTACGGCTCCGCTGCCGGCTGCCCTCTATCATCTCGTAGATGGTCTGGGCCATGACGGCACCGATACCGATGGCGGTGATAACGGAGAACACCATGCCCAGCTTGGTGCCCTGGCGTTCGCGGGCGAGCCGCTCTGTGAATGAGGCTACATGGAGCGGGTTGGGGTTGCTGGGGACGGTCATGGGCAGCTCAAGCGTGGTGAAATGCTACTTGAATGGTAGACTATTTTGCTTCTGTTGGCAAGCGTCTCGTTTGGTCTCGGCCTGCTCGATCTGCTCCGCCCGCTCCGAAGTGCCACCACACAGGCAAGCGGTGGCCGGATGGCCCCGGCCCGCTTGCCTCTCACGCCGTCGCCGTCGGTCGCCGTTTTTCGGGGTGGGTTCATAGAGGGGGCGCCCACCCCGAAAAATGGCGGCCAGAGGCGAGGGCGGGCCTTTCTTGGTCTTTGTCCTGGGTTCTGGCCCCCTCACGCTTGAGCCAGAGGGAGCCGGTGAGGGGTCGGGTGGCTTCTCGATTCTGCTCGTAGATCATCTGGGTCGCTGCACCTTGCCTGCCTTTCCGCTGGGAATGCAATCGTTCGTTCGAGCGGAAAAAGGTCTACAAACCAATCTCTTGTCCCTCGCCCCGCCGCCGATTCCTCGCAAGCCGTTCACGAAAGGTCATCTTGGGTTTGCCGGATGAATCTCCGGCCGAGCTGGAGTGATTGAAAGGAGGCCCAGGAGGTTGATGATTTTCAGAAATAGCTGGGGACGTGGATTCGGGTGGTGGGGATGCCGCTGGTGGCAATGCTGCCGCATCAGAATCGGTCGTCGGTTCGGAAGCGGACGCCACTTGACTTTTGCGGCGAATACGGGTTGTGATCGGCTCCTCAGCCGAGGATGTTTTATGCTGGCTACGTTGGGGCGTGGCCTCGACGGTATGTGCGGCCTTGTGCGACTTGATCCGTTCGGCGAGTTCGGCCACGGCGGACTTGGCTTCGTCGCCTTTCGCCTGGGCCGTCAGCGTATGCGTTGCGAGTTCTGGAAAATAGTCTCGAAGTGGGAGAAAGTAAAGAGTGACTGACTCATGAGGCAAAGTCGCAAATCCTAAAGTGGTACGTCGAAGGAAAGTCACCGTTGGTCTGGATGTCTTGCTTCAGGAGCATGAATGGCCTGATGGCGTGCAGCTTGGCAAGGAAGGAGTCGGCCACCGTTAGAAGCTCGCCGTCCGAGACATAGGGGCGGGTGGCGTTGTACTTGCACTGCGCACGCCCCAGGCAGATACGCTTGAGGTCGTCTGGGGCGATCTTGCTCAAGTCCCGCGAGCAGATGATCCAGACGAAGATATTCGGCTTCCTGACGCAAGCATCCTTGTAAATCTTCGGCATGACTCCCCATGACTTGCTAATCGCCCTCGCCTGAACAAGCTGCCACATGCCGGGGAGGTTGTCGCCGTACTTCGCCAGTTCATCCTTCAGGGCCTTCTCACAGCGGTCATAGTTGAACTTGAACTCGATGCGCTTGCCGTTGAGCGACAGGTCGTGCCGCTTGTCTTCCAACTCGAACTTGTAGCCTCGCTGCCACAGGCACTTGGCGAGCAGATAGACGATGGGCCGCTCTTGCATGATGCTCGCTAAGTAGGAACTGATCTCCTGCAAGCCCTGCTTGAAGTCGGTGGTGAGGAACAGGTCTCGGAGTTCTGTGGCGGTCATCGGCGGCTCCGGCTCCGGGTCGGGGGTCTTGAAGCACCAGCCATTTTCGTCAGAAAGAGGAGCAGAGGCAAGCGGCGCGGCCGTGACGAAGACAGCCTTCATTAAGAAAGGCGGAAGACGGCTACCCGTCTGGTTAAGACGGGCAGAGGTTTTTGTGCAGCGACGACTCCTGCACAAAAACATCGCTCAAAAGGCCGGTTTTTGTGCAAAGCCCGTCGCTTGCCGGAAATGATTCCTCACTGGCCTCGTCAACGACATCCCTGGCCGGGCGCGACAGCGTCTGGGCACAGCAGGCATCCGTGGGAGGTGCAAAGTTCACCTCTTGATCTGATGGTTTCTCCGTCGCCCGGTTGCCCGATGAAATAGCCATGTGAATCATCCTCCCATGAAATGATTGCAGGAACGGAGCGGCCCGCGTATTTAGGTTTCGGCATCAGCGACTCGCCCGGCGTGCAACGGTAGCACCCGGCGGTAGGTCGTGCCGTCCCAGCGGTCCACGGCGTTGTCTGGCTGGCGGCACAGCGTCCAGACTGTCAGGTCCAGGCGGAAAGGCGGTACAGGTTCCAACAAGAAGGTGTCACGACTCATGGCCGTAGACCCACCTTTCCGGGGAGACGGTGCACGGTCGGCCGCTCCTCAAGGACGTTCGGGCGCCAGCCGAACTGGATGGCCAGCGGAATCGAACAGTTGCCCAGGACGACGATGGCGACCACCACGGCGCCGAGTCCGTAGACGAGTCGTGCCGAGCCGCGCCGGTCGGGCCGCATGAGCTGCAACCAACTTCGCTCCGACAATCGGTCCGAGGGCAGGAACAGACTGTTTTCGCGGTTCCATCCCAGGTGCTGAAACCAACTCCAGGCTCCGTGGGTCAGATGCAACCCCAAGAGGATCTGGGCGACGAGGTAGCCCACGGCCACCGGGGTCTGGGAGAAGCCATCGACCACCATCCCGGCCACATCGTAGCGCCCACGAGGGTCGCTGGGAATTGCATACTTGAAGTGCTCAGGATCGGTGACGCCGAAGGTGAAATGGAGCAGGTGGTAGACGACGAAGGCGAGGAGGAGCAGGCCGGTCAGGAGCATGTGCCGGGCGGCCCAGCTGGACTGCAAGGGCTTCCAGCAGACATAACGGATCGGGCGGGCGGCCCGGCTCTGTAGGGTGAGCAGGACGCCTGTGGCAATGTGAATCACGAAGACCAGCAACAGCATCGCCCGCGCCGCCCATAGGAGGGTCGAATGCTCCTCCAAACCGTGGGCGTAAGCGTTGAGAGCGTCCCGGCCGCTGAAGATCAACAAGTTGCCCGCCATGTGGACGAGGACGAAGAGGATCAGGATCAGACCTGTGACGGCCATCACGTACATACCTGTCAGTGATGACAGCGCCGAGCGTAACAGCAGGTTCCTGTCAACGGCCTTTTCGGGCGTCTGGGCGGGAAGCGCCAGGATTGTCCAGCCCTCCATCTTGTTTCCTCCGATTTTGAGAACGATCCATGCCGGCAGCCGCTCCTTGAGATCCGCCGGCCGCAAGGGGCCGGGCTTCGGCGATGTCATCTCGGAAGGGTAAAGGATGAATCGAGACGGCCTCGAAGGTTCTCGGCGCGGAATGGCCCGGACTCGGCGATCAGCTTCCGGGCCGCCTCCACCTGCTCCCGGACGTTCCACAGCAGGACGCCCCGCACTCGGCCGTCTCTCAGGTAGTAGACCACTCCCTCTCGGTACGGTTCCTTCCAGTCGGCCACGATCTCCAACCGGGAGTCCACCGCGCCCACGGCCTCGTAGCTCAGCTCGAACAGGTCCGAGTAAAAGAAGGGGAGGTAGTCGTAGGAAACCTTTCGGCCGGCCATAGCTTGGCCCGCCAGCCGGCCCATCGTGTTGGCGTTGTCCTCGTGTTCGACGCGGAGGCGCTGATCCAGGGCGGGGTTATAGAAGTTGGCCACGTCCCCCGCAGCATAGATGTCCGGGTGATTGGTGCGCAGCGAGGCGTCCACCCGAATGCCGTTTTCGACCGCCAGCCCCGCCGCCTGGGCGAGTTCGACGTTCGGTTGAATGCCGATTCCCGCCACCACGCCGTCCGCCGCGACCTCGCGCTCTCTTCGGCTCTGGGCGTTGCCAACCTTCAGGACCGGCCGGCCCGCACGCATCTCTAGGCCGGAAACCGTCTCTCCGGACAGGACTTCAACCCCCTTCTGCCGGTAGAAGTCGTTCAGGAACTTGGCCAGGTCGGGCGGGAACGTGCGACTGCCGATGCCGTCTTCGGGAAAGGCCATCACCACGGATTTGCCGTTCATGGCCAGGGCCGCCGCCACTTCGGCGCCGATAAAGCCGCCGCCGATGATGGCGAACCGCTCGCCCTGAGTTGTCAGCGCCCGCAGCCGCTGGTAATCGTCCAGGGTGCGGAAGTAAATGATGTGATTCTCTCCGAAGGGCAGCCGACGCGGGACGCCGCCGGTGGCCAGGAGCAGCTTGTCGAAGGTGTAGACCGTTCCCTGGTCATCGGTGACACGCTTGTTCGGCGGGTCCAGCGCTCGTACCTGGCGGCCGAGGTGGCGAGTCGCCCCCTTGCTGTCGGTCATGCGCCAAATGCTTTCCAGGGGTTTGCCTTTCCAGAGACCTTTGGTCAAGGGCGGGCGGTCATAAGGGGGATGGGAGTCCGCGCCGATCAGGCCGACCGAGCCAATGGGGTCTACCTCGCGGATTCCGCCGAGGGCGGCAGCGGCCGTCATCCCGCCGCCGACGATCAAGTGCTTGTAGTGCGGCATGGTCTCCTCCGGTTGTTCGCTTTAGGCGAGGTCGTTGTTTTGTACTTAGCCGAGATGGTCGTGCCCATTGGTAACGACGAGGGAGCAGCGGAGGCATCGGACATGGAGCCAAAACTCTGATCGCCGCCAAGATGTCCTTGGTATACGACGGCTCCCACCACAACCAGGGCAACAAGCAAATAGACGACGCTCGGCCGGGAGTTGCTCTTGAAGAACCACCATCGCCACAAAACGAGGCCAACGAGGAGCATCGCCAGGGCAGTACCGAGCCACTTGTGGATGGTCATACCGATGACACCGTTGTCGTCTTCCATCCAGAACAGCCAGCCGGCACTGGCGGTGAAGGGCGTGATGACCGCGGCGAAACACAGCGTCCACCAGCCGGTGTCGCGGAGCGTTTGCTTGCCAAAGACCCTGGCGAGGATGTCGCTGCCAACCGATACCGGAATCAGCGCGGCTGTGAAATTGACCAGGATCGGGTGGACCTTGTAGGCGCTAACGAACTGGCGCAGAGTTTCGTAGACCGAATCGGCGAGTAGGTAGTTCGGCATTGTCCCCTCCAGTTGTTCGGTTACGTGTCGGTCCAGACCCAGTCGCGGACTTCCGGCATGTCCTCGAAATGCTCGCGCGTGTAGGTCTGGTGCTTGGCCAGCATTTCCTGACACCATTCCATCAGCGGGCCGGCCTGCGGGTAATTGGACCGTCGCAGCGCCTCCATGCACAGGTGATAACGGCTGATCTTGTTAAGGACGACCATGTCGAAGGGAGTGGTTGTCGTTCCCTCGTCGATGAAGCCGCGCACATGGAAGCGTTCCGTGTTGGTCCGCCCGTGGAGGATCTCGTGGACCGCTCGTTGGTGGCCGTGGAAGGCGAAGACGACCGGCTTGGCGGCGGTGAAGAGATCGATAAACTTGGCCTCCTCCAGGCCGTGCGGATGAACGAGCGGGGGCGGAAGGCACATCAAGTCCACGATGTTGACCACCCGAACTTTCAGACTCGGGGCATGCTTGCGGAGCAGCCAGGCCGCCGCGATCACCTCCAGGGTCGGAATGTCCCCGGCCGCCGCCAGTACGACATCCGGCTCGCTCCCCTGGTCGTTGCTCGCCCACGGCCAAATCGACGCGCCGGCGGCACAGTGTTGGACAGCCGCGTCCATGTCGAGCCACTGCAACTGCGGTTGCTTGTCGATGACGATCAGGTTGACGTAATTGCGGCTGCGGAAGCAATGGTCGGCCACCGACAGCAGGCAGTTGGCGTCCGGCGGCAGGTAGATGCGGCCCACCACTCCCTTCACGGCCAGGAGCGTGTCGATGAGGCCCGGACCCTGGTGGCTGAAGCCGTTGTGATCGTTGCGCCAGCACGTCGAGGTCAACAGAAGGCTCAGCGACGGGACAGGCACCCGCCAGGGGAGGTCGAGCGCTTTTTCCAACCATTTGGTGTGCTGGACCACCATCGAGGTCGTCACCATCGCGAACGACTCGTAGGTCACGTAGATGCCGTGCCGCCCAGTCAGGACGTAGCCCTCCAGCCAGCCCTGACAGAGGTGTTCGCTGAGCACTTCCATCACGCGGCCGTCCGGGGCGATGTGGTCGTCAATGGGGATGATTGTGCCGACCGAACAGCGGTTCTCGACCTCGAAGACGTCTCCCAGCCGGTTCGAGTTCGTCTCGTCGGGACAAAAGAGCCGGAAGTTCGGTTGTCGCGCGGTTCGCTGGAAGATGTCTCGAATCATCTTACCGAGCTGGCGAGTCGATTCGTGCCGCTCGGTGGCCGGCTTCGTGACGGGGATCGCATAGGCGCGGAAAGCGGGCAGGTCGAGGTCCACGGTGAGCTTGCCGCCGTTGGCGTGCGGGTTGGCGCCCATCCGCCGATCGCCCTGGGGAGCGAGGGCGGCTAACTCCGGGACAAGCCGGCCGTTCTTATCGAAGAGATCCTCCGGGCGGTAGCTGCGCAGCCATTGCTCCAGCATCCGGAGATGGGCGGGGTTGTCCCTCACATTGGCCAGCGGCACCTGATGGGCGCGGAACGTCCCCTCCACCGGCAGGCCATCGACCTCCTTCGGCCCGGTCCAGCCTTTGAGGCTGCGCAACACAATGGCCGGCCAGGTCGGCCGTTTCGAGAAACCTTTCGTGCGCGCCTCGGCCTGGATGGCCCGGATTTTCGCGTAGCAGGTGTCCAGAGTCGCGGCGAACGCCTGGTGCATAGGCAAGGGATCGACTCCCTCGACCCAATGAACCTCGTAACCGTGGGCTTCGAGGAGCTTTTGCACATCCTCATCGCGGTCTCGACCCATCACGGTGGGTCCGGAGATCTTGTAGCCGTTCAGGTGGAGAACGGGAAGCACGGCGCCGTCGCGGGCTGGGTTGAGGAACTTGACGCTTTTCCAAGAGCCTTCGAGTGGTCCCGTCTCCGCCTCGCCGTCTCCGACGACGGCGACGGCGAGGAGGTCCGGATTATCGAAGGCAGCGCCGAAGGCATGCGCGAGGACGTAGCCGAGTTCTCCGCCCTCGTTGATGGAGCCGGGGGTCGTAACGCTGGTGTGACTCGGGATGCCGCCCGGTGTCGAGAACTGTCGGAAGAGCCGGCGCAGACCCTCGACATCCCGCGAGACGTGCGGATAGATCTCCGAGTAGGTTCCTTCCAGGTAGTCGTTGGCGACGAGCGCGGGTCCGCCGTGCCCTGGCCCGGTCAGGTAGATCACGTCGGCGTCGGTGTCCTGGATCAGACGGTTCAGATGCGCGTAGATGAAGCTGAGGCCGGGCGAAGTCCCCCAGTGTCCGAGCAACCGGGGCTTGATGTGTTCCGGCCGCAGCGGCTCGCGCAGCAGGGGGTTCTCCTGCAAGTAAATCTGGCCGATCGTCAGGTAATTGGCCGCCTGCCAGTAGCGATGCAGGTTCTGCAAGCGATTCGGATCGAGCTTTGCCATGATGTCCTCC